>NZ_JBBOSN010000001.1:0-10000 GCF_038005125.1 Paenibacillus sp. FSL K6-2862
GTGGACAGCCATACTTCTGATTTATGGCAGCAAATTTTATCAATCATACAAAACAAGCTCAGCAAACCCAGCTTCGATACCTGGTTCAAAGCAACCAAAGCAACGAAGCTGAATGACAGTTCAATTGTCATTTCCGCGCCGACTACGTTTGCCGTCGAATGGCTGGAGAGCCGTTACACCAAATTGGTAGGCTCGACAGTATATGAACTGCTAGGCAAGCAAGTCGATGTGAAATTTGTCATCGAAGAGAACAAGCCTGCTGAACCGGATCCGCAGCTGCCGGCGCCAACGCCTACGGTAGTACAGGAAGAAGCGGTTCTCAGCATGCTGAATCCCAAATATACTTTCGATACATTTGTCATTGGACCAGGCAACCGCTTTGCTCATGCCGCATCGCTGGCGGTCGCTGAAGCGCCCGCCAAAGCATACAATCCTTTGTTTTTATACGGGGGAGTTGGACTCGGCAAAACCCACTTGATGCATGCCATTGGCCACTACGTTTTGGAGCATGATCCGGGGAGCAAGGTTGTTTATTTGTCATCTGAGAAATTCACGAACGAATTCATTAACTCCATCCGTGACAACCGCGGGGAGAGCTTCCGTAACAAGTACCGGAATGTCGATATTCTGCTTATAGATGATATTCAGTTTTTGGCGGGAAAAGAATCAACACAAGAGGAATTTTTCCATACGTTTAATGCGCTGCACGAGGAACGGAAACAGATCATTATCTCCAGCGACAGACCACCGAAGGAAATTCCGACTCTGGAAGAGCGGCTTCGTTCCCGCTTTGAATGGGGACTCATTACGGATATCCAGCCTCCGGATCTCGAGACACGGATCGCCATTTTGCGGAAAAAGGCGCGTGCGGAAAACCTCGATATTCCTAACGAAGCAATGATGTATATCGCCAACCAGATCGATACCAATATTCGTGAACTGGAAGGCGCACTAATTCGGGTGGTTGCCTACTCTTCACTGACGAATCAAGACGTAACAACTCATCTGGCTGCAGAAGCATTGAAGGATATCATTCCTTCCAGCCGTCCTAAAATGATCACTATTCAAGACATCCAACAAAAGGTCGGCGAGTATTACAGCCTTAAGCTTGAAGATTTCAAAGCACGGAAGCGGACCAAAGCCGTTGCTTTCCCTAGACAGATTGCCATGTATCTATCGCGTGAACTAACCGATTTCTCCCTGCCCAAAATTGGGGAAGCCTTCGGAGGACGAGATCATACGACTGTGATTCATGCGCACGAAAAAATCTCCCAATCGATCAAATCCGATCAGGAGCTCTACAAAGTTATCAACAACTTAACCGAAAAAATTAAGAATCCAACCTGAACAAGTCCCAAGCCTATGCACAACGTGTACACATGTGGATAGGCTTAATTTTATGGGTTTGTACCCACTTATCCACATATTCAGTGCCCCTATTACTATTATTACTAAAAAGATCTTAAAGATATCATCTCCAAATACGCCGTTTAAAGCTCGGCCTTCGGCCTTTTGTTTAACACCCTTCAATACCCAAACAGCCAAAAAATCCGCTAGGAGTGAAACCATGAAAATCAGCATAATGAAAAGCTACTTGAACGAATCCATCCAGCATGTATCCAAAGCTATCTCCAGCCGTACGACAATCCCCATCTTGAGCGGGATCAAATTCGACGTTAATCATCAAGGTGTGACGTTGACAGCAAGTGACACGGATATATCGATTCAATCCTTTATCCCGCTTGAAGAGGGAGATAAAAGCGTAGTTCAGGTTGAACAACCAGGTAGTGTTGTACTGCCAGCCAAGTTTTTTGTCGAGATCATCAAGAAACTGCCTTCCCAGGAAATCCACATGGAGGTCAAAGACAATTTCAACACCTTCATCTCGGCAGGTGCTACCGAAATTCAACTCGTAGGTTTGGATCCGGAGGAATTCCCGGTATTGCCAAGCATCGAAGAGAACCAAACGGTATCCATTCCAGGTGATCTGCTTAAAAACATGGTGAAGCAAACGGTATTCTCCATTTCCACCCATGAGACAACTCCAATCCTGACAGGTGTACTCTGGAGCCTTGGTGACAATGAGTTGAAATTTGTGGCAACAGACCGCCACCGTCTTGCTACTCGTTCAGCAATGCTGGATAATGCAGAGGGAGTGCGTTTCAACAATGTCGTCATTTCGGGTAAAACGCTGAACGAACTCAGCAAAATCGTGCCTGATCAAAATACGCTTGTGGATATCGTAGTCGCTGACAATCAGGTCCTGTTCAAAATTGACCGTGTCCTGTTCTATTCACGCATTTTGGACGGAACATATCCGGATACTTCTAGAATTATTCCGACTTCTTACAAAACAGAACTTGTTTTGGATACCAAAAAATTAAGTGAGTCGATTGACCGGGCTTATTTGCTGTCGCGTGAAGAGAAAACCAACATTGTGCGCATGCAGACGATGGAATCCGGAACGATCGAAATTTCATCAAGCTCTTCTGAGCTGGGAAAAGTAAGAGAAGAAATTGAACCAGCCGAGTTTACCGGCGATCCGCTGAAAATCTCGTTCAACTCCAAATATATGCTGGATGTGCTGAAAGTGGTGGAGAGTGAGCAGCTGATGATCGCTTTTACCGGCGTCATGAGCCCGATCATTTTGAAACCGCTGGATGACAGTCACAGCCTTTACGTCATCTTGCCTTACCGGACGACCAACTAACGAAAGGAAGATTCCAGTGAACCGAGTAACGATTCGTACGGAATATATTAAGCTTGACCAATTTTTGAAACTGGCAGATTGCATCCCGACCGGAGGCATGGCAAAAGCCCTGCTTCAGGAAGGACTTGTACGTGTGAATAAAGAGCCAGAGGAACGCCGGGGACGCAAGTTATACCCTGGGGATATCGTTGAGGTGGACGGAGAAGGCGCGTTCGAAGTTGCCGCAGAATAAACAGTTTGATCCCTGCTGCCTCCTGACGGACGGGATAAAAGGGAGGTTAACCGGTTGTTTGTCAACAGCATTGATCTGCAGCAGTTCCGCAATTATGAACATCTGAAGCTGGAATCTTTCGGTCCAGTGAATCTGTTAATCGGGCAAAATGCCCAAGGGAAGACCAATCTTGCAGAGGCCATCTTTGTGCTTGCGCTCACCAAGAGCCACCGTACATCCCGCGACAAGGAGCTGATTCGTTTCGGTGAGGAACGTGCCAGACTTGCAGCAGAAGTCGACAAAAAGTATGGAACCGTCAATTTGGAGCTGTCTTTGTCGCAACAAGGGAAGAAGGCCAAGATCAACGGGCTTGAGCAGCGAAAGTTAAGCGATTTTGTCGGTGCACTCAATGTGGTTATGTTTGCACCGGAAGATCTGGAGATTGTCAAAGGCACACCGGGGGTACGCCGCCGGTTTCTTGACATGGAGATCGGTCAGGTGGCACCAGGCTACCTGTATCATCTTCAGCAGTATCAGAAAGTGCTTGTCCAGCGAAACAACCTGCTGAAACAGTTATGGGGCAAGGATGCCTCTGCCCAGACGATGCTGGAGATCTGGAATGAACAGCTGGCTGAACATGGTGTTAAAATCGTCAAAAAAAGGAAACAATTCATAAAGAAACTGCAAAAGTGGGCTGAAACGATTCATCAGGGGATCACCGGAGGCGGGGAAGTGCTGCGTCTGGCCTATCTTCCATCCTTCAGCGAAGCCGCTGAGGAAGATGAAGCTGTTTTAATGGACCAATTTATGATAAAATTATCACAAATGAAAGAGCAGGAGATTCGCCGGGGCACAACCCTTAGTGGGCCGCACCGGGATGACCTGTCCTTTTTCATTAACGACCGGGAAGTACAAACGTATGGTTCGCAGGGGCAGCAGCGCACAACGGCGTTGTCTCTTAAACTTGCGGAGATTGAACTGATCCACGAAGAAATCGGAGAATATCCGGTCCTGCTGCTTGACGATGTGTTGTCCGAGCTGGATCCTTTTCGTCAGACGCAGCTGATCGAAACGTTCCAGAGCAAGGTGCAAACCTTTATTACAGCTACGGGAATCGAGAGCCTGAACGTTGACAAGCTCAAAGATGCCAGTATTTATCATGTTCATGCCGGACAGGTTGAACGCTAAGGAGTGAGGGGACATGTACATTCATCTGGGCGGCGAGAAAATTATCCGTTCTTCCGAATTGGTCGCTATTTTTGATATATCGATTGAAAAATCCTCTAAAATCTCCAAGCAGTATGTCACGCATGCCGAACAGGAAAAAACAGTGGAACGCATCGGCGAAGAGGAAGCCAAGTCTATTGTCGTGACCAAGAATATTGTGTACTATTCACCTATTTCCTCAGCCACACTTAAGAAGCGCGCTCACATTTTCCCTGATCTTTAGAGCTCTTCAGGTAAGGTATAGTATGCCTTCTGCTGCTTGTCTTTAGTTTGGACTACTTGCTGAAAGAAAGAAAAGATGATCATTCAGCATGCATTCTTAGTTAACGCATATTTACGATATTGAATCTATAGAAGTAGGTGAAAGGCATGTCTATGAATCAACCGTCATATGATGCGAATGAAATTCAAGTCCTCGAAGGACTGGAAGCCGTACGGAAGCGTCCGGGGATGTACATCGGTTCCACCAGTGCCAAAGGTCTGCATCATCTGGTCTGGGAAGTAGTGGACAACAGTATCGATGAGGCGCTTGCGGGTTACTGTGACCATATTGAGATCAGTATTCACGAAGATAACAGCGTCACTGTCGTCGATAACGGACGGGGTATCCCTGTCGGCGAGCATGCCAAAATGAAACGTCCTGCACTTGAGGTTGTTATGACCGTGCTCCATGCAGGCGGTAAATTTGGCGGCGGCGGATACAAGGTATCCGGTGGTTTGCACGGGGTCGGTGTCTCTGTTGTGAATGCCCTCTCCGAAAAAGTGGTCGTTACCGTTAAACGTGACGGACATGTGTATCAACAGGAATACCGCCGTGGTGCTCCGCAGTATGACCTGAAAACACTAGGAACAACGGATGAAACGGGAACAACGGTTACGTTCCACCCGGACCCGGAAATTTTCACGGAGACAACCGTATATGATTACGAAACGTTGCTTACCCGTGTGCGTGAGCTCGCTTTCCTCAACAAGGGTATTGGTCTTACGCTGACAGATGAGCGCACAGGCGCAACGAACTCGTTTATGTACGAAGGTGGGATTATTGAATATGTATCCTTCCTGAACCAAAAGCGTGAAGTATTGCATGAAACTCCGATCTACGTTGAAGGCTCCAGAGATAATATCCAGGTGGAAGTTGCCCTGCAATACAATGACAACTACACCGAGAATATTTATTCATTTGCCAACAACATCAATACGCATGAGGGCGGAACGCATGAATCGGGCTTCAAGAGTGCATTGACCCGGATCATTAATGACTATGCACGCAAAGCGGGTGTAATCAAGGACAGCACAGGTAACTTGTCCGGGGATGACGTACGTGAAGGTCTTACGGCTATTATCTCTGTCAAGATTCCTGAGCCGCAGTTTGAAGGACAGACTAAGACGAAGCTGGGTAACAGCGAAGTGCGCGGAATTGTAGAGTCCCTGTTTGCCGAGAAGCTTCAGGAGTTCCTGGAAGAGAATCCTTCGGTATCCCGCCGCATTCTGGAAAAGGGATTGCAAGCCGCTCGTGCACGCGAAGCAGCACGTAAGGCTCGGGAATTGACAAGACGTAAGGGTGCACTTGAAGTGAGCTCCCTGCCAGGTAAACTGGCTGACTGCTCCTCCAAGGACGCTTCGATCAGTGAACTGTACATTGTCGAAGGTGACTCTGCAGGAGGTTCTGCGAAGCAGGGTCGTGACCGTCATTTCCAGGCGATTTTGCCGCTGCGCGGTAAAATTCTGAACGTGGAAAAAGCCCGTCTTGACCGTATCCTGGGCAATGCGGAGATCAGGGCGATCATCACTGCAATGGGTACCGGGATTGGTGACGACTTCGATATTTCGAAAGCCCGTTATCACAAAATCATTTTGATGACCGATGCCGATGTCGATGGTGCCCATATCCGGACCCTGCTGCTGACATTCCTGTATCGTTACATGCGCAAAATTATTGAGGCAGGCTATGTGTACATTGCACAACCGCCATTGTTCAAAATTGAGCGCAACAAAGTGATTCGTTATGCCGGTTCCGAGAAGGAACGTGATGAAATTATTGCGAGTCTCGGTGAAAATGCGAAGTTCAATGTCCAACGTTACAAAGGTCTCGGCGAGATGAATGCCGGACAACTGTGGGAAACCACGATGGACCCTGAAAGCCGGACGATGCTGCAAGTATCGATCAGTGATGCAATGCTTGCGGACGCGATGTTCGACACCCTGATGGGAGATAATGTTGAACCTCGTCGTGACTTTATTCAGGAAAATGCGAAATATGTAAAAAACCTCGATATCTGATGATACGGGAAGAGGCGCCTGCTGGGCGCCTTTTTCACTTTAGTAGGCTGTTGGAACCGGGAATCCACAAGTTAGCGTGCCCGACTTTTCACTTTAGAAGAGGATGCTTGTGGTTTGGCAGCATTACGTGATGTTTTCTTTTTTTTGGAGGGCAACCTGCCGTAGGCAATTGCATATCGTTTAATCCTGCGATAGGCCTCTTTGTCAGGCAGTAAGCCAAAGGCATAGATACCAGGTAGTGTGTTGACCTCCAGAATCCAGGGGCGGCCTGTTTCATCGAGGGCAATATCAATACCGATCTCTTTGAGTCTTGGAAACGACTTTTGCAACTGAACAGCAGTATGAATACCAAGTCGGTAAAGCTCGCTGCGCAGCTTCTGTAATCCGGTTGCATGGAGATGGGGTAGTACCAGTTCTTCGAATGTGGCCAGCCGTCCGCCACCATGAATGTTGGTTATGATTTTTCCCGGTGCAGCAATTCTGCCGAGAATGCCCGTCGTCTCCCAGTTGTTCTTCAGATTCTTTTGCGTGAGCACGCGTAAGTCAAATGGCAGATCTTCGTGTTTGAGGAGAGGGATGCCCTGCTGAATAAGGTAAAGGTGTCCCTGAATTCGCTCTTCCAGAGCTTGATGGAGCTCCTCTAGAGATGAATACGACTCCTGTTTCGTGCCATATTGGAGCTGATAGGATGTAAACCGGAGTGAGGAAGTCTCCAGATCCTGTGAGTTGGATTCGGCAAGGGAGGGTTCCTCAGTAATGCCCTCCTCTGTATTGGAGTGATCCAAGGGTGGAGGTTCACTGAAGGAGTGGACTGTTTTTACTCGCATTACCCCATTACCGTAGGTCCCATGGTCAGGCTTAATATAATTGAGCTCAAACAGTTCGGTCATCCGTTCAAGAGTTTGGCGATCGTATTGCCTTGTGACAGGGATATATTCATTCACAGTACGGCTGCGCTGCAACACAACTGTTTTGGTCCATTTGCTGGAGACACGCTGGATACTCAAGAAGCCACCAGTCCTTTCTTGTTTTTATGAGAGTTCCCTAAGAGCAGCAGTACGGAGAAATCAAAGGACAAGAGATGATATCAGTGGTATAATAGAGAAATATGACGTTTTGTGCGTTTGGCTGCACAATTGCTAGTTTGGACGTAGAACGGGAACGGCACCAGCCTTAATACACGCAGTACATATGCCGCTTTTCTAGCATTGTATGTGTAAACGGAGAGGAAGGCAGGGCTAATCCCCAGACTGCTTAAAGTTCCCGGAAGAAAGGCTATTACCCAGCGGACGTTTAATTGTGTAACTTTTGTGAAAGTAATATAATAAAGAGTAGCGTTCTTGCGCGGTTTTAGCCTTGTTAGGCTTTTCACATATACTATCTTAATGACTGAATGGAACGTTTGTTGAAGGACAAGAAGGAGGTCCAGCATGGCGGAAGAAATGAACTCGCAGATTAAAGATCGGGATATTGGCGTCGAGATGCGTGAATCGTTTATGGATTATGCGATGAGCATCATTGTTAGCCGTGCCCTGCCTGACGTACGTGACGGATTGAAGCCGGTTCACCGGCGTATTTTGTACGCAATGTCAGAGCTAGGCATGACACCCGATAAACCACATAAAAAATCAGCCAGAATCGTCGGCGAAGTTATCGGTAAGTATCACCCGCACGGTGACTCCGCCGTATACGAAACGATGGTACGGATGGCACAGGATTTCTCCCTGCGTTACATGCATGTTGATGGACATGGTAACTTTGGATCCGTCGATGGGGACATGGCAGCAGCCATGCGTTATACGGAAGCACGTTTGTCCAAGATTGCCATGGAGATGCTTAGAGACATCAACAAGGATACGATCGATTTCCAACCGAACTATGACGGTGAAGAGAGCGAACCAGTTGTTTTACCTGCTCGTTTTCCTAACTTGCTTGTCAATGGTGTCGGCGGGATTGCGGTAGGTATGGCAACGAACATCCCTCCTCATAACCTGGGAGAGGTGATTGACGGCGTTCAGGCCATGATTAAAAATCCGGATATTACGTCCATGGAATTGATGGATTACATTCATGGTCCAGACTTTCCGACGGCCGGTTATATTCTGGGACGCTCCGGAATCCGTCAGGCTTACCAGACAGGCCGCGGCTCTGTTACAATGCGGGCCAAAACGAACATCGAGGAAAATAACAACAAGGCACGTATCGTTGTTACCGAGATTCCTTACCAGGTCAATAAGGCAAGACTAGTGGAGAAGATTGCTGAGTTGGTTCGCGACAAGAAAATTGATGGTATTACGGATCTTCGGGATGAATCCGACCGTAACGGAATGCGCATTGTCATTGAGCTTCGCAGAGATGTGAACCCGGGTGTTGTACTGAACAATCTGTACAAGCACACGGCAATGCAGTCGACTTTCGGTATCAATATGCTTGCAATTGTGAATAAGGAGCCAAAAATCCTGAACCTGCGTGAAGTGTTGTATCACTACCTGCAGCATCAGATTGAGGTTATTCGCAGACGTACACAATTCGAATTGAGAAAAGCGGAAGCCCGTGCACATATTCTGGAAGGTTTGCGCATTGCACTGGATCATATCGATGAGATTATTGCGTTGATTCGTTCCTCCAGTAATACAGATGCAGCCAGAGAAGGTTTGATTGAGCGGTTCTCACTTAGTCATGATCAGGCTCAAGCGATTCTGGATATGCGTTTGCAGCGCCTTACAGGTCTGGAACGGGAACGCATTGAAAATGAATATAACGAGCTTATGGTCAAAATTGCAGAGTATCGCGAGATTCTGGCCAATGAGCATCTGGTACTGGAAATTATCAGTGAAGAGCTGCAAGAAATTCGTGAGCGCTTCGGTGATGATCGCCGTACAGAAATCACCATTGGGGAAGAAAGTATCCTGGATGAGGATCTGATTCCGCGTGAAGAGGTCATTATTACCATTACACACACGGGCTATGTGAAGCGTCTGCCGGTATCGACATACCGCAGTCAGAAACGTGGCGGACGTGGAGTCGTGGGCATGGATACCAAGGATACCGACTTTGTCGAGCATCTATTTGTAACCAACTCTCACAACTACCTCATGTTCTTTACGGACAAGGGTAAGGTATACCGTCTAAAAGCTTATGAGATCCCAGAGCTTGGACGTACAGCTCGTGGAACACCGATTATCAACCTGATTCAGATTGAACAGGGAGAGTCGGTTAACGCCGTGATTCCGGTGCAGGAATTCGAGAGCGACAAGTATCTGTTCTTCGCTACCCGTCAGGGTGTAGTGAAGAAGACACCGCTTGAGGATTATACCAATATCCGCAAAGGTGGTCTGATCGGGATCTCCTTGCGTGATGATGATGCTCTCATAGAGGTTAAACTCACAGATGGTCAGCAAGAGATCATCATGGGTACTTCAAACGGAATGTCTATTCGTTTCTCCGAAGGTAATGTTCGTTCCATGGGACGGAATGCAACCGGGGTAAAAGGGATCACACTGGATGAGGGCGATGTTGTCATTGGTATGGACGTTGTCGATCAGGAGCTTGACGTTCTGATTGTTACTGCC
>NZ_JBBOSN010000001.1:15000-712500 GCF_038005125.1 Paenibacillus sp. FSL K6-2862
TGAGTGCTAAGATCCATTGTCAAAAGGGAAACAGCCCAGACCATCAGCTAAGGTCCCCAAGTGTGTGTTAAGTGGGAAAGGATGTGGAGTTGCACAGACAACCAGGATGTTGGCTTAGAAGCAGCCACCATTGAAAGAGTGCGTAATAGCTCACTGGTCGAGTGACTCTGCGCCGAAAATGTAACGGGGCTAAACACACCACCGAAGCTATGGCTTGATGCTTTGCATCAGGGGTAGGGGAGCGTTGTATAAGGGTTGAAGGTGTACCGTAAGGAGCGCTGGACATTATACAAGTGAGAATGCCGGTATGAGTAACGAAAAGATCAGTGAGAATCTGATCCGCCGAAAGCCTAAGGGTTCCTGAGGAAGGCTCGTCCGCTCAGGGTAAGTCGGGACCTAAGGCGAGGCCGAAAGGCGTAGTCGAAGGACAACAGGTCGAAATTCCTGTACCACCGTAAATCGTTACGAGCGATGGGGGGACGCAGTAGGGTAGTGACGCAGACTGATGGATGTCTGTCCAAGCAGTGAGGCTGATGTGTAGGCAAATCCGCACATCATTAAGGCTGAGCTGTGATGGGGAGTGAAAATTACAGTAGCGAAGGTCATGATCTCACACTGCCAAGAAAAGCCTCTAGCCAGATGAAGGTGCCCGTACCGCAAACCGACACAGGTAGGCGAGAAGAGAATTCTAAGGCGCGCGGAAGAACTCTCGTTAAGGAACTCGGCAAAATGACCCCGTAACTTCGGGAGAAGGGGTGCCCCGGTAGTGTGAATAGCACGAGGGGGCCGCAGTGAAAAGGCCCAAGCGACTGTTTAGCAAAAACACAGGTCTGTGCGAAGCCGTAAGGCGAAGTATACGGGCTGACGCCTGCCCGGTGCTGGAAGGTTAAGGGGAGCGGTTAGGGAGTAATCCCGAAGCTGTGAACCGAAGCCCCAGTAAACGGCGGCCGTAACTATAACGGTCCTAAGGTAGCGAAATTCCTTGTCAGGTAAATTCTGACCCGCACGAATGGCGTAACGACTTGGGCGCTGTCTCAACGAGAGATCCGGTGAAATTTTAATACCTGTGAAGATGCAGGTTACCCGCGACAAGACGGAAAGACCCCATGGAGCTTTACTGCAGCTTGATATTGAATTTGGGTACGATCTGTACAGGATAGGTGGGAGCCTTTGAAGCATGAGCGCCAGCTTGTGTGGAGGCACCGTTGGGATACCACCCTGATCGTATCTAGGTTCTAACCTGGTGCCCTTAGCGGGTACGGGGACAGTGTCAGGTGGGCAGTTTGACTGGGGCGGTCGCCTCCTAAAGAGTAACGGAGGCGCCCAAAGGTTCCCTCAGAATGGTTGGAAATCATTCGAAGAGTGCAAAGGCATAAGGGAGCTTGACTGCGAGACCTACAAGTCGAGCAGGGACGAAAGTCGGGCTTAGTGATCCGGTGGTACCGCATGGAAGGGCCATCGCTCAACGGATAAAAGCTACCCTGGGGATAACAGGCTTATCTCCCCCAAGAGTCCACATCGACGGGGAGGTTTGGCACCTCGATGTCGGCTCATCGCATCCTGGGGCTGAAGTAGGTCCCAAGGGTTGGGCTGTTCGCCCATTAAAGCGGTACGCGAGCTGGGTTCAGAACGTCGTGAGACAGTTCGGTCCCTATCTGTCGTGGGCGTAGGAAATTTGAGAGGAGCTGTCCTTAGTACGAGAGGACCGGGATGGACGTACCGCTGGTGTACCAGTTGTTCCGCCAGGAGCACCGCTGGGTAGCTATGTACGGACGGGATAAGCGCTGAAAGCATCTAAGCGTGAAGCCCCCCTCAAGATGAGATTTCCCAGTATGTAAGACCCCTTGAAGACGACGAGGTAGATAGGCTGGGGGTGGAAGTGCAGTAATGCATGGAGCTGACCAGTACTAATCGGTCGAGGGCTTATCCAAATTGCAGGTTCTAGTCGCAAATTTCGTTTCGGATCTAGTTTTCAGAGAATGATCTCTGAGTGTATAGCAGCATCGTTTGGTGGCGATAGCGGAGGGGTTCCACACGTACCCATCCCGAACACGACCGTTAAGCCCTCTAGCGCCGATGGTACTTGGACCGAAGGGTCCTGGGAGAGTAGGACGCTGCCAAGCAAAGAACCACTGCCGAAGAAACTCGGTGGTGGTTTTTATTTTGTTTATAAGGCTGTATTAAGTGAATGCAAGCGTCATCAGAAGGTAACAGTATTGTTACAGAATATAAGTAGGAAATCAGTATAATAGGACTATGTTAAATATGCTAAAAGTACCTGACCACAGAGCTGTGAAATGTGCAGCTGTGAAAAGGAGGGTGTGTGTGTTAAGTTGGCGGAGACTTGGGCTGTATTCATTTCTAATGATTGGTTTGTTGGGTGTGCTTACAGGATGCGGAGATGCCGGACCTTCCTGGACTTCATATGAAGGCGCAGTCAACGAGAAGAGTTTCCCTGTACCGAAAGTAGCGAATAAATCGGACCAATCCGGAAACAATTCGGAGATGGACTATGTTCGATATACATTGTCTGGTATTAGTGAAAGTACCAGCTTGCCTGAAGTATATCTAGACGAGATTAAAAGCTGGGGCTGGACGGAGACACAAGCCAAGAGTACATCAAATACCTCAAACTCTCTTCGTGTGTTTGCTAAAGAGGGGCATATTGTGCATCTAGCTGTACATGATGGATTCTTTACGCTAATGGTACCTCGGAATGATACTGCGACAACAACGGTGAAATCCCTTGCTGATGATGAAGAGTAAGAGTACGGTTTGTTTTGTAACATTGTAATGTTCAGACGATACAAGTTCCCGTAAGCCTACGGGGACTTTTTTTATTTTAGGGAAGAGGAGATACTGTACGTTGCTGTAGGAGTCTAATGGACTCCTTTCTAGAACCTGGCCTAAGATTAAGATGAACTGAGCTTATAAGCTGCCTAGTTACTGCACGTACTACCATGGGCTCCATGGAATTTGGTACTCCTATATTAGAAGGAGGCCCTAAAGCAGCATCTATGAGCGTGTAGGTATCTCAGTCATGGTAGTCCAAGACAATAGATAAGGCGTAGAGACATGAGCTGAAAATAGGTTTGAGGCGAAGAGCAGTAGATATATAGCTGCTTAATGGGGTATAGTTTACGGCTGCAATGTCTGATCAATAGATAGAGGATGGGAACGGGAATAAATGGGGATAACCTGATTAGCTTGTACCCATGCTGTGGATAAAAGAAAGGTTAGTTAGAATGAACAAAGGTTATCCACTGTGGATAACCTTTGTTCATTATTAAAGAATGGAATGCTCGATTGCTTACGAAGATCATAGGTCATTTTTTAAGCCAAGTTGGGGGCATGTTTTATGTATTGCACTTGTACATATTGATTTTCATAAAAGAGGTAAAGGCGTTATTGCAGATAGTACGAAACGTCCTCTTCATTTAGTTTGATTAATCCGTCTTTGCGTTCACGTGATAGAATCATAACCACGTACAGACGGGGGATGAGCAGCCACAGATGCCAGAAAATCAGTGAAAGCGTGAAGGACAGCGGAGACCAGATCAGGCAAATGGTAATGATGCATAGTCCAATCCAGCTCATGTTCAAATGTACTCTGACAAACATGCGGTAGCTAAAGTGCTGATCCGGAATGTAACCTAACCAAGGCATATGGAAGTTCCAGCGCCAGCGTTTGGCATAAGAGGCACGGACCAGAAGCAAAATAGTTCTGGCAATGACATAATGAATCCATAGGGTGATCGGCCCTGCCAGCAGAAAAAAGAAGAGGCCGGTCCAGGAGAATGCCAGTAAATTAAAGAAGAGCATAATGATAGGCAAGCACAGATAGCTGTAGATGACACTGCGGGCAATCGCCTTTTTTTTCAGAAGCCGGTATTGATAAAATGTAGCTTTATTCTCCGGTTCAGCGGTCATACGATTACAAATCCTCCTTCTGGGATCACGTTCGTGTGTGGACGTATGCTTGTACGTTGGTGTCATGCAAATGATCCATATGCGTATAGGAACCATGGAAGCGCTGTAGGGATGATGTACAAGTTTAAGAGTAGGAGCCTCATACAAGTATATCCACGAACTTCTTGGCTGTCAGGTTCTGATGTATTATATATCGGCTGAAAATCAAAGTTTTTTTAAGATTATAGAATATAAGTTTTTGTGGACGCGAAGGTGAAAGTGTATATAGGAGGGAGGCGATATAACTGTATGGGAAGCATCAGTGCAGAAAAGTACGAGCGGTATGCGATTTGTTGAACTTTTGAATCGGTACAGACACCCAATGGGTGGTGGGCGAATATATATATTTTACAGAAAGAAAGCACTATGAAAAGGTTTAAAATAATAGAAACTGTGCAATACTGATAGTAAACGTAAAACAAGGTGGGATGGTTGATGGAAGAACATACCGAACACACATGTATTATCTGCGAACAGAAAAAAAGAGAAGGCATTTTTATTGTATCTGAATTTATATGCGATGCTTGCGAAGCAGAGATGGTTCATACTGATGCACAGGATGCCAAATACAATTATTTTATACACCAAATGAAACAGATTTGGGTGCAAAAAAACGCATAATGACCATAAGCCGAAACATCCATTGATGTAGGTGTATTCAGGGGCCCATAGGGCCTTTTTCTGTTTGATACGGAGGATTGTAGAACAGAGGATCATGTAGAGCCGCGGATTCGGCAAAAAGACTGATATAATAAAAGGGTAATGAGGAGCAGAATAAGAGTAATATTGTGCTCTTCACTTAATACCTAATTGAGAGAGGCACAGTTCACAAAAGAGCCCTTATTATAATAGGAAGTTAAAGAGCAAATGTGAATCCAAATTTAATGATTATATAGGAAGGTAATTCTATGAAATACAAACCATATCAGGCTCCTTTGTACGAGGCTCTGCTTCATTACCAGAAGTCGGGGAATCGTTCTTTTCATGTGCCTGGGCATAAGAATGGACAAGCTTATCGAGTTTTGATGAATACAGGGAATAGGAAGCAGCACGGAAGTTCTGACGTTATGCCTGCGGCAGCCTTTCTGGATATGATGCAGATGGATGTAACGGAAATTACCGGTACGGATGATCTGCATCATCCAGAAGGGGTGATTCTGGGAGCACAACAGCTGGCGGCTGATTGTTTTGGTGCGGAGGAGAGCTTCTTCCTTGTGGGTGGCAGTACGGCTGGTAATTTGGCTATGCTGCTTACGGTGTGTGATGAGCCAAAAAGTATCGTACTTGTCCAACGTAATGTACATAAGTCAGTCATTCATGGGCTGATGCTTGCTGGCGCCAGAGCTGTGTTTCTGGAGCCACATGTTGATCCATCCAGCGGACTTGCTGTTATGCCGTCGGTAGAGACGGTCAGGGCTGCTGTCCAGGCATATCCTGAGGCAAAGGGGGTACTTGTTACTTTGCCGAATTATTATGGCATGGGCGCTGATTTGAAGCCCATAGCCGACATATGTCACGGTGCTGGCATGCCACTGCTCGTGGACGAAGCGCATGGCGCGCATTATGGACAGCATCCAGAGCTGCCTGCTTCAGCCCTGTCATGCGGAGCGGACGGGGTGGTGCAGTCGACCCATAAGATGCTGTCCGCCTTCACCATGGGAGCCATGCTGCACATTCAGGGACCGTTGTTGAATCGGTCCCTGCTGAGGCAGCGCCTGGCCATGGTGCAGAGCTCAAGCCCATCATACCCTGTGATGGCTTCGCTTGATCTTGCGCGCCGACTGCTGCATGTGCAGGGCGCAGACACCTTCACGGCGGGGCTTGCCGCCGTGGATGCCTTCAAGCGCGGCCTTGCAGAGCTGCCGCGCTTTCAGCTGCTGCAGCCTGTGCAGGCGCTGCAGCAAGAGCCGCCAGCCGAGGCAGAGCCGGCTGATGGCGGTAACAAGGCCGCCGATGCATCGAGGCGGCCAACAGCACCTCCCGCGGCGGCGATGCCATCTGCCGTGGGCTACACCGCTCAGGACCCTTTTAAAGCCGTCATATATGACGGGGCGGGGGTACTGAGCGGTTATGGGCTGCAGCAGCAGCTGGAAGCATACGGCTGCGTGCCCGAGATGAGCGACGAACGGTACGTCGTCCTGCTCTTTAGCCTTGGCTCAACGCGAAGTGATGCTGAGCACTTGCTGCAGGCGTTAGAGCGCATTAGTCAAGCCAATGAGAATGAGCTAAGGCAAAGCCTGAACGAGTCATCAACGCAAGCTGCGAAGAAGGCAGTTCACTATATTTCCACGTGGAACAATTTACTAGATCCATCTGTGGATTCCTTTTCAGAGCCTATTGTGTTCTCACTACAACCTATATCAGAAAAAGATACAGCAAAAGTTGAACTCGAAGACTGTGCAGGCTATCGATCTGCTGAGATGATTATTCCGTATCCTCCTGGAATCCCCCTCCTATATGCAGGGGAACGAATAAGTCCTGCTGCAGTAAAACGTATACAGCTTCTGAGGGATGAAGGGGCGAGGTTTCATGGCGCAGCGGATGATACTCTTCGATCATTGAAGGTCATGAAGGAAGGGCAGAGTTAAGTTAAACCAAAAATGTGGGAACGATACTTACTACTCATTACGTACTCACTCTTTCATTCCTTATCCCTCAATCATCTATTATTTGTACCATCTAAGACATCATGTGCTGTCTGGACATAAGAAAGAAGGGAATTGTTTTGGATATTCCGATAAAGAGATATACAGGAATAGTCCTGCAAGTCATGTTAATGTATGGCTTTTATTGGATAGGAACCTGGATACAGTCTATATTGCATCTACCTTTAACAGGCAGCATTGTGGGCATGCTGCTTTTGTTCATTGTCATTCAAATGGGTTGGGTCAGGATCAGCTGGGGAAATGAAGGTTCATCCTGGCTCCAGTCCAATTTGCAGTTATTGTTTATCCCGCCTACGGTAGGCATCATTAATCACTTTGATTTTTTTACTGCGAATACACTCCTGCTTGTGTTGGGATTGATCCTCAGTACCCTAGTAACTTGCTTGCTATCTGCCAAAATTGGTGAGTGGCTCATGACATGGATAAGATCGCATCGAGACAAGAAGGAGGCGATCTCATGTCAACATTCATCATCGGAATAGCTATGATCGCTCTGACTGTGGTCTTATATATCCCGGCGACTCGTCTATATAAGAGGATAAAATGGCCTATTCTTATGCCAGTACTCACAACAACGGCAGTAATTGTAGTCATTCTGCTTATAACAGGAATTAAACTGGACACCTATATGCTGGGTGGCAAATGGATACAGGATCTTCTGGGGCCTGCGGTTGTTTCCTTAGCCTACCCTTTATCCAAACACATGGATGTGCTGAAACGGAACATCATTCCCATTCTGGGTGGTACGCTTGGAGGAAGCATCGTAGGGATGTTTACCGGGGCATCGGTAGCTCTGCTGCTTGGTTATCCTAAAGATATCGTGATCGCCTTACTGCCAAAGTCAGTGACTACTCCAGTTGCCATCCAGTTGGCAGATCAGGCAGGAGGCAACGCTTCATTTACGTCCCTATTTGTAATGATTGCCGGTTTTTCGGGGATATTACTTGGGCCGCTGATGATGAAATGGATTCGAATAAAGGATAATAGTGCCTATGGCATTGGACTCGGCTCCGCTTCTCATGCACTTGGCATGGCCAGATCTTTTGAATATGGCGAGAATGCTGTAGCATTAAGTTCCGTCTCCATGATTGTCAGTGCGATAGCCGGATCATTGTTCCTTCCCTTATGGGTATCCATTATCTATAGTTGACCGGTCATCTCTATTGAAAAAATTGGCGGAATAGCTGACCGCTATTGCTTGATCATGTATAGTATTATAGTAAGAAGCTTGTACAATATGGCCCAAACGACAATACCATGATCATGAACATACACCTCTGGGCGTGTCATTTCATAATCTGAAGTAGAAAGATCAGGCCATATAACATTCACAGCAGAGTAAGATGCCATTATCGACATAGAAAGCAGGGAAGCATATGCAGGGCAGAGGTAAATTCATTACATTGGAGGGGGGAGAAGGGTCCGGTAAAACGACGATGATCAGCAGATTGGGTTCTTACTTCGAGGAACAGGGTATACCTTACGTAGTTACTCGTGAACCTGGCGGAATCGAGATCGCGGAGAAAATACGTGCTATTATCCTTGACCCTCTCCATACGGCAATGGATGCGCGTACCGAAGCACTGCTCTATGCAGCTGCACGCAGCCAGCACTTGGCTGAGAAGGTGGAACCGGCGCTGAAGGCAGGCAAGACGGTTATCTGTGATCGATTCGTCGATAGCAGTCTGGCATATCAAGGTCATGCACGTGGGCTCGGAATAGAGAATGTCTGGGCCATTAACCGGTTCGCAATAGGTGAGCTCATGCCGGATGTTACACTTTATCTGGACATCGAGCCGGAAGCAGGTCTTGCCCGGATTGATGCCCACGATGGACGTGAGGTAAACCGTCTGGATCTAGAGAGTCTGGAATTTCATCGTAAGGTTAGAGAAGGGTACTTCCTGTTAAAGGAACAATTCCCGGAACGAATCCAGGTTATTGATGCTTCCAAACAGCCTGATGAAGTCGCAGCAGCATTGATTTTGTCGCTGGAGACAGGGATTTTGAAGGATTTTGGCGAGTAATTGTCTAATATATAGACAGGGCATTTCAAAGGTGCTTATTCTGAAGGAGGTTATGCAGGATGAAACTGATTGTTGCGATTATACAGGATAAAGACAGCAACCGATTATCCAGCGCATTGGTCAAAGCTAATTTTCGGGCAACGAAATTGGCCAGTACCGGTGGATTTTTGAAGGCAGGCAACACGACGTTTATGATCGGTGTCGATGATGGTCAAGTCGAGTCCGTAATGAATGTCATTCGCAGCAGCTGTAAGGTTCGTGAACAGCTCGTGACTCCAGTCACACCGATGAGTGGAACAACCGACTCTTACCTGCCGCTGCCTGTTGAAGTCCAAGTGGGTGGAGCTACTGTGTTTGTTCTGCCAGTGGATCGTTTTGAACACTTCTAACAATGCGTTCTGTGTCTATGATGCAAAATGATTGCTAGTGTTCTTAGGCGACTTATATGCGTCCTTCCTGATATCAGGAATCGGCGCTTTCCGTCCGAAATTAGGCCATCTGATAAAGGGAATGCTTTCTTTCGGGCGGAAGTTGACTACCAAGCAGGTTAATGGTGAAAAGTTTTAACTACCATTATATATAGAGACTCATACAAGGGTATCTTCCACGCACAGGCGCAGCGCGCACTGTGCTGATGGTCGATGGTCTACTATAATAGAAAGCGGGCATATCGATGAAAATCAATCCTGGATTTAGACCGATGCAGAGTGGGATCAATTCTACCGACTCCAGTTCCAAACCGGTTCAATCCAAAAATTTCTCTGACATGATGAACCACCAGGGCGAACGAGCATCACAAGCCGAGCTTAACCGCCGACTTAGTGAAATTCAGATGCAGGGCGATCGCTTGGCTCGTTCCATGACGATTCGTGAATTGAAAGCATACAAGCAGCTTGTCAAAAGATTTCTGGAAGAAACGGTTCGCCGGGGTGTATCCATGAAAGAGACCAGAGGATGGGATCGGCGGGGCAGAGGTAAAAGATACAAGCTAATTGATGAAATCGACTCTGCGCTGTTATCCATGGCTGATGAATTGCTCGAAACAGAAGAAGGTAAGATCACATTATTACAACAAGTAGGAGAAATTCGGGGAATGCTTATTAATTTAAGCTTCTGAGGAGGAAGTATGTCCTTTCAACAAATTATGGGTCAGCAGGCAGCCAAGCAGATGTTGCAGAGCAGCTTGAGACGCCAGGCAATCAGCCATGCGTATTTGTTTAGCGGGCCAGCGGGTAGCGGGCAGCTGAAGACAGCTGTGACGTTTGCCAAAGCCATATTCTGTACAGAGCTTGAAGATGATGCCTGCGGACAATGTCTGGAGTGCCGTAAGGTCGAGCATGGTAATCATCCGGATTTAACGATGCTTGCACCAGATGGAAACAATATTAAAATTGATCAGATTCGGGATCTGCAGCGTATTTTCTCATACCGTTCAGAGGCTGGCCATCCCAAAGTTTATATTATAGAACAGGCAGAAAAAATGACCGTGCAAGCGGCAAATAGTCTGCTGAAGTTCCTGGAAGAGCCGCAGGTGCCTGCGGTAGGAATTTTGATTACGGACAATGGTCAAGCCATGCTTCCGACTATCCGTTCACGCTCACAACTTGTTCCTTTCAGTGCACTGAATCCTGAAGAAATGCTGCAAGCTTTGATTGCAGAGGGGCATCCGGCCAATCTTGCGCGTTCAGCGGTTCATTTGGCGTCAGGACTCGAATCATGTAGAGAAATTCTCCAGCAGAATTGGTTTGCAGAAATTAGAAACGTAATGTTACAATTAGGGAAGGAGTCCCTGGGCAGAGGCAGCACATCATTAATCTCTGCACAGCAGAAGCTTTTTAAAACCGGACTCTCAGAACATCTGGATATTATGCTTAGTCTATTCCATTTATGGTTTAGGGATATGCTGTATGTCCAGCACGGTAGGCATGAACATATCGTTTTTATAGATCAGTTGGACATGCTGTCTAAGTTGGCTAATACCCGCAGCACGGAGCAGTGGGTGTCCTATATGGATTTGGCCGCAGCATGCAGAAAAAAATTGCGTTTCAACGTCAATGGCCAGCTTTGTCTGGAGCAATTTTTGATCGGTTTGGCATAAGGCTGGGGAGAGGACAGTTTTTGTTCCATTCATATGCAAACGGTTATTACTTCGGAGGGTTCCCTAAGAAGACAGGGCTTCAGACGAAGCGGGATTGGCTTACAAGGGGGTTAATTTTTTGTATAGTGTAGTGGGTGTCCGTTTCAAAAAAGCGGGCAAAATTTATTACTTCGATCCCCTGGACCTTCCCATTGAGAAAGAAAACTGCGTTATCGTGGAGACAGCGCGGGGGGTAGAGTACGGTAAGGTAGTTGTTGGCAAGAAGGAAGTAAGCGAGTCCGATGTGGTGCTGCCACTCAAAAAGGTCATTCGGGTTGCGGGAGATACAGATGCCCGTGTGGTGGATGAGAACAAGCGGGCAGCCAAAGAAGCATTCGGTACTTGTTTAAATAAAATCAAAGACCATGGCCTCAAGATGAAGCTGGTCGATGTGGAATTTACGTTTGATCGCAACAAGATCATTTTTTATTTTACAGCTGAAGGAAGAGTGGATTTCCGGGAGTTGGTTAAGGATCTGGCAAGCATTTTTAGGACACGGATCGAGCTGCGGCAGATTGGTGTACGGGATGAGGCCAAGATGCTTGGAGGAATCGGACCTTGCGGCCGTGTATTATGCTGTTCTTCCTGGCTGGGAGACTTTGAGCCGGTATCCATCAAGATGGCCAAAGATCAGAGCCTGTCACTGAATCCGACGAAAATTTCAGGGTTGTGCGGAAGACTCATGTGCTGTCTGAAATTTGAGCATGATAACTATGAAAGTGTGAGAGAAGAACTGCCGGCTGTAGGCAAGTTGGTCGTCACCTCTATGGGTGAAGGGAAAGTTGTCGGCATCAATGCCGGTAATCGCACAGTCCATGTTCAACTGTTCGACATCAGTAAAGTCAAAGAACTTCCGCTGGATGACGTCGTTATCAAGTAAACCATAAAGGTTGCTTCGGGGTGGAAACTTGGAAAAGAAAAATCTGTTTACACACATTCATGAAATGGAAACCCAATTGGGTCAGTTGCACAGTGATTTAGGAGAGTTAAAAATGATTGTCAAAGAGCTGCTTGAAGATAATCAGCGGCTTACGATTGAGAATGAGCAGCTACGCAAACTGCTCAAGCGTGAGGCTCCGGTAGATCTGCCCGTTTCATCTGCACTGGCTCCAGCCGCTAGACCTGCAGGTCCGGCTACAGGTGAAGATGTGGTAGGTGAAGGATATGATAATCTGGCCCGGCTGTATCACGAAGGATTCCATATCTGCAATGTCTATTACGGACATTTGCGGACGGAAGGCGATTGTCTGTTCTGCCTGTCTTTTTTGAATAAATGAAGTGACCGTAGGGAAGAGCCCCTACGGTTTTTTTTCAAGGTTATAGACCTAAACTAAAGCTAAAATGCGATATAGAGTACCGGAGGATGAACGTATCATATGACAGCCAATGAAGCTAAAGAAGTAATTTTGCATGAATCAGAACGGATTGACGATCTGCTCTCTCATGATTTGAGAATCATTCAAAGTGATGAAGTATTCAGTTTTTCCATGGACGCCGTATTGCTTGCCCGGTTTGCTTCTGTTCCTAAACGAGGGCGTGTACTCGATTTATGTACGGGAAATGGGGTTGTTCCCATTCTGCTGACAACGCGTACGCAGGCCACCCTGGAAGGAATCGAGATTCAGCCAAGGCTGGCTGATATGGCACGGAGAAGCGTGAAGCTGAATGCTCTGGACCAATCGATCACAATTCATGAAGGCGACCTGCGGGAACTGGTGAAACAGACAGGACATGCTGTGTATGATGCGATTACCGTGAATCCGCCGTATATGCCGCTAAATGGAAGTGACCTTAAAATGAATACACACCAAGCCATGGCACGTCATGAGTTGGGGTGTACATTGGAGGAAGTTATTCAGGCATGCAATCGTCTCGTGCGTAATGGAGGAAAAGTATCCATGGTTCACCGCCCTCAACGGCTCGGGGAGATTATCTCTCTGATGAGGGAGTACAAGCTTGAGCCGAAGCGGATCCGAATGGTACATCCACGCGCTCACCTTGAAGCCAATATGGTGTTAATCGAAGCGCTGAAGGATGGCAAACCCGAAGTGCGCATGCTTCCGCCCCTCATTGTCTACAATGAAGAAGGAACCTACTGTGATGAAATTATGGATATTTATTACGGATCACAACATACAACGAGTACTACGGAAGGAGGAGTGTAAGTGACACTGCACATTCAAAAAAGTTATGCTGAAGCCCATGATGGTCGGGGTAAATTATATTTGGTTGGAACACCTATTGGGAATCTGGATGATATGACATTTCGAGCAATTAAGACACTGCAGAGTTGTGATATTATTGCGGCAGAAGATACAAGGCAAACCCGAAAGCTGCTCACTCATTTTGAGATCACCCCTTCCATGTTGTTTAGTTATCATGAACATAATAAGGCGGCAAGTGGTCCTGAACTGATACGCTATATAATAGAAGGAAAAAATTTGGCACTGGTCAGCGATGCTGGTTTGCCAGCCATTTCAGACCCTGGTTCTGATCTGGTACAACTAGCAATTGAGGCAGGAATTCATGTTATTCCGATTCCGGGTGCCAATGCAGCATTGTCTGCTCTAATTGTATCCGGACTACCGACGGAACGCTTCACGTTCGGCGGCTTTTTGCCGCGCGAGAAAAAGGATATGCGAAAAGTGCTGGAGGGTTTTGACGAATCTAACGGCACCTTGTTGTTTTATGAGTCACCGCATCGTATTCGCAAAACGTTGGTCAATCTGGAAGAGATTTTGGGGGATCGTTCAGTTGTGCTGGCTCGTGAGCTGACGAAGCGACATGAGGAATTTGCACGTGGCACGGTTCGCGAGTGCATAGACTGGCTGGAGGAGCATCCACCACTTGGAGAGTACTGTTTGCTTGTAGAAGGCATTAAGGAACAGGAGCGTAAAGCAGAGCGTGAAGCCTGGTGGCAGCCATTGTCCCTGGAGGACCACGTCAGCCACTATGAAGGTGAAGGACTTCACCGCAAAGATGCGATGAAAAAAACAGCAGCAGACCGAGGGTTAACGAAACGTGATGTATATAACGCGCTGATCTAATCCTCTGCATGCTCCAAACATACGGTTAAATAGGGGAACATAACCTGAAAAGTTTCTCATTGGAAACCTTAGCAAAATATTAAAAGTCCAAGGCGGTGTAAAAATATTTTTTTGATTTTTCACCGCTTTCCTAGTTATGAATGAGCTGATCAGGGTTTGTCCCGAATGGGGTAATAAAAAAAAGACCTTCCAACGGTGGGGTTCACACCGGGAAGGCAAGTAAGGAATATAAAAAGGTTAGAATTAACAATTCAATGAGTCCATTATACCTGAAATTTCTTATTTTGTCACAGGTGCAGGAATTTCGGAAATACATTCGTTACAAACGATTTTACCTTTGAAGTATGTAACGTTCTCAGCGTTACCACAGAAGATACAAGCGGGCTCGTATTTTTTCAACATGATGCGCTCACCGTCAACATAGATTTCCAGAGCATCTTTTTCACCGATACCCAGTGTACGGCGCAATTCGATTGGAATAACTACCCGTCCCAGTTCGTCTACTTTTCTAACAATACCTGTTGATTTCATCATTATAATCAGTGCTCCTCTCAGCTACTTATCTTTGTCATTATTCGACATTATTTTATGTTTTATGATACTCATCATACCAACGATTCCCAAAACAGTCAACCTTAAAATTAGCTTAAAATTAAGGCTGTTTTTGATAAGATTACGGTTGGCAAGGGGTTAAGAGCGATTTTTCATATTTAAACATCAATGTCAGGTTTGTCGATTTGGAAAACATTAAAAGTGCATCATTCGACAAAATTCGTCATTGTATGTC
Organism: Paenibacillus sp. FSL K6-2862; assembly: GCF_038005125.1. Taxonomy (NCBI): domain Bacteria; kingdom Bacillati; phylum Bacillota; class Bacilli; order Caryophanales; family Paenibacillaceae; genus Paenibacillus; species Paenibacillus sp. FSL K6-2862. Next base: position 29,631 of record NZ_JBBOSN010000001.1, read on the forward strand.
GAATAATAGGGCTGGGCAAGGCTGAAAGCGACAAACACAACTCATAAACAAGGGAGCGAAGCGACATGGAACAGCGTTTAACCGAAGAGAAAGTGTTTAAAGATCCGGTACATAATTATATTCATGTGCAAGATCCGATTATATGGCAGTTGATCAATACTCCCGAGTTTCAGCGCTTACGACGGATTCGTCAGTTGGGAACATCTTATCTGACTTTTCACGGTGCGGAACACAGCCGGTTTTCACACTCATTGGGCGTTTACGAAATTACACGGAAGATTATCTCTCAATTTGAAAGAAGTCACTACTCCGATTGGCCTAAGGAAGAAAAAGCCGTTGCTCTCTGCGCTGCATTACTGCATGACTTGGGACATGGGCCATTCTCTCACTCCATTGAAGAAGCCTTCGACATGAATCATGAGGACTGGACCTGCCGAATTATCCTTGGGGATACCGAAGTGGGGGCAATCCTGAGACGGTATGCTCCCGATTTCCCGGAGAAGGTGGCATCTGTTATTCAGAAAACATATGAAAAGCCAATCGTCGTAAATTTGGTCACTAGCCCGCTTGATGCAGACCGGATGGACTATCTGCTTCGGGATGCATACTTTACAGGTGTAAACTACGGAACCATCGACCTTGACCGCATCCTGCGAATGCTTCGTCCCTATCACGGGAGAATTGTAGTCAAGGAATCCGGTATGCATGCCGTGGAAGACTATTTGATGTCACGTTACCAGATGTACTGGCAGATTTACTTCCATCCGGTGACCCGAAGCTCCGAAATTATCCTGAGACAAATATTTAAGCGTGCAAAAGAGCTAGTAAAGCAGGGGTTCCAATTCCGTTTCATGCTGGAGCCACTGCCGCAGCTGTTTGACGGAGTGCTCTCTGTTGATGAATATCTGCAATTGGATGAGGCACTAATACAGACCACATTCATGCAGTGGCGCAAAGAGAACGATTCTGTTCTGAGCGAGTTATGCGAACGTTTTATGGATCGCAGGTTGTATAAGTATGTAGAGGTTGAACAGATCGATGTGGAAACGATTGAAGAAATTCGGGTTGCCTTTGTCGAAGCAGGTCTTCATCCCGAATATGATCTGGAAATTGATTTTCCGACGGATCTTCCGTATGATGTTTTTCGTCCGGATGAATCGACAGACAAACAGATTCTGCTGCTGGATAGACAGGACAAGTTGCATGAATTGTCCGAGGTTTCGGACATTGTCCGTTCAATCAGCGGAATACATCGTGGTAAGCATCATCTGTACTATCCGCAAAACAAGGTGGACGCCATCATTCACGAACTGCCATCTCATATTCGTCCATACTTCTCATGATCATGAAGTGAGCCGTGAGGAGCAAAATTATTACAAATTAGCTATGATAGAAAGAGTTTCTATTTCGAGATATTATCATGATACAGTAATCTGCTTTAATGGAGAGTATATGTAGATCGACATAATTTTGTAATGTATACTTTTTTTTGAACAAGTTGAGACCATAAGAGCTCCTATATATAGTAGAAATTAATTTTGGTAATTCCACATGTTGTACTCTGAAAAATCAATGATGATGATAAAATGGGTGCATTTTATAGGATTTTGATCGGGAAAGAAAACAGTTATTCGACAGGAAGGGAGAAATACAAATGATGTTATTCGACACACATACACACCTGGATGCACCGCAATTCGACGAGGACCGCGAGGAGATGATTCAACGTGCTGTAGATGCCGGGGTTGGCCGTATGATCAATGTCGGTTTCAACCGGGAGACCATTCCATCCACGATGAAGCTTGCCGAAACGTATGATTTTATATATGCAGCTGTAGGCTGGCATCCTCAGGATGCCATTACGATGCAGGAGGGCGATCTTGAGTGGATTGCGTCTCTGTGCAAGCATGAAAAAGTCGTTGCCATAGGCGAGATTGGCCTGGATTATTATTGGGACACTTCTCCCAAGGATGTTCAGCATCGTGTACTGAGACAACAGATCGGACTAGCTCGTGAACTTAACATGCCGATTGTCATTCATAATCGCGACGCTCATGAGGATATTGTCAAAATTTTGCGCGAGGAAAAGGCTGGAGAAGTCGGGGGTGTGATGCACTCGTTCTCTGGAAGCTGGGAAACGGCAAAACTCTGTCTGGATCTAGGGTTCCATCTATCCTTCGGGGGACCAATCACGTTCAAAAACGCCAAGCAGCCAAAAGAGGTACTGGCGAAGGTGCCAATGGACCGATTTTTCATCGAAACTGACTCCCCATATCTTACACCACATCCTTATCGTGGAAAACGAAACGAAACAGCGCATGTACGTCTGGTTGCAGAAGCAGCTGCCGAAATTAAAGGCATTTCGGTAGAGGAAATTGCTGCAATAACGACCAAAAATGCCATGGAACGATTTGGGATTCGTTAAAAAACGAAGCAAATGCGGTGAAAAAGAGAGGTAGACGGAGCGAATTTGCTTTTTGATCCAAATAAATGAAGAATATTACAATATTTTAACCAAATATTTAGAAAAACGTACTTGAACAACGCTTTACAACATGCATCGAAACAGGATATCATCTTTTCAGTGAATTGTTGTGAGGAAAATTGGACAGATGTTCGGGGGATGAACAAAGGGACACTTTCCGATGACACAACAATACTTTTCATGAACCGATCTCGCTGAGTCTCCGTTAACGGAGAGCGGGGGAACCAATAGGGCTTAAACATCAGTGTAAGCAGCTGATGCGCATCGTTTCGCTGACCCAAAAGCAGCGGATGCACTTGCGAAGCGCTATTTGATTTCTTCTTTGGGTCTCGGGGTGAATTCAAGGGCATCCGCCATGAGCGGGTGACCGGAGATAGGGCGGCTCTCTTTCGCCCGAACCCGACAGCTAACCTCGCAAGCGGAAAAAGAGAGGCAACCTCGTGCATGAATTTCCGATATTCAAAATCATTCGGAAGCCACGAAAGAGTTCCTCTTACACTCTTTCTTTGGCTTTTTTGTTTTTGAATAAAAGAAATAAGGTCATCATACGGTAAGAATTCAGGTGGTGACATCATGTTGCGAAGAGTGGTTCATGGTGCAGAGCCGGTCATTGAGATATCGATCAGTTCTGTAGAAAATTTGGTATAGTCGCGTCAAAGACATCATGCATTAACTTTAGACGGCGAGGCTATGAAGGAGGACGGAGAAGTGGGCACATTCCAACCAGAAGAGACCCATGAGTCACGATCATCCAGTAAGTCTTACGCGTTGCGGTGGAAGCATGAGAACATGCGTCAAATGGCACTGATCGCTATTTTCTCAATCGCGCTTACAATCATGATCTTGTTAGTCGTTTACGGTCAAGCCGGGAAACAAATTTCGCTGGTTATTGATGGCAAAGCTCAAGCGGTAGAGACTCGTACAGGAATGCTTCAAGAAATGCTGGAGGAGCAATCAATCACAGTCAGCCCCCATGATGAGGTATCCATGCCTTTGAACGGGGCAATCGCAGATGGAGACCGCATAGTTATTGAGCGGGCCGTTCCAGTCAACATTACGGCAGACGGAGACACCAAGACTCTGTATACAACCGATTCATCGGTAGAAGATGCAATTCAGAAATCTGGAATTGAAGTTGCCAGTGAGGATAAGGTTTATCCTGCGCTCGCAACACCAATCAAGGCAGATATGAAAATTCGCGTAGTGCGTGTAACAAAGCGTACAGTGGAAGTGGAACAGCCGATTGCGTACAAAGTAATCAAAACGGCTGACCCTAGCTTGTACAAAGGTGACAATCGCGTCATCGTAAACGGCAAAGAAGGTACACTTGTACAGCATATCGAAAAGGTGTTTCAGGATGGAGAGTTAGTCTCCAAAAAGATGGTGGGCAAATCGGTATCGACCAACCGTGTAGATAAAGTTATTGCTGTCGGAACCAAAGCAAAACCAGTTGTGAAGCAGCCGGAGATTCAGACGGTATCGGCCCAAACCTCCACAGCAAAGAAAGAAACGACAACGAACTCGAAGAAAACCGCTGCATCAGGCAGCAAAGTGATTACCGTCTCAGGCACTTCTTTTAAATATTCCAAAGTACTTAAAAATGTATCGATGACCGCGTACTCTTCTGAGGAGCCTGGCATTGGTACAAAAACAGCTTCCGGTACCCGGGTAACTGAAGGACGGACCATTGCGGTCGATCCAAAAGTGATTCCGATTGGCTGGTGGGTGTACATTGAGGGCCTCGGCTTCCGTCGTGCGGAAGATACCGGCGGCGCCATTAAAGGCAACAAAATCGATGTGTATTATGACAGTGTGAAGCATGCCCTGAATTTCGGACGTAAGAAAGGCAAGACGGTATATGTGATCGGTCCGGTTAAGCCGGAAGCGAACTAAAATCGTTTTACTTTGAAATGGGAATGCTATAAAATAGTTGCATGAATGAATCATGCGGAATATGCAGCGGTGGAGTCTGAATAGACTCGCCGCCGTTTGGCAGAGAAGAGGATATTCCTCTTCTTTTTGCGTTAGAAAGGAAGAAATGGAACATGATAAAAGAAGTCATTGTGGTAGAAGGACGCGACGATACCGTCGCCATCCGGCGGGCTGTTGAGGCAGACACCATAGAGACCGGCGGATCAGCCATCAATCAGCGAATCCTGAAGCGAATTGCACTGGCACAGGAGAGACGTGGTGTGATTGTTCTTACGGACCCGGATCATGCCGGAGAGCGCATTCGCAAAATCATTGCAAATAAGGTCCCAGGCTGTAAGCATGCTTTTATTCCGGAAGCGGATGCAACCCGCAAAGGGGATATCGGGGTCGAGAATGCCTCGCCTGAGGCAATCCGCCATGCGCTGGAGCGTGTACATACCTCTTATGAGGGTATACCGAGCCTGATCGATTGGGAGGACTTGATTGCAGCAGGACTGATTGTGCACCCACAGGCAGCCGCAAGGCGTATGGAGATGGGGAATCTGCTGGGCATAGGTTATTGCAACGGAAAGCAGTTCCACAAGCGTCTGGGTGTATTCCAAATTAGCCGGGAAGAGTTTTCTGCAGCATTATCGCAAATTGAACGTGAAGGATTGTGAGCGTATGAATGGCATGGATGAGACTTTGGAAATTGCAACACCTAAGCGAACGAAAGAGATAATTCAGAGACACGGTTTCTCATTTAAAAAAAGTCTAGGTCAGAACTTTCTGATTGATCAGAATATATTGAACAAAATTGTAAATGCAGCGGATCTGGACGAGTCCAAGGGCGCACTCGAAATCGGCCCGGGGATTGGGGCACTTACGGAGAGACTGGCCCGAGCAGCCGGCCCTGTAACAGCTGTGGAAATCGATCAGCGTTTATTACCGATCCTTGGAGAAGTAATGGAGCCCTATCCCAACGTCCGGATACAGCACGGCGATGTGCTGAAGCTGGATTTGGCAGAGCTTTTCCGCACAGACTTTGCTAGTGTGGGCAAGGTGAGTGTTGTAGCCAATCTGCCGTATTATGTGACGACGCCTATTATGATGAAACTGCTGGAAGAGAAACTTCCGGTAGACAGCATTGTCGTTATGATTCAGAAGGAAGTAGCAGAACGTATGGCAGCTGCACCCGGCTCGAAGGACTACGGAAGTCTGAGCATTGCGGTCCAATACTACAGTGTGCCTGAATTGGTTTGTATTGTGCCGCCAACCGTATTTATTCCGCAGCCCAACGTGGAATCGGCTGTCATCAAGCTCAAGGTTCGTGAGCAGCCCCCTGTCGAAGTGCCGAGTGAAGCACACTTTTTCGAAGTGGTACAAGCCTCATTTGCCCAGCGCAGAAAAACCATCTCGAACAATCTGAAAGCTCGCTTCTTCACTAAGGAGAATCGGGAGCAGGCGGATCAGTTACTGGAGCAGGCTGGCATTCAGCCGTCCAGACGGGGTGAGACACTTAGTCTGCAGGAATATGCGACGTTAAGCACGGTAATGTGGGATGCAGGAGTTCGTGCCGGTCTGTAAATAAATTCGGATGAACCAAACCGGGTCTTTGCCCATACGATGGGGTAGAGGTGATTATGTTGATGAATATCGGTGACTTGGTCGTTCGAAAGTCATACGGAGGAGATGTGACTTTTCGGGTGGAAGGCCTCCAGTTGGATAGCGCGGTCATTAAAGGGACCGAATTCCGTCTGCTTGCTGACTCCCCGGTGGACGATTTGATACAGGTTCCTTATGAACCGCAGAGTGCCAAGACCAGGCAGGCACATGTAAAAGCGCATCAGACACTCTCCAGGCTGCAGCAGAACCGGATTGAACAGGCGGAACGCAACCTTGAAGGCTTGACGCAGGACTGGGCTGCACAGCGGGAGCCGGCTTATTTTGAAATGCCCGGCAAGGTGCTTCACTTGGATGGGGATCCAAATTACCTGAAGAAAAGTATGGCTCTCTATGAGCAGCTTCGTGTCCCGGCAGAGGGTCAATATGTCCATGAGTCAGCCATGGCTGATGCCCTGTATCGTCTTCTTCCCAAAGTCCAGCCTGACATTGTGGTAATTACCGGCCATGACGGAGTGCTGAAGACCCGTCAGCCTTACGACTTATACAGTCTTGGAAGTTACAAGAATTCGCAAAATTTTGTGGCAGCGATCCAGGTTGCAAGACAATATGAGCGTCATCTGGATGCGCTCACGATCGTTGCAGGAGCATGTCAGTCCCATTTTGAAGCACTGCTGCGGGCAGGTGCGAACTTTGCCAGCTCACCAGGCCGAATTCTGATTCATGCCCTAGACCCGGTATATGTGGCAGCCAAGGCAGCCTTTACATCGGTTAGGGAAACGGTGAATATGAATGATATTCTGCATAACACGATTAGTGGCAGCCAGGGGGTAGGTGGTGTCGAAACACGCGGCAGTTACCGCGTTGGCCTCCCTGGTTTGAACGATTTATCCACACTTAAAGTTAACCCATCAGTCGTCTGAAACAGGTCAATTAAAGTCCCAATTTGGGGCTTTTTTCATTTGCAAAAAAATTCATTGACAGCAACTTTTCCATGCTGATATAATATTTAGTTTTGATTTGACATTGACTGTAAATTCAGGTATAATGGACAAGAAAAGAGGTGGTCGTCGACAATGGCTAAAAATACGCTGTTGGATATCAAACGCAATCTCGACGCTCATATAGGTCAAAAAATTATGTTGCGGGCTAATGGTGGCCGCCGTAAGACTATCGAGCGTACGGGTGTATTGGAAGAAACGTACCCTTCTGTTTTTATCGTCAAGCTTGATGAGGAGCAAGAAACGTTCAAGCGAGTCTCTTACAGTTATGCAGATATACTTACGGAGTCGGTGGAAGTCATGGTATTTAACCCAGGCGACCAGACGCCTAACTCCTACATGGAGACGTAAGCATCGTTTTACAGGCAGTTTGCCCCTTGGGGCGAACTGCTTTTTTATTTGTATAGAAATACCGTCCAGGCAGGCATCTCAGGAATGAGGTTTAACCAGAAACGGCATACTACTTGAACAGGCACATATTGATATGCTGAACAGTTCATCGAAAATGGTGGCTCTGAAGCTGTCAGGAAGAATCCTGGTGTAAATGGACTAATCAGAACTGTACTTCAAGGAGGATGGTTTCATGAGCCGCAGAAGAAGAAGTGTGATGTCAGATGAGCTCAAGAATGAGCTGGCAAAAGACCTGGGATTTTATGATACTGTACAGCAGGAAGGCTGGGGTGGAATCAAAGCCAAGGATGCAGGCAATATGGTGAAGCGTGCCATTCAGCTTGCTGAAGAGGCAGCACGCAAATCGTAATTCGATCTAGACGGTTTGGAGAGCGGGGCCTTCCATGAGGTTGACCTCGCTTTTTCCCCATGAATTCGGAATAAAAATGACTTGACAGCCCCATTTTGATATAATATGTTAAGTTGTCTTAGGGAAAAGGTGAGGACGGGTGAACGCCTTGAAAATTTACGAAAAAGCGCCTGCTAAAATTAATTTGATGCTGGATGTTTTACATAAACGAAGTGACGGCTTCCACGAAGTCGAGATGATCATGACCATGGTCGATTTGGCAGACCGGCTGGAAATGTCAGAACTGCCTCGCGATACGATATTTATCTCCAGTCAGGCGGGGTATATTCCGCTGGATGAGAAGAATCTGGCATTCCAGGCGGCCAGATTAATCAAGGAGCGTTACGACGTGCGTACTGGAGTGCACATTCATCTGGACAAAAAGATACCGGTGGCTGCCGGTCTGGCAGGCGGCAGTAGTGACGCTGCAGCTACGCTGCGCGGCTTGAACCGCCTCTGGCGTCTGAATATCCCGGATCATGAGCTCCAGGAGCTCGGAGCAGAGCTTGGTTCGGATGTACCTTTTTGTATTACAGGGGGTACAGCGCTCGCTACAGGCCGCGGAGAGAAACTGAAACCAATGCCTAACCCACCGCAATGTTGGGTCATCTTGGCGAAGCCTCCAATCAATGTGTCGACAGCGGATGTGTACGGAAGATTCCGCAGCGACAAGATTGTGCGGCATCCAAGTGCGGCCAAAATGGAGCAGGCCATTCGTAATCATTCTTTTACAGAAGTGTGCGGACAGATGGGGAATGTGCTTGAGGATGTCACGCTTAAGCTGTATCCGGAAGTTCAGCATCTGAAGGATGCCATGATGAAGCTGGGTGCAGATGGGGTGCTCATGTCGGGTAGTGGCCCAACAGTATTCGGGCTGGTCTCCAAGGAAGCAAAGGTTGCACGGATCTATAATGGGCTGCGCGGCTTCTGCAAAGAAGTGTATGCAGTACGCATGTTGACTTAGAATTCGCTTTTATAATGTACAAACACGTATAAAGGTGGTATATTTTTAAATAATTATTCGGATTTGGATGTTTTCCGTGATCGTGAGGATGGATCTCTGTGAAGAAATTAAAACGAAGCGCTAGGCTGGTTGAAATGACGCAGTATTTATTGTCAAGACCGCATACGGTTATTCCGTTAACCACTTTTGCCGAACGTTATGGTGCCGCGAAGTCGTCAATCAGTGAGGATTTGGCGATTATCAAGGAAGTGTTCGAAGAAGGTGGGTCGGGAGAACTGCAGACACTGGCAGGGGCTGCCGGGGGAGTTAAATGGATTCCGAAGGTATCCAGAGAACATGCACTGGCTTTTGCCGAACGACTAAGCAATCAGTTGGAGCAGCCTGACCGTATTTTGCCTGGCGGGTACCTCTATATGTCTGACCTGCTTGGACAGCCTGCATTGATGAATGAAGCAGGTAAAATATTTGCGACTGCTTTTGGCAACATGGATATCGATGTAGTCATGACGGTAGAAACGAAGGGTATTCCTCTGGCATATGCGACTGGAGCCCAGCTTAACCTGCCTGTAGTGCTCGTGCGCAGGGACCATCAGGCTACGGAAGGATCGGCCGTAAGTATCAATTATGTATCAGGGTCCCATAAAAGTCTCCATACCATGTCCCTATCTCGCAGGGCGATGCGTGAGCATTCGAGGGTTCTGATTGTGGATGATTTCATGAAAGCCGGTGGAACGGTACAGGGCATGATTGATTTGCTCGCCGAGTTTAATGCAACGGTAGCAGGTGTAGGGGTGCTAGTGGAATCTGGTTCAGTTGATTCGGAAGAGCGTTTGCTGACCGATTACGTATCTCTTGCGCAGCTGACAGCCGTGGATGCAAAAAGCAGACACATTTCGGTGAAACCTGGTAACTATTTTGACCTGTAGAAAGATGACGAATAACATGTCGGGAAAGGTTCTTTTCCATCGACCTGGCACTAACGTTGTCGAATTGTGTATTAAATAAAAAAATTCCTGAAATTAGGACATTTTTGTGGTTATAAAAAGAAGGAGTTCGTATAGGCTGTGTGGAATTATACACCAAGTTCTGATGGAAAAAGGTGGTGAACACACACATGCAAATTACGGATGTCAGACTCCGCCGTGTTAACTCGGAAGGGAGAATGAAGGCTATCGCATCCATTACCATCGATAACGAATTCGTCGTTCATGACATTCGCGTCATTGATGGGAACAACGGAATGTTTGTTGCTATGCCGAGCAAGCGGACTCCTGACGGAGAATTCCGTGATATCGCCCACCCGATCTCTTCCGGTACTCGTGAGAAGATTCAGGCTGCTGTTTTGACTGAGTATGACCGCGCTGCAACTGAGGAAGAAGTCATTGAAGAAGGTGCCTGAGAACATTATTGGGGTTCGAAGGAAAAGAGAGCCATGTCTTATGGCTCTCTTTTCTTTTTGACCGGAATAAGATATATTCAGTATTGAGTTTATTCAAACAGGAACATTTAACAGCTTTATTGCTGGAAAATGTTGAAGGAAACATTAGCGCAGCGTGCGCTTGGTGACAGGGCGGCATCTTAAGAGTCATTGGGATTCGGTTAAGGCTCGCAGGTACACGGCGTATACATATAGGTCACGATTTCCTCGTGTCCGCGTTGTTACGTGTGATAACAGAGACAGTAGGCGATGAACAAGACCGGCTTCAGGCCGGCTGAACGATACTTATCAGGGATGATCCATTAAGGTGGGTCTTCCGGATGGGGTTTTCAGAACAGGAGGTCGTGAAATTTGAAACGAATGGCAATTGTACTTGCTGCAGGGCAAGGTAAACGAATGAAATCTAAATTGTACAAAGTACTGCATCCCGTATGCGGTAAACCTATGGTAGCTCATGTGCTGGATGCAGCTCTACGCGCAGGCGTTGAGCGCAGTGTAGTCGTGGTCGGTCATGGTGCCGAAGCGGTGCAGTCATTTTTGGGTTCCAAAGCAGAGTATGCACTTCAGGCTGAACAATTGGGAACGGGTCACGCGGTGAAGCAAGTGAAGTCTTTGCTTGGAAGTGAGCAAGGCTCTACTATAGTCGTCTGTGGAGATACACCACTGGTAACCAGTGAAACGCTGGAAGGTCTGATGAAGCTTCATGAAAGTCGCGGAGCTGCTGCAACCGTGCTAACGGCTCAATTGGACAATCCAAAAGGCTACGGCCGCGTCATTCGCGGAGAAGACGGTTCTGTACAACGCATTGTGGAACAGAAGGACTGCAACGAGCAGGAAGATGCTGTGAAAGAAATTAACACAGGGACTTACTGTTTCGATAATGCGAAATTGTTTGCTGCACTGGAGAAAGTGACCAACCAGAACGCCCAAGGAGAGTATTACCTGACAGATGTTGTTGGGATTTTCCGTAACGATGGTGAAGTGGTTGAAGCTTATATGTCAGATGATATCGCGGAATCCATCGGAGTTAACGATCGACTTGCTCTGTCCCAAGCAGAAGCATATATGCGTGAACGTTTGGCTGTAAAACATATGTTGAACGGTGTTACGATCATTGATCCGTCATCGACATATATCGGAGCGGATGTTACGATTGGATCAGACACGGTATTGTACCCGGGAACCATTCTGAAAGGGACAACTTCCATTGGTGAAGCTTGCCATATTGGTCCTCAGGCTGATATTGAAGACAGTGTTATTCAGAACGGTGTAACGATTAAACATTCCGTGTTGTCCCAGGCTGAAGTAGGCGAAGAGACAACGGTAGGACCATTTGCTTACCTGCGTCCTGGCACCAAGCTGGGCCGGAAAGTAAAAATTGGTGACTTTGTCGAAGTGAAAAATGCTACAATTGATGAAGGATCCAAAGTATCACATCTCAGCTATATTGGGGATGCTAAAGTAGGGAAGAACGTAAATGTTGGATGCGGGGCAATAACAGTTAATTATGATGGATATAATAAAGCTGTAACGACAATCGAAGATGATGCGTTCGTAGGCAGCAATGTCAATCTGATTGCACCGATCACGGTAGGAAAAGGCGCTTATGTGGTTGCCGGCTCAACCGTTACACATTCCGTTCCGGAGAACGATCTGGCTATTGCTCGTCCTCGCCAGGAGAACAAACCTGGTTACGCGGAGAAAATTCGCGGACGTGCCAAAGCCAAGAAACAAAATGCCAAACCCGAATAAGGGGTATTGATATTCTGATTGCCTCCCGATCTTCGGGAGGTGCCGACATGTCGCAGACGCTTATAGATTCCAATGAACCAGCACGGAGGGTTTTTATTTTATGACTTATTTTGATTCGAAATTAAAAATATTTACTTGCAATTCTAACCCCAAGCTTGCCCATCAAATTGCTGATTATATCGGAATTCCTATGGGTGAATCTCACACAACCAGCTTCAGTGATGGTGAGATTCAAGTGAAGCTCTCCGAGAGCGTTCGGGGCTGTCATGTATACATTGTACAGTCCACTTGCTTGCCGGTTAATGACAACCTGATGGAGATGCTCGTCATGATTGATGCACTGAAACGGGCATCAGCCAAGACAATTAACGTTGTAATTCCGTATTACGGTTATGCACGACAGGATCGTAAGGCACGTTCGCGTGATCCAATTACGGCGAAACTGGTAGCCAATCTGATCGAAAAAGCAGGAGCTACCCGCGTAATTGCGATGGACTTGCATGCCATGCAAATCCAGGGCTTTTTTGATATTCCAGTGGATCATCTGCTTGGTGTGCCGATTCTGGCTCAATATTTCCGCTCCAAACAGATCGAAAATCCGGTCGTTGTATCTCCTGACCACGGTGGTGTAGTACGTGCACGGAAATTGGCTGATTTCCTGAATGCACCCCTGGCCATCATTGATAAACGTCGTCCGGAGCCGAATGTAAGTGAAGTTATGAACATTATCGGTAACATTGAAGGTAAAACAGCAATCCTGATCGATGACATCATCGATACGGCAGGTACCATTGTGCTGGGTGCAAACGCACTGATGGAAGGCGGCGTGAAGGAAGTATACGCATGCTGTACTCACCCGGTATTGTCCGGACCAGCGATGGAGCGTTTGGAGAATGCACCACTGAAAGAAGTTATCGTAACGGATACGATTCCAATCACGCATGCCAATCCGACAAGCAAACTTAAAGTGTTGTCTGTAGCACCTTTGCTCGGGGAAGCCATTATCCGGGTTCATGAGGAATTGTCAATCAGCAAGCTGTTTGAAATTGAATAAGGATGTCTGCACAAAGTAGTAGAGGGGTTACGTTTTCCGGTCGAACGGAAAATGTAACCCCTGTCGGCGTGCCATTATAACGATGCATAGAGAGGCTGGATGATTAATATCCTGGCCGTGAAATGAAGCGAAAACGCCGCCGATGAAAAAGAGTGTCGGCAATTTCGACAAATTGATTATCGAAACGTGTAATCAATCCGATCTCAATATGGGTGTCGCGATCATATACCTGTACGGGTACATGGTATTCGAGATGATAGATAAAATCACTATGTTGAGTCAGCTGTCCGTTATCTTCGCGCAAAACCCGCTCACCTTCCTGGGTTAATAAGATAATAATCGTGAAAATTACAGTAAATAGGAAGTTCACTTTCTTGATATTATATGAAATATAACATTCGAAGTCTATGCCTCACCTCATGTGATCCGAAGGAGGGAATAAGATGAAGTGGATTGTAGGCCTGGGTAACCCGGGCTCAAACTATGCCAAAACACGACATAATATTGGCTTTATGGCACTGGACCAACTGGCCAGTCGTCATGGGATTTCCATCACTCAGAGCAAATGCAAAGCGTTAATTGGAGAAGGAAATATTGGCGGTGTGAAAACCGTGTTGATCAAACCCATGACATTCATGAATCTGTCCGGTGAATCGGTACGGGCATATATGGACTTTTACAAAGTCAGCCTGGAAGATCTGATTGTCGTTTATGATGACATGGACACGGAGATTGGCAAAGTCAGACTGCGCTATCAAGGTAGTGCTGGCGGCCATAATGGAATCAAGTCCATTATTCAGCATACCGGCACACAGCAATTCAACCGTGTACGGATGGGCATTTCCCGCCCGGAACCTGGACACGCCATTGTTGATTATGTACTGTCTACATTTATGAAGAAAGAGAAGGAAGCACTCGAACATACCATTGAGCAAACCTGTGATGCTTTGGAGCATAGCCTGAATCATACATTCGAGCAGACAATGGCTAAGTTTAACGGGTAATACTTGCTTGGAAGACATGCTGGGAAAAATGATCAAAACCGGGTTCAATTCAGTCATAATGGGCATACTGGACGTATAAACCATGTTCAGGAGGCATAAACATGTCAGTGAATTATGTGTGCAGGCACTGCCGTACCTTTATTGGACGAATCGATTCTGCCCGAATATCAGAAGCACAGTTAGGCTTTCATTTCTTGACCCCCGACGAGCGGAGGGATATAATAGCGTATAATTCCGGTGGGGATATTACCGTTCGGATTACATGCGATTATTGCAAAGAAGCGCTTGAACTCAATCCTGAGCTCAGCCTGCTGGCGAGCCCGCTTCAATAATAAGTCTGGTTCGCAGCGAAGATGGATAACAGATGATGGGGACCGCGGAATACCGCTCCACCTTTATAGCCTTGGCAGCCTGCTGAGGCTTCTTTTCAATTTGGGAATGAAAATGCTCATGACGGAATTTAGGTTATTGGTTGAACCTGATGTGGTAATGAAGCGAGTAATCCGATATGATGAAACAGGACAAAAAGGAATTTGTATCCAATTTAAAATGATAATACTGCGCTAAGGCGTGAACTAATCAAGTAAGTTATAAGAGAGGTGCCCCTTTTGTTACAAGCACTTATACAGGCTTTTTCCAAAGATCCCGATTTTGGATCCATTACTGCCGGTATTACATCCGGTATGAAAGAGCAGCTGGTCTCAGGATTGTCCGGATCAGCGCGCCAGATCATGCTGGCAGCTCTGCACCAAGAGATGAACCGACCACTGCTCGTCGTTACACACAATATGTTTTCTGCACAAAAAATCGCAGAAGATTTACAGGAAGCGCTTTCACCCGATCAGGTGCTGCTCTATCCTGCGAATGAACTTGTAGCCGCTGAAGCCGCTGTTTCCAGTCCGGAAACACTGGGTCAGCGTATTGATGTGTTAGTTCGTTGCGCCCAAGGTTTTAGGGGCGTTGTTGTTATTCCATTTTCGGGCGTGCGGCGTTATGTGGCTCTTCCGGAAGTGATGGCGAATGCTCAGATTACCATCAAACAAGGGAATACACTCGATCTGGACTCGTTCCTTCTGGAGATGGTGAAGCTTGGATATGAACGTGTAGAACGGGTTGAATCTCGCGGCGAGATGAGCGTGCGCGGAGGGATTATCGACTTTTATCCAGTGACTTCGTCCATTGCCTATCGGGTGGAATTGTTTGACGATGAAATTGACTCCATACGAACATTCGACCCAGCGGATCAGCGTTCCATTGAACGTATCGATGAAGTTACGGTGCTGCCGTGCAAGGAATTGATTGCTGACCGCGAACGCATGGAGAAGGCTGCGGATGAAGCTGTCGTTTTACTGGAAAAACAGCTGGAGAAAATGACTGACCGTCAGGCCAAGCTGCGTCTCCGTGAAGAAATTCACCGGGAGATTGAGCTGCTGCGGGAGCATGTGTATTTCTCTGAAATGTATAAATATATTTCACCGCTCTATCCGGAGCATAAAACCATTTACGATTACATGCCAGAGGATACGCTGCTTGTTCTGGACGAACCTGCACGGCTGGCTGAAACGTCCAAGCAGCTCGACCGGGATGAATCAGAGTGGAACCTGCATTTGATGCAAAACGGAAAGACGCTGCCTGATCTTCATTTGTCGGCAGATGGGGATGATCTGTTATATGAACGCCCATTCCAGACGCTGTTCATGTCGATCTTCTTGCGTCAGGTTCCACATACACAGCCTCAAAACATTCTGAATTTTATCAGTCGGGGCATGCAGGATTTCCACGGACAGATGAATGTACTTAAGGCCGAGATGGAGCGCTGGCAGAAAGCCGGAGTGCATGTGCTTATGCTGGCGAGCGGGGAAGAAAGACTCGAACGTATGCGGCGCGTCCTCATGGACTACGATATACCGGAACCGGAAATGCTTATCGGTAACCTGCAGACCGGATTCGAACTGCCGTCCATTCATTTAGCCGTCGTAACCGAAGGTGAGATGTTCTCCCAAAAGCAGCGCAAGGCGCGCAAACAAAGCCGTAATGTGGATAATGCAGAACGGATTAAATCGTATAGTGAGCTGAAAGTGGGCGATTATGTTGTCCACCAGAACCACGGGATTGGTAAATATCTGGGCATTGGTACACTTGAGGTCGGCGGTATTCATAAGGACTATATGCATATTCTCTATGCTGGTGGGGATAAACTGTCGGTACCGATCGAACAGATCGATCTGATCCAGAAATATGTCGGGTCAGAAGAGAAAGAGCCCAAGATCTACAAGCTGGGTGGTAACGAGTGGACACGGGTTAAAAATAAAGTTCGCTCATCTGTACAGGATATCGCCGACGATCTGATCAAGCTCTATGCAGAGCGTCAGACCTCAAAAGGTTTCGGCTTCGAGAAGGACTCTGCCGAGCAGCAGGAATTTGAGGCCATGTTCCCTTATGATGAAACTCGTGATCAGGTCCGTGCGATTGAAGAAATCAAAAAGGACATGGAACAAAATCGTCCCATGGACCGTCTGCTATGTGGAGACGTCGGTTACGGAAAAACCGAGGTTGCCATTCGTGCTGCATTCAAAGCGGCTATTGAAGGCAAGCAGGTTGCGGTACTCGTTCCGACCACGATCTTGGCACAGCAGCATTATGAGACATTCCGTGAACGTTTCTCGGGGTATCCATTCAATATTCATGTCCTAAGCCGGTTCCGTTCCCGTAAGGAACAAAATGAGACCGCCAAAGGCATTAAAAGTGGAACAGTCGACATTGTTATCGGTACGCACCGGTTGTTATCGCAGGATCTGGTATTCAAGGATCTAGGACTGCTTATTGTTGATGAAGAGCAGCGCTTCGGTGTAACCCATAAGGAGAAACTGAAGAAGCTGAAAACAAACGTGGACGTGCTCACACTGACGGCTACACCAATTCCGCGTACCCTCCACATGTCCATGCTGGGAGTCCGTGATCTCTCGGTGATTGAAACACCACCAGAGAATCGTTTCCCGGTGCAGACCTATGTCGTGGAACATAGCCAGGCGCTGGTTCGGGAAGCCATTGAGCGGGAACTGGCACGTGGGGGTCAGGTTTATTATCTGTATAACCGTGTCCAAGGAATTCAGGAGATGGCTGCCGAAATTGCTGACCTGGTTCCTGGAGCCAAAGTGGGCGTGGGCCATGGTCAGATGTCGGAGACGGAGCTGGAGAAAACCATCCTGGACTTCCTGGATGGCGAATATGACGTACTCGTAAGCACAAGCATCATTGAGACGGGGGTAGATATCCCGAATGTAAATACCCTGATTGTTCATGATGCAGACAAAATGGGCCTTTCCCAGCTGTACCAGCTGCGTGGGCGCGTTGGACGGTCCAATCGAATTGCCTATGCGTACTTTACGTACCAACGGGATAAAGTGCTGACCGAGGTTGCAGAGAAACGTCTGCAGTCTATTAAGGAGTTTACTGAGCTGGGGTCGGGATTCAAAATTGCGATGCGAGATCTATCGATCCGCGGAGCAGGAAACCTGCTGGGTGCAGAGCAGCACGGCTTCATTGCCTCAGTCGGATTCGACTTGTATTCTCAGATGCTGGCCGAGGAAATTAATAAACGCAAAGTCACCATGCTCGGAGAAGAGCCGGTACCTTCCGATCAATGGAACACCACGCTCGATCTCAGCATCGATGCCTACTTGCCGGGTGATTATATCTATGACAGTATACAGAAGATTGAGATTTACAAAAAAGTGGCGGTTATTGCCTCTTTCGACGATGCAATGGAACTGGAAGACGAATTGGTTGACCGATTCGGTGACCTTCCAGAAGCTGTCATTAATCTTATGGCTGTAGCCAGATTAAAAGTGTATGGAAAAATGTATGGAATTGAGTCCATTACGCAGCGTGGTGACGACCTTACCGTGAAATTCTACGAAGGCCGTGAGCATGCGTTTGAACTCTCGAAAATTGCGCACATTGGAAATCAGTTCGAAAGACGTGTACAATTTGAACAAGGACCCCATATGCTTATTCATGTCAAAGGCAAAGGGCTTGGGGACAAGCAACTGATGGAGCTGGTAGAGAAATTTCTGGAGTCCATGAAGAGTGCTTTTAAATCAAAGGGGGAACCAAAGGATGTTACCAAAGTATAAAAAAGTAGGGAAAGTACTCTCCGTGAGTATGGTTGCAGTACTGTCCTTATCACTGCTTGCTGCATGCGGCAAGAAGGATGAAGCAGCTACACCAGAAACCAATGATACAAGCGCTGTTGTAGCGACATATGATGGCGGTACAATTACAGCCAATGAATTCGATATGGAGCAACGGGTCATGAAATTCCTCTATCCGGAATATGCACAAATGATGGAGATGGACGATTTCAAGGACTACCTGGTGCGCCAGGAAGTTGCTTATGAATATTTGAGTGGCAAGGCGACTGAAGAAGCCAAAACAGAAGGGGCCAAAGTGGCAACCGAGCAGTTCGACAAAATGAAGGCTTCTGTTCAAGCCGATCAATGGACTGAAATGTTGAAAGCTCAGAACCTGACAGATCAAAACATCAAGGATTACATGACTCGCATCATGACGGTAATTAAGGATAAAGAGACTGGTGTTACGGAAGATGCAATCAAAAAAGAATTTGAAACAAACAAGGATCAGTTCACAACCGCTTCGGTTCGTCACGTCCTGATCAACTTCACGGACCCAGATACGCAAAAAGAGCGTAAAAAAGAAGATGCCTTGAAAATTGCCAAAGAAGTTAAAACCAAACTGGATGCCGGTGAAGACTTTGCAAAAGTGGCAAAAGAATACTCCGAAGATCCAGGCTCTGCAGATAATGGCGGATTGTACGAAAATACCCCTGTATCCAACTGGGTAGAAGCGTTCAAAGAAGCTGCCAAAACATTGCCACTCAACAAAATCAGTGATCCGGTTGAGACGGAATACGGCTATCACGTGATGAAAGTGGAATCCCGTACGGAAGCAGACTACAGCAAATTGACAGATGAGCAAAAAGAAACACTCAAAAGCCAATTGGCAGCTGCAGAGATCGATACGTTCATGACGAATGAACTGGATAAGATCGTGAAGGAAGTAAACCTGCCGAAGACAGACAAGGCTGAAGAAGGTACTACGGAAGGTACTGAAGGCACAACGGGTACTGGATCTGGAACCGAAGGTGACAAATCTACAGAAACCAAAACGGACGAGTCCACAGGTACTGATGCTAAGACAGATCAAGGTACTAAAACAGAGTCCGATGCAACAACAGGCGATAGCGCAGATACAAACAGCAAGTAAGAAACGAGCTGCAGCACACTTACTTTCTGGACAAGCATAGAGAAGCAAGGGGAGGACTTATGGCCTGCCCCTTGCTTCTTTTTGTACAGACAGCAGCATAATGGGTACATGGTCACCTTCTGCGAAGAGAACACAACTATATTCTTCAAAGTATGTATAAGGAAATGGGAACAGATGAATACTATGGTCAAGATATCACACTAAACGTTCTGGGACTTTCCTCTACCCATTAAGGAACAGTAGTTGAAAAATCTTCTCGAGAAAGTGGGGCAACATGTGAAATGAAAGCTACTGGTATTGTCCGCCGTATTGATGACCTCGGCCGTGTGGTCATTCCAAAAGAAATCCGTCGTACGTTACGAATTCGTGAAGGAGATCCGCTTGAGATTTTTGTGGATCGTGATGGAGAAGTCATTCTAAAAAAATATTCGCCGATCGGCGAACTGGGCGATTTCGCCAAAGAATATGCTGAATCGTTGTATGAGAGTACAGGTCACGTAACCATGATCTCTGACCGCGATACCATTATTACGGTAGCGGGCGGCTCCA
Source organism: Paenibacillus sp. FSL K6-2862 (assembly GCF_038005125.1). Classification (NCBI taxonomy): domain Bacteria; kingdom Bacillati; phylum Bacillota; class Bacilli; order Caryophanales; family Paenibacillaceae; genus Paenibacillus; species Paenibacillus sp. FSL K6-2862. Next base: position 49,497 of record NZ_JBBOSN010000001.1, read on the forward strand.
AGAAGGAATATCTGGACAAGCAGGTAGGTCAGCTGGTAGAGAGCTGCATGGAAAATCGCAAGACCATCCTTGAGACAGGTAGTGGCTCCTATGAGATCAGCAAGGATCATGATGAAACATTATCCTCTTTCGTCATTGCACCCATCATTTCGGGTGGAGACCCTATTGGAACCGTCATTCTGTACAACAAGGATGAATCCGTGAAAATGTCCCAGATGGAAGTTAAAATGGCTGAGACGGCTGCTGGCTTCCTTGGCAAACAGATGGAACAATAAATAGCAGATCAACTCCTGGTGCCTTTCCGGCAGACAGGAGTTTTTTGCATTTAAAAAGGCATAATACGCAGGCTGAATTAAGAGCAGATGTAGGGGGCTTCAAAGGGAACTTCAACAGAAGGTTAGTCTGTGCGGCTTCGGGCAGGTATAATAGCAAAGTATGCTTACTGGATATAATCGCTTGGATAACTGTAGGAGGGACTTATGAAACAGCCGTCTACTACTGGCTCAAGATTGCTGCAGGGTGCATTTGTGCTTGGCCTTGCTGCCATTATTTCTAAAATCATCGGTGCTTTTCAAAAGATTCCGTTACAGAATCTAGGGGGCGACGGTGTTTTTGGTATTTATAACACGGTATATCCGTTCTATATGCTAATTATTACGATCGCTGCTGCTGGACTGCCTGTTGCCGTATCCAAATTTGTTGCTGAACAGCATGCGCTGGGGAGGCCCGAGGAGGGCAAACGGATTATCCGTCTGTCTTCGATACTTCTTGGAAGCATCGGATTAGTCCTGGCCATACTGATGTACATCGGTGCACCACTTATAGGTCAACTGATTGGTAATGGACATGTCATGCCTTCTATTCGGGCCGCGGCACTCGCACTGCTATTTGTCCCGCTAATGACTGGACTTCGTGGCTATTTTCAGGGTTTACAGCAGATGGTTCCGACCGCTGTGTCACAGGTCGTAGAGCAGACGATTCGTGTGACGGTAATGATTGTACTGCTGCTATGGTTGATGAAGCGGGATGCATCACTGGAGACCATTGCTGCCGGAGCCATGCTGGGTTCCGTTGCCGGTGGATTCGTGGGGTTAATCACCATGCTCGCCTATGTGTACAGTAGGCGGCGAAAGAGCAGGAAAACGGGTCTATCCCAAGAAGAGCTGGATGGCTTGCAGAGATCGGGAGCCAGGGAAGGACAACCGGAACAATGGACAGGAGAAGGCCTTCAAGCGGAGAAGCTTCCCACCAATGGTCAATGGATTCGAACCTTGCTGGTATATGCCATTCCCGTCTGTCTGGGTTCGCTCGCTGTACCTCTGATGAATCTGGTGGATACCTTCACGGTGCCCCGGCTTCTAAGAAGTGAAGGGCTGGATGAGGTCGAATCCATGGTGTCGTTCGGAATTTACAATCGGGGCTTGCCGCTTGTACAGCTCGTGACGATGCTTGCTACGTCGCTATCCGTGCTGTTCATTCCGGCGATGGCCGAAGCTCGCCTGAAGGGCGGGCCAGAAGCCGTCAGGCAGCAGGCAAGCATTGCGCTGCGCTGGTTCTGGTTAATCGGTCTGGCTGCATCCGCCGGTCTGGCGGTACTGGCAGAACCGATCAACCGCATGCTGTACGGTGATGCCGCAGGCACCGAAGCTCTGCGGTATATGGCGCTGACGGCAGCAGGCAGTACCGTCAGCATCATTGCGGCGGCGCTGCTGCAGGGCCTCGGCGCCGTGCGCGCACCCGCGTTCAGCATGCTGGCCGCCGCAGGCGTCAAGGCGCTGCTGAACGTCATGCTTGTGCCTGCGCTGGGCATCAGCGGCGCGGCCCTGGCAGGCGCAGTCGCCTATATGCTGGCGGCTGGCCTGAATGTGGCGCTGCTGGCGCGGCGTACCGCGATGCGCCCTGCCCCTGGCGCCGTCCTGGTGAAGCCGGCGCTGGTGATCGCCGCCATGAGCGTGGCGGCGGCAGGCGTGGCCTGGGCTGCCGGAGCGGTGCTCGGCGGCATGGGCATCGCGGCCGATCGCAGGCTGGCCGCGGTAGGCATAAGCCTGCTTGGCATCGCCGCAGGCGCAGCCGTGTTCTTGCTGGCGTCAGCCCGTACCGGGCTGCTGACCGCCACAGATCTGGCCGCGATCCCGAAGCTTGGACCGAGCCTGGCCAAATGGCTTCGCAGGCTGCATGTCCTGCGGTAGCCCTGTCTCACCCTTTTGCGTGTGAAATTATTGGATATCCACGGATTCTGTTATAATACGTGTAATTATAGAGCGCTGTTCTGCGTATGTTCCTCATGTCAATGTAACAAAGGGAGGCATTTTGCAGAATGGTTCGGATGGAGGCTTGAAAATGAGCGCAGCAGCTTTGACCGTCGTTGGTCTCGGATCAGGAGATGCAGATCAGCTGACAGTAGGTATTATCAAGAAAATGAAACAAGCGGCTACGCTGTATGTCCGCACATTGGATCATCCTGTGTTGAATGACCTGAAGCAGGAAGGACTGGAGATGACATCGTTTGATGCAATCTACGAGGCGAAAGCATCGTTCCCGGAGGTCTATGACGAGATTGCCAATCGCCTCATTGAGGCTGCCCGTCAGGGAGAGCCGGGAACCGAGATTGTCTACGCTGTGCCAGGCCATCCGATGGTGGCCGAGGCGAGTGTACGACTGCTTAAGGAACGCTGCCCGCAAATGGGTATCTCACTTCGTGTCATGGGGGGAGAGAGTTTTCTGGATGAAGCCTTTATCCGTCTCGGATTTGATCCCATTGAAGGCTTCCAACTTCTCGATGCGAGCAGCCTGAGCACGGAGCTAGTGCAGCCTCAGCTGCATACCTTGATTGGGCAGGTTTATGATGTGTTTACTGCGTCCGATGTGAAGCTATGCCTGATGGATGTATATCCAGATGACTATCCGGTATTTGTTGGACACGCCCTCGGTGTACAGGATCAGGAGATCATTCACAAGGTACCGCTTCATGAGCTGGACCGGATTGAAGGTTACGGAAACCTCTCCCTTATTTATGTGCCGAAAAACACGGATGATGCCCTGCGACGTCGCTCTTTTGCAAGGTTGCATGAAATCGTTAATATACTTCGCAGCCCGGGCGGATGCCCATGGGATCAGGAGCAAACCCATCAGTCGATTCGCAAGAACCTGATTGAAGAGACGTATGAGGTCATTGAAACAATCGATGAAGATGATCCTGACCACATGAAAGAGGAGCTTGGGGACTTATTGCTGCAGATTCTGCTGCATTCCCAGATGGAAGAGGAAGTGGGCACCTTCAATGTATATGATGTCATTGAAGGGCTTAATGACAAGCTCATTTTTCGTCATCCTCATGTATTTGGCGAGCATCAGGCCGAGAATGCGAATGAAGCACTGCAGAACTGGGAACAGATGAAGGCAGAGGAAAAGAAGCGCAAAGGGATCGATCAACAGACCGTTTCGGTGCTGGATGGTATTCCCCGCGATTTGCCAGCCTTGATGAAAGGCTACAAGCTCCAGAAGAAAGCAGCCAAGGTTGGTTTTGACTGGGATGATGTGAATGGCGTATTTGCCAAGATTGAAGAAGAACTGGCAGAACTGAAAGAAGCGGTGCAAAGCAATCAATCGGCTGAGGAGCGGAAGCTGGAACTGGGCGATTTGCTGTTTGCTACGGCCAATGTGGCTCGTTTCATTGATACGGATCCGGAGGAAGCTCTTGCCGCTACCAACCGCAAGTTCACTCAGCGCTTCCAATATATTGAGGAGCGGCTTCGTGAACTTGGACGGACACCTGCAGATAGCAACGTCGAAGAGATGGAGCAATTCTGGCAAGCAGCGAAGAAGGCTGGACTGTAACAGGGTAAACCAAGTAAACTGTTCAAATATCCTTGTTCCATGTTTTTCAATGGTATGATATGCTATACGAACATGTGTTCATGTTTGGATTAGGGTTAATCCTGATTGATCGGACAACATTCCGGGTATTGGACTTAGACTTTCCATAGGTACAGGTTCATCATCAGCCAAAAAAAGTCGCTGGCCGAGGCAGGAATTCAGAATCCAAGCCAGAATACATGTGTAGTAACCTTGCGCGAAAGCCGCGGCAATCAAGCGGATTGCCAGGATTCGCAGATACTTTCTTTTTAATTTGGGAGGCTTTTAAAAATGAACAAAACAGATCTGATTAACAACATTTCCACCAAAAGCGGTTTGACTAAAAAAGACGTTGAGTCCGTATTGAACGGCTTCTTGGGAGAAATTACAGATGCACTCGCAAGCGGAGACAAAGTACAACTGATCGGCTTTGGCACTTTTGAAACCCGCAAACGTTCCGGTCGTACCGGACGTAACCCACAAACAGGGAATGAAATCGTTATTCCTGAGTCCACTGTTCCTGCATTCAAAGCAGGCAACAAACTTAAAGAAGCCGTAAAATAATGCGTCTTGATAAATTCCTGAAGGTCTCCCGGCTAATCAAACGCCGTACTGTGGCCAAGGACGTCTCCGAACAGGGACGTGTTCTGATTAACGGACGTGAAGCAAAGCCAAGCGCTGCTGTTAAAGTGGGCGATGAGCTGACGGTTCAGTTCGGTCAGAAGCTGGTCACCGTGAAGGTGGAACGTCTTGCTGAGAGCACCAAGAAGGATGAGGCGAGCAGCCTCTATACCTTGGTTAAGGAAGAGCCGATCGCCAAGGATAACGGGCTGAACTGGTAATCATCTGCCCGATATGCTCTTTTGTGAATGAAAGTAAGTGAGATAGAAGCACCTTTCCTATATAGGAAGGGTGCTTTTGTGTTTGGATAAGCGGAAGCATTTCCTTCATGATCCCTGGTTCTATTCCCGCCTTCGCCTCCATAAGCTAGGTGTAAGAAGGAGGGGTACATGCCATGGTTGAGCACGGTAAACCGAAACAGCATCATTTGAGCATGCAAAATCGCAAACTGCTGGATCTGACAGGTGTCTCCAATGTAGAGAGCTTCGACAGTGAGGAATTTTTGCTGCAGACTGAACTTGGGCATCTGACCATCCGGGGGCACAATTTACATATCAAAAACTTGAGCCTGGAGGAAGGTTTGCTATCCATTGAAGGCACAGTCAGTTCTCTGCAATATCTGGACCCCGGTTCCCAGAACAAGAATAGTAAAGGCCTGTTCGGCAAGATGTTCCGATGAGTCTGGACACGCAGTGGATCACATTAACATGGATGCTGTTGTCGGGAATCGTAATGGGTATGGCCTACGACAGTTACCGGGTACTGTCCGGTCAGCTGCGCTTCCCGAGATGGAGCATGCACACGCTTGACCTGTTGTACTGGGTTGCTTCCGCGCTGTTCGTTTTCCGGATGCTGTATGCCGGAAACCACGGACAGCTGCGGTTTTATGTCTTTTTGGGGCTAATTATAGGGGTTTGCTTCTATTTTTGGCTTTTAAGTGTTACAACCCAGCGTTTTGTGGTAATGTTAATTAAACTCGCAAGAACACTTATTCATTGGTGTGGACATATCCTTAACATCCTGTTCGTTATGCCAGCGAAGGGACTATACAAGCTAGTTCGCGTGATATTGGGTTTTGTACTCGCGATACTGATATTCCTGGGCAAGCTGGTATTGCAATGTTTGGTACCTTTCGGTAAGTTGTTCCGCTGGATGTTTAGGCCGCTCCTGAAACATTGGGTAACGCCCCGTTGGATAATCCGTGCGGGTTCAAGTATTGCAGCGATATGGAAACGCTGGTTTTAAGGAGGTCCAAAAATGGGTAAAACACCTGTGGGGAGATCTACAGCCCCAACAGGCCAAGGGAAATCTGCCGGGGCAAAAAGACGCCTCATGCTCTGGATGACATTCGTCATTGTATTTGTTATTTGGGCAGGATATACGTTCCTCGTACAGAATGCACAGATTTCGGACAAGAGTTCAAACTTGGCCGCACAGCAGACTTCGAAGGAAGAGACGCAGAAGAAGCTGGATCAGTTGAAGTATGAAGTCAGTCGGTTGAAGGACCCTGAATACATAGGACAGCTGGCGCGGAAAAAAGGCTATTACCTGCCTGAAGAGACACCAATTCAGGTTGAAGAGTCAGGGAACTGATGGAATTACGCTCATGACTGAGCAAGAATTATTATCCATATATCTGAAGCCGTTATACTGTAAAAAATAGGCTCCCCTGCGGGGTAGAGCTCTGTTGACCTTGGTTTGCGGCATAAGGTATAATTACATTTAGCACAGCATTGATTTTGGCATCTAAAAAATCGGGTTGTATATTTTTAAGGGAGGATCATTTTATTCTATGGCAATTGAAGTGGGCACCAAGTTAGAGGGCAAGGTGACAGGCATCACGCATTTTGGAGCATTTGTGGATCTGTCAGGAGGTGTCACGGGTCTCGTTCACATCTCGGAAATCGCCGACAATTATGTCAAAGATGTCAACGACCACCTGAAACTTAATGACGTCGTTACAGTGAAGGTCATCAACGTTGACAAGGATGGCAAAATCGGACTTTCCATTAAGCAAGCTGTTGACAAACCGGTTGAGCAACAAACACAATCTAGACCCCCAAGAGCTCCAAGACCGGAACGCAGTGGAGGAGATCGCGAACGATTCAGCGGTGGAGGCCCAAGTGGCGGCCAAGGCCGTGGCGGCGGCGGTGGATTTAACCGCGACCGTGGAGGCCGTTCTTTCAAGCCCGCAGCAGGCAAACCTTCATTTGAGGATAAAATGTCACGCTTCCTGAAAGATAGTGAAGAGCGGATCTCTTCGCTCAAGAAGAACACAGAGGGCAAACGCGGAGGCCGTGGAGCTAAGCGCGTGTAATCTGTATCAACCTGATTTAAAATATAAGAAAAGCCGTTATCCCGTAAGGGTCGACGGCTTTTTTGCGTTTTGTCCTTTTTTTAAGTCTGTTGCTTACGCATACTTTTTGGGGTTTACCGTCGCCTATGCGCGTTCCACTGGATTCCTGGCTTTTCTTGTAAAGTAGTGCTCCACAGATGCACTTTTTTCGCACAAGGACCATAGGAAATAAGAACATTTGTCGTCTACCATTTTTTACCGACATGTTTCCGTGCCATTCCGCAGGTATCCCGTTCAATTCAAGTTGAAGGCAGAACAAATGCCATTCAAAATCAGACAACCCCGTCCTCGGTGGACCAGGCTGTGAAGGATGGAATGACAATAAGGCCGGGGGTTTCGCTCCTCCGCGCCATGCTTGTTTCTTTTGTCGTAAACTTTTTGAACCCTATCCACCTATTATGACAAACTACGTCTTCTAATCTATCTATAATCAGAACCATCGAGAATGAAACACGAAAACAAATAATCGAATGGGGTGCCTTTGGGATGATGGAAAAGTGGAATGTCATTCAATTTCCGGGAATGAAAGCTGGTAAAGGGAGTACAGAAGCTCGGGAGGAGTTGTCCGTACGTCTCAAACAGTGGATTACCTCCCGCAAGGCTGTCCAGTTCGTTGCTGCACGCAAATGGGTGCTGCTCCTTACATTTATGGGATTTTTATTGGGTAAGGCCATGATCCTGAATGAACTATCGCCCTTTGCAATTGCGTACTTCGCGGTGATTGCCTTCATGCGTAGGGATTACATTATTCCAGTTGGGGCCGCTTTGCTGGCGGGGAGCCTGTTTGCCCCGTTTCCGGTTCCACTTATCGTTGCATCTGAGATGGCGATCTTCTATCTCTTGTTCAGAGGGCTGGAGTCTTATGACCGTGCTGAATTATCTTATGCACCAACAATGGTGTTTACGACTACTTTTATGGTCAAGTTGTTCGCGGTCGTCATTGGACCGTCTTTCAGCTGGTACGCCATGTTAATGCTCACGATGGACTCCGTACTCAGCTTTGTGCTTACCCTGGTTTTTATACAAGCCATACCGATTTTTACGTACCGCAAAAAGAAATTCAACCTAAAGAGCGAGGAGATCCTCTGCCTGATCATATTGTTGGCTTCCGTTATGACAGGCGCGGTGGGTTGGACTATTCAATCCCTTTCCGTAGAGCATATGCTCTCTCGTTATTTAATTCTGATCTTCGCGCTGGTGGGCGGAGCCCCCCTGGGGGCATCCGTTGGGGTCATTACGGGGCTTATTTTAAGTCTTGCTGACATGTCCGCCGTGTACCAAATGAGTTTGCTCGCTTTTGCCGGGATGCTGGCGGGTATGCTTAGAGAGGGCAAACGAGCAGGCGTTGCACTGGGGATGCTGCTCGGCTCATCTATTCTATCCATTTATCTGGGCGGTCCAGGTGATGTAATGAATTCCCTATGGGAGACGTGTGCAGCCATTGTTCTGTTCATGCTTACACCTAAAAGCATGATGACGGCCATATCCAAATATGTGCCAGGTACACAGGATCATACCAAATCGCAGCATGAATATGCGAAGCGAATTCGGGATATCACGGCAGAACGGGTGACCCGCTTCTCGCAGGTATTCCGCCAGCTTTCCCGCAGCTTCGATCAGATGTCCGGTACGGGGGAACCGGTACAGAATGAAGGCGGCATGGAGCATTTCATGAATGCGGTAGCAGAGGGAACGTGCGCAGGGTGCTTTAAACGTGCACAGTGCTGGGATGCAAAGTTTATTCAAACCTATAAATACATGACAGATGTGATGAGTTCCATTGAGGCCAATCCGGAGATGTCGGGTAAACAAATCCCAGTGGAGTGGAACAGGGTATGTGCCAAACCGGAGGAGGTGCTTGAGGTTATGCGTGCCCAATATGGGCTCTACCAGCATAATATGCAGTGGAAGCGTCAGATTGTGGACAGCCGGCAGCTGGTTGCCGAGCAATTATCCGGAGTATCCCAGGTGATGGAGGACCTGGCCAGAGAAATCCAACGGGAAAGTGAGGAGATGGTACAGCAGGAGGAACAGATTCGGGATGCGCTGGAGTCGCTGGGCCTGTCCATTCATTCGATTGAGATTATCAATCTGGAAGCAGGCAATGTGGAAATCGAGATTGTTCATGCCTATACGAGGGGATTTGATGAATGCCGGAAGATGATCGCGCCGCTGATCTCGGATATTCTGGACGAGCATATTGCTGTTCTTCATGAGACGATGACGGATCCCCGTCAGGGTCTCGCAACCGTCACCTTTGGATCAGCCAAAACCTATGAGGTGACTACAGGGGTAGCTGCGGCTGCCAAAGGGGGAGATTTATTATCTGGGGACAGCTTCAGCACGGTTGAACTGGGGAATGGTACCTTTGCGGTGGCACTCAGTGATGGTATGGGCAACGGGGAACGTGCGCGCATGGAGAGCAGTGCTGCGTTAAATATTCTGGAACAGCTGCTTCAATCGGGCATGGATGAGAAGCTGGCGATCAAGTCCGTGAACTCTGTGCTGATGCTGCGCTCTCCTGAAGAGATGTATGCCACGGTGGACATGGCTCTAATTGATGAATATACGGCAGAGACCACATTTATGAAAATCGGCTCAACACCGAGCTTTATTAAACGAGGACAGGAGGTTATTCAGGTATCGGCCAGCAACCTGCCCATTGGCATTATTAAAGATATCGAAGTGGATTTGGTCACTGTACAGCTTCAACCTGGCGATATATTGATTATGATGACGGATGGAATCTATGATGCCCCAGGGTATGCCGTTAACAAGGAGCTATGGATGAAACGTCTCATTCAGGAGATTGATAGTGACGATCCGCAGGAGGTAGCGGACTGCCTGCTTGAGAGCGTGATTCGATATCAGCAGCATGAGATTTTGGATGATATGACTGTCGTTGTAGGAAAAGTAGAGCACTACCGTCCCGAATGGGCCACATTGCGTGTACCGGGCATTAACCGGATGGAGCGTCCCCGTACAGTAAGTTAATTGCATCGTTCTCTGTTTGAAGTCTCTTCATTCTGGCAATGCTAGTCATAGAATTGGAGAGTAACGAAAAACGGAGGGATTTCGGATGAAGCAGATCTTGTTGATCACCGACGGTTGTTCTAATGTAGGTACAAGTCCGGTACTGGCAGCGGCGGAAGCCCGTGAAGAGGGAATCACGGTCAATGTAGTTGGTGTGATCGATTACGGAACCATTGGTGAACTGGGCAGCCGGGAGATTGAGGATATTGCAAAAGCCGGAGGGGGGATCAGCCAGATTGTCGGCACAAGGCAGCTTGCCCATACGATGCAGATGATGACAAGGAAAACAGTGGTTCAGACCATTCAGCAGGCGGTTAATAGAGAGTTAACACAAATTTTGGGAGAGAAGGTGTCCAAAACCGTAACGGACCTTGAACCTGCACAGCGTGCTCAGGTAGTAGAAGTAATAGATAACCTGGCTGAAACGAGCCCTCTTCAGGTGATCCTGTTGATCGATGTAAGTGCAAGCATGAAGCCGAAGCTCGCTGCAGTTGAAGAAGGAATCCGGGATTTGATGTTGAGCTTGCAGTCGCGTGTAGGGCAGAGCAAGCTCTCGGTATTTCATTTCCCGGGCCGCCATAGTGGAGAAGAGGCTGTGATGGATATTAACTGGACATCGGATCTGGGCAGTGTCCGTTCGCTGTTTGGACGTCTGCAGATGAAGGGTGCGACCCCGACAGGTCCTGCGATTCAGAAGGTGATTGATTTTTACCGTTATGGTACACTGGAGGGACAGCAGGAAATAGAAGGGAACTATCGCATTGAAAGAGAAGGGATGCTCGGTGACAACGTTGTCTGATGCCTCTTTCCCGCCAGGAACAGTAATTACGGGGAAATGGAATCGCAGCCGTTATACGATTCGCAAGCTGCTGGGCAAAGGCGCCAACGGCATCGTTTTTCTTGTCCAGCGGGGTGAGAATGGCAAGCACTATGCACTTAAGATGGGATTTGATCCGTTCGATCTGCAATCAGAGATCAATGTGCTCAAATCGTTTCAGCTACAGCGTAATCATGAGGCCCTGAAGCAGAGTGGTATTCCTTCCTATCTCAAGGATGTGGACGATTATGCCATTCAGGGACGGGATATTCCCTTTTATGTGATGCGTTATGTTCGGGGTGAAGCTCTTCACCACTTCATCAGGCGTCAAGGGACGGACTGGACACTGCTGGTTGGGCTTAGACTTTTGCAGAAGCTGGCACAATTACATCAGGCGGGATGGGTGTTTGGTGATCTTAAGCCTCAGAACGTACTGGTATCCGATTATGGTCAAGTGGAGCTCATTGATTATGGTGGAGTAACGTCAATTGGGCGAAGTGTGAAACAGTTTACCGAATGGTATGACAGGGGCTTCTGGAATGGCGGAAGCCGAACAGCAGATGGCACCTACGATGTTTTTGCTTTTGCTCTGTTACTGATTCACGTATTGGAGGGGGAAGCACTCAAGGCGCTGGCTGCCGAAGGATTGCCACAACTGCGGAGTGTCAATCAGCTCACGGCTCTGGTGGAGCGAAGCGAAAGGCTGCGACCGTTTCGTAACTGGACGATTCAGGCTCTTCGGGGACAGTTCCGGGACGCCGGACAAGCAGCCAAAGCCTGGAAAGACATGATGGCCCGGCCTACACCTCTTCGCCGGCGTTCATCAAGCACTACACCACGCTGGCTGAAAAATGCATTCGCTGTATCCGTTATATTACTTATTGGGGTACTCATCTATGCACTGCGTTTTTAATTTTTATAGGTGCATATACATAACGCAAGGAATGAGGAACAGGTATGGGGGCTTTACGCTGGAACGAGCTGGTGAATCATGTGCTGGAGGCAGCGGAAGAGCATCAGTTATGGGTTCCCGGGGATCGGATTATCGTCGCTGTATCGGGCGGACCGGACTCGGTGGCTTTTTTGCATATTATGCATGAGATCAGTACAAGACATGTTCCGCTGGAGCTGGTCTGTGCTCATGTGCATCACGGATTCCGCGCAGAATCCGATGAAGAAGCCGAAATGGTCGGAAAAATGGCAGCACAGCTGAACATTCCTTTTGAATGGGTGAAGGCCGATATTCCTTCCTATATGAAGCTTACAGGGAAGGGATCCCAGGAAGCTGCACGCGATAGGCGGTATGCATTTCTGCATGAGGTAGCTGACAAATATGGTGCAGCAAGCATCGCTCTGGCACATCATGCGGATGATCAGGCCGAGACCGTTATGCTTCATTTATTACGTGGCAGCGGGTTAACCGGACTGTCCGGAATGAAGTTTAAACGCCGTGAAAAAAATGTGGAACTTATTCGCCCATGTCTTCGTATAAACAAGACAGACCTTGTAGAAGCTTGTAATACTCAGGGATTTCTGTACTTTAATGATGCAAGCAATTCCCAGCGTAAATATCGGCGCAATGCCATTCGCTTGGATGTGCTTCCTTATTTGGGGCAATATAATGGACAGCTCACGCCGTCTTTGAATCGGCTTGCCGAAATTGTGGGCGATGAAGACGATTTCATGGAGCAAGGTGCATATGACGCATACAGGTGTCTAGTGCAGGTGAACGGCGGAAGGCAAACCTTTGAGGTGCCTTCCTTTTTGAAGTTACATGTCGCTTTACAACGAAGGTTGATTAAACTAATATTGAATTATCTGCCTTTGGACAGTGATTTTGTCGACTTTACCCGTATCGAAACCATTCGCCGCAAGGTGATAGAGCCTTATGCGAAGACCTGGAGCCTAGATTTAGGACAGACACTCGCTTGTACCCGGGAGTATGATCTGGTTTCCTTTGGCTTACGGACAGACGTACAGGATCAATCTTTCGAGTATCGTCTCGTGCAATGGAACGGAACTTATGAGCTTTCACTCAGGGAGATTGACCGATATCTTCGGATCGTTCCTATGAGTCCCGAGGACTATCTTGTACCGGAAACGGCAGATCAGGCCGCATTTGATGCGGATCAATTGCTCATGCCGCTGGTTGTGCGTTCACGGTTACCTGGAGATACCATGAAAGTCATGGGATTAAACGGAAGCAAAAAGGTGAAAAATATTTTCATCGATGAAAAAATCCCACCCTCTGTCCGTCCGCGTATTCCCGTGGTTTGTGACGGAGCAGGCAACATTGTCTGGTTGCCGGGTGTTCGCCGGTCGAATATTGCACCGGTGAAGAAGGATACTTCCGCCATCCTGTACATGACTGTAGGCAATTCAGCGATTCAGGGGTAGTGGTTATGGTTCAGGTAAGGCTTTCATAGTATAACTTAGGAGGTTCGCACAGTTGCAGAACGACATTCAGGAAGTATTGATCAGTGAAGAAGAAATTCAAAGTAAAGTCAAGGAATTAGGCGCAACACTAAGTGCCGAATACGCAGGTCGCAATCCTTTGGTCATTTGTGTGCTCAAGGGTGCGTTTATATTTATGGCTGATTTGGTTAAAAACATAACGGTACCTGTTGAAATGGATTTCATGGCAGTATCAAGTTATGGAGCATCGACCAAATCGTCAGGCGTTGTTAAGATCATCAAGGATCTCGACGTCTCGGTTGAAGGCCGTGAGGTTCTCATTGTCGAGGATATTATCGATAGTGGACTTACGCTCAGCTATTTGATTGAACTGCTTCAAAATCGCGGTGCCGAATCGGTGCGCGTGGTTACGCTTTTTGACAAACCTTCAGGCCGCAAGGTGGAGCTTGAAGCTCATTACACCGGCTTTGACATTCCTGACGCATTCATCGTCGGATATGGTTTGGATTATGCCGAGAAGTACCGAAATCTCCCTTACATCGGGATTTTGAAACCGGAAGTATACAGCAGTTAATAAGCATGCTAGTTCCAAGCCCAGTTCTGCTCGTGCCTTCTGTTGAGAAGCCATGTCGGGCTATGTTAAAATAATTAAAGTGTCTCGAGAGGAGGTAGGGGATGAATCGGTTCATCCGGAATTCTGGTTTTTATTTGATTCTTTTTTTAGTCGTGGTGGGCATAGTGCAGTTCGTCAGCAATGGCGGCGAAGCCACAGATAATCCTAGATATGATCAGTTGCGCACGGCGGTTAAGGCGAACAACATCTCGGAATTGACGGTTCAATTCGACGGTCAGTCTTTTCTTGTGACCGGTCAATATAGAGAGAAGCCTAGCGAAGCCAAATCAGAAAATTTCTCAACGTACATTCCTCCTACGGATGAAGCGATTAGTGAGCTTGTAGCGGCAAGTGAAGCTAATAATTTCAAGTTAAATCAGGAGCCAATGAGAGGTGACAGCATCTGGCTGACACTTCTGACATCCTTTATTCCTTTGATCATTATGTTCCTGCTGTTCTTCTTCCTGTTTAATCAGGCGCAAGGCGGCGGCGGTAAAGTAATGAACTTTGGTAAAAGCCGTGCCCGTCTCTATAACGAAGAGAAGAAGCGGGTTACATTTGAAGACGTCGCAGGTGCGGACGAAGAGAAGCAGGAGCTTGTTGAGGTCGTTGACTTCCTCAAAGATCCTCGCAAATTCGCAGCTGTAGGTGCACGGATTCCTAAGGGCGTATTGCTCGTGGGGCCTCCGGGTACTGGTAAAACGTTGCTTGCTCGTGCCGTTGCAGGTGAAGCGGGTGTGCCGTTCTTCAGTATCTCGGGTTCTGACTTCGTCGAAATGTTTGTCGGTGTCGGTGCATCCCGTGTACGTGACTTGTTCGAAAATGCAAAGAAAAACGCCCCATGTATCATCTTTATTGACGAGATTGATGCTGTAGGTCGTCAGCGTGGTGCTGGCCTTGGCGGTGGTCACGATGAACGTGAACAAACGCTCAACCAGTTGCTCGTTGAAATGGACGGATTCGGAGCTAACGAGGGTATTATCATCGTGGCTGCAACGAACCGTGCAGACATTCTGGACCCTGCCTTGCTGCGTCCGGGCCGTTTTGACCGTCAAATTACGGTTGACCGCCCTGATGTAAAAGGTCGTGAAGCGGTACTGAAAGTACACTCCCGCAACAAACCACTCACAAAAGATGTGAAACTGGACATTATTGCGAAGCGTACAACAGGCTTCTCTGGTGCAGATCTCGAGAATCTCCTGAATGAAGCGGCATTGCTTGCGGCACGCCGTAACCGGAGAGACATTTCCATGAAAGAAGTTGACGAGGCGATTGACCGTGTCATCGTAGGTACGGAGAAGAAAAGCCGTGTCATCAGTGATCGTGAGAAACGAATCGTTGCTTATCACGAAGCAGGCCATACCATTGTAGGATACTTCCTGGAACATGCCGATATGGTACATAAAGTGACCATCATTCCGCGCGGACGTGCGGGTGGATATGTAATCATGTTGCCAAAAGAAGACCGTATGCTGGTTACCAAGCAAGAGCTCTTGGACAAAGTTACAGGACTCCTTGGGGGTCGTGTGGCAGAAGAATTGTTCATTGGTGAAATTGGTACTGGTGCATACAGTGACTTCCAGCAAGCGACAGGTATTGTTCGCAGCATGGTAATGGAGTACGGTATGAGTGAAAAATTGGGACCTATGCAATTCGGAAGTTCACAAGGACAGGTATTCCTTGGACGGGATATCGGCCATGAACAGAATTACTCGGATTCCATCGCTTATGAGATCGATCAGGAAATGCAGCGCTTTATCAATGAATGTTACGAGAAATGTAAGGACTTGCTCGTAAAACATTCCAAAGAAATGCACTTGATCGCTCAAACATTGCTTGAAGTGGAGACACTGGAGATGGATCAGATCAAACAATTGATCGAGACAGGTTCCTTGACTCCAAAACCGGAGAGCGATAATGATAACGAAGGTACGCCAAGTGAAGGCGGAGAACCAATCGTCGATAACATCGGTGATGTGCGTGTTCGCATTCAAGGCAAAGACGAAACACCTGAACCACCTGCCGGAGATATCCCTAACAATGCTCCGAATCTGGATAAAGGCAACAGTAATGATCCAGATGATGGTGGTACGAAGCCAACGTCTTAATGTCTAACAGAACCTATTCTGAGAACAGATCAAAGAGAGCCGAGAGGCTCTCTTTTTTTGTGCGTTTTGTTCAAATTGCAGAGATAATGATAACTGCGAGCTAGAGCGCGAACTACGCAGGAAACAGTTGATTAGGGTGTTGTTCTGTGCCCTTTTCATTTATTGACAGAGTCGTGAACGTTGTGTACATTAGGTGTTAAACCGCTTGTGATTCGTTTCTCAAGCGAAAATATCGACGCAGATAGTCACAGGAAACGGCGCATGGCGCCGTCCGTCAAAGGAGAGGATCACAGGTGGAAGCTCTGGCTTTAGAGCGCAAGGCTGAGATGAACCGGGAGCTGCGAGCGCGGCTGATGGAGTTGAAGAAGGAACGTAATGCTATTATTCTTGCTCATTATTACCAACGTGACGAAGTGCAGGAAGTAGCCGATTTCCGTGGGGATTCATTCCTATTGGCACAGAAAGCGGCACAAACGGATGCGGATGTCATTGTATTCTGCGGGGTTCATTTTATGGGTGAAAGCGCTAAGATTTTGGCCCCGAACAAGACGGTTATCATTCCGGATGAACGTGCTGGATGCCCCATGGCAGACATGGTCAATGTTGAGGGCCTGCGTAAACTGAAAGCGCAGCATCCTAATGCAAAAGTAGTGACATATATCAATTCCTCGGCTGAGATCAAGGCGGAGACCGACATCTGTTGTACATCGGCCAATGCAGTCCGGGTTATTCAATCTGTTGATTCTGATGAGATTATCTGGGTGCCGGATAAAAACCTCGGACATTATGTTCAGCAGCACACAGACAAAAAAATGATTATCTGGGAAGGGTATTGCAACACTCACGATATGCTGACTGTAAAAGACGTCGTCGAGATGAGAGCCAAATATCCAAATGCCGAGTTTGTCGTACACCCGGAATGTCGTCCGGAAGTCGTGGAGATGGGAGACTTTGTAGGCAGCACGACAGCAATTCTCGAATACTGTAAAAATTCTTCTGCCAAGGAATTTATCGTGGGTACGGAAGATGGTACAGGGTACCAGCTGCGACTGGATAGCCCGGATAAACAGTTTCATTTTGCCACCAAGTTCTTGGTGTGTCCAAACATGAAGGTCAACAACCTGAAGAAACTGGTTAAATGCCTGGAAACGATGAAGCCGGAAATTTATGTACCACCGGCCGTTGCCGACAAAGCCAGAGAATCGCTAGAGCGCATGTTACTGGTGAAGTAGCATGCGCTACTCTTGCTCCGAGACAGGTGAATAGGATGATACCGCAATATATAGTGGATTTTGATCTGTCCCAGCTGCCCATTGTGGAGACGGATGTACTAGTTATTGGTTCTGGCATTGCCGGATTATATACAGCCATCAGGGCAAGCAAACATAATCAGATATTGATGATTACGAAGAAGTCCTTACTGGAGAGCAATACCCGCTATGCACAAGGAGGCATCGCTGCGGTAATCGCTGAGGATGATTCCCCTGCATACCATCTGCAGGATACACTTGTGGCTGGAGCGGGCCTGTGTCGCCGCGAGGCAGTGGAAGCATTGGTAAACGAAGGCCCGGATGGAGTACAGGAACTGATCCGTCTGGGCACATTGTTTGATGTGGAGAACGGCGAGCTGGCGTTGACGCAGGAGGGTGCGCACAGTCACCGCCGTATTTTGCATGCAAATGGTGATGCGACTGGATACGAGATCGTGAGGGCTCTTGCAGCTCAGGCAAGTGCACATTCAGGTATTGAAGTCTGGGATGAGCATTTTGTCATCGACTTGATCACGGATCACGGTGAATGTGTAGGGGCATTGGTTCAGAAGTCTGACGGTACCAAGGTGTTTGTAAAAGCGCGTGCTACGGTGCTCTGCTCCGGTGGGGCAGGGCAATTGTACCGCTATACAACCAACCCAGAGGTTGCCACAGCTGACGGTGTTGCGATGGCATATCGTGCAGGTGCAGTCATTCGCGATATGGAGTTCATTCAATTCCACCCGACCTCCCTATGTTATCCGGGTGCTCCGCGCTTCTTGGTTTCTGAAGCAGTACGGGGCGAAGGAGCGTTTCTGCGAAATATCAAAGGTGAGCGTTTTATGGAACGTTATCATCCACAGCTTGAACTCGCTCCGCGTGATGTTGTTGCACGAGCAATTGTTAGTGAGATGGAGACGACGAACAGTACATTTGTGTATCTGGATATCACCCATGAATCGGCTGAGTTAATCAAACACCGGTTCCCTACCATATATGAGACATGTATGCGGTACGGACTGGATATGACCACAGACTGGATTCCGGTTGCTCCGGCAGCACACTATATGATGGGTGGCGTCAAAACAGATTTGAACGGGGAGAGCAGCATTGGAAGGTTGTTTGCTTGTGGTGAAGTTTCCTCAACGGGAGTCCACGGAGCCAATCGTCTGGCGAGTAACTCATTGTCTGAAGCCATTGTATTTGGGCACAGAATTGTTGAACGCATTCAAACACTGCCACCGCTAAATTCAATTCAAATTGAAACCCCTACGCCGCATAGTGTCGGGAATAGAAAATGGAATGAGCAGCAGCCGATTTCGGAACGGCGTTTGCGTTTGCAGAAGATGATGGTCCGTCAGGTGGGTCTGAGACGTAACGGTGCCGGCTTACAGGGTGCCTTGAATAAACTGGAGAGTGAAATGGACATCTTCAATTATTTGCTGACACATAAGGAAGAGATGGAATACGCCAACCTTTTGACCTGTGCCTGGCTGGTCACCAGTGGAGCATTACATCGTCAGGAGAGTCGGGGAGCACATTTCCGTGAGGATTTCCCGCTTCGTGATGATGCGGGTTGGCAGAAGCATAGTTTGCAGCAAAGAGAACAAGCGATTGTGGAGGAATTGATGTCATGATACTGAACGGATATAATGAAGGACTCACCGAATCCATCAAAAACTGGCTTCGCGAGGATGTGGGGGCAGGGGATGTCACTACGAGTGTGACGATTCCTGCAGGCCATCAATCCAAGGCAGTTATTCACGCCAAAGACCACGGGTTCATCGCAGGCATATCGGTAGCTGAACTGGTATTTCAGGTAGTAGACCCATCGCTCGTATTTAGACCGATGGTACAAGATGGAGATGAGGTTACTCGGGGAACAACGCTGGCAGAAGTGGAAGGAAGCACCCACAGTCTGCTTACAGGTGAGCGTCTGGCGCTCAATCTGCTGCAGCGCATGTCGGGGATTGCAACGCGCACACGTTCATATGTTGATGCATTAGAGGGCCTCTCTACACGATTGGTGGATACACGTAAAACAACCCCTGGACACCGCTTGCTTGAAAAATATGCAGTACGGATCGGTGGAGGGGCGAATCACCGATTTGGATTGTACGATGCGGTTATGATTAAGGATAACCATATTAAAGGGGCAGGCGGCATCACAGAAGCCGTGAAGCGGGCAAGAGATGTCATTCCTCATACAATGACTATTGAGGTGGAGACTGAGAATCTGACCCAGGTGAACGAAGCCTTGCAGGCAGGTGCGGATATCATTATGCTGGACAATATGCATCCGGATCAGATGCGTGAGGCTGTTACGGTTATTCGTAAACAGGCTCCGCATGTGAAGGTGGAGGCATCAGGTAATGTCTCTCTGGATACCATCCGGGGGATTGCCGAGAGTGGTGTGGATGTAATTTCGGTTGGAAGGTTAACCTATTCTTTCGAGAGCCTTGATATCAGCCTAGATTTAAACGAAAAGAAAGAGGGGTGAACCTCTTTGATTCTTGTTGTAGACGTGGGCAACAGTAATATTGTACTCGGCGTGTACCAAGGCCGGTCGTTGCTCCACCATTTTCGTCTGAGTACGTCCCGTCAGTCCACAGTGGATGAATACGGCGTATTGATTTATAATTTATTTCATATGTCGGATATATCAACACGCGACATTGAAGGAGTCATCATCTCATCGGTGGTTCCTCCGCTTGTGCATGTGATGGAAACGATGTGTGAAAAATATGTTGGCAAAAAGCCAATGGTTGTGGGACCTGGCATTAAAACAGGCCTAAACCTAAGGTACGAGAACCCGCGTGAGGTAGGCGCAGATCGCATTGTGAATGCAGTGGCAGCCGTTGAGAAATACGGTGGTCCACTTGTGGTTGTTGACTTTGGCACTGCGACGACCTTCGACTGTATTGATGAGAAGGGCAACTACCTTGGGGGAGCCATCGTACCGGGCATTCATATTGCCACTGAAGCGCTCTATGAGCGGGCATCCAAGCTGCCTCGCATCGAACTGGAGAAGCCCAAGAAGGTTATAGGACGCAATACGGTGCATGCCATGCAGGCTGGTATCATATATGGCTATGCTGGACAGGTCGACGGAATTGTTGATCGCATTCGTACAGAGATGGGTGTACAGCCCAAAGTTATTGCAACCGGGGGGCTTGCACCGTTGATTGCGGAGGAAACACGCAGCATCGAGGAAGTTGATCCGCTGCTTACGCTGGAAGGGCTGCGTATCATTTATGAGCGGAACCGGGAAAGGTAAGGAAAGAGACGGCATGCAGCGGGCTGATTTACCAGTCTTACGTATTGTGCCGTTTTTTCTGTAAATTGAACGGATTTATAAGTTGAACGATATCACATTCAATTTATATATCGTGTATCAGAGATACTATAGTATACGCCAAAGGAGGCTGAGTGACTTGGAAAACAACAAACAGGACCGCTTGATTCGCGGTACAGCAATGGGAGGACGGGTTAGAGCCTTTGCTGTCCAAACAACAGAGTTGGTTGAGGAATTGCGCAGAAGACATGATACGTTTCCCACGGCTACAGCTGCCATGGGGCGTACGGTAACCACTGCAGCCATCATGGGTGCAATGCTTAAAGGTGAAGAGAAGCTGACCATTCAGGTCAAGGGAGACGGTCCCATTGGGCAGATTGTTGCCGATGCGAATGCCAAAGGGGAAGTTCGTGGCTATGTGACGAATCCGCATGTGCATTTACCAAGCAACAGTATGGGTAAGCTTGACGTTAGAGGAGTTGTGGGCACAGAAGGCTTCGTGAATGTAACGAAGGACCTTGGCCTGAAGGAACCTTATCGTGGCAGTGTACCGATTGTTTCGGGAGAGCTGGGCGAAGACTTCACATACTATTTTGCCAAATCGGAGCAGACACCTTCTGCTGTAGGCGTTGGCGTACTTGTAGATACCGACAATTCGGTCATTGTCTCCGGCGGATTCATTATACAGCTGCTGCCTGGGCTGACCGACGATGAAATCACCGTAATTGAGAATGCTATCGGCACGTTGCCTGCTGTGACGACGCTGCTGGAGCAAGGGCTTGAACTGGAAGAATTGCTGAAGCGTGTACTGCCGGATGTACAGGTTATGGATGGCATGGACATTCATTTCCGCTGTCAGTGTTCCCGGGAACGGGTCGAAAAAACGTTGATCAGTCTGGGTCAGCACGAAATGGAGCAGCTGATCGAAGAAGAAGGCAAAGCAGAAGTAGTGTGCCAGTTCTGCAATGAAGCTTATGATTTCAATAAAGAACAACTCGAGACCATTCTAGAGCAAGCCAAGAACTGATATAAGCGGGGACGGGACGCGGAATGACGAGACAGGAAAAAGGGCTGTGGACGGCTGTAATTGTCCTGACGCTCGGCATGCTTGTGATGGGGACGGTAATGGTGGTTCAGGGTATGAGATCAGGTCGGGATGATGCAGATGCACCTCATGATACAGGTCAGGAGGAAGGAAGCGCCATTGCCACAATTAACGGAGAGGTCATTACGGACAAGGAATGGACCGATGCGCTGAAACGGCGTTATGGCAGCGATATGCTCCTTCAGATGCTGAACCGCAAAGCGGTTTATGCGGAGGCAGTTGATCGCGACCTTACAGTCACTCCGGAGGAAATAGCGAAGGAACTGTCTGTTGCGATGGATGGCTATGATTCGGAGCAGGCATACTTTGACGAGATGAAGTCCCAGCTTGGCCTGACGAGACAAGAGCTTGAATTGGAAGCTGGTTATCGGCTTTTATTGGAGAAAATCGCTACGAGCGGCATTCAGGTCAAGGATGCAGACATTGAGCATTATTGGGACGAGCATCGCGAGGACTTCATCTCTCCCGAGAAATACGATCTGTCCATGATTATGGTGGAAGATGAAGAGCAAGCCGATTCGTTACTGGATGATTTGGAGCAGGGTGCAGACTTCGAAGATATGGCAAAGGCAGAATCAACAGACAGCTTCACCCGTGACGCTGGAGGGCGGCTTGGCTGGATTGAACAGAATGATCCGTTTCAGCCGGAAGACGTCATGAACCTGGCTGAACAATTGGATGTTGGTGATATTGCTGGGCCAGTACAGGTCGAGGATGGATATGCCATTATCAAATTAAACGATAAGCAGGATGCCCAGGTTCAATCCGCAGAAGAGGTACGTGAAGATATCCGGATGCAGCTGGCTCTGAGCCAGGCTGATCCACTTCCTCAGGTGGAAGAGAGGCTGCGCAATAAATATGAAGCCGTGATTATCGCCGAAATTCCTGCTTCCTAATTTTCACTGATCGGTGGATAGTTATTTGGGATGCTGCACCGTGATAAAAAATACTCTGTCTACAGGCTTATGGCCCAGGACAGAGTATTTTTTTGAGTACTCATATTGACAATGGCGTGCAACGTTGATAAGATAAAAATAATAAATACCTACTCGTTTACTCGGATTAAAAGCAATGTTTAACCCTAAGAAACCTTCGGAAACCTCAGATCCGTTCCATGGATATGCATTTGGGCCAGATGGAGTAAAGGATTTCCGCAGTTCTTCTATAACATCAAGAGGCTGCTCCGGCCGCGCAATATAAGCAACAGGACTTAAGTATTATTCATCCCACTAAGGAGGGCATTCATATGGCTAAAGTTGTTAATAACGTAACAGAACTCATCGGAGGTACTCCGCTTGTTCGTCTCAACCGTATCGTACCTGAAGGTAGTGCTGAAGTATTCGTGAAACTTGAGTATCAGAATCCAGGTTCGAGCGTTAAGGACCGTATTGCGATCAGCATCGTAGAAGAAGCGGAAAAAGAAGGCAAGCTGAAACCAGGTGATACCATCATTGAAGCAACTAGCGGTAACACAGGAATTGGTCTTGCAATGGTAGCTGCAGCCAAAGGCTACAAGTCTGTCATTGTTATGCCTGAAACGATGAGCTTGGAGCGTCGTAACTTGCTTCGTGCCTATGGTTCTGAGCTGGTGCTCACGCCAGGATCCGAGGGAATGAACGGTGCTGTCAAAAAAGCAGAAGAATTGCTTAAGGAAAACCCAACATACTTCATGGCTGAGCAATTTAAGAATAAAGCAAACGTAAAAATCCACCGTGAAACAACAGGTCCGGAGATCGTTGAAGCGATTCAATCTGTTGGTGGTACATTGGATGCCTTTGTTGCAGGGATTGGTACAGGCGGAACAATTACAGGTACAGGCGAAGTATTGAAAGAAGCCTTCCCTTCGATCAAAATCGTCGCTGTAGAGCCAGCTGCGTCTCCAATTTTGGCAGGCGGCAAGCCGGGTCCTCACAAAATTCAAGGAATCGGTGCGAACTTCATTCCTGAGATTTTGGATCAGGAAATCTATGACGAGATCATTCACATTGAGAATGATGATGCGTTCGAAACAGCTCGTCAAGTTGCGAAGGAAGAGGGCATTCTGTCCGGTATTTCTTCCGGTGCAGCGATTCGTGCAGGTCTGCAAGTAGCCAAACAGCTGGGTGCAGGCAAACGTGTTGTTGTTATCGTGCCAAGTAACGGAGAGCGTTACCTCAGCACACCACTATACAACTTCGAAGCTTAGGTGTAAGCATAATGATATCAATCCTCCGTACCCACATGCTGGGTATGGGGGATTTTTTGCTGAATGCTTTTAAAAGATGCGGTGCTTTAGTATACTATCAGACAATAGAACTAGCGACAGATGGAGGGCGGCTAACCGCAAATGACACACCTGATGACAACATACGCCGACTGGACAGAGTGGGCCAGACAAGGATGGACCATGATGCCGTACATGATCAAGTCGGATGAGGGACCGGTTCATGGCGGTTTACCGTTAACATGGGAAGCAGCTTGGCACCAAGCATCGCCCTATTCCATGGTGCTGGAGAACGGGAAGGGCGGAAGATATACATTTCTGGGATTGCACCCGGTATCCGTTATTTCAGGCAAGGGACATGAAGCGGTCATCTATGATCTGAAAAAAGGATTGACGTCCACAGATACGGGTAAACCGCTGGATGTGTTAAAAAGGTGGTCAGCTCCGTACACTGCCCCTAAAGTGAGTGAGGCTCCTGATTTTGGTGGGGGGAGTGCAGGTTACCTCAGCTATGACGTAGCCAGATCACTGGAGAAGCTGCCAACGCTCGCTGAAGACAATCCCGCTTTGCCTGACTACTGGTGGATGCGTTTTGAAGAGCTTTGGGCATATGACAATGAACAAGAGGCACTGTACTGCATGGTCCATCTGCCGCTAAGAGCTGAATCGGACGAGGCACACCTTCAAGTCTTGTATGCAGAAGCTGAAGAGCGAGCTGAAGCCATGCGGCAGCGGTGGCTGCATATTGTGGGCTATGCTCAGGCAGAGGAGCAGCAGCAAGCATTGGAGCATCGCAGCAGGCACATGCAGCTGGCGCAGAAGCAGGAAGAGGCGGACAGGGAAACGGAAGGATGGCAGACATCATTTCCCCAACAGGATTTCGAACAGGCTGTACGCACCGTACAGGAATATATCCGGCAGGGTGATGTGTTCCAAGTGAACCTTTCGCTGCGGCAGGAAAAGCAACTCCAGTCCACTGCCGAGCATATATACGAATGGCTGCGTCTTGTGAACCCATCGCCGTATATGGGAATGCTTCGCAGTCCAGACTTTCAACTGGTGAGTGGTTCACCGGAGCTTCTTGTCAAAGTGGATAACGGCAAGGTAAGTGCACGCCCGATTGCGGGCACCCGGAGAAGAGGTCGTGACGCAGCCGAGGATGAAGCCATGGCCGCTGAGCTGTTGAACAGTGAGAAGGAACGGGCAGAGCATATTATGCTGGTTGATCTGGAGCGCAATGATATTGGGCGCATTGCAGCCTATGGATCAGTTCATGTACCCGAACTGATGACCATCGAGAAGTATTCGCATGTTATGCATCTGGTTTCCCAAGTCGAGGGGAGACTTGCCGATGGTCTATCCGTTTTCAATGTCATTGCAGCCACCTTCCCTGGTGGAACGATTACCGGGGCTCCCAAAGTAAGGACCATGGAAATTATTGAGGAACTTGAGCCTGTGCGGAGAGGTCCCTATACAGGATCGATCGGGTGGATGGACTACAGTGGGAATATGGAGCTGAACATCGTCATCCGAACGCTTGCCATCAAGGATGGAGTCGGCTATGTTCAAGCGGGCGCAGGCATTGTTATTGACTCTGATCCGTATCGGGAATACAAGGAGTGCCGGAATAAGGCAAGAGCCATGATGAGGGCCGTGAACTACAGTGAGCAAGCGGAAGCAGTCAAACTATACTAATTGAAGCAACCGTCATTACATGACGGAAGAAGAGGAGGAACAAGAATATGATACTGGTTATCGACAATTACGACTCCTTCACATATAACCTGGTTCAATATCTGGGTGAGCTGGGAGAGACGGTGGAGGTTCGCCGGAATGATGAGATTGACTTGGCAGGCATTGAGGCATTGGCACCTGATCATATTTTGATCTCTCCTGGACCTTGTACTCCGAATGAAGCAGGCATCAGTCTGGCTGTCATCGATCATTTCAAGGGTAGTATTCCGATCTTTGGCGTTTGCCTGGGACACCAAGCCATTGGACAGGCTTTTGGAGGCAACGTTATTCGTGCAGATCGCATGATGCATGGCAAAACCTCGGAAATGCATCATCATGGAACGTCTGTCTTTGCCGGACTGCCTTCCCCGTTTACGGCAACCCGCTATCACTCCCTTATTGTAGAGCGCAGCAGTTTGCCGGATTGTCTGGAGATCACAGCCGAGACGGCAGAAGGTGAAATTATGGGATTGCGCCATAAGGAGTTTGCCATTGAGGGTGTGCAGTTTCATCCTGAATCGATCATTACAGATCATGGGCATCAGATGCTGCGTAACTTTCTGTCCCAGAAGGTGAAGGTATAGGAATGCAGTACGCCGCGATAAACGGAAATGTGGTTCATATGGCGGCAGCCGTGGTTCCGGTAACGGATCACGGCTTTTTGTACGGACTGGGCCTGTTCGAGACTTTTCGGACTTATCAAGGCGTCCCCTTCTTGCTGGAACGCCATCTGGAACGAATGGCCGCAGGTTGTGCGGAGCTTGGAATCCCATTTACTACGACAGTAGAGGAACTGAAGGAATGGATCAATTGTCTGCTGCAGGCAAACGCACTTCGAGATGCGTACGTACGATACACGGTTTCAGCAGGTGAAGCAGCGCTAGGATTGCCCTCGGGGGATTATGATCGACCCAATCATATTGTATTTGCAAAAGCATTACCTGAGCTCTCTCCATCCTTATACGAGAAGGGCAGAATGCTTCAGTGCTTATCGACGGTTCGCAACACACCTGAAGGGAATATACGCTTCAAATCACTGCAATACATGAACAGCATCCTGGCCAAACGGGAATTGAACGGATACGGTAAGCCTGCTCAAGGGGCGGAAGGCCTGCAGCTGACCCGGGAAGGCCATGTGGCTGAAGGCATTGTCAGCAATGTATTCTGGGTGAGGCAGGGTGTTCTCCATACACCATCTATCGAGACGGGGATATTACCAGGCATCACTCGAGCAGCAGTTCTGGAACTTGCAGCTGATATGGGATTAGCCAGTGCAGAGGGCTTGTATACCTGGAATGAGCTGCAGGAAGCAGATGAGATATTCCTGACAGGCTCGGTAGCAGAGCTTGTGCCGGTTACGACTTTACGAGGACAGAACGGAAACGAAACGATAATCAGTAACGGACATATCGGCCCGGTTACAGCAGCACTTCTGGGTATGTACCGTCAGAAAGCGGGGTATACTTCATGACACTCACACCAGTCATTTACGAACGGAACTATTCATGGGGGCCAGCTGAACTCAAGCTTGGTACACGGACACAGATCATGGGCATCCTTAATGTTACGCCGGATTCCTTCTCCGATGGAGGACGCTACAATCAGGTAGATCTGGCAGTTGCCCATGCGATACAGATGATGGAGGATGGAGCAGATCTGATTGATATCGGAGGCGAATCCACACGCCCGGGGTCGGAGACCGTCAGTGCCGAGGAAGAGCTCAGCCGAATCATACCTGTGATCGAAGCATTGCAGCTCCAGGCTCCGCATATTCCAATATCCGTAGATACCTATAAGGCGGAAGTTGCACGGAAGGCTATCCTAGCCGGTGCTCACATTATTAACGATGTATGGGGAGCCAAGGCAGACCCGGATATGGCCCGCACAGCTGCGGATCTGGGATGTCCAATCATTTTGATGCACAATAGACCCGAGCGGGATTACACAAGTTATCTCGATGATGTGGTTCAGGATCTGCAGGAAAGCATTCAAATTGCCTTGGATGCCGGAGTGCATCCGGATCAGATTATTCTCGACCCGGGTATTGGCTTCGTGAAGGATCTGACCGAGAATCTGACGCTGATGTCTTCTCTTGGACTTCTTAACGAGATGGGGTATCCGGTTCTGCTGGCTACTTCACGCAAGCGATTCATTCAGAACACCCTTCAAGTGCAGGCGAATGATGCAGTAGAAGGGACGGCAGCAACAGTTGCATTTGGCATCGCCCAAGGCTGCCAGATGGTTCGAGTTCATGATGTGAAGCCGATCCGGCGGACGGCGGACATGTGTGATGCCATGTTGTATGCCTCTCCGGGTCTACGGAGGAAATAACCTAGCGGGTCCGATTGACCCGCTCTAGAAGCGTAGCGTTTTGCACGAGGTAACGAACGAGTAGTAACACACAATCTAAATTATATAGAAGGCGGGCGAATCCTATGGATAGAATGGTACTGCATCGGATGGAATATTACGGATATCATGGTGTTTTTGCAGAAGAGCGGAAGCTCGGACAGCGCTACTACATAGATCTCGAATTGGATATGGATCTTGGGGAAGCTGGGCGTACAGATGATCTGACCAAGACCGTTAATTACGCCGAAATTCATGAACTTGTGAAACATATTGTGGAAAACAAATCATTCCAGTTAATTGAAGCTTTGGGCGAACATATTGCATCTTCGTTACTGGACACTTATACTATTATCAATGCTTTGACAGTTAAGGTGACGAAGCCGCATCCACCGTTTGATATTCATTTTGAGGGCGTAACGGTAGAGCTTCGCCGCACAAGAAAGTGAGAACCGATCATGACTGCACATTCGACCTCTGAATATTCAGAGGCTTATATTGCTTTAGGGGCCAATTTAGGTGACCGGGAACAGACGCTGCTTGAAGCGCTGACGTTACTCGATGCACATCCTGATATAGAAGTCCTTCGTTGTTCATCGCTATATGAGACAGAGCCTGTAGGTTATGTGGATCAGCCCTCGTTTCTGAATATGGCTGCTGCAGTACAGACGCGTCTTACTCCCGAGCAGCTCCTGACCGAATTGCTGGACGTCGAGAATCGGCTTGGACGAGTCCGCGATATTCGCTGGGGTCCTCGAACAGTAGATCTCGATTTGCTCTGGATGAATGGGCAGAGTCGGGATACCGAATTGCTTCAATTACCACATCCGCGGATGGGCGAACGGGCATTTGTGCTTGTTCCATTGTCAGATATCGTACCTGAAGGCGAGCCTTCAGGCTTGTATACCTATGTACACTCATCGTTGTCTGTACTGGATGGAAAGGATGGAATACAGCTTTGGAAAACGTGCAACTGGCGAGCCGCATCCGGGCCTTTCGGAAGCTGAAAGGTTTAACGCAACAGGAACTTGCAGCTGGTACTGGCATATCGCTTGCTATTCTGGGAACGATTGAACGGGGGAACCGTAAGGTATCCGAACAAGAGCTGGAGCGCATTGCGAGCGTGCTGAACATCAGCGTTGAAGAAATGCAGGGTAAGTAGAGTTCATTCACTATAGTCACTCATGAGTATATAACGTGTTTTATGAAGACACATATCGTTAATCGTTGATTGTATATAGCACAACATGACCGGGACTCTTGTAAGAGTCTGCGGTATTCAGAAGGAGAGAAACACAGAAATGCTGAAAATCGGTGGCATTGAAATGAAAAATCAGGTCGTACTTGCGCCGATGGCTGGCGTGTGTAATCCGGCTTTTCGCCTGATTGCAAAAGAATTCGGAACAGGGCTTGTATGTGCGGAAATGGTAAGTGGCAAAGCCATCGTGCATGGCAACAAGCGTACACGTGAGATGCTGTTTGTAGATGAGCGGGAGAAACCGCTGAGCCTGCAGATTTTTGGTGGAGACCGTGAAGCGCTTGTAGAAGCAGCCAAGATTGTAGACAAAGAAACCAACGCAGATATCATTGACATCAACATGGGATGCCCTGTGCCAAAAGTAACGAACTGTGATGCAGGAGCGCGCTGGTTGCTTGATCCGAACAAAATCTATGATATGGTATCCGCTGTAGTGGACGCAGTCGAGAAGCCTGTGACCGTCAAGATGCGTATCGGCTGGGATAACGAGCACATTTTCGTCGTTGAAAATGCACTCGCGGTAGAACGTGCTGGAGGTCAGGCTGTAAGTGTGCATGGCCGTACACGTGAGCAGCTCTATACAGGAACGGCTGACTGGTCCCATATCAAAAATGTAAAAGAAGCAGTCTCCATCCCGGTGATCGGGAACGGAGATGTATCTTCACCGGAAGATGCACGTCGCATGCTGGACGAAACGGGCTGTGATGGGGTCATGATCGGCCGAGCTGCACTGGGTAATCCATGGATGCTGTATCGTACTATTCAATACCTGAGTTCCGGGGAATTGCTTCCTGATCCGGGTGCAGAAGAGAAAATCCGTGTTGCCATTCTCCATATGGACCGTCTGATTGCTTTGAAGAATGAGGCCGTAGCGGTTAAGGAGATGCGTAAACATCTGGCTTGGTACCTGAAAGGATTGAAAGGCTCTGCACGCATCAAGGACGTGATTATGGAAGGAACCAAACGTGATCAGATGGTACAGATTCTGGAGAACTTTGTAGGCCAGATTCAAAATGAAGAGTACGTTGATGCGGAATCAGCGGTAGCCGAAAATGCATCCTGATCCTGTCCTGTAAAACGTTTACAAATATAAGGGGCGTAACATTGACTTTTCGAGATCGTTCCCCTATAATTTCACAGTATAAATTCGCCATGTGTGTTATAAGGCTAGTGCATCAGGAGGAACGTTCTGTTTCTCTGGAGAACTTCATATAGTTTTGAAGATATATGCGGTCGGAGCTCTGTATTCAGCATTGGTTCCGTTCCCGTGCAATCAAATTATTCCCATGACAGGAGAATCGGTTGAGATGAGCGATAAGGAAGTTATCCTTACACAAGAGGGACTCAAGAAGCTGGAAGAAGAACTGGAAACACTGAAATCGGTTAAGCGCCGCGAAGTGGCTGAACGGATCAAAGTAGCCATCGGGTATGGCGATATCAGTGAAAACTCCGAATACGAAGACGCGAAGAATGAACAAGCCTTCATTGAAGGTCGTATCATCACTCTGGAGAAAATGCTCCGGAATGCGCGGATCATCAACAGCGATGAAATCGATACCGATGCGGTAAGCGTAGGTGCAACCGTAACTGTAGAAGATCTGGAATTCGGAGACATTACAGAGTACACAATTGTAGGTACCGCGGAATCCAATCCGCTTCAGAACAAAATATCGAACGAAAGCCCTGTTGGAAAAGCCATTTTGGGTAAGAAAAAAGGCACCGTTGTTGACGTAAGCGTACCAGCTGGCGTAATTCAATATAAAATTGTAGATATTAAGAAGCAATAGTTAGTATTGTAATGAAGCAGTCGGGCACGGAGACAAAAGCTTCCTTAGGGAAGCTTTTTTCAACATTTGAGGAAGAACACATCTGAGGATGTCTGCAATGTAAATAAGGAGATGAATATAGATCATGACGGATGAAGTCTTGAATCAGGAAACCGAACTCAGCGAGCTTTTGCAAATTCGCCGCGACAAATTGGACGAGCTCCGCAAATTGGGAATCGACCCTTTTGGCCAAAAATACGTACGTACCGAAGAAGCCGGTTCTATTCTGAAGAAGTATGAAACACTGACCAAGGAAGAGCTGGAAGAGAAGCAGATCGAAGTCAGTATTGCCGGACGGATTATGGCGAAGCGGGGAATGGGTAAGGCAAGCTTTGCGCATATTCAGGACCTGAGCGGCAGAATCCAGATCTATGTTCGTCAGGATACGGTAGCTGAGGACAAGTTTGCGGCTTTCAGCCTGCTGGACCTTGGCGATATCGTTGGAGTTAGCGGTGTAGTCTTCAAGACCAAAACCGGTGAAACGTCGGTTAAAGTAAAAGATTTGGAAGTGCTGTCCAAGTCGCTGTACCCGCTTCCGGATAAATACCATGGTCTCACCGATGTAGAGCTGCGTTATCGTCAGCGCTATGTGGACCTGATCATGAATCCAGAAGTACAACAGACCTTTATTACACGTTCCAAAATCATTCAGTCGATGCGCCGCTACTTGGATTCCCTTGGCTATCTTGAAGTGGAAACTCCTACACTGCACAGCATCGCTGGTGGTGCGGCTGCACGTCCGTTCATTACGCATCATAATGCGCTCGACATGGAGCTGTACATGCGTATTGCGATTGAGCTTCACTTGAAACGTCTGATTGTAGGTGGACTCGAAAAAGTGTATGAAATCGGCCGTGTCTATCGGAATGAAGGGATGTCAACTCGTCACAACCCTGAATTCACGATGATTGAGCTGTATGAGGCTTATGCCGACTATAAAGATATCATGCAATTGACCGAAAATCTGGTTGCTCATATTGCGCAGGAAGTGCTTGGAACACAAGTGATCCAATATGCTGACTACCAAGTAGATCTTACTCCGCAATGGCGCCGTGTAACGATGGTGGATGCGGTTAAGGAAGTCGTTGGTGTGGACTTCTCCGTGCAAATGACAGATGAAGAAGCTCACCAGCTGGCCAAAGAGCATAAGGTTCCAGTTGAGCCGCATATGACGTTTGGCCACATTTTGAATGCATTCTTCGAACAGTTTGTTGAAGAAACACTAATTCAGCCAACGTTTATTATGGGACACCCGGTTGAGATTTCTCCGCTGGCGAAGAAAAGTGATGCAGATCCGCGTTTCACAGACCGCTTCGAGCTATTTATCGTTGGACGTGAGCACGCGAATGCCTTCACCGAGTTGAATGATCCAATTGATCAGCGTCAACGCTTTGAAGCACAACTGCTGGAGAAAGAACACGGGAATGATGAAGCGCACGAAATGGATGACGACTTCATTCGTGCACTCGAATACGGAATGCCGCCAACAGGCGGATTGGGTATCGGGATCGATCGTCTGATCATGTTGTTGACCAACTCACCGTCCATTCGTGACGTACTGCTCTTCCCTCACATGCGTCCACGTACGCAAGAATAATAAGGAACGTATTACACGTTCATAATAGAAGAGGAACCTGCCATTCAGTATCATGCTGGGGCAAGTTCCTCTTTAGGTTTACATAGGACGCTTTCCAAGGCTCCTTGGTTCGTTTTGATCTGACTACAGATTGTATTATGTTAAAAGAGGTGCCCTTCATGAAATTCAGGCTTCACATTGCCAAATTTCTGTCACCCCCGCTTATTTTGGTTGGCGGTTTCCTGCTGATTATCTCTATTGGTACCATTCTGCTGATGCTGCCTATTTCGAACCGAAGCGGTGAACATCTGGCGTTCATTGATGCGTTATTTACGGCGACTTCAGCAGCATGTGTGACCGGACTGGTCGTTGTGGATGTAGGAACGACGTTTAATCTGTTTGGACAGATTGTCATCATGGTACTCATGCAGCTTGGCGGACTCGGCTTCATGACCATTGCAACGCTGTTTGCACTTGTCCTGGGTAAACGGATATCCCTCAAAGACAGACTGCTTCTGAAAGAGGCCATTAATGCAGACAGCATGGAAGGTATTGTGCGCATTATCCGTAAGGTACTGATCTTTTCCTTCACGATTGAGGGTGTGGCTGCTGTGATCCTGGCTTTGCGCTGGGCAGCCGAAATGCCTCTGGGACAAGCAGCCTACTATGGGATATTTCACTCGGTTTCCCTGTTTAATAACGGTGGATTTGACCTGTTTGGCAACAGCTTTCAGCATTATACCGGGGACCTGTTGTTTAACCTGACTGCATCTGTGCTCGTTATATCTGGTGGACTCGGCTTTGTGGTTCTGAATGACCTGTTTGAGTTTCATAAACGTCGTCGTTTGTCGCTTCAGTCGAAGCTGGTACTTTCCGTGTCTGGTGCGCTGATTGGTATTGGAGCCCTTGTGGTATTTATCTTTGAATTCACTAATGGACATACACTTGCTTCACTGACCTGGCCTGAGAAAATCTATGCTTCCATCTTCCAGTCTGTGTCTACAAGATCGTCTGGAACAAGCTCGATTGATATAACGGAGATGAGACAGGCGACTCAGTTTTTCTTCATCCTGCTCATGTTTATTGGAGCTTCACCGGGTTCAACCGGTGGCGGAATCAAGACAACGACGTTCCTGATTATGATTGGAGCGGTATATGCCATGATCCGCGGGAATAAGGATATAGTGTTTTTCCGTTCTCGTGTTCCCAAAGAACTGCTCATGAGGGCATTGACCATCATTATGGTCTCGTTAATCATCTTCATGATTGTGGTCATGCTCCTGCTTACAACCGAAGATGCACCATTCCTGCCTTTGATGTTTGAAGCAGCTTCAGCAATAGGGACAGTGGGTCTGTCCGTAGGGGTGACTCATGAATTAACGGATATAGGAAAATTGATTATCTGTTTTACGATGTTTGTTGGCCGGATCGGACCATTAACCATTGCGTATGCGCTTCGTCCGCGTAAAGAGAAGAAGTTGTATCGTCATCCGGAAGGCCGGATTATTATCGGATAGAGAAAAACCGTCAGACAGCGGTCTACCTCCTGCAATAACAGGAAGTGGACTCAAAACGTCTGACGGTTTTTTTGTTTTATGGGCATGTCTTCTGTTGTTCAATCTTTCGTTAAGTCTAGTTGTAATAAAACAGTAAAAAGCTTTTATTCTTCTGCACGACACAATGCTGCGAGATGTAGAGAAAGAGCATTTTCCATAATTTCATAGGTCATCTGATCCGGTCTGAGTACGGCGTGAATGGACAGTCCGTCCACCAGGGCGTAGAGACGCTCTATCTCCAGTTCTTCATTGAGGTTAGCTCGTGAGAGATTAAGTTTAACAATGTACGTGATTACCGTGGCTATGGCTTGTCTGATTTCATCATAAACCTTGTCAGCGAGTGCTTTGAGAGCCGGATCAGTTTTGGACTTGGCTGTAAAAGCAAACCACACCTCCATTTCAGCCATTTTTTCGTCCGTGTTAGGCATGAATTCGAGCAGTAGAAGTTTCATATTCTCCATAGGAGAACCGTTGAACGACATCTGCTTAATTCGATTTGATACCCTTTCGGATACCAAATTCATTGCATATAGGAGTAATTCGGATTGAGTTGAGAAATAGTGACGCATTGAACCGGCAGATATACCCGCTTCTTCGGCAATATTTCGGACAGATGCTTGCTCCATGCCATCTCTGCGTATAATGCGCCAAGCTGCTTCAGCGACAAGGAGTCGCTGTTTGTCATGATCTACTATTTTAGGCATATGTGAATTATAACACTATTGCTTAATATAATACAAACGTGTTAAATTGTATTTAGCACAATTGTGTTATAAAGGGAGGGGTTATGATGATTGCCTATTTTATAATAGGATGTGAAATTGCCTTTTGGATTTTCGTTGCTGCCGGATTATCTGTAAGATATCTGCTAGGTATGAAGCGTCTGGGTGTTGGTTTACTGATGGCGACACCTGTTATCGATTTATTGCTATTAGTGGCTACGGTTATGGATCTGCAAAGAGGGGCTACAGCGAGTATGGTGCATGGCATCGCAGCCATATATATAGGTGTTAGTATTGCTTTTGGCCACCAGATGATTGCGTGGGCAGATCGATACTTTTTATTTTGGTTTAGAGGTGGAGAGAATCCACGCAGCAGGAAAGCATACGGAAGCGAACATGCAAGTCAGGAAAGGCATGGATGGTTTCGACATCTGGCTGCCTACATCATAGGGAGTTCCTTCTTATTGATTATGATCTGGTGGATTGGTGATCCTGCCCGTACTGAAGCATTCGTGAACATCGTAAGAGTGTGGGGAGTTATATTGGTCATCGACTTTATAATCAGTTTCAGTTATACCCTATGGCCCAAGAAGATGCCAGCAAAGAAAGTCGAATAGAGAATAAGAGAGTTATTCAGTAATTATATATCAGCAAGTAACAGGCATTTAATTGTTAACACTTTATATAGTCTCCTGAAGCGATTGACCAAATAATCAGCGAACCTAAAGTTTAAACAAAGGGATGTTAATGAGTGCGGAATTAGAATATACAATCTTTTTCGAAAAAGTACTTGCATAAAAAATCTGTACATGGTATATTCTAATTCCGGCCAAGAAAACACAAGAAACACGGTGCGGTAAGCAACTGAAAAGCTTCGAAAGAAACTTAAAAAAAGTGCTTGCTAAATTGGTTCGGATGTGATAAGATATAAAAGTTGCTGAAGAGAACAACACTCGGATGCAAACGACGTTTGATCTTTGAAAACTGAACAACGAGTGAGTAATCATCCTGCTTGCAGGATGAACGTGAAGGTTTTTGGTACGTGCCAATTGGCTGTATGAAAACTGGAACAACAAATGAGATTTTTAATCTCGTCAGATTCAAAATGAGCTAATCGCTCTTTTCAATACTTTATTGGAGAGTTTGATCCTGGCTCAGGACGAACGCTGGCGGCATGCCTAATACATGCAAGTCGAGCGAACTTGAGGAGAAGCTTGCTTCTCTGATGGTTAGCGGCGGACGGGTGAGTAACACGTAGGCAACCTGCCCTCAAGCTTGGGACAACTACCGGAAACGGTAGCTAATACCGAATACTTGCTTCTTTCGCCTGAAGGGAGCTGGAAAGACGGAGCAATCTGTCACTTGAGGATGGGCCTGCGGCGCATTAGCTAGTTGGTGAGGTAACGGCTCACCAAGGCGACGATGCGTAGCCGACCTGAGAGGGTGATCGGCCACACTGGGACTGAGACACGGCCCAGACTCCTACGGGAGGCAGCAGTAGGGAATCTTCCGCAATGGGCGAAAGCCTGACGGAGCAATGCCGCGTGAGTGATGAAGGTTTTCGGATCGTAAAGCTCTGTTGCCAGGGAAGAACGTCCTTGAGAGTAACTGCTCAAGGAGTGACGGTACCTGAGAAGAAAGCCCCGGCTAACTACGTGCCAGCAGCCGCGGTAATACGTAGGGGGCAAGCGTTGTCCGGAATTATTGGGCGTAAAGCGCGCGCAGGCGGTCATTTAAGTCTGGTGTTTAATCCCGGGGCTCAACCCCGGATCGCACTGGAAACTGGGTGACTTGAGTGCAGAAGAGGAGAGTGGAATTCCACGTGTAGCGGTGAAATGCGTAGAGATGTGGAGGAACACCAGTGGCGAAGGCGACTCTCTGGGCTGTAACTGACGCTGAGGCGCGAAAGCGTGGGGAGCAAACAGGATTAGATACCCTGGTAGTCCACGCCGTAAACGATGAATGCTAGGTGTTAGGGGTTTCGATACCCTTGGTGCCGAAGTTAACACATTAAGCATTCCGCCTGGGGAGTACGGTCGCAAGACTGAAACTCAAAGGAATTGACGGGGACCCGCACAAGCAGTGGAGTATGTGGTTTAATTCGAAGCAACGCGAAGAACCTTACCAGGTCTTGACATCCCTCTGACCGTCCTAGAGATAGGGCTTTCCTTCGGGACAGAGGAGACAGGTGGTGCATGGTTGTCGTCAGCTCGTGTCGTGAGATGTTGGGTTAAGTCCCGCAACGAGCGCAACCCTTGATCTTAGTTGCCAGCACTTCGGGTGGGCACTCTAAGGTGACTGCCGGTGACAAACCGGAGGAAGGTGGGGATGACGTCAAATCATCATGCCCCTTATGACCTGGGCTACACACGTACTACAATGGCCGGTACAACGGGCTGTGAAGCCGCGAGGTGGAACGAATCCTAAAAAGCCGGTCTCAGTTCGGATTGCAGGCTGCAACTCGCCTGCATGAAGTCGGAATTGCTAGTAATCGCGGATCAGCATGCCGCGGTGAATACGTTCCCGGGTCTTGTACACACCGCCCGTCACACCACGAGAGTTTATAACACCCGAAGTCGGTGGGGTAACCGCAAGGAGCCAGCCGCCGAAGGTGGGATAGATGATTGGGGTGAAGTCGTAACAAGGTAGCCGTATCGGAAGGTGCGGCTGGATCACCTCCTTTCTATGGAGAATCGTCTTCTGTAACGAAGACATTCAAAAAGTCTTCAGGAAGCATGCTTCCGAAGCGAGCTTTACTTCGTAAAGCTTTCAACTCACTCGTTGCTCAGTTTTGAGAGCTCAAACTCTCAAAACAGCTTGCTTTTGCATGGAGCTTGTTCTTTGAAAACTAGATATCGAAACGAAAATTGCGAATTAGAACATTCCTTTTAGCTGAACTTGTGTTAAACAAGTTTCAAATATTAGTGATACTGTATGAGCGAGTGATCGAATGGAACGACTTTTGGATTTGCGCAAGCAAACCAAGGGAAGAGACAGCTTGAACACGAGCGAATTGGTTAAGCTACTAAGAGCACACGGAGGATGCCTAGGCGCTAGGAGCCGATGAAGGACGTGGCGAACAACGATACTGCCTCGGGGAGCTGTAAGCAAGCTTTGATCCGGGGATGTCCGAATGGGGAAACCCAGCTGGGGTAATATCCAGTTACTCATAACTGAATACATAGGTTGTGTAGAGGCATACCAGGGGAACTGAAACATCTAAGTACCTTGAGGAAGAGAAAACAATAGTGATTCCGTCAGTAGCGGCGAGCGAACGCGGAACAGCCCAAACCAGAGAGCTTGCTCTCTGGGGTTGTGGGACGTCTCACATGGAGTTACAAAGGAGCCGGTTAAACGAAGAGGTCTGGAAAGGCCCGCCAAAGAAGGTAAAAGCCCTGTAATTGAAAGTCTGCTCTCTCCGAGACGGATCCCGAGTAGTGCGGGGCACGTGAAACCCCGTATGAATCCGGCAGGACCATCTGCCAAGGCTAAATACTTCCTAGCGACCGATAGTGAAGCAGTACCGTGAGGGAAAGGTGAAAAGCACCCCGGAAGGGGAGTGAAATAGAACCTGAAACCGTGTGCTTACAAGAAGTCAGAGCCCATTTTAGGGGTGATGGCGTGCCTTTTGTAGAATGAACCGGCGAGTTACGTTCCCGTGCAAGGTTAAGGTGAAGAGCCGGAGCCGCAGCGAAAGCGAGTCTGAATAGGGCGAGTTAGTACGTGGACGTAGACCCGAAACCGGGTGAT
Source organism: Paenibacillus sp. FSL K6-2862 (assembly GCF_038005125.1). Classification (NCBI taxonomy): domain Bacteria; kingdom Bacillati; phylum Bacillota; class Bacilli; order Caryophanales; family Paenibacillaceae; genus Paenibacillus; species Paenibacillus sp. FSL K6-2862. Next base: position 87,939 of record NZ_JBBOSN010000001.1, read on the forward strand.
CTACCCCTGTCCAGGGTGAAGGTGCGGTAACACGCACTGGAGGCCCGAACCCACGCACGTTGAAAAGTGCGGGGATGAGGTGGGGGTAGCGGAGAAATTCCAATCGAACTCGGAGATAGCTGGTTCTCCCCGAAATAGCTTTAGGGCTAGCCTCGGAAAACAGAGTCGTGGAGGTAGAGCACTGATTGGGTGCGGGGCCCGCAAGGGTTACCAAGCTCAGTCAAACTCCGAATGCCATAGACTTACTTCCGGGAGTCAGACAGTGAGTGCTAAGATCCATTGTCAAAAGGGAAACAGCCCAGACCATCAGCTAAGGTCCCCAAGTGTGTGTTAAGTGGGAAAGGATGTGGAGTTGCACAGACAACCAGGATGTTGGCTTAGAAGCAGCCACCATTGAAAGAGTGCGTAATAGCTCACTGGTCGAGTGACTCTGCGCCGAAAATGTAACGGGGCTAAACACACCACCGAAGCTATGGCTTGATGCTTTGCATCAGGGGTAGGGGAGCGTTGTATAAGGGTTGAAGGTGTACCGTAAGGAGCGCTGGACATTATACAAGTGAGAATGCCGGTATGAGTAACGAAAAGATCAGTGAGAATCTGATCCGCCGAAAGCCTAAGGGTTCCTGAGGAAGGCTCGTCCGCTCAGGGTAAGTCGGGACCTAAGGCGAGGCCGAAAGGCGTAGTCGAAGGACAACAGGTCGAAATTCCTGTACCACCGTAAATCGTTACGAGCGATGGGGGGACGCAGTAGGGTAGTGACGCAGACGGATGGATGTCTGTCCAAGCAGTGAGGCTGATGTGTAGGCAAATCCGCACATCCTAAGGCTGAGCTGTGATGGGGAGTGAAAATTACAGTAGCGAAGGTCATGATCTCACACTGCCAAGAAAAGCCTCTAGCCAGATGAAGGTGCCCGTACCGCAAACCGACACAGGTAGGCGAGAAGAGAATTCTAAGGCGCGCGGAAGAACTCTCGTTAAGGAACTCGGCAAAATGACCCCGTAACTTCGGGAGAAGGGGTGCCCCGGTAGTGTGAATAGCACGAGGGGGCCGCAGTGAAAAGGCCCAAGCGACTGTTTAGCAAAAACACAGGTCTGTGCGAAGCCGTAAGGCGAAGTATACGGGCTGACGCCTGCCCGGTGCTGGAAGGTTAAGGGGAGCGGTTAGGGAGTAATCCCGAAGCTGTGAACCGAAGCCCCAGTAAACGGCGGCCGTAACTATAACGGTCCTAAGGTAGCGAAATTCCTTGTCAGGTAAATTCTGACCCGCACGAATGGCGTAACGACTTGGGCGCTGTCTCAACGAGAGATCCGGTGAAATTTTAATACCTGTGAAGATGCAGGTTACCCGCGACAAGACGGAAAGACCCCATGGAGCTTTACTGCAGCTTGATATTGAATTTGGGTACGATCTGTACAGGATAGGTGGGAGCCTTTGAAGCATGAGCGCCAGCTTGTGTGGAGGCACCGTTGGGATACCACCCTGATCGTATCTAGGTTCTAACCTGGTGCCCTTAGCGGGTACGGGGACAGTGTCAGGTGGGCAGTTTGACTGGGGCGGTCGCCTCCTAAAGAGTAACGGAGGCGCCCAAAGGTTCCCTCAGAATGGTTGGAAATCATTCGAAGAGTGCAAAGGCATAAGGGAGCTTGACTGCGAGACCTACAAGTCGAGCAGGGACGAAAGTCGGGCTTAGTGATCCGGTGGTACCGCATGGAAGGGCCATCGCTCAACGGATAAAAGCTACCCTGGGGATAACAGGCTTATCTCCCCCAAGAGTCCACATCGACGGGGAGGTTTGGCACCTCGATGTCGGCTCATCGCATCCTGGGGCTGAAGTAGGTCCCAAGGGTTGGGCTGTTCGCCCATTAAAGCGGTACGCGAGCTGGGTTCAGAACGTCGTGAGACAGTTCGGTCCCTATCTGTCGTGGGCGTAGGAAATTTGAGAGGAGCTGTCCTTAGTACGAGAGGACCGGGATGGACGTACCGCTGGTGTACCAGTTGTTCCGCCAGGAGCACCGCTGGGTAGCTATGTACGGACGGGATAAGCGCTGAAAGCATCTAAGCGTGAAGCCCCCCTCAAGATGAGATTTCCCAGTATGTAAGACCCCTTGAAGACGACGAGGTAGATAGGCTGGGGGTGGAAGTGCAGTAATGCATGGAGCTGACCAGTACTAATCGGTCGAGGGCTTATCCAAATTGCAGGTTTTAGTCGCAAGTTTCGTTTCGGATCTAGTTTTCAGAGAATGATCTCTGAAATGAAAATCGGTACATCACTCCAATGTGTGTATGATTTTCAGTTCCACAAAATGCATTTGTTACACAAATGCTCGTTTGGTGGCGATAGCGGAGGGGTTCCACACGTACCCATCCCGAACACGACCGTTAAGCCCTCTAGCGCCGATGGTACTTGGACCGAAGGGTCCTGGGAGAGTAGGACGTTGCCAAGCAAAGAACCACTGCCGATGAACTTCGGTGGTGGTTTTTATTTGTTAATAAAGGTAAATATATGGAAGCTATCTAGTTTTACTTGAAACAAAGTTAAAAAAATTTGAGGACAAACGCCATTTAAAAACGGATGGTGTTTTTGGCATATTCGGCAGTTGTCCGCTCAAGAAACACAGTTGTATGCATCAGACAGTACACCTGATATAACCAGGCACTTTTCCTTGACAGTCTAAATATCGCTTTGCTAAGATGGCAATAATAAATTTTTCAGAAAACGTATTTTCGGCATAAATACTGCCTGAGATCTTCGGGTTTTGGACCGTAAAGCTGAGCAAACATAAGGAGGAACACCTGCGTGTGGGAAGATAAGTTTGGTAAGGAAGGTTTGACCTTTGATGATGTATTGCTAGTGCCACGGAAATCCGAGACACTGCCTAAAGAAGTGGATGTATCGGTTCGTTTGAGCGATAGTGTAAAACTGAATATCCCTCTGATCAGTGCTGGTATGGATACCGTTACTGAAGCGACTCTGGCCATTGCCATCGCACGTGAGGGCGGTATCGGAATTATCCACAAAAACATGTCAGTTGAACAGCAAGCGGAAGAAGTAGATCGGGTTAAACGTTCGGAGAGCGGCGTAATTACCAATCCGTTCTCACTGACAGCTGAGCACCTGGTATCGGATGCGGAAGAAGTTATGGCGAAATATCGCATCTCCGGTGTACCGATTGTCGAAGGTGATCAGAAGCTGGTTGGGATTCTGACTAACCGTGACTTGCGTTTCATCCATGACTACGGTATTAAAATCAGTGAAGTCATGACTCGTGAGAATCTGGTTACTGCTCCTGTAGGTACAACCTTGCAAGAAGCAGAAGGAATTCTCCAAAAGCACAAAATTGAGAAACTTCCTTTGGTGGATGAGTCCAATACACTGAAAGGTCTCATTACGATTAAAGATATCGAAAAAGCAATTCAGTTCCCTAATGCAGCCAAGGATGCTCAAGGTCGTCTCCTGGTTGGTGCGGCAATTGGTATCTCCAAAGATACTTTTGAACGCGCTGATGCATTGGTACAAGCTGGTGTAGACTTAATTACTGTTGACTCTGCACATGGACATCACATCAACATTATCGAAGCTGTTCGTCAATTGCGTGAGCGTTTCCCGAACTTGACTATTATTGCAGGTAATGTAGCTACTGGTGAAGCTACTCGTGATCTGATCGAGGCGGGTGCATCGGTTGTCAAAGTGGGTATTGGTCCAGGTTCCATTTGTACAACACGTGTTATTGCTGGTATTGGTGTACCTCAAGTAACTGCTGTTTACGATTGTGCAACTGTCGCACGCGAGTATGGAGTTCCAATCATCGCAGACGGCGGGATCAAATATTCAGGTGAGATTACAAAGGCACTGGCTGCAGGCGCACATGCAGTTATGTTGGGAAGCTTGTTTGCGGGAACTGCAGAGAGCCCGGGAGAAACTGAAATCTTCCAAGGACGTAGCTACAAAGTATACCGCGGTATGGGCTCAATGGCTGCAATGAAACAAGGAAGTAAAGATCGTTACTTCCAGGATGATGACAAAAAACTCGTTCCGGAAGGCATCGAGGGACGTGTAGCTTATAAAGGTCCATTGTCCGATACCATTCATCAGTTAATTGGTGGTCTGCGTTCGGGTATGGGTTATTGCGGAACAAGCAACCTTGAGCAGCTCCGCAATGATACAGGCTTTATCCGTATTACTGGCGCGGGACTTCGTGAAAGTCATCCGCATGATGTTCAAATTACAAAAGAAGCACCTAACTACTCGTTGTAATCTGAAGAGAGTTAATCATTTCCAGGACAGGCTTGGCGATTTTCGCCGGGCCTGTCTTTTTTTGCGGATACCCCTGTGATAGAATAGAAAAAGCGGTGACGATCCTTTATCGGATTAGGGCGTTGCGGCGGCTTTTTGACGTGAATCTATGAATCTTGTTTCACATGGAACAAATGCCACGAAAGGTTGCCCAGCTAGATAGAAGCGCGGACGTCCTTTTACATAAGCATTGGATAATGCTAACTAAGTGACAATCGATAATGAAACTTATGGAGCAATGATATTGCTCTTTCGATACAGCGCATAAAAAGCTACTTTTCACAACATCTTCTACGATCGTTAAGGACCAAGAAAAACGCAGCTCAAGCTGCACTGAAGCATCAATTAAGCGAAGCTTCGGAACGAAGGGAGTATTATCATTGAAAGCTAAACAAATGAACAAAAAGAAACGCCAAATGCTCAAAAAAAGCGTAGCCTCGGTTATGCTGGTCAATATGCTCTGCATGTCTGCAGTAATGCCGGTGATGGCTGCTGCGAATGATTCGGGTCAGGTACTGACTGCTGCTGCGACAACAACGAAGACCGAAAAAGCCGTGCAGGTTCCTTCTGTAGACTCACTTGGACTTGAAGTTAGATCTGCCGTACTCATGGAGGCTTCGACAGGCCAGATTCTGCTTAATGTGAATGCGGACAAAGCCATGCCGCCTGCCAGCATGACGAAGATGATGACCGAGTACATTGTGGCTGAGCAGGTTAAGCAAGGGAAGTTTGGCTGGGATGATGTAGTTACGGTTAAAAGAAATGCAGCGGAGAGCATAGGCTCACGTATTTTCCTGGCTGAAGGCGATCAACATACGGTTAAAGAGCTGTATATTGCTATGGCCGTTGGATCTGCAAATGATGCAACAGTGGCATTGGCAGAATATGTTGCAGGATCCGAAGAAGCTTTTGTGAAGATGATGAATGATGAAGCAAAGCGAATGGGCATGAAGGATACATTCTTTATTAACTCCACAGGTCTTGATCGTGCGGATATGCCTGCGGACTTCCAACCGGCCGAAGATAAAGAGACAGTTATGTCTGCATTGGATGCAGCAATTCTGTGCAGATATATCATTCAGGATCACCCCGACTACACAGACTTTACAACAATTCAATCCTATAAATTCCGTCCCAATGACAAAGCTCCAATTATCAACTACAACTGGATGTTGGAAGCGAATAAAGATATAACCAATTTCAAAAGCTACGCCTATGAAGGTCTAGATGGAATGAAAACGGGCCATACCACAAATGCAGGGAATAACTTCACAGGAACGGCTGAACGTGATGGTATGCGCCTGATCAGTGTTGTTATGGGTACCGATTCCGAGCCTGCACGCTTCAGAGAGACGAAAAAAGTACTGGATTATGGTTATAACAACTTCGAAGTGAAGCAAGCTGTCGCTGGTAAAACCAAAGTAACTGGCTGGGAAGCTGTTCCGCTGAAAAAAGGTAAAGAAACGAATGTGCCCGTAGTGACCGACAATGCAGTTAGCTTTGTTGTTCCCAAAGGCACTCAAAACCTGGATGTTACCTTTAAGGCAAACGTAACGGAAGCAGACAAGCTGGTTGCTCCAATTAAAGCAGGTACGAAAGTCGGAACGGTGACCTACACCTATAAGGCTGATGGTATTGAACCACAAGAGAAAACAGTGAACCTGATCACAGCAGAAGAGGCTGAAAAAGGCGGCTGGTTCCGTTTGTTCTTCCGTGCGGTAAAGGACTTCTTCGTTGATCTGTTTGATGGTATTAAAAACCTGTTCTAATTGATGCTATAGGGCATGACTGCAGATCATAGAAGTTTACGATCTACCTCACCTGAATAAGGACAATAAGCACCAAATTGCGACTGGATGCATTGTGTATTTACAATTTTTCCGGTAAAATATCAAGTTAGAATTCTACGCATACATCAGCTCAAAAGTCTAAGGAGAACCTTGTTAGTTGCACATGTTATAGTGGGAGCGACAAAGCATTACATGGACGGTAAATGGATTGCTGGAGTGTCCATAAACCTCGGGGCACGGATCTCCAAACTTACGGCTTTTGACGTATAACAGGATCGCGGCTGGTAGAAGAGGAGAACGCAAATGAAGATAGGTGTATTAGCACTTCAAGGTGCGGTTACAGAGCATATTCGCAGTGTTGAGCGGGCTGGTGCAGAGGGACTGGCTGTGAAACAGGTTGAGCAGTTGGATGAACTGGATGGTCTGATTCTTCCTGGCGGTGAGAGCACCACTATTGGTAAATTGATGCGCAAATATGGTTTCATGCAGCCTATTCGGGACTTTGCTGCCAAGGGTAAACCGGTATTCGGCACCTGTGCAGGCCTGATTGTAATGGCTGAGCGTATTTCAGGACAGGAAGAAGCCCATTTGGAATTGATGGATATGACTGTCTCCAGAAATGCATTCGGGCGGCAGCGGGAAAGCTTTGAAACAGACCTGCCTGTCAAAGGAATCGATGAAACGGTAAGAGCAGTGTTTATTCGCGCACCTCTAATTGAGAGTGTTGGGGAACAGGTTGAGGTTCTTTCCACTTATAAGGGTGAGATCGTTACTGCGCGCCAAGGAAACTTGCTGGCCTGCTCATATCATCCTGAATTGACCGATGACTACCGTTTGCATTCTTATTTTGTAGATATGGCCCAATCCTATAAGCAGTCGTTATAGAACCAATAGTGCATATTAGACAACTTATGATACCCTGGTGGATTGGAACACTCCTTCTGCAATCTGTAAGACTGCTGGAGGAGCTGAATCTGGTCAAATGCCTGATGTTGCCCGTATCTGCTTTACACAGCGGGAATCGCAGCGTAGGGTGTCACAGGGGTTCATAGGTTGTTTTTTTATTGTTGAAAATGATTAAGATGAAGTTATACGCGACTCCACAAAGGCTATGTGATAGGCTTAGGTTTATTGATATGTTTTCTGTGAGGTCATTTAGGAGGAGTATATAATGCTTGATGTAAAGATATTGCGGAATGAATACGCCCGTGTAGAAGAAGCGTTAACCAACCGTGGCAAGTCACTCGATCTCATTGCTGGATTTTCCGAGATGGACGCAAAGCGCCGGGAACTGCTGCAAGAGAGCGAGACATTGAAGAACCGCCGGAATACAGTATCCGGTGAAGTTGCTAAGCTGAAAAAGAATCGCGAGAACGCGGATGATTTAATTGTTGAGATGCGTGAAGTGTCTGATCGCATCAAGGCGATGGATGAAGAGGTCCGGGAACTGGAAGCGAAGATCAACGATCTGACGATGGCCATCCCTAACATTCCAAATGAGAGTGTACCTGTGGGTGCCTCTGAGGATGATAATGTAGAGATTCGCCGCTGGTCTGAACCGAAGTCGTTCGGTTTTACTCCAAAAGCACATTGGGAGATTGCGCAGGATCTGGATATCCTTGATTTTGAGGCTGCTGCGAAAGTAACAGGTTCCCGTTTTACGTTCTACAAAGGACTTGGCGCACGTCTTGAGCGAGCTCTGATTAACTTCATGATGGATCTGCACAGTGATCAGCATGGATATGAGGAGATTTTGCCTCCATATATCGTCAACCGCGACAGCCTCTTCGGAACAGGCCAATTGCCGAAGTTCGAAGAAGATCTGTTCAAGCTTAAGGATACGGAGTATTATCTAATCCCTACCGCAGAAGTTCCAGTAACGAACTATCATCGCGAAGAGATTTTGAATGCAGAGGATCTGCCGAAGCATTTCGTGGCATACAGCTCATGTTTCCGATCTGAAGCCGGCTCTGCTGGACGGGATACACGTGGATTAATCCGTCAGCATCAGTTCAATAAGGTTGAGTTGTTGAAATTGTCTTCTCCTGAAACGTCTTACGAGGAATTGGAGAAAATGACGCAAAATGCAGAACGTGTGCTTCAACTGCTGGAGTTGCCATACCGTGTTTTAGCGTTGTGTACAGCGGACATGGGCTTCACTTCCGCGAAAACCTATGATCTCGAGGTATGGTTGCCAGAAAGCAATACATATCGTGAAATCTCTTCCTGCTCGAACTGTGAAGACTTCCAGGCGCGCCGTGCCAACATTCGTTTCCGTAGAGAGCCGAAGGCTAAGCCTGAATTCGTCCACACACTGAACGGATCCGGACTGGCTGTTGGACGTACAGTGGCAGCTATTCTCGAGAACTATCAGCAAGAAGATGGGACTGTAGTTATTCCTGAAGCATTGCGTCCTTACATGGGTGGAATCAGTGTGATTGCACGTCGTTCCTAACATAGCGAATAGGGTTTTATTATGATAAAGCCAACCAAAAAAGCCCGTCAATTATTTATGACGGGTTTTTTTTATTCTAAAGCTTGCTTTTTTAATTGTATATGTGGTATGATCTATTTCGTGGCAAGTTTATAAAACTTCAAATTTTGGAGAGGTACCGAAGCGGTCATAACGGGGCGGTCTTGAAAACCGTTAGGGGGCAACTCCACGTGGGTTCGAATCCCACCCTCTCCGCCATAACAACACTTATAACAGGGACTTGAGCGATAAGCTCGGGTCCTTTTTTGCATATAACATTTTCCTCAATCGAGCTATCTGCCATGGTTCATTTATTAAAGGCATCAACAGGCTCTAATTGACTCCATATGCATGTATAAAATCATCTTGTTCGCCGCACTTTATAGGAGTGGAGGTGGTTAGATGAACCGCGAGTTAAATATAGATCAGACAGAGCTTGTAGGCGCATGGCAGGAGCGTTTGCCGGAAGTACTGAATGTCGGCGATCAGGCACAGGTAATGGCAGATGAAGCCGATCAGAAGGCTATTCGTATTCATATCGCGACTGCAGGACACCAAATGTACTCATTCGATTTCAAATGCGCGTATGTGGACTCCCGTGAGGTCAGTGTACAACTGATTGATGTAGAACGGGATGGACAAACGACAGATGAGCGCACAGAACCCATTCAGGAGCTGGCTCAGGATTATACACGGCATATTCATGAATGTGCCCAGTCGTTACAGTCCAAGACAAGAACATAGCCCCAATTGAAGGAGTGATTCGAGTGAGCAAAGCCAAGGCAGGGATCGATAAAAACTTGCAGAATGTTGTTGCTGATCTGGAGCAGCCAGCCGTGAACAGCCATCATGCACAGCAAATTCAGCAAGATACCAATGATCGTCGTCATCAGGATTCGTTGAATCATGACAAAACGGAAGATATGAACCCATCCCATTCCTAAAATCATGAAGAGGGGGTATTGGCATGAGCAAACCAAAAGCGATACCTGTACCGGAAGTTCAAGCTGCTGAGCAGCATCGCCGTCCGGAAAAGCATTCATCTGGACAGGAACCGTTGTCGGGGTCCAAAAAAGTGAAAAATCAAAATCATGTGGATCATAACAACCCACAAGGGTGAGATGAATACCCATCCATTTCAGTATTGTATTATGAGATATATATTGATGCATAACGAGACCTCCTGTTACCTAACAGGGGGTTTTTGCGTATTCATACATATTAATGACCGATAAAGATAGAATTGAAAAGCTAACATAGGTCTTTGTAGCCATTTTAGTGTGGGAAGATCACAAATTTCCCAAATCGTGTTTCCGTTTCAGAATAAATGGTATATCATTGATGTTGAATTACTTTTTTGGGGTTATCACGAGAGGAGAGAAACAAATGACTAAACGTATGGGGGCGTTGCTTCTAACGTTGCTGTTGACGGTATCGTTGGCTTTGACAGCATGTAGCAGCAAACAAGAACCAAAAGAAGCACTGAAGACGGCTGCGGCCAATGCTTCTAAACTGACTTCGTATGAGATGAGTTCCAATTTCACAATTAATGAATTGAGCTATAAACCTGCAGACGAGTCACAACAAGATCCAACGATGACTCAGTTTATGAGCATGTTGAAGGATGCTCAGTTTAACGTAACTGGCGTATATCAAAGCGAGCCAATGCAAACAGAAATGACAGTTAGCCTTGAGCTCAAAGGTGATATGGGCATGACATTCACCATTCCAATGGTGATGACAGCTGAGAAGCTTTACGTTAAAGTGCCAAGCATTCCGTTCTTCCCAATTCCGGAGACGGTGGTTGGCAAGTTCCTGGAACTGGATCTGAAAGAATTGGCTGAGCAAGAGGGTACGGAATGGAACCCTGATGCTATGGACGCAGCCAAAACACAAAAACTGAGCAATGAAGTTATGGATGCTGTTCTTAGTGAATATGACCAAGACAAATTCTTCAAAAACGTAGATGTTAAGGATGCACAGCTGCCAGAAGGTGTAGATGCCAAGCAGGTAGTGCAATTCTCCGTTACTAACGACAACGTTAAAGAAGCAGTTACTGTACTGGTGACTAAAGCACTGCCTAAAGTGCTGGACATCTTGTCCAAAGAAGAATACCGCGATATGCTGCAACTGGATCAAGCTGATATTGATCAAGCCAAAGAAGATCTGAACATCACGGAAGCTGATCAGACTGAAATGTCTAAGGATCTGGATCAGTTGAAAGAGACGTTGACCATCAACAAATTCAACATCGATTTCGCACTGGATAAGCAGGATTTCCCGGTTTACCAAAAGATTGCAGCTGATCTGCTGATCAAACCAGTGGATACCAAAGATGAAGTGAAGTTGGCCTTTACTGGATCCAACACCTACACTAAAATCAATGAGAAAGCTGCCTTCAAAATCAATATCCCTACAGGTGAAAATGTAATTACGATGCAAGAGTTCGAAGAACTGATGAATTCTTCTTACGGATACTAAGCTCATTCCAAGCAATGAGTGAAAAAAGCCGCCTCGACTTTATGTCGGGCGGCTTTTTGTTGTTTTATAGGTTAAATTTGTTGTTGGGACTCCGATAAATCTTCAGCAAGAACGGCATAAATTCGGTGATCCTGATAGCTTCCGTTGATCTTCAGATATTTACGGGCAATGCCTTCTGCCTGAAAGCCGTTCTTCTCCAGTACACGCTGGGAGCCGGCATTAGTGGGTAGGATTGCGGCCTGAACACGATTCAACTTCAAGGCGCGGAAGGCATAGGCAACAGCCAGTTTAACAGCTGCTGTCATACGTCCACCACCCTGATAGTCTGGATGGATAAAGTAACCCATATCGGCATAATTGGCAACGCCATAGGAGACGTTGTTCAGGCTGATTTGTCCAATGAGCAGGTCGTCCTTGATAGTGTAGATGCCAAACTGATAACCTGTACCTTCTTCAGCGGCTTTTAGACGGTCCTGAATCCGCCTTGTTTGAGCATCCAATGTGTAAAACTCATCATCTCGAAGAGGCTCTACAGCTTGGTAGGGAACGCGAGTAACCTGGATCAGATCAAGATAGGCTTGCGTATCGTCGGTGGTGAGTAATCGGAGGCTAATTCCGTTGGGGGTATCATACAGGGTTAATGCCATAGCAGTACACTTCCTCTCAAGATCAAAAGTATAAGTATTACTTCTTGCGTAACCGACGGAAGAATTGGGTCAGCATCGTGGAGCATTCGGGTTGAAGGACATCTGGAATCACCTCAGTACGATGATTGAACCGTGGCTCCTGCAGCAAGTTCATCAAAGTTCCTGCACATCCGGCTTTGGGGTCAGCAGTACCATATATAACGCGGGGCACTCGAGACTGTACAATGGCACCTGCGCACATAGGGCAAGGTTCTAGTGTCACATACAGGCTGCAATCAAGCAGGCGCCAGGCTCCCATCGTTTCGCTTGCCTGACGAATAGCGACCATCTCCGCATGTGCAGTGGAATCAAGAGTGGTCTCACGCAAATTATATCCTCGTCCGACAATCTGATTATGCTGCACAATGACCGCTCCGATAGGGACTTCCCCAAGTGCCTCAGCTTTTAGCGCCTCGGCAATGGCTTCACGCATCCAGAATTCGTGCTGCTGTTCCTCCGTAAGATGTGAAAGATCAACCGAGATTGGGTGTTCATTCATTACAGTTAAAGCTCCTTCCAAAGCATTTATTCGGCGAACAAATATTCGTTTGTTAACATGATGTGCATAAGTCTGTGGATAACTACCGAGTTGCTCACATAGTTATGAACAGGATATCCACAAGCCTGTGGATTTGTGGATAGTTTTAGTGATTAATCTCATTGTAGGCACGGAAAAGACAAAAAACAATGAAATTCGAGCTTTTTAGCCAAGCGGTAACTTTTGGACGAGGGGCATTTATCCTTTTCAAAATCACACACAACCGTTATGATGGAGATAGGTTTTGCCATATATCGCCAAAGGGTACAAGCCGAGAGGTGAACTAAAAAAGTTGTCTATTAAAACGAAATTATCCATGATTATGTCGTGCTCGGTGCTTGTTATTTTGATTCTGAATATCGCGCTGAGTTATTATACTACCGAGGAAAATCTTAGGCAGGACAGTGAAACCAAGATGGTCCTAACGGCCAAACAGATTGCAATTTCTGTCGAACAGAATCAGAATAGTTTGGATTATGTAAAACGCCAGATTGGTAATAATCTATGGCTTGCTTCAGTCATGGCTGCAGAAGAACTCGACCCGGATATTAATAATATCACAAATGAGGAACTTGTACGTTTAAGCAAAAAAGTGGGGGTATCGCATATCTCTCTCATGGAACAAACCGAGGATGATATCGTTGTAACCCGCTCTTCCGATCCGCGCGAAGTTGGTTTATCCACAAAGAAAATGACCTATTGGTATCAAGCCTTTAAGCAATTGTTCGAAAAACATCAGGTTACCATCACTCAAGGGCAGAAATTGGATCATTTTTGGTCCGATGGTTTCGAGTACTCGACGTCCAGTCCATCGGATATTGATATCTGGGGTTATTATCATGATGGCAAGAGGAACTACATAATCAATCCCTTCTATAATAATGCTGAAGTTGATGACTATGTGAAGATCTCTGGTCCGGATGAGATATTGAACAAAATTCGTGAAGTGAATCCTTCCATTTTGGAGATTACGGGTATCAATCCATTGACTTTTGGCAGTCCCAATATGAGTGAAGATGGAAGGGATAGCAACTACAGCAAGTTGAATAGTAGACCGATTCGTTTTGGTACGTATCAGTATGGTACCGCAGATGAGGACCACCGGGCAGTCGTGAGGGCGATCCGAACCGGGCAAAATGTATCGTTTGTCAGTGAAACGCATGAGCAGAAGGTGTTAAAAAGCTTCATCCCAATCTTTACTCCGAATGAAGCATCATATGTCATCAGTATTGTCATGGACTATAAGCAAATATCCTCCATGGTATCGGAACAATTGGTCAGTCATGCTTCCATATCGCTGGTGCTGCTGGAAATCGTGATCTTTGGCAGCTATTTGTTAGCAGGATATATTACACGTCCTATTCAATCCATCCTGGGCAAAGTGAATGATGTAGCGGATGGACATTTCGACTTCCGTCTGAAAGTAAGAAGGAAGGACGAGCTGGGTCAGCTGGCCAATCGGATTAATGCCATGATTCGCAATCTGGGTCACTATACCAACCGGTTGAAACAGATGTATGAGGAGAACAGGGCGGTTAAAGAGCATCTGGAATCCATCATTAATCAAACTGCCGATGCCATTCATATTACCGATCTAGATGGTAAGGTCTTGCGTGTAAACCGGGCATTTGAACAACTATATGGCTGGCGAAGCCGAGAGGTCGAAAACCGCAGGCTGAAGATCATCCCGCCTGAAGCGGAAGAGGAAATGAAGCAGCAGCATGCCCAGCTCATTGAAGGGCTATCCATTACCTCGAACGAAACCGTATGGATGAAAAAAGATGGCACACGGGTTGAAGTTAGTGTCAGTACAGCGCCTGTGCGCGATGAATTAGGTGAAATTACAGCACTGATTAGTGTGTCGAGGGATATCACGAGCCGCAACCGGATGGAAGAGCTGCTAAGACGCTCAGAGAAGCTCACAACCGTAGGCCAACTGGCTGCTGGTGTTGCGCATGAAATCCGTAACCCGCTTACAACGCTGCGTGGTTTCCTGCAGCTGCAGCAGGAGACGAACAAACTGAATCATCGACATCTCGATTTGATGCTGTCGGAACTTGACCGGATCAATCTGATCGTAGGCGAATTCCTGATTTTGGCCAAACCACAGGCTGTTCACTTCCAGGAGCGGGATATCCGCTTTATTCTCGGCGATGTGATATCGCTGCTGGATAGCCAGGCACATCTGCACGGGGTTGAATTTGTATTAAATGCATCATCGGATTCAGCTATGGTACACTGTGAAGAGAATCAGTTGAAGCAAGTGTTCATCAATCTGCTTAAGAATGGTATGGAAGCCATGCCGAACGGAGGCAGCATTCGGATTCGTCTTGACCATGACGAGGAATTAAACCGGGTGCGGATTGAAATTAAGGATGAGGGTATCGGGATTCCGGAAGAGATGATGCCGAAGCTTGGTGAGCCGTTCTTTACCAATAAGGAGTCTGGAACAGGACTTGGTTTAATGGTCAGTCAGCGCATCATTCAATCACATAAGGGCATGATGGATATTAAAAGCGTCATGAACAAGGGCACGACCGTTATCATTGATCTTCCCGCTACCAAACAGCTCCCGGAGAGCATGGAAGATGAAGATCGGACGGAAGATGGGCTTACAGACGAAGAGAACTAGATGAGGTGAGATTACCTTTTGCGTATTAATAAATTTATAAGTGAAACGGGCTATTGTTCCCGGCGTGAAGCGGACAAATTAGTGGAGAGCGGGAAAGTGACCATTAATGGCGTAACCGCCGAACTGGGAAGTCAGGCGGAAGAAGGCGACGACGTACGGATCAACGGTCAGCCTATCAAGGAAAAAAGAAAACATGTATACATTGCACTGAATAAACCTGTCGGTATTACGAGTACAACCGAGCAGCATATCAAGGGGAATATCGTTGACTTTGTAGGGCATAAGGAGCGCATTTTTCCAATTGGCCGATTGGATAAGGATTCCGAAGGGCTCATTCTGATGACCAATGATGGAGATATCGTCAACCGGATACTTAGAGCAGAGGGACGCCATGAGAAAGAGTACATCGTAACGGTTGACCGCCCTGTCACGCCGAGTTTTCTGAAGGGGATGAGCACGGGCGTCAAAATTCTCGGTGAAATGACGCTGCCCTGCACCGTCACTCGAATCTCTGAGCGAGTATTCCGGATTATACTGACCGAGGGGAAGAATCGGCAGATTCGCAGAATGTGCAGTGCCTTTGGTTACGAGGTGCGTAAACTGAAGCGTGTACGTATCATGAATATTCATCTGGGTGAACAGGCTACAGGGAAGTGGAGAGAGCTGACAGCTGCGGAGAAGTCGGAATTGGGCAGCCTGCTGAACTACTCTCTGGAATAAATAGTTTAATTCAAGAAAGCTCTGCATATCTTTTCTGAAGAAAAGGGCAGAGCTTTTTTGATATCACGCTTTACATAATTACACATCAAAAAGACGTTTTCCTCTACCTGAGAGAAAAACGTCCTTTTGAACTTGCATTCACTTCTAGTTTGCTGGATTGACTGCTTTCACAGTTGAATTGTTGCTTTGATACTTCCGGATAATTGAAACCTCTACACGGCGATTCTGAGCTCGTCCAACATTGGTCTGGTTACTGGCAACCGGGTGATACTCACCATACCCGCTAGGTGTGAACTTCGCAGGGTCCAGCGCGTCGTTCAATAAGAGGATTTTAAGGAAGTTCAGTGCGCGATCCGCACTTAGATCCCAGTTATCCTTATATTGGCTGTTCGAGATGGGAATATTATCAGTATGGCCAGATACAACCACTTCATATTGCGGGAACTCCTGAAGCATGTTGGATATGGCTTTTGCCAGTGATCGCGATTCAGGCTTCACATCTGCACGCCCTGAAGAGAACAGAGCGTTATCACTGATGGTGATCTTCAGTTCAGATTGATTCAGCTTGGTGTTGAGTTGGTCGGATAGCCCGTTTTTGCTAATATATTGGTCCAGTTGTTTCTTGAGTTTTTCCAGATCTTCCTGCTCTTTTTGTGCCATCTGTGCATCTGTAATCTGAGCAGACTTGTTCTTGGTGATCTCTTCAGGCACCTGTTTGTTTTTGCCCAGGTCGGTTGTGGCTTCCGTAGGATTCATGGATGTATGATCCAATACACCTGCGCCGCCATTCAGTGCACTGCTTAGTGCCGAGGCCATCTGTTCGAACTTGGCTGCATCGAGAGAACTCATGGAGAACAACGTAATAAACAGGGCAAGTAACAGTGTCATCAAGTCAGAATACGGGAGCAACCAGCTCTCGTCTATATGTTCTTCATGCGGCTCATGTTTTTTAGCCTTTTTCACCTGATGATCCCTCCTTCTCTTCCAGCTGTCTACGTTCGGAAGGTGTCAGGAATACAGATAATTTTTGGTTGATGGCAATGGTGGAAACACCAGATTGAATGGATAACAATCCTTCAACCATCATCAGCTTGATCTCCATCTCTTTCTTGGACATCCGCTTCAACTTGTTGGACATCGGGTGCCACAACACGTAACCACTAAAAATACCAAGGAGTGTCGCGATGAACGCAGCCGCAATCGCGTGAGATAGCTTTTCCATATCACTAAGGTCGGCCAGGGCTGCAATCAGACCTACAACGGCCCCGAGAACCCCGAGTGTTGGAGCGTACATCCCCGCTTGTGCGAAGATCAATGCTCCTCCGCGGTGACGCTCTTCGGTGGCATGGATATCTTCCATCAAAACATCACTAACAAATTCCTGGTCGTTGCCGTCAATAATCATGCGCATACCGCTGCGAAGGAATTGATCGTCAATCTCTTCGACTTTTGATTCCAGTGCCAGCAAACCTTCACGACGGGTAGTGGAAGCCCAATCCATAAATGTGCCGATCAGTGAAACACGGTCAATCAGTTGCTGCTTTTTGAAGAGTACCCCGAAAAGCTTGGGGATTTTTTTAACTTCAGACATTGGAAATGCCATGAAGATTGTTGCTGCTGTACCAACAAAGATAATAACGTAGGCTGCCGGGTTGTTAACCAGATTAATCAGGGGAGCACCCTTCAGGAACATCCCGAGAACAAGTGAAACCAGCCCTAAAACTAGTCCGATAATCGTTGAAATTTCCATCATACACCTCATCCATGAGATAAAATTGAATCCTTTCAAGCGGCTGTATTCGGGCTTCCGGGCGAATGTTTGGCCGCAATCCGTTTAACCTTTGGCATTTTTTAGAAATGCTGTAACAGCTGAAACGGTCATGTATAGTATTTATCGACCAGAAGCCCTTTTTTTTTAAGGGTTATTTTCAGGTATAATAAGAACAAATCAGCTCTTTAGGGGCCAAACAGGAGTGAAAAAGCCAATGGGCGTAAAGCATGGACGGGATTATGAAGGAATATTGACAGATTTGACACAGGCGATCGGACGCATTCCGGACCGATACGTTTTTTTTGAAATGGATGCAGAGGATTGGTCCCGTTTGGGTGAAAACGAGCAGCTCGAAGTAGACGAAGCTCTGGCAGAGGACTTGTTCTATGCGCTGGGCACAGAGTCGGTCATTCCTGTAGGGAGTGGTGTGGTTATCCATGATAAGGAGCAGCATCGCATTCATATTCTGATTGGGGAAGAAGAATTGACATTTGTACCCCTAATCTAGGGCCGAATATAAGGGGCATTCTAGCGTGGAAGCCGGGAGGGTAAACGCCTGGAAGCCTTACCACTATTGGCTCTAACGCCATTTACAGTATTGGATTTTGAGTTCCGTACGTGGTAAGATGAGAGTCATGAAACGGGCGAGCCGCAGAGCGGCTAACCTATAACGGTTGGGGTTACTGTGGTAGCACCAAGGTTTCGGATGGCATGAGGGACAGGGTTAGAGACTACCCTTTTGCCGTCTTTATGGGGAGGAAGATAACGTATGGTTTTTACGCAAGAAGAAGTCGAAGCTCATCTGGGAAGGCTGGAAGGCTGGGAACTAGAAGAGGGACGGTGGATTGTCCGCAAGTTCGTATTTTCCAACTACATGAAAGGGATTGCATTCGTGGATGAGGTCGCCGCGATCTCGGAAGCATTTAATCATCACCCTTTTATTACGATTGATTATACAACGGTTACGCTGCGTCTCACGTCGTGGGATGAGGGTGGAATTACATCTGTAGATATTAAGGAAGCAGAGCAGTTTAACGAAACGTTTGAGAAAATGAGGACGACATAGCCGGGATCGGTTATCGTTGTGCTGCCAAGAAATGAGGAAGCATACATGTCAGACATGAATCAGAATAAGCCTCTGATCGCGGTTGTAGGCAGTCTCAATATGGACCTCGTGGTGAAGACCGATATCATCCCGGAAGAGGGAGAAACGGTAAGCGGTGAGGAGCTTCACTATCTGGCTGGCGGCAAAGGGGCTAACCAAGCCGTTGCTGCTGCACGTCTGGGTGGACAGACCACGATGATTGGAGCAGTGGGTTCGGACGGTTTTGGGGAACGCTTGCTGCACAGTCTGACGGATAGTGGGGCAGATGCCTCGCAGGTTCGTGTATTGGAAGACACTGTAACAGGTACAGCATCGATCTGGCTCTCCAAGGGAGACAACCGGATTATCGTTATTCCTGGAGCGAATGGACAAGTGGTGCCGGAGATGCTGGAAGAGGCGGATACGGTAAAAAGCCTGACTGCAGCCGCAGCGGTGCTGCTGCAGCTGGAGATCCCGCTGCCAGCGGTCACCCGCGCCGCCGAACTGGCGGCAGAAGGCAGCGCACTGGTGGTGCTCAATCCGGCTCCAGCGGTGCCGGGTCTGCCCCAGGAGCTCCTGCGGTGCGTCGACGTGGTCACGCCGAACCGCAGCGAGCTTGCCG
This sequence comes from Paenibacillus sp. FSL K6-2862, assembly GCF_038005125.1. NCBI lineage: Bacteria > Bacillati > Bacillota > Bacilli > Caryophanales > Paenibacillaceae > Paenibacillus > Paenibacillus sp. FSL K6-2862. Next base: position 107,031 of record NZ_JBBOSN010000001.1, read on the forward strand.
TGCTTACCGGCCGGGATGATCTCCGGCCGGAAGACGTGGATGCGGCGGTCGCAGAGCTCGCCGCATCGCTCGGGGCCGCTGTCGTCACGACGCTCGGCCCCGAGGGGGCTGTGTACGCGGCAGCGCCTGGCGGCCGCGTACAGGCTGGGCGTGCCGGCGCTTGCCGTGCGCCGGGCTACGCCGTAAGCGCCGTCGATACGACCGGCGCTGGCGATTGTTTCAACGGCGCGCTGGCGGTAGCCCTTTCGCGCGGGGAAACCCTGGACGCGGCAGTAGGCTATGCCATGGGAGCGGCCGCGTTATCCGTAACGAAGCTCGGCGCCCAGTCGGGGATGCCGTATGCACGTGAAGTGGAAGCCTTTTTGGCAGAACACTCAGCCAGAGGCTGAACGATATGACGAAGAGGCCCGTACCATTCCCGAGAGGGAAGGCAGGGGCCTCTTTGCTGCGTATCTCGTTATCCTTATTTCTTCTCGGCCAGCCACATCGCGATATTGGCAATTTCCTCGTCCTTCAGTTTGTCCTTGAAGGAAGGCATGCCTCCGCCTTTACCTTTGACAATGGTAGAGTAGATCTTCTCCACATCATCCTTGCTGCCGATGTTAGCTAGAGCAGGTCCTACGCCACCTTGAAGCTGATCCCCGTGACACGTGATACAATTGGCTTTGACCAGTGCTTCAGCCTGTCCGGCATCCATTGCCACTTCCGGCATGGTTGGTTTCGCTTCTTCAGCCACTTCCTCTTTCCCTGGAAGCGTAAACATTAATACAATAGCCAATGCGCATGCTGCAAAAAATACCCCGCTCATGATCCATTTGTGCATCCGTTATGTCCCCTCCAGAATGAAAGATCATCTAAACTGAAACTGTCCATATCATTATAACGGAACCTGTTAAGACATCATAGCATTTTGTGGTAATTTTTTGAACTAATCACATAAACGGGCATGAATTTCTTTTTGGTTATGCGGTTTAAGGGTTAACGAGGTCCTTCATAGACCATGCAATAAAAAGGCATCAAACCACTTGGTGTCTGTCGTTCATACGTATCCTGGGTGACAAATCCAGCCTTGTGATAAACCCGAATAGCCCGCGTATTCCAGGTGAGCACTTCGAGATCGATCTCATGACTTGGGTTCCGCCGAATGGCTTCCTTCACGATCGCAGAGACAAAGGCAGTACCGCGACCTTGTCCACACTGTTCAGGGTGCATACCAAGTCCAATGCGCGTCACGCCTTCAAGAGGAAAGAATTGAACGAATCCGCAAAGTTGGTCCTGCTCTCCGAGTACAACAGCATATTGCTCTTTTCGAAGCTGCTCGTCCCCGAATTCAACCTCCAGCGCCTTCATCTGTTCCCAGGGCAGCCAGGTATAGATGTTATAGGGTGGTTCATATATCCAGCTGCAGATCAATGCTGCATGTTCTTCTTGCATCGGCACAACGTGAAACGTTACAGAAGCTTCATCCACACCACTGCACGCTCCTTTCATTGTGAACAAGCTACTTCTAGTCATACGCTAATCGTTTATAACATATGTCATTTCATATTTAATCCTGATTTTACTCTACAAAAGAGGAGGGTATTTGGCAAGGTTTTGCTCCCTTGAAAAAAAGTGAAACAAAAGTTTCTGGAATTTCGTTTATATTATAGTAGGATGGGTAAAAACATCATAAGGGCATGGACGAACAAGCACAAAAAAACCGCCGGATACATTCCTGCGGAGAATGTACCGGGCGGTTGATTTATGCTTCGTTACAGTATGATGTTGCTCAGCTTGTCCCTAGTCGAGGGCCAGTGACTCATATGCGTCCGTGCTCATAATCCGTTTAGCGCCAACATAGCGGTTGGCCCAGTAGTTCTCACTCAAAGAACTAATGGTAACTCCTTTGGAAGACGAGGAGTGTGCAAACTTACCTTCACCCACGAAAATCCCTACGTGTGAAACCCCTTTACCCGTTGTATTGAAGAATACCAGATCGCCTGGTCTCATTTCCATGCGGGATACCGAGTCACCCATGTCGAATTGGGAACTGGATTGACGAGCCAAATCGATGCCCAGCTTTTCGAATACATACCGTGTGAATCCAGAGCAGTCAAAGCCGTTAAGCGTTGTTCCACCACTTTTGTATGTAGTTCCCATTGCTGAATCAATTACTTTATCCATTTTTGAATCTGCGAATGCGCTGCCTGCTCCAAGCGATAGTGCGAATGTTAAGCTAAGGACAGCTGCTGTTAATTTCTTTTTGAACAAGAGATATACCCCTTCCAACGCCTGCGAGGTTAGCTTAAGGATTCGGTTGAAGGTCCCCTATGATCCCTCTGTAGCAAGATCAATTCACCCATAACTGGTTCCCCCGCTTCCCAGGTGCCAGGAATTTGGCTATGCTAGTTGTGCACCTGCGAAATCAAGAAATGACGATTTAATTTTAAGTAGTTACAATTCATAAGGTAAAGATTACAAAGTTGTTACTAAAAACTCACTGCGATTATTGTAACAGAGGAGTAAAGCTTTGGCAACGTTTAACAAGAAAATTAGCAAAAAAAACCTCGACCTTTGACGGGGAAAGGTTGAGGTTTGCTTTTTTGAAGCGTAAACATTGACACAAGTTTACATGAAGATGGTAACAATTTTTGAGCGGTTCATTACACTTTTTAACCTTTGGAGGACTTGGACTGCCACAGGCGGAAATGAGCACATATCTTCCATATATCCAACAAACATCTGGCGAGCGGATAGGTTTGTTGCAGGATCAGACCGATGAGACCTGTCAGGAACCACGACGCAGATGTGAAGGCACCGAAGATGAGCAGATGAATTCCTCCCAGAACCACTGCGATACCAATGAGAGAAATGATATGACGCAAGGCGAGCAATAGACCGAGAAATGTACCTTTTACCCCGCCCTGACTCTCGGGTGCTGTGGCGCCAAACTGCATATATAACAAAGCATGATGTACGATCCATCCATACACGATCCATCCGGCTACATATGGAATGCCTGGCAGCAGCAGCTGCAGCGAGTGGAATCCATCCAGAAAGATACTATACAGCTTGGGGATCAGCCAGTACGCAGGCAGCAGTAATAATAGCGTTTTAATGAAATGAAGCAGCATCATCGGTTTCCACAGTGCCTTGATCCCACGTATAAAAGGAATACGTTCTTCTGTATGATTGAAGTGTTGTAATGAATAGAGTAGCCCTGCCTGAATGAGAGGGGTAATCAGCATGCGGAGCAGGAGCATGGCCCCAAGTATCCATAAATAACGATGCACCTCGGGATGGGTAGACAGACTGAGCTGGCTTTCCATTTTGAATAAAATGGTACTCAGCTCCCCGGCGTCAGGGTCCGGATAGCGCAGCAGCAAGGGAATAACTGCCGATTGCACCATTTTATAGATGAAGTAACCCCATACTAGCTGATAGAGAAACAAAAGTGCCACAATGAACATATGCTGACGGACGAGAAACCAGCCCTCACGTATTTTTGCTTTCACTGTCTCCACCTCACCATGACAGACCTCCGAATATAGCTTCAATGAGCTTGGTTACACTCATGCTCCAGCGGAACTTGGATGGTTCATCCAGACCGGCTTTCAAAAAGTTATTCATATGACGGTTCTCCAGCACAACGGTATATAACGGATCGGTCATGGCCCAGGATACAGGCGAGCTGTACGTTAACTTGTACGTAATTCGACCGTTACTGCCATCCCATTCCTTGGCGACGATGTGTCCATCTTCAAAAACGATGCGAACGGGGACTTTCTCGTAGTCGCTGCCTTTTTTTACTAATGTTACCGATGATTCGTACAACGTTTGACCGTCTTTCTCAACAGGCTTGACCTGGATATTCTCCACGGCGAAGTCGGCCATTCCGTCCCCATATACGTATTGATTAAAATAATCAGACCAGGACTTATGAGTCACTTGCTCCACGACCTTTTGGAAATCGGCCGAAGTAGGATGTTTGAACCGATATTTTTTAACATAAGTTGAAAGAATGCGTTCCATCGTTTTGGCGCCTACTTGTTGTTCGATGCCCAGCAGCACAAGCTTGCCCCTTGTGTAAACATTGGCTGCGTAATGATTCTGGGAATCAAACTTCCAGGACTCCTGCGTGAGTGAGGCAGGTGAAGTAATTAAGCCGGATTGAACGGGCAGATTCGGAATAAGTCCGTATTCCTGTTCCATCAGTTTGTCTTCTGCGTAAGAGGTGAACCCCTCATCCAGCCAAGCTTCTTCAAATTCATTGCTGGCAACCATACCATAGAAGTACTGATGGCCTATCTCGTGTACAACCGTGCGTTCCAGATCGTAGCCTGGTGTAGTATCGTCCGCACCGAAGGCTGTAACTAAGGTAGGATACTCCATGCCGCCTGCTCCATTGCCTGTCTTCGGGGGAACAACGATAGAGAGCGTGGAATACGGATACGGACCAAACCACTTGCTGTAATTCGAAAGAGCTGCTTTGGCTGCATAGAAGTAACGTTCCTTCAGATCCTGGTGGGCCGGGTCCAGATAGAGCTTGATTCGTACACCTGGCACGTTGGGAGCGGAGAAGGGTTCTTCTGCATAAACAAAGTCAGGTGAGGCTGCCCAGGCAAAGTCGTGCACATCGTCAGCATAGAATTGATAGATCTTTTCGCCATTTTTTATAACAGCCTGCTTCGTTGGAAACCCGGTCGCGGCAACCTTGTATGTTTCCGGTACCCGAATACGCACACTATAGATGCCAAAATCCGCATAAAACTCGGAATTCCCGTGGTACTGATGCAGATTCCAGCCCTCAGCCGTACGTCCTCGCGTGCCTGCAGGCTCGTATACACTGAGTTTGGGGAACCATTGGCCCGCCATAACGAAGTTTTCAGCGGTCCCCATGCGGGCAAAGATTTTGGGCAGCTTGACCTCAAACCGGGTATGCAGTGTAATGGTTTCCCCGCCCTTGACCGGCTTGGGTAATCTCACTTTTATGAGCGTTTTGTCTTTCATGTTTCCGTCATCCGGCTGTACATATTGCATCCGGTGCAGCAGGGAAAGCCCGTCCTCTGTTTTCATCTCTGTAATATTCATGGAGCCGTAACCGTCCGTTGGCATCACATCACCGCGAAGCTTTCCTCCGGATTCCTTCATAAATGTTGTGTCAGTAGAAGAGAATGCATTGGGGTATAAGTGGAAATAAAGTTCGCTGACTGTTTTTTTACCCGGATGAGTCCAGGTCAGCGTCTGCGTTCCCTCCAAGACATTGCCGTCTACTAGCTTCACATCCATGTGATATTCCACCACGCGGTTGCTGAACACCTCAGCAGTAGGTGTCTGTACACTTTCTGGAGGTGCCGGAGTTTGGACTTTTGCCGGAGGCTTGCCCAATTCCGGGGCGAGCGTTGGCAAGTCGGATGTCGTAGAACGAGTGTGATCCAGAGTGATCCATATGGCTCCGGTAAACACACACAGGGCCAGAATTGCAGTAAGCCAGCTCTTGGCGCGTAGTGGAATCATCGTTAAATACCTCCCGTTGACAAGCATCTACAGCATGTATATGTTTGCAATGGGGCGATTATTAGTTAAAATATTTGTATCAACCCTTGGAGGCTATAACTATGGATCAAAACGAGCAAAACGGCAAAAAACAGATTGCCTTGAATATCGTAAGTGCCAAGAGCAAACATAAAGGTTTCGGTGCAGGCTCCATTGATCTGAACAACCTGTCGCCGGTTATTATTGATAATGGCGAGGCGAAGATTGATATTGGTGCCATGCATGCAAAGAGCAAGGTAGAACGTGGAATCAAGTTTTCAACGAATCGGGAAGATGTACCTAACGGTCGCCAGGTATGGTTGGTTTGGGTAGCTGTGGACCGTACAGAACAGGGACAATTGTACGGTGGAGCAACAGCGTGCGAGATGTGGATCGATACCGAGGCGAAACGAGGATGGAAGCTGCTGGCTGACCATGTAAACCGGATGGATTATGCAATGAAACGCCGCTTTATGCTGGATGAGCTTGGACCAGAGGATCGTGCTGCTCTCAAGAAGCTGTTGATTACACACAATGAAGAGTGGTGGAACGCTTCACCGGATGAACTAAAAGAAGCGCTTTCCTGATAAAAGATTTCTGATAAACGCCTTATAAGCTGTTTTCTAGAAAAAGAACATGAAAAGCCCCGCAACCGAAATGATCGGTTCGGGGCTTTTGCTTCACAAGTGGGAAGAGGTATTGAAATAGTTGAACAAGACTGACCTTCAGAAAGAACCTGAAGCCGGCCAATCACAGTGACGCAATTAAGTCATTACGTAGTTGCGTCATTCTACCCACCAACGTTTAAAGTCTCTCCACCACGAATGCTTTTCTTCCTGGATTCCTTCTTGATTCTGTACCTCATGACTTCCTTCATTCTTTTTCGGATCGGTATCGTCGGTTTTTCCGGTACAGGTTTCTGTCGGTTCTGTACCGTCAATGAAGACCTCAAGCCGTTTCTCTTCACAGCCATTACCCGCCAGTTTTCCGGACTCGGGATCAATATACACACTGACCACATGATCGGGAACAGGGAAGATCTTAGGCGGCACACTCGCAAGAGCCTGTTCAGTAAATTGGGCAAACATCGGTGCTGCACGGCGTCCATCCGACGTGGAGATGGCTTTTCCCTGATCATAACCGACCCATACTGCGGTGGAGAGTTCGGGGGTGAAGCCAACCATCCAGGCATCCGTATTGGTCGTACCGGTTTTGCCTGCTACGGGGCGCTTAATCGTTGTAGCAACCCTATTCCCTGTACCGCCATTTTCGAACACACTTTCCATTAAACGTGTCAGTACATATGCTGCGGCGGGTTCTACCACATTCTCGGCCTTGGTTTGTGGTGCTTCATAGATGACACGTCCTGTTGCATCCGTCACCTGCAGAATGGCGACAGGTGGCATCCGTTGTCCGCCTGCAGCGATGACGGAGAAGGCAGAAGCCATTTCCAGTGGGCTCACGGGCGAGGTGCCCAAGGCGAGAGAAGGGACAGCACTCAGATTGCTTGTAATCCCCAGACTTTTGGCCATATCCACAACCTGCTCAGGCCCGATCTGCATAATTGTATTGACTGCATAGATATTGTCCGAAGCGGCAATGGCCTGCCTTAGATCAATTTCCCCCAGATACTTGTCGCCGAAATTTCCAGGTTTATAGGTCTTGCGATCATTGTCATAGTGAAACAGGGTTGGTTCGCTATTGAAGATAGAGGCACTTGTCAGCTCTTTGGATTCCAGTGCAGCCAGATACATAATAGGCTTAAATGCAGATCCCGGCTGGCGTGTCGTCGCCAGAACATGGTTGATCTGATTGTTCCGGTAGTTTTTGCCGCCTACCATAGCCTTGATATAGCCTGTACGAGGGTCTATGGACACGAGAGCTGTCTCCAGTTCACTGCTCGGATCCATGCCTTTGGCTACAGCGTCTTCAGCTGCCTTTTGCACACGTAGATCCAGAGTGGTGTATATATTTAATCCTCCATGGTCCAGCATTGCTTCACTAATGCCCAGCTCCTTGACCGCAAGGCTGCGAATGTAATCCCTGAAATAAGGCGCGCTTTCTACTGTTTTCCGTTCGCTTTCCGGTTTAAAAGACAGCATCTCTTCATAAGCCTTGTCCGCTTCTGCTTTTGTTATCTTGCCGATATCGACCATGGCGGCCAGCACGATCTTCTGCCGATCCTTCGCGTTCTTCATATGGTTATATGGAGAATAGTAGGTGGGGCCTTTTGGAATGCCTGCGAGCATGGCGCTTTCCGCCAAATCGAGCTGTTTGGCTGATTTGCCGAAATACATGCGCGAAGCTGCTTCAATTCCGTAGGCGCCATGACCATAATAGATTTCATTGAGATACATTTGTAGAATTTCATCTTTGCTGTACTTCATTTCAAGTTGTGCCGTGTACATGGCCTCTTTGGCCTTGCGAGTCCAGGTCTTCTCATGGGAAAGATATAGATTTCGCGCAAGCTGTTGTGTAAGTGTGCTGGCACCTTGGGACATTTCCATATGCTGCAGGTTAACGAGGACGGCCCGTCCCACCCCTTGAATGTCAAAACCATAATGGTCATAGAATTTGCGATCCTCTACAGCCAGAGTGGCATTGACCAGGTCTTTTGAGATGTCTTGAAGCTGCACAGGTACAGAATCCTTGCCGCCTGCAGAGAAGGTGGCAATGACTTCGCCTTGGCTATCAAGCAGCCTTGAGTTGCGATCCGAATCAGCTAAAGGTAGGCTGGTCGCATATAGATAGACCAATCCTGCAATCGTTGCAATAACGCCGAGAACAGCGAGCAGAGAGAGGCTTTTGATCCATTTTAATAAACGGAACCCGCGTTTGCGGGTTTTCTGGCGATGTTGAGTCATGGAACGGGCTCCTTTCTTCTTTTCTTCCCAGTATGGGATTTCATGGACAGGGATATTCAGTCTGCCGCTGAACAGTTTAAAATGTAGCATTTCTGCAGAAAAAACCGTTTTGCAGGATAAACATCTATCGCGTATAATGCAAAAGGGTAATGAAAAGTAGCAGTTCGGCACAACATACACAAAGGCACAGAAAGACGAACAGCACCAATTGTCATTGATTCGTTGATCGGTCAGACGCTTAGCACGCTGTGGTCAATTTAATCTATATAATGAAGTGAACGCGGACCTTTCCCGCAGCCAGCAACCCTAATGCTTTGGCGCCGAACGCTGGGCGTGCTTGTGCGAACCGGGCGGCGTGCAGCGCCATGCTTGATATGGCTGATCAATAACTTTACGGAAAGAAGGTAGAGATCATGGAATTGTGGTTCACGGAGAAGCAGACCCCGGCATTCGGGATCACCGCGAAGATTAAGCAGACATATGTAAGCGAGAAGACAGATTTTCAGGACTTGGCCATGGTAGAAACCGAGGAATTCGGTAACATGCTGCTGCTTGACGGTATGGTGATGACAACTGTGAAAGACGAATTCGTATATCACGAAATGGCTGCTCACCCTGCGCTGAACACTCACCCGAATCCGAAAAAAGTTTTGGTTGTAGGTGGTGGTGACGGCGGCGTTATTCGTGAAGTCATCAAACACGCTGCAGTAGAAAAAGCAGTTCTCGTCGAAATCGACGGTAAAGTTATTGAGTATTCCAAAAAATATTTGCCTGAAATTGCCGGTAAACTGGACGAGCCTAATGTTGAAGTGCTCGTTAATGACGGCTATATGCATATTATTGAACATAAAAATGAGTACGATGTAATCATCGTGGATTCCACGGAGCCTGTAGGTCCGGCTGCACCACTGTTTGAGCGTGGTTTTTACCAAGGGATCCATGAAGCACTGAAAGAAGATGGCATCTTTGTTGCACAAACTGACAACCCTTGGTTCAAAGCAGACCTGATTCAAAAGGTAAACAAGGATGTGAAAGAAATCTTCCCCATTGTACATGTATACGGCTGTAACATTCCAACGTATCCAAGCGGTCTGTGGACATTCACAATGGGCAGCAAGAAACATGATCCACTTCAAGTGGATGAGAATCAAATTCCAGAGATGGACACCAAATATTACTCGCCACGTTTGCATAAGGCAGCCTTTGTACTTCCTAAATTCGTGGAAGACTTAACGAAATAAAGGGGAAATCATTAATGAAATTGGATCAAGCTTATTCTGGTAACGTATTTATTTGCAGTTCCGAGGATTATGAGAATTCCAAAGCGGTCATCTACGGGATGCCCATGGATTATACTGTCAGCTTCCGTCCGGGTTCCCGGTTCGGTCCTTCTCATATCCGCCAGGCTTCGGTTGGACTTGAAGAATACAGCCCGTACCTCGACAAGAGTATTGTCGATATGACCTACTTTGACGCTGGAGATCTGCTTTTGCCTTTCGGTAACGCAGGACGCAGCCTTGAAGTGATCAACGAGTATATCGGCAGCCTGCTGGCTGATGACAAATTCCCGATCGGTCTTGGCGGGGAGCATCTGGTCACTTGGCCAGTGATCCAACAAATGTACAAGAAATACCCGGATCTCATCCTGATTCATATTGATGCACATGCAGACCTTCGTGAAAGCTATGAAGGTGAGCCGTTGTCCCACTCGACGCCAGTACGCAAAGCAGCTGAGCTGATGGGCGGCAAAAATATTTATCAATTCGGAATCCGTTCCGGCTCCCGTGAAGAGTTCCAGTATGGCCGGGAGAACATTAACTTCTACCCGTTTGAAGTCGCAGCTCCAATGAAGGAAGCTCTTCCGAAAATGGGCAATCGTCCAGTGTATGTGACCATTGATATCGATGTGCTTGATCCATCGGCTGCTCCAGGAACAGGTACAGCGGAAGCGGGCGGTATCACGTCCAAAGAACTGCTTGAAGCCGTCCATATGATTGCCGGATCGGATGTAAATGTAGTTGGCTGTGACCTGGTTGAGGTAGCGCCAATCTATGATCCAACACAACAGACACAGATTGTAGCGGCAAAGCTGATCCGTGAGATGCTGCTTGGCTTCGTGAAGTAATAACCCGAATAATGGTTAGAACATAACACTCTCTTTCTGCGCGGATCCAATATTGCGTAGGGGAGGGTGCTTTCGTTATCAGGACACTTGTAAAGGATGCTCCACCATCCTGTTTTAGCGAGTGGAATATTTGATTGGGTGGGGTTCACTTCATTGAACCCTGGCTCACGACTATGTTATACTGGCTACAACGTAATAGGTAATATATCAAATTATTGATGTATTACATCAGGGAAGTATATGGTGGTCTGGTTCGGCCATACACTATAAAAAGAGCCCTTGTCGTTGGTAGCGACAAAGACTCTGAGGACCAGAAAGGCTGTGGACTGCCACGGCGTGCATTAAACTTGATAGCTTAGTTCAAGCGAAACCCACCGTCAGGCTCCAACCTATGAGGTGGGTTTTCGCTTGTTACGAAACTTTTTACGCAACCAACGGTATAGCCTTCGTACACTCAGTACCAGACTGAGAATCGCAGCAATCCACCGGATCACATCAAGCAACGCCACAAGTTTGACCATCGACGTCACCCCCTCTCGGGAAGCTGCGCCGTGGTCATGAAAACATCCACCATATTCAGAGTCCTTAATACCAATTATAGCACGTATGTTCGCATGTCTCTACCATTTACTGCATACCATGAATGAATCGTTCTATACGTTTACGAACGACCACCCTTATCTACAAGATATCAATCGTAGGTGAAGGTGGCTTTTTTATTGCAGTAATGTCATTGCTGATAGATCAATTGTTACTTTAGAACATGCAAATTCGGGTAAAACATAGAAGGAGGTGTCGCGATGACAACAAAGAGTACGATCACATGGGAACGGATTGGGACATTGGCATTATCCTTAACGCTGGCGTGGGGATTGGGGCCAGTATATGCACAGGCCGATGCAAGTGCTGTTGCAGCTTCATCCACTTGTGGAAGTGGAGATCACGGATTGTCTGCTACATTGAAGAAAGGCAGCGGTGTAGAAGATCAGCATCTGCAGTTTACAGACATTGATTTCCTGAACAACACAACGGGTCGTGCTGCTGGGGAGGGGTTCCTGATTGGCACCTCGAATGCGGGCTGTACATGGCAATCCATTTATACTGGACAATGGCAGTTCATGCAGATTGATTTTCCGAATAACGTAAATGGATTTGCCTTAGCGCAAATGAAGGATTCTGCCAAGACGTATCTTATTCGCACGACAGATGGGGGATCACACTGGAACCGACTTGATACCCCTGGTATGCAGTTCAAGCGAATTGATTTTAAAAATAAAAATGAAGGTTACGGCTACACCTATAATGGCGCGTATCGGACACAGGACGGCGGATTAAGCTGGATTAAAATCCATACCCCCGCAAATACAAGATCGGTGGCTTTCACCACAAATAAACAAGGCTATGCTGTACAAGTTGTACCTGGCTCGGGATATCAGTTGCTCCGGACTGCAGATGGGGGTAAGAACTGGACAACCTCTCTCAAAGTCGCTTCGACCACATGGAATGGGGCAGATCTATATGCAAACGGAAAGCAGGTATGGGCTGTCCTGTATGGTGATGCAGGCATGTCTCAACAATCGTATTCCCTATATGCAAGCGGGAATCAAGGCAGAAGCTGGAGGCAGGTTTTTGCTCAGTCGACAGCAGGTGGAGGCCCTGCGCCGGGTGGCAGCAATGTAGGGAAAGGAAAAGGCCCGGCAGACCCGGGGGGCCATCCTGGGAACATGTCGCTAATTGGTGATCAGACTGCTTATCTCTCAGGTGGATCTCCTGCTGCTGGTAAAGTGGGTGTTGGACGTTCGTATGATACAGGTTCCACGTGGAAAAATATCGATCTGAAAGATCCAGGTTATAGCTCGCGCATCTCTTTCCCATCAGCCCAAACAGGCTGGCTCGTTGTAACGAGTGATAACTCACCTGCCATTTACCAAACGACAGATGGCGGAACTTCTTGGGCACAAAAAATGTTGTTACCTTCAGAGCGGGATTAAATGGCCCTTTAATTTGGAATAACAACCAGCCAAATTCACTAGTAGAGACGAAAACAAACCATTTCGTAGGTCTATGTTGAATCTGCCAAATAAACAAGCCCTTTCCAGAGAAATTATGCTGGCAAAGGGCTTGTTTTTGTAAAAATAAAAACGGTTGAAACCTGTTAAAAAACAAGTTATTGTAAGCGATAACAACACATTTTGGGAGGTTGAAATCATGGTTGATGTTACTTTAAAGGCGAATTCAGATCAAGGATTAATAAATCGCAATATATACGGTCACTTTTCTGAACATTTGGGACGTTGTATTTACGAAGGGATCTGGGTAGGGGAAGATTCACCCATTCCGAATACGGAAGGGATACGCAATGACGTGCTGGCGGCACTGCAGAAGCTGAATATTCCGGTACTTCGCTGGCCGGGCGGTTGTTTTGCTGATGAATATCACTGGAAGGATGGCGTAGGTCCAAAAAGTGAACGTGCACGCATGATTAATACGAACTGGGGCGGCGTGGAAGAGAATAACCATTTTGGAACACATGAATTCCTAAGATTATGTGAGCTGTTAGGAACAGAACCATATATCAGTGGTAATGTGGGTAGCGGAACCGTCCATGAAATGCAGCAGTGGGTCGAATACATTACGTTTGACGGGGAATCTCCTATGGCCAACTGGCGCAAGGGTAACGGTAGGGATAAACCATGGAAACTGACTTACTTTGGTGTAGGTAATGAAAACTGGGGATGTGGCGGTAACATGCGTGCCGAGTATTATGCGGATGAGTATCGTCGGTATGCTACATATGTACGTAATTATTCTGATAATCAGATCTATAAGATTGCCTGCGGACCCAACGAGGACAATTACCACTGGACAGAAGTATTGATGCGTGAAGCGGGACAGCACATGAACGGCTTAAGCCTTCATTATTATACATTGCCGACGGGAGTGTGGAATGATAAGGGCGAATCTACCGGATTTGATGATCAAGCCTGGTTCCAGACCCTGAAGCGCACATTGCGCATGGAAGAATTGATCGTGAAGCATTCCGAGATTATGGATAAATATGACCCAGATTGCAAGGTGGGACTTATTATTGATGAATGGGGAACCTGGTACAACGTCGAGCCAGGGACGAATCCGGGATTCCTGTATCAGCAAAACACAATGCGGGATGCGCTTGTAGCTGGCATTAACCTGAACCTGTTCAATCGCTACAATAAACGGGTGCAAATGGCCAATCTGGCACAAATCGTTAACGTACTGCAGGCTCTGGTCCTAACAGAAGGCGAGCGTATGCTGCTCACCCCAACATATCATGTGTTTGATATGTATCAGGTTCATATGGATGCACAGCGGTTGGAGCTGAACTATGAGAGCCCTGGGTACACGCTTGGTGAAGATACCATTCCTCAGCTTAGCTTGTCCGCTTCCCGCAGTAAGGACGGCGTGATTCATGTAACGGCATGCAATCTCAGTCACACAGATGAGCTGGAAGTGGTATGCCAGATTGAAGCGGCAGAATCTTCTTCCGTATCTGGTCGAATTCTGCATCATGCCGATTTTGGTGCATTCAATACATTTGAAGATCCGAACCAGGTTGAGCCGACGGATTGGAAGGGTGTTACCCTGGTTAATCAGGAGTTGCGTTTTGTCCTGCCGCCTGCATCTGTAGGGGTACTTGCAATCCAGGAGTAATGCGATGAGCACATCTAATTCAAGTCATTTTGGGGCTAAGCAGGAGTCATGTAAGGGATGCAGTGATCAACATGCTGTCAACATCAGTGAGTCCAAAATGGCCCGATTGGTGGAGATTGCATCGCGTTCGCGCCCTGTCGTTCAGGATGAGGAATATGAGAGGCGATTATCCTCATGTGCAGACTGCCCAGGACTTCAATATGGCACTACCTGCCGCTATTGCGGCTGTCTGGTCCAGGTTCGTGCCAAGCTGGTAGAATCGATCTGCCCGTTCCCCTATGAATCCAGGTGGTCGAGCATCTAACGTTTAATCTCATTATAATGTAACAAAGCAGGGCTGCACTTTTAGGGTGCCGCTCTGCTTTTTTTGATGATATGGGACAAAAACTCTGAATTTGGATTTGAATTGAGCGGGTGAACTGGATATAGTTATACAGTAGAGTGTAGGATAGCGAGCTATCTGGTCATATTAGCGCGTATAGCGGTACTCGAATTCGGGAAGGGCTGTTCTCACCGGTCCTGCCCGATTTTGCGCCGCCTCGAATATATTGGAGGTTAACATTCATGTCGAACATGCGACCGGTTCAGATCCGGCTGCACAGCCGTTATGAAGGCGAAGATGTGCTGCAGGAAATGAAGGGTGAAGCCGTTTTGAAGGGTTCTGTGCTCTACGTTCGTTACGAAGAGCCACAGGCTGGACCTGAGGGCGGTATTACCCGAACAACATTGAAGCTTGGTGGACAATCCCTCAAGATTATACGCCATGGTGAGGTGGAATCGGAGCAAACGTTTGAAATGAATCGCAAGCTCCCAGGTTTTTACCGATCACCTTACATGTCATTTACCCTGTCCACGCATACACATAAGCTGGACCTTTCCATACAGGGATTGAGCGCACGCGCAGCGTGGAGCTATGACTTTTACCGCTTTGACGAAGAAGCCGGACATTTTGAGATCAGTTTGCACATACAGGAGGAACCAATTTCATGACACGTAATCCACTAGATACGATTAACGAACGGGTAAGTACCGCGATCGGCAATGCTGTTGTTGCTGCCGGCCTCGTTACGCAAGAGGAACTGCCAGCCATCACACTTGAAGTGCCGCGTGACAAGTCGCACGGGGATTTGGCGACCAACGCAGCCATGCAGCTGACCAAGATTGCCAAGCGCAATCCACGCCAGATTGCAGAAGAGATCATTGCGAATCTGAACCTTGTGGAAGCTGGAATCGAGAAGGCAGAGATTGCCGGACCAGGATTTATCAACTTCAAATTGGACAAGAGCTACCTTTACCCGGTGCTTGGACTTGTTCATGAACAAGGTGAGAACTACGGACGGATCAATGTCGGCGAAGGGCGCAAGGTCGAGATGGAGTTTGTCAGTGCGAACCCGACAGGCAGCTTGCATCTGGGACATGCCCGTGGAGCGGCTGTGGGTGATGCGCTCTGCAACATCCTCGATTATGCCGGATATGACGTAACACGTGAATATTACATTAATGATGCGGGTAACCAGGTGTTTAACCTGGCACGTTCCATTGAAGCACGTTATTTGCAGGAGCTGGGCCAGGATGCCGAGATGCCTGAAGATGGTTACCACGGCGAAGATATCAAAGGATTTGCCAAGGAGCTGGTAGCCGAAAAGGGAGACAGCTTGCTGTCGATGCATCCAGGTGATCGTGCTGCCTATTTCCGTGACTATGGTTTGGAGAAAGAGCTCGATAAAATCAAGCGCGACCTGAATCGCTTCCGCGTTAACTTTGACATCTGGTTCAGCGAGACTTCTTTGTACGACAATGGGGAAGTGCTTCGTGTCCTTGACGAATTGCGTGATCGTGACGAAATTTACGAAAAAGACGGAGCAACTTGGCTGAAAACCATGCAATATGGTGACGACAAAGAACGTGTATTAATCAAAAACGATGGCACGTACACGTACCTGACACCGGATATTGCATATCACCGTGACAAGTATTCCCGTGGATATGACACAATGATCAACATTTGGGGAGCTGACCACCATGGATATATTCCACGGATGAAAGCAGCAATGCAGGCATTGGGTAATGACCCATCCAAGCTGGTGGTATTGATTGCACAGATGGTGAGCTTGTTCCAGAACGGTGAAAAAGTGAAGATGTCGAAGCGTACCGGTAAAGCGGTAACGATGGAAGACCTGATGGATGAAGTGGGTATCGATGCAATCCGTTACTTCTTCACGATGCGCAGCATGGATTCCCATCTGGACTTTGATATGGATCTCGCGATTTCGACGTCCAATGAGAACCCGGTATTCTACGTGCAATATGCACATGCCCGCGTATGCAGCGTATACCGTCAGGCTGAAGAGCAGGGTATTGAGCTGCTGCCGCTGGCACAGATTGACCTGTCCAAGCTGACGACGGAACATGAATTCGATCTTCTTCGCAAAATGGGTGAGCTGCCTGAAGAGATTGCCGCAGCAGCTACCGGATATGCGCCTCATCGCATGATCCGTTATGTATATGAGCTGGCTTCATTGTTCCACAGCTACTATCGTGCTGAACGCGTCATTACCGAAGACGCGGGTCAAACCCAAGCGCGTCTGGCGCTGATCGGTGCCGTTCGCACCGTCATCGCGACAGCGCTCCGTCTGGTAGGCGTATCCGCACCAGACAAAATGTAAACCGTGAGGGCAAGCACCGCAGCAGCGGCTTGGCCGATCGCAAAAAGTCTCCATGCATCACGCCTGCAATGCAGCGTGGACATGGAGACTTTTTGTTGTGCCCGGTGCTTCATCCCGCCAAGGCTTGGCGGACCAGCCGGGCACCGAGCCAGCCAGACTGCCGTAGGCTGCTGCTGGCAAGACCCCAAGAGCAGCAGCAATACGCAGCTGCCCCATTACCCGCCGCCCTCCTGCATCAGCCGGAGTGCGTCAATCTCGCCACCGCGCACTTTGCTCTTCGCGGTGGTGGACTTGCGTGCACGCAGCGGAACGGTTGCGCGCTTGACCAGCGTCTTGATCTCGCTGGGCGAGAGACCCGGATGCTTCGCGAGCAGCAGCGCAATAGCGCCGCTCACATGGGACGTAGCCATGGATGTGCCACTCATCTCATGGTGCTTGCCCTGCACCCAGGAAGAGATGATCTTGTCGCCAGGGGCATAGACATCCACATATGCACCGCGGTTGCTGAAGGACGCAATCCGCCGATTTTTGTCGGTGGCTCCCACCGAGATGGTCTGCGGATAGCGTGCAGGATAATCGATACTGCGGCGTTTGCCGTCATTTCCTGACGAAGCCACAATGACGATGCCAGCCTGATGTGCACGGTTAACCACATCAAGGAGTGCCTTGCTGCGGGTTTTCATACCGAAACTCATATTGATAATATCGACCCGGTTACGCACACACCAGTCGATGCCCAGTACAATATCAGAGACATAGGCGGAACCGTTATGGTCAAATGCCTTGACCGGATAGATCAGGGAACGTGGAGCTACGCCAATCATGCCTTCCGTGCTATTCGCTGCGGCGATCGTTCCGGCAATATGGGTACCATGACCGTTGTCGTCATGAGGAAGCAGACTGCGGTTTAACAGGTTGATCCCGCGAGCCAGGGAGTACCTGAGGTCAGGGTGGTGATAATCGGCACCTGTATCGATCACGCCGATTTTGATCCGGTGTCCTGTGGAGACGGACCATACTTTCGGTGCGCGAATCTGCTTCACTCCCCATGGAACCCCTTGAGCTGTGGCCGGCTTGTTGTGAAGTGCTGTTGCATGAAGGGAGATTTGCATATCTTCCTCTACGGTAATCTCATCACGGTATTGATCCAGAACCTCCGGACAATGGACCGGAGCGATAATGGAGCGGGCCAGCCGTGAGGATCGTACCATGCTAAGATGAGTATGCTCATTCCGCATCCGCGAGAGCTCAAGCAGACAGGCTTCATACTGTCCAGGTTTGGCGAACCGGATCAGGTACCGCCCTGCCTGTTCCGGTTCAGGACGTTGCATTCCTTCAACTAATTGATGCAAAAAACCAGTATAGTCCATTATGGGCTGCCCCCTTCGGGATGAACATGCTGAGGTATTCTATGAATGCGTTCATCCCGCCGCATGGGGAACTTGCCCTTTTTTTACAAAAAGGCGTTCTCTTCGTGTCAAAACGGGCGCAGGGACATATGATGGATGGAGAGCTAGAGGGCTCTTGCGGGGAACCTGGTGAGGAGCAATCCTACGAGGGTATACAGTCAGAAGGCGGAGGGGACTCCGTCTTTTTCATTTTTCGCTAACTTTTACAGAATCGACATATTTGCAAACGGGAAGCACGGCACCTTGAATTTATATCAAATGCCTACATAAAAACTTGCTTTTTACCGCTAAATAGGTTTTACTTAGGTTTGTTAATGGATATGTTATACGTAACGGTCCAGCTCGTAGGGATATAAAGTGAATTATGTGTGAGAGGAAGTGTCTGTCAGTGAGTACCTCGCTCAATTTGAAAATTGATAAAGAAAAGGTAAGAGAGATTCCTTTGGTTGACCTTGCCTTTATGGTGCTGAAAGCGGCCAATACGCCGTACTACTACCGTGATTTGATGAATGAGGTAGCGAAACAGCGCGGAATGACTGATGAAGAAATCAACGAGTTTATCGCCCAGCTATATACCGAGATCAATATCGATGGCCGTTTTGCCTGTGTCGGTACAAGTCTTTGGGGATTGAAACGCTGGTATCCAGTAGGTGGAACAGAAGACTCCATGACGGGTGCGAAGCGTCCGCGCATCATCAACGATGAAGACGATGATCTGGAAGATGAGGACTTTGGCGAAGAGGAAGACAGCTACAACAGCGACGAAGACTTCGACAATGCCGATGATGATCAAGATGATGATGACGATGATGACGACGACGATGACGACATCTTTGATGAAGATGACAGCGATGAAGAAGTCCTTGTTGAAGATGATGATTTGGAAGACGAAGACCTCGATGAAGACGATGAAGATGAGTCCGAAGACGAGGATGATTTTGACGACGATTCCGATAAGTAACCGTCATTTTTGACGTCGATAATTTACCCGTTTTCCCCAGATAGTCAGCCTTGACAGCGAACGGGGTAACGGGTAAACTATTGCATGGGCTTATGAATGAGCGAGAATATATTTATGTTTTTTATAAAAAGTGCCCCGTCCTGCGGGAGTACTTTTTTTTGTATTTTTAGAGGCTGAATATTGCAAAATGATTGATTTCCGCACGCTCCCGGCCAAACATCCGTGGCCCGTTTTTTGTATATAAAAAAAACGTCGATAAGAGATGGATTGATGCCAATTTGGGGACAGGCATGGATGTTTGGCTTTCGGAAAATTTGCACCATTCTTAGCTGTAGAGCAAGGTTTACACATGGTCTTCGCACAAAAGAGCAGTACGCAGATGCAGGGAATTTCTGCCATTGCTCTTTTTAACGATGATTACCTGGGAAACGGGTTACGATAACACCATATATCGCCTGAATTTCTGCATTTATATTAGGAGGGTAATAACAGTGACAAAGTATATTTTCGTGACGGGCGGAGTTGTGTCCTCCCTGGGTAAAGGGATCACGGCTGCCTCGTTGGGCAGACTGCTGAAAAACAGAGGTCTCAAGGTAACCATTCAAAAATTTGATCCATACATCAACATCGACCCGGGAACAATGAGTCCTTATCAGCACGGTGAGGTTTTTGTAACGGATGATGGCGCGGAAACGGATTTGGACCTTGGTCACTATGAACGTTTTATCGATATCAACCTCTCCAAAAACAGCAACGTCACGACGGGTAAAGTGTATTCCTCCGTTATTAGCAAAGAGCGGCGCGGAGAGTACCTCGGCGGCACGGTACAAGTTATTCCGCACATTACGAACGAGATCAAGGAGCGTGTATTCCGCGCTGGACGTGAAGCAGGTTCGGATGTTGTTATTACAGAGATCGGCGGAACTGTAGGCGATATCGAGAGCTTGCCTTTCCTGGAAGCTATTCGTCAGATCAAGAGTGATGTTGGCCGTGACAACGTAATGTATATCCATGTAACGCTGATTCCTTACATCAAGGCAGCTGGTGAAGTGAAAACCAAACCAACCCAACACAGCGTAAAAGAATTGCGCAGTATCGGTATTCAGCCAAACGTGATTGTATGCCGTACAGAATATGAACTGTCCAAAGACATGAAAGCCAAAATCGCTCTCTTCTGCGACATTGATGAGAATGCCGTAGTTGAATGTCGCGATGCAAGCACGTTGTATGAAGTGCCTTTGAACCTGCGTGAAGAAGGTTTGGATGAAATCGTGGTAAATCACCTGAAGCTGACCACTCCTGCACCGGATATGAGCGAGTGGGAAGGGCTGGTTGACCGCATCAGCAAATTGCAGCGTACAGTTGAAATTGCCATTGTTGGTAAATATGTAGCACTGCACGATGCTTATTTGAGTGTTGTTGAATCCCTGTCTCATGCAGGATTTGCATCCAATGCAGATGTGAAGATTCGCTGGATCCATTCCGAAGATATCACAGACGAGAACGTTGGCGACCTGCTGCATGGTGTTGGCGGTATCCTTGTTCCTGGTGGTTTCGGAGATCGTGGTATCGAAGGTAAAGTGTCGGCAATCCGTTATGCCCGTGAGAAAAACATTCCATTCTTCGGTATTTGCCTGGGTATGCAGGTATCCGTAATCGAATATGCACGTTCCATTGTAGGTCTGAATGGTGCGAACAGCTCCGAGATTAACCCGGCTACCGAATTCCCGGTAATCGACCTGCTGCCAGAACAAAAAGATATCGAAAATCTGGGCGGTACAATGCGTCTGGGTCTATATCCTTGTAAGCTGCAAGAAGGTTCTTTGGCTATGGCATGTTATGATGATGAGTTGGTATATGAGAGACATCGTCACCGGTATGAGTTCAACAATGAGTACCGTGAAGCGATTGAAAAAGCAGGTCTGGTCATCTCCGGTACATCTCCGGATGGCCGTCTGGTTGAGATCGTGGAACTTCCGGGACACCCGTGGTTCCTGGCTGTACAATTCCATCCGGAATTTACATCCCGTCCGAACCGTCCACAGCCATTGTTCCGTGAATTCGTAAAAGCTTCATTGGAAAATGCAGAAAGATAATATTGAGTTTACCCTATAATGTAGAGGGGTGTTTGCCGAGTGGCCTGTGTTTGCAGGCTGGTGCGGTGAGCACCTCTTTTTTTTGTTTCGGCAATAGCTTCCGTTCAAGTGTGACACGGATAAAATGTTTGCTGTAATTTGTGCGTGGGGCAGGATTTTAATGGGGAGGGTAGAATACTTATCATGACGACTATGGGATAGTTATCCAGATTCGGAGAAATACATGCTTTCCTAAAATCCAGGAGGTTACAGAGTGGAAAATAAAAAAGTGTTAATCGTTGATGACCAGAACGGGATTCGAATCCTCTTAATGGAAGTATTCAGCAGTGAGGGATATAACACATTCCAGGCTCCCAATGGCAAGATCGCTCTGGAAATTGTGAATACAGATAAACCTGATCTAGTGTTGCTCGATATGAAGATTCCAGGCATGGACGGCCTTGAAATTTTGAAGCATATTAAGGAGATTGACCCGGATATCAAAGTCATCATGATGACAGCTTATGGCGAACTGGACATGATTAAGGAAGCTACTGATCTCGGTGCTCTTATGCATTTCACGAAGCCGTTCGATATTGATGAAATGCGCGTGGCAGTCAACATGCAGCTTCGCAATGATACGGCGAATAGGTGCAGCTGAATCCTGTGAATGCAGGATTTTTTAGTCTGTGCTCTACAGGTCATGTACTTCTTGGGGGTAATGGGTATTTCGTCCAATTAACGAGGGAATATTGAAAATGGGAGCGGCTTCATGCGGTGTCTATGAAAACTGTGCTGCAAAGCACAGCATTTTTGCAAATGCTTGTTTAGTATTTGACATGGGATGTGGTATAATAAGCCCGTATGTGATTTCGGCTAAAAACCATAGACACAACCCAAACCCTAGGAGGATTGAAACCATGCCATTAGTTTCTATGACAAACATGTTGAACAAAGCACTTGAAGGAAAATATGCAGTTGGTCAATACAACATCAATAACCTTGAGTGGACTCAAGCGATTCTTGCAGCTGCAGAAGAAGAGAAATCTCCTGTAATCCTTGGTGTATCCGAAGGTGCAGCACGTCACATGGGTGGCTTCTACACAGTAGTTAAAATGGTAGAAGGACTTATTCATGACATGAAAATCACCGTTGAAGTTGCGATTCACCTGGACCACGGTTCCAGCTTTGATAAATGTAAAGAAGCAATCGATGCCGGATTCACTTCCGTTATGATCGACGGTTCCCACCACTCCATCGACGAGAACATTGAAATGACGAAAAAAGTCGTTGAATATGCACACGCTAAAGGCGTTTCCGTTGAAGCTGAAGTAGGTACTGTTGGCGGCCAGGAAGATGACGTTATCGGCGGCATCCAATACGCTGACCTGAACGAGTGTATCCGTATCGTCAAAGAAACAGGTATCGACACATTGGCACCAGCTCTGGGTTCCGTACACGGTCCTTACCAAGGCGAGCCAAACCTGGGCTTCAAAGAAATGGAAGAAGTTCGTGATGCGGTACAAGTTCCACTCGTATTGCACGGTGGTACAGGTATTCCTAAACATGATATCGATAAAGCCATTTCCCTGGGTACTTCCAAAATCAACGTAAACACTGAGAACCAAATTTCGTTCACAAAAGCGGTTCGTGAAGTGCTTGCAGCTAAACCAAATGCTTACGATCCACGTACGTTCATCGTACCAGGCCGTGAAGCAATCAAAGAAACCGTTAAAGGTAAAATCCGCGAGTTTGGTTCCAACAACAAAGCGTAATTTATCTTTACCAGTTCCATACTGTGAAGTGGAAAGAACACCGCCTAGCCGGTGTCTTTCCATTTTCACACCTTATTTCACGTAGGGAGCCATGAGCACGTCATGCCGTTCGTCGGCTGCAAAACACGTAGGGGGACATTAAGCTTTATGGAAAAATTGATGATTAGTGGCGGACGTCCGTTACAGGGGACTGTAACCATAAGCGGCGCCAAGAACAGCGCCATTGCGCTTATTCCTGCAGCATTGCTTGCCGAATCAGAGGTCGTGCTGGATAACCTGCCACTTTTGAGTGATGTGGCGGTTTATGCTGAAATTTTGGAGGAACTCGGAGCTCGTGTATTCTGGGAAGGCAGTCAGATGAAGATCGATCCTTCCGATATCAAATCTATACCTATGCCGAATGGTCCCGTGAAGAAGCTGCGTGCTTCGTATTATATGATGGGAGCATTGCTTGGACGATTCAAAGAAGCAACAATTGGTTTGCCTGGAGGCTGTAACTTTGAGCCTCGTCCGATTGACCAACACATCAAAGGTTTTGAAGCGCTTGGCGCAACAGTAACGAACGAACATGGATCCATCCATCTGCATGCCAAAGAGCTGCGTGGAGCTAAGATTTATCTGGATGTAAGCAGTGTAGGTGCAACCATTAACATTATGCTGGCGGCCACACGTGCCAAAGGCTCTACAATTATCGAAAACGCGGCTAAAGAGCCTGAGATTATAGATGTAGCAACACTTTTGAATTCAATGGGTGCCAGCATCAAGGGTGCGGGTACTGAAACTATTCGTATTGAAGGCGTGTCGGAGCTCAAAGGCTGCCGTCATTCCATTATCCCGGACCGCATACAGGCGGGTACGTATATGATCGCCGCAGCGGCAACGCGCGGTAATGTTTTGATCGACAATGTCATTCCCAAACATCTGGAGGCGTTAACTGCCAAATTGCTGGAGATGGGTGTGGGCATTGAAGAGATGGATGAGAGTATTCGTGTCATTGGACAACCTTCCTATAGTCATGTGGATGTTAAGGCACTGGTGTACCCGGGGTTCCCAACCGATTTGCAGTCACCGATGACAAGTGTATTAACTCAAGCGACAGGCGTAAGTGTCCTGAGCGATTTTGTATACAGCAATCGATTTAAGCATGTGCCAGAGCTGGTGCGTATGGGCGCCAAAATTCGAGTGGAAGGTCGTTCAGCCATCATTGAAGGCGGTGCACTGAATGCGGCCAAAGTAAAAGCATCAGATCTTCGTGCCGGAGCAGCGCTGGTCATTGCCGGTCTGACGGTTAAAGAAGGTGTGACTGAAGTGACAGGCGTCGAGTTTATTGATCGTGGCTACGACCATCTCGTCACCAACCTGCGTCTTCTTGGTGCAGATGTGTGGCGTGAAACGGAATAGCGTAAGTTACCATATTGCAAGATTGGTGACTTGACGTTATTATTTTGACAGAACTGCATAACCTTACAACAATTGGGTAAACCTATTCTAATAGAGTTCTCAGCCTCTCCGGGATAAGACGAAATGGTTTTTATTTCCTTAACCGGAGGGTCTTTTTTTGGATCAAATATCATATGGCTGTATGAACTGACATCATTCCTTTTCCCCAAACCCCGATTTGTCTGTGCTCCATGACTGGGTACCCGGATCGAAAGCCTCGTGAATTATATGTTCACTTACAAGTGTGTAACACTGTATCATGGTCATCCCACCCGGAAACTTACACTCAACGACAAGTATTTGCATTATAACGGTTACATTCCGTACAATGGACAGAAGAGAACGCAGCTGATTTGTGTTGTTCTCCTATAGCCGATCATCAAGCGAAACTATCCATTTCACGGACTTATTAATTGAATAGGTGGTTATTATATGGATCTACAAATTTCCGATTTGGAAGAAATGAAACTAACGGACCTCTACAAACTGGCCAAAAAATATCAGATTCCCTACTATGGCACACTGAAGAAGAAAGAATTGATCTTTGCCATACTACGAGCTCAAGCTGAACAGAGTGGTTTGATGTTCATGCAAGGTGTGCTTGAGATCCTTCCGGAAGGTTACGGTTTTCTCCGCCCGATTAACTACCTGCCTAGCACCGAAGACATTTATATATCTGCCTCGCAGATTCGTAAGTTTGATCTTAGAACGGGTGACCTCGTATCTGGTAAATGTAGAACGCCGAAGGAAAACGAGAGATATTTCGGTTTGCTGCAAGTCAATGCGGTAAACGGTGAGAATCCTTCAGCTGCTGCGGAAAGACTTCACTTCCCGGCATTAACCCCACTGTATCCGCAGAAAAAGCTGGTTCTCGAAACATCCCCCAACCATTTGTCTACACGCATTATGGATGTGCTGGCTCCTGTAGGTTTGGGACAGCGCGGATTGATCGTAGCACCTCCCAAAGCAGGTAAGACGCTTCTCCTCAAAGAAATTGCCAACAGTATTTCAACCAACAATCCAGAAATTGAACTGTTTGTCCTGTTGATTGATGAACGTCCGGAGGAAGTAACGGATATGTCTCGTTCGGTAAAAGGGGAAGTTGTGGCTTCTACGTTCGATGAGCTGCCTGAGAATCATATCAAGGTTGCGGAACTGGTGCTGGAACGTGCTCTGCGTCTGGTTGAGGCGAAAAAAGATGTAGTTATTTTGCTGGACAGCATTACGCGTCTTGCTCGTGCATATAACCTGGTTATCCCACCATCCGGACGGACACTTAGTGGGGGTATTGACCCTGCAGCATTCCACCGCCCAAAACGTTTCTTCGGATCTGCGCGGAATGTGGAAGAGGGTGGAAGCCTGACTATTCTGGCAACAGCGTTAATCGATACGGGATCTCGTATGGATGATATTATCTATGAAGAGTTTAAAGGTACGGGCAATATGGAGCTTCATCTGGACCGCAAACTGGCAGAACGCCGTATCTTCCCGGCCATCGATATTCGCCGTTCGGGTACACGCCGAGAAGAAGTGTTGCTAAGCAAGGAAGAGCTGGATACTATCTGGACCATTCGTAAAAATATGAATGACTCCCATGATTTTGTGGAAAGCTTCCTGAAAAAACTGCGCAACAGCAAAACGAATGCTGAATTTTTGGCTGCGTTCGATGCAGCGGGCAACAATACAAGCAATTCGGGGACCACAACGACTCGGCGTTCGCCGAGACAGACGGCTACCTCAGCAACAACAACTTAAAAAGTAATACTTTTACGCATTCGAATTTGGCAGTTCTGCTGCTGGATTTACCATAAACTCGTCGTTCGGTTTAACCCATTAGATGTGAGGAGAACATCATGTATTTAGTATACGCAGATGAAAAAGGAAATGTATTTGATCACCCATCCCTGTATGGGCTTGCCCGTAGTGGAGATATGATCGTTGAAATTATGGAGGATGAACTCATTCCTCTACCAGAGGGAGCAACTCTGGTTGGATTACCAAGCACTCGTCCCATTGGGATGGATCCAGACACCGGCGAGATGATGCCTCTTCCGAGTGATACACAGGCGGTCGGAGCTTTGCTCCCGCAAGGGTTTACTCGGCTGTGTTTGCCGGGTTATGTGAAAACAGATAAAGAGTATAAGCTTCCTTTGTTCGGGTACTCCGCAGTGGTATGGAAAGATGACGCATTCTACGTTACAGCCCGGATGTCCGATCATCCGGATCAGTGGAATCCGCTGAACTGTGACCGTGATGACGTACGTGCTGGAGTTACGCGCATGACCGAAAAGTATCCTGAGAATCGTCTGTATACCCATTTGTCCAACTGTGCACTTGGATATGAATGTCTGACATCGTCAAATACGTTCCTGAATCGTTGGGAAGGTGGAGTTCCGGTATCGTATTCCTGTAACGCAGGCTGCTTCGGATGTATTTCAGAACAACCAGATGACAGTGGCTTTGTTTCCCCGCAGACTCGAATGAATTTCCGGCCTCGTGTGGACGAAATTGTTGAGGTTATGCTGGAACACCTGAAAACACCAGAGTCCATTATCAGCTTTGGGCAGGGATGTGAAGGTGAGCCGTCAACTCAGGCTAAGTTGATTATTGAGGCCATTCGTGAGGTGCGTTCCATTACGGATATGGGATATATCAATATTAACACCAATGCAGGTTTGAATGACCACATTCGGGGCATCGTGGATGCGGGGCTTGATTTAATGCGTGTGAGTACGATCAGTGCACTGGATGACCACTATAATGCGTACTACAAACCACGGGGCTATACACTTGCAAACGTTGAGAAGTCAATGAAGTATGCGGCTCAACAAGGTGTGTACACATCGATTAACTATTTGATCTTCCCAGGTGTCACGGATCGTGAAGAGGAGATTGAAGCAATGATTGAGTTTGCCCGGAGAACAGACCTGCGCTTAATTCAAATGCGGAATCTGAACATCGACCCGGAGAGTTATCTGGAACTTATCCCTCCAGCTCAAGGTGATATTCTCGGAATGAAGCAAATGATTGAGATCTTCGAAGAAGAGCTGCCTGATGTTGTTATTGGCTCGTATACACACGTTCCTCCAGCCGGGATGGCGCGTCCGAAACGACTCATCACCTCTTGATAATATTCGATTGCAACACGCATGAGGCCGTGTTATAATCTCTGAAGTTGTGCCATTTACTCTGGGTCCGCTTGAGGCTCAGGGCGGAAAGAGGTGAAAGGTAATGAAAGAAGCAATTCATCCTAAATACACGATCGGTCAAGTAACCTGCGCTTGCGGTAACACTTTTGAGACTGGTTCAGTTAAAGAAGGACTTCGTGTAGAGATTTGCTCCGCTTGCCACCCGTTCTTCACCGGTAAACAGAAGTTTATCGATGCTGGCGGCCGTGTCGATCGTTTCAAGAAAAAATACGGAATCTAATTCAGCAATTCCCTGGGGATTGTCTGCTAATTGCATCCAACCCACCCCTGCCTATTGGCAGGGGTTTTTATATAGGGATAAAGGTTCCAGTTCACACCTGGTTGCAATTTGGATAAGCTTACGTTATACTATTTCTTACCGTGCTAGATGGGGAGGTAGCGGTGCCCTGTAACTCGCAATCCGCTATAGCGAGGTTGAATTCCTGCTAGAGGTTTTGTCGATGTGAGGTTTGGTCCCTGAACGTGGTGTTGACGGTTGGGTCCTCCGCAATGAGTACTCATGAACCTGGTCAGGTCCGGAAGGAAGCAGCCATAAGTGAGATCACTCTTGTGCCGGAGGGTTGCCTAGCCTGAGCTGTTGTTCAGGGGTGCCACTTGGATCGCAATTATCGATAGCAGGTGCACGGCTTACCATTTGAAATGTAGAGACCTTTGCAGTTGTATGTATGCAGAGGTCTTTTTGATATGTACAAAAAAACTACGCATCATGAGTCAGATAAAGTTTGGAATCACCCCGGAATATAGTATAATGGGGGAACGACAAAGGACTCGAATGCGAAGTGGAAGGAAGGTAACGCATCATGGAGCATATCGCGTTATACCGGGCTTGGCGTCCCCAGTCGTTTCAAGATATGGTGGGACAACAGCATATTATTCAGACCTTGCAGAACGCGATTCGTGAACAGCGGACTTCCCATGCCTACTTGTTTAACGGGCCCAGAGGAACGGGGAAGACCAGTGCCGCCAAGATTTTGGCCAAAGCTGTAAACTGCGAGCGCGGACCTGCGCCTGAGCCTTGTAACGAATGTGAAACTTGCCGCAGGATCACGGCCGGTTCGGTAATGGATGTGCAGGAGATTGATGCTGCATCCAACCGGGGTGTTGAGGAGATCCGCGATCTTCGTGAAAAGGTTAAATATGCCCCAACGGAAGTCCGGCAGAAAGTCTATATTATTGATGAAGTGCACATGTTAACGACAGAGGCGTTTAACGCTTTGCTCAAAACATTGGAGGAACCTCCTCCACATGTAATGTTTATTTTGGCAACAACCGAACCACACCGCCTTCCGGCCACGATTATCTCCAGGTGTCAGCGATTCGATTTCCGCCGGGTTTCCCTAGAGGAGCAGACGGCCAGACTTACGTTGATCTGCGAACAGGAGGGTATGGAGGCTGATCAGGATGCGCTCCAATACATCGCTCGTCTGTCGGACGGGGGAATGCGAGATGCGCTCAGTGTTCTGGATCAGATCTCTTCTTTCACAGATGGAAGAGTAACATATCAGCAGGTTATGGATATGACCGGAGGAATCCCTTCAGAGCAATTTGCCAAGCTTGCCGCTTCACTGCTTAAAGGTGATGTCGGACATATTTTGCAGATGATCGAAGGGTTTATGCATGAAGGCAAGAGTGCAGATAAATGTATGGAAAACTTGCTGTATTACTTCCGTGATTTACTTATGATCAAGATGGTACCGGATGCTGATAAACTGACAGACCGGGTGCTTAACCCCGAGTCTTTCCGTGATATGGCAGAATCCTTCACGAAGGAACAGCTGTTCCAGATGATTGATACACTTAACCGATACCAGAGTGAGATGAAATATGCAGTACAGCCGCAAACGTTATTTGAAGTGGCCCTGCTCAAGCTGTGCAGTATACCTGCGCAGGGAGGGGTACCGAATCAAGCCGCTGTGTCAGCGGGAGCGACGGCGTCCTCGCAAGCTGACAGCGGCGAAATTAACCGCTTAAAACAACAGCTTGCTGAGCTGGAGAAGAAGCTGGATCGTGCACTGAAAAGTGGTCTCTCTGGTGGAGAGGCTGCACCAAGCAGTCCTTCACGATCGGCAACTCGTGCTCCCGTATCCAGGGGAAATTCTCCGGCGAAGCTGCCTGCACAGCTGGATCAATACGTGGCGCGCAAGGGATCTCCAGAATTCGTGGAGATCAGCAGAAAGTGGAGTCAAATCTTGCAGCGTGTTAAAGAAGAGAAGGTTACGGTCCATGCCTGGTTTATGGATGGTGAGCCTGTATCCATGCTGGAAGACAATGTATTGGTTGCTTTCAAAAACAACATTCACCGTGAAACGACAGAGAAGCAGGCTAATCGTGAAGTGATCGAGCGTGTGCTGTCTGAACAGCTTGGGCGTTCAGCACGTCTGGTGACGATGATGCTTAAGGACTGGACGGGAGCTATGGAAGGAGCTGCTGAAGCGCCAAAGGAGGACTTTAAGCTTGAACCTGAGCATGAAGACGGCGGGTCAGGCAGCAAGCAACCTTGGATTGATGAAGCCATCCAGCTCTTCGGTGAGGATCTTGTAGTGATTAAGGAATAGACGATGTACCTAGCGCTAGCGCGCATCATTAACTATAACAAAGGAGATGAACAATCATGAACAACATGAACCAAATGATGAAGCAAGTGAAGAAAATGCAGGAGCAAATGCTGAAGGCACAAGAGGAACTGGCTGACAAAACGGTTCAAGGTACTTCGGGTGGCGGTGTAGTTACAGCTGAGGTTAACGGACACAAGAAATTGCTGTCCATTACCATTAAACCTGAAGCGGTGGATCCGGAAGATGTAGAAATGCTGCAGGATCTCGTTATGACTGCTGTAAATGATGCGATGACCAAAGCTGATGAAATTGCTAACCAGGATATGGGCAAATTCACAGGCGGTATGAAAATTCCGGGATTGTTTTAATTAAAATTGATCCTGTCAAAGGAGACACAATCGATTGTATTATCCCGAACCGATAGCGAAACTTATTGATGCTTTTACCCGTTTGCCGGGTATTGGCCCCAAGACAGCTGCGCGACTAGCTTTTCATGTGCTCAACATGAAGGAAGATGACGTTATTGATTTTGCCAAGGCGCTTGTTAGTGTGAAGCGTAACCTTCATTACTGCTCGATATGCTGTAATATCACAGATACCGATCCATGCCGCATTTGTCAGGATAAATCCCGGGATGGTTCTGTCATTTGCGTGGTTCAAGATTCCAAGGACCTTGTTGCGATGGAGCGTACCAAAGAATTTGATGGGTACTATCATGTGCTGCAGGGTGCGATCTCTCCAATGGAGGGAATCGGCCCTGATGATATTCGGTTGAAGGAGCTGTTGACCCGGCTGAGTGATGAACGGGTGCAAGAATTAATTCTGGCAACGAATCCGAATATTGAGGGTGAGGCGACGGCGATGTATATTTCCCGTCTGGTTCGTCCGTTCGAGATTACAGTTACCCGGATAGCCCATGGACTGCCTGTGGGTGGAGACTTGGAGTATGCAGATGAAGTGACGCTATCCAAAGCGCTGGAAGGTCGCAGAGAGATCCGATAAGGTGTATGTGCGATTAAGAGGCAAATGGCTCTGCATAGAGTGAAATAGTTGAAGATTTGAATGAATTCATCCAGAGAGCCGAGAGGCTCTCTTTTTTTGTTGGCGAGAACGAAGTATCACGGAGAAATTTGTGGCTCATAGTTCTAAGTTTGTCCTTCCCTTGATAAGTATGAGAATATGCTGTGCTGAATCAAAGGGGGGGAGCTTATGTTTTTCTGGAAAAATGCAGGACGGGCAGTGGAGAAACGCACCCAAATGCAGAAGGAGCTTGAAGAAGAACAGATCTACTTGGAGATTGAAAAGGCAAAAGCGGAGTGGGAGCGTGCTGTAAGGCAGTTTGAAGAAGCGCAGGGGGAAGATGAAATTGATTATGCTATATATGTTCTGGAAGCAGCAGAGCGTAAGTACCAGATTCATCTGAAGCGGGCGAAAAGGGCAGGAATGAAGAAGTCAGCTGTAATGGATCGGGGTATGAGTGTGTGATGAAAGAATAAGACAGGGAGGTGCTTATTATGAAAAGTGTGATTCTAGGAAGTGTGCTTGTGGTTTCATTACTGGCGCTGGTGATCATATTGTTCAGAAAGCGAATCGGATTGTCGTGGGTAACATCATTTGGGATACATCTGGCTTTGGCTGCGATCGGGATCTATGTTGTCAATTATTCCGGTTGGATTACGGGGGCCTACATACCGCTGAATCCTGCTACAATCGGTACAGTAAGTATTTTGGGCCTGCCAGGAGTAGGGCTTTTGCTGGGGCTGAAAATTTCTTTGTTTGGGTAGTTGACTCTGTGCAGAGATCTATGATACATTATATCTCGTTGCTTTGCTTGCTTGGTCGAGAAAATTTGGAGAATAAACAAAGATCACTAAGAGCTTTGAAAATAAACTTCAAAAAAAGTGCTTGACGAAAACAAACGAAGTATGATATATTATAAAAGTCGCCGCTGAGAGAAAATAGTGACGACAACGAATGAATGTTTGATCTTTGAAAACTGAACAACGAGTGAGTAAACGATCTTGCTTGCAAGATCAACAATGAGATTTTTAATCTCGTCAGATTCAAAATGAGCTAATCGCTCTTTTCAATACTTTATTGGAGAGTTTGATCCTGGCTCAGGACGAACGCTGGCGGCATGCCTAATACATGCAAGTCGAGCGGACTTGAAGAGAAGCTTGCTTCTCTGATGGTTAGCGGCGGACGGGTGAGTAACACGTAGGCAACCTGCCCTCAAGCTTGGGACAACTACCGGAAACGGTAGCTAATACCGAATACTTGCTTCCTTCGCCTGAAGGAAGCTGGAAAGACGGAGCAATCTGTCACTTGAGGATGGGCCTGCGGCGCATTAGCTAGTTGGTGAGGTAACGGCTCACCAAGGCGACGATGCGTAGCCGACCTGAGAGGGTGATCGGCCACACTGGGACTGAGACACGGCCCAGACTCCTACGGGAGGCAGCAGTAGGGAATCTTCCGCAATGGGCGAAAGCCTGACGGAGCAATGCCGCGTGAGTGATGAAGGTTTTCGGATCGTAAAGCTCTGTTGCCAGGGAAGAACGTCCTTGAGAGTAACTGCTCAAGGAGTGACGGTACCTGAGAAGAAAGCCCCGGCTAACTACGTGCCAGCAGCCGCGGTAATACGTAGGGGGCAAGCGTTGTCCGGAATTATTGGGCGTAAAGCGCGCGCAGGCGGTCATTTAAGTCTGGTGTTTAATCCCGGGGCTCAACCCCGGATCGCACTGGAAACTGGGTGACTTGAGTGCAGAAGAGGAGAGTGGAATTCCACGTGTAGCGGTGAAATGCGTAGAGATGTGGAGGAACACCAGTGGCGAAGGCGACTCTCTGGGCTGTAACTGACGCTGAGGCGCGAAAGCGTGGGGAGCAAACAGGATTAGATACCCTGGTAGTCCACGCCGTAAACGATGAATGCTAGGTGTTAGGGGTTTCGATACCCTTGGTGCCGAAGTTAACACATTAAGCATTCCGCCTGGGGAGTACGGTCGCAAGACTGAAACTCAAAGGAATTGACGGGGACCCGCACAAGCAGTGGAGTATGTGGTTTAATTCGAAGCAACGCGAAGAACCTTACCAGGTCTTGACATCCCTCTGACCGTCCTAGAGATAGGGCTTTCCTTCGGGACAGAGGAGACAGGTGGTGCATGGTTGTCGTCAGCTCGTGTCGTGAGATGTTGGGTTAAGTCCCGCAACGAGCGCAACCCTTGATCTTAGTTGCCAGCACTTCGGGTGGGCACTCTAAGGTGACTGCCGGTGACAAACCGGAGGAAGGTGGGGATGACGTCAAATCATCATGCCCCTTATGACCTGGGCTACACACGTACTACAATGGCCGGTACAACGGGCTGTGAAGCCGCGAGGTGGAACGAATCCTAAAAAGCCGGTCTCAGTTCGGATTGCAGGCTGCAACTCGCCTGCATGAAGTCGGAATTGCTAGTAATCGCGGATCAGCATGCCGCGGTGAATACGTTCCCGGGTCTTGTACACACCGCCCGTCACACCACGAGAGTTTATAACACCCGAAGTCGGTGGGGTAACCGCAAGGAGCCAGCCGCCGAAGGTGGGATAGATGATTGGGGTGAAGTCGTAACAAGGTAGCCGTATCGGAAGGTGCGGCTGGATCACCTCCTTTCTATGGAGAATCGTTTCCCGTAGCGGAAACATTCAAAAAGTCTTCAGGAAGCATTGCTTCCGAAGCGAGCTTTACTTCGTAAAGCTTTTAACTCACTCGTTGCTCAGTTTTGAGAGCTCAAACTCTCGAACGTTTGGTGGCGATAGCGAAGGGGTTCCACACGTTCCCATCCCGAACACGACCGTTAAGCCCTTCAGCGTCGATGGTACTTGGACCGCAGGGTCCTGGGAGAGTAGAACGCCGCCAAGCGTAAACCCTATTGGGTTTCAATAATAATATACGGGCCCTTAGCTCAGTTGGTTAGAGCGCACCTCTGATAAGGGTGAGGTCGGTGGTTCGAGTCCACCAGGGCCCACCATTTACACTTTCATAATTTGATATGGGGCCATAGCTCAGCTGGGAGAGCGCCTGCCTTGCAAGCAGGAGGTCAGCGGTTCGATCCCGCTTGGCTCCACCAACAAGATTTCAAGCTTGTTCTTTGAAAACTAGATATCGAAACGAAAATTGCGAATTAGAACATTCCTTTTAGCTGAACTTGTGTTAAAACAAGTTTCAAATATTAGTGATACTGTATGAGTGAGTGATCGAATGGAACGACTTTTGGATTTGCGCAAGCAAACCAAGGGAAGAGACAGCTCGAACACGAGCGAATTGGTTAAGCTACTAAGAGCACACGGAGGATGCCTAGGCGCTAGGAGCCGATGAAGGACGTGGCGAACAACGATACTGCCTCGGGGAGCTGTAAGCAAGCTTTGATCCGGGGATGTCCGAATGGGGAAACCCAGCTGGGGTAATATCCAGTTACTCATAACTGAATACATAGGTTATGTAGAGGCATACCAGGGGAACTGAAACATCTAAGTACCTTGAGGAAGAGAAAACAATAGTGATTCCGTCAGTAGCGGCGAGCGAACGCGGAACAGCCCAAACCAGAGAGCTTGCTCTCTGGGGTTGTGGGACGTCTCACATGGAGTTACAAAGGAGCCGGTTAAACGAAGAGGTCTGGAAAGGCCCGCCAAAGAAGGTAAAAGCCCTGTAATTGAAAGTCTGCTCTCTCCGAGACGGATCCCGAGTAGTGCGGGGCACGTGAAACCCCGTATGAATCCGGCAGGACCATCTGCCAAGGCTAAATACTTCCTAGCGACCGATAGTGAAGCAGTACCGTGAGGGAAAGGTGAAAAGCACCCCGGAAGGGGAGTGAAATAGAACCTGAAACCGTGTGCTTACAAGAAGTCAGAGCCCGTTTTAGGGGTGATGGCGTGCCTTTTGTAGAATGAACCGGCGAGTTACGTTCCCGTGCAAGGTTAAGGTGAAGAGCCGGAGCCGCAGCGAAAGCGAGTCTGAATAGGGCGAGTTAGTACGTGGACGTAGACCCGAAACCGGGTGATCTACCCCTGTCCAGGGTGAAGGTGCGGTAACACGCACTGGAGGCCCGAACCCACGCACGTTGAAAAGTGCGGGGATGAGGTGGGGGTAGCGGAGAAATTCCAATCGAACTCGGAGATAGCTGGTTCTCCCCGAAATAGCTTTAGGGCTAGCCTCGGAAAACAGAGTCGTGGAGGTAGAGCACTGATTGGGTGCGGGGCCCGCAAGGGTTACCAAGCTCAGTCAAACTCCGAATGCCATAGACTTACTTCCGGGAGTCAGACAGTGAGTGCTAAGATCCATTGTCAAAAGGGAAACAGCCCAGACCATCAGCTAAGGTCCCCAAGTGTGTGTTAAGTGGGAAAGGATGTGGAGTTGCACAGACAACCAGGATGTTGGCTTAGAAGCAGCCACCATTGAAAGAGTGCGTAATAGCTCACTGGTCGAGTGACTCTGCGCCGAAAATGTAACGGGGCTAAACACACCACCGAAGCTATGGCTTGATGCTTTGCATCAGGGGTAGGGGAGCGTTGTATAAGGGTTGAAGGTGTACCGTAAGGAGCGCTGGACATTATACAAGTGAGAATGCCGGTATGAGTAACGAAAAGATCAGTGAGAATCTGATCCGCCGAAAGCCTAAGGGTTCCTGAGGAAGGCTCGTCCGCTCAGGGTAAGTCGGGACCTAAGGCGAGGCCGAAAGGCGTAGTCGAAGGACAACAGGTCGAAATTCCTGTACCACCGTAAATCGTTACGAGCGATGGGGGGACGCAGTAGGGTAGTGACGCAGACTGATGGATGTCTGTCCAAGCAGTGAGGCTGATGTGTAGGCAAATCCGCACATCGACAGGCTGAGCTGTGATGGGGAGTGAAAATTACAGTAGCGAAGGTCATGATCTCACACTGCCAAGAAAAGCCTCTAGCCAGATGAAGGTGCCCGTACCGCAAACCGACACAGGTAGGCGAGAAGAGAATTCTAAGGCGCGCGGAAGAACTCTCGTTAAGGAACTCGGCAAAATGACCCCGTAACTTCGGGAGAAGGGGTGCCCCGGTAGTGTGAATAGCACGAGGGGGCCGCAGTGAAAAGGCCCAAGCGACTGTTTAGCAAAAACACAGGTCTGTGCGAAGCCGTAAGGCGAAGTATACGGGCTGACGCCTGCCCGGTGCTGGAAGGTTAAGGGGAGCGGTTAGGGAGTAATCCCGAAGCTGTGAACCGAAGCCCCAGTAAACGGCGGCCGTAACTATAACGGTCCTAAGGTAGCGAAATTCCTTGTCAGGTAAATTCTGACCCGCACGAATGGCGTAACGACTTGGGCGCTGTCTCAACGAGAGATCCGGTGAAATTTTAATACCTGTGAAGATGCAGGTTACCCGCGACAAGACGGAAAGACCCCATGGAGCTTTACTGCAGCTTGATATTGAATTTGGGTACGATCTGTACAGGATAGGTGGGAGCCTTTGAAGCATGAGCGCCAGCTTGTGTGGAGGCACCGTTGGGATACCACCCTGATCGTATCTAGGTTCTAACCTGGTGCCCTTAGCGGGTACGGGGACAGTGTCAGGTGGGCAGTTTGACTGGGGCGGTCGCCTCCTAAAGAGTAACGGAGGCGCCCAAAGGTTCCCTCAGAATGGTTGGAAATCATTCGAAGAGTGCAAAGGCATAAGGGAGCTTGACTGCGAGACCTACAAGTCGAGCAGGGACGAAAGTCGGGCTTAGTGATCCGGTGGTACCGCATGGAAGGGCCATCGCTCAACGGATAAAAGCTACCCTGGGGATAACAGGCTTATCTCCCCCAAGAGTCCACATCGACGGGGAGGTTTGGCACCTCGATGTCGGCTCATCGCATCCTGGGGCTGAAGTAGGTCCCAAGGGTTGGGCTGTTCGCCCATTAAAGCGGTACGCGAGCTGGGTTCAGAACGTCGTGAGACAGTTCGGTCCCTATCTGTCGTGGGCGTAGGAAATTTGAGAGGAGCTGTCCTTAGTACGAGAGGACCGGGATGGACGTACCGCTGGTGTACCAGTTGTTCCGCCAGGAGCACCGCTGGGTAGCTATGTACGGACGGGATAAGCGCTGAAAGCATCTAAGCGTGAAGCCCCCCTCAAGATGAGATTTCCCAGTATGTAAGACCCCTTGAAGACGACGAGGTAGATAGGCTGGGGGTGGAAGTGCAGTAATGCATGGAGCTGACCAGTACTAATCGGTCGAGGGCTTATCCAAATTGCAGGTTTTAATCGCACGTTTCGTTTCGGATCTAGTTTTCAGGGAGCAATCCTTGTTATATTGTTTGATTGACTGTTTGGAGAGATACCCAAGTGGCTATAAGGGGACCCTCTGCTAAGGGGTTAGACTGCGTAAGCGGTGCGAGGGTTCGAATCCCTCTCTCTCCGCCATTTTTATTCTAAGATGGACAAGCAATCAGCGTTTATTAATATGGCGGTGTAGCTCAGCTGGCTAGAGCGTACGGTTCATACCCGTG
Organism: Paenibacillus sp. FSL K6-2862; assembly: GCF_038005125.1. Taxonomy (NCBI): domain Bacteria; kingdom Bacillati; phylum Bacillota; class Bacilli; order Caryophanales; family Paenibacillaceae; genus Paenibacillus; species Paenibacillus sp. FSL K6-2862. Next base: position 144,803 of record NZ_JBBOSN010000001.1, read on the forward strand.
AGGTCGGGGGTTCGATCCCCTCCGCCGCTACCATATTACCCAGGAGGCTTAGCTCAGCTGGGAGAGCATCTGCCTTACAAGCAGAGGGTCGGGGGTTCGAGCCCCTCAGCCTCCACCATATACGCCGGTGTAGCTCAACTGGTAGAGCAACTGACTTGTAATCAGTAGGTTGGGGGTTCAAGTCCTCTCGCCGGCACCATTAATGCCTGGAACCGTGGTGTAGTTGGCCTAACATGCCTGCCTGTCACGCAGGAGATCGCGGGTTCGAATCCCGTCGGTTCCGCCATTAATCTAAAAAATTAAATATGGCTCGGTAGCTCAGTCGGTAGAGCAGAGGACTGAAAATCCTCGTGTCGGCGGTTCGATTCCGTCCCGAGCCACCTTTTAATCCTGGAGGATTAGCGAAGTGGCCAAACGCATCAGACTGTAAATCTGCTCCCGTACGGGTTCGGTGGTTCGAATCCATCATCCTCCACCAGTTTTATGAGTCATTAGCTCAGTTGGTAGAGCACCTGACTTTTAATCAGGGTGTCGAAGGTTCGAGCCCTTCATGACTCATCTTGTTAAAAAGAGCGATTAATCATTAATTTGATTAATCGCTCTTTTTGTATATTTGAAAATTAAACAGCTGATTACAGATCCAAGGCATGGAAGGCGATGTATTGTAAGATATGATAAAATAATAGAAAAAAGCAAAGTGGTGGCGTTCATTATATGAAGCTCATACTTGGTCTTAAACAACAGATTGAATCCATTATTGGCACTAGCTTGGATGAATACGAGATTACCGTAGAAGAATGGAATCAGTCTGCAATGCAGTTAATTGGTTGGGAACAGAATCAAAGCGGTTTGCCTGAGATGGAAACTCCCGAGGAAGGGCAACCTAAACAGGAGTTTGCTTCTGACGCGATAGCGAGTGTAAAGAGTTTAAATACAGAGGAACGTATCTACTTCAAAGTTAAGTTTAATGAAAATGAAAGAACTTTAGTATGTTGGGGTTGTTCTGCTAGCTCCATAACCACGGAAACAAGGCGCTTAATTGAATTGCTGATTACCAACAGTTCAGACAGAATAGCTGAAGAGCTGCCAGTAATATATGAGAATAATCGGGAACAGGAACTTGCTGAACTGGGGAAATGGCTTCGGCAGAAGATAGAGCACCCGGCGGGGCAGGAATCCATTCCGGAGCGCTTTTCATTTCGGGATGAGATGCATTCTGAAAAGATCCCGTTTCTACTGCAATGCGAGACACCAGACGCCCATCGTATTCGTTCAAAGGAATTGAACAAGTTGCTGGGGAGTTATTTTGGTGAGGACATTATGCTGATTCCTCTGGGAGAGCAGGACTGGCTCTTTCTGAGCGATGAGCAGATTGTAACAGGTGAAGCGGAAGAGGATACTCTCGAAGCAAAAAAGGATTTACTTAATGCTTTTTGTTTAGGGCTATATGAATTGGTGGCGAGTGAATGGGCAGGAGTATTTCATTTATCTGCGTCCATGCCGTGTATTCCAGTACATGAGTTATCGGCAATTACAGGTCTGCTTCAAGAGAGCATTCATTTGGGAAGAGCATTTCACGTGGCTCAGCATATTCACTTACCATGGGAACTGCATCTTGAGCGATTGGTGGCGAGTATTCCTGAACAGCAGCGTCTTCGTTTTATCAAGGAGACAGGTAAGGATACGGTGATCTTTGAGGATAGTGAGACACTTGCAACACTGGAGACCTATTTTAGTCTGGACTGCAATGTCAGTGAGACAGCAAAGCGCCTTTTCATCCACCGCAATACGCTTATATACCGTCTGGATAAGATCAAACAGGAGATTGGTTACGATGTAAGAAGCTTTGAAAGTGCTGTTCTGGTGCGGCTTTTGCTCCTTATGTACAAAGTGACGAAAAAGCTCTGATATTTTTGTGCAGTTTGCGAATAGTCAAACATCACATGGATGGGTTAATATAAAACTACAAAATGTATTCGATTACAAAATGATCTCTGAGGAGGCAACAATCATGGCTGGTGTACGTTTAGAGCATATTTTCAAAAAATACCCGGGTTCTGATAAAGCAACAGTAGTTGATATTAACCTGGACATCAAAGATAAAGAATTCTTGGTACTGGTTGGACCGTCCGGTTGTGGTAAATCAACAACACTGCGTATGATCGCAGGCCTTGAGGAAATTTCTGAAGGTAAACTCTATATCGGTGACCGTGTCGTTAATGATGTTGCTCCTAAAGACCGCGATATCGCGATGGTATTCCAATCCTATGCCTTGTATCCGCATATGAGCGTATATCAAAACATGGCGTTTGGTTTGAAACTGCGTAAAGTGAAGAAAGACGAGATCGACAAACGTGTTCGTGAAGCAGCTAAAATCCTGGATATCGAGCATTTGCTTGAGCGTAAACCTAAGGCATTGTCCGGTGGTCAACGTCAGCGTGTCGCTCTGGGACGTGCGATTGTCCGTGATCCACAAGTCTTCTTGATGGATGAGCCTCTTTCCAACTTGGATGCGAAACTTCGTGGTCAGATGCGTGCGGAAATCACAAAGCTTGCTAAACGTTTGGAAACAACAGTTATCTACGTAACGCATGACCAGATCGAAGCCATGACCATGGGTGATCGGATCGTCGTTATGAAAGATGGTATCATTCAACAAGCAGCTTCTCCTGAAGAGCTGTACAACCACCCGGCTAACCTGTTCGTAGCAGGTTTCATCGGTTCCCCGACAATGAACTTCATCTCGGGTAAACTGGCTGAGCAAGGTGCTAACCTGCACTTCGTAGCTCCAGGCGTGGACGTTGAAATCCCGCAAGGTAAAGCACAAGTGCTGAAATCAAGAGGATACATTGGCAAGGAAGTTATTCTGGGTGTTCGTCCAGAAGACATCCACGAAGAGCCAGTATTCCTGGAAGCATCCCCGAACTCTGTATTCTCTACACACGTAGACGTAACAGAGAACCTGGGTCACGAAATGCTCCTCTACTTGAGCGGTGTGGGTAACGATACGACTATCGCACGTGTAGATGGACGTTCCAATACTCGTGATGGTTCCACAGTTAAAATGGCAATTGACATGAACAAGGTTCATATCTTTGACAAAGAGACTGAAGTGAACGTTCTCCTTCAAGACTAATCATACTGGGATTCCTCGGATCCGATGGAACATCAGTTAACGCAATCATACATTGTATTCAGAGCCCCTTCCGTTGTTGCTGGAAGGGGCTTTTTTGATTAATGGGCGGCTGTGGTCCGCGATTGCATTCAACACTGAATTCATTTAAGATTATTTGAAGGCTGGTTTTGTTTCGTAAAGTCTGTAACCTGAAACAAACAAAATGAATGCGCTAATAATGGAATGGAAAAGACGCAAAAATGCTGATGTACATAGAGAGGCAGCGAATGCTGAAAGGAAGAGACAAATGGCGAAAAAAGTGAAAGTATCTGAATTGGTACAGCAGTTCCAGCTTGAGGTCGTTTCCGGATCTCAAGGTTTGAAGAGAGTAATTACTGTAGATGACTTAAACCGTCCTGGCCTCGAAATGGCCGGTTATTTTGAATACCATCCACAAGAACGGGTACAGCTGCTTGGGAGAACAGAGCTGGCCTTTTTTGCAATGTTACCTGAAGCAGAGCGTCGTGACCGGATGCAGCGTCTATGCACGGAGGAAACACCGTGTATCTTGGTGACTCGTGGACTGGAAGTACCACAGGAACTTATCGAGATCAGCGAGGAGCAGAATCTGGCTGTGCTTCGCAGCAACATGGCAACGACGATTCTGTCCAGCCGTATTACCGGATTCCTGGAGCGTAAGCTTGCGCCAACGGCAACCATTCATGGCGTACTATGTGATGTGAACGGTGTTGGGATGCTGATTACTGGCAGCAGTGGTATTGGTAAGAGTGAAACGGCACTTGAATTAGTGAAGCGTGGACACCGCCTGATTGCCGATGATGCCGTTGAAATCCGTCAAACATCAGACTTCCAGCTGCACGGAACCGCACCAGAGCTTATCCGTCACCTGCTTGAGATTCGTGGAGTCGGGATCATCAACGTAATGACATTGTTTGGTGCAGGAGCTGTTCGTAACAATAAACGAATTACCCTGGTAGTGCGTCTTGAGGCTTGGCAGCAGGACAAACAATATGATCGCCTCGGTCTGGATGAGGAAACAACACGAATCATCGATACGGATGTACCGCTGGTAACCATTCCTGTTCGTCCGGGACGAAACTTGGCTGTCATTATTGAAGTAGCGGCGATGAACTATCGTCTCAAGCAAATGGGACTTAACGCTGCACTGCAATTTACGAACAAGCTAACAGCAACGATTTCGGAAGACATGGAAGACATGGATTAGGATAGTAGAAATATTTTTTAGAAATGTAGGAACATGAGTTATACGTATTTAAAATAAGGACCAAGAGTGGCCTGCTCTACTTCTTACGGAATTTGGAGCAGGTCCCATTTGGTCATGCATACAGATGAGTGAATTTATAGGAGTGTGAATGAATGGATACATTATTACTGTTGAACCCCATTGCGTTCTCCATTGGAGCGTTAAAGGTTCATTGGTATGGACTTATTCTCGGTACGGCAGCACTCGTAGGACTGCTACTGGTTATCCGGGAGGGCAAGCGGTACAACATACCACAGGAAGTATTTATGGATATGGTCCTGCTGGGTGTACCTTCAGCCATTATCGGAGCACGTATATACTACGTAGCTTTTCGATGGGATGATTATAAGGATAATTTCTGGGATGTCTTTAAGATATGGAATGGTGGTATCGCCATATATGGTGCGCTGATTGGTGCAATCATTTGTGCCGTTATTTTCTTCCGACGCAAAGGGTACAATTTTTGGCGCATGGCTGACATTTGCGCACCTGGACTCATTGTTGGTCAGATGATTGGACGCTGGGGGAACTTTGTAAACCAGGAAGCCTACGGTGGACCTGTGGAGGAGTCCTTTTTACGGGACAAGCTGCATTTGCCAGACTTTATCGTCAATCAGATGAATGTGGAAGGTGTATTCCACCATCCTGCATTTTTGTATGAGTCGTTATGGAGCCTTGTTGGCTTGGTCTTGTTGCTGGTTCTTCGCCGTCAGAAGTTTTTGCGTGCTGGTGAGTTGTTCATGTCCTACTTTATCTGGTACTCCATCGGTCGTTTCTTCATTGAAGCTCTGCGTACAGATAGTCTGGGCTTCCAGGCGCCTCAATGGCTTGCATCGCTCGTCAACGGTCTATGGTCTCCAATGACTGCACTGGGCTTCGAACAGGGTTACCTGGATTCAGCCTACGGTAACGTAAGAATTTCACAATTGCTCGCCATTGGCATCATTATTGCAGCTATCATATTTATTGTAGTGAGAAGAGTAACTGGAAAAGCTGATGCACGTTATAGCGATCCGATTGTATCTTCCAAGGTCTCATCTGAACCAACGGATGATATGCCGCAAGCAGGCCCGGTTGCCAGCAAAGAGAGTAAAGCAAGCCCAAGCCCCGCTAAAGAGGAGCCGAAGCAAGCTGAGGATAAAAAGGAGTAATGCAGCATGATTGAAACGGTACTATTTGATCTCGACGGAACCATTATTGATACAAATGAGCTGATTATCAGCTCGTTCCAACATGTCATGGAAGGATGGGAACATTCTGCTCCATGGACGCGTGAGCAGATTATCCCGCATATGGGGGGCACCCTGGAGCAGCAGATGCGTACCTTCTCAGGACAGGAGGAAGTAGCTGAGTACGTTAAAGGGTATCGTGCTTATAATGATATCCATCATGAAGCAATGGTAAGACCTTTTCCGCATGTGAATGAGGTTGTTGAGGCACTGCACCAAGCGGGTATTGTGATGGGAGTAGTGACAACCAAGATTCGCCCATCTACACTTAAAGTGCTGGAACGTTTTGACCTGATGAAATATATGAAATCCATTGTAACGGTGACCGATGTAACCCATCCGAAACCTCATGCTGAACCTGTGCTTAAAGCGATGGAGGAGTTGGGTGCAAACCCGGCTACAACGCTGATGGTTGGGGATAGCCCGGTCGATATCCAATCCGCCAAAAATGCAGGTGCACTTGCGGCAGGCGTTGCCTGGTCTCTTAAGGGGGAGGCAGCGCTGAGTGAATATGGCCCGGATTACATATTGCATAACATGAAGGATTTACTTGCGCTGACCCGTATTGAAACGGGACGTTCATGAGGAAAGTCACCCGCTATCCGGTAGAGGGCCACAATGCACTCTGGCATATCTACAAGACGGTAAGTCCGTGGAAGGGTGTTCGCAACTTTATATGGATTCAGTTGTCTCGATACTGTCCTATTCTTCCGGTGAAGAACTGGATCTATCGCCACATGCTCGGTATGAAGGTGGGCAAACATACGGCATTTGGACTGATGGTTATGGTGGATGTGTTCTTCCCCGAAAAGATCACAATCGGTGAAAACTCAGTCATCGGCTATAACACGACGATTCTCGCGCATGAGTACCTCATTAAAGAGTACAGATTGGGAGAAGTTATTATCGGCGAAAATGTGCTGATCGGTGCCAACACAACAATTCTCCCGGGGGTAACCATCGGGGATGGAGCAGTGGTCGCTGCAGGAGCGGTCGTTCATAAGGATGTAGCCCCAGGAGCTTTTGTCGGTGGGAATCCACTTCGTGAATTATCGCGCAATGTGGATACCAGTGAAGTGGAGCTTCTCGTGAAGATAGATGAGCGTGTCCATTAGGGTAGGGTATCAAAGGGCATAGCAGTGGACACCCCATGTAAGTTATGAGGAGTCGTCCAAAATTAAATGATATACAGAGGCACACGGTAATTGTGCTTCTGATGAGTTAAGCTGCTGATGGCAGCTTTTTTCGTATACAGATGTTGCTTAGAGGACTTGTTTCAACAGAAATAAATGTTAAGGCAGAGCGGGTAAGCTAGAGGACTGTATTGTTGACGATGAGGAGTCATTCATGTTATCATATCCCATATCCTTTAGTTTATTAGCACTTTACCATACGAAAGCATTATGGAGTAGTAAGAACTTATCATCAATCAAGAACAGATCAAGAATGCATCAAGAAGGCTGCCCGGCAGCATCTGAACACAGTCCCTTAATATAGGGTAATAGAAGATGGAATCGGGATTTACGATACATAAATCCTATTTAAGATAAAGCTAAAGCCCATAAACCAAACTACTGACTCGGGGTGAATGATACCAATGTCCAAACCAAAAGGCTTCGAAAAACCGACAGGTTTTCGTGACTATACACCGCTTGTGGTAAACAAGCTGAGAACGATTGAACGGAACGTACTGGAATGCATGGAACGCTGGGGTTACCGCCAGATTATAACGCCAACGATTGAATATTACGATACGGTAGGAGTGGCGAGTTCGACCTCGGATCGAAAGTTGTTCAAACTGCTGAATAGCCGGGGAACTACACTTGTACTGAGATCGGATCTGACAGCACCCATTGCGCGAGTAGTATCTTCTCTATTAAAAGATGAATTGCTCCCGCTGCGTCTGTCCTATCATGCGAATGTGTTTCGTTCAATTGAAGAAGAAGCCGGACGCGAGGCGGAATTCTTCCAGACAGGTGTAGAACTGGTTGGAGATGACTCACCAGAGGCAGATGCTGAAGTCGTTGCGCTCGCGATTGCCTCGCTGCAGGCAGCAGGGGTGTCTTCTTTTAAAATAGCGATGGGTCATATGGGTTTTCTAAACGGGCTACTGGAGGAAGTCATTCCAGGGCAGACGGCACAACAGGCTGCACTCAAAGAAGGGTTGCTCGGACGCGACTATGTTGGATATCGTCAGTCGATCGAGGAACTTAACCTGGAACCCAAACCGAAAGAACAATTGGAAGCCATTCTGCGGTTGCGTGGCGGGAAAGAAGTATGTGCACATGCAGCAGAACTTAGCTCCAGTGCTGAAGCAGCGCAATCGATTGCTCATCTGTGTGCTGTGTTTGAAGTGCTGGAAGCCTACGGTGTATCAGAACATGTACTGATTGACCTGACCATGATCGGAGACTTCTCCTACTATACAGGTATGACCTTCGAAGGGTATGCGGCAGAGCTAGGATCACCGGTGTGCAGTGGGGGACGATATGACAATCTGCTGCAGCAGTTTGGCCGCTCGCTTCCTGCAACAGGATTTGCGCTGAAAACGAACCGGATCATCGATGGAGTGCACGGCATTACGATGGAAGAGAACAAACCTGTGCTTATCCAGTATGACAAGGCACGCCGAGCTGAAGCACTGGCGGAAGCGGCCCGTTTACGGAGCGCCGGACAAAACGTGGTGACTAGCCTTTTATCGGATCATCAAGTAACAGAACCAGCAGCAGAAGTGGATGTAACATCCGGTGGTAGCTCAGTACGTTCGGCAAGGGACGTCTACGATCAGGTTATCACCTATCAAGCTGAACAAGGAGGACGCTGAGATGTCGGATATTTTGAAGGTAGCTATGCCCAAGGGCCGAATCTATAAAAAAGCTTCGAAGCTCTTCCGTGAAGCGGGCCTCGATATTCCAGTCGATGTGGACGATACACGCAAATTGGTCATTGAAGTACCCGAAGCAGGAATGGAGTTCATCATGGCGAAGCCTGTAGATGTGCCAACGTATGTTGAATACGGTGTAGCGGATATCGGAATTGTCGGTAAGGACGTACTGCTTGAGGAAAATCGGGATGTCTACGAACTGTTGAATCTGGGGATTGCACAGTGCCGCATGTCGGTGATCGGTCTGCCGGATTGGACACCAGGTATCCAGCAGCGTGTGGCAACGAAATATCCGAGAATTGCCTCTCAATATTTCCGCGAACAGGGTCAGCAGGTGGAAGTTATCAAGTTGAACGGCTCCATTGAACTTGCACCTCTGATCGGGCTGGCTGACCGGATTGTGGATCTGGTGGAGACGGGACAGACACTGCGTGAGAATGGATTGGTTGAGATGACAGGCATTCTGGATATCACGAGTCGCCTTATCGCGAACCGGGTGAGTTATCGGATGAAAAATGGACGGATTCAGGCATTGTGCGATGCATTGCAGCAGGTCATTCCTACGCCTAATGAATTTTCGGCAGGAAGCCTTCAGGGATAAATGATCGGGCAAGAAAGATTAGAGGAATGGATGAACACTTATGGCTGACAGGGAAGACAGGGCCAGGGAGGTAGAACGCATGAAAATTGTACCTGTACGGGAATTTGATCTGAAGCGTGAAGTGGATTACGGTACACCTGAGCAAAATGAAACAGTCCGGCGCATTGTCAGTGATATCCGCCGGGAAGGGGATGCGGCACTACTTCGCTATACGGAGGAGTTGGACCGCACGAAACTGACTGCTGCGGGACTACGCGTGCCGCAGGAAGAGCTCCAAGCGGCCTACGCTGCTGTAGAACCTTCCTTCGTGACAGCGATTCGGCAAGCCGCTGCCAACATTCGAGCGTTTCACGTGAAACAGAAACGTAATTCGTGGATGGATTGGCAGCCGGACGGCAGTCTGCTGGGCCAGGTCATCCGGCCGCTGAAGCGGGTCGGGGTATATGTGCCTGGCGGCAAAGCAGCATATCCTTCGTCGGTGCTGATGAATGTCATTCCGGCACAGGTTGCCGGCGTGCCGGAGATTGTTATGGTGACGCCGCCGGCAACCAACGGTGGCGAGGGAATTGACCCGTACATTCTCGTAGCTGCCGCGGAAGCAGGCGTGAACGAGATGTACCGGGTTGGCGGCGCGCAGGCCATCGCCGCCCTGGCTTACGGCACGGAGACCATTGCCCCGGTCGACAAGATCTGTGGACCGGGTAATATCTACGTGGCGCTCGCGAAGCGTGAGGTCTACGGCGCGGTCGATATCGACAGTATCGCCGGGCCGAGTGAGATTGTGGTGCTCGCCGATGAAACGGCGAACCCGGTGTTTGTCGCCGCAGACTTGCTGTCGCAGGCGGAACATGACGAGATGGCATCGGCCATTCTCGTCACGACCTCGGCCGTGCTGGCGGAAGCCGTGCAGGCCGAAGTGCAGCGCCAGCTTGAGGCGCTGCCGCGGAAGGCTATCGCCGCTGCTTCGGTGGAGCAGTATGGCGCGATTATTGTGGTCGATTCCATGAATGAAGGAATCGACGTGGTGAACCGGCTTGCACCAGAGCATCTGGAGATTCTGGTGCAGGAGCCGATGGCTTATGCCGGCCGGATCGAAAATGCCGGTGCGATCTTTCTTGGTCCGTACAGCTCGGAGCCGGTAGGAGATTATTTTGCCGGACCGAATCATATCATTCCGACAAATGGAACTGCACGGTTCAGTTCTCCGGTAGATGTGGATGACTTTATTAAGAAATCAAGTTTGATATACTACAGCAAGGAAGCGCTGCTTCAAAACGGAGCGGCTATCATAGAACTGGCCCGCCATGAAGGGCTTGAAGGGCACGCCCGTGCAATCGCTGTACGGTTAGAACAGGAAGGGAAGGCGGAATCGGACAATGGATAAGCAAAATAACGGAGTAGAACTTGAAACTAAAGGCGCTGTGCGCCAGGCAGAGGTTGACCGCAAGACGAATGAAACCAATATTCAATTGGCATTTGCCGTAGATGGTACAGGGCAATCGACGATTGAGACGGACGTTCCTTTCCTTAACCATATGCTCGATCTGTTCACGAAGCACGGACAATTCGATCTAAATGTACAGGCGCGTGGCGACATTGATATTGATGATCACCACACCGTTGAGGATATCGGAATCTGTCTGGGACAGACCCTTCGCGAGGCGCTCGGAGACAAGCGGGGCATCAAGCGTTATGCGAGTGTATTTGTACCTATGGATGAGGCACTTGCTCAGGTTGTCATTGATGTAAGCAACAGACCTCACTTCGAGTATCGTGCGGAGTACCCATCCCAGCAAGTGGGCAGCTTCTCGACAGAATTGGTGCATGAATTTCTGTGGAAACTGGCGCTGGAAGCGCGGATTACCCTGCACGTCATTGTTCACTACGGCCAGAACACACATCACATGATTGAGGCAATATTTAAGGCATTGGGACGTGCACTGGATGAAGCAACGATGATCGATCCACGTGTAACGGGCGTGCCTTCCACGAAGGGAGTGCTGTAGACGATGGCGATTGCAATTGTCGATTACGGTATGGGGAACCTGCACAGCGTCGGCAAAGCGGTCGAACGTCTTGGCTATGAAGCGCTGGTGACAGGTGACAGGGAAACAATTTTACAGGCAGACGGGGTTATCCTTCCTGGCGTTGGTGCATTTGGTGATGCCATGGAGCACTTGCGGGAGAGTGGATTGGACGCTGTTGTGAAAGAAGCGGCAGCTGGAACTAAACCACTGCTTGGGATCTGTCTGGGCATGCAGCTGCTATTCAGCTCCAGTGAGGAGCATGGGGAGCACACCGGATTGGATATCCTGCCAGGTAAAGTGGTGCGTTTTGCAGCAGGAGAACTGAAGGTACCTCATATGGGCTGGAATCGACTGGAGTTCCTTCATCCGGAAAATCCTCTCTTTGAAGGGCTTGAAGCCGGACATGTTTATTTTGTTCATTCCTATCATGCACGTACCGAAGTGGAGAGCGATCTGCTGGCAGTAACGGATTACGGACACCCGGTGACAGCCATTGTAGGAAGAGGAAGCAACTTCGGCATGCAGTTTCACCCGGAGAAGAGCGGTGAACTGGGCATGAAGCTGCTCGGAAACTTCCTGGCGTTGACAGGCAAGCCGAATCAGGGATAAATCGAATTCCCGAACAGAGACCCGTTTAGATTAAAGCTATGCTATGCAGGATAGGCAGCCCCTATCCTACTTTTAATAAGCAGTCATACTCATATAGATGGATAAACAAATAAAGAACAAATCAGGAGGCCTTGTATGTCATCTTTTATCATATATCCGGCAATTGATATCCGGGACGGCAAATGTGTAAGACTGGTGCAGGGGGATTACAATCAGGAGACGGTATATAATGATGACCCTGTACAGGTTGCCCTTTCCTGGGAGAAGCAAGGTGGTACATACGTTCATCTGGTCGATCTGGATGGTGCAAAGGCAGGTCACCCCGTAAATGACGAACTCATTGGTCGCATTGCATCCGCAGTGAACGTGCCTGTTCAGGTAGGCGGCGGACTGCGTACCGTAGCTGATGTAGAACGCTTGCTGGGTCTTGGTGTGAGCCGGCTCATTATCGGAACAGCCGCAATTGAAGACCGTGCATTTACCGAAGAAGTGTTAGGACGTTATGGAGATAAAGTGGCGATCGGTATCGATGCCCGAAACGGTTATGTGGCTACTCGCGGCTGGCTGGAAACATCTGAGGTACAAGCTGAAGTACTGGCGAAAGAACTGGCTACATTCGGTGCCGAGACGTTTATCTTCACCGACATTTCCCGTGATGGAATGATGCAGGGGCCAAATGTGGAAGCCATTGTATCACTTGCCAAGGCGAGCGGACGTAATGTTATCGCTTCCGGAGGTGTAAGTGTGATGGATGATCTGCTTCGCCTGAGCCGTCATGCGGATGATGGAATCGGAGGAGCAATCGTTGGAAAGGCGCTGTATACCGGAAGTATCGATCTGTCCGAAGCAGTGCGCGCAGTCAACAAGTAAAGGAACTGGATAGAGAGGAAGAGGAGTATGCTGGCAAAAAGAATTATCCCCTGTCTGGACGTTAAGGATGGCCGGGTTGTCAAAGGCGTGAACTTCGTGAATCTCCGCGATGCGGGTGATCCGGTCGAGCTGGCGGCACTGTATGACCGTGAAGGTGCAGACGAACTGGTATTTCTCGATATTTCAGCTTCTGTCGAAGGTCGCGAAACGATGGAAGAAGTGGTACGGCAGACCGCTGGCGAAATCGCCATCCCCTTTACTGTTGGTGGTGGCATCTCCAAAGTTGAAGACATGAAGCGCATCCTGCGTGCGGGTGCAGACAAAATTGCAGTCAACACGGCTGCTGTGCTGAATCCCCAGCTGATTGCCGACGGTGCTCGCCGCTTCGGTTCCCAATGTATTGTAGTGGCCGTAGACGCCAAGTACAATGAAGCCTGGGGAGAGTGGGAGGTCTACACTCATGGTGGACGGAAACCTTCAGGAATCAAGGCGCTCGAATGGGTGAAACAGGCTGAGGAACTGGGAGCCGGCGAAATTCTGCTGACCAGCATGGATGCGGATGGAACCAAAGATGGATTCGACCTGAAGCTGACGGCTGCTGTATCCGAATCAGTACGAATTCCTGTCATTGCTTCAGGCGGTGCGGGTAAGGAATCTCATTTCTACGACGTGTTTACTGCTGGCAAAGCAGATGCAGGGCTTGCTGCTACGATATTTCATTATAAAGAGATCGCTGTACCGGCGTTAAAACAACATTTGAGAGAACAAGGGGTGGAGATCCGTGAGTAATGTAAGTAACGAGATCAGGGAGCGCTTATCCCTGGAGCAGGTTGTAGAGCATATCCGCTGGAGTGATGGTCTGGTACCTGCGATCGTGCAGGATGCCGAGACACGCCAAGTGTTAATGATGGCATATATGAACCGGGAATCATTGAAGTTGTCGCTGGAATCGGGAGAAACTTGGTTCTGGTCGCGTTCACGCCAAGAGCTATGGCACAAAGGTGCTACGTCCGGGAACGTACAGACAATTACCTCACTAAAGTACGATTGTGATGGGGATACGCTGCTGGTAGAGGTAAAACCAAACGGTCCTGCTTGCCATACAGGTGAAGTGACCTGTTTCCATAATGAAATTGTGGGTCTGCCTCAGAAATCTACAGAACAATCCGGAAATGAGACAAACGCAGACTCTTCGGAATCAAGAGCAGAAGGCCGCTTTGACGTACTTGCTGAACTTGAATCCGTCATTGCTAAACGTGAAGTGGAACGTCCGGAAGGTGCATATACCACGTATCTGTTTGATAAGGGCGTTGATAAAATATTGAAAAAAATCGGTGAAGAAGCTTCCGAAACGATCATCGCCGCCAAAAATAAAGATAATGACGAGCTTCGACTTGAGGTCAGTGATCTGATGTATCACCTGCTCGTTCTATTGCAAGAGCGCAAACTGCCGCTGGACGACATTATGGCTGAGCTGAGCCGCCGTCATGAACGGCCACGCCGCGATTAGGGGGTGCTCTAATGCGCATTGATTATCACACTCACCATGAGCGCTGTGGTCATGCTGTCGGCAAGCTTGAGGCTTATGTACAGCGAGGCGTGGAGATTGGACTGTCCCAGATTGGACTGTCTGATCACATGCCTTTGCTGCATGTAGATCCATCGAATTATTATCCCGAAATGGCAATGCCCATGGAGGAGCTGCCTCGCTATGTGGAAGAATGCTTCTCGCTGAAAGAGCGGTACCGCGGACAGATCGAGGTGCGTGTTGGCCTTGAAGGGGATTACATCGAAGGATGGGAGTCCGAAATCCGGTCAATCATTGAACGTTATCCTTGGGATTACATCATCGGTTCGGTTCATTTCCTTGGGGAATGGGATATCACCGACTTCCGTCAGACCCATCACTGGGAAGGCAAAGATATTTTGGAGGTATACCGTCAGTATTATGATGCTGTAAGTAAAGCTGCTGCTACAGGCATGTACGATATTATGGGGCACACTGACGTTATTAAGCGTTTTGGCTTCAATCCCTCACCGGAGCAGACGGAAGAGCATATTGCACTGGAGAATGCTGCTCTGCAAGCCATTGCGAAGAGTGGCTGTGCTATGGAGCTTAATGCGTCGGGATTGTCGAAGCCTTGTGCTGAGATGTTCCCTAGTCGCCGGATGTTAACAGAAGCCATTAAGCTGGGTATCCCGCTCACCCTTGGTTCTGATGCCCACGACCCACTTAAACTGGGTGAACATTTGCCTGAAGCCGAGCAACTTCTGCATGAGCTGGGTTGTACGGAGGTGGCTGTTTTTGAAGGCCGCCGCCGCTCTTTCGTTCCTTTAAATGTATAAGGCAGTGGGGTATAATGAGGTTAGGAAATAACCTTGTTCAATAAGGGATTATATAGGGAATCTAACCCTCGGGAGGGGCATTATGCAACATTCGTTACGTATTTTTTCCGGTTCATCGAACCCCAAGCTGGCAGAACAGGTATGTGACAAGCTGGGTGTACAGTTGGGCAAAATTAAGCTGTCCCGGTTCAAGAGCGGAGAAATATACGTTCATTACGAAGAAACCATCCGTAACTGTGATGTGTTTCTGGTCCAGTCACTGTCTCATCCGATTAACGAGCTGTTTGTCGAACTGCTCGTGATGATTGATGCAGCCAAACGGGCTTCTGCCCGCACAGTGAACATTATCGTTCCCTATTACGGATATGCCCGTCAGGAGCGCAAGTCTGCACCACGTGAGCCGATCTCGGCTAAGATGGTAGCAGATGTCCTGACGACAGCCGGTGCAAACCGGGTGGTAACGATTGATTTGCATGCAGCAGCGATCCAGGGCTTCTTCAACATTCCTGTCGATCATATGACATCGCTTGATCTGATAAGCGAGTACCTGCTCAGCAAAGGCATTGAAAATCCGGTGGTCGTATCCCCGGATGCAGGACGGGCATCCATGGCGGAGAAGCTGGCCAATCGGTTGGACTCACCTTTTGCCATAATGATCAAAAAGCGGCCGAGCCACAATGAATCCATCATTACACATGTGATTGGAGATGTGGAAGGACGCACGCCGATTATTATTGAGGATCTAATTGATACAGGGACGACCATTTTGAATGTGGTGGAAGGGTTAAAGGAGCGCGGGTCCAAAAATGTGTATGTGTGTGCCACACACGGTCTGTTCTCGGATAATGCGCTAAGCAAGCTTAATCATCCATCCATAGCCGAAGTGGTTGTCACAGATTCCATTGCGCTGCCTGATGACCATCCGGAGTGCTTCAAAGTCCTGCCTGTCGCACCAATGCTGGCACGAGCTGTTCGCATTATTGTGGATGGCGGCTCCATGGCGACATTGTTCAGAGATTCGGGAATCTAAAGTGTTCATGAAGATTTGCTGTTCCGTGTTTGAGTAGTTTGCTGCTCAGCACGGTTTTTTGTTTTTTATCTAAATTATATATGAACTGCTTGATGCTATAATTCCCTGCTTGGCTGCTCTGAAGCTTGTGCTATAATAACATCAAATTGTATCTATCGGACTTATTTGGAGTTACCCGAAAGCGCCACAACCAGAGCAAGAATGAATGAAAGTGTGATAAATAGGAGAACCACAGCTGATGTACATTAGCTCAGTGGAGTGAGGAGTGGGGTCTATTGTCCCGTACTTGGTATTATCGGTTACTCTTTTCGTATTTCCCTATTTTTTTTCTTACCGTGACCATACTCATTTTTATTGCTTTTGTGTTCATTAACGATATTTCCAGAGAAGAAACGAGAAAAGCGGACCGTATATCCTCCAGTTATCTGGTAGATAACCTGGATCGTACTATTCGTGATATTGAACTGTCGGTGACGGAGGCCGTACAGAGTGAGCAGGCGTATAAGCTCTACTTCAATAATCCAGGTCAGGCAAGTAAGGAAACGGTCTATACGATTGCGCAGAGTTTGCGTGAACTGACGAATTCCTCTTCATGGATTCAATCGATTTATTTATATGACAAGAAAAATGATAGCGCTTTAACTTCAAGCGGAGCACGAGAAATAGAAGGCTTTGCAGATCAAAACTGGATTGATCAAATCATATCTGGCTCTCTTGCTCCCGGGTGGCAGCCCGTCCGAGTATATGATGTGGAGTCGGTTCAGCGTACCCCAATCCGGGTGCTCACGGTTAATAAGGACATGCCGTTACCCTTTGGTACCGATGGTGTACTGGTCATTAATATCAAGATGAGCAGTATTGAGCAGGGCATCGATAGCATGGTGAATGGACAACTTTCCTTCATGACTGTTACGGATCAGAAGGGTCAGGTTGTATATAATGCCCACTCAGACAGTGAAGGCGCTCATGGGGGACAACCATTAAATACACTTCACCTCGAAAGGCTTGGTTGGACGCTCCATAGTGGTATTAAGGCAGGTAATCTCTTTGGCTGGGTATCAGTCGTTTCTTATGTATGGGTGTTTATTGCTGCCCTGACCGTTGTCTGTGCCATCATTTATATTGTCTATATTACTCGCCGCAATTATAAGCCTATTCAGATTATCATGAACCGAATTGAGGCCCATCAAATTAGAGCATTGGAGCAATCAGGGTCAAGTGTGGACGAAATGAAGCTGATTGACGGCGTGCTGGAAAATCTGATTAATCACATGATGGATTATGACGAGAAAAGCAGGGAAAATGCGCTGCTGCAGCGGAGCAAGCTATTCAATGATCTATTGCAGGGTGACAATCTGGATCGTGCCACTGAACGATTAAAGGAGCTATCACCGTTAACGGATACGGATCAGTCATCACACTTCACGGTTGTACTGGGAGAAATCAATCGATATGAGAAGGGGTTCCAGGAACGATATACGCGAGGTGAGCAGAACACGCTAAAATTCGCTCTGATGAACGTCTTGCAGGAGCTCACTCGTAACACAGGCATGCAATGCTGGATGGAGTGGGTGAGTGCGGACCGGATTGCGATCCTGTTCCAGTCCCTGGAACCCAGTGAAGATATGACTGACCGAATCTGTGCAGTTGCAGAAGAGTTCAGGTCTTGGGTGGAACAGAATCTCCGTATCTCGCTTAGTTTCGGAATCGGGCCGATTGCCAGGGGCGTAGGAGCGATTCGTGACTCATATACAGCAGCAGAAGCCGTAATGCAGCGCAAGCTCCTGATGAATGGAGATGTGGTTCTGGCCGGGTCCGGTGAAACCTCTCAGCAGTTGCTGGAAACCTACACCTACTTGCAGATGATCGCCGATTTTGTGAAGCGATTCCGAATGTCGAGCGGCCAGTGGCGTGACCTGCTTGAGGAGATTTTTACTGCCTTCGAGCACAACATGCTGCCTGATGACGATATTCTCTCTCTTCTAGAGGCCATGCTGCAGATGCTTCGCCGCGAAGTGGCCATGATGTCAGAGGAGCTGCAGGAGAAATTATCCGAAGATAACATGAACAAGTGGTTAAAATCGATGAAGGAAGCGAAGACGCTTGAGGAATGTAAAGCCATGCTGTTTGATGATCTGACCGAACTGTTCCGAACCTATGTATCGGTGACCGAAACCAAGAGTTACAGAGCATTGGTCAATGAGATGAAAACATACATTGAAGAACAGTTTGCGAATCCGGATCTTTCGCTGAAGCATCTGAGTGATCGATTCCAGGTTTCGGGCAAGCATGCAAGTTATTTATTTAAAACAGAGTTTAACATGAAGTTTGTGGATTTCCTGACCGAGCTGCGGATGAAGGAAGTTGAACGACTTCTGGTCCACACCGATCTTTCGTTGCAGGACATTGCTCTGAAAGTTGGTTATGCCAACGGAATTACTCTTGGACGTGTGTTTAAACGGGTAACAGGGATTACACCAGGTGATTATCGCCGGTTGAAGCGTGAGCATCCCGCGAACAATCATGAAGAGAAAGAGTCGAGCGGCTGACTACATCAGGACATGTACAGGGCGGAATTCGTGCAGGCGCTCTCCGTCAGGAGAGCATTATGCACGAATTCCGCCCTATTACTGTTGGAGCATAATGACCCTACTGACAGAGGGACAGGTTATCGTGTAACGGACTCACATGATTCCAGTTTATTGCGCTCTTGCGAATATAGGCAGTGTATGAAAATGGTTTATCGTGTTTTGAAGGCGGGTCGGTTGGGCGGTAACAACACTGTGCAGCGTGGATGAATACATGGGGCAAGGGTCGATGAAAATGGTCAGTGTACGAAAATCGTCGCTCGCATAAACCATTATCCTTATGTAAGCGTTTACGAAACGGGTTTGTTGCCAATGTCAGGAGTGATGTGGAATACTCTGGGCAGGATTTAACCATTCACACAAGGGCAAAGGAGATGACACAAATGACAGGAAAAGCAACCAAGGGGAGTCTAAAGAAATGGGTAGGACTTGCGCTTACGATGGTAATGGGAGTTTCCTTGCTGGCCGGCTGTTCATCCGCATCAGAAGAAGACGGAGCAGATGGCAATGCGTCAGGTAATGGCGAGCGTGTCACCTTGAAAGTGGAAGTGTTTGATCGTGGTAACAGTCCTTCACCTTACACCATTACGAACAACTACTTATCGAAACTGGTGCAGGAAAAATTCGGTGACCCGAATAATATCGATGTGCAATTCGTACCGATTCAGCGCTCGGAAGAAGTGACGAAGCTGAATGTTCTCATGGCCAGCAATACCGATGTTCCCGATATTGTTTTTGTATATGACTCAAGTGTGTTCTACCGCTATGCCCAGCAGGGCGGGCTGACGGATGTCGGTGAACTGCTGGATCAGTATGGACCGAACCTGAAGAAGTTCCTGGGCGAGGATACATTAAAGTTTGGACAGCTGGAAGGCCAGCAGTTCGCTGTACCGGGTAAACGTGCGATTACAGGGCGATACAGCTCGTACATTCGTCAGGACTGGCTGGATAAAGTGGGATTACCATTGCCTTCAACGACCGATGAACTGTACACCACTTTGAAGGCGTTTAAAGACAAGGACCCTGGTCAGCTTGGCAGCAAAAACATTCCAATGGGAATGGCCCTTGCTCCAGCTCAATTTGAAACATTGATCTATTCCTTTATCAAGCCGGTTAGTGGTGATCTGACATACGCTCAGCGTTTTGAGTTGCCACTGCATGAGGGCTTCAAGGATGCCATGAAGTTCATGAACAAGCTGTACAACGAAGGCTTAATCAGCAAAGACTTCAGTCTGGATGAAGATAAAACCCAACTGGCCAAGGACGTGCAGAACGGTAACATCGGCTACTGGTCTGAAGATGTGGATGCCATTTTCTACGCGGATGGAACGCTGGACAATCTGCGCAAAAATGTAGAGGGAAGCAACCTGGTTCCAGTCGATGCTTATACCAATGCGAATGTAGACAACAAACATATTAAGTCTCGTTACGGCTCCAACGGCATGTACATTATGATTCCTAAAAGCAGCAAACGTGCTGTGGAAGCCATTAAATATTTGGACTGGATGGCTTCTGACAATAACCTGAGGGATATCCTTAGTGGGGTCGAAGGTGAGAACTATGAACTGGTTGAAGGACTTCCCGTTGTCAAAGAGGATGCCACGCAGGAAGCCAAGGATCGCCTTTTCAATGCAGGGGATATGGCCATCATTTCGAACGGCAAAAATGTGGGTGACCAGGCCATGAATGAAAAAGCTTGGGTCTTGGGATTCCCGCAGAACAATCAGGAGATGTTGAAGCAGTCCATCGATATTGCCAATACGGACACTGTAGGACCGATTATCTTCGATAAGCCAATTGAAGCAGAGATGAAATATGGTACAGCACTCAAAGATAAGCTCAATGTCATTATCGTGAAAACAGCAATGGCAAAACCGGAAGAATTCGAAGCGGTATACGAACGGGAAATGAATGATTACATGTCACTTGGCGGTGAAGCACTGAAGAAAGAACTTGAACAGGCCGTTCAGGAACTTGCTGCCAAATAAGAAAAAAGATCCTCGCAAGTGGTACAGAGCTACTGGATAGAGCGGATAAACTTTGAAGTGACCTGTGCCGTCACCTGAGGCGGCACAGTTTATCTTCACGGATTGGAGGAGACAGACATGACCCCCTACTTGAAGAGGTATTGGCAATTGTACGCGTTGATTTCCCTGCCCCTTATTTACTTCGTGATTTTCCGTTACGGACCAATGTATGGCGTACAGATCGCATTTAAGGATTTTAACCTGTTTCAAGGTATTGGCGGCAGCGAGTGGATTGGCTTTGATGCCTTCCGCGAGGTATTTGGGATGCGGGACTTCTACACCACTCTGCGAAATACCTTTATGCTCAACTTTCTGGATCTGATTGTATCTTTTCCTGCTCCAATTATCCTGGCAATCATGCTCTATGAAATTCGGTTTAAATGGTTCAAAAAGCTGTCGCAGACCATCCTGTATATCCCTCACTTCATTTCATGGGTGATTATCGGGGGGATCGTATACCAGCTGTTTGGCAACCAATCAGGTATGGTAAACGGTGTGCTCGAGAATATGGGGCTGAACCCCATCCCATTTCTGACGGAGAAGAATCCGTGGCTTGTAACCTACCTGTTTACCGGTGTCTGGCAAAGTGCCGGATGGGGAACCATCCTGTATCTGGCTGCACTGACGGGTGTGAACAAGGAGTTGTTTGAAGCGGCTGAGATCGATGGAGCAACACGTCTCAAAAAGATCTGGCATATTACATTGCCGAGCATCAAGCCGACCATCGTAACCTTGCTTATTCTGAATCTGGGGCACATGGTCACGATTGGATTCGATCGCCCTTACATTATCGGGAACACAGCGGTGCGTGAATATTCAGATGTTCTAAGCACCTTCGTATACCGGATGGGTTTGGAATCCGGGCAGTATACACTGGCAACGGTAGTCGGACTGTTCCAGGCCGTCGTGGGTCTTATTTTCGTGCTGGGCTCCAACTACATTTCGAAAAAGGTAACTGGTGAAGGGATTTTGTAGAGGAAAGAACGTACGCGAGCCTGTTATGCTGTAGACCATCAGTAAAGGAGTTGTGCACATATGAGTGACCGCACCTCAAATCGGATTTTTGATATCGTTAATATCTCCTTTGTAACCCTGTTTGTCGTGTTCTGTCTGGCTCCTTTTCTGCACACGATTGCCATATCATTTAGCTCCAACCGAGCGATAACATCGGGAGAAGTGACGCTGTTTCCGAAGGAGTTTAATTGGGATGCATACGTCAAGGTGTTCTCTGACCATTCCATGCTCTATTCACTTGGTTACACTGCGCTTTTGACGATTGCGACTACGGTATTATGCATGCTGTTTACTATTGCTGCAGCGTACCCGTTGACCAAGAAGAAACTGAAGGGCCGCAAGCTCTTCATGTATGTCATCATCATTACGATGTTCTTCAGTGGCGGGATCATTCCGGAATACTTGCTGATTCGTGATCTGCATTTGCTGAATTCTGTCTGGGCATTGATATTGCCGGGTTTGGTCAGTCCATTTAACCTGATTCTCCTGATCTCCTTCTTCAATGGCATCCCGGAAAGTCTGGAGGAGTCAGCTGAGATCGATGGAAGCTCACATCTTCATACGTTGTTGAAAATCATCCTTCCACTCTCGCTACCAGTGATGGCTACCTTGTCTCTCTTCTATGCGGTGGGACGCTGGAACGGATTCCAGGATTCCCTGATGTACATTAATGATCCACAGCTGTATCCGCTGCAGCTCAAGCTGTTCCAAATGGTACAGAACAATATGGTGAGTGAACTGACACAGATGGAGGGTGCAAACCGCGCACCGCTTACGCCGGAAAGTCTGAAGGCTGCCACCGTTATATTTGCTACCGTTCCCATCCTGCTTGTCTATCCTTGGCTGCAGAAATATTTCGTTAGTGGTGCCATGCTTGGGGCTGTAAAAGGTTGATTGAAGCCATATCCATCATATGTGGGAAAGGTTGCAACAGAGAAAGGAAGAGTGAGCTTGTATGCAGCAAAATGACAAGGGTGAGTATTCGTTCTCCACATGCTGGAACATTAAGCGTCACCAGGTAGGCGAGGCCATGATCCAGGAAATTCGCGAGCTTGGCTTCCGCCGTATTGAACTTAACTACAACGTGACGAAGGAAATGCTGACGTCTATTGAGCCTATGATTGAGCGCGGGGAGATTGGTATTTCCAGTGTGCATAACACATTTCCTCATGTGCCAGACCCGGATTACGGTACAGACTCGGTACTGCTCGGATTCCAGGACGAAACGAAGCGTCAAAAGGCCATCCAGCTGCTTGTCGGTTCCGCAGAATATGCCCATCGTTACGGAGCTGAGGCTGTTGTTGTACACCCGGGAGAGGTACCTATCCCGGAGAGTGTCAGCAAGGAGCTTGCACAGCTGTATCACGACGAGGGGAAGGATTCACCTAAGTATCGCAGCAAATGGGAGGAATTCATGGAACGGCGGCAGGCACTCAGCTCCGGCTACGTACAGCAGATCATTCGCAGTTTGGATGAGGTCTGCAATCAAGCGGCAGCCAAAGGACTGAATGTCCAGTTCGGTATCGAGACCCGCTCCAGACCACAGCAGATTCCTACGCTGGCTGAGGCCAAAACCATTATTGAGGCACTTCGAGGAGCTTCGGTTGGCATTTGGTATGATACCGGGCATGCCATCATGATGGATCGCCTGGGGCTCTACGACAGCGTGGGTGAGATGCAAGGACTGATGGATGATATCGTAGGCGTTCATATCCATGAGACGCTTGGCCTTTCGGATCATTGGTGCCCTTATGTGCACAGTCAAGATATGCATTTCTATGATGCATACCTCCCCATGATCCACCGAGCAAGGGTCAAGGTCTATGAACTGAAATCAGCTTGTACACCGGATGAAATTCACGAGAGTCACGAACTGCTTATGAAGAAGATGAATCCGGCAAGGGAGGGACGATGATATTGGAAACAGACCGCGCGCTGAATGAGTGCGCTGCGGCTGTTTCTTTGGCAATCCAGCCCAGCCGCGAGCAACTACTCAGTTTGGAGGGAACGGAACATGTACAAGCAACTGGTGGATAGCAATGACAAGGCGGTGGAGAGAGGCTTGTCCCGGCAGGAGCTTGATCCGAATAGCCGATACTACGGTGGAACAATCGATCCCTACACAGGAATCGCCTGGGTCAATCATACGACCGGAACCCCTACGGATATGTGTTACTGGGGGGCAGCGCTTGCCAATCCAGACTCACTCTACTATCGAAATGAAGAGCTGTTAAAGCGTCTTCTGCTGGCAACGGAGTTTGTGCTCCGTAACCAGCATGAAGACGGCTCTATATCTCCGGGATGGACCAACTATCACTCGCCGCCAGATACGGCATTTGTCGTAGTGGGGTACGCTCAGTTGTACCAACTGCTTCAACAGCAGGATTGGGAGAAACTGCAGCCTGTGCTGGACAACATGCGGTTATTTTTGGAACGAACCGTACCCGTCATGCTTACAGGAGGTTGCCATACGCCGAACCATCGCTGGGTGTTATGTGCGGCTCTTGGTTTTCTGCATCAGCTGTTTGACCTGGAAGAGACAGTCAATCGTGCAGAACAGTGGCTGGCGGAAGGAATGGATATAACTCCAGATGGGGAGTGGACAGAACGCAGCAACGGAATCTATAACGCGGTTAGCGACATTATGCTGATCCATGCGGCTCGCTTGTTGAATCGTCCTGAGCTGCTTGAGCCCGTCAGACTTAATCTGCGCATGATGGTGTACCTGGTACATCCGACAGGTGAGATTGTTACCGATTACTCGGGTCGTCAGGATCTGGGCAGTATGCATGACTTGTCCCCTTATTACCTGCCATATGCCATTCTTGCCCGGATTGACCATGATCCGCTCTTGGCCAACATGGCGAAATGGGCAGGCGATTCACTAACAGACCCTGGCGTCTGTTCGGTCAATTCGCTCATTCGGTTATTGCTGGAGCCGGAGCTGCAGAAGATATATGAGGCAGAAGACGAACTGCCTAAGCAGTATGAGATCATGTTGAATGAACACTTTGCGCGTGAAGGATATCTACAAAAAATGGCGTCAGCAGGACATTATGGGCATATTTCTCATAGCCGAATGCATACGGACTTTGGCGCGCCTGTTGCCCGTATAAGGGATCATGCGACAAGCATAACCATAATGACGGAAGTGCCGCCCTTTTTCGCCCTTCGTCATGGTTCGGTGCGTCTGCTGGCCGTGCAGCTGGCCTCCTACTTCAATCCAGGCTATGTGCCGATGCAGCAGATGGACCGATTGCCCGCAGGATATCGTCTGACGGGTGAGCAGAAGAAAGGCTATTATGCTCCTATTCCTGCAGATCAGCTGCCCGAGACTGTGAAAACTTCCACTAGTCCATGGTATGTATTACCTCATCAGAACCGTGAACTTACGCATGAACAGACATTCCGCACAAGTGCGGAGATAGTACCAACGGAGAAGGGGTGGAAGCTGGAACTGTCAGGTGACGAACCCGAGGAGGTTATGATGCAGTTGTCCTTCGTATTCGGAGATGAAGGAGAACTGTCATCTGGCGAACTGCTTGAGACGAGTGGCGGTCATTATCTGTGGAAGGGTGGTACACTCCGCTATTCTTGCGGAGAAGACTGGATCGAGCTGACCGGAGGCGAGATGGGCCATCTGGCAGCAACCGTACGCGAGGCGAAGTTACCAGACAGGTGTAAGGTTGTGCTGGTCAATTTCATGACACCGTTCAGGAAGACGATAGACATTACACTGTCACCGACGATGGCAGCGAAGTTGTAAATGGGGAGGGATCTCCATTTTGACAAGAAAAATTCCGATGATATCCAGATGGCATTTCACCCTTTGAGGAGGATGGAATGGCATCTTTTTTATGTGCAATTTTTGCATAAAGCTCTTGAAACTACATGTTGAGAAGACCGCCGCCAGATGTGGTATACTGGAGAGTATGAATGAAAGCAAAGAGGAGGTGCCTTGGAAGATGAAGGGCAAGCTAGTGCGGGCAGAAGGACCCCTTGCCAATATTATACCGATTCACTTGGATGCTTCTTTCTTTTTCGAGAGAGCTGTCCGCTCGCTGGACCGTAATCATGTTGACAAGGCATTAAAATATTTTCGTAAAGCTGTTGAATATGAACCGGAAAATCCGGTGAACCATTGCAATATGGCGGGTATATTATCTGAGAAGGGAGATTACGAAGCTTCCAATGCCGTTCTGGCGCATGTGCTGGAGGTGGTGGATCCGTCTATGACGGAATGCTACTTCTATATGGCTAACAATTATGCGAATATGGACCGGTTTGAGGAAGCGGAGCAGGCACTTGTTACGTATTTGGAGGAGGACCCACAGGGGCAGTTCATGACGGAAGCCGAAGAGATGATGGAGCTTCTGTATTATGAGCTGGATCGCCCGGCCAAGCTGAATCGGATCAAATCCCGCAAAGGTGTGGTTGAGCACGATCAGGCAAGAGAGCTGCTGGAAGAGGGGAAATTTGCTCAGGCAGCCGAACTTCTGGAGGGCATGTCACCCGACTACCCTGACTATTTGGCAGCCCGGAACAATCTTGCGCTGGCTTATTACTATATGGGACTGTTCCCCAAGGCGAGAGAGACGATTGATGAAGTGCTCGAGCAGGAGCCGGGAAACCTGCATGCCTTGTGTAATCTCGCGATCTTCCACCAGAACGAGAATCGGGCAGACCAAGTGCTATTGTTGATCAAAAAACTGCGTGTCATCATGCCTTTCCAAAAGGAACAGGTATATAAATTGGCTACCACGATGGGAATTCTCGGGCAGCATGACTCTGCCTATACCCATTTCCGCCGACTCTTGAAGGATGAAGAGACGGCAGCCGATCCGGCGCTCGCTCATTACGCGGCCGTGGCGGCGTATAATACGGAGCGTTACGACGTTGCAGAGCGGCTATGGCGCCATGTGTCCAAGCTAGATCCGGGCTCAGAGGTTTCCCAGTTCTATCTGTCTGGCCTTGATGCAGTTCGGGAAGGGGAGCTTGAGCCGGAGAAGCTCAGCTATCATTACCATCTTCCGTTTGACGAGCAATTCAGACAATGGGAGAACTATGGTAACGGTATCCCCGAAGAGATGAAAAATGACCCGCTCATCCGTTCATCGTTCTTCTGGGCGCTGCGCCATGGAGATCGTGCAACCAAGCTTCAGGTCATTCATGCCTTGGCCATGATCGGTGATTATGAGGTGCAGCAAGCCCTGCAATCCTTCGTACAAGAGCCTGATGAAGATCAGGACCTGGTTGCTGCGGCTGAATCTGTGCTGAGCGGACTCCAAATGAAAGAGCAGAATCATGGCACGAACCATGATCAACAACCGGTATCCGGTATAACAGACCGTCTTCTCCCTAAAATGCAACCAAGCACAGTGCACGCCAAGTCGGAAACGACTTCGCACTGGCAAGCCGTTGTGGAGCGCGCTCTGCAGATGACAGAAGCGAAAGCGGAGCTGCAGCAGGAGATGGAACGGATCTGGACCGATTATGTATCCAGAGTGCATCAGGATGGTCCAGGGCTCAAGCAAATTGAAGGCTGGGCTGCGGGGCTGGAATATCTCGCAGCCAAAATCCACAGTCGTCCCGTTACCTATCAGAGTATAGCGGAACGGTACGGCATATCGGCTTCAACCGTTAGCAAATACGCACGGCAGATTGTTCGGGTGTGCGGAAGCATCCCGCCAACCGTGTAGCATACTCCGGATTACATGTACCATTTTCTTGTTGGCCGTATAGATGAGCGACATTATGCGCTTGAAGACAGTTTGAGAAAGATCGGAATTTCATGAAGGATACAATTGCCTGCAAAACGGGTAAACTTAACGAATAGGCTTCGTCATATCACTCTAGAAGTTTTCCAGTCAACACACTCTCAACCTTATCAAGGAGGCTGTATCTATATGTCTAAATACAGAACGATTGTGATCGGAACCGGACCTGCAGGTTTGACGGCAGCGATATATCTGGCTCGTGCCAACCTGAAACCTTTGGTCATAGAAGGTTTGCAACCTGGAGGCCAGCTGACAACCACGACAGAGGTTGAAAACTTTCCAGGATTCCCTCAGGGCATCATGGGGCCAGAATTAATGGATAACATGCGGAAGCAAGCAGAGCGTTTTGGAGCGGAATTCAAGAATGGATGGGTAGAGGAAGTTGACTTCAGCAAGCCACCATTCAAGGTGAAAGTCGGAGGCATTGGTGAGCTTGAGGCGGAGTCGATTATTATCTCTACCGGTGCTTCTGCCCGCTATCTCGGCATTCCGGGAGAGCAGGAGAATGTGGGGCGCGGCGTAAGTACATGCGCGACATGTGATGGATTCTTTTTCCGTGGCAAGAAAATCATTGTTGTGGGTGGCGGCGATTCCGCGATGGAGGAAGCCAGCTTCCTGACCCGTTTCGCAACAGACGTGACACTCGTTCACCGCCGGGACGAATTGCGGGCATCGAAGATCATGCAGGACCGGGCGCGCAGCAATGAGAAGGTGAAATGGGCTCTGAACCGGACACCGCTCGAAGTTGTGCCTGAGGCACTTGGTGTCAAGGGATTGAAGGTGCGCAATAACGAGACAGGTCAAGAGGAGCTGCTCGAAGCAGATGGCGTATTTGTAGCGATTGGGCACACGCCTAACACAGGCTTCCTGGGTAACCAGATTGCTCTGGATGACCACGGTTATGTTGTGGTGAAGCCAGGAACCACCGAAACGAACATTCCAGGTGTATTCGCCTGCGGTGACGTTCAGGATACGAAATATCGCCAAGCCATCACGGCTGCAGGCTCAGGCTGTATGGCGGCCATGGACTGTGAGAAGTACCTTGAAGGCAGTATTATCCACGATTGGAGCGAGACGCTGGATAAGTAAGCATGACCAAGGTAGTGCACTGCATAAACTATAAATAAGAGACAACGGGAAGTCTCATCACGTGAGAGAAGCCGGGAGGCTTCTCTTTTTTTGAAACCAAATGGACATGAGATCGTATACATAATGGGCATATTAGCTGCGAGGTGAAGATTTTGGGGGAAATGATTAAAGAGTGGTTAAAAAATGCAACAGTCAGACGCTTTTTGATTCTACTGTTGTTTTGTTTGGTCCTGTTCAGCATGGGGAGTATGCTGCACATGATCTTGCTGCTATTTTTAGTGACGTATGTCATGAATCGGTTGCAGCAGTTTATTACGGGGAAACTAAATCGGTTATTTCCGATTAATTATAAAGTCGTCGTCATACTGCTCTATCTGATCGTAATTGCAGCCATTGTGCTGGGTATATCCAGATATTCACCGAGAATTGTCAATCAGGTCATTCAGTTAACCAATGAGATTATGACATTCTTCGATACCGCCGAAGGGGATAATCTGGCAGCCAAAGTGGCCAGCTTCCTTCAATCATACGACATCAAGAACTATGCGAACGATGCGTTGAAGTATATATTTGCTCTGAGCAAATGGCTTGAGTTTATTCTGCTGGTCATCATACTCAGTCTGTTCTTCCTGCTGCAGAAGCAGGAGATCGTCAAGTTCACATCCAAGTTCAAAACGAGCAAGATCGGTTGGTTCTACAATGAAGTGGCTTATCTTGGGGACAAATTTGTATCGTCTTTTGGTAAAGTGATTGAGGCTCAGCTGATGATCGCCGTATTCAATACTGCTCTGACCATTCTGGGTCTATGGATACTCGGATTCCCGTATCTGTTTGCTCTGACGATTCTCGTATTCCTACTGAGCCTTGTACCGGTAGCGGGCGTTATTATATCATTGGTGCCTCTGTGTCTGATCGGCTATCAAATGAGCGGAATACAGCTGAGCATTATCGTTATCGTCATGATAGTCATCATTCATGCACTGGAAACGTATTTCCTTAATCCAAAACTGATGGCACATAAGACAAAGCTGCCGATGTTTTACACGTTTATCGTACTGATTCTGTCACAGCACTTCCTGGGAATCTGGGGCCTCATTATCGGTATTCCGATCTTTGTCTTCCTGCTCGATATCCTGGATGTCAACAAAATGGAGAAGACCGAAGAACCGGTACGTGTGGAAACCAAGCTATAACGAACCGCTCGATGAATTGTATTCGTGAGGATTATACGGTTGAAAAAGTTAAAACGCCTCCCTTAAGGGGAGGCGTTTTATTTTGCGCACGGGCCAGAGGCCACATCTTTATATATGTAGTTCGCCGTGGATCGCGTCACTGGATGGCGCAAATCCTATTTACAACCATCCTTTCTCCTCAGCCATACTGACCGCTTCCATCCGATTTTTTGCCCCAAGCTTGTTAAAGGCTTCGGACAGATAATTACGCACGGTGCCGTACGAGAGATGGAGCGAGGTGGCGATATGATTGGCATTCATGCCGGTTGCCGCCAGTTTTAGCACTTCTTTCTCCCGCTCCGTTAAGGGATTAGCTTCCTTGGCTGCGCCAAAGACCAGTTCGGGGGACACTTCCCGTCCACCATTCATGACACGGCGAATGGCTTCCGCCAAACGGTCACTTGGTTCGTCCTTCAGCAGGTAACCTTGCACACCGGCCTGAATGGCTCGTTCCAGGAAGCCTGGCCGGGCAAAGGTCGTAAGGATGATAATGCGGCAGGTCAGGCCAAGCTGTTGTATACGTTCTGCGACCTCAAGACCCGTCATGACAGGCATTTCAATATCCATTAGGCATAGGTCAGGCTGAAGAGAAGAGATCTGCTGAAGTGCTTCTTCTCCGTTACCTGCTTCACCGATGACTTCAAAGTCGTCTTCGAGATCAAGCAGTGACGCAAGTGCACCGCGCAGCATACGCTGGTCTTCGGCAATCATGATTCGAATCATTATTACACTCCTCCTTGGGGTTCACTGGCAATCAGCGGAAAGGAAAAGACAAGAATGGTTCCTCCTGCATCGGATGTCATCCGTAGAGAACCATCAATCAGTCCCAGACGTTCGGACATGCCCTTCAGTCCGTTGCCTGGACGTTCGGTGGAAATCATGCCATGACCATTATCCCTAACCGTGATCTGAACGCCATCGTGTGTTCGTTCCAGATGAATCAGACTCTGAGAGGCACCGCTATGTTTCACAACATTGGTTACCGCTTCAAGCATGCAGAGACTGGCCATGTTCTGGGTCAGGTCCGGCACATCGCCATACGGCCCCAGATCACCTGTTATTTGAAGCACAATGTCTGCACTCTTCAGCATCTCTTGGGCGTCGGCTAGCGCTTCAGCAATGCTGATCGCCCGCATATCAGAGACGAGCTGCCTTACTTCTCGCAACGCTGCTCGAGAGGTACGTTCGATCTCACGCGCTTCCTGTATGGCACGTTCGGGATTTTTCGTGATCAATTTGGTGACGAGCTCGCTCTTGAGCGTGATCAAAGAGAGTGTATGTCCCATCGTATCATGCAGATCGCGGGCGATACGCATACGCTCTTCGCGTTTAATTAACTCCTTGATGTGCTGGTTGGCCTCATCCAGCTTCGCTTCCAGCTGCTGACGATCCAGCATGGTTCTGATTCCATAAGGAGATACCAGCATAATCAGGTAAAACGGAGTTAAGAAAAGGAGTTGCTCCGCAGTAAATTCCTCGATGTTAACAGCAATGGGGATGGTCTGGACGATGGCAAAAAGCAATAGAAAGCGCCGGAACTTCCGTCGATCCGTAT
Source organism: Paenibacillus sp. FSL K6-2862 (assembly GCF_038005125.1). Lineage (NCBI taxonomy): Bacteria > Bacillati > Bacillota > Bacilli > Caryophanales > Paenibacillaceae > Paenibacillus > Paenibacillus sp. FSL K6-2862. The sequence continues at coordinate 176,081 of NZ_JBBOSN010000001.1, forward strand.
ACCATCCGATAAAGTTGGCCGAGAAAAAGCCCAAAAAGAACATGTTCGGATCAATCACAAGACTCAGTACCAGTACGACAGCCATCTGCAGACCAAGCCAGTAGGAGAATGCGGAGGACCCAGAAGTCATATATAGCTGCCGGTAGGTCAGGATAAAAAGAATGAATACCGTAACTCCTATGTACAAATCAAGTCCCTGAGCATTCCATAAATAATAAATCGGCATGGCAAGATAGATCATCCAGATGTATGGATATATCCCGTACCGTTTAGGGAAAAGCTCAAAACGCTGAAGCATGTAGAAAATTAAGCCTCCTTTTGTTTGCTGCGGATATAGGTGGATATTAACATAAATACCGCCAAGTATGCTGCCAATAGCAGGACATCGCGCAGATCAGGTACACCACCGGTTATAATGATCCAGGCTCCATGGCCGAAACTGTAGGAAGGCAGCCAGTGACCGATTTGTGCGAGCCAGCTCGGCATGACGTCCAGCCGCATCCACATTCCCCCAAGCAATGCCAGCGAAAGATACAGGGCGTTGCTGAGCCCGGTTGCGGTATCGACGCGGCGGAAGGTGCCAATACACGTACCCAGGGCGAGAAAGGGCAGAGAACCAGCCAAAATCCACAGAGCGGAGCCGATCCACTCGGAGGCTGTAAGGGAGACACCATTAATCAGATAGCCTGCTACAAAGATGATAACAATGGAACACAGATGCATGGCTGTCTGACCGATCATTTTGCCGCCAAAATAAATGGAGTCCGGGAGAGGAGTGACACGCAGATAGGTGACCCAGCCGTGCACTCTCTCCTGAACTAGCCGGATGCCTAGGGTCATAATGGATGAACCCATAACGCTAAAGCAGGTCATGGACATGAGGTAGTGTGCATTCCACTCCTTCGCATCAACTGCACCTGTGGTAAATATGCGAGTGTAGAGAACGTAGAAGATCACAGGCATCAGCAGTGACCAAAATACGAAGTAGACATTGCGCGACATACGAAGCATTTCAACGCGAGATTGGGCAAACAGCATGGTCATATCAATGTTCCTCCTTCATGGTTTCGAGCAAGGTTGCATAGGCGTCGTCCAGTTGTCCGGATTCAATACGTATTTCCCCAACGGGCAGCTGGCGAGTAATGATGACACGAATCAGAGCGTCTGTATCTTGGGTATGAAGAATACAGCGGTCTTTGCGATACTCGATCCGTTCAACTCCAGGCAGATCTTCAATCTGTATACGGATGTCCGGCGGTGCTGCATCGGGAGTTACAAGTACGTTATCCAGCTGGCCGCCTGGCAGCGAGAAGGAAAGCGTCCGTTTGGCGATTCCGCTTTTTATACGATCAGGCGTACCGTCCGCAATGATTGAGCCTCCGGCGAACAGGATAATCCGGTCGGCTGCTTCATCGGCTTCCTGCAGGTAATGTGTCGTGAAGAGTATCGTTTTGCCGTGCTGGGCAAGCTGGCGAATCTGCTTCCAGAAGTATCTTCGGGTCTCGGAGTCCAAGCCAACCGTAGGTTCATCGAAGAAGAGCACGTCCGGGTCACCTGCCATGGCAAGGGCGAAGTTCAGACTGCGCTTCTGACCACCGGACAGCTTCTCAGCCCTTTTGTTCATATCCTCCGGCTTTAGACCTGTCAAAGCTTCGATCTTGTCCGCATCCAGCGGGGTAGGATAGTAGCTGCGCACCATACGAATGATTTCCCGAACCTTAAGGCCGTCCATGACACTCACGTCCTGGAGCATGACACCGATGCGCTCGCGAACTTGTCTGTGACCTGGCGGCATCCCCAGGACAGTCACTTCTCCTGAGGAGGGGGTGGACAGGCCAAGCATCATGTTCAAGGTGGTTGTTTTGCCTGCGCCGTTTGGGCCAAGGATGGCAACGATTGAGCCACGGTCAATCTTCAGGGAAATAGGGTTAACGGCCAGCTTGCTGCGGAACCGTTTGCTGACTTGTTCAAGCTGTATGATGGTTGAATCGGTATTCATCTGTATTCACGTCCCTTGTCTGTTCTCTAAGATATTTCCATCTTACCGAACGAACTGTGACGGGATTAGTAAGAGTTGTCATGACTTTCAGGTGACAACTGTCATCTTTTACGCATGGAACGAGTGATCATGAAATATCATGAGTTGAGGCTTCGCTTTCTAGTAGGGAAGCATGAAAGCTTGCGTTTTGGTAGAAGAGAGGAGAGGTTGTATACGTATACATGATACGGATGTGATAGGGTTCACAATCGCGGCGAAGCGTTCTGTATCAATGGTCTTATCGTCTTGACCCAGGCGTATCCTTCAATTATAGTTGGTACGTAGGATTAAACTATTTTAGATAGATAAAGGTGGCTTGCGGCATGTCTGAGAAAATCTACGTTGGGGTCGATCTCGGCGGAACAGCAATCAAGGTCGGTATATGCAATGAACAAGGTCAGCTTATGCATACGTATGAAGGGCCGACAGAAGTGGATAAGGGCGTAGATACGGTCATCGCCAACATCGAGAAGTATGTCCGTCATATCGTGGCAGAATCGCCATATAGCTGGGAACAGCTTGAAGGTGTAGGGGCTGGGGTAGCCGGGTTCACGAATGTACGCGAGGGTATTATCGTTCTCGCTCCTAACATCGGATTTCGGAATGTAGCCATTCGTTCGATTCTGGAAGAGCGTCTGGGCAAGCCAGTCAAAATAGATAACGATGCTAACGTTGCTGCACTGGGTGAGGCTTGGGCAGGTGCCGGCAAAGGTGTGGAAAATTGCGTATGCTACACGCTGGGCACAGGTGTTGGCGGAGGCTTGATACTGAACGGCAAAATCTATCAGGGATTTTCCGGCATGGCGGGAGAACTGGGTCATGTCAGTGTTGTGCCTGATCTGGAAGCCATTCAATGTGGTTGTGGTAAAATGGGATGTGTTGAAACCGTATCGTCCGCAACGGGTATTATCCGTATGGCTAAGGATGCGGTAGAACGCGGCGATCATACGTCACTTGCGCTTGTGGACAAAATTGCAGCCAAGGAAGTATTCGATGCAGCCAAAGCTGGCGATGAAGTGGCTCTGCGCATCGTAAACCGTGCTGCATTCTATCTGGGTAAATCCATGGCGGCAGTTGCTGCAGTCATAAACCCGGAAATGTTCATCATCGGGGGCGGTGTATCCAAAGCCGGTAATATCCTGTTTGACGAAGTACGTGCTGTATTTGCGAAACTGACACCTGAACCGCTGCAGGAGGGTGTTCAGATCCTGGAAGCAACTCTGGGCAACGATGCGGGAATTGTTGGCGCGGCAGGACTTCTCTTGCGTTCTTAGTAACCTCGGAACCATATGATTAGGCAGCAATATGATAAGGAGGGGACATTTATGCTTGAAGGTGAAGTTTCACCGGGCACAGGCGCCACGCTCATTATCATTACGGGCATGTCCGGAGCAGGCAAAACGATTGCGGTACAGAGCCTGGAAGATCTCGGCTTTTTCTGCGTGGATAATCTGCCACCGGTGTTGATTCCGAAATTTGCGGAACTGATTGAACAATCGAACGGCAAGATCGGTAAGGTAGCCCTCGTGATTGACCTGCGGGGACGGGAATTCTTTACGGCTTTGTCCGAGTCTTTGAACTATATAAAAGATCATTTTACCATTCATTGCGAAATTTTATTCCTGGATGCTACTGATTCCGTCCTTGTACAGCGCTACAAGGAGAGCAGACGCAGACATCCGCTGGCTCCTGAGGGCATGCCGCTTGACGGCATCCGTCTGGAGCGCAAGATGCTGGAGGAGCTTAAGAATTCGGCTACCCAGGTACTGAACACAAGTACGATGAAGCCGGCGCAACTAAAAGAGCGGATTATTTCCCGCTTTTCTCATTTGGAAAGTCATATGCTGTCGGTGAATATCACGTCGTTTGGATTTAAATATGGCATTCCAATCGATGCGGATCTGGTGTTTGATGTTCGTTTCCTGCCAAATCCGCATTATATTGATCATTTACGTCCGAATACGGGGCAGAATAGTGATGTATATGAATATGTCATGAAATGGCCTGAAACACAGTCGTTTTTGACCAAACTGCTCGATATGCTGCACTTCCTGATTCCGCAATATCGGAAGGAAGGTAAAAGTCAGGTGATTATCGGGATTGGATGTACCGGCGGCAAGCATCGTTCGGTAGCCATATCCGAATATTTGGGCAAAATGTTGGGAAGCAGCGAAACTGAAGCTGTTACCGTGAGCCATCGCGACGCTGACCGTGATCGTCATTGAAGAGGGTGAAGGGATGAAAGAAGCCGGACCACGAAGAGAACGTCCGAGAATTGTTGTAATGGGCGGCGGAACCGGGTTATCCGTGATGCTGCGCGGTTTGAAAGAGAAGCCGCTGGACATCACGGCCATCGTCACGGTTGCAGATGACGGTGGAAGTTCAGGCATCCTGCGCAACGAACTGCAAATGCCGCCTCCGGGCGACATTCGTAACGTGCTTACGGCGCTGGCTGATGTTGAGCCATTGCTATCGGATATGCTAAAATATCGTTTTAATACAGGCGCGGGGCTTGCAGGCCACAGCCTGGGTAATTTGATTTTGGCTGCAATGACGGATATTTCAGGCGACTTCGTAACCGCAGTGCGGGAACTTAGCCGCGTGTTTGCCGTTCGCGGTGAGGTTTTGCCGGCAGCTGGGCAGGCGGTTGTGCTGCATGCGGAGATGGAGGATGGCTCAATTGTTACAGGCGAGTCCAAGATCCCTGAAGCAGGCGGGCGCATTAAACGCGTTTTCCTTGAACCGGATCACGTGGAGCCGTTGCCAGAGGCTGTGGAGGCTATTCGACAAGCAGATGCCATCCTGATTGGGCCAGGCAGCTTGTATACGAGCATTCTGCCTAACTTGTTAGTTCCCAAACTGGCAGAGGCTGTCGTCGAGGCAGAGGCCGTGAAGATGTTTATATGTAATGTCATGACACAGCCTGGAGAGACGGATAACTATACGGTAAGTGACCACCTCAAGGCGGTTCATGAGCACGTGGGGCATCAGCTCTTTGACTATGTTATTGTTAATAATGGTGAAATTCCGCTGCAGGTACAGAATAGGTATGCGGAAAAAGGAGCCAAACCGGTTGTTTTGGATATGGATGTACTAAAAAGTTCCGGCTATCAGGTGGTTGCGGATACACTCGTTCTGTTTAGAACTTATCTGCGTCATGATGCCGATAAGCTTAGTCACCACATCTATCAGCTGGTCCAAAATTGGATGTTACGGAAGAGGTGAAGTCCCATGTCGTTTGCAGCACAGACCAAAAAAGAATTAACCATGATTGAGAGCGAACCGTGCTGCGAAAAGGCGGAACTTTCAGCCCTCATCCGTATGCTAGGTGCGGTGCAGTTATCGAATAAAAAAGTGATCTTGGATATTTCGACGGAGAATGCCGCGATCGCAAGACGGGCATACTCTCTGCTTAAAAAGCATTTTCAAGTGCATACGGAATTGCTTGTCCGCAAAAAAATGCGGCTGAAAAAGAACAATGTATATATTGTTCGTATTCCGTCCATGGTACAGGAGATATTAAAGGATCTGTACATTGTATCGGAAGGCTTTTTGTTTACTCCAGGAATTAATCAGGAGCTGTTACGGAAAAACTGTTGTAAACGGGCTTATCTACGCGGCGCGTTTATGGCGGGTGGCTCGGTCAACAACCCTGAGGGATCCTCGTATCACCTGGAGATCGCATCCATGTATGAAGAGCACTGTCAGGCCCTCGTGGACCTGGCTAATGAATTTCATCTCAACGCCCGGTGTATAGAACGTAAAAAGGGATTCATCCTATACATTAAGGAAGGCGAGAAAATTATTGAGCTGCTCAGCATCATTGGTGCGCATCAAGCCTTGTTCAAGTTTGAGGATGTACGGATTATGCGGGATATGCGTAATTCCGTTAACCGGATCGTCAACTGTGAGACAGCTAATCTGAACAAGACGATCGGAGCTGCAGTAAGACAGATTGATAATATCAAGCTGCTGCAAAAGGAAGTCGGTTTGGAGTCTTTGCCTGAGAAGCTGCGTGAAGTCGCAGAGGTCAGACTGGCGCATCCTGACATTAACCTGAAGGAAGTTGGCGAGCTGTTAAAAGGTACCGTCAGCAAATCGGGTGTCAACCATCGGCTTCGCAAGATTGACGAGTTGGCTGAGAAAGTGCGGAATGAACGTCACGGTTAACGGATTTGGACCTGGTTGAATAGTCAGAATTGTTCTGGTTTTTTTTCTTCTAGTGTCCTGCGCGGGTTAATGGTATAATGTTATAAATATAATTGTGTATTTAATGTCTAGATTTCTAATAGGGGGTAAGTTTCCATGACAAAGCACCCGGTAGTTGTCCGTTTGAAAACGGGTCTCCATGCCAGACCTGCGGCACTGTTCGTTCAAGAAGCGAATAAGTACTCATCTGAAGTGTTCGTCGAGAAGGACGACAAAAAAGTTAATGCAAAAAGTATCATGGGGATCATGAGCCTTGCAATCAGTACTGGTACAGAAATCCAAATTAGTGCTGAAGGCGCGGACGCCGAACAGGCTGTAAACGCTTTAGTGAGTTTGGTGAGCAAGGAAGAACTTGAAAACCAATAAGATATGATTAACATGACATGAAGAAGTCCCGCAAGGGGCTTTTTTGCGTTATAGGGATAATCAAGTGCAACATTTTGGAAAATACCTCCGTCTGTTAGGGTATCAAACTGCTTTGAGATTGAGATCTTAAATATAAGGAGGCTATGCGTAATGGGTAAACAATGGATGAAACCGCTAGGTGCGGTATTGGTGGCAGGAACATTGCTCGTGGGTGGTACAGCGTGGGTGGCACCGGGGAATTATGCCTATGCTGCAGAAGTACAAGGGGTACAGCAAAATGTGATTAATGTCGTGGGGAAAGGGGAGATTCAGGTAAAGCCGGATATCGCTTATCTATCGATCGGTGTGAATAGCACAGCTGAGACAGCAGCCTCCGCCCAGAAGGCAAATGCCGCAAAAATTCAAAAGGTATCCAACCTGCTGAAGAATACGTGGAAAATCAGTGCAGACGACATTCAGACCAGTCAATTCTATGTACAGCCAAACTATACGTATAGCGAAAAAGAAGGTCAGAAAGTTAAAGGCTATACCGCTCATCATACGCTGACGATTACGTACCGCGAGATGGACAAGATTGGTGAACTGCTGGATGCTGCTTCGCAGGCAGGTGCCAACAATATCGAGAATGTACGCTTTACGGTAGAAAATCCGGAAAACTTCGAATCACAAGTGATCGAGAAGGCAGTAGCCAATGCAGATGTGAAAGCAGGAGCGATTGCCAAAGCAGTTAAACGTCAATTGGGGGCTGTGTTATCTGTGACCCAAGGTGATGCCAACGTGCCTGTATTCTATGCAACAGAAAGTTCGGTGGCCAAGGATATGGCACAGTCTGCTGCGGGTACAGAAATTGAAACAGGTCAGGTAAAAGTGAGCACGACGCTCAACATTACGTATGAAATGAAATAAACTTAGACGTAGATGAAGATATGAAGAGACTGTGTCCATCGGGCAGGGTCTCTTTTGTTATAAACACGAGCTTTAATGAAGTTAGGTGCCAACCACCTTGCTTCAACGAGAATAATGACGATGATTTGATGTCTTTTTTGTATATTTGTTCGTGACAAAACCTTTACCAAATGGATTTGGATTGAACAACATTGTAACTGGTGCTGTAAACCTTTCCTGAATTGGGTTAATTATAATAAAGAGGTGAGCGTATGAGACATGCGATCAGGATACATACGCAATGAACCCTAGGCAAATTCGAGAGGAGTTTTATATATGACATCATGGAAAAAGTGGACAAGTGCATTACTCGCGGCAGGAATCATTGTAGGTAGTGGGGCGGTATGGCAGGATAACTCCGTGCAGGCAGCTTCGGTTACTTCCAAAGTTACGGCATCCACAGATGTGACATTAAAGTCTGCAGGCAAAACGTTGACACAAAAGGGACTTCTACAAGGTGGATCCACGTGGGTATCCCTCACTGCTGTTAAAGATGTGGCTGGTGGTACGTTAACCTATAACGCAAAAACAAAAGAGTACGCACTGACTGCAGCGAATAACACGATGAAAATCAGCCTGGCGGATGGTGAACCGTCGCTAAGAGTAAATAATTATTATCCTAACGTTGAAGCGAAGCTGATCAAGGGACGTCTGTACATTCCTTTTTCGGCGATGAGAGATTATTTGGGAGTTCAAGGTAACTGGGATGGTAAAACCAAAACACTGGCGCTGAGCAAAGTGAAGCAAAATAGCGTAAAAGTGAAATCAGCAACTGTGAAAGTCGACATCAAAAATGCTGAGGTAGATATTCAATATCCACAGGTGAGTGGACTTGCTAGCGATGAAGCCGAAGCGGCAATCAACAAAGTGTTGAAAGACGAAGTGGATACATTCGTAGCTGCTTTCAAGAAGCAAACGGCCGAATACGGAACGGCAGCAGCCAACCGTCCATATGCATTTGAGAGCACCTATGTGGTGACGTACAACGAAAACGGCGTGCTGGGATTGGTTACTCAGCGTTACGAGGATTATGCCGGAGCCCACGGGATGACTACACGGACAGGTCACACCTTTGCGCTTGATACAGGTAAAGAGCTGAGTCTTGATGATGTGCTGCAAAACAACAAGACGATGCGCGATACACTTGGCAAAAAAGTTGGTGAACAGCTTAAAGCTCGCGGTGGTTACCTGGACGGCTATAAAGGGCTGAACAAGGATCAGGACTTTTATGTAACGCCTACAGGGGTAGTTGTCTTCTTCCAACTGTACGAATATACTGCTTATGCAGAAGGTTTCCCGGAATTCCCATTTACGTACAAAGAGTTACTCCCTAAAGGTACACAGCCATTCAGTGGACTTGCAGCTAAGTAATTATTCGATATCATTCTTAAAAAAAGAGCGCCCCTCGTCATGTTGATGACAAGGGGCGCTTCTTCGTAGTATGAACAGGTCAATCAGATTGGCCTGTTCCTATCTTCAATATACAGTTACCTCGGCTTATACGCCTTGGGAGCCAACGTTTTCGATGACTTTATCAATGATACCGTAATCGGCAGCTTCAGCAGCACTCATGAAGTAGTCACGGTCTGTATCTTTCTCGATGCGTTCCAGTGGTTGACCTGTGCGCTCAGCGATGATGCGATTCAAGGTATCACGCATTTTCAGAATGCGGCGGGCACGGATTTCGATATCCGAAGCCTGACCTTGTGCGCCGCCCAGCGGCTGGTGAATCATGATCTCACTATTAGGCAGTGCAAAACGTTTGCCTTTTGCACCTGCATTGAGCAAGAATGCACCCATGGAAGCAGCCATACCTACACAGATAGTAGATACATCAGGTTTAATAAATTGCATTGTATCGTAAATGGCCATACCGGCTGTAATGGATCCGCCTGGGCTGTTGATGTATAGATGAATGTCTTTCTCCGGATCTTCCGCAGCGAGGAACAACATCTGTGCCATGATGGCATTCGCAACAACGTCATTTACATCGCTACCTAGAAAGATAATACGATCCTTCAGCAATCTGGAATAGATGTCATAGGCGCGCTCACCGCGGTTGCTCTGTTCAACGACCATAGGAATATAACTCACGTGAAAAACCTCCTCGGAAATGTACATGGAATAGTGTATCTATTTAAACTGTTACCGTATTACCCACATCATAAACAATTTCAAACAAAAAGTCAAAGAAAGTCAAACTAACTTTGAAAAAAAAGAAACCTTTACGGTTCCATTGGTTAAAAGGGTTATGAGCTACTAATCAAGAATGGCGCGCCCGCCAAGAATCGAACTTGGATCTCAGGCTTCGGAGGCCTACGTCATATCCATTGGACCACGGGCGCACGTTGATGTGACAGCAATAATGATTATAGCTCATGGGATTCTGAAATGCAAGAGATATGATCAAGCTTATGGTTTGGAATGACCTGAAATTGATCATGATGATGAAGAATGGATAAAGAGAGCATTTAAGTAAATGCTAAGAGAAGTTTTGGACGGGTTGCATGAAGCACGATCCTGGAGTCAATAGAAGCGATATATAGATGTGAATTTTGGTTTTCTTCTATATATGGTATGAATGTGGCTGCACTTTCCTTTGGAAGTTGGAGATTGTGAAAATAAGCGCGTACAATGGGCCAAAACGTTGTGAAATAAGGCTTTTGAAACACTTGCATGTCACGTCAGTTTTAGGTAGAATAGACGTGGGACTTAAAAAGTTAACCCGGGACATTTTAGGGCCATGAAAGAGAGCTTGGAACGAGAAGCTTGCGGGAGTGGAAAGCATGCGAACGATTTTAGAAGTGCAAAAGCAGCTTCTGCCTGATCTCATGGATGTCTTGAAAAAGAGGTATACGATTCTGCACCAGATCATGTTATCGGATGTGATCGGGAGAAGGACGTTAGCCAATTCCATGCAGATGACCGAGCGGGTTCTGAGGGCTGAGACCGATTTGTTAAAGGCTCAGGGACTTATTGAAATTGACAGTGCAGGGATGAAGATCAGTGAGGCAGGGCATGATCTGCTGCAGCAGTTAGAGCCAGTAGCCAAAGAGCTGTTCGGATTATCCGAGCTGGAAGAACGCATCAAGCAAGCCTACGGTCTGCAAAAGGTAGTTGTCGTTCCCGGCGATTCGGACATTTCTCCATTTGCCAAACGGGAACTGGGTAAGGCTGGAGCGAAGGCTCTTAGTCAAGTAATGAATGATAACGACGTTGTTGCCGTAACAGGCGGATCAACAACGGCAGGAGTAGCAGAGCAGCTGACTCCGCCAACATCGCTTAAAGGTGTCTGGTTCGTACCGGCCCGCGGCGGATTGGGAGAAAGCCTCGAAATTCAGGCCAATACGATTGCATCGACAATGGCAAAACGGGTAGGGGCACAATACAAACTCCTGCATGTACCGGATTTGCTTAGTGATCATGCTTATGAATCGTTAATTCAGGACCCGAGCGTCCAGGAGATTCTTCAGCTGATCAGACAGTCACGCATCGTAATTCACGGAATCGGTGATGCCGTGGAGATGGCGCGAAGACGCAAACTTGCAACGGAGATCATTGAAGAACTTCAGGAGCAAGGAGCTGTATCTGAATCCTTTGGTTATTATTTTAACGATCAGGGTGAAGTGGTACATACCATGCTCACTCTGGGTATGCGACTTCAGGATATTGAACGGACCGATGTGGTGATTGGAATTGCGGGCGGCAAAAGTAAAGCAGCTGCCATTCATTCCGTACTGCGATTCGGACAGGAAGATATTCTGATTATTGATGAGGCAGCTGCCGAAGTCATCGTTGCCGAAATGGAATAAAGACTTTCTTTTACCACAACTCTTGTTGTCTTGACGGACTTCACCGTCTGTCTTGAATATATAGCTTCATAAAAAAATTAAATCAAAACTTGGGAGGAACTTACTCATGATTAAAGTAGGTATTAACGGTTTTGGACGTATTGGTCGCTTGGCATTCCGCCGTATTCAAAATGTAGAGGGCATTGAAGTAGTAGCAATCAACGACTTGACTGACGCTAAAATGCTGGCTCATTTGCTTAAATATGATACAACTCAAGGTCGCTTCGATGGCGATGTTGAAGTACACGACGGCTTCTTCAAAGTGAACGGCAAAGAAGTTAAAGTACTGGCTAACCGTAACCCAGAAGAACTTCCTTGGGGCGACCTGGGCGTAGACATCGTTCTGGAATGTACTGGATTCTTCACAACGAAAGAAGCAGCTGAGAAGCACCTTAAAGGCGGCGCTAAAAAAGTTGTTATCTCCGCACCAGCTACTGGCGACATGAAAACCATCGTTTACAACGTAAACCATGAAATCCTCGACGGTACTGAAACTGTAATCTCCGGCGCATCTTGCACAACAAACTGCCTGGCTCCTATGGCAAAAACACTGCAAGACAAATTCGGAATCGTTCAAGGTTTGATGACTACAATTCACGCTTACACTGGCGACCAAAACACATTGGATGCTCCACACCCTAAAGGTGACTTCCGTCGTGCTCGCGCAGCAGCTGAAAACATCATCCCTAACACAACTGGTGCTGCTAAAGCAATCGGTTTGGTTATCCCTGAACTGCAAGGTAAACTCGACGGTGCAGCTCAACGTGTACCAGTAGCTACTGGTTCCCTGACTGAGCTCGTAACTGTTCTTGGACAAAAAGTAACTGCTGATGAAGTTAACGCAGCAATGAAAGAAGCTTCCGATCCACAAACTTTCGGATACACTGAAGACGAAATCGTATCTTCCGATATCCAAGGTATCACTTTCGGTTCCCTGTTTGATGCAACTCAAACTAAAGTTCTGACTGTTGGCGACCAACAACTGGTTAAAACTGTAGCTTGGTATGACAACGAAATGTCCTACACAGCTCAATTGGTTCGCACTTTGGAGCACTTTGCAAAAATGATTAAGTAATATCTGCAATAACATAGAGCGGAAACAGATGCTATTGTTTCCGCTCTTTATCTATCAACATTTTGCAAATTTCTCAAAAACACCAGGATTGACAGGGGATTTGGGCTCCTGATCGGTCCACCAAATACATGGGTGCGGAGGAAATACAGATGAACAAAAAAAGTGTACGCGATATCGAATTGACAGGAAAACGGGCTTTTGTCCGTGTAGATTTCAATGTGCCGCTCGAAGATGGTAAAATTACAGATGACAAACGTATTCGTGCAACACTGCCAACGATCAACTACTTGATCGAAAAAGGTGCGAAAGTCATTCTTGCGAGCCACATGGGTCGTCCAAATGGCGAAGTTGTGGAATCCTTGCGTTTGACTCCAGCGGCTGAGCGTTTGTCTGAGCTGCTTGGTAAAAAAGTGGTTAAAGCTGACGATTCCATCGGTGAAACCGTTAAAGCGCAAGTTGCTGAACTGAACAATGGTGACGTGTTGTTGCTTGAAAACGTTCGTTTCCATGCAGGCGAAGAGAAAAACGATCCAGAACTCGCAAAACAATTTGCTGAACTGGCTGACGTTTTCGTTAACGATGCTTTCGGAGCAGCTCACAGAGCACATGCTTCAACAGAAGGTATCGCTCACTTGCTGCCAGCAGTATCCGGTCTTTTGATGGAGAAAGAACTTGACGTGCTCGGCAAAGCCATTTCCAACCCTGAGCGTCCTTTCACTGCAATCATTGGTGGATCCAAAGTTAAGGATAAAATCGATGTAATCGACAACCTGCTTAACATTGCAGACAACGTAATCATCGGTGGAGGATTGTCCTATACATTCATGAAGGCTCAAGGCCACGAAGTAGGCCAATCCCTGTTGGATGAGTCCAAACTGGATGTAGCTCTGGGCTTCATCGAAAAAGCGAAAAAACTGGGTAAAAACTTCTATCTGCCAGTAGATATCGTCATTTCTGATGATTTCAGCGCTAACGCAAACACAAAAGTGGTTGAAGTTGGCGACATTCCTGCAGATTGGGAAGGTATCGACATCGGTCCTAAAACACGTGAGATCTATGCTGACGTTGTTAAAAACTCCAAACTTGTTGTATGGAACGGACCAATGGGCGTATTCGAAATTGAGCCTTTCTCCCACGGTACTCGTGCAGTGGCGGAAGCTTGTGCAACAACCGATGCTTACACAGTAATTGGTGGTGGCGACTCCGCAGCAGCAGCTGAGAAGTTCAAACTGGCTGATAAAATGGACCACATCTCCACAGGTGGCGGTGCATCGCTGGAATTCATGGAAGGCAAAGTGCTTCCAGGCGTAGTTGCATTGAACGACAAGTAAGTTTTAAGCTATAGCATGAAGGAGTTGAAAACCATGAGAACACCGATTATCGCAGGTAACTGGAAAATGTTCAAAACGGTTTCCGAATCCAATGACTTCATTCAGGAAGTTAAAGGAAAAGCGGAAGTTGAAGGCGTAGAGACTGTAATCTGTGCACCGTTTACGAATCTGCCTACATTGGTAGAAGCTGTGAAAGGCACAAACATCAAAATTGGTGCTCAAAATCTTCACTTTGAAGACAACGGTGCATTCACTGGTGAAATCAGCGGCGTAATGCTGAAAGACCTGAGCGTGGATTATGTAATCATTGGTCACTCGGAGCGCCGTCAATATTTTGCGGAAACCGATGAGACTGTCAATAAAAAATTGCATGCAGCATTCCGTCACGGATTGACTCCAATCTTCTGTCTTGGTGAGACACTTGAAGAGCGCGAAGCGAACCAAACAAAAGACGTATGCAAAGTGCAAACGGAAGCTGCTTTTGCAGGTTTGTCTGCAGATCAAGCGGCACAAGTGGTTATCGCTTATGAACCAATCTGGGCGATTGGTACAGGTAAATCCTCCACATCCCAAGATGCGAATGAAGTTATTGCTTACATCCGCAGCCTGGTGAAGGATCTGTACGACGAGAAGGTTGCAAGTGCAGTTCGTATTCAATACGGCGGCAGTGTTAAACCAGAGAACGTAACAGAATACCTCGGACAAAGCGACATCGACGGCGCGCTTGTTGGCGGTGCCAGCTTGCAGCCGGCTTCGTTCATCGCGCTTGTTGAGGGGGCGAAGTAATGACAGCTCCAAAACCTGTAGCACTGATCATCATGGATGGCTTTGGTCTTCGTAACACGGTGGAAGGCAACGCAGTAGCGCAAGCCAAAAAGCCGAACTACGATCGCTTCATGAGCCAATTCCCACACACAACTCTCACTGCTTGCGGTGAAGCTGTAGGTTTGCCAGAAGGGCAAATGGGGAACTCCGAGGTAGGTCACCTGAACATTGGTGCCGGCCGGATCGTATACCAGGATTTGACCCGTATCTCCAAATCAATTCGTGACGGAGAGTTCTTCGACAACGAAACACTTGTCAAAGCTGTGCGCGAAGCGAAACAAAACGGCAAAAAGCTTCACCTATACGGATTGTTGTCTGATGGCGGCGTACATAGTCACATCGACCACCTGTTTGCCATGCTGGATCTGGCCAAAAAAGAAGGAATGAATGACGTTTATATTCATGCCTTCCTGGATGGCCGTGACGTTATGCCGGATAGCGGTAAAGACTTCATGAAGAAGCTGATCGCCAAAATTGAGGAAGTCGGTGTAGGACAAATCGCTACGGTTCAAGGTCGCTACTACGCGATGGACCGTGACAAACGTTGGGAACGTGTTGAGAAATCATATCGTGCCATCGTTTATGGTGATGGACCAAAATACAACGACCCACTCAGAGCGGTTGAAGAATCGTATGAGAAGTCCGTATTTGACGAATTCGTTGAGCCAACGGTTATCGTTAAAGCGGATGGTGAGCCGGTAGGTTTGGTGGAAAGCGGCGATTCCGTTATCTTCCTGAACTTCCGTCCTGACCGTGCGATTCAGCTGTCACAAGTATTCACGAACAAGGATTTCCGTGGTTTCGACCGCGGTCCGAAATTCCCAGAAGGCTTGCACTTTGTCTGCCTGACGTTGTTCAGTGAAACGGTTGAAGGTTATGTGGCTTACTCGCCTAAAAACCTCGACAATACACTGGGTGAAGTTCTGGTTCAGAACAACAAGAAACAGCTGCGTATTGCTGAAACCGAGAAATACCCGCACGTTACCTTCTTCTTCAGCGGTGGACGCGACGTTGAGCTTCCAGGCGAAACTCGCGTGCTGATCAACTCACCAAAAGTTGCAACGTACGATCTGCAACCGGAGATGAGCGCTTATGAAGTAGCTGACGCATGTGTTCGCGAGATTGAAGCGGACAAACATGATGCGATCATTCTGAACTTCGCCAACCCGGATATGGTTGGACACTCCGGCATGCTGGAGCCTACTATTAAGGCGGTTGAAGTGACAGATGAGTGCATGGGACGTGTTGTTGATGCAGTACTCGCCAAAGGCGGCGTTGTTCTCATCACAGCTGACCATGGTAACGCGGATATGGTATTCGATGAGCAAGGACGTCCGTTCACTGCTCACACAACGAACCCGGTTCCATTTATCGTTACAGACGCTAACGTAACCTTGCGTGAAGGTGGAATCCTGGCCGATATCGCGCCAACGATTCTGGACCTGATGCAATTGCCTAAACCGGAAGAAATGACAGGTACTTCTGTCATCGCTACCCGTAAATAAGTTACACAGCCACATATACAAAGTGGGAAGTTTGGAGTTTGCCCCTGAACAAAGGAAGCAGAAATGGTCTGAAGAAACGAAGTGTTCGCCTTTATCACATGATTTCAACTTATTAAAATAAGTTCAAAGAAATCAGGGGATAACAGCGATCGGAAGACATTTCTGCTGACGTAGTGACATAAGGGCAAACACAAGTAGTCCCAAATTTAAATAATTCAAATTAAAAGGAGATTATCACTCATGACTATTATTTCTGACGTGTACGCTCGCGAAGTCCTCGACTCCCGCGGTAACCCTACAGTTGAAGTTGAAGTATACCTGGAGTCCGGCGCAATCGGACGCGCAATCGTTCCATCTGGTGCATCCACTGGTGCCCACGAAGCTGTTGAGCTTCGCGATGGTGACAAATCCCGTTACCTGGGTAAAGGCGTTCTGCAAGCTGTTAAGAACGTAAACGAAACAATCGCTCCAGAAGTAATCGGTATGGACGCTTTGGATCAACTGGGTATCGACAAAATGATGATCGCTTTGGATGGTACGCCAAACAAAGGTAAACTGGGTGCTAACGCAATCCTGGCTGTGTCCATGGCTGTAGCTCGCGCAGCTGCTGACGCTCTGGACCTGCCACTGTATGTTTACCTGGGCGGATTCAACGCTAAAGCACTGCCAGTACCAATGATGAACATCATCAACGGTGGTGAGCATGCTGACAACAACATCGACGTTCAAGAGTTCATGGTTCTTCCTGTTGGAGCACCAACGTTCAAAGAAGCTCTTCGCGTAGGCGCAGAAATCTTCCACAACCTGAAGTCCGTACTGAGCTCCAAAGGTCTGAACACAGCTGTGGGTGACGAAGGTGGTTTCGCACCGAACCTTGGTTCGAACGAAGAAGCAATCACTACAATCATCGAAGCGATTGAAAAAGCTGGATACAAACCAGGTGTTGACGTATTCTTGGGTATGGACGTAGCTTCCACTGAGTTCTACAAAGATGGTAAGTACACACTTGCTGGCGAAGGTAAATCTTACACTTCCGCTGAGTATGTTGACCTTCTGGCTTCATGGGTTGAGAAATACCCAATCATCACAATCGAAGACGGTATGTCCGAAGACGACTGGGATGGCTGGAAATTGCTCACAGAGAAACTGGGAGACAAAGTACAACTCGTTGGTGACGACTTGTTCGTAACGAACACTGAGCGTCTGGAAAAAGGTATCAACGAAGGTATTGGTAACTCCATCCTGATCAAAGTTAACCAAATCGGTACACTCACTGAAACATTCGATGCAATTGAAATGGCTAAACGTGCAGGATACACAGCTGTAATCTCCCACCGTTCCGGTGAGTCCGAAGACAGCACAATCGCTGACATCGCGGTTGCAACAAATGCAGGACAAATCAAAACAGGTGCACCTTCCCGTACAGACCGTATTGCGAAGTACAACCAATTGCTCCGCATCGAGGATCAACTGGGCGAACTGGCTCAATACAATGGTCTTAAAGGATTCTACAACCTTAAAAAATAAGCTGTGTTCACAGCTTCTAGGGCAAGCCGGGTAACCGGCTTGTCTTTTTCATTTCTTCATAGCATAGACAGTATCATGGATAAGGTTGTAGATTGGGAATAGCTGTGGTACAATTAAAGTAACTGTTTTTATGGTGAGATGTTATGCCCACATGGGTAGGAGGTGGAAAGAATGGATATTGCTTTGAAATTGCTGCTCGTTGTTTTCTCGATCGGTCTAATCACTGTAGTATTGCTGCAGCACGGGAAAAGCGCTGGTTTGGCGGGTGCCATCTCCGGTGGTGCGGAACATCTTTTCGGTAAAACGAAAGCGCGCGGATTGGATCTTTTCCTGCAACGTGCAACCGTTGTACTGGGTGCAGGATTTATGATCTTGGCTATCGTTGTTACAGTCATTTCCAAGTAAGGAATGCTGCTGTATTGAATGGTAGATCAAGCATATATGAATGAACGACCTAAGATGATGAACCTTCGTTTCGAGAAGAAACGGAGGTTTTTTAATACATTGGCGCATGTCCAAAGATTCCCAACTGCATTTTTTTAACCCATGTAATCTTCGGTTCCCCACTTCCATTTCGTTTTCCTTCCCGTTACTTAGCCCAGTTGCCTATTTAGTGGTTCAATACCAACGACTCTGCTCCATACATTTCATATTTCATCTTTGAACGTAGTTCTTTAAGGAATTTGTTATCCTAAAATCCAATGAAAACGTGTACTCATGAGGTGAAGTGCTGCATTCAGCTAAGGTTTGGATTATTTTGCGGGGTACGGATGCGGTGGATTGAATTCGTGTATACTAGGGTATGAGATAGTGAGGGCATGTGTTACGTGGCATGAAAAGTGCAAAAATTCCGATACATAAAGACAGGTTACAAACCAGATTACACTTTTACGTTTCCCGAGGTGAATATTAATGATAACAGAACAACAATTGCTCGACTTCATGCGGGAAACCGCTTATAAACCGATGACCTATCAGGAGCTGGAACAGCACTTCGAGATTGAAGATGCAGCTGATTTCAAAGCGTTTTTGATCATGCTGAATACACTGGAGGAATCCGGTAAGATTCTGCTTACCCGCAACAACAGGTACGGCATGCCTGAACGCATGAACCTGGTTCGCGGAAGGCTGCAGGCACATGCGAAGGGATTTGCTTTTCTCATCCCTGAGGATAAAGAGCATCCGGATGTCTACATCCATGCCAATGATATGAAGAGTGCGATGAACGGGGACACGGTCCTTGTTAAAGTGACGTCGCAGGGTCCATCCAATGGACGTTTGGAAGGCGAGATCGTCCGCATCGTTACACGTGCAGTTACCCAAGTGGTTGGTGTGTTCCAAAACCATGAGGTTTACGGCTTCGTCATTCCGGACGATAAGCGGATTAACCGTGATATTTTCATTCCGCGCACGAATTCTGCAGGGGCTGTAGATGGACAAAAGGTCGTTGCCAAAATCGTGAGCTACCCGGAAGGTCGCGCTGCAGCAGAAGGCGAAATTATTGAGATTCTTGGACATAAGGATGATCCAGGCATTGATATATTGTCCGTCATTCGCAAGCATCAGCTGCCGGAAGCATTCCCGGATGAAGTGGTGGAAGAAGCAGAACAAGCTCCGGAATCCATTACGGATGAAGAGATCGTGCAGCAGGGCCGCCGTGACTTGCGTGGATTAAACATCGTAACCATCGATGGCGAAGACGCCAAGGATCTGGACGATGCCGTCAATGTGGAGAAGCTGCCGAACGGGAACTACCGTCTGGGTGTTCATATTGCGGATGTCGGCTACTATGTACGCGAGAACTCCAAACTGGATCAGGAAGCATACAACCGCGGATGCAGCGTGTACTTGGTAGACCGCGTTATTCCGATGCTGCCGCATCGTCTATCGAACGGGATCTGCAGTTTGAATCCACAGGTGGATCGCCTTACGCTGTCCTGTGAAATGGAGTTCAACGACCAGATGAAGGTTGTGAACCACGACATCTTCACGAGTGTGATCAAAACCAAAGAGCGTATGACGTATGCCAACGTTCGTAAAATTCTTGAAGGCGAAGAGCCGGAATTGCTGGAGCGTTACAAGGATCTGGTGGATGACTTCCATCTGATGAAAGAAATTGCCCTTAAGCTTCGCGCCATGCGTATGCGCCGGGGTGCGGTTGACTTTGATTTTGAAGAGTCCAAAATCATTGTGAACGAAGAAGGTAAACCGGTCGATATCGTGAAACGCGAGCGTTCCATTGCAGAACAAATTATTGAAGAATTCATGCTGGCAGCCAATGAGACCGTGGCAGAGCACTTCCACTGGTTGAAGGTTCCGTTTATCTACCGTGTGCATGAAGATCCCGATCAGGAAAAATTGCAAAACTTCCTCGCTTTTGCAGCGAACTTCGGACACCATGTAAAAGGACGCGGTAACGCGATCCACCCTCGTGCACTCCAATCCCTGCTTGAGGATATCAATGGAACGAAGGAACAGACGGTCATCAGTACGATGATGCTGCGTTCCATGAAGCAGGCAAAGTATGATGCGGAGATGTCGGGACACTTTGGCCTCGCGGCTGAGTTCTACAGTCACTTCACATCACCGATTCGTCGTTATCCCGATCTGGTCATTCACCGTGTCATTCGGGAAGTGATTGAAAACAAAGGTGCTTTGCCTGAGAATCGTCAGGAATACCTGGCGTCACGCATGTCCGACATTGCGCAGCAATCGTCTGAGCGTGAACGTGTGGCTGTTGAAGCCGAGCGGGATACAGAGAAAATGAAGAAAGCCGAGTACATGCTCGATAAGGTCGGCGAAGAATTCGAAGGCATGATCAGCAGTGTAACCAGCTTCGGCATGTTCATTGAACTTGAGAATACGGTAGAAGGCTTGATTCGACTTAGTGCACTAACGGATGATTATTACCATTTTGACGATCAGCACATGGCTCTCATTGGTGAACGGACCTCGAAATTGTTCCGTATCGGAGATGAAGTGAAAATCCGTGTTGCTCGCGTGAGCATGGAAGAGTACACGATTGACTTTGAAATGGTGGATATGAAGCCACGCAGCGAACGGCCAGGCGGTTTTGGTGGTGGCAACCGAGGCGGCAGAGGCGGACGTCCTGCTGGCGGTGGTGGCCGGAGTGGCGCCAAAGGCGGTTCTGGTGGATTCAGTGGCTCGCGCGGAGGCAGCGGCAGCGGTAGCCGTGGTGGAAGAGCAACGGAAGAGAGCAGCAAGGGTGGACGTGGCAACTTCAGTGGAAAAGGTGGCGGTAAACAGAAAGGTGAACGCCGCACGGGAGATGCCAGTGCACCAGCTGCTGCTCGCGGCAAAGGCACAGGAGCAGTAAGCTTTGGTTTTGGATCGGGTAAAGGTGGATACAGCTCTGGGCCGTCTAGCCAGGACAGCAGCACTGGCAGTCAAGGGACTGATCTGAACAGCGGTAAAGGTCGTGGCGAAGGCAGCTTCAAATCCGGCAAGGGCGGGGGCAAAGGTGGCGGTGGACGCAAAAAGACGTCACCTAGCGGTATCTTTATCGGCGAAGCAGCTACACCTGGAGGTACGCAAGAAGGCGGAGCTCCGCGCCGTAAACGGAAAAAGAACAAAGGTGCATCCGCTAATGGAACTGCCGCTTTTGTACGGAAGAAGAAAAAGTAATATTCGTTTCGCACACTATGAAATGTGTGTAATGAGAAGGGGCGGCATATGCTGCCTCTTTCTTGATTTTAACAGCGGTCCTTGCTACAATTAAGGTCTGGCATGGGGTACCTGGGCTTCATTGGGTGCGCGGCTATAGAGCAAGGTACCGGCTTATTTTACGGAGAAGGAGTGAGGACATGGGCAAGAATGATGGACAGAGTAAAGTGCTTGCACAGAATAAAAAGGCTTCCCATGACTACTTCATTGAAGATACGTATGAAGCGGGCATGGTGCTTACCGGAACGGAGATCAAATCTCTTCGTAACGGCCGTGCGAATATTGGAGATGCGTTTGCCACCATTCGCAACGGTGAAATTCACATTCATAATATGCATATTAGTCCTTTTGAACAAGGGAACCGTAATAATCCCCTCGATCCAACACGTACGCGAAAGTTGCTGATGCATAAAGTGCAGATTCACAAACTGCTCGGGCTGTCGAAGCAGGATGGATACAGCATTGTGCCGCTGAAGATCTATATCCGCAATGGATACGCGAAGTTGCTGCTTGGCTTGGGTAAAGGTAAGAAACAGTATGATAAACGTGAGACTGCGGCCAAGCGGGATGCACAACGCGATATTCAACGGGCAATGCGCGAGAAGCAAAAGATCGCTCGCTGAGTTGAATTATTGTAGTATTGCGACGCGTAATAAGTTAACACTAGATGCGAAATAACTGAGGATCTCAAGTTTGGCCCAGGATTGGGCGGAGCTTGGGATTTTTATTTTAAGTGAGAATTGCTGTTTAAACATTTGGGGAGAGCCTTGAGAAGGTAAACCTGCAAGCACAGGATGCATAAGATAGAGTTAGGTGTGAAGTTGCTGAGCGAACGGATTCAGTTGATGCATTAAATGTAGCTGCTCTCTGCGTAGTCTGTACCAATTGTGGGTAAAATAAAGGAGGTACAATTGTTCGCAATCTCATGCTGGTAAACTTTACTTCGTCCGAGGGACGCGGTATAATATGTAGACGATTGAGCCTCAGATGGTGCATTGGTTAATCTTGCACAGATGCTCAGCCTGCTGGTACGACTTCCAGTAATCTGTACTATATCTGCATTCGGTACTGTGATATGATTATTCATGTAGCAGATAGGAATGCCGAGTTTGAAAGAGCATCTTTTTACCTTGGAGGAAAAAGATGTGCAGCACCTTTGCTCCGTATTCACGGATTAATCCTGGAGCCCTTCTTATATGAGGGGGCGTTTATGGATTCGACGGGGATAGTTCGAGCATGGGTAGCGGGTAGTGGGGACGCGTCCGCTTCATCAACGCTAAAGCCTATTAAACGGCAAACAACAAAACAACTACGCTTTCGCAGCCTAAGAAACTGTGTGCGTGCTTCTAACCTGCATCGCCCATGTGACAGGATTAGGGGCTAACAAGTAGTGGGATACGCTGTCACATCTCCGCCTGGGGTGTGCTGAAGAAGACAATCAGGCTGACCCAACGTATAGCCGGTTACGGGGCGATACTCGGGTGACATCAAAACTGTGACTACACCCGTAGAAGCTTATGTGTCGTTATCTTCGGACAGGGGTTCGACTCCCCTCGCCTCCATTAGTAGTATCAGCAACGGTCACCATTCGGTGGCCGTTTTTGCTTGTATACGAAGGGGAAGGTGTATCGCTCTAGATTTAGGGCATAGGGGTTATCTGACCGAGAATACGAAGTATCTTAGATAGTGTACATTCCTCTCGTATTTGAATCACCTGAGTATCGCCTCTTAATTAGCTTTACATTTTATCGATGAGTCGGTCCTCTTCAGTTTTTGTGACAGTTGGAGATGTGACACTCTATCTTAGTAGAATGCATAATATTGTCCTGGATTGACAATCTCCATCAACTTATGAGACCATAATTTGCAAGTTGATAAAAGGAGGATTACTATGTTGGTGCCAGGGGAACTTGTGAAGTTTGACAGTATGAAAAACTTTAGATATCTTTCTCCATTAGGGTCTGGAGGAACTGGAGACGCTCACCTTTTTAAGGATGAGACGACAGATATGTTGTTTGCGTTTAAGAAATACGCTCCTAAAAATGGTAACAACTCCGAAGATACATATAGACGTTTTGTAGATGAGATTAAAATCTTATTTAATATATCTCACAACAATATTGTGAGAATTTTTAATTACTATTTGTATCCTGAAGCCAAGACAGGCTACCTTCAAATGGAGTATGTAGAAGGCACGGCTCTTAATGAATTTGAACCGGGTTTCGGAAAAGTTTGGGAAGATGTTTTCAAAGATGTTATATATACATTTGAATATTTAGAAGAAAAGAAAATATTACACAGAGACATTCGTCCTGCGAACATACTAATAGACAAAAATGAAGATGTGAAAGTTATAGATTTTGGGTTCGGTAAAAAGTTAGAATTTGAAGAGGCAGGAGGAGAAAGTGTATTTCTTAATTGGCCGGTTACTCAATGGCCTCACGAGACTCAGTTAGAGGGTATATATAATCATCAATCTGAAATTTATTTTATTGGAAAGTTGTTTTATAACATTCTCAGAGATAAAGGGTATGCAAAGCAATTTAAGTTTAACTATATTATTGATAAAATGATTAAATTGGAGCCACACGAACGTTATACCTCATTTAATGATATTTCTCAAGCCATATCACAAGGAGTGATAAGTGAGATTGATTTCTCAAGGATAGAAAAGGAAACATATAAGAAATTTGCTGACGCTCTAGTTGATCATATCTATTACTACAATGATAAAAATGAGCCAATAAATGATATTGACTATATATTAAATAGATTAGGCTCCCTAATCCGGAGTAGTTCACTCGAAACGTTTATACAAAATAACTCTCAACTTATTAGATGTTTTGTTAAAGGGAGTTTTGGGTTCAATGAAAAATGCGATATTATGGTTCAGCATGTGAAAGACTTTTATCAATTATTAGTAAGACTAGATCCATATAAGCAAAAGATTGTACTTGATAATATTCAAACTCGTTTAAGTAGCATCGCAATTAATATAACAGACGATGATTTGCCATTCTAATTTGTGCAAAAAATCATATTCCTGTATCTTGATGAACTTAGTAAGATTTTCGTCCAAACTTCGTATCTGAGGGCTTAATATTAGTTGGGAAAGAGTATAACTCAATACTTAATAATCGGGGTAAAGTACTAGTTATGTTTGATTTTATGAGCTATTGTGGCAGGGCTTAGTGAATTTAATTTAAAATATTATCTAAGGAGAATTTAAATGAGTGGACTATTAACCAATAATGTTTTTATAGATTCCTCTATATACATTCAACGAAATTTTAATTTTACTGATCACTTGCTCGGACAAATATCAACTTTGTCTGCAAATAATCATATTAAACTTTATATAACTAGCATAGTGACAAATGAAATAAAGAATAAAATTGACGACAGAACTAAGGAAGCTAAATCAGCAATTGAATCACTTCGTAAAAAAGGAATGATTCTACGTAATATTAAGGAGTATGACGTAATCTTTAACAACGAAACAAGCGATTTGGTTAGCTCAGCGGTAAAGAAACAGTTTGAAGATTTTATAGAAAATTCGGGGGCTTTAGTAATCCCAGTAGAAGCTGTCTCGGTTGATAAACTTTTAGAGGGTTACTTTCAAATGATACCTCCGTTTAGTAGATCCAAAAAGGCAGAATTTCCTGATGCTATTAATTTGCTAGCAATTGATAATTGGTGTATTACTAATTCCGAACAAATGTATGTTATCTCTTTAGACAATGATCTTGTTAACTATTGTGAAGATAATGTGCGCCTACATTGTCTAGACAGCATTGACTCTTTCCTTAATTTAGTTAATAGTAGTGATGAATACAGGCATAATTTTGTCGTAAATTTATCAGAGAAGTTTTTTGAAAATATTGAAGAGAGTATTATCGAGAATTTCGAATGGCATGGTTTCTCATTAGAAAATGAGAACGGTTCGGTGGAGAATATTAATGTTCTGAGTGTTGAGTTAGAAGATGAAATTAACATTATTCAACTTGAAGAAGATAGAGCAACCCTTCAGTTTGAAGTTAGAGTTACTTTTGAAGCAGAAGTATCATATACTGACTATGAAAATTCATTGTATGACAAGGAGGAAGGAAAGTATATTTTCGAAAAAGAAGTTGAGTTAAAAGTTGAAACTGATGTTTTAGTTCCTGTAATCGTTGAAGTAAGTTTCGATATAACAAATGAATATAAACTTGAAATTACAAGTTGTGATCTTAATGAATCAAAAGATATATATATTAGATTGTACGAAGACGATTACTATTAATGAAGCGCAGGGAGTGGGGACACGACACCTTTATCAACGCTAAAGCATATTAAACTGAAAAAAAAGAACAACTAAGCTTCGTAGCTAATAATTTTTGAGTGCGCTTTCGCTATGTATCAAACATGTACCAGAGTGAGGTCTCAACTTTAGTTGGGATACGGTGTCACATTTCAGCTTCTGGTATGCTACAATAAACAAAGAGCTGAGCCAAAGCAAGAAGTTTGCGGGGCAACACTCAGATGACATCAAAACTGTGAATAAACACGTAGAAGCTTATGTGTCGTTGTCTACGGACAGCGTTTCCCCTGCCTCCATTACGTTAACAAGAAGCACCGATGAGGGTGCTTTTTTATGCTTTTTTATCAATTTAAGTATTAAGATCAATGTGATTTTTTTAAATAAATCCTTTGTATACCCACCCTACTATTGATGGTTTAAAAACAGTATTTTTAGGGATCAGTGATTGTGAATAAAGCTTTTTAATTGAAAGTTAAGATTTTATAATTTAATGAGTGATGAAAAATATGTGTATATAAATTGTTGACGTTACCTGGGTTGGATGTCCATTAAGCTTATGAGATTTTTAAAATAACAAGGTCTAATAATATTGTACTACAAATACACTTTGAGAATCGTTTTTCGTAATCTTATCCTAATTTCTCAGAAACATTTGAGAATTTTTAGATTTAAGTGTTCGTTTATGAACAAAAAAGGTAATTTAAAAATTGTGTCGAATGACTATTCTTATTACGAAAGTTGGAGGGATTGTATGAGGCTTTTACCTTCTGATCCAGATGTGCAAACAATAATTGCTAGAATAAAAAGTGGTGTTATTAATTTACAACCTGAGTTTCAACGTGGTGAAGTTTGGGGAGATGCTAAAAAGCGTAGATTAATAGATAGTATTCTGAGAGATTGGCATGTTCCGCCTATTCATATTATAGAAATTAAAGAGAATGGAAGACAAGAAGTATTAGACGGGCAGCAACGACTAGTGGCGATCAGAGATTTTGTTAATGGGGAAGTTTTAGTCGATGGCAATACAGAACCCCTCGATAATGAAATTTGCGAATTAAACAATCTTGACTATAATTCTTTACCAGAGTTTTGGAAAAATAGATTCGATCAGTTTACTATTCGAATATTTAAGATAGTTGATTATCTTCCTTCGGAGCCAGGCGAACTTTTCTACAGGTTGAATCAGCCGACTAGTCTTACAGCAGCAGAACAAAGAAATGCATTTTTTGGTCCAGCACGTCAGCAAGTTAAAGATATTGTTACAATGTTTGAGAACATTGGGCTAAATAAAGATTTTTTAGGGTTTTCCAACTCGAGAATGGCATTCGATGATGTTATTTCTAAATTTTTCTATATTCTTGATTCGGGGACATTACTAGAAAAAGTAACTTCAAATAGTGTAACTAATAAATATAGATCTCAAGAAGAGTTTAGTAAGGATACTCTGTATAGAGTACATAAGGCAGTTGATTTTTTTGGAGAAGCTAGCATTTTTGTTGACTTTAAAGCCAAATTCAACAAAGCAACATTATTCTCTTGGCTTTGTTTTATTGCACAATTACACTCTAATAGAATTGGTATATCTTCAAAAATACTTGGAAGATATATAAGTTTTTTTGAATACAATAGAGTTAGCCTTAAAACAATTAATATGCAAAATAAATTGAATATGTATAAATATGAAATGAGTTCATTTGATGAAGAACTACTCCGCATATTTAATGACAGAGCTAGTTCTAGAGTAGCTGATACCACATCTGTTATAGCAAGAGATATCGTTTTATGGTACTTTTTTAATAAGTTTCTAAGAGCAGAGTCAATATTGATTGATAATCATATAGAACAGATAGAGAAAATTGATTGGTTTTTCAAAACAAGTTTATTCCCTGATGACCCTAGTATGCTTATTTCTTCTTTAATTGATAGTGCTTCTTGGGGTGTTCATATATGAGATCGGCTCGTACTAATGATCACTGGAGAAGAGTTTACGCGCGCGAATATAGTGTAAACATATCAACTTTAAAATTTAATAATATTGCTGGAGTAGGCGAAGGTACTATAGATTTTAATGGTGGAATAACAGCATTATGTGGTGCAAATGGAGTTGGTAAATCTACCCTATTGAATGCAGTTTTAAGTGTGTTAAAACCTAAGGAATTTCAAAATTCAGTAAGTTATACAAGGTTGTTAGGGTCAATCCTTGATGCTCAAATTACTACGTCTAAGGGAGCAATTAATCAGAGTTTATGTTTCCGTGATGGTATTATTGATGCATCAGTAATTGATGAGGATATTGGGGTAGAGGTAATTATGATAGATCCGTCATCTAATTGCTATGAACAAGTTAAATTCTACAGAAGTATGTCGAATATGGAAGAGTTGTTAGATGGGTATGAGCCCATTATTTCAACTGAAGCCGAAATGAAACAAGTTTCCTATATTATTGGGAAAGAATACACATCTTGTAGTACATATGAAATTGAGGATATAGGCAAATATGGAGTGATCCCCTATTTTCAAGTATCTACTTTAAATGGTAATTATGGCACTGAGACCATGGGCTTAGGGGAGCTCTCAGCACATCAAATTGTTTGGCAGCTTAGGCGTTGTTCTAAAAACTCAATAATACTAATAGAGGAACCAGAGTCATTCCTAGCACCAAAATCACAAGAAGCCCTATTAAATGTTATTGCTAAATATGTGGAGGAAAAAGGGGGGTGGGTTATTTTATCTACCCACTCACCAAACATCTTAGAAAGAATACCAATTGATCACATCAGATTACTAACAAGAGTTGGTGATAAGGTCCAGGTTATGACCCCGAGTAGTCGTGATGCACATTTGACATCATTTGGGGTAGATCCCAAAAAATCATCCGTTCTTCTAGTTGAGGATAAGTTTGCTAGAGAATTCATTAAAATACTATTATCTTACTATGATCCATTTCTTATTCAAAAAATAGATATACTTGAAGCTGGCGACGAAAGTAAATTGAAGAGTATAATTAGGGTTTTTCCAAAATCGAGTTGGTTGAAGATTATTGGTGTTTTTGATGGTGATATGAGAAGTTTTAAGGAAGTGTGTAAATGGCCTTACACATTCTTGCCAGCTAATGTTGCTCCAGAACAGATTCTAAAGGAGGAGGCTCTTCAAAATATAAATTTACTATCTAGCTTGCTCGGTAAATCAGAAGATTTAATATCAATTATACTCTCTTCACTGGAGGGACTTGATCACCATGATTGGTTTATAGAGCTTCAACATAAATTAAGTGTTTCTTACGAACAACTTATCTTTACATTGTTCAAAGTATGGATAAATAAATCAAAAAATAATGAGATAGCTTTAGATGTATATACTAAGATTAATGGATTAATTAATGAGGACTAGAATTTTATTTAAATAATCACAAGTTTCTTCACAACAAAGCCGGAGGGAAATCCAGCTACTTGTCTATTGTTAATATTTTTTTCATTTGCAATAAATAATTGTGATCCAATAAATTAATTTGTGAGTAGATGCTTTTTGAACAAAAACAAGTTTGCCCTCTCGCTGGCCACAACTCATGCTTCTAAAACAAGTTCAGAAGGACCTCCCCAAAAGGATGGTCTTTTTCTTTTGTTAAAATTACATTATCTTGAATTTTGCTTCGTACGAGAGAGTCATTTATAATGAAAAGCTAAACTAGACTGCGTTAGGAGGAAACAATGGATTTTATCAAAAAACAACTAGACGGAACGGGCATGAGTGAACAAACCATTGGCATTCTTTCAAACATCATCATGGTTATTTTTATTGCGGTGGTCTCCATCCTGGCGAATTATATAGCCAAAAGAATCGTGCTGAAGACGGTCCATCATATCGTCAATAACAATCGGTACAAATGGGGCCATATCATTGTGGAGAAAAAGCTGTTCCACAAGCTGTCACATCTTGTGCCGGCCATTATTATCTATTATTCTGCTTATGTCTTTCCATCCTATCAGGCCTTGATTGAAAAGGCTGCAATGACCTACATGATTGTCATCATGATTACGGTTCTCAATGCCTTACTCAATGTGTTTGATGACATATATCGTTCCTATGAAGTCTCCAAGATCAGGCCGATCAAAGGTTATATCCAGGTCGCCAAGATTATTCTTTTCATCATCGGGGGCATTATCGTCATTTCGAGCCTTATTGGTCAGAATCCGTTGATCATTCTCAGTGGACTTGGTGCGTTATCGGCTGTGCTGATGCTGGTATTCAAGGACTCCATCCTGGGCCTCGTGGCAGGCGTTCAATTGTCATCGAATGACATGGTACGTGTTGGCGACTGGATTGAAATGCCGAAATATAATGCAGATGGTGACGTCATTGACATTACACTTAATACGGTTAAGGTAAGAAATTTTGATAAAACAATCACGATGATTCCGAGTTATGCCCTGATATCGGACTCGTTCAGAAACTGGCGAGGCATGCAGGTATCGGGCGGCAGAAGGATTAAGCGAAGCGTCTATATTGATACAAGCAGTATCACCTTTTGCACCGAAGACATGATTGAGGAATTCCGGAAGATCCACTATCTTACCGATTATATCGCTACGCGAATCAATGAAATTAACGAGTACAATATGGAGCATCAGATTAATACGGAGAGCAAAGTAAACGGCAGACAGCTCACGAATGTGGGGGTATTCCGGGAATATATCCATCAGTATCTGAAAAATCATCCGAAGATTCATCAGGATATGACGTTGATCGTGAGACAGCTAGCACCGGGAGACAACGGACTTCCGCTCGAGATCTATGCATTCAGCAATGATATCACCTGGGGAGTGTATGAATCGGTGCAGGCCGATATCTTTGACCACATCTTTGCTGTGGCGCCGACGTTTGGTCTTCGTGCTTTCCAAAACCCAACGGGTCACGATATCGTTCAGCTTAAGGAAAGCCCGCAATTTTCGCGTGGCTACTAAAATATAAATACCAAAGGATACTGAGTTCAGCTCATATGCATTAATGAAGGCCTGCACCGTCTGGAAAGAATTGATTCAATCGTGCATGGAGGGGTAGAATAAACGAGAGGGACTAACTAATTTTCCATTCGTTTCGTATACCTTTTTAGCAAAGGAGAGTCTTCAGATGAATCATCAAATTCCGGAATATACGTTGAATGATGGCTTGAAAGTACCGGCAATTGGGTTTGGTACCTATAGCTTAAAGGGTGCAGAGGGCGTTAAATCCATCGTATCTGCGCTGGATGTGGGTTACCGATTGATTGATACGGCCTATAACTATGAGAATGAGGCGACGGTCGGAAAGGCCATCAAGCAGAGCTCGATTGCGAGAGAAGAACTGCTGATCTCTTCCAAACTGCCTGGGCGTTATCATGATTATAATAAGGCAATCGTAGCCATCGAGGAATCCTTATACAGAGCAGATCTAGATTACTATGACCTATATCTGATTCACTGGCCGAATCCGAAGCAGGGTAAGTATGTAGAAGCCTGGCAGGCACTCATTGAGGCGAAGAAACGTGGATATATCCGCTCTATCGGAGTTAGTAACTTCCTGCCTGAACATAATGAGCGTCTGATTAAGGAGACTGGGGTAGCCCCAAGTCTGAACCAGATCGAGCTGCATCCGTTTTTTGACCAGGCTGAGCAGCGGAAGAAGGATTCGGAGCATGGCATTGTCAATGAATCCTGGAGTCCTATTGGCCGCGGTAATGACGCCGTGCAGGATGTGGTGAAGGATGAGAAGATCCTCCGCATAGCAGAAGCTCATGGCAAAACGGGAACACAGGTCATTTTGCGCTGGCATACCCAGCTGGGTTCCATTCCAATTCCGAAAGCAGGCTCCCTTCAACACCAGAAGGAAAATATCGATATCTTCGATTTTGAGCTGAGCGAGCAGGAGATGGAAGTGATCTCGTCGTTCAATCGTCAAGATGGACGGTTATGGGGACAGGACCCGAGCGAATACGAAGAATTTTAAAAAGTTATAACGAAGACGCGCTTCTTCCCGTAAGGTGAAGTGAACGTGTTTGTAGGCATATTGCCTCCTATTCTGCAGAAATGCAGATAGGAGGCTTTTTGGTGTGTACTGATGTATTTGTTGATCCGACTAAAGTATCCCCTTTCAGGAAAGTGGGCCGTTCATATTTCGGTTTGCCATCAATGCTGGAATATGATCTTGATCTTTTGCCTGCATGTGCAAATCCTGCTCTGGATAAGGGATTATCAAATTTTGGATATCTCGGCAAGAATGGAGGATAGCCATAATAGCGGTCAGGCAGTACCTTTATGAAGAGAGCTCCACATCAAGGGTCAGACATCTTACACGAACACACATGGGGGGACGTGAAGCGATGAAACGGTCATGGAGAAAGCGGCTAGCGGTTGGAATCTGTCTGATGATGGGATTAACTGTCCTTGCAGGCTGCGCAGGAGACAATGGAAACGCTGGCGGGGCAGAGGGAGATGGCCCTACACCAATATCGATCTGGATGTCGATGAACACGAATGCTTCCATTACGCTCAAGAGTATGAATGAAATTACGGCGATTAAGGAATGGGAGAAGAAGACCAACACCAAAATCGAATTCCAGCACCCTGCGGTGGGTGCCGAGACCGAACAGTTCAATGTCATGATTGCCTCGAATCAGCTGCCTGATGCCATGTTTGTAAATGGAGATTACGCCAAGCTGTTCAATGATGGTACCATCATTCGTCTTAACGAGCTCATTGATGAATACGCTCCCAATTTGAAAAAGATTTTGGATGAGAATCCCGAAGTCGCTAAACAGTTAAAAGCAGACAACGGCGA
The DNA here is from genome assembly GCF_038005125.1 of Paenibacillus sp. FSL K6-2862. Classification (NCBI taxonomy): domain Bacteria; kingdom Bacillati; phylum Bacillota; class Bacilli; order Caryophanales; family Paenibacillaceae; genus Paenibacillus; species Paenibacillus sp. FSL K6-2862. The sequence continues at coordinate 208,550 of NZ_JBBOSN010000001.1, forward strand.
TATCTATGCCATTCCGCATCTACGCTTGGGGGAATACAAAACCTTCGGCGGTACATTCATCCGTCAGGATTGGCTCGATGAGCTAAAGCTGGAGAAACCGGAAACGCTGGAAGAATGGGAAACCGTACTTAAAGCGTTCAAAGAGAGAAAAGGCGTGTCCGCGCCTCTGTTGTTCGGTGCACCGCCTAAAATGACAACGATGGGGCCCGCAGCACCGACCTATCTGGAAGCCTATGGGATAACCAACAATGTATTTATGAGAGATGGCAAAGTAGTCTACGGACCAATTGAGCCGGAATACAAGGAATTCCTGACGATGTTCCATCGCTGGTATCAGGAAGGGCTGATCGATCCCGACTTTGCCACCAATGATCAAAAAACATATGACGCCAAAATTTTGAGTAGTCAGGCAGGTGCCTTTTTCACCTTCATCGGTGGAGGTGTAGGCCGCTATCTGCCCGCTCTGCAGGAAACCGACCCGAACGCCAATCTGACAGCCGTGCAATATCCGGTGCAGAATAAGGGCGATGAACCGATGTTTACCGGACGTTCCTGGGAGTGGAGCAGCAGCGGCATCGTAATCACCAATAGCAACAAACATCCGGAGGAAACGGTCAAAGCGCTGGATTACTTCTTCAGTGAAGAAGGGCATATGCTGAAAAATTTTGGTGTGGAGGGCCTGACGTATACGATGAAGGACGGTTACCCGACCTATACCGATGAGATTTTGAAAAATCCGGATGGATTGTCGGTTGCCCAAGCGATGGCGAAACATTTTATAGCCAACTATCCCTTCGTGGGTGAAGATGATGACCGGTACAATGAGCAGTACTATCAGCTCCAGCAGCAGAAGGATGCCGCGATTCTCTTCTCCAAATACAGCGAGAATACACTGAAGGTGGGCCTTCCTCCAACCAGTCTGACAACAGAAGAATCCACGGAATACAGCAAAATCATGAGCGATATTGGAACGTATCGGGATGAAATGTTCGTCAAGTTTGTCATTGGGGTCGAGCCGATCGAGAACTTTGACAAGTACATCGATCAGATCAACAAGTTTAACGTCGAGCGGGCCATTGAAATTCAGCAGGCTGCGCTGGACCGCTATAACGCCAGATAACGAAGAAGCTGTCTGTGGGGAAGCCCCTTTTTACCTCACGGATGCTCTCCTTCGAATTTATAAGGAAGGGGATGGAAAGGTGTCGCACAAGCTCTCCTTGTTATGGCTCAATTACAAAAAGAATAAAGCGATCTATTGGATGGCTCTACCCGTCGTTTTGTATTTTCTCATCTTCAAATATCTGCCGATGTATGGAGCAATCATTGCATTCAAGGATTACTCGGTGGGCAAGGGCATATGGGGCAGTGATTGGGTGGGACTGCAGCACTTCCGCGATTTCTTTCAGAGTTACTATTTCTGGCGGATTTTGAAAAATACCCTGGTGCTGAGCTTCTATCAACTATTGTTCGGATTCCCAGCACCGATTCTTCTTGCCCTTCTTCTCAATGAGCTTCGCAATGAAATATTTAAGCGCACCGTGCAGACGGTCTCATACATTCCGCACTTTATTTCCATCGTGGTCATCTGCGGCATGATTGTGGATTTCTCATCCCGGGATGGGCTGTTTAACACCATTATTGAATACTTTGGCGGCCAGAGCAGTGCTCTTCTCAGTGATCCGGCCAATTTCCGCACCATTTATACCGCTTCATCCATCTGGCAGGAGCTTGGCTTCTCCAGCATCATTTATCTGGCTGCACTCAGTGGAATCAATCCCGAACTCTATGATGCTGCGAATGTCGATGGGGCAAGTCGCCTTCGCCAAGTCTGGCATATTACGTTGCCCGGCATCATTCCGATGATTCTTATTCTGCTGATTCTCCGTATTGGTGGATTGATGGAGATCGGTTTCGAAAAAATCATTCTGCTATACAACCCGAACGTCTATGACACGGCGGATGTCATCTCGACATTTGTGTACCGTAAAGGGATTAGCGAAAGTGCCGAATTCAGCTATACAACCGCGGTAGGCTTATTCCAATCGGTCATTAACTTTACATTGCTCATTGGTGCCAATCGCCTGTCCAAGGCGATATCCAATACCAAGCTATTCTAGTCAGGAATGAGGTGAAGGAGGGGAGTTCAGATGAGAATAAAACGATCACTCGGGGAGCGGCTGTTTGGTGGTGCCAACGCCATCCTGATGACGGGCCTGATTATTGTTACCTTGTATCCGCTGCTGCATGTGCTGAACGCATCGTTCAGTGATTCCGGTCAGCTAATGGCCCACAGAGGTCTGCTGCTCTTTCCGAAAGGACTGACACTGGAGAGCTACAAGCTGGTTCTCAGCAACCCGAACATTCTGTCCGGGTACCGAAACACCATATTCATCGTCGTGGTGGGTACGGCACTGAATCTGTTATTCACCATTCTGGGAGCGTATACCTTGTCTCGCAAAAGCTTCATGCTTCGCAACCCGATCATGCTGGCGATCGTGTTTACGATGTTTTTTAACGGGGGAATCATTCCATCGTATCTATTGATCAACAACACGCTTCATATGGGGAACAGCCTGTGGGCACTGATTATACCTGGGCTGATCAGCAGTTATAATCTCATTATTATGCGGACTTCGTTTCAGGAAATCTCGGAAAGCCTGCTGGAATCGGCACGTATGGACGGGGCGGGAGAGATGTTAATCCTCTGGCGGATCGTAGTGCCGTTATCCATGCCTGTGATTGCAGTGATGATTCTCTTTTATGGAGTTAGCCATTGGAATTCTTGGTTCGGTGCCATCCTGTACATCCGGGATCGAAATCTGTTTCCGCTTCAGCTGGTCCTGCGCGAAATCCTCATCCAGAACAGCACGGACTCCATGACGACTGGGGCATCAGCCGTGGACAAAGAGGCGATCGGGGAAAGTGTAAAATATGCAACGGTCATGGTTGCCACGCTTCCGATTTTGTTTATCTATCCTTTTCTGCAGAAATACTTTGTCAAAGGTGTTATGATCGGAGCAATCAAGGAATAAATCAGTCGTAGGCCATGCCAAACCACCAAGTGAGGAGGAGACTCATGAAGAAGAAAAGCATCCTGTTGTCCTGGAGCATTTCTTACATGGTCATTCTGCTCATCCCGATTGTGATCGGTGCTGCTGTATTTGCCGAGTCCCGCATCTTGCTTGAGGAAGAAGTGAATCGCTCCAACATGGTGCTGCTCTCCCAGGTGCAGGAGACGATCGATAACCAGATTGGGGATATTGGCAGCATCAGCAATCAACTCATGGCCGACTCTCAGTTAACGAGCTTCATTAATCATGCGTCTGAACAGGATGGCCGGTGGCGATTAATGGGACTTGAGCTAATCAAAAATCTGAAGTCTACACGCGTCGGAAACGGCCTAATTAGCGAACTATATATTTATATTAAAGACGCCGATGTTGCCTTGTCCTCTTCTTCTCTTATTCAGAAGACCTATCTGTATGACATGTTCTACAAAGGCACGGATGTATCCGAGGAGGCGTGGACCGGACTTATGCACGATACCGGCACCAGCAGGTTCAGGAAAATGGCGGTTCGGAGTGAAGATCGGCGCATTGAAGACACGCTTGTTTACCTGCAGCCGTTCCCCATCCAGAGTGCTGCGGACAGTCCTGCAACCTTTGTGGTGAATCTTGACCCGAATCGGTTTCAACAGGCGATTGATAATGTCCGTTTGGAAAAAGAGAGCACGGTATTCATCCTGGACGATGAGGGGAACACGTTGTTTTCTACAGGAGGTTCTGAAACCCCTTACAAAATAAATGGAGATCTGAATTACGGGCAAGATTCGGGAGTCAGAACCGAGACGATCGAGTGGAACGGTGAATCCGTCACCATGTCCCAGATCTCTTCCAAGGTCCAGGATTGGAATTATGTATCGATTATACCTACCCGGATCTATGCCAAGAAACTAACGGTCATTCGCAATATCACGATGGGAGGCGTGGCAGCTGGACTTCTGCTGGGCGGGGTAGCGGCCTGGTGGTTCACCAGGAGGAACTATCGTCCGCTGGGACGGATCATGAACATTATCTCCGATAAGGTCAAATGGAAACTGGAGCAGCCGGACGATGAATATGGCATTCTGCAATCGGTGTTGGTCCGTGCATGGGAAGAGCAGGATCAATTCGCGAGCAGGCTCAAGGACCAGCAAAACGTTGTAAGGAGCAATGTGCTTGCCAAGCTGATGAAGGGCAGGGTTCAGGCAGGTGAAGAATTTGCCTCAACGCTGGAACGGCTTGGTATTCACTTCGAGACTCCATCGTTTGCCGTACTGCTCCTTCACATTGAGAATGTGGATGGGTTGTTCCGGACAAAAGTACGCGAGCAGGACCAGGAGGAGAAAGAACAATTTGTGCAGCTCATTCTGACCAATGTGCTTGAGGAAATGATAGGCCCCATTGGCCAAGTGTTCTCGGCAGATATTGATGGAAGGATTGCATTTCTCATCAACATTCGGGCAGATGAGGAGAATACCGGAAACCGGCTGATCAGCGCCATTGAGGAAGCCCAGCGTTTTATCGGATCACGGTTTTGTGTGTACTTTTCGGTGGGGGTAAGCGATGTTCATCACGGCATTGCAGCGATTGGAGACAGCTTTCAGGAATCGGAAGAGGCACTGGAATATCGGCTGATATTGGGGATCGGACAAATCATTGACCAAAACCGGATTCGCAGGCCGAAGGAGGAATTATATTATCCTCTCGATCTGGAGAGACAGCTCATTAATTATATCGCGACAGGCAATTATGCCCGTTCAACCGAAGTGATGAACGAAATTCTCATGACCAATTTTACAGGAGAGCCCTTGTCTGTTGAACTGGCACGCTGCCTGATGTTTGAGTTAATCGGTACCATTCTGAAAGCCACGGAACAGATCAAGTCAGATGACCAGAACGAGATGACGCATCGTAATGATCTGATTCGGCAATTGCTTGCATGCGAGACATTTGAGGAGATTGAAGCCGAGCTGCTGCGAATTCTGGAGACCGTCTGTCAGATGGTGAATGAACGCAAGCGCTCCCGCAACGAAGAGCTGAAAGACCAGCTGATCGAATTCATTGTAGAGAACTATGCAGACGTTAATCTGGGTTTGACCCATTTGTCGGAACGCTTTCGCTTCCATCCAACCTATGTCTCCAAGTACTTTAAGGAGCAGACCGGAATCAACGTGATCGATTACATCAACCAATATCGCATCGAACAATCCAAGAAAATTCTGCAGGCAGAGGAAGGGACCATTCAGGACGTATCCGAGCGCGTAGGGTTTCTCAACAGCAATTCATTCATTCGTGTCTTTAAAAAGTATGAGGGCATTACGCCTGGTCAATATAAGCAAAATAGCAGACTTGTCCAACATGAAGGATGAAAAAATAGATGCATAGAGGAGGACTTGTTCCATGTGGAAAAATGCCATTGATGATGCACTCCAAGTCACGAGAAGCAACATTGACCGATTTGGGGGGCGATTTCCCCATGTAAGTAACGGGGATGAGCATTATGTGCTGAATGATAATACGGAGTGGACGGCTGGTTTCTGGTCAGGCATCCTTTGGTTATGCTCGGAATACACGCAGGACCCGCTGTATCGCGAGGCAGCTGTTAAGACCGTTGATAACTTTCGGGGGCGCATGGAACGGAAGAGCATTTTTGACCATCATGACATAGGTTTTCTCTACTCGTTGTCCTCCAAGGCCCAATGGATCGTGGAACGTGACCCTGCTGCACGTGACCTCACGCTGGAGGCTGCAGATATGTTGATGAAGCGCTGGCGTGAAGAGTCAGGGCTGATCCAGGCTTGGGGACGCAAGGGTGATGTGAATAACGGAGGTCGTATTATTATCGATTGCCTGCTTAATCTTCCATTATTGTTATGGGCGTATGAACAGACCCATAACGAAGAATATCGGCGAGTCGCCAAACTCCACGCGGAGAAAAGCCGGCGTTTTCTGGTTCGTGGAGACGATTCCAGCTATCATACCTTTTATTTTGATCAGGCTACTGGCGAAGCCATTCGTGGAGGGACCCATCAGGGTTATAATGATGGCTCAACATGGACCCGCGGTCAGGCATGGGGGATATATGGCTTTGCGTTATGCAGCCGATATCTGCAAAATGCAGAGATGTTCGAGACAGCGAGGCGTCTAGCCCGTTACTTTATTACTCATGTGCCTGAGGATCATGTAGCCTATTGGGATTTCGATGCACCACAGACCTCCGAAACAAAGCGCGACAGCTCTGCATCCGCTATTGCTGCGTGCGGGATTCTGGAGATCGCCGAGAGATTGGATCCAACAGATCCGGAGCGTCAGTTCTTCCTGGACGCGGTGCAGAATTCAATGGCGTCCCTGGTACAGAATTACTCCACTCACGGGTCCGAAACCGAAGAAGGCTTACTCAAGCATGGTTCCTACTCCGTAAGAGGTGGGGATTCACCGGATGACTATGTCATCTGGGGCGATTATTTCTATCTCGAAGCATTGATGCGTTTGGAACGAGGCATTCCTGGATATTGGTATGACCGGAGATCGAATGGTAGGCAATAATGCAGCAGGGTGTACAAAAGAAAAAGCAGCGATTCTTCCCGACGGGGGAGAGTCGCTGCTTTATTTTGCTTTAATAGTGGAATTCGTTTTGGATACGTTCGGTTACATTTGCGTTTTTGGAGCAAGCTCAATTGCCGAGCGAATGGCTGCCAGCATGCTTTTGTCATCGGCGATGTTTTTACCAGCGATATCGAAGGCGGTACCGTGGTCAACGGAAGTGCGGATGATGCCGCCTTTCAAGCCAACGGTGATATTCACGCCTTCTTCGATGCCCATAACTTTAATCGGAGCATGTCCCTGATCGTGGTAGCAAGCAACTACGATATCGAAGTCACCGCGGCCTGCACGGAAGAACAATGTATCCGCAGGGAGAGGACCAACCACGTTAATGCCTTCCTGCTGCGCACGCTCGATACCTGGCTGCAGTTTTTCTTCTTCTTCACCATTACCGAACAATCCGTTCTCACCTGCGTGTGGGTTAATACCGCATACCGCTACACGTGGATTCTCGAAGCCTGCTTTTTTGAGTGTATCGTGAGCAAGCTTAACTACCGTGTAGGTTCTTTGGGGATTGATGCTGGCAATCGCATCGATCAAGCCCATGTGTGTTGTCAGGTGAATAACCCGCAGGTTAGGCGTCGTAAGCATCATGGAGAAATCCTGTGTATCCGTCAGATCGGCCAGAATTTCGGTATGTCCCGGATACAGGTGTCCACCTTGGTGCAAGGCCTCCTTGTTCAGTGGGGCAGTGCAGATCGAGTTGATCTGCTGTTTTTTGGCTAGGTCAATGGACTTGGCCAGGAATTGAAAGGCTGCATCTCCCGCTATAGGAGACACCTTTCCATATTCGAGATCGGCAGGGATTAGATCCAGATCAATGACATCCACGGTGCCGAATTCATATTTGGCTTCTGAAGGCTCCTGAATGGCATTGACGTTCAAGCTTGATCCAATAACGGGCAGAACGCGTTTCAATATTTTTGCATCACCAATAACGAGTGGGTTGCAGTTGTCGTAGACCTCCTGATGGCCTAGTGCCTTCATAATAATCTCGGGTCCGATACCTGCTGCATCGCCCATTGTAATTCCAACTGTGGGTTTCATACTGGAATCCCTCCTTTTAATTTTTCAATCGCATGGATGAAGACTTCTGGTGTGCCGAAGCCTCCTGCTTTGGTAATGACATGTAAGTCTTCTATTCCAATAAACTTGGATATTGGAACACCAATCTCAAGTTCGTCCAGCAGCTCGAAGCCGCTAATATTCCACTTCATGCAAATTTGCTTGGCGGTGTCCCCACCGGTCATGGATACACCCTTGAAATTGCCCTCTTCAAGTAATCTGGCACAAATCTCGCCCATGGCCCGGACGATTTCGTTGCTGACCTCGGTATGATCCAGACCGCGGGCTTCACCCGTGGCACGTGCCAGTTCAATGTCAACCTGCTCTGCCGTGGAATACAAGACAACGTCATGGCCTGCAAGAGACTTGGCTTTTACTTCTTTATACACACGCTCCATTTCCTCTGTCCGATCTGCTGCGGCGGATACGGCTTTGAAGGAGTGGAATGCAACGGAAGAAACGCTGGTCTGTCCCAGCAATTTCTTCAACTGAGCACGTGAGTTTTTGTTTACACTGCCTACGACAGTTAGAATAGGTCCAGAATTTCCCGGTATAGTCAGTTCCGTTGATTTACCCTCCAGACTGAAATGTCCGGGAAGATAGTTGGCAATTCCTGCAGAGCCTGCCCATGCAAAGGTATATTCCAATGTACTGGTCATTTGCAGGATTTGCTCCAGATGCAGTTCCTCCGTCGAATCAACAAGTACGTATGGAATGCCATTTTCTTTGAACTGGGTTAACTTCTTCTGGATATGCTCCTTGCCTGCTTCCAGATCCGATACGCTGATCTCACCTACTTCATACTTCGTTTGAAGCTTCAGCAGTTCAGGAAGATACGAAACAGTCACAGGTGTTTTGGGATCGTTCGCGATCTCGGTGTCAGCCAGTGGAATTCCGTTCAGGTAATGTACCCCGCTCAGGATCGTACGATTATTCTTCGGATAACCTGGTGCAATCATCATGAAATCCGGTTTAATCACGTCATACAGCGCATCAATCTCAATTCCAATGTTACCACGCATGGTGGAATCCATTTTTTTGAAAATGGTATCGAATCCATTTCTCGTCAGAAACTCGGCTGCATTACGAACGCGCTGGTAAGCTTCATCCGAGGCAATGGAACGGCTGTCCGTGTCGAAAACAACAGCATCGTAATGACGAATATTATTCTCGTCCATGTTAAATAATACACTGGTTTTCAAGCCATGACGGGCAAGCTGAACCCCGCTGTCATTGGCACCAGTCAGATCATCTGCAATAATGGCTAATTTCATGCTGTTCTCGCCTCCTTGAGAAAAAAGTGAATTCATGTCCGCTCAGGATAAGTTCGTTGCTTTATGTGGTCGGTCTTTGATTGTATTTCTCGACGCCGCCTGATTTCTCCAGCCTTTTGGATAGGAAACCGATGAAGATCGGCAATAGAATAGCGGTGGTTACGACACTTGCCGCAATTTGTACGGTAGCAATTTCAGCAATAGGGGCAAAGGAAGCATTGGCCGCTACGATAGCAGCAGGTGTACCTACAGCGTTACCCGCTGTGGAACCTTCCGAAGCTCCGACAATAGGGTTCCAGCCGATGGCTTTGAAGAGCAGGTAGCCAACGCCGCCAGTGATCAATACTGTAATTACACCCAGCATGATGCCGCTTAGTCCACCTTGAATGATAGACGAGAAGTTGATTCCCATACCGAGTGAAAAGGCGAAGAATGGAACGAGCTTGTCACTGCCTTTATGCAGCCATTCAGCCAAGTTGCGATCCAGATTACCAATAACCACACCGACGATCAGTGGAAGCAGTACCGCTACAAAAGCCATCGGGGAGAACATGCCATTGGCGAAGCCCATCGCACCGAAAATAGAGAGTGCAACCATGGTAAGAAAAGGTCCGTCGCTCAGTGCGAGGAATGGATAAGCTGCCTTGTCATCCTCTTTGCCGTATTGTCCGGCCAGGGCGATGTACAGTCCGCCGTTGGAATTCGTCATCGCAGCAATAATGGCAAGCGGTGCCAGACCAAGGAATAATCCATTGGAATCTGCGAAGAAAATGGCGATCAAACCTAATATTGCACCAACAGCCCACTTGAACACAAGCAGTGTAACACCTTTACCGACAGATGAACCGGCTGTCTTGAACGTGATTTGTGTTCCGGCAATCAAGAGGAACAGGGCGATCAGCGTGCTTGAACTGTTAACGAACAGGGCTTCGGTAAATCCACCAATCCGCAAGGCATTGGGGAAGAATGTGTTAATCGTTGCACCAAGTAACAGCGGGACAACCATCATACCGCCAGGAATACGATCTAATGTCGCTTTAATGTTCATAGTAGTAGCTCCTTATTTAAGTAATCGTTTTTATGAAGCGCTTGCAGGGACTATCTTAACGCAGATTGTTTATTTTAGCAACAATAATTTGCTGTAAATTTTAAGTAATCACTCAAGTGTTTAATAATGCAACACATCGAGCAGTAAAAAAAGCACAAACTTAAAGATTATTCTTTAAGTTTGCGCCAAAGTGTGGCCCGGTTAATCCCCAGGCGATCTGCAGCCTTGGATTGATTATTGTTTTCTTCCTGCAGAACGTGTTGAATAATTTCCTTCTCGATCTCTTTCAGCGTACCGTTCAACCTCATCGTGTTTGTTGCGGAATGCTGATTAAGCAGGCGGGACAACGTATCTGTTGAGATCACATAATCCTGCTCATTCAGGGCAGCCTGTTTGATAAGATGCTTCAGCTGGCTGACTGTCATCTGTGGAACCTGCTCCTGGATTAACTGTAGAGCATCCTCTTTGATCTTCACCGCAGCGGTTCCATACTTATGATAATAGTCGGTAAGGAACTGCTGGATCAGTGGTGCCAGATCCTCCAGCCTGTCCGCAAGACTTGGCATCATCATGGTACTCAGCTCGATATCAAGCGTCCAATACGGATTCAAGGGTTCTTCTCCCAGAATGAATACACCAATCTGCCTGCTTAGACAGGTTTGAATAAATGAGGTCACCTCTTCATCATGGAGCCGTTGTTCGATATGATTCAGCTCCACGTTGCGGACTTTGGAGAGCGGTATTTTATGCAAATGACCGGCAGGTACCTGCGATAGGTTTATTTGCAGCAAAAGTCCACCGCCTGAGTACATCTGATGCATGTGTTTTACGAGAAATGATTTGCCTGAATCTGCATGTCCGAGCAGATAGATGGGTTCGTGATTTTCATATAAAGCCCGAATGTTCTTCAACATCACCTGCATGGCTGGTGATTCGGCAACAATGGGCTCGATGGTTATATCCGTGTAGGTGGTTATGCCGAATTGTGCAAACTGGTAGGGCTGTCCTTTTTCAAGCGTGTAGACTTTATAACCCTTATTATTCAGCGTTGTTTCATGGGCCGTTACCGTCAGCTGATAATCGTCGACCATGAACATATGTTGAACCTGGGATTGCTCAAACTCCAGATTGGTATTTATCAAATGAATAAAATTTTCCGTCAGTGGGTTCTGCTCGAAATCGGTCAGGTTTTCAAATACAATATCGTTCCGTTCATCTAAAATAAGCAGATTGGGGTGCTCTTGTGTGACCAGGTTGTTCAAAATGACGGAGATGGCTTGATTCTTGCTCAGATAGCGAAACACCAGCTGGGCATCTTCAAGCGCGCGCATAATGGCTTCCTTGCCAGACTGGATCAATAACCCTTCGAGCCCATAGGTTCTGGCGGTATCTACGGTGATAACATCCCCGACAATCTGACGGTACCCGGATGCTTTCAGCTCCAGCAGCAGCCTGGCGACATCTTCGGAACTGCGAATCGTGTATACCTTGAGGGGCAGGTCCATCAGATCAATAATGGACTGTGCACCTGATGTGATATTGGAAAAGCCAACGATGGCCGTTTTGCCGTTAAACTGGCTGGCCAGAGTCAAGGAACGAATCATGTCATATCCCGAGAGCTGCACATCAATGACGGGAATGGTGACGGCTTCCTTGATCAACTGTGCAGTACCCCCACGGCTAATAATAATTTCGGCCCCGTTTCGTTCGGCTTGTGAGGCCAGTTCGGCCCCCTTTGCCAAGTCTCCCACATCGCATTGAATTGATAATTGAGGAAACCGGGGAATGCACTCTTGTATAATGGTAGTCATGGATTCGTAAGGAGCAATGATATGAACTCGTGTACGCATAATGTTCCTGCCTTTTATAGAAATCTCATTTAATGGTTCCCTTATTATAGCCAACTTACGAGAGATTGGCATCTTTGGCGTAGGACAGCTTCAGAGTGCAGGAGGGTAGAGAAGGATTGCCATGCTGTTTGCTAGCAATGCGACCTGTGATAATTATCACGGAAGATCGGAATCCATTTTTTCAAAATGAATACATAAGCATCAACGATGGCAAGGGAAGAAAGGAGCGTCATGCGATGTCAGCATTTCGTGAAGCGGTAGAGCCGGATCATATCATTCAATGCGTGGTTAATGAGTTTACGTGCAGAGTGCTCTGGAGCGAAGGTCGTCCATGTCTGGAGTATCAGCATGAAGAGGATCTGAAGCATATTACGGCATATGTTGAGGCAAACTTTGGTGTAGAACTGCTGGATGTATTCTTTACCACGGTAGAGAGTCTTCCCGCCTGATCCGGATAGCCATACCATTAAAAATGGATAGTGCAGCGTAAGAGCAACCATCAGCAGGAGCTGATGGTTTTTCATTTGGGAAATGCCGGCCAATCCAGGGAAATGAAACCTCGTTCTTGGAATTCATGTATTATAGGGTATATGTAAACTTTTCGGAGGAGGAACACAGGAATGGGAATCTTATCGAGGTTTAGGGACGTGATGAAGGCCAATGTGAACAGCTTGCTGGCTCGGGCGGAAGATCCGGAGAAGACCGTGAATGAATATATGCGGAGTCTGAGCAGTGATCTGGGACAGGTGAAAGCGGAGACGGCGGCCGTTCTGTCGGAGGAGAGCAGGGCGAAGCGGGCTTTGGATGAATGCAGCGCCGAGATGAAGAAATTGCAGCGGTATGCAGAGAAGTCGGCAGAATCAGGCGATGAAGATAAGGCTCGGAGTTTTCTGGAGAAGAAAGTGAAGCAGACGGAGAAATGGAACGAATTACAGGCAGCGTATGAGCGTGCCTCCGCAAAAGCCAAAATGATGAAGCATATGAATGATAAATTGGTAGCAGATCTGGGACAATTGGAAGCCAGACATACCGAGCTGAAAGGCAGAATGGCAGAGGCGAAGGCCCAGCAGCAGGCCAATGAACGGAATGCTTCAGTAGGGAAAGCAAATGCGGCTTTTCAGGCGATGGAAGAGAAGGCCAATCTGGCTTTGAATGAAGCAGAGGCACTTGCTGAGCTCCGGGCAGGGAAGCAGGAAGATGATCTGGATGAACTTATTGCGCAGCTGGAGAAAGAAATGAACGCGAAAGCGGGTAATAGTGACAATACAGTTCCCAGTGCGGAGGAAGAACTCGCAGCAATTCAGGAGAAGCTGAAGAATAATTAGGATGGATACGTTTATATTTCGTTAATATTGAGGTGAGCAGATGCCAGTTATTGAATACAAGTGTCCCAACTGTGGCAGTGGTATGGTTTTTGACAGCGCGACAGGTTCATTATCCTGCCCGAGCTGTGGGAGACAGGACAACATTGAGCAAATCCCTGATCCGCTCAAGAAACAGGTGTTCACGGAAAATGAAGTGAAGCAATATCACTGTAACAGCTGCGGCGCGGATATCGTCACGGAACCGGAGACAAGTGCAACCACTTGCAGCTTCTGCGGGGCAGCTGTTGTGCTGAGCGATCGGCTGACGGGTGATCTGGCACCCGTCATGGTTATTCCCTTTTCCATCAGCAAGGAGCAGGCGAAGCAGGCATTCAAAAAGTGGTGCCGGAACGGCCTGCTGACCCCGAGCGGATTCATGAGCGCAGACCGGATTCAGAATATTACGGGGATGTATGTGCCGTTCTGGTTATATGAGTTACATAACAAAATCGAAGTTCACGGCCGCGGAACCAAGGTGAGAACCTACACGCAAGGCGACTACCATTATACGGAAACACAGCATTTTGATATTTACCGGAAAATCCGGCTCAACTATGTGAATCTGCCCATTGATGCTTCGGAGAAAATGAAGGATGAGCTGATGGATAAACTGGAGCCGTTTCCCTATAACCAGCTGAAAGAGTTCAAGACCCCGTATCTTGCGGGATACATTGCAGAGAAATACAGCTATACCGATGAAGAGTTATATCCGCGGGCCAAGGAGAAGACCCGATCTTATATTGATTCATATATCGCTTCAACCGTATCCGGATATAACAGTGTAAGTTACACGGACAAACAAATTGATACGACACTTAAAAATGCAGACTATGTGCTGCTTCCCGTATGGATGGTCTATTATGACTTCAATCGTGCCCAATATACCTTTGCCATGAATGGCCAAACGGGAAAAGTGGTCGGCAAACCGCCCATTAGCAAAGCCAAAGTGGCCGGATGGTTCGCTGGCGTTTCCGCCGTGTCCTTATTATCCTTGAAACTGATCTCCTGGATGATGGGAGGTGGGTTCCTTTGAAACAGGTCAAACAGCTTGCAATGGTGAGCACCCTGGTAATGATGATGGTGTTTGGTCTGGCATTCTCCTTTTTGACTGTTCAGACTGCCTCGGCAGCCGAGAGTAAAAATCTCATCTATGATGAGGCCAATCTGCTGAGTGAGCAGGAGAAAAGTGAATTGAACGCACTGGCGAATGAGTATGGAGCCGAGAGGCAGACGGATTTTGTTATCCTGACAACAAACAATACAGATAGTCAAGATGTCGAGCTGCTGACCGAGGATTTCTATGATGAGCAGGGACTGGGGTTCGATAAAGTTCATGGAAATGCTGTCATATTGACGATGGATATGAATTTTCGGGAAGTATACCTGGCTGGATTTTATAAAGCAGAGGATTATCTGGATAACGGGCGACTGCAAGCTATCCGCAGCAGGATCACTTCTGATTTATCCAACGGAGACTACAAGCAAGCTTTCGAGAAATATATAAGGCTCTCTTACGAGTACATGGGATACGAACCAGGGGTAAATCCGAACAATATTTTATTCAACGGATGGTTCCAACTAGGTGTGGCTGTCGCCATCGGAGGCATTGTAGTGGGAATCATGGCCTTTCGTTCAGGAGGGCGGGTTACCGTCAATCGCGCCACGTATGAAGATTCCAGTTCCTCCAGTGTGATTGATCGTCAGGATCGGTATATCCGTACAACGGTGACCAAACAGAAAATTGAAAGAAACAATAACAACGGTGGTGGAGGCGGTGGTGGAGGTACCACCCGTGGCGGCCACTCGCATAGTGGAAGTAGAGGTTCTTTTTAGTATCTGAGCATTTGGGGCAGGACCACATAGAAGGGATGGGAACGAGTATGGGTTTTTTCAAAAATCAATTTTCGAATGTAGTGGAATGGGAAGAATTCAGAGATGACATGATTTTCTGGAAGTGGAGCAACCGGGAGATCAAGAAGGGCAGTAAGCTGATTATTCGTTCGGGTCAGGATGCGATCTTTTTGAACAACGGCAAGGTTGAGGGAATCTTTGAAGATGAGGGCTCATTTAATATCGATTCTGAGATCATTCCGTTTCTGTCTACATTAAAAGGGTTTAAATTCGGGTTCAACAGCGGCATGCGGGTCGAAGTGCTGTTTGTGAATACAAAGGAATTTACCGTTCGGTGGGGAACGCAAAGTCCTGTACTGATTCCGACACCCCAGCTCCCCGGCGGAATGCCGATTCGGGCCAACGGTACGTTCAACTTCAAGGTGAGTGACTACGTCACGCTCATCGATAAAATTGCCGGCATCAAGCAGAGCTATCTGGTCGAGGATGTCAAAATTCGCATGACTTCTGTACTGGATCAGCTGCTTATGAAGTGGATTAGCCGTGAGGGCAAGGATATGTTCAACCTGCAGGCGAACGCGTCGGAGATTGCAAAAGGTATACAAGAAGACCTGGATATGCAAATGATGGACATCGGAATCGGCATTACCGGATTCCAGGTGATGAGTTTCAATTACCCACAAGAGATTCAGGATATGATCACGAAGACCGCTTCGCATGAGATGATCGGTAATCTGCAGAAATACCAGCAGGTTAGCATGACGGATGGCATCGCATCCGGCAAGGTGAAAGGCGGCGGTGCCGCATCGGATATGGCGGGCATGATGATGGGCATGAATATGGCTAACGAAATGATGAAGAACATGAACCAGAATCAAGGCCAGAATCAAAATAATAACAATAACAGTTCAGGCCAAAATACGGATCAACCATCCGCGCCCAAGGAAGGATCTTCTTCCGAGGGGGCCAAGAAGCCGAACTTCTGTCCGAACTGTGGTGCCAAAAATGAAGGTGCCAATTTCTGTCCCAACTGTGGTCAAAAGCTGGTTTAACATAGCGGAATTGAAGAAGGGCTCACATCGGAGTGGAAACTCCGTATGGAGCCTTTTTTTCTTTACTATTTAATTTTGATAAAAGTGTTGACAATACCTCAAAAATGATTTATCTTTAATTTAAGATATTTAATTCAAAGAAAAACGACACCAAAGAATAATATCTGAATCCAATTACAAGGAGAGAGATCAAGATGATGATTCCAACATTGACCAGAATAAATGAACTTTCCAGAAAAGCTAAAGAGGCAGAACTGACAGAGATGGAGAAAGCGGAACAAATTCGTCTGCGCCAGGAATACCTGCAAATCTTTCGCGGTTCGATCAATGATATTCTGCTGAATGTCACCATCTATGATCCGAACGGCGATGACGTTACTCCGGACAAATTGAAACAGGAGCAAGCAAGCCAAAACAACAACTAATTTCAATCGGTCATATATCTTAAAATAAAGATAATACAAATTACAATAAATAAAAAAACTAAAACCACCATATCCAAGGAGGAATTTATAATGACACTTCAAACTGCAGGTATCCACCATATTACGGCTTTTGCGGGAGATCCACAGGCCAATGTCGACTTTTACGCTGGGGTTTTGGGACTTCGTCTCGTAAAAAAAACAATCAACTTCGATGCACCAGACGTGTACCATCTGTACTTCGGGGATGAAAAAGGCAGCCCGGGCACCATTATTACCTTCTTCCCATCTGCCGGATCACCTCGAGGCAAAATTGGCGGCGGCCAAGTCGGCATTACCTCTTATGTCATTCCTCCTGGGACTATTGGCTTCTGGCAGGATCGGCTGGAACGTTATAACATTGAGGTAACCAAAACAAGTCGCTTCAATGAAGAGCTTCTTCAATTCGAAGACAGCGAAGGCTTGCGGCTTGAGCTTGTTGAACGGGAAGAGGGTGCTGCCAGCACATGGGAGCATGAAGGAATTCCGGCAAACAAAGCGATCAAAGGCTTTGGCGGTGCTGTATTGTTCAGTGTGAATCCACAGAGAACAATGGATGCACTGGAGAACATTCTGGGATTCGTCAGAGTGGATGAAAATGAAGAGTATGCCCGTTTCCGTTCCAGCGGAGATATCGGTAACGTCGTGGACGTTCCAGTTACCCGCATACCTCTGGGTGTAGGCGGCTCAGGAACAGTACACCACATTGCGTGGCGTGCCAAAGATTTTGAAGAGCATGAGGCATGGAGAGGGGCCGTATACCAATATGGCTACCAACCAACCCCGGTCCGCGACCGCCAATATTTCAATGCCATCTACTTCAGAGAAGCAGGCGGAATCCTGTTTGAAATTGCAACAGATCCACCGGGATTTGCCAAAGATGAACCTGCTGATGCACTCGGAGAAAAATTGATGCTGCCAGAGTGGTTCGAACAATACCGTGAACAGATCGAAGGCAATTTGCAGCCGATTGTGGTAAGAACGTTGGAACCTGCCGCAACAGCTGCTCAGTAATGGACAATATAAACCATAGCGGCCAGGACGATGTTCCGGCCGCGAATGGATTAACTTTTACATAAGACAAATGAAGACTTGAACCCAAAGGAGCATCGAAGGATGATGGAGAAAAAGGTTACCTGGCTGGAGCTGTTTTACGATCTGCTCTTCGTCGCAGCCGTATCCAAAGCAGGACATGTCCTGCTGCATGCCGAACACGGCGTTATTACGTTTGAATATCTAATGAAATTTGTATTGATCTTCATCCCCGTCTGGTGGGCATGGGTGGGACAGACCCTATTCATTAATCGATACGGTCAGGATGTCCTCAGCCATCGCATCTTTCTCATCCTTCAGCTTCTGTCGGTTCTCGTGATGACGGCAAGTCTTTCGACCCATTTTGATCAGTATTACCTGTCATTCTTCGTAGGGTATATCGGTTCGAGGGCGTTTACCGCGATTCAGTATCTTACGGTTCACAAGTCCAAAAGCCCACATCAACAACAGGCGGCCCGCTATCTGGGGATCTGCTTTATCATCGGTATTCTAATCTCCTCCGGTTCCCTGTTCTTCGATTCATGGGTGCGCTACGTCGTGCTGTATGCGGGGATTGCGGTAGATATCGTGCTTCCGCTGATTGGACGCAAAAATCTGGTAAAGGTACCGATTCAGACGCATCACCTGCTCGAACGCTTTGCACTCTTTACACTCATCCTGCTCGGTGAGTCGGTAGTTAGTATTATTGCTGTACTGCAGGCCGATCACTGGGATCTGAGATCCATCCTGTTTGCCGCCTTTACTTCCATATTCGTCATTGCGATGTGGTGGCAGTATTTCGATAACGTGGAGAAAAAGGTCAGCAAGGAAATTCAGACGGCCGGGCAAGCGATCATCTATGGCCATCTGTTCATCTACATTTCAATGAGCATGATCGCTGCTTCAATTCAGCTGCTGTACCTGAATGAGCTTAATTATGTATTCATGCTGGGATTTGGCTTCGGATCTGTACTGCTCTACTTCTTGTCGACCTCGCTCGTATTTCATCGTTACCGACATGCACACTCAAGACTTCGTCCGTTTCATCTGGTAACGATGGTTGGCGTGCTGGCTGCATTTGTCATTGTGGATCTGATCTATCAGGTTCCGAACTACGTTATCGTGGGTGAAGATATGTTATTCTTTCTTCTATATGCGAAGCTGACGACTTGAATAGCAATTTGAAACGAATTTATAAGTCACGAACGGATTGCGTTCGTGGCTTTTTGGTTTAATTTTTCTAAAATGTCATGTCGACAATGTGAAAAAGCGGTTTCGTGAGTTATTTTCTTCTATAGAATCTGTTAATATGGGACTATGTACAAGTGAATCTACCAAATCACTGAATATCTCATTTATAAGAGGGGCTTGATATAACAATTACATGAGAACGGAGAGGGCAGAAATAACCTGGAGAAGCGAAGCGTTCGCCTTTATCACCGGATTTCTCCCTTAAAAAAGGGAGTCAGGAAATCTGGGGATAAGAGTGATCGGATGGTTGTTCTGCAATTGAAGTGGTCTAATGTAGGTTGTTCTAAGTTCATTTTATACATAGCGATTCATGGATTATGGGGAGAACAATCAGGAGGGAAATCATTGAGTACACATCAAATCGGGGTTCCATTGGAAGGGTTTGCAGAATTTAGCCGCACGGTTGCCGCAGAAGGCGCGGTTCTATTGAGAAACGAAGGTCAAATACTTCCTCTTCGTGACAACGAAAACGTTTCAGTTTTTGGCCGGATTCAAGTTAACTACTATCGCAGCGGCACAGGTTCAGGCGGAAGCGTGCATGTAGCATATACAACGAACCTGCTGGATGGGCTTCGCAGCAAGAAGAACATCACCGTTAATGAAGAACTGGCAGCAGTCTATGAAAAGTGGATTGAGGAAAATCCATTTGATGATGGCGGTAAAGTATGGGCTGCTGAACCTTGGAACCAGAAGGAAATGCCTCTGACAGATGAATTGGTTGCACAAGCAAGAAGCAAGTCCGGCAAAGCCATCGTGGTAATTGGACGTACTGCTGGGGAAGATCAGGATAATGCCGATGCACCAGGCAGCTACCAGCTGACCGAAGATGAGAAAGCCATGCTGAAGCAGGTTACAGCGCATTTTGAACATACCATTGTGGTGCTGAATGTCTCCAATATTATCGATATGAGCTGGTTGAACGAAACGTATGTACATCCGATTCAGGGCGTCATCTACTCCTGGCATGGTGGTATGGAGGGTGGTAACGCGATTGCCGATGTACTGGTGGGTGACGTTACACCGAGCGGTAAACTGACGGATACGATTGCGTATTCCATCGAAGATTACCCTTCAACAAGCAACTATGGCAACGAGTTCAAGAACCTGTATCAGGAAGATATTTATGTGGGTTATCGTTATTTCGAAACGTTTCGACCTGAAAAGGTTCAATTTGAATTCGGTTACGGCCTGTCTTATACGACGTTTGCCATTCAACCGCAAGATGCTCGCACGATTTCCAGAGAAGGCCAAACCTTCATTGAAGTCCGAGTAAACGTGACCAACTCGGGTACAACATATGCGGGCAAAGAGGTTGTACAGGTGTACTACGAAGCACCACAAGGCAAGCTCGGACAACCTGTGAAAGCTCTGGCTGCCTTCGGCAAAACAGGACTGCTCCAGCCTGGAGAATCGGAATTGCTGACGGTAAGCTTCCCGGTACATACTATGGCATCCTACGATGATGCAGGCGTCACAGGATATGCATCTGCTTACGTTCTCGAAGAAGGCACGTATCGTTTGCACGTTGGTACCAGTGTAAAACAAGCAGACCACATCGAAATTGACGGTCAGGATGGGTACATCGTAGAAACGATTCAATTGGTGGAACAGCTGCAAGAGGCGATGGCCCCAACCGAAGATTTCACGCGGATGAAGCCGGGTGTTCGCAAGGCAGATGGGTCATACGAACTTATCTATGTGGACGTGCCGAAGCGTCAGATTTCCATGGCAGACCGGATTGAGAAGAATCTGCCACAAACGCTGGAGCAAACGGGTAACCAAGGTTACAAATTGAGCGATGTCAAAAACGGAAAAGTCAGTCTGGAAGCCTTCATCGCCCAATTGAGCGATCAGGATCTGGCTGCGATCGTACGAGGCGAGGGTATGAGCAGTCCGCTTGTTACCTCGGGTACAGCATCCGCATTCGGTGGTGTCAGCGACAGCCTGTTTAACTACGGCATTCCTGTAGCCTGCACAGCGGATGGCCCGTCCGGCATTCGTATGGATAGTGGGGAGAAAGCGACACAAGTTTCGATCGGTACGCTGCTGGCAGCGACATGGAACACGGATCTGGTTGAAGAGCTGTACGTCATGGAGGGCCAGGAGCTGTTAAGAAATCAGGTGGATACCCTGCTCGGACCTGGACTCAATATTCGCCGCAGCCCGCTCAACGGTCGTAACTTCGAGTACTTCTCCGAAGACCCGCTGATCTCGGGTGTGTTTGCGGCAGCATGCACCAAAGGTATTATGAAGGGCGGATCCAACGCGACCCTGAAGCACTTTGCCTGCAACAATCAGGAGAAACACCGCAGCAAGGTCGATGCTGTAGTCTCGGAGCGTGCCCTGCGTGAGATTTACCTGAAAGGGTTCGAAATTGCTGTGAAACAAGGCGGCGCCAATTCCATCATGACCTCTTACAACCCGATCAATGGACATTGGGCTGCATCCAATTACGATCTGAACACGACTATTCTTCGCGGAGAGTGGAATTTCGACGGGATCGTTATGACAGACTGGTGGGCCATTATGAACGATGTGGTCGAAGGCGGAGAGGCTGACCGCAAATATACAAACTGGATGATCCGTGCGCAGAACGATCTGTACATGGTTGTGCCGAACTATGGCGCAGAGATCAACGGCTGGGATGATAACACGATTGAGTCCTTGGCAAATGGAACTCTGACACGCGGAGAGCTCCAGCGCTCGGCAATCAATATTTGCAAATTCATCATGAATGCACCGGTTTCCTCAAGAAAACACGAAATCGTGGAGAACGTGGCTTCCTTCCAGGCCAATGCATCCCTTGCTGCAGATCAGGTCCAAGTTCTGGCTGAGAATGCACAGGTGAAGCCTGCTGTAGGCGAGCCAGTCTATATGAAAGTGGATGAGGCAGGCCAATATCGGATTATCGTACAGATCATGTCCCCTGAGCCGGAACTGGCCCAAAGCGCATGTAATGTGCTTTTGAATGACCAGTTGATGACGACCATTCAGACCAATGGTACCGAAGGCAAATGGATCAGACAGAAGCTTGTAAAAGTAGAGCTGGAAGCAGGGCTGTATGAGTTGAAGCTGGACTTCACCAAACCGGGTCTGCAGATCGACTGGATTGAATTCAAACAGGTCTAGTACAGGCATACAGGCATCCTGTGATGGGCATGTTGTCACTGGACAGGCTGACTGTTATGATGTTGTTAGGAGATCCTGGAATTCTGAACAATCTGGTCAGGAGTGTTGCGAAGGATGAGAAGGTATAATTTTTGGAGTCCAATCCTGCTGATTGCAGTGGCATTGATTGTAAGAAGCCTGGTAACCAACCTGGGTATGCTGTTCGGCATGTCGCAGGAATCAGCAAGTAGTATCGCCATGATTGCCATGGTGATTGCCGCACTTATTATGTTTAATCGAATGACGAAGGCTCGTCGCAAAAAATAAAAAAAGCCAGGATGACCGATAAGGAAATCAAGGCAAGATAGACACCCTCTGGGGTGTCTTTTTTTTGTATTGACGTGCTGAACCTAACGTTTTAGACTAAACCTAAATCATAATAACGAAAATTAAATAACGAAAATAACAAATCAAGAAATGGATTAAATTTGCACAATGACATGGGAACGCAAAGGACAGAAAAAAAATGAAGAGGCGTAAAGCTCCCCCTACCTGGGATGTTAACCTTCAAAGAGTGAGGAATAAGGACCGCAAATGCACAAGTGATGAGGCTTTGACGGTCCTTATGTCATGGGGCGTGGACGGAACTGGTTCGGTGAGAGTCCGGTACCCCGTCTGAATTGCCTGGAGAAGTGGCTGACGGAGTGATAGCCAAGTTCATCCGCGATATCCTCAATGGTCTTGTTGGTACTGACGAGCAGCTGTTTTGCATGGTTAAGCTTCTTCTCCGTGACATATTGCCGAGGGGAGATGCCGTATATTTCTTTGAATATTTTGGTGCACTGGCTGCGGCTCAGGTTCAGCTCTTCGGCCATCTGTGTGATGGAACCTTCACTCGAAATGATGGTCTGCAGCTGCTCTTCGATGCGATGTGCAGTATCAGCCTTATGCATGGTGACCTCCGGTATGGCGTCCGGGATAGAATCAGCTTCTCCGGATTGCAGCAGGATGATCTCCTGAATGATCAGGAGGATGTAGGCTTGCAGTGCCATTTTCTGAACCGAAGTCAGGGTGATTCTGGTTTCTGTGCCATTTGGAGCTGATAGGGAAGTGGAGGACAGATTGTGCTGCATCTCCCGTTCAATCTTGGCTACATAGGCAGGCAGTTCAGTGGCAGCTGCCTTGCTGTGGGGAATCAGGCGATATTCCTGCTGGCTCAGCGTTCTTCGCAGTT
Organism: Paenibacillus sp. FSL K6-2862; assembly: GCF_038005125.1. Lineage (NCBI taxonomy): Bacteria > Bacillati > Bacillota > Bacilli > Caryophanales > Paenibacillaceae > Paenibacillus > Paenibacillus sp. FSL K6-2862. The sequence goes on from NZ_JBBOSN010000001.1 coordinate 231,784, forward strand.
CGGAATCATCAATGTCGAAGTGAATATTAAAAAAGTCAAAGCGTAAATGATGAATCGGTTCCATGTCGCCTGTGGACTCGTTGGTATGGGCGTTCTCCATCTGGTGTCTGGCACCTGCCCGGATGAAGAACCAGTCTCCTGGACCAAGCAGAATTTCATCCGCACCGATCAGCATTCTGCCTTCTCCAGATTGGCAGTACAGAACTTCATATAAATGATGATGGTGCTTTGGATAGACCCAGCCGGGTGATTTCCTGCCAAAATGACAACCCGTAACCTGCAGAGTGCTCGTCATATTGGGAAAGATCACATCCGTATCCATGGAATCACCGCCTTGAACTTGTTGTCACAGATTATACCACTCGGCCAGTAGGCACAAAAGGTCAAAAAACCGGACGCTTTGTGAATGGTGAGAAGCCTCCAGGACTTATATATTGGAAGGAACGAAGGGAGTCATCCAATGAAGAGACAGCCCATACTGGAAGTGATTGCAGTAGATGCAGCAGACGCTAGGACAGCCGAACAGGGTGGAGCAGATCGCATCGAACTAGTCTCTGCCATGTCTGAAGGAGGCCTTACCCCCAGCGTTGGCATTATCGAGCAAGTGGTGTCCCAAGTTACCATTCCGGTATATGTCATGATTCGTCCGCATAGCCGCTCGTTCTGCTATAGCGCCGAGGACATCCGTGTTATGACCCAGGAGGTGCGTATGGCTAGAGAACTTGGGGCATCTGGCATTGTGGTCGGTGCCTTGTCGGAAGGCGGAGAGGTTGATCTTGCAGCCATGGCGTCATGTCTATCCGAAGCACAGGGACTTGGCGTTACATTTCATCGAGCCATGGATGTGAGCGCAAGTCTGTCAGGAACACTCCATTCCATCAGCACGCTGGGACAGGTAGAACGTGTACTGACATCTGGAGGAAAACGGGCAGCACCTGAAGCCATTTCTGAATTGAAACAGCTCCATGAACTGAGTCAGGCGTTGGATATAACGGTAATGGCTGGCTCAGGGGTAACCTTGGACAGGATTAGGGATTTGGTAAGGCAAACGGGTATCACGGAAATACATATGGGTTCAGGTGTCCGATATGAAGGCAGTTTTCATAAGCCCATTCATCCGCAGATGGTTGAAGAAGCCAAACGACATCTGTTAAGTGCATTCCAATCCACGAAAGACGGGAGTGATACACGATGAGTCATGGACTGCAAGCAGCCGATTGGGTCAAGGCAGTAGCACAAGTCAGGCCTTCCAAGCGCCAGCTGGAGTGGCAGGAGATGGAGTTCTACGCCTTTATTCATTTTACGGTAAATACATTCACGGATCGCGAATGGGGGACTGGCGAAGAAAGCCCAGCAATCTTCCATCCTTCGGAACTCAACGCAGAGCAATGGGTAGAGACGTGTAAGGCGGCAGGTATGAAGGGATTGATCCTGACATGCAAGCATCATGACGGGTTTTGTCTGTGGCCAAGTCAGTTTACCGAGCATACAGTCGCAGCCAGTCCGTGGAGAAGCGGCACAGGTGATCTGGTAAAAGAAGTGGCCGATGCCTGCCGTGAGGGCGGATTGAAATTCGGCATTTATTTGTCCCCTTGGGATCGTCATGAGGCATCATACGGGGATTCAGAGAGGTATAACCAGTTTTTCCTCCATCAGCTGCACGAGCTGCTCACCAATTATGGCGATATCTTCTGTGTGTGGTTTGACGGAGCATGCGGCGAAGGTGCGAATGGCAAAAGGCAGGTCTACGACTGGGACGCATACTATGCGCTTATTCGGGAACTCCAGCCGGAAGCTGTGATCTCGGTATGCGGCCCGGATGTCCGCTGGTGCGGCAACGAGGCGGGTCATACACGAGATTCGGAATGGAGTGTTGTGCCGGCAGATATGCAGGATAATGAGAAGATTCAGGAGCAATCCCAGCAGGTGGATGATGGGGAGTTTGCCAGAAGGGTCAATACGCAGGACAGTGATTTGGGAAGTAGAGAGGTCATCCGTGATCTAGGTGACCAACTGATCTGGTACCCTGCCGAGGTGAATACATCCATTCGTCCAGGTTGGTTCTATCATGCAAGTGAAGACAATCAAGTCAAAACGCTGGAGGAGCTGCTTAATGTTTACTACGGCGCAGTAGGGGGCAATGCCAGTTTTCTGCTCAACCTGCCGCCGGATACGCGTGGCCTTATTCACGAACGGGATGTGGAACGGCTGCAGGAGTTGGGAGATGTCCTGCGTACTACGTTTCGAGAAAACCTGGCATTGCATGCAAAGGCTGAAGCATCGGAGACGATGGATGAACAACATGAAGTCTCGCAAGTGCTGAGTGAACAGCGGGATACGTATTGGTGTCCGAGCGAAGGAACGGAGCAAGCGTGGATTGAGGTGGATTTGCTGACGGAGACAGCGTTTGACCGGGTTGTGCTGATGGAACATATCCAGATAGGTCAACGGATTGAGCATTTTACACTGGAGGTTAGCAGGCCAGACGGTACCTGGGATGAGATATATAACGGAACGGTTGTAGGGTACAAGCGAATTTGTCGCTTTCCGAGGGTCACATCGAGAAGGGTTCGATTAACCATTCATCAATCCAGGTGGTACCCGACGTTGTCCAGGATGGGCGTATATCTGAGCGAGCGGGGAGAGGTGTAGCATGGCGGTTTTGACCTATCAAGGTTCACAATTCATGTATGATAACAAGCCTGTTCAAATTTGTTCAGGAGCCATCCATTATTTCAGGGTAGTGCCCGAATATTGGGAAGATCGACTATTGAAGCTGAAAGCTTGCGGATTTAATACCGTGGAGACATACGTGCCGTGGAATTTCCATGAACCAAAGCCGGGACAGTATCGTTTTGAAGGCATGGCGGATCTGGAGCGTTTTATTCAAATTGCAGCAGATGTGGGTCTATATGTGATTATCCGTCCGAGTCCTTATATATGTGCCGAATGGGAATTCGGGGGATTGCCTTCCTGGCTGTTGGCTGATGATGCTATCCGTCTTCGATGTAATGATGAGCAGTTTCTGGCGAATGTGGATCGGTATTATGATGTGCTTTTGCCCAAATTGCAACCGTTCCTCAGCACCCGAGGCGGACCAATCATCGCGATGCAGATCGAAAACGAATACGGCAGCTTCGGAAATGATGCGAGTTATCTGAAATATTTGCGCGACGGCATGGTGAGGCGTGGTATCGATGTACTGCTCTTTACCTCAGACGGACCGACAGACCACATGCTGCAGGCTGGATCAGTGCCGGGGCACCTGGCTACAGTTAATTTTGGCTCAGGGACGCAAGGGGCTTTTGCCAAGCTGCGGACATATCAAGCCGAAGAACCATTGATGTGTATGGAATACTGGAACGGTTGGTTTGATCATTGGGGAGAGTCACATCATACTCGTGATGCAGAAGATGTAGCTGGTGTATTCGAAGAGATGCTGCGAGAAGGAGCCTCAGTTAACTTTTATATGTTCCATGGCGGAACAAACTTCGGATTCTACAACGGGGCGAACTGTCAGCAAAAGAATCAATACGAGCCTACCATTACAAGTTATGATTACGATTCTCTGCTCAGCGAATCAGGGGAGCCGACAGCAAAATTCCATGCAGTACGTGATCTTATTGCCCGGTATAGCGGCCGCGATATGGGAGAGCTCGTGCTGCCTGAATCAAAGGGTACCTTTGCCTACGGGCAAGTGAAGTTGACGGAACAGGCCGAACTGCTGAGACAGGTGGACCGGATCTCGGTCCCGGTTCAGCGAACCAATCCGGAACCGATGGAAAAGCTCGGTCAGGATTATGGATTTATTTTGTACCAAACCCGAATTTCCGGGCCCAGAGAGCGGCAGGAGCTGGTAGTTCAAGAGGTGCATGACCGTGCGCTGGTGTTTGTGGATGGACAATTCCAGGGCGTGCTGGAACGCGGGAACGATGCTTTGTCAGTATCCTTTGAAGTGCCAGAAGAGGGTGCGGACATTACAATCCTTGTTGAAAACATGGGGCGAATCAACTATGGACCTTACCTGAGAGATCCGAAGGGCATTACAGAGGGGGTGCGTCATGGCTTTCAATTTCTATTTGATTGGACGATTCATTGTCTGCCGCTGACGGATCTGTCCGGATTGCAATTCGGCGAAATATCTTCTGATATTGAGAATCCGGCACTTTACCGGGGAAACTTTCAAGTAAACGAACCGCAGGATACCTTTCTGCGTCTGGACCATTGGACCAAGGGTGTTGTTTATGTAAACGGATTCAATCTGGGACGGTATTGGGATAAGGGGCCGCAAAAAACCTTGTACGTCCCTGCGCCTCTGCTGCGCCAAGGAGTAAATGAAATCATCGTGTTTGAGCTGCATAAGACGACTGATCAGGCAGTAACTTTTGTTAATAAGGCAGATTTGGGCTAGGAAAAGGAAAAAAGCATAGCAAACGATTATTGGGAATTGTCGAGCCATCCGGAAAAAGGTATACGTTGGGTATGGTCATCGACTACAAGAGAGGATGAGGTGAAGTATGAAAGTTGGACTCAGTACCTACAGTCTGCAGCAGGCACTTGATCGCAAGGAATTGACTGTGCCGGGTGCCATCCGATTTATTGCCGAGCAGGGCGGCGAGCATGTGGAGATTGTACCGATGGGATTCAGTCTGATCGACAATCCGGAGTTGATTGATGAAATTAAACAGACTGCAGAAGAGGTCGGAATCGACATTTCCAATTATGCGATTGGTGCAAACTTCGCTGTACAGGAGGACGGCGATGCACTGGAGCAAGAGATACAGAATGTGATGAGGCATGTGGATGTCGCTGCTGCACTGGGTGTTAAGCTTATGCGTCATGATGTAGCTTTTCGTCCAGCCGAAGAAGGGACTGTAGCGCAGTTTGAGAAGGACCTGCCGATACTGGTGCAGGCCTGTCAGCGAATCGCCGATTATGCGGCAGGCTTCGGAATTACAACGAGTGTAGAGAATCACGGTTATTATGTGCAGTCCAGCGAGCGGATTCAGCGACTGCTGCATGAAACGGCACGGGAAAATTTCAAGACCACGTTGGATGTCGGCAATTTCCTCTGTGTGGATGAAGATCCGGCGAGTGCCGTGAAAAATAACATTCCATACGCGTCAATTGTGCACGCCAAGGACTTCTACTGGAGATCTTCGTACCGCAATCCCGGTGAAGGATGGTTCCAAACCTCGCACGGCAATTACCTGCGCGGTGCCATTGTAGGCCATGGCGATATAGACATGCCTGAGGTGTTTCGTGTACTGAAGCAATCCGGGTATGACGGATATATTTCGGTTGAGTTCGAAGGCATGGAAAATTGCCAAACCGCCTCACGCATTGCGATGGATAACGTTCGCCGCCTATGGGAAGAGGCATAGGGCTGAGTACTTGTTTTAAATGAAAGTATGAATTACACAGAGCAACGGAGAGGGCAGAAAAAACCTGGAGAAGCGAAGCGTTCGCCTTTATCCCCGGATTTCCACCTTTATAAAGTCATTGAGTAATCTGGGGATAACAGCGATCGGAAGGTGGTTCTGCCAGCGTAGTGTTAGTGTGTTAATAATTTTTATTTATGGAGGGATCAGCACAATGTCCAAATTGAAAGTCGCCGTCATCGGTGCCGGGTCAATATCCGATTGCCACCTGCAAGCCTATGCCAGTAATCCAGACGTTGAAATATACGCCATATGCGACCTGAATGAAGCACGTGCCGCAGACATGGCAAAAAAATATGATGCAACTCATGTATTCACCGATTACAAGGAACTGCTGGCCTTGCCCGAGATTCATTCCGTCAGCATCTGTACATGGAACGATTCACACGCAGAGATCAGCATTGCCGCACTGGACGCGGGTAAAAACGTGCTGTGTGAGAAGCCGCTATGCCAAACCGTAGAGGATGCCCTCGAAGTAGAGAAGGCCGTTCATCGCAGCGGCAAGCTGCTGCAGGTCGGTTTTGTACGCCGCTATAGCGACAATGCGCAGATTCTGAAGAAGTTCATCGATGCGGGTGAGCTGGGCGAGATCTATTATGCCAAAGCATCCAGCTTGCGTCGCCTCGGTAACCCGGGCGGCTGGTTCTCGGATATTAATCGCTCCGGCGGCGGTCCGCTGATTGATATTGGTGTGCATGTCATCGATATTTGCTGGTACCTGATGGGCAGACCAAAGGTGAAATCCGTTTCTGCCAACGTGTCCAATCGACTCGGCAATCGTGCCCATATCAAGAATCTGTCCTTTTACAAAGCAGCAGACTATGACGCTGAGCAGAACACTGTCGAGGATATGGCGAATGCCCTGATTCGTTTCGAAAATGGGGCAAGTCTGCTTGTCGATGTCAGCTTCACACTTCATGCCAAAGCGGATGAAACCTCAGTCAAACTGTACGGCGACAAGGGTGGTGCAGAACTGGAGCCGGAAATCTCGATCATTGGCGAGAAATTCAATACCATTTTGAACATGACCCCGCAGGTAGATTTCAAATCCTTCGATTTTATGGGCTCGTTCCGTAATGAAATCAATCATTTTATCGACAGCACGCAGGGCCGGAAGGAAACGCTTAGTCCGGTAGAGGACGGCGTGGAAGTGATGAAAATGCTCTGTGCCATTTACGAGTCAGCACGCGAGGGACGCGAAATTTCACTGTAATAATGCCCTTATTTGTTGAACTGAACGTTTAAGCCAAAACGGAGAGGGCAGAACCAATCTGGAGAAGCGAAGCGTTCGCGTTTATCCCCGGATTTTCCCTTTGGGAAAAGGGAATCCAAAAAATCCGGGGATAACAGCGATCGAAAGATGGTTCTGACCGCGCAGTGGCCCAGGGTAAAGCTATTTATTCAGCTTATGACATCTAATCCAAAGGAGATGAACGGGATGAGCGAAACCAAAGACGCGGTGCTGGAACAGGAAGAACAGGTCGTTGAAGCAGGGGTACACCATTTTAGCAAAGAGGAAGAATGGGTCAAACCGGATGATCCGCTGCTGCTTGAACGGCTGGAGTGGTTCAAGGACCAGAAGCTGGGGCTGATGATGCACTGGGGCCCCTATTCCCAGCTTGGACTCGTGGAGTCCTGGGCACTGAGCGATGAGGATGGCGATTGGTCGCGCGATGACATCGACTGGACGGACGACATGGAGCATTTCAAGCGAGAGTATTTCGATCTGAACAAAACCTTTAATCCGATCCGCTTCCAACCCGAAGAATGGGCACAGATGGCAGCAGACAATGGCTTCAAATATTTCCTGTTCACGACGAAGCACCACGACGGTTTCTGCATGTGGGACACCCATACGACCGATTATCGGATCACGGGCAAGGATACTCCTTTTCATACTCATAAATATGCGGACATCTGTAGAGTACTCTTTGACGCATTCCGGGCCAAAGGGCTGGGGATATCGGCGTATTTCTCCAAAGCGGACTGGCACACCCCGTATTATTGGGCACCGGGAATGAAGCGCGGAAGCCACATGTGGCGCGGACCATCGTACGATCCCCACAAGTATCCGTGGCTGTGGGAGAAATTCGTGGAGTTCACACATGAACAGATCATGGAGCTGCTGACGAATTACGGGCGGATCGAATGTCTGTGGCTGGATGCCGGTTGGGTGCGAGAGGGTCGCCACGGCCAGGATATCCGGCTGGGAGAAGTTGTGGAGCGGGCTCGTCAGACAACCCAGCCATGGCTTCTATCAGCAGACCGCACGGTGGGTGGACCATATGAGAATATTGTTACCCCTGAGCAGACCATCCCGGAACACCCGATGAATATCCCTTGGGAGAGCTGCATTACGGTAGGTAATTCCTTCGCCTTCGGATTTGATGACCAGTATAAATCGGGGAGACAGCTGGCGCATATTTTGCTGGAAGTAGTGTCCAAGGGCGGCAACTTGGCGCTGAATGTTGGACCGCAGCCGGATGGTCGTCTTCCCAAAGGGGCAGTGAGGGGCATCAAGGCACTTGGTGAATGGCTCAACACCCACGGTGAAGGAATCTATGGAACCCGGATCTGCGGACCTTATTTTACGAAGGATTGGGCCTTTACGCAGAAGCAAGATATTAACACCGTGTACGCCTTCCGTTTATACAGAAACGAGAACGAAGCAGTAGAAGCACAAGTCATCATCCCTTATATGGAGAAAGTAGAGCGAGTCGAACTCATTGGCACCAATGACGCAATTTCGTATCAACAGACGGAAAATGGACTTGTTGTTGATCTGCCACCATCGGCTGTTTCTGGGGCAGCACCGATCACGCATACGTTCAAATTGTTAACACGTGGGTAGATGGCATGTGAATTCCGGGGGAGCAATCAGGGCCTCCGGGATTTTTGTATTTAAGCATATGGAGGTGGAATTCCTGATAATAAAGGCGCAAAAATGCTTGTGCCGCAAGGGTTTATGGAATATGGAGAGGTGGGAGAAAATTACGAATTGATCAAAAAACAAGGTTCCATGTACTATCGAATTAAGAAAGCGCTACCTGATACTATTACTAACACAGTTAGCGCAAAAACATCAAATGGATCGAAAAATAGGATGTTTAAGTGAAATGAATGTAATGTATTATTACACTTGAGGTGTAGAAGGAGTGACGCAAATGAGTCGAGCTACGGAAAGCATACCCGCCAGCCTGGAACTCCAGCAGAGGAATCAGGTGGAGCCCAAAAGGCAGCATCCATTCATCAAAAGCCTCAAGAAGCATTGGGAGCTCTATCTGCTCGTTCTGCCTCCCGTGTTGTATCTGTTGATCTTCAAGTACATCCCCATGGTTGGGGTCCAGATCGCCTTTAAGGATTTTAGTGTAGTCAAAGGAATCTGGGGAAGCCCTTGGGTCGGATTCAAACACTTCGAAGCATTCTTTGAATCCCCCAACTTCTGGCTCCTGATCAAAAATACGATCGGCATCAGCTTCTACTCCCTGATCGCCGGATTCCCCATTCCGATCCTGCTTGCGCTGGCGCTGAATGAAATCCGAACGGGTTACTTTAAGAAGACCGTCCAGATGGTCACCTACGCTCCGCATTTTATCTCCACGGTTGTGATGGTATCCATTATTATTTTGATGCTGTCCCCGCATGTGGGCGTGGTAGACAAGCTGTTCACGCTGCTCGGCTTCCCGATGACCAACTTCATGGGCATTCCGGAATACTTCAAATCCATCTATGTCTGGTCCGGTGTGTGGCAGGGCATGGGATATTCATCCATCATATACATCGCCGCTCTTGCTGGTGTTGATCCATCGCTGTATGAGGCAGCGAAGATGGACGGGGCTTCAAGGCTTCGAAAAATATGGCATATCGACCTTCCAACACTCGTTCCAGTCACCGTTATCATGCTGATTCTGAGTTTGGGCAGCATTATGGGTGTCGGCTTTGAAAAAATATATCTGATGCAGAATCCGCTCAACACAAGCGCATCGGAGGTCATCTCCACGTATGTGTACAAGGTTGGTCTGATCGGTGCAAATTTCAGCTTCTCCTCGGCAGTAGGGTTGTTCAACTCCATTATCAATCTGATCCTGCTGATCATCGTCAACGGCATTTCCCGCAAAGTATCCCAGAACAGCTTGTGGTAAAGGAGGAGCTCATCCATGTTCAACCTGTTTAATCGCAACCGGATCAAGGATCCGCTCGGTGACCGCATCTTCATGGCACTCAACTATATCTTTCTGTTTGCCATACTGTTAACGGTATTTTACCCCCTCTTGTATATCATCAGTTCTTCATTCAGCTCTTCACGAGCCGTTACATCTGGTCAGGTGTGGCTGTTCCCGGTGGACTTTAACATCAAGGCGTACATCTCCATTTTTAAAAGTCAGCAGCTCATGCTCGGTTTCTACAACACGATCATCTACACCGTGGTCGGCACATTCATTAACGTGGCCCTGACCGTCATGCTGGCTTATCCCTTGTCACGCAAGTCGTTCTATGGACGAGGAGCCATTATCATTTTCATGATGATTACGATGTTCTTCGATGGCGGTTTGATTCCAACCTATCTCCTGATGAAGGATCTGCACCTGCTCGATACACGCTGGGCGATGTGGCTGCCAGGGGCGCTCGCGGTGTTCCAGGTCATCGTAGCGAGAACCTTCTTCCAGTCTTCCATCCCGGAAGAGCTCGGAGAGGCGGCGGAAATGGACGGCTGCCGAGATATCCGGTATCTGATCAGTGTCGTTCTTCCGTTGTCGAAGCCCATCCTGGCTGTTATGACACTCATGTATGCCGTAGGTCACTGGAATGCATATTTTGATGCTCTGATCTATCTGCGTTCCGAAAAGTTGTTCCCGCTGCAATACGTTCTGCGCAATCTGCTCATTCTGAATGCGGCTGATCCGGCGATGCTCGCCAATACCAGTCAACAGATGCGGGATCAGGGATTCGAGCAGGTATTGAAATATGCACTTATCGTTGTCGCAAGTATTCCAATTTTGATCATGTATCCGTTTGTACAGAAGCATTTTGTCAAAGGGGTCATGGTTGGTTCCCTCAAGGGATAATTCACAGAAATGATGCCCGGCTGGCCTCTTGAAAGGAGGTGGAAGGAACACGCCGGCTTCCGGGATCGGTTTTATACAAGTGCAGTAAACGAGTTGTATGCCGTTTTGAACAAAAAGGAGGAGTCAGATTGAGAAAATCTTGGATTTCGATGTTGTTTCTGGTCTTTGCTTCAATGGCTTTGTTGTCCGCATGCGGTTCATCCGAAGAATCGGGTACAGGTAGCGATGGTAGCGGCGAGAGCGGTGGCCCTGTAACGATGACTTTCTTTGCCCCGCAAGGCAAAGCGTCCATGGAAGAGAATGAGTTCACCCAATTTATCGAAGACAAGTTCGACGTTACCCTGAAATGGGATCTGGCCCCGACAGACGCATTGCAGGACCGCAGACAATTGCTGCTCGCCAGTGGTGATTATCCCGAAGTGTTCCTTCACGGCAAGTTCACCACCTCAGATCTTCAGAACTATGGAAAACAAGGCGTGTTCCTTCCGCTGCAGGATCTGATTAAGGAATATGGCCCGAATCTGACCAAGATCATGGAAGAGAAGCCATATTTCAAAGAAGCCATTACAGCTCCGGACGGCAACATCTATGCCCTGCCGATTTTCAACGAATGTTACCACTGTACGTACGCACAGAAATACTGGATCAACACGGAATGGCTCGATAACCTGGGCCTGAAAATGCCAACAACGACGGATGAACTGTACACGGTGTTGAAGGCGTTCAAGGAGCAGGACCCCAACGGTAACGGCAAGGCTGATGAGATTCCTCTCACTGGCGCGCCGAACAAGTACGTATGGAACGGCAACATTGATGCCTACCTGATGAACAGCTTTATTTACAACGATAACGATAAGTACCTGATCGTGAACGATGGCAAGGTTGATTTTGCAGCAAACAAGGATGAGTGGAGAAAAGGGCTGGAGTACATGAACAAGCTGTATGCGGAAGGCCTGATTGATCCGGCTTCCTTCACGCAAAACGATCAGGCGATCGGACAGCTGGGGAATAAGGAAGGCGACGAAGTGGTCGGCTCCATTACGACAGCACTGGTCAGCTATCTCGTGAACACCTATGACAAAGATATTACACGTCATCAGCATTGGGAGATCGTTCCCCCATTGAAAGGACCGGATGGCGTACAGACAACAGGTGCTACACAGAGCGTAGGGGAGTTTGAGTTTGCCATCACGAATAAAGCAACAGAAGCACAGCAGATTGCGGCGATCAAAATTGTGGATTACATGTTCAGTGAAGAAGGTGCCCTGTACGCGGAATATGGCCCGACCGAAGGCAAAGGGTGGAAGAAGGCTGATGCAGATGAGAAAAACATTAATGGTGAGCCTGCCAAGTACAGCTACTACAACCTGCCTGAACGTGACCCGAACGTTGTCGTTAATGAAAGCTGGTCGCAGATCGGAGCACATGACTTGTCCAATACGTTCCGTAACCTGTTTGCCGAAGGTCAAAATCCATTAGAGGCAGAAGGCTATGGTACAAGACTGGCTCAAGCGACCAATGTGTATGAACCATATGCACCAAAAGAAGTATATCCGGCAAATGTATTTATTCGTCCGGAGGATACCGAATCGGCAGCACAACTTACCACGGCCATCAAGGATTATGTGCAGACCAATATGGCACAGTTCATTATCGGCAGCAAAAGCATCGATAAGGAATGGGATTCATATGTCAAAGGCTTCGATGGACTGGGACTCAGCAATTACCTTGAGATCTACCAGCGTGCAATTGAGAAGGATCAATAATAGTTGAGGAATTCAAAATCGAGACTGTCCCGAAGTCACCCGTGACCGGGACAGTTTTATCCTTTGACAACCCCACTTCCTCCGATATAATACGGATTATTTATAGGTAGTTAACGACCAGAGCGAGTGGTTGTCGTCACATGTATAAACAGTGGTGGGGGGACCTTGGGGATGAACAACAATTGGTTTAGACGTTTGCTGCTTTCGTATCTGCCTGTGTTCTTTATTGTGACTACGATTCTATTTATTATCTTCTTCCAGATTTTCAATGAACAGAACCGCAAGGAAGCGCTAAAGGCCAATGAATTTCTGGCTTCACAAGTGACGCAGTATTTGGATAATTCCCTGCGCTCGATCGATTTCAAGGTGCTGCGCGAGATTTTGACCAATCCGAATCTGAAAAATTATTACGCGGTAACCGGAAGTGATGATGTCTATGCCGGCATTCAGGCAGTTCAGGTTATCGACGAATTGAAAATAGAATATCCGCTGATCGACTCTATTTATATGGTCCGTTACAGGGATGACAAGGTATTCAGCAATGGCAAGCCCGTGCCCATCGAGGAGTTCCCGGATGCGGCATTTATAGACGACAGCCGGGCTGCAGAAACGCAGAAATGGGTCGGCGGAAGAACCTTCAGGGCCTTTCCCACAGAGGAAGGGAAACAGGTCATTACACTGATCCGCGGAGTCGGCAATGGGAGTGGCCTGATTGTGGTGAATGTTGATCTGCAGACGCTGCAGAAGTCCATTATGCAGATGTATGATCCGGAGTTCACCTTCGTCAATATCTACAATCGGTCAGGCGGCAATCTGTGGGATAGCGGTGTGACAGAAGAGCATACAGTCAAAGCCTCTTCCGGCGAGGTTTTCTCTGAGTTTACTTCCAGCTACAGCGGTTGGAAGGTACAAACGGGGCTGAACAACGGGAAAGTCGTCAAATTTGCTCTGAAATTCTACAATATCTGGTTTGTGTTTGCCGTGGCTGTTGTCCTCATTGGTGTGGTGTGGGTGATCTATGTAACTCGCAGGAATTACAAGCCGATTCAGCAGATCGTCACGTTAATTGAGACGGTTGCTTCACAGAAACAGCCAGGCATGGGCCATTCCAAGGAGAACGAATTCCGATTTATCCAAGCCACGCTGGAACAGATGATTGACCAGACGAAGCAGTACCAGGAGGAGTACGAAGAGAATCTGATTTTGAAGAAGAAATACTTCTTTCAGGAACTGCTGGAGGGAACGAGGGAGTTTACCGCCGATGAACTCTCGGCTGAGATGAACAGGTTCAGTCTCCCGCAATTGGATGACAGATGGACCGTAATGGTCGTTGAGATTGACCGCTATTCCCGCTTCATTGACGAATATCATGTGCAGGACCAGTCCCTTCTGAAATTTGTATTGTCCAGCATTCTGCAGGAGAGTGCCCGCAAGGAAGATACGGAGGTATGGGCGGAGTGGATCTCGGACCATCGCCTGTATGCCATCTTATGGTTGCCGGACACACCGCAGCCGGAAGAGAGTGAACGCAGACTGTTGGAAGGCTATCTGGATCAGGTGGAGCAGTATCTGAACTTCACGGTAACCATTGGAATTGGACGGGTGGCTGTTGATCTGCGTGGTCTCAGAGCATCCTTCAAGGAAGCGGTCCATGCGCTCGATTACAAAGCGGTGCTGGGTGTGAACCGAATTATTCCGTATGGTGATGTACCAGGCTCAACCAATGATGTGTATGAGTTCTTGAAGACCATATCGCTGTTGGTGCAGGCCATGCGGCTGTCTGATGACGATTGGGATAAGCATTTTGACAAACTGTTTAAGCAGATTCATGCCTCGATGCTATCCCGTCAGGAAATTATGAACACGATCCAGCTGCTGTTCCAGCATGTGAACCGGGAATTCGCAGAGCTACCGCGTGAGTATCACGAGCTGTGGGCAGAGGTCATGGGTCATCTGCTTCGGAATTTGGAGGATTGGGAAACGGCTGAAGATCTGCAGGAATTGTGCAAGGATGGCTTCCAAAAACTTGCCGGACAGATGCAGGCGCTCCGTTGTTCCAAAAAACATCGGACGCATATTCTGGAGATTCGCAAGTATATCGAAGAGAACTATAACAATCCTGATCTGTCTTTGAATTATTTGAGTGACCTGTTCGATATTAATCCGAAATATTTAAGCAAGCTTTTCAAGGATGAGATTGGTGAGAAATTTGTGGATTTGCTGATTAGTCAGCGGATTGAGAAGGCCAAACAGTTGATGCAGGAGACGGATAAGGCCATTCAGGAGATCAGTGAGGAAGTCGGATACACGAATTACAACTCATTCAACCGGGCCTTCAAAAATGTGGTAGGGGTCGCACCGAGCGATTACCGAAAAGCCATTTGATCGCAAGTGGAACACAAGCAGCAAGCCAAGCCAAATGCATAAGGAGAATGTGCACATGGATTATAGAGATGCTTCGTTACCGATCCCCGAGCGGGTACAGAATTTGCTTGAACGGATGACTACGGAAGAGAAAATCGGTCAGCTGATTCAGCCGATGGGCTGGAAGACATACCGGAAAGAGTCGGATGGCACCGTACAAGTGACGGAGGAATTCAAGGAGAATATCGCGCAAGGTGGCGTTGGTTCACTATACGGCGTGCTTCGTGCCGATCCGTGGACCGAGGTAACACTGGAAACCGGATTGACCCCGGGCCAGGGAGCGGCTGCCACCAATGAAATTCAGCGCTACGCGATTGAAAACTCGCGTCTGGGCATTCCCATTTTGTTCGGGGAAGAATGTTCGCACGGCCATATGGCGATCGGGGCAACGGTATTTCCGGTGCCGCTGACTGTAGGAAGCACGTGGAATACAGAATTGTACCGCAAGATGTGTGAGGCCATTGCAGTCGAGACTCGCAGCCAGGGCGGAGCAGCAACCTATTCGCCTGTGCTGGATGTGGTACGGGACCCAAGATGGGGACGGACCGAGGAGTGTTTTGCCGAAGATCCGTATCTGATTGGCGAGTTTGCTGTGGAAGCGATCAGGGGATTACAGGGTGACCGTCTCGATTCGGACCGAACCATTATGGCAACGCTGAAGCATTTTGCGGGATATGGAAGCTCGGAAGGAGGGCGTAATGCCGCTCCTGTGCATATGGGTCTGCGCGAGCTGCACGAGGTAGACCTGCTGCCTTTCAAAAAGGCAGTGGAAGCCGGTGCCTGTTCTGTAATGACAGCGTACAACGAGATTGATGGTGTACCGTGCACCTCCAGCACGTATCTGTTGAATGATCTCCTGCGTGAGCAGTGGGGCTTTGAGGGGTTTGTCATCACCGACTTTGGTGCCATTCAGATGCTGGTTAGCGGACACAACACAGCGGAGAACGGGGAGCAGGCTGTAGCTCAGTCTCTTCAAGCGGGTGTGGACATGGAGATGTCCGGATTCATGTATCGTAAACATCTGGCGAAGGCACTGGAGCAGGGATTGATTCATCATCAGGATCTGGATACAGCGGTATGCCGGATTCTGGAGATAAAGTTTAGATTGGGGCTGTTCGAGCAGCCTTATGTCGACCCAGAATTCGCAGAGCGAGTAATTGGTTGCGAAGAGCATGTAGAGCTGGCAAGGAAGGCAGCCCAGGAAGGGATTGTTTTGCTCAAAAATGAGGAGAATCTCCTTCCGATCAGCAAGACGAATCCGAAGATCGCGGTACTGGGTCCGAACGCCAATCATACGTATAACCAGCTGGGAGACTACACCTCTCCACAACCGAGTGGACAGATCGTTACAGTGTTGGAAGGCATACGCCGCAAGGTTGGTGCTCAGGCAGAACAAATCCTGTACGCGCCCGGCTGCCGGATTAAAGGGGATTCCAAAGAGGGCTTCACGCAAGCACTCGCTTGTGCTGAACAGGCTGACGTAATTGTGATGGTTATGGGTGGATCAAGCGCTCGCGACTTCGGGGAAGGCACAATTGATCTGCGGACGGGTGCATCGGTCGTAACGGATAATCCATGGAATGATATGGAATGTGGTGAAGGTATCGACCGTTCATCACTGAATCTGATGGGTGTGCAGCTGGAGTTGGTGCAGGAGGTATATAAGCTGGGCAAACCCGTGGTTGTTGTATATATAAACGGGCGACCTATTGCAGAGCCGTGGATCGACGAGCATGTGCATGCCATTTTGGAGGCCTGGTACCCGGGGCAGGAGGGCGGCAATGCAGTGGCAGACATTCTGTTTGGAGATGTGAATCCGTCCGGGCGTCTGACGATCTCCATTCCCAAACATGTCGGACAGCTCCCCGTCGTTTATAATGCCAAACGTACGCGGGGGAAGAGATATTTGGAGATGGATCTGGAGCCGCAATATCCGTTCGGCTTCGGGCTCAGCTATACCGAATTCGAGTATGACCATGTGAGAGTTGTGCCTGAAATAATCGAACCGAATGGTGAGGCTGAGGTTCAGGTGGAGGTTACGAATACAGGTAAGGTAGCCGGAGCTGAGGTTGTGCAATTCTATATAACGGATGAAGCTGCTTCCGTCACTCGGCCGGAAATGTCACTTAAGGGATTTCGCAAGATCCATCTGGAGCCTGGACAGACTCAAACCGTTACTTTTGCCGTAAATGCAGAGCACCTGGAACTCATGGACTCCCGCCATCAGTGGGTGGTTGAGCCAGGCAAGTTCCGTCTGATGGTTGGCAGCAGCTCTAAAAAGTGGAAGGCATGCGATTTACAAGTGCAAAGTGAGGTGGGATCGGTATGATTCGGCTAAGTCGATTTATAGAGGATATGTCACAGCAGCAATGGTTAGCGAAGCTGGAGCTGCCCGAATGGCAGATGCAGAGGGCCAGATATATACGGCCTGGGGAATACCGGATGGAGCAGGAAGAGGCCTCCGTCCAATCTGTAAATCCCCTTCATAGTACACATGGAACGACTTATTTTATGAGCAAGCTCATTGAAATCCCTAGCGATTGGGAGGATCATGCCATTGCTTTGACTTTTGAAGCGGGTGGTGAAGGATTGCTGAAGGTGAACGGCAAGCCGTATCACGGACTGGATCGCAATCATTGGCTGGTCCCGCTTCCCCGGAGACGGGTTGGGGAATCACCCCTGCTGGAGATTGAGCTGTATGATCCCATTCCGGAGCCGCATGATCCACTGAATCGCCAGGCGGTCATACAGCCGCCGATTCGGGGAGTACGTTCAGCCCTCGTACATATCAATCGTCCACTGCAAAGCCTCATGTATAGCGTAACGGTGCTTGCAGAATCGCTAAAGGCGCTGCCTGAAAAAGATCTGAAGCGTATCCGGCTGGTTCGGGCCATTCACCAAGTCATGGATGAGATGTACAACGAGCCGAAGCGGTGGGTTGAGCCAGCGTGGGTGCAGCGCTTCGAACAATCGCTTGCACTGTCCGTACAGGAGCAGGATCCAGAAGAACAACGGGATGGATTCATGCATCTTGTGGGACAGTCACATATTGATATCGCCTGGCTCTGGCCTGTACGGGAAACCGTGCGCAAGTCCAGTCGTACCTTCTCCACGATGTGTACCTTAATGGACGAACATCCGGGGTTCGTGTATTCACAGAGCCAGCCTCAGCTATACGCATTCGTGAAGGAGCATTATCCGGATCTGTACGAACGGGTCAAGGCTCGCATTGCCGAGGGTCGATGGGAACTCGTCGGTGGCATGTGGGTAGAGCCAGACTTGAATATCCCGAGCGGAGAGTCCCTGGTGCGACAGATTCTGTACGGACAGAACTTCTACCAGGAGGAGTTTGGCAAGCGCTCAAGCATCGAATGGCTGCCGGATACCTTCGGCTACTGTGCGTCCCTGCCGCAAATACTTCAGCTTGCGAATGTTCCCTATTTCATGACCACCAAGCTCAACTGGAATGACACCAATGTGTTTCCTTACGACCTGTTCGACTGGGTAGGCATAGATGGTACCTCAGTGCTGGCGTATCTCAATCACGGGGTGAATGAGCATACGCGTCCCAAGGATGTGGATGAACACTGGCAATCCTATAAACAGAAGGATCTGCATCCGGAGCAAATGCTGCTCTATGGACATGGAGACGGTGGGGGCGGGGTTACACATGAAATGGTTGAGTTCGCGGAGCGCGCCCAGTTCATGGTGGGTCAGCCAATCAGCACATTCAGCACGGCTCAGGCCTTTTTTGAAGAGATTTCAGCCAGCAATCCAGCGTTACCGAAATGGCATGGCGACCTGTATCTGGAACTGCATCGCGGAACATATACGACTCATGCGCGAAATAAACGCAGCAATCGCAAGGCTGAGGTGCTGTATCGGGATGCAGAAATCTGGGGGCAGTTTGCAGGGACTGAAGCAGAGCAGATCAAGAGCAACCTGGACGGCGGATGGAAACTGATGATGCTGAATCAGTTTCATGATATTATCCCTGGCACATCCATTCCGGAAGCTTACGTTACGTCTGCGGAAGAGTACACGAGGGTGTTTGAGCTGGGCACGTCAGCTCTGAATAATTCACTCGGCAGCCTCGCAGAGCGCATTGCAACGGATGGATGGGAAGGCATACCGTATGTCATATTTAACAGTTTGGGCTGGGAGCGAGGAGAAGTGGTGACCCTTAGCGGGGGTGCTGAACTCAGCGGCATGGCAGCGTTTGACCAGAACGGTAATCGGTTGGATTGTGATCTGGTGGAAAAGGAAGACGTACGGACCCTGTCTGTCGTTATCCCATCCATCCCTGCGTTTGGTTATACGACGATATGGCTTCGCCCAGACAAGTATTCTTCTCCGGCTGCATTGACGGAGGACTCTTTCCCTTCCGTTTGGGAGACCCCATTTTATATGGTTGAATTCAACGAGATCGGCGAGATTACCAGATGGTATGACAAATCTGTGGGCCGGGAGTGGTTGAAGCCAGGGGACAAGGCAAATGAGCTGCAATTTTTCCACGACAAGCCAACCTACTGGGATGCATGGGACATTGATCCGAGGTTCGAATCTCAGCCTGCAGGCAAGGTACAGCTAATCTCGAAGGAGATTGTACAGCGGGGTGCAGCCAAGGATGTACTGCGGTTTCGCTGGAAGTTGAATGAATCAGACATCAGCCAGGATATCGTATTTTATCGTCATCAGCGCCGGGTGGATTTCCAGACAAAGGTCAGCTGGAATGAGAGTCATAAGCTGCTGAAGGTTGCCTTTCCGGTGGATCTGGTGGCTGCCAAAGCAACGTATGAAATTCCGTTTGGTGCGCTGGAACGGCCGACACATAACAACACTAGCTGGGAACAGGCACAGTTTGAGGTCTGCGGGCATCGCTGGGCTGATATCTCCGAGGGCAATAGCGGAGTAAGTCTGTTGAATGATTGCAAATATGGATACGACATCAAGGATCGGACAATTCGCCTGTCTCTGCTGCGTGCTCCGAAGTGGCCGGATGAACATGCCGATCATGGCGAACATGAATTTACGTATTCAGTATTGCCCCACCAGGGCGATTGGCGGGAAGCTGGGGTCGTACGTCAGGCGATGGAGCTGAATCATCCGGTTCAGGCCGTTGCCGCAGGCAGGCATGCGGGCGTCCTACCTGCGGAGCACGCCTGGATTGATTATCAGAGCAAGCATGTCATCCTGGATACGGTGAAGGCCTCGGAAGATGGTACGGGCACGATACTTCGTTTCTATGAATCGTCAGGTGGCCGGGAAACGGTACAGGCCCAGTGGAAAGACCGGAATGTAGAGGCAGCAATCGTTAACCTGTTGGAGGATGAAATTAATCCGCTTGCTTCTCAGAAAGGCGCATTCGAGCTGACATTTAGACCTTATGAGATCAAATCGGTGAAACTTAGTCCTGTTAATTAAGGATTAGCCGGGCATCGCCTGGACAGGCAGCTTGGAACCTACACGGTAAATGACGTAAAAGGATATAAAAAAGGTGTTGGATTGATATGTGACGGCGACTCATACTTTAGTTATGATGAGGAAGAGTCGAGGAAGATTCGCTTCTCTATTATTGACGTTCATATCATCTGATTATCGGCTCAGACAGTATCCTGTTTTGAAAATACCAATTCACGGGAGGGCATGACATGACTTTAACGAACAAGATCGGTGTAATCGTGGATAGCTTCGGCGTAGGTGTGCGTGAAGGGTTGAATAAGGCCAAGGATGTGGGTGCTGAAGGGGTGCAAATCTATGCAGTCAAGGGAGAGATGGATCCGGAAAATCTGTCTCCCGCGGCACGCAAGGAGCTAAAAAGCTATATTGATTCCCTGGGCCTTGAAATTTCAGCCCTGGTCGGCGACCTGGGCGGTCACGGATTTCAGGTGAAGGAAGATAACCTGTGGAAAGTCGAGAAGTCCAAGCGCATCGTGGATCTGGCACTTGATCTGGGTACCAATATTGTGACGACCCACATTGGCATTGTCCCGCATGACCCTGCCTCAGAGGTATATGCTACGCTGCACGCAGCATGCGAAGAGCTTGGTCAGTATGCAAAAAGTGCAGGGGCGTACTTTGCGATTGAGACAGGACCGGAGACGGCAGCTGATCTGAAGGGATTTCTCGATACCCTCTCAACGAACGGGGTTTCGGTCAATTTTGACCCGGCTAACATGGTGATGGTAACGGGTGATGACCCGGCTCAGGGTGTGCGTCTGCTGAAGGACTACATCGTACATACCCATGTGAAGGATGGCGTACGCCTGAAGGAAGTCGACCCAAGGGATGTATATGGTGCAGTGGGCTATGCGCCGATGGATCATGAGAAAATTGCCGAAATGGTATCCTCAGGAACCTTTTTCCGTGAGGTGCCGCTCGGAGAGGGTGGAGTGGATTTTAACAGCTATTTTGCTGCCCTACAGGAGATTGGTTATACAGGGTACCTGACGATTGAACGCGAAGTCGGCGATCAGCCTGAACAGGATATCCGCAAGGCGGTTGAATTTATCAAACAATACCGTTAGGGAGCTGAGAAGATGAAAGTGGGCCTGAGTACGTATAGCTTGTTGAACGACTTGAAGTCGGGCGAGGTGACGGTTCTGGACGTAATCGACTGGGTTGCGGCAAATGGCGGCGAGCATATGGAAATGGTCCCGTACGGCTACACGGTGGAAGATAACCCGGAGCTGGCTGATGCAATACGGGAGCGTGCCGCTTCCGCAGGCATTGAGCTGTCCAATTATTCGATGCCAGCCAATTTTGTACAGGAGACGGAAGAGGCTTTTGAGGAAGAAATGGCCCGGGTCAAAAGGCATGTCGATGTCGTGCACCGAATGGGTGTCAAACATATGCGTCATGACGTGACGGCCTTCACCTTGCCGAAAGAAAACATGACCATTGCCTGGTTTGAGCAGCATCTGCCGCTCATGGTTCGGGGAAGCCAGATTATCGCGGACTATGCTGCACAGTTCGGCATTACAACGACGATTGAGAACCATGGGTTCAGTGTGCAGGCAAGCGATCGGGTGCAACGAGTGCTGCAGGCTGTAGACCGCCCCAATTTCAAAACAACGCTAGACATTGGCAACTTTATGTGTGTGGATGAACATCCGATAATCGGTGTCATGAAGAACTTGCCATACGCTTCTCTGGTGCATTTCAAGGACTTTTATTTCCGTCCATATGATGAACATCCGGGTGGTGGTGATTGGTTCACCACAACTCATGGGAATTTTCTGCGCGGAGCCATTGTGGGGCATGGAGATATCCCGATCCGGAAAATTGTGAAGCTGATCAAGGAATTCGGCTACGATGGCAACATCACGGTGGAATTCGAAGGCATGGAAGAGTGCAAGTCCGCCTCCCGAATTGCGATGGATAACCTGCGCCGATTTTGGGAAGAAGCATAAGGCAATCATTCGGTTTTATATTTCGGGCCACTTTATTTTAAGTGGCTTTTTTGGTTTTTTTTACACGATTGTATTCGTGCAGACCGATCTGCGAGTGTCCTCTCAGTAAGCTAACATATATTGGTTCTGTGCGAGGATCAAGTGACGAGGATCACAAGTGTGGTATACTGAATCTATTCAGCCTGGAAATATACTGGCTATGGATAGGAGAGATCGCTGATCTATGCAGGTATTTGAGGACTGGAATCAGAAAGTGAAGAAGACATTTAACGCCACCAACCCCGAGGTTGTTTTGACCGTTTCTGAAGCAGGCACGTTGCTTGGTTTATCGAAAGATCAAATGAAACTGTACGTGGACAAAAACAAGTTAACCAAGGTGCCAATTATGCGAAGCGTGCATCGGTATTTGCTGCTAGAGAGCGAGATTGCCGACATCGTAAAAAAGAACAAATCCATATAGTCCTTACATCAGCCATCTTACCGACACGAGTTCGGGAGGTGGTTGTTTTTCTTTATATACAAGAAAAGGAGGCCGAACCTGCTATCCTAAAGGTTGTACAGTTGGGGCAGAACAGTCCGAGAAAGCAAGGAGAGTCCAGGGATAAGATCTGACCGGAAAGGGTATTGCTTTAAAGAAGGAAATACCTGCTTGTCAAAGGACAACCTGTCCTATATACTCATGTCGCAAGCGGCAGGAATGGTTATCAAAACATGAGCTTAAGGAGATGAAGAACGCATGGCGATTAGTTTGAATGTGTATCTTGTAACGGATGGAAACGGTAAGGAAGCAGTCGCGTTCTACAAAGAGGTTTTTAACGCGGAAGTGTTGGCAATTCAGACATTCGGTGAAGGTCCATCAAGTCCGGATCATCCGATTCCGCCAGAAGCCAAGGATCGTATCATGCATGCTTCTCTGCAGATCGGGGGCTCTGTGCTCATGTTGTCGGATACGTTCCCGGGCATGCCTCATGTCATTGGTAACAACATCAGTGTTACTGTGAATACGGATACCCCAGATGAAGCCAAGCACATTTTCAACAAACTCGAAGATGGCGGAGAGGTGAAAATGCCAATCCAGGAGACATTCTGGAGCCCGGCATACGGCATGGTTACGGACAAGTACGGCGTTCAGTTCCAAATTAGCTGTACACCTGGCCAAGCCTAGCTATTTGTCTTCGACTCTATCCTTAAAAAGCAAAGACCTCCATTGCCTGATTTTATCACGCGAGCTGGAGGTCTTTTTGGCTTAGACTTGCTTTTGAATCTTGGAAGGATTGTTGATCTTATAGGGCACCGGATTTCGAGTGAGCTTCTTCTTAATAATCTTTGCTTCAAAAGTAAGGACATCCCCGACTTCAAGCTCCAGCTTTTTCATCGTGGCACTATGGCTGGACCAGGCTTCACCAAGTTCAACGTGATCAGGCTCGGTGATGGCTACTCCTTCATAAACGATAACTTCATCATCATTGTCGGAGAAATGGTTCGGAACCGTTGTAAATTCCTTGACGACTGCCGTCATCTTCACTTTGCCTTCAGGCAGGTCAATCTTGATCGATTTCGCTTTGCTTGCCGTCTTCGCCTTCGGTTTCGCTTCACTGCTTGTCCCGCCTTGTGGGCCAACATATTCCTCTACGAGTCCATCCGGGTCACCTTTTAGTCCGGAATGGCTTTCCCCGGCATCGATGTCCATGTCATTTAGATCAGATGGAATACCGTCTGAATCAGATGTGGTACCCACGTCGACTGAAGCAGTAGCATGAGCGTTGTCCTCTGTCCGGGAACCGTTCAATGGCTCACTCGCCTTATCTTGTTCTGCTGCCGTCACGGGTCTTACATTGTAGCTCGACGCTTGCATCTCTTTCAGATAAGAGGGATGAATGCAGTGTTTCTGTTCATTATCCAGTTGGATGACGGCTGCCATATGATCCACATAACCAATGATGGTACAGGGTGTGTTCAGTCCGTTTCCTTTATAGTAGAACGTTTTGAGCTTGGTTGCTTTACCCGAAAGCAGGCCCCACTCCTGGCACTTTTCAATGAGTTCCTCATCGTTGTCCAGGGGAATGTATTGCTGGGGCTCTATCATAAATGCATATGTCATTTCGTGATTCCGCCTTTCCATTTGTTTCTCCATTCATCGTTTCCAATTTACAATCAGTGTATCACAAGTATATACCCGGAGATGCATTTTATAAAAGTCGACCAAAGGCATGCCTATGGTATAATTTGAGAAGAATACAGGACAGAAAATTGTTATCGAACCTTATTATACATATCCTTTGAAAGGATGATCACCATGGAGAAAAAAGTGAATCCTCAAGCACTATGGCTTGGGTTAGGTCTAGCACTCGGAGTGAGTATTGGTACGGCAACGGATCAGCTTGCCCTCGGCATTGCTTTTGGCGTGGCCCTTGGCGTCGTGATTGGATCGGCGGTAAGCAAACGGGCGATTGCTGGAACGGAAGATATGTTGAATGAACATGTCCGTGAACTCCGTAGACAGGAGGACTGGGAAGAGGCACTTCAATCTTCGGAGGATCATCCCGTACTCATCCTGAAGCACAGCACCACCTGCCCGATCAGCGCGAGAGCGTACCGCGAGTTTATGGCATTTGTAGGTTCTAATGCGTCCGATCCCAGACAGCAGATGGACTATCGTATTGTCAAAGTCATCGAGAGTCGCCCGCTCTCCCGCCGGATTGCGGAGGAAACAGAGGTACATCATGAATCACCAC
Source organism: Paenibacillus sp. FSL K6-2862 (assembly GCF_038005125.1). Lineage (NCBI taxonomy): Bacteria > Bacillati > Bacillota > Bacilli > Caryophanales > Paenibacillaceae > Paenibacillus > Paenibacillus sp. FSL K6-2862. The sequence continues at coordinate 256,628 of NZ_JBBOSN010000001.1, forward strand.
AGGTGCTGCTCCTGGATCAAGGGCAGGTCATCAAGCACACATCCCACGGCAAAATCACGAAAAAGAGACTGCTGCAATGGGCACAGAATCCGTTTGGATAAAGATCAAATCACCGATAGACCCGTTTTCTTTCAGCCATTGGCGAAGGAACGGGTCTATTTTTACGTTTTTTTTACACCCTGGCAGGGATTTCTTTACCCCCTTTTTACAGCGTTCAGGTATAAGATTTTACACGTAGCAGGTTGGAAGAACGGTAGAGAGAGGGAGGAAGGGCATATGGTCAATGATGCTGGGATGATCGGATTAGTTGTGCTGCTGTTCGTGGTGTTCTGGGGGTTCATTAAATTCTGCGAGAGAGCCTAGGGCTATAGCCAGAAAGGGGAAGATGCATATGACCGTTATAGGAATGATTGTGCTGGCACTGATGGTCTATCTGGGCTATGTGCTGGTGAAGCCGGAGAAATTCTGAATCATTCGGATCGCAGATTAGGGAGGAACTATGGATATGGGTAGCGGTTTATTACAAGTGGCGGTCACGCTGCTGATCATCATACTGCTGGTGAAACCGGTGGGTAGTTATCTGGTCAAGGTATTCGATGGCAAGCGGACAGGACTGGACCGGATCTTCGGTGGACCTGAACGACTGCTCTATCGATTAATGGGGGTTCGGGAGAATGAGTCGATGGGCTGGAAAAAGTACCTGTCAGCTGTGCTCATTTCCAACTTTGTCATGTTGATTTTGATGTTTCTGGTGCTGCGGCTGCAGCAGTTTCTGCCGCTCAACCCGGATGGCATCAGCAACATGCCTGCAGCGCAGGCGTTTAATACAGCAGCATCCTTCATGACCAACACCAACTGGCAGTCGTATACGGGCGAGAATGCCCTGTCATATCTGTCACAGATGCTGGCCGTGACGTTCCCGATGTTTACATCGGCGGCAACAGGCTTCGCTGTAGCGATTGCATTCATCCGCGGACTGGTTGGCCGGAGGGATGAACTGGGGAACTTCTATGTCGACCTGGTGCGGTCGATAACAAGAATCTTTTTGCCGCTGAGCTTCATCGTGGCCTTATTCCTGGTCTTTCAGGGTGTGCCACAGACGCTGGCAGGGGCGGTGAACGCGACCACGCTGGAAGGCGGAGAGCAGACGATCACCCGCGGATTGGTTGCTTCACTCGAGTCGATTAAACACATTGGTACGAATGGCGGCGGCTGGTTTGGAACCAATGCGGCCCATCCATTCGAGAATCCAACCGCACTGGCGAATTTGGTCCACATTGTCTGCATGATGCTGCTGCCCACGGCATTGGTGTATGCCTTCGGCCTGATGGTAAACAACCGGAAGCAAGGCTGGGCATTGTTTGCAGCGATGAGCTTTCTGTTCCTCGTGATGCTCACGACTGTTTTTGTATCGGAGTATCGCGGTGTACCTGCGCTGGATGCCGCCGGCATTCAAGGAAATATGGAGGGGAAAGAGGTCAGGTTTGGTATAGCCGAATCGGCGTTATTTACGGCAGTGACCACAGCTGCGACAACGGGATCCGTCAACAATATGCATGAGTCGCTCACGCCGCTCGGCGGAATGGTGGCACTTGCCGAAATGATGCTCAATAACGTTTTTGGCGGTAAAGGGGTAGGCCTGCTTAACGGATTGCTGTACGTCATTCTGGCCGTGTTTATCTCTGGACTGATGGTAGGGCGGACACCTGAATTTCTGGGCAAAAAAATTGAAGGGAAAGAAGTAAAGCTCGCATCGATTGCGCTGCTGATTCATCCCTTGATTATTTTGGCTCCTACTGCGCTGGCGCTTATGCGGCCCGAAGCGGTAGCCTCGATTTCAAATTCAGGCATGCATGGCCTGACCGAAGTGCTCTATGCTTTTGCATCGGGTGCTGCCAATAATGGGTCCGCTTTTGCCGGACTGAACGCCAATACGGACTTTTACAATATCGCCATTGGTGTGGTGATGCTTCTGGGAAGGTACATCTCCATGATTGCCATGCTCGCGATTGCAGGATCCCTGGCAACGAAACGAGTGGTTCCGGTAACAACGGGTACACTTCGCACGCATACCCCTTTATTTGCAGGGATTCTGGTGATGATGATTATGGTTGTCGGAGCGCTCACCTTCTTCCCATCCCTGGCGCTTGGACCGATCGCTGAGCATTTGGCGATGCTCCAGTAACGGACGGACAGTCTATGGATTGGCACACGGGAAGTACAGCAAGGACGTTAAGCATGGAGGTGCACGAAATTAATGGGTGCTATAGAGCGAAAGAAGGAACAGATGGTGGAAGGAACGGGTAACCAAGCAATCGCAGAAATAGACAAAGAAACATATAGAGCAAGCGGAAAGGGTGAGGGAAAGGAGATTAATCCCCACCACCAAGGTCCAAGCAAAAGGAGAGTAAGCGGGGACATCATACGGCAGGCCTCTCTGGACGCGTTTAAGAAACTTAATCCGATGGTCATGATCAAAAATCCCGTCATGTTTATCGTGGAAGTTGGTACGTTCATCACGCTGCTCTTATGTATCGATCCTGATCTATTTGCTGCATCAGAAGCGGGACGGGGGTACAACATGGCGGTGTTCCTCATCCTGTTGTTCACGCTGCTGTTTGCCAATTTTGCTGAAGCGCTCGCCGAAGGCCGGGGCAAAGCCCAGGCAGATACCTTGCGCAAGACGAAATCAGATACGACCGCCAAGTTGATGCAAAAGGATGGGACAATTCGGCAAGTATCATCGACTCAGTTGAAAAAGGGAGATATTGTCCGCGTGGAAGCAGGAGAACTGATCCCCACGGACGGCGAAATTATCGAGGGATTGGCCTCGATAGACGAATCGGCCATCACGGGTGAATCAGCTCCGGTTATCAAGGAAGCAGGCGGAGATTTTTCCTCCGTAACGGGAGGCACACGGGTTACTTCCGACTATATCGTCATGCGGGTACAGACCGATCCGGGAGAATCCTTCCTTGACCGGATGATCTCTCTGGTTGAAGGTGCGCAGCGTCAGAAAACGCCAAACGAAATCGCGCTCACTACCCTGCTGGCTGTATTGACCCTGATTTTCCTGATCGTCATTCTGACGATGGTTCCGATGGCGAGTTACCTGGGTATTCGCCTTGATTTGGCGACACTGATCGCCCTGCTGGTTTGCCTTATTCCTACAACAATAGGCGGCCTGTTGTCCGCAATCGGGATTGCCGGAATGGACCGGGTCACGCAGTTCAACGTGCTTGCCATGTCAGGGAAAGCGGTGGAAGCGGCAGGGGATATTGATACGCTGATTCTGGATAAGACCGGAACAATTACGTACGGAAATCGGATGGCCTCCGAGTTTATTCCCGTTCAGGGTGCGACCGTGCAGGAGATAACCCGTGCAGCGCTGCAGGCTTCGGTTCGTGATGAGACGCCGGAAGGACGCTCCGTGGTGGAGCTTGCAGGCAAGCAGGGCGAGCGCTGGCCGGAGCAAGAATATGCAGATGCGGAAAGTGTGGAGTTTACGGCCGAGACCCGTATGTCAGGTCTCAATCTCGGCAGCGGAATGCAGATTCGCAAGGGCGCAGTAGATGCCATCAAGCATCATATTGCTTCCCGGGGCGCACGAATTCCTGCCGATCTGGATGACATCTCCAATCGCATTGCCAAGGCCGGAGGTACTCCCCTTGCCGTTGCGATCGATGACCGGATTTACGGTGTAATCTACCTGAAGGATACAGTGAAGCCTGGTCTGAAGGAGAAGTTTGCCGAGATGCGGTCCATGGGCATCAAAACGATCATGTGTACAGGCGACAATCCCCTTACGGCAGCCACGATTGCACTGGAAGCAGGCGTGGATGACTTTATTGCCGAAGCGAAGCCGGAAGACAAGATTGCTGCGATTAAAAAAGAGCAGCAGGCAGGCAAGCTCGTCGCCATGACCGGCGACGGCACCAATGATGCGCCTGCCCTTGCGCAGGCCGATGTGGGCTTGGCGATGAATTCGGGTACCATGGCGGCCAAGGAAGCGGCCAACATGATTGACCTGGATTCTGACCCGACCAAGCTGCTGTCGGTAGTCTCCATTGGGAAGCAGCTGCTGATTACACGCGGCGCACTGACCACCTTTTCGATATCGAATGATATTGCGAAATACTTTGCCATTATCCCGGCGATGTTTATTATCGCCATGCCGCAGCTTCAATCACTGAATATTATGAATCTGGCTTCACCGCAATCGGCCATTCTGTCGGCATTGATCTTTAACGCAATCATCATCCCGCTGCTCATTCCGATTGCGATGAAGGGCGTGAAGTACCGGGCCATGTCAGCCGAGCGGCTGCTCGGACGCAATGTGTTGATCTATGGCGTGGGCGGCGTGATTGTACCTTTTATCGGGATTAAGCTGATAGACCTGATCCTTTCGGGGCTCCATTTGGTGTGACATTAACCCATATAAATTGGACTCCCTTTTACACAAATACGGAGAGGGCAGAACAAATCTGGAGAAACGAAGTGTTCGCCTAAAAGCTTTCTGCAAGAAAGCTGCTTCGGAAGCCCAAGCTTATCCCCATATTTTCACCCTGGGAACTTTAATCAAAAAAATCTGGGGGTAAGAGCGATCGAAAGGTTGTTCTGACCACGCAGTGCGATAGTGTAACAAATTGATTCAAATTGACAAATAACGAATTCAGGATGTGACTGATATGAAGACCATACTGCCTGCTATCCGCTTGTCTGTTGTTCTTATGCTGATCTGCGGCATCGTGTATCCGATGGTGACGACTGCTGCGGCGCAGCTGCTATTTCCAGCAGAAGCGAATGGTAGCCTGATGACCCAAAACGGGAAAGTGATCGGTTCATCCCTGCTGGCACAGGAAGTAAAATCACCGGCCATGTTCCAACCCCGTGCATCCAACGCGAGTTACGACCCGACGGCGTCGGCAGGCTCCAATCGGGCTGTAGCTTCGGAGGAGTATATCGGTGAAATGAAAGATAAAATTGCTCAGCTTAGACAGGAAAATCCGGCACTGCAGCAGATCCCTGCTGATCTGGTAACTGGTTCGGGCTCAGGTCTGGATCCTGACCTTTCGCCTGAAGCAGCAAAAGCACAGATCCCGCGAATTAGTCAGGCGACGGGTCTTCGTGAGCAGCAGCTCGTAGAACTTGTGGAAGCACATGTTCAAGGGCGTCAGCTCGGCATATTCGGCGAGCCGCGTGTCAATGTGACTGCACTGAATCTGGCGCTGACAGCAGAGCTGAATTAGCCTGCAGGAAGTATCTGAGTTCAAGTCAAAAGCGACATGGATTGCCTTATCTATCATTGGCCTTCTTCCGGATTTCGGAAGGGGCTTTCTCCATTTTCGATAAATTGGGAGTGGAAAGGAGACATCAACGGATGCATGAAAGCTTCAAGCGCAGATCAGCCGAGGACATCCTGAAGATGATTACGAAGCTGCAGCAGGGCACGCTCACTATCTATATTGGTCCGGTCAGCGGTTCAGGCAAAACCTATCATATGTTAAGAGAAGGGAATACGCTGCGCCAGCAAGGCATTGATGTCGTGATCTGCGCGGTATCGACCATGCAAAGACCCGAAACCGTGGAACAGCTCGGCGAGCTTGAACGGATTCCGAGTATTCACTGGTGCCGTCAGAGGGATGGCATGGAGATGAAGGATCTCAATATAAATGCTCTGCTGGAGCGCAATCCGGAAGTGGTGCTCGTTGACGGACTGGCGCATAGAAACCGCGAGGGAGCTCTGCATGCTACGAGGCTGGAGGATATTCAGTATCTGCTGAAACACAACATCAGTGTCATCACAACGGTGAATGTCTACGAGCTGGAAGGATATACCGAACTGGCCCGTAAACTCACAGGAATTGCGGCAGAGTATACCGTTCCTGCAGGGACACTTGAATTGGCTGACGAAGTGAAGCTGATCGATGTGACACCGGAAACGGTTTTGACCCGGCTTGCCGAAGGACATTTGAAGGGGTATGAGGGGGGGGCTTTGTTTCGACAAGGCAACCTGGGAATTTTACGGGAACTGGCGCTAAAACTCGTTGCCGAAGGTGTCAATGAGTCCCTGCGGGAACACCGGGAAGAGATGGGCATTATCATGACAACAGGCATTATGGAACGGGTGCTGGTATCAACCCAATATCACTGGAATGGATCCATTTATATTCGAAGAGGGCAGCAGATTGCGAAGCGACTTAATGGTGATCTATGTGTGGTCACGTTCCGCGACATGGGGAAGGCATTAACCAAGGAAGCCACGGTATTTCGCCGAAACATGATCAAGCTGGTGGAGAAATTCGGAGGAGCATTCGAGGAATTGCCCATGACGCATCGTCGCAGGATTCCATCCACCTTGGCACGTTATGCTGCCAGGCAGCAGATTACGCGTATTGTGATGGGTCACTCACGTCATACCCGCTGGCAGGAGTTATGGCAAGGTTCAGTCATCAACTCGCTCCTGCACAAGCTGCAGGGGGTAGATCTGTTCCTGCTTGCAGACCGAACCGAACTGGATGGAGAACGATTACTTCCGGCGAAATTGCCGGATACCCGCAGCACAACCTATCGCAGATTAAGCGATCAAGAAGTGAAGATACAGATCGGCCAGATTCAGCGAGGCAAATTCAAGGTATACATCGGTGCTGCCCCGGGTGTAGGCAAAACCTATATGATGCTGCGGGAAGGCAACGATCTGCTCCGCAAAGGCATTGATGTTCGAATCGGCTTGCTGGAGACGCACAATCGGGCCGAGACCATGGAACAGATCGGACAGCTGCTTGTCATTCCACGGGATCGTCGGACATATCAGGGAGTAGCATTGGAGGAAATGGATACGGAGGCTATTCTTCGCCTTTGCCCGGAAGTCGTGTTGGTGGACGAACTTGCCCATACCAATGTACCCGGAAGCGTAAGGAAAAAACGTTACGAAGACGTGCTTCATCTGCTGGATGCAGGGATCTCGGTCATTACGACCGTTAACGTGCAGCATCTGGAAAGCCTGAACGATGCCGTAGAGCACATTACGGGAATTCGGGTCCGGGAGACGGTACCGGATCAGATTCTGCAAATGGCAGATGAAGTGCAGTTAATCGATGTTGCACCCCAGGCCTTGCGGCAGCGCATGCGGGAAGGTAAAATCTATGCAGCAGCCAAGGTGGAGCAGGCACTTGCGAATTTCTTCCGCATCGGCAATCTGATTGCATTGCGGGAACTTGCCCTGCGGGAAGTGGCCGATGATGTGGATGAACGGCTGGAAGCGAAGGAACAAAAAAGTGCACTTCGGGGCCCTTGGCGAAGACAGGAAGCGGTCTTTGTCTGTGTAAGCAGTGACAAACATGCGGAGCGGTTAATTCGCCGTGGGTTTCGCACGGCCTATCGGTTGAAGGCAGTATGGCATGTACATCATGTACATGTAGGCAGGGCAATGAGTGACGAAGTAAAGGATCAGCTGGAGGCCCTGGAACAGCTAACCGTCCGGCTGGGTGGGGAATTTCATATTCATCACAGTGAGAATCTGAGGGAAGTATCAAGTATTTTGGCAAGCAAGGCAGCAGAGGAAAAAGCAACGCAGCTGGTCGTTGGTCAAGCGAAGAGGCTCTGGTGGTTAAATGGCTATCGTGGTGCCGGATCGGTGGTCAATCGGCTGGTACGGCTGTCCAGACATATGGATGTATTAATAGTTGCAGATTACGATTATGATCCAACCGGGATGTGAACAGTACTGTGCCTGAACGAAACACAGAAGAGAAGGGGATTCCTCGGTTGCACCGGGTTCCCCAATATGTATGGGTAACCATTGGCATTACCTTGTTAACCCCACTGCTTCATGTCATCGGCATGAGTAGTGATCTGGTTAACGTCTCACTCATTTACCTGTTTCCCATTTTGGTGAGCGCCGTTTACTGGGGATTGGGCCCTGCAATCTACGCAGCGAGTCTTAGCGTAATCATGTTTGACTTCTTTTTTGTGCCTCCGAATCTCAGTTTTACCGTTGCGGATCTGCGATATATTTTTTCCTTTATTGTGTATTTGGCCGTAGCTGTGTTAACAGCCACCCTTTCCAGTCGCTTGCGTCAGCAGCTGGAGATGGTTAGGAAGCGTGAGGCCACTACCAATTCATTGTATGCGCTCAGCCGCCAGATGACGGCTGTTACGGATCTGGATACCCTGCTCCATCATATTGCGAGGCAAGTATCACACACACTGGGTACCCAGGCTGCCGTATATTTGCCTGATGCTCATGATGAGCTGAAAGTAACGGCATCTGCTGATGACCTGGGAACCGCAGTCTGGGGTGGAGAGGAATCAGAGATCGCGATTGCCAAGTGGGTGTACAGGAATGGCGAAACTGCAGGGAGAGGTTCTACCAGCCTGCGGGAATCCTCCGGTCTATACGTTCCCTTGCGTACGGAAGATCAGGTACACGGCGTGCTTGCCGTCTGTATGGAGGCCAGTGATATTCAGGAGCAGCGGGAACGGCTGCAATTACTGGAGGCCTGTGGAGGGCTGGCTGCCAGTGCAATTGCTCGCGTCAAACTGGCAGAGGAAGCCAGGGTGGCACAGATGACTGCCGAATCAGAGCGCATTCGCACGGCTTTGCTGGACTCTGTGTCCCATGAACTGCGGACGCCCTTAACGACGATCATTGGATCCGCTACAGGATTGATCGAGAATGACGCCATATTTACCCCGGAAGACCGGAAGGAACTGACGGGCAATATTCGGGATGGAGCCATGCGTATGAACCGACTGGTGACCAATTTGCTGGGCATGGTGAAGCTGGAGAGCGGCATGCTGCAGCTGCGCAGGAAATGGTGTGACGTTGGGGACATGATCAGCGTGGTATTAACGCAAGTAAGGGAATTCAGCAAGCATCGGAGCATTCGTGTGGATTTGCCGGATCAACCGTTATTTATATGTGGAGATGAAGTGCTGCTGGAACAGGTGCTGATCAATGTGGTCAGCAATGCCATTAAATATTCACCTGACTATAGCGAGATTGTCCTCACTGTTACGAGGGATGAGGGGAATTCCAGGCTGACCATTGTGGTAGCGGACAAAGGCGTGGGTATTCCCGATGCGGACAAAGAGCGGATTTTTGAAAAGTTTTACCGGTTGGAATCCTCTCGTCATGTGACGGGCACAGGACTGGGACTGGCTATATGCAAAGGGATCGTTGAGGTTCACGGAGGAACGATTGAAGCAGATCCCAATCCGGGAGGCGGAACAAGAATGAGCATCTGTTTGCCCATGGAAACGCCGGAAGCATTATTTCCCTATAGAGGACAAGGAGAGGTTGAGTAACATGACGGCATCGCAAGGGGCACGCATATTGGTTGTAGATGATGAACCACAGATTCGCAAACTGCTGAAGGTGACCCTGCAGGCTCATCAATTCGAGATTCATGAATGTGGAGATGGCGACGAGGCTGTCATTCAGGCGAGCATCGTTCATCCGGATCTGATCATACTCGATCTGGGTCTGCCGGGGATGTCCGGGATGGATGTGCTGCATCGCGTCCGCGAATGGTCCCAGGTGCCCATCATTGTGCTGACGGCGAAGGAGCGCGAGGAAGACAAGATTGCTGCCCTTGACGGTGGGGCTGATGATTATGTAACGAAGCCGTTTGGCATGGGTGAACTGGTTGCCCGGATTCGGGTTGCGCTTCGCCATGTGGCGAAGACAACCGATGAACCTGTACTGCGTTTTGGGTCTCTCACTGTAGATCTGGCACAAAGGCAGGTGGAGCTGGACGGTTTGCCGATCAAATTAACACCCACAGAGTACGATATGCTGAAGGTTCTGGCCTCCAATGCCGGAAAGATCATTACCCAGCGCCAGCTGCTGCAGCAGGTATGGGGCGGGCATCATCACGAATCCGACAGTCACTATCTGAGGGTCTACGTGGGTCATCTGCGCAAAAAGTTAAAAGAAGACCCTACGCAGCCACGATTCATTCAGACCGAGCCCGGAATTGGCTATCGCTTTTTGCTTCAGGATTAGTATGAAATTGTAACAAGAATCCCTTATTAGAAAAGCGCCGGAGCCTCCTGGATTTACAGAGGTCTTCGGCGCTTTTCTAATCATCAATGAAATAAAAACTATCTTTTGCTTTAGGATGTATACTTCGGCAGCCAATCCCCATGAGCTTCAATCAGTTCATCACACATGGCAACGATGTCATCAATGGACAGCTCGGCAGCCGTGTGCGGATCCAGCATGGCGGCATGATAGATATGTTCCTTCTTGCCCGTCATGGCCGCTTCAATCGTCAGCAGCTGGGTGTTGATGTTGGTGCGGTTCAGTGCCGCCAGCTGTGGAGGCAGGTCACCAATGTATGTTGGGCTGATTCCAGATCCGTCCACCAGACAAGGAACCTCGACACAGGCCTCACGAGGCAGGTTGGTAATTAGACCGGTATTCATTACATTACCGCCAATTTTGTATGGACGGTTCGTTTCCATTGCTTCCATGATGTGCGAAGCGTATTCGCGGCTGCGCGTATGTTCAATATGTTCACTGGCAAACAGTTTCTCGCGCATTTCCTTCCATCCTTCAATCTGGTTCACACAGCGGCGCGGATACTCATCCAGCGGGATGTTGAAGCGTTCGATCAATTCCGGATAATTCCGTTTGATAAAGTATGGATGATACTCGGCATTGTGCTCGGAAGACTCGGTTACGTAATATCCAAAACGATTCATCAGCTCGAACCGCACCATATCATGATGCTGCTCCTTCTGTTTCTCCCTCGCCAGGCGTTTAATCTCTGGATACAGATCCTGGCCATCTCTCGTTACTTCCAGCAGCCAGGCCATATGGTTGATTCCTGCCACTTTTGCAACTACGCCTGTCTGATCCATTCCCAGCGCTTCAAACAAGTGAGGCACGCATACCTGCACGCTGTGGCACAGACCTACCGTTTTGATCCCTCCATGCACGTTCATGACATTGGTCAGTACGGCCATCGGGTTGGTGTAGTTCAGGAACCAGGCGTCAGGACACACTTCCTGCATGTCCCGGGCAAAGTCGAGCATGACTGGAATGGTACGCAAATTACGGAAGATACCGCCAATGCCGAGGGTGTCAGCAATAGTCTGACGCAGCCCGTATTTCTTCGGTATTTCGAAGTCCGTAATTGTACATGGATCATATCCGCCCACTTGAATGGCGTTAATGACATATTTGGCACCGCGCAGTGCTTCTTTGCGGTCTGTGTATTTTTTTACGGAACAACGGCTTCCAAGAGAACGGCCCATACTGGTCAGCAGTCGCTCGGAATCATTCAGCCGTTCGGCATCGATATCAAACAAGGCCAATTCAAAATCCTGCAGTGCTTCAGTCATCATGACGTCACCTAATACATTTTTGACAAAAACGGTGCTGCCTGCACCGAGAAACGTAATTTTGTTCATCTCAAGTCCAGCCTCCCTGAATAATGGTGTACCCCAACTATAGGCCGATCCAGCTTATATAACTATGGTTCAACCTCTCCCTTACATGGCATAATCCCATTTTTGGTCCCGCTTTCAGCTGATATTTAACCAATATACCTGTTATAATCTAAAGTAAGATACATGTTGATGCGGAAGAAGTGAAGGGGTGGGAAGGTGAGTCCAATCGAGATGAACGTGTTGCCCATGGACTGGACACAGATGGAGCTGGTGCTGCTTTTTTTTGGCTGGGAGGATTGTGATCCGTCTCATTATTGGGGTCCGGGGGTACGAGATTCCTATGTGGTTCATTACATTCATGAGGGACGGGGAACCGTTCATATGGAAGATAAGGAGTACCATTTGACGCAGGGTCAGGGCTTCGCCATTCTGCCGGATACGATCATTCATTATGAAGCCGACGCGAACGAGCCTTGGACATACTCTTGGTTCGGATTTAAGGGCGTACATGCCAAGACTTTCATGCAGCGGGCAAACCTGAGTCCAGCATGCCCTGTATTCGAAGCCAGGGATCCAAAGGTAATGGATGGTTTATATGCAGACATGGTTCAGGCCTCATCGCGCAATGGTGGAGATGTATTTAGCCAGAGCCTGCTGTACCGATTAATCGCCGAACTGATCTCCTCATCCCCTGATGAGGACAAGCCGCAGAGGCCCCTTTCCACCAAGGATGAATACATCAGACAAGCAGTTAAGTTTATGGAGAACAGGTACAGCCAGAAGACGTCCATCCTTGATATTGCACAGTCCGTGCGTCTGGATCGTACGTATCTGTCCGGTCTATTTAAGGAGAAGTACGGAAAGTCGTTACAGGCCTTTTTTCTTGAATACCGGATGAATCGCGCAGCAGAGCTGCTGCAGAGCTCAACGCTTTCGGTCAGTGAGGTTGCCCACTCCGTGGGGTATACGGATCCGTTGTTATTTTCCAAGATGTTCAAGCGTGTGACAGGAGTCTCCCCCAAAGGTTCGAGAGAGCGGGAATAGGCTGATGAGCTATTTCAAATTTGAATAAATGCTTTGATCATTATCTGTGAGCCAGCTATACTGGTACAGAATGCATTTCAATTGAATATGTGGAACTGGGTGCTATACCTTCGGGTAGAAGCTTAATAGGGAAGACCGGTGTGATGCCGGCGCGGTCCCGCCACTGTAACAGAGGAGTCATGCAGCGTTATGCCACTGGTTTAGGCCGGGAAGGTGCTGCAATGACGAGGATTCTGGAGCCAGGAGACCTGCCTAGTTTAACAACACAGTAGTACCTACGGGAGATAGGAAGGTGTTTAGAGAGCATGATTTTTTCTGAAAATCTGTTTATTTAAGACGTCCTTATCCGGTATTAGCGGAGAGAGACGTCTTTTTTGATATGCATGGACAAGTCACGTGCGGGGTTGGAGATTGGGGAGAGGATGTCAGACATGTGAGTAGATATATTGTGAAAAGATTCATTCAGCTGGCAGCCGTGTTATTTGGCATTTCGTTTCTGACATTTCTGCTGACCTATCTGTCTCCGGGGGACCCGGCAAGGCTTATGCTCATGTCTACAGGAGTCACTCCGTCGGACGAATTGGTACAGCAGGTGCGTGTCCAGCTGGGACTGGATCAGCCGTTTTGGATACGCTACGGAACCTGGCTGGGACAGGTGCTTACCGGAGATTTCGGAACGTCCTATAAATACGACAGGCCTGTGCTCGACATTCTGCTGTCCAGGCTTCCAGCCACGCTTCGGCTAACAGGAAGTGCCCTGCTGCTGGTCATTCTGATTGCGTTTCCACTGGGTATTTTGTCGGCCGTCTACAGAAACAACGTGCTGGATTACGTCATACGCCTGTTTTCGTTTGCCGGGTTGTCCATGCCCAGCTTCTGGCTCGGGATGCTGCTCATGCTGGTGTTTGGCGTACAGCTCAAGCTGCTGCCCGTCATGGGGAGTTCGGGCTGGAACAGCCTGATATTGCCCGCATGCACACTGGCGTTACCTCTGATCGCCCAATATATCAGGCAGATCCGTACGGTGATTCTGGAAGAGATGTCCCAGAATTATGTAACGGGGGCCAGAGCCAGAGGTGTGAAGGAGAGAGTCATTATGATGCAGCATATTTTACCCAATATATTATTGCCCATCGTTACGCTCATGGGCATGTCTACAGGCGCCCTGCTTGGCGGGGCTGCCATTGTGGAAAGTTTGTTCGTATGGCCCGGTGTAGGGCAGATGGCGGTGGATGCCATCTTTACAAGGGACTATCCCCTGATTCAGGGCTATGTCATCTGGATGGCAACCATCTATGTATTGCTGAATCTGATTGTTGATCTCTGGACACATCTGCATGACCCGCGGATTCGACTGGACGTGGATGTGTGAATGAGAGAATTTAAGCTTATTCTGACACAGCATCGCTGGTTCACGTTTCTATGTTCATTGACCCTCCTCTGGGTCATTCTCGCCATGATTGCGCCGCTGCTTGCACCGCATGATCCACTGGCAACGAATTTTGCCAAGGTACTGCAGCCTGCCAGTTCGGAATTTCCGCTTGGAACCGATCAGCTTGGACGCTGCGTGTTATCCCGTCTCCTTTACGGGGCCAGGATGTCGCTTCTGCTTACATTTATGATGATCGGAATTGTGTTTGTGCTTGGTGTAGCCATTGGTGTTATCGCGGGTTTTGCCCGTGGGCTGACGGATACAGTGCTGATGCGGTTATCCGATACGCTGATGGCCTTTCCAGGATTAATCTTCGCTATCGCAGTAGTGGGGATGCTGGGGCCAGGCCTATTTAATACGGTAATTGCCCTGGCTGTTGTATGGTGGGCGAAGTATGCACGACTGGCAAGAAGTCTGGTGATCTCGCTTCAGCAAAAGGAGTATGTCGCTGCGGCAGCCTTCAGCGGTGCGCGGAAGATTCAGATCATCACCAGAACCATCCTGCCCAATATGCTGTCTCCTCTTATCGTTATGGCGATGATGGATGTGGGCGGCATGATGTTATCCATCTCAGGCCTGTCCTTTTTGGGGCTGGGTGCTCAGCCTCCTGAACCGGAGTGGGGGGCGATGCTGAATGAAGGCAGGCGATATTTGCAGACAGCTCCGTGGCTGTTGATTTATCCGGGACTTGCGATTTTTTGCACGGTGATCATTTTTAATTTGCTGGGCGACAGTCTGAGGGATGTGCTGGATCCCAAGAAAAAGGCAGCTTAACAGGAGGAACGGGAATGAATTCGAGATATGGAAAAACGCTAACGCTTACCATACTGTCATTATTGATCTTATGTATTATCGCGGCATGTGGCCAAACCCCAACAAGTACTTCCACCTCATCATCATCTGGCGAAAAGGCAGCTGAGGCGGGCAAAGGCAGTGCAGGTACACCGACTCATCTGAATGTAGCGCTATTCTGGCTTGGAAGTAATCTGGATCCTGCAGAGGAGTGGAACGGCTGGACCCTTACACGGGCAGCAATAGGAGAGACTCTGATTCAATTTGACGAAAATATGAAATTGGTACCGAAAATTGCGGATAGCTGGGATCGTATTGATGATACGACATGGCATTTTCATATCCGGGACGGTGTAACGTTCCACAATGGGAATAAGGTTACTGCAGACGCGGTGAAGAAGTCCATTGAACGCTCCATGGAGCTGAATGAGAGAGGGCAATCGACCTTGCCGGTGGCTTCCATGACTGCAGAAGGCCAGGATCTCACCGTCAAAACAACGGAGCCTTACGCCTCCCTGCTCGGCAATATTGCTGAACCTTTGTTTGTCATTGTGGATACGAGTACAGATACATCCCAATTCAAGAGCGAACCTATCGCTACAGGTCCATTTATGGTAACAGGCTATACCCCGGATCAGGAGATTGAGGTGAAAAGGTATGACGGATACTGGGACGGGGCAGCCGATGTGGATACCATTACATTCAAATATATCAAGGATGACAGCACACGTGCCCTTGCACTGCAATCGGGTGAGATCGATGTAGCCAGCAACGTGGGACGAAGCAGCTTGGCATTATTCCAGGATCAGAGTCAATATACGATTGATGAAATCCCGAGCCTGCGTACACAGTTTGTATGGTTTAATACGAAAAACCCGCTGCTAAGCGAGCCGGAAGTACGGCGTGCAATCTCGTACGGCATAGACCGCGAGATGTATGCAAACACACTGGTGGGCGGCCAGGCGGCCAAAGGCCCGTTTACCTCGGCTCTGCCTTTTGGCTATGATCAGGTCAAGGGGTATGACTATGAACCAGAGACAGCCAAGAAGCTGTTGGATGAGGCTGGCTACAAGGATGCGGATGGGGACGGTATTCGGGAAAAAGACGGACAGAAGCTAACGCTTCAATTGATCCTCAATTCAGCTTACGAATCGGACTCCATTGTGGCTGCTGCGATGCAGTCCCAACTCAAGGAGATTGGGATTAACCTGGAAATGACCTCTTACGAGGATCTAACTGATCACCAAAAAAGCGGGAACTACGATTTGGCTCTGACCAGCATTAATACAGGAATTACTGGAGATCCCCAGTATATTCTCGACTTTTATTTCAAAACGGGAGCGGAGTGGAACATCGGTGGATACAGCAATCCGAAGCTGGATGCGGTGATTCAGCAGCTGCATTCCGAATTCGATGTGGAGAAAAGATATGAACTTGCTGCAGAAGCCCAGCAGATGATTCTGGATGATGCGGCATACATGTTTATTACCTATACGCCAATTAACATTGTAAGCAAGAGCGCCGTACAGGGTGCGACGATGTATCCGATCGACTTTTATCTCCTGGATCGCAATATCCAGGTTGGGCAATAATGAACGCTTTACTGGGTGTAGACCGCCTTTCTGTAGTGTATAAGAGCGGTTCGCCTGCACTGCAGAATGTATCGTTTGCAATGAATGCCGGAGAGATTATCGGAATCGTGGGCGAGAGCGGAAGTGGTAAATCGACGTTGCTTCGAGCTTTGCTTGGCATGCTGCCAAATGGTGGGCAGTATGTCGGGGGAGACATTGTTTTTCAGGGAAAATCGATATTTAGTTATTCGCAGAAGGACTGGCACGGTGTACGCGGCAAGCGGATGGCTATGGTTTTTCAGGATAGCGGTTCTTATCTGAATCCCATCCGTACAGTAGGAAGTCAGTACATCGAGGCAATCCGTACACACGTTGGACTATCCAAGAAAGCTGCCTATGCTATGGCGGTGGACATGCTCTCACAGATGGGACTGGATGACCCCGAGCGGATGATGAGCATGTATCCCGGCCAGCTTAGCGGAGGCATGAAGCAGCGAACGGCAATTGCCATGGCGGTAACGATGGAGCCAGAACTGCTGCTTGCCGATGAACCGACCAGTGCACTGGATGTAACCACTCAGGTTGAAGTGATCAAACGATTGACCAGCCTTCGGGCAAGTCAGGGAACAGGGATGATCATTGTGACGCACAATATTGCTGTTGCAGCCCATATGGCAGACTACATCGGTGTGATGCAGAACGGGTCACTGGTTGAGTTTGGACAAACTTCAAGCATTATTACAAGTCCACGTCATGCTTATACCCGCGAATTGCTAGCTGCAGTACCTGAATTGGAGGGGAATACGGATGGTAGATGAGAGGATACCCGTTCTGGAAATGAGGAATTTAAGTAAAACCTATGAATCCAGGGGCCAGGGAGCCCATTCAGCATTGCAATCAATCAACCTGAAGCTGTATCCGGGAGAATGTCTGGGAATTGTAGGCGAGAGCGGAAGTGGCAAGAGCACCTTGGCCAAATGTGTGACCCATCTGGAAAAGGCAACCTCTGGGCAGATTATCTATCGTCAGCAGGATATTACACTGATAAGAGGAGAGGCTTTGCGACTGCAGCGCAAGCAGATTCAGATGGTTTTTCAGGAACCTTCTGCGATTTTCAATCCCCGCATGAGGGTGGGATCGTTTATTCTTGAGCCTTTATTGAACTATAAACTGATCAAGCGCAGGCAGGGCGAAAAGGAAATTCATCGTTTGCTGGACCTGGTGGGGTTGCCTGCTGCGATTGCTGACAAGTATCCACACGAAATCAGTGGTGGGGAGCAGCAGCGGGTGGTTATTGCCCGGGCGATCGGAGTGCAGCCGGATGTGATTATATTTGATGAGGCTACCTCGGCACTCGATGTTTCCATTCAGCAGCAAATTTTGAACCTGTTGGTTCAATTGCGTGAGGAGACAGGGATTTCATGTATCTTCATATCACATGACCTGGCTGTGGTGCAGCAGGTTAGCGATCGCACTGCGGTTATGTACAAGGGTGAAGTCGTTGAGGTGTTAGAAAGTGCACAGCTGAATCGTGCAGCCAGTCATCCCTATACGCGGAACTTAATGGCTTCGGTGTTGTCGGTGAAAGAAATCAAAAATAAGATGCGAGAGTATGCCCTCCAAGGCATCACGGGCTGAGTTGGTACGATGTATTGTGGTTTCTATAATGAAGCGAAGAAAAAGGATTATTCCGGGTCATGGTGGTGACGGCCGGAGTAATCCTTTTCCTTTATAAGGACTATAAGAAATGATGAACTGATGTTGAAAAGTACAACAATGTAAGTAAACCGATGTGCGCAAACCGATCTATGCAGACCTATCTATGCAAACCAATATACGCAAGCATAGGTGACTCAGCCGAGTATTAAGCATTGCCTGCTGTCTTTTTTAATGTGGTACTTGGGATTGGAAGTCGTTTCTGCTCGACCGATTGGCATGGTAGAAGACAACATCCCCGTCTTGGATGGGCCAAGTATTGCCTTCAGTATTGACCGGATTGTTCTGAAAGCCCTCCATCTGCCACTGATTCATCAGAGGTGCATAGATGTACTGGAGATGAGGCGCGTCAGTATCGCCATTTCGTAGACTTTCAATATTGAAGTTGACTACGATATACCCATTTCTCAGAAACACAGCGGACTTTTCATCCAACTGATTTTGTCTCGCAAGTGGCTCCATATCCGTGCCTTTCGGCACGGCATATACATCGGCTGGCAGGCTGTATTCTCCATACCAGTGCTGGATGGCTGCATTTGCCCGATCCAAGTTAACACCTTGCGGGATGTCCGTTTTGGGTCCGATCAATGTACGAATGGATGAGGGCAGGATCATCCAATCATAACGTCCCACCCACGTTTTCTGGTGCGAGATCTGATCGACGAAACGAACCATGTATTCTGCCAGTGTGCCTTGGCTCTGCTCCTCTTTGGTCAGTTCATAGGTGTATCGATAACGGGCGGTATCGCCCATTTCGGTACCAGGAACATTTCGTAAACGGGCATTCAGAACCACAAAGCGTTTCTCCAAATCCTGTGCAGATCCGATACGGATAAATCTTTCCTGTCCTCTGTGGTAATACAGATCCACCTCCTGCCGGGAGGTACCGTCCTCGTTCACGAAATGAAAAGTTGGCGTAATCCGTACCCCATCCTGCTGACCAAACATATTACCTTTCGTTTTGAGGTCAAACTTGATATGGTACCCGGTTTTTACAGCCACATTTTTGAATCCCTGTATTGGATGGCTGCCTGGACGAATGGGCAGTACGAAAGGTGCCAGGTTGCCACGAGGGTCACCGTCTATACGATTCAAGCCTGTCCAATAACTGACTCCCGTTGGCTCCGGACTGCCTGGCTGCTTGCGAAAAACATTTTCCCAGTTATAGTCCGAAATGTCGGTGACATGAAAATCGTATAGCCTACCGATGACTTCGACAGGAACCGTATCGGAAGCTACGTGATGGGCCAGGTTGGTATTGGCATCCTGCTGTTCTGTGAAGTTGGAGGGTGCGTTCTCCGCAATGTTGCGGAATTCAATTTCATAGTTGCCCTCGTCTACCCATACCGGGAGGTAAAAGCTGGTGTCCAGCTGGTTTACCGGGATATCTACCCAGGTTTTAGCCGGGATAAATTGGCTTCTGTCCGCGTTGTAGACATCGAACGGGAATTTCACCTGTTTCAATCGAAAATATTTGGCATAGTCCCGATTGCCATAACCGGGGTAACTTGCTGCGTCCAAATGCTGACCAGTCGTTGGTATACGTACAATAAATGGACGTTCCAGAATCAGTGCTGACCGGGTTAGATCCGGAACCGTCTTCTGATTATGAGCTTGATCATCCGATACCAGGGCGTAGTTTACGACAGGGGTGTGCACGGTAACGGTGTTAATGCCGTTAATCGGGAAATCTTTGTTGGCGCCGCCATTTACATTCCCGGGCAGCAGATCGTAATAAATGGTACCGGAACTTGGTGTGTTTTCTTTGTTGACCAGCGTGTTACTAATCATGTTATTTGGCTTATACAGGACATCCTGGCCAATGGTTGTAGGGTTAGGAATATTGGATGGCGTAGGTCCATCCTTGGTCGCCTCTGCATCGTCCATAATCTTGGTATTGTTGAATATGACCGAGTCATTATTCACTTTTGCCTGAGGAGTGTTGGACTCAGCCATTCCCTTCAAACGCGATGTATCATCCGGCACATCTGGAGGTGCATTCAGCCCGCCTGTTAATTTGGGTGGGGTATAGGAGATAGACGTTGTTTGCCCTGGTCTGACGTGGCTCTCCACGTTGTCATCATTTTTGGATACCAAAGTTGGCGGTGTGTATCCGGATGGAGTCATGGTGATCAGTTCACCCGGCAGGGCATAATTCTTCATGGTCGCTTTTGCGATCTTGTACACTTCAAGATTGTTGATTTTCCAGTACGAGTAGTCCCGTGTAATCTGGAAATTGTATGGTTTGGTTACGGTGTCATTAGCTGGAACAGGCGGTCCATCCGTACAGCCATCCTCGGTACAGATATCAGGGCCCGGAACAGTCCACTCCCTGTCATAGGACAGCGTAACACTGCAATCATACGTAACTTTGCCCGACATTTTCGCCCAGGCCTGCTTGAAGAGATAGTTGTCAGCAAATGCATTGGTATACAGTGACTCGGAAGTAGGGATTCCTCTCAGTACATTGAATGTCTCGCTTCCTCTGTTATCTGACTTTATTACACCGTTAGCATTTGGATCAAGGTCACTCATGCTCATGATGGTTTCTGTGGATGGTGGCCCGATTGTCGGTGAACATCCAACACCGCTGCCGCCCCCATTGCCTCCGCCACCCCCGTTCCCGGGATCTTCTTCTACGCCAATCGTTGTGGTTGTGGTTAATTGGAAGTCGTCTTTCTCCCATAGTACGGTGATGGTCGTAGTTCCCCTGCTTACGGCTTGAACTAATCCTGAATTACTAATGGTTGCAACCCCAGGGTTGGAGGAAGTCCATGTCGTTCGCCCATTGCCGCTATTAACATTGGTTTCAGCACCAAAGCTTCCATCACCGGTTTTGGTCTTTACGGTTGCATTTAATTGCTTGGATTGGTTAATGCTGAGTTGACCGCCATTGGTGAGATTGATTTCTTTGGTTGTTTCGGCGATTGCTCGCCAATAGATATCCGTGTTAAACACGTAATCGGCAGAGTATTTAGGTGGATTATAAGGTCTGTATGCTGTTGGCTCGATGGCCCCACCAATTTGTGTAGTAAATCTTACAGATTCGTCATTGAAGGATTCTACGCTTACTAAGATAGGCTTACCTGGCAAATAATAATTTGTGTTATCCATATACATAGGTTTTAAAGAAATTGAGGTAAACTCACTTCGAGGATGACTTTGCCCAAGACTATCATAATAATTTGTTGGTTTATAACTTGGAGCATCTAGAGATAGATCTACACAAACTAATGATGAAGTGGGTTTGTTGGTAGAAGGATTGTTATTAAGTAACTGACCATTACATTCACCATCAACACTCCATTTCATATTATCTAATTGGTATATATATACTCCAATATTACTCATTCCACTACCCTCAACTGGACTGACTTTTTTCTGAGACTTAGCTGGAGTGGTGGGTACAATACGTGGAGCCTCTAAAGGTGGCTTTATTCCCGGCCCTCCTCCAGCGTAGACAGCCGAAGGGGGTGGAAATATCATCGCTATTATTAAAGCTGCCAGTAGTAGTTTCTTTAATAGGCTAAGGAAATGCAAATAGGTCACCCCTCATTTTATTAATTAATTGGGGATTACGTTATAATTAGTTCCATCTTTGAGTGTAAGTCGTACTCCAGGATTAAGTGATTTGTCAAAATGAAGGAGGCCTTGTCCCCAGTAAATTGGATTCTTTACGGTAAATACTCCCTTAGGTCCGAGTAAATCATTAATATGTTTAGGCCCGTATTCACTGAAGGCTTTACTGCTTGGAGAAGTTAATGCATTAATTGTAGGGGAATTAATGAGACTTCCTCCCTGTAACTGGTTCATTGAATTTTTAATGCTTATATCAAATTCAGTAAAGGAATAGTATGCCCCCCTAAGTAACCTGTCCTTTTCATCGACAAAAACTGGGTAGTAAATACTTCTATTAGTACTTTCTACATAAGGATTAATAA
Organism: Paenibacillus sp. FSL K6-2862; assembly: GCF_038005125.1. Classification (NCBI taxonomy): domain Bacteria; kingdom Bacillati; phylum Bacillota; class Bacilli; order Caryophanales; family Paenibacillaceae; genus Paenibacillus; species Paenibacillus sp. FSL K6-2862. The sequence goes on from NZ_JBBOSN010000001.1 coordinate 278,524, forward strand.
TGATCCAATTTTTAATCTTCAAGTCTGCATAACTCGTAACGGTAGTTAACTCTTTGTTGCGAACCTTTGCAAAATTACCAGTCACCTTACTGTAGTCATATGATTCAGGAAACTTGTCCTGTCCTGTTTTCTTATATTTAGGCGCAATAATATTGATATTTGTCCCCGTCAAACCAACTGCACGCAACTCATTCAAGCCCTGAAAATCAGCAGGCTTCGTTTTCGCCACACTTGCATAACGAGCAATCAGCACAGCAACTTCGGCCCTTGTCGTGGTGCGATCCGTTCCAAAATTTTTATCGTTAGCAACACTCATCAACCCTGTACCCAGAGCAACAGCGACAGCATTTTTTTGGTTGCTTGCCAGTTTGCCCGTGAAATATTCCTTCGCAGGTATCACAGTATTGGTTACATCAGACAGAGCTTGTTTGTAATCCGAATCAACCACGGTCAGCCCTTGTGCCAGCCAGGTCGCCATTTCACCCCGTGTTAGAGAAGCTTTGGCATCGAGTTTCCCATTGTAGTTAGCAGGGCTGATGAATCCTTTGGCAATCGCAGCAGATACGCCACTTTTTGCCCATTCAGGCACGTCTGTAAAGTTATTGGTTTCTTGTATGGCTGCATTAGGCTGATCGGTTAGTCGTCCGAGAATACTAGCCATTTCGGCCTTGGTCACGGGTGAGCCTGGTTTGAATGTCCCGTCCGCATACCCCTGGAAGAATCCCTGTTCAACTGCGGAGTTGATCGCTGCAGCCGCCCAGTGAGTCGAAGGGACATCTTTGAATTTCAGCGTAGCTTGAGCGGCTTCTACTGAACTCCCGATACTTCCTGAGCCTATTACGCCCCCTGTAAGCAAAGCCAATGCCGTAACCCCGGTTAGAATCATTTTCTTCATGAATACTGCTCCTTTCTAATTTCAATTCCTGGTTGTGGTTATGTACTTGATACTACTAGATACTAAATTTGTGATAATCATCAATATTCTACCATGTACAACTGGGTATTTGGTATTATTTCTCAATATTAGTGTTCCGAATTAAGGTTTAAACCCCCTCCTCTAGACCCATCTAACCTCCCAAAACACAAAAAAAGGCCACGAATCCGTAGATTCATAGCCTTATGCTTTAAGGTAGAAGATCTAAATATGTAGTTACCAAGCTCATATATTTCAAGGATAACCCATTTTCGCCCATTTGAAAAGAGAGAAACAGAATAATACCAAAAATCCAGACTGCACCATGGCAGCCTGGATTTCAGTTGAATTTACATTAAATGTTGTAGCTGATCCGTGCCTACTTCTCTCAAACCAGAAGAGGCAGACGGCTAACAATACTACATTAGATATCTTCTATGCGCCGTTCCATTTCTCTCCGGTCAGGTACTTCTCGGTCAAAATCGACAACATCTGAATGCCGACTTCGTTATGTCCACCTTCGGGGATAATAATGTCCGCGTACTTTTTGGAAGGCTCGATAAAGGCATCGTGCATGGGTTTGACGGTTTCGAGATATTGTTTGTAAACGGATTGAATCGTACGTCCACGTTCCTCCATATCCCGCAACACTCTCCGAAGAATGCGAACATCGGAATCGGTATCGACAAATACCTTGATGTCCAGCAGGGCACGTAGATGTTCGTCGATGAGCACATGAAGGCCTTCTACAATAACGATATGGTTCGGTGCGAGTTCAACCGTCTCATTGGCAGCACGGTTATCTATGGTGAAGTCATATACGGGAGCATATGCCGTTTGTCCTTGCTTCAGCAGGGTAAGATGCTCAATCAACAGATCATTGTCGAATGCAAACGGATGATCGTAATTGGTGAGTCGACGCTGCTCTGGAGTGAGCTGTGATTGATCTTTGTAATAATTGTCCTGGGATATAAACGTCACTTTGCCTGATCCAAGACGGTCGATGACGGAGCGAGCTACCGTCGTTTTACCGGAGCCGGTCCCTCCGGCGATACCAATAATGAGCATGGTTGTTCCATAAACCTCCCTAGATTGGCAGCATGATCAGTAGATGGAGAGCGTCAAAAATGAGCCCTATCTGCATGTCTGTCTGCGAATACACAATTCCTCAATTGTATCACAGCTTGCTGACTTTTTCATCTTAAGGAACAGACCATGTTTTGCCTTTCGGGAGGCATACTCATTTTCAGATTTACGATTCTAACGCATAGTAGAGCGCTTGTGCCCTCGCATCGTCCAGGGAAGAATCAGGTTCTGGCCAATCAGGCGAATGAGCAGACCAAGAATAACAAAACCAATCACACTTCCTGCCGTATTTGCAATCAGATCATTGATATCGGTTGAGCGGCCATTCCCCAGAGTAATCCGGATCACAAGCTGCAATATTTCAATAGAGAAACTTAACATTAGGCCAGCCGCTGCCGCTTTGCGTATCGAGTCAACCGAAGGTTTCAAAAGAGGAAGCAGGAACCCCAGCGGCATAAACAGCACAATGTTCAGAAGGAAGCTTGGCGCATCCGCAGTCAGCAGCGGAACCCATTGAAGGTTCTTATACCAGGGTGTCTGGTTGGCATAGATTCCGATGTTCACATCGATTGGGAAAAATACAAAATGCAGCATGCCCAGCATGTATATAGCGAATGTCAGCATCAGCATATTCTGTTTGCTTGTATATCTGATTCTGCTCACCCTGGCGTGGATCACCAGAGCGAGCAGAATCAGAATGAATAGTGGACCAAGGACACTAAGAGATGAAATGGTAAATTGAATGGACATACGATAACCCCTTTGCAAGGAAATGAGTTCGAGCTATTGGAGCTGAATTTTCATTTCCATTCCCTGAATAAATTGATTGTCTTGGACCTCTTCGGTAAAGTCATCTTTTACTTCAAAAGGCTTCACAACCAGGTATTTTACATCCTTCGCTGTAGTCGCATATATGCTTTCCCATTTCCATTGGTTATCTTCATATATACCCTCGCCGCTGAGTGCAGTCAGTTGCCGACCTTGATCATCATAGATGGCAAACCTGATGTCCTGCAGCTGTTCTTTTTCTTTGGCAGTCAACGTTTCTTTTCCATTCAAACCGATGGCGGCAGTTAAGCGTGTTGTGATAGGAGTAACCTCGGCTTTCGTAACAGTGGCCGTAAACAAGTCATTCTCCATGACGGTATCAGGCTGAACCTTGTGGGTGTCTGTTGTTGATTTTGTAAAAGGAACGGTTAACTCAAACTCATGATCCATGCCTTGCAGCGTCAACTTAACCTTGGCATCGAACTGATCCGGGAATTCACCTTTATGATCCGTAGGAATGACCTGTTCAAAAAGCAAGGTATCGGGCTCGTTCGCCCCGGCTGAACTAAAGAATAGTCCGCCATTTGGGCTAAACCCGTTTACATCGAGGGAAACGTTGTCGACTCCGCTGCTCAGCTTCACAATGTCCTTGCCGTTGTCATACATGCCCTGATTCAGGTTGGGAGCCGTGACATGAACCAGAAATGCTGCACGTGTGCCATCGTATACCGTTTCCAATACCTTGAATTTTACATCCTGATAAGCAAAGGAACTGTTTACTGGAGTAGTCAAACCTTCGCTACCCGCTGTTCTCAGACCCATATCCGCTTCAATTGAGCTGAAGAGACTGCCTACGAGCGGAATGTTGCGCAAAGAATCAGCCATGGCTGGAGACACAAATCCGGATGCAAATACGGTAACACCTAATACACCTGCAGCAACAGCAGCCGCTGCGGTACGTCGCATTCCTTTGTTAACCCGGCGCGGACGATGAGCCTGTTTGCTATTCAGCTCGCTGGGTGATTCGGGAAGGGACTCCAGTGTGGCATCAATTCGAGTGCGTACAAGATTAGACATGACAGGTTGCTCCTTTGCTTGTTTTTTTAACTCCTGATCGATATTAAATAGGTTTGACATGCAATTTTACCTCCCGAAAGTTTTTGAATTTTTGGTATAGCTCCTGCCGTGCCCGGCTAAGTCTCATTTTTACCGCGCTCTCGGATATATTCAGCGTATCCGCTACCTGACGCAGGGTTAGATCCTCAAAATAATGCAGCACAATGACAATTCGTTTCGATTCTTCCAGTCGATCAACTGCTTCTCTCATATCCACCTCGTCGTAGGGACTGGATACTTCCTGCTTGGCAGGCACCTCTGCATATGATGTGGAGAGGGAGCGACGGGAAAGCATGGTATTACATTCGTTGATGAGAATGCGGAACATCCAGGTTTTGAAATATTGGGGTTCACGAAGCGTATGCATGGATTTATAAGCTTTCAGGATGGTCTCCTGAATGGCATCAGCCACGTCCTCCTCTTTTCGCAGCATGGATTTTGCTGTATTGTATAGGGAATTTTCAATTTCTCGGATGAGCCTGATAAAGGCGTCACGATCTCCCTGAATGGCCTGGTTGACGAGATCGGTCGGGTCCATGGATAACAGCTCCTTTCTTGAGATACGGGATAACAGCTCCCCGCTGGGTTTTTACATGAATTAGACTTTCGGTGGGCTGATATGGTCACAATTATTTTTTTAAAGAAAATGTGGTTGCTTAATATGGACGCTTGGGAACGTGCTGTACCCTTCAGATGGGTTGGGGATAGTTAGTAGACGGTTGGGGAGAGGTGGCCTTTCGTACGAAGTTCGTATGAGTACTCAGCTGGTGTATCAATTTTGTCTCAATATTTCTAGTTTGGGTTGAAGGATCTAGGTCCTTTGATATAATGATGTCGAATAATGTCCGTTATGTAACTGTGACGGGATTATTACAATCCAAGGAGGTGATACTTTTGAAAAGAAAAGGTAGATTTATTTCTTCTGTTGTTATGGCATCCATTACGGCAGTATCGGTTGGTTCTTTTGCTTTTACAGAAAGTACATATGCGTCTTCAATAACCCAGTCACCATCGGGTATCTCATCTATTGATTTGCAGGGAATGGACTTGGAAACTGCACTTATGGCTGTTCAGCAGCAGCGTTCCGCGCTGATTGAGTCACAGCTGCAAGCCCAGTTGGAAACAGTACAGAGTCGTAATGCAGCGATTGCGGAACTGAATGGGAAGCTTGCACAAGCCATCGAAAGTGGGGACTTTGATCTGGCGCAGTCTCTCAAAAACCAAATTGATGCTCTCTCCAGCTCTCAACAGATGGACATGCTGCGTCTGCAATCCTTGTCCAACAAGCGTAATGAGGCGTTTGACGTGATGACGAACTTTATCAAAAAAATGCAGGATTCCAGATCATCCATCATCGGCAACATGCGTTAATCTACATTTTTTATCTGACCCATTGTGATCGATGGTCATGAGGTATAACAAAAAGCGAAGTTCTCGACGTAGCGTCGGTAACTTCGCTTTTCTGTTTTCTTAGCCATTAGCCTACATTGCAACTTCCGTCTCTTAACCCGACCAGTCGCGGCGGCGAGTAAAGAGATCCTTCAGCTCGTCCGTTGACAATTCGGTAATCCAGTTCTCGGAGCTGGTGATGATGTTATCGCTAAGCTGCTGCTTGCTCTCCAACATCTCGTCTATACGCTCTTCCAGCGTGCCGAGGGAAATAAACTTGTGCACCTGGACATCCTTCGTCTGTCCCATGCGGTATGCCCGGTCGGTGGCCTGGTTTTCCACGGCGGGGTTCCACCAACGGTCAAAATGAAATACATGATTCGCAGCGGTCAGATTCAGACCCACGCCGCCTGCCTTAATGGAAAGGATGAAGACGGATGGCTGTTCATGCGCAGGCAGTGTGCGGGACTGGAACTGGTCGATCATGCGATCCCGTGCCGTCTTGGATGTGCCACCATGCAGATATAATACAGGCTCCTGCAGTTCCTGCTGGAGAACCTGCTGCAGCATCTGACCCATACCAATGTACTGGGTGAAAATAAGGCATCGCTCGCCCTCTTCACGCAGCTCACGAACAAGCTCCATCAACCGTTCCAGCTTCGCGGAGCGACTGATCAGCATCGCCATGTCCTGTGGACTGTACAGGTCATACTCCGTATTGGAGCCGTCCGAAGACAACGTCTCCGGCAGAGCTTCCTTCGTCAGGAGCAGCGGATGGTCACACAGCTGCTTGAGCTGGGTTAACGCAGATAGAATCGCACCTTTGCGCTTAATGCCTTCAAGCTCTTTCATTTTATCCATCAGTGCCTGCACGGATTGATCGTATAAGGCACTCTGCTCGCCGGTAAGATGAATGTAGGTTTTCATCTCGTTTTTGTCCGGCAGGTCGAGCTGGATATTCGGATCCTTTTTCTTGCGGCGAAGCATAAATGGTTTGACCAGCTGCTGCAGATCCAGCATGCGCTGCTCATCCTTGTCTTTCTCAATCGCGGTGATAAACCGGGTTTGGAAAGCGCGTGCGCTGCCAAGGTATCCCGGATTAATGAAGTCGTAGATGGACCATAGCTCGGCCAGCCGGTTTTCAATTGGTGTACCTGTTAATGCGATACGGTGTTTAGCGGGGAAACTGCGTACCGCCATGGATTGCTTGGTTTGCGCATTTTTAATGTTCTGTGCCTCGTCCAGACAAATGGAAGCCCAGGTGTATGACTGTAACATCTCTTGGTCCAGGGTAGCGGTAGCATACGACGTAATGATGATATCCACCTGCTCGGTCTGTTCCCTGAAGGCTTCTCCGCTAAGCCTGCGTGCACCGTAGTGAAGACTGACGTTAATCGAAGGTGCAAAACGGCTGATTTCCTTCTGCCAGTTGCCCAGTACCGAAGTGGGGCAGACGAGAAGGGCGGGAGCATCCCCGGGTAACCGCTGCTGATTCTCCTTGAGGTGCAGCAAATACGTAATAAACTGAATGGTCTTGCCAAGCCCCATATCGTCCGCAAGGCAGGCTCCAAGGCCGAATTTGCGCAAGAATCCAAGCCACGCAAATCCTTCTTTTTGATAGGAACGAAGTTCTGCATGCAGCCCAGTCGGAACGGGAAGGGAGGGAGCTCCGCCTTGTCCGCCCCCAAGCTGTGCAATGATCCGGTTCAGGTGCTCATTCAGCTCGACCTCCAGCCGAATGTTCTCATTAGACTGAGGTGGCAGCTCCTCCTCGGTTTGCTGTCCTTCCTTCCATTTCTGATGACGATATTCACGCTGTTCATTTTGCAGCAGATGCAGGTGCAGAATGTCTTGAAACGACAGCCCCTGTTCCCGGTCGACACCGCCCATGGCCCGGCGAATCTGCTCCAGCAGGGCAGGGTCGAGCGGTACCCATTCTCCGCGGAACCGTACCAGCCGCTCGTTGCGGGCAACGAGGTCGGCGAACTCCTCTTCACTAAGATCGGTATCTCCAATCGCAATACGCCAGTCAAAATGAATGATCGAGTCCAATCCGAAGAAGGACTGTCCGCGTTCGCTGCCTTCCTCCGGCTTCACCTTGGCACGAAGCTTGGGTTTCTTCTTGCGGGCTGCTTCCCACCATCCCGGAAGCAGTACCTGCCAGCCGGATTCCAGCAGTCTGCCGCTTTCAATGGTAAGGAACTGCCATGCTTCCTGATCACTGAGCGGATCGCTGAACACATCACGGCTCCCGCTGATGGAACGGCTAATTCGCGGCAAATGTGCACGCAGCTGCTCCAGCCACCCGGCAGAACGGTCAAGGATAAATGCTGTCCACACCTCCGGCCATTCGCCTTCAAGTCTTCCGCGGGAATCAAGCCGAACGGGAACCAATGAAGCAGCATCCAGCTTATCCTGCAAAACTACACGCAGCCGCCATGCGGGTTCATCGTCATCCGGCTCAAGCAATTGCAGAAGCGGGCGGAACGGGGCAGCGTCTGCTTTCCAACCGATGGAGACAAGCCAGGCCTGAGCATCCATTCCTGCTGTCCTTGGTGGTGTCCCCCCTTGAGGGAACAGCTGAGGGAACTCGCGCCGCAGATCCGTTGCAGCTTCCTCGGTGTTATACCACCGCTGGAATACAGTAGCAGAATAGGCCGCGTTAAGTCCTTCGGCGTAGCTCTCGTCTGTCTCGTCAAGGGCTTTGCTCAGCGCAGATCGATCCTGTGGTTTCATGCTATCCGGATCCCAGCTCCATTGCAGCTGACCTGTACGATAAGCAGCGAAGCTGGGGACATATTTTCTGTTTTCAATGGTTGCAGCAAGTGTAGGAGCAAGCCTGATCAGATGAGCTGCCTGCTCGTCCCATTTCCATTCAATGTGCAGCAGCATGTGCATCTCTGAGAAGAACGGGATGACCTCTTCCGCAGGCAGTACCACCAGATCAATATCTTCGATCTGTCTCGTCTCCAGCTCGGTTCCGTAGAAGGAAGGAGCATGCCAGGCAAATAGTCGTTGCTTAAGCGACTGCCCTGATACAAAATGATGAGTATTAAGGGCTCCATAAAATAAGGCATCACCGTATCCGGTTAATGCGACGTGGACTTCAATCGTTTCGGTATAGGGATGTATAAGGCTCATGAGATCAACTTACCTTTCCGAAGTTCTTCCTGCAGCGCACGCAGTCTGCTATTCCGCACAGCCAGTGCGGTGATGAAATCTTCCCAGCGTTCCTCTTGCTTCAGTTTTTTGTAGATTTTGGACAGCCGCTTCAGCAGCTTGACTGCTGCCTTGTAGCCGTCCCTGTTCTTGTGGCCGATATAACGCTCCACTGCCTGGTGGTAGAACGGGAGCAGGAGTTCAGGTGCATCCTTTTCAATCGGCTGCAGCACCGCCACGCGAAATTCAAGCGGTTCTGTCTCCGTACTCAACTGAAAATCAATCCAGCGCCGCCACTGTCCGCGGCTATGCATGGCTTCTTCGTAAGCCGGACGGGAGTGAGGGAGCATGCTGACCAGGGTATCCCACATGTGATTTTCCATCTCGGGAAGATGCTTGATCGTCATGTCCCACAGCTGCATATAATCCTGCAAAGGTTCATTCCTGCGATTGGCCAGCAGTGGTCCAAGCTGTGCAAGCCATGCACCGAGCCGTTTCCAATCCGATTCATCCGTGAGCACATGCAGAAAATGCAGCAGATGTTCTGCCGGGATGCCGTACGCCGTACTCCCGCTCGTCAACCGTTGCCAGGCTTGCTCGTCCTGATGCAAGTGGAAGTATATCCAGCTTTGTGCGAGCACAAGTGGCAAGGGCGCCGATTTTCCAGGCTTACCGGACTGGCTGCTGCCTGTCAGATTGGCAACACTTAGCACACTACCTACGCTATTGCTTGGTGTGTTCACGGCAGCTTCTTTCAACTGATTTTCGATGTCCTGTAAAATGTTCAGCTCCGATATGAGCAAATGACCATTTTGTAAGTGAGGAACGATCCAATTTAGCCAAACCTGCCGATAGATCGGCGTGAACAGCATCAGTGTGGACGTCTCGGACATCATTTGTGTGCGGAGGTACGTTATGGTTTCTTCAAGCCGCTTCCAGAGCTGCTTAAGCTTATTGTCCGGAAGCTCAGCGAATTGAAGAGGGCGGCTCAGTACCTGATCCATGCCTTTCTGAAGTGCATCTACAGCAAGTTGTGCCGGGTAACTTAGATAGACAGGTGTATGACTGATAGGATGGCGAGAAGGGATGCAGTATCGCATAAGGTACAGATGTACATGGAATTCAAATAGCTGATCCATCCCGGCGGATAATTTGGGCTTAATCGCATACAGTTCATCGGCAGCTTCTTGCACATATGTTGTACTCGGCGTGCCTGTGCCTAATCGGGCCAAGCATTGTTCGAACAGTTCATGCCACTCCGTAATTTCCAGGGCTGCAAGCTCTAGTGCCCGTTCCCTAATCTGACTGTACTGTTGATGAGGGATATCCGTATCCTGCTCGGATACCACATCGGAGCGAAATGCAGACATGGAAGCTGCGGGTTTTGGTGCCTGTTTCAAAGCGGTGCTGGAATGAGCATTAACGATGGCGTGCACGGGCCTTTCCAGCAGCTCGGCATAACTCATCATAACGGCAATGATATGTTTACAGCGCGAACCCACCGGGCAGGTACAGTAGCTGGTGGGCAGAGACTGGACGCTTAAGGTGACGTTATACTCTTCAGAGCCCTGCACGTCTGCTGTGATACCGTGATGTTCCGTAAAGGTTAATGATCCAACGCGTTTCTGTTTATAATATTGGAATCCGCGCATAATCGTCAGATTATTAAAGTGCTCGGCAACCTCTCGAATCAATTGCTGCCACTGTGCATCATCCAGATTCATGTCAATCGGTATGTTCATCATTCCATCTCCTGGGCAATCATAGGTTTAACGATCCATACGCCTCAACGTATGGTGTGGATTTTCTGTATCCATCATATCAGTTATGGGTGTCCGCGTGCATGGATTGAGAGAACTTGTAATAGACTTTTTGATCATTATAAATGGAAACAGCAGGGGTGGATTTACCCACTGCATGCGTTATTGCTCCATATTGTGTATGCTTAGCGTATGTATTCCTTTCAGGAACGATACAGGCCTTAAGGTGGTCAATTTTATTCAACAGGAGAGAGCATATATGAAAATACTTACGTTAAATACACACGCCTGGGCGGAAGAAGACCAGTTGAACAAGATCAGTCAGCTGGCAGATTTTATTAATGCACATCAGTTTGATGTAATCTCCATGCAGGAGGTCAATCAATCCATAGAAGAGTCGGCATTGTCTGCAGAACACTTGCAGCATTTTATCTCAACCGATCCTGATGCCGTGATCAAAAAAGACAATTACGCTCATGTCTTGCTGACGCAGCTGACCGATACCTATTACTGGACATGGGTTCCAACGCATGTCGGATTCAGCAAATACGATGAGGGTCTGGCGATCCTGAGCCGTACGCCGATTACAGCTTCTTTTGAAGAATATGTCTCTCACATGCGCGATTATAGCAACTACCGGACACGCAAAATTGTGGGTATACAGACGGCCGTTGAAGGTGAGGCGACGTGGTTTGTTAACGGACACTATAACTGGTGGGATGATGAACAGGAACCATTTAAGGGACAGTGGGAATTAACAGAGAGTAAACTTGCTCCATATCTGAATCAACCGCTGTTTATTATGGGAGATTTCAATAATGTTGCGGAAGTGCGCGGGGAAGGCTACGATCACATCATCAGCCAAGGCTGGAATGACCTTTACACCACTGCCGAACAAAAAGATGATGGAGCAACGGTAGTCAAAGCTATTGCCGGATGGGCTGACAACAAACGCGATCTTCGGATTGATTACATCTTCTCCAAACATCCGGTGCAGGCGAAGTCTTCTACTGTCGTGCTTAACGGCAAGAACGGCCCAGTTGTATCTGATCACTACGGGGTAGCGGTGGAAATTTAGCAAATGATTCTGGTTGTCCCGTTGCAAAAATGAAAAGCCTCCGCTGAATTCCTACACAAGGAAATCAGTCGGGGGCTTCTTTTATTAAAGGCCTATGTACATAAAATTGCGTTTTGTCTATTTGTCCGTTCTATTATCTTGCTATTCCTACTCCAAGGCCAGCATCTCGGTCACGAATTTTTTCAGATTCGCACTGGTTTCGCTGAGCTGCTCAATACTTTGCATAAACTCACTGACCAACTGTGCCTGATCCACGGTTGCGGTTGTAATCTGCCCAATCTCCAGCTCCATATGCTTCATTGAATCTTGAACGCTGCCTAGCGAAGTTTCGATATCTGAGGCTGCTTGTTTGGTGTGATCCGATAGCTTGCGAACTTCACTGGCAACAACACCGAACCCACTTCCCAGATCACCGACGCGAGCGGCTTCGATCATGGCGTTCAGGCCAAGCAAATTGGTTTGTTCAGATACTTCGCGAATCACATTGGTTACCTTGGTCACACTGATTGAATTCTCTGCGGCTTGTTTGGAGTTGCGCAAGATCTCTTCCGAAGTCGCGGATAGTTCCTCCGAATGGGCTGCAATCTGCTGAATGCCACCAAGCAGGGCGTTAATGGTTGCTTCATTTTCACTGATTAGTTTCTCAAGGGTGATATGGTTATCCAGCGCGTAATTTACGCCCAATATGCCAACAACCTGGTCGTTCTCTTGAATTGGAATAAGAATGGCGTCAAAAGGTCTGCCTTGCAGATCGCCTGGCATTCTTGCAACGGTACGGGAATCCCGGTTCGTCAGCATTTTGAAATCCTTATAGTCTTCGTGCAGCTCGTCTCCTACTTTTACACCAATCTCCAGCCCGTTGGCCTCGGCAAAATATAACACTTTCTCATGATCATTAATGGATATGGAAACATCGTCACGAAACATCTGTCTTACAAAAGGCATAGCATTAACCAAAGATTCAAGAATACTCAAGGCTCATCTTTCCTTTCCCATACAAAAAGTGGAATTTCCAATCTAATACCTTTATCGGCAGGCCATTCCCATTTTTAAACCGATTCTCTGATTTTGTCGATATTAGACGATTTGTTCAGAATTGGTTCAGAGCTTCCTTATATAATGTGCAGGACGTGATATGCCTGTATTTATTGATTGAAGTTGAATTCCATCTGTAGTATCCACACCTGGATGACACTTGTATATTTTGGATTGGGGGAGCTTTTCTTGAAAAGACATCATTTTATCTGTTCGCTGCTTGCAGCTTCATTGTTAACAACACCTTTGTGGAACATACAGGCCAATGGGGCAGCTGTATTTACGGATATTGAAGGTTCATATGCCAAGGACGCGATTGTAAGACTGCAAAATGAAGGGATCATTACCGGAATCAGCGATGTTCGCTTCAATCCGGCAGGTGAAATCAAAAGACAGGATTTTGCTGTGATCTTGGCCAAAGCATTAAAACTGGATACATCTAATGTACCTTCCAGCCCGACATTTTCGGATGTGCCTGCAAATAGCTATGCTTACGCTTCAATCGAAGCCGGGTATCAAGCGGGATTATTGAACGGCATGGGTAACGGGAAATTCGGCTCGGGTCAGACGTTATCGAGACAGGATATGGTGGTAACCCTGATGAGAGCGATGGGGACGGACGTAACGGGCAAAGCCGCTTCATTAACGTTTAAGGATAGCGGCAACATCTCGGATTATGCCAAGGATGCAGTCGGCGCGGCCCAGGAAGCCGGCTTCATTGTGGGCGACAGAAATAACAAGTTCAATCCAATGCTACAGGCAGATCGTCAAGCGGTAGCTCTGACCGCTTCCCGTTTTCTGCAGGCAATAGAGGAAAAGCTAACTACAAAACCTGAACCAACGCCAGTACCGGAAACTGAGCCGGAACCAGCACCAGCACCAGCACCTGCCCCAGCTCCATCGACAACCACGAACAGCGGGGGTTCATCGTCAGGGGGCAGTAGCGGAGGAGGCACCATCCCTTCGGTACCGGCTGACATAACGGCACCAACAGTGAATGTGAACCGGATTTTCTTTAACGATAACTACAGCGGAACACAAGATCAGCTTTGGGGAGAGGCAGGAGCAGTAAGCGAAGCGGGAGCTGTCGTTAAAGCATATCCATGGAAAGATCTCAACGAGAATGGAAAAGTGGACAGCGACGAGTTGAAAACAGCCATTGTGCTTGGCGAGAGCTTGATTGATGGTTCGTTCACAGCGGTGGATATCGGGGATTATCCATCCGGGATATACCGGTTTATTTTGACCGCTACGGATAAGGCAGGCAACGAATCTGCCCGGGACGTGGCGAGTTTGTTAAAGATTAAGCTGGTCCATAATGAGCAGCCGGTACTGGACGTTGAGGCCCCGACTGTGGACATCAGCAAATTTAAAGTTATTGATAACTACAATGGTACGTTTGATCAAATTCAGGGTGAGCCAGGGGCCATTGGTGAAGAGAATGCCATTGTGGCTTTCTACAAATGGACGGATTCGAATGGTAATGATATCGTGGACGAGGAAGAGCTTGCTAGTCCTCTTCTGCTTGGCCCTAGCCAGGCTGACGGTTCGCTGCCTCCGACCATTTTGCTTAACCTTCCGCCAGGAGAATATAGATATGTAATTACTGCCAAGGATCAGGCTGGTAACGAGTCACCTAAAGATAATGAACATGTGTTTACATTTGCGCTCGTCAAAGGTGAGGCTCCAGTAGATATTCCAACTGCTGCATCAAGCCATTTTGGGTTTGATGGGAAAGAAGATAAAACGAAATATCTCCAAACGGAATATCAGAATCTCCCTTTTACCTTGGATTATAGTCTAGGGGAAGAATTTGTAGATGGTATGATTGAATATTCAACCGATGCATTTAAGTTTACTGAGGATGATTCCTATGTTATTAATGGTATTCCTTACACCATCGGTGACAGTCAGATCAGTAATGATGGCCATACCCTTAGACTTGATAAATTAAATTCAGGCGCTGGTACTGTAGTCACTTTGAAATTGGGGAACAAAATGAATGACGTAAGAAAACAGTATGATATGTTTATTCGTGTGGATGCAGATGGGAACGGACTGGCCAAATCTGAATATGCTGAAGATAGACTAATCATTAACTTTACCATTTTCGGATGATATGCATCGGACCGGGCCACAACCTTGTGGTCCGGTTTTTTTGCTGGGGAAAAGGACAGAAGGATCGAATAAAAATAGTGAAAGTGCAAACAAATTTCTATAGCCAACCAACAAACCTGTCAGTTATACTGGGGATATTATTCGGCTGTTTTGCAATAAGCTTGGAGTCAATAAGCTTACGCTTCAATTGCCTTGGAACAAGGGATTTTCTCACCAAGGTTAAGCGCTATACTTAAATAGTATACTTGGATAATTACGTTTGAAGAGAGTATGTTCATTCCATCCGGAGAGGACTGTGGCAATCCATGACAACGTATTTTGATGAACCGCAGAGCATGTACTACCGTTTTGGAGAGGATCAGGATCAGATATTGAAAGTGCTGGCGGAGAGGTATATCGGCGCCAATGCGCAAGCTGACTTTGTATATCGGATGTTCCAGAAGTCGGGTATTCTGCAGAACGAGAAAGGGTTGTATGATTTCAATCTGAGTGAACGATTCACGAATGCCCACAAAGGACAAGTAGCCTATGCCGCAGCCCTGGTATGGGGAGATGAGAATCGAAACCTGGATGTTCTCGTTCGCTGCTACGGGCCTGTTCGATTCTATTTTAATGATCAGCTGGTGTACCGCTCAACGGTAATGGACGAGATTAATCCGGACTCCACGGTAAAATTGGGGATCGACATCAAGCCGGGCTGGAATACGTTATTGCTTGAAATGAAATATACTCCTGCCGGTTTTGGATGCCAGTTTGGTTCAGATGAAGGGAAGGTGCGCATCTTGAATGTGCTTGCTCCTTTTCAGGAACGTCACGGACAGGGTGGATGGGTCTATACGAAGCCTATTGACCAGGAAGAAGCTGTGCGCGCATTTAGTACTTCATCCACATCTGGAAGCATTCAACCTAATTGGAACCTGTTTGGACAGGAACAGGATGATATATTTGAGTGGTTTCCCAATAAGGAGTGGTCCCTTGAACAGCAGGCCAGACCGACATTGGAGCGATTATATGGACATGTTCCCGGACAGCGGGCCTACGCTTGGACACGAATAAATAATAGGGACTCGGCGGGAAGCCTTATAAGTTTATCCGGCCATTCTTCCGGACCACTAACGATATGGGTAAATGGGAAGCCAGCTGTACAGTTAAAGGAAGCAGGATCATTTGAGTCTGAAATACAGGCATCTTATGGTCAGAACGATCTATTGGTATGCAGCGTATGCAGCGCGACCACTGAGCCATGGAGGTTTACTTTAAACGCAGCCGTGAACGGGAAGCAGCTTGAATTGGAGCTGCCCAAACATGTGCATGGAGCTTCAGGACAGAAGTGGATGTATGTTGGTTCTTTCCAAGCTGGAATGGAGCCGGAAGTACAAGATTTATTGCGCACAGACCGTGTTTACAGGATAAATGCTTCTCCGGCCAGCAATGAAGACGATAACCAAAACAAGCATGCGGAGCATACGTATTGGCAGTTGGATCAGCCAGATGCTTGGATTCGCCCGTATTATGAAAATGCAATGCTTAGCAATAAGTGGACAGTTGGCAGTGTGACCAATTACGGCCGCTGGGATTACCCGCTTGGTGTAACGGTTTATGGACTACTGCAAACCGGGCGTTATCTGGATCGCCCCGATATCATTCGTTATGCAGCAGAACATGTGCAGGCATGCACCCGAATGTATGATTACTCGCTATGGGATCGGGAACAGTACGGGTTCCCGGCAGTTAACCAGCAGTTGGTCATGATGAAAATGCTGGATAACTGCGGCTCTTTTGGTTCAGCCATGCTTGAGGCGTACTCGGAATGTAATGAACCGACGTTCCTACCGATTGCTGAGCGTATTGCTGATTTCATGCTCTTCCGGTTGGAGCGGCAGGAAGACGGCGCGTTTTACCGCGAGTGCATTGGAGAATTCGCCGAGAATACGATGTGGGCAGATGATCTCTACATGAGTACCCCATTTCTGGTCCGGTATGCTCGCCTGACTGGGAAGCAATCAGCGCTGGACGAGGCAGCGAGACAATTTCTACTTTATCGCAAATATCTGTTTATGCCTGAATTCAAAATCATGTCTCATGTATATGATTTCAAATATGAACAAGCGACTCATATTCCGTGGGGACGTGGGAACGGATGGACACTGTTTTCCCTGACTGAAGTTTTGGAGGCTTTGTCAGCAGAGCACCCTGATCGCCCGGCATTAATCCAGTTCTTCAATGAATTGTGTGATGGTTATGCAGCTTTGCAGGGAGAGGGAGGATTATGGCATCAGGTGCTGAATGATGCAAACACGTACCAGGAAGCTTCCTGTACCGCCATGTTTGCTTATGGGTTTGCGCGGGGCGTTCGCTTCGGCTGGTTGGAGCAGCCAGAGCGTTATATTGAAGCTTCAGAGCGGGCATGGAGTGAGTTGACCCGGACAGCTATCGACCGCCAAGGCAATGTACACGGGGTATGCAGTGGGTCCAGATATGCTTTTACGGCGGAATACTACGATAAGGATCTGCTGACTGTAACGAATGACAACCATGGTATTGGCATTATGATGCTGGCAGGTACCGAAGTGGCGAAAATGAAAGAGCACTTGGCCAGGCAGACCACAACACCTGCTACAGTGACGCAACCCTCCATGTGAGTAAAGATGAGGTCACTATGAAGATGATGTATTCTTGACTTGATAAACCGCCGGAGAATTTACTCCGGTGGTTTTTACTCCCTAACCCCTTACTTTTTTGACAGGAAAGCTTACTTTTGTTTATGTCATGAGCGGTAATACGCCGTTACAATAGTTTTGTAAGCGATTCCATAATAAAAGGGGAGAAAATTCATTCATGTTGATCACTAAAAAATGGGTAACTCTGTTCTGCATGTCCCTATTGTTATTGGCTACAGCCTGTTCCGGAGCATCTTCCGGGTCTACTGCTTCATCTGGTGAGGGAAGTGAGGAAGCTGCATCGGGCAACATTCAACTGCGCATGACCTGGTGGGGATCACAGACTCGCCATGATCTGACGACCAAAGTGATTAAACTGTTTGAAGAGAAACACCCCGGTATTACAATCAAACCGGAATACTCCGGATGGGACGGATATTTTGACAA
Source organism: Paenibacillus sp. FSL K6-2862 (assembly GCF_038005125.1). Taxonomy (NCBI): domain Bacteria; kingdom Bacillati; phylum Bacillota; class Bacilli; order Caryophanales; family Paenibacillaceae; genus Paenibacillus; species Paenibacillus sp. FSL K6-2862. The sequence continues at coordinate 296,053 of NZ_JBBOSN010000001.1, forward strand.
GCTGACCACGCAGGTAGCTGGTTCGAATGCACCGGATATTGTACAGATGGATTATGCTTTTCTTACCGACTTTGCCCGGCGTGGTGCACTTCTCGATCTGACCCCATACAGCGAGAGTAAAGAGCTACGTACAGATGACCATGACGCGAGCATGCTCAAAGCCGGATCGATTGATGATAAATTATATGCAATTACGTTAGGCGTAAATGCACCCGGAGTCATTTACGACGCGACTCTGTTTAAGGAACTTGGAATCGAAGAACCTCAGGAGAGCTGGACGTGGAAGGACTTTAGCGATATTGCAGCCAGGATTGCTGCAGAAAAGGGTGAAGGTTTCTACGGATCAGCGGATGTATCGGGAACGACCAACATGTTTGAGGTTTTTATTCGTCAAACAGGCAAGGGACTATTCGAAGGTGGGACGATGGCGGCAACCCCTGAGGAGCTTCAGCAGTGGTTTGACATGTGGGGAGCCCTTCGCGAGAACGGGGGCGTTACCCCTGCCGAAGTGACAGCGTCCACAACCAACGCATTGGAGACACGTCCGATCTCGCTGGGTACGGCCGCCATGGATTTTGCGTGGTCCAACCAATTATTGACGTTCCAGCAGGTGAATAAAAACCAAGATCACAAGCTTGGCATACAAGTGCTCCCGCATGGCGAGAACGAAAAACAAATCGGTGAATACCTGAAAGCAGGTCAGTTCCTGTCGGGTTACGCCAAAACCAAACATCCGAAGGAAGTGGCCATGTTTATTGACTTCATGGTGAACGATCCGGAGGCAACTGCTATTCTCGGCTCCGAGCGGGGAGTACCCGTCAACTCCAGCATTCGTGAGAAAATGCAGCCTACGCTGCCTGAAGCGGAGCAAGCCATCTTCCAGTTTATCGACGTCGTATCCAAAAACTCCAGTGAAATCGATCCTCCTTACCCGCAGGGATTTTCCGAAGTGGATACCAGCTTCAAGAGCGCAAGTGAGCAGATCGCCTTTGGTCAAGGCAGCACATCGGATGTGATTGCCCAATTCATTGAAGGTGCCAAGGCGACACTTGCATCGAGTCAATAGAGCCTTGAACAGATCTGGACTTCAAATTCCGCGGGGAGGTTGCGAAGATGAGTACAACGCAGATCGGTCAAGCCCGAACCGAGCGTATGACAGCCCGACGGGTGAAACGGAGGTATGCCCATAGTGGAGCAGCACTTCTGTTTCTGGCCCCATGGCTGGTTGGGTTATTGTTTCTGACCCTGGGCCCAATGTTGGTTTCACTATACATTTCGTTTACAGACTATAGTATCCTGGCCGCCCCTTCCTGGGTCGGTCTGGGTAACTACACGACCATGTTTACCTCGGATAAGCTGTTTATCCAGTCGTTGAAGGTGACCTTTACGTATGTTGCTGTGTCCGTTCCGGTTAAATTGATCTTTGCCTTGCTTGTCGCGATGCTGCTTAACAAAGGAATTCGCGGGCTGGGTATTTACCGGACCGTATATTACATCCCCACCTTGCTTGGAGGCAGTGTGGCCATCGCCATGTTATGGCGTAAAATGCTGGGTGGCGACGGCCTGCTCAATGGCGTGCTTGCCATGGTGGGTATCAAGGCACCGGATTGGGTGGCTAATCCAAAATATGCGCTGTACTCCATCGTGCTGTTGTCCGTATGGCAGTTCGGATCATCCATGATTATTTTCCTGGCAGGCCTGAAGCAGATTCCACCTGAATATGACGAAGCTTCTGCGGTAGACGGTGCTGGTCCGTTCCGGCGTTTCTTCAATATAACGCTGCCGATATTATCGCCGGTTATCTTTTTCAATGTGGTCATGCAGCTGATCACCTCCTTTCAATCGTTCACGCAAGCCTTCGTCATCAGCAATGGCAGTGGGGGTCCTGTAAATTCAACATTGATGTACTCCCTGTATCTCTATAAGAAGGGATTCTCCTTCTTTCAGATGGGTTACGCATCGGCGATGGCCTGGGTGCTGGTAATTCTGATCGGCGTGTTTACTTTGCTGGTATTCCGCAGCAGCAAGCTGTGGGTCCATTATGAGGATGGTGGAAAATCATGATTGGACAACGGAATTCTGCTCTTTGGGTCATGGCGAAACATATTTTAATTTCAGGAATTGCCCTCGTCATGCTGTATCCAGTGCTCTGGATGCTGGGCAGTTCGTTCAAGCCGGGACATATGATCTTCACGGAGACGTGGTTCTGGCCGCAGGAATGGAACTTTCAAAATTACATGAATGGCTGGACCGGAATCCAGGGTAACCCATTCTCCCGTTTCCTGACCAACTCCATTGTCCTGTCACTGGGTGCGGTCCTGGGTAATGTGGTCTCTTGTTCAATGGCAGCGTATGCCTTTGCCAGACTGGATTTTCGTTTCAAGGCAATCTGCTTCGGCCTGATGTTAATGACGATCATGCTACCGCATCATGTGACGCTGATTCCGCAATATATCCTGTTCAACCATTTGGAATGGGTGAATACGTACCTGCCTCTGGTGGTTCCCAAATGGCTTGCTACGGATGCCTTCTTTATTTTCCTGATGGTTCAATTCTTCCGCGGTCTGCCCAAAGAGCTGGATGAGGCGGCAACCATTGATGGCTGTGGACCTGTACGCATATACACGAAGGTCATTATCCCGTTGGCCTTTCCAGCGCTGGTGACCACGATGATCTTTACCTTTTTGTGGACATGGGATGATTTCTTCAGTCAACTGATCTATTTAAGCGATGTCAGCAAATACACGGTACCGCTGGGGCTGCGCTTGTTCCTGGATTCCAGCTCCCAATCGGATTGGGGTCCGATGTTTGCCATGTCGGTGTTATCGCTCGTGCCTTGTTTCATCGTATTTATGGTCTGCCAAAAGTACTTCGTGGAAGGGATCGCGACCTCCGGACTCAAAGGGTAATTTCCAAACGAAATGAGTTGGTTTCATGGGGAAACGAAGATTATCCCTGTTTATCAATCACAAACTGCAGCAAAGCAAGCTCACCACGCTGATGGTGACTTGCTTTATTGCGTTTAACCTGCTGCTTGTATCAGGCATCGTCTGGCTGGCATATCAGTCTTTCTCTACCGTAACCTTTACCGAAATCAGCAAAGCACGGCTGGCACTCCTTAACGAGAGTACCAGGCGTGGCTTTGATTTTATTACTGGAGTGACAGGAACCGCCTATTCGCTGGCAAGCAACAGAGAGCTCTCAAGTTTGCTGGAGACGGCAGGAACAGGGAGGCTTACACAGATTCACCAAAGACGAGAGTTAGCCAAAATACTGGACCATACGCTTGTTGTTAGTGAAGGCATCACTTCCGTGGAATTGTATACGGATGCGTTCAATGGGGTTAACGTCACGATGCCTGACCGGATCTTTCCAGTAGATACGATTGCAGGGGACGAATGGTTCGCAGCTCTGGAACATGCAGATGCAGCCTGGGTACCTCTGCGGGAAAATGAATCAGGACATTCCCTGGTTGGTTATGCCCAGCGGATCTTCGACAGTCGTGGCAGTACGGCGGCCTATGTCCTTATCCGTTTGAGCCGTGCCGATATTGTACGCCGATTTGCAGACATGCCCATGGTATTGGATGGACAGGTGCTGCTCGTGGACACGGCGGGGAACGTCATAATGCAGATGGGTGGTGCCGATCCGGTAAGGGCTTATGAGCAACGTTCCAGTGGTCATGAAGATGTAGTTGTCGCTAATTCGCTCCTGCCAGTGGATACAGCCGCTCGGGGAACGCTACCGATCGTAGACAGTGAATGGATTCAAGAGCATGCCCAGCAGAATGAAGATGGATTCGAGGTGGTATCTGGCGACGGTGGCGGTGCGCAGCTCGTGCTGTATTCCAAGCCCGCTACACTTCAGTGGCGTTTGGTACAGACGATTCCCGTACATACCCTCCTATCTCCGGTCAGGTATGCCGGATGGCAGGTGCTCGGTATTGCTGTGGTCGGACTGGTATGTTCAGCCGTATTCGCGTATTTGTTTGTCCGGCGCATTATCCGGCCCCTTCGTCAGCTGATTAAGCGAATGAGACAGCTTGAGAAGGGTGACTTTGAAACCAGGGTACATCTCTCGTTTACCCAGGAGTATGCTCATCTGGCTTATGGCTTCAATCATATGGCTTCCAGACTGACGGAATTGATGAATCAGGTGAAGGAGGAGAGCCGCGCCAAGCGAGAGGCCCAGACAAGTCTGCTGGAGGCACAGATCAAACCTCACTTTCTCTACAATACACTGGATATGATCCATTGGCGTGCGCTTGATTATGAAGCCAAAGACATTAGCCGCATGATTGTTCAGCTCAGCAAACTTTTACGCATTGGCCTTAGTGGAGGCAAAATGTTCATTAAAATTCGTGATGAGCTGGAGCATGCCCGTTGTTATGTCAGCATCCAGGCCGAAAGATTGCCTTTCTCCATTCATTATGAAGAACAGATCGATCCGCGTGTCCGGAGCTGTTACATCCCCAAAATTATTTTGCAGCCCTTTATTGAAAATGCCGTCATACATGCAAACCCCAAAGATGAGACACTTCAAATCCGTGTGGAAATATGGGAAGAGACTGAGGATCCATCCAGGGTTGTTATTCAAATTATAGATAATGGTCAAGGTCTGCCAGCAGAGTGGAGGCTGGAAAGTTCACGAGGTATCGGTGTGAGGAATGTACATCAACGCATTCAGTTATATTGTGGCAGAGGATATGGCGTTCATTTACGTACAGGTAGCTCGGGTGGTGTGCAAGTAACGATCTCACTACCGCGTATTGAGACGGAAGAGCAGTTAAATCTCTGGCTGGACGGTGAAAACATATGAAAACCATCATGCTTGTAGATGACGATCCACATATGATTAAGGCTTTAACCGAACATATTGAGTGGCCTTCTCTGGGTCTGAGAATTGCAGGCACAGCTTCCAACGGCGTAGATGCGCTTGAACAATTCGAGCGGCTGCGCCCTGATCTGGTCATGACCGATGTTTACATGCCAGGGATGACAGGGTTGGAGGTAACACAGGCAATTCGCCGCAATTATCCTCATCTGCCGATTATCATTTTAAGTGGATACGACGAATTCGAGAATGCTCGGGCCGCCATGCGGTGGGGAGTGAATCATTTTTTGCTGAAACCGGCAGAGGTGGAAGAGATCGAATCCGTGCTGCGTGAAGTTATGTTGGAACAGGAGGTGCGAGAGCGGCATGAGCGGCTGGAGCGAACATACAAGCAGGAGATCGGAAAGGTAGTTCCCTATTTGCGCAAACAGTTTCTGCACGAACTCCTGACCACACGTTATCAGGCCAATGAGTTGCCTAGCGAACGTATGGATTATGTGGGTATTCCCTTGTCTGCACAGGTAAGCACGATTAGTCTGCAGCTGAATCGCCCCGGATTTCTGACAAAGATGAAAGAGCGTGACTGGCAGCTGCTCCGCTACGGGGCGGCTGATATTATTCAGGAAACGATTAAGGAACAAACGGTGCGCTTACCGAACAGTCAGGTTGAGATCGTGGATTATTCAGATCGGGTTTTTGTGCTGCTCCTTTTTGGCGGAGAAGAGCTGCTTGATGAGATGTACTCTATTGTGGAAAGGATGATTGACCAAGTATTTACGTATCTCAAAATGGAGATGAGTGCTGGGATTGGAACACCCAAAAATCATCTGTGCGAGGTAATGGACTCTTATTTGGAGAGCAGAGAAGCACTTGAGATGGCGGAATTTCAGGGAGGAAGCCGAATCTATTCATATAACTCCATCCAAAGAGTGGAAACGAGTGTACATGATTATTCTATGCTGCTGCAGCAATGGAACGAGTCATGGGCAGACATGAAGATTGATTTGGCAGAAGAAGCATGGCTTTTAATCCGCCAGATGTTTAAGGTTGGTAAGTGTACTGGCCTTCAGGATGTACAGGTGGTAGCCGTAAGTCTTTTTAATACCTTAATTCACAGTTGGAATAGACAATACCCCCTGTTGCGCCCGCCCATGGCCATGAGCAAGTTTCTCAGGGACATTCAAACCAAATATTCATTGCAGGATCTGCTATGCTGGATGGATGCATTTATTGGAGAATGGATCGAGCAGACACGGAAAGAGATGACAGAGAAAAAGAGCAATAAACTTGTCGACCAGGTGAAACAGTATGTGGAGCAGCATTATGCTGAAGAAATCAGTTTTGAGGCTATAGCGAAGGGGCTTTTTGTACATCCCAAATATCTGAGCCAGCTATTCAAAAGGGTAACCGGGGAAAATTTCGTGGGTTATCTAAACGGATATCGAATCCAAAAGGCAATAGAACTGCTGCAATCAGGTCATTACATGGTCTACGAGGTTAGTGAGATGACGGGGTTCCGGAATGCGACGTATTTTAGTCAGGTATTTAAAATGCTTACGGGCAAAAGTCCATCCGAATTCGGATAGGAGATAGAGGGAAGGGTAGATATGAAGATTCAAAAACAGGAGTTTATCATAAAAGGAATGGCTTTTTCGATTAGATCGGCAGAAGAAAAGGATGCGGAGTCCTTATCCTCGCTTCGTGTACAGATTGATGGAGAAACGGAGAACATGGACCGGGAGCAGGGCGAAGCTTATATCGATGCAACGGGGTTCAGGAACATTATCTGTTTGGACACAGAGAAAGATCGAAACTTGTTTCTTGTGGCTACTGTGCAGGATGAGATTGTCGGGTATGCCAGATGTGAGGGGTCTGACCTGAAGCGGTTTTCCCATAGAGTTGAATTTGGGGTGTGTGTTGCCCGAAATTACTGGGGCTATGGCATCGGGAATAAGCTGCTGGAATTGTCACTCCATTGGGCTGACAGAAGCGGTGTTGAGAAAGTGATGCTGACTGTATTAGAAACCAATGATAAAGCAATAGAGCTATACCATAGCATGGGTTTTGAAATTGAAGGTGTGTTGAAAAAGGACCGCAGACATGCGAACGGAGAGTACTACGATACGATTGTGATGGGTAGATTCGGAAACAAGTAGAGAGAACCGACGGTGGTTGGGCCATTGTAATCGGATATCTAATCATGGGCTTCTATTATTAATAGAGGATATATAACGTAGTAGGTGATTTGTAGTAGATCATATAAGTTGTATAAAAGGTCACCAGAATGCTTTCCACTGCGAATCCAGAAATGCTTCCGACAAAGAAACTAATGAGTCTCACCTCTTACTGTAACGATACATGTCTACCTGAATGAATGGATTGGAATAGATGTTGACCTCTGTCTGATAAGTTTAGATATAGTCTGCACACTGATGACTGCAGGAGTATTAGTCAATGTATCTATGTAACTCTAATCATTTATCAATATCAGCATTTGGGATATTTTACATGTAGTAATTACTATTTCAGCATGGTATATTCTTATTCCGGCCAAGAAAACACAAGAAACACGGTGCGGTAAGCTAGCTTAACAAGCGAAAGAAACTTCAAAAAAGTGCTTGCCAAATTGGTTCGGACATGATAAGATATAAAAGTTGCTGAAGAGAACAACACTCGGATGCGAACGACGTTTGATCTTTGAAAACTGAACAACGAGTGAGTAAATGATCTTGCTTGCAAGATCAACAAATGAGATTTTTAATCTCGTCAGATTCAAAATGAGCTAATCGCTCTTTTCAATACTTTATTGGAGAGTTTGATCCTGGCTCAGGACGAACGCTGGCGGCATGCCTAATACATGCAAGTCGAGCGGACTTGAAGAGAAGCTTGCTTCTCTGATGGTTAGCGGCGGACGGGTGAGTAACACGTAGGCAACCTGCCCTCAAGCTTGGGACAACTACCGGAAACGGTAGCTAATACCGAATACTTGCTTCCTTCGCCTGAAGGAAGCTGGAAAGACGGAGCAATCTGTCACTTGAGGATGGGCCTGCGGCGCATTAGCTAGTTGGTGAGGTAACGGCTCACCAAGGCGACGATGCGTAGCCGACCTGAGAGGGTGATCGGCCACACTGGGACTGAGACACGGCCCAGACTCCTACGGGAGGCAGCAGTAGGGAATCTTCCGCAATGGGCGAAAGCCTGACGGAGCAATGCCGCGTGAGTGATGAAGGTTTTCGGATCGTAAAGCTCTGTTGCCAGGGAAGAACGTCCTTGAGAGTAACTGCTCAAGGAGTGACGGTACCTGAGAAGAAAGCCCCGGCTAACTACGTGCCAGCAGCCGCGGTAATACGTAGGGGGCAAGCGTTGTCCGGAATTATTGGGCGTAAAGCGCGCGCAGGCGGTCATTTAAGTCTGGTGTTTAATCCCGGGGCTCAACCCCGGATCGCACTGGAAACTGGATGACTTGAGTGCAGAAGAGGAGAGTGGAATTCCACGTGTAGCGGTGAAATGCGTAGAGATGTGGAGGAACACCAGTGGCGAAGGCGACTCTCTGGGCTGTAACTGACGCTGAGGCGCGAAAGCGTGGGGAGCAAACAGGATTAGATACCCTGGTAGTCCACGCCGTAAACGATGAATGCTAGGTGTTAGGGGTTTCGATACCCTTGGTGCCGAAGTTAACACATTAAGCATTCCGCCTGGGGAGTACGGTCGCAAGACTGAAACTCAAAGGAATTGACGGGGACCCGCACAAGCAGTGGAGTATGTGGTTTAATTCGAAGCAACGCGAAGAACCTTACCAGGTCTTGACATCCCTCTGACCGTCCTAGAGATAGGGCTTTCCTTCGGGACAGAGGAGACAGGTGGTGCATGGTTGTCGTCAGCTCGTGTCGTGAGATGTTGGGTTAAGTCCCGCAACGAGCGCAACCCTTGATCTTAGTTGCCAGCACTTCGGGTGGGCACTCTAAGGTGACTGCCGGTGACAAACCGGAGGAAGGTGGGGATGACGTCAAATCATCATGCCCCTTATGACCTGGGCTACACACGTACTACAATGGCCGGTACAACGGGCTGTGAAGCCGCGAGGTGGAACGAATCCTAAAAAGCCGGTCTCAGTTCGGATTGCAGGCTGCAACTCGCCTGCATGAAGTCGGAATTGCTAGTAATCGCGGATCAGCATGCCGCGGTGAATACGTTCCCGGGTCTTGTACACACCGCCCGTCACACCACGAGAGTTTATAACACCCGAAGTCGGTGGGGTAACCGCAAGGAGCCAGCCGCCGAAGGTGGGATAGATGATTGGGGTGAAGTCGTAACAAGGTAGCCGTATCGGAAGGTGCGGCTGGATCACCTCCTTTCTATGGAGAATCGTTTCCCGTAGCGGAAACATTCAAAAAGTCTTCAGGAAGCATGCTTCCGAAGCGAGCTTTACTTCGTAAAGCTTTTAACTCACTCGTTGCTCAGTTTTGAGAGCTCAAACTCTCAAAACAGCTTGCTTTTGCATGGAGCTTGTTCTTTGAAAACTAGATATCGAAACGAAAATTGCGAATTAGAACATTCCTTTTAGCTGAACTTGTGTTAAACAAGTTTCAAATATTAGCGAAAACTGCTTTGCGATGGTATCGAATTGGAACGACTTTTGGATTTGCGCAAGCAAACCAAGGGAAGTGAGAAGTCGAAACCGGAGTATATGGTTAAGCTACTAAGAGCACACGGAGGATGCCTAGGCGCTAGGAGCCGATGAAGGACGTGGCGAACAACGATACTGCCTCGGGGAGCTGTAAGCAAGCTTTGATCCGGGGATGTCCGAATGGGGAAACCCAGCTGGGGTAATATCCAGTTACTCACAACTGAATACATAGGTTGTGTAGAGGCATACCAGGGGAACTGAAACATCTAAGTACCTTGAGGAAGAGAAAACAATAGTGATTCCGTCAGTAGCGGCGAGCGAACGCGGAACAGCCCAAACCAGAGAGCTTGCTCTCTGGGGTTGTGGGACGTCTCACATGGAGTTACAAAGGAGCCGGTTAAACGAAGAGGTCTGGAAAGGCCCGCCAAAGAAGGTAAAAGCCCTGTAATTGAAAGTCTGCTCTCTCCGAGACGGATCCCGAGTAGTGCGGGGCACGTGAAACCCCGTATGAATCCGGCAGGACCATCTGCCAAGGCTAAATACTTCCTAGCGACCGATAGTGAAGCAGTACCGTGAGGGAAAGGTGAAAAGCACCCCGGAAGGGGAGTGAAATAGAACCTGAAACCGTGTGCTTACAAGAAGTCAGAGCCCATTTTAGGGGTGATGGCGTGCCTTTTGTAGAATGAACCGGCGAGTTACGTTCCCGTGCAAGGTTAAGGTGAAGAGCCGGAGCCGCAGCGAAAGCGAGTCTGAATAGGGCGAGTTAGTACGTGGACGTAGACCCGAAACCGGGTGATCTACCCCTGTCCAGGGTGAAGGTGCGGTAACACGCACTGGAGGCCCGAACCCACGCACGTTGAAAAGTGCGGGGATGAGGTGGGGGTAGCGGAGAAATTCCAATCGAACTCGGAGATAGCTGGTTCTCCCCGAAATAGCTTTAGGGCTAGCCTCGGAAAACAGAGTCGTGGAGGTAGAGCACTGATTGGGTGCGGGGCCCGCAAGGGTTACCAAGCTCAGTCAAACTCCGAATGCCATAGACTTACTTCCGGGAGTCAGACAGTGAGTGCTAAGATCCATTGTCAAAAGGGAAACAGCCCAGACCATCAGCTAAGGTCCCCAAGTGTGTGTTAAGTGGGAAAGGATGTGGAGTTGCACAGACAACCAGGATGTTGGCTTAGAAGCAGCCACCATTGAAAGAGTGCGTAATAGCTCACTGGTCGAGTGACTCTGCGCCGAAAATGTAACGGGGCTAAACACACCACCGAAGCTATGGCTTGATGCTTTGCATCAGGGGTAGGGGAGCGTTGTATAAGGGTTGAAGGTGTACCGTAAGGAGCGCTGGACATTATACAAGTGAGAATGCCGGTATGAGTAACGAAAAGATCAGTGAGAATCTGATCCGCCGAAAGCCTAAGGGTTCCTGAGGAAGGCTCGTCCGCTCAGGGTAAGTCGGGACCTAAGGCGAGGCCGAAAGGCGTAGTCGAAGGACAACAGGTCGAAATTCCTGTACCACCGTAAATCGTTACGAGCGATGGGGGGACGCAGTAGGGTAGTGACGCAGACTGATGGATGTCTGTCCAAGCAGTAAGGCTGATGTGTAGGCAAATCCGCACATCCTAAGGCTGAGCTGTGATGGGGAGTGAAAATTACAGTAGCGAAGGTCATGATCTCACACTGCCAAGAAAAGCCTCTAGCCAGATGAAGGTGCCCGTACCGCAAACCGACACAGGTAGGCGAGAAGAGAATTCTAAGGCGCGCGGAAGAACTCTCGTTAAGGAACTCGGCAAAATGACCCCGTAACTTCGGGAGAAGGGGTGCCCCGGTAGTGTGAATAGCACGAGGGGGCCGCAGTGAAAAGGCCCAAGCGACTGTTTAGCAAAAACACAGGTCTGTGCGAAGCCGTAAGGCGAAGTATACGGGCTGACGCCTGCCCGGTGCTGGAAGGTTAAGGGGAGCGGTTAGGGAGTAATCCCGAAGCTGTGAACCGAAGCCCCAGTAAACGGCGGCCGTAACTATAACGGTCCTAAGGTAGCGAAATTCCTTGTCAGGTAAATTCTGACCCGCACGAATGGCGTAACGACTTGGGCGCTGTCTCAACGAGAGATCCGGTGAAATTTTAATACCTGTGAAGATGCAGGTTACCCGCGACAAGACGGAAAGACCCCATGGAGCTTTACTGCAGCTTGATATTGAATTTGGGTACGATCTGTACAGGATAGGTGGGAGCCTTTGAAGCATGAGCGCCAGCTTGTGTGGAGGCACCGTTGGGATACCACCCTGATCGTATCTAGGTTCTAACCTGGTGCCCTTAGCGGGTACGGGGACAGTGTCAGGTGGGCAGTTTGACTGGGGCGGTCGCCTCCTAAAGAGTAACGGAGGCGCCCAAAGGTTCCCTCAGAATGGTTGGAAATCATTCGAAGAGTGCAAAGGCATAAGGGAGCTTGACTGCGAGACCTACAAGTCGAGCAGGGACGAAAGTCGGGCTTAGTGATCCGGTGGTACCGCATGGAAGGGCCATCGCTCAACGGATAAAAGCTACCCTGGGGATAACAGGCTTATCTCCCCCAAGAGTCCACATCGACGGGGAGGTTTGGCACCTCGATGTCGGCTCATCGCATCCTGGGGCTGAAGTAGGTCCCAAGGGTTGGGCTGTTCGCCCATTAAAGCGGTACGCGAGCTGGGTTCAGAACGTCGTGAGACAGTTCGGTCCCTATCTGTCGTGGGCGTAGGAAATTTGAGAGGAGCTGTCCTTAGTACGAGAGGACCGGGATGGACGTACCGCTGGTGTACCAGTTGTTCCGCCAGGAGCACCGCTGGGTAGCTATGTACGGACGGGATAAGCGCTGAAAGCATCTAAGCGTGAAGCCCCCCTCAAGATGAGATTTCCCAGTATGTAAGACCCCTTGAAGACGACGAGGTAGATAGGCTGGGGGTGGAAGTGCAGTAATGCATGGAGCTGACCAGTACTAATCGGTCGAGGGCTTATCCAAATTGCAGGTTCTAGTCGCAAATTTCGTTTCGGATCTAGTTTTCAGAGAATGATCTCTGAGTGTATAGCAGCATCGTTTGGTGGCGATAGCGGAGGGGTTCCACACGTACCCATCCCGAACACGACCGTTAAGCCCTCTAGCGCCGATGGTACTTGGACCGAAGGGTCCTGGGAGAGTAGGATGCTGCCAAGCGAGACCCCACTGGGGTATTTTTTTTCGAGTTTTTGATAAGGGCCCTTAGCTCAGTTGGTTAGAGCGCACCTCTGATAAGGGTGAGGTCGGTGGTTCGAGTCCACCAGGGCCCACCATACAAGATTTATGCAATTCACGGGGTCCCCGGAAAGTAATCGGAATAAACCTCGAAGCTACACTTCACTTTGTGGGGTGAACAAACATGGGGCCATAGCTCAGCTGGGAGAGCGCCTGCCTTGCAAGCAGGAGGTCAGCGGTTCGATCCCGCTTGGCTCCACCATTCCCTGATAGCTCAGTTGGTAGAGCACTCGACTGTTAATCGAGTTGTCACAGGTTCGAGTCCTGTTCGGGGAGCCATATGGAGAGGTGTCCGAGTTGGCCGAAGGAGCACGATTGGAAATCGTGTAGGCGCCACAAGCGTCTCGAGGGTTCGAATCCCTCTCTCTCCGCCAGAAGATTTTTTAGTGAGGCCCGTTGGTCAAGGGGTTAAGACACCTCCCTTTCACGGAGGTAACAGGGGTTCGAATCCCCTACGGGTCATAGATATGGAGGCTTAGCTCAGCTGGGAGAGCATCTGCCTTACAAGCAGAGGGTCGGGGGTTCGAGCCCCTCAGCCTCCACCATATAACTTTTATAACGACGCGGGGTGGAGCAGCCCGGTAGCTCGTCGGGCTCATAACCCGAAGGCCGCAGGTTCAAATCCTGCCCCCGCAATTATACTTTCCTAAGAGAAAGTGATCTGGAACCGTGGTGTAGTTGGCCTAACATGCCTGCCTGTCACGCAGGAGATCGCGGGTTCGAATCCCGTCGGTTCCGCCATCTTGATTATGCTTCAGGGATGAGAATCCGTTTTGGGTTCGTCGGAGCATACACTTCGAGAGCATTAGCTTCGCAGTCTCGAACGAAGTGAGAGTATCCCGTCGGTTCCGCCATTTAATATTTAATACCGCATGCGGACGTGGCTCAGCGGTAGAGCATCGCCTTGCCAAGGCGAGGGTCGCGGGTTCGATTCCCGTCGTCCGCTCCAATTATTTTGCGCCCTTAGCTCAGCTGGATAGAGCGTTTGACTACGAATCAAAAGGCCGGGAGTTCGAATCTCTCAGGGCGCGCCATTATAAAACTTATTTGCCGGCGTGGCGGAATGGCAGACGCGCTCGACTCAAAATCGAGTGGGAAACCGTGGAGGTTCGAGTCCTCTCGCCGGTATAACATAACGGGATGTAGCTCAGCTTGGTAGAGCACCTGGTTTGGGACCAGGGGGTCGCATGTTCAAATCGTGTCATCCCGATATTATTTTACGCGGGTGTAGTTCAATGGTAGAACTTTAGCCTTCCAAGCTAATAGCGTGGGTTCGATTCCCATCACCCGCTTACGGATATAGAGAAAAAAGAGATGATCATGATCATCTCTTTTTTTGTGCTTTTAGGGTACCCACAAGACTACGTACTCACTGCAATTACATCCTTTTGAACTTGAACAAATACAATTCACCCTGTGGAATGTTGATTAGCAGCATATAGATCGAATTAGACTTCATTTTAATAAAACGCTTACAAAAATATCTTGCCTATTTAGCCATGATGTAATACTATACCAATTAAGCGCTTAACCTTTATGGGTAAGGCGCTTAAACTTAACGTAGATTAAGCGCTTTACCCATAAAGGGAAAGGAGACGAAATCCATGACAACGATCCGGCTGACCATGGCCCAGGCACTGCTCCGCTATCTGGACCAGCAGTATATTTCCGTAGATGGTGTGGAGACCAAATTCGTGAAGGGTGTTATCGGTATTTTCGGACACGGTAATGTTACAGGAATAGGAGAGGCACTGGAACGCAGCCCAGGAAGTCTGACGTACATGCAAGGCAAAAATGAACAGGGTATGGTACACACTGCAGCGGCTTATGCCAAGCAGAAGAATCGCAGGCAAATATACGCGTGTACCACATCGATCGGCCCAGGTGCGTTGAATATGATTACCGCTGCTGCAACAGCGACCGTGAACCGGATTCCTGTACTTCTGCTTCCCGGAGATAACTTTGCCACACGTGAACCGGACCCGGTTCTGCAACAGCTCGAAGTGAGCAGTGATTATACCGTCTCGGCTACAGACCCATTTAAAGCGGTCAGCAAGTATTGGGATCGTATTGTACGTCCTGAACAGTTAATGATTGCTGTAACACAGGCGATGCGTGTTCTCACGGATCCAGCGGAGACGGGAGCGGTAACGCTGGCACTGCCGCAGGATGTGCAGGCAGAGGCGTACGATTACCCGGAAGCGTTCTTCGCCCGCAAGGTGCATTACCTGGACCGCCGGCCTCCGGTCCAGGCAGCCATTGAACGGGCCGCGGAACAGCTGGCCCGTGGCAGGAAGCCGCTGCTGGTTGCTGGCGGCGGTGTGTTGTATTCCGAGGCGTCTGTTCAGCTCGCTGCCTTCGCCGAGGCATTCGGCATTCCGGTTGCCGAGACCCAGGCTGGCAAGAGTGCACTGTCCTGGGACCATCCACTCAACGTGGGGGCCATCGGGGTTACAGGCTCTCTGGCAGCAAACCGGCTTGCAAGAGAAGCAGATGTTGTGATCGGCGTCGGCACCCGGTTCTCGGATTTCACGACGGCGTCCCGATCCGCTTTTCAGCATCCAGAAGTGACATTTATCAACCTAAACCTGAACGGTATGGATGCTGCCAAACTGGGCGGGGAAGCCATTCTTGCAGATGCACGAGAAGGTCTGCAAGCCTTGCAAAAGGCAATGCAGGAACGAGGATATCGTAGCGGCTACGGCCCATCCGAGGTTGCTGATCTGCGGGGTGAATGGAATCGAGAAGTAGATCGGTTGTATGAACTAGAGCACGAAGCCGGCTTGGCACAGACCACCGCCGTTGGAATTATTAATCGGAATATTGATCCATCTTCCATCATTGTTTGTGCAGCGGGTAGCCTGCCGGGAGATTTGCATCGCCTGTGGCGAGCAGCAGAACCGAAGACGTATCACATGGAATACGGCTTCTCCTGTATGGGCTATGAGGTGAGTGGTGCGTTTGGAGCAGCGCTTGCCGAGCCGAATCGGGAAGTATACGCCATGGTTGGTGACGGCAGTTACCTGATGCTGCATTCCGAGCTGGTGACCAGTCTGCAGGAACAGAAGAAGTTCACCATTTTGCTATTCAATAACAATGGATTCCAATGCATTCATAATTTGCAGCGTGAGCACGGCAGTGACGGATTCGGCAACGAGTTTCGTTATAGGGAATCGGAGAGTGGACGACTGACAGGGGATTACCTGCCGATGGATTTTGCAGCACATGCTCGCAGTCTGGGAGCACAAGCATATCGAGCAGAAACAGCAGAGCAGCTGGAGCAGGCGCTCAAGGATGCAAGGAATGAGAGCGTGACTACACTTATCGAGATTCCGGTTGTACCAGGGACCAATGCAGGAGGATATGAATCCTGGTGGAATGTTGGCGTGCCGGAGGTATCAACAGAAGAAAAGGTGGTAAGTGCTCATCATGCAATGCAAGCCAGCCGTGCCAAAGCAAAGCTCATTTAATTCAGCACCGTATATCTGAACGGACAAGATGCTGAACTCTAATAAAGGAGATGTGGAGCCATGAACAAGCTGCCATTTCAGCTCGGGATTCATCCGATCAACTGGGTCGGCGAAGATGTGAAGGAGCATGGAGACAACACGACGTGTGAGCAGATTTTGGATGATATTCAGCGACTCGGATTGACTGGTACGGAGATGGGGCGCAAATATCCAACGGATCCAGCTGCACTGCGTGAGGAATTAGATAAGCGCAATATCCGTCTCGTTTCCCAGTGGAAGTCGGTATTGCTCTCCGACCCAGCATACCGGAAATCAGAGCTGGACAGCTATCGCAGACACACGGAGTTTCTGCAATCGATGGGTAGTACGGTGATTAGTACAGCAGAGATCGGGGGTTCCCTGCATTTTGATCCACGGCGGACTCCGCATGAGAAGGAAGTGCTAAGACTCAGTGAAATCGAGTGGCACATCCTTGCTGAAGGGTTGAACGAGGCTGGTGCCATTGCACGAGAACATGGATTGAAACTGACATACCATCACCATGGCGGCACCGTAGTGGAACGGCCGGAGGAGATCGACCGGTTGATGGAATTGACCGATCCTACTCTCGTTTACTTGCTTTATGACACGGGTCATGCCTACTACGGGGGAGCTGATCCACTTGCTCTGCTGCGTAAGCATTATGACCGGATAGCCTATATTCACTTGAAAGATATCCGTCCGGATGTACTGGATGAGGCACGGGCAGCACAATCTGATTTTGTTGGCTGTATTCGCAAAGGGGTATTTACTGTACCCGGGGATGGATGCATTGATTTTGCACCGATTATGCAGGAATTGGTTGATCGGGGATACGATGGGTGGGCGATGCTTGAAGGCGAGCAGGATCCTGCCATTCATAATCCATACGAGTATGCGAAACGTTCCCTCTTGTACATGAATTCATTAATTAAGTAGCCCATCTAATTCGGCATGAGTTTAATGTGATTTCCATAGGGTTAGGTAACGAAGGTGTTTTTCATATGTGCATATCAAAATACCAATGTAGACAGAAGGTGTCTCCGGAGAGAAGAGTATATTTTATCTGGATCGGCCAGCACCTTTAATCTAGAACACTATTCCATTTACGAAAGGGGTTCTAAGCCATGGCTTACGTTTCCTTTCCTGCTTCCAGGAAGACGGATTTTACCGCAATCGGAAGACTGTGCATTGACTTGAACGCCAATGAGATTAACCGTCCGATGGAAGAGACGATGACGTTTACGAAGTATGTAGGTGGATCTCCGGCCAATATTACGATTGGCATGTCCAGGCTTGGCATGGAGACGGCTTTTATCGGGAAAATCGCCAATGACCAGATGGGGAGATTCATCCATAGTTATCTGGAACGCAACGGAATTGATACGTCCAATGTGGTAACCGATGACACAGGAGCAGTGACAGGGCTTGCTTTTACCGAGATCAAAAGTCCAACCGACTGCAGCATACTGATGTATCGCGACCACGTAGCTGATCTGCTGTTACAAGCCCGTGAAGTGCAGGAGCAGCTGATCGAGGATTCCAAAGTGCTGCTAATTTCCGGAACGGCTCTTGCCCAGAGCCCATCTCGTGAAGCAGTATTTCAGGCACTAACGTATGCAAAAAAACATGGAACGGTCATTGTATTTGATCTCGATTATCGTCCCTACACCTGGACATCGGCGGAAGAAACAGCAGTGTATTACAACCTTGCAGCTGAAAAATGCGACATCATCCTGGGCACCCGTGAGGAATTCGACATGATGGAGACATTTGACCATAATACACAGCGCAGCGATCAGGTGACCTCGCAAAAGTGGTTTGACTACTCAGCAAAAATTGTTGTTATCAAGCATGGCAAGGAAGGATCCATTGCCTATACCCGCGAGGGGCTATCCCATCGTGCAGACAGCTACCCAGCGCGTGTGGTGAAGACATTTGGAGCTGGCGACTCCTATGCAGCAGGGTTCCTGTACGGATTAATGCAGAACTGGACGATTGAACGCAGTATGGCGTATGGCAGCGCAGCAGCAAGTATCGTCATTTCTAGTCACAGCTGCTCGGATGCGATGCCAACGGTAGAACAGGTAAATGACTATATTGATCGCTGCAAACGGGGCGAGATTATAGTGTCGTGAATCACTAAGGAATGGTTGCAACATATATAAGCGAAGGGAGACAGGGCTATGGGAAATGGGATTTCGGAAGCGTCCACAACCGTGACGATGGTACAAAACTGGATCGGGGGTGCCTGGGTAGCCCCGGCGGCAACCCGAACCGAGCCGGTCATGAATCCGGCTACGGAGGAAGTCATTGCACACGTCCCGCTGTCAGAACAGGCAGACGTGGATCTCGCTGTCCAAACGGCAAGAGAGGCATTCCCATCCTGGAGCAGCACGCCAGTTCCTCGCCGTGCGCGTGTTTTGTTCCGCTACCAGCAGTTGCTGGTGGAACACTGGGAAGAACTGGCCCGGCTGGTCACATTGGAGAACGGCAAAAGCTATGCCGAAGCCTACGGGGAAGTACAGCGGGGCATTGAATGCGTCGAATTCGCGGCAGGTGCCCCGAATCTGATGATGGGCAAGCAGCTGCCTGATATTGCCACAGGGCTGGAATCAGGCATGTATCGGTACCCGATCGGCGTTATAGGGGGGATCACCCCTTTCAACTTCCCCATGATGGTACCGTGCTGGATGTTCCCGCTGGCGATTGCGTGCGGGAATACCTTTGTGCTGAAGCCCTCCGAGCGAACACCGCTGCTCGCAGGGCGCCTGGCTGAGCTGTTCAAGGAAGCCGGGCTTCCGGACGGTGTACTTAACATCGTACACGGTGCACATGACGTCGTGAACGGACTGCTTGAACATCAGGATGTTCAAGCCATCTCTTTTGTCGGCTCACAACCTGTGGCTGAATACGTCTACACTACTGCATCCGCGCACGGAAAACGGGTGCAGGCCCTCGCCGGTGCCAAAAACCACTCGATCGTCATGCCGGATGCCGACCTTGACCTGACGGTGAAGGAGATCACCAGTGCAGCTTTTGGCTCAGCCGGAGAACGCTGCATGGCCTGTTCGGTTGTCGTGGCCGTTGGTGATATTGCAGATGCGTTGGTACAAAAGCTGGTGGAAGCAGCGGACCGCATCACGATCGGCAATGGTTTAGATGAGGGTGTGTTCCTCGGTCCGGTCATTCGAGGCCCGCATAAAGAACGTACGCTCAGCTACATTGAATCCGGAGAACAGGAAGGCGCAGCCTTGATCCGCGATGGCCGCAAGGATGAAGCGGCAAGCACGCCCGGATATTTTGTTGGACCCACCATATTCGACGAGGTTCAGAGCAGCATGAAAATCTGGAAGGATGAGATCTTCGCCCCTGTGCTCTCCATAGCTAGAGTAGATACGCTCGAGGAAGCAGTCCAGCTGGCGAATCGTTCCGACTTTGCCAATGGGGCGTGCCTGTTCACTCGTAGCGGGGCGAGCATGCGACAATTCCGTGAAACGATTGATGCAGGCATGCTTGGCATTAACCTGGGCGTACCTGCGCCAATGGCCTTTTTCCCTTTTTCCGGCTGGAAGAAATCCTTCTACGGTGACCTGCACGCCAACGGTACGGATGGAGTTGAATTTTATACGCGTAAAAAAATGGTGACGGCCCGCTGGTAACAACCCTAGGCATAAACCAGACCAAGGGGAGACCTCATCCTATAGCGAGTGAACACAGGGACAGGGAGGATAACGTAAATGGGCAAGGACAAAGTGAGAATTGGCATTATTGGTGCCGGGCGGATCGGTAAAATTCATGCAGACAATCTCCTGCGCAACCCGCATGCCGAGATTGTAGCAATCAGTGATTTGTTTGCGGGGCCTGAGCTGGAGGCTTGGGCCTCAGCACGGGGAATTTCGGTCGTAACGGCAGACAGCAGTCAGCTGATCTCGATGCCGAACGTGGATGCTGTGCTGATCTGCTCCTCGACGGATACGCATGTACCCTTAATTGAACAAGCGGCGCAAGCGGGCAAGCATATTTTCTGCGAGAAGCCGGTCAGTATGGATTTGGCTCAGACCCAAGCGGCTGTGGCGGCTGTGCAAAAGGCTGGCGTGAAGCTGCAAATCGGATTCAACCGCCGCTTCGATCACAACTTCAAACGGGTGCGCGACCACGTACAGGACGGGACGATTGGCGATCCGCATATTATCAAAATCACTTCACGGGACCCGAGCCCGCCGCCCGCGGAGTATATCCGGGTATCTGGCGGAATTTTCATGGATATGATGATTCACGATTTTGATATGGCACGTTATCTGTCGGGAAGTGAAGTAGAGGAAGTATATGCCCAAGGGAATGTGCTGATCCACCCTGTTTTTGCAGAGCATGGAGATGTGGACACAGCCATTGTGACGATGAGTTTTGAAAATGGAGCCATCGGGGTCATTGATAACAGCCGCCAAGCGTTATATGGATATGATCAGCGTGTCGAGGTGTTTGGCTCATTGGGCAGTGCAGCTGCTGCAAACGATCATCCCAATACGGCAGAGATTAGTACAGCGGCAGGGCTTATGCGGGATAAACCGCTTCACTTTTTTCTGGAAAGATACAATGAGGCTTATGTGCAGGAGACGGCCCTTTTTATTGAAGCGATCCTGAAGGATACACCCGTTATTGTAGATGGTCATGATGCGGTTCAGGCTGAACGGATCGCACTGGCTGCAAGGATGTCCATGGAACAGGGCAGACCTGTCAAGCTGCGAGAAGTCACTGGGGTGACAATGGAATCTCAAACTGCATCGCCCTAAAAATTCAATTCAGCGTTCATGCTATTGCAGATGGTGTTTCTCTATGGATAGGAATACGAGATTGCCAGGGCGCAAAGAAAGGAGAGGCTGCAGCATGTCAGAACGTATCGTGAAACCGGCAGCACATTCGAAGGGGGACGGCACGCTTATACACGTAACTCCAGAGTCTGCTGGTTGGCAATATGTTGGGTTTCAGGTAGTACAGCTTGCAGAAGGGCAATCCTTCACCCGTGAGAGCGGTGATCAGGAACTCTGTGTCGTACTGCTCAGCGGACTGGCCAATATAAGTACGCGGGCGCATGCGTGGGAGAACGTTGGGAAGAGAATGAGCATATTTGAGAAAATACCTCCTTATTCCGTCTATGTCTCTAGCTCCGATCAGGTGGAGATCAATGCTCTTTCCGAATTGGAAATAGCCATATGTGCGGCACCGGGCAAAGGAACATATCCGGCTCGTCTCATCACACCGGAAGACGTTGGAGTAGAGACCCGCGGGTATGGCAATCTGGAACGCCAGATTCATAACATATTACCGGAACAGAAGGAAGCGGACAGTCTGCTCGTCGTTGAAGTATTTACGCCTGATGGACATTGGTCGAGTTATCCGCCGCATAAACATGACCGGGATGCCTTGCCTGAAGAATCACTACTGGAGGAGACCTATTACTTCCGGGTGCAGCCCGAGCAGGGGTTTGCCATTCAACGCATTTACACAGACGATCGATCTGTGGATGAAACACTGGCAGTGAACAATGGTGAGGTCGTGCTTGTCCCTCGCGGATATCACCCAGTAGGTGCTCCACCGGGATATGAGGTGTATTACCTTAATGTGATGGCGGGCCCGACTCGAACCTGGAAATTTTATAATGACCCTGACCATGATTGGCTGATGAAAAGGTAATTCGGTCTCATCAGTATCTTATAGTGTGGTTTCGAGTTGCGAATGCAGACTTCCCCCTGCATAATGAGAAGAAAACGATTACCTATATATAAGAATCTTGTATATAGCACAGATGGGGAATTAACAATGAAAGCAACCATTTATGATATTGCGCGTGAGGCGGGCGTATCCATTGCCACAGTCTCCCAGGTCATTAACGGCAAAGGGAAGATCAGTGAGAAGCGGCGCGCTGAGGTTATGGGGATCATGGAGCGCCTTAACTATCAACCTAGCGCGATCGCAGCTGCACTTACAGGCAAGCAAACCTATACGCTCGGTCTGCTTGTACCCGATATATCCAATCCGTATTTTGCCGAGCTTGCCAGAGCAGTAGAAGACCGGAGCCGTCAGCTGGGGTACAGCGTCGTGATCTGCAGCACGGACAATAAGGACGAGCGGGTAGAGCGGTATTTAAACCTGCTTCAGCAAAAAAGAGTCGATGGCATGATGATCGGAACGGGTATTGATAATGCCGAGATTTTGTCACCCCTTCTGCAGCAATCCATACCTGTTGCCTTAATTGCTCGTCAACTGCCGTCCCTCTCGGTGCACACCGTTGCGATCGATGACAGGCTCGGAGGTGCACTGGCTGCGCAGCATTTGCTTCAGCTCGGTCATACCCGCCTTGCGGTGGTGTCAGAGCCACTCAAGGTCAGCAGCAGTAAGGAACGTGTACGCGGATTCCGCGAAGCAGTGGAGGAAGCAGGTCTTGCTCTTGAATTTTCCCAGGTCAGGGAATCAACCGCAGACATAAAAGCAGCCAAACAGGAGGTGCTTGTGCTGCTCGAGCAAACCAACCGGCCAACCGGCATATTCTGTTGTAATGATATGCAGGCTATTGGAGCGTTGCAGGCAGCAAAAGAGCACGGTCTGCGAGTCCCTGAAGATGTCTCCATCATCGGATTCGACAATACCATTCTCGCATCCGTGACCAATCCACCGCTCACGACGGTTGCCCAGCCTATTGAGGATTTGGGGCATCGTGCTGTGGATCTGCTAATCGATGAGTTGAAGGATGAGCATAAACGGCCACAGAAATTGGTTCTGAAACCCGAGCTGGTGATCAGAGAGTCAACGGGGGAGGTCTCCACTCATTCTTGATTCAGGGATCCAGCATCACATCAGCTCAGTGAGATAGACAAAAAAGCCGAATTCAACCTCCTAGGAGGATGGATTCGGCTTATTCCGTGTAGACTACGGGATCAGATGGCATGATGGAATCCAATTAGTATGATGTAATCCCGTTTCTCCTTGATAGGAGGAGGTAAGCTATTTTTCACATAGGGTAGCTATAATGGTCGATAGGTTGGTTTGGATGGATGTATTAATATAGAACAATATATGGATGAAATGGTATACTAAAAATAGCATACGATATCCAATTTTTATACGATATTAGGATGAGAAAGATGGGTGATTTTATCAAAAGGTGGGGACTTGCTGCATCCATATGTTTCATTGTGGGCTTATTGCTACTGGATTTTTCTTCTGGTCAGAAGGAGATCACTACGGAATCAGAAGTTGAATCCCTCACACAGGATCCTTCTCAAACTAATGTGATGGACTGGGAAGTTACGAAACTATCTACTGAACAGTTTCAAGAGAGATATTCCGAACTTACGGGTGAGAGAACATCGAAGGAACCCATCAACCAGGAGCACGAGTGCCAGAAGGCCGACACCACAGAGGAACAAACACCTTCAATAATCATGGAGTGCTACGACGCAGAGTACGCGGCCAATATAGCCCTGGAAGAAGGAATTTCAGCACAGGCAGGAGTTTTGGTACAAGTAAGAGAGGTCAGAAATGGTGACATGATACGAAAAGAGTTCCGCAAAGTGTATGAGAACACCGGTTATCTCTCCTCTGATGATTCCAGCACAAGTGAACTTGTGAAAAATTATGTCTTGGGTACGCTGCAGGATCACTCTCGATTACAGCTCAGTTTTAGTGGATACGTAGCACACCTACAGAGACAAGGAGAATGGGAAGCCCGGAATCAAAGGGCAAAGGATCCAAAACATTTTAGCGGATCAGGATTTTTCCAACTATAGATTAATTCAGGCGCATATAGGTTAACGAGAGGAGGTTGATTTATGAATAGAAAAAGAAAGCTGATTCTGGGTATCGTTATTTTACTTGCCTTAGTAGCTACAGCGATACCCGTGTACATATCTCAACAGCATACCACGTTTCGGGCAGAGGTTACGGATCACATGACCATGCTGGACAAATTCGACCGGTTAGAAATCACAAGATTTTCAAGTTCATCGGGGGACAGGGAGGAAGTGATCATCAAGGATGCGGCGGAAATTCAGGACATTCTGAAGGACTACAAGGATATTGAATTGAAGAAGATTAATCAGAGGGATACAGAACGGGAATCTCCCTATTATTATGAGTGGCGTCTTATGATTAACAAAGAGGAACGTGAAATCAATGGTTTTGGAATCACCTTATATAACAAACATTCAATGACGATCTATAACGGTAATGATACGCGAGATAAACTACAGGACTATAAGGTGTCGCAAGATATGAATTGGTACAAGATGGAGCGCCTCTTTGAGGGAATAAAGGAGGAAGAATCATGACCGAGTACTACGTTCGTCCTGTAGAGACGGAAGATGTTCCGTTCCTGTGGGAGATGTTATACGCTTCACTGCATACCCAGGCGGATGATGAACCTTTGGAACCTGGGATTGTCCATTCTCCAGAACTGTCCAAGTACGTGGAAGGCTGGGGAAGAGCAGGGGATTTTGGATATATCGCGGTAGATACATTAGGCAGGAAACTGGGTTCGATCACTTTACGTTTGTATGATGAGCACAATGCCGGATACGGTTACGTGAACGCTGCTACACCAGAGATGGGCATGGCAGTCATTGAGGAAGCACGAGGAAAAGGATTGGGCACTCTTCTGATGCAGGCGGCATTGGATGAAGCTCGGCAGAGGGGGACTCAGGCCGTGTCGCTGAGCGTAGATCCGAATAATGCAGCCATCCGACTTTACCGGCGTTTTGGATTCGAGGAGATTGGGATGTGTGGTACATCGGTCACCATGTTATGTCGGCTTCATCCAGCTCTTTGAGTACTACGGGATGGGAGTCTAAATGGATCTGAACATAGAAGAAGCGTTCCCACAAGGGAACGCTTCTTCTATTTCGTCAAAAATGCTAGTGCTTCATCATATGTTTCCCATTGGAATTCCGTCTGATGCTCCGATTCCTTGGAGATCCGATTCAGCTGCATCTTCGCAATGGCACTGCCGACCGCTACACTAGCACGTTTCATACCCCATTGTGTGAGCAGCTTTTGATGCTCCACAATTTTCTCTTTCGTTTCCTGGGAGAAAGCTTTCATGTTTCGCATGTCCACCAGTACATCAAACGAATTATCCAATTGCTGCGCAATATGTTGAATTTCCCGATTCGTTTGTTCTACTTCTTCAGGGGAAACCATGCCATCCCAGATTATTTCAATAATATGTTCCTTTGAATCCAAACGTCGTACAGACATACAGGCAACTCCCTCGAAAAAAATATGTAATATATAAGTCTATTGACCTATTAATTATACCCGATAATCGGGCTATGAAACAAATTTTCGAGATTATGTAATACTTATGAACTATTTTTATACTAGCAGAGTTAATATTAGGGAATCTCGGATGAGAGTGAAATAGCCGCTTCAAAAATAATAGAGCCGCCCAGATTAATGCTCTGGATGGCTCTATTTATTTCAGGAGACAAATAGGGGGATGCTGAGCTTGCCCCTGTGGGTTGTTGCTTCCTATATGACTTCATGTTAATTAATATCCGATCTTTAGACTGCTGCCTTCTGTAGCTACTCCCTTGGAACGGATAATTGGGAGCTTATGCTCAGCTGTAAACCCGAGGGTTTCCCCATCGTGCAACGTGACGTCATTTTCAACCACGTAGGTCATCGTCATAAACATCATTTCAAATACATCACTTAATGGGTTGGCTGAATGTATAATCTCGATCTCTTCTTTTCCGAAGTTACGCAATCCATACGTATAGGCTGAAGCGCCTTCCGCATTCTGATACATACCGATAAAAATCCATAGGGAAACAGGCAGCTCGTCCTGCTTGAGGATATAACTAGTCTCAACATACTGACGTGCCTCGACAACAAGTGGTGCCAAATATATGGCGAGTGCATGGTCAAGCTGTAACAGTGCACTTGCTGTCTTGGTAAACAGGATATGTCCCTGGATCGCATCCGGTGCGTTCAGAACAGAGACGATAATTTGTGATTGATGTCTGGAAGTAACTTGTTCGGCTTCACGCCACAATATATTTAATTTGGCGTTCTCCTCTACTTCCCGGTCAGGAACAGGGGCACCAATATAAGCACATACCACCTGCATCCCATCTACCTCAAAGAAAAGGTTACCCTCTTCCGAACTCTCTTCGATATTAATATCCCAATCCTTCTTCATCGTGTGGATGAATTGATCAAAATCACAGTCATCCTGTTCCAAAAGGACAAAACCAACAATGGTTTCACTATGTGAAGAAGATTCGACGGCTCCGCCTACAGATACAGGTTCCTTTTTGCGACGCCGAAGCTTGTCAAACAGTCCCATGAGACATTCTCCTTTCCAAATCCATCACGGTAATGGGGTATAACTGATTCCATTATTACCTTACCATACCATACTTTGGTCTGTAATGAATAAGGGCAGTAAGTTACCACTCAAGAGCTGATTAGAGGAAAAGTACCAGGAGCAATGCGATCAATGCTGGCAATCCTTGTTTGACGATAATAGACCGGGAAGCAGTTGCTCCTCCGTATAAGGCTGCGATGATGACACAAGCCAGGAAGAAGATCTGAATGTGCTGACCAATCACCGAGTCTGGATACACCAATCCCCAGATCAGCCCCGCTGCAAGAAAACCGTTGTAAAGCCCCTGGTTAGCTGCCAGAGACTTGGTTGATTCTGCGAATTCTGGTGTGAGACCAAAGGTTTTCATTGTACGTGGACGAGTCCACATAAACATCTCCATGATCATGATGTAAATGTGTTCAATGGCTACCAGAGCCACAAAAACTGAACCGATCAATACGAACACCTTGCTTTCTTTTTATGTAGTTTATTTCATTATCTTCTCAGTATAAATGTTTGCAACCACAACTTAAAGTATTAATTAAATTTTGTACAAATAAATTGTGTGAAATAAATATGATAGGACGAATGAGAAAACAAATGATTGTTTAATTACAAACAATATATTATATTATCTATAAATAAACAAACAACAATATAAATAGTTGTTTAAAAAGTCCGAAGGAGGAGTTGGAGTGTTTCGTAATCCATATGTACGGACCATAGTCATTTCCCGATTACTTCTGCAATTGGGGATCTGGGTACGCAATTTTGCCATACTCTTGTATGTGACTGATCTGACCAACAATGATCCGCAGGCCGTATCATGGATCTCTGTGGCCGAGTATGCACCCATCTTTATTTTTGCAATAATCGGAGGAACCTTCGCTGATCGCTGGAGGCCCAAACATACCATGGTGTGGTGTGATCTGCTTTCCTCACTTTCTGCGGTAGTTGTGCTGGTTGCCTTAATGTTTGGTCCCTGGTATTCAGTGTTGTTGGGTACCTTGGTTTCAGCAGTATTCTCTCAATTCTCACAGCCCTCTGCAATGAAGCTGTTCAAGCAGCACGTCCCAAGTGAGGGGTTGCAGGGAGTAATGGCCATGTTTCAAACGTTGGTTGCTGTCTTTATGGTGGTTGGTCCCATGATCGGAACGGTCATCTATCAGAACTACGGGATCGAAGTATCTCTTTTTCTTACATCTGTGATGTTTCTGCTATCGGGGCTGGTTCTTTCGCGGTTACCTAAAGATGAAGGGGGGACTGTGGCTACAGGCATTAGGGGCTCCTTCCATCAAGAGCTGGCTGAGGGGTTTCGATATGTGTATGCTAATGTTGCTCTTCGGGCACTGGTCATGACTTTTGCGGTAGCCGGGCTGGCTGCTGGGTTGATACAACCGTTGATGCTGTTTGTTGTCATCGATAATCTGGGGCAGGACAAAACTTTTCTACAGTGGCTGCTCATGGTTAATGGTGCAGCCATGCTGGTCGGGGGCGCAATCATCATGAGTGCAGCCAAAAAACTTCAGCCTCAAGTGCTGCTCGCTGCAGGTTTGCTGATCAGTGCGCTCGGAACAATCATGATGGGCTGGTCCACCAACATTTTGCTGACCATGATCGCTCAGGTGATTAACGGTTTCTTTTATCCTTGGATTCATGTAGGCATTCAGACGATGATTATGCGCAATACGGATACGAACTATATTGGCCGAGTGGGAGGGGCAGTTACTCCGGTGTTTATGGGCATGATGGTCATTAGCATGTCGTCCGCAGGTTATCTAATGAATCAATTGAACCTAACGACGGTAGTTACCGTGAGTGGTGTACTCTTTCTGGCAGGTGCGTTCATTTTGTTGCTGATGTTACCTAAGGGGAAGGGAGTTAGCGGATCTCACGTGATGAGGAACTCGGAGTAAATTCATTTGCAAGATCAACAAATGCCGATTGCTGAAGTCTGCCTGTTGGGTAATAATATATTCGAAGAGATGAATAGCTCATGGAAAAGAGGGGACTGGCATGGGAACCGTTCAATACGTGCTGCTTGCAGACGATCCATCGACGTTTGTTACGCGGACCGTACCGTTAATCGATATTGAGCTTGCTGGAATTCCGGGAGACCGTCATTATGGCCTGCTGCGTCCCGCGGACTCCAGACAGAAGATATATAAGCGGGGCACGATGATTGCCAATCGTCGGCAGATTAGTATTGTCTCGGAGGAGGAATGTGCACTCATTGCTGAGAAAATGAACATTCCCGAAATTCGTCCGGAATGGCTTGGTGCAAATATGATGGTTCGTGGCATTGACTGCTTAACTGAGCTGCCTGCCGGAACGCGGCTTCTGTTTCCTGACGGGACAGGTTTGATATGCGAAGGAGAGAATCTCCCTTGTGTTCATCCAGGGAAAGTGATTGAGCAAGTCTATGAACAGGATGGTTTGCGCAAAAAATTCGTGCCTGCCGCTCGCAAAAAACGTGGTATTGTCTGCTCGGTTGAACGGGAAGGTGCAATTCGAACTGGTGATACGATTGAAGTTATACGCCTGTCCTGATATTTGGGGGCAGGTTTTTGCGTGAATGAATGTATTCCTCGGGTGTGCTCCCGATAATGGATTTAAAATCCTTGATGAAGTGAGGCTGATCATGGTATCCAAGCTCCTGAGATAGCTTAACCAGATCGCAGTGAAGACCACGGTCGATCAGTTCGGCTGCATTTTGCAGTCGGTAGAGCTTGATTGCCGTTTTGGGGCCGATTCCTACATACTGATTGAACAGGCGCTGGAGTTTTCTTGTATGAATGTTCCAGAAAGACGACAGATCATCCACTCTCAACAATTCCCGGTTCAGTTCAATCTGCTGTACGATATCGTGAACCAGTCTCGCTTGGGTATCCTCAGCTGGAAGGTGTGCACATAGAAGTTGGTCCATGTAACTGATTTTATCGACATGACTGCCATCAGTGAGCAGTTGTTCTTCCAATGATGCTGCGCTGACGTTAAGCACACGGGAAACTTCCAACGGTTGTTCACACAATGATGAGATAGGGAGGCGAACAAAGGGATAGAATCCACCCGGTCGGAACTTTACGCCAAACACCTGCCCCTTTCCGCGAATGAGATAGGAGAATTTGCGTCCAGAAGGACCGAAGAAAAATGTGTTGCCCCGCTCTACGACCAGATTAACACAGGGATTGGGCACCACATGCTGTGGATAGGATTCAAGACCTGTAAGATCCCACGATACCATCCAGTAATGTTTAACAAAAGGACTGAGCGCTTCCGCAGGAGCATGCCGTGTCAGCTCATATCTTTTGTTGCCTTCGTTCAGTTGAAGCAGGCCCATGCTGGGTATGCTGATATGGGTTGAGGATTCCATCTTGTTCATCTCCTCTGTATTTAATGTGGCTATCCCTGTGTTCGCAGGTACAGAAAAACATGGGTGTTGTCCGGTCACTTCTGCTCTCGGAACAGCAGTGCTCGAACAGCAAAACGTGGCAATATAAGCTGTCTTCGCCACCTGGAGGGCTGGCTGAGCAGCCGGTACAACCATTCCAGATTTAGCTTTTGCCACAAGGCTGGGGCACGTTTGGTCTTGCCTGCAACGATATCCAGGCTTCCTCCGACGCCAATGGCTATACGAGCATTTAGCAGATGACGGTGCTTGTCGATCCAGTGCTCGGCATTCGGTGCTCCGAGTGCAACAATAAGAAAGTCTGGTTGTGCATTGCGGATTTCCTCCACAATGTGCTCTTCCTCATCCGTTGAGAAAAAACCATGGTGCCTGCCGCTAACGATTACACCCGGGTAATTCTCCTCGATGACTTCCACTGCCCGTTGACTAACCTTCTCTTCTGCTCCAAGCATATAGAAGGACCACTGTTTTCGGTTTCCCTCTTCTAATAAGCGGAATAACAGATCACAGCCGGTTACCCGTTCAGTCAATTGACCGCCTCGGAAGCGTGAGACCATCACAATGCCTGCCCCATCCGCGGTTACCAATCCGGCTTGATCCACGATCGCCCGGAGTGTTTGGTTCTTTTGACACGACATGACGATTTCCGGATTTCCCGTAATGACATGAAAGAGTTCAGTGCTACGCCGATCTACAACATCGCTTAGAATGGTGAGGGTCTGCTCCATGGTGAGGTTGGGAAAAGGAATACCCATAATATTCGTAGTTTGGCTCATGCTTTGCTTCCTTTCTGATGAACGCCCCACCAATGAATAGGGGCAAACTCATGGTACCAAATGCTGTTATTTCATTCCATTTTAGTATATCTGATCTTGTAGCAAAGAACTATATGGTTCAGTTATCAGTTATGGAACAGGCGGCTAAAGCATGGACTCGGCAATATGTAACAGCTGGTCTATAGATAGGCCACTTGCAGCAATTCGGTATTCCAAACCTGTAGGATCATTCCAACGCAGCACCTGATCCATTCGTATACGAGCCTCACGATCATCTGTATCCCAGACCTTTACAGGCATCTCCCCTAGGGTGGCATGCATCCCTTTAATCGTTATTGTCTGACGCTGATCCAATATTTCAAAGCCTTCTGTAGGCTGAGTAATTGTGACATACGTATATGGATCTTCTGCCGAAGAATAACCATATTGGAGTGCTATGCCTTTTCCGCTTGCGTATATTTGCGGTAAAGTCTGTTTCAATTTTTCTGGCATTGTAGCTTGGATGCGGTCTATTGTGGTTGTTAATGAAATTCCGGATATGGCTTCGGCCTGATGCAGTGAAGTTTGTAGCTCCATCTCTCCATGTTGGAGTTGAACCTGTATATCATTTTTTCTTTGCAACGAATAACCTTGGTCTGTTTTGACAGGTGTATAGAATAATAACTCATATTCTTCAGGGGTCAGCTGCTGGTCTCCTACCTGAATTGATCCATTCGCCGTAGTATGCGTTTTTGCATAAATGAATTGATAGATTTGACTGGTGAGATCTGTAGCAAGTGCTCGCGTATCAGGTGAAAAACCAAAGATTAAACTGCTGACTATCAGGGTAGCTGCCGAATAGGATAACCAGCGTTTAATACGGTGCATGGTATTGGGGTGCTGTTTACGTTTGTCTCGTTGAGCCCTTGCTATGGCTTGATCGATAGCGGTTCCCAATTCTTTCTCCGGGACTTCAATGGCATGGATGCTATTAATCCACTTCTGTAGTGGTCTATTCATGACTGCATTCCTCCTTGAGCTCTATTCGTAGTTTTTTCATAGCTGTGTGCAAGCGGGTTTTCACAGTTCCGACAGGACATGACAGCAATTCTGCGATTTGAAATACCGTCAGGTCATGATAGTACTTCAGAATGATGACGGTGTGGTACTTCTCCTCCAGATGTCCCACAGCCTTGGCAATATCCATTCTCTCTTCGACAGAAGAGGAGTTTACGGGATTTTCGACATATTCCGAAACAGGATTAGGAAGCAGGGTAACCCGATTTTTCTTTTTCATGTAATCAATGGCACAGTTGATAAGAACGCGGATCAGCCATGTGTTGAAATGGGCGGGTTCTTTCAACTTTTGTATGGATAAGTATGCCTTGTAAACACACTCCTGTACGATATCCAGGGCATCATGCTGATTATGGGCGTAAGCATATGCTGTTCGGTAAAGTGTGGTCTGTCTTTCCTCAATGAGCTGTCTGAAGGCCCCTTCGTTTCCTCGTTGGGCTTGAATTATTTTTTCCATGAACTCTCCTTATCATTTTGTGATATATGGATTGGACTGTCCGGAGACTGCAAATGGTTTTAGGTGTTTTAAATTTGTTATTCTCTCTATAATCTTAATCTTATTTTTCCGGTTGTCGTGTTTTTACAATACGAAGTTAAGGGTATAACGATAGGATAGGAGTGCGAGTTGGTAGATCGCATATCCATTGCATAGGGGAGTGAGTTCATGGAATTAAAATATGAATTTTATATCAACGCCGGGCTGGAAGACGTGTGGAATGCCCTGATTTCACCTGACGGCACACGAAGCAGTTTCTTTGGCAGTGAACTTCGTTCCAATTTTCAACCAGGCCAGCCGTTTGCTTATGTAGGACCAGGCAATGATGGTGCTGAAACCGTCCATGTGTACGGTGACATTTTAGAGTTCGAACCTTTATCCAGACTCAGTTATCGGGAGCATCCCGGACCCTCGTATCATGCGAATCATACGGATCTTGAATCCAGAGTGGTCTTCCAGCTCGAAACCGTGGGCGAGTGTACCAAACTGACCTTGATCAATGATCAGTTTACGGAGAATCATCCTTCCTATGCAAGCGCGCAGAACAGCTGGTGGATGATTTTAAGCAGTATCAAAACCTGGGTAGAAACGGGAAAAACGTTGGACTTCGGGTGGTAAAAAAATATACCTGAGTCGTCACATAAAAAAAATCCACCGAAAGGCAGCCGAGCCTTCGGTGGATTTTATTTGTCTATATTTTAACAGTATCGATTGAATTATACTTGTTGAACCTTGATCAGGTTGGTATTACCGGATTGACCGATAGGTACACCTGCGGACAACACGATAATGTCGCCTTTTTCGATATAACCTGTTTTGATTGCGTTACGTGTAGCAGATTCGAACATTTCATCCGTCGTCGTTACTTTGTCGCCCATAACCGGGATAACGCCGGAGAGCAAGCAAATTTTAGCGAGTACTTCTTCATGCTGAGTAACGGCGATAATCGGTGCTTTCGGACGGTACTTGGAGATCATGCGTGCTGTGAAGCCACTTTCTGTGGAAGTGATAATCGCTTTGGCATTCAGTACAAGAGAGGAACTTACAGCTCCCTGACTGATAACTTCCGTAATGTCGGCTACTTGTGCAGCTGATTTTTGACCGAATTGCTCTTTGTAATCAATCATCGTTTCAGCACGACGTGCAACAGCAGCCATTGTGCGAACAGATTGGACAGGATATTTACCTGCAGCCGATTCACCGGACAGCATGACTACGTCTGCGCCTTGAAGAACGGCATTTGCTACGTCGCTGACTTCGGAACGGGTTGGACGCGGGTTAACTTGCATGGATTCCAGCATGTGCGTAGCAACGATAACCGGTTTACCTGCACGGTTACATTTGTCGATCATTTCTTTTTGCATCATAGGTACGTCTTCAATCGGCACTTCAACCCCGAGGTCACCACGAGCTACCATGATACCGTCAGAAGCTTCAATAATATCGTTCAGGTTGGTCATACCTTCCTGATTTTCAATTTTGGAGATAATCTGCACGTGTTCTGCATCGCGTTCTTTCAGGATGCTGCGAATTTCACGAATGTCATCGCCTTTGCGAACAAAAGAAGCGGCAATGATTTCGATATCGTTTTCGATCCCGAATCCGATGTGCATAACGTCACGCTCGGTTACACCCGGCAGAGTCGTTTTGATTCCTGGCAAGTTAACGCCTTTACGTGGTTTAAGAATGCCACCGCTGATGATTTTGCAATGAATATCCGAACCCTCTACAGAGAGTACAGTCAGATCTACCAGACCATCGTCAATCAGGATGCGATCGCCAGGCTTCACAACGAGATTCAATTCAGGATAGTTTACGGAGATGCGCTCTGCGTCACCCAGGATTTCTTCTGTTGTCAGAATGAGCTCTTTGCCTGCTTGCAAGTGGCAGGATGCTTCTTTCAGTTTACCGATCCGAACTTCCGGTCCTTTGATGTCCATCATAATAGGTATATATTTGTTCAGTTCGGAAGCTGCTTGGCGGATGTTGTTAATCCGGGTAACGTGGTCTTCCAGCTCACCGTGAGCCATATTCAGACGGGCCACCGTCATGCCTTCCTGAATCATTACTTTCAATGTTTCGATCGAGTCACAAGCAGGTCCCATAGTACAAATAATCTTTGTTTTCAACATGCTGATTTCCTCCTCATATTTTGCTTATGTGTGTATTGTAGCGTTTTCTGTCGAATCAGGGTATGAACTATAGTACAATGATTGGAGTATAGTCCAGTATTGAGGTGAGTTATGGTCATTCCGTTAGAAGTAAGGCATATTAATGGCGTCGGTTGGTACGAAGAAGCGGTGCAAACCGAAGGAACCTGGCGGCTCAGCTTGGTTACATATGGAAAATGTGTATATTGGGTGAACGGCGAGAAACTGATTATGGAGAAGGGTGAATTGTTGTTGATTCCCGGTGATGTCTCCTATTATGGCAAAAGCATTCCTACGGTAACGCACACTCAAATTGTTGTCCATTTGCAAGGAGATCATGCCGATGGATTGCCTGCATTGGAACGGGCAGAAGCGTTACGGCATAGACCCGGATGTTACGAGCTGATTCATGAACGCATGAAGGCGATTCACCAGCAGTGGCAGGAGCGTCCTTCTTATTATGTCATGATGAGTCAGGCGTTATTGATGGAAGTGTTGATTTATGTGAATCGGGAACTGGACCGAGGAGTTATTCCACCAGAGAAACATATGCACGCAGAGCGGATGAAACGATACATTGAGCGCCATTACCGGGAAAAGTTAACGAAGGATGATCTCGGAGATGTGATTGGCAAGACGCCCAATTATGCAGCAGCGTTGTTCAAAAGCATGACGAATCAAACGATCAGCCAGTATGTGCATGACCAGCGGATGAAACGAGCATTATATCTCCTCACCGAATCACAGTTGTCCATTCAGGAGATTGCCGAATTTCTTGGTTATCGGGACTTGTCGTACTTTTACCGCATTTTCAAGCGCATAACCGGAACCCAGCCTTCCGACTGGCTCCATGAGCGTCCTCCTGTGATTTAAGACGGAACTTTAACCCTGAAAGTGGGTCGGTTTTTGGTTTCTTCTATATAGATGTGCAAAAAAAGAGGGCCGCTGGCCCTCTTTTGATGTCATGCAGCATATATCCTTGCTGCTTGTAAGGAGTGATTAAGCATTGCTGCTTGTATTGGTGGCACCTACATGCTGCTTTGTTTTTTTGCGGGCAAGGCTGCTGCGGGCCAAGACTGCCCGGACGGCCCAATACGCTGCTTCCGCAAACAGAATTCCGCCTGCAACATCCAGCAGGGAGTGCTGTTTTACAAACACCGTTGAAGCAATGATCAGCCAGAGCCACACTGACCAGGAGATTCGGGCGAGTGGTCGGAAATTCAAGTGTCGATTAATGATTATAAACAGCAGATAACTTGTGAGGCAGTGAACGCTTGGAAAACAGTTGAATGGAGCATCATTGGCATAGATGAACTGAACTAGCGTACTGCTCAGATCGGTTCCGCCAACCATTGGCCGCGGGACATGCGTTGGAAAGACTGCAAAACAGATGTTGGCCGCGATAACCCCGACATTATAGGTCAGTAGTGTACGCCAGAATAACGATTTATTAGTCAGGCCCAGATAGATAAAGCCAAGGTATAGAATGGGCATCCAACTGATGTATGGGTAGATAAATTCTTTGATAAATGGAATTTGTGTATCAATCCAAGCGTAATTGTAGAAGACATTGTCACCCGGATTACTGCCTAGAAAAACATATATGGTGCCTTGAAGTGGTATGCAGAGTATAGCCAGCAGATGCCCCCAGCGCAGAAATAGTTCTTTCATATTGACCCCCTGATTTGTTATGCATCGTGCACGTTCGTTATTTTACTCTTTTCTCTTTATATAAGACGCTGCAGAGTATGGTTAACCCTGCAGCCAATATCTTGCGTACTACTATGATGACAGTTTCGAACACAAGCCATACCTGATTTTAGGGGAAAAGAGGGTGGAGAAAGTCTCTATTTTGTTACTTTTATAATTTTATCCAAAAAAGGATATTCGAATGTCCGTTGATGTGATACAACTAAATTGTCATATTAAATTCGTATGACAACGACAGATGACAATGAAATGAGGCTGATTTATCCATGGCAACCCCGCAAACCGGAAAAAAACCATCGTTCTCCGTACGCAGACCGGTACTGGCTGTGATCATCATTGAACTGCTGCTCTTGCTCGCTGTATTTGCAGCAGGGGCTGTCGCGACGGTGAAACAGTTGGATTACACGTCTCCAGTGCTTATGTCCTTTACGCCGATGGCTGTTGTGCTCATCATTTATCTGACCCTGCGGCGCAGATGGGCCGAGACGGGATTTCGTTCCCTAAGAACCATCCCGGTTCAGCACGCAAAGTATTATATTCCGCTACTCCTTGTACTGGGTACAATCGCCCTGAAGGGTTTTGCGGAGCTGACTTTAGCGAAAGTAGCCTTCTTTATCTTTTTTACGCTGCTCGTCGCCTTTGTGGAAGAAACCGTATACCGCGGACTAATATTCAAAACATTACTTCGCAAGAGTGCAGTGGCAGCGGTAGTGACCTCAAGCATTTTATTTTCCATTACACATATGTTGAATGCACTCTCAGGTCAAAGTATGGCTGATACGATGCTGCAGCTGATCTATGCATTACTGCTCGGAGCTGTACTGGCGCTGTTAATGCTGAAAAACGGGAACATCATTCCCTTGATTCTGTTTCACTTCATACATAATTTGATCCAATTCCTAAGTGATGACCTCCAGGATACGAATACTCTTCCTTATGATCTTTTCTTGTTAATCGTTCTTGCTGTTCATTGTTTATGGTTGATCTATGGTGCTCGAAAAGAAAAAAGGATCTCTGCCGATGGTGGAGCTGCTGGACATGAAGTTACACATTAGATGTTCCTAAGGCGACTTGGTAACCGCATTTAGCACTTGTGGTGTACTCGTGTTATACTTCAGTCTGGCGGTAGGGGTGACATGGGATACGGTTTCCTGTGTCAGCCCCTTTCGCACATTAGAATAGACAGCAGGTGAGTAAGGATGGAAAAAACAGCACAAGAAGTTGCCGAATGGATGGTTCAGGAGATTAAGTTTACCGGAACATTGAAGCAGGAAGCTGCAATTGAATACGTGAAGACTCATTTTGGTGATGAATTTGTTTTTGTTAATGAGAACGGGAATGCTTCTTTATCCAAAGAAGTGAAAAAAGCATTCCGAAAGCTCCATGGCGGGCAGATCGCCTGGGATCGGGATGCCTTTATGTGGGCTTGGACGTAGGTTCATTTGGATGTATAGGATGAGTGAATCTAATTGAAATGGATATGCATGCCAAAATATTTTATAAAAAGTGTATAAGTTGGTTCAGATCTGCATATCCTTTCATAAGACCGCACAGCAGGGGATGTGCTTTTGAACAAGACTTGTCCACGGCAGCACGAATAACATGTATTTCCAAAGCTGTTTGAAAAGAAAATACAAAGATTTGCTTTTTGGCAGAATTAGAGTTATAATAAGAACAAGTTGTAGAGAGAGTGGAAAACCTAATTCACATATTGTAAAGGGCGATCACTTATAGGTTATGACTGGTACCTTTTTCAATGTGTGAATTTTTATTTGCTTGCTGCAAAGAACAAAGGAACATGTTAATCTTTATTTGGAGGTGTAATTCACATGCAAAACGGAACAGTAAAATGGTTCAACGCTGATAAAGGCTTCGGTTTCATCGAAGTTGAAGGCGGAGAAGATGTATTCGTACACTTCAGCGCTATTACAGGCGAAGGCTTTAAAACGCTGGACGAAGGTCAACGCGTGCAATTTAAAATTGTACAAGGAAACCGTGGTCCTCAAGCAGAAGAAGTTGTAAAACTGTAATTAAAGCATAGCTGCCTTTAACATGTTATAATGGTAAAGGCAGCTTCTTTTTTTTGAGCAGATAGATGTAAGTCGGCCCAATAAGTTTGTCGAAGCAGTAGCCCAGCGGGTTCAAGACTTCCGCTAAGTATAGGCTTCTGTGAAATAACGTCGGTTAGATGTCTTTCCATAACAAGGGGGTAGAAGTCATGTATAATCGCAAAAAGCCATTGGAAGAAATTCCACAAGCGGATGCGGCAATCTGGGAGTGTACGAGTGAAACGTGCAAAGGATGGATGCGGGACAATTTTGCGTTTGATAGCGTGCCTACTTGTCCGATATGTGCTTCTGAGATGGTTAGCACGACTAGGATGCTGCCATTGCTTGAAAATTCGAACAGTAACATGAAGACGATGTCTAAAGGAACTCGGATTTAACATAGCTTACCCGCCTCTAACGAGGTGTTTTTTTTTAACTCAGATCTGACATCTTGTGCAAAGGTACGGGTAATGAAATATGAAGTTCCCGGCATTCGTTTTGGCGAATGCCTTTTTTATACGTTTTAAAATATTGAAATATAACAAACACCCCTCATGGCAGTACCATCATGAGGGGCGTTTTTATTTTAAAATAGCTAGTGAGTATGCTTGCTTAGATGAAAAGGAATGGAAGCAAGAATAATGTGGTTACCAGCGCCAAATCATATCCGGCCCCGTATCCGTAACCCCCGCCGTACCCGTATCCGTAAGGGCCATAAGCGGAAGACTTTACTCTTTTTGCGGTAACTGCGTTGTTTTTCCCTTTTCTGCGCAGCTGCTGTTTGGATTTTACAGAGCACAAGCGTGGGCCTTCGAAACTTCCGCTGACATAAATCTTGCCATCCCGGCAGCCTCCAAGTGTACCGTATATGTGCTTGCCATCTTTCATAATCATACATACCGGGCGTCCAACGTGCGGAGACACCGTCTCTTCACATACCGGATGAATTCTGTGCATGCATATCCTCCTCAGATTTTGCGGTTTGCCGCTTGGAATCAACGGTTTGTATATCATAGTAAAAAAAGAGTGAATTGGTATGGACGAGTACCCGGAAAATGTATAGGGATGTGCCGCTTTTGTCATTGCTCCATACACTGGAGGAGGGAAGGGGGCTGGAAACTTTGGATTATCATGATTTATTGGCTAAACTCGGTGAAGGAAGTGCGCATCCTGGCGGATTCATGGCGACAGTGCAATTAATCGATTCCTTGTCTCTTCCTGAACGGGGGCAAGTATTGGAAGTAGGATGTGGTACAGGGAGGACGGCATGTTATCTCGCTCGGAATGGGTATCGGGTGACGGCGATTGATCTTCACCGTCAGATGCTGGAGAAAGCGGTCAGAAGAGCAAGACGTGAACGGCTGGATATTCGTTTTATTCAGGCAGATGTCACTGCGTTACCTTTTGCGGATCATCGATTTGATGTGGTGTTTGTAGAGTCGGTTACGATATTTACTCGCTGGCGCGCTGCGCTCTCCGAATATAAGCGGGTTTTGAAACCGGGAGGGCGTTTGATTGACAGGGAGATGGTTTTGTGCGGACGGAAAACTGATCTGATGAGCCGCAGGTTGAAGCGTTTTTATGGAATGAGGACACTGGCCACCATGACGGTATGGAAGAAGCGGCTCAAACAGTGCGGATTTACCAGCGTGTTGGTTCGTGAGCACTCTCGCTCCATGGGGAAATGGGGAGTGGATCATGATCCGTACCGGGAACTGGACATGGCTATGTTTGAGGACGAACAGGTCCAGCGCATGAGTGAAACCAATGACCAATTGCTGGCGAGATACGGTAAAAGGTTGGGTTATGCCGTTTTTGATGCAAAGGTCCCGCCTGACGAGAGATGAATGCTGATGAAGGTGAACTTAAGCGTAAGGTATTGGTGTGAGAAAAGGATAAGGCAACTCACAGGGTGAGTTGCCTTTTTGTACTGCAGTTTGAATGCCGGCCCGGGAAGTGATTACAGCATATCGTTGTCGATAATTCGCCAGTGATGTTTGAGGAGGGACTCCAATTGCGGTTTGTCGTTGGTACGGAAGGCGTTAAGAATCTGGCGATGTTCCTCGTTAACCTGCTGAAGAACCCCGGATAACTTCGATTTGTTGTCACTTACATAGGACTGGCGAATGAAGCTGTTTTTCAATGTATCCAACATTTCAATAACGGTTGAATTGCCACATCGCTGGATGTACAAGTTGTGAAATTGATATTGGTCTTTACTATAGGCGGTAAGATCGAGCTGAGCAATGTCTTCATCCATTCTTGCGATAAGTGCTTCCATCTCAAGTAGGTCGGATGATCTCAAATGATCAGCTGC
Source organism: Paenibacillus sp. FSL K6-2862 (assembly GCF_038005125.1). Taxonomy (NCBI): domain Bacteria; kingdom Bacillati; phylum Bacillota; class Bacilli; order Caryophanales; family Paenibacillaceae; genus Paenibacillus; species Paenibacillus sp. FSL K6-2862. The sequence continues at coordinate 336,589 of NZ_JBBOSN010000001.1, forward strand.
CAGTGTGGCGGCGAGAGCTTCCAGTACCCCGATGGCCTGGGAGAATTCAAGCTTTTTGCCAGAATCAAAAGGAGCAACAATAAAACCCCGGCGCGGAATATATTGCAGCAGATTGTCTGATGCAAGCTGAAACAGCGCCTCTCTTGTCGGAGTGCGACTGATGTCCAGCTTTTTGCATATCTCTGCTTCGTTGATCTTCTGATTGGGGAGCAGTGTTCCGTCCTGAATCTTCTGGGCGATATAGTCGTAAACGTGATCTTTCAAGGAACGGTATTTAGGTAATTCCATACCGAATTCCTCCTTCTGTATATAGTAATGATAGGATGTGCGAGCTAGGCCCAAGTGTGGTGCGCCGTTCAGGTGTTATAAGTTTTTATCATCTTAACACCGAGGGGGAAGTTGGGCAAGCTAACTTAAATGCCTATTTAATGTTATTTAAGTGTTAGATATGTTACGTATAATGGAATATAAGTCCATAAATGGTTGAAAGTTATTGCTGAAAATGCAAATATTTGTTAGTATAACTTACATAAAGTTCCTTATATAGTACGTTGTATATTGTATACAGATTCAGATGTGTATCATTCCAAAAAAAGAATAGGGGTATGCTCTGTGAAACGAATTCTTTTACCGGTGTTGTTGTCGTTGATGGTTGCGATCATGTCGGCTTGTGGGCAGGAACGGACAGCAGGTAATCCTTCGGCTCCAGCCTCGACCGCTGAAGGCGACGGAACAGAGAAGGAAGTCATTGTACTTGGTACCAGCGCAGATTACGCACCCTATGAGTTTCATAAGAGCATCGATGGCAAAGACACAATAGTTGGTTTCGATATCGAGATTGCCAAAGCTATTGCGGCGGATATGGGGGCCGAGTTGAAGATTGAAGACATGGATTTTGATGGTCTCCTCATGGCGCTGGACACAGAAAAGGTGGATTTTGTGATCTCGGGCCTAACCCCAACCGAAGAGCGGAAGGAGAACGTGGATTTCACGGATATCTATTACTATGCAGAACAGGCAGTGCTTGTCCGGGAGGGTGAGGGTGGAGCGTTAGGTTCGCTGAATGATCTGTCAGGCAAGCAGGTCGGTGTGCAGAAAAGCTCCATTCAAGAAGGGATTGCTCAAGGGATAGATGGTGCCAAACTCACATCCCTAGCGAAAATACCTGAGCTAATTCTGGAATTGCAGACTGGCCGCGTGGATGCGCTCATTTTGGAGAAGCCGGTAGCGGAACAGTATGTGAAGAATCAGCAGGGACTTGCCTTGTCGGACGTAAAGATTGAACAAGCCGAAGATGAAGCTGGATCGGCAATTGCCGTCAAAAAAGGAAATGAGGAGTTGGTGAAACAAATTAACGCTACACTCCAGAAGCTCAAAAGTAACGGTGACATCGAACGTTTCGTCATTGAAGCTAATGAGTTGGTTGGGGACTAAGCCTGGCGAGTGAGGGATATGCCGTGAATTTAGATTTTTCGTTTTTATCGGATCATTGGCAGGATTACGCAAGAAGTGCGTGGGTGACGTTGGAATTGTCTTTCTTTGGCGTCCTGCTGGGCACCATCCTTGGGGTTTTGGTTGCACTACTGCGTATATCACGTGTGTGGCCATTCAAATTTTTGGCATCAGCCTATATTGAACTCATTCGGGGTACACCGATGCTGGTGCAAATTCTTATCATTCACTATGGTCTGACGGTGATCGGCATCAATTTGCCGGCATTTATGTCAGGGGTTGTGGCACTAACCATTAATAGTTCTGCTTATATGGCGGAAGTGTTTCGGGCAGGAATCCAGGCAATTGACAAAGGGCAGACAGAAGCTGCTCGTTCACTTGGTTTCACCCATGGCATGACGCTTCGCTACATTATACTGCCTCAGGCGTTTCGCAACATGCTGCCGGCAATCGGTAATGAATTCATTATCATTATTAAAGATTCTTCCCTTGTCTCCATGATTGGGATTGCCGAGATTATCTACACGGCCAGATCTGTTCAAGGTGTTACCTTTCAACCACTCGCACCGCTCCTCGTGGCTGCTGCACTCTATTTTGTGATCACATTTACGCTGGCTAATCTGCTTGCCTGGGTAGAACGGAGGCTCTCTGCTTCCCGTTAATTGAGATTTACCCGCTGTACCAGGGCTATGGTGGAATTGGTGGTGAAGGGGTCGTAAATAGAGAAGGCTGAGCATACATTGATATTGTATTTTGTATACAGATCGGCAGGAGGTGCTGAGGAGTAATGTCAGACTCTCAAAAATGGTTGGAATGGTCGGAACAATATGCTGCGCCTAACTATCATCCGCTCCCGATTGTCATTGAAACAGCCGAGGGGGTTTGGGTTCAAGACCCTGAAGGTCGTCGATACATGGATATGCTAAGTGCATATTCGGCGTTGAACCATGGACATAGGCATCCTGTGATTATTCAGGCGCTGAAGGATCAGGCTGACCGGGTTACGTTGACTTCGCGGGCGTTTCACAGCAGTGCAGCCTCCCTTTTTTATCAGAAACTCTCGCAATTTACTGGCAAAACGAAGATTCTTGCGATGAATACGGGTGCTGAAGCAGTGGAAACGGCAGTTAAGGCTGTGCGCAGATGGGCCTATCGTTGTAAAGGTGTCCCAGAAAATCAAGCTGAAATTATCGTCTGCTCCGGTAACTTCCATGGAAGAACGTTGACAGTCACGTCTTTCTCCTCTTCAACTGCGTACCAAAAGGACTTTGGTCCATTCACTCCCGGATTTCGCATTATTCCTTATGGAGACATCGATGCATTGAGGCAAGCGATCACTCCAAATACTGCGGCGTTTCTGGTGGAGCCGATTCAGGGTGAGGCAGGTATAATCATCCCGCCGGATGGATACCTTGCGGAGGCTTTTGAACTATGTAAGAAAATGCAGGTGTTAACGGTGGCGGATGAGATCCAGACGGGTTTTGGTCGAACGGGACGCCGTTTTGCTTCTGATTGGGAAGGGGCAATACCTGATCTCTGGATCATGGGTAAAGCGCTTGGTGGAGGAATTATGCCGATCTCGGCTGTGGCAGCAGATGCAGAGATCCTTGATTTGTTCGAGCCTGGCTCACATGGCTCCACATTTGGAGGCAATCCGCTTGCTTGTGCGGTGGCTGTTGCGGCGCTGCAGGTATTGGAAGATGAACGACTGGCAGAGCGATCGGAGCGTCTGGGGAATTATTTTATGCAACATCTCAGGGGGATTAGGAGCGCTGCGGTAAAAGAGGTACGAGGAAAAGGGTTGTTTATAGGTGTCGAACTTCAAGTGCCTGCCCGTCCATATTGCGAGCAACTAATGACAGCAGGATTGCTGTGCAAGGAAACGCATGAGACAACGATTCGCTTTGCACCCCCTCTTACCATAACGGAAGATGAAATCAATTGGGCATTAGAAAGAATTAAGGAGGTCTTAAAGGATTAAGGGATGGGAGTCTGGATAGGCGGATGAGAGATCGGTTCTAATTATAACTCATTGCTTTAGAAATAAGCCGCGAAGGGGCTGATCTGTATGGGGAATCATAATACGGAAACTGCAGGCAAGCTGGAAACTGCTATTGAAATGGGGTTAAGTTCTAAGGAGCAGCGCCAGGTGGCTGTTATTAAAGTTCCTTTTGGCCTCGGGGGTGCTCGCGGGGGTGCAGAGTTAGGTCCGGATGAGCTGATTACAGCTGGGCTGAAGCGGGAGATTGCGAGACTCGGATTAGTTCTGACGGAGGAAGTGCGTGTGGAATGTCCGTTGGTAGCTGATGCACCAATTGACCGTAATCGTGCTAAATATTTGCGTGAAGTACGCCAAGTGAGTGAGCGGGTGTGCGCCGAAGTGTCGCGTGTGGTAGCAGGGGGTGTGTTCCCGCTTGTTCTCGGAGGAGACCACAGTGTGGCAATCGGTACTATGGCGGGGTTAACTTCTCATTATTCAAACTTGGGTGTAATCTGGTTCGATGCTCATGCTGACCTGAATACCGAGGAGCGCAGTTTGTCTGGTAACATGCATGGGATGAGTCTGGCTGCGGCACTGGGACATTCGGTGTTTAATTTATCCCATATCCCTGGGGTTGGTCCATTTATTAATCCTTCCAATCTGGTGTACGTCGGGTTGCGGGATATTGATGAGTATGAGAAAGAGCAGATTAGAGCACATGGAATCAAAAGCTTCACAATGCATGATATAGACCGAATGGGAATCCAGTGGGTTGTCGAACAAGCGGTGGCTGTGGCAGGAAAGGGAAGTGACGGGATTCATCTTAGCTTCGATATGGATTGCCTCGATCCTCGTGAAGCACCAGGGGTGGGTACACCGGTCCCGGGAGGGTTGAACTACCGTGAAGCGCATTTTGCACTGGAGTTACTGGCTTCCACGAATCGTATTACCTCTATGGAACTTGTGGAGGTCAATCCGTTATTCGATCATAATAGACACACTGCGAGGTTGGGGGTAGAACTCATTGCGTCGCTGCTGGGGAAACGCATATTGTAATGAGTTACAATGGAGTGGAAAGATCGCATGGTCCTAAGAAGTCTCTTATATAGAAGGAAGAAGTTTTATGAAAAGCCGGAACCGAGTCTCGAACGTGCCTTCCTTGAAGGAGGGAGAGAGGCTTTTCTGGCTTTTTGTTATTCTCTTATAAATGAATTGAGTGTGCCGTGGAAGACAGGGTTAGAAGGTTACAAATATGGTTTTAACTTTTTTCGAAAAAAGTACTTGCATAATTAAACTCTACATGGTATATTCTAATTCCGGCCAAGAAAACACAAGAAACACGGTGCGGTAAGCAAACTGAAAAGCTTCGAAAGAAACTTAAAAAAAGTGCTTGCTAAATTGGTTCGGATGTGATAAGATATAAAAGTTGCTGAAGAGAACAACACTCGGACGCAAACGACGTTTGATCTTTGAAAACTGAACAACGAGTGAGTAAATGATCTTGCTTGCAAGATCAACAATGAGATTTTTAATCTCGTCAGATTCAAAATGAGCTAATCGCTCTTTTCAATACTTTATTGGAGAGTTTGATCCTGGCTCAGGACGAACGCTGGCGGCATGCCTAATACATGCAAGTCGAGCGGACTTGAAGAGAAGCTTGCTTCTCTGATGGTTAGCGGCGGACGGGTGAGTAACACGTAGGCAACCTGCCCTCAAGCTTGGGACAACTACCGGAAACGGTAGCTAATACCGAATACTTGCTTTCTTCGCCTGAAGGAAGCTGGAAAGACGGAGCAATCTGTCACTTGAGGATGGGCCTGCGGCGCATTAGCTAGTTGGTGAGGTAACGGCTCACCAAGGCGACGATGCGTAGCCGACCTGAGAGGGTGATCGGCCACACTGGGACTGAGACACGGCCCAGACTCCTACGGGAGGCAGCAGTAGGGAATCTTCCGCAATGGGCGAAAGCCTGACGGAGCAATGCCGCGTGAGTGATGAAGGTTTTCGGATCGTAAAGCTCTGTTGCCAGGGAAGAACGTCCTTGAGAGTAACTGCTCAAGGAGTGACGGTACCTGAGAAGAAAGCCCCGGCTAACTACGTGCCAGCAGCCGCGGTAATACGTAGGGGGCAAGCGTTGTCCGGAATTATTGGGCGTAAAGCGCGCGCAGGCGGTCATTTAAGTCTGGTGTTTAATCCCGGGGCTCAACCCCGGATCGCACTGGAAACTGGGTGACTTGAGTGCAGAAGAGGAGAGTGGAATTCCACGTGTAGCGGTGAAATGCGTAGAGATGTGGAGGAACACCAGTGGCGAAGGCGACTCTCTGGGCTGTAACTGACGCTGAGGCGCGAAAGCGTGGGGAGCAAACAGGATTAGATACCCTGGTAGTCCACGCCGTAAACGATGAATGCTAGGTGTTAGGGGTTTCGATACCCTTGGTGCCGAAGTTAACACATTAAGCATTCCGCCTGGGGAGTACGGTCGCAAGACTGAAACTCAAAGGAATTGACGGGGACCCGCACAAGCAGTGGAGTATGTGGTTTAATTCGAAGCAACGCGAAGAACCTTACCAGGTCTTGACATCCCTCTGACCGTCCTAGAGATAGGGCTTTCCTTCGGGACAGAGGAGACAGGTGGTGCATGGTTGTCGTCAGCTCGTGTCGTGAGATGTTGGGTTAAGTCCCGCAACGAGCGCAACCCTTGATCTTAGTTGCCAGCACTTCGGGTGGGCACTCTAAGGTGACTGCCGGTGACAAACCGGAGGAAGGTGGGGATGACGTCAAATCATCATGCCCCTTATGACCTGGGCTACACACGTACTACAATGGCCGGTACAACGGGCTGTGAAGCCGCGAGGTGGAACGAATCCTAAAAAGCCGGTCTCAGTTCGGATTGCAGGCTGCAACTCGCCTGCATGAAGTCGGAATTGCTAGTAATCGCGGATCAGCATGCCGCGGTGAATACGTTCCCGGGTCTTGTACACACCGCCCGTCACACCACGAGAGTTTATAACACCCGAAGTCGGTGGGGTAACCGCAAGGAGCCAGCCGCCGAAGGTGGGATAGATGATTGGGGTGAAGTCGTAACAAGGTAGCCGTATCGGAAGGTGCGGCTGGATCACCTCCTTTCTATGGAGAATCGTCTTCTGTAACGAAGACATTCAAATCTAAAATCTAGCCAGGTCGGCTAGTTGCTCACTCGTTGCTCAGTTTTGAGAGCTCAAACTCTCAAAACAGCTTGCTTTTGCATGGAGCTTGTTCTTTGAAAACTAGATATCGAAACGAAAATTGCGAATTAGAACATTCCTTTTAGCTGAACTTGTGTTAAACAAGTTTCAAATAATAGTGATAACTGCATTGCTCCACTGGAGCAATTGGTTAAGCTACTAAGAGCACACGGAGGATGCCTAGGCGCTAGGAGCCGATGAAGGACGTGGCGAACAACGATACTGCCTCGGGGAGCTGTAAGCAAGCTTTGATCCGGGGATGTCCGAATGGGGAAACCCAGCTGGGGTAATATCCAGTTACTCATAACTGAATACATAGGTTATGTAGAGGCATACCAGGGGAACTGAAACATCTAAGTACCTTGAGGAAGAGAAAACAATAGTGATTCCGTCAGTAGCGGCGAGCGAACGCGGAACAGCCCAAACCAGAGAGCTTGCTCTCTGGGGTTGTGGGACGTCTCACATGGAGTTACAAAGGAGCCGGTTAAACGAAGAGGTCTGGAAAGGCCCGCCAAAGAAGGTAAAAGCCCTGTAATTGAAAGTCTGCTCTCTCCGAGACGGATCCCGAGTAGTGCGGGGCACGTGAAACCCCGTATGAATCCGGCAGGACCATCTGCCAAGGCTAAATACTTCCTAGCGACCGATAGTGAAGCAGTACCGTGAGGGAAAGGTGAAAAGCACCCCGGAAGGGGAGTGAAATAGAACCTGAAACCGTGTGCTTACAAGAAGTCAGAGCCCATTTTAGGGGTGATGGCGTGCCTTTTGTAGAATGAACCGGCGAGTTACGTTCCCGTGCAAGGTTAAGGTGAAGAGCCGGAGCCGCAGCGAAAGCGAGTCTGAATAGGGCGAGTTAGTACGTGGACGTAGACCCGAAACCGGGTGATCTACCCCTGTCCAGGGTGAAGGTGCGGTAACACGCACTGGAGGCCCGAACCCACGCACGTTGAAAAGTGCGGGGATGAGGTGGGGGTAGCGGAGAAATTCCAATCGAACTCGGAGATAGCTGGTTCTCCCCGAAATAGCTTTAGGGCTAGCCTCGGAAAACAGAGTCGTGGAGGTAGAGCACTGATTGGGTGCGGGGCCCGCAAGGGTTACCAAGCTCAGTCAAACTCCGAATGCCATAGACTTACTTCCGGGAGTCAGACAGTGAGTGCTAAGATCCATTGTCAAAAGGGAAACAGCCCAGACCATCAGCTAAGGTCCCCAAGTGTGTGTTAAGTGGGAAAGGATGTGGAGTTGCACAGACAACCAGGATGTTGGCTTAGAAGCAGCCACCATTGAAAGAGTGCGTAATAGCTCACTGGTCGAGTGACTCTGCGCCGAAAATGTAACGGGGCTAAACACACCACCGAAGCTATGGCTTGATGCTTTGCATCAGGGGTAGGGGAGCGTTGTATAAGGGTTGAAGGTGTACCGTAAGGAGCGCTGGACATTATACAAGTGAGAATGCCGGTATGAGTAACGAAAAGATCAGTGAGAATCTGATCCGCCGAAAGCCTAAGGGTTCCTGAGGAAGGCTCGTCCGCTCAGGGTAAGTCGGGACCTAAGGCGAGGCCGAAAGGCGTAGTCGAAGGACAACAGGTCGAAATTCCTGTACCACCGTAAATCGTTACGAGCGATGGGGGGACGCAGTAGGGTAGTGACGCAGACGGATGGATGTCTGTCCAAGCAGTAAGGCTGATGTGTAGGCAAATCCGCACATCTAAGGCTGAGCTGTGATGGGGAGTGAAAATTACAGTAGCGAAGGTCATGATCTCACACTGCCAAGAAAAGCCTCTAGCCAGATGAAGGTGCCCGTACCGCAAACCGACACAGGTAGGCGAGAAGAGAATTCTAAGGCGCGCGGAAGAACTCTCGTTAAGGAACTCGGCAAAATGACCCCGTAACTTCGGGAGAAGGGGTGCCCCGGTAGTGTGAATAGCACGAGGGGGCCGCAGTGAAAAGGCCCAAGCGACTGTTTAGCAAAAACACAGGTCTGTGCGAAGCCGTAAGGCGAAGTATACGGGCTGACGCCTGCCCGGTGCTGGAAGGTTAAGGGGAGCGGTTAGGGAGTAATCCCGAAGCTGTGAACCGAAGCCCCAGTAAACGGCGGCCGTAACTATAACGGTCCTAAGGTAGCGAAATTCCTTGTCAGGTAAATTCTGACCCGCACGAATGGCGTAACGACTTGGGCGCTGTCTCAACGAGAGATCCGGTGAAATTTTAATACCTGTGAAGATGCAGGTTACCCGCGACAAGACGGAAAGACCCCATGGAGCTTTACTGCAGCTTGATATTGAATTTGGGTACGATCTGTACAGGATAGGTGGGAGCCTTTGAAGCATGAGCGCCAGCTTGTGTGGAGGCACCGTTGGGATACCACCCTGATCGTATCTAGGTTCTAACCTGGTGCCCTTAGCGGGTACGGGGACAGTGTCAGGTGGGCAGTTTGACTGGGGCGGTCGCCTCCTAAAGAGTAACGGAGGCGCCCAAAGGTTCCCTCAGAATGGTTGGAAATCATTCGAAGAGTGCAAAGGCATAAGGGAGCTTGACTGCGAGACCTACAAGTCGAGCAGGGACGAAAGTCGGGCTTAGTGATCCGGTGGTACCGCATGGAAGGGCCATCGCTCAACGGATAAAAGCTACCCTGGGGATAACAGGCTTATCTCCCCCAAGAGTCCACATCGACGGGGAGGTTTGGCACCTCGATGTCGGCTCATCGCATCCTGGGGCTGAAGTAGGTCCCAAGGGTTGGGCTGTTCGCCCATTAAAGCGGTACGCGAGCTGGGTTCAGAACGTCGTGAGACAGTTCGGTCCCTATCTGTCGTGGGCGTAGGAAATTTGAGAGGAGCTGTCCTTAGTACGAGAGGACCGGGATGGACGTACCGCTGGTGTACCAGTTGTTCCGCCAGGAGCACCGCTGGGTAGCTATGTACGGACGGGATAAGCGCTGAAAGCATCTAAGCGTGAAGCCCCCCTCAAGATGAGATTTCCCAGTATGTAAGACCCCTTGAAGACGACGAGGTAGATAGGCTGGGGGTGGAAGTGCAGTAATGCATGGAGCTGACCAGTACTAATCGGTCGAGGGCTTATCCAAATTGCAGGTTTTAGTCGCAAGTTTCGTTTCGGATCTAGTTTTCAGAGAATAATCTCTGAAATGAAAATCGGTACATCACTCCAATGTGTGTATGATTTTCAGTTCCACAAAATGCATTTGTTACACAAATGCTCGTTTGGTGGCGATAGCGGAGGGGTTCCACACGTACCCATCCCGAACACGACCGTTAAGCCCTCTAGCGCCGATGGTACTTGGACCGAAGGGTCCTGGGAGAGTAGGACGCTGCCAAGCGATTCCCTTTGGGGTATTTTTTTTGCCCCCCTCGTAGAGAAAAAGGGATTTATATACGGGCCCTTAGCTCAGTTGGTTAGAGCGCACCTCTGATAAGGGTGAGGTCGGTGGTTCGAGTCCACCAGGGCCCACCATAATGATTCACCAGATAAACGTGGGGCCATAGCTCAGCTGGGAGAGCGCCTGCCTTGCAAGCAGGAGGTCAGCGGTTCGATCCCGCTTGGCTCCACCATTCCCTGATAGCTCAGTTGGTAGAGCACTCGACTGTTAATCGAGTTGTCACAGGTTCGAGTCCTGTTCGGGGAGCCATATGGAGAGGTGTCCGAGTTGGCCGAAGGAGCACGATTGGAAATCGTGTAGGCGCCACAAGCGTCTCGAGGGTTCGAATCCCTCTCTCTCCGCCAGAAGATTTTTTAGTGAGGCCCGTTGGTCAAGGGGTTAAGACACCTCCCTTTCACGGAGGTAACAGGGGTTCGAATCCCCTACGGGTCATAGATATGGAGGCTTAGCTCAGCTGGGAGAGCATCTGCCTTACAAGCAGAGGGTCGGGGGTTCGAGCCCCTCAGCCTCCACCATATAACTTTTATAACGACGCGGGGTGGAGCAGCCCGGTAGCTCGTCGGGCTCATAACCCGAAGGCCGCAGGTTCAAATCCTGCCCCCGCAATTATACTTTCCTAAGAGAAAGTGATCTGGAACCGTGGTGTAGTTGGCCTAACATGCCTGCCTGTCACGCAGGAGATCGCGGGTTCGAATCCCGTCGGTTCCGCCATTTTAATCAATTCCACACTTTACACCGTGCCGGTGTAGCTCAACTGGTAGAGCAACTGACTTGTAATCAGTAGGTTGGGGGTTCAAGTCCTCTCGCCGGCACCATTTATTACTTTCACATCTTAATCTATAGTAGAATGTATATTATAGACAAGGATGGGAATACTGAGATACTCTCAGGTTGAATTATGGCGATCGTGGCGAAGTGGTTAACGCACCGGTTTGTGGATCCGGCATTCGGGGGTTCAATTCCCCTCGATCGCCCCATGATTTTATTGGGGATTAGCCAAGCGGTAAGGCAACGGACTTTGACTCCGTCATGCATAGGTTCAAATCCTATATCCCCAGCCATTTTATTATGAGTCATTAGCTCAGTTGGTAGAGCACCTGACTTTTAATCAGGGTGTCGAAGGTTCGAGCCCTTCATGACTCACCATTTATATTTTGCGGTCGTGGCGGAATTGGCAGACGCGCACGGTTCAGGTCCGTGTGGGCTAACCCCCCGTGGAGGTTCGAGTCCTCTCGACCGCACCATATATTTTGCGGACGTGGCTCAGCGGTAGAGCATCGCCTTGCCAAGGCGAGGGTCGCGGGTTCGATTCCCGTCGTCCGCTCCAATAATATATGCGCCCTTAGCTCAGCTGGATAGAGCGTTTGACTACGAATCAAAAGGCCGGGAGTTCGAATCTCTCAGGGCGCGCCATTATTTCCATTAATATCGGGATGTAGCTCAGCTTGGTAGAGCACCTGGTTTGGGACCAGGGGGTCGCATGTTCAAATCGTGTCATCCCGATTTTTTATGATTATGCGGGTGTAGTTCAATGGTAGAACTTTAGCCTTCCAAGCTAATAGCGTGGGTTCGATTCCCATCACCCGCTTACAGTAAGCCTCTTGCCTTGTGCAGGAGGTTTTTTTATTTATTTATTTATTTATTTATAATCTCATGTGCACTTCATCTTATATGAACAGCTCAGACTTTAGTAATTTGCTCTTCCCAGATGAATTTGTTTAAATGGATAGATTAAGGAATATCCTGGATGATTGATGATTCAGATCTAAAGAGGAGGAATCGTGTGAAAAGGGCACTTGTTATTGGAGGACATGGAACGTTAGGAAAGGCGATTGTTGCCAAGTTGAATGAGCTGTCTGTAGAAGTGGTTACAGCAGGCAGAAGCTCAGGTGATTATCAGGTCGATATAACTTCAACGGACAGCATTAAGGCTCTTTTTGATACTGTGCAAAATATTGATTACGTCATTGTCGCTGCTGGGCAGACACATTATGCCAAACTGGAAGAGCTGACCCCTGAGAACAACATGATCAGTGTACAGAGTAAATTGCTGGGTCAGGTCAATATCGTGTTGATTGGTCAACACTATGTCAATAACAATGGGAGTTTCACGCTGGTTAGTGGTATTATCAAGGACCATCCTATTGCACAAGGTGCTTCAAGTGCTATGGCCAACGGGGCAATTGATGCGTTTGCCAAAGCGGCAGCCTACGAATTGCCAAGAGGTATTCGTTTGAATTCGGTCAGCCCTAATTTGTTTGAAGAGTCGGCTGAGAAATATAGAGACTTTTTCATTGGTTTTAACCCGGTACCTGTGGAACGAGTGGCTAATACGTTTATTCAAAGTGCGCTGGGCATCGAAACGGCACAAACCTTTAAAGTATATTAAATATTCAGAGTAGGCTGATCAATTGATCGTTGAATCGTCAGAAAGTTTACTGCGGGCTACATGCAGATGATCTCCATAAAACTAAGCTTGCTTGAATTAGGATGATATAACTCAGGATACGCCCAAAGTAAAAATAACAAAGGACATTAACAGGATAAACCTGCTAATGTCCTTTTGATTATATTTATGCTCTGCAATTCCAGGCGATTAGTATCTTTCCAAAATCGTTTGAGTCTTCAAGCCATCGGCAGGTATAAGCCAGTTGTTGCTTTCCAACACTTGCAGCAGCTCGGTACGCAGGCCGGATACGGCTGCATCATCTTCGGTTTTGAAAGAAACCTCTACAAGATTCTCGAAACCTGTCCCATCTGCGTTACGAATAGGCCATACTTCAAACGTCAGCTCTTGTCCATTCCATGTTCCTTCATAGCGTTGGAACGTTACAGGGCCGTGAGCACGGGATTGTGAGAGCGTTTGTTTACCCCAGTTGGAAGAGGACCAGTTTTTCAGTTTGCCTGGCAGCTTGTCCAGCAGCATATCGAGCGCATCCTTCTCGGAAGGAAGCTGAACGCCTGTAGCTTTGGTATCCACCTTTTTGGTATTGGAGAAGCTCAGCGTTTGTTTGCCATAACCCCAATCGATCTCAGCCTCATAGTTATCATCTGATGCATCAAATCCCTCTTGATTAGCCAAGGTCAGTGCAGCGTTAATGTCACCGTTAATTACGGGATAGCGCTTTTTGTAGGTCAATTCATAGTTGTTTTTGTCATCCTTCTTCCGGAAACGGACATCCCATCCTGCTTGGTTCAGATTCAGAGCATTGGTGTCAAAATACTCAGCGCTGATGTTTCTCGGTGTAGAATCCAGGGACAACGTCTGAATAACTTCACTGCGAGGCGTTCCATCAGAGTTCAATACCAGCTCCGGTTTAGCCAGAAACTTTACTTCGTAGGCAGGTACGGCATTGGCCGCCGCTGAAGCCTGTGGTGCCTGGAACGCCAGACTACTCCCCAATGTGACAATACTCAGCATCAATGAGGTTGTTACCTTTTTCCACTTTTTCAAAACCAATCACTCCCTAAGCTGGATTAATGTACAGACCCACTTTAGCGCCCGAGTATATGAAAGTGATTAACGTTGGACGAGCATTGCGTTAACCCTGCATAGATTTGATGAATGGCGAATGAGAGTTTTTATGGGATCACGCCAAGAAATGAAGGAGAGCCCGTGACTCCTTCTTGAAGAACTTCCTTGAACCGATTCATTTGAACCGAAGGATGTCGATCCTTATTATGTACCGTGTATATATGCCTAGGTGCTTGTTCCCCGGGAATGGGCAGGACTTGAATCAAGCCATGCTGCTCCTCCCACTGGACGGCCATGCGCGACATGAATGAAATATGACCTCCGAGCAGAACCAGCTGCTTGATTGCCTCGAGTGAGTCCATCTCTACCGTACTGCGAAGCCGCACAGCATGTTGTTCCAGCCATTGGTTGGTCAAACGGCGAGTGCTTGATTCGTTCCCATGCAGGGCGAAAGGAATCTGAGAGATATGGTCGGGCTCCAGCACTTCTCTACTAGCCAGAGCATGCTGAGGAGCACAAATTAATACCAGATCATCTGCGCATAGCGGATCGGCTTGAAGAATCGGACCAACAAACGGTTCGGAAGAGATTACTCCCAGATCAATCTGGTGCCGCATTAACATCTCGCGAATAACAGGCGATGGTTTGACCGATAACACAATGCGAATACCGGGAAACTCCTGTGAGAATGTATTTAGCATCGGAGGCAGCAGATAGGTTGCAGGTACATAACTCGCCCCAATGTGAAGCGTGCCCCGGTAGAGGCTGTCGTATTCTTTGACTACCCGGCGCGCCTCCTGGGTCAGGGCATTAATTTTAACGGAATAATGAAGGAGGGCCTGTCCAGCCTCCGTTAGGAACGTCTTCCCGCTGCGCGACTCAAATAATCGCACTCCCATCTCTTCCTCCAGTGATTTCATATGAAAAGTAACCGTGGGCTGCTTGATACCCAGTATCTCTGCGACGCTGGTCATGTGATGATGCTTGTCAATCAGCTCTACAATTTGCAGTTTAATCAGATTCAACGAACTCACACTCCTCTCCCTTATCCAGGGCCTCCATAATATAAGATGATTTAATGCTTGTTTTCATAAAGACGCAGAGTACAGGACCAATCTGAAAAAAGCGAAGCTAAAAGCTTTCTGAAAGAAAGCTACTCGGAAGCATACGCTTCGCCTTTATCCCCTGATGTCTCCCTTAGAAAAAAGAATCTAGGAAATCCGGGGATAACAGCAATCAGAAGATGGTGGTGTAATCGAAGTAACCAAATGAAAAATGAATTTGAATCACCTTATATAGATTTAATCTATGAACATCAACAGAATTCATCTAAAAAGTTAATTTCATTTTTACATTCCTAACATACAACTCGCGAGAGCGGGAGTTAGACTGAGTACAGTACAAGAAGACAGGCAGGGATGCTTATGAAAATGGAGATTTCAGGAGTTCAAAAATCATTCAATCGCACGCCTGCACTATTGCCCACGGATCTAACGCTTCAGCACGGTCAGTTTACAACGCTGCTTGGTCCGTCAGGCTGCGGCAAAACCACTTTGCTGCGGATGCTTGCCGGACTGGAACAGCCGGATGCGGGAGAGATTGTTGCGGGTGATCAGTGCATCTTCTCAGCTGCCAAGCGGATTGATGTACCCACCCATAAGCGTAATCTGGGCATGGTGTTTCAGGATTTTGCATTATGGCCGCATATGACGGTATATGAAAATGTTGCATTTGGCTTGAGGGCCGGAAAGCAGAAAGCAAATTTACGGCAGAAGGTAACCGAAGCACTTGGCATGGTTCGCCTGCAAGGCATGGAAGAGCGTTATCCTCATCAGCTGTCCGGTGGACAGCAGCAGCGGGTTGCTTTTGCCAGAGCGGTAGCCGTAAGACCTGGTGTAATTCTGTTCGATGAACCACTTAGTGCACTTGATGCTGTACTGCGAGAAGAAATGCGGATTGAGATGATGTCTCTCGTTCGGGATATGGGGCTAACCGCACTATATGTCACTCACGATCAGGTTGAGGCGATGTCGATGTCAGATGAGATTGTGGTCATGGAGAAGGGGCGGATATTACAAAAAGGTAGTCCCGAGACGATCTACTCATCGCCAAGCGATCCTTTTGTTGCTTCATTTATCGGCAAATCCAACTGGTTGACACCGAATCAGTCCATGGTACGGCCGGAACATGTGACCTGGAACAGGACAAGTCATGACGACCTGCGTTATCAGGCCACGGTAATGAGTGTCAGCTATGTAGGGGAGCGTTATGAGATACGGGTTCAAATGGAAGGGCTAGGTGTATGGACGACTTACCTGGATCGAAGGGTCCGCGTAGGTGAGCAGGTTCAGCTGTATATCTCGCCGGAGCGTATCTGCCGTATGAACGGGCAGGATAGCATGGATGCGAAGCGGGAAGTTATAGCTGCAGCAAACTAGATGCTTGAATGAGGAAATGAGAAGAAATGTTAAGTTTACTCGAAAAAACATATAACCAAGGGAGATGGAATGTGATGTTGGGAATGAAAACACGGAAAAAAAGCGCAATGCTGCTGTTAACAGCGGTGATGAGCATTAGCTTGTTCGGATGCAGTACGAACTCAACCGCTGGAAATGCAGGACAATCTGCGGGAGAAGGCAGTGCCGCAGCAGCACAACCAACCGAAACAGCAGGCGGCAAACTGGTGCTCTATAGTGCAGGGCCACAAAAGCTGGCAGATAATATCGTGAGCGGGTTTACAGCCAAAACAGGAATTGAAGTAGAGATGTTCCAGGGGACAACCGGTAAAATTCTTGCCCGTATGGAGGCAGAGAAATCAAACCCTGTGGCCGATGTAGTTATTCTTGCCTCTTTGCCTTCAGCACAGGCACTCAAGGCTGACGGTTTGACCCTCCCATACCCTGAAGCAGCCAATGCCGACAAGCTGAACAAGGACTGGTCAGATGTAGAAGGTAACTATTTCAGTTCAAGTGCTTCGGCACTCGGAATTGTGTACAACACCAAGCTGGTGTCTGCGCCTCCGACAAGCTGGGCTGAACTCGCTACACCAGCATGGAAAGACGCTGTAAATATCCCCGACCCAACGTTGTCTGGCTCTGCACTGGACTTCATTACAGGGTACCTGAGTGTGAACGGTGACCAAGGGTGGGATCTGCTGGACAGCTACAAAGCGAACGGTGTGGCCATGGCGGGTGCGAACCAGGAAGCTCTTGATCCGGTAATTACGGGAGCTAAAAGCATCGTTGCAGCAGGTGTTGATTACATGGCATATTCCTCCAAGGATAAAGGCGAACCCCTGGATATCGTATATCCAGAAGAAGGGACTGTAATCAGCCCACGACCGGCTGCCATTCTGAAATCGAGCCCGAATGTAGAAAACGCCAAGGCGTTTATCGACTATCTGTTGTCCGATGAAGCACAGAAGCTGGTTGCTGATGCGTACCTGATTCCGGGCCGTGAAGATATTGAAGCGACCAATCGGGCCAATCTGAAAGATATCCCGCAGCTGAAAGTGGACTGGAACTGGATGAGTGAACACGGTGATGAGACAGCGGCTCGTTTCTCCGAGATTTTCAAATAAGACTGCTGAAACAAACTGAAGAACATTCGGCAACACGTGTGACGGGTGTTTTGGTGGAAGTCATGTGAGGTGAAATCAGTGAAACCTGTTGTACTGGACAACAACCGTATTTTTCGGAGAGTGGGCGTGATTCTGGCCCTCTTTCTGCTGACTATAAGTATTGGCGTACCCTTGCTGCTGATTTTCTGGCAGAGCGTGTATCCGGATGGACAATGGGACTGGATGGCTCCGATCCGGACGATTACTGGTCATCATTTGTCTGCTGTGCTGCTTAATTCTGTCTGGCTCGGCATCTGTGTTGTTGCCGTCACCACCTTGCTGGCCCTGCCGCTTGCCTGGATGATGGCCAAGACCCGAATGGGCCAGCACCGCTGGGTGGATGTGATCCTGATGATTCCGTTCATGACACCACCGTATATCGGCTCCATGGGCTGGATATTATTTATGCAAAAAGGAGGATACCTGCAGCAGTGGATGCCATCAGCTGAGAAATGGAGCGAGCTCTTCTTCAGTTTCTGGGGCATGGTGCTGATTATGAGCTTGCATCTATTCCCGTTCCTATATTTGCTGCTGCGGGATGCGTTGATTCGCATCGGCGGCAATCTGGAAGAGGCAGGGTCAGTGCATGGTGCAACAGCAGGATACCGGTTTAGACGCATTATATTACCCTTGCTGTTATCTTCATACGGGATGGGGATTATGCTTGTTTTCGTTAAAACGATTGCGGAATTTGGAACTCCAGCCACCTTCGGCCGCCGCATCGGATACTATGTCATGACCTCGGAGATCCACAAATATATCTCCAGTTGGCCGATTGACTTCGGTAAGGCCACCTCACTGGCATCGGTCTTGTTATCCGTATGTCTCGTAATGTGGTACATGCAGTCTGCCATGAGTCGTAAATTCACGTACCGTCTGGTGGGGGGCAAAGGACAGCGGTCCAAACGGTATTCCCTTCGCGGGGGAGCTGGCTGGCTATGCGGTCTGTATCTCGCGGTACTTCTCATTCTTTCTGTGGGGATTCCGTACTTCTCCATTATTGCGGCGTCGACGATGAAGCTGCGGGGGGCCGGATTGTCTCTGGACAATGTAACACTGGATCACTATCGGGATCTGCTCTCCTGGGGCTCGGTTAGCATGAAAGCCATCGGAAATAGCCTGGGATTATCCCTCGCCGCTTCCACCGTTGCGGTTGTGATTGGTACAGGTTTTGCGCTGGCGATTGGCAAGTCATCCTCATTCATGCAGCGTATCATTGATCTGTTCAGCCTACTTCCCAACACCGTACCGGGCATTGTCATGGTTGTGGGTTTGATCCTGTTCTGGAATTCACCTTGGATGCCTGTCACCCTTTATAACACGTACGGGATGGTGGTTCTGACGTATGTCGTACTGTTTTTGCCTTATACGGTACAGTATGTGAAATCGAGCTTTACCCAGATCGATGGTACTTTGTTTCAGGCAGGTGAGGTGTTTGGCGGAAAGCCGCTGTATATCCTGCGGCGCATTCTTGTGCCGCTCATCATTCCCGGCATGCTGGCCGGTTGGATGATGACATTCACCATTGCAACACGCGAGCTCGTAGGCTCATTGTTGATTCTCCCGCCGTCCATGCAGACATCGGCAACGTATATCTTTGCACAGTTTGAGCAAGGTCAGGTCTCGCTCGGAATGGCCATGGCTGTTGTAACGGTTGGCATGACCGTACTGATGCTGCTCGGCATTGAACTACTGAATTCAAAGAGAAAGTGGAATGCATCATGATCAAACTGAACGTATGGGGCGGAGCAGGCGAGCATGGCCGCTCCGCCTATCTCTTGAGCGGAGACAGGACTCGCATTTTAATGGATTGTGGCGTGAAAAAAGAAGGAGCGGGAGCGTACCCGCTTATCCAGCCTGAACTTGTATCAACGCTGGATGCTGTTCTGCTGTCCCACGCGCATGAGGATCATTCCGTTGCTATTCCTTTATTATACAAGATGGGCTATCAGGGTGAGGTATGGACGACGCGTGAGACAAGGGAGCAGTTGGACACCTATTTCCGGGCGTGGCGCAGCAATCTGGAGCGTGCAGGACATGATCTTCCCTATGGGGAAGCAGACGTGGAGTCCATACGTTACAGGTATCTGGAGGATCAGGCGAAGCCCGGGATCTGGTTCGAGATGATTCCTGGTCTGCACGTGTTATGGGGACGCAGTGGCCACCTTGCCGGATCGGTATGGTTTGCACTTGAGATGGAGGGTAAACGGATCTTCTACTCCGGAGACTATACATCCGAGTCCATGCTTTTACAGGAAGATTGTGCGGCAGAGGCGCTGAGATTGGCAAGCCTGTTCCGGGGCAGGGAGCACAAAAGCAGCCGTATGAATAATTCGCGATTGACTCAAGGCTTGGCTGTTAGTGATGGCATACCATTTGCTGGAGAACCGCGGGTAGAACTAGCGATAGCAACTGAGAATCCTGGAATTTCCGAGATATCCTTGACTCCTTCGTTAACAAAGAGCAACTTGAATCAACCGATGGATCTGGCGATTGTGGATGCTGCGTATGGAACCGACCGGGAAACGCAGGCAGAAAAATTGGAACAGCTGGACCGTGCCATTCGCCAGACCATTGCTCGTGGAGGGAAAGTGCTGCTGCCCATGCCCTCGGTAGGCCGTGGTCAAGAGATCATACTGTGGGCACATGAGCAGTTCCCTGGCGTTCCGATGATCGTCGAGCAGGGGCTACTAGATGGCATGAAGCAGCTGCTGCGTGCCCCATATTGGCTGAGAGAACAGGGGAAACATATTGAGGGTTCGCTAAATGGCGTCATTGAACGATTTTTAACGGGACAATCCTGGCACCTGCCCAAAGGTCAGGAGGATCGGGAGCGACTGCTGAATCAATATGGTGCTTCCCTATGGTTTATTCCCGACGGCATGATGCAATCTTCGCTTGCCCGTTGGTACTATAGCCAATTGGCGGAGAATGGTGAGAACCTGATCCTGCTCACCGGGCATGCGGCTGTTGGTACCTTTGCACAGCAGCTAGCACAGAATCCAGCGGAGCATGGGGTCTGTGAGGTGCAGAAGATTCGTTATAAAGTGCATCAGGGCTGGCTGGATGTCGAGAGAATGCTGCATCGGGTGCCTGCTCGGCATACCTTGCTTGTGCATGCAGATAAAGCCGAGACGGACAGACTGAGAGAGGGCTTGCTCAAAAATAGCCCATCACCGGAAGCAGAGTTACATTCATTGTCTCCGGGGGATGAGCTATATGTCTAAACATAAAATTAGATGAGATCCATGCTTTATAATGCCATAAAGCATCAGGTGAGAGCGTCCTTAGGGACGTTCTTTTCATTGAGGACTAGGGTTCACGTTGAATGGGGTGCTCAAGTTCTGAATGACCCATCAGACTATCCAGTGCTTCACCATCTACAAGCACTTCCAATTGATTTATTTCATCAAACTGAAACATCGACGTGGTTAAAGCTTCCAAGGCCAGCAATTCTCCACTGCTGCCAAGCTTGGCTTCATCGGGGATATGAACATCCAAAGTCAACGTATCCTCGGCAGATTGGACGGAGAGCAGTTCAACCTTTTCCCATAGAGAGACCAGCTCAGTATCGTCACTGTTTTGTAAGGCTTCAAATGCTTTTTTGTATTTTTCGTCGTTCTCTACAAACTCCAGCTCAACTTCTCTTTTTTCCAGTTCCAGCACCTGTGTGTCGGCGAAGTATACTTCAACAGTCTGCTTCTCTTCCTTATTCGGCTCAACCTGAGTCCCACCATTGTTGGAAGGCTGTACGCTTCCGGAATGGTTGGGTTCATTCGTTCCGGATTCACTCACTGGTTTCTGGGCACACCCTGCGGCCATGATAAGAATGAACAAGAATAGTAGTCCGTATCCCATCTTTCGTTTCAACAAATCACATCCTTCGTTTGGTATAACGTTATATTTTATATCCCTAGATATTCCTTGATTCCATCAACTATTGCTTGTGCAGCTTTCGCCTGAACTTCTTCGGACGACATGGCCTTCTCTTCAGCAGCATTGCTCAAGAACCCAATTTCCAAGAGCACAGCAGGCATGGTGGTTTCCCGTATCACCTGCAAGCTGCCATTTTTGACACCCCTATCCTTGAATCCCAGAGCCTTCACCAAACGTTTATGAATGATATTGGCCAGGTCCTTGCTGCTGCTGCGCTGATAATAAAAGGTTTCTGTACCTGATGCCTGAGGTGAGGATGTTGCACTGTTGCCATGTATAGAGACAAAGACATCCGCATTTAACTCATTCGCCAGTTGAACGCGCTCGGAACGTGTGGGATAGATATCGCTGTCACGTGTCATGACCAGATCAATATCAGGCTCATTGAGCAGAAGAGCTTGTACTTTTAGACCCAATGCCAGAACGTATTCCTTCTCCGGTTTATTGGTGATACTTATGGTCCCTGGGTCACTGCCTCCGTGACCTGGATCAATCACGACGATTTTGCGTCCTGTATCGATGACGGGACTCACTGGCACGGGCGTTATGCTGTCCCCCGAAAGGTTGAGATCGATAAGCAGCTTGTCGGCAATCACGTTTTGATCGAACTGCACGTCCTTCACATTGTTTAATTCAACCACAATCCGAACTTGTCCGGGATCTCGTTTAAATAGGGAATATCTCACTTCCGATACATTGGGATATCCGATTACATCCAGATTTCCATTAAATCCCTTATCAAGTGGTTGTGCCAGGTCACCAAAGACCGTTCCAGGCAGATCCACAACCAGTCGATCCGGGTTCTTCAAGGTGGATATGACAGGCTGCACTTGTTCGCCATCCATGGACACGACAAGCTGATTATCGGCAAAAACAATATCTGTTACATGGGTTAACGACGTGGTGTCGCTGCCTCCTGAATCATCTCCAGATGCTTCGGCGGACTCATTATTGCTGCCAGTTAAGTATACGATCTTCTCCTGATTGTTCCATTTTACGCTAAGCCCCATCTCTTCACTGACAAAACGAATGGGTACCACCAGCGTTTTGTTTAAAATTTGTGGAGCCGTATTCAGGGTAACCTGTTTGTCAGCAACCATGGCTTGCTTCTGATCAACGGTGAGAGATATTACTTTTTCATTTTGCTGTATCTTCACCTGACGGGCTTGTTGATTCCAGTCGACTTTAAACTTCAAATTTTCTGCAACGACTCGGATCGGGATCATGACATTTTTATTGACGATGGTCACCTGAACGTCATTCGGAAGAGACAATTGCTCTCCATTCAAGAAGATTTTAGACGTGTTTGCAGCGGCATTTCCCTGAACAGGAAACAGAAAAAGGAAGAACAGGCTCAGAAACATAAATACAATTATTTTCTTCATGAATACACCTCAACATTTTTAGAGCTTGTAACTCACCGACATGGAAATTCAGAGTTCCCATCGGTAAAAAACAATTCATCTCCCATAATTTTACTACAATATATAAACAACAAATTTGTAAAAATGTTTCTTTTATTGATTTATTTAATTTTAGTGCTCAGATCTAGTATGATAGGTGACTCCATCTCTCAACCATGACATGGATTATATAAACGAAAGAAACGACCCCAGGGAGGCCGTCACTTGTACTGTATATAGATCAATTATTGCAATTTTAATGCTTTGGCTGTGCGCGCTTCTACTTCATCCATCAGAGAGGTCATATCCATACCCGCATGATTACCAAGCAGAATAATCGTTACGTCGTCTGATAGATTACGAGAGAAGGCTGTGGCAAAACCGCCTCCGCTGCCATTGTGGAAGACGGTGCGATTATCGCCTTTTTCCTTGAGAATCCAGGCATAGCCGTAATTTTTGTCCGAATAGGGCTTGTACATCTGTTCAATCGTCTCCTGACTGAGGATCTGATCGGTGTACAGTGCGCGGTCCCATTTGAGCATATCGTCAACCGTCGAATAGATCGTCCCTGATCCCGATTGTGACACGTAATAAGGAGCAGGCACCCACTTGTTATTTTCTGCGACGAAACCACTAATGGTTTTGACCTTGCGTGATGCCTCACCCGAGTTTTTCATGCCGAGCGGCTTCAGAATCGTTTGTTGAACATAGTCGGCATAACTCATGCCGGATACCTGTTCAATGACATAGGCGAGCAGCACATAGCCGCTATTGCTGTAGAGATAGGCAGTGCCCGGTTCGAACTTCAGCGTTTTGTGACGGATCTCCTCTACCGTTTCTTCCAGTGAGGTTCCTTCACCCCGACCAAATGCAGACGGAAGCCCGGAAGTTTGAGATAACAGCATATGCAGAGTCATCTCGTCACCCTTCGGAATACCAGAGATGTATTTGGAGATGGGATCTTCTACATTCAGCTTGCCATCTTCCGCGAGGCTGAGAATGGAAGCTGCCGTGAAGGATTTGCTCAGTGAAGCAATTCTTGTCTTCTGGTCCGGGCGGTTCAGCGTTTTCTCATCGGCCAGTCCATATCCTTGACGAAGCAATACTTCACCATTGCGGGCTATTAGGGCCATGCCAGGGAATTGAATTTCACGTAAATAAGCATCCACGCTGGTCACTTCCTTGTCCAGCAAACTGACTTTGTCCGTTTGGATGTTCACGCTCATCTGACCAGATGAGGTACGGCCGACTTTTATATCGGCTTTCAGGGCATTTGCTATAGGACGGACAGGTACCATAAGCGTACCGTTAACCGTACGGGATTTCACGCCTGCATCCAGGCGAACATGGTTGACCTTGATCGAGTCGCTGCCGGACTGGTGAACCAAAGTATCTCTTCCGACGGTGATGGTAGCTGTTTTGGTACGGTTATCCCATTTCAAGGAACCCTTCACCGACTGGACGACATCCCTAAGGGGTACGTACGTTGATCCGTTATAGATCTGAGGTGTATTCTTCCAGGATTGTGGTTCGCCATTCACTTCAATAAGAACTGCTTTCGTGTTCTGTGCAGCCGATATCGATGTGCTGAATTGTCCCAGCATCGGCCCTGCAACCAGAATGAACGCGAGCAGAATACGAAACAGGGATAAATAGGCCTTGGAAACCGATTGATGCTCGTGAGGCGATCTGCGTGTGATTTGAATCCTCTCCTTCCAGACTTTTCATGAATAACCAGCTTAAAATATTGTAAACGATCTCGCGGAGAGGGTCAAAATGGATGGAGAACAAGAGAATAGAAGAGCCTAACAAAAATAATAGAATTTCGATGATTTTTAGTATTCATACATAATGTTTTCATGATGTTCGTCCGATAAAAAGAAAGGTGAAGATGATGATGGGGGATAGTTCATATGAAGAAAAGGTTTCAACAATGGTTTGCGCCAACCGTAAAAAAACGTCTGGTCGCGGCGCTGCTTCTGTTTTTGATTGTGCCAAGCATCACCGTTGGTTGGTTATCTTACGATAAAGCCGCAGAACGGGTTAGAGAAGAACTCCTGCATTCTGCACAGGCCAAAACAGAGATGCTCAGTTTACAGATTGACCAGATGCTCAACATGGAGAAAGATAACGCCGCACAGCTCGCTGCGGGTTTTACTTCTGAGGATGTTATTAATAAATCGCCTGCACTGCAAAAACAAATGGATGATATGTCTCAAAACCATAAAGAACTGGGCGTGCTGACGATCGGTGCCGAGGATGGAAGCTGGATGAAGTCTCCTGATCCTGGGCAACAGATCTATGATCCGCGGGAACGCAGCTGGTATACGATGGGCATGGCATCGAATGATCCTATTATTTCGGACACATTCCAGTCAGCAACAACAGGAGAGTGGGTCGTGACTGCCTCTGCCAAGCTGGCTGATGGCAAAGGTGTATTTGGAGCCAATGTTAGTCTTAACCACTTAAAAGAAAATGTAGATCAGATTCATATTGGTGAAGAAGGAAAGCTGTACATGTTGGACAATGGCGGAAAGTTCCTGTTCCATTACAATATCGAATCGGGTGTGCAGTCAGATCAAGACTATATTAATGAAATGTACAAGAGCGACAAAGGAACCGTAACGTATACGTATGAAGGACAAGAAGTGGAAGCTGTATACTTTACGAACCCGGCAACGGGGTGGAAAATCGTCGGTGAGATGCTGCCTTCCGAAGCAGATGAAGCAGTTAGACCGATTATGATTCGAACCTATACACTTGTGGGAAGTTCACTAATCATCGGTATAATCCTGCTCATATTCATCATCCGAGGAATTGTTCGTCCATTGCAGCAGCTCACCCAGGCCGCATCCAAGGTCAGCGCCGGGGACCTTACGGTTCGTGTTGGGCTGAAGCGGCGGGATGAATTTGGACAGCTTGGAGACAGCTTCGATTCCATGACTTCATCGCTGCGCAATGTTCTTGGAGAGGTGCATGATACGTCGAGCCAGCTCGCGGCATCATCCGAGGAATTGATGGCCAGTTCGGAACAGACGTCCAAAGCAACAGAACAGGTTGCCGAGCTGATGCAGAACGCAGCGGAAGGAACGACCAAACAAAATGACAGTCTTGCGGCAACGGGTCAGCTTGTCGGAGAGATGTCCATTGGTGTCAAAGAAATCTCTTCCAGCGCCGAAGAGACGGCCCGCATTGCAGGGGAAGCTTCGAACAAGTCCGAAGCCGGAATGGTAACCGTGGAAGAAGCGGTCGCTCATATTCAGCGGGTCAACGAAGAGAGTGAAGCCATGGCGGCAGTCATTGAGGATCTCCGGGCAAAAAATGAAGAGATTATTCAGATCGTTACCGAAATTACCACCATTGCGAAACAGACCAATATTCTCGCGTTGAATGCGAGCATTGAAGCTGCCAGAGCTGGAGAGCAAGGACGCGGATTTGCTGTTGTAGCCAATGAGGTTAAAGCTTTGGCACATAATTCAGGAAGTTCTGCCGAGCGGATTAATGAGTTGATGCGTGAAATGCAGGAGAAAACGTACGCAGTGCAGTCCACCTTTGCACGTACAGGTGAAGGTATGGTGAAAGGTTCGGAGCTGATTACCGAAGCGGGCGATGCGTTCCGTACCATTCGAGATGCGGTGCAGCTGGTTGCTGCTCAAGCCGGAGAAGTATCTGCGGCATCCCGTCAGATTGATGGAGGAATGAATCACGTAACCAAAGCTGTCAATGACACCATTGTGTTGTCTGATCAGATCGCATCCGGTACGGAAGATGGTTCTGCTGCAGCACAGGAGCAGCTTGCCACGATGGAAGAAGTGGCAGCTTCCTCTGCCGCATTGTCTCGAATGGCTGAAGATCTGCAGAGCATGATTGAACGTTTCAAGCTATAACCGATTAAATTGAATAAAGCGGTGCCTCTGAGTTAGAAAGGGGATAAACCGTAGAGTACCAGCGTCAGCATGACGATGACAACGAGACTGCAGGGTCAATTCCCTGTAGTCTTTTTTTATTGGAATAAGTATGCCCTGGTAACCTCACTGGAGAGCTTAACTCATTGAGAAGAGAGCATACAGAAGATGGTTATTGACTTTAAACAAACAAAATTATAATATATCTATAAATAAACAAACTTATATCGAATTATTGAGTGGTATTAATTGTCGATTGGGATATCTAATAAAAGTATAAAAAGGAGTTTGTCCAATGAAATCATCGGAACCATTATTGCAGACGGCCACGCTCGAAGAGATCAAGCGGGGATATCTCGCGGAAGGGCCAACCTTTACATGTATCTGCTGTGACTATAAAACAGAGGCGGGAATTGTCTATCCCGAGGAAGGTGTTCTCTATGAGGCAGAGAGATATATGCGTGTTCATATCGAGAAGACCCATGGATCTGTTTTTGAATACTTGCTGGAGCTGGATAAAAGTGTAACAGGCCTATCCGACGTGCAGCGGGGGTTACTTGGCCAGTTTTATGAAGGGAAGAAGGATACCGAAGTGCAGAAGGCACTGGGGATCGGTAGTGCGTCCACCATTCGGAATCACCGGTTTGTGTTGAAGGAGAAAGAACGGCAGGCCAAAATCTTTTTGGCATTAATGGAACTGCTAAAAAGCAAAGATGACTATGCTCCTGCCGAGCTCGTACTGCCTGTCACAAGACATGTGCATACGATCAACTATAAACAGTTTGATATCTCGGAACAGGATCGTGAAAAAGTGCTGGCCAAGTATTTTCCAGAAGGTACAGATGGTCCGCTGTCGAGTTTTCACATGCAGCAGAAGCATAAATATATCGTTCTCACTGAAATCGCCAAACGGTTCGAGCCAAAACGCCACTATACCGAGAAACAGGTTAACGAGGTCTTAAAACAAATCTATGAGGACTACGTGGAACTGAGGAGATATCTGATCGACTACGGTTTCCTGAATCGTGAAGAGGACGGCAGTCAGTACTGGTTAAACCTCTCGGCAGAGCAAGAAGAGAAGAAGAATAATAAACAAACGGAAACGGGAAGCGGGAAAGGAGAGAACGAAGAAATGAATCGGCGCAAAGAACTTCAGGAGCAGGCCAAGGAAATCAAGACGGAGGCTGGAATATACCAGATTCGGAATGAACGCAACGGTAAAGTCTACCTGGATAGCACATTGAATCTGAAAACGATCAATGGACAGAAATTCATGCTGCAAATGGGCAGCCATCTGAACAAGCAGCTGCAGGCGGAATGGAATGAATACGGTGATGATGCGTTTACGATTGAAGTGCTGGAAGTATTGAAAAAAGAGGATAACCCCTATTTTGACACCAAGGATGCACTTGCCAAATGTTTGGATCGTTGGATGGATCAGCTTGAGCCATACGGCGAACAAGGTTATCACGGGGACAAAAAAGGTAGTAGTCAGTAATTCCACAGCATATTTATTTCGGGCTTACCAAGTCCATGACCTTAACAGGTTATGGACTTTTTTGCATGAGAGATCTATTTGCATCTGTTCTGTAAAGGAGAAATCTGTCTCTCCCTCATTCACTCAACTTGTGGTATATTTCTAAATTAATATAAAGGAATCGTATTTACATCTCTGAAGGGATGAGAAGGAGTTGCAACAGAATTGGATAAATCAATGCCCATGGTCACAAAATCGGAAGACATCTTAGAGACTCGGGATCATGCCACGTTTATGCAGGGGGTAAAGGATTGCATTCCAACCCTGCTTGGCTATTTGAGTATTGGGTTTGCAGCAGGTGTCATCGAAATGACAGCAGGACTCAGTATGGCGGAAATCGCCCTGCTGAGTCTGATCTTATATGCAGGTTCGGCCCAGTTTATTGCTGCAGGCATGCTCGCATCGAACGGATCGGCAGCAGCGATCATCTTCACGATTTTCTTTGTCAATCTGCGACATCTATTACTCAGTGCAGCCGTATCGCCGTATTTCAGGCACCTGACCCCACTCAAAAACATGTGGATTGGCTCCCTGCTCACGGATGAATCGTTCGGAGTGGCGATGACTCGCGCAATTGGCCGCAAAACATTAAGTGAACGTTGGATGCATGGATTGAATATTACAGCTTATCTGAATTGGTTCGCAGCCAACATGGCAGGAGCTTATTTCGGGCGCTGGATTACCAATCCGGAGCAGTTTGGACTGGATTTTGCCCTGCCGGCCATGTTTATCGGCCTAATCGTGCTCCAGTTAATCCATCGGAAAAACAGAAAGCTGCACATCAATGTAGCCATTATTGCCGTGGTGTGTGTGGTACTAGCGAGTATGGCCTCTTTGGGCAGCATGAGCATTATAGTGGCTGCAGTCGTTGCAGCAACGATGGGAGTTGTCATGGAACGATGGAAGTAAGATGGGATGTATTTTGGATTATTATCGGGTCCGCCTTGTTGACCTTTATTCCCCGGGTGCTGCCCCTAATGCTGTTTAGCAAAATACAGATTCCGGTATGGCTGCTTCGCTGGCTGGAATATGTACCTGTGGCCGTGATGGCAGCATTAATTGGTCAGGAGCTGTTGATGTCTGGCAACCAGCTGGTACCGCTCACCCAAAATGCTGCACTGTGGGCCGCGCTGCCTACCTTTGTGGTAGCGATCTGGACGCGAAGCCTTCTCGGTACGGTTCTTGTGGGCATTGTAGCGATGATGATTTTGCGTTATGTGCTCGGGTAGAGGACGCAAGAGGTACAGGTAATTCCTTCAGACTAACGGTTAATAATGTTCTATAGACCTATGTAGTAGAACTGAGGTATCCGTTAAGAATGAAGGGAGCGAAGGTGAATGGGTAATACGAGGAAAAAGGTCCTGATCACAGGTGCTGCTGGCGTAATCGGTCGCAGTCTGCTGGACGGTCTGAGGGAAATGGACAAGTATGATATTGTTGCGGCTGACCTTCAGGATGATCCTGGAGCAGGTATTGTCCCCATGGATGTTACGGACGCAGAAAGGCTGCAAGAGTTGATGCGAGGAGTGCATACTGTGCTGCACATTGCCTGGGCCAAGGATGAAGAGGACTTCTTGGGTAAAGTTCTACCGATCAATGTTACAGGAGCTTACCATGTATATGAAGCAGCACGAATGAATGGTGTTCAGCGTGTCATTTTTGCAAGCTCTAACCATGCAACTGGCTTTTACCGTACAGGTGAAGAGATTGAGGTCGACGACCCCTATCGCCCTGACAGCTTCTATGGCCTCAGCAAATGTTATATTGAACTGCTTGGCCGATATTATGTGGACAAGTATGACCTGTCTTCATTCAACATTCGGATCGGCAACTTCTCCGGGGATGATTATCCGCATTCCGAGCGCTCTGCCCATATCTGGATATCCCCGAGGGATATGGTGCAGCTCGCTGTGTGCTGTATTGAAGCCGATTCCGGGATGAAGTATCTTAATCTATATGGAACCTCCGCGAATAGCGACAATTATTATGATATCGGTTATTTGGCTGAAAAAATTGGATACCGCCCGGAAGACGATGCTGCCGCGCTGTGGGAAGAAGCGAAGCGCAGAGGTGCGCCGGATAAGCAGGATGAGACGAAATATCAGGGTGGAGGATATGTGGCAAAAGACCAGTAGGGCGTTTAGTTGAACTGTTGAAAACGCTATTTTCTATTGAACCGGAAAGGGATAAAATGGAGACTGTAGGATCAAGGTTTCCATTTTGCATAAGAGGAAGGAACGGTTTAAATCATGAGTACAAGTCCATCCGTAATATTGTTTCAGGGAGATTCCATTACAGACGGAGGAAGATCGCGGAACGATGATCCGAATCACTTTCTGGGACATGGCTACGCTTATTTGATCTCAAGCAGATTGGGTGCGGAGCTGGCAGAGAAGCAGCCCACTTTCTACAACAGGGGGGTTAGTGGGGATCGCGCATCCGATCTGTATGCACGCTGGAATGAAGATACCTTTAGTTTGAAGCCGGAGCTGATCAGCATTCTGATCGGTGTGAATGACGCCTGGCGTATAATGAATAATGAACGGAGCGGGGTGACGGATCGTCTTGGACGGGCATATCGTCATCTGCTTGAAGAAACGCGGGAAGTGCTCCCGAATACAGGGCTCGTGTTGATGGAACCCTTCATTCTGAAAACCGGCGCTACGGTGGACAAATGGGATGCATGGCAGGAGAAAATAGGCCAATATCAACGCCTTGTCCGGGAGCTCGCGGATGAGTTCGATGCTGTGTTCGTTCCATTGCAGGATGTGCTCAATCAAGCGACTGAAAAGGCAGAGGCATCCTATTGGTTGTGGGATGGTGTGCATCCAACGGCGGCAGGTCATGAACTGATTGCACGTCAATGGTTATCTGTCGTACAGGACAGCAAACTTAAAATCCAATAGGAAAAAAGAGCAGAGGGTCCTGTGCAATCCTCTGCTCTTTTTTTACATAGACGAACATCCGAAAATAAATTATAGAAAAGTTACATATTTAGAAATCCCTTGTTTTATTTCCAAAGAGGAGGGTAATTAAGAAGCGTAGCACACTATACTCAATACCCGATAAGGAGTGAATTCAAAATGGCACAGAATAACCAAAACGGAAAAATGAGCCGTGAAGAAGCAGGACGTAAGGGCGGAGAGGCAACCTCGAAGAACCATGACAAGGATTTCTATCAGGAGATCGGCAGCAAAGGCGGGGAAGCTACATCAAAATCCCACGACCGTGAGTTCTATCAAGAGATTGGAAGTGAGGGCGGAAGCGCCCGGGGCAGCAGTGACGGAAATGACGATCAGGATGGCAAAATGAGCCGCGAAGAAGCAGGGCGCAAGGGTGGACAAGCCCGGTCACGGAATCGGAAAAATTAATCATTGATATAGAAGCAAGCGTGAAAAAAACGTAATTCTAGCAAACAAGGCCAGATCTCACCTGTGGAAAAGGGTGGGTCTGGCCTTATTTATTCATTTAATGTTGTACGGATAATCTAGGCTCTAGGCGATATGTGGTTCAATGGCTTGTCGATAGCTGAGCAGGGATTCATCAATGATGGTATGCAAGAAAACAGGATCCATGCCCTGCAGCAGTGATTCTGCATAACGCCAGGCGTTTTCTTCAATACGCAACCGGATCTCTGCCTGCTCAGGAGCCGAAAGGGGACCATCAAGAAGGTTGGAGAGATATGCTAATTCCGTATCCTCTGCATGACCCAGTTCATGAGCCAGAATGACATAAATATAGGCTTGCAATGGAGCTAGCGTACCGAAGAGCATCCGGCATTGCTCCATGATCTCTTTTTTGTACAGATATACGGTGTGACTCCCCATGTGATATTTACCTCCGACGAGGCGATTGTCCGGAAAATGGGATTCGACCTGGACAAGCACCCGGCTATCCGAGCGTTGCAGCAGCTCCGTTACAGCCTGATCAAATAATTCAGTATTCAGTATGGTTCACCTGTCCTCATAATAGAATAAAATGCATATGCAATGAGTACCGACAACTCTTTTACGAGAAAACAGTCTGAAAAGTTTCAGTTATTTTCATATTATTTGTTTTTTTACATAAGATTAGCCGAATTCCCTTCATTTTTACTATCTAATAAGCTAAAATGAAATCGGTTACAAAAATGGGGAGGAATTCTTATGAAGGTTCACCCTGGATTACGTTGGACGGCAGATCACATCGCTGCGGCTATGAAACATGGAATGTCCAATGGTTTGGAGCTTATCCATCACTGGAAAGACAGGCTCACGGACACGTGGAATGACCCCGTTTACGCCGGCTTTTGGTCGGATTTAGAAGGTTATGAACAGAAGGCACTCACAGAGAACCTGCCTGAACTATCTTTTTCCCTATTTCGTCAATTCAGGGATACGGGTGAGCGTCAAGCGTATGAGCAGGCCTATTTTGAAAGGCGCGGAAGGCTTGTTTCGCTGGGGCTGCTGGTGGCAGTATCGCCGTCTTCCTCTCGTTTGCATCTGCTGGAGGATCTGATCTGGAGTGTTTGTACCGAACAAACCTGGTGTCTGTCTGCCCATATACCGGAAGGGGAAGAAGCTGGCGCAAGAACACATATTGATCTATTCGCTGCAGAGACCGCACAGATGCTGGCAGAGCTAGTTGTGATACTGGATGACATGCTGGATGAACGTGTGATTCGGATGGTCAAGGCGGAGGTAGAAGACAGGATATTTACTCCATTGTACAGGGAGCAGCGGACTTACGGTTGGGAAGAGGCAAATCACAACTGGTCAGCCGTTTGCAGTGGAGGATGCGGAATGGCTGCTCTCCTTTTATTGGAGGATGAGCGTCTTAGAACCATGGCTGTGCAGCACACGGTTCGATCCATGAATGCATTTTTGAGTGGTTACGGGCCGGATGGAGGATGTGCTGAAGGTGTGGGCTACTGGGTGTACGGGTTCGGATTCTATACCTATTACGCAGAGATGCTGAGATTGTTCAGTGCAGGTGAACTGGATATGTTGTCAGAACCCAAGACGGGAGCGATTGCTGCTTTCCCGGGAAATATTCATTTATCGGATGGGGTATTTATCAACTATTCGGACAGTCGCGAGCGGGAGACGCTTCCGTCCGGTCTGCTATCCCTTTTATCCGAACGGCAGCAGATTCTAATCAACTCCGGGCTTCACATCCCGCTTCTCTCCCAGGATCCCTGCCGCAGGTGGGCTCATGCTCTCCGCAATGTACTGTGGACTAATCCGGCTAAGTTCGAGAGTGAGACTGAATCGGGTGAGCCCGGGGCTCCGATTTACTTGGAGGATTTGTCGTGGGTGATAGCACGAGGGACGCTGACAACAAGCGAACAGCAGGAAGTAAAGGTGGCCTTTTCGGTAAAAGGAGGTCATAACGCAGAGCCTCATAATCATAATGATCTGGGACACTTCATCCTTCATGGCGGAGGTGAAAACATTCTCTGTGATCCAGGCTCAGGCGAGTATACTCAAGCCTACTTCGCACCTGGTAGGGAAAGCATTCTGCAAATTGGCTCTCAGGGGCACAGCGTTCCTGTCATTGAAGGAACGGGTCAACAATCCGGAAGACAAGCCGAAGCCAAAATGCTACATATTAAGCACCTGCCATCACAGGGGATAGAGGCTGAATTGGATCTGACATCAGCTTATTCTGAGGCTCCTACACTGGCAAGATATATCCGGCGGTTACGATGGCACGGTTCAGCTGGAAATTCCGAAGCAGAGCTTTTCCTTGAAGACCACTACCAATGGCACCCACCTTCCGGTATTCAGAGAGGGGAGCCCTTGGATGTAAAACCGCTAGTTGCCCAACATTTTATCAGTCGAATCGAACCTGTCTTGCAAGAAACAGGAGTACGATGGGAAGGAAGCAGGGCTGTGGTGTTCATGGCGTACGATGCTGAATGCTGGAATGCACAGATCGAAGTGATCGAGACCGTGGATCATGATCACCTGCCACAGAAGTTTTACCGCACCGCATTAATCTTACGGCAAACCGCAGATGAAAGCGGTAACTCTCGGGATCATTCCGTACAGGAGACAAGGTGCAGACTCAAATTCACCATGTATCCGAGGTAATTCCATTCAAAGGATGAGAATTGAAGACAATCCGGGCTGAACTGTTGCAAGGAAACCACTGAAGGCTGCGTACAGATATAGTCCATTAAAGTTGCGTACGTGTATGAGTAAATAAATAAGGATACGAAAAGAGGAGGCAAAGCTCGTGAGTACATCGACATCGGTAACATGGGTTGAAGAAGCTTGGCGGCAGGGCGCGGACAAAACCATTCGCAACGCACAGCGAATCAAGGATACCTTTCCACACATCTCTCCGCAGGGGACGTATGACCAGAATGATCCGGAATGGTGGACAGCCGGCTTCTGGCCAGGATTGTTATGGCTTGTGTATGGTGAGTCCCCTGAAAATGTAGATGCTGCTTCATTGTCTCGTATTGCAGATAGCTGTGAACGGCAGCTGGAGGGATGCCTCCGTAATCCGGATTCGGTGGATCACGATCTTGGTTTCATCTGGCTGCTCAGCGGCGTAGCATCGTACCGCCAGACTGGCAGCCTGGACAGCCGGCGGCGGGGGATGCTTGCTGCCAATCTATTTGCTGCTCGCTTCAATGTACGTGGTCAGTTCATTCGTGCCTGGAACTTCAACTCGCCCACAATGGATACGCGCGGCGTAGCCATCATCGACAGCATGATGAACCTGCCGCTGCTCTACTGGGCATCGGAGCAGAGCGGCGATCCCCGCTTCCGCTTGCTGGCGGAAGCACACGCGGACACGGTTGCGCGCGAGTTCGTCCGCGCAGACGGGTCCATCTGCCACGTGGTGGAGTTTGATCCACACACGGGGCAGAAGCTGCGAGAGCATGGCGGACAGGGCCATGCTCCGGGTTCCGCCTGGGCGCGGGGCACCGCCTGGGCGCTGCATGGTTTTGCGCTGTCTTACCGGTATACGGGCGAAGCCCGCTATCTGGAGACAGCGGAACGCGCGGCCGATTTCTTCCTCGCCATGCTTGGCGAAGATATCGTGCCGTTCTGGGATTTTCGCGCACCGGCGGAGCATCAGGTGGCGTGGGATTCGTCCGCCGCTGCGATTGCGGCGAGCGGTCTGCTTGAGCTGGCGAAGCTGTCGCCACGCGGTGAAGAGTATGCCGCAGCGGGTGAGCGCATCGCTCGCGGCCTGCATGAGCGCTACAGCTCAGGCGAGTCAGCTGCGGAAGAGGGGCTGATCATGCAGGGAACCGTGCATTACCCGGAAGGAAGGGGATTGAATGTGCCGATCATCTACGGCGATTATTTCTATATGGAAGCGCTGGCTAAGCTGCGTGGACGTCCGGGTCTATTTTAACCTCAACATGTCGGAGAATTAAATCATTGAAATAAAAAACCACCTGAAGCAGCCTATCTTCCACGGGACTGTTTTGGGTGGTTTTTCGTGATATGAGTTAGATGATTTATTTGTTTTTCTTCGATGGCACGCGCCTGAGGATCACAAAGTCCGCTGAAGATTGATCGGGATATCGCTGCGGGATGATCTCTTGAACCTTGAAGTCGGGATAGTCAAATAAATAATGGAACAGGTTGCGATCCTGAATCGTGTCCACACCCGGGTTGCCGTTTTCCTTCAACCTGGTGTACAGTACAACCCATTCCTTCGATGAATGCAAAATATCATATAAGGTATTGCGGAAATCCGTCTCATCCGTGATGTGGTACAGCACATCCAGACACACTGTAAGGTCTGCCGTCAGAAAACCCCGGTTAATCCATAGGCCAGGTGTATACAGCATGAAGCTTTTGGAGGAGTCCGTGGCAAATTTTGAGGCACACAAGCGCACCGAAGAGGCTGCGACATCGACACCGAGGTATTCTTTATAATTCATATACTGCAGCTGGTTGCCGTCCCCACATCCAAACTCGATTACGCTGGTAATACCCTCCTGTTGGATCAATCCGTTCATAATCTCGGCCTTGAACTCAGCCAGAACCCCGTATGATCCACGTCCAGAAGTTTCTCCGGAACGGTATGTCTGCTCCCAATATCCAATGTAATCAAAGGGCTGCCGCATGTTTATCCTCCTATCATGTACAATTCAGTTGCTTGGCGCATGAAAAGTAGCAATATAGATAGGTTATGCGGAATGCTGGCGGGTATGATTCCCTGAAGAGAGATGAGACAACGGAATTGCTTTCCAATCATTTTTCTGAAAAATCGCTGAAAGCCTAAACATCTGGAAAGAACTTGCCGACATTAAAATTAAGGAAAAAAATGATGATAATCGGGGGGAAATGATGTTAAAGCCAAGATTGACCAAGTACATGGTGATGATGCTGGTATTCGTGCTGAGTATTTCCAACGTAGGCTTGGCCGCTGCGGCAGATAAGGAACTGTCCAAAATAGTGGTTTCCAAAAATGAGATGTCTCTCGAAGTGGGGGATTCCAGTTCTGTTACGGTAACAGGTGTATACTCGGATAATACGTCAACTAACGTAACCATTAATACATCCTGGAGCAGTAGTGATACTTCGATAGCAACTGTATATAATGGCGCAATTACGGCCAAAAAGGACGGTACAGCCACGATTACGGCAGAGTACCAGAATCAGAGCCAGACTGTTCAAGTAAAGGTTACCAAAAAGGTAAAAGCACTCTCCAAAAACGTACAGACACTGGATTTGCGCACAGGGGATACTAAAGATATTATCCTTACCGCTACGTACAGTGACAATGATACCAACAAGAATGCATCCCAAATGGCAGAGTGGTCTACTAGTGATGAGAAAGTGGCAACCGTAGTAAATGGTAAAGTAACCGGACAAAGTGCGGGTACAGCTGTTATTACAGCAAAAGTAGGCAGTCAAAGTGTAACAGTAGATGTTAACGTTGAGGTTGTTAAACGTGTAGATGTAGACAAAAAGCAGGTTAATCTGCTGTTGAACAAAAGTGAAGATGTTAAATTAACGGCGACTTATCCTGATGGCACGACCAAAGATGTCACTGACCTGGCTGAGTGGACGTCGAGTAATGAGAAAGTCGCAGATGTGTTAAAAGGTGAGATTACGGGGTATTCCGCAGGTTCCGCCACAATCACTGCTAAATATGGAACCAAATCCGTATCTGTAGATGTGGACGTAGATCTGACAAGTAAACTGAGTGTGGAGAAACAAAGTATTTTCTTCCGCTTGAGTGGGTCCAATAAAACAGCCAACATGGTGTTAACGGCTTCCTATCCAAACAGCAGTGATGTGAATGTGACAGATCAGGCTACTTGGATTTCCAGCAATGAGAAAGTTGCAACTGTGTTTAAAGGTCAGATTACAGCCGTAAGCGCAGGATCAACAACAATCAAGGCTTCCTATAGCGGCAAAACGGTAGAGATTGCCGTTGATGTTGATACAGCTAGATACCTTGATATCAAGGATGTCGATGACAAGCTCGCAATGAGTGTTACCGGTGATAATAAGACCAAGCAATTGAAAGCAAGTGCAGAATACATTGATGCAAGCACAGAAGACGTAACTTCCAAAGCTACATGGACATCCAGTAATGCGGACGTGGTATATGTATCGAATGGTGAGTTGATTGCTTATAAAACGGGTACTGCAACTGTTACTGTTGCTTACGGTGGCAAAACTGTTAAGTTTACAGTGAATGTAGACGTTCCGGACAAGTATGAAATGGATAAGAAAAAAGCCTCAGTAGCTGTCGGCGGTACATTCTCTGCCAAAGTACTGGCTGTTTATGGCGACACATCCAAAGATGTTTCGGAAGATGCAGAGTGGAGCAGCAGCAGTGAAAAGATTGCTGAAGTAGACAGTAATGGTTTAGTGACAGGTATTGCAACAGGTAAGGCTACCATTACGGCAAAAATTGAAGGCAAAACACTGACTTTACCTGTTGAAGTGGGCATGGCTAGTGGTCTGGAAGCAGATGTAAACTTCGTAGTACTGTCTGCCAAGGAAACACAACAGATCGTCTTGACAGCGACCGATGAAGATGGATTGACTGAGGATGTTTCATCCGAAGCGACTTGGAAATCCAGCAATTCGCGCGTAGCGGATGTGAAAAAGGGTGTTATTACAGGAAATAGCAGTGGTAAAGCAAACATCACAGCTGAGTATGGTTCCAAAAAAGTGACGATTCAGGTTGAAGTTGACGTCATCTCCCGCATTGAAGCTTCTGAACCGGCTCTTTCCCTGAAATCAGGTGATACAGCACAGCTGACGGTTACTGCATATTTGAGCGACGGTAGCGAACGCGATGTAACCGACAAAGCCGAATGGAAAACCAACAGCTACAAAGTAGCTCAGGTAACCAAAGGAAAAGTAAAAGCGGTTGGTTCAGGTAAAGCGAAAGTTACAGCCAAATACGGCAGCAAATCCGTAACTGTGGCTATCGATGTAGACACATTGAAATATCTACAAACCGATAAAGTTACCCTGACCATGAAACCAGGGGACAAGGTTACCGTGGTAGCAACGGCAACGTATGCAGATGGCAGTGAAGCAAATGTCTCCAAACCGGCACTCTGGAAGTCCTCCCGTATTGCAACAGCGTCGGTGAAGGATGGTATCATCCAGGCTAACGGTAAAGGTAAAGCGACAATCACGGTGAGTTATGCTGGCGTGAAAACAAAAGTGACCATCGTTGTTGAAGCGAAATAAAACTTAAAACTTGCCTTAAAGGTGAGATGTAAACGGGAAAACGGTGATGCCAGCTTGGATGCTGACACCACCGTTTTTTTGTATAAACAATTATATTTTCTCCATCAACGGATTACATCGTATGAGACAGAACCAAGGCACCATAAGCAAAAGCGATAACAATTAAAATAGCTGGATGCAGTTTGGTCTTGGTCATGACCCATAAGGAGATCCCTGCAATGATCAGTGTCTGCCAGATCCCGATGGAATCAGTGGATACTTGGCCGAACTCCCATGTGAGCAGAATCATAAGCACTGCAATAACTGGCTGCACAAGCAGCGTCATTCCTTTGACTTTCGGCGATGTACGATGCTTGTTAAGCAAACGAAGCAGCAGGATTAGTGCGGCAGCAGAAGGTACAATCGTGGCAAAACTGGCGATAAACGCTCCGAACCACCCGGCCACCTGATAACCGACAAATGCGGCAATCTTGGTAGCGATTGGACCAGGGAGCGCATTCCCGATGGCGAGTACATCGCCGAATTGCTCTGTGGTCATCCACTGATAATGGTTCACCACTTCTTCCTGCATGAGCGGGATGGAAGCAGGACCGCCCCCATATCCCAAAATATTGGCTACGAAAAATCCCCAAAACAATTCCCACCATGTTTGAAGCATCGTTTAGGACACCTCCTTGTCGGAGCTGCGTTTGGACTTGTAGCGCTGAACCAGATCCAGGTGGAATACGCCATAACCCAGGAAGACTGCAATAACAATGCCTGGATGAATATTCAGCAGCTGCAATAACACAAACGCAATGACACCAAACAGGATGGCAAAGGTTTTGCCGAGTCCGGACCATGCTTTTTTGGCGAATTCATAAGCCATCATGCCCAGCATCACAAAGATCACGGGGCGCACAGCCGCTACCATGCCTGCTACGATCTTCGACTCACGTAATGCGTACATGGAGCCAAGCAGGGCGATAATGGCAATGCTTGTGGGCAAAATGTGTGCCAGTACGGACACGATGGCACCGAGCACGCCTTTGGTTTTGTAACCGAGGTAAGCAGCCATTTTGGTTGCAATCGGACCAGGCAGGGCATTGGCTATGGCCAAAATTTCGCCGAATTCCTCATCAGTAACCCATTGATAACGGGTGACGGCTTCATAACGAATCAACGGAATAACCGAAGGACCACCGCCATAACCTAATATCCCGGTTCGTACCATACCCGTAACGAGACCGGTGTAATCTTTCCAACTCATGCTGTTTTCCTCCTACAGTCTCATGCCCATTCGGCTTTTATATCGTTTCAATAACAACTGTGATTCGACCTTCACAATGCCAGGCATCTTGTAGAGCTTCTCCAGCAGAAACTGCTCCATCTCTTCCATGTCCGCAAAAATGCCGTGCATGTGCAGTGTGCTTGGTCCCGTCATATGATAGAGGCTGGTGACCGCCGGTTCCTCGTCCAGTTTCTCAGCCACTTCATCAAGGAAGGGCGGCTCCACATCTACATTAAAAAAGGCAGAGACCTGAAGCCCAACCTTACCCGGGTTAATAACAACCGTGAAACGTTCAATAATGCCTTTTTCGGATAAAGCATTGATGCGAGCCTGAACCGCTACACGTGACAGTCCAATCTGTGCGCCCAGATCCGTATAGGATATACGGCTGTTCTGATGCAGGGCGGCTATGATTTTCCGATCGATCGCGTCCAGGTTGTACATTTGCGGGATTTCTCCTCCTTTAGAGGAGCGTTTATCTGACATGATTGATCCATCCTTTTCGTTCTCTATATAGATATAAAATGTAAACCTTCAAAAATGCATTTTGCATGCAGCATTCATATTTTAATGACGAATCGTAATTGGAGTCAACCTATTTATCCATTATATTGAATTTATCCGATTCCAGGCTTTCATTTTGTCATTGGCACCAAAATTTGAACACAAAAAGGCCGCTCTTGGAATAAAACCGCGAGCAGCTCTCTTTCTTTATACTGTAGATTATGCGTATAGGACTAGACACACATTGGTTCCATTTTATACACCTCTGGGAAGGTGAAACGTAATGCTTGTACCCTCACCAGGCTCAGACGATAATGTTAACGTCCCTCCTGCTCCACGAGCACGTTCTTCCATGCTGAACAGTCCGACGCCCTGACCTGCTGTCTGTACATTGAATCCGGCGCCTTGGTCCGAAATTGTTACGACTGTGCCTTCCTGGGAATCTTCCACCGTCACCTGTGCTTCGGCAACATCGGCATACTTGGCGACATTGGTAAGTGCCTCCTGGATAATCCGGTACATGGCGATCTCCCGATTCATCTCCAGCCGTCTGCGCAGGTTGCATTCCAGATCGACTTCGATACCGTAGTGGCGGGTATAGTTCTCAATGTAAGTCCGGATGGCCGGAACGACACCCAGATCATCCAGCACGGAAGGTCTGAGCTCCCAGGCCATGCCACGGACTTCTTCCATAATCCCCGTGACTTGCTTACGCAGCGCTTCCACGCCGGAATGAGGCTTGTCAGCCAGCAGCTGATCGATCTGAATCACGAGCGAGAAGAGACTCTGTCCGATTCCGTCATGCAGCTCACGGGATATCCGGCGGCGCTCCTCCTCCTGAATGTTCATGACCTGGGTCATCATCGTCTGCAATTCAGCTTCGACCCGTTTCAGCTTCGTCACTTCGCTGCGTACTGCCAGGTATTGATATGGTTCTCCGTCATTATCGAGAAAAGGCACAATCGTTGTATTCACCCAGTAGTGGCTGCCATCCTTCGCACGGTTACGAATCTCTCCGTTCCATACTCGCCCTGAAGAAATGGTTTCCCACAGGGTTTTCATAAACGTTTTACCGTGGTATCCCGAATTGATAATCCGGTGGTCCTGACCGATCAATTCCTCCCGGTCATATTGCGAAATTTCGCAGAATTTATCGTTCACATACTGTATCTTCCCTTTACGATCCGTGAGGGCAACGATGGAGGATTCATCCAATGCAAACTTCAGATCGCTTAGCTGATGCAGCGAGCCTTTCAGCCTGCTGCGGAATTCATCATCGGTGATATGATTGTCCAGTTCATCCAGCAGCTGCAGTACAGGCTGCTCGGCCAGTCCGCTAAGTCTGTTCTCACGTGCGCTACTCAAAGTTCAGCAACCCCTTTTTCATGGCAAACTTGACGAGTTCAGGTCTGGTCCGCAGGCCCAGCTTATCCATCAGGTTGCTTTTGTGGGATTCGACCGTTTTGACGCTGATGACCAGGTGCTCGGCAATTTCCTTGTTGGCGTAACCCTTGGCGATCCAGGACAATATCTCTTTCTCCCGTTCGGAAAGTGTGTCATACGGCCCGGCGTTTTCCTGTTTGGATTTGTCCAGATATTCACTCATCAGCCGTTTGGTGGCACTGGGATACAGATACGCACTCCCCTCTGCTACAGAGCGAATGGCTGCCAGCAGTTCCTCGTGCGGTGCGCTTTTGAGAATATATCCTGAAGCTCCGGCATGGATTGCACGGAACAGATACTCTTCATCATCATGCATGGTCAGAATTAAAATGGCCACGTCAGGCATTA
Organism: Paenibacillus sp. FSL K6-2862; assembly: GCF_038005125.1. Taxonomy (NCBI): domain Bacteria; kingdom Bacillati; phylum Bacillota; class Bacilli; order Caryophanales; family Paenibacillaceae; genus Paenibacillus; species Paenibacillus sp. FSL K6-2862. Next base: position 378,747 of record NZ_JBBOSN010000001.1, read on the forward strand.
ACTTTTTCAATTCTGCCGTAGCAGTCAACCCGTCCTTGCCTGGCGGCATGCTGAAATCCATCAATACCACATCCGGTTTCAATTCCTGTGCCTTGGCAATGGCCTCGTCACCATCTGCTGCATCCCCCACGATCCGGATATCATTCTTGCCGTCGAGCAGAGCGATCAGCCCGGAACGCACAACCACATGATCGTCCACAACCAATAGTTGAATCACTACATATTCCCCCTGTCCGCTTCTTGGTTCTGTCTTCATGATACCAAAAAAAGCCACCCAGAGGTTTAATCTCTGAATAGCTTTTCTTCATCGCGTTCGCCGGGCCTGCTTATCCGTGAATGGCTGCAGCTGCTCCGGCCGCTAGCTCTGCTTCCCTGACCTTGTCCGGTGAGAACGTGCATGGCTGCCTGCTGCCAACAAGCAGCACGGCACCAGGGACGCTGCTCTCCAGAAACACAGGCACAGCGATGGCGCATAACAGCCGCTCTGCGATCATCAACGGACAACGGCCAGGTGTACTGGCGTTTGTGGTACTTTCATCCGACAGGGACGTACGGCCTGTCCGTAGAGCAGTGCCCACAAGATCATGTCCGGGGCGCATCTCCATCCGTGTAACGCGATCATTGGTTGCGCCAGAAGTGTACTTCCAGCGCAGCATGGACCCCGAGAGATAGGCCAGTCCGCAAAAATCGGTGGATGTGTTTAGGCGCAGATTATTGATCATCTCCTGAATGCCGGAAGGGAGTTCATCGTGCATGAGAGACACTTCCTTTTTGGAATTACACCATTAGATTAGACTCGGTGACATGGATATGTTTAACCTTTGACCAAGGTGTCCTGAAATATAAGTTTATACGGTAGTTCTATTGTAGTCTCATTCGTCTGAGTTGTAATTCAGGGAATCCCCCTATTTCGGTTCTGCAAAATACTGATCTTAATTAACGTACGGCCTCAATCCGTACACAGCAAGAAACTTTACCATATCGAAATATGTGTATGACCTCATAGGATGTGACTTTTCTCACAGCAAATTCAGGGAATTTCTCAGCCAGGTTCAGGTAATCCCCCGATAACGTTCACGCCGGTTTCGCGATAAGATAGATTCATAAGGAAACACGAGGGGGACGAAAGTGATGGGTACGATATTTACAGAAAGAACAACCCAAGCGACAGAACGTAAAACGGAGGGAAGCAAAATGACACGAGAGACAGGTGGAATACTTTCGTTCGTAACAGCTGAACAGTGGGCCTGGATTGAGGACAAAATGCAGCCCAAACGGGTGAAGTCGGGGTATAGTCTCTTTCTGGAAGGCGATGAAGCCGGATATCTGTACTACATTCGTTCGGGACGCGTGAAAATGACCAAATCGACGGAAGATGGCAAGGAAATCATTTTGTCGATTCAGCAAAAAGGGGACCTGATCGGGGAATTTGGTGGCATTGGCGGCCAGAATCACAGCTACAGTGCAGAGATGACGGAGAAAGGCGAACTCGCGATCATCTCGCTCAGTGATCTGGAAAGCGTGCTTAGCAAACATGGGGACCTTGCCTTGAAATTCCTGCAATGGATGGCACTTTCACAGCGGATTACCCAATCGCGTTTCCGGGATCTGCTGCTCTATGGCAAAGCTGGGGCTTTGGCTTCGACACTGATCCGTGCCAGCAACTCGTATGGCAAAATCACTCCTGAGGGGATCGTACTTGAGATGAAGCTGAACCATACGGAGCTTGCGGAGATGATTGGAGCTACTCGGGAGAGTGTTACACGGATGCTGGGGGCCTGGAAAGAACAGGGTACACTGGACACACTGGATGGCAAACTGATGATTCGCGATCTAGCCGCATTGCGCTGCATGTGTGGGTGTCCTACGTTTCCGAGCTGTCCAGCAGAGTTATGCCGCCTTTAGTTTCACCATAGTCATGGATCACAGATCAATCTTCACTGGCGATTGGGGTCGTTACGGAGAAGAAAAAAGCTGATGTCGGTATTAACCGATATCAGCTTTTTGGAGTTGAGCATATTCCCTGGCGAGGATCGAATAGAGCAACGAATCGTGAAATGCTCCCTTGTAAAACCAATGCTCCCGCATCAGGCCTTCGTACTCCATGCCGATCTTCTGCATGACTCGCTCAGATGCCTTGTTATTCGGCCGGCATTTGGCGTAGATCCGATGTACACCAAGGGTGTTGAAGCCCAAACCCAGCAGCGCATGGCTTGCCTCGGCGGCATAGCCTCTACCCTGATACTGTGGATTCATCACATAACCCATCTCCGCATTGGTTCCCTCCGTGTATATGCCAACGCTGCCGACCAGTGTTCCGTCTGTTTTCAGGCAGACAGCAAGGTCATATTGGGATCTAGGGTGTTCCTGTTGCGACTGCAGAACCTGTTCGATGTACGCAGTTGTATCTTGTTCTGTGTTGGGTCCCCAAGCTGTGTACTTGGTTACTTCAGGTGAAACGGTGTACGTATGTATACTTTCCCAGTCGTCCAAGCCAATCTCTCGTAAAATCAGTCGTTCTGTCTCTGCTAACATGCCATTCACTCCCCTGGCCGATAATTAAGTTCATTTTACCTGTATCGATTGGATCATTATAACAAAAAAATAACTCATGAAGCCGATTCAGATCTGAATCGCTCATGAGTTATTGAAAAGGTTGTTATTGTGGTTGTTTGCATGGAACTGCAGGATAAGTGTAAGCCAATTTGCGGACGATTTCCTTCTGCCACTTCGTATCACCCAAGGTGATGGCCAGGTTCAGAAGATCCAGATAATCGTCAAGCTGCAGTGAAGTCTTTTGCAGTGTTGTATTCATTTGATGTTCGTTCCCCTTTAGCTATATGATCGGTAATTCATGTAAAGTTCAATTGTAAATAAGAGACAACCTCAAGAATGATAATCATTATCACGTATACATGTATTATGCTACGAACACAGCGAAAAAGCAATGTTGAGAAACCAATTAATCATTATTTTTTTTCGAAAAAAGGCTTATCCATAACAGAAACGGAATGTACACGCCCAAATAAGCCGACGGATAGAGGAACCAGCCATTCAGCAGAAAATGATGAGTTTCGGTTGTAAATGTAGTCATATGTGCATTTGTGGCATACACATCTCCGGCAATGACCGTGGCATCACTATAGAAACATATAAGAGCCAAGGCATGAAAACACTTTATGACCGTTCGGGAACGAAGAGCTAGAAAAACCATCACGAGTGGGACAATGATTAGAAGCAGCAAAAATAGAAATCTCATGGTACATGTTCTCCTTTATCATGCTTTTGGTAAACAGTATGGGCAGTTGCGCAACGGAGCAAACTTTTTTCAAAAATTTTACATAAACAAAGAGGAATTCATCATGTGAAGGATTAAATTAAAGTGGACAACCCATTAAAAGGTAAATCTGAGGAGGAGAAGGAGAACATGAAGAAGGCGTTATGGCAGCACTGGATCGGGGCATTCCTAATTTTCATTCTGACGGCAACAGCACTGCTGGGGCCAGGTTCACAGGGTCCGGTACAAGCTGCGGCAGCACCGCTTACTGTATCGCAGGCTATAGCTGCTCAGAGTGGTGGAGGAACGGCGACGGTAGAGGGTTATATTGTTGGACATGCTACCGGCTCACTTACAGCCAAGTTTACATCTCCTTACGCCAATGATTTTAACTTCCTGATTGCGGATTCTCCGTCAGAGAAGGCCAACGCAAAATTGTTGGACGTACAAGTTTCCTCTTCATTCCGCTCACAGTATGGACTTGCTTCCAATCCGAGCCTTGTAGGCAAAAAGGTCATCGTAACCGGAACACTTGGTGCATACAACAGCTATGCAGGACTCAAGAACCCAACCTCCATTACACTCTCTACCGGAACAACCAATCCTAACCCTGAACCGGGCCCAGGGACGACACTGCCAGATGGTACAGGCAAGAAGGTGTTGTTCGATAATACCCATGCCCAAACAGCTGGAGCAGCGGACTGGATCATTGATGGGGCATTTTCAGACTTTGCGAACGGGCTTAGAAACGCAGGCTTTGCCGTGGATCAGCTTGAGCGCAGTATCCCGTATACATTCGGTGAGCAGGCCATCACCTACAATACATTAAAAGAATATGATGTCTTCGTCATTGGCGAAGCCAACGTGCCGTTTAAAGCAACGGAGCAGGCTGCCCTGCTGCAATATGTACAGAACGGGGGCAGCGTCTTCTTCATCTCCGATCACTATAATGCAGACCGAAACAAAAACCGCTGGGACTCCTCCGAAGTGTTTAATGGATACCGGCGTGGAGCTTTTCTGAATCCGGCCAAAGGCATGTCCTCGGCAGAAGCCGAATCTCCAGCGATGCAGGGAGTTACGAGCTCTGACTGGCTGGCAAGCAACTTCGGCATCCGGTTCCGCTACAATGCACTGGGTGACGTAAATGCCACCGATATTGTGGCTCCATCACAGTCATTTGGAATTACAAGTGGTGTAAATGCGGTGGCGATGCATGCCGGATCTACCCTGGCCATCATTGATCCGAACAAAGCCAAGGGATTGGTTTATGTGCCAAGCGGTGTATCCAAATGGGGCAGCGCCGTGGATCAGGGCGTGTACAATGGCGGCGGGCGTGCCGAAGGTGCATATGCAGCCATTGCAAAGGTAGGCGCAGGCAAAGCAGCATTTATCGGCGATTCCTCACCGGTGGAAGATGCGACTCCGAAATATTTGCGAGAAGAGACGGGGGCCTCCAAGAAAACCTATGATGGATTCAAGGAAGTGGACGATGGCACCTTCCTGGTCAACACCGTAAAATGGCTTGCGGTAAAAGAAAGCTATACGAGTCTGTCGCAGGTATCTGGCCTGACATTGGACACACCGACGAACCTGCTTGCCATAGAGACTCCGGCTAACTCCACCGAACCACAGCTTGAGCCATGGTCTGCTCCGGCTGCAGGATATAAATGGTACGATCCAACGACGTTCAAGAAAGGTTCTTATGGCGCCGTTACACCTTAAGGTAGAATCTTAGAGAGCTGCTTAGCTGTACTGGAGCCTGTTTGTGACGCTAACGTTGCAAACAGGCTTTTCCTATTTGATGAAACAGGGCAAGGGTCTGATTGGTATAAATGAATCGTACCGCGGGAAACGTATAGGTTAACTATGTTGGCATCAATCCAGAAGGAGAGGCGGTAAATAATGACCCGGCAAGTAGACTGTGACAGTTCGTCCATGAGACAGAGGCTGAAGGAAGATTTGCATCGTGTAGCGGATCGCATGAATCGGACATTAACCCGTTTTGACAATGACAGTGTCTGTCTGCTCGCACAATTCGCTGAGATTCGTACCGAGATCAAGCAGATTGAGGTGCTCGCCTCTTCCTTTTATCTGGATTGTTACCTGTCTCCCTTCACCGAAAAATTCGCTGAGCTGACGGCAAGCGTACAGCATCTGTCTGATCGCAGATATGGTGCTCTTATCGTTATTGAACGTGAAATTCCTCTGGAACCTATCATTCATTCGGGTGTTGCTGTGGATGCGCGAGTGACCCATGCGCTGCTTGAATCCTTGTTTATCCCCGGTGCACCGCTGCATGACGGGGCAGTTCTGATCCGCGGCAACCAGATCGTCTCCGCAGGCAATGTGCTCCCACTGTCCCAGGCTGCAGCTGGGGAACGTAAAATGGGAACACGCCACCGTGCCGCACTGGGGCTAAGTGAATTGACAGATGCCGTTGTGCTGGTTGTTTCCGAGGAAACGGGACAAGCTTCTTTTGCCGTGGACGGGGATTTGCATCCCATTAATGTCGTTGAGACCATTCATTAACGATAAGCGACAGGAGGCTTCCTAGCTTCGTATTCGTCTTACATCGTGATGTGATTTTGCACATTCTGAGATTATCTAGGTACAATAGAGGATGGCGAAGATACAGAAGCCTTGTGATTTACTCGCAAAAATGGTTGGAGGAGACGGTTAAACATGAGTTGGTTTGAAGTAATGGAGCATCATGATTATGAGGAACTGGTCCTGTGTCAGGACAAAGCTTCCGGGTTAAAGGCGATCATCGCCATTCACGATACAACACTAGGCCCTGCACTCGGCGGTACTCGAATGTGGACGTATGCTTCTGAAGAGGCTGCTATAGAAGACGCACTGCGCCTTTCGCGTGGAATGACATATAAAAATGCCGTATCCGGCTTGAATCTTGGCGGCGGTAAAGCTGTGATTATCGGTGACCCACGCCGCGACAAGAATGAAGCGATGTTCCGTGCATTCGGCAGGTACATTCAAGGTCTGAATGGACGTTATGTAACTGCAGAAGACGTGGGGACCTCGGAGGAAGACATGAACCTGATCTATCAGGAAACGGATTATGTAACAGGCATATCGCCAAGCTACGGCTCGTCCGGGAACCCATCTCCTGCTACGGCCTGGGGAGTGTACCGGGGGATGAAGGCAGCGGCCAAAGAGGCCTTTGGCACGGATCTGCTGGAAGGTAAAACCGTTGCCGTTCAAGGTGTCGGCAACGTAGCCATGAGTCTGTGCAAGTATTTATACGAGGAAGGTGCCCGCTTGATTGTGACGGATATTCACAAGGATTCCGTGAAGCAAGCAGTGGATCGCTTCGGGGCAACGGCTGTTGATCCGGGGGAGATTACCGGCGCCGAATGTGACATCTATGCACCGTGTGCACTGGGTGGAACGATTAATGATGATACACTCAAAACGCTTAAAGCCAAAGTGGTTGCAGGCTGCGCCAACAACCAGCTGCTGGAACCACGTCATGGTGACATTTTGCATGAGAGAGGTATCGTTTATGCTCCGGATTACGTCATTAATGCAGGCGGAGTCATCAACATCGCGGACGAATTGAATGGTTATAACTCGGAGCGTGCTTGGAGCAAAATCGGAGAAATTTACACCAGTTTGGAGAAAATTTTCGAAACCTCCCGTACCGAGGGCATAGCCACGTATATCGCCGCAGACCGTTTGGCTGAACGCCGAATTGAGCTGATGAAGAATACACGCAGCACCTTCCTCCAGCAAGGTCATCACGCACTGAGTGCCCGCCGACTGCGCGGGTAAGTCCAGGAGGAACCATGAGTTTCATACAGCTGAATGCGTTAAAAAGATAGCCAAAGAGGCAGGTATTCCCGAAAGGAATGTCTGCCTCTTTTTTTGATAGGTTACCCTGTTACAGCGTTTTGGGTTACTTTTGCTGCTGCATGTGATCCTTGAAGCCGCCTTTGTAGGTGGTGGTTGGTGATTTGACTTTGTCGATTAACAGAATGCCATCATATTGTTCAGCCGGGATGAAGTTCATCGACATCGGATGAATGACTTCATCCACCATGCCATCCTCTGCTGCAAAGACCGGGCGGGACAACCAGGCTGCAGCACCTGTAGCGTTTTTGGCTTCGGAGAGATCAATGTATGTATTACGGAAACCGGATTTCATTAAGGTATACTCCAGACTGCCGCGAGGCATCGGAGAGATATCAAACGATTGGCCTGTGGAAATCTCGCTCGCTTGTCCTTCATTCATATAAAGCCCGATCACATACATGTCTTCCTGCAGCTTCTCATGCATCATTTCGCCCATGCTTTTGAAGCTGGATTGCCACAACCCCGAGTTCCCGTTACCTTCTCCGATAGGAGGATTGAGAATGGTCGATGTGCTCTTGGCGAGATGGTCATTGTGAGCCCAAAGAATGAATTTTTTACCTGGATACATGACGTCCATTAGCCACTCCAGATTATCAGCCATGGCACGGTCGCGGAATTCGTAACTCTCCCGAGTGTCGTAGGCAGCCATCTCGATAAATTTGCTCCGGTCCTTCAGCACACGGATCATCATGTCAGCCAGTTTCGGGTTATCCGGGAATGACTTTACGAGTTCCTGCTTATGCTCGGTGATCCAATGAACCAATTCCTCGTACTGAGGAGAATAAGCTTCCTTCACTTGGTGAATGGCCGCCTTGAATTCGGGATTGTTGTCGCTGTCGATACCATATTTGTTAAGGACGGCATACAAATCCGTGATGCCCTGCATCTCAAATGCATAGAACTGCTTGCCTCTGGCAGGATCCAGACTGCTAATCCAGTCACTGATAAATTGGGTTAAGTACCCGGTCGTAAACTGCATATCATATCCTGCAAGAATCAGTGGATGATCCGTCTTGCTCTGCTCCTGAATGTATTCGTAGAGGCCGAGTGTTTCCTGCGAGTGCCAGATCGGGAAAATGGAAAGCTCCATCATCTGGGCAGGCGTCAGGTTCGCGCCTTGTTCATAGGCAACGGCTGCATCCCCCATGCCGGATTCGAATGCAATGACATCATAGCCGAGTTCTTCATGCAAAAATTTGATCATGCGCGTTTTGATGGCACTGTATTCCGCAACCCGGTGAAAGTTCTCTCCCAGACTAACTACTTTCTTGTCCTGCAGCAATGGCTTTAGAAAGGCAAGGTCACTGTAGTTGTCCGAGGTCAGGGATGTGATCTCATGGGCATGCTCCTGCACCCATTGCTCCTTAGCTATAGGTGAGGCTGCTGCCGAAGCGGAGCCAGCAATCATGGCAATAGCCATGCCGAGTACGGCTGTTTTTTGAATAAAACGATATTTCAGGTTCATGATGTGTATCCTCCGTATGAATGATATGTTAAAATCCATAACCCAAGGATACGGGCTAATTCTAAAGAAAGTATAACGCGGAATTATAATGTTGTTGTGCTTTCTCTATTGGCAGCTTATTTGGTCATTTAAGTGAATGGGCAGACCTTGATAAAAATGCGAAAGAAGGAGCCTAATCACTGGGATTAGGCTCCTTTTATATTAATTATGGGAATCGGTTATGAGTTGCTGACAATGCTGGCTTTCTTTTCAGTGAAATAGTAACCGAGGGCCAGCAGCGGCATGATCAGGCCTATTAGTGTCGTCAGACTCCAGCCACCTGATGCGTAAGACCAGCTTCCAATAGAGGAACCAAGGGCACCTCCAATAAAGAAGATCGACATGAAGATCCCGTTCACCCGTCCTCTTGCTTCGCCAGCAAGGGAGTAGATGACGCGCTGCCCCAGAACGAGATTGCCCGAGACTGCCATGTCGAGTGTAATGGCAACAACGACCAGTAGAACCAGCTCAGCAGTCGAATGTCCCTGGAACACGTACGCAAGGCCGAAGGATAGAACAGCAATTACAATGGCGAGACCGGTCAATATCCGGGTCAGGCCTTTGTCTGCCCATCTGCCCGCGATGGGAGCCGCAATGGCCCCGCCCACCCCGGCTAGGGCAAACCAGGCAATGCCCTGCTGGGTCATGCCAAAATCATTCGCCAGCCGCAAGGGTACAGTGGTCCAGAAGAGACTAAAGGCACCAAACAAGCTGGCCTGATACAGCGCCCGGCGGCGCAGCATGGGCAGAGTTTTAAACAGGGTACCCAGTGAAACAATGAGCTGACCATATTTCATTGCAGGCTGAGGCTTGCGTGCAGGAAGAGCGCGTGATAATAGCAGAGCGAGCAGTGCAATAACGATAGCGGAGAAGATAAAGACAGCCTGCCAACCAAAAGCATCCGTAATGAAGCTTGCCACCGGACGAGCCAGCATGATGCCAAGAAGAAGGCCGCTCATGACATTGCCTACGACCTGCCCGCGTTGTTCTTCCGAAGTAAGGTAAGTCGCGTAGGGTACGAGAATCTGGGCAACGACGGAACCTACACCGATAACCAGAGAGGCCGTTAGAAATAATACAGCATGAGTGGAGAACGCTGCTGCAGCCAAGGCAACAACCAGTAATACCAGAAAGGAAGTTACGAGCCGCCGATTCTCCATAATGTCACTGAGCGGTACGATAAACAGCAGTCCGATGACATATCCAACTTGTGTTAACGTTACGATTAATCCTGCCGCAGCAGGCGACAATCCTGTCGAATCACTGATCGGCCCGATTACGGTCTGTGCGTAGTACAGATTAGCCACAATGAGTCCGCATGCCGCAGCCAAAAGGAAAACCAGCCAACGGGGAACCTGTTTTGCTTGCACATCGTTTTTCATGTTCATGATTATCATCCTCCACATGGTATTAAATTACTACTCATAATGAGTCAATACAGCTGGAATCATTATTTTCTAAACAGTTCGTTCACTAATTACAAACATATAATAAACTAAACGTCTAGTATTGTAAATAGGCGCAAATAAATTATTTGGGAGAATCAGCATCGTCGGAGGAGCAAATTGTTTATGTAGTGGGCAATTTAGTATAATGAACGTATCGTTTTTAAGAAAATAGAAATGAAATGTGTGCTTAGAAACAAGGAGGGGTCTAGATGACAGCCAAAAGAGGGCGTCCCCGCAACATGGAAACCCAGAATGCCATTCTGGCAGCAGCCTATGAGTTATTATTGGAACATGGCTTTGCCGCGATTACGGTTGAAAAGATAGCTGAGCGAGCGCAAGTAAGCAAAGCAACCATATATAAATGGTGGCCCAATAAGGGGGCTGTCATTATGGATGGATACATGTCGGCCATGACAGCAAGATTGCCTGTCCCGGATACAGGATCGGTATTTGAGGATGTACGCATTCATGCGAGTAATATGATTCAATTTTTGACCAGCCAGGACGGAAAGGCCATTACAGAGATTATCGGAGAAGGGCAGTCAGATCCAGGTCTTGCGGTAGAATATCGGACCAGATATATTCAGCCTCGTCGGCGTGAAGCTTGGGGGATTATTGAAAAGGGCGTAACGCGGGGCGAATTGAAGAGTGACCTGGATATCGGTTTGTGCATCGACATGATCTACGGGCCGGTGTTCTATCGCATGTTAGTGACGGGGGAACCAATGGATCCTGAGTTTGTACAGAGGCTACTGGATTCACTATTTGCAGGGATTAAGTCCAAGTAAGCGGAGAGAAGGAACGAAAGCCGAAGGGTAACAGGGCGATTCTCATGAATCACCCTGTATGAAGGCGTATCTGGCGAGGCTGCGTCATACCTGAAACAGGGGAGAAATGGCTGAGGGCCAAGAAGCAGAAGTATCGGAGGCAGAGGAAGGAGATTGCTGGCTTAAAACGGGGGGAGCGTTCCATACCACACTCGGCAATTCTCGTCGTAATACAGGTGCTACGTCGTGGGCAAAGCGCTCCACTTGCTCCAGCTGCTCACTATGACTGAGTCCATCCACGCTAATGCTTAGCACCTGATGTCCGAAAGCGGCATGGTAATCCATGATTTTCTCAATGACCTGTTCCGGACTGCCAATAAGCACGGGTCCACGTGCAATGTTATCTTCCAGATCTGTGAAGGGTGACTGGTTATGCTGTGCGGCAGCGGTAGCATGAAATGCATTATAGTAAGGTGTGTAGCGACGAATCGCCTCCTCACGAGTATCTGCCAGATACAGGCTGCCTGCTCCCGATCCGATCACCGCACGCCTTGCATCATGACCATAATAATCGAGGCGTTCCCGATAATGGTCAATCAATGCTTTGTATTTTGCCAGGGGATGAAAAGAATTCGAAGTGAAAAGCGGCTCACCATATTTCGCAGCCAGTTCAGTAGAGAGTGTACTCGACGCGCTGCCATGCCAGATTGGAATGGATTGCTGGAGTGGTCTCGGCCAAGTGGTAACCTCATGAAGGGGAGGTCGATACGTGCCCTGCCAGGTTACATTCTCCTCCGTCCACAGGCGCTTCAGCAGTTCATAACGTTCAGCAAGGGAAACCCACTGTTCCTCTTCACGAATGCCAAACAGCAGATAGTGCCGGGGGTCATTGCCTTTCCCGATGATCATCTCCAGCCGTCCACCAGATAACTGATCCAGCGTTGCATAATCCTCTGCAACCCGCACTGGATCCAGTACGCTCAGAACAGTGACTGTGGTAAGCAACCGGATACGTGAGGTAGCTGCAGCTATAGCAGTCAATACAACTGGAGGTGAAGAGGACAGAAAAGGTGCCCCGTGCCGTTCACCAATCCCGTACGCATCGAAACCCAAACGCTCGGCCAGTCTGGCTTGCTCCAGAATGTTGTGGAATTTCTGCTGTGTCGTGAGAGCTTCACCAGTGACCGCATTAGGCAGGTTCATCATGAGGCTAAACAAGGCAAATTTCATCTGAACTTCTCCTTGAACTGGATTGGCCATTCTGTGTTGTTTAATCCTATGGAAATAGTAGGATATTATGAATTAAACTTACTGTAACATGTCCGTTTCGATTCTTCTAATGGATTTTTTCTATAAGACGAAATATATTCAATATAAATGTCTAAATGTGCAGGAAATTGCCACGATTTTTATTGACCGCTGTAAAATTTAGGATTAAAATTGTACTTATCATAGAAATTCAAATTTCTGGATTTTCATTGTGGAGGTGGGAGACATGGAACCTACAACTACGATACGCTCAAATATTGAGGATTACATCAGGAAACAGGGGTATACCCTTCAATACTTTGCTGATATATCGGGGGTTAACGCCGGGACGTTAAGTGCAATTATCAAAGGTACACGGCCGATCGCCATGGCTCAATTGGACCTCATCACCCAGGGCATGAAGCTGGAAGAGGGCCACTTCTACGAAATATATGGTGCTGAATGTTTTGTGGAATCCGCACCGCACTGGAGAAGGCTGGAGCCGTTCCTGCAACGCTGCGCTGAGTTGGACAAGCTGGACTGCATACAGAGGGTAATTCAGCAAGTGACGGATGACCGCTCCTATGTGTCCGAATTGTTCGAGCTGGCCGAGTATATGCTTGAACGTGGTCAGAAGAAGGCTGCGCGAATGCTGTACGAATGTGTCGCCGAGTGTGAGAAGTACCAGCACTCCGAACGTCTGGCACTATGCCATTATCGCATCTTCACCTTGTCTCTGAGCCAGGACCAGCATGAGAATCTCAGGGCTGCAGTACACTTCGAGCCGTATATTAACCGGCTGGATGAAGAGCGACAGCTGGACGCAATCAGGGAATTGGCTAATACATATAGTGGATTGCGCCACTGGGATAAGGTATTTCAATTAGCTGGTGAACTAGAGCAGCGAGTTGGATTTTTGGAACAATATCTAACGAAGAAAAAAGGTTTAGATAACCATAGAGTTTCCAAGCACCCTCTATTCACCTACAGATCTTATGCGCATTTATTGATGTCTAATGTGTGGGGCGAGCGAGGAAATTACGAAAAAGCTTTGAATCTTACAACGCTGTACTCCAATGTTGTTGTTGATGACCCTACAGCAGAGGATCTTATATTTATTAAAAGATTTAAGGATTGGGCGGAAGTTAATTCCTACCTTTATAAATTGATGTTGGGTGATTACGAAGCCTTAGATTCCTATTTGGATTTTATTGATGAAGACGAAAATGAAACACTTCTTGGGTTGGTTAAGGTTATGGAAGCAGCAAATCTATACAATTTGAATGTAGACCACGCCCTCAGGAGGTTTGATCTATATATTCATCTTTTATTTGAGGAAGGCAATCACGAAACTAGCTATGTTGTTCAAGTCAAAGATGATAGGTACACCAAATTTTGGGCAGAATTAGCGTTCTATCAGTTATCTAAGGAAAGATATGAAGAAGGATTTAGGAGTCTAATGACTTGTTTGTCATCAGCTCATAAAATCAAAGATGACTCAACAATCATTTACTGTGTAGGTTTATTCGAAGAATACAGGCATCAAGCGACTGAATCTGTTAAGCTAAACTATTCTAATCTTATCAAGGAGGTTTATGGTCGATATGCTAAAAAAAGCCACGTTAGTATTAATGCTGTTTAGTTCAATCCTTTTGATTACAGGTATGATTAACCCTATGGATTCCATGAGAAGTTCTGTATCCAGTCACGGCACAGGTGGATATTAAAAAGTCTTAGGTTTGTGTATAGATGTTGTTAAATGTGGACGAGCGTTCTTTCCGGATTTAGGAAATGAACGCTCTTTTGTGAATGTATTCTAATATGAATCAACCATAGCAATTGAGAGATGTTAATAGTTAGCTGCAATTAAGAGTTGGTTAATTGGAATCCGTACGTGAAAATAATCATTTAATTCTATACAAGATGTGGAATGTGAATGCGGTTAAACACCTAATGTTGGTTAGTCTTAAGTCTATATCTTGAATTGTTGCAAAATGCTTGGTAATGAATGAATACCTCTGCAAATAAACTTTTTGATTTGCAAAGGAATAAAATATGAATTTTTTGGCAATCTATCCTAAAATGGTCTATAAAAGAAGGGGGTGCATGCTATGAAAGGACCAAGTCAAGTTGTAGACCAGATTGAACGGAACAGGCAAGAATTAAGTCGTTTGGCGGAGCATCATGGCATGCAAGACTACAAAGTCCTTCAACAATCGATGGTACTGGACGAATTGATTAATGAATATAACCGTTTTAAATATAGAAAACAACAATATATGAACAGACAACCGATTGCATAATGCAGTCGGTTTTTTAGTTTCAAAAGCATGCAGCTAAAGGAACGAAAACAGCCAACCGTAGAGGATAAGGTTGGCTGTTGCTAAAGCTAGCTACAATTAAGCAGGAAGCACGGCGTGATTTAACCTTCTGAACATTTAATTCATTCTTGCCTCAAGGCGCCGGGCCACGATGGAAAGGGTGTAGTTGATGACAAAATACAAGACCGCTGCGAGCAGGAGCGCCGGGATAACGTAATCGAAGCTCTGACCGCCCAGGATCTGCACGTTGTGCATCAGCTCCGGCAAGGAGATGATAATGGCCAGGGACGTATCCTTCAGCAGGGAGATGAACTGACTGACCATCGGCGGCGACATGCGGCGCAGTGCCTGTGGCATAATGATGCTGCCCAGGGTCTGCATATAGCTGAGACCGGAGGAACGGGCGGCTTCCACCTGTCCGCGCTCAACCGATTTGAGACCGCTACGAACGATTTCGGCGATCATGGCGCCTTCGAACAGGCTAAGCCCAACGACGGTGGACCAGAAGACGGACATCTTAATCCCCAGCTGGGGCAGGACAATATGAATGAAGAAGATGATCAGCAGCAGCGGCAGGTTTCGAATTGTATCCACAATAACCGCAATGATCTGTGACAGGACCGGAATACGGGTATACCGGACGGTACCCAGCACGGTGCCGAGAACAAAGCTGAAGACGATTGACAGTCCTGCCACCTGCAAGGTGATCAGGAATCCATGCAGCAGGAAACGAAGGTTGGGCCAGGCATAAGCCCCGCTAAAGTCCATAGTACATCGACCTCCTTCTGTGAGTAATGCTTAGGCTGAATAGTGGTATGGCTAAATCACATGGTAACCTGCCCGGCCGGCTTGTTTTTCTTCGGCTTGCCCTTGCGGCCTCGTGCTTCGGCGTCGCTCTGTCCAAACCTGCGCTCCATATAATGAACCAGAAAACTGAGCGGCAGCGTCAGTACCAGGTAGAAAAGTGCAACAATGGTATACACGCTCAGTGGCTGGAACGTATCCGAATTGACCAGATCGGCAAAATACATCAGGTCCATGCCAGCAACAACGGCAAGAATGGAGGAGTTTTTGACCAGGTTGATAAATTGATTGCCGATGGATGGAAGCACAATCTTGATTGCCTGCGGCAAAATAATCAGGTTCATGGCCTGTACGTAGGACAAACCTGAAGATCTAGCGGCCTCCAGCTGTCCCCGGGGGACGGTCTGAATGCCTGCCCGGATGGCTTCTGCAATAAAAGCTGCTGTGTAGATGGTAAGACCTAGCGTACCAGAGACAAACCCGTCCAGTGAAATGCCAAGGGCGGGCAGTCCAAGGTAAAAGAAGAACACGACCAGCAGAAGCGGAATATTTCGAATGAATTCCACAAAAGCCGTACCGATCCAATTGAGCGGCTTGATGGGGGATATCCGAAAGATTGCCATGATTGCTCCAAGGATAAAACTGCCGATCAAAGCCATGATGCTTACTTGAATCGTATTGAGGAATCCCTCCAGGAAACGATCGGAATGCTTGAACAATACATCAAAATCCAATTTGCCCATGTAGGCGAAGCCTCCGTTCTCCAGATGTGAAGCGGCGACTCATGCTATACGGGTGGTTTAGTCCCTACAGATGAAAACCGCCGCTCGTTCATCGTTAATCGAGGTTACTCGGGCTTGGTGCCAAGCCATTTTTCATGTAACGTATCGTATTCACCACTGTCTTTCATGCTCTTGAGCAGGTTGTTTACTTCTTCTACAAAAGCAGAGTCGCCTTTGCGGATAGCCATTCCATATGGCTCACTTGTGAAGTTGCCACCAACCAGCTTGTAGTTGTTGTCCGTTTGCTGCATGCCGATCAGTATGATATTGTCCGTCGTCAGTGCCTCACCTTTGCCTGCTTTGAGCGCAGTGAAGGCATCCTGATAGTTGTCGAATTCCAGTACTTCGGCATCCGGAGCTTTTTCACGAATATTCTGCGCAGAGGTTGAACCTTTAACTGCGAGCACCTTCACACCTCCAAGGCTCTCCAGTCCGGTGATGGCACTATCATTTTTTACAAGAAGGGACTGTCCTGCCTCGAAGTAAACGTCACTGAAATCCACCTGCTCCTTCCGCTCGTCTGTGATCGTCATAGTAGCGATGATGATATCGATGTCACCGTTCTGGAGCATGGGAATCCGGGTTTTGGATGTGACCTCTTTCAGCTCAACCTTGGTCTCGTCTCCAAGGATCTGTTTGGCAAGTGCCTTGGCGATATCAATATCGAATCCTTCGACCTCACCGCTTGCTGGGTCCTTCAAGCCAAAGAGCTTCGTATCATATTTGACCCCGGCAATCAGCTTGCCGCGCTCCTTAATCTGTTCAATGGTTCCTTTGGCTGCAGTATTCTCATCACCGCCACCACCACCGCTGCTGGTAGATTCCTCTCCTGTACTACAGCCGGCCAATGCCAGCGAGAGAACCAAAACAAGGACAAACGACGGCCACTTCAGCAAATTCTTCATGAGTAAAGACCCCTTTCAAAATGGAATATCCTATCATTCTCAATGATGAATTAGACGACTTAGGAACTGCTGTGCCCGCTCTTCCCGCGGGTTATCGAAAAATTCTGTGGCAGAAGCCTCTTCCACGATCCGTCCTTCGTCCATGAAAAAGACACGGTCTGCCACTTCACGGGCGAAGCCCATTTCATGGGTAACGACAACCATGGTCATGCCGTTATGTGCGAGAGAGCGCATGACATCCAGTACTTCCCCGATCATTTCGGGGTCGAGCGCAGAGGTGGGCTCGTCAAAGAGCATGATTTTGGGCTCCATGGCGAGTCCCCGTGCAATAGCGACCCGCTGCTGCTGTCCACCGGACAACTGGGAGGGATAGCTGTCAGCCTTGTCGGCAATGCCAACACGGGTTAAATATTTCATTGCCGTAGCAGCTGCCTCAGCTTTGGGCTGTTTGCGTACCTTTACTGGGGCAAGTGTAATGTTATCGATGACTTTTTTGTGAGGATAGAGATTGAAGTGTTGAAATACCATGCCAATGTCGCGACGGAAGAGGTTGATGTCCACCTTTTTCTGATGTAAAGGGACACCGCTGACGACGAGTTCGCCTTCCGTAATGGTCTCCAGACGGTTGATGCAGCGGAGCAGTGTACTTTTGCCAGAGCCGGAAGGGCCAATAATGACAACGACCTCTCCTTCTTCAATGTGAAGATGAATATCTTTGAGGACATGAAAATGACCAAAGTGCTTCTGCACACCCCTAAATTCAATCAAGAGTAACCAATCCTTTCTGCAACGTTGGTTTGGAAAAGGAATAATAAGGAATAAATTGAAACTAGTTATTTAATCATACATAGTCATCCTTCTTCTGGCAATTGGTTTGTAATAAAACATGACATAAGTATGAGGTTTAATAGGGCTGTAGGCCAAAAATGCGTCATGTATTTGTTAAGTTGGTAAGTTGTTTGTGACGAATCCTGACAGAAAAATGAATCGAATCTCCTAGAGTTTTTACAACCTTTGGAATAGATGTATAGAGTATACTGATGTTGATACCTATCCTATGTCCAGGGTAACGGAACAAATAACCTCAAATTCTAACGCTACATGGCAAAAAAACACAACCTTGGTCCAGATCCCGTTGATATGATGGGTGATAATACTCATTCCTGAAAGCGATGCTATGTCGATCACAGTCCAATCCCAATACAGAGAAGAGAGGATGTTCTGAACGATGAATACATACTACTCCCCATTACGTACAGGAGAAGGTATCCAAGCTGATACGAAAGCCTATGAGGTTGCTCTACCTGACATTCCTGCTCGGGATTTCCGCATCACGGACTACGGAGCAAAAGGAGACGGCGTGACGGACAACACGGAGGTGTTCAGGCTTGCTATAGCGGCGTGTGCTGAAGCCGGTGGTGGACGAATTGTTATTCCGGCAGGGGTCTGGCTGACAGGTCCGATTGTGCTTCGCAGTCGCATTGAGCTGCACACAGAGGCGGGAGCATTGGTAACGTTCAGTCGCGAGTTTGATCATTATCCTCTGATTGCTTCGAGCTTCGAGGGGTGGCAGGTGGTAAGATGCCAATCTCCAATTGACGGAGAATCGTTGGAGGATATCGCGATTACAGGTGAGGGAATATGGGATGGCAGCGGAGAAGCATGGCGTCCAGTCAAACGGTCCAAGATGACCGCTTCACAATGGAGTCGATTGGTTGCTTCCGGTGGTGTTGTAGAGCATTCGGGTGAAAATGAAGAAATCTGGTGGCCTTCGGCCTCGGCCCTCGAAGGTGGCGCCATCGCCAACCGGCTTCATATGGAACAGGAGCGCGAACTGTCCGCTTATGAGGGAGCTAGAGACTTTTTACGTCCGAACATGGTCAGTTTGCGTCGGTGCAAGCGGGTGCTGCTGGATGGTCCAACATTCCAGAACTCACCTGCATGGAACCTGCATCCGTGGGCATCGGAGCATGTTACCATACGTAACGTGAGTGTACGAAATCCGTGGTTTTCTCAAAATGGTGATGGGCTGGATATTGAGTCATGCCGTCATGTTGTCGTGGAGCACAGTGTGTTCGATGTGGGGGATGATGCCATCTGCCTGAAATCCGGCAAGGACGCTGAAGGCCGAGAGCTCGGTTTGCCATCTGAATATATTACAATTCGGGACTGCACCGTATATCATGGTCATGGCGGATTCGTTATTGGCAGTGAGATGTCGGGTGGCGTACGGCATGTGCGGGTATCGGATTGTACGTTTATTGGGACGGATATTGGACTAAGGTTCAAAAGCGCCCGCGGGCGCGGTGGAGTTGTTGAAGATATTGAAATTCAGCGTATCTATATGAAAGATATCATCATGGAAGCCATCTCGTTTTCCTTTTTCTATGCGAATATGGAGGGATCAGCCCGCGGCAGCGATCTGTTTCAGGACATTAGTGAGGAGACCCCGGTGTTCCGTGATATTCGAATATCGGATGTTATCTGTGCAGGTGCAGAGATGGCTTTATTCGTAAGCGGACTGCCCGAAATGCCTCTGGACGGTGTAGTAATCGAAGGATATGACGTCACTGCTCGGAACGGTATACAGTGTGCTCATGCGAAGCACTTGAGAATTGCCAATCTGAGAGCCTGGATTTCCGAAGGATCATTGATCCATTTACACCAATGCAAGGGTGCTGAAATAGAGGGAATTCAGGGAAAAGGGCCTGACGGCCGGCTTCTGATTGTAACAGGACACGAGTCTGCCGGAATTGTGTGCCGGGAGGACGATGCAGATGAGGAAGGACGCCAGATTTCCATGGGTCCTGAAGTAAGAAGCGGTGTGCTCATCCGCAGATAAGAGTCCTTGATACGAAAGAATGGCAAGTCAGCCGCAGTGGTGTAGCGTGTGTCTCCAGAAGATGTCATCCTGATTTTTGTGATATAGAGACACATTCATCTGGGTAGGGCTACCCACTCGGCTTCTATCTTCAACTTTCCAAGATTCCCCGTACTAGCGATGCTCTTTTCGATAGCGCAAAGGGGTGGTTCCGGTCACCTGTTTGAATGTTTTGTTGAAATGAGCCGTGTGCTCAAACCCGACCTTCTCCGCGATCAACTGCACCCGCTCCTGGGTGGACAATAGGCGCCGCTGCGCTTCCCGCACCCGCACAACCCGTAAATATTCACTGAAACGAAAACCGGTAAACCGACTGAACATCCGGCTCAGATAGGATGGACTGATATAGAAACGGGCTGCCGCATCCTCCAGGGTAAGCGGTTCGTTGTAATGTCTGTTCACGTAAGCGGCAATCTCGCCGATTTTATCCTGCATCGGGTGAATCGGGCCGGGTGACATCAGGCGGCTATTTTCTTCTACGCGATAGATATGGATCAGAAGCTGAGCGAGCAGGCTTCGGACAACCATCTCATAGTGAGGGCGACGCTCCTTGCATTCGCGCAGCATCTGCCATAGCATGCGTTCCATCTCTTGCTGCTCTGATTCGGGGAAGTGAAGCAGCCTGGATCGTTCGAAAGGGAGCAGACCGCACACGCCAAGTTCCATCCCGGTGGCAAACGAAGGAGAGAAACCAATAAGTATTCGTTCGAATCCGGGCTTGTTTCCTCTGGACGTTGTATGCACATCATGCGGATTAATGAGGATCAGATCACCTTTGCTGGCGGTCAGGAGCTGGCCGTTCATGGAATACACCCGTTCTCCTTCAAGCAGGTAATACAGCTCGTAAAATGGATGAGCGTGAGGCTGCGGCATGGCATTGCCTTCATGTCTGCGCATGTATTCAATGGTGAATGAATTTTCCCCAATGCGATATTTGGGTCCGATTCGATCCTCAATCATACTCATGATCAGGCTCCCTTCTACTTCGTCTGATTTACGTTTATATCCATATCATAACGGAAAATCCAGTTTGTTGTAAACGCTATCAAAAGTTTCGTTCAAATTGGATGGACGGGTTCTAAGGGTGACAAACGAACAGCGATGTTTTACAGTAGGGAGAGTGAGGCCAAACTCTGGAAGAGGGTCTCCAATATGATTTGGAAGGAAGGAAACAGGTTATGACGACACATGAATTATCGCCTCTGGTTGCTGCGCTGGATATGCAGCCACACGTTGAAGGCGGTTGGTATAAGGAAGTATGGAAGGCTTCTTATCAAATCCCGCAATCCGTTCTGCCGGAAGCTTATTCGGGTCCAAGATTTTCTGCAAGCTCGACGTACTTCCTGCTGCACCCGCATGAAATTTCCGAGTGGCACACCGTTTTGTCCGATGAACTGTGGTTGTGGCACAGCGGAAGTCCAATTGAATTGAAACTGGGCGGCAAAGGGGAAAACCCTGAGAATGAGGAAGTGCTCGTGCTCGGCATGGATCTTGCTGCAGGGCAATCGCCGCAGGTACTTGTTCCAGCTGGGGTATGGCAAACGGCACGTCCGCTGGGAGATGAGCCTGTATTGGTAACGTGTGTGGTTGCACCAGGTTTCCACTATGATGATTTCAAGCTGGTTTCCAAAGGCTGATCGGTTAAAACGATTGAACGGCGAAATCCCGATTCGGATGCAGATGCATTCAAATCGGGATTTTTTTGGTTTTTCCTATATTTCATGAAGCTTGTCTAAATGACTGAACTTAGAAGTTAAAGTTATCCGGATCCGAACCGAAGCGTTTGTTTTCGTTCAGTCCATTAATCTGTTCAACCTCATCCGCAGTCAGTTCAAAATCATATAGATCAGCATTCTCTCGAATACGCTGTGGCGTAACGGATTTTGGTATGGTTACGATGCCGTTTTGAAGATCCCAGCGCAAAATGACCTGTGCGGGGGATTTGCTGTACTTCGCTGCAATTTCCTGAAGAAGCGGATGTTCCAGTAGATTGCCTTGGCCGAGTGGAGACCAGGCCTCAATTTGGATCTGGTGTTTACTGCAGTAGTCCCGGAGCTCCGATTGAATCAGTAGCGGGTGAAGCTCGACCTGATTCACAGCAGGTTTGACGGTGGCATCCGTCATCAGATCCTCCAGATGGTGAATCTGGAAGTTGCTTACGCCTATAGCGCGGATGCGTCCTTCGCGGTGCAGTTTCTCTAGTGCTCTCCATGTATCCTTGTATTTGCCCTTGACTGGCCAGTGAATCAAATAGAGATCAAGATATTCAAGTTCGAGTCGTTCCATGCTGGCTTCGAAGGCGGCCAATGTTGATTCATAGCCTTGGTCGCTGTTCCAAACTTTGGTGGTAATGAACAGATCCTCGCGGGCAACTCCGGATTCACGAATACCTTGGGCTACACCGGTCTCGTTGTTGTAGGCTTTGGCTGTATCGATGCTGCGATAACCTGCCTGAATGGCCGTTTTGACGGCTTCAACCACTTCTTCTCCATCTTTCACTTTGAATACGCCAAAACCCAGCCAAGGCATTTTGACTCCGTTATAGAGTGTCGTTGTGTCCTGCACGTTTTTCATGATCCGTATTTCCTCCCCTGTTCCTTCATTTATCCCACTATGTAATTACCCTGCTGTAAGGCAGCCAATCGCATAGGATAGGCCATCTTTCCTGATTATACTAAAAGCACTTAGGGAATGGAAAAAAGATGGGCAGAAAATTAACGGAAAATAAAGCTCTTTTACTCTTTTTTGGCAGTTGGAGGTTTGGTTTTGGTGCTTGCGGGTGATAAGATGAAGTATACGCGATGTGGAAGCGAAAATAATGAAAAGTGCTGTTAACGACTTTGGAATACTCACATTCGAAAAAGAACGGAATATGCACGGATGGGTCCAGTTGGGATCAGACGTGCGATTAATGATAAAGGAGCAAGAATGATGGCTAAACCTAAACAAACCAAAAAGGCAGCAGCCTGGTCACTCGTCGTAATGGGGGCAGGCTTTGCCGCTTCATTGCCGTTTCAGGGCAGTGTTGTAGGCAAGCTGCTGGTGGGTTCATTTGAAGCAGGATTGGTAGGGGGGCTTGCCGACTGGTTCGCTGTAACGGCATTGTTCCGCCACCCGCTCGGCATTCCGATTCCGCATACGGCCTTGCTGCCGAAAAACCGGGATAAGATGACGGAGGGCCTTGTTTCTGCGGTGGAGAACAATCTGCTCAACAAAGACAGCATTACCGAGAAAATTGCCGGTTTCAAGGCAGCAGAAATGGTAATCGACATCATGTCACGTGAACTTCACAATGATGGCGTCAAAACGATGATCGACACGCTGTGCAAACGTATTTTGGCAGGGCTGCCGCTGGAGCAGATTGCGCCGCTGGTTGCGAGTGAGATCAAATCACAGGCCGGGGCTTTCGACCTTGGACCGATCCTGGAACGGGCGTCCATCCAATTGAGTGAACGTGGATATGACACGAAGGCACTGGACTACGGGTTGAAGCAGGCTGAAGAGTGGCTGGTGAAGCCGGAGACCATCACGTTTCTGGGTGAGAGCGGCATGAAAGCTATTAGTGGCATTCAGATGAATGGCCTTATGCAATTTGCCATGAATGCCTTCCTTGGCTATATGAATGAGGAGAAGCTTGGCAGCATCCTGCAGGGATATTTATTTGACCAGGTAGAGGATATGAAACGTGAGGGAAGTGCCCTCCGGTATAAGGTGTTAGGTCTGGTTCGAACTCAAGCGGTGCGTCTTGCCTTGAACGAAAGTGTGCGCGGCGGATTGAACGGCTGGAAAGACAGCCTGCTGGACAGCTGGAACGCGGAAGAAACCGTGCTCAACAAGCTTGCCGAACTGAGGGAAAGAGCTCTCGCTGCTATGGAGGATGGAAAGTATGTGGAGACGTATGCGCTCCCTGCCATTGAGCGGGTATTATCCGATCTGCGCTCAGACAGTGCATTGCTGGATGCCATGAATGCCAAGATTGTCGAAGGCGTAACAACGCTGCTGGAGAAAAACCACTCCAAGATCGGAAATCTGGTCCGTGAAAATGTTGATAAAATGGATAATGCCTCATTAATCTCATTGATTGAGGACAAGGTAGGTCAGGATCTTCAATGGATTCGTATTAACGGCGCCGTGACCGGATTCGTTATCGGTATTGCGCTGACTGCCCTGCGGATGGTACTGGAATAAGATCTTAGGCTTAGTAAGTTGGAGGGCTGCCCTAATATGGGGCGGCTCTTTTTTGCGTGTCTGCGCAAATGCTGCGAAATTGTTGCAAAAATCAGGAAAATGGGTAATGTAACCCGAATCCTTTACTGGAACCATTTAGGAAGAAAGTTATATAAAAACGATGCCGTGAGCCGATGTGGGCATGTTGATTTTGTACTATGATGCAGTTAACAAATGAATAGGGCGGACTCTAAAATGCTGCTTAGGATTATGACCGAGGGGGGATTGGTATTCAACGTACAGGAGGGCTTAAAGGCTTCATTGCACTTATCATCATGGTTACTTTAATTTTGGGGGGCTGCAGCAATATGAAAGAAAGCGAGAAGCAAGCATTGTACCAGGAGGCCGAATCCAGTGTGGTTCAGTACTTCAAGCAGAAATATGAACTGGATGTTGTGATTACCAGCAAAGAACTTTTACCTGAAATGGCGGTTTCCCAGATCGGTCTGAAAGGGCATGTGAAGGACCATGAGGGTCAAAGTTTCGGCATATCATACGATTACAAAAAGAAAACAACCAAGAATCTGGTCATTAGCCCGGAGATTGAGGAAGCCATACAAGCGAAAGGGTACGATCCGTACGCCAAATAAACTGGAGGTGTAGTTGTTGAGCAAACCGCCGAATATTGATGACGAGACATATAGAACATTATCCGACCTGGCCTACCAGGATCAGAAAACGGGTGATAAATTAACCGAGCTTCCTGGATGGGAGGTGCTTGAAGGGACGGAAAGCAACAAATTGTCCGGCTTTGATGCCGTCACATTCTACAACCCGGAGACCAAGCAAGCAGTCATTTCATACCGCGGTACGGAGGGGAGTGCCTCTCTGGACAGATCTGTTCCCGATTTTGTTATGGATGGACGCATTGGTGGCGGGGAATTAATCCGCAAAGGCCAGCAAGAGACCAGCAAATTTGTCGATAGTCTCACACCGGAATGGCTCGACAAAGGTGTTGAGAACGTCAAGGACTTCACCGGGGTATCCAAAGTGGAAAATTGGGCCGGGGACAGAGTACGAGATGTGGAGAACTGGGCTGGCGACCGGGTAAAAGATATTGAGAAAACCGTGTCCCCAACAGGTTGGGCTAACCAGATGTATCAGGCCGAGAATTACGCGAATCACATGCAGGATAAGCATAGGGATCTGAATTTCTCGATGACAGGACACTCCCTTGGTGGGGGGAATGCACAGTATGCATCCGCGTACACAGGCATACCTGCAGTGACATTTAGTGCCCCATCTGTTATGGGTAACCTGACCCCGGAAGTACGCCGTCAGGCGGAAGCGGGTAAATTCGATGGCCAGATTACGAACTATGCGCATCCGGGCGATCTGGTAGCGAGCGGTACGCTTGGCGGATATGATCGGCATGTGGGAACAACCTACTATATCAATTCTGATTACGCGACAGCGAACGACGGTGTCAGCATCATAGACAAAGCGAAGAACTCTTTTGGCGGCGAAAACTATCACAGCCTTGATCAATATAACTTCAAGAATGGTTATATTTCCAATGAACTGTACGATCCGATTACCGGAGAGCGAATTGGTTATTCACCTCGTCTGATGGACTACTTGACTGGCTACAGCAAAAACATGGGGCCACGCCTATCGAAAACAGGTGTAGGCGGGGGAGCTGCAGGAGCTGCTTCCGGTCTGATTCAGGTAACGCCGGAAGAACTGAAGAGTGTCGCTTCCCGCTGGAAGCAAAATGCACAGCAGTGCAACGCCGAGCTCAATCAGGTGCGCAGCCGTATGGCTCAATATCTGCATACCAGCCGCAGTCGCAGACTGGAGCCCATTGTAACCCAGCTTGATGCGTCCATTAACGAATTAAGTACATGGCATATGAAGCATACGAGTCAATTCCTCGACTTCATTGATCAGAAGGCAGATGCCTTCCGCCAGGCTGATGAGAGTCCGGTTCATTTTAATTAAACACCGGAGCTGCCAGGAGATCGATAATGGTATGTACATAAGGGGAGGGGATAGGCATGAGCGGACAATTGCTGGTGGAACTGAATGACCTTCGAATTGCGGAGAAGGAGCTTACACGGCTGCTGGCCCGCCTGCAGGCAGATGAGCAGGAGGCCAGAGCCCTGTATGCGCGGCTGAATGACTGGAAGGGTCAGTCGGCTGACTACACCAGGCAGCAGATTGAAGGATTCTTCGCAGGGCTGTCCAGTCGAATCCATTCAATTGAACAGCAGAAGCGGAGCTTGCTGCAATATATTGAGATTATGATTCAGACGGATCAGGAACGCTAATCGTAAACGTTGAAACGAAGTATGGGAAATCTCATCTCACAAGAAAGAGCCTTGGCATCTGCCAAGGCTCTTTTGTTACGTTAACCAATATATAAGACCGCGTGTTATCTCTTTTTGCGGCGTGTGGCGAGTGCAATGCCCAGGAAGGACATAATCAGCGCCAGAATCGATACGATCAGTGTTGCCTGCTGCAGTTTCAATGTACCCGGATCTGAATCCGTATTATTCGGCTCACCTGTAACGGTATCGGTTAATGCATCGCCGAGCGTGGTATCATCGTCAGTCTTGGTATCGTCTGCGGCATTATTATCTCCAGCGGCTGCTTCGTCATCGCTTGCATTGCCAGCTGTACCTGCGCTGTCATGGCCACCTGTTGCGGCTTGATTGCCTGCAGCTGCAGGTTCTTCGCTAATAGCCGTAATACTGTGAGGTGTGCTGTCACTAGGTTGTCCTGTCCATTCTACGATGCTGCCATCGCTATAGTATTGGAACGCGTCCCAAGCGACTTCTGTTGCTGTATCCGGATTTTGTGCGACAAAGTTAAATTGCTGGAATTGTCCGGCGAGGATCCCCTCGTTATCTCCATCCACTTCCCAGGTAATCGATGTTACTTCGTTCGAGCTGTTTTTCTCTGTGGTGATTTTCCATCCAGCCAGTGGCTGATATTGCTTGAATGCTACACCTTCCGGAACCTTCATTGTGATCTTGGTTGTTGGCAGATCCTTCTCGGAAGGAATTTTGATCGTGTACGTCTGCCATGCTCCGGTCTGTGCAGCCGCTGGGCTGACAGTGACATGAGCACTTGCGAAGCCGGCGAACAGCATGAGCGCTGCAGCACCTGCCGCTATAGTGGATGTAAGTTTGGAAGTCCAGGATGTTCTTTTCAAAATAAATTACCCCTCTCTTTTTCTAGAAAAATTATGGATTCGCTGTGTTGATCTCGAACTCGGTATCCAGTGAATCAAGGGATCGAGTCAACAGGTGAACCTTGATGCTCCATCGTCCAGGCATGGAGATGTATTCTTCTGCTTGATACACGCCTGTATCGTTTTTTGGAATGGTGATTTCATAAATCCCCATATCCATATCCAGGTGGGTCAGCGTCAAGGTGATCTGCTCCAGATCATTTACTACGCTGCCGTCAGGTGCTTTTACGCCAACCTCGAACTGATTCTCACCAGTGACATTAGGGCTGACCTGGAGCGTGATCGCTGAGCCATCCTCTGTCGTTTGTACTTCCTTGAATGGACCAGCGGCTTCAGGCTGGCCGGGGGACAGATGGGTAAGTACAGCAGCCAGAGCCAGCACAACGGCACCTATCGCGAGCTCTGCTTTGAGACTGCCTGCCAGTCGGTTACCCTTGCCCTGTCTGGCCGTTCGGGCATGACACCATGCGAATGCGATCATCACCAGCAGCAGAACGATCTTCGCGAGCAGCACATAACCATAAGTGGTGGTGAACAGGGATGTCAGTACAGGTTCGGGTAAAATGATTAAACTGCTGTAGATCCCCGTAGCAACCAGAGCGGCTACAGCACCAATGCCCCAAGCTGCAAAACGGCGGATAGCTCCCCAATACACCTCTCCTCGTACCTTCGGAGGAAGCTTGTCAGCCAGTGGAGGCAGACAAACCGCCATGGCCGTCAGAGCACCAATCCAGAATGCTGCTGCAATCAGGTGGACATAATCCATGGTTATGGCAAGTCCACGCTGCTCGGCTGCGGCGGGATGACCTGTCATAGCATGCGTGAGCAGCCATCCCAGTACAAGTACCAGTGAACCATAAGATGACCAGATGCGGATCTTGAGTGAGCGATCCCGGTCATATCCAGACAGGATTGTGACTGCAAGCAGCATCAGAATGAGCATCTGTGCCATCCAAATGAGGCCAAACGACGTCAGCTTCAAGGCACTGCCCATCAGTGCCCAGCTGAATTCATGGATAGCCACCCCTGACTCGTAAATCGTGTTCAGAGGCAAACTGATGATCGCGGCTACAGAAGCTGCCGCATAGCTGATCCATAACAGCTTATAGCTGCCTGGCACCTCCATGGGTTCTCTTGCCATGGATGACGGAGCAATCCGGAAGAGCAGGAAGGCGAGCGTGCCCAGGATGACAGACAATGCAAGATATTGAATCCAATCGGTCAGCGACAGTATCCATTTGATTGGACCGCCTGTTTGACCAGTACCGGAGGTCAGATCCGCCAGACCCACAGGGGCACCTGACGGTTCCCCGATATGGAATACATAGGCTCCCTGAATGGGATGGCCATCGGCCGACACGGCTTTCCAGCTGACGGCATAAGTACCGTTGCCAAGTCCGCTGCGCAGCCCCGTTTCGAGCACGTGAGGACGCTCGGCGTCTATCTGCACGTTGCCGTCATCCGCTTGTGTGCCGTCAGGTGCGGTAATTTTAATATCATAGAAGGCCGTTTGCAGCGATTCATTGAATTCCAGTGTCAAGCGCTCTGGAGCGGTCGCTACCAGATCGTCCTCCCCTGGCGAGGCCTGAACAATATAAGCATGGGCTGAAGCCCATTGCGGCATAACCAGACAACACATGAGCAGCAGGGAAACCATTACGGCCCAGTGCCGTTTATCCCATCTCATTGTAAAACGTCCTAAACTCAAAAAAACATCACCCTCAGGTTATAGAATTGTAGTTATTCTTCGGATGCCGATAACAATCTATACCATTATAACTTTGTCCAAAATAACGGCGTATGACTACATCGGGCTATAAAAAAACGATTATATTCCAAGAATTGTGACAAAAGCATGAATGCTTGC
This sequence comes from Paenibacillus sp. FSL K6-2862, assembly GCF_038005125.1. NCBI lineage: Bacteria > Bacillati > Bacillota > Bacilli > Caryophanales > Paenibacillaceae > Paenibacillus > Paenibacillus sp. FSL K6-2862. The sequence goes on from NZ_JBBOSN010000001.1 coordinate 407,844, forward strand.
TATTTGCGCAGTTTCCGTCCGGCAAGGCCGCTTTCAAGTGCGTAGCGGGTCAGTTGAACACGGTTTTCGAGCTGCAGCTTCTGCAAAATATTTTTGAGATGATTCTTCACTGTTTGATCGGAAATGCCGAGCTGGTCTGCTATTTCGCGGTTCGTATAACCGGCGGATACCCACTGCAGAATCTCGAGCTCCCGTGTGGTAAGCGGGTTATCCGGCACATCTTCACTTCGAGGCGCAGGGAACTCCTGCAAAATCCGGTACGCCAGTTCCTTGCTGAGCGGTGCATCGTCAGAGACGATCGCGCGCAGATATTCCAGCCAGGTGGAGGGGGCCAGGTTTTTGAGCAAATAACCCTGGGCACCCTGTTTCAGTGCTTCGAACAGATACGTTACATCGTCGGAGACCGTCACCATAACGATAATCACGTAAGGATAGCGGAGCTTGATCAGCCGAGTGGCTTCGAGACCATCCATATCCGGCATCTGCACGTCCATCAGAATAAGATCTGGCATCCACTGTTCGGTCAGTTCCAGTGCTTCCTGTCCATTTGATGCCGTACCGATGACTTCAAATAGACTGTCTTCCGATAAAATACTGCATATCGCTTCGCGTGCATGGGCGTGGTCATCAACAATCAATACACGTACATGTTCCATATTAAGCATCCCCCTTACCTATCGTCATTCGTGTTAGGCCCGGTTTGGAATCCAGGAAGAAGGACCAGCCCATCTGAATGGCACGTTCCTTCGTAATCCTCAGTCCATATCGGTCCTTGAGGTGCAGTGGATCGCCACTAACACCTACGCCGTTATCCTGAATTCGAACAGACCAGGAGAGAGAGTTGCCCTCCGCTTCCACTTGAACATGGGAGGCCTGCGCGTGTTTACGTACATTAATCAGAGCTTCCCGAATGCAGGCGAGGAGCTCAACTTGTTCTTTTGGCGTAAAGAAATGACTGTCCAGTTCCCAATGAACCTGGGCTCCAGGTATCGTTTCCTGCGTTAGGGATTCGACCTGTCCCTGAAGTGAAACTCCTGTAGGCATGGCGGTATGTCCGGGCACATATCGCAGCTGGGCGATGGCTTGCCGGACATAGGCATTTACTTCGTGTACGGTCTTGCGGATTTCCTGAATTTCATGTTCGTGCCCGGTGCCAGCCATGCCACGCTCGGCTTTATCTGTTTTGACAGACAAGAGAAAGAGGGATTGCGCAATCCCGTCATGAAGCTCACGAGCCAGCTGGTCCCTGGCCTCAAGGGCAGCCTTGGAGGCACGTTCCTGTTCCAGTGCAGCTCTTGCACCTTCCAGCATCTTGAACAGACGGCTCAGCAAAGTAACGCTAACAAGGTATACGATAACGGGAGTCAGCCAATTCCCCGCGTCCATGGAGAGGTAGGGCATTAAAAATTGATGACGTATGTATTCCCAGAGGCCAACGGTTAATGTGGGAATCAGCAGGATCATCCACTTGATTTGTTTGTAGGACATGCATCCAGAACTCCTTTAATATCGACTCTTTGTGCGAATCTATGCCCCATTATAACCCAACCTGTCCCTGGTACCTAGTCTGTTGGTCTCGCAGGATGTTTAGGTGGATACGGGAGTATATAGAAGGATATCTAAGAACGACATGCCGTGACAGAATGTCACGGAGTGTGAGGCTGGATGTATAAGGGAGAGGAGGGCTGTGCCTGTTTTCCCTAAGTCGGAAGGTTCTTTATACTTATATAGAACGTGAATTCATGACAAACCATGTTAAGGAGTGAACGCAACAACATGAATCAAGAGGTATTGGAACGTCGTAGTGAGTTGCTCAAGAAGAATATTCATCAGATGCTTCTTCAAGACAATCAGCACGGAATCAGTCGCCAGGATAACATGTTTTTGCAGCAGATGATCAAAGAGCTGCATCAAACTTCACATGAACTGAACACCACCCGTTAATTGGAATTGGTTCGTTAAGAACTGTCCTGAATTCCAAGATCGACTCATTGATGAAAATGAAAATGGCGCTATCCCCAATGGACCGGGGGTAGCGCTTTGGCATTATATAGGGATTTTGTGGGCGGCCTTACATTAGCGTGCGTTAGGATAACAGCTGCTGTGCTGTCTTCTTCTGAATGTAACGGATGAAAAGCTCCGCCAGCTCAGGATCGAATTGGGAGCCTGCACATGCCCGCAGTTCGTTGATCGCTTCATCCACCGTTTTGGTTTTCTGATACGGTCGTTCGGTGGTCATCGCGTCGAATGAATCAATGACAGTCAGCATTCGGCACAAGCGGGGAATTTCACGGTCTCTTAAACCGTAGGGATATCCTTTGCCGTCAAACCGCTCATGATGCAATTCAATATATGGGATCAGATCGTTGAAACGTTCGTTGGTCATCACCATTTTTTTGCCCCAGGTGACATGTCCTTTAATCGTTTCCCATTCCTCTGCGGTAAGCTTTTCCTTTTTGTTCAGGATGGACCACGGAATCTCCAGTTTACCGATATCATGGATCAATGCACCCAGTACAAACTGCCGTTTCTCCGCATTGTCGAGTTCCAGCAGCTCACTGAGATCGAGGGCGTATTTGTATACTCTTTTGGAGTGTTTGAATGTGTCGATATCCTTGTACCTGAACAGGTTCAACTGCTGCTCGATATCCCGTACATCCAGCACCAGGTCAATTTCATGTTCCATGCCGTCATTGCTGCCATGACGATGGACGTTGTTTTTGCCCTGTTTTTTGGCATAATAGAGCGCCTTATCAGCTTGGTCCACAAGCTGTGATTTATTGTACATATCTACCTGGTATCGTGCGACCCCGGCGGAGAAGGAGAGACAGCCGTGCGGAAACACCTCGACTCCTTCAAAAGGAGTATCGTTCAGCTGCTTGCGCAGTTTGTTCATAAAGGTATAAGCCTCGTCCAGCTCCATGCCAGGCATGAGCAGCGTGAATTCTTCCCCGCCATAACGAAAAGCAGTGACTTGGGTACCCTCCGTCTTGCGGTTTAGAAAATCTCCTAGCAGAGCAAGCAGACTGTCACCCTGCAGGTGACCGAAGCGGTCGTTATACTTTTTGAAGTCATCAATATCGATTAGCCCCAAGGAGAGCGGTGTTCCTGCCGCACGGGCAGATGCCAGCTCATTTTCCAGCATGTTTTCGAAGTGGCTGTGGTTAAAGAGACCGGTTCGTTGATCGGTATTTGCCTTTTCTTCAATGCTCTGGTACATCAGGAACAGCTGTTTGAACGCGTGAGATAACAGAATGCTGAGACTCAAGTAAAGCAGCAAGCCCAGAACGCCGTTATGAATGACCAGTATGGTCAGCACCAGCGCCAGAATCAGTGTACATAGATAGACGAGCAGCGACTCGGTCACGAACGCACGTTTCATCTGCTGAAGAGCATCCTTGGTGGAGAAATGAAAGAATAAGCCCAGCGTAATCGTATTAATGATAAAGTATGCGGCAAGTGCTGCAAAATAAGGAAACAGATTATACCCGTCCAGCGCTCCTGGAACACCGCCTGTCCATGTAAATATGGAAGCCGCTCCCGCAATCATAAGGCTGTAAATGCTGAAATTAACAATGTGTTTCCACCAGGCAAGCTTGCGATCCTTGATTAATAAAATGAGGGAAACGGGCAGGAGCACAGACAGGCTGAACGCACCGCCGAACATGAAGATACAGGCAAGATACACGGAAGAGTCCATGGATTGCTGATTACCCTTGGGTGGGATCTGAAAGGTGAAGTAATCCAGGATCAGCGCGGCACCCAGCATGGTGTAGACCATAACCCATTCCTCAGTGGAGAGGTGCAGATAAGACAACTTGTTCATATACAGAAAAATACCGATGCCTGCACAGCACAGCAAAACAACATACATGCTGCTTCGGTCTGCTTTATGGATAAGATTACGAATAAAGTTCATACAAATTCTCCTGCTTGGTTTAGTCGGCTCTTGATGTATAGATATCGGTTCGTACCATATAGATGTATAACATAACAAGTTACCTGGTAAAAATCCAGAAAGAAAAAACAGGCCGCTGGCAGCCTGTTTGTCTTGGTTGGCAAGTATGTACTAGCCACCCAGCTTGTATCCCGAAGTCAACGCGACAACGACAGAAGCTACGATGATTGCATTGATGACGATGCGGGAATATTTAATACCTTCGAATTTTTTCATGGAAAAGACCTCCCTTCCTTGGAGTCTGTCCTAATCTCTTCAGGCCGGATGGATGTCGCTGGCGTTGCAGCCTTGCCGGAACGATTCACCATCATGTACTGGATAAACAGGAATATACCAATGTTCATGACCACATCGCCGATGCTGATCACCTGGGTCCGCGGATAGGGACTGGAGAGCGGGATGATATCACCCAGGAAGGAAAGGTGGGTAGATGCATCCATCATATAATGTTTCGATACCGCTCCACCTTCACGAAGCATATCCACATAGTAAGGTCCGAGTACAGCGGAAGCCTCCACCGAGACAGGCATGCGTCCACCATTCACCGCCATAACGATGAAATTGAGGAACACGCCAATCCAGATCAGCGTAAATCCCCGGTGATGCCGGTTCAGCCACAGAAATGCAAGACCCGTGACGTACACCGCTGCAAAGAGGTACCCATTGATGGATGCAACCCAATCCAGTCTTTCCTGCAAGAAAAAGATAAGGAATTGGGCGAGCAGCAACAGTGGGAATATCCACCCGCCGCGAAGTTGAAGTGTTGCAAACTGGTGGAGACCATACCGGTACCCGCCCCGGAACAGTCCAACGATCAAACCGAGCAGAATGCCGTCATATACCATGATTAACTCCTGTCATTCAGATATGTGTGATTGCGGTTTCTTTTTGTGTACATATGTTATTCGACCTTTTACTGGTAAATCCTGCAAAGCGAAAATGATTTTGAAGAAGAATTTTGCAAAAAAATAAATGAAAAGCCGTCTTTACGGAACCATGGATTGAATCCATCGTGCTGTTCGCGAAAAACGGCGGTTTGTGTGACAAATTACGAGATTAATCCTAACAGGCGACGCTTATGTGTTTACTCCGATTCCCCGTTTAGATAATTGAAGAAAGGCTGATCTACCCAGAAGTTATAGCTGGTAATGTCCGCATCTGGAGCAAGCTTCCGGAAGCCTTCCTGAATCCCTTTGGCATTCTCCTTCAATGAGAAGGATTGAGCGTAGTAGTTGCCGAGTGCAATTTTGTTGTTGCTAATGACCGGGTAGTCCTGAACAGCTGTTGGTGAATAATACAGTGGTTGCCACCAGGAAGCATAAATGAGGGCAGAGGCATCATCGCTGTTCTTTTTGGCATATTTCAGAATAATGTCATTGAAGCGGGCCTTGTCCGCCGTGTTGTTGAACTCGAATTGAATATCATATTCCTTGGCATATGCAATATAATTACCATTTTCAATTTGGGTCACCTTGTAATCCGGCGTTTCCTTGGGCTCGCCCCATTCCTTAAGATAGATGAAGGCAGAGGTTTTCGGCTGGAATTGCACATCGGCATCGATGCCCTCGCTGCGAAGCAGGCCAATCAGCTGCACGGCGTGTTTGATATCATCATGTCCATAAGTCAACGTCAGTTCATCGATAAAATTCGAATCGAAGCGGCTGTCCTTCAGGTTGTATCCTGTAACGAGGTCATTCCGAAGTGCCTGATCCACAATCTCTCTTAATTCGGGTGCTTCAATTAGATCCGCTGTGCGATACGCGGCATACAGTTTGGAGTAGATGTCGGCATCGCCAGAGCGTCCGATCTCATGCTTGTATTTTCCCTGACTGGTCAATACCCGGCCGAGCAAGATGTTGGCAAAATCAGCACTCGCCGCACCGCCCTTACGCAGAGCAGGATAGAGGCTTTCCGGAACCAGTCCGGTATCGATGGCAGCAGCGAGTTCCTGAGCCGCCTGACCTTGAACGCGATTCGGGCTGATGCCAAGCTTGGTGAGCGCTTGTTTTGTTTTCTCTTCCGGATATGTATACGCAAGTTCCTTGAATCCAGCTGCCTTGACGGCAATGAATACGGCAGCATACGTGCTGAGGGTTTCATTGGCACGGACTTCCGTACCAGACAGGATACCATTGTTATGTAGGGTAATGGCTGCATCATAAGTTGAATCTCCCGAGCTCAGATCGGTAAAAGCAGGAGCCTGGGTCTGACTATCACTGGCTTCTTCCGTGGAGACCGCCGCTTGATTCGTTTCAATGATAGCTGCTATCGCTTGAATGAAGTCACCTTTGGTCAGCTGCTGTGGCAGCTGGATGCCATACTTGGCCTGCAGGAACTGAGCATAATCGGCTGCACTCTCCGTATATATAGATGGAGTTTGAGATGTGGTTGCTTTTGCAGTTTGAGATGCGGATGGTACGACGGGCGAAGCAGATGCAGCGGAAACCGAAGCAGGCAAGCTGAGGCTGCCGATGGTGACCGGAGCGGCGAGCAGGGCCGCCAGCGTGAACTGGGTGATTTTTTTCATATGAATAGCCTCCTTAAGATATGGTTGGGAAAATGGAACAGTTTGCGCTATAATTCTGACAAAACCGATGTGAATTTAATAATTGGATTGACTTTAGCACGGAGAAGCCATCCATGTCAACGGAAAAAAGTCATCCTGAAGCGCTTCCCAAAGTGTCTTAGCAGGCGATGAAATAATTATATTTAATTTGAATGTTTATGCACAAAGATTTATTGACAAGGATCGACAGTATCCGCTAGGATTATAAAAAAAGAATGTGGAAAAGGGGAATCTTCAAAATGAAAAGAGGCTTATCGTTCGTCTTATCGATCATCATGTTGGCAATTTTGCTTGCGGCTTGTGGAACTTCGGCTTCCAAAGACGAACAATCGGCCCAAGGCGGCGACAGTGAGAAATCACTGCGCATGGCACTCGTACTTCCTGAAAAAATCGGGGTAAACCCGTTCTTTGTACAAATGGATGAAGGTTTCAAAAAAGCAGGCGAAGAGTTTAAAGTAGATACCAAAACAATCGAATCCACAGACCCGGCAGCATTCGAGCAAAATCTGCGTGCTGCGGTTGCGGAGAACTATGATCTGATTATTACGGCGACATTCCAGGCAGAAGATGCACTGAAAAAGGTGGCTGCCGAGAATCCGGACAAGTCGTTTGCCATTGTGGATACAACGGTTGATCTGCCTAACGTACGCAGCGTTGGTTTCCGTGAATATGAGGGAGCGTATCTGCTTGGTGCGGCTGCCGGACTATCCACCAAAACGGATAAAGTCGGCATGATCGCAGCAGTGGACGTTCCATTGATCAAGAAATATACCGAAGGTTTCAAAGCAGGTCTGGAATCCGTTAACCCGGATGCAGAATTCCTCGTGAACTATGTTGGTGGCTTTAATGACCCTGCCAAGGCAAAAGAACTGGCACTGGTACAATTCGGCAAAGGCGCTGACTTCATTGCTGGTGCATCTGCAGTAGGTGACCTCGGCGTATTCGAAGCAGCAAAGGAAAAAGGCTTCTATACATCCGGTCAGGATACCGATCGAACGGTTGAAGATCCAGAGCACATCGTATTGTCCCAATTAAAATCCACAGATACGGTTGCTTATGAGACAGTGAAGGATTTCGTAGAAGGAAACTTCAAAGCAGGTGCTGTAAACTATGGCCTGAAAGAAGACGGTGTTGGTTTGACTTTCGTTACACGTGATAGCGAATCCGCACTGAGTGATTTTGTTGGACAGGAAGTTATCGACAAGGTAAAAGCAATTAATGAAGATATCGTATCCGGCAAAATCGTTGTGAAGGATCCATTGCAGCAATAGTTTTGATTGTTTGATGGAGTTGTATTGATCAGCCGGCTGCCCGATCAGGCAGCCGGTTTTGCTGCTATTAAATGCCCGAGACCGAAAGGAGCGAACGCGAGATATGCTGTTGGAGATGGATCAGATTACGAAGAAATACGGCGGCTTCACCGCCAATCGGGATATCCGTTTTAATTTGCGTGAGGGAGAGATCCACGCCCTCGTTGGTGAGAATGGAGCGGGTAAAACAACCCTGATGCGCATGCTGTACGGAATGGAGCAGCCCACGTCAGGTACGATCAAAGTCCGGGGGCGCGAGGTAAGCTTCGCCACTCCGTCTCAAGCCATGGCCAGCGGTATTGGCATGGTGCATCAGCATTTTATGCTGTTTCCTTCCTTTACGGTGGCCGAGAACATTGTTATTGGCCGCGAGCCGGCTGCAGCGGGCGTATTTGACCGTAAGCAGGCAGCTGCTCAAGTGAACGACCTGGGCCAAAAATACGGCATGCCCGTTGACCCATGGAAAAAAGTATCCGAGTGTCCTCTCGGCATGCAGCAGCGTGTAGAGATTCTCAAGGTGCTGCATCAGGGGGCAGATATTATTATCCTGGACGAGCCTTCAGCGGTATTGACACCACTTGAAGTCAAGGAATTGCTGGCCAATATGAAATCTCTTGCGGCGCTGGGCAAAACCTTCGTATTGATTACCCACAAACTGCAGGAAGTCATGGACGTGGCTGACCGGATTACGGTTCTTCGCGATGGTCAGGTCACGGGCACATTGGAGGCGAAGGACACCAATGTAGAGGAATTATCCCGGTTAATGGTTGGGCGTGAATTGGTACGTCTCGACAAGCAGCCATCCGTGCCTGCAGAAGCCGTACTCCAGGTGGAGGGCGTAACCTTGTCCGGAGCGAAGGATCGCTCGGCGCTGAAGGACATCCATATGGAAGTACGAAAAGGAGAAGTCGTTGGCATCGCAGGCATTTCGGGTAACGGTCAGTCCGAACTGATCCAGGTTATTGCCGGACTGCGCACTGCAGACAGCGGCCGTGTCCTGCTCTCGGGGCAGGACACAACGAATTGGCCTGTTCGCCGCATTCGGGAGCATGGACTTGCTCACATTCCCGAGGATCGGTATATGTGGGGGGCGGCCAAGGATGCCAGTGTGCGTGAGAATGGACTCATGGGACATCATCACCGGCTTCAAACACGAGGCGTTATTAAGGCCAAAGCTGCACGGGCTATGGTGGAGGGCTGGATCAAACAGTTCAGCATCAAGACCGGTTCGGCAGAGACGAAGGCACAGTTCCTGTCAGGAGGTAATCTGCAGAAGCTGATTGCTGCACGTGAATTTGCGCAGGATGCTCCGTTCCTGATTGCAGCGGAACCGACACGTGGCGTCGATATCGGAGCGATGGAGACGATTCATGCCGAGCTGCTTCGCAAACGAAACGAAGGTGCTGGTGTGCTGCTCGTTTCTTCCGAGCTGTCCGAGATTTTGCAATTATCCGATCGAATTATTGTGATGTATGAAGGCGAGATTGCCGGGGAACTGAAGGCAGATGAAGCCACGGAAGAACAGATTAGCTTATTGATGGCAGGAGGGAAAGAGCGGGTATGAATCGGGTAAAAGAAACACTTCGCGGACTCGTACAGCCGCTGCTTGCCATAGTAATCGGTTTGCTTGCAGGAGCTGTGGCAATTCTGGTTGTTGGCGGGAATGTCTTCGAAACATATGCAGAGATGTGGAAGGGAGCCTTCGGGAACTTCTACTTCTTCACGAATACACTGGCTCGTTCGACACCCATTATCCTTGCAGGACTGGGTGTAGCACTCGCGTTCCGTGCAGGGTTCTTCAACATGGGAGCCGAAGGACAGATGATTCTCGGGGGGCTCAGTGCGGCGCTCACAGCGCTCTATCTGCCAGGCCCGGGCTGGTTTGTCTGTATTGCGGCCATTGTGGCAGGAATCCTGGCCGGAGGAATCTGGTCCCTATTTGCCGGCTGGCTGGATGCCCGGTTTGGCATGAACCTGTTGATTACAACGCTGCTTCTTAACTATATTGCCATCTATTTCGGCGGGTACATGGTATCTTATCCGTTCAAGGATCGTACCGGCTCCGCAGCGATGGCGCAGACGCCGATGATTGATCAGGGAGTCTGGCTGCCGAAGCTGTTCCAGGGAATGGGACTGCACGCCGGTTTCATCATTGCGATTGTAGCTGCAATCCTGATCTATTGGTTTACGCACAAAACGGTAACCGGTTATGAGATTCGCATGCTCGGAAGCAATCCGTCGTTCGCGACGTATGGCGGGGTTCGCCGGATTCGGATGATGATGCTGTCCATGGTGATCAGCGGTGGGTTGGCAGGTCTGGCGGGTGCAGGCGAAGTGCTGGGAACACAGTATCGTTTCCTGGATGGCTCGCTGTCATCTGCAAGTTACGCATGGAGCGGTATCATGGCGACACTGCTCGCCCGCTCGCACCCACTCGGTACGGCTGTAGCGGCCATTTTGCTTGCTGCCCTGCAGACAGGTGCAATGGGTATGGAACGTAATACGGATGTGCCGCTTGAAGTCGGCAGTGTAATCCAGGCCGTGCTTACGTTATTTGTATCAGCCCAGATCGGGTATTCATTCCTGAAGCGGAGAAAGGAGAAAAAATCCAATGCAGCAACTGTTTGATGCAGCCATGTTCGGCTCGACCTTGCGGATTATGACTCCGATCCTGCTTGCAGCGCTCGGCGGGGCATTGTGCTCCCGTGTCGGCCTTTTCAACGTGGGTCTCGAAGGACTCGTGCTGATCGGTGCTTTCTCCGCGATTGTAGGTAACTATTTGTTTGGCAACGTACTTCTGGCCGTTATCTTCTCTATTATTATTGTGATGTTGTTCTCGGCACTGTTTGCCTTTATTAGTATCAATCTCAAGGCAAATGCCATCGTAGTCGGGATATCCCTGAATTTCCTGGCAACAGGTCTGACGACCTTTGCATTACGGGCGATTTTTGATGTAAAAGGTGCATACTACGACAAGGATATGGTGGGACTTCCCAAATGGGATATTCCACTGATTAAGGATATTCCTTGGGTAGGCAGCGTATTTTCCGGGCACAGCCCGCTCGTGTACCTCGGAATCATACTCGTTATTGCATTACAATTTTATTTGTTCAAAAGTGTATCAGGTTTCCGCCTGCGTTCCGTCGGCGAGAATCCCATTGCAGCGCAAAGTATCGGGATTAAAGTGCGCGGTATTCAGTACGGTGCGGTTCTGATGTGCGGTATCCTGTGTGCCCTGGCTGGCGCTCAGTTGTCGCTCGGTCAGGTGACGATGTTTACGGAGGGCATGACCGCAGGTCGCGGCTTCATCGCCTTGGTAGCAACCATGTTGGGTCAAGCGAATCCGCTGGGCGTCATGGGTTCCAGTGTACTGTTCGGCTTCATGGAAGCACTCAGCATTCGCCTGCAGGGCTTCTCCCTGCCGACGCACTTCACCCTGATGCTTCCATATATTGTGACGCTGGTGGCCATGTTCTTTTTCAAAGACCGTACGTATGCACAAGATGCACTGAAAGCGGGCGGAAGCTCGCGCTAATGTAAAAAGAAGGAGGGTTATCATTGCATAACAAGGCTGAACGTCTGAAGAAAACCAAAACTCCTGCGCCCAAAGCGGGTGCTGAGCATGGAGATCGGCTGCCGCCGGGACAGATGCTAACCGAGAAATTCCCGATTTTGCATGAAGGAGAAGTGCCTGAATACGACCTGTCCACATGGGATCTGAAAGTGTTCGGGGAGGTAGAGGAAGAGAAAGTGTTCTCATTTGCCGAGCTTCAGGCCATGCCGCAGGTCAATACGGTGAGCGATATTCACTGTGTGACCCGCTGGTCCAAGTTCGATACCCCATGGGAAGGCATTCGCTTTTCGGATTTCATTAAGCTTTTGGGCGTTAAACCTGAAGCCAGATATGTCATGATCCATGCTGATCACGATTATGAGACTAATGTTCCGCTCGAAGAGTTGATGCATGACGACGTCTTGCTTGCCTTCAAATATAACGGCGAGCCGCTTACACCGAAGCATGGCTATCCGCTGCGCCTGGTGGTGCCGCAGCTGTACTTCTGGAAAAGTGCGAAGTGGATACGCGGTCTGGAGTTTATGACCGAAGATCGCAACGGATTCTGGGAGAGCAACGGGTTTCATCACTTTGCCGATCCGTTCAAGGAACAGCGCTTCTCGGGCGAAGATCTGCCGATCCCCGAAGATGAATGGACGAAAAAGGAGTTTGATTGACGATGTTAATGCCTATTTTGCAGATTCATTCGGAAGATATGCCTGCTTATGCCATTGTCTGCGGCGATCCCGCTCGTGCGGAGAAGATCTCCCGGAAGCTGGAGCAGGCGAGAGAACTGGCGTTCAGCCGGGAATATCGTACATTCGTTGGGCTATATGAAGGGGTGCAGATGGCTGTTGTCAGCCATGGCGTAGGTTCTCCGGGAGCGGCTGTCTGCTTCGAGGAACTGATTCGGGCAGGGGTGACAACCCTGATTCGAGTCGGAACAGCCGGCTCCTATACGGCAGATTATCCTGCGGGCAGCGTCATTGTCAGCACGGCAGCAGTCCGTTCGGACGGATTGACCCGTCAGCTTGTGCCCGATGGTTTCCCTGCAGTAGCAGACATTGGAGTCACCCAGGCACTCATTGAAGCTGCACAAGAAAAGGGTAACGATGCAGATCCGGCAATGAACGCAGGCAAAGTCGGTGTAGGTATTACCGTTACACTGGATGCATTCTTCACAGGGGTGGAGGAGATCCCTCACCGCAAGTATAAACAGGCCGGCGCACTAGCGGCCGAGATGGAAATTGCAGCACTGTACATCGTCAGTACGCTGCGAGGTGCGCGTGCTGGTGCGATTGTGGCCATCGACGGCTTCGCCGACAGCGATCTGGCTGCCGAATATGATCCACATACAGATGCGGTAGCACATGCGGTTGAGCGCGAGATTAACGCTGCTCTGCGTGCACTTGCTGCGCTCGCTCGGCAGGATCAGGCGTAAGCAACGTTCAAAGGAATGTTGAGAATATAACTTTACAAAAAACAATTCAAAAGGACGTCCACTTGGTCATGTAATGTGACTTCGTGGATGTCCTTTTTTGGTTTAGCTGCGCTGTCCAAACAATTGCTGCGCAGTCTCGATGAACAAACGGGAAGCTGGAGAGGCTTCCACCAGAGAAGGGACCGCGAGCTCGATGTGGCGATAAGCCTTCGGTTCGGTAGGGAGTGCCTTCACACCAGGAGGGAGCCAGGACAGAGAGATTGCAGGCAGCATGGCAGTTCCAAGCCCCTGTTCAATCATGTTCAGGCATGTGTTGACGTTATGGACGACAAACCCGAAATGGAGCTCCGTTTCCGCACGTTTGAACAGATCCACGATGGGCACTTCATATCCGCCTTGGCATACAATCATGGGATGCTGATTCAACATCTTCACAGGCAGAATCTCCTGATTGGCAAACGGCTCATCGTCCCGAAACACAGCCAGCATTTCTTCGTTATAGAGCGGCAGTGTTTCATAAGCCTTCTCTACCGGCTCCTGTTCCGTCACAATAATGAGAGCAACATCAATCGCGCGTGAGTTAAGCCATTCCTGAATTTCATGAATGTTTCCCTCATGCAGTTCAAATTCGATGTTAGGGTAGCGATCACGAATGGATCGGATAATCTTGGGCAGCAGATGAGCCGATGACATGGGAAAAGAACCGATGCGTATCGTACCGATTTCGAGCCCCTTTTCTGCCGAAACGACCTGCTGCACCTTATCATATTGCTGTAATATCCGGCGGAAAATGACGAGTATTCGTTGTCCTACATCGGTCAGCACAATGCCGTTCCGCCGGTCCCGTATAATCAGGGTGACGTCCAGTTCATTTTCCAGCGAGGAGATAGCCCGGCTAACCGCGGGCTGTGTCATATTCAGTTCCTGCCCGGCGCGAGTGAAGCTTCCGGTCTCGGCAATTTTTACGAATAATTGTAATTGTGAATTGTTCATAACAAATATGATATGCTCCTTATAATTAACATGCATTTCAATTATTACGCTTGTTATTGTATCATGGAGAAACAGAACGATCAACGGGAGGGCATGGACCCGTTTGACTCTAAATATAGATGGGCTGAGACGATGGCATGAATCAGGTGCCTGATTGTGGATTGGCTCTGAAGCTGTGCCAGATAGGAGAGGTTAATTTATGGCTTTATCACGTGCAAAAGCAGGCTGGGTCCTGGCTTTTCTAGTACTCATGTGGGGAGTAAATTGGCCCCTGACCAAATACGCTTTAAACTATGCACCGCCGCTTTTATTTGCAGGTATGCGCCTGTTGATTGGCGGACTGGTGCTCGGTATCTATGCTTTTCCAAGGTACAAAACGCTGCGGCTTCGGGAAACCTGGCATATCTATGCGATCTCGGCGGTTCTGAATATCATTTTCTTCTATGGATTTCAGACTGTAGGTCTGACGGAAGTACCCGCAGGTTTATTTTCCTCCATCGTATTCCTGCAGCCTGTGCTGCTCGGTATTGGAGCTTGGCTGTGGCTGGGTGAGTCGATGTATGGGATGAAAATCGCCGGACTGGTCCTCGGTTTTGCAGGAGTGGCAACGATCAGTATTGGCGGCATGACTGGCAAAGTATCACCTGAAGGAGTTATGCTCGGACTGTTTAGTGCCGTCAGTTGGGCAATCGGAACCGTATATATGAAGAAAACATCGACGAAGGTGGATGGAATCTGGATGACGGCCATTCCGATTCTGATTGGCGGAGTTGTCCTGACATTGACGGGTACAGCCACAGAGAACTGGGCTGAAGTGCAATGGGTACTTCCATTTATACTGGATATGCTGTTCATTTCGGTCTTTGTCATTGCGTTGGGCTGGCTCGCATTCTTCAAACTGGTCAGCTCGGGAGAAGCGAGTAAAGTGGGATCATTTACATTTCTGATTCCGCTGATTGCACTGTTCTGCAGTGTATTGTTCCTTGGGGAGTCCGTGACGGTTAATTTGATTGCAGGCTTGGTCATGATTATCGCCAGCATTCTGCTCGTAAACATGAAGATGAAGGGCAGCAAAGTGGCCAAAATATAAAACCTTGTGGCGAACCTCTTCGCACCCGGCTGTCATAGCCGGACGAGAGGCTCGTCATTTTTTTGTTTTGCAACAGCGTTAATTGCAATCTATGAAGAGGGAGCGAACGTAGAGTAGCGAATAGTTTCTATTAGATACTTAGCCAATGGATACCTTAGTCAGTGGTGAACTTCGATATGGGGAGGAGATTAAATATGAGTTCAGGTTGGAGTGAATTTCGTGTCATCCCTTTTGAGTACAATGATCAGGTACGGCAGATTGATGAACAGCTGCTTCGGCTGGTCGCACAGAGGAAGCAAATAACAGGAGCGGTTCAGTACCATCCACCTCAGGAAGTAATAGATGAATGGGCAGCGTCTCTGGATTTGAAAGAGGAAGACATCCGTTATGTCCTGCGTAGTGTACAACCAATGCCTCAGAGGCAGTTTTTTCCGCCTGAAGAGCTCTCATTGATAGGTGTTATTCCGATTATGAAGAGAACGATCCAGGATTCCTGCGAGTATCTCATCACGCATTCTATGCAATATGAGACGGAAAGTATTATTCATTTGGAGATTCATTATAAAGGAAATGAAACGGATCGTGTACACGTGGTGCCTCATTTGGCATTAGAAGTGATTAGTGAACAGAACCATATGTCGACGAGACATAGCAGTCGTGGAGGGGGCGGCGAAACACATTTAAGTTTTCGGGTCGTGCCCGCGCTGCCTTCCTCTCTCGAACAGGTTCAATTTTCACTGGTCCCTTCAGTTCCTGAACTGGAACATAAAATGGAAGAAGTTATTTTGGATCAACAGGTGGACTTCGAATAGCCACATGGCGAATGGGAATGAAATAATTGGGTAAGTTATATAAAGGAACATCATTATGATGATGAAATATAAAGGAGGACTCTAAGATGACACAGAATAATCAACCTCAAGACGAGGCGGAAATTCGCAACAAGCTGGACGAAGACGGGGATTCCTTGATGGAGAAAAAGAAAATCATGAACGGTGTGGACATTGAACCACAAGCGGACGATTGGGCAGCTAAGCCATCACCGGTTGCATTTAATGAAAGTAAATCCTCCAAAGAATAAGACGAAACGCATGAGTCGTTTCTGACGAAGCAGATACCACTGTTGGTATCTGCTTTTATTATATTTTGTTGTATAATAATGTAAATTCAAGCAGGAAGGTGTGATTCAAGTGGATTCAATCCAGATTAGAAAGGCAGCGGCCCCCGACTATCCCGGTGTTTCCCTCTTAATGGATGAACTGCATCAAATGCATGCCCAGGCTCGGCCTGATGTGTATCGAGCACTGCAAACCAGAATGGAGAAGCAGGAGTTTGTAACATTGCTAGAGACGGATAAGCGTTATCTGTATGTTGCTGAATCGGTAAGCACGGGGGATATTCTGGGGTATGGTAGTGCGCAGCTCAGTTTGATTCAGGGGGTTGAACTGCTGTTGGATCGCAAGATGCTGTATATTAATGAATTGGTCGTTGGCAGTGATGGGCGGGGTCAAGGAACAGGTAAGAAATTGATGCATGCTCTAATTGAACTGGGCAGGGAGCTTCAGGCAGATAGCGTAGAATTAACAGTATCCACATTTAACACGGGTGCGCAGGCCTTTTATGAACAAATGGGGCTGTCTGTCCGCAGCAGCAGGATGGAATACATACTGTAATGATGACTTGCACAAGGTATAACGTAAAGGTTTTAAAGTGATCTTATGGGTGAAAAAGAAGATATTATTTTTAGGCTTGAATACCCCCATGGGGTATGTTACACTGTGAAAAGAACGAAGAAAAGAGGTGTTCATGATGGATCATCAGAGCCATCCCAAGGAACCCTTGGAACCACCCGTAACGCCGTCCGATGATAATGTACCCGATCAACAAGCAACGGCATGTCATGCTGAAGGCAGTGAAGGGAAGCATGTGCGCAAGAGCCATCACTCGCAGGAGATGAAGAGCAACCTGGTCTCCCGTTTGAACCGAGTAGAAGGCCAGATACGCGGGATCAAGGGATTGATCGAGAAGGACACGTATTGTGATGATGTGCTTACCCAGATTGCAGCTGCACAATCTGCGCTAAATTCCGTGGGCAAGCTGCTGCTTGAAGGCCACATGAAGAGCTGTATCGTCGAACGGATTCAGGCAGGGGAACACGAGGTGGTGGATGAACTGCTGGTTACGGTTAGGAAGTTGATGAAGTAATGATTTGCAGAATGAAATAATCATTTATATATCCCAAGGAGGAATTGGATCATGTCTAACGTTACGCTGAATGTTACTGGAATGTCGTGCAACCACTGTGTCAAATCGGTTGAAGAAGCGGTGAAGAACGTGGGTGCCAAAGGACAGGTTGATCTGGCCGCAGGAACTGTTGCCGTGGAATATGATGAGCAGCAGGTGAATGTAGAGCAAATCAAGGCTGCTATTGAAGATCAGGGGTACGATGTAGTCTAACCTATAATGGCTTAAACGGATTTCTCATTGTCTATGGTCTGAACCAAGGGGCGATAGACATCAGATGCGAGAGATCATCGTTTAAGCCTGATTTTTGGTCTGTTTTATACCCTCTAGGGGTATGTGCATGAATAGTTCATATGAAAGGAGAACCCATCATGGATAAATCATCATCAACGGAACATACACCTGCCGCCGGAACACAGCCAGATGGAGCGCAGACAACGCTGCAGATTACGGGCATGACCTGTGCAGCCTGTTCCACGAGGATCGAGAAGGGATTATCGCGTATGGAAGGTGTTCAGCAGGCCAGTGTCAATCTCGCCATAGAACAAGCAAGCGTTACGTATGACCCCAAGGCTGTAAGTGTCAACGCATTGCGGGATAAGGTGGAGGCGCTCGGCTACGGTACAGTGACGGAATCCATTGATCTGGACATCACAGGCATGACCTGTGCTGCGTGTTCCGCCCGGATTGAGAAGGGCCTTTCCCGCCTGCCGGGTGTATCGCGAGCGAATGTAAACCTGGCACTGGAGACGGGACACGTTGAATTTGCAGCAGGAGCACTGAAACCTTCCGATATTACAGCCAAAATCAAACAGCTGGGATATGGTGCCGAATTGCAGCAGACACAGGAAGAAACCTCATCCGTTCGCGAACGTGAGCTGCAGCGCAAAAAATGGAAATGGATGATCTCCGCCTTATTATCCATACCGCTGCTGTGGGCCATGGTAGGCCACTTCTCATTTACATCATGGATTTGGGTGCCGGATCTGTTCATGAATCCATGGTTCCAGCTGGTACTAGCAGCACCGGTGCAGTTCGTTATTGGGTGGCAATTCTATGTCGGGGCTTACAAGGCGCTGCGTAACGGCAGTGCCAATATGGACGTACTGGTCGCTCTGGGTACAAGCGCGGCATTCTTCTACAGTCTGTATCTGACACTCACGAGTGGAATGATACCTTCAACAGCACCGATGGATCATGGCGGGATGGACACGAGTGCGGGTGCCGCTATGCCTTCGGTTGAGCTGTATTACGAGACTAGTGCGATTCTGATTACGTTGATTTTGCTTGGAAAATGGTTTGAAGCCGTAGCGAAAGGCCGCTCGTCCCAGGCGATCAAAAGCCTGATCGAACTGGCCCCTCGTGAAGCCCGAGTCATCCGGGACGGCCAGGAAGTGCTTGTGCCTGCAGCGTATGTAGCAGTAGGTGACATCGTGTTGGTGAGACCGGGGGACAGTATCCCGGTGGATGGTGTTGTGGAAGAAGGGCAATCCTCGGTGGATGAATCCATGCTCAGTGGCGAAAGCTTGCCTGTCGATAAAAAGCCGGGGGACGCCGTTACGGGTGCTACACTGAATAAAAACGGTGCACTGAGGCTGCGAGCGACACGAGTCGGCTCGGACACCGCATTATCTCAGATCATTAAAGTGGTTGAACAGGCACAGGGGTCCAAAGCACCCATTCAGCGGATTGCGGATGTCATTTCCGGCATCTTTGTCCCCATTGTGGTTGGCGTTGCTGCGCTGACATTCTTGATCTGGTATCTGTTTGCCAGTCCCGGTGACTTCGCAGGATCTCTGGAAAAAGCGATTGCCGTACTGGTCATTGCCTGTCCATGTGCCTTGGGTTTGGCAACACCAACCTCTGTCATGGCTGGATCAGGACGGGCGGCTGAATATGGCATCCTGTTCAAAGGCGGAGAACATCTGGAATCGGCACAGCAGATTCAGACGGTTGTTCTGGACAAAACAGGGACAGTCACTCAAGGAAAACCGGTGCTGACGGATGTGATCTCAGCACAAGATTGGACAGAAGCAGAACTGTTGAAATGGGTTGGAGCGGCAGAACAAAGCTCTGAACATCCGCTAGCGGAAGCTATCGTAGCAGGAATCCGGGACAAAGGGATAGTACTGCCCCAATCAAAGCAGTTTGAGAACATACCAGGATATGGCGTTCGGGCCAGAGTACAAGGACAGGAAATTCTGGTTGGAACACGGCGGCTGCTTGCCGATGCTCATGTGGAGGTATCGGAGGCAACCGCTCGCCAGATGAATGAACTCGAGGAGCTCGGCCGCACAGCGATGCTGATAGCAGTCGATGGCCGCTGGGCAGGTATTGTTGCTGTGGCAGATACAATCAAGGATACATCACGCGAAGCCATTCAACGGCTGCAGGCGATGAACATCGATGTCATCATGATTACGGGAGACAATGAGCGTACGGCACGTGCCGTGGCGGAGCAAGCAGGCATCCAACATGTCCTGGCAGAAGTCCTGCCTGAGGGTAAAGCAGCCGAAGTGAAGAAGCTGCAGGATAGCGGGCTGAAAGTGGCAATGGTTGGTGACGGCATCAATGACGCACCTGCCCTGGCTACAGCAGATATCGGTATGGCCATCGGGACTGGAACAGATGTAGCGATGGAAGCGGCAGATATCACGCTGATGCGTGGTGATCTGAACAGTATAGCGGATGCGATCGAGATGAGCCGGCGCACCATGGGCAATATTAAGCAAAACTTGTTCTGGGCGCTTGGCTATAACGTCATTGGTATTCCAATCGCTGCAGTGGGTTTCCTGGCTCCTTGGCTGGCTGGTGCGGCCATGGCATTCAGTTCCGTATCGGTTGTATTGAATTCGCTGCGTTTGCAACGGTTGAAGCTGGAACGTAAGCCAAAGTAGATTGCAGGCGATAGGCATGCTATTACCTTCAGCCTAACGTGAAATGGAGCGCGGTTCGCTGCGGTGAACCGTGCTTTTTCTTGTCTTTTTATGAAAAAGGAAATGGACTTTATGAAACAAGAATGATGTTTCTGAACATTTCAGAAATCAGTTGACAATAATGACATATGCCATTAAAATTTAAACAATTGTTTGATTCAAACGATCGTTTAAATCAAATGTGAACTAATCAATATTGGAGGACCTTATTCTATGCTACAGGCATTACGCATTTTATTGAAAAAACCGCCAGTGATTGTGGGGATCGTAACAGCACTTATGTTCCAAGTGATCTTCAGTGTCATCTGGATGACCGCATACTCCGGCGTGAACGACCGCACGACTGAATTGACAGTAGCCATTGTGAACGAGGATGGCGAGATGTCCCAAGGTATTGCGGATAGTTTGACTAAGACGCTGCCTTTCCATACGGTATCGGATCTCAGTTCCGCTGATGCATTGGATCAGCTGAATCACCACCAAGTTCACATGGTGCTGAATATTCCGGCTGGCTTTAACGAGCTTCTTCAGACTGCAGGTTCTACAGCTGAGATCAAGTACACCATTAACGAAGCTAATCCGGTGACGATCAAAAGCATGATGCAGGGCGTTTCCCAAAGTGTGACGAACACCATCAATAAACAAGCGACTGCACAAGGCGTACAGACTGTACTGACTGCTGCAGGAGCACCTGCGGATCAGGCGGCCGATGCTGCTGCCAATCTGGCTACCCGGGTTGAAGGCACAACAACTTCGATTAATCCGGTGAACGGCATGAATAATCAGATGGTACCGATGATGATGGTACTGGCTTCTTATGTCGGCGCCATGATCATGGGTATGAATCTGCAAACGGCTATGGGAATGCTGTCAGCAACCCACTCCCGCTTGACCCTGTTTGGTGCGAGAATCGTGATTAACATCGCATCCGCTCTGGTTGTATCCCTTCTGGGTTCATCGCTGATTGTTGCGCTCGGAGGACAGATTGCCCAAGGATTCATCGCCTTCTGGTTGTTCCAGGCTCTGTTCCTTTGCACGTTCATGTTCTTCTCGCAGTTCTTCCTGATCTGCTTCGGACCTGCAGGAAGCCTGTTCAACATCATCTCACTGTCCCTGCAATTGGTATCTTCCGGTGCAATGGTACCCCGTGAGCTGCTTAATGGTTTCTACAGCGGCATCGGACAGTATTTGCCTGCAACGTACGCAGTTCAAGGTATTCTGAGCGTTCAACTTGGTGGACCTGGCGTTCAGTCGGCAGCCGGATCTGTTGCGATTGTTCTGGTCATCGCAGTTGCCCTCTCCCTGGTAGTGACCTTGCTCAAAAAACGTCGTATGCCAGCAGGTGCACCAAGCCCGGCTCAAGTGAACAGCTAATATTACAGATGTAAATGATTCTATAGTATTGGAGCAGGCACCCCGGTGGATCTCAACCGGGGTGCCTGCTGTGTATCAAGGACCAGTTAGAGCTCTGACATGATATGGTCATGCCTTGCGCTTTGAAAGTTAAACTTTCATAATAAATAGATGAAACAGCTGGCTGCAGCCCCGAAAGCTGGAGCATGATATGAACGGACAAGAGGAGCGAACGGAATGACTGAACCGGAATTGGATATCAAAACGAGGATTTTGCTCGCAGCCAAAAAACTTTTTGCGCAGCAGGGGTATGACGGGACAAGCGTTCGTCAAATCTGTGATGAGGCGGGTGCCAATGTGTCACTGGTCTCGTACCATTTTGGCGGAAAAGAAAAGGTGTTTGAAGCGATTTTTGAGCACTTCTTTCCTGATCACATGCTGACTGATTTGGCTGCGGAGTCCATGTCCCCTGTGGAGGGTATCAGCAAAATTGTAGGTGAAGTCGTGAAGTTCACGATGACGGACTGGGAGATGAGCGACATTGTACAGCTTGAAATTACACTGAACACTCATCGCACGGCCACCGTATTTCGGTTCCTGGACCCTGTCTGGACCAAAGTGAATGATTTGCTGCAGGAAGGCAAAGACCAGGGTGTATTCCAGATCGATTCCGTATCTTATGCAATGCTTCAGGTCATGGGTGTAGCTCTGGCACACAAACGTGCCAAAAACTCACGGTTTACGTTTAACTATGAGGACATGGATACAGATAAGCTGGCTGAACAGACGATTGAGTTTGTACTACGAGGATTGGGAGTGAACAGACATGAATGAAACGATTGAATTGATGATGAAACACCGCTCCGTGCGGAAATTCAAGCCGGATCCGGTAAGCGAGGAGAAGCTTGCGACTATCGTGGCTGCCGGGCAGATGGCTTCCTCTTCCAGCAGTGTACAGGCATATAGCGTCGTTGCCGTGACGGAACCGGAACTAAAATCGAAGCTCGCTGCACTCGCAGGCAACCAGGCTTATGTGGAAGAATGCCCTGTTTTCCTCGTGTGGTGTGCAGACTTGTATCGACTGAGTGATGCGGCGAAGCGCCACCAGCCGGAGAAGGAGTCTTATGCGGATTCCACAGAGAATTTTATGGTAGCAACGATCGATGTGGCTCTTGCCTCCCAGAATGCCGCTCTGGCCGCTGAGTCGCTCGGTTTCGGGATTGTATATATCGGCGGTCTGCGTAACAAGATTGAAGAAGTGACTGAACTGCTGGGTCTGCCGGAAGGTGTATACCCTGTCTTCGGCATGTGTGTCGGTATAGCTGATCAGGAAACCGGCATACGTCCGCGTCTGCCGCTGAATGCTGTTCTTCATCGTAATCGCTACGATGCCGAAGAGACGCTTCGGGGTGTGGAAAGTTATGACGAAACCACGAAAGCCTATATGGCCGCCCGTACGAATGGCGAACGTACGACGCCGTGGTCTGAGTTGATGGCCAAACGCCTTACCGAGCCGGCGCGTCTGCAAATGAAATCGTATCTCGAAGGCAGAGGGTTTATGAAACGTTAATGAAGGTCAACGAAAAGGGTCAGCCGGGAAATCCAGCTGACCCTTTTGTCGTCCATCTGTGCTATGCATTAGGGTAAACGGTAGAACCGCTTCGTGTTCTGGTAAAAGAGACGCGCTGCCCGCTCGGTTCCCATGCCCGTAATCTCGCTCCATGCCTGAATCACCTGTCTCGTCATGGCGGGTTGTGTCATTCTTCCCTGAAACGGCCCTTCAAAAGGCCAAGGTCCGTCCGTCTCTGCCATGACCTGTTCAGATGGATATTGTCTTGCCAGCTCACGAATCTCCTCTTCATACTGAATGTCTGGCGTGAAGGAGATGAAGTACCCGTTATCCGCCATTCGCCGCACGGTTTGACGGGAACCCTTGAACCAGTGGAAATGGGCGCGTCTAACCTGATATTGTTCCAGCAAGTCGCATGCGATGTCGGCATCCTCATAAACGGCATGAAGCACGATGGGTTTGTTATGCCGCTTGGCGAGTTGAATAAACCGTTCGAGCAGCTCGATATATCCAGTCTGATCAAAAGCAAGTTCTGCCTGTTCTGCTTCCTGGCGATTATAGTAGGGCAGTCCAACTTCCCCGATGGCTACCGCTTGTCCGATATGCTTTTCAATCCAGTCGAAGAACAGGTTCTGATCCTGCGCCGATGGCAGAGGCTGTTCCGGATGAAAGCCAAAAGCCGGATAGATGAATCGGGGGTTCTGTCTCGCCAGCTCCAGATTATCCTGTGCCGAGGTGATATTCATGGAAACGGCGATGACAGCCTCAACCTGTTGATCCGGAAAAGATTGCAGCATATGCTGCTGTTCCTCCACGGTATATTTGTCAAAATGGATATGAGCATCAATCAGTGGTGCAAAAGCTTGGGAATGCATGAAGTGGCCCCTCCTAGTCATCTTTATCTTTTGAAGGTTGATACGCGAATATCATGAATGCGGATCACTGTTTTGGAAAAAATATAACGAAAAACCCGTGCTATGGAGTTAGCCGGGCTTTTTTCTGTTCTTCTTTCATCCACTCCGAAATCTGCCGTTTGCGTTCGAGGAAAGCCTTCTCTTCCGTTATTTCTTCACGTCTTGGACGATCAAAAGGGACATGTACCTCATGCAGCACGGTCGCAGGTCGGTTGGATAATACATAGATTCGATCGGCAAGCAGCAGCGCCTCTTCGATATTGTGGGTAATAAACAGCACGGATCGGCGGTTTTGTTCCCATATATCGAGCAGCCATCGCTGCATGTCACTGCGTGTCAACGCATCGAGGGCGCTGAAGGGCTCATCCAGCAGCATCAGTTCCTGCGGACTGAGCAGGGCACGCAAAAAGGCTGCCCGCTGCTGCATACCGCCTGATAACATGTGCGGATACGCCTGTTCAAACCCGCCCAGACCGACGCTGGAAAGCCACTTCCGTGCTTCCGCAAGCGCTTCAGCCTTGGGTGGCGTATGTGCTGATACTTCACCGGCAAGCAGCACGTTGTCTTCAATGGTACGCCAAGGAAAGAGAGCGGGATGCTGCGGCATATAGCTGATTTTGCCCCGCTGCCCGGTAACATTCTGTCCGTTCATGAGAACCTGGCCTGTTTGGGGTTTCAACAACCCGCCAATGATATGGAACAACGTACTCTTGCCGCATCCGGAAGGCCCAACGATCGCTACGAATTCGCCCTGTTCTACGGTCAGGGATAATCCGTTCAGGACAGACAGCTTGTTCCGCCGTTCCCGGAAGGAAGCATGGACCTCCTGTACTTCCAGTGCAGGCAGGCTCTGATTGCCCGAATCGGAGGTAGCGGTAAAAGCAGTGCGGAGTGATTCTTCTCGAGTTGAAATTCCGGCGCTTCCGCCTGGTGCAGGTGGTGCCTGTTCGTTATATTTGAGTGTCATCTCACATTCACTTCCTAACCTTGTATAGTGCTTCTGCTGCGAATCAGCGCTTCTGTGGTCGCCAGCGAACGAGCAGCTTCTCCAGCAGGGCAATGAACAGGAAGAGCAGCAGGCTGAGTGCGACAATAATCATGATTGCAACGAATAGACGATCTGTTCGGTAAGCGGACTTCTGAAGCATCATGTAATATCCGATACCTTTGTCGGCTCCGATCCATTCGGCAATAATGGCACCCATGACGCTGTAAGTCGCGGCAATCTTGACGCCGGAGAAGATGGAAGGCAGTGCGTGCGGGAGCTCCAGCTTCCAGAAAATTGGGCCGCGTCTTGCTCCCGCCATGCGCATGTAATTCATCATGGCGGCATCCGTACGTGTCAGTCCATCCATGGCAGCGACGGCAACGGGGAAGAAGCAGACCAGGATGATGGTAATCAGTTTGGGCAGCAGTCCGAATCCGAACCAGATCAGCAGGAGCGGAGCGAGCGCAATCGTAGGTATATTTTGACTAAGGATAAGTAAAGGATACAGGGCAGACTTCAGGAATGGAATCAGATGCAGCACCATGGCGACCAGCAGCCCAACCAGCGTGCCAGCCGCGAAGCCAATTAACGTGAGTTGAATGGTCGCCCATGCATGCATGCCCAGACGTTCTGCTTGGGAAGCGGCTTCGTGCGCGATGTCGGAAGGTGCGGGCAGCATCCATTTCTCAATATGAAACAGGGATACGGCGCCCTGCCATATGGCTATAAAGAGAATAACCGCCACAATGGGCGGCCATACACTTTTGAAGTACGTATGCATTAGCGATATTTCTCCGTCAGGGTATCCATGCTGAAGCCGTTCGGGCTGTGGGCGATTTTGATCTGGGAGATGATGCTTGGACTGCCAGCCTCCACGAGCACCTCATGCATTTTACGGACAACTTCCAGCAGTTCCTCCAGCTCACCCTCCATTGTGGTGTCGAGCGGATTGACCTGATATTTCAAGCCAGATTGTTGAATCACTTCGATAGCCCGATCTACATAAGGATACGAATTTTCGCCATTCGGCGTTTTGGGAATTACTTGAATGCTAAGCAGTGTGCTTGCCATGAGAGATCACGGCTCCTTTCGGTTCAACTTTATTGGGGTAAAAAATCGTTCGTATACGCTTGGGATACATCAACCTGCTCATCAAGCAGTTTCTTGCTAAACATCCAGTCCGTGTAGTTCTGCCACACTTCCTGTTTTTGCTCACCCCAACGCGGAGCGTCATCCTTGTATTTTGGGCTCAGCCATTTCTGACTTGCCACCACAAGGTCCTTATCGAGATCAGGTACAGCCTTGATTAAAATGTCCGCAGCTTCTTCGGGATGATCAATCGCATATTGATACCCTTCAGAAGTAGCCTTCATAAATGCCTTCACCAGTTCTGGGTCGTTCTGAATGGTCTGCTCGTTCGTCACGAGTACAGGCGTGTAATAGTCCAGCGCATCGGAATAATCCTTCACATACAGCATGTCGAGGGGTTCTCCCCGCAGTTCGGCCTCAATGCCGGTCCATGCATAGAAAATCCATGCAAAATCAATGTCCCGTTTCACTGCGGTAAAAAAGTCGGCGTCGCCCATATTGATATTTTTTACTTTGGACACATCGGCGCCTTCGCCTTCCATAATGGATTGCATAACCGCTTCTTCAACGGGTGATCCCCAGCCGCCATAGGATTTGCCTTCGAAATCCTTGGGTGATTTGATGTTTCGGTCCACCGGAGCGGCGAATCCAGACGTATTATGCTGAATGACAGCTGCAATGGAGACGAGTGGAACATCCTGTGTACGGGCCTGTGTTACACTCTCCTGATAACTTACCCCAAAAGGAACTTCATTTGAGGCTACCATCGTATCCGCACCGCCGGCACCCGGCTGCACAATCTCGACATTCAAGCCTTCTGCCTGGTAGAATCCTTGATCCACGGCGGCATACAGCCCGGTGTGGTTCGTATTGGGTGTCCAGTCGAGCACGACCTTAACATCCTTCAATGCTGCGCTGTCACCTTCGCTGCTGTTTTCAGTGGTGCTGCTGCCGTTTTGTCCTGCAGGCGCTGCTTCCTTGCTGCCGCATGCAGCGACGGTGACCAGTGTCACACACAAGAGCAGGAGTCCGATCATTTTACGCCATCTCATCTTGTTTTCTCTCCTTCATATGGTCCGGCCAGTGGCGCGGGGTACTCCTTGGCTTCATATCCAAGCATGGTGCATAAATCCTTCGATTTATACCAGCTATGATCCGGATGACGTACTTTTTGTGTCAAAAAGATACCATCAAAAAAAGCGCCCCGTAATCCGGGACGCGTGCAGGCGTTAGAGAGGTGGCTGCAGCACATGGCTGGGCCAATTCGATATACTCCGATTCCTACGCTGGCATGATCCAGATCAGGTCTAAGGGTTAGTATCTTGATGGGATACACTCTCAGCCGGCCAATTCCGACTCCCCTGGGAAACTATGAAGTTACGGGCATTACTAGGTGTAATTATAGGCCAGAGGCCGGAATGTGTCCAGTCAGGAACTGGATGGAATAGCCAAGCGCCATATACTTGTGAGAATGTATCAAATATCAGAAAGGATAAGATAGATCGGAATCGATCTTTGTTTGAAGGCAGACGGGGAAATGTTATTTACTGTACTTTGATTTTGATCACGTAGCTAACGCTGCCTTCGAACCAACTTGCACTGTACAAATATGTATATATTCCAGGAGTATCAGGTGCTGCAACTGTATGATGAGAATTATCTAGTCTGCTCCATCTGTCTAGTTCATTCCCCTGTTCAATAAATGTAATCTCTTTAGGAGTCTGATCGAAGGTTACGACGAGCGTTGAACCGGCAGGTACATTCATAGGGGTGGCTGGCACATCGATTGCCGCATATTCGTTATATTTCGTATTGTGTTTCCAAGTATACTCGAAATATCTGCAGGAATGGGTAGGGTTGTCCCTTGAACCTGGACTGTGGATTGGGGAAGAGGCTTGTTGCTTAAAGTCACAAGTAAATATTCTCCTAATAGAATTGAAATAAATACGGTATAGCATAATGCCCATATGACAGCAATAACGGCGATCATTTGGATCAGTATTTTCATGGCGAACTCCTTGAATATAGGGTGGGAATAATGCGTGACAGATCACATTATCCCCGCTGGTCCCTCGAATTGAATATTCCTTAAGCGGTATAAGGTCTAGCGCTGGAAAAACTCAATCCATTCCTTCTCTGGTCCATAGATGAAGAAATAGCGATAGCCGTTGGGCAACGTAATGATCTCCCCGTCAATAAACTCGGCCTCTGTAGCCTGGATACGCTTATATTCCGCATCAAGGTCTTCCACGTGGATGGCGAAATGGTGCACCGTTCCTTCGGAAGGCAGCTTATCACTGTATCCCTGAATCAACTCAATCTCCGTTTCATCACTACCATTGAAGCCAAGGAAAGCGAGTTGAATGACACCGTTCGTGTGAGTTACCCGATCTTTCAATTCGAGTCCTACAATCTCCGTATAGAAACGCAGTGTTGTCTCCAGATCACGTACAGCAATGCCGATATGGTCAATACGCTTTTGAAAACCCATCATGAAAACCTCCCAAGTTTTAAAAAAAAGTTTCTTACATATTAAGGGATATGATAGATTCCTAATTCCGAGTTGTCAAATAAGATTTAAATTTAAATTCTTAGAATGTTTACTTATGTGGAGATATTCGCGATCTTTATAATTGGCAGAGTAAACAGAGAGCTTCTCATTATTGACCTGCTGAATGTAATTCATTAATTAATGCCACTATTTTATACTCCAGAAATGAAATAACCTACCGCAAACTATTTCCTGGGCAATCAAGTTGTAGACCATTGAACTGCATAAGTTTCAGTCTACAGCGCGATTATTGAAGCAAAAAGGGCTCCAAAACATATGCTTCGGAGCCACTTTACATTATAGCTACATTATAGAATAGCTAAATTGGTGAATTTATAATTTAATACGAACGCAATACGGTAATCAAAGGGAAGCTGCACGTTGTCTGTTCTGCCACTGATAAGCAACCAGGCTGATCACAAGCAGACCTGCAGTAAATAGCGCAAGCATCCATGTGGATTGATTAACGTCCAGATGATCCAGACTCCAACCGGTAAGCAGAGGCAGAATGGCGCCGCCGACTCCGCCAGATGCAATCAGGATACTGGGTGTAGACTCTTCTGTTCCTGGCAGCATTTTGCTGGCAAAAACAAGAGCAATGGAGAAAACTCCAGAAAA
Source organism: Paenibacillus sp. FSL K6-2862 (assembly GCF_038005125.1). Taxonomy (NCBI): domain Bacteria; kingdom Bacillati; phylum Bacillota; class Bacilli; order Caryophanales; family Paenibacillaceae; genus Paenibacillus; species Paenibacillus sp. FSL K6-2862. The sequence continues at coordinate 437,018 of NZ_JBBOSN010000001.1, forward strand.
CGCCAGTCCAAGCAGGAGAATAGTTAGAAAAGCAGACCAGATCTGGTTGGTAAACGGGAAAATGGCCATAAGCAGCACAGCTGCCAGACAGCTGTACAAAATGTACACGCGATACTGAAACTTTTCAGCGATATATCCGGCGAAGAGTCTTCCAACCGACATCGCGATCCAGAAACAGGTAACACTAAGAGCTGCCCCAGCCTCCTTCATGTTCATTTTTTCAATCAGAATGGCAGGCATGAAATTGGCAAGACTCATCTCCGTTCCGACATAGAGAAAGAAAAATACAACGAATAAGATCATCAGAGCCAGATTACGGCCTCGGTAGGTTGAACTGCTTGTGCCACTGTCTGAAGAAGACACAGCATTAGAAGATTCCCCCGCCTGGATGTGTCCAGCAGCGTCATCTGGCTGGCGCCTGCCGAGTGCATGATCCAGCTCCCCGAATGACATTCTGGCCCAGAAGAGGAATGTCAGTGCTGAACAGACCGCAACGACGAGGAAGGACATGCGCCAGTACCCTGCCGAGATCAGACCGCTGGCGATAAGCGGCATGACCATAGCTCCGATACCGAATAATACTTCAAGCCTGCTCATTGCCACTGCGGTATTTTCTTTGATGGCGGCAATGATGATCGTACCGATTACGGCTTCAATCATGCCGAATCCGAAACCTGCTGCGGGTGCAATGACGAACATAAGGCCCCAGGGAGGCAGCAGCATATAGGATAACTCAGCAATGCATAGCAGAGCTGCAGCGATAAGTAATCCGCCGCGTTTGCCAAAACGACGATTTAACGGAGGAGACAACAGTACACCACCCAGGAATCCGGCAAATTGGGCAAAGATCAGTGTTCCTCCCTGACTGTAATCTTTGCCGTAATGTTCTAGTGCGACAGGCAGGATGGAACCGAGGACTACGTGTGCAAGTCCGATAAGAAAATAGGACAGACAGCCAATCCATAACAATTTTTTCATGGAGAACTCCTTCTATACCTATGTACAATTTAAGGTCAGCTACATCAGCTCATACGTCCGAGTGCAAACAAGTCTATCATAACAGCATGTGTAAGGATTTGGTAGGACTTGCAAAGTGGTTCTTGGTTCGTATATACTGAGACACAACAATTACAGATCGGAACCATGCCGTTGAAGAGCATCCAACTCGGAGGCGTTATCGCCAGGGGAGCGAATCCATCCCCAAGTTAACCGGAACCGCCCGTTATCGCGGACCAAGAGGCTGAAACAGGGTATCCTGATTCGGCAAGTTGGGTGGCACCGCGAGCAGAGCGCTCCTCGTCCCAAGGGATGAGGGCGCTCTTTGCATTTTTTTAGCCAAAGGAGACGGTGACCATGTTGGACATGAAGTGGATTCGGGCCCATGCAGATGAAGTGCAGGCGGCGGCAGACGGGAAGAAAATCAACATTAGCATTCGTGCATTACTGGAGCGGGATGAGGAGCGCAGAGCGCTTTTGCAGGAAACAGAAGAAGGACGCAGAATGCGGAACACCTTATCAGCGGATATCGGAAAATTGATGCAATCCGGGGATCGTGAACAGGCCGAAGGATTAAGAACTCAGGTGAAACAGCTGAATGAGAAGCTGGAACAGGTCGAAGCGAAGCTTGCGGACGTGCAGGAGGAAGTGACTCGGTTGCAATGGCTGGTGCCTAATGTCGTATCACCGGATACGCCGATTGGAGCATCGGACGAGGATAATGTGGAGCTGCGACGTGTGGGGGAAACACCGACATTCGCCTATACAGCCAAGGACCATGTGGAGCTCGGGGAGCTTCATGATCTGATTGATATTCCGCGGGGGGTGAAGATCGGAGGGACACGAAGCTATGTGTTAAAAGGAGCAGGGCTGCTTCTGCACCGGGCGGTACAGCAGCTCGCACTTGATCTGCTGATGCGGCAAGGGTTCACCCCTATGGAAGTGCCTCTAATGGTCAGAGAGGATGCACTTGTGAACACGGGATTTTTTCCGACAGGACGCGATCAGGTCTATGAATTGGAAGGTGAGGGCAAGTGGCTGGTCGGCACCTCCGAGGTACCACTCGTATCGTATTATGCCGATGAGATTGTAGATGTACAGAAGCCGATCAAACTGGCTGCCGTATCCACCTGTTTCCGCAGTGAGGTTGGGTCAGGCGGAAGGGATGTACGAGGTTTGTACCGGGTGCATCAGTTTGCAAAAGTCGAACAGGTCATTCTTTGTGCACCGGATGCGGAGGAATCGGAGCGCATGCTCCAGGAAATTACCGGACATGCAGAGGAATTGCTGCAGCTGCTTGAACTGCCTTATCGGGTGGTGGCGGTATGTACAGGTGACATGTCGCAGAAAACGTATAAACAATACGATATTGAGACATGGATGCCGAGCCGGGGCGCATATGGGGAAACCCATTCGTCGTCAAACCTGCATGACTTTCAGGCACGTCGTTCGAATATTCGCTGCCGCAATGCCGAAGGTCAGCTAGCGTACTGCCATACGCTCAACAACACGGCCGTGGCATCGCCACGTATCCTTATTCCACTTTTGGAGAATCACCAACAGGAGGATGGAAGCATTCGCATTCCGGCAGCTCTCCAGCCTTATATGGGTGGGGCTGAATATTTGATTTTGCCAAGTTAGTTATAAAGCAATTAAGTACAGTGTGCACATAGCATTAAAGCAAACGGAACCCTGATAAGGGTTCCGTTTAATCAAACATATTATTTGTTACCCACAGATATTCTTGCTCAAGCCTAGCTGCAAGCTTGTAATCTTCCTTTAAAGCAACTTCTCTCATATAGGAAAAAATTGTCGAATCTCAATTCTTTTGACCATCCTAGCACTATAAAATTCATTATTATGCATTCAATCTCCGATATAATATAATAGAAGTAAAATATTGGATTATGGGAGATGGAAGATTGCAATGAAAAGAGTAAAACGAACATTTCGAGGAATGCTTGCACTGATCATGGTATGTGCTATCTTGGCTCCATCACACATTCTGGCGGCTACGGGTGACGTGACCTCCATTGAAATTACCAACAGCAGCCCGCAGAAGTTAAGTGTGTCACAGACGGCTGCGCTGAAGGTGATGGCAGAAGTTGAAGGGTTTGATAACAAGCAGGATGTGACTGCAGGGGTTACGTGGTCTACGAGTAATGCAGCAGTTGCAACCATTGTGAAAGGTAAAGTAAAGGGAGTAGCAGCGGGTGAGGCAACGATTCATGCTGAAGTCGATGGGGCCAAGGCGCAGCTCGTTGTCCAGGTTTCCGAGAAAATCAAAAGCATCAAGGCTTCGCCCAAATCCTATAGTTTTGTCAAAGGCAGTGAAAGTGCACTGCCCAAAGTCAGCATTGTACGTGCGAGCGGCAAGGAAGAAGATGTAACATCAGAGATCGTGTGGAGCGTTTCGAATGCAGCAGCTGTCGTGGAAAACGGCAAGATCAAAGGCAATACGCCTGGCCGGGTGCTGTTGCAAGGCAAATACGGCTCGGAAACAGTTAAGGTGCCTGTCGCCATTACTGACATTATTACCAAAGTGGAAGTTACTCCTACTGCAATGCAGTTGAACATCAAGAAATCCAAAGCACTGAAGGTCATTGGTACATATGCCAACGGAAAAACAATTAATCTGTCGAAACAGGTGACCTGGACTTCGTCGAATAATGCAGTGGCAACCGTTAAAAATGGGACGGTCAAAACGTTAACCGAAGGAAATGCAACCTTGACAGGAACCTACCAAGATCAGACAATAAAGACAGAAGTTACGGTTGTTCCATTGCTCAAAAAGTTGATTACAGGTCAGAAGAAGCTGGTGTTATCCCCGCAGGGAAGCACAACGCTAACCGTTATGGCGCAGTATGATACAGGCAAGACAACGGTGGTTACCAACAATGCAGTCTGGAGCAGTACGAAACCGAGCGTAGCTACGGTAACCAATGGTAAAGTGGTGGCTGTGGGTAAAGGCAAAACGAGCATAACCGCCAAGTGGAACAACAAGAAAGTGACGATACCGGTAACGGTAAAATAAAGCTTATTTCAAACAAGCGTGTTACCATAGCTTTTTACATCATAGAGACAGACAGCAGAGGGACGTAGAATATACGTCCCTTTTTAGATACAAAAATACGAAGTCACCGCATTAAGAGGCTTACCTGCGCGGGTCCAGAAACCAAAACGAAGAGGACGTGATCCTTGTGAAAGCTGCAATTATAAGTTCAAATGGGGATATGAAAGACTGGGCTTACTTCAGGTATCTTTTTCTTTCGATCATCTCGGTGCTGACGTTTCAGAAGAGCATTAAGGTTGAGGAAATGAAGCAAAGGGCAAGTGAAATGTACAAAACAGGTTACCATCTGAGAACCAATTGCAGATCATAGAATTGCTGTAAAAAAGGCAACTGCAGGTTAGGTCCGATGGATCGTAAGCATTGGAGAAGGTGATGTTGATCAGAGAAAGACGAATTTATGTTATTGCAGTAGTCATTACTATGGCAGCCGGGCTGGCATCCCGTCGCTATGGGGATATGCTGCCTGTTTTCTTACATGACCATGCTGGAGATGCCTTGTGGGCAGGCATGATCTATTTCGGATTTCGTATGGTTTGGATCAGGCGAAGTAAGGCTTGGGCTTTCCTATTGAGCTTCGTGTTTAGCTGGGGAATAGAATTCTCGCAAATGATTCAAATGCCATGGCTCAATGAGGTGCGTTCAACCATGCTGGGTGCCCTGATTTTGGGACACGGTTTTCTTGTCATAGATCTCGTCAGATATACAGCAGGGATTCTGTGCACGTTCGTGATAGACCATTATTTCCTAAGCAATAGGAGGAGTTCGTATGAACATTGAAAAGTTATTCGCGAAATCGCCAGAATTTGAAACGGAACGGCTGCTGCTCAGACGTCTTACATTAGACGATACCGAGGATTATTATGCATTTGCCTCCGACCCAAGAGTCAGCGAGCAGACTCTGTGGAACTGCCATGAGACGGTGGATGACTCCGTTCAATACATCCAACGGGCCTTGGACAATTATGAGACGAAATCGGTGTATCTATGGGGATTTGTTCGCAAAGACACGGGGCACCTGATTGGCCGCGGGGGGATCTTTCATTTCAATGAGCTTATGCAGAGTGCTTCTTTGGGATATGCCATTGCAAGCAAGGAGTGGAATAAAGGGATTGCTGCTGAAGCGATGCAGCCCATCGTTCATTACTGCTTTCAGGAACTGGACTGCAACCGGCTGGAGGGCAGATGCAATGCTGGCAACATCGGTTCGGCACGGGTCATGGAGAAACTGGGCATGTCGTATGAAGGTCTGCTTCGTAAGCAATTGAAGATTAAAGGCGTGTTCACGGATCAAAAATTGTACTCCCGTATCCGGGATGATCTATAATACTTGCAATGATACACAGGATACATAGAAGAAAATGATATGGAGGCGGCGCAATGATCTACAGCATTATTTCTCAATCAGTATGGGAACAGGTATCCAAGGAGAGCGTGTATGCACCGGATAGTTTGGAAACGGATGGATTCATTCATTGCTCTACCAAAGAGCAGATTCCATGGGTAGCTGCGCAATATTACGCAGGGCGTACGGATCTGCTGCTGCTGGGTATTGATGAAAAAGCATTAAAGCCGGAACTTGTATATGAAGACTTATATGAGCTAAATGAACTGTTTCCCCATATTTATGGAGAGCTTAATCTGGATGCAGTGAAGAAAGTAATCCCTTTTCCGCCGAATGAAGAAGGCGTACTGGTATTTCCTGAATAAAGCAAGCCTTGCACTCACTATGGATATAGAAAGGTGTTGGCCAATTGGATATGAATATGAATCAGGCATTTCTGGAGACAGCCGAGAAGCAATTTCTGTATTATAAGCAGCTTGGAGAGAAGGCCATGGGGCAGCTGGAGACCGAGCAATTATTTCAGGCATGGCATGAGGATACCAACAGCATTGCCGTCATTGTGAAGCATCTGTGGGGCAATATGTTATCCCGCTGGACGGATGTGCTCACAAGCGATGGTGAAAAGCCTTGGCGAGCGCGAGACGCGGAATTCGTCAATGACATCTCCACACGAGAAGAACTGCTAGGCAAGTGGGAGGAAGGCTGGAACTGCCTACTGAGTGCCATTCGTTCTTTTGCACCGGAACAGCTCTCACAGATTATATACATTCGCAATGAAGGTCATACCGTCATGGAGGCTATTACACGGCAATTGGCGCATTATCCGTATCATGTGGGACAAATTATTTACGCAGCCAAAATGCTGAAAGAAACACCATGGAACAGCCTCTCCATTCCAAGGAACGGGTCAGCAGTATACAACGGCAGCAAGTTTGCCAAACCAAAAGAACGCAGACATTTTACCGAGGATGAGTTAGACACGGATTGAATGATCAGCGGCATGATTAACACCTACTATAGAACAAAGAGAGGGACACGATGACACAGTTTGCATTAATACGTCACGGAAGCACAGCATGGAATAAAGAGAAACGGTCTCAGGGACAGACGGACAATCCGCTGGATCAGGAAGGGAGAGAACAGGCCGTTTTGCTTGCGGAATGGCTGAGTTCGGAATCGTGGGATGCCATCTATGCCAGTGATTTGGGGCGTGCACATGAGACGGCGAAGATTATCAGTGAACGGCTGGGTATTCGTGAGATTCATCTGGACCCAAGGCTGCGTGAGATGGGCGGCGGTCAGGTGGAAGGAACAACGGAGGCGGAACGTATAGCCAAATGGGGCCCGGACTGGAGCACTCTAGAGCTGGGACGGGAAGCTGCAGCAGCCGGGACGATGCGTGGCAGTGCTGCAATCGAGGATATATGCAAGGAGCATCCTGATGGGAAAGTGATTGTGGTCAGTCATGGGGCCATTCTGCGTAATACCCTCCGAGGATTGGTACCTGCGCTTGATGTTAGCACGAAGTTGTCCAATACCTCGATTACCCGAATAGAAAAGAAAGCTGGATCCTGGGCCTGCGAATTATACAATTGCAGTGTCCATCTGAAACCTGCAGAGGATTCACTATAGATGAATGCAACTGAGCTCAAAGAGCAATTACAGCTTATACAATCGAAGAATTTTGCGGCCGATGAGGTAGAGCACCCTTACGAACTGGCGCTGCATATGTTACAGCACATCGGAAGTACGGACCCGGTCCTTCGAGATGAACTTATATATGTTACATTTGCCACCTGGATCGGACATGGGATATTTTCAGCAGAACAACTCCGCGTTCTGCTCCATAAAGCAATGGACGATCAGCATCTTTTTTATGGGATTGGAGAGAATGGGACGGACAGTGTATTTACCCGGGCCTTTTCCGTCCTGCTGCTGCCTCCCATCTTAAACATGGATCGTCAGCGGAACTTTCTAATCAAGGCAGATATCGAGGCTATTCATCACCGATTGACCACGTACCTGAAGGAAGAGAAGGATGTCCGCGGATACGTCGATGAAAAAGGTTGGGCTCATGCTCCTGCACATGCATCCGATGCGGTTGAAGACCTTGCTCAATCCCCCTATATGGATGAAACGGCGTTGAGAGAACTGTTGGAATCGCTCGCTGTGAAAATAACGGATTCCAGCGCAGTATACATCCATGATGAGGATCAGCGTATTGCTCATGCGGTAGTGTCAATTGTTAGATGCAAGCTGCTTAATAAATCGGATTTTGCAGCCTGGATTGCTGCACTTGAACAGGCATGCATAGATCAGACCGGCGAAAGAAGCTATGTGGAGATAAGCCGGATTAGCATGAACGTACGTGTCTTTTTGCAGACTCTGTATCTGGTGATACGAAAAGAAGAACAAGATCCATTTCCACTAGTTAGGGAGCTTGTTCTAAACGCTTTGGAAAAAGAGTGAACATGATCAATCCTAACTTACCAACAGGGGGAGATGGCGTGAGCAAAATCAAGTATGAATGGGAAGAGATGCTGTCTCCACTGGGTGAGGCTGGGGTGATGATTCGTTGCGGAGATGCAATATCGGATGAGGTTCATCTCAGAGTGATCTCGGTCTGTACTTGGCTGGAGGAAAATTCCTTTCCGGGCATGGTGGAGTTGGTTCCATCATTCGCGTCGGTTGCACTGTTTTATGATCCAATGGTTGTTGCGGAATCTGCTCGATCGGCTTCAGGGAAAGGAGCAAGTGAATCTTCTCCATATCAACAGGTGTGCAGGATGTTATTGTCCCGGTTAGAGATGCTTGAAGAATCCGTACATAATCCATTCAGAACCATAGTGATCCCCGTGTGCTACGGAGGTCCATTCGGGCCTGATCTGGAGTATGTTGCGAGTGAAAACGAATTGACCCCAGATGAGGTTGTTGCAATTCATACATCCGGGGAATACCTGGTCCACATGATTGGATTTGCACCGGGATTCCCCTACCTTGGCGGATTGCCCAAACGGATTGCTACACCCCGAAGAGCAACTCCGAGGCTGAGAGTAGAAGCCGGGACCGTCGGAATCGGCGGCGAGCAAACCGGAATATACCCGGTAGCTACGCCTGGTGGTTGGCACTGCATCGGACGAACACCTCTGAAGCTGTTTCGTCCTGAACATGATCTGCCGAGCCTGCTTCAGGCAGGGGATCGGGTCCGGTTTGAAGCGATAACGGAGAAGGATTACATAGAGTGGAAGGAGGGCGAAGGATGAAAATGGAGGTCATTCGCCCAGGCCTCTTGTCCACAGTTCAGGATGAGGGAAGGTACGGATATCGACGGCATGGGGTACATCCGGGTGGAGTTATGGATACATTTGCAGCAAGAACAGCCAATATGCTGGTGAATAATCGCCGTAATGCAGCTGTGATGGAAATAACCATGACGGGCCCTGAACTTCGATTTCATGAAAATAGCCTCATCGCTCTATGTGGTGCAGATCTGTCGGCGACCGTGGATGATCAGCCCGTTCCCCTGTGGCGTCCAGTTGCGTTAATGGCGGGAAGTGTATTGAAATTTGGGCGATGTCGATCCAGATTGAGAGCGTATCTGTCCATTGCTGGTGGGATAGCGGTAAATGAAGTCATGGGGAGCCGAAGTACGGACCTGAAAACAGGTATTGGCGGCTTGGAAGGCAGAGCTTTGCGGGCTGGAGATATATTATCTGCTGCGGAGGCTTCTTGGGAAGCACGAGCCATACTCCACCAATTGCTGGAACAAGCGAAGCTGGAGAAGACACACATGAAGGGGCCGATATGGCACCTGTCCAGCAGAGAATGGTCTTTATATCAGAAGGATCCAGTGATCCGTGTGATGTCGGGTGCGGATACCTCCAAGTTTACCAGGGAGAGCCTGGAACGACTGTATAATGAACAATATGTGATTGCTCCTCAGTCGGATCGGATGGGATATCGATTGGAGGGTTCAAGGCTGGAGCTTGAACAACCTATGAGCCGGTTATCGGAAGCCGTAACGTATGGCACAGTTCAGGTGCCAGCAGATGGTCAGCCTATCATCCTGATGGCAGATCATCAAACCATTGGAGGCTATCCCGTGATTGCACAGGTCGCCAGGGTGGATTTGCCGGTATTGGCTCAGGCAAGGCCCGGGACTCGGGTTGCTTTTCAGCCAATTACACATGAAGAAGCACAGCAGTTGTTCCTGGAGCAGGAACGGGGATTACAGCTGAGCGCTGCATTCATCCGCAGAAGATTGACCGAAACGGGGGTTCGCCAATGAAGACGGTAGATATCAATTGTGATCTGGGCGAAAGTTATGGTATATACCGAATGCCGTGGGATGAAGCGGTTTTGCCGCTGATCACTTCGGCCAACATTGCTTGCGGATTTCATGCAGGAGATCCAGCCACGATGCGATCAACGGTGGAAACGGCAATGGAACATCAGGTTGCGATTGGAGCACATCCGGGATTGCCGGATATGCAGGGTTTTGGCAGGAGAAGCATGGATATAACCCCGCAGGAAGCCTATGACATGGTCGTATACCAGATTGGGGCACTGGATGCCTTCGTACGAGCATACGGTGGATGCATGCATCATGTGAAGCCGCACGGCGCGTTATACAATATGGCTGCGGAGAATATGAAGCTTGCTGAAGCCATTGCTCAGGCGGTTTACAACGTAAGGCCAGAACTATACCTCTATGGTCTTGCGGGCAGCGCGCTCATTGAGGCGGCGGATCGTACCGGTCTGCGCAGCGTAAGTGAAGTGTTTGCAGATCGGACTTACGGTTCGGACGGTAAATTGACGCCCCGCAGTCATGCCGGAGCAGTCATTGGGCAGCCAGAACAAGCGCTGGCTCAAGTGCTGCGCATGGTGAATGAAGGTGTCGTTGTGTCCACGGAAGGCATAGCGGTTCCCCTCAAAGCGGAGACCATATGCATACATGGTGATGGGGAGCATGCCCTATCTTTTGCAAGAGAAATCCGCAGATTACTTGAAGCTGAAGGGGTAATTCTATCGGCTGCAGGTCATGCTTGAGATTAGATCGGTACCGAAACCGACCGAGGATAGATACATATGAATGAATTGGAGTCGATAAATAGATGAAACCGATACGGAATTCCGCGAAGGCGGTCATCGTACAGAATGGAAGGCTGCTCGTCATCCGTTTGGATGATCAATATGGTACAGCTTATGTTTTTCCAGGTGGAGGACAGGAGAAGGGTGAAGAACTGAAGGATGCCGTCGCCCGTGAATGTTTGGAGGAGATCGGACAGGCAGTGACTGTGGGAGACTTGCTTCATATCCGGGAATACATCGGGAAGAATCATGAGTTTGCCGAATGGGATGCTGACATTCACCAGGTTGAATTTTATTTTGAATGCAGTCTGAAGGATGTGAATGCCACAGTATTTGAAGGCACCAACCCGGATGACAATCAGGTCGCAGTCGAATGGATCGCCCTTGAGGATCTGGCATCTGTCCGTTTGTATCCCCAAACGATTGGCGAATTGCTGATGAAACGTGAACCATCGCGGATTTATCTTGGGGATATGAACTAATATGAACTAATAACCTTTCCAATATTGTCACGTTTACGAACGGATTCATGGATTCACCATAGGTGGGGTGGGTACACTATAAGTACAGGCTTTTATGTCACAACAACTTATATATAAGCAGGCCGATGCTTACTCGATAACATCAAAAGAAGCCTTTAAGACCGGTACTTAATGAGGTGTCCTGTAAGCCTTTGGCTTAGCTAACTCTGATTTGAAGAGCTGTGGGAGCAGTGATGGGAAGAACGATCCGTAACCCGTAACCGTAACGGCTGCCCATAAGCGCTTCAAAACTACCCCCAACCGGAAGGAGCATGTCCCATGAATAAGACGGAACTCGAACAAAACATTGTAAAGGCATTGGAAAATAACCCTTTTTGCAGCTTCTCAACTGTGGAAAATGGTAAACCTAAATCCCGCTATATGGCGCTTTTCAATGATGGCATGAATATTCACTTGGCGACGAACCGCCGCACGCATAAGGTGGAGGAGCTTGAGAATAACCCTAATGTCAGTCTTTTGCTTGGCTATGAGGCGGGTGGCTCCAAAGAAGTGGTTGAGATCGAAGGAACCTGTGAAGTGACCAAAAATGAAAACCTGCGCGAAGAAGTGTGGAATGATGAACTGAAAGCATGGTTTGACGGACCGAACGATCCGAATTATGTCATTTTGGATATTACACCCGTACGCATTGAATATACAGGCAAGGACCATGAGCATCAGGTGTGGGAACAATAAAGCAACCGAATGAAGTGTTCTTTGGGAGCACTGAATCATCGGATATAACTTGATGAACATATAAACCGTGAGGCCGCAGGGCTTCGCGGTTTTTTGCTGACAGATGAACAGGGTGAAATGGATACATATGTAAGTGCTATGTAATATACGTATTTAACACGTATAGTAAACTATATATTAACAAAAAAAGAGAGAATAATGTCGAAATCCCGCATGATTATGTAAAGTTGAATTCTTATGTGCGGATAATGTAAAAAATAATGCTTTTCAACCATGCTTCATTGCGTTATGATTTGGTATGTAAACGATACGCACAGATATGAATAGATGTTCATGTGAGATAAACTAACCTGAATTCAGCTGGTGAAGACCATGATTTCAGCACGCACAACCCATGAAATCTATGCTATTTCTGCGCCTATTCGTTTGCACACTATGGCATGATTCAATGTACATAACCGGGAGGGGTTATTTTGAAAAAGAACAAAAAAGTATTATCAAGCCTGACTGCCGCTTTGGTTGCATTAAACGTGCTTGCAGTATTTCCGGTACCTGTATCGGCTGCAGATGCTGCCAAAGTAAAATTGCGTATCATGGAAACAACGGACATTCATGACAATCTACTTAACTACGACTACTACTCCGACAAAGAGACCGATCAATATGGACTCGCCAAAACAGCTACACTGATCAAAAAAGCCCGAGAAGAAGCGAAAAACAGCCTGTTGTTCGACAATGGTGACCTGATTCAGGGTAACCCGCTCGGAGACTATGTAGCCAAAATCGACCCACTTCAAAAGGGTGAGACTCACCCTGTATATAAAGCAATGAACCTGCTCGATTATGATGCCGGTAACATCGGAAACCACGAGTTCAACTATGGTCTGGATTTCCTGGACATGACGCTGGAGGGCGCCAACTTCCCTTATATTAATGCGAATGTCTATGTAGATGACGGCGATGACGATGAAACAAACGACAAGAATTACTTCACCCCATATGAAATTCTGGACAAAAAAGTAACGGATGAGAGCGGCAAAGAGCACACGATCAAAGTGGGTGTTATTGGATTCGTGCCGCCGCAAATCATGCAGTGGGACAGTGCTAATCTGGAAGGCAAAGTCATAGCCAAGGATATTATTGCTACAGCCAAGAAATTCATTCCGCAAATGAAGGCTGAAGGTGCAGACATTATCGTTGCCATTCCTCACTCCGGTTTTGAAGATATCCCTCAAACGGATCTGATGGAAAACTCGGTGCTGTACCTGAGCCAGGTAGAGGGCATTAATGCGATTCTGTTTGGACATGCCCACAAGGTGTTCCCAAGTGCTGATTTTGAAGGCAAAAAAGGAGTGGATCTTGAAAAAGGAACCATCAATGGCGTTCCAGCAGTGGAGCCAGGCTTCTGGGGTGATCATCTCGGAATCATTGATCTTGATCTGGAGCTGGTGGATGGCAAGTGGAAAGTGGTAGATTCCGCGACAGAAGCACGTCCAATCTATGACACTGCGAACAAAAAGCCATTGGTTGATGCAGATCAGGAGATCATCGACGCGGTTCATGAAGAGCACGAAGGTACGCTTGACTATGTACGTGGCCCGGTCGGAGAGACAACGGCTCCAATCAACAGCTTCTTCGCTCTGGTACAGGATGATCCATCCATTCAGATCGTGACGAATGCTCAGAAATGGTACGTGGAAAAACACATGCAAGGAACCGAGTATGAAGATATCCCGGTATTGTCTGCAGGAGCTCCATTTAAAGCGGGCGGTCGTTCAGGTGCTTCATACTACACGAATATCCCTGCAGGCACCATCGCAATCAAAAACGTAGCTGATCTGTACGTATATCCGAATACGGTACATGCTGTTATAGTTAACGGTGCTGAAATCAAGGAATGGCTGGAATGGTCTGCAGGCCAGTTCAATCAGATTGACCCGGCTAAGGGTGGACAACAGCAGCTGATCAACATGGATTTCCCGACGTACAACTTTGATGTGATCGATGGTGTAACGTATCAAATTGATGTGACTCAGCCAGCCAAATATGATTCCAAAGCAACCGTGGTGAATGCATCGGCAAGCCGGATCAAGGACCTGAGCTTCAATGGCAAACCGATCGATCCGGAGCAAAAGTTTATCGTGGCAACAAATAACTATCGTGCTTCTTCGTCCAAACTGGCCAATCCGGATGGTAAACGTATCGTTTTGGCAGCACCGGATGAGAACCGTCAAGTCATCATTGACTACATCCGTGATAACAAAACAATCAATCCGGCAGCGGATGGCAACTGGTCACTGGCACCAATTAAGCCTTCTGCAAGTGTAACTGCAGCAGCACTGAACGATCTTGAAGTGGTGTTTGCGTCTTCTCCGGATGCCAAAGCGCTGGTTGAAGCTAACCCGGCAATGTCGTTCATTGGTACGAATGACGAAGGTTTTGCCGAGTATGGCTTGAAATTGACTGGAGAAGCAGCGGTGACTCCTGGACAGGGAACGAAGCCTGCTCCAGCACCAACACCAACACCTGCCCCAACACCAAAACCGGAACCGCAGCCTGAGAAACCAGCAAGCGGCAAAGTGGTATATGTGGTGAAAAAAGGGGACAACCTGTACCGCATCGGCTTGAAATATGGTGTGGACTGGCGCAAGCTTGCCACAGCCAACAAAATTTCAAATGTACATCAATTGAAAGTTGGACAGAAAATCGTAATTCCCGCTTCTTAATATAAAGCGGATAATGAAGGCCGACAGTCAACAGACTGGCGGTCTTTTTTTCTGCAAAAATGTTTAAGACTGTAGCAAAAACGTTCATACCGGAAGTCATCAAAACACTAGAGATTAATTTTATGACCCATGCTATAATATTTACAAACTTTGGGTATATACCATTTAACATTAATTGAAATAGAAACATAAACCGGCAAGGGGGTTCTACATGAATTGCAGTGGCTGCAGTCCAATCTATCCAATTGAGGATCAAGGTACTCTGTATCTGCGTCCCGTTTTCCCCATTTTGCTGGAAATGCTGAGGACGTTGGGTGTGCATGTTGAACATTCGGATGAAGCGATATGGATGACCTATACGAATGCCGAATCTGTACAGAACTGGCTGGAAGCGATACAGAAGCACGAAGCCATCGGCCCGGAATCGATTACAGTACAGGTAACTCCAATTCATGAACAGGCGGATCAGGCAGGCTGGATTAGTCTTCAGATGATGAAATCTCGATTCAAGCATGCAGATCTGGTATCGATTATTTTGAACAATCAATTCAGCAGTCATATGCAGCCTATTGTTGATGCACATGAACAGATTGTCGGATTCGAGTTTCTCCTGCGACCTTCCGAAAATGGCACGCCATTTAGCCCGTATAACTTGTTTGAGGTTGCCCGGGACACGGGCTTGCATTCCTTTTTGGATCGGACCGCAAGAATCACAGCAATCGAAACAAGTGCAGCTTTTTTGCCTCATGGTGTTAAGCGCTTTGTGAATTTTCTGCCCTCCTCTATATACAATCCTGAATTTTGCCTGACTCATACGTTTGAAGCGATTGAGCGCCTGGAACTGGACCCCAAGGATTTTGTGTTTGAAGTTGTGGAAACGGAACAGATCCAGCATATGTCCATTCTCCAGCATATTTTTTCGGTGTATCGTTCCCGTGGAATGTCGGTAGCACTGGATGATGTCGGGGCAGGGTATTCGACCATTGAATTGATGAATCGGCTGGAGCCTGATTTTGTCAAAATTGATCGTAGTCTGATTGATCAGTGTGATCGTGACCCGGTGAAACAACAGCAGATTATCGATATTGTGGAGATGTCACGCCGATTCGGGGGTCGTGTGCTTGCTGAAGGCATCGAACGCATGGAGGAATTTGATTTTTGCCGTTCCATAGGGATCGAGCTGGCTCAGGGATATTACTTTGGTAAACCGTCGGCTAAGCCGCCACAGGGTCCATATCGGCAAACATCTGCCTAGATAATTCCCTTTTTAATATGTACATATAAACAAGTCACTTCCAATTAACGGAGTGGCTTGTTTGACGTGTTATGTAAATATTTGTAATCAAATAAATGTGTACTTAAGCCGATATATAAGATAACCCGATCGAGGTGTGAAGAGAAGGGTTAAGGTCGACATGGAGAGGGTCCTACATACAAACAAAGAACGATTGAACTTTGGAGGGGGAGAAGCAGATGGGGGAGAATCTGGACCAAGGGCAAGCGAAAAAAGCTGCCAAACCAGTCAAACAGAAAGAAAATAAAGCAAAAAAGAAGAACAAGAAAAGGGGCTTTGTCTGGAGTATACGAAATAAATTGCTGATATCCTTCCTGGCCGTATTGCTGGTGCCCAGTTTGGTCATTGGAATGATCACACTGTTGATTGCCGATCGCACGGTAGTAGGTCAACTGATGGATAGTGCCAGACAAAGTGTAAGCACGACGAATACAATTATTGAAACCCATGTCAATGCGAAGATTCATGATATCAATTATTTTGCCGATTCCATTCGGACGGACATGCTTAGTGAGGATAGTGGCCTTTCTGAAGTGGAAGTGAAATTACAGCAGTATGTCGGATTGCATCCTGATGCGTTGAATATATTTGTAGGAACTGAAGATGGGACCATGGTTAGGGGGAAAGAAACAACAGGAAGTGCACAAGGGTCCAACTATGATCCAAGGGAGCGGGAATGGTACAAGCTGGCGATGGCCAACCCGGGCAATCCCGCTGTGTCAGCCGTGTCCAAAAATACGGATGGAGTAACGGTTGTGTTTATCTCAAAAACACTGGAAGATCAATCTGGTGTAGTAGGTTTGTCTTTGGATCTAACGGAACTTAGCGAACAGGCTTCCATTAAGGTGGGCAAGGAAGGGGACGTTATTATCATGGATCCGGAGAGAAATTATATCTCATCACCTGTGGTGGAATCTGGCACGCAAGAAACGTCAGAGGCTTTGGATCCCATGTTTGCAGCTCAAGAGGGATCGTTCGATTACACCTATCATGATGACTCCAAAATGATGATCTTCTCCACTAATGAAGCAACGGGCTGGAAGATTGGCGGAACGATGTTCCAAAGTGAATTGTCTCATGCCAGTCAAGACATTCGGATGGCAACCTTAATTGTCATTCTGGCTGCGACCTTCCTTACGCTAGTATTCATTATCTGGTTTACACGTTCCATGCTGCGTCCAATCCGGCGTCTGCAAGAGTCTGCTCGTGCGGTAAGCAAAGGTGATTTGACGGTTAAGTTGGAAACCGGACGAAAAGATGAAGTTGGTGATCTCGCCAAGTATTTTGAGCGGATGGTAGATAACCTTCGAATGATGATTCTGGGTGTTCAGGAAACGACGGAGCAGGTATCGGCTTCCTCTCAGGAATTGTCGGCGAGCGCGGAGCAAACGACCAAAGCCATTGAGCATTCGACACTCTCCATTCAGGAACTTGCGGAAGGTGCAGAGCAGCAGGTGAAGAGCGTGAAGGAAGGATCGGGGCAGATGAGTCGTATGGCCGAAGATGTCCGCATCATGTCTGAACGTGTGCAATCCATTACGCAGAACATGCGGAATACATCCGGAGCAGCTTACTCCGGTAATGAAGCTGCGGGACAGGCCGTGGATCAGATGAGCAGCATTCAGGAAACGGTGGAACAGCTGGCAGTGGTGGTGCAGTCCTTGAATGCACGTTCCACAGAAATTGGAAACATGGTTAATGTCATCGCCACCATCTCCAAACAGACCAACCTGCTTGCACTGAACGCGTCCATCGAAGCGGCGAGAGCGGGGGATGCTGGTCGCGGATTCGCAGTGGTAGCAGGTGAGGTTCGGAAACTGGCGGAAGAATCCGGCAGCTCTGCAGCACAAATCGGTGAACTCGTTCATAATATCCGTCTGGATATGGATGCCGCCATGGATACCATGACAGCTGCCCAGACCCGGGTAGAGGATGGCATTCAGGCAGTAAATACTTCAGGACAGTCATTCGCCCAGATTCGTGAGGCCGTTGAAGATGCAGCCCATACGCTCGATGATCTGTCTCAAACAACGAAGCAGCTGGAGGAAGGGGCGGCTCGTGTTGCTCAAGCCATGAATGATATTTCTGTCGTAACCCAGGAGAGTGCTGCGAATACGGAATCCGTATCGGCTTCCTCTGAGGAACAGCTGGCATCTGTAGAAGAGATTGCGTCATCATCAGCGCATCTGAATAGTATGGCGGAACAATTGCAAGGCCTGCTGGGCATGTTCAAAATGGTGGAAGATACGCCGAAAAACAAGGACCAGGCATAATCCGGTGTTAATACTTGTTCATGAATAAAATAAAGATAGACAATCCTCCTGTTGCCCTGTATAACTATATCGTTGGTTTTTCTCTTAGATTGCGGTGTATTTATAATAGTAGTAATAGGGTTAAGGTACAGGAGGATTTATGACATACGTAGCTATACTAATCTTTGCAATAACCGTTGCGCTCGTGATCTGGCAGCCTCGTGGACTGGGTATTGGCTGGTCTGCTTCAGGTGGAGCCGTGCTCGCCTTGCTATGTGGTGTCGTCAGTCTGAATGATGCCTCCGATGTGGCATCCATCGTATGGAATGCAACACTGGCATTTGTCGGCATCATTATGATTTCACTGATTCTGGACGAGACCGGGTTCTTCGAATGGGCTGCACTTCATATGGCAAGACTCGCTGGAGGGAATGGACGCAGATTATTCATCTATTCCATTTTGCTCGGAGCTGCAGTGTCTGCTTTATTTGCCAACGATGGTGCGGCGCTTATTCTGACTCCGATTGTTCTCGCCATGGTGCGTGCGCTGAAATTCGATGAACGCATGGTACTTGCATTTGTCATGGCAAGCGGGTTTATTGCTGATACCACGTCACTGCCGCTGATCGTCAGTAACCTGGTGAATATTGTGTCAGCCGATTATTTTGGAATTACGTTTGTGGAGTATGCTGTGCGGATGATTGTTCCCAATATCTTTTCCATTGTAGCGAGTACAGGAATGCTGTATCTGTTTTATCGTAAAAGTATACCCCATCGCTACGACATCTCCGCCGCTCGTGACCCCAAGGAAGCCATTCGCGATCCGCGGATGTTCCGTATTGCCTGGTATATGCTTGCGCTACTTTTGATCGCTTACGTTTCCAGTGAGTTTCTGCCGATCCCGGTATCGGTTATCGTGGGCGCCGTCGCTCTGCTATTTGCCATATTGGCACGTAAGAGTGAAGCAGTTGACCTGAAACGTGTTGTCAAGGAAGCGCCTTGGTCCATTGTGGTCTTCTCGGTAGGCATGTACATCGTTGTATACGGACTGCGTAATGCTGGGTTAACAGATCATCTGAGCCGCTGGCTGGATGCCATAGCAGAGCATGGCCTGCTGGCTGCATCGGTGGGCATGGGATTGATCGCAGCGGTGTTATCATCGGTGATGAACAATCTGCCAACCGTGTTAATTAATGCACTGGCGATCCAGGGTGCACATACCGAAGGCATTGTTAGAGAAGCGTTGATCTATGCCAACGTGATTGGATCTGATCTGGGTCCCAAAATGACGCCAATCGGTTCACTGGCTACATTGTTGTGGCTGCATGTGTTGTCGCGGAAGGGTGTAAAGATTACGTGGGGATATTATTTCAAGGTAGGAGTCATCCTGACGATCCCGACATTGTTGATTACCTTGGCTGGACTGGCCCTGTGGCTGTGGATTTTGAATTAGTAGAAAAGGCTGCTTTTACTCTGGTGCCATGCACTTGAGAAGGCAGTTTTTTTATTTTTCTTCTATATATGAAGTTTAAATATCATTAACAAAAAGTATTTACATTAGACCAGCCTTTTATTGGCTGGTCCTTTTAATTTTCTCACCCCTTCTCCCCAGGCGGTGAATTGAAACGTCTGGAAGCGACCATACAACACCGACGCAGTGGAGGGGACGGAATCGATTCTGAAGAAGCGAAGCGCTCGCCTTTGTCTCCGATTTTTAACATTACATTGGAACGGAGAGGACAGCAATAATCTGTAGAAGCGAAGCGTTCGCGTTTATCACCGGATTTTTACCAAAGGGAAAAATTAATGAAATCCGGGGATAACAGCGATCGGAAGGTTGTTCTGTCAGCGTAGTGGTACTATGTAATTTACGTGAAGCCGAGCCAATACAGCGATCGGAAGAACGATCCGGAACCGGAACGGTCGCTCACGGAGTTGTTTTACCTTCCATATATTTCAAAACACCGCCCATAATTTTAACATTGCGTTTACAAAACATTGATTTTGAGATGACATACCGAAACTACAATGATAAAAGAGTTGATGGTGAACAAACAAATTCACAAAACGCCATCACTACATTGGGGGAGGAAAACAAAACATGTTTAAAAAGTTGCCGTTTATTTTGATGACCTTAACGTTCGTACTGGTACTCGCAGCATGCGGATCCAAAAATGATGCTGGTACAGAGGGCGCCGCAAGCAATGGTTCAGGATCAGGCGAAGCAGCTGCTGAGCTTAGCGGAAACATCCTGGCTGTTGGTTCAACAGCACTGCAACCTCTGGTAGAGCAAGCTGGACAAAAATTTATGGCAGTTGATGAATATAAAAATGTAACAGTGCAAGTGCAAGGTGGCGGTAGTGGTACTGGTCTGACTCAAGTATCCGACGGACAAGCTACAATCGGTAACTCCGACGTATTTGCAGAAGAGAAGCTGGAAGATGAAGCAAAAGCAAAAGAACTGGTTGATCATCAAGTAGCAGTAGTAGCGATCGCACCAGTAAGCAACAAAGATGCAGGTGTTGAAGACCTGACGAAACAACAATTGATCGATATCTTCTCCGGTAAAATCACAAACTGGAAAGATGTTGGTGGTGCTGACCAAGCAATCGTTATCGTTAACCGTCCTAGCAGCTCCGGTACTCGTGCAACATTCGAGAACTTCGCTCTGGGAACGAAAGTAGAAGATATCCAAGGTTCCATTCAAGAAGATTCCTCAGGTACAGTTAAGAAGCTTGTATCCGAGACTCCAGGAGCAATTGGTTACCTGGCACTGTCTTACCTCGATGACAGCTTGCAAGTCCTGAAGTATGAAGGCGTTGAAGCATCCGTTGAGAACGTAGAAGCTGGAACATATCCAGTGTGGGCTTACCAACATATGTACACTAAAGGTGAGCCGGATGCAGCGACAAAAGCATTCCTCGACTACATGCTGAGTGACGAAATTCAACAAACAGACGTAACGGAACTGGGTTACATTCCAGTATCCGGTATGAAAGTAAAACGCGATGCAGCGGGTAACTTGACTCAATAATCTTTGAACTTGCGCATACAGCGAGAGAGGCGGACTAAGGTCCTGCCTCTTTACGCGGTTTTTGAATGAAATAATCCCATATTTTACATTACTCTATTATAGAAGGATGGTTGTTATGGAACAGACCGAAGGGGGAACGGTAATGAACAGCAAGATCAAGTCACGCCGGCCCTTGAGAGAGAAACATTTCTGGGAAGAGTGGACAGGACGGATCTATACGTCGATTTGTGTCGTATTGTTGATCGTTGTCATGTTTTCCATCGTTTATTTTGTGGCGTCCAAGGGTCTCTCAACCTTTTTTAAGGATGGTGTGAGCCTGAGTGAATTCCTGTTCGGCAAAACGTGGAGTCCATCATCAGAACCAGCAGCCTATGGAGCATTACCGTTCATCACCGGTTCCTTCACAACCACCCTGCTGGCCGCTCTGATTGCAAGCCCGCTCAGTTTGTGTGCGGCACTCTTTATGACGGAGATCGTACCGGGTAAAGGGAAAAAGATACTGCAGCCTGCCATTGAATTGTTGTCCGGTATTCCGTCTGTCGTTTACGGTTTTATCGGTCTGAGTGTTATCGTGCCTTTATTGCGCAGCATCTTCGGCGGAGCCGGCATCGGGATTGCAGCCGGATGTCTGGTTCTATCCGTAATGATTCTGCCTACCGTAACAAGCATTATGGCTGATGCTTTGTCTGCTCTGCCCAAAGGTTTGCGTGAATCGTCCTATGCTCTGGGCGCTACACGCTGGCAGACGATCTACCGCGTGATTATTCCAACGGTACTGCCAGCCTTGCTGACAGGGATCGTTCTGGGTATGGCTCGTGCCTTCGGTGAAGCACTCGCTGTACAGATGGTTATCGGTAATGCACCACATGTACCGACATCCTTGCTTGAATCAGCTTCTACATTAACAAGTGTAATCACCCTGAGTATGGGTAACACCACAATGGGTTCGGTTCATAATAATGCACTCTGGAGTATGGCGCTTGTCCTGCTTGTGATGACGTTTGTATTCGTCATTCTGGTTCGTTTGCTCGAAAGGAGAAACCGGGTATGAAAATGAAGGCGAAAACGGTCGATAAAATTGCTACATCCGTCATAGTTGTTTTAGCCTTGTTCATCGTGGTATTGCTGCTCGGTTTGCTGGGATTCATCCTGTTCCGGGGAGTAGGGCAAATCAACTGGCACTTCCTGACGAGTGCGCCGCAGCTGCTCAAAGGGGGCGGCGGGATTGGACCGCAGCTCTTTAACTCCATCTTCCTGTTGATCTTAACGCTTATTATCACCATTCCGCTCGGTTGGGGCGGAGGAATCTATATGGCGGAGTATGCGAAGCCAGGCAAGATTACAAGTTTTATCCGATTGGTTGTTGAGGTATTGTCCTCCTTCCCGTCGATCGTTATCGGTTTGTTTGGTCTCTTGTTGATTGTAAATACGTTCGGTCTTGGCTTCTCCCTGATTTCGGGTGCCATGGCGCTCGCGATATTCAACTTGCCGCTCATGGTGCGGACAACGGAGCAGGCTTTCCGGGCCGTTCCGAAGGAACAGAAGGAAGCGGGCCTGGCACTGGGTTTGTCCAAATGGAAAATCATTACGTCCATCCTGCTGCCTGTCGCGCTGCCAAGCTTGATTACAGGTACAATCCTGGCTTCCGGCCGAATCTTCGGTGAAGCGGCAGCCCTGATGTTTACAGCAGGGATGAGCAGTCCGCCGCTGGACTTCACGGATTGGAATCCGACAAGCCCAAGATCGCCTCTTAACCCATTCCGTCCGGCAGAGACACTTGCCGTTCATATCTGGAAAGTCAACAGTGAAGGCATTGGGCCAGATTCCAAGGAAGTGGCAGCCGGAGCATCTGCGGTGCTTGTTATCCTTGTACTGGCGTTCAATCTGAGTGCACGCTGGATCGGCCGGGTTGTATACCGCCGCATGACAGCTTCGAAATAAGGAGGAACCAACATGGCCATACCTTTTGGTACGGAACAGTTAAGCATATATTATGGGCATTTCCAGGCAGTCAAGCAGATCAGCCTCGCGTTTCCTGAAGCCAGCGTTACAGCACTGATCGGGCCTTCCGGTTGCGGTAAATCCACGTTTTTGCGGTCCCTCAACCGCATGAACGATGAGATTTCCGGTTCCCGCACAGAGGGGCACATCTGGATGGATGGTAAAGACCTGAACGAGCCAGGCACCGACGTGATCAAATTGCGCCAGAAAATCGGCATGGTGTGGCAGAAGCCAAACCCATTTCATAAGTCCATCTACAACAATATCGCGTTTGGCCCCCGCTACCGCGGTATCAAAGGCAAGAAGGCACTGGATGAAATCGTGGAGAAAAGCTTGCGCCGCGCCGCGCTGTGGGATGAAGTAAAGGACAGACTGAATGAGTCGGCCCTGTCTCTCTCTGGTGGACAACAACAGCGTCTGTGTATTGCACGTGCACTGTCGGTTGATCCTCAGATTTTGCTGCTCGATGAGCCGGCATCTGCGCTGGACCCGGTATCAACGGGGAAAGTAGAGGAACTCATTTCCGAGCTTAAGAAGGATCTCCGAATCGTAATCGTAACCCATAATATGCAGCAAGCAGCACGCATCTCGGATTATACAGCGTATTTTTATCTGGGAAACATGATTGAGCACGGGGATACAGAACATATTTTCACCAACCCCGACAACCGTTTGACGCAAGAGTACATTATGGGACGTTTCGGTTAAGGAAAGTGCATGACATTGGATGGAGTATAATATAAAGCAATAAACAGAGAAGAAAGCATAATACCCAAACGACAACGTTTGGGGTTATGCTTTTTATATTATAGTAATGGTAGGGTTTGCCATAATAAAAACAATCATGCTACGATAACCAGAGTTACAAGATGAGTAGAGATTTCCATATTTCTGAAGGTAGAGATGACGAGTTGAAATATCTAGAATTCTGAAGGAGATGTTGATGATAACAACAGACCACGAACGATTCCTGGACAACTTGGTAGCGGATGCGATAACACGCTATCCCTTAAGGAAGCCCTCGGCCTCCTTTATCCGTCACAATGAGAACCTGACATATCATATAATCGACGAAGCAAGCGGACAGAAGTATCTGCTGCGTATACATAAAGCTGCTTATGCAAGCATGACCGGTATTCAACATACACGTCCGGCACTGGAAGCGGAGATGAGTCTCCTTCATGAATTAAAATCATCTACCGGATTACGCGTGCAGAACCCTGTTCGTAATTCGTCGGGGGATTGGGTTACCGTCTGCTTCCTGGAAAACGGGGAGGAAATCTGCTGCACCATGCTGGAATGGATTGAAGGCAGGGACATTCAGCAAGGGGAGCAGCTGACAAGAGAGCAGATTCATACCTTGGGGATACAGATGCAGACACTTCACCACTATGGTCGTATGAAGGATACGTCTGATACAACCGACACCGGACCAGAAGCGAAGGATGGCTGGACAGGCCAAACTGAGGTTCGTCCATCATATGGAAGTATCGAGGAAAATCTGAACATGCTTGGGCAGCTTGAGGAAGGCGTCAGATTGGGCATATTTACACCTGAAGACTTCGCCTTGATACATGAGACATTCAGGAATATCAACAACCATCTGGAAACCTATCCTATTGGCCCAAAAACATGGGGAGTGATTCATGGTGACATCACCCGGGGGAATCTGCTGGTGACGGAACAGGGGATCTCTATGATCGACTTCTGCTTATATGGTTATGGCTATTATCTTTTTGATGCTGCAGGTGCAGCCTTGATCTTCAACGGGAAAGAACGGGATATCTTCCTGTCGGGTTATACCAAACAAACAGCTCCACTCACCGAACAAGAGATCAGGCTGATGGAAGGGTTCATGTTGATATTTACGTTGGGTTATTTTTCCTTCCAGATGGCCAATGAGTCCAGGCATGCATGGATGAAGGAACGGATGCCGAAGCTCTGCAGCAAATATTGCAGACCTTACGTCGAGAACCGCAGTATCTTCTATGAATTATAAGATCGTTATTTCATACAGTAATGAAGACATTACGACATCACGACATCACGACCACATGCGTCAACCAATGTATTTGGGGCGTCCTGAACTCAGGGGGCTCTTTTTGCGTACTTTTTGCTTCTTATCTCAAGAAATCATTTATGAAGAAAGTATAAACTCTGCGGAGAGAAAGATGTATTTCGCTACAATACAGTTATGGGAGGATGAAGCAGCGATGAGAGACAACGTGAACATATTGCTGGTGGAGGATGATCCGGAAATTGCCCGCATTTTGATGGACCATCTTCGGCGTGAGGGATATGGGGTGACATGGGCTTCGAGCGGTCTGGAGAGCTGGGAAGATTTCAGAAAAGGGACATATCAGCTGGTCTTGCTCGACCTGATGCTGCCGGAGATGGACGGGTTCACAGTATGTAAAAATATCCGGCTGATCAGCGACGTTCCGCTGCTCATGATGAGTGCACGCATCGAAGAGGAGAGCAAGGTGAGAGGTCTTGGTCTGGGCGCTGACGATTATATTACCAAGCCGTTCAGCCTGGCGGAGCTTACAGCCCGCATTGAATCCCACCTGAGCAGATATCGCAGATATCAGGGCATCAAGCCGGAACCGACCCATCAAGCGTACAACGACGGCTTGTCGATCAACCCATTGAATCAACAGGTGCAGCTTCACGGGGAAGATGTCGTACTGACGGGCAAGGAGTGGGCTTTGCTCACGCTGCTCGCCTCTCATCCGGGCCGTGCATTCACCAAAGCGGAGCTGTATGAACATGTGTGGAACCAGCCGGCAGCAGGAAGTTCAGGTACGGTTACCGTGCATGTAAAGAGCCTGCGGGCCAAGCTGGGCGATGAGCCTCATCAACCACGCTGGATTCAGACCGTATGGGGCAGCGGATACCGATTTATAGGAGATGTAACGGAATGAAGCTGAAGTATTGGTTGATGGTTGCTTTTCTTATTGTGATGCTGCTTCCTGTCGCTGCGGGTTGGGCACTATTCTCCCTATATAACTACTATAACGACCAGCGCTCTGTAGCGGAATATGTAGAGTTAACCGGACGGCTGGCTCCCATCGAAAAGAGGCTATCCGATCCGGAACTGTACCGTCTGCAATCTTCGGATGCCTATGCTTCGCTCTCCGGGCTGGTTAATGATCAAGTGAACGTTGACCTCTATTTGCCTTCAGGGATCCGGGTGTATACATCCGGCGGGGATACCTGGGCTGCCGGAGCTTATACGGTCAGGGGTTCGGAACTATATCGAGATCTGTACGACATGCAGATTCGCCATCGCACGTTTACGCTGAAAAAGCCGGTTTGGGAAAAGGGCGAATTGATTGGCATCTACGAGATTACCATGCTTCGCGGAGAGTGGCTGGAAGGCATCTCGGTTCGGACAACCTGGGTTGTTGGGTTCGCTGGTGTTTTCTTTATCCTGTTATACGGCACCGTGCTCTGGCTGCTATCCAGAAAGCTCTTCCGTCCGATGAGACAACTGATGGGCCGAATGCATGCATTTGCGCGGGGAGAGATTCCTATGGATGGCGTACCGGCACGTCGGGATGAAATGGGTACGCTGCTGGAGCAATTTGATGCGATGCAGGAGAAAGTCAGGCAGACTCAGGCCGAGGTGGAGAAGGAGCAAAAAGAGAAAGAGCTCATGGTCGCTTCGCTGTCTCATGATCTGAAGACACCATTAATGTCCATCAGTGCCTACGCGGAGGCACTCAGTGTTGAAACTCCGCTGGAACCGTCAGAGAAACGGGACTACCGGGATGTGTTGTTTGGTAATGTGGAACGGATGAAACACATGATTGGTGAACTTGAAATGTATACGGCGCTGGGTTCCAGTGAATTGGAGATGACCATGGTCGAGGTGGAAGGAGAAGAGTTCTTCGATATGCTGCTTGGAAGTTACGGGGGACTCGCCGAGCGTGGACAGATTGATCTTAGAACGGTTGTCCGCACAGACCGCCTTTACCGGCTTCATCCCGAACAGCTGATGCGTCTGACAGATAATTTGATCAACAATGCACTGCGTCATACAAGCAAGAACGGTTTGATGGGTCTGGGGGTGATTGCTTCAGATCAGCCGCTGCCGGAATGGGTTATTCCAACACTTGCGCTGGAGCTGAATCAGTACAGAACGGGATCAACATTGATTCTGGTGCAAAATGAAGGGACTGCTATTCCCAAAGAACAGCTGGATCGTATTTTCGAACCCTATGTTCAACATCAGAATCAGGAAGAGAAGGCGTATGCGGGCAGCTCGGGTCTCGGATTAAGCATAGCCAAACGGATTGCCATCAAGCATGGAGGTGAGATGCGCATGTGGTCGGCTGAAGGATACGGTACGCTGGCTGCATGTCGATTGCCTGAGATGTAACGCCCTTAAACGAACGAGAGAGGATGAACGATAATGATGAAAAAAGGATGGATGATGCTCGGTACAGCGCTACTTGCGGGGTCACTGCTCGGAGGCTGTGCAGAGAAGGATCTGGTTGGTCTGTCAGGAGATGAGATGATCGAGAAGGTCGTCACCGCAGAAACGAAGCCTGCTTCGTACTATGCCGAAGGAGTAATGAAAGTGTGGTCGGATGACAAATTGAGTCACACCATGCACATTAAGGAATGGGTCGACGGAGAGACAGGGCGAAAGCGCACCGAAACAGAGGAGAATGGCAATATCAGCTACGCGGTCAATAACGGAACGGACATTACTATTTACGAAAAAGAGACAGGCACGGCGTATTCGATGAGCGTATCTGCTATGGGACAACAGCCTGAACAGACTCAGAAGCAGATGCTGGTAGATCAGCTGGAACGGTTGCGGGATTCCCATGATGTGGATATGATGGGACAGGAAGAGCTTCACGGACAGGAAGTCATTCACATCAAGCTGATGCCGAAAGAGAATGGCACCTTATCCATCTCCTCCGAATATTGGGTTGACCCCAAAACGTGGATGATTGTTAAAGTCATTAGCACATATGGTGATGAAAAGTCAGAAATGATCTATGATCCGATTCAATATGATCCCGAATTTTCGGAGGATACGTTCGTAATCGACATTCCCGAAGAAGTGGAAGTGAACGATCTGAACGATCTGAGCCAGAGTTCGGAAGTGAGTCTGGAAGAAGCCGAACAAGCGTTGGGCCAACCCTTTTTACAGGATATGAGCGGTGAGCTTGAGCTGTCTCGGATGGAAATGTATTCATCAAGCGGAGAGTTTGGCAGGGATGAAGTGACCTTGTACTACGTCAACAATGACAAGGTTGAAGTGAGTCTGTCTGTATTCAAGGCGCCGGATGAAAATGTGGATAATACACTGCTGCCGGATGAGTCCAAGGTGAAGGTTCGGGATACCGAGGGTTCGTATATGAAGAGCATACGGAACATATCATGGAGTGAGAATGGGCTGCGTTACTCCATCATGGGTGAGAACGAGGAATGGACGAAGGAGAAGCTTCAGGCTTGGGCGAAGGATCTGAAGCTTCCCAATCAACCTTAATTTTGAATGGTAGGAGAGTGTGAGTCACGCGATGAATTACACAGAGCTTAACAACGAAGAACTGCGACGTCTCCACCCCAAAGCCAAACAAGCTACAGCCCTGACGGCCCTTATGGTCAATGGGCTGTTGGCTCTTTTGGCCATTGGGTATCTGATTGTCGCATGGGTTAGAGACTGGGTGCTGTGGCCGGGCTGGATTGGATTAGGGATTTTTATCATTTCACTGATCTGGTACACCTGGATTCTGCCCGGATTGCGACACCGACACTTTAGTTTTCGGGTGGCTGAGGATGAAGTGGAGATCCATTCCGGCTGGTTATGGCATACGGATACGATTGTGCCGATGACGCGTGTACAGCAGGTGGAACTGGAGAGCGGTCCGCTGCTGCGAAAGTATGGACTTGCCAAGGTCAGCATCGTTACTGCCGCAGCCACACTCCATATCGCTGGACTGGAAAGAGAGGAAGCAGAGCAATTGAAGCGCAGTATCGGACATCTGGCGAAGGTGGAAGATCCCGATGAATGAACCCAAGCATCTACATAAGCTGTACATGTTATTTCCCTTTTTTAGCGTAATGAAGTCCATCATTCCCATCCTCGTTCTACTCATCATCAAAGGCGTGAACTGGAGCAAGTTTCCCTGGTATGGTTATATGGCTGCCATTGTTCTATTTACGCTTCCTTTGATTCTGTATGGGTGGTTTCAATGGCGTAAATTCAGCTACACGCTTCAGGATGATCGGATTGTGCTGCGTCAGGGCATATTTGTCCGGGAAGAGAAATCGATCTATTTCAGCCGTATTCACTCCATCCAGACACAGCAGCCTCTGATTCAACGTTTGCTCCGGCTGGCACAGCTCAAGATTGAGACGCCGGGCGGCAGCAAAGAGGCCGATGGTGTATTACCCGCTCTCGCCGTTGCGGAGGCCGAGCGGGTAGAGCAGTGGTTATATCAGAAGCGGAATGAGGCTGTGAAGAAAGCGGAAGCACCTCTCTCAGCAGAACATACTGAAGATCTTAATTCAGATGAAGAGGGAGAATCTCCTGAGCAAGAGGAGGGGCACATCCAGGCATCCCCTCCGCTTATGCAGCCAGAACGGGAGGTTCTGCTGCGGCTGTCAGCCGGCAGGCTGTTTGCCGGAGCGCTGACCACGATGAATCTGCCGCTCGTTGTTGTATTCGGTACAGGGGTTTATTCCTTCGCGGATGACCTGCTCCCTGCGCACTTCTACAGCAGCTTGGTAGAGCGGGCTGGACAACTGCCTGCAATCTGGTGGCTCGGACTGGTTCCTGTCATGTTTCTACTTGCTTGGATCTTATCAGCTGTCCTGTTCACGATTAAGTATGCCGGATTCACGGTGGAGCAGGAAGGCGGTAATATTACGATTGTTTCCGGATTGCTCGACCGAAAGAAGCATGTGTTCTCACCAGGGAAGGTCCAGGCGGTGGAGATCAGGGAGGGACTGCTGCGACAGCCGTTTGGTTATGCCGAGGTGGAGATTTTTGTTTTGACTTCAGAGACGGAGAAAAAAATGATGCTTCATCCGCTGCTGCCGCTCCGCGATGTCAATGAGCTGCTTGCCCGAATTGTACCGCAATTCGTCATGCAGCCACCCGCTAACAGACCCCCGGACCGAGCTCGCTGGTTATTCTTACGCTGGAAACTGCTTGGTGCAGCCCTGCTGGGAACGGCGGGGACGGTGTTTCTGGGCCCGATGGGTGCATTTCTATTTTTGCTTGTTCCCTTATGTGCCGTTTGGGGATACGGATGCTTCAAGGATGAAGGGCTGAGCATTCAGGGCAAGCTGTTAACCATTCGCCACCGGGCCATCTCCCGCAGAACAGCGCTGATGCGCCGTCCTCATGTGGTCACAGTGGATACTGTGGCTACCCGAAGACAGCGAAGCAAGTCCTTGTTATCCGTACGGGCGAGGCTGATGGTGAATCGCAGCGGCTTCAAAGCCATATTTCTGGAATATGGCCAGGCAAATGCCGTAAAGGAATGGTTTCGGCAGGCTTCGGATTTGGCCCAAAAATGATATAGAAAAGTAACTTAGATTAAAACGACTTGAGACTGCCAGATTAACGGCAGTCTTTTTTTTCTGTACGGAAAGCCTTGCGAAACATGATGATCGACGCAGGCATTGTCCATTTTTTTACTGCGAAAAAGGATCAAATAGGAGATAATACAATTATTGGGTTTTAAATCAGTGCATTGAATGATTTAAAGGAATGAATCCGGGAGGGATATGATGGATGAGCAATGATCGAGATCAGGGGAAAGGGAAGGGCGCCGAGTCAGGTGGATGGAGACATGCCGGCTTGCTGCTGGGCGGAGTAGGCATATCCAATCTGGGGGATTTTATCTACATTGTGGCCATTAATTTGATGGTGCTTAACATGACACAGTCCCCGGCGGCAGTTGCAGGCTTGTGGATTATCTCGCCGATTGCATCGGTATGCACCAAGTTCTGGTCAGGCAGTCTGATTGACCGCTACGACCAGCGGCAGCTGATGATTGGGGCGGATGTGGCGAGAGCTGTGCTCGTGGCATTGCTTCCGCTGATGCCCAGTCTATGGATGATGTACGGCATCATGTTTCTTGTCAGCATGTCGTCATCCATATTCGTACCTTCTTCGCAGGTGTACATCACCCGACTGGTTCCTGCTGAGCGGCGCAAGCGATTCAATTCCCTGCAGGCAATGATCAGCTCAGGTGCTTTTATTACAGGCCCAGCCATAGCCGGAGTCATGTTGATTTATCTGTCTCCTGCAGCAGCGATCTATGCCAATGCAGCTTCCTTTGTAGTATCGGCGCTTATCCTGATGTTACTGCCAAGGCTGGGCACGGGAGAGCAGAGCAGCGGTAGGACAAGGCTAACCCCTCGTCTGATCGCCCAGGATTGGCGAGCCGTGATGCTATTCAGTCGCCAAGCAGGATATGTGGTGGGCATCTATGCCTTGTTCCAGATTATTCTTGTTATTGGCATGTCGCTGGATGCACAGGAAGTGGTGTTTATCCGTCAAGTCATGAGCCTGTCCGAGTCACAGTATGGTGCGTTGATGAGTGTTACTGGAGCTGGATACATGGCGGGTTCTCTGCTGGTTTGGTTGTTCGCCAAACATTTGTCCATTCGCCACATGATGGGCGGGGGCGTGCTCTTGGTTGCGCTTGGTTATTTCCTGTTCGCTCGTTCGTTTTCGTTCGAACTTGCCGCATTCGCCTTTATTTTGCTCGGTTTGTGTTCGGCGCCAGCAAACACGGGACTGGTCACCTTTTATCAGAATAATATACCGGTAGACTTGATGGGGCGAATGAGCAGCGTACTTGGACTCATGCTGAGTGCATTGCAGGTCATTTCGATTTTGGTCATGGGTGTAGTTGCCGAAGTGATCTCTCTTCGAACGGTATATACGGTCGTTTCGGCAGTTCTGATGCTGGGTGCCCTTCTGTTATGGCTTACGAGCTGGCTTCCTTCAAGACAGTCAGTTTATAAGGATCACAGCTCTTCCTCAAAATCTCTCCATAGCTAGTCTATATCCTATTGGAAACTGAACGATTCCGTGGAAAGCTGCATATAATAGTAGAGGAATTTTGCCAAGATGATAATGATGCGTTACTTTTGTTGACATTACTTGTGTTGCATATTAATCTGTTATATGAATGATCAATCTTATAAGGACAACGTTTGATATGTGTTCAAGCGAATATATACGATACAGCGGATGAGAACGAGCGGGAGAGACCTCGGCAGGTCATTGGTTTCAGTAGGCTGCCAGGCACCGAAGGAGCAAGCCGCTGCGCACCCGGCGCAGGTGGTTAATCTCTCAGGTAAATGTACCATCGTTGGACGCAACTCTGGAGAGTGCGCGAATGCGCCACCCAAGGGGTATATGATGAGAAGGGTACCCCATGGGGGCGGCCTCTGATCATGAAACTCTCAGGTAACGAGGACAGAGAGAGGGCCTAAGGCCTTCTACTGTCCTTTTTTGATGTCATCATTCAGTAATGAAGGAACATTATGGTGCATGTCTGGATGGATAGGACGATATGGAGGGGTGCAGGATGCGATTTAAAGATGTTTTTTCAATTATTGGTCCGTCGATGACGGGGCCTTCAAGTTCACATACAGCTGGGGCAGCGAGACTGGGAAGAATTGCACGGCAGTGGCTGGGGTGTACGCCTGAACGTGCCAGGCTGACACTGTACGGCTCATTTGCCGATACGTATCAAGGTCACGGTACGGATCTGGCGTTAATTGGTGGTTTGCTTGACTATGTCACTGATGATCCGCGGATACCAGACGCCGAGGAATATGCTGAACAAGCGGGCATGGAGGTTGAGTTCTACACGAGCGGACTGCCTGCTCCACATCCGAATACGGTCAAAATTGAGTTGTGGCACGGTGAGCGTCAATGTTCACTCGTTGGTGCTTCGATTGGCGGTGGCAGCGTGTCGGTGCATACGTTAAATGATTTCCGGGTACAGATCAGCGGGGAATTCCCCACACTCGTTCTGCGTCATGCGGACAAGGCAGGGGTGCTTGCTTCCGTGACGTCTACGATCAGCTCCTCAGGGGTTAACATCGGTTATATGCAGGTAGACCGGAAAGCCCGGGATGGCGAAGCACTAACAGCGATGGAAATGGACGGAGCACCAAGTGGCGAGATGTTGGAACGCTTGCGTTCACTGGATCATGTGCTGGATATTCGCGTCATTGATTTGAAGAGAGGGGTTGATTCGGATGAGGTTTAAGCACTTGCATGAGTTGAATACGATCTGTACGGCTGAATCCAAAACCATTGCCCGGCTAATGATCGAGGAGCAGGTTCAGGAGACCAATACGCCGGAAGCGGACGTTGTGCGGCAGATGTCGGAATATTATCAGGTGATGAAAGAGGCTGTACGCAAAGGACTGACGGAGGACACCACTTCGCGCAGTGGCTTGACTGGCGGAGACGGCAAAAAGATGGCCGAATATATTCGCCAGGGCGAAACCTGCTCGGGTGACGCTTCCGCACTGGCAATGGCCTATGCCTTGTGTGTATCTGAAGTCAACGCATCGATGGGCCGGATTGTGGCAACACCTACAGCAGGTTCTTGCGGAATTATCCCTGGTGTATTCATCAGCTCCCAGGAGCGATTCGGATGGAGTGATGAGCATCTGGTGAACGGCTTATTCTGTGCAGGTGCAATTGGATATGTCATTGCCAATAACTCGTTTATTTCAGGTGCAGAGGGTGGCTGTCAGGCAGAAGTCGGTTCGGCGATCGGCATGGCTGCCGGTGCAATGGTGGAGCTGCGCGGAGGGACGCCGGAGCAGGTCGTTCATGCCGTAGGTCTCGCGTTAAAAAATACACTGGGCCTCATCTGCGATCCGGTCGCAGGGCTTGTTGAAATTCCATGCATCGTCCGCAACGGACTGGGTGCGGTAACGGCACTGGCTGCAGCCGATATGGCGCTGGCCGGGGTAAGAAGTGCCATTCCATCGGATGAAGTCATCGACGTCATGCTGGAAGTGGGAAGTGCGATGCCGAGCAGGCACCGCGAGACAGCGCAGGGCGGGTTAGCCCAGACGCCAACAGGCCGGAAAATGATGGAGAAGCTGGCGAAACCCAAAGCGAAGCGTGCGGAACCTGAAGCTGAGTCCGAACCACAGAACACGAAGGGTAATTCGAAAGAGCAGGCATAGAACGAATCTGATAGGTTAGGATCTATGACGGGAGAAAAACAGAGAAAAGCGTCCGCTGGCCTTTACAGGTCATGCAGGACGCCTTTTTTTTATTTGAAGAGCAAGAGCCTCAGCCTAACTCCGGGCTTTACAGGAGAAAGCTCATGTAATCTACAAGAATGAGGAATAAATATTTACCGTTTATCCTGACTGATATCCGTACTTAACACGGCATAACCGTATGCTGGCAGTTCAACAGCGAGAACATCGCCGTCCCTGGCCGTGCGGTGGTTACCGTCCAACAATTCGGTCCATTCTTCCGCACCCGCCTCGAATTCAATGATCGCCGTTTCCTCCGAACGATTGAACAGAACGAGAATGCGTTCATCTTCACTCTGCCGTTCGAGAATCAGCTGGCTTCCTTCAGGACGAGCTTGCAGGAATCGAACATGACCTTCTGCACGCAGAGCGGGATGGGTATGGCGAAGGGCGATAAGCTGCTGATAAAAGGTGAACAATTCACGGTCCTGCTTCGCCTCGTCCCACTCCATGCATTTCCGGCAGCCCGGATCATGGTCGCCATCCAGCCCGATCTCGTCTCCGTAATATATGCACGGCGTGCCCAGATAAGTGAACTGGAACAATGCTGCCAGTTTCATCTTGCGCTGATCACCTTCACACAGCGTCAGCAGCCTTGGCGTATCATGGCTATCCAGCAGGTTGAACGCTACTTCGCTGGCTTGCAGTGGATAACGTGACAGCTGCCGTCCGATGGAATTCGCGAACGTCTCGGCATTCATTTTATTTTTGACAAAGAAACCATTCACGGCATCGGTAAACGGATAGTTCATGGAAGCGTCGAACTGATCACCTTGCAGCCATGCCGAGGATTCATTCCAGATTTCTCCGAGAATATACGCCTCTGGATTCGCAGCCTTGACCACCCGGCGGAAATCGCGCCAGAATGCATCATCCACTTCGTCCGCAACGTCCAGCCGCCAGCCGTCCATACCCACTTCCTTGATCCAATACTCGGCTACCTTCAGCAGGTAGTCCTTCACCTCCGGATTTTCCGTGTTCAGCTTCGGCATGTGAGGTTCGAATCCAAAGGTCTCATACGTAGGTATGCCATCCTTCACATCCAGCGGGAATTCATGAACATGGAACCAATCCTTGTATTTGGACTTCTCCCCGTTCTCCTGTACGTCCACAAATGGGGCAAACGTCTTCCCGGAATGATTGAACACTGCATCGAGAAGCACTCGGATACCGCGTTCATGACACAGCTTGACCAAACGTTTCACGGTGTCTGCATCACCGAAATGCCGATCTACCCGGAGATAGTCCTCGGTATCATATTTATGATTGGTGGTTGCTTCGAAGATGGGGGTGAAATAAATGGCATTAATGCCTAGCTCACTGAGGTAGTCCAGATGATCCATCACACCCTGGAGGTCACCTCCAAAGAAGTTGGATGGTGTAGGCTCGCCGCCCCATGGTTCAACATTCTCCGGATTCAGTTCCGGATTGCCGTTGGCAAATCGCTCGGGGAAGATCTGATAGAAAATCGCATCCTTGACCCACTCAGGCGGCGTAAAGACTGCACCCTGGTGGATATAGGGGAACTGAAACATCTGCCCCGGATCGTCCGGTTCGTCTTCCTGAAAACCCGTTTCGGACATCCATATCTGCTCGTCTTCGCTTTTGAGCAAAAAGGAATATTTCAGACGATGGTACGGAGGCTTTATTTCACCTTCATAGTAGTCGAACATGGAATCTGAGGTGAACTTGGTTAAAGAGATCTGCTTTTTGGTATTTTCCCATGCGTATTTGTCGCCAGTCATGGCGTATACCTCGGTGAGATCATTCTTTTTGGCACGCAGGCGCAGGCGAACAGTATCTTTATCGTAGGCATATGCCCAGTTCCGTTTGGGTTGATGATAGATGGCTTCCAGCAGCATGTTCAAATTCCTCCCGTCTATTCACTTCATATGTACTTCATGGACATCAGGCATGGCATTTCTGTAGCTGAAGATTAAGGTATAATACTAATGAAAGTAACGGAGTAGTCCC
Organism: Paenibacillus sp. FSL K6-2862; assembly: GCF_038005125.1. Taxonomy (NCBI): domain Bacteria; kingdom Bacillati; phylum Bacillota; class Bacilli; order Caryophanales; family Paenibacillaceae; genus Paenibacillus; species Paenibacillus sp. FSL K6-2862. The sequence goes on from NZ_JBBOSN010000001.1 coordinate 473,298, forward strand.
TTTAGATGGTGCTTCGTTCATACATACAGCTTACTCCAATATGTTCAGATATATAATTAACCCAAAGGGTACAGAAAGGAAACGAATCTACGTATGAAAACAAAACTGTTATACATTGAGGACGATACGGAAATCGCGACATGGGTCAGGGCTGACCTGGAGGAACGCGGTTATGAGGTCATATGGCTGGGAAGCGGAGAGGGGGCAGCCGAAGCTGCCGGGGGCTGCTCACTCATTATTTTGGATGTCATGCTGCCCGGACTGGATGGATTTACGGTAGGACAGCGGCTGAAAAAGGAGCATCCTTCCGTGCCCATCGTCATGCTCTCGGCCAGAACCTCCATTGATGACAAGCTGCATGGGCTTGATTTTGCCGATGATTATGTAACCAAGCCGTTTCACCCCGATGAGCTCGCTGCACGCATTGAAGTACAGCTGCGCAAGGCAGGATCTACCGTTTCGTCCGATGCTGCCCTGAAGCTGGATCACCTGTCCATCTATGAGAAGGACAATCGGATCGTCAATGAGGAGACGGGGGAGGAGATCATTTTATCGGGAAAACAATTTCACATCTTCGCTTACCTGCTCAGGCATATGGGCATGATCCGTACGAAAGAACAGATTTATGAAGCTGTTTGGAACGAGCCTTATCTGGATGGGGATAAAACATTAATGGTACATATTCGCCATCTGCGCGAGAAGCTTGAACGGGATCCGGCCAATCCGTCGGTCATTCAAACTGTACGCGGGGTTGGATACCGTGTGAAGAAACCATGATCAGGTCGTTCAGTAAGCAAGAGAATCCGAAAGATGAGAGCGAAGGGAAAAAGAACGAAAAACGAAAGCTCCGATTCGGCCGCTCGCTGATGTCCCGTTACATCATTCTAATTTTATGCGCAGTGCTGTTCGTCCCTGTTGTACTTCCGATCACATCTGTCATTTATGTCGTGGTTGTCAATAACGTGAGCAAGGGCAACGCCGCTCCTTACGGTGACGTTACGCACATAAGCAATCTTTGGTCCAATGAATCGAAGAAGCTGGATCAGGCAACGCCTGCCAAGATCGACGATCGCATGAAGCAGTTACATGCCCAGTATCCCAAATCTTCAGTGTACAGAGTGGATGAGAATGGGAAAACAGCTTTTATACTTGGAGGTGAAGGCGTAGAAGTAGTTGAAACTCCGGCAAATGGCTCAACCCTGACTACTTTGAATTGGCCGCTGAATGATCAGAAAAAGGTAGAAACCCGTATTCCCGCAGTATGGGATGCTTCCTACACGATGGAATTCATGAAGGAGGCCGTCTACCGTGACCCGTTAACCGTCGTTTCATTTGTAGGTGGGGGCAATCAGGACAAAGGAAAAGGCTTCATGGTCATTGAAGTGCCTAGATACCTGCTCCAAAAATCCCAGAGCAACTGGCCGATGGAGCTCCTATATCTTGGTTTGCTGATGACGATTATTTTTCTCTTCTTCATTGTGATGTCCATTCTTTTTTTTGCACGGATTCGCAAACGGCTGATCCGTTTGCAGACAGCCATGATTACGCCAGGTAAGGAAGGCATACCGCTTCCAGTTGATATTCGCAGATCGGACGAGATCGGTCAGCTGGAAGACTCCTTCAATCAGATGGTGTATCAGCTGACCGAAAGCCGTCACAGGGAACGTGAGGAGGAACAGTTCCGCAAACGTCTCATTGCAGGACTTTCCCATGATTTGCGTACGCCACTAACGGTCATTCGTGGGCATATGCATGCTCTTCACAAGGAAGCGCTCAGCGATAAGGGCATCAGTTCATTGTCACGCATGGAGTCCAAGATGGATGATCTAAGCGGTCTTATTGATAACATGTTATCGTACAATCTGCTTGCGAGTGGTAAGTACACGCTGAAGCTGGAAGAGAAGGATGTTTTCCGGATCGTTAGGGAAACGGCCGCGGCATGGTACCCCGTATGGGAGAAAGAGCAGTTCGACATCGATATTGATCTGCCGGATGAGCCGCTGATCTGGCGTGTGGATGAACAGGGCATGCGTCGTATTCTGGATAACCTGTTTCAGAACGTGGTTCGGTATGCGGGAGACGGAAAATACATTGGCATATCCACTGAACGAATTCACGACAGAACAGCTCTGGTTATTCGGGATCAGGGTCCGGGTATGCAGCAAGAGGTGGGGGCGAAAGGTACGGGACTGGGGCTGTCCATTGTGGATCTGCTCGTCCGCGAGATGGGCCTGCGTAAAAAGGTGGATAGCTCACCCGAAGGAGTTCGGATATTTATCTATTGACCTAAGGTCTGACCTAGCACGATTTAAACTAAACTTAAACTTGGGACAACTTTAGTTTTAACCTTGGACGGTTACGATGATATCCGAGGTGATTAAACAGTGAGTGATAACATTATTCAAACGGCTAATTTATGGAAAACATATCGGGATCGTGCGGCGGTTCGCGAATTGGATCTGCATATCAAGAAGGGAGATATCTACGGTTTTCTAGGACCTAACGGCGCGGGTAAAACAACAACTATTCGCATGCTGCTGGGCTTGATCAAACCGACAAAAGGGGTCATTCGTGTCTTCGATAAAGACATTCGCAAGGATCGCATGGATATTTTGCGCCGTGTTGGTTCGCTCGTAGAGTATCCGTCTTATTACGGGCATCTGAATGCAGTCGAAAATCTAGAGGCATTGCGGCGGATCCTGAATGTACCCAAATCCAGAATTGCTGAAGTATTGTCCATAGTCGATCTGACGAGGGATGCAAAGCGTGCGGTTAAAGGATATTCACTTGGAATGAAGCAGAGACTCGGGATTGCAAGTGCCTTGCTGGGTCAGCCGGAACTGTTGATATTGGATGAACCTACGAATGGACTGGATCCAGCTGGCATTCAGGAGATCCGGGAGTTAATTAAACGCATGCCGCTGGAACATGGCATTACAGTATTGGTATCAAGTCACTTGCTCAGTGAGGTGGAGCAGATGGCTAGCCGCGTAGGTATTATTCGTGAAGGCAAAATGGTGCTTCAGGATACCATTGCAAACCTGCACAGCCAGACAGGCAGCTCTATCCGATTGACTGTTTCCGAGCCGGAAGAAGCCATGAAGCTGGCAAGAGAACAAGGGCAATTCGGTCAGCGTCAAGGGTCTGAGCTTACATTCCCATATATGGATAACAGTGCGATTGCCCTGCTTGTGCGCAGATTGGTTGAGCAAGATCACGCCATTTACCGGGTGGAGGAGCACCGACAGTCTCTCGAAGACCTCTTCATGCGGGTCATTGGTGAGGGGGCTATGGTATGACGGGACGTGCACTATCGTCGGACTGGCTCAAAATTCGTGGAAAAGGCATTTGGTTTCTTGTCTTCCTTGCACCCATCGGACTTACCTTAATGCAGGCTCTGAACTTTGGACTCCGTCTGGATTATCTAAAAGGAATATATGGTGATAACCTGTGGAATGGGCTTCTGGAGAATGTGGTTGTTTTTGTACCGTTAGCTTTAATGCTTGGCGCAACGATCCTGAGCTCCATGATTGCGAATGTTGAGCATGAGCAAGGTTCATGGAAGCAGCTTCTGGCAATGCCGATTCCGAGACCAGCAGTATATCTGGCGAAGTTCTTATTGGCATGTATACTGCTTGTGATCTCTTGTCTACTTTTGACTGCCGGAATCGTGATTCTGGGCCTCGTGTTCGGCTTCAATGCCGGAGACATTCCCTGGATTCAAGCATTCAAGCTGGGCCTGCTGCCACTGGCCGGGGCACTTCCTGTACTATCCATTGAATTGTGGCTAACGATGGTTGCCAAAAATCAGGCACTTCCGGTGACCTTGGGCATTGTACTTGCGATCACAGGCATGTTCGCACTTAGTATCTCACCAATGTTCCCGCTCGCATGGGCACAGATGGCATGGAATGGACCGAATCCATTCATGTACGCAGGGATGGGACTGGCTGCGGGTATTCTGATTATGCTGCTTGGAATGATGCATTTCAGCCGGAAGGATGTGGCTTAGCATGAACTTTGCTACGACGTATTTCCGAATCCTGTCCGCTGAACGGCTGAAAATGGGCAAGTCCCCCGTATGGCTTCTGATTCTGCTGAGTCCATTGTTAGCTTTGCTTATTGGGCTTCTCAGTGAGCCATCAGGACAGTGGGAAGTCCTGATGGGAACGATGGTCTTTTTGCATGGGATGCTGCTTATGCCGATCCTGACGGGGGTATTCACTTCATTTGTCTGCCGCTTCGAACATGCTGGTGGGGGGTGGAAGCAAATGCTGGTGCTGCCTCTCACGCGAACAGGCGTTTATGCAGGCAAGTTGACGATTGTCATATTGCTTCTGCTTTGTACCCAATTGCTGCTGCTGATATCCATTCTGATGGCAGGATGGATTCAGGGCCTTACCGAACCTGTACCGTGGTCGTTCATTATCGGCAAATTGCTGCTCGGCTTGTTCGCCTGCCTGCCCCTTGCCGGACTGCAAATGCTGGTTTCCCTGATATGGAGCAGCTTCGCAGCACCCCTTGCTCTGAATTTTGCCTTGACTGTACCGAACATACTGATTGTGAACTCGGCGAAAATCGGCCCATTCTATCCTTGGGCTCAGCCCATGCTGCTGATGACACCAACGGACGGCGGGGGGTTCGGGGCCTACAACGTACCGCTTGGTACGCTCCTTACCGTAGTCGGAGGAAGTGCGGTGCTGTTTATTCTTATTGGCATTCTCTATTTTAGAAAAAAGGAAATTTAAGATGGTGTGATGTTTAAGACTGATCTTCATCAGACCAAGATCCCCCAAGACCGTCAACCGAGTGTGTATTTCGGGTGAGGACGTGGGGGATTTTTTATTACCTCAACCAACCTTCGTGTATGGTGAGTTCACGAACTACTTTTGCGGGTGTTCCGGCAACCAGTGTATTGGCGGGTACATCCTTGGTAACCGTACTTCCCGCGGCAACGACGGCATTTTTTCCTATCGTTACTCCTGGAAGGACTAACACGCCAGTCCCGATCCAGGCGTTGTCATGAATGATAATTTTTTTGGCCATGCTGCTGCCGTCATCCAGAGAGTCAATCCGGTGATAGGCACTATCGAATATGCTTGTCCTTGGTCCAATCATGACGTTATTGCCAATAGAGATCTCGATGTTGGCAGCAATCCCCACCCCGGCGTTAATCATGACATCATCCCCAATGGTTAATCTAGCGCCTTTGACAACCGTCAGCTGTGTCCCCCAGGGTTTTCCTATGATGTTGAGTCGTTTGCCCACATGGAGATCACCGAATTTATTCAGGTATACCTTGCCTCGTATTCGTGGTAGAAGCCTTAGAGAAGGCTGTATCCTTCCAAATAAGGCCATTCCTCTTACCTTTCCATAAGCAACTTTAACTCGATTAGGCAGCATGATCTCCATCCTCTCCATAACTAAGCACGTCCTGATCTATTTCGTACTGGATGAAGTACGTTTGTACTGATGCAGGTACGCTCTTTGTGTATCGATTACAGTGGAAATGATACACAATGTATCTAAGGCGTTGTAACTAATATCCAGATTTTCAAAACACAATTTTGGGAATGGGGACCCCGATTAGAAGTTGATTTAAAGTAAAGAAGGGAAGCTTCCAACTTTTTCAATTTGGAATATTGCAATTTTTATACTAGATTGTAAGCAAAGTGAGACTGGAATCTGGTAGAATAAAAAAAGCTGTTTCTATGCAGCCTTACTTGGTTATTCGTGGGTAGAGGCTTTAAACTCTAAATGACCTTAATGAATTGTTAGAAGAAGATAAAGGCTGAGAAAAGAGGGGTAAGCCTTGGATATTAATAAAACGGAAACCCTGAAGCGGATTATTTCTGAAGGAAGTTCTTACCAATCACTGTTTTTTAATCACCCGGATGCCATATATGTGATGGACATCCATGGAAACTATATCGATGCCAATCCATCTGTAGAGCGTATATCTGGATATACACTCGATGATTTGATGCGTATTCATCCAAGTCAGGTCTGTCCGCCAGAGAGTGAACAGTCGAGGCGGGACTATATTCGTGAGGTGATTACTGGCCGTTCAGTCAGTAACAACATCACGTTTTATCATAAGAATGGTTCTGTAAGAAAAGCCGAGATTACCTACGTACCCATTACAGCAGGAGAAGAGGTTGTGGGCATCTATGGTATTGCCAAAGATATAACGGAGATTGTTGAAGTGGAGCGGAGACTCCAGGAGACGCAAGAAAAATATCAGGTGCTTGCTGAACATGCTCAAGACCTCATTACGACAAGTTCGCTGGATGGTGAGCTGCTCTATGTATCTCCATCTGTGTTTCCTTTGCTTGGGTATCAGCCGGAAGAGGTGACGGGCAAGTCCTTCAAGGATTATTGTTATCCTGGAGATTTCCCTGATCCGCTCGAGCTATCCGAGATTGGCAATGGCTGCAAAATGCGCGTGCGACACAAGAAGGGGCATTACATCTGGATGGAAACTTTGGCTAAGCCTGTAGCTGGAGAGAAGGGAAAAGGCATCCAGATTGTAAGCATAAGCCGGGATATTACCCAGCACAAGGATGCAGACAGACGCCTGAGAGAGAGTCGACAGCGTTACAAATCCTTGTTCGAGCATAATCCGGCTGCGGTGTACTCTTTGAATCTCGAAGGCAAGTACAGTGCGGTGAATCGAAATCTAGTCAAAATGCTGAATATTCCGCGCAGCAAACTCATCGGACAATCGTTTTTGTCCAATCTGGATCCATGTGAGGTAGGGCGCGGCAGAGCTTACTTTGAGCTGGTGAAGCAGGGGAAACCGCAGCATTATGAAACTCGCATTGTGAATTCCTCGGGCAAGAAGTTCGATGCATCCATCATTAATGTGCCTATTATCGTCGACCAGGAATTGGTTGGAGTATACGGAATATTGTCAGACATTACTGAACGCAAGGAGTATATGGAGCGTATTCAGGAGCTTAGCAAGCAGCATGCACTGATTCTGAATTCCGTTACAGAAGGCATATATGGTCTGGATGCGGAAGGGGTCACCATGTTTATGAATCCGGCGGCCGCTTCCATGTTTGGTTATGAAGTGGAAGAATTTATTGGCAATAATGCTCATAACATTATCCATCATTCCCGTGCGGATGGAAGTTATTTTCCAAAAGAAGAGTGTCCAATTCACATGACGGTGATGGATGGAAAAGGACGCTCCGTCAAGGAAGATGTATTCTGGCGCAAGGACGGCAGCAGCTTCTTGGTGGAATACCAGGTTACGCCGATTATTGATCAGGAACAGATCCAGGGCGTAGTCATTGTGTTCAATGATGTAACTGGTGAGCGTGAAATTGTGCGCGCCAAGGAGACGGCTGAGCTTGCAGCGCAGGCCAAGTCGGAATTTTTGTCGATGGTGAGCCATGAGATTCGCACGCCGATGAACGGAATTGTTGGCATGACCGAACTGCTGATTGGAACCGATCTATCGGAAGAGCAGCGGGAATATGCCCAGATTATTCAGGAGAGCGGGGATGCGCTGCTGAATATACTGAATGATATTCTGGATTTCAGCAAGCTGGAGTCCGGTAAAATGGCTCTTGCATACGAACCGTTCTCTCTTCGCAAAATGCTGGAGCAGGTGGCGGAGCTGTTTAAACTCCGGGCAGACGAGAAACAGCTGCAGATCAGGTATCGCCTGAATCCAACCATTCCGGAATTCATGGTTGGGGATGCCATGCGTATCCGTCAGATTCTGGTCAATCTGGTCAGTAATGCACTGAAATTTACGGACAAGGGCAGCATTGATGTCAATGTGGATATTGTTAAGGGCAGAAGGCCAGAAGATAGCGTTCTTGATTTTGCAGTGAAAGATACCGGGATTGGCATTCCTGCGGACAAGCTGGATCAGTTGTTCCAATCCTTCTCTCAGCTGCACCCGGTCATTAATCGCAAGTATGGAGGTACAGGACTCGGTCTTGTCATCTCGAAGCGGCTTGTGGAGATTATGGGTGGTAGTATTAGCGTGGAGAGTGAGGACGGGAAAGGTTCAACGTTCCGTTTTGCAGTACCTGCAACGAGTGTAGATTACGCGTCAGAAGACACAGCACGTCAATACAGTCATGATCGCACACGTCAAGGTGATAAGGTGGCTATGCGTATCCTGGTAGCCGAGGATCACCCGGTGAACCGGAAGATTTTGACCGAGTATCTGGAAAAGCTTGGCTATGAAACAGATGTATGTACCAACGGAGTTGAAGCCATTGAGGCCATCTCGCAGAATTCGTATGATATTGTGTTGATGGATATTCACATGCCGGTCATGGACGGGCTCAAGGCAACTGATCTGGTACACCGTCTGATTCCACAGGATCGTATTCCGGCGATTATTGCAGTGACGGGTAATGCCAAGCGGGAAGACAAGGAAGCCTGTCTCGAGATGGGTATGCGTGATTTCATAAGTAAACCAGTAATGCTCAGTGAATTGAAGCGCGTGCTTCAGCAATGGGGGCCGACAGATCAGCCCCAGTTGGCACCGAATTAAATATAACCCTGAGATGTTAATCCAAACAGGCCAGCGATTTCTCCTAGCAGGAGGTCGCTGGCCTGTTTGATTGTTCATGCTTTTCAATTCTGGAGTGAGTCTATAAGGCGGACGGAACGATTACAATTACGCCAAGGTCAGGCGATTAATGTTGCCTGATAATATCTCACAGGAGCGCTCGAATTTCTCGCGCTCGGAAGCATCCAGATTCAGTTCAATAATTTCCTGAATTCCGTTTCCTCCAATAATGGCTGGAACACCTGCACAGACGCCGCTTTGACCATACTCCCCCTCCAGAATGGCTGAGACGGCAATGATTTTGTGTTCATCATTAAGGATGGAGCGAGTGATATGAGCCAGTGCATTGCCGATACCGAATTGCGTAGAACCTTTGCGTGTGAAGATTTCCCATCCAGCGTCTTTGGTTTTGCGGGCAATGTCGTCGAGATCCAGGTGTTTGAAGCGTTCCTTATGCTGCTCCATAATGTGCATGATCGGTTTGCCTCCAATGGTCACATGGGACCAGGCTACGAACTGGGACTCCCCGTGCTCCCCAAGAGCATATCCGTGCACGCTGCGCGGATCGATGGAAAACACTTCAGATAGCAGCGTTTTGAGACGGGAGGAATCAATGGAGGTCCCTGTGCCAATGACATGCTCACGCGGAAGACCGGATAACTTCCATACCATATAAGTTACTATGTCAACCGGATTGGCTGCGACGACAAAGATGCCGTTGAATCCGCTATTCATGATAGGGAGTACGATGTCCTTGGCAATCGATTCGGCCTCCTCCAGAATATCCAGACGTGTCTGGCCTGCTTTTGGATTGGCTCCTGCAGTCAGGACAATGACATCCATGTTTCCGCAATCTGCATATGTCCCGGCATATACTTTGGTACGATTATGTGTAAAATCCATACAATGCGAGAAATCCAGCGCCTGCGCCACAGCACGGTCATACGTCCGATCCACCATCATGATTTCCCTGCATATCGACTGATTGATCATGGAATATGCACAACTTGAGCCTACAAGACCCGCCCCGATCACCGCTACTTTACCTGATTTGCCTAACACTGTCGTTCAACCCCCATATCCTGATCATGTAATTGTCCTGACTTCAAGCCATATGTTAAGTATAGTCCTATAATTTATGCCGGAATCCGTTTCTACGTTACATAAGATAACACATGGAAAAGCAGTGCAGCAATGATATCCTCTGTCGCGGGAGCGTATTGGAGTAGTGGAGTTAACAAAATTGACATGAATATCCTGTTTTCATAAACCGACGGCGTCTGCACCGGCATAATTCGACGTGACAGGATTCCTCTTCCATGTCGGAATAAGAGAGATTTTTACGAATAACAGACGTGACAAAAGTTCTTATGAATCCCTAGAAACAGAACAAAACCGCCAAAGGGATCGAGCCGGACGTTGACGAATACCTATGGCAAGCTAAACAAAAGCCATTTGTTCATGAGACAGGTTGCCCGATCCGATGACAGTTCCAGAAGGGAACGCTGAAGCCACCATTTCGAATTCAAAAGACTTCATTCCGGGAGGGAATAATGATGATTGAAGAAGCAGGAGCAACGACGGAAACGGCCAAGAGCCTGGGCATAGGAGCCAGTACTCTTCGTAAATATGCGGCAGCACTTGAGGAACAAGGATATCGATTCGAGCGTTCCGCCAACAAGTCCAGATTGTTCAGATCGGACGATATTCAGTGCATTGAACGATTAATGACGGAACTGAGGGAACATAACCTGCCGCTTGCAGATGCCGTGGTGACGGTCCTGTCTCCGAACGTGCCAGAGAGCACGGTAGAGATGACTTCTGAGAAGGAATGTGCAGCAGCCGTGCTGCCTGCCGTATTCCCTGAAGAAACGGAGCCGACTGGCCATCTTCGATCCTATGAAGGTCTGGGTCAGCTTGTGAATGAAGTGACCTTCGGGATGATCGAGCCACAGGATGATCGTGTGCAAATGCTCCAGCAGCGGGTGGATGAACTGGAGTTAACGCTGAAACAGCTTGCTGATACGCATACGGCTCTCCAGGATCAGATGGAGAAGCAGCGTCTATGGATGAATGAGAAGCTGGAAGAAGAACGGGATCGTGAACTGGTCACCAATCTGCGCAGCTTCCAGGGCCGTAAACGCAAACCGAAAGGGACTTCGCTGCGTATGCTCTTTGGCTTGCTGCCCAAGAAACACAAGGAAGCGTGACGGCAGAGGGGTTGCCGTGATTTCGTGCAGACAGCCTGATATAATAGCTCCATAGTACAACAAGAAAACTGGCTGTTACGACTGCTCGAATGTGCCTGTGAAGGGTCGGGTGAAGTTCAGAAGTCGCCGGTGTGGGAGGACAAGTGGAGCTGCAACGAAGCTGGCAAAGATTTGTGAGTCTGTGGACAGACCGTCCTCGGCGGGAAGGTTCTCTGATTTCGGGACGTTACCGAATTCAGGAGCTGCTTGGTATGGGGAGTTATGGACTCACCTATTTGTGTATCGACGAACTGAATGGCGAGGAAGTGGCGTTAAAGGAATCGAAGCCCAGCAAAGGCAGACTTTCTGCCCGGCTGCTGGAACGGGAAGCGGACGTGATGAGCCGGATGGATCACCCGGCCATCCCGAAGCTGCTGCATGCATTCATATATAAGAGGAGAAGCTACATTTCCACAGAGTATATCCGGGGAGAGACATTGGAACAGTGTATATTTGAACAGGGCCGTAAATATACAGAGCAGGAATGCTTGGCACTGGCTCTGCAACTGCTGGAGCCTGTGGCCCACGTTCACGAGCGGGGATATATCCATGGGGATGTGCGCATACCCAACGTTATTTTGCGTGATGAGCGCGTACATTTGATTGACTTCGGTCTGGCACGGCGTATGGGGGAGCCGTTGTTGCCTGAGCTGAAGCGAAGAATGCGGGAACTGCCCACGCCGGAGGATGAGCCGGCTGTACCTGATCAGGATCTGCAGGATCTGGGACACTTTCTTCTGTTTATGCTGTATTCGGCATATGAGCCTGAGAAGGGCAAGGCACCTGCAAGCTGGCAGGAAGAGCTGAACCTAACGCCTGGTTTGCACCACATGCTGGAGAGACTGCTGGGGCTTCGCCCGGGATACACAGAAGGAGCGCCTGAATTACAGGCCGAGATAGAACACTTGCTGGATTCTTATTAAAAGTGAACCGGAAACGCCAATAGGGGATGTTCTGCTGCCGTGAGATACGGCTGGCTGAACATCCCCTATTGGCATATATCATCATTGCAGCACCATATTAACTGGAGCTGTATTTTCTGCTTTTGTAATAACCGGAACCATGGCGGTTATCCCTGTATTTCATATCGGACGATGAATATCGTTTATAGCTTCGTTTGCCTGAGGAGCTGCTGTGGCGTTTATAGGAGCGTCTGTCCGAGGAGCTATAGCGCCTTCGGTGAGATGAAGATTTGGAATCAATGAGTTTACCAATAATTTTTTTGAACATGGATAATCATCCTTTCTTCTTCAACCGTTTTAAGCATATACGTCTCTTTGGTTAGGAGGGTTTCGAGTTTTTTATGGAATGTGGTATTCATTGCTCACGAGGTTGGCGTATAATAGGATGTTGGAGCTTTACCGATTGTACGAATTTTTTATTTTGTGCGTTTCGCGTTACAATAGAAGACAGGATAAGATCATAACGGACAGGAGAAGTTGGAATGATTACGTTAAAAACCAAAGAGCAGATACAAAATATGAAAAAGGCAGGCGAAATTCTCGCCGCGTGCCATAAAGAAATTGCGAAAATGATTCGTCCAGGGATCACCACCCAGGAGATTGACCAGTTCGCAGAAGCTTTTATGAAGAAAAATGGCGCAACACCGGAGCAAAAAGGGTACAACGGGTACCAATATGCGACATGCGCGTCTGTAAATGACGTGATTTGTCATGGCTTTCCGGGAAAATACGTACTGCAAGACGGCGATATCGTTACGATTGACATGGTCGTTAATCTGAATGGCTGGCTGGCCGATTCCGCGTGGTCTTATGCAGTGGGGCAAGTGACACCGGAAGCCCAGCATCTGCTGGATGTCACCAAAACGTCCCTCTACAAAGGCATTGAGCTTGCCGTAGTTGGCAACCGGATCGGTGATATTTCCCATGCTATTCAGACGTATGCTGAAGGGGAGGGCTTGTCTGTCGTACGTGAGTTTATCGGTCATGGCATCGGCGAGAAAATGCATGAAGAACCGCAAGTGCCTCACTATGGTCCACCGCATCGTGGTCCCCGCCTCAAAGAAGGCATGGTCATTACCATAGAGCCCATGTTGAACATCGGAACGTACCGCAGCAAGCTGGATGCGGATGGCTGGACAGCCCGTACGCAGGACGGAAGCCTGTCCGCTCAATACGAGCACACCATCGCCATCACAGCAGATGGTCCTGTAATTTTGACAGCGCAGGAATAGTGAATCAATTATGGCAATAGAATGATATTTGATGTTTTCAAGGCGGCCCACGTTTGTGATCCGCCTGTTTCGGTTTAAACTATTAAGAGTCAGTATTTGACATATGGGCTACGGAGAGCATCGTGGGGATTCTGAATTGCTAACGGTGGCTTCCAGAACAGCTATATCCAAATGCTCGAAAAGATAACATATTGTGCTGGTGGTATAACATATACGATGATAAGGGTTATACGCAGGCCACTGGCAACAAGGAGGTCATGAAGTTGTCTCAAAATGAACAGATCGTACTAGCATCCCGTCCGGAAGGTGCACCATCCAGGGATAATTTCAAATTCATTCATACTCCGCTCCCTGAACCGGAAGCAGGACAGGTTCTGGTGCGTACATTATATTTGTCGGTTGACCCTTATATGCGGGGCCGTATGAAGGATACGAAGTCTTATGCACCTCCGTATGCGCTGAATGAAGTGATCAAAGGTGGAGCAATTGGACAAGTGGTGGACTCGTCAGAACCCAATCTGCGCAAAGGTGACTTCGTCTCCGGCATGTGGGGCTGGCAGCGGTATGCGGCTGTCAACACGGGAGATCTCTCGCTGATCGATACGGAGGAAGCGCCGCTTACAGCCTATCTTGGTGCCCTTGGCCTGACGGGCCTGACGGCTTACTTTGGCATGGAGGATATCGGCAAACCGAAGGATGGCGAAACGGTGGTGGTATCCGGCGCAGCGGGAGCCGTTGGCATGATCGCCGGCCAGATCGGCAAGATTGTCGGAGCAAGAGTGGTTGGAATCGCAGGTTCTGACGAAAAATGTGCCTATCTGAAAGAAAAGCTCGGGTTCGATGTAGTCCTCAACTACAAGCGGGAGAGTGACATGTCCGCAGCGATTGAACGGGTATGTCCAGACGGCGTGGATGTCTATTTCGATAATGTTGGCGGAGACATCTCGGATGCCGTGCTCAGACATATCAATCGAAATGCGCGTATTCCGCTGTGTGGACAGATTTCGTCCTACAATTCGGAGAAGCCGGACATCGGTATGAGACCGCAGACATTGCTTTTGACGAATACCGCGCTGATGAAAGGTTTTCTACTCGGGGACTATGCCAAGTCCTTCAAGGAAGGGCGCGCCAAGTTGGCAAAATGGATGAGGGAAGGCCTCATTCAATATGAGGAGAACATTGTGGAGGGGTTTGATCAGACACCGGAAGCCTTTATGGGACTGTTCTCGGGAGATAACCTGGGTAAACAGCTGGTGAAAGTTGCAGACCCCGAGTAAGATCATGCACTACCCTATGTGCCATGGAAGCAAGGCGAGATAAGCAGAAAAAAGACACGTTCCGCATTCCTATATGCCGAGAACGTGTCTTTTATTTTGACTTCGTCGCTTAAGCTCAAGCCGATGCAGCGACGACTTCTTTGTAGTGTTTATACATATATACTCGCCAGCGCACGATCATGCCGAAGGCCAGAAGGAAGAACAATCCACCTGTTTGCGGAATGGTAACGTACTGCTGAATAACTTCATGCAGGATCAGACGTACCGCCAGCAAACCAAGCAGAATGAAGGCAAAGCTGCGGGAACGGGTCGCGAATATCTCCTCGTTTACCTTTTCAAACCGGGTACTGCGAATGAGAGGATACGAGAAGATGAACCAGCCAACCAAAAATGCAATCAATGCCCACCATAACGGAAAATGTGTCTCTGGTACAACAAACATAAAAAATCCGGTACTCATGCCCAGTGGGGGAATCAGAATTTTGCGTATGGTCACCGGTCTGTGACTGGCTTTCAACCGAATGAAAATGGCAAGCAATGCCATGATGAGCATACCCAGGGTTGCACCGATCTGAAGGTAAGACGGACTGATTTGAGCCACGAAAATATCCCTCTTTCTGGAATAATATATGTTCCGTACATCCGGATCATCAAACAAATCATAGAATTTAATGTTTCTATATATAGATTCTATTATATCACAAACCAAGAAAGCCGATAGAATGCTTAGTGCATCATTTGTCCGAATACGGTATAACGAGATTAACACAGTTTGGTATTGAAAATTTGTATTATTTTACCCATTGCAGGTGCATTTATGCGATCAAGGGCAAATTAGGTAATCAAGCACGATATCGATGCACAAAGAGAGCAAGCAAGACACCCTGGGAGGAAGACACAGCATGAAAAGAAACCACAGGCCGCTAACCTTATGGTTGCTGGCTTGTCTGACAGTGATATCGGTCGGTCTGGTTGTCCCCTGGATCTGGTGGCAATCTCAAGCGCCAGTGCTGCTGAACATCATGATTATAGACAAAACGGCTAATGCACCTTCTCCAGGATATAAGGGCCTGGTTTGGCTGTTGAATCAACAGAAGATTGTACAGAAGACCGGAGAACGATACGTTTATGACGAAAACGAGGATGAGGTTAACCTCCTAATGCATGCTTCTCCAATAACGAAAAAACTTCCGGACGAAGTCACTGAAACGGATCTGATCTATCTGGCTTCATCGAAAACAAACGTTGCATCTCCTGTTAGTCTCAGAACGAAGAAAGTCGAGGAGGACGCAGGGTTAACAGTTTATGATGCCCTTAAAATTCGCGAAGCAGCCAGCAGAGGGGTCGCCGTCGTTGCAGAGTATAATACACAATCCTTATGGACATCGGATAAGGTCAGGGAGCAGCTTCATCCCATTTTGGGCTTGAAGAGCAGCGGGTGGCGGGGGAAATACATATCCAATCTGCAGAGCCGAGTTCAAGTGCCTGAGCAGGTACGTATAGATTATGAGCGTATTGCTGGTCAGGATTGGCCGTACTCCGGAAAGGGCATTCTCCTGGTGCATGAAGATGGCCGGATCATCGTGCTGCGTGGCGGCAAGGATGTTCAGACAGCAGAGATCAAGCTATCTTTTACGGAGAAAGGCAGACAGTGGAGCGGCATTCAGCAGGAGTTCCAATATACCAGCTGGTTCGATGTTGTCGTGCCGGATTCGCCAGAATCGATACTCGCAAGATATAAAACGAGCCTGACTCAAGAAGGACGGCAGAAGCTGATTAATGCCGGTATTCCGGGTGATTTTCCGGCTATCCTTCGTAATGATGGGGATTATCAGTCGTATTATATGACAGGTTCATTCGGAGAGATGGAGCATTACTCATTCTGGCGCAGGATCAAGGGATGGGATGTCATTAAAGAGTGGCTTACACCGAATCAAAGAGAAATACCGGATATGTTTTACTGGAAGGTATACGTACCTGTCATGAAACAGATTCTGAAGGAAGTTGAAGCCGAAGAGCATGTGTGGCCATAGAGAAAGACCTTTCGGAGAGAAACGGCCGAAGGTAGAAAGGGATGCAGTGTAGTGCTGCATCCCTTTTCTGATATTTACGGTGTAGAGTAGTCAGTCCTGGTGCAAATGCTGAAGCCCGTTAAGGAAGGCCTGGACGGTCAGGTGCAGGCTCTCATTGGAATCGAAATCCATGTTGAACCCGCCCTGGGCTTCAATGGATGCGAAGCCATGGCACAGGCTCCTTAACCCGCGCACCGCATGCAGCGCTTCGGCTTCGCTGAGCGGGTAGGGCTGCAATGCATGCAGCAGAATGTCCAGCGTAGCTGTGCTGGCTGCGGCAAGCTCCGGTTCATGGATATCCGGAGCGTGGAACGAGGCTTCGTACAGCCCTGGATGCTGGCGGACAAAGCCGATATAGGCTGCGGCGATGGCCTGAATGGCCTCGTCGCCCGTGCGTTCAGCGGCAGCCGTGGCAAGTGCCTGGCTGAGCTGCAGTACAGACATCAGCGCCAGTTCCTGGCGAAGCCCGGGAAGCCCGCTGATGTGGTTGTACAGCGACGGGGAGCGCACGTCCAGCCGCTGGGCCAATGCGGCCAGCGTCAGCGCCTGGAAGCCGTCGCTGTCGGCAAGCTGGGCCGCGGCACTTAGCAGTGTGCCGCGATCCAGCCCCTGCCGCGGGCTCACAGGTGCCCCCCGGCAGGGCGCAGCCGCTGCTCCGCATCAGCCGCAGCCGCACGCATGGCGGCCGCTGGCTGGCGCAGCATCCGTCCGTGGCCTACCGCCAGCACGGACGGTTCCAGCTCGGCCAGGTGCTTCGCGCTGGACAGAGCCAGTTCCCTGTTCCACGTCGCCAGCGCGGGGAACGGGAAGAGCGGGCGCACGCGGCCGGAGACGGCGAGGCCGCCATGCAGCTGATACGCGTCGCCGGCAATGAGCACTCGGCTGCGCGTATCCATGAAGGCCATATGCCCTGGCGTATGGCCTGGAGAAGCAATGGAGATCAGGGAACCAATGCGATCGCCGTCTTCCAGCAGCCGGTCCGGGCGGGTGCGGATGCCCTTCGGCACACTGCCGCGTACCGGGGTCTGGGGTTCTCCCGGAAGCAAGGCAGCATCTCCTGCCAGCAGCTTAGCATCCCGGCTGGAGATGGAGACTTCTGCTGAAGGAACTGCCTCCTTGAGGCCATCCAGCGCACCAACGTGGTCGCCATGGGCATGGGTCAGAATAATCCGGGTGATCGGTTTACCAAGGGACTCGGCGGCAGCAAGAATCCCCTTCAGACTAAATGGCATCCCCGCATCAATGACGGTTACACCATCTTCTTCTTCCACAAGATAGACGTTCACAGGGAAAAGACGGGGGAGAAAGGAAATCTGGATAACGTCATGTTCACGAGTTAATCTCATTCAATTGGCCTCCTAAAACTAATGGTATTAGTAATATAACTAATGGCATTAGTTTTTGCAAGATGTCTTATAAAATAAAAAAAATCGAGGAAAATCTTCTCTTTACAAAAAAAGCGTTTTCAAATTGAGAAATACCGATTATAATGATGACGTAAGCCCTTTCATATGTCTATCTTTTTGGAGCCATTCGCGATGCGATTGGCTCACTTTTTTGTTCATTTTGTATAGAATCACAGTTACTTTCGTAAAATGACCTTGTTCTGTTTGAGGACGATAAATGCTGCTATTATAGGGAATCCTGGGCCTGGTTGAACGGGGGAGCAGAAGTTGACAAACATAACTGTTATTCTTATAATAACAGTTGAACTTACCTTGTGTTGAAGCACATCGGTGATTGCTGCCGGGAAGGGAGTAAGTGATGAACAGTGAATTTACCATTGCCGTCCATTGTCTGGTTTTTCTGTCCATGAAGGATGAGTGCATGGCGAACAGTGAAGACCTGTCCCATAGCGTCGGTACGCACCCGGCGAGAGTACGCAAGGTTCTTAGTGTGCTGCGGAAGAATGGTTATCTGACCACCAAGGAAGGTGCTCACGGCGGATACCTGCTCAGTCGTCCGAGCGAGGAGATCAAGCTTGGAGAGCTGTACCGTCTGGTTGCTGGCGGCTCACTTGGACCCAATTGGTGTTCCGGAGAGTCCGGTTCCAATTGCATCGTCTCCTCTAATATGCAGGATGTCATGGGGAGCATCTATGATGGCGGTGAGGAAGCGCTGACTTCCTATTTCGACAGTATATCGATTGAGGATGTGAAGCATCGTATCGGAAATGGGGAAGCATGCTCTTCGTCCAAGAATGAATTGTCGTCGAACGGTTAATTGGCATGGACGTTGTCCCGGTGAAATGAGATTCATGGATGTTTCAGGTGATTCCGGGCATAACGTGAACACAGATGGGTGCGATCGTCTGCGCTGATGTTATATTCGGAAGGTGGGTATCTCGTAGAGATCACTTGATATGGCCTTGCGAACATAAATGAAACAACAGAAATGATAAGATATAATAAAAACAACTTTTGGGGAGTGGAATGAATGTCCAGCATTGAAAACAATGAAACACTGCGCGTCATTAACGAACGTCATTCAGTCAAGAAATATGAAGCCGGTTATGTTATGCCAGAGGAGGATCTCACTGCCATCCTGACTGCCGCTTCTGAAGCTCCGTCTGCATGGAACCTGCAGCACTGGAAATTCCTTGTGATTGAATCCGAAGCGGATAAGGCTAAATTGCTGCCGATCGCTTATGGTCAAAGTCAAATCACAGAAAGCTCGGTTACAATCGCTGTACTCGGAGACCTCGAAGCTAACCGCAATGCGGTCATCTATGATCAGGCTGTTGAAGCTGGCTACTTGAAGCCTGAAATTCGCGACGCGTTGGTTGGTCAAATCAACGGTGCTTATCAAAGTCAGCAAACGGCTCGCGACGAAGCGATCCGCAATGCTTCTTTGGCTTCGCAAAACATTATGCTGGCTGCGCGTTCCCTTGGCTATGATACATGCCCAATGGGTGGTTACAACCCGCAGCAACTGATTGAAACATTTAACATTCCTCCTCGTTACATTCCTATCATGCTGATCACAGTAGGTAAAGCGGCACAACCGGCTCGCCCGGCAGGTCGTTTCCCATTGTCTGATGTCGTAGTTAGAGGTTCGTTCTAAGATATATTCGTATTAAAAATAGCCGCATGCCCCTCAGGGAGCATGCGGCTATTTGCTGTAAGAGGCAGGAAGGGTTGGGTAGCTCAGCTACCCATCCTTTCCATCTCTTCAATGCAATTCTTATTTCTCAGGTGTTTCTGGGATTTGCGGAGCATGGAAGCTTTCCATGTATTCGATGGCATTGTACATCATAACTGCCGCTTCTGCGCGAGTAATGGTTTCCTTCGGATTGAAGTTGCCATCCGCATCAAGTGTGTTGATTTTAAGAACCAGCGAGCGTTGAACCGCACCCTGATATTCCGGAGTAAGCTCCTGTTCATCTGTAATTTCTACCGGTTTGATGTTAATCATCGGCAGGCCGCCTTTGGCTTCGATCCCCTTCATCAGGAACAGAGTGAATTGTTCGCGTGTCATTTCTGCAGCCGGATCGATGTCCTTGGGCATCTGAATTCCATTATACTGGGCACGAATGAAGGCATCGCTGTACCATACACCGTCTTTGACGTTGCTGAAGGTATCACTCGGGAGCGGTTGTTTGATAAAACGAATCGCATCCAGGTTCAGATCGAGACCATCGGTAATCAGCTGCACTCCTTGTGCAGTATTTAATTGCTGTTCCGGCTTGAACAAGCTGTCGTTCACTCCCTTGATCAATCCATCCTGATGCAGAGCTTCAATTTTGTCAGCACCTGCAATACCTTGAAGGTCAGTAAAATGGGCTTGAGCAGCGTTAATCGGGCCAGCACTCAGGGAGAGTGTGAGCAGTGCTCCGGCAGTTATAGTGGCTAGTATATTTTTTTTCATGTTGAAATCGCCTCACTTTTCTAGGGGAGTCCCTTTGTATAAAAGCTATTTGCCCCTATAGACGACCCTTGTCTAAAAAAGGTTGCTGCAATTTTCCAACAGATCATTCATTTTGTCTCAAATAACAAGGGAATGCACAACTGCACAGCTAGCCCTTGGATTTGTTGCGATACTCCGTGGGTGAACGTCCCATCATTTTGCTGAACAGTCGTGAGAAATAATAAGGGTCCTTGAACCCCAGCTCAGAGCTGATTTGTTTGACGGTCCAGTCCGTAAAATCAAGATAACGGCAGGAATGCTGGATTTTGAGTCGCAGGAAATAATCTATGGGTGAATGTCCGGTTGCCTGCTTGAACAGTTGTGAATAATGGGGTGCCGATAACTGGGCCTGTGCGGCGAGCTCCTTTAACGTCAATCCGTGCTCCAGGTGTTCCAGCATATACTGGACAGATTGTTCTGCCGCTCGTTTGCTGCTGATCATGCTGGCACCTGTTCCCTGACCATAGGCCAGCATACCGAGCATATAGCCCGTAATCTGCGTTGCGTATATCATGGCTTGCAGGGAGTACCCGGTTTCCAGTGCATCATAGCATTCATGGAACAGTTCCAGCCATTTGGGGGCTTTGGAAGGAGCGATGGCAGAGATTTTATTGGCCAGGAGCAGTTCAATGTAGGTAGAAGCGTGTTCGCCGCGCAGATGAATCCAGTAGATGCTCCAGGGTTCTGCCGCATTAGCCCCGTAAACGTGTGCCATATATGCAGGCAAGATGACCAGGTCACCTGCATGTACAACTTGTGGTTTGCTGCCATCTAATTCGTACCATCCTGTTCCTTGTACGCAATACATGAGAATATGGGAGTCACATCCTTGAGGCCGATCCCGGTAATGATGCTCCGCTTCATGGAAATATCCGATATCCGTAACGTACAGCCCTGAAGTAATATGGTATCGTGCTGCTTCTTCGAGCAGTGGATCAGGCAGTACAACGAGTTTTTGCATAGGGAATCCAGCAGATTTGCGCAGTGTGGTTGTACGGTTGTAAGGTCTCATACTTGTATTATGGTGAGGGAGGATGGGGGAGTCAATGTCGAATATGCAAGCGTTCACAGAAATATCATGATCTTGAGAACGTTGCGTCTGTTCCGGTGAAGCAGAAGCCGGTGAATTGGGTAAGTACATTATAGTGGAACCATTAATCCAGAGCATGAACCGACTCATGAAGAGAGATAGACATGGAATTGGAAAAGAGAAGGAGAGATGAGAGATATGGAACGAACAGCAGCGAATGAAACATTCTTCTATACAGGAACTTATGCATCAGCGGATCAACCAGGGATTGTACTGTGCGCACTGGATGCAGATAAAGGTGAGATGAGAATCGTCAGTCACACTGAGGGTGTGGACAACCCATCCTATCTCGCATTATGCCCAGATGCCAACTGTCTGTACGTTGCGAGTGAAACCGATGAGGGAGAGGTGCTTGTATATCGCAGGGATACGGCAACGAGTGAACTGCATCTGATGGATCGGAAACTGACCAAAGGGGCTTCTCCTTGTTATGTGTCGGTCACCAAGGATGGCAAATGGGTTCTGACTTCGAACTACAGCAGTGGGAGTGTGAATGTATTCCCGGTAGGGGATCAAGGGACGCTTGAAGAGATGAGTGCACTGGTTGAACATACGGGCAGAGGAAAAAACGATGACCGTCAGGAAGGACCTCATGCTCATTCCATACAGCCGGACCCGTCCGGACAGTATGCGGTCGTATGTGACCTTGGGCTCGACCAGATTATTGTTTACCGCATGGAAGAAGGAAGGCTGGTCACACACCGCGAAACGAATCAGCCCCCTGGTTCAGGTCCAAGACATTTGGTTTTCCATCCGAGTGGGAAGTGGGCATATGTCATTAATGAGCTGAACAACACGGTTACCGCATTCATGTATGATGAGCGGAGAGGTGAGTTCAATACGCTGCAGCATATCTCCACACTGCCTGAAGGGCATTCGGGAGAAGGAACAGCTGCAGATATTCGTGTATCCCCTTGCGGCCGTTTCCTGTATGCTTCCAACCGCGGGGATGATAGCATCGTGCTGTATCATATTGATCAGGAATCCGGAAAATTGGAAGCCGTGGAATGGACGTCGACCATCGGTCAGACTCCTCGCAACTTTAATTTGCTGCCAGGCGGCATTCTGCTCGTGGCCAATCAGGATAGCAACAATATTGTTGCATTTCAAATGGATGGGGAAGATGGGCGTCTGACGCACAATGGATTTAAGCTCGAAGTGTCCCGTCCGGTATGTATTACGCCTGTGGTATAAGCTGCAGTGCTGCAAGGAGCAAACTCAAATCCGATTATCTCAAGACCATGCATGGGCCTAATCCAGCATGGTCTTTATTTTTTTAATCATTCAACGTATCGCGAAGAATACAAAATCAAAGTGCTTACGACACTAAATTACTAATTTAGACCTATAGATGGAATTAAATGTTTAATTTAGAATGAAAATATTAAAGCGCTTACATAAAGATGACGCTAAGGGGCAACGGGCTTACCAATTTCATTTGGGGAGGCTATTATTCTATGTTGAATCGATTGTCTTGGAGAAGGACGCTGCGAATTGCCGGAATAGCCCTGCTAGGTTCAGCCATGCTGACGACTGCGTTTGGACTGGGGAACACACCGGTAACCGAGGCGGCGGGTACGCGTCAGATGGAGTTCCTGGACCGTGGGGTGGTTGCGGTAAAGACAGGTACGGGTGTATTTGTCAGCTGGCGTCTTTTGGGTACGGAAGGATCCAATGTTTCGTTCAATGTATATCGGGATGGAACCAAAGTGAACGCATCCCCCATAACCAATAGCACGAACCTTCAGGATGCCAGCGGGACAAGCAGTTCCAAATATACGGTTCGGGCCGTAGTGGGCGGAACCGAGCAGTCGGCTTCGGCAGCTGCGAGTGTATGGGGAAACAACTACCTGTCTGTGCCCCTCAGCATACCGGCGGGCGGGACAACACCGGATGGGGTGGCTTACACGTATAGCGCCAATGATGCCAGTGCAGGCGATCTGGACGGCGACGGGGAGTATGAACTAATCGTGAAGTGGGACCCTTCCAACTCCAAGGATAACTCTCAGAGTGGATATACCGGTGAAGTATTTATCGATGCCTATAAATTGAACGGAACACGTTTATGGCGAATTAGCCTCGGCAAAAATATCCGCGCAGGTGCTCATTATACCCAGTTCATGGTGTATGACCTGGATGGTGACGGCAAGGCCGAGGTTGCGATGAAAACGGCTGATGGAAGCAAGGATGGCACCGGTACGGTCATTGGCGATGCCAGCAAGGATTACCGCAATTCCAGCGGATACGTTCTATCCGGACCGGAATTCCTGACCATCTTCAATGGGCAGACTGGCAAAGCTCTGTCCACAGTGAACTATGAACCGGCACGTGGCAACGTATCCGATTGGGGAGACAATTATGGCAACCGGGTTGATCGCTTCCTCGCAGCGATTGCCTATCTGGATGGAGAACGTCCCAGTCTGGTTATGGCACGTGGATACTACACTCGTACGGTGCTTGTAGCCTACAACTGGCGGAATGGGCAGCTGACGAAGCAGTGGACATTCGATTCGAATACATCCGGCAATTCGGGGTATGCCGGACAGGGGAATCATAATCTGAGCGTAGCGGACGTAGATGGAGACGGCAAGGATGAGATTATCTACGGTGCCATGGCGGTGGATGATAACGGAAAAGGGTTGTACACGACAGGGCTTCATCATGGCGACGCCATGCATCTGAGTGACCTGGACCCCGACCGTGCCGGGCTGGAGGTATTTCAGGTTCATGAGACCCCGTCCAATGCGGGAGTTGAATTCCGTGATGCACGTACAGGGCAGCTGATCTGGGGCATACCTACAACAAAGGATATCGGACGCGGCATGGCAGCGGATATCGACCCGAGATATAAGGGGGCGGAGGTTTGGGCGGACGGTGGTCTGTATACAGCCAAAGGACAGAAAATTGGAACAACCTTGCCTTCATCCACGAATTTTGGCATCTGGTGGGATGGAGATCTGCTGCGGGAACTGCTGGACAGCAACCGAATCGATAAGTGGGACTATGCCAACAGCAAAACGGTTAATTTGCTGACAGCTTCAGGTGTTTCCTCCAATAATGGTACAAAATCCACACCGAATCTGCAGGCTGACCTGTTCGGGGACTGGAGGGAAGAGGTGGTATGGCGAACAAGCGATAGCTCTGCGCTGCGGATCTATACTACAACTGCGGTCACGGACAAACGGATTTATACCTTGATGCATGATCCGGTGTATCGTCTTGGTATCGCATGGCAAAATGTTGCCTATAATCAACCGCCCCACACCGGTTTTTATTTGGGTGAAGGCATGAGCACACCACCGGTACCCAATATTCATTATGCCGGGAAATAAGAGATAAGCATGAGCTGCGGCAACCAGAGCAAGATGCAATGTTAATCCGTTATTCTGCCTGATCTGAGGACAACAGGGGAATCCTGTTGTCCATTTTTCATTCCATGTCAATCGGATAGAAATCCGGAACAAATCGGAAAAAACGTTTGACACGTCAGAGGGCTGCCCTTATGATATGCATATAACTTACTAAACAGGTAGGAATAATGAAAATGATTGCTTTAACTATTGCGTCAGCAGTCATTACAGTCAGAGAAGAGTAACTTGAACAGAATAACGTTCTAACCGTATCGACGGAGGAACACTGCAGCACATCATTTCTGGATGAAGCATACACGGCCTTGGGTCGGCATGACTTTGTGAGGGAGAAGTGTGCGGGTGGTTCCTCCGTCTTTTGTTCTTTTTTCGGTGCGTTCCATACTGTTCAGCCTGCCTGAGGTAGTCATTGCAGAACCATTCTGGGGGGAGTTTTGTTTATGAAAAAGAGAATTCATAAGGGTATTCTGGTTGGTCTGGCATTGGTATTAACAGGGGTACTGGCAGCGTGCGGGTCGGAGAGCAGCGGCTCCAATGCGGCAGGAACATCGGGAGAGCAGGATAGCGGCAAGGAAGCTGCCAAAGCCATCGAGCTGCTGAATGTATCCTATGATCCGACGCGAGAACTGTATGAGCAATATAACAAGGCGTTTGCGGCGTATTGGCAAAAAGAAAAAGGCCAGGAAGTGACGATTAAGCAGTCACACGGCGGTTCCGGTAAACAGAGTCGTTCCGTGATCGATGGCTTGGACGCAGATATCGTTACACTGGCATTGGGATATGATATTGATGCGATCGAGGATAAAGGGCTGATTAATGCCGGCTGGCAGGATAAATACGAGCACAACAGCTCCCCATATACTTCAACCATTGTATTTTTGGTACGCAAAGGCAATCCAAAAGGCATCAAGGACTGGGATGATCTGATCAAAGGGGATACCCAGGTGATTACCCCCAATCCGAAAACGTCCGGTGGAGCAAGATGGAATTACCTGGCGGCATGGGGATATGCACTGAAGAAAAACAACAATGATGAGGAGAAGGCGAAGGAATTCGTTGGTGAACTCTTCAAGCATGCACCTGTACTTGATTCCGGGGCACGTGGCTCTACGACAACATTTGTTGAACGTGGTATCGGTGATGTGCTGCTGGCCTGGGAGAACGAAGCGTTCTTATCGGTAAAAGAGCTGGGTCCGGACAAATTCGATATCGTTGTTCCTTCCGTTAGTATCTTGGCTGAACCACCTGTAGCGATCGTGGATAAAAATGCAGACAAAAAAGGCAGCCGCGAGGTGGCAGATGCTTATCTGAAATATCTGTACAGCGAAGAGGGGCAGACCATTGCCGCGGAAAATTACTATCGCCCGACGCTGGATAGCGTGAAGGAGAAATTCAAAGACCAGTTCCCGGATGTTGAATTGTTTACCCTGAATGATGTATTTGGCACTTGGCGGGATACGCAGGCCAAACATTTCAATGACGGCGGAATCTTTGACCAGATCTACGTTCCAGGCAGTTAATGTTGGATACAAAATAAAGCTCACGACCATGTAAGCGGCCAACCAGCCTACCGGCTGAAGGCAGAGAGGATGAACGTCCATGAGCAAGGTGATGGTGGCCCGGAGACGCACACTGCCGGGCTTCGGATTGACAATGGGGTACAGTGTGTTCTACCTGAGCCTGGTTGTACTTATTCCACTGGCAGCGTTGATCTTTAACTCCACGGGCCTGACCTGGTCCACGTTGATTGAGACAGCAAGTAACCCCCGGGTACTTGCTTCTTTCAAGGTTAGCTTCCTGACTGCAGGAGTTGCTGCCTTGATTAATCTGGTTCTTGGGCTGCTCCTGGCTTGGGTGCTGGTCCGATATGAATTCCCAGGCAAGCGCCTGTTTGATGCGGTCATTGACCTGCCATTCGCCCTGCCTACTGCAGTGGCAGGTGTTGCCCTTACGGCCCTGTATGCCGGGAATGGATGGATAGGGCAGCTTGTGGAGCCTCTGGGTATCAAGCTGGCGTATTCGCAGGCAGGTATTACCCTGGCACTGATGTTTATCGGCATTCCGTTTGTTGTACGTACGGTACAGCCGGTTTTGGAAGAGCTGGAAGCCGAAGTGGAAGAGGCGGCCGCGACGCTCGGAGCAGGGAGATGGCGCATTTTTCGGACGATATTGCTTCCGGACCTGATTCCGCCGCTGCTGACCGGGTTTGCACTTGCTTTTGCCAGAGGCATTGGGGAATATGGATCGGTCGTATTTATCTCGGGTAACATGCCGATGAAAACGGAGATTGCACCCCTGCTGATTATGGCGAAGCTGGAGCAGTT
This sequence comes from Paenibacillus sp. FSL K6-2862, assembly GCF_038005125.1. Taxonomy (NCBI): domain Bacteria; kingdom Bacillati; phylum Bacillota; class Bacilli; order Caryophanales; family Paenibacillaceae; genus Paenibacillus; species Paenibacillus sp. FSL K6-2862. Next base: position 500,317 of record NZ_JBBOSN010000001.1, read on the forward strand.
CGATTACGCAGGAGCTACGGCTGTAGCCTTGCTGCTGCTGCTGGTTTCTTTTGTCCTGCTGCTGGTGATTAACTCCCTTCAGCGCTGGAGCAGGAAGGCAGGCCGGGCTTAGGTTACGTAGGCTAACTTATATAAGTTGAATTTGTCATTTACACCATAACGGAGAGGACAGAAAAATCTGGAGAAGCGGAGCGTTCGCCTTTATCCCCGGATTTCTCCCTTTTAGGAGTGGTTCATAAAAAATCTGGGGATAACAGCGATCGGAAGATGTTCTGACCTTGCAGTGGTCCAGTGGAAAATTATTAGTCCAACTTATATAAACCAAAAGGAGGTACATATGATGGCGGGTTCTGTTCCAATAACGCCTGCTCCCCAAGTGCGAACCGGTCCGGGGACAAACCGTGCAACTACGGAAGCTCCATGGGTCAAATGGCTGTTGATCGGACTGGCAAGTCTGGTACTGCTCTGGCTTCTCATTTTGCCACTAATCATTGTAATGATGGAAGCACTGAAGCAAGGGTGGGGTGTCTATATTGCAGCTCTCACCGAACCGGATGCCATGTCTGCCCTGAAGCTGACACTGCTGGTAGCGGCGATTACCGTACCGCTGAATACGATATTTGGTGTAGCTGCAGCCTGGGTCATCACCAAGTTCCAGTTCAAGGGAAAGGGAATCATGATAACGTTAATTGATCTTCCCTTCTCCATCTCGCCAGTTGTGGGCGGGTTGATCTTTGTACTGGTATTTGGCTCCAATGGCTGGTTTGGTCCGTGGCTGGCAGAGCATGATATCAAAATTATTTTTGCCTTGCCTGGTATCATAATTGCAACGCTGTTTATTACCTTTCCTTTTGTAGCACGAGAACTCATTCCATTAATGGAGGATCAGGGTACGAGGGAAGAGGAGGCGGCAGTTACGCTCGGCGCTTCGGGATGGCGCATCTTCTGGAATGTCACGCTGCCCAACATTAAGTGGGGGCTGCTGTACGGCATCATTCTGTGTAATGCCCGTGCGATGGGCGAGTTCGGAGCTGTATCGGTGGTGTCGGGACATATTCGCGGAGAGACGAATACACTGCCGCTGCATGTCGAGATTTTGTACAACGAGTACCAGTTCTCGGCATCGTTCGCAGTCGCTTCCTTATTACTGATCCTGGCTCTGGCAACGCTGCTGCTCAAGAGCTGGCTGGGACACAGAACGGTTTCAGAGAAGTAGTTGGGGGTCCGAATTTCGGCCCTCTTTCCTGCCTTTTTGGAAGTTCTCACGAGTTCAATATAATTGATTTACGTTTCTTGAAAATACAGATTGACAGCTAATGGAAGCCCTGATAATGTATAAACCAAGTATATAGGTTGGATAAGAATGAATTATAAGTCGGACGGATGATCACACGTCAATCATATAGCGGGCAGCAGCCCGGGAAGAGGAGGCGGCTCTATGGCTAAGCCGTTAAAAGTGGATGAGGTATGGATGGATCGAATTGCCGGACAGCTGAATGACATGGAGTTTGGCTCGCTTCACATCGTTGTACATGAAGGTCAGATTGTGCAGATGGAGCGGACTGAACGCAAACGATTTGAGAACACGCCCTCAGGCAGCACCTCCAAATCCGACAGCACTGCACGAAGCAGCTCCCCCCGCTCATTGCGCGGATCGAATGCAAGTGCGAAGGGGTAGAGCTGAGACGGCATCAGGGAGCACTGATTGAGGCATAGATTGGTTTAGTGTGAGTTACCCATAAGTTTTCCGAAGCACACGTACTCTTTCGGAAACTCATGGGTAATTCATGCTTTTAATGCGATAATGTGGCCAAACTATTTGGTGGAGTTTGTCTCCATTTGCCCGTTGTACCATTCATTAGCTTCAATCAGTACCTGCTGCCCGCCTGCTTCCATAAATTCCTTCACGAAGGTATCAAAACTTTCAACAGGCTGATCCCCGGTAATGATGGAGATGTATGCGCTGTCCCTCATATGGATCAACTCAGATGAATATTGAATCAGGGCAGGGGTTGCCACCTCCAGATGATTATAAATACCATTCTCCGTCAATCCCTCAGATGCAGCCCACTGCTCCCGTTTGCCGATGGATGCACCTGGAACAGCCATGCCAATGCTGGAGCCGATCATATTGGTGTAATTCTCCATACGGTTATATGGGGGCAGAATGTGAAACTCCCCTGAAGATGAAGAGCTCCAGTCCCAGTGCTTTCCTGGAAGGCCATATTCCATTTTGATCTGCTCTGCCGGATCGGAGTTTGCACTGACATAATCGAGAATTTCAAGGGTTTTTTCCAGTTTACCAGGCTCATTGACCGCATCGGCCCCGATTGTAATGAAACTCATCAGCAGATTGTAACCTTTGGAGCCACTGAGTCCATCAGGCCCTGTAACAGGAGGACCGAATTCAACGTCTGCAGTTGCGTTCTTCTGTTGGAGTTCATGGACATTAAACATGGCTTCAACGGGAATTTCCTCGTCCTTTTCATTAAGGACGCTATAATCTCCGTCTTGAGTCCAATGATAATAATTGCCCATCGAGGTCATCCCAATTCTGCTATTAATAAACGCATGGGACAAATGTTTATAGCCACCTTTATTTTCACCAGTTATGAATTCAGGATCGATAATCCCATCCTGATACCACTTCTGCAGATAAGCCAAGGCTTTCTTCATCTCAGGTTCCAATGCGCCGATCACGAGTCGGTCATTTTTTTGGTTAAAGTACAGCTGCTCGGTAAAAACGGACTGCCCAAAAGCACCAAAAACGACATTCATGCCCTCTTTGGATAACCCGTATGTATCCTGTTTTCCATTTCCGTCAGGGTCATCTTTGGCGAATGCATACATAACCGTCTCAAACTCCTCTAATGTCGGCGGAACATCGAGACCGAGTTTCTCCAGCCAGTCTTCCCGATATACGACAGGGGTCCGGTAGATGTTAGTCTGATTGATGACCGGGATTCCATATAACGCGCCATTTATTTTTCCGTACTCCAAGTAACGTGAATCATAATCACGGATTCGCTTCACAATATGAGGCGCATGTTCTTCTAGTACGCCCTCGGGAATTTCTGCCAACACCCCCTGCATCTGATATTTAAGCAGATCATGTGGCTGCCTGATCCGAAGAAGATCCGGTATGTTCCCTTGAGCGAGCTTCAAGTCCAGCAGGTCCTCATAGCGTCTGTTCTCCAGGTTCCACACCTCCAGATTCACATCAAAAAGATCCTCGATATAGGTAATCATCTCGGCATCCTCAGGAACGGGAGTATTCTGATGCATGGTCCAGGAAATCGTATATGGCGGCTCTGTATCCTTATCAGACTCATCAGCAGGATTGTGCGGCTGCATTTGAGCGCGTTGTTCCCCCAAGACGGTGCAGCCACTCATACATATGACAAGGATAACGGTGGTGATCAATAGACACAGAGCTCTTGAAAGGTTGAGGTTCATAGCAGCTCCTTCTCATGATTTGATATCTGGATCAATGTCCAAGGTTAGGGGCAACCCTTCGGCTAATTAGTTCATCAGACTGCGCATGAAGTTTTTCGGTGTACAGCCGTGGATTTCCTTGAACTTTTTAATGAAGTAGGCAGAGGTACGGTATCCAACCGTGCTCGCAACCTGCTCAATAGTAAATTCCTGTTGTGCGATGAGTTCGCGTGCGCGTTCCATTCTCTGATTCGTGACATATTCCGAATAGGCCATGCCGGTCTCTTCCTTGAAAATCTTGCTGAGATACTTGGGACTGATATACACTTGTTCCGCGACATGATCCAGCGTGAGATCGCCCGAAATATGCTCGCGAACGTAGGCTTTGACAGCTGATATGGTATCCGGACTCCTGACCTCGCTTCGTCTCTCCATATGTGTGATAAATTCGGTTACCAGATCAGTCATCCATTCCGAATACCGGTTGATATTGTAGAACGAGGAATATTGCTTGTACAAATTCATGGAGCTCGCCTCGGCGGGCTGCCAGCGCACTTGATTGATGCAGTCAGCGTATATGGAAACCATTTTTAATAAAATAATGCGGCTGTATTCGGCTGAATACAGGCCTTCCTTGATGGTCGATACCACATCCTGAATGGCCAGAACCGTACCGTCCATATCACGGGATTGCAATTTCTTCTCAAAATTCATAAGGTACGCGTCCGGAATCTCCAAACTGCTGGTCTCCCTTTGCAGAAGATCAAGGTCTTGAATGGCAGACAGAGCAGGGAAGAAGTAGCTGTATTGAATCAATGCGTTCGCCGCATGATAGCTTGTGTGAATCTTCGTGAAATGCTCTACCCAGCCGCCTAAGGACACTGCAAAATCCAGATCGAACCGGCTTCTCGTCTCAGAATGAATAAAGTTTATAATGTGATCCGAAACAGGCTCTTCGCGTTGATTCGTACAGATGATCACTGCTATTTTGTGATCCTGCAATTCCTCCGCAAGCAGCTTTGTTTCAGCTATTTCTGCTGTCTCCAGCTGCTGAATCATCGTATACAACGTATGCTGCAATTGTCGTGGCTGCAATTCCTTCCACTTCTCGCTGACGGGGTCAATGACGATACAGCGATAGCGGGAATAGGCCATCGACACCCGAACAGATTGCAGTTGTTCCGTAAGTTCCTCAGGTGTAAATCGGTTATTTAACATATTCAGCATAATACTGTGTCTAATCATTTTGTGATTGGCCTGCAGCGTTTCTTCCAGACTATCGACTTTAATGGAAAGGCTGTTGATAGCCGAATCGATGAATCGATATTCATTCTGCTTCAGGCCGCTGGGGCTATCTACCCTGGCCTTGATATTATTCAGGATCCGCTTAAGAGGACTGTAATTGGCTACGGTAAAGCCGAACGACATGGCTATCCCAACCGCTACAGCGATCAAACCCAGAAGCGCAGAAACTTCCTTTAAGCTATCCAGCTTATAATAGAAGCTTTTATTCGGGGTGGTTGTGTAAATTCTCCATCCATTTTCTTCGAATTGCTCATGGGAAACAACATAAGCATCGTGATTAAATATTTGCGTGAAGCTCTCGCCGGAAGAAGGACTGGAGAGCAGAGACTGAAGCAGATTCTCGCTCGTGGAGCTGCCTAACATCGATTTATCAGCGGAAGATATGACGACTCCACGCTGATCCACGATGTATGTATTTTCATAGTCGGCAGGAATCATATTACGAATCAGCTGACTGATCGTCGATTCTTTGATATCAATCGCAACCATGACCTTACTGTCTTGTCCAGAGGACTGAAATGGATAACTGTGAACATAAGAGATTAGAGGAATCGTGCTGCTCTGTTCGGGAGATTCGATATAAGTGTCCTCAGGAACCATACGTGTCTGCATCCATAAGGAGCCTTTGTCACTCTTTTTCATCGCTTCAATCCAATCGTAGGCAGGATCTACGCTCGAAGGAGTGACCTCATGGAGCTGCAGCCCATGTACAGAAGAGATCATGAAATGATTCTCTGTATCGTACACATGAATGGCCTGAATCAGGTCGGAATAATTTTGCACCTGACTTTTGAGAAGCTGCTCGATGTCCAGGATTTTGCTGTGGTTTCCTTGCAGGCTATCAAGCTGAATGCTGACGGGACTGCCCAAGGCAAGAGAAAGATAGACCTGATTCACTTTTTCGATAACGGAGGTCTCAATATAATTAACGGTACTTTGCAGGAGCAGTTGTTTGTTGATCCGAATCTCTTTGCTGTATTGATGGGAGAAGAAGAGATATAAGATAGAGCCGAAAAGAAGCGCAATAACAAGGACGACAGCAAGATAGGAAAAAACCATCCTGGATCTCACAGACTGGAAGAGCTTGCGCATTCGTTTTCCTCCTTCATCACTGGTTTCTAGACAACTTCATCATTATATAATAGCCCCGGGACTAGAAATCATGTTGATCGAAATTTAACAAACACCCCCAGAATAATTTACTTTCCGTTAATCTAAATTTACAAACAACTACACTCTAGATGACGATTCTATTATTCACTCTATTTTCTGAAGAAGACACGTGCCAAAACGTACGAATTTGATATAAAACGGAATTTGTTCTATAGATGCCAGGCTCCCCCGAGTGCTAAAGTTAACCCCAGATCAGACACGGAATGAATGGAGACCATCCTACACATTCGCTGATGAAATCGAAAAATTACGATTATGGGAGCGTGTATTTGCAGGCCATGAGAAAACCACTTAAAAAATCACTGGCATTACTTCTAATGTTGTCTATGGTAAGCCCAACGTTTGCAGATCGGAGCTTTGCAGCCGATCAGAAGATTCAGTTCTCTGATATTAAGGGACACTGGGCGGAAGCGAACATTCAAGCATGGGGTGATGAAGGACTGATTCGGGGCTATTTGGATCGTTCATTCAAACCAAACAACGAGATTACGAGAGCAGAATTTATGAATCTGGTGAATGGTGCTTTTGGATATGCAGGACAAGCTGCAATTAACTTTAATGATGTTTCTGAAGATGCATGGTATTACCAGGCGGTTTCTACAGCTAATGCAGCTGGATATATGGATGGTTATACGGATCAGACGATGAAACCTCAAAATCCGATCACACGTCAGGAAGCGGCCAAAATCATCGCTGGCATTCTGAATTTGGATCTGAATGAGGGAGCTGCAAATGCATTTAGCGATGCTTCGTCCATTGCGGATTGGAGCAAAGGAGCTGTAGGCGGAACTGCAGCAGCAAAAATTATTTCCGGATATTCGGATGGAAGCTTCAAACCACTTCAATCCATCACTCGTGCAGAAGCTGTAAGTGCACTTTTTAATGCCTTGGAAATAGAATCCAATGCAGATGCTAAACCATTCAAGCCAAAGGGAACAGCTAATGTGCTGAATGTGGAAGCCCCTGCCGAAGAAGCTCGTCTGTCTGCAGTCGAACATGGAGCCAATGCGGACGACGGCACTTTGAAAAATATTGCGGCAACGAATCCATTTATTGATATCTTGGACGGTTTCGAACAAGTCTGGTCCATGAACCAATCGGATTGGAGAGATGGTACAGCTGCGACGAAACCGGGAGTGAAGGGAGAGGTTGCAAAGTATGGCGATGGACCGACCCCATATTATGATGGCTTTAAAAATGATCAAAAAACAGCGGTCGCAGACCAGAAAACATTCGCGAACGAGGAAATTCGAAATCAAGCGACTTGGGTCGCTAACATCAAATATGTAGAAGATGTGACGCAAAATCGTACCGATGAAGAGGCGTTAGCTGCCTATTATGATGACCAGAGAGATAAGATCTACAGTATGATGGAGGCTTTTGGCCCACTGGCTAACACATATGTAGACATCGTCAAGCCAACGACAAGCGTCGAAAGAGAGATCATGGACATGGATGTTGTCTTGACAGAAGAAACGGCCGAAGATCAAAGCCAGGGATTGGGAAGTGATTGGGCTAAGACGGAGCTTGCAGACATGGTAGCTTTGGTGGATCTAGTTCGATTCAAAATTCCTTCATCCTCCAACCCTTCGAAATACTTCTACTCTTCCCCAAGACCATGGAGAATGAATTCGAACGGAGAAGTGAAAGAGGTTGTCGATGAGAATGGTTTGGCTGTGTGGGAAACCTTAGGTAAGGGTGAAGTGACAGAAGAGCCTTTGGCTTCAGGAGGAACAAAGACAACGGGAGAAAAGCATTTCCAACAATACGAAAGCAACGTGGAAATTATTCCTGCATTAAGCTATGTAAGAAGAATAGCGGAAGATGGACGAGGTAAGGATGGAGCATTCCCAAGCGGTCATACCAGTGCTTCGTATCTGTCTGTTCTTCCTTTTGCCTATGCTACTCCAGAACGATTCTCTGAATTTTTAACAAGAGCTGCTCAAATGGGTGAAAATCGCATTGTGACCGGGATGCACTCGCCGCTTGATGTCATAGGTGCAAGAATACAAGCTACAGCCATGACAGCATATGCTTTTAATAAGGAAGAAAACCAGGAATTGATGGATAAGGCGTATGATAATGCAGGAGAGGTATTTGGAGCAGCAGCACAGAAAGAAAATATGAGTTTATATGATTATGCACATACCGTAACAGAGGACTACACATTCAAAAGTGCTTATGATGAAAAGAAATGGGAAGATCATGACGCCAATAAAGCCTTCTACAGAGAAAAACTCACATATGGTCTGCCACAAACAGGAATCAAAGGTTTGGCTCCTGAAGTGCCGCAGGGAGCAGAGGCGCTGTTGAAGACACGTCAGCCTTATTTGACCGATGAGCAGCGTAGAGAAGTGTTATATACGACATCCATTGATTCTGGTTATCCGGTTCTGGACGAGTCTAACGGTTGGGGCAGATTGGACTTGGTGACGGCAGCGGATGGCTACGGTGCATTCCTAAACAATGTAACCGTAGATATGGATGCTTCCAAAGGGCGTTTCAATGCAGAGGATTGGTGGAGAAATGATATCTCCGGCAGTGGAATGCTGACGAAAAAGGGAACAGGAACACTTACCATAACAGGAAATAACAGTTACACAGGCGGAACGCTGCTGCAGGCAGGAACGCTGGTGGCTGAATCTGCAACTGCCTTTGGTCTCGGGGATCTGTATGTGGAGAATGGAAAAGTCATCGTTCATGCGGATGGAGCATTAAAATTAAATAGAAACTTTACCATGGACAACGGAACGTTGGAATTGGTAATGGACGATGATAACAGTCAGGTTAATGTTGGTAAAAAGCTGTATCTGGATGGAGGAAGCCTCAATCTGGACTTGTCCAACTATAAGATCGAAGGTTCCAAGGATATTACTTTAATTACGGCTGGCGTAATTAAAGGTGAATTCGACCAAGTCACAGCGGATGGTTATGACGTTCAGGTTACTTACGAAAAGGATCGCATCATTGCACATGTTGCAGCGAAATAAGCTAACGCATTTTATCAAAGCAATACTATTCTTATATGAAAAGGACTGAACTACGTTGTAGTTCAGTCCTTTTTACATCTTGAGCAACACGCAGGATTCAGTCGTGAGAGTTCTGGTTTACCCATTTGATTATCATAGATTATAAGTAGAAAAAGGTAACTATTCGCCCGTGTAGGCACCAGCTTTACGTGCTGCACTCACTTCGTTTTCAGTAGGGGGCTCATTCGTTGGGTCCAGCTCGGTATGACCTACATAAGGGCGATCACTACGTGGGCGAGTTCCAGTAAACCCGAAACCTGAAACGAACAGGACCAGCTGTAATCCCAAGGCATAAGGAGCAGCAGCAGGCCCAATCAGATGGAGCAGCGAGCATAGCACAATCAGCAAGAAGAGTATTTTGTTCACTGTACCTGATGGTTCGCGGCGCAGGCTGGCCCAGAGCAAATAACCATACATTATGGCAATCATTAAGGAAACTGCACGCAACCACGGGAGGAAGCTCTCCCATGAATCTACGGAAACGTCCAACAGTCGGTGACGGAACACAAGATCCGTAACCAGGAAGAGGGTAGCTGCCAGTGCAGCTGGTTCGGCCAGAGGCCGAAAGATTGTCCAGATGGCCTCGCCCCAATGATCTGTTCGGTTATCTTGACCGAGTTCATCTGATAATGCGGTGCACTCTCGTTCTAATGCTCTGTGCATCAGCGCGAGTCTGGCAGGATCATGCTCCTTGATGCAATCGCGAATCTGCTCCTGTAACGTAGAGGAGAGATCAGATGCCGATTTGCAGGCCAGCATGGCCATGAATAGATCCTGTTGTTCATTTTCTGAGAATGAATACTTTTTATGTTCCAGGATGGTGAGTTTTCCCAAGAGGGTTGTGCTTATGTATAATGTATCTCGTATCCTTCGCATTCGCCTTTCGTGGCTGCGGCGAACTTCAGTGGCGGACCATATATATATCGCGAGCAGCAGAGCTATGACTCCAAACAGCACAGCCTCCGCGCCGGGGCGCGATAGTAGCTCTTCGATCCAGGGTTGAAACACACGTTTTCCTCCTTTGCACAAACTTAACGTATCTTGAAACACGCTTCACGTAAGCTTTCTCTCACTATTACACAGGAAGTAGATGAATTCAAGCAGAAAGGGGCACAATTCATGGACCAGATCAGTATTGAACACATTCCACCCACAGCAGCAGAGTATCTTGCCTTGCGACAAACTGCGGGTCTCAGTGCGATGAGCAAGGAGGGAGCAGAAATTGGACTGCCGAACAGTCTTTTTGCCGTATGTTTACGCAATGGAGATGCACTCGTAGGCATGGGCAGGGTTATTGGGGATGGCGGTTGTTTCTTTCAGGTGGTGGATATTGCTGTTCACCCGGATGTTCAAGGCAGGGGATATGGCAAGTTGATTATGAGCGAGATCATGAAATACTTGCGTGAACATGTGCCTGCTCGAGGCTTGGTGAGTCTTCTTGCGGATGTACCTGCAGATCGCCTGTACTCCCAATTTAGTTTCACCTATACCAGCCCGAAATCGGAAGGCATGTGGTGGAGACAGGGAGAGGATTGACGGATATAAATGAAACATCGCCACCATGAAGCCGCCATAGCGGCTTTTTTGCTGTGTAAAAAATGCAGTGGATGCAGAAGATAGGTGCAGCGCCGCTTATTGGAAGTGTGAAATCTTTCGATTTATTAACATTGGTTTACAAGTGGCTCCATCCGGTTTAAGATGGCGTGAGCCGTTTAAGGTATATAACAATAGGATTAAGTATTACAATATAACGGTATGTTGACTAGATGATATCTACTGAAAAGAGGGATAAGATATGAAAGTTGCGATTTTTGGAGCGACTGGAACGATTGGAAAGACGATACTGTGGGAGCTGATGGACCGCGGGCATGAAGTGACTGCGATTGTGCGTGATCCGTCCAAAGTGGAAATGGTTCATGAACGTCTGCGTGTGGAAAAGGGAGATTTGTTGAACCCGGATCAGGTAGCCGATTTTACAGCAGGCCAGGAAGCTGTCGTTAGTGCCTATGGTCCGAAATTCGGAGAAGAAGAGGAGCTGCTGGAAGTTACACGTTCACTGATTGAGGGTGTTCGCCGCGGTAAAGCCAGCCGTCTGGTTGTTGTTGGCGGAGCTGGCAGCTTGCTGACCGATTCCGGCGAGATGCTGATGGATACACCTGGATTTCCGGAGGAAGTTAGAACCCTGGCGAAGGCACATGTGGATGCTTATGGCTTGATCGAGGAATCGGATATCCACTGGACGTATATGAGCCCGGCGGCAACAATTACATCCGGACCGCGGACAGGCCATTTCCGGATCGGGATGAATCGTTTGGTGACCGATGATCTGGGAGAGAGCACGATCTCGGTTGGGGACTTTGCTGCGGCATTGGTGGATGAGCTTGATGATCCGCAGTTTATTGGTTCCCGTTTTACGGTAGCTTATTAAGGGAGAGTTTGCCGGGAGCTAGTAGAACCGAATGATGCCAAACGCAGAATGAGAAGTTACTCACCGGGGAGGGATGAACCTTGTTTATCGTCACCGCTGAACAGATGCGAGCTGTAGATGAGCATACTATCCACAAGCTGGGCATTCCTGCTGCGAGTCTGATGGAGAACGCGGGCAGAGCCATAGCGGAGGAAGTTATCGCTTTGTGCCGGGAAGAGGTTGCGGTCGGTAGGGTGGTTGAACACAAAAGGCGCCGAGAGCAGGGAGAGGCACAGCGGGCACACACCGGGCCAGGTGATCGCCAAGGTTCCGGCGGCGACATCATCGCCGATCCGGCGCTGGTGATGGCGCACCCCGCTGGTCAGCATTGGTACATGCTGATCGGTAAGGGCAATAATGGCGGGGACGGGCTGGTTGCGGCCCGCCATCTGCTTGAAGCGGGGCTCGGCGTGACCTTGATCTACGCCGATGCGCCCGAGTCACTGCGAGGCGAAGCCGCAGTGCAGCGGGATGCCGCGGCGCAGCTCGGCATCCCTGCCCTTGTCCACGGCCGTGAAGCCGTGGACTTCAGCCGGTGCACAGGCATCGTGGATGCACTGCTGGGCACCGGCTCGCAGGGGGCGCCGCGGGGAGCTTACGCGGCGCTGATTGAGGCGGCGAACGACAGCGGTAAGCCGGTCGTGTCCGCCGATGTGCCAAGCGGGCTGAATGCCGACACCGGGGAGGTATACGAGCCCTGCATTCAAGCCCGAGTGACTGTATGCCTTGCGCTGCTAAAGCGCGGACTTGTACAGTATCCGGGCGCGACGGCTGCGGGGCGCATCGTAGTGCGTGCCATCGGCATCCCGGCACGGCTGGCGCCAGAGCACGGTCCTACCGTTCGTCTGTTGACGGAGGAAGTGATGCGCGGTGCCCTGAAGGTGGATACGGATCGTCTGCGGGCACCTGACGGGCACAAGGGTACCTACGGCCACGTACTGCTGGTCGCAGGCAGTCTGCCGATGAGCGGCGCAGGTCTGCTCTCGGCCAAGGCTGCACTGCGCGCTGGCTGCGGACTCGCCACATGGGCACTGCCCGCGGCACTGCTGCCGCATGTCATCGGCAGTGTGCCTGAGCTCATGCTCGCAGCCGCCGCAGATGGCGACAGCGGCGAGTGGAACGCGGCTTCCGCCGAAGCTGTGCTTCGTCTTGCGGAGAGCCGCGACGTGATTGCAACCGGGCCAGGCCTCGGCCGCTTCGAGGGCGACACTGGCTGGCTGCGCCGCCTGTGGCAGCAGACGGATCGCCCGCTCGTCATCGACGCGGACGCCCTCAATATGCTCGCAGACGCGGGCAAAGCCGGGCCTCGCGACTGGGGCCGGCGCAGTGCGGCGACCATTTTGACGCCGCACCCCGGAGAGATGGGCCGCCTGCTGGGCATGCCGACCCCCGAAGTGCAGCGTGACCGAATTGGTCACGCTGCAAGGTACGCCCGCGAGCAGGGCGTGACCCTGGTGCTCAAAGGAGCACGAACGGTCATCGCAACGCCTTCCGGCGAGGCGTACATCAACACCACCGGGCACGCCGGCATGGGAACGGGCGGCGCCGGGGACGTATTGACCGGCATCATCGCCGGTCTGCTCGCTCAAGGACTCAGCGCGGAGCAGGCTGCCGCTTTTGGTGTATATCTGCACGGCCAGGCCGCCGAGCAGGCTGCGCAGCGGCGCGGTGACCCGGCGTCTCTGCTGGCAGGAGACATCATTGACGCCCTGTGATGGTCTTCGCTGAGAGAGCCTTAACCTGCGTGAACTGAATAATAATCTGTGTAAACTCACGCTCATTAAAAAACCTCCACTTCTCTCATACCAAGAGAAGTGGAGGTTTCTTGTTAGACTATTAAGGATGAGGCATTCCATTACTACAAGCGGAAACGCTGCAGCTCCTGATGCATTTCCTCACTGATATCACGCAGCGATTTGACCTTGATGCTGGCCTCTTCAAACGAGCGCTGCTGTTCAGCTGTCGAAGCCGTAATCTCTTCACTGCTTGCTGCCGATTGCTGCGTAATGGCACTGATGTTTTCAATGGCCTGCTGCACCTGTGTACTTAGCTGACTGGATAGCTGCATATCTTCGGCCAGCTGGTTAATACCCGTACTGATCTGTTCTACACTGTCACGAATAGCCGAGAAGGAATCCCGGGTTTGTCCGGTCGCCTTTTCCTGTTCAGCGAAGAGCTGTATACTCTGCATTACAGAACCTTTCACCTTGTCCATGGCGCTTGTGATCTCTCCCACAGCCGCATAGATATGCTGCACGGATTGTGCAGACTGCTCTGCGAGCTTGTTGACTTCCCCTGCAACCACGGCGAAACCGCGACCGGCTTCGCCGGCACGAGCGGCTTCTATTGAAGCGTTCAGGGAGAGCAGCGTGGTCTGCTTGGCGATCTCGGACACATAACCTGTCATCGTGGTAATGCGGGCTGCGCTTTCTTCCAGCTCCTGCACAGTTTGTTCAACCTCAGCCATGGCGATCCGGTTCATTTCAGCGAGGCGAAGCTGCTCCTCAATGGCCGTGTGTCCTTCCTCAACCGTGCTCATCACCTCGTTGCCATGGATCGCCGATTGGGAAGTGGCATGAAGGTTGCTGCCGAACGTGTGCTGCATCTTGTCCACGACCATCACCGTTTCACTCAGATCCTCCGCAATCTTCTGGCTGCCGATGGACAGCTCTTCCGTCGTACGGGAGACCTGCTGCACAATGGCCTGCATGGTGTCGTTGCCGCGGTCAATGTCCTGAGCCATGCCATCCACCCGTTTCCCGGCGGTATCAATCGATTGGATAATATTGCGAATGTTTTCTGTCATAAGACGGAAGGAGCGATTCAGCTCATCCAGTTCATCCTTGCCCCGGGTTTCAGGCAGCTGCTGGGTAAGGTCGCCTGCTGCAATCTGTCCTGCAGCGTTCTTCAGCAATCCAATACGTTTGGCTAGCTTCCGGGATGTATACATGTTGAACAGCATGGCAGCGACGAGCAGGAGGACAGCGCCGCCCAATGCAATTTGCCAGGTCTGCTGAATGTCCTGCTCCAGATTGATCGTGTATTGATCATACCGTTCCTTGGTTATTTCATCGAGCATGTAGATATCATTTTGAATGCCCTGCACACGTGTGCTGTACCGTTTGGCTTCCGAGCTGTCCAAGGCTTGCATGGCTTCAGTTGCCCCCTGATCCAGTGCAGTCAATTTTGTCTGAATGGACCCCATCAATCGAAGCTGTTCATCGGTTTCCAGTAACCCTTCGGTAAGTTCCTGAATCATCGTTTTACCTTCGTCCAACAAGCTGCGTACCGCATTCTGATTGCCGGCTGTCATCGAGAAAGAGAACACATCCAGCGCCTGCTGGGTCTGAATCTGATTGGCTTTAAGCTCACTGACCTTGAGCATGGCAGGCACCAGATTTTGATTTTTGGCGTTGATGCCCAGTAACTGAAAAATGATATAGGCTACCAACACAAGACATAGAAGTAATGAAATTAACGCATTAATAATCAGTTTGCCTTGCAATTTCATAAGCGTATCTCCTCTAATCCGTCGATTTTAGGGTTCAAGCGTAATTTTGGTTTTGCCGGATATGATCTCAGCTTTCCGATCTTCGAAGGTTTGCTGCTGTTCCGCACTGAGTGTGATGTTATGTAATGCGGTCAGGCCTACGGCATCTTCTGCCAGCCCCTCAACCATGTTCTGCTCCGGGAAGGAGTGATTGTTTTTCGTAAACGTGTTAACAGCGTTGTAGATGGAGACATTGACATTTTTCAGCATGGAGGTGAGAACAGCCTTTTCCGCCAGAAAGAATTGATCCGTATCCACACCGATAGCGTATTTACCCAACTTCTGAATTTCGGTTAGTGAGCCTACGCCGGTGAGGCCTGCTGCGACATAAATAACATCGACGTCTTGCTCCTGGATCATCTTCGCTGCCAGCTCCTCGCCAAGCTTCGAATTACCGAAGTCTCCTGCATAAACGACCTGAACTGTAGCATCCGGATTAACGGCCTGCACCCCTTGCTCGAAACCCTGTTGAAAATCGCGGAGAAGAGGAATCTCCATTCCGCCCAAAAAACCTACGTGATTCTCGGTTGTCGCGAAGCCAGCGATCATGCCGGCAAGATAACTGCCTTCTTCACTGCGGAATGACATGGAGGTCACGTTTGGCAATTCGGAGTGTCCGTCGACAATAAGAAACTGCTGCTCCGGATATTGTTGAGCAACCTTTTCCAGATCAGGCAGAAGAGTGTCGCTAAGTCCGATAATCAAGTCCACACCATCCTGAGCGAATTGCTCAAATGCTGTTTCTGCCGTTAGATCTTTTCCGGGCTCTTTATAATCAAACCGAATCGTGTTTTCATTTCTGGCCTGAACCAGTCCTTCAAAAGCAGCATCATTGAATGAACGATCGCCAAGGCCGACTTCAGTAAGGACAATACCTACTTTGGTCCGCTCGTCCGCTGCCGTTTCATTTTCTGTGGAAGAACATGCCCCCAGCATCAAAACCATGACAATCATAATCATGCTCCATAAAGCCCGGGTGACCCTTTTTGTTTTCATGTTATACCCTCGTTTCTATAGATGTGTGATGTGAGAGGTGAGTCTTTTGCCCTATATGTATATCGGCCAGGAGGAGGATGGGGATTATGGTTAATGCTGAAAATTTACGAAATCTTTATCGATTTTTCATGATTTAATCATTCCTGTTACAGAATCTGGCAGGGTTGATTAACATACCGTACCTCCATGCCGATCGTCTAACCCAAAAAAAGCAAAGACAAGATCAGTGAATGATCTCTTCTTTGCCTTTTTGATCTGAATATCTAGTGATGTGAGGACGATAGCGATTCATGAATGATCAGCCATCCTCTATATATCAACGGTTTCTCCTGCCGCCGAAGCAAATGGTCAGCTTACGGTTGCTTCTGTCTACGATACTGCTCACCAAAAATACAGTTTTAAGCTGAGCTGTATTACCATGCAGCCACCGATCCGTCTGTCCGGCTTTCGGTGCCAGCGCATAGTACCCCGCTGGTTGGGTCACGCCATATAATCTGGCCGCGTCCAAACATGGAAGGGTCGAGAGCAACCTGAATATCATGCCCTTTGCGGGCAAGTGCTTGTGCAATATGCTGCGGAAAGCCGGGCTCGACCAGTATCGTTTTGCCTTTTGTCCACTGCCACCTTGGAGAATCCAGTGCTGCCTGTGGATTCAAGTGGAAGTCTACTGTGTTCATGACAACCTGCACGTGGCCCTGAGGCTGCATGAAACCACCCATGACCCCGAATGGGCCAACTGCTTCATCACCGCGCGTAAGGAACCCAGGAATGATTGTATGATAGGTGCGTTTGCCTGGCTCCAGGGCGTTTGCATGAATCGGATCGAGAGAGAAATTGTGGCCCCGATTTTGCAGGGCGATACCTGTTCCCGGTACGACCAGCCCGGAGCCGAAGCCCATATAATTGCTCTGAATGAAGGAAACCATGTTGCCCTCACCGTCAGCCGCAGCGAGGTATACCGTACCGCTTCCCTTTGGATCGCCTGCTTCAGGCATGCGTGCCATGTCCCCAATGAGTTTGCGCCGCTCTTCCGCATACGCTTCGGATAGGAGCTCCTTCACCGTGACGCCCATCTTCCGTTCCTCGGTAATATATTTCTCTCCATCGGCGAATGCGAGTTTCATCGCTTCGAGCTGTCTGTGGTACCCGAGCACGGATTCTTTTTCATCAAAGTTGAATCCTTTGAGCAGATTGAGCGCTGAGAGGGCAATCAGTCCCTGACCGTTTGGCGGGATCTCCCAGACATCGTAGCCACGATAGGAAACCGAGATGGGATCGATCCATTCAGGCTGAAAGGCCGCCAGATCGTCCTTGGTTAGGTAGCCGCCATGCTCTGCCATAAACGAATGAATGCGCTCCGCCAGTTCTCCTTCGTAAAAGTCACGTGCGCTGCTCTCGCCGATTCGGCGAAGTGTATTCGCGTGATCCGGCGAACGCCACATCTCGCCCGCGGCCGGAACACGCCCGCCTGGAGCGAATGTCTCAAACCAAGCACGCAAGGCTGCCCCGTCGCCCTGGCGTGCATAAATGTCCGCTGCCCGTGCCCAGTGGCGGGCCAGCCCAGGCGCAAGCGGGTAACCTTCCTCCGCGTAGCGGATAGCCGGTTCCAGCGCTTCCGCCAGCGTGAGCCGCCCGAAGCGGCGGCTCAGCTCAGCCCAGCCTGCCGGTGCGCCAGGCACCGTCACCGGGATGACCCCAAGCTTCGGCATCTCCGAATGGCCTGCCGCCTTGAGCGCCTCAATGGATATGCCCTGAGGCGCAGGGCCGCTGGCATTCAGGCCGTGCAGCTTGCCCTCGGTCCAGACGAGGGCAAAGGCATCGCCCCCAATGCCATTGGACGTTGGCTCCAGCACGGTGAGCGCAGCAGCCGTTGCGATCGCGGCATCAATGGCGTTGCCGCCCTTTTTTAACACATCCAGACCTGCTTGTGCGGCAAGAGGCTGCGAAGTGGCGACCATGCCTTTGTTGGCATAGACGGGCACACGATAAGAGGGGTACGGTTGATAGAGTGGATCATAGATCATCAGACGGTTCAGCTCCTTGTCCCAAGATGTCTGGTTCCGGTATACCGGATGCTTAACTCCTAACCCACTTCGGAACAAGATCCTGATTCTCCTGCTGAACTTGCCAATTTCAACCTGACATGGACGATAAATCGGTTAAGTAAGTACACCAAATATTTGCTTCATATCTATTGGTTTTCACCACGCCTGACCTTAGGTGGTCACCATATCGCCGCCGTTGATATGAATGCATTCACCGGTTACATACGAAGAATCACGCGATGCGAGATAGACGTAGGCCGCTGCCAGTTCATAGGGCTGGCCTGCACGACCCATCGGTGTTTCGGTTCCAAATACCTGCACATCTTCAGCAGAGAAGCTGGAGGGAATGAGAGGGGTCCAGATTGGACCTGGAGCTACACAATTAACCCGAATTCCCTGAGAAGCCAGTGATTTGGCGAGTACGCGTGTCAGCGAGACAACAGCCCCTTTGGTGGAGGAGTAGTCAATCAGCTGCACATTGCCCTTATAGGCTGTAATGGAAGCCGTGTTGATGATGGAAGCTCCTTTGCACATATGCGGGAGAGCGGCCTGGATCAGAAAAAAATAGGAAAATACATTAGTCTGGAACGTATGGTATAGCTGTTCCTCCGTAATGTCCACAATACTCGGCTGCACATACTGCACCGCATGATTGTTGACCAGAATATCTATTTTCCCGAAAGTTTCCATTGTAGAACGAATGACTGCATCACAGTTTTTCTTCAGCCGAAGGTCGATCTCAATGAGCAGACAGCGCTTGCCCAGCTCTACAATACGATCCCGAGTCCACTCGGCATCCGTCCGTTCATACAGGTAAGCAATGACTATATCGGCACCTTCCTTGGCATAAGCAATGGCTGCGGCTCTGCCGATTCCACTGTCCCCACCTGTAATGATGGCTACTTTGCCATCCAATTTGCAGCTGCCGATATACGCCGGATCCTCGCTAATGGGTTCAGGTACCATGAGTGTTTCCAGACCTGGCTGCCGATCCTGGTGCTGGGGTGGAAATGCCAGTTTTTGCTCTTTGCAGACCGTCTTTTCACCATAAAAAGGGTAGACAGGATTCATTCGCTTTGCATCCTCCTCGAGCATTCATTGATATGCCTAAGCTATGCGTTTGCCCAGAAGAAGGTGCGTTGAGAGAAGAAGTCATTTGTTTTTTGAAGGAGAAATATACCATAATAAGGATGTGAGTAATCTAAATAGTGGAGGTGTCAGGAGCGAGTGAATATCCAGGGAATTAATCATCTTTGCTTTTCCGTATCCAATCTGGAACGATCCATTACCTTTTATGAGCAGGCTCTCGGTGCCCGAATTCAAGTGAAGGGCCGCAAGCTGGCCTATTTTGAACTGGCTGGTCTCTGGATCGCTTTGAATCAGGAGGATGTTATTCGCAATTATACGGAACGAACCTATACACATATTGCCTTCACTGTGAAGGAAGAGGAGTTTGATCAGTCTGTGCAAGAGCTAAAGGCAGCAGGGGCCGATATTCTTCCTGGCAGAGCGCGCGATCCCAGAGATGCAAGGTCTGTTTA
Organism: Paenibacillus sp. FSL K6-2862; assembly: GCF_038005125.1. Taxonomy (NCBI): domain Bacteria; kingdom Bacillati; phylum Bacillota; class Bacilli; order Caryophanales; family Paenibacillaceae; genus Paenibacillus; species Paenibacillus sp. FSL K6-2862. Next base: position 519,858 of record NZ_JBBOSN010000001.1, read on the forward strand.
TTTTACCGATCCCGATGGTCATCTGTTCGAACTGCACACAGGCACCATGAAACAAAGACTGGATTATTATCGTGAAGATAAACCACATATGACTTTTTATACATGAAAATGGATCAGATAATTTATGTAGAGGAATAGGACATGAGTATTGTGTAAACAATGGAATTTCCTGTAATATGGACAAATATACCTTAATTCACCACCGTTAAATACTTTTGTTCATTCCCAAGGAGGTTTGTCATGCTTCAGTTTCCCAAACCGGATGTAGAGCAGTATTTTCAGACGTATCGCATTTCGCACTTTGCCGTATCGGCTGATGAGAAACGTTTGTTTTTTGACAGCAATCTGAACGGTGAGCCGAATATCTGGGCGATGGATCTGCCGGGTGGCTATCCGTATCCCTTGACGTATTTAAACCAGAGCAGTCAGTTTATTAAGCCTGATCCGCTTGGACGCCATATTCTCACAGGGTTTGATCGGGACGGCGATGAGAACTACCATCTATATGCGCTTAAACCGGAGGGTGGCGTGCCGCTGCCCATTGTGCCTGCAGAGCCGAATGACCGCTGTTATTTCTCGGAGTTGTCCGAGGATGGACAGCGACTGTATTACGTGACGAGTGCGGGTAACCCGAATTATCTCAATTCACGTCGACGCGACCTGGAGACAGGCGAGGATGTGCTGTTGTACAGCGGGGAAGAGGCGACGAGCTATTTGGTTGCGATAAGTCCCGACGAGAAGAGTTTCGTCATTGTGAAAATGTATTCCAATACGTATCAGACAGCGCATCTGCACTTGGAAGGGGAGATTATATCCATTCTGCCCGATTCGGAGAGACAGAGCCAGGTATCCGAAATTCTATTTGCAGATGACCATCGTCTTTTGCTCGTCACCAATGATAAGGAAGAATACTCTTATGTGGCTGAATATAGACTGGATACCCGCGAGTTCCGACCTTTGTGCAAAATTGAAGGGGAGGACGTGGAGCTGATTCGCTGGCATAAGGCATCGAAGACATTGTACTTTTGGACGCTTAGAGGCACGGAAAACCGAATGTACGTCCTGGGCAAAGATGCTGCGCAGCCGCGTCGACTCGACATACCTTTGGATACGGTAGAACAGACGCACGTAACCAAAGCGGGTAATGTATACATTCTTGGTCGGGGTGCGATTCAGCCGCATAATATCTACCGTTTGCCTGCGGGGAGTGATTCTTGGGAATCATTAACGGCCAACCGGGTGACGGGGCTTGATCCGGATGATCTGGTCTATCCTGACCTGGTTCGGTACAACTCCTATGATGGGCTGGAAATCGAGGCACTTTTCTTTAAAGCCAAGGCGGAGCAGGCCAACGGTTACACGGTGTTCTGGCCGCATGGTGGACCACAGGCTTCGGAAGCCAAGTTCTTCCGGCCGATGTTCCAGCTGATGCTGGCACAGGGCTATCATATTTTTGCGCCAAACTTCCGTGGAAGCACCGGGTATGGTGCCGAGTTTGTGAAGATGGTAGAGAGGGACTGGGGCGAGGGGCCAAGGCTTGACTGTGTTGCCGGCATAAATTGGCTGTTTGACCAAGGCATCTCCTCACCAGATCGCCTGTTTGTGGTTGGAGGCAGTTATGGCGGGTACATGACGCTGCTGCTTGCAGGTCGCCATCCCGAGCTGTTCCGGGCAGCAGTCGATATCTTTGGGCCAAGCAACCTGTTTACGTTCCTGGAATCCGTCCCTGAGGATTGGAAACCGATGATGGATAACTGGCTCGGTGACCCCGTTCGCGACCGTGAGCGGTTAACGAAGGACTCACCCATCACTTACCTTGACCAGATGGTAAATCCGATGCTGGTCATTCAAGGCGCGAATGATCCAAGGGTTGTGAAGGCCGAATCGGATCAGATCGTGGCGGCGCTTCAGGGTAAGGGTGTAGACGTGGAGTATATCGTATTGGACGATGAGGGTCATGGCTTCTCCCGAAAGACGAATGAGATTCTTGTGTATCGGCGGATGCTGGAGTTTCTGCAGAAGCATGAGGAAGCGCCTGTAACGCAAGCCCAAGCTTAACTTATCGTTTAACAATTTAGATAGCAAGACAGGATAAAAAACGACCGAAGCAGGGGCAGTCCCTGATTTCGGCCGTTTTTTGGTTTATTCTTATTCGCTGCATACAGATCGGCTGCTCTAATCAATCAATTCAAGCACAGAATCGATAAAGTGCTGTGCCCAGACTGCAAAAGGCAGATCTGCCTCCCATGTGACCCGATTGGTTGCTTTGGCTTCTCCCCATACGAGAATACGCTGATACAGCAGATGGATCCCTAAGCGAACGGCGAATTGTTTGCATCGCTCTTCATCGTCAGCGCAGACAAGTTCCCGGTAAGTGTACAGAAAGCGCTTGGCAAGCTCGGGCTGATTTTTATGTATATACATGGCTGTCATTTTAGTCAGATCTGCCGTACCGTCCCCGAAATAGGAGGTGGTAAAATCAAACAGCCCACTAATGCGCCAGTCGGAAGCATGGCTGCCAACCTTCTGGATGACAAAGTTCTCCACCTTGAAGTCTCCCATGACAAAACCCGGAACGGGCATGGACTCAAATGCAGCCTCTGCATGCCTAAGCTGTTCATCCACCCAAGCTATATCTGCATCCGTAATGACAGAGTACCTCTGGGCATCCAGCAGCCAGTGACGGATGGTTCCATACAGCCAGTCGAGATAAGTACCTGCAAAGGGAACAATTCGTTCGGCTATGGGGTCATACTCGCCTGCATCCGGTACTTTCCATCGATGCAGTTCAATCAGGCTATGTGCGAGCATGGAGGCAATCTCTTCTTGCTCATCCTGTCCGAGTGTTGTCTGTAGAGAAGAATCATACAGGTGTTTTCCCGGTAAACGAGGCATGATCGCGTAACTCCAGCCCAGCAAGTCCGTGTTTTTTTGCAGCAGGTAGGGGACGGGTACTGGAATGGCCGTGTGCTTAGCTAACTGCTGGGCGAAAAACTGTTCTTCCTGCAGCTGTCCAACATACAACGGGTTGCCTTTCAGAATATACTCCCCTTGAGATGTACGGACGAGCAGTGTCTGGCCCATGACTCCCTTTTCGGTTTGTTTGTAATCTTCCAGGATTCCCAAGTCGAATTCATGGAGTGCTTCTTGAAGTGAAGAGAATGCAACATCGCCAATTTGGTGGGTAGCAAAATAAATTCGGGTTGTCATAAGGGCCTCCTGCCGGTTTAGTCCTCGTCCTCTTCGTCCAGATCGAATGTTTCCTCATCCACCAGTCCACGAACAAATGCTTCAAAGCTCGGTGCCAGATAAGTGATCTCATAGTCATCTTCCTGGTCCACATGTACAACGCAGGGCTCACCTTGCGGACCGCAGAAACGATAATCCAGCATCACGACATCATGACCGGCAGATGGACAGTCACAGATCACAATGCCCAGATCAGGATATCCCCAGTCCTCAATCATGAAGCGACTTCCCATTTCTCCGGTAAGGGAATAGGACTTGTCATTCCCAATGCCCATCATGCCGGTAATGGCGATATGATTTTCCGCCCAGGATGTCGCTTCTTCCGTAGGAAAAACGGTACGTGCAGGAACTCCACCGTTTTGAGTGTTCAGTATTTGAATATAGGAAGCAGGCAGTTTGTAGCCCAGTTCCTGCTCGGTAGAGATAATTTGGCTTTCATCGAAAGGAGAAGAAACATAGCTGCTCTGTGCATAGTCGGTCTGCTCCCAAAACGTGGAGGGATCATAGGAGCCTGAAGCTGCTCTAAGATGGTTCTGGATTCCGCTTTGTTCCCATTCGGCCAGCTTCTCTAGATGACGCTGCCGGTCCCGCTGCATTTTTACAACTTTGGAACGGGTTGAATTCAAAAATTCGAGTGTCGAATCATCATAGGGCTGGAGCCGGTCAGCCTGTTCAAATGCTTGCAATGCCTGATCGTATAGGGCCATATGGTAAAAGGCATAACCCAGACGGAATTGCCAGAGTGGATCCCATTTTCCTTGCTCTTCAACGGACTTAAGCTGCTGAATGGCTTCACGGTATTGTGCGCTATTGTTATATGCTCTCGCTAGATGACCTGTCAGGTCATAATTCCGATCGGGTACAGGGATCTGTTCAATGCGTTTGATAATGAGACCAAACAGGTCCTGTTCGTGCCAGGTGTTCAATTGATCAAGGAGTTCTCGTTCCATCCTTTAGCCTCATTTCAATAGGAGATTCAAACCTTCTCCATTATATCCCAGAATTTTCATCCATGGGGAGAAGGGTACAAAACGTAACAAAAACACTCCCATCGAGGGAGTGTTTTATGGATATATTGTGTCTTCTGTATGTTATATCTGAACTTACAAATCGTCGAATCCGTTGTCGTCGCCGACTTTACCATAGTTACGGGATTTCGCCTCGAAGAAGTCTGTTTTTGTTGCATTGAGTGCTTCATCAGAGAAAGGCTTGATCCAAGGCATGCAGTTTACATCCACGCCTTCGTAAGCTTTATCCATGCCCATGAGACGCAGACGTTTGTTGGCGATGTATTTGATGTAATCTTCCAACTCGTTCAGGTCAATTCCACGAACATTGCTGAGCGTGTAGTGTGCCCAGTTGGTTTCCAGCTCGACAGCACGATTGATTGTTTTATAGACATAGTCCATGTTCTCAGGTGTGTTCAGTTCAGGGAAGTCAACAAGCAGCTGCTTGAACACTTCAGCGAAGAAGTAGCAGTGCTGATTCTCATCACGCTGAATGTAAGAGATCATCTGGCTGGTTGCCATCATCTTCTGGTCACGAGCCAGATTGTAGAAGAAGGCGAATGTACTGTAGAAGAAAATACCTTCAAGTACTAAGTCGGCTACCATAGCTTGGAAGAATGTCTGTGGAGACGGCTCGTCCCGGAAGCTTTGATAGATATCGGCGATAAATCGGTTGCGGTCGAGCAGTACGGGATCATGTTTCCAATATTCAAAAATCTCTTTTTGCTCCCGATCAGACACGATGGAAGACAGAACGTAGGAATACGATTGGTTATGAACCACTTCCTGTTGTCCGATAATAGCCGAGATCGCTTCAAGCGAAGAATCAGTGAAGTAGCGTTTAACGTCACCTACAAACATCGTCTGCATGGAATCAAGTACAGCCAGCAGGGAAATGTTTATTTTGAATGTACGCTGTTCTTCCGGATCCAGTTGGGCGAATTGGGATGCATCCTTGGACATTGGAATTTCGTCAGCGATCCAGTGGTTGAGCAGCAGTACTTTGTACAGCTTGTACATATGAGGCATGCGAATGTCGTTCCAGTTCAGAATCCCGGAGCATTCACCTTCAATAATTCGAGTCGATTGGTTAGGTGCTTCTGTATTGAAAATTTTCTGTACTTGCATAATCCGTTCACTCCTTAATTCAAACTTTTAGGCATCTATATCAACATCCCTGGGATGCTGTGATCGTAATTTGGGCAAAAAAGTACCAGGGCAGCGCCATTTTGCAATCAAAACAGGATGCCCTGGTGGTCATCGTGAATCTAATAATCTATCGATCAGCTTGCGCAGGAGTCACATTCTTCAATCGTCAATGCACGGCTGCGAACATAATAGGTCGATTTCAGACCCGCTCTCCAGGCATGCAGATGCAGTTCAAGGAACTCCGTTGCTTTGATATCAGGACGGACATACAGGTTGAAGCTTTGTCCCTGATCGACGTGACGTTGACGGGCAGAAGCCATGTTGATGGAAGCATGCTGATCCACCAGGAAGGCCGTTTTATAGTACCAGATGGTTTTGTCCGACAGGTCTGGTGCCGGGTTGGCAATCTTGTACGTTGTTTTCTCTTCATAGGACAACAACTCATAGAGCGGGTCGATACTTGCAGTAGATCCGGCAATGATGGATGTTGAACCATTAGGTGCGATCGCGAACAACCATGCGTTACGTACACCGTTTTGCTGAACTTCAGCCTGCAGCTCTTTCCACTGTTCGGTCGTTACGAATTCGCCTACGCGCTCACCCGTTGTGTAATCACGCTGCTCGAAGTATTTGCCGCTCTCCCAGTCGGAACCTTTGAATTTCGGATAGTGTCCTTTTTCCTTGGACAGTTCCATGCTGGCTTTGACGAGCAGGTAGTTTATTTTTTCGTAAAGGTTATCGTTGTAGGTTACAGCCTCATCGGATTCCCAACGGATGCCCTCAAGAGCAAGCAGGTGGTGAAGTCCGAATGTACCCAAACCTACGGCACGGTATTGGCTGTTGGTATATTGGGCTTGCAGTACTTCAATGTTGTTAATGTCAATGACGTTATCCAGCATGCGAACCTGAATCGGTACCAGACGCTCCAGTACGTTATGAGGTACGGCACGTGCCAAGTGAATGGAGTTCAGGTTACAGACCACGAAGTCGCCAGGCACTTTGGAAATCACGATGCGTGTTTGACCATCTTTGGTTACAAGCTCTTCTTTTTCTACTACCGTTGCAGACTGGTTCTGCATGATTTCGGTACAGAGGTTGGAAGAGTACACCATGCCGTGGGCACTGTTCGGGTTGGAACGGTTAACCGTATCGCGATAGAACATATAAGGCGTACCTGTTTCAAGCTGTGATTTCATCACACGTTTCATAATATCGATGGCTTGTACCGTAATACGGGACAACAGCGGGTGGTTTACCGCTTCTTCATACTTTTGGCGGAATGTGCCTTCGCCAAAGGACTCGTCATAGAAATCTTCCAAGCCGAGTGCGCGGCCGTTTTCGTCTTTCCAGCCCATGACCTTTTTCGTTTCATGCGGGCAGAACAGGCTCCACTCACCGCGGCTGGCTACACGTTCCATGAACAGGTCAGGCAGACATACGCCGTGGAATACGTCATGTGCACGCATCCGCTCGTCACCATTGTTCAGCTTCAGATCCAAGAAGGCCAGAATGTCTTTATGGAAGACGTCCAGGTAAACGGCAATTGCACCTTTGCGTGTTCCCAGTTGATCTACGCTAACTGCTGTATTATTCAATTGGCGAATCCATGGGATTACACCGGAGCTTGTGTTTTTGTGACCACGGATGTCCGAACCACGGGCTCTGACTTTACCGAGGTACACACCGATACCGCCGCCCATTTTGCTAAGTCTAGCTACATCCGTATTGGAATCGAAGATGCCTTCAAGGGAGTCATCCACTGTATCGATGAAGCAGCTGGAGAGTTGGCCAGCCACTTTTTTACCTGCATTGGACATGGTCGGCGTGGCAGCCGTCATATACATGTTGCTCATCGCCCAATAAGCTTCCTTAACCAGGTGCATGCGGTTCTCTGCAGGCTCCTGGTGCATCAGGTACATGGCGATAACCATGTAGCGCTCTTGAGGCAGCTCCATTACTTTGCCGTCAAAGTCGTGTGCGAGATAGCGTTCTGCCAGTGTGAGCAAGCCAATGTAGTCAAAGAGCAAATCGTTGCGGTAATCAATGCATTCCGCCAGTTCGTCAATTTGTTCTTTGGTGTAGCATTCCAATAGTTCTTCACGGTAGATGCCTTTTTTCACAAGGTCTACAAGGAGAGGATGGAATGCACCGTAAGGCTCGTCCGGATAAGATTTGTATCTACGGTTGGTAGCCGCTTTTTTGTAAAGGGAAGTAAGCAGTGAGCGTGCCGCTGCGAATTTCCAGTTCGGCTCCTCTTTGGTTACCAGTTCCAGTGCGCTCATCATAAAAGCGTTACTGATCTCGTCTCCGGTTACTTCGTCACGACGAAGTTTGCTGTTAACCCCGCGTACCAAACGTTCCTTGTCCAGCATGTCCAGTCCTTCCAGGATACGATCGGCATACACCGAGATACGCATATCGTCAAAGGCAAGCTGGCGGTTGTTCGGCTTGATCACAACTTGTGGCATGAATATTCCTCGCTTTCGCATGATTAAGAGATAAATTGGAGAAATTCTTATATAAAGAATTGAGTGTCTTCTTACGGTGAGAAAAAAATAGATACATCCAATAGACTGCGGTGGTGACAGCTTGCGCATGCAAAGACCCCGTAACATAGGAGCAGCTTCAGAACATGATCATATAAAAAGCACTCCCCGCCTGACGGCCTGAAAATGCCCATGAATGCACTGGCTTCCTGACAGTCGCAAATGGTATGTCGACCGTGAGGTGCTATTATGTAAGGTTGTGTCCATATCTAGTTGCGACTGTCATAGAGGCAACCGGGTGCAGTCCAAACAGCCCCGTTAACCTCGGCGTCAGTTCTGTTTCGAGAAAGCGATTTACACCTACAGGGACGTGCCTTTGAAGGTGATTCCATCCTGTTTTTCGCGAGATTGCAGAAGATGACTTTCAAAAGTGGGGAAACGCTTTGTCACTACATTTTGTTGCTGTTATCCTACTCTAACCCAACATCTTGTGTTTGTAAACAGGTTCAGCACACTAAAACGTAATTCCGAGTATACCATTTACGGCATGAATCCGCAAAGGAAAAGGACTGGAAGATTTGAAGATTATTCAAAAAAAATTTTTGTCCAAATGGAATGACGTCTTCACGTCAGTTTGAATTGTGACGCCTTCAACTGGTAAAATAAAAATAGTCAAAATTGCACTAAATATAGCGACAACGGTAATCAACGAAGCTAAGGGAGGCGGAGCAGGATGGCAATAGCAGAAGTGACCGTAATTCCAATTGGAACAGGAACGACCAGTCTAAGCAGTTATGTGGCCGACATGCAGGCCGTATTGGAAAACCAGCGTGGCATTACATATCAGCTGACTTCAATGAGCACTATTATCGAAGGACCGCTGAACGAGGTCTTCACAGCCATAGCGGCTCTGCATGAAGCTCCGTTTCTATCGGGCGCCCAGCGGGTCTCTACATCCGTCAAGATTGACGATCGGCGGGATAAACCGGATGCCTCCAGCATACAGAAGCTGCAATCCGTTCAGGACAAGCTAGCATCCCGTGAGGTACGTCCGAATTAGGGGTTAGGATGGGACCGGGCGAATTCCCTATTCTTCGGACAGGGAATATCCTTTCTCTGCATTAACCAGGTATCTCTTACAGAAGAACAGCACAGGAAAGAGCCTCGCAGGAGACATACCCGGCGAGGCTCTTTATTAAAGTGGATTACTTGATCAAACCAGCTTTTTTCAGATCTCCGCGATTCAATACCAGAGAACCCTGCAATTTTTTGTAACGAATTGTTTTACCCGATGGATCTGCTACCACCTTTTCTTCGTTTTCCTTAAGACCATTCGCATTAACACTCAGAATGGTTTTAAGATTTTTTGATACATTATAGACATCCGCTGAGTCTCCCTTGAGTGCAACGTCATATCCATTGGAGGCAGATAAATCAATTAGAGTAATCCAGTCTGCTTGAGTTTGACTCTTTGCAGAGAATTCGATAGAGCGGGTCGCACTTGCGTAATTTACTTCATAACCAAGAATTTTGGCAGCTTCACGAAGTTGTAGGTATGTATTGCCCTTATACAATAATTGATCGGATGTTACCGATTTGGACTGACCATTAACAATAACTTTGAAGTTCGCCAACGTTGCTTGCACCTTTTGGGAGGTTGCAGCCACAGCCATGGAAGAAGAACCAACTAACATTCCTATAGATAAAGCAAGAATAACTTTTTTCATTTTCACCTTTATCATCAACTCCTATGTAAATGTGTTATACCTGAGAATAATACCCTAATTGGGGATAATTGACACGGGTGAAATATATTATTTTTTTACTTCTTACGAATCATTATGAATGCGATTTATCGCGGGAGTTGTACTTAAAAATAAACATAAATATATAATCGAAATGTAAAATTGGTTCTTACGATTTGTGTTAATGAAGTGTTGATTATGACGAGGGGACTATGTGATTTCGTGTTTATGATAACTAAATGAGGCAGGGAGATGAAAAGAACTCAACCTCCTAGGTTGAGTTCTTATTTGTGCAAGGAATTATTCAGCGATAACCAGTGAAGCTCCAATCAACGTGGAATTGGTAAAACCGCCTCCGACATTTTGGAATGAGTAGTTGGCAATAGGTGCACCGATTACGGTAGCGTAATCTCCATCAAGTAAATCTCCAGTTGTTGCTGGGTATAGTGCTGTAACGTAATTACCGTTATCATCCATAACAAGAACAATTGAAAAAGTTGATCCGAGAGAGTTATCCTCTTCAACCTGAATGACTTGTCCACTGACACTGACGAAATCCTCATAATAGTTAGCCACGTTTTTATTCAGATGTCTGGTTGTAACTTTGGAGTCAACAAGACCTTTTGCCTTTTTGCGAAGATCCGCTGTGCTCGCAGGGAACAAATCGCTATTGCCGGCAATGAAATCATAAGAAGCCTGATCTAATACAGCTGTGTTATCTGTGATAAATGGTGTTAAATCATTGAAGAAATTTGCAGCTGTGCTTTCAGCAACCGTGCTTCCAGCAGACTGTTCCAAAGGAGCAGAGATGCTTAGGGAATTAATGATTTCGTTAACTGTATCCTGATTATAGGAATCTTTGGAATAGGTTATCGTCATGGTGTAGAGTTCACTATTGGTCGGGATCATGTACTGGACGAGAACTATATCGGTGCCGGAAGTGTGTGTATAATTCCCTTCCAAAACACCTGCGTTATATTCCTTGTAGGGCTTATTGGTATAACTAACTTTCTTATAATTGGAAATGCCAATAGATGCACCATTTTGTGTGTAATAGTCTACAACATTATTGGCAAACTCTTCAGGATTAATTGATCCCGATGGGCTGGATTCGATGGTGAAATTAATGTTATCTGCAAATTGTGATGATGTTGACTGGTCTGAAAATGCTGCTTTGACTGCTGCATTCATTTGACTTGTATCTACGCTTTTCCAGTGATCTGGATAAGAAAATGAGAAGCCTTCCCCACTGTATGTAGTGTATTTGGTAGTCTTAGCCTCGGCAGAGACAGTTTCAGTTGCACTTGTACTTGTTGTTTCTGTAGTTTGTGTGTCTGCTGTTTTGGATGTTTCTGAATTACCACAAGCACTAAGCAATGCAGTTAATGCCAGAATCGTAATAAGTTTTTTCATGATCTCTAATATCCCCTAATGTGCTTCTCATCGGATGAGATTTTTTCTTAAGTCATCGTGTGTTTACGGTGCTCCAGAGTTGAGTTCTCGTAGTTACTCATAATAAAGTTGAAAAATTGCAGGGTTTCGTTTTTAAGCTGATCAGGTGCATCAAGAAAACTCTTTAAGAAGGTCTCATGTACAGGATCATCCAGATATGAAATGAATTCTTGATTCAGATTCCTTATCGGAGATGCTAATGACGACTCGGGAGTTAGACCGATAAGATAATCTGCACTGGTGTCCAAAGTCTTTACTAAACAACATAAAGCTTCAGGATCAGGTTTTCTGTGATTGGTTTCATACCGGGACAATTGGACTATGGTGAGATCCGTTTTTTCTGACAATTCCTTCTGTGAATACCCCTTCATTTCTCTTAAATATTTAATGCGCTCACCCAAAGTAGGCATAAAGACTCCTTTCCACATGAATAGTAAAATAATAACATTACTAAGTAAAAGAGAATATAAATTTACCAAAAAGGTAATTTTGGAACAATTGATCAACAGAACAACCTATAAATAATACCATTATGGCAATATTTGTGCATCCATTTTAAATGGATTTATGGAGTTAGCGCCACTATATAAACAATTAAGCTCAAACATGCGCATCCATCCAAAGAACTATGGTTTGTTGAAATATGCACTTTAGAGAACCGGGATCCGTATCTAAGTAGTTGTTAAATGAATTAAGGTGCTTATAAGGCTGTGGACACCAGCCCATTTTTTTCTAGAGCCCGGTCTGGGAAAAGACTTCTGCATATAGTGAACTGTACCTCAAATCAAAGGAGGGTTTTACATGAGTGGAGTTGTAGGTGGATACGGCGGAGCATGGACATCGACTGGTGCCATTTTGGTTCTCTTCATCTTGTTGGTCATCATCACTAAATCTTTCTGGGTATAATAGCATTTATTATCCCCACACACGAATTCTCTGGTAAAGGGGGGTTCTCCATGAGCGAAGTCGGAGGCGTAGGATACGGCGGCTGGACATCGACTGGAGCCATCTTGGTTCTGTTCATTCTCCTCGTCATCATCACTAAATCTTTCTGGGTGTAATATAGCGAACTCTGCCGGTTACCCGGCAGGGTTTTTTTAGGCTGTGGACAAGCTGGACGGGTGCTGGGATAGAAGAAGCATACAGAAACAGATTAAAAAACACAGGTGAATATCCACGCCAGTCCAAGGCGAAAAGTGCCCATTTTATGCAAATGAGGGCCATAGCCCGGTCCAGCCGTAGGCAAAATACATAGCTTAGGGGTGTAGGCAAATGCTAAGGAGGAATGAACAATGAGCGAAGTTAAACCGAATTCACCGAACGGACAGGGACACGTATACGGACATATGGGAGGTCATGAAAACATGCAGGGTTACCCATACACAGGTCACGAAATGTACGGTTACGGATGTGGAACAATGCCGCTTGGATACGGATATGGATACGGGTACGGACACCACGCGAACCAGGCTCCAATGGTGCACGGTTATGGTTACAGCAAAGACTGTGGAACTTCTTATGGTCACGGTGGGGGAAGCTGGGGATCCATGGGTACCATTCTGGTGCTTTTCATCCTGCTCGTCATTATCTCCAAAACCATGTTCATCTAATTGAGAACTTTTCGAAGATCGGATCATTAAATTAAAAAATATGTAATCAGACATGGAAAAGCACCCGGAACCCAATTCCGGGTGCTTGGTTTGTGTATGTTTTCAATCTTCTCAAGAATAAGTGACTTCCAAAACAACAAAAGCCCTACCTCTCTTTTGTCCTTGCGGCTCCGATGACCGCGCCAGTGTGAATGGGAAAATCTTGTGAAACTCTGTTATACCGGGTTAATGTGATTCAGGTTCTTCAATCTCCATAGGTTGGTTGTACATATTCGCTGCGGTCGCAGCATGAAGAAAATATTCCGGGGTTAAAAGAAGATAGAAAATCAGTTGAGGTTTAATTCCAACTTTAAGAGTATACCACAGTCTGTAATTTTTTGCAAGATAAAGGAAGAGTGAAGTGTTTTGCGAGGAAAATTCATGAAAGGTTTTCAGATTTTTTCTTCCCTAAGGTAATCCTCTTCAAATGTTTTTTCGTAGGTTATAATGTTGAGGGAGATCAAGAAAGGGGCCCTCGCATGACTGAATCAATGGAGGACAGCAGGTTAATGCAACAGATCGCAGAGAGGGATGCATCTGCACTGGAGCTTTTATATGACCGCTATGAGCGGGCAGTGTATTCGTTTGCCTACCGGATCGTAGGTGATCCAATGACGGCAGAAGAAACGGTACAGGAACTGTTCCTGCGGGTCTGGAATAACGCAGAACGATACGAGGCCTCCCAGGGGAAGCTAACCACATGGATGTTTGCCATTACGCGAAACATTGCAGTGGATATGCTGAGGCGCAAATCGAAAGGTGCCGCGACAACAGCGTTAGAGAACGAATCTCTGGCAGCGTATGCCGATGAACAAACCAATACGGAACAAGAAGTGGAACGGAAGTGGGAAGGGACCCGAATCAGGGAAGCCTTGTCCCAATTGAATCGCGATCAGCAGCAGGTTATTGAATCTATATATTACGGGGGATTAACGCAGCAGGAAGTATCCAGCCGATTCGGGATACCGCTGGGTACGGTCAAGAGCCGGGTCAGGTTAGCAATGAAGCAGCTTCAGAAGCTGCTAGCCGATACTGAATTGCAGCCAGACGCGGGAAGGGAGGGCATACATCTATGATAGAACGACATGAAGAGTGGTCTGATCTGGCACCGATGTATGTGCTGGGCGGACTGGAAGCCGAGGAAGTGGAAGCATTTGAGGCACATATGGCTACGTGTGAAGCATGCCGCCAGGAAGTGAAGGAATTGCAGGAAGTTATCGGCTTCCTGCCACACGCGGCGGAACCAGTTGCCCCGCCGCCGGGTATGCGGGCACGTGTGCTGGGCAACGTGCTCGGCCACGCGCAGGAGAGCGCCGAGCCGAAGACGGCGGCTGCTCCTGCGGAACCTGAAGCACCCGCGGTGCTTCAGGCAATCCCGGCGCCGCAGCATGCAGATGCGGCGCAGCCCGGGCCAGGCATACCGCCGAACACGGCGGTGCCCACAGCCCGGGCAGAAGAGGCTGCACAGGCACAGCCGTGGCAGCCGCAAGGGCGCGCGCGTGCACGCAGCAGCCGCGCCTGGCGCGTGGCCAGCGCCGGCCTTGCTGCGGCGGCGCTGGTGCTCGGCATCTACGCTGCGCAGCTGCAGAGCCGAATCGATGCACTCACGCAGCAAGCGGCAGGCTCATCAGCTGCACAGGAGCAGCTCGCACAGGCACAGGCGCAGAATGAAAAGCTGCAGCAACAGCTTGCGGCTGTGCAGGAGCCTTCGCGCTCCGTGCGCATGGGCGAGGCCGTGAAGCTTAGCCCTGCAGCACAGGACATCGTGGCGAATGGACTGGCGACCATCGTCATCGACGATAAGGGTACACATCTGGTTGTGCAGGCAGAAAACCTGCCTGATCTGGAAGGGAACGAAGCATTCCAGGTATGGTTGATCAAGGGAGATACGCCTCAGAATGCCGGAACGTTCCTAAGCCATGATGGCATGGGTGCTGTGTACTATACTTTGGATTCAGTCAATGACTATGACACAGTTGCCATTACTCTGGAACCGGATGCGATGGGTGACCAACCTCGGGGGACGATGATTCTGGCTGCTAAGATTGAAGGATAAATAGAACAAGTGATGATACGAGGCTGTTTCCTACGGGAAACAGTCTTTTTTTTGCTGGGAGCATGACTACAAATGGAGATATGCACATAGTGTAATATGCCGGAGATGAATGATTGTGAAGATCATTAATTTTTTGACGCGGCTTGACCGATAAAAAATAAAGGCAATGCCCTGAATCTCCCCCTTACATTATCGGGAGAACTGGTTGCACATAGAGAGTGAGGGGTTTGGGTGGAGGTATACCGTTCATTTATCTTTCGTCTGGTGCGCAATTATCTGGTAGGTTCACTCGCAGCCGTATTTGTTGTTGGTACTGTGGTGATGGTCTCTACGCTGCAAATACCAAATGTTGAATATGTGCGTTTGATTCTGATTGTGTTCATTTCCCTTTTGTTTATGCTCGTTGCCGAAGGCATTGCTTTCCGGGTTCAGCTTAGACCAATTAGACAATTTTTCGCTGGGGAGCATCACGAGCGGGCTGAATTGAGCCAAATGTATGAGGTTATTCACCATTTTCCGGGGCGAACCATTTACCGGATCATGGGACCACATCTGCTGGGATTTTCATTGCCAGCTGCCGGGTTAACCCTATGGATGCTTGCAGTGGGTTGGTTGGACTTCCCAACAAACTATGTTGCTGTAGCAGCGGCCTGTGCCATGTTGATTGCCATCATGCATGCGTTAATTGAATATTTTCTGACCGTTCGGGCGATCAGACCACTTCTGATGGAGGCGCGCCGCCGAGGTAAACAGCAATATGGCACCGAGCCGTCATTGGGAGGACGTGTGCTGGTATCCATTCAACGGAAATTTCAGCTGAGCACAGCCCTCATTGGACTATTTCCATTGTGTTTATTTTTCCTAGCTACGTTTATCAGGCTTCAGTATATGGATCAGGAATTTGCGAAAGAGTATATCCTGTGGGGAATCATCGTTGTTGTGTTGGGGGCGGGCTTTGCCCTGGTAGGCAGCTGGTTGCTGATCCGGGATGTGCGTGATCCGGTCGCAGAATTAACAAAAGAGATGAACCGAATTCAGGAAGGGGACCTGGGCAGAAGAGCACCCGACCTTTATGCGGATGAATTTTCGGCACTTATTTCCGGGTTTAATATGATGATTAATCGGCTGGAGATGAGGCAGGAACGTAATCGGCAGCTGCTGCAGAGTTATTTTTCCACGCTGGCTGCTGCACTGGATGCGAGGGATAAGTATACGGCCGGACATTCCATGCGGGTGGCCGAGTATTCACTCATGATCGGCAAACTGAGTGGTATGAGTGAGGAGCAAGCAGATTTGCTGTACAAATCTGCCCTTCTTCATGATATTGGTAAAATCGGAGTGCCTGATGAGGTTTTGCTCAAGGACGGGAAACTCAGTGAGGAAGAATTCGCAATCATTCAGACCCACCCGGTATTGGGCGAGAGCATTTTATTACAGATCGAACCGATGGATGCAATGGCTGATTTTTTGCCGGGTGTGCGGTCTCATCATGAACGTTACGATGGAAAAGGGTATCCGGATGGCAAAGCAGGCCTCGAAATTCCGCTCTTCGGGCGGATTATTGCCGTTGCGGATGCCTTTGATGCCATGACCTCGGATCGTCCATATCGTAACGGCATGAGTCATGAGAAAGCGCTATCTATCCTGGAAGAAGGAAAAGGGACCCAATGGGACCCTTATTTTGCAGGCTTGTTTATAGAAGAGTGGAGAAGGAAAGAGCATCTCCACGGTTCTTCGGAGCGAGGGGTCAGTTGATCCCCTCGGTCCACTTTGAATCTTTCCGGCGCCGCCGGTATAAGGACAGTCCGGTAATAATGGTGAAGATGCACTCACCAAGGATGATTGCGCCCAGAGCATCATAGATCACATGCTGCTTAATCAGCAGGGTAGATAGAACAATTAGTGTTGCCCCAGCTGCTACGAGTAGTTTGACATAACGGCGAATGCTCTGCACCGAGAGGACTGCTCGCATAACAAGATAGGAATGAAGTGCATGAATGCTTGGGAAGCAATTATAAGGGCGATCCTGGCTATAGAGCCATCCCAGGACGGATGCGCCGAGGCCCGTACCTGTGATTTCTGGTCTAGGAACACTGGTCTGAAAGTTGAAATAAATCAGATAACAGATCCAGACGCAGATGTTCATGGACAGCAGTACGCGATAATAGGTAAGTCTGTCTTTGGCACATAGGTATGCCAATACACCGAACACAAACGGGTACCAGCCCAGATAAGGAAGGGACATTCCGGGTACGAAAGGAATGAGCCGATCGATCGGTGAATTGAGCACTGCGAATCCGCGCTCAGGGCTGTTAAGAACATCATATAACAGTCCCATGACAGCCAGAGAAAGCATCAAGCTTAATGACAGCCAGTAGGATTTGCTTTTTAACGTTTGCACTACAACGTTTCTCCTTTCAATCCAAATCCGTCAAGGAAGTGGATCACAGCGATAAATTAAACAACACTATATTCTACTATGTTTCGAGCACAAATTGAATCCGAATTTGTGTATTTTTGTGTATTTTTTTGACGTGCCAAGAATGTCGAAGGCTGTATGGGCATGATATGATAGAAGTACATACGGACAAATGGTGTGTCTACGAACAAATCGGGGCAACAGGAGTGAGTGAATGCAATTTTCTAAGATGTTCGTATTAAATATGGGGATGCTCATCACCATAGCCTATCTGGCTAGTGTGTTCTATAAATACATTGTGATACGTGCATCCTCCAGATTTAAACAATGGAGCTCTGTACTGGTTCTTATTTTCGCAGGTTGGATTAGTACGGTATTTGGCTTTCAGTTAACCGATGAAGTGATTTTTGATCTCCGGTTTGTTCCATTAATCATTGCTGTTCTGACTTTCAGGCAGTCCTATAGTTTAATTATTATTGGTGCCGGGATCGGCTTGACCCGATTGACCTTTGGTATTAATGAAGCTACGCTCGCGGGTCTGGGTATCATGACCATCCTTGGAGTGGTATGTGCTGGGTTAAATATATGGATGAGACGCAGTGATTACAGACTCATTATCAAGGGTGTGCTGGTTATTGTCATCGTCAATGTCGTCAACAGCATCAATATTGCCCTGCTTGGTGTCGTTCCTCCAGCGTATTTTTTCTCCCATATTATGCCCTACACGCTTCCTACCGGTATTTTACTTAGTCTTATTTTTGCTTTTATCCTGCGGGACTTCCAGAATGAACGGAATCGAATTCTGCTTATTCAACGTACCAACCGCTTATTGTCTGTGCAGAAGGAAGAGCTGCAGAGCGCCAAAATTGTACTGGAAGAGCGCGCCAAGCAGTTGATGCTGGCTTCGCAGTACAAGTCTGAATTTCTCGCCAACATGTCGCATGAGCTGCGTACACCGCTCAACAGTGTGATTAACTTTGCCCAGATGATTAGTGAAAACAGCGAAACGATGGACCAGGAGGATATTGCTCGGTTTGCAGCGATGATAGACCAATCCGGCCAGGAACTGCTTACGTTGATTAACGATATTTTGGATTTGTCAAAAGTGGAGGCTGGGCGGCTTGATATCGTATATGAGGATATTAGTGTGTCGCAGCTCGTTGAAGACGTAATGAGTCACTTCCAGTTGGTGGCTGAGAAAAAAGGAATTCAACTGCTGATGGAGAAATCGCCTGACGCACCAGACACAATGTGGTCTGACCCACAGCGCGTGCAGCAAATTTTGCGTAATCTGATGTCCAATGCTATCAAGTTTACGCATAAAGGAGCTGTACATTTGACGGTGAGCACCGAACAGTGGGACGAGCCTGAACGTTCGGGGAAATGGCTGGTCTTCTCGGTTAAAGACACGGGAATCGGCATTCCTGCAGATAAGCACCACTCCATTTTCGAAGCTTTCCAGCAAGCAGATGGGTCGATCAGCCGCAAATTTGGCGGCACAGGACTTGGCCTGTCCATCAGCCGGGATTTGGCGCGTTTGCTGGACGGATCAATCCAGCTTGAAAGTGTTGAAGGCAAGGGAAGTACCTTCCGGCTTTACCTTCCTCTAAACCATGAAAAAATGAGTTGACAACCATCTTGCTGTGAGTAGAATTTGTGGTGATAACTAGCATCGGCCGGCAGTCAAAACCCGGTCTAAGGAGTGTATCCCCATACAGAAGATGGTCAAAGTTAACCCTCCCTCGTTTGCTGGCAAACGTCGCAAGGGTTCGACACAACGCATCAACTTATCGATCGCAACATGGGAGGGTGTACCGGCAATTATATTGCAAACATTGCTGGGTGGACCATTCTTAACGGGATTTCTGCTGTATCTTGGGGCCGGGTCAAGACACATTGGTTTTGTACTCGCCATAACCACGTTTGTGAATATTGCCCAGATTGGAGCAGCCTTCTGGATGCAGCGTATTCGCAGCCGGAAACGCATGCTGCTGTTATTCGTTGGGGTACACCGCATACTGTGGAGCGCCACCGGATTAATACCCTTCCTCTTCCCCAAAGAGTGGTGGGTAGGCGTTTACATTGGAATGTACACGGTTGCATTCATATCCAATACCATCGGGGGCATGATCTGGACCTCTCTGATTGGGGACATCGTACATGCCAAAGTGAGGGGACGTTATTTCGGCATTCGGAATACAATCCTGAATGCACTTGGAAGCGTATGTTTGTTTGTGGGAGGTATCGTTTTGGACCGTTTTCCGGGCGAGATGGGGTTCCTGATTCTGTTTATTCCGGTATGGATCTGTGCGATAGCGAATATCGTTATTTATTTCTTTTATCCGGATGTTCCCTTTGAACGTTCGACCGAGACGGTTTTCTGGCGGATGCTGAAGAAGCCGTTTCAGGATCGGTCTTTTCTGAAGGCTGCCCTATTTCTGGCGGTTTGGTTATGGATTCAGACTCTGATTGTTCCGCTGTATTCGTATGTAATGCTTGACTTGCTTAACATTAATTATCAGATGGTTTCTCTCATTACGGTAGTACAGACCATCGTCATGATGGCCGGATTCTATATTTGGGGTAATCTGAACGCACGATTCAGCAACAAAACTTTATTATTTTGGACATTGCCGATCATCGCACTCTCCTGTTTATCCTGGGGTTTGATGTCGTTCATGCCCGTATTGGTAGCGCTCTTTTTGTCTCATATCTTTTTGGGTATTGGTGTCGGAGGCTTTAATCAGCTGGCCTTCAACTTTACGATTGGAGATACACCTAAAAGTGAAAGACCGATGTTCGTCGCCGTTTATTCAGCCTTAACGGGGGTAACGTCGTTCCTCGGACCGCTGATTGGCGGTTGGTTGTATGAGAAAATGGAAGAATGGCCGGAGACGCTAAATTGGATGGCTGCCTATGGGTTTCAGGTAGGTATTGGTGTCGCCATGCTGCTTCTTGCTTTTACGCTGGGACGCCGGGTGCTTCTGAAATCGTAATCACAGGTGAAATGGAGGGATGAGTATGGAAATTAGCGGGCGAAAGGCCGTTGTGATCGGGGCCACAGGTCTGGTGGGCAGCTTGCTCGTCCATCGTTTGCTTCGGCAACCCGAATATGGATTAGTTCGTATTCTGGTCAGGAAGCGACTGGAACTTGAGCATCCCAAGCTTGAACAATATGTGGTGGATTGGGATCAACTGGGGGACGTCAAGGATTTGTTTCACCATATGGATGACTTATACTGCTGTTTGGGCACGACGATCAAAAAAGCAGGCAGTCAGGAAAATTTCCGCAAGGTCGATCTTCACTATCCGATAGAGGCGGCCAAACTTGCGAATGAGCAAGGGGTGTCCCAGATGCTGGTGATTTCCTCCATGGGGGCGAATGCGGCCTCGCGAGTGTTTTATAGTCGAACCAAAGGGGAGATGGAGCAAGCTCTATCCTCGGTTGGCTTCCGCTCTTTGCATATCTTCAGACCATCTCTGATCTTGGGTGACCGCGGTGAAAAACGTGTTGGGGAACAGCTTGCCGCCCACCTGATGACGTTCATGGATCGCTGGATGAAGGGGAAAGCTGCCAAATACCGTGCGGTACATGCTTCAACCATCGCCAGGGCTATGATTAATATTGCGCTTGTCAGGGCCAAAGGCAACCATGTCTACTCCAATGAAGTGATTCATGCACTTGGAACAGAGAATTCCTGAGATGTTTCTTGCCAAGAGAAGATCATGATATAATAGGCTTCAAAACTTGAGAACATGAAGGAGAACCAGCCCATGAAAAAACCAATTTCTACAGATCAGGCTCCAGGTGCTATCGGTCCATACAGCCAGGCTGTTGCTGCAGGTGACTTTGTCTACACATCCGGTCAGCTTGGCCTGAATCCCCAAACGGGAGAGTTTGGCGCAGATGTTCAGGAACAGACCCGCTTGTCCTTAAGTAACGTAAAAGCAATTTTGGAAGCGGCAGGCACAAGCATGGATAAAGTCGTAAAAACGACTGTATTCCTGAAAGACATGAACGATTTTGTTCCTGTGAATGAGGTATACAGCACATTTTTCGAACAGCCTTACCCGGCACGTAGTGCGGTTGAAGTAGCTCGTTTGCCGAAGGATGCGCTTGTGGAGATCGAAGTTATCGCTCTGAAATAGAACGGGAACACCCTTTTCTGAGTGTTACAATACATAAAAAGCCGATTCCGAATGAGTTGACCGGAATCGGCTTTTTTTCAACGACGTTTACAATGGACTCTTTCCACTTAATCACGGTCTTGGTTACGGGCGAAGAAGAGATATACGGCATAGATCGCAAGCAAGATTGCAAGGATAATCGCCGTATAATAGACAGAGGAAACATCCTTCTGTTTAAGGGCGATGGCAATGTATGCCCATGTAAAGACAAGAGGGTAGATGCTGTCCCGATAAGGGAAGCTCACCAGTACAGCCAGCACAAGACCTACAATCAGCATGATGATCGTCCAGGTAGGTTCGCTGATACCGAAACCATCCCAGCCGATTTTGTATAATAGAACAGCCGCATTTATAATGGTCGCGACACTAACCCATCCAAGATAGATGCTGAATGGCAGTTTAACCAGCCAAATCTCCGCTGTTGTTGGGAGGGTGATGGCACGTGTTTTGAGATACAGCATGATCAGGCACAGCAGAAGCAATACAATAATAAGCAGGGCGAGGCCTGTCTGAAGATTTTGAAAAGCGAAGATCCAAGCTACGTTAAAGACGCAGCTTGCTAGAAACCAGTAACCGAGCCGGGTGATGGAATCCCTTTTAAACGATGACGGAAGAAACTGATAGATCACGAAGCCTGCAAGCAGCAGATAGATCAATCCCCAGATGGAGAAGGCGTACCCTGAAGGTGTAAGCAGCACGGGATACATATCGGATACTTCCTTGTTGGTCCTCCCGCCGATGGGTAGAGAATTCGACAGGTAGTTTACAACGATAACTGCGATAAAGCCAATCGCATTTAACCATTTGTACGGATTGTTACGAGACATTGTACATCCTCCTTGGTTTACAAAAGAATAAATGAACCGCGGGTCAGTCTACAATGAATATACCCAATTCTTCCACATTCTAATTAGGAGCCGCAAAAAATTCACAGGATTCATGACAGGATAACCTGTATTTCCTTCACAGGCTGAATCATGCTCTGTCCAATGTACGCTTAATGAAAAAGGAATATGCTTCAAATAAGGAGGTTGAAGTTTGCTTACGAGAGAGACGATGGAAAAGCAGCAAACCTGGTTCTATGTTGCAGCACTGCTCATTGGTGCAGCCATTGGCCTGGGAAACGCTGAGTGGGGATCTGCTTTGCATTACTCAGTGTCACCCGTGCTGGCCATTTTGCTATACAGCATGTTTTCACAGATTCCTTTTTTGCAGTTAAAACAATCGTTATCCAACCTCAGGTTTATCGGCGCTGTTCTAACAGCCAATTTTATCGTTGTACCTGTGATTGTATCGTTGCTAACGTGGATATTCCCGCAATCGCCTGCGGTTCTCATCGGTGTGTATCTGGTTTTGTTAACCCCGTGCATCGATTATGTCATTGTTTTTACCCAGCTTGGACGTGGGAATGAAAAGCTTATGCTGGCTGTAACGCCAATCTTGTTTGTGGTGCAGATGCTGTTACTGCCTTTGTATTTGTGGTTACTGATCGGGAAGGAGACGGCCCAGCTGATGAAGGTGGGGCCATTTGTGGAAGCATTCCTGTTTCTCATTGTTATACCACTGATTCTCGCAATCCTTACTCAAGTGTGGGCGAGGGAAAAAGCCGGTGGAGAACGGATAATGAATGCAGCAGCGTGGCTGCCTGTTCCGATGATGGCGCTAGCATTAATGGTGGTGGTTTCATCGCAGATTGGCAAGGTGTATTCAGACTTCTCCATTATTGTGAATGTAATTCCTATTTACGTGGCTTTTCTTATATTGATGCCATTTCTGTCCCGCTTGGTGGCGCTTCTGTTCCGATTGGACATCGGTGCCGGACGTGCGCTGATCTTCAGCTCGGCCACCCGCAATTCGCTCGTCGTGCTGCCGCTGGCGCTTGCACTCCCGGAAGAATGGGCTACAATTGCTGCTGCAGCCATCGTAACCCAAACCATTGTCGAATTAGCGGGAGAGTTAATCTACATTCGTTGGGTGCCTTCATTTTTCATTAAAGATAAATGAGATAATCATTTAGGTTATGCTTCGCTTACAAGGTGAGGCAGCTATTCTCTCAAGCTCGTCGGTCACTTCCTCTATGGATTTGCGCGTGTCGATCTCAAACGTAGATCCGGCACGCAGCAGTGGCTCTACCGTATGCACATAATGAATAATTTCTTCTCGTTCAGCCATGGTCTTCCCGTAAGGATTATTCTCACGGGAAGATATTCGTTCCAAGATAACTTCAAGTGGCGCACTTAATAAGACAATTGCATCAAAGAGGGAGTAAAATTTGCCTTGGTTAGAAACTGTACCTGAAATAAATAGCGCTCCTTCGTTATGCCCTGCAAGAAGTGCCATGATCCGTTCTTCATTCCATAACCAACCGGTGCTATCTGTGTGCTCGCTCCATTCCCCATAATCGGTGTCCACCACACGATACCCTTTTCTGGCCAGTTCGGCCAAAGCTGTTGACTTTCCCGTACCAGACATTCCTGTAATCAAAATCAGCCTTTTCATTTTACTAGGTATTCGCCTCCGTTAACGTTTTACGATATTCTCCGGGGGTTAAGCCTTCCATCTTTTTAAACACTTTGCTGAAGTACTTCTCGTCCTGGTATCCAACCATTTCTGAAATTTTTACGATTCGTAGTGAAGGATTCTGGAGGAGCAGTTTGGCATTGTTGATTCGCAGTTTCCCCAAATATTCGGACCAGTTCAAACCGAACTGCTGTTTGAATTTGCGAGATATATACTCTCGGCTGAGATAGAACCGTGCAGCGATCTGCTGCAGGGACAGATCCTCTTGATAATGGGCATCTGTGTAACGCGCAATATCGGTCATCGGATCAGAATGGGTATTGGGTTGAAAAGTAAGAGCTTTCCCCGCTGCCAGCAGTCGCTGTTCCAGCAGAGACCGAAGCAGTGGCAAGGACAGCAGCCCTTCGGAGTCCAGTGGTAATTCCGCAAAGGGGATAGACAGTTCCTCCACTGCATCCTCATCGCTTGCTGGCGGAGAGTCTGCCGCATCATCAAGCCACCGCCCAAGGATCCATTCCAGTTCTTCCATCCACTGATGAACCTGTTCGGCGGAGATGATCTGAAGCTGCGTTATGGGCTCGATCCACTCTGCCACAGCAGTGGTTACACTGGAAGCACGCCCACTCATTGAGGCAAGCCGCATGGATTCTTCATAAGCATTTAAACGTAAACCTTTATTATTCCCTGAGGAAGTCTCTAGAGAATCGTGGAATCTTTGAGCGTTCTGGAGCGTATTGCGCCTCCATAACCGAAGGCTGGCTTCCTGATAGGCAGCCGCGATTCCGGAAGGATAGGATTCGCACGCGGAGACACCAAAGTGAAGCCGGCGCTGAATGGTTTGCTGCAATCCATCGTTTATCTTCTCAAGCAAAGGGCGAAGAGCAGTACAGCTTCCCCAGTGCAATATTACGATCTCATCAGGCTGATCCAAGTGGCGGAATGCTACGCCTTCCTCAGGTGTGGATAACATCTCGGCGCAAATATTCAGAACAGAGAATACAAGCAGATCGGGATGGCTGCGGTATTTGGCCAGACATTCTGCGTCCAAATGGGACAGGCTGGTGACAGCTATATTGCAATTTCCAGCCTTCACCGGAAGATTCAGCTCATCCCTCAGCCGCTGAATTTGAGCTTGACCATTGCCGCGTCCAGCGACAAGCTCTGTCAGCAGCCTGTCATGATAGTGGGGTCGCATGCGGTTAACCACAATGGACTGGCGTGCTGCCTGCATACGAGCGGATTCTTCTTCCTGCCAGGCGCTCACGGCTTTGGATAGGGAAGCATTCAGCTCATCCGCTTCTACGGGCTTGAGCAGATAATCCATGCCCCCGTAGCGAATCGCATGCCGGACAAGCTCAAAATCGTCATACCCACTGATAACCAGTACCTTGCTCTGCGGAGCGTGAACCGATATCCATTCGAGCAGGGCCATGCCATCCTGACCGGGCATGCGCATGTCACTAAGAACAATCTCCGGTTGGTGGGCTGAGATCGCTGCTGCCGCTTCATGGCCGTCTGCGGCTTCGAGGAGGGTATCTATCCCCAGGTCATCCCAATGCCCAAGCAGCCGGATCGCGTCGCGAACGTGCTTTTCATCATCAACAATAAGTGCTTTCATGTTGTTCACTCCCCCGCGTAAATGTTGAGCTTAATCATGACACCGTGTGGTTCCAGATTGCTGATCTCCAGCGTAGCCGTATGCTCCGGCGGCGAGTTCAGTTGGAGCCTGCGCATCACATTCCGTAGGCCGATGGATTCGGATGGGTCAGAATCCTGAGCGGCAAGTCCGGAAGAGGTGTGAATCAGACTTAGCCATCCCTGAATCTCGGACAACTTCTCCTCGGGTATGGGAGGTCCGTTATTCTCCAGTTGAATTTCAATCCAGTGGTCAGATGTCCTGCGACTGCTTATGCGAATGAATCCTTTACCCGGCTGAACATCCGCACCATGCTTGAAATAATTCTCAATCAATGGCTGCAGAGTCATTCTCGGCAGTTCGGTGCGTAACGTATCTTCGGCAAAATCAAGCTGTACCTCAAGGCGGTCGCCAAACCGCTCTTGTTGAAGTTCCAGATACAACCTTGCATGCTCGGCTTCCTCTCGCAGGGTGACACGAGTTTGGTCCCGCATGCTGTAACGCAGCATTTTGGAGAGGGAAGAGAGGAGTACGTACACCCGCTGCCCTTGATGCTGGAGGGCGAGTGTGCCTATGGATTGCAGTGTATTGTATAGAAAATGTGGATGGATCTGCGCCTGCAATGCTTTGAGCTGGTTGGTTTTGTTGGCAATCTCCAGTCGGTATTCTCGCAAAATCAGATTGTTTACCGTATCCATCATATCCCGGAAATGACGCGCAAGTACTCCAATCTCATCCTGGCTCTTAAGCCGAATGTCCACATGCAGACGTCCCGCCTGAATCTGATTCATATACCGCATTAATTGCTTGAGTGGTCCGGTAATGCGGATCGAGATGAACAGGGTAGCCACGATAACGAGTACAAGCGCTGCAATGGCAATCATGGCATTATTCCATGTCAGTGTGGTAGCCCTGGCATATAGCGTCTCATTCGGAATTTGTTTGATGATCGTCCAGTCGGCGAAGGTGCTTCCCATTTGTTGATAGACATACATGGAATGCTCTTGTTCAAAATGTCCTGCAGCGGTGCTGCTTGTTCCCGTTCCGGTCCGTGCTGCATCAAGCTCCCTGGATGCTTCCTGCCTTAATTGATCTGTTCCACTGATCTCAGAACGACCTTGGTATATGATCTGATTCTGACCATCCACGACATAGATTTGTTCCTTCTCCGGATCGTACAGCCTACTGCAGATGGCTGCAATGGTATTCATGTTCAGGTCTATGGCGAGTACCCCCAGGCGCTCGGTTGAGGGCACATCCTTGATTACACGATGTAATGTAATTACTGTTCGTGCAGGATCATCGGCGGAAGCCGCCTTGAAGCCGTAAGTATGACTCATATGCGCTGATTCTACCCATATATCCGGACTCTCACCACCTGTTTTTCCATGAAGGGCGTCAGAATAGGCTTGTTTGCGTTCCTCCCGCTTTGGAAAAGGACTCATAATTAAGGTAGATTGATTGGCTGCAAACGAGTGCAAATAGAGCTGGAACACATCCGGTACAGCTGAGCGAATGGTCTGCAGCGTTGTATACACCTCGGCTACAGCGCGATAATCCCCAGGGATTTTTGCCAGATTACGCAGGAAATTAGGGTCACTGTATACGGCAAGTGATGCTCGGGCCACATTATCCACATAGTTGTTGAGGTTGGTGGATGCCTGATAGATGAGACGTTTGTTCTCGGCAACAGCCTGCTCGCGCAGGGCTGTTTTGGTCTGGATGAATGACATGCTGATGGAAGCCAGCAGGGGAAGTGTGGTGGCTATGAGCATGAAAGCGATTAACTTGGTGCGAATGCTGTAGTATTTTGACATCGGGACACCCCTTCTGGTTGCAGGATAAGAGAGGACAATATTTTACACCCAACTGTTCACGAGGGTCAGTGTTTCCAACCGGAATATTGGGGTTTAATAGAAAAAGAGACCAATTCCATCCATCTATAGAAGGGGAGAACGATATGAAGCATCGCAAATCTTCGCAGCTGTTACAGCAGCTGGTGTTCGTGGGTCCCTCCATCGTGTTCTTTATTCTCATCATCGTGGTCCCTTTCCTGCTGGGAATGTATTACTCCTTTACAGATTGGAACGGGGTGTCAGAGAATATCAATTGGGTAGGGTTCGACAACTTTCTTCATATTTTTGCGAATGATCCCAAGTTCCAAACAGCGTTCTGGTTTACGGTACGTTTTACGGTGGTCGGTGTAGTATTAACCAATATCATCGGTTTTTTCCTGGCGTACTTCCTGACCAAACCGCTTAAGACGAGAAACATTCTGCGCACGATCTTTTTTATGCCTAACGTGATTGGTGGACTGTTGCTCGGCTTTATCTGGCAGTTCATATTTGTGAAAGGGTTTTCAGCAGTTGGTGACGTGACCGGCTGGTCCTTCTTCAACCTCCCTTGGCTGGGAGACGAGCCGACCGCCTTCTGGGGAATCGTCATTGTATTTGTCTGGCAGACCGCAGGTTATCTGATGGTCATCTACATCTCGTCCCTGACCAATGTGTCGCCGGATCTGCTGGAAGCTGCTGAAATTGATGGAGCAAGCCGCTGGCAGGTACTGCGGAGCATCATTCTACCGCTCATTATGCCTGGGGTAACGATCTGTCTGTTCCTGGCGATCTCCTGGTCATTCAAAATGTTTGATCTCAATCTGTCACTGACCAAAGGTGGACCGTTTGGATCAACGGAGTCCGTTGCACTCAACATTTACAACGAGGCATTCGTAAACAACCGTTACGGCATTGGTACGGCGAAAGCACTCATTTTCTTCGTAATCGTTGCGATCATTACGATGATTCAGGTCCGTCTGACGAAGAGCAAGGAGGTAGAGGCATAGATGGAAACGACGAAAAACTATCGCTTCGGTACGATCATAACCGAGATCATCATGGTACTGATTGGACTACTGTTCCTGGTTCCGTTCTACTTCCTGTTTGTCAATTCGGTCAAAACATTTGGTGACCTGCTTACCAATTCGGCAGCATGGCCGGAAGTCTTTCAATGGGGCAACTATGCAAACGCCTGGGAGAAAATCAACTTCCCTTCGGCACTGATGAACTCACTTATCGTTACAGTAGTCAGCAACCTGCTGCTTGTACTGATCAGCTCGATGGCTGCATACCGAATGGTTCGCAGTGATACCCGCTTCAACCGGATTCTGTTCGGCATGTTCATTGCCGCCATGGTGATTCCGTTCCAGTCTATCATGATTCCGCTCGTTACGGTAACCAGTAATCTTGGGCTGATCGACAGTCTGGGAGGATTAATCATCTGTTATCTCGGATTTGGTGCACCCATGTCGGTGTTCCTGTTCCACGGGTTCGTTAAATCGGTCCCGGTTGAGATTGAAGAAGCCGCCCGGGTGGATGGCAGCTCCGTATATGGGGTGTTCTTCCGGATTGTATTCCCGCTGATGAAGCCGATGTATGTCACGGTCATTATCCTGAACACACTCTGGATCTGGAATGACTATCTGCTTCCGTCCCTCATCTTGCAAAGCTCCAACCTGCGTACGATCCCGATTGCGACCTTTGCGCTATTCGGTCAATATACGAAGCAATGGGATCTGGCACTGCCTGCTCTGGTGCTGGGCATCATGCCAATCATTATCTTCTTCCTGCTGATGCAGAAGTACATTATTCAGGGTATTACTGCTGGATCAGTTAAGGGGTAGGAGCGAAGGTGAGGTGCTCAGGGATCATGGGAGTGCGAGGGATAAGGTTGCTTTCGGTCTCATGTGCGCTTTCAATCGCAGTTGCTCCTCGGTGGCCTGATTGAATTAGGGAAGGAAGCCACCGAGTATCAAAGGCGAACGCTCCGCTTTTCCAGCGCATCATGCTCCCTACGCTCCACCTCGCATGGAGGGGGGCAAAAGGAGTCTTGCCCGCATGGCCTGGCCTGACTCCTGGAGGAAAGGGCCAAAAACTAAAAGATGTAGAGCTAGAATAAGTAAGGCCAAGAGGTAAGCAAGGGTAAGAGGGGAACTTCATTTTGGCAGAAATGAGGGATTACACCAAGATCAAGTTCTTAAGAATCTAGCGCATCTTAAAAGGTGAGTAATCAGGGCATGCAAAGATTAACGAACTCCAGTAACGTTATTTAGGTATCAACAAGCATCAGCAATCAAAAATTGCCGGAATAACGTCTCTATAATTCGTTAAACTGCAAACCTGAAGAAACAAAGACAGATAGCATGCGCTCAGTTCGTTGGAAGCTGCCTGCGCCCATGTGGCTGAATCAAACCAACAATTTGGTAAACAGAAACTACTATAGGGAGAGTGTATGTATGAAAAGAATGACAAAGTTGACGTTGCTCATGCTGATTGCTTTTTCGGTAATGCTCGCAGGTTGTGGCAACGGGGACAAAAGCGGTAGTCCGGTGAATACAGATGCTCAAACGGGCGGAGGAGAGGCTGCTGCAGGGGACAAAACCATCAAAATCTTTCAATTCAAAGTCGAAATTGCGGAAGCGCTTAACCGCCTTAAGGCAGAGTATGAATCCTCGCATCCAGGCATCAAGCTGGATATTCAGACCGTTGGTGGCGGCAGTGACTACGGTGCAGCACTGAAAGCCAAGTTTGCCGCAGGCGAACAGCCGGACATTTTCAACGTTGGCGGATACCGCGAACTGGACACTTGGCTTGAATATCTGGAAGACCTGTCAAATGAAGCTTGGACGAAGGACGTGCTTGAGGTAGCCAAAGAGCCAATGACCAAAGATGGTAAACTCTATGGACAGCCGCTGGCACTGGAAGGCTACGGATTCATTTATAACAAAGACCTTTTTGAAAAGGCAGGCATTACTGAAATTCCAACAACATTGGAACAGTTGGATCAGGCAGCTCAGAAACTTCAGGCAGCCGGCATTACACCGTTTTCGAACGGATATCAGGAGTGGTGGGTGCTTGGCAATCATAACGTAAACGTTGCATTTGCGAATCAGGCAGATCCGGTAAAATTCATTCAAGGCCTTAACGAAGGTACAGAGAAAATTCCGGGCAACCAAGTGTTCACAGACTGGATGAACCTGCTCGATTTAACGCTGAAATACAGCAACAAAAACCCGCTTACTACCGACTACAATACACAGGTAACCCTGTTTGCAAGCGGGGAAGCAGCGATGATGCAGCAAGGGAACTGGACTCAAGTGCAGATTGATGGAATTAACCCCGACCTGAATCTCGGTATTCTGCCAATGCCAATTACGAATGAACCGAATGATAAATTGTTTGTAGGTGTACCTAACTATTGGGTTGTAAACAAAAACTCGCAAGTGAAGCCGGAAGCGAAGGAATTCCTGGAATGGCTCGTGACATCGGATATCGGGAAACAGTACATGACCAAAGAGTTCAAATTTATCCCGGCGTTCAGCTCCATTCAGGCCTCGGAAGAGGATTTGGGCGATCTGGCGACAGAGATCATGAAGTACAGTCAGGAAAACAAAACGTTAAGCTGGAACTTCAACCGCTTCCCGGAAGGTGTTCCGCAGGAATACGGCAGCACCATCCAAGCATATGTGGCAGGCAAATCGGATAAAGCCGGATTGCTTGATGCTTTGCAGCAAAACTGGGACAGTCTGAAAAAGTAAAAATTTCAGAATGACGTTTATACGTAAGTGGAATAGGAGATGGACCAGTATCACTAAATGTTATCCACAGAAAACAATATCCACAGGCCATCTAATCCTGTTCGACAATTCACTACAATGACTCATTCCATAGGTCAGCCAGAATATCGTTCTGGTTGGCCTATTTTTTTTTATTTTGAGAACCATCCTGAAAGGATAACATGGCTATCTGTATTTCGATTGTGGATAACAACAATGATTATGAATAGGTAAGCTAAAACTTAGCCTAGTACTGGATACTATATGTGGATATCCTTTGAGCATAAGTGTCTACATATGGATGAGAGCTGTGTATAAGTCAGGCTCGTGTCCTACTCTGCAAAAAAAGAAAACTTGCAACGAAGTATCTAGTACTATATAGTTCTAACTATGACAAATCAAACATCAAGCTCAGGTTCTACCAAACCGAGAAGTGCCAATCCGGTCAACCGGACCAAAGCGGTCGAAGTGGCAGCGCAGTTATTTTTGCGTCAGGGATACAGCTATGTCAGCATGGATGAAGTTGTGCGGGCAAGCGGGGTGTCCAAGTCCAATATTTATTATCATTTTAAAAATAAGGAGGAACTGCTTCAGGCAGTGGTACAATATTGGATCGCCCAGTATGAGTCACAGGTCTATATACTGCTCAGTCAGCGGGAAAGAAGCGTCGAAGAGCGCGTTAACTCGTTTATAGCCACGTTATCGGCAGGCATTGAAGGGCGCAATTTCGAAGGCAGTTGTCCTTTTATAACGCTCTATATGCAGACACCCGCAAGTGCCCCCGACGTGAAGGCCAGTATCTCCCGATTCTTCCGGGAATTGCAGCCCATGATTGAGAAGCTGTTTCAGCAGGGAGTGGACAGTGGAGAATTCCGTGAAGGCATGGATGCAGGGTCAGTATCTTCGCTGTTTGTTGCTGCATTGGAAGGATCTCTGGTTCTGGCTGAGACCGCGCGGGATACCGGGATTATAGAACAATCCGTACGTACATTTTGTCAGATGCTTCGTTAAGCGAAGCTCTTTTTTTGGATTTTACTAGTACTATATAGTTCTAATTAGGAGGAAAGAATAATGAACGTAAATTCTACATACTTAAAAACAACTGACCAGATGCTTACCCATAAGGTGGACTCAAGGGCTGCATCCATTATTTTTATGACAGGTAGCACCGGATTTATTGGCAAGGAGGCAGTAAAGCAGCTGGTCGATGAAAATCTGGAATTGCTGCTGCTTGTCCGTTCAGAATCCAAAGCCAGACAAGGCCTGACTTCATACGGAATATCGGATTTCAGCAGAATTACATTTGTACAAGGAGACTTATCGGTGGAGGGACTCGGTCTTACTGAAGCAGATCGCAGGCGCGTGCTGGAAGCAGACGTCATTATTCATGCTGGAGGAACGATGGATGTCACCCTGGGGCGCAAAGTGGCGGAACGGATATTCATGAATGGAGCGCGAGAGGTTGCCGGGCTGGCTGAAGAGATTCAGCAGATTAAAGGTCTGAGGCATTTCATTCACGTCGTTGGATTCATGAGTCCCTATGGCCTGCGTAATGAGAAAGGAGAAGCCATACCCACTGGCAATGTGGCCCCGAATGAAAGTGCATATGAAGAAATGAAGTTCCACGCCGATCTGTACCTCCGTGAGCATGCTGTAAAAAATCAGTATCCACTTTCTGTTGTAAACCCAAGCACAGTCGTTGGACCGCGCCCTACAGGTGAGACTGAGCAAACTGGCGGTATCGGGCTGCTCATCCAGGCGATGCAAAAAAGACTTATGCCGGTTGTACCTGGAGGTTCGTCTTATTGGTTACCGTTAGTGGAGAATGATGTGGTTGGGCGGACTCTGGTCTTCCTAACCAAAGAGGCGTTCCCAACAGGCGGGACCTATCCACTTCTGGCACGCAAGGAAACCAGTCCCAATATGAAGGAACTTCTTCATCTTCTTGCGAAGCAGCTGGACGTGCCGAAGCCAAAATGGACTGTACCCTTATCCTGGATGCAATTCGCAATGAGATCAGGAGGGGCGCGGATCAGCGGTGTCCCTGCGGAATCGGTTTCCTTTGTTACAGACAGAATATGGAATGTGGAAGGGACGGAAGACTTATTTAAACGCATGGGTCAAACATGGCCCGACATCCGGGAGCAGCTTCCGTCCGTTACGGCGGATCTGGATTATCGCCTGAGCCTTCAACCTTACAAAAATCTCTCTTCCGGTTGGACCCGAACCCGGATAGGGGACCTAGCAGCGCTTGGCTGGGAGGGCGAAGGTGAACCGTGGCTGATCGTGCATGGAATGCTGAATTGTGCAGATGAGATGCTTCCTTTGGGAGAAGTGCTCCATCAGCTGACTGGGAATCCGGTTTGGCTTGTCGATCTGGCAGGGTTCGGACGTTCGGCTGTACATCAAGGGGAGGAGGCCTTTGAGGGTCAGGTGGATGAACTGGTTACAGCCATTGGCGAGTTTGAAGGTCCGATGAAGCTGGTAGGCCATTCCATAGGTGCTGCGATTGCATCTGAGGCGTTGCAGCGCAGCGGACGAACAGATATCCGTCTTGCTTTGCTTCAGCCCGTCGCTCACAATACGAATCCAAACATGCTGCGGTGGATTTCCCGCTTGCCCAGAGGAATAATGCGTACCCTTCTCAGCCGGAGGTCGGAAAAAAGCTGGCGGCACCTGTTAAATCCACACAGCACTCAAGCTGAAGGAAGCATTACGGCATCTGCACTGGCTGGAAGAATCAGGTCCAGTCTGCAGTCCCCCCGAATAGCAGGAGCGCATGCAGGCTTGCTACGATGGATTTACTCCGGCAAAATAAAAGGCAGCACCTCGACGTTTGGGGGGAGCACGTGGAATCGGGCAGACCTCGCCAATAGTGCATTGGTGGTATGGGCTGGCAGAGATACGGAATATCACTACCCTGGAGATTTGAATCCACAATGTAAACGAGTCGATGTCCCTTACGGGCACTATTTTCCGGTCTTTCAATACCGGGAAACGGCAGCGATTCTCGTCAAATGGGCGGAACCTAAACATTGATTTCAGGTTTCAGTCCGAGGTGGAAATGTACGTGATCCCCAACAGATTACCCAAAGGGTCAATTCAAGCGCAAAGAAGTACAAAGGGTTCTACCAATGACAGGAGCGATTAGTGAAATGAATCAGCAGCGTGTGGAAATTAGTAAAAATGTATTAACCGAATGTCTGGGTCTGCGTGAGGGAGAGAATCTCGTGGTTGTGGCAGATGATGCCAAAAGGGAACTCGCAGAATCCATTTATGAAGCGGGGAAAGCACTTGGAGCGGAATCCGTGCTGATGATTATGGCGGAACGCAGCAGATCTGGGGAAGAACCGCCTGCACCAATTGCACAAGCCATGATCCAAGCCGATGTAGCCGTATGTGTGACAAGATACTCCTTAACCCATACACAGGCTCGGAAACAGGCCGCTGCATCGGGTACACGTGTCGCAACCATGCCTGGCATGACAGAGGATATGTTCATGAATGGTGCCATTACAGCCGAATATCCGCAGGTGAAGGCACTGACCGAGAAGGTCACGGCTTTATTAACTGGGGGAAGCCAGGTCCGGATCGAAAAGGAAGGGCACAGTCTGTCCTTCTCCATCAAGGATCGAAGCGGAGTACCCAGCACAGGGATGTATTTGAACCCTGGTGAATCGGGCAATTTGCCTTCAGGGGAGGCCTATATTGCACCGCTTGAAGGAATAGGTGAAGGCAGCATTGTCGTAGATGGATCTGTTGCGGGAATTGGAGCACTCCGTGAACCGATGACTTTGAAGGTAGAAGAAGGCCGACTGGTCTCGGCTGAGGGTCCGGATGGACAACAGCTGCTGACGATGCTGGGTGATGGGGATGGCCGTTATCTCGGCGAATTTGGTATTGGCACCAACAATAAGGCGCGAATTACGGGAGTCGTTCTGGAAGATGAGAAGGTGTATGGAACGATCCACGTTGCCTTTGGCAGTAACAATACCTTCGGAGGGACGATTGCGGCAGGAGTGCATATCGATGCAGTAGTGCAGAAGCCTGATGTCTATATTGATGACAAATTGATTATGAGACAAGGCGAACTGGTTAATTAAACGAATAAAGACTGCTGCAATCCACAGTGTGTCCACAATGAGGGATAAATGAAGTAGATGATTAAGCTTTTACGTGAGATTTACAAACAAGTACACAACATGTCCACATCAAATTGTTGTATATCCACATAATCATGCCCATTTATCCACAAACTGTGTGCAATATGTGCACAACTTATCCACATATAGGGTATAACTTAAACTTTTTCGTGTGAATTTCACTCTATTTAACCAATCTGGATAGTTATCCACAGCATCACGTGCAAAAAAGACCAGAGTTTTGGCATATAGCCAATCTCTGGTCTTTTTGATGTAGTTTACATTCGTTAGTTTATTTTATAGCGATCTTTCTTATTTATCTTCCGTATTGAAACGACTGACTTCACGCAGCAATTGATCTGCATGATCGGATAACGCCTTGGCTGTTTCCGAGATATTACTGATCGACAAGGATTGTTCCATTGTGGAAGATGCGGCTTCTTCGGTAGAAGCAGCGCTCTCCTCAGCGACAGCGGCGAGCCCTGTAATAACGTCAGATACCTGGGCAGCACCTGATTTGATCTCATTCATACCCAAAGTGATCGAGCTAATTTTGTGTATGATTTCATCTACGGACCCACGAATCAGATCAAAGGAAGCTGATGTTTCTGCCATGGAATCCAATTGATCCGAGCTATTCAGGCGGAACTGCTCCAGTTCGGCTGCGCTTTGCTTGCCTGCTGCATTCAGGTCGTTCAATAACTGATCGATCTCAGCAACGGAGTGGGAAGATTGTTCGGCAAGCTTGCGAACTTCCCCGGCAACAACGGCGAATCCTCTGCCATGTTCTCCTGCACGTGCAGCTTCAATGGATGCATTCAGGGCAAGCAGATTGGTCTGTGCTGCAATGTTCTGAATACTGCCTGTAATGACGGATATTTCACCAATTTTGCTCAGCAGCAGTTCATTGGATGTTTCGACCCGACTGGTGGATTCCTGTCCTGCCTGGGATAGATCTGACTGACGAGCGATTGCACTTTGGCCGCTCTCCATCGCGTGATTAACGTCCAATATCGTTTCGGAAGCCTGCCGGGCTTCGTCTGTAATCTGATCAATGATTCCGTTAATTCCGGACACCATTTCAGCTCCGGCTTGAATCGATTCAGCTTGTTCTCCCGCACCTTTGGCAATTTCCTCGATTACTGTCGAGATCTGCCCGGCAATTTCGTTACTGCCGGAAGCATCTTTGAACATGGTTTGGGAAGAGGCCTGAACCTGCTGAGCCGATTGATCGACCTTTCCGATCAAACTGCGTAGTGAAGCAGACATTTCATTAAATGACGAACCCAGTTGTGCAATCTCGTCTTTTCCTTTCACGGCAACTTGCACGGTAAGATCTCCGGCTGCCAGCTGCTTGGCACTATTTTTCATGGCAAGCAAGGGCTTGATCGTTTTTAGAGCAAAGAAATAGGCGAGAGCCGCCAAAATCAGTGTAAATACAACGATAAAGGCCAGATACAACGTTCTTGTCTTCGTAAACTCAGCCAGGGCAGCTGCCTTGGAGATGGATGTGGCAACAATCCAATTGGTGTTCGGAATTTTCTCATAATAGATTAATTGGCGATCATTATTGTAGGTATATTCGGATAATCCGCTTGGCTCCTTAAGCATCGTGCCCACAATATCGGTATAGTCACTTTGATCCGCAAGTGGGGTATTCAACAACTCCTGATTGGGGTGGGAGAGCACTACACCGGCCTGGTCCAGCAAAAAGGTAAATCCGTTCTCCGTCTGAATGGAGTTAATCTCATCCTTGATGGAATCCAGAGCAATATTTTCAGCGATCGCACCTTGGAAATTCCCGTCTGCATCATGGAGAGGCACCCCAATGAATATGGACTGTACACCGGCTTTGGTCACGTAAGCGTCACTATATGTCAGCTCATTGGAAGCTTTGGTTTGCACGTACCAGGGGCGTTCGCGGGCGTCGAAGGTCGCATCAGGAATAAAGCCTGCTCCATCCATGTAGGTTCCGTCCTCAAGCCCGAAATATATGGTAGCGATATTCTCCTTATTAGACGGCAGTTGGAAAGCTTGGAGGTGGTCCATACCGATCTCGTTCAGAGGCACGGTATCTTCAATGACCTTCCCGAGTGTCTCAATCACTTTAGCTTGGGCTATGGCCCATCCATTGACCTCGGCTGCAGCATATTGAACCGTACTCTGCAGTTGGTTATCCACAGACTCCGTAGCCTGTTTTTCAATTACGAGGAGGGCGATATAACTTAGCGGGGCTGCGAGCAAAATACAAATAGCGGTGACGATGACAATGACTTTGGCTTTTAGCGTCATGTTTTTCCTCTTTTCATAAAATATGATCGTTAGAGCAAGTATTGATTCAAAAAGAACTTATAGTGTATATCGACATTTTTCGCGTTTTTTATAGAGTGATTATAGGAAAAATGAACTATATGATAGAAAGTTATATTTCTTCTGATGAAAGAGAACTCTTCACGACTTCTTCCGCCCTCGCTTCGGTTGTTTGGAAAGGAATAAACAGCTTGTTAAATTAAATGAAGCTCTAAATATTTCGTGGAAAATAGCCGATACACCAAGTAACCTTTAAAAGTGAGAGGGTATGGGGACAACTATGAATGAGGAAGCTCAAGTTCAATACATTAATTTTACGGTTGGAGATCAGTTTTTCGCGCTTCGCATTGAGGAAGTACATGAAATTATCAGAATGATTCCCGTGACAACTGTTCCGTTCGGCAGTCCGGAGATCAGGGGCTTTGGGTCTTTGTACGGCAAGGTGGTTTCCGTCGTTAGTCTGCGGGTTCTGCTGGGCATGCCCGATAAAGATGACGATGCTTCTACGCGTATTATTGTCGTACCGTATAAAGGAGGATATGTGCCTCTAATTGTGGACACGGTGGATTCTGTGGTGACCTACGATCGGTTTGAAGAACCTGCAGAAGAGCATAAGCGTTTCATGACAGGTGTATTCAAAGAGATTGGACATGCCCCGGATCATACGGCGGGAATTTTGAACCTGGAAGTAATGTTGGGCCTGCTGACAAGTTTAGGTGAATAAATCGTTTGGTGTCATTTTAGCAGCAGGTGAAGACCTGCACACAATCTTAATGTTCCTAATCCCATCCAGGGGAGAAGGAACATTTTTTTATGCGGATTGAAGTGATCAGGAACGTATCTGGAGTGTATCAAGAGATGAATAAAGCAATTTTTGTGCGTAAAGGTTTTTAAATCCGGGCATTTTCGTATATGATGGAGAGTAACAATGCGAAGGGATGACGGGAGACTGTAATGATGCAATCGCTGTATGGAGTATGGCTTGGTGACGTATTTTTTTGTTTTTCCGGTGAAACATCGGAGCCGCGTGTGGATGCATGGACCCACGTGGTAAGGAGGCTGAATTTTGGCGACGGAGGTCGTCTGTTTCAGCCTGCCGCTCTTCGCCTTGCGGAGCTGCGCTGGCCCAATCCGATGCGTAATGCTGCGGAAGCCAAGAGTACGAAGCGGCGCCAATTGCTTGGACGGACGCTGGAAGGGCTTGCGATCTCGCCCAAAGATACATTTAAACTGCTGCTCCATTGGGATGACAGCATATTGAAGGCCGCAGGGATTCAGGCAGGTGAGGAGATTCGCTACTGGATAAAAGCAGCACAGTTCACACAGGAGCTGCTGCTGCGCGGAGAGATTGCTCCTTCTGCCGAATTTGCTGCCAAGACTGGGGCGCGGCGACGGACGGGACAAGAAACGCTGACAGGGGTATGGCGACCTCGTCTGTCTCAGGAAGCAGATGTGGAACGTTTCCGCGAACTGGCGGAAGCCATGCCGCCAATCGGTTTGTCTGCACCTGGGGCATACGCTTCATCCGAGCCGGAATCGCGGGAGGAGGCAGGTGCTGCTGTCCTGTTTTCATTCATGAGCGGCATGATTCATGCTGTTGTGACAGGAGAACTGGAAGGGATGGACAGTGAATTGTCAAGATACCGCACCCCGTTTCGGCGTGGATCTTCTCCAGCAGCCGAACTGTGGTGGAACAGCCTGATCTCGATGTTCCGTCCCGTGACTGTACAGGGGCCAACGGAGGAAATGGCAGAGCTGATCGAGACATTGCGGGAAGCAGGGGGCACAGGGATGCCCGTAATCGGCAGTGAGGAAACTGCCCCTGCCGAAGGGGAACTGAAGCTGGTGCTTCGGCTTGAACCGCCTCTTGGCGAGCATGAAACGTTGTGGGGCATCACCTTTTGGGTAGATAGTGCACAGGAGGCTGGTCTGAGATTACCTGCACGAACCATTTGGGCTCATCCGGATCGGGACCTGGATCGGGGGAAGGTGCGCTACGTATCCGCAGCGGAGCAGCTGCTCATGGCCCTCGGTCAAGCCAGTGAATTGGCACCTGAACTGGAAATAGCCCTGCTTCAACCCCGCCCGGAAGGGATAAAATTGGAGCAGCAGTCCTTTTTCGAGTTTTTGACTCATGCGGTGCCGCGTTTGCAGAAGGCAGGAATAACCGTACTTATGCCATCCCGCTGGAGTCGTGCGGGTCGGCGTAGAGCTGGGCTGCGTTTACAGATGCTCAATCGTGGTACGGAACGGGCACCTGGCGCTCCGAATGCACTGGGGATGGAACAACTGGTTGCCTTCAAGGCGGAACCGATGCTGGACGGCAAACCTGTTACTGCAGAGGAGCTTGCTGCGTTAGCCGAAGCTTCGGTACCTTATGTGATGTTCCGCGGCGAATGGATCGAAGTCGACACGAAGGAGATTCGCCAGGTTCTGCGTTATATGAAAAAAGAAGAAGAACAATATATGCCGTTATCCGAATGGCTTCATCTGGCTGCGGAGGAAGGCGAGGATGCAGCCTGGAAGGGATTATCCGTTTTTGGTGCGGAATCCGAAGGTCTGCTCTCCTTCCTGCTGGACGGACAGGTGCTTCGCAGTATCGAACCACGTCAAGTGCCTGCGGAGCTGCATGGGGAACTCCGGCCATATCAGGAGCGCGGCTATCAATGGTTGTCTGCGATGCGTGAGCTTGGCTTCGGAGTTTGCCTCGCGGATGATATGGGTCTCGGGAAGACGATTCAGGTGATCACGTGCCTGCTCGACCAGAAACATGAGGAACAGCAGGCAGCGGCGGAAGAAGCGCGTGAAAATGAAATGTATGGTTCGGTTGATCCATCGGAGTCTGGCGAGATTGAACCTGCAGAGGCCGTCAACTTGCCAGCACTCATCGTCTGCCCGACTTCTCTGCTTGGCAACTGGCAGCGTGAGCTCAAACGATTCGCGCCAAATCTGTCTCTGTACATTCATCATGGGGGACAGCGGCTTCATGGCACTGCGTTTCAGGCCGAGGCACAGGCACA
This sequence comes from Paenibacillus sp. FSL K6-2862, assembly GCF_038005125.1. Lineage (NCBI taxonomy): Bacteria > Bacillati > Bacillota > Bacilli > Caryophanales > Paenibacillaceae > Paenibacillus > Paenibacillus sp. FSL K6-2862. Next base: position 560,497 of record NZ_JBBOSN010000001.1, read on the forward strand.
TGATATCGTGCTGACGACCTATCACTTGGCTGGCCGGGACGGACCTGACCTTGCCTCATTGCATTGGTCAACCGTGGTCCTTGATGAAGCGCAGTATATCAAAAACTATCGTACCAAGCAGGCACAAAGTGTGATGCGCTTATCGGCGCCTCACCGGATTGCGATGACTGGTACACCGGTCGAAAACCGTTTGAGCGAGCTGTGGTCCATTTTCCAATTCCTCAATCCCGGATATCTTGGAACAGCTTCATCGTTCCGCCAGCGATACACCGGAATGGGGACATCCGAAGAAAACAGCACGTCCCTGCGGGAGCTACACCGGCTTGTTTCGCCGTTCATGCTGCGCAGGCTCAAAAGCGATCCGGACATCCGCAAGGATCTGCCAGAGAAGCTGGAGCTGAAATCATACTGCTCACTGACACCAGAGCAGACGATCCTATATCAACGTGTAGTGGATGACCTGATGGGTGGACTGGATGGCAGAAACGGCATTGCCCGCAAAGGGATTGTATTATCGTCACTCACCAAACTGAAGCAAATCTGCGACCATCCGGTACTGGCAGACAGCAGCCGCAAGGATCATGCGAAAGTGGAGGCATCCGGCAAAATGGAACGCTTGCTGGAATTGGTTGATGCGATCCGTGACAACGGAGAATCGGCACTCATCTTCACTCAATATGTGGCAATGGGCGAGCTGTTGGTATCGCGCCTAACGCAGCGTTATGAGGAAGAACCGTATTTCCTGCACGGCGGCGTGTCCAAGGCACAGAGGGACGAGATGGTGGAGACATTCCAAAAGGGCGAGGGACCATCACTATTCGTTCTATCCCTCCGGGCTGGTGGGGTAGGTCTAAACCTGACGCGTGCCAGCCATGTCATCCACTATGATCGGTGGTGGAATCCCGCGGTGGAGAATCAGGCAACAGACCGGGTGTTCCGAATTGGGCAGAATCGCAACGTGCAGGTTCACAAATTGATCTGCCAGGGTACGCTGGAGGAACGCATAGATGAGCTAATCGAGAGCAAGAAGGCACTTTCCGAACAGGTGGTTGGTTCCGGGGAGAACTGGCTGACCGAAATGTCGGATGACGAATTGCGCGGGCTGATCTCGCTTCAGGGTGAGACGTGGTTATAAGTTTGACAAGTATATTGGTGGGCGATCATATGAGAAGGGGGAAGGTTATGAGCGAAAAATGGAATGTGGAGCTGCATATGTCCCCCGGTGGATGGACAGCAGGGGTGAGTGAGGCTGCTGAAGCGCGTCAGAACGCATCAGCAGCCGCGGAGCAGGCTGGAACATCCGCCAGCCTGTTCACGGTAACAGGTACGCTGCCGCAGCTCAGCGAAGAAGCTCGCGAGGCCGTGCTGGTCCAGCTGCGCAAACGGCCGCTGGCCCTGTACGCGCTGCTTCGCGGCGGCCCTGCCCCGGCGGAGCTCGCGGGGCTGCTGCCCGCTGCGCCGGCCGCTGCGGCATGCTCCTGCGGCCGCGCAGACTGCGCGCATGCTGCGGCTGCGGAGCACGCCATCGCTGCGCGCTTTGCGGCCGAGCCGCTGCTGCAGCTTGCGCACGCCGGCCTGCCGCGCGAAGCGCTGCTTGCCGGCGTGCTTGGATCATGGGCAGAGGAACTGGCCCATGATCCAAGCAGCGCGGGCCGCGCCGCGGAAACGGCGGGCCGCCCGCAGGCGCGGGGCGGCGAAGGCGGCGCTGCCGTCGGTGAGTGGATCGCCGAGGCTGCCGCAGATGGCGCCATGCACCAGCCAGGCCCTGGCTTCGGCGCGGTGCAGGTGCGGCTGGCGCAGCCGGGCAAGCCTCCGGCAACGCCGGAACTGGCCGCGCTGCTGCCGGGAGTACCCGTGGCAGCAGGTCTGACCATGATCCGCGAGCGTGTAGCAGCGCGGATCTGGCAGGCTGTCCAGAAGAAGAAGGACAGCCCGGCAACCAAATCATAGCAGGCATGAAGCGGGGGAGATCTTGGATCACCCTCGCTTATTTGTCTGTGTAAGATGGCCTTATGGTGAGCAAGATTGGAAAGGATATCAACCCGGACTTTAATCTGGATCTGCTGATTAAACGTTGGGATGATGCCCTAAAAGTCCGAAAAATAGCCGTATATGCCGTGCGACCCTTTTCACATGATGGCTATTCCCTGCCAGTAAGCTTGGAGCGGTGGAGCTTCACTGCAATTTGATGTATACTGTCGCAGGGGATGAAATGCCCCGGAGCGTATTTTATTTTTTTCATACTTATATTGCGATAGGAGTTTTTTAGATGAAATCACGAACAGGAAGACAGCGCCATATAGCGGTATTGCTGTCCTCGCTTATGATATGCGGAGCATTGCTGTCCGCCTGCCAGGATGGCTCGGGATCAGAGGAAAGTCAGGATCTGAACGCAGCAGGCAATACGCAGCAGGAAACAGACGGAACTACCGTTCATTTAACCGAGGACACAGGGGATGACGGCGACAAGACAAACAGCAGCGAGACAGATCAGCCATCATCTGGTGAGAACGGGGATTCCGGCAATGCTTCTGCGGGTGAAGAGCAGGACTCTTCAGATGCTGGCAATGAGACAAATGCGGGTGACCCTCTGCTGGAGAAGCGAAGCATTAGTGCGATGCAAAATACGATTGACAGTCAATCCGTTGTTACCAATGCAGAGTCCATGACGGTTATCGTGAACAAGCAGCGCAGCCTGCCGGAAGGCTATGAGCCAGACGATTTGGTAGAGCCGAATGTGCCATTTTCCTTCGATGGTCCTCACGAGAAGCGCCACATGCGGAAGGAAGCCGCAGAAGCGCTGGAGAAGCTGTTTGCAGGAGCTGAGGCAGACGGCATTGAGCTGCGCGCGGTGTCTGGATACCGTTCATATGAACGCCAGGTTTCCATCTATAACAACAATGTGCAGACCAAAGGACAAGAATATACAGATCGTGTGAGCTCTAAGCCGGGCAGAAGTGAACATCAGACGGGTCTTGCGATCGACGTATCCAGCCCGAGTGTAGGTAATGCCCTGGAAGAAGTGTTTGGCACCTCGAAAGAAGGCGAGTGGCTGGCAGAACATGCTGCAGACTATGGCTTCGTTATCCGCTACCTTAAGGGTGAGGAAGACATTACGGGTTACGTCTACGAGCCTTGGCACATCCGATATGTCGGAACCGATCTGGCACCCGATATTGCGAAAAGCGGATTGACCCTTGAAGAATACTTTGATGAGGCCAATATTAAACTGTAAGCCGATTGGCAGCGTATTTAGTTTGTGCTTGAATACCTAAATGAAAAAAAAGTCCTGTAAACGTGTCTGGTTGCACAGCAGCTGGTTACGTACATGGGACTTTTTTTAGTAGATTTATAACTTTCGATTACCTAATTTCTGGTACCTAGATTGAATCCGGCCTGTTATAATGCAGAGATTATCCAATAAAAGACAAGCAGAGCGAGGGAGGACACAATGAGTAAACAGCAGGTATTTACTGGTTCCCCATGGGAACCGCTTGTGGGCTATTGCCGGGCCATCCGGGTAGGAAACCGGATAGAGGTGGCAGGAACGACAGCCATGCAGGACGGCGTTGTAGTGGGAGCGGGGGATCCATACGCCCAAACCAGATTTGTTTTGCAGACGATTGAGAAGGCGCTCAATGAATTAGGTGCAGACTTGTCGGACGTGATAAGAACCCGCATGTTCGTGACGGATATCTCCCGCTGGGAGGAAGTAGGCAAGGCCCACGGCGAATTCTTTGGGCAGATCCAGCCTGTAGCCACAATGGTTGAAGTAAGTGCACTCATTGATCCCCTGTTAATGGTTGAGATTGAAGCAGAAGCCATAATTGAAAGTGATCCAGAAGCCGAATAAACAAAGGCCACATAGCTGGAATGGAAAAATAACCTTATCCCACGTCTGTAAAAGAACAGACCGGGTAAGGTTATTTTTTGCAATTGGAACGTTATAGGTTAAATCGGTCTAATTTAATAAACCTGTGACAACTCCTGTTTATTGAAACGGTACAATCTCTGCACCCGAAGTATCCACGACCACTTTCCAGGCATTCCCGATTGGAGGCAGGCTGCGAGTTAGCATCGGACTATAGAATCCAATGACTTTTGCGTCTTTCGTCAGTTCCTCTGCTTTGATGGCCTCACCCTTTTGGTTGACCAGCTTGGTATCTTCCGAAATGTTGAGAATGACATGGTCAGGCGATGTTTCGGTCAAACGGAAACCAGAGATCTCAATCTGGGTCCCTTGATCCTTGGTTGTTCTTACATTTTCTATGGTACCCGAAGTACCCAGAACATCTTCCGATTTCGTAACGGATTCCTTAGCAACGGTATCCACAACAGTCACTTCGTAGGTCGGTGTTTGCGGTGGAAGGCTCATGGTCATGATTGGTGCGTGTACAGCTTCTACAGTCATGCCAATGGTCAGATCGGTAAGTGCAATCTCCTTGCCGTCTGCAGATTTGATAACGGTATCCTCACCCAGATTGAGCACCAGACCTTCAGTGCCCGCGCCACCAATATGAATGGAAGGATATTTAGTATCCGGGTTAATTCCTGTAATGACGCCGCGCTCAGTAACGTTTTTCACGTCCTCTTCGCTAGAAATCGTGACTTTATTGCCGGTTGTTGTTACCTGGGTATGTAGCACCTTGTCTGCAAATGAAGCCGGTACGAACATTTTGCCATCGGTGATTTGAGGTGCAGTTCCCAGCGTAATCAACATTTTATTGAACGAATATTGATCTTTGTCTGCCATGACTAGTGTCCAGAAATTACCTTTAGTCAGCTCGGCCGACTTATTCTCTTTATTCCACTTCAGCTCAATGCCGAGTGCATCCGTAAGATCGCGCAGTGCGATCATGGCTTCCTTGCCATCTTTGTTCCAATAGCCGTCCGTGATCGCTGTGCCATTGACAGTTACGTTTACGGATTCAGACAAAGCACTATCTACAGCTACGGAGGTTGGGCTGCTAGACTGGGTCGTTTCCAGTGTCGCAGCATATGCTGCTCCTCCACTTAGGGCCATGGACAGGACCATTAGGGCACTTACTTTTTTCATGTTGTTGTTCATTGTTGATCTTCCCTTCTAATCTTGGATAGTTCGCGGTAAACTCCTAATTAAGGCCGCGTTCATTCTCATAGACGGAACAAACCATCCAATTGTTGCAGATGAACGATGAGTCATGTGAGTGGCGTGTCAGATTATTATTTGCCCGATGTGAGAATTTCCGGGTTACAGGCAGCGGGATACGGTTAATTTCAGATGAGTGGTACAACCTTTGCTCCGTTCCTGTTCGCTTGGAAGTTCGAGAAAAACGCCATAACATTCAATGAGGAGAGGAATGGATCAGATGAGTGATATGTTGGTAGCGCTCTATCATTTGCCGGAGCAGGAGAGTGGATTGAAAAGACTGGAGCAGTCCTCGATCGTAATTCGAAGAGCCATTGCTCCGGAGAAACAGCTTGTGCTGGATTGGGTTAGATCGCATTTTAGCCAGCCTTGGGTGGATGAGTGTGATGTATCCTTTGCGCGCCAGCCCGTATCCTGTTATATTGCCCTCGAACACGGGAAAATAATAGGCTTCGCCTGTTATGAAGCGACCTGCCGCAACTTCTTCGGTCCAACAGGAGTGAGCCAGGAGGCGCGGGGCAAAGGTGTGGGTACAGCGCTGCTGCTGGCTTGCATGCACGCCATGAAGGCGGATGGTTATGGCTATGCGATCATTGGATCAGCAGGGCCAGTGGATTTTTATGCCCGGACGCTGGGTGCCGTGAAGATCGAAAATTCAACACCGGGTATTTACAGAGGCATGCTGCGGGCAGACTAGAGAGATCATGAAGCTTCCGGAAAAAGGAAGGGAGGACGAAGATGAGTACAAGCAAAATGCTGCACATCGGAATGATCGGCACCGGATCCATCTCGGATCTGCATATGAGGTGTTATGCCAAAAACGAGAACGCTGTCATCTATGCCATATGTGACCTGAACGAACAGCGCGCAACAGCCGCAGCTCAGAAATATGATGCACAGTCCGTCTACACCGATTATAGGGAAATGCTAAAGGACCCTCATGTGGATGCAGTCAGTATCTGTACATGGAATAATACGCATGCCGAATTTGCCATCGCAGCCCTTGAGGCGGGCAAGCATGTGCTGCTGGAGAAGCCTGTGGCAACAAATGTGGAAGATGCATTGCGAATTGAAGAGGCCGTGAAGAAAAGCGGCTGTACCTTCATCGTTGGATTTGTGCGGCGCTACGACAACAATATGCAGATGCTTCGGAAATTTATTGATGCAGGGGAGTTTGGTCAATTGTATTATGCCAAGGCATCCATACTTCGCCGTCTGGGCAATCCCGGAGGCTGGTTCGCGGACAAGAACCGCTCTGGTGGAGGTCCTCTTATTGATCTGGGCGTACATATCATCGACCAATGCTGGTATCTCATGGGCCGGCCGAAACCAGTTACGGTAAGTGGGAACACCTATCGGAAGCTGGGCAATCGTGCTCATATCGAAGACCTTTCGTTCTACAAGGCAGCGGATTACAGTTCTGCCGTGAATAACGTAGAAGATATGGCTAACGCACTGATTCGCTTTGAGAATGGAGCTTCGCTCGCTGTGGATGTGAGCTTTACTTTGCATGCTCGCGGGGAGGAATCCTATGTCAAATTGTACGGTGAACGCGGCGGCTTCGAGCTCGAACCTGAGACATTGATTGTTACGGAAAAACACAACACCATCCTGAATATCGAGCCGCAGACAGATCATACGGGGCTGCATATTCATAGTGCATTCCAGAATCAAATTGATCACTTTGTGGACTGCTGCTTAAACGGTACCGGACCGATTAGCCCGATTGCAGACGGGGTAGCTTCGACCAAGATGTTATGCGGAATCTATGAGTCTGCTGAGAAAGGGCAGGAGATTCGTCTGGATTAATTTTATCGCAGAGTTTGCTGAAGTGTTCCGATCACACAAAAGCATGCGGTTCCGCATCGTGCGGCATCGCATGCTTTTGACTGTGTCATTTGTTCATTGGAGAGTTCTCATACCCGGGGTCATCGTAGTCTGTATCCTGCAGCTTTGGCAGCACATTCATGCTCTCAATCGCTTGCTGGGTATCAGGAGTCCCGTGGTCGTACAGGAAACTGTACAGCAAGGTCATACCATCCGAAAACTGTTCGGTTGCTTCGTCGTGATCTGCTGATTTGTAGGGTACAGGCGCGCGCTGTAGCGTATAGGCATCGTCGTCCTCCAGCACTTTCATCAAGTCTTTCAGCCGATTTAACTGTTCATCATCCACCACGACTTCAAATGGTGTTGATTCATTCTGAGTCTGTTCAATGAGGTTATGGGTTACGGATACAAAATAATGCGTTTTACTGTCCTGCATAATCCAACCTCCATTCTAAAATGGAAAAAAGACGCTTCTACTGTTAATAAACAGCAGTAAGCGCCCTGAAACGAGCACAACCGTTCAACCGTGCCTATTCATAAGACTGCTCGATTACGATTCCCCATCCATTCCCTTTGCCTTCCAACCGCCCCTGTTCAAAAAAATCAATCCCGTCTACAGTAAACGTCATTACATAAAAAAGCCTATCCACCAATAAACCATTGTGGATAGGCTTTGCTGCCAATCTGGCATTATATCTAGGTTTCATGCCGCTTAAGTAGCAGCTTATCGTCCTGCCCGTCCAGTTACAGGCACCTCGCGTGTTCCAGCTTCCATGGATCCTGAACACAGGGGGCATGGAGGCGGTCCGGCTGCTGCCCGTTTGGCTGCTTTTGCAGAAGGTACGGCGGGTTTCTGACGGAGCCATGCCTTACAAGTAGATGAACTGCATTTCCAGATCGCTACCGTCTCTGTTCGTTCGGAACGTCCTGAGGACGATGACCCTAAACTGGATGAAGCTGAGGCAACCTGACTTCCCTGACGAACACCTGTCGTGCTGAACGCCTTATGGTTGCGAATTTGTCCGCTGCCACGACGTTCACTGAGGCGATCCTCGTCACGTTCGTTGTGCACGTCATGGTCACGATCGCTGTAGCTGATTGCACGACGATGTACCACATTCCTGCCCTCGGAACGAGTGCCAGAGCGGGCAGATTGTCCATTGCCTTTGCCATATGAAGCTGAATGGCCTGTTCGGCTATCGTCGCGCTCTTTACGTTTGTCTGGAACCTCCAGCCCGAAGGCTTCGAGCAAAAAGCGGGATACGTCTGCCGGTTTCCCGTGATGACTGGCCGGTGAAGTGACGTATAAGTACTTTTTCGCCCTTGTAATCGCAACATAAGCGAGCCGTCGTTCTTCTTCCAGAGCCATATCCAGCTCCGTATCGGTCTGCTGAACTGCAAGAGCTGCCTTTTGATCTTCAGGGATATCCTGCCGCAGGGCTGTACTGTGAGGCACAATGCCCTCGCTGGCACCGATCCAGTATACGCATGGGAATTCAAGTCCCTTGGCCCGGTGTATGGTCATCAGCTGCACTGCATCACTGTCCTGGGAGCGGCGCAGGGATTCCATTTCACGGTGTCTGCGGGAGAGCTCATCGGCAAACACTATAAACTCTTCTACCGTTTCGAACTTTTTGGCTGCGGCTTCGAATTCGTCCAGTGTCTCCAGCATCGTTTCCTTGTAGTGGGTGAAGATGCTGGGATCACCGCTTTCCATATATTTGTCGTAGAACTGGCGGCGCATCTCCTGGATGGCGATGACCGGTTTCATTTTGTGCAGCGACTTGATCAGCTTGATGCGTTCCTTGACCTGTTCCTGCTGGAAGGGCTTGAGCTTGTCCCATTTGGCCAGATGGATCAGCGGATACTTTTTGGCTTGCTGCTGTTCGCTGCGCTGAATCCACTCGAGCCCGGCATCACGGGATACGTATAGTGGTCCAAGTGCACTTGGGAGAGCATCTACAGCGCGTGGATCCAGGGAAAGGCGCATATGATCCATCAGGGGCCTGATGAGGGACTGGTCGTAGAATACTGGGGAAGCCCCATGCTGAACAAACGGAACATCTTTCAATACCAGCTGCTCAAATACGGCCCGGCTGCTGCTGGCTGTTCGGTGCAGGATCGCTATATCGCGATAAGTGTGCAATCCTTCCTCAACCTGCTGACAGATCTGGTTCACGACCCAGGCTGCTTCCTCCTCTGCGTTTGAAGGCGTGGCGAAGCGTGGTGCGTCTCCGCGATGACCAGCTGCACGCAGCCGCTTATCCCGTCTTCGCTTGTTGCGGGCGACCAGTTCACTGCCCAGTCCGAGGATGCGTGCATCACTGCGATAATTGATATCCAGCGTCACGATGCGTGCCCCGGGGTAAACTTTATCGAATTCAAGAATGGATTCCTGGCGCGCTCCATTGAACGTATAGATCGTCTGATCGTCGTCACCCACAACCATCAGGTTGCGATGGGCTGAAGCGAGCTTTTGCACAATTTCATATTGCAGTTTATTCGTATCCTGGAACTCATCGACCATGATGTACTGAAAGCGCTGCTGCAGCGGCTTCAGTACGGCGGGATCACGAAGCAGGGCTGCAGCCCGCAGCAAGATATCGTCGAAATCCATCTTGTTACGCTCACGTTTCCAGTTCTCGTAACCGAGGAGGACCCGTTTGGCATCACGTTCCTCCTGCGATTTTTCGGGAAGATCGGTCGTTTCGGAGCCCTGCATCTTCCATGCAGAGAGCATGGACAGCAGACTTTCGGGCTGGAAGGCCTCACTCATGCCGTATTGCCGCAGAAGCATTTTGATAACGGTATGCTGGGCACGTGGTTCCCCAAAGATCTCTTCCTGTACACCGTAATGACGCAGCAGTGTCAGGGCGAAGGAATGGAATGTGCGAGCCTGTACCGCTCGTGCGGATGCAGGACGAATACCTGGCAGTGATGCGATCCGGTCTTTCATCTCGGCAGCGGCCTTGTTGGTAAACGTCACGAGCAGGATACTGCCTGCATGAACGCCGCTGACTTCCATGAGATAACCAGCTCTGGCCGCCAGTACGGTCGTTTTGCCGCACCCGGCTCCGGCGAGCGTGAGCAGTGGACCTTTGCCGTGACGGACGGCTGATATTTGTGGCCCGTTCAGACGGATGCCTGCTTCTTCCAGTGAGCGGAAATAAGGCGCATCCTGATGATCATCGCCCACGAGCTGCCGACTGGTTTCCAGCGGAGCAGACGGGGACTGGGGCAGGGACGCCGCCGGAGTGACACCGAGCGGACGGGCGTAGAACGTTGAGTTCGGACTTAACATGTTTCATCCACCTCTGTATGCATTCAGGGATAGGACTATCCCGCTTAAAAGTAAACCATTTGCCCTTTTCACAATCACAATGTAAATTGGTATGATAGAGTTAGTCGCCTACATCGGCGATTATGTCGGGCCAAAGCTTCATTATACCCGAACGTATGGTCCTGACGAAAGCCCCCGAATTCATCCAGCATCGGCAGAAAACGGGCACTCACGCGCGTATGCGCAACTTTTTGGCATGATATCGTATAAGATATATACTATGAAAATTGAAAATTAAAGAACAAATTGCAGTTGAACCAGAAGAGTTCAACGTCTGACGGGACAGAGGAGGAGATGTCATGAAATTGCTTCAACGAATCAAGAACGGAGCGAACAAAGCAACGGAGCGTGCACAGCATGCTGTTGAGATTGGGAAATTAAACAATCAAATCGTGGGCTTGCAGCAGGAACAGGAAGTCCATTTTACAGATATGGGTCGCATCTTCTATGAGGGTTACCGTGCACAGGATATGACGCGCGCCGAAAAGGAAATGGTTGATCTGTCACACCTGTGCGATGAACTGCAGGATGAGATTGATGGTTTACGCAGCAAAATTGCCGAACTCAAAAATGAGCGGTTGTGCGAATGCGGCCACGTTGCTTCACTGGATGCGAACTTTTGCCCGAAGTGCGGACGTAAACTGGGTGAATTCAAGTCTGCAGCATCAGCTGCAGGTCCTGCATCTGTACGGCAAGAAGCGGCAGTGGCTCAAAGTGCGGAACGTCCTTTCTATGAGGAAACGACAACAATTCAAGATGAAGTGGATGAAACTGAACCTTATCATACGGTAATTCCGTCCATCGCAGATCTGGAGACCGAATCCGAATATAACAGTACCGAATTCACGCAGGAGGAGAAGGAGGCGTTTGATGCAGAATGGGAACGCCGCCGGGAAGAAGAGATGCTGCGCGAACGGGAACGGCAGCAGGAACTCGATGAGCGTATCCGTTACTGGAAAGAGAATAATCCGATCGTAAACACGGTTGACGTACAGACTGAAGTACCGCGGGAGATGGTGAAATGCCAGATTTGTACATCCGAGCTGCCCAAAGGCTCCAAATGGTGCCCACGCTGTGGTGCGGAACAGATCTGATGTAGTAGGACCACTGCCGCAGTAAGATAGGGCAGTGTGGTTGCTGACAGCATGGGGGGACGGGAATATGGACCAACTGCTGCATCATCTGAATCATCTAGGGTTTACCGAGATGGAATCCAAAATTATGGTGGAACTCGCGCGCCAAGGTTCAGCCTCAGGCTATGAGGTTGCGAAGCGCCTTGGCGTGTCCCGTTCCAATGTGTATTCCACCTTGCAGCGGCTCTCTCAGCGTGGATTTCTGCGCTGCAGTGCCGGAGAACCTGCGAAGTACAGTGTGCTGAAGCCCGAGGAGATGACTCAAATGATCTCCGGGCAGATGCGTGCTTCTCTTGATTATGTACAGAGCAGCATGCCACAGCATGAACCTGAGAAACCGGCCTTCTATAATATCGAAGGTGATAAAAACGTATTCGATAACCTTAGCCGTGAACTGGCTGAGGCCAAGCATGAGATTGTCGTGGACATTTGGCGTGAGGAAGCCGAATTGCTGCATGACCTCCTGAAAAAGGCAGAGGATCGGGGAGTTAGGCTGTTATGGTCATGTGATGGTGGCGAGGGGATATTGGATCAGCCTGCACCGTGGCCAGGGCATCCTCTGTACGGTAAAGGGAACGGGAGAAAGTTCTCCATTGTTGTTGATCGGCGCTGGTGCATGCTTGGGATGCGCGGGGAATCCTGTGCAACTCAGGCTGTTGTAACAGAACATCCGGTCATGACAGGTTTGCTTCTGAATCATTTTGCACAGGAATTGGTACTGTACGAGCTGGAACAGGATATGAGTGAGGAGCTGGAGTCCCGCTATGGACGCCGTTTTGAACAGCTGTCCGCTCGTTATTGGTCTGTTCCTGCGGCAGGCGATCAGGGCTGAGCAAAGGTTGCTAGGATCTGGCCTGGTAAGCTGGAACAGCGTAAGAATCGGAGACTAAAATAGTGCAGGCGCTGCCTTTGGGCAGTCGCCTGTTTTGTGTTTTGAAGTAAATCAGTGATGTTCATCACGGCACCGCTGTCCTGTTGAGTTAGAGTTAAGGTATGAAGTCATACTAATTTTGAGAAACTGGAGTTATGAGTACAGCACTCGATTTGAGTAGATGCTGAATCAGCCTTTGGGCACGTGATACAGAGCTTCGAGTACGCCAGTGTAATACTCTGTCCCATGAGGGACGAACTCGGAAGCATGGATTGAGCGAGTATGACGTTCCGGAATGGGAGAAGAAGAATCCAGGGTAGAAGCCTGTTCCGCATAAACTCCAGTGGCCTGAATCGCATCCGTTTCACCACGAAACAAGGCGAACAGATCATGCAGAGGTGCTTCATATAGGCTGTGCACTTCACTGGCCTGCAGGGTGTACGCCTCGAGTGGCTGGTTAAGACATAGGCCGTATACCGAGCTGAATTCCCGGTCCATAAATGGTACACCTCGAACCTCGCCTTGCAGCTGCTGCTTGGCAGTGAGCAGGTAAGACAGGGATTCAAATGGAGCATGGACGCCCAGTTCTTCCTCCAGTTCACGACTTGCCTCCTCAAGCTGCTCACCCGCAGTGAGATGTCCCGCTGCTGTAATGTCGTAACAACCCGGGAAGGTATCCTTAATATCACGGCGACGCTGAAAAAGAACCATCCGCTGATCAACATCATCACGCACGATCCAGCAATGGAATGAACGGTGCCAATAGCCTTTGGCATGTACCACACTGCGGAGCTCTGTGCCGATCCAATTTTGCTGATCATCATAAATGTCGAAACGTTCTGGGGTCATGATACGTATCTCCTTATATAGCAAGTTTTAAAGTTCAAAATTTCACAAAGTATGTTTTTAAATGAAAGGGGAACGAACGTATGGAATGCATTGTACACTTTCAGGTTATCTATCCGCAACCACAGGAACGTAAAAGTCTAAGAGGACTTATATTTGTCGGGCAAGGTCAGGAACCGGCCAACAACCAGTTGACGACCATGTTTAAGGATATGGGATTCAATGTACGTCTCGAAGATGAAGCGCAATTGCTGTTTAAACCAGTGGATGCTTCGGCCAACTTTGAATATATTCGGGTAACCGAACTTGATACCGGGGAAGAAGTATACAAGGAAGATAAGGATCTGAAGTCGATTCTGGAGCATCTGCTGCCGCGCCGATTCTAGTCCATAAGGAATGTAATAAGAGAGTATAAGTTTCTGCAGCCTTCATTTGCTCTTAGTCATAATGAAAAAAAAAGGCCCCACCTCTAGGGTGAGACCTTTCATATCGGAGCGGTTTCCTTACATAAAAAGGGTCTAGACAGGAGTAAACCTGTTGATTATGCGGGAGCGCCGCTGCCTTCTGCCTCCAGCTCTGAAGTACAGTGTGAACAGCGGGTAGCTGCAGCCGGTATTTCGGATAAACAGTACTTGCAAGCCTTGGTTGTTTTTTTCGGCTCGGGCTTTTTGTGCTCTTTGCTTTTAATATAATTGACGCCCTTGACGAGCATGAAAATGCAAAATGCAACGATCAGAAAATCAATGAGGATGTTGATAAATTGACCATAGGCGATGACTGTAGCGCCTGCCTCATTGGCTTGAGCCAATGTTGTAATTTCCTGACCGCTCGCAGTAGTCATATCCCGATCCAGATTAATGATTTTTTGACTGAAATCAATGCCTCCAAGCAGCTTCCCGACAGGGGGCATGATGATATCATTCACGAGGGATGTGACGATTTTACCAAAAGCAGCCCCGATGATGACACCGACTGCCAGGTCTATCACGTTGCCGCGTACGGCGAATTCCTTAAACTCCTTAAGTATGCCTTTCATCTCTGCAATCTCCTTTAACCAATAAATTCATAGTGTAGGCCGCGCATCCGTTATCATATTGTACAAAAAAAACACGCTCCAATCACCCCCCTGTCTACAAATTAAGACATGTTTTCACAATTTCCATGAAAATACTTCTTTATTTCACGCCGCCGATTCGGTATACTTCTAACATTGTCAGTTACGTTTACACTTTTATATTCAGGTTCGCGATCATATATTGTAACGAATCTTGGAGCCAAAAATGAATTGAATATGCCGTTACTCGTATATGTGCAGGAATAGGCCTGCATGTCTCTACCCGATCACCGGAATGATCGGACTACGGGAAAGATCTGCATGATCGCTATGGTTGGGCTACCTATACAGGCAATGACCCTGAAGGTGTAAGCCTAGAGGTTACCATATTCGGATGTCCATTATATCCATGCGCACATGCAGCATTTTATACGGCTTGTCCTGATAAGTACAAGTCCGTCTTTTCCCGTCTCCGGTTTTTCCGCAGCGTGTGAAAAGGCGGGCTTTTTGCTTTTTTACCATCGGAGAAGGACATGCTGGCAGGCTGTATAGAGGGCACACAGGGGGAAGAATCTCAATGCAATTGTTAAAAGACAAAGTAAGACAGGAAGGAATCGTCCTGTCAGAGCAAGTACTCAAAGTGGATTCATTCCTGAATCACCAGATGGACCCGGTTCTCATGAAGGAAGTGGGCAAGGAATTCATCCGCCGCTTTGAAGGAGAGAACATTACACGGGTGCTTACCATTGAATCGTCCGGGATTGCACCGGGGATCATGACTGCACTGGAACTGAATGTGCCGCTGATTTTTGCACGGAAGCAGAAGTCGCTCACACTCACAGAAGATATTCTGGTTGAGAAGGTGTACTCATTCACGAAGCAGGAAACGAATGAAATTACGGTAGCCAAGAAGTTCATGCAGCCTGGTGATCGTGTGCTGATTATTGATGATTTTCTGGCAAATGGTGAAGCGGCCTTTGGTCTGGCGCGCATCGTTGAGCAGGTCGGAGCTGAAGTGGTCGGTATCGGAATCGTCATTGAGAAGGCATTCCAGCCGGGAGGTCGCTTGCTGCAAGAAGCAGGATACCGCGTGGAATCGCTGGTTCGCATTGGGGCTCTGTCGAATGGACAGGTCACATTTGCGGATGAGGAGGGCTTGAACTAATATGGCACGCGAGCGCATTTTCCAGCGGCACCGGCATCCCATCAAAACGTTCTCGCTTGGTCTGCAGCATGTCCTTGCGATGTACGCGGGAGCGGTAGTCGTACCACTTATTGTTAGTAATGCATTGGGCTTCACTCAGGAACAGCTGACATATCTTATTGCGATTGACCTGCTTGCCTGTGGTGTAGCAACACTCCTCCAAGTATGGGGGAATCGTTATTTTGGAGTTGGGCTGCCAGTTATGCTCGGCTGTGCGTTCCAAGCAGTATCTCCAATGATCTTGATTGGTCTGAACAGCGGGGTGTCTGCCATTTACGGGGCGGTCATTGCGTCAGGAATTTTTGTAGTGTTATTCTCGGGGCTGTTCGGCAAACTGATCCGTCTGTTTCCACCGGTTGTGACAGGTTCGGTTGTGACCATTATTGGTCTGACACTGATTCCTGTAGCATTCAGAGATCTGGGAGGCGGTCAGAATGAACCAGATTTCGGCAGCGGGACGAATCTTCTGCTCGGCTTTGGCGTATTGGTGTTTATTATTCTTATGACTCGTTTTACGAAAGGATTTATCCGTTCAATCGCCGTTCTGGTTGGTCTTCTTGCCGGTACGGTAGCAGCCGGGTTTATGGGCGAGGTTAACTTTGCCCCGATTCGTGAAGCAAGCTGGTTCCACATGGTGAAGCCATTTTACTTCGGAACGCCAACGTTTGAGATTGTTCCAATTCTGACGATGATCCTGGTGGCCATTGTGAGCGTAGCTGAATCGACAGGCGTATTTATGGCTCTCGGCAAAATTCTGGACAAGGATCTGTCCTCCAAGGATTTGGCCCGGGGATATAGAGCGGAAGGGCTCGCAATCGTACTTGGAGGGATTTTTAACTCGTTTCCATATACCACCTATTCACAAAATGTAGGGCTTGTACAGATGACTCGTGTTAAAACTCGGGATGTCATCGTGGTAGCAGGCGGCTTACTGGTCGTGATCGGATTCGTTCCGAAAATTGCTGCACTTGCACAGCTTGTACCTGGCTCAGTATTGGGCGGAGCGATGGTTGCGCTGTTCGGGATGGTTGTTTCATCCGGTATTCGCATCATTGGCAGTCAGGTCGATCTGAATCGGCATGAGAACCTGTTTATCATTGCTTGTTCCGTAGGCATGGGCTTGGGAGTTACCGTAGTACCTGAACTGTTCGCGGGTGCACCGGACTGGGCACAAATTATGCTGGGTAACGGAATCATTGCCGGCAGCTTCACCGCCATCTTCATGAATTTGCTGTTTAATGGCCTTGGTACGAAGGCGACAGCTGCGAAAATGGCTGAGAAGCAGGCAGATGCGATTCTTGGAGAGACGGAGAAATCAGCATAAATATGTAGATGTGGTTAGGTGGTATCCGGAATGGATGCTATGTTAACTCACAAGATGAATAAGTCACGTGATGAATGAATGAAGTTAATGACATGATTAATTCACGGAATAAATGATATACCACCTTAACATCCGGATCGCTGCACGAGAGCAGTGATTCGGATGTTTTTTGTTTTATTTTAGGAGTGGATGCTACAGATGTCTCATCTGTTTTTCAGCAAAATCCCCTACCCAAGGCAGTTTCAGCCATTTTCCCTGCAAGCTGGTGACGACCATGATAATCCAAACGACTACGCCCAGCAGTGATAACAAGGATGCGACCAGAGGGCCGAATAGAGGCAGAAATGCCGACAAAACATGGCCGATCATAATAAAGCCAAAGACCGTGACGGATTGAAGAGCGTGAAACAGTACAAACCGGCTGCGTTTCTCCACGGCCAGGAAGACGATTCCACCTACAAAGGTAAACAGATAACAGAGCATGCCGGCGATATTCTCATCCAGACCGCTTGAGGATTTCATGGGGGACATCCGGTCCAGCCTCCTTTGTCCTTTTTCTATACGTTATGAAGAAGGTGGACAGAACTGAACCGGGTTTAATAACGAATGTTATGAGATAAAGCATAAGATATGGAAACTTATGAGTCTATAGGATGAAAAGCGGGTTAGACCTCGCATTCAACCTATATGGAAACAAGGGCCCACCAGCCATAGGTAATGGCGTGATGTGCCCCGGTCATGTTTACGAGATATTCAACAGGCTTAAACGAATCTAAAGATCTTTTCGTTGAAAGTTTCTGCGTGGAGAAGTCACTTTGCCGATTTTATCGGTATCGTTCTCTTTGGGTACCAGACGTTCGTCCGTGCGGCCTTCGTGATGATTCTCAAACATGAACTCCGTCAGCTTCCATTCCGATTTGCCCAGAACCGGATCAGCAGGGAAATGTTGACCACGGTGCAGATGTTCCTCGCGACCCGCTTCATTGATGTAAACTCCGTCGACTTCCACCTTTTCATGCGAAAGGGGCAGCATATCCTGTTCTTCGCGGTCCATGAAACAGCGCCTCCTTTGATACCAATAATTTAACTGTATGGGTTGTCCGTGATAATATCCCCCGAATAGTTCCGTGTTATGCTGGATAGAATTAATTCCGTACAGAAGGGACATATTCATAAAATATGATTCGGGATTAAACTTTTTGGGCGTAAAAACCGTTATAAATAATAAGCAAAATCGTCAAGTCGTAACATACTCCCGAATATGCTACAATAAGATTATGATTCAAACTGAATCATATCGGGTATTTATAGTGTCAGGTACTTGCTTTCAGCGAGGTTCCCGACCTAAGCTTGCTTTAAGCCGCGCACACAACTTCATGGATGGCATTTAAGACTTATTCGGCGTTCTCTAAACGGAGCATTCACTTTCAACGTTTTGGGAGGGAATTACAATGGCAACGAAAGGTCACAATGAGGTCAAAGAAAGTTTGAGGGAAATGACTCGGATTTTCCGTCCTAAGGATCCAAAAAAATTCGTGAAGGAGTACGTGAGAAAATACCGGATTACGGGTGGATATGAGGAAGAATTGACTTCTGTGGTCGAGCACGAGCTTGTCAAGATGGATTCTTCCGTGTCCTGAAACACATCATTGAATTATACTGTTCCGATATGAATAGAACCGTCTCCCGGGCGATATGCTCCGGCAGACGGTTTTTTTTGCTGTCCTGGGATTTACTCTTGAAATGAAAGGACATGAAGCATTGCATGACTTTTGGGCTGTGTGGCATTTCTTTTGCATATACATGGAAGTACACATAGGCAGGAAGGATGAATGCATGTGGACCCTATTTTGAAAACGAGAGAAGAGATTGGCTACATGCGGGAAGCAGGCCGGATTCTGCGAAGCTGCCACGAGCATATTGAACAATGGCTTACCCCTGGCATAACCACAGGTGAGATTGACAGACGGGTAGAGGCATTTCTGGCCGAACGAGGGGCCACTCCGGAGCAAAAGGGATATAAAGGCTATCCGTATGCGACTTGTGCTTCAGTGAATGAGGTTGTCTGTCACGGCTTCCCGGATGAACGGGAGTTGGTTGCAGGGGATGTTGTGACCATTGATATGGTGGTAAACAAGGATGGCTGGCTTGCTGACTCGGCATGGACTTACGGAATTGGCGAACAACGCAGATCCATTCGCAAGCTGATGAAACGCACAGAAAGGGCCCTCCACCGGGCTATAGCACAGGCTGTACCAGGAAATACGCTGGGGGATATCGGCAACGCGATTGAACGGACTGCGAGATTGTACCGCTATGGCATTGTTAAGCCACTCATCGGTCATGGGATTGGTCAGTATATTCATGAACCACCCAACGTACTGCCTTATGGTAAACGCAGGACTGGCATGATGCTTACGGAAGGCATGGTTATTACAATTGAGCCCATATTTACGAGAGGCAGTTCAGGAGCCGTGTTTTGGGATGAAGATGGATGGACTGTCCGAACGGTCGACGGAACATGGGGAGTCCAGTATGAACATACGATTGCGATAACCCGAGATGGACCGCTTATACTAACCGATGGAACGTAAGTCCTTTGACTAGGCTGGTTAGGTTTGTTCAAATGATCGTTTAGGAGTGAAGCCAACATGCAGGGTCAGACGCCAAAGCTAGTTCATCGATGTGAATAGAACAGAGTGTAGGATTTGGCCCTGTAGAAGCTGGGAAAAAAGGAAGCTGAGAAAAGCTCTTATTCTTTTGCATAATACTGCATGTTTTTTACGTGAGAAAAGTCACTGAAAATTCACGATAAATCGCCGAAATATGGCAAATATTTTCAAATTAAGAGGTTTACATTTATAACTGAAATCGTTTGCAAACTAAGTTGTGGTGCGGTTTTTATACATAAGTGAACAATTTGTGAACATGTGTCCAAAGATTGACAAAATCATACCCTCAACTTATATTTAATAAGTGATTGAACCATATAGAATGAATTGGAAGAATGCGCAGACATGCCCTTTGAAGGAAATGAAGGGGGTTCTGGAAGCGTTATTTTTGGAAGCGTTCTGTATGACGGACAGGATTATGCGGATCGGGCTGAAGTGACCTTATCAGGCTAAACTTCGAACGATAACGGTAGTCTACGAAAATGTTAAAAAAGTGGGGTAGATCAATGATGAAACAGTGGCAGGTTGCAAAGCGAATTCTCCCCTTGCTGGCGGTGTTCTCTTTGCTGCTATCCGCATGCGGGCGGGAAGACTTGTCGGTAATGAAACCTCAGGGTCCTGTGGCACAAGGCCAATATGATCTGATGAAGCTGTCCATTGCGATTATGATCGTAGTGCTCATCATTGTATTTGCCATTGCTGCGTATGTGCTGATCCGGTTTCGCAGACGTGCCGGGCAGAATGAAGTTCCCGAACAGGTTGAAGGCAATTTCAAGCTGGAAGTGATTTGGACAGCCATTCCGCTTTTGTTGGTTATTGTACTGGCTGTACCGACAGTTCAGACGATCTTTGCCCAAGGCGAAGATTTGTCCAAGGACAAAAATGCAATTCAGGTCAAAGTTACCTCACATCAGTATTGGTGGGAATTCACTTATCCTCAATATGATGTTACCACCTCTCAAGATCTTATCATCCCGACCGGCAAAAAAATCGCATTCGAATTAAAAACCGCAGACGTGCTTCACTCCTTCTGGGTGCCGTCACTTGCGGGCAAAATGGACACAAACCCGGATGGAACAGTGAACAGATTTAGTTTCTCAGCACCTAATGAAGGCGTTTACCGCGGGAAATGTGCGGAGCTATGCGGAAGGTCGCATGCCTTTATGGAATTCAAAGTAAAAGCAGTCAGCCAGGAATCCTTTGACAGATGGGTCAATGAGATGAAGGCACCGGCAGTGCTGCCGGAAGATACACAGCTTGCTGAAAAGTTCAAAACGAACTGCCTGTCTTGCCACGCAGTTGGCGATCAAGGCGGACCTGTTGCCCCGAATCTCACAGGAATCGGCGGCAAGGAAGCTGTCGCAGGTATTTTGCTGAACCAGCGTGAGGGACAGGAAGAAGGCAATCCGGTGCTGGATAACATGAAACAATGGCTCCATGATCCACAATCCGTGAAGCCGGGCAATACGATGCCGAATCCAAAAGATCTTGGACTTACGGATGAAGAAATCGACGGAATTGCCGAATATCTAGCCAACTACAAATTGGACTATGAATAGAACAGCAAGGACGAAGAAGGGGGTACACTACCTTGGCTCATGCTCATAGCGTCAAGCGGTACAGGGGCTTGATGGATTGGATCACCACCGTCGATCACAAAAAGATTGCTATACTTTATTTAATTGCAGGTGGATTTTTCTTCGGGATTGGCGGTATTGAAGCCATCCTGATCCGGATTCAGCTGATGAAGCCGATGAATAGTTTTGTGACGGCTCAGGTCTTCAACGAATTGATTACGATGCACGGAACAACGATGATCTTCCTTGGTGTCATGCCGATCATATTTGCCATCATGAATGCTGTCGTTCCTTTGCAGATTGGTGCCCGGGACGTCGCCTTTCCATTTATTAATGCACTAGGATTCTGGACGTTCCTGTTTGGCGGACTGCTGCTGAACCTGAGCTGGATCATGGGTGGGGCGCCTGATGCAGGCTGGACGTCATACACGCCGCTCTCCAGTAGTGAGTACAGCGGAACCCATGGTGTGGACTTCTATACGATTGGCCTACAGATAGCTGGTCTAGGAACACTCATCGGGGGCATTAACTTTCTCGCCACGATCATTACGATGCGTGCACCCGGCATGTCCTATATGCGGATGCCGATGTTTACATGGACTACATTTATTACTTCAGCCATCATCCTTTTTGCATTCCCTGCCATTACGGTAGGACTCGTACTGTTGACGTTTGATCGTATTCTGGGAGCCAACTTCTTCGATGTCGCAAATGGTGGTAACCCTGTACTCTGGCAGCACATTTTCTGGATCTTCGGACATCCGGAAGTGTACATACTCATCTTGCCGGCGTTTGGAATTATCTCGGAAGTTATTCCGACCTTTGCACGGAAGAGATTGTTTGGTTACAGTTCCATGGTGTTTGCAACCATCCTGATTGCCTTCCTGGGATTCATGGTATGGGCACACCACATGTTTACAACGGGTCTCGGCAATGTGGCCAACGCACTCTTTTCAATCTCAACCATGCTAATTGCCGTACCGACAGGGATCAAAATATTTAACTGGCTCTTCACGATGTGGGGTGGACAGATCCGTTTTACGGCTGCGAACCTGTTTGCTGTAGGATTCGTTCCAACCTTCGTCATGGGTGGTGTCACAGGTGTCATGCTTGCTTCTGCACCAGCTGATTTCCAGTTTCATGATACGTACTTTGTCGTAGCCCACTTCCACTATGTAATCGTTGGTGGTTTGGTTCTTGGATTGTTCTCGGGCCTGCATTACTGGTGGCCGAAGATGTTCGGTCGCATTTTGAGCGAAACACTTGGGAAATGGACATTCTGGACATTCATGATCGGTTTCCAATTAACGTTCTTCGTGCAGCATTTCCTCGGTCTCATGGGGATGCAGCGCCGGATCGTTACATACTTGCCGAATCAGGATTTTGACCTGCTTAACCTGGTCAGCTCCGTTGGAGCATTCCTGATGGGTGTAGGTGTGATTATGTTCCTCGTGAACATCGTCATTACAACAAGAAAACCGGTGAATGCGCCAAATGATCCGTGGGAAGATGGCCGTACGTTGGAATGGTCCATTCCGTCTCCGCCGCCGGAATATAACTTCAAGCAGACTCCGCTTGTTCGCGGAATCGATGCATATTGGAAGGAAAAGATGGCAGGACACACGGAGATGACTCCTGCTGAACCGGTAGGTTCGATTCATATGCCATCTGCAACACCGCTGCCGTTTATCATGTCTGTCGGTATTTTCATTGCCGGACTGGGCCTGATGTTCAGCAAAGACGATTTTGGCAATGCTTTTATGAACGGACTTTTCAATAATTATATTGTGGTCATTATCGGCCTTCTGATTACATTCGGAGCGATGGCAATGCGTTCACTTTATGATGACCATGGCTGGCATATCGAGCCCGAGGATCAGGATGAGAAGGGGGTTAGAACATGACAACTTCACATGCCGAACCGGTAAGTGGCCAATTGCCGCATGAACCGGAGAAAGCAACGCTGGAGGGACGCAACAAGCTCATTGGCTTCTGGTTGTTCCTTGGCGGCGAGACGGTATTGTTCGGTACACTCTTCGCAACCTTCCTGGCGCTTCGTGGCCAGACGAATGAAGGGCCATCGGCGAATGAACTGTTCCATCTGCCGCTTGTGGCAGCAGCTACCTTCATACTCCTCGTCAGCAGTCTGACAAGTGTATTTGCGATCCAGGCCATGCATCGGGGTAACCGAAGTGCATTGACACTTTGGCTCGGAATTACGGTAGTGCTGGGCCTTGGATTCCTTGGTATTGAAATTTATGAGTTCTATGAATATGTGGTGCACAAAGAGTTCGGGATGACAACCAGTGCATTCAGCTCCGCTTTTTACACGCTGGTTGGATTCCATGGAGCCCACGTTGCATTCGGTATTCTGTGGATCGGACTTATTATCGGGCAGCTGTTCAGAAAAGGATTAACGGTCGTAACTGCACCAAAGGTATACGTCTCCGCAATGTACTGGCACTTTATTGACGTGGTCTGGGTGTTTATCTTTACGGTCGTCTACCTGCTCGGAAAGGTGGGTTAACACATGTCGGTACAGGATAAGAGTGATCAACAACCTGTGAAACATCGTCACCGGACAGAAGGACCGCAGAAGCATGTCGTTGTGTTTATATTCTCCATCATCCTGACACTCATAGCGTTTGCAGCCGTTAAGGCAGGGGGCGTCAATACATCCTTTACCATCATTCTATTGGTGGTTATGGCCATTCTTCAGGTGTTTGTCCAGCTGGGATACTGGATGCACATGAAGGATAAAGGCCATCTGATGCCCATCCTGTTTATGGCTTTCGGATTTTTCGTAGCATTCACGTGCATCATCATGGCACTCTATTGGGTTTGGTGGTAAATGAGATGGCGGCGGCGCAGTGCCGCCGTCTTTTCCCCTTTTAGGCGATGGAATGAAAAGATGGTTTAAGGCTACAACCAAATCAGGTCACCGGGAGGTTTCCCGTATGCTCGGGTTGCAATACTTCAGTTTCAACGATTTATGGAGTCCCTTCATTCTTGCGTTATTTTTGCTCATTGCAGCTGTGTATCTGTTTGTCGTAGGTCCGTTAAGTGAAAGGGTTACTGATGCAGAACCTGCTAACGCTGCACAGAAAATCATGTTTATTACGGGTCTGGCCGTGTTCTATCTTGCCCAGGCTGGACCATTTAATTTGCTGGGGCACGTCATGTTCAGCTTTCACATGGTAAGCATGGCTCTGTCTTATCTGGTTGCTCCACCTTTATTGATGAAAGGGCTGCCCCTCTGGTTGTGGCGAAAGATCATTCAGTGGCTGCCAGCGCGGCAGTTATCCTTTTTAGCTCATCCGATTGTCGCGGCATTACTCTTTAATGGTTTATTTTCGCTGTATCATCTGCCCGTTGTCCATGACTATGTCATGCTGAATTTTACGGTTCACCGACTGTATTACTTGGTTCTCTTTATTACCTCTATGCTCATGTGGTGGACACTTCTTAATCCGCTGCCGGAGGCAAGACAGGCGTCAGGACTGTCGAAGATTGGATTTATCTTTCTTAATATGGTGCTGCTAACACCAGCCTGCGGCCTGATCATTTTTGCGTCCGAGCCATTATATGCAACGTATAGCAATCCTGCCGTATGGGCGGAAGCAATGAGATATTGCGTGTCAGGGGACTCCTCGGCATTATTGCGTACATTCGGAGGTCCGGGTTTCTTTAACTTCCTGTCTTCTGCCAAAGAGGATCAGCAGGTGGGTGGTATTTTGATGAAGTTTATTCAGGAGGGTATCTTCGTATCCATGCTGGCATATGTTTTCTTTCAATGGTACCGCAAGGAAAAACGCGAAGATGATGATGATCCGTATCCTGTAGAACGTTCAGGTGGACCGCTCAATCCTGCGAAATAAGCCTTAGTTATGTTCAGACAAGAGGGGGAACACACGATGGATATGCATTTTTTGCTACCTACGATCAGTACTTTTTTCATTGTGATTAGCGCTGTACTGGTTGGGATCGGGTGGGTGTTAATCGTTCGCGGCAAAAAGGAGGCTCATCAGTCCATGATGATAGCAGGAGCTGTGGCGGCTCTGCTATTCTTTATCATCTACATGTCCCGAACGATATTTGTTGGAAATACCGCTTGGGGCGGTGATCCGGAGATGGAGATCTTCTATCGAATCTTTCTAATCTTTCATATTATTCTCGCCACAGCAGCTGCGGTCTTCGGTATCTCTACCCTGGTGCTGGGCTTTAAGAAGAAATTTGCTACACATCGTCGCTGGGGACGGTTTACATCCATGATCTGGTTCAGCAGCGCACTTACAGGCGTCATCGTATATGTCCTGTTATATCTCCTTTATCCTGGCGGGCATACGCGCCCTGTATGGGAAGTCATCCTCGGGGTGTAGAACAGTAAACAAATTCTTTGAAAATATGAAAATGGATGAATGGATTCGTTCAATCGTCCATACCTTCTCTCTCATCCTTACATAGAATGAGATCGAGAGGGGGAAACAACAAGTGAAAAAAACAGTCCAAGTCAGTCAAACGTATCCACGTCTCACGGTGTATTCAGAAGAGAACTACAGAGGGAGAAGCCGGATTTACCGTGGTAACACGGGTCTGCGCAATCTGGATAACATTCTGGATGGGGTAGAGAGCCTGCGCTTTTTCTCGACAAGTTCCAATGCAACGCTGGTTGTGTTTACGAGACCGAACTTTCAGGGTGGATTCCGCGTCTATCGTGGCAATACCAATCTGAGAGATCTGGATGATCTGATCCGGGGAAATGATGTAGAATCCCTGATCTCCACCAATCAACGGCTGACACTAGCCGAAATTCGTGCCATCCGCAGTAATCGCAGTTTGCCAAGCGGCTACAATTTGGTGTAAAAGTTTGACCTCTTCTGCATACAGGTGCCGGAAAATTGAAAGAGTTGATTCCGTTTTGTGTTCGCACAATATCGGAGTCAGCTCTCTTTTTTTGCCTGCTTTTTATCTGCAGGCCTTTAGTTCGAAGCAGTTGTCAAACGTACATTGTGGTAACTGCCCTAAGCCAGCCTTTCATACTGCATCATTTCAATGTCCAAGGGAATAAATTCCTGCTATATTCCTGATTCAGGAAAAAAAGGGTTGACGGTACGAAGTGGAGGTCTGTATACTGTGTATATTGATATATACAGTAAACACAGTGAACACAGCTTGCATAGTAAAAGTGTGAGATGGAAAGGCAGGCAATGTTATGAATGATTGGAAGCAAGCTTGGTGGCTAACCCGCAGCGAATGGAGCAAGGACCGGTATCAATGGTTATGGTCTGCAATGTTTATGATCTATGTTGGTGCTATGGGTGGTGTCATGTTATATGGACAGAGGGAGGAAAGTGCGCTTAACATCATTTCCGATTCCTACTTCTTGCTTATGATTCCATTTCAGGGATTTATCTTCTCCAGACGCTCTTTCCGCTACATACAGGAAGATTCGTATACACAGATGCTGACCTACTATCGCAGACTTCCCATCTCGGCAGAGACCGTCATGTGGGGACGCATTCAGCAGGCTTTGCTGGCCTTCATCTTTAATGGCATATTCTACTATGGCGCGTTGTATGTCTCGGTGATGCATCTGGAAGGGTTTCGATGGGATCAGTATCTAGCCTTTGCCCTAACGTGCACAGGATACGGGATACTGATTACAGGATTCTATATCTTTGGGGAATTTCTACACACGGGCAAAAAGTATTTGTTAATCAGCATGCTGTTTGTACCCGTAATTGTCCTCATTGCGCTCTTCATTCGAATCATGGGTGGAAACGGATTGCAATATGCCGTAGAAATCAGCAAAACCTGGGGATTGTTATCACCATTTATGTGGGGTTCGCTAATATTGGGATTTGCGGTGTTATGGTTGCTTAGTCGCTTAACACTAAGGAAGTTATCGAAACGGGATTTAAGTTAATGGCAAGTCAAATATAGAACGACATCGAGGATGACCGGCACTATCGTGCAAGTGAACTGAAGTGTACGCGAGGGTGAGGTGCAGGGCTTGAATATACCGATTCAAATTAATGAAAATAGTGCTGAACCTTTATATCACCAAATTGAAAACCAGCTAAGATCTTTAATTATAACGGGTCAATTGGGGGAGGGAACGCATTTGCCATCCATTCGCGAATTTGCAGGTTCGTTGAATTGCAGCGTGATTACTGTTCGCCGGGTTTACCAGGATCTGGAGAATGAAGGCTTGCTTCGCACGAAGCAGGGTACGGGCACGTTTGTAGCCAAGGTTGAGGCAGGAGATCGGGAGAACTACAAATTGACAGCAGCAAGAGAAGCGTTGCAAGCAGCCGTGCAGTCTGGTAAATCCGTTGGATGCAGTGAAGAGGAAATGGCAGGATTGTTTCAAGAGATTTTGCAGTCAATCTACTATCCGAATAAGGGGTGACCAAACATGGAACCAATTGCGGTTCAGCTAAACGGTGTATCCAAAATGCGCAAGCGTAGAATCATTGGCCCTATTGATCTCGTCATTCCCGAGGGATACGTGGTTGCCATATTGGGTCATAACGGTTCGGGAAAAAGCACGCTGCTGAATATGCTTCAGCGGGTAGTGCTACCGGATTCCGGTCAGATCATGTGGTTTGGACAGCACCACGAAGGTGAACTTCCTACAGAGCTTAGAGAGCATATTGGTTTTGTTGCAGACGGTGGAGGTTCGGAAGAAGACAATATAACCGCTGTTGAAGCTGCCAGATTCCGGGCACATTGGTATACCCGTTGGGATGCTAAGCTGTTCAACCAGCTAATGGATGATATGGATGTTCCCTATGATGTAAAACTGAAGAAGTTGTCCAAAGGAGAGCGTCGCAAATTCGAAATAGCGGCTGCGCTTGCTGCGCGGCCGAGATTGCTCCTGCTGGATGAGCCTTCTTCTGGGCTTGATCCATTTGCCTGGAAGGTCATGGTTGAGCAGTTCCGCAATTTCATGGCGGATGGGGATACCACCATTTTAATAGCAACACATATAGCAGATGAAGTGAAGCGTCTGGCGGATTACATTGTACTGATGCACCGGGGCCAATCACTTGGAATGGCCGAAAAAGATGTCGTGCTCGATCAATGGAGAGAAATCTGG
Organism: Paenibacillus sp. FSL K6-2862; assembly: GCF_038005125.1. Lineage (NCBI taxonomy): Bacteria > Bacillati > Bacillota > Bacilli > Caryophanales > Paenibacillaceae > Paenibacillus > Paenibacillus sp. FSL K6-2862. The sequence continues at coordinate 588,575 of NZ_JBBOSN010000001.1, forward strand.
TACGAAGGCGATCTAAGACCGGAAAGTATACCAGGAGCTGTTGAGTCGAAGCAGGAGGCTGGAGCCATACGGGTGATTACGACCCGGGTAGTTGAAGCACAGGAGAGGCTGGAGCTTGCGGGTAACCGCATCATGAAAATCCGAAACCTGGAGCTGGACGAAGTGCTGCAATATTGGATTGCAGGGTACGCTCCGACACTGTGGAGATAAACGAAGGAGGATGATAGATGATGAACAGATTGGAACTGAAGCAGGTAGTCAAGCAATATGCAGATAAGACGGCTGTTAATGGTGTCACGCTTAATGTGGAAGAAGGAGAAATCTATGGATTGCTGGGTGCCAATGGTGCGGGTAAAACAACAACGATGCGCATGGTACTTGGTCTGATTCATCCCGATGGTGGAGAGATTCGATACAATGGCAAGCCGTATAGTACCGAGCTGCAGCAGATCATGGGTTATCTTCCGGAAGAACGCGGATTGTATCCCAAGGTAAAGGTCAGTGACCAGATCAATTATTTGGCCCGTCTTCGCGGCATGAATGGCAAGGATGCAGACAAAAGCCTAAGATACTGGCTGGATCGATTCGAGGTCCCTGAGTATTACGACAAAAAGATCGAGGAGTTATCGAAGGGTAACCAGCAAAAGATGGGCTTTATCGCTGCGGTGGTGCACCGTCCTCAGATTCTTATTCTTGACGAGGCGTTTAGCGGCTTAGATCCAGTAAACGTAGAATTGCTCAAATCCACTGTTAAGGAATTGCGTGATGAAGGAACGGCTATCCTGTTCTCGACACATCGCATGGAGCATGTTGAAGAGCTTTGTCGTCAGATAACAATTCTACATCGCTCCAATACCGTAGTTCAGGGAGAGATCAAGGAGATCAAGAACCGCTATCCGCGTGAACAGGTTTTCCTGAATACCACTGGCAATGTGGATGGTTTGGATCAATTGGCCGGTGTGAATAAGGTGGAGCGGAATGAGCGTGGATATCTTATTCATATTGCGCAGGTTGAGGCTGCCCAGGAGATATTGAAGCATGCAATGAATCAGACGACTGTAGAGCATTTTGAGATCAAAGAACCAACGCTTAACCAAATCTTTATTCGTGAGGTGGGTGAGTCGAATGAATAAAATGGGAACAATCATCGGATTTACGTTCAAAAACAAAGTCAAAACGAAATCATTTGTAGTTACGACCATTGTGCTCGCACTTTTAATTTCAATCGGACTTAATGTACCTTATTTCATTACTCTGTTTAACGGTGGATCAATCGGTGGTGGAGCTGCAGGAGACCATCCTGTAAATATTGGGCTTCTAAGTGCGGGACAGCCGGAAGTATCGGAGAAGCTGGAGAAGTTCTCGTCCGCACAAGGAGATCAGGCGTACCGATTCATTGCTGATGGTACTAAAGATGAAGCTGCGCTGAAAGCAGACGCGGAATCCGGACTTACTAATGGGTATCTGAAATTTGAAACGGTCCAAGGACAGGAGTTCCCACAGCCGATCCTGTATTCAACAGAAGAGGTGTCCCCTCAGATTATTGCTTCTATAGAAGCAGCGCTGCAAAGTGTGAAGCTGGATGTCGTTGTGAAGGACGTACTCACGGCTGAGCAAAAGGAATTGATTAATACACCTGTTAAGGTTAGTGAGCAAAGCTTGAGTACTGAAGAAGCAGGAGCTGGGGCAGAGTCAGAGAATGGCATGAGCCCGATTAACTATATTGTGGTATACCTGCTGATCATCCTTCTGTTCACATCTACTATGATGACAGGTAATATGATCGCATCCGAAATCACAGCGGAGAAGAGTTCCCGCATTATGGAGATTTTGATTACCAGCGTGTCTCCACTGAGTCAGATGTTTGGTAAAATCATCGGGATATTTATGGTAGGTATGCTTCAGATCGGTATCTTCGGTGCAGTGGTTGCAGGGAATGTGCTGCTTCCTCACAACCGTGACGTCCTGAGTGATTTCAGTTTGAACCTAAGTGATGTAAACATCGCCGTTATTGTATACGGACTAATCTTCTATATCCTGGGTTACTTCCTATACGCAGTGATGTTTGCGGCAATTGGTTCGATGGTTAGCCGTACAGAAGAACTAGGTCAAGCGGTGCTGCCGATTACGATGCTTTCACTCGTTTCCTTCTATATTGCAATCTTCAGTATCGCAACACCGAACATTCTGCTATTAAAAGTGGCCAGTTTCATACCGTTTACCTCACCTACGGCTATCTTGGTGCGAATCGGGGCAGGGGTTGCTCCAACATGGGAGATCCTAGTGTCTTTGGCCATTCTGGTCGTATCGATCTTTATCTTCGGCTGGCTGGCTGCCAAAATCTATCGCACGGGTGTGTTGATGTATGGTAAGCGCCCAACTTTCAAGGAATTGTTCAAGGCGATGAAAGCTTACAAAATTTAAGTCTCAAGCAGGCTACTACTCCTATACTACTACTGCTTTAGAAAAGAAATGGTCCAACTTAACAATAAATCACTGGAGGCGTTGAGCATGATCAAAAGCATAGATTCAAAATCATTCATGATGTTAAGTGTTGGTGCAGCCGTACTTTTGCTAGGATCGCTAGTAAGTGCAGAAGGATCTTCCATAAAGGATGCTGTGCAGGGGTTTCTGATGGGTGCTGGAGCTGTTATTGCTGTTGCAGGGCTGTGGATGGCTGGAAGTAAGAAGTAACTATCAAAAGGGAGAAGGGGGCCATCTCAGGAAAAAGGCGGAACCCTTCTCAGTCTATTATCGTAAAAATGATGGATGTTCATTCTTTGAACGAATAGATTCACCCTACTATATATCTAAAGGAGAATACATAATATGAAAAACTGGAAACGCATGCTCTTGTCTCTCACCATCTCGGTTGGTTTGCTCGCTTCAGCGGTACCGGCTATGGCTGCGCCTCAAGAGACTTCCATTAAAGTCAATGACCAGACAGTAGAGTACACTGTAGGGGCGCCAATGAATAACAAGGGAACAACATTGGTTCCGCTTCGCTCCACGCTTGAGGCAATGGACGTGAAGCTGACGACTGCGACAGATGATACAATTACGGCTGTGGTGGACGGCAAAACGATTACACTCAAAAGCAAGCTTACACGCATTAATGGCGTAACCTATGCACCGATTCGTATTGTTGGGGACGCTGCAGGTTATGAAGTAAACTGGGATGCGAAGACACGTACCGTTTTGCTTGTCTCCAAGGGAGCGGAAACAGCTGCACAAACGGGTGGCCGCGGCTTCATGTGGGAAGTGGAGAGCAACGGAAACACGGTATATCTGGTAGGCTCCATGCATATTGCTGATGATAGTTTCTACCCATTGCGCGAGGAATTTGAAGAAGCTTTTGCTGAAGCGGATTACCTGGGTGTTGAGATCGACATCAGTAAAGCGGCTGATGAGGCACAACAGAAGTTGATACTGGATCTGGGATCTTACCAGGATGGAAGTACGCTGAAGGATCATGTTTCAAGCGAGACTTATAGCAAGTTGGGGGATATCCTGAAGAAAAACGGACTGGAGCCTAATGCGCTGGACGCATTCAAGCCTTGGGTTGCAGAGAGTACGCTTGCTAGCCTGAAGTCTACGACGGCTGGATATGAAGCATCGGCGGGCGTGGATTTGTATTTCATTCAAAAGGCTATTGAAAGCAAACTGCCTATTATCGAGCTAGAATCGTACGAGTCCCAACTGGGCATGTTTAACGACTTCTCCAAAGAGCTGCAGGAGGAAACATTGAAAGCAACATTAGACAACTTCGATGTTCTTGATGATAGTGTGAACCAAATGGCTGAGATGTGGAAAACGGGTAATGATGAGCAGTTGCTTGATTTGACCAATAACTTCTCTGATAACGAGGAGTACAACAAAGCAATGCTGATCGACCGTAACATCGGCATGGCCGACAAAATTGATGGATACCTGAAGAGTGATAAGAAAGAGGAGTACTTTATCGTTGTAGGTGCTGCCCACTACCTAGGTGAGCACGGCATCGTCAAGCTGCTTGAAGACAAGGGTTATACTGTAGAACGTAAATAACATTATATCATTATAAGATACAACCCTCTCACTTCTGAGTAGAAGCGGAGGGTTGTTATCTTTATATAGAAGAAAGACAAGATATATGGAGGGCTGATACATGCTCGTGTCCCAAGTTATTAAAAAAATGTGGAACTTTGAATAACAACAGGATATCTAATATACAAATTATTTTTATAAAAAGACTTTACAAGATGTTTTGATATATGATATATTAATTTTCCGGCCAAGAAAACACGAGAAACACGGTGCGGTAAGCTAACTGAAAAGCTTCGAAAGAAACTTAAAAAAATGCTTGCTAAATTGGTTCGGACGTGATAATATATAAGAGTTGCTGAAGAGAACAACACTCGGATGCAAACAACGTTTGATCTTTGAAAACTGAACAACGAGTGAGTAATCATCCTGCTTGCAGGATGAACGTGAAGGTTTTTGGTACATGCCAATTGGCTGTATGAAAACTGGAACAACAAATGAGATTTTTAATCTCGTCAGATTCAAAATGAGCTAATCGCTCTTTTCAATACTTTATTGGAGAGTTTGATCCTGGCTCAGGACGAACGCTGGCGGCATGCCTAATACATGCAAGTCGAGCGGACTTGAAGAGAAGCTTGCTTCTCTGATGGTTAGCGGCGGACGGGTGAGTAACACGTAGGCAACCTGCCCTCAAGCTTGGGACAACTACCGGAAACGGTAGCTAATACCGAATACTTGCTTCCTTCGCCTGAAGGAAGCTGGAAAGACGGAGCAATCTGTCACTTGAGGATGGGCCTGCGGCGCATTAGCTAGTTGGTGAGGTAACGGCTCACCAAGGCGACGATGCGTAGCCGACCTGAGAGGGTGATCGGCCACACTGGGACTGAGACACGGCCCAGACTCCTACGGGAGGCAGCAGTAGGGAATCTTCCGCAATGGGCGAAAGCCTGACGGAGCAATGCCGCGTGAGTGATGAAGGTTTTCGGATCGTAAAGCTCTGTTGCCAGGGAAGAACGTCCTTGAGAGTAACTGCTCAAGGAGTGACGGTACCTGAGAAGAAAGCCCCGGCTAACTACGTGCCAGCAGCCGCGGTAATACGTAGGGGGCAAGCGTTGTCCGGAATTATTGGGCGTAAAGCGCGCGCAGGCGGTCATTTAAGTCTGGTGTTTAATCCCGGGGCTCAACCCCGGATCGCACTGGAAACTGGATGACTTGAGTGCAGAAGAGGAGAGTGGAATTCCACGTGTAGCGGTGAAATGCGTAGAGATGTGGAGGAACACCAGTGGCGAAGGCGACTCTCTGGGCTGTAACTGACGCTGAGGCGCGAAAGCGTGGGGAGCAAACAGGATTAGATACCCTGGTAGTCCACGCCGTAAACGATGAATGCTAGGTGTTAGGGGTTTCGATACCCTTGGTGCCGAAGTTAACACATTAAGCATTCCGCCTGGGGAGTACGGTCGCAAGACTGAAACTCAAAGGAATTGACGGGGACCCGCACAAGCAGTGGAGTATGTGGTTTAATTCGAAGCAACGCGAAGAACCTTACCAGGTCTTGACATCCCTCTGACCGTCCTAGAGATAGGGCTTTCCTTCGGGACAGAGGAGACAGGTGGTGCATGGTTGTCGTCAGCTCGTGTCGTGAGATGTTGGGTTAAGTCCCGCAACGAGCGCAACCCTTGATCTTAGTTGCCAGCACTTCGGGTGGGCACTCTAAGGTGACTGCCGGTGACAAACCGGAGGAAGGTGGGGATGACGTCAAATCATCATGCCCCTTATGACCTGGGCTACACACGTACTACAATGGCCGGTACAACGGGCTGTGAAGCCGCGAGGTGGAACGAATCCTAAAAAGCCGGTCTCAGTTCGGATTGCAGGCTGCAACTCGCCTGCATGAAGTCGGAATTGCTAGTAATCGCGGATCAGCATGCCGCGGTGAATACGTTCCCGGGTCTTGTACACACCGCCCGTCACACCACGAGAGTTTATAACACCCGAAGTCGGTGGGGTAACCGCAAGGAGCCAGCCGCCGAAGGTGGGATAGATGATTGGGGTGAAGTCGTAACAAGGTAGCCGTATCGGAAGGTGCGGCTGGATCACCTCCTTTCTATGGAGAATCGTTTCCCGCAGCGGAAACATTCAAAAAGTCTTCAGGAAGCATGCTTCCGAAGCGAGCTTTACTTCGTAAAGCTTTTAACTCACTCGTTGCTCAGTTTTGAGAGCTCAAACTCTCAAAACAGCTTGCTTTTGCATGGAGCTTGTTCTTTGAAAACTAGATATCGAAACGAAAATTGCGAATTAGAACATTCCTTTTAGCTGAACTTGTGTTAAAACAAGTTTCAAATATTAGCGAAAACTGCTTTGCGATGGTATCGAATGGGAACGACTTTTGGATTTGCGCAAGCAAACCAAGGGAAGTGAGAAGTCGAAACCGGAGCATATGGTTAAGCTACTAAGAGCACACGGAGGATGCCTAGGCGCTAGGAGCCGATGAAGGACGTGGCGAACAACGATACTGCCTCGGGGAGCTGTAAGCAAGCTTTGATCCGGGGATGTCCGAATGGGGAAACCCAGCTGGGGTAATATCCAGTTACTCATAACTGAATACATAGGTTATGTAGAGGCATACCAGGGGAACTGAAACATCTAAGTACCTTGAGGAAGAGAAAACAATAGTGATTCCGTCAGTAGCGGCGAGCGAACGCGGAACAGCCCAAACCAGAGAGCTTGCTCTCTGGGGTTGTGGGACGTCTCACATGGAGTTACAAAGGAGCCGGTTAAACGAAGAGGTCTGGAAAGGCCCGCCAAAGAAGGTAAAAGCCCTGTAATTGAAAGTCTGCTCTCTCCGAGACGGATCCCGAGTAGTGCGGGGCACGTGAAACCCCGTATGAATCCGGCAGGACCATCTGCCAAGGCTAAATACTTCCTAGCGACCGATAGTGAAGCAGTACCGTGAGGGAAAGGTGAAAAGCACCCCGGAAGGGGAGTGAAATAGAACCTGAAACCGTGTGCTTACAAGAAGTCAGAGCCCGTTTTAGGGGTGATGGCGTGCCTTTTGTAGAATGAACCGGCGAGTTACGTTCCCGTGCAAGGTTAAGGTGAAGAGCCGGAGCCGCAGCGAAAGCGAGTCTGAATAGGGCGAGTTAGTACGTGGACGTAGACCCGAAACCGGGTGATCTACCCCTGTCCAGGGTGAAGGTGCGGTAACACGCACTGGAGGCCCGAACCCACGCACGTTGAAAAGTGCGGGGATGAGGTGGGGGTAGCGGAGAAATTCCAATCGAACTCGGAGATAGCTGGTTCTCCCCGAAATAGCTTTAGGGCTAGCCTCGGAAAACAGAGTCGTGGAGGTAGAGCACTGATTGGGTGCGGGGCCCGCAAGGGTTACCAAGCTCAGTCAAACTCCGAATGCCATAGACTTACTTCCGGGAGTCAGACAGTGAGTGCTAAGATCCATTGTCAAAAGGGAAACAGCCCAGACCATCAGCTAAGGTCCCCAAGTGTGTGTTAAGTGGGAAAGGATGTGGAGTTGCACAGACAACCAGGATGTTGGCTTAGAAGCAGCCACCATTGAAAGAGTGCGTAATAGCTCACTGGTCGAGTGACTCTGCGCCGAAAATGTAACGGGGCTAAACACACCACCGAAGCTATGGCTTGATGCTTTGCATCAGGGGTAGGGGAGCGTTGTATAAGGGTTGAAGGTGTACCGTAAGGAGCGCTGGACATTATACAAGTGAGAATGCCGGTATGAGTAACGAAAAGATCAGTGAGAATCTGATCCGCCGAAAGCCTAAGGGTTCCTGAGGAAGGCTCGTCCGCTCAGGGTAAGTCGGGACCTAAGGCGAGGCCGAAAGGCGTAGTCGAAGGACAACAGGTCGAAATTCCTGTACCACCGTAAATCGTTACGAGCGATGGGGGGACGCAGTAGGGTAGTGACGCAGACGGATGGATGTCTGTCCAAGCAGTAAGGCTGATGTGTAGGCAAATCCGCACATCTAAGGCTGAGCTGTGATGGGGAGTGAAAATTACAGTAGCGAAGGTCATGATCTCACACTGCCAAGAAAAGCCTCTAGCCAGATGAAGGTGCCCGTACCGCAAACCGACACAGGTAGGCGAGAAGAGAATTCTAAGGCGCGCGGAAGAACTCTCGTTAAGGAACTCGGCAAAATGACCCCGTAACTTCGGGAGAAGGGGTGCCCCGGTAGTGTGAATAGCACGAGGGGGCCGCAGTGAAAAGGCCCAAGCGACTGTTTAGCAAAAACACAGGTCTGTGCGAAGCCGTAAGGCGAAGTATACGGGCTGACGCCTGCCCGGTGCTGGAAGGTTAAGGGGAGCGGTTAGGGAGTAATCCCGAAGCTGTGAACCGAAGCCCCAGTAAACGGCGGCCGTAACTATAACGGTCCTAAGGTAGCGAAATTCCTTGTCAGGTAAATTCTGACCCGCACGAATGGCGTAACGACTTGGGCGCTGTCTCAACGAGAGATCCGGTGAAATTTTAATACCTGTGAAGATGCAGGTTACCCGCGACAAGACGGAAAGACCCCATGGAGCTTTACTGCAGCTTGATATTGAATTTGGGTACGATCTGTACAGGATAGGTGGGAGCCTTTGAAGCATGAGCGCCAGCTTGTGTGGAGGCACCGTTGGGATACCACCCTGATCGTATCTAGGTTCTAACCTGGTGCCCTTAGCGGGTACGGGGACAGTGTCAGGTGGGCAGTTTGACTGGGGCGGTCGCCTCCTAAAGAGTAACGGAGGCGCCCAAAGGTTCCCTCAGAATGGTTGGAAATCATTCGAAGAGTGCAAAGGCATAAGGGAGCTTGACTGCGAGACCTACAAGTCGAGCAGGGACGAAAGTCGGGCTTAGTGATCCGGTGGTACCGCATGGAAGGGCCATCGCTCAACGGATAAAAGCTACCCTGGGGATAACAGGCTTATCTCCCCCAAGAGTCCACATCGACGGGGAGGTTTGGCACCTCGATGTCGGCTCATCGCATCCTGGGGCTGAAGTAGGTCCCAAGGGTTGGGCTGTTCGCCCATTAAAGCGGTACGCGAGCTGGGTTCAGAACGTCGTGAGACAGTTCGGTCCCTATCTGTCGTGGGCGTAGGAAATTTGAGAGGAGCTGTCCTTAGTACGAGAGGACCGGGATGGACGTACCGCTGGTGTACCAGTTGTTCCGCCAGGAGCACCGCTGGGTAGCTATGTACGGACGGGATAAGCGCTGAAAGCATCTAAGCGTGAAGCCCCCCTCAAGATGAGATTTCCCAGTATGTAAGACCCCTTGAAGACGACGAGGTAGATAGGCTGGGGGTGGAAGTGCAGTAATGCATGGAGCTGACCAGTACTAATCGGTCGAGGGCTTATCCAAATTGCAGGTTTTAGTCGCAAGTTTCGTTTCGGATCTAGTTTTCAGAGAATAATCTCTGAAATGAAAATCGGTACATCACTCCAATGTGTGTATGATTTTCAGTTCCACAAAATGCATTTGTTACACAAATGCTCGTTTGGTGGCGATAGCGGAGGGGTTCCACACGTACCCATCCCGAACACGACCGTTAAGCCCTCTAGCGCCGATGGTACTTGGACCGAAGGGTCCTGGGAGAGTAGGACGTTGCCAAGCAAAGAACCACTGCCGATGAACTTCGGTGGTGGTTTTTATTTTATATTCAAGTAAGATTATTATAAGAAAGACTATTAAATACTATTAAATAAATACAAGAGGAGGCACTATTCTAATTGAATAGTACCTCCTTCTATTATGACTCATAAACACACTTGTAGTTAAGAAATAAATAGGGATCTACCCGGTGGGGGTGTTGCACTAGCTCATTTGTTCTTTTACTTAAGATGAAATTTTTATCTATTTATGACTTCTTATATGTTTACGACCAGTTAGCAGCCTGGGGCTCTTTTTTCTTGCGGAGTTTGAGCAATTGGGAACGTTGTTTGATGCGTTCCTTTTTCTGATTCTCTAATAATTGTTTAACGCCTCTAATAAGAAGCCGATATCTTAATTCATCATCATGCCCAAGTTTATGCATTTCTTCGAAGTATGCCTTATCCATTCGTTCGTGCACCATCCAATCAGGTTAATCATTCAACTGTACCATAGTGATCTCAACAAATTCTGAACAAGTATGGGCTCGATGCAACAACGGACAGCAATGGCCGTTTCGATATTCGAATATAGTTGGTGAAATTGGGTTAATCCAAATTTGAACTAATTAATTCGTTTTCTATGACATTCAACCGAATATGGATGTGAAAGACCTGTCTAATCCATGGATTAGACAGGTCTTTTAACTGTAAAATTAAAATCTACTCAATAGTCAGACTATGAATCCTCTCCGAAACAGTACGTTTCCTATAGTAAACGGCAATTGTCACGAGAACTAGCATCTCAGAGAGAGGCACAGCAAGCCATACACCCGTTACGCCCCAGAAAGATGGAAGGACTGCAATGAATGCAATCATGATGATCATTTCACGTGCAGCCGTGATCCAGATTGCATTTTGGCATTCCCTACCGATTGGAAATAGGTGCTCATGACAAAGTTGATCCCCATAAACAGATATGCAAAAGTAAATATTCTTAAACCGTACACAGCATTGCTTGTGACACTCTCACTGAAGTTTCCGAAGATTTGAACGAAGTAAGGTGCTCCCCATTGCACAACAAGCAGCAGTATGACACCACAGGCCAGAGCCGTTCTGGAGGCTATGCGAATGGTTTGTTTTTCACGCGTCATCTGTTTGGCTCCATGATAGTAACTAACCAGAGGTTGGGCAGCAGAAGCCAGACCCAGAAAAGCGAGCAAAACTACACCATGGATATAATTCAGTACTGTAAAGGATGCTACACCATCCGTACCTGCAATCCGGTCCAGTGAAATGTTGTGTGAGATGGAGAAGACAGACATGCCGAGTTCGGCAAGAAAGCTGGGAAAACCAATAAGAACAATGGTTCCGAGCAGTTTGGTATTCCATTTGAACCGAGTGATGACAAGATTATTGGATTTTTTGAAAAAGTGAGACAACAGGACAAGCAGGGCTAGGGAAGCCGAGACGATCGTACCGATGGCCACACCTTGCACACCCCATTCGAGTACATACAACGTTATATAATTAAGAACGATATTGGCTACGGCAAATGTGATCTGCGCGTACATGGAGGTGTTGGGATCACCGTCGTTACGGACAAAGATAGTCAGGGCATTTTCAATGGTGAAGACAAATCCGAATAACAGCATGATGTTTATATAGTCAGCGGCATAGGGAAACGTCTCTGCATTGGCACCCAAAGCATAGACCAGTTGGTCCTTGAATGTAAATGCGGTATATCCTATAGCCATCGTAATTAGCAGAATAATCGTAATTGATTTCGTGAATATTTGTTTGGCTGTGGTCATATCCCTTTGACCCATATAGTTGGAATACAGGGTAGCTCCGCCCATGCCGATCCATAACGACATTGCTACGAAAAGGGTGTATACCGGTGAAGCAATACCAATTCCGGCGAGCGCAGTGGATCCAAGTTTGTGCCCAACCATGATGCCATCGATAATAAAATTAAAAGCAATGACCAGCATCCCAAGTATGGATGGCACAAGGTAGCTTACAAAAGCTTTTCCTACAGATTGCCTTTCGAGGGGATGCGTCCAGTTCGTGTTCATAATAACCTCCATTTAATAAACTGAATGTTCATTCTGTAATAAATAATACTGAACATTCGTTCTGTATGATAACACGGGATGAATTTGCTTGGCAACTTTTCCTCAAAAACCTCGTTTATGTAGTAGAGTTACTGTAGTCTTTTTAATAAAGAAGGGGAGCTGTTGGATGAAGCAGAACAAATATGATGAGGTAGAGTTTTTCAGGAACTATAGTCAGATGGCTCGTTCTACTCAAGGGCTTGAGGCTGCAGGTGAGTGGTATAAACTGCGAACCATGCTACCTGAGTTGAAGGACAAAAATGTACTGGATCTGGGCTGTGGCTTTGGCTGGCATTGCCGCTATGCACGGGAGCAGCAGGCCAGATCAGTTATTGGCGTAGATCTATCTGAGAATATGCTGCAGCGTGCCCGGGAGATGACGGATGATTCTCGGATTGAGTACAGGCATATGGCCATTGAAGATATTGAATTTGCCCCTGAACAATTTGATGTGGTCATTAGCTCACTTGCGCTGCACTACATTGAACATTTGGATCAGGTATTTGCTCAAATCCATGCTTGTCTTGTCGAGGGTGGTACATTGGTATATTCAGTGGAACATCCGATCTTCACGGCTCGTGCTGCGCAGGATTGGCACTATGGGCCTCAAGGTGAGATTATGCATTGGCCTGTGGATGACTACCATCAGGAGGGAAAGCGTGTCGCCAATTTCCTGAATCAGGACGTAGTTAAGTACCACCGGACGTTGGAAACCCATCTGAATGAACTGATCCAGGCGGGATTTGTGATTCAGCAGGTTGCTGAATCCAAACCTTCACCTGAGATGATGGAAATCCCGGGTATGCGAGATGAGAATCGCCGTCCCATGTTTCTCATGATCGCAGCAGTTAAAGCATGAGCTATCTGTAAAGTTGGCTAGAATGGTTAGTATTAGGCTGCATAGCCTGGATATGGCTTAACCAGTAGGTTCAGATCGTTGGAACCCTACTGGTTTATTTTAATTAATTTTAGAAAAGGAAATGAGAAAATGATCGGATTGGGAACCAAAGCGGAGATGATACAGTCTTATTAAGTGAGGTGAACATCCGTTGGAATATCAATTTCTGGCCCAGGCCCAGACGATCGACAATTACACACTCAGCAGCATGATGGATGACTATGGAAATGATGTGTGGAACTATGCATACTTTTTGACCAAAAGTACGGAGCAGGCAGACGAAATATCACAGCAAGTATTTATTCGGGCATACTCCGGGATCAAACACTTTCGCGGGGAGTGCTCCCTGAAAACCTGGTTGCTCACCATTACTAGAAATACGACATTTACATACCGGAAATCGAGGTTTTTTCGCAGCAGTTTATGGGGGGAGACGCTTCCGATCGAATCAGAACAGGGACCTTCACATATTCGTGAGATGACGCCTGCACCATATGCCCATCCCTCAGCTGAAGCCGAGGTAATAAGTAGGGAGCATGTACATGAAATATGGGATATCGTTCTGGCTCTGCCGGATAAATTTCGTGAAATCTTGTTGCTGCATCTGAAGTATGAGCTCACCATGAACGAAATTGCGGAAATGTTGAGAATCAGTACAGGTACAGTGAAATCGAGATTATCACGGGGCAAAGATAAAGTGCGGAAACAATGGGAGGAGAGAAACAGATGAGGTTCAAGGATGAGGACTGGGAAAAAGAAATCCGCAAGGAGCCGTTTGCATCGTCTCCTTTTCAAGACCAGCACAAGCAGAATGTACTTCGCCAGGTGGAATGGATTAAAACGGGTGAGAAACATGTCAATGATGCTCCAGATCACAAGCAGAAACAACATACTATGAAGCGGAACCGTCGCAGTGTTCGTTCAAGTCCCCGGAAAGTTGTTGTAGTGACAACAGTTGCGGCAGTAGCTGCAGCAGCTATCTTATGGAATGGACAGGTTCTGGAACCCATTGTAGAGAAGGTGTATCCTGTGTCTGCTCTGCAGCTCTCGGAGGACCCTAGCATGAACCTGCTAACAAGCGAGATGAAGCAAACTGTAGCTATGACGATGAGAGACTATCTAGGTAAACAACTGGAAGTCCATTACGCTAAGAAAGGGCCAATTACCGGGTGGGTATATATCGAGGCTGGCGACGTGAATAAATCAGAGTATGCCAAGATGTGGCTGGATGGGAAGACTGGAGCACTGGTGGAAGCTGATATGCGAAGTGAGATGCCTGGGAACGAGCTGGAGCACCGATTTTTACGTCAAGTCCCTGGGCTTCTTAAAGGAATTAACAGTGATCCAACGCTGAAGCCGATCTCGGCCAGACGTTATGTGAAGATGAAGCAGGGTCAGGAGAAGCCTGTATGGTTCACCACATTATTTTTGGAGAATGGAAAGGGCAGTGGCAGCATTGAGTGGACACGGGATGAAGCAGTTTCGGTTTCTGGTACAGTGAGTTCCGACACAGTGTCCACAGACCTGATAACCAATGCGAGAAGTTCGATTGAAGCCTTGTCTGGTGAGCCAGCACCTGCTTTGAAAAGTGTAACGTTTACTCAAAATGATAAACAGCTTGAGGAAACAACGGACCTGTATTTTGGTGATCGATATGTGGTAAGTCGTGTTGGTGGGAGATTTAGCAATGAATATACTGTAATGGATTTTCAGAGGGGGGTTCCAGAACTCAAAACTGGTGAGGAGTATGAGCTCTACTTTGAGAAGTTGAGTAACATGGACGAAGAAATAATCAGGCAGAATGCAGCACCCATAATCCGAAAAATGTTCGATATTGATCTTGATAAATATGTCTTTGAGCGGGATACAAAGAATATTGGAATGGCAACATTCCGCTTGGAAGAGATGGCCAATATGATTCAAGTTCGTTATGAAGAAGATGCACGCATTACCATGATAACAATATCAGATCTTTAAGTTTAATCCGTATGGTACAATCCTAATAGCTGAGGAATTGAACATAAGGAGAGCATAATGAAATATTTGGTGAGTTCATGTCTGGCAGGAGTAGCTTGCCGTTACAACGGAACAGCGAGTCTGGATGAGAAGATTCAGGAGCTCGTAGCTCAAGAGCAGGCCATGATGGTCTGTCCGGAACTGCTCGGCGGATTCTCCACCCCGCGGGAACCGGCAGAGATTATTGGAGGTACAGGCAAGGATGTGCTCGCAGGCACAGCGCAGGTGATTGAGAGAGGTGGCAGGGACGTTACAGATCTCTATATTAAGGGAGCCTATCAAACGCTGGAATGGGCCAAAAGATTGGATGTTACTTGTGTTGTGTTGAAGGAATTCAGTCCTTCCTGCGGCACACAAGCCATCTATGATGGTAACTTCGCCAATCACAAGGTGCAAGGTGAAGGCGTCACATCCGCTCTGCTTCGGCAAGAAGGCTATAAAGTCATTTCGGAAGTTGAATTCATGGAACAATTGTAAAGCATACAAGGTATGGAACAAGCCGCCCAGGAGAATAATCATATTCTTGAAGCGGCTTTTTCTCTTTGTAACGACACAATACTTACTTTTAAATACTGAGCAACAATAATGTGCGTACTTTTAATTTGTAGTTATAGATTCTAAACTAATACTTAAGCAAATGAGAAAATAATGAAGACACCGAGAGTCAGCATACCATTAAAATAATAAAAGAGAAGGACGTGGAGTTTCATGGAGCCTACAACACAAACAATGAAAAAAGAAGAAATTTTGAACGCATATCATTTCCGGCATGCAACGAAGGTATTTGATGATTCACGGAAAATTACAGCGGAGGATTTTGAATTTATTCTGGAAACAGGAAGGTTATCACCGAGTTCGATCGGATTCGAGCCATG
Organism: Paenibacillus sp. FSL K6-2862; assembly: GCF_038005125.1. Lineage (NCBI taxonomy): Bacteria > Bacillati > Bacillota > Bacilli > Caryophanales > Paenibacillaceae > Paenibacillus > Paenibacillus sp. FSL K6-2862. The sequence goes on from NZ_JBBOSN010000001.1 coordinate 604,097, forward strand.
GAAGTTCTTGATTGTGCAAAAACCGGAGCTACGCCAGCGCTTGTCTGAAGTATCCTCTGGAGCGCAGAAGCAATTGGCAACGGCGAGCCATTTCGTGGTCATTCTGGCCCGGACCGATGCAAGTTATAATTCCCCTTATGCGGAGTACATGCTCAAAGAGATTAAGGGCATGCCGGATGATGTGTTTGAGTTAACAAGTGCGGCATACGGAAATTTTCAAAACAACCAGCGTCTGCTTGAGAACCCAAAAACGCTATTCGATTGGGCATCCAAACAGACTTACATTGCACTTGGCAATATGATGACCTCGGCAGCTCTTATTGGCATCGATTCTTGCCCGATTGAAGGTTTCAGCTACCAGGATGTGCATCGTATTCTCGAAGAAGAAGGTTTGCTGGAGAATGGAGCGTGGGACATTTCGATGATGGCGGCGTTTGGCTATCGTGCAGAGGAACCTAAACGCGAAAAGTCTCGGCAACCTCTGGACAAGATTACAGAATGGATTGAGTAAATAAAATCATACGAAGTAAGCCTCGGTTATCTTCTGTTACATCAAGGAGGTAGCAGGGGCTGATTTGACAAATGCCAACGCTTATATAAAACACATTAATAAAAATGAAGCTTGCTTATATATAGACATCTATGTATAATGAGGTCATGCCAAAATATAATGCAATTGCACTAATCGCTAGGATCAGGGATCATGTGAACAAACGCATTGTTCAGGAACTGGAGCAGCACGACGTTACGGGGATTGTTCCATCCCACGGTGACATTTTGATGTTTTTGTACCGTGAAGATTCGCTGTCCATCAAGACGCTGGCCGAACGTGTTCATCGTACCCAGCCAACGGTGACCGTGCTTGTGAACAAGCTGGAGAAGCTGGGCTATGTGGAACGCAGCAAGAGTGCGGAAGACAGCCGGGTGACGTTGATTCGCCTCACAGAGCAAGGACGGCAGCTTAAGCCCATTTTTGAACAAGTATCGGAGACAATTCAGGAAATGGTCTATGGTGGAATGACAGATGAGCAAGCGGAACAGCTGGAAAGTCTGTTGATTGGAATCGTTCATAAGCTATAAAAAAAGAAAAAAATTTTTTTAGACAAAAACATAGATATCTATGAATAGGTCTAGTGAGTATCAATTGCTTCACTATGCAGCAGCATAATATAACAATAACCTGGAGGTAATCTATTATGAAACATCTTATCGTATATGCACATCCCCACGCAGACAGCTTCAATCGCGCCATTCTAAACACGGCTGTAGAAGCACTTGAAGCCCAAGGTCATGAAGTTGTTGTTCGTGATCTGTATGCTCTGGAATTTCAGCCTGTATTGAGCGCAGCTGACACGGCATCCATGCGAGCAGGACAGAATCCACAAGATATTGCGACAGAGCAGAAGTTTATCACGGATGCCGATGCAATTACGTTTATCTACCCAATCTGGTGGACAGGGCTGCCGGCAATTTTGAAAGGGTACGTTGACCGGGTATTTGCATATGGTTTTGCTTATGCTTCAGGCGAAGCAGGAATCGAGAAGCTGTTAACAGGCAAAAAAGGACTGATCATCAATACACACGGTACACCTAGTGACATATATGACCAGATTGGCATGACTGCCGGTATGAAAATGACTTCCGATGTCGGAATATTTGATTTCGTAGGAATTGAATCCGTGGATCATTTGTTCTTTGGCAGTATCGGATATCTGGATGATGCAGCTTATCAATCCATGCTAGAGCAAGTAAAGCAAACGGTAAGCACCAAATTCTAACGAAGACTAATGCAACAATTGGCAGGTCGATTCGCATCATGAATCGACCTGTTTGGTTTGCAAAATAGAAGAAAGGGGGTATAATCTTACCCATGGAACCTTTACTCATATTTAAAGCTTTGTCCAACGAGACACGCAGGCAGATACTGTCATGGCTCAAAGATCCGGAGCAGCATTTCTCACCTCTGGAATTGTCTCAGCATCCCGATAAAGGGAAGAGCGGGATCTGTGTCGGAACCATTCAGATGAAGGCTGGATTGGCTCAATCCGTCATATCCAGTTATTTGCTGACCATGCTCAAAGCCGGGCTGCTGCTCTCCGAGCGCAGGGGCCAGTGGACGTATTATCGCCGCAACGAAGAAACCATTCGTCAATTTGCCGAGTATGTACAGCACGAGTTATAAAGCCGGACGCCAGGACGGAAGCAAGAATGCAGCAGCAGGCGGGGATTCCGTCCGGATGTAAACGGCGAAGAACAATGCTGGTACTCCAATTTTTATGTATTTTTACATCTATATATCTGGATATACAAAAATATATTTCACCAAAGGAGAACTTCTCATAATGACTACTGATAATCAAGCTTCATCCCATAAACAACATATTAACGACGTTAAGCTGTCCATCCTGGATCTGGCTCCTGTCGTTGTGGGTGCTACACCTGCAGATGCGCTCCGCAATAGTCTGGATCTGGCACAGCATGCGGAGCGTTGGGGATACCATCGCTACTGGGTAGCTGAGCATCATAATATGCCAGGTATTGCTTCTTCCGCTACATCGGTAGTGATCGGATACCTGGCAAGTGGCACGAATACCATTCGTCTCGGTTCCGGTGGCATCATGCTGCCCAACCATGCACCACTCGTTATTGCCGAGCAGTTCGGAACACTGGAATCCCTATATCCGGGCCGTATCGATCTTGGACTGGGCCGTGCACCAGGTAGTGACCGCCGTACATCTCTTGCACTGCGCAAGGATCTGAACAGCGGAGAAGACTTCCCGGAATTGCTGGCTGAGCTGAGAGCGTACTTCGATACATCTGCTACATCCTATCATGCACCTGTTCGTGCGGTGCCGGGTGAAGGGTTGAACATCCCAATTTACCTGCTCGGTTCCAGTGATTTCAGTGCACGTTTGGCAGGGCGGCTCGGATTGCCGTTTGCTTTTGCCAGCCACTTCTCGCCCGATTATACTCGTATTGCCCTTGAAACATATCGAAGCAGCTTCCAGCCCTCTGACACACTGAAGGAGCCGCATGTTATTGTAGGTGTGAATGCAGTTGTTGCGGATACGGATGAAGAAGCAGCTTGCCTCGGCACAACAATGCAGCAGCAGTTCCTGAACATCATCCGCGGGACGACAGGACTGGTACAACCACCAGCCGATATGGAAGGCAAATGGACCGACCGCGAGCGAGCTGGAGTGGAACAGACGCTGAAAGCAGCCGTGAACGGCTCACCTGAGACGGTACGTGGACAGCTTGAATCATTTATTGCCCAGACACAAGCGGATGAGGTTATTATTACATCTATGATTTATGACCATCAGGCACGTCTGCATTCTTATGAATTGATCGCACAATTGGCGGGTAAGGCATAACTTTAACAGCATAAGAACAAGGATTAGAATATCGGATCAATAACGGGTCGCCCTCGCAAGAGGCGGTCCGTTTTTGCTTATCAAGAACTCATCCTAATGAATTTATGAGGCAGTTCTGATTTTTTAGGGTAAAATGACATTACGGTCTATTTTGAAACGGTTAAAAGAGCCGTACGTATAAACCAAGAGCATTATACATATGTTGGCTTGTACAAGTTTCTTTATTCGCATGTGCATGAGGCATGCAGTATGAAAGCTTATTTTTATCATGATCAGATACATAAGAGAGGAAGACATGCCCATGGAGCAACCTGAACAACCCCGCATTTGGCCGGATCGGTTTAAGCGGTTTTTTCTGAACAACAAGTTTGTCCTATTTCTGCTGATTCTACTGCTGGTCGGATTAAACGTGATGGTGCTAACGAAGATATCCTTTGTTCTGCATCCAGTTGCGGTGCTAATCAAGACGATTGTACTGCCTATCATTCTGTCAGGTATCCTCTACTATCTGCTGAATCCGCTGGTGGATGTGATGGAAAAGTGGAAGATTAAGCGTGGATGGTCGATACTGATCCTTTACCTCGCGATTGGCGGCATTTTGACGGTTGTTGTATTGGCAGTCATTCCAGTGCTCCGCAATCAGATTATGGGGCTTATCGCCAATTTCCCGATGTATAGTGAAAATGTCAGACAGCAGTTCGAGGAGCTTACGGGCAGTCAGCTGTTCAGTCAGGTCCAGGAAACGGTGAACATGAACTGGCAGGACTGGTGGGGAACGATCTCCGAGAAAGCTACAGAGATTCTGAATTCCACCTGGAATAAACTCGGCGGTTTCCTTGGAGCTTTTACCGAAACGGTATTATCCATTGTAACCGTACCATTTATTCTGTTTTACCTGCTTAAGGACGGGAAGAAGCTTCCGGAGAAGATCCTGTCGTTTCTGCCGATCAAAAGCCGTACGGGTGCCATGGAGGTACTTCACGACATTAACCACCAGATCAGTTCGTTCATTCGCGGGCAAATTATCGTGAGCTTCTGTATCGGTATCCTGCTCTATATCGGTTATATGATCATTGGACTGGATTACGCATTGATTCTGGCCATTATCGCTTCCTTTACCAGCGTGGTGCCGTATCTGGGACCTGCGATTGCCATTACGCCTGCACTCATTGTGGCACTGGTGACTTCTCCCGTGATGCTGCTGAAAATGGTGGCGGTATGGACGATTGTGCAGCTAATTGAAGGGAAGTTTATCTCTCCACAGATCATGGGCAAAACGCTCAAAATTCATCCGATCACAATTATCTTTGTCATTCTGACATCAGGCAATCTGTTCGGTGTAGTAGGCATTCTGCTGGCCGTTCCGGGTTATGCGGTGCTTAAGGTCTGTGTATCCCACATTTTCAACTGGTTCAAGAGCCGTTCCGGTCTGTATGATCCAAACAAAAACAATCTATTGTAGGTTACTGCATGTGGAAAACGGTACCCTTAACGAAAGAGAACCCCTGTCATCGGCAGCAGCCGAAATACGGGGGTTCTCTTTGTCTGAACAGGCTGGCTTACGCCTAGCCATGTTTAATATGCTGGAGCGTTTGCAGGAAGATTTGCTCAATATGCGTATCATCCAGAGAATAATACACCGTCTTGCCTTCCTTGCGACGCTTGACGATCCGCATGTTGCGGAGTGAACGCAGCTGGTGTGAAATGGCCGACTGTCCCATATCAAGCAGCACCGTCAGATCATGTACACATAATTCCTTCTGCAACAGCGCATCAATAATACGTAGTCGGGTTGGGTCACTGAACGCCTTGAACCAATCCGCCATCTCGGAAGAAGTCTCCCGATCTATAAGGGAAGTGCGGATGGACTCTACGTCCGCTTCCGTTCCCGAGCAGGCCGCATCACAATCCGCTGGCGCTTTAACCGGTTGTTCCATTTCCTATCACCGCCTATGCTAGCAACTATACGCCTATTATATCCAAAAAACGTCTAAAGCGAAATGATTACTATTAGCATATTCTGTCTGTAAAATCAACATCGATCGTTGACACTCCAGTTTAGGCGTGCATATAATAGGGTTAATCAAATATATGAATGGTTGCTCATATATTAACTTCAATTAAAATGTTCATGCTGTTTCAAACTGCAAAGGGGAGAATTCACATGGGAACCGGTCAGGAACAGGTGAAACGAGAACTGCTGCTGGATGGATTGGATTGTGCCAATTGTGCGCTGAAGATTGAGAATGGTGTCAAAAAAATAAAGGGTATAACGGATTGCTCCGTTAATTTCGTAACGAAAACCCTGCTGGTGCATACAACTTCCGATATGGATGAGCAAGTTATGGAAGAAGCGAAGCGTAAGGTCCTGCGGCTTGAGCCGCACATTCGCATCTCGGAAAAAGGGAGACCGCCGCTCGGCAATCAGGCTTCTGCCGGGCTGGGAGATCCATTGGACGGCCAACTGCACACACATGCAGAAACAGCTGTGGAAGGACATCATCACCATAGCCATGGTCATGGCGCTCATCATCATGCGCATGATCATCACAGTCATGCCGGGCATGACCACGGTCATTCACATGATCATGATGCGCATGCCGGGCATTCGCACGAGCATGGTGCAGGACAGACGAAGGTGCTGCTTGCCCGGCTTGCTGCCGGCTCTGCCCTACTTGCTGCGGCCATCTGGTCCCCACTGGACGGATGGGCACAGCTCGCTCTCTATATCGTTGCTTATCTGATTGCAGGAGGAGATATCGTCCTCCAGGCTTGCAAAAACATCATTCGTGGTCAGGTATTCGACGAGTACTTCCTGATGTCGGTTGCAACGATTGGTGCTTTTGCCATTGGTGAGTATCCTGAAGGGGTAGCGGTTATGCTCTTCTATCAGCTTGGGGAGCTGTTTCAGGGTATGGCGGTTAACCGCTCTCGCAAGTCGATTCAGTCGCTTATGGACATTCGCCCGGACTATGCCAATATTCTGGTCGGTTCTGGCGATGAGACCAAGCGTGTCTCTCCGGAAGATGTGCGCATCGGTGATCGCATCGTTGTCCGTGCGGGTGAGAAGGTTCCGCTGGATGGAATGGTGAAGGCAGGACATTCCATGGTAGACACGTCTGCTCTTACAGGGGAATCCGTTCCTCGGGAACTGGAGCCTGGAAGTGATGTACTCAGTGGTTTTGTGAATAAGAATGGTATGCTGACGATTGAAGTGACCAAAACCTTCGGAGAATCGACGGTATCCAAGATTCTGGATCTGGTGCAGAATGCCAGCAGCCGCAAAGCGAAAACGGAACACTTCATCAGTAAATTTGCCCGTTATTACACGCCGATCGTCGTTATTCTTGCAGCGTTGATTGCGTTCGTACCTCCGCTCGTGCTTAGTGGTGCAACATTTGCCGATTGGATTTATCGTGCACTGGTCTTTCTGGTCATCTCCTGTCCATGCGCACTGGTAGTTTCCATTCCACTCGGATTCTTCGGCGGGATCGGGGCTGCCTCCCGTAACGGGATTCTGGTGAAAGGCAGCAATTACCTTGAAGCATTGAATGATGTGAAAATAGTTGTTTTTGATAAAACGGGTACATTAACCAAAGGTGTATTCAACGTAACGGCTATTCGTCCGGAAGGCGAACGTACAGAAGGTGAACTGATGGAACTCGCAGCGATCGCGGAGGCCCAATCGAATCACCCCATCGCCGAATCGATTCGTGCAGCCTGGGCCAGAGATATCCGTACACAAGGTGTTGAAGGATATGACGAGGTTGCCGGACATGGGATCAGAGTCCGTGTGGATGGCCGTGAAGTGCTGGCAGGGAACGCGAAACTGATGGAACAGGCGGGTATTACTTATACCAAGCCAGAGACGGTAGGAACAGTGGTACACGTTGCTGAAGCAGGCGCATATGCTGGCCATTTGATTATTGCGGATGAAGTGAAGGATGATGCTGCGGCAGCGATACAGGCACTGAAGACACTCGGCATCCGCAAAACGGTCATGCTCACAGGTGATGCCAAAGCCGTTGGTGAAGCCGTTGGCCAGCAGCTGGGAATCGATGAGGTATACGCTGAGCTTCTGCCTCAGCACAAAGTAGAACGGCTCGAAGAGCTCGAAGCGGGCAAGTCCCCGAAGGAGAAAATGGTGTTTGTCGGGGATGGCATCAACGATACACCTGTGCTGGCTCGTGCGGATGTAGGTGTAGCCATGGGAGGACTCGGGTCTGATGCTGCCATCGAAGCCGCAGATGTGGTCATCATGACGGATGAACCATCCAGATTGGCAAGCGCCATCCGCATTGCGAAGCGGACACGAATGATTGTCTGGCAAAATATCGGTTTTGCCTTGGGCGTTAAGGTGATCTTCCTACTGCTGGGAGTGTTCGGCATAGCCACGATGTGGGAAGCTGTTTTCTCCGATGTGGGTGTTACGGTTCTGGCCGTTCTGAACGCTATGCGGGTGCTGCGTGTGAAGAACATTTAAGTTTTCGAAACGAACGACGCGGCTCTTCGTATATACGTAGAGCCGTTTTTTTATTTTTATGGCTGCAGGCATGTTTAGAGGCACGTTTGAAGAGAAGGGGAGAACAATTTGGCAGGAGCAATTGTAGGGTTAATATGCGGAGTGTGCTATTTCGTGCTGGGGTTAATGCTGTTCAAAAAACCGCCGAAAAAGATTAATGGCATATATGGTTATCGTACCCCGCGCGCCATGAGTGATCCCGATTTATGGGACGAAGCTCAGCGTTACAGCGCAAACCTGATGATGCAGTTTGGGGTCATAATTACGGTGTTTGGTATTCTTGGATTCTGGTTTACCGATGTACAGGCACTCGTACTCAGTCTGTTTGCAGTTGCGTTCTATACATTCAGACTGTTTACGAAAGTGGAAGGGCGCTTAAAGGAAGTACAGCATGCTCAGAAGCGGAAGCAAAGCGAGCAAGGTGCATCATAGAAAATCGTAGTTTGATGTATATAAGATAGAGGCAGAAGATCCGCGAAAGCGGGTCTTTTTTGTGTTCGGTGAGGTCATGGCGCTGCTGCAGATCAAATCTAACGTTGACGTTAACGTTATAATTATATATAATTATGTACATAACATTATAGACATATAAAAGTGAGGTGAAGGAAATGAGCTTGTATAAGATCGACGACGTAGCCAAGGAATGTGGTTTGACGAAGCGTACCATCCGGTATTACGAAGAGATTGGTGTCATGCCTTCACCTCAGCGGACGGACGGTGGCACGCGGCTGTATACGAGAGAGGATATCGACTATCTGAAAAAGGTCGTCCGTGCCAAGGAAGTGCTTGGCTTCTCCCTACAGGAACTGCATACGTATATCGCAATGGCTGATGTGCTGAATGAGCAGCGATTTGATTACCAGCAGACAACCGAAGTGAAGGAACGGATTGAAAAACTCACCAGTATGGATGTAACGCTGGGTGGTCAACTACAGTTAATTGAACAGAAACTGCAGAGTATTCATGCCGTACAGGCAGAGCTGGAGGATTTGCGAGAACGGGTTCAGAACGGGATTCAGCGATTACAAAAGAATGAGATTACGAAACATCCGGAAGACGGATAAGCAAGAGAGCAACACATAACCCCATACAAACGAAATCGTGCAAGCACCGGAGAGCCGGTGTCATTTTGTGCCGTTTTGTTTCACTTGATTTTGAAAATGAAATGAAAATTTCATGCATTACAATTATATTTCAATTCATAACCAGGAGGTATCATGTATGAAAAGAGAACCATCCTTACCTGATGAACTGCCGTCATCACGCGGAGGATTACTGTCCCAACCACGGGCTGTATGGGCTGTCGCCTTCGCTTGTATCATTTCATTTATGGGGCTGGGATTGGTTGACCCGATCCTGCCTGCCATTGCAGATCAGCTGCATGCATCCAAAAGTCAGGTTTCCTTGCTGTTTACAAGCTATAACGCCGTAACCGGGATTGCCATGCTGATTACTGGCGTTGTTTCCAGCCGGATCGGTGTCAAATGGACGCTGCTTAGCGGGATTTTACTTATCGTCATCTTCTCTGCTCTGGGCGGAACATCAGATACGGTTGGTGCCCTGGTTGGTTACCGGGGAGGCTGGGGGCTAGGTAATGCCTTGTTTATCGCTACAGCGTTATCTGCCATTGTTGGTCTGTCCACTTCGGGGACAGCCAAAGCGATTATTTTGTACGAAGCTGCCCTGGGTCTTGGTATTGCCGTAGGTCCACTGCTTGGTGGTGAGCTTGGTTCCATCTCATGGCGTGGCCCATTCTATGGCGTTGCAGTCCTGATGATGATTGCCTTTATCAGCATTACGTTTATGCTGCCCAAAATGGCCAAGCCGAAAACACGCAGTTCCTTGTCCGATCCGTTCAAGGCGCTGGGTTATCCATCCCTGAAAACACTGGCGATTACTGCCTTTCTGTATAACTTTGGTTTCTTCACGTTGATGGCTTATTCACCTTATGTGATGAACCTGGATGAGCACGGACTTGGTTATGTGTTCTTTGGCTGGGGCCTCATGCTTGCGATTACGTCTGTATTCGTGGCACCAAGACTGCAGCGTCGATTCGGCTCGGTCCCTTCCATGAGTGTTATGCTGACCCTGTTTGCGATTGACCTTATTGTTATGGCCATGGGTACAGTCATGGGATCGTCCACAACTGTCATTGTTGCTGTTATCGTTGCCGGGATATTCCTCGGTATCAACAACACATTGATTACGACGGCTGTTATGGAGGCTGCTCCGGTTGAACGCTCGGTTGCGTCCGCTGCCTACAGCTTCGTACGTTTCCTTGGCGGTGCGCTGGCACCTTGGCTTGCAGGTAAATTGTCGGAATGGTTCCTGCCGGAAACACCGTTTTATTTTGGCGCATTGATGGTATTGGTTGGTGTCGTGGTTCTGCTTGCACGCCGTAGACATCTGCGTGATATCGATGCAGCAATTACACATTAATGGATGGGGGAATTGAAATGCTGGAACGAATCGTAGTGGCTGTTGATGGGTCGGATCATGCTCATAAGGCGTTGGAAACAGCAGTTGACTTAGCTGAAAATTTGAAGCATCCCGCCAGATTGATTATCGTGCATGTGAATCCTTCCATATCGTTGAATGAGCCGGCTCTGGGAGTAGACCTCGAAGCCCGAATTGCGGAAGAAGGGCGGCATATTATTGCACCGGTAGAACAGCTGTTGTCCGGACATTCTATTCCTTATGAGACGCTGCTGATAGCAGGAGACCCGGTAAACGAGATCTGCCGGGTATCGCGTGAGAGAGAGGGCAATCTCATTGTAATGGGCACAGGCGGCAAAAGCGTGCTGGCTGAAATCGTCGTTGGCAGTGTCAGCCACGGTGTATTGAAACAAGCAGAATGCCCGGTATTAACGGTGAAATAGAACTCTGCCGTAATTGGGGCTGGGTTGAAGATACTGCTGTGGTGTATAAATAGATAAAGGATAACTGCGATCACAAAGTTGTTCAGTCATGGACTTGACCCAATATAAACTATTTAGGTCAGACCTGCAGCATTGATGGATTGGAGGATTCAATAATGAAAAAACAACATCTGTTTATCGGTGGTAAACCCACGGAATCCGTAGAATATAAGGCACTTCAGGCACCGTATTCCGGAGAAACATTGGCGGAAGTGTCTACCGCCTCGGCGAAGGAGGCAGAAGCAGCCATAACAGCTGCCGTTCAGGCCGGCAAAGAGATGCGCTTCATGCCTGCCCATAAGCGTGCAGACATTCTTTACAAACTCTCGGCCCTGCTGGAAGAGCGGAAGGAAGAGGCGGCACGAGTGATTGCGCTGGAAGCTGCCAAACCGATCACGGCCGCCCTTGCGGAAGTGGATCGTACCGTGGAAACGTACCGTTTTGCCGCAGAAGAAGCGAAGCGGTTGACGGGAGAGACTGTTCCCCTGGATGCAGCCAAGGGCGGCGAAGGGCGCATCGGATATACCATGCGACAGCCTCTGGGTGTCATCGGGGCGATTACGCCGTTTAATTTTCCGATGAATTTGGTGGCACACAAGGTTGGACCTGCACTTGCAGCAGGCAATACCATTGTTCTGAAACCGGCTGAGCAGACACCGTTGTCTGCCTTCTATATTGCAAACCTGCTTCAGGAAGCCGGGTTGCCGGATGGGGCATTAAACGTGGTAAGCGGAGATGGCAAAACGATTGGTGATGTGCTCGTATCCGATCCACGCATAGCCCATATTACATTTACGGGCAGCCTGGCGGTAGGTACAAGCATTCGCAGTCAGGCGGGATTGAAACGGGTAACGCTGGAACTTGGATCAAATGCAGCTGTCATTGTGGATCAGGATGCGGATCTGGACAAAGTCGTGCCAAGATGCGTGACAGGTGCTTTTACGTATCAGGGTCAGGTATGCATTTCATTGCAGCGTATCTATGTACACCGTGCCATTGCAGACGAATTCATACGCCGCTTCGCGGAAGCAGCGAATCAAGTCGTAATAGGAGATCCGCTGAACCCGGATACGGTTGTTTCGGCCCTTATTACAGCCAAAGACGTACAGCGGACACTGGATTGGATCGGAGAGGCAAAACAGGCAGGAGCTACGGTCGCCGCAGGAGGAGAGGCTGAAGGAGGCGTGCTGCGTCCAACCGTGCTCGTTAACGTGCCGCGTGATGCCAAGGTGTCGTGCCAGGAAGTCTTTGCACCGATTGTTGTAATTAACACTGTTGACTCGGTCCAAGAAGGCATTGAGTACGTAAATGATTCTATCTATGGACTGCAGGCTGGTATATTCACGAACAATATTCATACAGCACTGCATGCAGCTGATCATATCGAGGCTGGAGGGGTCATAATTAACGACATTCCTACGTTCCGGGTGGATCACATGCCATACGGTGGTGTGAAGCAGAGCGGTATGGGACGTGAAGGTGTCAAATACGCCGTTGAAGAAATGACAGAACTCAAATTTGTCATGTTCAATAAAAATTAAGGATGTTTGCAAACAGGCTGTTTTGCCCTGTCTAACATGAAGTAATAATAAGGTCCTGCACCCAATGCTGTTGGTGTGGGACTTTTCTTATATCAATCAATAGGAAATAGTGAAAACACTTTCGATTTCCCTTCTGACCCCCGGTTCACATCCCATCAGAAGGGTATAAATATTTTACATACCGCAAAACAATCGACTAATTGTTGTCCCCATCTTGTACCTAACTCAATCAACATAAAAAGCAGTATGAATAAACCTGAATCATAAGGCAGTGTAGACAGGAGGTGTTGCGAATGGCGTATACCATGGCTGACGTATCCGGCATGTCCGGTATAAGTCTGAATGAATTGAGCCAATATGTGAAATCAGGTTGGCTAACACCTGCATTTGCAGGTAGAGACCAGAATGAAGTTTATTATGAGAAACCAGAGCTGTTGAAGCTCCAGCAGATTCTGTTCTGTAAGGAGCTGGGAGTGGAGCAGGAAGAAATCGGCTCCATGCTGCAGGAGGATCATCACGATATCATTCAACTGATGCAGCAACAGCGCATTCAGCTGCTGGAGAAGGCCTTGCATTTGCATGGCTTGATCCAGACTCTGGACAAAACCATTTCCCATTTGCAGGGAGAATATGAGCTTGAGGTTCGGGAGTTGTATCAGGGTTTTGTCAAAAAAGGGCATCACAGTATGCTGCCTGATTCAACGGAGGCACCGAGCCATGAACCGGTCATAACGAATAACTGGCATCCAGCACAATCTGAATCAGCCGTATCTTATGACGGGGAACTCAAAACCAAAGAAGATTACCTGGATTCCCAGGAAAAAATAGACCGAATCAACCGGGACTTACAGCGGGCGATCGAAGATGGCCTGACACCTGAATCCCCGGTAGTTCAGCATATCATTGGCAGACATCTCGAATGGGTCAAGGATTATTACACGCCTACTGCCGAAATCTATCGTGATTTGGGCAATCTGTATGTGGAGCATCAAAATTTCCGCCAAATGTACGATGGTTATCATCCGAAGCTGGCTGAATTTTTGCGAGACGGCATGATGATCAAAGCGGAACAGGAATTGACCTAGATGCATAGAGTAACCATGGGCGAGCAGAACATGGATGTAAAGGCATAAACCAAAAAGCACAGACCACTAATGGTCTGTGCTTTTTGGCTATCTTCAGTACGTATTGCTGTAACGACCTGCTTATTATAGGTACAATGACCTTCGGCAGAACCGTGGTTACAGCTGCTCTGTGAGCAGTTTGACGGCCTGTTCCAGGAAAATACGATCTTCGTCGTCAAAACGGTTTTTGATCGGGCTGTCGATGTCGAGCACCCCATATAATTCGCCGTCTTTGATAATGGGCACGACAATCTCACTGTTCGATGCGGCATCGCAGGCTATATGACCTGGGAAAGCATGAACATCGTCTACAACGAGTGTGCGTCGTTCCGCCGCAGATGTGCCGCATACCCCGCGTCCGAGCGGAATACGGATGCAGGCGGGCAGCCCTTGGAACGGACCAAGAACAAGTTCTTTGCCATCATACAGGTAGAATCCGACCCAATTGGTATCGGTTAAAAATACATTGAGCAGCGCCGCAGCGTTTGCCAGATTGGCAATGGCGCTTGGTTCATCGCGGATCAGAGCACTTAACTGTCCCAGGACGGCGGTGTGCTGCTCGCTTCGTGTTCCTTCATAGGAAACAGCTTGAAACATGGTGAATCACCCTCCCGAGCAAAAATGGTACTTATTTTCAAGATAGTGCAGTACATGCCTTTAGTCAAGCGGAGGATTTCGGTAGAATTTTGATTGAGAAGGGGAAACCCCTGTAAATTCATCCTGTTTCTCAGCTTCTCGCACGGGGTAATTACTTAGCAATCACGGAGGGCTATAACCCTGGAAGGAGTTTGGATTATGCACGCAGAGGTACAGAATCTTTTTGTACGGATTCATCTTCTATATTTGGCCCAAAATCAGGATTTAACCGTCGGTGACGCACTGCCTCTATTGGAGGAACGCGGCTATCGAGTTGGCGAGCGGGAGATCAAGCAGGAGCTTGAACATCTCACGCAGGAGAACTTCCTGACCGCCCATGGCGACCAGTGGAGCCTGACCGGGACAGGCATTGAAGAGTATAAGGAAATTACGGCTGTGCTTGGCCGGGTCAGCGATGAGCTGCTGGGAGCAGATAAGAAGGCTTCAACCGCCTGAGGATGAAACTCTGGCAGGACAAGCTGTTACAGGACAGCTCGATTGAATCATACGTACAACAAGACCGGGACCCTTGCGGCCCGGTTTTTTTGATATCAAAACCGATGACTGAACTGTTGCCAATCGGCGCAGGTTATGTTTAGATGACTATTGAATCTTATGGTCTGCAGAGATGGATCGGATCGGAGTGTCTTTTTATGTATAAATCCAGAGGGAGAATTCCCGAACTCGAGACAGCACGACTTCGTCTGCGCAAAATGCGCCGCCGGGATGCGGCTCAGATGTTCGCATACTGGTCAGACCGGGAGGTGACCCGCTATATGAATCTGGCGCCGATGATCGGGACAAGTGAAGCTGCGGATATGATTGGGTTGCTTAATCATATGGCAGGGGAAGAGGAGGCGATTCGCTGGGGCATCGAACTGAAGGAGACAGGCCGTCTTATTGGTAGCTGTGGATACAATACCTGGCAGCTTGAAGGCGCATTCCGCGGAGAGATTGGTTACGAGCTGGGTCGTGACTACTGGCGGCATGGATATATGACCGAAGTGTTCTCGGTGATGCTGCCTTTCGGGTATGAGACCATGGGGCTTAACCGGATTGAAGCATTGGTCGACCCGCGAAATGCCGCTTCCGGTGAGTTTCTAATGAACCAAGGCTTCACGCGGGAAGGCCTGCTTCGCCAGGTACAGCATACGTCAACAGGGTATAAGGATATGGTGATGTACTCCCTGCTGTACGATGAGTGGCTGCGCAAGCACCGTAAATAAACAGAGAACTAAAGAGAGAAGGGTTTGTGTGAATACAACCGGAGGTTTGAAACGCAGTTTCATCTTGGCGGGATTGTTGCTGGCAACCTTTTTGTCGGCGATTGAAGGAACGGTCATTGGTCCGGCGGGGCCAACGATTGTCAGTGAGCTGGGAAGTGTGCAGCTGCTCAGCTGGATCTTTACCGCTTATCTGCTCACGATGGCTGTCAGCACGCCGATTTTTGGCAAGATCAGTGATCTTTACGGCCGAAAGCCCGTCTTCCTGATTGGCTGTGCATTGTTTTTGCTCGGTTCATTGCTATGCTGCTTCTCACAGAATATGGAGCAGCTGATTATTTTCCGTGCCATTCAGGGGATTGGGGCAGGAGCGGTTGTGCCTGTTACGTTTACGATTATTGGAGACATTTACCGAATTGAAGAACGAGGCAAGATTCAGGGCTGGATCAGTTCGGTGTGGGGCATATCTTCCCTGGCAGGGCCGCTGCTTGGCGGTTACTTTGTCGATAATCTTGGTTGGCAGTGGATTTTCGGATTCAACGTGCCATTTGGCCTGCTTGCCATGTGGTTCGTATTTCGTTATTTGAAGGAAGACATCTCACCTCGTACCGCCAAAATCGACTACGTCGGTGCGCTGACCTTCACGGTGGGCATAACGGCATTACTCTTTGTGTTGTCAGCAGGCGGGCAGTATTATGCCTGGAGCTCTCCGCTCATTTTGGGGCTGAGTGCAGTTGCGGTTGTATTCATGATCTTATTCTTTGTTGTTGAGAAAAGAGCCCAGGCGCCGATGGTTCCGCTGCATCTGTTCCGTATTCGGGATATCCGCGTTGCCAATATTGCGGGACTGCTCACCAGCACGTTGATGATCGGCCTGACCAGTTATTTGCCGTTATGGGTACAGGGCGTTCGCGGAGGCAACGCGACAGAATCCGGACTGCTGCTCGCGCCAATGTCTGTAGGCTGGTTAATCGGTAGCGTTTTGGCAGGTCGTCTGTTGATGAAAATCGGGTCACGTCTGACTGCGCTCATTGGATTGACCGGAATCGCGATTGGCTCGGGAGGGCTATTCCTGGTCGGGGGAACATCCCCGCAGGCCGTGCTGTTTATTTTGACCTTTATTTACGGACTTGGCTTTGGATTTGCGTTTACGATATTCACCATCATTGCACAGTCCTCTGTAGGATATCAGGAACGTGGATCTTCAACGGCACTGCATACGTTCATGCGTACTCTGGGGCAAACGATTGGCGCAGCCGTATTTGGCACATGGTTGAATTACCGGATATCGAAATTATCCAGTGAACAGCACCTGGCCGATGCCGGCATATCCGAAAGTGACTTGAATGAGCTGCTCGCACCGCATACAGATGCTGCCTTGTCGGATGACAAATGGGCATTGCTTCGGAATGTGCTGGAAGGCAGTCTGCATTCCCTGTTTGTCATCATGTTCGTCATTGCGATCGTATCCTGGTTAACCACATTAGCATTACGCAAACGTTTAATCGTACCGGAAGAGGCAGAGGCAGGGGCAGGAATGCCGAAACAGGCCAAGGTTGCCGGGAAGTGATTGTCTAACCCATGCGGTACATAAGACCGATACTTTGTTGATTAGCATGACGAGATAGAGCTTTGATTTTCACAAGAAGGCAGCTGTGATCAGCTGCTTTTTTTGTTGGTTCTAAATGGGGATTTGATATAATTTACAGCAGGTTTTTAATTTTTCGCCGTACCAGATGGAGTTATCTGGTATGAATGGGGCAGAGGTGTATTGAATAATTCAAGGACTGAATCTAATTGGTACATGCCATTTTCCATTAAATTATTTGCAGCCTTGCTGACCGTCATAACCATTTCTTTGTACGTTGGGGTTTCAAGATTTCTAACGTTGGCGGAACGAGCAGAAGATACGTATTACTATCCTTTTTGGTATATATGGATCATAAGTTTGCTGATTAATGCTGCCACGATGCTATTCCTCATTTTGCCTCTTTCCCTATTCGTCGATCTTGTGCTTGCTTCAACAAAAATGAAGGGTCCAGGAACAAGGTTGATTTATGTAATTGTGGCTTATCTCCTGTTGGGGACAGGATGTGGTCTTCTATTTGCGATCTTTGTATTCAGGATGGATGCTTTTCAGCATACCGGGCAGTATTCATATGTACTGATCATTACGTTTGTTTATCTGTTATGGCAATTCATTTTGAAATGGATCAGCAAGCCGAGGAAGCGCGTTAGTTAATAAATAATTCAACAACAATAACCGGTTACGCCGCAGAATGGCGAAACCGGTTATTTTATTTTTCACTATTATCCGGGTTATTTCTTCAACCATTAGCAGATAGACGGTCTGCGCCGAGCGCAAGCCTTTCCAATAACTCAGACAGCAATGTCTTGTCACCCTCGCTCAGACCACTGACTGCACGATCGATCTTGTGTGCATACCCTGGATAGATATCATCCATGGTCCGGTGACCTTCCTCTGTCAGTTCCACAAATATAATCCGTCTGTCCTGCGGACAGTGTTTGCGATGTAAAAGCCCTTTTTGCTCCAGCTTATCAATGACATAGGTTACGTTCCCGCTCTGCAGCAGAAGTTGTGCGCCTACCTGTTGAATTGGCTGTGCTCCTTTCATATACAGTACTTCCAGCACCCCGTATGCAGTAGGGTTGAAGCCGTGCACTTTGCTACCGGATACAGCGTGTTCATTCACGCTCTTGAATGTTTTGGCCAAGGTGCGGTACAGATGAAGTGAACGTTCGGTTCCGATTTCTTGTAATTCCAGCATGCTGATCCCGCCTTTTCAGTTTAGTGATATAAGTTGAAATATAAGGTTACTATCTACCACTACGATGACAGAACAACCCTCCAATCACTGTTATCTCCAGATTTTATTGAATCTTTTTCAAAGATAAAATCCGGTGATAAAGGTGAACGCGTTGCTTTTCAGGTTTTTTCTGTCCTCTTCGTTACGATTAACATGTAAACGATATATTCAACTTATATAGGGTTGAGTAGGTTACATTTGACGATTCAGATTGTCGCCATGTCCCTATTGTAAGCTTCTGTTTCCACTAAAAACATGCGATATGTCACAAGATCTGCATTTTTAGCATTTAAAATTTAAGCATTCGTCCTTCTCCATGGTAGCCTGCACCTGAGAAAGTTCATCCTTCGGATGTTGGCTCTTCTCCGTCTCCGGAAGGAGGTTGGAATAAGTCTCCATTTATATAATTAAAGCCATATCAACATTCCGGCAAGTGGAGGAGAAGCGAAAAATGGAAATGACAATGAAGGGACAACGCGGGCTGAAGCATAACCGTCCATTTGTAACACTGATGGTGGCGCAGGCCATCTCCAATCTGGGCGACTGGCTGCATTTGTTGGCAATCTTGACGTTGGTGGGAATACGTTGGAATGCTACGCCGTGGGAAATTACGTTTACTACACTTTGTGCGGCATTGCCTGTGCTGATGACAGGGCCGTTTGCAGGTGCGCTGGCGGATCGGATGAATCGGAAATGGTTGATGATCGCAGCGGACGGTGCACGAGTCGTGATTGTTGCCGGGTTCATTTTTGCCGATCAGATCTGGCATGTATACGTATTGCTTATTCTCAAATCGTTATTCGACGTCGTATTCTCACCTGCCAAGAACGGGAAGTTGAAGGAATTTGTGCCGCATGGGCAGCTGGCTCAAGCCGTTTCCATCAGCTCGGTGATCGAACAGATGTCCAAAATTATAGGTCCTGCGCTTGGCGGATTGCTGGTGGCAGCCTTTGGGATTACCTGGTGTTTTATTCTGGATTCAGCCTCGTTTCTCATCTCGGGTATTATTTTGCTGTGGATTCCGGGTAAGCGGGTGATCCAATCTGCAAGACCGTCCGTACAAGAAAGTAAGGGAGAAGAAATAGGGGGCATTTCATCCCGAGAAAAAGGTGCCTTTTTGAAGGATACGCTGGAAGGCGTTCGTATGCTCGCTTCTTTACCGCAGGTAGGCTCTTCTCTCATTTTGCTGGCATCCGCCATTCTGTTCCTGCAATTTGCAGATTCCCAGACCGTTGTCCTGTTCAGACAGCTGCCTGGAATTTCGAGTGATCTGCTGGGGTGGTGCGTTGGTGCCAGTGGGGTTGGAACGTTAATTGCAGCCATGAGTGTGAGGAAGTGGAAAAGAGCAGGACATGTGCTGAAGATGGGCATTGGAACCTCGATAACTGGGCTTGTCATTGGTGCAGCAGGTGTCGTTGTCGGCGTATGGCCGCATGCTGGTCTGGGTGCTAACTTGCTGCTGATATCGATGTTTGCCCTGGCAGGAATCGGAATTGGGTTCGCCGTGGTGCCTTTTCAAATTTTGCTGCAGGAACAAACTCCTGAAGCGATGACTGGGCGTGTATTTGGTACTGTTGGTAGCGTCATGACAGCAAGCAATATTATGGGTCCTGTTGTAGGGGGATTTCTGGTCACGTCGTTTGGTGTTATCCCTGCCTTTGTATGTTCAGGCATTTTGATGACACTTCTGGGATTGGTCTATGTATTAAAACGCAGATCGAAAATGATGGATGTAACGGTGGCGAGTGAGGCAGTGGCTGTAAGCGATTAGCATCATTTGGTATGAGATTTCCACTCTAGTGTTTTAAAAAGGCAGGGGCTTCGGAACCCTGCTTTTTTTGTGTGTTTAGAGGTTTTTCATTTTCTACCTCTAATTCATTAAAGATGCTCAAAATGATCAAATACAAAGCTAATACCTCCATTACAATAATGGAGAACACACTGGACAAGTCGTTAACCGGGGAGTGAAGGTCATGAAGATCGATAAGGAAGAGTCAGCATCGAAGCAGTCCATACTGGACGTACATATAGCAGAGGCAGGATATGAAGCAGGCAAGTCGACGATACAAAACATTCAAATCCAGGTGTATCCAGGAGAACTGGTAGGTATTATTGGTCCAAACGGTGCAGGCAAAAGCACGACCATCAAAACGATGCTTGGCTTGCTGGAGCATGCCGAGTTTGAGATTGCAATTGGAGGAGAGGGCAGATATGCCTACATCCCGGAGCAGCCTGTCTTTTATGAATATATGACTCTCTGGGAGCATCTTGATCTTGCAGCAGCGGCCTACGAAATGGAGGAAAGGGAATTTGTTGCGAGAGCGGAGGAACTGCTGGTTCGTTTCGGTATGGATCATGTACGCGATGATCTTCCCGGCAGTTTTTCCAAAGGCATGCGTCAGAAAATGATGCTGATGATCGGCTTCCTGGCTTCACCTGATGTATATATTGTAGATGAGCCTTTTATTGGACTGGATCCGCGTGCAACGAAGGATTTCCTGCAGCTGCTTGATGAGGAACGCCGCCGCGGGGCAGGGGTGCTAATGTCCACGCATGTACTTGATACAGCGGAACGGATCTGTGACCGGTTTGTACTGATTGCAGCAGGCAGATCGGCCGCTGAAGGCACGCTGGATGAGATTCGCGCTGTTGCCGGGCATCCAGAATTATCCTTATTCGACTGTTTTGATATACTGACATCCTAGTCAGGGAGGTGAAAGAGGGATGGGAAACTCTGAGCGATATACACCACTTCGTTTATATAGACGCAGGAGTCGAGAGCATTTCAATGGACAGTTGAAAAATCTGAGATTGGCAGTGGACTGGACGGTATGGTTGTATCTGCTGATTCCGGGACTGCTGTATCTGATCGGGTGGTATTCAAGCCTATGGACCAAACCGCTGCCAACATGGGCGACTGAACTCTCTGGGCCTGTCCTGACAGGGCTGATCGATATCGTTATGCTTTCAGGCGGTGTACTGATCTTTGTGGAAGAAGCGGACATGCTGTTTCTGAAATCAAGACCATTATGGATGCGGACCTTAATGAAGCAAGGGCTTTTCCGAGCCTGTGTGCTGCATTTGGGCAAAATGATGGTGATTACGGCCTTGACCGCACCCTTGTGGTCTCGTGTTTATGAAATGTCATTTACACCTATCGCGCTCCTTGCGCTCTGGTTTGGTATAGTGGCTTCCATTCAGGCGATCGCTCTGCACATCATTAAGGTACGATATACCGGATGGAGACGCTGGATTCGACTCATCCCCGCCGCGATTGCCTTGGGACTTTTTACGATCCGTACAACGTCATGGATGGACGGAGAGATATGGAGACAGCTTGCTGGAATCTTTGTCGGAATCCTTATCCTTGTCACTTTGATCCAAATGAGGCTGTTGATGAAGGGCACGTTTGAGGGGGATGTACGGGAGGATTTACGAGGTCGATTGAAGCTAACGGCGCTTATGTTAAGTCAATCGGTATCCAAGCCGAAGGTTCCTCGTACAAAAACAGTCATTTTTCGAAAAAGGCGCAGGCTTCTGCGCAATCGTTCCATGTCCAACCGGACAGCCGAAACGGCTTTCAAAGCTTTTTTTCGAGACTCTTCCACGATGAAACTGTATTTGCAGCTGGGTAGTCTCTCCACAGCAGCTGTTATGCTTCCCCCTTTTCCCGTTAATGTCATCGTGTGCTGCTTGCTGATTATTATGCTGACCCTGCTGTTTTATCGCTCATGGGATGTGTTCGCGAATTCAGACTATGTGCAGCTCCTATCCTATGACCCGGCTGCCCTGCACCGTGCAGGGTTGACGATGGTTCGGATGCTTTTTATCCCGCTGGGCCTTATCATGGGTTTCGCTTTGGGAATAACCTGGCTTGGCTGGCTGTTAAGTATCATTGTTGCGGCAGCTGTCGTGGTCTTCGGACTCTTCTGCCTTTCCGTGGGAGGATGGATTCGATTGACCGTTCAAGCTAAAGTATCTCAGTAGAATTCGCATATCGTCTTCCATTAGTGACCATGCTATAGGAGAGATCAACTGTAGTGAGGAGGAAAAAACGAATGATGGACGATAGTGAACTTCAGGTACATTTTTCTGACCATTCAGCATTGCTTGCGGCGGAGGCCACGCTGAAGGAGCTTGGATATAAGCCGTATCCATCGGGGCCGCTGGAATTGTACATTCCTACCGATCGCCAGGATATACAGTCCGCGGTGGAGATTGTGCAGTCACACGGAGGAAGCGCAGCGTTCCTGGCTGAAACAGACGGGTTTGATCAATTTCAGGATATATCCATTCCGGCTCATATCATTAACGAGGATTGGCACGAAGGTTATGCAAATGGAACTCAGGACAGCGGGCTTCAACAAGGATTGCATAATCGGGACGATGACCCAACCTTTGACGATTCAGTGGATGGATTCTCGGGCAGTGTAAAAGCATAATCAGACGAATAGAAAAAACCTCGGGTCCCACAGCATGTGGGCACATCGAGGTTTTCTTGTTTTTGGCATGTAAATTTATCTTATACTACTGGCGTTTTTGTACTCTGCGGCATGCATGCCAGCGGTGTATCCGGTAGAGAATGCAGCGGTAATGTTATACCCTCCAGTGTAGCCGTGAATGTCCAGGACTTCACCGCAAAAGAATAGACCTGGCAGTAGCTTGGACTCCATTGTTTTTGGGTATATTTCCTTTAAGTGCACACCTCCGCCAGTGACGAAAGCTTCCTTAAGAGAACGTGTGCCATCCACGCGGAAGGTAAAAGACTTCATTAGTCCGCATAATGTGCTGAGCATACCTTTAGGAAAGTGGTGGAACGTCAGGTCTTCACTAATCTCGGCACGTTTCATCAGTAATGGAATCATACGTTCAGGTACCCAAGTTTTCAGAATGTTCTTAACCGCCTTGCGTGACTCTTGCTCCAGGACCTGCTGAACCTGTCTTTCCAGAGCAGCTGGAGTCAGATCAGGGAAGAAATCAATGCTCATCATGACCTGAGTGCTGTCGGATTTCATTTGTACCTTACGAATGAATTGACTGCATCGGAGGGCGATAGGACCCGATACACCAAAATGCGTGAAGATCATATCACCACGATGCGAAATCACAGTCTTGTCTTTGGCATCCAGTACAGATAACCCTACATCCCGCAAAGATAACCCCTGAAGTTCTCTGGATTGGATCCAGCTCTCACCGGAAACAATGGGTACCTCGGTCGGGTAAAGTTCCGTAATGGTATGTCCGGCTGATTCAGCCCAAGGATAACCATCCCCGGTTGAACCGGTTTGAGGTACGGATTTGCCTCCGGTTGCTACAATGACTGCATGGGCTTTGACGATCTTCCCCGATGCAAGTTTGACACCCTGTACATGCTGTCCATCATGAATCAGCTCCTCGACAGGCTCTTTGGTACGAATCTCCACACCCAGGGAAACCACCTTGCCCACCAGAGCATCGACCACCGTTTTGGCCTTGTCTGTAACGGGAAACATTCTTCCATTGTCTTCTTCCTTCAGGGCAATACCCAGGTTTTCGAAGAAACGCATAATCCCTTGATTGTCCAGATTTTGAAATGAACTATATAAGAAACGCCCGTTACCGGGAATATGCCTGATCAATTCATCTGTCTCTTTGGCATTGGTCACATTGCAGCGACCGCCTCCGGAGATTCCGAGCTTGCGGCCCAGTTGATCTCCCTTATCCAGCAGAAGCACAGAGGCTCCATGCTCGGCAGCAGCAACGCATGCCATTAAGCCTGCGGAACCGCCACCAATTACAATGACATCATACATATATTATTACCCTCTTTTTCCATTGATTTTGTCTACTTTATTACTCTTAATTGAACACTGGTAAGAAATTGAATAAACCACATATAGATTCCAGCTATTTTCGTTTTCTATATATAGTACACTTGGACGTAAAAATCGAATTATGCAGGATTATAGGACAAATGGTACACATCTTTAACCATTTATAATGAAAGCAACTGTTCTAATATGAGGTCTCAAGGGATATATTGTAATATACTGTCGCCTATGTTTTAATCAGAAATACATGAGGGTATGTGCGGGCGAGGAGGGAGATGGCATGATGGTTGCGTTAAAGGACATTCTTTTACAAGTGCTGCTGGCAGGTTCTGCAGTATTCCTGATTCCCTTTTTTTATCTGGGACTTCCTAAAAAAGTTCAGGCCAAAGCAGATCGCAGTGGAATGATGCTGAACTGTCTGGCATTGACAAGTGCGGCCAGTATGCTGCTCTGTTTGCTATTTGCCCATTATGCGTATCCCGCCGCTATTCCCATTTCATTGGGGGTTGTACCTCTTACCATCAGCCTATTGTACTGCCGGCCTGTGGTAGGCCTCACGCTCACCCTTCTCCATGTAATCGCTTATTTTCTTATTGGACATCCCTACACCTTGTACGAGTTTCTCCTTCAAACAGGCATTCTTCTCTATCCTATTGTATGGTTGACGGCCAGACGATTCAAGCACTATACGCGTTCACGCAAAATGACGATGGTCAGCTCGTTGATCGCAGCAGAATTGATTGTATCCGCCCTGCTGTGCATTCCTTTGATGGATGGCAATTCAACGTTCTCCCTCGATCAAGGGATAGGCATCATGCTGGGGTACATCATTGGTGCCGTTCTTGCAGGCAGCTTTAGTATGCTCTGGATTGAGCATATGCATCATCATCAGGGGCTGGAACAACATCTGTCCGAAGTTCATCATCAATACATATCCGAAACGGAAAAGCTTCACCAAATACTGAACGCAGTTCCATTATCCATTGCTACAGTGGACCCGGAGGGAACTGTACAGTTTGTTAATGATACCATGGAGCAAACAGCAAGAAATCAATTGCCCTGCACGACCACTTCCAATTTTATCGGTCTCCCGGCCAGCCAGTTTGTCGAACAGGGTCAGGCCGATAGTTTGCAGAACAGTATACGTAAGGCTGTTGTGCATGGGGAAATCAACGGAATGACTGTACGCTATGGTTCCTATGTATTCCAGTCACGGACCGTGCCGATCTACTCCCTTTCACATGAAAGGTCAAGAGAGGTCACGGGAGCCATGCTCATTATTCAGGACATTACTGAGCTGGAAATGCTGCGAAGCGAGCTGAACAATGTGGATCGTCTAAGTCTAGTGGGGCAGATGGCTGCCAGCATAACCCATGAAGTGAGAAATCCGATGGCGGTTGTACGCGGTTTCCTTCAATTAATGCAAGAGAAGAGTCCCGAATCGCTAGATCACTACTATCAGATTGTACTGGAGGAGCTGGACCGGGCAAACAGCATCATCAATGACTTTCTCTCCCTAGCACAGAACCGAATCTCAGAAAAGGAAGAGTGCCAGCTGCATGACATTATCCATGAATTGAGCCCGTTGTTATGGGCAGATGCCAATCTGCGTGGACAGAGTATTGAACTCATGCTTGACCATAATGTGCCGAAGCTGCACCTGAATACGAAAGAAATCAAGCAGGTCGTGCTCAATCTGGCTCGCAACGGCATGGAAGCCATGACAGAGAAGGGGGTTCTGACGCTCGAAACGCGGATGGTCGATGACAAGGTCGAGCTGTGTGTACACGATACAGGTGCAGGCATAGCACAACCGAAGCAAGAGAAGCTGTTTGAACCTTTTTATACGACGAAAGCCAAAGGGACCGGACTCGGGTTATCCATGTGCCGAAGCATCGTGGAACGACACAACGGAACAATTACGGTGGAGTCACAGGAAGGTGAGGGTACAACCTTCAAGGTTTCGTTTCAACGATAAAAGCTCAGCATATTTTGCCAGGGAACAAGACATAATAATATGAAAGAAGCCTTACCGCAGGCGGAGTCTGAACCTTGCTTTCATTGCTTGGCGATGTATAATAGGGATAGCACATCATTAAAATCCATGTTTTGTATGGCGGAGCATTGATGATTGTGGATTCCGAGGCAATTACATGTTCCCCGAAATAATAGAACAACCATTAATAAGGAGTGAAACGAATGTCGATGTCATTTGATCAATACATGAAAGATATGGTTCAACCGATGCGGGATGAGCTGACTCGCCTGGGTATTCAAGAATTGCGTACCCCTGAGGAAGTAGAAGCTAGTCTGCCAGATGCTAAAGGAACAGCACTTGTCGTGATTAACTCGGTGTGCGGATGTGCCGCAGGTCAGTGTCGTCCAGGTGTATCTCAAGCGCTTCAGCACGATATTACACCGGATCACCTGTATACGGTATTTGCCGGACAGGACAAAGAAGCTACAGCAAAAGCGCGTGAGTTCTTTGCACCGTACCCTCCGTCCTCACCTTCCATCGCTCTGATGAAAGATGGTGAACTCGTTCACTTTATCGAGCGTCACCAAGTGGAAGACCGTTCTGCGGAGGAAATTGCGGCTGATCTCACGAATGCATTTGACCGTTACTGCCGTTAATTAGCTCTAGGAGCGCCCCGCCCTTCGGATG
The DNA here is from genome assembly GCF_038005125.1 of Paenibacillus sp. FSL K6-2862. Classification (NCBI taxonomy): domain Bacteria; kingdom Bacillati; phylum Bacillota; class Bacilli; order Caryophanales; family Paenibacillaceae; genus Paenibacillus; species Paenibacillus sp. FSL K6-2862. The sequence goes on from NZ_JBBOSN010000001.1 coordinate 630,741, forward strand.
ACCGATGCCGGGGCGTTTCATTTTGAGCAAATAAGGTTATTGAACCATTCGGACCTTTCAAGCTGGACATCAAATTTCATTTATGTAGAAACGGGGTGTGTTGAACGATGAGTTTGCAGCAACAGATCATCGCTGAGTTGAAGGTTAAGCCAAGCATTAATGAAGAAGAGGAAGTCCGCAAACGCGTTGACTTTCTGAAATCCTATGTGAAAAATTCCGGTACCAAGGGATTGCTTATTGCCATTAGTGGCGGAATTGACAGTGCGGTCGCTGCAGCGTTGTGCAAAAAGGCTACAGACGAACTCACAGCTGAGAACAACCAGGAATACAAAACACTGGGAGTATTCCAGCCATACGGTGAGCAATCCGATATCGATCACAGCTACGCGGTTGCAAAAGCGTTTGACTTGAAGCATGTGGTGGAAACCAATATTGAAGATGCGGTTAATGAGATCGCGCTTGAAGTGGAGCAAGGCTTCAAATCCATGGGCAGCCCACGTCATATGACTCCACAAGGCAAAGGGAATGTAAAGGCAAGAACCCGCATGGTTATGCAATATGCACTTTCTTTTGAAGAAAACCTGCTGGTGGTAGGTACGGATCATGCCTCCGAAGCCATCACCGGTTTCTATACGAAGTGGGGCGACGGGGCAGTTGATATTACCCCACTGAGCAGCCTGAACAAACGTCAGGTTCGTCAGCTTGCTGCATACCTTGGTGTTCCGAGCGAAATTCTGGACAAGGCTCCTTCAGCAGGGCTTTGGGAAGGCCAGACCGATGAACAGGAACTGGGTATTTCCTATGAGGATAACAGCGACTATCTGGAAGGCAAACAGATTGATCCTGCTGCACAGGAGCGTCTTGAGTCATTCTATACACGCACACACCATAAACGCAATGCCATCCCAGGCATCTAAAATGTTGGTGTAAAGTTTACAGGGTGAATGATTTAGCTTGTTAATGAAAAAAGAGTCACTGCATGAGGCAGTGACTCTTTTTGCTGTAGTTGAAAATGGTTGATATCCATTATGATCCATTCCAGGTTTCAATCTGACGAAGCAGCAGGCCCAGGTCCACATCCTTCCGGATTCTTATTTTAACATTAATGGGAATGTCGGTGAGGTACTCGCTTCTCGCTCTACCTCCTGCTACAATAGAATACGTGTTCGGAGTAACAGCGATGAATAGAAACCATTCAAGATTCTACACAGCATAAAAGATTAAGCGGGTGAATCGTTAATGATATATGGAATTGGAAACGATGTACTGGAGATCGGACGTATGAAGAAGCTGCTGTCTGGTCGTTATGCCGAAGCATTTATAGCTCGAATTTTAACTCCGGCTGAGCGGAGATTGGCAGCTGAACGAGGGAAGAGAATGACTGAATTTGTGTCTGGCCGGTTTGCAGCCAAGGAAGCAGTGTCCAAGGCGTTTGGCTGCGGCATCGGCCGCGTGATGAGTTTTACAGATATCGAGGTGCTTCCTGACGAAAAGGGGCGCCCGGTCGCCACGTTATCGAGCCAGGCTTGGGAACGGCTTCAATTGCCATATGACCAGCAGTATGATATTCATCTCAGTATTACGCATCAGACAGAGCTTGCAGCAGCTTTTGCCATTGTGGAGAAGACGGACAAATAGCCGGTAAGAATAGAGCAATAGGAATAGCAAGGTAACAGGAGAGGACGGAAATATGGGTTTAATGGAACAAAAGCAACACTTTAGTGTGAATTTGCTGGATTGGTACATGATTAACAGACGTGACTTGCCGTGGCGTCGTCACAATAATCCCTATTTTACGTGGGTATCGGAAATCATGCTTCAACAGACTCGCGTGGATACGGTCATCCCGTATTTCAACCGGTTTATTGCCAATTTCCCAACCGTTCAGGCCTTGGCCGAAGCGGCGGAAGAGGATGTGCTGAAGAACTGGGAGGGACTTGGTTACTATTCCCGTGCCCGCAACCTTCAGGCGGCAGCCCAGCAGGTGATGGAGCTGCACGGAGGAGAGATGCCGCAGGATAAACAGGCCGTATTTGCATTAAAAGGGGTGGGCCCGTATACAGCCGGGGCCATTCTCAGTATTGCCTTCAACCAGCCGCAGCCTGCGGTGGACGGCAATGTCATGCGGGTTCTGTCCAGATACTTCCTCATTGATGAGGACATTATGAAGGGCAGCACCCGGGTACTGATGGAAGAGCTTGCAGGAGAGCTCATTCCGGAAGGGCGGGCGCGTGATTTCAATCAGGCGCTGATGGAACTTGGTGCGCTGGTATGTACACCAAAAGCGCCGCACTGCCTGACTTGCCCGGTCATGGAGCAATGTTCCGGCCGCATCGCCGGACGGGAGCTCACGCTGCCGGTCAAGACCAAGGCGAAGCCGCCGCGCCCTGAGCAGCGGCTGGTCGCCCTGGTTGAGGGCCGCGGCGAGCATCGCGGCCAAGTGCTTGTGCGCCAGCGCCCAGCGACGGGCCTGCTGGCCCGCATGTGGGAGCTGCCGCATGTGCTGGCGGCGCCCGCCGCAGCCGGCAAGGCGGCGGGGCCGCTGGCCGATGAGCCAGCCATGGCACTGCTGGCTGGCAGTCTGTGGGCGGAGGGCTTCGCTGCCCGCCCGGAGGGGCTGGCTACCCATGCGGAGCATGTGTTCAGCCACATTGTTTGGAACCTGCAGGTGTACAAGTTCACCGAGCAGGACCAGGGCAGTGAGGAGCTTCCGCTGATCGCTGCGGAAGCAAGAGCCGCCTATGATGCAGATGCCCAGGCGGCCGCCAAGGAGATGGCTGCTTCCATGCTGGATGTTAGTTCATCAACAGCCGATCTGGTTGGAGAGAGCGTTACGGAAGCTGCGGATACACCCTATAACTCTGCCCTGTCGCAGACAGGCAAGGGAGACGGACTCATTTATCGATGGATCGGGCCCAAGGATATGGACAAGCTGGCATTCCCTAATGTCTTCTTGAAGCTGCTGAGCAGTTACTTTGCTGGGGCGTATGATGAGGTAAAGGAATAATTCCAATAAAAAAGAGCCTGATTCAGTCATGACGACCGAATCAGGCTCTTCTTATAGGCATAGGCAGGCAGTCTTATTTCGCTGCTGCGTAACGTTTGTTCACTTCATCCCAGTTGATTACATTCCAGAAAGCACCGATGTAATCAGGACGTTTGTTTTGATATTTCAGGTAGTAAGCGTGCTCCCATACGTCCAGACCCAATACTGGAGTCAGACCTTCGAAGAGCGGGCTGTCTTGGTTAGGCGTACTAGTAATGGACAATTTGCCATCTTTGCCTACAACGAGCCATGCCCAACCGGAACCGAAACGAGTTGTAGCTGCTTTTGCAAAGTCTTCTTTGAATTTGTCAAAGCCGCCCAGTTCGCTGTCGATTGCAGCTGCGATGTCGCCTGTTGGAGCGCCGCCGCCGTTAGGTCCAATGATTTCCCAGAACAGGCTATGGTTAGCATGTCCACCACCATTGTTGCGAACCGCTGTGCGGATGCTTTCTGGTACGCTGTCGAGGTTAGCGATCAGATCTTCCAAGCTTTTTTCTTGCAGTTCAGGAGCGCTTTCCAGAGCTGCGTTAAGGTTAGTTACGTAAGTATTGTGATGGCGATCGTGGTGGATTTCCATCGTTTGTGCATCGATATGTGGTTCCAGAGCGTCGTTAGCGTAAGGAAGTGCCGGTAATTGAAAAGCCATAGTGAAAATACCTCCTGAGATTTTGAATTTTTTAATCAGCATTTTGCATCATCAATTGATTCGATCCCCGGTACAAGGGTTTAGACGAAAGGAATCAATTCGATCTCTACCTTGGTGTGGGAGAGTCGATCATTGAATTCATGCAAACTGCTCAGGTACATATGTAATAATACCCTTGCCACTAATATTAAACCGCATCCGGGCTAATTAAGCAACATTTTTGTTTATTAAGTCCCCTGGGAAGTTGATCAATTGCATGACTCGGGTTAACAAACATATTTTACCCAATATGAATATATTTATGTGATATTAGTTGTTTTCATAGACAGAAAAATTAATATTCGGATGTAAACGGTTACAATTAAGCGCTTTCAAAAGAAAATGCGTGTTTTATGGCGGAAAGTATGGTTTAATTGACGAAGAAGCGGTATTTTCTCGTTTTTTGTCATTATTCGAACATTGGGTTTTTGGTAAAAAGGGGATCCCTTTTTTGTAAAACCTCATCAAGCTAACGAAAAGGGAGATTTAAGACATGCACGTTCGTTCCTTTCAGTTGAGTGATGCAAGCCAGATGACGGAGCTTCTCCAGGTTGCACTATCGGAAGAGTGTTATGAGAACACGATGGGCCCGTTTGCCCGTCAATTGTCATGGGATTCTGACCTGATTATGGTTGCGGAAGAAGAGGGAGACCTCGTCGGCGCCTTGATCGGTACGATTGATCACAACCAGGGATGCATCTACCGTATTGCGGTCCATCCAGACTATCGTCGCCGTGGAGTCGGCAAAACACTTGTCGAGGCCATGGAGCAACGTTTTCAGCAACGAAAAGTCAGCCAAATATGGGTCGCGGGTGATGAGCACAACAAAGCAGCCATGCCTCTATACGAAGCTATGGGTTACGGTGCCAACAAGATATTAAGTGCTTTTCAGAAACTTAGTATTTTGTCCAAAGCTTAGGTTTGAATGATTAAAGAAAAGAAATAAACAGATTTTCATTTTATATTAGGCATATCCTTTAACGTAACCACGTGGGGATATGCCTTTCTATTTGTATGATAACACGCTTCGGATTATGCCTCGCGCTGCTGGTGTTCATAACCAATTGTTTCACTCCGGCAAATAAGATAGACTTAGAGGGAATATGAACGCCTTTATTTGGAACAAAATTGATAAACGAGGTGTCCCTTTGAACTCCAATATACCTTCTACAGAGCGTATGAATTCCGAAGATCGAAGCAACCAGACAGGGTCTGGACAGCCGGGTAAATCCTGGGCTGCAGAACTCTGGGACTGGGTGAAGACAATCGTTGTTGCTTTTGTGATCATGATGCTGCTGAATTTGTTTGTATTTAACCTGTCGATGGTTAAAGGTCAGTCGATGCAGCCGACACTGGTCGAGCGTGATCGTTTGTTCGTCAACAAGATTGTCTATGATATTGGGAAGCCATCCCGGTTTGACGTTATTGTACTGCGGGACCCGAGTGAAGGTGTGGAGAAAAAGGAGTTTCTGGTTAAACGTATTGTTGGACTACCGGGCGATACGGTTGAAGTACGTGACCACCATTTGTTTGTGAATGGAGAACAGCAGGCAGAGGCGTATACGGATACCGAGGTGCAGGATCCTGATTTTGGCCCGATCACGCTTGAGCATGATCATTATTTTGTGATGGGTGATAACCGTCATGAAGGGAAGAGCAAGGACAGTCGCGTGTTTGGCAGTATTACATCCAGCGAAATTGTCGGCAAAGCCGAGTTTATTTTCTGGCCGTTTTCCGAGATTAAGAAGCTGTAAAATGTTGGTCCGGAAACTTTAGACTGCATTTTGCGTCAAATAGATAGACCCTTATCACATTTAAATGCGGTACACACGGAAGTGTATCGATATAGACGCCTGTCCTCCCAACTGAGGCGGGCGTTCACTGTTTAGTGAATATGAGTGGAGAAGAAGAAGAGAGGGAAGAGAACATGACGAGCGTACAGACCGGGGCGGCTCATGCTGGTTCCGTGTGGGAACAGTTAAAACAGGAGATCAAGGCAGCTGCCCCCGGGCTGGGCATTGATGATGTCGGTTTTGCTTCTGCAGAGCCCTTTGTTTCGTTAAAATCACTGCTGGAGCAGCACCGGGACAACGGTTATGCATCCGGTTTTGAAGAACCGGACATCGAGAAAAGAGTGCGCCCTGCCTTGAAGGAGGGCGAGCCTGCTTCGCTTATTGCCATCGCTGTGGCATATCCATCGAAGATGGTTAATCCGCCGAAGTCGGAACCTGGTGCATATCGCGGCATTTTGGCCCGTTCGGCCTGGGGCAGGGATTATCACCATGTGCTGCGCGAAGCAATGGACAAGCTGGTTCAGTTTATACGGGAACGGGTGCCGGAAGCCATGATTGAGAGCATGGTGGACACAGGGGCACTTGTTGACCGGGCAGTATCCCAGCGAGCGGGCATTGGTTTCAGCGCCAAAAACTGTTCCATCATTTCACCCAAGTTTGGATCGTGGATCTATCTTGGTGAACTGGTGACCAACATTCCCTTCCAGCCGGATACACCGGTAACGGAAGATTGCGGGGAATGTACCAAATGTATCGATGCCTGTCCGACAGGAGCACTGGTGGGTCCGGGACAATTGAATGCACAGCGGTGTATTTCTTTTGTAACGCAGACCAAAGGGTTTGTGGACGAAGAATTCATGTTGAAAATAGGCAACCGTCTGTACGGTTGTGATACATGTCAGATCGTCTGTCCGAAGAATCGGGGCAAAAACTGGGACCACCATCCCGATCTGCAGCCCGATCCGGAGATAGTGAAGCCGCTGCTGCTACCGCTGCTGGACATCGGCAACCGCGAGTTCAAGGAACGCTTTGGACAGAGCTCTGCCGCCTGGCGAGGCAAGAAGCCGATTCAGCGTAACGCAGTCATAGCACTCGGCAATTTCAAAGACAAAAGCGCTGTACCGAAGCTGACGGAGGTACTGAAGCGTGATCCGCGTCCGGAGCTGCGGGGAACCGCAGCCTGGGCGTTAAGCAGAATTGGAGGAGAAGACGCAATGAGAGCAATTGGGGAAGCTGCCGCTAACGAACAAGATGGAAACGTGCTAAGCATGCTGCAGAAGGCCAAGGAGCGACTCAGTTCGTCCGGGACCTTACCCGAGAAGCCGCAGGTTGGGCTAATGAGTGACAAGCAGCAAGAAGAACAGAAGAATGAATCAACCGATACAAATTCGAATACATCCGGCCAACCGGTGAAACAGGAAGCGGCTGCGTGGAAACCTTCGGCCGTAACAGGGCTTCATGGTACGCCGGTATTTTATGATGAAGTGCTGACACCTATTGGTACACTTACGCTGTGTGCTACGGAAAAGGGACTCTGTCACATTGATTTTGGAGCATTTCATGTACGTGAGGCTCACCTGCAGCAATGGGCCCGAACCTGGATTGGTGAGTACCGATACGAGAAAAACGAAGACAAGCTGAGTGAAGCTGCGAAGCAGCTGCAGCAGTACTTTGCCGGGGAGCGAAAATCCTTCGAGTTGGAAATGGATCTGTTGGGAACACCGTTCCAGCTTCAAGTATGGCAAGTCCTGTCCGATATATCTTATGGAGAGGCCTCAACACACCAGCAGGTTGCAGAAACGATCGGAAGACCCAAAGCTGTTCGCGCAGTTCTGGATGCCATTAGCAAAAATCCGATTCCGATCATTATTCCCTGTCACCGCATCAGCGGCAAAGACGGAACCCTGGTAGGTTATGTAGGCGGTCTGCAAACCAAGGAGCAATTGCTCACATTGGAGCAGCAATCGTAAGAGCGGGGGACGTTCATGAAGTATGTAAACGTGGAAAGTGTGGAGGCGGGCGAGTGTCTGGGCAAAACCGTATATTCAGGCAACGGAACAGTCCTGTTGTCTGCAGGAGTCCAGCTCACCGTATTTATGATTAATACGCTGAAGCGTATTGGCGTAACCATGCTGTACATCCAGGATGAAGCGTATAAAGACGTGGAGACAGAAGACATTCTGGATGAAGCCACGAAGCGGGCTATTATTAATGAAATGAGCGTGACGCTGGAGGCGGTACGCTCCGGGAAAGACTGGAGCCCGAAAAAGGTTGCCCTTAGCATAGACAAGCTGCTGAACGACGTATTAAACGGGCGGGAACTGCTTGTCCAGTTAACGGATATCCGAACCAAGGACAACGCCCAGTACGTACATGCCATGAATGTATGTTTGCTTTCATCTGTGATGGGACTCAATTTGGGTTTGAACTACAATCAGTTGAAGGATCTGGCGGTGGGTGCGCTGCTTCATGATATCGGCAAAGTTGGAGAGCCTCCCGGCAGCGCTTCTGCAGCAAATGCTTCCCTTCACCATACCTGGCGGGGGTTCGAAGTCATCAAGTCCAAGCGGGAGTTCAGTCTGCTTGTGGCCCATACGGCCCTTCAGCACCATGAGCATGTGGATGGTACCGGGCTGCCGAGAGGCATTATGGGCAAGGATATTCATCTGTTTGCCAAAATAGTCGCTGCGGCCAATATCTATGATAATCTGATCAACGGCTCGTCTGGTCAAAGCCTGCTGCCGCATGAAGCCTGTGAAGAGATGATGGCCATGTCGGGTACGAAACTGGATCGGGACATTTTGATTGAATTTAACCGCAGCGTATCCGTATATCCGAATGGAACAGCCGTCAGGCTGTCCACCAGAGAAACTGGAGTCATTGTCCGGCAGCATCGGGGGCTGCCAGGCAGACCGGTCATTCGGGTTGCACGCGGAAGCACGCGTTATGATCTGGATGTGATCGAAGTGGATCTGGCCAGGGAAACGACCGTTTTCATTGAGACGGTTATGACCTAGGTTTACATGGATCTTCATGAGAGGTTTACCCTCAGGTTGAAGCGAAGTTTGGGTTCACTGTTTTTTAACTATTAGCTGGAAAATCCGTTTGCTCCAATCGTGCGGAAATGCTATGATAACTTTCAGGAAATCCGGTCCGTGACACGTGTACAAGCAGGCAAGTGGACATCAGGTGCTGACACGGATTATCAGGCTTTTTAGATTGCATACAGAGGTGTCTAAGAGATGGAAATAGTAATACCGATTATCACATTGATTGTAGGTCTGGTCGGGGGATTTTTCATCGGGGTGTACTACTTGCGTAAACAACTCGAGAAAATGCAAAGCGATCCCGACATGCTTCAAAAAATGGCGAAGCAAATGGGTTATAACCTGAATGGCAAGCAAATGCAGCGCGCCCAGCAGATGATGAAGAACCAGCAGCCTGGCACGAAGATGCCTCAGCCGGGGCAGCATCCTGCGCGTAAAAACTCGGGCCGCCGAAAATAATAGTTGTAAGCAAGCAAATTGCATAATCGATTATGCATAATGCGGAAGTGAAAGAAGGCTTACACCAAGTGGTTCGAAAGGAGGCGTTCGGCAGTGGCTGGCGTGAAAGATTATTTGAATTCAAAAGTATCCGACAATCGGGAGAAGATCGAGTACCATGTGGAACAGATCCTCAAACTGATCGGAGAAGATAGTACGCGAGAAGGGCTGCTTGAGACGCCTGCACGCGTAACCCGGATGTATGAAGAGATTTTTGGCGGGTATGAAGTGGACCCGCGCGATGTACTCGGCGTGACGTTTGACGAGAATCATGAAGAGCTTGTCATTGTGAAGGACATCGTTTATTACAGCCAGTGTGAACATCATATGGCTCCCTTCTTCGGCAAAGTGCATATTGGGTATGTACCCAGCGGCAAAATTGTCGGGTTGAGCAAAATGGCCCGGTTGGTGGAGGCGGTTACCCGTCGTCTTCAAGTTCAGGAACGTATCACTTCACAGATTGCCGACATCCTGAACGAGGCTGTTGAACCGCATGGTGTCATGGTCGTTGTGGAAGGTGAGCACTTGTGCATGTGCTCCCGCGGCGTGAAGAAGCCTGGCAGCAAGACGGTAACATCCGCGGTCCGTGGTTCCTTCCGGGACAATACGGCGCAGCGTGCCGAGTTTCTGTCTTTGGTTAAGGACTAAGACCTGACCCGGACAAGTTTTCAAGCCTTGTCCAATCATTAAAACGGTTCATCTAATAAGCCGAGTTCCCTGGGAACCGGCTTATTTATTTATATGAGCATTTGTATACATCCAGCATGTTTAAAGCCCTGTTCTTGTCCTATCCTGATTCAGATTCATTTAGTCGGAGGTTAGCAAATATGAGTGTACCTTTGGATTCAGCCACAACCGGACAGCCTGGGGCAGAGCAGCCGGTTCTGTCCAGCTCGTCATCCAGGCTGCATCGTATACAGATCTGGGAAACACCATTGCTTCGGTATGGAAGCAGTGTGCTTGAGGCATTTGCATGGGAAGAGGTGATGTGCCGCCGTGTAGGCGAAGGGCATCTGCCGGTCGCCCATATTTGGCGTCATCCTGACGCTTTTGTTGCAGGACTGCGGGACCGCCGCCTCCCCAAGGCTGTAGAGGCAATGGAAGGCATGAGAACGCAGGGAACCGCTGTCTGTGTTCGTCCCTCAGGAGGTGCAGCTGTGCCTCTTCATCCGGGCGTGGTTAACATTTCACTGATTTTGCCTAATCCAGCCCGTGCTATTAATATTCACGATGACTTCCGCGAGATGGCTGCTCTTATTGCCGAGTCGTTAACGCCATGGTCAAATCAGGCGCAAACCGGAGAGATCGAGGGGGCCTTCTGCCCCGGTGATTATGATGTTAGTGTCGGCGGATTGAAATTTTGCGGTATCGCCCAGCGAAGACAGGCGAAGGCTTATATTATTACGGCTTTTATTATCGTCGAAGGGCATGGAGACAAGCTGGCGGCAGAGGTACGCAGGTTCTATGAGCATGCAGCAGACGGCCTGCAGGAAGGGTATCCCGATGTTCGCCCCGGCACAATGGCGAGTCTTCAAGAGCTGGCAGGAGTGCCTTCTGCAGCAGCTTACACCGCTTCCTTGGTCCGTACGCTTCGTAATCGATACCCTTTGGCTGAGACTGACCGCGTATTGTCCGTTGATCGAGAGGCAGTCAGGCAGACGGCAGAGCAGATGAAATTGCGCTACGATTAGTATCGTTCGAGAACACTTGGAATTGGTTAATAGAGATGATATGATGTGATTTCGGAAGGAGAGTGCCAAGATGGAAACTTTGAGATATACATTTGAATATGAGGTTGTTTCTTCAGGCGAGAAGTCTGAGTTCAGCCAAATGGCAACAAGCAAGGAAGAAGCTGCGGCTTTGATCGTTGCACGTATTGCCGACCTGGAGTTCACAGGTGAGGAAGATATCAAGCTGGGTGACCTGATTGCCATCAGCAAACAGGTTGGGGACAACTATGTTGCGTGCGAGGGCTGTGCTTCCTAGTCTAGCATGACGCGTCAGAGACCTATCCAAATACAAGCAAGTCTTCTTGAATCAAGAGGGCTTGCTTTTTTTATTGCAAATGAAGAAGAGATATCTGGCAGTCTACAGGCTGGAGATATCTCTTTTTTCTTGTTCCCTTTTCAGTTCTAGTAGGGTGGCCACAACAGCTTCCGTGCCGTTTCGTAACGTTCAGCCACCGCAGGCCAATAGACGACATTCCACCAGTCCTCAATATATTTCTTGCGCTCATTCTGATGCTTCAGATAGTAGGCATGCTCCCATACATCCAGCGGCAGGAGGGGGACGATGTCGGACTGGGACAGGTTCTGGTGCTTTTCTGCCTGTAAAATCTCCAAACGGTGCGCCCGCGGGCTCCAGACGAGCAAAGCCCAACCGCTGCCTTCCACTTTGTTGGCTGCTTCAGTGAATTGATTTTTGAATGCCTCATAACTGCCAAAATCTCGTTTGATCTGTTCAGCAAGCAAGCCGGAAGGTTTGCCGCCGCCTTTGGGATTCATGATCGTCCAGAAGATCGTATGCAGGTAATGGCCTGCACCATTGAAGGCAAGTTCTCGTTCCCAATGTTTGACGAGTTCGAAATTATTTTTTTTGCGCGACTCTGCCAATTTCTTCTCGGCTGTATTGAGTCCATCCACATAGGATTGATGGTGTTTATCGTGATGAATGCGCATCGTCATCTCGTCAATATGTGGTTCGAGTGCGTTGTAGGCATACGGCAGAGGAGGCAGCGTGTGTCCTCCAATCGGAACAGGTCTCTCCTTTACTGGAGGTGTAGAAGGTAAGGTGATGGTCTCTGTCGTACCGGAAGAAGGTGATAGACCGGAGACCTCTGAATACTGCACCTGTGAAGAAGATGATGAAGGTGCCGGAGCTGATGGAGCTGACGGAGCGTTAGCTTTTCCAGCAACGGAAGACGGCTCCTCCGCTGCTTCACGCTCGGTGCGTCCTGACAATTGAACATACTTCTCCAAAGAAAAGGGTGCATCACTTGCCGAATCCCGCATGATTCCAGGCTGAATCAAGGTATCGAGTACGCCGAGGAAATACTCCGATTCGCGGATAAAGTGCAGAATGACTGCCTTAGCGAGCGGGACAGCTTGCACAGCGGCACTTTGCTCAAGCAGGACGTACAGCTGCCTGATGAACTCCCGCGATTGTGAACGTGCAGAGGCGACAAGCTGTTCCACACATCCGATAATGTAAGGGGCAGGCGGATGGGTTCCGGGTAACAGCTGCTTCAGCAGCTGGTTGGCTACCTTCTCGGTATTTTCAAACGTCACTGCCCATTCTTCAAGCAGCTTCACGTAAGTGGGCTCCAGATCGGGAACCAGTGCCCGGATAACAAGCGTATGCTCTTTCTCCTGCTCCTTCCAGAACCTTATCTCCTCTAGGATGCGCAGAGGCAGCAAGGGTCCATAGCTAGACCAATTCATATGCGGCAAACCTCCATTCAATTAAATTGTAAAATCAAGGGATACTGTGATTAACCATTTATAACCGTCCCAAAAGTATATTCTCCTGCCATGTTGTCCTATGTGTGCATAAAAAAAGAGCCCCATAGGGGCTCTGATCACCGGAAGATTCTATTCTCCGGTATTGGTATTTTCCACATCATCGCTGCTCGTCTTCGTCACATGACTCAGGAACGTAGAGACACGGCGGAGATACTCCTTCGGATGTTCCCGGAAGATCAGCTCATGATGCGCGTCCTGCACAATCCATTCCTCTGAGTAGGTGTTCGTCTGGTTGGCGGCGAGAAGCTCGGCGATTGGATATGGAGCCTTCTCATCCTCCGTCCCGTGAATGAAGAAGATCGGGAACGGATAGTCTTTCTTTTTGACTTCCTGATACGGAATCTGCTGTAATCCGGTGCCATTCAGAACCGGGAATAACAGATTCATGATCTGCAAAGTTGGTTGGCGAGGCAGATCAATCTGGTTATGAATGTTGTGATACAGTGTATCCGGCTCCAGCAGGAAGGTGCTGTCGAGAATCATGGCATCCACGTTCTCGGTTAGCAGCCCAGTCTGTAATGCCGTGCCTGCGCCCATTGAGAATCCCCAGACGACAAGCTCCTGAGCACCGCGCTGCTTGGCGAACTGAATGGCACCAAGCAATTGCTGGGACTCGGCTTTGCCTCCTGTAGCGACTGCCTTGTTCACCTGTGAGGCGAAACCATAGTCGAACATCACGACATTGAACCCGAGCTGGTGGGCATAGTGAGCGAGGTCATACATGGGAACCCAGGTTTCCTCCCGATTGGCCCCATATCCATGACTGAAGATAATGGTTTTGTTGACATCTGTGTCTGCGGGGATATACCAGCCCTGCATCGTACGGCTGCCATCTGCTGCCGGGAACGTGATGTCCTCGTATTTCATGTTCTTGGCCTGCATGGGATTGGAGAACACGGGAGCTACGGTCGGGTTGGATAATACCCAGGCAATATAGCCGTGTAAGGCGATGAAACAAAAGAGCAGAAAAAATACAACGGAGAGCAGCAACGCTACGATAATATGTTTGAACCGGATCAGCCTCGGTGATAACGAAGAAGGCAGATCGGACACTTTCGTTTGCAGCGGGGCTTCGCTCTGGGATGTCGGAAACATGATTGCCCCTCCTTATTAAGATCAATTGAAGATAACAACGAGTTCAGATCAGATAGTATGTCGTGGTGTCCTTGCTGGCATGTGCAGCAAAGTCTTGCTTTTATATCTTTATCGTATGTTTCCATATAGTCAAAGTCAATTGATTGGAGGCATTTGTTACGCAATTGTTATATAGTCCAAAAGATATATGGGTAACATTTCCTGATGGTGCAAATTGCAGGGGATTTAGTCTTATAAAAAGAAAATATTTACACTTCTTATCGTCATGATTTGGCTCATTTTAGTTTACAGATGAGATCGTTTCTCATATAATTTATGTAACCAAGTTTCATGTGATGAAACATGAGGAGGGCTTTATGCCATGGAAGACCGCAAATTAACCGTCCGGGCTGTAGAACGGGCGCTGGATATATTATTATGTTTTACCACACGGAGCGATCTTGGACTCACGGAAATTGCGAGCCAGATTGGTTTGCACAAAAGTACGGTTCATCGTCTGATGGCGACGCTGGAGGAGAAGGGATTCGTCATTCGCGATGCGGCCACTGAGAAATACAGGCTCGGCATTCGAATCTGGGAGCTGTCTGCTCATATGTCCCGTAGTGATGACCCTGCTATTTTGCTGCTTCCAGCGATGGAGCGGCTCAGAGATCGTTTGGGTGAGACGGTCAGTCTGTACCTGCGGGATGGCAGTGAGCGTATCCGTATTCAGGCTGTTCAGAGTGATCAGGCCATCCGGCGGGTGGCTCCGGTTGGTGTACGTCTTCCTCTATCCGTAGGGGCTTCCAGCAAGGTACTCATGGCATTTGCGACGGAAGAAGACCGGGAGGAACTGATGAATGGCCCCGAATGGCCCGTATTTATCGATCCCGAAGTTTATCTGGCCCAGATGGGCGATATCCGGGAGACTGGGTATGCGACCAGCTACGAAGAACGTGAGCCTGGAGCGGCTGCAGTATCGGTTCCCATTATGGATCGAAAGGGGAATATTGCTGCTGCGCTATCCGTATCGGGTCCCGTTAGCCGCCTGTCCCAGGAAACTTTGCACGAATATGCACCTGTACTGAAGGAAGCAGCCGCGCAGATGGGCCTCATGTTGTCCTGATCCGGCGTGCAATGGAAGATAAAGGGTTGTTTTTCTGATGAGCTTGCGCTAGTCTGTAATGGACAGCCCAGCGAGGCTGGAATGAATTGAATATGAAACTGCGGTACACATACCGCAACTGTTAACGTTACTGGGGGAGTCCGAATTGTCCGGACTGAGACGGGATCGCATGAGATTCCGGACCCTTTGCACCTGATCTGGATCATACCAGCGTAGGGAAGTAATCGGCGATATAACCACGAACACCTGCATAATCCAGCCTTTGGCATGTCTCCACTTGTGGGAGCTTGGCATCAGGCTTGTTATAGGTGATGGACATAAGCCGGTTCCCTCGGGAACCGGCTTTTTTTATTTACAGCGTCAAGCGATCATTCGCAGCAGAGGGGATTATCTTCTTTTGCGGGGGAGCTGAGTTGGGTGTAACCCACTTATGCCTGTGCCAGATTCTGTCTGCGCTATGCCGCTGTAATGTTCTTTCTTCGGAAGTTGGCCGCTCTTTTCTTGCCTATGCGTGGATGATATGGAACGGGTGCATGAGCAATCAAACTGGCCCATCCATGGGACAATCAACGAGGAGGAAGAGGTAGCGATGAGCACAAACAACAGAACAACAGCACAGGAACATGTAGGACAGGGGTTGGAAAAGGGAACAGTGGCGGCTGAACGGGTCCAACCGTTTCCCGGCAGCCGCAAAGTTTACATTCAGGGCTCGCGTCCGGACATTGCCGTACCCGAGCGTGAAATTGCCCTTCATGACACGAATACACCCCAAGGGGTGGAGCATAACGAGCCGCTGCGCGTGTACGATACGAGCGGCCCTATGACGGATCCCGGATTTCACGCCGATATCCGGGCAGGCCTGCCAGCTTTGCGTGCACAATGGATTACAGAACGAAACGATGTAGAAGCGTACCAGGGACGCACCGTCAAACCGGAGGATAACGGGCTGAAGCCTGGAGGCAAGAGAACCGGAGCTGAAGAATATCCAGGCCTCCGCGGCAAACCGCTGCGTGCACAATCCGGACGCTGTGTCACCCAAATGCACTATGCGAGGCAGGGCATCATTACGCCTGAGATGGAGTTTGCTGCTATCCGTGAGGGCGTGGAGCCGGAATTCGTCCGGCAGGAGCTGGCGAGCGGAAGGGCCATTCTGCCATCGAATATCAATCATCCAGAGAGCGAACCGATGCTGATCGGACGTCATTTCCACGTGAAGATCAACGCGAATATTGGCAACTCTGCCGTATCCTCTTCGATTGAAGAAGAAGTGGAGAAAATGACTTGGGCGGTACGCTGGGGGTCCGATACGGTAATGGATCTTTCCACGGGCAAGGATATCCATACCACTCGGGAATGGATTATCCGCAATTCCCCGGTACCGATCGGGACGGTGCCGCTATATCAGACGCTGGAGAAGGTGAATGGCGAAGCTGAGGCACTCACCTGGGAGTTGTACCGGGATACGCTCATTGAGCAGGCTGAGCAGGGTGTGGATTACTTTACAATCCATGCAGGCGTACTGCTGCGTTACATACCGATGACGGCCAAACGGATGACTGGCATTGTTTCAAGGGGTGGTTCCATTATGGCGGCATGGTGCCTTGCACACCATCAGGAGAATTTTTTATATACGCATTTTGAGGAAATCTGTGAAATCATGAAAAGGTATGATGTAGCCTTCTCTCTCGGAGATGGACTCCGCCCGGGCAGCATCTATGATGCCAATGATGAAGCCCAGATGGCTGAACTTGCTACGCTTGGTGAACTGACACAGATTGCGTGGAAGCACGATGTGCAGGTGATGATTGAGGGGCCAGGACATGTGCCGATGCACAAGATTAAGGAGAATGTCGACCTTCAGATGGAGATCTGCAAGGAGGCACCATTCTATACACTCGGTCCGCTGACAACCGATATAGCACCAGGCTATGACCATATTACCTCAGCCATTGGAGCGGCGATGATCGGCTGGTTCGGAACGTCGATGCTCTGTTATGTGACACCAAAGGAGCATCTGGGCCTGCCAAACAAGGATGATGTCCGGGAGGGCGTTATTGCCTACAAGATTGCGGCACATGCCGCTGATCTGGCCAAAGGCCATCCGCGTGCACAGCGCCGGGATGACGCGTTGTCGAAGGCCCGTTTCGAATTCCGCTGGCGGGACCAGTTCAACCTGTCACTGGATCCGGAACGTGCGCTGTCCTATCACGATGAGACACTCCCGGCTGAAGGGGCCAAGGAGGCCCATTTCTGCTCCATGTGCGGACCTAAATTTTGCAGCATGCGCATTACGCAGGATATTCGTGCATTTGCCGCAGACAAAGGCTTGTCCGAGAATGAGGCTGTAGCGGCCGGAATGCAGGAGAAGGCTGAGGAATACCGAACCCGAACCTAAGCTCGTTACAGCGCAATTTAAGCAGCCTAAGATATATAAAAGCCGTTCTCTCCACTACTGGGAGAAGAGCGGCTTTTAGTTGTAATCCTTTAGCTTCGTTGATAAGAAAAGTAAACTTCCGGATATTTCTATGTTGGAGCCGGCTAACGGCTGCTCAAGCACAGCGTTGACGTCAGGTATTCCTCTGAGTGCAGGCCCTCCTTCGAGAGCCTTTTTAATGCGTGAAAGGCAGAGGTAGCTTTCATGCACGCAATGAATAACCCTAACTAACGTCTACCAATTTTTAATTGCTGCTCCAAATAAGATGCCAGCGATGCGAGCGGGCTGTAAATCTCACTACCCGTATTTGCTGAAGCAAGGGCTGCCGCGGGAGCCATGGATAGCTGAGCAGCTACAATTGTTTTCTCTGGTGACTGTGCAGCGAGTTGCTGAAGGCCCGTTGTCACCGCCTCCATATATCCTTCCTTATCGCCGCGCATGATCAATTCAAATGTACCAGGAATTAGTGCGGCCTTTGTTCTCGAAGGAGCCGCAACGTTTGCCTGCCCGTTAGTTTCACCTTGCTGTAGTGCTTCATTCACCCGCGCCATCGTTCCTTCAACCGTTGCTGGATTGGTAAAAGCAAGAATGTATTCCTTCGAATCCTGCTGCAGCTTCTGCAATAATGGATCATCAATACCGATAACGGGGATGGAGACATGATGTGCTTCGTGCGCCAGTACTGCAGCAAACAGGGTACAGGTGACTAGAATCGCATCTGCGTGACACTGGGCAATCCACTTTAATGTCTGGGATACCTTTTCTCGAATGACAGCCTCTGAGAAGTCCGTATCCTGCTTAAGGCGATCCAGACCGGGATCGACATAATGCACAAGTTCCACTTCATAGGGGGCGAGCGCCTCTTCAATGAGTGCGATGTTGGAGTAGTGAGCGTGATAACAGCCGATCGTGATCATAATGACATCCCCTTTGCCAATGCTTCTTTTTTTGTGAGTCGTGAGTGCTGCAGATATTTAATCCATTATAGAAACACGGGCCGGGAATTGTACAGCGTTTAAACCAATGCCAACAACCGTCCCTCCGCCAAATGGCAGAAGGACGGTTCTATAATCAGACTCCAATACAGTCAGGTTTCATTTTATCGCATGGAAGGAGATGCGTTCTTTTGAGCCATTTTTTGCTGCAGAATCTCGTGAAAGGATAGACCTTGAGTGTTCTCATTCTCCTTTTTGGGAGCAGTGGTCGCCGTGTTGCGCGGATATTGGTGGTGGTACGGGATCATTTGCTGAATAGGCATGCGGATCATCTTGGTTCCTCCTTTGGGTTAGATATATAAGTTGAGCATGTAAATATTCAATCATCTTAAATAGGCTATGTATTTGAGCAGGTAGTCGTTCCAAGTGCGCATATAGGTACATGTGACTTGTTAGACGAAATCGGGAAGTTATGACGTAATTCCAATTGGATTGTAGTGATTTTACCCCGTATTCAGGAGATGTAAACGGTTTGAGGGAAATTCAGGAATAAAGGACCTGAAATACAGGGTTTGGTATGGGAGGAACGAATCGGGTGTTAAGTGAATAGTCCCAGTTTCAGGAATGTCAATTGTGACGAAAATAAGACAAATTGTCTGGGAGAGTAGGTATCATTGCAGCTAACTAACTTGGTACCATAGTCGGTTGTTGTGAGCGGGATGGGGGGAGTTTATACGTGTTTTGGAGGTGAGACAGTGGAACAGCACCAAAAAAGCCATCCAGCGAGCTGGATGGCTTGTGTAACGTTAATCTGGAAATGTAAATGAAAAATGTCAATTTTCCGTAGTTGCCCTAGCTTGGTTTACCGCAATATAGATATCGACCTGAACTTGGGCAGGATCCATACTCCGTTCATCATATAACTCGAAATCACCGGTAAACGTTCGCTCGTTCGGATTGCTCCAGCCCCAAACGACTCCCCATGCTTCACCTACAACTTCTGCCATTGGACCCTTGCGGGAGGTGAATACGGCGTATGTTGCTGGTGGCAACTCGACGGAGTTCATGCCAGCTGGTAACGTTTCATCTGCAGCTACCTCGTGGCCTACGAGGATGGTGTATTCACCGTGTATACCATTGGTATAATCTGTATAGCATCCATATCGGGTTGCTTCCGGTGCAGGGATGTGCCCTGATGAGAAGTACCGGTTCCACAGATCCTGAATGCAGCCTTGGCCGCTCATCTCGATCGCGTTGGTCGTTCTGGCTGATATGCCAGCCAGGCGTTTGCCAGGAAGTGTAACATATCGAACAGGTTGAGTTAAGATGGACTGGTCTTTATCGGTAAAATGAAGTTCGGTGCCATCTGTGGAATTCCTTGCTGCCGATATTGTTTTTCCTTCTGGATTGGAGGGGCTCCATCGTTTCAAAAAGGGAAGCTGATTGCGCAGCATTGCCCACGCTGATTCCTGATCCATACCTTCTTCCATGAGGATCGCGGTGCACATCTCAATCATGCCTTCCATTGTAATGTTGGGCTGTTGGAACATGCCTTCTTTGTAGCAATAGATACAGTAATCACGGGTTGCACTTCCATCTGTTTCCGTTCCGAATTGGGTAGGGGTGGTCAGCGGCATTCCGCAGCTCTGGCATATAGTGACGTTCATTCATCAATTCCTCCTCGTTATGTACAGCTTAAATATAGATGAAGTATAACGAGAGGAACTGGACATCAGTCTGTCAGGTTTGCGGAGGAGCAGCATAATTTTGCACGATTTGTTCTGCAATCCGGCGAATCTCGTCACGTATATGAAGAGGCTCCAATACCTCGGCATCTGCGCCAAAGCCAAGAATGAACCCGTACAGCCAGTTATCTTCCGGAAAAGCCACCTGACTTATATAATATCCCTGGCCGTCTGGGATCACGTTCTCTATGCCAAACCACTCTTCGGCGATATGACGGACACGGGCGTGGAATCTCATCGTCATGGCAACCGTGTTCCCTGGAGTCGCCCATTCCTGCTGCCAGGGCCTGTCCTGCAGGTTGATGGGTTTGCGTTCAAAGCTTCCATGAGCAAGTGTCACGTCCTGCATACGGACCAGTTTGAACATGCGAAACTCATTACGCTCATGACAGAACGCATAGAGGTACCAGGAGTGCTTTTTAAGAACAAGGGTATGAGGATCGACGGTTCTGTGAGTTTTGGCTCCTTCGGCGCTGCAATAGGTAAAGGTGATTGAACGCAGCTGATCCAGTCCCTGTTCAATGATTTGCAGTTTGTCTTGCAGCGCTTCCGGGTGGGTCCACATCGAATAATCCACAATGAAACGATTGGTTTCGGCCTGAAAGTCATCATTTTTGGATTCCGGCACAATGCTGCTTAGTTTCTCCATCAACAACTCCCGCGCTACATTGGTATGCGATGTGGAGACGCTGCGCAGTGCGGTAACAATAGAGGCCAGATCCCGGTCAGTCAATACGTTTCGATCCAGACGATAACCTTCCGCAAGGCCGATGCCACCGCTCATGCCCTGATATGTCACGACAGGAATGCCTGCCTGGCCCAGGGTATCAATGTCACGATAAATGGTGCGGATAGAAACTTCAAACGTGTCTGCCAGATCCTTGGCCTGTACACGGCCACGATTAATTAGTAGTACAACGATGGCTAATAAACGGTCCAATTTCATAAAAAAGGTTTCCTCTCAATGATTTATATGTTGGATTCAGATATGTTATATTGTTGAGCATCACATATAGGAGTGGGATAAGCAATGAAGCGAATTACGATTCTGATTGCGGACGATGAAGTTGAGATCGCTGATCTGGTTGCTTTGCATTTGCAAAAAGAAGGATACCACATCGTCACGGCATACGATGGCAAGTCGGCCCTGCACGCCATTCAGACGCAAGCGATCGATTTGGCAGTCCTGGACATTATGATGCCAGGCATGGACGGCTATGAGGTCACCCGCAAAATCCGGGAACAGCACCACATGCCGATCATTTTCCTGAGTGCCAAAACGTCGGATATGGACAAAATTACGGGTCTCGTGATGGGCGCTGATGATTATATGACCAAGCCGTTCAATCCGATGGAGCTCGTAGCCCGGGTGAACTCCCAGCTTCGTCGTTCCTTGCAATTCAGCCAGTCTGTACCCGTCCAGCGTTCCATTCTGGAGAAGGGCGGACTCGTCATCGCGCCGGATCAGCATAGCGTAACACTCTACGGCAAACCGGTGGAACTAACACCGAAGGAGTTCGACATTCTGTATCTGCTTGCAAGTCACCCCAAGCAGGTGTTCAGCGCGGAAAGCATTTTTGAACAGGTATGGGGAGAGGCCTATTACGAGAGCGGCAATACTGTAATGGTCCATATTCGAACCCTGCGCAAAAAGCTCGGAGAAGATCTGGACAAGAATAAGTTTATCAAAACGATCTGGGGCGTGGGGTATACATTTAATGACTAAACAAAGAAGTTTTCGGACAACCATGATTATGCTGCTGGGTCTGAGCATGCTGGCTTCTGGCGCGATCACCTATGGGATTTACAAGCTTTTGCAGGCTTATTATTCAGGTGTGAGAGCAGAAGATCAGCTTGCCGAATATCGCCATTTTATGAAAAGCATTGGAGATATCTATTTCTTCCTCATTTTATTCATCCCGCTCGCCATTCTGTTTTTCTTCTGGTTTACCAAGCCCTACGTGACCTATTTCAAGGATATTTCCACAGGCATCAGGCATTTGGCAAATGGAGACTTCCAGCATCGAGTCCAGATCTCTTCGAAGGATGAATTGGGTACAATCGCGGAGGATGTGAATTTGGCGAGTGAGAAGCTTAGGGAGGCGGTAGAACGGGGAGATTTTGCCGAAAACAGCAAGGACCAGCTCGTCGTTAATCTGGCACACGATTTGCGAACACCGCTGACTTCTGTGCTTGGGTATTTGGATCTGCTCATGAAGGATGATCAGCTGACAGAGGAACAGGTCAGACACTTTACATCGATTGCCTTTACCAAATCCCAGCGGCTGGAGAAGCTGATTGATAGTTTGTTTGAAATTACCCGGATGAATTATGGCATGCTGCCTATACAGAAAATGCGGCTGGATCTTAGCGAACTGCTGAAACAGATGAATGAAGAATTATATCCTGTATTTGAGAAGAATCGTCTGCTCACCCGATTAACCATCGAGTCGGATTTGACCATCTCCGGTGACGGAGAATTGCTCGCCAGGGTGTTTGAGAACCTGCTGATTAATGCTGCACGCCATGGCAAGGATGGCATCTATGTGGACCTGAAAGGATACCGGGAAGCAGATCAGGTCGTCATCCAGGTTATCAACTATGGAGGGCATATTCACCCGGAGGATTTGCCGCATATTTTCGATATGTATTACACCGGAGATCGTGCACGGACCCCTCAGGAGGGTGGGACAGGCCTCGGCCTGTTTATTGCCCGAAATATTGTGGAACAGCATGACGGGTCCATTTCGGCTCAGAGTGATGTGTTACGGACCTTATTTGAGGTGCGCCTTCCAGCAATGGAATGAGGTTGCCGTCAAATTTAAGAAAAACTTTAAAAATGCCCTGCTTTTTCTTTAACTAGTTTTCTCTATCCTTGATTGTACGAGGCAAAGGAGGAGCAAGGATGAAGAAGTGGGGCTTTTTGATATGCATCATTTTGATCGGATACGTGATGACCAGATCGCCGGCATCTTTTCAGCAGAAGGATGAGATGATCATTGAAATTCAGGATAAGCATGAAAACCATACGGGGTATACGGTATCCATCACCGGTAATATTCAGGATCAAGTACATAAGGGCAACTTGCTGCTTGTTAATACAACCTATCCGGTTCATCCGGAAGGCATAAGAACCGATATTATAAATGTGGCGCAGCAGGACGATCTGGTCCGTGGATACGGATTGTTGGATCAAAACATATTGCTCTCGAGAGAGGTGGCCCAAGCCTTTCAGAAGATGATTGAAGCGGCCGGTGAAGAGGGAGTACGTTATTTTCTCATCAGCAGCGGATATCGGGACTTCGCCAAGCAGGATGAACTTTATCAGGAAAAGGGATCAGACTACGCCCTTCCGGCAGGACACAGTGAGCATAATCTCGGATTATCCATGGATATCGGCTCCACGCTGACCACCATGGATGAAGCGCCAGAGGGTGCCTGGCTCGAGAAAAATGCCTGGAAATATGGATTTATCCTCCGTTATCCGAAGGACAAGGTGAGTCTCACGGGCATTCAATATGAACCCTGGCACTTTCGATATGTGGGACTTCCGCATAGTGCTGTCATGTATAAGAATAACCTGGTGCTGGAAGAGTATCTGGATTTGCTAAAAGAGAAAGATAACATTATGGTTGAAGTGGAGGGTGAGAAGTATCATATCCGCTATTACCGGGCAGCCGGGGATACGACCGTATACATACCTGAGCATGGCCAATATGACATATCGGGAGATAACAGGGATGGAGTCATTGTCACAGTAAAGGAGTAACAAGGCTGCACAAAGGAGGTTCTTCAACATGAGACAGAGAAAAATCAAACATAAAATCCTTTGGATTGCCGCGTTAATCATCTATTTGTATCTGCTAACCAAGCTCATTCTCTTTAAAGGGGGGCCGGTCGACTTTGAAGTTGTCCGGGTCCAGCTTATGGCTTTTCTTCATCAACCGGATTTGATTCATACACGAACCGTCAATCTGACGCCATTTCAGGAGATCTCAAGAGATTGGAACAGCCTGTCACTGCATCGTCCAGGCACTGCAATCCATCTGGTGGGCAATGTGATGGCTTTCATTCCACTGGGGATGTTCATTCCGATGCTGATGGGCAACAAGCTGCTGTCAGGAGCGAACGTATTTCTGTCATCTCTACTTCTAAGTTTAGGCTATGAAGTAACACAGCTGCTCACTGGCATGGGCATATTCGATGTGGACGATCTGATGTTGAATACATTAGGCGGGGTGATTGGATATATTCTGTTTACCATGGCTCTCGGCATGAAACGGTTGTTGATTGGAGGAGAATCCCGAACGGTGAAGAAGGAGTATAATCCTAAAGAGAGTCCTGTGTAAGGAGGGAGATTATGATCCTAGTCACTTTACTATTGATGAGCACCGGTTTGATGTTTCTTGTGTACCCACGAAGTGTAACAGATGGCTCGAGCCGGCAGATCGCGGAACGAGTGATCATGTCGAGATGGGTCGGAGGCTCACTGATCGTTATGTCATGTCTGTTCCTGATCATGGGTACAATCCAGCTGTTGGATGAGGCGTCACATCATATCGGACACTAGGAAGATACTGAGCTTAAGTAAACAGAGCAATCTTACATGCATCATATTAAGCTTTTCATCACGTTCTACTACGGTGGTGGGAAGCTTTTTGTTTTTTGTATTTGACGGATTGTAATATGAAGTGCGACACCCTACTGAAATAAAAAAATGGCTCACAGCCTGATTCGTGTAGAATGAAAGTTACCACACCAGCATTCACACAAGGAGAATCAGTCCATGAGTTATTCACATCTTAGCATAATCGAACGCAGCAAGCTAGAAATCCTCCACAGACAAGGCAAAAGCTCAAGAGCTATTGCAAAAGAACTGGGGAGACATTCGTCCACGATTTGCCGCGAACTAGATCGTGCTAATTCATCGTATCCCTATCAGGCAGAACACGCTCAGAACGCTTATGAGAAGCGTCGTCAATCCTCTGTTTCTTCAGGTAAATGGTCAAGCACCTTAGCTGCTTCACTGGAGGAAAAACTGAAGGCAACGTGGTCTCCGGAACAGATCAATCAACGCTTCCGTACCGAAGGCTTGCCAGCAGTATCCTTCAAAACGATCTATCGCTGGATCTACGCAGGTCGACTGGTTCAAGGCACGTTACAGGTTCTTCGGCACAAAGGAAAGCGTCAGAAACCCGCAGAAACTCGCGGTAAATTTACCATTGGCAGATCCATTTCGGATCGTCCCCAAGAGGTTCGTTCTCGTGAAACGTTTGGGCACTGGGAACTGGATACCGTCGTATCTAGTCGTGGGAAAAGTAAAGGATGCATAGCCACGCTCATTGAACGCAAAAACCGTCTATATACCGCCATTCTCTTGCCTGATCGCACTGCTCTGTCTATGGAAATTGCGCTTGGTGTAGCCATCTCACAGTATCCCACAGGCACTTTCCTCACAGCCACGGCTGACCGGGGAAAGGAGTTTGCATGCTATGCCAATCTGGAAACAAGCCATGACCTGCACGTTTATTTTGCTGATCCATATTCGTCTTGGCAACGCGGTTCCAATGAGAATGCGAATGGATTGCTTCGAGAGTTTTTCCCGAAAGGCACCGATCTCGCTCAGTCGAGGATGAAGATCTTGCCAGTTCACTAGATCTAATAAACCACAGACCACGAAAATGCTTGGGTTGGAGAACCGCTCACGAATCTTTCACAGAGGAACTGTCGCACTTGGTTTGATAATCTGTCGTAAGTATAGTTTAAATTAAATTGTTTATTACATATTTTCAAGCTTTTACTATCGTTATAATAACATATAAGAGAAGTAGTTAATTTACTTCATAAAATTGCAGGGGGATAACAAATGAATGATTTTTTTAGATTTGATACTGATGAAGAACGGCGGGCGTTATTAATCAGAGCAAGGAAAGTCGCTTTATCTGCAATTCGAAAGTATGACGTAGAATGGGATAACATCCAGTTTATTCAACTATCCGGCGATACGATCACGTATAAAATTGAAACCAGTACAGATAACAATTATTTACTTCGCATTCATTCGGACCGATTAAGCAGAGAGGAAATTCGTTCGGAACTCTTACTGTTACAAGCACTGAACAAATCGAAAGATCTAAATGTACCAGAAGGGGTGGCAAATTGTGATGGTATTTATGTATTGGACATCGAAACAGAGACAGGATATAAGCGCCCTTATATAACGATGATGCGATGGATAGAGGGTGAAAAAGCAGCAGGTGAATTTACAGATAGTCAAGCATATAATATGGGTGTATTGATGAGCAGGCTCCATGCAGCAGCAAAGGATTTCAATCCACCTTCTGATTTTGTAAGACCTACTTGGGGAGTAGAAAGTTTTAAACGTGAAATGGCTAAGTTGGAACGTTACTATGAGCGTTTTTTATCCGAAGAGGGATGGAAGCTGTATCAAGATGCAGCTGAGAAGGTTGTATCCCAACTTACCACGATGCATCCAAGTGAACATAACTATGGGCTCATTCATGCTGATTTACATACCGGTAATATGGTTTTTGAGGATAATCAACCCTATCCGATTGATTTTGGAAGATGTGGGTACGGATATTATCTCTACGATATGGCAGGCACCATATTGGAGCTTTGGCCAAAGCATCGATGGATGCTTATCCAAGGTTATGAGAGTATTAGGAAGTTGGAAACCGACTATATTCGGGATCTGGAATGTTTTTTTGTCATGTTCATGATCGAGAACTGCTGCCATCACGCCTCTGATCCAAGAGAAACAACCAGTTTAATCGATGAACAAAAATATGCCCAAGCATACATAAGAGAATATTTAAATGGTAATCCATTTTTATTCGAAGTGATCGAGCCTGTAAATGTGGATTAATACTAACCGATATCGGGCTAAAATAATGATATCTTATGGTGATGATTTACAATAGGTCGCTGTTTAGAGTGTTTGTTCATAACATGCTATGCCAATCTGGAAACAAGCCATGACCTGCACGTTTATTTTGCTGATCCATATTCGTCTTGGCAACGCGGTTCCAATGAGAATGCGAATGGATTGCTTCGAGAGTTTTTCCCGAAAGGCACCGATCTCGCTCAAGTCGAGGATGAAGATCTTGCCAGTTCACTAGATCTAATAAACCACAGACCACGAAAATGCTTGGGTTGGAGAACCGCTCACGAATCTTTCACAGAGGAACTGTCGCACTTGGTTTGACAATCTGTCATTTAAAAGAAAATTCATCAAAAAAAGCTCCCCATCTCGTGCAGAATGCACGTGGCGGGGAGCTTTTCTATGTTAATGCATCAGCTTAATTGTTAATGCAATTAAGCTTTTTTCATCATTTGACGCAATACAGTTTGCAGGATACCACCGTTGTGGTAGTAGTCTACGTCAACCATGCTGTCCAGACGAGCGATAACAGGGAAGTCGAACTTGGTTCCGTCTTCGCGGGTTACCGTAACGGTCAACTCTTGTCCAGGCTTCACATCATTGCTGAGGCCTGTAATGTCATACGTTTCACGTCCGTTCAGACCCAGGCTGGACCAGCCGTGGCCTTCCTGGAATTGCAGTGGCATTACGCCCATGCCCACCAGGTTACTGCGGTGGATACGCTCGAAGCTTTCTGCGATAACGGCTTTAACGCCGAGCAGGAATGTACCTTTAGCCGCCCAGTCACGGGAGCTGCCTGTACCATACTCTTTACCTGCAATAACGATCAGGTTCTGACCTTCGTCTTGATACTTCATGGAAGCATCGTAGATGGACATCTCTTCATCTGTTGGCAGGTACTTCGTAATACCACCTTCCGTACCCGGAGCCACCTGGTTACGAATACGAATGTTGGCAAACGTACCGCGCATCATGACCTCATGGTTACCACGGCGTGAGCCGTAGGAGTTGAAGTCTTTGCGCTCAACGCCATGCTCTTTCAGGTACAATCCGGCTGGACTGGTTGTAGCAATGTTACCCGCTGGAGAGATGTGGTCCGTTGTTACGGAGTCACCAAGCAAGGCCATAACACGTGCAGAGCGGATGTCTGCAATATCAGTCAGCTTATCGCCAAGGTTTTGGAAGAACGGCGGGTTCTGAATGTACGTGGAGTTTGGATCCCACTCATACAGTTCGCCTTCCGGTACAGGAATGTTATTCCAGCGCTCATTGGCTGTAAATACATTCTCGTATTTGTTGCGGAACATCTGAGCATTCAGTGAGCTTGCAATGGCATCCTTGATTTCCTCGGAGCTAGGCCAGAGGTCTTTCAGGAAGACAGGCTCGTTATTCGTATCATAACCGATTGGATCGGTAGCAAAATCAATATTGACCGTTCCCGCGAGAGCGTAAGCTACCACGAGTGGAGGAGAAGCCAAATAGTTGGCTTTTACCTGAGCATGTACACGGCCTTCGAAGTTACGGTTACCGGACAATACAGCCGCTACAGTCATATCGTTTTCGGCAATCGCTTCGCTTACTTCGTCTGGCAGTGGACCGGAGTTACCGATACAAGTTGCACAGCCGTAACCGGCAACGTTAAATCCGAGCTGGTCGAGGTAAACGTTCAGGCCTGATTTTTCGAGATACTCGGTAACAACGAGGGAACCTGGAGTCAAGCTGCTTTTTACGTAGCCTGGTTTGGTCAGACCGCGCTCAACTGCTTTTTTCGCAAGTAGACCCGCTCCGAGCATAACGCTTGGGTTGGATGTGTTGGTGCAGCTAGTGATGGCTGCAATCACAACCGCGCCTGCTTTCAGTTCACTAGTGGAACCGTCAGGGTGCTTCACAGGCACTGTTTCTTCAATCTTCTCATCGCTCAGTCCGTATCCGCCTTTATCGACCGGAGTACGAATGATGCTGTTGAAGCTTTCTTTCATTTGCGTCAGTTCGATGCGGTCCTGTGGACGCTTAGGACCTGCAAGACTCGGTACCACGGAAGCGAGATCCAGCTCAATCACGTCGGTGAATTCTGGATCAACCGTGCTGGAAGTCCGGAACATGCCTTGTGCTTTGTAATAAGCTTCAACCAGATCCACTTGCTCGTCGGAACGTCCTGTACTGCGCATGTAGTTCAATGTCTCGCTATCGACAGGGAAGAAACCAATCGTAGCGCCGTATTCCGGTGCCATGTTGGCAACAGTCGCACGGTCAGCGAGGCTGATGTTGGCAAGGCCTGGACCGTAGAACTCGACAAATTTGCCGACTACGCCTTTTTTACGAAGCATTTGAGTGACAGTGAGTGCCAGATCCGTAGCTGTTGCGCCTTCGCTCAGGCTGCCTGTCAATTTGAAACCGATAACGTCAGGTGTTACAAAATACAGTGGTTGACCAAGCATTCCTGCTTCGGCCTCAATTCCACCAACACCCCAACCAACAACGCCGAGTCCGTTGATCATGGTGGTGTGGGAGTCCGTACCTACGAGGGAATCCGGGAACACGACGGTTTCGCCGTCAACCGTTTTGGTTGCAGCGACAGAAGCCAGGTACTCCAGGTTAACTTGGTGAACGATCCCTGTGGATGGTGGTACAGCACGGAAGTTGTTGAATGCCGTTTGTGCCCAGCGCAGGAAGCGGTAACGCTCTTCGTTACGCTCGAATTCAACCTTGATGTTGTAGTCGAGAGCGTCATTGGTTCCGAATGCGTCAACCATAACGGAGTGGTCGATAACGAGGTCAACCGGCACGAGCGGGTTGATCTGTTTTGGATCGCCGCCAGCCTTTTTCACCGTATCGCGCATCGCAGCAAGATCCACGACAACCGGTACGCCAGTGAAGTCCTGCAGGACGATACGTGCAGGGATAAATGGAATTTCCTTGTTATTGTCACGGCCTTCTGCCCAGCCGGTAAGTTGTTTCACATGTTCTTCGGTAATTGCACGTCCGTCGAACTGACGAACTGCTGCTTCGAGCAGCACTTTAATGGAGAAGGGAAGCTTGGAAAGGTCGCCGTAGCCGCCTTCCTGAAGAGCATCGAGACTGTAGTAGCGGTAAGACTTGCCTCCGACCTCAAGACTGCGGGCTGCGGAGAAATGGTTCTTGGCTGACATACATGTACCTCCTTAAAATGTGTCGGTGAGATGAAGATAAAGTTCATTTAAGTGGAAGAACAGGCCTTCATCGTTCCGTGTCCTTGTTCGTAGTTTCATCAGATGAAACGTAATTTCATAATTGCAACTTTAGTATTAAGTATACCGTTTTCACCTCCGTACGTAAAGGGCTTTTTGCCTGTCCAAACAAGCTTTACGAACAATGAAGGCGTTTTCGTGAATATTGCCTTGTTACGATACTTCCTGCTGCCCAAGTCTCCAATTTTCGGCACTCGAGCCTTGAGCGGAACACATACAACTGGTATACGTCTCATATGAATAGAAGTAGTTTACACAGCTGAATTTTCCAGAGAGAACTTCAAGTGCCAAAGGGGGACACAGGCTTGGAAAGGGAATGGAAGAGTGCCTTATACACCTATGTGAACCAGTACAACCGATGCGAAATCGACTATCGTCCACAGACGAGCGAGCGGATTGTCACGGATTCGGCATTTGTGCTGGAGCGGGGAGAGCGTATGGCCAGACTGGACGATTGGTATCGTAAACGGCGTGCAGTGCCTCTTCGCAGCGAGACCAGTGCCAAGCTTGTGCGAACGGTTACGGAAGGTCCGGAAGAATCGGTGGTGGATATTCAACTTTACAGCAGGCTTTTCTACGAGAAAAGTGGAATCACCCACCGGGAGGATCGGATTGAGAGGGAACGGTTGACCTTTATTAGGCAGGGTGGAACCTGGATGATTGGACGGGTCGAAAGAGAAGTTCCGGAGCGGCGTCCGGCAGGGGAAGGGAGACCCTTTCAGCAAGCGGATTTTGTACAGGCGATTAATCGGCCACTGCTGAACAGGGAAGTGCTTGGCCAGGGAAGAAGTTCAAGGCAGCAATTATACCGGCGGGACCTGGCTGTTGCTTATGCAGATCGGTGGTGGAATGCGGGAAACCCCGCATTTGAGGAATTCGAGGTAGACTGCACCAATTACGTCTCCCAATGTCTCTTTGCAGGGGGAGCACCCATCCACTATACTGGTAGAAGAGAAGCGGGCTGGTGGTACAAAGGTTATGTGAACAGCACTGAAATGTGGAGCTACAGCTGGGCCGTATCCAACAGTCTGGAGCGTTATCTGGGAAGCAGCAGCTGGGGGCTGACAGCAACCGAAGTTGATCGTCCGGAGCAGCTCATGCTCGGAGATGTCATTCTCTACGATTGGGACGGAGACGGCAGGTTTCAGCATAGTACTGTTGTGACTGCCTTCGATGCGGGGGGCATGCCGCTTGTCAATGCACATACGGTCAGCAGTCGCCACCGCTATTGGGATTACCGGGATTCTTACGCTTGGACGGAGCGGACGGTGTACCGGCTTTTTCATATTGCTGATGAGTTCTAATGTAGCAAGATGTACAGGGATTTGGTGACGTGGACATTCAGTTCCATGTAAAATAAGCCCTAGGAATAGAATAAAATTGATGCTGATTATACAGGTATGACGGCATCATGCACAGATAATCGGAGGTTACGCATGAGCATGGATAAATTAACAGTTGGCGTCGTTTACGGCGGAAAATCAGGAGAACACGAAGTATCGCTGCAAACGGCGTTTGCTGTAACGAACGCTTTTGATTATGAAAAATATGAATTGGTTCCTTTCTATATCTCCAAGCAGGGGACATGGAAAAAGGGAGCTGTGATGCACGCGCCATTCGCGCAGATTGAGGATCTGAAGCTGGAGCATGCAGCAGGTGGAACCCAGGAAGCGCTGAACGCGTTGTTTGCACGTCTGTATGGCGGAGAAGATGCACTGGACGTTATGTTCCCGCTGCTGCACGGCACGTTTGGTGAGGATGGTACGATTCAGGGGATGTTCGAGATGGCGGATATGCCTTATGTGGGTGCAGGTGTACTGGCTTCAGCAGGCGGTATGGACAAAGTGGTCATGAAAAAGCTGTTTGCGCAGGCTGGAATCGACCAGTGTGCCTTTACTTATTTTAATGCGACCCAGTGGAAGCAGACCGAGTATGACATGATCCTGCAAGTGGAGGAACAGCTGGGTTACCCGTGCTTCATCAAACCGGCGAACCTCGGCTCCAGCGTAGGGATCTCCAAAGCACGCAACCGGGATGAACTGAAGACAGCCGTCGAATTTGCACTGCGATACGACACGAAGGTTGTTATTGAGGAGTTTGTTGAGGCACGCGAAGTGGAAGTGAGTGTACTTGGCAATGATGAGCCGATGGCCTCGGTGCCAGGAGAAATCGTATCCTCTGGTGAATATTATGACTATGCAGCCAAGTATATTGATGGCCAATCACAGATGCTGATTCCCGCTCCGCTGGATTCCGAAGCCGCTGATCGTATCCGTGAGTCAGCCTTGCAGGCATTCCGTGCGATTGAAGGCAATGGTATTTCCCGGGCAGATTTCTTCATTCGTAAATCGGATGGTGCATTGCTTATTAATGAAGTAAACACAATGCCTGGCTTTACTCCGTACAGCATGTATCCGTTGCTGTGGCGTGAGACGGGTGTATCGTATGCGGAACTGCTGGATCGTATGATTGAGCTGGCATTGGAGCGTTACAACCGCAAGCAAGCGCTGAACTATGAGAACGGCGTGCAGGCTTAAATTTCTAGTGTTCGAATTGTTAGTTACACTTTAACGTAGCAGACTACACAAGGAGGGGTATGGATGGGATTTCAGACTGAATTCAATTCCGTATGCAAATTCAAGAGCGAGCAGGAGCTGTTTGAACTGCTGGAATACGGCCGCGGCAAAATGGTAAAACAGGGCTTTCGGGTCTTTCCGACCGGACAGAAGGTTATTGCCTATACGCCTGATAACGTGGCTGTAGCCATCGTCAAGATCGTTGCTTCCATTGCAGAGATCAACTTCCAAGGACAGGAAGTAACGGAAGTGGAGATGCAGCTTATTCGCAAGTTGAACGAGGAAGAATCCCGTGTTCAGACTGCACTTGCGGACGAAATGTTCTTTGGGGAGCAGGCACAGGGGTAAACCTTACTTCATCTTATGGGACCAATGAACGGAATTGTTAGGCGAGCGATTACGGACTTTCTTTTAGGGTAAAACTTGGTTATATACAGTGACCGGAAAACCTGACGGCAGCAGATGCCAGGCAGGAATTCCGCCCTAATAGAGAGGAAGAACACCATGCTTGTACGTTTTGGTTATGTGGCGATGTCTGTACTGGTCGAGAATGCATCTCCTTCCCGCACGATGACCATGGCCAGCTTCAAGAAAATTGATGACAGGGAGGCAGCCATTCGCAAGCTGGAACGGATTGCAGCCGAGAATTTGCATAATACGTTACGGTTGCTTAGACATAACAAGGGCAGCCATATTCATGTATATCGTTTCTCTTCCAAATTAATTCCGCTGGCGACACATGAGGATCTGATGGATTGGGATCCATTCCCGGCCCTCCAGTCCGATTTTGCTGCCATTGGTGATTTCGTGAAGGAGAACGGAATGCGCGTATCCTTCCATCCCGACCATTTTACCGTTCTAAGTACGCCGCGGGAGGAAGTGCTCCGGAACTCCATGCGTGACCTTCGTCATCATGTGCGGATGCTGGATGCCATGGGACTGAATGCCACTGCCAAAAATAATATACATATTGGTGGTGCATACGGGGACAAGCCTATTGCAGCGCTGCGCTTTGAAGAGAATTTTCTGAAGCTTGATCGGGATATCCAGGAACGGTTGACCCTCGAAAATGATGATAAAACATTCAACGTTTCCGAAACGCTGGCCGTATGTCAGCATCTGGGACTGCCGATGGTGCTGGATATTCATCATCAGTGGGTCAATAATGAAGGCGAACAGCCATGGGATATGTGGTCTGACATATGGAAGACGTGGCAGTCGCCGCTGGCACAGGCGGACTCCCCTGCAGACCGGCCATTACCGCCGAAAATTCACGTATCCAGTCCGAAGAGCGAGAAGGACATCCGCGGACATGCCGATGGCGTTGAAGTAGAGCCTCTGTTATCCTTTTTACGTCATATTGCTGCAGATACGCCGGAACTTGATGTCATGATCGAGGCGAAGCGCAAGGATGAAGCCCTGGTGCAGCTCATGCAGAAGCTGGCCTTCTACCACGAAGAAGGCGTGGAATGGGTGGACGAATCTACAGTCATTATCCATCCCTAGAGCCAAAAGGGGCCTGGGCAGCAAGAAACTTTACAACCGGTGAGGCGTATACTTTTAACAAGTATTTTAACTTTTCGTAGATTGATATAGAAAGTAGAGTGAACGCTTTGAATGAGAAGGAAAAAACACCTTATGTCGTGACGAGCAAAAGCTATACTGCTGTTGCCATTAATGCAGCTTCCAAAGCAGGTGAATGGATCAAGAGCCGTCTCGGAACCATAGGCGAGCCTGGAACCAAATATTCGCCGCAGGATCTTGTTACCGAAGTGGACAAAGGAGCGGAGCAGATGATCCGCCGTCTGATTCTAACCCACTTTCCGGGCCATGCCATTCTCGGTGAAGAGGGTGTTGAACCTGGACCGGAAGCTTCAGCCAAAGCACTGAAAGATGCTCAGGAGGAAGAATTCCTCTGGATCGTGGACCCAGTGGACGGAACAACGAATTTTGTCCATGGATTTCCGTTTTATTCGGTGTCTATCGCCCTGGCTCATCATGGTGAAGTCATTGTAGGGGTCATTTACGATCCTTCCAGAGACGAACTGTTTGTAGCTGAAAAAGGAAAAGGTGCATACGTCCACGGCAACCGAATGGCTGTATCCAATGAACAGAGCCTCGGCCAGAGCCTGGTCGCAGTGGGCTTCCCGGCAGATACTACCTATGCCCTGCCAGTCAACATGGCAGCTGTACAGGCTCTTGCACCGCAAGTACGAAGCCTGCGTGCAGGTGGATCAGCAGCGCTGCATTTGGCATACGTTGCTGCAGGTCGCCTCAGTGCATACACCGAAGTTGGACTGAAACCGTGGGATATCGCTGCAGGTGCCCTGCTCGTTGAGGAATCCGGGGGCAAGGTCACCGATACCATGGGTACACCTTATCAGTTGTCTGTCAGTCATGTGGTTGCCACGAACGGCAAAATTCATGATGCACTGACTGATGTACTCAAGGATGCCAAAGCTACCGGCCTGGAGTGAGTTTATTAATTTCTTAAATGATTTAACAAACTTATATTGTACATGAACGAGGGGCAGAAAAAATCTGGAGAAGCGAAGCGTTCGCCTTTATCCCCGAATTTTTCCCTTTGAAAAGAAAATAAGAAAATTTGGGGATAACAGCGATCGGAAGATTGTTCTGGCCATCGAAGTGTAGTGCAATAGTATTTGCTCGTGCATTATGAACTTAATTAAAGGAGCGATGAACGATGGATGAATCCAAGGAACTGGAACGACGTTTGAGTGAAATGCTGACTGAAGGGGAGATGGAAGAGTCCGGCGACGCGGACAAGCGTGAACGCCAGCTGATTCCTCCCAAATATGAGGTGCGCATTCAGACGGAAACGGACCCAATTGTCCAGGAAACGTTGATGTACCGGAATATGGCACGTGAAGTGGACGATCGCTATGATCGTTATCTGGAACGTTCTGCCGAGAAAAATAACTCCGCAGATACGGAAAAGAAAGACCACTAAACCACCGTTTAAACCACTGCTGTAACAAGCGAAACAAAGCTAGGATCATAGGTTAACAGGCTTCCCGCAGAGGGGAGTCTGTTGTTTTGTGAGCAGGCTGATGTCCGTACGACATCTCTACTTTTTAATGCTAGAATAGAAATATGGTGAACTTCTGCCACCGGAGAAGAATCTGTGTAATAAAGTTCAAGTTATTATCTTATAGATGTGAGAAAAAGGAGTGTTCCCACGAATGAAGCGTACACGTACATGGAATAACACGTCGGCTGCATTGACAGCATGCATGCTGGCTGGATTGCTGTTTGCATCAACGTCATTACCGGCACATGCAGCGGATACAAGCACCAGCACATTACCTGCCGGTACAACAACGGCAGCCGCCAATGTGAAAAAGGATGCTGCAGCTGTAACGAAGGAGTTCAGAATCGTTACTTTGGGAGATTCGATTACGGTAGGATATGAGCCGAATGCTAAGGGCCTCCCTTATGGTTATGTAGAGCGCTTGCAGGAGCAAGGGCTGCTCCATGGCCGTACTCAGGTGGATAACTATGGTATAGCCGGCTTGAAGAGTATTGGATTGAAGAACTTTACTTCTGCAATAAATGAAGGCAAAACATTAACCTCTGAAGCCATTCAGCCGAGTTTGCCAGATCCAAGAGCCGGGCAGATGGGAGCCAACATAGCTGCAATCCGCGAGAGCGTAGCAGGAGCCAATCTCATCGCGATTACCATTGGAGGCAATGATGTATCCGAACTGCTGGGTACAGCGAGTACCCTAAGTGACTCGGAATTGGAAGCTAAGGTGAAGGAGCTGCTGGCAGCGTATACCGCGAATGTCAGCGAGGTAATCAATACAATTCATGTCATTAATCCCGACGCCGAAATTGTCATTGCCGACCAGTACCAGCCTATGCCTGAAGTAGCAGGAAAAGCATTATATGCCAAGCTCATGGAAGCATCCGAAGGTTTTACGGCAACCATTGACGGCATTGCATCCCAATTCACCGCACAGGGGATGGATGTAAAAGTGGCACATGTAGCCAAGGAGTTTGTTGGCGGTGAGGGAACCATGACACATATGATCAAGGATCGTGATTTTCATCCGAATCAGTTTGGTTACGAAGCGATCGCCAAGGTCTTTGCAGAAACGATCTGGGGCGATTATACCAAACTGGCCGTGCCTGCAGCAGGTGAACCGATGAACATCATCGTTAGCGGCAAAACGTTAAACACGCCGTATAAACCCATCATTCGCAATGGGAAAAATTTTGTGGCGATTCAGGACATCGTGAACGCTGTAGGGGCTACCACGGTTTGGGACAATAAAACCTCTACGGCAACCATTACATACGGAGACCGTAAGGTCGCTGTGAAGATTGGTGCAAGTGCGGTTCAGGTAAATGGCGCATCTGTTGCCGTAGATACACCTGCGTTCCTGAACAAGGTGGGCAAGGAGTCCAAAACGTATGTGCCACTGGCCATGATAGCTGAAGGGCTTGGCTTTGATGTGCAATATGTGGCGAAGTTGAAGACTGTATTCGTTAATCCGTAAGCCAATGTGAAGTTATTCTATTCGAGAAGCCGGGTTGATCTAACGATCAATCCGGCTTCTTTTCGAAGTGCCTTTGAATAGGACGCTATATGTTGCATAAATATGACTTGTCATCTGCCCATGGATGTGTAAATATGAAAATAACTTACAGTAGAACGAGACTCTCACACCTGCCTGCACCCTTCGCGGGGCCAAAGGAGCGCTTTGGATGAGAAAAATTAAGAACGCTTTCACATCGCTGCCGATCCATCACAAAACCATTCTTCTCATCGGATTTTTGATGCTGATCAGCTTCACGTTTTATGTTTCTGTCCTAGGATATGTATTCAAAATCTATGATCGTCAAATCTATGAGAAGTCGTCCCAGGTACTGAATATGTCTTCCGTAGGCATCGAGAATCAGCTGCGCGAAATCGCCAACCTTTCCTTCAAGGTCATGTCGGACGAGGCGCTCCAGCAGTATCTTCTGCAGTTGGATAAGGCGGAATCCGGATACGAGAAAAACGGGCTGCTCAAAAAAATAACCAACCGACTTGTCGCATATGCAGGATCAGAGAAGTACATCTATTCCATGATATTTATCGATAATGATCATAATGTTATGGCTGCGGGAAACCGTGAGGGAATATCGGAGTCCATGCAGACGGAACTGATTGCACTCGGACAGCAATATTCAGGATCCAATGCATGGTATACGAGTGGAGATCAGCAAGCCAGGCTGATATCAGTTAGGCAGGTCAAGTCTTTTACAGGTGGGGCCTTTACCTTGGAGAAGCTGGGAACGCTGATTATTCGTGTACGGCTGGATCGTATAGTTCAGGATCAGATGCAGCACCCCGCTGAGGACTCGCAGCTGCTGATTACGGATGGACGAGAGGTGATCTATCCCACGCAGTCATCAGTGACCGATTCCGAGTTGGAATCCGAATTGAAGCGGACCCAGCCTTATGGGATTGCCATGTTTGAACAGGGGAGAAATTTCGTCGCTCGTGCGCATTCGTCCTATACGAATTGGGTGTACCTTTATATGACGCCGTTTGATCAGATGTTTAAGCAAATACAGTTTGTCAAACAATTGGTTACTGTCATTTTCTTTATGATTTTGCTGGTGGCACTTGTGTTTGGAGCCAAGCTGTCACGCAGCATTACACAGCCGATTGCCCAGTTGATCAAGAAGATGCGCAACATTGAAAAGGGGGATCTGGATAAGCTGGAGGAGGCTGCTCTGGGCAATGTTCCGGTATCTTCCCAAAATGAAGTTGGGCTGCTCCATCGTACATTCAAAATGATGCTGCAGCGCATCCGAGAACTGATTGACGAGAATTATGCGAAGCAGCTGGTCATTCGGGAGACAGAGTTGAAAGCGCTTCAGGCACAGATCAATCCTCATTTCCTCTATAACACGCTGGAGTCCATTAACTGGTTGGCCAAAGTGCAGAAGCAGCGGCAAATTTCCGAAATGGTCGAGGCACTCGGATTCCTGC
This sequence comes from Paenibacillus sp. FSL K6-2862, assembly GCF_038005125.1. NCBI lineage: Bacteria > Bacillati > Bacillota > Bacilli > Caryophanales > Paenibacillaceae > Paenibacillus > Paenibacillus sp. FSL K6-2862. Next base: position 669,359 of record NZ_JBBOSN010000001.1, read on the forward strand.
TGCGCAGTTCAGTGAATATGTCGGAGAAGTGGATCACGCTGGAAAGGGAGCTGGATATCGTTCGCAGTTATGTGACCATTCAGCGCACGCGATTTGAGGAAAGGCTTGATTTTGATATGGATATCGCTCCTGAGGTGGGGAGTGCACGACTTCCGAAGCTAACGTTACAGCCTTTGGTGGAGAATGCCATTCACTATGCGCTTGAACCAAGTATACACCCGTGCAAAATTCGGATTCGAGCCAGAGCGGAAGATTACAAGATTATCATCGAAGTAGAGGATGACGGACCGGGCATGACCCCGGAGTTTTTGGAGCAATTGCAGGAAGGGCGCATTCAGACAAGAGGGCAAGGCATAGGTTTATCCAACATCCAGGAACGGATCAGGCTGACCTTCGGTGAGGAGGGCAGCATGGTCATGAGCAGCAATCCCGGTGCCGGGACCGTAGTATCGATCAGAATACCTTGGATCAGAGAGGACGATGACGATGTACAAAGTGATGCTCGTAGATGACGAACGTGTGATTTTGGAGGGGATCTCCCAAGTGGTGGATTGGGCAGCAGCCGGTACTGAATTGGTGGACACCGCCAGGAACGGGATTGAGGCATTGGACAAAATCGGGCATTCCAGACCTGATATTATTATTACCGATATATCCATGCCGGGTTTGGATGGACTGGGACTTATAGAAAAGGCTTCTGAAGCCTACCCTGGGCTCCGGTTTATCATGCTATCCGGGTACAAAGAGTTCGAATATGCCCGCCGGGCCATGCAATATGGCGTGAAGCATTACTTGCTGAAGCCCTGCAATGAAAATCAGATTCATGATGCCCTGTCGGAACTGCTTCAAGAGCATCAGGACGCACAGGTAAAAGAGCATGTGGCTGGGGAAATGAAGCAGCGGCTGCAAAGGGTACTTCCCCATGTAAAAGAACAATTTTTGCTCGAGTTCATGACCAATCGGACATATGGTCCGGTCGACCTGGAGTATTATCAGGAGCTGTTCAATCTGAAACTCGAAGCAAGTCAAGTTCGCTTGTTATTGTTCCATATCTCGGACGAACATGACTACAGTCATTTGTTTGCCATCAAGAACATTGCTAGCGATCTGCTGCCGTATGTCTTGTTAAGCACAACCATTGAAGGAAAGCTGCTGATTCTGCTGGAAGATTCGGCTGATTACGCTGACTTAAGGGAGAGAATTGAGGAAGTTAGAGCGGCTTTTACCAGGCTCTATAAATTACAAGTAACGGCTGCACTTAGCGAAGCGGACCACATGGTCCAGTCACGGCGTCTGTATCGTGAGGCGCTGCAATGTCTGAACCATCGCTTTTTCATTGGAGAAGGCAAATTGATCACGAAGAATGATGTAGCCATTGCCGGGGAATGTGAAGGCGTGCATGCCGAGCAGGATGCCGAACAATTGTGCCAACTGATTAAGTCGGGGAATAGCGAGGAAGCCAGTGCCGAAGTTGATCGCCTGTTTGAGCGCTTAGCCGGACAGCAGCTTGATATTGAGGTCACCCGATCTTATGTTGTTCAGCTCTACTCGGCCATGATTCATGTCTGTCCGCCTGAAGAGGCCACGGAGTTTACACAGCGGATGGCAGAGCTTCCTCACATGGATACCTTGTCCGGACTAAAGTCTTTTATCGCCAACAGCACAGCCAATCTGACATCAGGCTATTATAAAAATCATATAAGCCGCCAGTCTTCTGCCGTGGAAAAGATGATGGATATAGTAGATAAACATTACGGTGAAGCTGATCTTTCACTGAATGGTGTTGCCCATCAAATGCTGTATATGAATCCGGACTACCTGGGCAAAATTTTCAAAAAAGTGACAGGAGAAAACTTCTCCAACTACGTGAATCGCCTGCGCATTGAGCGAGCATGTGAGCACATTCGCCGGGGAGGGGACGTCAAGGTATTCGAGCTTGCGGAGCTGTTTGGCTTCGGAGGCAATTCGCAATATTTCAGTCAGGTGTTCAAAAAGTGGACCGGCATGACACCAACAGAATACCGAAGATCCGGCATATAACAATTAGCTGGCGCTCCTTGATCATTGCAAGAGGAGGACAAACAACACCGTGACGGGTGAATGTGGTCCTCCTCTGTTTTTTGAACCAACAAGACGGATTTGTGTATTCAACTCTGGTCGTACATTTGCGAAAATGACAGTATCAAGTTTGTGAAAGCGTTATCAGAAAGGTGAGGATAACCCGTTCACATAACCATATCCACACAAAAAGGGGAGATTGGCATGGTGAAAAAGGCAATATTCCTGATGATGGCAATGCTGCTGGTATTTACGGCGGCATGCAGCTCAGACGGAGAATCGGGAGGAACATCCGCAGATGGCTCGGTGACGCTGCGTATCGCGTGGTGGGGGTCGGATGCACGTCATGAATACACGCAGAAGGTCATTGACTTGTATAAAGAGAAAAATCCGAACGTCAAAATTGACGTCGAGTATGCCTCGTTTGATGACTACTGGAAGAAGCTCGCTCCACAGGCTGCAGCGAATCAGCTGCCAGACATTGTTCAGATGGATATTTCCTACATCAGCCAATATGCACAAAATGGTCAGCTGGAAGATCTGGCACCATACCTTGGGAATCAGATCAAGGTGGATGATGTATCCGAAAACGTCATCAGTACTGGCGTAATCAACGGCAAGCAGTATGGTGTACCTGCCGGGGTTAACGTATTGGGCTTCCATTATGACCCGGCACTGCTCAAAAAAGCAGGAGTGGATACATTCCCGGAAAATCTGACTTGGGAGTCGTACGAAGCGCTGGGTAAACAAACCGCAGAAAAAGGACTGTACCTGGATGGCGGGGTAGCTCCGGATATTTTCTTCCACTACTTCCTGCGGACCAAAGGCTTGTCACTTTACAATGCTGAAGGTACGGGACTTGGGTATGACGATGATAAACTGTTTGTCGAGTTCTTCGGTTTGATGCGTCGCATGATCGAACAAGGAGCAGCGCCTTCGCCGGACATAGCTAACCAAACGAAGGGGATTATCGAGGAATCCGATCTGGTCAAAGGCAAAGGAATCGGAATCTGGCAATGGTCGAACCAGTTTGTAGCCGTACAGCAAGTTGCTGACCGTCCACTGGAGTTTGCTCCTATGCCTGGACCGGACATGGAGAAGGGTCTCTACATGCAACCAAGTATGTACTGGGCAGTCACTTCGAACTCCAAAGTGAAGGAAGAAGCGGCCAAATTCATCGATTTCTGGGTGAACGACGTGGAAGCCAACAAACTGATCAAGGGCGAGCGCGGTGTGCCGATCTCAGGTGCAATCAAAGATGCCATTGCACCTGAACTGAGTGAGCCAACGAAGCAGGTATTTGACTTTGTAGCGGCCATGGAGCCAAAAGCTTCGCCAATGAGTCCGCCACCGCCAGTGGGTTCCCCTGAAGTCATTGCGTCTCTGGCGGATGCTGTTGAGGAACTGAATTTTGGCAGAATTACACCGGAACAGGCAGCGGAGACATTCCGTAAAAACGCTGAAGCGGTTCTGGCCAACAATAAATAACAGTTGAATGATTGCTTGCTCATCCCACCCGGGATGACGGGGACTGGGGCTGCTCGCTAACCGCGAGGGCCTTTCCCCGTCCCAATTGTGAATACCCCGTTTGTCGGAAGCAGGCAGATCAATAAAGGAGGTTCATTCCGTTGAGGCAGTATTCGTCGTTGCGCAGAAACCTGACCGGGTACGCATTTATAAGTCCGTTTATTATCGGATTTTTGGGCTTTACGCTGATTCCAATGTTTGTGTCCTTATACATGTCGTTTACAAGTTATAACCTGTTCACTTCCCCCCGGTGGATTGGGATGGACAACTACACCAAAATGTTTTTTGAAGACCCCAAGTATTGGAACTCGGTTAAGGTAACCTTCCTGTATGTATTCATTGGTGTTCCACTGAGACTGGTTTTCGCACTCTTTGTCGCCATGATCCTGAATACTGGTTCCCGTATGGTCGGGACTTACCGTACCCTGTATTATCTCCCATCCATTATTGGTGGTAGCGTAGCCGTGTCGATCATGTGGCGTAACCTTTTCAGTAATGAAGGTGTAATTAACAGTGCGCTAACCGCAATCGGAATCGGACCTATCAGCTGGTTCGGTGATCCCAATGCATCCCTGGTGATGCTGATCTCGCTGTCCGTCTGGCAGTTCGGTTCGTCCATGTTGATCTTTCTGGCAGGCCTTAAAAATATCTCCCCCGAGATGTATGAGGCTGCAGGTGTGGATGGTGCTAACCCGGTACGCAAATTCTTTAGCATCACATTGCCACTGCTTAGCCCGATCATCCTGTTCAATCTGATTATGCAAACCATCGGTGCATTCATGACCTTTGTACCTGCATACATCATCTCCAAAGGAGAAGGGGGTCCAATGGATGGTACGATGCTGTACTCACTGTACTTGTTCCGTCAGGCCTTTATGTTTAACAATATGGGTTATGCCTCGGCAATGGCCTGGATCATGCTCATCATGATCGGTATCCTCACCGTAGCTGTGTTCTTAACATCCAAGTTCTGGGTATTCTATGAATCTGAAGGAGGGAAGTAAGGATGGTTTGGAGAAATGTAAAGTGGCCGATTTATCATCTGTTCGTTGCAGCTTTAGCCCTCCTGATGCTGTATCCGGTACTTTGGATGTTGTTCAGTTCATTCAAAGAGAGCCGTACCATCTTCGTTACGGCGGAGTCCCTTTTTCCTGCAGAGTGGATCTGGAGCAACTACGTGGATGGCTGGAAAGGTGCGGGCGGAAGACCGTTTATGGACTACATCACCAATTCACTCGTGATCGTAGTCATCTCCACCATTGGTGCCGTGTTATCCTCGTCGCTTATTGCCTTCGGTTTTGCCAGACTTAACTTCAGAGGCCGCAGCTTCTGGTTCTCCCTGATGATGTTGACTCTGATGCTGCCGCATGACGTGGTATTGGTACCGCAATACATTATCTTTACGAAGCTGGGCTGGTTGAATACGATTCTACCGATTGTAGTACCTACATTCTTCGGAATGCCGTTCTTCATCTTCCTGATGGTGCAGTTCATTCGTACGATTCCAAAAGAGCTGGATGAAGCGGCAACGATTGATGGATGTAACAAATTCAGATTATACATCCAGATTATCATGCCGCTGATTAAGTCCTCGCTGGCGACTGCCGCAATCTTCTCCTTCTACTGGAGATGGGAGGATCTTCTGGGGCCGGTACTGTATCTGAACTCACCGGATAAATATACGGTATCCATGGCGCTCAAAATGTTCCTGGATAGCGAGTCAGCCTCCAACTGGGGAGCGATGTTCGCCATGTCCATCGTCAGTCTGATTCCGGTTGTAGCCGTATTCTTCATTTTCCAGAAACAGATTGTACAGGGCATGAGCACCAGCGGACTGAAAGGATAAACTTGATTCACTGTGGATTATCACTTCATCCAAAAGCTTAAACAGGGAGGTTGTTCCTATTGGATAAAGCTCTGGGTAGTCAAGCCGTTGCCACCGAGGCAGCGGCCCGCAATGAAGAGAAGGTTACGCATTGGAAATTTGACTTCGGTCCAGGTGCGGGCATTGAAGGGTACCAGAAAGTGTCAGCCAATAGTATCTACAGGGATACAATCGGGTACGGATTTGAGCCGAATTCCCGTGTTTATGAGAGACAGCGGTTTGGTGAGACAGAAGATTCAGATGTCGTACAGCAAAATCAGGAGTACTCGGGGCAGGCCAATGTGTCTGCCCGATTGCGTTCAAGCTTCTGTATTCCACTCAAGGCATCGTTTATCGTTGATGTGCCGGACGGCACGTATCAGGTACTGCTCATGGCCGGAGATGAGCTCGCTGAGACGGTCACCAGAGTGAAGGCTGGCGAAGGCAGATTGATGCTTCCAACGATCCATACTCTGCCTGGACAATGTGCCGAGGTTCGATTTTCGGTTGTGGTCAGAGGCGGAAGGCTTCGCCTATCCTTCTCCGGTCCGGCCCCGCGGATCAACGCCTTGGAGATTACGCTTGCCAATCAGACGATGACCGTATTTATGGCAGGAGATTCCACAGTGACGGATCAGCCGGAGAGCGGGTACCCTTACTGTGGCTGGGGACAGATGCTGCCCGCCCAATTCAAGCATGATGTTGCCGTTGACAATCACGCACAGTCGGGACGAAGCTCTCGCAGCTTTATCCATGAAGGTCGGTTGGATGCGATCATGAACCTTATCAAGCCAGAGGACTTCCTGTTTATTCAATTCGGACATAATGATGAGAAACCAGACCCGGAGCGGGGAACAGAACCCTTCACAACCTATAAGGATTATTTGAAAAAGTATATTGATGCAGCACGCGGAGCCGGAGCTCGCCCGGTATTGGTGACGCCCGTGCATCGGCGCTTTTTTGCGGACGATGGCACGCTGAACGACACGCATGGTGATTATATTATTGCCGTGCGGGAGCTGGCACAAGAGGAAGATGTTCCGCTAATTGATCTTGCTGAACGCAGCCGTATTCTGTTTGAGCAGGCGGGGATCGAAGGCACCAAGGACGATTTCATGTGGGTGCTTCCGGGTGAATATTTGAACTTCCCGGCAGGCGTGGAGGACAATACACACTTTCAGGAACGCGGTGGACGGCGACTGGCGGCACAAGTAGCGGAAGCGATCCGCGAGCTTAGACTGCAGCCGCTGCAAATGTATTTACGATAGATAGGGCGGAAATATCATGCATAGAGGAGGACTCCTAATGGCAAGAGAGCATACGGAAGCAGGCCGTTTGGCAAAGCATGAGACAGCAGCGGCTACAGGTCACACTTATTGGGTTATTCCAGACGGATACATACCGCCAGATAGTCGGGGCTCGCTGGAGAGTCATGAGAGCATCTGTGTTCTCAATACGGGTCAGGAGGAGGCAGCACTCGATATAACCATTTTCTTCGAAGACAGGGAACCGATCGAGAACATAGAAGCAAGCGTGCCGGGAAGAAGGACCAAGCACATCCGTACGGCATCTCTTCATTCCGGAGATCAGTCTATTCCTTCAGGTGTGCCGTATGCCATCACCGTTTCCAGTAATGTACCTGTTATCATTCAATACAGTCGTTTGGATACCACACAGCCCGAACTGGCACTGATGAGTGTCATGGCTTTTCCGCTGACTTAAATTTTCATGCCAAGACGACCAGCCACCTTGCAATGACTGCAGGTGGCTGGTCGTTTTTATGTGCATTACTCCGTGTACTTGTATGTGCTGGCATTGAGGATTTTCACATGGACTTTCACTTTTCCAAGTTTGAATCGTTTAATCGGATCCGCTCGGTGCTGAACCTCCTTTTTCCACAATGCGAGGTCATGACGATACAGATGTTCCACAAAACCATACGAGTCGATCTGGCGTGATTTGTTCTTTTCAAATGTAGTACGGATCGCAGACTCGATCTGTTTCTCGGCTGCTTCCTCCATCGTTTGAGGAGACTGGTGAGAGACGTGTTCCTCAATGATGATACCTTTTACTGAAGTAGACAGGTCGAAGGTGACCCCGCTTCCTTCCATCCTGGCTGAAACCTTGGTATGCGGATCAAGGAGCCTAAGAGTCAGATCAGGCAGTTTCCCCCCACTCTTGTATACGTACAACGGGTACTGGTAGACATGATCGTAATTTACAAATCGAGTACCATCTGCGTCTTCACCTGAAACCTTGCCTTGATTTTTGCCGTCTGTAATGACGAAAAATCCATCGGTTTTAACTAGAGGGGGATTCTCATCCCCATTGAACCAGGTATGATTCCTGTTGGTTATAGAAGGTAGTAGAATAACCGAAGCAGGCTCACGAAAACCATCAAGGAGCTGATGAAGGCGGATGGGTTCAAAGGCAGAGAACTGCTTATATAGTTTGATCGGTTCGAATAGCTCAATGGTTTGCGTAGATTGATTTAACAAGGCAGAAGGAGCAAGAACATCGGGTATGCTTTGTTCCGTCCCGTAAATCCAAGGTGTATATCTCAACTCACCGGAATGCAGCAGCGTATTGAAAATATCCTCGAGCCGACCGTTAAGGGCGTTTTTCGATAAAACGATTGCTTTAACATGTGTCCAAAGGGTTTGTTGCTGCGAAGTCTGATAGAGGTCATTAATCGCCATGCTGAGCGTTGTGCCTTCGCCTCGCCCAATCCAGATATCGCTTGCTTGCCGTGAAGTCGGCCCCTCTTGCTTGGCAATGCTGGAGAAATCGATCAGTTGGGCATAAGCGATATACTTGCCATCTTCATAATCGATCCCTATACCCGTAATAAAGTTAATGCTCTGAACCTCTTTGGAATCCCAGCACCCCGTCAGTAAGATCAGACAACTCATAAGCATAAGGCCCATGGAAAACCATCTGTTCAAGGGCGTTTCCTCCGGCGGGTGGAATCCTGAGTATGGAGTGCGGCCGGGCGCTTGGTTCTTTTCATGGTAGGCTGCATGGATACGGCTTGGGTAAAGTCACCGGGAATATAGGGAGAGACGGGAGACAAATAGGAAACGCCATAACACTCCAAGGAAACCAAATGTACCAGTAGGGCGAATAGCCCAAGCATGAAACCGAACAGTCCAAGGAGGGAAGACATCACAAGCATCCCTATTCGAACTTGGGCTGTAGCCCCGCTTAGTACCGTATTGACCAAAATGTAGCTGGAAATGACCGAAATGGCCACAGACACAATGATGGTAGGAGAAGTGATTCCGGCACGAATAGCTGCATCTCCAATGATGAGTCCACCCACCACACTGACAGTCTGGCCCAGTGCACGCGGCAGTCTGCGGCCAGCCTCATTGAATAATTCAAACATAAAGATCATCAAAAAGGCTTCCAGTGTCACTGGTAAGGGCAGGCCCATACGAGTTCCGGCAATGGTCGCCAGAAGGGGTAGAGGGATCTGTTCCACATTAAAACTGGTCAGACCGATATAGAAGGCTGGAAAAAAGGAAGCGATAAGCAAACCTGATATCCTTAAGATTCGTTCAAATGTCACAATAAAAAAAGGTGTACTCTCATCTTCTGGTGACTTCAACTGATTGAACAGCGTGGTTGGTGCAATGATGGCTACGGGCGAGCCCTCGATCAGAACAGCAAAACGTCCATTTAAGAGTGAACTCACGACATAATCAGGACGTTCTGTATTATCGGTGAGCGGGAAGATACTGCGGACGCCTCCCATAATCGAACGTTCCATAACAGAAGTACCGAGAATGCCATCGACTTCAATCTGGTCAAGATTCCGGCGCGCTTCTTTCAGAATCTCCGGATTAATGATGTCTTTTACATACAACAGACCAATGGTAGTCTGTGTACGACCGCCTTTTACGTATTTTTCAAAACACATCGAAGAGGTTTTTATCCGTTTGCGGATGAGTGCGATATTAACGTTCAGCTCCTCGGTGAATCCGTCCCGGGGTCCTTTTACGGAGGACTCAATGGCGGATTCCTCAGGATTGCGCCCAGGTATACTCGCAATATCCAAACTGCACGACTGATCGCCATTACCGAAAATGAGCAGCAGTTGTCCACTGAAAATTAGAAGGTTTATATTCTCTGTATCTGTAAGATCTTCGATCGGATTTAGAGTTAACCCCAATTCTTTGGGATGTGTTTCTTCGATAAGCAGAGAATGCTGTTCCAGCCGGGGAATAATGAACTGGTTAATTTGTTTGGCATCGGTCAAGCCGTCACAATATAGCATAATGACCGACTTATCGGTTTCATCTTTGGCAGGAAAAGTCTGAATAACAACATCCGCACAGGGATCGAATTGTTTTTTCAAAGAGGCAAGCAGTGTTTCATGGGACGTGATGTCAATCGCTTGGTGCTCCATGATGTTTCCTCCTCTGTTGGCGTGAACTGATGAATGCAACGGTGGTTGCAATAATCGCTAGTCCACTTAGATAGATGAGATTGAACGGGAATACGTAGTGGACAAGCATTTTTTCGAATGTCATATCGTCCAGACGGTACACCATGGAGAGGATGAAGAAAACGGCGATTGAAATAAACGTGATGATCCTTCTGGAGGTGTTCTTAATATTCCAAATTTCTACCACAATATACATGGCAAGACTTATTCGGGTAAATGAGCCGGCGAGCCACTGATAGATGGAGAAGAAATCGGTCTGTGCAATGTATTTGCCCAAGGAGGCAATTCTCCATTCCTCAAAAGCAGGATAACGCATTTTGGCAGCCTCAAAAGGATTAAATTCTACGATAGCCCCCACAAGTGGGCCAAGTGTCAATCCAAGAATAATAAAAGCAAGCATAACGTACTGCCATACACGTATCCGCTTCGACAGATGGGGCTGTATATACCAAATGAACAGCAGCTCAAACATGCCTGCGAGGCTGTACACCATGCCGTGAAGAACGGGACGCCAGCCCTGTTCAAGAACGGGGAGCAGACGGCTGTAATCCTTGTATTGAGTATTTACGATTGCGACATAGAAGCCAAGCAGCACAACAAGGGGCAGAACGAGTCCTGCTGTAAATGCGAGCGAACGAATGCCTTTATAGGCCGCATAGGCACAGAGCGACATAAGAGCAATGCTTGTTGCCAATATTGGTGTCTCCGTCAGATAACTGGTTTTAGCCCAGGTGGTGGTATCATGCAGGGTGAAATAGATGACGGACAAGAAAAAGAGGCTGTTTCCGATCCGGAAGAGCAAGCCCAGGGGTTTTCCCAGATGGGAAGTCAGCCATTCATGTAAGGTTTGATGCTGAAGAAAGCGAGAGACGTAGGCAAGCATGAGCGCAAACACCAGATAGGGTCCTGCCGATAACAGGACAGAAATCCAGGCGTCCCTTTTGGCCGCACTTAATAAGGCAGGAATGATCAGGACGTGGCTGATCAGGCCAACAGATAACATGATTAACATCATGGCTTGCAAAAAAGAAGGTTGTCTAGGTTTCATGCTGAGGGGTCCCCTTTTCGCGATAGACTATCCTCAGCAGTGTTAACGTCATTTGTGGTCTTCATACAGACATGCGAGTAGTTAAGTTGATGTATCCCGTGCTGTAGTTCCGGGTTGTTCCTTAACCTTAAAGGTCGAAATAACGAATTCCCATCGCTTCTCGTACTTCCAGCATCGTTTCTCGCGCGACTTTGCGGGCCTGACGGGTGCCGTCGATAAGAATTTCTTTCACCTCATTTTCACGCTGCTCATAATGATTTCGCCGTTCATGAAAGGGTGCAAGCAAATCGTTAATCGCTGTGCCAGCAAAATGCTTGCATTCTCTGCACCCGATGGAGCCCTGGCTGCAGCTGGCATGAATTTCTTCAGCGTGCTCCTTCCGGAATAACTGATGGTATGCAAATACCGGGCAGATATCAGGATGGCCTGGGTCGGTACGATGAACGCGTGCAGGATCGGTCTTGGCCTTGGTCAGTTTGGCATGCACATCTTCCGGACTCGCATTTAAGGAGATGGCGTTGCCCATGCTTTTGCTCATTTTGCCGATGCCATCGAGTCCGCCAAGCCGCTCACCAGTCAATATGCGTGGTTCCGGCAGAACCGGAGCGTAGAGCTCATTAAATCTGCGGACCAGTTTGCGTGCAGTCTCAACATGTGGAATCTGGTCTTCGCCTGCTGGAACGAGTGTCGCTTTGCAGAATGCAATATCAGCGGCCTGACTGACTGGATAGCCCAGGAAACCGTAGTACAGATCCGTATATCCGCGATCACGCGCTTCGGTTTTGATGGTGGGGTTGTGCCGAAGCGTGTTCACGGTGACAAACATGGAGAAGATCACCGTTAATTCCGCAATCTCCGGTATCATGGATTGGATGAACAGCGTGGCTTGGTTCGGGTCAATACCTACGGCGAGATAATCGAGAGTCACTTGATAAACACTGTCTGCAATCAGTCCTGGCTGATTATAGTGTGTGGTCAGCGCCTGCACATCTGCCAGTAAAATATAGGTTTTGTATTCATTCTGCAATTGCACCCGACTGCGCAGGCTGCCCACGTAATGGCCGAGATGAAGCTGCCCTGTGGTCCGGTCTCCAGTCAAAATAACACCTTGTTCATACTCATGGTTCATTCTCCTTTGAATTTGTGATTGTTCGAGCATTATAATCTGCTGACGCCACCAGCCGTCTTCCACGACCATCACCCCCTTTCAGCCTGTACAGTATGCAGATATCAAAAAAAAGCCTCGTCCTTCATCCTGATTCCCGTGAGGGAACAGAACAGAAGGACGAAGCTTATGCTTCGCGGTGCCACCTTAATTGGCCGCTGGTTGCGGCCCGCTTGGAGATACGGATCAAGATTCATGGTCAGGCTGATTGAAAAACCAGACAGGAACCAGCATATCTATTGATCGATATCCTGTCCTTGGATAACGGCTGAACATGCCGCCTTGCCTACTTACCGTCCTGCACCCCGATTACAGGATACAGGCCGTGTTCAGCTCGGAACTCCGAAGCCCATTTCCATACGACCCGTGCACCGGCTTCCACCATCCGCCGGCTCTCTGGAGCACGCTGTCGTATGTACTTCTCTTCATCATCGTTGATAACGTCCGTTTACAATTTTACACATTGTATCATGCTTAGACTTCACTGACCAGCCTGTGTTTTCTGCCACTCATATTGGTTCCGAGCACACCTGCGATAATCAGGATGGCTCCGACAACATGGTATCCGCCAACGGGTTCATGCAAAATCCAGGCGCCACCCGCTATGGAAATCAAGGTAGAGAAGTTGCTGAATACACTCATCTTCGAAGCTTCCAGATGGGTTAACGCATAGCTGGACAGCAGAGTCGAAATCATGGTGGATAGGATGGCCAGATAGGCCAGTGCCCCCAGATAAGATGCATCCCCGAGAGGTTTTACAAAATCGCTTATCGTACCGCTGGATAAATGACGGATGACGGCGGAGACGTTAAAAACAAGACAACCGACGAGCAGGGTAACCCACGTTAATTCCATCGGCTTATACTTCTGGGTAAGCGGTCTGGCAAGCACACCATACCCTGCAAAGCAAACCGTAGAGAGCAGCAGCAGGGCAATTCCCTTGAAATTACCTGAAGTCATTCCGCTGCCTTTCATCAGGAAGATGAAGACCACTCCGGCCACAGAAAGAAGCAGGAATAGCTTTTGCAGCACAGATGTCCGTTCCTTCAAGAATACTGAAGCCAGAATAAGGGTGAAGACAGGGGCCATGGCCTGAATGATTCCGGCCTCGGATGAATTGGACGATACAAGCCCAAAGGCCTGAAAGGCAAAAAACAAAACGGGCGAGAGCAGACCGAGCGGTATGATTCGCCATAGATCCCGCAGTGTGAGCCGGATTTTGATCCATCCCAGGACAACCGGGATGCTGACGACGAGAAGGGATAGGGCGAACCGATGTGCAAGCACATCCATCGGGTGTGCGACATTGACGGTCATTTTGACAAATAGAAAAGATAAACCAATGATAGCCGCATACATTACGGCTGCGGTATAGGCATAAGCCCGGGTACGTGTCGTATTCATATTGTTCCTCCATATAGCCTGATTAACTCGGTTGGACTAGGCAAACACCTTGATTGTTATCACTTGCTGTAAGGTCTTTGCTTTATTCAATATACTGTCAGTTCAGTCGTGGTACAATAAAGAAAAGCATGGATTGTACCGGTACAATTATGTGGGAAGGATAGGTTCTATTTATGAAAAAGTATGAAATAATCGCGGAGTCTCTGCAGCGTTGGATACAGGAACAGCTGCAGCAGCGGGGGCATCAGCAGTGGATTGATAAGGGAATTAAACTCCCGGCGGTACGTGTGCTGGCTGAACATTATCAATGCAGTGTAAGCACGGCAATCCGTGCCTATCAATGGCTTGAGCAGCGACATCTGGTGTATGCCGTCCCTCAGTCGGGATATTACGCTGTGCAGAACGGAGTGGGTGCAGAGGACGTGGACTGGAAAGAACCGCTGGACTTCGCTTCTGCTGCTCCCGATCCCCGTGTATTTCCGTATTCCGATTTTCGCCATTGTGTTGATCAGGCGATGGAGAACAATCAGGCGGAGTTGTTTCTGTATGGTACGGAGCAAGGGTTGCCATCCCTGATCGATTTGTTACAGAGGCAATTTGCCGATTATCAGGTATTTGCCCCTGCGGAACAGTTCTTTATTACGTCCGGCGTGCAGCAGGCGCTTGCTGTGCTGGCCCTGATGGCTTTTCCGAATGGCAAGAGACGGGTTCTGGTTGAGCTTCCAGGCTATCATCTTATGCCATCCCTGCTGGAAGGCCTGAATGTACCTGTTACCGGAGTAAGACGAACGCTGGAAGGTCTTGATTGGGAGTCGCTGGAACGGCAATTTGGTGAAGGCGATATTAAATTCTTTTACGTCATGCCACGCTTTCACAATCCGCTGGGGACATCCATGACCTTAGCCGAGAAGAAGAGATTAATTAAGCTGGCAGAACGATATGATGTATACCTGGTGGAGGACGATTATTTAGCCGATCTGGAGGAAAATACAAAACAGGACCCGCTATTTTCTTACGATACGGTAGGCAGGGTCATCTATTTGAAAAGCTACTCCAAAATTCTGTTTCCCGGCCTGCGCATTGGTGTAGCAGTCCTTCCCGGGGCTCTTGCTCCTTCGTTCGGGGGACACAAAAAAATGCTGGATATCGACACCTCGGTGCTGTCTCAGGCTGCGCTGGAGGTCTATATTCGCAATGGCATGTTTGCACATCACGGGAAAGTCATTCGAAGTCGTTATGCAGCCAGGATGCAGAAGGTTCATGAGCAGCTTGCTGCCGATCCGGAGTTTAGTCCCTTTGCCAATGCTCCGCGAACAGGTGGGGAGCATACCGTGCTGCCATTAGCCGGCAATATGCCGCTTGGCGTGTTGTTATCAAGGCTGGAAGAACGCGGAGTAATAGCAGGTACAACCGAGCGTTACTACCCTGAGGGAACGCAGCAGGATAAAATGCTGAGGCTGAATATATCCAATGTGCCGAAGCAGCGGATTGAGGAGGGCATGCGGATCATTCGTGAAGAGATCGTGAAGCTGCAAAGCCGAAACGTGTAATAATTTTTTAGCGGCCCAAAAATACAAAAGGCGTGCAGCCAAGCTGAATAGTCAGCCTGATTGCACGCCTTATCTGGTTCACTGAAATCTTAGGAACTACTCTTGAGCCATCGCCTTGAAGGAGGCTTCAGCCGCTTCCAGTGTTGCCTGCACGTCCTCATCGGTATGAGCTGTGGTCAGGAACCAGGCTTCGTACTTCGATGGAGCCAGGTTGATACCGCGGTTCAGCATATGCCGGAAGAAGGAGGCAAACCGTTCACCGTCTGTATCTTGAGCCTGATCATAATTCGTTACCGGGTGATCGCAGAAGTGTGTGGAGAAAGCACCACGAATCCGATTAATCGTCAGTGCGATTCCATGACGATCGGCAGAAGCCTGCAGACCTGATGTCAGATCAATGGCGAGTCGTTCCATTTCTTCATACACGCCTTCGCCCTGCAGTACTTCCAGACAAGCGATACCCGCAGAGATGGAGGCAGGATTGCCGGCCATTGTTCCGGCCTGGTAGGCTGGTCCGAGTGGAGCAACCTGTTCCATGACATGCTTGCGTCCACCATAAGCTCCGATGGGCAATCCGCCACCGATGATTTTGCCGAGAGCAGTCAGATCCGGTTCAATCTCGGCATGATTGGCAAGACCGGCATACGTTTGCGTAGAACCATAGTGGAAACGGAAAGCCGTAATGACTTCGTCATAAATCACAAGTGATCCGTTGGCACGTGTCATGGCACACAAACCTTCCAGGAAGCCTGGCTCTGGCATAACCATGCCAAAGTTGCCGACAATGGGCTCCACCATTACTGCTGCAACATCATCACCCCAGCGCTCCAGGGCTTCTTTCAGGCTTTCCAGGTCATTATAAGGAACCGTGATCACTTCATGTGCGATGCTGGTTGGAATTCCTGCACTATCCGGAATCCCGAGGGTGGAAGGGCCGGAACCTGCTGCAACCAGAACCAGGTCGGAGTGACCATGGTAACATCCGGCGAATTTTACGATTTTATTACGTTTGGTGTAGGCGCGGGCCACGCGGATGGTAGTCATCACTGCCTCTGTACCGGAGTTGACAAAACGTACCTTATCCATCGAAGGAATGGCTTCCTTCAGCATTTTGGCAAGCTTGATTTCAAGCTCGGTTGGCGTACCGTACAATACACCGTTCGCTGCTGCTTCACAAATGGCTTGGGTAATATGAGGATGAGCGTGTCCGGTTACAATAGGGCCATATGCTGCCAGATAATCGATGTAGCGGTTGTCGTCAACATCCCAGAAGTGTGCGCCTTGCGCCTTTTTCATAAAAACGGGTGCGCCTCCGCCAACGGCTTTGAATGAGCGGGAAGGACTGTTTACGCCGCCTACAATATGTTCAAGTGCCTCTTTATATAAGATTTCGGATTGAGGACGAGATGAGTTCATGGGTTTATTTCCTTTCGGTTATGAATTTTGCTGCAAATTTTTCGTAACACAACACAGCGAGAGGGCAGCATAATGGCTGCCCTCTACGTGTTTACATTACTGAGCCGGTTGCTCCGACTGTTGGTCTTCACCGCTTGCTGTTTTATCTTCGGTTCCAGTTGTACTGTCTTCCGGTTCAGCAGGCGGATGAATAATATCCTGAATATGCTGCTTCAATTTCTCTTCATTGGTTACCGTCAGGACTTGTGCTCCACCTGCGGTCCGCTCTTCCTTCAGCATGTTCATCGGCGGAATTTGTTCACTGCCGTTCATGCTGCTCTGATATCCAAGTCCACCCAACTTCCACATATCTGAAAGTGTCAGGTTGGTATCCACATAAGGGCTCACCTGTTCCAGAATGGTAGGAAGCTTGGCGATGGTTGTGGTGGATTGCATTTTCGCCGCTACGGCTTTCAGGAATTCACGTTGACGCTCGGAACGAGCGAAGTCGGACATCGCATCATGACGGAAACGCACGTACATAAGCGCTGTTTCACCATCGAGATGCTGATAACCTTTCTTCAGATCAATATCGTATTCGTTATTGTCTGCCTTGCTTGTATAGTGCATGTCCTTCTCTACGTCAAAATCCACACCACCAACGGCATCCACCAATTTGATGAATCCCTGGAAATCGGTATACACATAATACTGGACAGGGATACCCAGCAGGTCGCCAGCTGCTTTCATTGCTGCATTGGGGCCATGGGTAATCGCGGTGTTAATCCGCTCCTTGCCATATCCGTCTATATCGACGTAAGTGTCTCGCAGAATGGAGAACAAGTTAATTTTTTTGGTGAGTGGGTCGAGTGATACGACCATCATGCTGTCCGAACGGGGAATTTCCCCTTCTTTGAGGCCGCGGGCATCCACGCCCATAACCAGTATATTTACGGTTTCAGTGCCTTCCCATTTCGGAGGGTCCGGTGTATTTACTTTTTCGACATTTTCAATACTGGCGAACGGAGATTCGTCGCCTTCCTTCTGCAAGCCATTCAACTGATTGAGAATAGAACCGAAATAAAATGCCGCTGCTCCTCCAACGATCAGCACGAAGGCGGCAAGAGAAATCCAAATGGTTCTCTTCGTCTTTCTGGTCATGCTAGCTCTCCTTTGTATTTGAGATAAAATAAAAAAACGAGTTCGAGTGCCAAAGTAACGTAGCCTGAAGCCTTCCGTGCACGTCTCTTCCAAACTCAATCAGAGGACGCAGCTTAAGCTATTTTAAAAGCTTGCTGAATTTTGACTGATACCATTATAATTTCTTTTTGGGCTACAAGCAATTTCAACAAAATCCAAGTGAGGTATAATCATGCTGGCGATTGATGTCAAAGATTTGCGTAAGTCGTTTAGCGTCCAGAAAAGTCGGGGTGGACTGAAGGGCGCATTTCAGGATCTGTTTAAACGACAATACCAAGAAGTATTGGCTGTGAACGATATTTCGTTTCAGATTCCGCAAGGTGAAATATGCGGATATATTGGAGAGAACGGTGCCGGAAAATCAACAACAATCAAGATGTTGACGGGCATTTTGGTGCCTACTTCAGGGCATATATCGGTTGGTGGATATGTTCCGTATCAGGAACGAGAGAAATTTGTACAGAATATTGGTGTCGTATTTGGTCAGCGGAGCCAGCTATGGTGGGATATTGGTGTCATTGAATCATTCCATCTGCTGCGCAAGGTATACCGTGTGGACGAGTCTGATTTCCGGAAACGGCTGGATGAGCTGGTCGAGCGGCTGCAGCTGCAGGAACTGCTGAATCGTCCGGTGCGCAAGCTCAGCCTCGGACAGCGGATGCGCTGCGAACTGGTGGCCGCATTGCTGCACAATCCCGATATTGTCTTTCTGGATGAGCCGACCATTGGTCTGGATATTGTCGTCAAGTCGGAAATCCGTGAATTCCTGAAAGACATGAATAAGGAACACGGAACAACCATTTTGCTGACGACACACGATCTGCAGGATATCGAAGCCCTGTGTTCAAGAGTGATCATGCTTGATGCCGGGAATATCATCTACGATGGCGGTCTGGATCACTTGAAATCCCAGTGGGGCAAGGAACGGGAAATCCGTTTCAAATTCGGGACGGGCCATAAGGTGGAACAAATGCAGGAATGGACTGCCGCTATGCCCGTACGCTGGACGGTAGAGAACGAGTTGTCCGCATCGGTCTGGATTCCGCTGGAACTCAATGTGTCCGATGTACTTGGCCGTGTGGTAGGACAGGCTGATATTACGGATATTCAGATTATTGAGATTAATACCGATGAGATTGTACGGAGTATCTACCAATCCGGTTCTGCCGAGCGTCCCGAGATTGTGGGAGCAGGGAAAGAAGCGGCGGGTGTATCCTAGATGAATAGTGCATTTTTTGATTTTATGCGAATCCGGTTTCTGACAATGCTGGCGTACCGGGTGAATTATTATTCCGGCATTTTGATATATACGCTGAATATCGGCGTGTATTACTTTACATGGCAAGCCATTTACGGTGGTAGCGGAGAATTGGGTGGGTTTACGGCAGCCCAGATGACCACATATGTGGCGGTATCCTGGATGGCGCGTGCATTTTATTTTAACAATCTGGACCGTGAGATTGCCGCTGATATACGGGATGGATCCATTGCGATTCAATTTATCAGGCCTATTAATTACGTTATGGTCAAAATGATGCAGGGTTTCGGTGAGGGCGTTTTCCGTTTTCTGCTGCTTATGATTCCAGGCATGCTCATTGCAATTCTGCTGTTCCCGGTCGAACTGCCTACTGCGCCTTCGGCGTGGATCGGATTTCTTGTCATGCTGTTCTTCAGTTTCCTCATTAACTCCCAGATTAATGTCATTACGGGACTGGCAGCGTTCTTTGTGGAAAACAATGAAGGTATGATGCGAATGAAACGGGTCGTCGTCGATTTGTTCTCCGGTCTCATCATTCCGATCAGCCTCTATCCGGGCTGGATGTCCGCGATCATGAAGGTACTGCCTTTTCAGGCTATCACGTATCTGCCGGGTTCCGTATTCACTGGAAGAGTGGAAGGTACCGGCATTTGGAGTGTACTTGGAATTCAGGTGCTCTGGTTTGTCATCCTGCTCGTTCCAATGATGCTGATCTGGCGTCAGGCGCGCAAGCGTCTGTTCGTGCAAGGGGGTTAACAGCATGTTCTACTTAGGTCTAATTGGGGAATATTTAAAAAACTACATGAAAACACGGCTTACGTATCGTGCCGATTTCTGGGTCGAGATTATTTCGGATCTGCTGTTCCAGGCGACGAATCTGATCTTTATCTTTGTTGTTTTCCGCCACACGGATAACCTCGGGGGCTGGAGTGAAAGTGAAGTCCTGTTTGTATATGGTTATTTCATGGTGCCCTATGGCATCTTCAGCTGTTTTATCAATCTCTGGGGATTCAGCGAGCGGTATATCGTTAAAGGTGAGATGGACCGCATTCTGACGCGTCCGGCGCATAACCTGTTTCAGATATTGCTCGAAAATGTAGACCCGCCCGCACTAGTGGGTTCGTTTATCGGACTGATTATCATGATCTTCAGTGGAGCGGAGATGGGGCTTGTCCTGGAATGGTGGCACATTCCGGCGTTAATCATTTTGGCGCTTAGTTCCGTGTTAATCTACGCGGGAATTTATACTACACTGACGTCGCTATCTTTTTATTCGGATGCTCCGACAGGTATTCTTCCATTGATGTACAACATTCAGGGTTATGGACGTTATCCGGTAACGATCTACAATCGAGCCATTCAGGTATTGTTAACCTGGGTCATTCCGTTTGCTTTTGTCGGGATCTATCCGGCAGCATTGTTTCTGGATCGATCAGAGATGCATCGCATGGCACTGCTGACTCCGGTGATGGGACTGATCTTCGGGGCAGTCGGACTTACGCTGTGGAACTACGGCGTGAAACGCTACCGTGGTGCTGGTTCGTAGAGAGAAGCCCGATAATAGAGGGTAAGACGAGAAGGAGGAATAGAGATGACGTTAACTGAAGGTAACCTTGCTCCTGATTTTGAACTTCCGTCGAGCACCGGGGAGACAGTGAAGCTCTCCGATTACCGCGGACAGCGGGTGCTGATCTATTTTTATCCCAAGGATATGACTTCGTCCTGTACACAGGAAGCATGCGATTTTCGGGATCGCCATGAGGAGTTTGTGGGGTTAAATACGGTTATATTAGGTATAAGCACAGATCCGATGAGCAGGCACGATAAGTTTATTGCGAAATATGGATTGCCGTTTACCCTTTTATCGGATGAAGAACATCAGGTTGCCGAGCAATATGGGGTGTGGCAGCTTAAGAAATTGTACGGCAAGGAATACATGGGCATTGTCCGTTCCACGTTCCTCATTGATGAAGAGGGAAAGCTGGTTAAGGAATGGTCCAAAGTCAGAGTTAAAGGGCATATTGAAGCAGCTTTGGAGGCTGTGAAATCCCTGTAAAAGCGGAAATTCAACAAAGGCAGTGTTCTCGGGTATCACCGTGGACACTGCCTTTGTTATGAGGTTAAGCGTTTGGCCGATTGTTTCTTTCTCTGGAAGCGAAGCCGATGAACGAGCAGCAGGAAGAGCGGGATGACCAGACTGACGGTCACATTCCAGTCGAGCCATGCGGGCATGACGGTGTTGGTATAGAAGACGATATTGGGACCGATCAGAACGGCTGAAGCAAACATCAGCAAGGCCGAAGGCAGGATCAAGGGCTTATAACCTTTTAACTCGAATAACTGGGCTATTCCCAGAACAAAACCGAACATATACAGTATGCTCTTAAAATAGGTCGAGATCAGCCAAGAGATGGCCATCAATGCTTCGATTCGTTCGAAAAAGTTACCGATATTGATTTTCTGTGCAAGTGAATAGGAGATATAGAACCCATGCTGCGTAAGAATTGGACCGAATACCATGAGAGAAACGAGCTCAAGCATACTAAGCAGAATTCCCCCTCCAAGCGCAGCAAGCAATATATCCCGTTTAAGATGAGATGCCCTTGTCACGTAAGGAAGGAACATGGATAATACGATCAACTCGCCAAATGAAGAGAAAGCACCTCTAATCGTGCTGTGCAATAATTTGATCCATGGTGTTTCAAGAATGGGCTGTAGTTTGGCAGGCTCTACTTGTGGCAGCAGCCCCAGCAGCAGAAGAATCATGAACACAACGACAATGGGAGCGAGAAGTTCACTGCTCAAGCCCATGGTCTTTAGCCCATGTATAATCCCCCATACCATGGGGAATAGGAACAACGTCAGAATGACACGGATGGGGGTTTGAAGATAGATCTGTGTTGTCATAAAGTCTCCCACTTCACGGAGACATATCGCGGCGCCCATGATGAAATAGAACAGGTATCCGGCAGCCAGGATAGAACCAAGCCATGGACCGAGCAATTTTTTGCAAATTTCAACCAGGGACAATTCGGGATGGGTACGATGCAGCTTGAACAGAATCCATACTACCAATAGACCGATTGGTTGGCTGAGCAAGGAGCATATCCAAGCGTCCTGTCTCCCATATGCGGTGACCAATGATGGATAAATGAGAATCATGTCACCGACCAATGTCAGGAAGGTCAGCAAGGTGAATTGTCGCACCGTAAGGCGATCTTTAATCAGCATCGTACTTGTGCTCCTTCAACATGTGATCAGTGGGATATCGATTTTTTTCTTTTCTTGAATACCATGACAAGCATCAGCAGCCCCGGAAGCAGAATTCCAAGAGTGGTATCCCAATCTACCCAATATGGAACGATCGTAATGACAATAAAGGTCAGGTTAGGAGCCACTACATTGGCCATTCCAAACACCAGCATGCATGCTGGCAAAAGGAGAACCCGGTACTGTTTAAGCTTGAATAACTCGGCAACTCCCACCATAAAAGCATATAGATAAATCATGGCTTTGAAATAGGTTGAGATCAGCCAGGAGGTAGCCATAATGGCCTCGATACGTTCAAAGAAACCTCCGATACTGATTTTCTGAGATAAAATAAATGATGCATAGATACTATGCTGAGTCAGAAATGCACCGAGTACTAACAATGATATGGTAACTAGCATCGCCAGCATCAAGTTCCCCAGACCAGCGGCAGCGATCATGTCCCGGGTTCGGTGAGCTTGTCTCGCCGTATAAGGTAAAATCATAAGAAAAGGGATGGTCTCGCCCACCGGATAGATGACGCTTACGAGGATCCCCTGCATGATGGAGACAGTGTCTGTGTCAGTGACGGGTTTCAAGTTACTGATATCCACTTTGGGCAAAAGGCAGAAAGAGAGGACTAGGATAAATACGATTACGATTGGAAGCAGCAGTTCGCTTGTCCGTCCCATGGTCTCCAGGCCTTTAAATGCTCCCCAGCCAATGGTAATGACAAACATTAGAGTAATGATACGGATGGGTGTATATTGAAAGATTTGGCTAGTCATAAAATCCCCGACTTCCCGTGTGTGAGTAGAAGTCCCAATGAGAAAGAAGAATAAGTAAAAGCATGAAATGACGGTTCCTGGCCAGAATCCCAAATGCTTGCGTGCAATCTGAACCAGGTTTTTACCCGGATTCATATTGCCCAGTTTAAGGAACATGGCCATGATCACCATACCGAGCGGAATTCCGATGAGGGCACAAATCCAGGCATCTTGCTTAGCATAGGACGTGATGACGGAGGGATAGATAAGCATCATATCTCCAATAACCATCATGAAAGTCAAGGTTGCCAACTGCCTTGTTCCAAGCCGTCCTTGCTCCAGCATCCGTCTTCCCCCTTTCCTAAGTTCCGGTGATATTGGCTAAAAATTGATTCACAGGTTCATAAATCCACATAATGATATAGAGGGGGCTTGGAAATTCCCATAAGTTTGCTGCGATCACGCTAAAGAAGGTGGCAACAAGCAGCATGCTGCTGTATACTGCGGTTTCTCTCCACTCCTTGCGTCGAATCAGGCCGGGAAGATCGATCCAGCCTACGATGATCCCCACAACAATAACCGTGATCGTGATCATCCCAGGTCCTCACTCCTTCATTTCATTTTTAAATGAATTGTCCAATGTTCCCGTACGTTTAATCTGTACGTTGGCTTCGTATTTTACGTCCAGATTGTCAAAGTACTTGTTCCAGTCGTTCTCCATCTTTTTAAATAGCTTGGGATCGGCGTGGTATACTTCCTGCCCAAATCCAAAAATATCCGCATGGTATTTTCGCCTTACGGAGTTGACCGAAGTCTGCATGAGCTCGATTAGTTTCTCCTCGCTCTCCTCTTCCAGTTTTCTGAGCGTTTCCATCGAACCGATTTTGATGCCACATTCAACGGCAGCGATGGAGGAAACATTCTCAAGCTTGATATGAATAACAGGCTGCCCGTCCACGATTTTGGCTTTCCGTTTCGTCGAGGTGCGCAGTGCTTTGAAGGTTACTGCTCCTCCTCTGCCGCAAGGAAGATGACTTACCGTGGATACCACATTATCCCGGATGTAGTTATATCCTTTGGATTCCTCCTCGGTTAACCAGCCGATTAGCTTGTCCTTTTTAAATACACTAAGTCCGGTCGTGTGAAGACTGGCTGGAGTTCGGATGGAAGAGATATTATCCTTGCTTCCACTTATCTCCTGATTTCCGACGATCTCTACGCCGGTAATTACAGGCTGAATGCCAGGAGTCAGCATATTATCAACCAATTCGTCTCCAGTCACGGTGGTTGTCGGAGACCAGGTTTTGGCGGACACGTCCAGGGAATTAAATAACTTCTCAGCAGGAATGTTTTCCAATGGCGTAAGCAGATCCAACACGTTGGAAGCGGTTGTCTTGCGGGCAACCATGACATAATAATCAGGCCGTGCCGAAGGTTCCCGCATCATGGCTTCCATGACATCGTATATCCCGTCTTTACGGGCATATTCCTCGCCAAAGACGAGTATACGCACATGTGCCATGAAGATGCGACGGGGACTGGTTTCGGTCAGTTTCTGAATGGCTTCAAATAAGGTGTCTGCAGTAGCCTGATATTGGGTTACAGGGGTACCTTTCCCGCCTCCTGATTTGGAGGATACCTCATTGGGAACGACTACTTGGGCGCTAACCTTGACTTTATCTCCGTCCTTATCGACGCCCAGGCCTAGCATAATTCCAAGCTCATTGAGTTCCTTGCGATCCCAGCATCCAGTTAGGAGAGGAATTAGAACTGCAAGGGATAAAACCAGTCGGATGCACTTGTTCATACGGTGTTCTCCTTGCCGCATCAGCGTTTCATTTTTTTGTTGGACTGTCGAGTTTTATTCGGTGTACCCGTACTCAAAGGGCGGGTTTTCATGTGAGACCAGGGTACGCGGAAGATCGTATCCTTAAGATCCTTCTGGACCAATGGTGCAAATGGCGACATATAGGGTACTCCAAACGAGCGAAGGCTGCACAGGTGAGTCACTGTAATGAGCAGAACAACCAGAATGCCATAGAAACCAAAGGCAGCAGCCAGAATCATCAATACGAAACGCAAGATTCGAACCGAGATGGATAATCCGTTCTCCGGAATGACGTAACTGGATATGGCGGTAATCGACACGATGATGACCATTGCAGCAGACACAACCCCCGCATCAACTGCAGCTTGACCAATGACAAGCGTTCCCACGATGGAGACAGCCTGACCGACCGTTTTCGGAATCCGAATGCCGGCTTCCCGCAAGATCTCGTAGGTAAGCTCCATCAAAATGGCTTCAATGAAGGCAGGAAAAGGAACCCCCTCACGCTGAGCGGCCAGACTAATCAGTAGGTTTGTCGGCAGCATTTCCTGATGGAAGGTCGAGATGGCAATATAGAAGGATGGAGCAAGCAAAGCGATAAAAAAGGCCAGGTAACGAATCATTCGAATCAAAGTACTGATGTCCGCACGCTGATAGTAATCTTCTGCAGATTGAAAGAAGTGCACAAACAGTGCCGGCACCAGAAGTACAAATGGGGTACCATCCACGATTATGGCAACGCGCCCTTCGAGGAGTGCAGCAGACACTGTGTCGGGCCGCTCGCTGTTATAAACTGTTGGGAAGATGGTTCCAGTTTTGTCCTGAACCAGTTCTTCAATATAGCCGCCTTCCAAAATGCTGTCGATGTCGATCTCATCAAGCCTGCGCCGGAGCTCCTCCACCACTTCCTTATCCACGATATGTTCAAGATATAGTACGGCTACCTTAGTTTTGGTTACTCGTCCGATTTCTTTCTCTTCAATCCAGAGATGAGGATCACGGATTCGTTTTCGGATCAAAGAGGTATTTGTACGCAAATTTTCATTAAAGCCTTCCATGGGTCCACGTACGACGGTTTGGGATACGGGCTCCGAAACAGCGCGATCTTCCCAGCCGGCCGCTCCGATCTTGAGACCTTTGATTGAGCCTTCGATTAGCAGTACTGCAGAACCGGACAACAAGGCATTAAGTACATCCTGAATATTGTCTACCAGCAGCACATCACTGGCAGCAAGAATGTCATTTTGAAGATAGCTTAGGCGTTCGTCTTCAGCCGAGAACTCTGGAAGATCATGTGTCTGAAGCAGAGATCCCAAAATGGCCTGATTCAGTATCTGAACATCTACTAGCCCATCAATGTACAGCAGAATCGATGGCCATTTATGTAAACATTGGAGAGGGCGGATCATCAGGTCGTTGCTCTGGCCCATCACTTGTTTGCAATATTCCGTATTTTCAATCAGATTCGGAGAGATCAGTTTCTGTTCATGATCGCTCTGCGCTGCAGAACTCATAACCTTCACCCCCATACCTCCCTATATTTGCAAGTTAGTATGACCTGGATGAAATCAACTTATGACAAAAAAAAGAAGTAACATTCGAACGGTGCACATACAAAAGGTGATTGCCAACTTCACATTATTAGAATATTATCTAATTAGATTAATATCTAACTAATGAGTGAGGTATCGTAATGACATTCAGTTTTGGTTTTAAACCCTTGCTGCATGCAGAACCTGATTATATGCAGCTTTTCATGGCGGGATTGGTCAACGGAATTGGAGATCGATTCAGTCAGGTGGCCATGCTGGCCTTGATTCTTGGTACAACCGGTTCAGGTCTTGCCGTAGGTTTGGCGCTCGGGTTGAGGGTGTTTCCTTTTCTTCTTCTGGCTCCGCTAGGGGGTGTATTGACGCTGCATTTCAGCCGGCGAACGATTATGATTGTGACCAATCTTCTAAGGGTACCTGTGGCTTTAAGCTTTTTGTTCGTACATCAAGCAGATGATCTATGGATTCTCTATACAGCGAGTACGCTGCTTGCATGCGCAGAAGCGCTATATGCGCCTGTCCGCAAATCGGGAATCCCCTTGCTTGTACGTTCGGAAAACTTGCACCAGATTAATGGGCTCGAACAAGTCATGAACGGATCCGTTCTCATTGTGGGCGCTTTTGTAGGGGGTATCGTCTCAGCTACATTGGGCCCTCAGGCTGCTTTTGTAACCAATGCACTTGCTTTCCTGATTGCTGCTGCTCTGATACGCAAGATTTCGTTCCCACCACTTGGAACCGAACAAGTAGATGAAACGGTGGGGAAACAACCTGCACATGCTCTAAAGCGTAAAAGCAAAGGGGGTGCCCGTCTGCTGTGGAAGTTCATTTGCTCATCGGTCCCTTTGCAGATTCTTATTGCATTTGAGTTGTGGGTTCCCGTTATTAATGGGATTGATAATGTTCTGATCAGTGTATATGCGATTGAAGTATTCAAACTCGGAGATTGGGGTGTGGGTTTATTTTACGCAGCACTGGGGATTGGACTTGTGCTCAGCAGCTGGGGTTCTCGTTATTTGCAGCAGTGGTTGCTCCCTGGGGTTATTGCATGTCTGTTGATCGAAGGCAGCTTGCTAATGCTGCTAAGTGAGACCAGGTTCGCATCAGTTGCTGTCCTGATGTATATTTTGCTGGCCTTTACGTCAGGTATGGGGAACACGTGTCTCGATACGCTCCTGATGCGGGAAACACCAGAGAAATACCGCGGAGTTGTCTATGGTTTAGTGACGGCATGCAGCAGTACGATGCTTGGGTTATCCATGTTTGGCGCAGGCATACTGCTGGAGGTAATGGAACCGCGTAGACTTGGTTTTTCAGGGGGAATGGGATTCGCATGTATTGCGCTCTTGCTCGCAGCTTACGCATGGATTCGAAGGGATGCTTTTAAAAGGAGTTAATTCAAAAAGAGTCGCACTGGTGGCGACTCCGGGGATATGCTTCATTCTGCATTTTGTTTCTGCCTGATTGGAGAAGACTTGCGGATTGAGCGTCGCCCCCAAGCTTTCCGATAACGGTACAGCACGGCAGCGATCAGTAACAATCCAATGCCTGCGACGATATATGCTGCATATTGATGCGCAAGGTGGAACACCGCGTTCCACTGTGGACCGAATACTTTTCCAATGCCCAGAAATAACACGACCCAGAACAGTGCACCCGTGTATGCATATAGAGCGAATTTCCGAAAAGGAACTGCCGCTATACCTGCGAAGTATCCAGTAAAATGCCGGACACCAGGTATGAAATATCCGATGAAAATCAAAGCATTACCGTATTTGGCAAACCACTTTTGCGTTTTATCCAGCTTGTCCTGTTTGAATAGAAACCATTTTCCGTAACGGACAATGAAGGGCAGACCGGCTTTGGCACCAATGAAGTAAGTTATCGTCATGCCGATGGTTGTTCCGAGAAAGGCAAGGATGGCAAGAATCCCGAAGTCCAATTGACCCTTGTATGATAGGTATCCTGCGTAAGCCATGGTTGTTTCTCCCGGGAAGGGAAGAGCGATAAATTCCAGCAACAAGCCAAAAAACAAAACGCTGTATCCATAGGATCCGAACAGATGTTGGATCTTTTCAAGCAATTCCAATAGATTCACTCTCCTGAAGACAGGGGAATCGGATGACTCTCCATGCTGTCTTGTATACGATCATTGCAGTCCGCCGTCAAATGAAACATTTGCAGTGCTTATCCCCGTAATAGCAGTGATTCCGGTAATAAGGGCCTGTTCATTATGCTACCCAATCCCAAGCCAAGAATCAATCATGAGCTAACCCAAATTGTGAAAAATATAAAACAGAAACGCGTCTTTTTTCGATAAAGCCTCCATATAATTCTAACAAATCTGCTAAAGTCTATCAGCAGAATCACTAGAGACGTTGGAGGATGATTCGTAAATGATGCAGAGACCGGATTTCACAATGGTGGAAAAAGCAGAGCAATCCCTAAAAGCCAAATCCATACATAAGCATGGTTTTCCCGCATGGCCATCGTGTCTGCTTCGTCTTGCGGTAGTAATATGCGTATTTGCTTCTTATGCCTGGACAGCATATCCTTCTTACGCTGCTGGCGCAGAAGCTGCTGCACCTAACAAAGAGAGCAATAAGGAAAAGGTAGTCTATCTGAGTTTTGACGACGGACCAGGCAAGCATACCCGTGAAGTATTGGATATTTTGCGCGAGGAACAGGTAAAGGCTACATTTTTTGTCCTGGGAGAGCAGGCAGAACGTTATCCCGAGTTGATTCAGGCTGCTGTGGAAGAGGGACATGCACTTGGCAATCATACCTATAATCATCATTATGATGAACTGTATAGTGATTTTAAATCGTTCTGGAAACAGGTGAAGCAGACGGAAGACATCGTGAACCGGATTACCGGCTTCCGCCCCAACCTGGTACGTGCACCTGGCGGAACATATGGACATTTTGATCAAAACTATTTCGATCTGCTCGAATTGGGCGGGTATACCGTGATGGACTGGAACGTCGACAGTGGTGATTCGAAGCGCAAAGGTGTGCCAGCCAAAGAAATTTTGCGCAATTCCACCAAGGTGCCTGCCGGTACCGGTTCAGTAATCTTGTTAATGCACGATGGTGGAGCTCATGCGGAGACGGTCAAGGCCCTACCCGGAATAATCAAATACTACCGTGATCACGGATATCGTTTTGACACCATGAGAGCGGAGGATCCACCTGTACAATTCCGTGTTCATCCTGAAGGGAAATACAAATCTCGCAAGGCACCTGGCGCCGAGTGGGTGGCGGAGCATGTGAAATTCAATCGTAACCTGTGGTTATCCGGCAAGGAACTCAAGGTAGAGATTGGTCTTGCTGCGGGGACACTGAAGCCAGGGGAATTCCGTGTGGAAGATCAGCGAATTATGGTGCCATTAAGACCGTTTATGAAAAAGTTCGGCGGCAGCATTCGCTGGGACGTGGAATCCAGAACGGCGACTGCGCTATGGAAGGATAAAGTGATCCAGGCGAACAGCGTCAGCGGTGAACTGAAATCCACTTCAGCGAATCTATCGAATGATAGAACGATAGAGGGGGCAGTGCAGAGTCAAGGGGGGACGATCTGGGTTCCACTGCGAGAACTGCTTGAAATAATGGGGCTGGATGTGTCTTCGCTTCAGTCCAATGAATCCGAGTGGATCGTAAAGGCCAATATGCCTCTTGCGGCAGCGTTAAACTTCTACCTGTACAGAACGATATGAATTAACGCATCCAGACAGGACTAATCTCTCTACTTCCGGGCAACAATGAATCATAGATTACTATGGCTCTGAATGCCCAGAATGGAAGGAGAATGAGGGATGTCGTATATTCGAATGGAACATGAACATGCGGTCGAGCTGCTGAACAGGGTGATCAAGCGGGTCGAGAGTGTAATTATAGGCAAAAAACAAGAGATTCAATATGTCCTTACTGCAATGCTAGGTGGGGGTCACGTGCTTCTGGAAGATGTACCGGGGACAGGGAAAACAATGCTGGTTCGGGCTGTCGCCTCATCATTGAGTTGTTCCATGGGTCGTATTCAATTCACCTCCGATGTCATGCCTGCAGATGTTACTGGGACATCCATGTATCACCCCCACACGAGTGAATTCACATTCCGGCCAGGCCCTGTCATGTCCAACATTGTACTGGCTGACGAGATTAATCGGGCATCGCCCCGGACCCAGTCAGCCCTGCTGGAAGCAATGGAAGAACGACGTATTACAGTGGATGGTACGACACATGCCTTGCCAAGGCCATTCTTTTTGCTGGCAACGCAAAATCCGCTGCAGTTCGAGGGCACGTATCGGTTACCCGAAGCGCAGCTGGATCGTTTCCTAATGCGAATAGGACTCGGTTACCCGGAACCGGAACAGGAAGTCGAGCTGCTAACCAGAGGGCAGAGTAGAGAGTTGCTGGATGAACTTCGTCCAGTGGTGCTCGCTGAAGAAGTGAGTGCGATGCAGCGCGAAGTTAGACATGTGCACGTTGATTCCGTAGTCAAGCAGTATCTGGTTGCAGTGGCTATAGCTACGCGTAATCATCCGGCTGTGAGGCTCGGCATCAGTCCACGCGGAACACTGGCCTGGATGGTTGCGACGCAAGCATATGCCTACCTACAGGGGCGAAGCTATGTCATTCCGGATGATGTCAAAGAGGTGGCTCAGCCTGTGCTTGCCCACCGAATCGGGTTGAAAGGGCAGAACAGGACGGAGGCATTTCGGGGTCAGGAACAAGTCATTCAGGATGCACTAGCATCGGTTCCCGTACCGGTACAAATGACAGCTCAGGGAAGGGGCCGGCGATCATGACCGCGCCTGTTCAATGGCTGTTCCATGCGGTCTTGGCAGCAGCTTTTGCTTGTCTTTACCTATGGCATGGAGGCAAGGCGGCGCTGTTTTTGTCCATTACGGTCTCTCTCATCCTGATTAGCGGTCTGGTCATTCATCTGTTGGGGCCGCGCCGAATTCGCATTCGCCGGCAAATGAATTCGGAACGAATAATGGTTGGGGAGATGGTGCGTGTTCAGGTGGAAGTGGAGTTCGAATGCCGAATTCCACTGCTATGGATCATGCTCTGTGAGGATACGCCCGCTGGAGTGCATAGAAAATTACTTTTTCCGGGAATGAGACGCAAGTTTGCTTACCAATATCAAATGTCTGGCTTGCGAAGAGGATTGTATCAGTGGGGCTCAGGTCAACTGTACTGGGGAGATGTATTCGGATGGAACACCGTCTCTGCGGAAACGGTGGGCGGGACATCTCTTGCTGTCGTTCCGTCTGGATCAACATTCGGTGATCGTGAATCTGCAGCATTTGCGGCTGTAGATGAGGGAACTTCGGCAAATACAAAAACCGGTCATGGTAACCGAAGCCCCGAGTTCCGCGAGTATCAACCAGGAGATCCCTTGGGACGCATTCATTGGAAAAGTACGGCCAAAACGGGCAAACTTCAAACCTTTTTGCCTGAAATATCGGAATCAACGTCTTTGGGTATTCTGCTGTATGAAGGAAAGACTGGCTACGAACGACGAATTCAGGGGGCGAAGGAGCATCCGGGGTTTGAACGTGCCATTAACATGGCTGCCCGCTGGGTGTTTACAGCTGTTCGCGATGATGTTCCCTATCAACTCTGGAGGACAGGGGTAGAGGCTGGTCCGGATAAGCAGCCCGGGTGGTTAAGCGATCTGATCCATGCCGAGCATGTAAATCTGTCACTGGACAGCCTCGCCCAGGCAAGCATATCAAGTGCTGACTTATCCGTTTCATTGCTGGCGGATACAACCATACTGGATCAGTGGCCCGCGGGGACACGCATGGTTGTCCTTACTGGCAGATTGGATGCCGTGCTGACGGGATGGGTGCTGGGTGCGGCTGAGTTGGGCCATGAAATAGAAGTGCAGTTAACCGAAACACAGATGGGTGAGGAACAAGCCAAAGGGAATAGGGTTCAGGGAGGGCTTGAGAATCCGGCTGAGCAGTGGACGGAACAGCTTCGGCTTAGCGGGGTAAGAGTCAGCTCAGTCGCAGACCAATCCATGCCTTTCATTGGAAAGGCAGGTGTCTCGGATGTGGGAGCGTAATCGTAGTGATATGGCGGTTGTCCAATCTGCCGAAGAAGTTTCGGTACTTGGTCAGGGATCCAAATCCCAGCGGTCTAAGAGAGAACCCGCCGTGTATAAGATAAGCATTTCTGTTCTTCTGCTGCTTCTCTCCCTGGAATGGATCTATCCGATTACTTCCACGGGACAGCAGGGAAGTGGGCGTTTTCTGACGGTGATGGCCGGACTTACGGGTGCGCTCCTGATTTCAGGATTATTGCGTGCAGGCTGGATGTTGGGGATAGTGCTTCGACTGCTTGTGGCTCTTACTGCTCTATGTCTGATGTATGGAGGCAGTGATCCTGCCGGCTGGGCTCTTGGTTACCCTGGAACATGGATGGAGGATATACGCTCATTCATGGAAAGTGGGCACTTTTATTCCATCAGTACGGAGACAAGAGGTTTGTTGATGATGTGTGGGTGGAGTATGCTTATGGCTTCTGTGCAATCCCTTGTGTTGATGCGGCGGAGTGTGATGCTGTTCGGCAGTGCTACCCTGCTTTATTTGCTGCTCCTGGAAACATTGGCCGGGCTGGATGTTTACGCCTCCGTCGTACGATCCGTTCTATGGATACTGTTGATCCAGACTATTCTCCAACTGCTCCGTCTGTTGGAAGGGGGCACAACACCAACCTTTCACCGATATCCCTATGTTCGTTGGTGTGCGGTGGCTGCTGCTGCGGCTGCGGGGATGGTATTGGTTGCTGCTCTGCCCGGACGTGTTGTCCCGGTCCCTGAGCCGGAACGGATATCGCTTGATCAGATTGGGGAACGCCTTGCCCGCTGGGCGGGCTATACACCACGCGGCAGCATTCCTGCTTCAGCATCTGTCACGGGATACAGCACATCTGATGCGCCGATGGGATCTCCATTGGTACAAGGGAGTGCCGTCTTTTTTACAGCGAAGAGCCCTCAAGTCACGTATTGGCGCGGGGAGACTCGTTCCTACTATAACGGCAGTACATGGAGTGATCCTGCACAAAACTTTCAAAAAGCCAGCCCGGCAGGGCTGTTTCGTGCCGATGGCTGGGAGAACCAAGCCTACTGGACTCGCATTCGTCAAACAGTTACGATGGAGCGTCCGTGGAGGGGACCTAACCCACTCTTTACGGGCGGAGTACCTTTGAACCTGTCCTTTCAGGACAAGAATGAACAGAACGAAGAAAATAGAATGGCCCTGCTCTCCAATGCAGACTCGGCTACGCTCTGGCTTGCCGGATCCAGCAGTCGTGACCCGATCAAAACGTATACAACCGATGTCATGATTCCCACTGCGTCGCCAGAACAGCTTCGTCAATTGGGCGAGGCGCGCAGTTCGAGTCAGGATCCGGCAGCAATTCGCCGAACCTATCTGCAGCTGCCCACCTCTCTGCCTGAGCGGGTACGATCACTTGCAAGTGACATTATTCAGAAGAGCGAAACGCGTTATGATGCAGTCCAGGCAGTGCGGACCTACCTGGCAGAGCATGCCGAATATACACTGGACACACGCATGCCGCCTCGCGGAACGGATTTCGTCGACGACTTTCTGTTTGTCACAGGGGAAGGCTACTGCAATCACTTCTCCACGGCGATGGTTGTATTGCTTCGCTCAGAAGGAATTCCCGCGCGTTGGGTAAAGGGATTCAGTGCAGGTTCACCGGACCCAGAGGTACCGGGCCGGTATGTCGTTACCCAGGGGAATGCACATTCCTGGGTGGAGGTGTATTTCCCCGGCGCAGGCTGGATGCCGTTTGAGGCTACGCCGGGCTTCGCATTGCCGCAAGGCGATGGTACGGACGTCGCAGCAGTCGCCGGGGCGCAGCCCGGCGAGGAGATCCCGCCGCAATCTGGGGGCGGGATCGATAGTGCGGGCGCCTGGCTGCTGGCGCGCGCGCGTGCTCTTGCCGCGGAGCCATGGCTCGCGGCAGCCCTTGCGGCAGCGGCGCTGCTGGCCGCTACCGGGACCTTGCGCATGCGGCGGCTTCGCCCCGCGCTGCGGCTCAGGCTGCTGCTGGCATGGCCGCGCAGCAGCTTCCCGGACCGTGAGCGGCTGCTAAGCGCCGCAGCTCCGGTCTGGGCCGCGCTCGCGCGGCGGTACGGCCCGCGGCCGCCGGGGATGACGCTGCGGGAGTATGCAGCGTCACCCGCCTTGGCCGCAGGCATGGACGCCGCGGACATCGCGCGGTTTGCAGCCGACTGGGAACGGCTGCTGTACGGGCCGGACCGTCCGCTGCGCGCGGACAGTCTTGCATTCCTGCGCCGGGCACTTCGCCTCGCCCGGCGCCTGCAAGTACCATAACATCGCCCAGGGACGTCTTGCTCGCCGAAGTGCGGACAAGGCGTTTTTGGGCGATTTCTTTCCGTTTTGGCTTTCATTATAGTGTCTGTTTTACATAAAGCTTGGCATGAAATATTCATTTGAACATGAAGCGAATGGAACTGGGGAATTTGTAGAAAACTCACAATGAAGGGGTCTTCATATTAAATGTTGCAAACTGCCCACAAAAAGGAGTTTCGTCTTTCCTTGACGGTATGTTTTGTCGTTGCGTATAATTAGTTTCATTAATTGAGGGAGGCACGGTAATGAATAAGCAAAATGAAATTGTGGTTGTCCTTGACTTTGGGGGCCAATACAACCAGTTAATCGCCAGAAGAATCCGGGATCTTGGCGTATACAGCGAGCTTTTGCCGTATAACACACCGGCAGAGAAGATCGCAGAATTGTCACCAAAAGGTATTGTATTTTCCGGAGGTCCGTCCAGCGTGTACGCTGAGAACGCTCCGCATGTAGATCCGGGTGTGTATGATCTGGGACTTCCAATCTTCGGGATTTGCTACGGTATGCAGCTTATGGCACAGCAGCTTGAAGGTAAAGTAGAACGTTCCGAGAAACGTGAGTACGGAAAGGCAGACCTTGAGTTTGCCGCGGGATCTGCCCTGGCACAAGGCATTGAAGGCGAACATACGGTATGGATGAGTCATGGTGACCATGTAGTTACGTTGCCTCCGGGCTTCAAACTGGATGCAGGCACGGAAAGTGCGCCGATCGCTGCGATGAGTAACGATGAGCGCAAATTGTATGCTGTTCAGTTCCACCCGGAAGTACGTCACTCTGTTCGTGGTAACGATATGATTAGCAACTTCCTGTTTAACATCTGTGGCTGCGAAGGCAACTGGACGATGGAAACATTTATTGACGACACGATCAAGGATATTCGTGAAAAAGTGGGCGACGGTAAAGTACTGTGTGCACTTAGCGGTGGTGTGGATTCTTCCGTTGTGGCTGCATTGCTTCACAAAGCGATCGGTGACCAACTGACATGTATGTTCATTGACCACGGCCTGCTGCGTAAAGGCGAAGCTGAAAGCGTAATGGAGACGTTTGTTGGCAAATTTGACATGAAAGTTGTCAAAATCGATGCACAGGAGCGCTTCATGTCCAAGCTGGCTGGTGTGGATGATCCGGAACAAAAACGTAAAATTATCGGTAACGAGTTTATTTACGTATTTGATGAAGAGTCCAAGCAGTTTGATGATTTTGAATTCCTGGCGCAAGGTACACTGTACACGGACATCGTGGAAAGTGGCACAGCGACAGCACAAACGATCAAATCTCACCACAATGTGGGTGGATTGCCTGAAGATATGAACTTTAAGCTGATTGAACCGCTGAGCACCTTGTTTAAGGATGAAGTGCGCAAAGTGGGTACAGAGTGCGGCCTGCCGGACGAAATTGTACACCGTCAGCCTTTCCCGGGTCCGGGTCTTGCGATCCGTGTTCTTGGAGAAGTTACGGAAGAGAAGCTTAAAATCGTTCGTGATTCTGACTACATCCTGCGTGAAGAAATCATTAAAGCAGGTTTGGACCGCGAAATTTGGCAATACTTCACGGCTCTGCCGAACATGAAGAGCGTAGGCGTTATGGGGGATGCCCGTACGTATTCCTACACGGTAGGTATTCGTGCCGTAACATCCATCGATGGTATGACTGCCGACTGGGCACGTATCCCTTGGGATGTACTGGAGAAAATCTCCGTGCGTATCGTAAATGAAGTCGATAACGTGAACCGGATCGTCTATGACGTAACTTCCAAACCACCTGCAACGATTGAGTGGGAATAGGTTAACGAATAAACGATATAAAAACGAAAAGAAACTCCCTTTGATCATGTATTACACATGTCAAAGGGAGTTTTTAGTTATGCCAGTGATGTTGCACCAGTGATGATTAACTCAGAATCGCTAGGCTTACAAGAGCTTAATCATTCAGGCTTTTCAGTTTTGTCGGTGTAGTACAGCCGGAAAATAATGTCTTGATTGTGGTTCCCGAATCCTTGACCGAACAACGTAACACCACCGATGTGCTCTGCATCCTCCTTGACGGCAATGCGAAGTGACCAGTAGCTATTACGGATGCCGATATCATCGATGGTAACATCGGACAATTTTACGCCATCCATAAACGTACCTTCCTTTTTGATAATGAGATGTTTCAGAAGGCCGTACTGATTTACACTCTCAAACCACCAGGGCGGATTCAGTTTGCCTTTCCCTCCAAAGTCACCAGGGCTCGTCCACATTCCAACCTCAACGCCATTAATGATAAACGAAATATCAGAAGGCCAGTTGTTGTTGGTGAGTGGTGCCTCCGAGGAGATCTCCATCGATATCTCCAATTCTTCCGGATTTTCATCTCCCATTAGATAATTCGGTACCTTGTATTCAATATATCCTTGTCCAAACCACAGGATTTTGGCTTTGAGTCGGTCAGGATCAAGGAAATACCGGGGATCATCAAAAATTCCAATGATGGAATCTCTTGTACATATGCCACAAGTCGGCTTGATCTGCAGATCCGTGAAATGTCCTACGGATATTTCGGTTTTGTGAATCTCACGTTGGATGACGTCCTTGGTCGGGAATGCGATTTCAAGAGTGTCCATACGAAGAGAGCAGACCTTTTGAGCCGCTCCACCTTTGCCCGGAGCCATATTGGATTCAATTACACCGGCTTTTTCCAATTTTTTGACATGCATGGTCATAATGGCACTACTAAGTCCAAGCGCTTCGGCCAGTTCTTTTATATTCATAGAGTTTTTAGACAGCAGATGAACGATCTGAATACGTACACTGCTAGAAAGGGCTTCGAAGATATGCAGGTTTTTCTCGTTCAGGTCGATTTTCAATGTAATTCCTCCGAAGAAATGAAATATTAACATTTATATGAATAGTAAACGTAGAATATTATAATATCGAAATTCGAAAATAATCACAATGTTTTTATATAAATAATACCAGAAATACAACATAAAAACAGAAGTAATCGGAAAAATGTAAAAACGAACCATGAAATAACCAAAAAAACCCTGCCAACTCATTGACACGTGTTACTCAATAACTTAATATTTAGGTGAATTAGTAACAAATTTACGAATATATAAACAAAAACATTAACGTATCGTGCAGAACAGGAGATGACAACGTGAGTACAGTTTCGAAGAAGGAATCATTTGTTAATCCGATTATACCGCAACGAGCCGATCCATGGGTATACAAACATACCGACGGCTATTATTATTTTACAGGTTCCGTGCCTGAGTATGATCGAATTGAGGTTAGAAGAGCTCGCACTGTTCAAGAGCTGGACAGTGCTGAGCCCGTCGTAGCATGGCGCAAATATGATGAAGGACCGATGAGTGCCAACATTTGGGCGCCGGAAATTCATTATGTCCATGGTAAATGGTATATCTATTTTGCTGCAGCACGAACAACAGCTACGGTGGAAGGGCTTTTTGACCATCGCATGTTTGTACTGGAAAATGCCTCGGCTAACCCGCTTGAAGGAGTGTGGGAGGAAAAGGGGCAGATCAAGACAAAATGGGAGAGTTTCGCACTTGATGCGACCTCGTTCCTGCATAAAGATGTTCAATATCTAGTTTGGGCACAAAAAGATCCGGACATCGTGGGCAATTCCAACTTGTATATTGCATCCATGGAAAATCCGTGGAAACTCGCTTCGGAACAGGTGATGATCGCTGAACCGACACATGATTGGGAGAAGATCGGTTTTTTGGTCAACGAAGGCGCAGCGGTGTTGAAGAGAAACGGCAAAATATTTATATCCTTCTCGGCAAGTGCGACAGATCATAATTATTGCATGGGATTGCTGTATGCAGAGGAAGGGAGCGACCTGTTGTCACCCAAGAGTTGGACAAAGCTTCCGGCACCTGTATTCCAAACCGATGTAGAGGCTGGACAATACGGCCCAGGGCATAACAGTTTCACCGTGTCGGAGGACGGAAGTCAGGATATTTTGGTGTATCATGCTCGCAATTATAAAGAAATTGAGGGAGACCCGCTCTATGATCCGAATCGCCACATGCGGGCACAGGTCTTTGGTTGGGATGAGTATGGATTTCCATACTTTGGAAAACCCGTTCCAGATGGTCGACCGGTGAACGTATAGGGCTATAGCATAAATAAAAAATAAAAATGGAACAAAGTGGTTGACAAATGTAAGCGCTATGAATTACGATAAATTCATACAAATGTTAATCATTAATTAATTCATTAACGTTTGTGTATTAGGGCGAAGGGGGTGCTCCTAGGCAAGCTTCCTTCAGTAAGGCACTTTAGAAGCAGGGCAGGCCGGTTTTCAAGGAGAATATAGCAGAGCCCTGTGATTTTCTTGAATATTTGAATGCGTTTACAAATGTGCTTAGGATTGATTATTCTAGGGGGGTTCTTGTGTGAAACGTACAAAAAAAGGTTTTGTAATCATGGTATCTACGCTGTTTCTGCTGGTTTTTGTGCTGTCGGGTTGCAGTACAGACGACAAAAATACGATTACGTTCTGGACGCCTCTGACTGGAGAAGATGGAGCCTATATGGACCAGTTAGTTAAAGAATATAACGCCACTGAACCAGAAATCAAATTAAAACATGTGATTACGTCTGATATGTACACCAAGCTGTCTACGGTAATTAACTCCGGTAAAGGGGTCCCGGATCTGGCTATTATCCATGCTGACCGTGTTCCGGGCTTTGTGAAGCAAAACGTGCTTGAACCCATGACTTCAATGCTGGCAGCACAGCCGGAAATCAAGGAAGAGAACTATTTGCCGCAAGCGTGGTCGACAGGAACCATTGATGGGACACAGTACACTGTTCCTCTCGATATCCACAGTAATGCCATGTACTACAACAAGGATTTGCTGAAAAAGTATAACGCGGAATCATTCCTGGACGATGACGTTGTCACGATTGACGAAATGCTTTCCTTGCAAGGCAAATTAGATGAAGGAGACTTCGTTGTGAATGATGCTTTGCTCGGATGGGTTATCCTCGGACAATTGCAGAATGTGGGCGGAGATGTGCAGAAGGATGGAAAACCAGCACTGAACACTCCTGAAATGAAGGCTGCATTTGAAAGTGTCAAAAAGATTGCCGATGCCGGTCTCATGACTCCGTTCGGTGAAGATGGATACCTGATGTTCCAATCCGGTAATGTCCTGTTTTCTACAGATGGTACATGGAGCTCAACCGCTCATGC
This sequence comes from Paenibacillus sp. FSL K6-2862, assembly GCF_038005125.1. Lineage (NCBI taxonomy): Bacteria > Bacillati > Bacillota > Bacilli > Caryophanales > Paenibacillaceae > Paenibacillus > Paenibacillus sp. FSL K6-2862. The sequence continues at coordinate 709,303 of NZ_JBBOSN010000001.1, forward strand.
CACTGTTGAAGGTCTGAATTTTGGCGTGACTAATGTATATTCACCTACGGCTGATAAGTTTACAAACCGTTCTTCGTCCCACCTGTTTGCCATGCTGAACAATGAAGCGAGAACGGATGAGAAGGAACAAGGAATCGGTAAATTCCTGGAGTTTATCCGTCAGAATTCAATGGAATGGGCCAAAGCGGGACAGACCGTTGCGAGTAAACAGGTTATTGAGAGTCCGGAGTACAAAGACTACATGCAGTCGTTCTTTACTTCGAACGAGAAGGAGATCGAATCGCTCTACATCTACACTTACGAGTATTACCCGTATGTAGCTGAAGCGGTCGACAAATACGCGGCTGATATTGTTCGTGGCAATGTGGAGTTGGATGCGACACTGCAAACCATGCAAAAAGAGGTTGAGGACAAAATTGCTCAAGGAAGCAGTGGTGCCCAGTAACACTTGAATTGCATAACGGATGTACTGTACATCTCGCCATTCTACTGTAATAGAAGCAATGTGTCGCAAGAGTGGCACATTGCTTTTCCCAAAGGAGAAATGAAAGGATATGAATAAACGATCATTTGCACCGTTCTTATTTGTTGGTCCTCATCTAATCCTGTTTTTGGTGTTTATACTGCTGCCAACGATCTACGGGATTTATGCCTCTTTCACCAGATGGAACCTAATTAACGATCCGGTTTGGGTCGGTTTTGAAAATTATAGGACGATCCTGTTCGACCAGGATTCCTCATTTCATTTTCAATTCTTTAATGGTTTAAAGAATACGTTGATTTTCGTGGCACTGAGCGTTCCGCCGTTAATCATTATTCCGCTGCTTGTTGCTGTAGCCCTTGAACATAAAAAGGTGAAATTCAAAGGCTTCATGCAGGCGATTATTTACATTCCAGGTATGATCTCCATATCTGCTGCAGCGCTCATCTGGTCTCTTATTTTCAATAAACAGCTCGGCATCACGGGTAACGTATTTGGATCAGAGATATCCTGGGCAGCCAATCAACCGTATGCTTGGATCATTATTATTGTGATATCTGTATGGGGAGCGGTCGGTGGTAACATGATTATCTATCGCGCTTCCATTAATGGTGTACCTAGCGATCTGTATGAAGCAGCCGAGATGGATGGTGCCGGTCCGGTACGCCGATTCTTCAGCATTACGCTGCCTTCCATCCGTTTCCCGTTGATTTTTACATTTGTCATGACAACAGCAGGTTCGTTTAACGTATTTGGTCAGCCGCTGATGATGACCGATGGTGGACCACAGCAGACTACGCATGTTCTCATGATGTATATTCGCCAGCTTGCGTTTGGCTCCGGTGAGTCAGTAGCAGGTATGGCTTCCGCCATGGCTGTGCTGTTAGGACTGGTTATTCTGGTCATCTCCGCATTGCAATATTACGTAATGAACCGGAACGCCAATTAGAGGAGCAGGATCGAACGTGGATCGGGAAGGAGCAGGTATATCAACATGGTCAAAAAAATAAGTATCTCCAAATATATATCCTATCTATTTTTGGTAACCATTTGTGTCATATGGGTGGTGCCCGTTATTTTCGGGATCACGACTTCGTTTCGCTCGCAGGCGGAAGTGGTGTCGGCCGGGTTCCGATTATTTCCCAAAGAGTGGGACTTTAATAACTACGTCGCCATACTGGACAATACATCAACCGCTCCGATTCTGAGATGGCTGAGCAACTCGCTGCTCATTGCAGTATCTCACACGGTGCTTGTCGTTTTTATCATTTCCCTTACAGGCTATGGATACACAAGGTTGAAGTTCAAAGGGAGAGATGCCTTGTTTTTCACGCTTCTCGGGATTTCATTTTTCCCGGGTGTCGTTAACCTGATCCCTTCCTACAAAATCATTGAGGCGCTTGGATGGGTGAATACAGCTTGGGCCATGATTATTCCGGGGCTGGCTGGTATGGGGAATATCTTCCTCGTTCGTCAGTTCATGAAGGGAATACCTGGCGAACTGGACGAGTCTGCTAAGGTTGATGGTGCAAGTGATTTCCGAATTTACTACTCCATCATTTTACCTCTAGTGAAACCGGTGTTGATTGTGTGCGGTCTATTCTCGTTCATTGGGTCCTGGAATGACTTCCTATGGCCGGTTATCGTATATACAGATGTCGAAAAAATGCCGATTACCGCTGGACTGCTGTTACTGCAGGATATTTACGGTAACTATCGCATGATTGGACAGCTGATGGGTTCGGCGATTCTGGCGATCATTCCAACACTCGTCCTGTTTATTTTTGCACAAAAGTATTTCCTGCAATCGATTAATCTGAATTCGGGAATCAAAGGATAATGCTGAATTACTGCATTGTTTGTTAAACTGTTGTTTAACACTAGGAATAATGTATAGATTGGATTATGAGCTGCCGTATATACGGTGGCTTTTTTTGCTGTGAAATTTACAGCGCTTTCAGAACACGAACGTTTCCGTATAAACATATAGTTAACATTCGTTTTTATCATTGACAGAAAAGGTCGGTGCTTCTAAAATAGGGATGGGAAAACAAACAAATAGCGCATACTACTTCGTATAATCCTGGGGATATGGCCCGGGAGTTTCTACAAGATCACCCTAATGATCTGGCTACGAGCAGGAGAGGCTAAGCACAGCAAAATTCTATATGACTGCGTGGTTAACTATAATGGACGCACATTAGAATTTTTTTTGTTCTTGGCAATAGGCTACGCCTCTCCTAATAGCTAACCCTGGGTGAAGTAAGTCCGTCCAGGGTCTTTGTCGTTTTTCAAAATGGCTTCAACATCTCTAAGGGGGAGTTAGTGGATTATGGATCGTTTCTTTAAACTAAAAGAAAACGGAACAAATGTTAGAACGGAGATTGTTGCGGGTCTTACTACCTTTATGACCATGGCGTACATCCTTTTTGTTAACACATTGTTCCTCGGATCAGCCGGGGCGGGGATGTCGGATAACGCAGTGTTTTTTGCAACAGCCGTAGGTGCTGGGCTTATGACCATCATTATGGGATTGTTCGTTAACATCCCGATCGCCCTCGCGCCGGGTATGGGATTGAACGCATACTTCATGACGGTTGTATTGAGTTCGAATGGGGCAATTACCTGGCAAGCTGCTCTCGGGGCTGTATTCATCTCGGGTATCGTATTTATTATCTTGACCGTGACGAGAATTCGTCAGATGCTGCTTGTGGCTG
>NZ_JBBOSN010000001.1:717500-4265000 GCF_038005125.1 Paenibacillus sp. FSL K6-2862
GTTCCTGAGGAAGGCTCGTCCGCTCAGGGTAAGTCGGGACCTAAGGCGAGGCCGAAAGGCGTAGTCGAAGGACAACAGGTCGAAATTCCTGTACCACCGTAAATCGTTACGAGCGATGGGGGGACGCAGTAGGGTAGTGACGCAGACGGATGGATGTCTGTCCAAGCAGTAAGGCTGATGTGTAGGCAAATCCGCACATCCTAAGGCTGAGCTGTGATGGGGAGTGAAAATTACAGTAGCGAAGGTCATGATCTCACACTGCCAAGAAAAGCCTCTAGCCAGATGAAGGTGCCCGTACCGCAAACCGACACAGGTAGGCGAGAAGAGAATTCTAAGGCGCGCGGAAGAACTCTCGTTAAGGAACTCGGCAAAATGACCCCGTAACTTCGGGAGAAGGGGTGCCCCGGTAGTGTGAATAGCACGAGGGGGCCGCAGTGAAAAGGCCCAAGCGACTGTTTAGCAAAAACACAGGTCTGTGCGAAGCCGTAAGGCGAAGTATACGGGCTGACGCCTGCCCGGTGCTGGAAGGTTAAGGGGAGCGGTTAGGGAGTAATCCCGAAGCTGTGAACCGAAGCCCCAGTAAACGGCGGCCGTAACTATAACGGTCCTAAGGTAGCGAAATTCCTTGTCAGGTAAATTCTGACCCGCACGAATGGCGTAACGACTTGGGCGCTGTCTCAACGAGAGATCCGGTGAAATTTTAATACCTGTGAAGATGCAGGTTACCCGCGACAAGACGGAAAGACCCCATGGAGCTTTACTGCAGCTTGATATTGAATTTGGGTACGATCTGTACAGGATAGGTGGGAGCCTTTGAAGCATGAGCGCCAGCTTGTGTGGAGGCACCGTTGGGATACCACCCTGATCGTATCTAGGTTCTAACCTGGTGCCCTTAGCGGGTACGGGGACAGTGTCAGGTGGGCAGTTTGACTGGGGCGGTCGCCTCCTAAAGAGTAACGGAGGCGCCCAAAGGTTCCCTCAGAATGGTTGGAAATCATTCGAAGAGTGCAAAGGCATAAGGGAGCTTGACTGCGAGACCTACAAGTCGAGCAGGGACGAAAGTCGGGCTTAGTGATCCGGTGGTACCGCATGGAAGGGCCATCGCTCAACGGATAAAAGCTACCCTGGGGATAACAGGCTTATCTCCCCCAAGAGTCCACATCGACGGGGAGGTTTGGCACCTCGATGTCGGCTCATCGCATCCTGGGGCTGAAGTAGGTCCCAAGGGTTGGGCTGTTCGCCCATTAAAGCGGTACGCGAGCTGGGTTCAGAACGTCGTGAGACAGTTCGGTCCCTATCTGTCGTGGGCGTAGGAAATTTGAGAGGAGCTGTCCTTAGTACGAGAGGACCGGGATGGACGTACCGCTGGTGTACCAGTTGTTCCGCCAGGAGCACCGCTGGGTAGCTATGTACGGACGGGATAAGCGCTGAAAGCATCTAAGCGTGAAGCCCCCCTCAAGATGAGATTTCCCAGTATGTAAGACCCCTTGAAGACGACGAGGTAGATAGGCTGGGGGTGGAAGTGCAGTAATGCATGGAGCTGACCAGTACTAATCGGTCGAGGGCTTATCCAAATTGCAGGTTTTGATCGCAAGTTTCGTTTCGGATCTAGTTTTCAGAGAATAATCTCTGAAATGAAAATCGGTACATCACTCCAATGTGTGTATGATTTTCAGTTCCACAAAATGCATTTGTTACACAAATGCTCGTTTGGTGGCGATAGCGGAGGGGTTCCACACGTACCCATCCCGAACACGACCGTTAAGCCCTCTAGCGCCGATGGTACTTGGACCGAAGGGTCCTGGGAGAGTAGGACGTTGCCAAGCAAAGAACCACTGCCGAAGAATCTCGGTGGTGGTTTTTATTTGTTTATAAATGTAACTAAATACAATTTTGACAGCCCGATAGTGATCAATCGGGCTGTTTTTGTTTTTTTATAAAACTTGTCAGTTCATTCATTCAGTTGGGGCATGCTTCTGCTAAGCGTAAAAGTGAATCTTGCAGTGCCTTTTTAGTATCAGGATCAATGATCATACCTTGTTTGTTGATTTTCATCGTAATATGAGGAATTGTATGTGAGGCATCATCCAGGACGAGGGCATTGATCATGTTTAAAGTCAGCAATATGGATGTATGGGCTTGATTACCGCCCAAAGGGCTGGGGGATGCTGCTATGACCACTGTAGGCTTATTCACCCATTCTCCGGAGGATACAATCCAATCTAAAGCATTTTTTAAGACACCGGGAATACCATTTCCATACTCAGGTGTACAGATCAGGACACCGTCTGCTTGCTTTAATTGGGATCTGAAGTATTGAACGGAAGCAGGACCATCATCTACATCAAGATCAGGATTGAAGTGTGGAAGATCATTCAGTTGATCATATACCTGAAATTTTAAAGTAGTAGGGGCAAGCGCCATCATGGCGTGCATTAGCATAGTGTTTGTGGATTGTTTCCGTAGACTTCCTGAAATTGCAAGGATGTTTATTTCTCTTTGCATTCTGTAATCCCCCATCTTGTCAAATGTCTATCAGTAATATGAATTGATTTGTCTATTTTCCATCTTTCCTTACGAAGAGTCTACAGATAACGGCTATTATTAAGGCATTCTTCATACTAAGCCGAATATGGTTATTCTTCTTCATTGGATCTACATACCAAGTGTGAGGAGAATGGACCAGAGGGAGGCTTTTGTGTATCAACAGAGAAAACAATAAAAATTTATCATAAATTAGTACCAAGTACTAATACTTAGTGCTATAATAATAAAAAACAAAACGAGGTGACTGACGCTATGATGCAATCAAAAGCCAGTATTACTGCATTCGGAACCTATGTGCCGGAGCGTATTCTAAATAACGCGGATTTGGAGAAAATGGTCGAAACGAACGATGAATGGATCGTACAACGAACAGGCATGAGAGAGCGGAGGATTGCCGCAGAGGATCAGTTCGTTTCTGATCTGGCAGTTAAAGCTGTGGAAGACATGATTCAGCGTTATGAGGTTGACGTTCATGATGTGGATATGATCCTCGTAGCAACAAGTACACCGGATTATGCATTTCCCAGTACAGCTTCCAGAGTACAGGCCCGTTTGAACATTGCTCAGACGGGAGCCCTGGATTTGAGCGCAGCATGCGCAGGCTTTGTCTATGGATTGCAGCTGGCCGATAGCATGATTACAAGTGGCATGTATCGCAAAGTGCTCGTGATCGGGGCAGAGACATTATCCAAAATTACAGATTACACTGATCGTACGACATGTATTTTGTTTGGGGATGGAGCCGGAGCGTTTCTGTTGGAACGAACCGAAGGCCAGGGCAGTACTCTGGCAGCACTTTCCGGAACTCAGGGTGATGGTGGGTTACATGTTTATAGCAGTGGGCTTTCTTCCGAGATGAATGGGGTACCTCTTCAAGGTGACGGACGTCTTGTGCAAAACGGCAGAGAAGTATACAAATGGGCTGTACGGCTGATACCGGAGCAATTGCCGAAACTTATCGCTAGCTCAGGCTTGCAGACGGAGCAAATCGACTGGTTCGTACCGCACAGCGCAAATATGAGAATGATTGAGGCTGTCTGCGAGCGTGGTCCTGTACCGTTGGAACGCACGCTAACCAGCATGGAGTACCGTGGAAACACATCAGCTGCATCCATACCTCTAGCCATTCAGCTGGCTGTCGATGAAGGGAAAGTGAAGCAGGGTCAGCGCCTCGCCTTATTCGGTTTCGGTGGTGGCTTAACTTATGCGGGCCTTGTGTTGGAATGGAGTGTAGCAGACGCTGGTTCAACGAATTAACGTAGAAAGTTGAGATTAAGCGGGAAAGACAGTGTGTCTTACTAGGATCATAAAAAAAGTACACTTTCCTCCGATGTGGAGGCGAAGTGTACTTTTTGTTTATTAAGCTCTTTTTAATTCAATAAAGGAGTTATGGCGTAAGTTTAGGAGCTTGGCGGTGGTGGGTTCCCTGCTCATAACTATATGCGAGTTTAATCAATGTTCCTTCATCAAAGGCGCGGCCCAGGAATTCAATACCTACGGGTAGACCCTCTGTAGTGAAGCCAGCAGGTACGGTGATAGCCGGGAACCCGGAGAATGGGCTTAGTCGGTTATTCCCGCCGGAGTTTTGGCCTTCGCCGATCACGGCAGCAGCCTGGGTGGATGTAGGATAAACGATGGCATCCAGGTTATTATCAGCCATCACTTTTAGAATAGCTTCGCGCGTGATTTGAGTACGTTTCAATACGATGTCTTTATACTCAGTTGTCTCCAGCGTTTCTCGTGCATCGCGTGCCTTCATGGATTGTTCCTGTGTTTTATCAAATTCACCTGAAGCGATGATGTCCGACAGACTGTGGTATGGAGCATCTTCACCAAGTGACTCCAAATAGTCGTTCAGCTGGAATTTGAATTCATATCCGCTCAGGCTCGGGTATTTGTTGATTTCGTCCAGGTTCGGAATACTGATGGGAACAGCAGTTGCACCCAGAGATTTCAATTCTTCCACGGCATTGTTGATCACATCGGCAACGGCTTTTTCTTCTGCTTTGGTGCTTGGGATGAGCTCTGTGGCCACACCAATTCGTGCACCTTTCAAACCGTTCACATCAAGGAAATCGGTATAGCTGGATGGGATTTTGCCTACAGCATAGGCTGTAGCCACATCATCTTTGTCATAACCGGCTGTAGCGTCCAGCATGATCGCAGCATCGCTAACTGTACGAGCCATAGGGCCGCCTACATCCTGAGTGAGAGCAAGCGGGATAATCCCTTCACGGCTGGATAGTCCAATCGTTGGACGAATTCCGACAAGGCTGTTGAAGCTGGATGGAATACGGATCGATCCACCAGTATCGGTACCCATGCCTGCTGCAGCAAAGTTGGAGGCAATCGCTGCCCCTGTCCCGCCGCTGGAACCGCCAGGATAATGATCCAGTGCGTAAGGGTTCAGGGTTTGTCCACCCAATGAACTGGATGTAGTAATGCCAAATGCAAATTCATGCAGATTTGTTTTACCGAGGATAATGGCACCTGCTTCTTTGAGCTTCTTCACTTGCTCAGCGTCTTGCGCAGGCACGGAGTCCTTCAGACAGATACAGCCGGCAGTGGTAGGCATATCATTTGTATCGAAGTTGTCCTTCACAAGTACCGGAATACCGTGCAGCGGTCCGCGTGCACCTTTGGCTGCACGTTCTTCGTCCAATGCCTGGGCAAGTTCAAGTGCTTCCGGGTTTAAGGTTAGTATGGAATTAATGCTAACTCCCTGATCATCGTATTTCTCAATCCGATCCAGATACATTTGAACCAATTCCTTGGATGTAAGCTTTCCTTGCGTCATTGCAGCCTGGAGTTCCGTAATCGTTGCTTCCTCCAGCACAAATGGTTTTATGTAGTTATAAATGCGATCTTTCAATATGGCGACATCATTTTCCGTCAGGACAGCGTTAGGGAGAAAGAGGGAATCAGTATATCCTTTCATCAACCCTGCAGCATTCAAAGCACCGATGGCACCTGCATAGCTGGATTGGTCCGGTACGTCTTTGAACGACTCTGTGGTGGACTCCAGCTTCAACCAGGTTTGAAGAGCTAGAGCAGCATCCTTACGTTGAATGGTTTTGCCTGAGAGCTCGTCCATTGAAAAAGGCACACCTGCAAGTGTCGCTGCTTCTTCCATGGCTTCAATAAATGCGGCAGACGTGGCAGGTGCCTTCACTGCAGCTGTTGCTGCGACCGTTGTTTTGCTTGATGGGGTTGCTGCTCCGGCTGATGCCAGCGGTACGGAAGCTCCTCCCCAAGTTGTAACCATTACTGCTCCTGTCAGTAACAGAGCTCCACTTTTTTTCAATACAGATCCATGATAAGTCATGCATCCACGCTCCCTTCTGTCGCAATGATGTGTGTGATGAAACGGCTGTATATGCTTTTGTCACATTCTAATAACATGTCAGGTATTCTTACAACGCTCATATTTATCCAAAAAAACGTATACAAGTTGTATAAAGGTGATTATCTCTTTCAGATGCTCTTATTTTCATTCCTAAAAGAAATTTAAGTGTTCACAAATGTGTTATATTATCTTACATGTAACCTGGAGCAGTAATTTATCAGGTTAATAGTTCCCCCTGGGATATGCCAAGAAACGATTGGTCTGAAATGATATAATGAAAGGATAGGAACTTGGGTTACAAGGTGTATGAAGAAAGGAAGAGATACGAAGTGAAAACATTGGTACTCGCTGAGAAACCATCTGTGGCACGGGAAATTGCCAGAGTTATGGGAGCGCGTGATAAACATAAGAGTTATTTGGAAGGTCCTAAATATATCGTAACGTGGGCACTTGGGCATCTAGTGGGACTTGCGGAACCAGAAGATTACGACAAGAAGTACGCCACCTGGAATCTTGAAGATCTGCCGATTCTGCCGGAGCGGGCGAAACTGAAGGTGCTAAGAGAGACGAATCATCAATACAAGGCCGTACAACAGCTTATGAAACGCCAAGATGTTGGTGAACTGGTCATCGCGACGGATGCCGCCCGGGAGGGAGAACTGCTTGCCCGTTGGATCATGCAAATGGCGCAGTGGAAGAAGCCCTTCAAACGATTGTGGATTTCTTCTCAGACGGATAAGGCAATCAAAGAAGGATTTGCTTCGCTGAAGCCAGGGAGTCAGTTTGACCGTCTCTATGAATCGGCACGGTGCCGGGCAGAAGCGGACTGGATGATTGGGCTTAATGTGACACGAGCGCTGACCGTTCGATTTAATGCACAGTTGTCTGCAGGACGGGTACAGACGCCAACCCTGGGCATGATCATGGACAGGGAAAATGAAATCAATGGTTTTCGGTCACAGGAGTATGAGACATTAACTGCAGATTTTGGAGGTTTTCAAGCCGTGTGGCGGGCCTCAGGCGGAGATTCACGCATCTTTGATACTCAAGATACCCAGGCATTGAAGAAACGAGTGGATGGACGTAAGGGAACCATTGCTCAGGTCAAAAAGAGTGAAAAAGTCGAGCCGCATCCTCTGGCCTATGACTTGACGGAGCTGCAGCGTGATGCCAACCGCAAGTATGGTTTTTCAGCCAAGCAGACTTCCAACGTCCTGCAGCGTCTATATGAGCAGCATAAGCTGGTTACATATCCGCGTACGGATAGCCGCTACCTGACATCGGACATGACAGATACGCTGAAAGAAAGACTGGATACTGTAGCAGTTGGACCGTATGCATCATTAGCGCGTCCCTTGCTGCGGAAAAATCTGAATATCACCAAACGAATTGTGGATGACAGTAAGGTAACGGATCACCATGCCATCATCCCAACAGAACAGACCGTGCTGCTGAATCAGCTGAGTCCAGAGGAACGCAAACTGTATGATTTGATCGTACGCCGGTTTATCAGTTTGTTCTATCCAGCTGCCAGATACGATTCAGTAGCGATTACTGTGCAAGTGGGTGAAGATTCCTTCCATGTTAAAGGTACAACGGTAAAAGACAGTGGCTGGCGTGAAGTATACGGCGGAGACTACAGTGACGAAGATGATGAGCGCACAGATGAGCAAGCAGACAATGGCCACACTCTTTTGCCAGACGTACAGCAAGGTCAGTCGGTTACCGTTCAGCGTTGTCATATTAAAAGTGGAAGAACCATGCCACCTAAACGGTACACGGAGGCTGCATTGCTCGCACAAATGGAGAAGCACGGACTAGGTACCCCGGCTACGCGTGCAGATATTATCGAGAAATTGATCAGCTCCGATACCATCGACCGCCAAGGCAACAGCATGCATCCTACAGGCAAAGGGAAGCAATTGATTGAGCTGGCTGCTCCGCAGCTGCGCACACCTGAACTGACGGCGCGTTGGGAGGCTGAACTGGAACGGATTGCTCGTGGACAAGGGAAACCAGGTCCTTTCCTGGAAGGCATACGTTCGATGGCTAAAGAACTGGTGTCCACTGTAAAAGGAAGCAAGGCAGAGTATAAACCGCATAACGTGTCGAGCAGCCACTGCCCGGATTGCAATGCGCGTCTGCTTGAGAAGAAAGGGAAACGCGGCAAGTTTCTCGTATGTCCCACGGAGGATTGTGGCTATCGTCGCTCTGCAGAGAAGCGGTTATCCAACCGTCGTTGTCCGCAGTGTCACAAGAAGATGGAAATGAAAGAAGGCAAAGCGGGCCTCTATGTGCAGTGTCTGCCTTGCGGAATCACGGAAGCACTGGATAAAGATAAACAGCACGTCAACAAACGCGAACAGCAAAAGCTGGTCAAACAGTATGCCAAGCAGGAATCCATCGGATCCAATCTCGGAGACTTGTTGAAAGCAGCGATGGAGAAAAAAGGGGACTAGTGCCCCTGAAAGAGTTTGGACCAAGTTGAATGGATACCGGCGAGGTCATGCTCAATAAACCGCTTCGCATGGTGTCGTATAAGATCCCTCCTTTTCAGGCAACGTAAGCCAAGGAGGTGACACAGATGCCACACAACAAACCAGAGAAAATTCATAATCAGCAGAATAAGGACAGTATCCGGGAAGAAAGCATCGGAGCACGTCCAACCAAGGCCGGCAAAAGAGTTCCCAGCCTGAACGGTATTCCGAAACAGGAGTCCTAGGTTCTACCCGGAACGGATGATTCCAATAAGCAATCTATGCGGCTCCCTTCTCTCGTTGATCATGTCCCTGCAGAGGATTATAATGGAGGAACAGGGAGATGTCCCGGGATAGGGGGACCGCTAGAATTATATGCAAACCGGACTCATATTGTGGTTTTTATTTATTAACGTGGTAGGTTATCTGGTGATGTCAGATGACAAAAAACGGGCGCAGCGACGTCGTGATCGTACACCCGAACGGACGTTATTCCTGCTGGCGTTTATCGGAGGCGCGCTTGGAGTCTGGATTGCAATGTACCGGAAAAGGCACAAAACCAAACATCCGAGCTTTACCATCGGGATTCCACTTCTGCTATTTCTGAATGCCGTAATCTATGGTTATTTTCTGAAATAGAACCTGGAGGTGGCGACACTGCAAAACCAGGCAAATGGTTCATATCGCATGAAGAACGTTTATAGGGTTACATGGCGGTGGATTTAGTTTTATGTTAGACCGAAGCTTCCAGCTTCGGAGTTTCTACATATAAGGAAGGGACGGGATTTACATGTTATTCTCCAAAATTTTAGTAGCTTATGATGGATCAAAAGCTTCAAACAAGGCACTTGATCGTGGCATTGAACTGGCTAAGGTGTCTCCGGATTCAGTCATTGATGTCATTCATGCCTTTGATTTCCCACGCGTATTTATTGGAGAAGGACTCGCACCGCTGCCGCCATCTCTGAATAACGATTACTACAACCTGGCTGTGCAAACAACCGATGAAGCAAAAGAACGGATCAAAGCTGCAGGCGTTACAGCCAACGTAGACCTGATTCAAGGGGCCGCAGCTGAAGTGCTGCTTGATTATGCCAAGGAAAATGGATCGGATGTTATCGTCATCGGAAGTCGTGGACTTGGTGGCATTCGTGAATTTGTCTTGGGCAGTGTAAGCCACAATGTGGTGCAGCATGCTCAAGTTCCTGTATTGATCGTTAAATAATGCAATAGATTGTGAATTACAATACGCGGTGAGCCGGCTGTCTTCATTTCATTGAAGAGAAGTCGGCTTTCTTTTATGGGATGAAATGGATATGAAGTTCAAAAGAAACGCCTTAATCACGAACATTATATTTGTCAATATGTTAAATGTTCGTCTTTAAGTTGACATTAGCTGTAGGGGATTGTTAGAATGTTAGATGTGTCGATCAGGTGAGAATAAGGTCGAGTAGGAACGAAAGATGTACCAAGGTTGACCGAAATGAGTCGCTTGGATTGAATAGATATTTGCTCGTATAACGCCGGGGATAAGGCCCGGAAGTCTCTACCCGGAGACCGTAAATTTCCGGACTACGAGGAGATACGGCTGAGAGTCGCATGAATATGGATGCGGACAGCAAGCCCCCTTTTGGCATGCCCAAATGAGGGATACGTATTTCTTGGAGTCCGGTGTCCGGAGAAAATGTGATGTTTTCGCGGGTAGCGGATTTTTTTGTTTCAAAAGGGAGCACGTATGGCTAGAGTGGTTGTTATCAAAATAAGCTCAGACGGGAGTTGGATGTATTCATGTCAGTGCAGGTCGCTGTAATTATGGGCAGCAAGTCGGATTGGGAAACGATGAAGCATGCGTGTGAGGTGCTGGATGAACTGGAGATCGGGTATGAAAAAAAGGTTGTATCTGCGCATCGCACACCGGATCTGATGTTTGAATATGCCGAGCAGGCTACTGAGCGCGGATTCAAGGTTATCATTGCAGGTGCAGGCGGAGCAGCACATCTCCCAGGCATGGTTGCTTCCAAAACGATGCTGCCGGTAATCGGCGTACCTGTGCAGTCCAAGGCACTGAATGGTCTCGATTCCTTATTATCCATTGTTCAGATGCCAGGCGGCATTCCTGTTGCAACGGTAGCGATTGGCAAGGCGGGTGCTACCAATGCAGGGCTGCTTGCGGCCCAGATGATTGGTGCATTCGATGAGGATGTCCGTAATCGCTGCGAAGCCCGCAGAGAGCGGATCAAGCGTGAAGTACTCGAAAGCAGTGATGAGCTATGAGTAAAACTGAATTGAATCTTTCCGGCATGGCTGGACGTGTGCTGCTCCCAGGAAAAACAACCATTGGCGTTCTCGGGGGCGGACAGCTTGGACGAATGCTAACGCTCGCCGGGACAGCGATGGGATACCGCTTTGTTACGCTTGATCCGGCACCAGATTCGCCTTGCGGACAGGTTGCCCGCCAGATTGAGGCCGGATATGACGATGAAGCTGCAGCGCTTGAACTGGCCCGTCAGTGTGATGTGATCACGTATGAGTTTGAAAATGTGGATGCAGGTGTAGCGGGCTTGCTGGAACGTGAATCCTATGTGCCGCAAGGAAGTGCGTTATTGTATACAACTCAGCATCGGTTGCGTGAAAAACGAGCGATCGAAGCTGCTGGAGTAAGAGTAGCGCCTTATAGGGAGATTACAAGTAAGGATACGATGCAAGCAGCAGTAAGCGAGCTTGGTGTACCATGTGTTTTGAAGACGGTAACCGGAGGATACGATGGTAAAGGCCAGCGAGTCATTCGCGAAGCGAGTCAGGCTGTACCGGCTTACGAAGAGCTTGCGGCAACCGGAGCGGAACTGGTGCTTGAGCAATTTATCAAGTTTGACTGTGAAATCTCCGTCGTCGTTGCCCGAAGCACGAGTGGCGAGATCAAGACATTCCCACCAGCGGAGAACATTCATGTGAACAACATTCTGCATGCCTCGATCGTACCGGCCAGAGTGGCTACGGACATACAGATTGAAGCCCAAAAACTTGCAGCGGCTGTGGCCGAATCCATGCAGGCTGTTGGATTGCTGGCGGTGGAACTCTTTGTTGCGGCAGACGGAAGATTGTATGTGAACGAACTGGCTCCAAGACCTCATAATTCCGGTCATTACACGATGGAAGGCTGTGCGACGTCACAGTTCGAGCAGCATATTCGTGCCATCTGCGGGCTGCCATTAGGAGACACAACACTGTTAAGTCCGGTCGTTATGGTCAATGTGCTTGGAGAACATCTGGAAGGAATTATCACCAGAACGGGTCAACCTGATGCAGAAGCAATGGAACTCGGTGTTATTCCCAAGCTTCATATATATGGAAAAACCGAAGCGAAAACGGGACGGAAAATGGGGCATGTCAATCTGCTCTGTCAGGATGTTGAAGAAGGATTGCAATGGATTGAACAAACTAATATCTGGAGGAATACAAATTCATGATCGAACGTTATAGCAGACCCGAAATGAGAGCCATCTGGACGGAGGAGAACAAATTTAAGTCCTGGCTGGAAGTTGAAATTTGTGCATGTGAAGCTTGGGCGGAACTCGGAGTTATTCCTAAGGAAGAAGCAGCATTGCTTCGTCAAAACGCTTCTTTTGATATTGATCGCATCTATGAAATCGAACAGGAAACGCGCCACGACGTTATTGCTTTTACACGCACGGTATCCGAGAGTCTGGGTGCAGAACGCAAATGGGTGCACTACGGACTGACATCCACGGATGTGGTAGATACGGCTCTGGGGTACGTACTGCGCCAGGCCAATGAAATTCTGGAACGCGACATCGTGAACTTTATCGAGATCTTGCGTGAGAAGGCCCTCGCTTATCAGCATACGCCAATGATGGGTCGCACACACGGGGTGCATGCCGAGCCAACAACCTTTGGTTTGAAAATGGCCCTGTGGCACGAAGAGATGAAACGTAATCTGGAGCGTTTCCGCCATGCGGCAGACAACGTACAGTACGGTAAAATCTCCGGTGCGGTAGGAACTTACGCGAACATCGATCCGTTTGTTGAAGAGTTTGTCTGCGAGAAGCTGGGCACGAAGCCTGCGCCAATTTCGACACAAACCTTGCAGCGTGACCGTCATGCAGAATACATGGCTACCCTGGCATTGATCGCAACATCACTGGACAAGTTCGCTACAGAAGTTCGTGCATTGCAAAAGAGTGAATTCCGTGAAGTGGAAGAAGCGTTTGCCAAAGGTCAAAAAGGATCTTCCGCCATGCCGCACAAACGCAATCCGATTGGTAGCGAAAATATCTCCGGTCTGTCCCGCGTCATCCGCGGACATATGGTGTCGGCATACGAGAACGTAACACTGTGGCATGAACGCGATATCTCACACTCTTCCGTAGAGCGTGTCATCCTGCCGGATGCAACGATGCTGCTGAACTACATGCTGAACCGTTTCGGTAACATCGTGAAAAACCTGACGGTGTTCCCTGAAAACATGAAACGCAACATGGAGCGTACCTTCGGTGTTCCATTCTCTGGACGCGTACTGACGAAGCTGATCGACAAAGGCTTCAGCCGTGAACAGGCATATGATACCGTTCAACCACGTGCCATGCAGGCATGGGAAGAACAGCGCCAGTTCAAGGATATCGTGAAAGCGACACCGGAAATCACCGAGGTGCTGAGCGATGAAGAAATCGAAGATGCATTCAACCCGTCCTGGCACTTGAAACATGTCGATACCATCTTCAAGAAACTTGGTTTGACCAACTAATTAACTCCAATAAGGCTAGAGAGCAGAATGATGGACCAGCAGGGAACGGAGAGGACAGAGCAAATCTGGAGAAGCGAAGCGCTCGCCTTTATCCCCGGATTTACACTTTGGAAAAAGTGGATCAAAAAAATCCGGGGATAACAGCGATCGAAAGATTGTTCTGTTATCGGAGTGGAGTGTGCTCCATCGCGGTTCTGTCTGTAGCCTTATATCTCCTGAAAGAAGGTGAGCCTCCATGGCACTGTCCACAGCGGCAGATCTCGTTAAAGCACCTCTGTTATATAAAGGAAAAGTACGTGAATTGTACGATCTGGGGGAACATTTTCTGATCGTGGTAACGGACCGGATTTCAGCTTTTGACTACGTGCTGGACCCAGCGGTGCCCGAGAAGGGTAATGTGCTGAATAAACTCAGCAGCTTCTGGTTTGAACTGACGAGTGACATGATGGACAACCACGTGGTTCATACGGACGTCAACCGGCTCGGTGATCTCATTGTGGACCCGGAGCTTCTGAAAGATCGCATTATGGTGACACGCAAAGCGGAACGCATCGATATCGAATGCGTCGTACGCGGATACATTACTGGCGGCGGATGGAGACAATATGAGAATAGCGGAGAGGTGAACGGTATCAAACTGCCGGAAGGACTTCGCAAAAACGCCAAGCTCGAAAACCCTATTTTCACCCCGGCTGCCAAAAATGATGTGGGTCATGATGAAGACATTCCGATGGACCGCATGAAAGAACTGGTTGGAGATGAGCTGGCTAGCGAGCTGCAGGAAAAAAGCCTGCGACTGTACGAGTTCGCCCGGGATTATTGTGATCAGCGTGGAATTATTCTCGCAGATTGCAAATTCGAGTTCGGTGTCGTCGATGGCAAGGTCATCCTGATCGACGAAATCTTCACCCCGGATGCATCACGGTTCTGGGCGAAAGAGAACTACGCACTCGACATCGAGATCGACAGCATGGACAAGGAGCCGGTGCGTACCTATCTGGCAGGAACCGATTGGGACAAAAACAGTAAGCCTGACCCGCTGCCACAAGCGGTGGTGGAGGCAACAACGGCAAGATACGTCGATATCTATAACCGCTTAACGAAATAATAAATGGAAAGTTTGAGGTGAGCTGCGGGAAAGTTTGGCTTTCGATCGCTGTTGCCTTCGGAATGTATTGATTGGAATCTTTTTTCAAAAGGAAACATTCCGATTGCAAAGGCGGAACGCTCCGCTTCTCCAGTTCAATCTTTCCCTCCGCCAGTATCAAACTGGGGGATGAGGTAATTAAATGCGGAGGCTTCCCACAGGTAGGAAGCCTGAAAAATTACGAGAATTAAATTCTTTGATTACTAAAGTATTTTATAGACCATTTATTATTAAAACGTAATGGTCAGACTATACCATTACACACCGTGTAACGTAACAGAATTAGGCCTTTCAAAAAACGCCGCATGGACAAGCGGAGGGGCGGAATTGTTCTTAAAGGAGCGATAGCGTTCGCCTTTGTCCCCGGGTTTTGACCGCACAGCGGTTCAAAATAATCAGAAAAACCTGGGGACAACAGCGACCGGAAGAACAATCCGCCCCGGAGCAAGCTCCCAAACCACTTTTTTAACAGCATAAAGCATTTATCCCGTTCATTACTGAGGAGGAACATAGGATCATGATCAAAGCAACCGTCTATGTCACTATTAAGCAAAGCGTTCTCGACCCGCAAGGAGTAGCCGTTCAAGGTGCCCTGCACTCGATGGGATTCAATGAAGTGGAAAGTGTACGGATCGGTAAAGTCATGGAACTGAACCTGGATACAACTGATCGCGCAGAAGCGGAAAAGCGTTTGACTGTGATGTGCGAGAAGCTGCTGGCCAACACCGTTGTTGAAGATTACCGCTACGAATTGGAGGGTTAATCCCATGAAATTTGCAGTTCTTGTGTTTCCTGGCTCCAACTGCGACATTGACTGTTACAAGGCAGTGGAAGATGCCATTGGGCAAGAGGTTGATTATGTATGGCACACGGCAACGGATCTTTCGGCATATGACTGTATCCTGGTTCCGGGTGGTTTCTCCTATGGAGACTACTTGCGTTGTGGGGCGATTTCCCGCTTCGCACCTGTAATGAATGAGGTAGCCAAAGCTGCTGAACAAGGTAAATATATTCTGGGGATCTGCAACGGATTCCAGATTCTGACTGAAGCCGGATTGCTTCCAGGCGCGTTAATTCGCAATATGTCACTGAAATTCCGTTGCCACGATACGGTCTTGAAAGTAACGAATGCAGATACACCATTTACACGTGACTATGCACCTGGGGAAGAGATTATCATTCCGATTGCTCACGGTGAAGGCAACTATTACTGCGATGAAGAGACGCTCGCGAGTTTGCAAGCGAACAACCAGATCGTATTTACGTACGGCAGCAACCCGAACGGTTCCCTGGGCGATATCGCAGGAATCTGTAATGAGGGTGGAAACGTGGTTGGCATGATGCCGCATCCGGAGCGCGCGGTGGATTCACTGCTGGGCTCAGAAGACGGCAAACGTATGTTTACATCTATTTTGAAAGCATGGAGGGATCGACATGACGCAGCAGCTATCCGCTAAGGAACCGACGGCAGAACAGGTCGCAGAACATAAACTTTACGCACAAATGGGCGTGTCGGACAGCGAGTATGAGCTGATCTGTGAATTCATGGGACGCAAGCCAAACTACACGGAAATCGGTGTATTTAGCGTCATGTGGTCCGAGCACTGTGCATACAAAAACTCCAAGCCGCTGCTGCGCCGTTTCCCAACCAGTGGACCGCGTGTCCTGATGGGACCAGGTGAAGGTGCGGGGATCGTTGACATTGGCGACAACCAGGCTGTTGTTTTCAAAATTGAAAGCCATAACCACCCTTCCGCTGTAGAACCTTATCAAGGGGCAGCAACGGGTGTGGGCGGTATCATCCGTGATATTTTCTCCATGGGTGCAAGACCGGTAGCCCTGCTGAACTCGCTTCGTTTCGGCAAGCTGGAGAGCGACCGCGTGAAATACCTGTTTGAACATGTCGTATCTGGTATTGCGGGATATGGTAACTGTATCGGGATTCCTACGGTAGCAGGCGAAGTGATGTTCGACGAAAGTTATGAGGGTAATCCACTCGTTAATGCCATGTGCGTAGGCTTGATCGATCATGACAAAATCCAGCGCGGTGTAGCCAAAGGCGTAGGAAACCCGGTGTACTATGTTGGTCCTCCAACGGGCCGCGATGGAATTCACGGTGCAACGTTTGCATCGGTAGAACTGACAGAAGAATCCGAATCCAAGAAGACAGCGGTTCAAGTCGGCGACCCATTCATGGAAAAACTCGTCATGGAGTCCTGCCTTGAGCTGATCGACACGGGTATCGTACTTGGTATTCAGGATATGGGTGCAGCTGGCCTGACTTGCTCCAGTGCGGAGATGGCAAGTAAAGCCGGTAACGGTCTGGAACTGTATCTCGATCAGGTGCCACAGCGCGAAGAAGGCATGACGCCTTATGAGATGATGCTGTCCGAGTCTCAGGAACGGATGCTGTTCGTGGTTGAGCCGAAGGATGAAGCCCAAGCGATGGAGATCTTTGAGCGTTGGGGCGTGATCTGTGCCAAAGTCGGTAAAGTTACCGATGATGGACGTCTGAAGCTGTATCACCACGGCGAAGTGGTGGGGGACATGCCAGTGACGGCATTGGTCGACGAGTGTCCGGTGTATAACAAGCCATCTTCTGTACCGGCTTACTACGAGCAAAGCGCTTCAATCGACACGCTGCGTTACGATGAAGTGTCGGATCTCGGCGGTGCGTTGAAACAAGTATTGGCTTCGCCAACGGTAGCAAGCAAAAAGTGGGTTTACGATCAATACGACTATATGGTTCGTACAAGTACAGCTGTTCGTCCGGGTTCGGATGCTGCCGTGGTAACGATTCGCGGAACACGCAAAGGTCTGGCGATGACAACGGACTGTAACGGACGTTATGTATATCTGGATCCTGAAGTGGGTGGCAGCATTGCAGTTAGTGAAGCTGCTCGTAACATTGTATGTTCCGGTGCGGAGCCACTGGCGATTACGGACAACCTCAACTTCGGTAACCCGGAGAAGCCGGACATTTTCTGGCAGATGGAAAAAGCCGTAGACGGTATGGCGGAAGCTTGCCGCGTGCTCGACACGCCGGTTATTGGTGGTAACGTGAGTCTTTATAACGAAAACGCCAAAGGCTCAATCTATCCAACGCCAGTAGTCGGTATGGTAGGTCTCGTTCATGATACGGATCATATCACCACACAGGGATTCAAATCCGAAGGCGATGTGATCATTCTCCTCGGCGAGACCAAAGCGGAGCTGGGCGGCAGCGAGCTGCAATATGCGGTTCATGGCAAAACGGAAGGCCGTCCGCCGCAGCTTGATCTGAACACGGAGAAGGCGCTGCTCAGCACCGTGCTGGAAGCCATCCAATCCGGACTTGTTCGCTCGGCACATGACTTGTCTGAGGGAGGATTGGCTGTAGCTTTGGCTGAATCCTGCATCAGCGGCAACGTGGGTGCACAGGTGAATGTGGAGACTGCACTGCGTGCAGATCATGCACTCTTCAGTGAGAGCCAATCCCGCATTCTGCTGTCCGCTTCGCCGGAGCAAGCAGGCAAACTTGAAGCATTTGTACGTGAGCGCGGTGTACCCGTAGCTGTTATTGGACGTGTGGAAGGAAGCAACTTGACGATCGAATTGAACGGAACATCAGCCGTGAACGAACCCGTAGGAGGTTTGGCTCAGGTCTGGGAGGATGCGATTCCATGTCTCATGAACTGACGACAGGACAGTGGTGGACAGGCGATTATTATAACGAAGGGTCCGGTAAGGAAGGACTCGATAAATTGAAGGAAGAATGTGGCGTATTCGGGGTGTTCAGACACCCTGATGCTGCTTCGCTCTCCTATTATGGACTTCATGCGCTTCAACATCGGGGCGAAGAAAGTGCAGGCATGTGTGTGAGTGATGGTACCCAGTTTAACTACCATCGTGGTATGGGTCTGGTGAAGGAAGTCTTCACCAAAGACCTGATGCAGACCTTGTCTGGTGATATTTCCATCGGTCACGTTCGGTATTCCACGAGCGGCGACAGTAAACTGACCAACGCACAACCCCTGGTTTTCAAGTATCGTGACGGGGATCTGGCTGTTGCCACGAACGGGAATATCGTGAATGCACCAACGATTCGCCGTGAGCTGGAACAGAGCGGGTCGATCTTCCAAACAACTAGCGATACGGAAGTTATTGCGCATTTGATTGCACGTTCATCGAAGGGTTTAGTGGAAGCAGCAAAAGATGCATTCCAGCGGATTGTGGGGGGTTATGCATTTCTGATCATGACCAACGACAAGCTGCTGGTGGCTTCCGATCCGCACGGGTTGCGTCCGCTGACGATGGGCAAGCTCGGAGATGCATATCTGTTCGCATCTGAGACGTGTGCACTCGAAACGATCGGCGCAGAATTGATTCGCGATATTGAACCTGGTGAACTGCTGGTGCTTGACGCAGATGGTCTGCACGAGGATCGCTTCGATCATCACAAACACCGCAAGGCACTGTGTGCAATGGAATATATTTATTTTGCCCGTCCGGATAGTGACATGAACGGAGCCAACCAGCATGCTGCCCGGAAGCGGATGGGTGGACGCATGGCGATTGAATCTTTTGTGGATGCCGACCTGGTAACAGGTGTACCGGACTCCAGTATTTCCGCGGCAATAGGATACGCTGAGCAAACCGGGATTCCGTATGAAATGGGCATGATCAAGAACAAATACACCGGACGTACGTTTATCCAGCCTAGTCAGGAATTGCGTGAACAGGGCGTGAAGATGAAGCTGAGTGCGGTGCGCCGCGTCGTAGAAGGCAAGCGCGTTGTCATGATTGATGATTCCATCGTCCGGGGGACGACTTCGAGACGGATTGTGAACATGCTGCGTGATGCCGGAGCAACTGAGGTGCATGTACGCATAACCTCACCTCCGTTCAAAAACCCATGTTTCTATGGAATTGATACGCCTGACAGCCGTGAACTTATTGCTTCATCCTTGTCAGTAGAAGAGATCTGCCGTGAGATCAACGCAGACTCTCTGGCGTTCCTCAGTCCCGATGGACTGATTGCATCCATTCAGGGAGATAATCAGGATGATTACAAAGGCGGGCTCTGCCTCGCTTGCTTCGATAATGATTATCCAACTAACCTTGACTTCGGTGGCGAAGAGAAATTCGGCTGCAGCTGTTAGGAGACAGGCTTATGGGTAGGAAAAGCTATAATGAGGGCGATATTTTTCTGATTCCGATGCATGATGGACGGTTTGCCGTGTGTCAGGTGATATGTGCACTGAGAGACCGGTTCAAAAAGGCATTTTCGTTCGGCGTGATGAGCATTCAGCGTGACGAAACTGTAAGTTTGGAAGACGGCAAATTCCTTGTCTATTCTTATGGTAAACGTAAGAGCAGCGTGATCTTCACGTCACCCAAGCTGCTGAAAGATGGCACATGGAGCATTGTTGGTAACATCCCGCTGACACCTGCAAAGAAGGAACTGCAAGTATTCCAGTGTGCCGGTGGGGTATACAACGGTGACGAATTCATTCGAATGGTTCCACCAGAAGAGTATAGTCAGTACATTACAATGGGTGTAGCTGGATTTGAATTGGTACAGAATCATCTTTTAGATATGAGCAAAAATCAATAAATTGTACTATCCATTTACACAAAACGGAGAGGACAGAAAAAACCTGAAGAAGCGAAGCTAAAAGCTTTCTGAAAGAAAGCTACATCGGAAGCATAGGCTCGCCTTTATCACCGGATTTTCCCTTTGAAAAAAGGGAATCAAAACTCTGGGGATAACAGCGATTGGAAGGTTATTCTGTCATTGGAGTGTTACGGTGTTGTAAATATCTTTAGTTCAATTTATACAAGATACGAAGGGTGCGATGGTAGTGTCAGAAGCATATAAAAAGGCCGGCGTCGATATCGCGGCAGGTAATGAAGCGGTTGAACGGATGAAAAAACACGTGAAGCGTACCTTCCGTCCGGAAGTGATGACAGATCTGGGCGGATTCGGAGCCCTGTTCGGTTTGAACAAAGACAAATATGATGAGCCGGTGCTCGTTTCCGGCACTGACGGTGTAGGAACCAAGCTGAAAATCGCGTTTGCCATGGACCGTCACGATACCATTGGAATCGACGCTGTGGCCATGTGTGTGAATGACATTGTTGTGCAGGGTGCGGAGCCGCTCTTTTTCCTCGATTACCTGGCATGTGACAAAGTCATCCCTGAGAAGATCGAAGCCATCGTTGCCGGAATCGCTGAAGGATGTCACCAGTCCGGATGTGCGCTGATTGGCGGAGAAACGGCAGAAATGCCGGGCATGTACAGCGAAGGGGAATACGATATTGCCGGATTTACCGTGGGAATCGTGGATAAAGCTAAAATCATCAACGGCACGACCATCTCTCCAGGTGACACGGTAATTGGACTGGCTTCAAGTGGTGTACACAGCAATGGATTCTCACTGGTCCGCAGACTTTTGCTGGAGGAAGCCGGGTTGGATCTACATGAGGAAGTATCTGAACTGGGCGGCAAGCTGGGTGATGCACTGCTGGAACCGACAAAAATCTATGTAAAACCACTTCTGTCCCTGCTGGAAAAGGTCAACGTCAAAGGCATGGCACACATTACGGGTGGCGGATTTATCGAGAATATCCCGCGGATGCTGCCGAGCAGCGTCAATGTAGATATCGATTACGGCTCATGGCCGATCCTGCCTATCTTCAACCTGCTGCAGCAAAAAGGGTCGGTCTCGAACCGGGATATGTTCACCACGTTTAACATGGGAATCGGACTTGTGCTTGTTGTGAACGGGGCAGACGCAAACGAAGCTCTGGAACAGCTGAAAGCTTCTGGAGAAGAAGCGTACATCATTGGACGTGTGACTGAAGGAGATGCGCGAGTAACCTTCACGGGAGCTGATGTTTAATGGCGGACTACCGGATTGCCGTATTTGCATCTGGTGAAGGGTCGAACTTTCAGGCATTGGTGGATGCAGCGAAAAACGGAGGATTGAATGCATCCGTAGACTTGCTGGTGTGCGACAAACCTGCTGCACGCGTTGTGCAGCGGGCCAAGGATGCAGGTATCGACTGCCATCTGTTCACTCCAAAAAATTACGAATCCCGCGAGGCCTACGAGGCTGAGATCGTGGAAGTGCTTGAATCCAAAAACATTGATTTGGTTGTTCTTGCCGGATACATGAGATTGCTGACTTCAGTCGTTGTGGATCGGTATGCCGGACGGCTGATTAACATCCATCCGTCTTTGCTTCCCGCATTTGCAGGTAAGGATGCAATCGGGCAGGCATTGGAGTACGGCGTGAAAATTACCGGGGTAACCGTACACTTTGTGGATGGCGGCATGGATACCGGGCCTATCATAGCCCAGCATCCCGTGCCGATTCTGCCTGAGGATACCGCAGAATCGATCAGCCGTTCCATCCATGCGGCAGAACAGCAGCTGTATCCGGAGGTCGTTTCCTGGTTTGCTCAAGGATTGGTTCGGCTGGAGGGCCGTCAGGTTACGGTTCGGAAAGCGGATTGATATAAGTTGGACTACGTTTACACATTAACGGAGAGGGCAGAAGTTTGTTCTGACCTCGAAGTGGTCCAGTGTAAAATCATTCGTCTAACTTATAGGGTAGAGTCGAAAATTGGTACGCATTTTGTGATATTTCTCGGGAAATAAATCGCCTGTGTTTCGTCATGAAACGCGGGGCCATGGGACATTAAAGGAGGAGCATATTGTGAGTATCAAAAGAGCTTTGGTCAGTGTGTGGGATAAAACAGGCATCGTGGACTTTTGCCGCGAGCTGTCGCAAATGGGAGTGGAGATTATTTCGACAGGAGGTACAAGCAGCCTGTTGTCGAAGGAAGGCGTACCTGTGATCGGGATCTCGGACGTAACTGGATTCCCGGAAATTATGGACGGACGTGTCAAAACGCTGCATCCAGCTGTTCATGGTGGTTTGCTGGCTGTCCGTGACAGTGAAGATCATAAACGCCAGATGGAAGAGAACGGACTGGATTATATCGACCTGGTCGTCGTAAACCTGTACCCATTCCAGGACACCATTGCGAAGCCGGATGTAACCTATGAAGATGCGATTGAGAACATCGATATCGGTGGTCCTACCATGCTTCGTTCTGCGGCCAAGAACCATGCTTTTGTTAGTGTTGTTGTCGACACGGCAGATTATGGTAAAGTGCTGGAGGAAGTTCGCAGCAGTGGGGATACCACGCTGGAAACACGCAAACGGCTTGCGGCAAAAGTTTTCCGTCATACGGCGGCTTACGATGCAGTTATCTCTGATTATCTCTCCAACCTGAATGGTGATCCACTGCCAGAGCGTTTGACGGTGACTTACGAAAAAATCCAGGATTTGCGCTACGGCGAAAATCCGCATCAACAAGCGGCATTCTATCGTAAACCGCTTGCTGCTCAAGATACGTTGACAACAGCCGAGCAACTGCACGGCAAAGAGCTGTCATACAATAACATTAACGATGCAAACGCAGCGTTGCAGATCGTTAAGGAATTTGTAGAACCTGCTGTTGTGGCGGTTAAGCACATGAACCCTTGCGGCGTGGGGATTGGTGAAAGCATCTATGAAGCCTACAGCAAAGCATATGCTGCAGATCCAACATCCATCTTCGGTGGCATTGTGGCAGCAAACCGCATAATCGACAGCGACACAGCTGCCAAACTGAGCGAGATTTTCCTGGAAATCGTGCTGGCTCCTGATTTCACGCAAGAGGCACTGGATATCCTGACGAAGAAGAAAAACATTCGTTTGCTCAAAACGGGTGAGTTGAATGCAGCTCGTGACCGGGCGAGCCAATTCGCGGTGACCTCTATTGACGGCGGCATGATCGTACAACAGAGCGATGTGCATTCCATCGAAGCGAGTGAACTGAAAGTCGTTACAGATCGTGCACCTTCCGAAGAAGAATTGAAACAGCTCCTCTTTGGCTGGAAAGTCGTTAAGCACGTGAAGTCCAATGCGATCGTGCTTGCAGCGAATGACATGACCGTAGGTGTGGGCGCTGGACAAATGAACCGCGTTGGTGCAGCTAAAATTGCCATTGAACAAGCTGGCGAGCAAGCAAAGGGTGCTATTCTCGCATCGGATGCATTCTTCCCGATGGGCGATACGTTGGAACTGGCAGCTAAGGCTGGAATTACAGCTGTTATTCAACCAGGCGGTTCCATTAAGGATGAAGAGTCCATTAAAGTAGCGAACGAGTATGGTATTGCCATGGTCTTCACAGGCGTTCGCCATTTCAAACACTAAGAGTCGAAATCAAAGCTTCACACGTCGATGAACAAGCGAATAGGCTTGTTCATCCTCATTTTCAGCGCATTAAATGATTAATGAGCGAATTCTGGAATTCATGAGGGGGAACGGAACGAATGGATATTCTGGTAGTAGGCGGCGGCGGCCGGGAGCATGCGATTATCTGGGCATTGGCGAAAAGTCCGAAGGCGGGCAAGATTCACTGTGCGCCAGGAAATGCAGGCATTGCACAGCTTGCCGAATGTCACCCGGTGGCAGTGAATGAATTCGATAAATTAAAGGCTCTTGCCGTGGAACTCAAGGTGGATCTGGTGGTCATTGGTCCGGATGATCCGCTCGCAGACGGGATTGTAGATGCATTTGATTCCACAGGCATTCCGGTCTTTGGACCGCGTCGCAATGCAGCCGAGATCGAAGGAAGCAAAACATTTATGAAGGATCTGCTGCACAAGTACAATATCCCAACAGCAGCCTATGAGAAATTCGACAATTATGAGCAGGCTCAGGCTTATCTTGATGCACAGGCAATTCCCGTTGTCATCAAGGCCGATGGCCTGGCAGCCGGTAAAGGTGTAACAGTTGCTTATTCCCGCGAGGAAGCTGATCAGGCACTACGCAGTATTATGGTGGAGAAGGTTTTCGGGGAAGCAGGAGCCAAAGTAATTATTGAAGAGTTTCTGGCAGGGCAGGAGATGTCGATTCTGGCATTTGTCGACGGCGAGACCGTTCGTCCGATGGCCGCTGCACAGGATCACAAGCCAGTCTATGACGATGACAAGGGGCCTAACACGGGTGGGATGGGTACATACTCACCACTGCCACATATTCCGAATTCAATTATTGAAGAGGCTGTTGAAACCATTATCAAGCCAACGGCCAAAGCCATGGTGTCCGAAGGACGTCCATTCCGCGGCGTATTGTTTGCCGGACTCATGATTTCACCGGACGGCAAACCGAAAACAATTGAATTTAATGCTCGTTTTGGTGACCCCGAGACGCAGGTTGTAATGCCACGCCTCAAAACGGATTTGCTCGACATTTTCTGGGCCACCGTGCACGGCAAACTCGCAGACATGGAGATTGAGTGGAGCGAAGAGTCTGCTGTATGCGTGGTCCTGGCATCAGGAGGATATCCGGGGCCGTATGCAAAAGGCGTAGCCATCGAAGGTCTGGATCAGGTCAGTGATGCTGTCGTCTTCCACGCAGGAACGGCACGCAGCGAATCCGGAGAATGGGTCACGAATGGTGGACGTATTCTTGGGGTTGTGGGTCTAGGCGCTGATATTGCCGAAGCTAGAAACAAGGCTTATGCAGAGGCGGAACGTATCCGCTTCGAAGGCAAGCATCAGCGATCTGACATTGCTGCCAAAGCTTTAGTGTAAATAGTTATTAGGTAATATGGGGTCCGCCCGACGAATGCCTTCAGATTAGAAGCATGGCATTCATTGGGCGGGCCTTTTTTGTGTTGAGTCATCCGATAAGAAATATGATTCAGCTGGATAACTCCAAGGGTAGTAGTGTTATAAAATCGGTCTATTCTATACATAGCTTTGTTAGGCATATAAGTAACTTATTACATGAATTAAGCCATTTGTGAACAAAATATTCATGAATATACGTGCAAGATAACCCAAACCATGACGTACAACTGGATGGTTTGATTCGGATCATGTTATACTTTTCTGAAACAGGAATGAACAAGAGGGGAGGTGGATATCTATTGGGAAGGCGATATTGTAAACTGTCCAAATGGAGAATTAAGGTGGAGTAAATCGGAGAAACAATCTGACAGCATGAGGGTTAGCCCTATTTATAGTGAAGTGGTTTCTTAAAGTGATTGACTTCATCCTGGATTCCTGTTTTGCAACTTACAAGGTCTGTGTGCAGCATATAGCAATCTGGTCATTATTGAATTTGATTTTATATATGCATACGCCCAATTTAACTACAATCAGCTGTGCAGCCGTTAACGGGGTTAACGAGCGCTGCTGTAACTATTTCTGGAGGTGAATCCCTGAGAATCGGGGAAATCATTGGACATAATTACCATCTTGAATTTAGCATTACTCGTTCTCTTGATTGCTTTGACCGCTTTTTTTGTGGCATCCGAATTTGCGGTTGTTAAGATTCGTACATCAAGAGTGGATCAACTGGTTGCCGAAGGTAACAAAAAGGCTGTACTCGCCAAGAAGGTCGTTTCTGATCTGGATTACTATCTGTCTGCCTGTCAGCTTGGTATTACGGTAACGGCTCTAGGACTTGGTGCATTAGGGAAGCCGACTGTCGAAAGGCTGTTATATCCGGTATTTGAGTATCTGAATATTTCACCGGCCATTTCGTCGGTTGCCTCCTATGCGATTGCCTTTATCCTTGTGACGTTCCTTCACGTGGTTGTCGGTGAGATGGCACCCAAAACCATGGCGATTCAATTTTCGGAAAAATTGACGCTGATGCTCTCGCCATCGCTATACTGGTTCGGAAAGATTATGTACCCTTTCATCTGGGCACTCAATGGGGCATCCCGCGTCCTTCTGCGGATGTTCGGTGTGAAGCCTGCAGGACATGATCAGGCCTATTCCGAGGATGAGATCAAAATCATCATGAACCAGAGTTATGAAGGTGACGAGACGAATCAAACCAAGTTGTCTTACTTGGAAAATGTGTTTGTGTTTGATGAACGGGTCGCGAAAGACATCATGGTTCCGCGGACGGAACTTGTCACATTGGACCAGGAGATGACTTACGACGATATCATCCCCGTGCTTGATGAGCATAACTATTCCCGTTATCCAGTCATTGAGGAAGGGGATAAGGACCGCATTGTCGGCATGGTCAATGTCAAAAAGATTCTGCCGGATATGGTTGCCCAGAAGCAATACCAACTTGCCGACTTTGTCCGTGAGATTCCATTTGTTTCAGAGATTACACGTATCCAGGATGCCATGATTAAAATGCAGCAGGAACGCGTGCATATGGCCGTGGTAGTGGATGAATACGGCGGTACCTCGGGTATTCTGACGATGGAGGATATTCTGGAGGAGCTTGTTGGTGAGATCCGTGACGAATTCGATGCCGATGAAGTGGCTGACATTCAGGAGACCGGGGAGAATCAATATCTGATTAACGGCCGAGTGCTTCTGGACGAAGTGGAGCGGCAGTTCGGATTGATTTTCGAAGGGAATGAGGAGATGGACACCGTCGCCGGCTGGATTCAGTTCCAGAAGGGTGTGCGTGTGGAAAATGGTGATACGGTTGCCCATGGTGATTATGTCTGGACCGTAGTGGATACCGAAAATTATCAGATCAAGCAGGTCCTGCTTGAGCGCGTGAACGCAGCCCCAGTGGAGGAAGCTACAAGCGATCTGGCGAACTAACTCCGTTTGAGTAATTAATCTGGCTACGTAGTAGTGGAGGGGACGGAATCGATTCTGGAGAAGCGCAGCTAAAAGCTTTCTGAAAGAAAGCTACATCGGAAGCATAGGCTTCGCCTTTATCACCGGATTTCCCCCTATAATAGGGAATGAAAAAAATCTGGGGATAACAGCGATCGGAAGGTTGTTCTGGCATCGGAGTGGACCAATGTAAGATTCATCATAAATTTATAACCATTAAAATGTTCAACTTGGAGGTGAATCCCTCACTCGAGGGAAATCATTGGACGGAATAATAGCATTGAATTTATTTTTGGTAGCCGTATTTATAGGGCTTACCGCCTTCTTCGTCGGCGCTGAATTCGCCATTCTGAAAGTGCGGATGTCACGAATTGATCAGCTGATCTCGGAAGGCAACAAAAAAGCGGTCATGGCCAAGAAAGTCGCACACAATCTGGACTATTATCTGTCGGCATGTCAACTGGGTATCACAATTACGGCTCTCGTCTTGGGGGCTTTGGGTGAACCGACGGTTGAAAAAATGCTTCATCCGCTGTTCGAGCGACTTGAAGTGCCGGCAGCCGTGTCGACGGTATTATCCTATGGGATTGCCTTGGCGATCATTACGTTCCTGCATGTGGTTATTGGTGAGCTCGCACCCAAAACGCTGGCGATCCAATTTGCAGAGAGAATGACGCTTTTACTTGCACCACCGCTGTACTGGTTCGGTAAGATCATGAATCCGTTCATCTATGCGCTTAATGGTGCTGCACGGGTGCTGCTCGGAATTTTTGGCATCAAGCCAGCCGGACACGATACTGTTCACTCCGAAGAGGAGCTGAAGCTGATTGTAGCCCAGAGTTACGAGAGCGGGGAGATCAATCAGACCGAGCTGGACTATCTGAAAAACATTTTTGCGTTTGATGAGCGTCTGCTGCAGGAGATTATGATTCGCAAAGAAAAAATCGTTACGCTGAATAAGGAAATGCCGCTGGATCAGGTTATTGAAGTGCTGAATCGGCACGAGTATACGAGATATCCGGTCATTGCGAACGGGGATGCGGCTCGCTTTATCGGCTTTATTAATACAAAAGAAATGCTGACAAGTGTGGCTGCAGGAAGAACGTTCAGCATGGATGCCTACATTCATGATATGCCTGGATTTTCGGAGAAGTCCCCGATCAAGGACGTTCTGATCCAAATGCAGCAGAGTCGTGTGCATATGGCCGTTGTGAATAATGAAAAGGGTGCGGCCATTGGTTTGGTTACGATGGAGGACATTCTGGAGGAAATCGTTGGGGATATTAAGGATGAATACGAGCATAAGGATCTGGTGAATCCGCCCAAACGATTGAAATTGACTTAAAGTAGACTGAAGAAAGACAGGTTTCCGATTCATTCGGAGACCTGTTTTTGTGTTGCCCTTTTCTGCTAATCAGGAGTTAACAACATCAACGATGAAACAATCTTAATTTTAAAACAAAAAGCTTGCAATTCAACCAGCAATGGATTAATATGAATTTAAAGAATCTTAAATTAAAGATAAATACAAAAACAACAACGAACAAACAAACAACAATGAATAACAAACCGCTAAATTCAACCATGATAAAATTAAAACCAAGGGAGTGGAGATTATGTTCAGAACTTCAGGAATCCATCACGTAACAGCTTTTGTAGATGACGCACAGAAAAATGTTGATTTTTACGCAGGGGTATTGGCCCTGAGACTGGTGAAAAAAACAATTAACTTCGATGCACCGGATGTGTACCATCTGTATTACGGAAATGAGGATGGGGCGCCAGGTACAATCATCACCTTCTTCCCGCACCAAAATGCCATGAGAGGTGTCATTGGTTCCGGACAGACTGGGGTAACTGTATATGCGATTCCGGTAGGAAGTCTGCCATTCTGGAAAGAACGCCTCGCTTCCTTCGATATTCCGTTTGAAAATAAAACCAGATTCGGTGAGCAATATATTCGCTTCTTCGACAAAGGCGGCCTGCTGCTTGAATTGGTGGAACGCGAAGAAGGCCAGCCAAGTAAATGGACATTCAACGGTGTAACACCTGAGCATGCCATCAAAGGTTTTGGCGGCGCAGTCCTGTTCAGCCAAGTTCCTGAGAAAACCACTGACGTTCTGGTATCCATGCTCGGCCTGGAACAGGTAGGGGAGGAAAATGGATTGATTCGCCTCCGTGCGACCGGTGACATCGGGCAAATCATCGATGTTCAGTCTACCGGATTCCAGCGGGGCATTGGCGGAGCAGGTACGGTGCACCACATTGCATGGCGCGCAAAAGACTATACAGAACATGAGCAAATGCAGCGCGATCTGGAGAAAGCAGGCTACCATCCAACCCCTGTAATCGACCGTCAGTACTTCAATGCCGTGTATTTCCGGGAACCAGGCGGCATATTGTTCGAACTGGCTACCGATCCTCCAGGATTCGCACGTGATGAACCTCAGGAGAGCATGGGTGAGAAACTGATGTTGCCTGAGTGGTATGAACCACAGCGTGAACAGATTGAAAAATTGCTTCCACCAATCGAAGTACGTGAATGGAAAGGAGAGTCCAAATCATGACCACAACCAATACAATGAAACATATTTATAAAGCAGGTGCTCAGCCGGATTCCCCAACACTGCTGCTGCTTCACGGGACAGGTGGAACCGAGAATGATCTGGTAGGTCTTGGCGAATTGATTGCGCCAGGAGCAGGCATGCTGGGTGTACGCGGTAACGTGTCGGAGAACGGGATGCCCCGTTTCTTCCGCCGCTTGGCCGAAGGGGTGTTTGACGAAGAAGATCTGATTGCACGGACAGCGGAGCTGGGTGCATTTGTAGATGCAGCGGCTGCGGAGTACGGATTCGATCGTAACAATGTTTACGCACTCGGTTACTCCAATGGTGCCAATATTGCGGCTAGTTTGATGTTCCACCAGGCTAACGTATTCAAAGGTGCGATTTTGCATCATCCGATGGTACCTCTGCGCGGGCTCGAACTGCCGAATCTGAACGGATTACCTGTCTTCATCGGTGCAGGAGAGAACGATCCGATTGTACCGAAACGGGAAACGGAAGAACTGGCTTCACTTCTTAGTGGTGCAGGCGCAGATGTGAAAACCCACTGGGAGCGTCAGGGGCATCAATTAACCCGTACCGAGGCATTGGCTGCGGCAGCATGGTTTAAAGCCCAGGTGTAAGAAAGCCGTGAATCAATTGCAATAGGTAGTCGATATAATCGACTTATTCTCCAGTTTAATATGGACCCGATCCTTGAATGGATCGGGTTTTTGGTTTGCTTTTTCAGGAGGAATTATCCTATACTTAAGTAATTGATAATCATTTTCATTTAGAGCGATAGGACTAGAAATGACAACGTTCGTAAACAGGGCAGGGAGGGGACTATGAACGCTATTCATTCCAATCATTCGTATGGTTCAAGTGCATTTATCCACACACGAGATGGCCGCAAGCTTCATTATATGTCCAAAGGTGCCGGTCACCCCATCGTGATTTTTGAATCAGGCATGGGCTTTTCCAGATCGGCGTGGGGACTCGTGGTGCCTCAAGTGGCTGAACATACCCAGTCAGTGGTCTATGATCGTTCCGGGTTGGGACGGAGTGAGGCCGACACGGAGCAGCGGACTCTACGCAGGCTTACAGAGGATCTAGGCGATCTGCTGACTGCACTTGGGCCAGGCCCTTTCATTCTCGTGGGACACAGCTGGGGAGGGCCAGTCGTGAGAGCTGCGGCAGCTGCGGATCTGTCTCGCATTAGAGGACTGATACTGGTCGATCCATCAGACGAGAACTGTGAATTGTATTTTTCCTCTATGGCCAGAATCAGTTTTGGCTTGAACCGTTTCTTACTTCCTTGGATGGCACGTACAGGGTTGTATCGGAGAATGGGCAGCAAGCCGGGCCAGGTTCAACCGGACGATGTTGCACGAGATCACCAAGAGGAAGACTTCACTGTACAGGCAGCACGTACGATGGCTGCTGAATCGGTGGCGTTTCTGGATGATTTGGCCTCATTGCGGGATACTCCTCCTGAGCTTGGGAATCTGGAAGTCCGGATTATTTCTGGCACAAAAGCAGGACAGGGAGAGCAAAAATTTAGACCTGCCATTGTGTCGGCTCACCGCAAGACAGCCCAAGGGCTCGCGAATGGACATTGGATCGAAGCAGGTCAATCGGGCCATATGGTTACTTTTACCGACCCGCAGATTATTATTGATGAAATTTTGCGGATGGCAAATCGTTGAGGCCTTGGCGCAAGCTCAGGTCAAAAGTGATACAATAACAGAAAAAGCAATGCTTGCATTGCCAACCAAGACAAAGCGGAGTGTGGAGAAGAGATGAAACCAGTGGAACAAGAATCAACGGAAAATAAAAATTCCGGCCATGCCGGTGTTGGCATGGAAGATATCGTACGCGCACATCATGTGCTGCGTGAAGTTATTGTAAGAACGCCTCTGCAGCGAGATGCTGTATTGTCGACCAAATATAATTGCAATGTGTATCTCAAGCGTGAAGATCTGCAAGTGGTGCGCTCTTTTAAAATTCGGGGTGCCTACAATATGATCCGCAGTCTGACTCCGGCTGAGCTGGAGAAGGGCATTGTCTGCGCAAGCGCAGGGAACCATGCACAGGGTGTTGCCTTTTCCTGTAATGCCCTCGGAATCCACGGCAAAATCTTCATGCCGAGCACGACACCGAATCAAAAGGTCAAACAGGTACGGCGCTTCGGCGGCAGCAATGTAGAAGTGGTGCTGATCGGGGATACGTATGATGATGCGTATGCAGAAGCCATGCGTGCATGTGACGAACAGGGGATGACGTTCATTCATCCGTTCGACCAACCCAAAATTATTGCGGGTAACGGTACGGTTGCGATGGAGATCATGGAAAGCCTTGATGAGGATGCAGATTATGTATTTGTTACCATTGGCGGCGGTGGACTCGCTGCTGGTGTCGGAACCTACATGAAGACGGTCAGCCCGGAAACGCGCATCATTGGTGTGGAGCCTCTTGGCGCTGCTTCCATGAGTGAGGCCATGTTCCGCAAACAGGTTGTCACGCTCGATGATATCGATAAATTCGTGGATGGAGCTGCAGTGAAGCGGGTAGGAGACCTAACTTACAACATTTGCAGCAGCACGCTGGATGACATCGTTAAGGTGCCAGAGGGCAAGGCTTGTACGACCATCCTGGAGCTGTACAATGAAAATGCAATTGTGGTTGAACCCGCCGGTTCACTGGCTGTTGCTGCACTGGAGCAATACCGTGAGCAAATTGTGGGCAAGACTGTAGTCTGCGTAATTAGTGGCGGTAACAACGACATCGACCGGATGCAGGAGATTAAGGAACGTTCCCTAATCTATGAAGGTCTGAAATATTACTTTATGGTGAATTTCCCGCAGCGCGCCGGTGCATTGCGTGAATTCCTGGAGGAAGTGCTCGGACCGAATGACGATATCACCCGGTTTGAATATACGAAGAAGCATGATAAAGAGAACGGCCCTGCCTTGGTAGGCATTGAGCTCATGTACAAGGAAGATTATCAGCCTCTGATTGAACGCATGAATCGCAAAGGCATTGCCTATACCGAGTTGAACAAAAATCTGAATCTCTTTAACATGTTAATCTGATGAGTAATCAGATGAAGCAACCGGGCAGCAGTGAACCCCATCTTCAGCTGCGGCCAGCTCGCAGGGAGGATGCAGCTCAAGTCATTCCGCTGCTCTATCAGGCGATAGGAGACATTGCTTATGCACTGGCGGGTGAGTCCAATCACGAGCAGGCGATGCAGATTCTGAAGCAGTTTTATATGCAGGAGGACAACCGGATCAGCTATCGCCATGTAACGGTGATGGAACATGGCCAGGACATTGCCGGTATTCTCGTAGCCTACGACGGTAGTGAAGCGGATCGTCTGGACCAGCCGATTCTGGATCGGCCTGGACGCAGTCAGGACGAGAAGTATGCAATAATCAAAGAAACTCGTCCCGGTGAATATTATCTGGATACTCTGTCGGTAAGCGAATCCTATCAGGGACAGGGGATAGGCCGGGCTCTGATGGCTGCTTTTGAGCAGCAGGGAAGGGAGCTCGGGCATGACCGGGTGGCTCTTATTGTCGAACGGGATAATGGACGTGCCTTGATGCTGTATGAACGGCAGGGCTATACGAAGGATGATGTCATTGTCATTGCAGGACATGAATATAACCATATGATCAAGCCAATTCAGCAGGGTTGATCACACTGAAAAACCGCCATGGGAGCGTATCCTGTGGCGGTTTTGTATTTTTGCAGCGGATGCATTCTTAATGGGATGAATGGTTTTAGAAGCCGGTGTAGCTGCCTGTTGGAACTTTTTGATCCAGCCACTTTTCCACAACGGAAGTCTTTTGGTATTTGGCATCGGTTACGACGTCCATGAAGGCACCCAGTTTAGCCAGCAAGTCACTATCCTCGGATGAATTCCGTTGCAGCACAGCCTTGTACCCTTTTTGGGCATTGACCACCATGGTGTTGGTTTCGTAATCAAACAATGGTGTATTGTTCAGGCCATAAAAGGTATACAGCGTATAATTGTTCAGCAAATTTCGTACCTGTTTGACCCGATTAGACTTCGGATAATCCTGCAAGAAACGTTCCTGATTCAATGCCCGATTCAGAATTTCCTGATAACCAATGATGAGTGCGCCATCCTCAGCAGCCAGGTTGCCTGTCTCGACCGCCATGATGTTGATGTACTGTTTGATGTCCGGTTTAACATGTGAATTATATTTTTGAAAAGCCATATAATTCATGATCGGATAGAGGGAGCCTTCCAACATCACAAGGCGGTAGCCGCTGTCCCGGGCTTCCTTCAGCAATGCGCGGAGTTCAGAGTCTTTGGTGCGCTCCATCAGCTGGGTGAAACTGTCGTTCCACTTGTATGCTTTGATCATCTTATCCTGAACATTGGGAACCAACATGCGGTCCGTCATGGCTGTTAATCCCTTGATGCGGGCATTCTCCAACTGCAGCACCATTAGGGTCGCATGATGGGTGGTTACTTTATCGATATTGGATTCCAGATAGGTGTCAGCGGCGGATAAGCCGTTCTTTTTTTGGAGTGTGGATTGAAATGTGTTATAGATGGCGGTCGAACTACTGGTGGTTACTTTCGCATCGGAATCGGAGGGGGCTGCAGCAGCCATTCCCGTGATCCCCGCGGCACCGGTCTGTATTAAGACAGCAACGGCTGTGACAGTCATAAACATACGGAGCCCTTGGCGTCTGGCAGATGAGTACAATGATGTCATTGTTGTAAACCTCCCGTGAATTTTGAAAATCAAACGGATTGATTCTTTATACATTAACCCAATTTTCTGCGGATGTTGTTTCGGAATAATGACAAAATGTTCTGTTATTTTTAACCTTTGGCAGGTAGATGGTGGAAGAACTTTTCTGCGAAAATATTTTTTGAGCGATTGGAAACTTTTGATCAGGTTCAGACGTCTTAGATGTGCACAGGAAATTATAGGAATAAAATCAAGTGAAATCCGCTCTAATACAATTCAATTCATCTAAAAAGAGAATGGGGATATTCAATATGAAAAAAGCCGGAGGACGTCAAGTTAAAAAGGTCATGTCCGCACTGGCCGTATCAGCCATGCTGATGTCAGCCTTGCCAGCAACAGTAATTGATGCAGCAGCAAGAATCAGTATCTACATCAATGATGCCGAGCTGTCTTCTGCACAAGCGCCTGTCATGAAAGCCGGACGGGTATTGGTTCCGCTGCGGTCCATTTTTGAAGGACTGGATGCTAAAGTGGGATATACGAACAAAACCAAAACCATTACAGCGACTCGCGGAGATCAGGAGGTTTCACTGACACTGGGGTCCAAGACAGCTTACATTAACGGGGAAGCGGTCTCGCTGGACGTGCCTGCAAGTACGATCAAGGGTAACACGATGGTTCCCATTCGCTTTGTGAGTGAAGCGTTTGGAGAGAAAGTATTCTGGAACTCCCGCAATCAGCGGGTGGATATCAAAACAACGTCCACGCCTCCTGTCGATGACACGAAAGCTGCGGCATGGAACATCTACGGATCCGTTTCTGGAAGTAATGGAGATGGTCGGGATCTGACGGTCAGCTTCACGCGCCCTACATCCGAAAAGGCTGTATCCGAATACCGCATTATGCTGGTGAAAACCCGTGATGTGAACAGCTTCAACGAATCAGCGGCTTCGGTGGTGCCATCTGGCAACTATACTTCGGTGTCTCCAAATGGCAGCAACCCGAAATTGACCCTGAATGCGCAGACACGTGACGTTAACGGAGATCTGCTGAATACGAGTGAAACCTATCGTTTGTATGTCCTGACTATGGGCAACAGCAGCAATAGTTACAAAAATGTACTTGCATGGTCTGCTCAGTCTTTGAAATTAAACAATGTGAAAACAACAGTTCAGCCGGTCACCAGTCTTCGCATTGCCGATATCAGTGACTACGGGGATGGCCGTGACCTAGAGATTAACTTCAATCAGCCAAGCAGCACGTCGAATATTACGTATTATCGTGCATTTGTCGTCAAAGCGAAGGATGCTTCATCATTCAATCTGACTGCGGCGAATAAAGTATCCAGCTCGAATTCAACGATTATCTATAAAGGAAACAACACAGCGGTCAAAAGTCAGCTTACCTCTTCCACGCGTGATACATCCGGGGAATTGATTCGCAGCGGCACCGCCTATGTCGTATACATCATGTCGGTCAGCTCCAATGCGGCAGCTGCTGATCACAAGCTGTCTTCCGTATCCTCTTCATTGACACTTAGCGTGAATAAGGCAACGGCACCAGTTATTACGCAAGTCAAGGATAATTCGGATTATGGAGATGGCCGTGACATTCTGGTGAGCTTCAATCGGTCTTCCGACGAATCCAAGGTAGCGAGCTACCGCATCTTCGTTGTACGCAACTCCGTGGCCAGCAGCTTCAATCTGGCGACAGCAAGCAATCTGTCTTCCAGCCTGTACTATACCGTGAACAAAACAGGCAGCAATATCACCACAACGTTGCCTTCATCAATGAAAGATACAAGTGGGTATAACGTAACGAATCTGCAGGATTATCGGATTTACATCATGGCTGTGGGCAATCAGCAAAACAGCTACACCAATGCGTTGTCCTCTTCCTCCACGTTATTGAGATTGGCGACGAATGGAAATGCAGGAGCTGTTAATAACCTGGCAGTCTCTGATGTGAGTGACTATGGTGACGGACGGGATCTGCGGGTATCTTTCAACAGAGCATCGGATGAGTCTAGAGTTTCGGCTTACCGGGTGTACGTAGTTCGTTCCGGTAACGCAGGAAGCTTCACACTGAGCGCGGCTAACGCTTCGAACAACTACTACCAAGTGAACAAAACTGGTGGCAACCTGTCAGTTACGCTACCAAGCAGCATGGTAGATACGAATGGATACAGAGTTTCCAATAACGTGACTTATCGTGTGTTCGTCCTGTCGGTAAGCACAAGCGGCAACTCCAGTCAGAACGCATTGTCTTCGTACTCGTCACAGATTACATTGAGTCCAAATGCAGCGATAACAGCTCCGAGTAACGTAGCGGCAAGCGATATCGGCGATAATCAGGACGGACGCGATCTGCGCGTAACGTTCACCAAGTCGGCGGATGAGACCAATGTGAATCACTACCGGGTGTTTGTTGTGAAATCCACGAATACCAGCTTCAATCTGTCGGCTGCAAATGCAGTAGGCAGTGCGAATTATACGTATGTCAGCAAGAATGGAAGCAATCAGACGGTGAACTTCAACAGTAATTCGAAAACAGTGGATGGGGAGCTCATTCGTAATGACGTTAGTTACAGGGTGTATGTCATGGCGGTGAACGGTAACTCTTCTCTTGCTAATGCATTGTCCTCGGCCTCCAATGTAGTTACACTTTCCTCCAATACGGCTGTAGGCGCAGTGAATAATGTGAATGTAACGGTGAAAAATCAAGGGCAAGCAGGAAACGCGTCAGATGTCACCGTGAATTTCAGTAAACCAACAACAGAAAATGGTATTGCGAATTATAGAGTATTAATCGTTCCATCTGGTCAAGTAACTGGATTTGACCTGAATTCGGCTCTCGGCATCAGATCGTATGTTCAAATTTCCAAGAATGATGCTGGTAATCCGATTCAGCTCAATAATGGTCACGTTGATATTAATGGTAATGCTCTTGCCGTGGGTCAAAAGTACAGAGTCTTTGTTTTGTCCGTATCCGATAGTGGTACGCGTGCTTCCAATCTATCCGGTGCGTCCAACGAATTCAGTATCCTGGCCAAACCAGCAGAGCCTGTTGCTGTTCAGACAGCAAACATAACGAAAGTTGAGAATGCCAGTACAGCAACGGATGCAGGCCTGAAGGTTACTTTCACTAAACCATCCGACGATAAAGGGATAGGCCAATACCGTTTATTTGTAGTAAAAGCTCAAGATAATCTGGATTTGCCTTCTGCTAATTCAAATAATAATTTTAAAGTAGTTACTCCAGGAGAAATTTCCTTATCCAAAGATACGCTCGATTCAAGTGGAAAGGCGATCGAACTAGGAGCTGATTACAAAGTGTATTTCCTTTCTGTATCCAGTGATCTGACGTTGTACACAAGTGTTCTCTCTGCTCCGTCCGGTGCAGCTAGACTTGATGCAGCTCAGGCTACCCCGGTGGTACCCACTCCAGATCCGGCAGTTCCAACGACTGACCCCAATGCCGGTTCGGCTGATTCTGCTCAGGGCACCAGCAATTCAGCGACAAACTAACTTCGTTTATGAACTGAATCATTGTAATGAGAGGGCTCCCTTACCAAACTTAATTGGAAGGGAGCTTCCTTGTTATTAGCTCAATTCTTGTCGTCAAAAGGGTTCTCCAGGCCGTTGCAGGGGCCGGGTCAGCAGGGGGATAATGGAGGGAAGAAGCGCATGATCCGGAAAGGAATGATGGGATGCTTGCATTTCGCTTGACCGGGCTGCCGGATTCCCGGCTGCCTCTGTATCTGTATTGTATTGGAACACACGAGCAGAAAGTGCAGCTCAGGCCGGAAGGGTTCCCGGTGCATCAGCTCTTCCTGTCTCGTAGCGCCGCAGGCGAACTCAAGATTCCGGGTAAGGGGTCATGGCCTGTAGGAGCAGGCCAATTGTGGGTAGGCGAACCAGGAGTAGCCCATGAATTTTACCCGCATTCCAGAACAAACGGGGAACTTGGATATATCGGTATTGGTGGCAGTTCAGCCGGATCGGTGCTCCAATCAGCCGGGTTAATGCATGAGGGACCGAGAGCCCTAACCGACTTTGAACAGTTCTGGTCGCGAATGGCGGACCTCTGGCATGGGCTGGACGATGGGAAGTCTGGTATCTGGGATACGTCACTTATCGTCTATCAGTTCATTCTGGACATCGCCAGGTCCGTATCGACGCAGGAAAGAGCAGATTTATCTGAAACGAGTCGTATCTCTGTGGCGTCTGATCAGCGCGAGTCCGATCCGGGAAGTGAGGCATTTACCCGTGCGGTTGCATTGATGCATGCCCACTACCAGGATGATCTGTTATTAAAGCATGTGGCCGAAGCCGTGGGATACTCCGTGCAGCACCTCAATCGTTTGTTTCATCAACGCCAGGGCGTGACCGGACATCAATATATGCAGCGTTTGAGATTGCAAAAAGCATCCGAATGGCTGGACAAGCATCCACGTGCGAGTGTGAGAGAGGCGGCAGAGATGGTTGGCATGGAGGTTAACTATTTTATCCGCATGTTCAAACGGGAATTCGGTGAGACGCCTGGCAAGGGGATTAGACAGCGGAACCAGTTCAGTGCTGAAAAAGGCGAACCCGATGTGACGACAACGCTTTGAAAGGTAACTTTCGAGGATAGGTGTGAAAAAAAGATGAGTAATGAAGAAAGGGGCCATCATGGCCCCTTTTTGGTTTATTTCTTTTTCTGCCCGAAGAGCGGCCTCAGTAGAGCTAGCCCCACGATACCAATCACGAGACTCACCCACGGGGCTAAGTAAAATATCGGAAGACTGTCTCGCAGCGGATAACCGACGAACAGGACAAGCACAACAATGACGATATAGATCGCAATGCCTTTCAGGTTAACCTGGGGCTTGGACGTCATATCCTTGCCTTGATCATCTGGCCGTTCCGCCAGGCGGCGAAGCATCTCAACCAGGGCAATCCCGCCAACGGCTGAAATGATAATCGAAAACAGACTGATATGGCTGAATGGTTCCGTATCTCCACCGCTCCAGCCGATAAATAGCCCGGCTGCGCCCTGAATGAGCATGACAAAGGAAATGGCTGCCCAGGCAATCATCACATACCACTTGGGTGTACGTTTGACTGGACCGGAAGGTTCTCCGTTCACATCTTCATCGTCCTTAGATGCTACAGCTGGCTTAGCTGGTTTATCGGCTTTCGCTTTTTTGGATGAGTCTCTACCCACGGGTGCTCCTGCATTTGCGTCCAGGCGTGCGTGGATATCCTGTTCCAGGTCCGCTCCATATCGTTCCCGTGCGGATTGTCCATCCCGCTGGGCTTGTACAATGGCTTTTCCTTCAGCCAAAATCCATTCTTCCTGAGTTCTTTCATCCGCGTCGGTACGGCGGGCAATGCCGCTAATCTGGTCGAACAATTTTACATTTTCGGGCGTCATGCGGCTCATTTCGGTCATTTGCCGGTTTTGTATTTCTTTAAGCTTCTTATAGGAAATCCCCAATGATTGCTCCCCCTGTCTGAACACGTTACAGATCCCCAGTTTCCTGAAGACCCTGACGGTATTTTAGTATACGGGAAGGGCTCTCGTTTCGCAAAGTCATTCCTTATAAAAAAGCTGAGTGTGATGTATCCACAAGTACACGCAAGCCAGAATGACACAGGTGCATAACAACACCAGCTTGCCGTGTGCACGTATCCAATCGATTAGAAATTCCATGAATTCAACCCTTTCGGCGGAAGGAATCCGAGGTCCATTTGCATGAACATATTGTCGGTTAATTTCCCCATTTTCCCTGTGGAATATACATAGACTGAGCCCATATCCAACGATTGTGTGAAGGATGAATAAAGGTTGACCGATTCCAACACAATAGTAGCATTTCAAACGAAAAAAACAGTAATGGGAGTGTGCAGACATGAATCAAGCCAATCATAATAACAACGAATTAACACGGAAGCTGCTGCTGAACAGCAACTCCCGTGGTGTGAAGGATGAAGTGGTTCCCATGGGACAGGGAGCAGCAGAGGATACCGAATTTGCAGTTGAGCTAGGCGAGGGGCCCGATAAGACGGGCAGCTTCTGGGAAAGTTCCGAGTTTGCCCGTGAGCATCGCTGGGAAGGTCAAGTAGAGACCCACGAGATGTTTCGCCGGAGCTATGAATAGTACATGGACTCCATGATCACCCTGCCGTATCGAGTGTAAAAGAGATACAGGCACCACCTTCAGGCAGGTTACTGGCGCGTATGGTTCCACCGTGCTTCTCTATAATTCGTTTGGCGGTGAACAGGCCCAGTCCGGTTTGCCCTTGGTAGCCGTGATAGAATTGGTCAAACAAATGCGGCAGATCCGCTTCGGTAAAACCGGGGCCTGTATCGCAGACAGTGACCTGCATGATATGAACATCCTGTATATCCACATGTAGTCTGATCTCCCCTTGCGGGGGTACATAGCGTAAGCTGTTAACCACCAAGTTATCCAGCACCTGCCCCACCCGTTGTACATCCAGCTGAAGGCACGGAGAACTGTCCGCCCTTCGATCCACGAGTTTGAATTCCAAATGCACACGTTGACTGGAACACAGGAAACCAATCTCTCGCTGCTTCATCTCCCAGAAGGAAGAAGGATCAACCTCTTCACGTCGGAGCGGAAAATAATCAAAATCGGTACCTGCGGCTACCGTCATATCCTGAATGAGCCGATTAATTCGCTTCACATTATGGTCAATGACGTCCAGATGATTGCTCATGCTTTCGGCAGTATGTACAACATGTGCGGGTGAATCCTTAAGCAGTTCCACATGACCCTGAATCACCGTCATCGGCGTGCGGAAATCATGGCTGATCGCACCCATCAGTTCACTCCGTTCCTGCTGAAGCTTCCATTCCCGGGTTAAGGCGCTCTTCAGTTCCTTTCGCATATCCTCGAAGGAGGCGGAGAGT
Organism: Paenibacillus sp. FSL K6-2862; assembly: GCF_038005125.1. Lineage (NCBI taxonomy): Bacteria > Bacillati > Bacillota > Bacilli > Caryophanales > Paenibacillaceae > Paenibacillus > Paenibacillus sp. FSL K6-2862. The sequence goes on from NZ_JBBOSN010000001.1 coordinate 758,626, forward strand.
AGACCGAGCTCATTAGGTGCGTGGTTATCCAAAATGAAGTCCAGATCCTGCTCCTTGATGCGTTTGGAAGCCAGAATGAGGTCCTGGATCGGCCGGTTCACGTTGCGACCCACTCTTCCAGCCACAAACCAGGTCGCTGCCGCGATGTATACGAAGGGAGAAGCCAGCATAAGTACGAGAAACGTATTTGTCCAGACGGGCGATATGGATGGAGAAGGGCTGGTTTCCAATCGGTACTGGAGCACCAGAGCTCCTGAATACATTCCGTGATCTCCGCTTAGAGGCGAGATGAGTGTAACCAGTCCGCCTAACCCAAGTGTACTATCTGTAATTGTTTTGCTGTTCAGCCTGCTCAGCAGATCCACTTCATTCTCCACGATCTGCTCCTGAATCGTTCCGTATCTTCTGCTTCCACGGGTATCCACAATCTGATAGGTGATGCCTTCCGGAGGGAGCAGCTTTTCCAGCTTGGCCTGATTGGTGGTGTCGGTCCACTTGATCTGCTGCTTCGCCTGATCCTGCACAGTGTGCTGAATATCGGGGATTTGAGATTCATAATAGTTGGCAGGCTGCAGCCATTGGCTGGAGAAGAGGAACGTTATCCCCGCTGCCCAGGTCAGAAGTGTCAATACGATGCTAATCCCCATCACGAGTGCAAATGCCCAGACGAGTTGTTTTTTGATCGGCCAGCGTTCCTTAATCATCGTACGGGCTCCCATTTGTACCCGACACCCCATACCGTCGAGATATACGCATGATCCGGGTCAGCTGCTGCCAGCTTGGCCCTTATTTTTTTGACATGTTCCGTGATTGTGGTTGTATCCCCCGTTGCTTCGAGACCCCAGATGCGGTCATACAGCTGTTCCTTGGAGAAAACCTGCCCTGGATGCGTGGCCAGCAGTTCCACCAGATCATATTCCTTGAGCGTGAGCGGGATGGCATGCTGCATGATCATGACCGTGCGCCCCTTCAGGTCCATTTGCAAAGATCCGTATCTGTAAAACGCAGGCTCATTCCCGCGCGGCTGAACACCATCGCGACGGGAACGGCGCAAGTGGGCAGCCACTCTTGCCTTTAATTCCCCAAGACTGAACGGTTTCGTCATATAATCATCGCCACCGATGGATAACCCTTGAATCCGGTCCATTTCGGCCTGCCTCGCACTGAGAAAGAGGATGGGGCAGCTCACCTCATCCCGAATCAGCCGGCAGAGCTCGAATCCGCTCATGCCGGGCATCATAATGTCCAGCAGAATCAGATCCGGCGGATTACCGAGAAGCTGTAAGGCCTCGGTGCCGCTTGATGCCGTGGACACGTTATATCCTTCCTGCGTGAGCGTCTGATGAATCAGCGCCACAATATCCTTTTCGTCATCTACAATTAAAATCGTCTCGTTCATGTTGATTTCCTGGCAGTTGTGTTCAAGGCTGTTACTCCTTACTGCCGTCTCCGTTTCCTTCAAATAGTTGAGTATATATTGTACCTAAAATTACCATGCTCGTAAAAACAAGAATGCCTAGATGAATTCGGTTTTGTCATTCACTCCAGGCATAATCTTGCCGATACATTGAAGATACACACGAATTCTAAAGATTTTATAACGTTCCATCTATAAATCATAAATTGCCTGTTGCACAGGTGTTTTCCTCACGTTGACTTGAGGTTCGCAGGATGATATTATACTAATAACATCTTAATACACATTAAACTTATCGGATTTATATACAATCAAATGAATGAACGAGTAACGGCAAGAATGGAAAGGGGAAATTAGCATGGAGCGTCAGATCAGTATCCGTCATGGACAGGAAGAATTAACAGCTACAATTCATTATCCTGTGGTTAAGGATATCAAGGAGGGGAACCACCAGCAGCGTGTGCCTTTGGCGGTCATTTGTCATGGTTTTGTTGGCAGTCGGATTGGCGTGGACCGCCTGTTCGTGAAGACCGCACGTGAACTGGCTGAGGATGGATACCTGGTGCTGCGCTTCGATTACATCGGCTGCGGGGAGAGCAGTGGTGAATATGGAGCTGAAGGGCTAGATTCCATGATCGCACAGACCCGTTCAGTCCTGGATTACGCGGTGAACTGCAGTGATGTAGACCCGACCCGTGTAACATTAATCGGTCACAGTCTGGGCGGAGCAGTTGCTCTGCTCACAGCCATTCGTGATAAACGAGTCAAGAATCTGGTGATGTGGTCTGCCGTGGGATATCCGTTCAATGACATCGTGAAGATTACGGGACGTGAGGTGTACGATCTGGGTGTGAAGCAGGGCTCGGCTGATTATCTTGCCTACAAGTTCACGCCGGCTTTCTTCGAGTCTCTGGCTGAGCATCAACCGTTCCAGGAAGCCGTTAAGTTTAACGGCGATGTTCTGGTCGTGCACGGAACGTCGGATGATATCATTCCTGTAGACTATGCTTTCCTGTATCAGAAGGTATTCTGGATGCGTCAGGAAGGGCGCTGCGACAAAGAGATTATTTTTCAGGGGGATCATACCTTTTCTTCCGGCAAAGAGCGGGAGCAGCTGATCACGCGTACCCGGGAATGGCTCGGCGAACGTCAGAAGATGGAACAGGATTGGCAGCACTGGATGATTTAACGGCTTGGATGGGGTCGACTGGTGGTTATAACTCAATCATAGAGCGGAGAACCACCGGATTGCGTGATTGGGTCATTTCGGGATGTCAGCTTGGAAAAGCGTCTTCTAAGCGGTAGAATAGAGGAGTAGTATAGAAGCATGACCATTCTATCCGTGTCTGGAGGTTGGCAGCAATGACATTACCCGCATTTTTCATTGCGCATGGTTCTCCCGCTATGGCGGTAGAGAGCAATGACTACACTCAATTTCTGAACCAGCTTGGAAACAGGCTGCCGGCTCCAAAAGCCATTGTCGTATTTACGGCGCATTGGGATTGTCCCGAGCCGTCCGTGACGATGGACGATACACATCAGACGTTGCATGATTTTTACGGATTCCCCTCTAATATGTATACCATTGATTATCCGGCTCCAGGGCACTCGGAACTCGCAAGTGAGATCTGCGCCCTCTTTACACGCAGCAATCTGCCGCATCAGCCTGTTCGAGGCAGAGGTCTGGACCATGGAGTCTGGGTGCCGCTGCTGCATATGTATCCGCAGGCGAATATCCCTGTCGTTGTCGTGTCTGTAGATTCCCTGCGTTCACCGCAGGAGCAGTACGATATTGGCCGGATGCTTGAACAGCTGCGTCATGACAATGTACTGATCATAGGCAGCGGCGGTACCGTTCATAATCTGCGACTACTCGGTAGTGACGAAGATGCACCCGAGAATTGGGCGGTAGAGTTCGATGATTGGATGGAAGAGCGGCTGGAGAAGTGGAACACGAGAGAGCTGTTTCAATATGACAAAAAAGCTCCGAATGCCCGGACTGCGGTACCTTCTTATGGAACGGAGCATTTGGCTCCCCTGTTCTATGCCATGGGCACAGCAGACATGTCCCGAAAAGCGAAGCGCTTGTTCCAGTCTTATCCGTATGGAACACTTAGTTTAAACTGCTGGCAATTCGGTGACGACGTGTAACTTGGAGCAGACAAGAGGGATACCTGTACAGTAAGGCACTCACTATACGGTGACATTCAGACATGAACCACTTATGAATAATAAAAACAAAAGGTTCCTTTACCCAGCAATATTCTGGGCAGAGGAACCTTTTTTGGTGCAAGCCTATATCTATTTTCGAATTTCGAAGAACTCACAGTCGGTGCGGGAATGATAGGCAAGTTCACTGACACTGGACTGGACAACAATCGTTTTGCTGTCAAAACGAATAATGACACCACCGGAATCAATCTGGTGGTTATCCTGAAAAACCCGGACTTTGTACTTCATATCCATGGCTTCCTGGAAGTCGGCTTCAGTCTCAAGACGGCGTTGAGTGGGCATTAGAAGTACTCCTTTGGTCATAATCTATTCTATATGTTCATCATAATACGTGATTCCGTTCAGGGGCAAGTCAGGCATGAAAAAGCCCTGTTCCCCGGGGGATGGGGAGCAGGGCTGATATGGTATTCTGAACGTTACGCTGTTTTTTGAGCTGTATTTATGGTTGGTGTATCTTTGGGATGATTCCCTTTGTTACGGCTGAACAATCCGCGAAGGTAAGGCAGTACCCAATGATCCAGACCGATTTTACCAGCATTGGCACCAGCAACGACGAGGAAGATTTGCATCAGAACCAGTTGTGCATTCGTGCTCACTGTACCCGAGAAGAGGAACGCGAAGTTCATCACGAGGGCCATCAGTGCAGCCAGTGTTGTGAAGCAGCCAAGGATGAGACCAAGACCTACCAAGAATTCGCCGAGAGGGATAAGGAAGTCGAACAATCCGGCATTCGGTACTGCGAATTTCTCAAGGAACGTTGCCCACCAAGCCTGAACTGCCGGGTGATCACCTGTTGCTTTTTCTACTGCCCCGGCAAGAAAGCCTCCAGCCTCGAAGCCGCCTGTCAGTTTGCCCCATCCGTGAGTCATCCAGTCATAACCGATATACACCCGAAGTACTGTCAAAATCCACATTGCCACTTTGTTTTCTCTAAGCCATTGGTTGAAGCTGAACATATAAACCACTCCTTCATGGAATCTAGTGTGTGTTGTTTGTTTTGGTTTTTCTAAGTGATCACCTTTGATGTCTTTATTGTATAGTTCAAAAGTCATTTTGTTTGTGATAAAAATCACAATCTAGTTCAAATTTTAAGTAAGCTTTGATGAGTTCACATTTAAGACATAAATGAATTCCGATTCATCGTTTCAATTCCTTGACTCCGGGGTAGAAAATCGTCTTTATATCGAAGACAAATGGTGGCGCGTGTGATTAAATGGAAAGAAAAACGTGAAATGGTTATCCACATCCAGAAATCATCACACCTTAGACCTAGGCCATTGTACAGGAGGTACAACGATTGAAGTCATTAAAATGGAATAAGGCAGCCTCTGCTGCATCATTGCTGATTCTCGCCATAAGCCTGATAGCTTGTCAAAGTAAGGAGGCAACGCAGCCGCCGGAGCCGGAAGCAGTGCCTGCGCCTGTAGAAGAGCAGCAAGAGACACAAGAACCGGAAGCTCCGCTGTTCACCGCCCCGCTGACTGGCTTGCCGGTTGAGGAGGCTGTTACGCAGAGACCGCTCGCAGTCATGATTAACAATGCACCTGCAGCCCGGCCCCAGTCCGGTCTGAGCTCGGCAGATATCATTATTGAGGTGCTCGCAGAGGGCGGAATTACCCGGTTCATTGCGATCTTCCAGAGTCAGGGCGGTGCAGAGACTGTAGGACCTGTACGCAGCATTCGTCCGTATCTGATTGAGCTGGGCGAGAGTTACGATGGTGTACTTGTACATGCGGGCGGCAGCCCAGACGCTTATTCCATTTTGCAAAAGCAGCAGAAGCAGCACATGGATGAAATTTCGAACAGCGGGCCTTACTTCTGGCGATCTTCGGACCGGAAGGCACCTCACAATCTGTATACTTCAGCGGACAAGCTTAGAGAGGGAGCGGATATCAAGGGGTATAGCCACGATACCGAGTCTCCCGTCTACATCTATAATGAGGAAGGCTCCACTTCAGCAGGAGAACCTGCAGCTCAATTCGATATTCATTATTTATTGGATAGTTACCGGGTGACGTATGATTATGATGAAGTTAGCGGACGATATATGAGACTGGTGAATGGCAAGCCCGATCAGGATCAGGATAATGGAAAGCAGATAGGAGCAGCGAATATTATTGTAGCGGGTGCAGATCACAAGGTGCTCGACAGCGTTGGCCGTTTGTCCGTCAATGTGGATCAGGGCGGAGAAGCAATGCTTTTCCAAAAAGGGAAGATGGTTCGGGGTCAGTGGGTGAAGAAACCGGGTGATATTATTCGTTTTGTGCAAAATGGGACAGAGGCAGCTCTGGTTCCAGGCCAAACCTTTATCAGTATTGTTCCAAACCAACCCGACTTTGCCAGCCATATTGAAGTCCAAAATCATGTTCAAAATTAAGATCTTATTAAGATCAATTTCCTTCGCTTGCTTCATTGAATATGCTGATCAAAAACGAAAGTCGAATCCTGTCGGTATATGAAATGTAAACGCAGTGTAAAATTTCAGTATCATTTTTCCATCGATTCCAATTAATTAAGATTCATTTCAGATTAATGTGATAAGAATATAAAAAAGGATCGCACCTTTTGTACAAACCATGAAACAAATATGATAAGATATCAAAGGTTGTCATTTCATGTTTCAAGGTTATCAGCAATTTCTCGTAAAGGGGATAGAACGATGAAGTTTAAGAAGAAGGATATATTTTTCGAAACATTAGAGAATATGGCGGATACTGTCGTACAAGCAGCTGACTATTTCTCTGAGCATGTTTCCAACCTTCAGGATGTAACTCTGTTTACTAATGAAATGAAAAAATACGAGTCCAAGTGTGATGACTATGTGCATACGATCATTATGGAACTCAACAAAACATTTATTACGCCGATCGAGCGTGATGACATCATGGAATTGACAACAACTCTAGATGACGTATTGGACGGGCTTGAAGCAACGGCTTCCCGATTCTATATGTACCAATTGACTGATCCGGATGAATTCATCGTGCAGTTCGCTGAGATTTTGCGCCAATCGGCTTACGAAATTCAAAAAGCGATCCATTTGCTGTCCCAGAAAAAATTGCTGGCGATCCGCGAATATACGATTCGTCTGAATGATCTGGAAAACCAGGGAGACGAAGTATTGCGCATGTGTATCAAGCATCTCTTCGCTACCGTGTCTGATCCGATTGAGTTGATCAAGCGCAAGGAGATTTACGAGCGTCTTGAGACGACAACGGATGCTTGTGAAGACGTAGCCAACATGCTGGAATCCATCATTATGCGTAATTCTTAAGGAGCCAGAGAATAATGGAAACAACGATTTGGGTATTAGGTATAGTCGTCTTCCTGGCATTGGCGTTTGACTTCATTAATGGTTTTCATGATACAGCGAATGCCATTGCAACTTCGGTCTCCACACGGGCGCTGACTCCAAGACGTGCCATTATCATGGCTGCGGTGATGAACTTTGTCGGTGCAATGATGTTTACAGGAGTGGCGAAGACGATCGGAGGAAGCGTTACAGACCCCACGAAGCTGGATAACGGGATCGAGGTCGTCATAGTCACCTTGATTGCCGCAATTATCTGGAACCTCGTGACCTGGTGGTTTGGTATTCCTTCTTCTTCCTCACATGCATTGATTGGAGCACTTGCCGGGGCAGTATTCGTCGGTGCAGGTTCCGATAAAGTGAAATGGGGCGGATTCATTGAGATTGTCGAGGGACTTTTGCTATCCCCGCTGATTGCATTTGCCATAGGTTATGTGGTCATGACCATTCTCAAATATATTTTCGCTAAACGCAGTCCTCACACCGTGAACAAGGGTTTCCGGACGGTACAGATTTTCACGGCGGCACTACAGGCGTTCACGCATGGTACAAATGATGCTCAGAAAGCCATGGGGATTATTACTTTTGCACTCGTAGCAGCAGGTGTACAGGATCATCTTGATGTTCCGCTGTGGGTTAAAATCTCTGCGGCAACGGCGATGGCACTGGGTACTTCCATCGGTGGTTGGAAAATCATCAAAACGATGGGAACCAAAATCTTCAAAATTGAACCGATCAACGGTTTTGCTGCCGATTTGTCTGCGGCTTCCGTTATATTCACGGCAACATTGCTGCATCTTCCAGTAAGTACAACGCACGCCATTACATCCGCTATTCTGGGTGTAGGTTCAGCGAAGCGTTTCTCTGCTGTCAAATGGGGCTTGGCCGGACGTATCATTATTACGTGGTTCATTACCATTCCGATTACGGCTGTACTGGCAGGCTTGCTGTACTGGATTATTTTCTAAGAAAAAGCCGACTCAGGACCGACGGACACAACTGTTCATAACTGTGTGAATATCGGGATATGTGGACAATTTTATAATCATAAGATAGAGAAGCCTGTGCATGAACGTGTGGACAGGCTGGATATGTGGATAGCCATCCGTGGAATGATAAACCAAACGTTAGATTATCCTGTGGATACAGGGAACTGTGGATAGGGAATGAGAGAAGCCAACAGGGTTGGCTTTTTTTGTTGTCCCTGCAGCAAGTGATTTTGTGGATAATAAGGGGTTATGCGATGGCAGGAGACGGTTCGAGGATTAAGTTATACAATAGCGTAAAGGATATAGGACAAGGACGTGGTCTAATTTATGATTCGTACACTCGCCATCACACGAGATCATCAGGTCTCCATTAACATACCCCTGACACAGCTGGACCTCCAGGATTATGCCTGGGTCTGGGCAGATTTTAACCAGCCTTCGGAGGAAGAAAGCCGATTGCTGGATACATATTTTCATTTTCACCCCTTGGCGATCGAGGATTGTCTGCATGTGCTGCAGCGCCCGAAGCTGGATTACTACGATAATTTGCAGTTTCTTGTGTTACATGCGCTTAATCCAACTACTCTGGAAGCGGAAGAAGTGGATTTGTTTCTGGGATCGAACTTCCTTGTTTCCTTTCATCATGGTGTACTGGAAGAAGTGGACGAAGCATGGGAACGCATACTGCATCATGCACATGAACGGACCATCTGGGCGCGTGGACCGGTGGCTGCTGCCTATACCGTGATGGACAAGCTTGTCGATCATTATTTCCCGTCGCTGTTTGCGATTGAGGATGAGCTTGCAGAACTGGAAAACCGGGGCAGTCAGGAGTCGGTAGAGGACCTGATGAATCAGGTGTTTGACCTCCGCAGCCGGCTGCTGAAGTTAAGACGAACCGTGGTACCCATGAGAGATCTGCTCTACAGGGTCATCAACTCGCAGCATGTGCAGCGGACGGGGGAACATACCGCGTATTTTACGGATATCTATGACCATCTGCTGAAGCTGACGGACATGATCGAGGCGGACCGGGAGATGACCTCAGACCTGCGGGACAGTTATATTTCCCTGAACTCCAACCGGATGAATCAGATCATGAAGACACTCACCGTTATTACAACGGTATTCATGCCGCTGACGCTGATCGCCGGAATTTATGGCATGAACTTCGCCTATATGCCGGAGCTCCAGTGGAAGTTCGGGTATGGTGCCGTGCTGCTGCTGATGTTTGTGCTCGGTGGGAGCATGGTGGCCTGGTTTGTGAAGCGCGGATGGTTCAAATAAAGGATTTATTATAGAAAATCTAATATGGATAAGTAAATAAAATGTGAACAAGCGATGATCTTCTTTTGTCTGTTGTAGCAGCGCAAAAGGGATCATCGCTTGTGTCTTCATAAATGGAGTGATTATTGGGAGCGATTTAGGCACCGGTGTCGCAGTTCGTATCTTCAAGATCAGGATGTTCTGAAAGCTCCTGGTAATGCTGAAGCTTATAGGCTATAATCTCTGATGTTTCTTTCAAATTAGATATGTCTTGTTGAATCTTACGCTGGTGTTCCTCCAGGATCGCATACCTGGTTGCAAGGGTATCGGCACCTTGCTCAGACAGCTCGCGGTAATGCTTCATCTGTTCGATGGTCATCCCTGTGGATTTGAGTCTGGTCAAAAAAATAATGCCGAGAATCTGGTCTTTACTGTATTGCCGATGGCCGTTTGTTTTGCGTTCTGCATAGGGGAGCAGACCTACCTTTTCATAATAGCGTATTGTATCTTCCGTTAGACCCGTATGCAGGGCAGCTTCGCGAATCGATGTAACGATGTCGGGTATGTCATGCATGTCATGCAACTCCTCAGTATTGAATTTACCAAGGTATTTCTCCATTATTCCCATAGAATCCTCCTGTTGGGCCATCGCTTCCGAGAACAGCCAGTTGCACAATCGTAGCAGCTGCTTGCTGCACGGTATTGGTTCCTGTGAAACCGTTTAGATCGGTTGCTGTAAAACCCGGGTCGACAGAGTTAATCTTAAGAGACGTATCTCTGAATTCCTTGGCAAGAGTAACGGTAAACATGTTAACGGCTGCTTTGCTGCTGTTGTAAGCGAGCAGATTGAATTGTGCATGTTCATGCTCGGGATCACTATTATAGGCGAGTGAGCCCAGACCACTTGTCAGGTTAACGATTCGTCCTGCAGGAGACCGCTGCACTAAGGGTAACATGGCCTGGGTTACGGATATCATGCCGAAGAAGTTCGTGTTATAGGTTTCTCGTATATCATCCACAGCGATTAAGCTTGGTGGGGTAGCTCCACCCACAGAGATCCCTGCGTTATTGATCAGAATGTCAAGCGAGCCATACGTTTGTTCAATGTGATTGACCGCTGTATCAATGGTTTTTTGACTGGTAACATCAAGCTCGATTTCATAGGCTTCGATGCCCTCGTTGAGTAATCTCTGTGCGGCTTCCTCGCCTTTGCGCATATCTCTCGCTCCGAGGAGAACAGCATAACCCATAGTTCCCAACTGCCGTGCCGTTTCGAATCCAATTCCTTTGTTTGCTCCCGTGATGAGGGCGTTTTTTTTAGTTTGCATCCGTCATTCCTCTTTTCTTGATAATGTGAAGCATGTGGGTGATGATCTCCGAATGGTACAACTTGGAGTATGCTCCAAGTCAACAGATGATTTTGGAGACGTACATAGGGGAAATGAGGGGAAAAGTAAATAACCGAAGCGCGTCTGTGACCAGACATAGCGTTCGGTTAAGGAGGATATCGGTGGATAACAATGATATCCACATGTGAATATCTTTTTATCCGGTGTTGTGGACTGTTAATAACTCATTGACGCAATCCGGTTGTTGTTATTCAAGCACAAAAGTTGTCGAAGCAGTGGGTTGTCCATTGACTACGATTGTCAAAGTATGAAGCCCGGCATAGTAACGTCTGGTGGTGATCACCTTGAACGATTGCTTCGTAGCGACCTTATTTCTCCCCGCAGGATATGTTTTATCCGAGCATTTGAAACGTTTGGGAGCCTGTTTGCCACTCGCCTTCATATATCCAATCTCATATTCAATCCGCAGCATCTGAGGCTGCCCACTCTCATTGACCACATCGAACGAGAATTCCAACTCTTCACCAACGGCAATTGTATCCCGTGCAAGCTGAAGCTGCTCAATGTGTACCGCGTCCTGTTCATTATAGCCAAAGAGGGCAAGTGCTTTGGGGTGCCCCTTCTTCAGCAGGGAGCGGCTGGCGTGGCGGACAATCCAGTCGGTATGTGGATGCTGACCGAACCAGGTGGAGGCGAGATCCAGAACCAGATCAGGATGATCTTTTGAAATATCATTCAGATGGTTTGCTACGCTTTTCCGTACATAGAGGGACTCGTCCTGCTTCAAGGCATGGAGAATGGGAAGGGCTGGCGTTGGATCTGCAATCAAACTGCGCAGCTTGGAACCCCATGGCAGACGAGGGCGACTGCCTTCGCTGGCAAGTCTGCGAATATGCTCATTCTCACTGCTTGTCCATTCCATCATTCGTTTCATCGTCTCAATCGGATATCGTTCAATAAACGGGCGCACCGCAAACTCCGAGCTGGAATAAGGTGTGAAGACCGTCAGGTACTTCATGGACAATTCATAATGTTCAGGCGAAAGTCCGTTTACCTCGATAAAATCAGGGACAAATAAAAACTCGACCCCTCGCAGCTGCGGTGCCACCTGTTCGAGGACATGCAGCGCCTCCTCATAGGAAGAGGGAAGTACTTCGGTCAGCGCCAGTGTAATGCGCCGAATACGTGCCTTGAATTCTGCCTGTTCCCAGCCTTCGGCAAATACGAGATCACGAAAGTGTGCCTTGTCCAGGGCAGGGTAAAATTGAAGCAGCAGTTCGCCGGTCCGATCAATTAATGCGGGCGTATATTTATCCTTAAACAGTTCCATGGTCCGCCTCCTTTATCTACTACCCAGTATACCTTAATTCACAGAAATAAGAACATAGGTTCCTGAATTTTTTTGTTTGAGATACTTTATATCGGATAGGAGTGTTCAGCTAAGGCAATAAGCGGGCATGCTCGTAAAAAAGGTGAAGGCACCTTCCTTATTCAAGGAGAGGTGCCTGAGGAAATGGTTAACGTTTGCTGCTTGAGGGACGGCGCTTGGTGGAAGTTGTTTTGCGACGAGTGGTATTACTGCTGCGGCGACGTGGCGTAGTCGTATTAGACTTCTTGCGGCGTTTGCGCGGGCGAGACCGGGGCGGTGTATATTCCTCATAGTCGGCCTCAGCAGGGCTGCTCTTGTTTTTCCCTTTTCCAAAAGGCAGGATGCCCATAACAAGCTTCATCATGGGGGCCATTTGCTGAATGCCGCCAACGACCTTCTGCATCTTACCAATTCCACTCATGATACCGTCGATTCCGCCAAAGCGGTCGATCATTCCTTTCAACTCACCGAGATTAGCCAGCGAGAACCCGGAACTTCCTGAAGCTGCAGGCGTCTCTACTGGAACTGGAGCAACCGGAGCGCCGCCCCCCAGAAAGTTTCCGCCAGGTGCCCCTTGCCCGTAAGGTACAAGTGCAGATGCCTCTACTTCACCGTAGCTTGGATAGTAGGGTTCTACTCCGGGGTACATCGGCTGAACTGGGGTTTCATTCAATGAACGCTGTACCGCACCGGGCGGAGCATAGGCAGAAGTATGCGCCTGTCGCTGTGAATAGGAAGACGGACGCTGCCGTGGTGTGGGCTGGCGATGATAATAATGCTGTGGCATGAACGATCACGTTCCTTCTATATTGGATTTCGGAAATGCGTTCCTTCAACTGTCAGGTCCAATAGGCGTGAACAGACCTTGATGGAACTCCCTTTTGCTATACTGTATGTCATTCGCGGAGAGACGGCGTAGGCGGGTGTCACGGAAAACGGGATATTTGCGGAATTGGGCGCAGGGGACAAGGGAGGATCATAATCATCGAAAAGGGAAGTTTGTACACAAAATTGTAACAATTATAAGGGTTAAATCCCTACATAAGTAATCGGGAATATACAGGTGAAAAATGGGATATATCGCAGGAATTACGGTTGGTGTCCACGTGTGAAGGACAATAGTGCCTAATGTAAGCGGTAACATGTATTTTTATTCTGTAGTGCGTGAAATCGTTAACGCTTGAAATACCAACTCAGTGTGAGTACAATGAAGGTACACAGTAACCGCTAGGGGATGATGATGAAATGCAGCTGAAAAAGCTAAATGATAAAAGTATTGAACAACTATTTGAGGCCATTCTCACTCTGAAAGATATTGAGGAGTGCTACGTGTTTTTTGATGACCTCTGCACGGTAAACGAGATTCAATCCATGTCCCAGCGGCTGGAAGTAGCTCGCATGCTTGGCAAAGGCAACACGTATAATCAGATCGAAGCAGAGACAGGAGCTAGTACAGCTACGATCTCCCGTGTGAAGCGCTGCCTGAACTACGGCAATGATGGCTATAAAATGACATTAGAACGTCTGGGTCGCTAAGATGAAGAAACCGGGTGTACTGATCATTAGTCACGGTTCTCAGGAGCAGACCTGGGTAGAATCCGTCGATGACGCGGTCTCCCGGCTTAATCTGCCTGACGATCTGCCTGTTGAAGCTTCATTTCTTGAACTTGTGGAAGGACGCCTGATCCAGGACGGTATCAACCGACTGGAAGCACAGAGCGTAACCGATATATTGGTCGTACCGCTATTCGTTTCGTCTGGCAGCACTCATGTGGATGAGATTGAATATGCGATCGGCGCGAAGGAAGCACCGGAACGGGAAACGGATCTGGAACCCTTTCAGGTAACGACAAGGGTACACTTCGGTTATCCTGTGGATAACGACCCGGATATTGCCGTGATGGTGTGGGATAAGGTGAAATCGCTGTCCCGGGAGCCGAAGCAGGAGACGATTCTACTGGTTGGGCACGGGAGCATTCACGATGGATTCCGTCAGCGTTGGGAGACAGGCATATCCTCACTCGCGCAGCGGGTACAGGATGTCAGTGGCGTTGCCCATACGGATTACGCACTCCTCAATCCGGAGAGTGTATATGACAAGGCAAAATACTGGAGCCAGGAGCAGGGAACCCGCGTTATTGTGGCGCCGCTGTTTTTGAGTGCTGGTTATTTTACCATGAACGTCATTCCAGGCAGGCTGAAGGAACTGGACTATGCTTACAGCGGTGAGACGCTGCTGCCGCATCCGCTCCTTGGGAACTGGCTCGAGCGTCAAATTCAACTTTTACTGGACAAATGTAATGAGGGTAAGGCCCTTTCTTAAGAAGGGGACGAGCACTTTAAAATTATAGACAAGGAAACCACGTCCGCCGGACGTGGTTTTCTTATTGCTGGTGTTGCTTGAGGTGGAGCTTATCCTTGAACCACGAGTGCAGGCAGGCTCAGATGGAGCTCCAATAACGCAATTAATTGGTCGACCATATCCTCTGCAGAATAAGGCATGGCATTCATAATCCACCATTCCAGCAGACCCACGGCAGCAGAAGCCAGAAACTGTACAGTGATCTCTTTGCTCATGCCTCCCTGAACGCCGCACGCATCCATCTGTTCCTCGACGCCCTGAATCATAATCGTCATGAGTTTGCTCCGGAAGGCGGGAATTCCTTTTTTCGTAAGGAGGGTGGTATAGATGGATGCATGTTCCTCGAGATAAAGGAAGGTTCGCAGCAGCGCGTCCTTTGCCGTCATTGGCGTTGGATAATGATCGATCATACAGCTGTCCACCAATTGCTGCAGGTACGTCTCGATACAGCGGTCCAGCAGATCATACTTGTCTGTATAATGCAGATAGATCGTTCCCCGGTTAACATTGGCGCGATCTGCGATATCATTGATCGTCATTTGCTCGAAATCATTCTCATCCAGCAATCCGACAAAAGCCTCCATGATGGCCTTTCTGGTTTTAAGTACGCGTCTATCCATGGCGCCTCCTCTACATGTTTCTTCGTTTTCTGCATATCTCTCTATAAATAGCTTACGCTTTTCAACAAAAAGGAGTATTTCGTTGATTATTCAACGAAAGCGGTTTTTTTAGCGATTGAAGCCCGAAAGCGGCTTTGATACTCTTATTTTATCAACAACTGTTCATAAAGCAACGATTATTCATAAATAACGAAACTGAGGAGAATCGAATGAAAGTATTGGTCTATGGTGCGGGTGTGTTAGGCAGTCAGCTGGCCCACGTTCTGGTACGTGGAGGAAATGATGTTACCATTCTGGCGAGAGGGAAACGGGCTGAGGAATTGGAGAGGGATGGCGTGGTCATTCGGCATGTATTTCAGTTTAGAACGACGGTTGATCCGGTTCGGGTAACAAGAGAATTAAAGGCAGAAGATGTTTACGATCTCATTTTCGTGGTCATGAAATATAATGATTTTCCATCAGTGTTACCTATTCTCGCGAATAACCGGAGCACCAACATCGTGATTGTAGGAAACAATGCAGATGCACGAAGCATGCAGACCTATCTCGAAGACAACAGCCCAGTGGATAAGCAAGTTGCGTTTGGTTTTCACGTTAGCGGCGGGAAGCGTCACCAAGATCGAATGATGTCCATAGGCGGAGGAAAGGGGCTAATGGTGATTGGCGCACTGGACGGTAAGATTTCTTTTCAGCCTCTGCTGAATCAGGCCTTTGCGCGAGTAAAGTATAAGCTGGATGTGAGTGAGGATATTGACGCTTGGCTGAAGAGTCACCTCATCCCGATTCTGATGTTGAATGCAGTAAGTTTCAATAAAGAGCGAGAGTTGAAGACGCTGGAGGGAAACCGAGAGCAGCTCCTGCACATGATCGGTGCCTTGGATGAGGGAATTGCTGTACTGGAGGCAATGGGCATCGCCATGATTCCGCGAGCACAGGCGAAGCTGATCCGCAAGCATAAGCGGCTGCTGTACCTTTTGCTGAAGATCTACAGCATGCTTCCGGTGCATAAGCTGGTTGCAGGTTCTTTTGGTGAAATCGAGGCATTAGACCGGGCTTTTACCGATTGGAAAAGCGTAACGAAAGTTCCTACACCCCATTGGGATGCACTCCGAAGGGATTATACCATCCTGTAATAAGATATGCACATGTTCAAATCATCTTTCTGTTGCTCAAAACTTCAATCCCGATTACAATAAAACCAACTAATAAAATGGGGATAAGGAGATATGAGGATGCGGGAAGTGCCTATGCGTTATGTCAAAGCGAATCAGGTCGGGATCGTGCTGTTTGTACTTCTATCGTTTGGGTTCAATCAACCGCTGATCTTGGGTGCGTTATGGATCATTCAGGTGGTCGGGCTCGCCTCTGGCGGGAAGCTGAATCTGTTTGTCCAGATCGGGAAGGCTGTGCTTAAGGGAAAAGGTACGGAAACCCAGGCGGTGGAGCTGCAGCGCTTCAATAATATTTTGGCCATCGTGTTCCTGTCTCTTGCTCTCATCTCCTTCTCCTTGAGCTGGCAGGTAGCCGGTTATCTCTTCTCGGGAATGCTTCTGCTTGCTGCAAGTGCTGCGTTGCTCGGTTATTGTGTGGGCTGCACCGTGTATTTCTGGTACAAACAGCTTCGAGCTGGCAGACGAATCGGCTTCTAAACCGATGATGAATGTAAAATATAAGGTAACGTGGATGCGGCTTCGTGATTCGGAGCCGTTTCTTTGTGCTTTATGAAGGAGATCAAGGTTAAATTCTTGTCAGACGGGCAGAATGGGTGTCTATGAAATGGGTTAAATACAGTTGAAGAGAAAATCGTTGGCTGTGTAAAATAAGATGGTATATGCTTGCGGGAAGGCTTAAATCCGTTACAGGCTAGGACATCTTCACATTTGATGATATGATAGAATATAAAGGCTTTGGAATCAGATGGAATTCCTTATGCATAGATATAGATATGGATGAAGATTCGGGCAGGATTAACGGACGTGGGTGATCATGTAAAATGTTCCCCGGTTGTGGACGCTCGCAAGAAGAAAGAAAATGGGGTCGTTCAGACTCATGGATAATGTGGAATAGGTGGCGTATGAGATGAAAAAGGCTCGCTTAATATATAATCCGACCTCAGGCCGGGAAGAAATGAAGAAACGTCTGGCTGATGTTTTGCAGCGTTTGGATCAAGGCGGAATTGAAGCTTCAGTACATGCAACAACGGGTGAGGGAGATGCAACCCGGGAAGCAGAGCTCGCGATTGAACGTGGGTATGACATGATTATTGCGGCTGGCGGCGACGGTACGCTGTACGAAGTCATCAACGGCATGGCCGAGCGGGAGAACCGTCCGCCGCTGGGTGTATTCCCTTTGGGAACAACGAATGATTTTGCGCGTGCACTCGGGATCCCGAGACAGTGGGAAGATTACGTGGATCTGGTCATTAAGCAGCAGACGCGTCCGCTCGATCTGGGTAAGGCGAATGATAAATATTTCATTAATATCGCTGGCGGCGGCTCGTTGACGGAGCTGACGTATGAGGTGCCAAGCCGTCTGAAAACGATGATTGGGCAGCTCGCCTATTATATGAAGGGTATTGAGAAGATGGCCAGCCTGTCTCCGCAGGAGCTGATTATCCGCGCGGCAGGCCAAGAAGAGATTCATGACGAATTCATGCTGTTCCTGATCGCCAATACGAATTCCGTCGGGGGCTTCGAGAAGCTTGCACCAGGGGCAACGATAGACGACGGAATGTTCGATGTCATCGGTGTGCGCAAATGTAATCTGGCCGACATGATCCGCCTCGTTACACTCGCACTGCGCGGGGAACATCTGAATGATAAAAAGGTGCTTCATTTCCAGACGGATTATATGGAAGTGACATCGCCGGGATACGTACAGTTGAACCTGGATGGGGAGCTTGGCGGCACATTGCCTGCGACGTTCCAGAACCTCCAGCATCACCTGCTGCTGTATCGTTAAGAGAATAGGTGGTGGCGCGGTGGCAGTGCGTTTTTCCAGTTGCCGTCCGCGTGGGGATCACGTATAATCTCAGGGTGAAATTGAAAAGATGAAGTAGAATGAACTCCCCATGCGTGGGGTGATATATAAGAAGAAAGAAGTGAATGTACGTTGTCTAATACGAACCGCAGCGGTCGTGGAAAAAACCGCCGGAATTCGGCTGCCTCTCAGGGGCAAGGGAATGCAATGGCATCCCGTCAGCCAGGTAAATCATCACGTCAGCAAGGGAAAGAGGTGCGGCCACAAGGCGCATCTCTTTCTGCCGTTCGTCCGAAGGGACGTGGACGTGAATCCGCACCAATCGAAGGACTTCCGGTCAGCAAAAACGAAGAGACCGTCATCGACATCATTGGCATGAACCATGACGGTGAAGGTGTAGGCCGTGCGAATGGATACACGCTCTTCGTACAAGGTGCGCTCCCGGGTGAAACTGTCCGCGTACGCGTGATGAAGACCAAGAAGCAGTATGGCTATGCCAAGCTGCTGGAGATCGTGAAGGCGAGCCCGGATCGTGTATCTGCGCCGTGTCCGATCTATGATCAGTGCGGCGGCTGCCAGATCCAGCATATGAGCTATGCCGGACAGCTTGCGTGGAAGCGCCAGCTGGTGGTCGATAATTTGCAGCGGATCGGGAAGCTGAACGTGATGGTGGAGGATGCAGACGCTCAGGGTGATAAAGAGAACCAGAATAGACTGGCTGAAGAGAATGTGGATCAGGCAGCTGAACCAGCTATTTCCGAAGAACAAGGGAACGGCAGCAATCGTATTCGTCTTCGGCTGGAAGGTGTCATGAACGAAGAAGCTGCTGCGCAAGGTATTCGTGTGCTGCCTACCATGGGTATGGACGAGCCGTGGCGCTACCGCAACAAGGCACAGGTGCCTATTGGCGTGACCGAAGGCGGCCTGGTGGGTGGATTTTATGCCAAAGGAAGTCATCGGATCATCGACATGGAGACCTGCCTTATTCAGCATGAGCATAACGACGAAGTGGTAGCGAAGGTGAAGGAGATCGGCAGCCATCTCGGGATCAGTGCATACAACGAAGAGACAGGCCGCGGCCTGCTGCGTCATGTGGTCGTGAAGAAGGCTTTCCGCACAGGTGAGATGATGCTTGTTCTGGTCACCAATGGCCGGGATATCCCGCATAAGGATGAATGGATTGGCAGTATTCGTGAAGCGATCCCGCATGTGGCGAGCATCTGTCAGAACGTGAACAAGAAACAGACCAACGTCATCTTCGGCGACGAAACCCGCGTCCTGTGGGGCCGTGACGTGATCTACGATTATATCGGGGATGTGCAGTTTGCCATATCTCCGCGTTCATTCTATCAGGTGAATCCGGTGCAGACGGAAGTGCTGTACGGGAAGACGGTAGAATACGCTGGGCTGAGCGGCAAAGAGACGGTTATTGATGCCTATTGCGGCATCGGAACGATCTCTCTCTTCCTCGCGCAGCATGCGGATCAGGTATACGGGGTAGAGATTGTGCCCGAAGCGATCGAAGACGCTCGCAGCAATGCGATGCTGAACGAGATGAAGAACGTGAAGTTCGAAGTCGGTGCATCGGAAGATGTCATCCCGCGTTGGAAAGAGCAAGGCATCGAAGCCGACGTTATCGTTGTCGATCCGCCGCGTAAAGGCTGTGATCCACGTTTGCTCGATACGATCCTGGAGATGAAGCCGGAGCGCGTGGTCTACGTGAGCTGTAATCCAAGCACCTTGGCACGTGATCTGCGTGTGCTGGAGGATGGCGGTTATCGGACGGTTGAGGTAACGCCGGTAGACATGTTCCCGCATACGGTGCATGTGGAGTGTTCAGTGTTACTAAAATGGAAGGGTGCGGAGTAATATCCTACCCTTTTTTTATGCTCCTTTAATCAATGGAGCGACGAAATTGTAACGTATTTGCTTAATGCTTCCATCAACACTGATCTCGATTTTATGAATTAGCGATTGAATGATAGGCTTCAAGATTCGTTCATCATCACTTTCATGCCATAAACGGTTTGAATATAACTGTCAAAGTAAGTGAAGTTTGATTCATCCCAATCCTCATCCTTATATTCATACATTCTAAAGATAAAAATTGAATAAGGTTTTACTGGGATGTATTGAGTTGGGAACCTAATACCCTGCAATAACAAATGCAATGTATTAAATCTTTCCATCGCTTCAGGACTCATAATCGTACCAGTCACCGGGTTCTTTCGATCGATATGGAGGGACAATTCTTTGAAGAACAGACCATATAGGATTTTGGCAGCCCAGTAAAATATTTTGTCCTCATCCAACTGTATAAATGAATTATAACCGCCATCTACGGCTTTCGATATTTCGATTTCAAGTTGAGATAAATGTTCATTGTTGTAAGTATATTACAACAGGAGATTTTTAGCATACGGTAGGGAATCTTCGTCCATTTAATAATGTGATGGTTGATCCCAAAGATTAAATCTGTGCTGTAGCCATTTTGGAAAGATGTGTTCATCTGTGTTTCTTGTCAATTTCTCGCCGCACAAAAAGCAATTGTTTTGGGAAAGGGCATGTCCATTTGAAATCACAACCTTTAAATTAATGTGTTATCCTTCCAACTTTACCACAAGTGGCTCTCCCCATTAACGTGTTGGCTCTATTTTATTAACATCATGGCTCTGACTCATTAACCAAGCGGCTTTGCCGCACTGAAATATTCATTGTACAGAGATCAGTTATGGAATGTAGCGAAGAATTGGTTATTTCATGAGAACATATACTCGCTGACAGGCGTTGTGTCATAGGAGTTTTATGTAATGATGGAAACAACCTGTCGAATAGAGGGATTTTCAGTTAAATTGTGGAATATGTCTTAAGGACTACTTTCAAGGGTCTTGTCATGAGGGAGGAATATTCTTGAACAAAAAGGATATGTCAGAACGCGATATATGTTCCAAATACATAACCCCAGCACTTATTCAATCAGGATGGGACTTACAGAAGCAAATTCGTGAAGAAGTCACATTTACGGATGGACGAATCATTGTTCGTAAGAAGGTAGTTACTCGCGGTGAGAAAAAACGCGCGGATTTTATCCTTTATTATAAAGCTAACATTCCGATTGCCATTATTGAAGCCAAAGACAACAAGCATTCCATTGGCGCAGGGATGCAACAAGCAATCAATTATGGAGATATATTAGATATCCCATTCGTCTATTCCTCGAATGGCGATGGGTTTCTTGAACACGACAGAACAGCAGCATCTGGGGTAGTAGAGCGGGAATTGACAATGTCCCACTTCCCATCACCAGAAGAATTGTGGCAACGTTATAAAATTGTCAAAGATATTGATACAATAACAGAGGAAACGATTATAGAGGACTATTATTTCACGCAAGACTCCAAGAGTCCCCGATATTATCAACGAATCGCAATCAATCGAACCGTTGAAGCCATTGCAAAAGGTCAAGACAGAATCCTTCTTGTCATGGCTACGGGCACTGGAAAAACATATACCGCGTTTCAGATCATCTATCGTTTGTGGAAGTCCAAGTCCAAGAAACGCATTTTATTTCTTGCAGATCGGAACATTCTTGTTGATCAGACCATGACCAACGATTTCGCTCCATTTGGCGACAAAATGACAAAGATCAAGAATCGCAAGATCGATAAGGCGCACGAAATTTATCTTGCTCTGTACCAAGGAATATCTGGCTCAGAGAATTTTCAGAATGCGTACAAGGAGTTCTCCAGAGACTTCTTTGACCTTATCATCATTGATGAGTGTCATCGCGGCAGCGCGAAAGAGGATTCAGCATGGCGGGAGATATTAGATTATTTCTCTGCTGCTACGCATGTTGGTTTAACTGCAACGCCAAAGGAAACGAAGGAAGTTTCAAATTTAAGTTACTTTGGAGAACCGCTGTATACTTATTCGTTAAAGCAAGGTATTGAAGACGGATTCTTAGCACCCTATAAAGTAATTCGAGTGTTGCTTGATAAGGATGTCGAAGGCTTCCGACCAACCAAAGGGCAGCGAGATAAATATGGTCATGAGATTGTAGATCGTGAGTACAACATTAAGGATTATGATAAAAACTTGGTCTTGGAAAAACGAACTCAAGCGGTTGCTAAGATGGTATCGGATTATCTAAAAGTGAACAAAACTCGAATGGCTAAGACGATCTTTTTCTGTGTAGATATCAACCATGCTGAACGTATGCGTCAAGCGCTGGTTAATGAGAATGCGGATTTGGTAGCCAAGAACTCCAAGTACGTGATGCGCATAACAGGCGATAACGAAGAAGGTAAAGCCGAATTGGATAATTTCATTGATCCTAATGAATCTTACCCTGTGCTTGTTACGACAAGTAAGCTCATGACCACTGGTGTTGATGCGAAGACATGCCAGTACATTGTTTTGGATTCCAATATCAATAGCATGATTGAGTTCAAGCAGATTATTGGCCGCGGCACAAGAATTCGAGAAGATTTCGGGAAGCTGTATTTTACGATCATTGATTTTCGTAATGTGACCAAGCTGTTTGCCGATCCTGACTTTGACGGTGATCCTGTTGTTATTATTGATCAGCCGGAAGGAGGAGAAATTCCTCCAGAGGACACGGACGACGGGGACGAACGAACAGGCGACGATGGCTTCGGCGGTGGTACGATTGAAGATCCTCCATTTGGGGGTGGAGAGGTCATCCATGATCCTCCAGCCAAATATTACGTGCAAAATGTGGAAGTGAAAGTGTTAAATCATCGCGTGTATTACTATGATAAGGATGGTAAACTGATCACAGAGTCTTTAATTGACTATACGAAGAAGAATGTGAAGAACGAATACAAGTCGCTCGATGATTTTCTCCAGAAGTGGAATGCAGCGGATAAGAAAGAGGCAGTGATTCATGAGCTTGAAGCCCAAGGAATCTTGCTCGATGAACTGAAAGATGAGGTAGGTAAGGAACTTGATCCATTTGACCTCATTTGTCATGTTGCTTTTGATAAGCCCCCGCTTACAAGGCGTGAGAGAGCGGAGAATGTCAAGAGACGCAATTACTTTGCGAAGTATAGCGATCAAGCAAGAATGGTGTTAGAAGCATTATTGGATAAGTATGCAGATGCAGGAATCGAGAATTTGGAAAGTATGGAAGTGCTAAAGATTCCTGAATTTCAAACTTTCGGTTCTCCAATCGAGATTGTGAAGCGATTTGGCGGGAAACAAGGTTATTTGATAGCGATTAAGGAACTTGGCCAAGTCATTTATTCAGCATAGATGCATTTTAGGAGGAGCAACAAGATGTTAGTATCAGCAATTATTAAATCAGTACAAGATACGATGCGTAAAGATGCGGGCGTTGATGGAGATGCGCAGCGTATATCACAGTTGGTGTGGATGGTTTTTTTAAAGGTATTTGACGCCAAGGAAGAAGAATGGGAATTAATGCGTGATGAGTATCAAGCGATTGTTCCTGAAGGTCTGCGCTGGCGGGATTGGGCCATCAATGATGAAGGCATGACAGGCGATGAGCTATTGGACTTCGTCAATAATAAGTTGTTCAAAGAGCTGAAAGAAATGGAACTAGACGAATATAGCGATTCCAAAGCTTTTATCGTGAAAGCTGTCTTTGAAGATTCCTATAACTACATGAAGTCCGGCACTTTGATGCGCCAGGTAATCAACAAGCTAAACGAGATTGATTTTACAACGCAACAGGATCGTCATATGTTCAATGACATTTACGAGAACATCTTAAAAGACCTTCAGAATGCCGGTAATGCAGGAGAGTATTATACCCCTCGTCCTGTCACACAATTTGTTGTGGATATGATTAGTCCGATGCTTGGCGAGAAGGTACTGGACTTCGCATGTGGTACTGGCGGTTACTTGACCAGTACAATCGAACACTTTAAGAATACAAGACAAATCAAAAGTGTAGAGGATAATCAGATTTTGCAGGAGACGATTATGGGGATTGAGAAGAAGCCGATGCCTCATATGCTTGCGGTCACTAATCTGATTTTACACGACATTGATGCACCTATGATCAAGCATGATAACTCGCTTACAAAAAATGTACGTGAATATCGCCCGATCGATCAGGTGGATGTTATCGTAACGAATCCTCCGTTTGGTGGGATTGAGGAAGACGGGGTTGAGATTAACTTTCCTGAAAAGTTCCGTACGAAAGAAACTGCCGACCTGTTCATGGTACTCCTTATGTATCTTCTTAAAGATGGAGGTCGTGCGGGGATCGTATTACCCGATGGGTTCTTATTTGGTGAAGGCGTAAAGACAGCTATTAAAGAAAAGCTTCTCGAAGAGTTTAATTTGCATACAATTGTAAGATTGCCGAAAGGCGTGTTTGCACCGTATACAGGGATTAATACAAATCTATTGTTTTTTGAGAAAGGCAAGTCAACGGAAGAAGTTTGGTATTTTGAGCATCCATTACCGGCAGTTTATAAGAATTATACCAAGACTAAGCCAATTCGATTGGAAGAATTTAATCTTGAAAAAGAGTGGTGGAGTAATCGGGTTGAAAATGAGTTTGCCTGGAAAGTAAGTGTTGATGAAATAAAAAAGCGAAACTATAACTTGGATTTCAAAAATCTAAATAGAGAAAGTAAAGACATAATTCTTGAAAAAAATGAAATCATTAATAACATGATGCAGAATCAGAAAAGAATATCTGAAATATTGGAGATGCTCATGTCATGATAGATACTAAGTTAAATTTCAATTATGTACCTTTGTCTTTTGTGTCGACGCAAGATGATTTTAAAAGGCAATTGAAGAATACGGTAATAATGAAGTATGTTCTTGATACCTATAACAATCCGAAAAAGTTATCAAAACATCTTATAGACACTAGGTACGGGTTTACAGATTCAGCTAAATCTGAAGGAACACACAAGTTCCTTAGAATATCCGATATAAAAGATGGGAACGTAGACTGGGATGCAGTTCCATATTGTATATGTGAAAATGATACTAACTACTTGTTAAAAGAAAAAGATATATTAATTGCTCGGACAGGCGGGACAACCGGTAAAAGCTTTTTAATGGATAGGATAATATTTCCATCAGTATACGCAAGCTATTTAATTAGATTGAGAGCAAGCTCTGATTTAAATCCACTCTATCTGTATTTATTTCTTAATAGTTATATTTACTGGAATCAGATAGTTGAGTTAAAACAAGGATCAGCGCAGCCTAATGTTAATGCTGAAAAATTAAAAAGCCTTGTATTTCCATATTGTGATCTTGAGATGCAAGAAAAATTAATTGCACTTGCATCGACGAACAACAGCGATCCCAGACTAACCGAAATAGAAGAAAATATTAGACAGCTCGAACTGAAATTAAAATCAATAGAGCAACTCAGTGATCTGTTTCATACCCAAGAATCATTAAGTCAAAATCTTAGGGAATCCATACTCCAAGAAGCTATTCAAGGTAAGCTTGTTCCGCAAGATCCTAATGATACACCTGCAAGTGTCTTTTTAGAGCGGATTAGGGTTGAGAAAGAACAGTTGATTAAAGAGAAGAAAATTAAGAAGGAAAAGCCGTTGCCTAAGATTACGGAAGATGAGATTCCATATGCACTTCCAATTGGCTGGGAATGGGTAAGGTTGGTTTCGATAAGTAGTAAGCTTGGGGCAGGTAGCACTCCTACCGGTGGAAAGAAAGTATACACGGATAACGGTACTATGTTTATTCGTTCACAGAATGTTTGGAATAGCGGGCTGAAAGTTGCTGATATTGCCTATATTTCAGATGAAATTAATAATAAGATGCAGGGTAGCATAGTGAAAGCCAACGATATTTTATTAAATATTACAGGAGCATCAATAGGTAGAAGTTGTGTGCTAGATAAGGATTTTGATACTGCAAATGTAAATCAACATGTCTCAATAATTCGGTTGGTAGAACCAGAAATGAATGCTTTCATACACAAATGTATTATTTCACCTTACATCCAAAAGTTGATAATGGATGTTCAAGTAGGAGTTTCAAGGGAAGGGTTAAGTATGGATAAATTGGGTAGATTCCTTATTCCTATCCCACCGCTAAATGAACAAATACGTATCATAGAAAAAATCGATCAACTTATGGCATTGTGCGATGAGCTTGATAAAAATGTTGATCAATCAAAGCGTGACAGTGAAATGCTTATGCAATCTGTACTGCAAGTAGCATTTAATCAGTCTGAAAATGAAGATAATGTGCTCGAGTTCCCTTCAGCAAACTCTTGTGAAATCGTCGGTGACTGGGAGATAGCTGCTCGTTCAGACGGAGAGATTAACACTGAAACAAAGGTTAAAATTAAAAATAGAGTGACCGAATTACTTGGCAAATCGCAGCAATGATACCCGCTGAAAAAGCACGACAGTTGCTGCGTGATTTCAGTATTACAACAACACCTGCTTTGAATTTTAATCGAATATTTGAACATTTTAATATCATCTATGATGAAATGGATTATGGCAATACAAACTATATGGGAAGCTTAATTCGTGCCGAAGGAAAGACAATCATACTCGTTAATACAGATTTAAAGAATGCCGGAAGAATTAATTTCACAAAAGCACATGAACTTGGACATTTTAGCTTGAATCACAAAGGAAAGCAGTTTGAATGTTCCAGAACCGATATGTTAGATTTTACTAGAAAGCCAATTGAAATAGAGGCGAACGAATTCGCAAAAGAATATCTTCTTCCTGAACAAAAGGTCAAACCCATATCTATGTCAGCACCATTCGATTTTGATACAATCAAAGCAATCAGTAATGAATTCATGGTTTCCAAGCTTGTAGCTGTGTTTCGGATACTCGATTTTCATTTGGGGAATTATGCTGTTATTGGTTCTAAAGATGGTATTATCGCTCATATTGGAATGTCAAAGAGTCTTATTGGAAAAATTAATTTCCTGAAATCAGGTGATTCTATTCATAACAATTCGTTTGCCAATGAATGTCTGATTTCAAGCTTTCGAATGAATGGTTACGCACCTATTGATCCAAAAACTTGGGTTACAAGAAACAAGTCAGGCTCAGCAATTTCATTGAAAGAATATTCAAGAGCAGACAAATCGTCAGGAAGTGTCTTGACTCTTCTCAAAGTGGATTTTTTGTAATCCGTGACTCGTCATAGAAGGGTAACCCGTCTTTAGCAGGAAATGATTAAGAACTCATCTTATTAAGCCGAAGACCTTGTTCTATTTAGGTCCTCGGCTTTCAACATTAAGATAAGACAATTAATTAATTTCCTCTATACAAGCCACAAAGTATGGTGGACAGACAATCATTTGATGGGGGCACATCGTATAAGATTTGTTCCCACCGAACACTCCACACACGTGGAGTCAGTGGCGATCTTGGTCAGGGAGGTTGTAGAAAAGAAATAAACCCCGGCTATTCATAATAAACCTGTGCTAATAATCGAATAAAGACGTTATAAAACTAGGGAAGGGATAGATGGGGAACTGGAAAAAAACAGATCCATCAAGTCTCTTCCCTGTGTTTATATATAACATTTTTCAGATTATAATAAAGTTGTGACAGAAAAAGTTGAGTGAATAATTGGGGAATTATTGTTCTGTAGCACATAGCTGAGATGAAGTAGTGAAATAGACGCTAAAGAATTGTAAAGTTGATGAAAGAAACGAAGTATTCGGAACATTTGCTAAATTAATTTCAAAGGATAAGACATCTACTCCGGATTTGTTGGAGCCTGAGGGGATGTCTCTTTTTGGTATAAAGGGATATAGGGTTTTTCCAAGCCTATAACCGTGAAGTAACAGGAGAGGGGGGTGAATACGATTAGGATTTCATAGGATCAGAAAGACACATAATCAATATAGGGGATCTTATAGGTGCAGGATCTGGTTTTAATGCATAGTAGGATTAAAAGACTTTTGTTTTTTTTGGAAAAGGTGATATTTACCTAAAAAGGTGCAAACGGTATAATATTACTTTAGATCGCAAATGGATTCTTGGGTGGGATGAAAGTACTCTCGGTTGTACATAATTGTAAAATAATCAGTGTGTAAGGAGAAATTGCTTTGAAACTTACTAAGATAAGATATTCATCCGATGAATGTGTTAGACGAATTAATACTATTTGCTTGTCCAATGGAATTGAAGTCGCACAAAGCCGAAAATCCGACCACATTGTATTAAAGTTATCAAGAAAAGAGGAAGATCCAGGTACAGTCCGTGTTTACGATACTAAGAAAGGCCGTACCCTCGACGGATCTTTAAACAACACCGAGATCAATGATTTGGTTCTGGAGCAATTTCAAACCGAGGTCGATGATGCGGAAGATGCTAAGATCGTGCCTAAAACGACCATTTATTATTTGAAAAAAGGTCAAGTTAATGAGGTAGGTCAAGCGATTGAAAAACTTGCACTTAAAAATGAATATAAGTTTAAGGAAAAGGACGATGTTCCGAGCCATATTTCTTATATTATTGAAGTTAAGCACCCTAAATATGATGATAAAGTTACTATTACTCAATTTAAAAAAGATGATGGAAGAAAGTTAATGCTCCAGGGCAGGGGTTGGGAAGTTTGGGATGAGGTTTGCAATTCAATTGATCAATTACTTGACATGCCTGTCGAGGAAATCACAATACGTTTTATGGGTCAAACAAAAGATGTGACCTCGATCGTTACTTCTGATCTTACGTCTCAGGGGGAGGACGCAGTAAAGGAAAGACTAGGTAATGCTCATAGCTTTTTATATGACCACGATAAGAAGCTAGTCATTTCTTCGCAAAGTATGTTGATTGCTGCCGTGGACTATGGTGATTATTACTGTTATGTTGCTCCTTGCTTGAGAGTGATTGAGGGCTATCTAAAAAAAGTGATTGTTGGCCTAGGTTTGTTCACAGAGACACAAATTCAGGCTGTTGATACAAATGGGAAGCCAACCTTCCACTTTGGACTAATTTTTAACGGTCTTCATAACGTAATTCCTACAATGAAGGCTAGGCTTTCTGCGGATCCTAACGAACAGAATAAAAAAGAGACTGCCTTGCTCTTGATTTATACTCAGTACCAAAAAACTAGAAATCCTTTGCAACATGATGGTCCACCTGTTCAAATGACTGTGGACTCTTATGATGATGCAGAAAGTCATATTGATGAAATCTTAGGAATGATCAGGCATACTTATCACGAGATTTTTAATTAGATGAGGAGCACTTATGAACCAAGTTATTAAGGTGACAAAGGAAACGGAATTAATCCTCAATGATTTTTTATCTAACCTATTACCAAGGGATGAGAGAAGTGGCAGTATCAGATGGAAAAACACCGGTGTTGCAATCACCTTGTATTCAACGGGGAAGGTCCTATTTCAAGGGAAAGATGCTACGTATTGGTATGAACAAACCATTAAATTTTTAGGAATTGAGACAATCGCCCAAGATTCTAATTCTATGAAAAAGACCAGCGAAGAAAGTGTTTCTTATTCTGGACAGAACAGAGTTGGGATAGATGAATCGGGTAAAGGGGATTTTTTCGGACCCCTAGTCACGGCAGCTTTTGTTATTAAAAATAATACCCAAGAGAAAAAATTGGAATCCCTGGGGATAAAGGATTCTAAAGTGTTGAATGACAATAAAATAACTGAACTAGCGAATGAGCTGAAAAAGATGGGGACGTATGAAATCATTATGATAAGCCCAGTGAAATACAACCAACTATGGGCTAAGATGGGTAATGTCAACAAGTTGCTGGCTTGGTCACATGCCCGTGCGTTGGAAAATATATTGCTAAAAGAGAACATAGACCTTGCAATATCTGATCAATTCGGTGATGAGTCCTTAATTAGCGATGCGTTACTTGAAAATGGGAAAAGGATCAATCTTGTGCAGATGCATAAAGCAGAATCCGATTTTGCAGTGGCAGCTGCTTCAATATTGGCCAGAGATACCTTCGTTCAAAAACTCAAAGCATTGGAAAAGAAATTGGGGGTTATTTTGCCGAAGGGCGCCTCCGAAAAGGTTATTGAACAGGGAGTACAAATTTATAAAAAGTTTGGTAAGGACAAGTTCTCTGATATTGCAAAAGTACATTTTAAGACATATGATAAGATTATTTCATTTGAATAGCAGCTATGTATCTATATAAGGGAGGGGAGTTTCATGGATAACTCTATGTTTAATATTAACGATCAGTTAAGCACTCTGGAAATGCTTACTCTGTCTTATAGGTATGCCGGGCAACTAGGAGAAGAAGGGAATGGTTTCAGAGTCTTCATGAAATTCCCTTGTCTCCCCAATTATCAAATAAATAATTTTCTCCTTATCGTTACACCAGTAGGTGGGGTGAATCCAAGATCAAAAGCTGTAGAAATATACAATACAATCTTAAACACTGCAATGCAATTTAACATTAATCCAGATAAAATAAAGGTTGTCTTGGATTTATTGGGACTAAC
This sequence comes from Paenibacillus sp. FSL K6-2862, assembly GCF_038005125.1. Taxonomy (NCBI): domain Bacteria; kingdom Bacillati; phylum Bacillota; class Bacilli; order Caryophanales; family Paenibacillaceae; genus Paenibacillus; species Paenibacillus sp. FSL K6-2862. Next base: position 788,970 of record NZ_JBBOSN010000001.1, read on the forward strand.
GGGTATAGGGAAAGATCATCTATTTGAATGGAGATTTAAAGAAGTGAATGGGCAGATCGAAGAAGAAATAACCACAAAAAAAATTTTTACAGAAGATGATAAGTTGTTTTTGGAAGAATATTACGAAAATTATCTAAGTCTGTTTACCAAGTCATCCCTGAATAACAAGCAGAAGGCTGAAATTGCAGCATATGCATTATCCGAAAAATGTTACGATTCTCACTCAATTGAAAACATAACAAATAATTTTAAGTATGTCCTTAATAAGGCTGTTCACGATAAAATAAGTATAAAATCAGCATTGACAAAAAGGACATGATAAGGTAGTTCCAAAAATTGCAGAGGGACTACCTTATAATATTTCTTAAAAACTAACACTGCAAGGTGTTTTTTTATTTTTATAGAGAGTTTCTAAGAAATGAAAGACGCTGGGAAAGAATTTTCTCAGCGTCTTTTTTGTCGTGTTTGCTCCTTATTCTAAAACCGAATCTTCAGATTTATCTGCCGAGGCCTGATCATCGGACGAAGAGTATGTCCGTATCCGTATAAGACTTTGCATATATATGAAATAATCTAGGATTCACCTTTAATTTGGAGTAAGAATTCTCTTCCATGAAGTGGTATTATCTGGTGAGAAAGGAGGCTGGTTACAGTAAATTATGTAAGCGCTTTACATGGTTTATAAAAAATTTGGTATGGGGGGAAGGCTTCGAATGAGGAAATCATTTAAGCAGGTCGTTTCCGGGTTACTCGCAGTGGCTCTGCTTCTTCCGGGCGGCTTGACGGCTTCGAAAGTTAGTGCAGCAGATCCAGCAGCATCTAATTCACAGATTGTCTATCAGGAGACATTCCAGAATGGTAAGGGCAAAGCAACTCAATCCGGCGGTGCCCAGCTGGAAGCTGTCACAGGTAAGCCATTTGAGGGCAATGATGATGGAGCAGCGCTGAAAGTCAGTAACCGATCCGATAACTGGGATGGCGTGGATCTTGCATTCGCTGATCTTGGTTTGACCGATGGCCAAGAGTATTCTGTAACCGCTTCCGTTTATGTCGATATGGATGTTAATCCATCTGCAGCTGGAAAAGCTGTCTTGGAGGTTGTAACCAATAAGGGCGTTGATGGATCTGAGGCATACACTGGAATTAGCTCTGCTGACTTTATAGCCGGCCAAGGCATTACGCTAACCGCTGATATCTCCGTTAACAGTGTGGACAAGACAGCTCTGCGAATCAAGTCTGATGAAGCGGGTAAGGGTGTCTCTTTCTATATTGGAGATATTACGATTACCCAGGCAGCAGCACCTGTCGAACCCACGGTAGTCCTTAACCAAAGTTTTGAGGACGGCAGTACTGGTGGTTGGGGCAAGCTGGGTTGGGGATCGAGCGGCGATACTGCGGTCGTTGACGACGTAGCCTCCGAAGGTGTGAAGTCTCTGAAGTTCTTCAATCGGGCCGATGAGAAAGCCGTTCCTGCCCTCGTACTTACAGGCAAGATGAAATCCGACCGTAAGTACGATATCTCCCTCAAGGTTAGACTCGGTTCTGGTGAAGGCCAGTTCCATCTGGCTTCCAAGATCGATTCTGAAATCCTAGCGGATGATCAGAAGTATCCTTGGATTATAGGGAACAAACTTGTAACCGCTTCCGAATGGACTCTATTTGAAACCAAAGGCTATGAAGTGCCTTCTAAAACAAATGAGGTCATCATCTATGTTGAACCATCAAATAATACATTAACCTCTGATATTTACATTGACGAAGTCATCATCACCGATGTGACCCCTGGTGAAACCACACCAGAGATTGTGGATAAAACAGGAATCACTGCAGACTTTGAGAGCGGTCTGAATGGATTCAAAGCACGAAATGGCCGTGAAACGGTAGACCTCTCCCAAGAAGCGAATCATACACCTGACGGCAAGCAAAGCTTGCTTGTAACGACTACGGCACAATATGATGCAGCCTTGGTTGATGCTACAGGCAAAATGGCGAAGAATCATGAATATGAGCTGTCTGCATGGGTGAAAATGGCACCAGGCGAGGCGCCTACGACACTTCGTATTAGTGTTCAATATGCGGAGAGTGGCTATGCGAACGTTTCACAAAATGCAACCGTTACAGATCAAGAGTGGGTACACCTAACAGGAAAATATACACTCACGACAACTCCAAGCGTACTCAATGCGTATATTGAAACGGCAAATGACGATGGTGGGAACCGTACCTTCTTCCTGGATGATTTTGCTCTGAAATATGTGGGTCCTGTAACTGCTGCGCCTCCGATTCAAGAAGACCTTCCTGATCTGAAGGAGGTTTACAAGGATGATTTCCTGATCGGCAACATTGTTAATCCGTCGACCTTTGACGAGACCCGGCTCAAGCTGCTGACGAAGCATCACAATGTCGTCACGTTTGAGAATGATATGAAGCCGGATTATGCATACAACGCGGACAGAGAATTTGATTTCACCGCAGAAGATGCCCTTGTCCAAAGAGTACAGGATGCAGGCCTTGATCTGCACGGTCACGTGCTCGTATGGCATGCGCAGTCTCCTACATGGCTGCATACGGCAGCAAACGGCGAACCTTTGAGCCGTGAAGAAGCTCTGAAGAACCTGAGAACACATGTTAAAACAGTCGTTGAACACTTTGGTGACCAGGTTATTTCCTGGGACGTTGTCAACGAAGCCATGAACGATAACCCGGCTAATCCGCAAGACTGGAAGAATGCTTTGCGTAATTCCGGCTGGTTACAGGCCATCGGCCCCGACTTTCTTGAGGAGGCATACCTTGCAGCCAAAGAAGTCATTGACGAGAATGGCTGGGATATCAAGCTTTACTACAATGATTACAACGATGATAACCAAAATAAATCAACAGCGATCTACAGCATGGTGAAAGAGATCAATGAGAATTACGAGAAAGATCACCCTGGCGAGAAACTGATTGATGGCATCGGCATGCAAGCCCACTACAATTTGGGCACGAGATTGGACAATGTGAAGATGTCACTCGAACGTTTTATTTCCTTGGGTGTAGAAGTTAGTGTCACCGAATTGGACATTATGGCAGGCACCAACTCTGCAATCACTGAAAAAGAAGCGATGCAGCAGGCCTATCTGTATGCCTCATTGATGGATCTCTACAAGAAGAACAGCGAGCATATTCCACGTGTGACCTTCTGGGGATTGAATGACAGCACGAGCTGGAGAGCCGAGCAGAATCCAACCTTGTTTGACAAGAATTTTCAAGCCAAAGAGGCCTTCTACGGGGTCGTTGATCCGGAGAAGTATCTGGCAGAACATCCACCCGAAGAGCTTGATTACAAGAAATCAACTGCCCTCTATGGGACACCGTCGCTTGATGGTTCTGTAGACAGCATATGGAGCAAAGCTCCTGAATTGAAGCTGGATACGAAGCAAATGGCGTGGTCCGGTGCAACAGGAACGTCAAGAGTACTGTGGGATGATGACAATCTCTATGTGCTCGTTCAAGTCAGAGATGATCAACTGAACAAGGCCAATCCAAATGTATGGGAGCAGGATTCCGTCGAAGTATTCGTCGATGAAAATAACGGCAAGACGTCCAGCTTCCAGGATGATGATGGACAATACCGAGTGAACTTCGAGAATCTTGCTACCTTTAATCCTGCAGAAATCGCAGCAGGTTTCGAATCCAAAGTCTCTGTTTCCGGTACCAACTACACGGTCGAGATGAAAATTCCATTCAAAAAGGTGAAGCCTGCGAATAATGCCAAGATCGGCTTCGATGCGCAGATTAATGATGCCAAAGACGGCAACAGAATCAGCGTAAACGCATGGAATGATGCATCCGGTCAAGGTTACCAGGATACGTCTGTATTCGGTGAGTTGACGCTCACGGGCAAACCTTCTTCAGGAGGAAACGACGGTGGCGGAAACAACGGTGGAGGCAACAACAGCGGGGGGAACAATGGTGGAAGCAGTGGTGGATCAAATTCCGGGACTACTCCGCAGCCGCAACCACAGCTTCCAGGCAGCGACTCGGCAATTGTGCCAGTAGTTAAAGTCGAAAATGGAACAGCCACAGCAACCATTTCAAGCGACAGCCTGAATAAAGCGATTGAACAGGCTTCCCCAGGTGCAAATGGCAAGAAACAGGTTACCATCGAAGTACCGAAACAGGCGAATGCCCAATCCTATGTGGTGCAGCTGCCAACTTCAAATCTGCAGAGCAATAATAATGTTGAGTTTGTACTTAAGACAGACCATGCAGCACTTCAAATTCCATCCAACATGCTGTCTAACATTACGGAACAAGCGGATCAAGTCTCTATTCAGATTAGAAAGGTCTTGGCAGATCGCTTGGACGCAGAAGTCCGCGCCAAAGTGGGCAGCCGTCCGTTGATCGACCTTAGCATCAAAGCTGGGGACCGCGTGCTGGCCTGGAATAATCCAGCGGCGCCTGTAACGGTATCTGTACCGTACACACCTGCTGGCCAAGAACTTGCCAATGAACATCAACTGGTGATCCTGAATATTGACAGTCAAGGAAAGGCAGCAGTTGTACCGAACGGACGATACGATGCTAAAACCGGATCGGTTGTGTTCAAGACAACGGAATTCAGCACGTATGCCGTAGCCTACGTAACCAAGTCTTTTGCCGATGTACAGCATGTCCTGTGGGCAAAAGAAGCCATTGAAGCAATGGCAGCACGCGATATTATTAAAGGCATTTCGGATGAGAGCTTCGCTCCTGCAGCTTCCATCACGAGAGCTGACTTTATCACCCTGCTGGTGAGAGCCCTTGAATTGAAGGGACCAAGCACGAATACGGCAGCCTTCAGCGATGTACAGCCTACTGCTTATTATGCACAGGCCGTGGCCATTGCCAAGGAGCTGGGGATCGCCTCTGGATTTGAAGACAACACGTTCAAACCAGGCAGCAGCATTTCCCGTCAAGACATGATGGTTCTTACAGTGAAAGCTCTAAAAGCAGCTGGTAAGGCATCTGCCGGCAGCGGGAATCTGGCTCCTTATTCCGATACTGCAAGCATTTCCGCTTACGCGGTGGATAGTGTAACTTCCCTCGTAGAAAGCGGAATCGTTAACGGAAAAGGTGGCAAAATCGCACCAACTGAATCATTGACACGCGCTGAAGCAGCGGTGATTCTGTCCCGCATCTGGAACATGTAAGTGATTGTAAAGACATTTTGAAATAACGAGGCCACTCATTGAAGCTGCTGTCTGTACTTTACAGACGGCAGCTTTTTTCAAATCCCATGGCCCTCTCGATCATGATTGTAATATAGATCGTTAACCAACCGTTTCCATGTGCAGCTCAGCAAAAATCATTCGTTTAGGCGATTGTATGATAGGAGGGAGCCGCTACTCTATGCTGAATATTGTCGATCCAGCACATAGACATCATAAATTTTACTTTTTTCCACTTTGCAATAAAGATGGAATCTGATAGGATAAGTTTATAAATACGATGGTTTTAGTGAGGATTAAAAGGAGGCCGCCTTGCCATGCAAGAACTAACACATCTGGATCAACTTGAGGCTGAAGCGATATACATTATCAGAGAAGTAGCAGCGGAGTGCGAGAAACCGGTCATGTTATATTCCATCGGCAAGGACAGCTCGGTCATGCTGCACTTGGCCCTAAAGGCTTTCTACCCGGAGAAGCCGCCGTTCCCATTCATGCATATCGATACAACCTGGAAGTTTAAGGAAATGATCGAGTTCCGCGACCGAAAGGCGAAGGAATTTGGTATCGAGATGATCGTGCACTCTAATGAAGAGGCTATTCAACAAGGAATCAACCCCTTCGACCATGGTTCCGCATATACCGACATTATGAAAACCACAGCCCTGAAGCAGGGATTGGATAAATACGGATTCACGGTTGCGTTCGGTGGCGGAAGACGTGATGAGGAGAAGTCGCGTGCGAAGGAGCGAATTTTCTCGTTCCGGAACAAGAATCACTCGTGGGACCCGAAGAACCAACGTCCGGAGATGTGGAAGCTGTTCAACACGCGAATCAACAAGGGAGAGAGCATTCGAGTCTTCCCGCTGTCTAACTGGACTGAGAAGGATATCTGGCAATACATTCGTCGGGAGAACATCGACATCGTTCCTCTCTACTCCGCGGACGTAAGACCGATCGTTAATCGTGATGGGCATATCATCATGGTGGATGACGAGCGGATGAAGCTTGAGCCTGGCGAGAAGGTAGAGATGAAGAAGATTCGCTTCCGCACGTTGGGTTGTTACCCACTCACGGGCGGAGTCGAGTCCGATGCTGTTACGCTGGATGAGATCATTGAGGAGACATTGGGTGCGTTATCTTCCGAACGGACCAGTCGGGTTATCGATCAAGAAGCAGCGGGAAGCATGGAACGACGCAAACGGGAGGGCTATTTCTAACATGAAGAGTCTACTAAAATTCATTACCTGCGGAAGTGTGGATGACGGCAAGTCCACGCTGATCGGACATATGCTCTATGAGGCCAAGCTGCTGTTCGCCGATCAAGAACGCGCGCTTGAGCTCGATAGTCGATTGGGAAGCCGAGGCGGCAAGATCGACTACTCGTTGCTCCTCGATGGTTTGCTGGCCGAACGCGAACAAGGGATCACCATCGATGTGGCTTATCGTTATTTTACGACGTCTCATCGTTCCTTCATCGTGGCGGACACACCGGGACACGAAGAGTATACGCGCAACATGGCTGTAGGCGCTTCCTTTGCCGATCTAGCCATCATTCTGGTGGACGCAACCAAAGGCATCATTACCCAAACCAAACGCCATGCCCGGATCTGCGCCCTGATGGGGATTAAGCATCTCGTATTGGCTGTGAACAAGATGGATCTGGTCGGCTTCGATCAGGGGACATTCGAGGCGATCAAGGAAGAGTTCATCCAAACGACGGCCGAATTCCAAATCAAGAGCATTCAGGTCATTCCCGTATCCGCTACGGAAGGGGACAACATCACAACCCAGTCGCCGAATGCTCCCTGGTACGAAGGGTTAGCTTTATTGCCGTATTTGGAAAATATAGATGTTCATACTACCGATGATACAAAGCCTTTCATGATGCCGGTTCAGCGTGTAAGCAGACCGGACCATACGTTCCGTGGGTTTCAGGGCCAGATCGAAGCTGGAAAGATTTCGGTCGGAGACGAACTCATGACTCTGCCAAGTCGGGAGAAAGCAAAGGTTAAGCGGATTTTGGTGACGGACCAAGTTCAGGATTCGGCTTATGCTGGCCAACCGGTTACGATACAACTGGACCGCGAAGTTGATGTTTCGCGGGGCTGCGTGCTCACGGTGGACAATCAAGTGCAAGAAGCTGACAGCTTCGCTTCTACGATCTTGTGGATGGACGATTCCGTCCTGACTCCGGGCAAGCATTATTGGGTTAAGGTCGGAACGAAGACTCTTCCAGGCACTGTAACGGCGATTACTCATAAAATTGACATTAACACGGGCCAGACCGTTCCGGCGGATCAGATTGTTAAGAACGAATTGGCCAAGTGTGAATTCACGCTGTCGGATCAGATCGTCTTCGATTCTTTTGAACACAATAAGAGCATCGGAGGGTTCATCCTCATTGATCGTGTCACCAACATGACGTCCGCTTGCGGAGTCATCGATCAAGCGCTCAAGGGAGACAGCCGATTTGCCACGCTGGATACGGGGATCACGAGAGAGGTTCGCGCCCAGCAGAAAGGACAATCTCCGCTCACGGTCTGGTTTGCTGGCTCGGATACGGTAGCTCTCGCAAAGGAAGTGGAGAAGCGACTAGTGTCATCCGGTTACCATACCATGCTGCTTGAGAGCGTCACTGGAGAAACGCTCCGCGGCACGGCGGAGATGGCAAAGGTGTTGAACGACGCCGGTCTGATCTCACTGGTATCCCATGAGTCTATCAGTGCGGGCGAACTTGAGACAGCCAGAGAGATCATTGGGGGCAAAGGATTCATCGAAGTTAACGCGGATGAGATCGGTGGAATTTCCACCCAGGATGCCGCGAAATCTGTGGTTAAACGAGTCGTGCAATCCATTATCGATCACAGTCCTTCGAATAACTACGACATTTAATAAGCATGTCAGATGCAGCGGTTGCCGATCAGGCAGCCGCTTGTTTGTTTAAGATTAATGAGCAGTTAAAAATCTTGGGAATTCTTATGTAAGAGTCGGTGTAAAAAATATAAAGCACAAGTTTGAAAAAAGTATGATCATGAAACAAAGCAAAAACCGGATTGAGCATAGATCAATCCGGTTTTTGCTGTTTCCATCAAATTACCTATACTCCATCAAACAACGGCAAAATGCACAACGGCACTATATAACATCTTGTTGCGAAGCGGGTCGAACGTCACTTGATGCTGGACCTGCTTCACCCGGAGCAGCAGCGCCTTGTTCATTCCGATTCGGTCTTCAATCGCCCGTTCCAGTTCATTGAAGTCATAAGCCTGCAGGCATTCGACTTTGTCTTTGATCATATCCAGTGAAATTTCCATGTTTGATCCAGGCCACCTTCATGTCACGATTTGCAGGTACAAAAGCCTGCCGAGCTTTAATTGTAGAGGAGCTTGTTCGGTTCGGCAAGAGCAGACAGCGAGAATGATTAGAACGATGGAGGCGGTTTGCTTTCTATACTGGGGGAGACCAAGCGGGAGTTGAGTTAGGTTTTGAGACATGACGAATAAACTCGTGCTGAAAATCAGCTTGAGACGTGATAAAATTAGAGAAAGGACAAATGGAGGATGGGGAGACCCTGATCCAAGTTCCATTGGGTAAATAGCCAAGAGGGGCATCGCCTCTCTTTTTTATGCGAATCCATAGAAAGCAGACTTCTGTTCAGTTAGAATATATTCGTTTGGACGTAGCATTAACATATAATGCTGTTTGAACTACGTTGCGGAAACATGGTATAAGTGAAGATGGTGTAACTGAAGGAGTAGCAGTAACATTCGTACCCAATGGATGAACTAGGGAATGAACAGATATTTACTATTCTCGGGGCCATGTTGGTCCCGGTATATATAGAGGAGTTTTTTAAGATGAAAGACAATTTTTGGCGTGAATTGCCACGACCATTTTTTATATTGGCACCGATGGAAGATGTAACAGATGTTGTGTTTCGCCATGTTGTGAGTGCAGCAGCCAGACCGGATGTATTTTTTACGGAGTTTGCGAATACGGAGAGTTACTGTCACCCGGAGGGGAACAAAAGTGTACGCGGGCGTTTGACGTTTACAGAGGATGAACAGCCCATGGTAGCTCATATTTGGGGAGATAAGCCGGAATTCTTCCGGGAAATGAGTATCGGTATGGCAAAAGAAGGTTTTAAAGGTATCGACATCAACATGGGTTGTCCTGTAGCCAATGTGGCGGAGAACGGGAAGGGCAGCGGGCTGATCTGTCATCCCGAAACGGCTGCGGAAATTATCCAGGCTGCGAAAGCCGGGGGACTGCCTGTAAGTGTAAAAACAAGACTTGGTTTCACTGAAGTAGAAGAATGGCGCGACTGGTTGACCCATATCTTGAAACAAGACATCGTGAATCTCTCGATTCATCTGCGCACAAGAGAAGAAATGAGCAAGGTAGATGCTCACTGGGAACTGATTCCGGAAATTAAAAAACTTCGTGATGAGGTAGCACCTAATACACTGCTTACCATTAATGGAGATATCCCTGATCGTCAGACCGGATTGAAGCTCGCTGAGCAATATGGTGTGGATGGTATTATGATTGGGCGTGGTATCTTCCAGAACCCGTTTGCTTTTGAAAAAGAGCCGAAGGAACACACCAGCGAAGAATTGCTTGGTTTGCTGCGGCTTCATCTGGATCTCTATGATCAATATTCGGCACAGGAGCCGCGTTCGTTCAGCCCGCTGGCGCGCTTCTTCAAAATCTATGTTCGTGGATTCCGCGGGGCAAGTGAACTCAGAAACAGCTTGATGAACGCCAAATCCACAAAGGAAGTGCGCACGCTGCTTGATGAGTTTGGAAGCAAGAATCATGATGAGGTAGAGGAACACGTAAATTAAGGTGCAGGTTGGAGTAACAACAGACTAACATTGGAAAACATGGCCGGCTTGGCTGTGTTTTTTCTTTTGAAGATAACATCATAGAGGATAAGCACTTGTTATTGTATGATGGATGGTAGAGAAGCGGCCAAATGGTGGTTTTGAATATTGAACAAGGGAGAAATCAATGTCCTGGAGTAAATTGAAGCAAAATCTAGAGAGTTTCCTCTGTCCAGCGTTAGTAGGAAGGGTGGAATACCGATCAACCAGTTATCGCTATTCATCTGATCGACCAGGAAACTGTTACCTTGCCGTAGATAAGAAGAACATACTCAATATGAGTGACACAACAACCCCGATTCGGTGGTACCAGACGGAGCAGGAGATCAAGAACGATCCGAATATTGAAATTCCTGTGGATGATGAAGAGATTGAAGCGATTCGAAAAGAGAGCAAAGGAGCCATTCCGGAAGAACGCCTTCATGTTATTGCAAGAAGCAGAAAAATCTCTGTCCTGGCCAAAGAGCTTTTGTCGGCACAGTCATCATTAAGCAAATCGAATTTTACGGTTGCAGCGACTAGGTTTTTATCAAGACCTATAGAGGAAAGCCTGGAGAGTCAGGATATCTTGCTTAACATTCTGGCTTTGGTAGACAGACGCGTTGGCAAAAAGCGAATTTTGAACATGTCCGAGAAGATCAAGTTAAAGCATCCAGCCGTGCAGTATTTTTATGAAATTCGGCGTAGGACGTTGTGAATTAGTTGAGAGTATATGTTTATCGTTTTTATTCTACGCTTGTTAAGTCTTGAATTGAATTCCTCATTCGTCATGTTATAATAAGGGCATGAACAGCTTATAATGCAAAGAGAGCCGTGCGACAACACGACTCTCGGAGCAATAGCCGCTTTTAAGGGCGGTGGGCTTAACAAGAGGATATACGTCAAGTAGACCGCAACCTTTGCTCGGGGGGCGGTCTACTTGTGTTTATTGGACAGCAGCGCTACAATCAGCGAACCGAAGGTAAGCATCAGCATAATCGCTTCAAACACTGTCACAAGGCATCACCTCCCTTCCGGGAGATTAGCCGACCGCCCATATCAGCCTTCCTATTGCTATCCGATTATACCATAATCTTCATTTCTCTCGATAGGTAATCAAAGTAAACAGGTAGCAAAAGATGAATGGTTTTGCTATAGCTTTTAGCTATAACTAGTTATCTTCTTTTGGTTATTCTTCTAACTCCTTTCCGCGTGCTATGATAGCCCTATACAACGAGGGGGTTATTTACATGACTGATAAGTTCCAGATCGTAGGAAGTTTGTTGCGGCCCGAAGAGCTGCTGACATATAAAACGCAAATTGAGCATCGTGATGATATCCAGTATCCTTTCTATGAGAATTTTGAGGGATATGCCGAGTGCGAGACTGCAGCGGTGAAAGAGGTCGTACAAAAGGAAATTGAGCACAACCTGTCGGTTGTTACGGACGGCGAGTTCTCCAAGTCGATGTGGCATCTGGACTTTGTCTGGGGTTTTGATGGAATCGAACGCTATATTGCGGACCACGGTTACTTTTTCCGGGATGTGGACGGAACATCCAAATATGAAACACGCAAAGATATCGGATTGCGCATTACGGGTGAACTGAGCGGGAAGAACCATCACTTCATTCAACTGTTCAAACAGCTGCAGGATACAGCTGGCGATCAGCAAACAAAACTTTGCGTACCGTCACCTTCCCATATCTTCGGAGAGCTGTCCTGGTCGGATAACATCGGCGGTACGGATGCTGTATATCAGAACAAACAGGAGCTCAAAGCGGGTCTCGAGAAGGCATATAAAGAATTTGTAGCGGAATTCGCTGCGGCTGGCGGCAAAATTCTGCAATTCGATGACTGCCTCTGGGAGCTGTTTGCAGACGACAACCCGAACTCTCCGTTTACCGGCGAGCATATTGATCAAGCAGAAGTAGCGGGTCTCGCTACTGAATTTATTGATATTAACAATACCGTAATTGACTTCGGTCATAGCCTGGGCTTGAAAATGTGGACACATAACTGCCGCGGTAACTACGATTCCCGCAACATGGGCGGTGGATCTTATGCGAAAATCGCCAACCTGTTCCTGAAACAGCTGAAATATGACCGTTTCTTCCTGGAGTGGGATGATGATCGTGCAGGTTCAATTGAAGCATTGGAAGTGTTCAAGGACAGACCGGAAACGGAAATTGTTCTCGGCCTGCTATCTTCCAAAACAAGTACACTGGATGATGAAGCACGCGTCATCCGTCTGCTTGACGAAGCATCCAAAATCATTGATAAGGATCGTCTGCTGCTCTCCCATCAATGCGGCTTTGCCTCCTGCGATGGCGGTAACGAGCTGAGCGAGGCTCAGCAATGGGCAAAGATCGACCAAGGTCAACGCATTGCGAAGCAATACTGGAATAACTAAGAACTACGGGGGAATTAACGATACTTCATCGTAGTCTCTAAAATTCAAATACGCATCATCTGAGCTTGAAGGGATGACTCAAGGGGCCAAAATTGCCTCGTGAGTCATCCCTTTTTTGTGTGCATCATTTTTCCTGATCAAACGCAGAAGCCCCGAAAAAGGACCTGAATATGGCTTGTATCTAGCTTAGCTTTTATCAATCATTGATCATTCCGAGAAAGACAATTGCTGTGCATTAACTTCGTCTGAAATGTGGGATTAAAAAGGAGAAGTCCATGCGGATCAAGAAGTTATATTATTCCAGGAATACCCTGTGAAGTATGGTTGTGGAGATGATTTGATCGCTTATAAGAGTTCACTAGAGTTTATTAGAAGCATGAGGGGAGAGAAAATGATGACAGATAACCATGATCTGATAAATAGAGAACAATTGCTTACAGCGCTGGACTCGCTGGGGTATTCGGACAGAATGAAACGGATGGCACTTCTAGGACGCGAGCATATAGGAGATGCGAATTATTCCGCGCTACTTGTATCCTTGCTCGAAAGTGGCACCGCCTATGAGGCACATCTGGCCTTGACGGGTGCGGGTGTAGTGAATGATGCTCGTGCGGTTGTGCTGGCTCTGCAGCATCCCAAGGCAGGAGTTAGGGGCCGGGCGGCTGGACTACTGCCAGAAGTGGTGACGGACCCGAATTTTTCGATTGAAGCCGAAGTCACCCTGATGTCATACCACTGCCGGCGCCAATTGCTACGGAGCATTGTGAATACATATCGTCAGGATTGGGCGGAGCGGCTGCTGCCGATCGTGCTTAACCGCTGGGGAGCACAAGAAGCGGTCTTATTACTGGCTGCATGCAGCGAAGATACGGTACGCAGCAGGCTGCCAGAGCTGGGATATGCATTACAGAATTGGCGGCTCTTAACGAAGTACCACCCCGATCTGGTCGCAGCGTATTTTAAGAATGCCTTGCAGCATGCAACGCACCGGGAGAAGACCCATGTATGGTGGACGCTCTCCTCCGCGATTGAAATATTGAGTTTTTCAAGATCGGCGATCGTGCTGGAATGTGCGCTTACGCTTGGGCCGACCGATACGATTCATCCTGTACTCAAGCAGCAGCTTGGAATTCTAATTCAGGCCAGCGCAGAGGATGTATTCGAACTGCTGACACGTGAGGAGACAAGGGAATATCTTCTGAATCATGGCGTACCGGCAGGTGTTTTGAAAAAAAGAAAATGGTTCACCACAGCCCAGTGGACCACACTGGGTTCATTACTCGCAGATCAGCCTGTGCATCTGGCCAGGGTACTGGATACCCTTGCGCCGTCACATCGCGAAGCGATCTTTGATGCAGCTTATCCAGAAGATGAACGGAAGACGCGCATTTTCCCTACGCTGCTGCTGGATGTACTGCCACACCAGCTGCGTGACAAGGAAGCTGCCCGTATGCTGGAACTGCGTGACATTCGTGATGATCGGGACGCCATGCTCGAAACGACGGCACGCCGTGTCATTGATCATGCACGGGAGAAGCTGGAACAAGCCGTTCAGGTGTCTAATAGCGATGAGCGTGCAGCAGCCTATGCCCACCTCGTTCGAAGCACAGCACTTTCCCGGCGTGGTATGGATGAGACGCTTCGCCTCCTGACTCGAATCAAGAACGATCAGGATCCGGTACGCTTTATGGTCATGGCTCAGCTCTCCAACTGTCCGGCTCCCATGTTCAAGGAAGAGCATATTGACGATCTGACGGTACTGGTTGATAGCGTGATTGAAGCCAGAGACACGTCTTATGGGACAAGGTCCGCAGTGGAGAGACTGGCTTTTGCCATACTGCGTGAACATGCACTAGAGCCGAAAGGCGACCTGTTCAAGTTTGCTCTGAGAACGTTCGGAAGATTGACGATGCGTGACGGACAGTTTGCATTGTACTCGATGGAGTGGGATAGCATACCGAGTTCTGCACTGGAAGCGTTATTCGATGAGGTCTATGCATTTGCTGTAGAAGCGAACAAGCGCGAAAACACGAGCGTGATTCTGCGCATGGCAGACTTGTTCGGAAAAGCCGTAGAGCGGCTGCCGAAGCTCCAGCTTCTGCTGGAAGAACTGCTGCAGGCCAAGACGGTGTCTCCACAGGCAGTCCATTACTGGCTGGCACCCTATAAAACCCGGGATGCAAGGGTTAGAGAATTGCTGGACAGAGACCCATCCTTCATCTCATTCCATGACGTATTCCTGCATCTGCATCTGAAGCGTCAGGAGTGGCTGGACCCGTTTATCTCGGGGGAAATCATCAAAGGCAAGCATTTATCGGGAAAAACAATTTATGTTGTGCCTGCGCATAACGGGTTTCATCGGTGGCTGCCGCGTCAGCAAAAGGCATTCGCCTCACTGCTGGAACGAGTGGCACTCGACGCCAAACGAAGCTTCCATGAACGTGCATCTGCGATGCGCAGCTTGGCTAGCATGCCAGATTATATTTCCGATCAACTGGAAGTCCTATTGCAGGATAAGGAAGTGCATGTTGTGGAGGCGGCTCTGTATGCGTATTCGTTATGGGAAGAGCCCGAGAAGGCACTTCCTGTATTGCTAAACAACCTGGATGGAGACCGGGCCCGGGTTGCCATGTACTCGATTCCAAGATGCATGCGCAGGGTCAGTCCGGTGATGTTGGCGTCCATGCTGTCCGAACTGCTCCATCGGGAGAAATTAAAGATCACGGTCAGAAAAGAGGCCATCCGGCTGCTTGGAGCTTATAAAAGTGAAGAGAGCATGGGGCTTCTCATCCGTGAATACGAGAAACCGAATGTGCACAAGGACGTGATGATCGCCATAGGCCATGCGGCCAGACAATGGTTGGATGACGAACGCAGCTGGGCCATGCTGAGTGCCATGGCTGCTTCCCCGCAGCGTGACATCGCAAGAAGCCTGCTTAACCAGTATTCTGGCGGCATTCCCGTAGAAGCCCGGCCAAGGTATTTGCAATTGATTATCGAGATTGCCGGACATGCCGATCCGGTTGTGGCGAGAGAGGCTTTCCAGGCGATGAGTCTGTGGGTGAATGGAAGTGAAGAGAAGGTAGCAGCTTCGGCCAGCAAAACGATTCTGGATCTGGAGGACAATGCCAGGTGGAAGGCAGCGATGGATACACTCATTGCGGCTTGTCGTGAAGGAAAGGTGAATGATCAGGTCATTGGCGTAAGCACACAATTGGCGGGCACGGAGACAAGAGCCGAATGGAATGCTGCTTCGGAGAGAGACCTCCCGGAACGGCAGCGACTGGTCGCGTTGATAGACAAGCTAATCTCATTGCCTCCACAAGCGAAGCGGGGACTCGTTCCTTTATATACAGGCATGATTGCTGCTCTTCAATCCCAAGAAACCCTGAAACCAGCCGTGATCAAGTTACATTTGGCATTTGTGGAATGGAACGAGGTGAATCAGGCCGCCCTGCAATTGGACCCTGTGATTCAAATGGTGGACAAGCATCCGTATCTATCGGAGGTAGCCTATAGGCAGATTAATCGTGCAGCTAATGCCAGTGAGGCGTATTGGAAACCGGAGGCGATTCTGGATCTGGTGGACCATTTGAAAGGCAGGGAGCTGTTTGCGGCCCAATATCTTGGACTGTCTCTGCTGAAGATTGCGGGAACCGCATTACGGTGGAATCAGGCTTGTGCCGAACGTTTGAGAGCATACCGGAATCATGAGCATGAGGCCATTCGTATGACGGCATTGGATATCTGGACGGTGCTTGAATAGAAAAGTGGTCCGGGACGGATGGTTATATGGATAGATTATTAATAATGAATATCATAAATTAAAATAAATTGAGGCTAATCATTTTCCAGGAGGGGAGCGAGACAGTGCTGCATATAAGTAACTTCAAACTCTCTTCTGCCATTTCCAGCAACCCGAATATCTACCCGGATCATGTGTTTAGGCACATGGCGGGGGAGGTGCTGCTGTTTGACCGAATCACGGTACTCTACGGTAGTAATGGCTCCGGCAAATCTACCTTGCTGAATCTGATCGCGAACAAATTGGGAATGGCGGGCGCTGAGCGAATGTCCACGTATGGACACAGCATCTATGTTCAGCGGTTTATCGAGGGAAGCAGTTATGAACTCGGGCAGGATGAACAGGAGCGTCCCGTATATAAGCTGCCCGAGGGGAGCCGGTACATCAAGTCAGAGGATCTGCTATATGAAATCAAGAAAATACAGCAGGAAAGCGTGCTTCGCGAAGGGCTGCTGCATGAGCAGCTCGTTCAGGGAAAGAGCAAGTCCGAGGTCGAAGAGCTGGAACAGTCGTATGCATTTGAGAAAAAGATGGATATCATTCGCTTCTCGCAGGAGAAGTATTCGAATGGGGAAAGCTCGATGCAATTTTTTGAGGAGCATTTGCTTCCTGGGCAGCTGTATTTATTGGATGAACCGGAAACGTCGCTGTCTCCCGCGAATCAAATCAAGCTGGCTGAACAGATGAACGATCTGGCGCGTTACTTCGATAGTCAATTCATTATTGCCACACATTCTCCCTTTGTTCTGGGCACGCTTCATGCGAAGATCTACAATCTTGATGCCAGCATGCTGCAGACGGCAGAGTGGTATGAACTGGACAATGTACGATTCTTTTACGAATTTTTTCATAAGCATCAACGGCTGTTTAAATGAAGTGGGTTTAACATTCTAGTAAGAGGTATTCCTGATGTCAGGGTACCTCTTTTTGCTATACATTTTATCAGTTAGAGCCATATGGAACTCTTATGCATTCTTCTGCAATCTACTAATTCATTCCAGCTCAAATCTGTGAGGATATTGTCCCACTTGAATTTTGGCCGTATAACATTGAAATAAAAGGCTGACATAGCAATTAATTGCATTGATTTTTATGCAGATAATTGTATAATCTACTTAATTAACGTTAATTAGAATGGAGAAAAGGGGATGACCATGACCACCAGAACGAAGCTGAAGGAAGCCGCGCTGAGATTATTTGGGCAGAAGGGCTACGATGGGACGGCATTATCAGAAATTGCGAAGGAGGTCGGGGTCAAAACACCGGCAATCTACGCCTTTTTTGAGAGCAAGGAAGATCTGTTCATGACGGTCTTTGAAGAATCGATGAGCGCCTACAACGAATATATCCAAGCGATGGCGGAAACCAGCAAAGGGATGAATACGGAGAAAAAACTGCATGCGCTGCTGCTTCGCCAATACGATTTTCACCGAAACAAAACAGAGCTTGCCGTGTTTGCCTTCCGGTATTTGATTTTCCCGCCGGATTTCCTATTGGAAAGAATGCAGGAGGCATTCGGGCGTTTCGATACATTGCTGAGCAGCATTATTGGCGAGATCATGCAGGAAGGTCTGGATCGCGGCGATTTGGCTGCCGTTCCGATGGAGACGCTGGTGGATTCGTTCCTCACCTTGATGGACGGGCTGGGCATGCAATATTACTACTATAAATCGCCGGAGCTGTTCGAACGGAAACTGAAACATGCCTTTGAGATGTTCTGGAGATCCGTCGCAGCTTAGGCAATCAACAAGATTGTACAGAAAGCAGAGGGTGGAACATGAGCAACGATACGAAAATAGAAGATTACGAACGGGAACCCGTACCTCAGCATTTACGAAAATCATGGCTTTCGATGGCATTTGTCTGGATTGCGATCGGAATTGATCTATCTGCCATGTTTCTGGGAGCGCAGCTCGGCGCAGGCATGAGCATTGGTGATTCACTTACTGCAGTCATCGTTGGTTCGGTCATTTTGGGTATTATCGGGGCGTTGTGCGCCTATGTTGGGGCCAAAACAGGCTTGTCCACGGCCATGATTAGCCGGTTTCTGTTCGGGAACAAAGGAGCACTCATTGTCTCCGTCATTCTCGGAATTTCATCGCTGGGCTGGTTCGGCGTACAGGTCGGCTTCTTCGCTTCCAACTTCCAGACGGCGTTAAGCGAGCTGTGGGGTTGGCACTGGTCACTCTGGGTACTGTCGATGATTGGCGGACTGCTCATGATGTCTACGGCGATCTGGGGCTATCGGGCCATTGAGAAATTAAGTGTTTGGTCGGTACCGCTGCTCGTCGTTTTTATTATTTTCGCGCTGGTCTTGGCGCTGAACGGCGAAGGCGGAAGCACGGTCTGGTCACCGTTCGAGGGTGAGGCAGTGCCGATGGGAACGGCGATCTCGCTGGTCATCGGAATCTTTATCCTTGGGACAGCACTGTCCCCTGACATTGCTCGTTGGGCCAAGACACCCAAGCATGCGATTACGGCAGCCTTTGTCGGTTTCTTTGTCGGCAACAGCTTCATGACGATCATTGCCATCTTCTTGTCACGGTCGATGGATTCCGACGATCTGACGGGTATTTTCCTGACGCTCGGACTCGGTATTCCGGCCATTATCGTGCTGACACTGGCACAGTGGACAACCAACACGAACAATTTGTATTCCGCAGGATTGGGTTTCTCCGTCGTATTCAAACGAGTGCCCAAATCCTTCATTACGATCATTGCAGGTTTGATTGCGACAGCACTCGCTTGCTTCGGCATTTATGACCGTTTCATGACGTTCCTCACATATATCACGATGCTTGTTGCACCGCTGGGCGGTATATATACGGCAGAGTATTTGCTGGTGAACAAAAACAGATTCTCGTTTGAAGGGCTGGACAGCAACCGGAGCTGGATTCCTCGCTCCATCGTGGTATGGGTCCTTGCCACATTCTTCGGATTCATGACAACGATGGCTCCGGATGGGCTTGGTTGGTTCCAAGTGACGCAGGTTCCGGCGCTGGACAGCTTCTTGATGGCATTTATCGTACAAGCCATCATAGGCAAATGGGTAGCAAAGAAGGGATGAAAGCATGAACAAGGCAGCAAGATTAACTACACTTGATGAACAAGCTATTGAATATATTGCAATTGGCGCAGCGGTGCTGGGCACAGGCGGCGGGGGTGACCCTCATGTCGGTAAACTGATAGCCATGGAGGCCATCCGCAAGCATGGGCCGGTCCGTATCGTACAACTTGAAGAACTGGATGATGAGGGACTTGTGGTACCGGTATCGATGATTGGTGCACCTACGGTGATGCTGGAGAAAATCCCTTCGGCAGAACAGCTGACCAAGCCGCTGGATCTGATGGAAAGAGAACTGGGCCGCAAAGTGGATGCCGTCATGCCGATCGAGGTCGGTGGCGGCAACTCACTCGTTCCGGTCATTGCGGCGGCGCAGCGCGGAATTCCGCTTGTGGATGCCGATGCAATGGGGCGTGCGTTTCCCGAATCGCAGATGGTTACGTTCCATCTGGAAGGCATCCCGTGCAGTCCGGTAGCGATGGCGGACGAGCGCGGCAATAGCGCGTTGATGCATACGATTGATGGCGTATGGGAAGAGCGCATGGCGCGTGCGCTGACAGTAGAGATGGGTGGTTCTGCTTCCATCTGCGATTATCCGGTATCTGGAGCGCAGGCGAAGCAGAGCGCCATTGGGGGTACGCTAACGCTCGCTTATGAGATCGGGCGGACGCTGTTCGAAGCGAAGCAGGAGAAGCTGAATCCTGTGCATGAACTGCTCACGAAGCTGCATGGACATGCCCTGTTTCATGGCAAGGCCGTGGATATCCGCCGCCGTATGGATGGCGGTTTTACACGCGGCGAAGCGGTATTTGAAGGAACCGGGGAGAACAAGGGAAAGACGATGCGGCTGTTTTTCCAAAATGAGTTCCTGCTCGCTACCGTTGATGAACAACCACTCGCCATTACGCCTGACCTGATCACGCTTTTGGATCAAGATACAGGTATGCCGGTAACGACAGAAAATCTGAAGTATGGTGCCCGGGTGACGGTAGCAGGCTTGCCATGCGATGACAAATGGCGCACACCAAAAGGCATCGAGACGGCGGGGCCGCGGTACTTCGGATATGATTTCGACTATGTGCCGATTGAGACGTTGGTTTTGAAAGGAGGTGCGGCGCAATGACCAAGGGTACGATGACTGAACCAAACACAAACCAGGTTTACCGTATCGGTATTGATGTGGGTGGAACGAATACGGACGCTGCCCTGCTCGATTCCAACTTACACTGCGTGCACAAGGTCAAGGTCCATACGACTGTTGACGTGAACGAAGGCATTGTAGAGGCTGTTCGCCGTCTGCTGCAGGAGAGCGGTGTGAATGGCGCGGACATTCGCTACGCGATGCTTGGCACCACGCACTGCACGAATGCCATCGTGGAACGCAAGCATCTCGGCCGGGTTGGCCTGATTCGTATTGGTGCTCCGGCAACGACAGCCGTTCCCCCGCTTGCTGGCTGGGACGAATCGCTGCGCGCGGCAGTTGGGCCGCATAGCTATATTGCCTCTGGCGGTTATGAGTATGATGGCCGCAAGATCGCAAGTCTGGATGAAGCTGAGATTGCTGAACTGGCCAACCGCATGAAGGGTGAGGTTGAAGCTGTAGCAGTGTGTGGGGTCTTTGCCCCGGTGAACCGCGACCAAGAAAAGCGGGTTGGCGAGATCATCCGCGAAGTGCTGGGTGTTGACATGCCAGTTACCTATTCCAGTGAGATTGGCAGCATCGGACTCCTTGAGCGGGAGAACGCATCTGTGCTGAACGCGGCACTGCTGCAAGTCATTGAGGGTGTCGTGCGCGGCTTCGAAGAAGCGCTGAACGGCTTCGGCATCCATGCGCAGCTGTACATTTGCCAGAACGACGGTACGTTGATGAAAAGCGAATATGCACTCCGTTATCCGATTCTGACGATTGCCTGCGGACCGACGAATTCCATTCGGGGCGCTGCTCACTTGTCCGGGTTGACGGATGCGCTGGTCGTTGACATTGGCGGTACAACAACGGATATTGGTGTGCTTGTGCAAGGTTTCCCGCGCCAGTCGTCGGCTGCGGTGGATATCGGAGGTATTCGTACGAATTTCCGGATGCCGGACATTTTGTCCATTGGCCTCGGCGGTGGAACCATTGTCCGGTTGGATGACGCTGGCGGCGTAACGGTTGGCCCCGACAGCGTTGGTTATGAGCTGACGAAACGGGCCCGCATCTTCGGCGGTGATACGCTGACAACGACGGACGTGGCGGTGAAGCTGGGCCGGGCCGTATGGCCGGGCACCAACGCGGATGCGGTGGACGAAGCCGTATGCCTTAAGGTGGATGCCGTCATGCAGCAGAGCCTGGAGGACGCCATTGACCGGATGAAAACGAGTGCGGATCCAGTCGATGTCATTCTGGTTGGCGGCGGCAGCCTGCTGGTGCCGGAGACACTCGCCGGGGCGAGCCGAATCATCCGGCCAGACAACTATGATGCGGCGAATGCGATCGGGGCTGCGCTGGGAGAGGTTAGCGGCGAGTCGGAGCGCATTTACTCACTGGACGACTGGAAATATGACGACGTCATGCAGGATGCCAAGGAAAGCGCCGTGAACGAGGCGACGGCAGCTGGCGCGAACCCGGAGACGGTACAGATTGTGTCCGTCGAGGACATTCCGATTGCCTATTTGCCAGGCAACGCACTGCTCGTGAAAGTGAAAGCTGCGGGTAAGTTGTAATACCATAAACGATTGCCTTCTATGCTCGAAAGCATTATCTGCTGCATGAGAAGCGTGCCAGAAAGAACCAGAAGGCATTCATCTAACGCTTCCTGGCGCGGAATGATGCATAACAGAATAATATGAAATATGAACTGGTGGTACGGATCAAACTCCGTATCACCTTTTTATTTGAGAGGATAGTTTGCCTAATGAACCGGGATTAAGAAATGCAGGGAAACTGCCATATCAATACTCAAGTGGATAGCGTTCCTTTTTGATATTCCCATAATGCTGCAGGTTCGGGAAAAGGAAAATAAGCACAATGAAGTAAGATGTTTAATTCAAGGAAATGCCCTCGACTCGGGTATCCAAATATGCCACAATAGAGGATCAGGTGCACGGGAGAATGGACCCGCAGGCACAGTAATGCAAGCAGCAAATCGCTAACAAAATAACGCTCAATAATTTATACTAAATAAGCCAGAATATATCGAAGGAGCTGCCGAGTCCGCTATGAACAAAAAAGAAGTTGCCAACATCCGCAAGCAATTCAAGATGGATCACGATCTACTGAATATTTACGATATCCTCAATGTCTATATTACGAAGGAAACGAATGAAGTCTACCACTGGGAGCGCCATCCCTTTGAACTGGTGGACCGGGAGAAGCAGGAGTTATACATGGGGAATTTCAAAAAACTGCTGACCGGCGAACTGGATCAAAAATTGTTCGAATTGAAGTTTCAGGAAGAAGCAGAAGAGCCTGCGCAGGTACTGCTTCATCAAGCACTCGTAACGGGTGATCCGGAAGAATGGCAGGACATGATGCTGCTGCTCGTGGACCGAATGCTGGCGGATGCCAAGTATGAGCGGGACATGGTGGTCACATTTGTTCGGGGACAGTATTATTTGCCGACCAAGGCGAGAAACGATGATGCGGAAGAGAGTGAGAAGAACGAGGTGTTTGCCCATCCGTTTATCTTATGCAGTGTGAACTCCACGGAGAAACAGCGGAAAACTCTCTTGTTCGATTATGTGGAGCGGGAGTTCAAGTACAATGTCATTGTCGATCCGATTATCAAGTTAAGCACGCCGGAGCAAGGATTCCTGTACCCTAGCGTGACAGACAATTATTCCGATGTGAATCGGATTTTGTACTGTACAGGAAAATCGAATTTCCCGGATCCGCATTTTGTCGAACAGGTATTGAATGGAGAAAGATCCGTGACGGCACTGGAAGAGCGAGCGATCTTCGAAGATATCGTCAAGGAAGTGGCTGGGGAAGAGCTCGATTCAGCTACCATTGCACAGGTGTACGAAGAGATTAACCGGGTGATTGAAATCAACGAAGAGACGAAGGAGGAAGAGCCTCCGAAGCTGGATTACAAAGATCTGGAGCGTGTACTGAACGCGAGCGGCGTGGAGGATGTGACCACCGAGAAGGTGGAACGGGCATTCGAAACGATCGTGGACAATAAAAACTATGAGATGAAAGCAACCAGCGTTATGCCGAAGTTCACTTCCAAGTCCATCAAGATCGAAACCAAGGTCGCTACAATTTCGGTTAGCCCGCAGGATTTGAGATACGTCAAGCAGGTGAATTTCCAAGGGAAACGCTGCATCATGATTGAAGTGGACGAAGATGTCGCGATTGAAGGCTTTACGCTGGCGTCAGAGACCCTTATCCAATAAAAAAAAGCACTAACGCAGGCAGGAGATGACTAACGATGAACAGACTGCTTATGATCCTGATTGCGGCCGCAACGATGTTGACGGCTTGCCAATCGAACCAGACGGATGCCGGAAACCCCTCGGGCAGCAACGAACCATCCGCACAGGCCGAAACGGCGCAGCCAAATAACGAACCAACCGAAGAAAGTACAAGCCAGAGCGAGTGGTCTTCGCTTCCCGAATATGACACGATTATTCGAGAAGTTGATTCCCAGGATTATACCTTTCGAACGGTAACCGATAATGAAAATGAACGGATTCTCTTACTCACGAACCAAGATGGTGAGGAGAAATACAAGACCATTTTTATAAAAAATACAAGTCGTCTTAAAATCATTGACATTGATGGAGGCGGACAGCTCTTCAACGATGTTTTGAAAGATAGTTAGAAAATGGAACAGACCGCTATCCCATAATAGGATGGCGGTCCATTGGTTTATTGGTTTCGAGGAAACGTTCTCTGAATCAGGAATTGTAAGCACAGAAGTAGAGAACATATAAGTAAGAGCCCTTTCGTATCTCCGGAAGGGTTATTTTGCTTGAACCTCGTGTTTCCTCAGGCATGAATGGGATTTTACTTAGCAAGTAGCTGAGCGAAATCCTTCTTGAGGCTGATGCTGCAATACATCGCTTGTCGGGTGTTTCTTGTACCGTAAGGTGTAACATGGAGAATAGCGCATCACGGCCAACTGAAAATTCATTGCGAGGAGATGTAAGAGTGAGAACGTTCATCGAGTTCAAGAGGGTAACGAAAGAATACCAAGTTGGGGAAGTCCGAATCAAAGCCCTGGACGGCGCGGAATTTTCCATATCAGAGGGAGAGTTCGTCGTTATTTTGGGTGCAAGCGGTGCCGGTAAAAGTACGATTCTGAATATACTTGGCGGTATGGATACGGCGACTTCCGGACAAGTGACCGTTGGGGATCAGGACATTGCCACATGGGATGAAAAAAAGTTGACGACCTATCGTGGAGAAAAAGTTGGCTTTGTATTTCAGTTTTATAACCTGATCCCGAACTTGAACGCATTGGAAAATGTTGAGTTTGCCACAGAAGTAGGTAAGAATCAGCTGAATGCCGCAGATATTTTACATCAAGTCGGATTGAAGCATCGCATGAAAAACTTTCCTTCCCAGCTCTCTGGAGGTGAACAACAACGAGTTGCGATCGCCAGAGCTGTTGCGAAAAATCCTCTACTCCTGCTCTGCGACGAGCCAACTGGCGCATTGGATTATGTTACAGGCAAATCCGTCCTCAAGCTTCTTCAAGATGTGAACAGGCAAATGAAAAAATGCGTCGTTCTGGTCACTCATAATACGGCAATTGCTCCTATGGCCGACAAAATAATCAGAGTTAAAAGTGGGAAAATCGATAGTGTAATGATAAATGATAATAAACAAAACGTTGAAAGCATTGAATGGTGATGATGATGACGAAATTAGCAGTGAAGCTGCTCAGGGACGTTAAACAATCTTTTGTTCAATTTACAGCCTTGGCATTGGTAATCGCAGTAGGGGCTTTTTTCTATGCAGGACTGAATAGTTATAGCAAGGAGCAGCGTGCTTATGTACAAACTTATTATACAGAGCACAATTTAAGTGATTTGAATGTTTATTACGATCATATTTCCAGTGCAGATGCTGCTCGTTTAAGTGAAGTGGAAGGCATTAATAGAATCGAAGCACGGTACACGACGGATGCAACGCAACATGTTCAAGGTGGCACAACCTCACTGAAAATCCATTCCATTCCCGCAGACAACCACATCAATACATCTACGATTATCGAGGGACACATGCCGTCCAATACAAATGAGATCATCATGGATTCCCATTACGCCCAAGAGCATCATTATCAGGTCGGTGATACGATCCGTATGTTTGCGAATGAAAGAGAGCTTGCGTTTAAGATCAGCGGTTTGGTCGAAAATGTTGAATATGTGAAAAAGAATGCGACACAAGACCATAAAACCTACGGATTTGCTTATGTTGCCGAAGAGGCGATCACCGAAGTATCGAGGACAGGCAGCGTGGTCTATAATGAACTTCTCATTGATGCCACCGAAGGCTATGATGTGGATCAGCTGGGCCTAGTCATCGAAAGGCAATCCAAGGGTCTTTCTTATTTAGATCAACGAAGCAAAGAGCGGTCATTCGGTTACACTCAAATTCATCAAACCATTTATAACAACAGCATGATGAGCAGGGTGATTCCCTTGGTGCTCTTTTTGATCTCTGCCACCATCCTGTTTCTTACGATGTCCAGGACGATTGATTCGCATCGACATCAAATTGGGATTATGAAAGCTCTGGGGATCAAGGACAGAAACATCATGCTTCATTACATGGGATACCCTGTGCTAATAAGTATTGTTGGGTCGATCATGGGATGTATCATTGCAGCTTACGTATTTATTCCTTTGGTGACTGCGTCCAGTTCAACGTCATATTCATTGCCTGGCATCTCTTTTTCGCTTTCATTATTTTCGGTCATACCGCCTATTCTTTTTTCCTGTTTTTTCGGACTCCTGTCCGTTTACTTTAGCGGGAGAAGCGTACTGAAGGAACGTGCAGCTGACGCAATGCGTCCCAAACCACCTCAAAAGATGAAGAAGCTGTTTATCGAACGATTTCCGGGGATCTGGAACCGGACTTCCTACAACCATAAGCTCATTTTGAGAAACCTGTTTTTAAATAAAAGAAAAGCGCTGGCAAGCTCCATAGGCATCATTGCAAGCACCGTATTGTTGATTACTGCATTGGGGACGCAATCTGCCTTGCAAAAAATAGCCAATCAAGTCGAAGAGGTATACACCTATGACTTTAAAGTGGATTATAAGACAGATTCATCGTTGGAAGCATTACAGCTGCCTTCCGGCATCAAACAACGTTTTTTGTTGTCTGCCTTTCCTGTTGAATTCATAAAAGGGAAGGATAAAGAAAACGCAACGTTGATTGTAACAGAAAAAGAAAACCATCTCAGTCGTTTCCATGACGAGAATGGGAATGAAATATCGTTGCAGCACAATGGCGTGCTTGTGCCCCAATCTTATGCCGACCATTACAACATTGCAGAGGGAGATACCATTCAAATCAAGTTCACCAAACCAGGGCTTCACAATCAATCCGTTGATATGAAGGTTATACAAATTTCCTCTCAGTTCAACAATCCTTCCTTTTATATCACGCCAGCCTATTTGAAAAGCTTTAACATTGACTATAGTCCGACCTCGCTTTTAATTGAAGCGAATAACGATGCCGATCTCTCCGACATTCGCAGCTTTTTTGAACAGGATCAGCGTGTGGATTCCATTGCAGACAAGACGGATCTGAAGGAAAATGCCCAGTATATTTTGAAACAAAACCGCTTTATGTTCATCATGTTTGTCATTAGTGCTGTTGTGCTCTCTTTTGGAGCTGTATACACGATATCGTCCATAAATATATACGAACGTAAACGTGAACTTGCGACGCTTAAGGTATTGGGCTATCCCAAAAACAAAATAAACAGGCTCATCTTTGTTGAGAACGTTATACTAACTGCCTTTGCGGTCGTTGTAGCTCTGCCTATGGGAGTTCATTTTTATACCTTAGTCGTACAGGCATTGTCGAGTACCCACCAACAGATTCCAGGTCAGTTAAATCTTATCGTCATGTTGATTGCGGTTCTTCTAGCGTTTGTGCTGACCATTCTGTGCAACTTGCTGCTACGATTAAAAGTTACCAAGATCAATATGATTGAATCGTTAAAAAGTGTAGAATAAAATGGTGAAAAGAAGAGAATACAAGTTCTGATTTACAAGCAGTTGCATGCTCAGAAACGGAATGTGACTGCTTTGTTTATTTTTAAGATCAATATGAAGGAGCGCTGCGTAATGAATTTGGAAGAAGTGATGCAGGAGCTTGAGGCACTTGGCAAGGAGCGCACGAAAAAGATATATATGTCGAATGGTGCACATGAACCACTCTTCGGCGTGGCTACAGGAGCGATGAAGCCGATCGCTCGCAAAATCAAAAAGGATCAGGCGTTGGCCGAGCAGCTGTACGCAACCGGGAATTACGATGCGATGTATTTTGCGGGTGTTATTGCTGATCCAAAAGCAATGACGGAAGCGGATTTCGACCGTTGGATTGAGGACGCATATTTTTACATGATCTCCGATTTCATCGTTGCCGTTACACTATCCGAGACAGATATTGCACAGCAAGTCGCAGATCGGTGGATTGCTAGCGGCGAAGAACTGAAGATGTCGGCAGGCTGGAGCTGTTATTGCTGGCTGCTGGGCAATCGTCCGGACGCTGAGTTCTCCGAGGATAAGCTGAGCGGGATGCTGGAGAACGTGCAGGCCAAGATTCATCAATCTCCCGAGCGCACCCAGTATTCCATGAACAACTTCGTATATACCGTGGCCGTATCCTACGTTCCGCTGCATGATAAGGCTGTCGAAACAGCGAAGGCGATCGGTCCCGTTGAGGTTCAGAAGGACAAGCCCAAGAGCAAATTCCTGAATGCTTCCGATAATATTCAAAATGCCGTAGATAAAAATCGGATTGGTTTCAAACGCAAATATGTAAGGTGTTAAAGGAAAACAATGCACGTATTTTCATCTGGATTCCACTTTACGAAAATACATTATTTTCAAGTAGTTGTTGACAATCCAACAGGTCTAAAATATAGTAAACACATCAGATTAATGTAAATTGTGAATGTTCACATTTTAATCATTGAATGGAAGCTGACTGGTTTATCCAGAGGCTCAGAGGGCAGCGCTAGTCGTTGTCAGCTGAGCCTTTTTTGCTTAGATACCCCAATATAAATTAGAGAGGTGAAGTCAATGGCTGCTGCTGAAAAAATCAGATTTGAGAGTGTCACCAAAACGTTCACGGTCCGCGATCCCAAGCAAAAGGAAGCAACTCAGGCCTTTACAGCTGTAAAAGACCTGGACTTTTCGGTAAGAAAAGGCGAGTTTATCACCATCGTGGGTCCGAGTGGCTGCGGAAAATCAACCTTGCTTGATATGATCAGTGGACTATCCTCACCGACACAGGGCCGCATTTTAATTGATGGCCAACCCATTACTGGCCCAGGGCTTGACCGGGGCATTGTCTTTCAGCAGTACGCTTTATTTCCGTGGAAGACGGCACGTGGCAATATTGAGTTTGGTTTGGAAGCCAAGGGTATTCCGAAGCAGGAGCGTAAGGAGCAAGTGGAGCATTTTCTGTCGCTGGTGGGGCTTACTCACTTCGGAGACCGTTATCCGCATGAGCTATCCGGGGGGATGAAGCAGCGTATAGCGATTGCCAGAAGCCTTGCCTTTAATCCGGATGTCTTATTGATGGATGAGCCCTTTGCTGCATTGGATGCCCAGACGCGTGAATCCCTGCAAAGTGAACTTTTGCGTATTTGGCAGAAGACCCAGAAGACCATCATTTTTATTACGCATGGTATCGATGAGGCGGTTTATCTTGGAGAACGAGTAGTGGTATTGACGCCAGGACCCGGTATGGTGAGACAAATTGTGGATATTCCGCTTCAATCACGATTGGAAGATGCGGATATTCGCTCCCATCCCGACTTCGTGAAAGCTCGCCATGAAGTATGGAGTCTGCTGCATGAACCTGAATACCGCGGTGCTTATATCTAATTGATCAAAGGAGTGTATTCCCATCGAATCTGTAAAGACTGCTCATTCAACCCTACGGCTTGGTAAACGAAGTCCTGCTGCCTTTTCTGGTGTGCTGAAGTTGTTCAAACAGTCGATCGTGTTAATTGCCTTGGTCTTACTATGGGAGATCGCACCAAGGACGGGCTTGGTAGATGCAGCGTTTTTCCCTGCCTTTTCCGAGGTCATCCGGGCATTGTGGAGTTTGATCATTTCAGGTGAACTTTTCACTCACTTTCTGGCAAGCATCGTTCGTTCATTCAGTGGTTTCGCCTTAGCCTTACTTATTGCGATCCCGTTAGGATTACTGATTGGCTGGTATCCATTAGCCAGACAGCTGTTGAATCCCGTGCTGGAATTGTTTCGAAATACGGCTGCATTAGCACTGCTTCCGGTATTCATGCTGCTGCTGGGAATCGGTGAAACCTCCAAGATTGCGATCGTCCTCTTTGCCTGCACATGGCCCATTCTTCTGAATACGATTGCTGCTGTCGGCAGCGTTGATCCTTTGCTGATTAAGGCAGCAAGATCGATGAATATTAAGTCCTTCAGATTGTTCCTCAAGGTTATACTGCCGGCATCGGTTCCCACGATTTTTACGGGGATTCGCATGGCTGGGACAGGGGCTATCCTGGTACTTATAGCTGCCGAAATGGTAGGGGCCAAAGAAGGCTTGGGTTATCTGATTACGTATTCCCAATATAACTTCCAGATTCCTCAGATGTATGCCGGAATATTAACCATCGCCTTACTGGGGTTGTTAATTAATCAAGGCCTCAGCATGCTTGAACGTAAATTTTCCAAATGGAAACAGCAAGTGAATGAATAGTTCTGTTCTGGTATTCCCTCAATATTTTTTTATCATTAATCCTTACTAAATCAATTGAATTAATGAGTTATAAGTAATGAACAAGACATCGTTTGGAGGAGGAGAAGCGAGATGAAAAAAACATTAGGCATTCTTGTACTTGCAGGCTTGGTCAGTGGTGTCCTATCAGGCTGCTCAGATCCCAAGACCTCCGCGAAGAGCGGAGAAGAAGATCAGGTTCTGCAATATCAGTCCTCACCTGGAAGTGTTTCTTTTCCG
Source organism: Paenibacillus sp. FSL K6-2862 (assembly GCF_038005125.1). Taxonomy (NCBI): domain Bacteria; kingdom Bacillati; phylum Bacillota; class Bacilli; order Caryophanales; family Paenibacillaceae; genus Paenibacillus; species Paenibacillus sp. FSL K6-2862. The sequence continues at coordinate 819,471 of NZ_JBBOSN010000001.1, forward strand.
GAGCTGGCTGCAGATTTGGGCTACTTGGGGGATTTGAAACTGGAATCCATAGGTGACAGCGTTGGGGGACCGGAGAGCATTCAATTAACGGCGACGAAACAAATCGACTTTGGATCAGCTTTTAACGGAGCCATTATCAAATCCTACTCCCAAAACGTAAAAATAAAATCGGTCGTCGGTTCATACGGCAGTGATGAACATACGTACATCGGCGCCTACACCCTTGAGGGGACGCCAATCCAATCGGCCAAAGATTTTATCGGGAAAAAGGTAGGTGTCAATATTCTCGGAGCCCATTTGGAATTTGTCCTCAAAGACTATTTACGACAAGGCAACCTGACGGAAAAAGAAATCGAACAGGTCACGTTGGTGACCGTCCCAAGTTCAAGTGCGGAACAGGTGCTGCGGAATCAACAGATCGACGTGGTGATGTTAAGCGGAATCGGTCGGGACAGGGCTCTGGCAACAGGAGGAATTACCGAAATTTTCAGGGATATCGATGTGTTTGGTAAAGAGTTTACGGCAGGCGACTATTTCTTCAGTGAGGATTACATCCGGGAGAATCCGAATACGGTGAAGCAATTTGTAGACGGGGTTGCCAAAGCCATTGACTGGGCTCAGACCACACCTAGGGAGGAAGTCATCTCGCGGTTCGAGGATATTGTTAATCAGCGGGAACGCAAGGAAACGACGGAAAACCTTAAATACTGGAAGAGTACGGGCATTTCGGAAAAGGGAGGCGTCATTACTCCATCGGAATACGGAACTTGGATCGACTGGCTTGTAGCGAATGGTGAGCTAAAAGAAGGTCAGGTGAAACCGGAAGATTTATATACCAACGAATATAATCCATTTGCTCAATAACCTTTTATATATACCCCAAAATTCAAACACACGTTAACGGAGAGGCAGTACCGGTCTGGAGAAGCGAAGCGTTCGCCTGAAAGCTTTCTGAAAGAAAGCTGCATCGGAAGCATAGGCTTATCACCGGATTTTCCCCTTAGAAAAAGGGAATCAAAAAATCTGGGGATAACAGCGATCGGAAGATGGTACTGCACTTGCAGTGGTCTTGTGTGATAGATAAGTGTGGTTTATATAAAAAGTTTTTAACCAAAATCAGATAAGGGAGTGGTTCGTATGACTAGAAAACAAATGAAACTGGGAGCTTTCATTAATCTGCCGGGACATCATGTAGCAAGCTGGCGTCATCCTTCTTCAGGTGCAGGCCGTGCATTCGATCTGGATTATTTAACGGAGATCGCACAGACTGCTGAACGAGGTAAGTTCGATATGATATTTTTTGCGGATGTCCTGGGTCAGCGGCTTTCCGGTAATGCACACTCCTCATTGAAGCTGGACCCGGTTATCATCATTTCGGCCCTCGCGGCTGTAACGAAAAATATAGGGTTAACGGCCACGCTGACCACGACCTATAACGATCCATACCATGTCGCGCGCAAATTCGCAGCGATTGATCATCTGTCCAAGGGACGGGCTGCCTGGAATGTCGTCACATCCGCCAACGAAGGAGAAGCCCTTCTGTTCGGTAAAGAAAAGCATCTGCAGCATGCACTCCGTTATGAACGTGCTGAGGAATTCGTGGACGTTGTCAAGCAGCTATGGTTGTCCATCGAGGATGAGGCGCTTATCATCGACAAGGAAAATGGCCGATATCTGGATGTAGAGAAGGTACATCCGGTTAACCATGAGGGGGCATGGTTTAAGGTGCAGGGTGCTCTTGATTCCCCAACAACACCGCAAGGGCATCCTGTGATTGTTCAGGCCGGGTCTTCGGAATCTGGCAAAGAGCTGGCAGCGAAGACGGCTGAAGTCATTTTTACAGCTTGGCAAACGCTTGAAGAGGCACAGGTCTTTTATCGGGATGTCAAAGGCCGACTGGCTAAATACGGACGCAAGCCGGATGATCTGAAGATCATGCCTGGCGTGTTCATTACGGTGGCCAAAACAGAAGCAGAAGCCCTGCTGAAGCAGCAGCAGTTAAATAGCTATATCCTGCCTGAAGTGGGATTAGCATATCTGTCTGCTTTTACGAATATTGATCTGTCCGGGTATGATGTCGATGAACCACTTCCGGAGGCAAGCTCCATCGAAGATGAGACCAATCCGCGAATCCGCTATAACATCATTCGCGAAATTGCGAAACGGGAGAACTTGCAATCGATACGTGCTATCTATGAACGAATCGCAGGAGCTCGTGGTCATCGGGAGATTGTCGGGACTCCGGGACAAATTGCGGATCAATTGGAAGAGTGGTTCCTGAACGATGGTGCAGATGGCTTTAATATTATGCCGCCTCATTTCCCGGAGGGCTTCAACGATATCATCGAACTGGTGGTTCCTGAATTGCAGCGGAGGGGATTATTCCGTACCGAATATGAGAGCAGTACCCTTCGAGGGAATCTGGGGCTGTCTGTACCTGCCGTAAAAACACCCGAAAAGGCATTAACCGGTGCGAGCACAGGTGAAATTGTGTAAGGCATTGGCATTAACATAACGCAACCATTCATGGTTGCGTTTTTTGTCGCGCTAATGGAGTGACCTCCATAGGGAGGAGGAAGGAAGCTTATTTTCTCGCCTTTCAAGCTTGGACCTAGACCCAGCCCGTAAACTCCAGTATGGATGCTTTGGCGGATTGCACTTCGGTTTGTGCACCTTTGCGCCACGCTTTGGGGGACTGTCCCATCAGTTTGGAGAAGCAGCGATTGAAGCTGGAAATGGAATGAAAACCGACTTGCTCGGAGATCGACAGAATGGAATGGTCGGTGCTTTTCAACTGCTTGCAGGCCTCTTCAATTCGTGTGCTGTTGATAAATTCGAGAGGAGTCGTTCTCATAATCTCATAAAATTTTCTGCGGAAATGCGTTGTGCTCAAGTGGCACAGATCGGCCAAAAAGTCGATGGTCATGGGGGTCATGTAGTTCTTGGTGATGTGTTCGAGTACGGGGGAGATCACAAGGTCCCCTTTCAAACTATGATCTGTACCCTGTTCTGATAGGGGACGATTCCGGGAATGAATTCGTAGGAGTTCGATATACAGGGACAGCATTAAGCCGTAGGCACTTTCCTGATAGTAGGGATTCTGCTGTCTTAACTCCTCTACGATCGATGTGGCAAGCGTGTACACTTTGGGATGCTGCTCCTTGCTTAGCACACAGTTCATTCCCTGTATTGCCCACAGATTCGGCTCGAAGTCACGGTATGTACCTTTTAATGAATGCGAAAACAGGTCCTCCGGCGAAAAGAAAATATAAGCCCACAAACTGGCTGTACCAGGCGTGCTGTACGTTGTATGAGGAAGATATCGGGGAATGAAGGTCACATCGCCGGCCTGAAAGGGGACGGATTCTCCCTTGATCTCCATAATGCCGCTATCGGAGTAGCAGATGCCAATCTCCAGATGGTTATGGAAATGAAGATGCTCGCTCTTGATATCGGATATTTTCCAGCGTTCACCGCTTAATAGCAGGACGGGAAAATGGATGGGCAGGCTGTAATGACGATATTCAATAACAGGCTTCCTTGTTTTGACCATATGCGATACCCCCATTCATAAATGGTTGAAATTGCGCAGTTTTGTTACGAATATGCTTAGATTGACACCATTTTACTGCGTAGAATGGAATAAGTAAAGCGTTTACAATACGAACGGACACCTCTCAGGGCGCACTTGGGGCGTGTGTCCAGGAGAGGGGAATACCGATGCTTCAAGTGAAATATGACAGGGAAGAGATTTTAAAGGTCATCGATAACGTCACCCAAAAAACATTATCCATGGATCTGACATGGGACTGGCCTTGCGGTGTAGCCTATTACGGTGTAACCAGAGCCTACCAGACGACAGGCAACAAGGAGATTCTGGACAGGCTGGTTCAGTGGGCGGATGAATATATTGAGCTGGGCCTGCCGAGCTGGACGGTAAACACCTGTGCCATGGGCCATATGCTGATTACGTTGTATGAAGAGACAGGGGACCAGAAATATTGGGATATCGCACTGAGCAAAGTGGATTATCTCCAGAATCATGCACTCCGCTTCGGAGACAACGTGCTGCAGCATACCGTATCCGTTGCCAATGACTTTCCGGAACAAGCATGGGCGGATACCTTGTTTATGGCTGCATTTTTCCTGCTGCGCGTAGGCAGCAAGCTGAAGGATGGAGCCATGATTCAGGATGCCCTGAATCAGTATTACTGGCATATCAAATACCTTCAGGACCCAAGCACGGGCTTCTGGTATCACGGATATAACAACGTCAATAAGGACCATATGTCCGGATTTTACTGGGGAAGAGCAAATGCCTGGGGTGCCTACACAATGTCACAGGTGAAACCTCAATTGAAGGACTGGTATTTGTATCCGCAATGCATGGACGTTGAGTGCTCGCTTCGGGACCAACTGGCAGCATTGAAGCTGGTTCAGACGGACAATGGCTTGTGGAGAACGGTGCTGGACGATGAGGAGTCCTATGAAGAAGTATCAGCGTCTTGCGGTATAGCGGCGGCCATGATCAATAACGGCAATCCGCTGCATACCAAGTATGTGCAGAAGGCATTGGACGGTGTACTGAAAAATATCACTGAAGATGGGCGTGTACTGGGCGTATCCGGCGGGACGGCTGTCATGAAGGATCGGGAAGGGTACCGCAAGATCCCCAAAGATTGGATTCAGGGCTGGGGTCAGGGCCTGGCACTCGCTTTTCTGTCCGACATGTTGAGATAGGAGGAGATCCAATTGTCCAAAAAAACAACGGGAGCCTTCACCCTGCCCGGAGAATCGGGTTATGAGGCACTGACACTGGACCTCGCTGAACGGTGGGGTGCTGATGTCATTCGTGACAGTGACGGGACGAAATTGTCGGATGAGATTATCAACGCAGGATACGGCATTTATTCGACGATCTGTATCATCCGGGATCATAATGAGTGGGCATCCCGCAATACGGATAAGCTGCAGCAATGTTTTCTCATAACGAACCCTAAGGTGGCCGTGCAGGATTACCTGTCCATCTATCTGATGGAGGATTTCTTCGCTGAACAATTTAAGGTGAACGATTCCCGGGAAGCGTTCAAGTATTGGCAGGTCTATGACCGGACGACTGGGGAAGAGGTACCGAGAGAACAGTGGAATTACGAACGGGAATCCGGGAATGTGGTCATTACCGGCATTGTTCCGTGGCATAAATACACTGTCAGCTTCATGGTTTACCGAATATGGGAAGAGATTTCGATGTACAACCACACGACGAATGACTGGGACAAAGAGCATCTGATGCAGATCGATCCGATCTATCCGGAAACACAAGCATACCTTCTGAATTGGATGGAAAATTGGTGTCAGGAGCACAAGGAAACGAACGTTGTTCGGTTTACTTCCCTGTTCTATAATTTCGCCTGGATCTGGGGTAGCAGTGAGCGAAATCGCCATCTGTTCTCGGACTGGGGTTCATATGATTTTACGGTAAGTTCAAGAGCGCTTGATCTGTTTGCCAAAAAGGCTGGCTATTCCCTGACGGCTGAGGATTTTGTGAATGGCGGTAAATACCGGGTCAGTCATATCCCTGCGAATCAGCGCAAGCTGGATTGGATGGCATTCATTCATGATTTTGTGATTGAATTCGGCAAAAAGCTGATTGATATTGTACACAAACATGGCAAGCTGGCCTATGTTTTCTACGATGATAGCTGGGTCGGCATGGAGCCTTACAATGACCGCTTCGAAGAATTTGGATTCGACGGCATGATCAAATGTGTATTCTCCGGTTATGAGGCAAGAATGTGTTCGGGTATCAACGTGGATACACATGAAATCCGGCTGCATCCATACCTGTTCCCGGTTGGTTTAGGCGGGCTTCCTACCTTCAAGGAGGGCGGCGACCCTACGTTGGATGCCAAGAAGTATTGGATTAATATCCGGCGTGCTCTGCTCAGAGAACCGATTGATCGAATCGGACTGGGCGGGTATCTTCATCTGGTGGAGCCTTATCCGGATTTTGTGGAATACATCGAGAAGATTGCCAATGAGTTCAGGGAAATGAAGGAGCTTCATCAGGCTGGCATGCCTTATCAGATCAAGACCAAGGTAGCCGTGCTTCATAGCTGGGGCAAACTGAGATCCTGGACGCTGTCCGGGCATTTCCATGAAACGTACATGCATGATCTCATTCACGTCAATGAAGCATTGTCGGGATTACCGGTTGAGGTGCGGTTCATCGATTTTGAAGACATCCGGCAGGGCGTACTGCAAGACTGTGATGTCGTGATCAATGCCGGTTCTGCCGGTTCCGCATGGAGCGGTGGGGAGCACTGGAATGACCATACGTGCGTGGACCTACTGACGAAGTGGGTGTACGAAGGGGGTACGTTTATCGGCATTAATCAACCTTCGGCGATCGAGGGATACGACAGCTTTTTCCGGATGGCGCATATTCTTGGCGTGGATGAAGATACAGGGGCAAGAGTCGTTCACGGGAAATGGTCGTATGAGGTACGAGATGAGCATGGTTTGGTACCGGATGAAGCTAGCATAACGCCGAAGAAAGGCATTTATCTTACGGATGGCACAGCTGAGGTGCTGCATGAAACGGATGGTCACATTACGTTGTCTACGCATGCTTTCGGCAAAGGGAAAGGGATCTATCTTCCCGCATTCGAATTCAACTGGGAGAATACCAGATTGCTGCTGAATCTGATTCGTTATGCAGGCGAGGAGTACGAGGAAACGAAGTATATCCCGGATAACCTGTATACCGAGTGTGCGTATTATCCTGAAAGTAACATAATGGTTGTGATCAACAATAGTGACCAGGTTCAGAAGACAACGATTGATACCAAGTTTGGAAAACAAACGCTGGAATTGGCCCCGTATGATACGGTCATCACAAAAATTAGTGCAACCAATTCGGTATCCTCATAGGATATCTTCTTTATAAAATGTAGTCTTCATAGACCGTTCCCTCAATCAGGGAGCGGTCTATTTGGGCAAAAAAGGAATTCTGCAGATGAATATTTTATAATGTAAATTATACAAGCAAGTAAACCGGATATTTTGTTCCAGAATTAAGATCGTGGGGGTGCAATCAATGATTCGTATGGCTGTCGGCGCGGTCATTCAAAAGGATGATAAACTGCTGTTAGTTCATAAGGTAAAGGGAGCACAGGGGAAAATCAAAGGAACGTGGGATTTCCCAAAAGGCGGGATGGAACCGCAGGACAAGAGCATGGAGGCGGCACTGCTCAGGGAATTAGAAGAAGAAACGGGATCAACAAAATTTACAATTACCAAACCGTTCAAGGACCGAATTGCTTTTCGTTTTGACGCTGTAACGCAGGAGAAATTGGGATTTGAGGGGCAGGAAACGACGATGTTTCTGGTCGAATACGCTGGAGATGGGACGGACCTGAAACCCCAGGATGATGAGATTGATGATATTCGGTGGTTCTCCATAGACGATGTCGCTCAACTGTTATTTCCGGAGGCCCGTGTATTCTTTGAAAGCTACGTTCTGGTGAGAGGAGAAGATTGAGTTGATTGCAGATTTTAGAGTGTTGGCCGAGTTCCTCCAAGGTCATGATGAGGCAGGGGGTTCCATTTCAGAGGAAGACATTCAGGAGCAGGAGCGCCGTCTTGGCAAGTCATTTCCAGCCGCTCTGCGTGAGTACTTTAAGAGGTTTGGGCGGTCACAATATATTACGCAGCAGTGCAATAATCAGTATGAGCCGATGCTTCTGGAGGATATCTTTGTACCAGATTCGGATTTCTTTACAACGGACAAGGCATTTTTGGTCTTTTATCAATGCGAAGAATCGGTGATCTATTGTAGCATACGTTTCAGTGATCTGACGAAGGAAGACCCGCCGGTGTATCTATGTGCCTGGAACCATCCGGATTGGGCGCTGGAGAATGAATCGCTCACCAATTTCCTGGTAAGCAAAGCATTTATTCAGATGGGGGTGGAGGACAGGCTGCCTTATTGGGTGATTTTTGATGAGAACATGTGGGGGTTATCGGATTACCGATCCTATTGGGGATTAAGCGACGGAGCATATGAAATTGCAGAAATGTCATCTCTTCAGGCTTGGCGGATATTTTGTAGGGATCATGTCATTCTTCTATTCGAACTGGCTGTTGGTGAAAACGAGGATGATGTATTAGCCGTATATCTGGCTTCTTTTGACCGGGAGCGTATAGCGAACCTGTTGCATCGTACAACGCAGGACAGACAGCTGCCCGACTACCGATCCAATCTTGGATCGTCGCGGTAATCACTGGTTTGGTCAGTAAGCATCTTGTCGGGCTTCATGATGGAGGAGTTTGCTAAGATACACTTCTTCTTCATTTTACTTCCATAGTTTACCTGCAACCTATATATTAAATGTTAGGAGTAACAGAAATTATTAAATCAAAGGAGCATTAATATGCTTAATTTTAATCAACCCATAGCATTGCGCTCTATTCTAAGCCCGAAATATTTGGAATTCGCTCTAAGAGATCAATATGATATGGGTCAATGGGAAGAATGCTTGTTTTGGCTGCGAGGATTGAATGATACATACCGGGTAAAAACGTCCACGGGCTTGCACATCCTTCGGGTATACCGTGCCGAGATCGGGGAGGAAGAAGTCATCACGGAGTTGTCCGTGCTATCTCAATTGAAAGCAATATTGAATTCTTCCGTGCATGCAGATGTTGGTGATTACATGAAGAAGAAGGATAATCGTGATTACACCGTTCTGGATGCGCCGGAAGGCAAACGCGTGGTCGTGATGTTCCGCTATATTGAAGGGGCCGAGAACAACCTGGAGGATGAGGAGTCCTGTTATGCTTTTGGTCAGTCTGCAGCTGAGCTGCATAAGGCAATGGATCAGGTGGTACTGGAACAGCCCAGATATGAGCTGGATACACGATTTCTGATTGATCAGCCGCTCGCGCGCATTCTGGCATATATCGGAGAGTCGCATGAAGCAGGACCGTTTTTGTATGCGTTTACTGAGGAGTTGAAGAAGCGTATTGCAGCATCTGCCCCTACTCTGGAGTGGGGACTGTGTCATGGCGATATGCATGGCAACAATAATGCCTTTCAGCAGGGAGGCTCGTTTACGCATTATGACCTGGAGTGGACAGCCAAAGGCTGGCGTGCCTACGATCTGGCTCAGGTAAAGGCCAGAAAGAGGCAATCCGGTGAGCAAAAAGCAGCATTATGGAATGCGCTCATGGCAGGTTATCGTTCGATACGAAGCTTCTCTCCAGAGGACGAGCAGGCTGTAGACCTGTTCATTATTGCTCGCAGATTCTGGGTCATGGGTCTGGATGTTGCTTTTATTGAAAATGATATGGGAGCACTCGATTATGGTGACGATTGGCTGAACAGTTTCATCGAGGAGTTTCGAGAAACGGGAATCATATAGTTTCGGAAGATGATGAATTGTCTACACCTATTTTGAATCATCTTAAGCCCCCTCTGATTCAATCAGAGGGGGCTTTTTCATAATATGCTGCCCTGGCGAACGTTAGCTTGAAGATGATGAAGCGGCAGCAGCAGCTGAAGCCGCGGCAGCGGAGGCCATGGCAGCCTGCTGCGCGATGATAATGTTGGTGATGCTGGTAGAGAGCGCCGTGGTCAGCACACCGCTTCGCAGATTCTCAACATGCTGAACAGCCACTAAGGCAGATGAGAATAGAAGCAGCTCCTGTTTGGTGATCGACCATGCCCCGAAGCCCTTTTGATCACGCAGCCAGTCGAACGTTTCTTGCACCTGATCCACCAGTGTGTCTTGGTGGACAGGCAGCAGGGAGAGCACTCCGAGGGAGGATAGGGTATACGTTTTATCCAAGCGGATGCTGCGTTTACGGAACGCCTCCTGTAATGCCAATACACGTGCGCTTGATTCAGGATTGTCGTCTCCAAGGACCAGTACTTGGGTCAATGCCTGCACGCTGTTGCCAGGGGAGAATTCTGGCTTCAGTTCACGATAGAGCTGCTCCATACGGGCTACACCGGATTCCACATCCAGATCGGAGAGAGCCAGCATGGCTGCGAAAATATAGTCATCCTGCCCGGTCAGGAAGCGGTGTTTTGCTTTCATCTGATCGTAAAAAGCTTTGGCACGCTCCACCGTGTACTGAAACTGGTCAGGCGCTGCCTGGGCAGCAATCTGATAGGCGGCCACGGCCAGGAAATCGGAAGGACGAAACTTGATCTGCTTCATCAGATCGTAGACATGCAGGGTATCCGCCAGCTTCGACTCCTGATCCGTGGTAAGGGAGAGCATAGCGGCAATGCTGATAGCCGAATTGCCCCTGAATACGGAAAAGAGGTTTGTATTTTGCTTCATCAGATCATGACTTTGGCGAATGGCCTCGCCATCCGCAGTTTTATTTTCGCCTGCATAGAGAAGTGCCGCCAGGCGATGTATCATCGGATTTTGCCATTTGAACGACTTCTTGATGATCTGTGCGTTGGAAACGAATAATTCGACTCGTGCTGCGTGCTGCTGTTCCATATGCAGACCTCCCGAAATGAGTAGTTGTTACCCCTAGTTTATTAGGAAAATCAAATGGATTAAAGCAAAAATTCCCATGGGGTAGATGAATGACCTTGAGAACGAATTTTTAAATTGATTGCGAGGGTGCTTCTCAAACCAGAAATGCAATATCGTATGTATGATGAAAAAGATGTCCAGTACCCAGAATGTAATCGTCTGATATGAACTGAAGAGCAGGGAGAGGATGACAGTGTATAAGGGCAGGTGCACCCATGTAAAATACCTATAAGCTTTCTCGTCTTCCATCTCTTTCAACACGATAAACAATCTCCACTCGGACCGCCTAATCGCATCCATTTCGTGCAGAAGAAATAGAGACAGGTTGAACAAAAATAAAACCAGCAGCAAGTCAGGCATGTCGTGCCTCCTCTATAAGCATTTATTGAAGATACGGATGGGTAGCGAGATTGTTCCAGTATCCTGTCTGTTAGGTCCATGTTCGATGCGGCTATATTTAAAATACAAAAATGATAAATATTCTTAATAAAAACGCTTCCTTACATTCCTTGTTGTATTTCTGCGGCACATCTCGTACAATTTGGTGAAGCAATTCTGCATTGCGTTAATGTGAACATAGAAATGTAATTCTGACAACACGAAGCTGCACACAAGAAAAGGGGAGAATCGTTTGGAATCGAAGCAACTATCTAGAGGGCTTAAGCCCCGCCACGTTGAGCTGATTGCACTCGGGGGTACAATCGGCGTTGGATTGTTCATGGGATCGGCGAGTACGATCAAATGGGCAGGTCCTTCGGTGCTGCTGGCCTATCTGCTGGCCGGGATCGTTATCTTTTTTGTCATGCGTATTATGGGAGAAATGTTGATTCAGGAGCCTGTCACCGGATCCTTTGCCACATTTGCTCATAAATATATCAGTCCGCTTGCCGGGTTCCTGACCGCCTGGAGTTACTGGTTCCTCTGGGTAACGGTGGGGATGGCGGAAGTTACGGCAATCGGTATCTATGTCGGATACTGGTTTCCGGATATTCCACAATGGCTGCCGGCACTGGCTGGTGTGCTCATTATTGCGGCGGCAAATCTGGCTGCGGTGAAATATTACGGGGAGTTTGAATTCTGGTTCGCCATGATTAAGGTAACAGCCATTGTGTTTATGATCGTGATCGGAACCGGCTTAATCTTCTTCGGTCTGGGGAACGGCGGACAGCCGATCGGATTATCGAATTTGGTGAGTCATGGTGGCTTCTTCCCGGGAGGAATAAAAGGATTCCTGTTTGCTCTATGTATCGTAACGGCTGCCTATCAAGGCGTGGAAATGGTCGGTATTACAGCCGGAGAAGCGGAGAATCCGAAGCAAACGCTGCGTAAAGCGATCAAAAATATCGTGTGGCGTATCCTTATCTTTTATGTAGGGGCTATCTTTGTCATCGTGACACTGTACCCGTGGAATGAAGTGGGGCAGACGGGCAGCCCGTTTGTACTCACATTTGCCAAGGTCGGTATCGTGGCTGCTGCGGGCATTATCAACTTCGTGGTGCTCACAGCTGCGATGTCTGGATGTAATAGCGGAATTTACAGTGCGGGACGTATGTTATATACGCTTGCTGAGAATGGACAGGCACCTGCCTTTTTCAAAAAGCTGTCCAAAGGCGGGGTTCCACGCAACAGCATCGTTATTACGATCTCCCTGCTGCTGATCGGTGTAATATTGAACTACCTGATGCCGGATTCCAAACTGTTCCTGTATATCTACAGTGCAAGTGTCCTTCCTGGGATGGTGCCGTGGTTCGCACTGGCCTTCAGCCAGTTCCGATTCAGAAAGCGTTGGGGTAATGAGATGGGGGAACACAACTTCAAGTCCAAATGGTTCCCCATCAGCAACTACATTATTATTGTGTATCTGATCCTGGTTATCATCGGGATGGCGTTTAACCCGGATACACGCTTGCCCCTGATTGTGGGTGCGACCTTTATGGCCATTGTGGTGATCGGATATTTCATATTCGGTATTGGGAAAAAGCAGCGTGTAGAGGGCGGAGAAGATCGATAGATTATGTTTTAAAACTGTGGTGTGATTTGTTCAGTGGGTGCCCAAAATGCATTTCTTGAGTACATCGAAGAATCTTTAGAGATTCGGTGTCATTCAAGGGTGCATTTTTTGTTTTTTTTGTAAAAATGAGTCGAAATAACAACTTAATTTATTGATCAGTATTAAGGCTTACCTTATAATCAAGGAGATTGAAGAATTTGTAAACATACTGGGGGAGTTTGCTAATGTTAGTAGGAAAAGGCGCAGTGCGTGAGATGTCAAATGATATCGACAAAGTCATCAGAGAAATCGATCAGATCACCCAATCCAAAATTGACCGGGTATCGGATAAAATTGACTCCGAATTGAACTCTTGTGGCCGTGAGCTTTCAAACGCTGCAACGACATTATCTCAGATCAAGCCTCTGATTGACAGATTGGTCGCACAAGTTGGACAAGATGCTCCTGATCATGTACAAGTACTCGTGACATCGATTGCACAAGAAGTAATGTCCAAAGTTATAGCTACTAGCGGCAACATTGACGAAGTTCAGAAGAACATTAAAGATGTAGATAAGTTAACCAACGAAATTGATAGTCTCACGGACGAGATTGACAAGTTGACAGATAAGATTGATGAAATTACCGATAAGTATCAGAAATAGGGAGGATAGGTCTCTATGAGCGATTATACACCACCTGTAGGTCAGCCCAATTACATATCGGGTGGCTGGGGCAACAAACAAGCAAAAGAAACGGCTTTAAAGATAGATCATATTGCAGATAAGGCCAAGTTTGGCATTGAGATGCTGGGTACAGGATTGGATGGAATAGATGCTATTGAAAAAGAATTGATTGAAATCTCCCATGCGCCGCAGCCTCCTACACAAGAGCAGATTAGATCGATGGCTCATCGCCTGGATGCACATCAAAAGCAGCTTCAACTGGCTTTGGACCGAATTAAAGACATGATGACAGATATAGAAAAAGAAACTGATGCTATTCAAAAACCACGTACATCCTGGTAAGAGTAAGTTTACGTTGTTTACTAATTAGAATATGTAGAAAGAGAGGTGGATCTCCCTCTCTTTTTTTATTTGTCTTTTGAGCAGTGTCACCCTCTGAAAAATATCTCTTGAATCTCCTGTTACTGGAGGTTTTAGGATAGGAACTAGAAGAGCTGCTGCGCGATCAATATCAATTCCATTGCGGCAGACAAGGGGATAAGCAAGCAGAGGACATTGTAAACGATCCAGAGGTTTACGCAGCAGCCTCAATTTAAATGCTGCAGCTTCCATAAGGAAATGATCAAGCCCAGTTTAAATTTCACCCATCTCGGTTACAAAGAAAAGAGTGCAACTTTTATGAAACCCAACTATAAATAAATTGAAATTTACACATTCACGAAGAGAGCAGAAATAACCTGGAGAAACGGAGTGTTCGCCTTTATCCCCGGATTTCCCCCTTAATAAAGGGGAGATAAAGAAATCTGGGGATAACAGCGATCGTAAGGTTGTTCTGTGATCGTAGTGACCACCTGTAAATTTACCCAAGGAGGAATTGAACATGGCTAATCAAGACCAGCATACTGTACAAGATCCGACGACACAATATCCGAAGGCAACATCAGAATGGAAACAGCAGCAGGAAGAGCCGGGGCTTCAGCGCGAGATGACACCTGTGCCTGATGCAGGCGAAAAGAGTTATAAAGGCAGCGGACGTCTGACTGGACGCAAAGCTGTAGTAACCGGTGCAGACAGCGGGATTGGCCGCGCGGCGGCTATTGCCTTTGCACGTGAAGGCGCGGATGTTGTGCTGTCTTATCTTCCTGAAGAAGAAGCAGATGCCAAAGAAGTGGTACAGCTGATTGAAGAAGCAGGCCGTAAGGCTGTTGCGATTCCCGGCGACCTGAAGGATGAGAACTATTGTGAGCAGCTCATTGAGTCTGCCGTTAAGGAGCTTGGCGGGATCGATATTCTTGCCAACGTGGCAGGTAAACAGCAGTTTGTGGAACAGATTGCGGATCTGACTACAGAGCAATTCGATGCGACATTCAAAACGAATGTGTACTCCATGTTCTGGCTCTGCAAAGCGGCTGTAAAACATATGAAACCAGGCAGCTCCATCATCAATACGTCGTCCATTCAGGCGTACAGCCCTTCGCCAATCCTGCTGGATTATGCAACGACGAAGGCGGCCATCAACACGTTCAGCAAAGCACTGGCCCAGCAGGTCGGCAGCAAAGGTATCCGCGTGAATGTTGTAGCTCCAGGTCCGGTATGGACACCGCTTCAGGTGGTTGGCGGACAGCCCGTCGAGAAGCTTGCTAGTTTCGGTTCCAATACGCCACTTGGCCGGGCAGGACAACCTGCCGAGATGGCACCTGCCTTTGTATTCCTGGCGAGCCAGGAATCCAGTTACGTGAGCGGTGAGACCCTGAATGCTAACGGTGGTACCGTTAGTCCTTAACAGGAGACCGTAAATTGGTCCCCAATGGATTAGCTTGTTAAGCAAAGAACTCCATTCCCGATATGGGTGATGGAGTTCTTTGTGTTTTGGTTATTATTTTTGTTCCGGATTGGTTTCCAGAATCGTGTAACTGCCCAGCGTTGCCAATTGTGCCGTGTTCAGCAGGGCTTCATCCACCGCAGCAAGTGCTTCGCCTGCCGCTGTCATTAATTCATCGGAGTCAACAGGGGAGGCCAATCTCAGAATAACCCGTTTCTCCCCATTTTTCAGTTCACTCTCCGTCTTCGTTTTATATTCATTGACCGAAGCGACTTCGAGTTCATTTTGCACATAATAGTCATTCGCATCACTTTCACCATGAAACAGTTCGAGTTCGGAATCGATCCAGTAATCTTTATCCGCTATCGTTTCCTGACTTGCAGCCGTCTCATCGTTTGCATTGTATAGGAAGTAGGGAATACCGGAGTTGGTCAGGTTGTTCGTGGCATCTACGTGGAACCATTCATTTCCGATTTTGACCTTGTTCCATGCATGAGGGACACCACTGGATGCTCCCGTTACGACAATGCTGTCCAATCCGGACAGATCGGAGAGCAGCTTGTAGACCGAAGCATAGCTGGCGCATACACCAACCCCTTTGACCAGAATACCGTAGGTGGTGAATGAGTCGTTAAACTGAGCATCCACATTTTTAAAGTTGTTTTGCTCCGCACTTTCCAGTGCCGCATCGTCATACTTCGCATTATCGTTCAGATAATCATAGATGGCTTTTCGTTTCTCATCATCCTTCATGCCATCCTTGATGATGGAAGCAACAACTTCGTTTGCTTTGGCAATAATCTCGCCTTGTTTCTTCTGGATGACATCTGCAGATTCATTGTAATGAATGGAGAGCGTCAATGTACCATAGTTGTATTCGAAACCTTCGACGCCGAGAATCAATGGATTCTGATACATTACTTTCAGGACAACATCCGAGAGTGTCGTGAAATTTTGGGCTTCGGGAAAAGCTTTCAATGAAATTTGATCTTCAGCTGCAATCATGTTTTTGGCCAGCACTTCTTCCAGTGCAGAATCCGCATTGATGAGTTTATCACCTGCAGCTGGTTCAGGAACGGTTTCCTGGTTGCCTTCTTCAACATTCTGCTGTGTGTTCGATTTCTGTTCGTCCACCAGATTGGCTTCTGCCGTTTCAGGGTTAGAGGCAGGTGCTTGTTCAGAACCTTCTTCAGTGGTCGCATCCACTTCAACTTCAGGTGCTGGAACAGCAGTCGTTGCAGACTCTTCAGGCGTAGATTCTGTTGCAGTCTCCGATGCAGGCGCATCATTATTGTTAATGATGGTTGGCACATCAGGTGCAGGCACGTAAGGAGTGTCATTTTTTGGTTCAACCAGTCCGTTACTGGACTCAGCGACCGTTTGTTGATCCAATTTGGCCAAGTCTTCTTTGGTTACAGATTCTATCCGTACGTAGCTCTTAAGAGCGGTTCCTTTGATATGAAAAGGAATGTTCGTTTCGTTGAAATCCGAGATTTCTACATTCGCAGTATCGTAGACAATTGATCCTTGGGAGAAGGAACCATCGATGTGCTCAATACTTGTTGTTTTAGGCAGTTCGTTTGTGTTCTTCAATTTCTTCATATAGAGCTGTTCTTTTAGAGCCATGGGCAACTGGTTAGAGAGAGGAGCAGTAGCCACACCGTTGCTAAAATTCGATTCCTTGTCCCCACTGACAGCAGTGACGTAGTATTCACCCTTCATGCCATGGTTCTGATAGGATGTCGTTAGTTCATTCATGATACCAAGGCCGCCTTTGCCATCCTCATTGAAATCATTGAAGGATGTCTCGGTTGTCGTCGCTACGACCAGCGGATTGCTTCCATTGTAGGCTTTCTCTGCCCCTTGCAGGGGAACATTGTTTGTTTCAAAAATAACCGTTCGATCGGCACGATTATAGATTTTGTACTCTGCTGCGCCCTCTACCTTGTCCCAGGTAAGCGTGAACCGTTTATCCTTGTCGATCTCATACTTAAGATTTGGAACAGGCAGCTCGGATTTTACTGTAAAAGGAATAATCATGGGTTGATCAAGTAGTGTCAATTTCTCAGCATCTGGATTATATTTCAGACGAATGTAATAGATGGGGGCACCACCCCATGTACTTTGTTCTTGTGCTTTCAGCTTCTCTGAGCTTAATACACCCCATCCGAGAGGTTTGATCGAAATGCTATTATCATTGATTTCCGGTATGGCATAGACTTTACTTGCTTCCAGGGCTTTAATATCCGTATGTACACTAATCATGTCACTTGCTTGTAGACGACTGGTTTTTAGGTCAGCCTTAAATGTAAACTGGAATTCTTCGTCTTGAGCTACGTTATACATGGGCATAATCGATGGGCTTGATTCGGAGCCGTATTTTTGCTTCAAACTCAATATGGTAGAGCCTTCTAAAGTTTCTGTGGGATTATTTTCGCTCGGACTGCTCTCCTTGTCATTGCTTTGGCATCCGGCCAGCAGTAGAGTGAGGGCAAACAACATTACGAATAGACGTTTCATGATACACCACTTTCTGGTTTTTCTAGTTCATACACCTGACATTATCATTTATGGTAAAAATCAATCTGAATCCTCTTATCAGCAAAACCTCCTATTAATTACCTAAAGTCTTTTGCTAGTTTATGGTTATATAGTCTCATTGTCAAGGCATGGTAACAGGGATAATAGTCCCGTAGAACAGTAGAACAGATTGATCTCCGACCATGGAATGGATGTTAGAATAAGGGAAGATATAGAACGCTGCGTTTTAGATGTGACAGAAAATCCAATGTAAATGGAGTGGCTTGCAATGACCCCAGAACAGATTGTCAGAGCCTTTTTCGAGGAGGTTCGGTCAGGTCTTAACCTTGATTATGCTGATACATTGATGGCAGAGCAGGTACTAGCACATCAGGTGGTATCCGAAGAGGAAGTGACCGTAAACAGGACACCTTCCGAATATGCGGATCATGTACGAGAGATGATTCAGGCGTACGGTGAATTCTCACTTGAGATACAGGAACTGATCGCACAGGGCGATAAGGTGTATGTGCGCTGGAGACAAGAGGGAATACATATTGGAGAAGTGGACGGATATGCACCAACCCATCGGCCGGTTATTGAAATTGCCAGTGCCGTATATCGCGTGGAAAATGAGCGGATTGCAGAATATTGGATTCAGATTGATAGGCTGGGCATCGAAAAACAATTGGAGCGCAATAAGAGCTGAGAATTCAGCTCTTTTTTGTTAATCGGAGCACCTAATCAGAAGATTTATTTTTAATAGAATGTTTTGCGATATTTATGTGCTGAGCAGATTAATTCACATGAATTTTTGAACATTTATCCGTGACTGTAAGCGTTCCCGTGTTATAATGAATGAAGTTGTATACAAGTTACTAAAACGTTTTCTGTCATTCCAATTTCATAACCGAAAGAGAGGTTCAGTGATGATCAGAGCAACGAACGACAATGAATATTACGAGCTGACCAGTCCGACAAGTATGCCTAAGGCATCCGGATTCCTATGGAACGAAAAGATGATGATCCATATGAATTGCCGCGGATATGCTGTGGCGCAATTCATGCAGCCGGAGCCTGCCAAGTACTCGCATGCACCCAATTTGGAAGCGAAAACCTTTATGCAGCCGGAGCAGCCGTATTATGCGCATCATCCGGGGAGATTTGTCTACATCAAGGATGAAGTAGGCGGAAACATTTTCTCGGCTCCATATGAGCCGGTGCGAAAACAGGCGGACAGCTATACGTTCGCCGTGGGTAAACACGATATTCGCTGGAATGTTGTAAGCGATGGCATTTCCATTGAGATGAGCCTGCGTCTGCCCAAAGCGGATGCCATGGAGCTGTGGCAAGTGAAGGTGAAGAACCTTTCCTCTCATAAACGCAAGCTAAGCATGTATCCGTATTTCACGGTTGGTTATATGTCATGGATGAATCAGTCCGGTGAATATGTGGATGATTTGCAGGGAATCGTCTGCTCGTCCATTACGCCGTATCAGAAGTATCAGGATTATGCCAAAGTCAAAAATTACAGCGACAAGACCTACCTGCTTGCGGATCGCAAGCCTGCTTCATGGGAAGTGAATCATGAGCGTTTCGAGGGCGAGGGCGGCCTTCATGCCCCATCGGCATTGCAGCTGGACACCTTAGAGGGCGGGGATGCAAGGTATGAGACACCTGTCGCTGTCCTTCAGTACAGGTTGGAGCTCGAAGCAGGAGCTGAGCGGGAATACCGGTTTATCTTTGGCCCGGCTCATGATGAGGCAGAGATCGAACGCATCCGGCAGCAGTATTTTATCAAACGGGATCATGAAGGATTGGATGGCTTTGCCTTGGCTGAACAGGAATATGCCGCTTACGTTGCAGAAGGACAGGGAAATATCCAGATCCAGACCCCGGATGACGGATTGAATAATTTTGTAAACCACTGGCTGCCACGCCAAATGTATTACCACGGCAAAACGAACCGTCTGACGACTGATCCGCAGACCCGAAACTATCTGCAGGATAACATGGGCATGAGTTACATTCAGCCTGGGATCGCACGAGATGCCTTCCTGACAGCCCTGGCTCAGCAGCATGCAAGCGGCGCGATGCCGGATGGAATCATTTTGCACCCGGATGCTGAGCTCAAATACATCAACCAGGTTCCTCATACGGACCACTGTATCTGGCTTCCGGTCTGTATGCGTACGTATCTGGATGAGACGAATGATTACAGCATTTTGGAGGAGCAGGTTGCATTTGCCGACAGTGAAGAGAAGGCCTCTGTGCTGGAGCATATGAATCTGGCCATGCGCTGGCTGATTCAGGATCGTGACCATCGCGGCCTCAACTTCATTAATCAGGGCGACTGGTGTGATCCGATGAACATGGTGGGTTATAAGGGTAAAGGGGTATCCGGCTGGCTCACCATTGCAACGGCGTATGCGTTCAAGGTATGGGCGGATATTTCGGAGCAGGCCGGGCATACCGAAACAGCGAAGCAATTCCGTGAGGAAGCAGACCGGACCAATGCTGTAGCGAATGAGTATCTGTGGGATGGCGAATGGTATGCACGCGGAATAACGGATGATAATGTCGTTTTTGGCATCAGCAAGGATCAGGAAGGACGCATCTATATTAATCCTCAGGGTTGGGCGCTGATGAGCGGCGCGGCCGATGAGGAGAAGCGGAAGAAGCTGATCCGGGCAGTGGAGGAGCAGTTAGAGACCCCATATGGTGTGGAGAAGTTAGCACCGTCCTTCACCGCCATGCGGGAAGATGTGGGCCGGGTTACGCAAAAACATCCGGGCAGTGCCGAGAATGGGGCGGTCTACAACCATGCGGCTGCGTTCTACATCTATGCACTGTATTTGGTTGAGGAAAAGGAGAACGCCTATCGGCTCCTTCGCAAAATGATTCCTGGTCCCGATACCGAAGATATCCTCCAGCGGGGGCAGTTACCTGTATTCATCCCCAATTATTATCGCGGAGCCTACAGACAATTTCCACGTACAGCCGGACGTTCCAGCCATCTCTTCAACACGGGTACGGTACCTTGGGTGTATCGCTGCCTGATCGATGGACTGTTCGGATTGCAGGGTCACGCCGAAGGGCTGCTCGTACGCCCGCAATTACCTGCGAATTGGGATAAGGCTTCGGTGACCAGGTTGTTCCGTGGTGCCGAGCTGCAGGTAGAGATGAAACGGGATGCGGCTGTCCGAAAGACCGAAGTGTATGTTAACGGTCAATTGATCGAAGGAGACATGATTAAGGATATCCAGGCTGGCAAGTCATATGAAGTACTGGTCAAGCTTCCTATATCATAAGGAATAGAAAATATGAAATGCCTTTCTTGTTATTTAAGAAAGGCATTTTTTTATTCAAATATTTCAAAGGCTAGATTAAACCGTATGTTGATATTCGATAATTGTGAACCAATGTTCTATAACAATGAAGGTGGCAATTCCATTCGGAGATGATTTGCGGGCAGGATTGCTAAATGGACCTGTTGAATACTCTCCATTGCAAGGGTTTATAGTTATGGAGGGGGTTATGGAGTTGTACGGAGTAGTTGCTCATTTTGACCAGGATACAGAGCTCTATATAAAACAGATTTGGAAAGAATTAAGTGATCATGCAGTTTCCAGGTACGCAGAAGAAGTACAAGATAGACGACCTCATATTACCATAGCAGGTTATGACTCTGACGTAGATATCGACAAATTCATAAGCGATTTTGACTGTTTTTATGAATCTGAAAAACAACTTTCGATCACTCTGAACTCAATAGGGACTTTTTTGAACACAGGAATTGTATTCCTTGCCCCTGTTCCTTCCCAAGAATTTTTAACTTTTCATGCTAAGCATCACCATTTCTTTGAAAAATACCAAATGAATGCTGAGCCTCATTATCTCCCCAATCATTGGATACCTCACTGTACAATAGCAAACCGATTAAATGATGAGAATTTAAAAGAAGCGATGGTTTATTGCACCAAAAGAATTGAAAGACTACGTGCTACTATTAATGAAATATCAGTAATCAAAGCTACATACGAGAATGGCATATGTATAAAATCACCGTCTATACATACGAAATCTCTGCATCTTGTCTAAGTCGCCTCTCAAGACAGCCGCCTTACTCACCAAGGCGGTTGTCTTAGCTCAAAAATCACCATTAGATTGAGGATCAAGTTTCGTGGAATGCCTTAACTCTATACCAATACGAGTAGATTTTCGTATAGCCCAGTTTGGCGTAGAGCTTTATAGCGGGAGCGTTACTGGCTACAACCTGCAGATAGCTCGATGTGGCGCCTTGCTTTTTCCCCCAATGCAAGAGATGTAATATCATCTGTTCAGCGAACCCGCGATTCCGGTATGCGGCATCCGTAATGATATCATACAAGCCGATATAGCCACGCTCGACAACGCCCAGCCCACAGGCAACGACTTGTCCATCGACCGACAGGGAAATGAAACCCGTGCTTGTACGGATGTTGGACAGCATCTGTGTCATTGTTTCCCGCTTCCCTTCCTGTACCTGATTCAATCGGCAAAAGTGATCCAGCCACTCCTGGGTCAACTGCTCATCAATTTGTACCAAAGGGTACTCCGGTTCCTTCAGTGCTTCCAGACTACGCACCTGCATGTTGGTGTGATCTACAATGGAATAACCTCTGTCCTGCAGAAGCTGATCCAAGTGATCCGGCTGGATAAACGGTGTGATTTTGAAAATGGTACTCAACTGGTTGGCAGCATAGATTCGCTCGCACTCATCAATCTTGGCAAATACATCGTGGGTAGAATCATAGATGGGTTGTATGGAGTTGGCACGCTTCGTGTATCCGTTGGCAAAACGTAAAATCCATCCATCATAGAACAAGGTAGACAAGGACTGCCAGTGATTGAGGGATAATTCCTCAATGATTTTTTGTCCATTCTCAGTGATTTGCTTCATACGGTATCCTCCTTTTATATGAGACTGAATTCAATATGTTTTAAATAATAATACATAATAATGAATAATAATACAGTTTTATTTAACAAATATTTATGTGTTGTTTGTGCAGATTACCTTAGGATGATATACAATCGTAATGAATGGATTAAAAAAAGAAGCGGAGCACAACATGCTAACGATTAAACTAAACGAACACATCATTCAATGCCATGTGGTATATGGCAAAGGCAAGAAGGTTTCCATCACAATGGACCTGCCCTACATGGTAACGATTAAGACACCTAATGGCACGAGCAATGAGATGATTCAGCAGCTTGTAGAGCAGCATGGTGAAATCATATTGAAGAAATCGGCGCTAATGCAGCAGGCCCTGGAAGGACCGCAGGCCAAAGACTACGAGGAAGAAGGTAGCGGGAAGTTTTTGTTTCTGGGCAAGGAATATGCACTGCATGAGTTAATTAAGGTTGAAGGGTTGTCCGAGGATGAGCTGCGGGCGAATCTGAAGAAATTTTATTTTGCCGAGTGTAAGAGAGTCATTGGTGAACGCATTGGTCCTTATCAACAGGAGCTGAAGGTCAAGCCAAAGTCCATAGACATTGTGGAATCCCCCACCAAGTGGGGCAGCTGCAGCTGGGACAAAAAACTCACATTTAACTATCGTCTGGCCATGGCACCACCGGAAGTCATTGATTATGTCATTATCCATGAGCTGTGCCATATTCATCATATGAATCATGATCGCTCGTTCTGGCGCCGCGTTGGCAGTATCATGCCGGACTACAAGACGAAGGAAGATTATTTGATGCGCAATGGCCGGGCCATGACGTTGTGAAAAATAAATCCATATCACGAGTCCATGAATCGTGGTGGAAGGAGTTCAGGATGGCTGAGGGTAACCATTATTCTGCACTGGTCGATGAATATATTTCGGGGTTCGCTCCGGATGTACAGGTCAGACTGCAGGTATTAAGACAAATTATTCGTGAAGCTGCTCCGAATGCGGAGGAGAAGATTAGCTATCAGATGCCAACGTATGCGCAGCACGGGAATCTGGTCCATTTTGCCGCATATAAGAATCATATCGGATTCTATCCTGCTCCCAGCGGAATCGAGGCATTCCGGGATGAACTCTCTGTCTACAAAGGCGCTAAAGGGTCGGTGCAGTTCCCCCTGAATCAACCCTTGCCTGAAGAGCTTATCCGCCGGATTGTGGAATTTCGGGTGAAGGAAAATGTGGAGAAGGCCGCGGAGAAGAAACGAAAGAAGTAGCTTATATTAGAGGAATAGATAGACCGCTATCTCTGATGAAGAGGGCGGTCTTTTTTGTGTTTAAAATCATGTTCGTGGGGTCAACGATAGCCGACAGTTCGAATTCAGCGATTTTTCAGTTAGAGCCATTATACTGTTTTCGAATCCTGTACTCGAAAAGGAGTTTTGGCATGTCTAAGGTGATCCATAAGACGCTTTATCTCATTCTTATTTTCTTTGTTGGTTTGTTTATTGTGTCGTCTTTATTCGTTCGGGCGCAGTATAATTATGGCCTTTATGGAGACAATCCGATCCTGGGAACCCAGCAATGGGGCATTTTCCTTCCGGTCATTATCCTGCTTCTGTTAACGGGTATCGGGCTATACCGTTTCTGCCTGAGATTGAACAAGTACAGTCCAAAGGTCGTCATCCCAGTGGTTTTGCTGTGTTCCATGGCGATTCAGATCGCGATTATCTTCGTGTTTCCGAGAGTGCCGACGGATGATTCCCAGACGGTCGTTTCTCTGGCAATGAGCATGCTCTACGATCAGGATTATTCTTCGTTTGAAACGGGTGGATATCTTCACATGTTCCCGTTTAACTTTTCCATCGTGCTCTATTTAAAAACACTGCTGTACCTGTTCCCGGATAACTATCTGGTGATCAAGCTGTTTAATATCCTTTTTTCAACGTTGACCACCTTCATGATTTATCTTATTTATAAGCAGCTGAACCCCAAATCTACGGAACGGGATTACGGCGTTTTGATTTTTGCAGCGACGTACCTGCCTTCCTTATTCTTGAACAACCTGATTTATAACGATGTTATTGCGACGGCATTTCTGACATCCTGTTTATATTTTTTGCTTCGGTTTGTACGCGAAAAATCATGGAAGGCCATCATCTTTGCTGCAATTCTTCTCGCCATCGGAAACTACTTCCGCAGTATCGGCGCCATTGTGCTGATTGCTGCTATCTTGTACATCCTGCTGAACATGCGGAGTATCGGGTTTAAGAAGGTGCTGGGCTCCATCGCCGTACTGGCTGTTTTGTTTAACGTCCCAGGTTGGACCCAGAATGCCGTGCTGCAGTCCACAGGTACGGTAAAAGAACCGGTCGACGAGAATTCGGCCCCCGTCTATATGTGGCTGAACATGGGGATTAACCTCGAACGATTCGGATTCTGGGACAATATGGAGAGCTACCAAATCTATCAGAGACAGGCCAATTACAATAAGGCCGACAGCACAGCACTATTTAAGCAGAAGATTGAATCGAAGCTGTCGGAAGCGAATGCCAGTGAACTGATTCAGATGTATTACAAAAAGATCATATGGACCTGGACTGAAGGGACCTACCAGATGGATCGATACGGAATCGGCAATGAAAGTGCCTCAGGCATGGGAAGAGGAAGAGCAGGCGGAATTGCTGGCTCCTATAGTTACACCAATGGGGTAACGGACCTGTTCCAGGGGGATTCAGTCTATCGAACGGGTGTGCTTTGGGTCGTATATGTGATGAACTTCCTGATGTACTGTTTTATTTTCGTTCGGTTGGTCGGGGGGATTCGTCTTAAACGATATGATGAAGTCTCTCTGATTCTGGTGGTTCTCGGATTTATCGGATTCTATATCCTGTGGGAGATCAAATCGCGCTATATCTATCCGGTATATCCGCTGCTTATCGTGTTGTCCTATTTGGGATTTAAAGACACGTATGAATTGATGTTCCAAAGAAAACTCGGCTGGGGACGGCCATCCCTGGGAAAAAGGTGATCTTATGCGAAAAAATTATTATTTCACATCTGTTCTAATCCTACTGGCAGGCTGTGCTGTTCTGCTTGCCGCCTGTGATGTGATTACAGCCCAAAACATTACGAATACCGGTACTGCACAAGGCATGAATGGCGGGGGAATGATGAATGGTGGCCCAGGCATGAACGGAGGAATGCAGAAAGGCGGAGGCATGAATGACCGAACAGGTGGACCTGATGATATGCGTGGCGCAATGAATGCTGATCTCACAGGCAGGATTGTCTCCACAGACGGAGATACCGTTACTGTAGCATTACTTGAGTTTCAAGGCTTCTCTTCACAGAACTCCAATAATCAAGGTCAGCAGGACGGTGCCCCTGGCAGCGGAAGCAGGGGGATGAATGAAACTGGCGTTGAAATGAAATTAAAGCTGAATGTGGATGTTAGCATCACTCAAGGTATGGAGATGGGAGGACGTGGTAACACCAGTTCAGATGCCAACGGAGCAATTCAGGTATCTGATCTGAAAGAGGGAGATGTCGTCATGGCATGGTATAAGGATAACACGGAGACAGTGGAACGAATGGCAGTTGTCCAGTCTGAATAACGCTTACTTCTATTGCTGCATTGGTATAATGCGGTAATAACTGTTCATGATTGAAATGAAGCTCAACACCAAAAAAACCAGCCGGGATTCGCAAATGGACCCCGTCTGGTTTTGTTTTTGTTATTATTCACTATAATTGCTAACGGCAGTATGCCCGGACTCGACACTGATCCAATACGAATAGTCCTCTCGCACATCGACGTACAGATTCAATGCCTTGGCTTCAAGTTGACCTACAGTCAGAGTGAAATTGCCGTTACGATCTGTCGTGACCTGAGCGGTCTGTATATAATTGACGGATGGCGAAGGGCCGTGAATTTTAATGGGGATGGTTTGGTTGGCATAGGCCTTAAAAGTCCCACGGAGTATCAGTGTTTGATTCGTGGAGTAATCCGCCTGAATGGTTCGATCAGGCAAACCTCCGTTCTTTTCATTCTCGGATGCTTCCGTGATTTTCTGAGGTCTGTGCCATAACTCCAAGCCTTTATCTTTCAGATTCTGCAGGAAAACAACGGCCTCCGCACGAGTCAATGATGTATCTCCTTCGTATCCTTCCACGGTAGGAGCTGTTTTGCCGGACGAGTAGCCCATGTTGAGTAAAAATTGGATGGCCTCATCGTCGCTGGCATAGTTCTTTCCACCAAGACCAGCTACGATCTGTGCAACTTCAGACCGGGTTAGGACATGGTTTCGCAGCTTCGGATTGTTCAGGCTTGCATCAAGACCCAGGTTAAGGGAAGCTGCGTAGGCATAGTAATGATCACTCCAGACACTTCCCTTGATAGCTTGTCCTCTCGCTGCATCGATTTGCTTGATGATATTGGAGTCTGAATACAGCTTGAATAGCATGGACAGGAATTCAGCTTCAGTGACCTGAAGATTGGGTTTGAACGTACCATCATCATATCCGCTGACCATATCCTGCTGAACGGCCCATAGAATCGCATCCTTCGCCCAGTGTGAGCTGATATCCTTAAGTTCGGGGATACCGGTCACAGTGATCGGAACGACGATTTCCTTGCCTTCAAACCGGATGCGAATCTCGTCTTTCCCTGCCTGTACACCATGGATCTTCCCGTCCTTTATGGCCACATGGCCTGAGTTGGTCGAATACGTAACGTTCGACTGTGGAACGAAGGATATCCCATTATCATAAATGGCGGAGATGGAGGGGAGATCCATCCACTCCCCAGTACGAATATGAAGATCCTTTTGCTCCGATGTAATTTGGACGAGCTGAGCTTCCTGTCCAGCTTCGATATGGAAAAAACGCGTCTGATATGAAATCTCTGCTGTGGTTCCATCCTGCTTTTTCAATCCGGTAATCCGAATGTTGAAGGTATCGCCGTCCTTTAACAGCTGTACGTCATCCGGC
This sequence comes from Paenibacillus sp. FSL K6-2862, assembly GCF_038005125.1. Lineage (NCBI taxonomy): Bacteria > Bacillati > Bacillota > Bacilli > Caryophanales > Paenibacillaceae > Paenibacillus > Paenibacillus sp. FSL K6-2862. Next base: position 846,977 of record NZ_JBBOSN010000001.1, read on the forward strand.
CGGAAAATGATGGCGTAACCATAGCCATATCCGCTTGTTTCTACATTGAAGTAAGCCTGGTTAAACCAGGTCTTATTCGTGGGATCGACGTTATAATACCCGGAAGGGAAGCCTGTATTTTGGTTCTGTTCGTTAAAGGTCCACGTTCGTTGGTCGGATAATCGGGTCATCTCAACCTGAACTTCAGACTGTGTGGGTTTGGCGAACACATCCCTATTCAGCTGGACCGACCAAGCTTGTGTGCTGCCAAAAGCCTCGATTGGAAAAGCACCCTGATTCGGAAACAGACTGTAATTGAAAGAGGTCCCACCGGTTCTGCTCTGATCAAATACCTGCATGGCACTATAGTAGTTCTCATATGTACTTTCTTCCTGGCGATTGGCGGCGATACCGAAGCCGACACGCTGCAGTTGTGGACTCAAAATCCAGCGCCGGTGACCCACTCGATCGATATTGGAGACATCGGAATCGTTCATATAGGCTTGGATACTCTTGGTAATGATATTGCCTTCGGCACTGCTGGTCATATACAGATTGGAACTGCTGGCAGAGGTATAACCCATTTTATAAAAATCGGTTAGCATATCTGCTGGTTGTTTGGGATAGTGAGTCAGGTATCCCCCAGTGGAAACCACGACAGCACCGTGTTGTGCCTGGCGATTCAAAGCTGGATCAAGAACCAGATCGCCCTGCATGCCCGCAATAAAGCGATAGAAGTTGGCCGCATTCAGACCTTGTGCGAGATACGCATCACTCACCGCACCGGCAGAGTAGGGTGCCTTTACCGAGGGGGCCTCCGTGAACAGCGTAGAATTAGGATCATTCTTCATCCACTCGTTCCACTTCTGAATGATCTCCTGTTCACTTCGTTCCGGGAGCAAGCTGTCGATCTGCTCTGCATGTGCCGCCTGGGCATTCCACATGAGAAACAACAGACACGTTAAAGGTACGGTCAATAATGTGTGCAATAATTTTTTGTGGTGAACCATGCTTTAAAACTCCTTCTGATATCAAATAGGAAGTAAAATACACTCTTGTATATCATCGACATTGTGTACGAATTTGGTTAGATGGACTAGAGAGAATAGAGAAGATTGGAAAAATCAACACAGAAACAACTCAAAAAGCACAGCCACTTCCTATGAAAGAGATGGCTGTGCTTTTTGCATTTTATATATATGGTCAGATCTACTCCAGACTCAGGTCAAAATCAGGTTCACACATGTAATCGATCGGATAGAGATCCTCTCTGGCTGAAATTAATGCACGAAGGTGAAGATAAACATGGTTGGGCTGTACGACCACACCATCCATACGGTAGGGAGCAAGTTCAGCAACGACGAACACGTCTTCCGCGGCGTTACATTTGAAAATGACGTTATTCGGGTTACATACTTCCTCCATGTAGCTGTAAGTCATCACGTGATAGTCTTGCCCGCGCCATTTGGTTTTAATGACTTTATAGGATTGTGTTGCGACAAGATCAATATAGCGTTCCAAGGGAAACGTATGTTCAAATTGCGTGATGTACCCTTTTTTATCGACATCAATTGTGAATTCTACATCGTAGCTTACGTGAAATTCTTCCTTATAGGTTCCCTTCATGATTGTCATAGCATCTAAATGCGATCCAAAGTTAGTGTCTTCTATGTAGGGAATTGCAATGCGTTCAGGATCAACATGATCGGTAATTTGGCTGGTGCTTGAGATCCCTTTTATAAATTTCGATGGCTGAAGATTAATAGAACCAATCATTTTCCCAGCGTATGCAGGGCTGCAGGTTATTCGCATAGTCATCTCCTTTGTTGTTTATTAGTAATTAGACGAAAGGCAGTAGAGAAAGTTTCAACAGAATAAGGAATTCAACTTGAGGACAATTTGAATAAAAAAGTAGCTGCATTTAGTTGGTGCATCCAACTTGTTAATTTCCAAATAAATGAATTAAACATTTTTGATCTTTTATGAGCAAGTTATCGTTAATTGAATTGAGGGGGTGAGGGAGCGTTGGATGATGAAGAGTTGATTCATGAGATTCGCAAAGGCAGCCGGGCTGCAATGGAAGTATTGGTGAAGCGGCATTATCATTCGATATTTACTTATGTGTACCGGAAAACGGGAGACTATCATACCGCTTACGATCTGACCCAAGAGGTATTTGTAAAAATGATGAAGTCACTCGGCAGTTACCGTGATAACGGAAAATTCAGTCACTGGCTGCTGAAAATTGCAGTGAATCATTGCATGGATTATTTTCGCGGACGCGAATTCAAACAGCAAAACAGGGAAAGCGAGTTAACCGAAGAGGCGCTCCCTGCCAGTGAGCATCAGAACGTGTGGAATATCTTCTACAAACGGCTTCAGAATGATCAAGTTAGGCAGGCAGTGTTACGTTTGCCTGAGCAGCAGCGGGACGCGGTTATTTTGAATTATTACAACGGGCTGAAGATCAGGGAAGTCGCCGAGCTGACGGGAACCAACGAATCGACGGTGAAATCACGTATACGCTTGGGGATAGCCAAGTTGAAGGAGATCATTGTGGGAGGTGAGCGGGATGAAACGTACCGAAAACCAAGATAAAAAGAAGCACACCACTGAATTCGAGATGGAAGAATTCAACGAGATTGCCCCTTATCTGGATCAATATGCGGTTGAATTTCCTTCCGAGATGGAGATTGATCAGACGATCCGGACACTGGAGGCATATATGCCTGGACAGGTGGACCAAATGAACGAACATTTACAACCCTCACCAGGGAGGGCGTTTATAGAATTGCTCCAGGTTGTTCGAGGAGAGGTCGCGATTTTTCACAGATCCTACTGGGTAATATGTGCGCTGCTCCTGATCATTGGCTTCTGGTTAGGGGGGCACAGCAAGATCGATCCCTACATGAGCGGGATTGTTATGGTACCTGTTCCTTTTATTCTGGGGCTGCTGGAAGTGTTTAAAGGCCGTGATCAGGGACTGATGGAAATGGAACTCACCTGCAAAATAACATCGCAGCAGCTAATGCTAACCCGCTTGATCGTTGTACTCTCAGCAAATATGGCGTTTGTACTGCTGCTTATGCTAGCCATATCCGGGGGGACTGGTGGTTCCATTTCATGGAGTGTCATTGCTCTCTGGTACGCCCAACTGATGGTTGCTGCAGGAGCTAGTTTGTGGCTGGCCATGCGTGTCCGGGGTGGTACAGCCGTTAGCCTTTTTTTGGTCGGATGGTTCGGACTCATCTGGCTAATATTGAGCGATCCACGATTCATCAGTCTAGTGCATTCGATTCAAACGCCAGTGCTTATCGTGCTTGCCATATGCGGAATCCTGCTGTTGATCAGCCAAATACGCCAGATGTCGCGTAAATATACATCACAAACAGAAAGAGGTTATTCCTTTGATATTGACCATGGATAACGTATCCAAGAAATACAGGAACAAGTGGGCTGTGAAATCATTCTCGCTGGAGCTGTCCAGCGGTGGTGTTTACGGTCTGCTCGGACCGAATGGAGCGGGCAAAACAACGCTGCTTCGCATGCTTGTCGATATCGCCAAGCCAACATCCGGCCAGATTTTGCTGGATGGACAACCGATTGAGCGGATGGGAGATCGCTATCGAAGTCTACTGGGATATATGCCGCAGCGATTCGGATTTTATAACCGTTTCACTGCTCATCGATTTCTCATGTACATGTGTTCGCTCAAAGGGCTGAGTGTACCTCAGGCCGCTGTTCGCGTGCAGGAGACATTACGGATGGTGGATCTGGAACAGCAGGCCCAGCATAAAATCCGTACGTTCTCTGGGGGCATGAGGCAGAGATTGGGTATTGCTCAAGCCTTGCTGAATGATCCGCATATTCTGGTTCTCGACGAACCGACGGCTGGCCTGGATCCCAAGGAGCGTATTCGGTTCCGTAACATTATCGGCGAGCTGGGAAGAGACCGGATTGTTCTGTTATCGACGCATATTATTTCTGACCTGGAGTTTTCGTGTAAGGAAATGATTCTGATGAATAATGGTCAACTGATCACTCGGAACACACCTGAGGAGATCATGAACAGGATACAGGGCAGTGTGTGGAAGGCAACGTTAACGCAGCAGCAGCTTGCTGAGCTGACCTCGCATTTTAAGGTAAGTGGCTTGTCCTATCAGTCAGATGGCATCGTAGCCAGAATCTTGGCCAAAGAGCAGCCTGTACCGCAAGCTGTACCGGAAACTCCTCGTCTCGAAGACGTATACATGCACTATTTTGACGAGGAGGCGACATCGTGATTCGTTTAACCCAATTTGAATTTGTTAAAATCATTACGCGTAAAAGCGTTTATCTGGCACTCGCCGGACTGCTTGTGCTTCTTGCATTATATGCCTGTTTCGGGCATCCCGGGCCGTTGAACGGTACATCATACTATAAGCCCTATGAAGGAGCCATTACGGAGGAGAAGGTTCAGACCGCACGGGATCAGATGCTAGCCGAGGGTTACAGTGACGAAAAGAACCAGACTCGATATGGCGTATTTTATGAAATATCAATGTTCTCCCCGGAATCCACCAAAAACTTCACCCGATATGATGACAGCGGAAATGCCATAGAACGAACCGTAACCGTCTCCGAGATTCATTACAATAAGCCATGGGGCTATCTGTTGGAATACATTGATCAATTTGGAGTGCTCTTCATGATGATCATCATTCTGCTCGGACTGGCACCTGTATTTGCAGAGGAATATGCACGAGGAACCGCAGCATTACTGCGCAGCAGCAAACGGGGGAGAAGCCAAGTTGTATCGGCTAAATTGATGGCCTCCATGCTTTATGTCGTGCTATGCGTCATATTGTTTACAGGAGTCAACCTGTTGATCTACTGGTTAAGATTTGGAAATTTGGCTGGAGCAGATACACCTCTCCAGAGTGTGGGGATGTATTTTCAGGGCTTTTACTATGATTTCTCTCCTTATCGGCTATCTGCGGTTCAGTATTATGGAGTCCAGCTGGTCACTCACTTGGCAGGCAGTCTGGTCTTTGCTTTTGTTGTGTTATGCGTCTCTACGCTCAGTTCAACGTCGTTTGTTGCCATGGTCATTAATGTTGCGATTGTAGGTGTGCCTTATCTGGCATTCGATGTGCTCAACTTCAACCCGGGATGGGCCAAGTGGATTGAGGAGTTTTCATTCAGTACCATGATGCGGGTAACGAGGTTATTTCAAGCACCAGCGAGCTACTCCGTATTTGGATTGGAACTGTCCTATTTGACTATATATATGATTATTATGGCTGTTATTACGATTGGCGTTGTATTTGGCATGTATCGTGCATTCCGTACCCGCGAGGTGTTTTCCTGATCGAAGCCTTCTAGGTGAGATGAATAGATATTCAATTGGGGTCCGCAGACATGCGGGCTTCTTTTATATGAAGGAACAGGATGTGATATTTCCAAACATTGTTCAATTTTGATACATTGGTTATAAACGTTTCGGAGGTATAAGTCATATGGAACATTCGCTCCAGGAGCTCATGCGCAACGCGCGGGCGGAAGAGAATACCTTTTTATACATGCTTCATGAGGAAGCGCGTTTTGATCAGTTGTTATTCTTGAGATATGTGAATAGTATTATGGAACTGACCCGTCTCACTGCGGACCAACCGCTGAATCGGGAAGCAGCGGGGGCCGTCAGCTTCACCTATTCCAAAATCATGGAGTACCTGCAGTGGCATCACTCGGACTCCGATGTCTACGAAATTGAACATTTCCCTTACGTTAATGCCCATCACATCGTGAGCCTTCTCGGCGAGGTGGTTAACGGTTTTTATCAGGGAAATGTCCCGGATGAATCCCATTTCGATGAGCAATTTCCGAACCCGGCCTTCGCCGGCTTGGTGGCGAACGAACAACCAGCGATATTGCAGCTCGGATATTATAAACAAGAAACGAATGTGCACGCCCTCGGCTTCCGTGAGGAGGATGGGACGTACCGGATTGTGTTGAATGAAGAAGACGACAGAGACCTGGTTGATTCCAAATTGAGCCGCCGGGAGGTGGAAGGAACCTATCTCTTCCATGCGCCGGATGCCAGCAGTGCTCACCAATTATTTCATGAATGGGTAATGAGTACTTATGCACCCTACCGTTCTGCACTGAATCGATCATAATCATAATTGCGCCATTAGTTGATTAGGAGGATGAATATGTTATCTAGTAAAGTTATTGAGTTTTGCCAAGGCAAGGGGTGGTGGCATGAAGATGTACCGAATGAGTATGAGGAAGCACTGAAGAAGCTGAATATTGATCTTCAGTCGGATTTTGCGCAGTTTTATCTGCATGCAGATGATGGCCCGACCTTCTATAGCAGACATCAGGAGATCTATCAGATCTGCTGGGTGATGGAGAATACTGTGTATTTGGAAGACATGACGGTGGCCCAGCTCACCCTCGGATTGCCTGAAGCTTACATACCGCTGGATAGCTTTGAAGGGGAGGGAGGATTTTTCTATAATCGGCAAACCGGTGAAGTGGTGCTTGTAGAGCTTGGTGAGTCGATTGAACTTTTCTTGAACGGGGAGAGCCGCCCCGAGTGGCCTGATTTTAATACATTTCTGGAGTGGTACTTCGAACTGAAGGAGGAGAAGGCGATATGAAGGAATTGACATCGGAACATCCCGAACTGGAGAGACAGATTATTGAAACCGTTGAAGCAGGCAATGTGCTGGACGACACGCAGCAGCATGAACAGGCACTGATCTATTATGATCAGGCCTGGGGGATGCTGCCTGAGCCGAAGACCGAATGGGAAATAGCGAGCTGGATTGCATCCTGTCATGCGAATGCACATATGGACTTGGGACAGTATGCGCTGGCGAAGCCCTGGGCGGAATTATCGCTGCAAACGCGAGGATCGGATATTAATACGGGTCCGCTCATTGAGCTGGGCACCGTCTGCATGAGACTGGAACAGCATGACGAGGCGTATTCTTATCTGCATCAGGCCTATGAGTACGGCAAAGAACGCGTATTTCAAGGCAGCTCAAGCGATGTATTGGAGTATTACAAGCAAGAACGTGCTAACCGCCAATAGAACGGATTCTAAATTTTACAAAAAGAAAAGGGTAACCCAAAGTTTGGGTTACCCTTCTTTTATTTTTCAAGATCATACTGGAACGGAGGGGGTAGAAATAATCTGAAGAAGCGAAGCGCTCACCTTTATCACCGGATTTCTTGCTTTAATAAAATTCAAGGAAATCGGGGGATAACAGTGATCGGAAGATTGTTCTACAACTGTAGTGGCATCGTATGATCGTTCACTGACTTAATTGTTCGCCCCGTAAGGGAAGAATTCTTCCACCAGATCCTGTGGCGAGATCGATACAAAGACATGATCCAGTTCCGTCTTGCTGGCAAAATCCATAATGTCCTCGGTGTAATACCTCGGATCGATGACGTAGATTTCGGACACAACCGTGGACAGGAAAGAGATCATCGGCACGGCGAGCGAGTCCTTGATGAACATGACTTTTAGCCCTTTCGGGTTGTCCTTGTTCACCACATGAACGATCCCCTGATTTCCGTACAGATACGTGAAATACTTGTCCGCAGTCAGATCGTACGTGGCTCCCTGCACATTAAGGGGATACGTGGTGAGCAGCGCATCCTCGAAGCGTCCATTAAGTGCAGCTTCGGTCTCACCTGTCTTGAAGTAGAAGGAATAGTTTGTCTTGAACTTCGGATAGATCAGGTCGAAGTCATCTGCACCTGCGAAGTATTTACCAGCCTTGCGGCCCTGCGATCCGATAAAGATGTCTTCGTATGGAATCACATTGTAGTTATGAATGTCTGTGAAATAATGATCCGGGTCCAGCGACTTCGTGTACATGCCGTCCATATGATTCACGAGCTGGCCGAAGGCCCAGAACGCCGTCCTGATTTTCCAGTGATGGTCGGTTGTAAAGAACAGATCCTCCGGCGGAATGCCGCTCTCCAGTAAACCCTCCCGCAGATCAAGGGTATCAATTCCGTCCTGTTTCAGATTGGCTAGGAAGCCGTCTGCAGTCTCATTGTTATAGTTGTACGGAATGCCTTCCGGGAACGTAGTATAGCCACGCACGTATTTGTCCGGGGTCATGACATAGGTCAGCTTCGTTTGTGGATCCAAATGCGCTTCAAGCGCAGCAACCCGGTCGGACAGATTCTTCGTGTACGTTGGCCCGGTGGCAAAATAGGTATAGTGCAGCTTGCCCTCCATGTCTTTGACAACCTCGAAATTGTTCTCCTCTTTTTTCCACATCAGTGATTGCAAGTATCCGTAGGCTTCCACGAATCCAAACTTCTCGAAGACATGATCATTGATGTCCGCATCCAGCTGGTGGATCAGTCCTTTGGTTTCAGAGATATCGTAGTCTCCGGAGGCCAGTGTTTGTTTGATCGGGCCGAAGGACTGAATGATATTGAGAACAGAGAGCGTCACCAGCACAAGAACGAAGAGGAAAGCGGTGATTCTCTTTTTGGCAAGAAAGTTATGCATGCTTGTGTGCCTTCTCTCAGAAATTAAAATAGATAAATGGATTATATGTACCCTTGACCAGATACGATACGCAGACCAGGAACAATAGAATAATCGTCAGCGGATAGACCAGCTCCAGCGGTTTGCGGAAGCGTGCGCCATCAACCATGAGTTTGTTCATCCGAGTGGCAATCGGCATACAGAACAGGATACCCAGAATGAAGAAGAATGCATATTCCTTGAGGAACATCCCTGTTGTATCGCTCCAGAACCCATTGCCGTACAGTCCAAACATATTGCCCAGATAATGACCTGCCTGCAGCAGATCCGGCGACCGGAAGATAACCCACCCAATCACGACAATAAACATGGCGTAGAGATGCCGCAGCGGGATGAAGCGTGTTCCTTTGTCAAAGCTGAAGATTTTCTCCAGCGCGATGAACGCGAAGTTAATTAACCCCCACACGACGAATGTCCACTCCGCACCATGCCATACACCGGTAAGTCCCCAGACAATCAGCAGATTGCGTATCATTTTATCCTTATTGGTAACGCGGGAACCGCCCAGCGGGAAGTATACATATTCCTTGAACCAGGTACCGAGCGAGATATGCCAGCGGCGCCAGAATTCAGTAATGGATCTGGAGATGTACGGATATCGGAAGTTCTCCTCGAACTTGAAGCCGAACATCAATGCGAGACCAATGGCCATGTCGGAATACCCGGAGAAGTCGAAATAAATCTGCAGCGTATAGGCAATCGCCCCAAGCCACGCCAAACTGGAGGACACTTCGGATGTGCCTCCCATGCTGAAGATGTGATCGGCGACAATAGCCATGCTGTTCGATAACAGCACCTTTTTACCCAAGCCCACAATGAACCTGCAGCAGCCTACCGCGAACTTGTCCCAGCTCTCTTTCCGGTTTACCATCTGATCCGCAATCGTGTTATACCGCAGAATCGGTCCGGCAACAAGCTGAGGGAAGAAGGAGATGTACAATGCGACGTAAAAGAGATTTTTCTGTACAGCGCCGTGTCCACGATAGACATCAATGACGTAAGAGATACCGTGGAAGGTGAAGAAGGAGATACCCAGCGGCAGTGCAATGTTCGGAATGCTGAGTCCGAAGCTCGTATTTTCATTCACAATGCGCAGCGCAAAAGCCAGGTATTTGAACACAAACAGCATGCCAAGGTTAACGATCAGCATCATAGTAATAATGCTATAGGCTGCATTGCGCCTTTCCCTGAACTTGTCCACGAGCAGAGCGAAGACATAGTTGAAACAGATGGAGGCGAGCATGATCAGGACGAACCAGGGTTCACCCCAAGCATAGAAGAATAAACTCGCGACAAGCAGCAGCATATTTTTTAGCGTGACCGAGAATCTCAGTACGTAATAGAGCCCCAGTACAAGCGGCAGAAAATAAAATAAAAAAACGACACTGGAAAAGAGCACTGCCTTTCCTCCTTGAGGATCATATAAGAATACAGTGTGCATTCACGCAAAGTAGAGACAGACTATGCCGCATCCAGGATATGGCATAGTCTGCCTTCGTTCAGCTACATGCTGAATGGACGCCTTGACCGGCGCTGCTCGCGGCGGGAACGCCTTTTTTGGGCGCGAGCTGTGTTTTTGCCTTTAAGCCAGAATCCGTAGGCAGCAAGCGTGAGGATGCCGGCTGCCGACAGGATGATGCGGATGAGCCATTCCATCCACGGTTTCATCAGCGGATCGGTGGGGTTTACCACCTTTGTAACCTGATCAGGAGACGGAATGGCGCGCTTCGTCCCATCCTTCTCCTGTACATTCATGGCTGTCGATTGGTCCATCATAACGGTATAGGTAAGGTTCCATTTTCCGTTCACGAGTGCGCGTATGGTGAGACTTTTAGGTTGAACGGCAGTCTGGAGTGTAAGCAGGCCATCCGGTGTAATGGATGCCCCTTGCACAGGACTGTCCAGTTGAAAGGATGTCTTTGAAATTCCTTTGCTGGAAGAAGAGTGAACTTCATATTGTGCAATCGATTCACCAGCCTCCGGCTTCACCATTCGTTCTTCTCCCGTGATCTGCAGCGTAGTTAGCTCATTCTCAGCAGCGGCTTGCTTCCGGGATACCGGCTTGATGTTTCCGACCCGTAAGTTTAGCTTGGCATTCTCGGTGGTGGTCGTCGTAATGCCCCAGCCGATGATTTTGCCCAGCTTGACCAGGCCTACCGTCTTAGCCTTGTCCTGAACCATCAGACTGGAGAAAGGGATGCGGATCTGTCCGACAAAGCCAGGCTTCAGTTTAATCAGACCTGCTGTAGGGTGAACCAACGTGGCTTCCTTGGTTGCCTTCGGAACGACGATGACATTTCGGTTATCCGCTACGGTAAGGGAGCTCTGATCTGCCCGGGTGATAACGACATTGAAGGGTAATGTCTGCTCCGATTCATTACGAATGGAGAAGGTCAACGCACCGTAGCTTGACCAGTCCCTGTTCCGCAGTTCATAGATGTAAGCGGAATAATAGCCTTTTTTGAGTCCCTCGGTAGAGGTTTGAATCTGTATACTGCCGTTATTATCCATTTGGGTATCTACTTCGGTCCCGTTATTCCATTCACGAAGCGTACTTCCGCTCAGCTTAAGCTGTTCTGCTTGAACAGCCTGGACGGGAAGCAGGCTCCATAATGCAGCGAAAACGGCGGCAAGTATAAGTTGTTTCCACTTCTTGATCATGTGTACCTTGCCTCCGCTCTATAAATAAGCCATCTCGTTGAGTTCATCATTCGAGACGTTTTTGTCTTTGGATATGACATTTGGCCGACCTGTTTGCCGTTGCTCCCTATTCCACTGCGTAAACAAAGCCTCGAGGGTGTGCATCTGCCGATTACGAACAATGTCCTGGATGTTGGTCACCCGGTACAGGTTACCTCGCTTCTTCCGCAGGGATTGTACCCATACACACTCCAGTGCCAGGTCGTCGCCCATGGGCAGATCGATCTCATAGCTCAACTCTTGGCGTGATGTCTCCAGCAGAACATATTCATAGTTGAAATCAAGCAAGGTAACAGCTCCATGCGTTGGCGTGTCCACTGTACGGTTAACTGCAATACGTGCCAGCTTCCGGTTGGACATAAACTCACTCTGCCCCCGGCGCACAAAGTTCAGGCGAATGTCCTCGAACGTACTGATGTCCTTGTCCAGCTTCTGAGGGAGCGTAGGTTCGCGGTCATAGATCATGTGCAGGAGCTGTCGCTGCTGCTCTTCTGTAATTTCCTTGACGATAAAAGCATATTTCCAGCGATCGCCGATGGATGCAACGTGAGCGACCTTGCCTGTAAATTCACTTGCATATCGATCGTTAACCAGCTTGATGCCGACCTCCATATCACTCGGGATATATTTCGGCATATCGAGCATCACGGATATTCCACCTTCCGACAGATCATGAGTCAAGCAGGAGATCGTCTCGCCTTCGGTTGTAATCGTGCAGTCCACAGAAGCGAGTGACCGCTCATGGTTTCGAAACACTTTACGTCCGGCCAGGAAGAAGATGGACATCATGATGTTATAGAAGTTGATCAGTAGCCAGTACAGCACGACCAGGAAACCGATGGTACCCTGACTGAACGTCCAGTGAATGCAGTTCACGATACCGATGATGGATAGGACAGCCAGAATCAGATGGGGAATCATTTGTTTTATCTGATAGTTCCGATCATCATTTTGCGCACCGTCCTTGCGGGTAACGACGAATTTGTTCATCGTAATGCCAAGCGTCTCCAGAATGACAGCAGGCAGCAGGGACGGGAACAGGATGGTTTCATAGACATTGGTCCATTTGGTTGTTCGAATATTGCCCGACAGCATGCGCAGACAGGTATTGGTCAGGAGATACATCGGCAGCCAAAATATTAAAATTTCAAGTATTGTGCACTTCACAACAAGAATGCCGAAGACGGCAAACAGAATCGGCGACATGATATACAGCAATCTCTTCAGCCCGGAATACCAGTAGGTTATGGAAGAGATATAATTTAATTTTTGGGCAAAACTCAAACCTTTCTTGAACAGCAGATTCATCTTCTTGCCTGTCTGGATACAACCGCGTGCCCAGCGCTGACGCTGCTTGATCAGGCTCTTTAGATCGCCCGGGGCAAGCCCGGATGCCAGTACCTTATTGGTTGCGAAGCAGCGGTACCCTTTGCTCTGCATCTCGATGCCTGTTGCAAAATCCTCCGTAATGGAACCGGTGTAGAATCCACCTACGTCTTCCAATGCCTGTCTGGAGAGCACCGTATTGGTTCCACCGTAGATCACGGAATTGGATTTGTTGCGTCCGACCTGCACGTCACGGTAGAAATAATCCTGCTCATTCGGAATCCGGTTCTCGGAGTACAGATTGTACTGGAATTGATCGGGATTGTAGAAGCTTTGCGGTGTCTGCACGAAACCGATCTTTTCTCCTGTCAGAAAATACGGCACACAGGACGTCAGAAAATCATGCTTCGGAATCATGTCGGCATCAAAGGTGACGATCAGGGGGGAAGAAGTATGTTTCATGGCGTTGTTGAGATTACCAGCCTTGGCGTGTTTGTGCTCGGTCCGGGTCAGGTAGTTGATGCCCAGATGGGCGGCAAGTTCCCGCATCTCGGGACGATTGGAATCGTCACACAGATGGATATGTACTTTGGAACGGTCCGGATAATCCATATTGAGACAGCCGTTAATCGTTTTGAAGAGAAGGGAAGTGGGTTCATTGTAGGTCGCAATAAAGACATCCACATCCGGATATAACGCCTCATCTACTACGGGAAGCTCAGGGTATTCAAGCCGGGTCATATTGTAAAAGTGGACGGCCAGTTCGAACATGCCGATGAGTTCGACAATAAGGAGGGCAAGACCAGCGGTCACGGCGAGAGGGCCATGGCCGAAAGGAATGGTGAAGAACGTACGCCAAATGACGTAAATACAAGACATGATCACCGTAGCTGTGACCAGAATCTTGTTGCGTGTACTTAAATAATTCAATGGAATACCTCTCTCTGATGTTTCTGAAATGGAGCTGAACTGAAAAGGACGTGCTTATTGTACTAAAGCATTCTGAACAAATTCTGAAAAAAACACTAGGACCCTCGCAGTGTAATGTTAAAATAACGCGATTTATCTCCTTGAATATGTCGTATGGTGATAATTATTGTAGTTTTTTGTCGAATAATGCGCAATATGTTTGTTGTATTCGGATACTAAAATAGCTTGAGAACGAAGTGACAGAAGAGATGATGAGGAAGAAATAGGAAGGTTTGGAGCAACAAAAAAAGCGAGCGGGGGCGCTCGCCTTTTTTACATCTGTCTGCAGGGAAAACTGCAGGTGGCATTCATTACTTTAATCAGAAATATTGCGCGTGTAATATTCAATAATATCCTTGCGCCGGATAATGCCAAGAAAGACGCGGTCCACGTCCACGACAGGCACGAAATTCTGGTCCGCTGCCAGCGTCAGCATATCCTCCATTTCTGCTTGGATGAAGACGCATTCATTATATACCCGGTTGCTGATCTCATGCACCTGAACCTGATCCATGTTATCAAATGTCAGTCCGGGGGTGCTCCGCATTTTCCATAACAAATCGCCTTCGGACAGGGTCGCAACATATTTTCCGTCCTGATCAATCACGGGAATGGCGGTATAATGCTGTGCTTCAAGCTGTTCGAGTGCTTCCTTCATGGAAGCGGAGGACTTGATATAAGCCACTTCGTCTTTGGGGAGTAAAAAATAGCTGATTTCCATCATCGGGCTCCTTTGCCTGTAGTTTCACTCTCCTTATTTAAACATATTATGTGAGCATTCGGCTATTTTTAATGATAAATTCGTCAGATTTGTTCCATTGTTTCAGGGGCTCTGGAAATCTATAGTATATAGTTAGAGGTGATCTGACTATGAAAAAATCAAAACGAAAAATCATATATGGCTTGCTCCCCCTTCTGTTTGCTGGCGGAATAGGAGCGTATTTATACATGCAAAGCAGCAAGGCAGAGGAAGCGAAACCGGAGGCAACCGTAGACCAATACATACAGCATCTGCAGAAGCAGGAATTTGATCAGCTATATACATTAATGACGCCAGCGTCGCTGGATGAGTCCGGGATGAACCGGGAACAGTTTGTAGAGAAGTACAATGCCATCTATTCGGGAATGGAGGTCTCAGCCGTGAAGGCGGAAGTGAAGCCCAAGGTAACGGACACAGCGGAAAGTGGCGGTGCATCAGAGGATCAGGACAAAGGGGAGCAGAACACGGGCAAACCGGAGCAGAATCCGGATGACTATGAAGTGGATTATCACTTGCAGCTAACAACCTTCCTTGGGGAAGTGAACGAGACACAGACGCTCAAGCTTGTCCGGCAGGAAACCGAGGACGGCAGTAAAGTATGGCGGATTAACTGGCAGCCTTCCATGATCCTGAGCGACATGATTAAAGGAAGCAAAGTCAGGGTGAGGACACTCTTGCCGGAACGCGGTGATATCGTGGACCGGGACGGTTTGCCTCTTGCTACCAAGGGAACGGTGAACGAGTGGGGCATCGTGCCGGAGAAGCTGGGTGACAACCCGGATGCGATGATTGCCCAGATCGCCAAGCATTACAAGGTGTCCGAGGATGTGATTAACAACGCCCTGTCCCAAAAGTGGGTGAAGCCGGAGTATTTTGTCCCCATCGGTTCAACTGAGGATTACAATATTCCTGAACAATTAAGTGGGGTGAAGCTGCAGTCCAAGGAAATCCGCTATTATCCGCTTGGTGCATCGGCTGCGCATCTGATTGGTTATGTGCGTAAGGTCACTCAGGAAGATCTGGAGAAGGATACGGAAGGATATTACCATGCCGAGGATTGGATCGGAAGAGCCGGACTGGAGCAGTCCATGGAGAAGCAGCTCCGTGGCGAGCGCGGGGGCGTAATCGAAATCACGGACGAAGCCGGCAAAGTCCTCTCGGAGCTTATTCGCAAAGACGCGGCAAACGGACAAAAGGTGCAGTTGACCATCAGCGCGGAAACACAGTCGGAGCTGTATAAGGCGTTATCGAATGACGGAGATGCCGGAGCGGCCGTGCTTATGAATTCGGTCGATGGGCACCTGCTCGCCCTGGCCAGTGCACCCGCCTACAATCCGAACAAAATGGTCACAGGACTCACTCAGGCGGAGTGGGACGCGTATTCAGCAGATGAACGGCTTCCTTTTATCAATCGATTCACCAATCGATATGCACCAGGTTCAACCTTCAAAGCAATTACGGCGGCAGCGGGATTAATGGAAAAGGTCACAACGGCGGATAAAACCCATGAGATCTCCGGTCTGCAATGGCGCAAGGATGAGAGTTGGGGCGGATATTATGTCAAGCGGGTGAAAAGTTTAACTCCGGTAAATATGGTTGATGCACTGGTCTATTCGGATAATATTTACTTTGCTCAAGAGGCGCTGGAGATGGGCAGCAAACGGTTTATAGAGGGAATACAGAAATTCGGTTTTGGAGATAACTTCGGCCTGGATGAACTATATTTGAAGCCGAGCCAGTATGCGAATGAAGCGAATCTGGATTTGGCTTCCGAAGTATTGCTTGCCGACACGTCCTATGGACAGGGCGAAATGCTGATGTCGCCGATTCATCTGGCGTCGTCCTTCACTCCCTTTATTAATGAAGGAAAAATGGTGAAGCCTGTTCTGATCGAAGGGAAAGAAACCTCTGAACCCGAGGTGATTATTACTCCTGAGGCTGCGAACACGGTCAAGGATGCTTTGGTTCAGGTGGTGTCTCGTTCGGGAGGAACGGCTCATTCACTAAACTCGCTTTCAGGAGAGCTTGCGGCCAAGACCGGAACGGCTGAGCTGAAGGCGAAGAAGGGCGAAAATGGCCTAGAGAACGGATTCGTTGTCGTGTTTGACACGCAATCCCCCAGCTTCCTGATCTCGGCGGTTATCGAAGGCGTGAATGGCCGGGGCGGCAGTCACTATGTGGTGGATAAGCTCAAGCCTTTCCTGGAAAAGCTGGAATCGACTCACTAAAACCTTGGCGTTGACAGGCACTATCCGAAATGTTATTTTGTGGTAGAATCTACTCTATTGGATTGAGGTGGTCGATGGTGGCTGTTCGCGCCAAGCAGATTTTTGTCAATTTACCTGTCAAGGATTTGAAGAAATCGGTTGAGTTTTTTACCAACGTAGGATTTGAGTTTGATGCGAATTTTACAGATGAATCTGCTACCTGCATGATCATTGGGGACAACATTTATGCCATGCTGCTGGTGGAGGAACGGTTCCAATCCTTTATTTCGAAAGACATCTCGAATGCGGCGAGTACGGCAGAAGTCATTGTAGCCTTATCGGTAGATAGCCGCGAAGAGGTGGATACCATCGTCCAAGCTGCTCTGGATGCTGGCGGCAAGCCATATAATGATCCCCAGGATCATGGATTCATGTACGGATGGAGTTTTCAGGATCCGGATGATCACCTCTGGGAAGTTACCTATATGGACCTTAGCGCATTTCCAACACAAGAGTAGAGTAGAACATACATGGATAGATCACGCCTTCCTACGATATAGTAGGGAGGTTTTTTGTCTATTTCTATAAAACTACACATTCACACATCCAGATTGATATGGACATGAATACGATAACGCAGGTTTGAAAAACGATTGACAGGGAGATGGCCATGACTCGTTCAAACGTGAAAAGTTATCGTTACCGTGTGGGGAAAAGGCAGTATATTGTCATTCAGATCCACCAAACCGCCAAAGGGTATGCCGAGACAGGCAATGTGCTTGCAAGTAACGCCGTAAATATACAGATCAAGAAGCAGAAGGGCCGGCGTTCTTCGAGCAAAAGATAAACGGGTCGCTCGGGGGTATTGATGAGCAGATCTGGAGCAGCGTAACTTTACGGGATATATCATCATAGGGGGATGGTACGATGAGCACAAGAAAGAGACAGAAGTATGCGAAACAGGTTAACCGGGTAGAGGTGGACAAAAGCCGTTTAAAATTCCAGGCTCGTCAGTCTGCCAAAGCTTCTGTTGGACAGGGCGGAAATGCATTTGCCATCAATGCGAATGAACTGGGCAACATTCGGGTACGTGCAGGACAACAGGGGTGAATTGCAAAGGGATACCGTGAGGCGGTATCTCTTTTTTTATGTCCATGGCAAGGCACCATTTACATTGGAATAACATATGGTGTATTTTACCTTTTTGCTATATGATAAGTGTCGATTCATGTAAAAACAGCAAACATACATACGTTCTTTTTGATGGAGGGATCAGGGTGTATTGTCACGTATGTGGGACCAAAAGCAGTCCGGGGGATAGCACGTGCAGAAAGTGTAGAACAAAATTATTAGATCCAAGCTCTACAGAGGAACAGATTTGGGCCGAAACCGCAGTAGGTCTGGAGACCGGAACGGGAAACACCGTTCATTCGTTATCGAGACAACAGCAGCCTGCACCCCAGCAGAGCCCTAAAGGTCCGGGGCGAGCATTCAGCTGGATCATCCCATTGCTGTTGGCAGCGTTAATGGGAGCCCTGCTGACGTATTATTACAACCAGGAAAGCGGTGTGAATGCAGAGGTACAATCACTGCACCAACAAGCGGAAAAAGCTGCGCTTGACGGGAAATATGCAGAAGCTCTGCAGCTGCTGGACACAGCCATCGCCAAACGTCCGAACTACAATGCGCTGATTCAGGATCGCCAGATTACGGCGAAAGCCTCGAATCTGATGAATCAGTTAGATGAAGCAGCGGTGAGTTTGAAGACGGGCAAACTGTCCGCAGGGGATAAAACCATTCAGGCTGTAACCAAGGAACTGAAAGAGCGGGAGGAACCCGTTTTTGGCAAGGTAAGAGCAGCATTGAACAACAGAAAGGTCACACTTTCCGTATTGAAGGTGAAGAAGGAAATCGATGGTTTGACCACTGTAGAGGCTCTTGCGGAGAAGCTGGATACGGTGTCGAAGCTGAAAGGCAATGAAGCCCAGGCCGTGCAGAAACAAATTATCGACAAGCTGGCGGGGATTAGTTATAAGCAAGCTGAACAGCAAGTGAAGAAAAAGGATTTTACCGCTGCCCTGCAGACCGTGGATCAAGGACTGTCCTATGCACCGGAGGATGACAAACTTACCGCATACCGTGAGCGGGTGCTGAGTGAGAAAAGGGCCTTTGAGAAAGCGGAAGCGGAACGGATTCAGTTGGCTGAGCAGCAGGCTGCCGAAGAAGATTTGAAAAATCGGACAGCTGCCGTAAGCGTCGTAAACGTGGATGCGACACTGGATAACTATGGAGACCTGTACATTAGCGGTTCAATCATAAACAATGCGACAAGACCGATCTCGTCCGTTACGATTATGGTTGATATCTATGGAACGGATGGCACCTATCTGGGTCAGACTTATGTCGATGTGTATCCAAGCTGGCTGGAAGTCGGCGAAGAAGGTTTCTTCGAAACCTACTATTATGGTGTGTACGAGGAAGCGCAAGTCTCTGTTGTGAATGCAACGTGGTATCTGGAATAGGAGGACAGGTTGGAATGGCCAAACGAACATGGAGTACGATCATATCCTGTGCCATCGTTATTGGTGCCGGAGCAGGAGGCGTGTTCTGGATACATCAGCATTCGGAGAAGCAGCTGCAGGGTGGGCCCAGACTGGCTGTCGTCGCAGCGCAGGAAGCAGAAACAAAGACAGCGAAGACAGCTTCCGATTCCAAGGTGAAGAAGACACGCAAACAGATCATTGAAGATAGCCAGAAGAAGGTAGTCACGATTGAGAGCGGCATCGGGCTGGGCTCCGGCTTTCTCTACAACGACAAAGGCGATGTAATAACCAACGCGCATGTGGTGGAAGGCTCCAAAGAGGTAACGGTCCGCACACTTAACCATGAGGAATATCAAGGAACGGTGATTGGAATTGGGGAAGAGACGGATGTGGCTGTTGTTCGAGTGCCGGGTTTACAAAAGCTTACACCGCTAACCATTGCCAAATCCAAAGCCGAGACCGGAGATGAGGTATTGGCACTGGGGAGTCCCCTGGGGCTTGAAAATACGGTGACTACTGGCATTATTAGCGGTGTGGGCCGGAGCTTCGAAATTCAACCTTACATTTATAGTAACCTGTATCAGATCTCGGCTCCCATTACGCATGGTAACAGCGGGGGACCGTTGATCCACGCAGAGACAGGTGAAGTACTCGGCATTAATTCGGCTGTTGTGGAGCAGGAGGGTGGCATTGGTTTCAGCATTCCGATCACCAGTGTACTGAAACAGGTGCAGGCCTGGTCCGAAAAGCCCAACACGACAACGGTGGTACAGACGAATGGTGGAGGTAACAAGGCAGCATCAGGAACCTCTGCCGAAGCAGAGGGATTGGTGACCAGCTTCTATCTGAGTCTGAACGAGAGTGATTACGTTACCGCATATGCACTGCTGGGCAGTGAATGGCAGAGCGGTACGAGTTATGCCAAGTTCCGCGAAGGATACCTGAATACAAGCTATGTAACGATTAGCGGAATTTCTTCCTCCAATAATGGGAATGATGAGATAGAAGTTACGGCTACCATTACGGCGGATGAACGCAGGGACGGCGAATATGTGACCTCGAAGTACAAGGTTACGTATCAACTCGGTTACGAGAATGGTCAGTTGAAAATATTGCATGGTCAGGGAAAAAAGATTAAATAAATCAAGCACAGGAGAATCGGCACCTCGGGCCATTCTCCTTTTGTATTGCTAAATTTCCAGCGATCTGTTAAAATACAGAACGAATGTTCAGTATGTAAGAGAGAGAGTGATGGGATGAACAAAAAGCAACTTCAAACCGAGCAGACCAAGAAAAAACTTGCGGATGCCTCAAGAGCTCTTTTTGTACAAAAAGGCTATAAAGCGACATCCATTGAAGATATTGTGGCTGCGACTGGCAGCAGCAAAGGAAATATTTATTACCATTTTAAAAGCAAAGAAGGCCTCTTTCTCTATCTGATTGATGAATGGGATCGGGAGTGGGAAGAGAACTGGGCTTCCAAGGAACATCTCTACAAGACATCTACGGAGAAAATCCATGGACTGATGGAGCAGCTTGTTCTGGATGACATGAATCACCCGCTGACGAAGGCAGCCGATGAGTTTTTCACGGGGGAAAAGAAAGAGAACGATATCGAGGAACGCATTGCCTTGATGTTCGAGCGGCATATCCAGTTCAACAGACAACTGGTTCAGCAGGGCATTGAGAACGGTGAGTTTAAGGAAGACAATGTCAATCATCTGGCGCTGATTCTGGAAAGTACCATTATCGGACTCAGTCAGTTATCTCGCGGAATGAAGCCGGAAGAGGCTGTGGCTTTATATCGCCAAGCAGCAAATGTATTCTTACATGGAATCTCCATAAGCAAGGCTTAAGGTGGATTGAACACACCCACGAAACCCATGAAACAATACGTTTGCTCATCTATATAAAAAGCAACATTTTGACAATTTACGGAGGATACAATCATGGCATTACTGACAAGAAACAGGGGCGCACTCCTGCTGTTGATGTTTAATATTTTTCTCGTATTTACAGGTATTGGCTTGGTCGTACCGATCATGCCTGCGTACATGGATCTGCTGCATATCACTGGGTTCACGGTTGGTTTGCTGGTCGCGGCATTTTCCTTTACCCAGTTTCTATTTTCCCCAGTAGCGGGCAGGTGGTCCGATTCATTCGGACGTAAAAAGATCATTGTCGGCGGTATGCTAATTTTTGCCGTATCGGAATTCATGTTTGGTGCGGTCAATGCCCCCGTGCTGCTCTTCGCAGCCCGGATGCTCGGCGGGGTTGGTGCAGCGATGATTTTCCCTTCCATTATGGCCTACACCGCAGATATTACGACGGAAGAAGAGCGCGGCAAGGGGATGGGATTGATCAATGCAGCCATTACGACCGGATTCATCATTGGGCCGGGAATCGGTGGATATATCGCAGATTTTGGCATTCGGATTCCATTTTATGCGGCAGGGGTTGCCGGATTGCTGGCAGCGATTATTACCCTGATTATCCTGCCGGAATCTGCACGGAGCACTGGAGAAGCAGGTAAACCCGCTGCAGGTGCAGCAAAAGCCAAAACGCCGGGAATGGTATCCCAGCTGCTGAATTCCTACCGGGAACCCTACTTCTTCAGTCTAATTATCGTATTTGTCATGGCGTTTGGCCTGGCTAACTATGAGACCGTATTTTCTCTGTTTGTGGATCACAAATTCGGCTTCACGACCAAGGATATTGCATTTATCATTACATTTGGCTCGATCGCGGGTGCTGTAGTACAGGTATCTCTGATCGGGTGGCTGCTAAACAAGTTTGGGGAGAAGAAAGTGATTTCGGTATGTCTCTTCTTCGTGGCGGTGTTTGTACTGCTAACCCTGTTTGTGCACACGTACTGGCTCATCCTGGTGGTCACCTTTATTGTATTCCTAGGTATGGATATTTTGCGTCCTGCCATCAGCACGCAGATGTCCAAACTGGCAGAGGAACAGCAAGGTTTCGTGGCTGGATTGAACTCCGCGTACACAAGCTTGGGCAATATCGCAGGTCCGATTGTGGCTGGTGCCCTGTTCGATGTAAATATCAACTATCCGTATGTTTCAGCTGCTGCTGTTCTGGCAATCTGTTTCCTGTTATCTCTCCGGGTTCTCAGAGGGGTTAGACCCGCAGGGCAAGCGAAGACGGAGATGTAGTCGCAATTCATAACAATACGATGTAAAGCTTAAAAAAACCAGTCGGTTACACATGATACGTTGTGTAATCGACTGGTTTTATTTTTTGGATTTGTATGATTAACGGACTTCACCGTTTGTCTCAATTAGCTTTTGATACCAATAGAAGCTCTGTTTACGGATACGTCTTAACTCCTTAATATCAAATTCCTCGCGGTCCACATAGATAAATCCATATCGTTTGCTGGACCCCTGATGTGTACTCACCAGATCGATCGCAGACCAAGGACAGAAACCAAATACATCCACACCATCCGTAATGGCCAGTTGAATCTGTTCAATATGTTTATTGAAAAATTCAATGCGGTAAGGGTCGTTGACCACGTCGCCTTCTTCCAGCTTGTCAAAAGCGCCCAGACCATTCTCTGTAACGATTAATGGCAGGTTATAACGGGAATAAATCTGGCGAAGAGTAGAACGGAAGCCCACTGGATCAATCTCCCATCCAAACTCGGTTTTCTGCAGATTTGGATTCACAGATCCTCGGTATGCACCAGGTTCACCCACAATTTCGTGCTGATCTCCTGTGTGGGAGAAATCATTGCCATCATTCAGACTTTCGCCGACGGTCTGTGAAGTGTAGTAATTAAAAGCAATAAAATCAGGGTTTCCCTGAGCCAGAATATCCATGTCGCCGTCCTCAATGACCGGAGTATACCCTTTCTCTTCAAGATAACTCCAGGCAATGTGATTGTAGCGACCGTATACGGCCATATCAAGATAGAGCCAGTTGCGGATTGCTGCATAGTTATCGGCTGCGAGGGTATCTTCCGGTCTGGAGCTTGCCGGATAGATCACGCCAATATTGGGAGCCGGACCGATCTTGGCACCTGGAAGCATCTCATGGCATAGGACCATTGCTTTGGCTTGCGCGACGAGCATGTGATGATTTTGCTGATACAGTGTTTTTTGCGGATCAATCATCGTGGTATCCAGTGTGCCTAAAGAGCCAGGATGCAGGATGAGCATATTTTGTTCATTAATGGTCAGCCAATATTTGACCCGGTCCCCGTAGTTCTCGTACAGGGTTCTGGCGTATTGCTCAAAGGCATCGATTGTTGCCCGATTGGACCAGCCACCTTGCTCTTCCAGTGCATAAGGAAGATCAAAGTGATACATGGTCACAATTGGTTCAATACCGTGTTTGATCAGTTCATTAATTAATGAGTCATAGAAGGCAAGGCCTTTGGGATTAACCTCGCCTGCGCCTTGCGGATAGATCCGCGTCCAGGCGATGGAGAAGCGATAGGCTTTGAAACCCATCTCCGCAAGCAGGGCCACATCCTCCTTATACATATGATAGTGATTGCTGGTCACCTTGAAGTCGGTTACGCCTTCCACATGGTTTCCCATGTCAATAACGGAAGGACCTTTGCCATCTTCATTCCAGGCACCTTCGATTTGATAGGCTGACGTTGAACCTCCCCAGAAGAAGTCTTTGGGAAATGGTTTGAGTTGAGTATGATTCATTGTTCGTTCCTCCTAGTTGAGTTTGGAATAAGCAAGCTGATCAGACAACAAGAGTGAGCAGGACATCATTTTTCTCTACATGTTCCTGGGATGTTTCGAATACATCCACTTCGTGTTGTGTGAGGGTAACAATGACTGGAGTGACAGTTTCGTACCCAGCTTGCTTAATTTGTTCAATGTCAAATTGAATGAGCAGATCGCCCTGTCTGACGATGTCACCTTCCTGCACGACAGGCGTGAAATGTTTACCTTTTAGCGCAACGGTATTGATCCCGATGTGAATCAGAATCTCGGTGCCGGCGCCAGTCGTTAACCCGATGGCATGTCCCGTTGGGAAGAGTGAAGTGACTACGCCATCCACGGGAGAAACAACTTCGCCAATCTCGGGTACGATCGCTAGTCCCTTGCCCATAGCACCAGTGGAAAAGGCAGGATCGTTGATCGTACTCAAAGCAACAGCTTTGCCCGTAAGTGGGCTATGAATTTGTTCTTTTTTGACCTCGGCAGTTTTTACCTCTGGAGCAGCAGGAACTTCTTTCGTTTTACTTTCGGACATTGCACCTGTGTTCGTATCATTCGCATCCTTGACTTCTGCAACCGTTGCCTTGGTTTTGCTCTCGTATCCGAACATGACGGTTAATACCGCAGCAATGGCAAAGGAACACACAATTGCAATGACGTAAACTACGGTTGGTGTGTACACCGGTATGGCAAAAATATTATGGAATACATATGCCGTCATTTTAACGCCAAAATGACCATTAATGGCACCACCGATTGCACCTGCGATGACAACGATTGGAATGACGCGTTTATAACGCAGGACCAACCCGTATACGATAGGTTCCGTCACACCTGCGAGCAATCCCGTAAGGCTCGTTGAGCCTGCAAGCGTGCGGAGCGTTTTATCTTTTTTGGCTTTCAGGAAAATACCGAATGCAACACCGATTTGGGCAAATACGGCTGCAGCAGCCATCGCTTCGATTGGATCTCCGCCAACCCCAATATTTTGGATCGTGATCGGAGTGAATCCCCAGTGGAGACCGAAGATGACCATGAAGGTCATGAATCCGCCCAGGACAATCCCTGATAATATCCCGCTGACGTCAATGAGCCATGTTACACCAGAGGAAATCCAGTCTCCTACGTTGGTGCCAAATGGACCAAAGGCCATCGCAGACAGAGGAACCATAATTATGAGGGAAATCATTGGAACCAGGAACAATTGCAGATCCTTCAGAATGATTTTCTTCAGCAGCCTATCGAGAAGGGCATAGATGCTGATGGAGATGAATATCGGAAATACACTGGCTGAGTAGTTCATCATGACGACAGGTATTCCCAGGAACGATACATCGGAACCCTTGTCCATCAATCCGGTAAAGTTCGGTTCCAGCAGGGCAGCACCGATGACCCCGGCGACATAAGGATTGGCTTTCAGCTTCATGCCCAGCGTAATGCCGAGGAAGATAGGCAGAAAGTAAAATACGGCATTGCCGGCTGCGGATAAAATAAGATAGGTGTCACTGGTGTCTGACATCCAGCCAAGCATGGTTAGAACGGTCAGCAGTGCTTTCAACATGCCTGATCCCGCCATGGCTGGAATTAACGGAGAGAAGCTTCCAGAGATAATTTCAAAAACTTTGGATAAGATCGAGGTTTTTTCACCTGTTGTCTCTGCGGTGGTGGAGGATTCTCCTCCAATATCCCGATTCTTCATAATCTCTGCATATACATGAGCAACATGACTCCCGATCACAACTTGAAATTGCCCACCGCTTTCCACAACGGTAATTACGCCATCATGTTTTTCAAGCGTTTCACGCTCGGCTTTTTTGGAATCCTTGAGGTTAAACCTCAGCCGGGTCGCACAGTGGACAAGTCCGTTGATATTGGCTTCACCGCCGACGAGGCGTACGATGTCATCTCCCATTTTTTTATGATCCATGTTCATTCTCCTTTGTGGTCGAACTGCCCCTGAAAACAAAAAAATACCTAAACGGAGGGCAGTGGCCATCCAAAATGGATGGGGTGCCAATCGTTTAGGTATCGCCTGCTTGACCAGTAACAATCCTTGTCGTTAAGTTGTGAGACCTACTATAAATGACAGCGAAATCGTTTGCAAGCTTTTTTTATTTCGTGTCCTGCATTTCATTTCGGGAAGTAACGCGGTGAATATGGATCGTCAAATACACCTTTTCATCAATGGACATCGCACTTTCGAACTTGTCCTCAAGGTAATGGTTAATCAATTGGGTACACTGAAAAGCCTTGCCGTATTTGTCTTTGACCTGATCATACAGAAAGTTATCACTAGACGCCGTCTGTTCCTGTTCATTGCTCACCATGCGCTGGACGAAATATTGCAAATGGGTAATAAACCTGGAGTAATTAAATGAATTTTCATCCAGGGTTATGCCATATTGATTGGTCACGATGTTGAATATGTCATCGATCACTTCGGTAATTTCAACCGTTTGCTGCATGCCCTGACCATCCTGTCTGGCGTTGACAAAATGCATGGCGATAAAACTGGCCTCATGTTCGTCCATCTGAATGCCGAATTGTGAATCGATCAACTCCAGCGCATTCATGCCGATCATGAATTCCCTTTTATAAAACTTTTTGATCTGCCATAACAGCGAATTCTTCAGCCCGACGGACTTCCTGTACCGTGAGATGGCAAATTGGATATGGTCAATGAGGGAAATATAGATATTGTCACTGAAAATATCGCCCATTTCCCGTTTGGCATAGCCTACAATCTTGTCAGCCAATGTTAGATACTCCACGGAGGTTTCGCCCATCAGGTCGATCAGTTTCTGGGGGATCTTGTCCGATTTGAGAACAAAGGTTTTCTCGATCTTATCCTCATCAACAGGCTGCCCATTTTTCTTCTTGAAGCCCAGACCATTTCCAATGACAACAAATTCATGACCCACCTGGTTCTCTGCCCGGATGACGTTATTGTTGAAAATCTGTCGAATGATCATCGTTGTTCACCTCTATTGCCGTTATAATAACAAAAAACCCAAACAAAGGCTTATCACACAGCCTTTATTTGGGTATCGCCTGCTTACCAGTAACAATCCCGAAGAAGACGCGGCTTCTTCTTTCAATTATGTACACTATACCGCTTTCATAACAGAATAACAATAGAATCATTTTTGGAAATGGACGTAAAGACGTCTATTTTTGTTATAATAAGAAATGCTGGAAGTGAATACGATGGGCTGGGTTACGATAAAAGGTACCGGGGACAGTCATTTTTAAGCATACACCGGATTATTGGAGTGATAACATGAGCAAAGCAAAGGGTAAAGGCGGCACGGGCCGCGGTACCGGTAAAAAAGGCTGGAATCGCTGGCAAGCCAGTGCCAATCGGGCGAAAAGTGCCCCAAAGCCTTATAAAAGCAAAGGTACGAAGAAGAAAGACGATGCCGAAACTTCAAGTGACAAGTCCCAGTGAATGGGTACAAGATAAGATAGAAAAAGAGATCTCCCGTGAGAAAGGGAAGATCTCTTTTTTTGTGAATGACATCGTATATTCGATTAATTTGCTTGCTTAACTTTGAAGAATGAAATCAGCTCCTGCAGCTGCTTGGACACGGCAGAGAGTTCATCCGAAGCGCTGACAATGGACGCCATGGAAGCTTCCTGTTCAGCGATCGATTGTTCAATCTGCTTGCTGCTGTTAGCTGCCTTGCTAACACTTGCGGACAGCTCATCTGCTGTTGCAGACATCTCTTGTGTACTGGCGGAGATTTCCTCTGTAGAACTGGAGATATCCTGGATCTGATTCGCAACTTTGTTCGTGGCTGTCAGGATATCGCCGAAGAATTCACCTGTCTCCCGGGTAACCTGAGAACCTTTCTCTACTTCACGTGAACCAAGCTGCATAGCTTCAGCGGACTGCGCGATGTCTCGCTGAATCTCGTCGATTAACGAGCGGATCTGATCGGCGGACTGCTGCGATTGTTCTGCCAGTTTGCGTACTTCTCCTGCCACGACAGCAAATCCTTTTCCTTCTTCACCTACACGTGCTGCTTCGATGGAAGCATTCAGGGCAAGCAGATTGGTTTGTCCTGCAATGTCAGTGATGAGATTGACAATACCGCTAATTTCATTGGAACGGTTTTCCAAAGACCGGATGGACTCGGATGTGTGTTGTACGGCTCCCGAGATCAGATCCATCTGCTCAATGACTTGCTGCATAATCTCATGGCCCGAATGGGACCGCTGTTCCATGCTCTGTGCTTCATCGGCAACCTCCGAAGAGCTGCTTGCGATGGTTTGGATAACGGTGGACATTTCCATCATGGCACGTGCATTTTCTACAGAGGCCTGGTCCTGAGAGCGAAGGCCAAGTGAGATATCCCGAATATTCGTACTGATCATTTGAATATTGCCATTGTTATTTTCCGAGATCTCCAACATTTTCTTGGAGGAGTTGGACAAGTGATGGGAAGTCAGTTGGACTTTGGACATCGTATCGTTGAAGCGTTCAATCATCGTATTGAATTTCTGATTAATGATCCCCAGATCATCTCGGCCTGTCTGGATGGATACATCCAGATTCCCCGAGCTGGCAACATCGATGCCCTTCATCAGGTTACGGATCGGAGTTAACGTTTTCTTCAACAGGACATATTGCAGAATCATGAACAGAAGCAGGAAACCTATAAGGAACATGCTGCTGTATGTAATAAGTTTATGAAGACCACTTGGGATTGCATTGGCGTCGACATCGAAGTAAATGGCGGCGTACATTTCACCCGCAGCATTCTTGATTGGATACATAATGGTTGTCCAGGTTCCATATTCATCTGTATAAAAGCTGCTTAGTGCAGGTTGCCCGTCCTTCTTCATGCCTTCCAGTGCTTCCACGTTTTCCTGTGGAAGAGGGTACATGGAGCCTACAGCCAGATTCAATTCTTCAAAAGGCTGTACCAGGTTGGTCGGAACGGCGATGATGGACGTTTGGTTGCCTTCCGCCAGTTCGGTTCCAAAAATATAGGTCTGGGCAATGTTGGGATACAGTTCATGGATGGAATCCAGATAGTCCCGCAGTTCTTTTTGCACCGGACCGTCATAGCTTTTTTCATTAATGGCTTCAAGCACTTTGGCTGTGTCCAGGTCGTCCGACCACTTCTGGGTGGTCACTTTGGCCTGATCATAGAGCTGCTGGCTGAGTACGTTTTTCTGCAGCTGATATCCAGCTGTAATCAGGATGATTCCAATCAACATGATACTACCGAAAGATATAACGAGGTTTTTGGCAAAGAAAGGCATGGTACTCCATCGAATCTTAGCTAACAACTTGTTTCTCTCCTTTTTTCTGGTTAATTTGATCTATTCGTATATGTGAATCATTCCAGACTCTTCTAGGACCTCCAGACATATCGTATTCATGGAATATATCGTAATAAAGTCATATGAATGTTAGTAATGAAAATAAAATGATGCTTTAGCACTAAAACTTTCAGCGTTTTTTCGCATTTTTCAGAAAGGTTGAAGAGGAATAGGAGCAAGAAAAGTGTTTAATATGCAGGCAGTCCTCTTCATCGTATGTGTAATCAGACCATTCGCGGGAGGGCCATTTAATAGAGAATAACTTTACATAAAATACTGGCCTTCGACGCTACGGGCTGTGATACAATAGGTGAGGTCTGTACAGAAACGGAAACACGCATGAGGTCGAGGAGGAGCAGGAACACAATGAATTCAGCCCCGTTTATTGCGGTGGAAGGTGCGATTGGAGCGGGGAAAACCACCCTGGCAACGATGCTTTCCAAGGAATTAAACCTTCCGCTGGTGAAGGAAATAGTAGAAGAGAATCCCTTTCTGGCTTCCTTCTATCAAAATATTGATGAGTGGAGCTTCCAGCTTGAAATGTTTTTTCTATGTAACCGGTTCAAGCAATTGGAAGACACAGGTCTGCACTACATTGAACAAAATACTCCCGTCATATCGGATTATCATATCTACAAAAATATGATCTTTGCCGAACGTACCTTGAAAGGGACCAAACGGGACAAGTACCGTCAAATCTATCACTTGTTAACCGATGATCTGCCTAAACCCAATCTGGTGTTGTACATTGAAGCAGAGCTGGACACATTGATGTATCGCATTAACAAGCGTGGACGTTCCTTTGAGCAGGATATGGATCCGGCCTATATGGAACAATTGATCGCAGATTATAAAACAGGCATGGCCTATCTGGCAGGAAGCGCTAATCCGCCAACCATTATTAAGGTAAATGCGGAGCAGCTGGATTTCGTGGAGCATCCAGAACATTTCAGGCAGATTGTTAACCAGGTAAAGGAGTATATCACATGAATAACTATGGCATTCCGGCGAATGCGTTAATTACGGTAGCAGGTACAGTTGGGGTGGGCAAGTCCACGTTAACGGCAGCACTTGCACAGCGTTTGAATTTCAAGACATCTCTGGAGCAGGTCGATCATAATCCGTATCTGGAGAAGTTTTATCACGATTTCGAGCGTTGGAGCTTCCATCTTCAAATCTACTTCCTAGCGGAGCGTTTCAAGGAACAAAAGAAAATTTTTGAGCTGGGCGGGGGATTTGTGCAGGATCGCTCCATCTATGAAGATACGGGCATCTTTGCGCAAATGCATGCGGATCAGGGCACGATGTCAGCCACAGATTTCGAAACGTACAGCAGTTTATTTGAAGCGATGGTGATGACACCTTATTTCCCTCATCCCGATGTGTTGATCTATCTGGAAGGAAGTCTGCCGTCCATTCTGAACCGGATTACGGAACGCGGACGTGAAATGGAAATTCAGACCGACCGATCGTATTGGGAACATATGCATGAGCGTTATTCGGTATGGATCGATCAGTTTACCGCTTGTCCGGTACTCCGTCTGAACATTGATCAATATGATGTGCATGATCCGGCTTCGGTAGATGCCATTCTGGCACAGATTGCTGCAGTCATCCAGCCTTCCAAAGAAGTGCAAGCTTAGGATATCAGCAGAGTTAAGATTATAAATGATACGGAATAAAGACCCCTTCTGTCAGCTTATGGCTGGTGGAAGGGGTCTTTGCGTTGCTGAAATATATAATGCGAATCGCCATGCTTTCTTTCTATTAATTTTCAGAAACAAATAGAAATTTGTTGAAAGAAGGCACATTTTGTGGTTTCATAAGAAAGGTGAATTCTGGAAAATAAGCATAAGCATGACTCAGGAGGGAAAAGCACGTGGAAGAGAAACAAGGAATCCGAATTGGCTTGCCGATCATCGGCGGGTTGATTGCAGCTATTGTAGGGGGAGCCGTGTGGGCAGCAATTGCAGCATCGACCGAATATGAGGTGGGGCTTATCGCCATCTTGATTGGGGCACTTACGGGGTATGCGGTCGTGTTGTTCTCCAACAAACGTATTGCAACGGTACATAAAATCATTGCGGTCATTTTCGCACTTCTCGGTATTTTGCTGGGTAAATATCTTACGGTAGTCTATTTCACATCCCAGTTGTTCGGGGATATCGGAATGATGGAACTCGCGTTTGACGTTGAGATTATCCGTGAGTTTTTCGCTACCATTACAGATTACTTCAGTGAGCCGATCGATCTGTTGTTCATCGTGCTGGCTATTGTATCAGCATGGCAGATTCCGGGACGCATGGCGAAGACAAGCCTGGCATCGACAGCTTCGTCATCCGATCAAGCACCAAGAGCTTAATAGGGGAACACTGCCTCGGTAATCAGAACGGTGCAATGTAGTCACTGGTTATATCATGTAAAAAGTACTCAGAGTGAAGGGCCGGAAGGGGCCAATCACATTGCGGCTGAGATACAGGGAAAGGGACGTAACGCCTATGGCGTACGTCCCTTTTTTACACTTGGCGTAGATCGGATTTCAAGAGAAAAGCATATAGCATTAGCTCTTACGGTCAGCAAAGACTGCCATCGCATCCCTCATGAACAGGGCCAATCCTTCGCCAAATTGATCGATATTACGAGTGAAGCGTTCATCATCCACATACATCTGTCCGAGTCCTCTGAAAGCCTCCGGGGAATAGTTCCCCATGTTGTTCAGATAGGCATACCATTCGGCGATTCCTGCTTGAGCCTCGTTCGAGGCAGGGTCCGTGTGACGAAGTGCTGCCAGCCGGGTATAAATTTCATTCATTTCATCGGACAGGGCTTTCTGTTCTTGGGCAGATTTGCCCTGAAGTTTCTGATTAGCTTTTTCTACAGCTTCGTCTCCCCAACGCTCTCTGGCTTCCTGTTCATACGGATTTTTGCTGAAGTCGAATCCTTCGAACTGTTCTTTCGTTGTCATGTGTATCTCTCCTCTCATATGCAAAACGCTTCGATCAATGGTGGAAATCATTTGATCAAGTCGCTGACGCTTTTCCAGCAAAATACGGCGGTGCATCTGCAGTGCTTCTTCCCGGTCAAAGGAAGGGTTGGTGATAATGCTTTTGATCTCTTTGAGGGAGAAATCAAGCTCTCTGAAAAATAAAATTTGCTGCAGCGTTTCCAGATTGGCATCCGAGTACAACCGATATCCGGCTGAAGTGACTTCGTCCGGGGTCAATAATCCGATCTCATCATAATGATGCAGTGTGCGCACACTGATCGAGGCAAGCTCGGCAACTTCTTTGACTTTCATGGCCATGATCAACACCTCCTTACACCACCGATTGTATAGCGTCACGTAACGTGAGAGTCAACAGGCAAAAAAAGATGCGAGCCAGGAGGCCGCATCCGGAACAGCAGGAATAATGATGTTGGTAAACGGTGAGGCAGTCACGCTGGAAGGAGCAGCCTGGCCCCAGCGTGTTGGGAGGGGAGGCGGTGCAGGGATGCACGGCTATGCCTGCATCCCGCGCACCGCCGCAGCGAACTGCGCAGCCGCTGCGCGCACATCGGCCGCGCCCGCGATGGCGGAGATGACGGCTACGCCGTCGGCTCCTGCCGCCATCACGGCGGCCGTGGTATCGGGCGTAATGCCGCCGATACCCACCACCGGAACTGCGATGCCTGCGGCGCGCAGTTCCGCCACCCCGGCGGGGCCCAGCACAGCGTGGGCATCCGCCTTGGACCGCGTCGGGTACATGGGCCCGACGCCAAGGTAGTCGGCGCCCGCCTGCACGGCACGGCGCGCCTCAGCCACGGAGTGGGCGGATACGCCAAGCATCCGCCCGGCTCCGATGCGGGCGCGTACTAGCGCCGCGTCCGCATCGTCCTGGCCGACATGCATGCCGTCGGCCTCCACTGCAACAGCCAGCTCCACATCATCGTTCACGATGAACGGAATCCCGTGCTGGCTGCACACCTCGCGAAGCCGCATCGCAAGCGTGATGCGGGCTTCGCCAGCAAGGGCGCCAGTTCCCTTCTCGCGGAACTGGAACAGCGTGATGCCGCCGGCGATGGCTTGGCGCAGCACATCCACAGGGTCCAGCGTTGTATTCACGCTGCCCATCACCAGGTACACCTGCATGGCCTGGCGTACCGCCTCTGCATCCCATCTGCGCATCATTGCTCACCCCGCTGTCTGCGCTGATACGCAAAATGATTCGTTGGCCCGTGTCCGGCCCCAATCCCCAGTTCATCCTCAATGGCTGCTTGAATGAACGCTCGCGCAGTTGTTACGGCAGCCAGGACAGACGAGCCCTTGGCCAGTTCGGCCGTAATGGCGGCAGAGTACGTACATCCGGTCCCATGGGTGTGGCGTGTCACAATGCGTACGTTCTCCAGATAGTGAAAGGACGTGCCGTCATAGAGCACATCAACAATCATCCCGTTACCATCAGCATGTCCGCCTTTGACCAGAGCATACGCAGAGCCCATGTGCACGATTCGTCTGGCGGCTTCTTCACGATCCGCCAGATTGCGGATGATCATTCCGGTGATCAGTTCAGCTTCCGGAATATTCGGCGTTGTGATTAATGCATGCGGAAGCAGATCCGTGATCAGGGCGTGCACCGCCTCCTGCTGAAGCAACGGGGCACCACCTTTCGCTACCATGACCGGATCAATGACCAGATTGGTCCAGCCGAATTGCCGCCATTTCTCGGAAACCATCCGAATGGTTTCTGCACTGAAGAGCATGCCTGTTTTTACCGCTCCGGGCTGGAAATCTTCACCTGTGGAATCGAGCTGCTGGGCAATACCTTCCAAAGGAACCGGATAGACTCCCTGAACGCCTAGTGTATTCTGTGCGGTAACGGCTGTAATGACAGACAAGCCGTAAGCGCCCAGCTCCTGAAAGGTTTTCAGATCCGCCTGAATGCCGGCCCCGCCGCCATTATCCGACCCGGCAATCGTGAGTGCCTGCGCCATACTCATTGGGTATCACCACCAAGCTGTCGAACCCGAGCCTGCTGAGCGACCCCGTCCGGAGTTACCAGCGCAAGCTGGTTTAACAGCTCGATCTGGAAACTGCCTGGCCCGAGATGGGCTGTGCGCGCTGCCGCGATCTCGGCTGCAACGCCATAGAAGGTAAGTGCTTCAACAACACTGCTTAGCAATTCTTCTCCTGAAGGTGCAATCGCAGCAAAGGCACCTATGATGGAGCTAAGCAAACATCCTGCGCCAGTGACCTGGGTGAGCAGGGCATGTCCATTTTGCGTCAGGAATGTGGTCTGCCCATCCGTAATGATATCCTCGCGTCCAGTGATAACGACAATGCAGCCGAGCTTCTGCGCTGCCCGCTCGGCGATCCCGGTGCGGTCACCTTCGCCTTGGCCTGCATCGACACCCTTGATGCTCCAGTTCTCGCCTATGACATTGGCGATTTCTGCCACATTACCCCGCAGTACGGTAAGTCGAAGCTCGCGCACGAGCATCTGAACCGTATCCGTGCGATAGGCCGTAGCGCCAGCTCCCACCGGGTCGAGTACAACTGGCACATGATGGGCATTGGCTGATTGTCCGGCGAGGCGTATGGCCTGGACAACCTGGTCATCGAGTGTGCCAATGTTGAGCACAACCGCTCCGGCCATTTTAGCGACATCGGCTACCTCTTCATGCGCATAGGCCATGAAGGGAGAGGCGCCCAGTGCGAGCAGACCGTTGGCCGTAAAGGGAGCAACCACGAGGTTGGTGATATTGTGAACCAGTGGATTTTGAGTACGAACTCGTGCTAGATATGACATTTGAAATTCCCTTCTGATAAGCCATTATTTTTTAGCAGCAACTGTACTTTTTACTTATCCTGCAAGTTGATAAACGCATCCTCGGCCTGTACCGAATCCGGAATCAATTCACGTTGTACCAGCCACTTCCGCACGTTATCCCAGGAGGAAGGTTCCTGCCAGCCGAACGGGATACCTTCTTCAGTCATGAGCGGAAACAGAATGTCCAGGCTCTTTGTTTCAATTTCCCGATCCAGTGGGGACGTCTCATTTTCGTGTGCGAGCAGGATGTTCAACGCTTCATCGGGATGCTCGGTCACATAGTTCTGACCTTCCTGGATCGCTTTGACGAAGCGGGTGAGCTGATCCTTCTTCGTCTCAATTCCCTCGTCGCTTGCCGTGAGAACGAGTTCGTAATAATCCGGCACGCCGTAATCGACGGGGTTAATTGACTTAACGGGATGACCTTCTTTCTCGAGAATCAACTGTTCATGATTGATAAAACCACCCATGATCGCATCGGCCTGACCGGAGGCCAGTGAAGGGATCAGATCGAAACCGACATCCACCAAATTCATGCGATCCGGATCACCGCCATCCTGACTCATCATCGTACGCACCATGGCTTCATATAGGGGAACGGAGGAATACCCTACCGTCAGTCCTTCAAGATCCTTGGGTGAGTTCACCTTCCCGTCCGTTTCTGTCAGCAGATGAACGAGTGGATGCCGAACGACAGCGGCAATGGATCGTACGGGGATGCCTTCTCCACGGGCTAGCAGAATTTGCGGCTGATAGCTCAGCGCCAGATCCACTTTGCCAGCGGCTACAAGTTTGAGCGCATCATTCGTATCGGCAGGCATCTGAATGTCCACATCGAGCCCTTGGTCTGCGAAGTATCCCTTTTCCTGTGCTGCGTATATAAAGGAATGGACTGCGTTCGGATACCAGTCGAGCATGATGGACAATGAATCATGGTCACCAGACGACGATCCGGTTGCTGTTGAATCTGTGCCCTGTACCTGGGGATTGGAATCGGACGATGATGGGTTCGCACCCGTATTGCCACAACCGCTGACGATCAGCAATAAACAGATGAGGGCAGGAAGCAGGATGTGAATGATTTTCTTTTTTCTCATGGATAAATGGGCCTCGTTTCGTTCATTTTTGTTTGGTTCCAATCGCTGATATGTTTCAAAGAGATCTACAGGAAGGAGCACGTGTTATCTCATTGCGATTGCCTTTTCATCGACTTTCCTCTGCCTGCATGGTCTGCATTCCGCTTCAATCCGAGGGTTCGCTCCAGCCAGGCTATAAACACGAACAGTCCGATGCCCAGCAAGGATAACAGCAGAATGGAGGCAAACATGGCATCGGTATTCATGCTGCTGGACATTCTGCGGCTGAAATAACCAAGTCCTTTGCTGCCTCCGAGCCATTCGCCAATGGTTGCGCCGACCACGCAGTACACCACCGACATCTTCAATCCTGAAAAGAAAGAGGGCAGCGCAAGAGGTACCTGAAGCTTGCGAAACAGATCCCACTTGCTTGCTCCCATGGTCATCAGCAGTTCGCGCTGTTCCGGGTCGCCTTGACGGAGACCATCATAGGTGCTGACCACAATCGGGAAGAATGCGATCAGAAATACCACAGCAACTTTGCTCCAGAGTGTGTAGCCAAACCACAGAATGAATACAGGAGACAGGGCAATCAGTGGAATGGTCTGGCTGATTACGATGAAGGGATACAGCGCCTTTTCAATCGAAGGGCTGAGGTGCATGCCCGCTGCCAGAGCGCTTCCGGCCACGATGGACAAGCCGAAGCCAACCGCAACCTCCACCAATGTGGCAGGCAGATGGGTTCCGAGGAGCAGACGCCGATGCTCAACTAGAGAACTCACTATCGATGTAGGTGCAGGGATAATGAAAGAAGGAACCCAGCCTAATCGAACGATGCATTCCCAGCTGGCAAGCATCAGGAGGAGAAGCGCAGCGAACAGGCCATAGCGGGCAAACCATCTGCTGACGTTAAAGCTTCGCATGTAATTGTTCCTCCAACCGTTGTCGCATCCGTATAAGATCCGGATCGTAGACCATGCCCGAATGTCTCGGACGGGGCAGAGGCACCGTCATGTCCAGCAGCTGCCGACCGCCAGGAGTGAGAAGGATAATCCGGTCACTTAATAACAGGGCTTCTTCGATATCATGCGTGATAAACAGCACCGTTTGGCGGAGGCTTTCCCACAATTCAAGCAGCCAGCGATGCATCTCCCGCTTGGTCATGGCATCGAGCGCGCCGAAGGGCTCGTCCAGCAGCATCAGCTGTCCTCCCGTCAGCAAGGTACGCAGCAGGGCGACCCGCTGCCTCATGCCGCCGGACAGTTCGTCCGGGTAGGCATGCTCATAGCCGGATAAGCCGAATCTGTCGAGTCCGGCCATAATGTCAGCTCGCAGCTTCACCTTGTCCTGCTTCCTCGGGGCAAGCTCCGAGGGAAGCAGACAGTTCTCCATAACCGTCCGCCAGGATAACAGCAAATCCTTCTGCGGCATGTAGGCAACCCGCCCGAGTCGCTGTCCTGGCGGCACCCCAGCAATTTCGATCGTGCCTTGCGTCGGTTCAAGCAAGCCTGCCAGCAGCTTGAAGAGTGTGCTCTTGCCCGACCCGCTGGAGCCGATCAGCGAGACGAATTCTCCCTTTTTTACACACATCGACACATTGGAGAGCACGGGGGAATGTCTCTGATCCGGAAAAGTGAAGGTCATGTTGTCAATCTGTACATCGTTGCTCATCTGGTTCCTTGACCCCCTTGGAATAAAAACTGCCTGAACGGAAATGCACGTTGTTTGCGATCTGTTGTAAGTAAACGCGAAAAAGCCCGCCCATTTCCGGAGAAATGAGTGGGCCTGTTAAGTTCAACCGACATTCATGTACATATGAATATGAAGAAAATCCGTTAACTGAAAGTCCGCTCCACTTCCCTCCGCTGGTATGATCCAGATCAGGTTCAAAGGGTCCGAATACATTCATTCGTCTCAGCCGCAAGGCTCCCCTAGTGCAATCGTTCAAAATATGCAGTTGTGTACACAGCATATATCACGTGCCCGCGAGATGTAAAGAGGGCGGCTTAAAAGAAGTATGCGTAAAGAAGTTAGGAAAGTGACCTATTCTAATTGTTTGAGTGTAACAGTGAATCAAGCTCACCGATCAGACGGGCAATCTGTTCAGGTGTGCCAATCGTAATCCGAAGCCAGGTAGGCATGGCGAATTCGGCACCGCCGCGGACAGAGATGCCTCTGTTTAACAATTCTTTGGTAATCGGGCCACTATCCTGCAACAGATCCACCATGATGAAATTCGTTTCGGAAGGGATGTAGGGTAACTTCCAATGATCAAAAGACTGCATTAACGTTTCCCGTCCCTGACGATTGTAGTGCAGGCAATGAGAAACAAATTCATGATCATCCAGGCTGGCTGAAGCAGCGGCTTGGGAGGTGGCTGTCAAACTGATGGGCAGCTTGACCCGGTTAATGCCTTCAATGATGCTTTCATTCCCGATGCCATATCCAATTCGCAGGCCGGCAAGTCCATATATTTTGGAGAAGGTTCGCAAAATAATCAGATTATTATACTGCTCCAGCAGCTTAACCGTATCAGGATAATCTTCACTTTCCGCAAATTCATAATACGCTTCGTCCAGGACAACCACGACATGGGAGGGCACATGTTCGAGTAAACCAAGCAGGGCATCTGCCGTGAAAATGGTTCCGGTTGGATTATTCGGATTGCACAGCCAGATGATTCGGGTAGAAGCATTGATCCGCTGCCGGAATTGCTCCAGGTCCAGTGAATGGTTGACCAAAGGCACTTCATGAATAACCCCGCCTGCCAGTAGCGTAGCACCCTTATACCAGTTAAAGGAGGGGACAGGAATGAGTGATTCCTCGCCCGGATTAAGATAGGCTTGGGCGGTAAGGGTTAGGAGCTCGAATGATCCACTGCCAAATACCAGTTGGGAGGTACGCACACCCAGACGTTCCGCAAGTTTGTCATGCAGCAGTTGGCTGGAACCGTCGGGGTATTGAGCCAGAAGATCGGAGCTCAGCGATCTGACTGCTTCCGCTGCCAGGGGAGAAGAGCCAAACGGATTCTCGTTCGCTGCAAGTCGATCTACACTTTCCAGTCCCAATTCCCGCCGGATCTGTTCCATGGATTTGGCAGGTGTATAAGCCGGAATTTGATTTAACAGATCTTTAACAGGAGGAGAGGGAACGGTTGAGAGGGATTGCATAATCATACCTTCTTTCCAGTGGAATTAGATCGAGAATGATATCTGTTTCTGGGCTATCCGCTGTGGTGTCTCTTGTGGAGGAGTCAACAAGCGATTTAGAATAAGATTTTCAAAATGAGCAAACCCGCTGTCCCGAACACGTGGACGCTCCAGCGTAATTCGGGTATCCATCGTTATATGACCATCCTCGATTAACAGCACCCTGTCAGCCAGCGCAACCGCCTCACTGACATCATGAGTGACCAGAATGACAGTCAGATCTTCTTCTACCCACAAGCGTTCGATTAATTGCTGCATCTCAATTCGGGTCAATGCATCCAATGCACCCAGCGGTTCATCCAGCAGCAGCAAACGCGGATGACTTGCGAGTGCCCGTGCCAAGGCAACACGTTGTTTTTGTCCGCCAGATAATACCCCCGGCCAGTCACCTTCACGCTCTCCAAGTCCTACATTGCGAAGCGACTGGCGTGCATCTTCCTTGTTCTTGTCGGGGATTCCCAGCCGTACATTGTCGAGCACGGATTTCCAAGGCAGCAGTCGGGCTTCCTGAAACAGAAACCGTGTCTCTGGTGCTGTACTGCCAAGCTTTCTGTTGCCCAGCATAACGCTTCCGGAAGAGGGGGATTCCAGCCCGGCGATCAGACGCAGCAAAGTGCTTTTGCCACAACCACTTCGTCCAACGATGGCTACAAATTCCCCTTGTCTTACATTGACATTGATGTCGGATAGAATTGTCCGCTGATCATACGATTTCTGAACCCTATCTACTTGAAGAAAAGGACTGATCTGACTTGTGCTCATGGATCAATTCACGCTCCTTTGGCTTTACTTGCGGGATAGAGCCGGGTTCCAGCGCAGCCAGCGCCGTTCCAGCCATTTGGCGATGGTATCGGACAGCTTGCCCAGCAGGGCATATAGCAGAATGCTTAAGACGATTACATCCATCTGCATGAATTCCCGCGCATTCATCGCCATGTAGCCAATCCCCGCATCCGCCGCAACCGTCTCGGCTACGATAAGGGTCAGCCACATAATGCCAAGTGCATAACGAATACCCACGAGAATGGAAGGCAGTGCACCAGGTAGGATAATGTCTTTATAAAGGGACCAACGGCTGAGGCCATATACTTTGCCCATTTCAATCAGACCGGGATCGACCGATCGTATGCCGTGGAACGTATTCAGATATACCGGAAAGAATACACCCAGGGAAACGAGAAATAATTTTGCTTCTTCACCGATCCCGAACCACACAATAACGAGGGGGATCAAGGACAGATGCGGAATGTTACGGATCATCTGTACCGAGGAGTCGGCGATCTTTTCCGCAAGGGAGGAGATGCCGTTCAGCACTCCCAGCAGAAAACCCAGACCCCCACCAATGAGGAATCCTCCCAAAGCTCGTCTGGCGCTAATACTGATATTGTTCAGTAGTTCACCGTTACCAAGCAGACGAATGAAGGCCTCCAGTACTTGAGCGGGACGGGGCAAAATATTGGCTGCAACAACTCCGGATGCAGTCAGCCATTGCCACAGAGCCAGAATGAGTAGTGGTACAACAAAAGGAATGAACTGGTTAAACCATGCCCGGTTAAAGGTTTTGGACCGCACGTTATGCCTACCTCCTTGCTTCCTTCGTTATTGACTACCTGGAGCTGGAAGTTGATCTTGAAGTGCATCACTCCAGAATGTGCTCACATCGAC
The DNA here is from genome assembly GCF_038005125.1 of Paenibacillus sp. FSL K6-2862. Lineage (NCBI taxonomy): Bacteria > Bacillati > Bacillota > Bacilli > Caryophanales > Paenibacillaceae > Paenibacillus > Paenibacillus sp. FSL K6-2862. The sequence continues at coordinate 887,812 of NZ_JBBOSN010000001.1, forward strand.
TGCCTGCCCAAAAATTCCCGCTTGCTGAAACGTATCTGCTACGTCCTGTTCGGACTTGATGGCCTCATCAGAAATGGCAACAATACGTGATGGGCGTTGTGCTTCTCCATCCGTGTAGGTTTTAAGGGCTTGTTCCACCGGCTGGTGGGTATTGTCTGCTGTAATTTGAGCCCACGCATCCTTATTGGCACGAGCCCAATCATTGAATTTGTTGATTCGCTCCAGATAATCGGCTAGGGCCTCTTTCTGTTCCGCATTTGCAATAGCCTGATCGGACGCGGCTACAAGGAAGCTGCCTGACAGGATATCTTTGGCGCTGGCGAGCGTTGTTGCTTCATTCTGATGTGCGGAGATGATGGCATTGCCGTAACTGGCAAGGGCATCCACTTTCCCGCTAATCAGGGCGCTGAGTCCGTCGGCTGTTGAAAGTTCGACCGGACTGATGTCACTCCAGGTTAGCCCGGCTTCCTCCAGCATTTTGAGCAGGAAATAGTGGGCTGTTGTATTTTTTACGAAAGCAACTTTCTTGCCTTTCAGGTCAGCAACTGATTTGATAGAAGAACCTTTGGGAACAACGACCTCCTGATTTAAGGTGCTGCCTTGTTGTACCGCAATAATTTTGAAGTTTCCACCATTGGCAGCCTGAGATGCAAAAATGGGCGGAATTTCACTGGTCACACCAAAGTCCAATTGATTTGCAGCCATCGCTTCGAGGATCAGGTTACCTCCCTGAAAAACGTTATAAGTGACTTTATAGGGGGTGTCATCGAGTCCGGCGGCTTTTAGCCCCAATTCGAGATTGCCCCATCCGGTCTGACCAACCCGAATAGTAACGTCTTTATTCGAAGCAGCTGATGCTACTGTCGGTGTTGTGCCTGTACCGGTGGCCTGATTATCAGTTCCGGGAGAGCAGCCGGAAATCAGCAACAACAGAAGCGCACTCAGAAAGGCAGTTAAGGGAAGAGTGTACTGGCGGTTTGGACGGATCATAGGGAGGAAACCTCCTTGGTGTATGTACTGCTTTCACTAGACTGACTGGATTCTATGAATGTTTGGCCGATGCGGTCTGCCTGAAGGATGGCTTCGGTTACCTGCGCCGTGCTAACTCCGAAGGAGAGATGTGCCGCACTGCCTTCCCGCAGCTGTAGTCCTGCTGCAATGTGCGCAGCAGCTTCCCGAGGCTGTTGTTGTATGCCGAGTTGGGCAAGAGTGATAGGCAGATTCAGCTTATGTAACAGAGTGGTCAGCTCCTGAAGCTCATCCCCTGCTTTGCCTTCAAGAATCCACTGGGTGAAAAGTCCAAAGGCTACCTTTTCTCCATGTAGCGAAGCGTGTGTCTCAGGTAATTTGGTGAGGCTATCATGCAGCCCATGAGCAATCGCGGCATGAAGTGATCCATCGCTAATGCTGCCTACAAGGCCAGCGAGCACAATGATGGCATCGGCAACATCATGGAACTGAGGTGTACTACCGGTTGTATCGGTGGATTCATAGACATCGATGGCGTGCGCTTCAAGAATATCGAGCGCAAGCTTGGCAGTGCTGACACTGTTTCGGAGAGTGAGGCTGGTGGCGTTGCCACTTAGATTAACGACGAACTCATGCCATTTTACGAGCGTGTCACCGATTCCAGCGGCCAAATATCGTCTTGGTGCACTCGCCAGAATATGAGGATCAGCCAGAACGAGATCAGGCGAACGGAGCAGGGGACGATAGCCTGCAGATTGGCCCTGTTCATCATAGAGCACGGTTAAGGCGGACCAGGCAGCGCAGGTTGCGGCAATCGTTGGGACCGTTACGATGGGCAATTGGGCTTGCTCGGCCACCGCTTTGGACAGATCGAGCACTTTACCGCCACCGACACCAATAATCAGATCAACATCCAGATCGAAAGCTTGCTGCGTAAAAGCATCAATCTGACCTGTTGTAACCTCGCCATGAAACAATTGCACATGGAACTTGATCTGATGCTCCTCTAGTGAAGGCAAAAGGTTGGGCTGTACAGCTTTCAACGCAGACTCACCGGCGATGATGAGAACATGCTGCCCAAGCCGTGCAATCCGCGATCCGCTTTGCTCAAGTATGTTAGCCTCGTGTACATATACTGCGGGTGCTTTAACCGTAATCATCGATACACTCCCTTTATAACTTATTATTCTTACGTTTTAACTTGGTTTTTAATTTGTTTTGATTCTAGCATTGTGATCCTGCAACCACAATAACCTGAACAATCAATACATCCTATACTTCGATTGAAAGAATCTATAGGTAACAATAGAACTGGGAAGTGAGAAATATTCGACTCGCTACTCCTCTTACTGGGGTGGGTTTATTTAATGAAATAGATACGATACAATATCTACTGAATTTCTATATACTGCTTTCGGGATGTATTAAATGGAAGGGGGAGTGTATATGAAAACGATTGGCCTTATTGGTGGAATGAGCTGGGAGTCATCGTTAGAATATTATCGAATTATTAATGAAGAAGTGAAAAATAAATTGGGAGGATTGCATTCAGCCAAATGCATCTTATATAGCGTGGATTTTGAAGAAATCGAGCGTTATCAAGCTGAAGGTGATTGGGAAAGTGCTGGTGAATTATTAGGGAATGCTGCTCAGTCTTTGGAAAAGGCAGGAGCAGAAATGATTGTAATATGTACAAATACGATGCATAAAGTGATTAAACATATTGAAGAAAAAGTGACATTACCCATCGTACATATTGCGGATTCAACAGCAAATCGAATTCATAAGTCCCAAATAAGTACGGTTGGTTTACTCGGTACAAAATATACGATGGAACAAGACTTTTATAAAAAACGAATTGAATTTAATGGTATTAAGGTTTTGATACCGAATGAAGAGGATAGAAAAGTTATCAATAAAATAATATATGAGGAATTATGTTTAGGGAAAATTGAGCCCTTATCAAGAGATTATTATAAAAAGGTGATCCAAAGGCTAGTTGATGATGGAGCTAAGGGAATAATATTAGGTTGCACCGAAATTGGATTATTAGTAAAAGCAGAGGATTCTGAAGTTCCATTATTTGATACAACACGTATTCATGCGATTGAATCTGTTCATTTGGCACTAGCCAAATCATTTTGACACAACCAGATATACCCGTTCTCTGATTTACCTCGGCTCACGAACCCGATATAATGGGGATGGCACATATGGGCCGGATTACAAATGAGGGTGGGACTGTTCTCCCTCCTAAGCAGAATGGGGACCCCGAGTTGAAAACGTTCAAGAAAGTATATATTGAAATTACAAGCATATGTAACCTGGCATGCAGCTTCTGTCCGCAGACCAAGCGTGCCAAAGGATTCATTGACCCTGAAGTCTTCAACAATATATTGGATCAGATTAAACCACATACCAAACACATTTATTTGCATGTCAAAGGGGAACCGTTACTTCACCCCAAAATTGATTTGTTGCTGGATTCCGCGCACGAGAAGGGATTCAAGGTAAACATAACAACGAACGGAACATTGCTGCCCAAGACCCAGCATAAGCTGCTTGGCAAACCGGCGTTGCGACAAATGAACTTCTCGCTGCACAGCTTCGACGGGCACGAGGGATCGACGGACCGTGAGGGATACCTCAGCAACATTCTATCTTTTGCCCGGGAAGCTGTGAAACATAATGTGATCATCTCGTTCCGGCTCTGGAATCTGACGCAGGATAACTTCACGAATGCCCAGATGAATCGGAACCGGGAAACACTGGAGGTCCTGGAGCGCGAGTTCAACCTGGATTTCCGCATTGAGGAAAAGGTGGTTCCAGGCAGCGGCGTCAAAATTGCGCCGAATGTCTATCTCAATCAGGACCACGAGTTCCAGTGGCCAAGTCTGGATGCACCAGAGGATGATGGCAAAGGCTTCTGCCACGCGCTGCGCAGTCAGGCGGCCGTACTGGTGGATGGAACGGTTGTTCCGTGCTGCCTCGATGGCGAAGGTGTCATTAATCTCGGTAACGTCCATGAGAAGTCATTCTCGGAGATTGTCGAAGGTGAGCGGGCGAACAATCTGGTTTATGGTTTTTCCAAGCGGGAAGCCGTGGAAGAACTATGCCGGAAGTGCGGATATCGTCAGCGGTTCGGAGCCTAGTCAAATAAGTTGGAAAATGAATTGTTCTTGCCCAAGATCATGTTGTCTGGAATCAGATAACGTGGTCTTTTTCTATTTTCGGCTAGAATTCTGCAGTCTTCACAGACTGTAAATGAAGCATACCGATAGTTAAGATCAGCACATTCCATGCGGAATGGATCGACAAAGAATGCGAAGAAAGCAGGTATTATGCCGACAATTGGATACCTAATCTAATGATTATTATCATTTCACTCCTGTTTTGGTAGGATCAGGGTAGGGTCCAGGAAAGAGGTGCACCTCTTAAGGGATCCGGGAAGACAAGCTGGCTTGAACACCAATATATTCGTATAAGGGAGGATTTACGTATGAGAAAAATGTTATCGCTGCTGCTCTCCGCAGGTCTGGTCGCTTCTGTATTTGGTGCATTACCCGTGTCTGCTGCTCCCGAAATTGTGAAGACAACGATCATTGTCAAAGCAGGTGAGACTTATGATGGCAAAGGAAAAAGTGTAGCCGCTGATCCAAACACATTGGGAGATGGCAGTCAGGCCGAGAATCAAAAACCCATTTTTCGACTTGAGGCAGGAGCTACACTGAAAAATGTAGTGATCGAGGCACCGGCAGCCGATGGCGTCCATTGTTATGGAAACTGTAATATTCAAAATGTAACCTGGAATGATGTCGGTGAAGATGCACTCACGCTTAAATCCGCGGGTACGGTAAATATTACGGGTGGTGCAGCTTACAAAGCATATGATAAAGTGTTCCAGATGAACGCTTCGGGGACAATTAACATCAAAAACTTCAGAGCTGATGATATCGGCAAGCTGGTACGACAAAATGGGGGAACCTCTTACGCGGTTACCATGAACGTGGACAGCTCCAACATTTCCAATGTGAAGGATTCCATTCTGCGCACAGACAGCAGCTCTACGGTCGGCAAAATAACGAATACCCGCTATTCCAAAGTGCCTACCCTGTTCAAGGGATTCGCATCGGGTAAAACAAGTCAATCGGGGAATACGCAATATTGAGGATAGCTGTGTCAACGAAAAGATAGAGCGGGGACAATTGCATAGTTCAGACCCTTTTATATATCATTACGCAAAAAGGCACCCTCAAGGATGCCTTTTTGCGTTTGCGATAAAACTAGATGAAGAGATTTTGAATAATGCTGCATGTCTCTGATATTTCTCAGTAGTCATTCGTTTTCTTCTGGAACGGCAACGATGATTTTGTCTTTTTGCGGGGCAGAGGAACCCGAATTAATGGAGCCAGACTTATTTATGACCTCATAGGAAGTCTCTTCGAGCATGCGAGAGTATTGGAACGATACGAGAGTTTGACCTGCTACGGATGGTCGCTTCCCTGCTTCTGCTACAGCTTTGGTTTGGATGAAGAACAGATCTCCGATTGTTCCGGCTGCACTGCTCACGTTGGCCTGCCATTTTAGCAGGGCAGTTCCATTTTTGATTTCGTAGTAACTGATGAGATCATTATCTTCGTTGACGAAAAAGCGGTCCTTCTGTCCTTTTTCAAAAATGTAAGTCATCGATGAGTCGACAGGACCCAGTGGATTATGGATGTCCAGGCGTGCCTGTTTTAAATCCGAAAAACGTGGAAGACGAAGCGCAGCCTCACGTGCGATGGTCAGGTCAGAACTGTTGTACTCCTCAATAATCGATACATCTGGCGTATAGATATAAGCTTCTTTGGCCGCCTGATTCCATCGAACTTCTGCACCGAAGGTTTCACCGATTGCACGAAGCGGCAGCATCGCTTTGCCATTAACCAGAATCGGAGCAGAGGACAGCGCCGCATCCTGGCCGTTTTTCTTAATGGTTTTACTGTTAGGAGTAAGTATATACTTGTCGCTTCCTGTACTAATGCTAATTTGTTTCGTTTTGTTGTTGTACCCGAAAGTATAGTCACCCAGAAATTTCAGTTCAGTGAGCGCCACATACGTAACTCCCTGACGAATAACCACATCATATTCGGCAGGAATATTGTTAATATAGGCTGCAGGCTGGTGTATTGCTGCCGCTTCCACTACATGGGATGACATTAGTGCAGGTGCCGTTCCTGCGGTAACGATCGAAGCGGCAAGGATCCATTTCCACTTTTTTTGCTGCCAGGTTGTGTTGGTTGTATTCATATCTTCAATCTCCTTTCCCGTATATAGACGGCGAATATCTCCTAAATGTTTCATATTAATGGAATTGACATCCTTTCTTTAAACGGATTTCTCCAGTGAGAAACTTTGTCCGACTTATATGTTATTGCCACAAATACCCATGTGGTGTACATTAGTAGCAATGAAATAAAGTGAACCGGGAGCTCAATGAAGTTGGGCTGAGATTGGGGCCTTATGCCGCTGACCGTATATCTGATCTGGGTAATGCCAGCGTAGAGAACATGAATTCATGATAAGTAACTTGGGGGATGAAAATGGGAACGGTTGATCTCGGAATGCGAGCGGAAGCAGGCTTGCCTCGTGAATTGAACCGGATTCCATTTTTATTCTGAGTTACTTCAATCATGATATGTGACACTGTGCGTAAGGCTTTCCCGGAACCGGGGAGGCTTTTTTTATTTTCATTTCATAACCTTATGGGGAGCAGAGAAAGGAAGTAGAGAACATGTCAACAACAGTGCGCAGCAACAAATTGAAGTTAACCGATATTTTGGTGACGATCGTGATCGCGGTCGTATTCGGGGTCATCTACAAGATATGGGGGCCGACGTATGATCTGATGAAGCCTTTCGGCGTGCATGCGGAACAGATGATCTATGGCATGTGGTTTATGGCGGGCACGTTCGCCTATATTATCATTCGCAAGCCGGGAGTGGCTATTTTGGCTGAAGTTGCAGCCTCAACCGTCAGTGCTTTTCTCGGGAGTGAATGGGGGATGTCCACCTTGGTATACGGTCTGTTACAGGGGCTGGGCGCAGAGATTTTCTTCGCCGCATTCCTGTACCGCAAAACGAATCTGTTCGTCACCTGCCTTGCAGCCATTGGGGCAGCAGCGGCTTCGCTTTTGCTCGATTACCAGTACGGTTATATTGACTCGTTATCAGCGTGGAATTACACATTGTTTATCGGCTTCCGCTTCATTGGAAGCATTCTGATTGCTGGTGTATTTGCGTATTATCTTGCGAAAGCACTTGAACTCACAGGCGTGACCCGGTCATTGAGACCGGTCTCCAAACAGGATTATGAGGCACTGGACTAAATGAACGGAGAAGGGAATACGCAGGCGGTAGGCGTTACCAATCTAAGGTGCAAGTTCCCGGGAGAGCAGGACCTGGTATTCCAGGGCTTGTCTCTCTCCGTGCGTAAAGGGGAAAAAGTGCTGCTGCTCGGTCCAAGTGGTTCAGGCAAGTCCACCCTGCTGCAAATATTGAGCGGTCTTATTCCGCGTTCCGTGGAGATCCCCATGAAATGCGATGAGATTCAGGTGCCGATTCAGCCAGGCATTGTATTCCAGGACCCGGATACCCAATTTTGCATGTCCTATACGGATGAAGAGATTGCGTTTGTGCTTGAAAATCGGAATATCCCAAGGGACCGGATGCCTGAGCTGATTCAACATTATATGGAGCTTGTTGGCCTTTCTTTTGAACAAAATCGTGCATGGATTCAATCGATGTCCCAGGGGATGAAGCAGCGCCTTGCGATTGCCTCTATTCTTGCCATGGAGCCGGATGTCCTGTTTCTGGATGAACCAACTGCACTGCTTGATGATGAGGGAACCACGCAGGTGTGGGATACGGTGAAGCAGGTCGCACAAGATAAGACGCTCATTATCGTGGAACACAAAATTAATGAGGTTGTGGACGTGGTTGACCGAATCATCGTGCTATCACCCGAAGGGAAGATTGTGGCCGACGGACAGGCGGAACAGGTCTTTGCGAACGAGAGGGATATGCTTAAGGAGTATGGCATCTGGTATCCGGGAGTATGGGAGGAACGTGGTGCCCGGAAGCTGGAAGCGAAACCGCAGGATTCTCAAGATGCCTTTAAGCATATGACGTCCGGATCCGGCAGTCGCGCAGAAGTCGAAGAAGATGATTCCAGGGACTCGGGTGTATACCATCCAGCACTCGAATTGAGGCAATTCACAGGGCTGCGAGGGAAGAATCCGGTTGTACAGATCGATCACGCTGACGTATTTCACGGGGATTGGGTAGGAATCGTTGGAGCTAATGGCGCTGGAAAAAGTTCATTATTGCTTTCCCTGATGAATATCCTGAAAACGACGGGTCATTATCGTGTTGAAGGACAACCGCCCGGCAGGACCAGAGAGCTGGCTGACCGCATTGCATTCGTGTTTCAGAATCCGGAATTTCAATTCGTTACGAATTCGGTTCTGGATGAGGTGGAGTTTTCCTTACTCGGTGGAGAACTTCCTGCGGAAGAGCGACGGGCCAGAAGCATCGATATGCTGGAGCAATTTGGACTAAGGGAGCTGTCTGGGAGGCATCCGTATCAATTGTCGATGGGACAGAAACGCCGTCTGAGTGTAGCTTCTGCTATGATTCGCAGACAGCGGATATTGCTGCTGGATGAGCCCACATTCGGACAGGATGCACGTAATACGTTTGCCATGCTGGGACAACTGGAGCGCCTGCGTCGCGCGGGAACGGCCGTTGTCATGGTGACACATGATCAGGAGATCGTGAACAGATATTGTACGAAAGTGTGGACTGTAGAAGAGGGGAGGGTTACGCATGCAGCTGTCGTTTCCCCATCGTGAAACCTGGCTGCACGTCGTGAATCCGGGCCTTAAAGTTATTTTCCTGACGCTGATGTTTATCCTGGTTATCCTTATTCACAATCTGAACGTCATGATCAATGTAGCGATTGTAATGCTCCTGTTACTATGCTGGACGGGTCATCCTTGGCATCGGCTGCTGCTCTATGCGTCGCCTTTTATATTGATCTTCATCTCCACCTCCACAGGCATGATGATGTTTGGTAAAGGCGAGACGACGTGGTATAAATATGGACTGATCCATATCACGGAAGAGAGCTTCTATCGCGGGCTGCACCTGGGGTTTCGTTCCCTGAGCATGGCGGCTGCTGGATTGTTGTTTGGCCTGACCACACGTCCGGTTCGTCTATTCTACTCGCTGATGCAGGAGTGGCGTCTGCCACCCAAGTATGCCTATAGCTTTTTGGCCGCCATGCGCATGATTCCCATTCTGCTGGACGAATTCCAGACGCTGCGTTATGCCATTCGCATCCGTGGTACGCAGCAGCGTGTATCATACTGGAACGTCTATGGAACCTTGAAGCGGTATGCGATTCCCCTGCTGGCGCAGAGCATCCGGCGGGCAGAGCGCATGGCCATCGCCATGGAGGCAAAAGGATTCGCAGATGGCGCGAGCCGGACGTATTACATCCAGACCGGGTATTCCCGTGCAGATCTGTATTTTGTGTTTTATTTTATAACAACCCTTATTATGGCTTACACGCTGGGCTGGGAATTCCCTTATTACCCGGCAATGCTGGATGTCAGGTGAAGAACAGGGACAGACATTTTATTATGATAATACAGTAACTTTTTCTTGTTCAAAACGTCTTTAATGGAAATAACTTCAAATGGATGGAGTGAACCAACGTGAAGACAGGCGGGAACTGGCGAAAAAGGGGCTACAGGTGGATCACCATTACCGGAGTAGCTGCCGTGATCGTTACAGGATACATGCTGCTGGATCTGAATGTGGCTGCCCGTGAAGGCCAAGCCCCAGAATCAGTTACACAAGCCTTATCAGCATCCATAACCTATAAAGCTGGAGAAACTGTCACATTGGGAAAAGGCCTGCCTATGTATGACCAAACTGTTGATCACAAGGTTCCCATTGATCTGATGAGAATATCTACATATACCTCCGGCGGGGAAAAGCTGAAAGTACAGGTTGTTCGCGGAGAATGGATCCGATTGAATCATAGCGAGTTCGCGAGTTTCTGGGTACCGGGATGGTACGCATCCAAGGAAAGCCAGACGATGAAAAGGTCCACTCCGCAGAACTTTACACTCCGGGCGGGAAGTAAACTGTATCTGTATCCTGGAAGCCAGACAAACTGGCCTTCTGCCAGTTCTCTAACGGATCATGCGCTAATTGTTGCATCGACGAAGGATTGGTATGGTGTCTCCGTTCCTCCGCGGACCTGGTACAAAGAGTCGAACGTATACCGTCCAGCCATAATCTGGGTTAGGGCGAAGGACGTACAGCAGCGCGTGAACGTAACGGACGGCTGGTTCGGGAATCAGGCCTCCATGTCTACAACGGATGTTCGTCATCTGACGGATATTTTATTAAATAAAAGCACGACTTCAAAACAAGCTGCCCAGTGGCTCGGGGAGCCGGATTGGAAAGAGCATTCCCAGAATCTGAATGAAACCAATGTTTCCATGAGTATTGGACAGACCTGGCGATATGAGCGGGAAGATGCACAGTTTCTGGTAACGTTCAACAAGACGGGAAAGTTGGTGCAGACACGCTGGAACATCCCGGTGGATGATCGTAATAATGTGGTCCCTTCGGATTGGAATTTTAGTCGTTCGGACGACTATCAGTTCACAACCAAAATTCTTGGCCAAACACTCCCTGCAACGTTACCCTGGAAATCCACATGGACCAATCAGGGCAAGCTGAATTATCCCTTTTTGCATGCAGCAACAGCGGATGTGCTTCTGATGAAAGGAGACGACGGTGGATTTAGCGGCATGCATTATGATAAATCCGTGTACGCCCTCGATCGATATACCGGAAAAAATGTGTGGGGGATCCATGCAGGCTACGGCGCACTCCAAGCGCAGGTGGATACGAAACGCGAGGGTGTGACAATCTATACGTCTTATGCTCCGGGAGATAAAGAGTACAAGGATCGCATACGCCACATTAAACTATCGGATGGGAAAGTGCAGTGGGAGTACAAAACCGGCTCCAAACTTTCACTTCGTGGTATTACAGCTGCGGAGAATGTTGTGGTGGTAGATAGCCCGGTTAAGGAAGGCTCCAGTCAGGGACGAATCACCGTGCTGAACAGTTCTAATGGCAAAACCCTATGGACAAGGAAGCTAAGTGCCGGATATCAATTGTTTAACCAGACGGCAGCTGACCCGTATGTGATGTATTGGGAGAAAAATCAACTGGTTGCAGCCGACCCGCTATCAGGTCGTACGGTATGGAGTATCAAAACCGGTAAGCCTACTGTGGATCATATCGAGAATGATCCGTACTTCGACGGAATAACCCGTCTTGATCCATTCACAGAGGCAAAGCCTGAACGTTGGATGCTGCTCGGGGATCAGTGGGTGTTGGTCGATCTGAATTCAGGCAAGCAACTTGCTCACTTTCAAGCCCGGAACGGACAACGCTTCGAGGTGCTGAATGATGGCATGCTGTTGATCCGCGAAAATAAGCAAGGTGAGCATTACGGGGATTATTCGGATTTTACAACGATGCTGTATGATGCCAAGAACGATAAAAAACGATGGACGTTAAATGACAAGGTTGAGCGAGGGCTTGTGGAAGGTGATCAAATATTTGTGATCAAGAACGGTTACCCGGCTGCACTGGATTATCATACGGGAAAAACGCGCTGGGACGCACAATATACGATCTCTTCCTTGAGATACCCTACCAACCAGGGAAGTTACCTGGTTATCGATGATCAACTTCTGTTACCCATGGGTGAGGATCTTCTGATCATGAATAAAGAGGATGGTACGCTGGTCGGCCGAGTGCATGACGTGGTCATGGGATCGCCGGAACACCGCGATCGGGATGCCAAGAATGGCACAATAAATCGGGTAGGGGATGAAATCTACATCGGTTCTTCGAACGGCAGATTTAGCTTGTATCATGTAAACGATTTAAAAACAGATATCTCTCGTTAAGGCTTGTTTCACACAGAATGTTGCTTTATTATAAATGAACAGGATTGCTCGCGCTCCGGTTATCGGCTGTGCGGGCTTTCTTCATGTGTTCTCGAAGGACCATGCATGATTAATCGCAGGAGGAATCTCCATGATTTCATTATACGGCGTAAGCAAGCGTTATAACGAACGCGGGTCCCGGGCTGATCAGGGATTCGAGGCGTTAAGCTCTGTCTCGCTTGAAGTGGGACAGGGAGAGATTCACGGTATCATTGGTTCCAGCGGTGCGGGCAAATCAACGCTTCTCCGCATGCTGAACGGGCTTGAAAAGCCGGACTCCGGTGAAGTAACCGTAGGCGGACAGCAGCTGACCCGGATGAGCGAAAGAGCCCTTCGTCAGGCGCGTCGTTCCATCGGCATGATTTTTCAGCACTTTAATCTGGTGAGCAACCGAACGGTGATTGGCAATGTATGCATGCCTCTTGAACTGGCGGGTGTTTCTCAGAGAGAAAGGGAAGAACGTGGACTTGAGGTGTTGAGATTCGTGGGTCTCGAGGATAAGGCGAAACAATATCCCGCCCAGTTAAGCGGAGGACAGAAGCAGCGTGTGGCTATTGCGAGGGCTCTTGCGAGCCGGCCTGATGTATTGCTCTGCGATGAACCAACGTCCTCGCTCGATCCTCAGACAACGAACGGTATTCTGGATGTGCTGCGCCATGTGAATGAAACACTGGGTGTGACCATCGTGCTGGTTACGCATGAGATGGAGGTTGCGCGCAGACTCTGCCACCAAATTTCCGTGATGAAGGAAGGGCGCATTGTCCGAACGCTAACGGAAGCGGAAGTTCGCAGTATTCCCGCACCACAGCGGGATTTGCTGACGTCCTTGCTTACGGGTGAAGAGGCGGCACCATGGGAAACGGAGGACGAGGAACGATGATACCTGAATCCATATTGAAGTACCAGGATGAGATATGGAAGGCGATCGGAGAGACCTTTGTCATGGTTGGCATCTCGATTGGAGCAGCTGTCCTGATTGGGCTTCCACTCGGCACGCTGCTGTATTTGTTCCGAAGAGGACAACGTTATGAGAACAGGCCGCTGTTCACGATTCTGGGCAGCCTGGTCAATATCATTCGTTCGTTCCCGTTTCTGCTGCTGGTCGTATTCATGATTCCGTTCACGCGGATGATTGTGGGAACGGCGATGGGGACATTGGCAGCGGCGGTGCCGCTTTCCGTTATTGCGATTGCCTACTATGCCCGCCTAGTAGAACAGGCACTGCTCGATGTGCCCAAAGGTGTGGTTGAGGCGGCATCGTCGATGGGTGCATCAACCATGCAGCTTGTGCTGAAATTTTTGTATGTGGAAGCACGTTCAGGTCTCGTACTCGGACTGACCACGGCAACGATCAGTTTTATCTCCTATTCCACGGTGATGGGCATTGTCGGCGGTGGAGGTGTTGGCGATTTTGCCATTCGTTACGGATATCAGCGGTTCGAGACGGAGATCATGGTATTTACGATCATTATTATGATCATTCTGGTGCAGATGATCCAGTTTACCGGAAGCAGATTGTCCCGCTGGCTTGATCGCAGATCATGAGGTACACAAGGTTAACAGACGAGAAGAATTTAGGATGACATTACAGATTACACGATGAAGGGGTTAGAATGAAAATGAAATCAAAAATGATCCTTATGCTGCTCGCAGTCATGCTGGTTGTATCCGCATGCGGCAAAAAAGAAGAGACACCCGCTGCGGAGGGGAATAATGAAGGCAGCCAAGCGACTCAGGAAGTGACGTTGAAAGTGGCTACATTGATTCCACCAATGACGGATGTACTGGATATTGTGAAGCCGCTGCTTAAGGAAGATGGTGTGAATTTGGAAGTTGTCGTTCTATCCGATAACGTTCAACCGAATACGGCATTGAAAGACAAGGAAGTAGACGCTAACTTCTTCCAGCATGTGCCTTACATGACTCAATTTAACGAAGCCAATAATGGGAATCTGGTTGCCGTACAGCCGATCTACAACGCGATCTACGGTGCGTATTCCAAAAAGTACAAAACCACTGAAGAACTGCCTGAAGGGGCAACGGTTGCTATTGCCAATGACCCTTCTAACATTGGACGTTCACTCGTGATGATGGAACAAAACGGTCTGATCAAGCTGAAAGAAGGCGCAGGATTCAACGCAACACAGGCGGATATTATTGAGAATCCGAAGAACTTCAAGTTCCAGGAAGTAGACCTGCTTATGCTGGCCCGCATGCTGGATGATGCAGATCTGGTTGCCATGACCCCGGCGTATGCAAGCCCGCTGGGACTTACACCGAAGAAGGATGCGCTGTTCACGGAAAAGGATGACTCCCATTTTGCCATCACTTTGGTTGCACGTGAGGACAACAAGGATTCCGAAGCCATTCAGAAGCTCGCCAAACGCATGGCAGGCCCTGAAGTGAAGGCTTTCTTCGAAGAGAAGTATGCAGACATCGCCATTCCGGCGTTCGAATAACATTTGCTATGCGTAGATTGATCTGATCCATATCCGATGAAAAGGGCTGGATGATCACCAAAAAAGATCCGAGCGAAACCGCTCGGATCATTTTTCGTTTGGTTGCATTGGAATGCCGTTTAAACGTTAGGTCTGGCTTGACGCTCCTTCTCACGTTCCATAAGGCGCACCAATTTCCGCTCGGTGGCCGTATCCTGTGCAGGAGTGTATATACTGCATCGCAGATCGGTATTACCCTGAACCTGCAACGAGGTCAGATTGAACAACATTTTGCCGGCTCTGGAATGTCTGAATTCAATCAGTACGTCTGGTGCACTGCTCACGCTGCTTTGTTTCCACAGGGACTGGAATTCCGGATATCGGTCCATCATTTCATTCAGAAACAGATTGTACCATTCATCGTCGACATATTGGCCGTAATAGGCACGGAAGATCGCAAGGTATCCGAGGACAAAATCCTCCCAGTTGACTGCAAGTCTCCGAAATTCCTTTCGTTCAAATAATAGACTAATCATGTTTCGCTGTTCGGCAGGAATCTGCTCAAAATCAATGAAGACATGACTGGCTGCTTCATTCCAGCCAACAATGTAGCAGCGGCGATCAGAAATAATGGTGGGACAATTCTGGAGCTCCTGCAGTATTTTTTGCAGGGAAGGATGGAGCTGGTAAGGTTCTTCCTCACGGATATGCAGTTCGGAGTAATGCTCCATGGCAAGGGAGAACAAGTACTTGCGTTCATCAGGGGTCAGTTTGAGTGCAGAAGCAATGTTATCCAGCACCGAATGGGAAACCTGAATATCTCTTCCTTGTTCAAGCCAGGTGTACCAAGTTGTGCTTACGCCCGCCAATTGGGCTACCTCTTCTCTTCTAAGACCCGGTGTTCTGCGACGGGTGCCTTCCGGCAAACCGACTTCTGCGGGAGCTATTTTGGCACGTTGAGTTTTCAAAAATAAGGATAATGCCTGAAGCCTGACATCCTGGTTCATCTTATTCCACCCCAACCTTTATCATGGTAGTCATTATACTATTATAATTCACAACTTGTAATAGGATACTGCACGTGCCAATATAAATGCAGAAGTTCAGTCGGATAGCCTGAATGGCTAGGGAGGATGAGTTAGATATGGAACGCGAACGTGTTGTGATTACCGGTATGGGAATTGTCTCGCCGCTGGGCAATGATGTAGATACATTTTGGAACGGACTTGTGAAAGGGCAGTCAGGAATATCATTAATTGAAAGCTTCGATACCACTTCATATAAAACCAAAATGGCTGGTGTTGTCCGAGATTTTGACGGAGAGGGGCGATTCGGACGCAAGGAAGCCCGCCGTATGGATCGATTTTGCCAATTTGCTGTAGCGGCAGCTGACGATGCTCTTGTGCATTCGGGACTGGATATGGAGAAAGTGGACAGGGAACGGGTTGGTGTATACATTGGTTCCGGCATCGGCGGCATTCAAACACTGATGGAGCAAGGAAAACTGTTATCCGAACGTGGTCCCGGAAGGGTTAGTCCGACCCTTGTGCCGATGATGATTTCCAATATGGCAGCTGCCATGGTGAGCATGAAATTCGGATGTTGGGGACCGACTCTTTCACCTGTGACTGCCTGCTCCATTGGAAATACAGCCATAGGTGAGGCCTTCCGGCTGATTCGTGACGGAGGTGCAGATGTCATTATTGCCGGGGGAACCGAAGCAGCCATCACGGAAGTTTCGCTGGCCAGCTTCGGTAATGCTACCGCGTTATCCACAAGAAACGAAGCCTATGAAACGGCGAGTCGCCCCTTTGACGCTGGAAGAGATGGGTTTGTGATGGCTGAAGGTGCTGGGATTGTGGTGGTAGAGTCTTTATCACATGCCCTGGCTAGAAACGCAAATATCCTCGCTGAAATTGTTGGATATGGTGCCAGTTCAGACGCATATCATATGGTAGCAACCCATCCGGAAGGACGCGGAGCATTCCTGGCCATGAGAGCTGCGCTTGCTGACGCGAAGCTTCAGCCGGATGACGTGGATGTGATTAACGCCCACGCAACAAGTACCGAAGCGGGAGATCTCTCAGAGACCCGAGCGATTAAACAACTCTTCGGTGAAGCTGCCTATCGTATTCCCGTGACGGCCAATAAATCGATGACTGGGCACATGTTAGGAGCCGCCGGTGGAGCGGAAGCTATCTCACTGATTCAAACCTTGCAGCATGGCATCATTCCACCAACGATTAACCAGGAGCAGCAGGACCCGGACTGTGATTTGGATTATGTACCTAATGAAGCCAGAGAGGCAGAGATGCAGATCGGAATGTCCAATTCTTTTGGTTTTGGCGGGCATAATGCCGTCGTTGTTTTTCGCAAATATTCATCCTGACAACAAGAGAACAGCAGCAGCCGAAGGGCTGTGCTGTTCTCTTTTTAGATGCGATTAGTCACCTGTATTCTTTATGAAGAGAGGGATGTGGATTCCGTTTTGCTGGTAAAAGATTTCTTCAGCCATTGGCCGCGCCATTTGGACTGCATAACCAGTACGAGCAGCATGGATGCGGCTGCGATCAGACTAAGGATGACGAATCCCGGCGTATAGGACTGGTAGGAGCTGTACAGTTGACCAAGAATCAGCGGGAGTGCGTATCCGCCCAGGCCACCTGCCGCGCCGACAATGCCTGTCATCAGACCGATTTCATTGCCGAAACGTTGTGGAACCAATTGGAACACGGAACCATTACCAGCCCCAAGGCACATCATGCCCAGGAATAACATGACGACGACCACAGGAAGTGGAGGGAGGAAAGATACACCTACAAGCATGACACAGGCACCAGTATATAGGAATGTCAGCATCCGCGTACCACCGATCTTGTCTGCCAAGTAACCGCCAACAGGTCGGAAGAAGCTTCCGGCAATAACGCAAAAGGTTGTGATATCAGCGGCTCGGACAGGAGATAAGCCATATTGGGTGTTGAAGAAGATGGTCAGATAGTTACACAATCCCACGAAACCCCCAAAGGTAACACAATAAAATGCACAGAATACCCAGGCATCCCTTTGTTTCAGCAAGGTGCCGTACTCAGAGAGCTTCTTCGGTGCTGGCCGATTGGGACTGTTACGGGCGAAGATGGAGAAAAGGATGAAAACGACCACGATTGGTATGATGGCGAGTCCAAAAACGACTTCCCAGCTGCCGAAATGAGTAGCCAGCCGATTGGCAAACAGAGTAGCGAGTACAGTACCGCTATTCCCTGCGCCGGCAATCCCCATGGCAAGTCCCTGATGTTCCTTGGGATACCATTGCCCTGCGAGTGGAAGAGCAGCGGCAAATGAGGCACCTGCAACGCCAAGCAGGAGGGCAACAACGTATAACTGGCTTAGCGAGTCTACCCACAGCCAGCCCAGCAATAGAGGTATGAGCGTGACGCCCATGCCGATCTGAGCCGTGAGCTTTGGACCGATATAATCGGACATAAAACCAAGTACAAGTCTAAGAATGGAGCCGCCAAGGATGGGCAGTGCCACCAGGTTGGCTTTTTCAAGAGGGGTCATCGGGTAATCCATGGCAATAACAACCGCGAGGGGGCCAAGCATGCCCCAGATCATAAAACTGATATCAAAATACAGAAATGCCCCGAACAGGCTGGGCTTATGCCCGCTCTTCCAAAAACTTTTGCTCTCCACCATTCAGCATCGCTCCTCATCCAATTGAATAATCTTACCCTGTCTTTGTGCAGTTCAGGCAGAAAAAGGCCGCAATTCGTCCAGATGATGAACGATTTGCGGCCTCATTGCCGGCAGGCAGGACACGTCATTGTGTTCCTGCACCTGATTTGATCACAGCACGGTGATTTTGATTCAAATTATAAAAAGAGAATTTGTGTATGTCAAGAAAAATAACATTAAATTTTTAAATAAATCATTTTGAAAGTTAATTCAGAATTATGTGTTAATTTTGTTGACATACATTATGGTTTGCCGTAATCTGAATCTAATATGAAATCACACAATGGCGTGTGAATTCCGGAGGCAACGGTGCCCTTTTCCGATCCATGGAGAAGGGATTTTTCTGTTTATTTTTAACTCAATATGTCACAGAGACAGGGGGCAGCCCATGAGCAAGAAGAGACTGGTCGTTATCGGAAACGGGATGGCAGGTGTTAGGTGTGTGGAAGAGATTATAGCCGTATCTCCGGATACATATGAGATTGTCATCTACGGAAGTGAACCACGTCCCAACTATAATCGGATCATGTTATCCAAAGTGCTGCAGGGTGAACACGATCTGCAGGACATTATCATTAACGACTGGAGCTGGTATGAGGATCACGGCATCCGGCTGTGTGCGGGAGAGACGGTCCACAAGATTGATACTCCGTCCAAAACGATTGAAACGTTATCCGGAATGAGGGAGTCCTACGATATTCTAATCCTTGCGACAGGGTCTGCTCCATTTATTCCACCCATTCCTGGTGTGGATAAAGAGAGGGTGATGTCTTTTCGCACCATAGATGACTGCACACGTATGTCCGCGTATTCCAAAGTACATCGTAAGGCGGCCGTTATTGGTGGCGGATTGCTTGGGCTTGAAGCTGCCCGCGGACTCCTGCATTTGGGGATGGAAGCCGTTGTGGTACATAACGCACCTTACATTATGAATCGGCAGTTGGATCTGCAGGCAGCGACCATGCTTCAGCATGAGTTGGAAGCTCAGGGGATGACTTTCCTATTAAACAAAAACACACAAAAAATTGTGGGTCGGTCCCAGGCTCAGGGGCTTCAATTTACAGATGGAACCAAGCTTGAAGCACAGGTAGTCGTTGTGGCCGTGGGCATTCGTCCCAATGTTGATGTGGCCAGACGGAGCGGAATCAGGACCCATCGGGCGATTGTGGTCGACGATTACATGCGTACCAGCGTACCTGATGTGTATGCTGTCGGTGAATGTGCCGAACATCGGGGTATCAGTTATGGTCTGGTAGCCCCCTTATATGAGCAGGGTAAGGTACTCGCACGTTTTTTATGTGGGCAGGAGACAGCAGAGTATAGGGGTTCTATTCCCTATTCCCAACTGAAGGTCTCTGGCGTTGACGTGTTCTCGGCCGGAAACATTAGCGGAGAAGAAATGCGGACGGCTGTACAGATGCTTGATGGTATTCGCGGTACGTATAAGAAAGTATTGATGAAGGAAGGGCATGTAAGTGGAGCGATCCTGTTCGGGGATACGACGGAGAGTGCCAGCCTATTGGGACTTGTTCAGCGTGGGGCTGGCATCGAAGAACTCGCTCCCCGCGAGGAAGAGACGAATCCAGCCGAGAAGGCGGCAGCAGCATTGCCTGATCAGGAGACGGTGTGCGCCTGTAACAATGTGAGCAAGTTGATGATCATGAGGGCCATACAGGATAAGGGGCTGCAGACTGCTGAACAGGTTAAGGAGCATACCAAAGCCTCCGGTTCCTGCGGCGGATGTCGTCCAATGGTTACGGCACTGGTGAAGCACACGCTGCATCTCCAGAAAAACGGCGGTGGTGCAAGCGAAGCAGCAGCTGCGGCGAAAACGACAGAATGGCCCGTTTGCAGTTGTACGGATCTGGGTCATGCCTCACTGAAAGAAGCGCTCAATCGGTTGTCGGATGGTAATTCCTCTGAGCTTGCAGCTTCGACAGACCATCACCATCTGTATGCCATTCAAGAGGGTGATGGAATGAGAAGAATAATGCAGCAGCTGGACTGGAGAACAGAAGAAGGCTGCGATATCTGCCAAACTGCACTTCGTTACTATTTGAAGATAACCGGAAAGTGGATAAGTGTACAGCAGCCTGATCGGGCTGGAAATCGGAACGATATCCTGCGGGGCGCGGTTACGGGTATCGAGGTCCATGCAGGCCATCTGAAGTTCGAAGCCATGGCAGAGGACCTTCAATTCAGGTGGGTTAATGCAGATATGCCTGCTCCCGTGAGAGTCGTCTTGTCGGGAGGAGCGAGCTCATGGGTAAGCCCGATTGTGCAGGATATCGGATTGCAGGAATCTCCCGCCGGCTGGGAAATTTACGCGGGTGGTCATGCGGCCCACCCCGTAAAAGAAGGGGGACTCCTCGGACTTGGCGAGACGGAAAAAGATGCAGTGCGGCTGATCTCGGCATGCGTGGAGTGGTATCGCCGAACCGCCTGGTACGATGAACCCATCTGGGCATGGGTAGAGCGATTGGGGTTCATATCGATCCGCGAGAATCTGCTGGATCAACAATTCCAGAACGAGCTGGCGGGCAGAACGGTAAGCGAATTGAGTTTTACTTGATCCAAAAGGTAGGGAAGGGAGTGAAGATGGGAATGAAGACATCAATGGAAGACAGTTCGTTTGTTTCAAAACTGCATGTACGGGAGACACAATGCCCCTATTGCAGCGTACAGTGCAAAATGACCGTCGAGGAAGTGGCTGGGCCCATCGCTGGTGAGCGCCGTGCCGCGTACATCGTTGAAGGCGTACCGAATGAAGCTTCACAGGGAAGATTGTGTGTCAAAGGCATGAATGCACATCAGCATGCACTGAGTGGACAGCGACTTCTGCAGCCTCTCATCCGCCGGGATGGTGAACTGATACCTTCTTCATGGCCTGAAGTCACAGCATATATCGCAGGACGTTTTACAAGTCTTCAGAATCAATACGGTGCCGATGCAATCGGTGTGTATGGAGGGGGTTCCCTCACCAATGAAACAGCCTATTTGCTAGGGAAATTCGCAAGGGTTGCTCTAGGGACACGATATATTGATTATAACGGTCGTTTCTGTATGTCTGCCGCTGCCTCAGCAGGAAGTAAGGTGTTTGGCATGGATCGGGGGCTGACATTCCGCTTGTCCGACATCCCGCTGGCCCAGTGCATTGTACTTGCAGGGACCAACGTTGCAGAGTGCCAGCCCACTCTGCTGCCTTATTTCAACCAGGCGAAGGAAAATGGAGCGTACATCATCGTTATTGATCCGCGGAAGACAGCTACTGCAGCCATTGCTGACCTTCATTTGCAGATCAAACCGGGTATGGATGCACTGCTTGCGAACATCATGCTGAAGGTCATTATGGAAGCGGGACTTGTGAATGAGCATTTTATTGATGCAAGAACCCAAGGCTATGAGAGTTTGCAGAATGCACTGAGCGAGATAGACCTGGAAGAATCCGCAGTGCAATGCGGGGTGGACTTAACCCTGATCCGTCAGGCCGCAATGGCCTATGGTCAGGCGGAGACAGGCATGATCATGACTGCGCGCGGAGTGGAACAGCAAACGGATGGACATCTTGCGGTCCGTCATTTTCTTAACTTGGTACTGGCGACTGGGAAAATTGGCAGACCAGGCTGTGGTTATGGTGCGATCACTGGACAGGGAAACGGACAGGGCGGAAGAGAGCATGGGCAGAAGGCCGATCAATTGCCGGGATATCGTTCCATAGAAAATGCACAGGACCGCGCACATGTAGCATCCGTCTGGGGAGTTGCACCTGAGACCTTGCCGGGAAAAGGTGTATCTGCCTATGAAATGATGGAACGGGTTCACGAGCAGGAGATTCGAGCCCTGCTTGTGATGGGCTCCAACCCGGTTGTATCCAATCCCAATGTGCGTTTGGTGGAAGAAGGGCTTCGTAAGCTGGATTTTCTGGTCGTGGCAGATATGTTTCTGTCCGAGACAGCGAAGATGGCTGATGTGGTGCTTCCAGTCACGGCTTATCTGGAGAACGAAGGTACGCTGACCAATCTGGAAGGCCGGGTGCTGTTACGAGAACAGGGCAGACCGGCACCGGGAGGGACCCGCCACGATTGGGATATTCTATGCTCCATTGCCAGCGGACTCGGCAAAGCGTCTTATTTTCAATATGCATGTGCCGAGGATATCTTCAATGAACTCAGACTGGCCAGCCAGGGCGGGGTTGCAGATTACTATGGAATGACCTACGAACGTCTACGGAGGGAGAAAGGTATCTACTGGCCCTGCGTTTCTCTGGAGGATGAGGGTGAAGGGCTGCTGTTCAGTGAGCGGTTTGCTCATGAGGACGGCAGGGCTACATTTACAAGTGAATTAAGTGCTGGTTGGCATGATGTCTCGCGGGAATTCCCTCTGATTCTGACCAATGGCCGCGTCCTTCCTCACTATCTGACTGGCGTACAGACCCATCGGAGCCCAACACTGGAAGCCCGTGAACTGGAGAATTTTGTGGAACTTCATCCGGGTACAGCTGCACGTCATCGAATTATGGATGGGGAGTGGGTCGAGATACAATCTGTGCATGGGAGCTTCACCGTACGTGCTCGTATTAAGGAACATATTCGCGAAGACACGCTGTTTGTACCGATGCATTGGGGCGGCATTCAGAACGTCAATCGGGCGACAAGGCCCGATCTGGACCCTTATTGCCGTATGCCAGGCTTCAAAACGGCGGCTGTAACGATTCGCCCTATGCGATTGGCCAGATGAATCCAAAGCTGTTCATTGTCTCATAACACAAATCAGGTCTGCATGAATGCTGATGTGGCTGGGAGTTCCAAGGTTATTGGAACAACCCGGCTTTTTTTGCGTAAGTACGTTGGGGTCCAGTAGTTCGCAGGTTTCAGGTAAACGTGAGGAATGGCTCATGATTGTGGCGGAAATATTGGTTATGATGCTAATAAGGGGTACATGTGTACGTATTTTTAGTTTTTACTAGACTGGTGAGACGTAGCTAGTCAGTTCATATAGAAGAAGGAGGGGGCGTTGTGAACGTATGGGTCACGGTGAAAAGCCTGGGCAAACGCAAGCCTGCACTTGCCAAGCAAGCCACAGAACTTCCGGAAACAACCGGAACGTTACGAGAGCTAATCAAACATATGGTACACGTGCAGGTGAACGCTCTTCAGGAGAAGAAAAACAGTGCGGCATTACTCACCTATCTTATGCCTGAGGAGATTCAACTTAAGGGATCAACGGGAAAAGTCGGTTTTGGTGAAGTGTACAATGAGGAGATTCAAGACCTGGAGCATGCGGTTCAAACGGCTATGATCGCTTATGAAGATGGACTGTACAAAGTCTTCCTCAATGATGAAGAATTGTCCGAATTGGATGCACCACTGGAGTTCCAGGAAGGTGACGAATTGGTGTTTATCCGGTTTACCATGCTTGCCGGCCGCTTGTGGTAATTAAACGATAAGGAGGAGATTGGATGAATCAGAAAGATAATGAACAGGTGTATATCAACGGAATGCAAGAGAAGGCAGAATCATTGAACGGGACCTGGCAGGAGCTTGCAGGATATGTGGTGGAGATGGCTGGTTCCATGTATTTGCGCGGAGATGAAAAATTATATTTGAATACAGAGGAATTGCTGCAAAAGCAGGCAGCTGAAACGGGAAAGCCCTTATTCGAACCCTTGCTGAACGTGCTTGAGCAGCTGACGAATGAATGGTTGGTCGAACGATTCCGTTATATTGCTGACCGTGCCACAAAATACCCGTACAGCATCATGTACGAACGCCGTCCGTTTCGAACTGCCGATCCTGCGCAGCATGTTGGACAGGTAATCCGCAAACTCATTGGATTGCTGCGCATGGAGATTCGCCAGTTCTCCCTGGACGAGTATGTATCGGTTCGTGAATACAAGTTCGATCATTTGTACGAGGTTCGATCCGTGCTTCCGGATTGCATCTCCTATGAACTGGACCATGACAACGGAGATATGAAGCAGGCCTTACACGAGATTATATATGGCGATAATCAGTCGGCGTTGCTTACTGGTGAGATGATCAAAGGTATATTCATGAGTGACCAGCCAGATGCGTACCATATGGTGGGTGAACTGCTTGTGGCAGCAAGGCTGCAGGAAGGATTGCGCCAGAGTATCGTTGAACGGATGGATGAAGGAACCATTGGAGCATTTATATACATATTAAAAGTAATCATCGATCACAATCTGATTCGTTACAGTTCAGTGGTTCGAGCATTAGCCGTATGGACAGGGCTCGGAATTGAAGCGGCCAATTCGCGCGTTGCATCACAGTTGATTGAGCAAGCCTATGAAGCGCTGACCGATGCAGCTGTTCGTGAAGATTGGGAGCAGGATTCCAATGCCAATAAGATATTCATCAGTCTGTGGGCAACGGCTGTTATTGAAGAGGACCATCTTAATGAAAAATTGATCCGTATTATGGATCACGGCCAACTGTATCAGAAAATCGTTGCGCAATATGTGCTTGCGAACAGTCAGAATCGTGACCTGCGGCTAAGTATTGCCCGTCGATATCTGGACGTACAG
This sequence comes from Paenibacillus sp. FSL K6-2862, assembly GCF_038005125.1. Classification (NCBI taxonomy): domain Bacteria; kingdom Bacillati; phylum Bacillota; class Bacilli; order Caryophanales; family Paenibacillaceae; genus Paenibacillus; species Paenibacillus sp. FSL K6-2862. Next base: position 912,581 of record NZ_JBBOSN010000001.1, read on the forward strand.
GATGTGGAGTTGATGCACTGGATTATCCAAAACTATGATGCCATGTACATGCATAACTGGCACTTCGAGGATGGAGAGAATCAGCGCAGCATTCACATTTCGCCCCTGCCTGTCTTTGAAGACAAGGTAATTCGGCGTCAGGACTTCGATCAATTTAAGCAGCTGCTGGACCGCATTCCTCTGGGAGGGGAAGGTGGACCATCTGGCGTTCTTGAATATGTCCATTACCGGATTGAACGGAATGATGTGGTCAAAAAAATGCTCTACCTGGCTGCGTATGATATGGACCCCGATTGGATCGGAGAAGTCATTGCAATCAAGGACATGCTGAGCCCGGAACTTCGAGGTGAGCTGTTATCCCAGTTCGTTCAGCAGCCCGATAACGAGGTGCAAAGACAGTTTGTGTTTGAGAGCCTGTCCGACAAAAGCATGAGTAACCGGGAGATGGCCCTAGTCAAAGTGAGGAAGCTTGTGCTGACTACTGACGAGATGAAACAGATGGAGGCCTTGCTCAAACTCAAGACCGGTTCACTTCGGCAGAAGGTCATTCAGGTTCTTTTGCTGCAACCTGCGGATCAGCTGGCAGTATCACTGGAACGTTTGCTAAAAGCGAAGAATGAATTGCAGCGTCTTGGTGCACTTGAGCTGTTGACCGAAATTTCGGCGGATCCGGAACGTGCAGATCAGCATGAGCAATTACAGCCGTTAGCCGGACTGATCCAGGAGCCTACCGCGAAGGAGCAAAAGCTGCTGGACAAGCTGACGAAGGAGGGCAGCCGGTATACTTCTTCGAATGGTTTTGGATTGTTCGATCCATCCCGGGTGGAGCCGCTGCTGCAGGAGAAGCGTGATCTTAGTGATTTTAATGCCAAGGAAATCTTTACGCTTTCGCTGGAGAAGGCCAAACCATTTATGGAAGGATTAGATGCTCTGGTTCATCAACACAGGGATCATGAGTATGAGGTGGAGTATTATGCGGGCTACCGTGAGACCCTCTTGATTGGAGCCAGCCTGCGCTCCATGTTCTCCTATGCGGAACGAAATGAGATGAAACAGATGGAGCAATATCCTCTCCACGACGTTTGGGAGGCGTATGTTGCGCAGAGTGATCTGAATAGTCTTGAACTCATGCAGCTCTATTTTATTTTGCAATTCAGCACACTGAGCGGCAACTTGGATGAACATTACAGCTATTATCACGATCAATATGATTATAACGAATTAAGCAAAATCCCGTTGTTGGAAGGCTGGCGCAAGTCCTTTGCCGAACAGACCTATCCTCTCTCCTATATGGAAGAAATGAAGCGGATGGCGGCTTCGCTGATCTATACGGATCAGGTTGCCGAATTGATTGCAGCAGCGTTCAGGGACAGCAACCCTGCAGATACATTTGAGATCGCGGAGAAGACATGGGCTTCCATTATCGCCAGCATGCCTGACGATCAACTGGAGAAGGAAGCCGGCATGCTTCATATCCTGACAGAACGGTGGAACTACCTGGTAAGAAGCAGAATATATGATGATGCCAGTTTCCAACGCTTCTTCCAAACGGCGTATCAGTTCATCAACCTTGTGGGAAATACACAGCGTTTCTCCCTGTTATCATTCGATGATTACGTGCGGGCATTCAAACTGCGTTTGATTGATAAACAGACAATGTACCGCCAGTTGCTGACGGGCGGGGAGCGTTTTGCATTCATTCGTGAGCTGACGTCGACACGCACCGAAGGCATCACGGATGATCCGGAACTTATAGAGCTGCGGAATACTGTCGTTGAACGAATTCTGGAGATTGAACTGACACGAGGTGAGCTTTCCACCGAAGTCAGCACACTGGCCATGAAGTTTGAACGAATTGAAGGCATGGAACATTGGGTGCATCTGGTCTCAGCCATGGATAAGGATACATTTGTACGAGGCTACATCTACAGCTACGGAGATAACACAACACGCAAGGAAACGTTCAGTCACCTGATTCAAGTTTGCCATCCACGTGAGGGTGAGGATGATACTCTCCTGGGCCAATTACTTGAGCAATATCCGATTCAAGAGAAAAAGCTGTTGGAAGCGGCCATGTACGCACCGCAGTGGATGGAGATTGTATCGAAGCATCTGGGATGGGATGGACTTCGCAGTGCGGCATGGTACTTCCATGCCCACATTAATGAACGATTTACGGCTGAAAAGGAAACCATCGTCGCTCACTATTCACCGATATCGCCGCAGGAATTCAACGACGGGGCATTTGATATTGCCTGGTTCGAGGAAGCTTATGCTGCTGTCGGCGAGGAACGGTTCAATCTGTTATATGATTGTGCCAAATACATTTCCGGTGGAGCAAACCACCGCAGATCCCAGTTGTTCGCGGATGCAGCGTTAGGGAAGCTTCGTCTGGAGGACATGCGTCAATCTGTACAGGAGAAGCGGAATAAGGACCATCTACTCACATACAGTTTGATTCCATTTCAGGCGGAGCAGGAACGGGATCTGCGAGAACGTTATGATTTTATTCAGAAATTCCTGCTGGAGAGCAAGCAATTTGGAGCCCAGCGTCGTGCCAGTGAAGGTGCAGCCGCACAGATTGCTCTTGGCAACTTGGCCCGTAATGCTGGGTATACGGATGTGACCCGGCTGATCTGGAACATGGAAGCGAGCAAGCTGGATGAGATGAAATCCTACTTTGAACCAAAGGCCCTGGATGAGACAACGACAGCTCAATTGGTCATTGATGAGGATGGTCAGTCTGAGTTGGTTCTTGTAAGCAAAGGGAAGACGCTCAAATCGGTACCTGCACGATTCAAGAAAGACAGATATATTACGGAGTTGAAGGAATTAAAAGGGGATCTGGTACAGCAGTATCGCCGGGCAAAACATGAGCTGGAGCGTTCCATGACGGCAGAGACTGCCTTTACCGTCCAGGAAGTGACCAGCCTGATACAAAATCCGGTCATTCGTCCGCTGATTCGCACGTTGGTGTTCCAGTCTGGTGACCGATTGGGGTATTTCGATGCGGAATCTTCCTGCCTGACTGTGCCTGGGGAACAAAGTAGCACACATGCATTGCAGGAACAGGATACACTGGTGATTACACATCCTCTGCAATTATTCCGCAGCGGGACATGGAGCGAATTCCAGCGGGATCTGTTCACCCGTCAGGAACGTCAGCCGTTCAAACAGGTCTTCCGTGAGCTGTACCTTGCAAATGAGGATGAGCTTGCGAATGGAACCGTATCCCGCCGGTATGCCGGGTATCAGATTCAACCGAAGAAGACGGTTGCCCTGCTCAAAGGTCGCCAGTGGACCGTCAGTTATGAGGAAGGCTTACAGAAAGTCAGCTATGAGCATAACCTGATTGCCAATCTGTATGCCATGGCAGACTGGTTCTCACCGGCGGATACGGAAGCACCTACGCTGGAGACAGTACAATTTTATGATCGCAAAACGTATAAGCCTGTAGCCTTGAAAGATGTACCGAAGGTCTTCTTCTCGGAGGTCATGCGTGATGTTGATCTGGTAGTCAGTGTTGCGCATGTGGGCGGGGTGGATCCGGAAGCCAGCCTGACAACCATTGAAATGCGTCATGTTATCGTGAATGAATCCCTGCGTCTACTCAAGATAGACAATGTACGACTGGATGGCAATTATGCACGGATCGAAGGTGACCTCGGCGAATATGCCGTTCATCTTGGCAGTGGCAACGTGTTTAGACAGGCAACTGGTGCGCTATATATCGTACCTGTGCATAGTCAGCATCGGGGGAGAATCTTCCTGCCATTCCTGGATGAAGATCCAAGAACAGCTGAGATTTTATCCAAAATCATGCTGCTCGCAGAAGATAAGAAGATCAAGGATCCACAAATCCTGGCGCAGCTGAAGAGCTAGAAATAACTCGAGATCGCAGGCAAGATTAGGACAGAGCAGGTGACATGGTTAGTAAGAATGGATGTAAGATTTAAGGAAGTTTGACTAGAGAAATGCGACTCTATTAGAGGTCAGTTATGAAGAAATAGCAGCCGGGGTACCTGTTAAAAGGGACTTCGGTTGCTTTTTATTTTCCGTGTGGAACGAAGAAATTCATTGCATCCGTTTACAAATAGACTTTGGGCCCAGGTGTTTAATTTAATTTCCTGAATATAATAATTAATTGAATAAATTGTTAATTTAGAAATGGGACATAACGACTGTTTTCAAAAGTAAATGTTTTGTATGATTTGAGTTACAAAAATGTAATTAACTCGTTTTCATATGATGTTATACGAATTATATCTGACATCATACCTAAGAACTAATTCACTCTTTTCGGCTCCATTTCCATATTTAAGGGGATGTAATTGATCCGCAGGTCGGCTATCGTAAGAAAGCGAAATTGCTCGCTCGCTTGTCGAGCTGCACTTTTCGTAGCGATGTGCAGGGCTGCCTGAATGCTTGAAGGGCTGGGACAAGCCAGTTTGCATTCCCTTGTACACATGTATCCAACCATGTGTGCAAGAAAAATGATCAAGAGAGAAGGAGAGCTTACAAACATGAACAGAAGACTCAACCTGATTTTCCTCAAACGATGGTTTATGCTATTAATCATCGTGGCGGTTGCGGCAATGCCGTTACACGCCTTTGCCGCAGAAGCGGATTCCGGGGCAGATCGCCCTTGGATGAACAAATCCTTATCTGCGAAGGAACGCACCGAACTGCTGCTCAAGGCGATGACGCTGGAGGAGAAAGTCGGATTCGTTACCGGTAAAGTAAATAACTATTATGGTTTCTATAATGATGGATTGGAGCGGCTTGGCATTCCGGCATTGCAGATGGCGGATGGACCAGCAGGCGTACGTGTCGCGAATCCGGATGTGCAGGACAAAAAGTCCACGGCACTGCCTGCACCGATTGCCCTGGCAGCATCCTGGGATACCGATCTGGCCAAACAATATGGTGACCTGATCGGACAGGAAGCTCATGATACAACACATAACGTTGTTCTTGGTCCTGGTCTGGACATTGCACGTACACCATGGGGATCACGTAACTTCGAATCCTTGGGTGAGGATCCGCTGCTGGCTTCCGGCATGGGTGCAGCGTATGTCAACGGAATTCAGAGCAACCCGGTGATTGCAACGGCGAAGCACTACATCCTGAACAATCAGGAAACGGAGCGTTTTACAACGAATGCAACAGCCAGTGAGCGTGCCATTCAGGAAGTCTATGCACGTCCGTTCCAGGCTATGGTTGAAAAAGCGGATCTCGGTTCCGCCATGTGTTCATTTAACCAGGTGAACGGTACATATGCTTGTGAGAACAAGGAGATGCTGACCGATCTGCTCAAGGACCAGTTTGGCTTCGAAGGGTTCATCATGAGTGACTATGGTGCCAATTTCAGTACAGCCAAATCGGCTAACGCGGGTCTGGATCTGGAGACACCAGGGGAGCCTTATGGCAAATGGGGAACGCATCTGCTGGAAGCCGTGAACAAAGGTGAAGTCAGCGAGCAGACCATTGATGAGAAGGTTCGCCGCATTTTGCTCCAAATGTTCGAGAAAGGGCTGTTCGACAACCCTGTAACCAATACGCAAATTAATGCGAAGGCAGACGGTAAGCAAGCACGGGAAATTGCTGAGCAGAGCATGGTGCTGTTGCAAAATAACAATGACGTTCTGCCGCTTTCCAAGAAAGAACTGAATTCCATTGCAGTAATTGGACCAGATGCAGACACGGCTTCTGCAGCAGGTGGAGGCAGCAGCCTCGTTAACCCGACATACACCGTGAGTCCGCTTGAAGGGATTCGTAACCGTGCAGGCAATGGCGTCGAAGTGAATTATGCAGCCGGAACGGATCCTATCTCCGCCGGGGATGCATTTAACGGTCCTTCCGCAGTACCGTCCACCCTCTTGTCTCCGGCAGATGCCGAGAAGAGCGAGCAGAATGTTGGTACGGACAAAGCGGAGTATGGTCTTCGTGCTGAATACTGGACCAATACGAACATGGAAGGTGACCCTTCACTGGTTCGTACAGACAATCAGGTCAACATGAATCTTGGATTTTATAACTATGAAGGGTTCAACGCCCAGTCATCCAAGCTTCCGGTTACACCAACGGAATTCAACAGTAAAATGTCCGCACGTTGGACAGGTTCCATTACAGCACCCAAAACGGGTGATTACAAATTGTCTCTGACCAGCCTGGGATCTGCGAAATTGTACGTGGATGATCAGCTGCTCGTAGAAAATCAAGGTGAAACGCTGAGCACAACGAAGAAAGCAATTACGTTAAAAGAAGGCGAATCCCACAACATCAAGATTGAATACCGTACTGACTTCCCGGTACAGTCAAGCCATGACATGGGTGCCCAAATGCGTTTCGGCTGGGAAGCACCTGAAGATGCCGTGGATGCCAAAATGCAAAAAGCAGTTGATCTGGCCAAAAAATCCGATGTTGCCGTTGTCGTAACACGTACGTATGACAGCGAAGGTTATGTGGACCGTTCCGATCTGGAACTGCCGAACAACCAAGAGCAATTGATTCGTAAGGTCGCAGCAGCAAATCCGAAGACGATTGTTGTTCAAATGAGCGGCCGTGCTGTGGAAATGGATTCCTGGCAAAAAGAAGTTCCATCCATTGTTCAAGCCTGGTACGCAGGTCAGGAACAAGGTAACGCTGTAGCTCGCGTTCTGTTCGGTGATGTGAACCCTTCTGGTAAATTGCCAGTGACGTTCCCGTCGGACGATTCACAAACGCCGATCTCCACCGCGGAACAATTCCCGGGTGTGAATGGCGTGGGCACGTACTCTGAAGGCATCTTTGTAGGCTATAAAGGGTATGACAAAGAAGGCATGACACCAGCGTTCGCATTTGGACACGGATTGTCTTATACCGATTTTGACTACCGCAACCTGCATGTGAAAAACACAGGTAAAGGGGACGATGCTACCGTAGAAGTGTCCCTGAACCTACGGAACACCGGTAAAGTTTCTGGTGCAGAAGTTGTACAAGTCTATGTAGGCAATCTGCCAACGAGTGTGGAAACACCGGAAAAACAACTTGCTGGCTGGGCCAAAGTCGATCTGAAGGCAGGCAAACAGCAGCGCGTTAAAATCAAATTGGATCGCAGCGCACTGTCCTATTGGGATGAAAAGTCGCATGAGTGGGTAATGCCTAAGGGTAAAGTATCTGTTTATGTCGGCAGTGCATCAGACGATGTCCGTCTGACAGGCAGCGTGAATATCGGAAGTCCATCCGGTAAATAAGAGGAAGAAGCTAAGAGTCGTGGCCGAATGGCCGCGGCTTTTTCCACACTTGGAGAGGGGGACGAGATGAACGCGCGATGGAGCAAGAAGAAAACAGGATGGATGATCCTGCTGATCGCGGTATGTATTGGGGCTGGTTTCGGCGCTTGGTGGATGGCAGACCACAGTGAAGAAGATGGCATCCCGCCACCACCTATAGGGAAGAGCCCAGCAACAGTTGAAGCATGGCTGACAACAGGAGATCAGCAGCATCTACTGGAACCGCAGCAGCCAATTCAATGGACCAAAACAACAACCGAAGCGAACCATTCTGAAGCAGATCACACCATCACCATTGATCCATCCCAAACGTATCAAACGATGGATGGATTTGGTGCCGCCATGACAGGCTCGACCACCTATTTACTCGATCAGCTTCCGCAGGAACAGCGGGAACGATTACTCAAGGAGCTGTTTACAAGTGAAGGATTGAATCTGGATATGGTGCGTCATACGATTGGTGCTTCTGATTATTCGGTGGATGCATCTGGTGGACCATCAAGTTATACGTATAATGATATCGAGTCCGGCACGGATTATAATATGGATCACTTCTCAATCGACAAAGACCAGGAAGTGGTAAATATGCTGAGACAGGTCGCTGTGCTGAAACCAGACATCAAAGTGTTGGGCACACCCTGGACCGCCCCGGCCTGGATGAAATACGGTGAAAAAACAATGAATGGCTGGTATCTGGATTACAATAATCCTCAAGTTTATGAAGCCTATGCACGTTATTTCGTAAAATATATCAAGGCTTATCAGGCACAGGGGATACCAATCTATGGAATGACCTTGCAAAATGAACCGGAGTTTACTACGGCTAATTATCCGAGCATGAGTATGGGGGCCGAAGAACAGGCCATGTTTATTCGTGATTACCTTGGGCCTGCAATACAGGATGCAGGACTGGACACACGAATTATCACGTATGACCACAACTGGGATCAGGCGGTAGAATACACGGGCAGTGTGCTTGGGGACGAAGCGGCTGCATCATATATTGATGGTTCGGCATTCCATTGTTATAAAGGGGACCCGTCCTCCATGACGGAAGTGCATGATCGCTTCCCGGATAAACATATCTATTTTACTGAGTGCAGCGGAGGGGATTGGAGTTCTGATTTTGGTGAAAATTTAGGCTGGCAGATGTCCAATCTAATGATCGGTGCTCCGCGAAACTGGGCTCAAAGCGTACTGCTCTGGAATATTGCACTGGATCCGCAAGGTGGACCCACCAATGGCGGCTGTGCGAATTGCCGTGGGGTAGTGACCATTGATCCGGAAACGGGTGAAGTGACACGCAATGTCGAATATTATGCACTGGCACATCTTAGCCGTTACGTTCGTGCAGGAGCTGTAAGAGTGGAATCTACGGAGGAACGGGACGATTTGAAGAATGTGGCCTTCCGCAACCCGTATGGAACCATGGTACTGGTTGCAGCTAACACAGGTAACGAAGATGTTGCTTTCCGTGTCGTCATGGAGGGGGAATCGTTTCAATACACACTTCCGTCTCAATCGGCTGTCACGTTTCGCTGGAAGCCGGAGGATACCTCGAATAGCTGAGTCGGGTTCTTTTTCAGCCATCAGCCGCATTCGATTTCTCCCACTCCTTGGATTTATGCAATATAATTAACACTACATAGGAGGGGAGGAATTAAAAATGATGGTTACATCATACAGGGCACTGGATCATGCCAAGCTGGTTGCCATTTGGGAACGGGCTGTACGGGCTACTCATACATTTCTGGCCGAAGAGGATATTGTCTTCTATAAAAGTGTGGTGAGTGAAGCTCTGTCAGGCATGGAAGTATGGGAAGCGGTGGACTCGGCGGGAGAGCCCGTTGGTTTTATGGGGCTGGATGGTAAAAACATGGAGATGTTATTCGTAGATGCGGATCAGCATGGGAAAGGGGTCGGACGGATGCTTGTCATGCATGCCATTGACCTTAAGGGTAACGATCTCAAAGTGGATGTGAATGAACAAAACGAGGGAGCTGCCCAATTTTATAACCGAATGGGATTTGTGCAGACAGGCAGATCGGAGCTGGATGGCTCAGGTAATCCTTTTCCCATATTACATCTGGAATTAAAATAGAAGTCCCCCGTAACCAACATCTTGAGATGGATGGTCGCGGGGGATTTTTCATACGTTAGTGAGTCTCATCATCGAGAAATGGTTTGTTCACCGCATAATACATGAAGCCCATCAGCAGTACGCCTCCCACCAGATTGCCGAGGGTTACCGGAACGAGATTATGAATGACCCCGCCAAACGAGATCGTTCCCGGATGATTCAGTACCAGCGCGATGGCGAACGTGCACATATTGGCTACGCTGTGTTCATATCCCGAGATGAAAAAACAGAAGACAAACAGCATCATGGCGAACATTTTGGCGCCATTCTCCTTCATGAACATCGGCACGAAAAATGCCAGACATACGAGCCAGTTACACAGGATTCCCCGGAAAAAGAGCTGCATCGCCGGTGCCTCCATCTTGTGCTCCACCACACTTAGCAGAAATCCATTGACCTGGGACGAATCGAATAACCCCGTCAGATAGATTAATAGAGCGAAGACGGCCGCGCCCATCAGGTTCCCGCTGTAACTGGCAATCCACAGCTTCACCACTTCGAACCAACGCAGCTTCTTCCTGAGTGCAGCGTACGTGTAATAAAATGTATTCCCAGTAAAGAGGTCACCCCCGCCATACGCAATCAGAATAATAGCCGCTCCAAACGTGAGTGCTGCCATGGGGTATGTAAATGGGGACTGCTCCATGTAAAAGAAGTTACCTGTCTTAAACGCTACGATTACGCCAAATCCGATAAACATGCTGGCTAGCATGGAGCGTGCAAGGTACCGGATCAAACTTTGTTTGTAAATCTTGTGCTTCTTCAAGGCTAGTTGTTCAACATTGCGTAAACCTTCGGTTTCCATAATTCGCCTCCCATCTCTCGGTGTAATGCTTACATTATAACGAAAATTTGGAAGAAGTGTGGTATAAGTTTAAACTACCACGGCAGCAGTTCAGCTAAACAATCACTATCTAATCATACAGATACCCAGACATACTGAATGCTATTTCACTGGAAAAGGGTACATGCAGGCGCCTAGAATTTCAGCCAGTTGTTCTGCTGTTCGTTCACGTGGGGCTAATTCTTCTGCGTAGGAACGCTCCAGTTTGGCTCTCATAAAACGTTCGGCATATTCATTGGGACGAGAGTGAAAGTCTTTGGTGTACTCAGCATAGTCATGCGCATCCCGTACCTTTTCCAGCACACTGTTCAGCAGAGGACTGCCTGCGTAGAGGAGGGAGTCGGTTTCCTCGCATTCAAATTTCAGGAACATGATCGCCTTCTGCAAAGCGTTGATCTCACCCTGGGTCAGGTAGACAGGCTTCACGTCATGTTCTCCCGATGCAGCTTTGGTCTGATCCATATTTTTATACGCTTCATGTTCATGAGAGGAAGATGGGTCATGTTTGTTCATGGGTTGTCACTTCCTTGGTTCGATTGTAGTACCCGCTTCGCAGAAGAGCCAAAATCGGCATCGGATTGAAGTGACTCTAGCGCAGACCTGGCACCGGAAACGTGTTAATGTGCAGCAAGAACAGTAAAGGCAGCTCCCTTGACCAGGATGTAGGCATTCCCCTGCAAAACCTCCAGAGCCAATTGAATCTCGGCTTCGGTGATGGGCAGTAGGGCTAAAGTCTGCAAAGCGTAGTTTTGTACATCCTCATCTTCGTCCGGGTCACGAACAAGCTGCGCAGCAGCATGCAGGACTTCATCCAGGGGATCAGAGGAGCTTGCGATACCAAGTGCACGCCAGGCTTCGATGCGCACCAGATCTTCTTCTTGAGAATTCATTCCAATAGCAAGAACTTGCTGCATGAGATGATGGTCTGTTAGCTCGGTCAGATTACGAAGAGCCTGCCGCTTTTCTTCTTCACTTAGTGCGTCGAAATCTGGCTGTTCAAAGTTACTATAATTCACATCAGACATAGTAGATCATTCACCTCCTGAATGAGAAGCTAGGATTGGGGCGGAAGCTGAATAGGACGGGCAGCCAGTGCTTCTTCCACAATCTGCTCGGGGGTCAGGTCTCGATCATCCCAGAAAATCAGATTACTGATCTCCGCATAGGGCAGCTGCTGCTGCAGCTCAGTCAGCATATCATCCAGTTCCGCTTCGGTTCCTTCGGCATTCATCAGCTTGCGAACCCGTTCTACCAATTGTGCATGGTCAGATATATAAAACCTCCTGAATAATTCATATGATTAGTTACTTAACTAGTCTTTCACAGATGAACTCCTGCGTACAACTTCGTTTTCCAGAATCCGAGTTCCAGTTCCCGGCGGAACATTGTTTAATCTACCAATCTCTCCTAGTTAGCTTCATTATAACGAAATTTCAAGACAGAGACGCAGTACTTTTCTGAAGGAAAACAAGTTGATTTCAAATGTGTACGCATATATATGGGGGAATATTATTTGTGTTTTTTCGTTACATATTTATATTTATTTCACTTCGAATTTCAAGCTATATTGCATGCGTTGACATGAATCCATGTTATGGGAAGTGCCTCCAGATCAACATTAATAACCTCCTTTTTAGTGGATAATATGTTAATCATTTTGTTCAGAATTGGTTCAGAGCACCTTGCTATAATATGGGCCGAAACGAAGTATTTTTGGGAGGAACGGACTATGAATCAGGACTGGAAAAAGCTGCTGCTTACTGTCAGTGTAATTGGCATGCTGTGGGGGAATCAAAGCGTTAGTGCAGCAGAAGAACAAACAGGAGGCGCTAACCCGATATCATCGGTTTTTACAGACGAAATTGATATTCGTTCAACTTCCCTGCAAGCCGTACAAGAGGCTGTGAAGCAAGGATTAATTTCAGGCTACCCGGATGGATCATTTCATCCACGTCAGTATCTGACCCGGAGAGAAATGGCTGTATTGCTGGCCAAAGCTTCTCAATTACCCCTGGAGGAACAATCGGGTGCTGGCCTTAAAAACAAAGACTGGGCAGCTCCATATATAGATGCTATTCGCAAGGCAGGCTGGATGACAGGGGATGTTTCGGGGGATTTTCGTGCAAATGATCCAATCCGCCGGGAAGAGCTTGCTTCCATATTGGTAAGAGTTACAGGGGTACAACAAATAAAAGGAGGTCTTCCGCAAGCGATCTCGGATGAGTCTACGGTGAGCGGCTGGGCTAAAGAACAGGTACAAACGGCTTTGAAGCTTGGATTATTGGAATCAAGTGAGGGTAAATTCGAATCCAAAGCTTTGGTTGAGCGGCAAGATATTGCAGCAATTCTGGTGGATGTGTTCCATACAGGGGAGCGAACGGCTTCCTTAACCGAATTGGACGGAGATATTGCTTATATAGATGGGCGTCCTTTTGTGATTGGGAAGGAACTGCAAAGCATTTTGAATGAAGGAAACAAGGAAGCATTACAGGATGCGGTAATTACCTATGATGCAAGAACACGCAATCTGTCCTCCTTGTCGGAAATTCAGATTACACAGCCGGGTACGGCTGCTAAGCCAATTACATTGAATCTAAAAGATACATCCTATCAGGGTGCAATTGTAGTCTCTACAGATCATGTCATTTTGAGAGCAGATACATTATCCAAAGTTATTTTAAAATCCGGGTCCAGCACACTCACTATCGAAAGTGATATTGATGAAGTAACGGTTGATACCACCGACAACATTATTGTTCGGGGAAGCGGCACATGGAAACAGGTTGTACTGAAAAGTACGAAATCCATCGTTCAATTGCCTACCAGTGTGAAAACAGAGAAAGTGATCCTTGCAGAGGGCGGGGCATTATCACAGATCATTCGTAATACGCCTTCGACGACGCCATCCGCTTCTACGGGAACAAGTAGTTCAAGTTCGGGCTCAGGTTCATCTGGACCATCAACACCAACACCAGAACCAACACCAGAACCAACACCAGAACCAACACCAGAACCAACACCAGAACCAACACCAGAACCAACACCGGACCCAACACCAACGCCGGAACCAGAGCCAGAACTGCCTGTTGTTGTGCCACCTTCTCCTGTAAATCATCAACCGATTGTTCAAGCGATTATTCCCAACAAGACCGTTTTTTTGGGAGAAGGTGCACAAGAGATTGAACTGAGCACTGTATTTACGGATGCGGACGAGGATGAACTGAGTTATGAAATTTCAGAAATGGATCAAAGTATCGCTTCTGGCGAAATTCAGGGTTCCAAATTAAAAATACAGCCCATTTCCATAGGGAATACAAAGGTAACGGTGAAAGCTGAAGACGGAAAGGGAGGAAGTGAAATAACGTCATTCCTCTATGTAGTCCAACCTTTCTTTATTCCGCCGATGCCACCGATTGTGATCCCGCCAATCATCCTGCCTCAACCGCCAGTAAACCATGCTCCCGAAGTGATTGAAGCATTGCAAGCAGTTGAAGTTGAATTGGGGGCTGCAAATGGTCCAACAGACTTGAAGACCATTTTCTCTGACCCCGACGGAGATGAACTGACCTTCGTTGCAACCTCTTCGAATCAGCAAGTTGCGGATGCTGATATTACAGGCAGTATGCTGACGTTGAACACCTACTCTCCTGGTAGCGCTGAAATTACGGTAACTGCCAAGGATAGTAATGGTGGGGAAGTGGAGAGCAAGTTTAATGTTGTGGTCAAAGCACCCGCCGCTGTTAATCATAAGCCCACAGTAGCAAGACAGATTACTAAAATGAATGTAACGCTGGGAAAGGTTAGCGATACAGTCAATCTGGCCGGAGTATTCGAAGATGCAGATGGAGACAATCTGACGTACACGGCTGAATCTTCGGACCCTAATGTAGCAGAAGCGATGGTACAGGAAGACGCGTTAACACTAACCTTCAAGGACGTTATAGGTTCAGCGACAATTACTGTCAAGGCTTCTGATCCGGATGGTGAGGAGACAGTGACAACATTTGTTGTAGATGTTCAAGACCCTGATGCAGGAAAGGGACTGTTTATTTCCGAGTTGGTCTGGGGCGAGAGTTTTAATCAAGCTATTGAACTGTATAATCCGACATCCAAATCACTTAATGGAGGGGATATTACGATTGTTCGGAGCGACTCAGATACCCCGATTACGCTAGACTCGGGTACTATCATTCCTTCCACAAGTACGCTAGTTCTTGCAGAAGGGTTTAGTGATTTTACAGAGGATGAGTATTATTATCTGACTTTAGATTTGTTTAAAAATACCGAACCGGTTACATTGACGCTTTATTACAAAGGGGAAGTCATGGATAGGGCAGTTATTGTACCGGCTCAATCTTTGACAAGGAAATGGGATACTGTTCTAGGTGATAAGGTTTCTTATGAACCAGCTGAATGGAGCAATATTGGAGAAAACAATTATGGCAACTTGGGCAAATTTGATCCTTTAATTAATCCTTAACTTCATTCGTTTTATAACAGATACAGAAGGGGAATCATGATGCGGAAAATGAAAAGGATAGCACAATTAGCCATAGTTGCATTGCTCCTAAGCAATGCTGTTCCAGTTGCTGCACAGAGTCGGAATTCAGTAGAGCAGGTACTACCTTCATATAATACATCTTCGGATATTAATGTTACTAACCCACTAAATGATTCCATGAATAAAGCTGTGACCATGGGCTTCATCAAGGGAGATCCGGATGGAAACCTTCGGACAACCCATCCAATTACCCGTCAGGAACTGGCGGTTGTTCTTGCAAAGGCTCTGGGACTGACAACGAGTAAGACCATTTCTTCTCCTTTTGCAGATGTGAAATCGGATAGCTGGTCAGCTCCTTATATTCAAGCAGTGAAACATGCCGGCCTTATACAGGGAGATGCAGCAGGACGCTTCAGACCACAAGCGCAGATCACCGGGCAAGAACTGGTAGCTGTTTTGGTGCGAGCCACAGCCTTTGCCAAACAGGAAACGGAGGAAGACTCTGTTCCACAAGAGTGGAACGGAACAAGTTCTTGGGCTGCACCTTACGTCCAGACGGCTGTAAAAGCAGATCTGTTCAGTGAGTATCCAGGAGAAACCAAAGTTAAACAAGGACTCATCCGTGGCGAAGCGGTGAGCATGATTCTGTCGGCTATGTTCCCGGAAAATCGCCTATCTGTTATTCAGCAACTCCAAGGCAATCAGGTCCAGATCAACGGAGTAAAGTATCATATCTCTGACAACGTGGCGGGACTTTTGAATGATCGTAACAGGACTGTACTGGATCAAGCTGGAATACAGTTCAAGAGCCAAGATCAATATCTTACCGAAATCAATGCTTTGGAAATTAGAAAAGGCGGAGAAGCTGCACATACAGATGAGGCAGAATTCAGCCGTAATCTGTTATTGAATGGCGGGGACACCACACTTGATGGTAATCTGACGATTAAAGCAGACTTCACCTCGGTGCAAGGAATTACAATTAAAGGTAAGCTGACAATAGCTCCGGAGATGGAGCATGATTTTCACGCCAAAAATGTAAAATTGGAAGATTCTGTTTGGGTACAGGGAGGGGACAGTAATACTGTTGTATTTGAAGACTCAGCTCTAGAAAACGTGAATGTGGATAAAAGTGATGTGCATGTGTCTCTGGCAGGAAGTACCCATGCTCAAGAGATTAGCGTCCGGTCAGACAGTAGAATTGATATTGAGCAGACAGCTACTCTTCCGCTGTTGAATATCATTGAAGGTGCAAGCAGAGTGGAACTTCAAGGAACTGTTGATACAGTTTCTCTAAATACGTCTAAGTCCATGCAGCTTAACGGGAATGTGACTGTGCAGCAGCTCACGGTAGATGGGACAGGACCGATCAGTATTAATGCTGCAGGCACCATCCAGCAACTCCAGGTAAATAATCCCGCTGCACAGATCAATGTATCGGGAAATGTGAAGGTGGCTGAGGTCAATTTGGCAGCTGGAGTACCAACTTCCGCGGTTAGTGGAGGTACAGGGATGGCTTCTTCCAACACTGCATCGCCATCATCATCAGGTGGAACAGGGGGAAGTGAGACTCCTGTTGCTGCCAATCGTGCACCTGAACTGCTGAAAGCATTTGAAACCCGCAAGTTCACGGCGAACGGACAAGGTGCCACTTTAAATCTAAATGGCTATGTAACTGATCCGGATGGTGACCCGTTAACGTATACCGTTGCTTCATCCAAGTCTTCCGTCGCTAAGGTAGTGCTTAGTGGGTCCAATCTCGAGATCACACCAATAGAACATGGAACAGCTACAATAACCGTATCCTCTAATGATGGGCGAGGCAAAAGGTTAAGATCTACATTCGAGGTCAACGTGAATGCACCTCCTCTTGCATCTCCTATCCCTGATCAGGAGTTTGTTGCCGAGTCAGGCACCAAGGATGTGGATCTCATGGTTTATTTTATGGATGATGAGAAATATGAATCGGAGCTGCTCTACAGTGTGACGAATAATGCCTCGGAAATCGTAGGCTCCGAAATCGTCGGAAGCAATTATGCAGAATCCGTACTGAGGTTAACGCCTAAGAAGGCAGGAGAAGTCTTTCTTAAAATAAGAGTTGATGATGGGCAAATTGCTGATGATGGAAGTACGGGTGCTACGGAGGTTGAGATGCGGGTTGTCGTTCTCCCACCGCTTAACCGTGCGCCTGTGGGGGAAGCTCCCTCGAATATGGACGTATACCTGGGCAATAACATCCCTATAGTAAAATTGAATGAGCTATATACTGATCCAGACGGTGACCCTCTGACGTATACGGCGACTTCATCCAATTCCGATGGGGTTACTGTGGAGGAAGATGCAGGTAAGTTGAAGTTCACTGCTCTTCAACTAGGGACTTATACGATTTCATATTCCGTTAATGACGCTAAAGGCGGAATAACAAGTGGAACATTTGATATCAATGTAGATCCTATCCCGAATTTGAATCCGGTAGGACAGTCACCTGGTTGGGTTACCGCATACTTAGGTTTCCTATCAGAGTCTATTCCTACTGTTAATTTAAATGATTATTATACAGATCCTGACGGTGACCCACTTACATTCAGCGCCACTTCATCTGATCCTGATGGGTTGATCGTTGAGGAGAATTCAGGGATACTTCGTTTCACTGCTCTGAAATTTGGAGAATACACCCTTCATTTTTCGGTGGAGGATGGCAAAGGCGGTTTCATTTCATCGGCATTTCAAGTAAGAGTTAATCCTAAGCCTAATGCTTCTCCAGTTCTAACTAGTAACCTACCTGCTCAAACGTTGTTTCTGGGTAAGGAGGATATTGTCATTGATCTCTCACAATATTTTAGTGATCCAGACGGAGATGCGTTAGAGTTTCAAACGCCACTTGACTTCAATAATTTCCTCATCGCTGAGCTGAATATACAGGAAAACAAGCTGATTATTCATCCCAAGCAAGTTGGTAAGTTTCAAGCTACCATTCAAGCAAAAGATGTCTATGGAAAAGAGGCGACAGCCTCTATTGATATTCAGGTTATTGAATCCGGAAGTTTCGGTACCATCCCTGATCAAACAATAGCATGGCCCTGGTCAACTTTGGATATAGACCTTGCTCCGTATTTGCTGAATTTTGACATCAGTACTTTAACGGTGGATGCTGCTTCTACAGACGTAAATATTGCGACAGTGTCGGCGAATGGAGCACAGGTTTCGGTTAATCCAGTAACAGAAGGACAAGCAACGGTAACACTAACCGTATATGATCTTGCAGGACGAAAAGAACAGACCTCTTTTAACGTAACTGTACAAGCCGAGCCGTCAGTCAATAACTCTGTACCTGAGGTAGTAAGTAGTATTTACGAACAAGTATTAACGCCGAATGTAACGAATGCACGCACCTATGACCTGAGTCAATTGTTCAGTGATCCGGATGGAGATGTGCTGCAATATACAATTAGCAGCAGCTCAGCCGAAGCAGTGGATGCGAGCATTAACGGCAATCAACTAACAATTAAGCCTGGAACAGGGAATACAGTAGCTCCTTTAACCATAACAGCGAAAGATGGAAAAGGTGGGCAGGTTGAATACTCCTTCAATGTCCGGACTGCTTCTCTGGTGAACGGTGGGGTCATACAGATTAATACAAAATCCGGAGTTCAGGATGCTTTGACCTATTCAACCTCAAGTTTGTTCCCGGGTCAAACAAGTTTCAAAGTCTACAGTGGTACGCCAGATTCAACGTTCACAGGGCCGGATACCATGAATACGAATCGAATTCCAATAACAGTATCTCCGTTGAACTACTGGATTATTGGAAATGACGGTAGAGCTGTGGTAGTTCAAGTAAATTCGCAGCCTCAAGGAACGCCAGAGCTATTTTTCTCTCAATACCTTGATGCAGGAGATGGGCGCGGCGTTGTGCAACTTTATTACACAGGTGATGGAGATCCATCACATAAAGCAACCGGATATCAAGTGGAAGTTTATAAGTGGATGAAAAAAACATCAACGATGCAAGTGACGCCTTACGGTGTATTGGATGTGATTCCAGGCGTACCTTATATCTATATCGATACTATATTCTATGACTTCTTTGATATTACCAATGCTTCTTACTATAACGATGAATTAGCTCTCTATAATCCGAATGAATATAACGTCGTAGCTCTCGTTCTCAAAAAGGACGGCCGAATTGTAGATGTATTGGGTGATCCAGCTTCTCATGATCAGTTCATGCCTGCCGGCGGGACATTTATCCGCAAACGTGGGATATACACGGGTTCACAGCAGTTTTCATTGACAGGGGAGTGGAATGAGTTTCCGAAAGGAACCCTTCAATTTGTTCCTTTTCACACTCCATAGGTTAATGAACTAAAGGCATCTTTTGATATGAAACCTTGTAATAAAGTAGGCCGACCTCCATGCTCTTGAAATGAGTATGGAGGTCTTATTTATTTCTTAGGAAAAGGATCATGCCGGAGTTGAAGTTTATCTTGGGTCAGGAATTCGTATAGCAAGATTGCCAAACTGCTCTCCCTTTTCCATTCGTTCGAATGCTTTCGCTGTATCCTGTAGCGCATACACTCTATCAACTACAGGATGTATATCATGATGTTCCACCCATTGCAGCATCTGGACAAACTCTTCATGGCTTCCCATGGAAGTACCGATCAGGCTAACTTGAGGGAAGAAGATGGATCGGATCGGAATATTCAGATCATCTCCGGAGCTTGCGCCATACATTACGATTCGGCCACCGGGTCGGATAATATCGAAATATTGGGGGAAAAGGGCTTGTCCGATGCTATCCAAAATCAGATCCACAGGGTCAAGTTCGTTATGCTGACTCCAATCCTCGTGACTGCCAAATGCTTGTAAAGCTCCCAATCGAATGGCTTCCTTTCGCTTCCTTTCGCTCCTTGAGGTTACGGTTACCTTGGCTCCGGCTGATACTGCCATGAGAAGAGCATGGGTGGCTACACCACCTCCAATGCCGGGAATCAGAATATGTTCTCCCTGCTGAAGACCACCACGGGTGAATAACGCACGGTAGGCCGTCAATGCCGATAGGGATAATACCCCTGCTTCCTCCCAAGTTAGATGAGATGGTTTTGGTAATGCATTTTCGGCAGGGACAGTAATATACTGTGCAAGTGTTCCATCCGTTGGTCCACCTACGATCTCAGGTACAATCGGCACATCTGCTGCACACTTCCAACCGAGAGTTGGATGAATAATGACTTCTTCACCTACAGAAGGGTGTACAACTCCTTCGCCAGTTTCTACTATTATACCAGCCCCATCGGAGCCTAGAATGAGCGGAGCGTCATGGGTTGTGCGACCTGCCATAATGAAGAGGTCGCGATGGTTAAGGCCGGCGGATTTTAACTGGATTTTGACTTCGCCGAACCCTGGTGCTCGACTTGTGAATGATGTATATTGGAGCCCCATGAGGCCACTTCGGCCTGAATGTATAATAGCTTTCATAATGTTATTCCTCCCGTTGATGTAATTAAAGGTCATGATTGAACCTCATTGTACAGTTGGGGTGGTTTCACGTAAAATGAACAAAATTGAATGTGGGTATCAATAAAAACAATAGATAGCAAGCAGGTGATTATCGTGGATGCAGGAGATTTGAAAATATTTCGGACAGTTGCTCGGGAGGGAAGTATTAGTAAAGCAGCATTGGCACTGAATTATGTGCAGTCCAATGTTACAACGCGGATCAGGCAGCTGGAAAGTCAACTTCAAGTTCCCCTTTTTCATCGCACGAACCGGGGAATGGTACTTACGCCTGCTGGAGACCATTTGCTCGAGTATGCGGATAAAATACTGGATTTGCTGCATGAAGCAGAATTGTCGACTCAGACAGGAAGTAAACCTGCAGGAAAGCTTCGTTTAGGTTCCATTGAGACAGCGGCCTCCAGTTTTCTTGCTCCATTCCTGGCTAAATACCATTCCTGTTATCCAGAGGTACAGACTTCACTTGTCACAGGAGGGACCCATGAGCTGAATCAGAGAGTCATGCAGCATGATCTGCAAGGCGCCTTAGTCTATGGGCCAGTCGATCACCCTGAACTGAACTATATCAAGGTGTTTGATGAAGAACTGGTTCTGATTGCGGAACCCGGCTTGCATCAGATGGCCGAAGTATTAGGTAAACCGATGTTGTTCTTTGAGATCGGCTGTACGCACAGAACTCAAGCTGAAGCTTTTCTACATAGCCGTGGGGTCCATACGCTCAATGTAATGGAATTTGGTACATTGAACACGATCCTAAGTGGTGTATCTTCCGGAATAGGGGTATCTTTACTCCCGCGATCTTCGGTTGTTCAAGCCGAATTGAGAGGAGAGGTTTCAGTGATATCTTTGCCAGAGCCATACTGCAGGTTGGAAGTCGGACTTGTACATGCCCGAAGTGAACATCTATCGGCCGCATTACGTGGCTTGCTGGAGATGATGACAACCAGGCCAGAAACAAAGAAGGAAAATGAGATTTAATTTAGCAAACTAAATTGAACTGAGCACTGTTATTAATAGTGAGAGAAGAAACTCAAATTTTTATGAATAGTAAAGTGAGGTTCAACGATGAGCTTGTTGATCATACCCAAACTAATCTGTGCAGCAATCATTGCTCTACCGGGTTATCTTCCTGTTCCCAATCAAGAACGAACTGTATTGGCAGAGATCAAAGAAAATCAACAAGACATTACATTACGCGCAGCAACCAAATCTGTTCAAGGGATGTACTCCGGAATTACAGTCACGTGGAATAACCAAACGGAATTATTTCCATGGGAAAACATCAGCGAACCAGCTTATTACCCGGAAGTGGTTACCGCCAATATAGATGGCGAAGGTCAGGACGAAGTAATCATTATACTTACGACTGGAAAAGGTACCGGGGCGCGGGGCTCAGCCATTCATGTGTTACAAGAGGATTGGACCGAAATCCCTATCGGGGACCCGATAGCGAAAGCTCAGAATTCGTTGTCTTCGATGTACAAGGAACACCAGGCAACGGTTGAATACACGATGAACATTGCTGGTAAAGAGTATGCCTATTCTTATCCTGTTGAAGATGCGGAAATGTGGTTTGAAGAGGCAAGCATTGGTCGTATTCTGAGGTACCGGGTTCAGGACAACAAACTGATTGCTGAAATACCGGTGCAAGTTTCTCCGGGGACGTATACAGGTACGATTGAAGTTGATTCAGGGCGTACAATGGCAAATTGATTCCCTCTGAAGTCAGTTACATTGAAGACCTTTAGTCAGTAACTATGCTCATATCGAGATCATTTGGATAACTTTATCTAAATTACAGAGGAGAGGATGTTTCGTGGAATCTAAGGCTCTTGAACCGATCCGAACTCTTTTGGATCAGGCGTATCAGACTGTAATGGGGAAGAGCTGTACGCCGGAATTGGAGCAGGCAATAGCTGACTTTGAGAAAAAGCACAACGTTCATCTTCCCGAAGCATACAGGGAGCTTTTGCTCTATTATGGCGCCTGTAACTTCGGCGATCCTGCTCTTTATTCCGTACAAGAATTGGACTGGGCATACCCCGCATTTGTGGAAGCGTACCAAGAATATAAGAGAGAGTATGACCTGTCTGAGGATCTGAATCCGTTTCCGATCGGCGGTTTTGGAGAAGGAAGCATTGCTATTCTGGAACGGAATTCGGGTAAAATTCTCATGCTTATCCACGACTATGCAGGAGACTATCCATTTCAGGAGGTCGCGCCTAACTTTAACGGATTAATGGAGATGCTGGCTGAGTCTGCGATCTGGGTTCAGGAACAGATGAAATAGTCAGACTAGGTGACAGATTGCTCTTGAATGTATTTGCGATAAAGGGCAGGCGTTATCTCTTCGAATTTTTTGAAAATTTTGATAAAGTACCCGGATTCGTTAAACCCCAGCTCATCACTGATCTGTGAGATCGGCATGTCGGTGACCTCCAGCAATTGCTTGGCCCATTTGATTTTGAGCTTGGCCAGGTAGGTTGTAAAATTCTCCCCTGTCTCCTTGGCGAACAGTCTGCTGAAATAGCTTGGACTAAGGTGGCATAGATCTGCCATGTGTTTCAATGTCACCTGCTCACTCTTGTGACTGTGAATATATTCAAATGCAGGCTGTAACGCAGGGCTGGTACATGCATTATCGCTTGGACTGTTTTTGAGATAGGCATCCGCAATTGCATTGGTCATTTCCTTTTTGATGGATTCAATATTGCGAATGGAATACCCGGGCAAAATCGTGGATAGATTAACGGATTCCTGTGAGCCGGAAGCCTTCTCGAACATCTCCACCAGCAAATTTTTATTAAGAGCTTCCTCTACAATATAGTTGCACAGCAGGGACAGCATGTTGGAGATTTTTACAATCTCTTCATAGGTCATGACAGGCAGTTGATCATAATCGTCCTGCAGTTCCTGCAGCTTCGCTTCATGCATGGGCACGTTTTTGGAAGAGACGATCTGTTCCAGATCGGTGCCTTTGTCCGGATCTGCAAGCTTAACTTGCCCTGCCATCACGGCTCCAATGTATTTTCCATCGATGGTGATGGGAATGGCGATATCAATAATATTGAAATGACATAAGTATACATAAGGTTCATTCAACCGAACCGCTTCCAGCCCGCCACGTGAATCGCATTTTTGGCAGTAGGGAAGAAGCTCGGGATCTTTGCGTACATTTTGGCAGAACGTTTGGCAGCTGCTGTGGCTGGTCACTGGAATACCTTTGTAGTCGACGGTCAGAATGGCCAGTTTGGTTACATTTGCCAGTGAATCCTGTAGGCGCTTCCATTTATTTAGGTCGAGGATTTTATTAATGTGCAAGTATTCTTTAATCATTGTGTGAACCTCCATAGCTAACCTGATTAAGGGCCCTTAAGCGCTAAAAAGTTAGCAAGTTGTACATATTAGAATAGGATGCAAACGGGTAATGTAAGATGATGTCAACATTCAACCATCCAATGACAATAACATACCATGAATTCAGAAAAAAGCAAAAAATTACGATTGGAAGTTATAATAATTTGTTATCAAAGTCCAATGTGTCTCTCGCATTCATGAGATATATTTAGGTTAATTGTGAACCATTCAAATTTGATGCATTAACACGACCACTCTATTAACTATCTTTAGGAGGCATACCATTATGAGAAAAGCATTTATCAGCCCAACCAAATATGTGCAAGGCGAAGATGAACTGTTGAACCTTGGTTACTTTGTAAAATCCTTCGGAGATTCCGCTTTATTGATCGCACATCCGGATGATGTACAGCGTGTAAAGGCAAAGCTTGATGCAACAGCAGAAAAGTTCAATATTACTTTTGTTGAAAGCGGTTTTAGAGGGGAGTGCTCCCGTCAGGAAGTGGCTCGTCTGCAGGAAATTGCGAAGGAAAAAGGATGCACCTGCACCATCGGTCTTGGAGGCGGTAAAGCCATTGATGCAGCCAAATGTGTAGCGGAAGGCGAAGCATTGATCATTTGCCCAACTATCGCTGCTACCGATGCACCAACAAGTCACTCGGCAGTATTGTATACACCAGAAGGATCTTTTGATGACTATGCATATTTCAAACAAAGTCCAAGCGTAGTGCTGGTGGATACAACCGTAATCGCTAACGCACCAACACGCTTCCTGGTATCCGGTATGGGAGATGCGCTCTCTACGTACTTCGAAGCAAGAGCAACAGCGAAATCATATTCCCGTGTAAATGCAAGTCTGCCAATGGGATCCCGCGAAGGATATACTCCATCTGCTGTAGGTACGAATGCAGCACTGGCGCTGGCAAAATTGTGCTATGAAATGCTGCTGACGGACGGAGCAAAAGCAAAAGTAGCCAGTGACAGCAACGTTGTAACGCAAGCGCTGGAAAATATCGTTGAGACCAACATTCTGCTATCAGGTCTTGGATTCGAAAGTGGCGGTCTGGCCGCAGCACATGCTATCCACAACGGATTGACGGTTCTGGAGGGTACACATCACTTCTTCCATGGTGAAAAAGTATCCTTCGGTACGATTGCACAGCTTGTCCTTGAAAATGCACCAACCGAAGAGCTGCATGAAGTCATGGACTTCTGCCTCGAGGTGGGACTGCCTGTAAGCTTGGCAGATATCGGTGTAGATACCATTACTCAAGAAGAGCTGCTGAAAGTGGCAGAGATCGCATGCATTCCGGAAGAATCCATTCACGCTATGCCGTTCCCGATCACCGTTCCTGAAGTAGCTGCTGCCATTGCAGCGGCGGACCGTATGGGACGGGAATACAAAGCTCGCCGGGAGGCTAAGTAATGAAGAAAATTATTAATCAGGCTGAAAATGTCGTGATGGAAATGTGCAACGGGATTGCGCTGGCACACCCGGAGCTTGAATTTTTGAAAAAGTATAAGGTCATCAAACGCAGAGAGATTAATGCAGACAAAGTCAGCCTCATTAGTGGCGGCGGTAGTGGCCATGAACCGGCTCACGCTGGCTATGTGGGGAAAGGCATGCTGGATGCTGCGGTATGTGGAGATGTATTCGCATCTCCTTCCCAGATTCAGGTATACCAGGCAATCAAGGCAACGGCCAGCAGCAAGGGCACACTCTTGATCATCAAGAACTACAGCGGTGACATGATGAATTTCAAGAATGCAGCACATTTGGCGGAGGAAGACGGTATCGATGTACAGTATGTGCGTGTTGAAGACGATATTGCTGTGCAGGACAGTCTGTATACCGTAGGGCGGCGCGGCGTTGCCGGAACGGTTCTTGTGCATAAAATTGCCGGAGCTGCAGCTGAAGAAGGGCGTAGTTTGGCAGAAGTGAAGTTGGTTGCCGAGAAGGCAGCCCAGAACGTACGCAGTATTGGTTTTGGATTTACGTCCTGTACCGTACCTGCCAAAGGGACACCAACGTTCGAAATTGCCGACGATGAAATGGAGTTCGGTGTAGGAATCCATGGTGAACCTGGTATTCGCCGTGAGAAAATTGTATCTGCTGATGAGCTGGCAGGCCGGATGGTTGAAGCCCTGCTGGCAGACATGAAGCTGGATGGCGGCACATCCGCTGAGATTGCCGTGCTCGTGAACGGTTTTGGTGCAACGCCGCTGCAGGAATTGTACCTGCTTAACAATTCTGTTCAGCGTGAGCTGGCAAGCCATTCGGGTCTCCAAGTAGCTACCACCTTTGTTGGCAATTATATGACCAGCATCGATATGGCTGGCGCATCGCTGACGATCCTGAAGCTGGATGATGAACTCAAGTCGTTGTTGTTTAAGGAAAGTGACACACCTGCATTCAAGGTTTCCGGTCCTCCGGCTGCACAAGCAGCCTACTCCGAAGCACTTGAAGCAGTTGTAGGTGAAGACGCTCCGGTTTCCTATGAAGTGGAGACAGCTGCATCCGCTGCAGTCATTAACAACAACCAATTTTCCCTGGACAATATCGTGTACCTGATCGATAAGATGGGTGAGATCATTATCAAGAACGAGGTGCCGTTCTGTGAGCTCGATTCCCATGCAGGGGACGGCGACTTCGGGATGAGCGTGGCGAAGGGATTCCGTCAGCTAAAACGCGAATGGAATCATATTATCAGCGAAGAGAAGAAGGATATCGGTTCGTTCCTGGATGCCTGCTCGCTCGTTATTATGGAGTATTGCGGCGGGGCATCCGGTCCAATCTGGGGTTCGGCATTCCGCGCAGCGGGCAAAGCTGTAGGAGATAAACAGCAGCTGACGGTATCTGACTTTGCTGAAATGATGCAAGCAGCCGTGCAAGGCATTCAATCCACGGGTGAGCGGTCCTTCGGGCGCGGCGCAGTTGTAGGTGACAAGACGCTGATTGATGCACTCGTGCCTTGTGCCGATTCCTGGGCACAAAGTGCAAATGCTGGTGATGACTTCAAAACAGCATTTGCCAAAGGGGCACAAGCGGCAGTCGAAGGTGCGAAGAAAACTGAAGACATCGTGGCACGCATGGGCCGCGCAGGTACGGTTGGAGATCGCAGTCTGGGGTATCCGGATGCCGGTGCATACGCACTGGGAGTTATTTTCACAGAGCTCTCCGAGTCAATGAAATAAATAGGGAATGCCAGTGGTCGTTTGACCACTCCGATGGCAGGCCATACTTTTGGTAGCTGTTTAGTTAGCATCTACGTTCCAGTGTAATCATGTTTCACAACCTTTCCAACGTTTTGTCCAATGGAGGTAAGGAAGAAAGACCACTCTGTAGTTTGGTTACAGAGTGGTCTTTTTGGTTTAAGAAGCTATAGCAGCAGGGCAGAAATTTGGTGTCCTCATGCCAAATAGTGTAATCTGGAGAACAGATACTTAGGAATGTGTATGGATCAGCACTCAAATTGAACGAGAAGGGATCAGGATCAGTTAATGACACAAAAGTTATATTACGACTCCGCATACACGCGGGATTGGCATACACAAATTACGGGTAGAGCGGACAAGGAAGACGGTACATATATCACGCTTGCGGAGACGGCATTTTATCCGCATGGGGGTGGACAACCCTGTGACCTGGGCCGAATCGGAGGTATCGCTGTTCTTGATGTAAACATCGAAGATGGCGAGGTATGGCATAAAGTCGATCAGGCGCCTGAGCAGAAGGAGGTTCACTGCGAGATTGACTGGGAGCGCAGATTCGATCACATGCAGCATCACACAGGGCAGCATCTGTTGTCAGCGATCACGCTGAAGCTGGCTGATGCGATGACGCTCAGTTTCCATCTGGGGACCGAATATGCAACGATTGATGTAGCCGCAGAACTGGGAGCGGATCAATTGACAGCCATTGAGCAAGAAGTGAACCGCCAGATTTACCGCAATGCCCGCATTAGCAGCTCCTGGGTTACTGCGGAGGAAGCAGCGCGTCTGCCGCTCGTGAAGCAGCCTACTGTGACAGAGGACATCCGTATTGTCGAGATGGAGGGTGTGGAATACAACGCTTGTGGCGGCACACATGTGGCGGCAACAGGCGAGATCGGCATCCTTAAG
Organism: Paenibacillus sp. FSL K6-2862; assembly: GCF_038005125.1. Taxonomy (NCBI): domain Bacteria; kingdom Bacillati; phylum Bacillota; class Bacilli; order Caryophanales; family Paenibacillaceae; genus Paenibacillus; species Paenibacillus sp. FSL K6-2862. Next base: position 940,339 of record NZ_JBBOSN010000001.1, read on the forward strand.
GTGCTGAAAACGGAGAAGGTTAAAGGTGGCACGCGCATCTATTTCAAATGTGGATTCAGAGCATTAAACGAATTCACGGCAGCACAGCAGGTGTTAAACGGCATTTCGGTGAAATTAAAAACCAGCAGGGAAGAGCTACTTGATCGTATCGACAAAATGGAAACAGACCAGAAACAGCTTTTGTCCGAGCTGAGTACAGTCAAGTCGACCAATGATACGTATTATGCTCAGGAACTCCTATCTGCACGGGAAGGTTTGGTGATTGCCCAGATATTTGAGGACAAATCCCTCAAGGACATGCAGAGCCTGGCGACCAAGCTGACGGAAGATCATGAGGGCATCGTGCTCTTTGCCAGCATTTCGGAGGCCAAGGTCGTTCTGGCCCAGAACGGGCAGCCGCCGGAGTGGTCTTGCGGTCCATTCTTCAAGGGCAATCTCGGAGCTTACCAGGGCAAGGGCGGGGGCAGTGACAGAATGGCTCAGGCAGGCTTTGCCAGCAGTGAAGATGCCTTAGCCTTTTATGAATTTACCAAGGACCAACTGGGACATCACTAAGGTGAATTGTGGTTTCGGGATGAAGCGATATCAGTAAGGAGCAGCACGTCACCTTGTGGCGTGCTTTTTCACATGAGGCGAAGATCCGTCTGAGAAGAGCCAGTACATCCCATGATTTTCCTATGATATACTCGGGGGTATATCGATCAGACGGCAAGGAGGTACAAAGGAATGACAGAACGCATTCCGTGTATCCGTGAAGGATGCACCAATACGATTTTACCGGCAACCGCGGCAAAGACAGGTGGGTACTGCATGCCCTGCAAGCAGGAGATGGAGCGGGAGGAACGCCGGAAATACATTGAAGCGAATCGACGGGACGTGAATTTGTATGAAGGAGTGCATGACCCGGTGGAGATTCTGAAAATCATGCATAAACCTCATGTACGCGATCCATTAATTCACTATGTGCCATATGAACTTTCCCAAGAGCAAGTCTACCTGTCACTGTCTGCGGAGCAGCAGGAAGCGATGGCAGACTATGCGATGGAGTTGATTCGTACCGATGATACGGATACCGGCAAAGACATTCTGCTGTATCTGGTCTGTTACCATGATATCTCGCTCGCTGCACAGATTCCCGAGTTGTTGGAGCAGGAGATCTACTATCCTGCGATTCTATATAAAAGTGCTTCAGCGAACGTGCGGGATCAGCTCTTGAAGCAGGTGCACAACGATGACGAGAATCGAAACCATATCCTGATTATGTTAGCCTATATCGGCGATGAGGTAGTTGTTGAGCAGTTCTGGCAATGGAAGCAGTCTCCGCCGGCCTGGGCAGATCAATTATATGTAAAACCAGAGCAATACACCTTCCAAGCCGGGTGGGAACTCACCAAGGACGGGAAGCGGAGAGAATTGTTCACCACCCCAAGTTATTCATTATATAAAAGTAAGGATGAGGATGGAACGATTGCGCCTTCAAGCGGCGTGCCCATTCAAATGCTTCAAACAAGTTCCAGCAGCTGTCCATGGTGTGGAACCGCTTTAACGAACTTGGTTGCTCTGGATGTGAGACATCCAGCCTTGCAGAATGTTTCCTGGCAAGCCGAAAAGCTGCAGATTCGAACTTGCATCAACTGCAGCTGCTACGGTGTGGTCTATATGGAGACAAGCTCAGCAGGGGAGCCCTTCTGGAGTTCCCACAATGTCATGCCAGTAGGAATGGATGACATTGATCCGGATAACTCGTTTGAAACTGCCCCGGATGTTTGTGATTCATTCTACATTGCGAAAGAACCCCGTCAGGCCTTCCATGGCAGTGAGTGGGCCATGGAACCGTCACTATCCCAGATTGGCGGTCATCCCGGATGGGTTCAGGATGCAGCGTATCCGGTCTGTCCCTGCTGCTCCACAACCATGAAGGCGGTTGGGCAGGTAGACTGGGCGCAGATCGAGGAGTATGGCGAGGGCATGTATTATATGTTTGTATGTGAACCGTGTCAGATGACTGCGGTGACGTATCAGCAATCTTAACTAGATTGCCGAATGATCGGAACTTATTTATTTGAGCAGGACTCAGAATAGGTTCCAAGTAGTATTATGTTTTGGAGATAATTAGGGAAAAGTGGACTATGTAAATACATCGTGAGTAGCTACCTACTTACGGTGTACCTCATTTATAATAATATTTCATACTACGGGTTGCCGAATTCTTGTGCCAATGTAGTGAGGATGAAAGATTCGTTTAACAACGTATACTTATTATATGAGGTACGCTATGACTACTATAAAAGTAACACCAGAGCAACTTCTGGCTGTATCCAGACAGTTCGAAGCTGCTCAGAACCAGATTTATCAGATGAATAACAACCTGAAACAACGAATGTTTGAGATTGAGAGAGTATGGGATGGGAGTACAAAAGAAAACTTTTATGCTGATTTTACTCATGCACAGCGGGTTATGGATAACTTTGTGACCTTATCCATGTCAATATCGAAAGAGCTTAGAAGTCATTCCGAAAAGTTTCGGATGGCCGATAGTCAAACGGTACAATCCTATGATCCAAGATGTGCTCCACCTCCACCGGATGAATGTAGGGCTCCCGCAGCCGATCCACGTAATGCTTTCCAGAAGTCTGCTGATAGTTTGGTCGAATTGGGACAAGCCTTTATGCAATCTGCAGATGATCGGTATCAGAAGCGTTACGATAGTGTAGGTGGATTTTTGAATTATTGGACGTTCGGCATCCCTAGTGGTCTTGTTCAGGGGTATGTGGATCGAGCGAATAAGGCGTTCGACTCTCCGAATGATACAGCGAATTGGCTTACATTCGGTATTCATGGTACGATCCGTGAAGCTACGTTTCCAACGAATGCTTGGTCTAGTGAGCACTGGGCTAACATTTTTGGCGTAGGTGGATTGATGCTAGGTGGCGGGTATGCTTCTACGATTAAGCCCCACAATCTATTTACGTCTACAGGAGGGGGAGCGAAAATCAATTCGTTTTCCCGTCCTGGAACAGGAAATATGACGGGTGGCTTTCATGGTTTTCAGGATCAACGCTTGCGAATTACTGAAAACATTGCCGAAAGCAAAAAGGCGAGAGAGTCCTCGAAATTTTCTGAATTCGTGGAGAAGGAAAAGGAGATTGGTAGGGGAACGGGTAATGTTCAAACTGGAGGTCGTAATAACTTCTCAGTAGATGAATATTTCCGACAAGAAGCTGAAGCGTCAAAAATGTATGATAGTATAAGAGCATCAACTTCAGATGTTCAGGCCATTTCAAAAAACACAGGATTTGCAGAGAGTCGGATTCAACGTATCAAAGACCATGTATTTAATAATGAACATATCAAGTCAAGTGGAAATGGAAGGTTTGACCCCGATTATGAAATTGCCGAAGCATGGACTAGATTACAGCAAGGAACTTACAATCCTAAAGACATTGATTTATTGAATCATGAATTGTTTGAATCAAGGTTTGAAGGTATATTTAAAACAAATTATGAAACTGCTCACGACGCTGCTGTCAGGTCAGGTCGTCCGTGGGAAATAGATTAGAGGTGATTATAAATGGGAGCTTTTGTTTTACTCTTGAAAGACTATGAGGATGAATCAGTTGTGATTTATCGATTCGGCCCAAAAGAAGAGATAATGGGTAAGATTGAATTAAACAAAGGAACTAGAATGTTTTCCGAATTAGAATCAATTAATAACCCCAATCATTCAAATCAATTTTACTTTGATAGAGCCGCTCAAAGAATGGCCAGATGTCTAGTTAAGGAGGGCGGTGTATTTCCTGAGAAAATGACATTTGAATCCTAAGGAGTCTAACACTGATTGGCTTCTTGCTATCAAGGTTTTTCTACAGTAGGGCTACCCAGTGCATGATGAACTCATTATTAAACCAATACACATATTACTCATAGTATTACCCTTATAATGATTTCGTCATTTCGGTTGTATGTACGTAAAGGCTTTAATTTTATACCCTAAATAATGCTATTCCGTTACATAGAACAGGTCGATTATGGTCAGATATCACCATGATTGACCTGTTTTTTTTGTTATCTTCGTTTTCTTACGTTTTTTCAAATTAAAGAAAGAATCAAGCTGACGCTCACGTCAGGCATTAGATCTGGCCCACTCACTAGATCTGATCAATTACAGCCCCCAATTGTACCTCTCTCTACAATTCTGCAGATGCCTGCGTCAGGAGACCAGCGAGCCATTCGTAATCCGGTGTATCCTTTTCCTTGATCTTGATCGTTTTGCGTTCCGCTGGGCCTTCAAATACTCCATCGGGCAGATCAAGAGCAGCCGCATTAAAAATGGTGAAGGACACCGCCTGTTTGGAAGGGGAGATGACGGCGGCATATTTGCCGTTCTTCAGGAAGTGAGGCTTCTTGTATTGTATGCGCTCTTGCGCGTCCGGAATGGAATCATGCACCAGCTGGCGTAATTGTCCTGCTACGGTGATTTGCCAGGGGGTTGAGATCTGTTCGATAAACTCCGTGACTTCTGTATTCAATGCCATTATTGTTCTTCCTCCATTTGTATTGGATTAAGAGCTTCCCACTCCGGCTTCAGAATCCCCATCATCAGGCGGTCATAACGCCGTCCATCCCGGTATACCGCGGATCGTGCTCGCCCCTCCAACTGAAAACCGGCCTTCTCATAGGCACGAATCCCTTTTGCGTTATACGAAATGACGTCCAGCCCCACACGATCGAGGTTCATCTCATGGAAGGCATATCGCAAAATCAGATTCAACGCTTCTGTTCCATACCCTTTGTTGCGATGTTCGGTAAGTCCAATGCCGATGGCGAGCTGTCCGCAGCGGTTGTTCCATTCAATGCTGTGAATGACAACAAAACCGATTAGCGTATCTTCCTCATGTGTTCGAAGCCTGAAGTACACTTCTTTGTTTTTCGTTTCCCCCTCATCTTCCAGTTGTTTCTCCGAATAGGGAATGGCAATATCGGTATCCACATTACGAAGATACTCCGGATCTTCATTCCATTGCAGCATTGTCTGCACGTCTTCCTCACGTGGAGGTGTCATTTTCAATCGTTTGCTATAAAACAGGTTGTCCGTTGTCAGTGTCATGTTGGTCTCCTTTGAAGATAAATGAAGCTCGCTTCACCTCAGTACGAAAATGAACTGTATGGTTGGCTCAATATCTTCGCCCCTTTGGAAAATCAGATAGCCCCATCATACTGGAAATTTTAGGGGATCACAATACACTTTTCAGTGGGTTTTCTTAATCTCTTGTCAGTAAACCTGCCACGGTAGTAAGATGAAATCATAAAGTTTAAAAACAGCGATGGAATACACCAAAATTGTTGGCAGGAGTGGTTGTTATGGAGATCAGAGTGGATGATTTGAGTGGGGATCAGGTTAAGGGGTTAATCGCAGAACATTTGCTTGGCATGGCCGAAGATTCGCCGCCGGAAAGCATTCATGCATTGGATCTGGATGGGTTGAAGAAACCTGAGATTACATTCTGGTGCGCATGGGAAGGTGAAGAATTGCTGGGATGTGGGGCCATGAAGGAATTGAGCGCCGAGCATGCCGAACTGAAATCGATGCGTACAGCCAAGGCCCATCTTCGAAAAGGCGTAGCGAGACAAATCCTGACTCACATCATTGAGGTTGCCAGAAGTCGGGGATACAAACGCATTAGCCTGGAGACCGGATCGATGGATTCGTTTATCCCGGCACGCCGGATGTATGAAGACTTTGGATTCGAATACTGCGAGCCTTTTGCAGATTATATATTGGACCCGAATAGTGTATTTATGACGAAGGAGTTATCACCGCTCGAATAGTCCTCCTCGTTGTTTCAATTTCATTTACAAAAGGGTAATCAACCAGGATTCTGCCTTCGCAGGGTTCTGGTTTTTTGGCGTGGCCGTATGAATTGAATGAATTTGCCATAACGAATCTCTGTGCTGAGGCATGAACAATAGGGTATACTGGAAATTATGTTATAAAAGCTTGAGAGAAGATTACAGACGTTGTTGACATCAGGAGGACTTGAATTGGCTCAGACAGAAGGAACATTACAGAAAAAGCTTAAACCAAGACACATCAGCTTCATGGCCATGGGCGGTGTCATTGGAACCGGAATTTTTAAAGGCAGTGCCGAAACGATTGGACTCGCAGGTCCGGGTGTTATTTTAACGTACATTTTTGCTGGACTATTACTGCTGGTTGTAATGGCAGCGATGGCGGAGATGGCTACCGTCTATAAAAACAAAAACATGAAAGACTTCGTGCAAGAAGCCTTTGGCAGCAGGGTATCCTTTGTAATGGGGTGGATGTACTGCTTCCTATGGTTATCCGTGTGTGTCATTGAGGTGATCGCTGCGGGGAGCTTCTTGCAATATTGGTTCGCGGAAGTGCCGTTATGGATGCTGAGTCTGGCGTGCGCGGTATTTATTATACTCGTCAATCTGCTGAGTGTTGGGGTGTTCGGGGAGTTTGAATTTTGGCTGGCAGGCATCAAGATAGCCATGATCATTATTTTTATCATCCTGGGTGCCGCATTGATCTTTGGCATTATTCCAAGTGATAACACACCTTATCTGCAAAATTACACACATGCCGGAGGTTTCCTCCCGAATGGTTGGTCATCGATCTTCTCCGCGCTGCTTGTCGTCATGTTCTCGTATGGAGGCTCAGAACTCATTGGTCTGACACTGACGGAGACGGAAAATGCGGACAAGGTCATGCCGAAAATTGTGGGCAATTTCATGCTCCGAATTATTTTGTTCTTCACGCTGCCGATTCTCATCATCTGTGGTCTGATTCCATGGAATGAGATCGGGCCGGAAAGCAGCCCGTTTGTACAAGTGCTGGCTTCCACAGGTTTACCTGGTGCAGCGCATATTATGAACTTTATTCTGGTGACTGCCGTTCTATCGGCTGCCAATTCCGGCATCTACGGCGCATCCCGGATGCTACATTCCATGGCGGTGGGTGGTGAGGCTCCAAAAGCACTGTCCAAAACCAATCGGAGCGGCAGTCCGGTGAATACGCTCTTGGTCTGTTCCGTCATTTTGCTCGGAGGCTCGATGCTTGGACTGTTCGCTCAGGATCAATTGTTCCGCGTATTGCTCGCAGTGCCTGGGTTTGTCGTGATGCTTGTATGGATCTGCATTGCCACTTCCCAGTTAAAATTACGGAAGAGATATCCGATCACACCGACATTCAAAGTCTGGGGATTCCCTTACGTAACCGGATTGGCCGTACTGGCGCTTGGAGTAATTGCGGTGATGTTCATATTCGATGAGGGTAATCGATTCAGTATCAGTATCTGCCTCGGTGTCCTTGCCGTATTGATTATCTGGTCCCTGATCCGGTTCAGGAAGTCGAATGGGCAGGAAGTTTAAGGCTTGCAGAAGTAATATTGAAGAGCAGAGGTATGTACCTCGAAATGGATCAAACATCTCGGCATGTATGCCGAGGTGTTTTTTTTATGTGCAAAGGAATGGGCTCAGAGAGTTGAGACCAGGCGGCAACGTGGACTTGCTCTTTTAAGTCTTTTCCATGTTGAAAAGTGAGGCGGAGATCCTTGGTCAGCAAGAAGTCTTAGAGATCATTGAAACCAGATATGAAAATAGAAGTATATAATTAGAAGAATTAAATATTTTAGTTAACGATTAGGAGAAGGGAGAGACGGATGAAATAACATTTTTTAATAAAGTTTGGTTACGAAGGATTAGCAGGGGGAGAGTTTAAGCAGAAGTGTAATTCTAAATGTGTGAGCTGCTACGTGATGATGAAGTTTGTGTTGAATACAACCATAGAGGGAGGACGAGTATGCCATTCATTGGGGGAATGATTTTAGTCTTTATCTTAGCTTTTATTCTATGGTCATTAATGTTCCCGCTATTCAATATGGTAGGTAGAAGAGTGTTGAAAAGATACAACAAATTCAAACAAGAGGAGAATGTAAATGAAGAATCTAAAGACGTTTAAGGTAGGAGCCATTTCAGTAGCTTTAGTGATTATTGTGGGGGTAGTATTGGTAAGCTTTTTTGTGACACGAATTCCTAACGGTTATGTTGGCGTTGTCTATTCACCAAATGGGGGCGTAAAAGATAATACGCTGAGTCAGGGATGGAAGTTGGTTGGTGCTTTTGATAAGGTAACCAAATATCCAATTAGAATTCAAACCGTTGAATACAAGGATATCCAGATTGCTACGTCTGACGGAAAAAACATCACAATCGATTTTGCTTACAACTATCAAGTAGAACCAAGCCAAGTGTCTTCGATCTTCAATACCTTTGGACCCATTAGCATTCAAGAAATTGAAGATACATATCTGAAAACACGTTTTCGTGATGCTGCCCGGAAAGGTATTTCTAAATTTACTGTAATTGATGTATATGGCGAAAAATCATCTGAGGCTGGCGTAGACGTTCAACAACGTTTCGCAGACGATGTCAAAGAGCTAGGATTCATTGTATCCAATGTAACCGTTGGTGTTCCTCAACCAGATGCGAAAACCCAAGAAGCCATAGATAAACGGGTTGAGGCATCCCAAGAGTTGGAACGTAAAACGACTGAGCTTGAAATTGCGAAGAAAGAGGCAGAACGGAAACGTGTGGAAGCACAAGGTAACGCAGACAAACTATTGATTGAAGCAGAAGGTCAAGCCAAAGCAAATAAAGAGCTTCAACAATCACTTACAAGCCAACTTGTTCAATACGAAACGATTAAGAAGTGGGATGGTGTGCTGCCATATGTCAGTGGATCCAATACACCAATGATTCAGTTACCAACTGCAGCTGCAAAGACAGAAGAGGTAAAATAAATGAAGGGGAGTTTTTCTCCCCTACTGAGGTACAGATATGCAGGATCGGAAGAAGCTTCTGCTGGAGCAGCATACCAATGAGATGAGCGAAGCCGTGAGAAAAGTAAAAGTGTAGGCATCACAAAGAAAAGGTACCCATGCTGCTGGAGGAGTTGAAGTGGATCATCCCCAGTGTGTGGTGTACCTTTTTGTTTGGTTTGGCCCTGAGTAATGATGCGAATTCTTATTAAAATTAAAAGAACTTAACTATTCAAATAATCCAGCTCGATCGCCTGTCTGAACTTCTGGGCAAATCGTTCTGCGGCAACGGCAACCTCCTTGGACTCGGTCTGTACGAAGCCGATTTGCATCTTGGGCTGGTCGATGGAGGCAATCTCAACCATCTTCACAAGGCCTTCTTTCCATAACGTGTTTTGATAGAAAGAGAAGTCATGGCCGATGCTGGCTGCTATATTGTTTCTAAGCACCGTGTTGATCGCTTCCGAATTGTTGGTCTTGAAGAGGATGGACAATGCTCCATAATCGTATGTGAAATCCTTAATGAAATCTTCTATGAAGCCATCGCGGTACAGCGCAAGGGAATGCTCCTTCAGTTGATCTGGCGTCACCCGACTGAGCTTGGCAAGATCAGACTGGTGATGGGTGCCTACAACCAGTTTGCCGGAATACATTGGGCTGAAATGCAGTCCGTCGAATTCACGCAGCTGTTTCGTGTAGATCGCGATGAAGCCAAGGTGTGCCTTGTTGTTCCGGATATCTTCAATAATCTCCATGGAACCTTTCTCTTCAATGGAAATGTTCAGTAGAGGATGCTCCCGTTTCATATCGGCAGTGGTCTGGACAAGATAGTGCATGACACTGGGAAAAGTCGCTACATGCAGGTCGCCTGTGAGGCAGGATGCTTCCACATTCAGCGATTTCAATTCATCAACCCGCTGCAAAATGTCCAGTGCCTTGGCAATAAACTGTTTGCCCTCCGGTGTAGGGTAGGTCCCTTGACGGGAACGTTCGAACAGGATCAGGCCAAGCTCCTTTTCCAGACGATGGATAGACTGACTGATGGCCGATTGGGTAACGTGAAGGTGCTCCGAAGCGGCGGAGAACGATTGGGTTTTGGCAATTTCAACGACATATTCAAGCTGTTCCAGATTCATGGGCTCATCTCCGTTTTAACATTACTTCTACTAATATTAACATTAGTATCTATAAATATGAATAATAAGTGAACGGCGATATAATACATAGACAAGCTATTTATAAGCTCAATAAAAGGGGATGGATTTTCATGAAAGCAGCAGTATGGTACGGCCATAAAGATGTTCGAGTGGAAGAACGTGAAGTTCCGGTTGCTGGATCCGGACAAGTCAAAATTAAAGTGGAATATGCGGGGATCTGCGGCAGTGACTTGCATGCTTATCACCATGGTGTAGGGATTCAAGAAGGTGAAAATCATCCGCTCTCCGGTCAGAAGGCACCATTGACATTGGGACATGAGTTCGCCGGAACGGTCAGTGAATTGGGAAGTGATGTAAGCGGTATCAGCGTAGGAGACCGTGTTGTGGTGGAGCCATTGTATCATTGTGGCAAATGCGAATACTGTATCCAGGGACGCTATAATCAGTGTACTGAATTTGGTTTCGTAGGTTTGAATGGGGATGGTGGTTTTGCGGAGTATGTTGTTGTTGAGGCTTATATGGTACATCCATTGCCAGACAATGTTTCCTTTGAAGAAGGAGCACTTGTTGAGCCTACAGCGGTAGCCTTCCATGCCGTTCGCCACAGCAAGCTGAAAGTGGGACAGAAGGTAGCTGTGTATGGTGCAGGCCCAATTGGACTGCTGACCATTCTATCTGCAAAAGCGGCAGGAGCTTCCACGATCTATGCAGTTGACGTGTTCGAGGAACGCCTGAACCTGGCAGCTAAACTGGGAGCAATTCCAGTGAACAGTGCCAAAGTGAATGCAACGGAAGTCATCCTGGAGCAATCTGGTGGAATTGATGTCGCCTATGAAGCAGCAGGTGTGCAACCTACGATGGATAGCGCTGTAGCGGTTGTCAAAAAAGGCGGAGAAGTGGTTGTCATTGCAGCCATCCCTAACCCACTGCAGGTGAACTTCTTTGATCTTCTGGTGAAGGAAGCGAATCTGACGGCCACACTGGCATATCGCCACATTTTCCCTGAAGTCATCTCCCTCATAGCTGAAGGAGCTCTCGATGTGAAACAGGTTATTACGAAGAAAATCAAACTGGATAACATCGTGGAAGAAGGACTGGAGCTGCTGATGAGCGACAAGAGCCATGCGAAAATTTTGGTGGAGATCGGCGGTTAATAAGCAGTATTACATTGCTGCATCTTCCAATAGTAAAGGCCACTCGGATGAGTGGCCTTTTTTTCATCTTTATCACTTCAATTGAACTGAAGTTTATAGCTTGCGCTTAATAGCATGTGTTCTCATATGAATCATGAATCGTAACGATAACAGATGGCGTTTCCCCCACTGCTGCGTGTACTGAATTCTTCATCCTCCACAAAGCCAAAACGTTCATATAAACGGATGGCATTCGTCATCTGCCCGCCCGTGAACAGATACACCGTATTTTTGCCCATGTCCTTGGCGGATGCAACACACTGACGAAGGAGCTCCCGGGCAATACCGTGACCCCGCCACGCAGGATCCACGCCAAGCAGGCGAATGAACGGATAATCAATCGGGAGTTCAAAATTGGGATAGGCATTATGTGCAGTTTCGAACAATTGCACGGTCCCTACAATCTGGTCGTCCACTTTGGCGACCCACAATTGTGTGAGGTAGGGATTGTCCAGTGACTCCTCGATGTCTTTCACATAGGCTTCCCAACGTTGTTGATCCTGAAAGGTATCCTTGTACTCTGCATAACTTGCAATGAGGATATCTACAATCCCTTTATGATCAGCTTCTGAAGCGGGTTGAATCGTGACTGCCGTTGTCGTCATTGCAATTTCTCCTTCTTAAATGGGGTGGATGAAATACAGTTATTCCACATCTTAACACAACTAAATTTATCGGAATAATCAAAATTTTCTATAGAATACGCATGAATTTCTATGAGTCAGTCTATGCGACAATCTTATGATTTCGTACTAATCCATTGATTATAAACGATTGAGCTGAGTGGAATACAGGTTATTGCGATATTCTGTTGGCGTACTGCCTTCGTACTGCTTGAACATGCGCAGGAACAGTTTGTAATCCGAGAATCCGCATTGCCCGGCTATTTCCTTAACACTGGCATTGGTATTGAGCAGCAGCTGTTTGGCCCGGTTAATTCGCTCGGTAAGGATGTAGGTTTTCAGCCCAATGCCCTTCTCGCGTTTTACCATTTTGGAGATATAATCCTTGTTAAAATTAAAGTGCTCCGCAATCTTGCCTACTGTTATATCGGTATGGAGATGAATACCAACCCACTTGCAGATATGGTCAACAACCGCGTTATGAGGGCGATAACCAGCCTCTGTGTTGCGTTCCAATTCTTTTAACAGCAGGAGAAGTGCGGCATCGGCCTCTTCGGTGGAGAAGGATGAGACATGCAGCAGCTGCTTGAACAGCTGATTGGCCGTGGAGGGTACCGGGATAGTCGCATGTGTAGGATAACGATCGAACCCTTCAGCCAAGGTGTCATAGTGAACCCAGTAAAAGCTGACAGGAGCATCGCTGACTTGATATCCGTAATGGGTATGGCCGGCTCTCAGAAACAGCAGATCATTGGCGCGAACCACGTAATGCCGCTCCTCCTCCGCAATGTACATTTCTCCCTCCAGCATCAGAATGATCTCATGCACAGGCATGATCCGTTTCATGTGTGTCCAATTGCCTTCCGTGATGAACTTACCGCACAGATAAAATTCGAGTGGCTTCTGCATAAGACGGATTTATCCACCTTTTCTTGGATTATGAGTCTGATGTAGTTGTATTTTATTTGATAATATGTGGATATTCAAGGGTTTGTATGAATTTGGGGTTATGAAGCAATTGGTGGGTAGAACGGATTTTACCCTCTCGTATGATGCCGGAAAGATATCAGGAACTATAACATTCTGTACATAATGAGGAGGAGCATAGGTCATGATCGAAACGAAACGGGGATTTTTGGGTCCGGAGCACGTGCAGCTATTAAACGGGGTTTTCCAAACGTCTCAGGAGGTCGGGGAACGTTACCTGTTATCGCTGGATATTGATCGGTTTCTGGCTCCGTGTTATGAAGCACACGGGTTAACGGCGAAGAAGGAGCGGTATGCCGGCTGGGAAGCACGGACGATCAGTGGACATTCCCTGGGGCACTATATGTCTGCTCTGGCAGTGACTTATCAAGCCACAGGTAATGAGACGCTCAAACAAACATTGGATTATGCCGTGAACGAACTCGCGGGAATTCAGAAGACTACGGGAAGCGGCTATATTGGCGGTTTGACGGAAGAAGCATTCCATATCGCATTCCGGGCCGAACATATCGGCGGATTCAATATCGGTGAATACTGGGTTCCTTGGTACAGTGTGCACAAAATCTATCGTGGTCTGATTGACGCCTATACACGGACAGGCAGCGGACTGGCACTTGAAGTTGTCACTCGATTTGCAGACTGGGCGGTAGAAGGATTGCTCCCGATGACAGAAGAACAGATGCAGACGATGCTTCAAAGTGAGCACGGAGGCATGAATGAGGTATTTGCACAATTATATGGGATCACTGGCAAAGCCGTATACCTTGAGATTGCTAACAAGTTTACCCATCAGTTGATCCTTGGACCCTTGGAACACAAACAGGACGACCTTCAAGGCAAACACGCCAATACTCAGATTCCCAAAGTGATTGGTGCTGCCGAAATCTACAACCAGGATCAATCTCGAGAAAGTTATCGGACGGCAGCCGAGTTCTTCTGGGACACAACGATTCATCACCGTTCCTATGTATTTGGTGCCACGAGCATATCGGAACATTATGAAGCGAAGGGCATGGAAAGTCTTGGCATCAAAACCGGGGAGAGCTGCTGTACCCACAACATGATGCATCTGACGAAGCAGCTGTTTGCCTGGAACCCGGACAGTGCCTACATGGACTATTATGAGAACGCTATCTACAATCACATTCTGGGCACACAGGACCCTGACACAGGGAACAAAACGTATTTTGCCTCAACCCTTCAAGGCCATTACAAAATCTATGGTACACACGATACCGCATGGTGGTGCTGCACAGGCTCAGGCATGGAGAACCCAGGCAAATATGCCGAGGCCATCTATTTCGAAGATGAACAGGACCTGTATGTGAACCTCTATATCGCATCCGGGCTGGACTGGACGTCACAAGGGCTATCCCTGAAGCTTGAAACCGACTTTCCTTATTCGGAAAAGGTAACCCTGACGATTACCGGAGGACGTGCCCCGGCCAATCTAAGACTACGCGTGCCCTCTTGGCTGCAGGAGCCAATGACGGCAACCGTCAATGGGGATACGGCTCATCCGTATACACGGATGGAAGCCGGCTATCTCTCCATCCAGCGCACTTGGTCTGCCGGGGATGTCGTGACCATCACCCTGCCAATGTCGCTGAGCCGATACACGTCCAGGGATGATACCCACAAAGTCGCCTTCCTGTATGGACCCATTGTGCTCGCGGGCGCACTGGGAAGCGAAGGGCTGCCGGAGGATACCATCGTGGATGAGACAGCTCTGAATCCGAAGACAGCACCCGTGCCTGTGATTTGGACGGAGCAGGAAGATGTCCGGGAATGGATCAAGGTGGTGGATAAGGGGACGTTAACCTTTGAGCTTAGCAAGGATGTGACGTCTACGGGTGAAGCCGTGAAGCTGGTTCCGTTCTACGATGTGCATCATGAGTTTTATACGGTCTATTGGCCGTTCAACGATGAAGGCGATGCACTGGAGAAGGAACTGAATGCGATTACGATCGACAGGGTGCAGCCAGACGGTCAGCAGGACGAGATCGGGCATCATCTGGATAGCAACTGCCGAGCAGAACATCACAATGGTTCATACACGGATAGCCGTAATAGGCTACATATGTGGCGCGAAGCTTTTGGTGTCAGCGAAGCCTATTTCAGTTACCGGCTGGCCGTGGATGGTTCCGGTACCAATGTCTTGTGCGTCGGCTACTGGGGCGGGGATCATTCACCATTTGAACGGGAAGGGACGAGGTATGACAGAACATTCAACCTACTGGTGGATGGAACCGTAGTTGGCGAACAGCGAATTCATCTGAACAAGATTGGTGAAGTGTTCTATGCGACCTATGATATTCCTCAGGCTGTTACCTCTGGTAAGGAGAGTGTGACAGTTACGTTCCAGGCCATTGGTGATCATGGGTGCGCAGGGAAAGTCGTAGAGGTGCGGACGACCCGGAGCAAGCCAAACTTTGTGATCTCATAAACAGGCAGAGCATGGAAATCAGCTAACACAATGGTATAATGAGGACAAAGTCGTACCCTTTCATCAGCTGTTCAGGCTGGAATAGAATTAAATTTAAGATACTCCGGTGCCCTGTGCCCGGAGTATTTTTGGTTGCTTTTTCGGCTCGTCCTATATAAAAAATGACACGTAACCTCTGGATTCCACGTATTACCTGTAAATCTTTCTTTTTCCGTTAACGGATATTTTCGTTTGTCTCCTCCGTCGTAAATCGGTTCAATAGTGAGCTCGTCAAAAATCTGTCCACATGTCCCTGTATCGGTGAAATGGGATAAGCTGGCGTCACGTATATTAGGAATATCCATATTCTTCGACCGAATCAGGGCTGCATCATGTACAATGAGTGATATACGCTAGTGGGAAATATCGACAATTGATCCGTCATATAGCGAGAAAGGAGGTCAGTGGATTACGATGACCAAATACATAAAATGGCTGGGCCTGATCTTCGGCGTAGTTGTCCTCAATATTTTGTTATTTTCACCAGGCTTCATCGGGCTTGGCTTCGGTGGTGGAGCCTTCTCCACTGCACTGTCCGTCACCATGCTGTTCGGAAGTGTGATGGCCCTGTGTTACGGAAGTTATACCCTGCTGTTCAAACAGCCTGTAGTCTTGCCGGTTAAGCAGATCGAGACACATGAAGATTATGTAGAAGCTTTATCCTTTTACAGACGAATTAAAGTGCTGGAGGAAGATATTACGTTGGGATTGTCCCAATTGAGCCGGATGAAAAAAAAGAAAGAGACGCTCCTGAACGTGCTGAACCAGCGGTTCGATCCGGGGGAGCTGAGTTATAAGAAATTTGCCTCCGTCACGCTTGAAGTGGAGAAGCTGCTGTATCTCAACATTCGAAGCGTGCTGAACAGACTCCATGTGTTCGATGAAGCCGAATACGCCGCCTTAATGAAATCCAAATCCTCTAAGATTCCACCCAAATTAGTTCAGGAAAAAACCAAAGTGTATAACGACTATCTATCCTATGTAAAAGACTCGCTCCATACGAATGAAGAAATACTGCTCAAACTTGACCAGCTGCTGCTGGAAATATCACGCCTGGACAGCTTTGAAGCCGGGGATATTGAACAGATGCCCTGTATGCAGGACATTGATCAGTTAATCAAGCACACCAAATTATACAGACAGTGAGGGGTTGCATTTATGGCGAAGAAGGGGAAGTTTTTTCTCATATCGATTGTGATGTTGGTGCTCGTGTTCGGATTGGTCTATGCAGGAATTACATTAACATCGAATTTCGGAAAATCCAGTACACAGGTGACAACAGAGAATGCAGGCAAAGAATTAGGCAAGTTGTATGCGGACATTGCGCCAGCAACGGCTGAACCCGTGAAGGGACAGATTGATCTGGATCCGGTTGATGTGGCAGATTCCCTCCCAGATATCTCGAAGTTCCCGATTACCGTTGAGAATACCACGAACGAGTATGTCGAGATTTTCTCTTCCATTGAGAAGTCGGGCACCGGAGCAGACGGCTGGTTGACCGAGGTTAGTGAAGAATTCAACAAGGCTAACATTACGGTGGGCGGTCAACCTGTATCGGTAAAAATCCGGAATATTGCTTCCGGTACGGCAGCCGATTACATCAAGTCTGGCAAATACGTGCCTGATGCATACACGCCTTCCAACGAACTGTGGGGCGAGATGGTTGCCGCAAGTGGTGTGAAGACCGAGAAGGTGTCTGATAGACTCGTGGGCAACGTTCCCGGAATCGTAATCTCCAAAGCCAAATATGATTCGCTCGTTGACACGTACGGCTCCGTCAATGTCAAAACGGTCACCGAAGCGATTGCCAACAATGAACTCGCAATGGGGTATACCGACCCGTTTGCCAGCTCCACAGGACTTAACTTTCTTGTGACGGCACTGAATACGTACGATAGCTCCAATCCGCTGGGGGAGAAAGCGATTGAAGGTTTCGAGAAGTTCCAGGCTAATGTGCCATTTACGGCTTCCACAACCATTCAGATGCGTGAAGCCGCGAAGTCGGGCCGATTGGATGCCTTTGTGCTTGAATACCAGACATACGTTAACACCGCAGACCTGAAGAGTGGATATGTCTTCACCCCGTTTGGCGTAAGACATGACAGTCCGCTGTATGCACTGGGGCAGCTGCCGCAGAACAAACAGGAAATCATTCAGAAATTCGCTGAATTCGTCACTCAGGATAAGTACCAGAAGTCGGCAGAAGAGTTCGGATTTAACGGTTTGCAGGATTACAAGTCCGAGCTGGCAACCGTCGATGGGGGGACTCTATTATCCGCACAGAAAGTATGGAAAGAGAAAAAGAACGGAAGTAAACCGATCGCTGCCGTATTCGTAACGGACGTATCCGGAAGCATGGATGGAGAACCACTGAACCGGTTGAAGGAATCTCTTCGCAAAGGTCAGAAATATCTCGGTACCGACAATAGCATTGGCCTTGTTTCTTATTCCAGTGGCGTAACCGTTAATCTGCCGATTGCCAAGTATGATACCAACCAGCAGTCCATGTTCGTCGGGTCTGTGGATAGCTTGCAAGCAGGGGGCGGTACAGCGACCTTTGACGGTATCGTGGTAGCCATGAAGATGCTGGAGGACTATATGGCGGCTGACCCGAACGTGAAACCGCTGATTTTTGTCCTGAGTGATGGAGAGACCAATGAAGGACATACACTGAAAGATATACGTGAACTGGTCGAGACATATCAAGTGCCGATCTATACGATCGGATACAACGCTGACATCAAAGCACTGGAGAGCATCTCCAGCATTAACGAAGCGGCGAGTATCAATGCCGATACCGATGATGTCGTATACAAGATCGGAAACCTGTTTAACGTCCAGATGTAAATAAGTAATTTATATAGTTAATGTATTTCAAATTCACACGAAAACGGAGAGTGCAGAACCAATCTGAAGAAGCATAGCGTTCGCCTTTATCCCCGGATTACTACCCTGAAAAAGGGAGATCAAGAAATCTGGGGATAACAGCGATCGGAAGATGGTACTGCATTCGTAGTGGGCGAGTGTAATCATCATTAGTTCATTTATATAGCTTGTAATTTAAGGGGGAGTTCGGATGTCGTTTTCGATGGAAATACCCAGCCAGAAGGAGATTCAGAAGGTTATCGAGGAAGAGGTGAAGCCTGTTCCAGCCGAGGTGGCAGAGCTGCAGCAGGTGGCGAACGCCAATGTGGAGATGATCATGTCACTGGATCTGGAATCACTGGATAAGCGCAAGGAGATTTTACAGTCCATTGAAGGCTTTGGCATGAACACGATGAGATCCTCTTCGGAGAAAAACGCGCTGCTTCAAGTCTCTGTTGGACATCTGTCCAAGACGGGAGACGAGGGCGGTCAGGTCGCCAAAGGCTTGACCGAGCTGCACATGCAGCTCAAGGATCTCGACCCCAGCGTGGTCGATTTCGCCAAGACCGGATTCCTCGGCAAATTGTTCAATCCGCTGCGGGCGTATTTTCTCAAATACCAGAAGGCCGATGCAGTCATCGCCGATATCGTGACCTCGCTGGACAAAGGCAGGGCAACATTGCGCAATGATAATACGACACTGGAGATCGAGCAGCATACGCTTAGGGAATTGACCAAACGATTGCAAAAGGAAATTCAGCTCGGCGTGCTCATGGATGAGTCGATTGACGGACAGATTGAAGCCGCGAAGCTTCGGAATGAGGACCCGGAGAAAGTCCGGTTTATTACGGAAGAAGTGCTGTTCCCGCTGCGTCAGCGGGTCATGGATCTGCAGCAGATGCTGGTCGTGAACCAGCAGGGCATCATGGCGATTGAGGTGGTGATCCGCAACAACAAGGAATTGATCCGTGGAGTCGACCGGGCCAAGAATGTGACGATCTCGGCATTGAAAATTGCCGTTACCGTTGCCAGTGCGCTGTACAATCAGAAGATTGTTTTGCAGAAGATCGAGCTGCTCAATCAGACGACCAACGACCTGATCGCAGGCACCTCCAAGATGCTGAAGGACCAGGGTATCGCCATTCAGAAGCAGGCGTATGATGCCAGCATATCAGTCGATACGATGAAGCAGGCCTTCACGGATGTGCTGTCCGCACTGGATTCCATCAGTGTATATAAGCAGGAGGCACTACCGCGGATGCGGGAGACGATCAACCAGTTCCGTGAACTCGCGGATACCGGTGAGCAGCAGATTCAGCGCTTGGAGAAGGGGCAGAAGCTGGGGCTGTGATGAGAATAAATACGTATTAGATTTTATCTTTATATTAAATTTAAAAAAGCGGCCATTCTCCATTATGCATGGGGAATGGTCGCTTTTCTGGGTTTCTATGAAGATTGGTACTAGCTGCCATAGCCCAAACTTCTTGCATAAGCGTATAACTGCTCTTCGCATTGGCTCATAAGAACATCAGCGGTGTTTACTTTAGCATTACCCTGTTTTAGTAACGTGTAATTTACTTTTTTCTTGGATACTGCCTTTTGGTACAATAAGTACCCTTCAAGCTGAGTGTAGCTTGCCTTGATAAATGTGGCGTGGATTTTCTTGAGTTGTGGGTTGGTAGGCTTGATTTGTTTTGCCTTGGATACCAATTTCGTATAATTGGGGATTACCGTATTTGTAAGTTTAAGATACATGGACTTGCGATTCGTTGAAGTTACCTGGGTGTCGATGCTTTCCAAAGCGGTAAAGGCTTTGGACTCATAAGTTTCAAGAGCAAATAACTGAGTAGTGTACTCTTTAAATTCTTCATAACTCTGATCTGAATATGTAGATGTTGCTTCTTTGGCTGCATTGGCAGAAGTGGCTGGAGAGAGAAGCGCTTCGCCAAGCAAAACCAAACTGGTAATCAATGATATAATCCATGACTTCTTCAAATGTAATGTCATCCTCCTTTTGTTTGTATTCCATTGGATAACCTAACATATAAATACCAGAAATTACAGGAATGTATTTACATCATTTTGGTTGTGAAGTTTCCTCGAAATTCTTCTCGATCCCCATACTATAGGGAAGTATAGCAATATAAATTTTTAGTCTTTCAACACGACATTGTCAGGCCTGTAATGAATGATCTTGAACAACTCCTCGGCCATGTAGGCGGGGGTGTGCTTGAAATCCTGTCTGATCCACTCCAAGATCATGCCGAAAATCGCATGTGACTGATAGCTTGCCAGCAGTTCAGGGTTGATGTGCTGCGGGAAGATCTGATTCAGATCCTTTAAGGAGAGATCCCGAAGAACATCACAGATCATGCGCTGAAAGTTGGAAGAAGCCTCGGATTTCACAACCAGCGTGTAGAATTGTGCGTGCTGGTGCACATGCTCAAATATGGTGATTGCCGAAGAGGGCATCAGACCAACCTCGAATTTTTTCATACCTTGATAGGGTTTGCGAAAAGAAGTCACCAGATCCTGTATCACATCATCAATAATTTCATCAAACAGATCTTCCTTGTATTGATAATGTCTGTAGAAAGTACCCCGATTCAGATCAGCTCGCTGCACAATATCCGTAATAGATATTTCTTTAAAGGGATATTTCTGCATCAAATGGATGAGTGCATCCTTCAGTGCAGCTTTTGATTTCTTGATTCTTCTATCCATTGAATTGGAAATATCAGACATGTGGAATCCTCCTGAGAAAGGCCTATTTAAAGTAAAAGTACATTTAGGCTCTATAGTGTTCATTAACGTACAATTGGGCAAGCTTTTACTGATTGAACCAGAATGCTATGACTTATTATACTAAGGATAAGAGTTAATGAACATTTGTTTGTTAACTTATTGTAAACGAATACACAAAGGAGGATACATCAGATGAAACTTCAAGATAAAGTAGCAGTAGTTACAGGCGCAGGTTCAGGTATGGGGAAAGCGATCGCAACGCTCTATGCACAAGAGGGGGCCAAAGTGGTTGTGTCCGATATCAACGAGGAGTCCGCACAGACGGTTGTCAATGAGATCAAAGCCCAAGGCGGGGAAGCCATCGTCGTGCTAGCCAATGTGGCCAAAGAAGAGGATGTGCAAAACCTGATCGATACGACAGTTAGCACGTACGGTACAGTAGATATTCTGGTGAACAATGCAGGAATTATGGATGGCATGGAGCCGGCTGCAGAAGTAACGGATGAGAAGTGGGAACGACTCTTTGCGGTGAATACCACGAGTGTAATGCGTACAACGCGCAAAGTGCTGCCGATCTTCCAGGAGAAGCAAAACGGCGTCATCGTTAACGTTGCATCGGCAGGCGGATTGCATGGTGGACGTGCAGGAGCGGCATATACGGCATCGAAGCATGCTGTAGTCGGCCTTACCAAAAATACAGGGTTCATGTATGCAGAGCAAGGTATTCGCTGCAACGCCATCGCTCCGGGAGGGGTAGCAACCAATATTGGTTCCTCCATGGCAGGAATCAGCCAATTTGGCGCATCGAGACAACAACTGGGCATGGCGATTAACCCGCGCATAGGAACAAGTGAAGAGATTGCCAAGGTAGCCCTGTTCCTCGGCTCGGACGAGTCCAGCTTCGTGAACGGAACTGTGATTGAAGCGGACTCAGGCTGGAATTCCTATTAATCCATGCATAGATTGAAAAAACCGAATAATGATATGTAAACGAGAAGCCGCATGCTGCGGCTTCTTTTTTTCTGCTACCCATTGTTACTAACCGAAGGTATTTCAAGAAATAGGACAAACGTTTGCATTGCTGCATGGAATTTCGAAAATCGTTTAAATGGAGGCCGGTTTAGACTTCGAAA
The DNA here is from genome assembly GCF_038005125.1 of Paenibacillus sp. FSL K6-2862. Lineage (NCBI taxonomy): Bacteria > Bacillati > Bacillota > Bacilli > Caryophanales > Paenibacillaceae > Paenibacillus > Paenibacillus sp. FSL K6-2862. The sequence continues at coordinate 962,370 of NZ_JBBOSN010000001.1, forward strand.
AGAGAGAAGATTCGCGCACAATTAAACGATGCGGAATAATGACCGGATTCTGAGGCAGCGTTTCCCTGTTCAGAATTTTCAACAATACTTGAACGGCAGTATAACCAAGCTGGTAGGTTCCAATATCGATGGAGCTTAGGGGCGGAGAAGCCAGTTCCGATAAGGCAATGTTGTTAAAGCTGACCACACTGATATCTTCAGGTACACGGTAACCTAGTTCGGCAAGAGCTCTCAGTACGCCAAAAGCAACATTGTCATCAATCACAACGATGGCGGTAGGTCTGTCCGGCAGGGCCATGAACAATGACATCGCTCGGAATCCGCTCTCTTGTAGAAATTCACCTTCCACAATCCAGTCGTTATTGGTATGAAGTCCCGCTTCGGCAAGTGCCTTTTGGTATCCTTGCATGCGGTCATGCGATAACGTAATGTCCGGCGGGCCGCTGACGAATCCAATCCGTGTATGCCCTTGAGCAATTAAATGCTGGGTCGCATCATAAGCGGTCTGTACGTTATCGTTATCGACCATGGGTGCGTCCGGGTGAGCCTCGCTGCGTCCGATCAGTACGAAAGGGAACTTTTCCTCTTCCAAAAAGGAGATGATTGGATCGTCCCGTTTGGAGCCTAACAGCAGAATGCCATCCACTCTTCGTCCATGAACCAGGCGGGAAATGGCGTGCAGTTCATTGTCTGATGACGTTTCGGTGGTCAGCAGCAGTTCATAATTCATGCGGGTGGCATGCGTAATAATTCCTCGCAGCAGCTCTCCGAAAAAGTAGTTCTGAAACAGCTCTTCTGCAGGACGTGGAAGCATAATGCCGAGAGTTTGGGTTGTTTTGGATACAAGGCTCTTGGCCATGATATTGGGATGGTAATTCAGTTCTTTCATAATTTGCTTTACTTTGAGAGACGTCTCGGTGCTGATTCTGGGATGGTTGGAAATCACCCGTGAAACTGTAGAAGGGGAGACACCCGCCATTTTGGCAATATCTTTGATCGTAATCATGTAAAAAATCCCTTCTGATCCATCATTTCAACATTCTCCTATGGTAATGCAACAGATTCGATAAATCAATTGCAAACTGCAGCATGCAGGATACAGGGGAAGTATAAATAAGGAAGAAGAAGACAGATCAAGCAAACAGGAAATTACTGGCGTTAGAACAAGAAATATGGATGAAATTGAACAAATATGGCTTGTGCAAACGTTTGTGCAAAGAAAGCCTGATATTGTATGATTTGATTGTTGTTGTAGCGCTTACATAAGTGGATTTAGCCTGCATCTTAGAATATTTCTCCCTGAATACATACTTAGAAGTATCCTTGTCTTCCATTTGAGCAAACGTTTGTGCAAAAGCGAACATGGATTGCAAAACCTGCATCATTCGTACCAATCAAGGGTGGAAAGCGCGAGACTGGTTGAACCAAACAGAGGGAAGGGGACATTTACATGAGAAAATGGCAAGGGGCAACATTGTCTGTCATCATGGCCTTTACATTGGCCGCATGCTCGGCTGGAGGTGGAACGACCTCTCCGGCAGCGGGGGGAAGCGAGAATCCAGAGGAAGTTGTGGAGCTGACGGCAGAGAATCTTCAGCCGGAGGAAGGCGCAACTTTGGTCATCTGGGAAGATAAGAACCAACAGAGTTTTGTAGAGGAGAGAGCCAGGCTGTTTGAGGAAAAGTATGGTGTAACCGTGAAGATGGAGGAGCTGCCTCCTACCGATCAGGTAACCAAGCTGACAACGGACGGTCCAGCAGGACTCGCAGCAGATGTGGTCGTATTCCCACATGACAAGATTGGAAGCGCTTCAGAGGCGGGTCTCATTTTACCGAATGATATTTTTGAAGCAGAGACCGTAGCGAACACCAGCGAAAATGCGCTGAAGGCCGTAACGTTTAAGGACATTTTATATGGATATCCGTACAGCGTGGAAACGTATGCTCTCTTCTATAACAAGGCACTGTATCCGGAAGCACCGAAGAATTTTGAGGATATTGTCAGCTTCGCCAAAACCTTTAATGACGTGAAATCCAACCAATATGCCCTCATGTGGGAGCTGCAGCAGTTCTATTACAATTATGCGTTCCTGGCTTCCCAAGGCGGCTATATTTTCGGGGATAACGGAATGAACAGCGAAGATCTTGGCCTGAATAATGAAGGAGCCCAGAAGGGTGGGGAGTTCCTGAAGACACTGAAGTCGGAAGTGCTGCCGCTCAAGATGGGTGACGTGAACTATGATATCAAAAAAGGATTGTTCTCCAGTGGGAAGCTGGCTATGGACATTAACGGTCCTTGGACGATTGCCGACTATCGCAATGCAGGTATTGATTTCGGTGTTGCACCACTCCCAGCAATCGATGGCAAACCAATGACATCCTTTTCTGGCGTGAAAGCCTATTACGTCAATGCATTTACGCAATATCCGAATGCAGCCAAACTCTTCGCGGCTTTCCTCTCCAATGAAGAAGCACAGATGACCAACTTTGAAATGAACGGCACGCTTCCTGCCAACGCCAACGTGGCAGCCGATCCGAAGGTGCAGGAGGATCCGATCAACAAGGCATTCCTTGAGCAGTTCAACAATTCAACGCCGATGCCTTCGCTTCCAGCAATGGATAGCGTCTGGGGTCCGATTACATCAGCCATGACGGATATCTGGGATGGCGGCAAGGATGTGAAGGCGTCGCTGGATAACGCCGTGAAGCAGATCCAGGAGAGCCTTGCAACGGTTCAATAATCGGATGAAGCACCTGGTTTGGAGAAGGTGGGGAGGAGAGAGCGAATGAAACAGCAGCATGTCCCGGTGTCTGCTCCGCCCAGCAGGGAAAAGCAGCACCGGATGACAGCGGCCATATTATCGATCATACTGCAAGGTCTAGGACAGCTGTACAATCGGCAATGGATCAAGGGAATTTGCCTATTGTTACTGGAGGGGGCAGGTCTTGCTTACCTGCTTCCCCGCCTGTCGCAGGCCGTATGGGGAATATGGACACTGGGGGAAAATACGCAGCGTTTTGTCAAAGTGAATGGGTCTACGGTGCTTCAGCGGGGCGACCATTCCATCTTTTTACTGTTAGAGGGAATTATTGTGCTGCTCGTGTTTTTTGTGTTTATCATTGTCTACATCCTGAACATCCGTGATGCGTACCTTACGGGACTTGCGAGGGAGGAAGGAAAGAAAACACTGGGAGCGGCAACTTCACTCCGTAATATGATGGACAAAAATTTTCCGTATCTGTTTTTGTCCATTCCGGCTCTGGGGGTACTGTTCTTCACGATCATGCCGATCCTGTTTACAATCACCTTGGCGTTTACCAACTACTCGGCACCGGATCATATTCCGCCTGCCAAGCTCGTGGATTGGGTAGGGTTCAAGACATTTAGCGACCTGATTCAGCTCAAATCATGGAGTCATACCTTTTATGGCGTATTAACATGGACGGTTATATGGGCGATACTCGCAACCGTGACCACTTATTTTGGCGGGGTACTTGTAGCGCTGCTGATTGAGCAGCGGGGCATCCGGTTCAAAAAGCTGTGGCGGACGATCTTCATTCTCCCTTATGCCATACCACAGATCATTTCCTTGCTGCTCATGCGGAACCTGTTCAATGGTCAATTCGGTCCAATCAATACGTATATGAGAGCTTTTGGTCTGGAGGGACTGCCCTGGCTGACCGATCCGTTCTGGGCCAAGGTCACGGTCATTGTTGTTAACATGTGGATTGGTATTCCGGTCAGCATGGTGCTCATCCTTGGCGTTCTGACGGCGATTCCACGTGATCTGTATGAGGCCGCTGAAGTGGATGGAGCATCCGCATTCCAGAAATTCCGGATCATCACCATGCCATTCATCCTTTTTGCAACAACTCCGGTGCTTATCATGCAATTTGCCGGAAACTTCAACAATTTCAATGTCATCTTCCTGCTGACCAACGGTAATCCGTTACGAGGCGACTACCAGTATGCAGGGGCAACAGACCTGCTGGTGACCTGGCTCTACAAGCTTACGCTGGACAACAACAAATACAACATGGCTTCAGCGGTGGGCATCATCATCTTCATTATTATCGCGTCGTTTTCCATCTGGAATTTCCGTCGCTCCAAATCGTTTAAGGAGGAGGACATGATTCAATGAAGAAACGCAATAATCCGCTGCGGCTAACGCTTAGTTATGTGCTGCTGATCATCATTGCCGTGGTCTCTGTCTATCCGGTGTTGTGGATCTTTCTCTCTTCCCTGCGACCTGGTGCGGCACTGTTCAGCGAGCGCTTGTGGCCTGAAGCTTTTACCTTGTCCCACTACGGCGAATTGTTCAACAATCCGTCCTTCATGTATGGCAGGTGGTATCTGAACACGCTGAAAATTGCCTTTTTCACCATGATCTTCTCCACGCTCATGGTGACACTTGGGATGTACGCCCTATCCCGTTTCCGGTTTCGCGGGCGGCAGACGATTCTCTCCACCATGCTGATTCTCGGCATGTTCCCGAGTTTTATGAGTATGATCGCGATCTATATCATTTTGCTGCAGATCAAACTGCTCGATACGCATGCAGCGTTAATTCTGGTGTATTCTTCCGGAGCGGTACTCGGCGGATTTATCGTCAAAGGATTCTTCGATACGATCCCGCGCAGTCTGGATGAGGCAGCGCGCATTGATGGTGCGAGTCATCTGAAGGTGTTCACCAGCATCATCCTGCCGTTATCCAAACCTATGCTGACCTATGTGGCGCTAACCAGCTTCACTGGCGCATGGATGGATTTCATCTTCGCCCGGCTTGTTCTGCGGACGAAGGAAAACTGGACGCTTGCGGTAGGTATGTGGGACCTGGTCAACCGGTACCAGGACAGTAACTTTACCATGTTTGCCGCAGGGGCTGTGCTGATCGCAATTCCAATTACGCTGCTGTTCGTGTTCCTCCAGCGCTTTCTGGTCCAGGGGCTCACAACAGGTGCTTCCAAAGGATAATGCCGTGACAGTAACAGCATAGATGGCCGCCTCTACGCGGCCGTACATTCAGGCACTTCCGCCATGTCATGTCTCTTTTCGACGGACATGACAACGGAAGTGCCTGATTTTGCATAGGGCTCCATCATAATTAGGGGAGGAAAGGGATGTATGGGAATAATACCGTCCACTGAGCCCGAGGCGATTGGATATCAAGATGGACAAGCCTTGCTGGGCGAAGAAAACAAGGTTCCTCCAAAGCTCTGGCAGCATGTCACCTTCCGCAGGATTTTATATGGTTACGGCATCTCAGTGTTCGGAGATTGCTTTAACGGTATTGCCATCAGTCTATGGGTGCTCCAGACAACTGGAAGTGCCAAGAGCATGGCTGCCGTTCAAATCTGCAACATGGCGGTCAGTTTTTTGTTTGGATCACTGGCAGGTACGGTTGCTGATCGGTTGGATCGCCGGAAGCTGATGCTGACCTCGGATGTATTTCGGGGCGTGATGGCTATATGTATCGCGGTTAGTTTGTTTGGGCTGCATGTACCATTTCCTGTGCTGCTGCTGATGCTCTCGCTTTCCATGTTCTCCAGCCTGTTTCAGGCGCCTGCATTCCACGCGTCTGTAGCAAGCATGGTGGGCAGGGAGCATATTCAGCAAGCTACGGGGGCCATTCATCTGGTGGATAACCTGGCCCGAATCAGCGGACTCGCGGCAGCCGGAGTCGCCGTTGCCGCCTTTGGCGGGTTTGTCGCCATATTGATTACAGGAGCCACCTTTCTTCTGTCGGCGGTATGTGTGCTGATGGCCGGCCGTTTCCCGGAGGTAAAGCGATCGGGCGATAAGCAGACTACTTTCGTTCAGGAATGGCGGGGATCATTCTCCTATATCTATCGCAGTCCTCTAATTCGGTCGATTGTATTGCTTAATCCACTGCTGATTTTATTTTTCATGTCGGCCATGATGCTTGTTCAGGTGATGGCAGTCAAGGTATGGGAGGCAGACCCCGTGCAGTTTGGATTGATTGAAACCTGTATTCCGCTTGGTTATATGATTGGATCGGGAGTGTTGATCGCATCGGGGAAACGAATGAAGCGAAGAGGGCGATGGGTATTCATCGGTCTGCTGGTACTGGGGCCGCTCTATATTCTCCTGTCCCGGGTAACTTCGCCCATGATGGCACTTCCGCTCATCATGGGCGGGGGAGCGATGTTTGCCTGCTGCACGATGCTCACCCAGATCATGCTAAGAACAGCGGTACCCGATGAGCTGCAGGGGAGAATCTATGGTGTTGTCGGTACAATTACAAGCACGGCGCCCATCATGGGATTGACAGTTGTCTCGGTGATGGCTGATCAGTGGGGTGCAGCGGCGGTGCTGGAGGGACTCGGCATGCTGCTGCTCGCAACCGGAATCCTTGCGGCAACCACATTTAAGTCGGTTCGAGCTTATCGATAAACCAGAAACAGATTAAACGTCAAAACCCGGAGCGTGCGCTGCATAAGCGCTGCTCCGGGCTTCCTTAATGGATCCTGGCTAGTTATTGCCAGTTTACCGTTACAGTGGCAGTACCACTGGTCGGTGTTGTAAAGGTGTGATTGGATCCACCTTCCCACGTAATGGTAGCGCCGTTTTTCTTAAAGAACTTGAATTCCAGCTGTTTCCCGGCTGGAACACTTACGTCATAGTACCAAGTCGGGTAGGCGTGGATGACCTGATTGAAAGCCGGTCCAATGGAAGCTGTGCCTGTGGTCCAGTTACCCAGTTCGGACACGTTGCCTGTCAGGTAGATATTCTCACCCAGTGCAGTTGTGGCATTATTGATGACGAACCGAACCGAGACCTGATCGCCGCTTAGAATGGTGAAATCGTTATAGGCATTGCTGTTCACACCATTGGCAGCGACCTTCACTGCATAGTCACCGCCTGCTACTGGTGGAATGGTGACTTTGATCTGAGTGTCTTCCCATGAAGTGATGGCTGAGCCTGTAACGGCTGTTGTACCGAAGTAGACGGTACCTTTGGCGGATCCAAACCCGCGTCCGTCGATGGTAACGATGTTACCTGGTTTACCCATTACAGGGCCAACGTGACCGATGGTTGGCGTCGTTTCACTTGCCGTATACTGCCACACAGCGGTAGCTCCGGCTGCGAGCGTGAAGGAAGAAATATTGCCTCCACTGGAGGTGATGTTGTTTCCGTTCAGCACGCCGCCCAGCACATCGGTGTATGTTCCTGATGGAAGCGACGTATTCAGGTTGGTGATACTGGTTGGCGTCGTGAGATTGCGGTTAACGGCAACGACGGCAACGCTTTTGCCAAACTTGCGCTCATAGATATATACATCATTGTTGATCCAGCGCTGCTGTGTGGAACCGTAGGCAATTGCCGGGTTGGATTTGCGCAGAGGTGCCAGCTTGCTGATCACGCTGAACGCTGTAGTCGATTTGGAGAAGGAAGGCATTTTGCCCCGGTTATCCGGATCGCCGTTCCCGGTCAGATACTGCTCGGTACCATAATAGATGGCAGGTACGCCGCGTGAGGTCAGCGTGAAGGCCAGAGCCTGTTCCAGACGGCGGTTGTTCACAGCACTTGTTTTGAAACGGTCCATATCATGGTTGTCAATGAAAGTGACTTGGTCACTCACTTGATTGTAATCTGCTGCCGTAGCCGTAAGCATGGAATCCAGCGCGTACATGTTGGATGTGTTATCCCGGAACACGTTGCGCACAGCCGAATTGAAACGGAAATCAAGCAAACTCATGCCGGATTCGTTGGCAAAATCTGTGTTATCCGCATCGGGTGCAGCAGATCCCAGGAACCATTCTCCGAAGGTAAATACCGGCTGGTGTGCATAGATGGATGACATCCAGTTCTTCTGCCAGCCCTGAGGCATGTGCTTCACCGCATCGACACGGATGCCGTCCACGCCCATATCCAGCCACAGCTTGATGGCGTCTTTGAAATATGTATCGATCGTGCTGTTATTGTGATTCAGATCGGCCAGATCGTAGAGGTTTTTGTAAATGCCATTCTCAAGAGTGGAGAAATCGGAGCCGCCATTGTGGTGGAAATATCCGTTTGTATCATTGGTGTACCCGCCAACCAGGTTGCCGTTATCGTACAGCTTGCCGTTCTCAGCGAAGGAGGTATCAGTTTCCATGGCAGGGGACGTATGGTTTGGCGCGAAATCAATAATGATTTTGATGCCTTTAGCATGGGCGGTGGTTACCAGATTCTGAAAATCGGTCATGGTTCCGAAATATGGATTGGTCTTCTTGAAATCCCGTGCCCAATAGCCGTGATAGGCTGTATTGGTTACGCCGCTGTAGTTGATGGTAGCGAAAATATTTTCGACAGGCTGGGAGATCCAGAGGGCTGTGACACCCAGGTCACTGAAATAGTTGTCATTGATTTTGTTAATCAGCCCCTGCCAGTCACCGCCGCAGTACAGCTTCAGGTTGCTGCATGTGCCATCAAAGGCAGCCCCGGTAGGGTTGTTCGATGGGTTACCATCCAGAAACCGGTCCGTAAAAACTTGATAGATGACATCGGTACTGAAATTCTGCTTGTTGGTGACAGCCGTATCCGCATCGGCATAAATCGCGGAAGCAGGCAGGAAAGGCAATGCACTGCCGGCAAGCAGGCTGAACGTTAGCGTGGTACTAAGGAGAACGCGTTTGGCCATTTGAAACATGGTAATCCACCCTTCATGAATGTAGTAGTTTTCAACAAAAACAACTAACCTGGCTCTTAAATAATAGCGCTTACAATTGTACGAGGAGACATTCTTGTGGCTTAAAGACTTCCCTCCTTCGACACGCCAACAACCCCGGTATCTCCTGGGGAGTTACCGGGGTTGTCCTAAACCGCTTGGGTTTAAAAGCATGGCCCTCGAGTTATGATCACATCGTTATCGTAAGAAATAATTACAGTTATGTCAATAACTTTTTTAGAAGCATTTTTTTTCTATTTTCATATTTACAAATGACGATCCGGGACTTAAACTATTCGCAGATCCACCAATATGAGGGCCATGTATTTTAGGACATTGATGTGTCTTGAAACAACCCCGTCTCTACTGAGGCGGGGTTGTTTGTGCATGCAGCCATGGCGGGGATGGAATGAGGGGAACGTAGGGTACCTGAATCATGTATGATTCAGAGCAATTCGGAGATGAGAGGCGGTTGATGATCCATTGAGCACGCATTCGGTCATTGAATGTCTGGAAGGTATTCGTGCGTCACAGCTGGGCAATGTCCGCAATATTTATGTTTACCTCCCGCCAGGTTATCAGGAGCAGACGGATCGCCATTATCCTGTTCTGTATGTTCATGCTGGTCAGCGGGCTTTTGGTCCATCTGGACCCGGTAATGAAACGTGGCATATGGATCGAGCGGTGGACGAGCTAATTACCGCCGGGCGGATCGAGCCACTGATTATGGTTGGCATTGCACATGTTCGCCCGGTTACGCACAACGAGTTATATCACTTCATTGCACCCGAGAGGGAAGCCATAAGTGTGGGTTGTTCAGGGATCGCATACGAGCATTTCATCATTCATGAATTGAAGCCACTGATCGACCATCGATACCGTACGCTTCCGGACAAGTCCAATACAGGGCTGCTTGGTTCATCAGCAGCGGCACTATGTACACTTCATATGGGCATGCGGAATCCGGAGGTATTCGGCAAACTGATAATGATGTCGCCGTTTTTGGTAGATGTGCAGCTGGATGAATGGTCGGACAGCGGTCTGTTGAAGGAAGCCATGTATCGCTTGCCGGATAAGGTGCCAGACGTCCAAATGTGGATGGACATTGGGGATGCAGAAGGACTCTTTCTGCCCTCCCAGGTAAGAAAGGTTGCTCATGAATTACTTGAGAGAGGGATCGGAACTCGGGATCGCATGGCTTTTCTGGAGCAACCGGAAGCCTGCCATCAGGAATCCGATTGGGGCGCACGCGTCTACCTTCCGTTACTGTACATGTTCGGCGAAATAGGCCAACCTATGGCATTGGAAATGCAAGGCAGAGAGATCATTGGTTTATCCGGTGGAATGAACACGTGCATTAATGCACGACTCCACTATGATAGCGGATGGGTACAGAGCCTGCTCAAAGGGAGCTATACAACAAGTCATCCGCATGTACTTCAATTACGTCCGAATGGTGAATTGGTGCCTGTCGGCCCAGGCAGTGCGCTCATCACCCTGACCGTAGGAGAATTATCGACGACCCGTCAGTATACCGTTGTTCCTGAACTCTCTGCTCGCGTTGAGGTATGTATTTGTGCCGAAGTGGAAAATGAAGAAGAGCCTGCTGAATCCATATATGGAGGGATGGGCATGAAGCTGGTTCGCACGGGAACGGGGCGTTATGAAGGCTGTTACCTTGTCCCACGCGATAGTGGTTTTTCCTTCCGGTTCACACGCGGTTTCCGGCGCTTTGAGACGGACATGAATGGCATGCCAGTAGCCAATCGGGTCATTCGGGCAACAGATAACATGTCAGTGCATTATCACATCCAGTCTTGGGGCAGTTCGACTGCCAAAGCGGGAACAGGAGGCCAATGATCATGATGATCCAATCGTTCGCTCCAGTAATGGACATCCCGTACTACTATCCCTGCAACTTTCCTCTGATTCATGAGGTGCTTCTGCGGCAAGGGTCGATCAGCAGCCTGGCTCTGCTCGCCGCAAGCCGACTGTACTGCCTTCCTTCGTGCGCGGATAACGGACTGGTGAAGCCTTATTTTCACAAGCTGGACTATGAGGAACCGATCTGGGAGATGTATGGCCAGCGGGAGCTGGGCAGCTTCGAGGAGGGGAAGGTGCATATGCGGCAGCATATAGGCGAAGGCGGACTTTTTCTCGCTACGGGAACTAGTTATCACCTGCCTTATTGCGAAGATTATCAGAACCCCGAGTACATCCGCAAACATGTCAAACCAGGCTCTCGTCTGCATCTGGTAGATCACTGGATTGCAGTGTATGGCATCGATGATGAGCATTTTCACGTCTATGATCCGGTTCCCTCGAAATATATCGGAAAGGTCTCCCAAGAAGCCTTTCATGAATTCTGGAAAGGAAACCAAAGCATACCCGAGCTAGCTCCTGCGAAGCGCAAGGAGGAGCTGCGTACCTATGGCACCATGGACGTCCGTGCAACCGGAAAGCTTGATTCCTCCGGTTATCGTGAGATGTTGAGCCAGGCGCTGGGGACACAGATCAGTGAATTTATGACGGGTAGGACTATTACCCAAGGGGAGCGCAGCTATCATTTTGGACAGGGCGTGTCCCTTCATTTGATGAAGGCACTACAGGAGTGGGAGGAAGGGAATTTAGGGAATCCAGGGAATCAACCTAATGACACGCTGATAGCGGGTCTGCTGTTCGATATGCGCTGGAGCCGCTATTTTCTCCGGGATCTGCTTCAAGAAGCCGCACTATGGCTTGGTTCTCCACTGGATCAGTATTCCGTAGCGTTTGATGCAATCATTGAACGGTGGGAAAAAGCAAACCAATTGCTTCAGGTCAGTCGGATCAAGCAGCGGGCGGATTGGCGGGTACAGCTAACAAGCGTAATACACCAGTTGATCGCCGATGAATGGCGCTGGTACGAAGCTCTCCGAAGTGCTGTTCCGCAGGAGGCATGCTTCAATCGGCAGATGGCCCCGCGAACCGAAAATGGCTACAGAGATGCCCTGCTCCGCATTGTGCTGGATAGCTGCCGGGAACTGAATGCGTACCATAATACGACCATACCCCTCGACAAGGGTGGGAATGCACCGCTATATGGCCGGGATGGACAACTGGATTCACTGGAGCTGGTGTCCTTGCTTGCTGTCGTCCAACAGGGGCTTGAAGACGAATGGGGAACGGGAGCAGGAGCCGCACTTTCCGAGATGGCCGCTGCCTCATTGCCGGAGAGCCCGTATCAAACGGTTGGTTCGCTGGTGGACTATCTTGAACGGCAATGGCTGCCTGATCAGGAGGAGGATGCGGGATGAGCATTCAATTCCTGCTGGAGCGATTCGCAGAACAGGGGGAGCGTCCCGCATTCATCTGGGAAGATAGGGAGTATAGCTACGCATGGCTGCTCGAGCAGATCGTGATGATGGATGAATGGATTGCGGCAGAAGGACTGCATGGGCAGCTCGTAACGCTGGAGGAAGACTACTCTCCCTATGCGGCCGCAGCGTTCATTGCGCTTCTTGGAAAGGGATGCATTGTGCTGCCCATGGACCTTCATCTGGTTGAAGCCAAGCGGCAGGAATATATTCGGCTGGCACAGGTGAAGTGGCGTCTTGGTATTGAAAATGGCAGGTTATCGATCCGGGATGAGTCTGATGCCTGTTCACGTCCTGCTTTACTGGCTGCGCTTGAGCAGGAAGGTGTGGGTGGACTCGTGCTCTTCTCATCCGGATCGACCGGTGTGAGCAAGGCCACGGTTCATCGTGCAGATCGGCTCTTACAGCGTTTCCGGCGGCAGGTGCGGCCATTGCGAACGATTCCGTTTATGATGTTTGACCATATCGGCGGGGTAAATACAATGCTGCAATCGCTGTCCAGTGGAGGCTGCTTGTGCATTATTGCGGATCGTTCCCCCGAGGAAGTATGCCGGACGATTGAGAAGCATCGAGTTCAGGCTCTCCCGGTTTCTCCAACATTCATGAATCTGCTGCTGCTCGGCCGAAATGATGAGGCATACGATCTATCGAGTCTTGAAGCTGTCTCCTACGGGTCAGAGGTCATGCCCGAAACGGTACTGGCCGCCTGGAATCGACGGTTCCCTGGGATACGAACGATACAGGCTTATGGTATGTCTGAACTCGGTATTCTGCCGACACGTTCCAAGGAGCCAGGGTCGCTGCTGTTTGCCATTCATGATGATCACGTCAAGTTCAGGGTAGTTGAAGGGGAACTTCAGATCCGGACAGAAACAGCCATGATCGGTTATCTGAACGCCCCGTCCCCATTTACCGACGACGGATGGCTGCGCACAGGGGATGAAGCGGTACTGGAACAGGAGTATATCCGTATCCTCGGCCGCCGCTCCGAGATCATTAATGTAGGCGGGCGTAAGGTGTATCCGGCCGAAGTGGAGAGCATTCTGGAACAGATGGACTGCATCCAGGCAGCAGTGATTACAGGAGAACCGAGCAGCATCACAGGGCAGAAGGTGAAGGCCACCGTTAAGCTCGCGACAGACTGCACGCTTGCCGAGCTGCGACGATTGATCTGGTCGTACTGCCAGGACAAGCTGCCCCCGTACAAGATTCCACAGAAAATTGTCATTACGGAAGAGGGGCTTGTGAGCTCGAGAATGAAGAAAGTTAGAAAACCTGCAACAGCTGGTTCGCCCATGGATGAAGTTGCGGCAGCGAGGGAAGAGACTTCATCAGATCTGGACTTGGAGTAGTTGTAAGCTTATATCATAATAAGAGGTATGTTAATGTTTAATATTCATTAGGCTATTGGAACACTTAATGGTGACGCGTAAGAGAAAGGGCTGGACGTTATTCAACGTTCAGCCCTTTTTATGCCCGAAAGTATAAGGTGATTAATGAATTTCAATGCATTTTTTTTATGAATTGATATATTGCGGTAATGGCATGTCGTCCTGTTCTTTCATTTATCAAGAAAAAAGGTGCACGGATGGTGAAAATGTCTGAGTCTTAGACTGCTGGTCAGGTGATCAGGCTTCTGCAGGTTGTTTCACTTCGAGCTGCAGCAGGGAGAAGCCGTAAGCTTCCAGTTTCAGAGACAGTTTATTTTGTTTCGCTTCTATAGAAGTGGTCGTAAACAGGTCTCGCCAGACGCTTCGATCTGTCAGCGGCAAGTCTACACTGCAAGCTTCGTCACCAGCGTTCAGCACGATGAGGAAACGTTTGCCCGTCGCTGAATCCACTCGTTCCATTGCAATAACCGGATCTCCAGCTTCGGCAAGGAGAATTTTCAACTCGGTGCTGCGCAGTGCAGGGTGCGCTTTGCGCAGGGCAATCGTCTGCTTAAAGAAGTCGAGAAGCTCAAGATTCTGCTTGGTTTCATCCCACTCCATACATTTGCGGCAGCCGGGATCATATCCGCCATCCAGACCCACTTCGTCTCCGTAATAGATGCAGGGTACCCCTGGGTACGTGAGAAGCATTGTAACGGCAAGCTTCATCTTGCGGATATCCCCGTCGCACAGGGTAAGCAGTCTGGGTGTATCATGGCTGCCCAGCAGATTGAAGGCAGCTTCGGTCACAGGCTGGGAGTAGGCTGCGAGCAGCTTGCCGATCTCATTCGCGAAGCCGAGTCCATCCAGCTTGCCGTGAACTGCATAGTCCAGCACCGAGTTGGTGAATGGGTAGTTCATCACCGCATCGAACTGATCTCCCTGCAGCCACATCAGCGAATCATGCCAGATCTCGCCGAGCAAATAGGCGTCAGGCTTGATGGCCTTTACTGTTTGACGGAATTCACGCCAGAACTGATGATCCACCTCGTTGGCAACGTCCAGTCTCCATCCATCGATGTCCATTTCCTCAATCCAGTACCGCGCGACCTCCAGCAGATAGGCCTTAACCTCGGGATGCTCCGTATTCAGCTTCGGCATAAGCGGTTCGAAGGCAAAGGTATCGTAGGTCGGTATGCCATCTTCAATGCGTGGCGGCCAATCCCTGATGTAGAACCAGTCCGCATAGGGGGAAGCTGCCCCGTTCGCCAATACGTCAGCAAAAGGCGGGAACTCTCGGCCCGAATGGTTGAAGACTGCATCAAGCACAACCCGAATGCCACGCTGATGACAGGCATCCACCAGCTCTTTCAGTTGTTCATTGGTCCCGAAATGAGGGTCCACCTTCATATAGTCAGCCGTATTGTACTTGTGATTGGTTGTAGCCTCGAACAGCGGGCAGAAGTAGATTGCATTCACGCCAAGCTGACTCAGATGATCCAGATGATCAAGCACACCCTGCAGATCCCCCCCGAAGAAATTCACTGGTGTAGGCTCCCCTCCCCAAGGCTCGGCGTTCTTCGGACTAATGGAAGGATCACCATTCGCATAGCGTTCAGGGAAAATCTGATAAAATACAGCGTCCTTGACCCAGGCAGGCGGTTCAAAAATGTCGACCGGATTCATAAACGGGAAATCGAAGAATTCCAGCGGATGTTCCGGCAGAGCTTCCTCGAATCCGCGTTCGGTCATCCAGACGCTTTTCTCGCCCTCGACCAGCTGGAAGCCGTAACGTAGTCTCCGGTAAGGAGGCTGGGTTTCGACTTCCCAATAATCGAACAGCTCATCCCTTGCGAAGATCCGCATGGGTGTGTGGGTGATGGTCTGCTCCCAGGCATATTTATCCCCGGTAATGGCGATAACGGCATCCAGATCTCCGCGCTTGGAACGCAGCCTCAGGTGCATGGTGGACCGGTCGTAGGCATAGGACCAGTTTAATTTGGGACGATGGTAAATGGCTTCAAGAATCATGTTGAATCACTCCTTATACGATGAAATTCAGATGATATTTGGCCATGAAAACGCAAAAAAGGCACAACCTCCATTGTTCACGAGGTTGTACCTTTCGGCAGCATAGCCTTTTGATTATACGGCTATTATACGAATTATCTTGGCAAAAGAAAACACTTTTTTTTCCTGAAATCTCATTTTATTTAAATGAGGAGGCGAGTGAATGTGCATGCTTCCGCTTGGGCTGTTCGTCTAAAGTTTAATTCATTAAAAATCGTAACCCAGTTCTTGGGCGTAGGCTTGGATTTCTTTTTTGTACTGCTCCAGAATTTTAATGCCTGTGTCAATTTTGGCATTGCCTTGTTTCAGAAGTGCGCTGTTTACTTTGGTTTTGGATACGGATTTCTTGAACAGCAGATAGCCTTCAAGCTGTGCATAGCTTCCTTTGATCAGTTTGTTATGGATTTTTTGCAGCTCCGCGTTCTCTGGCTTGATCTGCTTCAGCATGGACACATACTTAGTGTAATTGGGAACCGCAGTATTGTTCAATTTCAGGAAGATGGATTTGCGGTTGGCGGATGTAACATACGTGCTGCCAATGGAATCCAGGGCTTTCTTTTCATAAACCGTTGTCAGATCAAGTGCATCCAGGTAGTTCAGGAAATCTTCCTCTTCAGCGCTAGGAATCGGCTCTTGTTCCGACGTGTCCACTTCCGTGTAGTTATCTTCCGAATATGTAGTGGTGGTGTCTTCCGCTGCAGCCGCATAGGAACCAGCAGGAGCGAATACCCCGCCCAGCAATACAAAACTCATAATAATGGATAATACCCAAGACCTCTTTTTCACGTTACATGTCCCCTATCTATAGATGTGATTTTATTCCAAGGGATAATCTAACATAGGATTACAAGAAATTACAGGAATAGTTTTACAAATATTTGGAGATCGGCGTTGTTTCCTTAAATATGAATCGTTAGACTGATACTTCATATAGGTATAAAGGAATATCCATATGTTCAAATATGAACGCTCAGCTGAACATGAGTAGAGGCCATCAGGCACCCATAAAATTCTAATGTGGATTGTTCATATAATCTCATCAAAAAATGCATGAAATTAACGTACATCGAAACCATCAGATGATATAATCGGTTGGAGTATTCATGTCACGTCGAACCGTTTTTCGAAAAGGTTATCGGCGAAAGTCGTCATTTTTTTGTAAACGCAAACATAAATCACACAGAAAGTGAGAATAGCGATGAACCAGAAAAAGCTTTTTAACGATGGGTGGCAATTTGCGAAAACCAAACTGGATGTTACGGACCCTGCGGGACTGGCATTCGAGCCTGTGGAGCTTCCCCATGACTGGCTGATCTACAATACGCTCGACCTGTACGAAGACAGCATTGGGTGGTACCGCAAAACATTCCCGTACACGAAGGATGATCAGCAGCATCTGCTTTGTTTTGATGGCGTTTACATGGATTCTTCCGTGTATGTGAACGGCCAGCTGGTTGGGGAGTGGAAATACGGTTATTCCGCGTTTGAACATGAGATCACGGATGCGCTGGTGGAAGGCGATAATGAAATCATCGTAAAAGTGGTGCATCAGAGTCCGAACAGCAGATGGTATTCCGGGGCCGGAATTTACCGCAATGTATGGCTCAAAACGAGAGATCGCAATCATATCGTGACGGATGGCATCTACGTATCCATTAAGCAGCAGCCAGAGGGTTGGCAGGTTGAACTGGACACGGAGCTGAATATCGATCAGAACGCACAGCTTGTGCATACGATCCGATATGCGGGTCAGGTTATTGCGACTAATACAGCGGCGGTTACGGCTGCTGCAGGTGGAGATACAGAAGTAACGGACCGTCAGCAGATTGTGGTGGAGAACCCGAAACTGTGGAGCACCGATGAACCGAATCTGTACGAACTGGTGACTGAACTGCAAGTGACGGATGCGGACCAGCATGTACAGACAATTGAGTCGGTATCGCAGCGAATTGGCTTCAGGGACGTCCAGCTGGATCCGAACGAAGGCTTCCATCTGAATGGGGTCAAAATGAAAATGAATGGTGTGTGCGAGCACCATGATCTGGGCGCACTCGGGGCGGCTTTCAACCTGACGGCACTTCGCAGAAGGTTCAATCTGCTGCGGGAGATGGGCGTCAATGCGATCCGGACCGCGCACAATATGCCTGCCAAGGAGTTCATGGAGCTCGCAGATGAGATGGGGATGCTGATCGTCTCGGAAGCCTTCGACATGTGGGAACGATCCAAAACGCCTTATGACTACGCAAGATTTTTCCCGGAATGGGCGCACACGGACGTGAAGAGCTGGGTGAAGCGGGACCGCAACCATCCAAGTCTGGTCATGTGGAGTATCGGGAATGAAATCTATGATACCCATGCGGATGAGCGGGGCCAGGAAGTAACGCGAATGCTGATGGAGTATGTACTGGAATTTGATCCAAAAGGCAACGCAGGCATAACCATTGGTTCCAACTACATGCCTTGGGAAAATGCGCAAAAATGCGCGGATATCGTGAAGCTGGCAGGCTACAACTATGCGGAGAAATATTACGACAAACATCACGAAGAGCACCCAGACTGGATCATCTACGGTAGTGAAACATCATCTGTGGTGCAGAGCCGTGGGATCTATCACTTCCCGTTCGAGCAATCCATCCTGGCAGATGATGACGAGCAGTGCTCCGCACTGGGCAACAGTACAACAAGCTGGGGCGCGAAGTCTGCAGAATACTGCATTCTGGCTGAACGGGATCGGCCATATTCACTGGGGCAATTCCTGTGGACCGGGTTCGATTATATCGGAGAGCCAACCCCATATCATACGAAGAATTCATACTTTGGACAGCTGGACACGGCGACGTTCCCGAAAGATTCCTACTATATCTATCAAGCAGCTTGGACCGATTACAAAACAAGCCCAATGGTGCATCTGTTCCCTTACTGGGATTTCAGCCCTGGTCAGCTGATTGATGTACGCGTGTGCAGTAATGCGCCGAAGATCGAATTGCAGCTGAACGGCAAGATGATCGGGACATATGATATTGATCATGCGAACGGAACCCAGCTGGTTGGCTGGTGGAAAGTGCCGTATGAAGAGGGCGAACTGAAAGCGATCGCTTATGATGAGACCGGGGAGATTATCGCAACGGATGTACAGCGATCCTATACCGATGCACAGAAGGTTCGTTTGCAATCGGATAAAGAGCAGCTGCAAGCGAATGGAACTGATCTTATTTTCGTGGAGATTCAAGTGGAAGATGAAGCGGGCAATCCCGTGCAAAATGCAAACAACCGTGTACAAGTTAAGGTGACAGGTGCAGGACGACTACTTGGTTTGGATAACGGGGACAGCACGGACTATGATCCGTACAAAGGTCTGAGCAGAAGATTGTTCAGCGGCAAGCTGATGGCGATCATAGGAGCAACACATGAACCGGGCAGCATCCGGATCGAAGTGACCTCCGAAGGACTCCAGGGTGCAGCAGCCGAGTTTGAATCGAAGGCAGTGGAAGGCGAAGTCATGAGTACGTCCGCATCCGTTGCTACTCAGGTACAAACCGTGTTAACCGAGAACGAAGAACGTCCAGTCCTCACCGGACGTGCGCAGGAAATTCCTTTGCGGAAAATTGAGATTATCAGTGAAGCCGGACAAGCCTTCGATCCGTCGATTCAGGAGATGGTGGTTACCGCCAAGCTGTATCCTGAGAACACGTCGTACCGTGACATTGAGTGGGCTGTTGTCAACGATGCTGGTATTGAGTCCAACATTGCGAAGGTCGAAGCGAACGGTCTAGAAGTACGCGTGTCAGCGTTGGGCGATGGTGAATTCCGCCTTCGTGCAACGAGCAGCAATGGTACGGATAAAACAAAGCTGATCTCGCAGCTTGAATTCAAAGCAACGGGTCTGGGTACAGCCTACAAAGATCCGTACGGCTTCATTACTGGTGGATTGTACGATTACACCAAAGGCGATGTCGGTAACGGCAACGAACGCGGCGTAGCGACAAGTCGTGATGGGGAGACGCATGTCGGATTCCGCAATATTGACTTCGGACCTTACGGCTCCGATACCATTACGATTCCAATCTTTGCACTGTCGAGTGAAGATTATTTCCTGCAAATCTGGGAGGGTATGCCGGATGAAGAGGGCAGTACGCTTCTGGCTGACGTGGTCTACCAGAAGGAATCCAGATGGAATGTGTATCAGGAAGAGACGTACCAGCTGTCCAAGCGGCTGAGCGGCATTACGTCGATCTGTTTTGTACTGAAGCAGAAGATTCATATCAAGGGCTTCTCGTTCGAGCGTCAGAGTCGTGCATTTGAGCAAAACACGGCGGCTTCATGCGATCATCTCTACGGTGATACGTTCTCGATTCAGGATGAGTATGTAGAGGGGATCGGTAACAACGTATCACTGGAATTTGAAAACATGGACTTTACGACAGAAGGCACGTCGAAGCTCGTCATCTATGGCCGTTCGCCGATTGATAAAAACACGATCCATATCCGCTTCGCAGGCGAAGATGGACAGAGCAATCAGCTGGTTGAGTTCACGCACTCGGAAGGGTATGAGGAGCGGGTGTTTGAGCTTGAACAGGTATCAGGCGTGCAAAAAGTGACCTTTATCTTCCTACCGGGAAGTCAGTTTGACTTTGGCTGGTTCCGGTTTGAGAAGTAAGTGATTTTAAGAGATACACGGCCTTATAGTAGAGTAATGAATTTAACTAAAGTAAAGTAAAATAAAATTTAAATAAATCCCCTTCAAGCTGTGTGGTTTAAGGTCCAATGAACCTAAACTGCACGCGTGAAGGGGACTTTGGTATGTAATCTATTCGCGTGCGAATGTTTAACGGAATTGTTCCGCACGTATAGAGAGATCCATGTCATGCCCTATTCTGCTGTAGATGTATACTTTGACATCAGTGTCCTGTAAGGCAAGCAGATTCACGGTCTTTTCACTGTTTTTGCTGATCGTGGTCTCCATAGGTTCACTGTAGTCGTCGACATACAGGTTCATATACATGGGATGATTACTATGATTTTCAATGATGATGTCTGCAAGTGTTCCATTGTCAGCAACCATCGTGAAGCTGCCAGTGTATGCTGCACGGCCTTGATGATGAGTCTCAAGGATGAGAAGGGCATTCGGATCCGCCTTTACTGAATCTTCTGCAGTATTGACTGCCTTGTATGACGGTTCAGTGGGGACTTTCCCTTCCGCATCCAATGTACTAACGGGCATGAGCAGGACAGAGAAAACGATACCTGCACCCATGATCTTTTTTAACCACATTGTAATAATCCTCCTGTACATAATGAATATTCTCGTTGCTACGTATCACTTTGGATCGTCAGCTTGCTTGTCTCTTCATCCCAGTTCACAGCAAGCCCCAAGGCCTCGAATACTTCACAGGGGACGGTCGTCGCACCCGAATAATTGCTTATCGGTTCTGGTAATGAAATGGATTGAGCTGTAGAGGAAGAGACTGATTTCACGGTTGCCTCCGTCTCGTTGGGACGGATTGTGACGGTACGATCTTCATATTGCAATGAATAAGATTCGACTATTCCGTTTGCCTTGTTCATTTCAAATGTTGCCCCAATCGCTGCGGCTACGGCTCGGACTGGAAGTTGAACGGTATGTTGGGTTTGGACTGCCGAATACGTGGACTGAAACAGTTCATCGTTGATATACACATCGATGCCAAGCTTGGCCTGAACGGGTTGGTAAACCATGCCTCCAGATGATGTTGCAGGTGCGCCAGCCTCCTGATACTTGTCACTTCCCCAACCCCAGACAGTTCCATCGGAGGATAAGGCAAGACTGTGGTGATACCCTGCCGAAATATCGGTAATACCCGACAGATGCTTAACTCTGCCTTCTTTGCCTGTAACCGTCCTTCCGTAGCTGTACACCTCACCCGAAGTGGTTAACAGCAGGATATATTGCGAATTCCCGTCCATCTGCTTCACCTTGAGGTCGTCATGCAGAAGAACTGGTTTGCCCTTTTCCCCCAGGCCCCACACTTTCCCGTTCTGGTCTAGTACAAGCAGGGAGGTATCTGTGCTTGTGATCGATGATATGTTGGACAGACCCTTTAACTTGGCTGGTTTGGAAGGGGTTTCATCTGGTTGGTTTGGTTCATTCCATGTCCACAGGGAGCCATCTTTCTTCAAGGCATAGCCTTGTTGGCCGGATGATCCTACCTGAATGATGTCTTTCAATCCGTTTACTGCGTGTGGACGGTGTATGACTTCTGAATCGTTTCCTTGAGTCCCATGGCGCTGCCATGACATAACTGTACCGTTCCGAAGAAGGGCGGTATTGAAAGAACCAGTAACCACATCCTTCGCAGAGGAGATGCCTTCGACTTGGTAGGGGAGTGTACCAGCGCCCCATTCCCACACGGTTCCATCTGCCTGAACGGCTGCGTTAATCCCACCTCCTGCGGCTGAAATGGCTATGACATTCGAAATTCCCGGAATGCGAATGGGACTGGACGTATGGCGATAGCGGATGTCTTCACTGACACCAAGCTCTCCGAACATATTGCGACCCCAAGCCCAGACGGAACCGTCATTTCGCAGTGCGATCGTATAATAATGAGCCCCCTCCACAGCGGTATAGTGTAGTTTGTTTTCTGTGGTTGCTGCGGTGGTATGGAACGCAGATGTACTGCTGGGTGGCAGCGTAGTTGTTGCTGCGTATGATATGGAGCCATGATCCAGCCCCATTAATAGGGTTGTGGTTAACCAAGTAGAAGCGACCGCCAGGCGCCAACTACGAGCTGGTTTACCTTTTACAGGGGGATCGGGTGGTATGAAGGAATTTTGTTCTGGGTTAGTTCTATGATCAGATGGCTCCGGCCAGCTCATTAAATCGCCTCTTTTTCGAGTGGGTTAGGGGACTGCAAATTTCCTATATTTCTAAACGCTCTTGGGAGTGGAGAAGTTACAGAGAAATGATAAAATGCCTATATATTGAAAATATTTTAGATCTAACTATGTGAATTAATGGACAATTCTGGTAAGGGAGAAAAGGAGGATGAAAGGTGAAGTTTAGTGAAGATGTACTATGGAATCAACTGCAGGATGTGAGGCAATTTACGCTAGGCGTGTGCGACTCTGTGGATGAAGGAAAGGTTCATGATGTACCGAAGGGATTCAATAACTCCATCCTGTGGAATGTGGGACACATTATTTTGGACCAGGATATGTGGTTTCATTATCTCATTGCTGATGACTCGGAAGTTCCTGCGGACTATGGGAAGTTCTTCGGTTATGGGACAAGCCCGGCAACGTGGGATTCCGCACCCCCATCCTGGACCGAATTGATGGAGCGTCTAAGGGCACAACCGGACCAATTGAAAAACAAATTTGCAGGTCGTCTGGAAGAACCACTGCTCAGGGAGAGCGAGTTAGGCATGAGTACAATCGGCGAAGTGATTCCGCGTACGCTCTATCATGAGTGGTACCATCTGGGATACATTCAATCTATTCGTAGATGTCTGAGTGTATCATCAGTGGGTTGAGGCCTATATATATTAAAGTTGTGTTGGATGGAGAAATCCTGTGGAGCAGAGTAGACAACAAGAAAGAGTTAACTCATGGTGATCATGAATTAACTCTTTTTCAGTTCAAGTGTATATGGAGAGTAAGTGTTATGTTCCGGCGGTGCTGATTCGTCAGACACTTCAACTGCAAAGTAAAGTATGATGGGGAGAATGAGCACAATAAGGCCGATGATTATAGCTATGATGATACTTCTTTTGTTCAAGTAGACAAGCTCCTTTCTGGTAATAAGGTTTTAGCTTTTTTGGAACTGTAACATATATTAACCAGTTTAAAAGTGTGGAGGGTTTTAATTTTGATAAGAAGGTATGGGAAATTTCAAGAAGGTTGGTTGAGAAATGAATACAGAGTTCCTTTATACCAAGCCATATGTTTCTGGGATTATAGATGATACTGTAGTGGAGTTGGAGTCTTGGTTTCTAGATGATTCAAGAGATAGGATGGAACAGGAATTAAGAAGCATTTCTCTAAGTGATCTAATTATTAAGTTGATTAATATATTTAAAGTCGGCGAACCGAATTATCAAGTTCTCTTAAGCTTATTAGGTAGGAAAATGGATAAGGAAGTTCAAGAAAATAAAAATGTCTATAGTTTAAGAGAGATTTTGCGTTCTGACGAAGACATAAAAAGGATTGAGATAGAGATTGATAATGAGAGCCTAAATATTAAACAAGTGAGGATTTATGTTGATTTAATTTCCTTTGTTGCATTTGAAAAGGAGGAAATAATAACAAACGTCGCTCTTCGCACTGAAAAAACAAGCGATACTCTCTCCTTGTTTATCCAAGGTAAGTCAATCACTCTAGTTGGAGTGTAATTATAGCTGGAATTTGAAAAATTCTGACACTGTGCGTGAATTAACCAATCGAAAGATAAAATTAATCATATGAAGTACGTGCAAATATTTATGATGTAAAAACACTCTATCCAGATATGCATCGTTAGTAAGGGAGGAAGAACTTTGGATAGTAAGATGACAGATGTAGAGATATTAAATCGAGTAATAAAAGGAGAGGTAGTGCGTTGTCCTCTTTGTGGAGAAATATTATTTTATCAAACAGTAGAGCAGGGACTACCTCCGGCAGTGATTTGTCCCAAAGGTGACTATCGTCTGAAAATAAATATTACCAGTGGAAATCTGCTAGATAGACTAGGTTTAAATAGCAAGGAAAAATAGTATCGGTGAGCGATTGCAGGGTGGTGCTCAGAACAGAAGATATCTACAAGAGAAATGGAGAAGGAACATGTCATTTATATTAATTGAAAGAGAAGATAAGCCTGTTCGATTGCGTGGAAACCGAGTGATCCCGTCAACAATAACGGTTCATAACAAAGATGGTCTTATTTTAGGAGACTATGTGGGCTTTAGAAGTAGACTTCAAGTTAAACTGATTAACTATGGAGGAATGATCTTGGCTGCACCTGAAGCTAAATATGCGTATAAACTTGGAAATTTGATCCCTGCTACATTGAGTGAGGAAGTAGTTCATTGCCATACCTCCGAGTTGTTTGTGAGGGAGGAAGAGTTGCTTACAGTGCGAGAGTATTCTTTTTCAGTCATACATACGGAACATATGAACCAAACGTACGACGAGATAACAACATCAATGTGGATACCAGGGAATATTTACGTGGGACAAGAACAGGAGTTGTTATCTTGGATAAAAATATCAACTCAAGAGATGGTGGTCATTGGCATGATAATATCAGGTGAAGACCATGATGGGGCTGTCGCCTTTGTTCCCACCATGGATTCGTCCAAGATCATTTCAATTCGAGGAATTCAATGTATGCACTAATGCGAAAATTACATTTTATAGAATGTTGCTCAACTACTGTATAACCTTAGAGAAAATGAATCCCTCGTTTGATTCCAATCCTCCTTCTGACTTGTTAAAATTTAGGTATATACACTACGGTCAGGTTGGCGGTGAAGAGGAATGCAGCGAATTGAGGTTCATCCCGATGTATTAGATGAAAAGGCGAGGTTCGTTCAGCAAAAGAAACAGGAACTGGAGCGGATGGTCTGGGAACTTGAAAAGTCGATCTATCTCTTACAATCTGATTGGTCAGGTGTAACAGGAGAACGATTCTTTTGGGACTTCATGCAAGTAAAAGAAGTTTTCCCTACGACATTGGGAATCTTGGATAAAATCCAGAATGAGTTTACCTTTGTAGCCAAAAATTTCAGGACAACAGATGGCTCAGGTGAGGTTGCCCTTTATATTCCTGAGGAACTTAAACCAACTTTTGCTAAGGGGCTTGCGGATGGTTCAGTTGGAGAAACGGTAACAGGATTTGGGCAGACGCTGGAAGCTTTTATCTATAGTCCGTTAAGTACGGCGGGAAGTCTGGCTTATGCCTTCACTCTAGGTAGGGCGGTTGATGCAGGGCGAGGCATTAAGTTCGCTTGGGATGCATATTGGGGAAATGGAACAGCAAGATCTGATGTAGAGCAATTTGTAGAAGATCAGAAAAAACAGATTGACCAGGATGGACTTGGTTATTACAGCGGATCTATGGCGGGTCAGGTACTGGCCTATGCTTTCTTTGGCAAAGCGTTTCGGGCTGTTGAGAACAAGCATAGCGATCTGGGCGGATCGGGTGGAAATAAGCCGGAGTCAGGGAAGGGAAATGGAAGTTCAGGTTTAAACGGGGTTAAATTAACTGAACCAAGTAATTCTCCAAACTCGGACGCAGTACCGAAAGGGAATCCAGCAAGAATTCGACCACAAGATGATAAAGAAACAGTGCGTGGACGTGAACGTGAGAATGAGGCAGCAAAAACATTAGCTGAAAACGGATATGATATTACACAAAGCCCTCAAATACCTGGACAAACTAAAAAGCCAGATTATTTAATAGAAGGCCACGTGTTTGATTGTTTTTCACCAAAAGGTGAGAAATCACCTAGGAACATATGGTCGAAATTGATTAATGAAAAATTAGCAGAAGGACAGGCAAATCGATTTGTTTTAAATTTGGATGATTGGTCTGGAGATATGGGCACGTTAAAGAAACAATTTACTGAATGGCCTGCTGATGGATTAGAAGAAATAATAGCGATAAAAAATGGGGAAATCGTAAAAATATATCCATGACTTTGAGGAGGAATCATATTGGCGATTGACTGTTCTTTAAAATGTGAAGAAGTATTTTTGACAAAAGAAATAGTTATCAAGCAACTAGCAAACATAGACATTACTTGTGATGAAGTAACTTATTTAGAAAAAGGCTTTCGAATTGACGAAACAATAAATAAACTAGGTTTTTCAATATCTTTAATTGATACGTCAAGTAGTCCATTTGGATACGAATCAGAGTTCCTTATGGACGATTTTAACTATAAGCAAAGCTTGAATTTTCGAATAGATAATGATTGGGATAGCGTTAGTGCAATAACTAACATTCTTAAACTGGTCTTCGGAATTATTGACACGACGAGAGGTAACGTTTTGTTTCTATTAAATGATAATGAATGTATGTATCAAATCAATGGCACTTTAAAAATAAACAATGAAGATGGGTTCTGGGATCGGGAAGTCTATAGACGATTTATTGAAAAAAGGGTTTATCAAGAAATGTAAGGGTGGTTTTGAGGGGATGAGTTCTTTAATTTTTTTGAAAAAAATAGATAACTATTCCCCTCAATCAGCGATAGATTCATTCAAGCAGGCAGCTCAGAGAGCAGGTATGTTCTGTATTCTAATAAAAACAAAATATAGTAGCGATCGAATTATATCTGCCGAAGGGACACTTTCAGAAGTGGATGAATCTACTTTTAAAAGTATAGAGGATAAGGAGAACCTGAAGTACTTTACTTTTAACGTTAATCAGATTGAAGAAGACTCATATGACAGTTTTACGTGGTTAACACAACATGAAAACTATTTTTGGGCGATGGACATTGAAAATATTAATCACGAGTACGAATTCATTTATAAATTTGTAATCGAATATTTTAAGGTTAATGTCGACGATTTGCTATGGTTTGATGATGCTGATTGGTATTACAATGCTGACGATATATTGAAATTAAGCCAAATGCCTTATGACCCTAGATGGTGCAGTGAAAAGATTGTCTGAAATATGTTATCTTCCTTACTACAGAAGTTCAGAGAATTAAGTAAGCACTTCTACCAAAAAAAATGTAGAGGTGCTTTTGCTATAGATTCAAAACAACTAATGAAATCTTCCACACGTTGGACGATAATATAGTAGAAACATTATGTAGTTCTAACCTGTACATACAGAATATCCACAACCATCCTACACCCACACGAGGTATATTCATGAAACAAGGCATATATGAACAGCTTATCAACACAATCACCAGACAGGAGATTTCGGCACTAGATCCGGATGTGTATAACATTGGGACTGAGAAGCTGGATGCAGAGGAAGCGCGAAAACTACTATCTACGTATTTGGCTGCGGTGACCCGCCGAGCTCTGAAGATTGTGAGAGAACAGACCGAAGATAACACAGCAGTACTTGCACAGATCCGTACAAGTAATGAAATTATCGCTACGTTAAAAGAGACGCTGGGGGAAGAAGAGTATAGTGAATTACAGCTGGATGAGCAAGGGGAAGTGCTGACCCATGTATATTCCAAGCTAAACAATATTCGGGCCGTACGGAATTCTAAAATCATTCGCCCAGATACGCCTATCGCTCAAAGCTCATTATTCACTGGGGCTAAGTCTGAGCCGAGTATGCTTCTGGAATTGCAAAAAGAGATCGTGACAGCAGACCGGATCGACTGGCTCGTGTCTTTTATCAAATTTAGTGGGCTTCGCCTACTCTTGGAACAACTTCAGCAATTTACATCTGGTGGCGGGAAGCTGCGCATCATCACGACCACCTATATGGAAGCGACGGACCTTAAAGCCATTGTCGAACTCAGCAAACTGCCCAACACCGAAATACAGATTTCATATGATACGAAGGTTACACGATTACACGCCAAAACGTACATTTTCCACCGTGAGACCGGATTTACGACTGCCTATGTAGGCTCTTCCAATCTGTCCAACCCTGCACTGACCAGTGGTATGGAGTGGAACCTCAAGGTGACGGAGAAGGATTCACTCGATGTGCTGCGCAAGATTGAAGCGACTTTCGAGAGTTACTGGAACGACCGTGAATTTACAAGGTATGTGGCTGAGAATGAGAGACATGAAGCACAGCTGAAGGCGGCATTGAATCGAAAAAAAGATAACCTAAATGCATTCCACCTCGACATCCAGCCCTACGATTATCAAAAAGAAGTGCTGGAGCAGTTGCACGCGGAGCGTACACTGTATGGGCGAACCCGTAACCTGATCGTCGCTGCCACAGGTGTGGGCAAAACGGTTATCTCTGCTTTCGACTATAAGCGGTTTCTGGCAAGCTGCGCGGGAGCCAAAATTCTTTTTGTCGCACATCGAGAAGAAATCTTGAAGCAAAGCCGTGATACGTTCCGGTATATCCTGAAGGATATGAACTTTGGTGAGCTGCATGTGGGGAATCATCAGGCACAGGGGCTTGACCATCTATTTATTAGCATTCAGAGCCTTAACTCCATGAAGTTGACAGAGATCACAAGTCGGGAGTTTTACGATTACATTATTGTGGATGAATTCCATCACGCTGCAGCACCTTCGTACCAGAAGTTGTTGTCTCACTACGAGCCGAAGATTTTATTAGGCTTGACTGCTACCCCTGAACGGATGGATGGCAAAGATATTACCGCCTATTTCGATCATACGATTGCCGCTGAGATTCGTCTGACCGATGCAATTGATCGGAAGCTGTTGAGTCCGTTTCAATATTTTGGAGTAACCGATACCGTCGATCTGTCCCAAGTAAAGTGGTCACGTAAAGGGTATGACCTTAATGAACTGGAGAAGCTGTATACTCACAACAAAATCCGTGCCACTCAGATCATCCATAGCCTGAACAAATACGTGACTGATCTTGAAGAGGTCAAGGGACTCGGATTTTGCGTAGGGGTGGATCATGCGCTGTATATGGCAAAAATCTTTAACGAAGCAGGCATTCCATCCATGGCCCTGCATGGCGGGTCGAACGAACAGGAGCGTCATTCTGCGAAAGGGCAACTGGTAAGCGGGGAACTGCGAATGATCTTTGTGGTAGACCTATACAATGAGGGCGTGGATATTCCGGAAGTGAACACCATTCTGTTCCTACGTCCTACCGAGAGTCTGACCGTATTCCTGCAACAGTTGGGCCGTGGGCTGCGGATGGCGGAGGGCAAAGAGTGCCTGACCGTGCTCGACTTCATCGGGCAAGCGCATCAGGAGTACAATTTTCAGGACAAATTCCGGGCCCTGATCGGGGCCACTAAACATTCCATCTCGTACTACGTTGAGAATGGCTTCTCGAACTTGCCTCGCGGCACGTTTATTCAGTTGGAAAAGCAGGCGAAAGACTATGTCATGCGCAACCTCAAGCAGATGAGTCGTAATCGCAAAGCGTTGATCCAGAAGCTTCAAACGTTCCAGCAAGACACGGGATTACCACTGACGCTGGCTCATTTTGTGGAACATCACGGAATGACACTTTATGAATTTTATGGCGGGCGTTCGGGAAGAAGGTATTTCCGCGGTATGTTGGCCGAAGCTGGATTGACAGAGCCCATCGAGAATGAGCAAGAGGAATATATCCGCAGAATTCCATCTGTGCTGACGATCAACTCCCGAAGCTGGCTGACGTTCCTGATCGAATATATCGAAAAAGGGAAAGAACCCACGACCGCTGATGAACGTCGCATGTTGATCATGTTCTATTACACCTTCCATCGGGCTGCACCTGAGAAGCTGGGACTGAACAGTATCGAAGACGGTGTGCAGCGTGTGCTGTCTTGTGAGGCATTCCGGGCAGAGCTTGTGGATATTTTTAAATATAATCTGGCACATCTGAGATTTGTGGATAAAGCAAATTTGTTCCCATACACTTGTCCACTGGATATCCACTGTATGTACTCCATCGACCAAGTGCTCGCCGCTTTTGGTTACTGGAATGCTGAGCAATCGCCCGCCTTCCGTGAAGGCGTGAAATATTTTGCAGATGAACAGACTGATATCTTCTTCATTACGTTGAACAAATCGGATAAGGATTTCTCACCATCCACATTGTATGAGGATTATGCGATTAATGAGGTTCTCTTTCACTGGCAGACTCAGAGCCGGGTGTCAGAACATACGGCTACGGCGCAACGGTATATTCATCATCGGGAGACGGGCAACCGGATCGCGTTGTTCGTGCGGGAGTATAAGGAGGAGCATGGTTATACGTCTCCATTTGTTTTCTTGGGCGAAGCGGATTATGTGAGTCATGAAGGGAACAAACCGATGAGTTTTGTGTGGCGTCTAAGGGAAGAGATGCCTGCGAAGATGGTGGCGGTGGCGAATAAGTGTATTGTTTGAAAACTAGCCTAGCAGTATTAGAATCTGTAGGGAGGCGGAGGCAAGGTCATGTGGGATAGAATGTTGGATGGACAATTTTTATCTAAATTAGGTGGAGTGGGCGGAATTGTTGCTCTTCTTAGCTTCATGTTAACTTTTTTTAAGAAAAATCAGGTAATAACTTCGTTAACTTCATCCAAGATCGAAAGATTGATTTCATCAAAAGAAAAGAGGACTTTGATAAAAATATCTAATTACATTG
Organism: Paenibacillus sp. FSL K6-2862; assembly: GCF_038005125.1. Taxonomy (NCBI): domain Bacteria; kingdom Bacillati; phylum Bacillota; class Bacilli; order Caryophanales; family Paenibacillaceae; genus Paenibacillus; species Paenibacillus sp. FSL K6-2862. The sequence goes on from NZ_JBBOSN010000001.1 coordinate 993,060, forward strand.
TATATGTGATATTAGGCTTCATTGTTTCTGTTTTCCTTACACTGTTGTACTTTAATCTTGGTATGAACGAATATGTTACACTAGTTATCTCAATCATTGGAACTTGTTTATATTTTATTATTGTATATATTAGCCTAACAAAAAATAGCGTTTTTGATAAAAGGTTTTCAAGATTGAAGAATTTCAAATTATCATTAATCATACTTATGGTACAAATATTATGCTTTTTTTCTGTGCTTCCAAGTTTTCTTGCCAATAGTATAGCAGAAGGTAGTTTAGAGCTTACTTTAGACAAACCAGAAGTATTATTAGTTAATCTAACTTTAACTCTATTTTCATTATTATTTACGAGTTCAATGTTTGTACTACTGATAATAATGACATTTTCTCAACTCCGTGAAAAATTTAGTAAGTACGATTATGAGTGTTTTTACGTTTTAGATCAGGAATATGAAGACATGAAATGGTTTATTTATCATCTTATTGATAAAGAGCATTTTTTACTTGGGAATAGTGAGTATATACATGATGCAACAATCTTTCGTACAGAAGAACGTTCAAAGATACTTTCTGAGAAGATACATCTTTTAAAAATACTAAAAAACAAAGAAGAACTAATAGAGTACTACATTTAAAAGTGACACTGAAAAACTAATATAATTCAGGCGGTGCATCATGATTATCTACAGCAGTAACGCATTAGCTTTCCGGGAATCAGTTGATAAAAACCAAATTACAGTTCAGATTGAAGAAGCATTCATTAAAGGGATGGGGAAAAGACCTAATCAAGGGGAAGTACGAGCCTGGAACAACTCTATGCAGTTTATGGAGAAAATTATTCGTAATTCGAAGGTAGCAGATGACTGCGGGATATTAATTGAGTACAACATTCCTTCTACAAGTAAACGAATAGATTTTATCATTGCAGGTCAGGATGAACAAAAGAATGATAACTTTGTGATCGTTGAGTTAAAACAATGGGATGCAGTAGAGGCTATGGATCGCGAGGATGTTGTAAGGGCCTTTATTGGAGGTAGAACAAGAGAGACACCGCATCCTTCATATCAAGCATGGTCATACAAACAGTATTTGAGTGATATGAATGAGACCGTATATTCCAAAGATATTAACGGATACTCATGTGCATATCTACATAACTACAGGACAGTACAGCCGGACCCCCTTCAATATAATCAATATCAGGATATCATCCGTGAAGCTCCTTTGTTTCTAGCTGATGATGCTTCTAAACTTCAAGATTTTCTAAAAAGGCATGTAGGTGAAGGGAATGGAGTTAATTTACTTTATTTAATTGAGAATGGTAAGATTCGCCCTTCTAAGAAACTAATTGATCATATCGATGGATTATTTCAAGGGAACTCTGATTTTGTTTTACTTGATGAGCAGAAGGTTGCATACGAGGGCATTATGAGCCTTGCTAAACAAACAGATGTAAAACGCACAATCATTGTGCAAGGTGGGCCTGGAACAGGTAAATCAGTGATATCTATGAATGCACTTGGCGGGTTACTTAAAAATAAGTTGAATGTTAAATTCATTGCCCCGAATGCTTCATTTCGGACGGTTATGGTAGAGACCTTGACTCAGCGACAAGCTAGAAACAAGACTAGGACAAAGATGTTATTTACGGGATCAAGTCAGTTTTACAAAGAGCCAGCTGATATGTACGACGTACTTGTTGTGGATGAGGCGCATCGATTAAAAGGTAAAGGAGCATATCAATATCTTGGGGAGAATCAGATCGAAGATATCATAAAGGCATCTAAAGTGAATGTGTTTTTCATAGATGATTTTCAACGTATTCGTCCTGAAGATATAGGTTCGATAGACGAGATTAAACGTTTAGCTGCCCTATATGATTCGGAAGTGCATGAATATTCACTAGCAGCACAGTTCCGTTGTTCTGGAGCAGAAGGATTTTTGAATTGGGTTGATGATGCTTTACAGATTCGTCCCACCGCTAATTTTGATGGTTGGGATCAGGATTCTTTTGAATTTAAATTAGTAGATACGCCTAACGAAGTATACGATCTAATCAAAAGTAAAAACGATCAGGGGTATAAGGCGAGGATGTTGGCAGGTTTTGCTTGGAATTGGACAGCTGATAAAGAAGGTAATCGCAATGGGGAGATTCCGGATGTAACTATTGAAGAACATCGTTTTGCTATGCCTTGGAATGCTCGTTCAATATCAAGTACTTGGGCTATCCAAGAGAGTGGTATAGACCAGATTGGATGTGTTCATACGTCTCAAGGTCTTGAGTTTGATTATGTAGGCGTAATTATAGGGAATGATCTAAAATATGATTCGGATAAAATGGAACTTTATTCAGATTATGATGAGTACAAAGATAGAATGGGAAAACGAGGGCTTAAATTTAAGAATGAGGAACTAACAAAACTTATCAAAAATATTTATAAAATCTTGATGTCTCGGGGTATGAAAGGTTGTTATGTTTACTGTCGGGATCAAGAATTGATGGACTATTTATCTAGCAGAGAAAATTCCAAATGATGTGCAGCATAAACTGCGCAAAGTAGAGAGAGACCCTATCTATCCATAAATGGACGGATAGGGTTCGCTGTTTTCACATTAATATTCCTTTAATAACATTTTTGGCTACTCGAATATTATCAGGAGAAGATTCTCTTAGCAGTTGTACAATTTCTTTGATTTGATTCTCATCTTCAGTTACCTCAAACTCTTCTTCTATATAAGCAAATAGTTGAATCAAATTAACATCCAGTGACTCAGCGATCTTTGCCAAGTTCACCAAAGAAACATTCTTTTCTCCACGTTCGATCTGTCCTATGTATGAAAAATGAAATCCACCTTTTTCTCCGAGGGACTCCTGTGAATACCCTCTTTCTTTGCGTAGCGCACGAATTCTGGCACCTACCAACTTCAAAACTTCTCTGTTCTCGTTCACGGTATTCACCTCTCTATGTTCAAAAGTGTAGACAAGTTTCCTCAAGGTAAACACCAAACGAAGAATACAAATAATTAATTTGATTACTATAAGTATTATTTTATTGTATAATATTGGTATTAACTCTTTGGAGGGATGACAATGGCAAGAAATTGGTCCATAACCGGAGCACATTGTAATCACCAAGTAGATTTTACCCCACGTTTGCAAGATCACGATATCTATACACAACCTAGATCCAAACATATTTCTGCTCACCACATGCTACATACTACAATAATGACCCATCACCAACATGCTAAGTATCATCTCAAACTTGCCGCCATCATGCGTAATCACAATCAGTTTAGAGCCTGCCTGATTCTATGTGATTGGACTCTAGCCTCCATGATTAAGGCGCTTTATATCCATAAGTATCATTCAGTTCACCCACCGAAGGAACTCACCATGAACGAAATCTTGCCTTTAGTTCATACGGACACTGAACCCGGATTGGATATCGCTTTGTTCATCGGCACGATACAACATATTTCTTCCCTAGTAGATTACACGTATGACCAGCCAATAGAACTGGACAACATCGAAAAGCTTCTTCAACGAACAGAAGAGATATTGGATGAGTTAGCGGCTCGATTGAAGGATGATTCATCAGAGTAAGATGTTTTTTTAATTAATTATTTGGGTTAAATGTTTGATTTATCTGTGTTACGCTTACAAGATGACATCATTCAAATAAAGGGGATATGATACAGAGATTACAAAAGGATGCTCTTTCCTTTGCATCTGGAAAGTAGGTGTACATTTTGAAAAGAGTAATTGCTATCGCGCTTTTCATATTATCAATAATGGAATCGGTTACATTAATCCTAATCGGTAAAAGCTTGATGAATGGGTATATGGAACCGAGTACGTTTAGAGGGATAATTATATTCCCACTATATGCTTTGTATCTCTCGATCTGGATGTTCTTTTCACGGCAAGAGTTTACCGGAGGACGAGTGGCGGGACAGATCAGTTTGACAGCGGCACTGTTGACTTTGTGCCCGTTGGTGTGTTTATGGATTGTTTTCTATTAAATCCACCCAACCCTCCCCATAGCAAATGGTATAATGGCAAAAAGGGAGATTCTGGCGCGAGGCCCGAAGGCTCTCATAGCAGAAAGGATGTTATACCACATGCCTACATACAACAAATTGGTGCGGGACAAGATTCCGCATATTATCACATCCAGTGGGAAGGAATGCCGCACACGCATTCTGGACCCGGAGGAATATAAGCAAGAACTAAGAACGAAGCTGCAAGAAGAATCGGAAGAATACATGAGTGCAGGAAGTGATCAGGAAGCGCTGGAAGAACTAGCCGACATGCTGGAGGTCATCCGGGCGCTGGCGGAGGTGCATGGTGCGAATGCGGCACAGCTGGATAAGCTTCGGGCAGACAAAGCCGAGGCACGCGGCGGGTTCCAGGAACGGGTGTATCTGATCGATGTCGACGAAGCTTAACGTTAAACTCATTACAGATAACTTGGCAGACGAACTCATTTCCCGGATGCAGCATGCGTCCGGGATTTATATTATGACTTCCTTTATTATGCAGTCTGGTGTGAAGCTGCTTGCTCCGCATTTGAAACGGGCAGCAGAACGTGGAGCCGAGGTGCGAATGCTTGCGGGAGATTATCTGTATATCACGCAACCGGAAGGACTGCGGGCGCTGTGTGAGGTAGATCCACGAATTGAGGCAAGACTGTGGCGAAGTATGGGAACTTCTTTTCACCCGAAAGCCTATCTGTTCGATCATGACAACGGGGAAGGACTGCTGATTGTCGGATCGTCGAACTTTTCGTTCACGGCGCTGAAGACGGGGTATGAATGGAATCTCGCAATGAATGCAGAGGCAGAACCATATACGTTCCAGATGGCTTTGGACAAGTTCATGCAGAGCTTCTATCATGAGACGACATTGCCGGTGAACCCGGATTCAATTGCGCTTTATGAAGAAGAGTACCGAAAGTACCACCAGAAGAACCCGGAGATGATCCAGAGGATCACGGAAATGGAAGAAGCGGAGTTTGGCACCGGACTGCCAGAAGAAACAGAGGAAGAAGCCGCCGAGCTGTCGCTTATACCGATCCAGCCGCGGTTTGCGCAGCTCGATGCACTTGAAGCGTTGGAAGGCACGATGGAAGAGCAGTATGACAAGGCGATGGTCGTCATGGCGACCGGGCTTGGCAAAACGTATCTGGCGGGCTTCTTCGCCCAGCGATTCCAAAGGATACTGTTTGTGGCACACCGGGAAGAGATTTTGTTCCAGGCGAAGAAGTCTTTTCAGCGGATTATGCCGGAGCGCAGTCATGGTATCTACAACGGGCAGCATAAGGATGGAGCAGCGGATTGTGTGTATGCTTCGATCTTTACGCTGAGTATGCAGAAGCACCGGGATGGGTTTGCGGCGGATGCTTTTGATCTGATCGTGGTAGATGAATTTCATCATGCGGCAGCGAAGACGTATATGTCGGTCATTGAGCATTTTCAACCTAAATTTCTGCTGGGCATTACGGCTACTCCGGATCGGCTAGATGGCAAAGACGTATATGCGCTCTGTGATGGGAACGTGGCCTACCAGATACATTTTATTGATGCGATCCGGCGAGGATGGCTTGCTCCATTCCAATATTACGGTGTATTCGATGACACGGATTATTCGCAAATTCGCTGGATTGGTACGAAGTATGATGAAGAACAGCTTATGGCGGCTCAGCTACATGAGGAACATGTGGAGAACATCTATTCAGCCTGGACGCGGCATAAGCAGACAAGAACGATTGGCTTTTGCTCGTCGATCCGTCAGGCAGACTATTTGGCTGCGTATTTACGTAGTCAGGGGGTGAGGGTGCTCAGTCTGCATTCGCGCACATCGGAGATGTCACGGGAAGAAGCGATCCGACAGCTTGATGCGGGCGAGCTGGATATTGTGCTGACGGTGGATCTGTTCAACGAAGGTACGGATATACCACGTGTGGACACGTTGTTGTTCGTTCGTCCAACCGAATCGCTTACGGTGTTTACCCAGCAGGTGGGGCGCGGTCTGCGGCTGGCGGAAGGCAAATCGCATTGTGTCATCATTGACCTGATCGGAAATTACCGGAATGCGGATGTGAAGCTGAGTCTGCTGGATGTGCGCGGAGACGAGGAACGAAGCGGGAAAGGAATGGATTCGGCTGTGCCGGAAGTTCCAGCCAACTGTGGAATTCATCTGGATACTCGAGTGGTGAATCTGCTTCAGGAGCTAAGCCGTAAGCGGTTGCCGCGTCGCGAGAAGCTGCAACAAGATTTTCTGGATGTGAAGCGGGAACTCGGGCGTATTCCGACATATCTGGAGCTGCATCTTATGGGACGTTCCAAAAGCATCGGGTATCGGAGTGAATTTGGCTCATATGTTGGGTTTCTTTATTTGGCGGAGATGCTGTCCTCGGTTGAGGAGGAAGTATATGTCCACCATGAAGCATGGCTTAGGGATGTAGAGAAGACGGTTATGAACAAAAGCTACAAGATGATCGTGCTGCTATACATGTTGGAGCGAGGTAAGGAGCACTGGATGGACCCGGTGACACCGGGGGAGATGGCGAGATTTTTCCATACGTATCTAACAGAGAAGGAGTACCGGAAACGGAAGGACTTTTCGGACAAGGACAAGCTTGCGCTCTGGGAATGGAACGAGAAGACGGCAACTGAGATTGAGAAGTTAATTGTTAAAATGCCGATGTCCATGTGGAGTAAGGCGAAAGGGAGTATGGCGAGTTTTGAGGATGGGATATTCTCACTAAACGTACATGTGCAAAATGTGGAGGAACGGGCATTATTATACCGTTGGACAAAGGAGATTTGTCTATATCGATTGCATGCGTATTTCGAGCGTGGAAAAATAAATTGATATAAAAAAGCTGCTTTTGGAATCAGTTAGACTGAATTTTAAAAGCAGCTTTTTAATCATAAATATGTACGAATTAGAAAAATTCACTGCGAGTTAACCTCTGCCTCACTTTTTCGTTTCTTTATGAAATCTTCAGGTCCACTTTCTGACTTAATTTCGAGAGATGGGAAGTAGTAATATAGTGAAACTTTAGTAATAGGATCCTGTTTAAGGTGACCTTTTAAGACCATAGTTGAGGACATCGGTACATTGATATAAAATTCAGTGAATTCAACTTCAGCGTCATAATATTTTCTAAAGTAGTCTTGACCGATAGGGATTGCTTTTTGATAATACTCCTGTGCTTCTTTATCAGGCAGTCCCTCACAAGCAGTTAGTAGAGTGACTAAAACAATAAAAATCAAGCCGTTACGGATATAAGTAAGCAATTGGATTCACTCCCGCATTTATCATTGGAAAATATTTTAATCTATGGGACTTGGGTAGTAAAGAAATGATGATTACCCATTCTTACAAAGGTTAAATCAGGAATTTGGAAGGATGTCTACACAATAAAACTTCTGCTAACATGGTGAAATCCTATTATAAATGACGGAGAATAATATGAGTAGAATTAAAGTTACACCGGAGCAGCTGTTGCATGTGTCCAGACAGATTGAGCAGGGGAGACAGCAGTTGGAAGGTATACGAAATGACCTGACTGCTCGAATTGGATTCATCCAGTCTCAGTGGACGGGAGCAACACAAGAACGGTTTTTCTATGATTTTCAGCAGTCACGTTCTGTACTGGATCGAGCGCTGGAGAGTATGGTGAAATCATCACAAGATCTCATGGCGATAGCTGAGAGATTCGAACAAGCGGATCAGGAACAGGTGAGCCTGGGAGCTGTTACTGGAAAAATTGCTTCAAATATGATGGCAAATCATGCAGCAGGTGACACAGTGGATAAACAGAAAATGGTGTATAATCCGCTGTTGAGAGTTTATGTCCCTGCAAGTGAAGCCGAAAATGGTATGACAGGACAAAAAGAATTTACTGAGTACTGGAATAATGGTGGTACTTATAAGGGAATGAGAGGTGGGCCACAGCAACCTGAATCCACTGGTAGGGATATTTATGATGAACAGATCAGCTCTTTTAGAGAAGGGATACATCCGGCAACCGGAGAATCTGTGCCAGCATGGCAAGCAGCTGTTTCTATAGGTGGTCTGCAACTCGGTAAAGTCGCGATGGCTTTCACTGGAATGTATAATAGGGGCTATAAGGTTCCAAAAGAGGGATTTAGATTACCAAAAGATACGGCTGTAAAGGCTGGTCAAATTCAGAACCGACTATCTCAAGATAACCCAATGCTCAGCAAAACGAATAAAGGATTAGAAGTTCAATATACCAACGGTACTGGAAACAAAATCTTTTGGGTAGAGCAGAATCCCAAAAATATACCTAATGCGATAGAAGCTGCAAAAAACAGCCGAGACACAGGGAAAGTTGTGGAAGGAAAAGTTGGTGAATTTGTAGATCGCCATGTCGGAGTAACTGGGTTTGGAGTGGAAGTTAAAAATATAGATAATAAATTAAGAGTTACGGATTTGGATGTTGTTACGAACTCGCAAATTATTGAAGTGAAAAAGTCAGCGGGAGCAGTGAAAACAGACCAAATCGATAGACTAGTAGATACAAATAATAAAGAATTTTTTAATTATAATAAGAAGGAAGTTGTTTTATATATTGATGCACCGTTAGAAAACGCGGGTCGAATTGCATCTGAGAAAATAGATTATATCAGGAGCAAGGGCGTCAAAGTGGTTAACTCGTTGGAAGAATTAAGGGAGGTACTGAAGTAATGGCATCTGCTTTTGTGCTGGTAGAAGAGAACAGTAATATCCCCATAGACCGTTTGGTTCGAGATATACAACAAACTTGTTTGGAAGCAAAGTTAAATTTAGTTTTTGGGATTCAAGATATAGATTCGGAAGAGAACATGAAACATTGCGCCTTAGGCATTTCACTCCCAGACCAACAAGTGTCAGATCATGGTGAGATAAATAATACGATCAGAGTTGATGTATATGATGAACCTGCTCCACATCAATACAGAGAATTAGAATGGAGAGATACTGGGCAGATATATTTTAACACGCTCATTATCGATGAAGTATATCAACATGAAGAGGTCGCGCTAACCTTTCTGTATCATTTTCTAATGAGGTACCCACAGATGGTGGTATGGATGGAGGAAGACTGGGTCTATACATTATCTGACCTGGAGAAAGCTCTGAAAACTTCAAATCAATCTGATTGGTGTTATGTGAATCCGAATTCTATATAAGTAACAAAAAAATCTCTGAGTAGATTTCAAAGATCCTGGAGGACTAGGTAACATCTCACTAAAAGGCCATTTTTCTTAACGCCAAGCAGGAGCCGCTTAATCTTGCTCAACAAAATGCGGTTATAGAGAATTTGAAAAAGCATATCAAACACATTACGGCAGTGGATGTTCATATTGTCGACATTTTAGGGCTAAACAAAGAGCAAGCAAGAAGGGGATTTGTCTAGATCGACTGTATTGACATCGAGTCTAAGACAAAAGATTTTCGCAAAAAAAGGCTGCTCAAATTCAGTTTATCTGAATTCATAGCAGCTTTTTAGATTCTTTTAAGAATGAAGTACCATATGATCGGGAGCTAGATTTTTTCATTTTAGGGCTCCCCATCTTTAATAAAAACCATAATAGTCTCATACAAAAACCCCAAGAAATCCTCATCGCCAAACTGAGTAAAATAACCAGCATATCGGCGATCTGTTACATAGACCTCTGCAATACATGTCAAAATCTCAGCATCACACACCATAAATGTTTCGAGGCAGCTTTTCCATTCACGAATGTACTTTTGCACTTCAACAGAAGCGGGAGACTGATCCTGGTGTTGAGCCAGCTTACGAAATACCTTCTCCATGTTTACCGAGAACTGCTGGTAGGCTAGTTGTTGCTCCTCTGCAGAGAGCCGGTTCACATTGGTTTCAAATTCCTGATACTTTTTCGTACCCCCATAAACGAGCTTCGCCTCGGAGTCGTATTGCTCTTGAATGGACTGGATGGGGGAGTCGTCGAACATATTGAGATGAACGATATCCGTGCCATCCACATATTCATCCAATTGATCGATGATGGTTTCGAGCTTTTGCTTTCGTTGCACGAGTGTACTGCGGTGCTCTCTTAAGATCTCTTTCTGTTCATCCTTGGAGAGCTTCATCATGGCTGCAATATCCTTCAATGAAAAATTCATTTCCTTGAACAACAGAATCATTTGCAGATTCCCCAGTGCCTCTTGATCGTAATACCGATAGCCATTATCCTCGACTTTGGTCGGTTTCAATAGATTGGTCTTATCATAATAATGTAAGGCGCGTTTGGTAACGCCAGTAATCTGAATGATGTCTTTAACGGTGAAATAGGGTGTCTTCATTCCAAAAGTCCTTTGTTTCAGCAAGGATCTCACTTGCCGAAGTGATGGTTGCTTCGGTGATATGTTTGCCTGTTTTGTTCAAATAATATTGAATCAAATGATAGCCACAGGCATAGCCAGCAGCATAGGGCATCCCAACGGGAGTAAAGTTCTGCGTTCTTGCAAGATCATCCCCGTATAGATAGGGATTAATCTGCTCGAAGCCTGTAACATGCAGTTGGTCCTTCATTTTCGGTTTAATGATTGTATTTAGGGTTTCCAAATTCGTTTTGGCCACCCAGGGTCCTAATAACTCTTTACCATACAGAGATGTTGCGAAGCTTTCTGCGAGTCCCTCACTAACAATCATTTCTCCTAGCGTAACATACGGATCCCACTGAATAAATTGATATCTCACGTTATGATTGCACTCATGAGCTAATACGGATTGAACGCGAGGTAACGTATATGCATTCGGGATCAGGTTCGCGATAATATAGCCGGGGATTCCACCATCTCCGCAGATTCCTTCATTCATTTGCATTACCTGACTGTTCTGATCTCCTAATAAAACGGTGTATAGATATTTCGATACCGGAAGATCGATGCGATTGTTCGTAAATGTGGTTAGGCCTGCCCTAACAGCTTGATCGCATTGCTGCCAAAATGTTTCAGATGAAATAGCTGCGAGTGGTTCGTTAATTTCAGGCGTAATGCCTGCAGGTGAGATATTCATCAAATTATTCATCGTGATAACGTCAAAGCCATGAGGATCACTGGATCGAAAGGGGATCTGTTGAATGTTCCACTTCGGCATAAAAGGCCCCATCATCTCCTGCCGGTATAACTCCAATTTCTGATCGGGTGACGCATGAATGATCTTCTCGTAAATTTTATCTGAACGTAACGCGGTAATCTTCATTGTAATCTCTCCTTCTTGTAAGCTTGAGATCATTATCAAGTATCACCTTACGTAACAGTCAAGGAGCTAGAAGAAGAAAGTTGTATTCGAATTAGCTGCTTCAAAAATCAGTTGAGCAGACTGAACAGCGGACAGTTTGCCTGTTTTTAGACTGGCTGCATGTAGAGGCTGTTTAAGTGTATGTAGTGTTTTGTTTAAGTTGTAGTTCACCTTAGTTTCTGAAGAAATGACAATCTCCTTTTATGACAATATGGATACCGATTCGAAACCAAAAATGGATATCTTTGTAGTATAATCCATTTGGCCTCGGTACTGAACCCTGTGTCAAAAGATGAAAGGAGATTTAATCGGTGAAAAAGAGAATGGCAGTATGGTTACTGATGGGTGCAGTTTTGCTTGCAGGATGTGACGCAAACTCTACAGGATCTAATCCGCAAAAACAGGTTGAGCCCACCACCAAGCAAGCAACAATTGAGCCAAAGCAAGAAATGAATCCAACATTACATTGGCTCGGATCGTCAGAGGGTGGACAAGTAAAACTCTATGATAACAGGGAAGCAAAAGATTCACACCATATATTCACTCTTGAGACAAATGGAAATACCAAAGACTTTGATTGGTACTATCTTGGAGATATGGGAACGGACCCGCAGGTGCACTATACGGATCTTACGGGGGACGGTAAGGAAGAAGCTGTAGTAATCATCCAGACTGGGAGAGGGACAGGCTTAAATAATTACGATATCCATGTCGTGAACGCCGATGATTTCTCCGAAATTAGAGTACAGAGTTACGAAGACATTGTAGCGAATTACATTGAATCGCATGTTAAGAAGAACGGGGATGGTACGTTAGCGATTGCAGCAGAAGTACAAGGACAAGTCTATAACTTCGATTATGATTTCGATCCAGCTCCGGATCACGATCAAGATGAGCTTGGTTTTGGCGGTGTAACAATCTACAGGCTGGAGAATCAGGAGATTAAATTAAATCTTCCCGGATCTGTTGGCATATCTCCGACATATGTATGTGATTTTAATGTGACCTACGCATACGACAAGGCCAAGAACGAGTTCATCTTTGATCAGATTGAAGTTGAACCTATTGAAAATGGAAAAGGTTAACCCTATTGCATGGCACATCCAATACATTTCATAAAACGTTTACAAACTTTCAATTCTACCCTACCTTTTCAGGTGCGAAGCTGAGATAATGGGAGAGGAATATGGCTAAGAAACCAAAGGCAAAACAGTCTTCACCCACAGCATAAATAAACGCTACATACCCATAGGAGGAGTAGAGATGACGACACAACCATTACAACTGATCCAGTCCGCAGAAGGCCAAGCATTGCTTGCTCAAATGTACGGACAGCAGCAGGTCGAGGAACAGACTGCACGTTACACGAAGCTGAACGCTTCTTTTGAAGAGTACTTTGGTGTACAAGAGGGCAGCAAATTGTTTAGCGCCGCAGGACGCAGTGAGATTGGTGGTAACCATACGGACCATAACCATGGCAAGGTACTGGCAGGCAGCATTACGCTGGATACAATTGCAGTGGCGGCACCAACCGCGGAATCCGTGATTACCTTTTATTCGGAAGGTTATGACAAGAAATATGTAATCGATCTCACAGATCTGACGCCGAAGGCAGAAGACGACGGTACGACGGCGTTGATTCGCGGTATGGCTGCGGGATTCGGAGAGTTTGGATACAAGGTGGGCGGCTTCAAGGCGTACATCTCCAGTAACGTGTTCTCGGCATCGGGTCTAAGCTCGTCGGCTTCATTCGAGATGCTGATCTGTACGATTCTTAATCATTTCTACAACGAAGGAACGCTGGATGTTGTGGTGATGTCCAAGATTGGTCAGTATGCGGAGAATCAATATTGGAATAAACCGTCCGGTCTGCTGGATCAGATGGCATGTGCTTATGGTGGTCTGATCGCGATTGATTTTGCGAACCCGGCTGAGCCTGTCATTGAACCTGTGCAATGGGATTTCCAACAGAATGGCTACTCCCTGGTGATTGTAAATACAGGCGGAAACCATGCCGATCTGACCGAAGACTATGCTGCCGTGCCGTTTGAGATGAGAGCGGTTGCTCAGGCGCTGGGCCAGGAGTATGTTCGGGAGATTACAGCCGAGAACATCTACGCGAACCTCAAGCAGGTACGTGAAGCTGCGGGAGATCGTGCGGTGCTGCGTGCACTTCATTTCCTGGAGGAGAATAACCGGGTAGATGGCCAGGTGCAGGCGCTGCGGGATGGACGTTTTGCGGACTTCCTGAATTTGATTACAGCGTCAGGGAACTCGTCCTGGAAGTGGCTCCAGAATGTATATCAGAGTGGTTCTGTGAAGGAGCAGGAGATTGGGATTGCGCTTGCCCTGACCGAAAACTATCTGCAAAACCTGGGCGATGGTGCCTGCCGTATCCACGGTGGTGGATTCGCAGGGGTAATCCTCACTATCCTTCCAAACGACAAAGTCGATGAGTATATGTCCTGGATGCACGGCATGCTAGAAACACCAATTATTGTCGTGAACGTGCGTGCACAGGGTGCAGTGTGTCTGAATGAATTGATCGGCTAGGCGTGAGGTCATCGTGCATTAAATTTATGGGTAACGTGTAACGCTTCGAACATAAATGATTGTGGAACGTGAACAAACGAATCAGAAGAATAAATAAGTGTTTAACCAAGTCCGGGCCTGCCCGGGCTTTTTGGTTTATTTTAATTTCGACTAAAGTCCAAACTTTGAAGATGATTTGCTTGTTGATTAGGTAGTGGGTTAGAAACGGCGGGCTGATGCTGAGAGGGTATTTAACATGAAACAGAGGAATATTTCAGTAGGTTTTGACAAGGGAGGGTATTCAAGATGACTACAACCACAGTGACGGATGCGCTTGAAGAGGAACAATTATATCAAGAGTTGAGGCGTGAACTGGAAGATATAGAGGACGGCGAGCAGCGGCAAAGAGTCCTGAACCGAATGATCAGACAGCTCAAGTTTGCCAAATGGCGAAAAGGACGAATGCATAACTTCGACACCTACTTTCAAAATGTAAAACCGGTAACACTTTGGTTTATTTTAGCGACGGGTGCACTTACGCCCGTACTGTTATTTAGCATGTTCATATGGGTGTCGCTGTGGGTGGAATGAGATTGAAGCAGGGAGGGTAATTACCTTGTATAGGGGAGAAGCAAGAGATTGACATCCAGAGACAAGGGAGGTACTTATGTTATTTGCAATTTTTTTTGTTGCCATTATATTCAGTGCTCTGCTGATCGTTCGAATTGAAGAAGGAAGAAGACTGAGAATTGGCGCACTGACGGTCGTGGTGTACTGCATATTGCTGTGTCTGTTACTTGTATTTCAATCGGTTGAACAGGGTGAAGATTTTATGTATCTGGGGTTCTTCAATATAACCTATGGTGCGGCCAAAGTATGGATTAACATTTACGTGGTCATCGCCCTGGCAGCGTTCATAACGTATCTGGGTGCGAGCGAAGAGGAGTAGGTGTTTTGAAGTTATGGTAACGGCGAGTGAGGTTGGATGTATAGATGTATCTGATTCTACTTCTTTTGATCAAGAATCTCTTTGGGAACAATCGCATTCTGCACTTCAAAAGTATCATAATTGACGAGAATTGTGATCTCCGTATTTTTATTATTCTTTACATGTCCGCTCAAACTCACATTATGACTCAGGTCAGCGGGAAGGAATTTATGATCTGTGAACTCTACCTCCACACCATAGTTCTCCTTAAGATAGGCGAGACTCACTTGCTGGGCTTTCTCTAAAGTTTCCTTTTGTTCGTTAGACATACATCCAGAAAATAAAAAGATGCATATGAATAAGAAAGAAAAAGTAAGATATTTTTTTATGGGCATGTTCAACTTGAGTACTCCTTGCTGCTATTAATTGAGTAGGATGTTGTTACTTTCTAAAAAGGAGTTTAAATTTTCTATTTAATACTAATACAGCTCTTCTTTTTCATTAAAATAACGATGCAACCCCTTTATATATAACATATTACAATTATATTTGGAATTAATTAGTGAAAAGGAGAGAACCACAAATCACCAGAATGGAGCATTCCAATGGTTAGCGGTTCTCTGAGTTAACTTTATTTTAGTGTGACCCTTGCGGGTGTTTCTGTTCGAGAGGTTGCACTTGCCCTTGCATAAACTGGTGATATTCACGGAAACTGCTGATATGATGCAAAGCATCGGTTTTGGAAGACTGGATTTTGACCTTACCGTCTCCAGGGTTCTTTTTCATCTCGGTAAGTGCTGACTTGGATCCTTCGATATCACCTGACATTTCCTGAATTCGCTGCAGCAATGCGGGGTGCCCTTCATGCTGAAGCATTTCAGCAAGTGGTCTCATTTCCTCAAGCTTTTGACTGGATCGTTCGAGTGTGGTCATCACCTGATCCCCATCGGTATGTGCACTCAATGAGACCATTCGGTGGATATGATCTTTCTCCATACGCTCCAGAGCCTCAAGATGAGAAGCCTCAAGTCGCTTGGGGTCATTCCAGCTTTCAACTTGAACCTCTGGTTCATTTTGCTGTGATGCATGGTTTGGACTATTCCCGTTATTCCCGCATCCCCATAGTAAAGATGAACAGGTCAGGATTGCACCGACTGCAATGATGCTTTTCAAGCTCATGTTGTCACTCCTTCAATTTTTTCCTGAAGGTAGTATGAGCCAACATATATCGAATCATGCCTTTTCCGCAGAAATTCTTTCCTGAAATTACCCATATCCCCAAAAGTTCTGGTAACAACAGCCTACATTAATCCATTGGTGATGGTCCTTCGATTGCCTCAATTGCAGACTTTTAGCTTATTTTTTCTGACCTTTGTTTTCGGTGTAAGCATCTTGATTTATAATTAATTTATTTGAATAAGAGGTAATTATTACAAATGAACTACATCTAACCGTTACATAAAGAGAACCGGGAGTTCTCAGGGTCAATTTTTGTTAACACAGCTATTTCATTGCAGTGATTCCTTAGGATGAGGGAACTTCTTTTTTTGGATTACGGTTATCCATAAACCAACCCGGTCCTTCGACACTGAGAACTTCCTGTCTGTCATAGTTATACGAAACTGTAATCCGTTCATCTTCATGTCCTGTTACATAACCGTACAGGTAAAGACGCGAATGGATTGAAGGATCATCAATATCATAGCTGGTTACAACAAATTCAGCATTGTAATATTGCTTGATGTACTGGGCACTGATAGGCGTAGCGATTTCTACCATTTTTTGTTGATCTGATGTGGACATGCTCGAACATCCTATTACAAATGTAAAAATAAGCAAAAGAACTACCGTTAATAGCTTTATTCTCATTAGGTGTATATCTCCTTTTATGGTAAAAGGTATAAATATAAATTTAGTTTAGTTGGAATTTTAGCGACAGACAAGGAGGAGGCGATGCACATCTATAACAACCCGATTTGGCGCTGGACCTTTACCCTGCTGTATCCAGCCATTATTTTCATCTTTCAGAGCTGGGGGCCGATATTGGAATCATGGGCGGGTCCCATTATCTTTGTTGCTTTATTTTGCTTTCTGTGGAGCGGGATTGAGGAGATGTTCATCTCGACAGGGCTGACCTGGTTAGTGGCCATCCCGTGCTGGTGGTATTTTATTGAGCGTCCGCAGCCGTCTTTCGGTGCGGAGAATTTTGCGGCACATCTTTGGCTGATTGTCATTATTTATATCGTTTTCGTGCTCATTCCTCAGGCGCTGATCCTGACCACTCGTCTAAGGATTATGGAATATTATAAGAAGTGACATCAAAATGGGCAATTACATCGGATTTCTTACAGAATCTTCAATCAACAGATAGTTTCAACTCGGCACCAGTTGGAAGGCAGCTTCTGAATATCCTTATACAGTACTTACAATAAGCCATTTCACCGCATGGCACAGTGCTGTTCAACACATGTTTGATTTAAGTAACTCATTTAACGGAGGTTATAACTGGCAATGAATAATTTTCAAAAAATTGTGTCTGTATTACTGGTGCTGATAACTGTCTTACTGGTACTTATCTATTTTGAAATAAGGCATAACAACAAAGTACAAGACGGCATTCATAATTATTTGTACAATGCAGATTAATCTTCTTGAAACAGAACAAGCTACAGACCTTCTTATTAGGTGTCTTTTCTTTTGAAGTAAGAATTACTCTTTTTATTTGAGTATGAAGTAGTTTTAAACAGTACACAGTTGTGACAAGTGTAACAGTAGAATTCGGCGGTGTACCGTTTTGGCTGGTTGAATCAATATACGAATACTCTTTATTACAATGTTCCAATCCTGCTGTTCGGATTATCATTAAATAAGCCCTCTTGTCCGGTTTTTAACCAAACAAGGGGGCTTACTGCTTCTGATTTGCTATACTCTTCTCTGGAATTTTCCCGTATAGGGGATGGTGATCTTGATGTTCAGGTTCTGAATGGAGTCTTCGGTCAGGATCATCTTCGAACCATTATTGGATAGCTTACGCCACAGGCCTGGATTTTTGCGGTACAGCTTCTCCTGAAGGCCATACACATCGACTCCGCGCCGCAGCCCCTCACGGTACGTTTGCAAGATTTGATCCCGTAACGTTTTCTCACTATATTTGACCATTTCATCATAGGAAATGGGGGTGAGATATTCGTACAAGGCGGTTAGGTACTTGGCATCGATATTGAAGTGAACCTCATTCCCCTTAACAACAGGCTTGATCTTAAGATTGGGCAGACCCACACTGAGGACCCCATAGATGGTTCCCTCATTTTCAATCATCAGTGGTGCGCGCCGCATATCCTTGAGCAACCAGTGGTATCCCGGAAGCTTACTGCGAGGCAAATATTCGAAATTATCTCCGGTTCGTTCGAAAAAAGCACCCTCAATGACAAACAGTTCGTGTTTCTTTTTGTTTTGAGACCAATGCTCCTTGTTCAGGGCAATACTTGGCAGATACGTTGTCGTGGACGTATTGTTATGCGTGGCAATCAGCTTGAAACTAAGCACTGGAGGAAAGAGCGACTCCTCCAAAAATGTGGGGAGTGGGTTATGAAGAATGCTGTCCAGCGGCGACATATTGTAGATGGATGTCGCACTCAGAATATCCTCCAGTGGCTCACGAGTACCATACACCCAAGTGGTATATCGCGATTCCGGAAAGCGTCCGAGCATATCGAACACATCCTTGATGTGATTGCTTGTCAGAACGCTTTCGTCCATGACGATAGCGGTCACATGGCCCCAGGCGATATGAAGCTGAGCGCTCCGGAACAGTTCATTTACAGCCAGATTCAATGTTTTCCCAGCCGCATGTCCCACCCATACGGGAGGGGTATCCGCTGTTTTGGCAGAGCTTTCGCTTTTGGCTACACTGGCAAAGTCCATCGTTTGAACATACATGTGATACAAACCGTCCTTGTATTCAATGCCGATCGCTTTGGCATAATCGACCTGCTGAATCTCATAGGCACTCCAGCATCCGCTGGTCACGAGACACAGAGCAAGGCTAAGCAGCCCGAGCGACCACCTTCGCATCTGCCGTTTCATCGATCGTTACCTTCTTTGCGTGGCTTTTGTGTTTCAAGATAGACCGGTCTGCGCTTCATCCATCCCTTCGGCAGCTTGAACAGGGATGCCATGGCCTGCTTGAAATTAAGTGGTGTCAGCGGGGTCAGGTAAGGAATGCCGAACGACTTCAGATCGGTCAGATAGATCAGGAACAGGATGATGGACAGGATGAAGCCGTATATACCCAGGGATGCGCTAAGGACAAAACAAAAGAAACGGAGAATCAGCACGGAACTGGTCATCACCTGATTCACGATTGTAGCGCCTGCGACCACTGTGACGGCAATGACGACAATCATGAGCGGGGAGACCATGCCTGCACGGATGGCTGAATCCCCGATAATCAAACCACCAACGACGGTCAGCGTTTGACCAATAGCGCTGGGAAGACGTACTCCTGCTTCCCGGAACAGCTCCATCAGAAGCATAATGAGAAACATCTCCACACCCGATTCCATCGGCAGACCCATCCGTCCAACCGAGATCGTGGCTACGAGTGGAAAAGGCAGCTGATCCATATGAAAGGAAGTCAGGGCGATATAAAATCCGGGCAGGAATATGGTCACCAAAAGACCGATAAAGCGGAGCATGCGGCCCATGTTTACCGGGAGGAAAGGGAAGTTTGCATCCTCCGGGGATTTGAGAAGCAGAAACAGATTCACCGGACCAATGATAACACTGGGATTGCCATCTACGATAATAATGAAGCGACCATTGAGCAGGCATTCTGCTGCAAAATCGGGTCTGCCCGTGTAATGAGTTACCGGAAACAATGTGAGCTTCGATGGCGATAACAATTCCTCCAGCTCGTTGGCTGCCATAATGCGTTCCGTATCAATCTTGCGCAGCCGATCCTTGACATCGTCAATTAAGTCGGGGTTGGCAATATCTTTGATGTACATCAGAGCGACTTTGGTCACCGTACGTGAACCGATTAGTTCGATATTGCATGCTAATTCGGCTGTACGCAGACGTGTACGAATCAACGTGATATTCACTGACATTCGTTCGATGAAGCCATCCCTTGGACCGCGGATAGATACTTCCGTTGTGGATTCTTCCGGTGTGCGGGTAGGAATATTGGATATATCCATGCTCCACATGGTCTGCAGGGAAGGGATGCAGACCAGCATATGCCCCTCAAACACCCGGAGGGATATCAGTTCCTTCCCCAGTTCAGCCTGCAAATCCATACGTGTCCACTGCAGGGTGATGGCTCTCTCGATATCGGATGTACGTAGAAAGTGAGTATGCTCGTAAGCACGAGTCAATTCAGGCAGAATAATATCGTATATGGATTTGCTATCGACCATGCCGCTGCAATACACAAGGATGATCTGTACGGGAGACTCCCCGATCATATGGCTGCTGATGATGACATCATCAGATCCGTCAAAAAATGTCGTCAGGTTATGCTCATTCATTCGAAAAGGTTCAGCCTGTTGCTGGCCCTTCTTGGGTGTTGTTTTGATCGGCATGGGCAGGAGCCTCCTTGTCTTTTTTGTGTATGAACGCGGCCAGCGTTAATAGGACGGTAACAATGGATACATAGATGAGCATTGCCGGAAATTGAATGTGTTTCACATAATATTCAACATAATCAATCCGCCACCAATGTACAGCTATCAAGCACATGATGAATGTGACGGACAATACAGCAATGTATCGCTTCTTGGGCCTGCGAATATCCAGCAGATCTACAATGAGGTAGATGGAAATCGCTACTCTGGCAAAAGAACCGCTCAGCCATTGATAAATGGATAGGAAGTCCACGTGCTGGAGCAGCTTCCCGATATTCACCAGCTTCCATTGCTCATAAGGACTGCTCCGCTGCTTGGCTGCCTCCTCCGGGCCAAATTCAACAATGGCTCCCAGGGTAGGGCCGATGGCCATACTAAGCATAAATAGACCAAGGAGCAGAACATGCCACCAACGAATTTTGCCTTTAACATCGTGCTGAAACAGCATCAAGATCCAGATCTCCATTAGTCCTGCAAGCGAATAGATCATGCCATTCATAACGGGTCCGGCACCATATTCCATGATCGGGAATAACTGGCCATAGTCCTTGTATTTCATGTTGGCTGACATGACAAAATAGCCGAGTAGGACCACGAAAGGCAGCAGAATGCTCGAAGTCATGGCAATGGAACGGATCCCTTTGGCAGCCGCCCAGGCAGCAACCAGCGCTCCGCCTCCGGCGAGCACGTATGGCGGTGTGAATTGCAGATACGTGGATACCGTCCAGTTCGTTGTCTCATATAAGGTATGTGTGCCAAGTGCGAGCAGTAAAAGAGAGGCCGAAATACGAAAGATCCAGGAAAAAACCGCACCGAACTCCCGCGTAATCCAGTCGGTTAGACGCTGTCCCCTTACCCTTCGAATAATAATGAACATCATACATAGAAAAAGCATGAAGAAAGGCGCAGCAGCTACTACAGATAGCCAGCCGTCTCTACCGGCCTGATCGAGAATGGCCGGAATGGATAGAACATGGCATACCAGTCCGGCGCTGAGCAAGATGATGGAAAAGGAAAGCCATATCGTGATTTCTCCCTTTTCACGGCTCATGGAAATCCTCCTTTCCGTACGAGGAAGTTTCCGTTAGCTTGTACAGCATATGGTGATTCGATTCCTCTAATCTTCTTTTTGAAGCAAAACGTTCCATTACATAACGGTCGGACAATTTTTGTCCCCTTTTCCGAAGCATTTGCCATAGTACTGCACATCTTCCCCAATAGAACGGACATAAATTTCATGTTCTTTATCTGCAAAATATGTCCCTACTGTGCCTGCTGCTCAAGGTATACCGTTAAGGTACATCGCAGACAAGAGGAGGATGATGCGAATGAAATGGTGGTCTTCAAACCGTCTTCGCCTGATTCAAAATAATCTCCGCGAGATTGATGCGGATATGAATGTGGACCTGCTGATCCAGGAGCTGCAGGAGTTCCAAGCTAATGTGCTGATGATGAATGCGGGAGGAATCTTCGCCTTTTATCCTTCTGCACTGGAGCATCAATATGTCACACCTTATCTTCATACCGATTTATTGCAAGAAGCTGTATCGAAGACCCATGAGCAAGGAATGAAGTTTATTGCCCGCTTCGATTTCAGCAAGGCGCATGAATCGCTCTTTGAGGCACATCCGGAATGGTTTTATCGTGACCGTAACGGACAGGAAGTGAACTATTATGGAATCGTGCATACGTGTCTGAATGGGGCGTATCAGCAGGAAAAGTCGATCGAGACGATTACGGAGGTGCTTGAGAAGTATCCGGTGGACGGCATTTTCTTCAATATGTTTGGATACCAGCATTGGGATTACAGCGGCAACCATTATGGACCTTGTTATTGCGACAACTGCAGGCGTCGTTTTCAGGAGATCTGCGGGGCTGAACTGCTGAACTACACGGGGCCGGAGCATGAACTGCATAGAGCGTATCTTCATTTTCAGGAGATTACATCCAGGGCGATCCTGGAGAACATTGCAGACCGGGTAAAATCCCGTTGGCCGGATGTGGCCATAAGCACCTACCACCCGCACCGGGTTGACATCATTCGCAAGGAATCGAATACATCGCTAACCCGAAGCTTGCCTTTATGGCAGTATTCCGCCTCAGAGAATGTGGCCTCCGTAGTGAGCAGTTGGGACGATAAACTGGTCAGCAATTGCAGTATCAATGCCATAGATTTGACCTATCGATTCACGGGAGTGTCTCCCTATGAGACGGAAGTAAGGTTATATCAGAACATTGCCAGCGGCTCCGGACTTGATTTCTGTATTATAGGAGCGTTCGAGGGATATCCGGATCGGAAGAATTTTGAAGCAGCCCGGGACATTTTTCGGTATCATGCAGCGCATGAACATATCTATGGAGGTCTTGCTTCCATGGCTGAAGTCATTTTGATTAAACCAAAGGCACCAGAGGCAGGGACTGAATATTTGGGTCTGTTCAAAATGTTAAAAGAAGCCCATGTCCTGTTCGATGTCATCGTCGAAGATCAGATTACCGCCATGGCACATAAGCTGGCCGCAGTGAAAGCAGTCATCCTGCCTGGTTTGCAAAGGCCTCACATCGATACCAAGGAAACGTTGAGCAAATTGCTCAGCCAAGGCGCAGCGCTGCTTGCTACTGGAAATGCCTTAAGAGAGGATTCAGAAGCATTATCAGACTGGTTCGGAGCCGTGCATACAGGGAATACCAACTTGCTTCCCTCTGCCTATCTTCACGTGGGAGATGAAGAGCGTTTTCCCAGTCTGAAGGCCCGGGAGTGGATCACGGTTAGCGGTAATTTTGATCACGTAGAATTTGACCCATCGAATACCGAATGCTGCATGCCGTATATTGAACCTGCATCATTCGGTCCGCCTGAACGGGCGTATGGACACCGGGTGGGGGACAGTTACGGGCTGGGAATCTCCAATCCGCCAACCGGCGGTACAGCAGCCTATTACACGTGGAATCCGGGTGTTCTGTATTACAGGCACGGTTTTGAAGATCACAAGCATGCCGTGGTGGATATTCTGGCCCGGCTGATCGGGGAGAACGTGTTAAAGAATGATCTGCCTGCCAGCACGGAGCTATTTCTGAATCGGACGGAACAAGGAGATGTACTTCTCCAGCTCCTGAACTTGTCCGGTTTTAACGGAACGACATATCTGGAAGCGATACCGCTATATAACCGCACGATTGAGTTTCGCGATATCGGAGTACCTGTTCAAGCGTACTCATTATGTTCGTCGAATAACATTCCCATGAATATCGAAGGGAACAAAGTCAGACTAACCATTACCGAACTGAAGCGGTATGAAGCCATTGTACTTGAGATGGAACATGTCCCGAAGAAAGAGGTGTCGTTAACCGAATGAAACCTCAGATAACGACGGTGAACCGTGCCGCGGGCAAGCTGCAATCGGGCAGCCTTCTGTCTCGCATGTACAAACACCGAATGATCTATTTGCTTATTTTGCCGGGGCTGCTGTATTTCCTGCTGTTCAAGATCGTTCCTCTCTGGGGACTGCTGCTGGCTTTTCAGGATTACAATCCGTTCCTCGGGTTTACGGGAAGTGAATGGGTGGGATTCAAGCATTTTAATGAGCTGTTTGCCAGCTCCAACTTCTACATCATGCTGCGAAATACGCTCGCCATTAATCTGATCGCACTGGTATTCCATTTCCCGTTGCCGATTCTGCTGGCTCTCATGTTGAATGAAATTCGGCATGAGACGTTTAAACGCATCAACCAGTCGATTGTGTACTTACCGCACTTTCTGTCCTGGGTCGTCGTTGCCAGCATGACGTTTTTTCTGCTCTCCACGGACGTCGGCATTGTGAACAAGCTGATTGCACAGAGCGGCAAGGATACGATTTCGTTTCTATCAGAACCGAACTATTTCTGGGGGCTGCTTACGGCTCAGAGCATGTGGAAGGAAGCCGGCTGGGGAACGATCATTTTCCTCGCGGCCATGGCGGGAGTGGACCCTCAGCGGTATGAAGCTGCCGTTGTAGACGGAGCCGGACGGTTCCGGCAAATCTGGCATATTACGCTGCCTGCCATCCGGCCGACCATTATCATTTTGCTGATTCTGCGCCTCGGCAGCATGGCCGATACGGGGTTTGAACAAATTTTGCTGATGATGAATCCGTTGGTTCGTTCGGTTGGAGAGGTATTTGATACGTATTCCTATACGTACGGGATATTGCAAGGCAAGATCAGCATTGGGGTTACCGTGGGGCTGTTCAAGGGACTGGTTGGATTGTTCCTGATTGTGGCAGCCAACAAAATTGTAAGAAGACTTGGACATGAAGGCATCTATTAATCCCGTGGGTGGGTGGTCTATCAGAAAGGAGGATAGGTTATGAGCTTTGTTGTGCAGAAAAAAGGGCTCACGCTCTTCGACTGGATCAATTACAGTCTGGTTGCTTTGATCTCGCTGGCATGTATATTCCCGTTCTTATATGTCTTCAGCGTTTCGTTTACCGATCCGAAGGTGTATGTGCCGCTCAAGTTTTATCTGTTCCCGGAGAAGTGGTCGCTTGAATCCTACCGGTATATTTTATCAACCAACAGTTTTATCAATGCGTTTAAAAGCACGTTGTTTATTACGGTTGTAGGCACCATACTGAATATTATCGTATCCTTCACCATGGCTTATGGGTTAACCAAACGCTCTCTGCCGGGGCATAAGTGGATAATGGGATTGGTTATTTTCACCTTGGTGTTCAGTGCGGGGATTATCCCGAATTACTTGCTCGTGAAGGAGCTGGGACTGCTAAACTCCTATTGGTCCATGATTTTGCCTGGACTGACGAATGCCTGGAGCCTGATTGTGATAAAAAGCTTTCTGGAATCGCTGCCTTCGGAGCTGGAGGATGCGGCACAGATCGATGGATGCAGTGATCTCACCGCATTTTTCCGGATTATTGTACCGTTATCCATGCCAGCGATCGCCACGTTTACATTATTTTTCGCGGTAGGACATTGGAATGCGTATTTCAATGCATTGATCTATTTATCCGATTCAAGCAAATGGACACTTCAGCTGCTCATCAAGACGCTCGTCATTGATTCGAACTCTGTCGCCGTAGCTCAGGCAGGAGCAAGTGATGAAAGTGTCGTTCCGCAGGAGACCATTCGTATGGCGTCGATTGTACTCGCCATGGTGCCGATCCTGATTGTGTATCCATTTTTGCAAAAGCATTTTGCCAAAGGTGTCATGATTGGCTCCGTCAAAGGTTGAACGCTGATGAAGTTGAATTGTGCTTTATGTATAAATGCAAACGCTTACCAATCTGACGATAAGGGAGATGAAGGCGAATGAACAAGGGGAACAAACGATGGACGACATGGCTCTGCATGTTTCTGGCTGTAACCATGCTGGCGGCATGTACGGGGAACAGTGGTTCAGGTGAAACGGCAGGCAGCACAAATAGCGGAGAATCCGGTGGAAATCAGCCGCTGGACATCAAGATGTTTGCCGGATTGTACAATGAAATTCCCGATATGAACAACGAATACTGGACCGAATGGGAGAAGCGCACCAACGCCAAACTCGATATTGAATGGGTGCCTTCAGGCGATCTGGATACAAAGCTGGATTTGCTGCTCGCCTCCGGCGATCTGCCAGAAGTGGTGGCCTACCAGAATCAGATTCGCCCCACGCTGATTACCGCGATCAAGAACGGTGCGTTCTGGGATTTGGCTCCGTTCCTAGGAGATCTCAGTGAATATCCGAACCTGAAGGAGAATCTGGCGCCGGATGCGCTCAAATACCTGTCTGTGGATGGAGGGATTTACGCTGTTCCACGCTCCCGTTCCCGAGTTGATGGCGGACTGAAAATTCGGGAGGATTGGCTGAAGCAGTTGAACCTGCCGGTTCCCAAGACATTCGAGGAATATAGGGAAGCCCTGAAGAAAATCGTGGACAGTGATATGGACGGCAATGGCAAAAAAGATACGGTCGGCTTGTTATTCGTCAACAATCCACCAGCCATGTTCCAGGCCGGATTCGGGGCGTATAACCCGACCTACGATAACGATGGTGGGCTCATGAGCCCGGGTTTAACACCACAATATGTGGAGATGGTCGAGTGGTTCCGCGAACTGTATGCGGATGGGCTGCTGTCCAAGGAGTATGCCGTAATGAAGGAAAGTCAGGCCGAAGAACTGTTCAAGACCAACCGGGCGGCTTCTTACGGACGTCCGATCTGGTGGGATCATGAATGGGAGCAGGCCATGAAAAAATCAGGGCAGCCTGACGCCAAAATTCTGAATTTGTCTCTGACAGGTCCTCATGGAGACGCAGCGGTCGGTCTGGAGACCGGAGTTGCTGGTGGATTCTACATTTCCAAGAAGGTGCCTGAAGAAAAGGTGAAGCAGCTCCTGAAGTATTTTGATATGACCGCTTCCCAGGAAATGACGGACTTTGCCTACTATGGAATTGAGGGTACGCACTATACGGAACAGGATGGTCAGAAAGTGCTGACGGAGCAAGGTGTCAAGGAAGTGAACACAACGAGCAAAGGGGCAGGTGTGCTCGCCTATGCCAAGTGGGGCAAAGTGATTAGTGCTTCCGGAGACAAAGCCTATAATGACGCCAAAATCAAGGAAGTCGAGAATTTCGACGAAATTGGTAAGATCGATTTCTACCGGGTGATTACCTCGGAGGCCTGGAGAGAGACATGGCCCAAATATGGAGACGAGTACAGCTCCATGTTGACCCGAACGATTGTTGGACAGATCAGTGTCGAAGAATTCAGAGCCTATGTAGACAAGTTGAACAGCCAGCCGGACATCAAGCAGGCCTATCAGGAAATGGCCAAGGCTTATGAGCAGTTTAATCAACAATAACGAGGTAAAGGAGAAGCGATGAAGACTCCCATACTGAGCGATAAGGAACAACGTCCCTGGTGGCAGCAGCCGCTGCGCATCATTCAACCTAACATGCAGGTGAAGGACACCGAGAAGATTGATCCCGAACGGCTTGCGGACCAAATGTTCGAGATGGGTGCCAATGCCATGGTGTTTAATGTGGGTGGAATCTATGCCTGGTACCGATCGAGTGTCGCATTTCATGTTCAAAATGAATACTTGCCCCGCGGCAGCGACCTGCTGCGGGATATGATCCAGAGCTGTCATCAGCGCGGGATTCGCTTTATTGCCCGCTTTGATTTCAGCAAGGCAGAGGACTCCGTTTATTTGCAGAAACCCGGGTGGTTTGTCCGCAAGGAAGGTGGCCAGCCGGATATTATCGGCGCCACTCGGCCGGGGGCCTGGCCTCTGTTGATGTCGACCTGCATTAACGGAGGCTACCGCAACGAAGAACTGGCGGTTCCTGTAATTCGGGAAGCACTGGAACGTTATGAGATTGACGGTGTCTTCTTCAACGCACCCGGATATGTATATTGCCAATGCTCCAATTGTCAGAAGAAATACAAGGGGATGTATAGAACAGAGCTGCCGAGTACTTCAGCAGAGCTGGCGTCTGATTTTGCAGCTCGCTGCTTCGATGATAATCTGGGCCGGATGTATCAAGAGATCAAGGCTGTACGGCCTGAAGTGCCGATGATCCTGTACTACAATCTGCATCGGGATAATCTGGAGAAACGGGTGTCCATCACTGACATGCTCTGTACTGAACCGCAGGATGTGTTGTCGCTGGGGCATACCCGTATCCCGGAGTTCTGGCAGCCTGCGCTCAGTATCAAGGTGGGGCGTTCCGTTCCGGGTCGTCCTGATCCCTTCGGCATTGTACATTCTTGCCCCGGCATGGACTGGCGGCATACCGGGCTTCCGCCTGCCGAATACCGCTTCTGGCTCTCGCAGATTCCAGCCAATGGCGGTCAGCTCTGGCATTCATTAACCGGAATCCCCGATACGATTACGGATAAGCGGATTTTGCGAACCGTGACAGAAGTCAACAGGGATGCAGCGAAGCTTGCTTCCCATATGGACGGCGCACAACCCGTGAACCAGGTGGCGCTCATGTGGAGTGCCAATCGTTCAGCGGAAGGCTTGGCGGAGGCGCTCATCCATAAGCATATTCCCTTCGATGTGATTCTGCCTGAACAGGTGGCCAGCGTGAACCTGAACCACTATCCGGTCGTTATTTTGCCTGAAGGATTTGCACATTCATCCCATGTTATAGATTTGCTCCGCGATTATGTGAGTCAGGGAGGCAGCCTTATCGCAGAGGGAGAGCTGCCGAAGATGGAAGAACCGACGGAATCGATGCTGATGGACCTGTTTGGTATTTCCGGGGAAATGCAGGAGAGCGAGTATTTGGCTGCATCCTACCTGCGGTTTGAACAGATATCTAGCACAGACAATGAAGGGAATCCACTGCAGCGGAAGCTGGAGGAAACGGAACTCATACCGCATCGAGGCAAGGTGATGTACTGTCAGCCCAAGGATGTGGATGTGCAGGTATTGGCAACGTTAGTTCCTCCGTTTTCTCCGTTGGAAAGTGTAGGAGCGCCTCCGGAACGGGCCTCACTGGCTGTTAAACAAACCGATATTCCGCTGGCACTGTTGCGAAGCTTTGGCACAGGGCAGACCTTATATTTCCCATTTTCGCTTAGCGGTCTGATACAGGAATTCAAATTGGAGGAGCATTTCCGATTGTTTGCCAATGCAGTTCATGTGCAGCTGAATAATAGAGCTCTGGTATCGATCACGGAAGCACCCGGTTTACAGCTGACTGTTTTCCGCAAGGATAACGACCTGCTGATTCATCTGGTGAACGGGGCAGGACGCAGACCGCTGTCCTCTGTGCTCCCCATCCATGATATTGAGATTACAGTTCGTTCAGGGGAGGATAATTCTGTAGGGGACGCTGAAGCGTTAATCGCAGGAATGAAGCTGAAGACAGAGCGTACTGGAAATAAACTGAAAATTAGATTCCCCACGCTGGACGTTTGGGAGTGTATCCGGGTACCTCTCTTGATATAATGAACCCGAACAGAGGCATGCGAAAATGAGCCTAAGGCGCAGCATACGGGGGTGATTCCATGAGGCGGGTAATGCATACCATCCAATCAGCGCTTGACCGCTGGTTCGCAACGAATGGTTATCTGAAAAGACTGATCTGGTTGGGCTGCATGTCGGTGGTCATCCCGGTGGTGCTTGCCGGAAGCGCGTACTATCATTTCTCGATGATCAAACTGACTGAACAATTCCAGGATAACAATATGGCCTCATTGAACTTGCTCAAAGACAGGGTGGAGAATATTCTGACCAATATTGAGCATGAATCCATGCAGCTCGCGAGTGGCCCGTTGATGCGAAATGCATTAGGCAGTGCTCATTATGAGAGCGATTACTTTCTCCATCTTGATCTGCTCGATCTGTTTCAGCTCCACAAAAACACCAATAACTTAATTGAAGAAATGATTTATTATGATGCCAAAACAGATATGGTTCTGTCCCATTATTACGGATTGGTCCCGCTGGCGGATTACAAGGAGAAGCAGGATATGGAGACTGCTCTGGAAGGCCAAGCAGCTGCAGGTTGGAGTTATCTCCCTCAATCCGGAGAAGCGGGTTATATTTCCTATGTTAGGCAAGTGCCCGTCATGGGCCAGGGAGAACCGCGGGGAGTGGTCATTCTCCAAATGAAGGAACAGGAGCTGCGGAGTTTGCTGCGCAGCTATTCCGTCAGTCTGAAAGATCAATCCCTCGCCATTCTTAATGCAGATCAGCGTATTATTTTGCACACGGAAGGCCCTGGAGAGATAGGCAAAAGGGCATCGGAGGACGATGTGCTGCAGCAGATTGCATATGCAGAAGGCAGAGAACGTTCCGGCCATGAGGTACTGAAGAGCGAGGATGGGAATGAACTTGTGGCATATGCCTCGGCATCCATGGGAAGGACCTATATATCCCAGCTCCCTGAGCAGGAGATGATTGCCCAGTTGAATTGGATCAAGGTGCTCATCCTGATCTCGGTGTCCATCTTTGTGTTGGTCGGTATGCTGCTCACCTGGTTCAGCTCACGGCTGGCCTACAACCCTATTCAGCAGCTGCTGCGGTATGGAGAGCACTTGCGCAGGAACGGACAGGAAACAGCTCCCCAGGGGAATGAAATTGAATATATCCGGTCTTCGCTCAGCTATCTCAATGAACAGACCGAAACCCTGAATCGGTATATAGAGGGCATACAGCCAGACCTCCGCGATCGTTTTTTGCAGAGATTACTGCAATCTAGCGGTTCATGGACCAGCAGCAGGTTGGAAGAAGAATGTGCCAGACATGATTTCCGGACAGAGGGACAATTTTTGGTGTTGGTCGTCAAAGTGGAAAATCTGGTCAAGAAGAAACGATTTTTACCCAGTGAAGGCCCCGTCATTGTATTTGCCCTGAGAAACGTCATGGATGAACTGCTCAGCCAAAAAACGGATTTGACGGGGTATGTTGTAGACAAAAATGATAGTGATTCGGTGGCAATCCTGCATTTTGATTCAGAGATTTCTCCTCGTGAAGCGAGGCAGAGGGTATGCAGCTATGCAGAGGAGATTCATCACGCACTGGATCAATACCTGTCTTTCTCGGCAACTGTGGGCGTAGGGCGTCCGGGTCAACTTCATGGGATCGCAGAGTCCTTTCGGGAAGCGCAGCTCGCCCTCCAGTATCGGCTATTTGATGATGCCGAGAACGTTCTGTTCTATGATGATATTCTGGCCACCCAGCGTAATCCGGTCTTCATGTATCCCCGGGAGATCGAAGAGGAGATTCTTGAATCACTATGGAACGGAACGCTTACGCAGGCGGAGGATGCGCTGCATCGGTTTTCCAAGAAAGTGCGCGCATCCGAATCCTATACGGTCATGATTCAGGGATATCACATGCTGCTGTCAGCCATTATTCAATTCATGGAGATGAAGGGTCCCGGCATGCTTGAACGACTGGGCAGCAATCTGTTCGACCAGCTGCAGGAGAATCAAACATCGAAGGAGATGCACGACTGGTTTATCGGTGTGCTGTTTCCTCTGTGCATTGAGGCCAGTCAGGATCTTCGCACCAATTCATCCCGCCTGATTGTTCAGCGGGTCTGTGAGCATCTGAGCAGCCATCCCGAAGGAATGCTGTCACTATCGGATTGTGCAGAACTCGTGAATGTCAGTCCTTCCTATCTAAGCAGGCTCTTCAAGAAGGAAATGGGGGTGTCCTTTATCGAATACCTAATGAATCTGAAGGTGCAAAAAGCGAAGCAATTGTTGAAGGATACCGATTGCACCATTACGGAAATTGCCGAACAGGTGGGATATTCGGAACGCAATCTGAACAGGGCCTTTCAGCGGTTTGTTCAGATGTCGCCCAATCAATATCGAATGTCGGTCCGCTAGATTTCATGTAAATGATAGACGGCGGGGTGCGAAAGCTATAACATACAGATATAGCGATCCAAGACAAGCACCTCACCAAACCATAGAGAAACAAGGAGGAAACCTACGATGACAAATACGACGAAGGCACCTGGAGAGACGAAAGTCGGCTTTATCGGTACAGGCGTTATGGGGAAAAGCATGGCAGGTCATATCCAGAAAACGGGCTACCCGCTGCATGTGTATACCCGCACAGCCGCCAAAGCAGAAGCATTGGTGAATGAAGGGGCCGTTTGGCACGATACACCAGGCAAACTTGCGGCTGAGTGTGATGTCATCATCACCATGGTAGGATATCCGAAGGATGTAGAGGAGATTTATCTTGGCGAGGATGGTCTTGTGGCCAATGCCAAACCGGGTTCAACCCTGATTGATATGACGACATCCAGTCCCATGCTGGCTGCTCGTATCTTCGAGGCGGCAGAAGCCAAGGGGCTGCATGCATTGGATGCACCCGTATCGGGTGGAGATATTGGCGCACGCGATGGCAAGCTGTCCATTATGGTTGGTGGCACCTCGGAAGCATTCGAAGCAGTACGACCGCTGTTCGAGTGTATGGGCACCAACATTGTATTGCAGGGCAAGGCGGGTTCCGGTCAGCATACCAAAATGTGCAACCAGATTGCCATCGCATCAGGCATGATGGGCGTATGCGAAGCACTCGCCTATGCCAAGAGTTCGGGGCTTGACGCGGAGAACGTGCTGAAGAGCATTGCTACCGGTGCAGCCGGAAGCTGGTCGCTTAGCAATCTCGGTCCGCGCATGATCGCAGGCGATTTCGAGCCTGGATTCTATGTGAAACATTTTATCAAAGACATGGGAATCGCCCTTGAATCGGCCAAAGCCATGGGCATGAAGACGCCGGGTCTTGCGCTCGCGGAATCCTTGTATCAGGAAATATCCAGGAATGGTCTGGATGAGAAGGGCACGCAGGTGCTCTATACGTACTATCTTCAAGCATAAATACATTTTGTGGTAAGCGGCAGCGTGTTCTTTTTCTTCAGTGGAAAGGGATGCGCTGCTTTTTTTAGAATTTTCAATGGATCGCATGTGTCTAAAGTCACGATATTGGTTGAATATTTTCGTATACTTTGGTTTGTGCAAGGAAATTAGGCCTGATGACCTTTATTTTTACCCGTCTTCATCCGACATAAGTAATAGAAGTTTACATAATGAAAGTCCAAAGATGTTGTTATGTTGTTCAATTGTCGTAACCGATC
The DNA here is from genome assembly GCF_038005125.1 of Paenibacillus sp. FSL K6-2862. Taxonomy (NCBI): domain Bacteria; kingdom Bacillati; phylum Bacillota; class Bacilli; order Caryophanales; family Paenibacillaceae; genus Paenibacillus; species Paenibacillus sp. FSL K6-2862. The sequence continues at coordinate 1,026,021 of NZ_JBBOSN010000001.1, forward strand.
ACCTGTAACTCACACTAAATTTTAGAACGGAGCTTGCCCATGTTCAAAAAAATCCTGTCTCTGTTCAAGACACAGCCAGAGCTTGCGAGTTCAATTACGGCTTCGGCCCCCGCAATCCCGGATACGAGCCCTGCACCTGCTCGAATGACGCGGAGCAGACGCAAGTCCAAATCCAAATCCAAACATGAAGCCGCTTGGATCGGCGAGCCGGAAGAACCGACTACAGCAGAACGACTGTATAGTCTCCCGGGACAATACAAAGTTTTGAGTGATCTGCTCGTTGCCAATCCCAAATCCCGTTCAGGCTATTCTCAGATTGATCATGTTGTTATTGGTCCGCGGGGGATCTTCGTCATCGAGACCCGTAACCTGACAACAGGCGAGATTCGGGGTGGGCGCAGAGAAGCCAACTGGACGGTCAGTACCAGTCGCATTAAGATGTATAATCCCCTGATGCAGCATCGGGGTCATGTTGAGGCGGTTCATGCACACCTCGGAGATTATAAGCGGATCCGCATGATTTCCATGGTGACCTTCACCAATCGCTGCCGGATCAGTGTCGATCCTGCGGTAAGGTATGTGAATTCCGATGAACTGGTGATATATGATCATGAATTGGTTGAGACCATTCTGCGCAAAACGGAAAGACTCGAAACAGAAGTACCTGAAACGTTGTTTAAGGAGCAGGATATTCAGGCTATCTATTCCCTGCTGTCGTCAGCCAATTGCACAGAGCCTCAGACTCGGGCGGAACATATCGAGAAGGCTAAGGGGATTAAATAGCGTATAGATAGGTTTCTTGCAGACACTGTTGTCCTTCGGGATGACAGTGTCTTTTTGTACTTTTGTCGGGGGCATCCAGTCATGACATCTCAAGGAGACAGGTACATCGTCGTATACACCCAGAATTTAACTTATGTTAGAATGTAGACCAATACTTACCTGTGAATACGGCATGTTATCCGAAGATAGATCATATGGAGTATAGGAGTTCAATCGTACATGCCATGGTTAATTTAGATTATATGCATACATAAGATAAGGGGAAGATTATACCATGAAATGGACACAACCGATTCGGATGTTTACCTTGATATTCAGCTTGGCTGCTGTTTTATCCGCATGCGGTGGCGGGGCCAAGGAAGCTGCCAGCCAAGAGCCAGCTCAGGAGGCGGGCGCGGAATTAACAGCGGACAGTACTCAGACGTCCGGAGCTGATCCTGCAGCAGAAGAGAGCGAGAGTAACGCTTCGGAGCCAGCCTCGGCTGGAACGGAGTCTACTCTGAAAGAACTGCAGGAAGAATACGCGGACAAGCTGGGCTATATCCGTATTCCGCTGGACGACCATCCGGTTCGCCGGGTTAGTGAGGAAGGGTCCAAGAATATTAACGTTGCCAATTACAGTGATACTGTCGTGGATATAAATGCGGAGGTTCCGATTCATGCCAATACACAGCGTTTAATCGATGACGCCTTTCCTTTCTTTACAACTGTACAGGCTCCTGACGTGACCTATATCACTTGGGATGAAGCTACGAACCTGGAACGGGCCATGGTCAAGACGCTGTTTATTTCTCGTGAAGGTCTGCTGATTACGGAAGATGCGATGAATAACAAGGATTACAGCAGCCAATCGTTTCAGGACTCCATGGATTTCTTCAGAGTTACCGCAAAATTCGAATCCATGGCTCCGGTTGCACAGCATCCATATGATATTACGTTAAGCGAACTCTACGACAAGGCCCGCAAGTCATGGGGGGAGCTGGCAGTAATGGACCCCGAGCAGGATGAGGCAGCGTTTGCCGAGAAGTACCAAACGGCGAGAACGGATGCCAATAATGCGATGGGGCTGCTTAACATATTGCTGTCTACGAATGAGGAAGAGCGTATGGAGCAGACATACGGAAAGTAGAAGCGCGGCTTGTCCCATTCATGGATGAGCCCCAACAACGTACCAACATAAATGAAAGGTCCATCCGATAAACGGATGGGCCTCTTCCAGTCATTTCCTATATTCAAGGCAGATGAATGGTTTGAATATGATCGGTATGCGTAATCAAGGTCTGACCTTCTGCCTCTACCAGTTCAATCAGCTTATTGTCTGCGGCCTTCAGCAATCCAGCCCGATATGGCTTGTCACCAAGGTTCAGGATGACAAGTTCACCAACCATTTTCTGAAGCTGTTGGTCCATTGTCCGGGAAAGAGGCATGGACGCAGGCTGAATGGGGAAATGCTGCTGGCTTAGGGAATAAGGCGTGCTGTTTGTTGGAGAAGGAATGATATATTTCAGATGATTGATGGAGACGTAGACCGAATGATGCAGCGGAGAGAAGAAGATGAAGTAATCGTTCATAATGTTCGTAATATAACCGTGCAGCGTACGCCCGCCTATCGAAATTTCACTGAATCTTCCGCGGGCATTCATTAATATTTTACGATACGATATATTGTTGTGATCCATCTCGGGATCAGGCGCTGGCACGCTGGAGGTGGAACTGGCATCGCCCCCTTTAGTTATGTGCATGGATTGAAGGTGATGAAGAGGTACATAGATGAATCGTTGATCTCCGTAAACAACAATCAGGTCCTGACCCATATCAATGATCTCACCCTGAATTGGAAGTTTACAGCCGGATAGTTCCAATTCGATGGATTTTCCAAGCCACATTGTTGGGAATTTCACAGTATACCTCCTCTCAATATAGAATAGACGTCCAAATATATAGGGAAAATAGGCTGACAATTAGACTAATTGGTATCACTATGAAGGTGACTTTCATATACTGTTTCCAAGAGACTCGAACATGGTGGGTCTTCAAAATAAACATCCAGATCAACGTTGCTAGAGTACCTATCGGTGTCAGCAAGGCGCCTATATCACTTCCCAGAATGTTGGCCAGGTAAGCCAGATGAAGCTGGGTATCACCTAGTTGAAGATCGGTAACTGCAAAGGTGCCAATCATGACGGAAGGCAGGTTATTGAGCAGATTGGATAATAGAGTGAGCATTAGACCCGATACGGCAATGAGACTGGCGTCACCACCTTCTATCATGGGCTTCATCCACTGAACGATAACAGCTGTCATTCCAGCCCGGTGAAGACTATCCACGATAATATAAATGCTGAAGGCGAAGAGCAGAATATGCCAGGGCGTTTGTGTAACTACATCCTTAAGTCCAGTCCGGGTGCGATACCAACGCACAGCCAGCATCAGAACAACACCAGTGATGGCGACAATCTCCATAGGGATTCCCCACTGCTCAGCGAGAAAGTATCCTGCACGAATGAATACAACAATCCCGATACAGACACGGAACAACCACCAGTCTACGCTCATTCCACTATCTGCTCGTGGTGTATCCTGATTTCCTGTTTGCAGCGGATGATACCCTGAACCGGATGTGGATTGCATGGACATAGGGTAGTGATGAATAACCTTGGGAATACTTTTGCGAAAATAATAGAACAGCAGTATGGTCATCACCATGATCCCCAGCATCGATGGCACAAACATCATCTGGGTGTAGGTGTTCAGGTTTAATCCGACCATTTGCAAGGCGATGAGATTGGCAAGATTACTAAGTCCGATCGGGGCACTGGAAGCTGTAGCGATGAGTGCACCTGAGATCAGGTAAGGTAATTGCTGATGCACTTTGAGGCGTAGGATGGAACAGATTCGGAGGATGATCGGTGTTGTAATCAGTATACTGCCGTCGTTGTTGAAGAAGATGGTCATGAGAAAACAGAGTAATAGAATCAGCCAGAATAATCGGAAGCCGGAGCCTCGTGCCTTTTCTATCATATTGATGGCGATCCAGCGGAAAAAACCGATGCTCTCGAGAATGATGGACATGACAATGGTCGAGAGAATGGTTACAGCAGCGCCAGAAACAATCCCGAAGATGCCAACGATATGGGCGAAGCTGCTTACACCAGTAATAACAAGAAGAAGGGCGCCAAGCGAAGTAGGAATGGATTCATTTAATCCGCCAGGTCGCCACATCAGGAAAATGACAGTAATAATAAACACCCCGAAGGTTAACCACAACTGGTAATCAGGCATTTACTGTGATTCACCTCCCAGGGGGAGAAGTCCTGGTGGAGATTGAATCGAATGTTCGTGGGTTGGAGTGGGCCTTCTTCCAGGTAGAACGATCCAGTACAAAGGCACACCGATTAAGACAACAGCAACGAAGATCAACATGATGTTTCCCCCCTTTAAACTGGTTGATAACCTAAGCTGTCACGTAACGATTAAGATCTCTTTTTACCGCCGGACTTGTTTCCACCGGATTTATTCCCGCCAGATTTGTTTCCTTTGGATTGGTTACCTTGGTTGCCGCGCGAACGGTTGCCTTGAGCTCCTTGTGAACGGTTACCGCGTGATTGATTGCCTTGAGCCCCTTGTTGGGCACCTTGGGAGCGATTGCCCCGGTTCCCTTGAGCGGCCTGATTACCCTGGGATTGGTTGCCTTGAGCAGCTTGATTCCCTTGAGAACGATTGCCTTGAGCAGCTTGGTTTCCTTGACTCGTGTTATTACCATTGTTGTTGCTGTTGTTAGAGTTATTGCTATTATTGTTGTTACTACCGCGTACAATGGATACCGATTTCACATGCTGCAGGGGAATACGAACGATCTCCTGATTTTTCAAAGCCAAAATTAATTGGTTCTGATTGGCATCGGCCAAGATGCCTTCGACTTTTTCGGGACCTCCCCGGTTGATCTGAACACGACGGAAGCGGAGTGCCTGCATAACCCCAAGAAACGTATTGGATGGAATTGGATTGCCCATGGCTGCAGCTCTGTTTCCGCCGGAACGGCCTGTGTCTGTTATGCTTTTGACATGGGTTTCATTGACATAGACGATGCCTTCCTTGCAGCTCATCGCCATATAGTCCCACCGTACGTCCATCAGCGTGCCCGTTACGGAATCTGGGCCACCCCGGTTAATCTTGATCTCTCTTCCTAGCAAACCTCTCATACCTTGACCGTTCATAGACATTGTGTTGTGCCCCTTTCGTGATATAAGTTCAGATGGACATAAATGGCGGATGTTTTGTTGATCCCTTACATTCGTCATTCGTGTCTGTCTGTAGTTTAATCATATGAAACATGCCATTGAGAGGGACTAGCCAGACAACCATTTCTATACTATTTTGGCTATAATCTATGAGAAGATGATGGTAATCATAGATTAATGGCACGATTATTCCGCATCCCGGAAGGTTGGCTTGTAGGTGCTATGAATGGAACTGTGTATCTGCCCTTACGGCTCGCTGTGCTCCTGCATAGGATGGTGTAACAGCCTACGGGCAATCTCAGGAGTCTTCGAAAGGCGGATGGAAATGGCTCTACCTGTCTACCACATCACGATTTCCGATAACGAGTATCAACAGTTAACATCAGATATCTGGTCAGATACGTTTGTGAGCGGAACGATGCAGATGGACGGCAAACCGCTTCCCATCCGAATTCGATACCGGGGAGGGCACACACGTGGCTATGTCAAAAAGTCTTTTGAAATTCGAACGTCCAGCAGAACGTTCCATTTTAATGCTGAGTACGATGATCCCTCATTGCTGCGCAATGCACTCTCGTTCCGTTTTTTTGAATCCCTTCGGGTTCCGGCTCCGTCGACGCAGCACTGCATACTGTATCTAAACGGAGAGCTGCAGGGTGTCTATTTGCGTATTGAGGGAGTTAAATCGTTCTTTTTTCGACAGCGAAAAATGCCTGTTCGAAGCATCTTCTATGCGGTAAACGATCATGCGGGATTTGCACTGAATTCGACTGAAACAAACTCGGATCTACTATCCGGATACACACTGATCCGCGGCAAGGACGAGGATCGCATGAGGCTCCGTACCTTTATCCAGCAGCTGAATACGAAGTCGAGGCAGGATCTGCTTCGCTTTTTGCAGGCGAGAATGGATACGGATAACTATTTGCGCTGGCTGAGTGGAGCAGTACTTACAGGCAATTTCGATGGATTCCATCAGAATTACACATGGTATGAGAAGATCAAGACCCGGAGGTATGGGATCCTTCCCTGGGATTATGAGGGGACTTGGGGAAGAAACTGTTATGGCGCAAGAGTAGATCCGAACCTCGTACGGATTCAGGGATATAACAAACTGACCGGACGGCTGCTTGCTTTCCGCCTTTTCCGTCAGCAGTACAAGAGAATGATGAAGCAGTATCTGATGAACGTTTTCACTGAGAAACGAATTATGCCTGTAGTGTATCGATTACACGGTCAGATCCGTGAAGCTGTGGAGCAGGATCCCTACATGAAATGGCCGATGAATGTTTTTTATGGTGAACCCGAGAAGATTCGTACCTATGTGGCAGAGCGCCGGGAGTATCTGCAGAAGGAGTTACACCGATTGTAGGTGCCCCGATATATGGTGAAATGATAAACTTTGACCAGTGCAGACAGGGTCAGGGTTTTTCTGTTTTTTTGAACAGGGGTGTGATATGTTTTTAAGCATAAGACGGGAACGGGATAAGGGTGAGGTGCGTGTACAGGATATGGTGGGATAATTTTTGTAAACGCTTTAAATTTAGAACGAAACTAGTCTTGTTTTTATCGGCTGCGACGGTACTCATCTCCGGAATGACAGGGCTGATTACATATCGCATCCATATTGCCCTGTTCAATGAAGAAGTCAGTCGTCAGTATAGTCTTACAGCAGAACAGGTTCTGGCACGGCTGGATTCGCGGGTCAACGACATGTACAAGGTCACGGATTATATCACACTCAATCCTTCCGTGAAAAATGCCATTAAGGCACAGGCAGCAGGCATCTCTTCCTATGATCAGATGAAGCTTGAGGATGAACTGGATGATCAGTTGTACCAGGTAAGGCTGGATGCACCGGAGATCATGGGGCTTCGCATTTATGATCTGAAGGGAAATATATTTAATCTTGGCGCCTTTGCTGGCTCGTTTCAACAGATGAATCCTTCCTATTTGGCCGAGATGGTTCATAAGCTGGAAGGGACGGGCGGTGAATATGTGTGGAATCGTCTGGGTCCGGATGCTTTTCTGCAGGAGGAGCAGTCCAATTGGATTTTGGCTGGACGATTAATGCGGTCGGTTGATCTGGAAACGTATGGAGTGATGTTGATCCTGTTTAACACCTCGCTGTTTGAGTCGTATCTCAAGGACCTGCGATTGAACGAGGAAGTTGCTGTTGATCTGTTTGATGCCGAAGGGCAGCTGCTATATGCGTTTCATAATCAGGATGCAGACCCACCACCGCTTACACAGCTAAACCTGGGGGCAACAGAAATCAGGGACGAGCAGGGATCAACGCACCTCTATACCAAACAAACCTCCGACAAGGCAGGTTTCACACTAGTAAGCAAAGTATCGCTCGCACAGATTCAGAACAAAGGGAAACTCATCCTGCAAGTTGCCGTGTTCTCTGCCGCAGCCAGCGTACTATGCTCCTGGTTCATCATCACTATCATTAGCGGCAGATTGCTGCGTCCGCTGGCCAGTCTGGTCAATGCGATGAAAAGAGTGCGCGATGGCCAGTTCGATACAAGAGTCCGAATTGAGACGCGGGATGAGCTGGGCTTCATCGGTGAACGGTTCAATGCGATGGCTTCACGGATCGATACGCTCATTCATCAGGTGTACGAGCGGGAACTCAGTGAAAAGGAAGCTGAGCTCAAAGCCATTCAGGCGCAGTTGAACCCTCATTTTCTATATAACACACTAAGCATGTTTTTCTGGAAGTTTTATATGCTGGGCGATGAGAAATCCGCTCGTCTCGTTACAGCCCTGTCTGAAATGCTGCAGTATACATTGGAACCCGTGCAGCGATTAACGACTCTCCAGGATGAGATGACGCAAATCGATCATTATCTGCAAATCCAACAGGCCAGATATCAGGAAGCATTATCCATAAAAATTTCAATTCCTGCCGAGTTACTTCGCTGTCAGGTGATCCGATTGCTGCTTCAGCCTATCGTCGAGAATGTGTTTGTACATGCCTTCTCAGACAAGAGGGACAATCGCCGTCTGCAGATTCGTGGTTTACGGCAACCAGGGCGTGAGACGGAGAAGGAAACGGACATGCTTATTATTGAAATAGTAGATAACGGCTGCGGCATGGATGCAGCGGTCATGGAACGAATAATGAAGCCAGTTCCACATGCGGAAGAGGAACGTCAGCATATCGGTATCCGAAGTGTACTCCGAAGAATCGAACTGATTCACGGGGAGCCTTATGGCGTACAGATCGAGTCTGCTGTGGGTGAAGGGACGCTTGTACGCCTTCGTCTACCATATCAAATCGGAGCAGGAACCATGCCCGGGAATTCGGATGATAGAGAGGAGCAGGTGCTGTGAATGGACGAATGCTTGTAGTCGATGATGAAGCGTTATTCCGTCAGGGGCTAATTCATCTGGTTCGGAACAACCCTCTCGGATGGGAGGTTGTGGGAGAAGCTGCTGATGGAGAAGAAGCGATTCAGGCGGTGCACAGCTGTACGCCTGATCTGATTATTACGGATATTAACATGCCTGTAATGGATGGTCTGGACTTGGCTGAACGCATACATGAGAGCGGGCGGGATATCATGATTATCATTTTGACAGGGTATCGTGAATTTGAATATGCACAGCGTGCCATCCGCTATGGGGCTATTGAATTTTTGCTCAAGCCGTTCTCCCTCGATGAAGCATGTAAGGTGCTGCGCAAGGCACATGAACGGTATCGCCGGAAGCAGTCGGACATCCGAATCAGGGAGCAATACAACCAGGTGGACCGTACCGAGAGATGGCGCGAAGAACTGGCTTCACTGCTGCTCCATCAGCAATTTGAGCAGATGATCATTTGGGTGGAGGACCTGCTGGAGGAAGCCGCCCGAATGCCACTGCCCCAATGCAAATCCGAGATTCATCTGCTTATGAAAGTCATGACGGACATGCTCGCACAGCAGCTTCAGCCACAGGAATCCGGGGGACTGGACACATTCGGTCCAGATCCGCTGCTATGGATTCATACCGTGCCCGAAGTCATTGCATGGGCTCGCTCGAAGAGTGAAGAGTGGATGGATATGATGATGCGCCTGACCCGAGAGCAACAGGATCATGTGATCACACGTGTCATTCGGTATATTGAGATGAATTACGCCGGAAGCTGCTCGCTGCAGGCCGCAGCTGTTCATGTGCATGTGACGCCGAATTACCTGAGTCATTTATTCAAAAAGGAGACCGGGCAGGGCTTCAGCCAGTATGTCAGCAAACGCCGGATCGAGAAAGCGAAGCTGCTGCTGTACAGCACCCGGCAGAGCATGGCGGATATAGCAGAACAGACAGGCTTCGATAACTCAAGCTATTTCACAACGGTATTCAAACAGGCGACAGGATTGTCTCCTCGCGAATATCGTAAGCTGGGCGCTGGAGATCACCAAGAGTAGCGCCTGTTCTTTATGTGTTTTACAGTCAAGATCAGATCATAAGAAATCTGTATGCAGACAGTTTTATTTCCAATGACAACCCCACCATGTGGGGTTATTTTTGCGTAGAAATTTTAAAAAGGATCGTTAAATAACAAATGTTTACGCTTACATTTTTATCTAAAATACAGTTATAGCCATCCGCAGCAGAGAGGAGTGATGAATATGAAAGGCGAACTGGCCGCTGGAACGCCATCCGGAGTACAACCACCGGATAATGAAATGAAGCATCGAATCAGGCAGCAGCGGCTAAGAAGGTTCAAGACCAATATTCCGTTAATCCTGATGTTTATTCCGGTGATCCTGTTTTACCTGACCTTTCGTTATGCACCCATCGGTGGACTGGTCATGGCCTTCAAGGACTATAACTTCTATGACGGGCTCTGGCATAGTCCGTGGGTTGGCTTCCAACATTTCGAGACGCTGTTCAGCGATCCGCGTACGGTGGAGATTATCCGGAACACTTTGTTCCTGAGTCTGTTAAGCATCATCGTAGGATTCCCCATTCCAATTATCCTGGCCATCATGCTCAATGAAGTGAGAAACATGGCCTTCAAGCGGACGGTGCAGACCGTGGTCTACATGCCGCACTTCTTCTCCTGGGTCATTATTGCGATGATGATCATGACGGTTTTCTCATTGGAAAACGGGATCGTAAACCGCTGGGTCGAAGCTTGGACAGGTGAACCTTACCCGTTTATGTACAACAAGGGCTCCTGGATTGCGGTGTTCGTTGGATCGGGAATCTGGAAGGACATGGGCTTCAATGCCATTATTTTTCTGGCGGCACTCACGACCATTGATCCGAGCCAATACGAGGCTGCACAGATGGATGGGGCGAGCAAAATGCGTCAGATTTGGCATGTGACCCTTCCGGGCATACGTTCGACAATTATTCTTCTGCTCATTCTGTCGATGGGGCGGGTGATGGAGGTTGGCTTCGACCAGGTCTATATGCTCCAGAATTCCAATGTCAACGAGGTTGCTGATGTCATCAGTACGTATATTTATCGCACGGGCCTGCAGGGGGCACAGTTCAGCCTGACGACAGCGATGGGATTGTTTGAATCCCTGGTGGCCTTTATTCTCATCTTTTGTGCGAACTACATTGCACGCCGATTCAACGAAGGTTTGTGGTAGGGAGGGAGAGAGAGCAGCATGAGAAAAACCAGAGGAGAAAAAGTCTTTTATCTGATCAATTATGTATTGTTATCATTGGTTGCCGTCAGCTGCATCCTGCCCCTTCTGAATATCATTGCTTTGTCTTTCAGTGATGCAAGAGCCGTCGTGTCCGGTAACGTAGGGTTATGGCCAGTCGATTTCACCTGGTTCTCCTACCACAGCCTGATTACAGGGACGCCGATTCTGAACGCGTTCTGGAACAGTGTGGAGATTACGTTAATCGGTACAGGGCTCAGCATGGCCGTGACCATTATGGCGGCATATCCGCTGTCACGGAGGCACTTTTATCACCGGCGATTTTTTACGATGGCAATGGTGTTCACGATGATTTTTAACGGTGGACTCATTCCGACTTACCTGGTGGTGCAAAACCTGGGGCTGGTGAATAGTTACGGTGCACTCTGGCTGCCTGGCCTGGTGAGCACGTATAACATGCTGATCATGCGGTCCTATTTTGAAAATCTGCCCGGGGAAGTAGACGAGGCGGCCCGCATTGACGGTTGTGGTGAGCTGGGGCTGTTGTTCCGTATTGTGCTGCCGCTATCCAAACCTTTGCTGGCGACCATTGCTCTCTTTTACGGCGTGGGGTACTGGAATTCGTTCATGAGCGTGATGATCTACATCAACGATACATCCAAATACAACATGACTGTACTGGTCCAGAATATGATTATGTCCAATCTGAATGTACAGGACTTTACCGATCCAACGATGATTTCAAATCTGACACCGGAAGGTATTCGGGCGGCAGCCGTGATTGTGATGGTCATTCCGATTTTGGCGGTATATCCGTTCTTGCAGAAGTACTTTGTCAAAGGCGTTATGCTTGGTTCGATCAAAGGGTAAGACAGGCAAGCGGGATGTCGGTCATATTGCATGGGTGTCATATTACATGAGCGAAAGAGGGTCTTATCTATGGCGTTAAGGATGAAGGCATGGGTGAAGTCGGGTCTCGTTCTGGGCTTGATCGGTGGAATACTGACGGGCTGCACAGGGGGAGGTAGCAGTGAGCAGGCAGAAGGCGAAGGCAGCAGAGGGAACATCACATCAACGATCTATGATCGGGGGGCGGTTCCGAGCGGTATGGGCACGATTGAAGATAATATGTGGTCCAAGTGGATTAACGAGAATGGTCCGGCAAATGTCAAATATACGGCAGTTCCCCGCTGGGAATCCCAGTCCAAGTTAAACGTATTGTTTGCTTCAGGCAGTGCGCCGGATGTCATTTTTGAATTCGGAACGCCCATCCGCAATACCCTGTTTAATCAGAAACAGCTTATGCCGCTGGATGACTTGATCGAGAACTCCAGCGTGGAATACAAAGCACTCATGGAGAAATATCCTCAGCTGAAGAAAGCTGGCATCAAAAGTGATGGCAAGTTGTACGAGGTCGGACGCATGAATGAGGTATTTCCGCTGACGAGCTTTTTCATCCGGGAAGACTGGCTGGAGAAGCTGAATCTGGAGGTGCCGACGAACGAGGAAGAGATGCTGGCTGTAGCCAAAGCCTTCACGGAAAATGATCCGGATGGAAATGGCGCAAATGATACATATGGCATCGGCGGGTTTCAATTTGGGGATACAGCAGGTCTGTTCCGCTATATGTTCAATGCCAACTGGGTCAATGTAGAGAATGGTGAAGTCGTTGTGGGTCCCAACCACATGAAGGAAGCGACCGCATTTAAACGTGCCTTGTTTGAAGCAGGCGTGGTGGATAAGGACTTTCTAACTGATAAGGACGGCGCCAAGGCGAAGCAGGATTTCCTGAATGGCAAAATCGGCATGTATGCTGCCATGACTTCGGATTATACGGGTTTTGCGGCGAAAGAACTGGATACGCTGATGCAAAATGTTCCGGAAGCTAAACTAAAAGTCATCGCGCTGCCAACCACTTCGGTCGGACAGTACACGATGGTATGGAACAACCCGGTGCAGATGACGGCGGTCGTGAATGCACGCGCCAAAAATCCGGAAGCGGTCATGCAGTATATTGATTTTTTAACCAAAACGGAGTCCGGTCGAACCTTCAAAAATGGATTTGAGGGCACACATTACACCCTGAACGAGCAAGGTTGTCCGCGCATCTCCGATCAGGAGAAATACAAGCAGGAGATCAGCTGGGCAGGGGACTATGCCATGATGTACAGCCGCCTGGAGGAAGGCAAATGCGGGTATACCGAAATGCTGTTCAGCGAGGAGATTCCATCCCAGAAGGAAGGGCTGCGACTCTTCAAGGAAGCACGGGAAGTATACATGACGGATCTTCCGGTCGGAGAGGGCGTGACCCACTCGGAACATATGCCACAGCTGCCGAAGGAGCTTCAGGTGAAGCTGACCAATGTAACGACAGCCATCAACGATATTTTCACACGGTCCATCATCGGGGGCAGCAAGTATACGGTTGAACAGGCTGCGGCGGAAGCCCAGCAGAAGTGGGAGCAAGGCGGAGGGCCGGAGATCGAAACGTGGTACAAAGACTGGTGGAGCAAGGAAAAGGATAATGTACTGGTCTGGGACGATTTCTATGAAATCTATGAACAGCAGCAGGCTGATTTTAAGAAGGCAAAGTGAACAGATTCATATATAGTTAATGATTCAGCCTGGGCCTACCGCCCAGGTTTTTTTCCTGAATAGATATCCTCTTGTCCATTTCAGGTTAATAATGAGAAGGAAAGAAGATATTAACGATTCCAACCTGTAAAATGAGATATAATAATCGTATTGGGTACGTGAAATTTTACATAGAGTTAACGAAAGAGACTAACGGAGCTGGCTGCGTAGACCAAAAAAATGAGTCACGGTAATCTAGCCCTCCGGTGCCGGAGGAATGGTAATGATCAAGCTGTTGTACTACTTGAAGAAGTATCGGGTTGCCGCGAGCGCTGCACTGGTCATGATGCTGATTGAACTCGCGGTGGAACTTGCTCAGCCTTACCTGATCTCCAAAATCATTGACAACGGGATACAGCAAGGAGATCTGTCTGTGGTTTGGTTGTGGGGCGGCGTGCTTGTCGGCAGTGCTGTCGTGGCATTTGCTGCCGGAATCGCCAGTTCATTTTTTGCATCACATGCGAGTCTCGGGTTCGGATATGATCTGCGGGAGAAGCTGTATGACAAAGTGCAAGCGTTCTCTTACGCCGTATTTAACCGATTCGCCACGTCCTCGCTGATTACCCGATTAACCGGGGATGTGACCCAGGTACAGGATACGGTATTCATGAGTCTGCGGTTCATGACACGTGTGCCACTAGTGGTTATCGGAAGCATGATTATGGCCGTTGTCGTGAATCCCAGGCTGGGATTGCTGCTCGTGGTGATGGTGCCTGTTCTGCTCGTATTTGTCATGTGGATGATCAAAAAGGCCGCACTGCTGTTCCGCAATGTGCAGCGCAGACTGGATGCCGTCAACGGTGTCATCCAGGAGAATCTGACAGGCATTCGGCTGATCCGTGTCTTCGTCCGGATGGGCCACGAGATCGAGCGCTTTGCCGGATTCAGCGGCAAGCTGATGAAGGGTACGATCTCCGCGCTGCGCCTGACAGAGACCACCATGCCCTTCATGCTGCTCATGATGAATGGCTGCATCATCGCCGTGCTCTGGTTTGGACGGCGTGACATCTCGACCGGCAGTGCAAGCGTCGGTGAAGTGGTCGCGGTCATCAATTATCTGCTCCGCACCATCGGGGCCATGTCTGCCTTGTCCTGGATTCTGGTGACCTTCTCCAGAGCCAGTGCTTCAGCACAGCGAATCAACGAAGTTTTTGATACAGAGGATCCATCGGAGGCTGATCAGAATTCAGCTGTGGTTCAAGACCCTGGAACTGGAAAGCAGTTTAAGCGAGCTAATGCTGTTCAAGGTGCAGTTGAATTCCGAAATGTAGGATTCAGCTATCCGAACAGTGATATTACAGTCCTGGAGGATATTACGTTCTCGGCCAAGCGAGGCGAGCGCATCGCCATTATGGGTGCGACAGGATCAGGTAAATCATCACTCGTGCAGCTGATTCCAAGGTTGTATACCGAGGATCAGGGCAAGGTGTTCATTGATGGCAGGGATGCAGACCAACTGCCAATACCTGCATTGCGGGGTGCAATCGGTTACGTGCCGCAGGAGGTGGTTCTCTTCACGGGTTCCGTGCGGGATAACATTGCCTGGGGACGGGAGGACGCAACGCTGGAAGAGATCAAGGAAGCCGCGAAGCGTGCCCAGATTCACGACACAATTGAGAAGCTCCCGAATGGATATGATACGCAGCTGGGTCAGCGCGGGGTTAACTTGTCCGGTGGTCAGAAGCAGCGTCTGTCCATTGCACGCGCATTGATCAGACGTCCGAGCATTCTGATTTTGGATGACAGCACGAGTGCACTCGATGTGGCAACGGAAGCGAGGCTGCTGGATGCGCTGGAAGAGCTATCTTGTACCACCTTTATAATCACCCAGAAGATCAGCTCAACGACTTCTGCGGATCTGATTCTTCTGCTGGACGATGGACGTCTGATTGGGCAGGGAAAACATGAAGACCTTATGGATTCGTCCGAGCTGTATCGCCGAATCTACGGATCTCAATACGGGGAGGGTACACCACATGTTCAAAGCGTTCATTGAACCTTTCCGTCAGCCTCCGCCGCCACTGGATCCCGAAACGCTAAAAGCAGGTGGAGGTCGCAAGCCGAAGGCACGGGCGAAGAACTGGTCCGGTACATTGGGCCGGATCTGGACTTACTTGGCTCGCCGCAAAGTGAAGCTGACGATGGTACTGCTGATGGTATTTGCCAGTTCTGCACTGGCGCTGCTTGGTCCGTACATGGTTGGCGTGGCCGTGGACAATTATATGGATAGCGAAGCGACAAGCTCCAGCTGGATGACGTTTTTGTTGGGACTCGCAGCAGTGTACGTGCTGTTCTCACTCACTTCCTGGCTGCAAAATATATGGATGATTGAAATCGCGCAGGAGACCATTTTCCGGATGCGTTACGATCTGTTCTCCCATCTGCACAAGCTGCCGATTCCATTCTTCGGCAAACGTCAGCAGGGTGAGATCATGAGCCGAGTCACGAATGACATCGAGAATGTCAGCGGTACGCTGAACAGCTCGGCCATTCAGATTTTCTCCAGTGTGCTGACGCTGCTTGGTACGTTTGGCGTGATGCTCTGGTTAAGTCCATTGCTGACCCTGCTGACATTTATCGTTGTACCGCTGATGGCGATTGGCATGCGCTGGATTACACGTCGAACCGGACCGCTCTTCAAAGAACGTCAGCGTAATCTCGGTGAACTTAATGGGTATATCGAGGAGACCTTGTCTGGACAACGAATCATCAAGGCCTTCTCCCAGGAGGAGCGGGTGGTTCGCGGATTCGAAGAGCGGAATACACGAATCCGGGTATCCGGTTTTTGGGCGCAGACCATTTCCGGTTTTATCCCCAAACTGATGAATGGATTGAACAACCTGAGCTTTGCTATTGTGGCAGGGATCGGGGGGATTCTGGCCATCCAGGGTACGGTTACCGTTGGGGTCATTATCATCTTCGTGGAATATGCTCGTCAGTTCACTCGTCCGCTGAATGACCTGGCGAACCAGTGGAATACGCTATTGTCTGCGATTGCAGGGGCGGAGCGGGTGTTCGAAGTGTTGGACGAGGATGAAGAAGCGAAGGATGAAGGAGCTGCGGTTTCACTGAACAAGGTAGAAGGAGATGTGCGCTTCGACCGGGTCTCTTTCGGATACGATGAGGGACGCAGCATTTTGCATGAGATCAGCTTTGAGGCGAAGCCGGGTGAGATGATTGCCTTGGTGGGGCCGACAGGAGCTGGGAAAACAACCTTGATTCAGCTATTGTCCCGCTTCTATGATCCGACAGCGGGAATGTTGACGGTGGATGGAAGGGACATTACGACCATTCGGCGTGAAAACCTGCGTTCCCACATGGCTTTTGTTCTTCAGGATTCATTTCTGTTCCAAGGGACCATTCGGGAAAATATCCGATTTGGCCGTCTGGATGCTACAGATGAAGAAGTAGAAGAGGCTTCAAGATTGGCCAATGCTCACTCTTTCATTATGCGCATGAAGGATGGGTATGACAAAGTGCTTCAGGCAGATGGGAGCGGCATTAGTCAGGGACAGAAACAGCTGCTTGCCATTGCCCGGGCCATTTTGGCGGACCCGTCCATACTCGTATTGGATGAGGCGACCAGCAGCATTGATACCGTTACAGAGATCAAAATCCAGGAAGGTCTACAGCGGCTGATGCAGGGACGTACCAGCTTCGTCATTGCCCACAGGCTGAACACCATCCGGCAGGCAGACCGCATTCTGGTGCTGAAGGATGGGCAGCTGCTGGAACAAGGCTCGCATGACGTGCTGCTGGAGCAGGGCGGCTTCTACAGTGAACTGTATTACAGCCAGCTGCGCAAGAAAGCGCAATAGTAGTCTGTGAGTCAGGTGATCGATTCATATTAGATTTTATGATTACAGCAAAAGAGCAGGGATGAGGGCATGAAACCCTTGATTCCCTGCTCTTTGCCGATTTGTCGAAGGTGTGGAAAAGCGCTGCGCCGAGCCTGGCTAAGAAAGAAGATAGGAAACATGGACAGAAGATCGTATTGAATTATCTGGAAAATATAACCGTGACGATATGTCATCTTAAGGATATACTGGAACGAGATGTTTTTCAGGAGGTACTTGTTGGATGAAGAATGCAAAAGTTGCTTACTTGCTCTTCTTTTTCAATGCGGTCTATCTAATCACTTTGCTTGGATACCCGGTGGTGCTGATGCTTTGTGTGTTTATGTTTGATGCGCCGACTTCACATGACTATATATCCAACTATATAACGGTCTATATTATGGCTTCATATCCTGTAGCTGTTCTCTTGTCACTCAGCTGCTGGATTTTTTATCATGTACGCAAATTTAAATGGGCCCTGGTTATCGGTAATTTATTGTTGTTCTGGGTTGCGGCAATCATATTAGTCGGTATTGCCTCCAGTTTTGTTTCGTTTTAGGTCATAGCTAGAATCAATGAAATAAGATTGTGTTTCCGGGAGGTCGCTAATTGTGAAAAATCGTACCGTAGCATACTGGCTTTTATCCATCAACGCAATCAATTTGATTACTCTCGTAGGCTATCCTTATATGTTAATTATCAGTTTCTATATGTTTGCCAGCAGCAATACAGATGATTACATACTGGAGTACATTGTCGCAGGGGTGCTGGCTACGTATCCGGTTTCCGTCCTTGCATCATTCACTTGCTGGGCGTTCTATAATAACTATAAGTTCAAAGCTGCATTAATGATGGCGAATTTGATACTGGTTTGGGTGGCGGTCCTGCTGCTGGCTGCGCTTGCTTCCACCCTGATATAGGTTAAAAGCAAATTGAAAAGGCAGAACCTTCATATGCGAAGGTTCTGCCTTTTTTGACTATCCGCTGATTACACGCCAATTATTCGACTGCTCCACTTTCAGAGGTTGATGTCTGCGAATATAGTCCTCCACCAGTGCCGCCATATCTGTGGCGCCTTCATGCAGTACCTTTTTGCCAGGATACATGGCGTAATCTCCGCCTCCTGCCGCACGGTAACTATTCATCACGACAGAGTACGCTCCATTCATATCAAGCAGTTTACCTTCACGTTCCAGTCTGACCACTCGGCTCCCCACAGGCTTCGATATGTCCAGCTCGTATTCGAGGCCTGCCCACATATCATAGTTGTAATGCTGCGGCTTCGGGGTCATATAGGCCGGATTGACCACGACTTCACCGGAAGCGCTCAATTCAAAATAGCGTGCTGTTTGCTCCAGCGCATCCCGAATGTCCTGACCGCTTAACTCCAATACAGTCAATGTATTGGGATATATAAAATTGGATAACACATCCCTCACCGTAATGCGGGGGCCAAAGCCGCGGGCTTCTTCACTGAGCAGTGCCGTATTGGAAATTTCAGTTCCGGTTGCTTCCATCTGTACCTGGTGTACAAAGTCAATGAAGGGATGTGCCGAGAGCCGCAGAGCAGTGACATCGTTGATGGACAAGTCCTCGGCTACTTCGCCAATCGGCTGATCGAGCCATGCTTGAGCAGCAGCTTCCAGGTCTTCCGTAAGATCCATGACAACAGCATCGGGCTGTACATGGCTGTTCTCATCCAGAAGCAGCAAACGAGCTTCTTTCCCCGTAATCTTCCACGTCCCGTCCGAATGCTGCTCTAATTGAACGGATACTTGTCCAAGACCGTTGCCGCTGAAGCCTGGCTGAATGACGGTCACGCCATGAATTTCGGCAGTAAGCTGACGGTGCTGATGCCCGGTCAGAAGTACATCAATACCTTCGATGTCACGGCAGATGGCATAGGCCTGGTTTTCTCCAGTTAACCGTTCGGCAGGCTCACCGCTCTCCAGATCACACTCAAATCCGCCATGATAACTGACCACCATTACGTCCGGCTGCTCATGCTCGCGAATGTAACCAACCCATTTTCGAATGGTCTCCAATGCGTCAAGGAAATGTAAACCTTCGATATTCTTCGGATGCTCCCAGTTCGGAATATAGTGAGTGGTTGCACCAAGCAGAGCTACTTTAACACCAGAAGCTAATGTCTTGATGATGTAAGGAGGACCATTCGCGGGTACATCCGGCTGTTCGCTGCTAACAATATTGGCGGATAACCATGGGAATTGGGAGGCATGAACGGCTCCGCGCAGCAACTCCTGACCATAGTTAAATTCATGATTGCCCATCACGGCAGCGTCATAGCCCAGTTCATTCAAAACCGTGATGAAGGGATGAACATGGCTATCCGTTTCCAAGGAAGCAGCATAGGATGCCAAGGGAGAGCCCTGCAGCAAATCCCCGTTATCCACCAGCATGAGTTCGGGTGATTGTTCACGCTGCTTGCGGATCAGCGAAGCGAGCAGGGCAAGACCTGCTGGACGGTACGCATTGGTATTGTAATGAATGGGACGGATGGCCCCGTGAAGATCACTAGTGAAAAGGATGTCGAAATTAGACGTGCGGGTTACGGATGTCATTTTACAATCTCCTCTAATATATAAATATGAATATATGGAATCACAGGCTGTTTTGCCAATGATTAACGAGTGAAGATCAGCCTCTGTATCTATATCTTCAACCATAATGAGCCTATTCTAACAGATGAAACTTCGTCTGACAGCCTGACAGGAAACTTTACAAAACTCCAAATTTCGTTTCACATCGCGCAAATATTTGCCAATTATAGTAGACAAGTATTGAAAAATAGAAACTCTTTGGAGGGTGTTCGCTTGAAGAAGTCCGCTTTATTTTTACCATTGTTGATTTTGGTTCTGTTTCTAAGTGCTTGTGGGTCTAGCAGTACAACGGGTTCGGCTAACGAGACGAATTCGAGCTCCAATGCTTCCGGTACATCTACCGAAACGGCAGAAACAGACAAAGAAGCCGAAGGGTATGTACCAACTGAATTGACTGTACAGTTCGTTCCATCCCAGAATGCAGACACACTTGAAGCCAAAGCAAAACCGCTTGAGAAATTGCTGGGCGACAAACTGGGCATTCCGGTAAAAGTCAGCGTATCCACGGACTACAACACAATTATCGAAGCGATGGCTTCCAAAAAAGTAGACGTGGGCTTCCTGCCACCAACGGCTTATGTACTGGCAAAAGAAAAAGGTGCAGCACAAGTTATTCTGCAAGCACAACGTTTTGGCGTAAATGATGAGACAGGTGCTCCGACGGAAGAACTGGCTGATTCCTATAAATCCATGTTTATCGTAAAAAAAGATTCGCCGATCCAATCCATTGAAGAACTGAAAGGCAAAAAGATCGCCTACCAAAACGTAACTTCTTCCGCAGGTTATGTATGGCCGGCAGGTCTGTTGCTGGACAGAGGCATTGATCCATTGAAAGACGTAACTCCTGTAACGGTAAAAGGTCATGACCAAGGTGTTATTGCTGTACTGAACGGTGACGTTGATGCAGCTGCCATTTTCCAAGATGCACGTAACACGGTTTCCAAAGACTACCCAACAGTATTCGAAGATACACGTGTACTGGCGTTCACAGAGCCGATTCCTAACGATACGATCGCTGTACGTACAGACATGAATGCGGATTGGACAAGCAAAATCAAACAGGCGTTCATCGACATCGGTACAGATCCGGAAGGTCATGAAATCATCAAAGAAATCTATACACACGAAGGTTATGTAGAATCTGATGACAGCAAGTTCGAAATCGTTCGTCAATACGGCGAAAAAGTAAAAACCGAGTAGTCTTTGTTACAAGTAGACATTTGAAATATGTAGATGGTGCCATTCGTTTCCAATGAATGTAACAGATGTATTCGCAGTGCGGACAGGCCAGTTCAGCGTGATATACGCTGCGCTGGCTTGTCCCGTTACTGCCAGGCAACGAAATAGAACTCTATTAATGAAAGAAGGATTAATGTCATGATTGAGCTTCGCAACGTAACCAAAACATACGCCAACGGCACCAAAGGCCTAGATAATATTAACCTTACCTTTAAGCAAGGCGAATTCATTGCGGTTGTAGGCTTGTCCGGTGCGGGTAAATCCACGCTGCTGCGTTCCATCAATCGTCTTCATGATATCAGTGAAGGGGAAATCGTGATCAACGGCAGTTCTATCACGAAAGCTCAGGGCAAGAGATTACGAATGATTCGCCGGGATATCGGTATGATCTTCCAGAGCTTTAACCTGGTTAAACGCTCGAGTGTCCTGCGTAACGTTCTGGCGGGCCGCGTCGGGTATCATTCCACGATGCGTACCATTTTGGGCCGTTTTCCAAGGGAAGATACGGAACTTGCATTCGAAGCGCTCGAACGCGTAAACATTGCTGAGAAGGCTTATTCCCGTGCAGATCAGCTGTCCGGCGGACAACAGCAGCGGGTGGCGATTGCCCGCGTGCTCGCACAGGAAGCAAAAATCATTTTGGCAGATGAACCGGTTGCCTCCCTAGACCCGCTCACCACCAAACAAGTGATGGATGATTTGAAACGCATTAATCAGGAGCTCGGCATTACGACCATCGTTAACCTTCACTTTATTGATCTGGCAAGGGAGTATGCGACACGTATTGTCGGTTTGCGTGCAGGTGAAGTGGTGTTTGACGGTCCAGTGGAAGAGGCGACAGATGAGCGTTTTGCGGAGATCTATGGCAGACCGATTCTCGCAGACGAGTTGTTGGATAAACAGGCTGTAACCGAGCAGGGAGAAGTACTGGTATGAAGGGGCAGTCTGGCGCTTCACTTCATACACCACTAACGGGAGCGGGGAAGGAGCCCGGATCCGGACCTGGACAGGTCGTCAATCGACCCAAACCACCCGGCCGCACCAAACATCTGCTCACGCTAATTATCATCTTGCTGCTGCTGTGGGCCAGTGCCAAACAGACCGATGCGAGCTTCGGCGAACTGTTTGGAGGATTCCCCGAAATGTGGAAATTGATAAAGGAAATGTTTCCACCTCGGTGGACTTACTTTGACAACATTGTTCAGGGCATGCTGGAGACCATTCGTATGGCTCTGATTGGCACCACCATCGGCGCAATTATTGCCATTCCGGTTGCGATAATTTGTGCAGGCAACCTGATGCCAAGCCGCTGGATCTACTATCCGGCCCGGTTTGTACTGAACCTGATTCGTACCGTGCCCGATCTGCTACTCGCTGCACTGTTTGTTGCTGTATTCGGTCTTGGCCCGATCCCGGGTATTCTGGCACTTGCCGTATTCTCCGTCGGACTGATTGCCAAGCTGACCTATGAAACGCTGGAAACAATTGATCAGGGACCGCTGGAAGCGATGACGGCTGTTGGCATGAACCGGATTCAACTGATCGTCTATGGTGTGGTACCACAACTGGCTGCCCAGTTTACGTCCTATGTTCTGTATGCCTTTGAGATCAATGTGCGTGCGGCTGCCATCCTTGGATTGGTAGGTGCAGGCGGTATTGGACTGTACTATGAAGCAACACTTGGATTCCTGGAATATGACAAAACGAGCGTGATCATTCTCTTTACTCTTGTTATTGTTCTGATCATTGATTATGTAAGTACTAAGCTGCGGGAGAAATTGTTATGATGAAAAATGAAACGAGCGTCATCCGGCGCAAACCTCGGAAGAACCCGCTTCGCTGGGTCATTGTGTTGCTGCTCATCCTGGTATATGCCTGGGCACTGGCAGGCGTACCGTTTACTGGCCTCAAGGAAACAGCCGGACAGATTATGAAGGCGATTATTGCCGGGATTTTTTCGCCTGACTGGGATTTTGTCTATTTGCCGGAAGGTGAAGATTTGCTGCGAGGATTGCTGGACACGCTGGCGATCTCGATCCTGGGAACCGTTATTTCGGCAGTGCTGTGTATTCCGTTTGCTTTCTGGTCTGCCAGAAACATGAGCCGCTTCCGCGGCATATCGGGTGCAGGGAAAATGGTGCTGAGCTTCATCCGTACCTTTCCTGAGATTATTATGGCTTTGCTGTTTATCAAGGCTGTAGGACCGGGTTCCTTCGCGGGTGTACTCGCACTTGGACTGCATTCCATCGGGATGCTGGGTAAACTGTTTGCGGATGAAGTGGAAAATATCGATTATGGACCATCTGAAGCGCTGCTTGCTTCGGGAGCCACTCGTATGCAGCAACTGTGGTTTGCCGTGCTGCCGCAAGTATTGCCTGGATTCCTCAACTACACATTGTATCGCTTCGAGATTAACGTACGTTCTGCAACCATTCTGGGTGTGATTGGGGCAGGGGGAATTGGTACACCGCTGATCTTTGCACTCGGCACGCGGAACTGGCCGCGAGTAGGGATTATCCTGCTGGGGATCATCGTGATGATCACGATCATTGACCTGATCTCGGGGTATATCCGGAAGAAGCTAGTATAAATAATCATAGATGTCTTGGATTAAGAAGAGGCTATCACGTGCTGAAATATAACTGCGCGGATAGTCTTTTTTCTGCATTTTAACTAAATCTTGATTCTCAGATGATCCATTAAGGTTTGCAACATTTTCGTTTCGTTTTTATAAAAGAGGTGGGAGGAATATGAGAGCGGCAAACTGTCACAAAAAATAAAAAAACCGAAACCATGTTGCCCGGAATCCAGGCCACTGTTGGGTTCGGTTTTTTTGTTATCTCTTAGCTAGCCAAAGGCAGTGCTTTGGTAACTTGAACCGTAATCGTTTCGGTGCTTGTCACACCAGCTGCATTCACCAGGTCAGCACGGTACGTGTACGTTCCGTTGGCACGACCGGACAGGTCTGTTGCCGCGCTTTGAGCAGATGGTGTTGCAGCTTTCAAGGCTTGAGTATCAATCAATACATCATTCTCATAGAGGCGATACTCGGTTGCATTTGTACCCCACCAGAGGTTCATCGTTACTTTGTAGCTGCCATCTCCATCCCAGTTGTCCTGGGATAGGACTGCTTTGCCTGGAGCGGCATTGGCAACTTGAACCGTCAGTACTTCACTGCGAGTGGAACCGCTGGAGTTCGTCAACTCGGCTACATACGTATAGGTACCGTTGGCTTTGCCTGTAATCGTCGTTTTAGCGGATTGTGCTTGCGGAGAAGCACTGGTCAGCGTTTGCGAATCGATCAACACGCCGTCTTCGTACAATTTGTAGCTTGTCGCGTTTTCGCCCCACCAGAGGTTCATGGTAACGGTATAGGATCCTTCAAGAAGACCATTGGTATGGCCATTATTGGAGGAAAGTACGGGTTTACCCGGTGCACCCGCCGAAGGAATCGAAGGCTCTTCACCGCCGCCTTCTTCCTCGGCAGCAGCAAAATCATTCAGGTTTCTTGGTTTCAATTGATATACATCCTTGAAGATGGCAGCCACACCGGTAACATTGATTTTGTCACCTGCTGCGTAAGGGAAGCTCGATTCAGTTACCCCTGTGCGTGTATCAACACGTACATGAGTGCTTGTCCCGTCTGCTGCAACTGCGTCAAATTCAAACGATCCAACAGGTGTTGCACTGACCATGTTTTCAACCGTTACGTCTTTCAGTTGGATCAATTGTCCCTGATTGTTATCCGTTACTGTCGTTGCTTCAACAGGAGCCGGGATATCAGCCGTTCCTGTTTTTTCAATGGCAACAATGTCTGTCAGTTCGAACTCGGAGTTATACAGCGCCGTAGCTGCAGTAACCTTAACCTTGTCTCCGGCATGGAAACCGCTTGTGCTCTGGAAAACATACAGTCCCCCAGTTTCATCCTGCAAGTAGAAGGATTGTCCGCCAAAAGCACCTGGTTCGGTAGTTACAACGCCCTCAACGGTTACCGTTGTTCCGGCTGTTTTGGCACGTGCTTCAGCAATGGTAATGGCTGCAGGAATCGGCCCTTCTTCCTCAGGAAGCTGCTCGGCTGGAACATTGCTGATCGTGACAGCATTCATGATCAGGTTGCTGCCGTTCAGGCGAAGGCGTAAGTTCGCGGCACCGGAAGTTCCTGGCTTGATGCGAACGTTCAGATCCTTGATAGCCCGGCCTTTGCTGTCGGAAGTTACGCTGAATGTGGAGCTGTAGCCATATGAAGTCGGCCAAGTGCCGCTCTCATTCTGAATCATCGCTACTTGAGTTCCGCCAGTCAGATAAATTCCTGCACTGTACCCGGATACAGTCGTGTTGGCAGGCATGTTTTCCACGACAACGCGAATCTGGAAGTCCTCTGCGTTAGGCAGTGTATCCTGTTTCACGAAGCTGTAGGAAGCATTGGCGCTGGAAGCAGGTCCGCCATAGGAACCTGGTTTGAAGGTGGAGCTGTCATACCATTTGTAGCCTGCAGCGGGTGCAGCCCAAGGTTCAGCCTGTGGCTCGGTAGAAGCTGCTGGTTCTTCGAATGCCAGCAATGCAGTTGGACTATCCAGTTCCAAACCGTTTACCTGGGTCAGGTCGGTATAGTTTTCTTGCGTAGCAAGCCAGTTTACTGTGTTGACGAGCAGCGCAGCATCGTCAGCCTCTTTGAAACCATCATAGGTTGTTTTGCGTGCACCCGTCTCTTCACGCAAATATTTTGGAGATGCATCTTCTACTGGGGAGGAGTCTCCGATGAAGGCTGCTTTACCTGCACCCAGCTTGGATACGGCTACGTATGGACCTTCTTCGATTCCACCGCCGTTGTAGACGCCTTGATCCACCGCATTATTCCATTTTGCATTGGTTTTTGGCAGGTAGACGATACCCTTTGCTTTTTCCGGATCAGTAATGGCAAGAGTTGAACCGGCATGCATGGCTACAGCCGATACGCCTTCCGTGATCCCGAAGGCTTGATCAGCCGGGACAATGATATTTGCATCGATATCGCCAAGTGCGTTATAGCGGAATCGTACGCCAAAGTTATCGGACAACCAGTCTGAGCTGGTTACGTTTTTCATTGCTTCAGAGTTGCGCTCTTCTACACTCATGCCTTTGGCTGGATCTTCAAATGCGCCGCGGCGATAGCCGTTGAACGCTTCCGAACCGTCCCAACGGTTTTTGTTTCTATCAGCATTGTAGTGATCTCCGATGAAGAAGATGCTGCCGCCATTTTCTACATATTCTTTCATCGCTGCCTGCTCTGTCGTTTTGAACGGAATGTTAGGTTCAGCGATAACAAATACGTTGTACTCCTTGAGGTCGTCATAGGTAAAAGGGGTGGTCTTGCGCAGTTCTTTTACATAATACCCGTCATTTGCGAGTGCATTACCGAAGTCCGAGAAGCCGCCATCGATAACCCAGTCTGCCGCACCAGCCGTCTGTGCATGCGTATTGTCGAACAATACCTTTTTGCCGGCATTTTCATTCACCACTTTTGCCTGGATGAACGGTGCCGGATCAGTCGGTCCTTCTGCGTGAACAGCAGCATTCCCATGCCATAATCCGACCTGAAGCGGTAAAGCCATGGACAATGCAAGGAGTGATTTTAACCATACTCCGCGCATGCTAGTCAATTTACCCAACCAAATCCCTCCCAAATATTAGTTGATTCATAAGTTCGTCCATATTTTATCACACCAAAATCTCACATAGTCATAACAATTTGTAAAAAATACCTCGAGTTTTGTAAAATTGAGCCATTAGTCATACGTCAAAATGAGAATATACGATAAAAGCTTACATCCTCTGTTTATTTTTGCTCATACCTAATCTGAAAAAGTCATCTCTTAGGAGATGACTTTGGCACGTATGCGATTTACGGCATGGAATACCGAAGATTTGATCATGCCTTCACTGCGATTGACGAGCTGAGCGGTTTCCCTGATGCTGTATCCATGAATGACGCGCAGCTCAAGGATTTTGCGATGTTCTGGGTTACTGACGACAGAGAAGAGATCATTAACACTCTCGGTGATCTCCAGTTCGGATATGTCATAGTGGTACGTTGGCACGTCAAGCCTGCTATCCCGCTTCATGGTTCGCGTTCGTTTGCGGAAGGTGTCCAGAGCGAGGTTGTAAGCAATCTTTTTGAGATAGTAGAGCAGTCGATCTTCAGGGATGTCTGCGTGAACGTTCATGAGCCGAATGAAGCATTCCTGCGTCAGATCTTCCGCATCTTGAGGCTGCCTGATGATATGGGATAAGTACCGTGTGATATCCGATTTGTAGTTAACATATGCGTTGTTAATTGTTGCGCTGTTCATGTAATGCGAGTCTCCTTTGATTACCGTCTGCATATCCGTTCCGGTTGGTACGATTCGAATGTCAGTATAGCGAGAGGATGTTTCCAAACGCGCCAAACTTGTATCTAACTTGTAACAATTGGAGCCTAGCGACCTTCGCTACCCACATCAAGTTCGAGACCACCAATCTTAAAATGAGACTTCGATGGACATGTGAAAGGTAGTGGAGGAGACGAAGTCGATTCTGGAGATAACAGCGATCGGAAAAACAATTCGTAGACGGAACGGTTGTTCAGACTTATTTTTGAAATGAGTCCAATAAAACACTGAATATTGATCGTTTTGAACGGATATTTGCCTATGTCACAGCGGAAAGGATGTCTATAATAGTACCCGTTGGGCAGGAATGCTTGCTCCGAATTGAATGAGGAATGGAAGGAGGACAGTGCTCTGGAAGTCGATTAAGTGGTTGATCGACTTTGTTTATGTAAGCGCAATCATTATGTTGTGGCGACCTGTTCTGTTCAAAATTAAGATAAGCATCACCTATTCTGTCTCAAGGAGAGTGAAGGTTGATGAATTCCAAAACAACAGTAAAGGTACATAAGGAAGAGTTTCCCCGTGTACAGACCAATCGTCGGAAGATGCGTATGCCGCTTGCGGCCAAGGTGTTATCCTCGGCACTCAGCGTAGCTTTGCTTATTGCGGGAACCGCGGGGACAAGCGGAGCAGCGGCTTCCAATGGCAGCAGTGCAGCAGAGGCTAGCCTTCAATCACACAAGGGGGGCGGTTCATTGAAAGAGATTCAGCTCGAATATTTGGATCGGGGGCTAGTAGCCGCATCCACGTCCGAAGGTGTTTTTCTAAGCTGGAGGTTACTTGGGGATGAGGCAACGGGGTACAGCGACAAAGGGCTGACAGGCACGAACTTCAACGTATACCGCGACGGCAAGAAGATTGCTACCGTTACGGACAGTACGAACTATATCGATCCCGCAGGAAAATCGTCTTCCCGCTATGAAGTGGCCGCTGTTAACAGCAAGGGAAAGGAAAGCAAGCGCAGCAGCTCCGTTAAGCCGTGGGCGAGTGGCTATATGGATATTCCACTGCAAAAACCGGATGATGGGGTTACACCTGCTGGCGAAGCCTACACGTACTCCGCGAATGACATGAGCGTAGGTGATGTGGACGGAGACGGCCAATATGAGTTTTTCGTCAAATGGGACCCTTCCAACGCCAAGGATGTATCTCAAAAAGGCTACACCGGTAAAACGTACGTCGATTGCTACACCCTGGATGGCCAGTTGTTGTACCGGATTGATCTCGGGGTCAACATCCGTGCGGGTGCTCACTATACACAGATGCTGGTTTATGATTTTGATGGAGATGGCAAGGCAGAATTGATGTTCAAGACCGCTCCGGGAACCAAGATTATCAAATATAACAAAAAGGGAAAAGTGACGTCAGAGAAATATATAACGCTGCCAAAAGAAGACCGCAAAGCAGGGTACTCCAACGAAGACGACTATCGTTTAAGTGCTGACGGTTACTATGATCATGTAGTCGACATGTTCAAAAACTGGCACAAACACGAGGAGGTTGTGAAGGGGAACTGGCCAGCTACGCTGGAGGAGGCTTTTGGCATAGAGAAGAAGTATGCCTATCCATTGTCCCAACAGGATGCCGAGAGTCTGGCTGATTACTTCATCGATGTCTATGCGCCAAGCCGCAGTGATAAGAACGAGCTGCGCAAATTCGAAGGCTTTATCGTAGATGGACCTGAGTACGTGACCGTGTTTGAAGGGGAATCCGGCAAAGAGCTAGAGACCATTCCTTATGAGCCGGAGCGCCATGATGACGGTCTAATGTGGGGCGATTATGCCATGGCACGGATCGAGCCAGGTAACCGGGTGGATCGTTTCCTGGCAGGAGTGGCGTATCTGGATGGCAAGAATCCATCCGCTGTCTTTGCACGCGGGTACTATACACGCTCGACGATGGTGGCTTATAACTGGGACGGCAAAAAGCTCAAACGCGAATGGAAAGTGGACAGTGGCTGGACGCCGATGAAAAATCCGTTCAACGACGGACCACACGGTGTAGATGGCACAGATCCGGAGTACGGCTCCATTACAACTCAAGGTGCTCATTATTTCAGTGTGGCTGATGTCGATGGAGATGGTAAGCAGGAGATTATCTACGGTTCAGCTACGATTGATCATGACGGCAGTGTGCTGTACAGCTCAACGGATCTGATGCCTGCGGAGAGTGCTGCACCGGGAACGGTGGCCCGTCTGGGTCATGGGGATGCACTGCATGTGGCAGATATTGATCCGGATCGTCCGGGACTTGAAATCTTCATGGTGCATGAAGGCGGTCCGTGGGCTCCATACGGATATTCCTTGCGGGATGCCAAGACCGGAGAAGTGATCTATGGCGGGTACACAGGCAAAGATACTGGGCGTGGTATGGTAGGGGATGTAGACCCGACTCGCCGAGGCTTGGAGACATGGGCCGTAGGATTGTGGACAGCCAGTGGGGAGAAAATAAGTGATAAGGCGCCTGGCACCAATATGAATATTCGCTGGGCAGCAGATATGACGACTCAGATCGTAGACGGCGCGATTGATGTTACTCCAACCATCAAGGATTGGAATCGCGGCACGCTGCTGACCGCCACAGGAACATTAACCAACAATCATACCAAAGGTACGCCATCTCTGGTGGCCGATATTTTCGGGGATTGGCGGGAAGAGATGCTGGTGAGAACGGAGGACAGCTCGGCGATCCGCATCTATCTGAGTACGGAGAAGACTGACCGGAAGCTGTACACGCTGATGCATGACGCCATGTACCGTGTAGGTATTGCCGGACAGAACAGTGGTTATAACCAGCCTTCCTATCCGTCCTTCTACATGGCATCGGATATCGACTGGTCGAAGGTAACGCTGCCCAAGTTCTTCACTCCCCAATCAGGTAAAGGTGGAAAGTGATTAGGCTCAGGTT
Organism: Paenibacillus sp. FSL K6-2862; assembly: GCF_038005125.1. Taxonomy (NCBI): domain Bacteria; kingdom Bacillati; phylum Bacillota; class Bacilli; order Caryophanales; family Paenibacillaceae; genus Paenibacillus; species Paenibacillus sp. FSL K6-2862. The sequence continues at coordinate 1,056,301 of NZ_JBBOSN010000001.1, forward strand.
GATGAAAACAGGTATCTGATATAAAACCTAGCTCTGGAATATCCCGGTGTGTCTCGGCACATGAGGGGTTCCAGAGCTTTTTCACGTAGGAACGTAAGAAGAAGTAGGAGAACTGGATCGAAAACTCATCCAATTGAGGGACACTATATCCAGTCGAGGGGCACTATATCAGAGCTATATCCTTATCTTCATGTCAAATGTTCTATGGACGCGAATGCTTCAATTCTGCAGTTCCCTTTATCATAGATTAGCTTGGTTATGGAACATTCGGGAATTAGACGGTTTTGTACGGTTTTAAAATCAGGATGCCAGACGTTCAGCTCTCGCTCGGTGAACGCCTGAACCAGGAAATCGGTAATAAGTCCGCCATGGGTAACCACGATGATGTTACGGTTTGTCAGCTCTTCATTGTGCAATTCGGCCAGTAGGGAGGCCAGACGTTGACCCGCTTTTTTGGCCGAGTCCCCTACAGGCGGGATGTAATCCGGTTCAGACGTGCATTGGTCCCACATCGCGATAAATTGCTCCAAGGTCTGATCAGGACAATCGCCCCAATTGGCACGCTCTCGCAAGCGGGAATCCTCGGCTGCAGGACAACGAGTATACAAGGCAATCCTTTCGGCAGTTTCTTTTGCTCTTTGAAGGGGGCTCGTAACAATTTTGGTGATAGGGAAAGCAGCCTTGGCCAAATGCCTTGCTGTTAACTCCGCTTGTATGATCCCTTCAGGAGTAAGGGGTACATCACCGATACGCCTCTCTTTTAAACCGTGTCTCACGAGATGGAAGATGGTACTCATCATACACGACCTCCTTATAGGATGGATAATAGGATGCACTTAAAATTAGATATTTAGCTAATTATATAATTATCTAATTAAAATAAGCAATCTATTTGAAGCAATAGAGTTTAACACCACCTTGCAGAATTGTTACAATGGAGAAAAGTGAGGATCGCTGCATCAACGGAGGTATGGACATGAGCACGAAACGTTTTTCGGGAAGCCTGTTTCAGAAGGAGCTGCGAACAGCGGACTGCGGGCCGCGATTCTACGCGTACTATTATAAGCAATGGGACAATTACAGCATGGCCTATCACCATCATGATTCGACTGAAATCATGTATATCATTTCGGGGATGTGCAGGGTCGATGTGCTAATGCCAGATGGGAATTCAGAGCAGGCTGTGTTGAAAAAGGGGCAGTTCATTCTGCTGGATGCAGGTGTTCCGCACCGTTTACTGGTCGAGGATGGTGTTCCATGCCGGATGTTAAATGTGGAGTTTGGCTTTGCTGGCTCGGCGCCTGGACAACCCTCTATTCGGCAGCTCGCTCAGGAAGAGGAGGAAGTCGGTACCTTCTTAACGCACGCTTCGCCTTACATGGTACTGCCTGATCCGGAAGAGGTATACCACATTATGAAAAGCCTTGTACTGGAGCTGGATCAACGCGGCCTCATGAATCACGGCGGGGCTGCGATCCCGATGCGAATCATTCCTTCTGATGAACGATCCCACCATCGCGAGGCCAGGAATCTCAAGTCACCGGAACAGGGTACGCTGGTGCGTACACTGTTTATCCAGCTGCTGGTCCGGGTTGCACGGCTGCGTGGGGAGATGAGCCGGAGTGCACCGGATCAGTCGGAGCTATATGTTAAACGAACCATTGAGTTCATGCATCACAACATGGATCGCAGCATTCAGATGAAGGATATCGCGGCAGCGGTCAATCTGCATCCCGGCTATCTGCATCGCATTTTTCGTCAGCACACCCGGCGGACCCCAACGGACTATCTTACGATGCTTCGAATGGAGAAGGCCAAGATGCTGCTGCAGCAGACGAATATTCCGATCTCGGAAATTTCGGAGTATGTGGGCGTGGGCAGTCGTCAGTATTTCCACATGTTATTCAAAAAATATACAAGCCGGACTCCGGTTGAATATCGATCCATGATGGAGAGACATGTCAGCCAGTACCCAACAGAGGAATGAGCGGAGTATGTTATTTTTAGCCAGGAGAGAAGAAATTCATTCGATAATATAAGTTAGGATTTTTGACAACCTCATCTGGAACTGGTCATGATTTTGATAACGCTTCCTCAATTGCCGTTGATACAATGATCTCATGAAGTGAGGTCATTAACCGAAACGAAACATTTCGGATTACGGGAGGATATGCGAATGTCGTTTAAAGTAGCATTTATCGGGGCAGGGAGTATCGGTTTTACAAGAGGTTTGCTGCGGGATTTGTTGACGGTACCGGAGTTTAACAACATAGAGATTGCGTTCTGCGATATTAATCAGCACAATCTGGACATGGTGACAGAGCTATGCCAGCGGGATATTCGCGAGAATGGACTCCATATTCAGATTCAGCCTACCACGGATCGAAAAGAGGCGCTTAAGGACGCGAAATATGTACTGTGTACAATACGTGTCGGAGGGCTGGAGGCATTTGCAACCGATGTGGACATTCCACTCAAATATGGGGTGGATCAATGTGTCGGCGATACATTGTGTGCGGGAGGCATTATGTATGGGCAGCGCGGAATTGCCGAAATGCTGGACATCTGCAAAGATATTCGGGAACAGAGTGCACCGGATGTGCTGCTCCTGAATTATTCCAACCCGATGGCTATGCTAACGTGGGCTTGTAATAAATATGGCGGAGTTCGCACCATCGGATTGTGTCACGGTGTGCAGCATGGACATCATCAGATTGCAGAAGCATTTGGATTGAAGATGAATGAAGTGGATATTGTGTGCGCAGGTATTAACCATCAGACCTGGTACATTAAGGCTTCTCATGAAGGCAAGGATCTTACAGGTGATTTGCTTGAAGCTTTTGAAAAACATCCCGAGTACAGCCGTACCGAGAAAGTCCGGATCGATATGCTGCGCCGCTTCGGCTACTACAGCACGGAATCGAACGGGCACCTGAGCGAATATGTGCCATGGTACCGCAAACGTCCAGAAGAGATTCAGGACTGGATTGATCTGGGCAACTGGATTAACGGAGAGACGGGCGGGTATTTACGCGTGTGTACAGAGGGCAGAAATTGGTTCGAGACCGATTTTCCTAATTGGATGAAGGATGAACCGATGCAATTTGTTCCGGAAAAACGTGGCGGAGAACATGGTTCGTACATTATAGAAAGTCAGGAAACGGGACGGGTATATCGCGGACACTTTAATACAGTGAATAACGGAGTGATCTCCAACCTGCCGAATGATGCAATCATTGAAGCACCAGGATATGTGGATCGCAACGGGATCTCGATGCCGCATGTCGGTGATCTGCCACTGGGTCCGGCTGCGGTATGTAATGTGAGTATTTCGGTGCAGCGGCTTGCGGTTGAAGCGGCTGTACACGGAGACGACAAGCTGCTCCGTCAAGCATTCATGATAGATCCGCTTGTCGGTGCCGTATGTAATCCAAAAGAAATTTGGCAGATGGTTGACGAAATGCTGGTTGCTCAGGCGAAGTGGCTGCCGCAATATGGTGAAGCCATTGCTGCCGCAGAAGCCAGACTTGCTGCGGGTAATCTTATTCCTACGAAGGAATATGAAGGTGCAGCACGTCTCAAGGTGAAAACGATCGAAGAGATGCAGCAGGATCGTGATGCAGCGAACAAAAATGCGGGTGAGTCCGATAAGGGGAAAGACCGCGAGAAAGTGCAGCAATAATCGTAAGATTCATCTGGTCAGAAAATAACCTGAACATTAGCCATGACAAGGCCCACTCCAATGTGTTGGAGTGGGCTTGTTTTTTTATTTTTTCTCCACAAGATGAACAGCAAAAGCAAACGAAGTATCTCCTAGGGAGACATTGGAGTCTTTAGGAGAGGACCAGCGGGCAAATGCTCCATAATAGTGAATGCCTGTTTCCTGTGCCAACTGGAATGATCCTGCTTTCAATGAGACGCGATGAGCTTTTCCATCCACATATTCGACTAAAGTAAATTCATCCGGGGCAACGTCAGTCCCCATATTAATGGATACATCCTCTCCCACAAGTAAAGTAACAGGAGTTATTCCTTCCAGCAGCTCAAGGACTCCTGCGTAGTCGACACACAAGCCCTCCCAGCAATAACTTCCCTGTACAGCGGGGATGGCGCTGCCGCTCACGGATTGGATGATGGGTGTAGGAAGTTCCGTTGGCAAGTTATTGCGAAGACTTGTTCCTGAAGGGTTATTTTCCACGTTGTTCATGTTGTATTGGTTGGTATTGCATCCGGACAATAGGAACACAGATCCAAGCAGCATAAGGGTAGTCCAAACTCTCATTGAATGTATGAAATTAATCTCAAACACCTCCCCAATATATTCCATACGAAAAACAGCAGAGGAATGTTGCTCAGCAATGGGCGGGCACGGAGTTGAAGGCACTTCAGGACCCTGTCCAATGGGATTCCGTGGTACGCTCGAAACTGGAGAAACCAGCAAAAGTACAAGAGGCATTTTCACAAATTGTTGACAATTGAGCTGCATGAAAACGTAGGAAATAGGCAAGACACTCGACTCTTCTCCCATGCTATGTTATTATAAGGCTCTGATAACGTGGTAACGAACTAAAGCGTTTGGGTTTTGGTTACAGACATGGAGGGGTTCTAGAGATGAGAAAAAAAGCGATATTCCTATTATTCATCAGCATATGCATGATCGTTGTAGCAGGTTGTTCCAGCTCGGGAAGCAAGGACGACAACTCCATTATTGTGGGGATTGATGACAAGTTCGCTCCAATGGGATTCCGGGATGAACAAAATGAAATCGTCGGCTTTGATATTGATTATGCCAGAGCTGCAGCGGAGAAAATGGGTAAAGAAGTTACCTTTCAGCCGATCGACTGGTCTTCCAAAGAATCAGAGCTGAACAGCGGCCGGATTGACATGATCTGGAACGGGTACACGATTACGGACGAACGCAAGGAGAAAGTGCTGTTCACGAAGCCGTATTTGGAAAACAGTCAGGTTGCGATTACACTGGCCGATTCCCCAATTACGAAGCTGGATGAGCTGGATGGCAAAAATGTGGGATTGCAGGCTCTGTCTTCAGCAGCAGATGCACTCGCAGCCAGTCCCCTGAAGGACAAAGTGAAAGCTTCCGAATTCAAGGATAACGTTCTTGCACTGACGGATCTGAAGACGAAACGTCTGGATGCCGTTATCATTGATGAAGTGGTGGCAAGATACTACATGTCGAAGGAAGAGGGTACATTCAAATTGCTGGATGAATCCCTTGCACCGGAGCAATATGGTATTGGTATCAAAAAAGGCAACGAGGAACTGCTTAATCAGCTGCAAAAAGCACTGGATGAACTGAATGCCGACGGAACGGCAGCCGACATCTCAACGAAGTGGTTGGGTGAAGACAAGGTGTTGAAATAGACAGGTTAGCGCCTGACATACGATCAGAACAATATGACCCCGTATTCCTCTTGGAGCATCGACTCCATTGGAATGCGGGGTTAACAGATTAGAGGAGACAAAAAATCATGAGTTGGGATTATATATCTACTATTTTGAAGCCTATGCTTGAGGGAGCCCAGACAACCATCTTTATGTTCTTGCTCGCTATCGTGCTGTCCGTACCGCTTGGATTCGTGGTCACGCTGGCAATGAGAAGCCAAATTAAACTACTGGCATGGATTGCACATACGTACGTCTATGTCATGCGGGGAACACCGCTGCTTCTGCAGGTATTATTCTTCTGCTTCGGTCTTCCGCTGCTTCCTGTGATTGGCGATTACCTGGTGTTTGATCGTTTCGTTGCTGCGGCGATTGCATTTATTCTGAACTATGCGGCGTACTTTGCCGAAATCTTCAGAGGCGGTTTGCTCTCCATCGACAAAGGGCAGCATGAAGCTGCACAGGTTCTCGGCTTAACCAAGTGGCAGACAATGACCAAAGTCATCATTCCACAGATGATCCGGGTCGTATTGCCAGCAACGGCGAATGAGTCCATTACTCTGATTAAGGATACGGCTCTGCTCTATGCGGTTGCGGTTCCTGAATTGCTGTATTACGCCCAAGCCGCGGTCAACCGGGATTTGCAGTTAATCCCATTTTTTGTGGCAGCGATCATGTATCTGCTCATGACACTGGTGCTTACACTGCTGTTCAAAGCGCTGGAGAAGCGGTTTTCATTTGAATAAATTAAATCTGATTAATCAAAGGACTGTCTGCATATGACACATATTATAGAAGTGAATCAGTTAAGAAAATCATTCGGCACACTTGATGTACTGAAGCAGGTAACCTTCAATGTGACACCGGGTGAAGTCATTGCCGTGATTGGCCCTTCGGGCTCAGGCAAGAGTACGATGCTGCGCAGCCTGATTCATCTGGAGGATATCTCCGGTGGAACGATTCGCATTCAGGATCAGACACTGGTTGATAATGGCCGTTATGCGGGGACTGCGGAGATCCGCAAAATCACGGATCGTATGGGTATGGTGTTTCAGCACTTTAATCTGTTCCCGCATCTGACTGTACAAGCCAATCTGGAACTCGCACCGAAGACGTTGAAAAAAGAAAGCACGGCCATCATCCGCCAGCGAAGCCTGGAATTGCTCGGTAAAGTAGGGCTGTCCGACAAGGCGGATGCCTATCCGGCCAATCTGTCCGGTGGACAGAAACAGCGCGTAGCCATTGCCCGCGCATTGATGATGCAGCCAGACATCCTGCTGTTTGATGAGCCGACTTCAGCACTCGATCCCGAGTTGACTGGAGAAGTGCTGCGAGTGATCAAGGATCTCGCACAGGAGAATATGACGATGATGATCGTTACCCATGAGATGAGTTTCGCCCGTGATGTTGCGGACCGGGTTTTCTTCATGGATAACGGTGAAATCGCCGAAGAGGGCCCGCCGGAGCAAATCTTCGGTAATCCCAAGCTGAATCGCACCCGAACCTTTCTTCAGCGGGTGGAAGTAGATTCTTAAATCGAAATGAAAGTGGTGCTCCATTAAACATGGAGCACCACTTTTTTTAAGTTCATTTTAAGAGATGTACCCGTCGAACAACCACTCCCGCCAGTAGTAAGAGGATGCTCAAAGATTACATAATTACAAATTTATTAATAAATATATTTATTTTACATAACGACATGAGTCCCCTTACTTCGACAAGGATATGCATTTATTATGAGGTGGAGTATAGTGTTCGAATTCAGAATCGCTATACGGCTTATCAATATGAGAGGAGGTTAATATATTCATTCATAAGTAACAAAAGTATGTTCTATTAAAGATGGATTGCAAAAGAGAGAGAATATATTTTTTATTTTAAAATATGAAAGCGCTTTACAATGTGGATGTGCACAGAAATGTAATTGTTAATTTGCAATACAAGCAACCTATTATGAAGGGAGAATGATCCAATCATGCAACGTGTATACAAGTTATGGAATAAGCTGACCACGATGATGCTCGTATTTGTGCTTTTGGCTGTCAGCATGGGCAGCGGAAATGCACTGGGGGCAGCAAGTTCATCAACAACTTCGAATACAACCCGGGTGTCTGTACATGACCCTTCCATTTATTATGATTCGTCCACAAACAAGTACTACATTTACGGATCTCATCTGGCTCAAGCCAGCAGCACGGATCTCCGAAACTGGTCTTACGAGGGAACGCAGGGGTATGCCAACAGTACCTTGTATGCACCCTCTACCTTCGAAGGGTATTATTACATCAAAAATAAAAACAGTAACCTGTACCTGGATGTCGCCGATGGCTCATCTGCCGATGGGACAGGCATTCGGCAGTGGTCCTATAATGGTTCCGACGCGCAAAAGTTCAGAATTATGCATTACGGCAACGGGGATTACTATCTCCTTACCGCCAACTCGGCCTATAAAAGTGCGATCGACGTAAATAGCGGCTCGGCTGCCGATGGAGCTCTCATTGAGCAGTGGGCCTATTGGGGCGGTACAATGCAGTTGTTCCGGATCCAGCAAAATGCAGATGGTTCCGTTGCTTTCTTGACCAAGGCATCCGGATATACTAGTGCACTGGATGTGGCGAGCGGCAGCACAACGGCTGGTGCCAACATTCAGCAGTGGAATTACTGGGGTGGAGAGATGCAGAAATGGGAGCTGGTCAAGGCAGGCGGCACCGGAAATGCATCCCGCAGCTCGGGAGCTGCCTTGACATCCGCCTTGGCTGTTTCCTATGCATGGGCTGGATATAATGACCAAGACAGCTCTGGTGGTCATGCGGTATGGGCGCCTGCATCGCCAATCTACAATGCTTCATACACATGGGCGGACGGTTCTAAGGGAGCCTATATGCTGTATTACTCCACGTCTTCTACCTATATTCGCTCAGCTATCGGATTCGGCGTATCCAAATCCGTGAAGGGGCCGTACGAATACATCGATACGATTATCTACTCTGGATTCACAAATGGGAGCAATCCAATTACGACCACGTCCTCACTTGGAACCAAAACCGTAAACACATGGTATCAGCATACCAACATTCCTGAGCTAATCGACAAAGGCAGTCTGTCCGGCACGCGGAGCGGTTGGTTCTTGAGCAATGGAGGCTTTAACAATACCCTGTTCCCGAATGCCATCGACCCTACCTTAACTTACGACAATTCCGGAAAGTTGTGGATGAGCTACGGGTCCTGGTCAGGAGGAATTTATATTCTGCAAATTAATCCGGATACCGGACAGCCCATCTATCCGGGATCGGATAACGGCAATACCGACCGTTATTTTGGCAAGCGCATAGCCGGAAGTTACGGCAAAACAGGAGAAGCTCCCTATATTGTGTATGACAAGGATGCAGGATATTACTACCTGTATGTAACCTACGGCGGACTGGCGAATGAAGGTGGTTACCATATCCGCTTGTACCGTTCTACGACAATCGACGGAACTTATACCGACGCTGCGGGCAATCAGGCCGTATATGCCTCTGCTTCAGTCGACCAGTCGACTCGTGGCATCAAGCTGTTTGGTAACTATGCATTCTCCGGCATACCGCTCGGTTACAAATCAGGCGGGCATAACTCCGCTTTTCTAGATACGGATGGTGCAAGATATTTGATCTACCACACCCGGTTTAATAATGGAACCGAGTATCATGAGGTTCGTGCGCATCAGCAATTCCTGAACGCTGACAAATGGCCGGTGACGGCTGTATACGAATTTTTGGGAAGCAGCATCTCGTCCACAGGTTATAGCGCAAGCGACATGGCGGGAACGTATCAGTTCGTCAACATGGGGCTGGATGCTTCCATCAGCGGTGTGGGCATGCTGCCTACCCAAAGCGTGACGCTGAATTCCAATGGTACGATAACCGGTGCAGTAACCGGTACGTGGTCCAATACTGCCGGTACGTATTACTGCACGATGGTTATTAATGGGGTGACCTACAAGGGCATATTCTTCAAACAGAAAAATGAGTCGGCCAGTCATAATGAAGTCATGACCTTCTCGTTGATCGGGTCCAACAATCAATCGATCTGGGGATCCAAATAGGATCACCAGCCCATTAGTCGATATAACCTCGGACACATTTAAGATTCATTAAAGGTTTGTCCTCTACGATGGTTCCTATAAGCCTCAGGTGCTTAACAGAAACCTAGAAGGAGGATTTACCATTTGAATAATCTACTACAAAAAGTTGCAGTAACGGCACTGTCCGTGACGATGGTGACGTCGTCATTCGGCCTGATTGCTAGCCCTAACGCAGCGTATGCCGCAGAGGATACAGCGGCGAAAACAAACAGCACAGGCGTTACACAAGCATACGAATCATTATTCCAGACGGATAATGTCATTGATATCAACGTTACGATTGATGATGCGGATTGGGAGAGCATGCTTGAAAGTCCGCTGGATAAGGACTATAAGAAGGTCAGTGTGGAAGTGGATGGCACCAAGCTGGATAATGTCGGTTTTTCCACCAAAGGCAATCTGACATTGAAGGCCGTGGCATCCATGGAAGATTCGGACCGTTACAGCTTCAGACTGAAGTTTGATAAATATGACAAAACGCAAACCCTGCTTGGCCTCGATAAAATGGTATTGAACAACAACTACGCGGATCCATCGTACATGCGTGAAGTTCTTCACTATGAAGCGCTGCGTAGTATTGGTATGGATGTACCAATGACGAACTACGTCAACCTGTATGTCAACGGCGAATTGGTTGGTTTCTATACAGGTGTTGAAGCGGTGGATGACAGCTACCTGGAGCGCAACTACGGTGAAGATTACGAAGACGGTGTTCTCTATGATACTGACGAGAGAAGTTATCTTCAATATGAAGAGGGCAGCGACTATAGCACACTCACAGAAGATTTGGGTACGGACGAGAATAAAACCAAACTCAAAAGCTTCATCAAAACGCTGAATGACATGCCTGAAGGAGAAAAAGGTGATATCGAGAGCGTGCTCGACGTTGATTCCGCACTTCAATATATCGCGGGGAACATGGTCTTCGGCAACTATGACAGCTATAACGGTGACAAAGGGCATAACTACATGCTCTACAGCGATGCCGATGGCAAGTTCACGGTTGTGCCTTGGGACTTTAACATGTCCTTCAATGGATATTCGGGTGGAGGCGGACGTGGAACAACGACAACCGGATCAACTACGACCAATACCAACGCAACGAACGTATCCGTGGACGAGCCTGTACTCGGCATAAGCATGGAAAATGTACCGATGATTAACAACCTGCTTGCCGTGCCGGAGTATAAGGAAAAATACTTGAACTATGTCAACGAGTTGACGGATTACCTGGAAGGCATCCAAGACCGTATTACAGAACTTGCTGATGTCATCCGTCCTTATGTAGAAGCAGATCCAACCAAATTCTACACAACCGAACAGTTCGAATCCAACATCGCTTACTCTGCAAACGCTGATGCAGCAGGCAGTATGGGTGGAACACCACCGGAAGGGTTCGAAGGCATGACTCCGCCAGAGGGCATGGAGGGAATGAAACCTCCGGAAGGTTTTGAAGGAACACCTCCAGATGGAACGACACCACCTTCGCAGCCGGATGGCACAAGTGGAACAGAACCAACAGATGCAGCCGCGAGCACAGGAAATACACAGACACGTCCCGGTGGTAACTTCGGCGGTGGTGGAGGCATGGGCTCCATGGCAGCAGGATCGCTGACGACGTTTGCCTTGAACCGACTTGCGAACTTGCAAGAGCAGCTCGGACGCGAAGTGACACCGCTGCCTGAGACCATAGAAGATGCAGGCTCGGAAACTTCTTCTGAAACGGGAGCAACAGACCAAACCATTTCCGTTATATTGGATGGCCAAGCCATTTCGTTCCCGGATCAGGATCCGCTGGAGCAGAGCGGCCGGGTGATGGTACCTGTCAATGCCATTCTTGAAGCGATGGGTGCAGAGGTAACTTGGGACAAAACGGCGAAGACGGTAACTGCTGTTCTGAACGACCAGACACTCGTACTCCAGATTGGAAGCAGCACGGCAACGGTTAATGGGGAGACGATAGATATCGATGCACCGGCCATTATCCTAAGCAGCCGTACACTGGTCCCTGTACGCTTCATCTCTGAAGGATTGGGACTGACTGTCGATTGGGATCAAACGGCAGCACAAGTAAGTCTTACATCCCAATAATCTAGAATGGAACAAGAGACTCGATGAGCACATCGGGTCTCTTTTTGTTTTCCTTTTTTCCATATGTTTCGTTCCATACTCCCTAATCATAAGCGACCTTGTGTTCTTCTGTTTAATTGAATATATGAATCCAGACATATCTAATTGTTATGTTCTGGACGTCTAAATTTCCAGACAGAAGGACATTCGCACACGATTACGGAAAACACGGAAATGTTTTGGTTTTTTCAATGAAAAATTGTGATAAATATCACTGAAAACTTATAAATAATGTGAATATGTCTACCGATAACTCTATATGTGATAATCGAAATCGATTCGAAATCGGTTCGATATCACCTCAATTAAATAGGGAAATGGGTGGCTCAACACATGCGAAGCATGAGCATCGGTACCAAAATCAGTTTGATCGTTATCAGCATATTTATCGTGTTTTCCTCAGCCGTAGCGGTAAGCGTAATTCTGGAAATGAGACAGGGAATTACGACATTTGCAACGGAAAAGGCGAAGCGGGATTTGGAGATGGCGGACCGAATCATTACATACAAACACCCTGGCGACTGGGCCATCAAGGATGGCGAGCTGTACAAAGGCGAGACAGCAATGGAGGGCAACTTCGAACTTGTAGATGAAATCGGTGAGGCATCTGGAGATACCGTCACCATTTTTAGCGGGGAAGAGCGCGTGGCAACCAATGTGATGATGGATGGAGAGCGTGCTGTCGGGACAAAAGTATCGGAACAGGTCGCCCAGGCAGTTTTGCAGCAGGGAGAGAAATTCTACGGTGAGGCCGTTGTCGTTGGACAGAATGTACAGACGGCATATCAACCGATCAAGGATGCAACCGGGGAAATCATCGGGATTCTCTATGTAGGGGCATCTCAATCGCTGATTGATGTCATTATTTCTTCATTTCTAAAGACCTTTCTGATCGTATTCTTGCTCGCGATGGGGGTAGCAATTACAGCCATTATTCTGTATGTCCGCCGAGTGAAATTAAGGATCGAACGGGTGTCTATGGCCATCAAGCGTGCAGGCACGGGGGACTTCACTCAACCGGTCGTCGATCACGTCAACGACGAGATTGGCATGCTGGGTGCCGGATACAACGAGATGAGAAGCAGCTTGCAACTAATTATTCAGGGTGGCCTTCAAGCGGGGGAGAAAGCTAAACATTCGACCGGAATTCTCTTGACCATTGCCGAACGGACGGCACGGGAATCGGAACAGATTGCTTCGTCGGTGGAACAGGTCGCGAGAGGGGCAGAGAGCCAGACCATCAGTACCGAAGAGAACCTGCAGGCCATGGAAGAGGTAGCCATTGGAGTGCAGCGGATGGCAGACAAGGCCTCCAGCATCTCGGAATCTGCCCTGTACTCCCGGAGGCAGGCGGAAACCGGAGGGGAAGCAGTGCAGCTGACGGTTCAGCAAATGTCGACGATCGAATCTTCCGTTACAACAACGGATGAAGTCATTCGTACGCTGGAAGTGAAGTCTGCACAGATTAGCCAGATGGTTACGACCATTCATGAGATCGCGAATCAAACCAATCTTCTCGCTCTTAATGCATCCATTGAAGCGGCCAGAGCAGGGGAGCATGGCAGAGGCTTTGCCGTCGTGTCTACCGAGGTCCGCAAATTGGCTGAACAGGCCGGGGACTCTTCTAGCCGCATTGAGGAACTGGTCAAAGCCATGGAGCAGGACATGCTGCTGTCCCTATCAGCCATGTCTCGAGTGAAGCATGAAGTGCAGGAAGGGCTGCGTTTGACCCGTGAAACGGAACAAAACTTCAGCCTGATCCGGGACACAAACTTAAGGATCGCAACAGAAATTGAGGACATGGCAGCGACAAGTGAGGAGATGTCTGCCGGTGTAGAACAGATCGTTGCTTCCGTGCACGAGATTGCACGCCATGCACAGACGGCCGGTGCCAATTCTCAGCAGGCTGCCGGTTCTGTTCATGAACAGCTCAAGTCGGTGGAACAGATTAAGGCGTCTGCCGCTGTGCTGTCCGATGTTTCCTCAGAGCTTCAGACATCGCTCAGCCCGTTTAAGATCTAACATCTGTTACAATGGTGGAAAAAGGAGGAATAAGTATGGCTCCCGATAAAACAAAACTTTTCCCCAACGAGAATATCCGCACCGTTTGTTATATTCAAAATTTGCCGCCTCGCCCCAATGTGGACATCGGTGACTATACCTACTATAGCGACAATAATAATCCGCCTGAACATTTCTATGACCGAATTCTGCATCATTATGATTTTCTTGGGGATCGGCTGGTGATCGGCAAGTTTTGTGCGATTGCAGAAGGTGTGGCCTTCATTATGAATGGTGCAAACCACCGGATGGAGGGCATGACGACCTATCCTTTCAATATTTTCGGTGGAGGATGGGAGAGAGTGACGCCAACTCTGGATCAGCTGCCATTGAAGGGCGATACCGTACTGGGTAATGACGTATGGCTTGGGCAAAATGTAACGATCATGCCTGGCGTCACGATCGGAGACGGTGCCATCGTGGCGTCTAATTCGACGGTAACACGGAACATCCAGCCTTATGTCATTGTTGGTGGCAACCCGGCCAAGCCGATTAAAAAACGCTTTGACGACAAAACGATTGAGCTGCTGCTGGAACTGAAATGGTGGGATCAGGATGAAGAGTGGCTGGATACCCATTTGGAACAATTGGTTTCCACATATGATCTGCAGACATTGAAGAAACTTTTAGATAGCAGATAGGATTGGTTTTCAAAAAAACGAAGCAACAGCTGGTTCCTGACGGAGCCAGCTGTTTTTATTTGGTCAACATATGCCTATCCCCTTTGGCCTAGCTGTAAGAAATAATGTCTCGACATTGAGGAAAGAGATGGAATGTTTCATGTGATATATCTCATAGAATATCGTTAAGTAAGCGCTTCCAAATACCAATATGATTTCACGGAGGGGTTCAGGATGCGAGTCAAGAGTGCTGCAAAACCGCTCATCGCCCTGTTATTGTCGGCTGCTCTATTGGCCGGATGCCAAAGTGTTCAGCCACCGTCGGTAAGTGAACCGCAAGGAACGGTAGATCCACCTGCTGCAACGACCCAAAATGAACCGGCCCCGCAAACCAATAAGGAGACTCCACGCAACGAGACGCTGTATGTCAATGGACTGCAATGGGGACCCCCCACCAATTTCAATCTGCTCAGCGGTAATCCCGCCTTCCCTGTGAATTACGGAAACTCCAGGGAATTTCTGTACGAGACCTTGTTTATGGTGAACCAGCTGGATGGAGCACTTGAGCCGCTGCTCGGCAAGTCATACGAATGGACGGATGACACGACACTGCGGATTGAGCTGAACGCAGATGCGAAGTGGAGTGACGGAACGGCTTTTACCGCAGATGATGTGGTGTACACTTATGAATTGGGCAAGAAATACGACATTAACTGGAGTAGTTTCTGGACCTATATTCAGGAAGTGAAAGCTGATGGGGCACAAGCCGTGGAGATCAAGCTAAACCCTGATAATCCCAACAAACTGACCGTGCTGGATAGCATTGAATTAATCCCGATGCTGCCGAAGCATATCTGGGAAGAGATTGAGAAGAAAAATAATAATGATCTGACAGCGATCCGCAAAGAAATCAACGATAATCCGGTGGGCACCGGAGCTTACAAACTGCACTTCTACAATGATCAGAAAATTACCATTATTCGCGACGACAACTACTGGGGTCAAAAGCTGTTCGGCAAGCTGCCGGCACCGAAGTATATCACCCATGTAATCTACAAGGATAATGCGGCAGGGGATCTGGCTTTCAAGAGTGGGCAAGTGGACGTCTCCCAACAGTTTATCCCGCAGGTGTGGAAAATGTGGGAAGGCGGCGCTCCAGTCAAAACCTATCTGAAAGATGCTCCTTATTATCTCCCTGGTTCCATGCCAAGCATCTTCTTCAATCTCTCCAAAGCCGGACTGGATAACGCAGATGTCCGCCGGGCCATTGCTATGAGCATCAACTATGACAAGATCTCCGAACTGGCAATGAGCGGTTATTCTGCACCGATGCAGCCTTCGCTGACCTTGAACTCGGATGCCGAGTCCAAATATATTGATCAGAATGCAATCAAGTCTCTGCAATGGACCACTGATGTGGAAGGGGCCAATGCGCTGCTTGATTCGATTGGGGCTGCCAAAGGCAAAGATGGCATTCGTGTACTGAATGGTACCCGTCTCGGACCGTTTGAAATTGAGTGTCCATACGGCTGGTCTGACTGGAATGCGGCGCTGGAGATTGTTGCACAGAGCGCCAAAGCAATCGGCATTGAGATTCGAACCAAATTCCCGGAATCCCCGGTATGGACCAATGATCTGCAGACCGGCAAATTTGATATTATCATGAACACACCTGCGGGCGGTGTGAGTCCGAGCCAGCCGTGGAACCGTGCCATGACCATCATGTATTCGAAAGGCGTTGCACCACTCGGCGAGATGGCATTCTGGAACTGGGGACGTTACCAGAATGACCGTGCAGACGCAATCATTGAAGAGATTCCTTCCGTATCCGATGAGGCGAAACTGAAATCCCTATACACCGAACTGAATACGATCTGGCTCAAAGACATCCCGTCCATTCCACTAATGTACAGACCGTGGGTGTTTGATACCGTGAATGAGTCTGTTTGGAAAGGCTTCCCGTCCGAAGGGGACGGCACCAACATTCCGCCGCAAATTTCCATGGATGGCTCAGGCATCAAGGCACTTTACCAAATTCATAATTAGGTGATGCAAGAAGGTTCTCACCTTAGTACAGATATGGCCTTATCCGTAAAATTCGGGGGGTGCTGGATCCAATGAATGCCTACGCCAGATATGTAGCGAAAAAAGTGTTCTGGTATGGCCTGACCCTGATCATCGCCGTCGGATTGAATTTTATTCTGCCAAGACTGATTGAAGGCAACCCGGTGAGCATGATCGCTTCCAAAATGACTGCAGGCATGACTGATTCGGATTCCATCAAGCGGGTGTATGAGACATTTACCGTTGAATTTGGTATTGATCAGCCCTTGTGGACCCAGTTTGGCATTTATCTGAAAAATCTCTTCACAGGCAATCTCGGCACGTCTTTCGGATTATATCCGAAGTCTGTAACGGACATTCTGGCCTCCGCCGTCCCTTGGACGGTGGGGCTTCAGCTCCCAGCTATCCTGCTGGGCTGGTTGATCGGCAATTTGCTCGGTGCCATCGCGGCGTACCGGAAAGGTGTTTTTGATAAAGTGCTTTTTCCTGTAGCGCTGTTTATCAATTCCATTCCTTTTTTCACTCTGGCTATTATTATGCTGTATGTCTTTGCTTTAACACTGAAATGGTTTCCGCTGTCCGGTGGATACGACTTCCAGATGGTGCCTCAGCTAAGCTTCGACTTTATCATGTCGGTCATACGCCACCATACCTTGCCGTTCCTGTCCATTGTGCTCGTGACCATTGGAGGTCAGGCGATTGGCATGCGGGAGATGTCCATCTATGAGCTGAATTCGGACTATGTGCTGTACAGCAAACTGCTTGGAATTCGGGACGGCCGCATTGCCCGCTATGTGTTCCGCAACGCCATGCTGCCGCAGATCACGGGACTGGCGCTCTCCATTGGCACCATGGTTGGCGGATCACTGATCTGTGAAATTGTGTTCAGTTATCCGGGCATAGGCACCTGGCTGTTCACGGCCATACGTCAGCTCGATTATCCGCTCATTACAGGATGTACACTGCTGATTGCCATCGCCGTGCTGCTGGCCAATTTCACGATTGATGTAATCTATGGCTTCATTGATCCGCGCATTAAGGCTGCTCAAATGGAGGAACAATGACATGAAGCATTCGATCTCTATTTTGCTGAAGTCGCCCAAGTTTATGATCGGTGCGGTGACTTTTGTAGGCATGCTGCTGCTTGTTACCATCTATCCGCTCATAAATCGCAGTGATCCGCTGGAGATGATTGCGATGGCGTTTCAGCCTCCGGGGGATGGATTGCTGCTGGGATCAGACAACTTTGGGCGTGATATCTTTCTGGAATTGATGTATGGCATCCAGACATCGATACGGGTGGGGCTGATAGCGGGCGTTTTTGCAACAGTCATTGGTCTGATTATGGGCTTGGTATCCGGATATATCGGAGGCATGCTGGACAATTTCCTGACAGCCGTTACGAATATTTTCATCGTGATTCCCTCGTTTATCATTTTGATTCTGATCTCGGTCAGTATCGATTCCCGCAGTTCGCTCGTAACGGCCATTATTATTGGCATCACGAGCTGGCCGTGGACAGCCAGGGCGGTACGTGCACAGACCACATCCCTGCGGAGCCGGGATCATGTGCATATTGCAAAAATTTCGGGACACAGCACGCCGCGTATTATCATCCATGAGATTCTGCCGTATATCGCTTCTTATGTTGTCATGGCCTTTGTGCTCCAGACCGCCTCGGGTATTCTGTCCGAAGCCTCCATCTCGATGCTGGGGCTCGGTCCGTATAACACGATATCACTCGGCATTCTGATGAACTGGGCACTGGTATTTGAAGCTCCGGTAGCAGGAGCATGGTGGGCATTCATTCCTGCGGCAATGGCCATTGCCGTCATTACGTTCTCGCTCTATCTGATGAATACAGGCATGGACGAAATCTTTAATCCGAAAATAAGGAGCTAAGACCATGGA
The DNA here is from genome assembly GCF_038005125.1 of Paenibacillus sp. FSL K6-2862. Classification (NCBI taxonomy): domain Bacteria; kingdom Bacillati; phylum Bacillota; class Bacilli; order Caryophanales; family Paenibacillaceae; genus Paenibacillus; species Paenibacillus sp. FSL K6-2862. The sequence continues at coordinate 1,074,613 of NZ_JBBOSN010000001.1, forward strand.
CCAACCTATACTTCAGGTCAGCGGCCTCAAAACCTATTACCGTACCCGGCTCAAAGAGAATGTTTATGCGGTTGACGGGGTGGAGTTTGGACTGAAAGAAGGGCAGACGCTGGGCATTGCGGGGGAGTCCGGCTGCGGTAAGTCAACACTGGCACTCAGCCTGATGGGCTTCTATTTCCCGCCCTTGCATTATGGCAGTGGTTCAATCCGGATCAATGGCACGGACATCATGCAGCTGAACAAGGAGCAGCTGCGCTCCCGCATTCTCGGTAAGGAAATTGCCTATATTCCGCAGGCTGCGATGAATGCACTTAATCCAACGCTGCGCATTATCCGTTTCATCGAGGATATTATGAAGGAACATCGTCCGGAGATGAAGCGTCAGGAAGTGCGGAGGATGGCAGCCGAGCGCTTCCAATCGCTGAATCTGTCCCCGGATGTACTGGATATGTATCCGAATGAACTGTCCGGTGGCATGAAGCAGCGAACAGTCATTGCTATCTCAACCATTTTGAATCCCAAAGTGCTCATTGCGGATGAACCCACATCCGCTCTGGATGTGACTTCACAGAAGGCGGTCATCCGTCTACTGAAGGATTTGCTGAAACGCGAAGTGATCAAGTCCTTGGTGTTTATAACCCATGAACTGCCGCTTCTGTATCACGTCACGGATGAGATTATGGTCATGTATGCCGGCGAAATTGTGGAACGGGGAACGGCGGACCAGATGATCTTCGATCCACTGCATCCATATACCCGTAAGCTGATGGGGTCCATCATTGTGCCAGAAGAAGGGATGAAGGAACATAAGCTTGCAGCGATACCTGGCGCTCCGCCGAATCTCAAGCATGTGCCTGAAGGCTGTAGATTCGCAGAGCGCTGCACGCTGGTTACGGATGAATGTCGTCAGGGGAAGATTGAGAATATCCAAGTGCAAGAACGGATCTATCGCTGCCTGCTGACACCGGCAATCCTGGAGCAGATCAGGAAAGAGGAGCAGCTTGATTCATGACTCCCGGAAGGAGTGAACTCGCATGGCGATGGGCAAGGTACTGATCAGCGGCCGTCATCTGACGAAGGTATACGGTACAGGCAACCGTAAAAAGGCGGCGGTAGACGATGTCAGCTTTGATTTTCACGAAGGCGAGATTATTTCGATTGTTGGCGAGAGCGGCAGTGGCAAGACCACGCTTGCGAAGATGATTATGGGCCTGCTTAAGGAAACGAGTGGGACCATCGAATATAACGGAAAACCGAGGCAGCTGGGGCGATACCGTGAACGCAAAGCCTATTGGAAGGATATTCAGGCCATTTTCCAGGATCCGTTCTCCTCGTTCAATGTCTTTCACCGGGTAGAGAAGCTGCTGGTCGATTGCATCAAGCTGCAAGGTGTGAAGCTCAGCCAGGATGAGGCGTACATCAAAATGAAAGAAGCTTGTTCTTTCGTGAACCTGAAGTTTGAGGAGTTGTACAACAAATATCCATTCGAGCTGTCCGGCGGGCAGATGCAGCGATTAATGATTGCGAGGATCTTCATGCTGCATCCGAAAGTGCTGATCGCCGATGAGCCCACCTCCATGGTGGATGCCTGCTCGCGTTCCACGATCCTTGATATGCTGCTCAAGCTGCGTGATGAGAACCGGATGACGATTGTGTTTATTACCCATGACGTGGGTCTTGCTTATTATGTTAGCGATACGATCTGCATTATGGAACACGGGCGGATGGTGGAGGCTGGAAAAGCGGAGGAGGTCATTCACCGTGCAGAGCATCCTTATACAAGGCAGTTGATTAACGATGTGCCCAAGATTCATTCGCCCTGGGTACTGGATTAACATAAATCAAGCCCTGGACCGTTTATATGCGGAGCAGGGCTTTTTGTTGTCCAATATGAAAGGGTTCGTTAGCGAGTTGGTGATGATGGAGTGTGTTCAGACTCTGCTGAAGGGGCTGTTGAATGGGTGTGATCCTTTGCGTTATCCTGGTTGGTCTTCTTATCAGAATAATAGTTAAGAATGTCATCAACCGTAGAAAATGTCGCATTTGCATTATAATTATTGTTGTTCGTTTGAATAAAAACCTTCTTTCCGGTACTGTTGTTCGCTGTTTTTAATTTAAAGCTTTCTTCATCATTAATCCGGCTGTAAATACAGGAACTTTCCCTGCGGGAAGCTGAACTTCCTTGCCGGTTCTACGGCTTCTGCCCATGCGTGCTTCGCGTGCTTGCACTTCGAACTTTCCGAATCCGACAAGCTGAACTTCTTGACCTTCTTTTAAAGCTTCCAAAATCGAATCGAGTACGACGGTTACGGCCTTTTCTGCGTTCTTTTTGGAGAATCCGCCAGCTTTGGCAACTTCGGTAATCAATTGTTCCTTATCCATCATAATCCCTCGCTTTGTATGATTGTGGCGTTCGGGTCGATCCGATGATCTGAATATCTGAATAGAGCAGGAAGGGAAGGCAAACAAAAAGCTGCCTGTAAAGGCAGCTTGAATATAATTAGATGACTGTAACGTTCTCAGCTTGTGGTCCCCGGTTACCTTGGGTTACTTCGAATTGAACGCGTTGTCCTTCATCCAATGTTTTGAAACCGTCGCTTTGGATTGCGCTGAAATGAACGAAAACGTCATTTCCTTCTTCAATTTCGATAAAACCGAACCCTTTGTCCGCGTTGAACCATTTCACTGTACCTGTTTGCATGTGATTCCTCCAAAAAATAAGTTTTTAAGCGACCATTTTGATGAGTGTTAATGAAAAATTAACGCTGATCAGGTGCATTTAAACCACAGACTTGATGTCCGCTAATGTATCGATTAATATGATAATACCATGTCCGCTAATATAAGTCAAGATTTGGAGGTTTTTTCTAATGGATAAGGTATCTGGTATGCCGGTGCATGGGGAAATGCTTGTTCAGGAATTCATACATATGCTTACCATTCAGGCTAAATTGACTCCCAAAACATTAAGGGAATACGCGAGTGATCTGAAGCATTTTCTTGAATGGTGCAAAGGAAGTAAAGCATTTGGAGAAAAGGATACCAGAATTGAAAACATAAATACATCCACGTTAATGAGCTACCGTGATTATTCTCAGAACGTTTTGCAGCTGAAGCCAGCTACGATTAACCGCAGACTGATTACACTGAAGCGCTTATTCAAATGGGCTGCAGAAGAGTCCAAAATTAGCAGTGATCCTTCCAAACCTTTGAAATTCATTCCCGAAGACAAGGTGAGCCCTCGCCGAATGACACCCATAGAAGAAGAAGCGTTTCTCTCCGCGGTAGAACAGGGGAATTCCCTGCGGGATCAGACCATCTTGATCTTGATGTTTCATACGGGGCTGCGGACGATGGAGGTATGCAATCTGGAGCCAGTCGATATCGAACTGGGCAAGCGAAGCGGGCAGCTTACGGTGCGGGCCGATAAACGAAACGGACAACGAAGAATTCCGTTAAATACGGTGTGTGTTGCGATGTTGAGAAAGTATATGGAAGGTCTGAGTCCAGGTAGCCCTTACCTGTTCCCTTCGGAGAAGACTAACGATCGTTTGACCGAGAGGGCGCTTCGCCATTTGATTAAAAAAGTAATGACCGTAGCCGGATTGGAAGGACTAAGTTCACATGATCTGCGTCATCGGTTTGGCTATGCCATGGCTGAGCGTGTTCCACTGCATCGTTTGGCTGAAATGATGGGGCATACGAATCCAGACCGAACGATGATCTATGTAAAAGGGTTAAATGCCAATCCCGTAGAGCAGGAGAAGGAATCTCGCCATTTGGATTAGATCAAAAGATATATTAAGAGGTCGATGCAAACGTAATTAAGATTGCATTGATCCTGGACTTCATACGAATGATAGCCCTGATCCGCTGATATGCGGGTCAGGGCTTATTGATGATCTGTGCACCACTTTCAAGCCATCTGCGCGTTCCATCATCATCTAATCGTTTCTCCATTGTTATGATTGCATATGTTCCATCATGCTTTTCCCAAAACTGTATGGCTTTCGAATGATCAGGATCCAGAAGCAGGGCAGGCATGAAATCTCCATTCTCAAGCAAGGATCTTCGGGCTTCACTGTAATAGACATGAATGAAAGAGGAGTGCTCTTTGCGGGGAATCTGGTGTTTAACATGTTCCAAATCATAATACAGCTTCCACTTGCTTAGGTTTTCCTTATCATCATCCTGACCCATAACTTTATGGATTGCCTCTAACCCCCCGCACCACGAACGTGTTAATTTATTCCTTAAGTCCTGGGAATAATCTTCCCACATTAATGTTTCCCTAGGGGGATGAAGCTGATCAGATCGAATGGTTTCGGTAATGGCTCCGCTACAAAGCAATACGGCGCCAATCCCAGTGGTTAACAATCCGGCTTGTAATCTGTTCATTTGAGATCATGTTCCTTTCTCGAATTTTTCGGAACAATTTAACTATAATTTACCATAAATTCAAAAAGGATATGATATAAATATAATTCTTTTCCTTTCGAAAAGTAAGCGGTTACACAAATGAGATAATATTGTATAGTATGATGGCAACCTTGGATCGAAACGACATATACATGAGGCATCTTGCATTATTTCAAAGAGCTGGGGGAGGAATTCGGACGTGTACCGGGTATTGCTGGTGGATGATGAAGAAGACGTACGCGAAGGATTAGTCATAGAGGTGGATTGGGAGGCCCTGGACCTGCGAATCGTCGGTTTGGCAGAGAATGGCCGTGAAGCGCTGGAGATGGCCGAGAGGGTTGAGCCCGATATCGTGGTAACCGATATCAGCATGCCGTTTATGGATGGACTGGAACTTGCGCGAAGGCTGCGGGAACGCAACCCACTCGTGAAGGTTGTCATTTTGACTGGGTATGATGAATTCGATTATGCCAGGCAGGCGGTCTCACTGAGTGTGGATGAATATTTGTTGAAGCCGTTCTCAGCCGGGCATCTGACCGAACTGCTTACACGTCTGCGAGCCCAGATGGCATCTGAGGTGGCAGAACGCGAAGACGTTCAGCAGCTGCGGGATCATTATTATACAAGCTTGCCGCTGGTGCAGGCCGATCTGATGGCTACGCTGCTGCATCGGCAGAAATCGCCGGCGTACATTCATGACAAAGCCAAACAGTGCGGTCTGGACCTAAACGGTGAGCGGTATGGGGTATCCGTTCTGACGCTGCACATGGAGGGTGACGGGAAGAAGAATGGCCATCAAGTGGGAGCGAATACTCAGGCATCGGTTAGGGCAGACAACGTATCGGAGAAAAAGGATGCCCACGGTTCCGGGGGATCACTGCGTCACTCCGAGGATGCGGAACTGAAGCAGTTCGCTGCACTTAACATTGCCGAAGAGGTATGGAAGGAACACGGGGCAGGACATGCTTTTATGCACCAGGAAGCCATTGTTCTGCTTTTTATTGATCGCTGGGGTCAGGGCGAAGGGGAGAAACGTCAGCAGCAGGCCCTTGAGAGTGTCATCCGCAGCATTAATCACTATTTGCGAATCCCGGCCACGGTGGGATCTGGATCCATGGTCGAAACCCTCTCGGATGTGAAACATGCTTACGAGGATGCATTATTGGCGCTCGACTATAGACTGGTCCCGGGGACGGATTCGCTTATCTATATTGCAGACGTGGAGCGGCAGACTGCAGGCAAGCTGCGTTTTGACGAGCTGAAGCAGCAGACGCTGACCCGTACGCTCAAGGCAGGAACCAGAACGGAGCTTGAAGATGCACTGGAAATCATTTTCCGGGAAATTACGGTGGAGCATGGTCGGGGGGACATCCAGCTGTACCTGATTGAAGTGTTGACGACGGTATGGAAGGCAGCACAGGCATCTGGTGAGGACATGGAGGATATCTTCGGTTCCGGTTTCCAATTGTATGCGGATATGTTCCGATTGCCGGGACTGTCTGAGGCACAAGACAAAGTGAGGGAAGTCTGCGTGCTCGTACAGCACCGGATTGCCAGCGGGCGCCAGCATGTATACAAGGATATTGTGGAGCAGGCGCTGAGTTTTACGAAGGAACATTATGCCGATCCCGATCTGTCCATACAGAAGGTATGCGGATATCTGCATATCAGTTCAGGTTATTTTTGCAGCATTTTCAAAAAAGAAGTGCAGCTTACCTTCCTGCAATATCTAATGCAGATCCGTATGGAGGCGGCCAAGGAACTGCTTCGCTCCACAGAGCTGAAGTCGTTTGAGATCGCGGAACGGGTAGGCTTCGCCGAACCGAATTATTTCAGTTTTTGCTTCAAGAAACATATCGGCGTCTCGCCCAAAGAATATCGCAAGCAGTTCGCGCTGACAACGCGTGAAGGTGCAGAACGATGAGAACGTTAGCCGGATGGATGGGACAGTTATGGCTCCGGCTGCGTTTCCGTCTTCGATCCTCGAAGGTCAGCAGTATTCGGTCTATTATCACGTGGTCCTTTTCCATCTTCATTGTACTTGTGCTCACCATTATGGCCCTGCTTCTGCATGACAAATTCACACAGGCTGCCGAACGAAGCGCCGAACTGACAACGAGGCAGATCGTCGATCAGGTCAGCTACAACCTGGAGGACTACGTCCGGAGCATGTCGCATCTGTACCGAGCTATCGAGGAGCATATGCTGCGGGACGGAACCTGGGAAGGGGAACAGGTGGACAAACAGCTGGATACACTGCTCAGCAGCAGGGAGGACATTATCTCCATTACACTGCTCGACTCCAAGGGCGAACTGCTCAAGAACAGACCTTCGGCCGAGCTAAAATCAAGCGCCCATGTGACACAGCAAGGGTGGTTTCAATCTGCGCTCAGAGTGCCGGACCACCTTAGCTTTTCACTGCCTCATATTCAGAACATGTACTCAGGCCCCTATAAGTGGGTCGTATCGATGAGCAAAGGCATTACTGTACGGCAAAATGGTCAGGATCGACAGGTCATTCTGCTGGTGGATATTAATTTCAAACAGATGGATGAATTGAGCCGCCGGGTCAGTCTGGGGCAGCGGGGATATGTCTACATCATCGACGAGAGCGCAGGCAATATTGTTTATCATCCGCAGCAGCAGCTGATGTATATGGGACTCAAAAGCGAAAATATCGAACAGGCCCTGGTGGCTACAGGCAGTTATGAAGATGAAGCGGATGGACAGAAAAGACTGAATACCGTGAAGTCTGTAGCCAATATCGGATGGAAAATTGTCGGTGTGGCCTACCTGGATGAAATCATGACAACCCGGCAGGAGGTCAATGGCTATCTTGTCCGGGTACTGCTGGTTGTGTTAATACTCGTTATTCTCGTGTCCATGCTGCTCTCTTCCAGTTTGACACGTCCGATCCGGCGGATGGAGCGGAAGATGAAAGCCGTGGAGAGAGGGGACTTCAACGTGGAGCTGCCCATTCAGGGACCCCTTGAAGTGGAGCGGTTATCCCGGCGGTTTAATCTGATGGTGTACAAGATTCGTACGCTGATGAATGAGATCATCCATGAACAGGAACAGAAACGACGTCTCGAACTGGAAGCTTTGCAGGCCCAGATTAATCCTCATTTTCTCTACAATACATTAAATTCTGTCGTGCGCATGGTGGGCATGAGTCGTAATGAAGAGGTGATCACCATGATCACATCGCTATCACGCCTATTTCGCATAAGTCTCAGCCAAGGGAAAACCATTATTACCGTACGTGAAGAGCTGGAGCATGCGCACCATTACCTGACCATTCAGCAGATGCGGTTCAAGCGCAAATTCCGGTTCAGCCTGGATGCAGATGAGGATACATTGGAATGTCTGACACTAAAGCTGGTTCTTCAGCCGTTAATTGAGAATGCCATCGTGCATGGGATTGAGTATCACACGGATGAAGGCTGCATTGAGATCCGCGTCTATCGGGAGAGCGACCAGCTGGTTTTTCGTATCACGGATAATGGTGTCGGCATGACGGAGGAGCAGGTGGCAGGACTACTTCAGGGCAGTCCCATCGCGAAAAGTGGGGCTGGATCAGGGGTAGCCGTGCGCAATGTACATGACCGGATTCAGCTCTATTATGGGGAAGGGTGCGGTCTTGAATTCGAGAGTGAGCTGGAGGAAGGAACGACGGTCTGGATTCGGATACCGGTTCAATGCGAACGGGAGGATGGCGATTTTTATGATAAAAGGTAAGGAAGATAAAGCAATCATCCGCAGGGTCTTCAGTACAGATTCCATCAAGAAATTCAGTCAGTCCATCCTTCGTGTACGCAGATGTACGGGGATCGCTGCGGCGGGCTGCTGTTTATTTCTGGGTACGGCATGTGGCATCTCCAATGCCGATTCGGTACTGCCGCCACCTCGTGTCGCTCTAATCACCCCTGCAGGGACAGGGGAACTTGCTGAAGCGATAAAGCTCGGGGCAGAAGCAGCAGCCAAGGAACATGGAGCGGAACTGTTAACGGTGGAGGCATTTCCATCCGAGGCGGCAACGTATGCGCCATCCAATCCAGATTCGGCGATCCACCGAGTCAGAGAGCAGCAGGAGTTGTCCCGGCAGGGCGTTTCGGCCTACAGTCAGCGCGAACAGGCACAGATCCGAGCAGTGACTCAGGCATTGCAACAGGGCGCTTCCGCTCTGCTCGTTGATCCACTGAGTGAGAAGGTACTTGGCGACATTATTCAGAAGGCCCAAACGATGAATAAGAGCGGCATGAGTGTTCCTGTGATTGTTCTCAACGATGAGTTTCCTGTCGAAGGGATTACGAGTGTCATATCCATGGATAATGTGGAGGCTGGGCGGCAGGCAGGTGAAGCCATGGCCGAACTTCTGGGAGGCAGAGGCAGCGTAGCCTTGCTGGGGCCCGATCCTGTGAACCCAGGGCTGATCCACCGGGAGCAGGGGGTCATGGAAGCGCTGGTACAGTATTCGGGTATTCGGATTGAACCCAAGTCCGTATGCAGCACTCGCGAAGTTTGCTGGCAGGCAGCAAAGCAGCTGCTGGACGAGCAGCAGGTAGACGGCTTCATTGCCCTGCAGGAGCCCGCGTCTCTGGGAGCGGCGGATGAACTGCATCGCCGCAAGTTGGAGCACCAGGTCAACATTGTAGGCTTTGGGAGTGAGCAGCAGCAGCTGGAGCAGCTCCAGGAAGGGGTATTCCAGCATCTGATTGTGCAAAATGGCTTCAGCGCAGGGTACCTTGGTTTGAATCAGGCCGTAGCACGGCTGAATAATCAGCAGGTGCAAGCCAGAGTGACGCTGGAAACGAAGCTGGTCAGTACGGACAATATGTTCTGGATGGATAACCAGAAGCTGCTGTTTCCGTTTGTTCAATGAAGATAGAGGACATGAACCGAACACAGGAAGATTTCGATAAAACAGATGAAGATATTGTATTCGAAAATCGTGTAAACCCTTTCATAATAAAGACATCGGTGAAGCCGAATGAACTTGGGGGAGGTCATTAGGATATGAAGAAAACGTGGATGACACTGCTGCTTACTGCATTCATGGTTGCGGCTGCGGGCTGCAGCAGCGGTGGAGACAGTGCGGGTGGAAGTACAGGAACGGGTACGGAGGAGCAGGCAGCAGGCGGAACGGAGACGCCGAAGATTGGTGTTGCGATCTACAAATTCGATGATACGTTCATGACGGGCGTACGGAATGCGATGACGGCAGCAGCAGAAGGCAAAGCCACACTTGATATCGTGGATAGCCAGAACGCACAGCCGACCCAGAATGAGAAGGTGGACCTGTTTGTATCCAAAAAATACAGCGCGATGGCTGTAAATCCGGTTGACCGGACGGCGGCAGGCGTCATCATTGACAAGGCCAAGGCGGCAAGCATTCCTGTCGTGTTCCTGAACCGTGAGCCGGTAGCCGAAGACATGAATAAATGGGATAAGGTGTACTACGTTGGTGCCAAGGCGGAAGAGTCGGGTACGATCTCCGGCCAGCTGATTGTGGATTACTGGAAAGCCCATCCCGAAGCGGACAAAAACGGGGACGGCAAACTGCAATACGTCATGCTGAAAGGCGAGCCGGGACACCAGGATGCAGAGCTGCGGACGAAATACTCCGTACAGGCGATCCAGGATGCCGGTATTGAGGTAGAGGCACTGGCGGAAGACACGGCGATGTGGGATCGGGTCAAAGGACAGGAGAAAATGCAGGCATTCCTCGCTTCCCATGGCGACAAGATTGAAGCTGTACTTGCCAACAATGACGATATGGCACTCGGTGCCATCGAAGCATTGAAGGCAGCAGGATACTTCAAGGACGGCAAGGCAATGCCTGTCGTTGGTGTGGATGCAACCGCTCCTGCCATTCAGGCGCTTCAGGACGGCACGATGCTTGGCACCGTATTGAATGATGCGAAGAACCAGGGCGCAGCAACAGTGGCTTTGGCTGCAGTACTCGCCAAGGGTGAGACGCCAACGAAGGAAAATACGGGGTATGACATTACGGACGGCAAATATGTCTGGATTGCCTACAAGAAAATTACGAAAGACAACATTGCCGACGCCCAATAACAGCAGCAGAGAGGGACGTCCGTCTTATCGGTGGCGTCCTTTTTTCTGGGCATATGGAAGGGAGGAACCTATATGGCATCACCTTATCTGCTGGAGATGGATGGAATTTCGAAGGGATTTCCGGGTGTGCAGGCACTTAGTCAGGTCACCCTGAAGGTGAAGCCTGGATCGGTCCACGCTCTGATGGGAGAGAATGGAGCAGGTAAATCCACACTGATGAAATGTTTGTTTGGCATGTACCGACCGGATGAAGGGACGATTCGAATCGATGGAAAAGAGGTCGACATTCCGAATTCGAAAGCAGCACTGCAGCATGGCATATCCATGATCCATCAGGAGCTGAATCCGGTGCCTCATCGACCCGTGATGGAGAATATATGGCTGGGGCGTTTTCCGATGAGAGGGTTGCTGGTCGACGAGAAGAAGATGTATGCCGATACTTTGGCCTTGTTTAAAGACCTGAATCTGGATATCGACCCGAAGGCACAGGCAGGAACGCTATCCGTATCCAAAATACAATCCATGGAAATCGCCAAAGCGGTATCTTTTCAATCGAAAGTCATTGTTATGGATGAGCCGACCTCATCTCTGACAGGCAAGGAAGTAGAGCAGCTGTTCGCCATCATTAACGAGCTTCGCAGCCGCGGCGTGTCGATTATCTACATCTCTCACAAAATGGAGGAAATCCTTACGATTTCGGACGAAGTCACCATTATGCGTGACGGGTTTGTTGTTGGTACCTGGGATGCTGCTGATCTGACTACCGATCTGATCATTACCCGCATGGTTGGACGGGATCTGGACGAACGTTTTCCAGAACGGACCAACGTTCCTGGCGAAGTGATTTTGAAGGCAGAAGGGTTAACATCTAGCCAGGCCCACTCTTTCAAGGATATTACATTTGAGCTCCGAAAAGGGGAAGTACTCGGTATTGGCGGGCTCGTGGGGGCACAGCGGACGGAGCTGATTGAATCCTTGTTCGGACTGCGCGGTCTCGCTTCAGGCACAATCTCGATTCATGGACGCAAGGTGAAGATCAACTCACCCGCCGCGGCGAAACGTCATCATATGGCGCTGCTGACTGAGGAGCGTAGGGTTACGGGCATATTTCCGGTGTTGTCCGTGTATGAAAATACGATCATTGCGAGTCTGGGAAGGTACCGGAACCGGGTTGGGCTGCTGGATGAAAAGAAGGGACGCGAAGAGGCAAGGGAGCAAACCCAGAAATTCAGAACTAAAACGCCTTCCGTTAACACGCTGATTCGAAACCTGTCTGGGGGGAATCAGCAGAAAGTGCTTCTGGCGCGGTGGTTATTGACCAGTCCGGAAATTCTGCTGCTTGATGAACCGACGCGGGGCATTGACGTGGGTGCCAAGTTTGAAATATACACCATTATTACGGAACTGGCTCGTCAGGGCAAAAGCATTATCATGATCAGCTCGGAGATGCCTGAACTGCTCGGGATGTCCGACCGGATCATGGTGATGAGTGAAGGAAGGCTGACCGGCATTGTAGACGGAGCCGACGCCACAGAGCAGGAAATTATGAGGCTGGCCGCTCAGCAGCGGATGGCTTAGACAGGAGGAAACAGATGAACACGCAAGTCATCAATCAGGTAAAACAGTATGTAACGCAGCGAGCCATCTTTATCGTACTTATTCTGCTTGTCATCGGCATTGCCATCGCAGACCCGAACTTCCTTGCTTTCTCTACCCTACGGGATATATTGCAGCAGTCCTCCACAAGGGCCATCATTGCACTCGGGGCGGCCTTCATCCTTGTCACCGGTGGGGTCGATCTGTCTGCCGGCCGGGTTGTAGGTCTGACGGCAGTGGTATCCGCGTCCATGCTGCAAATTGACGAATATGCCAATCGGTTCTTCCCGGATCTGCCTCATTTATTGGTGGGGCTGCCCATTATAATTGGGATTGTGGCTGGTCTGATTGTCGGGTTGGTAAATGGAATTATAGTCGCCAAGCTGCATGTACCTCCATTTATCGCTACATTGGGAACGATGGTGGCTGTCTATGGATTGAACTCGATTTATTTTGATACAGAGCCCAACCAGTCACAGCCGATTGGAGGACTTAGACCGGACTTTACGGTGATCGGATCAGGCTATATAGATCTGGGTGGTGGCTACTCGATCCCCTATATTGTACTGATTGCGATTGCAGTAGCCTTAATCTGTTGGGTCGTTTTTAACAAAACCCGCCTCGGCAAAAATATGTACGCCATTGGCGGCAATATCCAGGCCGCACATGTGTCAGGAATTCACGTCGCACGTAATTTGATTGCTCTGTATGCCATTGCGGGAGCGTTGTATGGACTGGGTGGTGTGCTGGAGGCAGCGCGCACAGGCGGAGCGACGAATAACTACGGCAATATGTATGAGCTGGATGCCATAGCAGCGTGTGTCGTTGGCGGCGTCTCAACAGCCGGAGGCATCGGTACAGTGCCAGGTGTTATGGCCGGGGTGCTCATCTTCGGGGTTATCAACTACGGCCTTACCTTTATCGGTGTAAGTCCCTATTGGCAGCTAATTATTAAAGGATTAATTATTGTTGCCGCTGTTGCATTTGATATCCGCAAATATATGGCGAAGAAATAGATTAGTCGAGAGGAAGAACAAAGTCAGCGCTCTGGGACGTCAGAGCGCTGGCTTCTTTTTTCTTTATGAATTGACGATCCAATCCAACACAGTAACCAAAGGGCCTATGAAACAGATGATTAGCATAACACCGGCCACGATTGAAGCGGTTTTTGTACCGTAGTGTACTTTGTGTTTTCTTGCAATAATGATGGCAGGGATCCAAAAGATTGCAGTTATTACTGTTGGAATGATCAGTCCTTCGTCACCCTTGCTATAGATTGGCCAATTCATCTTATGAAACAGATAATACCCGAACCTAAAATCATCAGGCCCCCATGCATAATTAAATGCAAATCCCAAAGCCACAATGAGCAGAGAAAAGGTGCCCGGACCGAATGGTCGTTTCTGTTCTACCACGAAAATCACCTTCAAATCCCAATTTTATTGAAAATAAATCCATTATTGTATTATAACATACCAGAAAAAGGATGGATGATATGCAGGATCGCTATTCAAGATACTAAATAAATGGTATATAATCCATGAGCCCTATCCATTCCAATTTGGAGAGCTTCCAATAATCGACAACATTAGCTAATCATAATCGATATAATGCATGTAAATGAAATGTTAGATGTGAGTAGATTGTCAAAGGGGGCGAGGCTGTTTGCTAACGTACACGATGAAAAGGGTTATTTTCCCGCTGGGTTGCCTGCTTGTAATCCTGTCCTCTTATTTTCTGGGCCGCACTTCCAGCCTCACATGGATGATCCTTGCCGGAGCCTTATTTGTTGCCAGCATTTATGGAGAAAGACGATATCCTGTATTACAGAAAATCCAATGGATTTTCCTTGGCGTATTCCATTATTTCAGTGAATTGAACTGGTGTAACCTGTTATACCACTTGCTCATCATGACAATGATCCAGGACAAACAGCGAGTAGCTCAAACACTGCCGATTTCTTTTCTAATTGTGCTGGAATATACACTGATTCGCCTATCCTATGTACCAATAGAGTTATACACCTTGCTGGTGTCCCTATTTGATATCCTCTCAGCAGTTGTTTTTATTTTCTTGTACCATACATTAATTAACAGCGAAGCTGAAAAGCGCAGATTGCGCGAAAAAAATCAATTCCTCACCCTGCACGACCCGCTTACAGGGCTGCTCAACTATGAAGGATATATGAATGCACTGCAAGAGACGGCAGAGAAGCAGCGCTCCTTTTTGCTCATTCTTCTGAACATCCAGAACTTCAACGGATTTAACAAGGAAGTGGAAAACAATTGGAGTACCATCATAGCTGGGACAGGACGGAGCATCTCCAAGCATTTTGCGGATGCATATGGGATATCCCGTTATGCGGGAGATCGATTTTCAATCATTTTGCCCGAGGTTGCGGGTATCGAGGAACGAATAAGTATGATGCAAACCACAGATCTGAAAGGATTACAGGTTACGTATAGCATTTCGATCTATCCGGAGACAGAAGAGACCCTCCAGCAGTTAATAACGATTGCAGAGGAGCGGCTATTTCAGGCACAGCGCAGCAAGTGGATTAAGAATGAAGAAGAGATCTACCGTTCGGAAAGGCTCAGGGCTGTTGGAGAACTGGCAGCCGGCATGGCGCATGAAATCCGTAATCCGCTCACGGCCATTCGAGGCTTTCTACAGCTTTCTCGGGGCCAGGCCTTCAATATTGCCCCATGGTATGAAGTGATTATGGGCGAAGTGATCCGGGTCACGGACCTGACTGCAGAGTTTCTGCAATTTTCCAAGCCGCAGGCTCATCTAATGAAACCGGAGAAGCTGGACCAGTGCCTTGAACGTGTTTTGTCATTAACCGAGTCAGATGCAGCATCGCGCGGTCACCGGATTTCGCTTGAGCTGACGGGACATGCTGTTATGGTGCACATGGATCGGGACAAGATTGTACAGGTGTTAATCAACCTGATACGCAACGCATTCGAAGCGATGAATGATCCCGGAGAAGTACATATTGTTCTTGTTCATGAAGGAGACAAAGCATATACATCCATCACGGATACAGGAAGCGGCATACCGGAGAAGGCCCTTGCCGATATATTTAATCCATTTTATACAACGAAGGAAGAAGGGACAGGGCTTGGTCTGTCGCTCTGCCAGAAGATTGCCCATGATCACCATGGAGAGATTACAGTGCGAAGTGAAGTGGGAGTCGGCTCTATGTTTACACTGGAGCTCCCTGTAGTAGCCGTGGAGTAATTGGTTAACAAGCTACCTCCAAGAACAAACGAAAACGCCGCACAGGTCCCAGTACACGGAACCTTCGTGCGGCGTTTTGATGTTGTCGCTCAGTTGATGGATCAGTTTAGCTGACCTTGATGGAGCTGATAATAAAACCCTTTTTGCTGCATGAGATCCTCGTGGTTACCCCGTTCGGCAATCTGTCCTGAATCGATAACCAGGATCTGATCCGCCTCCCGGATCGTGCTCAATCTGTGGGCGATGACGAAGCTGGTCCGATCTTTCATCAACGTGCGCATCGCCTCCTGAATCTGCATTTCCGTACGGGTATCAATACTGCTCGTTGCCTCATCCAAAATCAGAATGGCCGGATCGGCGAGGATGGCCCGAGCGATCGTCAGCAATTGCCGCTGTCCTTGGCTCAGATTGCTTCCGCCCGCAATAATGGGGGTGTCGTAACCTTGGGACAGTTTGCGAATGAATGAATGGGCATTGGCCAGCTCAGCTGCCTGCCTGATCTGCTCATCGGTCGCATCCGGCTTGCCGTAGGCAATATTATCACGAATGGTTCCCGAGAACAGGTAGGCATCCTGCAGCACAATGCCGAGTCCGCGCCTGAGGTGATCCTTCTCCAGCTCCGAGATGTTCGTGCCATCAATGGTAATGCTTCCGCCTGTAATTTCATAGAAGCGGGGGAGCAAGTTAATAATGGTTGTTTTGCCGGCACCCGTTGGTCCCACGAGGGCAATCATCTCGCCAGGCTGCGCGGTGAAGCTGACATTTTTCAAAATCGCTCTGTCGGAATTGTATCCAAAGGATACATTATCAAAAACAACTTTGCCTTGAATGTGGTCCAGCTGCTTCTCCTGTTTCTCATCGTATTCACTTGGAGTATCCATAATCTGGAATACACGCTCGGCACCGGCAATGGCTGCCTGAATCAGGTTGTACTGGTTCGCAAGATCGTTAAGCGGTCGCTCAATCTGCCGGGAATAGGCTAGAAAGCTTACAATCAGTCCGATGGACGTTAATTCGTGGTAAGCCATCCATCCACCTACTGCCGCGAGAATGGCAAATCCAATGTTGTTCATGACGTTCATCGTAGGTCCAACCAGCCCGGATACGGTTTGGGCCTGCGTACTGGCTGTACGCAGCTTTTCATTCAGGTTTTCAAAATGCTGGTGCGCCTGTTCTTGACGGTTATAGGCGGCAACCACCTTTTGTCCGGCGATCGTTTCCTGCGCATAACCATTCAGCTCACCGAGAAGCTTCTGCTGGGCAGAAAAATGTTTGCGTGTTCTGGAAGCGATCAGCTTGGTCGCAATGGTGATTAACGGCACGGTCACCAGACTGAGAAGTGTCAGCCGGATATCCAGAGCAAGCATGATCGACAGCGAACCGACAAGAAGGATCGCACTGGACATCAGCTGAGTCACACTCTGATTCAGGGTAGTGGATACGTTATCGATATCATTGGTAGCCCGGCTCATCAGGTCTCCGCTTTGATTTTTGTCAAAAAAGCTTATGGGCAGCTGCTGCAGCCTGGAGAACAAAGCCTGACGCAGATCCTTCACTGTCAATTGGGATACGCCGATCATGACATAAGACTGTCCCCACATCATGAGCGAACTCAGGACATATACCGTCAGTAACAGAAGACAGTCCTTCAATAGGCCGTCTGTCACTTTCGGAACAATATGCTCATTGACGGCACGGCCCAGAAGGTAAGGTCCCGCCAGATTAAGCAGTGTACCCAGAGCGGTAAGGACCAGAGCCATGATAACCCCTTTGCGATGACGTCCCATGTAAGACCATACTCGCAGGATGGCGTGCTTGGCATTCTTGGCTCTTACTTTCGGAACAGGTCCCCGGCCCGGTCCAGGTCTTAAGGTAGGAGGGACGACAGGTGGCTGCGCGGAGGAAGATGCAGGTTTAGCCAAATTGAACATCCTCCTTCCGTTGTTGGGAATCATAAATGGATTGATAGTGTGTGGAATTGGCCATGAGTTCGTCATGTGTACCACTTGCCACGATTCGCCCCTCATCCAGCACGTAAATGCAGTCAGCATCCTTCACCGAAGATATGCGCTGTGCAATCAAAAAGGTTGTACTGTCTTTCATCAGGGAATGCAGTGCTCTCTGAATGCTTGCTTCGGTCCGCAGATCGACTGCGCTCGTACTGTCATCCAAAATAAGAACATCCGGCCGCATGAGCAGGGCACGCGCAATGGAAATACGCTGTTTCTGCCCGCCGGAGAGATTGACTCCCCGCTGTCCAAGCTCCGTGTCGTATCCATCTTTCAGGTTCATGATAAATTCATCCGCCGCCGCTGCCCGCGCTGCCGCACGGATCTCGGCATCCGTGGCATCCGGTCTGCCGAAGCTAATATTATCCCGAATGCTGCCGCTGAACAGAATGGATTCCTGCAATACAATGGACACTCTGCTGCGAAGCAGCTGAAGATCCCAGTTCCGTACATTAACGCCGCCAACGAGTACTTCGCCGAGTGAGGCATCATATAGGCGGGGGATCAGCTGCACGAGTGATGTCTTGCCTGAACCGGTGGAACCGAGTAAAGCCACTTTTTCCCCTGCTCGCGCAGTAAGATTAACTCCCGTGAGAGCATCTTCGCCGTCATAACGGAACGAAACGTCCCGGAATTCCACCTCACCTGGTCGGCGAGTACCCCTGGATGCCGGATTGGAACCAACCTGAATGGCCAGATTTAGCAATGCATTCTCAATCTGAGCTTCCTGGCCTGACTGAATGTCCGGCTCTGTATGTAGAACCTCGTTGATCCGCGCAGCAGACACCTTGGCCCGGGAGTAACTCATCATCATCATGCCGATGGAAGTGAGGGAGGAGAGCACCACCGTTACATAGTTGATAAAAGCAATCAGATCCCCGGCTGCAATATCGCCTCCTACAACCTGAAACCCGCCAAACCATAATACGGCTACGATGGTCGCATTCAGCATCAGGCTGAGTACAGGTGCATTCAGCGTAACAATACGCCAGGCTTTCACCGCTGTTCCCGTATAATCCTCATTGGATTGATTGAAACGCTTTTTCTCCGTGTCCGCCCGTGCAAAAGCCTTGACGACACGAATCCCAGCGAGATTTTCCTGCAGAACGGCGTTGACTTGATCCAGCTTGTTCTGCACGCTGGCAAATAGCGGGTAGGAAGCGGATATGAGAATATACAGAATGACAAAGAGAACGGGTACGGTCATCATGAGAATCAGCGCCAGCTTGATACTGATCGTAAATGCCATGATAATACTGCCGATGATCAGCATCGGCGACCGGATGAACATTCGCAGTAGCATCTGCACAAAGGTCTGCATTTGCGTAATATCGCTCGTTAAACGTGTAATGAGCGACCCTTCCTGGAATGTGTCCAGATTACGGAAGGAAAAGGTTTGAATATGATCGAACAGCTCCTGGCGCAGATCGGTGCCATATCCAACAGACGCTTTGCTGGAAAAGAGCGTACAGCCTGCTCCGCCAACCCAGCCAATGAGGGCAAACAAAAGCATGAACAGCCCCGTGCGTACAATATGGGGGAGGTCACCGGCAAGCACGCCATCATCCACAATGCTGGACATCAGCTTCGGCTGAAGCAGGTCCATGGCTACCTCCAGCACCATGAGGAGTGGAGCGAGTATGGCGGCTGACTTATAAGGCGTCAAAAATCGTTTTAACGTCCACAATAGGGAAATCACCTCATTTAATGAAGTCTAAAATCATCTTGCAAAAATTCCATGCGTCATTCAGGATTCACGAAGGTTGTGAATCATGCGCTGTGCAAGCGCTGACATGAGCTGCGTTTCTTCCGGCGTAAATCCTTCCTGAGCCTGGAGCTCCAGTTCCTGAAATACCTCACTCAAATCCTTGAGCGCGCTGCGGCCCTGGTCGGTCAGATAGACACGCAGACTGCGCTGGTCATTCGGATCGGCTTCACGCCTTACATATCCCGATGTTTCCATGCGTTTCAGCATGACTGTAACGGTTGCAGGAGCACGGCGAAGCTTCTCGGCCAGACTTTTCTGGGTTTGACCATCTTCACGGTCAAGCTGGAACAGCAGTGGAGGTTGTCCCGGGTACAGCTCGGGGTGATTAACCAGCTTCTCATGAACTTTATAGCGATGCAGCTTCACAAGTTCGGATAATTGTCCGAGCAGCCGTTCGCTGCGGGCTGAATGCATAAGCTACCCTCCTATTAATTAGTCGACTAACTAAATCATAAGTTTGATCTTACATATCGTCAAGGCATTTGTAGGGTCAAATTAAATATGTGAGGGCATCGTATCCCCAGCGGCGGAGCGATGAAGGTTTTGCAACATAAGAAAAAGAGCTCCGGAACGGATCCGGAGCTCGAACTGAAGAGAGAGAAATACTTTGCTGCCCTTACAGGTAACCCTACCCTTTTTGATATTACATCTGTTCAGTCCGTGACTGTGACTTGACGGCAGGAGAGATGGAGAGCTTGCGCCACAACCATTCGACCGGTCCCGATTTAAATTTGAGCAGCCATGCATGTGAGAATAACATTAATACAATACAGATGCCGGCCCACAGTAACACAACCACAAGCGAAGAGGGATAACCACCAAGTCCCAGACCCCATCCGTAAAAGATGGCGGAAGCCAGAATGTTTTGCAGAATGTAACAGCTCAATGCCATCTTGCCAATCTCTTCGAACCGCCTGAAGAGACCGGCGAACCTATTTTTCTCCAGCATGTAAGCGATTAGCCCAAGATAGCCGAACGTAAGGATCGGTGCACTGATGTACCGAACAAACAAGTCCATGCTGCCTCCCGGCACCAGCAGGAGCAGGTTCAGAGGAATGCCGGCGGCAAGCCCGAAATTCATCCATTTGCGGCGTCTAAGACGTCCGGATGCTTCGTCTGAGAATAGGTTTGCACGCATGAGCATGGAACCCAGCAGGAACAGAAATATATTCAGCGGAATGATGATGATGGACTCTGTTCGAAAGAAAGCAAAGTTGTCCAGCCGGAATAGAACCTGCTCCCACCATGTTCCTGTGGCGTATAGCTTGGCAATCACGTCCATGTTATTGAAGGTGGCACCACTCTCTGAAAGGGCCAACAGTGCGGTAATTCCGCCCACTCCGATGAGATGTATACCACCCATGAGCCCCATCACGATCAAAATAAAGCGGCGGGAACGGTTGATGATGAAGGACACGATGATGCCAGTAATTGCATAACTCATCAGCACATCGTATTCCAAGACCAACGTGTAGTGCAGCAATCCATCAATGAGCAGCAGCACACATGTCCATATGTAAACCCCTGGCCAGACATATCCTTCACGAAGTGCTTTTTGCCGCTTTAATTCCATGCCTGCCCCGAAGAGAAGAGTAAGCAGTCCGAGGAATTTTCCGTTCACCAGAAAAAGCATCAGTGTTTGCAGTAAACGATCACCCGAGGTCCACCAGGGTTGAAGCGGATCGCCAAACATTTTGTTCAGAGAGCCTAAGTATGCAAAAAGCCAAATATTCGTCCCCAATGTACCAATAATCGCAAATCCTCTAAGAACATCCAATAATACAATTCTTTTCATTCCAGCAACACATCCTCCTTATTAATACGAGTGAATTGAAGTTAATATAACACAGTTGTATTAAAATAGATATAATACAGTTGTACTGAAATAATCGCTGCGGGTTAGCCACCAAGCCGGCCTTTCCATCTCACACTTTTACTATACAAGCTGTGTATACTGTATATATCAATATACACAGTATACAGACCTCCACTTTGCACCGTCAACCCTTTTTTTCCTGAATCAGGAATTTAGCAGGAATTTATTTCCTTAGACATTGAAATGATGCAGTATGAAAGGCTGGCTTAGGGCAGTTACCACACTGTTCGTTTAACAACTGCTTCGAACTGGTGTGCAGGCAAAAAAAAAGAGAGCTGACTCCGATATTGTGCGAACACAAAACTGAATCCACCCTTTCAATTTTCCGGCACCTGTATGCAGAAGAGGTCAAACTTTTACACCACGATTAACACCCACCCAATCCCAACCCGTACAGCAGTTCTTATTTTTTTTGATATGGGAAATATTGACGAAGGCTAATAGATATGTTAACTTCTTATTATCTAATTGTTAATAACATTATGTTAATAACAGAATGGGGTTTTAAATATGACAAATGAAGGTTATTCAGAGGGCCGACCATTGGACCATCTGAATCATGGCAATATGAGCGAGCAGCAGTTTCTGGAGACATATAATGCAGGCGATTATGAGCGTCCTTCGGTGACGGTAGATATGCTTGTCTTCACGATAAGGAGTGAAGCTCAGTCCAATTATCGCAAACTGGCTGAGCCTGCACTTCAGCTGCTGATGATTCGCCGCGGTGGTCATCCCTATATAGGGAAGTGGGCATTACCAGGTGGATTCGTGTCCATGCAGGAATCCCTGGAAGATGCAGCACGCCGCGAGCTGGTTACGGAGACCGGGCTGGATGATATCTATCTGGAGCAGTTGTACACATGGGGTGATGTGCATCGCGATCCTCGTACAAGGGTAATCAGCTGCTCGTATATGGCGCTCGTTGATAGCAGCGAGCTTGAGCTGGAAGCAGGCGACGATGCGAGTGATGCGGACTGGTTCAGGGTAGAACAGCGGCTCCTTGAGGAGAAGCGTCATATTCATGAACGAGGTCGAACGACGGAACGAAGAGTGCAGCTAACGTTGTCGAACGGAACCGAGGAGCTATCGGCTGTCATTGAGGTGAAGGAAGCTGTGGAAGGAAGCGTGCGAAGCAGCAGCATGACCATCTTGGAAGTGGAGGGCATAGCGTTTGACCATGCCAAGATCATGTATTATGCGCTGGAACGGTTACGATCCAAAGTGGAATATACGGATATTGCTTTTAATCTGATGCCCGAGACATTTACGCTGACGGCCCTGCAGAAGGTCTATGAGATTATTAGTGGCAAAAAGCTGCTGGCTGCAGCCTTCCGGCGCAAAATTGCGGATTGGGTGATCGAAACCGGAGAGTTTACGGGCAATGCAGGACATCGTCCTTCCCGCTTATACAGACTGAACCCGGAGCGTATGACAACATAATTGTTTTATTGAAAGGAGGACATAAGGAACTATGGAGAAGTTTACTTTCTTTTGGCGTACCGCATCACCCTTTTCCCAGTGGCATCCGGCTGATTTTACGGTGAACGGAATCAGTTATACGAGTGCTGAACAGTACATGATGCATCAAAAAGCACTGCTGTTTGGCGATCAGGCCATGGCGGACAAGATTTTGAAGGCAAGCTCGGCTTCAGTACAAAAAAAGCTGGGCAGACAGGTAGCCGGGTTCAACCAAGAGATATGGGAAGCAAACTGCAAACGCATTGTTTATGAAGGCAATCAGGCCAAATTTACACAAAATGAAGACCTGCTCGCCGCATTGCTCGCCACCCGTGGCACGACCCTTGTGGAAGCAAGCCCGGATGACCGAATCTGGGGCGTTGGACTGGCAGAAGAAGATCCGCGTATCCGCTATCGCAGAACATGGCGGGGAACCAACTGGCTCGGTGAGATTCTGACCCGGCTAAGAGATGAGATAGGAAGTGATTAGAATGAATACAAACCATCATATGAAAAATAACCAGCTAAAAAGCACGAATCAGCGAACGGGCCGGGCTCGTATTGCCCAGGAAACACTGGCCATCCTGGAAGAGGGGCAGTACATCAACGGATATGACCGCAGGGTATCGATTGAGGAAGATTTGAAAGAAGCGATTCAGGGTTCCGTTTTATACCGTCCGGATGAGCTTCCGGCACTTCGGGAGCAGGTGCGCCAATTACAGGCAGCGCCTAAGTCTGCAGCTGCTAAAATTGAAGTCACTGGTGAGACAACGCTTGCGGCAGCTTCACGTCTCGTGGTAGATGAGGGGAGAACGGATGTCGTTTGCCTTAACTTTGCCTCAGCGAAAAATCCGGGTGGAGGTTTCCTGGGTGGAAGTCAGGCACAGGAAGAGAGTCTCGCCCGGGCTTCCGGGTTATATCCTTGTATTTCTCAAATGAATGAAATGTATGATCATAATCGTAAGCTGCGCACCTGTCTGTATTCAGACTATATGATCTATTCGCCGGGTGTACCGGTCATACGTGATGATGAGGACCGGCTGCTAGCCCAATATTACACGACTTCTTTTATTACGGCTCCTGCCGTAAATGCTGGCGTTGTGAAGGAACGGGAGCAGGCAGATGACCAGCAGATCGAATCGGTCATGAAGGAGCGAATTCGGTATATTTTGGACGTGGCAGCGACGAATGGTCATCGTACCCTTGTTCTGGGAGCTTATGGTTGCGGGGTGTTCCGGAATGACCCGGTGGATGTGGCGAGGTATTTCCATGAAGTCCTGGTACAGGAGAATTTCAGGCAGTCCTTTGATCAAATAGTCTTTGCTGTGTTGGACAGATCAGCTGGACAGAGAATAATCAAGGCGTTTCAAGAACAATTGCTTTGAACAGCAAGTAATTCATTTTAATATGTGAAGAAGGAGGATTCAGATGCAATTTCGTGAGATCCAACAAGATTTGTTTGCAATGGATGAAGGCTATACGCTCGCTCATTGTATTTCCGCTGATGCCCGCATGGGGGCGGGAATTGCAGTACAGTTTCGGGAAAGATTCGGACTTCAGGTTCTACAGGAGCAGGCGAAGCAGGAAGCGCTTGAGATTGGACGGTGTTACCCGGTAGGGCGTACGTTGAATCTGGTAACCAAAGCGAAGTTTTCGAATAAACCGACCTATTCATCGTTTACCCACGCGGTGCAATCGATGCGAGACGTCTGTGTAGAACAAGAAATCAGTAAGCTGGCCATGCCGCAGATTGGTTGCGGACTCGACAGACTGAAGTGGGACAAAGTAAGCAGCATTATTCAGGATACGTTTGCTGACACGGATGTTGAGATTGTCGTTTGCACCTTATGAGGATGAGGAATGCCAGGCTTTCATTAATATATAGAGAAAAAACCTCTGCTTCGGACGGAGGAGAACAGGACCGCAAGTCTGCCGTTCCCTCTCCAGTTCGTAAGCGAGGTTTTTTTGTGATTTCTCCAGTGTGATGCTGGTTTATTTTTGGATAAACATCTCTTTGGCCTCATCCAGTGCCATTTTATTGCCAATTGCGGAATAGTCCAGCCAAGGCTGCGCGCCGATGGTGTACACGTGACCGGCTTTAACGGCTTTTAGCCCTTGCCAGATCGGGTTGTTTTGCAGTTCTTTGAACATGTTCTCCGCTTCCTCATCCGAGTTCACCACTACGAAGATGGCATCTGCATCGAAATCAGGCAGTACTTCACGGGAGATCACCTGGTAAGGCTTTGTGGAATCGATATCTGATATGCCTTTGGCCGGGGTCAGTCCAAGATCATCATACAAGATCGGCCCCATAGGACGGCGCGTGCTGAATACACGCAATTCTTTGGCAGTAACACGGATGGCCATCACGCTACCATCACCGATCTCGCCGTGAATTAATGATTTTACTTCTTCGGTCTCTGCTGCATAATCCTGAATATATTGCTCTGCTTCCTTTTCACGATTGACCAGCTTGCCAATGTCCTTGAGATGATCACGCCATGTACCGTCATCCAGATTAAATACATGCACAGGAGCGATTTTCTCAAACTTGGCAATGTCCTCACCGGAATATTCTTCATCGAGATAGATCACATCGGGTTTCAGGGCAAGCAGAGCTTCCATGTCGGGATCTTTCACCGGACCTAGCGGCGTCGTGTTTTGCAGGCGATCTGCAACATGAGACAGGAACGCTTTGGCTTCGCCGCCAATTACGGAACCCACGGGTGTGATGCCAAGCGCCAGCAAGTCATTCGTCAGGTGGATGGACATCGACGCGATGCGTTGTTCTCCGGAAGCCGCACTGTTATTCTGCTGCTCGGAAGTACTACCCGTGGAAGTACTGCCAGTAGCGGAAGAAGAGCCAGAATTGCTGGCAGTTCCGCAAGCGGCAAGCACAAATATCAGGCAAATGCTCAGAGCAAGCAATAGGTTTTTCTTTAACATGAAGATTCACATTCTCCTTGGACATCACTTGGATGTTAATAATTAGATGAATAAAGTAGATCAACGGCTTTGATCATTTGGTTCGCACCAGCAGATATAAAAAATAAGGCGCACCAATGGCAGCCACCACAATACCTGCGGGGATGGCATTCGGTTGGAAAATGGTTCGTCCAATCGTATCGGCGGTAACCAGGATGACCATGCCAATGAGACCGGCCGCCGGAATCAGGTGGCGATGCATCGGACCGACAAGTCTGCGGGCGAGATGTGGCGCGGCCAGCCCGATAAAGCCAATGCCTCCCGCCATGGATACACTTACGGCTGACAGCGCTACAGTACATAGAAGAAGCCATATGCGCTGGGACCTGACAGGTGTGCCGATACCCGTGGCAGCTGCATCTCCGAGACCGAAAGCGTCCAGCGTTTTGGAACGGCTCCAGATGTAGGGAACACAAACTGCAATCCATGGAAGCAGAGCCTGCACGTGAATCCAGTCCCGACCCCACACACTGCCGGCGAGCCAGCGGGCAGCGAAGGAATACGTATCTTCATCCAGCCGAAGAGACAGATATAACGTTAGCGCATGAAACCCTGCGGCGACAGCGATACCGACCAGGATCAGCTTGATGGGAGATACCCCGTTATGCCGGTCATAGGCGAGAAGCATAATGATCAGTGCCGAGATGACTCCGCCTGCAAAAGTAAACAAGGGGATCAGCAGGGCAATCGAGCCATCCATGGAATAGGACAGACTTACGAAAACCATCAGCCCAAATGCTGCTCCTGCATGAAGGCCAAGAATACCGGGATCGGCAAGCGGGTTGCGCGTAATGCCTTGAAGGGCCGCACCCGAGATACCAAGTCCTGCTCCAGCCAGTACTGTAATGAGAATGCGAGGCAAACGGTAATCGAACAACACAATCTGATCATCCGGGCTGCCATAACCAAGCAGCGTTTGCAGTACAGCGAGCGGAGAGAGACGGATCGTACCCGTATTCAGGCTAATCACGATAACTGCGCATGCAATACAGAGCAGCGTAACGCTGACTGCGATGGATCGTTTTCCCCGTGAAGGCACAGTGGATCTCATGTTACAATGCCCTCCTTTCCTTGCGGGCCAGATAGAGGAAGAACGGTACACCGACAAAAGCAACCATGATGCCTACCGCCAGCTCCTCCGGTGGATTTACGATGCGTGACCCCAGATCGGCCAATACCAGAAGGATGGCCCCGAGCAGGGAGGACATGGGAATGATCAGACGATAATTGACACCAACGAGTTTACGGGAAATATGCGGAATGACTAACCCGACGAATCCAATCGAGCCAACGGCGGATACGGACACGCCTGCCAGTATAACCACAGCCGTGAGTGCAAGGAATCGGGTCATGCGAATATTAATCCCCAGGCCCAGCGCAACTTCCTCTCCGAGCGACATGAGGGATACTCTCCGGGCAAGAGGCATGGTCAGCAGCAATGTGATCAGAAGAACAGGAACAATGAGTCTCAGATGCCGCCATTCAATACCGCCAAAGCCACCGGCATACCAGAAGGCGAGATCCTGACTTAGGTCAAAATAAATCGCGACACCTGTACTGAGCGAGCTCAGCATGGCGGCAACGACAGCACCTGCAACCGTCAGCCGCATGGATGTCAGTCCTCCCGGCGCGGCCGACCCCAGCAGGAAAATAAATAGGGTGCTCAGCACGGCACCAATGAATGAAAGACCCATAAGCCAGGCATAAGGCAGTCCCGGCCAGATGGCAAAGCTCAACGCCACCATGAAGGTGGCACCTGCGTTAATGCCGAGTACTCCCGTATCCGCCAGCGGATTGCGCGTAATTCCCTGCATCAGCGCTCCTGCAACCGCAAAGGCTGCGCCTACGACAGCGGCAGCAACTACACGGGGGAGACGGAGCTCATGAATAATCTGGTGCGGTGTCAGAGCCGGATTGTACTGAAATATGGCCGCCCATACCGTTTCGAGTGTTAGTGATTTGGCACCAAGCGATATGGCGACAAACAGACTAATTAGCAGAATGGCGATGGCTGACAAAAACATCAGGCTTATTGTCACCGGGGATTTAGTTGAATTGGACGGACGATGTGGCAGTCCCGGATGTTGAATGGGGGTCACTCCTTTTGTTGCCAGCAAGATCAGCTCTGCTGTTATTGATTATCATTATCAATTAGAGTTCATTATAAAATCTTAATTCAGGCCCGTACATGGCATAAATTAAGATTCGGGTGATGGACATTTTTTAGATTACAAAAAGGATGCCTTGTTCGTCAATAACATGACGGCCTCATCCAGCTGGATGTTGATGGAATAGGGTGCATATACAACCCACGAATTCCAATCAATAACATGAACATGCCCATTCCGGACGGCCGGATACTGATTCCAACGTGGATCAGCCTGGATTTGATGCAGCAGGGAGGCGCGTTCTTTCACCGAGGTCACGGCCAGCAGCAGAACATCAGCCTCCAGTCCATCCCATTCTCCTGGAGTGATGGACATCCAGTTGAAACCTACACCTGGAGGTTTACCAGCGAGCTCGGATTGAATACGTTCAGGTGGAGTCAGCTGCAGGCTGCGATAAAACACATGACCGAAGTTACGGGTGCTGTACATACGCGGCCCCTTCGCAGTTAATGTGCATACCGCAACCGTTACCTGTCCAATCGTCTCCCTGATCTTTTTGCGTGCACGCTCAACCTTGCGTTCATGCCGTTCCAGCCAGTCATTCGCTGCCTGGGTGCGATCCACGATGGATGCAATCGTATGAAGATGACCGAACATGTCAGTCTGATTCCAGGGGATGGTGATGATTGGAGCGATATCCCCGATATGTTCCATAGCTTTTGCGGCTGCATTGTCCTTGGTCAGAATCAGGTCGGGGTTCACATCCAGAAATGCCTGACGTCCTTGCTCCCAGGGTTCATACGCATGAAATGGCAGACGGAGTGATTTCGGGATATGGGGTAGATGTCCCTGAATCTGAGCCGCACAAGGCGTTATGCCGAGGGTCATTAGATGATCGGTGTAGGGGTATGAAAGCGAAACAATATTGCGGTGAACCTGCTTCGCATAGGACGTTGGCGCGTAGCCGGCATGGTTTCGAAAACGCCGGCTGAAATAAAATTCGTCCCGGTAACCGACATTCCGGGCCACATCGCGAATGCGCATGTCCGAGGTCAACAGCAGTTCCTTGGCACGGTTCATGCGCAGATGGGTTACGTATTCAATTGGATTTTTGTACATCCGGCTCTTGAAAAGCTGCGAATAATACGATGGATGCATGCCTGCCAGTTCGGCCAGTTTCTCCAGTTTGATCTCATGCATATAGTTGTCGCGCATATATTGCATCGTTACCTGGAGCCACTGATTCGGGTCGTCCTCTGCGCTATCGTTATTTATCTGCTCTTCCTGAGGCCAGAGCATGTGCAGCAACTCGGTCATGAGCATTTTCTTTTTATGTGAGGTTGGTCCGTCATCCGCAGTCAACTGAGCTGCAATGCGCTGTATGCCGTAATAAGGGCCCTGAATCCAGCCCTGTACCGGGAAGCTTGATTCACGCTCATAAATAATTCGTGTTTCGCTCTTCTCCGCTGCCCGGAACAGATCATAATTGATGATATACAGCTCGGTCTCATGCCCTGCGTCACTGAATAATTCCAAAGCAGTGCCTGGATTGCAGAGGAAGGCAGATTTGCGGGTAACGAGGTGCTCAGTACCATTCATTTTCAGTTTCCCCGTAAATTTATGCATGTATATAAAGGTATGGTGGTTAATATCGGGTTTACTCCAAGTCCACTCCTTGCTCGTGAACCTGATCAGGTCTGTTTGATGAATTTCGAGCAGGGTATCTTCCAGGAAAAGCCCCAGATCACTCGGTGAAATAGCTTCCTTGCCCGTGGCCATAATACTGAGGTTCATGTTGTTGGACACAGGGGGATGAGCGTTTGGATGATGAACTATATCTGATTTGCTTATCATGGAGGGACCTCCCTTCGTTCTATATATTCAATGAATCGATTCTTTCTATAACGAGCGTAGACGCATATCTGAGGTAAACCATTGTCTGTACGTCAGCAGACTCAGTATGATGCTGGTTATGGCTGCCGAGCTGGTGAAGGCAAACACAATCAGAATCTGGTAACGGACAGCTTCGACGGGGTCGGCGCCTGCGATAATCATGCCGGTCATCATGCCGGGAAGCTGAACGAGGCCTACCGTTTTCATGCCGTCAATGGTCGGAATCATGCTGGATTTGACAGAGCGTTTCAATACATCCTGAAATGCACGTCTGGGCGCAGCACCCAGAGAGAGCAGTGTCTCGATCTCCCCTTTGGAAGCTTCAACCTCACGTTTCATCTGATTCAGGAACAGCCCCGAGACAACCATCGCATTGCCAATCGTCATTCCGCTGAGTGGAATAATGTATTGCGGGGTCGGCTCGACAATGTGAAGACCCAGCAGGAGTCCCATCATCAATAATTCGGTCACCGTAATGGCTGCTGCGATATATAGGGTGACTCGGCGTAGTCCCTTGCCTCGTTTACCCGCGTTGAAGGATGCCACGGTTATCATAAAACCGACAATCGCAATGATGAGTGCAGGGTGGTCCGAGTTGAAGATAAATTGAAGTACATATCCGACCAGCAGCAGTTGAATCGCCGAACGAACGGTACCTACAGCAATATCTCTCTCCAAACCAAGCTTCTGCCAAACTGAAATAAGCATGGTCAGCATAATAAATATGATAGTGAAACTCAGTGCGAGGATGGACATGTGTTCTCCTTATCTGCCTCGGGGGCAGGACGCAGAATGTATTGACGGGCCAGTTCGGAATGTGGATGGGCAAAGAAAAGGGAGGTGGGCTGGCGTTCCAGCAGGGTCTGTTCGCCCATGAACCATGTCGTTGTGCTGAACGAGCGTGCCTGTTCCTGATCATGGGTGACCCATACGAGTGAAATGCCCTCTTGCTTGCTCCATTCGGTCAATTGCTGTTCGACAAGCTTGGCATTGGTCCGGTCCAGAGAAGCCGTGACTTCATCCAGAAGCAGCACCTTGGGACGAAGCATGATGGAACGGATCAGCGCTATGCGCTGTTTTTCTCCGCCAGAAAGATCACTGGCCCTTTTATGTATATCCAGTTCTTCCAGCCCCACTCCGGCCAGCAGACGGCTAGCCAGATGTGAATCATAGGATGTCCGGTGGAGGTAGTGAACGGTTTTCAAATTATCTTCAACACTGCCTGCGAGCATAACGGGTTGTTGTGCAACATAGGACATGCGCATGCGCCAGGTCCTGGGATCGGAATCGAGGTAGGAGGTGCCTTGCCAGAGGATATCTCCGCCATCGGGCACATCCAATAAGGACAGGATGCGGAGCAGCGTGCTTTTGCCCTGTCCGGATGCACCCAGTACGGCAATTCGCTCTCCTTCATCGACAGAGGCATTCACCTTCTCGAACAAGAGACGCTTCTCAGTCGTTCCAATATGCTTGGTGAGTTGTTGAATGGTTACGAGAGTAGACACAGCGGGATCTTCCTTTCATCCGTGATCTGCTGATAATCTTAGCAAAAATGCTTGAGAATTGAAATGAAAGCTGCTCAGTGCAAGCATGGGAAATAGGAGTTGAAACCAACGTCTGACGTGAGAGGTTCTTTTTGGTAATATAGAGGTGAGTCAGAATTGGTTCTACCAATAGGATACAAGGGAGGCTTTCATATGACAGGAGTTACGGGACGACAAGACAAGGTAAAGTGGGGCATTATGGGCACAGGATGGATCGCATCCCAGTTTGCCAGAGATCTGGAGCATGCCGGCAATGCCGTGAAGGCAGCGGTTGGTTCGCGTACACGGGAAAGTGCGGAGAAATTTGCAGCTGAATATGGTTTTGCAAGCGGATACGGATCGTATGAAGAACTGCTGCAGGATCCAGAAGTGGACATTATCTACGTTGCTACACCGCATCCTTTTCATAAAGAAAATGTAATGGCTTGTCTGGAAGCGGGAAAAGCAGTGCTGTGTGAGAAGCCGTTTACGATGAACGGACGTCAGCTGGAGCAGCTGGTGGAGACGGCTCGCAGCCGCAAGCTCTTCCTGATGGAAGGTATGTGGACACGGTTCTTGCCTCCGATTGTTCAGGCGCGGAAGTGGATTGCCGAAGGACGAATCGGTGAAGTGCGGCTTGTCAAAGCGGATTTTGGTTTCCGTATCGGTTGGGAGCCTGAAGGAAGACTGCTGAATCCGGATCTGGGCGGGGGAGCTCTGCTGGATGCTGGCGTGTATCCTGTTTCATTCGCGTCCATGATCTTTGGCGAGCAGCCGCAGCATGTCTGGAGCACGGCGAACATCGGAGAGACCGGTGTGGATGAACAATTCTCCGTACTGCTCTCTTATTCGGAAGGACGCTCGGCATCATTGAACGGGGCAGTCCGTCTGAACCTGAGCAACGAAGCTGTCGTGTACGGTACGGAAGGGTATATCCGTTTGCCGCTTTTCCTCGCTGGTAAAGAAGCATATCTGCATATGAATGGTCAGGACGAGCCCGAGAAGTTTATGGATGATCGGACAAGCATCGGCTATGCATTTGAAGCAGAAGAGGCTGGACGCTGCATCTTGGAAGGCAAAACGGAAAGTTCAATTATACCGTTGGACGAGTCCCTTGAGATCATGAAACTGATGGATACCATTCGTGGACAGTGGGGCTTGCGATATAAATTTGAGTAATGGTAAACCATCATAACCGGATGGTTCTATGTAGGTAAGTATGCAGAGAAATCATACGGGATACGAAATGAATGGATGGGAGTGGGACTAGGATGAAAATTCTGATTTCAGGGTTTGAGCCTTTTGGCGGGGATGCCGTGAATCCCACGGGAGAACTGATGGAAGCTCTCGCACAGGAAGTGGTGGAAGGCGCCAAACTGAAAACCGTGCTGCTGCCGGTACATTTCGATGAATGTGCGGATCTGCTGATTGCCGAGATGGAAGCATATGGTCCGGATGTCGTGATTGCCTGTGGTCTTGCCAAAGGCCGGACGGCTGTGACACCTGAGCGTATCGCTGTGAATGTAAAAGACATTCCGCCTGGCTCCTATGCCGATAACCAGGGACAACGTCCTGTGGACGAGCCCATAACCGAAGGCAGTCCGGACGGCCTGTTCTCGACATTGCCCATCCGCGCGATGGTGAATAATATGACTGCGGCAGGTATTCCAGCAGCGGTATCCAATACTGCCGGAACGTATATTTGCAATAATACGATGTATCGTGTGCTGGATTACATTCGATTGCAGCAGCTGCCGATCCGGGCGGGATTTGTGCATTTCCCGGCTTCAACTGAGATGTCATTGCTGCAGCCGTCGGTGCCTTCGCTGCCGAAAAGTGCAATGCTTGATGCCTTGCGGGTAATGATACACACCGTAGTGGCGGAAGCGTAAATCATGGTCTTCTTGTATGTGAGGTAGTAGCTAAGTTAAGGGAGACTTACCCTGTGAGTAACGTTCGTTGCAATAGGGATTGAATGGAGTAACTAAAACGTTTTCTGAAATATGTCTTATTCTAACTTGTAATGTGCTAGATTCGATTGTAAGTAACGAAAATTAGATAGAAGGGGCTGTCCCATGAAGTCATATTGATGACTATGGGACAGCCCCTTTTTTGATACATAATTAGTGGCACCGTACAGGCAACCAGTGTCGCTGCTTAGATGAATAGAGCTGATGATTTGAGCTAATGAGTAGATCTGATGAGTAAAGCTAACGAACTCAGTATCTCTTATTAAAAAAGGTACCAGAGGTTCGTTGGGTGTGACGCATCGTAAATGACTTATTTCACCGTTTCACTTGTTCTGTCCCCAGTTTCTGCCCGAATAATGTGTCTACTGTTCATCAGCCTGTCCATTACGTCTGAATTCTCCGAATAGGTTGCGACAGGTTCGTTAGAGACAAAAAGAACTAAAACCGAAGGTAGGCAGGCTCCGTATTCATCCTAACGAACAGCTTGCTGTTTGCTGGCCAGATCAGATCCGCAGAAGATTCAGGTCGAATTCGGGAACGAGGCCCTCTTTCATCGCTCGTCCAAGCAGGGCTGTAATTGCTCCATAGCCGTCATCGCCCAGATGGGCACTGAACTCGTTCACGTATAGATCAATATGCTGTGCTGCAACATCCGGGTCCATTTCCTGTGCATGCGCCATGACGTATTCTTTGGATTCATCCGGGTGTGCCCAAGCGTATTCCACGGATGCACGTGCCCATCCAGCGAGTGCATGAGCGTCCAGATTACGGCGTGCAATGATTGCTCCGAGCGGGATCGGCAGGCCGGTATCGCTTTCCCACCAGCTGCCCAGATCAGTCATCAGCTTCAGATCGTAGTTTTGGTACGTGAAGCGCGCTTCATGGATGACCAGACCTGCATCGATTTTGCCATCCCGTACCGCTGGCATGATCTGATCGAACGGCATCACAACAATTTCGCCCACGCCTCCTGGAACATTCTGCGCTGCCCATAGACGGAACAGCAGATAAGCGGTTGAGCGTTCACTCGGCACGGCAACTCGCCGTCCGGACAGATATGCAGGATCAGTAGTGCCGTTAGCCGTAAGAACGAGTGGTCCGCATCCTCTTCCCAGTGCTCCGCCGGAAGGCAGCAGAGCATACTCGTTCAGCACGTAAGGTAGGGCTGCATAAGAAATTTTCAAGACATCCGGGCCGCCGGGGTTAGCAGCCAGACCATTCGTAATATCGATATCCGCATAGCGGACATCCAGTTCCGGAGCACCCGGAATAAGTCCGTGCACCCAGGCGTGAAAGATAAATGTATCGTTAGGACAAGGGGAAAATGCAATTTTCATGATGTAAGTACCTCCCGTAAAATGGAACTTGCCGCCTGGAGCGCATCCAGGGCATCCTTGATGCGCCAGGCATCGCGGTCGCGTGGACCGACCGCGTTGGATATGGCCCGCAGTTCGAGCGCAGGTACGCCGAACTGCTTGGCCGCCGTTGCCACGCCGAAGCCTTCCATGCCTTCGGCGGTGGCATCCGGCACGCGGCGCAGCAGCTCCGCGGCCGTCTCGGCCGTTCCGGTCGCCGTGGACACGGTGACCGCTGTGCCTCCGCTGACAGCGTGCCCGGCCCGCTGCAGCTCATGGCGCAGGCGAGCGGCAAGCTCTGCGTCCGCCGCCACACGGGACGAGCCGAATCCGAGCTCGTCCACGCTCAGGAAGCCGTCTGGCGTCTGCGAGCCCAGATCGGCAGCAACCATGGCGTCGGCCACCACGAGTGAGCCGACGTCCGCCCGGCCGGGGAACCCGCCGCCAATGCCGGCACTGATCACCAGCGTGTACGCTGGGGTCAGGCCTGCTCCGGCAAGGGGCCCCGGGGATGCGGCAGATGCCTGCGCCGCATCCGATCCGGCTGGCGCGGTTGAGCCCTGCGCCAGCACCTTCCCGCCAGCCGCTGCGGCGAATGCCAGCTTGGCTGCCGTACTTGCTGCAACTGCTGCCGGGCCTACCCCGCCAGCAATCACGTCAAACATTTCCGCGGATTGATCACCAAGACCGCGAAGTACGGCATCTTTCTCCGCATCCACGGCGGTTACGATTAATACGCGCGGAACTGCTTGGTTCAGTGCCGAGCCGTCTGACTCTGTATGATTTAAAGCCTGATTTTGCTGATTCATCGGAGTTCTCCCTTATAAGGTGTTAGATTCAACGCTATATTTGGTCATCTCCATCATAACGGAATGGGAAAGAGAGGAACAACCTTTCCATGTATTTGTCTGAACATGATCCGCTTACATGTGCTGCCTCGCTAACGGGGCTTGGATCTTATATATGTCACTTCATATATATAAAGGTATCGCGTATTAAGAGTGAAGTCAAAGATAACGTTGACAAACTATTTCAACTGTATTAATAATAATAGTACAGTTAATACACCTGGTGTTAGAAAGCATACACTTTATATACAGTCATTCAATTCGCTTATGGGGTATTACATTATTTTTGGGGAGAGGAGGTGCGGGATGTTCGAATTAGATGTACGCAGCCGTAAGGCGATCTACGAACAGCTAGTGGACAAAATCAAGGAAATGATCGTATACGGTGTTCTCCAACCTGATGAACAGCTTCCTTCGGTGCGCACACTGTCAGCGCAGCTGACCGTCAATCCGAATACGATTCAGAAGGCATATCGGGAGCTTGAACGCGAAGGGTATATCTACTCTTTGCAGGGAAAAGGGAGCTTCGTATCATCGTCTGTGGAACATCCGAATGCAGCCATGAGAGATGAGATTAGAGCGGCACTGGTGAAGCTGATTGCAGAAGCGACGTACTCCGGTTTAACCAAGGCGGATATGACGCTTTTGTTCCAGGAAGCGATGGCCCGTATCGAAAAGGGGGAGCCGAATGATTGAGCTGAATCAGGTGATTAAAGCGTTTGAACATGAAAAAGCGGTGGATGGCGTTACGATGCACATACATAAAGGATCCATCTACGGTTTGCTTGGCTCCAACGGGGCAGGTAAGACATCGCTGCTCAAAATCATGGCCGGCATTTATCGCCAGGACAGTGGGACAGTTCGCATTGACGGGGCCGAGATTTATGAAAATATGGATCTCAAAGGCCGCACGATTTTCATGGCGGATGCGCCGTACTTTTTCCCGCAGTCCTCCATTGCCCAGATGGCGGATTTCTATCGTTCCGTGTATCCGCGCTGGAATGAGGAGCGATTCGCACAACTGGCCACGGTGTTCAAGCTGGATGTAAAACGCAAGCTGCATCGCATGTCCAAAGGAATGCGCAGGCAGGCAGCTGTATGGCTTGGGCTGAGCTGCATGCCGGAAGTGCTGCTCATGGACGAGCCGATTGACGGTCTTGATCCGGTGATGCGGCAGCAGATCAAAAATTTGCTGTTCCAGGAAGCCGCTGAGCGTCAGGTGACCATTATTATTTCGTCCCATAACTTGCGCGAAATCGAAGATCTGTGTGACCACGTCGCCATTATGCACAAGGGCCGCATTATTGTAGAGAAGGATCTCGATGATCTGAAGGCCGATACCCATAAGATTCAGGTGGCTTTCCGTCATCCTGACGATGCCAAGGCGATGGATGAGCTGAACATTTTACATGAAGAGATGCGGGGAAGTGTCTCGCTGTACATTGTCAAAGGCAGTCGCGAGGAAGTGACGGAACGGTTCCGGGCCTTGAATCCTTATCTGCTGGATGTGCTGCCGCTGACGCTGGAAGAAATATTTATTTATGAAATGGAGGATGCAGGGTATGATATTCAACCGATTATTCTGTAACCGGGGCATCCTGTTCCAAAATTTCAGGCAGCACGGTTGGCTCGGAATACTGTACCTGATCACGCTGCTGTTTTCGCTGCCACTATATATTGCGACGGCACATAGGGATATCCCGCAGCAGATTACTAGCTTGTTTCAGGCAAATGGGGAAACTCATATTTTATTTGCGATCACATTCCCGGTGGCGATGGGCATTTTTCTATTCCGTTATATGCAATCCGGAGCGCCGTCGGACTTGTTCCACGGTTTGCCGCTGAAGCGCAAACATCTGTTAACGGTCAATCTGCTCTCCGGCTTCGGAATGATCCTGATCCCGATCTGGATTACCACGGCGATTACAGGTTGGGTGTGGGCTGCGCAGGATCGTATGGCCTTCATCTTTGACGGCAGTGAGATCTGGATGTGGGGCCTTAGCATGAGCATTTATTCACTGTTTATGTTTATGCTGACTGTAGCTGTGGGCATGTGTATCGGCCAATCTGTACTGCAGGGTCTAACGGTATATGCAATCTTGTTATTGCCTGTCGTGTTTTGGTTTATCTTTACGCTGCACCTGCAGCATTATCTGCTTGGATATCCATATGGTGATATGAACAGCTATGCGGAGAAGATATCTCTTGTCCTTCGTATGGGGTCCATTAATTTGATACCTGTAATACGACTGGAACTCATCATTTACTCGGCCTTGGCCATCTTGTTCATCCCACTAGCTTATGTTTTATATGCCAAGCGTAAAGTGGAATCCGCTACTCAGGCGATTACGTTTACCCTTGTAAAACCTATATTTCGCTTTGGTTTGATGTTTACGCTGGTTTTGATTGGTGGAGCCTATTTCACGGTTATTGCACCCCCAGGATCAACCGGGTGGACCATCTTCGGATATATTCTCGGCGGCATAGTCGGTTATATTGTGGCCGAGATGATCATTCGCAAAACGTGGCTGATCTGGAACGTAAGATTACTGCCCAAGCTTGCCTTGTATGGTCTCCTGTCCGCGTTGATTCTGTACGTGCCTGTCGCTGACTGGAACGGTTACGCTGCCAGAGTGCCGGAAGTGAATGATGTCAAAAGCATTAAGCTTGGAGGAGATCGTTACACTTACGTTAACGGAGTGAATCAGAAGATGGATGATCATCCATTTTACTCGGATAGTCCTGAATTTCTGGGGGCGGTACTTGCTCTTCATCAGAAAATCATCGATTCTGACTTGCCGTTGCTAGACCCTGTAAATCCGGATGATGATTATGACGAGTATGTGTATATCAGCTATAAACTCAATAACGGCAAGGTCATGAAGCGTAAATATCAAATTCCTGAAACTGAATTCCGACAGGAACTAATGGCCTTGAAACAGTTAGAGGATTATAAAAAGGTGGCTTATGATACGTACAAACTGGATGAGGATATCCTCAGTATTGGAATCCGTTCCACCATCAGTTCGTATCGCAAAATATACATTGGTAGTCCTGACCAGGTCCGGGAGTTCAAGGAACTGTTGAAGCAGGATATTCTCGACCAAACCTATGAGGAACAACGTTCCCCTTGGCAGTCGTTTGCAAATGCGGAGATAAATCAGGAATCCCACTCCAAAGATCCGTATCAACCGAGAGATATGTGGAGTTACGAAATCAAACCAAGCTATGACCGTGTGATCGGGTGGCTGAAAGAGAACAAATTATATGATCAACTGCTTGTTACGGCAGACGAAATTGCTTCGGCGCAGTTCGTGAAGCAGGAGATCGACAGTCCGGGTAATCCTCAGTGGGTATATGCTCAGCCGGAATATATTGATGGAAGTCTGGGCAGCAGCAAGCAGGTCGCAACTAAAAACAAAAAAATGATTAGCGATCTGCTAGAACGTCAGCGATCAGGAGAGCGGACGGAGAAAGCCACCGTTTATCAGATCAAGCTGAATGCCATACGTGGGGAAAACATCTATATGATGCTGAAGGAAGAAGATTTGACCGAAGAGATGAAAGCCATTTTGTCCGAAAAATAGATCGAATGGTGAGCGGGAAGGGTTCTCCCGCTGCCGAATGTGTAGCCCATGAGGCTTGCTTGACGAAATGATTGTATTGGAATATATTTGAAAAGGTTGAGATTCGCTCCAGAATAAGATATAACCGCGAATCATATAGGGAACGGTTAATAAGGGAAGCACCCGTAGAATCAGGCAATAGTCTGATTTTGCGGGTGCTTTTTTTGTGTTTGTTTCGGCCGATTCACCTTGGATCAACTGGAGAACGAAGAAGATGTACTACATTTTGAGTAAATGAGGAGGAAGGTTCAATGAACAAGGTGGAAGAACACTACACGATGGATGGTACTGCGAGTTCCGGCAGCGTGAGTGGCAGAAGGGGTAGAGGATTTATCGCTCGATTTTGCATCGCGCTGCTTCTGGTAGCCAGCATGGGTTCCATGCACCTTTTTACGTCAGCTGCCGAGGCGGCAGGCCCGGATCTTGGCGTAACCGCCCAGAAGTCGTGGGATGCCTTGCTTAAGAAGGCAGACGCCCAGACGAAAGCTTCTCTTCAGCAAACGTATCAAAAAGTGGGCACATGGACAGCGCAGGAGCAGAGCTGGGAGCAGAAAACCAAAACCCTTCATGCAGCGAATACGGCTGAGTTAGCCAGGCTTCGTCAGGAAATACGAAAAACGGATGAAGCGAAACTGGCTGCACTGGCTGATACGCTGAAGCGTACCCAAACCCGATATGAGCCGATGCTTACATTGTACACGGCGGTCAATAAGCAGCTTGCTGCAGCTAGAGCCGCCAAGAACAAGGATTGGACTGCCGCACTCCGTGCGCAGGCAGACACGCTGAAACCGGCTGTACAGCTGGCCAAGGCAGACATTCGTATCAAGAAACAGCAGCTGGCCGATGCCCGCAAACGCAAAAGTACAGAGGATAAGCGTCTACGTACCATGCTTGCGGCTGCTGATCCGTTCAAGAAACAGATCCAAACCGCCAAGAAACAGGCAAGCCTGTCCAAAGAGCGATATACGAACGCATTGAAATTATTCAAACAGAATATCAAAGACGGCCAGCCTTCACGTGTATTGAGTTCATTGAATCAGCTCTCATCTGCCGCCGAGAAGTGGGCCGGCTCCAAACAAAATATCCATACATTGGAGCAAAAAGTTGCGGATACCTACCTGAAAGTGAAAAAAGAACTGGCCAAGAAGTCATAATAAATGGAAACCCTGCCAGTACCCCTGGCGTACACCACTTTAGATGCAGACAGACGAATGATCAGAGGTGACCCTGTTGCAGTTAAAGTTAAACACCAAAGGTACGGCGAGGCCGTGGTACAGACGCAGGTTGTATTGGATTCCGGGCGTGATCGTAATGGTAACTATATTAACTCTTTATATCGGCGCACAGATTACACCCAAAATTCCAATTTTCTTTTTAAAAACACTAATCAAGCTTGCTCCATCTGACTCAGATGTCGTTATGGCTGAAGGGGTAAGCCATCTGAAGGATGTCGCCTATATCGAAGGGGGACGCAGCAGCAGTACGATGGATATCTACTATCCGTCAACAGCAACTGAATTGCTGCCTGTTGTCTTGTGGGTGCATGGGGGCGGTTGGGTCTTGGGTGACAAGAAAGACATAGCCGACTATGCGATGCAGTTGGCTGATCGGGGGTTCGTGGTGGTCAGTATGAACTATGCACTTGCACCAGAGGCCACATATCCGACGCCTGTGTTCCAAGCCAATCAGGCCCTAACTTATATCCAGGATCATGCCACCGAATTTAAGGGAGATCCCCATAATATTTTTCTCGCAGGCAATTCCGCGGGTGCTCAGATTGCCAGTCAGACCGCAGCAATAGTAACGAATCAGGCCCTTGCGCAGCTCATGAACATACAACCCTCGATTGACCCAGAAGAGCTGCGAGGTGTCCTTCTATACTGTGGACCATATAATATGAGTACCGTTGGCGAAAGCGGGTTTCCTCTTATCCGGACATTCCTCTGGTCTTATACGGGATTTAAAGCTTTTGAAGAATTTCCCCGTCTGGATGAGATGTCGACCGTACTGCAGGTTACGCCGAACTATCCGCCTTCATTTATTACTTCAGGCAATCATGACCCGTTAACCGGGCAATCGGTTGAACTCGCACAGACCCTGAAACGACTGGATGTTGAAACGGAAACGCTGTTTTTTACAGCCTCTACGGAGAAGCTGGGACATGATTATCAATTTCAACTTCAGACCGATGGCGGGAAAAGGGCGCTGGAGGAGGCAGTCCGATTTTTGCAGGAGCATCGTCGATGAAGCAGCCGGACTATGGTACACTCAGGTGTAAACGATGTGCAGGAGGCTATGAATGGCTGATAAAGAAGATTTGACCCGATTCGGCGTGGCATTCCCTACTCCGCTGATTGAACAGTTTGATGAATATATCGAAGAGCGGGGGTACAAAAATCGGTCCGAGGCATTTCGTGATCTGGTCCGCAAAACATTGCTGGAGCCTTCCCGTCTGCGATCCGAGCAGGATGTGGCAGGAACGATTGTCATGGTCTATGATCACCATATTAGCGATCTGCCGGTCCGTTTGATGGAACTGCAGCATCAGGCACATCATGACATTATCTCCAACATGCACGTACATCTGAACCATGACCAATGCTTGGAGGTTATCGCCGTAAGAGGGAACCTCGGACGCTTGCGTCACTTGCATCAACAGATTCAGGTGCAAAAGGGAGTGCTCTATGCCGAGCTCTCTGTTACATATGTGGATGAGCTGAATGAACTCGCAAGCCGCCATAGCAATGATCACAGCCATCACCATCATGAATGAGACCAGGGACTAAGCTAATGGAAAGCGCTTTTCAATAAGAATTAAAAAAACAGCCGATAGAAGTGATCGGCTGTTTTTGTTTAATTAACTAGCAGTATAAGTTGAAGTTTGGGGTTTCAATGAACGGGCCTACTACAATGTTGTTGAATTGGATAAGGGCTCGCTTTGGCCGTTCGCTTTTCGTTTATAATTTTTCTCCACAGGGATTTGGAAGCTCCAGTTTCCGGTGATCAGATTCTGCTGAGCCTGGTCATCGGACAGGACTAACTGGTTTACATTGACACTCAACAGGAACTGGTCTGGAGGTGGTGAAGCTTCAATAAAATAATATCGGATGGTCCCGTTTTTGGCTAACGTTACACCTGAATCCGTGGCGATGCCGGGAACTGCTTTTATCGTTGAAACATCCAGAGTGAAATTAGGTTTGACCGATTGTTTCACCCACTGCGACTCTGATATCTGATTAGTATGTTTCATGGAGTACTGGATGCTAAGGCTCTGACCGTCGAAAAAGTAATTATGAATGAGAAGTGTATAGCCTTTGTCTGTTTTACCGGTTATTAAAGCCATTTCGTTATTTCCGCTTATTGACATCATCGCTGAATCGTCAGCTTCAGAGAAGATGGAAGGCAACTTTAACACGAGGGCGGAGGTGAATGAATTGTTAACGCTGAATAGTACCACCGCACATACGAGTAATACCATCATCGGTAGCGCAGCAGTCCTGAAGTGTAAAATACGTCGCTGCTGCGTAAATAATTTTTGTTTCGGAGTCTGACCTTGTTTAGGGTGCACAGTCGGGATCCGCTCGATTTCATGTTCATCATGAACTTCTTCTAATACTGCTGCATGTGTCCGATTGGGGCCGTAAACCGAGAACCTCATCTCAAATAGGGTGGCCTTCCTGCTGCTGCGCGCGGTAATGCATCCTCCGTGTACCTCGATAATACTTTTCGTGATAGCCAGACCAAGACCGGTGCCCCCGGTCTGCTTTGACCTGGAGTTCTCTACTCGATAAAAACGGTCGAAAATATAAGGCAAATCCCTTTCCGGAATGGGGGGACCATAATTTTGAATCCGAACAATCAGCACATCTTCATCCTGTGCGATATCAATATCGATATATTTGCCTGTCTGCCCGTACTGGATGGCATTAGCGATTATATTCTCATACGCCCGTACCAACAATGCTCCGTCCGCTAAGGTCTTGAATTCACCTTCTTGTATATTAAGTCTGATTTCCATACCTGCTTTCTCCGTGATCGGCACGAATTCCTCGGCAAGCTGACCGATTAACCCGGCGATATCAAGCTCACCGATTTCAAGAGGCATGCCGTTGTTAATACGCGTATATTCGAACAGTTCGTCGATTAATCGCCGAAGTGACAAAGATTTCTCATAGGCAATGTTAACAAAGTAACGCATCTCCACTTCATCCTGATACCGATCCTTCTCAATCACTTCGAGGAAGCCGAGAATGGAGGTAAGTGGAGTACGCAGATCATGGGAGACACCGGTAATCAAATCGTTTTTAGTCTTTTCAGCCTTGCGTTCCTCCGCTATAGAATGCTTCAATTGCATACTCATCTGGTTAATGCTGCGCGCGACCTCGCCCAATTTATTACCGGCAATTTCCGGAATTTGATGGTCAAACTGGCCGCTGGCAATTTCCTCCAAACCACATGTGATTTCCGCCAAGTAATGATCCCAATCTGTGCTCAATTGATTCATACTCTCTGCGATCACGCTTAGCTCATCCTTGCTTTTGACCGTTACCACATGTCCGAAACGACCTGCCGATATTTCCTGCAACCCTGCATTGATCGCGCGCAAATCTCGAACCAAACGTAGGCTGGCAAGGAAAAAAGTGATGGGAAACAGAATTATACCCGTTATGATCATCACGCGAATGGAACCGGCTTGCTCAATGATCCAATTGATCGGGACAGCCGCGTATTCAATCTTTTGCAGTGCACCCGCCATGACATACCCCAAAAAAATAGCTGCGCCTGTTAAAGCCAGACTTGCAACCATAATCAGCATTAATCTCCAACGAATCGTATATAGCCACTGTGGCTGCATATTACTCACCCCTTGCTTTTTCATCACTTTCTATTTTGTATCCAATTCCCCATACGGTTTTGATGATTCGCGGTTCGCGCGGGTTAGATTCTATCTTCTCGCGGAGCTTTCGGATATGTACCATAACGCTATTTTTTGACTCCATAAAGGGCTCGTTCCAGACCTCTTCGTAGATACGATCCATACGAAGCACCGTCCCTCTATTAACGGCTAACATATGAAGGAGTGCGAACTGGCGGGGAGTTAACTTAATTTCCTGCTGATCGACCTTTACCGTATGGGACGCAATATTAATGGTCACATTTTCGATGTGTATTTCGTTCGCGTTAGCCGCAATGGCGTTGAACTGGTTCATCCGTCGAAGCTGCGACTTGATACGTGCGATCAGCTCGAGTGGGTTGAATGGTTTGGTTACGTAGTCGTCAGCGCCGATGCTGAGACCTGATATTTTATCGATATCTTGGCCTTTAGCCGATAGCATGATGATAGGTATAGGATTCGTTTCTCGTATTTTCATACATGCTTGCAACCCGTCCATCTCAGGCATCATTAGATCAAGTACAATCAAATCGATTGGTTGCGAATCCAGGATCTTCAGTGCCTCTACACCATTTGACGCTTGCAGGAGCTTGTAGCCTTCGTTATTAAAATAGATACTCATTAATTGGATGATTTCCGCTTCGTCATCCACCATTAAAATCGTACTTTCCGCCATAGATCCTCCTTGAT
The DNA here is from genome assembly GCF_038005125.1 of Paenibacillus sp. FSL K6-2862. NCBI lineage: Bacteria > Bacillati > Bacillota > Bacilli > Caryophanales > Paenibacillaceae > Paenibacillus > Paenibacillus sp. FSL K6-2862. Next base: position 1,118,952 of record NZ_JBBOSN010000001.1, read on the forward strand.
TCTGTATCCACCTTACTTTGGAAGGCAGCACGATAATTATAAGTGATATTTTTTATGCATGGAGTAACGCCAGTATTAATTAAGGAAATGATAAGAAGTACGGTAGTTAGATGATAAGCTTTCACCTCTATACTTAGTTCAACACAAGCGAATAATCGTTTGAACAAAAATGGAGTGGAGGTTTTATTTTTGAAGCAAAATTTTTTACAGAAGGCCATGCTTGTTAGTCTTAGTGTTATGTTAATCGGTATTTCAGCAGGCCTTAGCACAGGTAAACAAGCTTCTGCAAATTCAGACAATGAGGCAGATACGAAACGTACTTTAAAAGTGTTGTACTGGAACGAAGACGATTTCAACATGACGTATGGAAACTTGTTTAGTCAGAAGTACCCGAATACAAACATCGAAGTAGTTGCACCTGCAGGTATGGAAGCGATTAAGGATTACAATGGGGCTATCCAAAAGTATTCACCGGATCTTGTTATGCTGCCCCCATACCATTACAAACAACTGTCTACAGATAAAAAACTGGTCGATTTAGAACCGTTAATTAAGCGAGATAGGTATGACACGACAACGTTATATCCTGGCTTGCTTGATGAATTGAAGAAACAAGGCGGTGGCAAACTTTACGGGTTAAGCCCAAAAGCAGATTCGTATGCTCTTCTGTATAATGCTGATTTATTTAAAAAGTACAAAGTTAAAGTACCAAGTGATGGAATGACGTGGAAAGAGATATTGAATCTTGCTCAAAAATTCCCTGCTAAAGGAGATAAGAACTCCCGAATTTGGGGCTTAAGCTCCTTTGGATCCAGCAATTTGGTCATGGATATCGCCAGAACAGAAGGGTTAACGTATTTGGATCCGAATACTCTAAAGGCTAGCGCGAATACCGCTGCGTGGAAAAATGCTTATCATCTGGCGAGCGAAGCAACGAAGTCCGGAGTACTTGACGAAAGGATCAGTCTGTCGGGCAAAAGTTACTTGGAAAGCAGCTCGTTCATTATGGGACGATCAGCTATGATCGTAGCACCGATTAGTCAATTGCAGTCCTTACAAGCAGCAAAAAGTGGTGTGAAGAATTATAAACCTTTTACGCTAGGTATTGCTGCCGGCCCAGCGGCTTCTAAGGATCGAGAGTCAACAGGGAATGTTTCCATTAATGAGATATTTGCGATTCCAGCAGGAGCAGATCATGTCGATGCCGCTTGGGATTTCATTAAATACTTTAATGGAGAAGACTATGCTGGCGAATACTATAAATCCAAGAGCTCTAATAATAGTATCGGTGCTCCTCTATCTCGCATGACTAAGGAGTACTCAGGTTACAAGTTGGATGCGTTCTATAAATTAAGACCTAATCTGGATTCATCGATAACAAGCTATGCTCTCATGAACAAGTCACCCAATTTCGAATTAAAGTTTCGTTCGATTCTATTAAAAGAACTGACACAGGTAGTAAACGGGAAGAAATCACTAGCCAAAGCAACTGCTGCCATTCAATCAGGTACTCAAGCTGCTGCTGATAAACTGAAATAGGCTCAGACGGCAACGAAGTAAAATAATTAGGCCTGCCCTTCTTATGAAGGGCGGGTCTTTTTTTTGCGCGCAAGGGCAAAATCCAACCTGATCTCGCAATCATGCTGCTGCTTTAGAATGGAGTGGAGAACCCAAAATACTTATCTTTCATTGGCCAGATCGTCTCACGCTCAAAAAAGAGCAACTCTAAAGCAGCAGCACTGGCTGTCTTTGGAGTTGCTGTTCAGGCATATGCTCAATGGGAGCGTAACTGGTTCAAAACGTTCCCGGGAATCATTTTCTCTTCTATTATAGTCCATTCTTTGGTATAGGCTCCCTTAGCAAGCACCCTGACATAGCTTTCCGATTTCTGTTCTTTGCTTGAGGAGAAAGTGATCTTTTTCTTTTCTCCCTTTCCTGTATATCCTGTCAGATTATATCTGTAGCGAATCCATTCATTTTTACCTTCTTTTTTGGCTGGTTCATTAATTACTGCGTAAACATATTGTTCCTCATAGATTGGGTTGAACTGGTCAAACTCCCGTTTGAATGTTAAATACAGGGCGGAGCAAACAATTAGTGCGGTCAGAATAAAAATAATGCTTTTTTTCATGCTACATTACCTCCCCTTGTAGTTGTTATAACATAGCGTTCTGAACGATTTTTTTGTAATACCCAAGTGTGAAGAAAGCGAACAGAAAGTAGATGAAGGCATAAGCTCCCATCGAAATCATCGCAGGGATGGTATCGTCCGAAAGAGTTATGAAGTAACTTGCCTTGACTGCATAGACCGAATGCAATATTCCAATGAACAGCGGCAGCAGAAAGACCAGCATCTGCTTTCGCAAGATGCCTTTCATGATCATCTTTTCATCAAAACCAAGCTGACGCAAAGTTCTAAAGCTCTGTTTTTCCTGCTCGGCTTCGCTCATCTGTTTAAAGTAGAGAATACTGCCGGTTGAAGCAAGAAAAGCAAGTCCCAGAAAGGCAGCTATAAAAATTAATAATCCGGATTGCTGGAGCAAACTTGTGTACCGGGAATAAAAGTCTGCCGAATAATATTCGTCCGTATTATATTTCTGATAGAGAGAGGAAGCCAGCGCAAGTTCCTTATTGTCCGGGACTAGAAATGTATCTATCTCAACCCGTTCAAAACCGTCCATATTGGACATTCTTCTCTCAATCTCTTCCAAGGTGGCTTCAGATACTAACAATTGTCTACCTGATATTCCGGCGTTCACGATATTCTCCAGCAATATTTCATTCAAAGGATAACTTTTGGTCTGTGTTTCTGAGCGCAGTTCAATCATGGTTGGATAACGTTTGGTGAGATCAATGTCATCATATGCGCTCAGAGCAGAAGCATTATATTCTATTGCCTCGCCATAGTCAGGTATAGAGACATCTCTGCCGGATTTTTGCAACTGTTCTGCCGATAGCCATAATAGCGTGCCCTCTCTAAACCCGGATTCAGTTAACGGATCCAGAACAACACCGTTAGTCCGGAACGTATTGATGGTATAGTGGTTGTAGTTAATCCCTTTGCTCTCCAGCTCGGCTGTAAATGCATCTGAATCCCGTTGGTTATTCTCAATTGCGAAATCATATGGATAATCCTTGCGGGTAGTTTGCTCAACAGAGTAGTAGATAGAATACGCCATGGTAACAAGTGTAAGGGTTAAAGCCGACAGCACAGTTATTAATGTAAGCGAGTTGGCATTGGCCTTCATGCGGTGCATCAGCGGAGCAAGCGACAGACTGTTGTACAAGCCCAAATGTCCTTTTTTACGTTTGCGGAACCAGTAGAGACACCATCTGATCGTCACCCTGAACAGGATATAGGTTCCTATTATTGTAGATGCCATCACCAGCAGCGCATTAAACACTAATTGTTCATCTACCATATGGCCCGATAACTGATACCCGTAGCCAATCAATATAACACCAAGTACAGCGATTATAGCTGTAAAAATAGAGGGCCGCTTGCTGATAAGATCAGGCTGCTTATCTGCCTGGAATAAGCCGAGCAGGGTTCTGCGATTAATCATGACTATCATCTGAATAGAAGTAATAACGATGACGAGAATAAACACTACGGCTGTTTCTAACGCTGCCAGTACAGAAAAGTCTATCGAAGGCAGACCGTTCAAGTTGAGCAGATTCATTAAGATCAGGACAAACAGACGGGATACGAGCGCTCCGCAGATAATCCCTGTTATCAAAGCACCCAAACCCAGCAGGATATTCTCAAGGAGCAAATAACGGATAATCCAACCTTTGGAAAGCCCTATGAGCTGATATAATCCAAATTCCCGGCTGCGTCTTCGTAAGAATATGCTGTTAGATGAAACAGCGAAGACCCCTATGATTACCATAAGCAGGACCGCTGCAGACTGAAAGGCTGTAGTGAAATTCACACTTGAATCCAGCATATTCTGTACCTGCTGATCATACTTGAGAGATGCAAAGATGAAGAACAGGCTCATGCTGAAAATGAGTGCGAAGAAATACAGATAGTAATGCTTCACATTTTGCCGCATACTTCGGAATGCCAGTTCAAATACCGTCAATATTATCGCCCCCTAGTACAGCCTGCACATCAATGATTTCCTTAAAAAACGACTGTCTGGATTTCTCCCCCCGGTACAGTTCGGAATAAATCTTCCCGTCTTTTAAAAAGACCACGCGGTTACAATAGCTGGATGCGACCGGATCGTGTGTGACCATGATAATGGTGACCTCTCTAGTCCGATTCACCTCATCCATTACGGACAACAGCGATGACGCGGACTTGGAATCCAGGGCTCCCGTCGGCTCGTCTGCAAAGATGATAGAAGGCTGATGGATCAAAGCCCGTCCGGCTGCAGTTCGCTGTTTTTGCCCTCCTGATATTTCGAATGGGTATTTCTCCGACAATTCCCGAATGCCCAGTACGTCTGCAATCGCTGCAAATTCTCTCTCCGCCTGCTTCTTGCTTAGCTTGCTAAGTGATACCGGCAGAAGGATATTTTCCTTCACCGTCAACGTATCAAGAAGATTGTAATCCTGGAAGATGAAGCCAAGCTTGTTACGGCGGAACGCAGAAAGGGCGGCATTTGTCATGGCGGATATATCTTCATTATCAATCAATATTGTACCGTCAGTTGTTCGATCAATTGTCGCGAGTACATTTAGCAGGGTGGTTTTACCGGAACCAGAGGGACCCATGATACCGACAAACTCTTTACGCAGAACACGTAAATTAATGCCTTTCAAAACATGTTGCGTGCTGCCCCTCGAGCCATACGCTTTTTGAACATTGCGGGCGTGCAATACTGTATCTTGTTCATTTATTTCATTCATGATGAACCTCCCATATGTGGTTATAGGTTAAGTTTACGTGCAAATATCCCTGGTGTCGCACGCTTTGGGTGACGAGTTGAAGCGGAAGGTGACGAATTCGTCAGGTTAACAAAAAAACAACCAAGTTAACCTTGGCTGTTCATAACGGGATATGGTCCGCTTGTCCTCTTCTAACGGTCTCAAATGCATTAGAGTCTGTAAAAGTTAACCGCATTGTTGTACCTTGCGACTGGCTAGAGTGGACTTGAAGTGTGATTCCTATCTTGGCTGCAACAGTTTGGGCAAGATAGAGGCCGAGTCCAGTAGCGGCATTATGAATCCTTCCATTCCCGCCGGTAAAACCTTTATCAAATATACGCGGCAAGTCATGGGGCTGAATACCCGGGCCCTCATCAATGATATCCAGATAGATATTCTCTTGTTCCGTAACAGCTGTTCTGAACGTGAGTGACGTATCGGAAGGACTATATTTGATGGCATTGGTCAGGATCTGTCTGATGATGAAGCGGCACCATTTACGGTCTGTAACAACAGCGGCATCACTGCCTTCAATGTTGACTGCCAGATTTTTCTCCATACACCAGGGAGCCAACTCCTGGATTTCTTCAATGGCAAGACGTTGTACAGACAGCCGTTCAAGGACGTAGTCTGATTCCAGGGCAGGAAGGCGTGTCATGTACAGCTGCCGTTCAACAAGCAGATGAATCCGCAGCCACTCTGTTTCAATTTTTCTTATATCCGGGTTACTTTGCGTGTCTATTATTAGTTTCATAGCGGTAAGTGGTGTTTTGATTTCATGAATCCAGGAGGCAGTGAAATCATTCTCAATCAGTTGGGCTTCTTTCACTTGAGAAAGCAATTGTTTGAAATGGGATGAGGCCTCTCTTAATACGTTGTCCGTTATCTTATCTAATTCATTGTCAGGTTGGGGGAGACTCTCGAACCAGTTAGTTTGCATGTCTTTCTGTAGTTTGGCAACTGCTTCCAGATACCTGGTTTCTTTCCTGTACCGCCAAATGAAAAATACAACAAACACAATAATATAAAGCGCATTTAAATATATGAAAGAGGTGGGTGTGACACTTACTCCCTGATCGAAAAGGATAAGCAGATCAGTCACACCAAGCAAGCTGATGAATAGCAGAATCCAGCTTTTTTTTGAACTAACGTAACGTACTAACATAAATGTATTTCCTCCTATAAAGTCACTGCCATATAACCCATCCCTTTCTTTGTCACAATAGCGTCTGAAAGTCCAAGCGGGTCTAACTTCTGTCGCAAACGGGTGATATTGGTTGTAAGTGTATTATCATTTACAAACTGTTCATCCTCCCATAGCTTACGAATCAGATCATGACGTGAAATGACGGAATTGTTGGACTTCACCAGTGAAATCAGCAAGAATAATTCGTTTTTGGTCAAATCTGCTTCCGCGGCAGATTTTCGGATAACCCCTCGCTTTAAATCAATTAAGGCGCCGTTCCATTCGAGTGTATCTGCCTGGGTTTCCCCATAAGCGTATGTTCGTCGAAGAATCGCTTGAACCTTGGCATACAGTACATTTGTATGAAAGGGCTTCTGGATAAAATCATCCGCACCCATATTAAGCGCCATAACCATATCTAACGGGTGATCGCGGGAGGATAAGAAAATGATAGGTACTTCGGATACAGAACGAATCTCCCTACACCAATGAAAACCGTCAAATTTAGGCAGTGTGATATCCATAATCACCAGATGAGGCTCTTGATCAAGAAACGAACGCATGACCTCATTAAAATCATCCGGTTTCGTAACCCGAAACGCCCATGCTTCCAGCCCGGTCTTTAACGCTTCAAATAATGCCTGATCATCTTCAACTATAAATATATTAAATTCCATAGAGTGAACGTTCTCCCTTTTGTAATGTATATAGTTCATACTACTACATTATATGGATGGAGTGGAGTAAGCAGTGTTTGTTGGTGCATGAGGGAATTAACTAATCGTTTGCCTTGGGGAAAGGAGAAGAAAAAGGTATTAGCTCAATACAACTAAGAAGGGTAGGGACGTAAAAAAGCTTTTCTACGAATAAGATTCATTGAGAATAACGAAACAAGTTAAAATTAATTATTGACCATTCGATCTGGAAAGGATATACTCAAATCAGAAAGAGGGTAAACAATAAATGATTAATGAGCATCGTACTATCAAATAAATATGAAAGTATGTATTTTTTTGCTCTTTCAAGACTGAATGGTCAAATTATAATGGAGGTTGAATTGAAATGTCTAAATGGATACCTAAACTTTCTGTGCTAGATCTGGCTCCGATATTGGCTGGCGGATCAGCCCAGGATGCTTACCGACGTACGTTGGATCTTGCTCGTCACGCTGAGAAGCTGGGCTACCATCGGTTCTGGCTCGCTGAGCACCATAACATGCCGGGAATTGCGAGTTCGGCTACTTCGCTCCTTATTGGGCATGTCGCAAACGATACCGAGAAGATCCGGGTGGGATCCGGCGGGGTAATGCTGCCCAATCATGCGCCGCTTGTCGTAGCAGAACAATTCGGAACATTGGAATCTCTGTTCCCAGGACGCATTGATTTGGGCTTGGGTAGAGCCTCTGGCACGGATATGCGGACAATTCAAGCGCTGCGGAGAACATTAGGAGCTAATGGAGCGGAATTTCCGGATCTGCTGAACGAGTTACGTACTTATCTGGACGCGCATCCGAATCATTCAGGTGTACGTGCAGTTCCTGGTGAAGGGCTGAACATTCCAATATGGCTGCTCGGTTCCAGCGATGTCAGTGCACGGTTGGCAGGACGCCTCGGTTTGCCGTTCGCATTTGCAAGCCATTTTGCCCCAGATGGATTGCATCATGCGCTGAATGCGTATCGTAGTTCCTTCGTCCCCTCAAAAATGTTGGCAGATCCCTATGTAATGGTAGGATTGACCGTCATGGCGGCTGACAACGTAGAGGAAGCACGCTACCTTGCTACTTCAGAAGCGCAGCAGGTCCTAAGCCTTCTGCACGGGCGACCGGATAAACTCCAGCCACCGGTGGAAAATATGGATGCATTATGGCAACCGCAGGAGAAGGCGCTTATTTCCAAACAACTGGACTTCGGTATTATTGGTGATCAGAAGACCATTCGAGAGAAGCTGCCTGCTATTTATGAAGCAACAGAAGCGGATGAATTCATTATCACGAGCCACATTTACGATCATCAGGCTCGTATGCGATCATTTGAGATTGTGGCTGAAACAGTGAAGGAAATCTGGACATGAAAAAGGACAAAAATAATTATTGACCAATCGTTCCGGTAATGATATGATAATTCTAGATCAAATAGTCAAGAATAAAAGGAGGTCGTAATCAAAGATGATTCGTGAAGCAAATTTGACGCAGGAAGATGGTATTTTCGAATTTCCTTACGGTCCAGAAAGATCTATAGTTCACCGCTCCTAAAGCCTGCGATTCGCCTTAGAGAAGTTTAAGAAAAAGATGAATAATTTTATCTAGGGTCGGAGGTGCTGAAGTGTCAGAGTAGAATAGACAATTTTTTTAAATATTTTGGACTGAACGATCTACTTTAAAACCAATTCACTGGAGGAATATAACCATGACAAACCAAATGATGATGCAAGAAGAAGTAGAAGTCGTACGTGAAAGAGCACAGCAAGCCTTCCGCAACCACCTGAAGCACCTGTCCGGCGGGGACATTAAGGCATGGGTCGACCTGTGGGAAGAGAACGGCGTGCTTGAATTCCCGTATGGGCCTGCCGGATTCCCGGATCGCAAGGAAGGCAAAGCGGAGTTGTATGATTACATGCAGAACTTCCCGAAACATTTTGAGGTCCAGTTTACCGATCTTCAGTTCCATCTAACCCTGGACCCTGAGCTGGTAGTCGCTGAGTTCAAGTCCATCGGGAAGCACCGGGAAACGGGCAACCCGTACAATCAGACCTATATCAGCGTGGTGGAGACCAAAGATGGGCTGATTACACGCTACCGGGATTTCTGGAATCCACTTGTGGCCATTGAGTCGGTCGGCAGCGTAAATGATGCAGTTCGTTTCTCGGATTAACCCAAGACAGGTCGACGGGAAGTCTTTCCCGGAAACCACCACTCGCCTCTTCTTGACTGAACGATCTAATATCGTTAGCATAGAGGAGGAGAAAGGGGGTTATCCATTTGGCTAGAAGCAAAGAATTCGACACGAATCTCGTGCTGCATAAGGCGATGGAGGTGTTCGGGCATTATGGCTATGAAGGCACATCCATGCACCTTCTACTCGATGGGTTAGGTATTGCACGTCAAAGCTTGTACGATACGTATGGTACAAAACGGGATCTGTTTTTGAAGGCAACGAAACATTACGTGGACGAGAAGTCCTCGGCAGTTGTCGCATATTTGGCAGAGACGACACCAGTGAAGCAAGCGATTACGGATATATTCAACGTCATTGGAGACACATTAAGAGACGAGCAGCGCCGCAAGGAGTGCTTTATTCTCTATAGTGCGATTGACCAGGTCCCGCATGATCCAGAGATTGCTGAACTTTTCGAACAGGACAAAATTCGATTGGAAGAGGCTTTGTACGGTGCATTGATACGCGGTCAGCAGCAGGGGGAGTTCAGTCCGAATCAGGATATGCGTGCGCTTGCGCGGTACCTGTACCATTCACGCTATGGACTAACGCAAGTCGCAAAATTAACGGACGATCCGCTCGTGATTGAGCAGATCACAACCATTACACTTTCGGTATTGGAACAAGGATGAAGCGTCATACGGTGCTTCATTCCTTTTTCCTCAAAATAGATCAAATGGTCAAAAATTAATATGGGTTGCAGACCGTTGTCTGCAAGTGAAAGGAATTAAGAAGATGAATTTAACGCGATTTAAAGGCTTAGCCTTATTCATTCTAGCCATTTCACAGCTGGTTTTGGCACTGGATTATACGATTATATTTGTAGCCATGCCGTCCTTAGGTAATGATCTTGGCTTCTCAGCCAATCACCTCCAGTGGGTGGTTAGTGCATATTCACTCGCATTCGGTGGTTTCTTACTCATCGGAGGAAGACTGTCGGACCTGATGGGCAGAAGACGCATGTTTATGATTGCCATCGGACTTTTTGGATTAGGATCGCTGCTTGGCGGACTGGCAGAGTCCCAACTGATGTTGATCGTAGCCAGAGCCCTGCAAGGTTTGGGTGGAGCATTACTTTCGCCGGCAACGTTATCGCTGATCATGTCTAATTTCGAGGAAGGACCTGAACGAAACCGTGCCATGGGAATCTGGGCCGCGATGGGTGGAGTAGGGATGTCGCTCGGTTTGCTGCTCGGAGGGGTTCTGACAAGTTATATTGGATGGGAAGCGACCTTCCTGGTGAATGTGCCCATCGCACTTCTCGTCGTCATTCTAGCACCGTTCGTACTGAAAGAAAGCAAAGTGTCCGCAGCCACTAAACACTATGATGCAGCCGGAACGATATCCGTGACTGCGGGTTTGTTACTTGTTGTCTATTATCTAATTCAAGCACCGGTTGAAGGCTGGGGCAGTGTTACCACACTTCCAGCTGCCTTGATTGGCGTGCTGATGTTACTAGCTTTTGTCTTAATCGAGAAACGTACAAAAGAACCGCTAATTTCCTTCCAGATGTTCCGGAATCGTAATCTGACGGGAGCTGCACTTATCGCATTTCTTTTCTCGGCTTCATTTGGTTCATTGTATTATTTCATGACCTTATATACCCAAGGTGTGCTTGGATTTTCAGCCATTCAATCCGGATTTAGCTTCTTGCCTTTGACGCTTAGTGCTTTTGTTGGAGCTAAGCTGATTAACGGGATATTAAGCAAGGTGGGTGTAGCAGGAACCATTGCAACGGGGATGGGACTAGGCGTGATTGGATTCCTGATGCTGACGGGGCTATCGGAAACCGGCTCGGCATGGGGAATCATCCCAGGTACAGTCGTCATTGGTATTGGTCAGGCTTTAGTGTTCACGACCATGTTTATCGCAGGCAGTGCAGGCATTGAACCGAAAGAGCAGGGCGTTGCTTCGGCATTAATCTCAACCGGCCAGCAAATTGGTGGAGCGATCGGACTTGCGGTAATTATGGCTATTATTTCAGCAAGTCTTGGAACAGGGGCAACATTAGAACACATGCTTCCAGCGGATTTAAATCATGCAATCCACACGGCGTTCTTTATCGCAGCTGCCACGACCTTACTAGGCATCGTAGTTGCCTTCCTAGCTTTGAAACAAGCTAAACCGTCGGCTGACAATCAAGTGAAAGTAGCCCACTGATGAACAGCGAGTCAAGCTATATATGGATATTGGAAAAAGCAAAAGACCGAGAATCGTTTCTCGGGGTCTTTTGCTTTTTTATTTGTAAGTAAGTACTGACAAGGACTGTTAAGCCATCGGGAAACGATAGCACAATAATAAGAAGAAGCAGCTGATCCATTGAACTGCACCCCAATTTGGATACATCTAACAATTGGAGGTGGATCAAGGATGGCACTACCAGATGAAGGAGTAACGACATGCTTTTAAGGGACAAGCAAATTACCCAGAGCATGTCACGCAAAGGGAATTGTTATGATAATGCTAACGCAGTAATGGAGAACTCCTCCTGCATTATGAAGTCAGAGTCTTTATCTTTTCAGATTTAGAAAGTGTAGATCAATCCAAAAAATGGATTAACATGATACATCAATTACATCAAGTCAAAATTAAAAGGCATGAGCCCGGTACAATACCGAGCTCATGCCCAACGAGTCGCGTAAATATAGTTGACTAACTTTAAGGGGGCACTTCAAATATGATTGGCTGCTTTTTTTATACAACAATTATTCAATGAAATTGTATGTGACAGCCTCAGTTTGGTTGTGTAAAAGTTCCACTTTTTCTATAGATGATAGCAGAGGCAACACCCACGACTGCTAATACACATAAGCCCCAATAAATATTTGTATATGCTGTGGCCAAGGTGAATTGCTGCTGTTTTTCTAAAGCAATGGCTACGATGGCAACCCCAAAGGCTCCACTGAAAAACTGAAGAAGTTGATATAAACCCATTCCTGAACCTATATACTTCCTATCCAGTACACGTGAGATCTCGTTGGATAAACAGCTGGAGAGCGCTGTAAATGCCAGACTAAGAATCATATAGGTAAGCATTGCTCCTATCCAAGAGTGCCCAATCAATAAAGCGAAGAGGATCGTAGAAATTAACAACAATATAGGGCCATACTTCAAAAAGGTACGATTTCCGTAACGGTCAATTACACGACCCACTTGGCGTGAAGCGAGGATAGCAAGTAACGAACCAGGAAAAATGATTAATCCTGCATTTCCGGGTGTAAAGTTGAAATTCTGAGTTAAAATCTGAGGCAAGAGAAACAAAGTAGCAAAATTACATATATAACCCGTCATTCCTAGTAAAACGAGTATTAAAAATGGACGGTTTGCAAATAGCGACGGAAGTACAAATGGCTCCGGGGTTTTACGAATTCGCATAACAAAGAGTATTAATGCAACGAGTCCGGCAATAAGCATAATCCACTTCTGATTAGTCGTGAACAGAAGTAATGAAGTCGTACCTAAAGCGAGCAATATCCCGCCGATCAGGTCAAAGGATCCAGCCTGTGGTAACTCTTTCGGAAGCAAAGTAAGAAATAATGGAAGCAGCAGCAAGACGAATGAAGTCAGAATAAACAACCAGTGCCATCCCAAATTTTCGACAATTACTCCACCGACGACTGGTCCCGCACCAAGTCCTAGTGATACAGCGGACATATTGATGGCCATAGCAGCACCACGACGTTCTATAGGTATATATCGCGTATAAAGCACCATAGACAGGGAAATAATACCGCCCGCACCTGCTGCCTGCACAATCCGACATAGAAGCAATACAACAAAGCTATCACTAAAGAATCCGATCAAGCTAGCCAGTCCTAATGCTACGACTCCAATATTCAGCAGCCGTCTGAGTGGTATGAAATCAGATAAACGACTGAATGTGATCGAAGAAACAGCAAACATTATGGAATATCCGGACACAATCCAGGAAGCTGTGGACGAGGAAATATTGAAATCCGAGATGATATTAGGCAGCGCCAAATTAAACATGGATGTATTCATAAGTGCCAATACAATAGCAATACATATGGCAACAATGGTAAAGCCTTCTCGGGCTAAAAGTGGTTGCTCGGATTGAACTACCGAGGGGTTTTTTTCTGAACTCATACGATCTCTCCTTCTGATTGTATTAAATATGTATACATATTGTTTTATTGTTCGTAAAATAGCGAACAATTGAAGTATATAACGCAGTATTGTAAAATACAACATGAATTTGTTTTTGGAGTTAAGATCAAAAGGTAAGCACACATCAGTCATTTAGTAAATTAGGTATGAAATATAATGGGGGAAATTTATGAAATCACTACATCATCCTGATCGTAAAGACTTCATGCTACCAGCGGTGCTGCATGCACTCAGTGATCCAATTCGTCTTCACATGGTGGCACAAATGTATAGGAGTGGAGAGCAGGCTTGTAAGAATTTTGACGTTCCCATTGCGAATTCTACAAGGTCACAACACATCCGGACACTTCGGGAATCTGGAATTATTTATACTCGTTTTGAAGGAACCAAACGCTTGTTGTCACTTCGAACAGAAGACCTCAATGAACGATTCCCTGGCTTAATAGATTCCATACTAAATGTTTACGAAAGTGATAAAAATTAAATGGAGTTAATCGAGATAAGCAAAGAGTTGAGAGCGTAGAAACTGGATGCTATTGAGAGTCGCTATAAGCGGCTTTCTTTATTTTGTTTGTACAACTCACACTAAAAGGGATTGTACCTATTTCAGGTTTTGCATCTACCTTTCGATTATTTTGTTTTATTCATCAGGATAATAGCATGATCGTTGAATGTGCTTAAGAGGATTCTTCTTGGAAGTGTTGAAAAATTCATATATCTATTGAAGGGGTCTATTTATCGTGAATATCACTTTTGAATCTGTTAAACAGGAAGTTGAGGAGCTCGTATATTTCCTCACATGAGGTAGTTGGCCTTATCATGTAGTTAACCAGGAGTGGTCTCGATTAATTATTCAAATGCATAATAGAGGTAAATTAAACTAACGGGAAACGTTAGTTCATAACAACAAGAAAGCAGCTGATCATTGTGATTGGCTGCTTTTATTCAACTATTTACATTAATCTTCAATACAACTTTTCTATCCAAATTGCGTACTAATTGAAGCAACTATGGGCTAGTTTATACAGGGGTTGGAGAGGAATGGTCAGAATGAAGAAATACCTTGCTGGATTAATAATTATCTTTGTCTTGGGTCTGGGCTTACCAGGACAGGCTTACATGGAGGCGTCTAACCAACAGCCTTTGGCTTTTGAGGATCTCAATCTAGAACAAGCGCTTAAGTCATTATTGAATAAAAACGACGATGAATCCCTAACCAAAGAGGATCTAGAGTCACTGACCGACGTTCCTTTAGCGGGTAAAGGAATTAAGAGTTTGCAGGGTTTGGAGTATGCGGTCAATATGACGAGGCTCTCTTTAAGCAGAAATCAAATTGCTGATATTTCACCTCTATCCGATGCTGTAAATTTGACGACATTGGATCTGAGTGACAATCAAATTGAGGATATTAAGCCTCTTGGGAAGTTAACGAAGTTGACAGATTTATCTCTAGCTAGCAACCAAATCAATGATCTTTCACCGCTAGCGGGACTAGTTAATCTGAATACGTTGTCCATAAGTTCTAACAAGATCACAGATCTAAAGCCGCTAGCAGGATTGGTTAATCTTTGGAGACTCGATGCTGCGAATAATAACATCAAAGATCTTGCCCCGTTATCTAAATTAACTAACTTACTTTCTCTGGATTTATCATCTAACCAGATTTATGATTTGGAGCCGTTGAGAAATCTTCAAATGTTGGCTTACCTCTATTTGAAAAACAATCGAGTCTGGGATTTAGAGCCGCTCCAACAACGTGGTTTTTTACCGTATTATGATACGGGTGCATTCATTGAACCACTTGCGCTGCAAAATAACTATCTAGATTTAACCAAGGGATCGAAAACAACTAAATTATTTGTGAAAATGGCAGGAAATGAGATGCCTGGCGGTCAGCGTAAGACACAGCGCTTGGTGATTGGCAGTACGACAGCTTATGTGGGAGACAGTGCTTATCGAATTACCGCAGCGCCATTTATTCAGACAGGACGTACCTATGTGCCGATCCGTTTCATCTCCGAGAAGCTTGGGGCAACCGTGAATTGGAACCAGAGCAGCAAAGAGGTAACGATTCAAAAGGATGGTAAAACGATTCGTTGGGTTGTAGGGAACAGGCAGGTAAAAGTAAACCAGCAAACGGTGATGCAAGATGCTCCTTTACTTCTGAAGAACGGTAGTGCGTTCGTTCCTGTTCGTTTTGTAGCGGAGCAGTTAAATACTTCCGTTGAATATATGGGAAGCAAGCATATGGTCGTAATTTTCAAAAATTAATCAGCATAATGTAATTACAGAATAATAGCTGAAGATAAGGACGCAATGACCATGCTTCGAAACAAGATAAAATATGTAGACCGTCATTAAACTAACGGAAAACGATAGCGCTATAAAACAAAGAAAGCAGCTGATCAATATGATCGGCTGCTTTTGTTCAATAATGGGCAGGTTAGTTGAATATTAATTACTCTAAACATACCACAAAGACGAATGAAAAGAACTCCCCAGTCCCAGGCTCTCATGGACAAAAACATGTTCCCACTTAGATAAAAATCGAAGTGGAGCAAAGAAACAGGAGCAGTTACCTCAGGCAGGCAGCACTACTCCTTGTAATATAGGATATCCTTTCAAACACCCTGTTTGATTAAACTCCAGATGCGTTCAAACCGCTCTTGGTAGTCTGGTGAATTCCAGGATTCTTTAAAAGAGGGAAGACTAAACACTGCAAAAGCAGATAGGATTGCCTCTGCCCGCTCATAGTGAGGGTCGTTATAACCCATAAACCCATCAATATTTTGATATGAATCCCAGAGCACATCCCGTAATACCCATGGATTACTGTCCACATATTGTGTATTCAAAGCGAACATTTTGGGATTCTCATTATAAGCGCGTTTTTTGGCATTCACAAATGCCCAAAGCCAGTCGTGGAGCACTTCCTGAGGTGAAGCCAAATGACCCATGTTTATATTGATTTGTTCTGAAATCATCCGATTGAACCAGTTTTTAGCTACAGCTGCCCAAAGTTCTTGTTTATTTTTAAAATGCTTATAGAGTGCTGCATGAGTAATATTCAATTCATCCGCTATTTGTGAGAGCGTCACTTCAGATTTCTCCGTGCGCTCAATTAATGCCTCGGCTGTTTCAATAATAAGCTGCTGCGTGATTTTAGCCATTTGTTATGGCAGGTGAATATGGGGCTTTTTAAGCGACCAGTTACTGCTATACCCCAGTCTCACACCGTTTTGCCCAACCCTTCTTTCGTTAGTTAGTCTTTACCAACCGGTAATCATACCTTTAATTTATTTTAGCATATAAGACATGTAGTAACAAACATTGACTTTTGTAACCAATAATATTATGCTTGCTGTGTAAGTTACAAAATATAATAAATGTTACTTGGTGATGCGTATAGGAGGATATTTTTATGAAAGCAGCACAGATTACTCAATATTCAAAACAGTTTAAAGTTGAAGTGCGCGATATCCCAGTCCCGGAAATAACGGATCACGAAGTTTTGGTTAAGGTGAAAGCTGCGGCGGTTAACCACTTGGAACTGCTTATCGCTACTGGAAGCGTGAAGTTAATCCAGGACTATGCGTTCCCACTGACACTCGGTAATGAGCTCTCAGGTATTGTCGAGAAGATAGGCAAGAACGTCACTGATTTCAAAGTTGGTGATGCGATTTATACACGGCTCCCGCTGCAAAAAATAGGTGCGTTTGCCGAATACGCGGCGATTCATGCGGATGCCATTGCTCACTTACCGGATAATCTGGATTTTGTAACCGGTGCGGCTGCACCTTTAACGGGATTGACAGCCTATCAAAGTTTGCATGAAGAGCTGGCTGCAAAAGCTGGAGAAAGCTTGTTCATTCCCGGAGGCTCTGGTTCATTTGGCCAAATGGCTATTCCTATCGCTAAAAGCATGGGGCTTAAGGTTATTGTTAGTGGAAGTCCAACAGCACGCGAACGTACAATGGCCGCTGGAGCGAGTCAATACATTGACTACACGACTGAGAACTATTGGGAACGACTTCGCGATCTTGATTATGTGATCGATACCTTGGGACCCGGTGAATTTGATCATGAACTCTCCGTCATTAAACCAGGTGGTCATCTTCTTTCGCTAAGGACAGGCCCTAATAAACGTTTTGCTAAAGCTATGGGCTTACCGTGGTGGAAACAAAAGCTATTCAGTATTGCCGGAGCCAAGTATGATCACAAAGCAAAGAAAAAGAAGATCGAATATCATTTCGTCTTTGTACGCAGCGATGGAGAGCAATTACGGAAAATTACTAAGATTATTGAAAAGAACGGAATTGTTCCCGCGGTGGACCCCACAGAGTTTCGCATTGAAGATATCAATGAAGCTCTAACCCTTGTTGCAACAGGTCATCCTAAAGGGAAAGTTCTTATCCGATTTTAAAGAAAGTGGGTGATGATCATGAAATTGAAAGGCAGAACCATTCTGGTGACTGGTGGTACGTCCGGAATTGGCTTTGCTTTTGCGAAACGACTGCACGACATGGGGAACACTGTAATCATAACTGGACGCTCACAACAACGAATCGACCAGATCGTAAATAATAATCCCGGCTTTATCGGCATAATGGCTGATGTTAGCAATCCCAATAGTGTAGAGCATCTTGCGAAGGAGCTAACCCTTAACTATCCCAGACTGGATATGGTTATGAATAATGCAGGTATTATCCACGAATTCGACTTGTTTGATGAAACAGTCACTTACGAGGATATTACTGCAGAAGTTGCCACAAATTTGAACGGGACAATCTACATGACCAAGGCATTGTTACCACTGTTAGCTAAACAACAGGAGGCAATGATTGTTAACATGAGTTCTCTACTTGCTAATATTACTATCGCCAACGCACCTACGTATTCTGCTACAAAAGCTGGCATTCACATGTTTAGTGATGCGTTACGTGAGCAAATTCGGGCTAAAGGTAAAAACATACATGTAGTGGAACTTTGTCCACCTGTTATTTCTGAAACCAATCTCACAGACACTTTTGACGAAGGTTTCTTGAATAAAATAATTTCTCTGCCATTAGAGAAGCTTGTAAACATCGGTATTAAAGGGATGGAGAAAAATAAACTGCGAGTAAATGCGGGGTTTACGAAAATCATGCGCTTTTCCATGAAGTTCGCTCCGGATTTCATCACTCATACTTGGGGTGGAATGCTCCTTAAATCAAAGCAATAATCATGAATAAGAAGCACACGCTGTTGTATCATTTTCTATGTATATTCTAGTATGATCGTTCTTAAATTAAGATATCTAATCTTCATTAAAATAGTCTTCATACAATGGTGCTTTATTCAACCATTATTAGAATGATCGTTCTCGAAAATTTAGCCTTTGGGCCTTGATTTTATAATGAATAATTACAATCCAAAACAAAAAAAAGGAGCTAATACAATGAATATTTCTAAACAAGTCGCATTTGTTACTGGAGCAAACAGGGGGCTTGGCCGCCAGCTTACACTTGAACTTCTATCTAGAGGGGCTAAGGTTTACGCAGGGGCAAGAAATCCAGAGACTATCGATATCCCCGGCGTTACACCTGTAAAGCTTGATGTAACCAATCCTCAAGAGGTAGCAGCAGCTGCCAGCCTTGCTAAGGACATTACCCTTCTCATCAACAATGCAGGATCATCTACAGGTGCTTCTCTCCTAGAAGGCGATTTAGCAAAAATCCAGCTGGAAATGGACACGCATTTCTTCGGTACGTTATCCATGGTTCGCGCTTTTGCCCCGGTCATCGAAAACAACGGTGGAGGTACGGTTCTGAATATTCTTTCCGCATTATCTTGGTTCAGCGGCGGAAATGCGGGTGCTTATACTGCTGCGAAGGCTGCAGCTTGGGCATTGACGAACGATCTACGTTTGAATTTGTACCCTCGTCAGATTAGAGTTGCAGGCTTACATGTAGGATTTATGGAAACAGACATGACTGCCGGTCTTGATGCTCCCAAATCGAACCCTTCAGATGTAGCGAGAATGGCTATTGATGGTATCGAAAGCGGCAGCTTTGAGATTCTTGCTGATGATAACAGTCGAATGATTCAAGCTGGACTTTCAGGTGGCGTTGCTACTCTATATCCGCATCTTTCTTAATTACAATTACGGTTTGGACTAAAATTAAAGAGGAGTGTAAAAAATGAACAAATTGTGGAGTGAAACCAAAGTTGGTAACCTGAAATTGCCACATCGTTTAGCTATGGCACCGATGACACGCAGCAGAGCAGAAGAAGACGGTACCCCGGGTGAATTAACCTCCCTGTATTATGCACAAAGAGCATCGATGGGGCTTCTAATCACGGAAGGTGCGCAACCATCCGACGATGGCCAAGGATACCTGTGGTCGCCGGGAATCTATACGGAACATCATATTGCAGGGTGAAAAAAAGTTACAGATGCCGTTCATGCAGCAGGCGGGTTTATGTTCATCCAGTTAATGCATGCTGGCCGTATGTCTCATCCCGATAATACGCCTCATCATCGTCAGCCTGTCGCGCCGTCAGCGATTGCTCCAGGTGTTCAGATGTTTACCGCTACAGGCATGCAGGACATCCCTGTTCCGCGCGAGTTAAGCCAAGAGGATATTCAGACAACCATTGCCGATTTCCGGAAGGCAGCAGCAGCAGCTATTGAAGCCGGTGCAGACGGCGTTGAAATTCACGGAGCTAATGGGTATCTCATTAATCAATTCATTGGTGAAAATTCGAATACACGGACGGATGAATATGGGGGATCGATCGAAAACCGGGCCCGTTTCGCAATTGAAGTGACGAAAGCCGTTGTAGAGGAAATTGGCGCAGAAAGAACGGGCTTCCGAATTTCACCGGGAACACCCCTTGGAGGAATTCAGGATGGGGAGCAAGGACCTGAACTGTATCTTTATCTGGTCCAAGAATTAGCGAAGCTAGATTTGGCTTACCTTCATGTGATGCATCTTGGAAATGAGAAGCTGCTCCAGGGCGTTCGCTCCATTTGGACCAATCCATTATTAGTCAACCGGGCAGGTCGTGCTCTGGAAGATCTGAGTATCGATCTTGACAACGGCATAGCTGATATCATTCCAGTTGGTGCATGGTCATTAGCTAACCCGGATTTAGTAGAGCGCCTTAAAACAGGGGCACCATTAAATGAGGCAGATCCTAAAACCTTCTTCGCGGGGGGAAGCAAAGGTTACACGGATTATCCTACCTTAAAAAAATTAGAAGCACAAAAGAGCTAAGAAGTAGTTAAAGGACTAATACGTCGTTAAGCTAACGGGAAACGATAGCGTTATAAAACAAAGAAAGCAGCTGATCAATATGATCGGCTGCTTTTGTTCAATTAACGCACGCACAGTATATTTATAAAATGCTAAGCCCTAACCGACTGCATCCGGAAGGATTTCGACATGGATTTGACTCCATTGAAAACAAGATGAACGATCAGAAACGTTTGGCAACTTCCTTTGCTTTTGCAATTGCTTTTTCCTTAATAATCGGTGCTTGCTCTAACGATGCCACTCCCTCCACAAAAATGGCCTCAATAGATTGAATTCCATAGAAGTGTAATATCTTTTTTAGATAGCTGTATCCCATTTCAACTGGCGCAAGAGGACCTTCCGAATAAACGGATCCGGAAGCTTGAATGTGTAATGCTTTTTTACCGGACAACAGACCCGCAGGACCATTCGTGGTATATCTGAAA
This sequence comes from Paenibacillus sp. FSL K6-2862, assembly GCF_038005125.1. NCBI lineage: Bacteria > Bacillati > Bacillota > Bacilli > Caryophanales > Paenibacillaceae > Paenibacillus > Paenibacillus sp. FSL K6-2862. Next base: position 1,139,800 of record NZ_JBBOSN010000001.1, read on the forward strand.
GTCTTACCCGCAACTGAAGTCGCATCCGTGTATGCTTTCAGAACCGGTGGGATCGAGAAGTTCCACATAGGTGAGACGTACACATATTTATCGGCAGCCACGAATTGGTCAATAATCTCTTCATGACGAGCTACTTTTGATTTCTCAGCATCTGTCAGTTGATCGAAAGACGAACCTGATCGGATCTTTCCCCAACCGCGTAAGACATCAGCATCAATTTGTGGAATGTTCTCTTGGTACAGATCTAAATACACAACTTCGTCTGTTGGATTTGCCTTGCGGTATGCTTCAATAAATTCGTTCCCAACTGCGAGACTATAAGATGATTGAGGATCAAGAGGATGTGCGGTGATGTATAGTAGGGTTGACATGATTAAAAACTTCCTTTCGTAATTAAACTAAATATACGTTCTGGATTAATCATATCGTATATATACGATTTGAGAAGTACGCACAATCATGTGGTATAGTATTAAAAAAGGTACTGTAACGGAGGAGAACACATGCAAAAGAACCCTGTCCAATGTCAATTCGTTGTGGCGCTGGATTCAATTGTCGGCAAATGGAAGCCGATGATTCTTTACCATCTATTTCAAGGTGAACCTTTGAGGTTCAATGAATTAAAAAGATTGTTGCCTGATATCACGCAAAGGATGCTTACGCTCCATCTGCGCCAGTTGGAGGAGGAAGAGATCGTGAAGCGAGTCGTTTATCCTCAAGTTCCTCCGAAAGTGGAGTACTCCATCACGGAATACGGCATGAGCCTTTCTCCGATTTTGGAAACCTTGCATCAATGGGGGATGTCCCATATGGAGAGAAAGCAGTTCAAAGAAAGCGGAAAATGAAGATACAAAACCAGAATAGGGATCATCAAGAATCAAGGAAGGAACTTGTACCTGTGCACGTTCAATAATGGAGCCCTGTCAGCATTGGAGAAGTATGTTTTAATAACGCTGAATAGAAAATAGCCAATCATTTAAATGGTTGGCTATTTCTTCGTATATCATATTGACTGAAGGGAAACTTTAGTTAACGATCTGAATAATACTTTGCCCTTTGCGGCCCATAGTATATCTTCCTTGCAAATATCTCTAAATTTTTCATAGAGTTAAGTTAGTAACATTCCAGCTCTCAATCTTCAATTTTAGAAAACGGAGATTTGATTTTGAAGAATTCCTTATATGTCATTGGTTTTCGGCCAATCAGACGTTCAAGATCCCCAGACGTCTCCGAGAATTCTCCAGTGTTGACTCCACGCACCCAACCTAATAAGAAATCAGTCATAAGAATAGGCATGCCATTCGCTACCATAGTGTCTATATATTCTTTTTCGCTAATTGCCTCATAAGGGATATTTATCTCATTAATCTCCGAGAGGGCTTCAGCAATGTCTGCAAAAGAGCTTCCCTCGCTGCCACTTAAAGTATATGACTTATTTTCGTGCCCGTTTTGAGTAAGAACGGCTACGTTGGCTGCCGCCAAATCGTCCAGAGATGCAGCGGCTACTTTACCGGAACCCGCTGGTACTCGTACGCCGACTTTAAGCGCATCTCCGAAATACGAATGCATGACTTCAAGATATGGTGGATTGTGCAGTATGGTATAGGCTAATCCAGATGCTTTAAGTGTTTGTTCAGCAAATAAGTCTGACATCGATACTTCGGGAATAATAAGATTTGAATTTTCTCTTCGTATGATCGACGTGAAAATCACGTGTTTGACACCAGCCTGTTTTGCAGCTGCAATGACATTGAAATGTTGCGTATTGCGGTCGGTAAATGCTTGCGCGGAAATAAGCATAACTTTTTCAACACCATTAAAAGCTCGCAGAAGTGAGTCATAATCAAAATAGTCTCCCTGGTGAGCTTCTATACCTTCTTTAACAAACTTTTTCATTTTTTCCGATTCGGGATTACGTACCAATACAGCGACCTGATTGGACGGAACCTTTTTAAGAAGAAGCTCTAGTGTTCTGCTGCCGAGATTACCTGTTGCTCCAGTAATAAGTATTTTACCCATATGAATAACCCCTTTGTACTTTTATTAATGCTTTAATCTTATAACTAGAAACCAATCACAACTTTCCGAATTGTTCACCAGTTTTATGACCATATGCTTGACTGAAAGCCCTTGTTTCACAATCTTATTCTCCAATAAAGGTAAATGAGGTATGATATTATGTTATTGTAACAATTATAGTTACATTATAATCAAAAAAAATTAGTTATTAACTTACTGTGCAAGTGATAATACTTACCTTTTAAAAAAAATTACTGTCTAACATTCGTTAGTGTACTTCCCCATTCACCGACTGGTTCAAGCCAGCTTACGATTCTATCATCAATAAGGTTGGTAAGTGCACCTTCATACTCAGCACGATAAGGTTTAGGAAGTTCGTGTTGAACCCAACTTTCTCTAGTTCCCTGCCAGATCTCATAGATGACAAGATCATCAGAATGATCAAGATCATCGGAGACGATCGCATTGACAAAGGCAGGTTCACTTTTGAAGTTGCTAATCATTGCAAATAGACTTTCACGAAAAGCTTCTTTCTTACCAGGCTTAATTTTAAAACGTATATTGAGAATGATTTGATTGTTGTTTGTTGACATCACTACACACTCCTTTATTAACCTTTTAATTTTCTTCATGGCCACAAGTCTCATTATGTACGATGTATCACTTTTAAAATAGTACGTACTTTTTGGTTATATAGTAACCAAAAAGTGATAATTGTGATGAAGTAAAGAATAAATTGATTTTTAAAATTACTCTATTCCACATTTAATCTGCGATATTCATCCTTGTTCAATGCCTTCTCTGCATAATCCTGACCCCAATCACAGAGTGCTCGCAAAGTGGGTTCAAGTGACATACCCATTTCGGATACTGCATATTCCACTTTTGGTGGTACCTGATTGAACATTTTCCTTATAATCAAATGATTACTTTCCAATTCCCGCAACGACTGTACTAACATTTTCTGAGAAATGGATGGTATGAGCCTTTTTAATTCACCGGTCCGTTTAGGACCTTTTATTAAGTAATACAGGATAAGAGGTCTCCACTTTCCGCCAATGACATCTAAGGTTATTTCCAGATCACAATAAAAAGTTTTCAATGGAGAAGCACCATCCCTCATTTAATTTTCAATTATTATATTACATGTGTTGATTCAATCAACCTACCTTGTCGTATATTCTGTCTGTTTTTATCATGTCAATAAAACTAAAATACATAGTTAAATTTGCTTTCGAGACAATTGAACTAACGGGAAACGTTAGTTCAATAATAAAAATAAGCAGCTGATTAAGTTGATCAGCTACTTTTGTTCAACTAACGGGCAGGATAGTTTCAATTCGTTCCAAAGAAAAACGACCATTCCCTTGTTGAATACCTGGAAACGGTCTCAGCTAAAAGTTTTATCTTTGTAATGTCGCAGGACAACCTGCCCGGTTGACAGTGGACTCTTAACAGAACACTTTAAAACAATACATCGATGCGAACAATGTGAAATGAAGAGGTCGCATAGTCATATTAGATGCCCTTAGGCAATGTATGCTGTTTCCCCTAGGCAGACCAGGATTTCAATTTTCCCATATTCTGTCCTCAGATCGTCAACTTAAGTTCTGACGCGCCCATTCCGCCATGGTAGTTCCAGGACGTCCTAGCACTGTTAAGACGTCGTCACGAACAACAGTCTGAGCAGTCATTTGACCAGCAGCCCCTAATTTCATTGTAATGACGGCACTCTCCATGTAGGCACGTTCACCAACATTTGAAATCTGAGGAACATGCACTTCCAAAGCTGAAGGGTCGAATGCATTACACTTGATCTCTTTTCCTGTAGTCTCAGTTAGAATGTCAGCAACCTCTGGACCTGTCAATACTTCCGTGCTCAGATAATAATTGGCGCTCCCGTGTTTCTCCGGTCCCTCTCGCAACACAGTTGCAGCGACAGCGGCTATATCTTCTGCGAATACCCATCCTTGCGGCATATCACTCCAAAAGACTGAAAAAGAACCCGTTTCCATTAAAAGAGGAAGTGTCAAGACACTGTCGGTAATGACGTTGGGATGCAGATGCGTCCAAGCAATTTCACTTGCTTCGATATAGGTTTCTATAAGGTCATGCCAGTTAAAGTGAGGAATAAGATCACGACGCGAGGTGAAGACACCCAGATGAACGATATGGCTTACACCTGCATCGACCGCTGCGTCGACCAGATGTTTACTTTGAATCAGCATATCAGACGTGTAACCAGTTAATAAAAAAACTCGGTCAACTCCCGCTAGGGCTGCAGCGAAGGTCGTTGGCTCATTAAGATCAAGTACAACGGCTTCACGACCCTCAGTTTGCCACTTTTCAGCAGTTTCCCGACGACTTGTCGCCAGACGAAGCACGACGTCCTCACCGTTTTTATCGAATTCTTTAACAACTTTTGATCCGACTTTGCCAGATGCACCGATAAGCAATACTCTTGGTGTTGTCATATCATATTCCTCCAAATCGTTTATATATAGAACTCATTAGTTCCGTAAAAGAATCATAACAAATATATTTACAGAACGCAATAGTATCGTATATTGAAAAGAAAATGGTATACTTAATCTATAAAATACAAAGCTTTACCTATAGGAAAGGTGGCAAAGGTTTATGTCACATGAAAATGAAAAAGAATACCCTACAGAAGAAAAAAGAGGGCGTCCTCTCGATTTGTCACGCAATAAGGTCATTCTTGAGACAACGTTAGAATTGTTAGCAGAAAAAGGCTATGACTCATTAACCATAGATGCAGTTGCTATCAAAGCAAAAGTCGGTAAGGGGACAATATATAGACGTTGGTCTTCTAAAATGGAACTTGTCATTGACGCTGCCATGTTGACGAATCCCCTTGAGGTGTCCATAAATAAATTAAATACAAATCAGGACTTGCGTGGACAATTGATTGATCTGCTTTCTCTGCTTTTCATGCAAGATAATAAAAAATACCAAAAAGCAATGAATGCGATATGTAACGCTCTAAATGAACAATTAGATCAAGGAATGCGTGATGCTTTTTACTGGAGTTACAGAAATATGATCGCATCCATTCTCGAACCTTATGTAAAAGAATATCAACTTACTGACGACGATATAGAGCTAATCTCAGATATTGGACCTGCGCTAGTCATGTATAATAATCTTTACTCCAGGAATCAGTCTAATAATGCTCAGTATATAGAAAGAATTGTCGATAAATTGATGATGCCAATCGTTTTTAAATAAAAAGTAGTTAACAACAAACAGCGTGTATAATGCGGAAGGACAAGAACATAGTCAGATTACCGATTAGTCATAGATCCCCCACTATGCATTAAACTAACGGAAAACGATAGCGCAAAAGACCAAGTAGGCGGCCTGGCCATAGGAGATGTTCAATTAACAGCGGAGAAACCAAGAATAATAACATTAATTTTGAAACGTGGAGTTGTTCATATTGATAAATTCAGCTGAAGAATTTGTACGACTTCGAGAGAGTGAAACCCAAAGTGAATATCTTAGAGCTGCTTGGGAAGAAGCCACCTTGGAAGTTTGGGTGGAGGTTATTGAAAAGTATCCGGATATGAGGTTTTGGGTAGCGCAGAATAAGACAATACCGTATAAAATTATTGAGATTCTTTCTGACGATCAATCAGAACGTGTGAGGGGAATGATTGCTTCTAAGAACAGGTTACCCGAACATCTTCAGATGAAAATGGCTAAAGATCTCGATTCATCAGTGAGAGAAAGGGTTGCTTATAACAAAAAGACTTCAGCAGTAGTATTGCAGTTACTTTTTCATGATGAAGATGAATCAATTCGAGAAAAAGTAAGAAGTCGGTTAGCTACACTTTGAGCCTAAGGAAATCTAGAGATTACGTTAACGGGAAACGATAGCGTTATAAAACAAAGAAAGCAGCTGATCAATATGATCGGCTGCTTTTGTTCAACGAATGGGCAGGATAGATTTAGATTCGATGAGATTACATTTTTGAGTTTGAATAGTACCTATGCTATCATTTACATTACTTTTATTGCTCGATTAACAGCGGAGCTCAACGCTCAATCAATTACACAAATATTTATAAAAGGAGTGGCTTACTATGAGAAGCGTCAACATACATATTAGGGATCTTTCCGTCGATGATGCTGCTGGACTACTCCAATTGCAGATAGAAAACCGTGATTTTTTTGAAAGCTACGCACCGACACGCACCGACGAATTTTATACGATGGAAGGACAGCTCAAACGTATCCAGAAGCAGGCCGAAGATCGAAAAAATGACCAAGCATATCATTTTGGAATCTTTACAAACACCGATAATATGTTAGTGGGGACGGTAAGCCTTTTCCACGTGATGCGGGGACCTCTTCAAAGTGCATATATCGGATACGACTTAGATCAAAAAAGTAATGGTAGAGGCTACACGACTGAGGCTGTTCGGTTAGTCGTTGACCATGGCTTCAATACATTGAAATTACATCGAATTGAAGCCGGGGCAATGACGCATAATATCGCTTCAATTCGAGTGCTTGAGAAGGCTGGCTTTCAAAAAGAAGGCATTGCTCGACAGAATGTTCATATTAATGGGAAATGGGAGGATCATCAGACACTCGCGATTCTTAACCCATACAGTTAGTTCTTTAGAATATGAGTAGTACTGCGTCTAAATCCGAGAAGCAGCCGACCATAGTGATCGGCTGCTTTTGTTTAACTAACGGACAGAATAGCATAATCTCGCGAATAATATATTCATAAACTGACTCTACCTATGCTTCGTTTGCGGAGACGTTTTAAGCAGTCATTAGTTTCGAATACAAACGTTCCTGTCCTTGCGTTTAGCAATCAATTAGTTACTCGAAGTTCTCAATCACGATTTTACCTGTCATACGTCCTTCTTCCAGTATGGCATGGGCTTTACGCAAATTGGCTGCATTGATGGGAGAGAGGATCTGGGCAACCGTAGTTCGTAAGCGTCCATCATCGATCATACGGGAAACTTCGTTTAACAGGTTGTGCTGTTCAATCATATCCGAAGTCTGGAATAATGGTCTGGTGAACATTAGCTCCCAGGCAAAAGTGACGCTTTTGTTTTTCAGTAAGGTCAGATCGAGCAGTTCATCCGTCTCCACAATGGAGCAGATTTTCCCTTGGGGAGCAATGGCTTCAGCCATATTGACCCAATGCTTCTCCGTACTGTTCAAGCAGAAAATATAATCAACATATTCTAAACCTAGTGTTTTGAGCTGAGGGAGAAATGCTTCGTAATGATTGATAATGTGGTCAGCTCCCATATTTTTAGCCCACTCAGCAGATTCCGCACGTGAAGCTGTGCCGATGACAGTCAAACCAGCTTGTTTGGCCAGTTGTGTCGCAATAGAACCTACACCACCCGCTGCCCCAATGATTAAAATGGTCTTACCTTCGTTGCGCTCGGTGGCAGCAGACACACCCAAACGATCAAATAGTCCTTCCCAAGCGGTGATAGCGGTTAACGGCAGAGCGGCTGCATGCGCAAATTCCAGTGTTGCTGGTTTAGAACCGACGATTCTCTCATCAACGAGATGAAACTCGCTATTCCCACCAGGACGGTCAATGCTGCCGGCATAATACACTTCATCGCCGGGTTTGAACAGCGAAGATTCCGGTCCGGCTTGTTCAACGACACCTGCAACATCCCAACCGAGAACCTTTGGCGTGTTTTCGGTCCGATTTTTGGGAGCGCGCACTTTAACGTCAACGGGATTAACGGAGATGGCTTTGACTCGGATCAGCAAGTCTCTCCCAGTAGGTTCAGGTACATCCATCATAACGTCCAGCAAGCTCTCAGGATGCTCAATAGGTAGATAGTTCAGCAAGCCGATGGCTTTCATTTGTCGGTTTGACATAGTCGTTTCCTCCTTGAATGTACATCACTTATTGCTTTCTGGTTGTAATATAACGTATATTAACTATCGTGAATAGTACGCACAATAGTGTGATGTAGTATCAATTTGTATACTGTTAAAAAAGGAGGATAAATACATGCGTGACCGCAAATCGGGATATGGCCATTGCCCGAATGAAGAAGGTTGTCCCGTCGAGTATACGTTGGATGTCATTGGCGGCAAGTGGAAGGGTGTACTTTTGTATCATATGATTGAAGGCCCTGTACGATTTAACGAGTTTCGCAGAATATGTCCGACCATTACGCAGAGAATGCTGACGCTACAGCTTCGAGAGCTTGAAGAAGACGGAATCGTGCACCGTGAGGTGTACCCGCAAGTTCCTCCCAAAGTGGAATACTCGCTATCGGAATTCGGACGCACATTAGTGCCGATCATTATGGAAATGAAAATCTGGGGAGAAAAACACAAAAACTTATCAAGTGCTGCTTCTAGAGAGACAGAAGACGTGGTTGATTCCATGGTGGATTCGATTTAGTTCATTAAACTAACGGGTAACGATAGCTTAATAATACCAAGAAAGCAGCTGATCCATGTGATCTGCTGCTTTGTTTAACTAACGGACAAGTTAATTTAACAAGAACATGTTGTTTAATCCTTGTTCATAACCTTTTCAAATCGGAAGAAGTCCTCATCCCCCAATAGGGGATTGTTATCTTCGTATTGATCGTGATGCATGTGCGGTTCGGGGTGATACTTATTGTAGAACTCTACAATTTGGAATCCACATTTATTCACATAGAAATGGATATTTCGTTTTTCGAAATAGGGTGTTCCGGTTTCCCAACGTACAGTTTCCGGATACTTTGCTTCAATGGCTTTCCAAGCAGAAAGACCAATCCCTAGGCTGTGATGTTCCGGAGATACGTAGAACAAATCTAGGTCATTATAGTTTGTTTCACTGTTAATACGCAGTACGGCCCCACCGACCTTCTGATCCTCTTGAAGAATATGATATACGACTGCTCCAGGAGCATCAAAAGACTGCTGAACATCGTGATCCGATGGGATCGGCCCGTGATCAGCATCTCCAAATGCTTCAGTTACGCCAATAGCAAAGGCTTCCTGCAATTTTTTTCTGAATTCTGGCAGATCCGATTTCTTGGCCAGTTCCAAAGTAACGTTTGGTTCGAGGTTTGTTTTCACAATGATTTACTCCTTCATTTGCTGAAATTCCAATTGTAGTCGTTCCGTAAAACATTCCAACTGTTCAACGAGACCCTTTCCCAAAAGCGGCTCCATCGCTTTTTCTTCGGCGGCAAAGATTGGCGTCAAGATACTTGCTGCAAAAGCTTTTCCGCTGTCCGTTAAAACAATTTCTTTTTCTTTGTTCCCTTGAGAAACAAGTTGAATGTAACCCAAATGTATACATTCCTTCACTATCGTGTTTAATGTTGTACGCGGGATAAGCCATTCTTCGCAAATTCGTTTCTGGGAGTGAGACATTCCATCAGAAATCGCATAAAACAATACGAATGTGTTGTCTTTAACTTTGAGTGAGCGCAGTGCCCGGTAATAAAGTTCATCAATTCGGTTTACTGCAATCATCAATCGGCGTATTTCATTACGACCTTCGTTATTCATAACAAGCCTCCTTAGATATAATCCGAATTCGGAATGAAAGTAATAAGTATTTTATTCCGAATTCGGATTAATGTCAATGAACGAGGATGTTAGAGAATAAGGTGAAAATGAATGTTTTGAAGTACTCGGCCTATATAGAAGGTTCCTTATAAGATATAAAGAATAAAAAGATATTCAACCAAATCTATCTAAGTGTGGTGGCTTTGAAAAAAATAATAAAAAGGGGGAGACAAAGTGACTCAGGAAGAAGTATTGAAAGGTGGAAATGTGAATCACATTATACGAAAGGAGAATATGGTTCTCCGTCCCACTGGTTATTGGAGTGCGAGTGTTCATGAGTTGCTCAAACATTTAGAGAAGCAAGGATTTGAGGGGGCACCAAGATTTCTCGGAATCGACGACTCTGACCGTGAAATATTATCATTCATTCCAGGGGAAGTTCCAGGAAATGAGTATCCTGAACTTGAAGCTTACATGTGGTCAGATGAAACGCTTGTGGGTTTAGCATGTCTCTTACGCCGTTTTCATGATGCGACTGAAGGATCAACTCTCTTGGCTAATGGCGAGTGGCAGCTTAGTTATGTCAACGATCGTGAGCACGAAGTGATATGCCATAATGACGCTGCGTTGTACAACGTTGTCTTTCAAAGTGAGAACCCTGTAGCGCTGATTGATTTTGACATGGCTGGCCCCGGTCCCCGCATGTGGGACATTGCGTATACCCTTTATACATCGGTTCCACTTGCCAGTTTCCAGCCTAACCATACCTCGGAAAAAACGGTAGTATACCAATCGAATTTGCACTCTAGAGAGCGAAGTCGGCGGATCCATTTGTTTTTTGAATCATATGGAATTCCCGTCCCTAATGAACTGTGTCAGTGGATTATTCAACGATTGACAACGATGTGTGATACGTTGAGGAATGGTGCTGCGGAAGGGAATTTGGCCTTTCAAAAAATGGTGGATGAAGGACACTTGGCTCACTATGAGAGCGAAATTCGATTTGTTGCAGATCATTTCAATGATTGGATTGAAAATTAGGTATTCTGCTAACGGGAAACTTTAGATTAATATAAATAGAGAGGCAGTTGGTCATTAGGATCGACTGTTTTTTTATTGAGAAAGTTTTATTCTTCTACTGAACCTTTTCCCGCACGGGAGCGAATTAAGATTTGTATCACGTTCAGGAGGGGCCCCCATGAATGATAAAGAGTTAATTCAATGGCTTGAAAAAGCAATACTTGGCGATGAGTCAGCTTTCCAGCTGGTCTATCAGGAGACTCACCAAGATGTCTATCGGACCGTTGCTTTTCTGGTCTACAACAAACAGGACATTGAGGAAATTGTGAATGAAGTATACATGCACATGTGGCGGTCATATCAGAAATACGACGCTAACCGACCGTTCCGGTTTTGGTTGCACGGGATCACTGTCCATCTTGTACAGGATTGGAAAAGAAAGACCTGGAGGCGAATTCGCCTTTTTGAACGAAATCGCCAGATGACTTGTGAACAACAGTTCGACTGGACGGATAAAGTAGTCTTGCAGTCCGAAACGCAGCATGAGCTCTTTAGCCTTGTCCGCCAGTTATCGTACAAACTACGTGTGGTCGTCATCCTGCGCTATTTTCACGATTATACCTTGGAAGACATTGCGGACATGTTGCAGATCCCCGTTGGCACAGTTAAATCCAGGCATCATCTAGCACGGAAAGAACTTCGGAAACGATATGAAATGACGGGAGGAGACGCATATGTCCATTGACAAGGAGTTGAGTGAGGAGCTTCGACAGGTGGCGGATTCGATGCATTGCCCACCCGAGTTGTATGGACGTGTACGACAGTCCTATCAACACTATGTAAATGAGAAGAGAGGTAGATCTCCAATGAAAAAACGCATAATCGCCGGTATTGCTGCAGTAGCAATCCTCATTCCGTCAGCAGCATTTGCTGCTTCCTATTTGGCCGATGATATTTTTGGTTCTTCTTCGACTATTGAACAGAAAGGGGGTACACAAGAAGACTATCAAGAGATTGAAGGGATGCTTCAGGCAGCAAAAGGCAAGCTTACGGAAGATGAGTTTAAAGAATATATGGAACTGACAAAGCAGTTGATGGTATTAAAACTGAAGATCACTGATGAAAATGGGGTCAGTCATGAGGAGCAATTGACCCCAAAAGAGCAGCAGCAATTTGAGCAACTAGCCTCCAAGCTGTCCCCGTATTTCGAGAAGATTAACGAAACGGTCAAGCCTTAATAATGAAAACAGGGACCCGTCTTGCATTTAGTATTCAACTAACGTAAAAACGAGAGCTCATAAAACCAAGGAAGCAGCTGATCAATATGATCGGCTGCTTTTGTTCAACTAACGGGCAGGTTAGTTGAATTGAAGTCTACGTATCGGCTCACTTGGAAGTAACGTAAAGAAACAAGGGGCAGACTGCCTTGTCGGCAGCTGCCCCTTGTCTCTTTACCTTTTGCTAATTCCAAATCTAACGATGGCTTTTCGGTGTTCCTTGTGCTCCGTTCGAAACAGTTTCCCATGTCTCCCAAGTGGCTAAACGATCTGCATAGACTCCGCGTACCAAAGGCAAGACCCCAGCGCCGACAGCAAAGCGCAGAGGTGGCTCCTCGGCGTCAATGATTCGAAGAATCGCATCGGCCGTCGCATTCGGATCGCCTCGTTCCTCTGTCGATAAACGAAGGGACACCCTATCTCGAAGTTCAGCGTAGACCTCCAATCCCTGTGATGTCTTCATGGAAAGGGGGCTTCCAAAGTCAGTTGCAAAGGCGCCCGGCTCGAGCAACGTGACCTTAATGCCGAAGCTTTTAACCTCCTGAGCGAGGCTATCGTGCAATGCTTCGAATGCCCATTTGGACGCGCAATAGAAGCCGATGAGCGGAGCTGCAACAATCCCCATGGCACTTGAGACGCCGAGAATATGCCCGCTGCCCTGTAGTCGAAGCAGAGGCAGGGCAGCTTGGATCACACGAAGCGTACCAAAGTAATTGGTGTCAAATAGTTCGCGGACGTCGGATTCGTCAGCCTCTTCAGTCGTGCCAACCAGGGTGTAACCGGCGTTGTTTAGGACGACGTCCAGCCTACCGAAATGCGCATGAGCCTGCTGAACGACATGCTCGACCTGCTGGGAATCTGTTACATCGAGCGCTAGGGGGAGAACAGCGTCTCCAAAACGTTCCTTAAGATCGGCGATGTTTTCGGGTGTTCGAGCAGTCGCGGCGACCTTATCCCCGCGAGAGAGTGCAGCCTCCGCCCAAATGCGCCCTAATCCGCGAGAGGCTCCTGTAATGAACCAGACTTTGTTTTCCATAGTATTATCCTCCAATACAATTCTTGTGTGTAGTATTTTTAAAGCTTCTGTTTTCTCTTTCGTTCTTCTATAATGTTACGGTTTAGCAGGTTGATACGGAATTTCAAATAAGTTAGCATGGTATTAACTTATGGTTTATGCAAAAGGAGGAGCCTGCCTGAATGATTGAGCAATTAAAGACGTTTGTTCAAGTGGCGGAGTCCGGAAGTTTTTCTAAGGCAGCCGAAAAGCTTTTTATCTCTTCAACCGCTGTGATGAAACAAATGAATTTGTTAGAAAAGCAAACCGGAGTCCCACTTTTTATCCGTACCAACCACGGTGTTAGCCTCACAAAGGCAGGAACAGCTTTTATCAGAGATGCGGAACATATGCTGCAGTATTTTCAAGAATCTCTTATTCGCATGCATCACTCTGCACGGGTCGATCGGCATGTTGTTCGGGTGGGTACTTCTATGCTTAATCCCTGTAAGGTTTTAATTGATTTGTGGAATGGGATTAGCGACCGATACCCTCAATTCGGTATAAACATCGTTCATTTCGAAGATGACGCACATACACTCCCAACCACTTACCGCATGATTGGCCAATCACTCGATATCATTGCGGGGCCATTTCTTACAGATAATTTGAAAGATTACTACCGTGTACTTGAACTGGGGAGTTACCGCGTTTGCTTTGCCGTATCTCGGCAACATAAGCTGGCTTCAAGAAAAACACTTTCTGTCAAAGATTTGTATGGGGAAAGATTGGCTGTAGTGAATGGTGGGAATAGTGCCGTCATTCATGACCTACGTGATTTCCTGAAAACGGAACATCCTCAAATACAAATAAAAGATGTTCCGCGTCTCTATGATCTTGATGTGTTTAATCGCTGTGAGGAAAGTAATACAGTTATGTTAACGTTGGAGGCGTGGGCAGATATTCATCCATCCTTGGTGACGATCCCTAGTGATTTAGATTTCGCAGTTCCATATGGTTTAATATATCCATTACATCCATCCAAGGAAGTGGGTCAATTCTTAGAAATCATAAACGAGATAGAAGGAATAAAAAGAAACTCACTATTGATAAATGACAAACCTTTTGACCAGTATTTTATGTCTAAATTATTATAGGGTTTGTTAAGCTAACAAGAAACGATAACTGAATAAATATGTAGTAAGCAGCTGATCCATTTGATCGGCTGCTTTTGTTCAGCAAGCGGGCAAAAAGGCCGCATGTGCTCTTAAATAGATAAAGACCTCCCGCCATGGTCAGCGAGGGGTCTCTTTATCTTGATCTGTTATGAAATTGAAATCCACGTTATGTGATGCTAAGTCCGCCGCTTGCATATCCCGCCAAAGTTGTAGCCACATCAATTCCCGCTGTTACTGATGCCGAGAACACCATAAGCAGGCGGTCACCGGCAGCTACCGGAATGCTCAGTCCTGTTGTCAATCCGCTGGATATTGTTCCGAGTGCCAAGACACCGGTCAATGAAGGCGTCAATGTTACTACAGCACCTGGTACGGCCGTAAAGGAGTTATTTGGTGTAGTAGATCTGAATAGTTGTGCAGTGATGGTTATTGTGGATCCAACCAAGCTTAGTCCAGCTGTCGTACTGAAATAAGCGGCCAGTGAAGTAATCGTTCCTGCATGGGATGCGGAGAAAGCAAAGTTTAGCAAGGTGCCTGCAGCGCCTGTTAGATCAATGATTCCTCCGTTGACACTTACACCTGAAGCACTGTTGCCAAATCCAACTAAACTGGAGGTATTCAAAAGTCCCCCTAATACGGTAGTCAGCGCAACTGGAAGTCCGGATGCATAAGGAATGATAGCGCCCGCACCAGCTGTTCCAGTAGCTCCGGTGACACCGGTTGTGCCCGGAGCTCCCGTCGCGCCTGTTACTCCGGTTGTGCCCGGAGCCCCCGTTGCGCCCGTCTCACCAGTGGAACCAGGAGAGCCCGTTGCGCCTGTGACACCAGTAGACCCCGGAGCTCCCGTCGCGCCTGTGACACCAGTTGTGCCCGGAGAGCCCGTTGCCCCCGTTACTCCGGTTGTGCCCGGAGCCCCCGTTGCGCCCGTCTCACCGGTGGAACCAGGAGAGCCCGTTGCGCCTGTGACACCAGTAGCCCCCGGAGCTCCCGTCGCGCCTGTGACACCGGTTGTGCCCGGAGCCCCCGTTGCACCTGTGACACCGGTGGCCCCCGGAGAGCCCGTTGCACCTGTGACACCGGTAGCCCCCGGAGAGCCCGTTGCGCCTGTGACACCGGTAGCCCCCGGAGCCCCTGTTGCACCTGTTACTCCGGTTGCCCCCGTTGCCCCCGTTACTCCGGTAGACCCAGGAGAGCCCGTCGCACCTGTGACACCGGTTGTGCCCGGAGAGCCCGTTGCGCCTGTCACACCAGTAGACCCAGGAGCTCCTGTTGCGCCTGTGACTCCGGTGATGCCTGGAATATCACCGAGCAATTCGGAAGAGACCAAGCGATGGGCTGTTACTAAAGAGCCTGTGCTGCTCTTACCCCAGACGGATACCTGAATAGGATCATTAACCGTCGTGGTTGTTGTAAAGGTAAACTCGAATGCATCAAAGTTGGCAAAATAATTGTTGGTTACCACTTGATTGGGTGCGATGTCAAAAGACTCACTGACATACAGAACTCTCAATCCACCATTCATGTAATATCCCTGTATTTGTACGGATGATGCTGTCACATCGCTGCGGTTATCGATTCTGATGGTAACTGTCTGAGTCGGTCTTACACCATTCACAGCGTTATTTTCTATTGGCCCTGTCGATAAAAAGCTCATCGCCACATCTCCTTCTTTTGAGCAGATTTATCTGCCAGACGTTTCTTAACTGTTTTTTTCGTGCTCTACTACTCGATGGGCATCAACCAATTGTCCGGAGGCTTGTTTGCCCCACACTGAAATCCCTACTTGCTCTGCACCTTCCGTGCTTGTTTCAAAAACAAACTCATAAGCATCTAAATCCGCAAAATAATTCCTGGTCACTGCTTCGTTAGGGGTGATACTGATTACTTCGCTCACATACAGTGTTCTTGTTGTGCTAAGCACATACCCCTGGACAGATACAGTTAGAGAGTCCGCAGCACGACTGACCAACCTAATCGTAACCTGTTGTGTGGGTCTAACCCCGGAAACGGGATTGTTTTCAATCGGCCCAGTTGATAAAATAGCCATTTTTCCCATCCCACCTTCTATGACCTCATACTCTAGCGGTAGTTTTCATTAAGCTAAATACAGTAATATTCAGACCCTAAACAAGCGGTGTGGATTAAACACAGGGTCAGTTCATCCATTATCAATCTTCCTAAAGCTATTAAGCAGAATAGCTGCATGATGTGTTAGTCTAAATATTGGTAAAATTGATTTAACGGAGGTCCTTAGATTGTCCATGATATTTCCTTACGTCGTTACAGATCGGTTGAAGCCACGGTTGAGCAGGATAATAAAAGATCAATTAGATTGCTTCGAAAACTAAATTTTATACGAGAAACAGAATTAAGAGACCGCTTGATATATTTTTTCTTACTTCGAGAACATTGGGGACCGGAAGGTAAGATCGAAAGGTAAGTACGGATGATGGTAGATTGATTTTCTAATTATGGAGGTTTTTCAGCGTGACTCAAAACGGGATTGTCTTGGTTGTAAGTGTTTCGATAATACATGAAGATAAGCTGCTTATGATCAAGGAAAACAAAGCAACGGTTAGGAATACGTGGAACTTCCCGTCAGGGAGAATCGAATATCATGAAGATATTCTAGAGGCGGCACGCCGAGAAGCAAAGGAGGAAACCGGGTACGATGTTAAACTTACAGCCACTACAGGCATTTACAATTTCATGAGTAGTACAAATCATCAGGTTATTTTATTTCATTTTATTGGTGAAATCATCGGTGGTTCTCTTCAGTTAGATAAAGCGGAGATCATTGATTCGAAATGGATAGCACCTGCGGATTTGTTGATCCCAGATTTTCTGGAGCTCCGCGATAAAGAGGTCATAAAGCGGATCACCCAAAATTTGATCTCTCAAAAGGAATACTCGTTATCCTTATTCAATAGCTCTCTGGAGAACATGGTTTAAACTAACAAGAAAATTTATGTAGGGGTGGAATTACATGCCTAAAATAGACAACATGCTAGCCATTCTATGGATGCTTCGATCAGGTGAAAAAATTACAGCAAAACAAATTTCAGAAAAGTTAGAGATGAATATAAGGACTGTGTATCGTTATATCGATACCATTTCAACCAGTGGCGTACCTATCATTTCAGAACCAGGACATAATGGTGGATACACTTTAATGAACCATTTTATTGAGGCTCCTCTTTTTTTTGATTTTGAGGAGCAAACTTCACTATTTCATGCTGCAGTTTTTGCAGAAGAAGCCGGATATTATGGAGGTGAAGCATTAAATAGGGCCATTTCAAAACTAAGTAAATACTCAAATCAAGAGCAGGAAACCAAGATAAACCAACATTTAACTAGTCTTGAAGTCATAAGTCGATTAAGTTCACCCTCTAGGCAGCCTTTTTTGAAGGAGTTGGAGCAGGCCGTAGCAGACGGATACTCAGTAAAAATTCTCCACCATAAAAGTGGCGGAAAGCAAATACATGATAGATTGGTTGATCCGTACAGACTTATCTATTGGAATAATAAGTGGTATGTGATTGGATTTTGTCATCTTAGGAGTGATATCCGTAGTTTTAGAGTAGATCGAATTGAAGATCTAATGCTAACCGAAAATAAGTTTGACCAGCCAGAACATTTTTCAGCACGTGCCTTTTTTATGAAAAACTTTCTTCCAACTATAGAAGATAAGGAAGAGATTATTTCTTTGGTTATTCATGGGGATACAAGTGTATTAGCTGATATCTGCCAACATTGGTTTTTAGGACATTATTTACAAGAGCGGACTTCTCATCAAGCCGTATTTCATTTTGAGAAAGATATGTTACATACATATGTACCTTATTTCCTTTTATCATACGGTAAATCTATTCGAATTGTTGAGCCAATAAGTCTTAAGAAAAGAATAATTGAAGTTTTGTCTGAGTTAATAAACTTTCATCAAAATTGATGACTTCCCTGACGCTAGGTGTCAGTGAAGTCATGTTACAGTTGGCTATATCAATTGGGATTGGAGTGTTAATGGATGCAAACCAAAAACGTTTTTCTATATGTATTTAATACGATGTCGGACTGGGAATATGGGTATTTAGTTGCTGAACTAAATTCAGGGAGATACTTCAAAAAAGAAGTAGCGCCTATAAAAGTAATTACAGTAGGAGCTAATAAAGAAATGATTACTACGATGGGAGGACTGAGCATAAAACCAGATATTTCCCTTGATGAATGTACTCTTGAGCGTAAGGATCTTTTAATTTTGCCAGGAGGGACGACCTGGGATGAAGAAATTCATCAGCCTATCTTGGAAAGAATTGGCCAAGCTTTAGAGCTTGGTACTATTGTTGCTGCCATTTGTGGTGCAACGGAGGCCCTTGCGAATAGGGGATACTTAGATACCAGAAAGCATACAACTAATAATTTGGAATACACTAAAATGGTATGTCCTCATTATAAAGGAGAAAAGTTCTATGAGATGGGATCTGCGGTATCTGATACGAATGTAGTTACTGCATCAGGAATAGCTCCGCTGGAATTTGCGGTGGAAGTACTGAAAAAATTAGATGTATTTGCACCAGATACATTACATTCATGGTACAACCTAAATAAGACTCATAAACCTGAATACTTCTTCCAGTTAATGAGTTCAATAAATAGTTGAGCTGAAAAATCACTTGCTTATCATAGCATGTAACCAACAAGCTGCGAATTTGATACGCCAAGCCCTGTTTGACCTAAAAACGGCCGGTTTCCTGGATGCTAAGGATACCGGCCTCTTATTACTTTTTATCCACTCGATATTAACGGGTACATCCTCGCTAGTTAGTGGGATTATTACTTTGATGGCGTTTCAGTTTTGTGCTCAATCACTTGTAATACTTTGGGTTCAACAGCTTTTAACATTTGTTCATTTGAACGATTGATTTTTGGAACATCGCCATTTTTTTCGCCTTGTATCTGTCCGTCAATCTGCGTTTTTGCAATGACGTCAATCACTTGTTGTTTTGAGACATTTCTGGATGCTGCAATCTCCACAACAGATTTACCCTTTGCTAGTTCTTGTTTTAATTCTTCTGGGCTGATTTCAAGTAAAGCAAACAGTTTTTCATCATTTAGATAGTCATCAGCAAAATAATCTGGTTTACCATTTGAAGAGAAGAAACCTTCTACCTTGCTTGAAGGTGTAGTCTCAACTCCGATCAGAGAGACACTAATGGAATTGCCCTGAACAAATACCTGGTAGAACGGTGTTGTTGATCCCTTTGTGCTGTAATTCAATATAAATGTTTTTTGATTCGGGTTCTCCATTTGCTCCATAGAAAACTCGTACTGTTCGATGTTACCATACAATTTATCAATGAGAGAATCTACCTTCGATATGATTTCCTGATCGGTTAGAGCAGTGAGCGGCTTCTCCTTAGGCTCCCAATTCTCTTGAATCACGTGTTCAATCGCACCGGTAATGCCGTTTGTATGAAGTGTAATCTTTTTTCCTGTTCCTCCCTTTTCCTGCAGGATGATGCTTGTTTGAACACCTTGAACGTTGCTTGCATCGATGATCTCAAACGCCTTTGTTTCGGGAAATGCGCTGTACAGCTTTTCAAGTGCTGCTTTGCCAGCCTCATTCTCCTTGACTTGCTCAGCAGTCAATGGTGTTCTGGTAAGCATATCAATCAAGGTAGGTGCCGCAAATGCTGCACTTGGAATCAAAATAGCAACAGCAACAATTCCACCAATCAATCGTTTTTTCATGGGTCTTCCGCTCCTTTTTCGTTGCAAATATTGAGAATAGGATTGTTCTATTCGATTGGAAATGGCCGGTGGGCACCCCACCGTTTCGGCTTCTTTGTGCAGATGTTCACGGATTTTGCGTTCAATAGTCATTGATCTTTTCCATCCTTTCTGGGGGGAGATTCCAAATGTTTTTTCGAAGCGCCTGCAGGCCAGCATGATATCTCGACTTGACTGTTCCCAATGGAATATCGAGCAAAGTCGCGGTTTCCTCGAGCGTATAGTCATGAAAAAAGCGGAGGATAATCACCGTTCGCTGTTTGTCGGTCAGTTTCTTAATGGCCTGCGATATCATGTCGTTCGTCCCACCTGTCAACACCGCAGGTTGATCCCAATGAGGTTCTTCCCGAGAGAAGGAACAGATTCGTTCGAAAATTCGGAATCTCCGCCAGCTCTTGACCCGAAATCTCTGCACTTGACGGATCACCAAGCCATGCAACCAGAAGTGAAAAGGTCTACTCGTATCGTAGTTGGCCAGTGAGGTCCACATTTGCATATAAATCTCATTCATGACATCTTCCCGATCCTGCTGATGATCCACCAGAAAGCTAACGGTCCGATAGACGTCCTGATAAGTGGCATCATACATCGTATGAAACGCCTGTTCATCACCATCTTTCATTTTTGTGAGTAATTGATACATATATTCACTTTCCATTCAGAGGGCCCTCCTGAGTAAGCAGCTTACACACTATATTGTCTCTCTTTCGGAAAAAGGTTCGGTTCTCTTTTTATTTTTTTGTAAACTCATCGGTAATTAGTGTGAGGTTTATGGCATGATCTTTGTGATTAGGAAAAATTCATTTTTTTCTAAAAAAGAATCTGCGAGAGCTGACATCATCCTACCTTAATTGAGGAGGTAGTGAAGAGATGCAATAACGAGTGGAAATACGCTCATGTGACTTAAGTGATTTTGCCATAAAAAATAAGGTCGTTAATATATAACGGCCTTATTTGTACTGTATGTGATTTATTAAGATTCATCTGTTTCATCGATCTCCAGGCTTACAATGACTCCGTTCTTCTCTAAATTTTTTACGACCTGCTTCGCATGCTCATTCAGCGGGTTATTGCCCAGATATACCTCGGTTAAATGAGGAATCGTTTCAAGCACAGCAATATCCTGAATGAGGTTATCTTGCAGATAAAGATATTGTAAAGTTGGATGGTTCTTTAATGGTGTCAAATCCTGAATCCGATTATGGTCCATAATGATCCATTCAAGATTCGTCTTCTGAAGTGGTCTTAAGTCCGATACCTGATTACCGCTGGCAAGCAAACTTGTAAGATTGCGTAAATTTTTCAAAGGTTCTAGACTTCTTATTTGGTTATCGCTAATCAATAAACTTTCCAAATTGCGTAATCCTGTAAGTGGAGATAGATCTGTAATTTGATTTCCGTCTAAAGCCAATAGATTTATTTTTGTCAGCTTGGAAATTGGTTTTATATTTTTGATTTTATGGCCGGGTAGGACTAATTCCACTACGTTAACTGCATACTCAAGTCCTTGCAGACTTGAAATCTTACTTTTTGCATCCATTGAATACAAGGATTTTAATTTTTTTAAATGGCTTGCTTTCAGTTCTTTTTTACCCGATAGCTTCAAATCTGCTCGAATGACTTGTGCCAAAACGGGATCCTTAACGAGTGGAGCTGCCAAAATGGTTGTTGTCGGTATTACTAAAATCATCAAACACAAAACAATTAAACTTTTTACGAATTGATTAGGCATAGTAAACTCCTTAAAATTAGTATCTGGATTCATTCTCTGATTTCGGTGATCTCAACTATGTATGATTCATGGCGCTCTCCTTATATGATTTAATAATTAAAATATATCATGATCTGGAACATATTACCTTGTTATAATATCATAATAGTAGCTAGAACCCATTGTAAAAGCATAAGGGAGTTTGCAGATATTTTTTTGTAAGATGTTTCAATTTGAGCAGCTGCCGGTTGAACTAACAAGCAGTTGAGCGTGGTAACTTGTTTCCATATATCTCATATTTCCATTCTTCAACTCCATGATATGGTAATAGAGGTATTCCCCATAAAAAAGCAAGGGAGTGCAGGCACATGGCTGAAGAACCGTTTATCTTTCTAGCAGGTATACTATGTTTTTTCGCTCCAATCTACTTCAGAAGATCAATGATGTCTATTCAAATGATTGCAGGAGTTATTCTATTCTTCTGTATTCTGATTTTTCACGAGGATTACCAAGTAAAACTGATTTATCTACTAGCCTTTGTTTGGGTATTTGGCTCAATTAGTGCATTAAGTGTATCCGCAGAGAAGTTGGCAAAGTAGTTATTCAATTCATTGCCCACGCTTTGGGAGTATGCCATTTGGTAAACTTCTGAGTGAAACCCTCTATATATAGCTCTTCATCCTGTAACTTCATATCCTTATGCAATTAGACTGTTGGTTCCTCACCAACAGTCTTTTTTGTTGTCACCTATTCTCACTTATTAATTTGATAAACTCCATAATTCCAGACCAATTCTTCTGAACATCTCTATAAATGAAAATATATGGATTCTGAAGTTAACTTTATTGACACGTGTTTTTGTTATTGTGCTACAATTGCTAAAAATAGTAACACGAATATGAACTAGAACGAATCTGGGTGGGGAGAATTGCCGCACCTTCTAGAGGAGAGCAAGTGGTCAATTTCAAAAGGGGGAAAAGGGAAGCATGCACGGAATTTCATGGAAAAAACGTTCAAGTCAGGCAGGGCTTAGTCTTTTACTATTGTGTGCAGTTGGACTCGCAGGATGTACGCAAGGTGCCTCATCGATTCAAGAGAGCCAGGCACTTGCAGCTTCTCACCCGAGGGATGAGCTGGTTCTTGCGGTAGGGACAGAGCCGGAAGGCGGGTTTGATCCGACAACAGGCTGGGGGCAGTACGGTTCGCCACTTTTCCAGAGTACTCTGCTGAAAAGAGATGCCAAGCTGCATCTGGTCAATGACCTGGCAACAGATCATTCCGTTAGTGAAGACGGGCTCACATGGACCATTTTGCTACGGGATGACGTGAAGTTCTCGGACGGTGAACCGCTGACGGCGGAAGATGTGAAGTTCACATTTGAAACAGCGGCCAGCAGCGGATCGGTGATTGATTTGACAAATATGGCCGGAGTGCAGGCTCCCGATTCAACAACGGTTGTGTTTACATTGAAGTCTCCGCAATCCACGTTTATCAGTATCCTGACTACACTTGGAATTGTGCCTGAACATGCCTATGGCTCCGATTATGCTGAGCATCCTGTCGGCTCCGGCCCGTACAAGCTGGTGCAGTGGGATAAGGGACAACAGGCCATTGTTGAAGCAAACGAGCAATACTACGGTCAAAAGTCTACATTCCGCAAACTGACATTTCTCTATCTGGACGAGGATGCAGCCTTTGCGGCAGCCCAAGCGGGTTCAGTCGACATTGCAGCCATTCCCGCCGCATTCAGCAAGCAGAAGGTGAGCGGCATGACGCTGGAATCGGTCAAAACCGTGGATAACCGGGGAATCATGTTCCCAATGCAGCCTGCGGGCGGTACTTCCGCTGATGGTTTCCCTGCGGGGAACGATGTGACGTCCGACCTGGCCATTCGCCAAGCGGTGAACGTAGCCATTGACCGTAATGCATTGGTTGAAGGCGTGCTGGAGGGCCATGGTCGTCCTGCATACTCAGTCAGTGATGATCTGCCATGGGGCAATCCGGACGCTGTATTCGCAGATGCGGATGTTCAAGAAGCGCAGCGGATACTGACGGCTGACGGCTGGACAGATACAGACGGTGATGGCGTGGTGGAGAAAAACGGTATGCACGCCGAGTTCAACCTGCTCTATTTTGCAGGAGATCTGACCAGACAATCCATCGCCCTTGCTGCAGCGGATATGGCCGCCCAGGCTGGCATCAAAATCAATGTGGAAGGCAAGAGCCGTGAAGAGACGAAAAAGCAGGCTTACGCCAATGCCGTGTTATTCGGATGGGGAAGTCATGACCCGCTGGAAACCTACAATCTGTATAGCAGCACGCACAAGGGGGAGGGATACTACAATGTGGGGCTGTATTCCAACCCGGCGGTGGATAGCTGGATGCAGCAGGCTCTCCAAGCTACGAGTGAAGAGGAAGCCCTTCCGTTCTGGCAGAAGGCAGAGTGGGACGGGACGACGGGATTCAGTTATCAGGGCGACGCCCCTTGGGCATGGCTGGTCAATATTGATCACCTGTATCTGGTCAAGGATGGCCTGAACATTGGTGAACAACAGATTCACCCGCATGGACATGGCTGGCCGGTGACATCCAATCTGGAGGAATGGTCCTGGGATGATAGCTCGAAGTAGGCAATGTAGTGCGAGTTCTGACCGAAATTGAGGAGAGATGGTATGACAGGCATTCTTGAATGGGGAAGGTTTGTTGGGGTGAAGCTGCTGCGACTCCTTTCGCTGCTGGCAGGAGTCAGCGTGGTGGCCTTTATATTGATGCAGTTCTCGCCTGTGGACCCGATCGAGGCCTACATCGGGGGAGACATGATCAGAGTGGGCGCTGAGCAGCGAAGTCTTATTGAAGAGCGGTGGGGATTGAATGACCCGCCTGCCCAGCGTTTATTCACCTGGGGACAGGCATTGCTCCAGGGTGATCTGGGAACGTCGATGATCTACAGACAGCCGGTTGCGGATATTATTCAGGAACGATTCCTGAATTCTGTTGCGCTTATGGCGGTGGCCTGGGTTTTATCCGGTCTGATTGGCTTCAGCTTGGGTGTAGTCGCAGCGATGAAACGGGAATCCGTGCTGGATCGCTTGATCTGTTGGTATTGCTATACGCTGGCTTCCACTCCGGTATTCTGGATGGCCTTGCTGCTGCTTATGGTGTTCGGCGTGTGGCTGGGCTGGCTTCCGGTTGGCCTGGGTGTTCCCGCAGGGCTGGCGGCCGATCAGGTCACATGGATAGATCGAGCTATTCATATGGTTCTTCCTGCATTAACCCTGAGTCTGACTGGTGTCGCAGCCATTGCTCTGCATACCCGCCAGAAGCTGCTTGATGTGCTGGATTCGGACTATATACTCTTCGCCAGAGCTAGGGGCGAACGAGGCGTGCAGCTGTTTCGCAGGCATGGGTTCAGACATGTCGTGCTGCCCGCGTTAACGCTGCAGTTTGCTTCATTCAGTGAATTGTTTGGAGGAGCTGTTCTTGCAGAACAGGTATTTTCTTATCCGGGCCTGGGACAGGCCACCGTTCAGGCTGGACTGCGAGGGGATGTGCCGCTGCTGCTCGGACTTGTACTGTGCAGTACGATCTTTGTTTTTACCGGCAATCTGCTGGCAGACATTCTCTATCGGTTCATTGATCCGCGGATGAAGGAGGAACTGTTAACATGAAGCAGGAAATGGAGCAGTCCTCCAGACCCATTCGTGCTGTGCCGCGGCTGCGGACAGGGGGATCTGATGAAGAGGAGAAACAGAATCACGGTAAACCGTGGAGGCGTCAAGCTGGATTGTCTCCAGGAGTGTCTGGCTTCGAGAAGCAGCTGCGCTATGCCAACCCGCGCAAACGAGCCCTGATCTGGGGGAGTTTGGCACTCGGCTGGATTGTTATCGTATGGCTGGCTGGGTTTGTGCTCCCCGCAGAATCCACGCTAACTTCATTGAAAGACCGGAATTTGGCCCCGTTATGGGCACATCCCTTCGGTACGGACTGGTTGGGACGGGACATGTTCATGCGTACGCTGAAGGGATTGACGACCAGCATTCAGGTTGGTTTGCTTGCCGCGTGCGGAGGAGGGATCGTGGCGCTAGTGCTGGGATTGATCGCTGCTTCAGGCAAGCTTGCCGACAGGGTGGTTTCATGGCTAATCGATCTGTTCCTGAGTGTACCTCATCTGGTGTCGCTCGTGATGCTGGCCTTTGTCTTCGGTGGGGGTCTGGCTGGTGTGGCTGCAGCCATCGCCCTGACGCACTGGCCGAATCTGGCCCGGATTGTTCGTGCGGAGATGATTCAGCTGAAATCGGCAGATTATATTCATATTTCCCGCAGGTTGGGCCAATCCCGGTTTCGGATTGCTGTACAGCACATGCTTCCTCACTTGGTTCCACAGTTGTTCGTGGGTACATTGCTGATCTTCCCTCATGCCATTCTGCATGAAGCTGCAATCACGTTTCTGGGGCTCGGGCTGTCGCCGCAGCAGCCGGCCATTGGGATTATTTTGTCAGAATCGATGAGATATCTGTCCGCAGGCATGTGGTGGCTTGCCTTTTTCCCGGGGCTGGCGCTGTTATTGGTCGTTCGTGCCTTTGATGTGCTCGGGAACAGTTTGAAAGTGTTGACAGGTACAGGTAGTTCAAGGGAGGGAGGATAACCATGGCTCTTCTTGAAGTAAAAGGGGTCTCCGTTTCATTCAGACGAGCTCGTGGCTGGTTTGCACATGAGGAGAGCGAGGTCATTCAGGATCTGGATCTGACCGTGAACGAAGGTGAGATTGTCGCTGTCGTAGGGGCAAGCGGATCGGGCAAAAGCGTGCTGGCACAAGCAATCATGGGCATCCTTCCTGCCAGTGCCAGACTTGAGGGACAGATCAGTTATGCTGAAGAGCCGCTGACGAGAGAGCGGCAGCTTCGTCTGCGCGGTGATGAACTGGTGTACATCCCCCAATCCGTTACTCACCTGGACCCGCTGCTCAAGGTAGGTAAGCAGGTTCAGCCAGTTCACCGGAAGCCGGGTGAGCGCTGGGTATCCTCCAGGTTACAGATGCATAAGGCAGAGAGGGAACTTACGGATCGTTATCAATTGCCCAAGGGAACCAGCAAGAAGTATCCATATGAACTCTCCGGTGGCATGGCTCGGCGGGTACTCATGGCAACGGCGACTTCTGGTGAGCCCAAGTTGATTATTGCCGATGAGCCGACACCGGGAATCCATCCCGAAGTGCTGGCAGATACGCTGAAGCAATTCCGGGAAATGGCTGACCGGGGGGCAGGCATCCTGTGGATTACCCATGACATTGCTTCGGCACTGACCGCAGCAGATCGTATCGCTGTATTCTATGCCGGTTCCTGTGTGGAGATCGCGCAGGTCATGGATTTTACGGACACAGGAGATGGATTGAGACATCCTTATACACGTGCACTGTGGAATGCTTTGCCGCAAAATGGTTTCCAGCCCATCCCGGGCTCTCAGCCGCTGGCGAATCAGCGGAGGGGAAGCGGTTGTCCGTTTGCGCCCCGCTGTACTGCTGCGACCCCTGCGTGTACAGATCAATATCCTGAATTGAGGAAGCTGCGAGGCGGAGAAGTGAGGTGCATTCATGCCACTTGAAGCACGGAATGCCGGCTATGGATACGACAAGAACCATTGGATTTTCCGGGAGTTGAACCTGAAGCTGGAGCAGGGAGAAGTTGTGGGATTGTGGGGACCCAGTGGATCTGGCAAAACGAGCCTGGGACGCATCCTGGCAGGGTATGCAGAACCTATGGCAGGAAAAGTGCTGATGGACGGGAAGCCGCTTCCCCGAGCTGGAGTCTGTCCGGTTCAACTTGTATTTCAGCACCCGGAAAAAGCAGTCAACCCACGCTGGCGAATGCGACGTGTGTTAGATGAAGCCGAGATGGCGGAGCATCCCATTCTGAATGCTCTGGGTATTCAGCCTGAATGGCTGGATCGCAGACCGGATGAATTGTCTGGTGGAGAGCTGCAGCGCTTCTGCGTGGCCCGCGCACTGGGCAAGGAAACGCGTTACCTGATTGCGGATGAGATGACAACGATGCTGGATGCCATCACGCAAGCCCAGATCTGGCATACCGTAATGACAACAGCGCGACAGCGTAATTTGGGGCTGCTTGTGATCAGTCATGACCTGGACCTGCTGAATAGACTCAGTGACCGAATCATTCCCATGCCTGTAACCTAGCTGTAATGATAAGAAAAGCCATCTTCCTTCGACTTGATCGAGGAAGATGGCTTATTTTATAGACACTAGTTTTGTTTGTTCAATTGATTGACCATCGAGGATAATCTGCGCATGGCTTCTTCAACGGTGGACCGTGGACAGGCGACGTTCATCCGCATGTATCCCGTGCCTTCCGATCCGAAGGCGGTGCCGTCGTTAAAGGCAAGGCCTGCTTCGTTCAGGAGCAGCCGTACAAGTTCTTCCTGGGGAACACCCAGCTTGCTGAAGTCCATCCAGAGCAGATAGGTCGCTTCTGGCAAATCAATGCCAACATCAGGCATGTGCTTCGCGGCATACTCCTGAACGTATTCCATGTTTCCCCGAATATAGGCAAGGCAGTCGTCCAGCCATTGTTCGGCTCCATTGTAGGCAGCCTCTGCAGCAATTGCGCCCAGTGTGCTGATGCTGGCGAGGCCCAACGTTTTGACGCCCTGGGCAAAGGATGCACGCAAGGAGGCGTTCGGAATGATGATATTGGAGGTGCATAGGCCAGGAATATTGAATGTTTTGCTTGGTGCCGTGCAGATGATGCTCAGGTCAGCGATGGCTTCAGAGACCTCGGACAGCGGAGTATGCGTGCCGCGTTGGTGCACAAGATCGGCATGGATTTCATCCGACACCACAAGTACATTATATTGCACGCACAGGGCAGCAAGGCCTTCAAGCTCCTCGCGAGACCATACACGTCCAACAGGATTATGAGGGCTGCAGAGGATGAGCATCTTTACCCGGCCTGTTTGCAGGCAGGATTCCAGATGATCCAGATCCATGGAATAGCGGCCGTCTTCGAAACGGAGAGGATTGGCCATCAATTCTCTGTCCTGGCCACGTACCACTTCGTAGAAGGGGGCGTAGACCGGAGTTTGAATCACAACAGCATCACCCGGTGCCGTAAAACGTTGAACGGCAATGCTTAGGGCTGGAACGATTCCAGGTGTAAACACAACCCAATCATCGTTGATTTTCCAGTTGTGGCGTCGTTCCATCCATCCTCTTAGTGCTTCGTGATATGCATCCGTACGCATGGTGTAACCGAAAATGCCATGTTCCATCCTTGCCTGCAATGCCTCGATAACGGATGGTGGTGCGGCAAAATCCATATCAGCCACCCACATAGGGAGCGCATCCGCCACGCCAAAGATTTCCTCAAGTGCGTCCCATTTTTCCGAACCGGTAGAGAGACGATTAATCGGCTCATCAAATGTGTAATTTTTCATCATTAGGTTCCCCCTTCTAATCCGTTCATTCGACCACAATCGACAGATAATTATCTAATAAATTCGTTATTTTCGCAACTTTTTGACCTGCTTCTAAACTCCCTACGGTATGGTCCAAATTCCTTGGGTTTATTCACCTGAGTATGTACTTCAATGCGGACCTATGTAGTCTGTCTTTTGATCTCTTTCAACTCTTACCGTTGTACAAAAGCTGCTGTTTGGCTAAAAGGCTTAGTTCACACACAAACGAAAAAACCATCGCAGTGCCATCTTCCCGATGACTTCCTTCCTGCGATGGTTGTATCTCTACTCGGCTTGTCCCATGGAAAAATTAATTATAAGTGCTCGTTGAACCATCCGGCAATGTGCTCAAGACGTCTCACTCTCAGATGCGGGTGACCGCCTCTGGAAAGTTCATGATTAGCTCCGGGGAAACGAACGAGGCGGGTCGTTTGTCTGCGGCGCTTCAGGGCAATATACAATTGCTCAGCTTGTTCAATCGGACAACGAAGGTCCTGTTCACCATGCAGAATCAGCAGGGGCGTTTTTACATTCCCTACATAAGCCAGAGGGGAGTGCTTCCATAACAGTTCCGTATCCTCCCACGCATTGCCGCCAATCTGATCTTCGGTGAAAAAATATCCGATGTCGCTGACACCGTAAAAAGAGAGCCAGTTGGAGATGGACCGCTGCGTGACGGCTGCCTTGAACCGGTTTGTATGTCCAACAATCCAGTTGGTCATGAAGCCCCCATAGCTGCCTCCGGTAACGCCCAAGCGGGTTTCATCAATGAACTCATAGGTGGATAAGGCATAATCAACGGTCTCCATAAGGTCGCGGTAATCGCCACCGCCGTAGTCACCACGACAGGCATTCACGAATTGTTGTCCATAACCCAATCCACCACGCGGGTTGGTATATACCACGGCGTAGCCCTGCGCAGCAAGCATCTGGAATTCATGCATAAAGGTAAAGCCATACATCATGTGAGGACCGCCATGAATCTCAAGAATGGTTGGGATTTTGACGCCGTCTACCATGCCGATTGGTTTCATGATCCATCCCTGCAGCCCTAGCCCATCCGAGGTATCAAACCAGAATGTTTCCGGTACACTGAGCCGGATCTCTCCTTCTAGCTGGGGATTGCTGCGAGTCAGCTGGATGGACTCGGCTCCGTGATCATCCGGATTGGGGTACCAAAAGAGATCTCCCGGGTTTAGCGTGTCGGCAGCGGCGGCAACAATGTCACCATTCTCCAGTTCTGCAAACTGATAAAACTCTTTCTCCGCAGGCAATACATACTCCGCTTGACTGCCATCCAGCGCAACACGTGCGATTCGAACGCTGCCATGAACGGTAGCCAGACAGAGAATGGAAGAGCCATCACGAGTGAATAATGGCCCCGTTGTCGTTAGGTGGGCACGCATATCTCCAACGAGACTATGATTCATCTGTACGTCCCAGTCACGGGTCAGGCACAGAGGTTGTCCACCCGAGATCGGGAGCGTGTAGAGCTTCACGAGAGTGGCATTTCCGTAAGAGCGATCACTGGCAAGCAGAGCAAGGGATTGTCCATCCGGTGCATAAGCCAGTCGGCTGAAGGTGAACCCTTCCGGAGTCAGCTGCTGTATGTCAGACCCATCTGGTTTTGCGCGGTACACATGATTGGTTAGTGCATAGTCGTTATGCTCCTCGCCTGCTTCCGGCAGCTGGGCAATCCAGGCAATGGACGCTCCGTCAGGTGACCATGCATAATCACCGACGTCGAAATGACCGGAGGTAACTGGAGTGGCTTCACCGCCGTCAACCGAGATGCGGAAGAGGTGAGAGCGTCTGCCATTCCATAATCCTCCGCCGTCCGATTTCATGCGAATCCGGTCAACAACAAGTTCTTGCGGCAGTTTGTTGTCTGAATTGGATTCTTCTTCTGCTTCACTGTGCATATCCACAGGGGACTTCACAAGTAATGCCTGGCCATCCGGAGACCAGATGAGGGAACTTGCTCCATGCTTCAACTGGCTGACTTGTCGTGCTTCTCCGCCATCTGCGGCAATGATCCAGACTTGTGTTTTTCCCTCATGCTCCCGTAAAAAGGCAAGCTGTGACCCGTCCGGCGACCAGGAGGGCGAGTGATCCTTGTCACCGGAGGTAAATACCCTGTCCTTCTGACTCTTCAGATGCAGGAGTCTCAGGTGAGAAGAGTAACCATCCCGGTTGTCATTCGTCTTCCGACTTACATATACCAGCTGTTCGCCTCCAGGAGACGGGGCTGGATCATTCACCCATGTAATCTGATAAAGATCTTCCGATGTGATGCCACGCAGACTGTTCATTGATTATCCTCCCACCTTGATTTCACAAATGTAATTTCCTAACCTTTCCATTTATATTAAAGGAAAGCAGGGGGGAGGACAACATGCTTCTGCACGAATAAAGATCGTTGCTCTGCTTATATCTTAACCAGGAGGAATTACTGAATATATGGCGAATCCTAATGGTTGAATTGTTATGAACGCGTTGGATCAGGGCCAAGATTGTCCTGTTTGAAGTTGGTTTGTTTTGGTTAATAACCTATGTGTTTTTTGTCTGTTAACGTTTCTAATCTGATATAGAAGATATAATCATTGCCTATTGCGTTCAATTAAAGGAGGAGCACAAGATTGTCGACATCCTATGAACAACAGCATGTGGAATATCCGAGCCGTAAACGAATGGGATGGCTTGCGGCCGGAGCTGCACTTTTTGTGGCAGCCGGATTTTTTTTGATGTTCAGCGATTCTTCCGATACAGGGGATTCTGTCATTTCCGCGGTTGTAGGCCTGGTTTCCGTCCTGTTTTTTGGACTCTGTCTTGCATACAGCTTGGTGAAGATGATCAAGAAGGAACCTTCATTTATCGTCAATGAGCAAGGATTCGTGGACGCCTCTTCGTATACGTCGGGAGGCTTCATCCCATGGAAAGATGTAGAGAACATTTTCATGTATGAGTTGATGGGGCAGTCCATGATCGGAGTTAAGCTAAAGGATGAGCAAGCCTTCCTGGATCGTCTGACCGGAGTGAAGCGCAAGCTGATGACCGTGAATACACAGATGGTAGATGCTACGGTGAGTATAGCCCAGAGCAGTCTGTCGTTGCCGCTGGAACAGCTGTATATCATGATGGTGGGACGGTGGAAGCGTGCCAGTGAAGTATACAAGCCGGGCCAGCACGACTAACTATGATTTCGAAATACGTCATAAGAATAGGAGGAATGCAAAATGGCAACACATGGAGAGAAGAACCGTACAGTTCTGCTTCGTGACGGTACATCCCTGCCTGCCATAGGACAAGGTACATGGTACATGGGAGAAGACCGTTCAGCCCGTGCGCAGGAGGTAAGAGCGTTGCGTAACGGGATTGAACTTGGCATGACAGTGATTGATACCGCAGAGATGTATGCTGAGGGCGGGGCGGAAGAAGTCACCGGAGAAGCGATAGCGGACTGCCGGGATGATGTTTTTCTGGTCTCCAAGGTTTATCCGCATCATGCAGATCGCAAACAGATGGTTACAGCCTGTGAGAACAGTCTCCGGCGTCTGGGTACAGACCGATTGGATCTATATCTGCTGCATTGGCGGGGAAGCGTACCGCTGCAAGAGACGGTTCAAGCATTGGAAGAGTTGCAACAAGCGGGTAAAATCTTGCGCTGGGGCGTGTCCAATCTGGACACGGAGGATATGCAGGAGCTATGGGATATTCCGGCTGGTCAGCATTGTTCCGTGAATCAAATATTGTACCATGCGGCATCGCGCGGCATTGAAAGAGATCTCCTGCCCTGGCTCCGGGAAAGGAATGTTCCCGTAATGGCGTACTGCCCGCTCGCTCAGGGAGGCAGGCTGCGCACCGAGCTGCTGGAGCATCCGGTCATACGCAGCATTGCTGCTGAACGTGGAGTGACCACATCACAGATCGCATTGTCCTGGGTTATCCGGGATGGGGATGTGCTTGCGATTCCCAAAGCAGTACAGTTGTCTCATGTGGCAGAGAATGCCGCAGCCATGGATATTGTTTTAACAAACGAAGAAGTGGAACGGCTAAATGAAGCATTCCCGGCACCAGCAGGTAAAGTTCCTCTGGATATCGTATAAATTGGCGCAGTGCACCAGGCTAATTCAATGATTAGCTTGGTTGAAGAGAGAGAGCAGATCGTATATGATCTGCTCTTTTTTTATTTTGGCCCATAGTCATAGGACATCCTTGTGGGATTTCTGCATAAGGTTAAAAAGAAATAGGCTTTACAACAACATAGCACTAGTGTACTATGTAACTAACACACCAGTACAGAGGGGAGCGAGTGCTTTGTGGCTATGGAATTCGATAACAACTTACCTATATACCTGCAGATTATGCAGTACATCAAGAAGCAGATTGTGACAGGCACACTGAAGGCAGGCGATAAGATTCCTTCGGTACGGGAATTGGCGGCTGAGCTGCAGATTAATCCCAACACGGTACAGCGGACATTTCAGGAATTGGAGCGGGAAGAAGTGGTCGAAACGAAACGGGGGCTGGGCAGATATGTCACAAGTGAGGAGTCGAAAATAATGACGATCAAAAAAGAAATGGCGGGAGAACTGCTGGAGCGTTTTTTGACAGGCATGCAGGAACTCGGGATTGAGGAGCAGGATATTGTTACCATTGTTGCGGACGCGGTCGCTGGAGGTCAGTTATCACAGCACAGTCATGAACAGGGGAAGGGAGGGGCAGGGCATGAGTAACGTCCTTGAATTGAATCACATTAGTAAAATGTACGGCGGCAAGCGGGCACTAAGTGATGTCACCCTTACGGTTGCGCCAGGCAGGATTGTCGGACTGCTTGGCAGCAATGGTAGCGGCAAGAGTACCCTGATGAAGCTTGCTGCCGGATTGCTGCATCCTTCAAGCGGGACCATTCAGATCACGGGTAAACCGGTTGGGCTTGAGACCAAGTCGCTCGTTTCCTTCATGCCGGATCGCCCATTGACCGAGAAATGGATGAAGGTTCGTGATGCCATTGCATACTACCGGGATTTCTATGCGGATTTTGATGAGGAAAAGGCCAGGGAAATGCTTGATTTCATGAAGCTCGCCGAGGGTGACAAGGTAAGGCATTTATCCAAAGGCATGAATGAAAGACTTCAACTAACACTGGCACTTTCCCGCAAGGCTCGTCTGTATTTGCTGGATGAACCGATCGGTGGTGTTGACCCCGTTGCCCGCGGCAAAATTCTGGATGCCATTGTAAAATTCTATGACGAACACAGCAGTCTGATAATCTCGACACATCTGGTGACCGATATAGAACGGATCTTTGATGAAGTCATTTTCATCCGTGAGGGAGAGAAAGTGATGCAGGAAGAGGTTGAGACGCTTCGTCTGAAATACGGTAAGAGCGTGGATGAGATGTTCAAGGAGGTCTATGCGGAATGATGACATTGTTGAAATATGATTTCAGAAGAAACTGGAATATTTTATTGGCAGGGCTGGTTGTATTGATCATCGTTCAGATCGGGCTGGCATTGTTCGTGTCCGAGGTAGCAGGGCTAATTATTGGTATTATTGCTTATGCGGGGGCAGGTGTAGCCATCTATGTGAGAATGATTAAGACATACTGGTCCAACATCCGTGCGTACAATCGTCGTCTCGTACCCGTAACAGGGCTGTCTCACCTATTGTCTCCGCTAATATTTGGTACACTGTGTGGGCTGGGGCTAACAGCAGTTGCCATCATTCATTACTTCCTCTATGTTGCCACGAATGCAAGAATGCACTTTCTCAGCTACATCCATCTTTCGGGTATCCATCTTTCGGATTGGTTTACTCTGCTGTTGTTTATTTGGTGGGTTGCCATCTTTATGACCATCATGATTTTTCTCTCCATATCCATTGGAGGCAGCTTCAGGTGGAAAGCAGGCCCGTGGATTAGTATCGTCTCATTCTTCGTGCTGACCAATCTAATCAGTTGGCTGGAGAATGTCATTCTTGCTGGTCGCTTCAACCCGAACGAGTTGTTCCAGTTTACTGAAGAGAGTACAGGGATCACACTTACAGCGAATGGAGTTTTGTGGTCAGATGGAAGGCTGGGGAGCATCATATTTGAGATTATTGTGGCAGTAATTATGGTTGGAGTGGCTGTATATCTGAATAATAAAAAAGTAGAGGTTTAGCAGCATACTTCGGGGCGATATGAACCACACGGGCGATCACGATCGTCCGTTTTTTTTATGGCTAGAATGCTAAGAATTCGACAAGTTATGAAGCCACTTCCAATTTACATACGTAAATACATATATAGTATGGACTTTACCGGGCAGGTTTAATTTCAGCAAAAGGGGAGGATGTTATGGAACTCTATTTTAGAGATAATTTTTTCAACGCAGGATACACCGAAATTATGGACGAGAACCAGGAGCAGGCCGGACATTTGGATCTGAAAAGTCTATTCGGTTCATCACTAGATGTGTTCGGTCCAGAAGGGCTGATCTGCAGTGGTCGATTCGGGATGTTAAGCAATCGCTGGGATGTCACTTCAGTGGATGGAAGACACCTTGGGGTCCTCCGAGCCAGAATGAGCTTTTTTAGTAAGCGATACGAATACGATGCTGGACCGCGAGGAATCTATGAAGTATCTGCACCGGCATTTTCCCAGGAATATGATGTCACGGGGATGGGCGGCAGAATGGTGGCTAGCTTCAGGCGCATGAGCGGCTGGTTCAGTTCAGGAGCTTTTGTATTGAGTAACGAGTCCGAGCAGCTGGATACCTATGAGTTGATAGCCGTCGTTATGGGTGTGCATGCCATCAACAAAAGACGGAACTCCGCTGCAACATAGCGCACAGATGAACAACCCGAACCATATGGTTCGGGTTGTTGTTTGTTATGTGGACACCTTGGCCTCAGAAGTCAGGCCTGGCTCACCTTGAGCCTCGGGGGCTGCATAGCGTGCAAGGACCTTTGCTGCTGTCTCGGACATGCGATTGCGCAGCACAACGTTGTCTACAATCCGCACCCGTTTGCCAAGAAAACGCATTTTGGACAACACATAATCCATTTCACTCCGGGGGATTGTCAGCTCAATCCGGTAGGTATGCTGAGCTTCCACATACTTTACCTGTTTCTCGAAGCAGGAGAAGGCATATAGAATGCGTGACAATTCCGGATTGAACTCCGGCAGTACTTCAATCGTGATGGTTGTCTTACGTTTCTCACTCAAATAGCGGATTTGCTCGGTATAACGAGAGATGTTTTCCGGTTCAAGGTCCTCGGACTCCGCAGTGATAATGCTGCGCAGCTTGGTTGACATCAATTTCCCGAAACGTGGGGCGTACCAGAGCACATACCACTCTTTCTTAACCATGGAATATTCAAGCTTGTACGGGAATCCGAATTGATCCTGAATGATTCTCCCATTGCGGACATGCCCCGTTAGTCGAAAAGCTTGTTGGTTCATTATGATTTTGCG
Organism: Paenibacillus sp. FSL K6-2862; assembly: GCF_038005125.1. Classification (NCBI taxonomy): domain Bacteria; kingdom Bacillati; phylum Bacillota; class Bacilli; order Caryophanales; family Paenibacillaceae; genus Paenibacillus; species Paenibacillus sp. FSL K6-2862. The sequence continues at coordinate 1,176,248 of NZ_JBBOSN010000001.1, forward strand.
CAGTGGATGGAGCAGGGGGTGGGAGACGCTGTGTTCTTCGCTTTTGGCTTTCTCGGTCAAGTACTCCTGCAGGTTCATGTCCGGCTCGTCATCCAGCATATCTTGCAGTTTATGGTAAGTGGAAGGAGTTAATGCTTCCTGGGCGGCAGTGTGATTCAGCATCATCCGGAGCCAGGCCCGTTCCTGGGAAGTCCAGGTGAACAGTCCAGTCTCATTCAATCTCGTCATGATCTGATAGTTGAACATCTTCTCGAACAGATTCATAATATTGCGCAATCTCCTTCCATTCCTTAATCATCTCCTGGCGAAGCCTGTGAGGTGCAATGACCTCGCAGCTGGAGCCAAAGCTCCGAAGCCATGGTTTAATCTCCGTTGTACCGTTAACCCGGATCTCATACAGAAAGGTATGCTCGGTTTCGGGTGTAATGGTGCCCCACTGGCCCTGCAGACGTACCCGATCCAGAATGAAGTTGCGCTGACCGCTCTCGGGATGGAAAAAACGGGCTTGAACCGTAACCGTCTTCGCCGTATCCACCAGCCAGCTGAACCGGCTGACTTCTGCCCATTGCTGTTTGAGATCATGCATATACTCTGGGCTTACCGCATCCAGTTCCTCCATCTGGGTGATGCCCTCCATTCGAAACTTCACGAACCCTCGGCGTCCCTGATATCCAATGACATACCACCGGCCATACTGGTGATCGTAAACGACTTCGAGCGGCAGGATCTGATTGGAGTGTCCGCCGGCTTCCCGTTCGAATCGCGGATTCGTGTTCTGGGAGCTGTAGCTGGATGGTTTTTTGGGTGAAAAATAGACAAACTGGACTCGCTTGCATTGGCGAATGGCACTAAGCAGGGTATAGAGATGCGCCTCATCCAGAATGCGGGAATAATAATGATACTTGTATATAAAAGGTTCAGTTACTTCCTGCTCGGGATAGCTTGCGGATATTGCCTTCTTCAGGCTGTCTCTCAGCAGATACCCCTGTACCGATGGAACTTGGGTATTGGCCATGATGTCCACAAAATCATATAACTCCAGCTGTTCCTCGGCCGTTAGTTTGGTGAGGACGTCCTGCTGCAGCATATAGCGGTATGGCCTGCCGCCCGGTTCCTTCCGGATTACACCGACTTCTTCCAAATACTTCAGGTCGGTTCGGATCGTTTTTTCGTCAGGCAATGCGAGTTCCTCTGGCAGATCGGCACAGCAGGCGTCCAGCAGTTCCATTGCGGTCAGCGCGCTGCCTTGCAGCGTATGTAAAATGACGGAAAGCCGCTGAACCTCTGTTTCTTTCATCGATTTGGCCCGAAAAAGGAAAAGCAGCAGGGGTTCCGCAGATTCTCCATATTGGAAACGGACGAGGTCCGTCATCTCTTTGCTCGGCTCTGAACCGTGGCGCTGGTCCGCCACAGATTGCATGATTTCTTTTAACCTGCGCGTCGTTTTATCAAAGGTATGTACGGAGATGCCCAGTCGTTCGGCATATTGTTTGCGATTGTATGCACCGCTTGTCAGTGACAGCATGCGAAGAAACTGAATTTCTTTGTCAAAGCTTTCTTTGGCCATGAATCATCACTCCCTAGGTGGCCTGGAGTCAGGCAAATATGGATAACAATGTGAAGCTTCCCACTTCCCGTATCCCTTCATTGTAACAGGAAGAGTGGCTGGTTTCATTTTAAACTTATAAAGGTCGCCATACTTTCACCATGTTCTTCTGTGGATGGGTTAGACATAATGAGGGTACGAAGAGGTACGGTGGCAAGCAGCAGAAGAGATAAAGGAGGCAGGCAGATATGACTCACGTTCATGACGAAATGAGAGAAACGATCCGGCAGCAGCTTGCACAGATTGAACAGGAGGAACAGATTCGCATGATCTATGCGTGCGAGTCGGGCAGCCGGGCTTGGGGATTTCCTTCACAGGATAGTGATTATGATGTGCGTTTTCTGTACGTGAGGCCGCTGGATTGGTACTTGTCGATTGAAGATAAACGGGATGTGATTGAACGTCCGATCAATGATCAGCTGGACATCAACGGCTGGGATCTGCAAAAGGCGCTGAAGTTATTTCGAAAATCAAATCCACCGTTGCTGGAGTGGCTGCAATCGCCCATTCGCTACGACGAGCGGTACAGTGTGGCAGAGCACATTCGTGCATGGTCACCGCTTACGTTCTCTCCGAAGTCCTGCATGTACCATTATCTGAATATGGCCAAAGGGAACTTCCGGGATTATCTGCAAGGCGAGCAGGTGAAGATCAAAAAGTATTTCTATGTGCTCCGTCCGCTGCTCGCCTGCGGTTGGATTGAACGTTATGACACCATGCCGCCCTTGGACTTTGATGAATTAGTCAAGGACATTATACCTGCGGGAACGCCGCTGTATGTCGAAATTCAAGATCTTTTGAGAAGGAAGAGAGCGGGAGAAGAACTGGATCTGGAACCGAAGCTGCCAGCCATTCATTCCTATTTGGCAGAGAACATCGAGCATTTCGGACACGTAGCTGCGGACATGAGGAATGATCAGGTTGTAGGGTACGAAGAATTGAATCGGATTTTCCGATCTGCGCTGGATGAAGCATGGGCGGATGAAGAGTAGGAGCATAGGAAGAAGGAGGAGTAATCCATGCATTTGATATTAAAAGCAACTGGAGAGGGAGCAGGCAATGTATCGCATCTGCTCTCGAAGAATCCGAATAATGTGTATGACCGGACAGACAAGGGTGTGCGCGTAAGAATGGTATATACGACAGCTACAGAACGTGAAACCGAAGTGTTGATGCACGCCGAACCTGATCCCGTTGATCTGGTTAGAGGAACACCGGATGGTTATGATATTACGCAGTATATTAATGACCGTGAATTTGTGACCAGCAGCTTGTTCTGCTCTTACATACGCTCAGCGCTCGGGACCGCGCTTAATGGCAAACCGAAGGAAGCCTATGTGCAGTGGGTAGGGCATTCGTTCGACATGGAGCTCTCGTTCGGACCGGTGGCATCGGATCTGCCTGATCGAGCCATTGAGGAGTTGTTCTCGCCGCTTGGTTACGCTGTAACCCTGGAGAGAGACGAGCTAGCCTATACGTTTGATCTGAAAAAGAAGAGCACTGTCCGCCGCATCATTCTTCGCGGTCAAGTCACCGTGCAAAATGCACTGCGCCAGTTATTTTTGCTCATTCCCGTGCTGGATAACTATAAACATTATTTCATCGGCGAGGATGAAATCGACAAAATCAAGCGTTACGGCGAAGGTTGGCTGGACGGCCATCCGCTGAAGGAAATGATCATCAAGCGTACGCTGCGGTTCGCCGAATTGATTCGGCAGTATGAGCGTCAGGAGGGGGTTCTATCTGCGCCTGAGGAGGTGGTGAATGCCGGGGACGATAATGTGAGCGCCTATGAAAAAAATGGTGAACCTGACATTCCGTCTCTGCAGGAGGAACCGCCTGTCCGGTTAAATGAACTTCGCTATCGTGCAATTACAGATGTGGTCGCAGGTCTTCCGCTTAAGCGCCGCATTGTGGATATGGGTGCCGGTGAAGGCAAGTTATCTGCCAAACTGGCTTATATCCCAGGCGTGGAGTCCATCTTGGCTGTGGAGCCTTCGGGACAGTCCCGGCTGCGGGCCATGGAACGATTCGCCAAGCTGGAAGGACGAAGCGGGATCGCGGTTATGCCAGAGCCAGTCATTGGCTCACTGTTTTATTTTGATGAGCAGTTGCAGAATCAGGACGTCATGATCCTGTGTGAGGTCATTGAGCACATTGAAGCTTACCGACTGAACGGTATCATGGATACGATCATGAACGAATACCAGCCGGGAGTACTGCTTGTGACCACGCCGAACAAGGAATACAACCAAGTATATGCAATGGAACAAGAGAGCCTCCGCCATCACGACCATCGCTTTGAATGGACCAGGGCGGAGCTGGCAACTCAGTGTGAGATGTGGACGAAGCAGGCAGAGTACACCTTTGAAATCAGGGGAATAGGGGAGTATGTAGAAGGTTTTGGGCAGCCGACGCAGCTCGTGATTTTCAGGAAGGAAAGGAGAGATCAACATGAGGGATAACCCGGGATCTGGAGAAGAAAATGACACAGGCAGAACGCCTCATGATCCGATGGCAGGAAGGGATACCCAAAGACGCCGCAAAATACACCTGCCTCATGCAGGCATCGTCGTGCTTGTTGGTCCATCCAATAGCGGCAAAAGCACATTGCTGGATCGTCTCGTTGCTGAAGGAGTCATCAAGCGGACAGAAGCCGTCTCGTCGGATCAGTTCCGCATGCTGGTCGGAGATGACGAATATGTCGACTGGAAAAATCGCCCACGAAGCGAAGCGGATGTGATCTATGCCGAATACCAACAGGTATCGGCCAAGGCCTTTGAAGCCATGGAAGCGATGCTGGCCACACGCTGCAGGTTGAACAAGCTGACTTGGGTTGACGCGACCCATCTGTATACGGAAGATCGTCAGCGTCTTATTCATCTCGCGAGAAAAGCCCATGTACCTGTCATTGCGATCGTACTCGATGTTCCGGAGAAGGAACTGCTGGAGCGAGATGCTCGTCGCGATTATCCACGTGGCCGTCAGCGGGTGAAGCAGCAGGTGCAGCAGTTCAAACGCACGCTGCGCTCCATCCGTGAAGATGGCTTCGATGCCAATTATGTGCTGAAGCAGCCGGATGAACTTGAATTTGTCCGCACGGCCAATCCACTGATAGTCGACATGGGCGTAGGGATTGATATCATTGGCGATATTCACGGCTGTTATGATGAAATGATCGAGTTAATCATTCGTTTGGGCTATGTGAAAGAGGGAGAAAACGGGCTGTACCGTCACCCTGAGGGAAGAAAGCTGGTCTCGGTTGGGGACGTATCCAGCCGTGGACCTGCATCGCTTCCATGTTTAATGTTCTGGCAGCAGCACTGTGCCGCAGGGTTAGCTTACATGGTTGACAGCAACCATGGATGGAAAATTGCCCGTTATCTGGACGGTCGCGACGTTACCCTTAGTCATGGAGATGAGTTTGTTGAGCAGGAGCTGAACGAACTGGAACGTGAACATGGCACAGAGACAGCGCAGCGAGTACGCACAGATCTAAAAGATTTTCTATTAGATGCCCCTTCCCATCTCGTATTCTCCCGGAACGGGGTACGTCAGGTGGTGGTGGCACACGCGGGTATTCGAGATCATTTTATAGGAAAACAATCCAAACGCATTCAGGATTACTGCCGCTATGGTGATGTGGATGGAACAGATGAGCATGGACGGCCGGTTCGGAAGGACTGGTACGTAGATCACAGTTCAGGCGAATGTATCGTCTGGGGACATGACCCTCGTCCATATCCTACGATCGTCAATGATACGGTCAATATCGATCAGGGAGTTGTATTCGGGGGGATGCTGACGGCCTGGCGCATGCCGGAACGGGAGTCCGTTAGCGTCGCGGCATTGCAGGATTATGCAGGAGATCCGGATAGCCCACTCAAGCGCTGGGAACAGCGTCGGTTTGCACCGCCCAACCTGCGGAAATTCAAGGAAGGATTTACGGTGCAGACCGGATCCAGACTGGACGTATCCATCCAGGGCGAGGTAGCCCGGACGGCTATTGATACTTTTTCCCACTTTACGGTACCGCTCGAGGAATTGGTCTATATCCCGCCTACGATGAGCCCGCCGCCAGTGGCCTCTTCGGTAGAAGGGTATCTGGAGCATCCGCGAGATGCATTCCAATATTACCGGTCGCAGGGTGTTACGCGCATGGTGGCGGAGAAGAAACATATGGGCAGTAGAGCCATTCTGCTCCTCTTCCGCGATCAGGAAGCTGCGAAGCAGCGAGTGGGGAGAGCGGTGCTGGGGAACATCGTGACCCGGACAGGACGATCTTTTTTTGACCCCACAACAGAACAGAATGTACTGACCAGATTGCATGCAGATTTGATCGCAGACGGATATTTTGAACGTCATCAGACGGAGTTTGTATTGCTGGATGCCGAGATTGTCCCCTGGAACCTGAAGGCTCGGGAACTGATTGCTTCGCAATATGCGCATGTGGCAGAGGCTTCGCTCATGGATCGGGGAACGGTGCTGGACAAACTGCGGGAAGCGGAAGCCGCCGGACGAGATGTGAGTGAGTGGTTGCAGGAAACCGAAGTTAAACTGGCGAATGCGACTACATTCCGTGACGTATTTCAGAACTACTGCTGGGATGTGAAGGAACTCGGGGATATCCGTATAGCTCCGTTCCATACTTTGGCTCACAGCACGGGAACGTTCTGGGATCAGACACATGAATGGCATATGGAGCAGAACCGCGAGTTTGCCCGGATGTCCAGCTTCATGATGGAGACGGAATTTCGGGTGATTACGAGTGAGGCGGATGAAGCGGAAGTTATTCGATGGTGGGATGAGATGACGGCAGCTGGACATGAGGGCATTGTTATCAAGCCAGAAACCTTCCGCACGTGGAATGGGAACAAAATGATCCAACCTGCGATTAAAGTACGAGGGCGTGCATATTTGCACATCATCTATGGGATGGATTACCTGGCACCCGAGAATTTGTCCCGGCTCAGCAAACGCAAAACATCCAAGAAGGAACGCCATGCTCTGATGGAAAGCGCTCTGGGCATGGAGGGAGTTGAGCGTTTTGTACGCAGGGAGCCTGTGGAGCGGGTTCATGAGTGTGTGCTGGCAACGTTAGCTCTGGAGTCTGAGAAGGTCGATCCACGATTGTGATGGTCCATAAAATGGAGGAAAACACCTTGCATTAGACTGAGATGAAGGCAGGTTTGGACGAGATCCAGACCTGTTTTTTCGTTTTATTGTAAAAACTTTACATTTAAGAACATTTGAATTAGGAGTCTTAACTTCAATATAAACGAACCAAAGCCCTATATCCTTCCATGGTTATCTGGGTAATAATGTTATATATAGCAAGTAGTCATTGGAATCTCATAACGTAACGATAGGGGGTAACCTGTATGGCATCCATGATTCTGCTGGTAAAACAGACGGAGGATGATGAAAAGGTTATTTATCGATTCGGACCCAATGAGCGGAAGATGGGACTGATTGAAATGAACAAGATCAAGGAAAGTGTGAAGGAACTGGAACCTGTGCAGGTCGAAGGGGTTAATCCCAGCTTTTACTTCAATCGGGCCGCGCAGCGGCTGGTCCGATGTTTGTTCAGGGAAGGCGGCAAGTTTCCGGAACGGACGACGTTTGAATCCTAGTTTTTCTTTTTGGCTGTGCAAGTAGGGGTTACTCGCTCAGATCGCATATGTCTTAATCAAAAAAAAGTCCAAGCTCATCCGACTTGCGGAGCGCTTGGGCTTTTTTGTTGCATCAAAACGTTTTGGCAAAAGAAATGAGTGCAGTAATCGTAATAATGTTCAAGAGTGTTGAGATGAGCACCGTTTGGGCAGCAAAGTCGGGTTCGTTATCATATTCTTCGGCCAGAATGGACGCATTCACCCCGGTAGGCATTCCGGAAGCGATGATCAGTGCCTGTGCAGCGATCCCCTCCAGACCCAGAAGCAGTACGATGGAGATCCCGATGGCCGGGCCAATCAGGAGGCGCAGAAATGTGCTAATATACACATCAAGACGGTACAGCCGGATCGGATATTTAACAATCTGTGCTCCGAGGGTCAGCAGTGCCACAGCAACCATACTTTGCTGCGCATACGTCAGCGGCATGGACAGAAACGTTGGCAGAGGCACCTTCCACATATGGAACAGAATCCCCAATAAGAGCGCATAGGGAACCGGCATTTTGAGAAATCCGATGATGACTGCACGGTAGTTCCCTTTTAGTTTCGCGCCCTGTATAGACAATACGCCATACGTGAAGGTCAGCAATGATTGTAGGGACATGACCAGAGCCTGAATGGAAGACGCGAGTGGGTCTCCGCGAAATACGAGCGCATTGATCGGGAGGCCGTAGTTGCCTGCGTTGTCCAGCATGACACTGTTATTAAAGGCGGCCTTCATGCCTTTGTTCAATCGAAGTGTTCGTGCGAACACGGATCCTACGATATACAGAATAATGACATATATGGCGTAGAAGAGAGTGACCGTCCCGAGCAGTTCACCCGACATATCGGAATGGTACATGCTCATAAAGACAGCTGCGGGGGTAATACAATAGAAATTGATTTTGGCGAGGGTGTACAAGTCCAGCTTGAACACCTTTTGCATCCAGGACCCGACTCCGATCAGGAGAAAGACGGGCAGGACGACTTCAAGCATGATGTCTGCTATCATTGGTTCAGCTTCCTTTTTCATGAAAATTTCAGTCCGATTTCGTAAACACTTCAACCATTATATCATTTTATACACTAGGGAGGTCATGTGAATATGATTCCAGATCATCTGGATGTTGGGTTATCGATTCTGTTTATCGGATTCAATCCCAGCATTACATCAGGCGAAACCGGCCATCATTATGCCTATAAAGGCAATCGGTTCTGGCGCATTCTCGAGCGTTCCGGCTTAACTCCTCGTTTATATCATCCGGAAGAAGATCAGGATCTGCTCAAATTGGGGTATGGATTCACCAACATTGTAGCCCGGCCCACGAGGGGCGTGGAAGATATTACACGTGAAGAATATGCGGAGGGACGCCAGATTCTGCAGCAAAAGCTGAAGCAGTACCGACCGGACGTCGCCTGTTTTGTCGGGAAAGGGGTATACACCCAGTACAGCAAGCGTACCAAAGTGGAATGGGGATTTCAGGACGATCCGGTTGTCCCGGAAATTCAGGAATTTGTTGCCCCTTCTTCGAGCGGATTGGTGCGCATGTCGATGGATGAGATTGTTGCTATTTACTCACAGCTTAGTGATTTTATTGCGCAGAAACGTTGAGGCTGACTATAGTGGATTCGCCCAACCGGCTTTGAACCGGACTTGAGCGAATTCTTTTTTTTGAAGAAAGTGAGAAGTTTTGGAAAGTACTTCCGTCTATATAGTACAGAACCATGCATGGAAGCTGTAGAGAAGGGGGATTACATGACTCAACATATGCAGGAGGAGGAGCTCATCGAGCGTATTATTGCAGGGGATAAACAACTGTTCGCCTTGCTCGTGGATCGATATAAAAATAAAGTCTACGGCATTCTACGCGGAATGGGCGCGAGTCATCCGGATGCGCAGGATCTTGCACAGGACACGTTTATTCGGATCTATCGCTATCTCCCGTCCCGAAGGGTAGGAAGCAGTTTTTCTTCATGGGTATATACCATCGCTGTGAATGGGATGCGGGATTTTATAAGGCAAAAGAAACCGGTGATGACGGCAGATGAACCGATCATGGAGCCAGCCAGTGAAGAATCGCCAGAAAGGCATGTGCTGCACAAGGAGATGCAGCGGGAAATATACCGCCAGATGGAACAGCTGCCGGAATCATACCGGCTTGTGCTGCTGCTGAAATATACCAATGAGCTGAGCTATGAAGAAATTTCAGATATTACCGGCATGAGTGCATCGCAGGTCCGAAACGCGATGTACCGCGGGAAAAAGATGCTCAAGAAACAGATGGAGCGCAAAGGAGGGTTAGCCACATATGAAGCCTATTCCAAATGATGAGGACCAGTTATGGGAACAGCATTTATTCCGTGAGGAGCCTGAACCCGATTTTACGCTTCAGGTGATGAAAAAACTGGATAGTGTCTCCATGGAACGTGAAGCAGAAGTGAATTTTTTCGTGAAAAAGTCTTCCAAAACCCATTGGATGCGCCGTATGGGGGTTGCAGCAGCGGCTGTTGTAATTCTTGCAGGGGGAGTCTGGTTTGCTTGGGATTATAAAATAGGATCTGAGCAACCTACGGTCAACGCAGTGAATAATCCTCCGCTCCCCAATATTCCTGTACCAGAGGAGCTGAAGTACTCCTATCTGGCTGATGATTACAAACGTCTCAAGCCGCTCGGTCTTGTGGTTAATCCTAATATTCATATCGAGGATCAGGGTTACACGCTTAAGATCGAAGATGTACTTGTGGACCGTTCGCAGATTGTACTTACTGTACAGCAAAATGCACCTGATGGGAGTACGATATATTCGGTTTATCCCGCGATGGGAAGGATTCATATTACAGATGGGCAAGGAAACTCGATTGCATCCTTAGCTTCATTTGGGGATCCAATTCAGAATGGTTCAAAATATCAGAGATTTGTATACCAGCTGCAGGATGAAATCCCCGATGAGGTGGTTGTACGCGGGGAGCTGGGGTATTTGAATATAGGAAGCTATTATAATTTCGAGACACAATCGTACGAAGATAAAGATGTTACGGTGGATTGGAGTTTCCAGTTCAATATCGATATGACCAAAGCCAAATCACTGGCTGTCGAAGCTCCTATGGATAACACATATACGACACCAGGAGGTTTGAAGTTGGATATGACACAGTTGGTGCGAACACCAAACGGAACCAGGCTTGACATGAATGTGAGTCTGAGTGATCAATTGCGTGCCAAAGTCGGAGAGGATTGGGAGAAACAAATGGAATTGCTGTACCATCTGGAGATACCTGAAACTAAAGAGTACCGTGTATTTAACGGAAACAGGACGAATGCCCGTCAAGCCAAATTCAGGTTAAGAGATACGAGTCAGTTAAGCCTGGATGGTGGACAGATGAGATTGTCTGAGACGTGGGACCCTGCTATTGTGACAGTGAATGCGAAGAAGATTCGCTTTGTCCTGGATGGGTACACCATGCCGGTAAGGGATGAGAAGTCCTTGGAAGTGGACCTGGAGAAGATGCGTGATGATGCTGAATCTTACACCTACGTACTACAATTTGAACAATTTGGAGATGAGATTTTATTTTCTGATTTCAATTACAAATCTTTGTTGGATTCTCATAACGCTTCGAACGGAGATACGGAAGAATACTCCCTTGTATTGGAGGGGTATGGGTCTTTCCAAAATGCTTTTAATGGAGATCATTGGGTGGCAGTCGATCAGGAAGGGAAAGAGTATCCCGTTGAAGTAATTGGTTTTCCAGATCAGCCGAATACTGACGGAGAATATGTTGCGGATAATCTGAAATTGATCGTCCGCGGCTATTACAAAGGAAGCGGAACGAAATTCACCTTAAAAAGAACAGCGCTAGTTAACGGAGAATATCGCGATGTGAATTGGAAAGTAGATCTGCCATCGTTTACAAGCCTACCTTGGCAAAAATAACAAACATGAACTATTACTCAGAATGAAACATGAAAATTAGAAAGGTTGTAAGGCCCCGCATAATAACATGCGGAGCCTTTTTGCTATCCAACAAATTGTACTGTTGTTAGGGTGGATGTATATCAACCTAAGCCGATTCCCGCGGAATAAGGGAAGTGGCAAGCATGACGGTCTCTTTCGGTGTCCCGGGGCGTTCAATCCGTCTCTGCAAAGCTTCAATGGCCCGCTGTCCTAGCTCTTCCTTGCACAGGTTAACTGTTGTCAAAGGTGGGGAGGATGCTGCGGCAGAGTGTACGTTATCAATGCCAATCACGAGACAGTCTTGAGGTGTGGAGATTCCGATCTCCTGCAGTTTGTTCATCCATTGCAGGGCAATATCATCATTCACCCCAATCCAGGCATCGGGTCGTTCATGCTCCGGCATGTTTTTGATTTCGGCAGCGAGCTGGTTCACCCATTCTCCTTGCTCATAAGGAACATTCCATTCCCGGAATGTGGCAGCGTGACCATGGCCTGGATGAAAATGATTCAATGCCAGTTCCATGCCGATCTTGCGCTGTGCAAAGCTGGCCGCACGACCATCGTCCGTGATTAACCCGATTCTGCGGGATTGCAGGGACAGTAGATATCGCACAACGGTGATGCCTGCCTCCAGATTATCATGGCTGATCGTATCACAGTTCAGGAGCGGTTCCTGATGATCCACCAGTACGATGGGACGACCTGTCTGAGCTAGCCGCTGCAGAACGGCATGAGGAAAGGCGCCCATGACAATGACACCCGCACATCGTTCCCAGTCCAGATGGGGAGCAATGGCCCGTTCCGGTGGCGTATGTTCGTCCCCGGTACCAAGTGAAGGAGATACAATCGCGTGATGCCAGCCCCGTTCATTACAGCCTGAGATCATGCCGGACAGCACCCGCTGCCAGTAGTGAGGCTCCCCGCGGTTTAGCTGATTCATGCAGATGAGCGCGAATGGCGGTTCGGATTGGTCTGCGGCAGCGGAGACACCGGTGCTTCCGGGTGTATTTTGGCGATAACCCAGAGCTCTGGCGAGTTCAAGCACACGGGCGCGGGTAGACTCGCTGACTCCTGTTTTGCCACTGAGTGCACGGGAAACGGCATATTTCGATAATCCAAGCTGGTCAGCCAGCGTCTGAATGGATACTTTGCGGGACATGTTCAAGACTCCTTCATATGTAAACAAAATATATATTTAGAATTGAATCCGTGGCGATTATAGCAATTAGCAATTGACGATATTTACCAAGTCACAGTACACTACATTTAATAACGTTATTATATATTATGATAACAAAAATAACAATAATCAAATATGCCTAAAAGGATATGCCGGTTTTGGAGAAGAACATTCAGCCATATCCAAACACCACAACCACATTTTCATGTCAGAGGAGACTAGATCCATGGAACAGTTCAGATTACCGAAGATTCCCATGCCTCATCTGGAGTTGCCGCAGGCTGTGCAAGATATTCTGGTGGAGGCGGACAAGAAGCTGCAGCACAGGCCGAGATTGCTCGCACAGTTCCGCAACTGCTTTCCAAGTACGCTCGAGACGACGACCAAACTGCTTGATGACGGGACAACGTTTGTCATTACAGGTGATATCCCAGCCATGTGGCTGCGTGATTCCGTGGAGCAAGTCATGCATTATGTGCCACTTGCAAAGGACGATGCAGCATTACAACGGATCATCGGCGGTCTGATCAAGCGGCATATGTTCTATGCTGACATTGATGTGTATGCCAATGCATTCAACGAAACAGCCAACGGCTGGCACTGGGATGCCAATGATGAGACAGAGATGTCGCCATGGGTATGGGAACGTAAATTCGAACTGGATTCCCTTTGCTTCTCGATGAAGCTGGCCTATGCGTACTGGCGTGAGACGGAATTGACGGATATTTTCGATGAACGCTTCAAAAGGGTGATGGAGAGTATCGTCCATCTCTGGCATACGGAGCAGCACCATGCCGAGCAATCTCCATACCGGTTTATGCGCCGTAATTGTCCCGCTCATGATACGATGCGTAATGCGGGGATGGGCATGCCTGTGAACTATACCGGAATGATCTGGTCGGGTTTCCGTCCGAGCGATGATGCCTGTGATTTCCACTATAACATCCCCTCGAATATGTTCGCTGCGGTGACCCTACGCCAGATGGGGGAAATCGCCAAATGGGTATTCCGGGACGAACAATTGGTTAGCGAAATGGCACAGCTTGAAGAAGAGATTCGTCATGGAATTTCTCTCTACGGCATATACAATCATCCGGTCTATGGACGAATCTATGCCTACGAAACAGATGGATACGGCAATCATTGCCTGATGGATGATGCGGGTACGCCTGGACTAATGTCCATTCCTTATTTGGAATATGCACCCGTGGAGGATATCATATACCAGAATACACGCAGGTTTATTCTGAGTAAGGAGAATCCGTTCTATTATGAAGGCCAAGCAGCAAAAGGGATCGGAAGCCCCCATACCCCGCCGGGATATATCTGGCATATGGCACTGTCCATGCAGGGACTGACCGCGGACAATGACGAGGAAATGCTGGAGATGATTGAACGGTTGGAAAATACGGATGCAGGGACCGGGTTCATGCATGAAGGCTTTCATGCAGATGATCCCGATACATTTACAAGACCTTGGTTTGCCTGGTCCAACAGCCTGTTTTCACAGCTCGTGTACAAAGCCATGCAAAAAGGAATTTTATAGAGGGGTATAAAATGGTTATACAGTTACACTCAAAACTAGTTTCATTCTGTAAAGATGCGGCAAAATACTAACCAAGCCAGCCCAACTCGCTCAGATTTGCGGGTTGGGCTGGCTTGGCTGTTTATGAAGCGCTCTCTACGTGTTTTGCATCAGATCAGCGATGAAAACTTTCTGCCCGGTGCGGGCACTCTCGAGGGAAGCGAGCACCATCGCCATGCTAAACTGATTGTCGCTGCAATCCGTTTCGGGCAATCTCCCGGATTCCAGCGCAGCAAACATGTCTTCGAGGCAGCCGTGATGTCCGCTTTTCTCCATGACAGGCAGCTGTCCTTCGATTCGCTCTGAAGGCTGGAAGAAGGAAGGCTTGCCGCTTGAATCCAGGTGCTCTGCTGCAACGACATCTGCATAAATGTCATTATGACCATCCCAGATGGCCGTACCTTTTTCCCCGGTTACACGCCATGATGCTTCCCACGAGGTTGGGGCGCCTTCTGCGCACCAGGACCCGCGGTAATTGAATACGGAGCCGTCGGACATTTCGAAGATACATAGCGCCATCGCATTGCCTGTGTACCAGGAGCCTGGAGGGTTGAATTCGTGACAATAGACCGATACCGGATTGGCTCCAAGAATAAGTCTGGCCTGATCAAACGTATGAATGGCCATGTCCAGCAGCAGCGGACTGTCCATCATATCCCGGAATCCGCCAAAATGGGGTCCGAGAAAGAAGTCTGCCCCAGCATAACCGACCTTACCAATGGTGCCTCCGGCAATGAGCTCCCGAAAGGCACGGATTCGAGGATCGAAGCGGCGATTCTGCATCACGGCCTGGATGCGGCCGGTTTTGCGAGCAGTCTGGACGATATCCCCGCATTCCGCGAAGGTTTCTGCGAGCGGCTTTTCGCCGAATACATGGCAGCCCTGCTGCAAGGCTGTCATGGCAATGCCATAATGACTTGCGGGAATCGTGACATCGAATACGATGTTGGCTTCTGTAGCTTGGATGGCCTCAGCGATATCCGTATATGTAGGACAGGAGAGACCATGGCGTGCAGCCAGGGCCATAGCATTTTGTTCTTGCAGATCGACAAGCCCTACGATCTCCGTGTCCGGTCTTTGCATGGCGTAATCGACCCAGGTGTTGGCCATGGCACCGCAGCCGGCGACAAGCACTCGATGTTGCTGACTCACTTGATCATCTCCTTATTCCGGATTGGGCACAAAATCTCCGCCGCGGCATTGTTTCAGATAGCGCAGAGCATGCACCTGCCCTGTCATTTCCAGTTCATCTTTGTATACCGGATCATGCCAGCCTTCGATGTCGATCGTTCCCTGGTAACCGTTTTGCCGCAGAATGGTGATGATGTCGGACCAATTGGTATCTCCGAAGCCCGGCGTACGATGCCAGACATATTCATGCGGACCATGAACCCCATATTCCTTGACGATATCCCAGGCAATGGTTGCGTCTTTGCCATGCACGTGAAAAACTTTATGCGCCCATTTGCGAAGCTGGGGTATCGGATCGATGAGGCTGGACATCTGATGGCAAGGCTCCCATTCCAGGCCGATGTTTTCTTCCGGAACAGCATTGAACATCATTTCCCAAGCCGTCGGATTATGTGCAATATTCCAGTCGCCCGTTTGCCAGGTTCCACCCATATCACAGTTTTCAAAAGCAATTCGTACTCCACGATCCGCCGCCCGGCGTGCCAGTTCCCCAAAGACCTCCTTGAACCGCGGGATGGACTCGTCAATGGGCTGATTCGTTAGTCGTCCCGTGAACCCCGAGACAATGTCTGCACCGAACAGCTGGGCATGATCAATAACCCGTTCCCAGCTTGCCAGTGTGTCTGCGTTGTCTCCGGCCCCGGTGAGCGGGTTGCCGAAAACACTGAGTGCAGAAATTTTAATATCATGTTCGTCTACCAGCTCGCGTACGCGCTTGGCTGTTTCGGCAAGATCCAGTTCACCCGTGGTTTGCCAGAAGGTCAGATTGAATGACTCGAAACCGTGTTTCATGATCTGAGGGATCACGCGGACAGCATCCGCTCCACCCACGAGGGTACCGATGCGTAATTGATTTTTCATGGTTGTATTTCACTCCAATATTGGCTTATAGTACTTCGTGACACACTCATTATAGCCGCGCATCTGCTGCATGGCTCTATACAATCTTGTGCAATATTAGTCCGATTTTGTGAGGAGGGGGAAGAGGTCTTGCTGGATCTGAAAGCGCTTCACGAAAATACCCGGATTGACCATAAATCACATCCATTTCAGTTGTTTCAGAATCGCTGCTCAGATATGAAAGCGGAGGAGTGTATCATGTATTTGCACTGGCATGAACACTTTGAGCTGATTGCCATGCGCAAGGGTCACGCTGTATTTCATATCGATAGTAGACCATACACGGCCGGGCCGGGCGAGGTGCTTGTTATTCCGGGAGGAACGCTTCATGTGGGTTATGCCCTGGAAGAGGGGGATGTGGAGTATGATTCGGTTGTTGTTAATGCGGCGTTATTCCATGATTTCACACATGATCCGCTGCATCTGCAGTACGTGGCTCCTTATCTGGAGGGACGGATTCGCTTTCCGGTGAAGCCGGCGGAGCAGGACAAAATCTGCCTGGACTACTACTCCCTAATCCATGAGGCGATTGAGGAGATGGTTATGCAGCCACCTGCCTACCAGCTCGTGGCCAAGTCCAAGCTGCACGCCCTGTTTACCATGCTGGCCCGTACCTTTATGCCCCAGCAGCTGCCGGGAAAAACAACGGGTTCATATTTCCCGAACCGCGAGCGGTTCAAACAACTGATCGAGCAGATTGAAGCCAATGCTGCGGAGAAGATATCCGTGACCGAAGCGGCCAGTCAGGTGGGGCTGAATACATATCATTTTTGCAAAATGTTCAAGAAATTGACGGGCCGCACCTTCGTCGAATACCTAAACGGATGCCGAATGACAGAAGCCGAACACCTGCTGCGAAGCAGTAATCTGACCATTACCGAGATTGCCGCCAGGGTGGGGTGCGACAATGCCAATTATTTTACGAAACTGTATAAACAGTATAAGGGAATGACCCCTTCCGAAGGTCGGTTGAACCGGAAAGGATGAGGGGAATGATTTTGGTCACAGAATAACGGCTCTAATCGTCATATGTGTATCCAATAGAAGGGATTGATATGACGTGAGACACAATGACAATGATCTCGTGTGGGACACTGTTATTATTGGAGCAGGTATCGCTGGATTAACTGCTTCTATATATCTGGCCCGGGCCGGGCAAAAAGTACTATTGCTGGAAAAAGGGAGAAATCCGGGAGGCCGTGCTGCTTCTACTGAACTGGCAGATGCCCAAGTTAACTTGGGTGCTCATGCGCTGAATAGAAGCGCACTCCCCATTTTGCGAGACATAGGTGTAATTCCTAATGGAATGGCACCCAAACCGCCGGGTAGCTTGGTTTTTGACGGAGAAAATAGTCGGGGTATGAACGTTTCATTGTTGCGTTTGTTGTTCGGTTCGCGCCTGAATAGTAGAGAAAAATTTCAGCTGCTTGGCTTCTATTGGTCTCTGAACAGAGCGGATGAATCTTCCCTGAACAGGGTCAGTCTGCAGGAGTATTTGGATACAAGGGTGCCTAGCCTGTGTGCGCAGCGTATTGTGCTTGCGCTTGTTCGGTTAAGCACGTATTGTGATGCCCCTGATCTGATAAGTGCTGGAGCTGTAATTAATCAGCTTAAACAGAGTCGGGTGTTGTATGTAAACGGAGGATGGCAGTCTCTTATCAATCAATTGACTACGCGGGCTCAGCAAGCTGGCGTATCCGTTCGTAGCGGTGTCTCCGTAAAAGAAATCCATGGCGCTAAGCCTCGGATTGAGATTAAACTTAAGGATGAATCCCGTCTAATTTCTCGGAATATCATCTCTACTGCTGGGCCAAGGAGTACATTGGCTTTTTTGAATCCTGCACTTACTGCCGCCGAAGAAGCACTTTACAGGCAGCTAGTTCCAGTTTACGCAGCGTGTCTGGATTTGGTTGTGACAGGGATGCCGAATCCCAAAACGACCTTTGTTCTGGGTGCCGACGCCCCGTGGTATTATTCTAATCATTCTGCCACGGCTTCATTATCCATTCACTCCGAGCGTAACGTTGTACACGTCATGAAGTATTTACCAGCAACAGGGCATTCCGATCCCAAAAGGGATGAATACGAACTGACTGGATTTCTGGATTGCATTCAATCAGGCTGGAGCAAGCATGTTGTCCGGAAGCGGCTTCTGCCACGAATGCTGGTTACTCATGCCGTTCCGACCGCCGCAACGGGCGGTCTCCAGGGGAGGCCGAGTCCGCAGATCAAGGGTCGTCCGGGTATCTATGTTGCTGGTGATTGGGTTGGGAGTGAGGGGATGCTGGTTCATGCTTCGCTGGCCAGTGCACGTGAAGCTGCTCGGATGATATTGGCAGATACAGACATCTATACAGAGGGGGCACAGGATGGAACTTGATGAAGTATACAGCAGGTACAGAACGCTTCTGTTTTCTATCGCTTATCGTATGCTGGGATCGGTCACCCATGCCGAGGATTTGGTGCAGGACACTTTTGTGACCTTGCAGCAGAAGGCCATACATCAGGAAGAGGGATACATCCGAGATCTGAAGGCTTATGCAGAATCGTTACGAACCGCTGTCTTGATTATTTGAAGTCAGCCAAGGCACAAAGAGAAGTGTACATCGGTCCTTGGTTGCCGGAGCCCCTTTTGCAAGAGTATACGAGCATCTCAGCATCAATCCGAGCAGAAGAAAGGGATCCATTTCAGACGATTGAGCTGGAAGATACGATCTCTTATGCTTTCCTTGTTATGCTTGAACGGTTGACCCCTGTCGAGCGAGCTGTATTTATTTTGCGGGAGGCATTCGTATTTGAATACGATGTTATTGCAGACTTCCTTGATAAAACCGAAACGGGATGTCGTAAAATCTTGAGTCGTGTCAAACAGAAAATCGAGAACGAATTCGAAATGGAATGGGTTCCCAATGCGAAGTCCGAGCAGTTGACCCTGCGTTTTCTTCAGGCTGCGTCGACTGGCGATATGGCTGAACTTCTCCAGCTTCTCTCGGATGATGTTGCGCTGTATAGTGATGGTGGTGGCAAAATCACGGCAGCTGTGAAGCCGATTGTATCCAGTCAACGCGTCATTACATTCATTGGAGGTCTGGTAGCCAAGGGAGACAGCCTGGTATCGGTACGGGTGGTTAGAATCAACGGACAACATGGTCTTCTGATACAGGTCCCCAATGAGGCTTCTCCAACAGTAGTCAGCCTGGCTATAAAAAACGGCCTCGTTCAAGAAATTTATATGATCCGAAATCCGGATAAGCTGCGGCATATAAGACTGAGATGATAATCCCATTACAATGTTGTATATTACAAATAAAACCCGGTTCTCACCCTTTATGGGGATGACCGGGTTTTTAAATTTGATACCGAAGGATATGTTCCGTGAAAGTACATTGTTGTGAGAGTAACCTTTTTTTATTTCATAAACCTGGCTAACAGACGATTTGCTTTCTTGGATAGGTCGTCCATCTTGAGGTTGGCCTGATCCAGCTGATTGTAGCCCCATTTGATCGTTTGCAGCATACGCGGGGAAATGGGCGTGCCTTTGATTCTTGGATAAATGTTGTGATAGGCCCAGACGAGATGTTCCCAGCGGTTGTCATTGCCTTCCTTAATGTACTCCGAGACATCTAGAACCTTCGCGCGTCCGTTCTGAAGAAGTACATTTTTGAGGTGAATATCCCGTGGGTTGAGGCCGCGGCTGCGTACAGCTGACCGCGCTTCGTCCACATCGATCATCACCTGTTCGGGAACCGGAATTCCTTTTTCCAGACACTCCAGCAGTGTTTCTCCAGGTTCATAACTGATGACCAGAATATTTCGGCCACAGCCGTAATAGGTGGGGAAGTAGGGTAATCCACGCAGCTGTTCGTAGACCCGCTTCTCGTTCTCCAGTTTCTCCAGGGCGTGATCCGAATACACTTTGAAGGCATATTGGGGCAAGCCGTCGTACGTAAAAACAGCCGCATCCGTACCTGTTCCGATGCAATGGATTCCTTCTGCATGGCCGATGATATTCACCAGCTCATTCCGGTCGCTGCCAATGACCTGGATCTGTTGCAAAGCCATTTCCGCCTGGAACCAATCCGGTCGATTCATGGGTGGTGCCTCCTTTTAGGATATGCCTGTACATGATTTGATTTGCAACATCCTGTCCTTTATTTAGTATATTATGCGTTTTGCTTCGCCATTTCATCTTTTGGTGATGATACTATATAAACGTTACGATTCGAATCGGAAACGGTTGCGTTCAATACAAAATAGTAGGACAGCTTGCAGCATTTTCACCCCATCCTATATACTGTGAGCATCAAGGGATCTCATACAGATCCGGTATACAGAAAGGCAGAACAGCTTATGGCACAATACCCGCAGTGGTCGTATTCGCAGTCGCGGGCAAGCATGTTCGATGAGTGCCTGCGCAAATATTATTATCATTATTACGGAGCCCATAACGGCTGGAAGACAGAATCGGCTGATGAGATGCAGGTTCGTCTGTACCGATTGAAACAGCTCAGCAATCTATATCTCGTCTTTGGTGACCTCGCACATCGGATGTGTGAGTCAGCAGTCCGAAGCAGGGAGGAAGGCAAAGACAAGCCGCGTGAATCATTTCTGGAACAAACGATGCGGAAGCTGCTTAATCAAGCCTATGTGGAGTCGATGGATCAGGATCAGTGGCGTCTGGATCCGAAGAATCGGGTGATGCTATCTGAGATCTACTACGGAGATGACACGCTGAATGACCGAATTGCAACGATTAAGGAGCGAGCTTCGGCTTGTGTAAGCCATATGTATCAGACGCTTACCTGGGAAGACCTGTCCCGGGCGAGTACGGATATTTTGGAGATTGAGAAATGGGACACCATGATTCTGCATGATACGCGAGTATACGTGAAGATGGACTTGTTGTATCGCCGCAGCAACGGCAACATTGTGATTGTAGACTGGAAGACGGGCAAGGAGGATGATTTCACGGACCAGCTCATGCTGTACGCAGCGTATGTCAGGGACCATTACCGGGTGCCGCTGGAGCAGATTGAGCTGCGAGTGGAATACCTGTTGACCGGGACACATCGCGAGTTTACGCCGACAGAAGAGGAGCTGCAGAAGGTCGAGGACAATGTGGGAAGATACATCGAAGAGATGCGTTCCTGCGTGGCAGATGAGTATCATAATCGTCCGAAGGACATGTCGTACTTTACTCCGATGCCTTCACGTCGTGCGTGCAGGGATTGTAATTTTCGCGAGGTGTGCAGCGAGCGGGCGGTTTGAATCGTTGGAATATCTCAGAATCCAGAACTTATAATCTAACAGAACTTGTTTCATGCAAAATAAACCGAGAAGCGCCAGTCCGGACAGCATATGCCCGGACTGGCGCTTCTGTTCGTTCCACAGGCGAGAAAGACAAGGTGCCCGGTGGAACGATCATATACAGATTACTGGACAGCGGCGGGATGCTCCAGCGCCTGTCCTGCAGGAACATAGGCATGCCCGAGATCCCGGGCCACTGCCTCATACGTGATATGTCCATTCAGCACGTTGACCGCGCTGCGAATGGATGCACTGCCGCGAATCGCGGAGGCTGCACCATGGTTGGCCAGCTGTAGCGCATAAGGCATGGTGGCGTTGGTCAGCGCCACCGTGGATGTGCGCGGCACCGCGCCAGGCATGTTCGCTACCGCGTAATGCACAACACCATGCTTCACGTAAGTCGGTTCATCGTGGGTCGTAATATGATCAATGGTCTCTACAATTCCGCCCTGATCAATAGCGACATCCACAATGACCGAACCGGGAGCCATCGTTTTGACCATCTGCTCGCTGACAAGTTTTGGCGCCTTGGCGCCGGGAATCAGCACCGCACAGATCAGCAGATCCGCTTCAGCGACCGCAGCGGCGATGTTGGATGCACTGGATACCAGCGTATGGATCTGGTTGCCGAATATGTCATCCAGCTGGCGCAGGCGATTCAGATTCAGGTCGAGGATGGTCACGTCCGCTCCGAGCCCAATCGCAATTTTGGCCGCATTGGTACCGACCGTACCACCGCCGATAATGGCCACTTTGCCGCGGCTGACGCCAGGCACGCCGGATAACAGAATGCCTTTGCCACCTTCGGTTTTCTCCAGCAGCTGTGCCCCGATCTGTGCCGACATCCGTCCTGCCACTTCACTCATTGGGGTCAGCAAAGGAAGAGTGCCGTTAACTTCCAGAGTCTCATATGCAATGGCAGTTACCCTGCTCTGAACAAGAGCCTTCGCCAGTTCCGGTTCTGCCGCCAGGTGCAGATAGGTGAAGAGAATCAGTCCGGGACGAAAATAGGCGTACTCACTGGCAAGCGGTTCTTTAACCTTGATAATCATGTCAGCTTCCGACCAAACGGATTGGGCTTGAGTCTGAATGACTGCTCCGGCAGCCTCATACTCGCTGTCTGTGAATCCGCTGCCCAATCCTGCACCCTGTTCAATCATGACTTGATGCCCTGCTCTGACAAAATCAGCCGTTCCTGCAGGGGTTATGGCTACACGGTTTTCATTGTTTTTGATTTCTTTTGGGATACCGATTCTCATGCCCATGCACCTCGTCCATTTAATGGTTGTCAACTTATACTACAAGTTTATGACCTGAGTAACGGTTTTGCACCTTACTTAATGTCTATGTTTCAAGAGATTCAATCAACATTATGTCGAAAAGGGCTGTTCAGGACATTTGTCCATGAATTATAATGTAAGAAAAAATAACACTACGAGGGATCGATATTGAGAAATGATCGTGTGTTTACGATAAAGGATCTTTTGGCGCGCCCTGTTTTTGCCAGAGCGCGTCTGGTTGCAGGAAGCGGGGGAACATCCCGTCAGGTTGGATGGGTTCATGTATTGGAGATTACCAATGTCTCTCCGTATGTCAGTCCCCATGATCTTATTTTATCCACAGGGCTGTGGCTTCAATCGGAAGAGGGGCGTGAAGAATATCTGCTCCAGCTGATTCATAGTGATGCGGCAGGATTGTGTGTGGAGTTTGGCACCAGCATTCATGGCATTCCCGAACAATTAATTGAACTGGCGGATCGACATCAGTTTCCGCTGATTGTATTTGAACAGCCCGTAAGGTTCGTGGAGATTACGCAGGATATTCATGCGCTGCTCATTAATCATCAGCATCAGCTGCTGAAGAGTCTGGAGGCATACTCCCGACAGCTGCAGCAGCGGACATTGCAGAGCACTGACATGTCTGCCGTACTCCATCTGCTTCATGAATATGCGGCCAAACCAGTTGTCTATATTTCGTCCATGGAGCCAGGCAGCTTTGTCCCGGGTCTTCCCCCGGAGATGGAGCAGGCCATCTATACCTGGTATGAACAGGAAGTAGAGCATTTGGATCTGAACGATTCGGATACTGAACTATGGTTTCGCATCGATGAACAGCATATGCTGCTGTGTCATCCGGTGGTCTGCTTTGGTCAGGTGTTCTCAGCTGTAGGCATGGTGGTGCATCCCTCTGCGCCAGTGGAATATCTCAAACTGCTGCTTGATTACACGGCGAAGGCGGCAGCCGCACTGACGCTTCGTTCCCAGTTTCTCGAAGAGAAGATGGTACGCAATCAGAATGAACTAATTCAGGACTTGATGAATGGTCATATTCATCAGGAAGAGCAGGCACAGACCCGAATGGGACTCCGATTGCTGGTGAAGGGACAGTACTGGTTTGCAGGAGGAGTAATTGAGATTGAGCATCAGCTGAGGGGGACCGGACGTGAACGGATGGAGGCGAATCATCAGGATATTCTGGTTTTGCTAAGATCCTTGCTGAAGAAGAACAATCTGCCGAGCTTGATCATGCTGAAAAATAACCAGGTCTACCTGTGCTGTGCCAAGGAAGAGAGTGCTGCATCCACCTCCCATAAGCTGGTTAGGTCCCTCGAAAGCATTATTGGAGATGTAAAACGCTTTGCGAGCCGCAACCTGAAGCAGGTTGCGATATATGCCGGGTTTGGCAAAATTCGCAACCGCTTGACCGGCATGCCGGACAGTCTTCAAGAAGCGTATCAGGTTATCGAAGTTTCACGTTCAGTGAGTCGGATGGAACATATTTACTTTTACGAACGTATGGGTATATATCAAATGTTGAAGGCACTGCCTCAATCCTTTCTTCAGCCCTTCGTGGAAGACCATCTCGGTGTGCTGATCGAATACGACCGTGCACATCATCTCCAGCTTGTGGAGACGCTTGAAGCCTACTTGCGGAATTTTGGTTCCAAGCGTGACGCTGCTGCCCAATTGTTTATACATCGACAGACGTTGTACAACAGATTGGAGAAGTTGGAAGAGCTGATGGGACCTGGTTTTATGGACCAGGGGAGAAGAATGTGCCTAGAGATGGCGCTGCTTGCTTACGCGATGATGGAGGATAAACAGACTTATCAATCTTGATGGTGGGAAGCATCGAAGTGTGGTTTAGTAGTTTTTGCCGATACGGCGGGATGGACGCAGCTGTGGCAGTATCGAACGACCAGACATGGAACGCCTGCCGCGAAAGAGTTTGGGTTGACCTGTTGAGGGAGCAAGTGATAATGATGTGGGGGCTGCCAATCGGTACGGAGGCGACGTTCGATCAGAACGGTCCTCTGCCTCAGCCTCATGGGATAGAAATTCGTGTTCCTTCAACCAATCAGCCAGCTTTTCATGTTGGATTCCGAGTTGTCCGCTCAGATTACAGATATCGAGTTCTTTTCTCACACAAATCCGCCTTTCCTGGAATCATTATGGTTTTGGAAGGGAAGCAAGAAGTTTGAGATTGGTAAGTGCTTATGTACTTCAGCATCAGGTATTGGCAAATGCAACTAGATTGGTGTGCTCGATTGGCGGAACAGTGAATTAGGTTTAAGCGATGGTAAGACATTATAGAAAATGAAGTGCATGTATCCCGTGTTAAACGTTTGCATGATGCTGTTCGGGACCTATCCATAATTTGGCTTTCTTTAAGATTTTATCATTTCATAGATTAGTGCGCGTCTCAATATAGTCTCAATTTTGCAAGGGAATGGCCTATATGGAGCATTTAGATAATGCTGAGAGTAAAAGTACCAGTATCTAGTACGGAGGGCACAAATGGGAAACAGTAGTGAGGTACAGAGCGATAGACACTATGACCGTGGCAAACGTTTTGTAGGACGAGTCAAGGAATTAATGATTCTGGATCGCTGGTTTGACCATCCGGAAGCACCTTTGACCATTTTTTCGGTAACGGGAATGGGAGGGATCGGGAAATCCTCCTTGCTCTCGGAGATGTTGTCGGTATCCCGTAATCGGGGGGCTACGTCCATATGGATGGATGGCAGATCCTGTGGTTCAACCCCCTCGGTCTTTCTGGAGTATCTGTCCTCGACATTGGGACTGGAAATGATGGGGAGTGAGGGCCATCTCCGGCCACTTAGCCGTCTGAGTGAGACGTCGGTTCACAAGAGACTGGTCATTGCGGTGGATAACTATGAAGAACTTGCCTTGCTGGAAAGTTGGTTTATGGAGGTTTTCGTCAATAAACTCTCCTCCAGCGGGGTGCTGATCATATTGGCCTCACGATCCGAACCGGCTACGGCATGGCGAATGCATCCACGCTTGAGGCAGCACTTGGTGCAGATGCCGCTTCAGCATTTCACGAATGAAGAAGTATCGGAGTACATTGCTGGTGCAGGACTCGTGAATATCAGCATGGCAGGCACGATTGCACGAATGACGGACGGGCATCCGTTTGGACTTGCTCTCGCGGTGGAAGCTGCCGATCATCGGCGAAACGTACCTCTTGCGGAATGGGCCGAGCTATCCTATATGATCAGTGCACGCTTACTGCTCGAATTGACGCTTCCAAGTTTGCATCCCATGATTGAGGTGCTCACGCTGCTCGAAACCGCCAATCAGGAATTGTTATCCTCGGTTCTGCAAACGGAAGTGACGCTCGGTGAATATCTGGCGCTGAAGCGAATGTCATTCATCCGCTCCGTTCCGGATGGCCTGGCGCTGCATGACCTGGCCAGAGTGCATCTGCTTCGGGACTTTCGTCAGCGTGAACCACAGCGGCTGCAAGCCATGCGGGTACGTATCGCTGGCTTGTTACTGCCCCTGCATGCACAGGCCGGGCCACATGAGCAGCGGCAGATTGCCCGGAGAATGCTCCTGCTCTGCCAGGAATCCATGCTTCAGCATCGGAAATATGCGGATGTATCTACCGATGCCCTTTTTTCACCGCTGGAGGTCATGCGGGCAGGAGACCTGCCCTTGCTGCACAGCTTATTGGAGGAATGGTGCGAATACAGTGTGGAGCCGTGGCAGGCTGGGCCTTATCGCCCATTTCTGGATGAGCTGGCACAGCGTTACCCTGAAGGAATTGTGCTGATGCGTGATCAGAACGGGGAGCCGATTGCCATGTTTATTACGGTACTTGTCCACCGGGAGAGCAGTGAGATGCTGTTAAGATATTTTCCGGCGGAAATGGAAGAATGTTTTAGCCCGCAGGAACTGGCGTGCGATCCGGATCAGACAGATACGCATTTTGCCGTACTGGCTGCTGCCCGTGATAACGTACCCGGATACAGACGTGAAGAGCTCGTGGGCTACATGTCGCTGGACAGGCTATCCCTTCTGGGTGATGGAGCAAGAGTCATGCTGGTGGCAACCAATCCGAATCTGAAGCTGTTTTTACAGAGCATCGGTTTTCGGATGAGAAGAACGCATTCCCGTATCTGTGACCGATATGAGGATCAGGCTGATGTCATGGATCTGGATTTGCGAAATGGATTATTTGGAGAATGGGTTATGTCCTTGCTGGATCCCGAGAAACAAGGGAGCAGGTTGCCTTACGAAGCGACGAGTAACGGAACGGAACGGATTACGTGGTCTGAGTCGGATTTGCGAAAAATGCTGGCGCATTTGCACTCCCCGGGGGAACTGCATACGTATGCTGCGCGGGTGAGTGGTCTAAGAGACGGGATACAGCTGCAGATGCACGTGCTGGATCTTCTGGAGGGGCGCGCACACGGAATTTCCCAGCAGGATCAGATGCTCCTCTATACAGCGTACTGGACTCATGCGGGTAACCCAACAGCCGCAGCCCAGGCCTGCTCCATGAGCCGGGCCACGTTTTACCGCCATTTGCGAACCGCACTGATTCGTCTTGCACGAGTGTTATAACTGGATATGGATCATGAAATACAGAAGAGGCTGGTCATAGACCAAGCCTCTTCATTCGGTTATAGAGCGTGGCTCTGGAGATGCCTAGCTGCCTGGCGAGTGTACGCTTATTGCCACCTGCCAAGATCAGACACTGATGCAGGAGATTCGCTTCATATGAATCCAGCATTTCCTGATAAGACAA
The DNA here is from genome assembly GCF_038005125.1 of Paenibacillus sp. FSL K6-2862. Classification (NCBI taxonomy): domain Bacteria; kingdom Bacillati; phylum Bacillota; class Bacilli; order Caryophanales; family Paenibacillaceae; genus Paenibacillus; species Paenibacillus sp. FSL K6-2862. The sequence continues at coordinate 1,203,684 of NZ_JBBOSN010000001.1, forward strand.
GGGGGAGACTTCGAAGGACCCGCTCTCGTTTCCTTTTGCAATGGTATCCGGAGATTCGCTGGTTGATGAGAGCATCGGTTGTACCGGTATAACATGCAGCAACGCATTCTCATCCGCTGTGGAGGAACGAGGCTGTATGAGTGAGGTAAGGGATTCCGGCAAATATTCAGCTTTGACCTCACCATCTGTTGTAAGAATGGTAATCCGCTCTATCACATTGCGAAGCTCCCGTACATTGCCTGGCCATTCGTAGCTGAACAGCAGCTTGAATACTTCGGGAGGAACGAGTTCAATGTGACGGTTATAGAGCAGGGAGAACTCTTGAAGGAACGTCTGGGTCAGTTCATATATATCTTCCTTGCGCATGCGCAAAGGAGGGATGATGAGATTGATGACATTCAGGCGATAGTATAGATCTTCCCGAAACTGGTTTTTGGCAATCATGTTCATCAAATTCTGATTGGTTGCCGCGATAATTCGGCAATTCGCCTGTTTCATGCGTGTTCCGCCAACGGGGAAGTAGCTTTTTTCCTGAAGGACCCGCAGCAGCTTCACCTGCAATTCCAGCGGCATTTCGCCGATCTCATCCAGGAAGAGCGTACCGCCTTCGGCCAGTTCAATTTTCCCCTTTTTCCCTTTGGGATCAGCACCGGAAAATGCCCCTTTTTCATAACCAAACAATTCACTTTCGAACAGTGAAGCGGGAATGGCACCGCAGTTGATGGCGATAAAGGGCGCGGATGGTGACTCGCGCAGGTCATGAATGGCTTTGGCAAACAACTCCTTGCCTGTTCCGCTTTCACCCAGTATGAGCACGGTGGCTGAAGTACTACTAATCTTGCGTATGGTCTCGAGACACTGTTTAATGACCGGACTGCTGCCTTTGATACCGGCGAACGGATCGGAATCCGGACGCAGCCGCGCCACGGCCTTCTCCAGGTGCTGGACTTTGGATGTCATATGTAACAGTTCCTGATGCAGGCGGATTTCAGTTGTTATGTCCACTTCGGCAGCTACCGCACCCACGATACGTCCATCAAGAACCACTGGACGTGCATTGATGAGAGCGAACAGATCCGGACGGGGCTGGTGCTGTTTACGGTAGACCGTATCGCCCGTGTACAACGTCTTGAGCGATTGAAGCCGGTCAGGCGGGAAGAAGTCTGCTGCCGGCTGTCCAATGATGTCCTCTTTGTTAATGGAGAAAACACGCTCTGCATCCGTTGTCCAGTAAGCCACCTGGGCTTCTTCATTAATCAGGGTGAGTGCTGTACCTGCCGTTTCAATGGTGGTTTCAAAATAAGCCTCCATGAGGCGATGGGCTTGCAGCATGTGCTGCAAAACATCAGTTACTTCAATATATCCAACAGGGGAGCCTTCATCCTGAACCAACAGGTGGGGGCTTTCGCTAAAATAGGGAATGGCTTCGGGTAGTGCAGTGGTTGAAGAAATAACAGGCAAGTGACTACAATCCTTTAGCCTACTCAGGTCTGTCCGCAGAAGAGACATCACATCTGGAAGCAAATGTTTCATCCGTTTCACCTCGGGTTCGAGCATGATAATCAGAAACGACACTTGTGTGCCATTACTTGCAATGCGAATCGTTGGGCAGCTATAAACCATAATGAATGGTTAGCCCTATTATAGCGGCACAAATAAGTTGTGTATATATTTTTTGACATGAGGTGTAGGTGTTATAGGGAGGGTTAAATAATATAAAAATTAATTAGATTAGTATACGCTTACATACGAATAAGTTGCTTCTATACGCTATTGTTCCTAAATTGTCTGAGCATTTGAAGTCATAGGGAGGTGAAGTTATATAACACCAAGCTGATGGTCACTATTTTTTGAACATTCATCAGTGTCTTAAATATTGGACATTTAAATTTGGGGTTTCTTATTTTTTAGACATTAGCAGTGTGGAAGGGGGCATGACAGAGGGGATAAAAAAACCATGCGACCTGAGAAAACAGGGCTCACATGGCTCCATATATTTGCTTCACTGCGGTCAATCGAACCAGGAAAGGGAAAGTCTGATTATCTAAACATGTTTTTGACAACCATCCAGAGATTGGCCGGCTTCTCGGCAAGGCGGCGAGTGTAATACGGATACCACATGGTTCCATAGGGTACATAACAGCGAATGCGATAACCTTCCCGTGCAAGTCGCTCCTGTTCGCTCATGCGCAGCCCGTACAGCATCTGGAATTCAAACGCATCTGGGGAGATGCCTCGGTCTCTGGCATACTGTTTGGTCCACGAGATAATGTGGTCATCATGCGAAGCGACCGCTGTATAGACACCTTGATCCAGATGCTGGCGGATCATGGATTTGAATTGATCAATGACTTCGGAAGCATTCTGATATGCTACGGCTGCGGGCTCTTTGTAAGCGCCTTTGACGAGGCGAAGCCGAATGCCTTCACGAATCATGTCCCGTGTATCCTGTTCGGTACGATGAAGATAGGCTTGCAGTACAGTTCCCGTGTTATCAAGTCCTTCTGCATGCAGGCGGCGGACAATATCCAGCGTAGCCTGGGTGAATGGGCTGTCCTCCATATCAATTCGGACAAACAGATGATGCAGCTTCGCCTGTGCCGCTACGGATCGGATATTCCGGTAACCCTCCTCCGGATCGAGCGCAAGGCCCATCTGGGTTGGCTTCAGGGATACGTTGGAGTCTGCCCCTTGGCGAGCTATGCCTTCCACGAGTCTTATATATTCATCACGATACTGGGCAGCCTCGCTCAACCTTGTGATGCCTTCCCCGAGATGATCCAGTGTGGCCATGATGCCTTTGTTGTTAAGGACCCGAATCTCCTCCAGTGCCTCCTCCAGTGTGCTGCCAGCGATAAACTTACCTGCCAGCTTTTTGCCGTATTTGATGGACAGATTCTCCACAGCCTTATTGCCTGCAACGGTCAGCAGTGTTTTGCGGTACATTTCCGTTCCGATACTCACGCCAGTTTCCTCCTTAGGGATCATGCTTCTAATAGCCGTTTAATGAAGCAAGAATCGTGCCAGATCACTTATTTTATTAAAATATTCATTCTTAATCGGAGTTGGCACGGATCTTGCTACATATATTGGATGAGAGTGAAATAGCATGGTAAATCAGGCGAGCAGCCAGCGATTCCAACATCCTGAAGGAGGAATTATTCATGAATATCCCTTTTGTTAACGAACCATTTACGTCCTTTGCTGTACCAGCGAACAAGGAAGCCTTTGAGAGCGCACTTCGCAAGGTGGAATCTGAGCTCGGACAGGAATATTCCATTATTATCGGCGGGCAGAAAATAACGAGCAGCCGCACGTTAACCTCCGTTAACCCGGCGGCTAAGGACCAGGTGATCGGAACGATTTTTCAGGCAGATCAGGAGCTGGCAGAGCAGGCAATTCAGACAGCAGCAGAAGCGTTTCGTACCTGGAAACATACAGATCCGAACGAACGCGCGCGATATCTGTACAAAGCAGCTGCGCTTATGCGCCTGCGCAAGCATGAATTCTCTGCATGGATGGTGTATGAAGCAGGCAAAACATGGCCGGAGGCAGATGCAGATACAGCGGAAGCTATCGATTTCATGGAGTTCTATGCAAGAGAAATGCAGCGTCTCAGTGAACCCCAGCCCCTGACCCGAATTGCAGGCGAGGATAATGAACTGACCTATATCCCGCTTGGCGTGGGGGTTGTCATTCCACCTTGGAACTTCCCGCTGGCCATTATGGCTGGCATGACTTCTGCCGCGCTCGTATCGGGTAATACAGTTGTCTTGAAGCCGGCCAGTACGACACCGGTGATCGCAGCCAAGTTCATGGAACTGCTCACTGAAGCAGGATTGCCGGATGGCGTAGTGAACTATTTGCCAGGCCCGGGCAGCGAAGTGGGCGATTATCTGGTGGATCATGCGCTGACCCGCTTTATCAGCTTCACCGGCTCGAGAGATGTGGGTCTGCGGATCAACGAACGGGCTGCCCGCACAGCTCCAGGGCAAAAGTGGATCAAACGGGTGATTGCAGAAATGGGTGGAAAAGATTCCATTGTTGTGGACAGCGAGAGTGATCTGGAACTGGCTGCGGACTCCATTACCGCTTCGGCATTCGGATTTTCTGGACAGAAATGTTCCGCGTGTTCCCGCGCCATTATTCATAAGGATGTGTATGATGAGGTATTGCAGAAGGTCATTGAGCGTACGAAGAAGCTCACGATGGGCAGTCCGCTCGAGGTAGGCAGTCATGTAGGACCAGTTATTGATGACAAGGCGTATGCCAAGATTAATGAATATATCGAAGTGGGCAAGGGCGAAGGCAGGCTTGTGTTGGGCGGTGGTACAGGGGATGTTCAAGGCTATTTTATCGAACCGACGATTATCGCGGATGTTGACCCGCTGGCCCGAATTGCGCAGGAAGAGATTTTTGGACCTGTACTCGCGTTTATCAAGGCAGATACGTTTGAGGAAGCTCTTCATATTGCTAACAACACGGATTATGGCTTAACAGGTGCAGTCATTTCACGGAATCGTGCTCATCTGGAACTGGCGAGACGGGAGTTTTTTGCTGGCAATTTGTATTTTAACCGGAAATGCACAGGTGCTTTGGTTGGCACGCATCCGTTTGGCGGATTCAACATGTCAGGCACGGACTCCAAAGCGGGCGGAAGAGACTATCTGCTGCTCTTTACACAAGCGAAGCTCGTCTCCGAAAAATATTGAGGCGTACAGTGGCTGATGCTTGTAGTCAAGCATTTACTTTTGTACTCTTTTTCCGGAAAATATAATTCAAATTCCAATCCGCGCAGAAGGAGGGAGAATCATGCTGGAGATGCAGCTGGTTCAGCAACAGCGTGTTCGGCTGTCCATGACGCCAGAGATGAAACAGTCCATTCATTTGCTGACGTTGTCCGGTCAGGACTTGAACCGTTATTTGCAGGAAGCAGCCGAAGAGAATCCGGTACTTGAAGTGGAGGAGCAAGCTGCACCGCTGGTTCGTCTCCCGCGGAAAGGAAATCAGAGAACGTTCGCTTCCTACGACCCGCTGCTGCAGGTGAAAAGTGCTGAGCCAACGCTTGAGCAGCTGCTGTCTGCTCAAATTCGCTTGCTGGATCTCCCGCCTATGGTGAAGGTAACAGCTGAATATTTGGCGGGGTGTGTCAATGACGACGGTTATCTGAAGACAGATTTGACTGAATTGTCATCCGTACTTGGCATCTCTGTGGATAGGCTGCAAGCAGGGTTGGATATCCTCCAGTCGCTGGATCCCGCAGGCGTTGGAGCACGCAGCTTGCATGAGTGCTTGCTGCTTCAGATCCGCCGGGATTCGTCAGCCGTTGTCCATGCCGAGCAAATGGTTCAGGCCGGACTGGGGGAACTCGTACCCTTCCATCCAGGGAAAGCGGGAACGAGGCTAGGGATATCCTCACGTGAGGCACAGGCTGCGTATAATTACATTACGCAGCTTGACCCCAAACCCTGTCGTTCCATTGGATGCCAAGAGCGTCCCCGTTACATTATTCCAGATGCCATGGTGGAACTGCGGCAGGGCGAGATTTATATCGGGCTCCATTCGGCAGGGAACCTTCGTGTATCCATGAATAAAGCATGTTCCCACTGGATTATGCATGAAGCTTCGGACGAAGTCTGGTCGGCGAGGGCAGCGGAGGCGAGAGCCATTGTTCGCAGTGTGCAGCTGCGGCGCAGAACCTTGATGCGTGTTCTCACCGCAGTGATGAGTGAGCAGGTACATTTTTTGCATGAAGGGCCCGCTGGTCTGAAACCGCTCAGTCTGGCTAACGTTGCCGAGAGGATTGACATGCATGAGTCCACGGTGAGCCGTGCCGTTAGCGGGAAATATATACAGACCTCTCATGGGGTGTTTGAATTGAAGTCCTTTTTTTCTACAGGCATTGAGACGGCATGCGGAGATCCCACTTCTGCATCAGTGGTTAAACTTCGCTTGAAGGAACTCATCCGTACAGAGCAGGTTAGCCGGCCGTATTCAGATAGTCAATTGGCAGCGCTGCTCGCCGGGGAGGGGATCAGGATCTCCCGCAGAACAGTGGCAAAGTACAGGGAGGAGCTGCAGATCCTGCCTTCGCTTGAGCGCAAGCGCTGGAGTTAATAAACCTTCATGCCTTAATGTCTTCATTCTTGTTGCATTAGTGTTATAACACCATAAAGCCCCTGCATACCGGATTAACGGTGTGCAGGGGCCTTCTGTTTGGATTCATAATCATGATGAATTCGAGTCAGTCAAACCTCATTACATATTGTGCAGGAAACGCTCACCAGCAATACCTGGGGTAGTCATCTGTTCCGGATGCATGATTTCTTCGAGCTCCTCTATGGTGAGCAATCCGCGTTCCAGAATGATTTCTTGGAGCGAAGCACCCGTTTTCAGGGCTTCCTTCACAATGGATGCTGCCACGTCATAGCCCAGATGCGGGTTGAGTGCCGTAATGACGCTGAAGCTTTGCTTCATGATCAGTGCACAGCGTTCACGGTTTGCTTCCATTTCCTCCACAGCATAACGGGTGAACACGTCAATGCCGTTATTCATGATTTTCAGGGATTGCAGCAGGTTGAACGCGATGACAGGACCCATTACATTCAATTCGAATTGTCCGGCTTCACACGCCATGCAGATGGTATGATCGTTCCCCATGACCTGGAAGGAGACCTGATTGATCACTTCGGCCATAACCGGATTGACCTTCCCTGGCATGATGGAAGAACCGGGCTGACGGGCCGGAAGGCGTAGTTCATTGAATCCTGCGCGCGGTCCGGAAGCCATCATGCGAATATCGTTACAGATCTTGGACAGGTTGACTGCGCATACCTTGAGGGCAGCAGACAGCTCCATATAAGCATCCGTATTTTGAGTGGCATCGACGAGATCATCAGCCGTCTGCAGCTTCAGTCCGGTAACATCGGACAAATGTTCCGTGACCTTAACGATGTACTCCGGTTTGGCATTGAGGCCTGTTCCTACTGCCGTAGCTCCGAGGTTGATCGTCAGCAGGCGGCGATTCGCAAATTCAAGACGCTCCATATCGCGTCCCAGCACCCGCGCATAGGCACCGAATTCTTGTCCCAAACGGATCGGCACGGCATCCTGGAGATGGGTGCGTCCTACTTTGACGACATCATTGAACTCCAGTTCTTTTTTTAGAAAAGCATCTTTCAGACGCTGCATGGTATCAAGCAATGTTTCAGACAAACGATACGCCGCGATCCGCAGTGCTGTTGGAATGACATCATTGGTCGATTGGGACATATTCACATGGTTGTTGGGATTGCAATGGAAGTAATCCCCTTTGTTTTGCAGCAGCAGTTCCAGTCCGCGATTGGCCAAAATTTCATTCATATTCATATTCATGGAGGTGCCTGCACCGCCCTGAATGGAGTCAACTATAAAATGATCCAGATGATGACCTTTCATCATTTCTTCAGCGGCCATCACGATGACATCGCCAATTTTCGGCGGCAGCATTTTCAGCTCCATATTCGTGATTGCGGCAGCCTTCTTCACGGCAGCGAGGGCTGTAATTAGCTCCCGGTGCACAGGTACACCGGTAATCGGGAAGTTTTCCACGGCCCGCACCGTCTGTATACCATAATAGGCATAAGCAGGAATTTCTTTTTCACCAATAAAATCTTTCTCCGTCCGTGTGGACATTGTAGACATTTCTTTCGCCTCCAGTGGCATCCAAAAATAGGTCAGCTCCGGCGATGCCGAAGCGCACTCAGTATATCATTTAAGCAAAATGGATGCCAGGCTAAATGATTTTACCCAAGTTGCCGATAATAATTTAAATTAGGGGGATTAACCTGGCTTGGTACTGGGTGAATCGAAGTGTAACAAACTTATCTTATAAATTATGCACCACAAGGATGAAAAGGTATTCGTGTGGGACAAGATGGGTTCCTGATTCAGCGTTTTCAGTGATGTAGATCACATGTTTTCTGGTCGATGATTGGTAAAATAGGAAAAAAGGACTACGAGGTGTGAGCATGAAATGGACTTTAGGCGCAAAGACAGTCGCAGGTCTGGTACTCATTTCGATTATTACATACGGGACTAGCGGCTTTTTTATATTCTTCCTCCAGGACTGGCTCTCTTTCTCCATGCCAAGCTGGTTGTACATCACCTTAGTACTCATATTAGGAGTGTGCTGGAACGGAATTCTGGGATGGTTTGCCTCACGCTGGCTGACACGCCCGATTGTTCACCTGTCCAAGGCAGCTCAGCAAGTTTCGTCAGGGGATTTGACAGCTGAAATTCCGGAGCGCCGTACACAGGACGAGCTTGCCGTTTTATATGACGCATTTCGCGCGATGGTCGTTAATCTAAGAAGTATTGTAAACGATATCTCGGATAGTACACGTACGACCTCACAGAATGCGCAATCGCTAAGTGAAGCCATTACCCAGGCAGCTGAACAGATCGAAATGATGTCGGAAGCGGTGGATCACATTGCCGTAGGGGTAGAGGAACAAAAAGAGACCTCACAGCATTCACTGATTACCGCAGATGAGATGCTGAATGATTTTCAGCGCATGCATACCCAATCGATCGGAATGACAGAGATGTCAGGGCAGATGGAACGGTCGGTTGATCAAACGAAGCAGACTTTCTCGTATCTGATGAAAGGCATGGATGAGCTGACCGTATCGCATAATCGTTCCCGTGACATCATGGTGCTTCTGGAGAAGGAAGCTTCGGATATTGAAGCCATTACGCAATCGGTCAAAAATATCGCCGAGGAGACAGCGCTTCTTGCCCTCAATGCATCCATTGAGGCAGCGCGTGCCGGGGAAGAGGGAGCAGGCTTCGCTGTAGTTGCCCAGCAGATTCGCAAGCTGTCGGACGAGAGTACACAATCGGTTCACCGGATTAACGAATTGATCAGTCGTGTTCAGCAGCGTATCCGCGATACAGCACAGCTGATTCATGAGCAGCACGGTCTTGTCGTGAATGAATCCCAGCGCACCATTAACGTCGATCAGACACTGCAGGAGCTGACCGGAACGGTTGAGGTGTTCATGAAAGGCGCTCATGAGATCGGCTCCAAAATTGCAGAGCAGACCGTTCGGGTTGAACGGACGCATGGTCACGTCAAACAAATTCAAGGAAACGCCGGCTCGTTCTCGGACGAGGCCAGACGGATTATGGATGCCGCTCATGAGGAGACGGCAATCATGGAGGAAATCTCCTCTTCCGCTGAAGAGTTGAGAGAATTAACGAATCGTTTGATGGATAAAACAAAAGCATTTCGGATGCAGCCATAAGCTGTGTCCGGGGTGTTTTTTTCTTTATATGGATAAACCCGAACATTCTTTCGTAAAATTTGAGGTTTGTAAAGTTTTTTTTATGAAACATTAACAAATTCGCAACGACTGGGCGATAAATGACGATATAATAGTTGTAGTATTCCATTTTTAAAAGAAGGAGCCCAGAATATTGAAAACTTGGACAGGTATCCTGCTGATGATCGTTTTGGCGGTTGTTACGATTAGTACAACTTCAGCTGTCAGAACATCCAATGAACCAAAACAGCTTAACATAGATGATCAATCCAGCCAGACCGATGGGGTCGTGGCATCCAATATAGAAACCAATGAAACATCCTTTACCTCCATAGAGAGAACTCCTGTAAAAAAAGAGAACGTTTCCGTTGCTCCGGAAAATGAAAAGGTGAGACTATACCCGATGCAAGTGGAGGGTTCTGGTTATATATATAACGGCATGATTCTTGAAGTGAATGGACAGACCCGTGAATTCAGCAAGTGGCAGGGAGAAGGCGGGTCTTACAAACCCGAAGTGCACGAACTGGATCTGAATGGGGACGGCAAAAAGGAAATTATCGTGCTTTTCACTGCCGGACACGGGACGGGCATTTATTTGGGTCAGGCACACATTATAGATCCGGATACGCTAGAAGAGATGAACATGCAGCCTCTGGATGAGGTGGTGAAGCAGCACATTCAGTCCAAAGTAAACGTGACGCCTGGGAAAGTGAACATTGAGGTAGCGTTGGATGGAGTGAAGTTAGAACCTTCTCAGATAGAGGAAGAAACGGATGGCATAGCCTATCATGATGAACTTCAATTCGGCGATGTCGTGTATTACAGTGTGGAGAACGGCAAGTTGGAAGTCACGGCATCCGGTGCTTATGGACCGGCTGGATACGACGGAGATCTGACGTTTGCCTATGCATATCAGGATGGTGAATGGAAGGCCGAGAATGTTGAATACCGTACAGAAGCGTATGAAGATGAGTATTATGAATCGTTTGATTGAATTCACGGAGTATGAGATCTAAGAAATTGCTGCTTGTCATAAAAGAATAACTTATGCTTCTGCTTTATTAGGCAGGGGCTGAACGGTGAGGCTGAAAAAAACGGGGATACTCAGCCTCTCTTTGTGCTTTTCTCATACGGAATTATTTCCAAAATATTGAACTAAAATGGTTGACATTACCACTTTAGTCGTTTAAATGTATAAAGGACAAACAATTTTGTATGGGAGGGATTTATAGTGAAGAAAAAAGCCGTAATCGGACTGATGGTGGGCACACTGACACTCGGTATTGGTACAGGGGCACTGGCAGCAACAGGGCTTGAACCAATTAAGGCCTATCTGAATAGCAAGATTTCTCTGAAAATGAATGGAGCAACCGTGACAGCCAAAGATGCCAATGGCAAGACGGTCCTGCCAATTACCTACAATGGAACAACGTATTTACCAGTGCGTGCAGTGGGGACATTGCTCGGTACGGAAATCACTTATGATAGCGCAACCTCTTCGGTTCTGATCGGCAGTGGCAGCGGATCTGCTGCACCCGAAGAGAATAAGTTAACCTTGAGTTCACTTGGAGCAACTGCGCTCGGAACTTCCGGGTGGCACACCAAGGATCCGGGCGACACCTCTTACAAAGGGAAAGACTACAAAGATGTATATCTTCATACGGACTCCGTGAAACAAGGCGAAAGCTTCCAGATCATGACACAAAAAAAGTATTCCAAGTTACATTTGGAACTGGCAGCCATTACGGGTTCCCACGAGATCAGAATTATAGATCATAATAATACAACGCTGAAAACACTCACTGTTGCAGCAGATCTTGGATTGCAGAGTGTAGATGTTGATGTTTCCGAGGCTGATTTTGTCTTTGTGGAGATCGTTGACGAAGAACCGGGCTCTTCTCTGTTCGTTCCATTGACGACTTCGTATCTGACTAAATAATTTATTGGTTTATAGAAAAAACGATTATTGCCTTTGCGTTAGATGGTTCAGTCTGAACCACGGGCGCATGCAATAATCGTTTTTTTAGGTTTCAGAGAAATGTCCTAAAGTTATGAGCTGCTTAACGAATTACGGTATCGAGAGGTTTGAGATTGGCTTCGATCTCTGCCCGGCGGCCTTCCAGGAATGGAGGCAAAGCGAGCGATTCTCCCAGATGAGCAAGTTCCTCGTCCGTATCAAAACCAGGACCATCCGTTGCGAGTTCAAACAGGATACCGTTTGCTTCACGGAAGTACAGGGACCGGAAGTAAAAGCGATCGACGAAGCCGGAATTAGGGAAGCTGAAGTTACGAACACGTTCTACCCATTGTTTCAATTCTTCCTCATTATCCACCCGGAAGGCCACATGGTGTACGCTTCCACGTCCTGGTCTCTCAATCGGCAAGTCATTACGCTCCTCGACATGGACCTCGGAACCACTGCCTCCCTCACCGGATTCGAATACAAGGACATCCGGTTGTCCTGCAACAAAAGCAGGGTAGGTTCCATTTTGACGGAATCCAAGCAGCTCCGTGAGAACAGTTGCCGTCAACGATGCATTCTGAACAGTGAGGTGTACAGGACCAAGACCGACAATACCGTATTCAGCCGGTACCGGGCTCTGATCCCATGGTTTGCCCCCAGGTACACCTGTGTTGTTCTCGTCAGACACCAAGATCAGACGCTGGTTTTCAAAATCAGTAAATGAAAGTGTTGCACGGCCACCACGATTCGTAATTTCACCATGAGGTACCTCGTATTCGTCAAAACGTTTGATCCAATACTGAAGAGCAGCATCACTCGGAACGCGCAGCGAAGTAGCAGAGATGCTGTTCACGCCTTCACGTGTCTGACCGGCCATCGGAATTTCGAAGAAGGTTAGCTCGGTGCCGGGATTGCCTTTTTCATCTCCATAGAAGAGGTGGTACACGGAAACATCATCCTGGTTTACTGTTTTTTTGATCAGGCGAAGGCCCATGACATCGGTATAAAAGCGATAGTTTTCAGCGGCATGTGCGGTCAGTGCGGATACGTGGTGAAGCCCTTTGATTTGCATTGTTAATTCCTCCTGAGTAATAGGGATTGGTATTCTTGATTATGTGTAAGTTGTTATTTAACTTTTATTAAGTGGCTAACTTTTTGTTTGATTTGTTCTGGATTTATCTTAACATAAAGATAATTATAAAGCAATACATATCTGCAAACATTCAACGGATAGACTTTCGCTTCGATTAATGCCAAAATGAAAAATATTACATTTCAAGGTATCACTGTTTGTGATGGGAAGGAGAAGAACATGGGATACCCCCAGTGGCTTGACCCTTATGATGAACGGCTTTTTATCATGTTTTCGAATCCACATCTATGGGCGACAGCCTGCACGGCAATGGTGATTATGTTGCTGTACCTGTTTAGAAATCAATTGAGAGCATGGCCGGAACGCACACGGAGAGTGCTGCGAATCACCTTAGCCATATTTATGATAGGTTGTGAAGTGCTGCTTCAGTTATGGTATGTCTACTGCGGGGTGTGGAGTGTGAGGACATCGCTTCCGCTCGAGCTGTGCAGTCTGTCCCTGTTGTTGTCGGCCGTGCTGCTGTTAACACGCAGTCGCATGCTTCATTCGGCGTTATTATTTGCAGGGATTGCAGGTGCATTGATGGCGATCGTAACTCCCAACCTGGGTTATACCGTTCCACATTTTCGTTTTATTCAATTTTTTACGGCTCATGCCTGTATTATACTCGCCTTGCTCTATATGACCTGGGTAGAACAGCTTCGTCCAAGCTGGAGATCGGTCGTAGGTTCAATGGTTTTTGTTAATGTGGCTGCGCTGATTGTATATGGAATGGATGTTCTTTTGGAAGCCAACTATATGTTTCTTCGTCATAAACCGGAGACGGCATCCGTGCTGGATCTTCTGGGACCGTACCCGTTATATATTGTGGGGGAAGAAGTGCTGGCAGCCGTATTGTTTTCGCTCATGTACGTGCTGTTCTTCGCCATTCCGGAGCGAGTGAAGAACTGGGTGAAGAAGGAGAGAGGTTCCGCGGTGTGATTGGCAAAAGGAGGACAATGAAAATCCCGCAGTATCCTGAAGCTCAGGAGACATGCGGGATATTTAATTTATAGAACTCGATGCGATGGGGCGGATAACTTATCCCCGAAGGAGGGATTCTGCACCATCCACATAGATTCGTGTACCTGTGACATGGGAAGATTCGTCGGAAGCCAGGAAAAGCACCAGGTTGGCTACCTGTTCTGATGTACCAGGTTCACCCTTAAGCGGATGTTCATGGCCTTCCGGGAATTCCACGGGGATCTGTACATCCTTCAGATCATCTGATGGATAGGTGTTGTCATCGATATTGGTGTCGATGGCACCAGGACATACGGCGTTGACACGAATCTTGTAACGCGCCAGTTCGAGCGCAGCCATCTTCGTAAAAGCAGTTTGCCCGGCTTTGCTGGAAGCGTATGCAGAGAACCCGATACCTGAGAACACCCGGTTACCGTTAATTGAACTGGTGATGATGATGCTGCCTCCACGGTCTTTCAGATGGGGGATGGCGTATTTGACGGTTGCAAACGTGCCGCGCATATTAATCCCCATCGTTTGGTCCCAGTCTTCCGGTTCCATCGTTTCAATCGGTGCCATTGTGCCGTTGATCCCGGCATTGGCGAATACAATATCCAGTTTGCCGGCTTCAGCCGCAGTCTGATTAATCGCTTTTTGCACATGGTCCGGTTTGGAGATATCGCATTCAATCACATAAGCCTCACCGCCAGCCTTCTCAATGGTCTGCTTCGTTTCTTCCGCTTTCTCTGGCGTACGGTCCAGCATGTAGACTTTGGCTCCATGCTCTGCAAAACGAATCGCTGTAGCCTGCCCAATACCGGAACCACCACCGGTCACAATCGCCACTTTTCCATTCAAACGCTGTTCACTCATCCTGATCCCTCCACGTCCATTAGATTTCAGTGTTACTCTCTATCTCTACATACCCGGCACAAGGGAGGTGAATCAGGATCCTTCATACTTGTCCAACACAAAAAAACAGGACCGATAATCGGTCCTGCATCTACATCTGAAATGACGTCTAATATGCGAATCGCTTGCTGAAATGTTATTTATGTTTTTTCCAGTCCAGCGAGCTGTTATTCAATAAATACTCGAAGTCATTATCCCGACGCTTCTGTTCTGCTTTGCGAGCTTCTTCCGCCTGCTGGCGTTCCTCTTCCTTGCGCTGGGCTTCGGCAGCCTTGGCTTCATCAGCTTGAGCCTTCAGCTTCTCCAGTACGTCGCTGCTGAGCAGATCCTTCAGCGTCGTTGGTTTATCCTGAGCTGCTTTGGGGGCAGCAGGTTGTTTTTTGGATTTTGCCATGGAAAATTCTCCTCTCAGACGTAAATCAGGTTCCCTGTTTCGATCCGTAGTCATAGTATATCAGGTTCCCGGTATCCGTTCCATGAAACGAGACAAGAAAAGAAGGAAATCGACTGTTCCGTGACGAATGAAAACGGGTATAAAATCATATAGTATTACCGATACTGCGACTATTCCCTGGAGAAAGGAGTCGTTGTTCGTGGAAGTTGACCGCAGCTTGTTGAAAGGGCTTGCATGGGGGATTGCCTTCAGCTGCCCGCTATGGATTGCGATTATTGGCTGGTTCCGGTTGTTGGGGTGGATGTTGTGAGATCAGCGGGTTGCAGAGCTGCTGTGTATATATGTGCGTAGAGGGCTTTTTTTTAAACCTCTCATGTAAACGCTACCATTTAATAAAGCTCTGCCTTGCGTATTTATCGCAAGACAGAGCTTTTGTTTGTAGAATACCTGGTGGCTTATTACTCAGGCATTTTAACAGGTTCAGGATATTCCAGTCCATGCGTATCTACGGTCACTTTTTTCATGACTTGATCAGTAACCGGTTTGTCTTTTTGACCTATTTCCTGAGCAGCGATCCCATCGACTACGTCCATTCCCTCTGTGACTTTGCCAAAGGTTGCATAAGCATTATCCAGGTAATCCGCATCAGCTAACATAATGAAAAACTGGGAACCGGCCGAGTCTAGGTTATCAGATTGACGAGCCATGGAAATGACCCCGCGTGTATGATTCAGATGGTTTTTGTGGCCGTTGGATGTAAATTCACCCTTAATGGCATATCCAGGACCGCCTGAACCATCACCAGCTGGGTCTCCACCTTGAATCATAAAGCCTGGAATGACGCGGTGAAAGATGAGGCCATCATAGAAACCTTGATTGGCCAGCGAGATGAAATTGTATACCGTGTTGGGCGCAATTTCCGGATAGAGTTCGATCACGATTTTTTGCCCGTCCTGCATTTCAATCGTGGCTACCGGGTTTTGACCTTCAGGCGGCGCCGGAACAGGTTCCGTAGCGCTGCTCGAAGGGCGTCCGCAGCCGCTAATAACAATAAGCAGCAGCGCCATGATCAGCGATGCAGCAGTTGTTTTTTTCCATCGTAAAGACATGAGAATGTTCCCCCTTGCATCTCTGCTTAATGTGTTTCAACGGAATTATTTTGGGATAATCCATCAACTATCATACCGTTTTTTGGGACAGGAAGGCAATCCAAGCTTTGTTTTTGAAACTGTCAGGGATGGTCTTCATGGAAGCATAGGTGTAAAATAAGGAAAATGCTTCCGCAGCAGGACGTACGGGTCTGTTCCGTCCGCTCCAAACCACGGCAGTCCCGGGCGTCAGTAACGGAAAGGGCGTGTGGGTATATGAACTTCTCGTGGAAGCGTAATCTGGTGATTTTGTGGATTGGTGTATTTTTTTGCAGCACCGCGTATTCAATCTCCATTCCGTTTTTGCCCTTGTTTCTGAGCGGCGATCTCGGCGTTCGTGATCACCTGGAGTTTTGGTCAGGGCTGGCCTTTGGCATCACGTTTCTGGCCAGTGCACTGGTGTCTCCGTTCTGGGGTTCCCTCGCAGACAAATACGGACGCAAGCCGATGCTGATCCGGTCGGGATACAGCCTTGCGGTTTTGTATTTAATCAATTACTTTGTGCAGGACCCTTATTCACTCATCGTAGTCCGGCTGTTTCAAGGATTGCTGGCTGGTTTCGTTCCGGCTGCAATTGCCCTTGTGGGTACGAATACACCAGAAGATAAGACCGGATACGCACTGGGTATCATGTCGACGGCCGGAGCTACGGGCGGGATCATTGGTCCATTGATTGGCGGTGTGGTAAGCCATTACTACGGCAATCGAAATGCCTTTTTATTTTCAGCCATTGTAGTGCTCGTCTCTGCAGTAATCGCGACCTTCTGGGTAAAAGAGGAGAATTTCAATCGAAATAAGCCGCGTTCCCATGTCATGGATGATATCCGTGAAGCCAGAGCGAATCGTCTGTTTATTACTGTACTAGGCATGATGGGCATCTGTACCTTTTCCGTCATGATTCTTGAGCCGCTGCTCACGGTCTATGTTATGGAGATGGGGATTCAGCCGGACCGGGCATCACTCAGCTCAGGTATTATTTTTTCAGCGGTAGGTATAGCTACCGTAATTATGGCACCGAGATGGGGGAAGATTGGTCAGCGCATCGGTTACGGCAAAGTGCTGATTATTGGACTCGTCGGTGGGGCAGTGGGGAATCTGCTGCAGTTTTTCACGACAGGTTATATCGGTTTTGGTGTTTTGCGGTTTGTCTACGGGTTGTTCTTCGCGGCTGTGTTCCCGGCCATCAATGCCATGATTGTGCAGGCGACGGACCCGGGTTTCCGAGGAAGGGCCTTTAGCCTGAATCAGTCGGCATCCCAGATCGGTACGATGGCAGGTCCCATCATTGGTGGTATTCTCGGTGGATGGCTGCCTATTCGCTGGATTTTTATCATCAACGGACTGGCGCTGTTAATCACAGCGATTGTAGCCAAATGGTCTGGCTTGGAGCATAAGCTCCCGGGTTCAGGAAAATCAGCGGAGAAAGCGGTAACAGCAGATCGATAGATGCATATTACGGAGAGAGATGGCGCTGTAGCAATACAGCAGCCATCTTTTTGATATGACTATATATGTGGGCAAGTAATATACATTAAAAAAAGGGAAACCTCTTCATGAGAGATTTCCCTAATGTTCAGCCTGCTCGATTATAGAAAAGGTGTATCATTCTTCAGAATCGGATTTCTCCTTCGGAATAGCATGCTCAACAGCATCACGCTGATCCTCTTTTTCCAGAGCATCCGGAAATGAATCTTCCGTAAATAGCCCGAAATCAGGATCGATATCCCGTTCGGTCACCAGATTATCCGGCGTCTGGGCATGCTTATGGTGGTCATCCTTCATTATGCTGCACCTCCTTATTTACGACGCAAGGGAGTTTGCCAGTCCTAACCTCGTGGAAGAATGTCGTCCTGCGGTTTGGCATCGGCTCCCGCACCGTTGAGAAGATCAGTACCATGAAGGGCGTCCGGATCAGGTGCAGCCGGGTCAACCGGGCTATTCGGCTGCAGCAGATCGGCATCAGGTACAGATTCCAGTGCAGGCTCTGCCAAACGTGATTCGAGCTCTTCATCCTCTACTGTCGTTGCAGCTACAGGAGGCAGGTCCGTTTCATCAGTTTCAATCCGTCTTCCGGAAACTTCGTCAAATGTATCCATATCGCCCGCGGGTACTTCCGTTTCGGGCGGAATATCGCGGAACCTCTGATATCGGTCATAATAACGGTCGCTTTCGTCATTACTAATCGGTCGGTCTGTCATAAGTAGCAGCTCCTTTCAGGAATTAAATGTGATTGACTGCATGTATTAGTGTGCTGATATTTTCTAAGGTTCTTACCCCGTAGTTACCCAAACCCTAAACGTTGTAATCCTGCACGTGTTAGCATTCCCTGGGTTGCACCGAATATGAATGATTAAAATTTAGGGAATACATATTTGACGAGAAAGTATAGGAAGCCGAAGAAAATGAGTACATAAGCCGCATATTTAATAAAAGTGGAGGCGACCATGCTGGAATCCGATTTTTGCTGAATGTCTTTCCGTTCTACTTCTACCGTTTTGTGTGGCTCGTTCATTTAAATCATCTCCTTAATAGGTGAATGGTTGCTTTGAGGAACCATTACACCCATAGAAGCAAATTGAATCGTAGAGCAGCTGGTACAGCTTTCGAGCAAGGCCTATGTTATGATGGAGCATGATGAAATAGGGAGGGATTCCAGTTGGAATGGTTTACACTTGGCAATATGATCACTCGAATCCGAATTGGACAAAAGGCATCTACGCCCGGCTTTTCGCGTACAGTCATTCGTAGACCGGACGGTTTATTCTGGGTCGGTGGCATTTGGGCTGGACAAGTTGTCCAGTTGCGTGATTTTCTTTTTTCGGATATATGGACGATTTATGAGGATGAGGAAACGGAGCAGTGGCTGAAGTTTCGGAATGCCTATGAACGAACGGAACGGGAAATGATTGAGAACCAGTTCGAAGATTTGCGCGGGTAAGGCAAGGGATAACTGGATTCCCTCTTTATAAAATGGAAATAAATATATAGTTGAACTAAAATGTGAATTTTTTCGTTTGCCATTAGAAGGTGACACGTTAAATCATGGCGAATCATAAATGATAGAGTTAGGGGATAGATTCAGCATTTTGCATCTTTGGATGTTGCTAAATGCTCAAAATATGAACTTTGAGGTGCTGTGAATGAAAAATGTGCCCAAAGCGATCATCGTCCTATGGATCAGCCTGTTATTCATCATGTATTGGCCGCAGGGAGTAGGTGCGGCAGGTGTACAGGAAGATAACAGTCCTGTCCCCATTACGACATGGGAAGTAAAATGGGGAAATGAACACGATCAGGGGTTTATCAGCGAAGTGGGAAGACCTGATGAGGTCTGGGAGCGGCAAGGGTTGGAGAAGCCGGATTACACCAAGGTGAATCCTTCTACGGAGTCACTATGGACTCGCTTGACCATTCCACAACTAAGTGAGGATAATTCTGCCATTCGTTTTGAAAATATTAAAGGTCAGCATATTGTGATCTATCTTCAGGATCGCAAGGTGTATGAGAACTATCATTATAACTATGACAACAATGCGGTACTGCTGCCTCTATCTATCGAAAATTCAGGTGAGCAGCTGTATATATGGACTGAAAATACCAACGGCCGACTCGGAATCTTCGGGACGGTGGAGGTAGGCAGATACACCAATCTGCAGGAGAGATATATTCATAATGGTTTGTTGGATGTCATCTTAGGGGCAACCTTTCTGTTTACAGCCATGACCATGCTCAGCTGCACATTCTTCTTTGGTAAATTCCATAAGGGATTATGGGTCTCGTTATGTATTGTCATGGGTTCCATCGGAACGATGATCATTACGTATTCACAATTTCTGTATACGTTCTACCAGATTTACGGGGATCTGTACTCCATATTGTTCGATATGGCGATGATGGCGGGAATGCCTGCACTATGTTATTTTTTCGAACAGATTATTGGGGCGGGTCCATATGGGATTTTCACGAAGTTAAGGAAATTCCAGCTCGTGTATTCCGGTATTGCAATCATTGCGCTGCTCCTATATTTCATCTCGAGCGGTCAATGGGACGTACTCTATGTATTTCTGGTTCAAAAGGCAATCGGCGTCATTTTGGTGATTCTGCTGACATTACTGATGATTGGCACCATATCCCAGGCACTAAGGAGAAACAAGGAAGCGATACTGCTGGCTGCAGGATACAGTACGTTTGCGCTCATCAGTGTAGCGGAATTGTTATGGTACTATCAGCGTAACGGCACGTATCATCTCATATGGTGGAAGTGGTCGATGGTTGCTTTTATCATAGCGCTTATTGCCATTCTGGGCAGTCGTTTTGCGGAAAAGCATAGACAGGTGATTGAATACTCCAAGGAACTGGAGCTGTTCAACAATGAATTGCAGCGATCCGAGAAGATGGAGATTATTAGTGAACTGGCCGCTTCGGTTGCACATGAAGTTCGCAATCCTCTACAGGTGACCAGAGGGTTTTTACAGCTGATGACCGAACAGGAAGACAACAAAAACAAGGGGTATGTGCGAATTGCCCTTGAGGAGCTTGACCGGGCATCCGGGATCATTACGGACTTTCTGACGTTTGCCAAACCGGAGTTTGATCATATCGCTTCTCTTAATATTGCTGAAGAGTTTACCCATATTGAAGGGATTTTGGTGCCAATGGCCAATCTGGAAGGCGGTAAAATAACCACGGATATTCCGCCAGACCTCTGGATTCGTGGCAACTCCTCCAAGTTCAAACAGGCCTTTATTAATATTATTAAAAACAGTATTGAAGCTTTGCAGGATCAAGGTCAGATTGATATATGGGCCTATGCCCAGGATGGAATAATTAAAGTGCACGTGAGGGATAACGGGGAAGGCATGGATGAGGAAGCTTTGGTCCGCCTGGGAGAGCCCTACTTTTCCAACAAGATCAAGGGAACAGGGCTTGGCATGATGGTAACCTTCCGAATTGTGGAGGCGATGCATGGCGAGATCTCATTTACAAGCACAAAAGGGGTAGGAACGGAAGCTGTCGTATCTTTTGCCGAGTTCGTCGATTGACGGACTGGCAGAAGATAGACAGCTTTTTTGTCCTCTACCCCTTTACCTGTAATGTTGGCCCTGAGCCGTTAATTTGGGTATTTAGGTTCTCCAAGGTCCGCAATTCACGTCATAATTCACTTTGGAGGGATTGGGTGGAATGACAAGAACATAATCATTCTGCTGTTCTTCTACTGTACGGATCTTGACGTTGTCGGGAATATCAATACCGAATGCATCGCGAAGTGCCTGCTTTGGATTGGAATGCAGCTGTTGTCTGAAATGTTCATCGGTCCAGGCCTTTTCAATAATATCCTCATGCATTGTTCTCTCAGATACCATCATCGTTCAACAATCCCTTCTTAATATAGAATATGAACTTTCACAGTGTCATGACTTCCCTTGTGGGTTTAAGGCATGTTCACTGATCCAGTAATGAAACCCGCCTTGATGAAGCATTTTTTTATGCTGCTTGATTGCCTCGACAGCTTGTACAAGTGTTTGACATAAATGCGTATTAAAGGACAATAGGTGCGGAATGCCTGAGTTAGACGATGCCAATATGTCATGATATCGGTAAGCTATGTCTACATAAGAGTACATAATTGGTGTGCTGTACATATTATCCCGGATACGCTCGCTTAGCGGCTGTTCAGGATAAGTTAGTTGTAGAGCAGAAGAAATATGAGAAAGGAAACTATTATAATTTCCCTGCGCAGCATCTTGATCCATGTCATTGAAATCATCTGTCATCTGGAGGGTCATGAGTGCGATGTTAACAGCAGAACACACCGCAACAATTCGGTCTTTTTGTTCAAGTAAAAGAAGAGCACCAGCAGCTCCCAGTTGAAGGGGAGCTGCCTTTTGGGCGATTAGAAGTGGGTTTTCTTTGAAGTAATCCAGCGACTTCTCGCCGTTAACACTAACAGCCCAGTCCGTTACATATTGTCTGAAATACGTCCAAAACAGGGAAGACGGGCTAAATAAATCCGAGTAGATACGCAAAGCATCCATGTAGTATAAATTACCCAAGGATAACTTCAATGTGCTGTCGTCAGGACGTTCATCCATCACTTCATCCTGATTGAGAAAATACAGCATATGAATCAGACAGGCCGTGCTTAACTTGTGTGCAGTCTGTGGAGGGAGTCCGTCTGAAATCTGCATCCAGAGCGGAATAATGTAGCCAATATAGCTGTGACCTGAATCGCGTAACAGGGGATTAATGGAGTGAAGTTGTTTCAGTGCATGTTCTGACAGGGATTCAGGATAGTTCTGAACCAGCTGCTCGGCAGCAGCGAACACCACCTCCAAATCGGATCTAAACGGATCAAGCCATTCTCTCCGCATCGTTTGTTTACGCCCTTCCCGCAATAAAATAATTAAGGACTATTCGACTAGATCATGGAGTTATACCCAGTATAGCGGATATGAATTGAAAAAAATAGGATCTTTTGTGATGAATTGTGAAATATTTGATGACTTTTTGTATTTTTATGGGATAAAAACGGGTGGATTAGGCTCAAACTAGGTTTAGACCACAGTATTTCGACATGCGAAAGGCGGAAAACAAATATGAAGCACCCATGGAAAACATGGCTTGTAAGCAGTTTGGCAGCCATGCTCATATTAGCAGCAACGGGAAATACTGCCTCAGCCAGTGCGGCAGAAAAGCCTGACAGCACCGGAATGACAACTCCGGCAGCTTCCCAGCAAGACAAACAACCTTGCATGCAGGCAAGCCATGGATTATTTATGATTGGTGAAACTGCCGATCTGCTCGGCATTGGACTCCGAGATCTGAAGGAGCAGATGGAGCTAGGCAAGACATTGAGCCAGATTGCCAAGGAGCGCAAAGGTCTAAGCGAAGAGCAGCTGTTACAGAAGCTTAAACCATCCCTAGTGAAACGTCTGGATCAAGCTGCTGCAGAAGGCTGCTTAACCAAGGAACAGGTCTCGGCAGCCAAGGCTGGCATGGATGAAAAGTTGAAAAAGGTCATCAATACCCCGCTTAGAGAGCTGCGTAGGGAGTTTGCAGGTCATGGTAGAAAACATCCTTCCTTGAACCACAAGGCGATTGCTCAGTTTATCGGCATTACGCCGGAACAGCTCCATGAGCAGTTAAAAAGTGGCAAGTCTCTTGCTGAGGTTGCCAAAGCACACGGGATTAGTGAAGCACAGCTCATTGACAAGCTGAAGGAAGAGTTGACGGGTGATCTGCAGCGGCTCGTGAACCGCAAGGGCGGGGTACATCCGGTTCCGCGGGAGCAAGCACCGGGGCATCCGGCTTCGACCGAGTCAGAATAATTTATGTACATGCAGGGCGCCTTGTCTTCCTTGGAAGACAGGCGCCCTATTTCTCGTCATCATAGGTATATAACGATGTTGACTGAGGTTTACTTTACTAGATTATGCAACGTGATCAGCCCTTCTAGCTTGTTTCGGAAGAACGCCTTGCACTCAGTGGTGTAACTGGTCCGGCTTTAAGCCGAGGCTCTGCAGAATCGGATCCTTTACCAGACAAGATCCTGCTCTTCTTACGCTGTAAACCAACCGTATAACGGGAACCCGGTAATCGGGATAGTCCATAGCTAATGGCCAGCGCTGTGGCAGCTGTCACCAGAAATGACATCAAGGTTACGGGCAGATGCCAGCCGCCAAGCTGGAGTGGTCTGGTGAAATAGGCGATCGCATAGATAACCAGAGCATGCACAAGATATCCACCGAACGAATAGCGGCCGATCCAGGTGAGTGCGCTCAGAAACTTTGTTGTTTTGCCTCGTAATAGGACAAGGAATCCATATAACATGAACATCTGCGCGATAATAATAATGAACGTTGTTGGTTTGAGATAAGTCGATATATTAAGATTAACTATATCCCCAGACCCTCTGAGCACATCGTAACCCAGCCAGAAGTACATGCCAATAAAAAGACTGATCATCCATGGGAGTGCACGAATGGTCCAGTTTCTCCAAGTGTCTACAGCCCAAGCGCAAACTGCCCCAAGTAAGAAATAGAACCAGTACATCACCCAGGAGTAGGAACGATACTCCAGCAATGTCGACCAGGGCTTCGCAAGGGCTGCTGTCCAGCTGGCCATGTCGTAATAGGACCACTTCATTAGCAAGCTATACATTCCTGCTGCAAGCAGAACAAGCAATAGAACGGATTGCATGTGCGTTATTCTGGTGATTTTGGTAAGCTGGCTGTTCACGAATTGAACCCCGAGCCGGAACAAAGGAAATAACACATAAAACTGAAAAATCATAATGACAAACCAGAGATGATATCCTGTCTGAGGGATGAAAAGCTCGCGGATCAAGCTGTGGACATCCGGCGTGCCCGAGAGCCAAAATGCAGGTGTGAAAATGCGAACAGACAGCCAGTAGATCAGTGTCCAGAGAACAAAGGGGACATAAATATCCCCAAATCGTTTTCGGATGAATGGACGGTATTCCGGCTTGACCTGACGATGATGATAAAAAAGCATCACACCGGACAAAAAGACAAAGGTTGGCGTTCCGAACCTGGTGAGATGATAGATCATGGTCAGCATGACGGAATCCGGTTGTTCAATATCTGAACGATAGATATATTCCGCGATATTATGCTGCATGACGATGGCGAGAAACGCGATCCCGCGCAGCTGCGTCCACTCTTCTATACGCGGTTTACCCAAGATGGCCCACCTCCTTCCAATACACAACATCATTAAAGGGTACTATCTCAACATTAAGAGGAGATTAAATGGTGAAAATAGGATAGAAAAACGGCGACCCAAAAGGCCGCCGCTTTTCTATTTATTGCTGCTCTGCCTGAGCATCTTCCTCGAACAAATTTTGAATGAATGCCTGGAGTTTATTTTTATCCACGCCCAGAACCTGAGCGGAACCCGCAAGCTCGTTGGTTAACAATTTATTAGGTGGAATCTGTTGTTTGTCAACTTCATTAGCATTAATGTCAAACCCGAGCGAGGCCAGCTTCAGCATCTGCGTAGGGCTGAGGTCTGTTTCGATATAAGGGGCAACCGCCTCCAGGATCTCCGGAATTTTGAAGAGGGAGGTGGTGCTTTGCAGCTTCTTGGCAAGCTCGGTCATGAAGATTCGCTGCCGTTCGGTGCGCGTGAAGTCCGATGTGGCATCATGCCGAAAACGAACATATTGGAGGGCCGTTTTGCCGTCCATATGCTGGAGTCCTTTTTTGAGATCAATGTCATACATATGTTTGTCAGCTTTACTGGTGTAGTACATGTCTTTTTCCACATCAATATCAATGCCGCCAACAGCATCGACAAGAGCCATGAAGCCGATGAAGTCCGTGTAAATGTAATGCTGGATTGGAATGCCGAGCAGATTGCTTACCGTTTGTTTGGTCAATTCAGCCCCCCCGTAGGAAAAAGCTGAGTTAAGCCGGCTTTTGCCATGCCCAGGGATATCCACATATGTATCTCGCAGGACAGAGAATAAATGCGCCCGTTTGGACACCGGATCAATGGAAGCCACCATGACCGAATCGGAGCGCCCTGCATCATCACCTCTGGAGTCACCCCCAAGAAGCAGGATGTTTACGCGTTCCTTGCCTTCCCATTTGGGAATTGGTGTTGTAGTAGTGTCTGTACCAGGGTCTGCCTGAGGATTGGATGTAGACGATGAGGAAGTACCTGAAGCGGTTGAGATGCTATTGGCAAAATGTACAATGGAATATCCGTAATATACGAGGACACCTGTTACGGCAAGCGCCAGGGTTAGGGTTGTCCCCAATAACCATTTTTTAAGCATAATCTTCACCTTTCTATTGTTGAACTTATATGTAACCCAAATTATTTTAACAAAAAGTAAGAGAAATGTCCCCTTTGATTTCGAATATTCGGTCAGTCGGTGCATTGTTTGACAAATAGTTGGTGGGTATTATAGTGTAAAAACGAATCACGTTTTATGTCATGGAGGTATGAACGCAATTATGAATCAATCTGTCTTTAACTGGATCAACCAGTTTGCGGACCGGGTTCCGCTTCTGGACTGGTTTATGATCAATGCAGCAGAATATGCCGTGTGGATTATGATAGCCCTTCTGGTTATTGTCTGGTTTCTGGGTAATCCGGCCAAGCAGCGTATTGTCTTTTATGCATGTGTAGCATCTATTGTGGCTCTTGTTCTTGCCAAGTGGGGCATTTCACCAGCCGTTGGTCATCCAAGACCATTTGTGGAAGGGAACGTACATCAGCTGGTGCCGCATGTACCGGATCCATCTTTTCCAAGCAAGCATGCTTCATTTGTCTTTGCCCTTGCTGCAGCTTCGTTTTTCATCGGACGTCGTTTCGGATGGTGGATGCTGCTGCTGGCCGTGCTGACCGGGGTATCGCGTGTATATGTAGGTGTGCATTATCCGGGAGATATTCTTGGCGGATTCATTCTGGGCAGTCTGGTCAGTGTCATTCTGATCACGACGCGTAACTATACGAAGTCGGTTCCTGATTTCTTTATCCATATCCATCGGAGAGTTTTCCGCTAGAATAGCACTTATGATGTGGGGACGAGGGGTTGGGCGATATATACATTAAAGTCTTGAGTTTTTGGCTGGGCCAAAGACTTGAGGCTTTTTTTGGTTTTAAGGACGAAGTTACATGAAATTTATGAAAATTAAACCTCAAATATCTACAATTCATGTCGATAGATGTCGATATACTATTCATACGTATTGGTTTGGTTTATGGCCAAGTTGGGAGTGGGGAACATGAAAAGCACGCGGGGGAACGCGTTAGGGAAAATGAGATTGACCATTCGGATGAAATTGTTGGCTGGGTTTCTGGTTGTGGTAGCTCTGCTTGCCTTCGTAAGCACTTATGCTTTGATTCAGATTCAAGGGATGTCCAATACTTCTGAAGAGATCGATCAGACGTGGATGCCAAGCGTGAGCCTGCTAGGTACGATGAATGGCGATGTTTCAGACGTGGAGCGTCAGGCTCTTGCAGCCATTGTTGAGACGGATGAGAATTCAATCGCAGAGATAAGTGAATCTTTAGAACAGCTCCAAATCAAGATTGAAGACGAGCGTAAACAGCTTATTGAGTTAGTCAAGGGCAGCGATGAGGCCATGGCGCTATATGATACGTTCAGTACGAACTATGATGCCTACTTGGCCAAAATGTCTGGATTTGTCGAACGAGGTATGGCTAACGACTTTGATGAAGCTAGCAGGCTGCATTCAGAGGCATTTCTATTATGGGATACAGCCAATGATACTATTGCTCAGCTGATTACGATGAGTAATGAATTAGCAGGGCAAGCCACAGCGGATTCATTGAACGAAGCAAATAGCGCCTTTATTATCATTTTAGTGGTAACGATTATTGCCTTCCTGATCGCCGTCTTTATCGCTTTCTTCATTGCAAGTATCATCTCGAGACCAATTCAGAAGATGAACGAATCGGCAATGCTGATTGCAAACGGTGATCTAACGGGTGAAATGATCACGCTGAAAAACAAGGATGAACTGGGCACGCTGGCTGCTTCCTTCAATACCATGACGGGTAACTTGCGTGCAATGATTCAGTCCGTTTCCGTGACTTCCGAGCAGGTAGCTGCTTCTTCGGAAGAACTGCTGGCGAGTGCCGAGCAAAATACGCAAGCATCGGAGCAAATTTCCGCAACTGTGGAACAGCTCGCTGTGGGCACATCTGACCAGGTGAATATCGTGAAACGTTCTTCCCAGGCGATGAGCGAAATGGCCATTGGTTCAGAACAGATTGCAGAGCTTGCTCAGAGTGTATCCGTATCGGCTGTAGATGCAGCGAATCAATCGGCTGAAGGAAATATGATTATCCAGCAGGCTGTGGATCAAATGGGATCGGTACGTACGTCCATTGCTTCACTTACTGAGCTCGTAACCGGGCTTGGAGAACGTTCTGCAGAGATTGGCAGCATCACGGAGGTCATCAACAATATTGCTCGTCAAACCAACCTTCTCGCATTGAATGCTGCGATTGAGGCCGCACGTGCAGGTGAACACGGACGAGGTTTCGCCGTTGTTGCCGGAGAAGTTCGTAAATTGGCCGAAGAATCATCGGAATCCGCACAGAAAATTACGGACCTGGTGCAGCTCATTCAGAATGACACGAACCATGCGGTACAGGCCGTAAAAGTGAACAGTAGTGAAACAGAAACCGGAATAGAGATGGTAACTGCGGCAGGACAAGCCTTTGAGCAAATCTCAGAAGCAGTCAACAAGGTCGCAGGTGAAATTCAGGAAGTATCTGCCGGATCGGAAGAAATGTCAGCAAGTACGGATGAAGTGGTTCGATATGTGGATCAGATCTCCAATATTGCTGAAGAAGCGTCAGGCGGGGTGCACAATGTATCTGCGGCAACCGAAGAACAGCTAGCTTCCATGGAAGAGATTGCGTCATCGGCTGGTTCTCTCTCCAAAATGGCCGAAGAATTGCAAGAACAGATCAATAAATTCAAAGTATAGAACAAACATACGAGAGACTGTTACTTCAGGCGCGAGCAGCGTCATAAGTAACAGTCTTTTTTGTACCCTGAGCTGGACGTGACCTGTTAAAAGTAAGGCAGAAGAGAGCAATCATTGAAAACCACTTGGTACAAAATAGGCGAATTGACGCTGCTTCTAATTTTTTTTGCGAGTAGTAATGTTTACCACTTATGGAATATGTGATTTTAAAAGTAGGTCTATTGACCTATCATCTGATTTGGTTCATTGAACGGACTGTAATAGCTGGAAACGAAGTGCTATCAAATAGTTACAATATTTTAACCTTTGGAAATTGCTTAATATTCATGCAGTTATTCATGTTGATGCTGGTTCAACTCCTGATCCTTAGTGCTCAATAAGCCTGAGGTGAATACAGGACTTTGGTCTGATGATCACGATGGACAGCCCGTTTACAATGGGGCAAGCCCGGAGAGAACGAAGCCAGGTTAAAATTCTGTAACATCAGGGGGAACACGACATCATGAACTGGAAAAGTAAGATCATTACCGCAAGTCTAACAGCAACGATGCTGATGGGAAGTCTGACGACAGGAGCACTAACGGCACCGGTATCCGCAGCAACAGCCGAAAATGCCAAGCTGAAAGTGATTTGGGGAGTTAACATGCGTACTTCACCATCATCTTCTGCGAGTGTTGTTCGTATGGTGGGCAAAGGGGAAACCATTACCGTACTTCAGAAATCTGGATCCGCATGGTATAAAGTAAAAGATTCAAGCAACCGGACAGGATACATATCCTCTTCATCTAAATACACCAAAGCCGTTAGCGGCAGCACAACAACATCGGGTTCCAGCAGCACTTCTGTAACAGGCAGCGCCGCTGTGGAGAAAGTTATTGCTGCTGGCATGAAATATTGGGGCACGCCTTATGAGTTCGGAGCGAGCAGAAACAGTACGGCTACGTTCGATTGCTCCAGCTTTGTCCGCCAGGCATTTATCGATGCACTTGGAGTCAAGCTTCCTGCAGATTCACGCCAGCAGGGAACTTATGTAAAAGGCAAAGGTTCTGTTAAGACGGATTGGAAAAAACTCAAGCGTGGAGATTTGATGTTCTTTATGTCTTATAAAGGCACGAAAGCTTCCTCATATGCTGGGGTGAACAAGTCTACGGCAAGAATTACGCATGTCGGAATCTATCTTGGCGACGGAAAAATACTGCACACCTATTCCAATGCTGGTGGCGGAGTAACGACCAGCGACATCTCGGGCAAGCACTGGGAATATCGCTTCCTGTATGGCGGGAGTGCACTGTAAGATCAGTAAAGGCCAGTTTTGAGCTCTCGTAGAATAAATGTGTATCGTGAGAACAAAAAAATGTGGATACAGCAAAAAGACCTTCCATCATCGCCGAATAGGCAGATGGAAGGTTTTTTGTATTTTCTGAGACCTCTAATCCTGGTAGTAGAGACGGAACAGTATATCCTGATTATAGTTGCCGAATCCCTCACCGTATAAGGTAAGACCTCCTACATGCTGGGCATCTTCTTCTACCGACAATCGCAATGTCCATTGATTGCGCTCGACCGGAATATCCGAGAGTGTTACTTCAGAGACACGCTGCCCATCAATAAATGTACCTTCCTGCGTGATCCGCAGCACTTTCAGCATGCCGTACTGATTGACACTTTCACTCCACCAGTCTGGCGTGAATACGCCACGGCCATTCCCCGAATCACCTGGGCTAGTCCATTCACCGACCTGTATTCCGTTGAGCATAAAGGTAATATCGGAGGGCCAATTGGGATTGACCGAAGGCGCCTCTGAACCGATCTCCAGCGATAATTCAATCGAGTTGATCTGCTGTCCTGATAAGAGGTAGTTTGGAATTTTGTATTCCACAAATCCGTGTCCGAACCAGAGAATATTAGCGTGCATTCGCTCGGGATCCAGGAAGTACCGCGGGTCATCATATTGTCCGATCACATGATTGACTGTAGCCAGGCCGCAGGTGGGATACACGTCAAAATGGGTATAGTGCCCGACAGGTATAGCAACCTCATGCACCTTGTTCGACATACCGGTATCCTGTGGCATGGAGATGCCGATCCAGTCGATCGCAAGGCTGTTCATTTTGTGGGTACCGCCGTCCTTGCGGACCATTTTGGATTGAATGATGCCGACATCCTGCAGCTTGCGAACGTGCATCGTTACAATAGCACTGCTTAGCCCAAGTGAGGCGGCGATATCTTTTACGTTCATCGGGTTCTCGGCAACAAGTCGTATAATCTGCAAGCGCACTTCACTGGCAAGTGCTTCGTATAAGGGCAGCCATTCGGCATCCGTATTTGCTCTAATCATGGGGTTCCTCCATTATTGAATATAGAATTAAGTTAAACATAAATCCATCAAAAAGAATAACATTTTTAAAAATTCAGGTTGAAATTAGGGTTGTAATCGATTTTAATATAAATATGAACGTTGATCCATAGATTATCAATTAATTTTTTTATTAATCTTAAGGAGCTGAACTTCACGATGGTAAAAGCAAAAATGACGGTAGACAAGGATTTCACGATTGGTGCAGTCGATAAACGTTTATACGGTTCATTCATTGAGCATCTCGGACGTGCCGTATATGGCGGTATTTATGAGCCAGGGCATTCCTCTGCGAACGAAGCGGGATTCCGCACGGATGTGCTGGAGATGGTCAAGGAGCTGCAGGTGCCGATTGTACGCTATCCTGGGGGTAACTTTGTATCCGGTTACAATTGGGAAGATTCCGTAGGTCCCGTTGCAGAACGTAAACGCAGGCTTGAGCTGGCTTGGAGAACCATTGAGACCAATGAATTCGGTTTCAACGAGTTCGTGGATTGGTCCAAACTTGCGAATTCCGAAGTCATGATGGCCGTCAATTTGGGGACACGGGGCGTAGATGCAGCCCGGAACATCGTGGAGTACAGCAACCATCCGGAAGGTTCATATTATAGTGATCTGCGGATCAAACATGGTTACAAGGAGCCGCATGCGGTCAAAACCTGGTGCTTGGGTAACGAGATGGACGGTCCATGGCAGATCGGTCACAAAACGGCAGAAGAATATGGACGGGTTGCGCTTGAAGCAGCGAAAGTCATGAAATGGACTGACCCAACTATTGAACTGGTTGCCTGCGGAAGTTCGTCACTGGGCATGCCAACGTTCCCAGAATGGGAAGCAACTGTGTTGGATCATACCTATGATCATGTGGAATACTTGTCACTCCATCAGTATTATGGCAACGCGGATGATGATACGCCTACGTTCCTGGCGCGTTCGCTGGAGATGGATCGGTTTATTGAGACCGTCATGGCAACCTGTGATTACATCAAGGCGAAGAAGCGCAGCAAGAAAACAATGTATCTGTCTTTCGATGAGTGGAACGTATGGTATCATTCCAATGAAAGTGACAGGAAGCTGGATCCGTGGCAAATTGCACCCCCGCAGCTGGAGGATGTATACAACCATGAAGACGCGCTGCTTGTAGGCTGTATGCTGATTAGCATGCTTAAGCATGCGGATCGCGTGAAGATGGCCTGCCTCGCACAATTGGTCAACGTTATCGCGCCGATCATGACGGACACAGGTGGTGCTGCCTGGAGACAGACCATTTTCTATCCGTTTATGCACGCTTCCGTCTTCGGACGTGGAACAGCACTTGTGCCATTAATTCAATCAGCGAAGTATGATACGAAGCAAATTACGGACGTGCCGTACCTGGAAGGTATTGCGGTGCATAATGAAGAGCAGGGCGAAGTAACTGTATTTGCCGTGAACCGTCACCTGGAAGATTCTCTGCAGCTTGAAGTCGATCTGCGCAGCTTCGGACAATGCAGCCTGCTGGAGCATATCGTACTGGAAAGTGATGACCTCAAAGCCGTGAATACGGCTGCACAGCCGAATCGTGTGGCTCCACATAACCGCGGCGGGGCAGAAGTATCGGGCACGCTGGTTACTGCAAGTCTGGCGAAGGCTTCCTGGAACGTGATTCGTTTGAAAATTCAATAAATAAGTGCCATATAGAAAAGGATGTTTCCGTCATTTCGTGACAGGAACATCCTTTTCTTACTAATCACATTAACGCTTCTTACACCAGCTCCGAATTTGAATCAAATACGAAACTTTCGCCATCCCGAGGAATGAGAACCTGCCCGTCTAAATGTTCAGAAGCCAGATAACTGGCCAGATCCGTGCGGGACATCATGCAATGGTTAATGGCATCCATATGAACGGCGATGACATGTGCATCCGGTGCATGCCGTTTCACTGCAGCTACATCCGGTCCGTCCATGGTGATGGGATTACCCTGGGTAAAACGGGCACCTCCCGCGTTCACAACGATCACTTCCGGTTGGTATCGCTCTATGGCTTCGGCCGGTTCTTCGCACCAGATCGTGTCTCCGGCAATATACGATACGGGTTCGGCATCAGCCTCAAGCACAAAACCGGACACCTTGCCCATCCGCTTCGCGATTTCTCCCGTGCCATGCTGGCCTGAAGTTCGTGCCAAACGCACGGAATGGAACTCATATTTTTCATTCACCGGATGAACGCTCGTAAAACCGGCTTTGATAAATATATTCTCATCACCAGACTGACACAGCAAAGGCACATCCTTGCGGAGGCGTTCCGCTGCAACTGCATCCCAGTGATCGATGTGGGTATGGGTAACAATCACCAAGTCCGGATTGGTGTACTCGGTCTCTGTTTCCGGCAAGGCAGCTCTCGGATTACGTAGATCATTAGGGGTGTTGGGAAAAGCAGGCATCTCTTCAGGATCCATCAACATCGGATCAACCAGAATATTCAGACCGGCATATTCAAGCCACAGGGTGGCATGACGAATCAATTGAATTTTCATTGCATCTGCACTCCTTCAAGATAGGTATATATTCTCCTATATGGTATACAACCCGTTTTCGCGGTAAATAACACGCATAAGCAAGAACTCATCCTTATCATCATCTGCCCCAAACACAAATCATGCCGCACTGCAGCGCAGGCGGCACAGATTGGCATTCATTACCCAGGAATTGCCGTGTCACCACCGGTCTCTCGTGCATGGGCATACAGATCGGCGTAGATGCCTTCGGCTTCGATCAGATGCTGATGCGAGCCTTCCTCGACAATCTCGCCATGCTCCATGACCAGAATCCGGTCTGCGTGCATAACGGTAGACAGGCGATGTGCAATGACAATCGTGGTTCGACCCTGAGATACCGTTTCCAGTGCCTGCTGCACCAGCTGCTCGGTATGGGAATCCAAATTGGCGGTTGCCTCATCAAGAATGAGTATACGGGGCTGGAATACGACAATGCGGGCAAAAGAAATTAACTGACGTTCCCCGGCAGACAGACCGCTACCGCGTTCCGATAGGCGGGTATCGTATCCCTGCGGCAGTCGTGAGATCATGGCGTGTGCCCCGACAAAACGGCACGCTTCGATTGCCTGCTCTCTCGTAATATCCTCCCGAAACATGCGGACATTGTCAATAATGGAGCCTGAGAACAGAAAAGGCTCCTGCTGGATAAGCCCCACAATACGATGCAGCTTGGCCTGAGGCAGCTGCCTGATATCCGTGCCGTCGATTTCAATGCTGCCCTGATTGACATCGTAGAACCGATTGAGCAGGGAGATCAGTGTGCTTTTGCCAGCTCCCGTTGTACCCACAATGCCGACCATTTCCCCTGGATAGAGGTGCAGATTCAGATGCTGAATGAGTGGGCGGTCTGCCCGGTAGCCGAATGACACATCGTTAAAATCAATTTGTCCCATCACGTCCCGGGGGTCCAGTGAAGAAGCGGTCTCTGCTTTTGGATCTGCGACCTCGGGTTTGGTATTCAGAATGTTCCAGATCCGATCCATGGACACGGTAGTGGACTGGAACGTATTCCATTGCATCGTAATCTGGTTGATCGGCTGGAAGAACTGGCGGATGTAGCTGATAAATGCATAAAGTACACCGACCTGCAGCGATTCACCCAGCACGGCGCGTCCGCCAAGCCATACCATCATCACCAGGGCAGCATTGCCCAGAATGTCAAACGTCCGGTTGAAGATGACATTGGAACGGGCCTGGGTAATGTTGGCCTTCAAGTGTAGTTTATTTTGCTCTGTAAAGCGTTTCTTCTGTTCTTCCTCCTGGTGAAAGGCCTGAATGAGAAACATGCCGGACAGGTTCTCCGCCGTAAAAGCAATCAGGCGGGAGAGACGGGTACGGGCATTTTGATAGGCCTGGCGCAGCTTGCTGCGAAACAGGATGGCCACAATGGCGATAACGGGCAGTACAATCAGCGAGTAACCTGCGAGCACTGGATCCAGCTGAAACATGAAGAAGATAATAAGCACCAGCATCATGCCATCCCGAATCAGACTGAGCAGAACCTGGGTGAAGAAACTGCTGATCGTCTCCGTATCGCTGGACACATTCGTGACCAGACTCCCGATATGGAAGCGGTCGAAGAAGGACATGGACATTTTGGAGATGTGCCGGAAGAGATCTTTGCGAATGCGGGAGACGATGTTCTGACCGACATGCTGCAGCAGGTTGTTTTGTATATAGGTAAAAATAAAGCTGATTACAGCCAGTGCCAGATAGACGGCAGCCAGTTTTACAAGAAATCCTACGCTGGTCTGGCCGATCGCCAGATGGTCATCTATAGCGATTTTGACCAGATATGGCTGGAGCAGGTCGGCAGAGATCCCAAGCAAGGAGCATAAAAAGATGCCCAAAAAAGCAAATCGATGTGGTCTGGCGTAGCTCATCATCGCTTTAAACGATGAACGCTTGCTGAGTTCTCTCTCTGTGCCCGAACCCGCATGGTTCCCGGATGAGACCTGAGGTTCGGTGCTCGCTTTGGCGCCAGTCTTATGATCCTTCATGATGCAATCCCTCCTCCTGCAAACGATAGGTCGCGGCGTACAGGCCCTCAGCGGCCATCAATTGCGAGTGCGTGCCTTGTTCAGCGATGTGTCCCTCATCCAGCACAATAATTTCATCCGCATGACGGACGGCGCTGATGCGATGGGAGATAATCAGGGTTGTTTTGCCTTTGCCAATTTCCTTCAGGCTGCGCAGAATGCCACTTTCCGTTACCGCATCAACGGCACTCATGCTGTCGTCGAGAATGAGGATCTGAGCCTTTTTGATCAATCCCCGAGCCAGGCTGGTTCGCTGACGCTGACCGCCGGACAACGTTAGTCCACGTTCACCGAGCAGGGTGTCGAATTGATCCGGGAAGCGAATAATGTTGTCGTAGATCATGGCCTGCCTTGCACTGCGTTCCACGGTGTCCAGTGGTACCTCCCGGTCACTGAATGCGATATTGTCACGAATGGTGGTGCTGAAAAGGAATCCATCCTGAGGGACATAGGCAATGCGGGAACGAAGACTTTCCAGCGACAGCTGCCGAATGTCTGTGCCATTCATACGAATCGTGCCTTCAGGCGGTTCATATGTACGAAGCAGCAGTTTGACCAGGGTACTTTTTCCAGAGCCGGTCTTGCCCACAATGCCTACGGTCTGTCCTGCGGCAATCTTCAGACTGATGTGCTTAAGAGCAGAAGCTGAGCTCCCGGGGTAGGAGAAGGACAAGTCTTCAATGGCGATCTCGTTCACGGCGTTCAGGGTTTTAGCCCCGGGGACTTCCCGGACATCCGGCTTTTCTGTCAGCAGATCGTTAACCCGTTCAAGGGACGCTCCCGATCGCTGCATGGTATTAATGACATTGCCAATCTGCTGAAGCGGTCCCATAATAATCCGCAAATATAGCGTCAACGCGACAAAGCTTCCGAGTGTAATGGAATTCTGCATCGTCAGAATACCGCCGATAAGCAGAGAAACAACGAGCGAGATGGCCCCAAGCAGTGGCAGCAGTGCTTGAAACAGGGAAGAGAGTCGCACGAGTCGCAATTGTTTTTCCTTAATGGCATCTACAGTTGCGCCGAATCGTGCACGGGCACCGTCTTCAATGGCGAACGTCTTCGTCACGCGAATTCCGCCGAGCTGCTCTTCCGCAGATTCGGTCATGCTTGCAAGGGCATCCTGCACATCACGAGAACGCTTGCGGATGCGGGGGCCAAAGAACACAACCAGAAAGGGTATAGCCAGCAAGGGAACGATACTGATCAGAATCAGGCTCATTGGAATGCCGCTAAGCAGCATCATGACGATACAGGAGATCAGCAGAAATGTGGCATTTGTCATCATTGTCACCCCGTTGGAGATGGCTTCGCGCACGGAGGTAACGTCATTCATGACATAGCTGAGCAGTTTCCCGTTTCCCTGCTTGGAAAAATAGTGCTCGCTCAATTCGGAAAACTTGCCGAAAATGCGTTCGCGTGTCATGAATTCGAAGCGGCGTCCAAGCCGCATAATCATGAACTGTCCTGTTCCGAAGAGAAGGTTGTAGGCGATGGCGATGGCCAGAAGCCACAGACTGTAACGGATGACCGTATTCATTTGAAGTGTATTCTGCATGAGCTGGTCCGTGAAACTGCCCAGAATACGGGGCAAAGAGGCCTGACCGACATTGGAGGCAATGATCAGCACAACGGCAGTCAGATACACGGGCCAGTTGGAGACGACATAGCTTCGAAGCAATCCTGTCTTGGACATATCTCGGGTTCTCCTTTGTTCGGATGAAAGTTAGGTAAGGTACGGAGGCAAGAAAAGGGCCGACACCTATAATTAGCGCGTCGTGCCCTCTTACTTTATGCGATCCAGTTTGCTATTTATCCGTTAACGAATGATTTCTTCTTTTCTTATTTTTGCGCTAATTCGTATCATTGTCAACGAAGCCGGGAAGAAGGGCATGAAAGTGAAAATTCGCAGGCCATGGAGACATGTATATGTAGTTTTTTGCACAAGATTACCCTAATGTCGAATTCTCTGAAACATTTTCTGAAGGTGTCCCGTCTGTAGGATTGAAGAAGTCAAAAATAGGGTTTACTAAACTTAGGAGGTGCCAGGAAATGAAACATAAAAAAGGATTGGCTGCAACACTTGCGCTTTGCGTTTCTCTGACGGCAGGAGGTGCTTCTGTATTCGCTTTTTCGGACGTAACCGATGAAGGGCAAAAAAATATTGTTGATTCCCTGAAATCCAAAGGGGTTGTCAGTGGTGTAACGGCAGATCTGTTCCGTCCGGACCAGGCGTTGTCCGAGCCGCAGGGTGTTCAATTGATCGTGAAGGCATTTGGATTGAAAAATGAATATGCTGCCGCTTCCGCTCAAAATAAAATCAGTCCGGATACCTGGTATGCAGATGCTGTACAGGCTGCAACCCAGAATGGCCTGTCCATCCCGGTAGAGTTGAATCCGCAAGGCAAGATGACACGTGAGCAATTTGTTATTTTGCTTCATGAAGGCATTAACACAACCGGGAATTATCCGGTTATTATGAAGTATAATTTTGTTAAGGACGAAAATAAAATCGGTAAGGACGCCATATCTGCAGTCCAGAACCTGCTGAACATGAACATCATTGAACTGGATAAGGACGGCAACTTCCGTCCAGATCAGTCGCTTACCCGTATGGAGGCTGCAAGCATGATCTTCAATGCACTTGAATTTGTAGATAGACACGGCAATGGTGGCTCGGCTGAGCCAGCTCCAGAGACTCCAGGGGAAGGCCAGCAAGCCATCGTACCTGAAGTGACGACAACTAAGGTTGATGACAAAACAACCAAAGTGAAGCTCACTGCTGAAATGCCTCATCCTGGCTACGGTTTGAAGATTGATGACGTCAAACTGGAGAAGGATGGACGTGCGATCGTGCTGTATTCCATCGTTCAGCCGGATCCGGACATGATGTATCCGATGGTTATTACGGAAGTTACGGCAGAGACGGATATTCCAGCCGGGTATACCGCTGAAGTACAGCCTTCTGGTAAGTAAGACCCATTGTTTTTGGAATGAACCCCGTTAGATTGATAATGTAAGAAATAACTCCATCGCTAGAAGATACTTAAAACCCACCGCGGCCAGATCAACATTGACGGTGGGTTTTTGGTGTGTTTGGATGCAGTTTATCAATGGTTAGTCCTGTATTTCCTCTTGCGGTTCATAGTCGAACCAATCGAATTGAGCTGGCGTGCCCGTTCCAGATGGAGCATGGGCATACATGGCGATGATGATGCCAGTGAAGCCGCCTGCCACTTCAGTGGAGAGCAGATGGGTTTCGCCAGATCCGATCAGAATGTCCTCCCCCAAGTCGTGCTGCAGGAAAAACGTGAATTGATTACGATCTGTCTGAATTTTTAATCTGACGGGGCCTGTTCCACAGTCGTGAACCTGTTCAGTTTGTAATGAACCTACGGTTCGGCGGAAAATAACTTTCTTCTCTCCATGAATCTGCTTCATCGCCAGATCGTAATGATATTTTCCATTCATGAAGACTGTTAATCCGGCCTCTTCTTCTTCCTGCAGCGGCTCGTAGTCCAGACTGGCAGCGATGCTGCATTGGAAATGACTCAAGCGCCGCCCAACAAATGCGGGATTCCCCTGATCATGAAGGGAGAGGGAGTTACCACATAAGGTCAAGTGGCCCGGATTCGAAGTTAGTGACCAGCTGCCGGGAGCCGGGTTTCGCAGGAACACCCAGCCCGGCCCCAGTGTGGGCAGGTCAAAATGGTCCCGAACTGCTGGCGATGGCCACGGCGTTTCAGGCAGCTGCGGTCCAGTCATGACAGGCTCGATATGCCCGTTATCGCCGATGATAGGCCATCCATCTTCCGTCCATGTGACTGGGGCAAGAAACGTCTCACGTCCCAGATGATGCCGCAGCGGATAGGCAGCAGGACGAATGCCGAGGCAGACCGCCCACCAGCTTCCATCCTGAATCTGGATAAGGTCTGCATGCCCTGTAGCATGGATGCTGGTCTTCATGCTTCGATTGGACAGGATCGGATTGGCGGGACATGCTTCATATGGACCATAGGGATCGTTGCTGCGGGCAATGGTAACCATATGACCATATTCCGTGCCACCTTCAGCAATCATCAGATAATACATGCCATTTACTTTGTACAGATGGGGTGCCTCAGGTGCGGCTCCTCCTGTTCCTTTCCAGATTAATCGGCTGTCGGTTAATCGTTCTCCTGTCTCGATATCAATCTCGCACTGATAGATGCCTTCACCTTCTGCACCGTTACAGGCAGATTGGAAGTATGTCCGGTCATGTTCATCGAACAAAAGGGAGGGATCAATGCCTTTCTGATCAACATAAACGGGTTCCGACCAAGGGCCTTCAGGCTGACGGCTGCGTACATACAGGTTGCCACCTGCACTTACATTGGTCGTGATCATATAGAACCAGCCGTCATGATGCCGAAGGGTTGGCGCATAGATTCCCCCGGAAACCCATGCATTTGCCAGTACAATCTGTTGGTCGGAGGTTAGCACATGGCCAATCTGCCGCCAGTGGACCAGATCTCGGCTGTGGAATATGGGCACTCCTGGAGCATATTCGAAGGTGCTGGTCACCAGGTAATAATCTTCATCTACCCGGCAGATACTCGGATCAGGATAAAAGCCGGGTATGACGGGATTGCTGTATTTCATCATGTATTACTCCTATTCATTCCAAAGTTTAACGCGGTCCTGGACGTACTTGGTAAATCCCTGTTCCATTTTCTCAACGCCGGCATCGATCAGCATCTGCTGATAGTCATTCCAGATGGCTTCAAATTCCTCCGGTTTGGCCATAATGGCCTGTGGGATCTGCTTCCATGTGATGTCCTTGACCTTACTTGAGATGATGTTGATCTCGTCCTCGCTTGGCACGGAGATGTTCCATACGGCACCCCAAGGTTTAGCCGGAAAGTCCTTTTCGTTCGGGAACAAATCCATCCATGTTGTGGCACCATAGGCCTTGAGTGTTTCCTTATCGGCATCGGTGTAATTTTCCACAATCTGTTCCGGGAAGTTCTTGGTGTAATAATTGCCGGTAGAGTCTTTGACACCATCTCCATAGTGAGCACCGAGGTTTGTGTAAAATCCAACCCCTGATTCTTTGCTGAACGCAATGTTATCATTTACAATTCGCTTCTGTACTTCAGCGGGGACAACACGGGTGCCATCCTTGACTTCATAATGCTTGCCTTCGATCCCCCAATTGTTCAGTACCTGGGCTTCTTCTGAAGCAAGGTAGTCCAGGAACTTGATCGCCCGGACCGGATCTTCACAGTCTACGGTGATGCCAACACCCCAGCCAGCCATAAAGCCCGTTGATTGATAACGGTTATCCTTGTATTGATCCGACAACATGACGGAATAGTGTCCATAAGTCTGGTCAGTTTTCCCGGCAGCTTTCAATGCCTTTTCGCCATCAGCATAGCCCCAGTCCACATCGGTCAGGCCGATGACCCGGCCAGAAGCGACTTTGGACAGATACTGGTCATTCTTTTGCACAAACGACTCCTTATCGAGCAAACCGGTATTGTACATGTGGTTCAGCCACTGGAAATATTCCTTTTCACCTTCGGTGCGGAAATGATAAGAAGCCCCATAGGTTTCCGGATCGATGTAGTATTCACCGTCACCTGATTTGCCGGTCGTTTCGGCAGCCTGGTTCGTTACAGTAATCTGAATGTGCCAGTCATTCGCATTCAGCGTCATGCCGATGTTTGGATTGCCATTTTCATCGGTAGGATGCTTCTCCAGATAATTGCGGATGACATTCTCGTAATCCTGTAACGTTTTGATCTCTGGATATCCAGCTTCCTTCACGGCTCGATGCTGCAGCTGGAAGCCGCCGCCTGCGACGAAATTGACCCCATCAATCGCAGAGTATGTTGGAATGACGTAGATGGACGGATCATCGTTGCTGTAGCGAAGCCGCTTCATTTCATCCCCGAACAGTTTTTTGAGGTTGGGCGCATGCTCTTCAATCAGATCGGTTAGATCAAGCATGGCCCCGGCATCGATCAATTTGTCGAGATCCCCTTTGGGACTGATCAGATCCGGGTAATCCCCGCTTGCTGCGATTAGTGCCAAACGCTGGGAGGGATCCGACATGGCGAACTCCGCATTTAGGGTTACACCTGTTTGTTTGGTAATTTCCTTTCCGACATCATCCTGCATGTTGCTCCAATTCGGATTGGCATCTGCACCGAAGAAAGTGAAGGTTACCGGAGCAGTTTCATCACCACTGGAGCTGCCATTTGTTGCACCTTCACTGCTGCAACCTGCAAGCAAGCTTAATGAGAGTGTGAGCGCGACTGACCATTTGGGAATGTTTCTTATCGATTTAACCATGCTACCCCCCTGAAGTATTTGTATTTTTGAATGCGTTTGCAAAAATGATCTGAAAAAAGATCAGACTGCCCGTAGAGCAGAATCATGATCATGTGTTTCTGATCGTATACACCTCCTCAATTCGTCATTCACTGCCGTCTCTACATGATGAATTATATCGGGGGAGTACAGTGGAAACCTTGATTTTTCGGTCCTGGAGTAGCATGATATAGACATCAATCCAACCGGAATCGTGGAGGAGAAACGATTGAGCAGCACGTATCTGAACTGGTTTACATCTGACTTGCAGTTTCCATTTTATATTCAGTACGGTGGACATGAGGAGGATACCGAACTGCATCAGCACGTCGATTTTTCGGAGCTTGTGATCGTGCTGAACGGTAATGCCACGCATGTTGTACATACGGAGGAGTATTTTATCAAAAAGGGCAATGCCTTTGTTATTAACGGCTCCACACCTCATGCTTACAGGGACCCTCATGACTTTAAAATCTGCAATATAATGTTTAGACCGGAGATGCTTGCATCCATTGGACCGGATCTGAAGAAATCGAACGGGTTTCAGGCGCTGTTCGTCTTGGAACCATACTATCGCAATATTCAATCTTATCCTGTCAAGCTGGCGCTTCCCATTCCCAGTCTGGAGTATGTGGAATCGCTGATTGCGGTCATGATTGAGGAGTATCATGGCCAGCTGCAGGGATATCAGACGATGCTGCTCTCGCGATTCACGGAGCTGGTCGTCTACCTGTCGAGGCACTATGATACGCAGGAAAAGGGGATGGAGGGCAACCATCTGATGCACTTGGCGAATGCCATATCCTATATGGAAGATCATTACCTGGAGCCGCTGACACTGGAGGAGATTGCAGGTAAATCCAGTATCTCGGTAAGGCACCTGAATCGGATCTTTCGCTCTTATTATCAGATGACGCCAATTGCTTATATGTTGACACTCCGACTGGAGAGAGCGTGCAGCTTGTTGAAACACAGCGGCCTGACCATAACCCAGATCTCCTATGAATGCGGGTTTAACGATAGCAACTACTTCACCCGTCAGTTCCGAAAGGCCTATGGAGTCTCCCCTAAGGGATACAGGCAAAATCACACGGATTAGTAACCAGAATCCTTTTTCAACGTATACAATCCATAGCTGAAGAATTAATCGAATATACAGGAGGATCACATATGGATTCACGTGAAACATTGGATCAGGAGCTTGAGCAGATCTTAAAGTGGGAAAAGGAACAGAAGGATTTATTCATCTGGGATAAAATCGGGCGGTTGCCATTTGCGATGCTGGATAAAGTCATGCCAAAAGCAATCAAACAGAAAATTGGCGATGCCCTGAACGAAGTTGGGCAGTATGTACAGAATG
Organism: Paenibacillus sp. FSL K6-2862; assembly: GCF_038005125.1. Taxonomy (NCBI): domain Bacteria; kingdom Bacillati; phylum Bacillota; class Bacilli; order Caryophanales; family Paenibacillaceae; genus Paenibacillus; species Paenibacillus sp. FSL K6-2862. Next base: position 1,246,643 of record NZ_JBBOSN010000001.1, read on the forward strand.
GCGGCAAATTTCTCGTTCAGAAAAAGAAGGTAGCCAAGCTGCTTCAGGAAGAAGCGGAGAGATCGGGTTACTCGATGAAGGACCATACCTATCGACTGGAAGAGGATGCCGAAGCAGAAGGGACTGCCAAAATTCATAGTGTGGAAAATCTGCCGCTTGAAGTGTTGGACCGCGTTGCTGACAACATTACGGAGAGCAGAACCAAATTTGCCGCAGCACAGGGTGCCGCAACAGGAATTGGCGGTATTGTAACGATCGCAGCAGATATCCCGATGGTGATGGGGCTTTCCCTGAAGGTACTGCAAGAGATGGCCTTATGTTACGGATATGATCCCGACGATCCCCAGGAACGGATATTCATTGTGAAGTGCCTGCAATTCTCCTCCGCCGACATTGTAGGCAAGAAGGCAATTATCGATGAACTGGCCGAGTATGACAATCCGGACAAGCAAGTACAGGTCGTTTCACAAATGCAGGGCTGGCGTGAGGTTTTCAATTCCTATAGTGAATCCTTCGGCTGGAAAAAGCTGTTCCAGCTTATCCCGATTGCCGGCATGGTGTTTGGTTCGGTAAGCAACAAAAATACGATTAGTGATGTTGCCGAAGCAGGCAAAATGTTATACAAAAAAAGGCTGATTCTTCAGCGCTTGAAGTAATAAACGATTAATGAATAAAAGGGCTCCCGCCAACTGTATACCAGATTGAAGCGGGAACCCTTTTTGGCGTTTATTTAGGTTTATAGAATGTAGTAACAGTATCCGTATTCTTTTTATTCCTCACTGCCGTTTTCATCTGCCCAGCGTTTCAATACCTTATCCGAAGGCAGCAGGAAGGTGAGTATGCCGATCAGCGGCAGGAAGCTGCACATCTGCATGACTGGAGATACACCGAACACGTCGATCCAGTTTCCCAGGACAAGCGCACCGAGTCCTCCCATACCGAATGCGAGCCCGGTGATCAGACCGGAGACGGTTCCGATTTTGCCCGGAATGAGCATTTGGGCATAAACGACAGTCACAGAGAAGCTGGATAGCATGATGAATCCGATAATGGTCAGCAGCACCCCGGTCCAGAACAGATTGGCATAGGGCAGCAGCAGTGCCAGTGGAGCCGCTCCGGCCATTGACAGGAAAATCATGTTGCGTTTGCCGAAGCGATCTGCCAGTGGACCTCCGAAGAATGTGCCGAGTGCACCAGCAGCCAGGAACAGGAAGATGTAGATCTGTGCATCCTCTGTGGAGAGGCTGAACAATTCCTTCAGATTAAACGCATAGAAACTGCCAATGGAAGCGACGTACCATGAACGAACAAAGACGAGCATAATCAGAATCGTGATGGCAGCAGCTATCTTTTTGCGAAGTGCGGGATTTGGAGCACGACGGGCAGCCGCCTGTTTGCGAAGATAGCCTCCCGATTGCAGCATGCGGCCGTACCAGCGGGCAATATAGATCTGTACGGCAATCCCCATGGCTGCAATGCCGGTGAATCCGATGGCGCCGAACAAACCAAACGGGATGAAGATCCATCTCGTCAATAGCGGAGCAAGAGACTGTCCGGCATTGCCACCCACCTGGAAGATGGATTGAGCGAGACCCCGACGAGGCCCTGCGGCCATATGAGATACCCGGGAACCTTCCGGGTGAAAAGCGGCCGAACCAAGCCCGACAAAGATAACGGAAATCAGGACAGCCATATAACTGTCGGCAAACGCCAGCAGAAGCATGCCGGTGAACGTAAATCCCATGCCGATCGGCAATATCGAAGGTGTCGGCTTCTTATCTGCAAACCAGCCCACGACAGGCTGCATAATGGATGCGGTAAAGTTGATGGCGAAGGATATCCATCCGATCTGTGTGTATGTAAGATGCATGGAGTCTTTCAGGATTGGAAAAATAGCCGGAATGACAGACTGGATCGAATCGTTAAACAAGTGAACCAGACTGATGGCAATCAAGATCCGGTAAACGGTGCTCTGGGCATCCAATCCGGGTTGGTTTTTCGAACGCATGGCAGCGTCCTTGGTTAATGAAGTTTGCATGGACATGTACTTTTCTCCTTTGGTCGCGGTCACGAGGGATCAGCGCCTGATAATGTAGTGTGCCTAAGCATATTGTTACATAATAGGATAGATTGTTGGAAGCGACAAGGGGAACAGGTGAAATATTGACATTCCATAGAATATATTAACCCGCTCTTGATAAGTTCGATCGAACCTTTGAGCGATTGTGGGATTACATAAATAAAAGCCGAATTTCTTCGGAGTGAAGATTTCGGCTTTTAAGTGTTCTATTATTTTCAATATACTGCAGAGCAGAACAGAAGTGCCGGAAAATTAACGGTTATCAATCGTTTCCGGATACATGTCATGATTCATCATGCGGTGCTCAGCCATCTGTTCATACTTGGTTCCGGGTTTGCCGTAGTTCGTATACGGATCAATGGAAATGCCGCCGCGCGGCGTAAATTTGCCCCAAACCTCAATATAACGAGGATCCATCAGCTTGATCAGGTCGTTCATGATAATATTCACACAATCCTCGTGGAAATCTCCATGGTTGCGGAAGCTGAACAGGTACAGTTTAAGCGATTTGCTCTCTACCATTTTCACATCGGGAATATAGCTGATATAAATGGTGGCAAAATCAGGCTGACCCGTGATTGGGCACAGGCTCGTGAATTCCGGGCAGTTGAATTTTACAAAATAATCGCGGTACGGATGCTTGTTATCAAAGCTTTCCAAAATGCCGGGATCATACTCGAACGTATATTTCACGCCCTGGTTACCCAGCAGCGTCACATCTTTCATTTCATCAGGTTGTCTTGTCAATGTGTTAACTCTCCTTGTTCCGTTCAAGCGCGAAGCTCTCCGGTATATGATAGGGATTCCAAAGTTTAAATGGGAAGCCCCTGTTTGTTTCCAAAAAAATTACATCATGCCGCCCATTCCACCCAAGCTGTCCATGCAGCTGATCAAACGCCGCGTTTGTTTCCCCACACTAAGGTGTGCAGCTGTGGAAGCACGCGGACATCATTCAGGTCATCTGATGCACTGACCTGATCAATCAACCACTCATAACGGGCGAGCAGCGACGAAGCCAGATCTGGCGTCTCGGTAGAAGTGACGTCTGGGTTTCCGGTCTGTAAATACAAATCGGTAGCTGGATACCGTTCATGCACGCGGCGGGCATAATCCAAGTCTACTTCATCGAAAATGACAATTTTCAGGCTGTGGCTGCGTCCTGCAGGGCCTGTGGACAATCGGTTAATGAGATCATCCAGCACGTCCCAGTTAGTGTCCATGCCCGAGCTAGGCGGCTTGGGAGACACGGTGACTTCGTCAATGTCAGCCAGCCAAGGCTGCCAGCGGGAGCCCTGCGTCTCCACCGCAGTACGGATGCCGTTCTCCCGGAGCAAAGAAACCAACCCGCCCAGCGAAGCCAGCAGGGCAGGGTTCCCGCCGGAGATGGTAACATGGGAGAATCGCGAACCGCCTACACGGCGCAATTCAGCCCATACGTCCTCTGGTGTAATCATCTGGATCTGGTCCTTGCCACTGCCGTCCCAGGTAAATGCAGAATCACACCAGGAGCAGCGATAATCGCAGCCAGCGGTGCGAACAAACATGGTTTTCTGTCCGATCACCATGCCTTCGCCTTGAACGGTCGGACCGAAAATCTCCATGACCGGGATGCGCGCTTCTTTGTTTTGTACGGAGGAAGAAGCATTCACGTTTTCTTGCACACTACTCATCGATCATCCACTCCCGTCTAGCCTCGGCGTAGCTGGTTGGTGTCTCGTAGAGGCGCACAAATTCGGTTCGGCCACCTTCGGTAAGCCCTGCATATGGTTCTGTCTGAAGCGCGTGTTCCATTTGTTCGAACAGCCAGACGACCATATTTTCAGCTGTGGTATTCATGAGAGGAAGCGTCTCATTCAGATACTGATGATCCAGATATCCTTCAATTTTTGTCTTCCATATATCCTTGATGTGTCCAAAATCAACCGTTAATCCGGTCTCGCCCGGATAACCGCTGATGCCAAAAACGACTCTATACGTATGGCCGTGCAAGTTCTTGCACTTGCCTTCATAACAATGCAGGTGGTGCGCAGCATCGAAAGTGAACTCTTTGCTGACCAGCACACGTTTGCGGTGATAACGCAGCTGTGAAGGAAGAATATCCTCCCCAATCCGCTGCAAATGCTCAACTATGCGGAATGTTCCTGGCTCTCTCATCGTACATCTGCTCCTACAGATGCCCCAGCAGAGCGCTGCTCCACGTAGCGATCCAATCCTGCTTTGCGCAGTTTGCATGCAGGGCATTCACCGCATCCATCTCCAATAACCCCGTTATAGCAGGTCAGTGTCCGCTCGCGTACATAATCGAAGGCACCAAGGTCATCAGCCATCTTCCACGTTTGGGCCTTATCCAGCCACATCAGCGGAGTATGAATGACAAATGGGTAGTCCATCGACAGGTTAAGCGTCACATTCATGGATTTAACAAATGAATCTCGGCAATCCGGATATCCGCTGAAATCTGTCTCACATACGCCAGTGACCAGATGACGCGCTCCTTTTTGCTTCGCCAGAATGGCGGCAAAACTGAGGAAAAGCAGGTTGCGGCCATCTACAAATGTGCTAGGCAGCTCGCCTTCTTCGTGCGTAATTTCCACATCTGTACGGGTCAATGCATTAGGTGCGAGCTGGTTAAGCAAACTCATGTCCAGTACGGTTTGCTGTACATTCAGATCGCGTGCAATTGAAGCAGCACATTCGATCTCCAGCTTATGACGCTGTCCATAATCGAAGGTCACCACCTCAACTTCAGCAAATTGCTGTTTGGCCCAGAACAGACATGTGGTACTATCCTGACCGCCGCTAAAGACGACGACCGCTTTTTCTTCGTTCAACATAAAAAAACCTCTCCATCTTCTTAAGATCAATCTATGCACCTAGGCACAGAGTGTCGGAAGAACAGAGAAGTTCATGAACTGGCATCCATCAAAAAACACACCTTTCCTTACGCTGCTAAAAAACAGCACGGTAAAAGTGTCCTTAGTTTTTTACGTACGTCATACACGGTGTACGCAAGACTTGTAATGACCTGCAAAAGGTCAAGTCTTATAGAGGGAGTTCGCGAACCTCTCCCATGCCAGGAGGCATGGATTTTCTTCTTCAATTGTCTGAACCATTATAACACGAAACCGCCCGGTGACTACCCCGCATGAGTAATAAATGCGGAGATCACCGGGCGGCTCATTTAATGATTACATTGCCGAAGGGAATGACTTCCTTAAGGATGCGTTTGAACAGTCCTTCATCATTCAGGTCCCGTTCGAGTCTGTTATTCTCCCGTCCTGCCTGGAAGAGTACCGAGCCCTGTCCTGTCATTTTCCAGTGGTAGTTCATATGCTGACTGGCGAGATTATTCCCGTACACGGTGAGTTCCAGCTTGGCATTCTCGGGATAGGCTATGATGCTGCCTGCATCCACGTAAAGCGGGGCGGTAGGGTGTAATTCCTGCTGGCAGACCTGGCCTTGGGTTAACAGCCCAATCTTGCCTTTGCCTGAAAATTTCATTTTGACAGCATCCTGAGTGATCAGCATGTTCTTAATCTTCTGGATCTTGGTATGCATGTTCACTCCGTCTGAGTAAAAGAAGAGATGCCGAAAGTCGTACAGCAAATCACTTTCCTCGGTGAGCTCCACTTCCTTCATGGTAAAACCGGGAGGGAGGGCAGCCACAAATTGGCAGGGGCCGGTAATTTCGGATTTGATCAGCTTTTTTTTGCGAACCATGCCTGAGATGGTCATGAACTTGTCATTGCGGCTGCTGCTCGATCCGCGAAAGGCGACGATTTGCTGCGGGTGCAAAATATGAAGCCGGTCATTCTGGATCAGCGAGAAGGTTACCACTTGTCCAGCTCCGCCAGCTTCGGCAGTGTTCAGGTGTATGTGCATGTGCTTGCTCCTGTTCTTTTAGGCTCGGCCCGAACGACGACGCATTCCCCAGCGCATCACGCGAATCAGAACAAAATAGCCTAATATGAGGACAATGACGGTGATGATCATCGTTTGAATTCGTTTGGTCGTGGCATTTTTGGCATCTTGATCTTCCTGCAGTTTTGTCACCATATCAGTCAGCTTCTGGTTCTGTTCTATTAACTGCTCATTCTGGGCCTTGAATGCTTCGACATTGGCCTGGGCTTGTCCCAATTGAGCAGAGGTTTCATTCAGTTGGTTCAGCGTCTGCTGGTAGCTTTCCTGCAGGGCGTTCACTTCACCAGGGAGCTCGGAAACGCGTTCCCAGCCGCTGTATATGTCGGAGAATATATTGGCACTAGCTGCACTTACTGTAGAGGTCAGCGTAACGGTAAATAAAATGCATGTGGTGAATAACACCCGAATGAAATGACCCTTCATGGGTTGTGGCATCATTGGCACCTTCTTTCGGTGAGGTTTTTCGTCTGCCGAATTCGTCGTCATTTGTTGAAATACGGCTCTTACATTATACGCCAAAAGGGACGTGTTGGGTTCAGTGCATTGCAAATTTTCAGGAGGAATCATTTGTTTAATTCAACGTGCACCAGGGTAATATACTTTCAAGGCAGCGCGCGGACAGTTTAAACATAATATCATTACCCCGGTTCCGGGTGCTTCCATTCACAATGACGAAAATAATAAAAAATAATAATATATCCGATTTTTAGAATAAGATCGTGAATAAAGGAGAAGAAATATATGTACACAACAGAGCAAACGACACCAACCAAGACGATTATGATTACCGTAAACGGAGAGCCAATCGGGCGTAAACTGATCATTGATAGCGTGACTTACGCGCCTGTGAGAGAACCGGAATGGGCAGCATCCATGACAGAAATGGGAATGAATCAGCCTACCGTGTAAGTTGGGACTTGTCATAAATATGGAGCGGGGAAGCTTGGCATAATGCCAGGCTTTTTCGTCGTTTTATGTCGAATTTAGACGGATTTAGGGATGTAAAATCATTTTAATGTAAAAATATTATGCGAACATATGTTCCGTGACAATATAGTGTCCATTCACCCTGATAACTTATAAGATAATACACATAAATCGGGGGAGAGACTACCAGTGAACTCAGTCTTTGAAGTATGTTATTCGTGGAACAGAGAGGCCATACCGACAGGGGGGGCCGACCCCGTATATATGATGGTGGAATGGCGTTACGGGGCCCCTGCCAAAAGACTTAGGAAAGTAGCACCTAAAATTGTGTCAAGAGACATGGAACTTTTGCTCAAACCGGAATTTGGAATTGAACTCAAAGGAATTTATGGTTGCCGATCAAAGGAGACCGACATCGGCTATATTCTGCGGCTCGGCGATGTATACAAAGGGGAGAGTAAACAAATTCTCCTCGAGTTTGCCATGGGCCCTCGTGTCTCTGGAAAAGCAGCCATATGCTCTGCCTACTGGAGCACACGCAAAGTGAAGCAGAGTCAGAGAGTATTGCTGCGCCGTGAGCAATTGTATATTCAATATACAAGCCACCTGGGGATGTTAAGGCAGCCGGAGGACCCGAAGGTGGAGAAGACGATTAAATTAAGCGAGACCGTGCCGTTGATCAAACAAGCATTGCGGGCCTATGAAAGAGGTCGTGCACAAGAGGGAAGCAATCTGCTTCGCAGGCATGCAGATGCCTTGTTGATTGAGGCAGCACGAAAGCAGGATCTGGATTATTACCAAGAAGCCGAGATTGTGGAGAAACTGCGTTACCACTACGGAATCACATATGGTGGAGCGTACAACAGCCACGGAAAAACCATGTTATGTGAGTAGGAACAAAGGACTATTGAGAATGATATGAAAATGAATGTTTCTACATAGAATTTAAAGGTGAAAATAAAGAGTGAGTCGAATGTACTATATATCATGATTAACAATTGGATGGAGTTGTATCGAATTTTTTGACAACTTAGTGGAGGGTCCGGCAAAATGACAGACCGACTGATCCGATTAATGCGCATTATAACTCTTGTGCAGGCAAAACCGGGAATTCTGGCCCGGGAGCTGGCCGAGCGATGCGAGACAACGGAAAGGACGATATATCGCGACATGGAGGCCCTCAGCGCAATGCATATTCCGATCGCCAATATGGGACACGGGAGAGGTTACATGTTTATCAGCAACTTTGCCATGTATCCGCTCAACTGGTCTGATGAGGAGGCTCACGCTTTTGCTCATTTGGCGGAGGTTATGGATGATATTCGTCCTTATCTGAAGCCTGCTTTCGAGAGCGCCTATGAGAAAGTGGTTGCATCGAATCAGAAGAACAAAACGGAGCGGGTAGAGTGGTCAGAGCAGATTGGCGGTTTATTTAAAACAGGGCTGCCTGCTTGGCAGAATGACGGCGATGAATGGAAAAGCAGTTCACTGGTAACTTTACTTCAAGCTGGCATGTCACAAAACACAATTGAGGCAGAATATCTCACTCAAAACATGAAGAAAGTGGTGCGGCTCGATCCGTATTGCTTGATTCCACGTGAGTACCGTTTTGATTTGTTGGCATACTGTCATCTTTCGGAGGTGCTAAGGATTTTTGAAGTAGAGAATCTGCAAAAAGTACGGATTCTGCCTCGTACATTCCGCAAAGACGACTTTCTTTTGCAAACCCATTTCCGAAAGTCGGGAGCCTGTCAAGAACAAGAATGGATTTCGTTCAAAATCCGTTTTTCCCGCGATGCTGTTGAACATGTGATGCAGCAAAAATTTTTGGTGCGTCCCATTCTGACGATGGAACCAGAAGGAACATTACTGCTGGAGACCGCTTTGGCTGAAGATCAGGAATTTTTGAGATGGCTTAGTCAATATGGGCCGGAGGCAGAGATACTTGAACCCGAGGGATACCGAAGTGTAATGAAAGAACGCCTGAAACGCTGGCAGCAGTTGTATAGCTAATGCCCAGCGTGGACAGGCGTTCTTTTGCATGATTAAGAGGAAAGATCAAACAGCTTATTCATTGGTTTTGAACAGATGAGCGAGATTACCGAAGGGTGAATCTTTCACATCGTCTTCTGTGCTGCTGGAATACACAACTTTGGAAGCAACGCCTTCATCATCAGCGGCACAGTTGGTTTCCAGATTGAATCGATCGAATTGATGCATGAATACTTTGGCGGTATTGATGGCGTCATCCAGTGCACGATGTTGGGTGCCGTCGAACTCGATTCCGCATAGTTCGAGTGCTTGAGCTAGTCCAAGCTGACGGAATTTGCCTTCCTTGCGAACGGTTCGCGACCACTGCTGCTGCAGGTCATTGTGATTCGTGATCCAGGCAACATCAAGCTGGTGTGTACGACAATGGGAGATCAGCTTGCTGCGGTCATCGGGTCCCCAGGAACACATGTAATAAACTTCGCTTCCCATCCAGGCGATAAAGTTTTGGAGTGCTTCAGGAAAAAGAGGAGCAGCATCAATATCTTTTTGCGTAATTCCAGTAAATTGAATGGTGTCGGTGGACAGCACCGACTTATTCGAAGGACGAACATAAGTATGAAACGTGTCGGATACATATAATCCGTCAGGTCCTTCCGTAACTTTTACCGCACCGATATCGATGATTTCAGAAGAGTAACGAGCGTTACGGCTAACCGTAAATTCAAGATCATAGATAATATATGGCATAGGACAAGCTCCTTTATCAATAATACATGTTCTCTATCTCTCTATATTACAGGGAAGCCAGCGGGATGTCAGCACCACCCGCGGATTTCTTCCTGCCCGTTATCTGCATGTAAAGCAGTAGTTGACAATTGCTTGCAAATGCACTAATGTGATCAAAAATGATAACAGCGATTAGCGAGGACATAATTGCGCCAGCCAGCTTCAATCAGAGAGGGAACCGATTGGTGTGAGGTTTCTGCTGCTGCTTCGTAATTCCCACCTCGCGAGCTGCGGAAGAGAATGCCTGCAGGCTGCAACCTCCGCCGGACTGGGCCCGTTACGCCTCAGAGGACTGTATGATTCCGTATTTCCTATTGGGGAAACGGGACGTTTGTTCAGCATGTCCGGGGAAACCCGAGACGTGTTAGTGAATGTAACCATGCAGTTAAATAAGGGTGGTACCACGACACATTCGTCCCTTGACGGATGTGTCTTTTTGCTGTTTATCCACTCATTTTGCAAAAACGATCAGGAAGATAAGGAGTGTGGAATGGATGCGTCAAAGTGAAATGCTTGTTCCAACATTACGTGAAGCGCCGGCAGAAGCGGATGCAGCTGGACATCGCTGGCTGCTTCGTTCAGGCATGATTCGCCAGCTGGCAGCAGGGATATATAGTTATTTGCCGCTCGGGCGGCGTATACTGCTCAATGTCGAGCGGATCGTTCGCGAAGAGATGGACCGTGCAGGTTGTCAGGAAGTACTGCTGCCTATTATGCAGCCGGCAGAGCTGTGGGAAGAATCGGGAAGATACAGCCAGTACGGCCCTGAGCTAATGCGTTTGCAGGATCGCCACGATCGGGAGTTCGCCCTCGGACCAACCCATGAGGAAGTGGTGACTGCTCTTGCGCGTGATGAGGTGAATTCCTACAGAAAATTGCCCTTCACGTTATATCAGATTGGAACCAAGTTCCGGGATGAACGGCGTCCAAGATTCGGCTTGCTGCGAGGCCGTGAGTTTATTATGAAGGATGCATACTCTTTTGCTTCCGACTGGGAAGAACTGGATCAAACGTATCAGGCGATGAATAAGGCATATTCACGCATTTTGGAGCGCTGCGGTCTGGAATATATTCGTGTAGAAGCAGATGCAGGTACAATCGGCGGTCAGGGAGAAACACACGAATTCATGGCACTGGCTGATGTGGGAGAGGATACGATTGTATCCTGTAAGCAGTGTGGGTATGCTGCGAATCTCGAGAAGGCTGGATACCAGACAAATGGAACTGTAACCCAGAATACAGCTGAATCCCGGTCGAATGAAGGGGACCAATCGCTAATTCGAATCCATACACCCGCCATTCGTACCATTTCCGAGCTCAGTTCCTACGTCGGTGAGGGACCCGAGCACATCATCAAAACACTGCTCTATCAAGCGGATGGTCAACTAATTGCTGCACTTGTTCGCGGGGACCATGAGGTTAATGATATTGCGCTCAAGCAAGTATTGGGGGCCGAGGAACTCATTCTGGCTGACGAAGAAGCGCTCGCAGGACGTTCGGATTTGAAGATTGGTTTTCTGGGACCTGTAGGTCTGGATCTGCCACTTATCGTGGACGCGGATGTGGCTGCGATGGGAAGTGCTATTACCGGAGCCAATGAAGTCGATATGCATTTGTCGGGTGTTCGTCCGGGGGTGGATTTTGCCTTGAACAAAGTCCGACAAATTCGCTTCGCGGCTGACGGGGATAACTGCCCTACATGTGGAGCCAAGCTTGTATTCACCAAAGGCATTGAAGTAGGTCACATTTTCAAACTGGGCACCAAATATAGTGATGCCATGAACGCTTCATTCCTGGACCGGAATGGTCGCCAGTGTGCCCCGGTGATGGGATGTTACGGTATTGGAGTGTCCCGTCTGATGGCTGCCATTGCCGAGCAATATGCTGGAGAGGACGGAATAAGGTGGCCGGCAGCTGTTGCACCATATCAGATTCACCTGATCCCCATAAACTGGAAAGATGAGCAGCAGCGTCAGCTTGTCCTGGAACTTGAACAGCAGTTAGGGGATGTAGGATACACGGTGCTGACAGATGATCGGGATGAACGTCCCGGGGTGAAGTTTAAGGATGCGGAACTCATTGGTCTGCCTGTGCAGATCGTGGTTGGCCGGGGCGCTGCAGAACGGAATGTCGAATTAGGGTCCCACACTCTTGCCAGTAAAGGGGAACCCAAGCGGATTAGCATGAGTGTGGAAGAGGCATTGACTCATGCCAAGGAAGTGCTCTAGTCCGTAGATAATCTTATTTGTCCGAATGTCAGTGAACTGTAAATTCGTGTCATAATGAGACATATTTTATAGGTCCGCATATTATGGAATATTCCATTTTTGTTGGATATTTTGAAATAAAGCACTAAAACAAGGCCTATAGACATATGAATTAGCAGAATTGTATGCATGATGCCGTACAAAATGACTACTCTTTACTATCGTGTATAATGCATTTTAACTTTTTGACAAGTACACGTCCCGCTGATTGGGTTGAAGTATGGAAAAACGTGCAAATATGCAAAGCATTTTTGTATATTTTGTTCATCTGGAAAGCGAACAAATCCCGCAGCAGTGGCAATTATGCGCATATTTTCTATAGTTCACGATTAGGGACTCAGAGAGTGTATGTACGATAGGTTAGGTTTGAGGATTTATTTTTGCCGCAAAGGTATTTTAATCGTTTTTGCCTAAAAGGCTCACAAGGGAAAGATAAATGGTTGCTTCTAAAATGAGAAGCAGAAAGGGTGCTCCTTCAGCCAGATTGGCTTGAGGAACACCCTTTTTCCGATACTGCTATCATTACTTCTGATTCATTCGATCTGTGGAGCAGGTCACACTATTCGAATATTGGTTTGCTTAAGAAGCAGCAGGCAGCTTCAGTTGTTGACCAGGATAAATCCAGTGAGGATTTTTGATGCTGTTCAACTTTTGCAGGGCTTGCCAGGTTGTGTTGTATTTTTTGGAGATGGAGTAAAGGGAGTCTCCGGATTTTACAACATATACTTTGGCAGGAGCTGGTTTGTTTGGTGTCGGTTTTGAAGGTGTTTCTGGTTTTGGTGTTACCGGTTTTGGCGTTTCTGGCTTCGGTGTAGTTGGAGCCGGTGTCTCTGTCTCTGGAGCTTCCGGTTCAACTACAGGTGTTTTTGCTTCCTTGATTCGGCCATCTGTTTTGATGTCCACAGCGCCAAGCTTCTGCATGTATTCAATCAGTGCCTCGTCCATTGCACCGTACATGCCGGAGATGGTGTATTTGTTGAACATGGTATACTCGTCACCGCCAACGGCTGTGAAATCATTTGTAGCCAGGGTATACGTGGCTTCCGGATCAAGGGCTTTGCCGCCAATCGTCACGGAATGTACACGGCTGCCTTCAGCAGCTGAAGTATCGATACTAAACGTCATGCCAGACACTTGCGGGAAACCACCGCTTGGTTCCGGGTAAGAGGCTACACCGTTTTCAAGGGCTGCCAGAACATCAGAGCCTTTTACATCCAGCGTTACAACCTGATTACCAAAAGGAAGTACAGTGATAATGTCGCCTTTGGTTACGATACCTTTTTCAATGGAAGCACGGATACCGCCTCCGTTCGTAAGTGCGATATCTGCATTGCTGACGTCACGAAGGGCATCTGCGAGCAGGTCACCCAGGTTGGTCTCCCCGGCACGAACTTGTTCGCGTTTACCGTCAAGCAGGATCGCTGTGTTTGCTACTTCTTCCGCAAGAATAGGTTCTTGTTCTTTTTGAATGGAGTTCACGAGTGCTGCTACTTTCTCATTCGGTTTAATATCTTTGGCTTCTGTTTCATCAATCAATGTAGCTTGTTTCTTCGTTACCTTGCCACCGTCTACCCACAGATCGATGACACCTACGAAGTTGGTGTACTCTCCGGCACTCGCGATCAGTGTTCCGTTGTCGGATACGAGACCATCCTGGAGGATGGTGTGGCTGTGTCCGTCGATGAATACATCAATACCCGGAACTTCTTTTACCACTTTGAAGCTAGTGTCTGTACTGGAAGCATCTTGTCCAAGGTGTCCCAAAACAACTACCACATCTACTTTGCTGCGAATTTCGTTCACTAGAATTTTGGCTTCCGCAGCGGGGTCAGTAATATCAAGATCTTCAACATTCTTTGGATTTGTTTTGTACATGGTTTCAGGTGTAGTCAGTGCGATGATTCCGATTTTGACACCGTCAACTTCTTTGATGAGGTAGGGATCAAAAAGACGAGTTCCATCTTCTTTCTTCACGTTGGCACTGAGCATTGGGAAATTCATCATGTCCGCAAGCTCAACAAGGTGCTTGGAACCGTAGTTGAATTCGTGGTTACCCGGAACGATGGCCTGGTAGCCCATTTCATTCATGACCTTGACGATACTCTCGCCATTCACGAGTGTTGCAAAGGTTGTTCCGTGCACAGCATCTCCTGCATCAAGCAAAAGGGTATTGGGATTCTCGCTGCGGTATTTGTCAGCAATCCCTGCCACTTTGGCATAGCCCATTGCAGGTGAAGCTTCAACTGCACGTGCATGTGTGTCATTCGTATGTAGAATCGTAATGTGTTTACCCGTGCCCGGAGTTGTATCCGTTGCAGCGGCCGCAATTCCTACGCTGCCAAACAGTAAGCAAGCCGTTAGCAGAAGTGAAACGTAAGTTTTCCAGATTTTCATATGAATCTGTACCCTCCCAAAAATATGATCTGCCTGAGCTCTCGCACAGCTCAAATTGTATTTTAGCAGACTATGATTAGGAAATCTCGTGATTTACGTAAAAATAGGTAACCTGAAAGTGACATCTGATCGACTGGATGGGAAATAAAGTTAACGGTCATTCGAATGAAACATATGTTCTTATATAGAGTAAAAAAAATGCTGCGCTTCGCGCGGCAGTCCTGTACGTAAACAGAATTTCTCCAGGGATTCATCAGGTTCCGGCATGACTCCTGAGGTCAATAATTGAATAGCAAAACGATTGGCCTGTCTTTCGAGCTTGCCGGGAGCAAAATAGGAGTGTTCCTCCAAAAAGAAACGATTGATGCCTTTGTGCAATCGGTCGTGTCCAAGTTCATGAGCGCATACAAACCGCTGCCATTCCGGCGGAAGTTCACTGTGAATGACAATAAACCTGCGGCGGAGCTTGCGGAAATACAGCCCTTTGGTAGACTTGCCCAGATTGGTGAAACGGATCTGTATTCCAATGGCTCTGGCAATGCTGAAGGGGCAGTTGGTCCGGTGTTTTCGAATCAGCTTTGTTACCATCTCGTCCATATCATCTCACCTGCTGCTTCATTGTAATCAGTTTTCCATGCCTCATTGGCGGCTGTTCGGTTCATCGTTTTTCTTGCGTTTGTTCATCTGCTTGGCTTCCCAGAATAGTCCGGTCAGCACATCCTTGATACGTTTTTTGTCCTCATCATCCAGTGGGATCCCGTCAAACATCAGATCATCTTCGTCCTCCAGCATTTTCTTGAAATCACGCCGGTCTTTATACGTTGCCCATTCGGGGATGTCCTGAGTGTCGCCTGCTGCGTTTGCTGCTTCGATGTACCCTGCCTGTTTCATCATATCGGCATAGGGAACGGAGAGGGCATCTGCCAATTTGCGGATCGTGGCGGGCTTTGGAACACCGCGGACTCCATTTTCGATGCGTGAAATTTGCGAGTTGCTGATTCCTGCTGCTTCGGCGAGCTGATTGATGCTATAGCTCTGCTGTTCCCGCAGTTGTTTCAGATAAGGACCAAAAGCGTGCTCCACAATTCATGCCAACTCCTTCAATTCGTATAAGCGTATTAAATAGATACTAAGAAACACTCCATGCCCTATGATCTGCTAGTGCCCCGTTCCGGATACGGATCGTTCTTCCAATCGCCGTTATCCCCAGATTTCTTTGATCCCTTATGAAAGGGAGAAATCCGGTGATAAATGCGAACGCTATCGCTTTTTCAGAATCGATTCCGTCTCCTCCACTACTTTCGCACTTCTACGGGGCAAATCATGTTCACATTAACATTCAAGTACCTTCTTAATATTTATAATAGAAAGTCGCTCATACGAGGGATCTGTAATTATCTGTACTATAACGTATATATACCATTAGGTAAAGGGAATTGAAACAATTATGCCAAAAGGTATAGAAAATAGGAGCGAGGGTTTTATTTTATCGTCAAAATGACCCAAAATGAAGGTTTACTCTAATCTCCAATAAGTGGTATCCTCAAATAGAAATACGAACAAGATGCGAACATAACATTAAATTCGAACGTTTTTTATGTACTGGAAACCGGAACACTCAAGGTATCAAGCCCAGTGGAAGTGATTCCAAAAGGCAACGCAGAAAACCTAGACAATGGCCGTTATTCTCTAAACAAACTGTATAACCTTAATAAAATGAAGTGAAACTTAGCAGATTGCTTTTATACCAAACTCTTAAGGAGGAGAATGAATATGGAATT
This sequence comes from Paenibacillus sp. FSL K6-2862, assembly GCF_038005125.1. Lineage (NCBI taxonomy): Bacteria > Bacillati > Bacillota > Bacilli > Caryophanales > Paenibacillaceae > Paenibacillus > Paenibacillus sp. FSL K6-2862. Next base: position 1,262,791 of record NZ_JBBOSN010000001.1, read on the forward strand.
ATTGCTGCCTGAACTGGATCGACGCAAAACGCAATCGGCAGTGGAAGCCGCGCTGGAGAAATACCGGATTTATAAAACAATTGCCTTTGAAGAACGTGAGGTCATGGTCACGGCGAGTTACACGGAGCGTTTCCATGGGCCTACCAATGTCACAGGGGATTCGACCGCCAGAACGGCGATCTACAATGTGGATGTACAGCGTGCACGTCAGGCGTATTGCGATACGATTGACTACATCGTGTCTCGTCTGAGTGAGAAGGAGCGGGTACTGGTTTGTGAACGGTACCTGAAAGATGATGACGTGTTTGATTACAAGGTGTACAACCATGTATTTGATCCGCCGGTGAGCAAGGATACGTATACCAAAATCAGAACTCGTGCCTTCTATAAAATGGCCCTTGCCTTATCCGATCGGGGACTGATCAATGTGGAGCCGCTATCCATATCCCGCAAGAGCCGCCAAAAGCTTGGTTAAACAATAGGAAGTTCGTCCTTTAAACTCCTGAAATGATTGTATACAATAATGAAACAACAACACTTCGATGGAATAAAGGAGAGAAATCCGCATGCCGCAAGATTCCGGAATGCAGGAAATGTATACGCTAAAAACCATTGCGGAGACGCTGAACACATCCAATGATCTGAGCCCGATGCTGGATACGGTAGTAGGCAAGCTGCTGGAGCTGACAGGACTTACGACAGGCTGGGTATTTCTCATTCGTGAGGGCGGAGAATATTCATGTGTATCAGACTATAACCTGCCGCCGGCTCTGCTCCATCAAGACAAGGAGCCCATGCGCTGTGGAACTTGCTGGTGTGTAAACCGTTTCCGGGATGGTAGACTCGATAATGCCGTCAATATTATTAACTGCAAACGGCTTGAGGATGCCACAGAGCATCAGTGGGGAGATACGCGTGACATCACCCATCATGCAACGGTTCCGCTGCGATCGGGTGAGAAAATGATAGGATTGCTCAACGTTGCCGCACCAGGCAAAGAGCATTTTAGTGAAGGGGAGCTGGCGCTTCTGCAGGCAGTAGCCTATCAAATCGGAAGTGCCATGGAGCGCATGCGATTATATCGCGGCGAGCAGAGAAGAGCGGATCAGTATGCCAGGCTGGGGGAGTTCAGCAGAGCGCTGGGGATGGAACTGAACGAGTGCAGCAATGCTGACGATATGGCCAGGACGGTGGTCAAGCTGCTTGGACAGCATTACGAATGGCCATTTGTCGCCCTGATAGCTCAAAAAAATGGAGCTTTAAGCGTACAAACGGCGCATGCCAGTGGCTTGGAAGACTCATTGCTAGTGAACGAGATACCTCCAGAGACGGATCGCATACTACGTCGTGTGATTCAATCACATCGCGCCGAAATATTATCAGCAGACGAGATGGTAGAATTGTCTGAGGTCTGCGGCATAATGCCTCCCGTTTCCGTTATGTCTTCAGGTCTGGCTGCTGCCATACCACTCAGCCCTCCTGGGGAAACAGCCGTGCTGGTCGCACAGCTTGGTTCGCAAATGGATTCTCTACAGGCAGATCGGGAGGTGATTGATGCGGTGGCAGAACATATTACAGCCTCTTGGGAAAGTCTGAGACTCGTGGATAAGCGTCGTGAATTAACCCGCCTGGAGGAGCGAAACCGACTGGCTCGGGATCTGCATGATTCGGTAAACCAAATATTGTTCTCGCTCTCGTTGACCGCCAAGGGAGCAGAGAGCATGTTGTCCGGTACAGCAGAACTGCATCCGGCGGCTGAAGCCATGAGGGATATCCGTTCGTTATCCCAAGAAGCTCTGAAGGAAATGCGTGCGCTAATCATGCAGCTTCGTCCCGCCGGACTCGAATCCGGTCTGCTAAGTGCACTGCAGGAGTATGGTACGAGCCAGGGGCTGCAGGTCGTCGTCAACCGAACCGGCATGCGCAGCCTGCCTCGCAATATAGAAGAGGGGTTATGGCGAATTGGACAGGAAGCCCTGAATAATGTACGTAAACATGCGGAAGTTACAGCGGCAGATATCACTCTCCAGCTAGGGGATACCGAAGCCGTACTCATTGTTAAGGATCGGGGAAAAGGTGGAGCCAAAAGAAAGCAACCCCTGCCTGCCCGTTCACTGGGTCTGTCCATTATGAAAGAGCGGGCGCAGTCGCTGGGAGGCAAGCTGGATCTTATAAGTTCATCCCGTACGGGAACATCGGTAACGGTAGTTATTCCACTCCCGTCCGAATTGCGTTAATGTCAGGGGGAGACACAACATGCCGATTACGATTTTGCTCGCAGATGATCATGCCATGGTTAGACGGGGACTGCACGTTTTTTTGTCGACACAGACGGATATGAAAGTGGTGGGCGAAGCCTCCAATGGGCAGGAGGCGATTGAACAGGCAGAGAAGCTGCAGCCCGATGTGGTACTTATGGATCTGCATATGCCTGTGCTGGACGGGATCGAAACCGCCAGACGCCTGCGTACGATTTTGCCTGGAATTCGCGTTATTGTGCTGACGTCGTTTTCGGATCAGGATCACGTTATTCCTGCCGTGCGGGCTGGGGTCAAAGGGTATCTGATGAAGGATATTGAACCCGAGGATCTTGCCGTTGCGATAAGGAATGTGCATGCAGGACAGGCCCAGCTTCATCCTGCCGCGGCTGGCCAGTTAATGCATGTGATGGCTTCATCTGACATACAGTTAGAAGCGCAGGATACTGTACGCACAGATTCAACAGCATACGGGAAAGTACAGGATTATGAGAAGCTTAAGCAGCCTTTGCCGTTGGAAGAAACTTCACCGAGTCTGGATGCGCTGACCCGCCGCGAGCAAGAGGTATTGGCCCTTATTGCACAGGGACTCAGCAACAAGGAGATTGCGGTTCAGCTCGTAATTACAGAGAAAACCGTAAAAACACATGTCAGTCATCTGCTGGATAAATTGGGATTGGCCGATCGTACGCAAGCAGCCATCCATGCCGTGAAGAACGGCTGGGTCTGATTGATTCGAGCCCCTTCTCAGCCTAAAGTCGTAGAAACTCAACCGAAAGGTTGAGTTTTTTTGTGCTGCAAGTTAAGTCTATCTGCTGACGATTTGGAAGAAGAAGCAAGGTAAGATAGAGACAGAAGAGATAAAGGTTGATCATGGAATACTAACCAAAAACAGGTAGGAGCGTGACATAGATGAAGATCATCGTATTGGCAGGAAGCAACCGAAAGAATGCAACCAGTACACGTTTAGGGGAATATGCGGTCGAAGTCATGCGCAACCAGGGTCATGAGGCGAGCTTGTTTGATCTGTATCAGACACCCGTTCCATTCTATGCACCGGATGAGAAGCAGGCAGAGGATCACAACCTGGCAGAACTCAACTCGCGCATGCTCGCGGCGGACGCCATTATTTTATCAACGCCAGAGTATCACGGCAGCATCAGCGGGGTGCTCAAAAATGCGCTGGATCATCTGAGCCAGGCTCACTTTAGCGGCAAACCGGTCTTGTCGATCAGCTCTGCGGGAGGAGCGGTGGGGGTTAGCTCTCTATTGCAGCTGCAGGCCATCGTTCGCAATCTGCATGGGATTAATGCACAGGAATGGATCTCCATTGGGGGTGCGCAGCGCAGGCGGTTTGAAGCAACCTTTGACGGATATGAGGAATATGAAGGCAGCCAGGACATTGAGGACCGGATTCAGCGAGTGATTGGTTCGTTCCTGAGCCTGGCCCAGACATTAACATCTGCACGGAAATCATCCGAAAGCTGAGAAAGAGGTAATGCACATGATTAAAGGCATATTTGAAACCCATTTGAATGTAACGAATCTGGAGAGATCACATCACTTTTATGAAAAGATTGTCGGTTTGCCACATGCTTACGGGCAGAAGGAACGTGGTAACTCGTTTTACTGGATTGGTGGTGCGGGGAATGCCATGCTGGGGCTGTGGGAAAAAGAACCGGAGCAGGTGCAGCGGCAGCATTTTGCCTTTCACGTATCGCTGGAGGACATGAAGCATGCTGTAACGTATCTGGAGGATAAAGGGATTACAACGCACAACTTCCTTGATGATGATATCGGTGAGCTGTATGTATTCGGCTGGATGCCGGCTGTATCGGTATATTTCACGGACCCGGATGGACATTCTCTTGAATTTATTTCCATGCTTCCGGATGAAGCGAAGCCGGAGCTGGGTATGGTGCCATGGAGTACATGGGAGAAGCTGCACGGACGGGCGTGATCGAGAGGAGGCAGTCATATGCTATTTGAAGAAGTAAAGCTGCATACCGCCCGTTTGGAAGAGATTAAACATTTCTATAGGGATACGCTCGGACTGAAGGTGACCTCTGACTCCGATTCTTCATTTACACTGCAGATCGGATGCACAAGAATGATATTTGTCCACAGCGAGACGGTTCATGAGCCCTTCTACCACTTTGCCTGGATGATTCCGAAGAATCGTTTTCAGGAGGCCAAAGCCTGGGCAGCGGCACGCGTAGAGCTCAGTACGCAGGACGGAGAGGATGAAACCTTTTCAGAGAACTGGAATTCCCATTCACTTTATTTCGAGGATCCCGCTGGTAACATTCTGGAGCTGATTGCTCATCACAATACCCATCATAAGAGTGAACGCCCTTTCTCAGCAGAGGATCTGCTGCAAGTGTGCGAAGTAGGGCTTGTATCGGAAGATGTATTGTCCACAGTGGGAGAATTGGAGCGAATGGGCTTAAACCGATGGAGAGCAATAAGTAAAACCTTTGCCCCGGTTGGAGACGTGAGTGGTCTGTTTATTGTGGTAAAAAAGGAACGGATCTGGTTCTTTTCGGAGCAAAAAGCACAACGATTCCCGCTCGAAGTTATCGTGCAAGGTGTCGGCAGACTACAGTTTGGGTAAATGATTGAATCTGGGAAGCGAAACGGGCATATATGCACGATTTAATTCATTTTATAGAAGTAAACACAATGTAAACATGGTGTAATACATTTAAATTCGGTGAAGGAGTGATGACGTTATGGATCGACGTTTGTTGGAAGAGGGTCTGAGGGTCATCGTTTCGAGTCGGGAGCGTACAGGTGACCTGTGGCATGCCCACTATGGAGCAGGAGCGATTGCCGCTTATTTCTGGGTTCGGGAAAATCGTCTGTCTTCCCTTGCGGCGGGCAGCGTTACCGCAGAGGCGAAAGCCATGCTTCGCAAACACGGAGTAGATCAGGAGCCACAATCTGCCCGTGGTGAAATACTCGAACGGGAAGAAGCCGAGGCGCGGATCACAGAAGCGCTGGATCGTACGATTGGAGAACTTCACTGGGTTGGACACCAAGCAATCTATGGCGCCCTTACGCTGAAAGCCATCCGCGAGCTGGATGGTTGGGGCACAGAGCAGGATATCGAACGGATGGTGGAACTGATCGATTCGTTTGAGAAGACCATTCCGGGAAGATCGTGGCTGAACACAACGGTTAAGGAAATCCGCAGTCTGCAGATAGATGATACGGATGATTTTCCTCGAATTGACGGACCGGAGCAGCTGTCCCGGTTGACTCTGGATGAGCTGGGTGCTTTCCCGGCGATCTATCAGGCCGAGTCCCATCATGATCTGATCGGTCATATGCTGACCTACGGCCATGCACTCAATATCTTGCATGAGCTGGGTTATCCAGCACTGTTCCACAAAGGAATTCCACCGTTTCTAACGATGATAAAGGCCCTTCGATTGAGCCGGGAAGCGGTAGGTGAAGATGGACAGTGGACATTGCAATCTCCGGTTGACGTGCTGCCGCTCGTTCCGGCCGAACGTTCGACGGCTCTGCCGCACGAGCTGGAATACTGGCTCACCGACCGTCGCTCCCGCGATTGGAATGCAGGCCATGTGTTCAAATTTCCGTTCAGCTTCTATCATCATACAAGAAACGGCAATTCGTTCCCGGAGAGCTGGGAAAATTTCCGGTATATTATTGCGTAAGAATAAATGTTAAGACAATCGCTCAGGGCATTTAAGGATGCATGTTATGCGATGGCAAACATATAAATGATGAAGAGCACTGCCTGAAATGGCTGGTGCTCTTTTTTGGTTTTAACGAGGCTAGAACTTAAGGATAAACAGGATAAGAATGACACCGGAGAAGAGTAGGAAGGGACGTTTCATGGAAGGATTGTGAGCAGCCCAGACACCCCAGGAACTCATAACTGCGATACTCTCCCAGAGCACTAATAATGGGATGCCATCAGGTGTGAACGGAAAAGATAGTCCTGGCAGCCGGGAAGTTCCTGAACCCATAAGAACAGCAGTCATATACACGGGTATAAGGGATAGGAGCATATAGAGCAGTGTTTGCAGCCAAAAGAAATAGATCTTAAGCACACGCAAGAGGATGACCGTAAGCAGATAAAACAGTATAACAACGGACGAAAATGTTGCAGCAGTCCATCCAAGAAGGGGGACAGTCCATACGTTCGTTTCCTGATAGAGAATGTACATCATCATGGTGTACATAACGGGTCCTGCCATATAACAGGGTATGGCTATCCACAAATAGAACCAATCCGATGTTTTCATGATATCCATCCTTTTCACAGTCTTGTTTATATGTACTAAACGTACAATATAAGCATAAAGTTTGATGATCGTAACAGAGATCACTTGGAACCGACTTTTTACCTCCCGGAGGGCGACGACAATCAGACGGAAACCGTACCTTTCACCGTCAGCAGAGCCGGAAAAAGGGTGTAAGATTGTATTATCGGATTAGCAGCAAGGGACACAGCCGATAGCACATACGCTAATGTACAGCCGGCCTGGGGGCCGGTTTTTTGATGCGGTGATGGTGAGCCTGCTCTAATCGGGTACTTAATGTAAGACTGATTTTAATAAACAGGAGGTTACGTGATATGAAAACCGTATTGTATGTTCCACTGGATGACCGCCCAGCTAACTTGGATGACGTCATTGTTCAAGGGAAGGCAGCAGGCATCCATATCGTTACGCCGAACCTGGGTGATATTCAAAACCGACTCGATTCGGAAAAAATGACAGAAGGCACAACACTGCTTGGCACATCTGCACCTACGTATGGTATTCCGACCAACATTTATACGTTTATTCTGCAGCATGCTGCCCAAGTCGATGGATTCATTATCTCATCTGATATGTTGGCCTATGGCGGTCTGATTGGCAGTCGTCAGCTACGGGAAGACGGAGGAGACGCTTATCCGGACTACGATGAAGAAACGACGCGTCTGCTCAATGTGATTCAAGTGATCAAGGAGAAATATCCGCGTAAACCGGTGTATGTCATGGATACGGTAATGCGGCTGGCGACCACGTCATTTGCAGACGGTCTTGCGCTCGACGCCTACAACGAGTCCCGTGCACTTATGCAGCAGCCGCGTCAGGCCTATACCGAGTTTGAGGACATTATTAACGGCTACAACCTGTCGCCAGATGGTGTGGAGTATGGGGAAACGACTTTTTTCAATAAAGAGCAATACTACAACACCAGACAGCACAAGTTCAAAACAAACCTGTACATTCTGGATCAGCTGGCCCGCAAAGGGTACATTGATTTCCTCGCTGTAGGTGTCGACGATGCGAATACACAGGGGGTTCAGATTAACGAGATTAACTATGTAGAAGCACGAATTAACGAATGGCTGGGGGGAACTGACGGACAAAATCCCGAACGGGCCATCATCCTTCCGGATGCGGACGGTCTCGGTCATGCCCTTGTCGCGCGGATGGCGAATCAGCTGCTGCGAGGCGGAGCGAAAACACGTTACGCTGTGAATTATTACGGCCCTCACGGCTCCACAATTATTAATACCTATGAATATATGGATGTTCACGAGAATGTAGCTCGCCATATTGATATTGTAGGCGGGGTGCTGGTAGCGGATGCGGCTTACCCAGGAGATGCTGAGGGAACCACTTCGCTTGATATGTCGTCGGAACTGGATCGCATGACAAACAAGCCTTCAGGAAAGCCGGGACCAAAGCCAGGTGTGGATATCGAGATTATCGCGATTACGGCCCTGGATCAGGTCCAAGCCGCGGTTGAACGGCTAACGAGTATTAGTGAGCAAGGATTGCCGGCGGTGCTGATTGATTTTGTCGGAAAAGGACCAGCGAATGTGGATGTAGCGGAAGCGCTGCTGAACAGTCCATATACCGGCCGGGTTCTGGGTTATAGTGCCTGGAATACACCGGGGAACAAAATTGGCCTTGCGGTAGGCATGGGACAATCCCGATATGCTTTTGTCACCACAGAAAAGCGCGCTTCTGCTCTTCACGAAGCTGTTGATGCGCATGGATCATTGCTGTTCAAGCGGTTCCTGAAAGATTACTACTATAAAGCGGTAGCGATCGCAGATATCCGCACGTACTCCAGAGCTCACGCGCTCTATACCAATGTGGCTACCCTTGCGGACCAGAATATGGTGCTGTTCAATTCCGAGGAAGATTATGCTCACCTGCAAACGCTGCTTCGGGATCTGATGCAGACGTACACCGCGGGTCTCGCAAGCAAAACGGCCTTTGCTCAAGGTAATGTGGCGATCAAGCAAATCCGCGACTGTGATGTGTTGTATGTGAAATATTGCAATGCTGCACTCGACTATGCCAATCCGGATTTCATCTGGGGACGTGCATTTGAAATTACATTGAGTCCGCAAGTTACGTTGAGATAATGTGAACCTATAATCTTTACACTAGACCACTACGTTTGCAGAATCATCTTACGATCACTGTTATCCCCGGCTTTTTGTGATTCCCTTCTCTAAAGGGAAAAATCCGGTGATAAACGAGACCGCTCTACTTCTTCAGACTGATTCTGCACTCTCGTTCTCGTGTAAATGCTTCAGTTCATCTTATTGTGAGAAACGTGGACTCGTCTTTTTTCCGCCCCAGACACTCCCTAAACCGCACGGAAGTCATCCGATTCACCGTCCGCACTAGGGAGAAAAGGGTGTAAGATTGTATTATCGGATCAATCGCAAACGGACACACACCGAAAGCTCATACGCTTATGTACAGACCGGCCAAGAGGCCGGTCTTTTTGATGCGGTGATTCGTGTCCGGCATTGATCACGGTATTTATCATTTACTCAGTCACTGAGATCAAGGGGGAGTCAGGCGCTGCCGCATGGGCGCTGCATCATGCGAGCAGATGACAAACTTGCAGCTGAAGGGGGCGAAATGAATGTGTCTATCCAAAGTGAAACAAACACTGCAGCTACAGGAAGAAGCAAAATGAGTGTGGCTGTTAGACAGACGCTGAAGCAAAAGCTTGCAGCACTCGTTCCGGCCTGGGAAGGCCGGGTGCTGGATGTGCCTGCACAGGGTGAGGTTCTGACAGGGCCTTGTGTGGTTGTTGCTTTCGCTGAAGAAGTGCCCAAGTCTGCTTGGGCAGGGTACCGACGAATTATTAAAATCTCTCCGTACGTTCGCCTGGAAGATGGAGGAGCAGAACAGTTGGAAACGTGGTCCGCGGAGCTGGTAAAAGGACTTCATCAGGTACGGCTGGAGGACGAGAAGGGTGCAGCGTTTACCTGTATCTATTTTGGTTCATCCGACTGTGACCGGGTGAACGCCGGATCAGGCATGTTGACGCGAAGTCTGCGGTTCGGGATGTATATTCCTGAATCCACCGATGACCATGCTGTTCCAGGTACACCGGATTCCTGGATGGCTGCGCTTCAGGACTGGACACAGTCAGCGCTTGGCTCCGAATGGTCCGTGTATGGTGACGTCTGGCCTGGAGGTTATGAGGCACCTTCCGTGCTGTGGCGATTGACGGGTTACAGCTCAGCTGCAGCCGGCACTTCGGCGCTGGAGATGCGAAAGCAGTGGACGGGACATGTTGTGACTCCCGATGAAGGGGTCACCCGTCATACCGTTACACGTCTGGTCGAACAACTGGCTGTACAGACTCGTATTGCTTTGGCAAATACAGAGGATACCCGGTACCTGACGGTGGAGGAAGTTTCAGCTGATTTGCAGGCAGATGCCTACCTGAACGGGCAAATTCGTCTGACGCTGCAGCAGCGATCTCGTCGTCCGGGGATGGATGTGCCGTTGATCCGCGAGATTCATCACAGTAAGGGAATGGAATAGTCAAGAATGGCAAGGAACCGTTCCTAGGGTGGAAAAGTATTTGAAATTCAAAAATGAGGTGAAGTGGCAATGGCAAGCACCGTGAAAAAAAGCAAACAGGCTGACCCGCAATATACGCGGGCGGAACTGATGAATCATGCGGAAGCCCTCTTTGCCGTTAAGGCAGAGGTGCTGCATGGTGCGCTGTACGAAGCAGCGCAGCAGACGTTTTCCATTGAGGAAACACAAGTAAGAATCAACCAATTTATGAAAGCGAAGGTGAAGGGATAATGGCAGGTGGAACATGGGAGCAAACGAATCGTCCGGTCCTTCCGGGCTTATATATGAATTTTCAGGCGGCAGCATCTTCAGCCATTCAGGCTGGCAATCGGGGAACGGTTGTCGTTCCGGTCAAGGCGAACTGGGGTCCGGTGGGAACCTTTGTGGAGGTTGGCAGCGAAGCGGCGATTGAACGTATTTACTCTGCACATACGCTGGATAATGGGACAGCCTATACTTCTTTGAAGCTCGCTCTGCTGGGTGGTCCGAAAAAGCTGCTTGCCTATCGGGTAGCAGGCGCCACGGCAAAAGCAGCCAGTCTAACGTTGAAGGACAGCAGCGATGCGGACGTACTGCAGCTGGATGCCAAGTATCCGGGAGATCGTGCGAACGGATTCTATGTCACCATTCAGCCTGGTGTAATTGATAACACGAAGCATGAAGTGCGTCTGTTTGAAGGGAACCGGATGCTGTATGCACTCCTGACCGCGGATATCTCGGCAGCATCACTAGCCAAACAGATGAATGAGGACGAGCGCAATGAGTGGGTAACGGCTCAGGCGATTGGCGATGGTACGGGTGTGGTTGCGACCGTGTCGGGTGCGGCTTTCAAAGGTGGTGCCAGCGGTAACGATGACCTGACCAACGCGGAATATATTGCGGTTCAGGGTGCACTGGAAGGCCAGCAGTTCGACGTATTGGCACTGGATCATGCAGCAGATGCACCTATGCTGGCAAGCTTCGCGGCTTGGGTGAAACGTGTTCGCAGCGAGGGAAAACCAGTGATGGCCGTATTTGGCGGTTCGATCGCAGATGATACGTCTGCAACCGCTGCACAGAAGGCAGCCGCCCGTTCACTAACTTTGAATCACGAAGGTGTGATCAATGTGGGTACCGGTGTGCGTCTGGGGGATGCGTACTACAGTTCGGCGGAAACATCCGCTTATGTCGCGGGTCTCATCGCTGGACAACGTTTGAATGAATCGACAACGTACGCTCCTTCACCGTTCGATGATGTCACACGCCGCTGGACTCGGGCAGAGCAGGAACAGGCCGTACAAAATGGCGTATTTATTTTCTTCCATGATGGCCGCCAAGTGAAAGCTCTTCGCGGTGTAAACACACTTGTGACGCCTGCTGCCGGACAAAATAACGCATGGAAAAAAATCCGTTCCATTCGTGTGATGGATGCGATTAACACAGACTTGCAACGCTCTGCGGAAGATACGTATATCGGGAAGGTAAACAATACCGAGGAAGGACGCCAGGCGCTGATCGGTGCAATGAAAGCTTATCTTGCGCTGCTCGCACAGAGCAATGTGATTGAGGCTGAGGGATATGATGTCATTCTCGACCCAGCCTATTATGGCGCAGCCCCAATCCTGAAACCGGAGGCAGATCAGGTATTCCTGCAGTGGAATGTGAAGCTGACCGATGTGATGGAGCAGTTGTTTGGTACATTTTACGTGCAATAAGTAGTGTAGAAGAGCAGGGCGAGAGCTTTGCTTAGTTTGGTAATGAGTTGAATTTGTTTTTCATTTGAAAAGATCCCAAGGAGGAATTGTACATGTTGGATGCATCAAGAGTTATTCTCGGTACCCATGGTCAGCTGCATATGGATGGAGTGTGGCAGACGAATATTAACAAGCTGGAAGCCAGTGTGGAGATTGAAAAACGTGAGCTGAATCTGGTCGGCAATGACTGGAAAGTTCACAAAAATGGTGCGAAAAAAGGAACAGGCACCATGACAGGTTACAAGGTTACTTCCGACATGATCCAGCGCGGCTTCACCAAGTTCCAAATCATCTCGAAGCTGGACGATCCGGAGTCGTATGGACACGAGAGTGTTCTGTTGAAGGGCTGCATGGTGGACAAAATCCAGCTCGCAAACTGGACAGCGGGTGAGGAAGTACCGGAGGAAACGGGCTTTACGTTTGAAGGGTTTGAATTGTTGAACCCGATTGTTGCCAACTAAGATCTGGACAGAATCTATAATGAAATTTGTCTGATCGAGCAGATGAGCAAGTTGACTTAACAAAATAGGGGCACACATGCAGGCTGAGAGAATCTCAGTCTATTTGTTGTCCCTAATTGTTGAGATGAGTTACCCAATTGTGAAATGAGAAGGAGATTGCGCTCTATGAGTATGAATGAAAATATGTCCGAAGAACAGATTTTGGATCAGCTGTTTGAAGCAGCAGAACGTTTGCCAGAGGAGAATGTGCGCATTCAGCGCCTGGATCTGCTGTTAACCTTGCGTGGACTGACGTCCTCCAAAGTGGATCAGATCCGCGAACGCTGTACCATCCGTAAAACGACCAAGGGCCGTACCGAGGAGAAGGTGGATACCGAAACCTTTAACGCACTGTTGATCTCCGAAGCCACGGTGAAAATGAATGTCCGCGGTCTGGAACTGTCCGGATGGGGAGATAACCGCATTACAGGCCGCATGAAGCTGTCCGGTGGAGAACAGGCGGTTCGCCGCATGCTGCTTGCGGGTGAACTGGATGCCGTAGGCGACAAGGTACTGGAGCTATCCGGCTTCGGTGTGGAGATTGAAGACCTAAAAAACTGATTCACTCCGGCGGGATGACCACGTTCCTATATCACATGTGGGTTCGTCACCATCTTCGTCCCGGAGAGTTTTGGGCTTTACCGCGAGGTGAACGCTCACTGTTGATTGCATTCTCGGAAGAGGAGATGGCAGCGCTGACTTCGCAAATGAATCGATAATTAGCTTGGACAGGAGGTGAAAGAAATGGCAGAAATGATTGTGGGTTTATCCAAATCCAACGCGGAGATGCGTACAACCATCCGTTATCTGGATCAGATTCAGCGTTCGACCGAACGTCTGGGCAGAGTTCGCTATCAGAGTCTGATTAAGGTGAACAATGAATTGAGGACAACCGGACGCAGGCTGGAAAGCATCTATAGTACGGCTGTTCGGTTGAGCAGGCTGCGAATCACACCGAAGATCGGATTGGATGATCAATTAAGCCCGGCATTGGACCGTGCACTCGCGAAACTGAATAGTTTCCGTAACCAGATGGTGAAGGCTTCGGGAACAGTTTCGGTAGAGGTGAAGCAGAAGGTTGAAGTGGCGATGGGGAAGTTGAGTCCTGCATCGAGCGGGCCTTCGCTGTCTCTGAACATTGGGAGCAATAATAATACGGTAAAGAACGCACCGAAGGAAGAAGATGCTAAGGGATTCTGGGGGAAAATGCAAGAAGTAGTACAGAACGTAAATGATTATCTAGATGCAGCAAATAATGCAACTGATTTGATTGGAAAGTTTAAAAATAAGTTCGGAGGATCCAAGAAAGATAAAGGCTCTGCCTCTCAATGTTGCTGCTGTTCTGGAGGAAGTCTTGTAGGAAGGCTTTCAAAAGGTGGAGCTAAAGGTGGCAAAACCAAAAATGCAGGTGGTGGCAGTGCTAAAACTGTAGCCGCAACAGAGGGAGGAAAAAAAGGCCCATACAAGAGCGGTTCCAAGTCCTACCAAGAACGTGCGACTGGAACTGTAAAAACGCCCGCTTCTGATCCTGCGAAAAAAATCATAACCAACATCTCTGATGCTGAACAGAAGAAGTTGAAAGTGGACTTTGATCAAAAATTGAATCCGAATCGATTCGGATTTAGCGCAAATGCACCCTCAGGTTCGCCAATGTCCAATATGTCTTCGGGCAATGGTTTGTTCAGCAAACTGAGCGGGGGACTGGCGAAGGGAGCGGGTAAACTTCTTGGACCAATTAGCATGATTGCCGATGTAGCGAATGTTGCCACTGCTCCTCCTGAGGAACGGGGCAGAGCAGTCGGATCCATGATCGGTGGAACTGCTGGTACAGCGATTGGTAGCGCCATTGGCAGTTTTATTTTACCTGGGATCGGCACGTATATTGGGGGTGCATTAGGTGGATGGGCCGGCAGTTCCGCGGGAGGCTGGATCGGGGACAAGGCTAAAGATATTGGAAACTTCATGTCTAACGCCACGGAAGGTGCAGGCAAAGCGTTGTCGACTGCAGCGGATTTTGTTTCTGAAAAAACGAAGAACATGGTGAGTGGCATATCCGATTTCTTCGGATTTGGTTCCAAAAAAGAAGAAAAAACCGTCTCAGCTACAACCGTTGCTAACCCAACTCCAGTACCCACTGGTCCCTCGATGCCCCCGGCTTATATTCCATCTGCGCTCACCATAACTGGGCCTATGGCTTATACGAACAGCATGGGCGGTCAATCCACGACTGCCGCTCTTATGGGAACAAGTGTGATGCAGTCCCAAGCAATGGCGCTGGGTAACGGTTCTCAGTCGAATGGCAAATCGTCTACGATGACGGTACAAATATCAGAAGAACAGATGAGCAGTCTGGCCGGTTACCTTAAGGATTTTAAAACCGAAACGACCAACCAGATCGCCGTCAACGTGCCTCAAGGGGCTGTGCAGGTGACTGTCCGTGAAAATGCCATCGACTACGATGCGATCACACATCAAGTTGGACAGCGAATTTCGGGAGAGTTCCGCCGCGCGATGGAAAACCGTAAAACCATTATGGCCTAAGCTGAAAGGAGGCCTGTTATGAGTGTAATTAAAGACAATGTGGAAGGAATCCGAATGGAATTCACCCTGAAGGATGGAACAACATCGTTCAGATTCCCGGTGAAGCCGGAGGAGCTGACAATATCAAGGTCCAAAGGGTATGAAACGATCAATATGCTGGAGTATGGCGAGTTTGATTTTGCACAGGGAGAGAAGGTGAAGGAGATCACTTTCTCTTCTTTTTTTCCAAAAGAATATGACGCTTCCTATTGCATGTACGAGCCTGTACCCGACCCGCGGGTGGCGATGAATATCCTGAATACGTTTCTCGTATCCAAAAAACCACTTCGTTTCATCATTTCCAACACAGGGGTGAACGTGCCAGTGTATCTGATCTCGCACAATACGACCTTTCGGGGCGGTGAGAGTGGGGACATTTATTTTGACATTACGCTGCGCACCTGGCGGGATTCCAAAGTGGAGAAGATCGGCGCGTCGACAACAGGAAGCAAGTCGGGTTCTCGTACCGATCTGAAAAAGAGCAGCAAGACCTACACCGTCAAATCTGGTGATTCTCTGTCCAAAATTGCAAAGCTTGAGCTGGGCAGCAGTTCCAAATGGAACGAGATCTACAAGCTCAATGTGAAAACCATTGGCAGTGATCCGAACCGGATTAAGCCCGGACAAAAGCTGGTGATGCCATGACCTACAAGGTTATTGTGGACGACAAGTATGACCTTACCAAGCTGGTGGAGACGATTACGCTAAAGGATTCACTCGATCAGATTGCCTATCAGGCGAGTATCCGGCTGGCGGTGTCGGCATCTTCCGGGTTGCCCGCGATATCACCGGGGATGGCGGTGCGGATCAGTGGGGTTCCTTTTGGTGAAAAATCCATGGTTCATCTGCTGCATCCTGCGGTCATCTGGGAGGTGGAAAGCTCCAACAGCGGCACCAAGCGGCTGTCTCTCACGGTGTACGACCGGATGATCTATCTGGAAAAATCGGAAGACGAGTTCCTTCTGCCCAAAGACCAAACGGCCACGCAGCGGCTCAAAACGTACGCCAAAGAGTGGAAGATTCCATATGGAACACTGCCAGACACCAAAACAAAGCTGGGCAAAGCGGTATATCGATCGCAGACGATCTTTTCGATGATGTTTGCGGATCTGAAGGAAACAGCCAAGTCTGGTGGAGACATGTATCATCCCCGGATGACGCCTGGCGGGCTGCAGCTGTTCAAGGTAGGCAGCAATGTGAAGGTGTACGAGCTGGATCGGCTAATCGATCTGTCCCAGATGCGTACGCTGGAGGGTGCAGTCACCAAAGTTAAAGTCATGGCTGCATCGGAATCCAGCAGCGGCAAGGAAGTGCCATCGAAAGTGCTGGCGATTGAGCAGGATGGTGTGGAGGAACTGGGCACCTTGCAAAAGCTGATCGAGGACGATCAGGTCAAAACGGCGGCGGCAGCCAAGAAGCTGGCAAAAAGCCGTCTGACAGGCATCCAGGAGACGTTTACCGTTTCCGCGCCGGATGTGAACACGATTCGCGCCGGAGATGCGGTACTGCTCAAAGGCCTGAAGCTGATTGTCATGTCCGTCAGCCGAGACCTATCTGCTGGGCCAGGTACGATGACGCTAGAGCTGGGCACGGCGGAGCTGGTGAAAAGGAGGTATTACCTTGAATAAGGAAGATCCGTATGGGCATTTTGCCGAGGTTATGCGGGGCGCGATGAGTACGCATACCCGTCAGGCCGTGAGCGGCATGGGCGCGGTGCTGGGTACGATGACCTCAGCCGGCGTGAAGCTGGATGATTTCAAGCACGAAGTGCAGGACTATCTCGTGGCCGAGCTGCCGGGCACGCTTGGATTGCCGGAGCGCGAGGCTGTTGGCGCAATCTCCGGGATACCTGACGTGGCGAATGGCGGAACGACGGGCACGGGAAGGTTTCTTTTGCAAGAAGAGAAAGTGGAAGAAGTGATATGGTCTCTGGGGAAAGGCTTGAAGGCTGGGGACCGTGTGCTGGCGATGCGGGTGAATGGTGGTAACGACATTGTGGTGCTGTGTAAGGTGGTGAGTGCGAATGCCTAGTTTGTTCCCGGAAACGGGTGTGGTCTGGGGAGATGAAGAGGATCTGTCGGGTGCGACTTCGGAAGAGGTGCGCTTTGGACGGGGCTGGCGATTCGATTACGATGCGGGGGATTTTGTGCTGACCCCAAGTGGCAAAGTGGCTGCGGCAGGTCCGCAAGAAGCCTGGGTGCAGTGGTGCATCAAGGCGGTGAAGACGCCGCGGTACAGACATGTGATCTACTCCCGGAACTATGGCTCGGAGGTGGAAGAGCTGGTGGGTCAGGGTGACAGCCGGGGTGTTATGGAAAGTGAGATTACCCGAATGGTGACAGAGACGCTGCTGGCTGATCCACGCACGGATTCGGTAGACCAGTTCACGTTCGATTGGAACCTAGAGCAGTGCATGTTCTCGTGCCGGGTGGCGAGTGTACAGGTAGAGATGTTTATTCTGGAAAGTGAGGTGATCTGACGGGATGGCTGAGATTCCGCGTTATTTGGAGGACCAGACTGAGGAACAGATAATGCAGCGCATGCTGGATCGTCTGCCCGCGGATTTGGATAAGTCGGAGGGATCGTTTCTGTGGGATGCGGAGGCTCCGGTTGCGTTTATGCTGTCTGAGGCGGCGCTGTGGGCGCACGAGCTGCTTCGGCGAGGGTTTGCCAGTACAGCTGCGAGCCGTGACCCGAATTTTCGTTCGGAAGAGCTGGATCTGCGGGCGGGAGAGCATGGTATAACACGGCGGGCCGCGGTGGCGGCACAAGGCACGGTTAGGTTCACGGGTACACCGGGGAAAGTGGTGCCGGCGGGTACAGTTGTGGCTACGCTCGCGGATGAAGTATCTGGTGAAGCTTCGCTGGAATACGAGACCGTTGGGAGAGTAGAGCTTGGAGAAGATGGATTAGGTGTAGTTGGTGTGCGAGCGCTCGTTGCCGGAAAAGAAAGCAATGTGCCGGTTGGTACCGTGACCGTGCTGTCCACACCGGTAAGTGGCGTGACGTCTGTGGTGAACACGGACGTTATCAAAGGCGGTGCGGATATCGAGGCGGATACGGCGCTGCTGGAACGCTTTTATGCCAAAGTCCGCAACCAGGGGACAAGCGGCAACAAGGCACAGTATGTGCAATGGGCCAGTGAAGTGCCAGGTGTTGGCGCGACACGTGTAATTCCGTTATGGAAGGGGCCGGGCACGGTAGGACTGTATCTGCTGGATACGGACAAACGTGCTGCAGGCAGCGATCTGGTAGCGGCCGTGCAGAAGTATGTGGACCCGACGCAGGATGGTCAAGGTGAAGGCGTTGCCCCGGCAGGTCCGGTGGTGTCGGTCATGCCAGCCGAGGAAGTGCCCATGAACATTGAGGTGAAACTGACGCTGGCCAGTGATGCAACCTTGGCGGATGTCCGAGCATTGATCGAACGCGGGGTGACCGCGTATTTGAAGCAGCTTGCTTTTGCCGATCCGCTCGTGCGCTACACCCGTATTGCTGCAATCCTGCTGGACATTCCGCCGATCATCGACTATTCGGAGCTTACAGTAAATGGTGTGAGCGACCAGAATATCGAGATGACCGCGAGTCAGGTGGCGGTGCTGGGGACGGTGAATGTCCATGAGTAGTCTGCCGGGTGTTATGGATTCTACAATTACAAGCCCGAAGGGAAAAGAGTTGTTCTCGTATTTGCCGAGTTACTATGAGACTTCACGTGTCATGCTGGCGGATATGCAGTCCAAAGGTATCGAGATGGATCTGCTGTATCAGGCGCTGGATGAGACATTGGATCAGTTTTTTGTCCGTAAGGCGACGTGGGGATTGGACTTCTGGGAGCAGGAGCTTGGCCTTGAAACGGATCGCCTCAAACCCGTGGACCAGCGACGTGCCGTGGTGGAGTCGAAGCTGCGCGGTGCCGGGACATTTTCCGGAAGACTGGTTGCGAATGTGGCTGAGGCGTATGCCGGGGGCAAGGTGGATGTGACGTTTCAACCGGAGGCGTGGAGTTTTACGGTGAGCTTCATCGATACGATGGGCATTCCGCCAAATATCGATGATCTCAAACGCGCGATTGATGAACTAAAACCGGCCCACATGGCCGTGGAATATGAGTATCGCTATCTGGTGTGGGATGACTTGGATGGAAAACAGGTAACTTGGGATGAACTTGATGCTGCGTCCCTGACGTGGAATGAACTGGAGGTGTGGGCGTAATGCCACAAGAGACGGATCGATTGAAGTTACCTCTTCCCTTGGGGAATGAGAACGTAACCAGGGAGAGTATTAATGGGGTTTTTGAAAAGATTGATGCAGGTGTCGCGACACAAGCAGATTTGGATACGCTTCGTGAAGCGGTGAGCAAGATGGATATTCCCGATGCGTCTTTGACGCAGAAGGGGAAGGTGCAGTTATCTAGTAAGACGGATGGTACGTCTGAAACGGTGGCGGCGACGGAGAAGGCGGTTAGGGATGCGAGGTTTGCGGTGCTGAATGATGCTGAATCTTATGTTAATTCGAAGACATGGCAGAAACATAAACTATCCGGTGATAATGGTAGAGTTCAAAGACTTATTAACGGATTCGACCTTAACAGCTTGAACTACAATGGTATGTTTAACTGTCTTGGTCCGATAAACGGACCTTTAGGAAATATATCAACTCAGTGGTACTACATTGAGGTTATGGTTCATTCTGATAATGTTGGATACATCGTTCAACGTGCATCTAGATTAGATTCAATCACTTCTCCTACGTTCTATATGCGCATTTGCAATAATGGAACTTGGGGTGCCTGGAGTATCGATCTTTTTCAATCTGTCAGTGATGGGAAAACAGCAATCGCAGCCGCCATCACTGGCAAGGGAGTAGCAGCAACAGGCAGCGATACTTTTGTTCAATTAGGGGAAAAAATTAGGGGGATTGATGTAGGTAAAAAGTATGCGAGTGGTACAGCGAATTTTTCTCTGACGTATAGTAATCAAATGACAGTTCAAAATCTTTCATTTAAGCCGACCATAGTTGTGTTGAAAATTGGCCTTACTACATCTCAATATTCAGATGGTTCTGGTTCAGGTTACAGTACAGGAAATATGGCGATGATCGCTGATGGTAGAGCGATTCAATATGAGGATTTAGCTATTTCAATAAGGGTTGATAATGTACTTTTCGATGGAGGGTTTAGTCTTAATTCTAATATTCTAAAAAAAGGGAGTTATTACAATAGTGGAGTGACAGTCTATGGATGGATAGCAATAGGATAAATTTGCGAATGAGGTGAAGCGAACCATGACCACAAACCAACTAACCACAGCAATTGCAAACACACTTACGCAAAACTTCCCTAACATCCCGATCAACCTAGCAACTGGCCCAGCAAGCCCCGACCCAGATTTCAAAGGAATCACCTACCGCTTGCTATCCACTCAACTTACTCGAGAACGTAGCGATCGCTTTGTGCAATCCCATGCATATGAAATCCGCTGGCTCGAGACAGACAATATACCGGCAACCCTGCCTGACGAACTCTTTGAAGCGCTCGAAACAATCGACGTAGAGGGCACACCGTATCGTGCAACAGAGCTACGATGGGAGACGGAGAACAACAATCCGCGATTGCTGGTGTACTACACCATGCGAACGACCAAAGTGTCCGAGTCTGCTACGACCATGCAGCATCTGGAACAGCGACCCACCACACTTAAAGCAGCTAACGAATAACAACCAAATGGGGGATAACCTTGAAAGGAATGGGAGGCGTACTAGCAATGTTTACGAAGAAAGAGCCGGAAATTAATGCTCCGGAAAGCAACCAGACAACTAACCAGAAATACAGCAAAGCACAGTTCGCTGAATCCCGGCAGTTGAGCCGGATAGAGAAAGACATTCTGGTAGCTGTACTGCGGGAGAATGTGACATACACAGTAGAAGAAGCGCAGCAACACATCCAACAATTTATGAATGAGGAGGCCCAATAATGGCTGGAGGAACATGGACAACTCAAAACAAGGTACGCCCTGGCGTATATATGAATTTTGCATCAGAGGGCTCTTTGCCGGGGACGGTAGGAGAGCGAGGAACGGTGGCTTTGGCACTTCCATTATCATGGGGGCAAGCAGGTACAATCCTGACCATCCAGGCCGGTGAAGATGTACAAGCCAAGTTGGGATATGACTGGACAGCGCCGCAATTGCTGTTGATCCGCGAGGCATTGAAACGGGCACAAACATTACTTCTATATCGTTTAAATGCAGGGACACAGGCCAAGGCCACGCTGGGAGAACTAACGGTCACAGCCCAACACGGCGGTTTGCGAGGTAATGATCTGGCGGTTGTGGT
This sequence comes from Paenibacillus sp. FSL K6-2862, assembly GCF_038005125.1. Classification (NCBI taxonomy): domain Bacteria; kingdom Bacillati; phylum Bacillota; class Bacilli; order Caryophanales; family Paenibacillaceae; genus Paenibacillus; species Paenibacillus sp. FSL K6-2862. Next base: position 1,284,060 of record NZ_JBBOSN010000001.1, read on the forward strand.
CTCAGCCAATATTAATCAGCCGGACCAGTTCGATGTCACAACGCTGCTTTCAACGAAAGAAGTGGATAAACAAACCGTCTCGACCATTGAAGAGTTGGAATCAAATGCATACGTTACATTTACTGGCGAAGGTGCCCTTACAACAACAGCTTCACTTCCACTAACAGGTGGATTGGATGGCTCTGCAACGAACCAGGAGCATGCAGAATTCCTGTCCAAGCTGGAAGTACTGGATTTCAACACTGTGGGACTGATTTCTGACGATGCTACCCTCAAATCTGTATATACTGCATACATCAAGCGTTTGCGCGACACGGAGGGCAAGAAGGTACAACTGGTACTGGCAGATTACCCGGCTGCGGATCACGAAGGAGTGATTAGCGTCAAAAACGGCGTGGTGCTCGCAGACGGTACCGTTCTCTCCCCAAAACAAACGGTAGCTTGGACAGCCGGAGCAACAGCCGGTGCCAATTTGAACGAATCCCTGACCTTCCGTGCCTATGACGACGCTGTAGATGTTAATGGTCGATTGACACACAGCGAGACAGAAGCTGCACTGCGTAATGGTGAGTTTGTCTTTACAGCGAGCAGCAACCGGGCGGTGGTAGAGCAGGATGTGAACACTTTCCGTTCGGTAACACCGGATAAAGCACGTCATTTTGCCAAAAACCGTGTTGTCCGTGTACTTGATGGCATTGCCAACGACATGAAACGAATCTTTGAGTCCTATTACATCGGCAAAGTGAACAACAACGAAGATGGGCGCAGCCTGTTCCGCTCCCAATGTGTTACCTACCTGAAGCAGCTTCAGGATATCGGGGCCATTCAAAACTTTGACTCCAACACAGATATCACTGTGACTGCGGGAAATGAAACGGACAGCATTCTGATCGAAATTCAGGTTCAACCTGTGGATTCCGTTGAAAAAGTATACATGAAAGTGAAGGTGGTTTAAGATGGCATTTTTGAAAGCAAGCGATACGATTTCCGGCCAGGAAGGCCGCGCATACGCAACGATTAACGGGCAGACGGAAGAAATGTTCTACGTGAAGACGCTGGAAGCAACGGTGGAGAAACAAAAGGCAGAGGTCAAAACACTGGGCCGTCGCGGCGTTCAGCACAAAGCAACCGGTTGGTCCGGCTCGGGCTCCATGACAATCTTTTATACAACATCTCGTTTCCGTGAGCTGATGCTTCAGTACATGCAAAATGGTGTGGATACCTATTTCGACATTGAAGTGACCAACGAAGATCCTTCGTCTACCATTGGCAAACAGACGGTGACTCTTAAAGGCGTCAACCTCGACAGTGTGATCATGGCATCTCTGGATACCGAAGCAGAGGCGCTGGAGGAAGAAGTGAGCTTTACCTTTGAAGATGTCGATATGCCTGTATCGTTTAATCAGCCGAAGTGATTTTTGAAGTGACAAATATATTAGCCATAGATCTATAACAAGTTTAATTTTAACGGCGGGTTTGTAAAATAAACCTGTTCAACTTGCCTGTGTTACGGGCTATTTGGCGTGTCCAAATTCAGTTGCAATCTCTCTTCGTTTGAAGAGGGGCATTACATTAACAGTACATCACACTTGCTCTTCGCCGCTTCTTGCGGCGGAGGGCCAAATATTGAGGAGGAACGAACCATGAGTGGATTGAGTATGTTTTTTGCGCAAAATGCAGCGTCGGATACTACAGAGGAGTTTATCGTATCTCCCCGTTTTAAGGATGAGAAGGGCGAACCGGTTGCCTGGAAACTGCGCAGCATGACCGAGGACGAAAACCAGGAATGCCGCAAAGCGGCAACTCGCAAGATCAAGGGTAAGAACGGTGTCTACACACCCGACATTGATGCCAACGATTATATGGCCCGTCTGATGAGTGCCAGCGTAGTCTATCCTGATCTGAAAAACGCTGAACTTCAGCGCTCGTATGGCGTGATGGGAGCAGAACCACTTTTGCGTAAAATGCTGCTGCCTGGGGAATTCGCTGCTCTCGGAGAACAGGTTCAGAAGCTGAACGGCTTCAATCAGGACATGAACGAACTGGTGGATGACGTAAAAAACTAATTAAAGAGGGCGATTCGGAAGCTAATCTGGCTTATTACGCTCTCCATGAATTGAACATTCTCCCGCATGAGCTGATGGCATTCTCCGAGCGAGAACGAGCGGCGATATACGCCATGATCTCCATCCGGGTGGAGGAAGAGAAGAAAGAGCGGTCCAAGAACCGTGCGAGGAAAAAATAAAGGGGAAAGGAGGGAGAAATGAATGTATGCCATGTTTGCAAGACTGTATCTGATGTCAAACAAGATGGTTCAGCAGTTTCAAAATCTGCCTGTAGTGATCAATTCGGTATTCAATCCTGGAAATCTGAGCAGAATTCAGCTTGCAGGTAACCTATTGAGAGGCGTGTCAGAAGAACAGGCTAAAGTAAATGCCTCATTTGCGGAAGGTGCTCAGAGGGTAAAAGCTTGGATCGGTATGATCAAATCAGCAGGGCAAACCGTTCTTGTTCCAGCAGCGCAGGAAGAAGATTTGAAACAGCGTTACATGGCCGCGACTGGAAACGATGCGCAGGGTGAGACGATATTTAATCGTTATCGCGCGGAAGCTTTTAAAAGTGGACAAAATGTCACAGATGCTCTGAAGGGAGCGTTATCATTCATTCCGTACGCTCAGAATACGGATCAGGTTGATCAACTAAGAGATATGACTAAACGGTTAAGCATGCTTTCTCCAGATGGGAAAAGTGTGTCGGATGCATCCAGTGCACTAGTAGCTGCGATGAATGGAAATAACGGTGAACTTGCCAAATCCTTCAGCATTCCTGCTGAAGTGCTAAATGGTGCTGGTTTGCAGAAAGCTATTGAAGCATCGGATCTGGATGGATTTATCCAGAAACTTGATGTTATTCTGCAAAAACAAGGCTACACTCAGCAGGCTTTTGATACCATGTTGGACTCACCACTACAGAAGTGGAATGCACTTGTGAATCAGTTTAATGGAGTATTGGGTCAGATTGGGCAGGTAGCACTTGTTGCTTTAACACCATTGCTGGATCGTTTGAACGAGGCGTTCGCGAACGGAGAATTTACTGTTATTATTGATTGGATTAGCAACGCTTTTACGATTGCAGCAAACGCACTAACCATGTTGGTGAACGGGATTTTGTATTTGGCAGGTGTGATACAACAAAACTGGGATATTATACAGCCTATACTAATGGCGCTCGCTATCGTTGTTCTGGCTCTCGTTATCCCGCAAGTCTACAGTCTAGTAGCTGCATGGTTGTTGCTAAATTGGCCGATCCTGCTCGCCATTGCTGCTATTGCGGCGATTATTGGCATTCTGAATCTGATGGGGATATCAGGTACACAGATATTGGGAGCGATTATTGGTACATTTATGATGTTGGCTGAAAGAGTCAGGGTGGTCGTCGCGACAATATGGAATCTCTTTGCTATATTAGGAGATTTTATAGCTAATTTATTCAATGATCCTGTCTATGCAATCCAAAAGCTATTCTATGATTTGGGCATGTTTATTTTGCAAATCTTCTATAATGTAATGTTAGGTGTAGAGGATTTTCTTAATAAAGCTGTAAGTGCAATAGGGAGTGTTGCCTCCTTTATTAATAAAACTTTTGGTATGAACTTGACCGTGATGTCCGCATCGGATATCAAAATTGGCAGTAATACGGTCAAGGAATGGATGGACACGTTAGAATCATGGGAGCCGCAAAGTGATCAAAATGTATTTCATTCAATGAGGATGGATGGACAGTACAATCCTGATGCGTATGGAAAAGGACCGGAGATGGCGGAGAAGTTGCTTTCCGGTTTTTCAACGGGTTCAAAAGCAGATTCCAAAGAAACAAGTTTACCTGGGAATTTTGGCGGCTTTACTCCCAAAACACCTTCCATGCCAACCATCCCAACTACACCTGCTCCCGCTATGGTCCCCAATAACAACATGAGCAACATTAACAAAATCAACAATATCGGACAGGTGGACAAAATCGGAGATGTGGATGGCACGGTGGATGTGACCAGTGAAGATCTGAAACTGATGCGTGAGCTTGCAGAAATGCAGGCTATTCAGCGATTCGTCAGTCTAACACCAACCGTTCAGGTCACCACAGGGGATATTAACAGCGGACATGACGTGGACAGCATCATTAGCAAAATCACCGATGGACTGAACAGTCAGATCGTCTCCAGTGCTCAGGGGGTGTACGGTTAATGGAATACTATATCCAGCTCAGCTTCAACAACCGTTCCGAATACATGTATTTCCCGGTGACACCAGAGAGCATTGAGTTTTCGGATGCGGGGGATGGCAGTTCCTTTGACGTCAGTGCGCTCGGAGAAATTAACGTGATCAAGTCACCCAAGCTGCGTGAAGTCAGTTTCAGCGGTATTTTTCCGGCAGACTACAGCCCTTATCATCTGAATTACGATGCAAGTCATCCGGCAGTACAGAAGGAATATTACAGTGATCCGTATGAATATGTGAAAAAGATAATACGCTGGATGCAGACAGGAAGACCCGTCAGGCTTTTCTTTTCCAGTGCAAGGTACACCATTAACATGGCCGTTTCCATTGAGAGCTTCGACTGGAAGGAGTCAGCGGGTACAGTAGGCGATATCCAGTATGATATCAAGCTGAAGCAGTTCATTTTCTATGCCGCAAAAAAAGTAGTGCCACTCAAGGACAGCAGGGATACTGCTGCTTCGAAAACAAAAACCAAAGCCTCCCGGCCCAATGAAAAAATCCAGGCCAAGACCGTCACACTCAAAGCCGGAGATTCCTTGTGGTCTGTTGCCAAAGCCCATCTGGGAAATGGATCTCGCTGGAAGGAGCTGCAGAAACTGAACGGCATCAAGGATGCACAACTGAAGAAGCTTCCCATTGGTCTGGTGATCAAGCTTCCATGAAAGGAGAGGGAACATGCAGCAGCAGATCAGTTTGGATGGCAAGCAGAGAAAGTTGAAGGAGCAATTATGGCTGGATGATAAGCTGGGCAACATCTGGGATATTAGTGAGATCGCCGGCGAAATTACCTACAAAACCTCCCGCATTGGCAAGCCGTCCTCTCTGGAATTCACGTTGATCAAGGGCAGCTTATTCCAGAATTCGAAGTTCACATATGAGAATGGATACGTCGTAAAGTATGTCAGTAACGAAGTGGGGATATTTTACGGATATATCTTCTCGGTGGACAGTGGCAAGGATGAAAGTGTGAAAATCAAAGCCTACGACCAGACTCGCTATCTGACCGCGAATCAGACGTACCAGTTTGTTAACGCAACCGCTGCGGATGTGATCAGACGAATTGCAACTGACTTTCAGTTGAAGATCGGGGATCTGATTCAGTCGAAATATGTCATTCCGCGTATGTTATTTGATAACAAGAAGCTTATCGATATGATCTGTGAGGCACTGGACAGGACGCTGATTTATGGCGGCAAAAACTATATCTTTTACGACGACTTCGGCAAGCTTGTGCTTCGGGATGTGGAAGAGATGCCCTACGGCTTTGTTATTGGAGATAACAGTCTGCTTACGGATTACAGTTATACCCGGTCGATTGACGACCAGACGTATAACAAGATCAAGCTGTATCGGGACAACAAGGATACGGGAAAAAGAGAAACATTCGTCCATCAGGACTCAGGCAGCATCCGTCAATGGGGGCTGCTTTTTTTGTACCAAAAAGCGGACGATGGCCTGAATGAAGGCCAGATCGATGCCATGTTGAAAACCCTGATGACGCTGCGTAACCGAGAGACTCAGTCATTGAAAGTGGATGCGTTAGGCGATTTCAAAGTCAGGGCAGGCAGTTATGTCAATATTCAGATTGAGGAACTGAAGATCAATCAATATTTTCTGGTAGACGAATGTACACATAAGGTACAGGGAGGCGTGCACACGATGTCGCTGGATTTGAAGGTGGTGTAACGATTCATGATGTTGGATGTAATTAAAAAGGCGGCAGTAGCCGCCGTGGATGCCAAAGCCCCTGTTCAGGTCATGTACGGAACAGTGACGAGGATAGAGCCCTTGGAGGTTACCGTTGAACAACGGCTGACCTTGGCTGAGCCTTTTCTGGTGATGCCGGAATCCGCAGCGAGAAAGAATTGGACTGTCGGTGACCACGTCCTGCTGCTCCGGGCGCAAGGTGGGGACAGTTTTGTTGTGCTGGATCGGTTGGTGAAGACATGATTCCACAAGGTGCACAAATGAGTGCAGAAGAACAGGAAGAACCAGCTGTTGTTCCAAGCGTGACGTATCTGCTTCAACCTTCTGGGCAGCGAATTGGGAGGCTGCATCTGGATGGAAAAGAGGCGGTGAAACAAGCCGTGTACAAGGCATTGTCCACTCGTCGTTATGAGCATCTAATCTACTCATCGGATTACGGCATGGAATGGTCCTGGGAGGGAATGGCCGGACGATCCATGGTGGAATCCGAATTGGAGCGCTGGATTGTGGAGGCTTTGCTTCCGGATGATCGCATTTCGGATGTAACGGAGTTTGATTTTGTTCACGAGGCGGATGGGGTAAGGGTGTCTTTTACCGTGGAAACGGATTTTGGTTCTTTCAGGGGAGAAACGGAGGTGAACATGAATGGTTGAAGAGCAGACGTTTGAAGTCATTTTAGACCGAATGCTGGACAGGGTGCCAGATGGTGTGGATAAACGTGAAGGCAGTATTATCTATGATGCGCTTGCGCCTGCAGCTGTGGAAATGGCTCAGATGTACATTGAGTTGGATATTAACGCGAATCTGAAATTTGCGGACACAGCTTCCGGGGAGTATTTGGACCGAGCGGTGGCCTGGTCTGGCATTACCCGGAAAGCGGCAACCCAGGCACGTTGGATCGGCAGCTTCAAGGACAACGGGGGCAAACCGGTTGAGATTCCATTGGGGAGTCGTTTTTCTACAGGGGATCGGGTGTATCTGGCTGTCGAACGAATGGCAGCGGGGCAATATGTGCTGCAATGTGAGGTTGCCGGAGCGGAAGGCAATGAATATACAGGGGCGCTGCTGCCCATCGATTATATCGCCGGACTGACAACAGCGGAACTGACCCAGCTGCTTGTTCCAGGTGAAGATGAGGAAACAGATCAAGCTCTGTATGACCGATATCAGGACAAAGTCTCCCGTCCGGTAACGAGTGCCAATAAATATCAATATGAACTATGGGCACGGGAAAACTCGGGGGTTGGTAAAGCGAAAGCTTTTCCGCTGTGGGACGGTCCGGGCACGGTAAAAGTGGCGCTGTTAAACAATGAGATGCATGCACCCGCCGAGGCTGTGATTCACGCAGTACAGGATTATATCGATCCAACCCGGGATGGGATGGGTGAAGGCGCGGCTCCAATTGGCCCTGTGGTCACGGTGGTGGGGGCAGAAGAAGTATCGATTGATGTGGAGGTGCAGGTCACACTTGCTTCAGGCTCAACGTATGAGGGGGTAAAAACGCTGATTGAAGAGGGTGTCACTGCCTATCTGAAGGAGCTGGCATTTGCAGATCCGCTGGTCCGTTGGACGCGAATTGCCAATGTCATCCTGGATATCCCGCCAGTGATCGATTATAGCGATCTGTTGGTGAATGGTGGCATGTCCAATCTGGAGATTGTGCCCGGTGCAGTAGCCGTTCTCGGGACGGTGAAGGTGACATGAGTAAAGCTGATGTGCTGATGTCCCTTTTACCCCCGTTGTATGAAAATGTGCTGGAGATGCAGTTGCTAACGGAGACCGAAGGTGAAGAACTGGGCAAGATTGCGGCGGAATTGGAAGGTGTATTGGACCAATTCTATCCGGAGTCTGCGACCTGGGCATTGGAGCGATATGAGAGGGATTTGCAAATTCCAACGAATCCAGCCAAGCCGGAAGAGCAGCGGAGATCCGTCATCATCTCCAAAATGCGAGGAAGCGGCAAAGTTTCAGGTTCGATGCTTAAAAATGTGGCACAGGCGTATGAAAGTGGTGGGATTGAAGTTTCCGTCTCACCCGAGGAATATCTGATTCGAATTCGCTTCATAGATACATGGGGATTGCCGCCCAATCTGGACGATCTGAAGGCAGCGATTGAGGATATCAAACCCGCACATATGACCGTGGAATATCGCCTGCGGTATTTGACAATTGCCGAGGTCGAGAACATGACGTTGGATGAAATCGAACAGACCCGGCAGGATAAATTTTCAGGAGGTGGAGCTTAACATGAATGAACCGAAAACACCGAATCTCGGTCTAAATAAGATTGACCGCAGCTCGCCATCGACAACCTATTTTGATCTGGACAAGTATCTGGATCAGAACTGGGAGAAGGTTGATGATTTTGCAGAGCAGGTAGAGGAGAAGGCCGAAGAGATAGCTGCACAAGTCAATAGTATTCAAGAGCGGCTGGATACGGAAAAGCGTAAAACCGTGACGTTAGAGCCAGGGTTGCAGATTGTTAATGCTGAACGTGCTTCGCCGTTTAAGTTGGAAGGATTGAAAGGCCGGACGCTTGTGAACTTGTTGGGGCGTGATGGGAACGGAGAAAGCCTTTCTGGATGGCATACAACTATTCAAACAAGTTTAGCACTGGATACAACGACTAAATATATGGGAGTCTCTTCCATTAAAGTAACAGCTACTGGATCTGCTCCTGCTAACGAGCATTACGTCGATCATGTAGCTGTGAACGTAAAGGTAGGCTGTTATTATGTGCTTGCGGCGAAGGCAAAGCCGCAAAACATTAAAACTAAAGGACAACTCATGGTCTACGGCATGGATGGCGCCAACCCAGCAGACTTTTTCCCAGAGTCAAACATAGCAAGCGATATAGATAAATATACAACATTAACGCTGAAGTTTAATCCTAAGACAGTAACAAAAGCTATGATTAGATTACGAGTGCTTGATGCCGATGATAATCATATTTATATTCAAGACGGGCAAGCCATTAACTTTGATTCTCTACGTCTTTACGAAATCAGTGCATCTGACTATGCCATGCTAGAAACTATGACACCGGATCAAATGGCTAATAAGTATCCTTACGTTGATAGCGTTCAAGCTGTTCGAAATCCGTATGTTATTCGCTATGGGGATAATTTGTTGCCGCCGTATTATAATTGGGCGTTACCATCTGGAGCTAGCATTGATAGTTCATATAACTTGACATATACCTACACGTCAGGAACCGTAGCATACAATACAGTAGATTTACCGACTGTATCCGGACAAACGTATACATTATCAGTGAATAACAGTGTTGCTAATGCGCGAAACGTGATGAACTTTTATGATAGTGACGGAACAAAGATAGACGGAAGTAGCATAAAAGGGACCACCACTCCTGTTAGTGCTGGAGTTAATACTGTTACATTTCAAGCGCCTGTAGGGGCGAAAACAATGCGCTTGTACTTTTACGGTAATCCATCTGAAAGCGGGACAGTATCATTCTCAAATCCGATTCTTGTCATCGGCAACGACGCCAAACCATTCAAAATACGTGAAGATGCGATGCTCGCGTTGCAAACGGATGTGTTTGCTGATTCAGTAACCGGGTCGAATGCTGATGAGCTCTTCGAAAAAGACGGTCATTACTTTAAACTAGCGAAGTGGAAAAAATTATTAATAGATTCAAAATACTCGTATTCCCTTTATAATTCATATCCCGGTGGCAAGTGTGTCAGATTAATGTATGACATAGCAGATAGAAATAAAAACGTTCTCCCTATTGTAACTAAATTTAACGGAACATACTTATTGGCGGGATCACCTTCTTTATATGTGGATCAATATAGCAGAGGAGATTGGGACACAGGGGCAAATGGTGAGTATTTAGGATTAGGCGTTTCTAGTGCTGACAGTGGATGGGGAGATTCATACACACCGACACCTGAAGAGATTAAGGCATATTTCATGGGATACTTTATGTACACAGCTGGCCAAGATCCTATTAACCCAGGAGCAGGATATAATGGATCTGGTATTAAAGTTTGGACGCCAATATTAAACAAAAATTCTCAAAATTTCGTAACGATTGTACCCACAACTCAAGCACCAAATTGGTTGGCTTACCAACTCGTATATCAACTTGCAACGCCGACTGTCGAATCAATTACGTCAGAAGGTCGATTGACATTTATCGAGGGTAACAACCAGGTGGAAGTTGGAACAGGGATGGTATTAAGAGAACCAGCTAAACCTATTAAATTTGACAATTACGACATTAACACTGGGAAGACAATGGGGAATGCCACTGTATATGCAGTTAGTAAATGGATTGCACTTTATGAAAATGGACATTTGAAACCTAACGGTTGGGGAGTATTTGAAGGCCAAGACAATGGAAAGGCAATTGCGATATATAGACATCGGTATAATCCTTCAGCAGCATATTCCGTTACTTACTTAATGAAGGAGCCGTGCCCAGCATTATCCTTTGTTGGGTTTATATCAGAAAACGAAAAGGCGTTGCTCACAGATCTTACTAAAAATGTGCAACAAAATACGGTATCGATATCCGCACTGCAAATTTCTGCTGTAGATGGAGGAGTGCTTAAAAACTACGTCGATAATAAGCCATGGCAGAAGTACAAAATTACTCAGGATAATGGAAGCGTAATTCAACTTCCGCACAATTCAAACTTAAATAGTATTAAAACTGGTGGGCAATACGATTGTTTCAATGCTATAAATGTACCAGGTGGCGTGGCAAATGCTTGGTTTTACGTCGAGGTGCTAGTTCATTCAAATGCTGCAACTCATGTAATCCAACGTGCTTCAAGATTGGATACGCATAACACACCTACCTTATTCATGAGAACATGTATGGATAATACATGGAGTGCTTGGAGTCCTGACGTTTTTCAATCTGGCGTTGATGCAAAAAAAGGTATCGTGGATGCCATTAACGCCATGGGAAGTAGCGCATCCATGAATGACACATGGTCAATGCTTGCAAGCAAGATAAGGCTAATTAAAACGGGGAAACGATTTGCAACAGGACAATTCGTTATAGGCTCGAATGGAGCTGGTTCAGTGAATGGATTGGCATTTAAACCACGCCACATTACGTTTGCAAATGCTACTAACACACCAAGGTATATTTATTTTGGTGTTTACAGTGAAGAATCACCAAGAAATAATTACAGTTTAGGAGGTACAAGTTTTTTTAACAGAATAGCAGGTCTGGATAATGGTTTATCAGTTGATGATAAAATAGTTCCTACTGTAGATGGATTTAATGTCAGTGGTACAGGAATAACAGATCAAAGGACATACAATTATTTCGCAACAGAATAGCAGTGTCTCATGTTGTCCAGAATTAGGATTTCTAAAGTAGAATTGAAACTATATTACTATGAGATTTTAGTATGGATCAAAATTAAAGGAGGTGAAACCATGGAAAAATGGGACACCATATGGAAGTCTTTTATCGCCCTGCTAAGCAGCTCAGCAACCTACCTCTTCGGCGGCTGGTCAGGCGTGCTCGGGGTATTACTCGTATTCGTCATCCTGGACTACCTTACGGGTATCGCGGCGGCGGGGGCGAGTGGCAAACTCGAAAGTAATGTCGGGATGTTTGGCATCGCGCGAAAGGTATTTATATTTGCAATGGTATCGGTGGCTCATCTGGTGGACGGTGTTCTGGGAGACGGACATTTGTTCAGGGATGCGGTCGCCTTTTTTTATATCGCGAATGAGCTGTTATCCATTATTGAAAATGGGGGCAAACTGGGAGCACCGATTCCGCCTGCGATCCGGCAGGCCATTGAAGTGCTCAAAGGCAAGGGAGGGGACGGGGGGATTCCCGGCAGCTACACTCCTCATTCCAGAGAATCTATTGCACCATCAGATCATATGGACGTGGATGAACAGATTAGGGATGACACGAAGTAAGGATTCAACATTCATTCCAATGTACTCTGACACAACAGACAGAGCGCTACTGAGTCAAAGGTATTTGTATGTGCCATTAGCTACAAGTAGTGAAAGAGACGGAATCGATTCTGAAGAAGCGAAGCGGTCGCCTTTGTCTCTGAATTTTACCCTTTTAAATAATGAATCAAAAAAAATTTGGAGACAACAGCGATCGGAAGAACGATCCGGATCTGGAACGGTCACGTGCCGACTTGGTATGTTTCCCTTGGCGGGTTAATAGATAACCAACTGAACTTGGCTTTTACCATCAACAAGGGACACGCACACAAGCAACCCCAAGCCTCCTGGCATTAACTATATACAAACGGCAATTGCCGCATAAAGGGTGTGAGAAACATGCAAACCAGAAGCTCAGGCAATACGCAGGGCATTGACGTCTCCCGCTACCAGGGCAATATTGACTGGGCCAAAGTGAAGACAAGCGGCATGACGTTTGTGTTCATCAAGGCAACCGAGGGGCAGACGTATACCGATCCGAACTTTCAGAAAAATGTAAGCGGCGCACTGGCGGCAGGCATGCTGGTCGGAACGTACCACTTTTTCCGCGCAACGTCCACGGATGGGGCCAAGGCGGAAGCTGCGCATTATGCCAATACGCTAAGTAAGGTCGGAGGCGCGAAGCCGCTGCAGCTGCCACCAGTCATGGACTACGAGAACAACCCTGGTAATCTGAGCAAAGCCCAGATCAACACGGTAGCCAAAGCCTTTTTAACCGAACTGCAGCGTCTTACGGGTGTTAAACCAATCATATATACGGGCAATTCATTTGCCGGCAATTTTGAACATTCACTTGGCACATATGATCTGTGGGTTGCGCGTTACAGCAGCACACGTGTGCCGGATGACCAGCCTGCCTGGAAACGTTGGACATTCTGGCAGTACACGGACTCAGGCAAGGTGAATGGAATCGGCGGTAATGTGGACATGAATGAGTTTGAGGGATCGGCAGCGGAGCTGCGGGCCAGATATGCAGCAGCCACGCCGAAGCCGCCTGAACCATCCGAGCCTGTGAAACCGACCGAACCACCGAAAGGGGGCGAACCGATGACAGCCGAAGAGAAAGCAGCGTTTGATGCGCTGAAAGCTCAGGTAGACAAACTGCAGGCGCGTCAACAGATGGAAGTTCCGGTGTGGGCCAAAGCAGCCGTAGATGCGGCCCTGGCGTATGACACCAAAAATCCGCTGTTCAGCATCGACAATGGGGCGAGTTATGATTTTTACCGTTTTATTACGGTCATGTATCGCAGAGGTTTGTTTAAGAAGTGAGTTAACATCGACATAATAAAGCTATAATGGACGTTACCAGAGCGGGATTAAGAGGGGGACACATCGGCATTATCATGTCGAATGGTGTTCCTTTTTTGTGTTTTATGTAATTAAAATTAACGTACGAATAAAGTTGAAGACTTATGTCCGCAAAACTCTTGTCTAATTGATGAATGTGATGTAAAGTAAGTTACACGAAATTGTTTTCAACCACTGTTTATTTACATAAATCTCCTCACCATGACAGAGCCTTAACATGATAAGTTATCGTAATGTCTCCCTGTTGTCCAATCCCTGCAACTTCGAACATACACACTCATACACACAGCTCATACAACTACCTTCATGAGAAACTACGACGTTCTACATCCATTTAGCTTTTAACAATTGTTAGATGCTGCCTAACCCTTCCAATGGTCAATGCCAAACTTCATGAACAAACAAACAAACAAACAAACAAACAAACAAACAAACAAACAAACAAACAAACAAACAAACAATATGTATCTAAAACGAGCGATGTTCTACTACCATGTCATGATGCAATTCTCTTGTCCTTTTTGTCTTCTAACTCAATTTTACATCCACCCAAAAAGTAGAATGCTGTTGCTAATTGACCTAAGTTCAAATATTGCGCAACTGAGACGAACTACCCCTTCACTAAAAGGAAGTCTTTTGAATTCACAAAAATTCTATCTGGGTCCATAAAACCGTAAAAAACGAATAGTAATCCATCTTATCCTAATACGATCACAAATACAGGTATCACAGGCACCTAAAGCCTTTCATTGATACAAGCAAGCACCGAACCAATGGCTATCATTGAAGTTTTTTCACGCCAGCATTACACACATTATGAGACAGGGAAGGGTGTTGTACGTATGCGAATGAGAAAGAAATGGATGTCCGGTTTTGTGACTCTGGCTTTGAGCACCGTCTTGGTGTTGTCCGGCTGCTCCAGCAATGAAGAAACAGGCAATTCACCTGCTCCGGCAGAAGGTGCCGATCCCCCAACAGAAACTGCAGCCCAGGATACGATGATTATGGGCCGCGGCGGGGATTCGGTGGCATTGGACCCTGCGATTGTAACAGACGGGGAGTCGCTGAAGATTGGGCACCAGGTCTTCGACTCATTGCTGGATTACAAGGAAGGCGAGACGGAGGTCGTTCCTGGTCTGGCAGAGAGCTGGGAGATTTCGGCGGATGGTCTGAAATACACGTTTAAGCTGAAGTCCGGTGTGAAGTTCCATGATGGAACAGATTTCAATGCCGATGCTGTTGTGTTTAACTTCAACCGTTGGAGTGATCCGGCGAGTGAGTATAAATTTGAAGGGGATTCCTTCGACTATTACGATTCCATGTTTGGGCCAGAGGATGGCCGTGTCATCAAGGAAGTGAAGGCGATTGACGAGACAACCGTTGAGTTCACACTGAACCAGCCGCAGGCACCTTTCCTGCAAAATATCGCGATGACCCCATTCGGTATTGCCAGCCCAACAGCGATTCAGGAGAAAAAAGAGAATTTCAAAAGCGAGCCCGTGGGCACAGGCCCATTTGTATTCGTAGAGTGGAAGCGGAACGACTCCATCACCCTGGAGAAAAATCCGAATTATTGGAAAGAGGGCTTACCGAAGCTGAAGAAAGTCATTGTTCGTTCGATTCCGGACAACACGGCACGCTTCAATGCCCTGCAAAATGGCGAGATTGATGTCATGGAGGACTTGAACCCGGATGATCTGTCCATTCTCGAAGGCAACAGTGAGCTGCAGAAGATCGAGCGTCCACCGTTCAACGTGGCGTATATCGGCTTTAACTTTAAGAAGAAACCCTTTGACGATGTAAAAGTAAGACAAGCCCTCAACCATGCGGTGAATAAACAGGGCATTATCGATGCGTTCTTTGCCGGACAGGCTCAGCCTGCGGTAAACCCTATGCCGCCAACGCTGTGGGGTTACAACGATGCCATTGAGGATTATCCGTATGATCTGGAAAAAGCAAAAGCATTATTGGCCGAAGCCGGCTTCCCGGACGGATTGCCAGACCCGGTGACGTTCTATGCAATGCCGGTGTCTCGTCCTTACATGCCTGACGGCAAGAAGGTGGCCGAAGCGATTCAGGCTGATTTTGAGAAAATTGGAGTGACTGTCAACATCGAATCGCCGGAGTGGGCGACATATCTTGATGATGCAAAAGCCGGAGAGAAGGACGACATCTACATGCTCGGCTGGACTGGAGACAACGGCGACCCGGATAACTTCCTGTACACGCTGCTGGATAAAGACGCAATTCCGGGCAACAACCGCAGCTTCTATGTAAACGAAGAGCTGCACGTGCTGCTGACGGATGCGCAGAAAGAGACGGATCAGGACAAACGCGCCGAGCTGTACAAACAGGCTCAAGTCATTATCAAGGAAGATGCACCGTGGATTCCACTTGTGCACACGACACCTATTCTGGCAGGCAAAGCAAACCTGAAAGGTTTTGTGCCTTCCCCACTGGGCAGCGAATCCTATGCAAATGCTTATTTTGAATAACGGATATATGTGAGCTGAAATCATCATCATTTTTCTACATTACATCTTTCAAGGCGCTGGTAAACACGCAATGCTTGGCAGAATCCACATCTGGTCATAACAATCTAAAGCATTCTTGTCTATCAGCGCTTTTATAATTGCATGTTGCATGATACGTCAAAGGCAGGTGAATAGGGATTGAACAGTTATATTGTCAAACGCATACTCGTGCTGCTGCCGGTGCTGCTCGGCATGACCCTGATCGTCTTTTCCATCATTCATGCCATCCCGGGCGATCCGGCGGAGACGATACTTGGGCAAAAGGCAACCGAACAGTCCAAGCAAGCCCTTCGGGACCAGCTCGGACTTGATAAACCATGGTTCCAGCAGTACTTCGCTTATCTTGGCGATTTGCTCCAAGGTGACTTGGGCACATCCATCCGCACCAAGGTGCCTATTGCCCAGGAAATCGTACCTTACCTGACAGCCACTCTTGAACTGACGATGGCGAGTATGCTATTTGCCGTCATTATTGGTGTTAATGCAGGGATCGTCAGCGCATGGAAACATAACTCCTGGTTCGATTACTGCTGTATGGTTATTGCCTTGGTTGGAGTATCGATGCCGATCTTCTGGCTTGGTCTGATGGAACAATGGCTGTTTGCCAACAAGTTGCACTGGCTGCCGTCCATTGGAAGAATGAACGCACGTGATCCCGTTGATGCCATCACCGGTCTCTATGTGCTGGATACGATGATTGCCGGTCGTTGGGACCAGCTGTGGACTGTAACCAAACATCTAATCCTGCCAAGTGTTGCGCTTGGAACAATTCCGATGGCCGTTATTGCCCGGATGACTCGCTCCAGCATGCTTGAGGTCATGAGTTCGGATTATATCCGCACCGCAAAGGCGAAGGGACTCGGTCCGTTTTTTGTTGTATATGGACATGCCCTCAAAAATGCCTTTATTCCGGTCCTGACTGTTATTGGCATCCAAACTGGCTCTTTGCTCGGCGGCGCGGTACTGACCGAAACAATCTTCGCTTGGCCTGGTGTGGGGCGCTATATATATGAAGCGATTAGTTCGCGGGATTATCCGGTCATACAGAGTGGCATTCTGATCGTTGCCTTCTTTTTCGTATTGATTAACCTGATTGTCGACTTGCTTTACGCTGTGTTTGATCCCCGGATTAGCTATAAGTAGGAACTCCATCATTTGTTTTGATGAATGAATATTCAAATCAGATAGATATCAGAAATTACACGATACGAAGAGTGCAGAACCAATCTGTAGAAGCGGAGCGTTGGCATTTATCAGCAGATTTTTACCATTGAAAAAGGTGGATCAACAAATCTGGGGATAACAGCGATCGGAAGATGGTTCAGCAATCGTAGTCCGAAGTGTTATTGGACTCATTCTTCTTATCTTCCATTCATAGCCAAAGAAGGGAGACGCCGCATGGCCAAATTATCGACCAATACCGGACAATCCATAGAAGCAGCATCGGCACGTGCATCCGGTCCATGGCGGGAAGCCTGGAGAACGTTTCGCCGCAATCGGCTGGCGCTCGCCGGACTGATCATTATTGTGTTTTTCATCCTGTTGGCCTTCCTTGCACCATACATTTCTCCTTATGATTACAAGGAACAAGTGCTGACGGATCGGCTTCAGGCCCCTTCGGCAGAGCATTGGTTTGGTACCGACGATCTGGGGCGTGACGTATTTTCCCGAGTGCTTCACGGAGCCCGTATCTCCTTGTGGGTGGGGTTCTTCTCGGTGATCGGTTCCATTATTGCGGGAGCATTGCTTGGACTCGTTGCCGGATTTTATGGAAAATGGGCAGACATGCTCATCTCGCGTCTATTCGATATTTTGCTGGCCTTTCCGGGCATCCTGCTCGCGATTGCCATTGTGGCAATCCTTGGTCCCTCGCTGCAAAATGCATTACTCGCCATAGCCATCGTCAACATTCCGACTTACGGACGATTGGTGCGTTCGCGTGTACTTAGCTTGAGACAGGAGGAATTCATTACATCTGCCCGCACACTGGGTGCGAATAATATGCGAATTCTGTTTCGTCATATCCTGCCGAATAGCCTTACCCCGCTGATTGTTCAGGGAACACTGGGCATCGGGACAGCCATTATTGAGGCAGCCGCACTGGGGTTCCTCGGCATGGGTGCACAACCGCCTGACCCGGAATGGGGCAAAATGCTCTCGGATTCCCGTCAGTTTCTGCAAAAAGCGCCGTGGACGCTTATCTTTCCCGGCCTTTCCATCATGCTGACGGTACTCGGCTTTAACCTGCTCGGCGATGGCTTGCGTGATACCCTTGATCCGAAGATGGTGAAATAAATGAAGGAATGCGCTCGATTCTTTCATTGACCTACTTTTTTACCTGATATTAGCCAGGCTGACTATTTCAGCTATACCAATCAGAGAAAAGCCTGTTCGAACGATGATTCGAGCTGGCTTTTTGTATTGTCTAATTGATTACGTTAAAATCAAATATGCGTGTATAAATGAAGTGTTAATCTACCATTTTGTTAAAATAACGCCCGGCGTATTGACACCCAATTTTGCCATATGTTATATAAAAGAAAGGGTTTAGCACTCCGGTCACCTGAGTGCTAACACATGATCCTTTATACTACAGCGACTACATATGGAATGATTGTGTTTTGAATGTAGAAGTCAACTGAAAGAGCGCGAGGCTACATTGTGGACAGAAAATACTTTGATAAAGAGCATAAATGATCAACAGAACTTGTATTTGTCTCAACTTAAAATTGGCTGTGATTAACCGCGAAGGTAGTGGAGGGGACGAAATCGATTCTGAAGAAGCGAAGCGGTCGCCTTTATCACCAAATTTCTCCCTTTTCAAAAGGGAATAAAGGGAATTTGGGGATAACAGCGATTGGAAGAACGATTCGTAACCGGAACGGCCACACCGCACAATGTCATGTTTTTAATTGAGCTTATACAAGAGTTCAGAAAAGGATCATAGAGATTAAAGAGTTCTATCCACTTAGCGGTTTTGTGAATGTTAAGCTTCTTTCTATATTCAATCCAATCATTCTATATCCCAAATTGAAAGGAGAACACCCATTCATGGCCAAGAAACAGTTCCAGGCAGAATCCAAACGTTTGCTGGATATGATGATCAACTCCATCTATACCCAAAGAGAAATCTTTTTGAGAGAATTGATCTCCAACTCCAGTGACGCCATTGACAAAATATATTACAAAGCCCTTACCGACGATACACTCGTCTTCAACAAAGAGGACTACTACATTAAGCTGACCATCGACAAAGAGAACCGTACGCTCACGCTGACTGATACCGGAATCGGGATGAGCCAGGAAGAGCTGGAGAACAATCTCGGGGTTATCGCGAAGAGCGGCTCGCTGGCATTCAAAAAGGAAAACGAGGCCAAAGACGGCCATAACATCATCGGACAGTTCGGGGTTGGTTTTTACTCCGCGTTTATGGTGGCGGACAAGCTGACTGTAACGAGTAAGACGCTGGGCAGCAACGAAGCCTGGAAATGGGAGTCCGAAGGTGCGGACGGATACACGATCACTCCAGCTGAGAAAGATTCCGTAGGTACGGAAATCGTCCTGACGATCAAACAGAACACCGAAGAGGATTCGTACGATGAGTTTTTGGAAGAGTATCGCCTGAGATCCATCATCAAGAAATATTCCGACTTTATTCGTTACCCGATCAAGATGGATGTGACAAGTCAGCGTCCGAAGGAAGGTACGGAGAACGAGTTCGAGGAGTACAAGGAAGAGCAAACCGTGAACAGCATGGTGCCGATCTGGCGCAAAAACAAAAGCGAGCTGACCGAAGAAGATTACAACAACTTCTATATGGAGAAACGGTACGGTTTTGACAAACCGCTCAAACACCTGCACATCAGCGCAGATGGCGCTGTGGTATACAATGCCATTCTGTTTATTCCAGAGAGCACGCCGTTTGATTACTATACCAAAGAGTACGAAAAAGGCCTGGAATTGTACTCAAACGGTGTCCTGATCATGGACAAATGCGGCGATCTGTTGCCGGATTACTTCGGATTTGTCAAAGGTATGGTGGATTCGGAAGACCTGTCCCTGAACATCTCCCGTGAAATGCTGCAGCATGACCGTCAGCTGAGCTTGATCGCGAAAAATATCAAAAACAAAATCAAGAGCCAACTGCAAAGCCTGCTGAAGGACGATCGCGAGAGCTATGAGAAGTTCTATCAAGCGTTTGGACGTCAGTTGAAATATGGCGTATACAGCGACTATGGCGTAAACAAGGATACACTGCAGGATCTGCTGCTGTTCTCTTCTTCCAAAGAGAAGAAGCTGGTCAGCCTGGACGAGTACGTTTCCAGAATGCCTGAAGATCAGAAGTATATCTATTACGCATCGGGTGAGTCCATTGAACGGATCGAGAAGCTGCCTCAGATCGAGGGTGTACTGGATAAAGGATATGAAGTGCTGTACTTCACGGAGGACATCGATGAATTCGCGATCAAAATGATCATGAACTACAAGGAGAAAGAGTTCAAATCCATCTCCAGCGGTGACCTGGGTATCGAAGACAGCGAGGATAAAGAGAAAAACGAAGCAGAAGACAACGACAACAAAGAGTTGTTTGAAGCAATGCAAGCACAGCTGGCAGGCAAAGTAAAAGCCGTCAAAGCTTCCAAACGCCTCAGAAGCCATCCGGTATGTTTGTCCACCGAAGGTGAACTGACCATCGAGATGGAGAAAATTCTGAAAGCCATGCCGAACAGTGAGAATGTACAGGCAGATAAGGTGCTGGAGATCAATGTCAACCATGATGTCTTCAAATCTCTGAAAGATGCTTACGCGCAGGATAAGGAAAAACTGAGTCTGTACACTAGTCTGCTGTACCATCAGGCATTGCTGATTGAGGGCTTGCCGATCCAAGATCCGGTAGAGTTCACAAACGACATCTGCAAAGTGATGGTGTAATCGCATCACCGGGCTGAGTTTTTAAGTAGCATGCAATTTCACGCTATCAGCACTCTCTATAAGTAATAGGCCAGCAAGCGCAGCGCTGACCATCTGCACCCGACAGGGCATTCCGTCCCTGTCGGTTTTTTATTTTCTCTCCCTCCAAAGAAACAAATAGGAGACAGTAGATCATGAAAGGCCGCGCTTGAATTGAGAATGAGTTTGTCTTTTGCCAATTTAGTAATACTTTAGATTCTACGAATATCCTGTTTTGTCGAAATCCATAACGGTCAGCTGCGAAGTAGTGGAGGGGACGGAATCGATTCTGAAGAAGCGGAGCGGTCGCGTTTGTCTCCGGGTTTTCCCCTTGCCAAGGGAAATTCAGAAAACCTGGAGACAACAGCGATCGGAAGAACGATCCGTAACCGGAACAGCCACGGCCACCAATGCTCATTAGCACCTTTTAACCTATAATTTTGAAGTATTGGAATGTATCTCTACATTCCCTGAATGGTTTCATATTTTGATGTATGTTGATGTATATCATTATTCATTTAGGTGCACGGATGATAGTCTGTCGGGGTATAATAAAAGTAGAAGACTGTACATCACAAGTTGATGTGAGAAGAGATGACAATCACAGACAGGTTTTGCTTTTCGAAACGACGGATGTTGTGTATAATCACTCAAAATAGAGACAGTCGGCTAGGAGTGATCACATGCAATGGAACGATTTGAGAGAACATAGACAATATCCTGAACTTACCAAACTGGATGGAGCTCGTGCAGCGTATGAGCGGGACTATTCCAGACTGATTCATTCACCGACCTTCCGCCGGTTGCAGGGCAAATCCCAGGTGTTTGGTGCCGGAACAGGCGACTATTATCGCACCCGGTTAACCCACTCCCTTGAGGTTGCACAGATCGCACGAGAGGCGGCAAGAAGCCTACTTCGTCGTTATCCCCAAGTGGACTGGAGTCAGGCGGACAGCCCGGGGCTTATTATTGATTCGGAAGTGGTGGAATGTGCTGCAATCGCACATGATTTCGGACATCCGCCGTTTGGACATAAAGGGGAAGAAGTACTGGATGGTATATTGGATGACCTGATCAACACCGAGGTCAAGAAGATCATGAAGAAGAGCCGCGGAGCGAAATCACCCCAACAGGAGCCTGAGGTTCGTGCAGAGCTGAAGCGGAAATATGAGCATTTTGAAGGCAACGCACATAACTTCCGTCTCATCATGTTCCTGGAGAAGCGGGAGGACATCGACGGTCTGAATCTGTCCGATGCGGTGCTGCTTGGAATCAATAAATATCCCTACCCAGGTACGGAGAGCAAGAAGGGCATGTACCATCATGAGTGGCAATATATCCACGAGATTCGTAATCGTTGGAACATGCCGGCAGGCAAAAAGACGCTTGAAGCACAGCTCATGGACCTCTGTGACGATATTGCGTACTCCGCGCATGATCTGGAGGATGGCATTAAAGCAGGCAAGATTGAAGTACATGAGCATTTCCTGCAGGACCCGCACATTCATCGACTGATTGTGGATAAGATTACTACACTCGAAGATCTGTTCTGGAATGGATGGACGAGAGAGGCGATTGGGCAAAAGGTAGAAGAAGTGCTCGCTTCGTTCCTGCGCGTTTGGAATGAGAAGATGCCGTTCTGCGAGCATGATTACTCCCGTACCCGCCGCGAGGTCAAGGCATACTGGGTAAGCCTCTTTGTGGGCAGTCTGGGCGTAATTGACGATGGGGATTGGAAAAAGGTGACGTTTGTCCGGGAAGGTGCAGAGGATCTTGATATGCTGCGCACGGTGAGTGTTCTCAAGAGCTTTGCATGGGTGACCATGATTCGTGATCTGCGTGTGCAGCGACTGCAAAAACGCAGTGAATGGATGATCAAGCGTCTATGGGATGCATTCCTTGACCCGGAAACGTCCAAGTCCATCATTCCATCCGACTGGCTGCAGCGCTATGAGAAGGATCAGGCGAAGGCTCATCCGATCTGGACATGGGAGCACATGGTGATTGATTATATTGCAGGCATGACGGATGCGTTTGCCGAGAAAATATACAATGAATTGTATGGTCTGAAGGTAGGTTCCATCTACGATCTGGACTAGAATAAGGAGTGAGAAGCTTGGATACAAACATCGGCACAGGCTCAAGTGAGTCGTTCAGTCTGGGCGTGCTCGACCTTGTGCCAAGGTTGAATGGAGCTGCAGCGGAAGAGGCATTACAGCAGTCTGTATCCTTGGCTCAACTTGCCGAAGCCTGGGGATATACCCGGTACTGGACGTCCGAGCATCATGATATGGAGGAGCTTGCATCCGCATCGCCTGAAGTTCTGCTCTCGCATATTGGTGCAAGGACAGCAACCATTCAGCTGGGTTCGGGTGCGGTGCTGCTGCCGCATTACAGTCCGTTGAAGGTTGCAGAGTCGTTTCGGCTGCTGGCTGCACTGTACCCAGGCAGAATTGAGCTGGGACTGGGACGCGCGCCTGGAGGTGGACCGCATGCCACCATGGCGCTAAGCGGAAATTATTTGCAGCATGTGTCCAAAATGCCTGAATCACTCGCGGCACTCACTGAATTGCTCGAGGATCGGTACAGCTATGAGGAGCATCGCGTAACGGCACGTCCGATCCCTGGACTTCCCGTATCCCTGTGGATGCTGGGTACCAACGTCAAGAGTGCCGAGTTTGCTGCACGGTTTGGCATGGGGTATGTATTTGGTCAGTTTATGAGTGACGCCGATGGTACCGAAGCGGTGAAGCGTTATCGGGATGGGTTTACCCCCAGTAAAACGTTGAACGAACCGCAAGTGATGGTTGCGGTCAGTGCAATGTGTGCAGAGACAGAGGAGGAAGCTCGGGACTGGAGCCGCGAAATGGCAGATCGGCGCAGGCAGAGTGGACAAGATGCACCAGCCCTGCACGCTGCCGAGAAGGAATCTAACTCTACTACAGGTACGGGTGGTCAGATCAACGTTGAGAAGGGCGAGGGTGAGGACGAAGCGCGTAAACATTTTGCAGGAACAGCGCCGCAGATCTGGGAACAATTCGGGCAGGTAAGCGAACGACTGGGGACGAAGCAATTTCTGGTAGTTACAGCCGGACCTGATTACGAGCGAAGACTTGCGTCTTATCGGTTACTTGCCGAGTTTGGTAAAAACATGGTGAAGTAAGAGGTGTTTTGCTAGTTTTCATAGTGTTAACCCCATAATCTAATACGTCTGAAGGGTTGCAGATCGGTATTCTCCGCATGCTGCAGCTCTTTTCCATTTTATCTCGCTGATGCTTTCTGATATATTCCTATGACCTCAACGTGTATACGAGGCACAAGATTTTACGAAACGAAGCATGTCCTAAACAAAATAATGTTATAATACTTTACGTCAGTTTACCCATAGAGATATGATAAAAGAGTATTTTGCAAGATGCCAAAAGAAGGGTAAAACCAAGACCAAAGAACCGAAAATTCGGAGGTTGGCCGAATCCGGTATAAGGGGGAAATCACATGTTCAGCAGATTCAAGGTCAGGAGTATCGGTCTGCGTATCAGCATCGCGTTCTATTTATTAATCCTCTGTTTACTTCTCCTTAGTGTCACTATTGTTACTCGGTTGAACTCCATGGAAGCGAGTACCAATGAGATTACGGGGAACTGGATGCCTTCGATTCAGCAAATCAATAGGTTGAACTATACCACCGAACATATTTTGTCATTGAGTTACCGGCACTTTGATGCTCCGGATGGAGACAAGGCTGAACTCGCTGAAGAGCGTACCAATTACATTCGCGAAACGGCACAGACGATTAAAATATACGACCAGCAGGAAAAGGCGGCTGACGAACAGGAGCACTGGGATGCATTCAAGACGAAGTGGGCAGCTTACCTTAAGCTGAATACCCAAGCAATCAATTTGAGTGATCAAGGACAATCCCAACTAGCGAAGGAAGTGTCAGAAAAAGGGGCTGATTCCTTTGACGCTATGCAGGTCGATCTGGATTATCTGGTCGAGTATAATCAGAATCAGTCGGATCTCTCGGCAGCACAAACCATCAGGTCTGTGCAGAATGGCCGAATGATCATTATTGTAGGGGTGCTGATCATGATTGCGATCACGGCGATCGCGATTCCGATTATCCGTTCGCAGGTCGTGAAACCGCTGCTCCGGGTCATTAGTGCAGTGAAGCTGATTGCAGAAGGCCAACTGAATGTGCAGGATATACATACCAAGCACGAAGATGAAGTAGGGCTCTTGGCCAAAGCGGTAAACACGATGAAAGGGAATCTGACTTCCATGGTGTTGAATGTCAGACGTGTTGCCGAAGCGGTGAATCGCCAGAGTAACGAGCTGGCCATTTCTTCGGAAGAAGTCAAAATTGGAAGTCAGCAGATTGCCATAACGATGGAAGAGTCAGCCAAGGCTGCAGAGAGTCAAGCCGTAACGGCAGTCGAATCAGCACGTACGGTTGAGGGATTGAACGTTCACATTCAGCAGCATGCTAATCAAGGGAGCAAGCTTAGTGCGATGTCAGAACGTGTGTTGGAGCAGGGATTGAATGGACGGAAGGCGATGGAGCAATCGGTGCAGCAAATGCAGCAAATCTCCGGGGCTGTCTCGGCTTCGATGGATCGGATGGAGCAGCTAAACCGTAAAAACGAGGATATTTCCAAGCTGGTCCAGGTGATTCGTGACATCGCCCGCCAGACCAACCTTCTGGCATTGAATGCTTCCATTGAGGCAGCCCGCGCTGGAGAGAGTGGTCGTGGGTTCGCCGTGGTTGCAGCCGAGGTGCGGAATTTATCGGAAGCGGTCCAGACTTCAGTGGAGGAAATTACAGTGATTACGGAAGATATCCAACAGGATTCCCAGGGAGTTGTTGCTGAACTGCGTACAGGTGTCCGGGAGACTGAACTGGGGCAAGAACATGTGCGAACTTCGGGGAATTTGTTCCGAAATATTAATGAATCCGTAGAGGAAATGGTTCACGTGATTGGCATGATGACAGCTGGGTTGGAAGGCATGCAGGATGCAAGTGGACGCATGAATGATTTCAGCCAACAGATCTCGGCAGTATCGGAGCAATCTGCGGCAAGCGTAGAGGAAGTTTCGGCTTCGGCTGAAGAACAGGTAAGCTCCATGGAAACGATTAGCGGCAGCATTCAATCATTGAAGGAATTGTCGGATGACCTGCTAACTTCCATCGAAAAATTAAAAATATAAACCTTCTTCTTATAATAGAAGAAACATGAAGGACGGCTGCAATTTTGACTGAAATCAATTCGACCGACATCACAAGGAGTTCAATCAACCAAGATTACGTCTATACGTTTGCCTGTCATGAGAACGAGCGTGAATTATGCTCACTTGAGCTCAATACGCTGCTTGGATCCAGGCTGGAAATGAATTCGGATTTACGCTCATATGTCCGGTCCAGTATATGCATTCCACCAGGCAGAAGCCCGTTTATTCATGGAAGGCTTGATGTGATATCGGAAGCGGATAGCGTGAATGATTTGCTTCCGGCTGCAGCGAAGGTTAAATTGCTTCCGGAAGAAACGTTCAAAGTGGTATGTCTGAAAGAAGGAGACCATATGCCTGATTATGAACATTCCCGTCAGCTGGAAAGAGAAGTGGGAATGTGCATCAAGGGCAAGGCGCAGATGAAGCGCCCAAAAGTGACCTTTGGACTAATACAAACAGGTAGAAAATGGATCTTGGGTCAGTGGACAGAAGCGGATCGATCGTGGCACAGTCATCAGCAGAAGCCGCAAAACTACTCCACGGGTTTCGGAGTTGCGCTGGCCAGATCTCTCGTTAACATTGCTGTACCGAACATCCTGAACCAGCGGCTGCTTGATCCATGCTGCGGCATGGGTACGGTAGTCATTGAAGCACTCTCCATGGGGATTGAGGCAAGAGGGAACGACCTGAATCCGCTGGCCAATCAGGGAGCACGCATCAATTTGTCGCACTTTGGTTATGATCCTGCTTGTCTTACGCTGGGTGACATGAATGAATTAGACGGTTCTTACGACGCAGCGATTTTGGATATGCCCTACAATCTGTGTTCCGTCCTTCCAGATGAAGACCAGCGCGTCATGCTGACAAGTCTGCGCAGGCTGGCGAAACGGGCTGTAGTTGTCTCCACGGAATGGGTGGAAGAGCATTTGCTTGCCGCGGGGTGGGAAGTGAATCAGTATTGCGCTGTGCGTAAAGGAACGTTTATACGTCACGTTTGGTTATGCACATAGTTATATAGTAGAAGAAAACCTCCAACTCGGAAGAAATGATTTCCGGGAGTGGAGGTTTTTTTATATCCATTTTTAGAAATAATGATAAGGCATTTGTACAATTACGCATGGAAAATATAGGGCGAATTAGTATTTATGACTATAGTCGACCAGGTTGACCGGCAGTGTTTTGCCCGCCAGGTAAGCTTCCAGATTTTCCACAAAAATATCAAGTGCCCGATCCGTATATTGCTCCGTACTTCCCGCGATATGGGGGGTAATTAAAACATTGTCCTTATGCCATAATGGATGCTCAGCAGGAAGGGGTTCTTCTTCAAAAACATCCAATGCAGCATAGGCGACTTGACCCCTATCCAGTGCACGAATTAGCGCTTCAGTGTCTACACTTGGACCTCGTCCTACATTGACGAAGCAGGAGCCTGTCTTGAAATGTTCGAATGCGGTTTGATCATACAAATGATGGGTTTCGTCTGTGAGAGGCAAGATGTTAATGACATAATCACCCTTGCCCAAAGCTTCATGCAGTCCGGACATATCGTACATGTGATCGACATTAGGAACGTCTTTGCCGGACCGGCGAACCCCGATGACATTCATGCCAAACGCCTTGAGAATACGGGCAGCTTCGGTGCCGATCTCTCCTACACCAACAATGACAGCCGTTTTGCCGTGCAGTTCTGGCAGTGGTTTGCCGGGATTTTTCCACTCGGCTTGCTGTTGATGAAGCATGGCTTGTCTCAGCCAGCGGCTGTGCGATAACATCATGCCTACAATAATTTCAGTGATCGGGATGGCATGTACGCCATTGGCACTGGTCACCTGAATATTTTTTTGTTCCAAATCCGAGAAGGGGAGGTTATCCACACCTGCGGACCAGACCTGTACCCACTTCAGGAGGCTGTCCTTCTTCAAGGCATGTTCTGTGACGAGTGGAGACCAGCCAACAATGATTTCAGCTTCTGTTAACGCTGCAGGGTCAATCTCCTTGGCTTTGCTGACGGTCAGCGTGTAGCCGGGTGCGGCGTCTAAAATGCGCTGCTGCTGTTCCGCAGATAAAGATGGAAAACATACAATTTTACCCATAGTGTGTAACCTCCTGAATTCGATTGAGTTGTGTGATAAGTGTAGCAGATTTGAGAAAATGTTGCAGAAAGGCAGGAG
Source organism: Paenibacillus sp. FSL K6-2862 (assembly GCF_038005125.1). NCBI lineage: Bacteria > Bacillati > Bacillota > Bacilli > Caryophanales > Paenibacillaceae > Paenibacillus > Paenibacillus sp. FSL K6-2862. The sequence continues at coordinate 1,312,194 of NZ_JBBOSN010000001.1, forward strand.
TGCAGCCTCATGTGCAAGTGCCGAAACTTATGTCAATCTATAATTACCCAACTTGAAACGATACATATAATTGTGAAATAATAGAACGAACTTTAGAGAGGTGTATACGATGATGAATAACTATTCATATACGGATCTACCATCACGGCGGGAAAGATTATTTACGGCGTTACGTCTTCCGGCAGCTATTCAGGAATCCCTTCAACTTGATGCAGGAATGGTGAAGAACGGACTTGATTTTCGCAAATGGACAGACCATCGGGATTACCATATCACGCTGCAATTTCTGGGAGATACACTGGTGAGTGATATCGGGCATCTGCGGAAAGCGCTGCGCATGGCGAGTAATGGAATTAAGCCGTTTGAACTGCAAACTTCCGGTTGGGGAACTTTTGGTCTGAAAGATGCTCCGAAGGTGTTGTGGAGGGGTGTGGACGGCGAGCTGGAGTCTTTGAATCTTCTTCACAAACGGATTCTGGAGGCCACATCGACACTTGGATATGAAGCAGAGCTGAGACCTTACTCTCCGCACATTACAATTGCACGCAAATTTCTGGGTTTAGCCCCAGGAAATGAAGATAAAGGTATTTATGGGGTGCTTCCGGAACATTCCTTGGGTGCTAAATCATGGATTGTGGAGGACTTTGTACTTTATGTGACCAGGCTGGGACAATCGCCGATGTATGAGGTTGTGGATACGTTTTCATTTTCCTGAAACTCGTTTTTATGACATAAAATCACATTGACATTACGTTTATCCCTATGTAATATTAGCCATCGTTATTCAAATTCTTTTTTTTGGGTTACTTAGTTAAGGGAATTGTTGCGACAGGAGGAATCTTACGAATGGATATTATAAGCAAGAATCGTTGGGTAGCACCGATGTTATCTGTGCTGCTTGTATGTATAGTGGGGGTTAATGTAGTCCAGGCAACTGGGAAATGGAACGAGGCAAGTGATAGTAAACAGATGACTGATCTGGCGGCTTCTGTGCAAAATAGCGCATCATCTTCTTCAACTGGGGACAGGCGTATGATGACAGACGGGACAAGTCTGTCTGCTGATTCATCGATTCATACGGCAAACTGGACGGCTTCATTGCCAGCCAAGGACTGGCTTACGGCTGCTCAGGAAGAACAGGAATTGAAGGAAGCCAAGGCCAAGCATAAGGCCAGAGCTGCTGCGGCGGCCAAAGCCAAAAAAGAAGCTGCCCTGAAATTGGCCAAAATAGAGAAGGCCAAAGCGGCTGCTGCTGTAACAACTCCCCCCCAAAAACTTTACTTTACGCGGACCGAGCTTTTGAACCAGGAGGACTCGAAACTTGCAACCTGGTCATACAGTGTGTCCGATAAAGAGCTGCTTCTGCTGCAAAAAATTGTCATGGCAGAGGCGGAAGGTGAACCGTACGAAGGCAAAGTGGCAGTTGCCAATGTTGTCTTAAACCGGCTGCGGTCAGCCAATTTTCCCGATACTATTTATAAGGTAATCTATCAGAAGTCTCAATTCAGCCCGGTAGCCAACGGACGTCTGAAGCGTGTAGTTCCCAATAAGGACAGCGTAAAGGCAGTGAATGCTGCACTGAATGGACAGAAGGAAGTCGCTGATGATACGTATTATTTCTTATCATTGACGCTTGCCGATGATCTGACGGTTGCCCGTTCGAAGAAAAAAGTGAAAACGATCGGTCATCATACTTTTTACAAGTAATTGATCTGAAAATTCTGCAAACAGGCAGGGTAGTTAATGTATTAACATTACACGAACCTTTGAAAACACCTGAAACAGAGTTTTATTTCGGTATTTAAATGGATCTCTTTCCTTTAAATTACCCTTTTTTCTGGTAAAACATACGTTTATTTTAAAGGAAATTGAAGAAGGTTCCCTTCCAAAATGAGAAGGGAACCTTTTCTGTATCCATTTCGTTTCAAATGAGTTGATGTTAATCATAAGACATGTCTATCCGCATTCAACACCCTCCTAGAAGAGCTCTAAGGGCCCTTAGAGGCTTTAAAAAGGAATTCTGGTACCTGACAGCGTCGTGGCAGGAATTCCGGCCTTGAAGCGTTCCTTGGGCGTGGAGGGGAAGTCGGCTGCAGCCGGACACAATAATTCGTGAACAGCCTGTGCACAAGACTTCGGATCATAGGATGGTCTGTTCCACGGTTTGCGTACAACTTTCAGCTGACTTTCAGCTTCATTTGGTGCTTTTGTCCGGTCACACAGTTCTCTGAACCTAGTGGTAATGACGTCTGCTGAATGTATCACCTGACCGTATCCGGCTTGTACAAAATACTCGCAATTCTCTTCTTCCTGGCCTGGAAGTGGTGGAATAAACAACATCGGCAGCCCTTTGGCCAGAGCCTCCGTGCAAGTCATGCCGCCCGGTTTCGTAATAAGGACGTCCGATACGTCCATCAGCTTGCTGACTTCCCTTGTGTAACCGAGAATGCGGATGTTCGGATGCTGGAAGCAAGCCATCTCTTTCATCTTGGAGATCATCTTCTCGTTGCTTCCAAGGCAGAATACAAGCTGCACCCGATCAGCCCAGGAGGTTAATAGTTTCATATGTTCTTCATCAAAGGAAAGCCCCCATCCACCGCCCATAAGCAGTGCCGTAGGCATATCCTGAAGCCCCATTTCCTGACGCAGCCGTACTTTGTCACCTGCTTCCCAAAAATCAGGATGCACGGGAATTCCCGTAACCTGAATTCGAGAGGGGTCGACTCCCCGAATCTCAAGTAATGCCTTAACCTGTGGGGTAGAGACCAGATACTGGTTTACTTCAGGATTGATCCATGTACCGTGCACATCGTAATCCGTAATGACCGTATACAGTGGTATGTTCAGCCCTTGCCGTTTCAGTCTTGAAATGACCGCATTCGGAAACGGATGGGTGCAGATTACGGCATCCGGCTTCAACTGGGATACGACCTGCGCCGTTTGAGTATAGAAAATCCGATGCAAGGCGAGTTTGGTAAATCCGTTCAACGATTTATTATATTGTGTCCGATACAGCATGCTGACCAGTTTGGGCTGGACGGATAATGTTTTTCGATAGGCGGAAAAAATAAGCGGAGCCACCGTCGGATTCAGGAATTTGCCAAGTTCGATAACGCGGCTATGGACGTGTGGACTAACCTTTTTGATGCCGCTTGCCAGCGCATGTGCGGCCTGGGTGTGACCGGTGCCGAAACCTTCGGATAATAAGAGCACTCTTGGTTTTCGCATGAGTTCACCTTTATTCATAAGTTTAAATTTGATAAGTTCACCGTTCTGCCGTACCCTTCAATACATGAATATACAGCGAAACGGAAAATCATGTTCATTCCATAAATATTTACACGAAAGTTGATGTTCTGAGACAGTCCATCTTCGTTTAATCCGTATTATTGGAACCATCATACACTATAGACGACGAATGAATCACTTTCCACTGCATTTCGGTTAAAATAAATTAACACAATTTTGAAATGTTAGGGTTGCAATCTGTTGACGAAGGTGTTAATGTAAGTTTTGACCAAGTGACCAAATTGTATTTTTGGTCATTTTGCAAGTGAAGATTAGTGAAGGAGGGGATATGATGGCTCCGATTGACCGGAGGCAGCAGGTCATTCATGCAGCAGCTCAGTCGTTCGCCATGTTTGGATACAAAGCTACCACGATGGATCAGGTAGCCAAGATAGCGAATGTAGGCAAAGGGACAATTTACACTTTTTTTACGAACAAGGAGCAGCTGTTTGATCAGATTCTGGTGGAAGTGATCCAGGAAATGAAAAATATTGCCCATCGTGAAGTACATCAAGAGAGTGCCTTTTTTGATAACCTGTTTCGTGTGCTGGATTCATTGCTGGAATTCCGACGTGATCATGATTTATTGGTGAAGCTATCCCAGGAACTTAAGGATTTTGGAACACTTCAGGCCAAGGAGGGTCTGGACAAGGTGGAGAAGGTCATTTCCGATTTCTTGTCCAAGGAGCTGGAGAAAGCCAGAGACAGCGGTGAGATTCGGGATTGTGATCCGCAAGTCGTGGCCTTTATGATGATCCGTCTGTATATTGCACTCACCTCGGATTGGAATAAACAGCACGAACCGCTCAGCAAAGAGGAAATCAAAAATTACTTTCGTCTTTTCTTAATGGAAGGAATTGCTGCCATCATGTAGTTTCCAAATTTCTCTACTATAATATAGGGAGAATATGGAGTGTCTTTTTCCATGAAGGCAGTGAGGCTTGCCGAGAGGCAGGTTTGTTTTTTTGTTCTGAATTGACCGTTTGAGGAAAGTGGTCAGTTCGTATTTCAGCAAATTTCTGTATTTATTCACATATTTACATTAAGTTAGTTCCTGCTCGTGAAGCAGAGAGTTAGGGGAGAAAAAAGACATGAAATCTTTATCCGTGTTTTTCAAGGATGTGGGATCGGCCGTGAGAAACCCGAAGGTGTTGATCCCCGTCATTGCAGTAATGTTTATTCCGATCCTGTATAGCGGCATTTATCTGGCTGCCTATTGGGACCCATATGGTCATGTTGACCAGATGCCGGTTGCTGTCGTCAACCTCGACAAGGGAGCAGAGCTTGAAGGCAAATCCTTGCAGGTGGGCGACGATCTGGTGGATGAGCTGAAGAAAAATAAAGATTTTGAATGGGAATTCGTTAATGCATCTCAAGCCAAAGAGGGTATGCAGAACGACAAGTACTATATGCAAATTACGATTCCTGAAAATTTCTCATCCCAGGCCACCACGCTGCTGGATGATCAACCGCAGCCTGCTGAACTGATCTACGAACCGAACGGCAATTACAGCTTCGTAGGTGCACAGATCGGCAAGACGGCAATCAAGGATCTTAAGGCGAAAGTATCTGCCAAGGTGACAGAGGCTTATGCCGAAACGCTGCTCGACAAGTTCTCCGAAGTATCTGACGGACTGGCGGAAGCCGGCGATGGTGCGGGCGAACTGAATACGGGGGCAGGCAAACTGGATGATGGTGCGGTCAAGCTGAAAGACAATTTGGCCAAACTGGCATCCGGAACACTGGAGCTTCAGGATGGACTATCCCCATTGAGCGATGGTGTTGATGCACTGCATACCGGGGCCACTAAGCTGGAAAGCGGAACAACCAGTCTGGTATCCGGTCTTCAGCAGCTTCAGGCTGCGGCCTCGGATCAGCTTCAAAGCGGAGCAGACCAGTTAAAAGATGGCAGTGACAAGCTGCAGGCAGGTCTTCAATCATCACTTGATGGTACAGGCAAGCTGCAGGCAGGTCTTCTATCATCCGAACAAGGCAGTGCGAAGCTGTCTGAAGGCCTGCAAAGTGCAGTGCAGGGTAGTGGAACTCTGGCGTCAGGCTTACAGTCTGCCGTTGATGGAAGCAGTAAAGTTGCGGACGGTGCCCAAGGTGTGGCGGATGGTTTGAAACAGCTGGCTGCATCTAATCCGGAGCTGGCTGCAAGTGAGGACGTTCAGAAGCTGCTGGCAGCCAGTGAGGCTGTGGCAGAAGGCAGCGCGCAGCTGCACGAGAGCGAGCAGAAACTGGCGCAAGGTGCCAATCAGCTTCACGAGGGCAACCAGCAGCTTGCAGCAGGTGCGACAGAGCTTCACGGCGGACAAAAGCAGCTGCTGGCTGGAGCCGACCAGCTGGTTGATGGACAGCAGCAGCTGCTGGCTGGAGCCAATCAGCTTAGCGAAGGCGGAGCGAAGCTCTCTGACGGCCTGAAGCAGTTTAGCGGCAAGTTGGGTGAAGCTGCAAGCGGAGGCACTCAGCTGGTGAACGGGGCCAAACAACTTGGCACAGGCACAAGTGCCTTGCAAACCGGCGTTGGCAAGCTGAGCGGTGGTGTGAGTTCGCTAACAGACGGTTCCAAACAGCTTGGTGATGGTGCAGGCGAATTGGCGAATGGTTTGACTGAGCTTAAAGACGGCTCAAGTGAACTGGCAACCAAGCTGAATGATGCTGCTCAGAAAACGTCTGAAGTGAAAAAGACTGATGATGTGGTCAACATGTTTGCTGAACCGATTAACTCGGCTGAGAATGAAGCAGAATCCGTGTCCAATTACGGTACAGGATTGACGCCATTCTTCCTGTCCATTGGACTGTTTGTCGGATCTCTTATCTCGACCATTATTTTGAAAATGCGTGATACATCCGTACCGGGCGCATCCGGCTGGAGCCGTTTTGTAAGCCGTACACTCGTATTTGGTTCCATGAGCATTTTCCAATCGGTTATCGTTGCGAGCTTTATGCTGTATGGTCTTGGTCTGGAAACGCACAGTGTAGGACTGTTCTATCTGTTCACAATTATTACGGGGCTGACGTTCATGTTGATTGTTCAGGCGCTTGTTACCTGGCTTGATCTGCCCGGACGCTATGTGGTTATCCTGCTGTTGGTATTCCAACTTGCGGCAAGTGCAGGAACCTTCCCGGTAGAACTGATTCCGTCCTGGCTCCAGGCATTTAGCCCATGGTTACCGATGACCCATAGCATTATGGGCTTCAAAGCAGTCGTATCCAGTGGCAACTTCGATGTGATGTGGCATCAGGCTGGAATCCTGGCCATCTATGCAGGGGTATCCGTTCTGTTGACGCTGGCGTATTTCCTCTGGAGTGGCCGTCGTCCGAAAAAAGAAGCTGAAATGACTGATTCGGCCGAATCGGGTCAAGTTGTGACAGCATAAGTCTGAAGTAATGCAGAGTAATGGCTTGGTTGGAAAAATAAAGTTTGTTAACCAGTATCAAAATTATGCAACATAGTAGTCAAAAAGTGCAAAGAGCTTGTGACCCCAAAATGGGCCACAGGCTCTTTTTGTATACAAATGCATGTTCGGGATGCATTTTGCACGAAAACGGAATGGGAATTTGGTGATATTAAGCAGAAACGCAGGCTGCATATGGAATGTTTTTCTTTTGTCAGCAGATAAAATCAGTTGTACTCTGTCTTAAAATGTGTATAATTATTCGAAAAAGAGATGAATTTAAACGTCATTACACTAAAGCTGTACTGCAAAACATTTCTTATCAGAGGTATTAAAAAGTTTAAATTGCGCTGATGTTAGGTCGGTGTTAAAATAATAGAACTATATCAAAAAACGTCGCTCCATATCAGCGGTCGTGCCAGCGACTGCGAGTAATTATAATTGTGCTCTTTACCGGCTCATCCGGAAGCACTACGAAAGAATGACTTCTTCTCCAGCAGCAGAAGTACTCTAAATCCAATGACCCGATTGTGGTCACCCCGATTATTCAGCAGGGTTCTCAACTTATAGGCCCGCTCCTCCCGTTTCATTGTTGCTTGTTGCCTATGTTCTTGATCTTTCCGAAATACTTCATTATAGAAAGGTTGCGTTCCATGAGACACATCGGATTACCTCCTAAACAGGGTTTGTATGACCCACAGTTCGAAAAAGATGCATGCGGAATGGGTTTTGTTGCCAACATCAAAGGAGTACCTTCACACGATATCGTTAGCCAGGCACTGACCATGCTTAGTAATATGGAGCACCGCGGGGGACAGGGCAGTGAGCCGAATTCCGGTGACGGAGCCGGTATTTTGATTCAGATTCCACATCGTTACTTTGCACAGGAAGCAGAGCGCCTCGGCTTTGCGCTGCCAGAGCAGGGAGCGTATGGCGTGGGAATGCTGTTCCTTTCTCAGGATCCTGAGATTCGTCATGCTCACGAGGAGAGCCTGAAGAAAATCATTGAAGAAGAAGGACAGACATTCCTCGGTTTCCGGGATGTGCCGACCTTTGATGAGATGCTTGGTCGTTCCGCCCTGGCTGCGAAGCCTTATGTGCGTCAGGTGTTCATTGGCAGATCTACGGATATCAACGATGAGCTCGCGTTCGAGCGGAAGCTGTATGTGATTCGCAGACGTGCTGAGCTGGCGATCCGATATTCGGCTGATGAGAAAGAAGGCGGTTCGTTCTACCTGCCAAGCTTGTCCTGTCGTAAAATTGTCTACAAAGGCATGCTGACAACCGAGCAGGTTGGACAGTTCTACCTGGATTTGCAAGAGGACCTGGTTGAATCGGCGATTGCATTAGTACACTCCCGTTTCAGTACCAATACATTCCCGAGCTGGGAGCGTGCCCACCCGTATCGCTTCATGATCCACAACGGTGAGATCAATACGATGCGTGGTAACGTGAACTGGATGCACGCACGTCAATCGCTGTTTGAGAGCGAAGTGTTCGGTAGCGACATCTCCAAAGTGAAGCCGATCATTAACCCGGACGGTTCGGATACGGCGATGTTTGATAACACACTGGAGTTCTTGTATTTGAGCGGACGTTCCTTGCCACACGTGGCAATGATGATGGTTCCTGAGCCGTGGAGCACGGATGAGGGAATGGATCCGGCCAAAAAAGCATTTTATGAATATCACAGCACGATGATGGAGCCGTGGGACGGGCCGGCAGCAATGGCCTTTACGGATGGTCTGCAGATTGGTGCAACACTGGACCGTAACGGTCTGCGTCCTGCACGTTATTATGTAACGAAAGACGATCGTATCATTTTGTCCTCTGAAGTCGGGGTCCTTGATATTGCTCCGGAAGAAATTCTGTATAAGGATCGTTTGCGTCCAGGTCGCATGCTGCTCGTGGATACAAAAGAAGGACGCATCATCTCGGATGAGGAAGTAAAAGCTCTAATTGCAGCCGAGAATCCGTATCAGGAGTGGCTCGATGAGCACTTGATGGATCTGAATGAACTGCCGGAAGCGCCGGAACTTCCAGATCCAAAACACGATAACGTAACCCAGCTTCAGCTGGCCTATGGATATACATTTGAGGAACTGCGCAAAGTCCTGGAGCCAATGGCATCCACAGGCATGGAAGCTACGGGTTCCATGGGTTATGATGCACCACTGGCAGTGCTGTCGGATCGTCCGCAGCGTTTGTATAACTACTTTAAACAAATGTTTGCACAGGTAACCAATCCACCAATTGATGCCATCCGTGAAGAGATCGTCACGTCTACGGCTACAACGATTGGTCCAGAGCGCAACTTGCTCAATCCTGAACCGGAGAGCTGTCGCCAGATTCGTCTGGATACACCGGTATTGTCCAATGAAGATTTCGCGAAAATTCGTCACGTGCGCCGTCCAGGCTTCCGTTCGATGACCATCCCGATTTTCTTCACGGCCAAAGAAGGTGCGGAAGGACTGCGCAAAGCAATGGATCTGCTATTTGAAGCAGCGGACCGTGTCATCGACAAAGGTCATAACATTTTGATCTTGTCTGACCGCGGCGTGGATGCGGAGAATGCGGCCATTCCTGCACTGCTTGCAGTGGCAGGTTTGCATCACCACCTGATCCGTCAGGGTACAAGAACCAAAGTCAGCATCTTGCTGGAATCGGCAGAGCCTCGTGATATTCATCACTACGCATTGCTGCTGGGCTACGGCGTAAGTGCCGTGAACCCTTATCTGGCATTCGAAACACTGGATGACATGATTCAGCAAGGGCTGCTGCGCGGCATCTCGCATGAGAAAGCTGTCAAAAACTACATTAAAGCCGCAACCAAAGGCGTTATTAAAATATTGTCCAAAATGGGAATCTCGACAATTCAGTCCTATCGGGGCGCTCAAATTTTTGAAGCGGTTGGCCTGAAGTCTGATTTCGTTGATCGTTACTTTACTTGGACGCCATCCCGGATCGGTGGTATTGGTCTGGAAGAAGTGGCAGCAGAGGTGCTGACTCACCATAATCGTGCCTTTACGGACAAAGACGGCAATGACAAAGTGCTGGATTCAGGCGGTGAATATCAGTGGCGTAATGACGGGGAGGAACATCTGTTCAACCCGCAAACGATTCATACGTTACAACACGCCGTTCGCACAGGCGATTACAACCTGTACAAAAAGTATGCCAAACTGGTGCAGGGTGAGAATGATCAGTTGCTGACGATTCGTTCCATGCTGAAACTGAAACCGGCAGGGCCGGCAGTTCCGCTGGAGGAAGTGGAATCCGTTGAAAGTATTATGCGCCGCTTCAAAACAGGTGCGATGTCCTTCGGTTCCATCAGTAAGGAAGCACACGAAGATTTGGCGATCGCTATGAACCGTGTCGGTGGTAAATCAAACACAGGTGAAGGCGGGGAGGATCCGGCTCGCTTCATTAAAGATAGCAACGGTGATTCACGGCGCAGTGCCATTAAACAGGTTGCATCCGGACGTTTCGGTGTTACGTCGAACTATCTCGTAAATGCTGACGAGATCCAGATCAAAATGGCACAAGGTGCGAAACCGGGTGAAGGTGGACAGCTGCCAGGACGTAAAGTATATCCTTGGGTTGCTGAGGTTCGTGGTTCAACACCTGGCGTGGGTCTGATCTCACCGCCACCGCATCACGACATTTACTCTATCGAGGATTTGGCTGAGTTGATCTATGATCTGAAAAACGCGAATCCACGTGCGGAAATCAACGTGAAGCTGGTTTCCGAAGTCGGCGTAGGTACCATAGCCGCAGGTGTAGCCAAAGGTCGTGCCGATATTATCCTCGTAAGTGGATACGACGGCGGTACGGGTGCATCTCCACAAGGTTCGATCCGTCACGCGGGTATGCCTTGGGAGCTTGGTCTTGCCGAAACACATCAAACGCTGATGCTGAACAATTTGCGTGACCGTGTTGTTCTGGAAACGGATGGCAAAATGTTGAATGGTCGTGACCTTGCGATTGCTGCCTTACTTGGAGCGGAGGAGTATGGTTTCTCCACAGCACCACTCGTGGCACTGGGATGTATCATGATGCGTGTTTGTCAGATGGATACATGTCCGGTAGGTGTAGCAACGCAAAATCCGGAGCTGCGCAAAAATTACATGGGTGATCCGGCTCACGTTGTGAACTTCATGCGTTTTGTCGCTGAAGATGTACGCGAAATTATGGCTGAGCTTGGTTTCCGTACCATTCAGGAAATGGTTGGACGTACAGACTGTCTTGAAACGGTTCAGGCAGTAGATCATTGGAAGAAAAAAGGTGTGGATCTGTCTGTGCTGCTGCATGTACCTGAGATGCCGGAAGGTTCTGCACGTTATCGTACACAGCACCAGAATCATCAATTGGAAGAGACGCTCGACATGCAGCAATTGCTGACGTTGGCTCAACCTGCGATCGAATCTGGCCAACCGGTTGAGGCTGTTCTTCCGATTACGAACGTTAACCGGGCAGTAGGTACGATTCTGGGTAGTGAGATTACACGGAAATATGGTCTTGCTGGACTACCGGAAGACACCGTTCAATTCAAGTTTGTCGGCTCTGCCGGACAAAGCTTCGGGGCCTTTGTACCTAAAGGGATGACCCTGACCGTTGAAGGTGATTCCAATGACTACGTTGGTAAAGGATTATCAGGAGGTAAACTAATTGTTATGCCTTCTCCGAAAGCAACGTTCAAAGCCGAGGATAATATCATTATTGGTAACACGGCTCTGTATGGAGCGACCAGTGGTGAAGCTTATATTCGCGGGATTGCAGGTGAACGGTTTGCCGTACGGAATTCGGGTGCAAAAGTCGTTGTGGAGGGTGTGGGTGACCACGGTTGTGAATATATGACCGGCGGACGTGTCGTCGTTCTGGGCGATACAGGTCGTAACTTTGCAGCCGGGATGTCCGGAGGTATTGCTTACGTATATGATCCGGAAGGCACTTTCCTGCAGCGTTGTAACCTGGAAATGGTTCTTTTGGAGCGGATTGAAGATGTATCGGAAAGTGCAGACCTGCGCGGCATGATTCAACGTCATGTGGCTTATACAGGCAGTGCTGCAGGTGAGCGTATTTTGGATAACTGGCAGGATTCTGTGAACCAGTTCGTTCGGGTTATTCCGAAAGACTTCAAACGGATGACAGAGCAGATCGAACGTGTTCAGGCGACAGGCTTGACGGGAGAGGAAGCTTTGCTGGCAGCATTTGAAGCCAATATGCGTGAGCTTGCACGTGCGGGAGGTTAAGTCCCTCTTTTAACAGGATTGCGTGAATGGGTTGTATGAAGAATTAATAGGAGCTTTATGGCTGCCGATGAGGCGCTGTAGAGCTCCTATTTGTGTTTCGACAAAATTAGAACCCGTACCAAAAACGCTATCGCCATGAGACGACAACATTGAGGAACTTTCTCAAGTATAATAAGGCTAGTTTTGGAGTGCAGAGAAAGTATATATAGATAAGAGAGGTTAGCGGAATGAATATGAAGAATCCAAACAGGGGCGAACTTAAGCCGACAGGTAAACAAGTGAAAGCAACCGAGATGGACATCAAGAAGGTTTTACTGCAATGCGGAATCGACCCGGAGCGTTGGAACGAGTTCATATCCTCCGTCAACAATGAGCACTAATAACCAGGATCATACACAAATATGTATTAGAAGGAGTTAAGACGCAAAAAAACCCAGGAACCGAAAAGATGACTACTCGGGACTGGGTCTTCCTTTGTTGGAGTTAATCCATACTGCGTTCCATTCGGACAAAAGCAATAAAACGACGTGCCTCTTCTTCTGTTAAGGGTTTACCATCGATCATCAGATCGAAGCGATCCAACACTTCCTTATCTGATAATTCAAGCGAGTCCACAAATTCTCGAACATCCTCATCCATAACCACATCGCTCTGCTTCGTACGCCCTATGAGATAATCAATGGATACATTAAAAATATCAGCAAGCCTGGTTAATACTTCAAAGTCCGGTTTGCGTCGATTCTTCTCATAATGGGAGAGAGCGGCCCTGGTAATATGAATGGAGCTCGCAAGTTCTTCTTGAGTAAGTCCCCGCTGTTCCCTTAATTCAGCAATGCGATTTCCGTAGTTCATACGCTTTTCCCCCTGAACGCCATGTCAAATATATTAAACCAATCCTGAGCTATTTTTTGATCAGGGCAGCTTTCCTGCAAAAAGATGACGCTTGGACAGACCTATATCTGAAATAGGTCTGTCTAAGGACATCTCATATTGTCGTAAATCAAAAGAACCATGTCCAAATACTGCTTGACATGATACAATTTGTATCGTAAATTGGACGTATGGAAGTTACAAAATGTATCATTTGGAATAATTTAAGTGTCTCCAAGTTGTCTATGCAATATACCTGTGAGAAGGAATAATGGCAACACTTGAAGGCTAATCCATTCTAAAGGAATGAAACGATGAATTCAGTGATTCAGGAATGGGCCGATCTAGAATTAAATGTCCATATGTACATTCAGGAGTTTCAGGGTAAGACAGTAGACCGCAAACGACGTCCCGTTCTCTTGCTTGGGATGGATACAAAAGCGATTACTTTCCTGAGTGACCTGGTTTTACCGGTATCGTCAACGATGTTGATCGGTTTGGATGTAGAAGATCGCCAAGTATGTTTAAGGCTTCAGGCAAGCTTGCAATGGAAACAGCCCTTCGGCGAGCTTACATTGTATCATTCAAGCCTGCATATTCAGCAAGAGCAGACACTATATATAACTGGACAGTTAAATCAGATGCTTCGTGACGTGCAGTTTCCTACGGTATCCCGATTTGCCTATGAAAAGGCAGCGGAACAACCGGACCTGCAGAAAACCTATCATTACATCGATTTTACCATATGAAGCCTGACAAATTCTAAACATTTTCTGAACATGCAAGTACTTAACGCCATTTTACTATATTTCATAGCGTTATGCATTAGTTCTTTAACACCAAAAGCATTTTGCGCGATGAATAAAAGGGCGAGGGGGATCATACATTGAGGAAGTTTGGATATGGTTGAAATACACTGCCACATTTTATCAGGTCTTGATGATGGTCCGGTTCACATGGAACAGTCCATCGACATGGCCCAGAAGGCGGCAGCCTCGGGAGTTACCTCGATCATTGCAACTCCGCATCACCTGAACGGGCATTACAATAATGAACCGATTGTGGTCAATCAGGCAGTGGGACTGCTTCGTGCAGAGCTTCGCAAACGCAACATTCGCTTGGAGATCCGCCCCGGACAGGAGATCAGGGTTCATGAAGCTCTGATTCGAGACTTACACGCAGGCAAATGCTGCACACTTGCCGGGAGTCGTTACATGTTGCTGGAATTGCCCTTTGGCTATATTCCCTCGCAGTTCACCGGAATACTTCATGAACTTAAAGTAGCCGGTATCGTACCTATCATTGCTCATCCCGAAAGGAATCACCCAATCCAGAATAATCCTGGACTATTGGTTGAATACATTCATCAGGGCGCACTGATTCAGCTCACGGCCCAGTCCATCATAGGACTTTTCGGACGAAAAGTTCAGAAATGGTGTTTTCATTTTTGCAAAGAAAACCCGTTTCATTTCATTTCATCAGACGCTCATGACATTCATATTCGTTCCTTTGCTATGAATGCTGCATATGAGCAGCTAGGCCGCAGGTTTGGCAAAGAACTGGTTGCACGCTTAAAAAATAATGCTTGGTCGTTATGGAACAACCAAAGTATAGACATAGAGCAAGAAAAACCGAAGGTTCTCAAACGCAGGTTGTTGTTCTGGTAAGCAGTCAGATCGATAGAATGTCATCATAATCGCCGAATTGAATGGGAGGAATACAAGGTGGAACTGAAAGAGTACATGCAAATTTTACGCAAGCGAATTTGGATCATCGTAGCCTTTGTTGCAGTTGCTTGCATTGGAGCAGGTGTCAAAAATTATTTTTTTACCGTCCCCATTTATGAAGCGAACGCAAAATTGATCGTCAATCAGGCATATAACGCAGAGGGTGTTCCCAGTCTGGATATTGGGTCCATTCAAACTAACATTAAAGTGATTAACTCGTATATGGAAATCATCAAATCTTCAGCAATCCTCGACAAAGTAGCTGCTACATACCCCGATCTAGGCATGAACGGCAATCAACTGGCACAAAACATCTCGGTAACTACAGCGAATGAATCCCAGGTTATGAGTTTAACCGCTACTGGCTTGTCTTCGGAAAAAGCGGCCAAAACAGTTAACGCCGTTGCTAAAGTGTTTGAGTCCCAAATCCCCGTAATTATGAAAGTGGATAATGTAACCATTCTAAGTGAAGCCAAACCCACGGAATCGTCAAGACCCATCAATGTAAATCCAACCGTTAATATCCTGATCAGCTTTCTCGTAGGACTTCTGCTGGCAGTAGGTTTTGTATTCCTCTTGGAATACTTGGATGATACGTTGAAAACCGAAGATGAATTGGAGAAAGAGCTTGGAATTCCAGCACTCGCTGTCATTTCCAAAATCAAAAAGGAAGAAGTCCGCAGCTCCAAACAGACAACATCACAAAAACAGGTAGGTGACGGCCAGTATGCCACGGTTAACCAATGATAAAGGAAGCCTAGTTACAATGGCTAATCCCAAGTCCAGTTCATCTGAGGCTTATCGTAAGCTGAGAACCAACATCCAATTTTCATCCATTGATAGTCAGATTCAAACGATCATGATCGCTTCAGCTTTGTCGGGTGAAGGTAAAACCACAACGATCGGAAATCTGGCCGTGACCTATGCACAGGAAGGGAAAAAGGTTCTGCTTATGGATACGGACCTGCGCAAACCTGCCGTGCACCGCATGTTTAATGTGCCCAACCATGTAGGGCTGACCAGTGTATTGTCGAGTCAATATAAAGTGACGGAAGTATTGAGAGAAACGGATGTGGAAGGATTGCATGTTCTCTCTTCTGGTCCGATTCCGCCCAACCCTTCCGAGATGTTGGGTTCCCGTAAAATGACAGCACTGCTGGAGAGTCTAAAGGAAGAATACGATGTCATTCTATTTGATACTCCGCCAGTTCTGGCAGTGACGGATGCTTTGATTATCAGTTCATTGTGCGATGGCGTCCTTCTTGTCGTAAGTGCAGGCAAGGTGAAGAAAGACTTGGTCAAAAAGGCAAAGGCACATCTCGAACATGTAAATGCTCGGATTCTCGGAGCAGTTCTGAACAATGTACAGGTACCGAAAAATCGGAATGCTGATTACGTCGAGAACGTTTAAGTGGCATTCGTTATAAATCCAAAATAGCACTGTCAGGTCATGTCTACTATACCTTTATCAAGGTAGGCACTCGGTCACACTGTGGGTAGTGTACCTTAGACGTTAATCGTCAAGGGTGTGACGTGAGGTTGGGTTGAATGCCCCTTTATGAAATTGAAAGTAAGAATTGCATCAATTTATTTCAAGGTTTCATGGATTTAAGTGGTTCAACTCATACTTTTAAACCATAAAAATAAGAAGGATAGGGTGGTATTTATGACTAAAGTGAGGAAAGCAATCATTCCCGCAGCAGGTTTGGGGACCCGATTTTTACCCGCTACAAAGGCAATGCCTAAAGAGATGCTCCCTATCGTAGACAAACCGACTATTCAATACATTGTGGAGGAAGCAGTAGCTTCCGGTATTGAAGATATTATTATCGTAACTGGTAAAGGGAAGCGTGCAATTGAGGATCATTTCGATAGTGCGTTTGAATTGGAGCACAATCTGCTGGAGAAAGGCAAGCTGGGTTTGCTGGAAGAAGTCCGGAAATCCTCCAACGTTGATATTCACTACATAAGGCAGAAGGAAGCCCTGGGACTGGGGCATGCAGTTTGGTGTGCCCGGAATTTTATTGGCAATGAGCCCTTTGCCGTGTTGCTTGGCGATGACATTGTCGTATCCGAAGTACCGTGCACGAAGCAGTTGATTCAACAATATGAGAAGGTTAACCAGTCGGTGCTTGGTGTGAAAACGGTAAGTCCAAGTGAAACCTATCGCTATGGAATTATTGATCCACTGCATACCGATGGAAGACTTACATCAGTAAATAGTATGGTAGAGAAACCGCCACTCGGTTCTGCTCCTTCCAATCTCGCAATCATGGGCCGATACATTTTGACGCCTAAGGTATTTGAGTATCTGGAAGAGCAAAACGTGGGAGCTGGTGGTGAAATTCAGCTTACCGATGCTCTGCAAATGCTTAATCACGATGAAGGCATCAGCGCGTATGATTTCGAAGGTTCCCGGTTCGACGTGGGAGAGAAACTAGGATATATCCTGACTACGCTAGATTTTGCGTTGAAAAATAAAGAGCTGCGTGCACCTGTCTTAATGGCGATCGAAGAGATCTTAATGAAGGAAAAACTGAACCAAGTGCTTGTTGCAGGAGGGGATGGTCTGTGAATCTCTCGGGACCAGAATATTATGGAAGCGGCGGCGAGGCCATTGCCAAGGAAGGCCATGGGAAACTGCTAGAACAGCCGTACTCTCAACGTGTTGGCGGGTACACCGACGTTATGAAGCCACTCATTGATTTCTTTGTAGCTGCTTTCCTATTACTGCTCACATCTCCGATCATGCTTGTCATTGCGGTAATGATCAAACTCGATTCGAAAGGGCCTGTGATCTTTAAACAGGAGCGTTACGGAAAAAACGGAATCAAGTTTAATATTTATAAATTTAGAACGATGCGTACGGACGCACCGAAATATGGGTTATCTCCAACGACAAGTCATGATCCCAGAATCACCCGTCTGGGTCGCTTGCTTCGCAAGACGAGTCTGGATGAACTGCCACAATTGCTTAACATTATCAAGGGTGATATGAGCTTTGTGGGTCCTAGACCTGAAATGAAGCGAATTGTAGAAGAAAGCTACACCGATCTGGAGCGCAGACGTTTTCTGGTAAAACCAGGTATCACCGGGTTATGGCAGGTGAGTGAAGCTCGCAAAGAGCCCATCCATCACAATCTGCAATATGATTTCCATTATATCTCCAACGTCTCGCTGCAGTTAGACATTAAAATTATCTTTAGAACGGCCATGGTAATGATTAAAAGCAATACATTTTGACGGACGGAGCGTGAACGTATTGAAACATATTGTAGTGACGGGGGCAGCCGGCTTTTTGGGATCCCACCTGGTCAAATCTTTAATTCATCAAGGTCATCAGGTTACAGGAATTGATAATCTGTCGACAGGCGTGTCCAGTAACCTGGAAGAGGTGGCGAACAGCCACCTTTTCCATTTTCAAGAAGCTGATGTCACTTTGGCGGCTTCACTCGATTTTCTGATTGATCAGCCTGTGGATGAGGTGTACCATCTTGCGTCGCCGGCTTCACCCAAATTTTATCAAGCTGATTCAATCGGTACCATATGGGTGAACACGCAGGGAACCTATCACATGCTTGAGCTGGCCCGAACCAAGGGAGCGAAGTTTCTATTTTCAAGTACAAGTGAAGCTTATGGGGATCCTGAGGTGCATCCACAGCCTGAGAGTTATCGAGGGAATGTAAACACATGGGGACCAAGAGCCTGTTACGATGAGGCCAAACGTTTGGGCGAAGTTTTTTGTTATGAATACTACACGAAACACAGAGTTCCCGTTAAAGTAGCGCGCATCTTTAATACGTATTCATCCGGTTTGCGGAATGATGATGGCCGTGTCATCTCTAATTTTGTGACCCAGGCACTGACCGGACAGGACATCACCGTTTATGGGGATGGCTCTCAAACCCGTTCGTTCTGCTATGTGGATGACAATATTCGTGGTCTGCAAAAAATGATGGAAACCGAAGAGGCGAATGGAGAAATTATTAATATCGGCAATCCGACGGAGTACACTGTCCTTGAAGTGGCGTATTTGGTAAAAAAGTTGGCCCAATCCGACAGTAAGCTGGTGTTCCAGCCTTTGCCTCAGGATGATCCCAAAGTTCGCCGTCCGGTGATTGATAAGGCACGTACCGTGCTCGGCTGGGAGCCGGAAATATCACTGGAAACAGGACTGAAGTTAACGATTGAGAATGTTCGTGCCACATTGCAGGAAACTCCATGAAGCTAATCAAAGTGAGATGAGATGAGATGAGTGCATAAAATATTGATTGCCCACAGTTTGTATCCTCCGCATGTCATTGGCGGGGCAGAGATATCAACGCAGATCCTTGCACAGACACTGAGCCCCAGTTATCAAGTGAAAGTCATGACTGTTGGCAGTCATAAGGATGGCGAAGTGATTACAGATACGATTAACGGGATTGAGATATTACGATTACCGTTTAACAATCGGTATTGGATCGGTGATTCCACCAAACAAGTATCGGCTCCGGATAAAGTGCTATGGCGAGTTCAGGATATTTTTAATAGGAAGCAGTATCAGCATATAAAACAATATCTTTTGCAGACTAAGCCCTCGGTAATTCATACTCAGAATATTCCGGGCCTAAGTCTGGCGATCTGGAAGGCAGCTTATGAACTTCATATTCCTGTGGTGCATACGTTGCGGGATTTCTCACTGATTGAACCCATTAAGATTGAGGCCTACTCCAAAATATATAGACAAATTTCCAAAAGATATAGCCGGATGATCTCGGCAGTCATTGGCATATCAGGACATATCCTTAGAACTCATACAGGTCTGGGGTTATTTGAGCGTTCTTCCAAACATGTGATTCATAATATTGTCGAGAACAATGAAGAGGTACAGAATCTGTATGCCAGCAAACAGGTACATCATGATCAGCCGCTTGAAATTGGATATTTTGGGCAACTGACGGAAGTGAAGGGTGTTCAATATTTAATTGAGGCGGTAAAACAACTAAATGAGCAAATTGTAGGTAAACTGTTCATTTTTGGAGATGGTCCAATGGTGGAGGAGTTAAAGGGAATATCCGGATCAGACCCAAGAATTAAATTTATGGGGAAGTTGGATAAATCACAAATTCCCCTAAAGATGAGGGATATGGACCTGACTATTGTCCCTTCCACTTGGAATGAGCCATTTGGCAGAGTAGTCATTGAATCTTATCAAGTGGGCACACCTATTTATGCTTCGAGGGTGGGAGGGATGCCAGAAATTCTACTGGATGCCGAACAATTCTCGTTTGCTCCCCACAGTGTAGAAGATATTACGAAGTCCATTCTGCATTATTACAATCTGTCTGAGTCAGCCAAACAACGATTGAAGAATCAATGCTTCGAGCACTGCCAGTCCTTTAATGAAGATTATCTTCTTAAAGAACATAGTGATATTTATGAAAAGCTAATCAGGCGTGGAGGTTAACATGCAAATGATATCCCTGAATGCCAGATCTCATCCACTCGTTCAGGTGAGATCGGATGCCCCATCCTCGCTATTTTTGGTTTCCATGCATATTTTGATCGTATATTTATCCATTTATGGTCTGGTATCCATTTACGTGGATAATATCGTGGTTAGAACGTTGAAAGATGTAGGTATGATCTTGGTTTCTCTTTTTGCACTGAGCAAAATGTATCGAGAACAAACCTCCTTTCTAAATCCGTTCTTGTTTGTGATGGGCTCAGTTATAACGTTGGGCTCTTTGAATCTGTTCATGGGTTCGAGTGTGGTTACACTCATCTACGGTCTGAAGATAACATTCTTACCTTTGATGATGATGTTCGCAGGTATGTTATTTGCGAAATACGGCGGATTCTACGCATTTGCCAGAACCAACTTTATTGTTTTCATTTTGTTGATTGCAGGATGGTTAATTCAGTATTCATTAGGCATAGAGAAGTTAATAACGATGGGGTTTGTTTATGGTGTAAATATCAAGAACTATCTGGAAGGTGTACCTCGGCTGTCTTCCATCACCTATTCACCTGATGGTTATGCCTATACCTTACTAATTACGGGGCTAATTGCAGAGCGAATGAAAGCAGCTGTTAAATACAACCTGTTTCGGATAAGTATCCAACTCTTGACGATTAGCTTCCTGTTACTGTCGACCATTCGTTCGGCTTTGGTGCTGTGGATCGTATATCAAATTTTTATGTTTGTTCTGAAAATTCGAAAGTATAACAAAAAGAACACATTAATACTTGGCGTCACGTTTATGTTGCTGCCCATTGGTGTATTTGCTGGTACCCGCTTGTTGGATTCTTATAACCTGCTGTCCGTCTCTTCCATGCTTGATCGATTCAATAGCTGGGGAAGCAGACTAACATCTCCTTTGTCCATGCATGGGGTGGTAGGTAACGGTATTGGATCTGTTGGTGCTGCTAGTCGGCGAACGCACATGATCGGATTGAACTCCAATAACTTTGCCGTGGATAATCAGATTTTTTCCTTTTATGAACAGACCGGATGGATAGGCTTACTTTATTTTGTTGTCTTGTTTGTTCTGCTCGTCGTGGCCCTTGTTCGTAAAATGGATTTACTGCCTTCTTCGGATAAAATCCGTTTACCACAAATGGCTACCGCACTACTCGCCGGAATTGCAGCTTCAAGCTTAACTACAAACGTACTTGAAATGTTTCCAGCCAATATATTTTTCTGGGTTGTCATTGGTATGGCTCTTGTAGGTTCTCATGATGTATATGATAAGCCACAGAAAGTGGGGTGAGCGCAGTGAAGGTTTTGCATATTGGAGAGTACGTTGTTGGGGGGATGGCAACCTATCTTAATGAGGTTGTAGCATACCAGCGGCAACATTTCGACGTCTATCTGCTAATGAGTGCTTATAATAGCGCCACAAGTTTTGATTTGGATTCAGATCATATTTTGCAATACAAATACAAGCGTCATCCCAAGCATTTTCTTTCGGCGATGTGGCAGATTCATCAGACCATACGCAAATTACAACCGGATGTTATTCACATACACAGCTCATTTGCAGGATTGCTTGCAAGGAGCTTATTTTTTATTCAGCCCAAAAAAGCCAGTATCTTTTATTGTTCTCATGGATGGGCTTTTCTTATGGATACGAAGCCGTTGTACAAGAAGGGATATGCGTTCATCGAGAGGATTATGGCCTATAGAACGGATGTAATAATTAATATCTCTAAGCATGAGCTGGAAAGTTCCATTAAATTGGGTTTACCCGCCTCCAAGTCCAAGTTGGTGTATAACGGTGTACGTGAACGTGAAGATAATGGTATGAATTCAATAAGCGAATTAGATCGTGATTCTGAAATTATTCAGTTATTGTTTGTAGGCAGATATGATCGGCAAAAAGGGTTGGATCTGCTGTTACAAATATTAAATGATAATCCTGAATTACAGCGTTATCTCCGTTTATATGTTATTGGGGATAGTGTGCTGGAACAGAATGAATGGAGCTTTCCGGACAATGTTATCCGTCTGGGTTGGGTTAACAATGCAGATATTGATCGCTATTATCAACAGTGTGATGCAGTAATCATGCCATCTCGCTGGGAAGGGTTTGGACTGGTCGCTGTAGAGGCCATGAAGAATCGAAAACCCGTTATTGCAAGCCGGCGCGGAGCTCTGCCGGAACTGGTTGAGCACGGAGATAGCGGATTTTTATTTGACATTGAACATTCTCATGAACTGCTGAACATTCTCAAAAATCTTAACAAGGATGAGTTGAAGAAGATGGGTGAAGCGGGATATGTCTTGTATAAGAATAAGTTTCACGCGGAACGAATGAATGAGGAGATTGTGAATCTCTATCACCATGCCCATGCAGGCCATGTGGCGCTAGGATCCTCTGTATCGGGTCATTTTGAACTTTCTAAGAGAGCTGGAGATGTACATGACTAAAATATATATTAATGCCCGGTTTCTTACTCAAACGATTACTGGAGTACAACGATATGCACTGGAACTTGTAAAAGAAATAGATGCAATGATAGAGCAGGGAGAAATCGATTCTTCCCAGTACGAGTTTTGTTTATTGTCACCCTCCAACATAGTTACCCAGCCGGATTTCAAACACGTTCGTCACAAAGTGGTCGGTAAACTAAAGGGGCACCTGTGGGAACAGCTGGAGCTACCTTTTCACGTGAAGAATGGCCTCTTAATTAATCTATGTAACACGGGGCCGGCTTTTAACAAGAATCAGATCGTAACCATTCATGATGCTGCCGTTTTCAATTATCCTAACGCATTTTCATTTGCATTCCGCTCCTGGTACAAATTCCTGATGGTTCGTCTGGGCAAAACCTCAAAAAAAATCATTACGGTATCCCACTTTTCCAAGGGAGAGCTCATGCAGCACTGTAAAATAGCGGAGCATAAGCTGGCTGTCACTCATCTGGGTATCGACCATATTCATCGAAAAAAGGCTGCTGAAGGTACAAAAGAAAAATATGGGATTAAGTCGCCGTATATCCTGGCAGTTAGCACGATGAATCCTTATAAAAATTTTAATTTGATATTTGATGTTTTGCCCGAGATCGAGGCTCATCAGCTGAACGTAGTTATTGTCGGCTCCAAAAACAGCAAGGTTTTTGGTGAACAAGCATGGGCTGAATCGGATGCAGTGAATTGGGTGGGTTATGTTACGGATGAAGAACTAAAGGCACTATACGAAGATGCTGCCGGTTTTATTTTCCCATCTTTATATGAAGGTTTCGGTTTGCCGCCGCTGGAAGCAATGGCAACAGGCTGTCCAGTCATTGTATCTTCTCGTGCTTCCATTCCTGAAGTATGCGGGGATGCAGTTCTGTATTTTGATCCTAACAATCCCAAAGAAGCCGCTTCACGGTTAATTGAAATTACATCAGATCCAGATTTAAGCCAGCAATTGTCGTATAAAGGCAAACATCATTCAGGTCTATTTTCCTGGAACAAATGTGCAAAAGACACGGTGAATATCATTATGAGCACAGTGTAAATATTGAACCCATATGGTTTTTCAAGGGAGATAAATCGCATGACTAAAGTTTTTGTCGCAATTGATTTTCCGCCAGAAAAAGGAGGAATTCATGATTATGCCTATGGGCTTATCTCTCAGATTCCTTCAGAAGAGGTTACAGTTCTAACCAATAAAATCAAAGATACGGTGGAATCGAATCAGTTTGACCGGAAAGCTGACTTTGAGATCATTCGGAAGCGAATATACTGGAACTCCAACAAGGTTCTGCTAATCCTATCGCAAGTTATTTTAATATTACAGCTTATTATTCTGAAATGGCGTAGAAAGACGAGTGAGATTCACTTTGTTAATGTGTTCCCGGTAGGGGTTGCTGGGCCGTTCATGAAGGCATTCTTTGGAGTGAAATATTTCCCTTACGTACACGGTCTCGATGTTATGGGTATGGTAAACAGCAGGCTATTTCCACTCTTAATGATAATTCTTAAACGGTCTGACAAGGTGATAGCGAATAGTCAGTATACCAAATCCAAGTTGATAGAACTGGGGATACATGAACATCAGATCCTGATCATTCCTCCGGGTCTGAATGTGAGTAAGTTAAGTGGTACAGTCGAATCCGTCGAAGATGTTCGAGACAAGTATGACCTGCACGGAAAAAAAGTGATGATTACCGTCTCTCGTCTGGTGGAACGCAAAGGACATGATGTCACTCTCAAAGCAATCCGCCAAGTTATTAAGCATATCCCAAATCTTAAATATCTGATATGTGGTGATGGTCCTTATCGAGGTGAATTAGAACGTCTTGTCATCAAGTATGGTCTAGATTCGCTAGTTGTCTTCACGGGTGGAATAACCGATCAGGAGCTTCATCAATTATATGAATGCTCGGATATATTCATTATGCCCAGCCGTGATATTAAGGAAAAGGGCGACGTTGAAGGCTTCGGCATTGTGTTCCTTGAAGCCAATTATTATAGGTTGCCTGTCATTGCAGGTAATAGTGGAGGAATACCTGATGCAGTAAAGGACCAAGTTACAGGGTACTTGGTTGATCCTATGGATGATATCGAAATTGCCAACCGTATTGAGGAGTTAGTTCTGAACGAGAAGTTGGCTGAAGAAATGGGGAATAATGGACATGATTGGGTTATCAATCATTGCCTATGGTCACATCGTAGTCAATTGCTGAAAAAGTTGGCGTAACCTCATTAAATTGTATTTTTGGAGGGGAATTATGAGGGCTTCAATATCCATCTGTACCCACAATAGGGCTGTTGACACCATGCAGGCCGTGGAAAGTGTTTTGAATGGGGATGCCGAATCAAAAGATTATGAGATTTTGGTAGTAGATAATAACTCGTCAGACAACACAAAGGAACTTTTTTACTCACATCATTTTCCTGAGAATGTTAGGTATATTTTTGAACCTCAATTGGGACTGTCCTATGCACGAAATAGATCTATCAAGGAAGCTAAAGGGGAGTTTATTTTATTTTTAGATGACGACGCACTGGCCTGTCCTTCTTGGATCAGAGAGATTATTCGCATATTTGACATGAACTCAGAAATTGGCTGTGTGGGTGGTAAAATCGTACCGATCTGGGAAGGTGGCAAGCCCGAATGGATACCGAACGATATCATCAGTTTATATACACTTATGGATTTCTCTGGTGATATAGTAGAAATGGAGGCGCCAGCTATTCCATTTGGTGCAAATGTTGCCTTCAGAATGAGCATTTTTGAGCAGATGCAGCCCTTCAGAGAAGATTTAGGGCGTGTAGGAAGCAATCTGATGTCTAGTGAAGAAAGTGAGCTTATTGGGCGGGTTCGATTAGAGTATAAAGTATTTTACAATCCATACGCAGTTGTTGAGCATAAAATCGCTAAAAGTAGACTTACAAAACGTTGGTTATTAAGAAGAGTTTATTGGCAAGGAATTAGCGATGCTACCCGTTATCAAAAAAGCGGGTGGGGAATTTTTAAGCATGCAGCTAGAATCATTCAGGCAGCCTTATTAATTGTTATATCATTCAATAATGTTCAAAAGGTGATGAGCGAAATGGCAAAAATATCATACCGGAATGGAACAATTGTCGGTTCCTTCCGTAATGGCAGAGGATTGAACGCCTAATGAATATGGCCGTTGCCAAAAACAGACGTGACTACAGCATGATTCAAAACATTCTTATGACCAGTTTTGCCAATATTCTTATTATGGGTGTTACAACACTCACGTCCATTGTGACAGCCCGCATGTTTGGGGCTACGGGCAAAGGCGAGCTTGCCGCTGTGCTGTTCTGGCCTGCGTTTATATCAGGTCTTGCAGCTCTCGGGTTACCGACTTCACTCATCTACAATGTGAAAAAACACAGTGATCAATTGCCGACATACATCAGCATGAGTTTTGCCGTTCAGCTTCCCATTAGTTTAATTGCTGGCATAATCAGTTGGTTTGGTATTCCCTTATGGCTCTCAGGATACTCTGAATCCGTAGTTACCATTGCACGCTGGTATACGATCTCCATGGTACCTGTTCTATTACTTATGGGAGTGCTGGCGGCATCAGCTCAAGGCACGGAAAAGTTCCATATTTATAATCTGTCCCGACTGCTTGCACCTCTTTTTAATTTGTTTGGACTTGTTGCACTATGGGCTGCAGGGTTATTAACTGTGGAGAAAGCCATCATGATCAGTTTTGCAGCCAATATTCTGGTTCTGCTTGGTTACATGTTCATGATGCGACAACAGATTTTCGGTTCGATCAATCAATTAGTTGCCCAATTCAAAACTTGCATTCACCTGTTTAGTTACGGCATTCGCGTGTATGGAGTAGAGTTGTTGGGCACGTTGTATAATCAGTTCGACAAAATTATAATTCTGGCGCTTCTAACACCGATGGATTTTGGTTTATATTCTGTTGTTTATGCGTTGTCCCGCATGTTCAATGTAGTACAGATGGCAATCACGAATGTGATATTTCCCAAAGTTGCAGGAATGGAACAGGGAAAAGTGCTGTCACTCGTAGGAAGAGCTTTTCGAATCAGTATGGTTCTTATGACGATCATCATCATACCTAGTATGCTGATTGGTCGTTTTTTTATTGGCCTACTATTTGGACCTGAGTTTCTCCAGGCAAGCAGTACGTTTTATCTCCTTTCTCTTGAATGCGTTGTAGGTGGGGGATCATGGATTCTGGCTTCGGCTTTTAATGCACTGGGTAGACCAGGCGTAATTGTTTTACGTCAGGTTATTGCACTTGGTGTGACGATTACCTTGTTTTTTGTGTTCACTCCGTTATTCGGACTGTTTGGGATTGGCCTCGCCCTATTGCTGGGCTCATTTGTACGTATTTTGATGTCGCTCATATCCATATCTGTCATCTTCAAGATGCCGATTCGCAAAATGCTCTATGACCGAGCAGATATTTCATTTCTGAAGGATCGTTTAAGAGAGAAAAATATACTCAAAGGAGCCGGAAAAGATGCCAAACTTGCAAAGGACTCATCGCATGGATGAGTTGAAGAAGAAGCTTGAGCAGATATTGGAGATCATGCCTCCTGAGTCCAAAATCTACTATATTGATTATCCTGTGCATAGCAATTGCGGCGATTTGTTGATTATGAAAGGGACGGAAGCCTTTTTCAAAGACTATCGAATACAAGTTGCTGAACGTTACAGTGTTCACGATTTCAATGAACAAACGGTGATCCCGAAAGACCATATTATCGTGCTTCATGGTGGTGGGAATTTCGGTGATTTATACGAAGCCCATCAACGTCTCAGGGAAAACATAATACGAAAATATCCTGAGCATCGGATCATTATTCTTCCTCAAACGATCTTCTTCAAGGAAGAAACAGCTCTGCGTAAAACGGCTGAGGTATTCAGTCAACATTCCGATCTTCATCTGTTTGTACGAGATGAACCCTCTTATCAGATAGCAACGGAGAACTTTAAAGGGTGCCACGTTTCATTGATACCAGATATGGCCCATCAATTGTGGCCGATCGAGAGAAATAGCTCTCCACGCAAAGAACGATTGAATTTTTATAGAACAGATATCGAAAAAGCGGCAGAACCTTCTCATATGGTTGCAGATCAGCAAGGGGATTTTCTGGATTGGCCTACTTTGTATAATCGCTACGAGCGCAAACTGGTATATTGGCTAGGGCTTGGACTTCGGAAAGGAAGAGGCAGACGGCTGCTTCAGAAGATCTGGATGAATTACAGTGATTATTTGGTCAACAAAGCAATTCGTTGTTTCAGTGAATATGAGATGATTCATTCTTCCAGATTGCATGGACATATCTTGTCCTGTTTGATGGCGAAGCCCAATCTTCTAATCGATAATTCATACGGCAAAAACTCCGGATATTATCGAATATGGACCCACCAGGTCAACACGGCAACACTGGATTTATCTTCTGCTAAGAAAAGTGCAAAGATCGATCATAATTACATGGAGTCAACCGTGTCTGTTTAGCCTGCACATTAAGCTCGAGAAAAATCCATTTATTGAAAAATATAGAGTGGAGTGATCATATTGCAAATCGTACTTCTCTCCGGAGGATCAGGCAAAAGGTTGTGGCCCTTATCCAATGATACACGTTCGAAGCAGTTCCTCAAGGTGCTTGAAGGTCCTCAAGGACAATCGGAGTCAATGGTACAGCGTGTATGGCGGCAGCTAAAGCAAACAGGACTGAGTGAACGGGCTACGATTGCAACCAGTAAGCCACAGGTGGAAATTTTACAGAGCCAACTGGGTGAGGACGTTGACCTAGTAGTTGAACCGGAGCGTAGGGATACCTTCCCTGCTATCGCATTAGCGGCTGTTTATCTCTATTCGGTGCAGGGAGTCAGTCTGAACGAAACTGTGGCTGTACTTCCGGTTGACCCTTATGTGGAGGAATCCTTCTTTTACAAAGTTATGGATCTAGAACAGATTCTTTTGGAATCAGAAGTGGATCTGGCTCTAATCGGGGTGAAACCAACTCATCCTTCCGAGAAATATGGATATATCGTTACTGAACCAAGTGAAACGAGAGAAAAAGAGCATAAGGAGTATGCCAAGGTATCCCGTTTTCAAGAAAAACCTCGCGAGGCTGAAGCAGCAGAGATGATTGAGCAATCTGCCCTTTGGAATTGCGGGGTTTTTGCGTTCAAGCTTAATTATCTGATTAATCTGCTTATCGAGCTTGAGCTGCCCATCCAGTATGAAGAAATGCTTAAGCAATATGGCAGACTGGAGAAAATCAGTTTCGACTATCAAGTTGTGGAAAAAGCATCTGGGATTGTCGTTACACCTTACGATGGGTACTGGAAAGACCTGGGGACGTGGAATACACTGACGGATGAGATGAGCACTAACATTGTGGGCAAGGGAGTAGTTACAGACAGTTCAGTAAATACACATCTGGTCAACGAATTGAATATCCCGGTGTGCGTACTGGGCGTTTCTAATGTAATTGTGGCTACTAGTCCGGATGGTATTCTTGTCAGCGAGAAAGAGGCGAGTCCACAGATCAAAGAAGTCCTTAAAGATAGTGCGGAACGCCCTATGTATGAAGAACGGCGCTGGGGCTGCTATAGAGTGCTCGATTATACACGAAATTCCAAGGGCGAAGAGGTACTAACGAAACGCATTATTATTGGGGCCGATAAAAATCTGTCCTATCAGTATCATCTGAAGCGAAACGAAGTTTGGACGGTTGTTTCCGGGCAGGGTGAGTTCATTCTGGATGGTGATTTAAAACGAATTAATCAGGGAGATACCATTTCAATCCCATCTGGCGGAAAACATAGTGTAAAAGCCATCACGGAGCTTGAAATTATCGAAGTTCAGATGGGCAGCGAGCTGATCGAAGAGGATATTGTAAGGATTGAAATGGAATGGGCGGACATCATCCAAAATTGTGTGAACTGGGGGAAAACAAGATGAATATTGCGGTAATTGGAACAGGGTATGTAGGTCTTGTATCGGGAGTCTGCTTTTCTGAACTCGGCAATCGGGTCATCTGTGTAGATAACAATCAGGACAAAGTGGAAATGCTGAATGCAGGGGAAGTTCCCATTTACGAACCTGGACTCCAGGAACTCATGGTTGCCAACAAACGGGCAGGCAAGTTATCCTTCACCTCCGATATCGCAGAGGCCATTCGTGAATCCGATATTATTTTTATCGCAGTCGGAACCCCCTCTTTGCCAAACGGCGAGGCCAATCTGGGATTTGTTGAGCAAGTGGCAATCGAGATTGGTACCCATCTGGAGAGCTATAAAATTGTTGTGACCAAGAGCACAGTGCCTGTGGGCACGAATGATCGCGTAAGAGAGCTCATCCAGAGTATCTCCACTCAACCATTTGATGTGGCTTCGGTACCTGAATTTTTACGGGAAGGTTCGGCTGTTAAGGATACACTGAACCCGGATCGTATCGTCATTGGTACGGACAGTGAACGAGCGATTCAAGCGCTCAAGAAACTTCACCGCCCATTAACCGAAAACTTGATCGTTACAGACATTCGGTCTGCTGAGATGATTAAGTACGCGTCCAATGCATTCCTCGCAACAAAAATATCATTTATTAACGAAATCTCGAATATATGTGAGAAGGTTGGCGCAGATGTTACACGTGTAGCGGAAGGCATGGGATATGATAAACGGATCGGTTCCTCATTCCTGAAAGCTGGCATTGGCTACGGTGGTTCATGTTTCCCGAAAGATACACAGGCGCTGATTCAGATTGCAGGCCAAGTGGATTATGATTTCAGATTACTGAAATCCGTGGTTCAGGTGAATCAGGATCAACGTTTCAATGTGATACGCAAGCTTGAGGAGATTTTTGGAACCCTTAGTGGTAGAACCATTGCTATCTGGGGTCTTGCTTTTAAGCCGGATACTGATGATGTCAGGGACGCACCAGCTATTGATATTATTAGGTATTTGACAGAAGCCGGGGCTGTTGTTAAGGCGTATGATCCGATTGCCACAACCAACTTCCGCAGAGAAGTTGATGCAGCCTCGATTGTTTGGGAAGAAACCCCCCTTCATGCTGCCAAAGGAGCCGACGCCCTTTGCGTGCTGACCGAGTGGAAAGAGTTCTCCCAGATGAACCTGATGGAGCTTGCAAGTATGATGAATGAAGCGATCATGATTGACGGACGTAATGTGTACAACAAGGAACAAATTAAAGCCTCCGGATTCCAGTATTATTCTGTAGGCCGTCCTGGACTTAATCACGCTGAGGGCAAAGCGGCAGCGATCATCTAAACGGAAAGATCATCATAACGTGAGTGAGGAAATACCATGAAAAAGTGGATGAAAATTTCGATCTGGGTGGTTTCCATTTTCGTCATTGCTATTTTTGGTTATGCGATGTACCTATACCAATCTGTCAAATCTACGGCTGATCAGATCTACGAACCGCGTGATCCGGCGCAGCCAGTCTCCATTTCGGATAGCAGAGGTGGACTGCCAGTAGATATCAATAGCAAAGAGCCCTTCAACGCACTTATTATGGGAGTAGATGAACGTCCAAACGATCGAGGCCGTTCAGATACAATGATCGTATTAAGTGTAAATCCCGGCAAAAAACAAGTGCTTATGTTTAATATTCCTAGGGATACACGAACCGAGATTGTAGGCCACAACACAGAAGACAAAATCAATCATGCGTATGCCTTCGGCGGTGTAGACATGTCGGTGAAAACCGTGGAACAGTTTCTGGATGCCCCTATTCACTATTACATGAAAGTGGACATGGAAGGTTTTGCGAAAATCATTGATTTGGTCGGTGGTGTGGACGTAAACAATCCGTTTGCATTCGATTATGACGGTCGACGCTACGAACAGGGAAATATTCATCTGGATGGCGTGGCTGCACTTGGTTTTTCAAGAATGCGGTATGATGATCCCCAAGGAGACTTAGGTCGTAATGGAAGACAGCGTGAAGTATTGAAGCAAATGATGAAAAATACAATGCAGTTCTCCAGTGTACTCAATCTTCAAAACATGTTGGATGAGCTCGGGACACACGTCAGGACGGATCTGACGTTTGATGAAATGAAGGAACTCATTCTGGATTATCGCAGTGATCTTGAACATATTGATACCGTGGAAATCAAGGGCAAGGGCGAAAAAATCAATGGTATTTACTATTACATTGTGGAACAACAGGAACGGGATCGCATTCATGGGATCATTCAGGAGAATTTGCAGAAATAAAAGGTTTTGGATTGGGCAACGAAAGTGGTGATGACAATACTGATGGAGGAGGGCTCCAGAAAAAGGAGACACGGACGCAAACGGAGATTATACGGTTTTATCTTGTCCTTGTTGCTGGTTACAGTTTGGATCTTGGTGATTTGGTCCATGTCCAAACAATCATACCAACAGCAGACCATTCAGCCTTGGCTGCATCAATTGTCCGAAAAAGTCAAAATTGGATTTGCCTTGCCTGATGTACAATTCACTTACGGAGAGCATGACTATTCATTGAGACAGAGACCCTATGATTTTGCCGAGTTTATATTTCGCAAGAGTGCACACTTGTTTGTCTATGCTGTGCTCGCAGTACTTGTCTACGGTGGACTGCGATACAGAAAAATGCGAACGGTGACCTGTATCGCTGCTTCACTGGTTGTGGTGGCTATAATAGCCTCGATCGATGAATATATACAACAATTCAGCCCGAATCGAACAAGTTCGATACGTGATATCGGCGTGGATCTGATCGGAGGCTGCTGCGGGATTGCAATATATGTAATGACGAAGGCAGTGATCCGTAAATTAAGATCTCATGGACATTCGAGTTCTTGAGGATGATCTTGAACAAAGGGATTTCCCAGGAAATGCTCTTGTTCCTCCAGCTTCTACTTTCCTGCTATTCATCATAAGAATGGAGTAGGACAGGAGGGACGAACATGCTGCGAAGACGCAATCGTAATGCCTTGTTCAAAAAGATCGGATTCATCGCACTTGTGCTGCTGCTGCTATGGTTAATAGGCAGAACGATCCCATATCTCTTTCGTGCAGATGCGCCGGACGACGCTGCTTCGGTGGTTGAAGAGTTTTACAAGTATGAGCAGGCGGGCGATTTCGGCAGCTCATGGGAACTGTTTCACCCATTGATGAAAGAGCGTTTCTCCAAAAGCGCTTATTTGCAATCCAGGGCGCATATCTTCATGCAGCATTTTGGCGTGGAAACCTTTGAGTTTGAGATGGAAAAGCCCGAGCGGGAATTTGATGTTACGGTGATGGATGGCGTAAAGCCGTTTCCCGAGGCGTACAAGGTCGGAATAACCATGAAGTACAGAAGTACCTTTGGGCAATTGGACATTGTACAGACCTGTTACGTCGTGCAGGATGGACAGGAGTGGACACTGCTCTGGTATTACCCTGGCAAGGGCGAGGAACAGCATTCAAGTGAGAGCAGCGAGTGATCCCCATGATGTGGGGTGGCAGTTTAATATATACCTATACTTTGCATCATATTGTATCATTGTTCCTATTTCAAGCTCTATAAATGCGAGACTTTTGTCGCATTTATAGAGCTTTTTTTGTGTTTCACTCTATTTTAAAGCCAGAAGGGGCTTGACAATAGTCCTGAGGTCAAGTAAATTACGAGGTAGATACAAAATGTATCAAAATTCAGCTTCTAACGACAAATAACAGGGACTACATTGCTCCTTGTTGAGGGGAAGGAATTTCTGTGATCGAAACGAGCCGCTTTTACTGTGTCAGTTGTGGGATGATTGTGTCGGTTGGTAGAGGCTCTGTCGAATTAAAGGAAGAGGGCTATGGAGGCAATCACGTATTTCGCACCGGATTTTACCGGAGTGAGATGCCGCTTGGATGCTGTGGAGCGTGTCAGATCCATATGAAGCGTAAGGAGAACACCCAGTTTACGGGACATTATACCAAAGATTATGATACACTATGTTCATATGAGAGGCGGGCATAATTTATTAGCCTGTCGATGAGGGAGGGAATTGCATGCAGCAGGAGCCGGTCGTCCGACTTCAGGGCGTCAGTAAAATCATATCTTCCCGATCGTTGGTCAGCGACCTGACTCTGGATATTTCTCCGGGGCAGGTTTTTGGTTTTTTAGGGCCTAATGGTGCCGGGAAAACAACAACGATCCGGATGATGGTCGGACTTATGTCCATAAGTAAGGGAGATATTTTCATCTCGGGACATAGTATCAAAAATGAATTTGAGCAGGCGGTGGCCCAGGTAGGTGCCATTGTAGAGAATCCGGAAATGTACAAATTTCTCACCGGATATCAGAACCTCGTCCATTTTGCCCGTATGTCACCAGGGATTACCAAGGAACGTATTGCAGAAACCATCGAGCGTGTGGGGCTTACAGCCCGCATTCATGATAAGGTGAAAACCTATTCTCTGGGCATGCGTCAGCGTCTTGGTGTCGCCCAAGCCATATTACATAAGCCGAAGCTGCTTGTGCTGGATGAGCCAACCAATGGCCTTGATCCGCAAGGGATTCGGGAACTTCGGGATTATCTTCGTCAGCTCACCCGTGAAGAAGGCATTACGGTCTTTGTGTCCAGTCACCTGTTGTCAGAGATGGAACTCATGTGTGATACAGTCGCCATTATCCAGAATGGTAAGTTGATTGACGTGAGAAACCTCAAAGCTGAAGCTGGAACAGATGCACTGACGGAAGTGGCCTTTGAGGTGAATGATACACAGCGTGCTTCAGAACTTATTCAGGATGCGACCGTTCAGGGCAACATGCTTGTGGTGCGCCTGTCGCGTGACCAGATTCCGGATTTCAATGCCAGACTGGTGAGCGAAGGTATTCAGGTATACGGTATCCGCAACGTAACACATACACTCGAAGATCAATTTTTACAAGTGACTGGGGGCGGAGGTATTGCCTAACTTTGGAAATCTGTTGTTGAATGAAAATATGAAAATCTTCCGGCGTCCCCGTACCTGGATTATGCTTTCATTTTTGGCTTTAATTTCGCTGCTGCTTCCTGTGCTGCTGAGAGAAGGCATGGGAGGCAGTGACGTATACTTCTGGGAAGCGGCAATAACGACGGTTCAGATTGTATTCTTCCTGAATACCATCTTCTGTGTGGTCATTGCGGCTGAAGCGGTAGCCGGTGAATTCACATGGGGCACAATTAAACTGCTGCTTATTCGTCCGTGGTCACGCAGCAAAATTTTGGCTTCAAAATACATTACCGTCCTGGGCTTCAGTTTACTCAGCACAGTGCTTATTCTCTTGCTCGCAACGGGAATGTCCTATGTTCTGTTCTCCCATGATGGAAGTGCAGCTGGCGGCGTAACCTCGGCATCGTATGCATTTACGTTATGGGCATACCTTTACGTTGATCTGTTTATTACGCTGGCCATAGCCTTTATGGTCTCCTCCGTGTTTCGTTCGGGAGCACTGGCGATTGGTCTGTCACTGTTTATCATGTTTACCCAGAGTATCTTTGCCTTGATCTTCAACCCGGCTCGCCATGACTGGGCCAAATATGTACTATTTAATAACATGGATCTCAGCCGGTATATGAATTCGGGAATGGACCTCGGATTGTTCGGCGGGGGTAACGCGGGAATGACCCTTGGCTTCTCGGTTGCCGTACTCGCCATGTACTATGTGATTTTTATGGTTGTTTCATGGGTTGTATTCAGCAAAAGAGATGTGGCAGGCTAACCGCCTGCTTCTTTTTTTGCTCATTTTACATCGGCAAGAGAAAGTTCCTTCACGTTAACTGACATGCAATGTGGCAATACTTGCATTTAAGGGTACATATAATCAGGTGACTGAAGAAGGTGCACCAGATTATAGCCCAGTGCTGGCAGAGCAGTGTATGGAGGGATCAATTTCTTGATAAATAACAAGTTCTACCGAATTTGCACAGCCATTATTTTGCTGCTGCTCATTGTGTATTTGGGGGATAAGGTTAATTTTATTTTCCGCCCGTTAACATCACTCATACATATCATTATTATTCCGCTGTTAATCGCGGGCTTTTTCTATTATTTGCTTCGGCCGCTCGTTGATTTCATGGAACGACATCGGTTGAAAAGGGCCCTATCCGTTCTAATTATTTATGTTGTGATAGCCCTGCTGATTGCCGGGTTTAGCGTGCTCATATGGCCGTCACTTCGTGAGCAGATGTGGAACTTTATTGAAAATACGCCAGCTCTGATAGCCTCACTTAGTGAACAGCTAAACGAACTGGAGAGAAACGGATTCCTGTCCAAATACTTGCCGGAGGACTCGGATCTTGTGTCAAGATTTTCCGAATTCCTGACACAGGGAATTACACAGGTAAGTGATTATCTGTCAGGTCTATTCTCGGTTGTATCCAATCTGGTCATCATTTTGGCCACCTTTCCAATCATGCTGTATTACATGCTTAAGGAAGGTAGCAAGTTTGGCACCAATCTTACCCTGCTATTGCCAAGACGTTATCGGAAGGATGGAGAAGAGACCGTTCATGAAATTGATGAAGCGCTGAGCAATTTTATTGTTGGGCGAGTTATTGTCAATGTTGCACTCGGGATCCTGATGTACATTGGTTTTCTTATCCTTGGTTTGCCATATGCGCTATTGCTGACGGCTGCATCCATCATATTGAACTTTATTCCTTATGTGGGTGCAATATTGGCAGCAATACCTGTCGTGATTGTGGCCTTTATTGAATCTCCGTCGATGGCTATCTGGTCGCTAATTATTATCGTCGTTGCCCAGCAGATTCAGGATAACCTGATATCTCCCTATGTATATGGCAAGCAGCTGGATATTCATCCGCTGACAACGGTTATTCTGTTGCTCGTGGGTGCCGATCTGTGGAACATTTTGGGTATGATCATCGTTATTCCGCTATATATGATCCTGAAAATTATAGTTCGTAAAATCCATTATCGGATTGTTGAAGATAAGACTGAACTTTGAATGGAATGTAAAATACAACATGGTCATGTGCTTCCACAATTAATTGCTCTTGAATCACATAAGACTAAGTTCTTGAAGATAAGCCGCGTATCAATGGTGAAGGGTCAGGTAAGGCTGCCCTGGCCATTGATACGCGGCTTTATTTCCATGCGCATTGCCCCTTTATGTTATATCTGTTATATTTGATATATAACAGACAACAAAAAGAAGGTGAACTCTTGATTATTCAACTTGACATGCAGTCCGAACTTCCCATTTATTCCCAATTGGTTTATCAAATTATCGAAGGCATTGCTAGTGGTGAACTGCAGCTAGGTGAAGCGCTACCTTCAGTTCGGAATTTGGCAGCAGATATTGGTGTTAACCTTCATACGGTCAATAAGGCTTATACACTACTCAAGCAAGATGGATACATACTAATTCACAGACAAAAGGGCGTTGTCGTAAACCCTGATGGAATGCCTGGTCTAACGGATGATTTTTTGAAAAAGCAGCAAACAGAATTAAGACCGATTATTGCCGAAGCGATATGTCGAGGCATGACCAAAGAGGAATTGTCTGCAGTATTAGATCAAATCTATGATGATGTGAAGATGGGGCACAACAGGGAATAAACGAATAAGGGAGTGTGTTATGTATGCAACTATTTAGTATCTTATCTGTCATCTTAATCTTTGCTCCATTAGTCTTACTTCTATCCTTTACACCTTATCTAACAAGGGAAACCATTAGCTTTGGGGTTACGGTAAGTGAATATAATTATTACACACCTATTCTACGTAAGTTACGTAAAACGTTTGCTGCAGTAAGCCTGATCGGAAACGGGGTGGTTATATTTGTCTGCCTATTTTTACTCCGATCTGCCAATGAAGAATCTACAGCAATAATCACTGGTGTTTGCACCATGATGTTCGTTGTGTACTCGGTAGCACTACATTTAATTTTTCATTTCAAGATGAAAAGGTTAAAGGGAACACTTCCAACTGCAGAAGCACCTCAACGGGTTAAAATTGATACCACCTTCCGCCAAAATAAGCTCACGTATTCCAACTATTGGTTTCTAATTCATATAGCTATTATTGTAGCCGTTGCGATCATTTCGATCCTGAATTATGATGCACTACCTAGCGTTGTTCCAATGAAATATGATTTTCAGGGCAATGTCACTTCCAGTGTGCCTAAAACCTACCTTTCAGTACTCGCTATTAATCTGGTACAGCTAGGAGTAGTTGCACTCCTGATGCTGGTTAACTGGAGTATTAAAACAAGCAAACAACAGCTTACCACGACGGATCCTGCCCAATTTGCTGCTAAAAATATTCAATTCCGCCGTAAATGGTCCCTATTCACGATAATAACAGGGCTATTTCTTACTATTTTATTTGCCTTCATTCAAATCAATATGTTCGTCCCCAATCTGGTCTTGCTAACGGCTATCAGCTTTATCGTCCCTGTGGTGATAGTATTAGGCGCAATATGGCTGTCCCTCACAGGTAGACAAGGCGGTGGGAAAATTCGTAATCGTCAAGAGGATAGCGAACGCTCTAAGGAGCAGCCTGTGAACGACGATGAGTATTGGAAGCTGGGTTTTATTTACTTTAATACCAATGATCCTTCTTTTACTGTAGAGAAACGTTATGGAATAGGCTGGACGATTAACTTCGCTCGTCCACTATCTTGGGTCCTGTTGTTAGTTATCATTGCTATTGTTGTTATAAGCAGAGTTCTGAGCCAATAAATGCTCATAGATCTATGCATATCATAAAAATGATTAGGAGGGGTTTTGACGATGAACAATTGGAAAAAGCTATTATGTTCTCTTACTTTCGTATGCCTTATCCTGCCGGTAACATCCATCTCAGCAGCTGCTGAGAAACCCGTTGATCATGAAAATCTAGTTCCTATTCGTGATGCAGTAAAGAATGGGGCAGAGGTATCTTGGCAGCAAAACACAGGACAAATTAAAATAACAAAAAATGAGCTTACCATTGTAGTTAAGGTAGGGGAGAAACAGGCGATCGTGAATGGGAAAGTCATCCCCTTAGACCATCCTGTTCAGTTAACGAAAGGGGTTACCTTTATGGATAGGGGATTTCTTACCGAGGCACTGAAGGCAGCACCTGAGGATATGTTCATTTCACTTATAAGTGAAGGGGATGGCAAGGAGGCTGTGAAGTATGTTCATTCCTCTGTGAGTGGAGTGTTGTCACCCACGTTATTGAGTCAGCTATGGTCAGCGTTAGAAGGTCAAAATGGGAAAATGACAAATAAAGCCGTAGCGAAACACGTAGAGAACAACTCCGTGCATCGCAATGTCACATATACTTTTAAAACAGAGCTTACCAGTGTGAATATTACCGTAAGAATGAATCATGACGGACTGGTGGATGACTTGTACGTTGCCGCGGCTACTCCAAATGTGTATCAAAAACCAAGTTACGACGATCCATCTGCTTATACAGAACAAGACATTACGGTTGGTGAGGGTGATTTAGCTTTACCAGGGACATTAACTTTGCCCAAGGGAGAGGGACCTTTCCCGGTTGTCATTCTAGTACACGGTTCTGGGCCTAGCAATCGAGACGCTGCCATTGGTGGGGCAAAGCCATTTCGTGATCTTGCGGTAGGTTTAGCTTCACAAGGAGTTGCTGTATTAAGATACGATAAGGTCACCTATGAGCATACCTATAAAGTGGCTTCACAGCCTAAATTTACATTAAAACAAGAAAGTGTGGATCAGGTAACCGATGCCGTAGCCTTACTTAAAAAGAATGCACATATTGATTCTACAGCGATTTTTGTAGCTGGACATAGTCAAGGCGGGTTTGCAGTACCGTTAATCATTGCTGAGGATAAACAACATGATATTACAGGCAGTATCCTGCTTGCTGCACCAAGTAGCAGCTTTGTGGATGTGCTTACCGAGCAGCAGGACGAATTGGTAGATCGAATGAAGCAGCTTGGTTTAGACACGGCGATCATTGAAGAACAAGCTGATTTTTATAAAAATGTAGCTGCGATCGTTAAAGATCCTAACTATTCTATAGATCATCTTCCTGAGGCATTTCCACTTCAACCTGCTTATTGGTGGTTTGAGCAGAGAGATTATGTGCCTGCGGAACTCGCTAAAACACAAAATATTCCCATGCTTATTCTACAAGGCGAAAATGATGTGCAAGTGTCTATGGATCAATTCCAGAATTGGAAAACGGCTCTTCAAGGTCATTCCAATGTAACATACAATAGCTATCCAAAGGTAAATCATCTGTTAGCCAGCTATGAAGGACTTTCGATTGGTCAAGAGTACGCTGAGCCATCTAATGTCTCCAAAGCCATTATCGATGATATTGCGAAATGGGTATTGAAAGTGGAGTAATAACATGGAGAGTGACGCATTGAGCTGGAATAATAAGAAGAGCACTTACCAATATAGGTAAGTGCTCTTCTTGTTAAATATTTGGAGTTGTTTAATTAGCCCGATTAGGCCTCTTTCTCGTCTTCATCCGTATACTCAGACATGACAAGTGGTTCTTTAGGTACAACAGCCACCTTGTAGAAACGGTTTTTGTCTTTTTCCAAAAGTACAAACGTCAGGTTTTCAAATTCATACTCATCCTGCTCGTTCATTTCCGGGCGATGGCTGTAGAGCCATCCACCAATGGTGTCCCATTCATCGGCATCGAGGTTAGACATAAACATGTCGTTGACCTTCGACAGGGATACCTTGCCATCCATAATCACATAGTTTTCATTAATGATCTGGATATCTTCCACTTCGTCCGCATCGAACTCGTCGCGAATCTCACCGACAATCTGTTCGAGTACATCCTCAATGGTTACAATCCCTGATGTACCGCCATATTCGTCGACCAGTACAGCGATGTGCACACCGTCCTTCTGCATTTTCTTGAGCAGATCCTTCACCGGAGTCGTTTCATGAACAGCAGATACGGGCTGGATCAGCGAAGACAGATCAACAGGTTCATCGTTTCCGTAGAGCTCCAGGAAGAACTGTTTGGTATTGATGATACCGATGATATCGTCTTTGCTCTCATTAACAACCGGGAATCGGGTATATTGCTCCTCCCGGATAATTTCCAGGTTTTCTTCATTCGTTTTATTGACATAAAGGCAGACCATATCGGTCCGGGGTACCATAATTTCCTTGGCGAGCATTTCATCAAAAGCAAAGATCCGGCTTACATAACCGAACTCGGCCTGATTAATTTTGCCGCTTTCGAAGCTTTCATTAATGATAATTTGCAGTTCTTCTTCTGAATGCGCCGCTTCATGCTCGGACGCAGGCTTGATTCCAAACAATTTGACCAGTTGATTCGCCGAGCCGTTCAACAGCCAGATAAAAGGATACATAATTCGGTTAAACCAGATGATAGGTGTAGACGTCAGCAGAGCAACCGTTTCAGCTTTGCGGATTGCAATCGTTTTGGGAGCTAGTTCACCAACCACAACATGCAAGTATGTAATGGCGACAAAGGCAATAACAAACGATAAGAATGATGAGAGCGCCTCAGGCATACTTAAACTTTCAAACACAGGGTGGAGAATCTTCTCAACCGTCGGTTCACCAAGCCATCCAAGACCCAGGGATGTAATGGTAATCCCGAGCTGACATGCGGACAGATATCCATCCAGGTTGGCAACAGCCTGTTTGACAGCCAGAGCACGCTTGTTTCCTTCTGCAATCATTTGGTCAATCCGGCTTGGACGAATTCGTACCAAGGCAAATTCTACCGCAACGAAAAATGCTGAAAATCCTATCAAAATCGCAACCAATACTAAATTTAACGCATACCTCTCACTGTCCATTCACTACTCTTCTCCTTTAGGTAATAAGTTTTTAACGAATATTATATCGAATTTAAGGTCAGAAGACCACCTCCTGCGGGGCGAAGGAGGAAGACTATGGAAGGTAAAACGCCTGTAAATCGCGCTGTGGTGCGGTTTTTTAGACATGATAAAGAATATGTAGATGCAAACACAGTCAGTATAGACAACCCTTTTAAAGGAAGCCCCGTCCAAAAAACGTAGGTTTAGTTTATGTATGTAATGTTTTATCTATGCGAACGTTACGAATGTGCCTAACATTGGGTATCTATGATTAGCTATATCCTTTATCGTCAAAACTGATGAAGAGAGAGAGAAAGGCAGTAGAATGTCATCAAGGGGGAAGCCGAATGCTTTGGCTGGTCATCATCTTAGTTGTTTTTATTTTTCAGGCAGCCACAATATTGGTGCTGGAATTCCGTAATCCGTCCAAGGCAGTGGCCTGGCTGTTTATTTTATTTTGCGTTCCACTCGTTGGGTTCGTAGTGTACTACTTTGTCGCGCAGGACTATAACAAGCGTAAAAAGGTCCGCAAGGCAGGATCACGAATCTTCCGGGAGATCAGGGAGACCATCTGGGAACAAGCCCATATCGTGGAGGATGCTTCGCAGATGCCGGATCACGGCTTCGAGCATCAGCAGCGGTTGTTCAATTTATTAACCCATCTGTCGGAAAGCCCGATAACCGGTTGTAATCACAGCAAGGTGCTTACGAATGGAGAAGAGGCATTTTCTGCAATGCTGCATGAAATGGAGAAGGCGAAACATCATTTGCACGTTGAATTTTATATCTTCCGTGATGATGTGATCAGTACCCAATTCCAGGAAGTCATGATTCGTAAGGCACAGGAAGGGGTTAAGGTTCGTTTTATTTGTGATGGTCTGGGCAGTCATAAAATGAGCTGGAG
Organism: Paenibacillus sp. FSL K6-2862; assembly: GCF_038005125.1. Lineage (NCBI taxonomy): Bacteria > Bacillati > Bacillota > Bacilli > Caryophanales > Paenibacillaceae > Paenibacillus > Paenibacillus sp. FSL K6-2862. The sequence goes on from NZ_JBBOSN010000001.1 coordinate 1,354,390, forward strand.
CTTTATCCGCAAGCTGAAGGAAGCGGGAGTAGAGTTTCACTTCTTTCTTCCACCATTGATCGCTACGATTGATCGCAGGGTGAACTATCGCAACCACCGTAAGATTGTCGTTGTGGATGGCAAGGTGGGATTCGTGGGCGGGATAAACGTAGGCGATGATTATCTTGGGCAGTATCCGAATATTGGATTTTGGCGGGATACTCATGTGCAGATTGAGGGAGATGCCGTTTATTTCCTGCAGAATACATTTCTTAATGACTGGAAGCTGGCATCTGGAGAGCAGATTTCCGATCCTCAATTGACCGAGTTGTTCCCACCCCACATATGCAGCGGTGAAGAACGCATTCAAATTCTCGCCAGCGGTCCCGACCAGGAGTGGGATGCCATTCAGGAGATGTGTTTTGGTGCCATCTCGGTAGCCTGTAACCGCATCTATATTACAAGTCCCTATTTTATTCCGGACCCTGCCCTGTATGAAGCACTCAAGACCGCAGCTGTAAGCGGAGTGGATGTTAAGATTATCATTCCTTACCAGTCGGATTCCCGGCTTGTTCATCTGGCTTCTCTCTCTTACGTTGAGGAACTGCTTCGTGCGGGAGTGGAGTTTTATCAATATCGAAAAGGATTTGTACATGCCAAAGTCATGATTGTGGATGGACTTCTTGCAACCGTAGGAACTGCCAACATGGATATGCGGAGTTTTTTCTGCAATTTCGAGTTGACCGCCGTCTTGTTTGAGGCTTCTTCCATAAATCGGCTTATTGAAGATTTTGAACGGGATCTGCAGGAATGCAGCAAAATTGATCTGGAAGTCTTTCAGGGGCGATCACGAGGACAAAAAGGGGCAGAAATACTTTCTCGCATGCTTTCTCCGCTGCTTTAGCCGTTTTTGGTTCGATTTCTGAAGATAAATTCACTTTTTTTGAATTTATCTTCTTTTTGCTAACTATTTTGCTCAAATTTGATCTTTTATGATATAATAAATATATAAATCATGTCTTGGCGAAGGAGGGGAGTCTGCGGGAAACAGGCTCCTTTTTGCTCTCTTTTCGAAGTGTAAACCGGAATTAAGACATATTTGAATCCATTTCATATTGCTTTTAGATGCTTATAAGCAGGGTACGTATAGGGTCGACCGAGATCGTTTTCTTCTATATGTAGTTTCCCCGTTCGGTATTTAAATGATTTATGAAATTGATTCACATATTGATCAAACGGGGGGGATACCATGTCCAATGTAACGGTTAAAGAAATAACATCGAAGCCGGATCGGAATGTAAAAAGCTCGGTATTTACACTGAAGCTCCTGCAACGTATTGTAATGATTTTGGTTGGTGCCGCACTGATGGCCGTATCACTTGAAATATTTCTTGTGCCCAATGGCGTAATTGATGGTGGAATCACGGGGATCTCGATTATGGTGTCAGAGCTTACGAATCTGCCGCTGGGGATTTTCCTGACCTTGCTCAACTTGCCGTTCCTGATTTTGGGGTACAAACAAATTGGTAAAACATTCGCCTTATCCACATTGCTCGGCATTGTGGCCATGTCCATCGGAACTTCATTGTTGCACCATGTTCCTGCTTTGACACCAGGTGAACCGCTGCTCGGAGCTGTTTTCGGCGGATTGATTCTGGGGGTTGGTGTGGGTCTCGTTATCCGGTCCGGCGGATCGCTTGATGGTACGGAGATCGTAGCCATCCTGCTGAGTGAGAAATCGCCACTGTCTGTGGGACAGATTGTGCTGTTTATTAACGTATTTATTTTCGCAGGCGCGGGATTTGTATTTGGTTGGCCGAATGCCCTGTATTCGATGATCGCCTACTATATTGCCATGAAGATGATTGATATCGTTAACGAAGGTCTGGATCAGTCCAAATCGGTATGGATCATCAGTGAGAAATATCGGGATATTGGTTCAGCTCTGACAGACCGTCTCGGTCGTGGGGTTACTTTCCTGGATGGGGAAGGTGGATTCAGCGGGGATGAGAAGAAGATTATCTTTGTGGTCATCACTCGTCTGGAAGAAGCGAAGCTGAAGTCGATCGTGGAAGATTGGGACCCGCAAGCCTTTGTGGCGATCGGTAACATTCATGACGTGAAGGGCGGACGTTTCAAGAAAAAAGGTATCCATTAGCGAGTTTTATCCGATATAATCAAAAAGCTTCAAATAAAAGAAATAGCCGGCACCCTTGGTTTGAGGGCAGCCGGCTATTTCTTTTTCAAGTGCTGCGTGATCAGCTCAACGGGCTGCGGCTCAACAGTGGCAATGAGATCGCCTACCTGCTGAAGCCGTTCCACGATATTCATCAGATGAAAATCCTTAACCGACACATTTTCCCGAACTTCATCCCACGTGAGCGGGGTGGATACGGTACCTCCGGGTTTAGCTCGAGGGGTATATGGTGCTGCCAGGGTTTTGCCGCCATAATGCTGCAGGTAATCGAAATAAATGCGGTCCCCCCGGTCTTTTTTGAGCCGCTCCAGTGTAAACAGGTCAGGATGCTTCTGGGTGACGTATTTGCCAACAAAGTGACCAATATCCCGCAGCTCATCAAAGGTGACGCCCTGACGGATGGGAACGATGATCTGTATGCCTGTGGCACCGGAAGTTTTGGGTACGGAACGGAGGCCAAGGGAAGTCAGCGTTTCCCCTACTATCAGAGCAGCCTGCATAATACGTGGCTCATCCTCAAGTGAGGGGTCGAGATCAATCATCCATTCACATGGGAGATGGCTGCCTACGGCGTGTAAGGAGGGATGGAACTCCAGAGCGGCAAGATTGCCGAGCCACAGCAGTTCAGGAAGACCGTCCATGACGATATAGCGGATGCCTTCGTGGATCTCGGTACGTACGAACTCAGGAATGGGTTCAGGAGCATTTTTTTGATAAAAAAATTCACCGCCTGCACCATGCGGGTACCGAATGGTTGTCAGGAGGCGGTTCCTGGTGTACGTCAGCAGAAAGGGAGCAATAGCGGCAAGCTTCTGCAGATAGATGGCTTTCGTTACTCCTGCTTCAGGCCACAGCAGTTTGTCGGGATTGGTTACAGTAAGCTCTATTCCCTCAATGGTAATGGTACCTTTGATCGTGCGGGGCATATGAACACCTCCCTTTTCATAAGTCTAACGAACATAAAACACAACAACTACACCTCAATAACGAGCTGGCTGGCAAGGCAGTCTTCACGGGACACTTCCGCAAATGCTTGTATGCTCGGGTGGCGCAGCGTTCGATGCTGGGTCAGCTCCATGTATTGCACTTTGACTCCGAGCTGGGGCTTGATCCATGTCGTCTCTGAGCTTCGTTCGGGCACGTTATGGAACGGCCGCTCCTCTTGAATCAAAGGTTCGACTTGCTCGGTCAGTTTACGCCAGGTAGCTGAGTTTAGCTTCCCTGTGCCGACATGACCAATATAGACAAAATGAGGCCCGTCATATACACCAACCGCAATGGCGTTAACGACGCCGCTCCGGTAGGTAACCCCGCCAATCATGGCATATAGATCATGCATGATTTTAACCTTTTGCCAGCGCTGATCCTTGCCATTGATGCCATAGGTACTTGTAAGGTCTTTACAGACAATTCCCTCCATCTGATGCTGTCTCATAACGGTGAGCAATGAAGCCGCATCGGAGGTATTGGTCACCTCCTGAACGTGTGAGCCCGGGTTGAGGACACGATGCAGCAGACGCTGGCGTTCTGCAAGCGGTTGATCGGTGACCCATTTTCCATCACAGTACAAAATATCGAAAACCATATAAGTCACCGGAATCCTGTACACGGCTTGGGCGATCGCGTCTGGTTTGCTCATGCGGTCTCGGCGCAGAACATGGTAAAAAGAAGGTTTTCCCGTTTCGGGGTCAAGCGCAATTACTTCGCCATCCAGAATGTAGGAGGGGACGCTGCACAGATTGCGGTCAGAGACCAGCTCTGGGTACTGAACCGTCCGGTCGTGCAGTCTGCGGTTAATCAACTTGAGTTCATGGCCATCCTCGTACGCAAGCATGCGAACGCCATCCCATTTCACCTGGGCAATCCAATTAGGTCCGTTTGGAATGTTGTCCCGAGATACGGGTTCAAAGGGTGCCAGAGGTTTAAACATGTGCAGGACTCCTTTCGGGTGGCGGTATTGAGTAAACGTAATCAGAAGTGCTTACCTGTTATAGCGTTCTAGTTTTGAAACACGAGACTTCAATTTATGTACCAAAATAAGCAGCACAGGGAGTGCGATGCCGCATGTAAGATCCCAGTCGATCCAATAGGGGATAATCACTTTGAGATAAAAAACCTCATCGGGAGCGACCAGAATGGACATGGCCAAAATTAATAGTGCCGCAGGCAGGATAAGTTTGCGGTAGCTGGAAAGTCGGAACAGGTTCGTAACTCCCAGGATGAAGCTGTAGAAGAACAGAATGCTTTTGAAAAAAACAGCGATAATCCAAACGGAGGCCATGAAGGCTTCAATTCGCTGCAGAAAGTTGCCTATATTAATCTTTTGCGAGAGCTGGAAAGAAGCAAACCAATGATGCTGCGTCATAAACGGTCCCATAACCAGAAGACAAATGGTCAGTGTCAGTGTAAGCATCAGGCCGCCAATAAGTCCTGCCAGAAGAATATCCTTCTCCAAATGAGGCTCCTTCTTGGCGTACGGGAATAACATCATGAAAATGCATAACTCACAGTAAGGATAAGTCAGCACGGCGATAAAACCTCGAAATGGAGCAGCAATGCCTTGAGCAAGAACCGGCTGGATGTTATCCAACTTTACGTGAGGGAGTAGACAAACCGTCAGAATAAGCAAAAAAAAGACGATTAATGGAAGCAAAAGCTCTGCACTCCTGGCTATGCACTCAAGGCCACATATGAGTCCCCATACCAGGGAGCAAACAAAGAGCAGATGCACGAACCAGAGTGGTGATTCCCGCAGGATCTGCGTCGACATGAAATCGCCGATTTCCCTGACGAATGTGGACGTGCTAATCAGAAAATAAAACAAATAGAAGCAGCTGAACAAGGCCCCGATCCAAGGTCCGAATGTTCGAAGTGCGTTTTCAATCAGATTGAGTTTGGGGTGAAGCTTATAGGTGACCAAAAAAATGGACAAAATCCCCATACCTCCGGCGACACCGAATAAAGCGGATATCCAGGCATCTTCATGGGCGAACGAGGTGATCATGGCCGGAAATACAAGTATTTGTTCACCAATTGTGCAGAGGAACATTAAGGCGGCAAGCTGCCTTACAGTCAAACGTCCCTTTTCAACCATGTGGGTTCTCCTTCATCGATCGGACTGGATATTAGGTTAGGATGCGCCAAATTCACCATATTTATAATAAAAAAAGCCCGGACCAGGGCATCATCTCTAAACAAAGGATCAAGAGATGTACACTGTCCGAGCTTCCGCGGTATGCAATAAAATTAAAAATAATGGAGTAACACGTTTATTCTGCTGTAACCAGCCGTATACGGATATTCTGCGGATCAATGGTAAACCATTGACCGCCCAGTTCCACAAGTGCGGCACCTTGCGTGCGCAATTGTTCCAGCGCTTGCTGCAGTTGTTCCTGTCCGGCGTATACGATGGTAAAGTAGTCGATTCCCGTAGCCTGGTTCGGATTCGCAGGAGCGCCTGTGCCTGCCCAGATATTCAGGCCGATATGGTGGTGATACCCACCTGCGGAAACAAACAGCGCCGACATGCCCGCAAAATTGCCAACGACGTCAAACCCGAGCACACCCGTGTAGAAGCGGCGGGATTCTTCCAGGCTGCGTACATGAAAGTGTACATGACCGATAACCGTTCCGGCCGGAAGGCCATGCCATGGCTCATTCTCCGAGATGTCGAACAAGCTCTGTACATCTACCGGATCGCTGGCCATGATGTAGTTATTGTCTGTATCACGTCTCCAGGTATCACGTGGACGGTCAGCGTAGATTTCAATGCCGTTTTGATCCGGATCGGAAATATAAAAGGCTTCACTCACCAGGTGATCCCCTTGACCGATTTCAATGCCGGAGGCAGCGAGGTTGCGGAGTGCAAGCCCGAGGGACTTGCGGTCAGGCAGCAGAATGGCAAAATGGTACAAGCCTGCGTGCGAGCGTACAGGCAAGGTCACCGCATCAGTCAGTTCTTCCAGGCGCAGCAGCGACGTTTTGCCATCCGCGGTCATCGTTGCCGTCAAATCCTGACGTTCCAGTAATTGAAGTCCAACCACTTCGGAATAGAATTTTATGGATCGATCCAGGTTGCTGATTCGCAGGCTTACTTCACCCAAGTGAGTCGTTGCAGGGATTTGGTATGGGGTAGTCATATGATTTCCTCCTAAATTAAATGGGTTTGAGTTCATCGCATATATATTGCATGAAAATATAGGTTGTTAGTTCTTTCTCGAATTCGGTTTGATAGGCTAAACTTTACATTTATAAATAAGTTACTTTTCATAAGTTAATATAAAATATAAATCATCTTTCGTCAATTGTATTTTCACGTTACGAGCAAACTTAAGCTAGTGGACATAAGAGCTCTTAAAAACAAAAATCCGGCTATCAGAGCCGGATGGTTCATGTCATATAAAAATTTTTGTTCGTTATGTTTTGGGTTTGGAAGCTGCTCTTTTCTTTTTGGCTGGAGCGGCTTCGGAATCGCCTCCGACCACGGCTTGCACCGCTGTCTTTTTGGGTGCGCGTTTCTTGGGCTTGGCCGTTGCAGTTCCCGGATCTGCCGGAATGGGCTTGACTGCCTCAATGCTGGCTTGAAGGGCTGCCATCAGATCCATGACATTCGCTTCCGGTTTAGCCGGCGCAATCTTGATCTCTTCACCCGCAACTTTGTGATTGATGAGATCCAGCAGTTTATTGCGGTAATCGTCTGTATATTTGCCGGGTTCAAAAGGCGTGGACAGTTGATCGATCAGCAGCTTCGCCATCGTCAATTCCTTGTCATTGACATTTTGAGCTTCTGGCAAGTTTGGTACTTGTGAGACCGGACGAATCTCATCTGGATAGAAGATGGTTTCCATGGAGAGACAATCCTCAAGTACCCGAATGGCAGCCAGGCTGCTTTTGGAACGAATGGAGACCTTGGCGATGCCGATTTTGCCTGTATCCCGCATGGCTGTCATCAGCAGCTGATAAGCGTTACCGCCGGCCTGATCGGGAGAGAGGTAATATGTTTTTTGAAAATAGATGGGATCAATCTCCGTCAAGTCCACAAAATCCAGAATGGTGATGGTCTTGCTGGCCGAATCATTCAGGGCCTCCAGCTCGTCTTTTTCGAAGAGCACAAATTTTCCTTTTTCGTATTCATAACCTTTCGTAATTTCTTCCCACTTCACATCCACTTCACAGGAAGGACATTGACGCACGTAAGCGAGCGGGCTGCCGCAGACTTTATGGATGTAGCGCATGGAGATGTCTTTGTCTTCAGTAGCCGAGAACATTTTGACAGGGACGTGCACGAGACCGAAGCTGATTGCACCTTTCCAGACCGTATGCATGGGTCGGCTCCTTTCCGAGGTACCTTTTTATGATGTAGTATGGGCATTTCTGTGACCGGATAATCGCTTACAGGATGAATTCGTATGGTTCGGGCTGACTGGGGGATGATAACAGAAACATGCTTGAACACGGTACTGAGTCTTAAGCATGTGAGTCAGGAAGGGTATGACATCGAACAAGCTGGGAGGTGCCGAAATGAAGAACAGTAGGGATGAAGAAGAAGCGCACAAACATGCCTTTTCTCCATACCCCATTGACGGGGCAGAGGATTCTGAAGAATTTTATACGCCAGCTGCTGCGGTGAACTGGGAAGCGGTGACTTCCGAAAAGCTGCCACTTGATCGGGAGTCCTTCATGCTCGACATTGACCGGATGGTGAATGAAGGGTTAGGTGGAGGCCAGGTTACCGAGGATAACGGGTATATTGGTGAGAGTACGACGGACACGATGATTCGTGAACCACATGATGATCCGGAAGGAGAGTATGAATAACATGATGGATGCAAAACGTGCCAAGGCGATTTACGATTCCAAAGATACGATTGCGGTAACTCTGGAGGGAGATCCGGTATGGATCGAACATGTGGATGAAGCTAATGGGATGGCAACGGTTCAGGTAGGCAGCAATCCCGGTAATACACAGACGGTTCGTGTGGACCGCCTGGAGGAGTAGAAAGTTAGCGAAGGTACTGTTAGATAGCAAGATGTCTTAGGAAGGCCGGTGCCGTCAGGTGCCGGTTTATTTGACTTTATGACGACCCGTATCGCTTTTGCTGTCCATCCCCGATGCTTGCGGGGGAAGAAAGGGACCGATATAATAAGGTTCAAAGTGAACTCAGGCGGCTGACCGCCAAAGGTGGGGCGTATATTGAATAAGACGCATGAGCAGTGGGTGTATCAATCCCATGGCATTGCAGATACAGAAGCGCTCGCGTCCGCACTTGCTGAACAGGCAACTGCCGGAATGGTGATTGCACTCGACGGTGATTTGGGCGCGGGCAAAACGGCATTTTCACAGAAGTTTGCCTGGCATTTGGGTATACGTGAAGTGGTGAACAGCCCCACGTTTACGTTAATCAAGGAATATGAAGGACGTTTGCCTTTATATCATATGGATGTGTATCGTATTTCACTGGAAGAAGCGGACGAGCTTGGACTGGATGAATACTTCTATGGAGCGGGAGTCAGTCTGGTGGAGTGGTCCAGTATCATTCCCGAACTGCTGCCGGAGGACCATTTGCATGTACAGATTGAAACAACCGGTCCGGAGGATCGCAAGATTACGCTGGATGGATACGGTGAGACTTATGCGGCCATGTGCCGGCAGTTCAGACAGAATGGAGTCAATAGATGATGGAAGATTTACAAAAAAAGCCGCGTCAGCGGTTTTTGGCGTTGGATACGTCCACCGCGGTGATGGCTGCCTCGGTGATGGAAGATCACGCCTTGCTCGAGGAGCGCAATGAACGTGCTGAACGGAATCACTCCGTGCACGTCGTGCCTGTAATGGAGCAGCTGCTGGCAGCCAGCGGCACTGCACCTGGCCAGCTGGACGGCATTGCCGTAGGCATCGGACCAGGCTCATACACAGGTATCCGCATTGCGGTAACGGCGGCGAAGACACTCGCCTGGGCATGGGACATCCCCGTTGCCGGGGTGTCCAGCCTGCAGGCGATGGCCTGGGGCGGATGGCACCGAGGCCTCGCGGCCAAGGCCGAAGCTGCGGCAGATGAACCTGCCGCAGCAGGGGCTGGCGGAACGCCATCCGCGGACCAGGGCGGCACAGGTGCCGCCCCTGTCCACTGGATCGTTCCGCTCGTGGATGCGCGGCGCGGTCAGGCGTATACCGCGCTGTTCGCCTCCGCCGGGAGCGATGCGCCCCGGCGGCTCGCGCCAGATGCCATCCGCATGATGGACGGATGGCTGGAAGCCCTCGCCGCCCGCATGGCGGAGGCGGCGCCGGAAGAGCGGCCCGCAGCCGTCTGGATCGTCGGCGAGACGGGCCCGCATGCGGCAGCAGCAGCTGAGCTCCGCTGCCCTGCAGGTACGGCGCTCCAGCTCGTTCCCTATGAGCTGGAAGGCCGCTGGATCGGGCGCCTTGGCGCCGAAGCGCTGCTTGCAGGGCAGCGCGACGATGTGCATGCGCTGGTGCCGAACTACACCCAGCTGGCCGAGGCGGAAGCCAATCTACTGCGCAAAGGCTGAAAGAAGGGTGGCGAGCGGATGTACGATATGGAAGGTTACGGACAGGATGCAGCACTTCAGTTCAGACTCATGACATTGAACGACATTCCGGATGTTATGGTAATTGAACATGAGGCATTTACGATGCCCTGGACGGAAGAAGCATTTCGAAACGAATTAACGAATAATCATTTTGCCAAATATATGGTCATGGAACTGGAAGGCAAGGCTATCGGATATGCCGGGATGTGGACCATTATGGATGAGGCCCATATTACCAACATTGCGGTAAGAGAGGCCTACCGGGGTCGCAAGCTTGGCGAAAAGCTGCTGGATGAGCTTATGAGAACAGCAGCATATCTTGGCATGGAGCGAATGACGCTGGAAGTGAGGGTATCGAACCTGGTTGCCCAGCGTTTGTATGAGAAAAAAGGGTTTGAATCGGCAGGTCTTCGCAAAAGGTATTACTCCGACAATCAGGAGGATGCGATGATTATGTGGGCGAATTTGCCGCCTGCAGGCCGGAGCGGCGAAGAGGAAGGAAGCGTAACGGATTCATGAACGAACTGAGTGAACAACAACAATCGGGTCCATCCTATATTTTGGCGGTGGAGACCAGCTGTGATGAAACATCGGTTGCCGTGGTCAAGGATGGGCAGGAAGTGCTGTCCAACCTGATCTCGAGTCAGATTGAAACACATAAGGCGTTTGGCGGAGTGGTGCCTGAGGTCGCTTCACGTAAGCATGTTGAAGTGATTACCTTGATGATGGAACAGGCGATTGAACAGTCCGGTATCCGTCCAAGAGACCTGAGCGCGATCGCCGTAACGCAGGGACCTGGTTTGGTGGGGGCATTGCTGGTAGGTATTGTTGCAGCCAAAACGCTTGCCATGGCTCTGGGCAAACCGCTGATTGGCACGCATCATATTGCTGGCCATATCTATGCCAACCGGCTTACACATGAATTGCAATATCCTGCGATGGCTCTGGTGGTGTCTGGTGGACATACGGAGCTTGTGCATATGGAATCCGAGGGTAAGTTCAAGCTGATTGGCCGTACACGGGATGATGCCGTAGGCGAGGCTTATGACAAGGTAGCACGTGCCTTGGGGTGCCCGTATCCGGGAGGCCCTCATGTGGACCGGATGGCTTCTGAAGCAGAACAGGTTGTGCCGTTACCTCGGGTGTGGCTGGAAGCTGGTTCTTATGACTTCAGTCTCAGCGGATTGAAATCTGCTGTGCTGAACGCACTCAATCAGGCCAAAATGCGTGGAGAAACGCTGGAACCATCTGCTGTTGCACGTGGGTTCCAGGAAGCTGTAGTGGAAGTATTGGTAGAGAAGGCGGTGCGAGCCGTTCGTGAATACGGATCACGCCAGCTGCTGCTGTGCGGAGGTGTTGCGGCTAACCGCGGTTTACGCTCGGCTCTGCAGGAGCGATGTGCCAAGGAAGGGCTCGAATTGCTGATCCCGCCGATGGAGTACTGTACGGATAATGCAGCGATGATCGGAGCTGCCGCTTATTTGAAATGGCAGCGGGGTGAAATCTCGGAATTCGATGCCAAGGCAGATCCAGGATTATCCTTGGAGGCATGGTCTGTACAGTCTATGTAGTCAAACATTGGAATTTAAGAGTTGACAGCAGCATGTGAAGATTGTATATTAGTTACAAATTTAAACAGGATATTGAAGTCCTGAACCGAAAACGCAATGAACAGGAATAGTAAGGTTAATCCGGGTCTTAGAGAGCTGCGGGGTGGTGCAACGCAGTCGAAGGAAACCAGAAACTCGCCTGGAAGCGGAACGATGGAACACGGAAACTCCCCAGGAGGATCCGAAGGCCAAACTGGTCATGAGAAAGTACATCGTTACGGATTGCCTCCGTGATTGGGCCGTTGCCGTGCAGATGACCTGAATGTCAGGTAAGAACTCGGCAATAACAAAGGGGATTTTTCATCCTTAAGGAAATAGATCGTATGGACGCATACGGAAGCTGCCTTGGGAGCATGGAAAGTCAACAAGAGTGGTACCGCGATGGTTACAGCCTGTCGTCTCTTGCATTATTGCGAGAGATGGCAGGCTTTTTTGATTGAACAAAAGGGTTACATACGATAAATGTAATGAACGGGAGCAGTAAAACGATGAAGCGCTCAGAGAGCTGCGGGGTGGTGCGACGCAGTGGCTGGAATCGTTTGAATCTCGCCCGGGAACGGAGCTGTGGAAACAGGAATTCCTGTGTACACAGCAACGGCTGACCACCGTTATAAGGTGTTTCTCCAGATTGCTTCATTAAGCAGCGCTATGAACAGCGCCGTGATGGTGAGTCTGGAGACGACGAGGTGGATGATATCTGGCGCAAGCCGGAATCGTCAAGCAAGAGTGGTACCGCGGAGGGGAAATAACCCGCCGTCTCTTAGATGAGATGGCGGGTTATTTGTTTTGCTGCCGGCAGCAAATGGGTGGGTGTGGAAGAGCATCGTTTTGGAATGGTGAGCAGGTATTGAATTCAGGAGTGCAAGTCGACATGCACTCAGGAGAAAAAAACCAGCATGGATAATGTTTATCATGGAATACACATACATTGAAATTGATGGAGGCGGAGTATAATGACAACGGAAATGAACAAGCGGAAAATTGAGATCTTTGATACTACACTGCGTGATGGAGAACAGGCACCTGGCGCCAGTCTGCAGCCGGAGCAAAAAATTGAGCTGGCTCATCAACTGGCTGCGCTTGGCATTGACGCCATTGAGCCTGGATTCCCGATCTCCAGCCCAGGTGAGTTCGCGGCGGTCCAGGCGATATCCAGACAACTGCAAAACGTGGAAATTTGCGGGTTCGCCCGTGCGGTCAAAGGAGACATAGACGCTGCAGTGAAAGCAACTGCTGATGCTGCACGCCGCCGGATTCACCTGTTCATCTCTTCGTCAGATATCCATATTGAGCACCAATTGCGTCGTCCGCGCAGTGAGGTCGTCGCTACTGCACGGGAGATGGTGTCCTATGCACGCCAGTTTACCGACATTGTGGAATTCACGGCGATGGATGCAGCCCGGACCAAGATGGATGACCTGATCGAGATGGTTGAGGTAGCTATTGAAGCTGGGGCCAGCATCATCAATCTGCCGGATACCGTTGGTTACGCGCTGCCGCATGAATACGGAGAGATGTTCCGCCGTGTCCGCGAGGGGGCAAGGGGTGGCGATCAAGTACGGTATAGCGCCCACTGTCATAATGATCTGGGACTTGCAGTGGCCAACAGTTTGGCTGCGATCGCGAACGGGGCTTCCCAGATCGAAGTAACGATCAACGGAATTGGTGAGCGTACAGGTAACTGTGCATTGGAGGAGCTGATCATGGCACTGGAGACACGAGGAGACGTCATTGGTGCCACAACGAATATCCAATTGAATCAGCTATATGAGACTTCTCGCCAGATCAGCCGGGCCATGCACTTCCCGATTGCTTATAACAAGCCGGTCGTTGGACGCAATGCGTTCCAGCATGAATCGGGAATTCACCAGGATGGACTGCTGAAGAATCGGAATACCTATGAAATCATGGATCCTGAAGCGTTGGGTATTCCGCGCAGCATGATCATTCTGGGGAAACATTCCGGTCGTCACGCCCTGAAAGACCGTGTTCGCAAATACGGTTTCGAACCGGATGAGCAGCAAATGGAACAATTGTACGAAGTGTTCAAGGAAACGGCCGACAAGCAAAAAGTGGTCAGTGACGACCAGCTGCTGCAAATGGTTAGCCAGACGATGAACATTCCTGCGCAGGATTATGAACTGGTTGAACTGCAGGTAACGGCAGGCAGCATGACAGACCGGATGGCAGCCGTTCGGATTCGGACAGGTGCGGGCGAACAGACGTATTCTGCCGTTGGCAGCGGACCTGTAGAAGCTGCCATTCGTGCGATCGGTCAGAGCATTTCTGATGATATCAGCTTCGTGGATATGGAAATCCATGCGCTGAGCGGAGGAGAAGAGGCGACGGCAGAGGCGGCTGTTGCCGTGGAGCGTGCAGGACGGGAATTCAGAGGAACGGCTACGCATAATGATATTGTTATGGCAGCAGGTCTTGCTTATGTGGCAGCATGTAACGCTGCGGGACTCAAGGCAGAGTCAACGGAAAGCGACAAGTCGGTACACGTATAGAAAAGGTTGTATGGCTAAGGTAAAAGAGCAAAGTGACTTATCGGAAATTGAAAAGCAGACCTTGATCTGAAGGTCTGCTTTTGTCTGATTATGTGAGATAATCTATATAAGTAAAAAGCGATCTGTCAAGATGTGATTATAGTTATCCACATATTCAGGATAATTTGTGGGTAACTGTAGCAAAGCCAATCCAGCAATGTTTTCGAAACTAAAAGGGTTTAGGGGATAGTATACACCTATTGTATCCACAAACTTGTGGATAACGTGGATAACTTGGTGGATAAATATGGTTTTTGTTCAAAAATGCGATTCTACCGCTGTATAATTAACTTTATTAAATTGCTTGCTATCTTGCTTTTCTGTGGATAAATATGAAATGGAGTAGAGTAAAAATATTTTTCACAATTCGAGTAAATTTGACAAATGCAAAATCTCTAAAATAATTCTGAAGTGATTCATATTCAACAATAACAACAGAAAAGCCGATCCGGTCAAGGAGTCGGCTTTTACTATTTCTCTTATTACTAACTGAACTTGCACATGAGCCTAATACGGATGCTAACGAGGGGTGAAATCAAGACTCAAGCGCGAGGATTTCCCAATCTTCATACGCTTTGGCCAGCTGGTGCTTCCGTGCTTCCGCATCTCCCTGAAGCTCCTGCAGCTTCATGTAATCCTGATACACCTCTGGCAGGGCCATCTGGGCTTCAAGCTCTGTAATTTCCGTTTCCAGCTGGGCAATCTGCTGTTCGAGGGCTTCCTGTTTCCGCTGCCGATTACGCTCCTCACGCTTGGCCTGTTTGTCTGCTTCGAATGAAGCGGCTCCGGATTTCTCGGTTGGTTCCTGATCTGGTTTCACAGAACGCTTAGAGGAAGAGAGAGCTGCTTCTTCAGCTTCGCGTGCGATGTCCTCAAGCTCCTGCTTCTTCTCAATATAGTCATCATAGTTTCCGAGGTAATGCTCTGTTCCTCCAGGATGCAGCTCCACGATCCGTTCAGCCATTTTGTTGAGGAAATACCGGTCATGAGAGATGAACAGCAGTGTGCCTTCATAATCCATGAGCGCTGCTTCCAGCACTTCTTTGGCAAAAAGGTCGAGATGGTTGGTAGGCTCATCGAGAATCAGCATGTTGGCTTCCTTGAGCATGAGCTTGGAGAGGGAGACACGAGCCTTCTCACCGCCACTCAGCGAGGAGATCTTTTTGAGTACATCGTCTCCGCTGAACAAGAAGTTGCCAAGCACGGTACGAATTCTTGCTTCCTCCATGCCGGGATAAGCGCTCCACAGTTCCTCCAGAACCGTATTATTGGGGTTTAGGCCCGTTTGCTCCTGATCATAATAGCCGATCTGCACCTTGGTTCCCCACTGGATCTGGCCGCTTACCGGGCGCAGGCTTCCGGTGAGGCATTTCAGCATCGTGGATTTCCCGATCCCGTTCGGTCCAATCAGCGCTACCGTTTCCCCGCGTCTAAGATCGAATGAGACATTGCGAAATAATGGCGAAGCTTCATCGTAAGCGACGGAAAGATCGTCCACACGAAGCACTTCCTTACCCGACATGACGGCTGTCTCAAAAGAAAAATGAGCTTTCTTCAAATCACCCATCGGCTTGTCCAAACGTTCCATCTTGTCCAGCGCTTTACGGCGGCTCTGAGCACGCTTTGTCGTGGATGCACGTACAATGTTTTTCTGTACAAAATCCTCCATCTTGGCGATCTCATCCTGCTGTTTCTCGTACTGTTTCATCTGACTCTCATACTCGGCAGCCTTCAGCTCCATATAACGGCTGTAGTTCCCTGTGTACTTTTTGGAGCGGTGCCGTTCGATCTCCACAATGGTGGTCACCAGCCGATCAAGGAAATACCGGTCATGGGATACAACGAGCAGTGCCCCTGAATAACCTCTTAGATAATCTTCCAGCCACGTTAGGGTCGGAATGTCCAGATAGTTGGTAGGCTCGTCCAGCATAAGCAGGTCAGGTGCCTGAAGCAGGATGCGGGCAAGTGCAAGACGTGTCTTTTGTCCGCCGCTTAGTGTAGCAATCGGAGTATCGGGTGAAAACTCGCCAAAGCCCATGCCGTGCAGGACGCTGCGGATGCGCGTTTCCATCGCATAACCGCCGTGGTCCTTGAACCAGTCCGATCGCTGTGCGTAGCGTTCAAGGAGGTCCGCATACTTTTTTTCGTCCTCCATCTGAGCCGGATCGGCGATATCCTGTTCCATCTTCCGCAGTTCAGCCTCAGCCTGGGTCAGGTGAGAGAAAACATGCATCATCTCCTCCCAGATGGAGCGGTCGGATTGCAGACCACTGTTCTGGGCGAGATAACCTAGGGTTGTCTCTTTGGATTTGAAAATTTGTCCGCCATCATAGGACATTTCGCCCGCAATGATTTTGAGCAGGGTGGATTTCCCCGCACCGTTCACACCCACGAGTCCGATGCGTTCACGTTCTAATATTTGTAAGTTCACGCCGTCCAGAATCGGATCGACACCATAACGTTTAATAATTCCGGATACTTGCAGCAGCATATAATTAAGTTCCTCCATAGGTCCAGTTCTTGATTACTCAACTACATTCCAGTTTACATGAAATACAGATCAAATGCACCGATAACGAGCGCCCCGGCGTGTAGTCTTTTTGCTCAATCAATGATAAACTGAAAGAAGACATGTGAATATATGAGGATTTTGCAGAAAATCACTCATTTTAATTTTTTCAACGAGACGACAACTGGTCTTAACATATAATTGTTTTGAATTGACGCTTTTTTACTACCTTCCACATCAACAGGAGGTTATCCAGGAACATGCAGGATCGGACGGAACCCAAAAGCCAGCTTCGTTCCAGACTGATGAAGCGTCGTGATCTGATGGATGAGGCAATTCGGCAGCATGCCATGAGTAAAGTTAGTCTTGTGGCTAAACAGGAGCTGCAGCGACTTCGGCAGGACAAGCAGAGGTTGACGATTTTTAGCTACTTGTCATATAGAAGCGAAGCATCCACGGCCTTTCTGTTTGAGGATGGTTGGAAGCACGGCGACAGGATGTTCGCACCGAAAGTACTGGCGAATCCGGCCCGTATGGAATTAAGGCGGGTGGCCGGAGAGCACGATATTGAGCCTGGCGTATGGGGGATCCCGGAACCCAGAGACACCTGCGAGGTGCTTCAGCGTGAGGAATGGCCGAATATTGATCTCGTCATTGTACCCGGTCTTGGATACGATCTTCACGGCGGACGAATTGGTTATGGTGGCGGATATTATGACCGATTTGCCGAGCAGCTCGAAGCAGAGTGCTTCAAGGCGGGGAAAAGGCCGCTTCTCGCTGCACTCGTCTTGCCGGGACAACTGCAGGATGACATTCCGATGGACCCGTTTGATCTGCGTATGGATCTGTTGATGACAACCGAAGGTATACTACATATCGAATAAAGGGTTGTGATGGTATTGAACTCCAATGCAAGGAATGGATCGGATTCGAGCGAAGGCAAGCTGACACATTTTAATGAGCAGGGACGTGCCCGTATGGTGGATATTTCGGGCAAGGAAGTAACTGTGCGTACGGCAGTGGCCGTATCCAAAGTCACGATGAACCCCTCCACACTGGAAGCCATTCGGGAGGGACGGATCGGGAAGGGCGATGTGCTCGCCGTGGCTCAAATCGCAGGAATTCAAGGCGCCAAGAAAACGTCAGACTGGATTCCGATGTGCCATCCGCTGGCACTGAATGGTGTGGATATTCGTTTTGAGGACAACGGACTGGACGAACTATCGATTCAGGTCACGGTCAAAACAGAAGGCAAAACCGGTGTCGAGATGGAGGCGCTCACGGCGGCTTCAGCAGCGGCACTGACGATCTATGACATGTGCAAAGCACTGCAAAAAGACATGATTATCGGACCAACGATGCTGCAATCCAAAAGTGGTGGCAAAAACGGTGATTTCAACCGATAAGGGACATTTATTTTCATAGAGGAGAAGGGTGATCTTTATGGTGTGGAGAACAGCAATCCTGACAGCCAGCGACAAAGGGGCCCGCGGGGAACGTGAGGATACGAGTGCACAAGTAATCCGGGAGCTAGTGGAAGAAGAACTGGGTGGGGAGATCGTGGAATACCGCATCGTTCCGGATGAACCCGATGAGATTATTGCGGCCTTGATTGAGATGACAGACTATTTTCATGCAGACCTTGTACTAACGACCGGAGGTACAGAGCTGGCGATTCGTGATATTACACCGGAAGCTACGCGTCGGGTCATTGAACGTGAAGTTCCGGGAATGGCAGAAGCGATGAGATACAGCGTTATGAGCAAAAATCGTTCCGCCATGCTGTTCCGGGGCGTGTGCGGGATTCGTGGACGTACGCTGATTGTCAATTTGCCGGGTACACCGAAGGGTGTGCATGAGCACCTGGCTGCGATTATGGATCAGCTTCCCGAAGCGCTCCTGATGGTTACAGGGCAATTTAAGCAATAACGGCAATCAACCCGGAAAGATGTAGGGTTAAAAATCGTTTCTTTTATACTCCTTAGTTGATTTTGCGGGTTATGTAAGTGGTTACATCTGTGGTATGATGGGCTTAATTGTAAATTACAGCAGAGGCATCTATGAGTGTAGGGCCAAGTGTACGCATCTTCGAAGCTTGAGACGAGGAGGAATATCAATGTTAAGTTCCATTGGACCAACAGGTTTTATTTTGCTGGCCGTGATCGCTTTATTGTTGTTTGGACCTAACAAGCTCCCGGAACTGGGACGTGCTGTTGGACGTACTTTCCGTGAATTCAAAGAGGGCGCACGTGAAATCATCTCTGAGGATGATTCGTCCAATCGCAAAGAGCAGGAGAAATCCAAGCCGCTGGCAGTGGATAGTGAGCCTGAGCCCGCTCCCAAGCCTGTAGACAAGCGTCTGCCGGAGTAACCTGACGGCAATGAATGAGAAAATCCCTTCCTGCCGGAAGGGTTTTGTATTTTAAGCTGGCAATAATGGAGGGCAGGAATGACGCAGCAGAATGAAGAAATGACCATTACGGAACATTTGAGTGAGCTGCGCAAGCGGCTGATCTATGTGTTAAGCGTTTTTGTGCTGGGCCTGGTGGCAGGATTCTTCGTAGCAGATCCGGTGTACCGCTATTTGACGAAGGCGGAATCGGCTCAGGGGTTTGTACTGCACGCCTTCTCCTTCTGGGATGGAATAGGGATCTATATGAAGATTGCCGGTCTATTTTCATTGATTATTACGCTGCCTTTTACGGTGTTTCAGATCTGGAAGTTTGTAAGTCCAGGCTTGCGGCCCCGTGAACGGAAAGCGACACTGAAGTATGTACCTTATGTATTTCTGTTATTTCTCGTTGGACTGGCCTTTGCGTACTATGTTGTATTTCCGATGGCACTCGCTTTCACTTCTACGATTACGGAGAAGATGGGGCTTGTGGAGACCTATGGAATGAAACAGTATTTCAGTTTCCTGTTTGGAATTGTGCTGCCGGTATCGCTGTTATTTGAGCTTCCGCTGCTCATCATGTTTCTGACAGGGCTTCGGATATTGAATCCAATCCGTCTGCGAAAGATGCGGCGGGTGGCTTATTTTGTCCTGATCTTCATCGCAGTTGTTGTGACGCCGCCGGATTTCATATCCGATCTGCTTGTTATGATTCCGTTACTCCTGTTATATGAGATCAGTGTGTTTCTGTCTGCCATCGTATACCGCAAGCAGCTTGCGGCCGATGAAGCGGCAGAGGCCAGATATGTACGTGCCAACAATGAGCAGAGCGCAGGTTAAGTGATCCTTCCTGTGCTCTTGTTCTTGCACCTTTCAATTAGACTATGCCCGGTATAATGAATTACGCAGAGATCTTCGTTCTGGGACAGGCAGGCATATTTTGCCCAGCAATGGATACAATGGTGAAGGGCTGTTTAGTGATTCGCTTAGAGCTGATTGGTGACTTGGTAACAGGGTTACGCAATAAGAGGTGTAGGGCTGAACATGCCATTTTGGTGTCCTGATGTTAATGCAGCGTAAATTCTCGCATGAATTCTTCAAAAGGACTTGAAATCATGCTTCAAGTTGAGTATCATAAAGTTGGTTGTTAGCACTGAACACTGTCGAGTGCTAATACATATGGCTACAACCTACAATGCAACGTTATATAATTTCAAAAGGAGGCTATTTTTCATGATCAGACCTTTAGGTGAACGCGTATTGGTAGAACCACTGGAGCAAGAGCAAACAACTTCTTTCGGGATCGTACTTCCGGACTCTGCTAAAGAAAAACCGCAAGAGGGCAAAATTATTGCCGTTGGAGCGGGTGCACTGAAAGACGGCGTACGTGTAGCTCTGGAAGTGAAAGAAGGAGATCGCGTAATCTTCTCCAAATATGCCGGAACAGAAATCAAATTCGAAGGTAAAGAATATTTGATTATGAAAGAGAGCGATATCCACGCGATTCTCGACTAATTCAAATTTAATCGGTTAACCGAACCATATAGCAAGATCATTTTACAATATACTAGGGAGGTTTTCTTACCATGGCTAAAGACATTAAATTTAGTGAAGACGCTCGTCGCTCCATGCTTCGCGGTGTGGATGCATTGGCTAACGCAGTAAAAGTAACGCTCGGTCCTAAAGGCCGTAACGTGGTTTTGGAGAAAAAATTCGGAAGCCCGCTCATCACGAATGACGGTGTAACCATCGCTAAAGAAATCGAACTGGAAGATGCATTCGAGAACATGGGTGCACAACTGGTTAAAGAAGTAGCAACCAAAACAAACGATGTTGCTGGTGACGGTACTACAACAGCGACTGTACTTGCTCAAGCACTGATCACAGAAGGTCTGAAAAACGTAACTGCAGGCGCTAGCCCGATCGGTATCCGCAAAGGGATCGACAAAGCAGTTAAAGCGGCTGTTGCTGAACTGCAATCCATCTCCAAACCAGTTGAAACTAAACAATCCATTGCACAAGTTGCAGCAATCTCTGCAGCTGACGAAGAAGTAGGCGAACTGATCGCTGAAGCTATGGAAAAAGTGGGCAAAGACGGCGTAATCACAGTTGAAGAGTCCCGTGGATTCGCAACAGAGCTGGAAGTGGTTGAAGGTATGCAATTCGACCGCGGTTACATCTCCCCATACATGATCACAGATACGGACAAAATGGAAGCTGTTCTGGACAACCCGTACATCCTGATCACAGACAAAAAAATCTCCAGCACACAGGACATCCTGCCATTGCTTGAGAAAATCGTACAACAAGGCAAACCACTGGTATTGATCGCTGAAGATATCGAAGGCGAAGCACTGGCGATGCTGGTTGTAAATAAACTGCGTGGTACATTCAACGCTGTAGCGGTTAAAGCCCCTGGCTTTGGTGACCGTCGTAAAGCAATGCTGCAAGATATCGCTGCCCTCACTGGTGGCCAAGTGATCACGGAAGAACTGGGTCTGGACCTGAAATCCGCTGTTGTGGAACAACTGGGTACAGCTCGCCAAATCCGTGTAACCAAAGAAAACACAATCATCGTTGACGGTGCTGGTAACAAATCCGATATCGATGCACGTGTTAGCCAAATCCGTACGCAACTGGAAGAAACAACTTCCGAGTTCGACAAAGAGAAACTGCAAGAGCGTCTGGCTAAATTGTCCGGCGGTGTAGCGGTAATCAAAGTCGGTGCGGCTACTGAAACTGAATTGAAAGAACGCAAACTACGTATCGAAGATGCCCTGAACGCAACTCGCGCTGCGGTTGAAGAAGGTATCGTATCCGGTGGTGGTACTGCGCTCCTGAACGTATATCATGCTGTTGCTGGTGTAGCACTGTCCGGTGACGAGCAAACAGGTGTAAACATCGTGCTGAAAGCACTGGAAGCACCAATCCGTACGATCGCTGCTAACGCTGGCGAAGAAGGTTCTGTCATCGTGGAACGTCTGAAAAAAGAACAAGTGGGCGTAGGCTTCAACGCTGCTACTGGCGAATGGGTAAACATGATCGAAGCAGGTATCGTTGACCCTGCGAAAGTAACTCGCTATGCGCTGCAAAACGCTGCTTCTGTAGCGGCTATGTTCTTGACTACTGAAGCGGTTATCGCTGACAAGCCAGAACCTGCAGGCGCTGCTGGCGCTCCTGATATGGGCGGCATGGGTGGAATGGGCGGCATGATGTAATAAAGGTTTTACAACCTTTATGAACCATCTAGCAACTCATATCCATGAGTAGAAGAAGACCCCGAGAGATGTACACTGAACAAGTGACTTCTTTTGGGGTCTTTTTGTTTCGTTTGATGACAGCAGGATGGTTGACTGCTTGCAGGTAATTTAAATTTGATATACCTTTCATCTCAATTTCAGATTCATTTAAGGTAGTGAAGGTAATATCAATCTTGTAAGCCCCTTCTCGTGTTAAATAGATGTGTGACTGGCCCTATCGGATTGTCCTCCGGTAGGGCACTTTTTTTCCTGAATTATCCTTGAGATGATATGATAGAGAAAATAGTAGAGTGATTGAATAGTTATCTGACGTTTAGGAGGGGAGTTTTCGGTGGACGCCAGGCTGCACCCGTTGTTCAGGCCAATCCAGATGAATGGGACCGATGTACACACCTATTACATAGAACAAACACCGTCTCACCCGATGACAGCCTATATCGCTTGCTTCTGGGAATCGGGGACTACTTCTTATACTGGTTACAATCCTTTAGAGAGTGTGCACGGCAGAGTATTACCTGATGGTTGTACGGATATCCTGATAACATATGATGCTGTTCTTCAGCAGCATTCTTTTGCCTACTGTGGCAATTATACAGAGCCGTTTGCCATTCCAGTGAGTGTAGAGATCAACCCGCCTGCGGACTATACCTTTGGGGTTCGATTTTTCCCCGGTGGGGCACGTCACTTTCACGGTTTGCCGCTGGAATCCTTCACGGACAGGCGCGTCCCCTTGGAGGAATGCTGGCCAGCTAACATCGACGAGCTTCGCGAGCGAATGGCTGGGACCAAGCATTTTGAAGAGAGGGTGCAGGTCATGGAGACGTACTTGTGCCTATTATCTGAGGATGGAAGTACATATGAGAAAGATTTGATGAAGAATGCCATGCACCGGATCTTTGTTCATGGTGGGCAGTTGAGTGTGAAAGAGCTGGCCAGCTGTGAGGTTGTCAGTGAGCGGCAGCTGCATCGCAAGTTCGGTGAATGGGTGGGGATCAGCCCCAAACGGTTTAGCGAGGTCGTTCGGTTTCACTGTGTTCTGAGAGATATCCATCAGGGGCGTCGTATGGACTGGTCGGCACTGGCTCAGAATCATGGATTCTTCGATCAGGCCCATCTGATTCGGCAATTTCGCAAGTTATATGGAGAAACCCCACTGACCGCTGCGAGCGAGCATCGCCGGATGTTGTCCGAATTGTACAATAGATCAGACGAGCTATAGTATATACTGGACATGTAGAACTTAAAATAAAGGGGACTTAACCTATGAATGGAACAATGCAAATTCGAGATCATCTGTTGGATGAGTTGGAGACAGGTGTACGGACCGGAGCTTCTCTGATTCGCCTGATTCGTCCGGAAGACTGGGCTTATCGCCCTCAGGAAAACATGCGTTCACTGGTGGAACTGGTTCACCACTGGATCCAGATTACGGCATCTGACCTTGCCATCATGCAGGAGAAAAGTGAAGCGGAAGTTGGAACAATAGAGAATAGTCTATCTGGTATCGAGGATATTAAACAGCTGGAAGCGGTCCTGTGGCGCAATTTTGAAACGTACAAATCGTACATCGTATCACTGAGTGAAGAGGACCTGTTGAATCGATCTACCACCGCCTTTTATATGGAGCATGGACATGTACAGGTGAAATGGCAAATTGAGACGGTAACCCATGTGTTCCATCATCGTTCCCAGTTGTACAACTATCTCAAGCAACAAGGACATGAGTTAAACTTTTTCATGTTATATGCATAATCATGAGGCCCTGAAGGCGGACACATCTTTTGTCGATCCCTTTGGGGCTTTTTTTGTGTTAGTGGCTCATATAAACTATGAATTCTATCAAAATGGACATAGTTCCACGGTCAATTTACCGTTACAATGCTAGATTTCAAACATAGAATACCGTATCAAAGCAAAAGGAGGTGATTTCAATGGCCATCCTTTTACCACAACAGTTTTACAACTTGGCTGCTGGCGTAGGGAAATCGTATTACGAAAATCTGTTTGGAGGTACTAATGCCAGCATCACGGTCAACAACTTTGGACCTGCTCCGGTAGATCTGGTTGTCACTCGTGTCAATGCACCCGTGATCACGTATACGATTCCTGCAGGTAACAGCCTCACGTTGTCGGTTCATTTGCTGCTCGTTGCTGCCTTGTTAACTACGGTTGCAGGTGCTTCGACCGGTACGATCCAAATCGCAACATCTGATTTCTAATGAATGCAGCATGCTTTGATAAGCCCTTGTCGGACTAGATGTCGACAGGGGCTTTTCTTATTTATGGAGAGATAATTAAGATAGATGGTAGTAATAGAGTCACAGCCTGTTATTTCTAATAATAAATCCTTCTGTTTATGAGGGAAGCTATTCGAGTAATTTATAGTAGAGTCATTCGTAGAAGCATGCATAGAAGCAGGAGGGGTAGGAATATGGATCAAACCAATAAAACAGGCGTGAAAAGCAGAGAAACATTTCTGGAAACGGAACGTCTTCAATTCTCTACCTGGAGCGAGGAGGACCGACCCTTGGCTTCTGCACTCTGGGGGGATCCCGAGGTGACGAAGTGGATTAGCAGCAAGGGGTTCATGAGCGAGGATGAGATCGAAGCCAGACTTGCGCAGGAAATGGAACGGCAGCGGGAGATGGAGGTGCAGTACTGGCCACTTTTTGATAAGGAAACAGGTGTGTTCGTAGGGTGCTGTGGATTACGTCCTTATGCGCCAGAGGAGATAATCTATGAATTCGGTGTTCACCTGACCAGAGATCACTGGGGGAAAGGCTATGCACTTGAAGCGGGGAAGGCTGTTATTCGCTATGCATTTGAGCAATTGGGTGTTCAGGCACTCTTCGCAGGACATCATCCAGAGAATGGTGTATCCAAACGGCTGCTGCAGAAGCTGGGGTTCACTTATAAGAAAGATGAATTCTACGAGCCGACAGGCAAGATGCATCCGTCTTACATTTTTGTTGAATCAGACATGAAGTAGTTGTACCTATACGGCGTCGTTCTGTTTTTCATTGTTTTTTTATGCGATTTTCAGCTTCTATTAAGGTAGAGGGGGTAAGATATTTCTTGTAAACCCCTTCTCGTGTTAGATAGATGTGTGACTAGCCCTGCCGGAATTCGGCAGGGTATTTTTTTTTGGTATGGTTTTAAAATATATAAAATCAAATATAAACAAAAATAAATAAAGATAAAATGTGGTTTTTTTATTGACTAGTAAAGATAAACAAAGGTATAATGAATGTGAAAAAAGGAACTTACTATGTACGTGAATCGTATCGATCGACATTTTCCAAACAAGGAGAGAATGATCATGAACGTGACCCTTAGAAACGAAGCGACGCAAGCACCGGGATGGAATATCCCCTTTATCCGTGAGATGGCGGAGATTACGCAGCATATGTGGAAAAATGGTTGGGATGAGCGCAACGGAGGGAATGTCAGTTATCTGCTGGAAGAAGAAGAAGTGGCAAGATACATTGATGTTCATCAGGTTATAAGGCGGATTAAACCCGCGTTTTCGGTCCATGAACTGGCAGGCAAATATGTGATCGTAACCGCATCGGGCAAATATTTCAAAAATGTACTTGCGGATCCGGAGAGCAATCTGGGCTTGCTGCGTGTCTCGAATGATGGAGAAGAGCTGGAGGTGCTCTGGGGATTGAAGAACGGGGCTAATCCAACGAGTGAGCTGCCTACGCATTTTATGAGCCATATTGAGCGTCTAAAAGTGGACCCGAACCACCGGGTCGTCATGCATAACCATGCCACCAACGTGCTGGCGATGACGTTTATCCACGAACTGGATGAAGTGAAATTCACGAAAACCCTATGGCAGATGTGTACGGAATGTGTGGTCGTTTTCCCGGACGGCGTTGGCATCATCCCGTGGATGGTACCTGGATCGAATGAGATCGGCCGTGAGACGGCGGAGAAAATGAAGGAAGTTCATGCGGTCATCTGGCCGCAGCACGGGATCTTCGGGACAGGAACAACCATCGATGAGGCCTTCGGTCTCATTGAGACGATTGAGAAAGCAGCCCAGGTTTACATGTTGGTTGCGGGTCATGAGATTCAGCAGCGAATTACGGACGAACAGCTGACCACGTTGGCTCAGGCGTTCGGGGTTACCCCGCGTGCAGGTATACTTGATAATTGAGAAGCTGATAAAATGATTGGCCCTTGGTTCTATGAACCAAGGGCCATTTCTTATTTTTCGGCTAACAAACGTCATTTTGGTTCAAAAAAGTTCAAAACACTGATAAAGAACCGCTTTGTTATCCATTATTGAATCGTAGGATGCATTATCACACGCTGGCGATTTTCGGGTGAAATGACGTATTGTCAGGGAGCTTTGGATTTTGCATAATAACAATGCTTCACAGATGAGAGATGGAAGGAAGTCATGATCATGCTTGGCAAAATGAAGAGAATCTTAATCGGCAGACCGATGAAATCGGCTGAACTGGATGCAGAAAAGTTGGGGAAATGGAAGGCACTCGCCATCCTGTCCTCCGATGCGCTATCCTCTGTAGCCTATGGAACGGAACAGATTTTGCTGGTGCTCGTAGCGGCCGGATTTGCCGCCTTGTGGTATTCTGTGCCCATTTCCATCGCCGTACTCGGATTACTCGTCATTTTAATTTTTTCCTACCGTCAGACGATATTTGCTTATCCTACAGGTGGCGGTGCGTATATCGTAGCCAAGGATAATCTGGGGACAACATCCAGCCTAATTGCTGGAGGATCTCTGCTGGTCGATTATATTCTAACGGTTGCTGTAAGTTCATCTGCAGGGACGGATGCCATTACATCGGCTTTTCCGGTGCTTCATGATTACAGCGTAGTGATTGCACTAATCATGATTGTTTTTCTGACGATTATGAATTTGCGTGGGGTTACGGAATCGGCTTCCGTACTGGCCATTCCGATCTACCTGTTTATCTTTTCAATTGCGGTTTTGATTATATCCGGCGGCATTAAGTTTCTGACAGGCGGCATGGAAGCAGCCGCGCCTGAATTCGGAACAAGTCTGTCTCATGTGAGTATATTTCTGCTGCTGAAGGCATTCAGCTCCGGCTGTTCCGCTCTGACCGGTGTGGAGGCCGTCAGTAATGCCATTCCAAATTTCAAGCAGCCTGCCGAGAAAAATGCAGCTGGCACGCTGATGCTCATGGGATGTATTCTTGGGGTTATGTTTATCGGGATCACGTTGCTCGCCTTCGGTTACGGAGTGAAACCGGATCCCCATGCTACGGTGATATCACAGATTGCCGAAGCAACCTTCGGCAGAGGATGGATGTATTTTATCATCCAGGGGGTGACGGCACTCATCTTGTTCCTGGCAGCGAATACGGCGTATTCCGCATTCCCGCTGCTGTCCTTCATGATGGCCAAGGACAAATATATGCCTCATATGTTTATGGTTAGGGGAGACCGGCTGGGCTTCTCGAACGGCATTATTTTTCTGAGTGTCATGTCCGCCTTGCTTGTTGTTGGATTCAAAGGAAATACGGAAAGCCTGATCCCGCTCTACGCGGTGGGGGTGTTTATCCCATTCACCCTGTCGCAGCTAGGCATGATGATTCGCTGGATCAAAGTGAAGCCGTCAGGCTGGCAGATGAAGCTGCTGGTGAATACGATCGGTATGCTGACCACACTGTCGATCACCTTGATCTTCATTTTCACCAAGTTCACGCAAACGTGGGTCATCTTTATCTTTTTACCGCTTGTTGTATATGTCTTCATGCGTATTCACCGCCATTACTGTAATATCGCAGATGAGCTGCGCATTGATATTAAGATTGATAAGCCAGCGCAAAAAGGCAACACGATTGTCATTCCGGTAGCTGGTATTACGCGGGTGGTCATGAACACGATCAGTTATGCGCAGACGATGTCGGATCATGTGGTGGCCTTGTATATCGGATTCGATGATGAGTCCATCCGCAAGATGGAGCAGAAGTGGGAGGAATGGAACCCGGGTGTGCGACTGGTTGTTATCAAATCGAGATACCGCAGCATTATGGGCCCGCTGAAGAAATTCATTGATACCGTGGAGTGGAAAACGGCCGCGACCGACCATATCACCATTTTGATTCCGCAATTCATCACCAAGCATTGGTGGCAAAATGTCCTGCATAACCAGACCAGCTTCATGATTAGGGCTTATCTGATTAATTATAAAGACGTGATTGTGACGACGGTCCCGTATCATCTCAATCGATAGAGCTGTGCCACTGCCTTTTGAGCAGTCGCGCCTTATCTAAATTCTACCGATTACATTGCCTTTTCCATGCTATCGCGATTAGCCAATGATCTTAACTAATCGACAAGTTCATTTGGACGTATTGTAGATTATTGTAAAAAAAGGATGGGAATATTACGGCATCCCCGTTTATATTTCGTTTACACAATGAACCGCAGCAATATCCCGGAAGGGGGATTGCTGCGGTTTTTTCGTTCGTTTATAAGCCTCCAACCTGTCGATCTGAATGCTCGCTCATATGGTAAAGTCCCTTGTCCACGATTAACGTTAAGTTGATTCTGAGTGAATCCTGCTGTGACATTCGACTTTTACACTAGATAACGTGGTGTTGATGAAGCTTAAGTTATATTCACACACCGAATGCATAGACCAAGGGGGAAGAAAATCCGATGAGTGAGCTTGACAACCGGATCAGCTTGCCCGCCGCCAGACGGCGCGTATCCAATACCAAAGAGCGCCGGACAGCTTCGCTGCGAGTGCAGCGGATGAGGGAGAATTTGCTGGCCTATGGTTTCCTGGCACCATCGCTGCTTTTGTTTGCAGTGTTTCTGTTTTACCCAATGTTCAAGTCTGTTTATCTGAGTTTGCATTCCACTGATCCTACCGGTCAAATCGCGGCTTATGTGGGACTGGACAACTTCAAGGCCGTGTTTCAGTCGGGACTGTTTTTGCAGGGAATGAAAGTAACGCTGCTGTTTGTCCTGTTCACCGTGCCAACCGGCATACTGGCTGCCCTAATTCTGGCCGCGCTGACTCACAATCGTTTCAAGGGCATGCGCTTGTTCCAGTTTGTGTTCTCTCTGCCTGTTGTATTATCGGTTGGTTCGTCGGCTGTCATCTGGAAGTTCCTGTTCCATCCGACTCTGGGCATGTTGAATTATCTGCTTAGCAAGGTGGGCATCGATCCAATCCCTTGGCTGACCAGTCCGGATTGGGCGCTAGTTTCCATTTCCATCATGACAATCTGGATGAATCTTGGATTCAATTACATTATCTTGTCCAGCGGATTGCAGGGCATCCCGGATGAGATCTATGAAAGTGCGAAGATTGATGGTGCAGGACCTCTGCTTACGTTTCGCAAAATCTCCATGCCACTCCTTTCACCAACGCTGTTTTTTGTTACAGTCGTTTCGATCATCGGAGCCTTCCAATCGTTTGGACAGATTAACATATTAACCCGTGGGGGCCCAATGGACAGTACCAATGTATTCGTCTATTCCATCTATCAGGAAGCCTTCGTGAATTTCCGCTTCGGAACGGGAAGTGCACAGGCACTCATCCTCTTCGCGGTCATTATGCTGCTAACCCTGATTCAGTTCAAGTGGGTGGAAAGGAAAGTGCATTACCAATGAGGACACCGTGGACGAAAACGCTATTGTATGCATTGCTTACCATCTGTGCGGCGCTAGTGCTGTATCCGGTGCTGTATACCTTTTTCATGGCCGTCATGACGCCTGAGGATGCCAGTGCCTATCCGCCGCATATCATTCCGAAGTCGATCGATTTATCTAACTTTACCGAAGTGTTTGATATCGTTCCCATCGGTTCCTTCATCGGAAATACATTTCTGGTTGCAGGTCTGACGATGCTTGGACAGCTGATAACAGCGAGTATGGCTGCGTATGCTTTTGCCAAAATGCAGTTTAAAGGGAAGAACATCATCTTCAGCATGTTCGTTGCAACGATGATGATCCCATGGGAAGTCACCATGATTCCCAATTATCTGACCATCCGCAGTTGGGGATGGCTGGATAGCTATCAAGGGCTCACTGTACCATTTTTGGCCACGGCATTCGGCACATTCCTGTTAAGACAGTTCTTTATGCAGCTGCCCAAGGAGCTATTTGAGGCGGCGAAGATTGATGGATGTGGTCATATCCGCTATTTTGTATCACATGTTCTGCCGCTATCCCGTCCTGCATTAGGAACGCTGGCGATCTATTCATTCCTGAATATGTACAACTCGTATCTGTGGCCACTGCTTGTAACCAACACACCAGAGATGAGAACGGTACAGATCGGAATTTCGATGCTGGAGTTCCAGGAATCCACAGCGTGGAACCTGGTGTTTGCCGGAACGGCACTAGTTATCCTGCCGTCGTTGTTGCTGCTCGTATTCGGCTTGAAACAGCTTGTCCGCGGTATGGCCGCAGGCGCACTGAAGGGCTAGTGGAGTGGAGTGAATATTTTGTGAATTCAGGTTGGCGGTTTTTGATACCCAGGAGCGAATAAATAAGGCGCACTCTTAAAATCATTTATTGGAGAAACTGCGAAAGTAGTGGAGGGGACGAAGTCGATTCTGAAGAAGCGAAGCGTTTGCGTTTAGCACCGAATTATCCCTCTAAAGAGTGGATAAAAAATCCGGGGATAACAGCAATCTGAAGAACGATTCGTGACCGCGACGGCCACCTTGCAGAATTCCCAAGATTGATTTTTGAAATGAGCCACAAAAAAAGGAGAGAGATTATGCGTTTGAAAAAAAGAGGGACATTTGCATTAATGCTGGCTGCACTCATGTTGGTTATTTCCGCCTGCGGAGGTAAAACAGAGACAAGCAGTCCGGTAAGTGGGGCTCAAGCGGATGCAGCAGCTGCTGAGCCGACTCAACTGACGTGGTGGCATTCCATGTCCGGAGCAGGGGAGAAAGCCATTAACCAGCTCGCTTCCGATTTCAATGCAAGTCATCCGGATATTCAGGTTAAAGCAATCTATCAAGGGAAATACGATGAGAGTCTAAACAAGCTAAAAGCATCCATGGGATCGGACAGCGGTCCGGACATCATCCAGGTATACGAGATCGGTAGCAAGTTTATGATCGATTCGGGCATGATCACACCAGTACAGAATTTTATCGACAAAGACAAGTTCGACCTGTCCCAACTGGAGCCCAATATCATCCGTTATTACACGATTGATGGCAAACTGAACGCCATGCCTTTCAACACTTCGAACCCGATTCTATACTACAACAAGGATATGTTTAAGGCAGCAGGTCTTGACCCAGAGAATCCGCCGAAGACGTATGAAGAGTTTGAACAAGCGGCGAAAGCGCTGGCGAAAGACGGCAAGCCGGGTGCATCCATGGCCATCTACGGCTGGTTCATGGAGCAGTTCTTCGCAAACCAGAATGCAGATTATGTAAACAATGGTAACGGAAGAGATGGCGCTGCGACGGAATCTCTCTTAAATTCCGAAGCGGGCGTGAAGACGCTGACATGGTGGAAAAAGATGATTGATGAGAAGACACTCTCCAATCTGGGGCGCAGCACAGACGATACAACGGCGGCATTTACCGCAGAGCAAATCGGTATGACACTGGATTCCACCGCTGGATTGCGCAAAATTGTAGAAGGTGCTGGTGGCAAATTTGAACTGGGAACAGGCTTCTTGCCTCGTCCGGCAGATGCCAATGAAGGCGGCGTGGTTGTTGGTGGTGCAAGCCTGTACATCATGAACAATAAATCGGAAGCACAGCAGCAAGCTGCTTGGGAATTCATTAAGTACTTGGCGACACCTGAAGTGCAAGCCAACTGGAGTGTTGCGACAGGATACTTCCCAATTACGACAGCAGCCTACGATCAGCAAGTATTAAAGGATAATATGGCGAAGTACCCGCAATTCCAGACAGCAGTCGACCAATTGCACGCTTCCGCTGATTCGACAGCAACATCCGGGGCTGTAATGGGCGTATTCCCTGAGGCTCGACAACTTGTCGAAACGGCGATTGAGACGGTACTAAACGGACAAGGTACACCGCAGGAAGCACTCGATGCAGCTGCGAAACAAATTACAGACAAGATTGCACAGTATAACAGTACAGTGAAGAAATAAGAAAAGTTTAGTAATCCAACGGAATCATCCGTTAGGTACAGTATCGAAGTATTATATAACAACACAGCGTATGCGGCGCTCTTGATGGAACGTCGCATCGTTTTGCTGTGTCTAAAAGCATGATCAAGATTCGGCTTAACACTTCTTTAAAATTAAAACGTTATCAGTTTATGTCGAGGAAAATATTCAATTGAAACATTATGTGAGAATACCTAACTTAAATTAGTCAAGTGCGCATGGTTTATTGATTGTTTAGAGTCAAAAAGTCACGTTTTTTATCAAAACGTGGTCCTATAATTAATTTTAAAACACTATTTATTAAAACTGTGTAAAGTATATGTACTAATTTATATCAAATTACAAGAATTTGGTTTACATCATAAAGGAGTTCAGTTATCTTATATTTGAACCAATGTACAAGCTCTTTGAACAAATGATTGCAAATTCGAAACATGGGGGTAGGAAAAGGATGCATAGTAAGCAAATAAGGAGTTGGCTCAGATTATTCTTAGCCATGGTACTGCTGATCACAGGGGCTGTTCCGGTTGGGTTATTTAACAGCAAGGCAGCTGCTGCGGACGAGCCGTTAACGGTTGCTCAGTCACTTGACCGTAACAACGATGGATCAATTGCATCTGTAGAGGGGTATGTTGTCGGTTTTTATTCCAGTAAATCTTCTGTACAAATGAATTCTCCGTTCAGTGGTGATACAAATTTTGCAATCGCTGATAACCCTTCGGAGACCAATATTGCTAACATGATGCCAGTTCAACTTCCCAATGTTACGTCTGTTCGAGACATTTTTGGTTTATCAAGGAACCCTCAAGCTATTGGCAAGAAAGTCAGGGTAAGCAACGCTAAACTAGAGAAATACTTTGAAATTCGGGGAATAAAATATATTGATTCCACTTCCACCACCTTCCAACTGATTGATGAGACACCTGAAACCAAAGTGGCAAACGTTACCGCTAATCCCTCCTCAGGTACGGTTCCAGCTGGAACAAAGGTTACTCTTGCAACAACCACAGTTGGTGCCGCAGTCTACTACAAGCAAAATGAAGACACTGACTATCTCCCATACACCGTTCCTATTACAGTAAATGATGCAACTTATATTGAAACCTATGCAGCAAAAGACGGTCTGGAAAATAGTGATGTTACCAATTTCGATTATACGATCGTGGATAATACGCCAATCTCAATCTCCAGTGCCAGGAACCAATCGGAGAACACCCCGGTTACCGTTCAAGGGATTGTGACCTACCGCGAAGAGTCTGGAGGTATGGCCAATCTCTATATTCAGGATGAGAATGCCGGAATCGTCGTTCGCGGAACGGATTCCACAGTAGAGCCGGGAGACCGTATTGAAGCGTATGGCCCACTCACAATTTATAACGGTTTACTTCAGATAGAGAAAGACAAGGGCGGGTTCCCAGGCGGTTACATCAAAATTCTGGACAAGAATCAAGATATTCCTGCACCGATCACTCTGACATCCAAAGACTTCATGCCGGCTGAGGGCGGAGGCAAGGGTGCAGGCGGTATTTTTGAGGGGATGCTTGTCGAAGTGAATGAAGTCACAGTGACAAGAAGCAGCAGTTCTACCTTTTATGCGACAGATGCCGATGGTGCAGAAATCACGATCTATGCGAAGAATAGCCCAACGGCACTGGAAGCAGGCAAAACATACGAAAAAGTGACAGGTGTCATGACGTATCACACAAGCTATGGCCTTGAGCTGATTCCACGTACAGCAGCAGATGTTGTCGAAAATTTGCTCTCCGTAACAGCCAGTGCCCCGTCCGGTGGTATTGTCAAAGGATCAACTGTGACCTTATCCTCACCAACAGCAGGAGCAGAAATTTATTACACGGTTGATGGAACAGAACCAACCCAAACATCTACACTTTATAGTGGCCCGATCACAGTAGACGAAGATACGGTTGTTAAAGCGATCGCCGTATCAGGCGGTAATACAAGTGATGTATATAGCTTTAAGTACACCGTTCTTCAGGAACTGGACAACCTGAGAATTCACGATATACAAGGAGCATCTCATGAATCCCTGTATGATGGTCTGGCGGTCCAAAATGTTGAAGGTATCGTGACTCATGTTGTCAATGCAAGTTCGTTCTATATGCAGGAGATTCCTGGCATGGAAGATGACGACGTAAAAACATCTGAGGGTATCCTTATTTATAAATCCTCTCATGGCATGGCGGTAGGCAACAAAGTCAGCGTATCCGGTCAAGTGAAGGAATATGCGACAGCAACGACCGAACTGGCAACAACTGAAATTGTGGCTGCAGCGATTACGGTTGAAGGTGAAAATCAGACACTGCCTGAACCTGTTATCCTTGGGAAGAATGGCCGTATAATTCCTACCGTAATTGATTCGGATCAGTTTGGTGAGTTTAATCCGGATGTGGATGCAATCGACTTTTATGAGAGTTTGGAAGGCATGAGAGTGCAGCTTGATCAAGCCACGATTATCGGTCCGTATTCCAGTGAACCAGGACTGGCAGTCGTAGTAGATAATGGTGAAAACAATCCGTTACGAACGCCTGCAGGAGGCGTCATTCTGACAGGAGATGGGGCGGAACCATTCGAGAGCTCCCTGAATCCACAGCGGCTGTTTATCAATAAAAAGCCTTCTCAGGCCGTTAAAACGGGGGACAAGCTCGCTGATTCTGTCAAAGGTGTGATGACTTACGCTAACGGCAATTATAAGGTAGCTCCGGAAGGGGATTTGCCGGCAATTATTTCGAGTGACCTTAAACAGGCAACAACGGTAATTGAGCAAGCTGATGATAAACTGACGATTGCAACTTTCAATGTGGAGAATTTCAGCCAGAAGGATGCTGCAAGAGCAGTGAAAATCGGTAGTATTGTGGTTAACAACCTCAAGAATCCTGATGTTATTGGTATCATGGAAGTGCAGGATAACGATGGAGCAACCGACAGCGGAACAACTGCTGCGGATGCGAGCTTCCAGACTTTAATTGATGCAATTGCTAATAATGGTGGTCCTACTTATAAGTACACGGATATTGCTCCGATAAACAATTTGGATGGTGGTGCTCCGGGTGCCAACATTCGTGTAGGATTCCTGTACAACGAGGCGCGAGTTTCTTTGAAAGAAGGAACTAAGGGGGATGCTACAACAGCAATCCAAGTCGAATCGGATGGAACGCTGTCCCTGAATCCAGGGCGTATTGATCCAACAAACGATGCATTTGCCAGCTCACGTAAACCTCTAGCAGCTGAATTTGAATTTAATGGAGAACGAGTAGTCGTGATTGCGAATCACCTGAATTCCAAAGGTGGCGATCTGAAGCCTTACGGTAGTATTCAGCCTGCGACACGAAGCAGTGAAATTCAGCGTGCTAGACAGGCAACCGCAGTGAATGGTTTTGTAAAAGAACTCTTAGATGAAGATCCTAACGTTAATGTAGCTGTACTTGGGGATTTTAATGACTTCCAGTTCTCCAAGACTTTGAATATTATTGAAGGCAATGAACTGGACAATCTGGTGAATAAGCTGCCAGAAAATAAACGTTATTCCTACATTTATGACGGTAATTCTCAAACACTGGACCACATTTTGGTGAGCAAAAATCTGTCTGAGACGGCAGCCATTGAAGTGGTGCATGTGAATGCGGATTTTGAAACAGCGGATGGACGCGTCAGTGACCATGATCCACTGCTTGCACAATTGAGCATTGGCAGCAGTGAAGAAGAGGGCGACTTCAACCTTCGTGTATTGCACACGAATGACACGCACGCGCACTTGGATAACATTCCGCGCCGCGTAACGGCGATCAAAGAAACACGCAACGATAACACCTTGGTGCTGGATGCCGGGGACGTATTCTCTGGAACCTTGTATTTCAATCTGTTCAATGGTCAAGCGGATCTGGAATTCATGAATATGATCGGATATGACGCAATGACCTTTGGTAACCACGAGTTTGATAAAGGGACTGGCGTGCTGAAGCAATTCATTGAGCAAGCGGAATTCCCATTCGTAAGTGCCAATATCGACTTTACGAAGGATGCCAACTTGGGCAGCTTATACAAAGATACCATTGGTCAACCGGCTGAGAATGCTGAGATCTATCCGGCTATCATTACGGAAGTGGATGGCGAGAAGGTCGGGATCTTCGGCTTAACGACGACAGATACCGTATCCCTGTCCTCACCGGGAGATGATCTGAAGTTCGAGAATTACATTGCAAGTGCACAGGCAACCGTTGCCATGCTGGAGCAAGAAGGCATTAACAAAATTATTGCATTGACTCATCTGGGGTATTCGGAAGACCTGAAGCTGGCAGAAGCTGTGAAAGGCATCGACATTGTAGTGGGTGGTCACTCCCATACGATTCTAAGCGAGCCCGTTGAGGTCAATACTCACACAAACCCAACTTTAGTTGTCCAAACGGGAGAATATGATGTGTCCCTGGGTCAACTGGATGTCACGTTTGATGCAGAAGGTGTGTTGAAAACGTGGAACGGCAAATTGCTGAGCCTGGATGCAAAGGATTCCGCGGGTAAATATGTATATCAAGATGACCCGGCAGCAAAAGCCAAGCTGGCAGAATATGCACCACTGCTGGAAGATTTCAAGAAGGAAGTTATCGGCAAAACGAACGTATTGCTCGATGGAGAACGTGGTAACGTGCGTAAGCAGGAAACCAACCTGGGTAACCTCATGACAGATGGTATGCTGGAAAAAGTAAAATCCATCGTTAAGGAAAACGACGTCAAAGGATATGTGGCCATCCAAAACGGCGGCGGTATCCGGGCATCGTTCCAGAAAGGTGACATTACGTTGGGCGATCTGCTCACCGTTATGCCATTCGGTAACAATCTGTCTGCACTGAAAATGACAGGTAAGGAAATTACAGCTGCTCTCGAAAATGGTGTGAGCGGTGTGGAAACAGGAGAAGGACGCTTCCCGCAAGTATCGGGCATGCGCTTCTACTATGATTCCACCAAACCGGGCGAGAAAATTGATTCTGCGACCAATACCGTGACGCAAGAAGGTCAACGCGTAGTGAAAGTGCAAATCAAAAATGCGGATGATACGTACACGGATATTGATCCAATCGGATATTATATCGTGGCAACGAACTCCTTTATGGCGAATGGGGGAGATTTCTACCGCTCCATGAGAACAGCGAAGGATGCCAACCGATTCTACGAACTCAACCTGGTAGACTATGAGGTCTTCCATGAGCATCTGGATCGAGTGGGTGTAGTCAATCAGACAACAGAAGGGCGCAGTACAGATCTGAAAGGATCTCCGCTTCCAGGTGACGGAAATGGAAGCAATCCTGGGAATGGCGGTGGCAACAATGGCAGCAATCCGGGCAGTGGCAATAGTGGTGGAGGCACAACGACACCAACACCGGTAACGCCAACCAATCCGACCACTCCAACGACACCAACAACGCCATCAGTTCCGGGGAATGGAAATGGTGGAACGACAACACCGAATCCGGGCGTCATTCTGAAGGATATCGATAATCACTGGGCAGCAGCTGCAATCGAGCAGGCCATTTCCCGGGGAATTGTGAACGGATATGCAGACGGTAATTTCCGTCCTAATGCTTCGGCTACACGTGCTGAATTTGCAGTAATGCTTGCAAGAGCATTCGAACTTCCAGCCAGCAGCAAAGCATTAACGTTCAAGGATGCTAATAAAATCCCGGCGTGGGCACAATCGTTTATAGCTCAGGCGGTTGAGCAAGGCATTATCAGCGGATACACCGATGAGACATTCCGTGCATCAGGCAAAGTATCACGTGTGGAAATGACCGTAATGCTGGTAAGAGCGCTGGGACTTCCGATCGAATCCAATGCAACGTTAAGCTTCACAGATGCAAATCAAGTTCCGGCATGGGCAGTTCCTTACATTGCAGCAGCATATGAAGCCGGATTGATTAAGGGAACAGGCAATAACATGTTTAATCCGCTTGCGAATGCAACCCGTG
Organism: Paenibacillus sp. FSL K6-2862; assembly: GCF_038005125.1. Taxonomy (NCBI): domain Bacteria; kingdom Bacillati; phylum Bacillota; class Bacilli; order Caryophanales; family Paenibacillaceae; genus Paenibacillus; species Paenibacillus sp. FSL K6-2862. The sequence continues at coordinate 1,392,538 of NZ_JBBOSN010000001.1, forward strand.
CAGAAGTGGTGACGCTGTTGTTGTCGGCAAGTGAGCTATAACTGGAATCCGTATTAAAGAAATGATGCTCCGCAATCAGAAACAGGTCAGGTTTGTTCAAATCCCTACAAATCTCAAAAGAGTGTAACTTCTAGCACTCGATTAAACGGCTTGCAGATCATAATCTGTAAGCCGTTTTTTTACTATTTAATTACTGTTCATTTTCACCAGGAGCGAGTATAGTATACAGGATTATATTGGAAGGAGTGATGATATGCAGGATCAACCGATCTTGCTTGCATTGGTTGCCATAATCGCAGGGATTTTCAGCATATTGGGCGGTATGAAAAATTGGGATTGGTTCATGAATACCTTTCAGGCAGGACTTTTCGTGAAAACGATTGGGCGACAGGCAGCGAGGGTAGTGTATGGCGTTTTGGGTGTAGTGCTCATTACAATTGGTGTGTTATTGTTACTTATCGGATAAGCTAGTTGTTTAGTTCAAAGTATACCTACATAGCTCCATTAGAAGTACATCTCATATGAGATCTAGCCTTAAATGAAATCAGCTTGCTCAAATTTCCAGAAAAAGCAGCAAATAAAAAAGACCACCGAAAATTTCGGTGGTCTTTTTACCATATTCAGGTTTAACCATCTCAAAATGGTTTAATTATCTTTTAAATCTTCAACTGAGTCGATATCCATGTAAGTTGGAACAACCAGACCTTGTTTTACGCCAGTCATGCTGACCGCTATATCTTCGATCTGGTCTCCATAGGTCTCCCAGTAATCCCCGTGTGTAAGCGGGAGCCAAACGGCTGGAGATGCATCGATATCACCTGCTGCCAAGCCTGCCCACATCGGTCCGGCTTCAACTTGCAGTGCTTTGACTGTATAGCCAAGTTTCGTCTCAAGCACATATTTCAGCAGAGTCGTACTTGCGATTTCCGAGTCCCATGCAACATAACCAAGACGCAAGTTGTCTCCTTTAACAGGGGTTAAACCTTTGGTCCATTCTTCAATTTGGTCCGGATGCTTTTCTGCATAAGATTTGGCAGCTTTTTCAGGGGAAACACCCTTTTGAATATCGACCATGATCTCACTCATTTGATCTGCAGTCCAATTAAAACGAGAGAAGAATTCATAGGCAACGGGATGATCTTCTTTTATCCCTTTACGTCCTACAGTATGAACTTCTTCGGCATCACCGAAAATTAAATCGGGATCATCCAGATACTTCAGATCATACTGATTGAACATCCAGTGCGGAGTCCAGCCTGTAACGATGATTGGCTCTTTATTTTTATAGGCCTTGTCCAGCGAAGCAGTCATCGCTGCTCCGGAGCCTTCAATCAGGTTCCAGTTGGACAATTCATAATTTTCAATGGCATTTTTGGTGGCCTTCATAAGACCTGCACCTGGGTCGATCCCAACAATCTGGTGATTAACTTCCTCTCCAACGTTAGCATTAGCCGTTGGCGCGGAGGAAGCAGCACCGGTTTCCAGATCCTCAATCGAATTCACGTCCGTCATGTATGCAGGAACAACGAGACCGGTACGTACACCTGTCATGTTGGCTCCGAGATCATCCACCTGGTCTTTGTAACGTTCCCAGTAGTCAGCGTGAGTAAGTGGCAGCCAAGCTGCTGGAGAAGCATCTACGTCGCCTGAAGCAACCCCGGTCCACATCGGTCCGGCTTCGACTTGCAGAGCATTAACTTTATAACCCAGTTTGTTTTCCATCACATATTTCAGCAGGTTGGTACTTGCGATTTCGGAATCCCAAGCCACATAGCTAAGTTTGAATGCATCACCGTTCACTGGTGTCAGACCTTTGGTCCACTCAGCAATCTGATCTGCATGTTTCTCAGCATATGCTTTAGCTGCTTCTTCCGGGGATGTGCCATCCTGAATAGCAGTCATCATTTCACCCATTTGATCCGATGTCCATTGGAAACGGGACAGGAATTCGTAGGCAACAGGGTGATCTTTTTTCAGACCTTTACGAGCGATGGTATGAATTTCTTCCGCATCACCGAAAGATTTCTCAGGGTCTTCCAGATATTTCAGATCATATTTGTTGAACATCCAGTGCGGAGTCCAACCTGTAATAATGATTGGTTCCTCATTTTTGATCGCTTTGTCCAGCGTAGCCGTCATGGCTGCACCAGAACCTTCAATAAGAGTCCAGTCAGTCAGTTTATAGTCTTCGATCGCTTTGGCAGCGGACTTCATGATACCAGCCCCTGGATCGATACCAATAATCTGATAATTGACTTCTTCACCTACAGCATTGGCTGCTGTGTTGTTACCGCCGGCAGAAGTAGTCCCGCCCGTGAAGTATTGGGAGAAACCTGCAACCAGCACCACGAGTGTAGCTGCTGCGGTAATCCACGCTTTTTGTTTAGAAGATATACGAGAGGTCTTCTTCCGACCAGGCATAAACAGATTTTGCGTGAAACGGTCGAGTACAATCGCGAGTACCACGACAGCCAGACCTGCTTCGAAACCTTTACCAATCTGAAGCTGCGTTACCGCACGATAGACTTCTGCACCAATACCCTGTGCACCGATCATGGATGCAATGACAACCATGGAGAGCGACAGCATAATCGTTTGGTTGATACCCGACATGACGGTAGGCAAGGCGAGTGGAAGCTGTACTTTAAACAGCTTTTGCATGGAAGTCGAACCAAATGCATCCGCGGCTTCAACCAGTTCGCCAGAAACCTGTTTGATCCCCAGATGAGTCAGACGAATGGTTGGCGGAATCGCGAAGATAACGGAGGCGATAACACCTGGAACAACACCAAGACTAAAGAATGTAACCGCAGGCAGCAAGTAGACAAATGCAGGCATTGTCTGCATAAAGTCAAGCAGCGGTGTAATAATGCGTGCTGCAGTTTTGCTGTATGCCAGCCAGATACCGACCGGAACACCAATCAGAATGGAGATTAGTCCTGAAGTGATAACCAGACCGAGTGTGTCCATAGATTGGGACCAGTATCCCAAGTTATCCACGAGCAAGAATCCGATAACCGTAAATAGTGTCAATGGGAGGCGACCCACGATGAACGCTAGAACACCCAGTATCGCAATAAACAGGAGCGGATGGGGGAGCATAAATAGCCCTGAGAAAAATCCAACAACTTCCTGAATAACAACAGAGATTACATTAAACAATCCGGAGAGCGAGGAGCTCATCCAGTCAACGATGGATTCAATCCACGATGCTAGTGGTATTTTGGGAATCATTCACAAGTTCCTCCTTTACTGCAACTTCACCGCTAAGCGCACCCAGAAGGGCACCGCGGACGATAACACCTTGCAGACGGCCATTCTCACCTACAACAGCGAGAGGCACATGGGCTGAACTTACCATTTCGAACAATTCATGAATCAGGGTCTCAGGCGCCACAGTCGGCCCGTCCGTGATCAGAATGTCGTTCAACACTTTATTTTCACGCATCGCACGGGACGCATCATCTGCTGTAATGACACCAAGCAATTTCTTCGAACGGTCAATGACAAACAGGTTGGAAATACCACGTTCGCGCATTAATTCGAGGGCAACACGAGGACCACGGTCAAGCGTAATTGTTTCAGGGCGCCGCATAACATGTGATGCAGTGAGGACTTTGGACAAATCCACGTCTTCGACGAAGCGGGCCACATAAGAGTTGGCCGGTTGAATCATAATTTCTTCCGGAGTACCGATCTGCACGACAGCGCCGTCCTTCATGAGGGCAATACGATCACCGATGCGCAGCGCTTCGTCCAAGTCATGGGTAATGAAAATAATCGTCTTTTTCATTTTATCCTGAAGCTCAATCAGTTCATCCTGCATATCCCGGCGGATCAGTGGATCTAGTGCACTGAACGCTTCATCCATCAAAAGTACTTCCGGGTCATTAGCTAGCGCACGAGCCAAGCCGACACGCTGCTGCATACCACCACTCAGTTCATCTGGCATCTTATCTTCCCAGCCTTTAAGGCCAACCAGTTCAAGTGAGGTTTTCGCTTTTTCCCGGCGAACAGCTTTGTCCACCTTTTGGACTTCAAGTCCATACTCCACATTATCAAGAACGGTACGGTGCGGGAACAACGCAAATTTTTGGAATACCATGCTGATTGTTTTCCGACGTACTTCGCGCAATTGTTCTTTGTTCATTTTACGTAGATCCTTGCCATGAACGAGAATCTCACCGGATGTTGGTTCGATCAGTCGATTGAACATTCGAACCAGTGTGGATTTACCACTTCCTGAAAGTCCCATGATGACAAAAATCTCACCTTGCTTAATTTCCATGTTGACCCGGTTGACACCAACCGTTATCTGTTTTTCTTTGGCCAACTTTTCTTTTCCCCAACCTTGCTCCAGTAATTGCAGACCTTGCTCGGTTTGGGGGCCAAACAGTTTACTTACATTTTTCACTTCAAGTATGGTCATGTTTTCACCCCTTCTGATGTGTTGTGCACTTCGAACGGCTTTCAGCATCCACAAGCCCATACACTTGTGCGCCCAGCCACGAAATCCGGTAATTGTTGCTTCGCTTCCCGTCTTTCTGGGTAACGTTTTGTATTGTATCAATACTTAACCAGTATATCAACTGAATAAACAGTACATAATGTTTGTACAGTAAAAACTGTACAAAGTTTTCCGTCCGAATGCTCTCTTTTACTCCTTATTCTGCCTAATAAGGCTGCTTTACATTTGATATTGCTTTTCCTACAATAGACAATGAGCTAATTTAAGCTGTTTTTTGGTTAAAGATAGTCGTAGGCAGATGCAACCTGGTAAGGTTCCATTTTCATACATTGGGTGAATGAAAGCCCTCTGGCGTATAGGATGTCCGGCCGGATGCTTTCCCATGTAAGCAGGATCTTGTATGGTTGCAATTATTTGTGCCAAGACTGGGAATGTTCAGAATGGAGGTTGCAAGCATGGGCTTGGACCATTTACAAGAAGAACAGCAGGCAACCGTTCTTAGAATCCGTAAACGCGTCATTGAAGCTATCGGACGTAATATGGATCTATACGGCGTTACGCTGTCCACGGGACACTTATATGGATTGCTTTTTTTTGCAGACAAACCAATGACCCTTGACGATATGGGCCGGGAAATGGAAATGAGCAAAACGAGCATGAGTACCGGTGTACGTACACTGCTGGATCTGAAGATGGTAAATAAAGTATGGAGCAAGGGCTCCCGCAAAGACCTATATGAAGTGGAGTATGACTGGCATCAGACGTTTACGGATTATTTTGCGATTAAATGGAGAAAAGCTGTGGAGAGTAACCTTCAGGTGCTGCGCAAGTCCGTTGAGGAGCTGAATCGTTTGATTAAGGACCTGGACGAGCAAGCAGATGCCGAACTTCTTCACATTCTAAAGGTAGACAAAAATAAAGTGTTGCAGGCGGAAGCATATTACAAATGGCTGGACCGACTGATCGACACCATGGAAGATGAAGAAATTTATAAACTGGTTCCGCGAGAAGAGATTCAAGATAACTCTTAAGCAGAACCCAAAAGGCGCTCTCCTATTGGAGGCGCCTTTTTGCTGTGTATTATAATGAAGAAAAAAATCAGATTTCATTCCAATATGCATTAGAATTGCCCGATCAGCCCGGCATGAGAGAGGGCCGAGTGCTGTTCTGCAAGGTGTACAAGTTCATCCATGATCCGGTGTCGTCCTGAAGGTGTCCAGCTCATCATCAGCCAACTTGAAATATCATGTACATTGCCACCAAGTACAGCAGGCGAACGATTCCATGAAGACGTCTGTTTTAATCGCCGCAGCAGTTTTTCACTGGCTGGATGCATGGAAAGACGATGAATGAACAAGTGATCCGTATCCAGCAAAGGAATGCGCTCAGCAGGATAATCCACCCACTGGTGTTCTGGCGGAGCAATCTGTGCTGGTTGCAGCCCCAACTCGGTATACAACAAATCACTCAGGGGATGATTGATCGTTCCCTGAAGCCGGATCATCGGAGGCTTAACCTCCACAAGTGTAACCCGTTCATGGTCAAAAAAATGTTGCAGACGTTTGCCCACATCCAGCGTTCTGAATTCAAGCTGTTTGAAATGATCCAAGGCTTGTTTTTCCCGTCCAACCAGCTCGGCCATACGGGAATGAATTTGTTTCCAGTCCTGAACAGGTTCAAGGAGGACGGTTGGCGCAATACTTTTCAGTTTATCGTAATAGGGTTCATGATGTGTGTCGGCAATAATCAGATCAGGCTTGGATTGGCGAAGCTTGTTGAGTTGCAATGTGAGCTTATGCTGGTGTTCGTTCTCGCTCAGTTCCTGATCTGTGAACCCGTTTAGCGTCGCAATCGCTTCTAGCCCTAGGGAAGACAAGTTATGTTCCAGGCCCGAAACGGAAGCCGTTGCGACTCGTAATTGTTCTCTCTTCATATATATACTGGGTGAGATACCGACAGCTTGTTTAAATTTGCGATTAAAATAATACTCATTGCCATAACCTACAGATTCAGCGACATCTTTGATGGAACATGGATACTGCTGCAATTGTTGTTTGGCTTCTTCAATCCGCAGTCGATTCAGGTAATCTGTTGGTGACATGTCTTTGGCCTTCTTGAAGCTGCGGGAGTATGAGCTCGGAGTCAGGCCGGCGATCTTGGCCAGCTGGTCCATACTTATGCCTTCACCCATGAATCGGTGCATATACATAATGCTTCGCTCCAGTGCAGGGTCGACTTTCTCATGATTGGCTTCTAGACGATTCTCGGAAATGTACTGCAACAATTCGTGGAGCTGCGTGTGTATATTAATAAAATGTTCCTGCTGAACGCCCTGATAGGCTGTATATAATTGTTCCATGCGCGCGACCATCTGCTGCTCATGACGAACAGGCATAGGACCCGTTGACCATTGGAAGGGTAGGCAGGGATCAGAAATCATCTTCCATTCACCACGTACTTGCTTCAACTGGACCGTGTTCATCGATAGGAGAATACATTCCGTAATACCGGAGCGGGAGGCAGCCTCAATCGTGGTCCCCTTTTCCAGTACAAATAGTTGATGGGCATGGGCTTTATGTATTTGATCATTAAGAATCAGGACACCTTCTCCTTGCAAAACAAGACACAGCATAGGCCGGGAAACCGTCTTGGCATGCACACGGAAATTCTCTCCACGGCGTACGCGGCACATGGAAGAGAGGAGTGGTAGAGTTGACGTTTCAGAAATGAAGGGAAGCTGTTCATTCATACGGACCATCCTTTTGTCTCATTTTATTAATGATAACAATTATCATTCTCATATGGAAGACGTTTTTCAAAAATAGTTGTGAACATATAAAAAAGAGGATACCCGGAGCCGCAGGGCTGCAAGGTAATCCTCTTTATCTTGTATAGGCTTAGTTTGGTGTTACCAACAGAATGTCGTCCAGGAATACTTCGCTTAACGCTTTATTACCTGAGCCATTCGCCTGGATATGATACAAACGATAGAGGTCTTTCGCGTTAATGTAGAAAATGCCTGGTACATCATCTCTGAAATGGAAGGTGTCCCATTCATCCCCGACCAATTTGGTTACTTTGAGCGTCGAACTTACGGCGTAGAGGCCATTGTCGCTAGAGATGTAGGCTAGTGTTGCTGTGCCATTGGTCAGCTGATCCCCAACGTAATTGACATTAGTCAAATTTAGATTGGTCGTTTTGGTGACCTTGCTGCCAGATACGGTTTTTGCATACGCCTTTTTGTCTGCATCAATGATAACTGCCTTGTCTGTGCCAAGTGCACTTACTTCTCGGATGCTTTTGCTATGGAGCTGGAATGTCTTGCCTGAAGTCGTAAGGGCAAAAGCTTTGCCTGTTGCGTAGTTGTAATCCTTGTTGCTGTCCAGGCTGATTCCTTTGTTATACACGTAAAACGAGCTGCTCCAGCCACCGGAATATACTGCATTCACGTCCAGCTTGGCTTTTGAATTTACAGCACTTGCCTTGCCTGTACTGTAGTTCACGGTGTACATGACCACAGCATTGGTGGAATAGTAGGTTTCATAAGGATTGGTGTTAACCATCAGTTGCAGTTTGTTTTTTGCCGGATTCATAAAATAAGTGCTTTCCACTGCGCCTTCTGCAATCCGTTGTACGGTTCCACTGCCATTTGTAGCTTTGGAGACGATCCAGGTATTGCCGTTAACGAGGGCGTTGTAATAAACGCGGCCCTTAATGACAGCGAGAAGCGGGAAATCCGTATCTGCTTTGTCTGCGATTTTTTTAACGGAAGTTGGCTCACCATCACCACTCGCACGATAGATCGAACCTTTGGAATCCATGTAATATATGAATCCGTTATCCGTATCGTAACGCAGAACGTCGGTTGCAAACGTCTCGGGGGTATCGCGCGATCCGTCATTGGGGACCCGAAGCAGTGTTGTGGAAGTTTCAGTTGCAGTGTAGTAGAGGTGAGAACCTGCTGCTACAAGGTCAACGCCCTGAAAATCAAGTAAAACTTCAGTCGTATTGCTGCCATCCCCGGATACTTTGTACAATACACCGTCCGAATCGTAATACACAGTAGATTGATTGAGGGAAGCTGCCTGCGCTGCATTACCTCCACCCAATATTGCTGCAGTGATCAGTGTAAACAACAGGAAAGTACTGATCTTGCGCTGCATGCCTGTAAACCATTTGCTCATGTCTCCATCGACACCCTTCATCCATATGTATGTAGTTCATTTCTTAAATTATATCGGTAAACTAGGGAAAAATTGTTATATCTCAGCTGCCCGATGCCCACATTTTGAAATTGAATTTCACGCTATCCCAAGCCTTGAATCCATTTTCGAATGTTGCGGCCATTCCTTCTCCAAAGCATTCACCACGAGTCTGCTGCATGATAACATTGCGCTTAACCAAAGTAGAGGAGTGATCCCATATGTTGAAGATCGCTATCATTGGATTTGGAAATGCCGTAGTGAATTATCATCTGCCTTATCTGGAGGGAAGAGAGCAGATCCAGGTGAAGACAATCTATCGACGTGAGGAAGACCGGGTGGGTGACACGGAACGAGAAAGCTATTACCCGGAGATTGCGTTTACTACAGTTCTTAATGATATACTGCATGATCCGGATATCGAACTGATTGTTGTTGCGACTCATGTGGACAGTCATGTTGAATACGCCAAATTGGCATTGGAACATGGCAAACATGTTTTGGTCGAGAAGCCGTTTGCCTCAACTTCGGCTGAAGCCAAGGAGATTTTTGAACTGGCAGAACGTAAACATCTTATCGCGATGGCGAACCAGAACCGGAGGTATGACGGGGACTTTCTTACTTTGAAAAAAGTGATCGAGAGCGGCAAGCTGGGCAATATTGTGGAGATCCAGTCCCACTATGATTATTTTCATCCGCAGTACACTCCCAAAGGGTTTGGGTTATTGCATGGCCTGGCCGTGCATACGATTGATCAGCTAATCTCGTTATATGGTGAAGCAGACCGGATTGACTATGATGTCCGAAGTCTGGTGGCGCCTGGGGAATCGGATGACTACATTGATATTGATTTCCGGTACGGTAGGATGAAAGCAACCATGAAGTGTAGCCTGCTTGTCAAAATCGAACATCCGAAATTTATCATACACGGAGACCGGGGCAGTTTTGTGAAGTACAGCAGTGGTCATCAATCGAAAAACGGAGCCGGACCAACATCGGTATCCTATGACATTGAACCCGAAACGAATTGGGGCACTTTGAGTTATGTGGATGAAAAAGGGGAATCCCATACGGAGAACGTACCGTCTGAAGTGACCGACTACGGCATGTTATATGAGAAATTGCTTGAGGCTATCCGTCATCACGGCGAGAAGCCGGTCAAGGATCATGAAATATTATATGTACTGGATATTTTGCATCATGGAGTCGAAGCTGCGAAAAAGGCTAGATGAATGGATATAAAGAAGAGGAGTGGAACAATGATGAATATAGCAACGATTGGGACAGGCTTTATTGTGGATGCCATTTTATCGGCAATCAGCGAAGTGGATGGAGTGAAATGTACAACCATTTATTCTCGAAAAAGGGAAACAGCAGAGCCGCTTGCAGACAAATATGGAGTGCAGACCATCTACACGGATCTGAACGAACTCTATGCTGACCCGAATGTGGACTTTATTTACATCGCATCACCCAACAGCATGCATTATGAGCAGGCCTATCAGGCGCTTCAACATGGCAAGCATGTCGTCTGTGAAAAACCATTTACATCAACGGCATTGGAAGCCCAAACGCTGATTGAGCTGGCCCGGGAAAATAATCTGTTCCTGTTTGAGGCGATCTCAAATATCCATCTTCCTAATTACAACAAGGTGAAGGAGCAGCTGTCCAAACTGGGGAATATTCGGTTCATTCAGTGCAATTACAGCCAGTATTCAAGTAAATACAATCAGCTGCTTGCCGGGGAGACACCAAATGTATTTAATCCCGAATTCTCCGGTGGTGCACTGATGGACATCAACATCTACAACCTTCATTTTGTCATGAAGATGTTTGGCAGCCCACAAACCATATCCTATACGGCCAACCGACACGTCAATGGAATTGATACATCAGGGGTGGTGGTTCTAAAGTATCCCGAATTTATTGCGGAGTGTGTGGGATGCAAAGATACCAGCAGCATGAATTTTGTCCTGATCCAGGGAGAGAAGGGGTATATTCAAGTTGTGGGAGGAGCTAACGGGTGTCAGGAAATTAAGGTCCAGATTGGGCAGGATCCCTTGGAGATCATCAATGTGCAGGCACAGTCAAACTGGCTTTATTACGAATGGGAAGCCTTCAGAAATATCTATAACAATAAGGATTACACAAAATGTTATGAGCTCCTCAGCCACAGTCAATCTGTGATGAACATATTGGCAGAAGCGCGCAAGGATGCGGGGATTGTCTTTGCCGCTGATCGGGTTTAATAGCTGTCACGAATGCTGCTCATGTACAGGATATCGAAGATATAAAGTACAGAAACCATAGAGGACATTTTGGAAAGCCTCATTTGTTCATTGTAGCCATAGCTGAGCAGAGTTTCGGTAGATTGTCTGGACAAGCTGGAATGGTTATTGCCGGTGATCGCAATGACGTTCATGTTTTTCACGTTCAGAATTTTGGCGACATCAACCATCGACTGATTCTCCCCGGTATGTGAAATGACGAAGGAAAGTGTGGATACATTGGGGTTCATCGTGTTCAGATAATGCATATTCGGACTGTTGTGTGCGATAGCGGAGATGCCCAGTTCATTCCACTTGGTGCAGGCCTGCTGTGCAAGATAGTAGTTCATACCACTGCCGTAGATATCAATCCGGCCGGATTCCTTCACCCAATTGGCGATTCGCTGCAACACAGAAACGTTCAGCAGACAGCGTGTTTCCTCCAATGCCTGATGATAAAGGTAAGGCACGGAATCCATCGCGGAACGTACATCCTCCAGTTCGGTAAAGGGATGATCCGCAGGTGGAAGCGTGGCAGGAGCCCGCTGATAATCGAGGGCAAGCTTTAATTGAAAGTCTGGGTACCCTTGGGTACCCAGCTTTTTGCATAAACGGACAATGGTTGATGAGCTTGTATAGGTGGCTTGAGCCAGTTCATGAGCCGTAGATTCAAAAACAACTTCGGGATTGTTCAGAATGTGGTCCACAATATGCTTCTCCTGTGCCGTTAGTTGCTGTGCATATTTCATTTTCTGAAGCAGACTGTATTCCATCGTTCGTTCCATTCCTCTCTACGGTCATCCCTAAGTGCATGTCTCCCTATCATAACCTGTCGTTTTTGTTTTCTCAATCGGGCCGCCATATGAATGGATACACTCTTGCTGTCACCATGATCAGATCTGACTCTCAGCCAGCTGCTGGCGACTATTCCAGAGCGCAACCAGACGAAGCAGGACCAGGCTGATGAGCAGAAGCGCAGCTCCAATCAGCAGCAGCAATACCGGGCTAATAAGCAGCATTCCACTTGCCTGACCAGCAATTAGTGCCAGCAGAGGAATAACGATAAGTCCTCCCAGCTGATAAGCTTCCTGAAATCCACGAACTTTGGCGGAGATCAACACATTGAGCAGGATGACCATAAGACTGCATGACGGAACCACCCACAGAACAAGAATGATCCAATTCCAATTTGGGAACATCAAGGCTTCGAACATGGGGTACATCAGAATATTGGCAATGATCCCATAGATGAGAAAGGTAATCCAGGACAGCAGTATGGAAGGTATAAGAGCAGCCAGTACTTTGCCTTTAAACAGGGTATCCATGCTGATGGGTGTGAAGAGAAGACCTTCGAGCGTCTTGCGTTCCTTCTCCCCGGCGAAACTGTTCGCTGTCAGAATGCTGGAGGCCATCACCGGAATGATCAGAAACAGCGGTGCGAACATATATAAGGCCAGATAATAGACAATGCGATGATTGTCTGTAGCCATGGAGGCCAGTTCCGGGATCTGTCCTGAGCTGCTTAAGATATCGAGACTGTCGAGCAGGAATCCGATATTTCCGATGGAACGAAGTTCAACTCGGGAAGCGAGCCATATGAGTATGGCAGGCATGGTAACCCCGATAATGAGCGGAACGATCAGCATGGGAAGCCATAGCTGAATGCTGGCTGTAATGGCCCGAATATCTTTGCGTACCAGTGCTTTGATGGCTTGACGATTATTCATGATGGTGTGCCTCCCTGATGGCAAAATAGATGCTTTCCAGATCACTGCCGATTAGGCGAGCCTGATAGACTTGTCCGTTGGTGGTTAAATGTTTGAGCAGCATGGGGATTTCCTCACGGGACTGGAGCTGGAAAATGGCCTTGTCCGCCGAGAGGATCTCCGGATTAAACTCAGCAGCCGCACTCCATCCATCAGCCAGGACAGCCTCTACCTCAAGCCGTGGTGCAGTGAGATAACGATGGATAATCTCCTGCTCCGAGCCTTCTTCAACCTTGCGTCCCTTTTCCATGAAAATATATCGATCACATACGGCTGAGAGTTGGGACAGGACGTGAGAAGAGACCAGAATGGTCATGTTCTCCTCACGGTTCATCCGGCGAATGATCCGGAGTACCATCTGAATCCCATCGGGGTCCAGGCCATTGGTCGGCTCATCCAGAAATAGAATGGACGGGCGATGAAGCAGAACTCGGGCAAGGCCGAGCCGTTTCTTCATGCCTGTGCTGTAGGTGCCCACTTTGCGGTGCTGATACTCCTGTAATTCGAACAGCTCTACCAGCTCGTCAATTCGTCTGGAATGCTGCTGTACACCAAAAGCATCTGCGAAGAAAACGAGATTGTCGCGTCCGCTCATATTTTCATACATCCCACTCTGTTCCGTGAGTGTGCCGCACATGGCCAGCACCTTCTCTGCATGGGTGGAGGGATCCAGTCCGTCAATCGTTACGGATCCGCTTGTTGCCCCAAGGACACCGTTCATAATGCGGATCAGTGTCGTTTTGCCTGAGCCGTTGGGGCCAATTAATCCGGTAACGCCGCCTTGCTCAATCGTGAAGCTGACATCATGCAGGGCCTGGTGCTCCATGAATTGTTTGGATATGCTGCGAACTTCAATCATATGCTTTCACCATCCGTTCTCCATTTGAAGATGATACGTTTAGCAGGACAATATCGTTCAAATGGAATGCAAAAAATATTATTCGGTCCAAAGTCCCACGGAGAAAAGGGCATTTCCGCCCTAAAGTCCGGGAAAATCGGGTCTCAGGTTTGTTTTCTCATTCTCTTGTTCATTGTATTGTGGTAAAAAGGATGCAACATCCCGTTTCATTGCCAGCCATAATGAGGTAATAAAAGGGAAGGCCTTATACATATGATGTATGCCTGAATATTCATCTAACGCCGGTCTTGGTTACCACCAGGGCCGGCTTGGCGTGGTCGTTTGGCAATTTCAGGTTTGAAATGCCGATGTCTTAGAGTTACATAGTTGTTATTTTATAATTCGTCTAACACATTGTATGTACACATATGAAGTTGAAGTTGTGTTGGACCAGAGGAAGGTGAGTAAACAATGGCAGCATCCAATGAATATCGTTTTCAGGTCAATTTGAGTGGCATGATTCAGATATTATCGAATCATCTCTATAGCAGTCCCAAAGTTTTCTTGCGTGAGCTGATGCAGAACGCGACCGATGCCATTACAGCACGAAGTGAGGCAGAGCCCGGGTTTCAAGGTGAAGTGCGCGTAGAGCTGACAGGCACAGGTGAGCAGTTAACGATGATGGTGGAGGATAACGGCATCGGCTTAACCGAAGCCGATATTCACGAATTTCTGGCGATGATCGGACAATCCTCGAAGCGTGGGCAGCAAGCCCTGCTGGATGGAGAGACTTCTTTTATCGGACGATTTGGGATCGGGCTGTTGTCCTGCTTCATGGTGAGCAATGAGATCGTCATGCTGACCCAATCGGCGAAGGGAGGACCTTCGATGGAATGGCGCGGCAAGCCGGATGGAACCTATACCATTCGCCAGCTTGAGACCCAGTTATCCCCGGGGACCAAAGTGTATTTGCGCTGTACGCCGGATGCCGCCCATTATTTTGAACCGGAATATGTGAAGGAAGCTTTGTTCTATTATGGGGCCTTGTTACCTTATCCCGTGACGCTTCAGAGCGAAGGTGTACAGGACATCGTCAATGCCGATTCGCCTGTGTGGCTTACGCAGCCGGAACTTGCCAAAGGGCGCAAAGCGGAGGTGCTAGCATTTGGTGGGCGCCTGCTTGGAGAGACATTTGAAGATTTCATCCCACTGACGACAGCTTCCGGGCGTACCGGAGGGATTGCATTTGTGCTTCCACATGCCGTTAATTTGAATGCCAAGCGTTCTCACAGGGTGTATCTGAAGCGGATGCTGATCTCGGAGAAGGCAGAGAATATTTTGCCGGATTGGGCTTTCTTTGTGAAATGTCTGATCTGGACCGATGAGCTTCAACCAACGGCTTCGCGTGAACATTTTTATGAAAATGAAAAGCTGGAAGAAGTACGCTCCGAACTTGGCGATGCCCTCCGGCAAGGACTGTCTGATATGGCGGAGAACCAGACAGAGCGTCTGAAGAAGCTCATACGTCTGCATGCACTCTCCATGAAGGCACTGGCTGTGCAGGATCAGGATTTTTATGCCATGATCTATCGCTGGCTGCCATTTGAGAGCACACGGGGCCACCGGGAATTGGGAGAGTTAATGGCTGAAGGAGAGACGTTATACTTCACGACTACGGTGGATGAGTATCGTCAGATTCACCATGTCGCGTCTGCGCAATCCCTGCTCGTTATTAATGGCGGATACATCTATGACAACGAATTGATGGCGACTCTGCCACTAGCGGTACAAAATGTGCATACAGAGCGACTTCAGCCGGATCAGGTTTCGCTTAGCTTCACGGATGTACCTCCAGCCCAGCGCAATGATTATTATGATGCGCTGCGTCTGGCGGATTCGGCACTTCAGCGCTTTCGCTGCCGTGCCGAGGTAAAGGGGTTCAAACCGGAAGACCTGCCTGTACTGTTCACGCTATCGCAGGAATCTTCGACGCTTCGGGCATTGGAAAAGGCGAGTGAGGAGAGTACAGAACTGTTCTCTTCCGTACTGGGCTCATTATCTGCGGGTATCAACTCTGCTGGCTACTCCACCTTGTATCTGAATGTAAATAATCCAATCATTCAGCGCGTGTTAACGACACCAGATAGCCAAATGACGCCGATCGCCGTTGAGATGCTCTATGTGAATGCGCTGATGATGGGCCACTATGCCATGAACCGGCAGGAACTTGAGGTGCTGAATCAAGGCATCGTTCGTTTTATTGATTGGGGTTTACGCGCAAATACGGATCGTAAGGGGGATGTCTGATGAAGACAGAGATGGATTTCGAGGAATTGATGGACGAGGCCTATGGCTTGCCTAACGGTACAGCGAAACTAGGTATGCTTGAAGAAGCAGCCAGAGTGGCCGACGTAAATGGCATGGAGGAAGAGGCATACGAAGCACGATCCGAGATTGTGGAAACAGCCACGTTCTGCGGATATCCCATGAAAGCACTTATCGCTTTTTCCTGGCAGCTCGGCAAGTTTGATCAGCAGCCTGAGCGCTATGATGAAGAGACATTAATGTGGTCGTACAAATGGATTCTGGGCGAACTCTCCAGTTTCCCCGAGGTCTCTCGCGATAAGATGATGGAGCTGCTGGAGGACTTTGGACGACGTTTCAAATCCTTTGGCTATAGTGAGCGTTCATACTGGTATTACCGTTTCCGCATATTCATGGATCTTGGTGATCTGGAGGAAGCAGGAAGCAGTTATGCCAAGTTCAAAATAATGGACCGTGACTTTATGAGTGATTGTGAAGCTTGCGAACAGGATGAAATCATGCGTTACTGGATTCTAAAGGGAGACGATGAGCAGGTTCTGGAGGCGGCCAAACCGATCTTGAAGGGACGTATGAGCTGCGCTGAAATCCCACACCTGACGTTATCCGAAGTCCTGATGCCGCTATACCGTCTCGGACGGATTGATGAAGCGAACAAGCATCAGCAGAAGGGTTACCGGATGATCAAGGGCCAAAATGATTTTGTACAGAGCTTTGCAGAACAAATGGATTATCTGGCAAGAACCAACCCGTCGAAGGGAATTGATGTATTGGAAGAAAGTCTGGTACTGGCCGCCGATCATGAAGATCCATTTGCCAAAATGATGTTCTACGCCAGAGCAGCTCAGCTGCTGCGCCGCTGGGCAGAGGAATCGCCAGGATACCGATTGCGCCTTCCTGCTTCTTTCCCGTATGAAGGAGACCCTGGAGACCTGCGCGCATTGGCTGATTATTTTGAGGAATATGCTAAGGTGGCTGCAGAGAAATACGATCAACGGAATGGCAATCATCATGTCTCTTCGTTGCTCTCCGAAGTGTAACATAATATGGTAAAAAAACAGGCTTGTTCGAAGAAGGTTACCCTCCTTCCGAACAAGCCTGTTGGACGTGTCTGGAATTGTGTTGTTACTGAAATTTAATCATTTAAGGTGTTTCCTCTGTATTGGCAGGTGAAGGCTGAGCCTCGGCAGCCTCATCCACATTGGAGGCTTCTGGTTGAGGCTGCTGGGCCATAAGTTCTGCCACAATCTTATCCGTTGGTTGCGTAAACAATTGATACATGATGGCAGCCTCTTCTTGACGTATAAGCGGTTTGCGGGCAAGAACATCCACAGAACCATCCTCCAGTACCTTCACTTCCGGACCATGAATGCCGAGCTTAACCATCATCTGGATTGCAGGTACAGCCCACACATCCGCATGTCCGGCAAGCTTCACATCCTGGAACAGCTCACTCGGATACTGCACCTGCAGCGATCTCCAGATCATCACCATGGCTTCCTGGCGGGTAATGACTTGGTTCGGCTTGAATTGTTTGGAATCCGCACCTGTAATCATGCCGGCTTCATAACCGAGCTGGATGTAGCCTGCTGCAGGGTGACTGGCCCAATCGCTATCCGCAGGCGGTGTTGTTTGGCTTGGTTTGAGACCGCTCATTTTCAGTACATTCTCTATGAATTCAGCACGTGTAACGGCTGACTTGGGCTGGAATGCCTCGGTAGCATCATTGTCATAATGACCGAGCGACTGTAAACCATAGATGGCCTCGGCATAAGGGCTATCCGGACGAACATCCCGGAATCCCTGAGGCTTCTGTCCCTTTTTCTCATATCCCAGCGGATTGAGGTAGGGCTCTTTCATGTAGATTGTTCCATCTGCTTGTTCCTTAAAGGCTGTGAATTGACCCGTCAACTCATCCTTGAACAGATTCTTATCAACCTGAATTAAGGTACGTGGGCCCAGAAAGGCATCTGAAATGCTCAATTTACCGTGTTCTGTGCCACCGTTTGTGAGAGAACTGACGATCGTGCTAAGTCTTAGGTCAGCATACAGCCCGGAGAAGCGCTGCAGTTCATTGGTGGATTGAGGCGTGAAATCCTTGATTACGACCGGCTCCGCATATTGCGGGAAGAAGGTCTGGATGAACGCCGGGTAGAACAGATTACGAAGAGCTCCCGACTGATTATACGTAAGGAAGACACCTGTATTTTGCTCCGGAATAAGGAAGAGATAAGAGCTAAAACCGATCAGGTCGCCTGCCTTGGTAATAATCGCAGGGCTGCTGCCCGCACCAGGCAGCTGAAATGCTGCTTCAAATCCATACGTTGTGTCCGGGAGTACCGGATGAATGGAGGAGCGATATTGCTCCATGCTTTTGACGGTTGATTCTTTCAGTATACGCTCGTTGTCTTTCACCCCATCATTCAGGAAAGCGATCATGAAGTTCCCGATATCCTCGGCCGTTGACAACATGCCTCCTTGAGGCATCGGTGTTGGAGAGAGGGTGTACAGATCGAGCGGATTATGTACCGCGTCATACGCTGTCGCGAGCTGATTCTTGAACTTGTCGTTCAACACAAAACTGCTGTTATCCATACCGAGTGGTTTGAAAATATGCTGCTGCATGTACGTCTCAAATGGTTCACCGCTGACATTTTCCACAATCATGCCGAGCAGCAGGAATGAGAAGTTGTCGTACATATAGGCACTGCCAGGTTCTCTGACAACTGGAGGCATGTGCTGCTGTGCATAGTCTTCCATGGAGACTGTTTTGTCGAATTCGGCGTGAATATCTTCCTGCTGCGGATCACGAATCTCGAATCCGGTAGTGTGCGTGAGCAGGTTTTCCACAGTGACAGGTTTGTCAAAAGGGTTATCAAACTCAAGTCCCTTCACATACGTTTGAAAATCGGCTTGCAGATCTACCTTCCCCTGCTCCACCAATTGCATGACGGCTGCTGCCGTAAATGTTTTGGAGACGGAGGCTACGCGAAAAGTCGTACTCTTCGGGTCGACAGGCGTCTTGCTCTCCTGATCGGCATAGCCGTAGCCTTTCTCTGCCAGGACTTTGCCATCTTTGACGACAACAACGGAAGCACCGACATACTGTGCCTTGGCTTCAGCCGAATCAAAAAACGTGTCCAGAAATGCCTCCGCTGATTCAGAGGTTAGAGCTTTGTTTTGTCCTTTTTCATTGACCTGAGGTGATGGGGTTTCCGCATGAACCGCCGGTGCCCAGAGACTTAGCGACAGAACGAAAGCCATGAATGCACCCGTTAGCGAGGTGAATCTGAAGCGGCTCCTTCGATTGGATAAATGCATGTAAACACTCCCTTGCTCAAATTTTGGCAATAAAGCCTGTTCACTGTGTATTACTTCCAATTGGCTCGATAGGTTTCAGGATTAGTTAGATTACGAAACTAGAAAGGTTTCCTAACGGTGAGTAGCTGCTTATGAGGCATCTGCACATCGCAGGGACTCGCTCGGTTCAGCTGACGGCCTGAGTGATTGGCGGAAAAATATAAGAGCAGAGGCCCCAATGATGACATACAGGCTGGCCATGGCATATGAAGGCAGCACAGCTCCGATCATTAGCCCCAAACTGCCCAGCAGGGCAGCGACATTATAACTCATGCCATCTGCAGCCATATATGCTGCTCGATCCGAATCGGGGATCATCCCGGCAAGAAGTACCTGACGTACCGGGGAGTACATCAATTCGCCAATTGTTAGCAGGACGGCAGAGCCGATTAGGAGTAAGGCCCAGTTACTAAATGCAAGTACGGCGAACCCGGCGGTGTAGAGACACATACCTACCGTCATGATGGATCTGGATTGGAACCGTGCCATCCATTTGGAGAATGGGATAGCAATCAAGGCAACCAGTACTGTATTGATCGCCAAGATTAGGCTGAACATCTGCAGACCCGAAATGTTCCAGTGGAACAGCTGGGCACTGAACTCACTTTTCAGACGGACAGCAATGTATTTATCCAGTTGGAATTCGAGAGAGACGGCCAGAACCGAGGCGGTGAAGAAGACCATGAACTTTCTGTCCCTAAGTACACTTCCATAGGTCTTTAGCATATTTCTTCTGACTGGCGCAACTGTCTGAACTGAGCCCGTTTTTGTTGTTCTTTCCATGGTTTCCTGAATGAAAAACAACAAAATGAACAAGGTTACCAAGCTCTCCATGCACACCAGACTGAACAGAATGAATCGGAAGGAGTCGAATAACAATCCGCCCATCAGTGCGCCAAATGTAATGGCTACATTGGTCGTCCAATATTGTAATCCATATACATAATGTCGTTCATGTTCACTGCTTACGTCCACGATCATCGCACCTGCGATTGGAACGGTGATACCAGAGCTTAGACTGCTAAGAAAAAACATGATGCAGGTCAGTTCTACCGAGTTCAGCCAGGGCGAATTCGCCGCAGCCAGCCAGAATAAAGCGAATACTTGTACACATTGAGCGATGACCATCATTTTTTTGCGTCCAATCCGATCCGACCAATATCCTGCCCCCAGACCAGCGATCATGGAGGATACAATGTTGACCGTAAGCAGCACACCAGCCCAGCCAGCTCCCATCTGGACACTCAGATAAATGGCCATGAACGGAATGATTGATTTCTGGGTCAAGTCTGTAAAAAAGTCAGTGATGATCCGAATTTTAATGTTGCGGTGCAAATCAGCATATTTCATCGGTTGCATTTCTTCCTTCCTGGATTGTCATGTAGATGTTACTGAGTATAATGGAGGAAAACCTGAAGAAAAACTGTAGAAGCGGATGAATGAATTTCGTATTTTAGCAGAGTGGGAAGGTAGGGAATGCCGTGGAAGTAGCTGACCATTATATTCAATTGCGTATGGCGTTTCCGAACGTTCAAGATGATGAAGAATGGCCAACGACGATTGGAGAGCTGGCACAGCATTTATGCTGCACCATGCGTAACATGAATTTGATTATGAACAAGTTCATGGATAACGACTGGATTGGGTGGAGTCCGAGGCGTGGTAGAGGGAAGAAGTCCTTGCTGGTCTTTCAGGCACCGCTGCTTGATATAGCCCGTGAACGTTTTGATCGCCTGCTGCAGGGCAACAGGCTGGAAGAAGCCTATCAGCTCGCCGCGAGTCTGCCTTTTTCGTTGCGGGAAATGTTAATGCAGGGTCTGCAGGAACAGTTTGGTCTTCGTTCAGACCAGGGTACCATGGGAAGGATGGATATCCTGCGGATCCCACAGAACTTTCCGTTTGAGACCTTGGATCCTACCCGGGCTGCCATGTGGGGAGAAGTGGGCATTGTCGCAGAGGTATTCGATCGCCTGGTACGCTATAATGCTGAGCGTCGCATCTGTGAGCCAAGCCTTGCCGTGGCGTGGGAGAGCAATCTTGAAGGAACAGAATGGACATTTTATCTTCACAAAGGTGTTCTATTTCATCATGGCAGAATACTGGATGCAGAGGATGTGAAGTTCACATTTGAACGAATCCTTGAGGATACCGGCAATCCCTGCCGGCCGCTGTTTGGCACCATTGCGAAGATCGAGACATTTGATGAGCTGACGGTACGTTTTACGTTATCTATCTCAAACTTCATGTTCCCGGATCTGATGAGCAGCATGTGTGCGTCGATTTTGCCGCGGGATGTGGAGTTCGACCGGATGCATCCTGTTGGGACAGGCCCTTATCGTTTAACGAAGAATCACCCCAGACTGCTGGTTTTGGATGTATTCCCTTCCTATTTCAGAGGACGTGCCTACATTGATCGGGTTGAGGTGTGGCAGCTCCCGCAATCCGCACTCGTAGAGTCGGTGATCAAGCAGGATTTGTTTCCGGATGGAGCGCCTCATGCGGTACAGCATGAAGTACAGGGCGGAGTATATATGACGTTTAATATGCGAAAAGAAGGTCCACAGCAGGATCTTTATTTTCGCCAGGCTGTGCAGCAGCTGCTGAATCAACAGGAGATGATGGAAGCGTTTCGGGATACGCGTAATCAGCCTGCATACAGCCTGGTTCGGGATAATTATGGGGGTACGAGGGAAGTAGAGATGGGCAGCTTACATATACAAGAGAAACGAATGAGGACACAGGATTTCATCACAGATTCCTCATTGGCCTTTGCGGAAGAACTGCTTAAGCGAAGCAGCTACGCGGGCCAGACGCTGCGGTTATGGGTAGAGGATGGGCAGAAAATGGAGACGGACATGCTCTGGTTTGTACAACGCTGTGAACGGATCGGACTGCATATCGATATCGTTCCAGGTGATCCCGTAAGTGCGGTGTACCATGATGAATTCAGGTCATGTGATCTCGTCTATACGGGGGAAGTGTTCGATGATCATGTCATGCTGAGCCTGTTCATCATGTTTACCTTTCAGAATACATTGTTTCTGGTTGCCATGGATGATGATCGGAAAAAGGAGTTAGACAAGGAATGCAGGCGCATCGTAGGAATTCGGGAAGGTGGTGAACGATTGGCAGCACTGCTGGGGGTAGAGGCCAAACTGATCAAGGAAGCGCTGCTGCTGCCCACATATCGTTTCAAGGAGGAACATGCTCATCATGCCTCACTTCGTGATTATAATGTGGTGGGGTATGGGATGCCTGATTTACGCCGTCTGTGGGTGAAACGCAAACCGGACACTGATCATAAGGAAGCAAGTTATCCGGCCTACATCCCGCTGTGGTAAGTGATACACAGCGGGATGAGCCTTGTAGTGAGCCGCTACTCTTCGCTTTTCTTAATAAACTCAATAGGTTTCGCACCCGGTTCCATCAAGAAAGGAATGGAAATGGAATGCGTGTTATTTTCCTGATCGATTTGGAAAGTAAACGTGATTTTGAGTCCAAATAAAACAAGCAGGACGGAAAAGGTATCATTGCCTGTGTATTCCATGGGCATTTCAATCTCGTTAAATATCGCTTGTAGGCCGTCATCTTTCAGTTGAATAGACAATTCTCCGTATCCGGCATGAACATAGATACCTGCGTAGGTAATTAGAGGTCGGTCAAGGGGCATAATTTTTGTATCATCTTGTGCATCAACCGTTTTTTCCTCTGTATCGGCCACTGGTACTGCTGCGGGGTCCAACGCTTCTGGCGTATCCGTAACTGCAGATTCCGCTGATTCGCTGCCACTCATTAACTTGGCCATCTTCTCGCTCCAATCCACAGGTTCCATTCCAAGCAATCGGTCTATGATGTTAAATGTGACAGTGTAAGGGACGATACTTCCATTCGTATTACACAGTACTACAATCCCGATCTCTTCTTCTGGCAAAAAGGCGACCTGTGAACTAAAGCCATCAATAGCGCCCCCATGATGGATCAACGAATGTCCACGATAAGGTTCGATGAACCACCCTAGTCCGTAAGTGCTGACAGGCAGCTCTGGACCATGAAACGGAGAATCACAAGGCATTTGCGGACTGTGCAATGTTTCCATTTGTTCCTTGGAGACGAGCTGCTGTCCATCATGCTGCCCCTGATTCAATTGCAAGCGCAGCCAGGCTATCATGTCTTCCAAATTGCTATTCATGGAGCCTGCCGGACCGATTGCATCGATGTTTCGATAAGAAATTCGTACATTTTCGCCGTCTTTCTCCATATAAGGAACAGCAAAATCAGGCTGGAGCTGCATTTCCTCCACAGAGAACAAACTGGATGTCATCCCTAGCGGCTCAAACAGGTGATCCTGAACGACGTTCTCCCAGGTTGTTTCCTTCAACTTTCCGACGAGAAAGCCCGCAGTCATGTACATCAGGTTTTGATATTGCCACTTATTTCTGAAATCCTCATTTGGTTCAAGATACTGTAGAGCGTTTACGAGCTGCTCTCTGGTCCGTGCAGAGTTGTACCATGCCATTTCATGCCTGGGTAGTCCGGAGCGATGACATAACATATCACGAATGGTCAGGCGTTCCGTAGCCACAGGGTCGAACATTTTAAAATCATCCATATACGTTTTAACAGGCGCATCCCAGTTCAGCAGTTCTTGATCGACTAACAGTGCAGCGGTTGTTGCCGTAAAAGCTTTTGTACTGGACCCGATTGCAAAGAGAGTGCTTGGTGTTACTTCGAGTTTGGATTCCAGGTCGCGATACCCATAGCCTTTTTGCCAAATGACCTCATTCTTGTGAATTACAGCGACCGCTGCTCCAACACCCTTCCAGGTTTGCAGCTGTTCAGCTACGAATTCATCCAGTCCGTCCAGTAATGAGCGATGTTTTGTGGTAGTCATTATGATCCCTCCAATAAAAATATGAAGTGTGTTGAAACCAAAAAATCAAAACTCGTATGTAGTTGTCATCCAAGAAGTTGTTCATTATCAACTATGCCTTTTCTGGATAAAGTTAACATCGGACCCGAGACTGATTTGCCTGTTATCACTTGTCCTAACAAGGGAATAGAAAGCTTGTCAAACCAGTCCGCATAAATCGAACAAGTCCCTCATAGACATGTACTAATCAAGTAGGGGTTCTGCTGTACGCACAATCCTGAAGTGAAAACATTGTGCTAAAGGGGATGATGTCATGCGCCGAATATCATGGATGCTTGCCATGGTATTGGTCTTATCGGCCTTACTTGCCGCCTGCGGGAAGAAGGATGCGGCAGCCGTGGTCAAAGATCTGAACGAAGTCGTAGGAGAGATGGAGAGTTACCAGGGAGCAGGTGTTATGACACTGCATACTGGAGATACGCCGCAGCAGTATAAGGTCGAGGTGTGGCATCAGAAGCCTTCATATTACCGAATTGCGCTTACCAACGCCAAAAAGGATGTCACCCAGATTGTACTGCGCAACGATGAGGGAGTATTCGTCCTGACACCAAGCCAGAACAAAAGCTTCCGGTTCCAGAGCAACTGGCCGGATAACCAGGGTCAAGTTTATCTCTATGAGACACTGATTCGCAGCATCACAGGTGATACAACACGTCAGTTCGCAGATGAGAAGGAGAGCTACGTATTTGATGTAGCTGCCAATTATAATACGCACGCACTGGTCAGACAGAAAATCTGGCTGAACAAAAGTGATTATGCACCCAAACAGGTGGAGGTCTCAGACTCTAATGCAAACGTCGTCGTAGACGTTAAATTTGACAGCTTCAAATTCGGTGCAGAATTCGGCAAAGATGCTTTTGATATGCAGCGCAACATGACAGCAGGCACAGAAGGAAATAGCGGAACAGACACAACGAATCCGGCCGAGCAGACAGGAGAGAATGGTACCAAGGAGCCAGCAAGCTCCGAAACTGCCCCAGGTCAAGAACCGACAACAGGTTCTGCTGAAGATGTCACTGATGGACAAACCGGTGTGAGCGAGAACCCGGATCAACAGGGAGCTCAGGACCCGGCGAGTGGTGAACCAGGCACAGAGAAGCCTACTATGACTGAACCGGAAGGAGCCGGCAGCTTTGGCGTGATCGAACCAACATACGCCCCGGAAGGCGTCAAGCTGAAGGATGACCAAATTGTGGAGGAATCCGGCGATTACTCGGTCATGCTCCGCTACGAAGGAACGTATAATTATACGATTTTCGAAGCCAGACCGCAGGATAGAGCTGTTTCACTCGCACCATCCCGCGTAGTGGATCTTGGATTCACTTTGGGAATGATTAGTGGAGACGCATTACAGACGTTAACATGGATGACCGATGGAATTGAATACAGAATCACGAGCGCGGATCTGCCGGAGAGTGAAATGGTTCAGATTGCAACATCGATGCAGGAGCAGTCAGGTAAATGATGTAATAGGTATAGTCGTTAGGGCATTAGGAATGCTAAGGAGCATCGGGGACTTGTTCTCCGGTGCTTTTTGATGTACACAGTTAGGTTGCCGCAGCATATGATGGAGAGGAAAAGCAGGACGTTTCGTAATGGGTATTGCTTGAGAAATGAATAGTGAAATGGGCAGGTTGACCCAATAAATACAAAACACGCTTATATGCGGGATGAACCGGGTAAGTAATCGGTATAGGCAGAGAGAGATGGCGTGAGGCTGCATTTTGAACTCATGTCCGTATCGCTTATCAGCCTGTTTCTTCATCCGCTTCCGGCTTCGACATTATGCTGGGCACACTTTTTGAGTTGCAGTTATTCTGCTCATTTGACAGTCACATGCTTGAGCATTACGATGGAGTCTGATATGTGAGCCGGATTAAGATGACTAGAGAAGGTGACAGAACGTGCAAGGACAATATCGGCCGACCCAAGCGGAAATCAACTTGGATCATTTGAGTAGCAACGTAGACGCTTTCCGCTCGGTTCTGCCCGAAGGCATGAAGTTTCTAGCTTGTGTCAAGGCGAACGCTTATGGACATGGAGCTGTGGAGACGGCCAGAGAACTGGAACGAATCGGAGTGGATTATCTGAGTGTCGCTTTTCTGGACGAAGCGCTTGAACTGCGACGAAACGGAATCAAGGCTCCGATCTTGGTATTGGGTTACACACCGCCTGAGGGTATTGCTGTAGCCAGGGAACAAGATGTGACCATAACCCTGTTCAGCAGGGAAGTGCTTGAAGCGATTCGTGCTCTGGACACAGGATCGTCTCAAAACCAATTGAAGGTTCACATCAAAATCGACAGCGGTATGGGACGTCTGGGTCTGCTGCCCGGTGATGAAGCTATTGCTTTCATACAGGAAGCAGCAGCAATGGATCAGATCCTGCTCGAAGGCATGTTCACTCATTATGCCAAAGCGGATGAAGAAGACAAGACCTATACACTGGAGCAGTATCGACGGTTTCAAAGCGTGGTTGAAGCGCTGCGGGATCAGGGATGTGTCATCCCGATTATACATACGGCGAACAGTGCAGCTGCCATTGATACACCGGAATTATCCTACAATATGGTACGAGTGGGTATCAGTCTGTATGGGCTGTACCCTTCGGCCGAGGTGAATCATCAGGTAGTGAAACTGGTCCCGGTATTGACACTGAAGACGAAAGCGGTTCTGGTCAAAACGCTGCCGCCTCATTGGGGGGTCAGCTACGGAACCCGTTATGTGACACAAGGGAACGAACGAATTGCGACCCTGCCTATCGGCTATGCAGACGGATTTTCAAGAATGCTGACAGGTAAAGCTCAAGTGCTTGTACGTGGCCGCCGCGTTCCCGTCGTCGGTACGATCTGCATGGATCAGTGTATGGTGTCGCTGCAATCTTTCGCTGAAGAGGCGGAAGAAATTCAAGCCGGCGAAGAGGTTGTCCTCATCGGTCACCAATCTGATGGTGTGATTACCGCAGATGAAGTGGCCTCCCAGCTTGATACGATTGCCTATGAGGTGATCTGCATGATGGCTCATCGGATTCCACGAATCTATTTCCGGAACGGTGTTGAAGTCGCCAAGGTTAATCCTCTTTTGACATCCTGACAGGTTAACTGGACGCTATTACCAATAAACTTTTTTTCGGAACGGAAGGAAAAGTGTCGGAGCATCTCGAATGTTGTTATATTGACGAGGATGAAAAATCCTGAAAAGAGATGTTTGGTCTGTACGAATATTGCCCCCCATGTTTATAATGGAGTACAGCATACTTGATATACTCGGGGCATATATATTCCTTTGTATAAAAGTTCTGGAAAAACGTAATACTGGTTCACAATGGCGAAAGGTTTGTGGGGGTGGAAGATAGGTGGCCAACTTGCAGAACACCAAGCGGATTATGATCAGTTTGCCTGATCATCTCCTGCAGGAAGTGGATGGCATCGTAGCGCTGGAGAATTCCAACCGCAGCGAATTGATTAGGCAGGCCATGAAGCTGTATTTGACCGAACGGAAGAAGCGTTACATCCGTGAGTCCATGCAGCGCGGATACATGGAGATGGCAAAAATTAATCTGACCATGGCATCCGAGGCCTTTCACGCGGAGGAAGATGCGGACAGCACTCTGGACCGCTTAGTTAGCGGGGTGTAGACATTGATCGTAAAACGCGGTGACGTTTTTTTTGCGGATCTTTCTCCCGTTGTCGGTTCGGAGCAAGGTGGAGTCAGGCCGGTGCTGGTCATCCAGAATGACATCGGTAACCGGTTCAGTCCAACGTGTATCGTGGCGGCTATTACCGCCCAGATTCAGAAGGCAAAGCTGCCGACGCATGTTGAAATTGATGCTGCGGCTCATGGCTTTGACCGGGACTCTGTGATTTTGCTCGAACAAATACGGACGATTGACAAACAAAGACTGACTGACAAGATTACCCATCTGGACGAGGAGACCATGAAATTGGTCAATGAGGCGTTGCAGATCAGTCTTGGTTTGATCGATTTTTAGGTTGCGTGGCACATGGTTTGGGCTGCCATCAATCCGCCCGTAGCGGGATGTTCCTTGCGGGGAACACACAATTACAGACAACATTTCAGAGGAGCGTATCGCGGCCCAAGGGCTGTGGTGCGCTCTTTTGTCTGAACAAAAATGAAAGCGTAGAACATTGGCGCGCTTTTCGCTATAATGGAACCTGAGAAACCGTTTACGCCAAAGACGTATATAGAGGTGGAGGAGACATATGAGCATTTATATCAATGAAGAGAAACTACAATTTCATTTACAAACCCGCAAGGCAAGTTACGTATTCCAGGTGCTTCCTTCGGGATATTTGGTCCATCTGTATTATGGCAAAAAATTACGCGACTCCGATCTGAGCTGGCTCCATGTTCGGACAGAACGCGCTTCCTTCAGCCCGAATCCGGTACCTGAGGATCGGACGATCTCATTTGATACCCTTCCGCTGGAGCTGCCTGTTTACGGGACAAGTGATTTCCGTAACCCGGCGGTACAGCTTCAACTGGAGAATGGTTCAAGTGTCTCGGAATTCACGTATGTTGGCCATCGGTTGGAGAAAGGCAAGCCTGCTCTTCAAGGGTTACCAGCGACTTATGTGGAAGCTGCAGACGAAGCCGACACACTTGTTATCGAAATGGAGGATCGCGTGGCAGGAGTCCGCATCGAGCTCTCCTACACAGCTTATTCGCCCTTTAATGCCATTACACGGTCGATGCGTATCATGAATGAGAGCGCTACCTCGGTGAATGTGGCTCGTGCACTAAGCACATCCGTAGATTTCCCGCATGCTGATTATGAACTGCTGCAGCTGTCAGGTGCATGGACGCGGGAACGCGATATTGTTCGTCGCCCACTGGCTTCTGGCTTGCAAGGCGTGGAAAGCCGCCGTGGTTCAAGCAGCCATCAACAAAACCCGTTTATCGCGTTGATGACGCCAGGCACGGATGAAGATCAGGGAGAAGTGTACGGCTTCAGTCTCGTATACAGCGGAAGTTTCACAGCGCAAGCAGAAGTGGATCAGTTCCACACCACGCGTGTATCACTCGGCATTAACCCGTTTGAGTTCAGCTGGAAGCTGGAATCCGGAGAAGCTTTCCAAACGCCTGAAACGGTCATGGTCTATTCGGATACAGGACTTGACGGCATGTCCCAGTCTTATCACGAACTTTATCGCGAACGGCTTGCTCGCGGCAAATTCCGCAATGCAGAGCGTCCGGTATTGGTGAATAACTGGGAAGCGACGTATTTTGGTTTTAATGCAGATAAAATTGAACAGATTGCGCGTGCAGGGAAGCAGCTCGGCATCGAGCTGTTTGTATTGGATGACGGCTGGTTCGGACATCGTGACAGTGACAACTCCTCACTGGGTGACTGGATTGTGGACAAGAACAAACTGCCTCAAGGTCTGGATGATCTGGCGAACCGTGTAACCGCACTCGACATGCAGTTTGGATTGTGGTTCGAGCCAGAGATGATCTCGCCGGACAGCGAATTGTATCGCAAGCACCCGGACTGGTGCCTGCATGTGCCTGACCGTCGCCGGACAGAGGGCAGACAGCAGTTGGTGCTGGATTTCTCCCGCCAAGACGTTCGGGATGAAATCGTCCGTATGCTGAGCGACGTATTGGGATCTGCGCCGATTTCGTATGTGAAATGGGACATGAACCGGAATATGACGGAGATCGGCTCTGCGCAGCTGCCTGCGGATAGACAGCGTGAGACAGCTCACCGCTATATGCTCGGATTATACGAAGTGATGGAACGGATTACGTCCTCATTCCCTAATATTTTGTTTGAAAGCTGTTCAGGTGGTGGTGGTCGTTTCGATCCGGGCATGCTGTATTACATGCCGCAAACGTGGACAAGCGACAACACGGATGCTGTATCCCGTTTGCGCATTCAATACGGAACAAGTCTCGTGTATCCAGTGAGTTCCATGGGATCACATATCTCGGCCGTACCGAATCATCAGGTTAACCGCATTACATCGCTGGAGATCCGCGGACATGTTGCCATGTCGGGCAACTTCGGCTACGAGCTTGACCTGACACGTTTCTCAGAAGAAGAGAATGCCATTGTGAAGGCTCAAGTGGAGCTGTACAAGGAGATTCGGGGCACCATTCAGTATGGCACGTTCCGTCGTCTGCTCAGCCCGTTTGAGGGTAACGAAACGGCATGGATGTTTATCGCACCAGATGGAAGCGAAGCGGTTGTATTCTATTTCCGCGTGTTGCCCGAGCCGAATGCTCCTCTCCAACGTCTGAAGCTGAAAGGATTAGATCCTGACGCCGATTACCGCCTGAAGGGCAGCACCGAGACGTACACGGGGGATGCATTGATGTATGGCGGAATTTCCGTAGGCCGTGCCACAGGAGATTATTTGAGCGAGATGTTCCGTTTCGAACGGGTATAGGTAATCCTGCGTTTAATGCAGCGCTTTTCGGGGAAGACCGGAATACGTCGGGGTGACGTTTTTCGGTCTTTTCTTATGGGTTACGCGAAGCGATGAACCATAAACTTCACTGTAAGAACTTGTAACTGGTAGGAATGCTGGAAAACTGAGCGGGATTTTGTGATAATATAGGGAAGAGCAATCTGCATGAGTGCAGGTTCGATACTGTGATTACAGCAGCATAGCTGCCCTGAACATGCTTAATCTGAAACGATTCAGGAAGGAAAGAGGGATTTATTTGTCTGAACAGGGAACGGTTCTGGAACCCAATGAAGAAACAATAAAGGCAGAACGCCAGGAAAGAATCATCAAACAGGTAGCCAAGGAACTGTCACTGGCCTTGAAGCAGGTGCGCACGACGTCAGAGCTTCTGGAAGAAGGCAATACGATTCCGTTTATCGCCCGCTACCGTAAAGAAATGACTGGAGAGCTGGATGAGAACCAGCTGCGACTGATTGAGGAACGTCTTGTATATCTGCGTAACCTTGAGGATCGCAAAGTGGAAGTCATCCGTATTATAGAAGAACAAGGTAAATTGACGGGAGAACTAAAAAAGTCCATTACCCAGGCTGTAAAGCTGCAGGAGGTAGAGGATCTGTATCGTCCTTATCGCCAGAAGCGCAAAACACGTGCCAGCGTAGCCAAGGAAAAAGGTCTTGAACCCTTAGCTGTATGGATCTGGAGTCAACCGAAACAGGGGGATGTGCTCGAAGAAGCTGCGCGTTACATCAATGCAGAGCTTGGAGTGGATGATGCAGAAGCAGCTCTTCAGGGAGCCAAAGATATTCTCGCCGAGAACATCGCTGATGATGCTGCCATTCGTGCGTGGATTCGTCGCTATACGCTGGATCATGGCATGTTGACTTCGGAAGCGAAGGATGCGGAACAGGAATCGGTTTATGAGAACTACTATGATTATCGTGAATTGGCCAAAAAGATGCCTCCGCACCGGATTCTCGCCATTAACCGCGGGGAGCGCGAGAGCATTCTGAAAGTAGGTCTGGAGGTTCCGCCTGAACCGGCCCATCGTCATATGGAAGGTCAGATCATCAGAGGTGCATCTGCAGTACAGGATGTATTGCGCGCAGTTATTGAAGATGCCTACAAACGTCTGATTGCACCTTCAATTGAGCGCGAAGTCCGGGCAGAACTGACGGAAAAGGGAGAGAGCCAGGCAATATCCGTGTTTTCCGCCAATCTGCGTAACTTGCTGCTTCAGCCGCCGATTCATGGCAAACGTGTGCTTGGTGTCGACCCTGCTTATCGTACGGGCTGCAAACTGGCTGTAGTAGATGATACGGGCAAACTGCTGGAAGTCGCTGTTACGTACCCGACGCCACCACACAACAAAAAGCGCGAAGCAGCCGAGGTATTCCACCGGATGATCAAGCAGTATGACATCGGACTGATCGTTATCGGTAATGGTACAGCTTCCCGTGAAACGGAACAGTTTGTAGCCGAGATCATTCAGGAAAATGGCGATGAAAGTCTCGTGTACCTCATCGTTAATGAAGCAGGAGCAAGTGTGTATTCCGCTTCCAAGCTGGCGCAGGAGGAATTCCCGGATCTGGACGTAGCCGAACGCAGTGCAGCCTCCATTGCCCGTCGTGTACAGGATCCACTGGCTGAACTGGTGAAAATTGATCCAAAGGCCATTGGCGTAGGCCAATACCAGCATGACGTTTCTCAAAAGATTCTGGAGGAAAGTCTGAAAGCGGTCGTGGAATCAGCGGTTAACCATGTAGGCGTGGATGTGAATACGGCTTCGCCATCGTTGCTGTCCTATGTGGCCGGCGTGAATGCGACGATTGCCAAAAACATTGTGAAGTACCGCGAGGAAAACGGACGCTTTACGAACCGTCGTCAGCTGCAGAAGGTACCACGTCTGGGCGCCAAAACCTATGAACAATGTGTAGGTTTCATGCGCATTGGTGAAGGTGAGAATCCGCTGGATCGTACACCGATTCACCCGGAATCCTACAAGGTCGTCGATCAGTTGTTCAAAGAACTTCAGGTGGAACTGGACAAGTTGGGCAGCAAGGAGTTGTCTGTGCTTCTATCCGAACAGCAGCCTGAACAACTGGCTGTGAAACTGGACGTGGGTGTGCCTACACTGCGCGACATTCTCGACAGCTTACAGCGTCCGGGACGTGACCCTCGGGAAGAAATGCCGCTGCCTATTTTCCGTACGGATGTCCTTAAAATTGAGGATCTGGTTGAAGGCATGGAACTCCAAGGTACCGTTCGCAACGTAATTGATTTTGGTGCCTTCGTCGATATCGGGATCAAGAGTGATGGACTTGTCCATATTTCACAGCTGAGCAACGGTTACGTCAAGCATCCGATGGATGTTGTTTCTGTCGGTGATAATGTAACGGTATGGGTGTTGAATGTGGATACCAAAAAGGGCCGGGTCGGCCTGACCATGAAAAAGCCTGCTTCGAAGCAGACTTCGTAGTCCCATGACCCGAGAACAGCCTTCCCAGTTGTGGGAAGGCTGTTTGTTGTCGGCTCGAATGGTGTTGTCGACCTTTCCATATTCTTCGAATGAGTTAATATAGGAAGAGAGAATGGGCTGTATACATGAAGAGTGATGTCAGATTCTAGAGTTCACGATCCGCGCTGCGCGGTGTGCCATTTGCAGGTTTGTTTCGGTAAAAGAACCAGCATTCGTTCAGCAGCTTGATCTGTCTGCTGTCTTTCTTGTGAAATGCACGCATCAGTTGATTGCAAAGCCATTGAGGCAAAGGGATCTCCTCCTCTTGCATAATTCATCTGTACGTTAGCATATGTGGCAATAGCCTGGACTGTGCGGATTAAGCCGCGCGGAACGTGTAAAAAACATTGTCCGACTTGTCAACCGACCTGTCGATTCAGATAAAATAAAAAGCGCAAATCCAGTTACGGAAATGCGCTTACAGGTTAGGACGTGTACATTTAGAAAACGATAAATGAATCAGAGTGTTTCCATTTCTTCTTCGTACCATTGTTCGAGCTGAGCTTGAAGGGCCCGAATTTCGGTGAGTAAGGAAATCAAGGGATAATGCGTCTCGCGCAGTTTGGCGAAACTATGCTCAAGCGCATTGATGTAATCCAGCCCTCCGGTGATACTGAGCTGCTCGTTCAGAAGATCAAGGTCGTCACATTCAGCGATGGCCCAGGGCAGTACAGGTACATCCGCTGCAGTAAGTTTATCAATCTCTTTGTGCAGACGCAGGTTGAGTGCACTGAGTTGATAGGCGTAATCAGCGGGCATTTCAACAAACTCTAATTGCTGTTCCTGCTGCAGGATGACATAACGCATTGTAGGCATAACGTGTAATAATCTCCCCTCATACATTCTACTTGACAGTGTAGCCTACGAAACGGTTAAAATTCAAGTATTATACCGGAAAATGGAGCGGTCCAAGGGGTGAGAAAGGAGGGGAACCGAGTGGATAATGCTGAGCTGCAGCAGTGGATTGAGCAGGTATCGCTGGATCATTTCGGGGTTCCGTTTACCCACGAGGCCTTGTTTAATCGACGTCTGACGACAACCGGCGGCCGATATATGTTGAAGAGTCACCGAATTGAGATTAATCCACATCAGCTTGAGGCATACGGGCGGGATGAGGTCGAGAAAATTATAAAGCACGAATTGTGCCACTACCATCTGCATATTCGCGGACGCGGCTATCGCCACAGGGACCCAGAATTCAAGGCTCTTCTGCAAAAGGTAGGCGGTTCGAGGTTCTGTCAGTCTCTTCCGGATGGCAAGGGCAGAAAGCCGCAGCCTTATCGGTACAAGCTGGTATGCAAGAGCTGTGGAACAGAATATCTGCGTAAACGAAAAATGGATCCCAAACGTTACAGATGCGGCCGATGTGCCGGCAAGCTGGCTCTTCAAACCATCTCTAACGAGTAGTGTTCATCCTAATGGATATAACCGGCTTGAAGAGGGGATGCAATATACCGGTATGAGCTGTATTTTCTCCCTTTTTTACAGTTAGCAAGAAAGTATAGTTAAGATGTTGACTTGGCTTATTAATCATGATAAATTATGTTTATTCGAGATTATTCCCTGATAGCTCAGTTGGTAGAGCACTCGACTGTTAATCGAGTTGTCACAGGTTCGAGTCCTGTTCGGGGAGCCATTTCTTGGAGAGATACCCAAGTGGCTATAAGGGGACCCTCTGCTAAGGGGTTAGACTGCGTAAGCGGTGCGAGGGTTCGAATCCCTCTCTCTCCGTATTGAATACACGAATAGAATCCCCTTCACATGGACCGTTGATCGGTTCGTTGTGAAGGGGATTTTTTGGTGTAGATCTTCCTTTGGTGAGAGCTGCAACGTAAACCTGCCTACAGCGAGATTCCCAAAACCTCGTATAAACCCTTCTTGCCAGCATCCGTAACTTCAACAGAGCGGCTGCCAGGCTTCTTCCGGGTCCACTCGAGCTGCGAAAGTCTGCGTTCCAATTGTTCGCCCAGCAGTCCGGATATGTGGTGACGCCGCTCGCTCCAGTCCAGACATTTGCGGGCGATGGCACGTCTTGATCCCGGTTTAACCTGAAGATCAATGCCGAATGAAGTAAACCATTGTCTTCCTTTCTCTGTAATGTGATAATCCTTGGCCTGATCTGCTTCAGGCTCCAGTAGATATTCCTCCCGCAACAATGCATCGCACAGTGCAATCCCAAGCTTACCAGCAAGGTGTCCATAACAGGTACGAGCAAAGCTAAGATGCTGGAGCTGATTGGACTGTTTGAGTGACCTCACCTGAACAGGAGGGGCGATACTGCCCATCGTTTCAATCAGAAAGGCAATCTCCTGGCCAGCCAACCGGAAGTATCGATGCCGGCCTTGCCGTTCAACAACTAGCAGCCCGCCTTCTACAAGTTTGGCAAGGTGGTTGCTCGCGGTTTGAGGTGTGACACCAGCCATATAGGCAAGCTCGCCTGCAGGCAGGGCCTGTCCACCCAGTAGTGCTTCGAGAAAGACAGCGCGACTCGGATCGGCAATTAATGACGCGATAACAGATATATTTGGATATGCATTCATACTTCGATGATACTTGAACTGTTGGCGTATTACAATTGGGACAGGCCACCGCAGACTTCAAACATTGAGGGGCCAAGTATGTGAGACAGGAGATGGAGCAAACCAATGAATTTCGAAAACGCGAGTAAACGATCTGCTGAGGAGGTAGTAATGGACCAGCATGAGACAATTAACCCAAGCATTTTATATTATGGAACACCCGTACTTCTCTTGAGCACCTTAAACGAGGATGGGTCAACGAACCTGTCGCCATTGTCCTCTTCCTGGGCGTTGGGAGATTGTCTTGTTCTCGGCTTGGGCATCCAGGGAAAAGCCTATGAGAACTTGAAAAGACATCCTGAATGTGTCATAAATTTGCCGGATGCGTCCATGTGGAGAGCAGTCGAATCTCTGGGGCGTTATACGGGTACATATCCGGTTCCTGAGGAGAAAAGACAGATGGGCTATGAATTTTGTTCGGAGAAATTTGAAGCAGCCGGGTTAACCGCTCAGGATTCGCTTCGGGTTAAACCTCTGAGAATAGCCGAGTGTCCGCTTCAGATTGAGGCATCTGTACAGCATATCCGTACCCCAGAGCATACGCCTTTTATGGCTGTAGTCGAAGTGAAATCGCTGGAGGTACATGCACATAAGAAGCTTATATCTGGACTGAATAAAATTGATCCGGCAAAGTGGAACCCGTTAATCTATAATTTCCGCCATTATTACGGATTAGGAGAGCGACAAGGGGAGAACTTCCGAGCTGAATAGGTATCGCTGGAAACAGAAAGGATAGAATCATACCATTTTTGTAATTATGGGTAATAAGAGAAATTTAAGTGGAGGCCGTACAGGTCTCTTTTTTTTGTGCCTACTGAAATAGAAGGAAGTTGCTGTGTGGATTAATTATTGGAGAGGAAATGGGTAAATAGTAAAGAAGGATACATGTAAGCATATACATAAGCATATTGCATTAATTCAGTAAGTGAAGGTCCATCTGCAAAATGCTGACATAAGAGAGGTGATGAGAATGGAAATGGAATACTTGATGCGAGTTCTCATAGCGGGGATCTGCGGGGTCCTTATCGGGTATGAACGCAAAAACCGGATGAAAGAAGCGGGAATACGGACTCATTTTGTGGTCGCTGTTGGTGCAGCGTTAATGATGATTGTCTCAAAGTATGGATTTCAGGATCAGGCAGGCTGGGCTAATCTGTCGCTTGATCCTTCCCGGATTGCAGCACAGGTGGTTAGTGGTGTGGGCTTTATTGGGGCCGGTATGATCTTCACGCAGCGCCATACCGTCCGGGGATTGACGACAGCCGCTGGTATCTGGGCAACGGCAGGCATGGGACTGGCTGTAGGTGCTGGACTCTATTGGACGGGAGCAGGTGTAACCCTGCTGATCGTGCTCGCACAGATGCTGCTGCATCGGCCGACACGCTGGCTGGTTTCCGCGAGAACAGAAACGTTAACCATTCGCCTGGAGCAGGAAGCAGACAGCCTGAAAGCCATATTGGCACTGCTGGGGCAGGAAAAGATTTCGGTCATCGGATTCAGGACGGAACAACAAACAAGCACAGGCTCGGCTCAGGAGACTGTGCTTGAATTCACCGTTCAGATGCCCGGGTCCTTCCGGGGAGAACAGTTGATTGTGCTGCTGCAGGATGTGCCGCATGTGAGATCATTCGAGTTAAAGTGAGAGCTCGTGCGATTTCCTGACAGGACCGAATTTATTGACCGCCTTCAGCAACGATTTCGGGCCGGGAGATCGGTTTGCCGTCCAGTACAGAGTGAATGGCATGGGCTACACCGTGTTCCACATTGGTCAATGTTATAGCTTTGGCAAGGGCTTGAATCTCCGGTTCACCATTGCCCATGGCGATGCCGAGTCCGGCCATTTTCAACATGGAAACATCATTGAAATTGTCGCCGATAGCTGCCGTATCTTCCATGGAGACATTGAGATGGGCTGCCAGTTTAGTGAGAGCATTGCCTTTGGACACATCGGGATGCTGCATTTCGAAATTGTGTTCAGAGGATACCACCATTGCGACATCCGATCTGGAGGCAAAGTAGGCTCTTCCTTTCTGCAATTGATCCGGGTCAAGTGAGAAAGCCATAATGTTGTAAATGTAAGCTTCTGCAGGAATCTCCTGATGGGAATGAACGCGATGGTAGTCTTTCTTGTCGTAATGCTTCTTAACGGCGCGAATCAGGCGCTCAACGTCCTCGCCAGGACTTGTTCCCAGGATACGGTCCATCTCGGCAAGCATCGTATCATGGCTGCTGATTGGGGCGTATATTCCCTGCTGAGTGGACGCTTCATAATAGCACTCATGATCTTCGAGCCACTGCATGACTGATGCTGCTGTCTCACGTTCGAGCGGAAGATGATACAGACGGTTCCCTTCAGCGTCATGAATCGTGGCACCATTGGACCCAATGACAGGAGTGTTAATCCCGCCTTCTTGGCAAATGCCGACAACGTCCGAATAGACGCGTCCCGTTGCAATTGTAACTTTTAATCCTTCTTGCTGGGCCCGGTGAATAGCGGCTGCATTTTCCGGGCTAATCTGACTGTCTCTGTTTAGCAGTGTTCCATCCAAATCCGTAGCAAATAATTTCATCACCTTACAACTCCTTATCTTCTGTTGGTTCAGGAATGAGAATCTCAACCTGTTGTTCATTCAAAAAGTTACGCCATTCGTCTGATGGCCATTGGTCGGTAATCAGTACATCAATCAGTGACCAGTCGGCAAAACGGTACCCGTAACGTTTATCAAATTTGGAATGATCTGCGAGCACGAAGACTTCTTTGGCCGCCTGCATCATTTTTTGCTTAATCTTGCCTTCTTCTTCGGAAGCACTGAATCCATCCATCGTAATCCCGCCAATACCGATAAAGGCTTTATCCACGTAATAATGAGAGAGTGTTTCGATCACCGAGGCGCCGTAAACATAACGTTGTTCCTTGTCGACTTTGCCGCCAAGTAAACGAATATGGACAGCCGAGTGATTGGAGAGAAGATCTGCGGAATGAATGGAATTG
This sequence comes from Paenibacillus sp. FSL K6-2862, assembly GCF_038005125.1. Taxonomy (NCBI): domain Bacteria; kingdom Bacillati; phylum Bacillota; class Bacilli; order Caryophanales; family Paenibacillaceae; genus Paenibacillus; species Paenibacillus sp. FSL K6-2862. Next base: position 1,431,210 of record NZ_JBBOSN010000001.1, read on the forward strand.
GTGATGACTGTACATGACTTTCCATTCAGATGCTCAGCACAAGCCTGCACCGTCGTGGAAGAATCCAAAATGATGTTTTCACCTTGGCGGACCATGGCTGCAGCGAGTTTGCCTATAGCCCTTTTTTCTTCCGAAACATGGAGCAGGCGATCCTTGTATGAGATATATTCACGGGGAGGAGAGGGGAGGATGGCGCCGCCCCGTGTTCGGATAATGGCGTCTTGTTCTTCCAGCTTAATCAGATCCCTTCGAGCCGTGTCCCGTGAGACGTCAAAAAGGGTAACGATCTCGTCTGCCGAGATCCGGTTGTGTTTGCGAAGATGTTCAATAATCAGCTGCATTCGTTCTTCCTGAAACAATCATGCCGCCTCCTTACTAATGAGTGACCGTACTACTGATAACCTAATTATAAGTATTTGTAATTTGATTTGCAATATTTTAAGTGAACATAAGTTTTTATAAGTGTTTTGATATTACTTTAACATGATTTAATGATTCTGATGACATTGATATGAAATTCAGATCTCTCAGATGGTAGAGCCAGTTAAACGAGCCTAAATTTTATTGAAAAATGATCTTTAAAAAACGCTAGATAAAAAAATAAAAAAGTGTTGCACTATTTTTATGTGGTGTGGTATACTCATTCTTGTCGCCAAGAAAGACAACTCGTTAACAAGGCCCGTTGGTCAAGGGGTTAAGACACCTCCCTTTCACGGAGGTAACAGGGGTTCGAATCCCCTACGGGTCATATCTTCACCACCTTTTTAATAAGGAAACCTCGCAAGTCATTGTTCTTAAAACAAGAGATGATATGGCACATCGGTGAAGTTACAGCAAGAGCCATTAGCTCAGTTGGTAGAGCACCTGACTTTTAATCAGGGTGTCGAAGGTTCGAGCCCTTCATGGCTCACCATTTATACATTTGAATATGCGGTCGTGGTGGAATGGCAGACACGCTATCTTGAGGGGGTAGTGGGTGTATACCCGTGGAGGTTCGAGTCCTCTCGACCGCATTACATGTAAACGTTAAGGGAATAGACTCTCGTGGATATCCATGAGAGTTTATTTTTATTTTTTTCATATATCTATGTGAAAACTGCTCATGGATGAAGAAGGGCTGAGGATTAATATCTGTTGTGGTATAATTGTCTATATAATGTTGCCGGAGAATTACGTTATGGTGCAAGATATGGATTTTAGATATTATGGTTGGAAGGCGGTCCTGTATGCAGTCGATATATGAGCGAATTGAACACCTGATTGCCGAGCGAGGGATGACAAAGAAAGCATTCTGTCAACAACTGAAGATCAGCACCGGGAATCTGGGTGATTGGAAACGTGGAAAGTCGATTCCAAGCACGAATAAATTGATTGAGATCGCTGCGTTTTTTGATGTGAGTCTGGACTGGCTCATGATTGGACGTCCATCCAAGGAAGCGATGGTACGGGAAAAACGGGAGGATTATTTTTTTGGCGTGTTGCGGCAATTGGATTGCCAGGAGAGTGAATTATCAACCGAAGAGCAGTCTTTTATCAGCGAATATATTGAATTTACCCGTTATCGCAAGTCCAAGGAAAGTAGAAATGCTGCTGACTTTCGATATAAAGAAGATGATAAACCTGAAACGGATGAATCGATCTAATGCAAAACCTCTGAATCAATCCGGATGATTTCCGGAAATGTTCAGAGGTTTTTTTTGTATTCATGTGAGATGATTGTAGTCGTCTTCATCTCTGACTTCATCAAATTATGATGTGCAGTTCATTTGCGAAACGTAAGATTCTCGTTGCCTAACAGCTGCGGTCGAATGGTGTTCCAAATGTGCAGGCATTGTTCCTGAAGTTCCCAGGCAGCCATGCCGAGCAAACGGACGCCGATCCCTCCGCTCGCGAGCAGGCTTGCACCAGCGAGCATTCGACCATCCGGAGGCAGTGCAGACCTGATGTTTTCCAGTTCCGCTGTCCCCAGTCCAGGAGCGATCATCCACAGGGCCGCAGTATGGGTGAAATCCAGCAATGCAGCTGATTTTTGTGGATCATCGCGTGAAGGTTCCATTCCGAATCGGTCCCACACAGCAAGCTGGTCCCCTTGCCATATTTCGGTTGAATTTCGATATTTGCTGAACTCAAAAGCCTCACCCCTGTGAATTCGTCCGGCTGACCAAACATCCGCATAAGCGAGAATAGCCTGTTCTTCCAGATGGAAGGTGGCGGTAAGCGAAGAAGAACTACCTTTGAATGGGATTACACATTCCGGGAAGTATTCTAGCACAGCACCTTTCCTGATCTGGAAGTGATGGTTGACCGACGAGGGAAGTGAAGGCGTAGGATGAAGGCGTGTCGCTGATGTACTGCTCAGCATCACATGGGTGCCTTCACCCAAATGCCACTCGGAATGATAATGATCCCCGTTAAGAACACCGGGAGAGACGTCTGATGTGTAGAGGCATAACCCATTGCTGTTCCCCGGTGGGCGAAAGGAGCGACTGAACCGGAGAGGTGCGCTATAATAACGATCTGTCATGATCGTACGTCCCTCTTGAAGGGCAAATGTGGCTCGAAGCTCGCTGCGTCGTATCACCGCTCCTTCAGCACGAATGCCCAACTTCATTTCGGCTCCTTCTGATACGGGGGATGAATTAATGGCTGTGGGCTGAGCCGTGGTCATGGCTGTGTGAATGCAGATGCGCAGCGGCTGCATCGTCATCCATGTATTGGTGCTCAAGCCAGTGAATGATCTCGGATACACCCTCACCGCTCATGAGATTCGACATCACATATGGGCGACCTTCGCGTACCCGCTCGGTATCATCCTTCATCACCTGTAAACTTGCGCCAACATAAGGTGCAAGGTCTGTTTTGTTGATCAGCAGCAGGTCTGAGCGGGTAATGCCTGGACCGCCTTTGCGAGGCAGTTTTTCCCCTTGGGCAACGTCAATGATGTAGATGAACACATCTGCAAGTTCCGGACTGAATGCAGCAGAGAGGTTATCGCCGCCGCTCTCAATGAAGATTAATTGCAGATCAGGAAAACGCTCGACCAATTCGTCTACGGCTTCAAAATTCATTGAGGCATCTTCTCGAATGGCTGTATGCGGACATCCGCCTGTTTCAACGCCAATAATGCGTTCTGGCGCAAGAGCGTTCTGGCGCAGCAGGATTTCGGCGTCTTCCTTGGTATAAATATCGTTTGTGATGACGGCCAGACTATAGCGTGTACGCAGCGCCTTCGACAGCTTCTCCACAAGGGCAGTTTTGCCAGAGCCTACCGGGCCTCCAATACCAATTCGCATTGGTCTGCTGCGATCAAATGCCTTACGTTCCCACTCCGGATGATGCGTATGATTAGCTCCTCCACACATAACAAATTCCTCCTTGGATTATCGGCTGATTTTAATAGAAAGTTGTAGCTTATAAATATGGATATCAGGACATAAACAGGCGGGCTGGTAAGCTTTCGTGCCGCATGGCGTAGATTTCCTGGGCAATACCGAAACTGTGCATATCTTCGGGGTTGTCATCCCGAATTCGAATCCATTCGGAGTCGATATCATCGAGCAGTTTCTGAATGAGCATCTGTGCCTCGGTTTGCCCAATCGGCAGGAGGCGCAGTGCGCTGTTGACATAAGCGTTCACTGAGGTATACAAATGACCGGTAACGGCCTCGTCTAATCCGATTTTCAACTGATAAAGGATATAACCGTGAATGGTGGTAATCCCGCAATAGGCACCATGCGTCTGCACAGCTTCATCAATAAGCGAGAAGTCCATCCAAGGATAGAGAGAACGGGCAAGTTTCAGCAGCCGCTTTCCCATCTTATGGCCGCTTTCCCTAATCTCCCGGGGGGTTCGCTGGGCGTGAACCCGCTTATCATAGAGAGCAAGTAGAGCGGAGTCTTGTTCCTCCATTGCTTGGTAAACGCCTTTGATAGCAAGTCCATCGATCCGAATCAGGCTGGAGTGAAGCTGGCTGCGAATGAATTGTTCAAGCTCGGTGATTGTTCGAATGGTGCCGTCATGCGTGTATGCTTCCAGACCGAAAGAGTGGGAGAACCCGCCGATGGGCAGGGCCGAGTCGAGCAGTTGAACGTATCGAAGAAGCTTTGTACCACTTTGCATCATGCCAAGCGTCCTTTCTTTGCTTCTGTCTTATTTCCCTTCCAACCAAAATCCGATATAAAAATAATGTAAGGATATAGATTGGACATGATTTTACACAATAATGAAGAGGGTAGTACGAACCTGAAGAAGTGAAACGCTTGCCTTTATCACTAGATGTCAAAACATGAAGTAGCGCTGTGCCATCGGCAGCTCATCCGCAGGTTCGCAGGTAAGCAGTACCCCATCGGCTCGAACCTCATACGTCTCAGGGTCGACTTCAATATGAGGTGTCACATCGTTGTGGATCATATCCTTTTTACTCACTGAGCGGCAACCTTTGACGGCTTCCACGCGCTTGTTTAATCCAAGTGTCTCCTTGATGCCTGCATCAGCAGCAGCTTGGGATACGAAAGTAATGGACCCTTTGGCAATAGCTCCACCGTATGACCCGAACATCGGTCTGCCGAACACGGGCTGAGGCGTCGGGATGGAGGCGTTGGGATCACCCATCTGAGCGAAAGTGATCATACCGCCTTTGATCACCATCTCGGGTTTGACCCCAAAATAGGCAGGATTCCAGATGATCAGATCGGCTAGCTTGCCCACTTCCACAGAACCGACGATATGGCTGATGCCATGAGCGATGGCAGGGTTGATCGTATATTTGGCGACATATCTTTTGATGCGGTCGTTGTCGGAAGGGGAATCTGATTTCAATTCCAGCTTGCCGCGCTGTTTCTTCATTTTGTCTGCGGTCTGCCAGGTACGGATAATGACCTCGCCTACCCGGCCCATGGCCTGGGAGTCAGAGCTGATAATGCTGAAGACACCGAGATCATGCAGAATGTCTTCTGCCGCAATGGTCTCTGGGCGAATCCGGGAATCGGCAAAAGCGACATCCTCTGGAATTGCCGGATCCAAATGATGGCATACCATCAACATATCGAGATGTTCTTCAACTGTATTCCTCGTATAAGGACGCGTGGGGTTGGTTGAAGAAGGAATCACGTACGATTCACCTGCAGCACGGATAATGTCTGGTGCGTGTCCGCCGCCTGCGCCTTCCGTATGATACGTGTGAATCGTGCGGCCGTTAATGGCGGCAAGGGTATTCTCCAGAAAACCAGTCTCATTCAGGGTATCGGTATGAATAGCTACCTGGATATCATGCTCTCCGGCGGCAGTCAGGCACGCGTCAATGGCACTCGGGGTTGTCCCCCAATCCTCGTGCAATTTCAAGCCAATGACACCAGCTTCAATCTGTTCAATGAGTGGAGCGGTGGTTGAACTATTGCCCTTACCCAGATAACCAATATTCATAGGAAAGGCTTCGGCGGACTCCAGCATGCGATGAATATGCCAGGCTCCAGGTGTGCAGGTCGTTGCTTTGGTGCCTGTCGCTGGTCCTGTACCTCCGCCGATCATGGTAGTTACTCCGGAAGACAGGGCAGTTTGAATCTGCTGCGGACAAATAAAATGAATGTGGGTATCGATTCCGCCTGCGGTGACAATCATGCCTTCGCCGGCGATGATCTCGGTTGAAGCGCCAATCACAAGGAGTGGATCGACCCCGTCCATCGTATCCGGATTACCGGATTTGCCAATCGCACAGATGATTCCGTCGCGGATGCCAATATCTGCTTTTACAATACCCCAATGATCGATAATGATGGCGTTCGTAATGACAGTATCCGGCGTACCGTGGCTGCGAAGAGCGGTTGCGGACTGGCCCATGCCGTCCCGGATGACTTTTCCGCCTCCGAATTTGCTCTCATCCCCGTATACAGCGTAATCATGCTCAATCTCTGCCCAGAGCTCCGTATCTGCCAGTCTTACGGCATCCCCGGTTGTTGGACCGAACATGGAAGCATATTGTTCACGAGACATGCGTTTCATGCTGAATCTCCTCCATCCTGTGATGGCGTGGGGGCAAAAGCCTTGAGGAAGGCTTCGAGTTTCTGCGGGTCTGGAGGCTGGTCTGCCGACCCTTCTGTTAATCCGTTAAATCCATAAATCTGTCGTTTGCCGCCAAAAGTGGTGAGTTCAACCGGCTTTTCTTCCCCGGGTTCGAAACGAACGGCGGTGCCTGCAGGGATATGCAAACGATGTCCGAACGCTGCGGTGCGGTCGAAGTCCAGAGCGGCATTTACTTCATAGAAGTGAACATGAGAACCGACCTGCACGGGTCGATCACCGCGGTTCAAGACCATTAATCGTATCGTTTGGCGATCGGGATGACAGACAATCTCATCCGGTTTCAATCGATATTCGCCTGGAATCATGGCATTCTCCTGCCTTTCTCAGCGTATGGGTTCATGCACGGTAACCAACTTGGTCCCGTCAGGGAATGTAGCTTCCACCTGTACCTCGGGAATCATATCGGCAACTCCCTCCATACAATCATCCCGTGTAAGGATTGTACCGCCATATCTCATCAAATCCGCTACGCTCATTCCATCCCGCGCTCGTTCCATGAGCTCGGAGGTTAACAAAGCGATGGCTTCGGGAACATTTAGCTTCAATCCGCGTCCTCTGCGTTCGCGGGCGAGATTGGCGGCTACGGTAATCAGCAGTTTTTCTTTTTCCTGCTCCGTCCAGTGCAAGGGCCATCCGACCTTTCCCATAAAAGTATATATCTTCATGTATCATGTTATATGTTAAATATACTCACACAGGGTGACCCTTTGTCAATAAGGTTTGAAACATATTAGCAGCATGCATGAAACAAGTAGGCGTAAAATAAAATTATGTAAGCATTATTGACATGAAGAGTTGGAGACTCCATAATTTGGATCAACGAACATTTCGGTGTTAAATGACCTTAATGTTCGTCAATAGACTAAAAAAAGGGAGTGTAGGCTATTGAAGAAGAGATCGGTCAGATTATGGGGGATTTTGCTGGGGGCGGTCATTGCTTTAACGGGATGTGTGGAAGGTGGAACGCCGCCTGAAGCTTCGAATTCCGGTGGAACAGGGGAGGTTGCTGCGTCCGATGAGACGATCAAGGTAGGCATTCTTCATTCCTTGAGTGGAACGATGGCAATAAGCGAGGTGTCTGTCAAGGATGCCGAGATGCTTGCGATTGAAGAGATCAATGCAGCTGGTGGTGTCCTTGGCAAACAGATTGAGCCTGTCATTGAAGATGGGGCCTCGGATTGGCCGACTTTTGCGGAAAAGGCCGGGAAGCTGCTTCAGCAGGATAAGGTGGCCGCTGTTTTTGGCGGATGGACCTCGGCGAGTCGAAAGGCGATGCTCCCCGTGTTCGAGCAGAATAAAGGGCTTTTATTTTATCCGGTGCAGTATGAAGGACTGGAGTCATCTCCCAACATTTTTTATACAGGTGCAACAACAAACCAACAAATTGTTCCTTCCGTAACCTGGTTGCTCGAGAATAGGGGCAAAACATTTTATCTCCTTGGTTCGGACTATGTTTTCCCGAAAACGGCCAATCAGGTGATCAAGGCTCAATTGGCAGCTGAGGGCGGAGAAGTGGTTGGCGAGGAATATACACCGCTGGGCCATACCGATTACAGTACCATCATAAGCAAAATCAAAGCTGCGAAGCCGGATGTGGTGTATAACACGCTTAACGGGGACAGCAATGTAGCCTTTTTCAAGCAGCTGAAGGATGCTGGAATCACCTCGGAACAGATGACGACGCTGTCGGTCAGTGTGGCGGAAGAGGAAATTCGGGGCATTGGAGCAGATGTGCTGAAAGGGCACCTGGCTTCATGGAACTATTATCAGACAACAGATACTCCAGAAAACAAAACATTTGTTGAGAAATATAAAGAAAAATATGGTGCTGACCGGGTAACGGCTGACCCGATTGAGGCGGGTTACGTAGCAGTGTACCTCTGGAAGGCAGCCGTTGAAAAAGCGGGTTCAACCGATGTGGAGAAGGTCAGAGAAGCAGCAAAAGGATTGGAATTTGATGCTCCCGAGGGGAAAGTAACCGTTGACGGAGAGAATCAGCATATATACAAAACCGTCCGGATCGGAGAAGTGCAGGAAGATGGTCAATTCAAGGAATTGTGGAACTCCGGTTCTCCTGTCAAGCCTGATCCTTATTTGAAAACCTACGAATGGGGAGCTTCCCTAAGCAATCAATAAGCAAGTCCTTCATGTCCAAACTTCTGAGATTACGGATGAGGGTGGGACAGCGCACCCTCGTACAATATCACGATAAAGCGTTGATGCATAGTCTTGGTGACGTATTTGAATCGGAATGAGGCTTTTTAGCATGTGAAAGGGTGATCGGGATGGATATGTTTGTTCTGCAAATGTTCAATGGCCTTAGCATCAGCTCGATCCTGTTATTGATTGCGCTGGGGCTCGCAGTAACGTTTGGTCTCATGAATGTCATCAACATGGCTCACGGTGAGTTGATTATGATTGGTGCATATGCAACGTATGTGACTCAGAATCTGTTTATTTCCTATGCTCCGGCAGCGTGGTTTGAAGTTTATTTTATCGTGGCATTGCCGATCGCGTTTGGTGTAGCGGCACTTATCGGCTGGCTGCTTGAAGTGATTTTGATCCGGCATTTATACGGTAGGCCCTTGGACAGTTTACTGGCCACATGGGGAGTTGGAATGATGCTGCAGCAGCTGGCACGTACCATTTTCGGGGCACCGAATGTGGGGGTATCCAGTCCGTCCTGGCTTAACGGCGGTCTTGCGATCTCTGACGGTATCGTATTTCCGTATAAACGAATTTTTATCATCGCACTTGTCGCGGTTGTCCTGCTGTGTATGTATCTGTACATATACCGCACTTCTTCCGGACGACGGATGCGCGCTGTCATGCAGAACCGGAGCATGGCGGGCTGTCTCGGGATTTCGACCAGACGGGTAGATGGCATGACCTTTGCCATTGGTTCAGGAATCGCGGGTATCGCGGGTTGTGCTCTGACGCTCATTGGGCCGATCGGCCCTTCGCTGGGAACCTATTATATTGTAGATGCATTTATGGTTGTGGTTCTTGGCGGGGTTGGCAAACTGGTAGGAACGGTATGCGGAGCGCTCGGGATTGGCATGTTCAATACGTTGTTTGAAACCTACACATCGGCCTCCATCGGCAAAGTGCTGGTGTTCGTATGTATCGTTGCTTTTCTGCAATGGAAGCCGCGGGGGCTTGTTGCCATGCGAACCCGCAGTCTCGACTAACAGGAAGAAGGGGGTTATATGATGTCAGCACTTCTGAAGTCAGGCAGTTTAAAAACGAGAATCATCTGGGCGGTCGTACTGATTCTAATGTGTCTTGCCCCGCTAATCTCTACCGAGTTTCGGCTTAGTTTGCTCGCTAAATTCCTGGCACTGGCTATTCTGGCCATCGGACTGGATCTGATCTGGGGCTACGGCGGGGTTCTGAGTCTGGGGCATGGAGTGTTCTTCGGTCTTGGTGGTTACGCCATGGCCATGTATCTGAAACTGCAGGCGAGCGGTACATCCCTGCCTGATTTCATGGGGTGGAGCGGCTTGTCAGGCTTACCGTGGTTTTGGGAACCATTTCGTTCATTTCCAGTGGCGTTATTTCTGGGTATTGCTCTGCCGGCTTTGCTGGCATTTGTGCTGGGGTGGTTCACGTTTCGTAACCGGATTACCGGTGTGTATTTTACGATTTTGACACAAGCCCTTGTGTTAATCACGGTTACCTTGTTTATCGGCAAACAGGAGTGGACCGGGGGGACTAATGGTATAACCGGCTATAACTCCATTTTTGGTTTCACGCTGCATTCTGCAGGAACAACAATTGTGCTCTACTATATTACACTTGCCATTTTGGTGCTCACGTACCTGCTCTGCAGAAGAATGGTAAATAGTCGGTTTGGTCAGGTGCTTGAAGCTTCGCGGGATGGAGAAAACCGGGTGCGTTTCCTGGGTTATGATCCGGCGGGTTATAAAACGCTGACGTTTGCCCTTTCTGGTGCGCTTGCAGGAATAGCGGGTATGCTGTTTGTTCTTCAGGTCGGGATTATCTCGCCGTCCATGATGGGGATTGTTCCATCCATCGAAATGGTGTTATGGGTTGCCTTAGGTGGTCGCGGTACGCTCATTGGGGCTGTGATCGGTGCGGTGGTTTTGAATGCGGCCAAAACCGGGATAAGTGAGGCGTACCCTGAAGGCTGGTTGTTTGTTCTCGGCGGGCTGTTTGTAACGGTGGTGTTGTTCATGCCCCACGGGCTCGTTGGAGTCTATCGAAATATCGTTCGATTACTGAAGCGGAGAGGAGAGGTTGTGCATGTCCCTGTCAGTAAAGAAAAACCTGAAGTCTACTGAACCTTCACCCGTATTGATGGCTGAGAGTATTACCGTAGCTTTTGGCGGATTTGTCGCAGTTAATGGCATGAACCTGAAGCTGCATGAGCATGATTTGCATTTTCTGATCGGCCCCAATGGTGCGGGGAAAACGACAATGCTGGATGTCATTTGCGGAAAAACCAAACCCGTCTCAGGCACGGTGCGGCTGGAAGATGGCACAGAGCTGACACGTCTAAAGGAGCATCAGATCGTCCGGAAGGGTGTAGGACGCAAATTTCAAGCTCCATCCATCTTCGGAGGTCTTACCGTACAGGAAAATTTGGCCTTGGCGGCGGAAAATCAGCGTTCACCTCTTCGGACTCTTGGTATTCCGCGGTTTGGGAAAATCAACACGGCAATGGAACAGGTCATAGCGCAAATTGGACTGCAAGACCGCGTGTATACACGGGCAGGGGCGCTATCTCACGGCGAGAAGCAGTGGCTGGAAATAGGTATGCTTCTGCTTCAGGAACCGCGCGTGTTGCTGCTGGACGAACCGGTTGCCGGGATGACGGACGAGGAAACGCATAAAACGGGCAGGTTGTTACAGGGGATAGCGCGTGAACGTTCGGTCGTGGTTGTAGAGCATGACATGGAGTTTGTCCGTGAGTACGCGGCGAAAGTGACCGTGATGCATGAAGGGAAGCTGTTGAAGGAAGGTACCATGGCTGAGGTGCAGGAAGATCCTAGGGTGGCCGAAGTCTACTTGGGAAAAAGGAGAGATGACCATGCTGTCGCTGCAACGAATTGAATCCGGCTACGGGGAAAGTAATGTGCTGCGTGGTGTTAATCTGGATGTCCTGCCTGGACAGGTGGTCTGCCTAATGGGCCGGAATGGTGTCGGCAAAACAACGCTGATGAAAACGTTGATGGGCCTGCTCAAAACGAGGAAGGGGGCCATCCATTGGAAAGGGCAGGATATATCCGCTTTGGAGCCTGCCAAACGTGCCAAGGCAGGCATTGGATATGTTCCTCAGGGGCGTGAGATTTTCCCTCAGCTCACGGTGAAGGAGAATCTGCTGCTCGGTCTGGAGACATCTGCGCCTGGGGTGAAGACGTTTCCTGAAGATGTGCTCGCGATGTTTCCGGTCCTTGCGACCATGTATGGACGACAGGGCGGTGATCTGAGTGGTGGCCAGCAGCAGCAGCTTGCCTTCGCGCGAGCGCTTGCCTCACGGCCTGGACTATTGTTGCTGGATGAACCAACGGAAGGCATACAGCCGTCAATTGTCGAGGATATTCGGCAGGTCATTCTGCAAATCAAGGCAAAGGGCGACATTTCGGTGCTGCTTGTCGAACAAAGTATTGACTTCGTGCGTGGTGCTGCGGATTTTATCTATGTCATGGATAAGGGAGCAATTGCGCTGCAGGGATCGCCGGAGGAATTGGATATGTCTCAATTTGAACACCACCTGTCCGTGTAGGAGAGGTGGTTATTTTTTTGCTTTTTTTTGTTATGCTCAGGAGCGTTTATCCAAAATGTTGGAGTACTTCGGGTATAGCCTGCGGATGCAGTCCGGACAGATGTCGTGTGTGAATTCTGCATGGGTATGTCTCTCCAAATAACCTTCGACTGAATTCCAGACGTCCTGCTCATCCTTAATCTGTTTGCAGACGGCGCAAATGGGAAGCAGGCCGCGTAGTGTCCGCACTTCGGATAGAGCGAGCTTCAATTGCTGTTCAATTCGCTTCTGTTCCGTGATGTCTGTATGCGAGATCAGAGCTAGTCCCATCGGAGAAGGAGGATCCGCCTGATTCAAGGGTGTAAGCTCCAGCCTGAACCATCGAAGGTCCAGGTTCGCAGACTGTACAGATATGTCATATGTATGGAAGTGAACAAAGGGATATTGAATCTTCTCTAACTTCTGAATAATCGATGAATTCTCCGTTTCCTCTTCCTGGGCTGCCCATATCTGCAGCAGCTGAAGATAATGAAACGTTTCGCAAGAAGATCGGTGGGCGTCGGTTTTTTTGTATTTCGAGAGATGCAATCGCCCGAGTCCGTTCTGCCATGCGGTATTGCAGCTGCGGATTCTCCAGTCGCGGTCGACGATGATGAGTTGATGACGTAGGGATTGAAAGGATAACCTTTCAAGGTCGGTTGTAAAGAAACTCATGAATAGGCCCTCCTTGGCAATCAGTTAAAGGATCGGGACGGTATGTTAATGGTGGTGTCATCGTAGTTCATCCGAAATTTGCAAAATCTCTGCCACCTGGTTTCGGAAACGGGTGGCTTTTCGTGTGCCATGGATGAGATTGGATAAACGATACGGCGGGATGTCGTGCTTCTCGCAGAACGTTTTCTGGTCCATCTGCAGCTCCGTTAAGCGGCGTTTGATGGCCCATCCGAACGGAGTCACGGGTTTCTTTTTGTTCAAAAGGGTTCACCCCTCATAGAAGTATTTCAACCCGCCTTCGGCTGTGTATAATAGAGGGAGATGCGAGCTGTTCATTACATTATATACGCATTTACGTCATGTAACAATTATAAATGATGAAAAATAGTGTATTAATATTAAATAATGACGTAAAAACGTGATGTTCTATAGGCATACGAGAAAAAGCACGTCAGCAAGGAGGTTGCTGCGTGCTTTTTTCCTTTGGGGAAATATGAAGGAAGCTTGGAGGCGGTAAGATTAGGCGCGATAAGCATGCAGCCCTGCGCCAAGCATGTGGAAGCTGGGGAACAGCGATTTCATGGACATGGAGGTTGGCTGTGCCGGTCCATCCGCAGCGGAGGCGCTAACGGTATTCCATTCATGCTCCAGGTCTGCGGCCAGGCGAACCAGCAGTTCCTGGGTGGTTTCGTTATGCATGGGGAGGACTTTGGAAGCTTCGGTTATGCATGCATTCATAGCTGAGTGCAAGTAACCCATTACCGCTTCCTCGACGGGGATATCGAGGTAGTGGTTGATCCAGGCGTGAACAGTAGAGAGGCAGCCTACAGACTCGTATTTGGCAAGGGTATGTTCGAGCTGGTTGAATTCAATCCAGGGGTGGAGAGCCCGGGCCAGCTTGATCAGTCTTTTGCCCATGGCAGCGGCTTGCTCCCTTTGATCAGAAGGAGTCCGCTGAACGTGAACCAACTTGTCAATGAGTGCTGTTCGCCATGTGTCATTATGATCCGTTGCGCTGTAGATACCTTTAATCGCCATGCCCTCAAGTCGAACGATACTGGGATGCAGCTGGCAGCGCATGAAGGATTCCAAATCATCGGCATTTCGGATGCTGCCTTCAGCGATGTGTACATCCATACCAAATGAATGGGTAAAACCTCCGACATGAATGGAGGAATCAAGCAGTTTGACATAATCGAGCAGCTTATTCCCACGGTTCACGGTCTTTCGCCTCCTATGTTCGTAAAGTGTTATATTATATAACATTATTATTGGTTTCTGAATCCTTTTATGTTTAAAATCCGAATTATATGATATATATCATCACATAAACATCCGTATTTTGTCAATGGTTTCTTACTTTTAAGTTTTAATTATATTTAAATGTTATATTATATGACTCGTAATGGTTAAATGCTAGAAAACTAATGATAGGTATATGATATACTTTCGTATGGGGAGCTAAAATTAAAAATGAAGATGTATAAATGAATTGAAATTTAATGTATGCAGCAGTTAAAAGATCATGACGAAAAAAACCGATATTTGGAGGGGAAACACAGGTGCAAAAGTAGTTTTTATAAAAGTGCTTTACTTTTATAATGTAAACCTGTATAATCAATTTTGTTGCCGATTATTTACGACATGCGGTCGTGGTGGAATGGCAGACACGCTATCTTGAGGGGGTAGTGGGCGTATGCCCGTGGAGGTTCGAGTCCTCTCGACCGCATCATATTGTACGACAAGAAGAGGTTTTCCGAATATGGAAAACCTCTTTTTTGCGTTTGGATAAACATAAAAAAAGGCCATTCACACAGAACCGGACTTTCTCTGGTTCCCTGTTGATTATGGCCTCTCCATGTTGATTTATTTCAGCAGTTTCTCAATATCAGCCTCAATTTGGTCAGGAGTCGTTTTTGGAGCATAACGCTTCACGACACGTCCGTTCTGATCAACGAGGAATTTGGTGAAGTTCCACTTGATGGCTTTGGATCCGAGCAGTCCTGGTGCCTCTGTTGTCAGGTGTTGGAATAGTGGGTGAGCGCTTGAGCCATTAACATCAATTTTCTCAAACATAGGAAAGCTTACACCGTAATTCATCTGACAGAACTCAGCAATATCGTCGGAAGATCCTTTTTCCTGAGCGAATTGGTTACTTGGGAAGCCTAGTACTTCAAACTGCCGGTCTTTGAATTTGTTATAGAGTTCCTGTAAGCCTTCAAATTGCGGGGTCAGACCACATTTGCTCGCCGTATTTACAATTAGCAGCACCTTGTTGCGATAATCGGACATCTCGACTTCCTGGCCCCGAAGGGTATTGACTTTGTAGTCATAAACGGACATGATCTGTCGCCTCCATATCGTATAATGGGTTAATGATTCCTATAGTTATATTATATTGCTTACAATTAGATAATGCAAAACTAATTAAATAAATTCCTATGTTTACTTACAGATATCTAAAATTACATACGTTTTTCATAAGGACGAGAATTAGCGAGATTCACAGAGATGGATGGAGAATGGATTGGTTGTAAGCGATATCATTGATGTGTAATGCCTTAAATTCGTCCATTCGCTGATCTGACCGGACTTTACACTAACATGTCGCGGGTGTATGATTCATATCGTAATTTCTAATTCAATTAAACTTAACATGAACAACGAAACAAACGATAATATCGCTCTGGTCAATACATGAAACAGGAACGATGTTTTAATCGCTGAGTTTCCATTCATTCATGGGTGGGAAACGGGGGAACCAATCGGAACGGCTGTCATTACAGCTAATCCATGGGGTGAATTTTTCGGTGCAAGCCGGAAATAGGGCGACTCTCGCGCCCGAATCCGTCAGCTAACCTCGTAAGCGTTA
The DNA here is from genome assembly GCF_038005125.1 of Paenibacillus sp. FSL K6-2862. Lineage (NCBI taxonomy): Bacteria > Bacillati > Bacillota > Bacilli > Caryophanales > Paenibacillaceae > Paenibacillus > Paenibacillus sp. FSL K6-2862. The sequence continues at coordinate 1,446,602 of NZ_JBBOSN010000001.1, forward strand.
AAGGGAGAGGCAACAAGCCGTACGCATATTCATGGCGTTTTCGTCATGGGTTATTCAAGAAGCGTTCGGGAGGCCTTGGTCCCCCACGCTTCTTTTTTGTTGTCTTTTCACGCCAAGGGAGGAACGAACGATGGATAATGAGATGATTCTAGTAACAGCACCGAATGAAGCAGGCCGCAAGTTTATCAAGCTGTTGATGTACAAAAAAATGCCGTTTGCCGTTCTGACTAACAGTGCAGGGGAAGAACGGAAGCTCCGCAGAATCGGAGTGGAGAACGTCATTCGCATGAATACAGCTGAAGCTCAGAAGTGGTTTCTACCGCAGTCGAGTGTAGGCAACGTTTTTATTTTCGAGAACAGTTTGAACCTGACCTGCCGCTATCTGCAGATCTGCCGTTCCTGGACCTCCAAATCACTATGTGTGATTACGGAACAGAGTCACCCCAAAGGCATTTACCGCGGGATGGGAGCTGACCGCATTGTGTATTCCCTTAATGGAGAAGTTGGCTTCTTGCTTAATGGTTAATGTGATAGCTGCCGATTGATCCGGTGTAAGGTGCCTGTTATAATTGAACTTGTGGAAAAACGGAATTCTGAGGAGACTCATGCATGATGGTGGGTCTTCTTTTTTATTTGAGCATTAATGTACATTGCTGATTTAGAGATTGCGTTCATGGCTAACAAGGAGGAATAGGCGTGCCGGATGTACGGGGGTTAAAATGGTTGTTCTTTGATGTAGGAGATACGCTGGTGGACGAATGGGAGCCGGTAGATGATATTATAGGGCAGTTTGTAAAAGAAGCCTGCTTGCTTGGATATCCGGTGAAAATAGAGGAAGTGCGAGAGATATTTGCCTCCTGTTACCGAAATTATGAGCAGTGGCCCATGAGGGTAGCCATTCGAACGCTAATCAGTGATGAACGTCATAGGGAGCAGATCCAGGAGAAGTTGAAGTTCCGGAAGGAACTGGAGAAGCCCTTCGCTTCTGCTGACGCGGTGTTGAAGGAATTGTCACACCATTATCGAATTGGCATTATTGCCAATCAGAGTCCAGGGACAGCTGAGCGCCTGGAGAGCTACGGTCTGCGGAGGTACGTGGATGTACTGGCTTGCTCGGCAGAAGAAGGCGTATCCAAGCCGGATCCGGAACTCTATGCCGTGGCTTTGAAGCAGGCGGGATGTGAACCCGAGGAAGCAGTCATGATTGGGGATCGGATTGATAACGATATCATTCCTGCCAAGAAGCTGGGGATGCGAACGATTCGGATTTTGCAGGGCTATGGACGATTTCAGCCTGAGCTGGAGGGCCAAGAGCATGCAGACTGGACCATCGAAGCCTTGGAGCAGATTATTCCACTGCTTGTGCCTTCTGAAGGTTAGCGGATAAAATTAAAAAAAAGATGACTTTCGCGTCATTAAATAAAGGACAAGGCAAGTGTATGGCAAAGCTAAAAGGCTGATCCCTTCAAGTATATTCTTGATGAGGGATCAGCCTTTTTTTATAAATCTATAGTAAGAGGGAAACGGTTTTAGCGCTATATAGATTAAAACAGCATGATGGTTTGGATAATCAGATAAACATTCAGAACCACAATCACGGCAGCGATGATCCAAGAGACGACTTTGAGCCACAGCTTGTTGGCGAATGCGCCCATGCTTTTTTTGTCACTCGTAAACATCACAAGTGGAATAACGGCAAAAGGCAGCTGCAAGGATAGAATCACCTGGCTCAAAATCAGCAATTCTTCCGTTCCATGTTCGCCGGCGATAGCCGTCACAATAACGGCAGGGATGATCGCAATTAATCGGGTCACGAGCCGGCGAAGCCAAGCTGGAATCCGAATGTTCAGGAAACCTTCCATGACAATCTGGCCGGACAGTGTACCTGTAAGCGTAGAGTTCTGACCTGAGGCCAGCAGAGCGACACCAAACAGGATACTTGCAATGGTTGTGCCCAGCAGAGGTGTGAGCAAGTGATAAGCATCTGCAATCTCAGCGACCTGTGTCATGCCTGCGCTGTGAAATACAGCGGCTGACACAATGAGTATGGCAGCGTTGATAAACAGGGCCAGGGTCAAAGCGATCGTTGAATCCATAGTGGAGTAACGAATGGCTTCTCTTTTCCCCTGAGTTGTCTGTTCGATCTGCCGGGTCTGCACGATGGATGAATGCAGGTACAGATTGTGCGGCATAACCGTTGCTCCAATGATTCCGATGGCAATATACAGCATCGCTGGATTCTGTAGTATCTCGGCACTTGGTACAAAGCCGGTGAGTACCCCGCCCATATCCGGTTTGGCAAGAAACAGGTCAATCCCGAAGCAGAGGGCGATGGTTGCCATCAGCACGATGACCAGTGTTTCCAGGGCGCGGAAGCCTCTATTTTGCAGCAAAAGGATAATCAGAACATCCACAGCCGTAATAATGACGCCGTATAACATCGGGATGTTGAACAGGAGCTTCAGTGCGATGGCTGAACCGATGACCTCAGCCAAATCTGTAGCAGCAATGGCCAGTTCGCACAGAGCCCAGAGCATAATGACAACCGGCATACTGAACCGTTCGCGGCAAGCTTGGGCCAGGTCCCGTCCGGTTACAATGCCAAGCTTACCTGCAAGGGACTGTAATACGACGGCCATAAGGTTTGAGATTAAAATAACGGATAATAGCGTATAACCGAACTGGGAACCGCCGGCAATATCTGTTGCCCAGTTCCCCGGGTCCATATAGCCGACAGCGACCAGATAACCTGGGCCGACAAAGGCGAGGAATTTTTTCCACCAGGCAACGTTTTTCGGAACCTTCATGGAGCTGTGTGCTTCCCCGAGGGAGGGAGCCATGCCTGCTGCGGCCAATTGTTCAGCCGAAGGAGAGCTGAATGGATTTTTTTTACTCATACATGTTCACCTGACTTTTTAATAATAATCGTATTGATTTTCCTTATGATGAAGACCGGGGTCATTCACTTTTATATGTCTGAAAATATATGTCGTTACTTACATTGTACTCATTCAATAATTTTTGTCTAGTGCAACTTTTATGTAGATGGACAAAATGAGAAGCGGATGAGATCACAGATCCTTAGTATATTACCCAACTTCAGAAAATTTAACTTTATATCATAAATCGCGTTATGCAGATGGCGGGATGGATGCATGAAAATGACAAAGATGCAGAAGCTGATGAAGTAACCCAAAACCGTTTCAAATTAAGCCAGAAGTTTAAATTGAATTGTAGGCAGCAAAAATATTGGAGAAAAAGGAGAGATTCTAATGGAAGCTTTATATACAGCAACTGCGACAGTCAAAGGTGGACGTACAGGTTCGGTAACTTCATCGGATGGAGTCCTTAAACATGATCTGAAAATGCCAAAAGAACTGGGTGGATCCGGCGGTGAAGGTACGAACCCTGAGCAGCTCTTTGCAGCAGGCTACGGTGCATGTTACGAAAGTGCTCTTGCCAACGTGGCGCGTAAAGCAGGCGTTAAACTGGAAGATGTGACGGTAACGAGTAATGTATCCATTGGAAAAGACCCTGCGGATGACGGATTCCAGTTGTCGGTCCGGCTGGATGTAAGCATGCCGGGTGTGGATCACAGTCAGGCAGAGGATCTGGCTCGCAAAGCTCATGATTTTTGCCCGTATTCCAAAGCGACTCGTGGCAACATTGATGTCGTACTGAACGTGGTATAAACCGATACTCGCTGGAGTAAAGGGAGAGATATATTAAGCAGGCTATCATGGATACCTGTTGTTCGGTACAAGCCCTGCTGGCAAACGGCAGGGCTTTATATTTTAAAATCAGAAGACATGCAGGAGATTGCAGGTCAAATCGCGTACTCTTTTACATAATTATACTCTTGCTTCATGCCAGGCATCTGAAAAAGGGGGAATGCAAATGAGTATTGAAGAGATGATTGAGCGAAGGTTTGTATGTACGAAATGTCGGGGAACGGATTGCAACATCAAGGAAGTCTCAATGTCCGGGGCTGGTCTTAGCAAAATGTTCGACATCCAGCATAACCACTATTTGTTCGTAGCCTGTTCCTCATGTGGTTATGTGGAAGTATTCGACCCCGATGTACTGAAAGGCAAAAAGCAGGGTCAGGTAGGCACAATATTGGATATTTTGTTCGGCGGATAGTGTGGCATAACTTGGTGGGTATGGAATCCATTCAAAATAAGCTGGGAGGTTCGTGCTCCCTGAGTTGACATCGAACTAAAATTTCTTTAATATGACTTAGTACTGAGAAAAGTCATGCAGGAAACAAATTTGAATTGACAGGTGATATCCATGTCTTATAGACCACGTATTGCAAAATTGCAAGTAGCCAGCAAAAACGAAAATGACGGATTGTATGAATTTACGATGAAGCTGGTAGATGGCACACAGTGCCGCGTATTCTACTCCAAATCTCCGGAATGGAAGATGACAGCGATCAGCCGTCTGCAGAAAACGCCTTGTCCAGTATGCCGCAAAGATTTCATTTGCAAATGCATGGACCAATGGGCAGGAGACCTGCACCAACAAATGATTGAAGATGAGTGGATGGAAAAGGCAATTGCTGAGTAATTGCCCCAACAGATACGAGCGTAGGCTTTAGAGCCTGCGCTCTTTTTCTATTCAATTCCTTTTGAGTAGTATAAATTTAGTGGACAGCGAACGTGAAGGTGAAAAGTGGGTAAGTTAATCTAACAGCATAAATGAGGAGGCTTCAATTATGACATCAATTCGAGCGGATGAGCATGAGGGACACCCGATTGTACTCGTGGACGGGGTTTGCCACTTTTGCCAAGGATTAACCAAATGGATTATCAAACGTGATCCGGAAGGGAAATATCATTTTGCATCGCTCCAATCCGATGTAGCCAAGGATTTGCTGAAGAAAGGAAATCTGTCTACAGACAGCATGGATACATTTGTACTAATCGAAAATGGCCGTTACTATACACGTTCGACAGCTGCACTGCGGCTGGCCAAAGGCCTGAAATTTCCGTATCCATTATTATATGTCTTTATTATTGTACCCAAATTCATTCGTAATGCCGTGTATAACTGGGTAGCCCGTAATCGTTACCGGTGGTTTGGCAAGGACGAAGCGTGTATGCTGCCGACACCTGAGATCAAGAATCGGTTTTTGTAAATCGTACTAGAGAACGCATGTACCGCAAACATGATTAATAAAGGAAACATTTGGGTAATGAATACGGATCACATCTATTTTGGGAGGACAAACAGTTGAAGAAATGGACGACATTCATTATCGGGGCATTATTGGCAGTAAGCCTGACAGCATGCGGTGACGATGCGGATAACAGCACTGCAACGCCGCCGGCTGGCAACGAAGCGACAAACGAGGGCAATACACCTGCAGAGCAGGAACAACAGATCCCTAAACTGGAAGAATTGATTACCAAAACGAATGAAGCAGCCAAGGAATTGAAAAGCTTCTCGAGTGATGCAACCATTGATCAGAATTTGAAGCTGGAGGCTGGCGAACAGTCACAGGATCAGCAGGTAAAAACAACAATGAAGATGGACATCATCAAGGATCCGATGATGATCTATCAAGAGATGAACATGGAAATGTCCGGGCAGGAAGCACAAAACGTGAAGCAGTACATTACTTCTGATGCCATCTATTCGCAGGTGGGAGATCAATGGGTTAAAATTCCTGACGATCAAACGAAGCAGCTGATTGAGCAAATGCAATCAAGCCTGAACCCTGAAGAAGAATTGGACCAATTCAATAAAATTGCGGAAGATACCAAGATCACCGAAGAGGGCGACAATTATGTCATTACCGCAGACGTATCGGGTGATAACGTGAAGGAATTGGCTCAATCCGTCATGGAGCAGAATGGAACGGACGCCCAGACACAAGCGATGCTTGAACAGATGAATATTACAAGTATGCAAATGAAATATATGGTGAACAAGGAGACGTATCTTCCTGTTGGTACCGACGTGAATATGGTGATGGAGATGGAGCAGGAAGGCCAGAAAATCACCATGGACATGAAGATGACAAGCACCTTCTCCAACCATAACCAGGTAGAAGAGATTGAGATTCCACAGGAAGCATTGGACAGCGCGAAATAGGGAGAGATCAAGCTTCCTACAAGCATAAACATCCCTTTTTAAATCCATGTAATGTGTTTCTATTCAAAAACATCTTTGATTCAAGTATGTGTGAACCCAGAGAGGTTACGAGCTTGGGTCGAAGGTGTTTTTCTCTTTGCCACAACTGGTCAGGAAGCATAAAGGTATAGTATAGTCGTGTAAGCGATTGACGTTTTTTATTAATATCATATTACTTGGAAGGAGAATTACGCGATGATTGAATATGCTCATATACATCATGTTAGCCTGGCTGTGCATGATCTGGATGTTGCCAAACAATTTTATACCGGGCTGCTAGGTATGCAGGAGATTGAACGTCCGCCTTTCCGCTCTACAGGCACATGGTACGCGATTGGCAGTCAGCAGCTGCATCTGCTCCAGCATCCGGAAGGACATACGCTGCGTGAGGCGGGAATTGATACGACGGATGGGCACTTTGCCATCTGGGTGAAAAGCCACAACGAAACGATAGCCTGGCTGGAACAGCAGGGAATTGAGTATGAAGCCAGACCGGATAGTGTTGCAGGATTCGCACAGATCTTCGTTCTTGACCCGGATCGTAACATTATTGAATTTGATGCACCTTATCATTCTTGAGAGTGGAAATCAGATTGTTAATTGTATAAATCTCTTGCTCGTCCAGAAATTGTATGCTATATTATCCATACATTCATAGCACGTGACGGAAGCACCGTCCATAATCTTGCATAATACATGCGGATCATGGTCGGTGTTTTTTTTGTGCTTTTCTACAGGGAGGGAGGAGAAATTGATCGTGCTGAAGGCGGTACTTGCTTCAAAAGACAAGGAGTATGTAAGTGCCTGGCTTGATTTTGTTCAGGGGAGTTCATTTGGTGCAGCAATGCGATTTACCGCTTTTTCACAGTGGGAATCCTTTCAGGAGTATATGCATGAACATGAAGGACAGGAACTGCCGGATCTGGTTATTGCCGAACCTGAGTTTCTGAATCCCTGGCTGGAACGTATGGGTGAAAGTCCGGGTGTGCCTTGGCTGCTTCTCAGTGAAGGTCATGAGGAGGTGGAGGAAGACAAGCGCTTAATGAAATATCAACCTCTGCCTGCATTGTTGGATATCGTTCTGAATGCAAGTCGGCAGCCTCGTCGCAAAAAGGTACACCGCCCAGGACAGCAAACCCTTTCCATTGGAGTGGTGTCAGCTTCGGGAGGAAGCGGCAAGACAGCAGTGGCGCTGCATATGGCAAAGCAGCTCGGACTGGCGGGCTACGCCGTGCTCTATCTTAATCTGGAGACGCTGGATAGCGTGCTGCCGTTCCTTGAGAAGGGATTATCCCGAAGTGTACAGCGTGTTCCCGATGCCGAAACGGGGCTGTCGCGACTGCTGTATGATCTCAAGGTCGGGAGGAAGGAATCGGGCAAGCACGGGCAGGTGACTACACAGGCTCCCTCCAAGGGCATAGATGGTTACGTGCTTCGTCATGATGGATTGAAGGCAGACGTGTTCTGGCCATTATCCAACCGGAAGGAACTGCTGCAGATGTCGTGTGATGATACGACGGGGCTCGTTCATTATTTGTCTGCTTCTGGGCAATATGACGTGTTGATTCTGGATGGAGACTCCGGCTGGGACGAACGCAGTCGAGGCATGTTGAAAGCGGCAGACGCCTTGATATGGCTGGTTGAAGATGACCTGTCTGCCATGCACCGGTGGGGCCAATGGCTGGCGCATGCAGAGCGGACTGAGCCTGACTTGTTTGAACGTGTACTGGATCGTGCCCGCTTTGTGGTAAACAAATACCGAGACAGCGTAGTCAATGCCGTTCCACGACCTGAGCTGCAGCTGGATGCCGTGCTGCCTTATATCCCTTCCTGGAAGCAGCTTCACCAGGAGGAAGTGCTGCTAAGCTCTCCCATATTTCAGCGTGAGGTAAAAAGGCTGTGTGCCATGCTTGTACAGGACGGAGAGGAAGATCTGAAGCAGACGGGTCGCATCCATAAGGGAGATGGGTGGGCATGATGAGTGAACCATCCCATAGAGTTTTGGACCGTGAAGAACAATTCCAGAACATGCGCCGCGAAGTCAGGGCAGGCCTTGACTTAACGTCTTCAGCGGGGGACAAGGAACTGTGGCAGGGGATTGAGCGCAAGGTGTTATCTGATCCGGAACTGGATGACCTGACATCTGGAGAACGACATGCGCTGGTGCAGAGGCTGTTTGATTCGTTTCGCGGGTTGGACATTCTTCAACCCCTGGTGGATCATCCGGACATTACGGAGATTATGATTAATAGTCACCGGGAGATCTTTGTCGAGCAGGAAGGGGAAGTTAGCCAAATTCAGCTCGAATTCGAATCGAGAGAACGGCTGGAGGATATTATCCAGATGATCGTCTCCGGGGTGAACCGGATCGTGAATGAGTCCTCCCCCATTGTGGATGCGCGGCTCAAGGACGGTTCGCGGGTCAATATTGTGCTGCCGCCGATTGCGCTAAAAGGTCCTACCATGACGATTCGCAAGTTCCCAAGTGAACCGATGACCATGTCGGACCTGATTGGAAAAGGTGCCTTGCATGAGGAAGCGGCAGAGCTGCTGCAGCAGTTGGTGCGCAGCAAATTCAATATCTTCATCGGGGGCGGAACCGGGTCAGGGAAAACAACCTTTCTGAATGCATTATCACAGTTTATTCCTCCGGATGAACGGATTATTACGATTGAAGATTCCGCCGAGCTGCAAATTGTCACGGTGCCGAATCTGGTGTCACTGGAGACGCGGAACGCCAATACCGAGGGCAAGGGTGAAATCTCCATCCGGGATCTGATCAAGTCTTCACTACGGATGAGACCCAACCGGATTGTAATCGGAGAGGTGCGTGGGGCAGAGGCGCTTGATATGCTGCAGGCCATGAATACCGGTCATGACGGATCATTGTCTACAGGGCATGCCAATAACATCTCGGACATGATCAGCAGATTGGAGACAATGGTACTCAGCGGGGCAGAGCTTCCTATTTCGGTTGTGCGGCAGCAGATCAGCTCGGCAATTGATATCTTCGTTCATCTATCACGGCTGAGAGATCGTTCAAGACGAGTGACGGAAATCAGTGAAGTCATTGGCATGAAGAACGGGGAAGTACTGCTGAACCCGCTCTTTCGTTTCCAGGAGCGGGATGAAAGGGAAGGCAAGATCATTGGAGGGTTGGTACAAGTTGGAAAGTTGAAGCAGATTGAGAAAATCCAAATGGCCGGGCTTGGAGAGTGGCTGAGTGAATACATAGGTCGGTACCATAAGGAATTAGAAGATTCGGATAACAAGGTAAATTGAAGCGGTTAGAAGGTGATTAGGTTGGGTGGGTCCAGGCAGGTGTTAACAGATTATACCGTATACACGCTATCCGGTAGACAACGAACCGTCTGCATGTTGATTAGTGGACTGCTATTTTTTGGTGTGGGTATCTTGTTCTATCACCACTGGCTGGCAGGGGTGATACTGGCTGCAGGATGCATATGGGTGCCAAAACACTGGACAAAGGTACTGCTGGAACGAAGAAGAATGACACTGAGTTTACATTTTAAACAAGCGTTATATGCGTTATCCTCCGCACTGGCTGCGGGGAAATCCGTGGAAAATGGATTTAAGGAATCGGTAGAAGATCTGCGGATGCTCAATCCTGAAGCGGATACCGATCTCATTCGGGAGTTCACTATTTTGCGGACAAGAATGGAATATGGTCAACCGATTGAGGAGGCGCTGCAGGACTTTTCTGACCGTGCTGGCATCGAGGATATAACGAATTTTGCAGACGTATTCATCACGTGCAAGCGGACGGGTGGAGACCTGGTCGAGGTGGTTCGCCGAACCTCTGCTGTGATTGGCGAGAAACTGGACATCCAGCAGGATATCATGGTCGCTGTGGCACAGAAAAGGTTTGAGTCCAAGGCGATGTTTGCCGCGCCTTTTATTTTTCTTGTTTTTTTGAATTTGACGGCCAAGGATTTCATGGAACCACTGTATAGCGGTATGGGATATCTGATCTCCAGCGTGGCTTTGGTATTGCTCGCCTGCTGTTATCTGTGGATTACACGCATTATGGATATCAAAGTATAAGGAGCTGATTCGATGCTGCTTCCCGTCATATTCGGAGGGGTGCTCGGAGCAGGGTGGCTGGTGCTGGATCGAACGCGAGGACAAACCTACCGCCATCTGCGCAAACTTCATATGGAAGGCTTGCGTCTGCAAAAACTGCATGGACCCTTTCTGTTTTTGCTGGACAGATATGAGGTAGGCCGAAGATTGCCTGTGCTGATGTACCGCATGCAGCATGCCATCCAGAAAATGCACGGCATACAGCATAGCGGAGAGAAAACGATGCTCTATAGTGCTGAAATGCTGACGTATGCCTGGCTGATGCTGCTTGTGGGCTGTCTGTTATCACTCGTTGGCGATATCGGAAATGGAGGTCTGTTAGGCGGGCTTGCCCTCGCGGTTGCACTGCCTTTTGCACTCTATAAAGATCTTCATACCAAGGTACAGCGAAGAGACCAGGATATTCTTATGGAGCTGCCCGAGTTATTAAATCGGATTGTGCTGCTTGTTGGGGCAGGGGAAACCGTACAAAGAGCTATCGTTCACTGTGTTGCAAGTCAGGGAGAGCGAGAACATCCGCTCTACAACGAGCTGCGGAAGACGGTCGGTGATTGGAATAACGGGTATTCTTTTCAACAGTCGTTTGAACAGTTCAGCCGCCGCTGTGGTGTGCAGGAAGTTACGATTTTTACGACGACAGTCCTGCTGAATTTCCGCCGTGGGGGAGGTGACTTTGTACTCGCGCTGCGGGATCTGTCCCATGTGTTGTGGGAGAAACGCAAGGCGGTCAGTCGGGCAAAGGGAGAACAGGCATCTTCCAAACTGGTGTTTCCGATGGTTCTGATCTTTTTTACGATTGTAGTTATGATCGGAGCACCTGCTTTTATGATGATGAATATGTAGGAGGAATGGAAATGCAGGAAATATTGAAAAGCAAAGCAAGTACATTTTGGAACGAAGAGGACGGTCTGGGTACGCTGGAGCTGATTCTGATTATTGGTGTCATCATTATTATCGCATTGATTTTCAAAGACCAAATTAAAACCTTGGTAACTCGTTTACTGGGTCAAGTTAGCAAGAAGAGTGATGAATTTTTTGAGTAAGCGATTCAAAAGGGAAGATGGAAGCTTCACGATCGAGGCTTCCCTGGTCTTCCCGGTGGTGCTGTTTATTCTCGTGTTAATTTTGTTTTTCACGATGTATATGTATCAAAAAACCTTTTTAAACCAGCATGCCTATGCAGCATCGGAACGAGCCGCCTACAGTTGGGATAACAGTCACAAACAGGCCATGACAGGTGAAGCAGCGGCAGGCGAACATGATAATCTTTACTGGAGATTGACGGATGACCGATTGCTCGGAGCACTGTTTGGCTGGGCTGGTGCGGATAATCAGATTAGTGTTCCCGTGCCTGCTAGTGAACGCGGGAGTCTGACTGAACAGAAGTTATCCCAAGCCGTTCAGAACATGCCGGGTGGGATGCGTGGAACAATCGAGTATCAGAACTCCTTGATACAGCGAAAAGTTACGACCAGGCTGGAGCAGGTTATTTCTTTGCCTCTTCCTTCTTTTTTGTTTGATTCGGGTAACCGTGTTCTGACGCAAGGTTCATCAGCGGTTGTCGAGCCGGCGGAATTTATCCGAACGGTGGATCTGGTCCGTTATTATGCTGCCAAATTCAAAGGGAAAGGCGGCGAGGCAACCGGTACAGCAGCTGAAGCAGGACAGGTCCTGCAGCATTTTGGAAAATCCAAAAAGTAGAGAGAGGAGGAGAGCAGCGCTGTTCAGAAAAAAAGACGGTGAATCAGGTGCTGTGACCCTGTTCTTGATCTTAATCCTGGCGGGAATCTATATGTTTGTCGCCGTATTTATTGATTATGCCCGGATAGCCGCCTTCAAAGTTCAGTCAGAACGCATGGCTCATGCAGCGTTAAGATCGGTGATGTCTGCATACGACACGTCACTCCGGGAATATGGGTTGTTTGGTTACGGAGACAGCAGTGGTGAAGCCATTATGGCTAAGGTACTGAATGATAGTGTGAAGCCATCGGCTGTGAAGGACGGTTTCCCCATTCTGGATATACAGTGGGATACAAGCACCCTGAGCATGGAACGGGAATTGGGCAGGTATGATATTTTTAATCGCCAGATTCAGGAAGACATGAAATATCGGGCTCCGGTTGATTTTACGTTAGAGGTGGTCAATCGCTTCAAGCCAATGTCGGAGGAAATGAAAGAAGCTGCGCATACGGTAGACTTGCTCAAGAAATTACAGAAGCTATATGACAAGCGTGAGGATTTGCTGGATGAGGCGATAGCCAATCAGACCGATTCAGCCAATACATTGAAAGATCTCCCTGTTCTGACCATGAGCCCTCCCTCACCTGCCATTTACGATGAAATGATGGAAGAAACGCCGGAGACTGCTGCCGAGATCGCAGCACGTTATACGGATTATCTAAGCAAGAAACAATCAGACGAAGGACTACCATTCAACCAGCAGCAGTATATTCTGGAGCTGGCTCGTTACCGGACAGGTGTTGGTAATGTGGTTACCGGCATAAGTATGGTTCTGCAGCCGGCACAACAGGCGCATCAGACGAAACTTGAGGCAGCCCAGACTCTAATTGATGAAGCACGTAATCTTAACGAGGAAATGAAGCGGGTTATCGCTGAAGGGGAGAGCCGTTCGCAGAATGCGAGTTATGAAAAAGTCGGGAATTCAAACCTCCCTGGGCAGAGTCCACCATCTACCGGATCAGGCAGCGAAGCCAAAGATACACGTTCACTTGCCTCTGAGTTGGTGAGAGCCGATGAATTGTTTGATAAGTTAAAAGAACATATCCGCTCCCAAACCTCAGACTTTAATCAGGTTAGAAAAGACAGCCTTGACCTGAATACACAGCTTCGCAATGTGACGGGTCAGAGCGGTGTGCCTGTTAAGCCTGCTGTAAGACAGGCAAGTCAGGTCACAGAACGATACATGGACTCTTATGTACGAAGTGGTGCCTCCAATGTCATTCTTCAGAGCAAACAGCTGCTTGAGGAAGGTCGGGGATCTGATGCACAGCGCAAGGCCAACGACAAGGAGTCCAAGGCAAAATTAAAGGACATAAAGCGCATATTGTCACAGATTGAAAATGGACATTCCGGATCAACGGAAGCATTCAAGCAGTTGGAGCAGTATTATAATGCCAACATTGCATTTAACCAGGCAAGCCGGGAGGAGGCCAAAAAGGCGGAAATTGCAGGCGATCCTTACGATTCAGGCGGTGACGCCATGAATGGAATGGACAGTTTATTTGGCGGGATGTCTGGCCTGCTGGATAGTCTAGGGGATGAATTATTCCAGAATGAATACGCACTCGCTTATTTCAATTCGATGGATTTTGGACAGCTGCTCGATTGGACTGAAGGGAGCGGGGATACGAGTGAGGTCTTCAAATTGGAGAATCAGGAGCTGGAATATATCATTTACGGGTTTCACAATCCTTCAGGCAACATTGCGGCTGCATATGCAGAAATATTTGGTATGCGTTTGGCGATTCGAACCGCAGAAGGATTAATTGAGAACAGTAAACTCGGTAATCCCCTTCTGGTGTTATCGGCTGCAATTTTATACGGGATTACCCACGCCATAGCGGATATGGTGAAGCTCTCCAAAGAGGGCAGTGTGGAGTTGTCCAAATATATCAAAGTTAAGCTTACATACAGGGACCATCTAAGACTATTCCTTTTAATGCACAGTAACAATGAACGTAAAATGTCCAGAATGCTGGCATTGATTCGGCTGAATACAGGCGTTAATCCCGATGAAAAACAAACGTATGCATCAGGGAACATACGCAGCAGTGTGAAGTTATGGTTTTTGCCAGGGGTGATCAAAAGTATAGGTGCAGTTATGGGGAATGCAGACCAGGTTGAAGATGGGCGATTATTCATAGACCGGAGGACGGATTATTCCTATTGAATCAAGCAGTACCTTTTCAGGTGGAGGGATTATGGAGAAGCAGGAGCTAGATCAAAAAGAATATGCGCGATGGCTGCTTCGAATAACACGGTTGCGCAAAATGGAACAATTGAAATCTCTGCCGATGCAGACAAGCTCTTCGAAAAAGGAACAGGGAAGCATCGTATTGGAAGCTTCGCTCGTTCTGCCTGTGTTTCTGTTCTTTGTCATGTTCCTTGTCTACATCGTACAAATGACACTGATCTCGACAGCCCTGCAAAGCACAGCGGGTGAAGCCGTAAAGCAGCTCTCCACCAAGATTTATCCGGTTTCTCTTGTCTTCACTCCAACGGATTCCGCTGGTGGTGGAGAGAAGGGAAGAGGCTGGAGCATACCAGAGTTGTCACTAACGGAATGGGCTGAAGAGTATGCTTCGTCTCTGCCGGATCCATTAAGTAATTGGGTGCGTGCGGCTGCAGCCAGTGGGGAGCAGCCTTTGCAGGAGATTAAGACTTCGGTTATCGAGACTGTACTTGATCCAGCTGTAAAACCCTTGCTTCAACCTTTTATAGATCCTGTATTGCTGGATATGGAGCGTGTACATGTTAACGGGATATCTGTGCCGGATCTCAAGAACAAAACGAATCCGTATTTCAGGCTGGAGCTCAGTTATGAACTGCCGATTAAAGTGCCTTTCCTCGGCAAACCATTACGGATTCAGGCTGCTGCCGCTGAGCGCGTATGGATCGGAGATACGGGAGAAGGTTCTAATAGTAATGAGGGCGATGGAGACGCTGCAGGTTCAATAACCGTGTTATCCAAGCCAGAGCCTGCCTACATAGGGAATAATGCAACAATCAAGGTTCAGGTGGAACCAGGGGCCACTGCAAACCTAACCATATTTTATAAGTCGGGAGAAAGTACAGCGAAACATATTGGCTGGGCTACAGCGGATGAGAATGGCGTGATTGAGTGGAACTGGTTTGTAGGTACTCGTACGACGGAAGGGACCTGGACATTTGTAGTGGAAACTGCGGATGGCAGCAAGACAACAACTGAGTTTAATGTAGCATCAAGAAAATAGTGATATGGATAGAGGAGTGATGGGGGTGGAATGGTTCATTGCTGCCTGTGGCCTATACGTGGTGATTGCCTTTGTAACCGATGTGCGGTCCATGAAAATTCCAAATCTGCTGACGTTGCCTGTAACCGCTCTGGGTGTGCTGGCCCATGGGATATGGGATGGATGGGAAGGCTTGATCTTCTCTGCCGGGGGGTTCGCAGCCTGTTTTGGCATTTTGTTAGTGATGTACGCGATTGGAGCAGTAGGAGCTGGAGATGTAAAACTGTTTGGCGGGATTGGAGCATGGACGGGCATTTCTTTTGGAATTCACGTTGTTGTATATTCCGTTCTATATGCCGGGGCAATCGGCTTAATTATTCTGTTGTTCCGGAGGGATTCAGCCAAACGAATTCGTAACATGGCCGGTGGTCTTGCAGGCTTCTTCATGCTCGGTTCACACAAGTTGGTCAGCAAGGAGAAAACGCTAAAGTTCCCGTTCATGCTGGCTGTATTGCCAGGCTTTATCAGTACCTATGTTTATATGATTTCATAGAACGATACAAGAAAAGTAAGTTGAATTTGAATTTACACTGGAAAGAGAGGATTGGCATGTATGGATTAACGAGAGATTTTATACGGAACGGCGGAGCATTTATGGTTCTGGAAAAAGCCGAAGGATTACGGATGGAAGAATTAAGCCGTGTACAGACGGGGATGATGTCCTCCAATGATATTCCCCGCTTGCTTCCGCTCCATATTCGTGAGATGGATCGGAATGTTACTCTTCAATATGATATTTCCGGGTATAAAATGTTATCCCAGTTCCTAAAGGCAGGCAAAATTAAACTGCGTGTGCTGTACGGTTTATTGTTTCAACTCGCAGACACCTTCACGGAATGCCGTCAATACATGCTGGAACCCCGTAAGCTGATGCTGCAGGAAGAGAGCATATTTGTAAAAGGTTCACTGGAACAAGGGGAGCTGGGCATGATTTATGTACCGATTCAAGAATCAGTAGTTGTGGATCCGACTCCGGGGCAATTCCGTGAACTGGTCATCCGGCTGATGGCTCATGTGCAGGAGTTGCAGGGTGAAGGCATTCAGCGGGTTCTGCAGCTATGTGATGACGAACGGTGGGATGTTGGACAGCTGCGGGAATTGTTACTGGAACTCTACGCGGATGGACAAGCAGGGCCCAGCAGCTCAACATTTTTGTCTTCCCGTGTGAACGAACCTAGAGAGAATGGGACTATGAACGAACGTTCTGCCTATGTTGAATCTGAACCTGAGTTTGCACAATTGCCACGTTTACATAGGCAACATGCCCGATCGAAGTCTGACCAAGACAAAATGCGGGCTGAAACGTACTCCAATTCAAGTCAACAGCCGGATCGAGTATTGGAGCAGGAAGGGTCGAACAGTAACAGGTTTAGTCCAAACTTCTTGAGCACACGTCCTTCCAGAGAAGGCTCGTCTCCTTTTACAGACAGAACCGATCCAGCGGTGAACAAACCTAACGAAACTACATTTGATGAGAATATGGAAATGGAACAAACGACTGGAACGTCGAAAGTGACGTATATTGTTCTTATTTGCATGGTCGGTATAGCCTTGGTATGGAGATTCGCTTATATGGAGCAGCCCGGGCAGACACCTATGATAATATCCATCGTTCTAAGTGTTGTCTTACTTGCGGTTGCTTGCTGGGCCTGGATTAGCAAAGGGAAATTCGGCATATCCAAAGCGGCAGGGCTCAGAAGGAGTGATCAAGCTTCATTTCTCAAATTAGGTCATAAGCGAACTAAAAATGAAGAAGAATCAGAGGAGTTATATCAGGAGAGCTGGCGCTGGAACAATTCAGAGCCGAAGACTGACAATGACCCACCTGCACAGGGGTATGCCAGTATTGCCAGTAAAACTCTGAATTCGCGCTTTCAACGATTACATACCGAACCAGAATCAGAACCAGAGCCAGAATCAGAATCATCACCCATGATCCAACAACAGTTCGATCATATTACTGCACCAACGTCTGGGCTGATTCGGACTGAATCTGGAACGGAGGCAACAGTAAATCTGCAAAGTATGACTGGGGAAGCAGCAAAGGGCGTCGGTCCAGTAACTCCATCCTTTTATCTGGAACGCCGATTAGGGGCAAGTAACCGGAATGAGCGGATGGATGTGCAGGGAGCTTCTTTTGTTATCGGCCGATCGGCAGAGATGGTTCAATGGGTGGATTCAACAACCGGTGTGTCCCGTGCTCATGTGGAGTTGAGCCGGAACAAATCGGGCTATGTCATTAAGGATCTGGGTTCTGTGAATGGCACCTTACTGCAGGGTAAACCTCTTGCACCCTATAAAGAATATCCACTGGAAGACGGGGACACCTTCATGCTGGCAGAATCCGTCTATACCTACCGTTCAGTCGGATAATCCACGATGCTTCAAATCTTCCAGGGCATCGGTTAAGGTTGGAAAGGTGAATTGAAACCCGTGATCCAGCGCCTTCTGCGGAATAACACGCTGCCCCTGAAGCAATACGACAGAGAGTTCTCCGACCACTGCTTTAATCAGGAAACCGGGGACCGGGAACCAGTGTGGACGATGATAAACCTTGCCAACTGTACGTCCAAACTCGTCATTGGTTACGGGATTCGGAGCGGATGCATTCACCGGACCCGAGATTTCCTTATTATGTATCGAAAAATCAATAAGCCTTACAATATCCAATATGTGTATCCAGGTCGTCCACTGTTTGCCGCTGCCAATTTTGCCGCTGCCAATTTTGCCGCCTACACCAAGCATATATGGCAGCTTCATTAACGGAAAGGCACCTCTTTTATGACCAAGTACGAGGCTGACACGAATTTTGACCAGTCTCACATCCTGGATGGCATCTGCAGCAATCTCCCATTGTTCGGCAACCCGGGACGGAAAGTTCATTGATTTTTGCGGGGAACTTTCATCAAATGTCTCCGATGGAGAGGTTCCGTATATAGCCATGGCGGATGCCTGCACGACAACCTCCGGTTTATGTTCAAGTTTATCCAGAAGCCGGGCTACCTTGGATACCGTAGTTACCCTCGATTCTACAATTTCCAGCTTGGCCTTGGTCGTCCAGCGCTGATTCAGCGTTTCCCCGGCAAGATTCACCAGAGCATCCAATCCTTCCAGTAGATGAGGTCTTTCTTCAAGCTGTTCCCAAGATATATATGTAAGGCGTTCACCGGGATCATGAAGATCAGGCAGTTTGCGCGTGATAATCTGAACCTGATGACCTGCTTGCAGCCAGTAATCCACAAGTGCACCTCCCACAAATCCTGTTCCTCCACATATGGCAATTTTCATGCTTCAGCCCTCCTGTATTGTGAATTTCATATATGGCGGATCAACAAACAGCCCCGGCGGTAAGTAATGCCTTTCTGCGAATGACTTACCTGATGGAGCTCGTGTGTTGGAGATGAGTATGCGATTCCGTCCACAATGGAAACTTCTTTTATTTATTCATGAGATGTTTATAAGGCGAGTAATCAATTTGGTTTTTCTCCAAAAATTTGACCAAAAACTTATTATCACGCTTCGGTGTGGCTATAATGTATCCTTTGATGCAGTGATCTCGGGACACCTCGGTTGCCTTGTTTTCAACAGCAATTTTACCAATCTCTGCTGCAATCGAATGTTTGGCGATATCGCGAAACGGACCGGGAACGGGCTCTACGAGTTGATCCAGAAAAGCCTTGGCCTCATCCGTCCACAGGTGGCGGCTTGTTTCGACCCAATAATTTTGCCAATCCAGTTTAGATTTGCCGTCCGCTTTTGGGAGCACTTTCAAAAACTTGCGCATCATAAAAAATCCACCGATACACATGCTGCCAAGCAAAAGAAATGTCCAGAATGCGATCGTATTCATAAACCAATTGCTGGGGGAACTGCTGACTAACGTCATAGCGTAGGAGCCGAAAATCATTGCGGAGTCACCTCGGTTCATTGATTTTCACGGAAAGACGGATTCCGCCCACCATGTTCCAAATTAGCTGTAAAAAATAGCCTGTAACCCGAATTATAGCGCATTTCTAGATTTATTTCGATAATCGCGTTAGAATAAGGGATAATTCAGAAAAAGGGGGATCAATGATGCTGAAAATCGGCTCCCACGTGTCCTTTTCGGACAAGGGATTATTGAGTGCAACGAAGGAAGCGTCCTCGTACGGTTCCAGTTCGTTTATGATATATACGGGTGCACCGCAGAATACGCGCCGCAAGCCTATTGAGTCCATGTATATCGAGGAAGGCAAGCTTGCCATGCAAGAGGGCGGAATGGAAGATATTGTTGTCCATGCGCCATACATTATTAACCTTGGTTCCTACAAAGAAAACACGTATGAACTGGCTGTAAGCTTCCTTCAGGAAGAAATCCGCCGGACGCATGCCATTGGTGTCAAAAATATTGTGCTGCATCCCGGAGCCTTCACGGATAAGGATGCTCATTATGGTATTGGACGAATTGCCGAAGGGCTCAATGAAGTGCTCGACGGTGTCAAAGAGACCGATGTGAAGATTGCTCTTGAAACAATGGCTGGAAAAGGGACCGAAATGGGCCGCAGCTTCGAAGAGATCGCACAGATCATGGAGAAGGTTACGCACAACGAACGTCTCGCTGTATGTATGGATACATGCCATATTCATGATGCAGGCTATGATATCGTGAATGATCTGGATGGTGTGCTTGAGCAGTTTGATCGCACGGTAGGGCTTGACCGCATTACTGTAATGCATATTAATGATAGCAAGAATGCTGTAGGTGCACGTAAGGACCGTCATACACCGATTGGTTCCGGCTGGATTGGTTTTGAAGCGATTAACCGCATCGTTCATCACGAGGCGCTTCAAGGACGTCCATTTATTCTGGAGACACCTTGGATCGGGAAGGAAGCCAAGACACAACGCCCAATGTACGAGGTGGAAATTGCATTGCTTCGTGGAGATGTGAGCGGCCGGTTTGGTCCGGAATTCCTGACAGAGGTGGAGCAGCTGCAGCACTTCTTCCAAGGGAAAGAGATTGACTCGCGTTCCTATATTCTCGACGTTTGGACGCTGCTCAAGAATGATGCAAAAGCCAAAAAGGCTGATCCGCGTGAACCGCTGGAGCGGTTGTATGATCTGGTAGCGGAAGCAGCGTTGTTCCCGCATTTGAACGAAGAGCAACTGAATCATCGTTTGATCGCCTGGCTTGCAGGAAAAGAACTGCTGGTCACGGCTTAATTGAAGGAGGAAGAATAGCCCGATGGAGATTCATGCAAAACAAGCACGTCCTGATTCCAAAAACCGCGCCGATCGGGCGCGGATGCTTATTTCCTGTCCGGATGGTCCAGGAATTGTAGCTGCCGTATCGCATTTCCTGCACCAGCATGGTGCAAACATCGTTCAGTCTGACCAGTACACCATGGACCCGGCTGGCGGCATGTTTTTCATGCGCATTGAATTCGATCTTCCGGAACTGACAGCGAGTCTGGCCAAGCTGGAAGCTGATTTTGCGGTAGTGGCCGAACGCTTCAAGATGGATTGGTCCCTCTCTGCGGTTAGCCGCAAGAAGAAACTGGCTATTTTTGTATCCAAGGAAGATCATTGTCTGGTTGAATTGCTGTGGCAATGGCAGGCCGGAGACCTGGATGCTGATATCGCTCTTGTAGTAAGCAACCACTTGGATATGAAGGATTACGTGGAATCATTCGGCATTCCTTATCATCATATTCCGGTAACGGCTGATACGAAAAAGGAAGCGGAGCAGCGCCAGCTGGACGTCATCGGTAACGATATTGATGTCATTATACTTGCGCGTTATATGCAGATTATCTCTCCAATGTTCATCGAACATTACCGTAACCGGATTATTAATATCCACCATTCCTTCCTTCCGGCATTTGTGGGTGGTAAACCGTATGCTCAGGCGTACAATCGTGGTGTAAAAATTATCGGAGCAACGGCACATTATGTGACTGAAGAACTGGACGGCGGGCCGATTATCGAGCAGGACGTTCAGCGTGTAAGCCATGGAGATGATGTGACCGAATTGAAACGGATCGGACGTACCATTGAGCGTGTTGTACTTGCACGTGCGGTTAAGTGGCATGTTGAAGACCGGATTCTGGTTCACGAAAACAAAACCGTTGTATTTTAGCTTGATGCTTTAATACTGTGCAAGGTTGATTCGGGACCATATGAATCGGCCAAGATAAGAAAGGCGACTTCCTATTTGCGAGCTGAATGGGAATCGCCTTTTTGTCGTTTCCATATCCGTCCGCAGACACCAAGGAGGATACCAAATAGAAGGTGTCCAATGATCCAAAGCGATATGGCCTTGAAATCCAATAAGCCTGGAACTCGTACAGATAACAGAGAGAGCGGAATATATAGCAGGGAAGAGAACGCACCGAGCAAAACGCCTTTAACCAAAGGGTAATCGGAACGTTGAATCCACCAGAAGTAGAAGAGGCCGATGATAACAGAAACAAGAAGATGGAGCGTAAATTCAAACCATTCAGGCAAAATGGGCGGAAGCCAGGGCACAAAATCAACATTCAGCAGCAGGGTATACACCTTTTCACCCGTGTAAGCCTGAACCACTTTAAGAAAAAAACCAAGAAACAACCCGGTGATGATGCCTGTTAACGTCCCTGCAATCCAGGGTAATGAATGATTTGATGAATTTTGCTTCAAAGCTTGTGGTCGCGACATGCGGCAAGCCTCCTTTCTTTCTGAGAGTAACACAGCCGTAGAGATTTCGAATCAGAAACATGAACGATACCCTATGAAAAAAACTTCGAGCTGTAAAAAGTGTATGGTTTTCCGGTTAAAGGTTATACTTCATCCGATGGATTAGCGAGGCTTGCCAAGCCGGACATGGGCTTAGATGCTCTACCGAACACCTTTTATTCTGCGCTGGAATAAACCCATCTCACCCACAAACAACCGAATTTTCCGGAACTTCTAAAAGAAGGTTATGGAAAAGCTTCACGCCAAGTGATACAATACAAAAGTGAATAAGTCAAAATGAAACATTCAAGCGGATTCACTTATTGTTATATACGGTTTGCTTGTATGATGAGAGGGATTCGCTTGCGCACCCGACTTATCTAAAGACATGAGGAGGACAAACCATGACTGACAAGAACGAAGCGATTCAAAAGGACGAGAACAACACAATCGACAACCTGTCGATTACAACTGTACGTACTCTGGCAATTGATGCAATCGAAAAAGCAAAATCGGGACACCCGGGAATGCCTATGGGCTCCGCTCCAATGGGATACCAACTTTTTGCAAAAACGATGACACATAACCCGGACCACCCAACTTGGGTTAACCGGGACCGTTTTGTGCTGTCTGCAGGACATGGTTCCATGTTGCTGTACAGCTTGCTGCACCTGAGCGGCTACGATCTTCCTATGGAAGAATTGAAACAATTCCGCCAATGGGGAAGCAAAACTCCGGGTCACCCGGAATTTGGACATACTGCAGGTGTTGACGCAACGACTGGCCCACTGGGTCAAGGTATTGCAATGGCTGTTGGTATGGCTATGGCTGAAGCACAACTGGGCGCGACATACAACAAGGATAAATTCAACGTAATCGACCACTACACTTATGCAATCTGTGGTGACGGTGATCTCATGGAAGGCGTATCCCACGAAGCAGCTTCCCTTGCTGGACGCCTGCACCTGGGTAAACTGATCATGCTGTTCGACTCCAACGACATCACGCTTGATGGTGAGTTGAACCTGTCTTCTTCCGAAAGCATCGCAAAACGCTTCGAAGCTTATGGCTGGCAAGTGCTGCGCGTAGAAGATGGTAACGATCTGCCTGCAATCGAAAAAGCAATTCAGGAAGGACAAGCAGATACACTTCGTCCTACACTGATCGAAGTGAAAACTGTTATCGGTTATGGTAGCCCGAACAAACAAGGTAAAGGCGGCCACGGCGGTACTCACGGTTCCCCACTGGGTGCTGACGAAGCGAAACTGACCAAAGAATTTTACAAATGGGTTTACGAGGAAGATTTCCACGTACCAGCTGAAGTTCGCGATCACTTTGCTCAAGTCAAAGATCGTGGTATCTCCGCAAACAAAGCTTGGGACGAGAAATTCGCCGAGTACAAAAAAGCATTCCCTGAGCTGGCAGCTCAGTTCGAAACAGCAATCAACGGTGACCTTCCAGAAGGTTGGGACCGCGATCTGCCTAAATATGCTGCAACAGACAAAGCTCTTTCCACTCGTGTTGCTTCCGGTAATGCACTGAACGGTTTGGCGCACAACGTGCCTCATCTGACTGGTGGATCTGCTGACTTGGAAAGCTCCACAATGACACACCTGAACAACATTGCAAACTTTGCTCCAGAAGATTACTCTGGCCGCAACATCTACTTCGGTATCCGTGAATTCGGTATGGCTGGAGCAATGAACGGTATGGCACTGCACAGCGGTGTGAAAGTATTCGGTGGTACATTCTTCGTATTTACTGACTACCTGCGTCCGGCTGTTCGTCTGGCTTCCCTGATGGGTCTGCCTGTGACATACGTTCTGACTCACGACAGTATCGCTGTTGGTGAAGATGGTCCTACGCACGAGCCAATTGAGCAACTCGCGTCCCTGCGTATCATTCCTAACCTGACAGTTATTCGTCCGGCTGACGGTAACGAGACATCTGCTGCTTGGGCTTATGCGCTTGAGAACAAGAACAACCCGGTAGCACTCGTACTCACTCGTCAAAACTTGCCGATCCTGGAAGGAACAGTAGAAGGCTCCCGCGAGAACGTTAAACGCGGCGCTTATGTTGTTTCGGATGCAAAAGACGGCAAAGCAGTAGCACAAATCATCGCTACAGGTTCCGAAGTGCAATTGGCTGTCAAAGCTCAAGCTGCACTGGCTGAACAAGGTATCCAAGTTCGCGTAATCAGCATGCCGAGCTGGGATCTGTTCGAGAAACAGGACAAAGCTTACAAAGAATCCGTTCTGCTTCCGGATGTTAAAGCTCGTCTGGCTATTGAAATGGCTTATCCAATGGGCTGGGAGAAATATGTTGGCGATCAAGGCGACATTCTCGGAATCAGCACATTCGGTGCTTCCGCGCCTGGCGACCGTGTTATCGAAGAGTATGGCTTCACAGTCGATAACGTGGTTAGCCGCGTAAAAGCATTGCTGTAATAGCTTGAAAAACGCTGCTGCGAATCGAACAGCCTAATCTGTTCTGTTCGTGGCAGCAAAGTTATTTCCGGCAGAGTAAGGATGAGGATTCATCCTGATCTGTTTTGCCTTTTGTTTTCATTAACTTCAGGGGGAGCGGGTACGCATGTCACAGTTTGATCAAGTCAGTGTAGTAAAAGAGGCCAACATTTATTATGATGGCCAGGTAACCAGCAGAACGGTTATTTTGGGGGATGGCAGCAAAGTGACTCTGGGCATCATGCTCCCAGGCAGCTATGAGTTCGGTACAGATTCCCGTGAAATCATGGAGATTCTGTCCGGCGATCTGAGAGTATTGCTTCCCGGAGAAGAAGATTGGCAAGAGATTCAAGGTCAAGCTACGTTTCACGTGCCTGCCGAATCCAAATTCAAACTGGAGATACGCAGCGTTACCGACTACTGCTGCTCGTACCCGGCGGAATAATACAAGAAGGGTAGCCAAACCCCGCAATCAGCGGGTTTGGTTTACCCTTTTTGCTTCTTGAATTTGAAGTGACAAAGTTCAAGCTGCAAGCTTGTCAGCCCCGTGGATTTGAAGTATCCTTATGCTAAGTTGTTTGAATGGAAAACGGAAAAATAAGCTACCGATATCAGGAGGTTTTTAGATCATGGCAAAAAAAGTGAAGTTTGATTACAG
Source organism: Paenibacillus sp. FSL K6-2862 (assembly GCF_038005125.1). Classification (NCBI taxonomy): domain Bacteria; kingdom Bacillati; phylum Bacillota; class Bacilli; order Caryophanales; family Paenibacillaceae; genus Paenibacillus; species Paenibacillus sp. FSL K6-2862. The sequence goes on from NZ_JBBOSN010000001.1 coordinate 1,471,675, forward strand.
CACTGCCTTGCAATTTGTAAACCAGCATGAAGTGGACTATTTCGCTGAACCGATTCGTCTGGCTCACGAGCAGCTCCACAACGGAACGGGAACCGGATCCGATTACCTGGGCTGGATTGACCTGCCAACCGCTTATGACAAGGAAGAATTCTCCCGCATTCAAAAAGCGGCTGCCAAAATCCAAAGCGATTCCGAAGTACTGATTGTAATCGGTATCGGTGGTTCATACCTGGGTGCACGCGCAGCGATTGAAATGCTGACACACTCTTTCTATAACAACCTGCCAAAAGATAAACGCAAAACGCCTGAAATCTATTTCGCAGGAAACAATATCAGTTCCACATATGTAACTCATTTGCTGGATCTGGTTGAAGGCAAAGACTTCTCCGTGAACGTTATCTCCAAATCCGGTACGACAACCGAGCCAGCCATTGCTTTCCGTATCTTCCGTGCTGCACTGGAGAAAAAATACGGTAAAGAAGAAGCACGCAAACGTATCTATGCTACAACAGACAAAGAGCGCGGCGCACTGAAAAAACTGGCGAACGAAGAAGGTTACGAGTCTTTCGTTATTCCGGATGATGTAGGTGGACGTTACTCGGTACTGACAGCAGTTGGCTTGCTGCCAATTGCTACAGCTGGCATTAACATCGAAGAAATGATGCAAGGTGCAGCTGACGCATCCAAAGAATACAGCAACCCGAATGTAGCTGAGAATGAAGCATATCAATATGCTGCTGTTCGTAACGCATTGTACCGCAAAGGTAAAGGAACAGAAATCCTCGTTAACTACGAGCCATCCCTGCACTTTGTATCCGAGTGGTGGAAACAGCTTTACGGAGAGAGCGAAGGTAAAGATTACAAAGGAATCTATCCTGCATCTGTTGATTTCTCCACGGACTTGCACTCCATGGGTCAATTCATCCAGGAAGGAAGCCGGAACATTTTCGAAACCGTCATTCAGGTAGCTGAAGTATCCGAGCATATCTCGATCGAAGCCGATCCGGATGACCTCGATGGTCTGAACTTCCTGGAAGGCAAAACAATGGATTTCGTCAACAAAAAAGCGTTCCAAGGCACGTTGCTTGCACATACAGATGGCCAAGTTCCAAACCTGATTGTGAATATTCCGGATATGTCTCCATATTCTTTCGGATATCTGGTATACTTCTTTGAAAAAGCATGCGGCATCAGCGGATATCTGCTGGGCGTCAACCCGTTTGACCAACCAGGAGTAGAAGCTTACAAGAAAAATATGTTCGCATTGCTGGGCAAACCAGGCTTTGAAGAAGAGAAAGCAGCGCTTGAAGCGAGACTTTCTGAATAATTCATGGTTTGACTCATATAGTTAAATAAAGCATGTGTAATGACACCCGGGTTTTCATTGTGAGGTAAAATGCAGTGATCCCCGGATGTTTAAACCAAGGCAGTTCATCCGCGTCCGCGCGGGGAACTGCTTTCTTGTAAAATGGATTAAATCGGAAAGTTGGATTGAAATGCTTGAACGTTACCGCACGGTTCGAGGACCGGGCAATCTGGAAATTGTCATCAAGAAGTCGCGTTTCATCGGTCATATTATGCCAGTTACAACGGAAGAAGAAGCAGTTGCTTTTATTGATGAAATCAAGAAGAAACACTGGAATGCCACTCATAACTGTTCCGCCTACATGATAGGAGAGAGAGATGAGATCCAGAAGCAATCCGATGACGGGGAACCAAGCGGAACTGCAGGGAAACCCATTCTTGAAGTCATCAAAAATCAGCAACTGAAAAATGTGGCCATTGTGGTTACACGGTATTTTGGGGGAATCATGCTTGGGGCTGGCGGTTTAATCCGTGCATATACGGATGGCGCTGTAGCCGCTATTGAAGCTGGAGAGGCCATAACCAAAGTGCTTCATCGTGAAGTGTTTGTGGAGCTGGATTATACGTGGCTGGGAAAAGTGGAAAATGAATTAAGAAGCCGGGAAGTCCGTACGGGTGAGACTGGATTCACCGATAAGGTTACGTTGACTTGTCTTCCGCCGGATAGTGAAACCGAGGCATTTATCGCCTGGATCACGGATTTGACGCAAGGGCAATCCCGGATCACGGAGGGACAGCGGCTTTATTTTATTGAAGGGGAATAAAATATATGGCTAGAAGAGCAGTCGAACAAGAGTTGTCGAGGGAGCGGATCCTGGAGGCGGCGAGACATCTTTTTATTACCAAAGGATACCGCGCCATTTCGATGCGAAGCATCGGCCAGCATCTGGGCTATAGTCATGGGTCGCTGTATTATCATTTTAAGGAAAAGGCAGAATTGTTCTATGCCATTGTGGTAGAAGATTTCAATCATCTGGGACATTTGCTGCTGCAAGCCATGGTCAGGCCAGTCGTGGGCGGTATGAGCAAGGTAGAGCATATCATGTTGGAATTCATTCGTTTTGGCCTGGAGAATCCGTATCAATACGAGATTATGTTCATGATTCGGGATGAGGAGCTGTTATCCTATTGTCGTACGGAGCAGGGAAGATGCTTTGAATTGTTTGCATCCATTGTCAGGCAGTACATGAACGAGGAAGGCTGTACGGATGAGGATATCCAATGTGTGCCGCGCACACTGTTTTTGTCCATGCACGGATTTATATCGTATTATATTCAGGATCGTGTAACGTTTGCTGAGATTGAATCGTCGGCATTATCTCATGTCAAAGTACTATGCCGCAATCTATAACACCAGCCTGGCGTCCTATAAAAGGCGCTTTTGTCGCACTCCTATACTTCAGGGCGGTGAATTGTCATAACATTAATTCTTTATAACGTTGTCTCGCGAAAGTTTATTGGCGCGAAAGACCAAGACAGGCGGATCGTAGCCCTAAATCAGGGTTGTCCGCCTGTTTGCGTTTGGCTGAATTAGCCTTCCATAATCTTGATAAAATATTCCCGCTCACGAGGGCCGTCGAATTCGCTGAAATAAATACCCTGCCATCTGCCGAGTAATAATCGGCCTTCATGAATAATCACCGTCTGAGATGGACCGGTTGTGATTGATTTCAGGTGGGAAGCGGTATTCCCCTCAGCATGTCGATATTGGGGATGTTCCCAAGGATACACCTCGTCCAGACGAAGCAGCACATCATGTTTAACATCCGGGTCGGCATTTTCATTAATGGCAATACCAGCTGTGGTATGGGGACAATAGACAAGTACAGTTCCGTTTTGTACACCGGTATTGCGGACAACCTGCTCTACTTCTCTTGTAATATCCTTGATTTCATCCCGTCTGGAGGTCGATATTTTTTTCGTATATAGCATCTGGCAGCACTCCTTATCCTCGTAAATTCTCTTCTAGATTGTACCTTAACCACTCCAATCCAAACAAACCACAATTCACGGGTAAAATGGGTAACCAATCATCTGCTATACGCCCAAATTATGTACAATAAAAACATTGACGGTTAGCACTGCAAACTGGTAAAGTATCAGATAAGCAAAAAAACCAAGTAGACTAATGGGAATAATGTTAAAGTGATATAATTTAACTTAGGAAAATGAATGTACCAAAGCAGGGAGACTGCCGACCGGATATGGAACCGGAGGCTGGGAGGGAATGCAGCAATGAATACCGTTCTTCGTCACAAGGGATGGACTTGGGGATTCCGCAGTACTGTATTGCTATATTTTATTGTACTCATCGTGCTTCCAATTATCGGTGTGTACGTCAATTCCTTCTCTGAAGGATGGAGCAATTTCGCCGAGAGCATCATGGATCCAATCGCGTGGAAAGCCGTATTGCTGACCGTTCGACTGGCTGTTATCGCCACACTGATTAATGTGGTACTTGGAACCATGATTGCCTGGGTGCTCACTCGTTATCGTTTCTTTGGGAGATCGTTTCTCAACAGTCTCGTAGATCTGCCTTTCGCACTTCCTACTGCAGTTGGCGGATTAATGATTATGCTGCTGCTTGGACCGGTCAGTGCTGTAGGCAAGCTGGCTGAAACCATGGGAATTGAAATCGTGTTTCATCAGCCTGCGATCGTCATTGCGATGACTTTTGTTACGTTTCCATTCGTGATTCGTGCGGTGCAGCCGCTGCTGGAGGAGATCGACCCTTCTGAGGAAGAGGCCTCCTATACCATGGGTGCATCAAAGGCGCGTACTTTCAGGCAGGTCATTCTGCCTTCTATGGCTCCAGGCATGATTAGCGGTGGTATGCTTGCTTTTTCCAGAGCACTTGCAGAGTTTGGAGCAGTTGTGCTGGTGGCGGGCAACATTCCGGGCAGGACGCTAACGGCTTCCGTATTTATCTACGGCGAGATTGAAAGTGACAATCCTACGGGTGCAGCTGCTGTATCCGTGCTGCTCCTCACGCTCTCTTTCCTGATCCTCTGGCTGATTAATCTGGTGCAGATGCGGGGGAGAAAACGATGAGACGACTATTAATTGGACTGACATTTGCGGTATTTATTGTGCTTCTGATTATTCCTTTGGGACGCATTTTGATCGGAGCATTTGAAGACGGTGCAGGAGGCTTTCTGGATGGGCTGATGCGCCCTGAGGCGCTGCATGCCTTGATGATGACCGGACTTGTGGTTCTGGTCGTCACGCTGTTAAATACATTGTTTGGCATTATGATGGCCATTTACCTCGTTCGTGCTGGATGGCTTAGTGATCGCATCAAAGGATTGCTGAACAGCATTGTGGACCTGCCTTATGCGGTGTCCCCCGTCATTGGAGGGTTAATGATTGTATTGCTGCTCGGGCCGAACAGCATTATGGGTGGCTTTTTTGAAGGAATCGGCTTCAATGTAGTCTACGCCTTCCCGGGTATGGTCATTGCAACGCTGTTTGTCACATTCCCGCTGATGGTCAGAGAGGTTATGCCGGTTCTGCAGGAGCTCGGTTCGCAGCAGGAAGAGGCGGCGTCAACGCTTGGCGCGTATGGGTGGAGAACGTTCTGGAGTGTCACCTGGCCTTCCATCCGCTGGGCTGTCGTATACGGGCTTGTACTTACCGTTGCACGATCGCTTGGAGAATTCGGTGCAGTGCTGGTGGTGTCGGGCAATATTATGAACAGAACGCAGACGGCAACAACGCTTGTTTATCAGGATGTTGAGAATTTTAATGTCTCTGCCGCAAATGGTGTGGCATTGGTACTGGTTACCTTCTCCGTTGGGCTGCTGCTCATGATGGAATGGGCCAAGAAGCGAAAGGAAGTGCATTGATATGCATGTGGAAGTCCGTGATCTGAACAAACATTTCGGTCAATTTCATGCGGTAAAAGATGTCTCGTTCGATATTGCCAAAGGCCATCTGATCGGTCTGCTGGGGCCCAGTGGAGGAGGCAAAACGTCTATTCTGCGCATGCTCGCCGGTCTGGAAAACCCGGGCTCCGGAGAGATTCGCTTTCACGGCAAGGTTGTGAATCATCTGCCTCCGCAGGAGCGGGGAATCGGGTTTGTTTTTCAGAACTATGCCTTGTTCAAGCACATGACTGTTTTTGATAATATCGCTTTTGGACTTAAGGTCAAAAAGACACCAAAAGCCCAGATTCGCGATCGGGTCATGGAACTTGTTGAGCTGACCGGGCTAAAAGGGTTTGAACAGCGCTACCCGCATCAACTGTCCGGTGGACAGCGTCAGCGTGTCGCATTTGCCAGAGCTTTGGCTCCTGAGCCGCAGCTGCTGCTGCTGGATGAGCCTTTTGCCGCCATCGATGCCAAGATTCGCCAAGAGCTGCGTTCATGGTTGAGAGAGCTGATTGAGCGTGTCGGAATTACCTCGATATTTGTAACACATGATCAGGATGAAGCGATCGAAGTTGCAGATGAGATCATGATTATCAGCCAAGGCCGTTTAGAGCAAAAAGGAACACCGTGGGATATCTACAAAAATCCGCAGACTCCATTTGTGGCAACCTTTATTGGTGAATCCACCGTTGTGGAGGATGCCTCGCAGCTTAAGGGCTTCGAACATGCTGTAGAAGGAGATCATACGCGTGCCTTAATCAGGCCTGAGTATATCGAGATTGGTCTAAAAAACGAATTCTCCATGCTGTCAGCTACCGAAAAGGGTACGGTGAAGCATCTTCACTTCCGTGGTAGTGAGTGGATGGTGGAAGTCGAGGTACAGGGCCACAAGCTGATCACATATCGTTCACTTGAGAAAACGACACTGGAGATTGGTCAACAGATCCGGGTGCTTGTACACCGGGCTTATCTGTTTAATGATACGGATAGCTGGGTTGTCGAGAATCGTTTGAAGGAAGATCCAATGCCGGTCATGATCTAAAATGCACTCGAAAGAGAGGCTGCCCCATGCAGACGATGAAGAAGAAAAGAACCCCCATATACGCCGCCCTTATGCTTCTGCTCGTCTGTATGACCGTAGGCTGCAGCAATCAGCAAGCGGAAGACGAACAGAACGGACCCTCTGCAGCTGAACAATCCAATACGCTTGTCATTGGTGCATACAGTGTAGCCAAGGATGCTATAGGAGAGCTGCTGCCCAAGTTTAAGGAGGAATGGAAAGCAAAAACCGGACAGACCGTCAATTTCCAGGAGTCCTATGAAGCCTCTGGTACACAAGCAAGAGCCATCGTCGGTGGATTCGAGGCCGATGTGGCATTGCTCGCCATGGAAAGTGACATCGATAAACTGGTCAAAGCCGACCTCGTGACTTCCGATTGGAAACAAACGCCGAATGATGGCATGATTACACGTTCGATTGTTGTTCTTGGAACAAGGGATGGCAATCCACTTGGAATTCGTGATTTTGAGGATTTGACCAAGCCGGGAGTCAAGGTGCTGTATCCCAATCCCAAAACGTCAGGCGGAGCCCAATGGGATATCAATGCAATCTACGGAGCTGGGCTGAAGATGTCGGAAGAAAAGGGCCAGAAGGACCCTGCCGCTGCCAAAGCGTTTCTGGAGAAGGTGCATGAAAATGTCGAGTCGCTGGATAAGAGCGGCCGATCGTCCATGGCAGCCTTTGAATATGGCGTCGGCGATGTCATCGTGACTTATGAGAATGAATTGCTTGCCCGTATTGCCCAGGGTGTTAAGTACGATATCGTTGTACCGAAGAATACAATCCTGATTGAAAATCCGGCGGTTGTGGTGGATAAATATGCGGATAAACATGGGAATAGGGAGTTGGCAGAGGCATTTGTGGACTACCTGAGAACCCCGGAGGCTCAGCGCATATTTGCCAAGCATGGTTTTCGTTCGGTAGATCCGAATGTATTTGCCGAGACTGAATCATCGTTTCCAACACCTGAAGGTCTGTTTGATATCCATTACCTTGGTGGCTGGGACGAAGTCCGCAGTACTTTGTACTCCAAACGGGGAGTTTGGTACCAGGTGCTGGCGGGATTATAGTTGGTTACGTCTAGTCACAGCATTGACATCAAGCCTTCATTTCGCGGAATATAGTAGAGATGAAGGTTTTTTGCTGTAAAAGGAAATCATAGAGTAGTGTAAGACCATCCTACTCCCGAAGGTCTTGCAGGAAGGTGAGAGATGATGAGTACAGAGATCAAATTATCCCAAAGCACGGCCATTCGCCTGGAACAGGCTCGTGGTAAAGGCATGCCTGAAGATCAAATACTGCAAGCCATCAAGGCCAAGGACGTGGCAGCTTTTGATGCCGTTTCCGAAGAGCACTACAGATACGATGATTTTATCTCATATGCAGATGAGCATGGTGAAAATCTGGAAGCGGCCGTTCAAGAGGGCTACCGAATTACTTTCAATACCCGGGGCGGGCTGGGTATCTGGATTGAGAAGGCTTTTGGTTTACAACCGGAGCGTGATTTCACGGTCGGTGAGGGCATAGTAACCGGCCTGAAGTTGAAGCCGGAGCAGGCAGAAGTGCTGGCGAAGCGCCTTGCATCGAACTGGGTCATTACGGATTCGAGAGATGTGCCCGAGGGTCAGGAATTGACCTTGAAATTGCGTGCCTTGGTCTAGGCGACAAGCGGGCCAAGTAGAAGTGACATACGCTGACTACATGTAGTCAGAGATCAGGCTTTCCCTAGTGCAGGATTTGAACTGCATAGGGAGAGCTTTTTTTTGCAAAAGCAGGGGGCGAGGATATACAATTTAGGAAAACAGAACTTCTTGGAAAGTACAGCATCGGATAGAGAGGGGATCACTGTAATGAATCAGCTAACATTTCTGGGAACCGGGGATGCCATGGGCGTACCGCGTGTATACTGTGATTGCGCAGTCTGCACGGAGGCCCGTCTGACCGGGATCAACCAGCGTAAACGTTCTTCTGTTCTGATCCATTCAGATGGTGCATCCGAACCGTTTATGATTGACTGCGGACCAGACTGGAGATCACAGATGGAGGATCAGGGATTGCGTATGGTTCATACATTATTGGTGACACATGCGCATTTTGACCATATTGGAGGTTTGCCGGAATGGGCGGATGCTTGCCGCTGGCTGGGGGTTAAAGGCAGCTTGTACGCACCGCGTGAAGTAATCACAACCATTCAGGGGCAATTCCCTTGGCTAAGCCGGCACATGAACTTTCTGGAAACGGATGATGATATCCAGCTTGGCGGATGGAACGTGCACTCCTGGAAGGTCTGCCATGGTAAAAACGGTTATTCCTATGCGTATCGGCTTGAGCGGGAAGGGTACAGCTGGGCTTATTGTTCGGATGCCATCGATCTGAAGGAAGCGGAGAAGAAGCCGCTGCACGGGCTGGATCTGCTGGTGCTCGGAACGAGCTTTGTCCATGAGCTTGCGGAATTCTCCACACGTTCCGTATACGACATGCGTGAGGCGCAGGAACTGCTGCGGGAACTGAAACCGGGGTTCACCTATTTTACCCATATGTCTCATGACGTGGATGTACAGCAAAACTACGATCTGGATCCAGGTATTACGCTGGCAGCTACAGGCATGAAGGTACAGCTGGACAGCGTTTAAGTTAGAACCTATTTGGAATATAAAAAAATAAATACAGAAGAGCGTATCCTTTACCGGACGTTCTTCGTTTACATAGTGTAAGACCATAAGAGCAAGACATCGAAAAGCATGACATGAAGCAAGATCAATCAGGAACCAACAAAGGGGGGCCCCAAACATGGCCTTTGTGAAGTCCGTGGATTGCAGAATCAACAGACCACATGATAACCGTAACTTATTCAAACCATATACCCAGACTGGTCATCAAGCTGAATGCAGCGTTGAACAGATGATGGAAAGTGTGCTACCGGATCTGATGAGCAGCCTCTATGCTTATTGTCTGTCTCTGACCGCTTCAACCTGGGAGGCCGAGGATCTGGTTCAGGATACCTGCGTGAAAATGCTGGCTTCTTCGGCTATGCAGTCCTGTAGTACAAAGCAAGAGATGAACTGGGAAGCCTATCTGATCCGGATTGCGCGCAACACATGGATTGACGTCATACGGAAGCGGGAGAAGCTCGCTTGTAAATTGGATAGCCTGAAACCGTTTATGCAAGAATGTGCGGAGGAGGAGCGATTCGAGGAGATCGAGTCTGCTGTTCAGATCCTTATCAATGAGCTGCCGCCGTGGCAGCGAGCGATATATGTATTACGTGACTTAATGGGTTACACGACGGCAGAGACTGCAGAGATGCTGGATACATCGGAAGGAGCGGTCAAAGCCGCGCTGAATCGCGCCAGATCTGCTCTGGAACGCGTCAGACGAAGCCGCCTGGAAACGGAAGGCGAAGCAGCGAGTAGCGCAGATGATTCAGTGAGCGCAGAGCAGCTGCGAAGCTACTTGATGGCTTTTCGCAGTGGAGATACGGCGCGTCTGATTGATCTGTGCCTCAATCGTACGGATGATCCGGTGGCCGTGGCAGGAACGATTCTGCAGCAGTCTTTGCCGTCTTCATCAACGCAGCCAATGATGTACGGGTATTCCAATTCCGGCATGACTTCAATGATGTATGGAGGAGGATATGCCGCGCGCATGGTTGCGTAAACCGGGAGGCGACAGGCATGAACCATGTACCTTATGTAGTTGAACAGACAGCCCGCGGTGAGCGGAGCTATGATATTTATTCACGTTTGCTGAAAGATCGAATTATTATGGTGTCCGGGGAGATTGAGGATCAGATGGCAAATGCCATTGTGGCTCAGCTTCTGTTTTTGACCGCGGAGGACCCCGAAAAGGATATCCAAATGTACATCAACAGTCCGGGCGGATCTGTTACAGCCGGATTCTCAATCTATGACACGATGCAATTTGTGAAGCCGGATATTTCAACGATCTGCACGGGCATGGCCGCGAGTTTTGGTACGATTCTGCTGGTTGGTGGAACCAAAGGGAAACGGCTCGCTCTGCCGAACAGTGAGATTATGATCCATCAACCGCATGGAGGTACGCGCGGGCAGGCATCGGATATGCTGATTCATGCCAACCGGATCATTCAGCACCGCCAGCGGCTCAACGAGCTGTTAGCGAACCATACAGGCCAACCGCTGGAGCGCATCGAGAGAGATTCGGATCGCGATTATTTCCTGACCGCAGCGGAAGCAGTGGAATATGGATTGGTGGACAAAGTAATATCCAGAACAGATTAAGCAAGCAGCCGTATAATTTACACCTTAAAACATCTAAAGAGCCTGGAAGGTCATTTGATCTTCCGGGCTCTTTGGTTCGTTCACTGTAATTTCACTGTAATTCCATTGTTGTTGTCAGTTAAACAGTGGAAGCATACGGGAGCTAATTCATCCTTTTAACTAGTTCCATGAGTCTGTTCATCCCTTCGCGAATCTGCTGTTCGTGTGTATAGGAGAAGGACAAACGCAGTTTGCGACTTGCGGAAGCTTCCGAAGGATCAAATACCGTTCCGGGGACAAACGCCACAGAATGTTCCATGCACTGGTGAAGCAGTCGTCCTGTATCGATGCCTTCCGGAAGCTCTGCCCAGATGTTGAGTCCGCCCTCAGGCCGGGTCCAATTCCAGTCTGTTTCTTGCAGACATTTTTCCATGACTTCCATCCGTAATTGTATGGCGGTGCGCAGCTTCGACAGGTGCTGATGCATGCGCGGAGATTGAAAGTACCGGAGAAACAGCTTCTGGTTTAGAAGGGGAGTTCCGTTATCAGCCAGTGCTTTAACCGCCTGCAGTCCTGGCATAAATCGGGGACGGCACATAGTGGCCGCAATACGCAGACCCGGCGCAACATACTTGCTGTAGCTGCGAATGTAGAGCGTGTGTCCTGTCGTATCGTACGTAAAGATTGGCGCCGGAGGTTTCTCCTTAAAATAAATATCGTACGTGCTGTCATCTTCAACGAGAAAGCATCCATATTGTTCGGCAAGTTCGGGAAGCTGTTTCCGCTGTTCGGTTGGAATATTAATACCGGTCGGATTCTGGAAGGTTGGCGTCATGTAAAATACACGGGGCTTCTCCGTCTTCATCAGATGCTCAATCTGTTCCAGATCATAACCCGCCGGGTGTATATCCGTGAAGATCAGGCGTGCACCCTGTTTGCGGAAAATTTCCATGGCAGGACCGTAGGTCGGCCTTTCCATAAGGACACGGTCACCTGGTCTGACCAGGCTTCGAGAGATCAGATCAATGGCCTGCTGCGCTCCCGTAGTAATGAGTACTTCTTCCGCTGAAATGTAAAATCGTTCTTTCAGTGTCAGATGGCTTGCCAGCGCACTACGCAGCTCCACATCACCCTGAATGGTTGAATACGTACCGAGCAGCCGGGGATACTGATCCAGCAAATCCCGCATGAGTTCTCCCCAGTAACGGTTAGGGAGCAGGGCGGGATCAATCAGTGACTTCGAAAATTGATATTCCGCTTCAAGGGACTGCACGCGCGCGAGTGAGTCCCAGTGCAGCCAGGCGGATACTGCAGGGTCATCTGCCTGGTCCGCTACAGGCGACGGGTCAGCAGGGCTGACATAATAACCGGACTTGTCCTTAACGTATACATTCCCGCGTTCCTTCAGCTCCTGATAGGCTTTGAACACCGTAAGCCGATGTACACCGAGCTGCTCGGACAGGCTTCGCACGGAAGGGAGCTTTTCATGTTCGGCCCACTCTCCCGCCTCTATACGCACCACGAGATAATGAACCACCTGTTCATATAGTTTAAGGCTGTTATCTGTCATCAACATGGCTTTGCCCACCCGACTCACGCTCCTTTTGGACTCTATTGTAACAGGAAAGGAGTAGATTCTGTTCTGTTTTCTTCATTCTGTTCTGTAGACAGTGCTATATGATGGAGAACAGATGAAGGAGGCGCTAGCATGGTTGCAGCAGCATTTACAGTAATGTGTCTTATTTTTGGAACAACGTTCCTGGCGATTAAAATTGGCGTCGAGGCAGGCATGCCGCCTTTTCTATCCGCCGGATTACGTTTTATTATTGCAGGTGCATTGATGTTTGCATGGATGTGGATGAAAGGGAAGGTAAGTCTGTCCCTGCTGTGGAGAAAAGAAATGCTCCTGACCGGAGCAGGGCTGACCTTTGGTACGTTTGCCACGTTATATTGGGCAGAGCAATATGTCAGCTCAGGCGTCGGGGCTATTTTGTCAGCTACCGGGCCGCTGATGATTATGGTAATGCAGACTGCTTTGCTGCGGCACAAAATTTCTGCCCGCATGATTGCAGGCTGCCTGATCGGTTTTGGAGGCGTTGTGCTTGTCGTTTTACCCGGTGTATCCATTGGTGGGAGTTCACTGTGGTTATGGGGGTGTATCGCCGTACTTGTGGGAGAAGTATGCTATTCGGCAGGCGCCCTGTACTCCAAGAAGGTGATCAACCAGTTCAAGGAAGCAAGTCCCGTAGCGATTAATGCCGTACAGATGATGTATGGAGGCCTGCTGTTATCCGGGCTCTCGGCAGTGACGGAATCGTGGAGCACGTCTGGACTTAATTGGGCTCCGGCGATTTTGTCCCTGATCTACTTGACGGTGATTGGTTCAATGGTAGGGCATAGCCTGTTCTACTGGATCATGTCACGTACCAACCCGCTGTTCCCGGCAACCTGGCTGTACATTTCTCCTCCGATTGCGGTCGGTCTTGGAGCGGTTGTCTATGGTGAACATGTAAGCTGGATCACCTGGATCGGTGTTGTGCTGGTTGTATCCGGCTTGCTGGCGATGAATGAGAAAGTGATGAGCTGGCTGAAGAGAGGTAAACGAGCTAATTCATTGGTGCAAACTTCCAAACCTGTGGTAAAATAGGTATTTCCTTTTTTACATAGGAATGAGGTGAGGAATCATGTTGAACAGACTCAGACTCGGTGCAATATTTCTGTCCGCGGGGATTGTCCTTTATGGCATTATTCATATTGCTGCTGTTATACACATTCCGTTAGTAACTGTCTGGTCCACCAGATGGGGACGTTATTTGGAAGCTGTGTCGGAGACAGGTGGCCTCATTGGATTGGTTGTGGCGATCTTATTGTTTACTGTTGGCATGGTGCTTCTGTTGACTGCTCTGATTCCTGGTATGAACATGGGAAAGACGATACAAGAGATCCGGGAACGGAACCGTGAGTTTGATGAGCAGTACGGAAGCAGCATACGAAGTTCATATGACGGCCAAGATCGATAAAAACAGGTGAAAGGGGAGAGTGAGTAGCATGATCAAATTTTACGCAACGATCTGTTCGGCACTTACTCTCTCGCTCCTGGCTTCCTGGGTGGATCGCTATCCGAATGATGTTGAAACGCCAGCAGTAATGATGCCTTTCAGCAATCAGCTCCTGACCGTTTTTTTGATTTTGTGGGCATTCTATCTGTTTGCAGGTTTGCCGCTCACAGCAGTGTTGGACCGTTGTCTCAAGCGGAAAAGCGGGATATCGAAAACAGTCGTTTATTTTCTTGCTGGCTGTGTTGTAGGAGTTTTGGCCATGCTTCTGCAGGTTAAAGGTCCCCATAGCGAATCGATTATGATTGCACTGCTGTTTGGTGTCGGAGCTCTGGTATTTCTAATGTTCAATTCACTATTGGGTTACTTTCGCAAAATATGGTTGAATTCCCGATATCAATAGTAATGATTCCGAAGATACAACCAAAACAAAAACAGCCTCTGGTTCAGCGAGTTTATTCGCTGCCCAGGGCTGTTTTGTTTTACCGTATGCTTAGCGTTATCGTATTACTCCGCGTTCAGCACAAATTTCTCAATGACCTGCTTCACGCCGTCTTCGTTGTTGCTTGCCGTAATGTAATCTGCCAGCTCTTTGAGAGCAGGGATCGCATTGCCCATAGCCACGCCAAGGCCGGCAACTTCCAGCATTTCATGGTCATTCCAGGAATCACCGATCGCGATGCACTCGCTCAATTGGTGACCAAAGTGATCGGCCAGGAATGTAAGGGCATGGCCTTTGGTACCTTCGCGATGCATGATTTCGAGGAAGTATGGTTTGGACTTGGTGATATGGACTTCTGATCCAAGCAATTCACGCAGGTCAACGGCCACTTTATCCAGGTAGTCTGGTTCATCGATGATAAGCAATTTTGGTGTTTGTTGTTCAATAACTTTGATGAAGTCCGGCTCGATATGGTACTGGGTACCATTCAGCTTGGCGTAATCACGCAGTTTGTCGTTTTCTTCGCGAGCATACAGCTTGTCATCAATGTACGTTTGAAGATGGAGATTGTTCTCCAGGCAGTAGTCGTACAATTTGCGGGAAGCGTCTTGCGGTACATAGCGCTCATAGAGTACTTTCTCGTCCAGCAGGTTTTTGACCAAAGCACCCTGATAGGTAATGATTGGCACGTTTAATCCCGTTTGGCGAGCAAGTGCTTGTGCAGAAGCATAGGCACGTCCTGTTGCCAGGGTAACGACTACACCATGAGCAACCGCTTGCTCCAATGCCGTTTGTGTTGCAGGGGTTACTTCCTTGTTGTCGTTGATGAGGGTATCATCAATGTCGATTGCCATCAGTTTGTAAGCCATTTGAGTTTCTCTCCTTTTATCTGTATCTATAATCACGAACGAATGGATCCTTAATTACACCAGATCACTCCAAACGCAGAATCATCTTTCGATCACTGTTATCCCTAGATTTGTTTGAGTCCCTTATATAAAGGGGAAAATCCAGGGATAAAGGCGAACGCTTTGCTTCTCCAGATTGATTCTGCTTTTTCCGTTAAAGTGTAATAAAGGAATTCGTTCTAAAGCTATACTTACATCTAAATCTATTCTTCCAGGAAAACGAGGCCGATAAAGTCCTCCAGCTCCAGGTTACCGAAGTAGTGTTTCACATCAAGGCCCTCAAGTGCCGTGCGCACCTCGGATTCCTCATAACGCTTGCCACGCAGCATATCTTCGATATCCGCCACATCGCCTACACCGAAGAAGTCACCGAAGATTTTGATATCCTCGATTCGTCCATCCTTGATGTTCATGCGCAGATCGATAATGCCGACAGGGAATTTGCGGGTATGCTTCACATTGCTCTCCGGAGACAACCCATAGTTCCAGTCCCAGTTGCTGTAACGCTCAGCGGAGATTTCCTTGATCTTGTCCCAATCCTTCTCCGTGAGTTCATATTGGGGAACATCCTGCGGCTCCATGCGGAAGATGTGACGCAACAGCTCGTCCCGAAATTGTTCAATGGTCAGGTTGCTGTCAATCAGATCCCGAATGTTGGCAACCCGGCTGCGTACGGATTTGGTGCTCTTGGATTTGAATTTCTCAGGATTAACATTCAGGGATGCCTGAACATGATCCAGATTAAGGTCAAACATGAGCGTTCCGTGACTGAACATGCGTCCGCGGGTGGAGAACTGGGCATTACCCGAGATTTTCTTTTCCCCGACTTGCAGATCGTTGCGTCCAGTCAGCTCGGCATTCACACCAAGTTCCTGCAGAGCTTCCACGACAGGTTGGGTGAACTTGCGGAAGTTGTGGAAGGATTGTCCGTCATCCTTGGTAATAAAACTGAAATTGAGGTTGCCCAAATCATGGTAGACTGCTCCGCCTCCGGAGAGACGACGTACAACCTGCACACCGTTATCTTGAACATATTCGATGTTAATCTCTTCGATAGTATTCTGGTGTTTTCCAATAATTATGGAAGGGCGGTTAATGTAAAACAGCAGATAGCTGTCATCCATCGGCAGATGCTTCAAAATGTATTCCTCAATCGCGAGGTTTACAGAAGGATCTGTAATGCCCTGGTTATCAACAAACAGCATGGTCATTCCTCCATTAATGTATGTGAGGGACGATGATCCCTTATGTAGTGTTGCGCCTGCGAATCAAAATTCCTCTTCTATTGTAATCGAATTGTCGATTGGACACAAAGGAATTGAAGCAGGGAATGGATGGTGTAGGTAAATCAGGATTGACCCGTGACAGTTACGCCATCCATAATAAAAATGACATGCAGAAAGGATGACGGACAAAATGAGCGGTATCATTGAAGTTTTTGGACATGGTGGTGACGTGGAGACTGCTGCGTCAAGATTTGGGGGAAGTCCTGAGGATTTCCTTGATTTTAGTGCAAACATTAACCCTCTGGGTCCGCCCAAGGACGTTCTGAAAGCGCTGGAGCAAGGGATGCGGGCGATACTTCGTTATCCTGATCCTGCACATCGGACATTCAAATCATTGCTTGGCGAACGCCTTGGCCTGTCAGAGGAGTATATATCTATAGGGAATGGAGCTGCGGAAAGCATGGCTTTGATCCTGCTCGGACTCTCTCCACGGAAGGTGGGCACAGTGGAACCGGGGTTCTCGGAGTATCGTTCATTGTCCAAGCAATTTGGGGCAGAAATGCATCATGTTCTGGGGCAGGAAGAGCTCGAATGGCGAGCAGCTCCCGAAGATATCGAGAAGCTGATGGAACAGGTGGACTTGCTGTTTCTTGGACAGCCGAACAACCCCAATGGAGTACAGTATCCGGTTGAAGTATTGCAGCGGCTGGCCCGTCATGCCGAGAAGACAGATACGGTCCTGGTGATTGATGAGGCATTTATGGATTTCATTCCTGAAACGCAGCGACAATCCCTGGCTTCCCGATTACAGGATTACCCACAGGTGATCATCATTCGCTCGATGACCAAGTTCTATGCCATTCCGGGTCTTCGGCTTGGCTATGCGATTGGACGCCCGGATCTGATTCGTGCCATGACGAAGAAACAGGTAACCTGGAGTGTCAACGGCTTGGCACTGATCGCGGGAGAAGCCTGTCTAAGCAGCGGGGAAGCTTTTGAACGGGAGACGTTGGAACAGGTGGCGCTTGAACGAGAGAAACTGGCATCCGGCCTGGAGGCCTGTGGATGCGAAGTGACACGCGGGGAAGCGAACTTCTTGCTGGCACGTGTGCCGAAGCCATGGACAGCAGGAACCATACAGGCGGCTCTGGGGGAGCGAGGGATTCTGATCCGAAGCTGCGCCATGTACCCTGGACTCGGGGAAAGACATATCCGACTGGCGGTGAAGGACGCGAAGTCGAATCTTCGTCTGGTGAACGAAATGAGAAGTGTGAGCGGACAACCGACTCCGGTGCCAACGGGCGGGGGGGTGGAGTAATGGCATTGCCATTCTTGAAGCACTTTACCCATGCAAATGTAGAGCAAAATGAATATACTTCTTCTGCATGGCCCGGGTTAACCATCAGCGCACATGAACGCCATATTCGAGCAGCGATCCCTAACCCGGTAAGCGCCATTTCGAGTGCCGTGTTCGGCGGGGGTATGATCGAGCTGGATCGCATATTCAATATTTATGTAGACAGGCATTATCGTTGTGACGACCCGCCGCGTGATATTGCAGACCTCCTGAGAGGGTGGGAGGAGCGCACAACAGGCTGTGCCGGATTGCTGACAGCGGTTAAGCTTGCTCACACATCGGTTCAGGAATATGTGGGCGAGGAAGCAGGGATTTTGTGCTGTACGACAGCAGGTGTATCCAATGCTGCCCGGGCAGGCTCCGCAAGAACCGTATTTGATGCTGCAGGGAACATAACTAGCCAGGAGGGAATAGCCGCTGAATCACCCTACACTCCCGGTACAATTAATATCATGTTATGGATCAACGGCCGCATGACGCCCGGAGCTATGGTCAATGCCATTCAGACAGCGGTGGAAGCCAAAACGGCAGCACTCTCGGATTGCGGTGTAATGGATGCGGAAAATGGACTGACTGCAACGGGAACGACGACGGATGCCATTGTGCTTGCCACGAGTCAGGTGGAGGGGAAACCACTGATCTCTTACGCAGGAACAGCCACAGTGATTGGGGCAGGGATTGGGCGTGTCGTCTATGATGCCGTTACCGAAAGTTTGCAAGCTGGACAGGCGTGGAAAGAGAGGAATAGCAAGCGATGATATCTCTGAGTCAATGGGCAGACTGGCCCATATGGGCAGGAATGACAGGGGCATGGATTATTTTAGCAGCATACATACTGGATCGCCTCATCGGAGATCCACGTTGGATTCCCCACCCGGTGATCGGCATGGGGAAAGGAATTTCTGCACTGGAGCGGACGATAAGAAAACGAGTGAGCAGCGATCATGGGCTTAAGCGGGCAGGAATGCTATTTCCGATCGTCATTGCGGGTGGTTCATTGGTGCTTACTTGGGGAGTGTTATATATCCTGGGACTTGTTCACCCAGTGATTTCCGTTATCGTTGAAGTGGTACTAATTTCCACCACCATTGCTTCCAAAGGACTGAAGGATGCAGGCATGGAAGTGTATCGTCATCTGAGAGAAAGGGATTGGCCTGCGGCTAGACGTTCACTAAGCATGATCGTGGGGCGGGATACAGCGCATCTGGATGAACCGGAAGTGGTAAGGGGAACCGTGGAGACTGTAGCGGAAAACATCGTAGATGCCATCGTTTCACCGCTGTTCTATGCCCTGATTGGCGGTGCCCCGCTAGCGATGGCCTATCGGGCCGTCAATACGCTGGATTCCATGGTTGGTTATAAAAATGAAAAGTATTTGCATCTTGGCTGGGCCTCTGCTCGTCTGGATGATTGGGCGAACTGGATTCCGGCGCGGCTTACTGCCTTGCTGCTCATTACGGGTGCATGGTTCATGAGATTGAACGCAAAAGGCGCTGCACGCATGGTTCGCCGGGATGCCAGATTGCACCCTAGCCCAAACAGCGGATTCCCGGAGTCGGCCGTTGCGGGAGCGCTGGGCATCAGGCTTGGCGGGTATAACGTCTATCACGGAGTGGCTTCTTTTCGAGCCTATATGGGCGATCAGACACGGCTGATGGAATCAGAGGATATCGTGCGGACCACGCGTTTGATGTTCTGGTCGGCGGGAGCTTTTGTGCTGTTATGCTGGCTGGTAACGTTCGGCATCTGGACAGCAGGAGGTGCGCTGTTATGGAAGTAGATTCCGGGAAGCGTGTAACAGGAACGCGGGAGATCGTGTTTATCCGTCATGGGACAACTTCTTGGAATGTGGAAAAGAGATACCTCGGACATACCGATATTGGTCTCCTGCAGGATGCAGTGCGGGAACTGGCGCCGCTTCGCGAGTCCATTCGCGGGATCACATGGGATGCACTATTTTGCAGTGATTTGCTGCGCTGCCGGCAGACAGTGGAACGAATTGCCCCGGTACAAGCAGGACAAGTACAGTATGATTCGCGTTTGCGTGAGATTGATTTTGGGCAATGGGAAGGCATGACTTACAATGTGCTCAAGGACAATCCGCTCTACCGGGATTGGATTGATGCACCGCAGGATGTGACGCCACCGGGCGGTGAGCCTTGGCAGGCATTTGCTGCGAGGATCGACTCCTTCGTGGAGGAGTGCCTTGTGTCCGTTTCGCCAGAGGAACATTCCGAAGAAAATCATGTTCCTGTGATTGCCGTAGTTACCCATGGCGGTGTCATTCGGTACGCCTTGTCACGCCTCATAACGGAACTGGGATTCTGGGATACGCAGGTCATTCCGGGGCAAGCAATTAAGGTTCGGCTTGAAAAAAGCGGAAATAGCTGGGTTTCAAGCAGGGTGTCTTTTCCGTGAATCGGGTTGTAAGGATGTGCAATATAACCTATAATCACAACAGAAGTGTGACTTCAGCATGAATATATATCTCGTTATGCGCTTAAGCGCTGATGGATGGTACATGCTCACTTGAATGGTTACAATATCAGCGACCACGGGTCCCTTGTGCGAGCAAGAAGAGCTCATCGAGTTAATGCAAACGATGAACGGCACAATGGGTGAAATAGGGAAGCCGGTGTGAATCCGGCACGGTCCCGCCACTGTAAATCAGGACGAGCAGTCCTGTAAGTCAGGTTACCTGCCCTGGACGTACAAACCGGTGTTCCTTCGAGGAAAGGACAGCGTTTCGGGCAATTCTATGTGCATCAACGGCGGGTACGCTGTAGATGTGCAGATCGCCATATGCGAGACGTCATCCCTGATCCTGACGTAAGGATCGGGGATTTTTTTGTTCATATAGGATGAACCTGTAAGCTTTACACTAGACCACTACGATTGCAGTACCGTCTTCCGATCGCTGTTATCCCCAGATTTCTTTGATCCCCTTATTAAAAGGGGAAATCCGGTGATAAAGGCGAACACTTCGTTTCTCCAGATCGGTTCTGCACTCTCCGTTAACGTGTAAATGTTGCAGTTCAAACCTTATATAGGAACACCAAAGTATGGGGAGTAAGAGTTTGAGCATGTTGCAAGAAATAGTACAAATAGAGAAGGGGAGAATGAACAGAATGAACATCAAGAATTGGAAAGGCATGGCGTCCCTGCTGACAGCAGCGATGCTCACACTGGCTTTGGCCGGCTGTGGAAATGCAACAACGAGCGAGGGAACAGGTACGTCTACGCAGCAGCCTGCACAGGAGCAATCCCAAGGCCAGGAGCAGACGGATCTCAAAACACAATATCCACTTACGGTAACGGATGCGACAGGTGAATCCTTCACGTTTGAGAAAGCGCCAGCCAAAATCGTATCCGTATCTCCGGCAGAAACCGAGTCGTTGTTCGCGCTTGGACTAGACGAGCAGATCGTAGGCGTATCCGACTATGACGATTATCCGGAAGCTGCAACGACCAAACCGAAAATGGGCGGTGTGTCGAAGCCCAATGAAGAATCAATTATCGCAGCGGAAGCAGACATCGTATTTACAGGGATCTCCATGAGCGAAGAAGCTGTGACGAAGCTGCGCGAACTGGGAATCACCATTTTCAAAACAGATCCGAAATCGATAGACGATGTCATGAACAACATCGAAACGTTCGGCAAAATCACGGATCATCAGGAGCAGGCACAGGAGCTCATCACGAAGATGAAACAAGATGTAGCGGACATAACCGAAGCGGTTAAGGCTGTGAAGTCGGAAGATCAGAAAAAGGTATATGTTGAATTCTCCCCAGGCTGGACTGTGGGTAAAGGCGAATTCATGGATGAACTGATTACGGTAGCCGGTGGAATCAACGTTGCTTCCGACCTCGTGGGCTGGAATGAAATTAACGAAGAGAACATTATTGCTTCCAATCCGGATGTCATTCTGTACGCCAATGATGTTATTGATGAGAACTCCAAAACATTGGATCAGATCATCAAAGAGCGCAGCGGCTGGGATCAAATCACGGCGGTGAAAGACGATGCAGTTATTGGCCTGGATGCCAACCTGCTGAGCCGTCCGGGCCCACGTGTAACGGAAGGTTTGAAAGCTGTAGCCAAAGCGATCTATCCTGACCTGTTCCAATGAGTAAAAAGCTGGCAGTGTACGGAACAGCCGGAATTCTGCTGCTTGTGCTGACTGTGCTGATCTGTACGGGCATCGGTTCAGTGGCTCTGCCTGTCCGTGACATTGCAGGCATTCTGCTTCATCACATGCCATGGATCGGAGATTGGATCACGCCTGACTGGAGTACGGCAGCCGAGCAGATTATATGGAAGGTCAGGTTCCCGCGGGTACTGCTTGCTGTACTCGTGGGTGCATCGCTGGCCATCGCCGGAGCAGGCTTTCAGGGGGTCCTTCGTAACCCGCTGGCAGATCCGTTTACGCTTGGCGTATCGTCTGGTGCATCGGTGGGCGCTGCTTTTCTGATTTTCTTCGGATTGCAGTATGCACTGATCGGAATCTGGACCTTGCCGCTCGTTGCGTTTCTGACGGGCGTGCTCACATTATGGTTTGTACTCGCCCTGGCTCGTGAAGGGCGCAAAATACCGACGCACAGCCTGATTCTGGCGGGTGTGGTGATGCAAAGCTTTCTGGGAGCGGTGGTCTCCTTCCTGTCGACCATGTCGAAACAGACGATTAACGAAATTATATACTGGACGATGGGAAGTCTGGCTCTGCGTGGGTGGTCGTATACGGCCATCCTTTTCCCGTATTTTATACTGGGTCTGATTTTCCTTTGGAGCCGTGCCCGTTCCTTGAATGTTCTTGCACTGGGTGAACGGCAGGCTGCACATATCGGTGTCCAGGTGGATGGTCTGAAGCTATCTGTCCTTGCCGTAGGAACGCTGCTTACTGCCGGGGCCGTCTCAGTTTCGGGTGTCATTGGATTCGTCGGTCTTGTCATTCCGCATATTCTTCGTCTAATCGTTGGGCCTGACTATCGTTTGCTGGTTCCCTTGTCCGCGATTGGCGGAGCCATCTTCATGGTATGGGCCGATACGATTGCACGCTCCCTGCTGGCACCGACCGAAATTCCGCTTGGTGTGGTGACGGCCTTTGTGGGAGCCCCTTTCTTCGCGTATCTGCTGCATCGGAATAAAAAGCTGCGAAAAGGGGTGATGCCATGAGTACAAGCATGAGTAAAAGCATGAGTGCAAACATAGGTACAAGCGTTACCTCAAACGATCCACTGATTGAAGTTACTGGAGCAGGCAAAATGTATGGTGAGCACCAGGCACTGCATAACGTGGACTGGCGTGTCACAGAAGGCGAATGGTGGGGTGTCGTTGGTCCAAACGGAAGCGGGAAATCAACGCTGCTCCAGCTCATTGCCGGAACCGAACAGCCTGGTGCAGGCAGCATTCGGATTGCAGGGCGGGAGATTACCTCATACACTCGCAAAGACCTGTCCCGCATGATCGCGGTATTGCAACAAGATGGCCTGCCTGCCATCTCCTATCCCGTCAGAGATGTGGTGGAGATGGGACGTTATCCTTATCAGAATTGGCTAGGCAGGGAATCCACGGATGGAGCGGCCGTGGTGGACCGGGTACTGGAAGAACTGGGCTTAACCGAAATGGCCGACAGGCCGCTCGATGCACTCAGCGGCGGGCAGAGGCAGCGGGTGGCGCTCGCCAAAGTCATGGCCCAGGAGCCCCAATTATTATTGCTGGATGAGCCAACCACATTTCTTGATATCCGATATCAATTGCAATTCATGGAGCTATTATCTTCCTGGCGGCAAAAAAACAACATTACCATTGTGGCTGTGCTGCACGATCTGAACCTTGCTGCGCAATTCTGCGATCAGATTCTCGCTCTGCGCGAGGGCATGTGCGTAAGCAGTGGAACACCCCATTCGCTGATGACGGAAGAGAACATTCGGGATATCTTCCGGGTGAACCCGGCCATGGTCAATCATCCCGATACTGGATTGCCGCAATTGTTGCTGCGGCGAGAACACGAGTGAATGAACAGCGGGGAGACCCTATATTTTGATGAAGGAAGTGCTGGCGGTATGAATAATGAACAGACGTTGGAACAGTTAATCGATCGGATCGTGGGTCCTAATGAAGAAGTGGCGGCGGAAGCCTCGGCACATGTGGATTCATTAACGAAACCGCCGGGAAGTCTCGGCAAACTGGAACAGCTGGTTATTCGACTTGCGGGGATAACCGGCGAGGCTCGCCCTTGTCTGGATCGCAGGGCCGTCATCGTAATGGCTGCCGATCACGGCGTCGTTGCCGAAGGCATCAGTGCGTTCCCGGCAGAGGTAACGCCGCAGATGGTTCATAATTTTCTGGCAGGAGGAGCGGCCGTCAACGTTCTGGCGCGCCATGCAGGGGCAGATGTCATCTGTGTGGACATTGGCGTGAATGCCGATCTGGAACACCCGGACCTGGTCTCCCGCAAAGTACGCAAAGGTACAGCCAACATGGCGCAGGGCCCAGCCATGAGCCGTGATGAAGCGATCCAGGCGATTCTTGCCGGAGCCGAGGTCGTGGCGACTGAAGTCGCCAAGGGAACCCGGTTATTTGTCACCGGTGAAATGGGTATCGGAAATACTACGGCGAGTGCTGCAGTCATGTGTGCTTTAACCGGAACGGCACCCGCATCTGCGGTTGGTCGGGGAACAGGGATGGATGACGCAGGTTTGCAGCGCAAAGCTGCTGTAGTCAGCCGGGCACTTAGTGTAAATGCACCGGATGCAGACGATGCCCTGGATGTGCTTGGCAAAGTGGGCGGATTGGAAATTGCCGGACTGACAGGTGTCATCCTTGCAGCGGCAGCTCATGGCTGCCCTGTGGTGGTGGATGGGTTTATCTCCACTGCAGCGGCACTGATTGCGAGACAGCTTGCTCCGGTCAGTGTGGAATATATGATTGCTTCCCATACCTCGCATGAAAGTGGACATGCTGCGCTTCTGCGCGAACTTGGCCTCAAACCGATGCTGGATCTGGACATGCGGCTGGGTGAGGGGACAGGTGGTGTGCTCAGTCTTCATCTAATCGATGCGGCTTGCCGTATTCTGAATGAGATGGCCACATTTGCAAGCGCTGGTGTCTCGGGAAGCTCGAATGAGAATGAGACCGCGGATGAGTCATCAACAGCTGCTTCGGCGGTTCGGGGAGAGGTATCTCCATGAGTGTACTTGTAACGGGCGGGGCAAGGAGCGGCAAAAGCTCCTTTGCCGAGCGTCTCTGCATGCAGCGTTCCTCCGAGGCCTGGTATGTCGCAACCGCACAGGCGTATGATGACGAGATGCGTGAACGGATACGTCTGCATCAGAATCAGCGGGATAAAGTGGGCTACCTGTGGCATACCGTGGAGGAACCCTTGGCACTGCCAGAACTCATTACAAGAATGGGGGAATCGCATACAGGATCGTCAGCTCCGACCATTTTGGTGGATTGCCTGACGCTCTGGTTGACGAACGTCCTGCTTACCCATGAGCAAGAACCTGAACAGGTTGTTCTGGATCATATGAATGCGCTGGTAACTGCCATTGAGTCCTATCCCGGACTGCTAGTCTTGGTTACGAATGAAGTGGGCGATGGTATCGTACCAGAGTATCCGCTTGGCAGAAGGTACCGAGATCTGGCGGGCATATTGAATCAGCGAGTCGCTGCCATCTGCCGCGAAGTATTTCTGGTAACGGTAGGGATTGCGATGGAGCTGAAGAGCAAGGAGTATCGCTTATGAGCCATGACGGTAACAACAGCCCGCATAATCGTGAGGAAATGACCAGTGAAGACCACCTGAATCAGATAAACGAGGGGCCTGCTCAGGGTGCGGAGTATGTAAACAGACTGGATCAAAAACATGCGGCTGCGGCCGCTTTTCAATTTTTGTCCCGTTTCCCGGTGAAAATGCAGATTGACTTCGTTCCGCCACTGCTGCGGGAAAGTGTAGTCTATTATCCGCTGGTCGGTGCGGCCATTGGTTTAAGTGTCTGGATTGGTGGCGCGCTTACAGGTGCACTGCTGCCATCGTTCCCGGCGGCCGTATTGACCCTGACCCTATGGGTATGGCTTACGGGGGGACTCCATCTCGATGGCTGGATGGACACAGCGGATGGCCTGCTCAGCTATCGTACCCGTGAGCGAATGCTGGAGATTATGAAAGACAGCCGCGTTGGAGCCATGGGCGTGATTGCCTGCGTGCTGCTGCTCATGATGAAAGCAGCCTTAATTGCTGATTTTATCGCACGTGGTAACTGGCTGTATGGAGCACTGCTGATTCTGCCCATGATCTGGAGCCGCTGGTTCATGGTATATGCCATTTCGGCTTGGCCGAATGCCAGGGGGGACGATGGACTTGCTGTCCTGTTCAAGGGCCTTGGTGAACGAAAAGAAGTCCAGCGGGCACGAAGCGCTGCGGTTGGACTGACCATCCTGGCGGCTGTCATCACACTTGCCGCGGTGTGGATCTTTCAGCCTGGCAGCAGTATGGTAGAAATGCTGGCGATGGATAGGGGCCTTGGGACATTACCTTGGTGGCTGTATCCTATTGCAGCTGCCATTTTGGTACCGCTGGCGGCGTATCTTATCGGCAAGTTCGTTGCCGGACGCATCAGCGAGAGGTTAGGCGGACTTACTGGAGATACATATGGTGCGATGAATGAGCTGCTGGAAGCCGCTCTGCTGACGGTGTTAAGTCTGCTGCAGGGATTATTTTTGATATAGGGAACGAACGGAAATGAGTAATGTGGAGCATAACGCTGAGAGCTGAGGTGATTGGAACGTGGGGGATACGCCTGTAGGACAAGCGGCGGTATTGATGCTGCAAGGTACGGCATCGGATGTGGGGAAGAGTGTTATTACTACGGCATTATGCCGGATATTCAAGCAGGATGGCTTCAGACCGGCCCCGTTTAAATCACAAAATATGGCGCTCAACTCCTATGTAACCGAAGATGGCAAGGAGATTGGCCGAGCGCAGGGAGCACAGGCAGAAGCATGCGGCATTGAAGCAACAACGGATATGAACCCGATATTGATCAAGCCCGTGCGGGATATGCACTCGCAGATCGTTGTGCACGGTGTACCTTTTGCCCAGATGAGTGCTTCGGACTATCGTCAGCATTTCCTGCCGGAAGCGAAGCAGACAGTTATGGAAGCGCTGAATCGGCTGCGGGAAACCTATGATATTGTATTGATGGAAGGTGCAGGCAGTCCGGCCGAGATTAACTTGAAGGATCGGGACATTGTCAATATGAATCTGGCAGGCTGGGCGGATTCGCCAGTCATTCTTATCTCGGACATTGATCGCGGAGGCGTGTTTGCTTCCATTGTAGGTACACTTGAGCTGTTGGAGCCGCATGAGGTCCAGCGTGTAAAAGGATTTATCATTAACAAATTCCGGGGAGATCTGTCCTTGCTGCAGCCTGGACTCGACTGGCTCGAAGAGCGGACGGGCATTCCGGTATTGGGCGTACTGCCTTACATAAGAGATATTCAGATTGAAGCCGAGGATTCCGTGGTGCTGGACTCCATGCGTCATGGCAAATCAGGAAAAAGGGAGCTGGATCTTGCGGTTATTCGTTATCCGCGGATTTCCAACTTTACGGACTTTGACTCGCTGTCCCGTGAACCGGATGTCAATGTACGGTATGTGACTGCCCCGGAAGAGCTGGGCCAGCCGGATGCGATTTTGCTTCCCGGTACGAAGGATACGATTGGTGATCTGGCATTCCTGAGAGAGTCGGGTCTCGAGCAAGCGATCGCGAGTCAGACCGAACGTGATCATGTACAGCTTGTGGGCATATGCGGTGGTTATCAGATGCTGGGCCAGCATTTGAAAGATCCGTTTGCAGTGGAAGCGAACCAGATTCAGGAGGCGCGGGGTCTGGGATGGCTGCCGCTGTCAACCACTTTTCTGGAACATAAACAGACGGTGAGAGCTTCGGGGCGTGTGCAGCAGCGGCATCCGCTTCGTCTATATGGGGATCAAGATTCAGTTGATTCCATGCCTGTGAATGGGTACGAGATTCATATGGGCGTGACCGAATGCCATGATGCGAAGCAAGTGACTGCGCTGTTTGAGATTGCACATCCAGGTGGTCAGCCTTTTCAGGAAGGCTGGGGAAGCCCGGATGGCAAAGTATGGGGAACGTACTTGCATGGTTTGTTTGAAAGTGACCAGTTCCGCCGCTCCTGGCTTAACGGCCTTCGGCAAGGGAAAGGACTCGCTCCGCTTCAGGAAACCTATAGTGCTCATGAACGCAAGGAGATGGAATTCGACCGGGTGGCCGAGTCTCTGCGCTCAGCCCTGGACATGAAACGTGTATATGAAATTATGGGAATCCAGTACCGAGATCCCGCTTCAACTGTTAATGATTGAATAGCAAGCTGGTGTATGATCAGCAATTTATAACCTATTAATAAAAAACACCCCCATGTGTATTCACAGTACCCGGAAACGGGCTGCTGGTACACATGGGGGTATTTGCATGTCTGTGGTTTAATTGTGGTTCAGCTAAGGGAATGATGGTTTAATGTTATACCTGGATTGTTATTTTAGTTAATTTTGAATTTCTTCATCGCAGACTGCAGTTCCATGGCCTGTTCATGCAGATGACGAACCGTACCCGAGTGGGAATCCATCTCACTGAGCTGATGCTCGGCGGTTGAAGCAATCTGCTGCATGCTCTCGCGTGATCTGGATGTAATCTGTGCTGTCTCTTCAACGGATGCACTAACTTCCTCTGCGCCTGCGGAGACTTCCTCTGTGGAAGCAGAGACGGTCTGGATGGTCAGGTTGACGTTCTGGATCAGTTCGTTCAGCTGCTGGAAGGCCGTTCCCGCTTGTTGAACGACATGGGTACCAGACCCGATTTCCTGAGTTACCCGGTTCATGGCACTCACCGAACGTTCCGCATCCTCGCGAATGGTTCCGAGATAATCGGCGATTTCCTCCGTGGCTGTTTTGGACTGTTCCGCCAGCTTGCGGACTTCACCTGCTACGACAGCGAATCCCCGGCCATGCTCTCCGGCACGTGCTGCTTCAATGGAAGCATTAAGGGATAACATGTTGATCTGTTTCGTAATTTCAAAAATGGATGTAACAATCGTGCCGATCGCTACGGAACGTTCATTCATCGTCTCCACGTAACGCAGTGACTCGTTTGCCGTCTGGCCGACACGTTCCATTTGCTGCACAGCATCCTGTGCGAGACGGTTACCGTTGACGGCTTCATTTGCAGCTTCACCAATCTGCTCCGATACTTCAGCAGCAGAAGAAGCGATATGCATAATACCCTGCGTAATTTCTTCCATGGCTCTCGCATTCTCGGCAGCGCTTGAAGCAATGGTCACACTGCCTTTCTCCGCGTCTTCCGCAGAGCGGCTGGAGTTTTTGACCATACCGGACATGGACTCAACCCGTCTTAACAGATCATCGGAGCCTTGAACCACTTCATTGGAGGTAGACAGTGCACGGCTGATCATTTCCTTCAAATTGTGGGTCATCGTTTGGAAGCTTGCGGCGAGCTGAGCAATTTCGTCTTTGCCCTTGATTTGAAGCTCGGCGGTCAGATCACCTTGGGAAATCTGTTTGCTGTGTTGTACAAGCTGGATGATCGGTTTGGTTACTCTTTTGATCATGCTGGCAGAGATCAGCCAACCGAGCACGAAGACGAGTGCTGTAATACCCAGGCATAACCAGAAGATCTGAACGTTTTTATCCTGAATGAACTGGGCATCCATACTTACTGCCATGATCATGTTGCTGCCTGCGATCGGAATAAAGGCTGCTTTATGTACGCCGAAGGAATCGGAATAAACATCACTGATGACCATTTCTTTGCTCTCAGTCGCCGTATTCATCGCGGATTGCACGCTGATTTCATCCCCGGCTTTCATTTCTGAGGCTGCGTTAGCAATAACGACTGTCGCTTTGCCTTCCTGGATGGATACAACGTAGGTTGCATCTAAGTTATGTTCTTTTGCTTTTTGAGCTAGATAGGATTCGACCGTCAGAGCGGCACCTTCAGAACCCGCACCGCCACTCTGCACCTGCAAAATCTTGGAGGAGGAGACGTTCTTATATATATCCTGGATGGACGTGTTCAGGACCTTGTCGAACTGTGGAAGCACATAGCTCTGCATAATATTCATGGATACAGCATAGAAACTGATACTAAACAACAGGGAAGCGACCAGTAGAACGAGGAACAGTGTGCCTCTAATTTTGCCGGCAACCGTACGATTACGAAACATAGGATCATCCTTTCACGTCATGTTCATTAACATTTGTCGCTTTTCCGTATCGTAAGACTATATACCAACGAAAAAAGGCCTAATTTTCACGTTGAGAAAACTTGGGAATAAGCGGATATACCTATATTACAAAATTAACCGGAGGTTGAATAGAAGAATTTTCATTAAACGGTGATTTTTTTTCAGAAATTCATGAATGTATTACATGCATATTACATAATATCAATTAATACCTACCAGAATAGTTTGATATATGATATATTGTTCAATGTCGCATAAAGCGAATAGAAAAAAACCGTTCAATCGGTATGCACATTCTGAGGAGGATTTACAAGATGGATACTTTTCTAGTCATTCTGAACGTAGTGATTATGCTCGTTCTTCTAGGCGTCCTGTATTGGATGCAAAAGAAACATATTTCCTTTACCAAGCGTGTATTCGCGGGTCTGGGAATCGGGGTTGTGTATGGCGTCATTCTTCAACTGATATACTCGTCTAATTCTGACATTGTTACCAAGTCTGTAGACTGGTTTAACCTTGTCGGTTCAGGATATGTTCGATTGTTGCAGATGGTCGTGATTCCACTGATCATGGTTTCCATTATCTCGGCCATCATGAATTTGAAAGGCAAGCAAAACCTCGGCAAAATGAGCTTTTCCATCATTGCGATTTTGCTTATAACGACTGCCATTGCGGCAAGTGTAAGTATCGTAACAAGTCTGAGCTTCAACCTGACTTCCATTGAGATCGAAGGCGGGGACAGAGAGCTCGCACAGGTGCAGAAGGTCGAGGAGCGTCTCGTTGATGTACAGGATCAGACAATTCCGCAGCAGGTGCTGGAATTCATTCCTTCGAATCCATTTGCAGACATGACCGGCGAACGCCGAACGTCCACCCTAGCTGTCGTTATCTTCTCGGCATTTATTGGTGTGGCTGTACTTGGACTGGATCGCAAAAAGCCACAGCAGGCGGAAACGTTCCGCGGCATGGTCAATGCGGTATATGCTGTAGTCATGCGGATTGTAACCTTGGTGCTCAGGCTGACGCCATACGGTATTCTGGCGCTCATCACGAAAGTAACAGCGACAACGAATCCGGAAGAGATCCTGAAGCTGATCAAGTTCGTTATTGCTTCCTACGTTGCCTTACTCGTGATGTTTATCATCCACCTGATTATTATCGCACTGTTTGGTTTCAATCCGATTACGTATGTGAAGAAGGTTCTGCCAACGCTGGTATTTGCCTTCACTTCCCGTTCAAGTGCGGCTTCAATTCCGCTTAACGTGGAGACACAGACGAAGAAGCTTGGCGTATCGGACGGGATTGCGAACCTGTCGGCAAGCTTCGGGGCGACCATTGGTCAAAACGGCTGTGCCGGGATCTATCCGGCCATGCTGGCGGTCATGGTTGCTCCTACGGTCGGGATCGATCCGATGAGCTGGGACTTCATCATTACCCTGATCCTGGTGGTCATGATCAGTTCCTTCGGCGTAGCCGGTGTAGGCGGCGGGGCAACCTTCGCTTCCCTGATCGTATTGTCCACGATGAATCTGCCGGTTGCACTGGTAGGCCTGCTGATCTCGGTTGAGCCGCTGATCGACATGGGTCGTACGGCACTGAACGTGAACGATTCGATGACCGCAGGTCTCGTATCCAGTAAAATTCTGAAAGAGAATGACCAGGATACATTCAATGACCAAAGCCGTGATCTGGATTCCGCTGTTCAAGTATAATCCGGACTCCATAACTTGGATGGCTTATGCGCAGCAATAAGCCAAGATTAGCCGTTCTACGGGTTACCCGTAGGGCGGCTTTTTTACATAATTGCAGATTGTCGTTATTTAGTGCTGTTCAATGGATCGGAAATGTGATAGAGTATTCATGTTTTGGCCCCAGGCCAGACCGCGGTTCGTAACCATCCCGCGTAATCAAAACTAGGAAGGCAGTGTATGTATTTATGTTTAATTTGGGTTGGGGAGCGCTTTTTGTTCTCGTAACGTATGGTTTTTTCCTATTGTGTTACCGACTGTTCGGTAAAAAGGGTCTGTATGCCTGGATTGGTGTGGCTACGGTTATAGCCAACATTCAGGTGACCAAAACGATAGATATTATGGGGATTGTACTGACGCTTGGCAATACGATGTATGTCAGCATGTACCTGACCAGTGACCTTCTCAACGAGAAGTATGGATCGGGTGAAGCACGGAAAGCCGTATGGTTCGGATTCTTCACGCTAATCATGACGACAGTACTGATGCAGATGGTCATATTCTTCGAACCGGCACCGACGGACTTTGCCCAAGATTCGATGAAAACCTTGTTCGGACTGCTGCCACGTCTGGCACTCGGAAGTCTGACAGCGTATTTCATCAGCCAGTTCCTGGATGTGCGACTGTTCAGTATGCTGCGCAAGGTGGCACCTGGACGCAATCAGTTGTGGATTCGTACGAACGGCAGCTCGATCGTCAGTTCCTTTGTGGATACGCTGGTATTCTGCACGATTGCATTTGCGTTTATCTATCCATGGGATGTCTGGCTCGAAATCTTCCTGACAACGTACATTATCAAATTCGTGTTAACTGCGGTAGGTACGCCGTTTCTATATGCAGCACGTAATTTTAAAATCAAGGATGAAGTCTAATCCGATCTCGTCTACATCCGTATTCATTCGAGTATGGTTGTTAGCAACGTAACAAGTCTTAAAACGAGAATAACCCGCAAGCCATAAGGATATGGTTTCGCGGGTTATTTTTAATTGCATATCTTAAAGGTTAGTCTGTCAGGATCTGCAGTTCTTTTGGATAGGAAGTCAGCACTTCAACTCCGGTATCTGTGACAAGAACATCGTCCTCAATTCGTACTCCGCCTGCAGGGGTATAGATGCCTGGTTCAATCGTGAATACGGTGCCTTCCTGCAGAAGATCCATATTCTGTCCATGTAGGGAAGGATACTCGTGCACATCAATTCCGAGACCATGCCCCACACGGTGCATGAAGCGTTCGCCGTATCCGGCATCTTCCGTCACCTGACGTGCTGCACGGTCGATATCGGCACAGGCCACGCCTGGCTTAACTGCGCGAATGGCAGCTTCATTTGCGGCAAGCACGGTATTGTAGATGGTTTTCAGTTCAGGAGAAATGTCACCAAAAGCAAAGGTACGCGTAATATCAGATGCATACCCTGCAGCGTATACGCCCATATCGAACATCAGCAAGTCGCCATGCTGCAGTTTGCGTTCACCCGGTGTACCATGCGGCAGACCTGTCTTGGGTCCGGTAAGCACCATGGTATCGAAGGAAGGACCATCGGCACCCAGTTTTTTCATCTGATATTCCATTTCAGCTACCAGTTCAATCTCGGTTACGCCTGTGCGTACATGAGACAGTCCCTGGCGCAGGGTTTCTTCAATAAGATGAATGGCATGGCGGATGCGGGCTACTTCGTCCGGTGTCTTCTTGACGCGCAGTGTGCGGAGCAGAGGACCGACATCCTCGAAGTTGACTGCACCAAGGGCAGCGGTCAGCTGCTCGTAACGCGCAACGGTGACGTATTCCTTTTCAAGGCCCATCCGGCTGAGACGTCCCTGATAACGTTCGAACAATGCATAGGGATTATCGGTATCCGTATGAGTTGCGATATTGGTTACGGAGGAGGCCGCTGCTGCAGCATCAGCATCCAGGGCAGGCACAATCAGTAAAGGTTCCTCGCCACGGGCGAGAACAAGACCGAGAAAACGTTCATGCGGGTTGCTTGCAAAACCAGTTAAATAGTAGATATGTTTCGGATCTGTAATCAGCATGGCGTCCAATCCTTGCGCAGACAGATCAGCTTCCAGACGGGATAAAGGGCTTTGATTCATATGTGTATAGCTCCACCTTTCAGTTCATTCTATCCTTCTATTATAGAAGAATATTGAAAAATGCCAAAGGGAAGTGACTGAAGGGCTTTATTTATTATGGTCAATTTCCCGTTTAGGCGAACAGAGAGAGGGGTAAATACAGGGCGAAACGCCGTTGAGAATGGTTGACCGATAACGGTACAAATAACGACCTAGAACCCAGTACAAATACAGATATCGGTAGAATTCCGATAGAGGACAGATACTGAGAATAAATATCCTTGAACATATCGCAGCAGCATTTGGCAGATTCGAAATACACTCTATTTAATAGAAGGAGATGAGATGATGAATAACCGAGTAAGTGTTCCACTATACGCTTCGCTGTTAAGTATGGCACTGCTGACGGCCTGTGCTTCAGGCGATCCTTCCACAGAATCGCAGCAGGTGTCTCAAGGTCAAGGCACAGGTCAGGGAGAGACAGCAAATGGAGGCAATGACAAGGCGAGTACCGGGGAAGAAGGACAGGAGAATGCGGTTATCCCGTATCAGGCTTCGGTTCTGGCCACTGGACTGAACGCACCATGGGAACTAATAAGCGTGCCAGACGGACGGATGTTTGTTACGGAGCGTCCTGGAACCATACGGGTCATTAAGGATGGAGAATTACAAACCGAACCACTCATTGCGTTTGAGGCTCCGTTCAATGAAGAGGGAGAAGGGGGCTTGCTCGGTCTGGCTGCAGATCCGGACTTTGAGAATAACGGTTATCTGTACGCCTACCATTCCTATCTTGAAGGAGACGAGATCGCAAATCGGGTATTGCGTTTGAAGGTAAATGGGGATCAAGCCGTGATCGACAAGGAGCTGCTGGGTAAGATCCCTGGCGGAACGAATCATAATGGAGGCCGTATTAAGATTGGTCCGGACAACATGCTCTACATTACAACTGGTGAACGTTATGAACCGGAACTGGCACAGGACAAGGATAGCTTGGGTGGAAAAATATTGCGGATTGGTCTCGATGGATCGATCCCTGAAGATAACCCGTGGCCGAATTCCCCTGTATACAGCATGGGACACCGGAATGCCCAGGGTCTTGCATGGAATCCGGATGATAAGTACCTCTATGCTACTGAGCACGGTCAGCGTAACTACGATGAGATTAACCGGATTGAAGCAGGGGAGAACTATGGCTGGCCTGAAGTTGAAGGCGACGAGGATGACAATGGTACCTACCTGGCTCCGCTTGCTCACAGTGGTGACGAGACATGGGCACCATCGGGTATGGCTTTTATAGAGGAAGGACCGTGGGCGGGTTCACTGCTTGCGGCTAACCTGAGAGGCGAACAATTGCTGCATATTACCCTGTCCGAGGATGGAACACAAGTGGAGAAGGTGGAGCCCATTTTTGAAGATGAGTGGGGACGCATTCGTAACGTGACTGCCGGAGAAGACGGGAAGTTATATATTCTGACGAACAATCGGGACGGACGAGGAACTCCGAGGGATGGGGACGACCACATCATTGTGCTTACACCGGAGAGTTAAGCGCCTGCATCGGGATTCCATTACAAAAAGTGGAGCTCAGCATGCTTCTAATAGAACCCGGATCCTGTTCGTTAAAATAGAAAAAGGGGCGTCCCGTCAAGTTCATGACTTTGGGACAGCCCCTTGATTGTTATATATATGGAAGCACATAGCAGTTGGATACTGCCAATTAATCTGCGCTTTCTGCAAGTTTGGCGATATACTCGCTTGGTTCATTTGTGTATTCGCCGCCATGGTAACAGAGCACTTTGTTCAGTTTAAGGCCGGTCAGTCTTTTCAAACTTCTCAGCGCTTCAGGCATGTCCGGTGTTGCAGGTGGTGCAGGTCCCACTAGCTCATCATCCACGACACGCAGTTCGTCGGCAGCCAGCAGGAATTCCGATTCACGGAAGTACAGGCAGATATGCCCCGGGGTATGTCCAGGTGTATGGATGACCTGAATTCCTCCTTGAAGCGGCAGCATGTCCCCATCTTCCAATATTCTGCTGATCTCGATCTCAGGCAGCTGGGAGAGAAGCTGATCGGCCTGGGCAAGCACGGGTGCGGGAAGCATGGCTCTACGTTCAGGCGTGAACTTGATCAATGGCTTTTCACCTTTAATATAGGGAATCTCATCTGCATGTGCCCAGACCTCAAGTCCGGGTATTGCATCCAGCAGGGCGCCCAGATTACCAATATGGTCAATGTCCTGATGGGTCAAAATGATGCGTTTAACATCTGCCAGCTGTACACCTTCCTTATTCAGTGCGGCTTCCAGACCGGCGAATTGGCCAATCATGCCTGTGTCCACGAGAGTGATGCCGTCCTCATCGCGCAGCATGGCCGGGTAGATTGGGCTGTCTCCCGAAGGTGTAGGGATATTGAGATGCAACACAGTTAAATCTGTTGTCTGATGATTCATAGGTTTCCGGATCGAGTCCGGTCCACCTCCTTTTGATGATATGGCTTGCGCTTATTCTGGACGAAGATATTTTAAGTGTTTTCTGTACTTCTGGATCGTATCCAGCATCGCTTCAAAGGTTTCCTCAGCCCGCATGCCTTCCTTGACGATGGAGTCAAAGGAGAAGTTCTCATGAATGAGCTTGTTCCTCGCCTGGAAGACCTGACTAAGAGCATGTTCCATGTTTTCTTTCCCAGGTTTCAGGGCGATCTGTTGTTTATTTAATTCGGCCTGTATGATCTCCATATTGGACCTTGCACGGTAAGCAGGAGTTTTCATCAGCTCGGTCGAATTAAACTTTTTTTGATAGATGCTTTGATACAGCTGTTTTAACATGTGTTCAAGAATGGAGCAGCATTCAATGACAAGGGATGCATATCTTCGATGTTTACGCTGATCCCATTGCGGTGAATCGAGTTCCTGTCCCATATGATGATACTCTTGTTCCAGTGCCGCGATTTCAAGCTTTGCTTCTTTTTTGATTTTTTTAAAATCGTCTTTGGTCAGCATACCTGTCCTCCCATGGAAACCAAGATGTGATAACTTCATTATCTCATATTGTTACTCGGAGTGCCTCTTTTCCGTGGAAGGCAGGATTCTGTCCATTCATCCAATCATTGAACCCGGGTTCAGAAGGGAAGTATCCGATGTCCATGAAAACAGCCATTGTAACCGGAGCAAATTCCGGCATGGGGCTCGCAACCACCATTCAACTTGCAAGGCAAGGCTATAGGGTGATTATGGCCTGCCGCAGCGAGAAGCGCGGACAGCAGGCTCTGCAAGAGGCCCTGCGCGAGTCAGGCTCTACTGCGATTGAGCTAATCCTGTGTGATCTGGGTTCCACCCAGAGCATCCGCCATTTTGCCCGCTCCTTCCGTGAACGCTACAGTACGCTTGACGTTTTGGTGAATAATGCCGGCGTAGTCATGCTGAAAAGACAGGAGACCTCGGATGGTTTTGAGCAGAGCATCGGAATTAACCATCTGGGACATTTTCTGCTCACATTGCTCTTGATCCAGCCTTTGCAGGCTGCGGAGCAGGGACGAGTCGTGAATGTTTCATCCGGTGCGTACAAAGCAGGCAAGATTCACTTCGACGACCCGCATCTGCAGAAGGGCTATAACCCGATTAAAAGCTATGCTCAGTCCAAGCTGGCCAACGTACTGTTCACCCGTGCGCTGTCCCGCAAAGTGGCGAATAGCCGAGTCACGGTGAATTGTCTGCATCCGGGTGCAGTAGGTACAAGCATCGGCGTGGATCGTAATACCGGTTTTGGTACACGCATCATGGCCTTTATCGGTAAGCTCCCTTTTTTCCTGTCTCCCGAGGAGGGGGCCCAAACGGCGATTTATTTGGCCACCAGCCCGGAAGTAGCAGAAATTACAGGACGTTACTTTTATCAAAAGAAAGAGCAGAAGCTCAAAGCACATGCTGTCGATGATGCTGTGACTGAACGTTTCTGGACATGGAGCGAACAGCAGGTTGGGCTAAAGCCTGATGAAAAATTGGGATGAGCCCAAGCTGAGGTGCAGGATCGGTTCTTCATCTCAGTAAATGATCAAAGGTGATCATAGTACACTCGTCTGCTTATATCATCTGCGTTAACTCGCTATGATAGACATTTTAGGCTTTTGCTTGCACAGCTTGGTGTATTTCCTGGATGAATGATTCAATGCTCTGAACGCCTTGATCTCCCTGGCCGTATGCGCGGACAGAGGCAGACAGGGCGTTTTTCTCATTTTCCCCGAGTACGAGCGAGTAAGGCACTTTTTCCATCTGAGCTTCACGAATTTTGTACCCCAGCTTCTCGCTGCGCAGATCTGTTTCAACCCGAATGCCTGCTGCTCGCAATTGACTCTGTACCTGCATGGCATAATCCGCATAGTGATCGGATACCGGGAGCAGCTTCACCTGAACCGGAGCGAGCCAGAGTGGAAACGCACCCGCATAATGCTCAGTCAGAATGCCTATGAAGCGATCAATGGAGCCGTAGATGGCGCGATGGATCACGACTGGACGGTGTTTCAGGCTGTCCTCGCCAACATAAGTGAGGTCGAATTTCTCCGGCATTTGGAAATCAAGCTGAATTGTTCCGCACTGCCAGCTGCGTTTCAGTGCATCGAGAATATGGAAGTCAATCTTCGGCCCATAAAAGGCTCCGTCTCCTTCATTGATGCGGTATTTCACGCCGCGACGATCCAGTACATTTTGCAGGGCGCGTTCCGCCTGATCCCATAGCTCTTCCGACCCCATGGAGTCTTCAGGACGAGTGGATAGCTCAATTGTGTATTCGAAACCAAAAATATCGTACATACGTCCGATCAGGGATATCGCCTGGTTAATCTCTTCCTCAATCTGTTCCGGCATGACATAGAGATGGGCATCATCCTGACAAAATGTCCGTACCCGCATCATGCCGTTCAGCGCACCCGAGAATTCATGACGGTGAACCTGGCCAAATTCCATCATGCGAATGGGAAGCTCGCGATAGGAATGAAGTGCATTTTTGAAAATCAGCATATGCCCCGGGCAGTTCATCGGCTTCAGAGCAAATGTAGCGTCATCCACTTCTGAGAAATACATATTGTCCTTATAATGCTCCCAATGACCGGATTGCTCCCACAGACGATTGTTCATCATCAGCGGAGTTCGAACTTCCTGATACCCTTCCTGCAGCTGCAGCTCGCGTGAAAATTGCTCCAGCTCTGTACGGATCGTCATGCCTTTCGGGAGATAGAAGGGCATCCCTGGCGCTTCCTCGGAGAACATGAACAGACCCAGCTCTTTGCCGAGCCTGCGATGATCCCGCTTCTTGGCTTCCTCCAGCATGTGCAGGTGATCGTCCAGCTGGGCTTTGCTTGGAAAGGCAGTGCCGTAGATTCGCTGAAGCATTTTGTTGTTCGAATCGCCCCGCCAGTAGGCCCCTGCCACATTGAGCAGCTTGAAGGCTTTGATCCGGCCAGTGGACGGAAGATGTGGGCCACGGCACAGATCAAAAAACTCCCCTTGATCATAGATCGAAAGCTCCGCATCCAGCGGCAAATCATGGATCAGCTCAAGCTTATAAGGATCCTGAATTTCTTCGAACAAGCGAAGGGCTTCCTCACGGCTAACTATCCGGCGGCTGATCTTCTCATTTTCCTGCACAATCTTGTTCATTTCCCGCTCAATGGCAGCCAGATCACTGATGGACAAAGCATGCTCCAGATCCACATCGTAATAAAAGCCATCTTCAATGACGGGGCCAATCCCCAGCTTGACTTGTTCCGCACCGTAGATACGCTTAAGGGCCTGGGCGAGCACATGCGCAGTACTATGACGATAACGATACAGTCCTTCCTCGCTGTCCAGTGTAACAATGACGAGTTCGCAGTCCTGTTCAAGCTTCATGTCCAGATCAACGTTTACACCGTCCATAATGCCTCCGATGGCCTGTTTACCCAAGCTAGTACTGATGGACGAAGCGACTTCTCCGACACTTATGCCTGCCTCGTACGAACGAACTGCTCCACCTTGAAGGCGAATCTCAATAGGGTTACCTTGTTGATTACTCATGCAAACCACTCTCCAATGTTTGAAATGGAAGCGCAAAAAACACCCGTCCCGGAAAAGGGACGAGTGCGCTCAGCTCGTGGTTCCACCCTAATTTGGTTATGAATATCCCCTGCATCGGCCAGCCGCCGCAAAACAGAAAACATCATAACCCTCATTGGGATCCGTTATCGGGGATCAGGCGGTGAACTCTACTGACAACCAGACGGTATTTCCATGGGAAGTCCGCCAAGCTGAGGTTCGAGGTCACGGCTGCAGAGGGGTAATTCCGCTCCGTTCGCTGAAGAAGGTTTCACCAATCCCTTCTCTCTCTGGGCAGCACGCAAACGAAATCATGTCTCTGGTCATCGCCAATATGCAAAGTTATTTAAATTGAAATGAACTTGAGATCCATATCAATATATTGGAACAGGTGTTATTGAGTGTCGATTATATAGACTGAAAATCAAAAGGTCAAGCGGAGTTTTATTTAGCTTTATCCGAATGACGATCAAATATTAATCGTATGGTGGTTCCCTGGTCCAGATGGGATTGAACGTCGATTCGGCCTTTCATGGCCTCAATCAGCCCTTTGGTTACCGCCATGCCGAGGCCTGATCCAACATCGGATGTCGCCGTATCCGTGCCGCGATAGTATCGTTCGAACAGCCTCCATACCGTCTCCTGATCCATTCCGCGGCCATCATCGGCAAATTGAATGATGAAATTGCCGTCCTGCTCACCTGGCTCAACACGAACGGTCAGCTTCGTCTCTGGTGGATTGTGCAGCAGGGCGTTGGCGGTGAGATTATCGACAATTCGTTCGAAGGACGGGATATGGACATAACCATGCACCGCGACTGTGGCAGGTTCGAATGTAATACGGCCTTCTCCATAAGCCGGGTTACGCTCGGCACGATGTACAAGATCTTGAAGTAGCGCATTTACGTCTGTTTGCTCGACAGGAGGTTGGTATCCACCGCTGCGCAGACGGTATGTCATGGACAGGTCGTTCACCAGCCGGTCCATGTACATGGATTTATCCAGCATGATACCCGCAAATTCTCGTATTTCCTCGGATGTCCAGTTGTATTTCTCAGCTTCCAGCATGTGTGCATATCCCTGGATGGATGACAGAGGTGTCTTCAGATCATGAGTTATTCCAGCAATCCACTCCTCGCGCAGAGAGTCGGTCTGTCTGCGGAGTTCTTCATCACGTTTAAGTGTGCTCGACAACGACTGGATAGAGTGCAGCACTTCCGCATATACCCGATATTTTTGACGCCATTTTCCGTTACGCTTCTGGCTGCGTGGCTTGCCCCAGGTGCCAGCCGGTTCTTCGTAGTGTCCATGTTCAAGCCGCTGCAGCCATTGAAGCATATGCAACATGGGATAACCGAAGCGATTGGCATACCAGAATGCAAGCAGCACAAGCAGAATGATGATGGATACCAAAAGGGCTGCCAGGGCAGGACCAAAAATAAAACCGAAGGGATTCTCGTTCATGCCTGCTTGACTGCTGGGAAGAGGAACACTCAGCATCCAGGTCGATTGATCCTGTTCATCATAAAGGGTTACCGTGTTTATTCCATACCTGGTGGGGTATCGTGTGCGCAGAATCAGGTCCTGAATGCTGTAGCTGTCCGGCGTGCCCATTGCAGGTTTGTTGAAAGAAGTAAGGACATGTCCCTGCTCATCCAAAATCTCAAGATAGGCATCCGCCGAGCGAAGGATATCCTGCTGCTCGGTGGGCAGTACCAGCTTGCCGTCGGCATAACTTCCGCTGGTGTAGACTTGATCCAAAAGTGTTACCACCTGATTGCTCTCCCCGTACAGTAGGGTGAAGTTGATCCCCTTTCTTTCCCTTATGAGTAAATAGAGCTGGTAGGGAAAGGGCTTTTTTCCTTCCCAATAGGATAGAAGTTCTCCGGGTTTATAGTGATTCGGGACATCGGAAGGGGTATGAAAGGCATCCACCACACGGCCTTGCTCATCGAGAACCTGCAGCCAGCCGTTGTTCTCCTCCACACGCTTTAGCAGCGCGGGATCATATTGAACGGTACCGTCCGGCAAAATCTCTGCGGTACTGATCAGTTGTTCGAGTCCGACAGAGGCAAAATCTTCAACAAGGCTGGCTTCATTCAACTGTTGGATGACCCAGTATGCGATGCTTCCACCGAGAACCAGGATCAGAATTACAGCACCCGCAAGCAGGCCAATGAACCGTGTCATCAATCTGCGACGGATGCTCATCTTCGGGGCTCCTCCTCGGGCAGAACGAGCTTATATCCCAATCCACGGACATTCACCAGCAGTTCAGGCCTGGAGGGATCGGCTTCAATACGCTCGCGAATTCGGTGAATATGAACCATGACCGTATTGTCGTCACGGATGGCTTCCGATTCCCATACCCGCTCGTACAATTCGGATTTGGTGAAGATGCGATTGGGATGTTTGCAGAAAAAGAGCAGCAGCTGATACACCAGAGCGGGACAGCCTACCAGCTGACCATCAACTCTGAGTTCACCGGCGTGCTCGTTCAACTGAAAGCGTCCGTAATCATAGATCCCTTCCTGCAGGGAAGATGGTGACGTATTTACGTCATGATTCGGAAGTTGTCTACCTGATTCTGTCTGTCTGGGTAAATACCGCTTCAGCAGTGATTTCATTCGTGCGACCACTTCAAGTGGATTAAACGGTTTAACAACATAATCGTCTCCCCCAATTGCGAAGCCGGTCAACTTGTCATAATCAGTTGTTTTGGCAGTTAAAAAGAGAATCGGTGCATCGGTCAATTGGCGCAGAAAAGGACAAATTTCCAGCCCGCTTCTGCCTGGCAGCATGACGTCCAGCACGATGCAGTGATAGGTTTTCTTTTCACAAGCGGCAATCGCTTCTTCACCTGTGGTGACCGTGTCAATATCTACGAATTGCTCCTTGAGCAAAACCGTTTTTAACATATGTAAAATCGCCTGTTCATCATCAACAAGCAGGATTGAAACGTTATCCATGACGTAAGAGATCCTCCTGATTTTTATGAATACATTAGTTGTCGGCTATGATCTTCTGCGTTGGTTTATCTAATCTATCATACCATTCAGAAGGGCGGTGCAGTGTGCCGGTAACCTTAACAGAATCTTAATTATGAAGCAGCAGCATGCCTCAAAGTTATGATAGACGTAAGAGGAGGTTAGACGGAGGATAAGATTGGTTTAGTACACTGGATTGGGAAGAAATCGTTCTACAGAAGGGGTGCAGGGAAGTGAATAGAATTCATAAGGGAAGCAGGAAGCGAGCCAAAATGTTCATTGAAAAGGAACGGATGAAAGCAGGTTATGCTGTGCAAAAAGACTTTTGGAGAAATCATAGGAGCTGGAAGCTGGTTGCCGCAGCACTTGGTGCGTGTGTGCTCTTGTCTGCCTGCGGCACTACAGAATCATCTGACCAGAGGGAACGGCCGTCAGCAGAACAGACTTCCAGTGCGTCGCCAGCCGCAGAAAACACCAATAAAGATGAGACGAACTCAGCAGAGGAGGATGTGATGATTACACCTGAACATTTCATAGATACATTGATGAATGGTTCGAAGGAGGACATTTATAATCAAATGAGCCCGGAACTCAAGGAAACGATATCGCTGGAAGAGTTTAAGACGTCTGTGGACAGCTTCACAGAGGGAGTCACTTCCTGGGAACAGGTTACGAAAGTCAAAATGAACAACCTGATGGAGCATTCCTGGAAGGATCAGACGGGGACCAGAGGAATACAGGCCTATTTTGCCGAAGATCATCAGATTGACGGGCTGTTAATCCAGCCACTTGAAACGTATGAGGAGACGGACAAGGCATTTACCAAGACCGAAT
This sequence comes from Paenibacillus sp. FSL K6-2862, assembly GCF_038005125.1. NCBI lineage: Bacteria > Bacillati > Bacillota > Bacilli > Caryophanales > Paenibacillaceae > Paenibacillus > Paenibacillus sp. FSL K6-2862. The sequence continues at coordinate 1,515,185 of NZ_JBBOSN010000001.1, forward strand.
TTCAGTTTCCTATGAAGGGGGAATGGTTCGTGTTCTGGGGAGGAAATGATGTGATGTCCAATTATCATTATGCGCATGAAACGCAGCGTTACGCACTGGACATTATTCGCACAAAGGAAGATTCAAGTTATCAAGGGGAGGCCGCTGTGAATGAAAACTATTATGCTTTTGGTGAGCCGCTCTATGCAGCTGCAGATGGGACGGTTGTTGAAGTCAAAAATGACATTCCGGATAACACGCCAGGCGAGATGAATGCTGAAGAGCCGGCAGGGAATGTTGTCGTCATCGATCATGGAAATGGGGAATACAGCATCACCGCACATCTCAAGGAGGGGAGTGCAGCCGTAAAGACAGGGGATAAAGTCAAGCAGGGAGATCTCATCGGGCAGCTTGGTAATTCCGGTAACTCCAGTGAAGCGCATCTGCATTTTCAAGTCTCAGACGGACCAGATCTGTTCACTTCCCGTTCAGTTCAGATCCGTTGGGCAGATCAGAGCCAGGTACTGACACGCGGGAAAACGTTCCAGGGCCTACCTGAATAGCTGGGTCTATTTCTTCGTAGGAGAAGTGGATGGGGGTCCATCTCTGATTAAAAAAATAGAGCTTATGGAATCGTGATCTTAGCTTGAAACATATAATTCATGCAGGCAGCCGGCTAATGCGCCGGCTGTCTTTATGTTAATCAAACGTACAGGTTAGTGCGACTTCCAACTTTTAGATTACATATAATGTAAAGAGGGTTCTAGACATAAATAGATGAAGCGGAGGGATTAGGGTTGAATAGGTATGTGTTACATATCGCTGCAAGTGTAGTTTGCATACTAGCACCTGTTGTTGGTTTCTTATATGAATGGTGGGATAGCTACCAACCCAAAGTAGGACCAGTAGGAGATGGAAAACCGAATTATTATCTTACAATACCTCAATGGATATCTATGGTGTCTTCTTTCACTCTTGGAATGATTAATTTGCCTCTTGCCATAATTTTATACAAACAAAAGATTAATGAAGATATAAAAAAATAGTGCCCATTATGTTAACGGGTAACGAATGTTCAATCAGCACAACGGTAGTTGACTTAAGCTCAGCTGCCGTCGCATATTGAACTAACAAGCAGGGATATAATGGAATGGAAACGAATACATCATTCAACATCGAAAGTTGGATGATTAGTGTGGTTTCAACAACCGAGGATTTAAGTATCGGGTAAAGTTAGCTTAATACGACATTGAAAGCAACTGACACGGTGTGATTAGCTGCTTTTGTTCAACTAACAGGCAGAGTAGCTTAGCAAGACTATACTTTTGTTTTTGGATATTTGACTTTTTTGGAAACAAAGAAGGGGGTCTCTTGGCTAAATATTAGAAAGAGCCTCAAGAACATGGCTCAGTTATCTCCTATCTTTTAATTAGTTCTTTGGGAACTCCCACAGTGACGACTTCAAGCGTCTCATAGTTAATGAGGAGAAACACCTCGGTATCCGTATCTCCTTTCAAATATCCATAAAGCCCAATGTCCGGACCAAGATCGGGCGGATTAAATTTGTGACGTGTAAATTCAACGTTGAGGTCGTATTTTTCTTTAAAATACATTTCTCCTGCATTCATAGCCTTGTTAATGGCTTGAGCTTCTTCTCGAGAATCAGACATGAAGCTACAACCTCCCATGATAAGGACAAAACAAACAATAATAAATATGCTCACAGACTTACTTTTTAGTATAGTTTCCACTCCTTATATTTATCATGATATGGGTATATTACTATATTTTGATTTTAGGAGTAAATATAGTACGTTTTTTGGAAACCTACATTTCTATGAGACGTACATGAAGTATTCTAAGCTTGTATGAAGACATTACGGAGGGATATGTCCTCCCGGAATTGGATCATGGAAAGTGGTCGAGCCTGAAGTTGCCAGTGTCTATTAGTTGATTGGAAAAATAGAAGAGGGGATGCGATATAGAGATGACAGCATTATTTTCACACAAGCCCGAAGGATACGAATGTCCTTTTTGCTGTATTTGGGGTATCAAGAGACCTGACCAGGGAACAAAACAAAGGGATATCATCTATCAGAATGAAAAGGTAACGGCATTTATAGCGGGCAAATGGTGGCCCAACAATAAAGGACATGTTCTTGTGGTGCCCAATCAACATTTCGAGAACATCTATGAGCTGCCTGCAGATTACGCTGCTGAGATTCACCGCGCGGCTCAGCTTACAGCACTTGCGATGAAAAGTACGTATGGATGTGAAGGGATCTCTACAAGGCAGCACAATGAACCAGCTGGCAATCAAGACGTGTGGCATTATCATCTCCATGTTTACCCTAGATATAGGAATGATCAGCTTTATCTGTCGAAGGGTTCACAGTCCGATCCTGAAGAGCGCTCGTTCTATGCTGACAAGTTACGTTCTTGGATAAAGGAAAACATCTAAGGTCATGAGTCTTCAAGCGGTTATACAGCACCATGTTCTTCTTAAACGGAGGATACGGTGCTGTTTCTGTATCTTCGATCCGGTCTTTACATTCGTAGCATTTTGAGTGTCTTTTTATTTACCTGATTCATGTTGGGGTGGTTATTCGTTAGCTTGTTTTCGATAATGTTGCGGAACTACCCCCATCTGTTTGCGGAAAATCGATGAAAAATAACTAGCACTTTGAAAACCGCAGGCAAGTGCAATTTCACTTATAGATCGTTGTGTCTCTTTTAACATTTCGCAACTTTTTTGAAGGCGATATTGAGTGACATAATTGTTGGGTGTCTGACCTACATACTTGTTAAACAATGTACAACACCGACTTCTGCAAACGGCTCCTGCAGAGGCGATCTCCTCAAGCGTTATTTTTTGATCATAGTTTTGATGAATGAAACGTGTCATTTCTTGAACATGCATCAATACTCCAGGTTGCCCAGTGCTTGGTTGTAAATGATCCCCTATCGTTGCACACAAAAATAAAGCTTGCGATGCCAGACGAAGGGGATTGAGAGGAGTGTGTGTTTTATGCATTTCCTGATAGATTTCTTGAATGGACCGTAATATGCTTCGTTGCCAATCCACCTGATCTGTAAGGACTAGAAAATCAGCCATCGTCAAACCAAACTTTTCTCCCCAGTAGGATTGAATATATGAAGTCTTCTCGCCAAGGATAGAGGGATGAATGACGACGACAAGAAATAAACAATCGTTTTGGTCTGCAAGAGAATAACCGTAATGCAAACGCTGGCTATTCACAAAAAGTCCATCACCTTGATGCAATCGAGTAATAGTTCCATTAACAGAGAAATCCATCGATCCTTGCAATACATAGATAAACTCGATGTCCACATGCCAGTGCGCTACTGCTGCATAATTGTTAAATTGATGTAGGCTTCCCTTCCGGACATAGAGCGGTAAATCAGGAAGGTTATAATCCAAACGTTCGGATAAATCAGAAAACACCTCTAAATTTGTCATCAAAGAGACCGTCCTTTGAAAATATACGATTTTTATAAAATTATAGCCAATATTGATGGATACAACAACGATATTATCCTATCCTTATATTGTGAAATCAGCCGAGAGGACAGGATATAGGTGAGAAACCGCATTCAACATCTGGGATCTGGCAATCGTGATTTTAATCGGGAGTTAATGACGCTCGTCATTCCCATTGCGTTACAAAATTTAATATCAGCAACCGTAATATCTGTTGATGTACTTATGCTGGGGATGATTAGTCAATCTGCAATGTCAGCTGTATCACTCGCAGGGCAAATTACTTTTGCATTATCCTTGTTTTATATGGGGATGTCAGCGGGAGCTAGTATCCTCACTGCGCAATACTGGGGGAAGAAAGATACTTCGACCATACAGCGCATTTTGAGCATCGCCTGTATGTTTTCCTTTGGTGTCTCCATTTTGTTTTTCTTATCTTCCTTCTTTCTGCCAGATACACTTATGCGTTTATTCACTAATGATGCCGAACTGATTCAATACGGCTCAAGGTTTTTACAAATGAATTCCTTTTCTTATCTTGTGATGGGAATATCACAGATGTATCTCAGTGTGATTCGAAGTATGGAGAATGCAAAACTTAGTGCGTGGATTAGTTCCTTAGGTTTGATTTTAAACATTTTGCTCAATACCATTTGCATTTTTGTATTATTCCCATCCAGACCCGAAGTGGCCATATCTGCGGTAGCGCTTGCCACTGTATTAGCGAGGGTTGTTGAACTAACCTGCTGCATACTTCACTCTATCATCAAAGGACCCATTCGTTTTCGATTACCCGTACGGGATAGCATTCAACGAAATCTATTAAAGGATTTCTTGAAGTATACGCTGCCTGTGCAGGGGAATTATATGGTCTGGGGAGGGGCACTTACCGCTACTGCTGCAATAATAGGCCATGTGAACTCCGATCTGGTAGCCGCAAATTCAATAGCGTCTGTAGTTAAAAATCTGGCAGTGGTTCTCTGTGGAGGCATCGCTACTGGGGGCTCTGTACTTGTTGGGAAGTATTTGGGACAAGGTGAATTGGAGAAAGCAAAATATGCTGGCAACAAAATGTGTTTTTATGCTTTATGGTTTGGAGTGATTGCCGGCTGCATGATTCTGCTCATTAAACCGTTGGTATATTCCGTTGCGAATTTGAATGCAACTGCTCAGAGTTACCTAGATGGCATGCTGTACATTAGTGCGTATTATTGTATAGCCAAATCAATAAACTCTACAACGATAGCGGGTATATTCACGGCTGGTGGTGATTCCAAATTTGGATTTTGGTGTGACACCGTTGTCATGTGGTTCATCATTCTGCCGCTTAGTTACCTAAGTGCATTTGTGTGGCATGTACCGCCGATTCTACTGTATACCTTCATCAGCTTAGACGAGATCATTAAACTACCCATTGCTTTAATGCGATACCGACAGTATAAGTGGCTGAATAATCTAACCAGAAACTTTGCCTAAACCTGATCAAAACGGAGAGGTTCGCAAGGTTACTTTAATAACTCTAACGCAAGTATAAAGGAGAATATAGTATGAATATTCAAGAACGAATGGCCAGCAAGCAATTATTCACCGATGATGATACTAATTATCCGAAAGAGGCTGAGGAGTTGGCAAAAGCACGCCAGCGTGGTAAGGCGATATGCTATGAAATTAATCAATTGCATCCGGATGATGTTGTAAAGCGCAAAATGTTATTGAAACAACTATTTGGAAGTATCGGAGAACATGTATGGTTGGAGCCTCCCATTCGCATGTCGTACGGTTCCAATACGACTGTAGGAAATAATGTGTATATTAACTTCAATCTAACGGTGGTTGATGACTACAAAGTTACGATTGGTAATGATGTCATGTTTGGTCCGAATGTTACGATTGCTGTAACGAATCATCCTGTACACCCAGAAAAGCGCAAAGAAGGCGGGATGTTTGCATTACCCGTGGTCATTGAGGATGGGGTGTGGGTCGGGAGCGGAGCGATTATTGTACCAGGAGTCACGATTGGTAAAGGGAGTGTCATCGGTGCTGGGAGTGTAGTAACCAAGGATATTCCTGCGAATGTAATTGCTGTTGGGAATCCATGCAAAGTTCTTCGTAAGATTACGGATCATGATAAAGAGTTCTACTATAAAGATATGCGTTTTGATCAAGTTGAATGGTAAAAGAGTGGACAATCGTTTAGATTACGGCTTATCTAAAAGCCATATAGAACCAGAGGATTTTCGAACATCCATCTATTAGAGAGGAGTTTTCCGTTGGTTATCATTTATTTTATTATTACAATAGTCTCTCTGTATTTTGTCATATCAGCCATTGTGCATTCGCGTTCCACCCACGTGGTAGCAAATAGAATGAAAAAACAATTTGAACATTACTTTCATGAAGATGCCCACCAAAATGACAGGAGCAGTTAATGCAAAAGAGCCAGAGGGGACGAAGAGATCTCGTACTCTCAGGCTCTTTTCTCATAATATGGTCATCATTCAATGGTTATTAATTGAGAACATCCGCATATTCAGGGATGCGGTCGAAACGTCCCTTAGCAAACGGGCACAAAGGTAAAATCTTAATACCGTTTTCCCGTGCGTATTCCACCATAGCTTTGAGCAGCTTGTCGCCAAGCCCTTGTCCCCGGTAAGCATTTTCAACCAACGTGTGATCAATAATGTACAGCTCTGGACTTGAGATTACATATGTCATTACCGCAGCAATGTCACCATTATCTTGAATAAGAAATCTTTTATTAGCAGGTTCATGTTCTACATGATGCATGTTCATCCCTCTTTCCTTGTTAGATATTCATCGTCCAGACGTTTATACGTCAATGCTCCACTTGGACATGTGTCAATATGCCGGGCAATGGCCTCTGAAGTGTCGCCATCGGGATTAACCCAAGGACGTTTGCTCAAATCAAACACAGCAGGGAGGCCCTTTACGCAAATACCGGAATGAATGCATACCTCAGAATCAAACATTACTTCGATATCTTTACCATAGTACAACTTCTGTTTACTCATCGTTCATTCACATCTTTCACTTTTGAGTTTGTTTATAGACAAGATTCATACTTCGAAAGCGAACATTCTGAACCGACATGGCATTGGCAACCGTGGCCAGCAATTTTTGGCTTGGCTCTCGATGTCCGAATTATAATGAGGAAATAGGGATTAGTCAACGTGAAGAATCTCCTAATGTTTCCGTGCATTCCTTGTGATTGGTTGCTATTATTCATCTAACGGGCAGATAAAATGAACCATTTCAGGAATATCCGTTTATACTTATGTAAAATCCAGATTCATCGCAAAAACGATATAGAAAGTGGGAAACAATATTTATGATTCCATTAGTATATGACCAGATTAACCTTTGGGGAAAAGATGATGAATTTTTCCTTGCATTGCTTAAGAGATTGAAGGTGGAGTCTATAGCTGACTTAGGCTGTGGAACAGGAAGGTGGACTACACATCTTGCTCAAAATGGATATACAATCACAGCCATCGATCCCCATGAAGAAGCGATTAAACTGGCGAGAAGTAAGGATGATTCAGGCCATGTGAACTGGATTGTAGGAGACAGCTCCAATTTACAAACCAATACGTATGACGCGGTTATTATGACTGCTAATGTTGCACAGGTATTTCTTACAGATGATAGTTGGAAACAAGTGATCTCAGACGTATTCCGATCTCTGAAAGCTGGGGGTCATTTTATTTTTGATACAAGAAATCCTCTGGTAAAAGTGTGGGAAGAGTGGGAGAAGGATATGAGTCCTGGTGTAGCCGAAGACAGGCTAAGTGGAGATACCCTTGAAATCTATACAGAATATGAGGGGTTTGAGCAAGATGTTTATACGTTCTATGAAACTGTGAAAAATACAAAAACAAATGAAGTCCTTGTCCATGAAAAAATGCAGATACGATTTCGAAAGCAAGGAGAATTGGATGAGTCACTGAAACAAGCCGGTTTTTCGAAAATTGAAACATATGGGGATTGGGAATTTAAATACGCAAATGCTGAAAGTCGATCTTTTATTTTTCATTGTGTAAAATAGAGTTATTGAAAAGCACAATTATAGTGATCGCTAAAAAGGATAGCACCTTTTACATGACAAAGCAGCTGATCAACATGATCGGCTGCTTTTGTTCGACTAAAATAAAAAATGCATTCACTTCCTTGACTTTCCCCTGCACAGGAAACTGTATACTCACCTTAAGTTATCGATTGGAGATGATATGTTGTTTAAAATCAGTGCATTTTCCAGGTTAAGCAAGGTCTCTCTTAAAACCCTGCGTTACTACGACCAGATTGGCATACTCAAGCCAAGAAAAGTAGATCACCATACGGGATATCGTTACTATTCCGCAGATCAGCTTCTGGAGCTCAACCGGATTTTGATGTATAAGGAGTTGGGTTTTACATTACCTCAGATTACACAGCTGATCAAGGAAGATATCACATTGGAGAACATTCAAGGCATGTTTAGGCTGAAAAGAAGCGAAATCCAGCAAATCATTGATACGGAACAAGCGAAACTTGTCAGGATTGAAGAGCGCATGCAGCTCATCGAAAGGGAGGGGCAATTCGAAACGGGTCAAGACATCCGAATCAAAGCAGAAGCTGCTCAAACCTTCCTTTATCAAAAAGCATACGGAAGAGAAGATGACATACCAGAATTATTTCGTCAATTCGATCTGTTAGTAACAACCGAATTGCGGCAGCAGATTCAAGGCCCTCAGGTTGTGTTGTGGAAAGACGTCGACGGAAAAGAAGATGAGTTTGAGTTTGAAGTGGGATATTTTTTAACCTGTGAGCTTCAATCCTCTCCAGAGCCATTTCAGCTGCGAATAATTCCTCCTGAACCGATGATGGCCACAATGGCTTTTCATTCCGATTCCAAATTTGATGGTGCGGCCTGTGTGCATTTAGCGAAATGGATCGAAAATAATAACTATCAGATCAAGGAAAGCGAACCGGGCAGGGAACTGTATTTACCGTTATCTCCGGAACGAGATGCAAAATTGATTGAGATACAAATTCCAATACGAAATAGTTAATGAGAAGGTGGAGTGGTGTGAAATGAAAAATAAAGGCATCATCTATGTCCTGGCACTGGCTGTTTTTTTGATCGGGACCATTGAATATATCATTACGGGTGTTATTGAAATGATGGCCATGGACCTAAGGGTATCTACTTCCGAAGCTGGGTTACTAGTCACGGTGTTTGCTCTCGCTGCGGCCATTGTTTCCCCGATATTGATCACACTTACGATTAATGCAGATCGCAAAACATTACTAATGACAACCCTCGGTGTATTTATTGTCAGCAACGGACTCATGTTTGCAGATGTTGCTTATGAGGCATTGTTATGGATACGTGTAATCCAGGGAGCTAGTGGAGGGATGGCTACTGTTGTCGCTATGGCCGTAGCAACTCGACTGGTTGAGAAGGAAAAAAGGGGCAATGCCATCGGGATCATTTTGATGGGGCTTAGCAGCGCGTTAGTGCTCGGTGTCCCTATAGGCACATTTTTTAGTGAGATGTTCGGCTGGAGAGTCTTGTTTATTCTAATTGGTGTATTAAGTATTCTTCCATTACTAGTCATCTATAAAATGGTTCCAGCCATAAAAGAAGAAGAAAAGGTTACCCTTGGTATGCAGCTCTCTATTCTCAAAAACCCGACTATTCTGATGTCTTTGATAGTGACATTGTTGTATGTCGGCGGTTACGCCACACTATTTACTTATATTACGCCATTCTTGCAAGAGACATCCTCTCTTACCATGACCGAGATTAGTGCTGTTCTATTTTTTGCAGGTATTTGCAGCTTTGTAGGATCAAGAGTAGGTGGACATTTGGCAGATGCCAAGGGCACCAAATTCACCATTCTTCTCGGGCTTTTGTTACAGGGGGTCACGCTCCTTATGTTCGCCCTAGCGGGTGTCCATCTCCTGGCATTCATCTTGATTTTGATGATTTTTATGCTATCAACATGGAGTATCTCCCCAGCCCAGCAGCTATACTTAGTTACTCTAGCGCCTCGAAATCCAGACATTGCTCTTAGCGTAAATACGTCATTCATTCAATTTGGTTTTGCACTGGGATCTGCTGTAGGCGGTCTCGTCATTCGCAGTACGTCTGTCCTGTATCTGAACTGGTTGGGATTTGCCGCTGTCGGCATAGCTTTACTTCTGGCTATCTTACTGTTTAATAGAGCGAACAGTAGTAAGGCGGAGACGCCTATGGTGACTAAATAAGAGAAGAACTGGACTTCCGCGATAGCTCAATAACAATAGGAAGCAGCCGATCATTGTGATTGGCTGTTTTAATCATTAAAGGGTGGGCTGGTTTAATCCACATTCCACTTGAATAATATGGTAATATTTTATTGTGGATTCTTTTCTTGTAAAGGTTAGGAGGCTTATGTCTTAGTGAAAACAATTTTTGATCTATCGGCTGCAAAAGAAATCTTGGGACGCATTGATCAATTAAACCAAGATGTTCAACCTGGGTGGGGGCGTATGAATGCTGCTCAAATGCTTGCTCATTGCTCTTCATTTCAAGACATAGCAACGGGAAAAGCCCGTTCCTCAAGAAGCTTGCTAGGCATACTGGTCGGAAAGTTTGCAAAACCCATTTTTTATAATGACAAGCCACTTCCCCGCAATATGTCTACGATTCCAAGCATGATGATTGTGGATACAAGAGAGTTTGAAGTAGAAAAAGAAAAGCTAAAACAAAACATCATGACGTTGCAACGTGAAGGTTTCAAAAATGGTGCAGTTCCTCATCCTTTTTTTGGAAGATTTACTTCCGAGGAATGGGGCAAAGGAATCTACAAGCACTTGGACCACCATCTGAAGCAATTTGGCGTTTGAGAAGTGAGGAAAAGGGCTGAGCGCTGGTAGTTTGACGAGCCAACTAGGGATAAGATATTGGAATAGGATGAACTGAGGCAGCTATAAGAGGTTAGTTAGAAAATAAAAAGAAGTGGACACCCATCAGATGGGTGTCCACTTCTTTTTGGTTCCAACTTACTCGCTCAGAGAACGCCATCAGATGCATTTTAACTCGACTATGGTACATTTCTCCATCTTATTTTCTGACAAGAGTCGGCTCGGCTGGCATGATGCCAGGTGTTGACTCCCTGATAATGGGCGCAGTCACAATATGCGAGACCTGATAAGGCTGTTCGGGGTTGTCCATTCGGGATAACAGCATTTCGGCTGCCTTAATCCCCATCTCGTTACTATAAATATGAACCGTCGTTAACGGAGGTTCAATAATTCTTGATTCAGGTGCGTTATCGAATCCACATACCACAATATCCTGTGGAACCGTTACCTCTCTTAATTTAAAAGCTCTGATTAGATCCACCGCAATGAAGTCATTGGCACACACATATGCGGAAGGGAACGACTCCAGTGCAGCTACTCGCTCCCTTATCCAACCAGGTTTGGAGAAGTACAGCTTATCATTGTCTGTAATGCAGTGGGATAGATCGACCTGCAATCCCGATTCCAACATCGCCCGGTGATATCCAGTCCATCGTTCGTTGAAGCTTTTACAGTGATTATAATCTCCTGCGAATCCGATACTTTTGTAGCCGCTATCAATTAATTTTTTGGTTAACTGATACGTGCTATGTTCATTCTCCATAAGCAGCAGATCCGCATGGAAATCCGGATAACAGATGTTGGCTGCACAATCGATAAAGACCGTCGGAATTCCCAGCTCTGTGATGAGGCGGGTATATTCCAGGTTGAATAACTCGATGCAGATGATGCCGTCCACTTTGGAAATATCAAAATTGTTAGGTAGGGTAAGGGCTTCTTCATCAACTTCACGAACGATATGAATGGACAGATTATAGCCCTCAGCACTAATTCTTTTCTCCAAACCGCTAATTAGCAGCGATCCAAAATGAGACGTATTAGGCAGGTTCTCTGTTAACAGGGCGATATTGCCCGGCGTTTTGCTCAGAACATGCTCACTTTCCATATAAGCAAACTGTTTATATCTTAATTCAATGGCTTTCTTAATCACCCGACTCCGTGTTTCTTCCGGGATGTTTCCGCTATCATTCAGTGCTTTGGAAGCCGTATTTCGGGAGATGCCCAAAGCATCTGCGATATCCTGTATCGTTACTTTCTCTTTTGCCATGTCGTGCCTCACCTCTATTGGTCAATTGATCGTCCCAAGTGTTTTCTAAGTCAAATGTATAATATATCGAAGCAAATAGCAATTGTAAATTTACAAATGCACAATTTATAATTGTTTTTGTCAATTTCGTATTTCGCATTCTTTATTTATTCGTCATTTAAGTTTACATCGTATACAACCAATGCAGAAACCTTTGTTACAGGATGAAATACGTTATATAACGGGCTTTTTTTGGATATTCATTCCGTTGAATCTACAATTAGAACAGAGTTATGCATAAAAAAGTGAAGCAAATGCACAATTATTTTTCACATTTTGTATTGACTACATGATACATATCCTGATAAATTGTAAAATATCAAATAAGCAATTGTAAATATTGAAAGCCCTTACTATGAGCAATTGTAAACTTTAATGATGAACGGGGGTCGTATGTTGGATAACACAGTAAACACCAATAAGAGGATGGGGAAGAGCCTCAAAGAGAGGAGTTCCATTTTTCATCCATTACAGCAGCTCAAAAAGAATTATTTCCTGTATGTATTGCTTGCGCCAGCTCTAATCCTGACACTGATCTTCAAATACATTCCGATGTATGGAGCCATCATCGCATTCAAGGACTTCAGTCCGATCAAGGGGATTATGGGCAGTGAGTGGGTGGGCTTGAAACATTTCGAGAAGTTTTTGGCTTCACCCAATTTTGATGTGATTTTTATGAATACGCTTAAGCTCAGCTTTTTCGGATTGATATTCAGCTTCCCGGTGCCTATTTTGCTGGCTCTCATGCTGAATCAGGTGCGCCAAGCTGCAGTGAAGAAGAACATTCAATTGTTTCTGTATGCGCCGAATTTTATATCCGTTGTCGTTGTTGTGGGCATGCTGTTCATCTTCTTATCGCCGACGGGTCCCATCAATCAATTGACCACATGGATTACAGGTCAGCCGATCATGTTTATGTCCGAACCCGAATATTTCCGCTGGATCTACATCTTGTCCGATATCTGGACGGGGGCAGGCTGGGCTTCAATCATTTACGTTGCGGCTTTGGCCAATGTCGATCCAGAGCTTCACAATGCGGCTAATCTGGATGGAGCCAATCTTCTTCAACGTATTCGTCACATTGACCTTCCGACCATCCGCCCGATTATGGCTATTGTGTTTATCCTTGCAGCTGGCGGAATTATGTCAATCGGATTCGAAAAGGCATATCTGATGCAGACATCCATGAACCTGCCGTCATCCGAAATTATTGCCACCTATGTGTATAAGGTCGGATTACAGTCCGGTGATTACGCCTATTCTGCGGCCGTAGGGTTGTTTAACTCCATCATTAACGTCATCCTGCTCGTCACCGTGAATCTGATTGTGAAGAAATTAAACGAAGGCGAAGGCCTTTACTAGAAAGGAGTACCACTCATGACTATCAAACCGACGGGGCTGGATCGTCTGATTCTCGCACTGAACGCCATCTTTCTCACCTGTGCTGTACTGGTTGTGGTCGTTCCTCTCATTTATATTGTTATCGCTTCCTTTATGGATCCAACCGTACTGCTTAATCAGGGCCTGTCCTTCAACGTATCCGACTGGAGTCTGGATGGTTATCAGATGATTCTGTCCAATCCAGCCATGATTCGAGGCTTCGCGAATGCGGTGCTGTACTCGGTTTCGTTTGCCTTCTTGACTGTGGCGGTTTCCATCTGTGCAGGTTATGCCTTGTCTGAGGAAAGGCTGGCGGGAAGAGGATTTTTCATGGTTATGTTTATCATTACGATGTTCTTCGGTGGCGGCCTCATTCCGACCTATCTGCTGGTGCGTAATCTCGGCATGCTGGATACCATATGGGCGATCATCATTCCGGGAGCGGTTAACGTATGGAACATCATTCTCTCCAGAACTTTTTTCAAAGGCGTACCCAGGGAGCTGAAAGAAGCTGCGAACGTGGACGGTGCTTCCGATATGAAGATTTTCTTTCAGATTGTCATTCCGCTATCCAAACCGATCATTTTTGTCCTTGCGCTGTACGCGTTCGTTGGGCAGTGGAATTCCTATTTTGATGCCATGATTTATTTGGATAATCCCAATCTTCATCCCTTACAGCTCGTTCTGCGTTCCATTCTGATCCAGAATCAGGCTGCCCCGGGCATGATCAGTGATCAGCTTGCCATGGCGGAGCTCAAACGGCTATCCGAGATGATTAAGTATTCTGCGATTGTCATTTCGAGTCTGCCGCTGATTATCATGTATCCGTTCTTTCAGAAGTATTTCGAAAAGGGTGTCATGGTAGGTTCACTCAAATAGTGAACAGCCTGAGATATCTTAAGTCAGATCCAACAATATAAAGTGGAGGTCACGTCATGAAAAAAGTGAAAAAGTCCAAAAGAGGCATTACATCGGTATCCCTTTCCATGTTGTCTGCTGTACTTCTGCTCACGGCCTGTGGTGGAGGAGGGGGCGGCGCAGCCAGTGAAGCCCAGTCTCCCGACGGGAAAGTTACACTGAACTTTATCACGCAGAGCTCGCCGCTGGCTCCGGCCGATCCGAACGAGAAACTGATTAACAAGCGACTTGAGGAAAAGACCAATGTGCATATCAACTGGAAGAACTATACGAGTGATGTGTTTGCCGAAAAGAGAAATCTGGCGGTAGCCAGCGGGGAGTTGCCCGATGCCATCTTTGACGCAGGTTACGGAGATTATGATCTTCTGAAACTGGCCAAGGACGGGGCCATCATCCCGCTCGAAGACTTGATCGAACAATACATGCCCAATTTACAAAAGGTGCTGGAGGAAGCTCCCGAATACAAGAGCATGATCACGGCACCGGATGGACATATTTACTCTTTCCCATGGATCGAGGAGCTGGGAAGCGGCAAGCAGCGGATACAAGCGGTGGATAATCTGCCTTGGATCAATGTGGAATGGCTGAATAAACTCGGACTGAAGATGCCGACGACGACCGAGGAATTGAAGGAAGTGCTGATCGCCTTCAAAACGCAAGATCCCAATGGAAATGGAAAAGCGGATGAAATTCCGTTGTCGTTCATCAACAAGCCGGGCGGAGAAGATCTGACATTTCTCTTTGCCGCATTCGGACTTGGGGAGAACTGGGACCATACCGTGGTAACGAACGAGGGGAAGGTCGTCTTTACGGCAGCGGATGAAGGGTACAAGGAAGCTGTGAAATATATCCATGAGCTTGTCCAGGAAGGTCTTGTGGATGTGGAAGCCTATCAGCAGGATTGGAATACGTATCTGGCCAAAGGCAAGGACCATAAATACGGCATGTATTTCACATGGGATAAGGCCAACATTACGGGAATGAATGACACGTATGATGTTTTGCCTCCGCTTGCCGGTCCGGATGGAGAGAGAAATGTTACGAGAACCAATGGGATCGGACTCGATAGAGGACGTATGGTTATCACGAGCAGCAATAAAAATCTGGAATCCACAGCGAAGTGGGTAGACCAGCTGTACGATCCGCTCCAATCGATCCAAAACAACTGGGGAACGTACGGGGATGAAACGCAGCAAAATATTTTTGAATTCGATGAAGCCAAAGGCATGTTGAAGCATTTACCGCTGGAAGGGGCTGCGCCTGTTGAACTTAGACAAAAAACAAGCATAGCCGGACCACTGGCGATTCTAGACAGTTACTACGACAAATACACGACCAAACCGGAAGATGCTGCATGGCGCATGGAGCTTCTGGATCGGGTCATGGTTCCGCATATGAAAGCGGAAAACGTCTATCCAAGTGTATTTTTCTCCATTGATGAGCTCGACCGACTGTCTACCATTGAAACCGACCTGTTCGCCTATGTACTGCGCATGCGCACGGAATGGTATCAAAACGGGAAAATCGAGCAGGAATGGGATGCCTATTTGAAAGAGCTGGATCGTCTTGGACTGCAGGAATGGCTTCAGATCAAACAAGCGGGATATGACCGCAATACGAAATAAAAATAACAGTGTATTTCAAAGGAGAGAACCTACATGTCTACCATTTCAACAACCGATTACCGAGGTGCTTATCATTTCTCGCCGAACGAGAAGTGGATGAATGATCCCAATGGGATGGTGTATTTCAAAGGCGAGTATCACCTGTTCTATCAACATCACCCGTTTGGTACCACGTGGGGACCGATGCATTGGGGGCATGCCGTGACCAAGGATCTGTTCACCTGGGAAGAGCTTCCTGTGGCTATGGCGCCGGATGAACACGGCATGATCTTTTCAGGTAGTGCTGTGGTGGATTGGAATAATACTTCCGGCTTCTTTGATGAGGAACCAGGACTGGTGGCGATATTCACGCATCACCTGGAAGTGCCGAACGATCACCCGATTCAGCGGCAGAGCATTGCGTACAGCAAGGACAATGGCCGCACATGGAACAAATATGAGGGCAATCCGGTACTGGAGCATGAGTCTTATGTCGATTTCCGTGATCCCAAGGTGTTCTGGCACGACCAGAGCAAGGAATGGGTGATGATCATTGCCTGTGGTCAGACAGTATGCTTGTACCGCTCTCCCAATCTGAAAGATTGGACACTCGGCAGTGAATTCGGCACAGGCATCGGTTCACATGACGGCGTGTGGGAATGTCCTGATCTCTTCCCGCTGGCGGTGGATGGGGACCATGGGCATGAAAAGTGGGTCATGCTTGTCAGCATTGGTGCAGATCCTGCGTTCAAGGAAGGCTCGCGAACGCAGTACTTTATCGGAGATTTTGATGGGTCGACGTTTGTTCCGGATGAAGCTTCCCGCACGGTTCGCTGGATTGACCATGGGCGGGACAACTACGCAGGAGTCAGTTGGTCAGACATTCCGGCTGAAGATGGCAGACGCCTGTTTATGGGCTGGATGAGCAACTGGATGTATGCCAACCAAACGCCAACCGAAGGTTATCGCGGCGCGATGACGATTGCTCGGGAGCTTACTTTGGCAACGATAGAAGGTAAAGTCACATTAGTTCAGCGTCCAGCCCGTGAGATGGAGCAAGCCCGGAAACCGATATTGACCTTGCACAACGTTTCTGTCCAAGAGGCGAGGAAACATCTTAGCAAGCTGCAGCTGGTGAGCTATGAAGTCGATGCGCAATGGGAAACGGAGCAATCCGTTCAATTTACCTTGAGAAGCAGCGCCAGTCATCAAACGCTCGTTGGTGTAGACGCGAATCAGCGTGAGGTGTACGTCGATCGCAGTCGATCAGGCATCGTTGATTTCCATGAGCATTTCCTGGGCCGTCACACAGCAAGTGTTCAGGGCGGGGGTCAACATTTGCGTATCTATGTGGATTCTTCTTCGGTTGAGGTATTTGCGAGTGACGGTCAGGCCGTTATTACCGACCTGATCTATCCGGATGCAGAGGCTGCGCGAATTACGGTTGATGCCGATCAGGAAGATATGGTCTTCTCTGCTCTTCACATCTACGAATTGTCTCCTGTTAAGGTGGAAGCCCATGAGAAATAAAGAGAAGGAGGGCAGGTAGATGCGTATAGGTGCGATCGAAGCGGGCGGAACGAAGTTTGTATGCGGAATAGGCAACGAACAAGGTCATATGGAAGAATGGTGCAGTTTTCCGACGGAACATCCCGAGATTACACTCGCCAAGGTGAGCGACTATTTCAGAGATAAAGGGGTGGTGGCTATCGGCATTGGTTCCTTTGGTCCGATCGATCTGAAGCCGGATAGCCTTACTTACGGTTACATTACCACAACTCCGAAGTCCGAATGGGAAAACTGCAATGTGGTGGGAATCTTGAAGCGTGAATTCCCTGTTCCCTTCGGGTGGGATACGGATGTGAATGCTGCTGCTCTGGGGGAAGTCACATGGGGAGCTGCGCAGGGCTTGGATAACTGTGTGTATTATACGATTGGCACAGGTGTTGGCGTTGGAATTATTGCTGGAGGAAAAAGAATACACGGATTGCTGCATCCAGAGGGTGGACACATCCGAACGAGGCGGCATCCGCAGGATCACTTTGCCGGCTTATGCAAGTATCATGGGGATTGCCTGGAGGGTCTGGCTGCAGGTCCAGCTATCGAAGCCCGCTGGCAGACACCCGGCAGCGAGCTGCCGACCGACCATCTGGTATGGGAGATCGAATCCTTTTATATTGCCGAATCCGTTACGACGTCCATCCTGCTGCATTCACCGCAGAAGATCATTTTGGGCGGTGGTGTCATGCAGCAAATGCATCTGTTTCCCATGATTCGGGAACAGGTTGTACACAATCTCCATGGTTATGTGAATGTGCCTGAATTGCTGCAGCACATCGACCAATATATTGTTCCACCAGGATTGGGACAACACGCGGGTTTATACGGTGCGCTTGCCTTAGGCATCGAAGCACTTAATCAAGTCAAGACTGATTCAGCGGTATAATTGTAATCCACATGTTCGAGGAAGGACGGAGCAAATCGCTTAAAAGACTGATTCAGTTGTTTAAGGGAATGCACGTCCTTTCTTTGTTTTTCTATATCACACAGAGAAATGAGGGATATTCTTGAGATTCATGTTAAGGTCCATTAGCTGCGTCCTGTTATCCTGTGTCCTTGGTTCCACTTCTGGGGAAGCTTATTCAACAACTACTCATCTGGATAAGATTACGATGCAGCAGAGTACGGCATCATCCAAGAGTCCAGAATCTCAAACTCAACATACGGAGGCGGTTCCGATGAAAATGGACGTGTCCAGGGCAGCAACGAATTTGTCCGGTTGGACATTGCATGGTAAAGGTAATTTTGAAGATACAAATGAAGGACTTCATTTGATTTCCGAAGAGAAGGAGAATGTGACTGTCCTATCGGACACGCGGGCCGAAGATTTTATTTATGAAGCGGATCTGTTAATACAGGATATGAAGGCAGATGCCAGTCTTGTTTTCCGTTCCAATGATACGGGGTGGTCTTCCTATATGCTGCAAGTGGTTCCTCAGGCTGGTCTGATTCGTTTAAAGGATGCCAGTGGCAAGCCAGGTACGTTGTTGGAGGAGTACTCGGCAACCGTGGAGTCTGGCGGAATTTATCATTTGAAAGTAAAAGCAGTTGGCGAGAGGCTGCAGGTGTATTGGGATGGCGGGTACGACCCGGTGATTGATGTGAAAGACAGTGCGTATGTATCAGGGATGCTGGGGCTCCATGTGTGGGATGGATCAGGCTTGTTCCAAAATGTGAAGATCAGTACCATGGGTGGAAATTTGGGTAACCCCGTTTACAGTGAAGGCAACTGGCAGCCGGATATCCAGGGATATCGGGGCAAAGGAAATGCGCAAGAGGAAACGCGGATCATATACGAGAAAACAGCGGGGGATTTTGTATTTGAGGGGGATATATCGTTGGCCGATACGAGCTTCGCAGCTCTACTATTCAGGTCGAATACAGACGGGACAAAGGGATACAAAGCGGCACTTCGTAAAGAAGGAGAAGAGGTTCGGGTACAGCTGAAAATGGCAAATGGAACGATTCTTGCGAATTCGGATCGTACATACCCGAGTCAACCGGAAGCAAAGCATCATATCGAAGTGGTGACCTCAGGTCGCCTGATTCAGGTGTATGTGGATGGATATGCAGCACCGGCTGTGGAGGTTATGGATTCAAGTTATGCCGAGGGGTATGCCGGACTTGAAGTAAAACAGGGCGTGGCCTATTTTCAAGATACGTATATCACGGAAAATTCGATGTATTATACGGAAAAATATCGTCCCCAATATCATTACTCTCCGATTCGAGGGTCCGCAAGTGATCCGAACGGATTGGTTTATTACGAAGGGGAGTATCACTTATTTCATCAGGACGGAGGGACATGGGCCCATGCAGTCAGTACGGATCTTGTAAAATGGAAGCGTTTACCTATTGCGCTGCCATGGAATGATCTGGGTCATGTATGGTCGGGTTCAGCGATTTCGGATCTGAACAACGCATCCGGCCTGTTCTCGGATTCCGGTGGCAAAGGTCTGATTGCATACTATACGTCGTACCATCCGGGTAAGCCTGGTGGCAATCAGCGTATCGGTCTCGCATACAGTACGGATCAAGGCCGGAACTGGCAATACGCTGAAGACCATCCGATTGTAATCGAGAACCCAGGCCAAAATGGCGAAGACCCGGGGAGTTGGGACTTTAGGGATCCGAAGGTCGTTCGGGATGAAGAGCACAACCGCTGGATCATGGTGGTTTCTGGTGGGGACCATATCCGGTTTTTTACCTCAACGAATCTGCTTGATTGGACATTAACCGATAACTTCGGATATGGGGAATACATTCGCGGAGGGGTATGGGAGTGTCCCGACCTGATTCAGCTGCCAGTAGAGGGGACGGATGAGCGCAAGTGGGTGCTTATGATCAGTACCGGAGCTAATACGAAGACGCAAGGATCGGATGCGGAATACTTTGTTGGCGAGCTGACGGCGGAGGGGAAATTCCTGAACGACCATCCTGCCGGGAAAGTGCTGAAGACGGATTTCGGCAAGGAATTCTATGCGTCGATGTCATTTGCGAATATGCCGGATCAGCGGAAAGTGATGCTTGCGTGGATGACGAACTGGGATTATCCATTTGATTTCCCGACGAACCCTTGGAAAGGGCAATTGACTATTCCGAGAGAAGTTTCTCTCCGAGCAACAGATGAGGGTGTACGACTGGTACAAAAGCCTGTTATCGAACTTGAGACACTCCGGCAAAACCTGTACAGTGCGGAGCAGTTAATGGTCGGGCCGCAATCGCAGAATGTGCTCAAGGGTCTGGCTGCGGGTGCATACGAGATTGAAGCAGAAGTGGAAATTCCGGCAAACAGTCCCGTTACTGAGTTTGGTTTTCACCTGCGTCAAAGGGAAGGACAACAAACGACCGTGGGCTATAAGACGGAGAAAGAGACGATGTTCGTGGATCGCACCGCTTCGGGAGACGTAGGTTTCTCAGGCTTATTGACCAAAGTACACGAAGCTGCGCTACAACCTGAAAACGGGAGGATTAAGCTGCGAATATTTGTCGATGAATCTTCCGTTGAAGTGTTTGGCAATGAGGGCAGAAAGGTTTTTTCGGATGTGATTTTTCCGGATCCGGCTGGAAGGTCGATGGCGTTCTACAGCCTGGGCGGAAATGTAAAAGTGGTCTCCATGAATGTATATGCCTTGGATAATATCTGGAGAAAAGGCATGTCCTCCGCTCCAAAGATTATTGCAGATACGCAGAGAAGAGTAGCGAATGTGGGTCATACTGAAACCCTCTACGCTTCGACTGAGGGCGGACCAGGAAAAGGGGCCCAACCGTTAAAATGGACCGTGAGTAATCCTAAAGTGGTGAAAATCGTTGATTCTGGCAAAACGCATGCTGCGATTCGTGCTGTAGGCAAGGGGGAAGCTTGGGTGACGGCTTCCATGGCTAACGGCAAAGCTTCTGCCAAAATACCGATAACGGTAACGGATGGCATATTCCACACGAATTTATCCGGTTGGCAGAAGGATCGACCATCTGCCCAGTGGTATGTTACGGACGAAGGCATACAGGGCACTGACCGCAGTGATTCCCAATATATTGCCCGAGAGACTGCTGGAGACTTCCGATATGAGGCTGACTTGCAACTGGATGCTGAGGGAGGAGCAGGTTCCATTCTGTTTCGGGCAAGCGAGGATGGACGAAGTGGTTATTATCTGAATGTTGATCCCAACCTGAAGGCGATTCGCCTGTTTTATAAAGTGGACGGAAAGTTCGAGAATCGGCAGGTACTAGCCCGCATTCCAAAATTCATTCGGGGTAATCAGACTTACCATATCCAGATTCAGGCGAAGGGAACTCGTATTCAGGTGGATCTGGACGGTGAACGGATCATGGATGTTCAAGATGGTACGTTTGCCGAGGGACACTTCGGTGTGCATACGTTTGGAGGCAGTGCGTCTTTCCAGCATGTGAATGCATTTGACATGAAAAAAGCAGCTCTGGAGACCGTGATCATTCGGAGTGCAGAACTTCCTGTTGCCCTACAAGCGACGCAATCCCAAGCAGGCGAGGTTGTGAAAGCTGGCACCGAGAAGGATGGTGAAGAATCAAGTTATACTTGGATACTTGTGCCTACCGGTGATGATTCCGGTTCTTACTCCATCCGTACCGTCAGCGGGGTGTCATTGGATTGGGATGTCGGTCAGAATCGGATTCAGCTCTATCCATATCTCGGGTATCCCAATCAACGCTGGAACATTTCCAAAAACGATGATGGGACGGTAAGCATTACAAGTGTTCACAACGGCAGTGCGCTCCGTGTATCGGAAGATGGAACCAAGCTGATGATGGAAGACTTCCTTGCTGAGGATAAGTATCAAAAATGGACTTTGGAAAACAAAGTGCAATAACCGTGGTGTTCTGGAGAAATTAAAAGTAACAGACTCATCCGACTCCATCCGGTGTTGATCTGCGCCATGAACATCTGAATAATGAGACATGTGGAAGAGGACTGCACGTGAAGTGTAGTCCTCTAACTGTAAATTCTGGCATTTGTAGTGTAGCTACAATGGTATTGGAGCTCAGTGAGCTGACTCGCATCGTCCGCGAACGATCGCCCATTTTTCTTAAATATCTAGTGATCGGATCAATTGATGCAAGTAGTAAAGACCTATCATCTGATGTTTAATTGTATTGTTCAGGTGATTTCGGATCCTCTCTGCAACCTTAATTCCCTGCTCGAGGTTTTGGATTTCTAAACGTGCAATTGATTGTTTTAATTTTACGGTCTCCTCGGAATAAACAGAACTTTGCAATATCTGGATCATTTTAATCTTAAGCAGGTGCGATTCATTATACAGACGGTATTCGTTATCAGTGTCACGTTCAGTAGTGAACAGGCCGCTTTTCTCCCAGTAACGTATCGCTGATTTAGGGACCCCTGTCCGTCTAGAGACCTCGTGGATGCGGAAACGCTGATTGAAGTCGTAAGCTTGGCTTCCGTCAGCATATGAATTCAACTCCTCTACCAGTTGATCTAAACTCGCTTTTTCCTCATACAGTTTGACCTCCCTTTCCCTAACGACCCACAATGCTTCTTCCAACTCATTTCTTTGGAGAGCATGCAGCACCACGGTTGTTACTTCCATTCCGAAAGCAGGCGCCATGGCTTGAATACAGGCCAGATAGATCTCATGCCGTTCCGTATACATGCGATATCCATTGGCAGAACGCTCAGCAGGAGGGATTAGCTCCTTCGCTTCGTAGTTTCTCAAAGTGTTAGCGCTTATCATAAATTTATTCGCCAGTTTTTTTGGTCCCATTCTTGTGAATCCCGCCTTTCAGGAAGAAGACATTAAACCTATTGTAACGTTTATTTGTATTTTTGTTGATTTTATTTGTCCATTTCGAAGAAAACATTCCAATTGGCTTGTATGTTGTATGATGAAGTCAAACTCAAATCAAGGAGGAATAAGAATGACACTTCATCCAGTATTCCGTTGCGACATGACAATCGAAGAGATTGCCCAGGTGGGCAATCAGTATATTGAATCGGCATGGAAGCCTTTGTACGACTCGTTACACGATCAACTCATGGTCGCTTTTCGTGAGATCGAGGATGCTGCCTATGGCCTGTATTTAGACCAGCTGATGCCTGTGATTTTTGATAGCCTTGAGGAGGCCGGCTTTGAAGTAATGGAACCCCTTGAGGACCATGATTTTGTTATCGGAAAATGTCTACTATTTAGAAATTCGCTTGAAAAGTGGGGATCAGAGGAAAAGAGGTCCAGGTTATTTTGGAATGTTGTACGTAGTAAAGAAAGTCAACAACCTATGGGGACCTTATTAACGGAAATTCCTCATTCTCATCTGAAGTTTGAGATTCCTACAGCACCTGTACTCTTTTCGTTGAGGGAATTTGAGAGGGAACAGATCGTGCAAGGAATCCGACTCATCAAGGGATAGATAGAGGGGATCAGGAAAGAAACCAATATCGGCATATAATGATCGTTTGGAAGGTGGGTAAATGGGAACGATGTACGGAAAAATCGAACTGGTGAGCGGTAGGTGGAAATTAAGTGGAGTCCATCCACATGTCTCCCTTCGCTTGAAGCAGCTATTTCCACGCGTAGCAATGAAACAAATGGGCACTTTTTGGTTTTCAAACAGATCGAATAACTGTGTGGATCTTGCCTGGTTTATTCAGCGATATCCGATGGAGATACGTTCGGAAGACAGAGCTAAACTTTTGCGTGGCCACGATAAGTTCTTTGAGACAAAAGCGTATCTGGAACAGATACTCACTCCTGATTATGATCCCATTCTGCGCCCGGGACTGAAACCTGGACAGAAGATTCGCCATTATCAATCGCAGGCAATCGATCTGTGTTTAGAACGCCGTTCTCTACTCCTCGGTGATGATCTGGGTCTTGGAAAAACGTACACAGCGGCTGGCATGTTGCTGGAACCGGACACCCATCCTGCTGCTGTTGTCGTTCAGGCCCATCTTCAAAACCAATGGAAAGAGAAGATTGAATCCTTCACCGAACTTATTGTTCATAAAATCGAAAGAACACGACCGTATTTGCTCCCCGATGCAGATGTGTATTTGTTCAAATATAGCCAGCTTGCCGGTTGGAAGAACTTCTTTGCAGATGGCCACTTCCAATGTGTCATTTATGACGAAATTCAAGAACTTCGAACCGGTCTCACAAGTAATAAAGGCGAGGCCGCGAAAATGTTGTCCGATGGCGCAGAATTTCGGTTGGGTCTTTCGGCAACACCGATTTACAACTACGGTACCGAGATCTGGAATGTATTACAATTTCTCGACCCCGACCTATTGGGAACCTATTCAGAGTTTATTCGGGAATGGTGCCATAGTGATCGGAAAGTACATGACCCGGTTGTGCTAGGCAGTTTCCTACGTGAGCAGAATGTCATGCTCCGGCGGACGAAAAGCGAGGTTGGCCAACAATTGCCCCCGATCAACCAGATCGTTAAAGTGGTAGAGCCCGATCTACTTAAGTTAAAAACGATAAGAGCTCAAGCAAAACAACTTGCCTTAAGAGCTTCCCAAGGGACATATCTGGAACGTGGTTCAGCAGCACGTGAACTGGAGCTTTTGATGAGACAGACAACGGGTGTGGCTAAAGCAGCGGGTATTGCCCAATATGCCAAGCGTTTGTTAGAGGCAGGTGTCCCCCTGCTTCTTGTCGGATGGCATCGGGATGTTTATGAAATATGGCTTAAGGAATTGACAAACCATTGTCCAGCTATGTATACAGGCAGTGAGTCGGATATACAGAAGGCTGAATCCGTCAGGCGGTTTGTTCAAGGGGAAACGAATGTATTCATATTATCGTTGCGTAGTGGTGCAGGGTTGGACGGTTTGCAGTACCGCTGTTCAACTATATTGTTCGGAGAGTTGGATTGGTCGCCTAAGGTACACGAGCAAATCATTGGTCGATTAAACAGGGAAGGACAAAAGGAGAAAATCACAGTAGTCTACTTAAATTCAGAGGAAGGTTCTGATCCCGTCATGCTAAACGTATTAGGCGTCAAGCAATCACAATCGGACAAGATAATCGACCCTCACGACTTATCGATTACAAAGCCGATTCAGAATTTTAACAAGACTCAATTGCTTATCAATCAGGTCCTATAAAGGAATTGTGAACTTTCGTAAGGGGCAGGTTAGTGCAGCAGTTAAACGTTATTTTGTTCAACTAATGGGCAGGATAGAATAATAAATTATCTTCATTTAGTAAAAACTACCCTTAAGAATCAGGGGACGAGGGTATCAAAAGTGAAAAAATTAATCGGATCGTTGCTAACAGTCATCATTATATTGGTGACAATTCAGTCCGTTTGTGCAAAGCCAAACGCTGAACCAATGAAACGGCTTGTACTTACTTTGTTAGCTCCAAAAATACAGGAACAAATTAACCACTACTACAAAAATAAATTAACTGTATCGCCTACGTTTACCCTTCCCATGATTTAGCGGAACGATAGTTCCACAAAAGAGAAGATCTATTCAAAATCCCACATGGAGTAGGATTTTGTTTATATTGATATGTATATCTTGTGATCAAAAGATACTTTATGTTTTTGATTCATTACGGTGATCCGTATCATAGGTAGAAGTACAGAACATTTAACTAACGGGAAACATTAGTACAATAAGAAAATGGTAGTCAGGACAATGCTAGTGCATGTCTAAGAACTATTTCCATTTTTATAGTAGTGGCGAGTCTAAAACGAATTCACCTTATCTATTAAAAAGGAGCTGACTATGTCAGCCCCTTCGGTCTGAATTATCGTTTATCTGTTGTCCGGGTTACATGAACATCCCGATCGCGTCTCTTTAAGCCCGCCAAGCCAGCTAATCCGAGTAGACCTAGCAGACCCCTATTACCATGATCTCCATCTTCGTCATCGTTGTCTGTGGTTTGTGTCTGAGTCGTACTCGCCGCGTTACCGGTACTTACACTCTAGTTTTTCTTATGTTGCTGACTATTAACTAACCAAGGTTAAGCAAAATGAACCGATTTTCTATTTTTTAGATTTTAGTAAAAAATTTCAATAATCTCTATGCCATTATTTATCGTTGTAAGGGTAGGTATGTAACTTGTAAATAAAATAATAAACAATCAGTGATATGCTCCCCGATCGGCTGACAGGTGAAATAACATAGCTGTTTTCGTGAGGGGAGCATTTTTATCTACATAACAGAACGTAGTAGAAGCACATAACAAAAACTGAATTTTGCTCAAGGTATGCCAAGGTGTATAAATACAAACATATGGAAGCATATTACCAATTGAGCGCTACTCAGAGGGGAATGTGTTTTGTGATTCAAAAGGTTATAAATTGGCTGTTTAAGCAGGAATCAAGAACCAATAAGAATGTTCACGCTTCTGAACAAGGCAATAGCAAAAATACGCCTGACTCATCTAGGCTATTGAGTTGTTCGCTCGAAAATAACCTGACCATATTGAAACAGAGAATGGGACATAGTACGGATTTCATTGTCCGTAGTTGGAATACCGAACAGGGAGATACAGCTCTAGCTGCAAGTTATATTGATGGCTTGATTGATCAGCAGCTTTTAACGAAGCTTTTGGAAGATCTCACGGAAGACGTTCGAAGTGGATCCATCCAGAGTGCCGGAACTTGGTTGGTGGATTACGCTCCTATTGGTAGTATAACCTGCCTTGAGAACGAAGAAGAATTAATTAATGCAATTCTTAATGGTCAGGTTGCACTTATCGTCGAAGGTAACTCAAAGGCCTTCGCCGCCTCCATTAGCGGCGGGGCTAAGAGGGCTGTCGAAGAGCCAACTTCACAGACGGTAGTTAGGGGGCCTAAAGAGGGATTCACTGAGGATATTTCCACCAACATAGCACTCCTCAGGAGAAGGATCAAATCAACTGATCTTAGCATTGACTCTAGGAGTATAGGAGAATATACCCAGACAAAGGTATCGGTGGCCTATATTAAGGGAATTGCTGATCCGAATGTAGTGAGGGAAATTTCCAAACGCTTGGATTCTATTAAAACCGATAGTATTTTGGAAAGTGGATACATTGAGGAGTATATTCAGGATGGTGTTTGGTCTAGATTTCCCACCATTTTTAATACGGAGCGGCCGGATGCCGTTGCAGGCAGCTTACTTGAAGGACTAATCGCAATATTCGTTGATGGAACCCCATTCGTCTTGGTTGCGCCCGTAACTTTTTTTCGGTTTATTGCATCTAGTGAAGACTACTACCAGCGTTATGACTTGGCAACATTTCTTCGATTTATCCGTACGGCATCATTTTTCCTTGCATTGCTGCTGCCGTCGTTTTTTATTGCTACAACGACATTTCACCAGGAAATGTTACCAACCACACTTCTGATTACCTTAGCTGCACAGAGGGAAAATACACCATTGCCAGCACTACTCGAGGCAATAATCATGGAACTAACCTTCGAGGTTATCCGCGAAGCGGGAATTAGGATGCCCCGAGCAATCGGGCCGGCCATCTCCATCGTTGGGGCATTGGTTCTGGGACAAGCTGCGGTTCAGGCGGGATTAGTTTCTGCTGCTATGGTAATCGTGGTTTCCTTTACAGCCATCTGTAACTTTGTGCTTCCTTCTATTAATATGGCTGGTGCTATTCGTTTGCTTCGCTTTGCACTCATGCTGCTGGCGGGTACTTTTGGTTTATATGGCGTACTGGCTGGATTGATTCCCATACTCGTTCGGTTAGTATCTCTGGACTCGTTCGGCGTACCTTATATGATGCCGCTTGCACCCTTTAATAAAAGTAATATGAAAGATTTGTTAGTGCGTGTACCTTGGTGGAAGATGAAGAAGCGACCAGTAATGATTGGTGATTCCAATCTTATGAGGCAATCAACGGGACAGGAATCATTTGCTGAACAGGCAGGCGAACATGACCGAGATCCTATGGCGTAAGGAGGTATCATATGGTTCGTTCAATCAGGTATATCATGATCGTCGTCTTGTTATTTGGTCTGACAGGTTGCTGGAACCGAGCCGAACTTAACGAGTTATGGGTAACCGCGGCTACGGGAGTTGACACGTCGGATGACGGTCAATGGATCGTATCTTATCAGATTATTGTTCCTTCAGCTATTGCCAGTGGCACCGGAGGAGGATCAGGTGGGTCTTCCCAACCGGCATCCTATGTATTCTCTGTCAAGGCAAAAACGTTTAACCAGGCTTGGTCGTACAGCACGATGGAGTCGTCAAGACGAATTTACATAGCACATAACCGTGTTATATATATTGGAAAAAAAGCTGCAGAGAAGGGATTAGAACATCTAGTCGATTTCTATCTACGCAATACGGAAGCTAGAGAATTGGTAACTATGGTTACAACCGACGGTCTTGCTTCAGATATATTAAAAAAAATAATGCCTCCTGAGAAGCTTCAAGGGGCTGCTATGCATGATTTGATTGACAATGAGAGTGATATTCTATCCGTTTACCCTAAGGTCAGGGTCTATGACTTTGTATTAAGCATGAACTCCGATTCTAGGTCCATTGGCATACCGGTTGCTAGCTTGGTGGGGGAAAAGAACCAAGAGAATGAAAAGGAAGCAGAGGGTTTGGATGTGCTCAAAAAAACTTCAACTCCGCTAAAGCTTAGGTTAACTAAATTAGCCGTTTTTCAAAACGGAAAGCTTAAGGGTTTTCTTAATGAGGAACAGGGGCTGGGGGTATCCTACCTTTCTCAAAAGATTAAAAATACCGAAATTTCTTTTCCATGTAGCGAACAGTCCGGCAGGGAATTGTATTCTTCTTTAAGAGTTAATTCAGCGGATGTAAAGCTTCGGCCCGGAAAGAGCGGTTATCATTACACTATGCAAGTAAAAGTCAAAGTTAATGGAACTTTAATTGATACCACATGCACGAAAGATATTTCCCTAACGCAGACCATAAGAGATATGGAAGGTGAGATATCCAAAGAAGTAACCAGAGTGATAAAGGAAGGGTGGAGTAGACTTCAGGAACTTGGTGTGGATGCAGCTGGATTTGCTGATCAGATTCATCGTAAATTCCCTAGGGACTGGAGGACAGTGAAGAAAGATTGGGACCAGGAGTTTAAAAAGATGGAACTGGATATTCAAGTTGATGCACGGATTCGGCGTCCGGGACTCCAACAAAGACATATTGGTAGTAAAACCTAATCCATATTTAATGAAAGGGTTTATAATGAATGAGCAAAACTGTTACCCGGGTATCCGGGTTGGTGATCGCCTTTTCCCTGTTTCAAGTCGGCAGTACAACTTTATTTCTATTGGGTGCTACAGCCAAGCAGGACGCCTGGCTCGCTATGATGATCACGGTCGCTCGGTGGCTTCGTATTGCTTATGATGTACCTGTTCATTCACAAACTTGACCCACAGCGGGATTTATACGAACTCCTCCGGTATTATTGGGGGAAGTGGATTGGCAGCCTGGGTGGTCTGCTGTTCATCGGTTACTTTACTTATGAAGCCTCCAGAAGTATCAGAGATATAGGCGAACTTGGTACATTGACATTGCTGAATCAAACTCCTACGGCAGTTGTTACATTAATAGCGTTAGGTGTCTGCGCTGATGTCGTGCGCTTTGGGCCTAGGGTCTGGTTTCTTTTATGCCATATATTTCTGCTTTTGATGATCCTTGGCTACGGTGCTATCTTGGTATTGGTTCCTTTTACGGGGCTGATTCACCTGGATTTTTTATTCCCTGTATTAGAGAACGGCATAGCTCCCGTTGTGGAAGCGGCCATTCCTGAAATTATATCATTCCCGTTCGGTCAGACAGTACTATTCCTCGTGCTGTTTAAGCTTATTAAAGATAAAAGTAAGCTAAAGCGGTCTATAATGATTGCCTACGGGATCACTGCTGTCTTCCTGATCATAATGAATGAGTTATCGGTGCTTGTTCTTGGCCCAGAGTTCGCAGCTTCAAGCACATATCCATTGTTTGAAGTTACTCAACTTATTGAGGTTCCGAAAATTATTGAGCGAGCAGATGTCTTGTTTACAATGATTCTATTTATTGGAATCGGGGTTAAAACAGCTGGTTTTATGTTTGGAGCCGTCATTGGGTTACAAACGATAACCCCTTTTAGATATAAGCCCGCGTTACTCTTGCTAAGCCTAATTATTTATGGTTTAACGTTTCTCTCACCAAGGTTAACCGAATTCTTATGGCTCGGCCTTCATCTAGCTTTAGTTAAAATCTGGCCTGTTTTTCAAATTGCTCTTCCTGCGCTCCTTTTCTTAACGATATTGATCCGAAAGAAGATAAGAAAGAAGCATAGTTAGCAGGAGGTGGTAAGTTAAACAAAGACACGCAAACATCTGGATGCAGAAATTGGCCAGTATTATGGTACAATGGCAAATTCGATTACATACATGGCATTAAAAATCCGCGGAATCCGCGGATTTATTTGTTTCCTGATCAAGCCATTTACCCGTATGACGAGGGAGGTTTTTTCTGTAATTTCATAATCCACATTGATCACTAGAATATTCCAATTTGTGCTAAAATCGAAAGCAGGCTATTGGTTTTGGGATGTAATTGAACCGTGAAATGAATCAGAGCATGCTCAGGAGGTCTTAGGATATGGAAAAACGCATTCTGCTCGTTGAGGACGACTACGATATCAATCAGTTGATTGAAAGCCAGCTAAAACAGGATCACTATAGCGTTGCATCGACACGCGACGGTGAGGAAGCACTCGCACTTTTTCAAAAAGAGAAATTCGATCTGATCTTGCTCGATTTGATGCTCCCCAAGGTCAACGGCATGGAGTTGCTCAAACATTTCCGAGAGACCAGCAAAGTTCCTGTCTTGATTATTTCTGCGAAAGGCAGCGACCTAGACAAGGCCATGGGCCTTGGGTTTGGCGCTGATGATTATATAAGCAAGCCTTTCTCCATGATCGAATTGACAGCCAGGGTTCAGGCGGCCATTCGGAGGGCAACGTTATACGCGGAAACGGAAAGCAAATCTGCTGAGCCTCCCGTTATTACGTTTAAGGATCTCATTCTGGAATTGCATTCGTTCTCCGTAAAAGTAAAAGGAAAACGCATACCGCTCACCGCCAAGGAATTCCATATCCTGAAACTGTTTCTAACCAATCAAAGGAGGGTGTTCACCAAGGAGCAAATCTATCAACTTATTTGGGAAGAAGATTATTACGGGAATGAGAACGTAATTAATGTACATATCCGGAGACTCCGGGAGAAAATCGAAGAGGACCCGTCAGCCCCACAATACATTCGGACGATTTGGGGAATCGGATATAGAATGGGGGATTAATACATGGTCCTTCTTCTATCCGTCATTATTGCCGTGTTGGTTGTAATTATCGGAGGGCTATTTCATAGAGAAAAGAAGCGAAATCTAAGCATCCTGGAGATTACGAATAAAATATCCGATATTTTGGACCAGGAAACGGCCGAGAAAGTGTTAGTGCCCACAAGCGACCGTGCCATTAGGCAGTTGCTCACTCAGATTAACCGTCTGCTGGATAACAAACAGAAGGTATTTGCGGATTATGCCAGAACGAAGGACAGCCAAAAGAAAATGATCTCGAACATGTCTCATGATTTAAAGACGCCGCTAACGGTCATTCTCGGCTACACGGAGAAACTGAATCATAAGAATGTGTTAACCGCTCAAGAAGAAGAGCAAGTTATTCAACGGTTGAATAATAAAGTAAACAGTCTGATCACTTTGCTTAACCAATTTTTCGATCTTGTCAAAATCGAGTCGGAGGATTATGATATTCCGCTTAGCAAAATATCATTGAGCGAAGTTTGCCGGAACAGCGTTCTTGAGTTTTACGACCTGCTGGTCTCCAGAGATCTTCGGGTTGAGATAGACATTCCGGAGCTGCCCTTTTATTTTCATGGTAACAAGGATGCGCTGCATCGAATATTGAGCAATCTAATTTCAAATTCCATTCGGTATGGAAGCGACGGGGGTGTGTTCGGATTGACGGTTCGTGAAGAAGGGGACTGCGTTGCCGTAGACGTGTGGGACCGGGGCAAAGGAATTGCAGAAATTCATCAGGAACGCGTATTCGAAAGACTTTATACCCTGGACGATGCACGAAATCCACAATTTCAGGGAAGCGGGCTGGGACTCAGTATTTCCAAGCGTCTAACCGAAGAAATGAACGGATGGATCAGTTTGAGCAGCTCGGAGCCGTACAAAAAGACCATTTTCACTTGCAAATTCAAGCAATTAACCTACTAGCGATTCATCCAAGAGATGTTGTTCTTTTCTTCAACGTCTCTTTTTTATTTCACCCGCACTCTCGATTCATTCTTAAGAAACATGTAAGGAACGGGAAAGGAATAAGTCCATTCTCTGGTCTAAGCTAGAGATAAATAACAATGAAATCAAATTGTGAACACAGGTGGTGGTCCTCATGAATTTCATTATTCAAACTACGGATCTGAGCAAAACCGTAAAAGGGAAGTCCATTGTATCGCGCGTCAATCTAAATGTAAGAAAGGGCGAGATTTATGGTCTGTTGGGTCCTAACGGCGCAGGTAAAACAACGATCATGAAGATGCTGACGGGACTCATTCTTCCGACATCCGGTGCGATTATGCTGTTTGGCAAGAAATTTTCTGAAACCTCGAAGGAGGGCCTCAAGAGGGTCGGGAGCATTATTGAATATCCAATATTTTTCGAGCACATGACGGCCATGGAGAATCTCCAAATTCATTGCGAATACTTGGGTTATTACGATAAGAGAGCTATACGTCAAGCTCTGGATCTGGTCCAATTGGAAGGGATCGAAGATAAAAAGGTGAAGGATTTCTCGCTTGGCATGAAGCAGCGTCTTGGCATTGCCAGAGCCGCCATCACCAAGCCGGAATTAATCGTGCTGGATGAACCCACGAACGGACTGGACCCGATAGGCATTAAAAACATGAGGGATTTGATCCGAACGCTGAACCAGGAATATGGGATTACGTTTATCCTGTCCAGCCATATTCTGGGGGAAATTGAGCAGGTCGCCGATAGAATCGGCGTCATTCAAAGCGGGCAGTTGGTCGACGAAGTCACATTATCCGACATTCGAAGACAGCGTACCGGCTATATTGAACTTTTGACCTCTAATGTGCAGAAATGCGCCTTTATACTTGAGGATGAGCTTCGAATATCCAATATCAAAATTGTACAAGATCAACGAATTCGAGTTTATGATCCGGACGTATCGACCAGTCAAATTACAAAGCTGCTGATTGCGCATGAGATTGAAATTGAAGAAATCCAAAAAGTTAACAGTACACTGGAAGACTATTTCTATCATCAAATTCAGGGAAAGGAATGATACCGGATATGCTGAAATTAATCGAGCTGGAATGGAAGAAGCTTGAACGTAAGAAAGTGATCGGTGAAGCGATAACGTACTGGCTTATACTCATGTTCTTGCCGATATTTTTTCTCAAGGTTGTTTTTGCTGATATGCCAATCGTTCGTTTTGGAGAGAGTTATGCTGCGGCGCTGGACTTGATGATAGCTATTCAGATGGGGTTTATTTTGTTCGGAGCTTCCCTGATCAATCACGTATTTATTGAAGAATATAAGAATAAGACGATAGCTCTTTCATTTGGATACCCATTCAGCCGAAAAAGGCTTGTTATGGCCAAGGTGCTGTTTATTGTGTTGGCGGTTTTTATCGGTACTCTGGTATCCTTTGGAGTTAGCGGTATTACGACCTTTGCGCTCAACCAGGTTATGGATGTTATTCCAGGGACGCCAACGGCAGCTGACCTGACGAATTATGTGATCCGAATGATTATACACTCCTTCGCCGCCGCGCTTGCCTCTTTAATTCCGTTATTTTTGTTTGGAATTTGGAAGAGGGCAGTCATCCCGACAGTCATTTGTGCCGTCTTCCTGATGCAGTTTCCTAATTTTCTCGGCCTGCTGCGAATCACTTTGAGTCCGGACTTTCTATATATCATTTTCAGTATATTGGGTGTGTTAAGCGTCATTTTATCCGTAAAGTTCGTAAATAAACTGGGGGATATGTAACGAAAGAATGTCTAGTGACAGGGGAGTGAATATTCATTTGTAACACACGGGTTCATTGAAATAACCCGTATCTAAGCGTGAAATATAATATGCCCAAGACTAGACCAAGTACAACGAA
The DNA here is from genome assembly GCF_038005125.1 of Paenibacillus sp. FSL K6-2862. Lineage (NCBI taxonomy): Bacteria > Bacillati > Bacillota > Bacilli > Caryophanales > Paenibacillaceae > Paenibacillus > Paenibacillus sp. FSL K6-2862. Next base: position 1,549,472 of record NZ_JBBOSN010000001.1, read on the forward strand.
CACATTGTTCTTCCACGCGTTATTACTTTCCAGTTGAAATTCCATTGTTCCAAACGAAGTATTTTAAAGCCAAGGAAGTCCGTTGAGAAAGCCCAAAGGATAGCTGCTGAGAACAAGAAGGCTGCTCGCCGCTTTGACCGTCTTGCTTCAGGGTCCTTTTCTAATAGGTAGGAGGCGAAATAAGGCAGCAGCCCAGAATAAAGTAGAAGCCGTCCCACCAGCGAAAGCGGCTGATTACAAAGCTGTACAGAAGTCCGTTCAGCAGATGGTGGGCCGAGCAGACAAGCTGCGGGTATGGTTAGAGCAATACTAATGAGAACTGCGTTTTTTCTCTTGCGGATAACACCGAACCATATCCCGCTTATGCAAAAAACATAAGCAAACAAGTAAAACGGTTATGGCCGCAATGCTGGCTGTATAAAGAAGGCTGCTTAAGAGTGGGGTCAGCAAATTCTTGCAAAGCAGATAAGGAACGATCGTTAAATGGATGGAAAAGGAAAAAAATCCATGCCACCGCATAGCAAAGAAAGACCTAACCAGAAGTTTTTGCGAAAATGCTGTGACATCATCATGATGCCTAGCAGCCATAGGGAAGCGAATCATTTTCCCTAAACATCAAGTCGATAGGGAGATCGTTTAAGGGATGACAGATTTTTATCCTCCACAGTAGTAGGTTCCTACAAAGTTAAACGTGAAGAAGAAGTATGTTCTTCTTATAATAGACTATGAATAGCACAATATAAAAATCGATGCCTTCACATTCATTTTATTTATGAAATAAATTTATCTGATGTTTTGTAAACCGGAGCTTAAACGCTCCGGTTTTATTGTACACCAATAAGTTTTAAGGGGGTGTTGAAAGGTGATAGCGTTACTAATCCGTCGCATTCTAAGGATACTCAGTCAGACTGGACAAAGGAACGGTCATTTCCTGCTCCGAGTTTCCGATCGGATAGATTCGAGCCGTTTCATCCTCATTCACATGCTGGATTACGATAGGGGCATCCTGGTAAGTTACATTTTTCATAATGGCCGATTCCGAAATTTCAATCGCTCTTTGTTTGTTCATGAGAATTCTCCTTATTCTGAAAGCTTTTTCGATTGATCAAGATGACGGTGCGTGGCTTTTTTAATTTCTTGGTCGAGTTTCGATTGTCCTTGAATTTCTGCAGCCGCCTCCATCTGATGATTCAGCTGCTGTTCGATTTGTCCGATTCCATGCGCCTCTTGTTGCTGTTTGCTCTTAGCCAAAACGATCCCTCCATGGTTGTAATAAGATCTTTATAATCTCTGTATCACTACATTGCACCAAACGGTAGGAGCTTATGCAAAAGTTTTTCATGTACTGTGATTTAAATACCACGGTGTTACATTGGATATGAGAATCTTCCTAACATGTACAGAAAGAGAGAGCCGATTGGAAAGTAGGTGCAGGGGTATTTACGCCATACTTCATCAAGATCGGTTCAAGTGTCCGTTACGTCTTGTTTAGTTTTTCATAACTTATAGAGTGGCAGAATTGGATGAAGACAGTAAGTTCATTTAGACAGGAAGGGTTGCAAGATTTTAAGAGGAGGCGGAAATATGACTAGAAAAGTCGTGATTGAGATTAACTTCAACAACTACGGTTTTGACCCGCAGCGTCTGACGAGGGAATGGTTGGAGCGGAGAATGGACATTTTTCGCAGATATACGCTGAACTGTCTCAAGGCACAGACGAATCAGGATTTCCTGACCGTAGTAAAGCTCTCGAAGGAATCAGGAGAGTTGATGCAGGAAATTTTGGCAGAGCAGGAACCATTACCGGCCAATATCCGTTTCGGTACGCATATCGAGAGTGTTCGCGCCATACTCTCCTTTGCTGAAGGATATGAAGATATCTATATTGCCAGACTGGATTCGGATGACCTGTACCACAGAACGTTTGTCCAGCAGCTTTATAGCGTGCAGCCAAAGCCAGAGACGATGGCACTAATCAACCAGAACGGGTATCTGTGGGACAGCGTCAATAATGAGATGGCACCGACGTTCCATCGTTCACCGCAGTTCTATGTGTATCTGTATAAAACGGAGCAATACGCCTCAGGATACCGCGTCAAGTTACCGGGCAGAGGCACCCATGGGAATGTCATCGATCTGCCACATGAGTTGCTGGCTCCACGCAATTATATCAATGTCGTTCATTCTAGTAATACCTCGGTAAAAAAGGTTCCACTTAAAGATCGGCTGAATGGAAGCGAGATTGAACAGGTTTTACGGGAATTCATGATCTGACCAAATGTGTGTTTGATTGAATTCAAAGTGAGCGGAAATATCCGCTCTCCACATCCTAGACCATTCTAGATCATTCCTGAACATCAAAGGAGGGCTAAGCGCGTGTCTAAGGAAAAAAAACTCATTGTAGAAATGCTCTTTAATAACTGGGGAGCGACAGCGGATCGACTGACCATGCGATGGATAGAATACAGAATAGATATATTTATGAAATATGCACTCAAAAGCCTACTCCTTCAATCTTCTCAGGATTTTACCTGCTATGTGCTGTATGATCCGAAGTCAGAGAAGCTTATAAATGAGATACTAAAAAAGTATCCTTCCCTGCCTTCCAATATCTGTTTCGTAACACCTAAAGATTACCAGTCTCATATCAACCGAGATATTGAAAAGTTCAAGTATTTGTACCGCGTGTATCTGTCCAGTGACGATATGTATCACCAAGATTTTATCAAAAAGCTGCACGCCTATAAAGCTCACAAAGATACGGTTGCCTTAATACCGCAATACGGTTACATCTACGACTCGGTACAAAAGCGGCTGGGAAAATTTTTTTTCTGGCTTCCCAGCTACGGTGTAACTATTATCAAAGTGGAAGAGTATCTGAGAGGACAAGCGGCCCGTTATTCCTGGCGCGATGCATTTAAGGTTCCCAGGGAATTCATTCATATCAACGAACCAATTTGGATTAATCATATTCATGGACAGAACACAGGTACAACTTTTGCCAATGCACTGACCTGGAAAATAGCAAATGTTCATGATGCTTGTACGTTGGAGCCTTGGAATAACAATAAACAACCTAAAGCTGCTTTCGGCCCTGAGATCACAGAGCCAAATGAGATCGAACAGATCCTGAACCGCTTTTTCTAACTCTGCGCTCCATATTTTCCTTGACTGTTCGGTTGTTGTAGCTTTTGCCAAGAGCTTGGCTCCATTGCTGAAAAGGAGAAGAACATTATGTCACTGTCTATTTATGATCCCTGTTACATTAAGCTAATGGGGACAAAGTCATACTATAATTACATTAATCATATATTATAAAAAGGGAATCTAACTTATTTGAATAGGGTTGTTGATTGTGGGTAATAGGCTTTTGACTGAGCATATCCAGCATGTAGGCAGCACCGCACTTCCAGGCACTTTAACAAAGGGTGACCTTGATATACAAGTGCAAATTCCAAAGACCCACAGAGTTTAAAAGTTTGTCATTGAGCTAACAGGAAACGTTAGCTCAAGAAAGAAGAGAAGTCATCAAAGTGATTATCCGTGTTTTCAACTAGCGGACCGACAATAGGAGTGATAGCATCCTACCTTGATTGAAGAGGCAGTGAAGAGATGCAATAACGAGTGGAAATACGCTCGTGTGATTTAAGTTTATTTTTGCTATGCACAAAGAAGGTCGTTAATATATAACGGCCTTCTTTGTGCTGTATCAAGAGAAGGTTATCTAACTTTCACTAATGAATTTCTCAAACGAATTTATTTTGATTCATCTGCTTCATTGATCTCCAGGCTTACAATGACTCCGTTCTTCTCTAAATTTTTTACGACCTGCTCCGCATGCTCATTCAGCGGGTTATTGCCCAGATATACCTCGGTTAAATGAGGCATGGTTTCAAGCACAGCAATATCCTGAATGAGGTTATTTTGTAGATATAGATATTGTAAAGTTGGATGGTTCTTTAATGGTGTCAAATCCTGAATCCGATTATGGTCCATAATGATCCATTCAAGATTCGTCTTCTGAAGTGGGCTTAAGTCCGATACCTGATTCCCGCTGGCAAGCAAACTTGTAAGATTGCGTAAGTTTTTCAAAGGTTCTAGACTTCTTATTTGGTTATCGCTAATCAATAAACTTTCCAAATTGCGTAATCCTGAAAGAGGAGATAGATCTGTAATTTGATTTCCGTCTAAAGCCAATAGGTTTATTTTTGTCAGCTTGGAGAGTGGTTTTATATTTTAATTTTATGGCCAGGTAGGACTAATTCCACTACGTTAACTGCATATTCAAGTCCTTGCAGACTTGAAATCTTACGCCCTGCATCCATTGCATATAGGGATTTTAATTTTTTTAAATGGCTTGCTTTCAGTTCTTTTTTACCCGATAGCTTCAAATCTGTTCGAATGACTTGTGCCAAAACGGGATCCTTAACGAGTGGAGCTGCCAAAATGGTTGTTGTTGGTATTACTAAAAACATCAAACACAATACGATTAAACTTTTTACAAATGGATTAGGCAAAGTAAACTCCTTAAAATTAGTATCTGGATTCATTCCCTGATTTCAGTAATCTCAACTATGTATGATTCATGGCGCTCCCCTTATATGGTTTTAATAATAAAAATATACCATGATCTGGAACATATTACCTTGTTATATTAACATAATAATAGCTAGAATCCATTGTACAAAAATAAGTGAGTTTGCAGATATCTATTGGAGGATGTTTCAATTTGAGCGGCTGCCGGTTGAACTAACGGGCAGGTTAGTTGAAGGTGTGATAAAATAAATTTGAATATATTTACAATAATAGGGGGCTGTATGATGCTAGTTCGTTTGGCCACGTTGAAGGATATACCTCAGCTTGTACAAATGCGTTGGGATTTTTCAGAAGAGGAGCATGCTAATAATGTTGTTACATTTGAGGAATTTAACCAGATTTGTAGTGAGTTTTTGCTAAAATCAATTCGAAGCGGAGACTGGTATATTTGGGTTGCAGAAATTAGTGGAAGTATTGTCTCACATATGTATCTGCAGTTAATACATAAGGTACCGCGTCCAGGAAAATCTCCAGATCCTTATTACGGTTACGTTACTAATGTTTATACTCATCCGGATTTCAGAAACTTAGGTATCGGGTCAAAAATCCATAAAGCTATGGAAAATTGGTCAAAAGAGAATGAGGTCGAGTTTCTCATACTTTGGCCAAGTAGCGAGAGCGTAGACTTCTATTCAAGAAATGGTTTTTCTCAATGTGAAGAAGCGCTAGAAAAGCACTGGGACTGAGCAGCAGGTATTTGATCTTAAACGTTTATGCTAATGGGAATGGTACGTTGTGGTATCCTTAAACTTAATTGGCACCCCTATACCTTAGGGTAATCAATTGTCCGTAGAGCCACAAGACAGAAAAACTCGAATTATGAAATGAAAATTTGTCGGATTTGTTGTATATAAATATGAAAGCGCTTCCCTTAAAATGAAATCAAGCATACGACTGAGAGGCAACGCTAACAACCGGCATTGACCGAACGGAAAAGGAATGTGGTTGTTTAAATAATTTGAATGTGAGGAGAATGTACAATGGCCATGATTCGATGCAATTATTTCTCGGAAACGTTAGGACTCAGCACGTCAATGACCGTTATTGTCCCTCAGGCTACCAAGGGGCAAATCGGGATGAAAGGCGTCGCTACCCGGGAACGGCATCCCGTCCTCTGGCTGCTGCATGGCGGCTCTGATGACGATACGATTTGGATGAGACGTACATCGATTGAACGCTATGTTTCCGAGCTGGGCCTTGCTGTCGTGATGCCTCAAGTCCATTTAAGCTTCTACACGGATATGGTGTACGGAGGTAAGTACGGCACCTTCCTGATGGAAGAGCTGCCCCAGATTGCCCGGTCCTTGTTTCCGCTATCAGACGCTCGCGAGGAAAATTACGTTGCTGGTTTATCGATGGGAGGTTACGGCGCATTCAAATGGGCGCTAAGCAAACCTGATATGTTTGCCGCTGCAGCTGGACTTTCGACGGGTAATTTCCCGTTTTGGAGCTCGGGGCCGGACGGCGAGTTTCCTCCGTTTCTGCGTCTTGCTTTCGGAGACGGACCACATGCAGGAACGGATAACGATCTTTATCATCTGATTCAATCCAATGATCCCACAGCTGGACCAAAACCTGCGTTTTACCAAGCTTGCGGTACGAATGATTTCCTGTACGATCTAAATATTGATCTGAAGGAAGCGTTTGAGCGTTCTTCACTGGATTACACTTACGCTGAAGAGCCAGGTGTACACGATTGGGCCTTCTGGGATAAAACGATTCAAGACGTGTTGAAATGGCTTCCTTTAGATCGTGTATGACATGTACTGTGACCTATCCAAAGTAGAAATGATGATCATTGAACTAACGGGAAACGTTAACTCTATACAATTAAGAAAGCAGCAGATCAATGTGATCGGCTGCTTTTTGTTCACCTACCGGGCAGGATCCTATATACTCCAGTCATCTCAATAACAGCTGAGAAATAAAAATTAGTTGCAAATAAAGGTAACTACTTTTCCTTTAAAGATAACTATGTTATAATCCAAACAAACCTAAAACCAATTCATTTTTTGAAAGGGGATGGAACGCTAGAACGATCAATTATGAAAGCGATTTTTTTTAATGGTAATTGGTAGCGCATTCATTGTATGAACAGAAAGGGAGAATTTCCATGAAAACAGATCTTGCTACTTCAGGTCAGACGGTAACAAGTGCGCCGATCGAGACAAAGCCGAAGAAATTAACGCTCAAGGAAAAGATCGCATACGGTATGGGGGATGTCGGTAACAACTTCATGTTCGATTTAGGGCAGATTTACCTTCTTAAATTCTACACGGATGCCCTTGGTCTACCGTCTGCAACAGCTGGACTTATCTTCTTGATTACCAAGATCTGGGACGCTTTCGCGGATATCACGGTCGGAACATGGGTGGATAATCGGAAAAAAATCGGACCAAGAGGTAAATTCAGACCATTTATTCTGTACACGGCGATTCCGCTTGCTCTAGTCACTGTCGTAAGCTTCATGAATCCGGATTTCACCTTAACAGGGAAAATGATCTGGGCTTACGCGACCTATATGTTATTCGGTACGGTATATAGTATTTCTAACATACCATACGGTTCCATGGTACCCGCAATGACCAAAGATCCGGTAGAGAGAGCGCAGCTGGCGTCCTTCCGCCAAGCAGGTTCAAATTTGGGTCTCTTAATTACTACGGTTGGTTTTATGCCGATTGTCCTGATGTTCGATAGCCAGTCCACGGGGTACTTGGTTGGAGTTGTTATTTTTTCCATTATCGGAGTGCTGTTCCAACTGTACTGTTATGCCAACGTGAAAGAACGATTTGTTTATGAGAAGCCTAACCAAGAGAAGAAGATTAATTTGATTGATAGCTACAAAGGATTATTTAAAAACGCACCACTTTTAATTCTTTGCCTGGTGAATTTATTTACGTTTTCTGCTTTTAACGTGAAGCTCGCTGTTCAAATCTATTATGCACAGTACGTTCTTCAAGATGTTTCTATTATTCCGTATATGGGCTTTTTCAGTATCGGATGTGTATTTATCGGTGTTGCCCTTGTACCAAGTCTCGTTAAAAAAATCGGTAAAAAAAATACTTATATTCTAGGCTGTGCAATATGGGCAGTTGGGGACGGACTCGCCTTTTTCTTTGCGAATAATGCGACAATATTTATTATTATGGCTTGCTTTGCTTTCTTTGGAAGTTCCTTCGTGAACAGCCTTAACTGGGCGCTCGTATCCGATGCTGTTGAGTACGGAGAGTGGAAGACAGGTACACGTTCAGAGGGTGTTGTCTATTCGTTCTTTACATTTTGCCGTAAACTCTCGCAAGCGCTTGCAGGATTTATTCCCGGGGTAGTCCTTGGAATCGTAGGTTATGTGCCTAACGTGGTACAGAGCAGTGAAGCCATTGCGGGTATTCGTGGACTGATGTTTATCTACCCAGGTGTGCTGGCTCTTGCTACGATTATCGTTATGGCCTGGTTCTATAAACTGTCTGAAGATAAGTATAAACAGATTGTGTTGGATCTGAATGAACGGAGAAAAGAGGCGTCGGTCTAAAGGTCAGATTGAATGTTAATGACGAAAACATTTATTTTAAACACACCCCTTGAAAAATGAGTGGCATTTACTTATGATGATATAAAGGTTACTATCTATTAATAAAGATAACTATGTATATGACATTAATTTTAGGAGGAATTGGATATGAAATATTTTTTGGACAGTGCTATTCTGGATGAGATCCGTTATGCATATGAGAATTGGGCTATTGATGGGGTGACAACCAACCCTCGCCACGTTATGAATAGCGGCAAACCTTTAACTACATTGCTGGATGAATTCGCTTCGGAATTCAGAGGCGTTAAACACTTTCCGATTTCGGTGGAAATCAATCCTCACCTCGATGATGCAAAAATCATGGTAGAGGAAGGCAGAAAACTTGCCAAGATGTCCGACAATTTTGTTGTTAAAATTCCTTGCATTGAATCCGGTCTCATTGCAGCAAAAGAACTTGAAAAAGAGGGGATTAAAACGAATGTAACTCTAGTATTCTCTCCCTCGCAAGCGCTTCAACCTGCAAGAGTCGGCGCAAGTTTCGTATCACCATTTGTTGGATGGAAAGAAAATAGCGGTGATGACACTACGCAATACATTCAAGATATCGCAGACATCTACAAGACGTATAAGTTTGATACCGAAATCATTGTGGCAGCTCTTCGTAACGGTAAACAAATTGTCGATGCCGCCAAAGCCGGTGCAGATATTGTAACTTGTGGCTTCGACGTATTCAGAGAAAGCTTCCATCATGCATTCACAACCTATGGATTGGATAAATTCCGTAATGCTTGGGATCAAACCAAGACTGAAGAATAAGTGCTCTAAAAAAGGTATAGATGTTCCATTCTGAGTGCCTCCAAGTCCAAGTCATGCATCTGCAGTGCTGGAGGCAGCTTTTACCACCATTGTAAAGGGGGGAGAGAGTGATCTTGACTGTATATGAACGGCTTCGGCAAAAGAACAAACATCTTTCTTTTTATCATGTTCAGGATACAGCTTTTCTGGAATACGGGAATATCATTGAAGGTTATTCGTTTGATGAATTACTGCCATACATGAACAGCCTGCAGATTCCTCAAGATCAGAATGAGTACGTGGCGTCAGTTCCCGAGATGGAACAATCAAAGGTCAAAACACAGCTTGAGTCATCATTCTACGGAGAAATATCTATCCAAATCGGATATTGTAATGGTGCCAATTCGACGCTGAATGGGCTGGAATATCACAAAAGCAGCGAGATCAATGTTGCTGTAACCGATATGGTTCTTTTACTCGGGAAGGTTCAAGATATCAAAAACAACACGTATGATTCAGCTCAAGCTGTTGCATTCTATGTCCCTCAAGGTACGGCTATTGAATTATATGGTACTACGCTGCATTTTGGTCCATGTAAGGTCGAAGAGGAAGGGTTCAAAACCGTTGTCATTTTACCGGCGGGCACAAATGAGCCCTTAAATCATACGTGCGAAAAGCATAGAGATGAAGATCAACTCCTGTTTATGAAAAATAAATGGCTGCTTGTCCATCCTGAGCGGGAAGTGCTCGTTCGCCGAGGGGCTCATGTGGGCATTGAAGGCGAGAACATTCGTATATATACCTAGATTCGTAAACGGTTTCAAATGGAAGGAGAGAATTTGATGTCAAGTATCAGCATGTCAAAAGGGTTGGAAGTTTCCGCGCCCAATCAAGGCTTTGAAGTTCATTTTAACGGAGTCCTGCTCCTGCAGCATACGATCGAGCAGCCTGCATTTTATATAGGGTACGGAGAAGAAAGCATTGATATGTATCGGGGAAATTTTAACATCAAGGACTATGTCTCCGAGCGTGTGGCTCTGCGTTATACCCAAGTTCAGGAAGAGAATGGGGAATATCGCATCGATTTTCGTGGACATGAACAGGGCGAGCGCGTTCTTTCCCTTCAGGTCAAGGTCGAGAGTGAACGTTTGAAGCTTGAGTATACGAAGCATGACACCAAAACCAATCGTTTCTGGGTTCGTATAGCTGCTGATCCGACGGAGAAAGTGTATGGTTGCGGTGAACAATTATCTCACTTCAATATGAGAGGCAAAAATTTCCCGCTGTGGACGTCTGAGCCTGGAGTAGGTCGGAACAAAAATAGTTATATCACCTGGCAAGCGGATGTTAAAGACAAGGCAGGCGGGGACTATTACAATACGAATTTCCCGCAGCCTACGTACGTTTCCACCCAAAAGTACTACTGTCACACGGAAACAACAGCTTACGCCGATTTTGACTTCCGTAATGATTCTTTTCATGAGCTTCAGGTATGGGAAGTGCCGCAGTACATGCTGTTTGAAACTGCCGAGACTTATCTTGGTTTGGTCGAGAAGATCACAGCGCTATTTGGCAGACAACCTGAACTGCCAGACTGGGTATATAACGGAGTTATTCTTGGAATCCAAGGCGGTACCCATGTTGTAGAAGAGAAACTGGCTAAAGCCGAAGAAAAAGGGATTAAAGTGGCAGGTGTATGGTGCCAGGACTGGCAAGGCAAGCGAATTACATCTTTCGGTAAACGATTAATGTGGAATTGGGCATGGAATCCACAGGAATATCCAGAGCTCGATACGAAAATTCTGGAGTGGAAAAGCAAGGGAATCCGTTTCCTCGGATACATCAATCCTTATGTTGCTGTTGAGGGTGAATTATACAAAGAAGCGGACCAAAAAGGGTATCTCGCACGGAATCAAGAAGGCGGAACGTACCTCGTCGATTTTGGAGAGTTTTATTGTGGGGTTGTAGACTTCACAAACGAACAGGCAACCGAATGGTACAAGCAAGTGATCAAAGACAATATGATTGATTTTGGACTTGACGGGTGGATGGCTGACTTCGGAGAGTATTTGCCGACAGATGTTGTACTCAGCGACGGTAGTGATCCGAAACTCATGCATAATGCCTGGCCAACGATGTGGGCGAAAACCAATTATGATGCTGTCTCTGAAGCAGGCAAACTCGGTGAAATTGTGTATTTCATGCGTGCAGGCTACACCGGCGTTCAGAAATATTCCACCATGCTGTGGGGCGGAGATCAGAGTGTGGATTGGTCGCTTGACGATGGTCTTGCTTCGGTCATTCCGGCAGCATTGTCCTCAGGCATGATAGGATGTGGACTGCATCACAGTGATATTGGGGGATACACCAGTCTGCATGGCAATAAACGTTCCAAGGAATTACTGATGAGATGGGCCGATATGGGCGCTTTTACACCGATGATGCGTACGCATGAAGCCAATCGCCCCGATGATTGTTTCCAATATGACGGAGATGAAGAAACGCTGGAGCACTTTGCAAGAATGTCGAATATTTTTGTAACACTTGCTCCGTATACGAAGTCTCTTGTCAAAGAAAATGCTGAACGCGGGATACCCGTACAACGCCCGTTATTCATGCATTATGAGAACGATCCGAAGACGTATGATATCCAATATCAATATTTGTTCGGTAAGGATATGCTAGTCGCTCCTGTTCATCAAGAAGCTCAGACCAAATGGGAACTTTATCTGCCAGAAGATGAGTGGATTCATCTATGGACTGGGAAAGAATACAGAGGCGGGACGGTAACTGTTGCTGCTCCTATAGGTCAACCTCCTGTTTTCTATCGCAAGGATTCCATGTGGAAAGATCTTTTTAGAACAGTAGGACAATTGTAATCTAGCTTTTTTTCACTTCGAAAAGTAATTACCTCGTGCAAAGGTAACGATGTATGATATTATGATAGTTACCAATGCTCGAGGTGGTTCTATTAGGGAGGCATAGGTAATTCCATGACACAGACCACTATTTTGTATGTACCTATTGGACGATTAACATTCGATATGGAAATAGCGGAAACCTACTATAGAGAAAGTTTGGATTGGCTGACGAAGGTATATGGAGATGGGGTTATTGCCCCGAAGCAGATCCTGACCTCGCCAGAATATTTGAAGGACTTTTTAGAAACGGTGAAAGATCAGGAGATCGATACCATCCTTTATCAGAGCGTTACTTTTGCCGATGGAGAATTCATGGTCCAAATCTTGGATTATTTCCGTGAGCCCGTGATTGTATGGTCGGTCCGTGAACCGAGTGTAGGAGGGCGCTTGCGCTTAAACTCACTCACGGGAGGAAATAGCACAAGTAACGTGCTGCGTAATCATAACCATCCGTTTGCATTTGTGCTTGGAAATCCGGATGAGCAGGCTCTTCAGACCCGTTTGATCAAAGAAATAAACGTCATGAAGGTCATAAAAGCCTTGAGTAAAATGAAAATAGGTGTTGTTGGTGACTATCCCCCAGGTTTCTTTTTCTCGGATGCGAGTGAACCTGAACTTAAAAAGGCTCTTGGCGTTTCTTTGCAGAAGTTCGATCTGCAACGGGCATTCGATGAATGTGTACATCTTCCCGAAGAAGAATGGACTCCTGAAATTGATCGAGCAGAACAGCAAGTGATTGGACTCAACCGCAAGGATGAGACGGTCAAGAAGTTTGCTCAGTTCTCCACGTATATCAAAAAGCAAATTGAACATGAGGAAATCAGTGCCCTTGCGATGCGCTGTTGGCCCGATTTCTTTAATGAACTAGGAGCAGCACCATGCTCTACACTCTCTCAATTTACGGAGGATGGGTTGGTAACCTCATGTGAGTCGGATATTCACGGTTCCATATCCATGTTTATTTTAAGAGAACTCTCTGGAGGCAAAGCACCGTATTTGGGTGATCTTGTTCATGTGAATGAAGATTCCAATTCGGTTGTGTTCTGGCACTGTGGGGCTGGTGCCTATTCTCTCGCTAACCCGGCTACAGGGGCTACAGCTGGTGTACATCCGAATCGAAAAATAGGTTTTGCCATGGATTTTGGATTAAAAGCAGGAGAAGTGACTATCTTTAGAGTAAGTCATACTCCAGAAGGATATCGCCTTTTAGTTCTTAGAGGAGAGGCACTAGATGTGGAGCAGCCCTTTTCAGGTACTTCAGTTGAAGTCGCTCTACAAACAGATGTAACGGAAACTCTCTACGAGATGATGCATGCAGGTTATGAACCTCACTTCGCTCTCGTATATGGAGATGTTGCAGATGAACTGGTTGAATTAGGTCGTATGCTGCGTATGGAGACCAAACTATACGCTGCAACGTGAACTAGAGAGAAAAGGGCCTCTTATTTGCTAACTGGTGTTGGATCCGAGAATTGAAAGATCCCAAGAAAGCAAAAGGAGTTTGATATTGTTGAAGAACGTTCCTAATAAGCAGGCTGCTCTGTACTTACAAGTAAAAGAAGTTCTTATCCAAAGAATTCAGGATAAGATCTGGACCCCAGGTAACCTGATACCGACAGAGCAGGAGTTAATGCAAGAGTTTGATGTGAGCCGTACAACACTTCGCCAGGCCATCAATCTGCTTGTTCAAGATGGTTTGCTGGAGAAAACGCAAGGCAGAGGAACCGTTGTCAAGGCACAGCCTCTTTTCGGAGGAAGTTTAGGCAGATTAAAAGGTCTCGCTGAAGAAGCGACCGAACGAGGATTGACATCCAATTCCAGATTGTTACGAGTCGGTTTTATGAGTCATCTATACTATGAAACTTCGATGCTTGAGCTGGAGGAAGGGGAAGAGATTCTCGTTATTGAACGGATTCGTTTTACGGATGAGACTCCGATCGCCCTTGAGCGTTCGTGCTGGCCAGCTTCGATAGGAAAGATCTTGGAGAAGGTTGATTTAAATGATGCCAAATTTTATGAGATTCTTGAAAATAACGGAGTTAATCTAAAACGAGCTAAGGATAAGGTATCCGCCATTAATGCGACCTTATATGAAGCCGACTTACTGGGTATTCGTGGTGGCGAAGCTTTGCTGGAAATGCAAAGACTGAGTTTTGGTTACGACGATAAGCCACTTGAATTTACAACGACGAAATTCCGCAGCGACAAATATCATTATGATATTGAGCTTACACGATAATGCTCGGAGGAGTGATCTGAATGGTGAACGAAGTAGAAGTGAAAACATACGGACTATACATTAACAGTGAGTGGGTAACCACTGCAGAAACGATGACGGTGCAAAATAAATACACCCAAGAACCTGCTGCTAAAGTTGCTGTAGCGACACAAGCACATGTTGAGCAGGCAGTGAAATTGGCAAAAGAAGCATTGAAAGAGCCCTTTGCTCCTTATGAGCGCTATAAAGTATTGATGAAAGCAGCTGAATTGCTGCTCGCAAGAAAAGAGCAATTTGCTGACGTTTTGGCCGCAGAAGTTGGCAAACCCATTCGAGAATCCCGCGGTGAAGTTGAGCGTGCAGCACAAACGCTGCAGGTATCTGCTGAAGAAGCGAAGCGAATTCAGGGGGAAGGTGTTCCGGTAGAAGCCGCCCCTGGTTCTGAGAATCGAATGGCTTTTACCGTCAAAGTCCCTGTTGGTGTGATCGCAGCCATTACTCCATTTAATGTACCGATGAATCTCGTATGCCATAAGATTGGCCCTGCGCTTGCAGCGGGTAACAGCGTAGTATTAAAACCGGCAGAAGTAACCCCGATATGTGCCCTGATGCTGGCAGAATTATTGCAAGAAGCGGGTCTTCCCGATGGACGTTTGCATGTACTGACAGGCGATGGAGCACAAATAGGCGATTGGTTGCTGCAAAATGAAGATGTCAACATGTTTACTTTTACAGGAAGCCCTCGTGTCGGAGAATTAATACGATCCAAGGCAGGACTCCGCAAAGTGGCACTTGAACTAGGGAATAACTCCGCCACTGTCGTTCATCAAGATGCTGATCTGGACAAAGCCGCAGCACTGATCTCACAGAAAAGTTTTAATAATGCAGGTCAGGTGTGTATTTCAGTACAGCGGATCTACGTGCATGAACATATCTATGAATCTTTTCTTGCCAAATTGATTGAGAATACGAAGAACATCGTGGTAGGGAACCCGGTGGATGAGAAGACGGATGTTGGCCCCATGATTCGCCTCAGTGAAGCGGAACGGGTAGAAGCTTGGGTAAAGGAAGCCGTAGAACAAGGAGCACATATTGAGATTGGTGGCAAACGTGAAGGTGCTGTTTATTATCCTACCATTTTGAGCAACGTTGTCGATGATATGAAAGTGTGCAGACAGGAAGTCTTTGGACCCGTTGTTGCTGTTGCTGCTTACTCTAGTGAAGATGAAGTCATTGCACGTGTGAATGATTCCGATTATGGTCTGCAGGCAGGTTTGTTCACTAATGACCTGAACTTCGCCATGAAGGCAGCACGTGAAATTGAAGTAGGCGGTCTTATGGTGAATGATGCTTCTGCATACCGTGTAGATCATATGCCATATGGCGGAGTCAAGAAAAGTGGTACGGGTAAAGAAGGCCCTAAATATGCAATCGAGGAAATGACAGAGGAACGGATCATCGTCTTTAATCTGTAAATGATAGATACCCAGCCTAGAGGCAACTTTTGTTTCTAGGTTTTTTTATATGCAATTAACTTAAATGTAGGTGAATGAAATGCAATTTCTATCGATACTCCTCCCTATATTCGGAATCTTTGCGATCGGTTATGTAGGACAGAAGAAAATAGGATTTGAAACGAAAAATATATCAAAAATGGCGTTATATCTAATGTCTCCGGTACTGGTATTCCGCACGTTCTATACGACAGATTTTAATATGGATTACTTGTATCTTACGATTTATACGTTTGCCTTGTGCTTTTTCTTAATCCTGGTTGTGTATCTGCTCGCATATGTTCAAAAGTATTCGATGAAAGAAACATGTGGCCTTATTCTGAGTTCTTCCTTCATGAACAACGGTAATTATGGAACTCCTGTTGTGCTGTTGTTATTCGGAGCGGCCGGGCTGGATGCAGCTATCGTTTTAATGGTCATTCAGCAGATTGTGATGTGTACAGTGGGTGTATATTATGCTGCCAAAGGAAGTCCGGAGGGAGATGGGATCGGCTCTGCAATACGAGCAGTTAAGCGGATGCCCATTGTATACGGAGGAATTATGGGGGCCTTGTTTCAATTGTTACACATTCCGCTGAGCAGTGCTGTGTTAGAGGCGGTTAGTTTGGTTGCGGATGCTGCCATTCCTACCATCATGATTGTGCTAGGCATGCAGCTTGCGAATATATCTCTCAAGAATATGAAGGAAGCAAGACTGGGTTATACTTTGCTGGTTAAGCTTATGATCTCCCCGTTTATTGCATATCTCTTCACCTTAGTACTTCCAGTGGATCCAATGGTCAAACAGATCATGATTATTATGGCGGCCATGCCGACTGCAGCGAATACGACAATGTACGCCCTCCAATATGGCACGGAACCTGAATTTGTCTCGGGTGCCACGTTGATTAGTACACTTGCAAGCCTTGTTACTCTTCCTATTATTTTTACACTTGTTTTGTGATATTTCAGAAGAAGGGGAAGAGACAGGGGATTGGCCTCGCCAAAATTAACAATTCAATATAGCCAACGAAAAGTCGTTTTCACAGCGACTTTTTGTTGGTAGAACAAGATATTTAACGGTTGTGGATAAGTAAAGGCGGGTCTAATTAAATTTATCAGGCAGCCAATCAATCTGAATGGCTGCCTATACCCCAGTAAGTATCTGTAATTCATTAATATGATCAGGAAAGAAAGCGAGATAAACGAGCATGGACATTCTGTGCAGACAAGGATGAAATGACAGATGATGGGGGATATGACCCGATGAAGTGTTACCTAATCTAGATGATTTGACCTATTCATTAGAATAGGACGTAACCCCCTTTGAATAGAGGTTGTCCACTAACTTGAAAAACTCTTCTGAAGATAAATCCTTTTGTCGCTGGAGCCAAAGACGAAATAAGGAAAGGGAGGTTGACAGGTAAAACTCAATCAAGTATGGCGTTAAGGAAGGATTTTGCGGAACATTTAATTCCAACTGATTGAGAGTGATTTCTTTTTTTAAGCGTTTTAAAAATCGGGGACTTCCATAATCACCTAAAAGGGCATTGAGAACCAATAGATGTTCTTTTTTGTCCAGACAAAGGAGCGCATCTTGAACTGTATGCATCGATAGCTTTTTTTTCGCCAATTCTTCTTTTATGTCGTTCAATAAGTCATTTTCAAGAGCATCTAACAATTCGTAAATATCAGTAAAGTATTGATAAAAGGTGCTGCGGTTATATCCTGATTTATTCGCGATTTCCTGAACTGAAATTTTCTCGATTGGTTTTTGGCTATATAACTCACAAAAAACGTCAACAAAGGTTTGTCTTGTTTTCTCTGTGATTTGGGGCTGCTTTTTCATGTTTTCCTCCTACTAGCGTCTAAGAATATCATCCGACAAATCATAAAAAACTGATGGTTGATCAATGAATATTGAAAATTTATAATCACATCATACAACATGTTGTCGGATGATTAAATAAGAATTGGTAAACGGTAGGAGTGGTTTAATGTCAAATAAACAAGATCGAATTTTAATTTTTGGTGCAGGTGTTATAGGGAGCATGTACGCAATGAAGCTTATAGAAGCTGGGTTTGACGTAACCCTATTTGCACGTGCTAATAGATATGATTCATTAAGAGAAAATGGCCTGCGATATAAGGAAAAAGGTACAGTTCGATCGATAAAAGTGAATGTCATTGATACACTCGAAAACGACGATGTATACGATTTTATTTTCGTAACCGTTCGTTATGATCGGTCCGAATCAGCGTTGTTAACGCTAAAAGATAATCAAAGCAAAAATATAGTTACGATGATTAGTAATTCAATGGGATTTTCTTCATGGCTGGATATCGTAGGAGATAGGCTTTTACCCGCTTTTCCGGGCTTCGGTGGACAGATTAAAGATGGAGTATTGCATGCTCGATTTCTACCCAAGAATATAGCGGCAGCTGCATTCGGAGAAATTAATGGTCTAGTGACAGAACGCATAGAAAAGCTCGCAATCATATTTAAAACAGCAAAGCTTCCCTACGATATTAAAAAGGATATGCAAGCGTATCTAATCACACACGCGGTATCAGACATTGCCATGTTGAGCGTTTTGCAATCCGAGAATAAGATAATGGACCAAGAAACAGTCAAAACCAGAAATGCGGCTCGCCAAATAACAGTCATTTTAAAAGCGCATCTAGAGGCAATACAAAAAGCTGGGGTTTCCATTGATCCACCAATGCTAAAAATGGTGCTTAAATTTCCAAACTTATTACTGGATCTTTTCTTTATGACATGGCTGCGAACTAAAATGGTTAGAGATATGATGTTGCCGGATTATGCGAATCATGCTAACAATGAGATGGTGCAGCTGCGTAATGATTTAATAAAATTTTTAAGTCAAAATCGTATCAAATCGGAAATGGGTTAACGACAAATCAGAGTACAACTTGTTACGCTTACGGAAAGGACAGGATAGCCATTTTATCGAACTATAGATGGGGAACTATGAAGGTCAAGTGACTAGGAGTGAGGGTATGAAATTATTACTGACATCTGCAGGCGTTAATAATCAAAGCATACATGACGCGTTAGTTGGCATGTTGGACAAGCCGATTGCTGACTCCAATGCCCTGTGCATTCCCACGGCGATGTACGGACATCCCTGGGTTGGCCCTGGCGTGAAAACCTGGGAGTTTATCAGCGGGAAATCCGAGAACCCCATGGTCGACCTCGGCTGGAAGTCAGTAGGCGTGCTGGAGCTCACCGCACTGCCAAGTATCTGTAGAGACCACTGGGAGCCCCTGGTCCGGGAGACAGATGTCTTGCTGGTGTCGGGTGGCGATGCTCTCTTCCTATACCATTGGATGCGGCAATCCGGACTCGCAGAACTCTTGCCTTCACTGAAGGCCGTTTATGTGGGAATGAGCGCCGGCAGTATGGTGATGGCACCTAAGATCGGGGAATACTTTGTGGGGTGGACTTCACCTACCGGTGGCGATGAAACGCTGGGACTGGTTGATTTTGCAATTTTCCCGCATCTTGATCACGTCATGCTGCCAGATAACACTATGGCTGCAGCTGAGAGCTGGGCCGCTGAGATTCAAGGGCCGGCATATGCAATCGATGATCAGACCGCCATCAAGGTGATCGATGGGGCAGTGGAAGTGGTTTCCGAAGGGAATTGGAGGCATTTTACGCTCTAAGATTCCTCACTGCTGAGGTAACGGGATACAATAATTCAATATTACCAAGAAAGCAGCCGATCTACGTGATCGGCTGCTTTTGTTCTGTTAACGGGCATTCTAGGAGGTCGATCCTTTTTGAAAGCTTGACAGTGTCAAAATGTTTATATATAACTAAAATAGTTATAACCAATATGGTTATATATAAAAATGAAAACTGGAGGTTAACATGAAAATCATAAATCATTTTATACCCGTTTTTACCGAACAACTAGAATTAACTGTTATATATTATGAATCTCTTGCTAACCGATCTATGGATCGCACGTGGAATATTCCCGAGGCTGGCTTATCTTTAGCCACAGTATATCCTTACGTCATTGTATCTGGAAGTGCAGAGGCCTTGGAGCCTGCTAGATCACTCCGTGCAGTGGTGTATGTTGATTCCATGAACGAATTGAAGGCAGAATTAAAAAAACAAAATACCCTTATCGTAAGAGATCAGCATGGTCCCATTGGCCCAAGCGTTTTTGTTCAGCATCCTGATGGTAGTTTTATTGAATATGTTGAGCCTGCGCAAGCTTCTGTATGACCGGGTGCAAAATCATTAAATGTAAAATAAAGCTACTCCATCAGAGGAGTAGCTTTATTTTGCATTTGCCTTTATCCGTAGTTGCTCTACAATCTGAGCTAGGGTAACAGAAGCTAGTTCATGCTCCATAGCCTTCTGTGCATTGGAGAATTGGGGTAATAGAATGGATTCAATGTTCATTCCTACAGAACAATTGGGGTCCGTATCCTTGTGAATTTTGAAAAGCTGATTTCCATCCACAGATTCGACGGCTTGGGAGATATTCAGTAGGGTTAATCTTTCAGGAGAGATCAGAAGAGAGGCACCCGCAACTCCTGGTTTTGTATCAATATAACCTGCTTTTTTGAGCTGGGCCATAATCCTTCGAATGACTACAGGGTTACTATTGATGCTGCGGGCAATTCGATCGCCTGTACTATATAGGGGGTCCAGCGAGATCATGGAAAGAATATGGACTGCCATCGAAAAACGACTACTTATTTGTTTCAACCTACTCACCTTCTTTGCTAAATAGTATAGTTTCATTTAAAGAACAGGTCAATCGACGGCATCATCAGCAGGTAAACAGGTGGGTCAAAGATCAACTCCAAACACATTACCATTTTCATCATTGCAATTTACATTCACGTAATGTAAAATCACTTGATGGAAAAAACATGAAGGGGTGGGAGTATGAGGTGGACACGGCAGACTTACATTCAGTCGACTTGCGTAATTTCATATTTCCATTCCATTAGAACACTAAAGCATTTATTGCTTTAGTGTTTTTATTTTATGGGGGTGTAATCATTGTCAAGGTACAAAAGGATACTGGTTAAGCTAAGTGGTGGAGCAGTAGCAGGAAACTCTGAATTTGGTTTTGAGCCAGAAAGGTTAGACCATATTGCGGATGAAATTATGTCAGTGGTAAACTTAGGCGTTGAAGTCTCGTTAGTTATAGGTGGGGGTAACATTTTCAGAGGGAATATGGCGGAAAGCTGGGGGATAGAACGGGCTGAAGCTGATAACATTGGTACGCTTGCGACTGTAGTAAATAGTTTAATGCTTCGTGGAGTTCTTAAAGCCAAGACCCAAAGGGAAGTACGAGTAATGACGGCAATACCTACTACTTCAGTTGCAGAACCATACATCCGTCTAAGAGCAATCCACCATCTAGAAAAAGGCTATATTGTAATTTTTGCAGGGGGAAACGGTCAACCTTTCGTTACAACAGACTATCCTTCAGTACAAAGAGCCATCGAGGTTAATTGTGACGCTTTATTAGTTGCAAAGCAAGGTGTTGATGGTGTTCTTAATGCAGACCCTAAATTGGAGAAGGATGCAAGGAAATTTCGCTCGTTTCATTACAACGATGTTTTAAAACACAACTTAAAAGTAATGGACCAATCCGCTTTCATTTTAGCAAGAGACTACAATCTTCCAATGCATGTGTTTAATTTCGATAAACCAGGTTCGATGAAAGAAATTTGCGAAGGTAAGAATAACGGTACGATAATTAGTGGCGAATCAGTTTTAGAGGTGGAATAACCGAACTTCTGTCCGAGGGAGCACTTTTGTGCTCCCTAGATTTCGTAATAAACTTGCTGTTATAGACAGCGGGTGAACCGTATCATAAGCAGGGGCAAGTTTTTGAGTAAATAAAAGAAGCTCGTTTCATTCAGAGCTCTTGAAAAATATATAAGAGGAGGCCATTCATTTGAAAGCACTTGTATTTAATAAATTCGGAGGACCCGAAGTACTAGAATATCTTGAAATTTCGGATCCAGTTATCGGGCCTGACGAAATATTAGTAAGGATGAAAGCCATCGGATTGAATTTTGCAGATATTTATAGAAGGAAAGGGAACTATCATCTTACTGGGAACTCCCCGTTTATTTTAGGTTATGAAGGGGCAGGAGTCGTTGAAAAAACGGGAGCTAATGTCCAAGGAATCAGCGTTGGCGACCCTATTGCATTTGCAGATGTCCCCCATGCTAACGCAGAAAAAGTGGCTGTTCCTATAGAAAAGGCAATTCCTCTTCCAGAGACCATTTCATTTGAAAAGGCAGCTTCTGTTTTATTGCAAGGGTTGACTGCCCACTATCTAACAAAAGATAGTTATGCGGTTAAGGATAATGATGTAATTCTAGTTCATGCCGCAGCAGGGGGCGTTGGACAGTTGCTTGTTCAAATGGCAAAGCTCTTCGGTGGGAGGGTCATTGGTTTAACCTCCTCGATGGAGAAGGCGTCGGCAGTTAAGAACTCTGGAGGGAATCAGGTTTTTTTGTACTCGGATGATTGGAAGAGAAAAGTCATGGAGGAGACAAACGGAAAAGGTGTGGATGTGGTCTATGACTCAGTAGGCTCCACGCTCGAGGATAGTTTTGCAGCCACTCGTATTGGGGGGACGGTTGTATTTTATGGAATAGCAGGGGGAGACCCTGCTCCAGTTGACCCAAGGATGTTGATGGATACGTCAAAAACTTTGACTGGTGGCGATCTTTGGAATTTCCTTACTTCCCGCGAGGAACGGGCAACCCGTTCAGCCGAGTTGTTCCGCTGGATCGAAGAGGGGAAAATCACGGTATCCGAGCCTACGGTATTTGCACTCCGAGATGGAAGAAAAGCGCATCAATTTCTGGAAAGCCGCAAAAGCACGGGGAAAATCTTATTAAGACCATAAAAATTGTATGAATCTAACCAAGACTCAAGTAGGGCAGATTATCCCTTTGTATCTGGCCAAAGAAAAATGCCCCTCCACCTTGTCGGTGAAGGGGGCTGCGACTGCAAGACACTGCTGCAGCATCTCCTCTAATTCCAGTTCAATCTGTTAGAGAATTTTGGAAATTGAATGATAGGTGGATTATCCGTTCGATGCCATATCCTCCGCCCGTCATGGTTGAACAATTTTGGAATTTGCTAAACCGACGTGTCGAAGGATACGAATATCATTCCGTGGGAAGCCGCTAATTTGGCGGCTTTTTTGTATGAATGAAGGCCTGCAAATGAATGAAGAATTTTCTTAGTCAAGCAGCTCCATTTAAAAATCGCGTTAGATTAATAATGAGTAGATCTTTTCCCTTTCTTGGAGCGGAATGCATTCACGGTAAGCGGCAGAGAAGCCAGAAGCATGACTGCCCCAAAAATATAAGGAAGGTTAATATTTGAATCAAATAAAGAACCTGCAATAAGCGGGCCAAATATGGTACCAAGACTGGAATATGTGGTATTCAGACCAGATGCATACCCTTGTCGATCTCCTGCGTTTTTGGATATTAGCGTGCTGACGGAAGGCCGCAAAAAAGAATTAAATGCAAAGAATAACGCAGAAGCGAATAAAAGAAAAGCAAGGTTAACTTTAATCAACATTAACATTAAAGCAATAGGCGCAATAATCAAAGATAGTCTAATTAACTTGATCTCACCCATCCTTTTCACAAACCAATCAAGCAACCAAACTTGAATAACTATACCGATTATTGCCCCTAGGGTAATAATGATAGAGATTGTAGCAGCATCAAATCCGTATTTTTTCTCTACGAAAAGGGCAAATACCGTCTCATAACTCATGAGACCGAAGGTCATAACGAGAAGCAGAAGTAAGTACTTGAAATAGGGAACTTTAAAGGAACTCAAAACTTTTTTTCCAAAGTGATTTCCATCCGGATTGCGTAAAGAGCGCGTTCTTTTTTCAGGTGCAAGTGTCTCGGGCAATAGGAGTGTTAGCAGCGTAGCGACCAATCCAAGACCAGCTGCACAGAAATAAGGCATACGTATGCCCATTTCGGCAATGAGACCACCAAGACCGGGTCCAAGTACCATTCCCAAATTCATGGCTGCTCCAAAATACCCCATACCCTTAGCTCGTGTTTCGTGGGTTGTAATATCGGCCACATAGGCCAAGTTCGATGGGATCATTAAACCTAAGCTGATTCCACCAATAAAGCGAGCAACATAAAGCAGAGGCAATGAAGTCGAAAGCGCAAATATGACATCAGAAACGACAGAAAGGAACATGCCGGCCATGATTAACTTTTTGCGTCCAAATCGATCAGATAATTGTCCTCCCAGAGGTGAAAATAAGAATTGAGCTGCACCAAATGCAGCGACTAGAAAACCAGCGACAGTTCCGCCTGCATGGAATAGCTTCAAATAATCAGGCAATATTGGAATAAGCATTCCTTGACCCAATAAAGCTATAAATAGATTTAACATGAGAATGAAGAGTGGGAAGCGAACCGACTTTGGTAACATAAAATGAGCTCCTTTGTTTACATTGTGTCAACCTTTACGCGATGTAAACAATTCTAATACGCAGGTGTGGGATTTGTAAATCGCATTATATAAAAATATCTCAACCTCCACTTACAGAGTGCCTCACGCCTGAACACCCAAATCAAATGATTTTGATTTTATGGTGTTGACATTATAAGGATGATCGAATATATTTTTTACATACCAACTGAATGTATGAAAGGAGAAAGCGAGTGGCAAGGAATAAATATCCCGAAGAAACAATCAATCAGATTCTAACCGTTGCTCTTAACCTGTTCATACAAAAAGGATACGAGCAAACCTCCATTCAGGATATCATTAATGAGCTGGGTGGACTGACAAAAGGGGCAATTTATCATCACTACAAGTCAAAGGAAGAAATCTTCCAGGCTGTCACCGACCATATGTTCAAAGGGGCTGACGAGATGCTGTCCGGTATCAGGGACGACAAGGAGCTGAACGGCCTGGAGAAGCTCCGGAAGATTTCCCGTGTTTCTCTAGACAATCCAGCGCAGAACGAAATGGCATCGGCGGCGCCAAGCCTCCTGAACAATCCAAAGCTGCTGGCGGCACAATTCGAGAACATATTCATAAAAGGCGTACCCCTCTATATCCAGCCTATCATCGAACAGGGTATGCGAGACGGTTCGATCCGAACCGACTATCCAAGGGAGCTAAGCGAAGCGTTGATGATTCTCACCAACTTTTGGCTAAACCCGGCGGTCATTCAAGCTACGCCCGAGATGATGTTGCGAAAGGTAAGGCTTTTCGATGAAATATTGAAAGGTCTGGGGCTTAACCTGTTCGATGAGCAAATGATTCAGCGTTACGAGGAATTGTACCGTTTGTCAGCTCGAGAAGTCAGCAACGAAAACTAAACTGCCGTTAAGGCAGCTTATTTTTAGACTATACATACCACCGGTCGGTATGTATAGATGAACAATGCTCAAATGAGCGCTAGAAAACTTATTATAAGGAGATGTGAATATGATGAATCAGTTCAATTCGCCAGAAAATATGAAGGAAAAAAGAGTCGCTACGGGGCAGGATCGTCCGGAGCTACAGAAGGCCATTCAGGAGATAGTCGATTCCGGTTTCCTAGGGGTGCAGCTGCGCGTGCACGATGAGCAGGGCGAGTGGGTTGGTAGTGCGGGGGTTAGCAAGCTGGGCGACGCCGCGAAGCCACCTACAAATGGGCACTTCCGGATCGGCAGCAATACCAAGACCTTCACCGCGACCGTGGTGCTGCAATTGGTTGCCGAGGGTAGGATCGGGCTGGAGGACCCGGTGGTAGACTACCTGCCCGAGTTCGGGCTTGACCGGAGGATCACGGTGCGGATGCTGCTGCAGCATACAAGCGGGGTGTTCAACTTCACCGGCGAGTACTACGAAGACGGGAAGGTCGTGCCGGGCATCCCTTGGCAGGGGCAGGAGTGGGTAGATAATCGGTTCAAGACCTACCGGCCGGAGGAGCTGGTACGGCTGGCATTGACCAAGTCGGTGCGATTCGAGCCAGGAACGGGCTGGAGCTATTCCAACACCAACTACGTGCTTGCCAGGCTGCTGATCGAGAAAGTCACCGGCAGTTCGCTCGTCGAGGAAATGCAGCGACTGATTCTGAGGCCGCTCGGGCTGTCGGGTACCGTCGTACCTGGCACCCAGTCGATGATCCCTGAACCGCACGCGCACGCCTACTACCGATACGAGGACGATGGCGAGCAGAAGACAGTCGACATCACCAACCAGAACCCTTCCTGGATTTCCACTGGAGGTGACATGATTTCGACCACCAAGGATCTCCACACGTTCATTTCGGCGCTGATGGGTGGCAAGCTCCTTCCGGCCCCCCTGCTGGCCGAGATGTGCAAGCCGTACCCCAAAATCGGCTATGGCTTGGGGGTGTTTGTACAGGACGCCGGTTCGAACGGTGGTACCATCATCACCCACAACGGCGGTATATCGGGCTACGCGGCACTGATGTACAGCACGCCTGACGGCAGCAAGACCCTGACCGCCTCCATCAACTATGTGGACGATGCCGCCATGTCACTGGCAGTGCCGTTCCAGAAGGCGACGCAGAGGCTCGTCGAGGAGGTGTTCGGCGGGGGGCAGACCAGTCGCCAGGGTGATCAAGTTTTGTAAAAATCGCTAATCCAGTGAATGATTCGAATCGGCGGTACGCAAATATATAATTTTATTAAAGGTGATATGCTAAACGGAAGATCGTTCAATGATGAATATAAAGCCAGCCGTTTACTTTGACCGGCTGGCTGTATTCAATTAACGGGCAGGGTAGTTTAGCGTTAGTATTGTTTCTATTATCTAGATAAGGAGAGAATGATTTGAAGGTTTTTAAGTTAATTAAACATCTTGGATGTAGAGACACTTTACAAAAGAGTTTATAACGATTTACGATTCTCCCGTTATTTTATTGGTCAACCCGTTGTTTCAGAGCAGTTAAGCTTATGATGGAGAAAGATATTGATCAAGCTATGCGCGAAAGTGATAGATTACATAAAATATTTCGATACAAAATGTATCGTTTGTATTAGAATGAAGAAGAAAATTCCATAAAGAGGTGTGGACTATGAAAGAAATTTTATGTGTAGAGGTAAAGAAAGAGAAGCAGGTGTGGACAACCCCGCAGATGGAAGTTCTGGATATCAGTGAGACAATGAACGGAGGTGAAGGAATTTGGCAATACGTCTGGGGCGGAGAATTTTGGAAAATCGAAATGCTTGTCAGTTAACACGGACAGAACGCTTTTTATCTATTCAGAAGATAACCAAATATATTTTGATGGGGTGAACGATTGGTGATGAGTAATCCTTGGAAATGGATGATTCGTTTGAGTGTTTTTTTATTCGTTTCCGGAATGCTAGGTGTGCTGCTTACTGGAACGACATATGCTGCATCCAAAGATGCTTCTGCGGAGGGGCAAGTTAATCGTCTTGCTCAAACTACGAAAATTTATGGAAAAGTTACCGATATAGATAGTTTTCCGGTGAAAGATGTAAATGTAAGTATTAAGATGTACACCTTCGAAGGTAGCGAAATAACAACCAAAACAGTTAAAACAAATTCCAAGGGAGAGTACAGTTTTGAAACAAAGATAAGTGAAAGCATATACATCATGATGAGACCAGTTGCCAAGGGGTACTTGGAAACCGGGAATAATATTGCTAATTTTTATTGGATGCCGGGAGAAACATCGGAAGTGAATTTTATCCTCTATGAGCCTTCGACTATTGTAGGCAAAGTTAATGATCAATCAGGAAAACCTGTTGTAGGTGCTGTCATTAAAGCAACAACAGTCAGCCAATCTGTAAAGACAGATAAGGAGGGCAACTATGCAATTACAGGGATAAATAACTATGCTTTCAATGAAATTACGATACAGGTTGATGCAAAAGGGTATGTGCTTTACACAACAGATGCATATCCAGGTATTGGGAGGACAATGAAACTGAACATCGTACTGCAAGATGCAGTTGACGTGAGTGGCATGGTGCAAAATGAACAGGGGAGGCCAGTGGCAGGGGCCACCGTATCTATTTCTAATCTACGCACAAAAACAGACAATCAAGGAAAGTACTCCATGAATCGACTGTCTCCCGGATCAAGCACAATCTCTGTTGAAGCGGATGGTTATCTCAAGCAAACAATAAAGGTTACTCTAATTAAAGGACATGAAAATACATTTGGTTTTATTCTCAAGAGTAATCTGGACAAGACCCCACCTGTAACCAAATATTCTCTAGTCCCTTTGACAGAGATGTCCAACGGGAAACAATACATTAATGGATTTAATTTTAGGTTGAGAGCAGAGGACGAAGTTAATGGATCGGGCTTGAAAATAATACAGTACAGAATCAACGGTGGGCCATGGATTACGTTTACCGAACCGATAAAGATTTATGCTCCTGATGTCAAAACCGTGGAGTATTTCAGTACCGATGTCGCTGGCAATCAGGAAAAGATAAACAGGATGGATTTTGTGAATGGAAAATTTGAAGGAGCAGGAGCTTACAGATGATTGATGAAGGAAGGCACTCAATAAATTCCTTTCTGGTAATTGGCTTCTTATACAACTCCCCGCATCAATCGTACCATGTAGCATTCCTAGATTAACAGCTTTGTAATTTAGCTCAATTGTATTACCCCTCGTTTCTAATCACCGACTAGACATAACCTAATCAATCTTCGCACTAATTCATTAAACTAAAAGGAAACATTAGTTCAATTCAATCAAGAAGCAGCTGATCCATGAGATTGGCTGCTTTTGTTCAACTAACGGTTAGTTTAGTTCAATGAATCCGTAAATCTGCCCCCAAATAGACATTCATTTAGTCTTAGTCTCATGAGAGCAATCCGAAGCATCTTTATCCGGTTCACGTGTTTCTGCCTGAACGCTCACCAATGTCGCGAATACGACATGCTTCAGCTTGAAGATAGATCTCAAAAGAACCTGCGCTAAAATGTTTAAGCGCGGGTTCTTTGTTAGGCATTCTTTTTATTTGTAAGGAAGAGACTTGGAATAAAAATTACCCCTAGAGCAATAGCGGATAATAAAAACCCGGAATGATAACCCTTTAAATGATTTGCTATGGTTGGCTGCAATCCTTGTAGGGTAGCTGCGAAAACGGTTGCGATAACAGCTGAACCAAAGCTTGAGCCCAAGTTCTCTATAATATTAATCCCAACACCTGCTTCAGGGAGTTGTTTAGTGTCAAGTCCTGTATAGGCATCACTTGTCAAAGGAAGGCTGATTCCTCCAACACTGGCACCACGGATAAACAATATAATGGAGATCCAAAACATACTTGTTTTATCGGTGATAAAGATAAGCGGAACAGACCCAATAAGTGAAAGGACTAAGCTGACCATAACCACATATTTTGCACCGATCTTGTCAATCATTTTTCCTATCAGAGGTCTGGTCACAAGCATCCCAGCCCCTTGAGGAATTAACGCAAGCGCTGCTTCGGTCGCTGTGAAATGACGGAAGTTCTGAAAGTATAAAGGGAGAATTAACATAGGTCCCATGATAGCGGCATTTGTCAGGAATAACCCGATGCTGGAGGCTGTGAAGCTCTTATGTGCAAATAAATTCAATGGGAGCACGGTTTGATTTTTTCTTACTAGATTATATACGAAGTAGATGAAGGCTAAGACAAGACCAAGGCCAACCCAAATAACAGTTTCGCTATTGTTAAATGAAGCATGATCCGCGGCTTTTGTAATTCCATAAATCAATGCCGCACTCATTAGTGACAAATTGATAATCCCAAATAGATCGAGTCTACTATCTTTGTTGAACGGTTCAAAATGGGGTACCTTTTTCATCATCAGCGGCGCAGCAATCAAAACGATGAACACGTTTATAAAGAAAATCCAGCGCCAGGATGCCCCTTGAACAATGAACCCCCCAATAACAGGTCCTAAGATGGGACCAAAGATCATTGGGGTACTGACGATTGCCATTACTCTGCCCAAATTTTCTTGCCCCGCTGTTTTGACTAAAAGCGTGAACATTAGCGTGGTAATTACTCCGGCGCTAAAACCTTGAAGCAGACGGAAAAGGATGAAGCTGGAGATGTCCCAGCTAACTCCTACTAAAACAGAAATTACACCAAAAGCGATGACGGCCCCAACGAAAATTTTCTTGCCGTTGAATTTGTTCATAAGCCAGCCGGATACGGGAACCGCTATCGCAAGAGCTAAAACATAACCAGTTATAGCCCATTGAATGATATCCAATGTTGTGCTAAAGTCCTTCGTCAGTTTGTCAATGGCGATATTCACCATCGTGGAGTCAAGCATGGGAGCAATAGCTCCAAGTGCAATGGCCCAGGCGGCCATAAGGACTTCTTTGGGCAAGCCTATTTTCTTTATTTTATTTTCTGACATTGTAATTCTCCTCTTCAGAAGTTTTTGTTTCCTGGTCAACAAAATGTTATTTCATTTTAGTTTCCTTGTCAACAAAATGTTATCCATAAAAAAGCAGCCAGCTCTCAATAGAGCTCGGCTGCCTGTAGTTTCACTTTCCATAATTCAAAACTCTCCAGCTTAATTAATTTCTATACCCAGTTTTTTTATTTCTGCATCCAGATGCTGACTATACTTTTTCATGAAGCTACGCATACTTTCAAACTGTTCCTCGGTTACCTGTTCAAAGATGTCTTTATCCCGCTCCTGAAACTCTTGATGCAGATCCTCATGGATATTATAAATTTCCTTCCCTTGCTCAGTGAGCCTAAAATAAATTTCCTTTTTATTTTCAGACTTCTGGTAGCATTCAATGAGACCTTTCTCCATAAGCTTCTTCGTTAGTTTACTTATGGCACCTTTGGTCATATATAGGGATTCCGCAAGTTTTGTAACATTCGGATCTACATTTTTTTCAATGTATTCAATACAATGAACTTCTGAAGGCTTATGGCCCTTAAGTCTGTCTTCCATCTTACTTTTATTAAGCCACACCATTTTGTTAAATAAGTCCCTAAATTCCATCACAACTAGTTCCTGTTTGTTCATGGCCGACTGTTCCTCCTGCCCTATGATACACGATATAATAATTATATTGATTTTTTGTTTCCGCTTCAACAATAGTTCGGATGAGTGAACATCTACTGACAAAATGACAAACAAATATTGCATACACAAGGTGAGATCTGGATACCAGTAAAGAAAAAGGAACGATAGAACTAACGAAGAGCTTTATTTCTATCGTAGAAACAAGTTTGAAGATGCCGGCAGATCGGCAGCTTTATTACGCTAACGAGAAACGTTTGTTCAATCAACATCATAAGTAGTTGAGCAAACCACAAGCTTGAAAGGTTGAATACATATTTATTTTACTTTTACGTGGCCTTCTGACAGTCTCTGGTGTCTAATTCAATGTAAATCAAGAGGAAGTTCTTACCATGTCAGGAGCTCATGACACAAATCCTGTTCATCCGGATAAACAGGAAAGGCTCATACAAAAGTGTATGTTGCCCGGGTGTTGAACCGGGCATTTTAAATTGACTGGAATCGTTAGCTGGGAAATGTGTGTTGAAGATTCTTACAAGCGTGTAAGGCAATTGTCATTTAAATCAATGGTAGTCACATAGCTTCTCCTTTAGACTAATCCACATATAGAATTATTTTCTAGGGGGAGTTGGCGTGAGGCTTTTAGAAATGCTGCTTTTCTTTTTAAGTGTTTGCTTGTTGGTGCTCCTGTTCGTCAATAATCCACGTATTCGAAAATCATCCTTGCTCGTAACAAGCGGAGCAAGCTTCATTTTTTTAGTGGTACATTGGCTTGTCGAAGGATACAGAATTCAGCTTTTATTTCTATACGGATTCATAATCCTGATGTTTATCACTTCGCTTATTGGCATTTTCATCAAGCCGAAAGTCGTTCGGAATGTCTCTCGAATGCGAAGGGTACTCGGTAGGCTTTTTATCGGGATAGGGCTAATGGCAACAGGGTGCCTCCTCTACGTGTTTCCCGTCTTCAACCTTCCCATGCCAACCGGTGAGTTGAAAGTTGGTACGCAAGCTTTCCATTTTATTGATTCAAGCCGCGAGGAGACGTTTGGGAAAACCACGAAAGGTAAAAGGGAATTGATGGTTCAGGTATGGTATCCGGCTCAGGCTGGCACTGGCCATTACGCTTCCTTTATTCCTGATACGGAGATTTTACGTTATATGGCTGGGAATTATGGCCTTCCCGGGTTTACGTTTCAGCACCTTCAGTATGTATCCAATCATGCTAATTTGGAGGCCAAAGTCTCTTCGAAACAGAAAGCATACCCATTGATCATTGCAAGTCCCGGTTTTGGCTCTTCGAGGTTCCTCCACACGACGCAAGCTGAACATCTCGCGAGTCACGGATATATCGTTGCAGTGATTGACCACACCTACAATACATTTGCAACCGAGTTTCCAGACGGTCGAATTACAACCGACACAACCAACGACTTATTTTCGCCGGATCAGGATTATAGGGAGAGTAGACGCATTCGCGACAAGTTGGGGGAAGTGTTAACTAAAGATGTAATCTTTACGCTGGACCAGTTCGAGCTTATCCAATCGGGACAGATTCCTAGTAATCTAAAGGGAAGGTTGGATCTGGGTCATATCGGAGTGTTCGGTCATTCCATCGGCGGAGCGACGGCTTATGACGCTTCATACGATCCGCGAATCGCGGTCGGAATAGATCTTGATGGAGGGCTTTATCGTTTGAGTGACAGAGAGGGTCTGCAAAAGCCTTTTTTGTTTATCAACTCGGAAAGCTATTTCGAAAAATTAAAAATGGTGATGGAAAACCGAGTCTACACGGATGAAGAACTTAAACGTATGGGTTCAACAAGAGAGTGGGAGGATCAAGTAACGGAAGACAAAAAGTTAGAGCTTGACCGGATGCGACTAGCGGCCGATGAAGGGGGGCAAATCCTTTATATCGAAAATACGGAACACTTGAATTTTACCGATGTACAGTTCATTTCTCCGATTTTCAACCTGCTAGGCATTACAGGAAAGATTGCGCCCCAAAGAGCTAACTTCGCTATCAATGCCTACATGCTGGATTTCTTCGATTTATATCTAAAACATCAAAATGGAACCTTAATGAAAGGACCGAATAGCAGCTTTCCAGAAGTGAATTTCGTGAAAATAGGCGAGTTGTAAGCTATAAAAAACAGCCCTTCCTATGTTGGAATAACTGTATCCTTTATTTCGCTAATTCCCTGTTACTTGAACAACTTATACCAGTATAAAGTGGTTTCAATATTAGGAGTATACGACTGCTTCAGTGAGTCAGCTCCACCTAGTATGAATCCTTGTTTCACATAAAACCGGCATGCATCTAGATTATCATCTTGAGCTTCCAAGGACATTCCGATAAGTTTTCTTTGTTTGGCCCATTCTTCTGCTTTATATAAGAGCAACTTCCCGACGCCGCTGCCTCTATAATCTTTTTTAGTAGCGATATTTTCAATATAACAGAAACGATTCCAATCCTTAATGATTCTGATTTGTCCTACGCAAGTATTATTCATATAAGCTAAAAACAACGTTTTATCCTCTCGGTTTATATAATGGCTCCAATCAAGTTGGTCATCTGGAAAACGTGTTTCTCTCGTTTCATCATAAAGTTCTTCAGTATAAGACCATCTTCCTGATTGTAAACTGGGGACAACTCTACCATATATCTTAAAAGAATCATTGGTCTTATTGATATCCTTTATTAGGTCATCATTTAATGGAGAAATATTGATTGTATTCTCACTATCCAATATTACACACTCCTTTTAGGATGTTTTGATGTATATAATACCATAAAAAGTAAATTGCTCGTTGTTAAAATTCAAAGCAACCAATTTTACGAAAAGAGCCGTTCAAGAAGCGAAGCCAACCCGTCATTATGACGGGTTGGCTTCTTTTAACAAATGGAAGTGCACGAACATTTCCTGTAAGCAAGCAACAGCACCCGAATTGCAATACACCACTGACCATCCACTTATCAAGAAATGAAAAAAACCAAAATTTAAACTTAACTTAAACTGGGTCCGCACTTCACCTTTAACCTGGAGGGTTATGATCGTTTCCAAGGTGATCATCAATAACAAATGGAGGAAAGAAAAAGGCATTTTTGATGACGAAAAAAATATGGAGGGGAGACAAGTATGAAGTGAGTGTCAATAAGAAAAGTAAGATTCTAACCATCTTCAAGAGAATGCTTGTGTTCATATTGTCCGTTGTACTCATCTGGATTTGCTTACATCACATCATGAAGCTGGTAGAAAGAGATAAATACCCGGCATTAGGAAAGTATATCCAAGTAGAGGATGGACGGATGCATGTCTACACGAAAGGGAACGGACCAAACACCATTGTGTTATTAAACGGCCTGGGAACAGCTTCGCCTGTGCTGGATTTTGAGCCTTTAATTAATGAAATGTCCACCCATAACAAAGTTGTCGTGATAGAGCCATTCGGATATGGCTGGAGTGATATGACCGATGAGAAAAGAACGGTGGAACACATCGTTGGGGAACTGAGAAGTGCACTGCAGCAACTGAATATCCCAGGGCCATATGTATTAATGCCGCATTCTGTTTCCGGAATTTATAGCATGTACTATGCTCATGAATATCCTGAAGAGGTTAAGGCGGTTGTAGGCATAGACGCAACACTGCCAGCAGCTCTAGAATACTTCAATGAAACTCCTCCATCCATGCCAGGTTATATGAGATATGTGGCACCCGCTGGATTAGCCAGGCTCGCCATCTCCCTGGATGCTCGTAATTATCTTCCCCTTGCGAGTGAGGGTACTTATTCGGACAAGAATCTAGCAATGACCAAAGCCATTACAGCATGGAAAGGTTACAACAAAAATGTCGTTCAAGAGACCAATGAATTGGGTAATAATGTGAAAAAAACAGATCATATGTCATTTCCATCAGATATGCCTGTGTTGTTTTTTAGCAGAGAAGATGACAGGGTGAGGGGGGATCGTAAATCTTTATTTACTTTTTTACAAACCCAACTTACGGATCATCCTGCGAGTACAATCATCTCTTTGCAAGGCCATCATTACCTTCATTGGACCCACTCCAAGGAGATGAGCGAAGCTGTCTTGAAATTCATGAATGATATTGAGGGTAGGGAATAAGGAAGCTCAACAAGAAATTTTAAAAAGGCAGCCGATCCATGATCGACTGCTTTTGTTCATTTAACAGGTGAAAGGGGACAACTCATTGAAGATTTACTTCTTGGCCTTTGTACAAGTTCTCCTTTACAATTAGGGCACACATAATTCATTTCCACAGTACACTCATGGCAAAAAGTACATTCATGCGTACAAATATAAGCTAAAGAATCCGTATGGAGCCTGCTTTCGCATGTTTCACAGGTATTTCTCATTTCTAAAGACAAGGTAAAGACCTCCTGTTTTTTATTTTATTGAAACGTTCTAATGATCTAATTTTAATAAATACGTTGCTCCCCTTACATAATGAACTGATTGTAATTTTATAGAATGACTTTCTTTTTAATTGAAAAAATAGCGTTTCACTTAAAATTCTTAATGAGGAGTTATAACCATGGATGAGATTGATCGAGACATACTATTACACTTGCAGGAAAATGCCCGGTGTTCCTTTACGGAATTAGGGAAAAAAGTAGGGTTATCCACCCCTGCAGTGAACGAGAGAGTTAAGAAGCTTGAAGAGAAAGGGATTATCGCTGGCTATAAAGCAATCATTAATCCGGATAAAATAGACAAACCTATCACAGCATTTATCCTCTATAACAATACAAAGTGTGAACAGTTCACAGCGTTTTGCAAAGATCATACAGGTGTGATCGAATGTCATCGGCTGGCTGGATCGTACAACTATTTAATCAAGGTTTTGACGGATTCAGTTCAATCTCTAGAGAGCTTTATAGATGCTTCAATGTCATTTGGACAGCCATCGACCTTGATTAGACTTTCTTCACCTGTAGAGAGTAAAGCCATCAACTAAAAGCAATGGAGTAAACCGTTCATGGTATGGTATTCCCTCGCCTTTTCATAGGAATGTTTGGGGGATGACGTCTGCTTGTCTTCTCCGTTATAATATTCGTCATACTAGAGTTCGATATGGAATGATGGGGGAATAGAGATGAAGCTGGAACGTGTGCAGATTGAATATGCGCGTCTTGAGGATTTGCCGAGAATTGTGGAGATTTATAATTCCACAATTGAGAGCCGAATGGTGACAGCAGACCTGGAGCCTGTTACGGTTGAGCAGCGCGTGCCTTGGTTTGAGGAGCATTCACCGGACCGTCGTCCACTCTGGGTGATGAGACTTGAAGGACAAGTTGTGGCCTGGGCCAGTCTGAGTTCATTTTACGGACGGCCGGCATACAACGGTACAGTGGAAGTGAGTGTGTACGTTGACGAGCGATGCCGGGGTATCGGGGCTGGTGGACGTTTGTTAAATACGATTTTTGCTGCTTGTCCTGCGCTGGGAATTACAACGATTCTGGGCTTTGTATTTGGACATAATGAACCAAGTCTTGGTTTGCTGCGCAAGCATGGCTTTGAGCAATGGGGCTACTATCCGGAAGTGGCAGTACTGGACGGTGTGAACCGGGATTTGGCGATTTTGGGCAAAAAAATAATGTGAATGATCTGCTGTCAGGCCATGAGCCATGAATTTAATTCATAATGACTACTTTGAACCCAAAAAACCTCCAAAGCACGATGATGTGCTTTGGAGGTTTTTTTACGTATTTATTGCAGATACGGAGAGCTCTTAAAATCCGAGCTGCTGCTTGATATCCTTGATCTGCCCGAGATGGCGTTCTTCATGATAGCTTGCAAAATCAACCCACTGGGCAAGGTCCATCTCTCCAAATACAGGATGAGGGAAAGACTTGCTGCGCAGCAGGGAGGAGTCATTGTTTTGGGCGAAATCAGTCAATGCCTGATGGGATTGTTCCAGATCTCGGCGAACGTCAGCAAGGGATTCCGGCTCTACGGGTGGCTGCAAATGGGGGGGAGCATCAACGGAACGGCTGCGGTCCAGTGAAAGTTCGTAAGGTTTTTTATCCACAGTCATATTTTGTTCCTTCTGCAGAGCAAGCTCAGCTTGCTTCACGATGATGCGCTCCATTAGGTTCAAGTGACGTAGTACCTGCATAACACTCCATTGCTCCGGTGCAGGTTTCCGGTTCAATTGTTCTTCGTCCAGCTCTGAGACGGTCAGCCAGATTTGGTGCCGAATATCGTCATTGCGAGTTAACATGTTGCAATCCTCTCCTTATACATGGGTTCTAGATGTCAATTTGTGTGGGTCCAGTACTGAAATGCGGATGCTTGATCTATAGCATAGAGGATCGAAGCGGGAAATGCGAATGGTGCCGAATTGATGTTGTTATGTGTAGTGATATAAACAAAAATAAAGCCGTCTGCGAAAAACGACTTCTCATCCAAATAAACGGACTCCAAAAAAAGATTGACGAGCAGACCACGGCAAACTATAATCGGTAACAAGTAACTTGATATGTAAGGAGTCCTGACATGATATGTTAGTGATCGACGAGGTGTATCACCATACAGCATTGCAAATATCATCGTCCGATTTATTGTACCTTATCGAGCAGTTGAAGGTCAAAAAAGAAAATGAGATTGGAACCCTCAAACATAAAATTGAACAATTTGAACAAAAGAAGCGTGCGGAGGAAGTCGCCTATCAATCCATGTCGACCGTACGAAAGTGGTTCGCAGGCCGTCCTGCGTCCCATCATCAGGCCGTGGAATATATGGTGCAGGTGAAGGAGCGCTTTCGCAAGATGGAACAGATCCGCCGTCATATTCGTGAACTGGATCGGATTATGGAGCAAATCGAGCACCCTCACATCAAGGAGAAAGGCGAGATTGAGCTTCCACCCGATATGATCCGCGAGATCAGACAGCTTAGTGAAACGGAGGATGTACAAGCATGACTTTGGAGACGTTAAGCTCCGGGATCGATACGGTCTGGGTAGTACTGAGTGCGGCCATGATTTTATTGATGGAGGGTGGATTTGCCCTCCTGGAGGCCGGGTTTGTCCGTTATAAAAATAGTGTGAACATTATTATGAAGGTTTTTGCCGACATTACGATAGGCACATTACTGTTTTATGCTGTTGGATTCGGATTGATGTACGGTTCTGATGCCGGAGGTTTTGTTGGAGTTACGGGATTCTTCCTGAATGGCGATCTGTCTCATATCGACGTGCCTGTATCGCTTGAAACGTTCTGGCTGTTCCAGGCCGCATTCACCATCGCTGTTATTTCCATCGTATCAGGTGCGGTAGCAGAACGGATCAACTTCCGGGCCTATCTCCTGTATATCATTTTGATGACGGCTATAATATACCCGGTTGGCGGTCACTGGGCATGGGGCGGTGGTTGGCTCAGCGAGCTGGGCATGCAGGATTTTGCCGGATCGGCTGTCATTCATGCCCTGGGCGGATTCTCGGCCTTGGCTGCAGCGATCATTATTGGTCCGCGCAAAGGCAAATACACGCCTCATGGCGTGAGTGCCATTGCTCTTCCCAGCAATCTTCCGCTTGCTTCCGTAGGCGCATTTCTGCTGTGGTTTGGCTGGTTCGGCTTCAACGCAGGGAGCACGCTGAGCGCCACGGATGCAAGAATCGGTCATATAGCGATTGTCACCATGCTATCAGCTGCCTCGGGTGGAGCGGTTACGATGTTATACACGCTGTTCCGCTTCAAACGTTCAGATGCTCCGTCGGTCATTAATGGATCTCTTGCCGGTCTGGTGGGGATTACGGCAGGCTGTGCATTTGTAGGTGATGCAGCAGCGATCTTTATTGGTGCAGTATCCGGCCTGCTCATGATGGCAGCAACCAATTGGCTTGAACGTCGCCGGATTGATGATCCGGTTGGTGCTTTTCCTGTCCATGCGGCATCCGGGATGTGGGGTACGATTGCTGTAGGGCTGTTCGCGACAGACGGCGGGTTATTCATGGGCGGTGGCTGGAAGCTGCTCGGTGTCCAGGCACTGGGACTCGCGGCGCTTGTCATTTGGGGCTTTGTCATGACCTGGTTCGGTCTGAAGCTCATTGGCAAAATGGTACCTGTTCGTTCCACGGAAGAAGAGGAAGATCTGGGACTGGATATTAGCTACCATGGCGTGATGGCTGCGCATCAGGCTCATGAGTTTCTCGACGGAGAAGAGCACATTCGGGCTTTACAGCGTGATTCTTCCGAGCAGATTCGTTAATAAGGTTATATATGTAAGGAGACCTGCAGATCGTTCTGCGGGTCTCTTTTTTTAACTTTAAGCAGGGAAAGAACTCGTGCCGGAAGAATATACAGGTGTGAACGTGAATATGTCTCACCATAGATGTATTGGCTGAAGGAGAGGATCTGAATGATTAAACCCGAACAATGTGAACGTCTGACTAGAAAAGCTCGCAAAACGCTGGAGGAGTACGGATTGGGCACTGCCGCTGATCTATTGGTATCTTCAAGTCGCTGGGGAATCCGGCTGGATGTATCGACACTCGATGAATATCGCCGAACGGGCAATTCACGTGTGGGCGGCAATCCGGACCTCCCTGAACATATCCAGTGGCCGCTGACACAGGATGGTGTGCCGATGACTTTTCTTGCCCAGCTGAATCTTGTGGACTTGCTTCCATATACCCCGAATGATGGACGCGTGAGCTTGCCTGAACGGGGAATGCTCTACTTTTTTATTGGAGTCGATGAGCCCGCCTACAATATTGAACATCATGTGATCTATGAGCCGGATTCGCATAACTTGATTAGGCGTGAGCCTGAAGGCGTTACCGCGCTGGAGACCGAATTTGCTGCACATGCCGTTACGGTACTGCCTAATTTGGAGTTTCCTACATATGCTTATGTTGATGCCCAGGCGCTGAATGCACTATCCGTACAGCAGACGGGCGAGAATGAAGTGGCAGACCCGGAAGGGGGGTTGTATGAGCGGTATCTTGAATTCGAATCGGACTGGAATCATCCGAGTACCCAGAATTGGGGCGGAATGTTCGGTTACCCTGACGGCCAGCACCCGGATGCAGAGCATCAAGCCCTGTTACAGATCGTACTTGGTGAAGAATACGAGTATGACGAAGAGAAATGCGAGAACAAGCTGACCGCCCATTATGGCGGAGATCCGGAACGCACACGGCAGGAACTGGAGGATACGTTACTGCTTCTTAAGATAGATACCCATGACGGCATTGGTTTCCAGTGGTGGGATTGCGGAGAACTGCAATTTTTCATTCGTAAATCGGATCTGTTTGCCGGAAGATTCGACCAAACGTATTGTTCGTTATATTCAAGCTAAGATCCGGATTAAATGTATAGAAGCAACAAAAATGTCCCTGTTTCCGTCCATATGATGGAAAAGGGATTTTTTTGTTCATTTTTTTGTTCAGTGAATGTTGGTTTTGGTGCACAACCTGTTTATTTATATAGGGGGTATGGTCTGGGTTGAAACGGGATCATATGTTCTGTATAATGGGATAAAAAGGAAGTGATTCGGATGATAGAATCCGTATTCAAACATATTGATGTGGCAGTCACATCGTTGATTGACATCTGTGATCAGCTGTCCGAAGAGGACTTGGCTTTAACTCCGATTG
Source organism: Paenibacillus sp. FSL K6-2862 (assembly GCF_038005125.1). Taxonomy (NCBI): domain Bacteria; kingdom Bacillati; phylum Bacillota; class Bacilli; order Caryophanales; family Paenibacillaceae; genus Paenibacillus; species Paenibacillus sp. FSL K6-2862. The sequence continues at coordinate 1,589,697 of NZ_JBBOSN010000001.1, forward strand.
AGGGGAAGCGCTCAGTTGGTGAACTGCTGTCTCATCTGTCGTTGATCTGCCGTGCAGATGTGTACATATCCGAAGGTGCAACGGAAGAAGAGATGACGATGTTCTACGAGATGAATCATCCCCGTACGCTGAGTGAGATCAAGCAGTCCCTGACGGAGAATCGGATGTATCTGTATCAGCGGTACAGGCAGTTTAACACAGAGGAACTGTTGAAGGTAACAGACTCTTATTGGGGGGCTTCATACAGCCGTTTGGAATGGCTGCTCGAAATGATGGGGCATATATATCATCACAGAGGGCAGTTGTACACGATGCTGACTCTGGAGGGGATCGAGCCTGGCGTAGTATTGTTTGCATAGTGAACTACATAGTACATTTTGGTATTTCCCGAATCGTGTCTATCTACTCCATACATAGAATCGTGCAATTGATTGCAGGCAACGCACATTGGAGCAACAAGCTGATCATACGCTTCAATAACTTAGGAGGAGGAATGGGACAGAAAATGATGTATGATGCGTTAAAAGAAAAGCTCCGAAATATTCTTAAGCTGCAACAGGCGATGGAGCTTCAGCCAATAATGGAAGGTTATTCTTCTGATCTGAAGTTCAAGGTTAAAATCCCGGGTCGAGGGGATTTTTTGCTGCGCACATTTGACTTGTCTCAAGAACCCTTGAAAAGAAATGAATATCAATGCATGGCGGGCATGCAGGAGTTGGGGGTTCGCTGTCCGTTTCCGGTTAGCATGGGGCGACTTGATGAAGAAAATGGCTATATGCTGCTTAGCTACATAGAGGGTGAAGACGCATCGAAGATGCTCCCACAGATGAACCAACAGAGCCAGTGGGCTATAGGTGTGCAAGCAGGTGCTGAGCTGCGGAAAATTCACCAATTCAAGCTAGAGGATCAAGCAGAATCGTGGTACATACGTAAGAGCAAGAAGCATAAGCGTTATGCGGAGAAGTATAGACAATGTTCTGTCAAAATGGAACATGATCAGCATGTTCTGGCATTTATCGAGGAGAATCTGGACTGGATGAAACATCGGCCCGATGGGTTCCAGCATGATGACTTTCATCCGGGCAACCTTGTAATCAAGGACGATAGGCTCGCAGGTGTTATCGATTTTAACTGTTTTGACCAGGGTGATCCGGTTCATGAATTTCTGAAGCTGGGCTTGTTTGCATCCGAGACGAGCATTCCCTATTCCATTGGACAGATCCAGGGTTACTTGGGCGGGAATGAGCCTGACGAGCAGTTCTGGAGATTGTATTCACTATACACAGCAATGGCGCTTGTATCTTCTGTCGTATGGATCCAGCAGGTGAAACCGGAAGAGACAAATGACATGATGGACAAGATTGAGCGTGTCCGGGAAGATCATGATGATTTTCGCAGATTCGTTCCCCAGTGGTATAATTTGAAGAATCAATGATTCATGGAATCGAAAGGAATAATGCCGTGGCACAGCCAGCTACCATTCTGCTTGTGGATGACGAGCAGGAAATTATTAAATTGATGGAGATTTATTTTGGCAATGAAGGTTACAGGGTTTTGACGGCAAGTGACGGACTGGAAGCACTGGAAAAACTGAAGAAAGAACAGATCGATCTGATTATTCTGGATGTCATGATGCCGAATATGGACGGACTCGAAGCGTGCATGAAGATCAGGGAAGAGCAGAAGATGCCCATCATCATGCTGTCTGCCAAGAGTATGGATATCGACAAGATAACGGGACTAAGCATTGGTGCAGACGATTATGTGACCAAGCCGTTTAATCCCCTCGAACTTGTTGCCCGGGCCAAATCCCAGCTTCGCAGGTACTATACGTTCAATGAAGGACGGGAACACAAGGAGCATGAATGGGTCATCGATGATTTGGTCATCAATACCGATACACATGAGGTCTGGGTAGACGAGCAGCCTGTTCGTCTGACTCCGCGGGAATTCGCCGTCCTGGAGCTGCTCGCACGCCATCAAGGCTCTGTATTAAGCATGGAGCAAATTTACAGACAGGTATGGAAAGAAGAATTTATGGAATCAAATAATACGGTGATGGTACATATCCGGAAGATTCGCGAGAAAATTGAAGTCGACAGTAAACATCCGAAGTTTATTCAAACCGTGTGGGGCGTCGGCTACAAAATGATTAAACCTTAACACGAATGCTCGATTATATCGCAACGTTGCATGGCAGTTGAAGCACATGAGCAGGGAGTCTTGTAGATGAATTCAAAATTAATTAATACGGTCCGGTGGAAGTTTATCTATGCCTTTCTGCTGAGCGGAATTTTAACGGCAGCTATTCTGTATGGCGGCAGCAAGGTTGTGCAATCCATTCTGGCAGCCCAGGTCTATCCCAATTACTCCATTCCGGCCAGAGGAATCCGGTGGCTGATTAACCATATTGGTTCTGTTCCGCTGATGATTATGATCGGCGTGCTAGCTTTTGTGCTGTTCTTTTTCCTGTTCACGCGCAGGGTCATGCTGGTTCTGGATGAAATTACGGACGGTATTCAGGAGGTAGCCAAAGGGGAGCTATCACACCGGATCGAGGTGAAGACATCGGATGAATTCGGCGTGGTTGCTACCAGCATCAATCAAATGGCCGAGCAATTGCAGCAATCGCTGCAGGAAGAGCGAAGTGCGGTAACTGCCAAAAATGACCTGATCACGGGTATCTCTCATGATCTCCGAACGCCGCTGACCTCCATTCTTGGTTTCCTGGAGTACATCGAGAAGGATCGGTATCAGGACGAGATTGAAATGCGTTATTATGTCAGCATTGCATATGAGAAATCCTTAACCTTAAGGAAATTGATTGATGATTTATTCGAGTATACACGTGTTAGCGGTGGAAGCCTTCCCTTGTCTCTGACACCGCTTAATCTGAATCCGTTCCTGATGCAGCTGGCTGAAGAGTTTGCTCCCATGCTGGAAGAGGCAGGCATGACGTACAAGATCACTGGCGGTCAGGAGCCGCTGTGGATTATGGCAGCTCCTGGAGAGCTTGTCCGGGCCTACGAGAACTTGTTCAGCAATGCAATCCGGTATGGAGCACAAGGGAAAGTGGTTGAAATTGCATTATCCCTTGATGAGGGAGAAGCAGTGGTCCGTATCAGTAATTATGGAGAATCTATCCCTGCTCAGGATCTGCCTCATTTATTTGAAAGGTTCTACCGGGTCGACAAATCCCGCTCGCGCGAGACGGGAGGCACGGGGCTTGGCCTCGCTATTGCCAAATCCATGATTGAGCTGCATCATGGCCGTATCGCCGCATTCAGTGAAAATGGCAGAACGGATTTTGTGACCCGCTTCCCGCTGGCACCTGCCTCTGTTCATCATGATTCAGAGGAACAGTGAAGGTAACAGAAGCAGCATATATTAAGAAAATGATAAGAAGTTAACCACTTCCTTATTAAGAAATATTCGGTAAGCTTAACCTCAATCCACAAGGATCTACTTAAATGGAGGAGGAGACCGGATATGAGAGGTTCATTACGTACAGTCAGATTAAGATACATATACATCTGTGGAGCGAGTGCGCTGCTTAGCGCCATGCTCCTGTTTGTCGTTTATCGCATGACACGTTTCGCTTATCATCACCTCTTTTCTGAGACAACTGTGGTGACTCGTATGGTCAACTGGGGAATCAACCATGTCGGAACAAGGCCCTTCTTGATATTCATCGGAGGAGCCTTATTTGCTCTGTTCTTTTGGATTCGATCCCAGAAAATTTCAGACGATATGAATCGGATTACCATGGGAACACAGGAGATGGCGGCGGGGCAGATCCCCGCCCCGATTGAGGTGTTGAATCGAGGAGAGCTCCGGCAGATCGCAGCCAACCTGAATGAGATCGCGCTTGGCATGCATAAGGGACAGTTGAATGGACGTGAAGGTTTCGCTTCACTGACTGAACATACTCCGGGTTTCGATAATCATGCTGATGAGAAGATGAAAAGAGATGAAGTGCAGCGAGGTTCGGTGCAATCCGATTTGCCTATCAAACTGACGCTGTATGGAGTTCGATCTGCTCTGGAGGAAATCATGAAAGGACACTGCCGGGACCAAGCTGAGATAGAGCATTGGGCAAGAATGGCCTATGAACAGACATTACTGTTACAGCATGCACTTGAGTCCGTTCACCTGGATGCGAGTAAACATGCCTTCCCTGAAGAACAGGAAGGCAAGGAGCAGGGATATTGAGAAGTAAATTAAAGAAGGCCATATATCCTATTTTTGATGCAGCAGTAGTCGTTGTTGTTTTGTTACTGATGGGTTGTCTCTATATGGCTCTATACGGTGAGGCTATGGTGCGTAATCATCCGGAGGCCATAGCCAAAGCCTCTTCGACCGTTATTACTGACTCGACTGGAGCCGAAATTGCCAGATTCCGTACGCAGTCGAGCGGGTTTGCAGAATATACGGATCTCGAAGACATGCCGGAGCTGTTAATACAGGCATTTCTGGTTACGGAAGACCGCCGCTTTTATCAGCATGAAGGGATCGATTATATCGGTATAGGCCGGGCTGTTGTGCAGGATATCGCACACATGGATTGGAGTCAGGGAGGCAGCTCCATTACGCAGCAGTTGGCCAGAAATCTGTACTTGAGTGGAGAGAAAACGCTGGTGCGGAAAGTGAACGAAATGTCGATAGCTATTTCACTGGAGAAGAGATTTAACAAGGATGAACTGCTGGAGATGTATCTGAATCATATTTATATGGGGCGCCAGCAGTATGGAGTGAAAGCCGCCGCGCGGCGTTACTTCGGCCATGAAAACCTGCGTCAGCTTGAGCTATGGCAGATCGCTACGCTGGCGGGTATTCCCAAGGGGCCTTCCATCTATAATCCGGTGGATGATGATGAGCGATCCAAGCACAGGCGTTCCGTCATCCTTACTCTCATGTACGAACAGGGGCTGATTACCCGAGAACAAATGGAGGAAGCGCGCCGAGTGGACTATACGCCGCCTGAAGCAGCATCTGTGTCAGCTGCAGTAGATCAACCTATGCCGGATTATATATCTGCTGTGGATACAGTGATGCAGGAAGCTGCTTGTCTCACGGGCAAACGAGAAGCGGATATTCAATCCGCAGGATGGACCATTCACACCGGACTCGACAGCCAGGCGCAGCTTGCCATGGAGGAAGCATTCCGTGACCCCTCAAGGTTTAGCGATGATCGGGAAGATGAACAGGTACAGGCGAGTATGGTTATAGTTGATCAGCATAATGGTGAAGTGAAAGCAATGATGGGTGGACGAAATCCAGTGACGGGTGGCATGAACCGGGCAATCACCGACGCAAGGCAGCCTGGTTCGGCATTTAAGCCGATTATTGCGTATGGTCCAGCTCTGGAATCGGGTCATTTTAGACCGGAGAGCATGCTGCCTGACAAACGCACATCGTATGGCAGTTATCGACCAAGCAATCTGGGAGGACAGTATAGAGGTTCTGTCACGATGTCATTTGCACTCCAGAAATCCATTAATGCACCAGCGGTATGGCTTCTGAATCAGACGGGGCTGAAGCAGGCACATGAGTTTGCTAGCCGACTGGGGATTGAACTGGATCAGGAAGATTTCAACCTCTCCATTGCGCTGGGAGGTGTACATAAAGGCGTATCGCCGCTGAAAATGGCCCAGGCCTATTCCGTGTTTGCCAATGATGGCAGATTCAATACAGCACATCTAATTCGAGAGATTAGGGACACGAATGGACGAATCATTTACGCGTATCGACCCGAGAACAAGCAGGTGATCACGTCCACTACGGCTAATACAATGACCATGATGCTGCAAAATGTGGTTAGCCAGGGAACCGGCAGCCGGGCTCAGCTGAGCCGGTATAAGGTGGCGGGGAAAACGGGAACGACACAGGCCGCCGTACCTGGGATCGGCAGGGAGGGTAATCGGGATCTATGGTTTGTCGGGTACACGAGCAAGTGGACTGCAGCTGTCTGGATGGGATTTGACTACACCGATGCAGAACATTACATGCGTTCGGGGAGTGGTGCGGCAGCAGATTTGTTTGCATCAGTAATGAACCGTGCAGATCGGTAGAGTTGAAATGGATCCAACCTGTTGTCTTATATTTCCTGATTTACAACACAAAATATGGATCATGAGGTATAATGTACGTTTTAACGATTTGGAGGGAGGATGAGATGGGAGATCAAGAACGTAACATTGATGTTGACACAAGATCATTATTTTCTGAACCCGGGACAAGAGTGGAGCTGCCTGGAATATCCGGATTGGGCGGTTGGCTTATTTTAATTCAGATTAGCTTAATTGCTTCGCTGCTGCTACTTGTTGTGGATCTGTCCCAGGTTTCTGTTATCATGAATCCGGCCGATCGGGGAATGTTCAGTGAAGCGGATCTGGACCTGTACTATCGTGTCATGAACCCGTTATTATGGTACGGAGCGATAAGTAACGTCATTCTTCTGATCATCGTTATTGTGAATTTGGCCCTGTTGTATATGAAAAAAAGGCAGTTTCCGCGCATGATGATCGTGCTGTACTTGGCTAACGTGCTGGCTGCCATCGGGACATGGATCATGATTGGTCAGACTGAGATTCCAGGAGCGCTGAACGCGTTCGATACAACTCCCGCACGGAATTTAACCATAAGATCGATACTAACATGCTGTATCTTCATTCCATATTTTCTGAAGTCGGTCCGGGTGAAAAACACATTCATAAAGTAATCCATTCTTACCAAGCCATCATTCAAAAATAATATTGTTAAAAGGCCCGTTATGATCAGGTTGAATCCTGACGAAACGGGTCTTTTCTATGACTGTCTGTTGTATAAGTCGACATGTAATTTCAGAACCGATTATGACTTGGCTCTTAGCGCGCCAGGCAGCCGGCGTATCGTCTGGTTGAGAACTTCAGAGAGGACAAGCCCTACAGCGATGGCTCCCGATAACATTAGTGCTTTGGCAGCCATCTCGATAGCCGCACTATAGTCATTCTGTACAAAGCTGCGCATGGCGTTATACGCGAGACCACCAGGGACGAGTGGAATGATACCCGCGACGCTGAAGATAATGACCGGCGCCCGGAACAGACGGGAGAACATTTGGCTGATCACACCAACTGCGATGGTAGCTGCAAGTGTTGCAGGAACGGCATCTGCTGCATATTCCAGCACAACATAGATAATCCAGCCGATCATGCCGACGAAGCCACCATGTAGCAGCATGCGGCGTGGTGCATTGAATATGATGCCAAACGCAGCTGAAGCGACAAAGCTGGTCAGGGCTTGTTCTATAAAATGAAGCATAACCTGCATACCTCCGTCTTACGTAAAAAGTGAAAATACAACCGCAATGCCTGTACCAATGGCAAACGCCGTCAGGAACGCCTCAGCTCCCTTAGATAACCCGGACACCAGATGTCCAGCCATCAGATCACGCACAGCATTGGTTATCAGGAGTCCGGGTACGAGTGGCATGACCGATCCAATAATGATTTTGTCGCGTTCATGTCCAGCTCCGATAGCAACAAGTAAGAAGGCGAGCAAGCCGATAACAAAAGAAGCGCTCAGCTCTGCGAAAAACTTGACCAGCACCAGCCGGTGGAAAACGATAACTGCGGCATAACCGATGCCTCCGCAGATCACAGCAGGCAGGAAGTCATCCCAGCCTCCGCCGAACATGATGGTAAAACAACCGCTCGAAAGTGCTGCGGCAAGCAGTTTGACCCGTGCAGAATAAGAAGAGGGTTTACCTTCAATCTGCAGCAGCAGATCATGGGCTTCCTGAACGGAGAGTTCCCCTTGGCCAATTCGGCGGGAGACAGCGTTCACTTCGGAAACCTTATCCAGATCTGTGGTACGCTCGGAGATTCGAATCAGCTTGGCTGGTTCGGTAGCATCCACCGAGAAAAAGATACCTGTCGGTACAACATAGCTATGTGAATGAGGGAGTCCCAGGGCGGCAGCCATCCGTTTCATCGTATCTTCCACACGGTAGGTTTCACCCCCGCTTTGCAGCATGATTTTGCCTGCCAACAAGCAGATGGCTATCACGCGGGACTGTTCAGTCGTATTCTTTTCCGGAATCTCCTTCTCGGTCTGGACCGTGGGAAGGGGATCAAGAGGGTTGTATTCCAAGCGGGATCATGCTCCGTTTCTTATGAGATAAGGCCTGGGGCCGACACCATTGTATCATATTTCACACGTTAACACGGAAACATACCGCACGAGAGGAAAAGTCATGAACACATATTTAAAACAACCGCTCAATCGTTTGCAGCAGCACCGAAAAGGCTTCGTTCCTAATCCCCGAAGGTTACAGGAGCGAAGCCTTTTGAATGTTGCGTTATTACACATTGTATGGACTACATTAACAGGGTAATAACCAGCAGCTCATACAGCACGAGTGGCAGGATGGTTGGTCCAAACAGTGCGCGCGGCTCCGGATATCCATGCATTGGTGTAACCTGAAGATACAGAATTCCTCGATCTGCACTGATGATGACGCCTTCCCATACCTGACCATCGATATTTTGGACCTGTACTTTCTGGCCCACATACTGCCGGGCTGTATGATGAAGCATATTCCGCACACTTTGCACGGATTGGAGCATCGGTTGATTGGCTTGGTAGACGACGCGTGCGGATGGTGTGGATGTGGATTCAGACATGGTGCACAACCCTTCCTCGAAATAAGTTCTTACTTCAAGGTATGCATCCGCCTACAAAAGGTGATTACACAAATGACATCTCAAGTGCCGCGCGTCCATCCTGAACATCGACATGGCCCAGTGCTCCATTCACAAAAGTAATCTGCGGGGGAATGTGACCGAGGTCCACATCGTAAAGTACAGGCACATTCAGATCCCCAAGTGCAGAGGACAAGGCATCGGTGAAATTGAAATCTCCGGTATCCGAATAACCTGCTGGTCTGCCGAACAAAAAGCCCTTTACGCCCGCAAACCAGCCGGCCTGTCTCATCTGCCACAAATGGCGATAAATATCCCCAGCGTTCATCTCGCAGCTCTCCAAATACCAGATGGTGCCTTCATCTGCGCAATACTGGTCCAGATACGATGCAACCGGCGCGTAAGGAGTACCGATTAGGCAGGTGATCGTATCCATACAGCCGCCCAGGAGTCGTCCCGAGAACGTAACAGCGGCATTCGAATCATCAGGTTGACCGAGAAGTTTCCAGCGAGAAGGGGTGTCCAGATTGAAACCGGGTGACTCCCGTATCCAGGCCGATTGATAATGAGTGGAGGAAGATTGCGTAATTTGTCCTCCCTGACCCGTCTGTAATACATCAATCCAGCGGGCAGTCACCGGATCGAGCTTGTTCGATCTGAGGTCCACATAGTTGGTACCATGTGCTGTAGCCGTTCCCGTGAGCATGGTATAGGCGAATAAAAAAGTGCTGATATCCGAGTAGCCCAGAACCCATTTTGGCGGTAATGACCGCAGAGCTTCCCAATCCAGCAATGGCAGGATATCCATCAGAAATTCTCCGCCCCACGGTGGAATGATGGCCTTGATCGCTGGATCATGGAAAAAGGTGTTTAACTCTTCTGCACGGTTTTCTTTGGATGAGCTTACACACTTGATATTTTGCCGCAGCCAGCGACTCTCCTGAACGTGAAAACCAAGTCGCTCCATATTGCGTTTGCTCTCAATCAGATAATGATGCAGGGACTCATCCACACCACTTGAAGGTGCGGCCACGCCAATGGTGTCTCCTGAAGCAAGCGGCTGGGGGTAACGGATGGAATGGGTATTCATAGTGTAAGCCTCCGTTTCTGTACATCATTGTTTTTTGATAGATGATTTCCATTATATAGAATATCCCTATTTATTCCAGACGTTATTTTAGAATTAGTTATCCAAGGGAATTTCGAGAGAGAACGGCGCTTTGATTTTCATTGGATAAGTGCTCAGCTTCATTTGTAGATGGCCTTTTATTTTTGCTCCGTTTTCTACAGTAGAGTGGACAGTTGTAATCCCCGAAGAATCTCCATCTCCCGAGCGGTAACTTGAGGTCGGAACGTTATAAGTCTTACCAGCCTCGTCCTTAATTTCAGTAAAGCCCAGAGCAAACCCGCCCTCCATGTCTGGTACAGAGAACATTAGAATCCGGTCTTTGCCTACAATTTGGCTCCCTATAAACTTCATAGTGGGAGGGCCTCCCGTAATATTCCCCAACTCCAAATCAAGGGAGAGATCCAGTTCATCCTTATCGAGACCAGAAAGACCAGAACCCTGCAAAGTCAGCTTTTTCGGAATGGAGAAATACATGCTTTCAAAGTAAATGGAACGTTCGCCATCGCCACCCATCGTTGTGTCCGTTCTCCATGCACGTCCTTGCTCATCAACCAGTTGAAGATCACTGAGCCCGAACACCTTCTTCGTATTCCTTGGATTGAATGCCACATCAAGCACGAGACGAGTAGGGTAAAGCGTAGCTTGTTTAACATCAATACGCTGCCCATCTACCGTTAATGTTTGATTCACCGGCAGGATTCTCTTCATGCCTTTGGTTAAATTTTTGTCCACCGGGAAAGTGACCTTCCATTCTCCTGGATTCGCTTTACCTCTGGTTTTGAACACCACACTCAGCTCGTCGGGAGGGGTGGCCTCGTCGGTAAAAACAACATCAATCATATTCTCGTACACATTTTCGTCTGAAGTCGGTTTCGGTGAACCGTAGCCAAAAGCAACAGGAAGATGGTCACCATTCTCATCCAGCAAGTCGATATCATACTCACCCTTCTCCGGATCTTTCATGCCTTTTATCGTATAAAAAATGACCATGCGTGACTCGTCCGTTATTATGCCGTCAATGGTCACGGAAGCGCCGTCATGCTCGTCGGTAATCCCGACCTTCTGCAGCAGGGATTGATCAATCGCCATCTTCAGGCCTTTGTCCTGGCGAATCATGCTGACGATGCCTTCCATGCCAGGCCATTGCTCCACGAAGGAGGCAAAGGCGGGGGAGACCCGGATGCATCCGGTAAACAGCAGGATGATGGCCGCTGCGGAGATCGAGCTCATGTACCAGCGTACCCGCGATTTGCGCCTGCGTGTAGCCTGTCGTACTCCGGTCTGTACGGACTGATGTACAGCCGCATCCGGAACGATGATTGCATCATATTCTGTTTTACGTCCATGCAGACGTTGTTCCAACTCCTCAAACTGCTTCTGTTCATCGGTCATGATCATACATCTCCTTTCATTTCTAGCTGAGCACGAAGCTGTCCAAGTGTCCGGTGAAGTCGGGATTTGACCGTACCAACCGGAATGTCGAGGATCTCTGCGGTTTCGGTCAGGGAGAATCCTTCGAAATAACTCAGGATAATAATCTGCTTGCAATCCGGGTCCAATGCAGATACTGCTGCGGAGAGATCCGGGTCTTCGGGCCGGTCCCAGCTGCTCGGTTCGTGCATCTTCTTGACGGGGCTGTAACGGTTCTTCCGTTTGCGTTCGTCTGCACAGTAATTGAGCAGGATACGAATGAGCCAGGTGCCGAAGTATGAAGGCTCTTTTAGTTTTTTTAGTTTGCGGTATGCTCGGTATGTAGACTCCTGTATCGCTTCCAGGGCATCACCCTCGTTGTGCAGGTAAGCGTAAGCGATCCGATACAAGCGGCTCTGATGCATTGCCATTAAGGCAGCAAAAGCTTCAGCATCCCCTTTTTGTGCGGCAACAGTAAGCTCTGTAGGGGTCACATGGCGCCTCCTTTCATGGCTTTGTTTCGTATTAGACCGTGTGAAGGGCCAATCGGTTCTTGCGTTTAGAAAAATATGTAGATTATTGCTCAAATTCTCGTTCAGTACCTTGAATCAGATTGCAAACAACCGTCAGGCTGTCTCTTGTAGTTCAACAAGAGTCCTGACGGTTATTCAAGTTTGGTTTCACTTTGCCTGTGATGGATTACTATTTCGTTGCAGCTGCTTCTCGCAGATAGGAGGCTGTAGAAGGGTTGCCGCGTTCAGTTGCAATGTCCAGTGCAGTTTGACCTGCCGCATTCAGAGCATTCGGGTCCGCACCATACTGTAGCAGCAGTTGGATCAGTTCAGCCTGATTCGTATGAAATGCTGCAGAATGGAGGGCGTTCTGTCCATCGCTGTCAAGGATGCTGCAAGATGCTCCATGTTCCAGCAACAAACGGATGACCTCAGAAGAACGCTCCCCTGCAAGTGCCGCATGCAGCGCCGTATTGGAAGGAATGAATGAGATGCTGGAATGAGAAATGGCATTTACATCTGCTCCATGATCCAGGAGAATATGAACTGCATCTGCTTGTCCATAATGCGAGGCATATCCCAGTGGGGTAAGCCCATCTCCGTTCTCGGTATTGGCCAGCTCAGGGAAGGTTGCAAGAACCGATTGCAGGTTCGTTACATCTCCATGTTGTGCTGCCTGAAATAAAGCGTGAATTGCTTCGGATTGATTCAACCGAATGACCTCCATTCTAATCCATATAAAGTCGCTTAGCTGCCTCTAGGGCAGGTACGGCAAAACAGGCGAGTGGAGAAGGCAAGTCATGGAGCGGGAACCAGCCGATCTCACCAATTGCACCGCCTTCTTCCAGGTTTCGGGCGATGCCGCGGGTATTCCGGGCCGTGTAGAGGACGGATATCCAGTGTTCTTCTCGTTCCGGACGAATGGTCTCAGCGGTGCAGAGCAATTGATCGATGGTAATATCCAGATCCACTTCTTCCTTGATCTCCCGAATGACCGCCGTTTCCAGTGATTCGTACGGGTCGACTTTGCCCCCGGGAATGCTCCACGTGTACTGCTCCGGCTGACGATTCCGCCATACGAGAAGCACCTCATTGCGTTCGTTCAGGATTACGGCTCCGACACCAATACGAGGTTGATCGGAGGCAGCTGCGACCGGCATAGTGGATGCCGAGTACTCGGATTTCAGCTTCGGCGACGTGGATTGGAACGACAGCGGAAGTCCGGTTCGGGCAGCCCACTCCTCCGCCAGAATGCTCATGGAGATCAGGTCATAATGGGTTCCATCCCGCAATACAGCGGAGCGCTGCCGACCTTCCTCCCGGAATCCGGCTTTCAAGTACGCGCGTCTGGCAGCTTCATTGTATTCGATCACTTCCAGCGCAATCCGGTTCAGATTCAGTTCATGAAAGCCATATCGAATAATCAGGGCTAGTGCATCACTCCCGTATCCCTGACCGCGATCCTTATCTTCACCAATGCCAATGGCAAGGCGAGCAGAGCGATTGTTCCATTCAATTCGGTAGAGGGCGGTAAATCCGATAAATCGATTGTCCTCCAGTGTTCGCAAGGCAAATTCAAAACCGTTGTCTCTTCGAACGGCAGATGAACCTGTCTCGTCCGGGGTTAGAGGAACGGCAATGTCTGTATCCAGGTTGCGCAAATATTCGTAATTGTCCGTGTATCGTGCCAGACGCATGCAATCTTCCGGGCATGGTGCGGCGAGCCGGACTTTGGAGCCGTGAAAAGCATTCAAGTTACGTGGAGCCATGCTGCGTACACCTCTTTTGATTTGTAATCTGTTTTAGGTTTTAGGTCGTGTAAGCTGAAAAATATCTCGTATGTTTATTATACTATGGATGCCAGACAATTACCGAAAGACAGCAAAAAGGCTCTGCCGACCCGGTTGTCAGCAAAGCCCTGTTGGTGGGGCGCATAGCCCGATGATGGATTATAACGAATCGGAATTCTGTACAGAAGGACGGTTTATATTTTTGCCATAATAAATCTCATCCATCTCAAGCTTCAGCCACTCCGTAATTTCATGCTGTTCCGCCTGGCTCAACTTGTCCTTGGTATAACCAAAGAGGTAGTTGTCGAGGTCAAACGCCTTCAGTTTACATTTCGTGTGGAAAATATTTTCCTGATACACGTTAACGTCAATCATGTCGAAGCCTTTTTTGATCTCGTCCGGAATATAGTTCTGAATCGAACCGATCTCATGGTCAATAAACAGCTTGCGGCCGCTCGTATCCCGCGTGAATCCACGAACCCGATAATCCATAATCATGATATCCGTGTCAAAGGAATGGATCAGATAATTTAACGCCTTCAGCGGCGAGATTTCCCCACAGGTGGAGACGTCGATGTCGGCACGGAAGGTACTGATCCCTTCACTGGGGTGAAATTCAGGATACGTATGCACGGTGATATGGCTCTTGTCGAGCTGCATGACGACATTGTCCGGGAGCGGACCTGGGGATTCTTCAAACGATTCCTCCGGAACCTCCACGATCGGCCCTTCCGAGACAAGCATCGTCACGCTGGCCCCTTGGGGGACATAATCCTGCTGCGCGATATTGAGCACATGCGCACCAATGATGTCCGCGACATTTTTCAGAATTTTGCTCAGCCGATCCGCGTTGTACTGTTCATCGATATATTCAATATAAGCTTCGCGTTCTTCTTTGGTTTTCGTGTAGCAGATGTCGTACATATTGAAGCTCAGCGACTTGGTCAGGTTGTTGAACCCATGCAGTTGAATGCGCTGCTCAGGCGTTAATGTCATGGCTGCAGTTCCCCTTTATCCATACGACATGGTAATCGCAGTTTTAATACTACTTATACCCAACCTTTCGCCAAAAAAAACATAAGTATGAATTCCGGCTTATCTAGCCGCATTAGAATGAGGAGTCATCATACTCGCTTACGCTGTTCATCCGCTCGTCCTCGGCGATGGACTGAATATCCTCGGAAGTGACACTGATGATCGTGTAATCCTCATTCTGCTGTTTCTTCACGGCTTTTTCCTTCACGAAACGGGGGCTGCCCTCTGCGGCATCCTCATCATAGACCAGCAGGATGCCATCGCTTTTGCGCAGCAGCAAGTCATCCCGTGCTGTGAATTGCCATGGGCCGATGTAAGGCTGCTTGCTGACCGCTCCGTAGTAATCTACGCCCTGAAGGATGGTGCGGTAGTATTCCTGCTTGTCTTCCTTCCATTGTTCCTCCGGGTTCTGAAACGCAGTGATGATGGACAGCTTCAAGTGGGGATAGGTCTTTTTTAGCTCAAGTACCACCTCGCATGCCCACAGGTCCACACCATATTGTCCAGGAGTCAGCACCCACTCCAGTCCATCTTCCACAAGCGGTGTGAGACGGGAGGAGATGGCCTTTTTGATGAAGGGAATCCCTTCATGCTTCTGCCCGAAAATTTGCAGTTCATGTGCCCGGTATCCGGTAATTAACAGGTTTTTCAGCTTAACTTCCTCCTTCTCAGCACGACTTGTCCTCTAAACGCCCAACCAACAAGATTACTTCGAAGCTGGCGCATCTGTACGGAAAGGATAGAGGAATTGCTTCGGAATATCCGTCTCGAAGGTCATGAGTTCGTCGGTCGTAGGATGAATGAAGGATAGCACGCGTGCATGGAGTCCAAGACGTCCGAGTGTTTTGGTGCGAGAACCATATTTCTTGTCACCTGCAATGGGATGGCCGAGATCTTCCATATGCACGCGGATCTGGTTTTTGCGACCGGTCTCCAGCCGAACTTCGAGCAGGGAGAATTCACGGTTCGATTGAAGCCGTTTATAGTGTGTAACCGCATGCTGTCCATCATTGGGACGTGGACTGGAGTACATCTTCAGCGTTTTGCTCTCCTTCAGCCACGAAGAAATGGTGCCCACGGGTTTGGCTACCTGACCTTCGACAAGTGCCACGTATACGCGTTCCTGCACCTTGTCCTTCCAGTTGTCCTGCAGATTCTGCTTCACTTCTTCACTCTTCGCAAACATCATGACACCTGATGTATCCCGATCAAGCCGGTGCACGACAAATATGCGGTTCCGCGAATCGGTGCGGCGTACGTGTTCGGTCAGTTGACGATACGCGGTGATCTCATCGCTCCGATCTGCTGCAATGGACAACAGTCCGGCATCCTTGCGAATCACGATAATGTCATCGTCTTCATGCAAAATCGTAAGTCCTGACATGGTTGGTGCGGCTACGGCGCCTTCCTTGCTGATGGATACCATTTGTCCAGGCGTCAGCGGATGGTTAAACTTGGTGACTACGGTATGATCTACGGATACTTGTCCCCGTCCCAGGATGGACTTGACTGCATTCCGGCCTGATTTTAGATGCTGGAGCAGGAAGTTCAGCAGCTCATCCGGCTCAGTTACTTTATATTGGCGAGGTGGTTCCTGTTTACGATAATGGGCATTGCCCGCGCGTTTAGGAGCACCTGAATGTTTGGGTTTGGAAGCTGCCGAGGACTTCGAGATTAAGGGCTTCTTCGATGCTCCGCTATTACGGGATGTGGAAGAACCAGAAGACGAAGTCGAAGCGTTTGCTTTCGGGGAACGTGCTGCCGAGGCACTCGCTGGTCCTTTACCTTTGGCTGATGGACGGCCTGTTGATCGATTGCGTTTATTCATGAATACTAATCTCCTTCTGAACAGCCTGTACCGCTTGTGTGCATACGATCCGTTCATTTCGTTTATGCAGTTCAATATACCATTAACCGGGTGCAAATAAAAATAGGTGGATCGAATCTGTTATCCATCCAAGCGAGCGAGAATCGAGAATCATAGAATAACGTATCCCACAGCATTGGAGGTGTTACTCTTGGGTGTATTTCTGGATATGAGAACTTCCATGAACTCGCCATTTGCAGGATTCCCCGGGGTGAACATATCAAATACCCCGGTAATGTTCGGCTCCATTGGTTTGCAGACCCTCGGAGTTTCCAATCCGATTATCACCTTGAACGGTACGATCGGTGTTATTGGTGAACCAGGAGATACGTTCGTTGTTGAGCTCGTACGTGGGAGCGCATATAATCCGCAAAATGTGATCTATCGTGCTGAAGGCACGGTAGGTGAGAACGCTGGTGTCGAATTCCATTCGTTCACAGCACAGGATCTGGCCGCTCCACCGGCCCTGGAGAGTGTGTACTCCTCGTTTATTTCGGGGGTCTCCACATCGGTGCGTACCGGACCAGAGATGTTCTATGGTATTGCAGCCACTGGCTAGTTCAATAGCAAGTGACCAAACACAAAAATCCCGGACTTAAGCGAGTCCGGGATTTTTACTATAAAAGCATATGAAGGTGAAGGTGAAGCTAATCATATTGACTTTTTCCTGATACTGAGCTGCGTTACTGAGATCTGACCGCAGATCAGTTGGGGCGGCCATTCAAAATGATGTTGTTGGCTTTGCCGAAGTCGATGCCGACTTTGCCCGCCAGTGCTGCCGTGCGCTCAGCGAGTACAACGGCGTTGACCCCGCAGGAGAAGAGAGCGACATCGAAGGTATGTTGATTTGTTACAATCCATTGCAGCGTTTCTGCCATCTGATCCCAACTATCGAAGGGAAGAGCAGCAGCGATGTTCAGATGATAGGGCTCCTGCACAAGTGCTGCACGAAGTTCCTCGATTTGCCGAGTAACGAGCAGCACCCGTTTCCCTGCAAGCATGCTCCAGAAGCGGGGCATCTGGACCAGTTCCCGATTCACACAAGCATGGCAAGTGAGCGCTGGAGAGATGCCGAAATGCGCAAACAACATGTCGGTCAGCGGTCTTTTGAGATAATCCGGAGCTTTAATTGTAAGGTCACCGAGTGGAAGTACCCCTACCAGACTGGCCCGTTGCAGGGAAGCGGCAACCTCATCCCGGAGCTGCAGGTTGGGAAGGCGAAGTCCTTTTTGACCCCGGTTGGCCTTAATGGCCCAGCGCTCCTGAAGAACCTGCTCCGTCGTCCATACCGTTTCCTGGGACATGACAATATTCTCGCCATCCCCAACGCGAACAAGAGAGAATGGACGCTGTTCTCTGATTGCCTCTTCCAACTGATCCAGCACACCATCCGTTTCAAGATATTTTGAATTCATAGCAGCTTTCGGGCCTCCTTTGAAAATGGAACTGCTCTATTCTATGTTCACGTTCCCTTAACGTTTTGTACGTTCAACCCGAAGGGCCAATCTTGGGGTGTATATCAATCTATTTATATAGAAACTAGTGCAAGCGTCCGTACCGGTTCCTTCTTCCTTTCATACGCTATAGAGTCGACTGCCAAAACTATAAAAAAGAAATCCGACCTGTGCTAAGGAAGACTGGCAGATTCGGATGAGGAGGAATGTAATGTCCAGGAAAGTCGTGATTGAGATTAATTTCAATAACTATGGGATGGACCGGCAGCGATTAACAAGGGAATGGTTGGAGCGGCGCATGGACATTTTTCGCAGATTTACATTGCACTGCCTTAAGGCACAGACGAATCAGGATTTTCTGACGGTAGTGAAGCTGTCCAAGGAATCGGGAGAACTGATAAGAGAGATTCTCGCACAGCAGGAACCGCTCCCTGCCAACATTCGTTTTGGGACGAATATCGAGAGTGTGCGGGCGATTTTGGCATTTGCTGAAGGGGCGGAGCACCTCTATATTGCCCGTTTGGATTCGGATGATCTGTATCACCGGACCTTCGTACAGCAGCTCTATGACGTAAAGCCACAGCCGCAGACGATGGCCCTGATCAATCAGAACGGATATCTGTGGGACAGCGTGAATAACGAGATGGCCCCGGCATTTCACCGTTCACCTCAATTCTATGTCTATTTATATAAAACGTCCGAGTATGCAGCTGGATACCGGGTTAAGCTTCCAGGCAGAGGTACGCATGGCAATGTCATTGATCTGCCGCACGAGCTGCTGGCTCCGCGTAATTATGTCAACATCGTTCATTCAAACAACACGTCGGTTAAAAAGGTACCGCCAAAAGACCGGTTAAGCCCGGACGAGATGGCTCAGGTATTACGTGAATTCATGAACTGACCAGGGAGGGATTCATCCATGATTAAAGGACAAACGATTCTGATCACTGGAGGAACAGGCTCCTGGGGTCAAAAGCTGACTGAGGTCCTGCTGCAACAGGACCCTGCCGAGATTCGTATTTTGTCGCGTAATGAATATGCCCAGATTGCCATGAAGCGGGAATTCAACCATGATGCCCGTCTGCGTTTCCTTATCGGGGATATCCGGGATTACCGCGCAGTGGAGGATGCGTGCAAGGGTGTGGACGTCCTTTTTCATCTGGCTGCATTAAAACATGTTCCGGTATGCGAGGACCAGCCGGACGAAGCATTTAAAACGAATGTCATCGGCACGCAGAATATTATCCGCGCCGCGATCCGCATGCAGATTCCCAAAGTCATCGATGTTTCGACCGACAAAGCCGTAGATCCGATTAACGTATACGGCATGACGAAGGCTCTTGGCGAAAAAATGATGATCCGCGCCAATTGGCTGAGTGAACACACCCGGTTTGTCTGCATCCGCGGCGGCAATGTACTGGGTACAAGCGGCAGTGTGGTGCCGCTATTCCGTCGCCAGATCGATGAAGGCAAAAGACTGACCATTACGGACAAGGGCATGACCCGTTTTTTCCTAACCCGTACGGAAGCCATATACCTGCTGCTCAAGGCGGCTGAAGCTGCGGTAGGCGGGGAGACATTTGTGATGAAAATGAAAGCCTGCAAAATGACGGATCTGGCGTCAGTCATGCTGGAACAGGCCGGACGCCCGGCGAGCGACTACAAGGTTACCGGCATACGCCCAGGCGAGAAATTGCATGAAGTGTTGATTTCGCCTTATGAGGCGCCGCGTACCTATCAATACGATGAGCAATATTACGTGATCCTGCCGCAGGAACCGGACAAGCGCCTGACCGATGCATATCGTAAACTGCCCCACGTGACCTTTTCCGAGTACCGTTCGGACAGTGACATGATGAAGCAGCAGGGCATTGCGGAATTTTTACGTGCAGGCGGCTATATCGACTAACTAGGGAGGCGGAGCGTTTGGAGGGGGAAACTATGCAGGACAGAATAAACAGCCGCTCCCTGAAAGCCGTCGTGATTGGTCTCGGTTATGTCGGACTTCCCATGGCGGTGGAGATGGCACATGCCGGTTATCGCGTTCACGGGATTGATATTGATGCTTTCAAGGTGGCAAGACTGCGTGCGGGTGATTCATATGTCATCGGGATTGAAGATGAGGCCATACAATCACTCACCCAAGCCGGACTGTTTACAGCCGGTACGGATTATGCCGCAGTAATGCAGGCCGATGTCATTATTATATGTGTACCTACGCCGCTGACGGCTGATCATCAGCCTGATATTTCATATATTGCTGCCGCGGTGGATGGTATGACTCCTTATTTGAAGGAGGAAAGCCTGGTTATTTTGGAAAGCACGACGTACCCCGGTACAACGGAGGAGCATGTGAGGCAGCCGCTTGAAGCAGCCACTGGCTGGAGAGCAGGTGAACAATTGTATGTCTGTTATTCTCCTGAACGGGTTGACCCGGGCAGCGCTAGCTACGGTGTGAAAAATACCCCGAAAATTATCGGTGGTTCAACGCCTGCCTGCCTGTCCTATGGAAAAGAATTCTACGGCTCGTTCCTCAATGAGGTCGTACCCGTTAGTTCAACAACCGTGGCCGAAACGGCGAAGCTGTTCGAAAATACGTTTCGCAGTGTGAACATTGCACTGGTGAATGAGCTCACACCTGCCTGTGAACAAATGGGTGTGGATATCTGGGAAGTGCTGAACGCGGCAGCAACCAAGCCGTTTGGATATATGCCGTTCTACCCCGGTCCTGGCATCGGTGGGCATTGTATCCCCATTGACCCGATCTATCTATCCTGGGCCGCTAACCGGCAGGGGTCAGATCTGCAATTCATCACACTCGCAGACGCGACGAATCGACAAATGCCGGAGCGTGTGGTTCAGCGTGCAGCAGCACTGCTGGAACAGGCAGGTACGCGGGTTCAGGGAGCGCGTATTGTGCTGGCAGGCATGGCTTACAAAAAGGATATCGACGACTTGCGCGAATCGCCAGCGCTGGACGTCTTCCGCCTGCTGAGCGCAGCGGGAGCAGAGGTTGTTTTCACAGATCCGATGGTACCGGTCTTCCGCAAGGATGATGGCTCTGTGCTTCAGTCTCAGCCTGCTGTGCCGGGCTTGTGGACCTGGGCCGATCTGGTCATTGTCACGACTGACCATTCGGGCTTCAATTATCAGGAGATGGCGGATCATGCGAAGCTCATTTTCGATACTCGGAATGCGACAGCCGGGTGTCACGGGGGACATATAGTGGTACTGGGGCAGCCTAATCGGCATGAGATAACAGCAGTGCAAACTGTCCAAGAAGCGCATGATGTGCAAGAGGAACAAGTGAATGAAGAGGAACAAGTAATGCAGAATACAGAGGAAGTTCAGGATGGAGCCAAGGAAGAACCTGCACATCTTCCAGAGAAATCGGGGGATACTCATGGCGAATCATGATCGCGTAAGTGAACGGTATTATGGCGAGATCAACTCGGAAGATTCACATGAAGCCACCCGGACCCGCATCCATTGGATGTGCCGGGAAGCCACCGGCAAACGAATTCTGGACGTTGGATGCAGTCAGGGGATTACCTCCATTTTGCTGGCGCGTGAGGGGTTTCGTGTAACAGGAGTCGATCTGGAAGAAGAGAGTATCCGGTATGCGCAGGTAGAGCTCGCCAAAGAGTCCAAACCTGTACGGAACAATGTGGATTTTCGCATGCTGGACATTACGCAGTGGAAAGTAAAGACCACCTTCGATACCGTGCTGCTCGGAGAAGTGCTGGAGCATTTTGCCCATCCGGAGACCTTATTGCTTCAAGTTCACCGGCTGCTGCAGGAGGAAGGGACGCTGATCGTAACTGTGCCGTATGGTTATCATCCGTTCTATGACCACAAGCAGACGTTCTATGCAGGAAACCTCGCCATGTGCCTGATGCCGTATTTCGAAGTCTTGAAGCTGGAGGTTCATCATAAATATTTATGTTGCGTGGCCCGCAAGCGGCGGAAAACACAGCTGCATATGTCGCCAACCCTGAAACAAGTGACGGAGTGGATGCAGATGGATCATGTACATTTTGCTGAGGTTGAGCAGAACCATCTTCGCCTGATGAAACAGCGCAAGAAAGCGCTGGACCAAGCGGTGGAGCAGGTGAAAAGGCTTCGCCGTCAGGAGAATGTAGAAGGGTAACGGGAGAAGGCAGAACCAACGAAATACGCGTACGACAGGAAGGGGCACGGGAACGTGATCACCATCAGTCTGTGCATGATTGTGAGGAACGAGGAACGCACGCTTGCGCGCTGCCTGGATTCGGTAGCTGGAATTACGGACGAGATCGTCATTGTGGATACCGGTTCATCCGACCGTACGATGGATATCGCTGCGCAGTATACCGACCGGATCTTCACGTATGAGTGGGCGGATGATTTTGCCGCGGCGCGAAACTACTCCTTCGACCAGGCCACGCAGGAATATATCCTGTGGCTGGACGCGGATGATGTGCTGCTGCCAGCGGAGCGGGCGAAGCTGGAGAAGCTGAAGCAGCAGCTGCCGTCCGAGGGGGAGACGGCAGCTGTGATCTTGAACTATACGCTGGCCGAGGGGCCGGAGGGGAGTCCGCTTGTGACGGACCGCAGGCTTCGCCTGGTCAAGCGGGATGCCGGGTGCCGCTGGCAAGGCCGGCTGCACGAGCAGCTCAGCTTCCCGGCGAGTGGGGTCATTACGGCAGACATTGCCGTCACGCACCGCCGCGAAGCGGGCCATCATTCGGCGCGTAACGTGCGCATTCTGCGCAAATGGATCGCCGAAGAGGGCATAGCCCAGGGTCGCCTGCTGTTCTACTATGCAGGCGAATGTTATGACCGCCAGCGTTATGCGGCGGCGGCTCGGGGGTACGCGAAGCTGCTGGAACAGCCCAGCGGCTATCGCGAGGATCGGCTCATTGCCTGTGCGAGGCTGGCGGAATGTTATGAGCGGCTGGGGCAGCCGGGATGCAAGCTGGGTGCTCTGCTGCAGTCGTTCCAGTACGATCTGCCGCATGCGGATTTCTGCTGTGGGATCGCGGCCTGCTTTCATGAACGGCAGGAACTGGTCTCAGCCATCTACTGGTATATGCAGGCTGTAGATGTGAGCAGCCGTGACACGGGTCTGCGGCCGGTACCCACAGCCTGCCGCACCTGGCTGCCGCATGCACGTTTATCCCTCTGTTATGCCCATCTGGGTAATTGGGAACAGGCACTCATGCATAACACGAAAGCCCGCGAGTATCTGCCGAGCGATCTCGGCTTGCTGGATAATCGTCAGAAGCTGGAAGCCATTTTACGCAAAGAGATTCGGAATCGTAAAGAGCAGGACGAAGCACAGTCTTGAAGGTAAGGATAGGTTAATAGAAGTGAAATAAGCAGCTCTCTTGCCTAGAAATTTGGCGAGCAGAGCTGCTTTTGTGTTGGATTTTATTGTTCAGGGGTTAAACACCGCACATACTGGTCCTTCATGCGCAGGCTTTTGCAGGCCCAGCCCCGGCCATCAAAGATTTCGTCGTGAATGTTGAGCGTCGTGGTTTCATCCGAGTATTCACTCCAGTTTTCGATCCGAAGTGTGTTTTCGCTCTCCCATTCCAGATGGTTATTCCCGTGATGCTCGGCGCGATAGATGGTTTTCACTCGGGAGGCATCCGAATCATTCGTTTTCCTCACATCCACCCAGATGGTTACTCCACCGGCTGCACCGCCGTAAGGTAAACCGTAAATCTCAGCTGTATATTCTCTATTCCGTGAAGGCATAGAATAGCTTAGTTCTCCTTGTTCAGAACGGTCAAATGTTGAGAAGTAAGGACGAAGGTTGAAATAGGCGACGAGCAAGAATAACGGCATGAAGATCAATAAGGCGAATGTCGTGAGGAGGGGATGTCTGCGTATCCAGAGCTTACGGGACTTGGTTGAGGATGAACTCGAATTAGCCAGTTGGTGGCGTTCCATTGATGTTTTGCCTCCTTTGGAGTCAAATGACATGGATATGTAGGTGGTTTTATTCATGTGAATCATTTAAAGCTGCATTTAATGATGATATCATAGGAATTGATTTAATGATTACAAATAAGTTAAAAATATCCTAATATTCAGTACCTAAGTGCAAATCCTGCTTTCTTTTATTTAGGCTATGTTAAATTCTAATGTTGATATTTGACCATAAGAAAACCGCCTTCGTTGAAAAGGCGGTTTATTGCTATCGTGTCCCGTTAGAGCAACGACTTACTCTGTTGAATTTCGTGTTCCTCAACATAAAGCGACATCAGAGAAGGCGGATCGTACCTTATCGCGGCCTTTAAACGACAAAATGGTGCCGATAGCCATAGCCCCATAGCCGCAACGAATATAATGAGCCTAATCCGACAGTGCCCGCATGATGTTGGATTTCGCCTCTGTCGCAATCGATTCATCCCCGTCATCGACCGCTTGCATTAAGATCAGTATGGGGATGTATACCGCGATCAGCCGCGCCAGTAGCTTCGTTTCCTCGTCCGCTCCTCCGTACGTTTCGAAAAACATGCCGCGAGCGTAAGGTGGTAAAAAGCTATAAGCAACGCTCAAATCGCAAGCCGGATGGCCTACGCTCAGATCGCCCCAATCAATGATGCCGGAAACGATCCCGTTCTCATTCACAAGCATATTTTTGAAATGAAGATCGCCATGTAGCAGTGCATTCACCGCCTCGACACGGTCCTTTTGCAGCCTGCTAATATACGCTTCGATCACACCGGACTCCTCCGGCGACAAGTGTTCAACCACCTTCGATAGAAAGCCCTCCAATTTAACTTTGCGCGATGCTATGTCCGTCAAGTTTCGATGATCTTGCTGAACTCCGCACGTCAGCGCAGCCTGCACCGGAAACTCATGCAATCTCCGCAAAAATTTCGCCAGCGTCTCTGCCGATAAAGCCCGGCGTTCTTCCGTCAAACCGATTGGGAAATCTCCTGGCACGTAGGCATAGCCAAGAAATGGTGCCGGGTATTCGTCACTGGCTTCGCCATAAAACAACGGTTTCGGATAGGGGATGGTCATATATGACTCCAGCTTCGGCAGCAGCTTCCCTTCCATACGAATCGAGCCAACTGCAATCGTTCTTCTTGGAAACCGGAACACGTACTCGTCACCGATGAGAAAAACCGTATTGTCCCAGCCCCAGCCCAATCGCTTCACTTGCTTCGATGACAGCTGAGGGAATTGTCTGCCGATCAGCGCCCGCGCCTGCTCTTCGTTAACCTCCCACTCCGCATCCCATACATTCGTTCCTCCCATGAATTGTCTGCCTCCTCGTTCCTTACTATATTTAGATGTTTACATTCACTGGAAGTTACGCATAACTGCCCGTTAGCTTAACAAGAATAAGCAGAAAGTCGAAGTTTGGTGTTTGTGTCGGTCACAGTAAACAGGCACGATTTGACCAACATATTTTTCTTATTCGATGCGGTATTCTCAAATTCCTTGCTGTCTAAGTAACGAAACTACGCCAAGCAATTCTGCAAATAATTTGTTGCAACACCATTGAGGCGATCTTTTCTGACGGACACGGGCAACCAGCACGCACACTTGATCGTGGCTTATACCATGGTATTTCGCTTTGCCGCCACATTACGTGGCTTGCGTTCGGCAATATTCCGCTTGCCCTTTTCCGAGTAAAGAAAGTAGGTCTCGTCCATTTCAACAATATCTTGAAATGCTTCGGTTGGAATCAGCTTCAGAGCGGAAAGAATCTTATGCCGCCAGTAAAACAAGGTGACATGCGTGACTTCATCGTTTAACTGCTCTGCACTACCCGTATACCGATAAAGATGCTCCACTAGACAAACAGTCTACATTTGATATCTGGGCGAAAACAGCGGAAGGCAAGTTAATCAATATTGAAATGCAGTTATTTAATAAATACGATATTGAAAAACGTACACTACACTACTGGAGCAAGCGTTACTCAAGCCAGCTGCAGGAGGGTCAAACCTATAAGGAACCTAAGAAGTGCGTCACCATCAATATTTTAAATTACTCGTTTATCGCCAACGAGCGTTACCATAATGTATTTCATCTGAGAGAAGACCATACGGGGCTTGAACTAAGTGATGATCTTGAAGTACATTTTATGGAATTATCCAAACTGGACGATCAATCCGTCCCGATGGAAGGTGGGCTGATCAACTGGCTCTTGTTCCTGAAAGGTGCTGACAAATCCAATTGGGAGGTGCTGCAAATGAATGAACCTACGCTAAAGAAAGCAATGGATACGCTGGAGTTTTTAAGTCAGGATCGAGAGGCGCGTCGTTTGTATGAAGAGCGACAGAAGTATTTGCATGATGAAGCCTCAATGATTGAGTGGGCTACGGAAAAAGGAGAACGTAAAAAGGATCTTGAAATTGCAAAAAATATGCTTTCGTTAGGAATTGAAGTTTCTGTTATCGCGAAAGCCAGTGGCCTGTTGGAGTCGAAATTGAGTCGCTGAAAGATTAGCATTGGATTACAATGAGCACACGAGCTGATCGGTGCAATTGATTATGCCGCCGGGATATGAGTGTGGTTCGTTCATAATCAAAAAACAATCGTTTGTCCAAACAGGATGAACGGTTGTTTTTGTTTTGGCGATGCAGCTTCAAACGTTTTACAGTAAAACGCGGTTGCTCATTCGGGGCTGGCCCGTTAAACTAAAGAGAGCGGCGTTTTGCTTGACGGACAAGTCATGAGAACGCCATTTTGTTGTCAAGGATGCGGCAATGGTGCCGTGTTCGGATGTCAGAATCGGATGGGACCAAGCTGGTGGATGAACACCAGTGACAAGTAAGGAGTCTTTACATGAGTGTGCAAGCACCAACTTTAGAAGAAGCGCAGGGTCTCCTGCAAAAATATTATGGCTATCCCGACTTTCGCGAGGGCCAAAAAAAGATCGTGTCCAGCCTGCTTGAATACGAAGATACGCTGGGCATTATGCCTACCGGGGGCGGTAAATCGATCTGTTATCAGATTCCCGCTCTCTTATATCCGGGGCTGACGCTGATCGTTTCCCCGCTCATTTCATTGATGAAGGACCAGGTCGATGCACTGACGACCGCCGGCATTGCCGCCGCTTATATTAATAGTACGTTAAGCGGCAAAGAAGTGAATGATCGCATCCGCGCGGCGCAGCGCGGTGAGCTCAAGCTGCTCTACGTCGCGCCGGAGCGACTGGAGCTGGACTGGTTCCGCGATGAGATGGGGCAGCTGCCCATCTCCTGCGTGGCTGTGGATGAGGCTCACTGTGTATCACAGTGGGGCCATGATTTTCGGACAAGCTATCTGGCGGTAGCGCCGTTTGTGGACAGTTTGCCGGAGCGGCCGGTGGTTGCTGCTTTCACGGCGACGGCAACGCCCGAGGTCATGGGCGATATTCTGCGGCTGCTGCGTTTGCAGGACCCGCAGACATATGTGACCGGACTTGGGCGGGATAATCTGGCGTTTAGCGTACTGCGCGGCGAGAGCAAAAAGGATTTTGTGTTGAACTACGCGCGCGAGCATGCTAGCGAGCCGGGGATTGTATACGCCGCGACCCGTAAGGACGTGGACGATCTGCATCAGCGTTTGCTGCAGGCAGGCTTGCCGGCAGGGCGCTACCATGCAGGGATGACGGACGATGAACGGGCCCAGAGTCAGGAGCAGTTTTTGTACGATGATATCCGGGTCATGGTCGCGACAAATGCATTCGGGATGGGAATTGATAAGTCTAACGTACGCTACGTGCTGCATTACAGCATGCCGAAGAACATGGAGGCATATGTACAGGAAGCCGGACGTGCGGGACGGGACGGAGAGCCGAGTCAATGCATTCTGCTGTTCGGAGCGCAGGACATTATTACCCAGAAGTTTCTGATTGAGCAGAATCCGATGGAGGGCGACCGCAAACAGAACGATTACCGGAAGCTGCAGCAGATGGTGGACTACTGTTACACGACACGTTGTTTGCGCAGTGCGCAGCTGGATTATTTCGGTGAGATCCATGAGGACAAGCCATGTGGCATCTGCAGTTCCTGTACGGACGACCGCGAGCTGGTGGATATGACAATTGATGCACAGAAAATCTTCAGCTGTATTCACCGCATGCGCGAACGATACGGTGTATCTCTGGTGGCGTCGGTGCTCAAGGGCTCGCGTGCCAAGAAAGTACTGGAGTACGGCTTCGATTCCTTGCCGACCTATGGCGTCATGGGCAATCGCACGGAACGTGAAATTGCCGAAATTATCAACGTCATGGTATCCGAAGGATATCTGATGCTGTCCGAGGGACAGTATCCGGTCGTGCGTTTACAGCCGCTGGCGGTGGAAGTGCTGAAAGGCCAGCGTGAAGTGATGCAGCGTGTGGTGCGCAAGACAGCGGCTACGGCTTCGGGTACGAACTATGGCGGACGTCGGGGTCGCGATGCGATGCCATCGGCAGTCAACGAGACGGTATTCGAGCAGCTGCGCCTGATCCGGCGCGATCTGGCGGCGAAGGAGCATGTGCCATCGTATATTATTTTCAATGATGCAACGCTTCGCGAGATGAGTGTGGTATGTCCGCAGACGGAACGTGACATGCTGATGATTAAAGGGGTCGGTGAGGTCAAGTACCGTAAGTACGGTCTGCCATTCCTTGAGTTCTTCCAGAAGCAGACGGGCGAAGAAGTGGATACGGATGATGATGCTTTTTACGAGTATGAGTAAGTAAAAGGGCAAGGCTACAATTCCAGAACGGTGCTTATGAAATGATGGATTTTGAATTTTGATTGCGAATCGTGGATTGTTAATCATGGATTATGGATCGTGAACAAAACTTGAATCCAGTCATTGGCAAAGTTATATCGGTCGGAGTGTCTCGTGTGTCTCTATGCGGTGGACGAAATGAGGTAGATTGTCTTTCATAAGGTGGACATTGTCTTTGAAGAAAGCGATTGTTGGCTTACACAGGATATGGTTCCGATGAGTGTCCATGGGTCAAAATCTAGTATATTGGAGGGGCTCAGGGAGTGGATGTCTTTTTGAAAAGGGTGTCCACCCTTTGAAAGACAAAATTCGAATATGTCCATGATACGTGGAATGGCTATTTATAGAGATTTAACACGAATAGCATCCAAATCTGGGTGCCGAAATAGGTTTACATGAACAGCATCCGGGACTGGATGGCTGTGGCGCTTTACTTTTACCAAAAAAATATGGTCTGGGTGTCCAGGCAAAGGTTGTGAACCATGAAGGTTATTCTCTCTACATTAAATGCAAAGTACATCCATACCTCGCTGGCTTTGCGTTGTCTGAAGGCGTACAGTGAGAAGGATTTTGATATTGAGCTGGCGGAGTATACGATCAAGGATCCCGTCATGAACATTGTGTCTGACCTGTATCAGCGCGGCGCGGACGTGATTGGATTCTCGTGTTACATCTGGAACATTGAAGAGACGATCAAGGTTATTGATAACCTGAAAAAGGTTATGCCTGACGTGAAAATTTTGCTTGGCGGGCCGGAAGTGTCCTACGACACGGAATATTGGATGAACCGGATTCCCAATGTGGATTTCATCGTCATGGGTGAAGGGGAAGAGACGCTGCATCAGCTTCTGACGGAGCTGGAGGGAAGCAAGAAGTTCCATTTTGTATATGGACTGGCCTACCGCAAAGGGGAAGAGGTCATCCTCATGCCAGGACGGCCGAAGGCGGATCTGAACGATCTGCCGTCACCGCATCGATTTGAAGAGGATATCCCGGATCTCGGGAAACGAGTGGTTTATTTTGAAACCAGCCGGGGCTGTCCGTTCAGCTGTCAGTTCTGTCTGTCCAGTATTGAGGTCGGCGTGCGATATTACGATATTGAGCGGACGAAGTCGGACATTTTGTATTTGATCGAGAAGGGTGCGAAGCTGATCAAGTTCGTGGACCGAACATTCAACATTAAGCGCGATTACGCGATGGAGATGTTCAAATTCCTGATTGAGAATCATCAGGGAACGGTGTTCCAGTTTGAAATTACGGCTGATATCATGCGTCCTGAGGTACTCGATTATCTGGCAGAGAATGCGCCACCGGGTACGTTCCGGTTCGAAATTGGAGTGCAGTCCACGAATGATCCGACGAATGAACTGGTGAAACGCCGTCAGAACTTTGCCAAGCTGAGCCGTACAGTGAACAAGGTCAAAGCTAGCGGGAAAATCGACCAGCACTTGGATCTCATCGCCGGATTGCCGGAGGAAGATTACAATACGTTCCGTAAGACGTTTAACGATGTATTTGCCCTGGGGCCGGAAGAGCTTCAGCTCGGATTCCTCAAAATGCTTCGTGGTACGGGTCTTCGTCTGGATGCGGAAAAGTACAATTACACGTATATGGATCACGCGCCGTATGAGATTTTGGGCAGTGACGTGCTGCCATTCAGCGACATCGTGCGCTTGAAGCGGCTCGAGGATGTGCTGGAGAAATACTGGAACGCACACCGGATGGACCATACGCTGAAGTATCTGATGGAGCAGGAGTTCAACTCGCCGTTCGACTTCTTCCAGGCGTTCGGGGATTACTGGGAGGGTCAGGGCTGGCAGAAGATCGGCCACCAGCTCGAAGATCTGTTCACTCGTCTGCACAGCTTCCTGGAGTCGCGGAACACACCGCATATGGATATCGTGCTCGGCCTGATGAAGCTGGATTATTTCCTCGGCCACAAGTACAAACCACGCAAAATCTGGTGGGACGATGCGCTGGAGAAGGATCAGTGGGCGCTCTATATGAAAACGCTGGCTGAACGTCCGGAAGACGTTCGCCTGCCGCGCGTTGCCGGTGCCGCAGGCACGGCATGGCTGGAAAGCAGCGGCACGGGTGCAGGTGCCGCTGCGGGAAGTTCGGCTGCTGCCGGGGAAAACTCTGCCGCCGATTCGGCGGGTGTGATCGGCAGCGAAGCTGCTCAGTCCGCCGCGGATGGATCGGCGGACGGTGGGGACGGCAGCGCTTCGCGTGCGCTGCCGATGACCTCGGCCATGACCGCACAGACGGTCATGGGTGCCCGTGCTTTCGCCGACCTTGGTCTCGGCGAAAAGGAACTGCAGAAGCACGCCGTACTGGACGTGCTTCCGTTCCGGCTTGAGCGTGTGCTAGCTGGCGCCAGCCCGCTTGCCGCGAAAGGCCGGACGCTGCTGGTGGTTGTATACCAGCAGCATGAAGACCAGCAGGCGCAGTATTACACGCTGCCGCTGGGAGAAGAAGCCGCTGCCATGTAGGTGCAGCGGCAAGGAAGAAGCTGCATAGGCCGCCGGATCGGCATCATGCAGCAGAAGAAGCGCCACGGCTTTGCGGTCGTGGCGCTTCCCCATGTGGTGCTGCCTGAATGAGCGCAGCACCTCAACCTAACGCGGCCTGCCATTGCACCAGCCGCGTGATGCTTTCCCTTTCACAACATCTACACTATATCTTTCACTATATCGGAAGGTCATCTACATCCCATCTGGGAAGAAGAAGACCTTCTTTCTTTGTTTTGGCAATGCCTCAGTAACAATTACCACTTCCTCATCTAACATGTTTTGATATGGATCATACGTACCTCGCTCCTTAGTTCGTTTAACCCCGTCTTCCTTATACCTGTTGGTCTGTTTATAGCTCGCCTTCCTCCTAATACGAAGTACCTTGTGAATTCCATTTAACTTATAGCAATACTCCGAAGCAGTCTGTTTTCTCCCATAATTTATGCTCGAAATTTGTCATGGTTTAGAGAATTTTGTGATAAAAAATTGGCTTTTTGATTTAAATTTAAAATTATGCAAAAAGCGCTTTTCAAGAGTAACGTCTTAGTGTAACATAGTGGAAAATAAAACCTTATTTTGGATATTCAACTAGAATTGAGTCTAAAAGACGTAGATTATGTAATTAAACAGAAAATATCATTTTCTTGTGCAAGCATCTTTAAATACCATGACAGGATGTTCTAAAGTCAGAATAAGAGGGGGATAGGATAGACTCTATAAGTCTATCAAATAAAGATGAAATATATCTGTATAAACTGTGAGACCGAGTATAGCGAATTCCGTTATACATGTACATGCAATGGAATGCTCGATATTCAACAAGACTTTAGTAAAGTCGATTCGGACGAACTCAAGCATCTTTTTCATCAACGTTTGTCTGACCGCCGGTCCATCTATGCCAGTGGCGTTTGGAGATACAAAGAACTTATTTTTCCGGACGTGGAAGAAGAGTTGGTGATTTCAAAGTATGAAGGGAATACAGGGTTGTACAATTCGGCAGTCGTGGAGAGATATGTGGGGGCAAGATCAGTGTGGTTAAAAGCGCAAAGTGAAAACCCAAGCGGTTCCTTCAAAGATAATGGAATGACCGTTGCGGTCACACATGGTAAATCCATGGGATACAGCAGATTCACATGTACCTCCACAGGAAATACATCCTCTTCATTGGCTATGTATGCCGCAATCGCACAAACCAATTCCTATGTTTTTGTGCCTAACAAGAATATTTCTTTAAACAAGGTACTTCAGACCTTGGCGTATGGTGCGAATATTTTCTCTTTCGAAGGTACATACGATAATGGTATTAAATTTCTAGAGGAAAATAGTGAATCACTGGGCCTCTATATTTGCAATTCGATTAACCCCTTTCGGATTGAAGGTCAGAAAAGCATTGTGTATGAACTTGCGCAAGACTTGAAGTGGGAACTTCCAGATTGGATTGTGGTACCTGGTGGGGCGCTGAGTAATGTATCAGCTTTAGGAAAGGGCCTTTCCGACCTGTTCGCTTTGGGTTTTATTGATAAATTGCCTAAAGTGGCTGTTATTCAGGCAGAGGGAGCCAGCCCATTCTATAGGATGATTGCTGAACAAAAACAATTGCTAGAACCTGAGCCACATCCATACACCCTGGCTTCAGCCCTGAATATTGGTGATCCACCAAGTTGGCGCAAAGCGAAGCGTACGCTCGAGGAGACCAACGGTGTAGCCATGTTTGTGACAGATGAGGAAATTTTAAATGCAAAAGCTGTGGTAGATGCTTCTGGAATCGGTTGTGAACCTGCATCCGCTGCAACGGTAGCCGGTGTCAAAAAGTTAATACAAGAAAAGGTAATCGATAGGGACGAAACGGTGGCATGCATCTTGACAGGTCATATTTTGAAGGATACCGATGCGCTTCGTATGTATCACATTGAGAAGGAGCACCCCTATTCCAATAAGATCATTTCTTCTTCACTTTCTTTGGATAGCATTATGGAGAAAGTGAGATAAAGGTTTAGACAAACTAACGTAGAGATGGAGATATTGTGAATGAGTAATGAGGCGCTAAGCATTACAAATGAATTATTTGAGCAAGGCTACAATGCATTTACGGGAGTGCCATGCTCCTTATTGAAGGGATTATTCGGGATTCTGGAAGATAAGGAGTACGTGGAAAAGAAAGAGATTATCTACATGCCCGCAATTCGGGAGGATTCCGCATTAGGAGTTGCAGTAGGTATGCATCTAGGTGGCAGGAAATGTGCAATTCTGATGCAAAACTCAGGTCTGGGCTATTCCATGAATGTCCTGACATCCTTATATTCAATCTATCAAATTCCGGCTTTGTTAATCATTAGCTGGAGAGGGGCTTATGAGAACGATGCAGTCGAACATGATCTGATTGGCGAGAGGCTTCTTCATATACTGGATGCTATCAAAATACCTTATGTGGAATTTGAAAAAGAACGTGGTACAGCTTCTGTTAAAGCATGCACGGAGCTTATTGAAAAGAACAGCATGCCGGTGGCTTTGCTGATCAAAGAGGCGATTTAAGGAGGCAATATGAGGAAAATAGCAGTCATTGAAAAATTGCTTACAGTTTATCCAGATGCCCATATTATATCAACTTGCGGATACATCACGCGAGATTTGTATAATGCCAGTGATAGGCAGGAACATTTTTATATGGTAGGTTCCATGGGGATGGCTGCACCTATTGCCCTAGGATTGGCCATAACGAATCCTCATAATACGTTTATCGTTCTGGATGGGGATGGGTCGTTTGCAATGAATTTTGGGTTTACGCTTATGATTGCCCAACACCAACCCTCCAATCTCATCCATGTCGTTCTGGATAACGAAATGCATGAGAGTACAGGGGGGCAGCACACCGTTCCCTTCTCAAATTCAAAAGAAACCTTGGAGAACATAGGGTATAACAAGGTGCATGTTATTGAATCACTCGATCAATTCCCGGAAAAAGTGGAAGAAGGTCCTGTGATGTTCCATTGCAAGGTAGAAGCTAATGCAGGGAAGATTGGAAAACGTGTAGAGTGGACACCACAAGAAATTGTACAACGCTTTATGTCTACTTTGGCTGTAAGTGTCTCTTGATTTGCAGCTGTGAAACGGAGGTTTGAACCATTAGCCCAATATCTTTGTTGGATTGTACATTGAGAGATGGCGGAAATCTGAACCAATGGATGTTTACATCTGAAGAGATTAATCTGCTGATTCATCAATTGGATCATGCGGGCGTTGAGATTATTGAAATTGGATATCGCGGAGGATCGGGCAGCAATCGTTCCACTCAGGTTGGAAGCGTTGCTAAATGTGATGCTGAATTTATTCGTTCCCTTCCGCAACAACTCAGGTATTCACAGTATGCTGTCATGGTAATTCCTGAAGTTTGTACCCTTCGTCAGCTTGAAGACTTACGAGACTCATGTGTGGCTTGGATTCGTGTTGCCGCATACCCCCAACATGTGCAAAAAGCATTAACTTATGTCTCTGTTCTGAAAGACTGGGGATTTAAGGTTTGTTTTAATTTGATGTCAGCGAGTTATATTGAAGCCGGTAAATTAGCCATGATTGCCCAAGAGGCTGAACATGCAGGTGCTGACGTCTTTTATTTTGCAGATTCTTATGGTGCTTTTCATCCTGACGATATTACAGCCATTGTCAATGCATTGAAAAATAAGACCGAACTACCCCTCGGGTTTCATGGTCATAACAATCTTGGGCTGTCATTTGCTAATGCGCTGAGAGCTTTGGACTTAGGCGTATCTTACATTGACACATCCATATGTGGGATGGCTAGAGGAGCAGGTAATTTGGCGACGGAACAATTCGCAGCGGTTATGAATAAGTGGAAGCGGTATGAAGGGAAATATGAATTAACGCCGATATTACAGCTTTCAGCGTATTTCCTTGAAAAGGTACTAACGGTGCCAATGACCATTGCCCAGCCGGAAATAATCTGTGGACTCAATAACCTGCATTATTATTATTATCAGCACATTGAACGGGTTAGCAAAACGAAGGGCATTGACCCCATGTACCTTGGCTACCGAATTGGTCAGCTGATGCCGCATGAAGTCGACGCGGATCTCGTGGAAAAGATAGGTGACATCATTCAGTCCGAACAAGGAAGTCCCATTCCCAAAAAGTGAGGAGATTTAATGTGAAAGCACAAAAACTCAGAAGTTTGTTTGCTGATGATAGAATTATCCAAATCGTAGGGGCGCATGACGGATTAAGTGCAAAGCTGGTAGAGGAAGCGGGCTTTGACGGCATATGGGCAAGTGGTCTGGAAATCTCGGCAGTAAATGCTGTGCCAGATGCGAATATTCTCACGATGACACAATATTTGCAGGCCGCTGCTTCAATGGATGCTGTAACCAACATTCCGGTGATCGCCGATTGTGATTCGGGTTATGGAAATGTCAATAATGTGATGCATTTGGTACGTGAATATGAACGAAATGGTATAGCTGCAATCTGCATGGAAGATAAACTGTTTCCTAAGTTAAATAGTTTTGCTGGCGGAGAACAAAAGCTCGCTACTATTGAAGAGTTCTCCGGAAAAATCAGAGCTGCTAAGGATACACAGCGTAACCCTGATTTTATGGTTATTGCCCGAATTGAAGCGCTCATTGCGGGTGCTGGAATGAATGAGGCTGTAGCAAGAGCAGAGGCTTATGAAGAGTCAGGAGCAGACGCCATATTAATTCATTCCAAGAAAAATGATCCGTCCGAAATTATACATTTTTTAAGTCTCTATTCCAATAGATTACCCATCATCCTGGTACCCACAACCTATCCTCAGATTAGTGCCTCAGAATTGCAAGACTATGGAGTGAAAATGGTGATTTATGCAAATCATGGACTAAGAACTTCCATCCACGCTATCAGACAGACATTTCAGCAAATCAAATTAGCAGGGAATACCTTACAGATTGAAGATAAAATCGCATCGGTTCAAGATGTTTTTAAACTACAGGGGCTTCAAGAAATGCTTGATGCCGAAAACTATTATACTGAGCAACGATATAAAAAAGTGGAAGTGCCGGCTATAAGTAAATAACGATAAAGGAGCTGTTTGCCTTGTTAACCATCGATCAGCTGCAATCCTATCATACGGATGGATTCATTTTATTGAAGAATGTAATATCAGCCGAGGAGTTGGAAAGGTTAAGATCGGCTATAGAATTGGTCTACCAAAAAGTTAACAGTGATCCTTTACAGTTCAAGACCCGTTATACCCAAAAGGATGAGGGCTACGATACATGGGGTGTGGCGGACATCTTATCTCCGGAACTCCGTCATCCTTCTTTTGACGAGTTGTTTGCTAATCCAAAGATCATGTCTCCTATATCCCAAATCATCGGTAATCAACTTCGATTTTGGACAATGCATTCCTTTTGGGCTCCCCAAAGAGTGGATTACAATCTGGTTTGGCACC
The DNA here is from genome assembly GCF_038005125.1 of Paenibacillus sp. FSL K6-2862. Lineage (NCBI taxonomy): Bacteria > Bacillati > Bacillota > Bacilli > Caryophanales > Paenibacillaceae > Paenibacillus > Paenibacillus sp. FSL K6-2862. The sequence goes on from NZ_JBBOSN010000001.1 coordinate 1,626,250, forward strand.
GTGATCAGCAGGATCCCTATGATTTTGATCAACCGGGGCAAACGACGTTTTTGCTAGCCAATCTTTCCTTATATGAAGATGAAGCTTTTAAAGCGGTTCCTGGTACACATATCAGGGCATTGAATGAACAAGAATTGCAAGCAATTTTAGACAGGGAATCGTCTCCACTCCCTAACGAAGTCACACTGTATTGCGAACCTGGTGATCTGGTTTTATTTAACGCTTTAATACTTCACCGTGGATTCGCAGAGGCAGGTAGTGAAAGGCGAACGGTCCATTTTAGCTTGCAAGCCAAGGATGAAGCAAAGGGCGGATATACTTCACGTCCATGGATGAAGGATAAAGCTTATAGAGAGAGTCTTCACCCTGTAACCCATGAACTCATTACCTCCTTAATTGAGTGGGAGGATGCGCATCCTATCAAGAAATCGTTGGCTGGGATGCGAAGAGCCTATAGGGATCACAATCATATTACGAAGTAATTCTAAACTGAATAGAGGTGTTTGAGATCAGAACGATTACACTTCATTTTCTGAACACAAATCTGGTTATGTTGGTTGAAGATGAAGTTCATATAGACCGGGTGATTGACTTCTTCAGCACACATTTTGTTATTTGTGAATCTAAGGGTGATACTTCTTCGTGTGTAGCGACCATTCGTATACGGAAGGGACAAGCAGATCTTGCGAATTATGCTGGACATCATGATTGGGAACCTCTCTATATTCGTAAAAGTGCTTCTCCATTTTTTACGATTCCAGCTGTCCGTCAACACGTTGGAGAAAAGGAACAATTATTCTGCAAGCATACCAATACGCTCTTAACTTTGGATGCTTCTACTAAATTCATTGATGTTACAAGTGAAGACGTCACTTCTGAAGCATTTAATTTAATTTTAATTGAGCTGATTAGAGATGTCGTAATTAAGAATGAAGAAAATGAAGGAACCGTGATTCTTCATGCTTCATGTGCTTTCCGTAATGGCGCAGCCTATTTGATTACAGGTCCAAAAGGCTCGGGAAAAACAACGACAATCATGGAATTGGTACACCGGTTCGGCTATCAAATCATGAGCGGAGACAAAACGTTTTTATTTGAGAAAAATGGTGTTCTGATGGCTAGTGGTTGGCCGGATTACCCTCATATCGGCATAGGAACACTAACCAAATACCCTGAAGTGATTAATAAGGTAAACATGAGCATCAACGCCGAAGAAATTAAGGATATTTGGTCACCTAAACATAAGGTAGCCGTTGATCCTCAATTATTCAGAGAACTAATGCCATCATCTGAGCCCGGATTACAGTGCCCGGTGGCCTATATTTTTTATCCAACCGTTTCATCTTCTCCGGATTGCTACATTGAACCGTTATCCAATCATCAAGATAGAATAGGTGAAAATATTGAAACGATACCAGAGACCAGCGACAGTTCCTGGAATCATTATATAAAAGTCAATCATGAAAAGCTTCAATTCTCTGTTAAAAAAATTACAGAAATGTTAGAGCAAGTACAAGCGCTCCGAATCATCGGATCAGGGGTGCTGCCGGAACATGAGAGTATATCATTATCACTTCATTCAGGAGGATAAAATGAACGAAAAATTACAGCTTCATGATCATGAAAGGCTCTTATTACTTTGCTCACGTATTGAGATGACCGTAGAGAACGAAGAAGAAGCCAAAGTAATTATAGATAACGGATTCGATATCGATAAGTTGGTTTCGTTGGCAAATCGTCATAAGGTGCTCCAGCTCATCGGTGGTCACTTACTTCGACTAGATCAAACAGGGAAAATCAAAAACATGTATAAGCGATTGTTCAATTCCTACTATCTTAGCAATAAACATCGTAATGAACTGATGTTTGCGGAAGGGCTGCAGGTGATACGGGCATTTGACCAAGAATCGATCAAAGCCATCCCTCTCAAAGGCTTTGTGCTTCTTCCAAACGTCTACAAAGATATGGGGCTTCGAATTTGTAATGATCTGGACTTCTTGATTGATTTGTCGGATCGAAACAAGGTCTCTCAGGTACTTAAATCGCTTGGGTATGTGATAGGTGACTACGATTGGTCAAGCAACACGATCAACCAGGTATCGAGGCAAGAGGAAATGCTGTGGAAAATGCATATCGGGAACATTTATCCACATGTAAAACTCTCTGATGACCCTTTCCTAAGGCATATCGATATCGATTTTTCCTACGATGTTGATCTGAAGAAAAATTATCAAGCCTCAAAAGCATTACTAGAGAATGCAGTAAAAACAAATTTGGAAGATACCCCTGTTTTTTTACTTGAAGAAATGGATTTTTTGATTCATATTGCAATCCATTTATATAAAGAAGCAACCAACGTTCAATGGGTATTACTGCATGCCGATTTGAATTTGATTAAGTTTTGTGATTTGCGGGAATGTACGCTGAACTTGTTGGAAAGAGGTCAATTGGATTGGAATTTACTCGCAAAACGAGCTAATGAATTGCTGGCAACCGAAGCGTTATTCTACTCTTTCTACTATTTGGACTATCTGTATGATGAACATTATTCAGATGTACTCCAACCCATTCTAAATATTAGAGATGAAACATTCCTGGAAAAGTACGGAGAGCTGGATTATGGCAGCGCCGTGAAATGGAAGAAATCATTTGTTGAGCGCTTCTTCTCCCTTTCTAATGAGGATGAAATAGAAGGAACCTCAAGACTGGAACAATTCAAAGAAAAAATGACATGAAGGTAGGTGGAATGATGCATAACGAGTTGAAACAAAAAGTAACCGAAATCGTCATGACCATTACAAAGCTCGAAAAAACACCTGCAGAGCAAGAAATTTTGCCGATTGATTCCTTTGCATCCGTAGCCATTATCGTTAAATTGGAGGATGATTTTAGCATTATGTTTGAAGACAAGGATCTAGTTCTCGATAACTTTTTATCCATTGGTTCCATTGTCAACATGGTGGCTGCAAAGAAATCATTAGTTAGCTAAATTTTTGAATGTAGGAGCGCGCCATGTTAAAAGAAATAAAATTGGCTTCAAAAGGCTTTGATCATGCCTATGATATTACAGAACAGATTGAAGGCTGCCTTGGAGAAATGGAAAGAGGTAGTGGAATCGCACATGTTTGTGCAGTGGGAAGTACGATCGGTTTGACCGTCATGCGTTATGAGCCAGGGGCGGTTCAAGATCTGTTGCAGATGTTAAACGAAATCGCACCTTATGAAAAAAAGGTTGAATATCATCATTTTCGTACGACTGGTGATATGAATGGAAGTTCTCACATCAAGAGTTCCATTCTAGGAACAAGTCTTTCGCTTCCTGTCAGCAATTATAAATTGGCCATGTCCGCCACCCATCGTGTAGTCTTATTTGATTTTGATTTGCAGGAAGCAACCCGCACCCTTTTTATTGATCTATAGAGAGGAAAAGATGACTATGAAACTTCGTATGGCAACTCCGGGACCGACGCAGGTTCCCAATGAAATTTTAATGGCTGGTGCAAAGGAAGTCATTCATCACCGCTCACCACAAATGCAGACATTGATTGAGGAAATTAATCAGGAGCTCCCCAAATGGTTTCGCACACAAAACGATGTTTACATTTTACTCTCATCAGGAACCGGAGCTATGGAAGCAGCCATTTCTAATAGCTTGAATACCGGTGACAAGGCAATTGTAGTGTCCAATGGGTATTTCGGTGAGCGATTTGTAGATATTTGCCGCATACAAGGTGTTGAGGTGGTTGAGATCCGCACTCCATGGGGAACAGCAGTTTCCATGGAATCCATCCAGGAAACGTACGAACTGCACCAGGATGCCAAGGCCATCTTAGTCGTCTACAGCGAGACTTCTACAGGTGTTAAGAACGATATCCAAAGTATTGGACAGTTTTTTAAGGATAAGGAACCGATTGTTATTGTGGATGCGATCAGCGGTTTGTTATCTCATGCCTTAGAGATGGACGAGTGGGGTCTGGATATCGTACTTGCTGCATCACATAAAGGATTCATGATGCCTCCTGGTCTCGCGTTTGTTAGTGTGTCGGCTAAAGCATGGAATGTTATTGGCCTGGTGAAACCACGCAGTTATTATTTTTCTTTTGAACGTTATCGTAAATTCTACCCTATGGCTCCTTCCAGCCCTGGTGTATCTCTGATTCAAGCTCTGCAGGTATCTTTACAATTGTTGAATGAAGAAGGCTACGATGCTTGTGTACGTAGACATCAAGGCATTGCTAAGGCGACAGGAGCCGCACTCGAAGCGTTGGGGTTTGAATTGTTCGTTCAGGATCCGAAGGTAAGAAGTAATACGGTTACCGTTGCTAAGGCACCTGGTGCTGTATCTGCAAAAATGTTACTTCAAATCCTCAATAACCAATTTGGGCTTACCGTAACAGGCGGACAAGGTGAAATAAAAGATACCGGTATTCGAATTGGCCATGTGGGTGCTGTCGATGTAATCGATATCATGGGCATTTTCGGTGCTATTGAAATGAGTTTAAGTGAAATGGGCCATACCTTTGATCGAGGAAGCAGTCTGCAAGCCATTCAACACTCATTAGCGGAGGAATCAGTCTATGTTTAAGTTATATCAAAGAGAAAGATGTCCCTATTGTAAACCTGTGCGGGAGCTATTAACCGACTTGGGTGTTTCTTATATCAATATCAATGTTACGAAGGAAAGATCTGAAAGGAAAGAACTGATTGAGCTTACGGGTGTGCCTTTTGTTCCGGCTCTGCATGACGGAGATCATATTCTCGCAGGCCGCTTAGAAGATAACCAGCATATTCTGGAGTACATTCAACAGCATTTTTCCAACGTAAAACAGGACGTTAGTGCGAAATGAAGATTGCTTTGATTGGCGATATTCATAGTCGGTTTGCTCAAGCGGAACAAGTGGTAACCCAAATACGTAAAGATCATGCTGAAGCGGAAATCATATGTATGGGTGATGTTTTTGAAGTGGAGAAAAAAAGCTTATATTCAGCGGATGAAAGTGCAGTGGAGCCGGAACAATTATCCGACTATGTTATGAATTTAACACATTCATTTATCCATACACTTCGTACGTTTCAAGGCGTTATCGGTAATCATGAAGAAAAGCTGAAGAAGCTGATACCTTTAACACAAATACCCGAAAATATCGCTATATTTCTAGATTATCCAAGGGAAATAGCCAAAGGTAATCTGCTCTTTATCCATGGTCATCAGCTGTCATGGGTAGAGAGCGGTCCTGATGCGTTTCATCCGTTAATTGAAAATGAAATGTTAACGTATCGGCTTTTTTTTTATGGGCATAACCATGATCAAAGATTATTCGGTGTGCATCAGGTGCATGGTGAGATGCTTTACCATGAAATTCCGATTCAGTTGGGGAGACCGATACCTCTGGATCAGTATGAAAAATACCTGATTAATGTTGGAGATATAAAGAGCACACCTTCTAAATGGGCGTTCTATTGTAGTGATGCAGATACCATAACCTTCTATGAGTTGTCCGCTGCCAAAGTATAGAGAGGAGTATTCCATTGTGGCTATTTTAATCATTAATCGAAGAAATCATGCCATTACACCCTATGAAAGCTGGTTAAACTCAACAAAACAAAAATTAGTGATGTTGTCTTCCTCTGAATACCAGTCAAGCTATAATCACGTTGTAAATCACTATGAACACATGGAATGGTTCGATCAATTCTCGGCCAATGGTAATGTGGAGAAACGAGCCATTGCTCTACATAGAACATATCAGTTTACGGCCATCATTGCTATTTCTGAATCTGATCTGATTCGGGCAGCGGAATTACGTGACTATTTAGGTATTCCAGGCCAAACGATGGAGAGTGCTCTAGCATTCCGCAATAAAGTGATGATGAAAGATAAACTGAAACATACAGACATAAAACTGTCGCCTTACTGCAAGGTAACTTCAAGTTTGGACTTGTTAAAGTTTGTTGAGTCTCATTCCTATCCTATTGTAGTGAAGAAAATAGACGGAACAGGCTCCAAAGAGGTAGCGGTCATCCATTCGGAATCAGAACTGGAGCACAGATTGGAAGAAGGCTTCAAGGGAGAGTGGATCGCTGAGGAGTTTGTACCTGGACGAATTTATCATATTGATGGTCTTGCCCAAAAGGGTGAACTTTTATTTTGCTGGCCTTCTGTCTACATTAATTCTTGTCTGGCTTACATGGATGCTAAACCATCTGGAAGTTACATTCTGGAAGCTAATAATCCGCTGGTAACGCGGTTAAATGAGATGGTAAACCAGATTTTATCCCATTTACCCTGCCCGGAGGTTATGGCTTTCCACGCGGAGATATTTCACACAGAGGAAGATGAGCTAATATTGTGTGAAATTGCCAGTCGTGTGGGGGGTTCCAAGATTGGTATAACATTAAAAACGGCCTTTAACATTGATTTAATGAAAACATGGGTCCAAATGCAGTGTGGTATCCCGATATCCTGGGAATCTATTGAGAGCGAGCCGCGCACTATCAGTGGCAATGTGCTGGTTCATCCAGGAAAAGGCACTTTTTTGGGCCCCCCGGAAACGGAGTATCCGGATGAGATAATCGATTTTGAGCTTCTTGCTTCCGCTGACCAACACTTTAATTATGGTCGTAATTGTAATGATTGTCTGGCTTCCTTCGTATTGATGGCTAGTAGTGAACAGGATATCGAGGAACGATTACTAGCAGCAGTGGATTGGTTTCAAACGTCAATGAAATGGGACAATGGAGAAGTTCTTCAACATGGATAATCATTCGGTCACACTTCATTCATTACGATCCAAAGATCAGCTGCGCTTTTTTGTTAAAGATCAGATAGAAGCCGTTGGTTCAGGTAAAAGGATTGTGCCTGTTTTTGAAGAAAACCAACAAAGCATTTTTGCTTTTCTGGAAAAGGAAAATAGTGCACATCTATTGCTGGATAGCCAATATGAACCTGCCGCTTCTGAGTTCCATTGTGCAGACTCCATTGAAGAATTGATTGCACAGCATAATGCTGCGATGTCCTCCGCCTGCCGCGAAGTTTGTCTGTGGGTGGAGAGTCCAACGTGGGGGTTGGAAGAATCCCTTTTTGCGTTACTATATGCAATTTATTTTGGCAAGATCGTGGTAAGGCTGAATAGCCTGGATGAGTTTATCCAAAATAAAGGGCTAAGTGTCAGAGACGACTATGACTCTTGGTTTTTTATTATGCCGTATTCATGCTTGGATGGCGAAATTAACCTCAAGCTGGCCCATTTTTCAAAGCCCATGGGATTTCTACCATTTACCGATTACACGACTTTACGTTTGTATTTGTTGAAGCGTATCGTGCTCGAGGATAAGCTGAATAGCAGCATTCAGTTGAATTCTGTACTGGCCAATCGGATTAAACTCCGAGAGGATGAAGCCAGACAAGGCATCGCGGGTCAGATGGTAACTCATTATTTACCTCGAGATTATTGTTCCCTGGAAAGCACGTCAGACCTAATATTCCAACAAAGCAGGCTGCTTGAGTTTAGCTATATGTCACATTGTCGAGAATGTGCAATCGTCATGAATGATTATTTGTTTTGTAGTGTGCAGGCAGATGAGACCGATAAAGACAACACAACGAGAGAATGTAACCAATTTTCGCCACGTTGTCTGTCACACACAGACCAATGCTGCATTGAGAACCGTAAAAGGCTTTCCATCAACGATCTGTATGCGAAATTCCTGTTTTTGAATGGCTGTAACCTTGGTGATGGAGCTCAAAGCTTTATTCCATACCGTCATACGATACTTAGGAACCTTATTGAAGGGCATGCATTGAGTATCATAACAACACCGAGTATTAAAATTGGTGATATTACTGAGAATATTCTGGCTCATAACTTATCGAAATATGGATATTCTGAAGGGATCAAAACACAGTATATCAATGAATTCCTTAGGTATAGCGGTATTGAAAACAACTATTACTCACAAATTGGTGATCCGGACTTAATGTATGGGGGTCTTACCGTAAAGAAGACTCGTTTGTCCATGAATGATGTTTCAGAGGTCACAGCCATCCTGTCAGATCTGGCTGATGAAACTTATGCTGAGGTCGAAATTCAGGTGGAAGAGTCGAGTTTGCAGCAGTTGGATATCGCGAAAATATCCTTTTTGGACTCCGATCATAAACAAATATCCATAAATCAGAAGAAAATATACTTCGCCTTTATTAAACGTGATCCTTGCAGCGTGAAATTAATGCTGTTCTCCAACGAACCCTTTGAACATGATGAGATTCATGTGGTTCTAACCGCACGAAATCATGTAGAAGAAGCCATGAAGCGAGTAGATGTTTATCAGAATAGCCTGGACTTCTTCAGGGAATGTGTCTCCATAGGCAGCCATGTAAAAGGGAAAATAGAGGATGTCTATAACTACTGGAAGTCCATCCCTAATTTATATCGTCGATATCGTTACTGCTTCCAATCGAGGAGCAAGCTGGAAAAAACACTTCGCAAGTTGGAACAGAAATATTTGAATTTGAATCAGGAAATTTTCACTCAGATGGTTTCCTATACGAACAGCAAGAGAGATATATTTTTTGAAAAGATAAGCGAAAAACGTACGCACATTACTGCTCTTGCCTTTATTTCTACTTGTTATGACTGTGGTTATTCAAGTGCTAGATTCGAATCATCGATTCTGACAGGACCAGGGAAGTCAGTAAAACGAATAAGTTATAAATGTTTTCATTGTGGATGCATTTCTGATTTTCCAGAGGCTACTTTGTCGATCACAGGGAATCCATATCTCCGTTTTGGAAACGAAGGTTTGGACACAAAATTGTATGAGATAAACAATCAGCAAAATGAGCCTCTCCAAATAAACATTGCCGGAATTAGCATTGATAGTGAACTTATTGACGTGGAGTTTCATCAAGACAAGCTGGAAATTCAACCAGGTGAACGTTCATCCATTTTTATCAAGTTGAAGCCGAGCCCGGAGTTAAAGCAAGGTGTCTATTTGTTCTCTTTTTATATCTTGGTGAACAGCCAATTCTATTATTTATCCAAAACATTTGGATATGAGGAAAACTAATATCTGACTGCACTTATTATGGAAATGGAGTGGAGCTTGTGCGAACGGTTATATTAAATAGGTTTTCTCCGAATACAGTCAATTACGAAGAGTGGCTCAGTGGTATTGACAGTGAATTCATCATCTTTTCGAAGCATAAACATATCGAGCATTTTGGTGATTTCTTTGATGAGAAAATTGGATATGAAAATATAGATACTGACCAAAGAGTTTATTCTGCGATTGTGGAGCTCCATCAAGCTAAGAAAATTGATTGGATCATTGCTGCTCACGAATTTGATTTATTGAAAGCTGGACAGCTTAGAGAGTATCTGAATATTAAAGGGCAAACTGCGGAAAGTGCACTTGCTTTTAGGGATAAAGTGGTTATGAAAGAGAAAGTTTCCGAAGTAGCTAACGTACCTGCGTTCGTAAGAATAAATCATGTATTTGATTTGCTGGAATTCAAAAGCAAGCACGGTCTTCCTATCGTAATCAAGCCGGTAGATAGCGCCGCTTCTGTAGGTGTACAAATCGTTCGTGATGAAACGGATTTTGAGCGTCTTTTAGCTAACGGTCTCGATAAGAATCTGGAGGCGGAATGTTTCGTTGATGGAGATATGTATCATATCGATGGATTATACGAGAAAAACAACATGTTATTATACAGCCCGTCCCGTTATATCAATGGATGCTTGGCTTTTCAGGAAAATAACTATTTAGGCTCCGTAATGTTAGATACAGAAGACCTGCTGTATGAAAGACTTCAGCAAACACTGCTAACCGTGTTAAAAGCTCTTCCTGTACCCGACCATCCTATTGCATTTCATGCAGAGTTTTTTCATACGACTAATGATCAAATCCTATTATGTGAAATCGCCTGTCGTGTAGGTGGAGGGGAAATTAATGATGGTGTAAAGTTTGCAACCGGAATTGATATATTACAAGAATCTATACGATCCCAATGCGGTCAAACCATAAACATAACTCAGACATCAAACAAACTGACGGGTTGGATGCTGGTACCTCCTCAAAAGGGGAAGCTATTATCGGTTAATTCTAATTTGCCCTTTGAATGGGTACTGAAATGCACCATAAAAGAAGAAAACATCGGAAAATCATTTAACGGTGCCGAGTCAAGTGTAGATGCTATTGCTTCATTATTGATCTATGGAGATAGTCAGACAGAGATAGAAAGTCGACTGCATACATTATATTTGTGGTTTCAGGAAAATACAGTGTGGAAATACCACTCTGAACCAGTAAGCATAGGACATACTTATGAGTGATTTTTTTCAATTGCATCGAAATGTAAGGCTGAGAGTCATCATTATTTTTTTTAGTACCCTCACCTCCAACATGATTTTTCCGTTTATGTCTATCTATTTCGCCAGATATATCGGAATTAGTGCAACAAGCATCATTCTTTCCATAGCGATTTTGTGTAATATTGCTGCAGGCATGTTGGGAGGATATTTCTCGGATCGAATAGGGCGCAAAAAATTGATGATTTTATCAGAGGGTTTACGCGTAATTACCTATCTGATGCTGCTGTTATCGAACTTACCTGGCAGCACTTTTCCTTATATAACCATAGTCTTTTTTGTGATGAATAGTATATGTTCCGGTTTATACGGTCCCGCCTCCGAAGCAATGCTTCTTGATGTAACGAATTCATCTCAGAGGAAATTAATGTACAGTATATTATATTGGGCTACCAATCTGTCTATAGCCTTGGGGGGAACGCTTGGAGCGTTACTGTTTAACAACCATTTATTCATTTTATTCATGTTGCTGCTGTTATCCTCCATATGCTCGTTCATCATTACTTACAAATTTATTGTAGAAACCAACATGCCTCAAGAGGAACAAAACAAAAAGAGAAATGTATTTAAGGATCTATTTCTCAATTACAGAACTGTAATGAAAGATTCTCTGTTTATCCTTTTCATCCTGTCGAGTATGTTATTATTTTCGATTGAAAGCCACTTGGCCAATTTTATAGCGATCCGCCTAGAAAATAATATTCACAATGTTGAACTGTTGAATTGGACGTTAGATGGAATACAGGTTTACGGTTATTTGAGAACAGAGAATACGATTCTTGTCATTGCTCTTTCAATTATTTTCACGCAGTTCATTAAAAAGTGGCACGAAAAAAGAACCATGTTCATAGGATTTTCCATGTATATTTTGGGCTATGTGATTTTATCATACAGTAATCAAGTGTGGATCTTATTCGGAATCATGGTCATAGCGGTTTTAGGCGAAGTGCTTTTTGTGCCCATTTACGAATCTCTTTTAGGAGATCTTGCACCTGAAAATTTGCGGGGTTCTTATATGGCACTGAACAAAATTGCGACCAAGGGTGCTAGTTTAATTGGTGCGATAGGGGTTTACCTCGCACATGTTTTGTCGCCCATAGGTATTACCGTTTTTGTTGGTTTATCTGGCTTGATAGCGATCCTATTGTTATACATGATTATGCCGGCCATTTATGAGCGTCGCAAACAAAACAATGAATATAGCCACTAATCAGATCAGCAGCAGGACTTTCCTAGAGCATATCGAAAGTCCTGCTTGATTTTAATTTGAATAGTTATGCTCCGCTTTTCAGAGTCTAATCACATTTCAATTCGAAGGAGGTCATCCATCATGTCTATCCGGGTTCCTATTACAGGGGTACTGAATGATAAACAAGCACATGCACTCACTTTAAAATTGGCTTATAGTATGGAGGGAATATTTGGATGTACATACGACGAAATCAACAGAGAGATCTTGATTGAAAGTGAAAACGAAGCGAATACGGAATATTTGCTTGGTATTGTCCACAAAATGATCCTTGAAGAAAAAGAAATAAGAGCAATGGGATCTCGTTTGATTAGAACGCAAGATCAACAAAAGCAAACCTATCCTAAAATGGATCAATTGGAAATGGCAAACGATTTCGTTTTGAATGGAACAATGAAAAAAGAACTTGCAGCAGAGCTGTATTCCATATTTGATTTGCTTTTTCAAAGCATCAGCCAAAAGTACAATGCAAAAAACAGAAAGTATTCCTCTCTTATACCGCGTGAAGTAATGGATATTTGCAAATATGTAAATTACTTTCCTCAAAATGCATACTTTGTAGCTGAACTGCCTCATGACTATTACGCACTCAAAAAAGTTCAAAATGAACAAGATATTGAAAATCTCGTTAGGATGAATGAATTTATGCTTTCGCCTGCTGTATGTTTTCATTGTTACCAAGAGCTGAAAAATCAAGAAATCAAGGATCCAATTGTTTTCACGGCTGAAGGAAGCTGCTTTAGACACGAAGCAGCATGGAGAATTGGGCAACATCGAATGAATGAATTTTCAATGAGAGAGATCATATATTTCGGACAACCTGAATTTGTTACTCAAATACGAAATGATATTTTAGAGGAGATCTGGGATCTTTTCAATGAATTAGGTTTTTGCGGTAGAATAGAAACTGCACACGACCCGTTTTATTTTCCTCAGGATTCCTCACGAGCCCAACATCAAATGCTTGCAGATATGAAGTATGAATTAGTTGTGGAGATCCCCAATTCAGATATTTCCTTTTCCATTGCCTCATTTAATAATGTCAAAGATACACTATGCAGGGAGTTTGATATCACATCCGCAATGGATAAAAAATATCTGCATTCTGGTTGTGTAGCATTTGGTATCGATCGCTGGGTCTACGCCGTAATGTCCACTTTTGGGTTGGATATTCAAGGGTACCCCGAGAAAATCCGTGAATATTACAAGAGATCAATCATGTGAATTTACGTAGAGATCTACGTCACTAACTTTCAAGGGGGCATATGAAGACCATTATTTATATGGTTAGGCATGCAGAGTCACCGTATACGGAAGGAACGGAAAGAACGAGAGGACTTACCTTGAAGGGCCAAGGGAATGCAGCACAAATAACAGAAATATTAAAGGAAGAAGGAATACATACCATCTTTTCAAGTCCGTATGCCCGAGCTGTCTTAACCTTGGAGGGGCTGGCGACAGCGCTGGGAATAGACATTCATATTATGGAGGATCTTCGGGAAAGGCATTTTTCAGATAATATTATAGCGGATGAAGAATTTATGCCTGCTTCGAAGCGAATGTTTGAAGACCCTGATTATGCATTACCAGGAGGGGAGTCTAATACGGTTTGCCAGAACAGAGCTGTGGAAGTGTTGAAACCCATTCTAGAAGAATATAAAGGAAAAAAAGTAGCTATTAGCACGCACGGACATGTCATGACGTTGATAATGAATTACTTTGATGCAAGCTACGGCTTTGATTTTTCAAATCACACCAGCAAACCCGATATCTATAAGCTTCAATTTGAAGGGATGGAATTAGAGCAAGTGACAAGGTTATGGGAAGAATAGGGTAAAAATAATTGGTAGGGAGAGAGAGTAGTAATTGAGTTGATCCAAGAGAGGGATGGTATGGATGGAACAACAGGAATACGGCCGCTATTTACTAGCGATGGGCGGAGACGAATTTGAGCCAGAAGATGATGAGGAGGTTGAAGCAGACCATTTCTATGGATTATTTCAGTGGTTTATGCCAACGGGAGCAGGGGTTGAACGAGTATTTGAGCCGATTCCAGACGGTCAGCGTTTTCTGGACAGAATACGTCCGATCTATGAGATGTTGAATCCAGAGGATTTCGCCGGCGAATATGTGCCAGGTTATTTCAATGGTGGGAATGAGGATGCCTCCGAGGACTCATTGCGTAGTCTGGGGGAGGAGTTAATCCAAAGATTGAAGCTCCTGTTCTCCAAGGTACCGGAGGATGACGAAGCGGCGGACGCAGCTAAGGAAGCATTCAGAGCTTTGTCATGTATGAAGGAAGTTGTTGTATTACAGCCAGGCGAAATTGGCAGGTTAGAGCAAAGATTGATTCAAGGTGCGGATGAAGAGGATAGTGAGATCGTTTACGAAGCGCTTGGAGACCTTCTTCGCTCACGTAGCGATTACAACGAAAATATCGAGCTGTTAAGTGAAGCATACTATTCCATCGCATGCGACTATTGGGTAGCCTATTACTTGCAGTGGCCCCGCTATCAAGGTTTGAAGGAGGCAGAAGACTGCCTGTATCCATACTTTGAACTATATCGCTATGGCTATAATCTACATTGGACTCAGAGTAAGTTATTTATCGGTAGACGCTCATGAATACAGAAAAATATATCCAACACATGTTACAGGCGATCATTGAAAAAATACAAATCATAGTTAACGATCGAAGTAAGCAATCCTTCGGCTCTTTGGAGTATCTGCTGAACCATATGATAGATTATCGGAATCGTAAACAATATTTGCAAACGAGTGGCATATTAACACACCCCGTTGGCTAGGGGAATATGGAAATACACCTGAGGAAGAAGAGGTTTGTTCAGACATCCACAGATTGCAGTTATACATTGCTGAGAAGTTAAAGGGTGGATGGGGAAAATAATAGTTAGGAACTACACATTATTTTTACGCACTTCAATTAGATGTGCATGAACCCTTTGAGTGCGAAACGTTAACTAAAGGAGAATCATTCATGTTCTATGTTAATGCCAGAGCTTTTATTGAACGCCAAGATAGGGATAGAACAGAAATCATAATTCAGACTCGAAATAAAAAGAATGAGGTTTCATTGGAATTGCCGGGAGGCAGATTGGAACTTTATGAATCCATCATAGATGCATTGAGAAGAGAAGTATATGAAGAGACAGGCTTGACCGTTGTAGCTGTAGAAGGTAGTCACAAGCGAATAGATACATGTGGGATCAACCCAAATTTTGAAGTTGAATGTTTGGAGCCGTATTGTGTATATCAAACCATTAAAGGGCCTGTGGATTCAATCGGTATGTATTTTATATGTCAGGTGGAGGGGGAGCTCTTGCAAGAGGGTGACGAAACGACAAATATCGGATGGAGAACAATTGATGAGGTCTATGATCGCATGATCGATGATCCAAGACAGTTCTCAGATGTGGATCGCGCAGGGATAACATATTATTTGAAGCACAGGTTTGGAAAAGAACTCGAAGGAGCAGGGACCACGAAAAAACAGTATTAGATAGAGGTTTTCTTACCATTGAGCAAGAATATGTAAATCTGCTTGATAAGAGTAGATAACTACACATAACATCATATTCAAGCTGCAGGCATAGGGCCTTGATTCGACAGGTGTTGGCTACCCCAGCACAAGGATACGGGAATATGTTTCTGAAAGAGAGATACGCCAATCTTAACGTGAGGGTGATTTATGTGGAACGAGGACTCATTATATTTTTGAACGGAACGTCAAGTTCGGGGAAGACAAGTATCTCGATGGAAATGAAAAAGCAGGGAGACATTCCGTTACATCATTTGTCTGTAGATCAATTTTTCCAGAATTATGACCAGTTTATCGACAGTACATACCCAGATATGAAACCTACAAGAGAATTGGAACCTCATATGATGACAGGTATCCTTTTTGACCCAATTGTCTCATTGTTCTATTCAACCATTAAACTGTTTTCGGAGATGGGTTTGAATGTCATTGTGGATACGGTCATTACCAATGACGAGTGGTTTAACGGTTTTTATGATTTGCTTTCAGACTATCCGATATTGTTTGTGGGCGTGCACTGCTCCAAGGAAGAACTCACCAGAAGAGAGCAAAGCAGGGGAGATCGCGCAATCGGACTTGCCCATTCCCAGTTTGACTACATATATGCCTATGATGAATATGATCTTGAAGTGAATACGGAAGAACTCAGTTCAGCGGACTGTGCTGCAAAGATATTAGATTATATCAATTCCGAGCAGAAATACTCGGTATTTAAGAAGTTGAGTAGAAGAGAGGTTACATTATCGTAAAAGAACAGAATTCAAGACCAAGGTTGGTAAAGTGGCATTTTGATGATGAAGTGAGATCGGATCATCCAGAAGAATGGAATTGGATAGAGATTACAATGTATTTCACGGACGGCTCCAGAAGGTGGAGCATCTTATATACACCAGAACGTTTACTAAATAACTTGTCACGACCGAACATAGACCCACCAGGTCTTCATATGCAACAGCTTATTGTTGTTAGAAGCTATGAAGTGAATGACATTGAGAGAGTTTTGAACGTTTCTGATGAAGAAGATGAATTGATCGAGGCCTCAAGGGAGTATCCGGAGTAGCTTAGAAATGATGAGTTCTATATCAAACGTGTTAGGTACGGGCTTGTTGATGTCGCATTAGTCCGGCTGAAATGTCGCAAAAGTACATGGTAACGCCATGCGGAGATCGTTTATACTCTCCTTATGTTTCGATAATGAAAATCATTATCAGTATTATACATAAGGGGGATTCATCATGAAACAAGGAACGAAGGGGCAATCGGCTGGAAGCAATGCCTACAATGCCTGCCAATCACGATTGTTAATGGGCCTGATGCTGGCCCTGATTCTTGTCCTGACGGCTTGCGGGGCGGCAACAGGTACAGATAGTGGTAAGCCGTCAGCTGCAGCACCAGCGGAGACACCTGCGAATGAAGAAGTTCAGACTGCAGGAGCATTCCCTGTAACGATCACACACATGAAGGGTGAGCTGACACTCAACGAAAAACCAAATAAAATTGCTGTACTTGATGTTAAGTTTCTGGATCAAATGTTGGCCGTTGGCGAGAAGCCGGCAGGCAGTGTTATTGCTGGAGGCAACACCGATTTTCCAGAATACCTAGGTGATCAGCCAAGTGACGTACAGGTTCTGGGTACACGGGACGAGCCCAATCTGGAAGCAATTGTAGCCTTGGACCCCGATCTGATTATCATGACGGACTTTCAGGAGAAACAGTATGAGAATGTAAGCAAAATTGCACCCACCCTCGTACTCGACTTCTACGAAGATTGGCGCGATACATTAGCCACGGTCGCTAAGATTACAGACAACCAGGACGAGGCAGAGACGGTACGTCAGGCGTATGAGGACAAAGTCGCTGGTCTGAAGGCGAAGCTGTCAGAGAAAATGGGGGATGAAACGGTAGCCCTGATCCGTCCGAGAAAAGAAGGTATTCGTGTTCATGGTATTGAGCATCGTACAGGCGGCATTCTATATCAGGATCTGGGCTTGAACATGCCTGCACTCGTTGAGGGAATCAAGGATGATACCTCTGTCGAAATCTCAATGGAGAAGGTTCCTGAGATTGGCGCGGATCGTTATTTCGTACTGTCGGATGAGCTGTTTGCCGCAGAAGCAGAGGCTATGATTAGCAATCCAGTGTGGAAGTCCCTTGATGCTGTGAAAAATAACCGTGCGTATGATGTGAATTCGACCCTTTGGATCGCATACTATGGACCTCTTGCCATTAATCTGATTGTAGATCAGGCTTCGGAAGCCCTGCTCGAATCGAATTAACATGAACCAATATCTCTCGACAGACTTATGGCAACAAACGGTGGAGGATCATTCGATATGGCTTGGTGAGCCGCCTGAACATAGTGTCCGTACCATTGCTTTGAGCGAGCTGCATGAAGAAGCTGCATGCCGAGAGTATATCAGCTGGTTTCAGGAGTATATCGATGCGCCTGACATGAAGGTTGCCGTTTCAATGCTAGCCAAGCGAATTGGCTATCTGTGGACTGCTCCGCTGGTGACGGCGATGACTTTTCATCATCAGCATGTTTCCTTTGAGCTGGAGAACAGCTTCCTCTATCATCCGACGCTCTCCGCTCATGAGGGTGGTACACGTTTTCCTTTTCTGGCGGTGAATCGGCTTCAGGCAGATGCAGTGACAGGAGACAGGGAAGTGTGGCGGGAAAAGGTGGTAGAAGAGATGTTTGCAGTACAGCTTACACCGCTGTTAAAGTCCCTTGCTGCGATTGCACCTCTATCCATGAGTATTCTCTGGGAGAATATCATGGTACGTATTGGCCGGTTGTATACACCTGATGCAGATGATGGGCTGGAAAGCCAGCACGTTCAGAATGATTTTACTTATCTGACACAAGGCGCGCCAGGGCAGGTGTTCGGTGTAAAACGTAATCCGTTTACCCGATTTACCGAAATCCAAAACAACGTTCCTGTTGTGAAGAGCAAGCGCATCACCTGCTGCTTGTACTATCAGATGTCAGAGGAGTATTGCAACAAATGTCCGAAAATTGACAATGAGAATGAATCTCAATTAAAATGACAGCAGCAACAACTTTACCTTTGCTATTGTCAGGAGATGAGAGAAATGCCGCTGCAAGAACAGACAAGTCTATGGAGTGATACAACGATCAAGATGCTTGACGTGCATAGCGGTACGTTGCAGCCAGGCAGTAGTCTTAGCGAAGCCGAATTAACGTCAAATCTGTTGCTGCTGGCAGGCGGCGGAGAAGGGGAGCTTGCAATGGATGGTGAAGTTTGCCACATTGGGGCTTCTTTTGCTGCTCATGTGATTGAGGGATCCTCCTTTACACTGATTGCCACCTCAGACAACATGGATTATATCTTGATCATGTATAAGGCAGTCTCCATGGAAGGAGTCTCCCTTGTTTTGCCCTCGCACCGCAATCACCCGCTGCGTACTTCATTTGTTGAGCACCCGGGAACTCAGGCGGAATGGGTTCAGATGGCGGAAAAAATTGCAGCGAAATGGAGTAGGGGCGAAGGGCTGGAACGTTTTCACGCCAATGCACTGCTGCAGGGGATGCTCTACGAACTCATTATGGAGTATGAACGTGGTCAGGGAGGGACAGCGTCAGACATGGTGGATGTTGTCGCTGCGTATATAGCGGGGCATTATCGCCAGAATCTGGAGCTGAAACAGCTGGCCGCACTTGCGGGATGCAGCGTAAGACAGCTGCAACGAAGGTTCAAACAGGAGAAGCAAATTGGACCGATGGAGTACGTCATCCAGCTGCGGATGGAGAGTGCATCACGGATGCTCCGCCATACCGATGCTCCCATTGGGGAAATTGCAGAGAGAATGGGCTACCGCGATATGTATTATTTCAGCAGGGCGTTTAAGAAATATCATGGAGTTCCTCCGCAGTTCTATAGGCAAACGGCTGCTTCGAGAGCAAATGAGCTCTCTATGTATCCCTTGCCGCAGAACCGCATGGCTTCCTGGTATGAGTCTTCAAAAGGCACCGTGATTTGCCATCTGCGAGGTCAATATGATGTCACCATATCTCCACAGCGTATTGCTGTACTCGATGTACAATATGCGGATCATCTGCTTGCACTTGGCGTGTCCCCGGCAGGCAGTGTAGGATCGGGAAGTGCGGCATTCCATTTCCCTCAATATATCAGGGCAAGGCTTCAGGGTACCGAATTACTTGGAACGTATGAGTATCCCGATCTTCCAGGGGTGGAACGACTGTGTCCGGATCTGATTATATGTACGGAGGTGCATGAAGCGCACTATGAACGGTTAAGCCGGATCGCTCCGGTTCTCATGTTTAAACGTAATGAGAGCTGGCAGACCATTCTGAGTCTGTTCGGTGAACTGACAGGCAAGCGTGCAGAGGCCAAGCGAATCATTGCAGATTATCATCGACGAACTGCATTGCTGTCAGAAGAACTTGCTCCTGTACTGGCAGGTAAGAGCGTGGCATTAATTCGTCCGTTTGACTCTATGGTTCGGGTACATACAGCTTCTCATCGTACAGGTGCTGTGCTCTATCGAGACCTGGGTCTGCCTGCCCCGTTATTTGTAGCCGATCCCTCCGACACGGCTTATCATATTTCGGTTGACAGACTGCCGGCCGTACATGCCAGCCACTACTTTTTGCTTAGCAGCGAAACCATGCAGGAGGGGATGTCTGCGACAGAGCAAAGTGTCTGGGGGATGCTGGATACCGATGAGCGACAGCATATATATTCCGTAGATGCCGCGACTTGGATCGGCTGTTATGGACCAACCGGCATCAATGGCATCATCGATGAGATTGCTCAGGCTTTATTGGCTTGAGAGCGCCATCCTGAAAATGATAAACCCTAAAGAAACCGTTCCTTGTAAAGTGGATGTGTTCGCAATCACATACCAAAGGGACGGTTTCTTTTTACATTTAACATATCTAGGCGAGTCATTTTAGGGATATATCGCTCTTTGCGGAATGACAAGAACAACGGAATATAGGGTCAGTCCTGATCGGCTCTTCATTCGGAAATGGTTCCAATTAGGATGTCTTCGGCCCCTTTCCCTGAGTTAACCGTTGGTCTGCCGTGTGTTGGTGCCGGAATTGCCCCGGGGTAAGTCCTGTTCTGGCCTTGAATATTTTGTTGAAATAGCTGACGTTTGCGTACCCTATCTCCCGACAAACCTCCTCAACGGAGGCATCTGTCTGCTTCAACAGCTCCATGGCACGTTTGATGCGCAGCTGGATGAGATAGTCATTAACCGTCATGCCCGTTGACTCTTTGAAGATGCGACCCAAGTAGGACGAGCTGCGTTTTACGTGTTCCGCCACGTTATCCACTGATATATTCTTATTGTAATGGTTGTCCATGAATTCGGTTGCCAGCTGAAGGGTCACATCCGTCATTTTGGAGCGCTTCTCCCGGTGGTAGTCAATGATATTGCTGCATATCGTTAACACACATTTCTCCATATCCTGAACGGTTTCGGCACGCGCCAGAGCATCGGTATAGGACGATCCTTCACCGATAACAGCGGTCACCTCGCCGCCAGTCTGAACGAGTGTTTTAACCAGCTCCCCGCTTAATTGAACGTACAGCTGATGAATATTTGCCTTACCCAGCCTTTGCTTTAGCACCTCCCGGGTGATGGCCCGGATTACGGCAGTACATTCCTCTTTATCCGTCTTCAGCAGGGACTGCTGCAGCTTCGTTTCGAGTTCATACGGATAATAGTAGGTACCTTCTTCCGATTTCCATTCATCAAGGATCGAATAGGGCAGAATTTCGCCCTTCCCAATGTAGATTTTCATATTTAGTGCCTCCTGAGTCTCGTTGTAAGCTGCACGCACGGCTTGTTCTCCGGAGTGAATGCTGCTGACAGCGATGGTTACAGAGATCCTATAACGACTGAGAAAATATGATTTAAGGCCTCTGGCTTGTTCCACAGGAAAGGTATCATCGGCATCCGGATGTAAGGAGAGAAGGATGACCGTGTGCCTGCTGTCTTTGACAAAAATTTCTCCGTTGATATCCTTTCCCAGCTCTTCCATCAGACCGTACTGGAGCAGATGGGAATGGAATATATCCTCCGATCCCCTCAACGGCTGATGCTCCTCGAGTTCAAGGGTCAGGATGGCAAAACGATTGAAATCAAGCTGTAATCCCAGCAGCTCTGCCGCATGGTCCGGTCTGTCTGCTGCTTCTTCCTGTACGTTGCCCTGGATTAGATCGTTCAAATACTTTTCCTTAATGGCCGTTCGATTTCCGGTGAGGAGTTCATCTACTTTCAGCTTTTCTTTGATTAAAATATCGCGATTACGTGTCATCTGCTCAAAGGAATGACGGATAAAGCCGACTTCATCCGTGCTGCTGGGAGCACCGGATCTGTCGCGCCGTTCGGATTCTTCAGAGCTCACAATATAGGAAATCACACTTTGCAGCGGGCGATATAATCTTCTCGATAAAAAATAGGAAATAGCAACAGCAGCCGTTATATATAGGATGGCGACTGTCCAAATGAGGACTTTAATTCGGTTCATGCCTTGCAGAAGGACGGATCGTTCGGTGATATCGACGAATCGCCAGCCTGTCATATTTGATGCACTGTAGGATACGATCTGATCGGAATCACCAATATAGTAGCCGCTCTCCGATGTTACCTGTTCGGCATCCCACTGCTGAAGAAGGGCTTCTCTGTCATGAGCATCGGAATAGAGGAGTTCACCCTGTGGACCAATGACCATGATGGTGCCTTTCTTGCTATTGTAATGACTTAAGTAGTCAGCGAAGAGTCGATCCAGATTCAAATTAATGACGATCGCGCCATCCACTTGGCCAATCAGTGGCATTTTCTGAATCAGGGAGGTCGCAGGATGATCCGGAGAAAATCCATTCGATCTTCCCGTTAACCAGACGGTACGAGATGATGAGTCTTGATTTAAGGTATCCAGCCAGGACTGGTCAGCAAAGTCGGATATAGGAGATGTCTTTATCTCCGGACGTGATGTCAGGACAAGTTCAAGCGGGGCGTAGTATAGATAGATGGAATCGATGTAGGGACTGAGCTTTTTTTGCTCTTCTACAAGAGTGGATAGATCAATTAATGAACCTACAGAGAGCTTGCCTCCGATGGTATGGTACACATAGGATTGAGCCATCAGCAGACTATTGGCCGCATTTCCGATGGTTGTCAGCTCCTTATGAATCAGCTCCTTCTGCTGAGTCAAGACAGATTCATTATAACTGATGGCATTACGGACACTGTTATCAGCCGAAATCATGTAAGTGACCGAAGAAATGAGAACAACAGTGATCAAAGCTATGGCAGTCATCGATAGGAGCAGTTTCACGAACATGGAGTTATTTTTCATGGCTAAAAGTCCCCTCATGGCAATCCCCTCCTTACCTACAATATGTTAGCGCTTACAACAAAATTTGATGATCTCAACAGTTGTGCAGTCCATTATATATCACACCAGCGGAATTAGAACAGATCGAAATTGAAAAACATACAAAAAACGGAATAACGTCAGTGGCTCTATACGGCTTCGGAAGCCAAAAACATAAAAAAAATGGAATGAGAGGATTGTGCGCCGGAAGGTATAAAGCTTAAATTTTAAGTATGTAAAAACCGTTTCCAATACCCGGCCGGGTCGTTATGCGGGATGCGGGAATCTTCGAATCCAAAACCAATCCAACAACAGGGGGTAGGTTCTATTGAGTAAAAGAATCAAATTTGTAAGCGCTATCCTACTAGCTGTAAGTTTAACGGCAAGCTTGCTTACCGGATGCACTTCCGAGACGAACTCCTCAAGCCCGAGTTCAAATCCAGGAGAAACGCCGGGAGCAAACTCCAATCCGATCGAAATCTCCTGGGGCATTCACTTTGCCGCAGATGGAGTTGTCAATGACTCGGAGGTTCAGAAGTGGCTGGAGCAGAAGTTTAATGTAAAGATCAAACCCGTGAAGGTAACGGACGCCAGTATCGCTTCCGGGGATATACCAGACATATTCATGCTCGGTGATCCTTCTAATGTAATCGCTTACCAAAATCAGGGCGTGTTAATGAGCATTGATCAGAACATGTTGAAGGAGAAAATGCCGGAGTATTACGCGGATATTGAGAAAAAGAAAGAGCTTTTCCAGACTGTTACCGTTAATAACGAGCTGTGGGCTATCCCGATGTTTATCGATTTGAAGCCTTACGATCTGGGGATGTTGTGGCGTAAGGACTGGCTGGATCAGGTCGGCATTCAGAAAGTCCCAGAGACGTTGGATGAATTCGAGGCAGCCGTTTATGCCTTTGCACAAAAGGATCCGGACGGTAACGGTGTGAAGGATACGTACGGGTTGACAGGAACGGCTACGTCCACGTGGTCATCCGGGTTCTATTCCATCTTCGGTGCATTCGGTGTGGAGCCGACCATGTGGATGGAGAGGGATGGTCAGATTGTAAATGGATCGATCATGCCGGAGACCAAGGAAGCCTTGGCGAAGCTGCGCAAATGGTATGAGGATGGGGTCATCGATCCGGAATTTATTACAGATACACAGGATTCATATCGTAAGAAACTGTACAACAACCGGATCGGAGTCATTGAAGAGCAGATCAGCAAAGGCGCATTGCCGGAATCGGCAACAGTCAAGGAAATGCTGGCCTTGAATCCGGATGCCAAGATGGCATTTTCCAAAAATCCGAAGGGACCTGGCGGTGACGGCTCCTGGGATTGGGGAATCAAGAGCAATTTCCTGGTTATCGGCAGCAAAGTCAAGGATCAGCCCGAGAAGCTTGAGAAGCTGTTCGAAATTCTACAGGCACAGAGCAATGATGAAGAGACCATCAATATGACCAGCCTTGGTGTGAAGGGGGAGCAA
The DNA here is from genome assembly GCF_038005125.1 of Paenibacillus sp. FSL K6-2862. Lineage (NCBI taxonomy): Bacteria > Bacillati > Bacillota > Bacilli > Caryophanales > Paenibacillaceae > Paenibacillus > Paenibacillus sp. FSL K6-2862. The sequence goes on from NZ_JBBOSN010000001.1 coordinate 1,650,289, forward strand.
TGGGATTTTGCTGAAAGCGGTGCTACCTCAGGGGCGACGACATTCCTGCCTGGATTCGATAAGCAGGAGCAGCGTGATCAACTGGGAATCCGTCTATTCTCTTTTGGTAACATTACCACTCAGGCTTATCGGGACAAATATTCCGATCCGAAGCTGAATGAGGCGGTCAAAACGTATTCATCGGCTCCAAGATGGACCGATGCGCTGCTATTCTCTGTGCTGCCTTCGGACGGAAAATACAAACAGGAATTGACGTCACTCATGCAAAAATATTTCGCACAAATCATCAGCGGCGAAATTCCTCTGACTGATTTTGATACCTTCGTGACGGAATGGAAGGCAAAAGGCGGCGATGAATTAACGAAGGAAGCCAATGAGATGTACCAAGCTCAATTCAAAAAATAACCTTGACTTGGCTAAGCCACCCGTGAGGGCTTAATCATCTCTTGCGGGAGGGCTGGCGGTTCGGTTTAACAAGGAAGTGCGCCATGAAAACGATAAAAAAACACGGAGAGCTGCTTCTACTATTTCTATTCGCCTTTGCATTCTTCGTCGTATTTAAATACGGCCCTTTATATGGAGTCGTCATTGCCTTCAAGGATTTTCGGGTCGTCGACGGGATATGGGGAAGTCCGTGGGTCGGATTCCGCCATTTTCAGGAAATATTTCAGAATGGGGATTTTTATCGATTACTTAAAAATACCCTGCTCCTGAATTTGTATCAGATGATCTTTGCTTTTCCCGCACCAATCATACTGGCGATTTTGCTTAACGAGGTGAGGTCAAGGTATTTCCAGCGGTTTATCCAGACGACCATGTACTTGCCTCATTTCGTATCGTGGGTCGTCATGTCCGGGCTGATTATTTATTTTCTCTCTCCAACGTCCGGCGTTGTAGGGGAAATTGTGAAATGGTTTGGAGGGGAACCTGTCTTTTATATGGGAAAGAAGGAATATTTCCGTCCGATTGTGGTCATTTCTTCAATCCTCAAGGATATCGGCTGGGGCTCGATTATCTACTTTGCTGCTTTGGCGGCGATCAACCCGGAGCTGCATGAATCGGCCGTCATTGACGGAGCCAATCGGTGGCAGCGCATCATTCGAATTAATATCCCATCCATTATGCCCACGGTCGCTATTATGTTCATTCTGAGTCTTGGTGGTTTCTTAAGCGCAAACTTTGAACAAATCATCAATCTGTTAAACCCGGTCAATTATGAAACGGGTGATGTCATCGATACTTATGTCTACCGGGTAGGTCTGCAGCAGTTCCAGTACAGCTACACGGCGGCCATAGGCTTGTTTAAATCGTTGGTGGGGCTCCTGCTGATTCTGGGGGCTAATCTGACCGTGCGAAAATTGAGCCGCGGGGAGAGCGGTCTATGGTAAAGGCAGGAGGAAGACAGTCATGAAAATAAAAAGATGGCAAGAGCTCATTGCACCCGCCATGATCTACCTTATATTGTCCATCCTGGCACTCATCGTTGTGTACCCGTTCATTCATGTCCTGTCCGTCTCCTTCAGTGGTAGGGGAGAAGCACTTCGAAGCGGATTTCATTTTTATCCTCGGGATTTCGAGTGGGAAGCATACCGCGGGCTGCTGGACTATCCATTAATCTGGTCAGGATATGCGAATACGCTGTTTCGGATGGTCGTAGGGACGGCCTTAACACTTCTCGTTACCATCTGCGCAGCTTATCCGCTCTCCCGTCCCGATCTGCCCATGAAACGGCTGCTGATCATGCTGCTGTTGTTCACGATGATCTTCGATGGCGGAATTGTCCCGCAATATCTATTAATCAAAGAACTGCATCTGCTTAACACGCACTGGGTCTATGTGCTGCCATCCGCTGCCAATGCTTTTCATGTGCTTGTAATGATCTCGTTTTTCCGTTCCGTTCCAGATGCGCTGATCGAAGCAGCTCGTATCGACGGGGCAAGGGACTTGCGAATTCTGTTCCGCATCCTGCTCCCGCTGTCCATTCCGTCTCTTGTGACGATCGGGCTTTGGAATTTGGTTTACCACATTAATGCGTTTATGGATAACCTGCTTTACGTCACCGATTCATCCAAATTCGTGCTGCAGCAGGTTGTCCGCCAGATCCTCATCGAGAGCAAACTTGACCCGTTTACTACGGCGACACTTGCAACACCGCCTGCTCCGGAGAGTTTGAAAATGGCGGCTGTCATTGTCAGCTCCCTGCCGGTGATTGTCATGTATCCTTTCCTGCTTCGATATTTCGAAAAAGGAACCATGATTGGATCTGTAAAAGGGTAGTGATCATGTGCATTTTATCTGATTGATCTTATAAGGGAGGTATTTCCGAAGATGATGAGGAGACGGATCATTATTGCATTAATCTTGGTCTTGTTGGTGGGGTGTCTGCCGGTTACGGGAGTGAATGCGGAAGATGCGGTGAACCCTGGTGCTGTCTTTTATATTTCAAATGATGGTGATGATTCGAATCCGGGAACGGAAGCGGCTCCATTCCATACACTTGAGAAGGCCAGGGATGCAATCCGGCAATTGAAGAAGGGTTCAGGGCTGCCTGAAGGCGGTGTGACGGTCTATTTAAGGGGCGGCACCTATAATCGAAGCGAAAGTTTTCTGCTGGAGGAGCAGGACTCCGGTACGGAGAATAAGCGGATAACTTACAAAGCTTATCCCGGAGAAAGCGTGCGGTTAAACGGCGGTCTGGAACTTCAGAAAAGCTGGTTTTCTCCGGTAACGGACACGAATGTCCTGGACCGAATCATCAGTGCGGATGCCAGAACGAAGGTTCTGCAGGCAGACCTGAAAGCGCAAGGCATTACCGATTACGGTGTAATGAGCCGGCATGGTTATTACAAAGCCAATGACGTCAGTCAGGTTCCGCCGATGGAGCTGTATGTCGAAGGTCAAGGCATGACCCTTGCCCGCTGGCCAAACAATGGAACGGTCCAGATGGGCACCATCACCGATCCCGGACCTACCCGTAGTGACCCGGATTTGCAGACACGCGGCGGAACCTTTACCTACAATTACGAAAGACCGGATCTATGGGAAGAGGCGGATGACATCTGGTTGGATGGTATATTCGGTTACAGCTGGGAATGGTCGTACAACCAAGTGGCATCCATCGATACAAGCAACAAGACGATTACCTTGGCATACGGAGAGATGAGCGGTCTGTTTACCAACTGGTACCCGGACTTCCATTTTGCCCAAAACTTGCTTGAGGAGATCGATATGCCTGGTGAATATTACATCGACCGGAAGCAAGGCAAACTCTACTTCATGCCTACGGCTGCCTTTGAAAGTGATCATCCTGAGATCATGGTTACGATGCTTAAAACACCGATGATTAACGCGAATAATCTTTCGCATGTGACCTTTGAGGACCTGATCCTGGAGAATGGCCGGGACTCCGCAGCAGTCATTATGGGCGGGGACAGCGTCCGATTGGAGCACTGCGAGATACGGAATTTCTCCAATGGGGGCGTTTTGATTAATACGCAGAGCCGCTGGTTGTATAACGACTTTGCCAAAGTGGACGGAGTCAATCATGCGGTGAGCAGCTCCCATATTCATCACATCGGAGGGACCGGGGTGATTCTGAATGGTGGAGATAAGAAGACGCTTGAGCCAGGAAACAATGTCGTGGAGAACAGCCATATCCATGATTTTGCTTACTACCATAAAGCCTATAATCCGAGCATCTTCCTGACTGGTGCGGGGAACAAGGTTTCACACAACGAAATTCATGACGCTCCCCATCCGGGAATGCTGATCTTCGGCAATGACCATCTCGTGGAATACAACAATATTTATGACGTCTGCAAAACCTTCTCGGACCTCGGCGCCATTTATATGAATCTGGGCGAGTCGCCTCAGGAACGGGGATCGGTAATCCGCAGGAATTATTTCCACAATATCGGGGAAGGCAAGGCAGGGGTTCAAGGGGTATATCCCGATAATTTTACCATGGGCATTACCATTGAAGAGAACATATTTAACGGCATGGGTAACGATGCCATCCTCAATAACGGCGGTGCCCATATCAAGACCCGAAACAATCTTTTTATTGATGCCAAAGTACCGTATGAATATTCGGACATGTATCTAGGCGATCAACCGGATCAGCAAATATCCAAAAACTATATGCCCAAATGGAAAGCGTTGTTTGAAAAGAACAATAATTTCGAAGGCACGCCGCATATGGAGAAATACCCGGAACTGGCGGATTTCTTCACGGAGAACCGGTATTTTCCGGATACCAACACGTTTCAGAACAATGTGATCTATAACCCGACGAGGAAATTAAGCGGCACGAATAATCAGGGAGCAAATGACAAACGAAACCTGCTCCAGTATGCGAACAACTGGATTACGGATCATGATCCTGGCTTCGTTAATCTGGCAAATGGGGATTTGAATTTGAAGGCGGATGCGGAAGTGTTCCAAAAGATTCCTGGCTTCCCGGCCATCCCTTTCAGCGAGATAGGAATCCAGGGGAAAGCCGGTCCGTATCTGGCTCCGGATCACATTGCTGTGGATCGAATCCAATTGTATGACGAGAGCGTAACCATCGGTATCGGGAAGTCATACGCTCTGTATTCCGCAGTCATTCCCTGGAACGCAACGAACCCCGCTATTCAATACACGTCGAGCGACCCATCGATTGTGAAGGTGGATCCAAGCGGCAAGTTGAAGGGGGTTAGTATAGGGAACGCAACGATTACAGCCGTTTCTGCTGACAACCCGGCCTTAAAGGATGAGGTTCAGGTTACGGTTGAAGTTGGGGATGGCATTATCGATTATACCGATTTCGAAAACGGGAGAAACAGCTGGCCGACAGACCCGAACCGGAGCATTGTCGAGGTGGAAGGCGGCAACCATATGTATAAGCTCGTTAAAGGAGCAACAACGTTAAATGAGAACGAGTTTAACCATTATGAGCTGACTTTTAAGATGAAGACGCCGAAAGTCATCGCAGATGATGCCACATTCTATGTGTTTGACCGTTTGAACTCTGGCGGAAGCGGCGGCAGAATTGGTTACCGGAAGTATGCAAACGGAACATCTGCCTGGCTTTTGTACAATGCGGCCTGGGCAGCAGTGAAGCAGAATACACTGGCTGCACCTGATCTCCAGCCGGATACGGTTTATAACATGAAAGTCATCGTTAAGGGTCCGGAGATCAGTGTTTATGTGGATAACAAATTGAAGCTAAAGGCAAGTGATTCGACATTCAATGCGTCCGGCCATGTTGGGTTCTATGCCGGCGGCTTCAGTGAGCTTCTGTTTGATGACATCAAATTTACCGTTCCAAGCAGGGAAGTATCCGGTTTGCTGCTGGGTGAGAGTCATACCAACATGGTCATAGGAGAACAAAAGCAGCTGCAAGTTCAATTTGATCCGCTTGATGCCGAGAATAAGGAGGTTATCTTTCATACCTCCCAACCGGGAATTGCCGCTGTGGATGAACATGGATTGGTAACTGCTTTGGCGGAAGGCGAGGCTGATATCACTGTAACATCAGTCGCCAACCCGGAAGCTTCAGCATCCGTACGCATTCAGGTATCTGATGTGATGCACTTTACGGATTTTGATTCGGGAGCGAACGGATGGCCGGTGGATCCGAACCGCAGTATCGTAACTGTAGATGGCAATAAAAAGTATAAAATTCTCAAAGGTGCCTCGGCCCTTCATCCGAAGACATATACCGACTATGACCTTACCTTCAAGCTGAAGACGCCGGCGGTCATGCCGGATACGGGAACACTATATGTATATGATCGTTCCGTCTCCAGCACATCCGGGAAAATTGCGTACAAGAAGCTGGCGGATGGCACTTCACAATGGATTCTTTATAATGGAGCATGGACAGCTCTGAAAACGACGAACCTACCTGATGAGGACCTGCAGCCTAATACCGAGTACACCATCCGCATCCGGGTCGAAGGTGCCGACATCCGCGTGTACGTAAACGGGGAACTTCGACTTGAAGGGTCGGATACCAAGCACAATCCATCTGGAACGGTAGGTTTCTATGTAGGCGGGTTCAGCGAAATGTGGTTCGATGACATCACATTTTCCCTGATCGATACCGATCGGACTGCTCCAGAGACCACGGCCGTCATGAGTCCGGCAGAACTGGACGGCATGAATGGATGGTATACACAGCCTGTAACCCTTGCCTTGCATTCTTCTGAAGGCTCTGAATCTGCATCGACAGAATATAGTCTGGATGGAGGGGATACCTGGCTGGCCTATCAGGACTCCCTGACCTTCAGTCAGGATGGCCGTTATACCATTCGATACCGTTCACTGGATTCGTCCGGAAACGCGGAGGAAGCGAAATCGCTGGCGTTTAATCTGGATGCTTCGGCACCCATGATTTCGGTGGTAGAGCCGTTAGCCAAAGAATTTACAAGTGCAGAGTCCCTAAATCTGTCATGGACTGCTGTCGATGAGGTGTCCGGGGTTGATGAATTGAAGAGTACAGCAAGGCTTGATGATCAGCAGATGGAGCTGGGGGCGGCAGTGCCCCTCTATACGCTGCCCCTGGGAGCTCACACCTTCACAGTAACCGCTATAGACGAGGCGGGGAATGAAGAGGAAGCGGTTGTGACCTTCTCCACTTATGCAGACATCAGCTCACTGAAAGCGCTGGTAACCCTCTTTCGGGAGAAGTCCTGGATTGATAATGTAGGGATCGCTAACAGCCTGCTCAAGAAGCTGGATAATGGGAATACGGAAGCATTCCTCCATGAGGTTCAAGCCCAGAGCGGCAAACATATTACGGAGGAAGCAGCAGCCTACCTGCTTCGGGATGGGCAGGCTGTAACAACAGAATAGACCATAGAAAAAAGCCTTTCCGATCATATTCGGAAAGGCTTCTTTCTTATAGCTAACGTTGAAATTGCAGCTCGGGATAGATCCAGGCATAAGCATGATAAAGACCGCTGTTGATATTGATATTGCCCGTGATTGGACGGTAAGGGGCGACAAAACGTTCAAAGTCCGGATTCTTATAGATGTTCCCCATCGCTTCAACCAGATCAAGGGGCCATGTTCCGGCAGAGAGCTGTGCCGGGAAGATCGGATTATCGTCATACGGCCATTCCTTTAGATGCCCGTTTACATAATGAAAGAATTGTTCGACGGCATACTCGAGGCTTTTACCGCCCGGTGAAACCCAGTGGAACAAATCCTCTCCCGTCGTGTCCAGGACGAGCTTGGCGGCAGCCGTTACCGGAGCGAGAGCGAAATAATGATACCACAGGGAATGCTTGCCTCTGGACGCTTCTTCCGGAATGAATCCTTCGATGGAGAGGGAGTGGTCGAGATGTCCTTTGAGTGCGGTAACCTCTTCTGCCAAACGAAGCTTATCATCCATAAAACGATACAGCGCTAGCTGGGCATACAGACTCCAGCTCCACCAGTTGTTGCGGAGGGGGATTCGATCCCACTCCGGCAGACATACCTGGGTCATCCATTGTGTGAAAACACTCTGCTCTTCTTTACTCCAGTCCGCGTATTCTTTAATTTCATTAGCCGCGAGTATGAGTCCTACCCCCAGATAAGCAGATACCAATGGTCCGTCCGCACCTGTAATCTCCCGATTAACTACTGCCCAGCCCATGATGATTTCCTTCGCTTTGCTTGCATAAGCAGCTGTTCCTGTCATCCGGTAGGCCAGTGCAGTCGTATAGGCCGCCTGGGCGTCCTTTTCCATCCGCCGCTTCGCGAGCGTGTGTCCCTCGGTATCCTGGTAAAAGCCAGGAATTTCCCAAGTGGCAATCGCATGACTGTTCGCAGATAGACTCTCGTTTGCTTGATCAAGAAGAACTTCAAGTGCAGTCGGATGTTTTATATGCATAGAACCCACCTCTTTTGAAATGGAATGATACATCAATATCCTTATCGCAGTAGATACGAAAAAGTAAACTTACTTGGGCTCTACATCATCCAGGGTCAGACGATATTGAAGATGCCTCATATATGAACCGCCCGCGTTCCTAAATACCATACCGAATCGGATGTCCTCCCCGGCTCCTTGTACGATGGCGATCAGACGGTTAATACCAGTCCGCAGCTCAATATGCCTCTCTGGATCGGGAACACGGTACCCGTTTATATAAATCTCATATTCGCAGTTTGTGTTGACTTGAAGCTTACCTCGAAGGGTACCATCGATCGGACTACATGAAGGGTCAAAACCATGAACGAAACAGCTCAGGAACCAGCGCTCATCCCCGGGATTCTGTATAAGAAAGGCACCGTCTGAAGAGCTTCGCTCTTTCTTGAGCATCCAGCCGTAGAGCCCCTCGCCCAGATTGTTCAGCGAGAATTCCGGATCCGTATAATAAGTCTTCATTTCCTCGTAATTAATCCACGGCTTGCAAGGCAGTGCCATGACCTTTTCAACGGACCAGTGCGCGTCTCCTTTGGAGCTATAGAGAAGACCGTCGTCTATGGCGACCCCCAGATTGGCCAAAAGTCGGCTATATAAGCGTATGGACTTGGCGGAATCCGGTTCAAGGAGCAGTTGAGATAAAATGATACATCCTTGTTCCTGTTCCGCTTGGAGTACGAAACTCCCAGCAGGACGCTGATGATCCCGGTTTAACTCCACCAATGCCAGCCTGCTGTATTCCGACGTATGCCCGTGCACAAAATAATCTTTCCATGCTGTCCCTTCTACGCTTGCACATAGTACCGCTGCATCGGTCGTATGTAGACTGTAAGAGGCCAAGGGACGATTAACAACTTCTCTGGGCGAGAGAAAAACCTTATCGAAACCGAACAGGTCAACCGGACTTAATCCTTGGACCGCAGGTCTATCGTAATTCGCCTCCAAGTGGTACGTTTCATGCTTCAGGATCGAGACAGGACGCTTTAACAGTGCAGATAGGGCGGCTTCATGACCTGGAGCAGCGGGAAGGACGACGAGTTGACCACCATGCCGAACATATTCATTCAACAGGGAGATGGAATCCCGATCCAACAGGAGGTTTGGCTCAACGACAAGCAGTTGATATGTCGCAAGAAGGCTGCTTGTGATAGTCTCAAGCACGTCGAAGGAAAGGCCAAGGGACCGCAGGAAATGCTCTGCTGCTCCTCCCGGTTCGACCCATGCACCCGTTCGAATCGATATCGTTTCAACGTTTCCTGCATAAGCGAGCATGTTGCGCAGCAAGCAGCAGGCCGCAGGGACGGTATTGAAGTGCTCCATGAGCTGCAATTGACTAGCGATGAAGAAGCTGCTGCCGTCCCGGTATTCCAGAAGGGGTGACCACAGGTCCCCGCCATCTCCAAAATCCCCTGCGCTGCATTCCAGGATCATATTGAAATTGCCCTTGATCGGTTTCTCGAAAGCGGCGTGGATGATAGGAGGGGGACCTTCCTCACGTATCTTTTCATCCCAAAACATCAAATCATCATCGTCCAAGCCCTGAAGGATTGGATGGTCATAGCTGCCCGCGTGGGCTCGGATGAAGTCCTGCCGCGAAATCGTCAATTGACCCAGAGACAGATGGTGCTGTTCCAACAACAGAAGACGGCCGCCCCTCCGTACATAATCTTGGAGCGCCATCTCCAGTTGACCGTCCTCATCCTCGAGTCCGCTGCCTGCAACGACGAGGTGATTAGGTGAAAGTTCACCAAGCTGTTCAAGCCGGATTCGTCTGCATTCCGGGACAAGGCTGCTCAACAAATGGAAGTCTTGGTCCTGACCTATGTAGGCCACAGGTCGGCCTATAGAGACAGGGGTGGTTTTATAATGTGAGGGATACAATTTGTACTGCAAATTTAGCTCATGAACGAGCTTGTCATCGTGAAACATTACAGCATGCACGTGTATAGCGGTTACATCCTTAACAGGCTCAGGCTTCCAGGTTACGGTCACGATCTCATGATCCGCCGGTTCTTGGTCGAATAGGAATAGCTCCTGGTGAAGGAGTCTGCCTTCCTGGCGTACTTTGCATTCAATCCGAGTTTGGCTTGAATGAAAGGTATCGTTATAGACATCAAAGCTTCTGGAAATGGGCTCATCATCGAAGAAGGAACGATTGTATTCTGCCGGTATCATGGTAGCGGGCTTGAAAGAGGCTTCCATGATCGGAAAGGACGGGTTCTTCGTATACAGCGGATATTCCTGCGGAAGAAGGCCGTTGTTCAATGTTAAAGAATACTTTGGAATCACTTTTGGCTTCGGCCCCGGCGTATCTAAAGCGGATGGAGAAAGAACAATATTGCGTTCCGGCATGGCCCGCATGAAATAATGGGCGAAGTTGAAGGTGGAGATTCCGGAAACGCCTTGCCGCCTCGCATATTCCACGAACAGCCGCTCCTTCTCGGCTAGACCTTGGATACATTCATCCGTGTTTCGGTACGCGGCCAAGCCTACGTACATGCTGCTGTTCTGGGGGCAGACATACCACCAGCCGCCATGCTCGCCGAACACGAGAGGTGCTTTGCGATCCCATGCGTCAATTGTGCCGTCTATGTTATAGTGCCTGCTCTCCACCTCCGTGAGTTCTTTGGGGAGGAGACGGTTATCGCCTTCTGCGATGATCGGGCGGGTAGGATCCAACTCGCGAATGAGGTTCATCATGGAAGGCATATGCTGCTTGAATATATCGCGGCCGTCCACCCAGCGCATCTCGTTCTGCAAGCTCCACAGGATGATGGATGGATGATTACGGTCACGCTCTACCAGCCTGCGGACATGGGCTGTGCAGTTCGCGATATAAGCGGGATGATCTGCAGGCATGGATTTGCTCGAACCGTAGATGGCCGTTTCATCCACAATCAGCATGCCCATCTCATCGGCGATATCCAGATAATGGGTCGGATGAGGCGCGGCATGCAGACGAACACAGTTAACTCCGGCCTCCTTGCACATGCCGTACCAGGTGCGTACGTACTCCTGCGTTTGTTGAATGGCACCCTGGAAATGCCAGGAGTCACCGCGCAAGTTCATGGGCGTACCGTTAAGGATAAACCGCGAACCCTCTGTCCAGATCTCACGGAAGCCGAATGGCTGTACCACCCGGTCGATAACCCGTTCACCGTCCAGAAGCGCAAGCTCCAAGCTGTACAAGAAAGGCTGCTCCGGATTCCAGTACTTGGCGTCCTCCCAATCCAGGCGGAACGTGAGCCGTCTTGAATCCCCTTGGCCGCTCACGGCTAACACATCAGCTTCAGCCTGAAGAATGGGGGAGGACGTCAAATCACCGTTCTCGCGCACATGAAGAATAGCCTTGTGGGATGTCTTCAAGGAGGAAGCCAAGGGATGGATTACCGCAGCATCTACTTCCAGCCGATTCTCCCGTACTGACGTACGGATCGTTACATCGGCAAGCGAGATCTCAGGCCGGCTTTCCAGATATACGTCCTGCCATATCCCTCTGGCAATCGAACCAAACCACGAGCCTGCAAGACCCGTGATTTTCTGTTGACCTGAAGGAATCACCACCTTGTCAAAACTGCCGCAGACTACATGAAGTTCATGATCCGTATCCTTTCTGACCAGTTCGGTAATCTCCACGAGAAGAGGCAGGTAACCATCCTCCCACATGGTCACGAGATGATGGTCGAGATACACAGCAGCCTTTTGCATGATCCCGTCCATACGGAGGAAGAACCGTGTCCCTGGTTCTTTCATGGATGGAGGTATCCGGAACGATCGATGAAGAACTCCAGCTTCGGCTTTTGCCCACTCCTTCGGATATTGAAATACATCATAAGGCGCATATTCGTACTCGGGAATGATTCCAAAGTTCTTTCCCGGCAGCCTTTCGTAGGAGCTTCTCCAACTGGAGGGGACTTGAACCTTCTGCTGTTCATAAACCAGCTCTGCAGGAAGCCCGAAGCCAGTGCCCTGCTCATACAAAGGCATGAAATTCCATTCACCGTTTAAGCAATATTCAGTTCGCATGATAGGAATGCTCCTTTCGTTTGACATTCGTTATGCCCGGATAACGAGCGGAATTTCCAGCCAGATCCGGGAGCTGCCTTCGGACAAATCCCAGGGTATGAAGTGAGGCTCCATCGTTCCCGCCCAGTCGGACGGCGTATGGGATGTGGAGAGCTTGCCTGAATAGGACGGCTTCTCGATGGTTGCCGGATCTTCCGAGTAGAAGAACATCAGATTCTCATGCAGCGCAATCATCCCGTACTTATCGCCATCCCCCGGCTTCTCCTCCTGGTATTGGTAATGGTAAAACACATAACTGGCGATTTTATCCGGCTTGAGATGGGCGATTCTGGCATAAGGCCGGGCCGAAGCGTTTTGTCTTGACCATTGCTGCTCGCTGACCGGCTTCTGATAATGGAAAATATCCATCATCGGTGCCCACCTTCTAGCACTGCTCGTTCCGGGCCAGGTTTCCAAAGCGTCTTCGCAGTGAGCGAACAGTTCATGAGGATCCACCGATTGGACCGGACTTTCATAATAAAGAAACAGCTGTGTCCCGAAATGGAACAGACTAAGTTGACGGGCGCCGAGTTCCTGCGTCTGGATTTGGAGTACGGGTAAAGCCTCGCGGAACACTTGCTTCAGGTCCATATTCTCGCGGCACTGCGCACGGAAATGATAGCGGTACATAAGCCACCTCAGTTTCATATCGTTTATCCCCATGTTACTGTAATTTGCTTCAGGATTCCTTGACGATAGTGACCTTCTTTAGCATAATAGCGACATGAATAGAAAAAGCCATTATCTGGACCTGGGGCTGGAAACGGATTTTATTTTTCGCATCGAAAAATGCCCTCTAACTCATGACTTTGATGTCCACCAGCATGACTATTCCGAGCTAGTTGTTATTCTTGGAGGAACCGCAACTCACATTATCGAAGGAAGGGAGTATCCGATCTCTGCCGGGCAGGTGTTCTTCATCCATGGCAATGTGTCCCACGGCTATAAAGACGTGGATCATATTCAGTACGTCAACGTCATGTTTCACCCTGACCAGATGACTCAGCTGCAGGAACTGAAGCTGATGGCGGGCTTCCAGGCATTATTTTATTTCGAGCCGTTCTACCGGAAGGAAATGAACTTCAAAGGGATGCTTACCCTGAATGATGAACAGCTGCGGCAGGTCACCGGTTTACTTGATGTCATTCTGGATGAGTATGAGCAGCGGCCAGAAGGTTACCGAATGCTGATCCGCTCCTATTTTACGGCACTCATGGGGGTGCTCTCCCGCTATTATGTGGCGAACAACGGGTGGCCTCAGAATAAAGCGCTGCGAATCGCCGAGTCCATTACGTACTTGGAGGAACACTTTCAGGAGCCTCTCAATCTGGATATGCTCGCGGAAAGGGCGTATTTGTCCAAAAGGCAGTTTCTTCGCGAGTTCGCAAGGAACTTCCAAACGACGCCCATGGACTATGTGATCCGCCGGAGGCTGGATTATTCCTGTACGCTTCTGCGTAATCCCAACCTGTCCATTCTGCAAGTGGCTCAAGAGAGCGGATTCCGGGACCAGAATTATTACGCCCGCCAATTCAAGAAGATTTACCTGTGTACGCCTACGGAATACCGGGAGAAATACGTCTAAACGTCTTGATAAGAAAACAACAGAAACTGGTAAAAAAAGATTAGGAAACTCATAACAAAATAATAGGAACCCATAACAAAACAGCAGGAACGATTCACGTTCCTGCTGTTTTTGTCATGTGCGGCCCAATCGGGTGCTTCGATATTGACCGGGTGTCATTCCCAGTTTTTTTCGGAATAAGCGAATAAAATAATTGGCGTTCTCAATCCCGATCAGGACACCGATCTCGGATACGGGAAGGCTGGTATTTTCCAAAAGAGATTTAGCTTTACTCATCTGCAGCTCGTGTAGGTATTGAAGCGGACTCAGCCCTGTGTATTTCTTCAGGCAGCGGGAGAGATAGTCCACATGGAAATGGAGCGTTTCTTCCATATGCTTGGCATCGAAGGGACGGGTGATATGCTCTTCGAGATAGGTTATCGTTTGATCGCACAGTATTCTCGAGCGGGGAGTATATTGCAGGCGCATAGCCGACTGCAATTCGGTCAACAAGCCAGCGAGCTGACCCTGCAGCGGCAAGGACGTTGCGGGCGACAAGCTTAGGTGAAGCTCCATCATTCGCTGCAGGAAGGGAACAATGCTTGTGGTGTGCAGGCTTGTGAATTTGGGAATATACATGACCTGCCGGTGCGGAGTGACATCCAGGTTGGAGCCTTTTGTGAAGGGGGTCGACCATGGAATTTGTCCGCTATCCATCGTTCGGACAGGCGCTGGGTGGGCCAAGTGGAGCCAGTATATCTCCGTTTCTTCCTCGCAAGGGCGATGCCCGACATGCAGACGGTTCGGCTCAAGCACAAGCAAGGAGCCTGCTGTAATTTCGAATGGCACTTCATCTTCCGTCATGTACAAGGTGCCCTTCATTACAAAGAGCATGTCATACAAGTTAAACGAACGACTCAGGTGCTGCTGCCCCGGATCCCAGAAGGAGTGACCGATCGTCACTAATTGCGGAAGTGGGGGAATGGTTAGCTCCAGACAATTCATAAGGCCAGCCCTTTCCATTACTTCTTGATGCACCTATTGTATCATGCACTGAATTGCGAATGGTCGGAATTGTGCTATAAAAAGTCGTCTTTACACCTATTCGTCCAATGCTGGAAGGAATATATTAGGGGTATATGAACGAGAAAGGAAGCGAAATCATGCGATTCCGTCAAGTCCATCTGGATTTTCACACCTCGGAAGCCATTGTCCCCATTGGGGACCGTTTTAACAAAAAGCAGTTTCAAGACATGTTGAAGCTTGGGCATGTCGACTCAATTACGGTGTTCTCCAAGTGCCATCATGGCTGGGCGTATCATCCTTCGGAGGCCAATGAGATTCATCCGGGTTTAAGCTTCGATTTGCTTGCGGCGCAGATTGAGGCAGCTCATGAAATCAACGTAAAAACACCAGTGTACCTTTCGGCCGGTTTGGATGAAAAGCTAGCCCGCCGTCATCCCGAGTGGCTGATCCGTGACATGAATGATCGAACAAATTGGGCCGAAGGCTTCATGCAGCCAGGGTATCATCAATTTTGCATGAACTCTCCTTATCTCGATATCCTGATCGAACAGATTCGGGAAGTGTTGCTCCGATATGATGTAGACGGATTGTTTCTTGATATTGTGGGTGTACGCAAATGTTACTGTCATAACTGTGTAAACACCATACGGCATAAGGGGGATGACCCTCGCGACGAGGAAGCGATGAAGAGCCTCTGGGAGAGCACATATGCCAATTACACAGCCAGGGTGAAGGAAACGGTGGAATCGATAAAACCAGGTCTGCCCATTTTCCATAACGGTGGGCATATCAAGCGCGGTCGTCGTGACCTGGCTGCCATGAATACCCATTTGGAACTGGAGTCGCTGCCTACCGGCGGATGGGGGTATGACCATTTTCCTCTTTCGGCCAGGTACGTACAAACGCTCGGATTCGAATTTCTTGGCATGACCGGGAAATTTCATACCGCGTGGGGAGAATTCGGCGGATATAAACATCCAAACGCACTCCGATATGAAACCGCTCTCAGTCTTGCAAATGGTGCAAAATGTTCGATTGGGGATCAGCTTCAGCCTGACGGCCGCATGGATCCCGCAACCTATGAATTAATTGGTACGGCTTTTCGAGAAGTCGAAAGCAAGGAAGCATGGTGCGTGAATGCTGTGAACGTTGCGGATGTAGCGTTGTTGTCCTTGGAAGCAACGGGCGTGCACCCTAAAGCCCAAGAATACGCAAGTCGGAACGATTCGGATGCAGGGGCTGTACGCATGCTGCTGGAGGGCAATATCCTATTTGATGTGATTGATACGGAACATGATTTTTCGAATTATCAGGTGCTGATTTTACCGGATTATGTGGCGGTGAATGACGAGCTGAAGGGTAAGCTGGATTTGTTTTTGCAGCAGGGAGGTAAGGTCCTCGCCACAGGCTGGTCGGGTCTGAACCAGGACGGCACGTCCTTCGCTATTGATTTCGGAGTGAGATATGTGGGAGTGAATCCATACCGTCCGGACTTTTTTCATCCGTTGTTCAAGCCTGCGAGCCTGGGGGAAGCTTCTTTTGTCATGTATACGGAAGGCCAGAAGCTCGAACTTGCCGGAGGAACGGAGCTTGGAAGCAGGAAAGACCCGTATTTCAACCGCGATGTTTTTACCTTCTGTTCGCACCAGCACACGCCAAGCAGCGATGTTTATGGAGGACCGGGCATGGTAGAGAGCGCCAGCGGCATCTATCTGGCCTGGAATGTGTTCGAGGATTATGCGAACCAGGGAAGTCTGATCCTGAAGGAGACGATCCTGTATGCGCTGAACCGCCTCTTGCCTAATATAACGCTAAACACCGATCTGCCTGCCCAGGGCGTAACCACCCTGCAGGATCAAAAGCAAGAGAAAAGGCTGGTCCATCATCTGCTGTATGCGTCCCCGGTCCGCCGTGGCAAACAGATCGAAGTCATTGAGGATATCATCCCCCTATATGACGTTGAGGTGTCCATCCGGACCCCCCATCAAGTGAAGAATGTGTATTTGGCGCCGCAAGTGCAGTCCATTCCCTTTCAGTGGGAGAAGGGTTCGGTTAGCTACAAGGTTCCGAAGCTTGAATGCCATCAGATGGTAGTTATCGATTACGAGTGATATTGAGACAGGAAGGAAGCAAAGCGATGGACTTCAAACCGCTATCCATATTTATCGACC
This sequence comes from Paenibacillus sp. FSL K6-2862, assembly GCF_038005125.1. Taxonomy (NCBI): domain Bacteria; kingdom Bacillati; phylum Bacillota; class Bacilli; order Caryophanales; family Paenibacillaceae; genus Paenibacillus; species Paenibacillus sp. FSL K6-2862. The sequence goes on from NZ_JBBOSN010000001.1 coordinate 1,667,015, forward strand.
GCTTAACAGATTGGCGTATTCCATGGGCAGAGGTTTTGGTTATGCACCGTAATCAAGAGGTCTTCCGCTACCGCAGTGGTTATGCTGACTTGGAAGAACGTATTCCCATTCACGACAAGCAGATTATTCGGCTGTATTCACTGACCAAAATTCTGACCTGCACGGCAGCCCTTCAGCTGGTAGAAAAGGGAGCGCTCCTGTTAAATGATCCGTTGTCGGACTATCTTCCGGAATATGGCGAGATGGCCGTGAAGGTGACCTTGCCGAGCGGTGAAATGGTATTGGAAAAAGCCCAGAGAGCGATCCGGGTACGGGATCTCTTTACCATGTCGGCCGGGCTCTCTTATGATATCCGTTCCCCTTCGATCCGGGAAGTCGTAAGACGCACAAGCGGAAGAGCGCCAACCCGCGAAGTTGCGGCGGCCATCGCCGAAGAACCGCTGTTGTTCGAACCGGGGGCGAGGTGGAGCTACAGTTTAAGCCATGACGTTCTTGCCGCCTTGGTCGAAGTTGTCGATGGAAGACGGTTCGGCGCCTATGTTCGGGATGAAATTACCGGCCCGCTCGGGATGTGTGATACCGGCTTCGATGTATCGGAAGAAAAGCAAAGCCGTTTGGCTCCCCAGTATGAATATAGCGAGGCCTTAGGCAAACCTATTCCCAAGGAGGGGAACGATTACCGGATCGGTTCGGAATATGAGAGCGGCGGTGCCGGGTTATTCTCCACGGTGGATGACTACGCCGTCTTTCTGAATGCACTTACCCAACAAGGAACAAGCCCCGAAGGCGTTCGAATCCTGGCTGCCGAGACGGTGGATCTCATGAGAACGGATCATCTGACGGAGGCCACTCGCAGTCATTTCTCGTGGTCACAGCTTGCGGGGTATGGTTACGGGCTCGGTGTTCGCACCCATTGTTCTAAGCAGACCAGCGGGTCGCTTAGTCCGCTTGGTGAATTTGGCTGGAGCGGCGCAGCCGGTGCTCTGGCGATTATGGACCCGTCTTCTCAGCTGACCGTCATGTATGCGCAGCATATGTTGAACAATCAAGAGCCCTATGTGCATCCACGCTTGAGAAATCTCGTATACGCTTGCTTGAACCATCGTTAGGAGGAATTGGCATGAGAATTCGCTATGATCGCTTTCCGGGTGGGGTGCATAAGGCCATCACCCTGAGTTTCGATGATGGACAGATTCATGATAGGAGACTGGTCGGGAAGTTTAATGAATATGGTCTCAAAGGCACGTTTCACTTAAACAGCGGTACGCTCGGAAAAGAGGGATTTCTTACACGGGAGGAGATACGCCCCCTGTTCACAGGGCATGAAGTATCTGCACATACCGTCAGCCATCCTTTTCTCGAACAGTCGCCGGTCGAACAAATGGTTCAGGAAATCACGGAGGACCGAAAGGGACTGGAAGCTCTGCTTGGTTATCCTGTGCGTGGGATGAGCTATCCTTTTGGTACATATAATGACCAGCTAGTCTCGCTGCTGCCTTCGTTGGGAATAGAGTATGCCCGGACAGCAGCAAACGAGTTCGGGTTTAATATGCCTTTAGACTTCCTGAGATGGCATCCGACCTGCCATTATCGGCAAATGGTGGAGTACGCGCAGCAGTTACTCGCTTTAAAACAGAGGCATACCAAGATGGCTTTGCTGTATGTGTGGGGGCACAGCTATGAATTTGAGAACGACAACAACTGGGAACTGATCGATCGGTTTGGAGAACTCGTTGCCGGAAACGAAAACATCTGGTTTGCTACGAATGCTGAAATTGTTTCGTATATGCATGCATTACGGCAGCTCCGATTCTCGGCAGATTACCGGATCGTCCATAATCCTTCTGCACAAAGTGTATGGGTAAGCGTGGAAACGGACGTCGTAGAGCTTACGGCAGGCCAATTGACCGAGCTTGGTTGATGATCCTTTTTTGCTGTCATTCTCTGGATCATTGCTCCTAATAGATGAAGAGAGGACTGAAGTGCGATGTCTACCGAGGGAATGCAAACAACGGAATTACAAGGAAAACAACGTTATATACAAGCCATTGGGGACATTCTATCGAAAACGCTAAATAATATGGATAAGTTCGGGACCCGATTTCCCCATGTCAGCCTGAATGGAACCTATATTTTGAATGATAACGACGACTGGACAGATGGCTTCTGGCCAGGGATATTGTGGTTGTGCTATGAATATTCACACGATGAATGCTACCGGAAGGCAGCAGAAGAGGCTGTAGTAAGTTTACGTCAGCGGCTTGAGCAGCATGTCTCCCTGGATCACCATGATATCGGATTTCTGTACAGCTTATCGGCCAAAGCCCAGTGGATCATCACTGGCGATGAAGGCGCTCGGGAGCTGGCTCTTGCTGCAGCTGATGTATTAATGAAACGTTGGCGGACTACGAGTGACGGCAGCGGTTATATTCAAGCTTGGGGGGCCCCAGATAATGAGGAAGAAGCGGGGAGGATTATTATTGATTGCCTGCTTAATCTGCCGTTATTGTATTGGGCAAGCGAGCGGACGGGGGATCCAACGTATGGTGAAATAGCACAGATCCAAGCAGAGAAAACACGGCGTTATATCGTTAGAGGGGATGATAGTTCATATCATACGTTTTTCTTCGATGCGAAGTCGGGTGTTCCCATCGGCGGTGCCACTCATCAAGGCTACAGCAAAGGTTCGACCTGGACGCGAGGGCAAGCTTGGGGAGTATATGGGTTCGCACTATCCTATCGTTATACTGGAAATAAGGCATTTCTGGAGACTTCCAAACGCATGGCCCGCTACTTCCTTGAACATTTACCCGAGGACAGCGTTGCTTATTGGGACTTCAATGCTCCTGTAGCTGCGGATACTTACCGGGACAGTTCCGCCTCAGCGATCGTCGCTGCCGGACTGGTGGAGCTCATCTCCCATTTGGCTACTGGTGATCCGGATCGTCTGTATTTCGAGCGGATGCTGGCAACAAGCATGGAATCGCTAATCAACAACTATGCTACAATCGGTGTCGATGAAGCAGAGGGCTTTCTTAAGCATGGCTCGTACCATATCCATGGCGGCTTATCCCCGGATGATTATATGATTTGGGGCGACTACTTTTACCTGGAAGCGTTAATGCGTCTTGCACGTGGTATTCCTGGTTATTGGTATGAGCGTAAGGGGAAATAACGCTGTAATAACGGTTATATAAGGCATTGGGGAATAAGAGACTTGGAAAAAACAACGTACTGACACATTGGGATGATGATCCTCTTTCAAACTTGGTTCTTTGATAGGGCCGTGGGAGAGGGCATTGTCCCGTACTCTTTTTTAATATAGACATCCCTCCAGAAATCCGAAAACAATCAGAGATAACCTCCCCTTTAATTTTGTATATTCACTATTTGAGATCAATTACGAAAACGCTTTATTTTGTAATAAAATTACTGTTATACTAAATGAAAGATTGAAGTAATACATATTACTAAAAATGTCTTAGTCAGCTCAATGATCGTGATGAAATTCACAAAATGTGTGTAATCCTAGATTTACATAGAGGAGAGGTGAGTTAGGTTCGATCTTATCTGATATTGAAGGAGAGTTGCTGATGCAGAAAAATTGCCAGAAAGTTCGTAGTTTTCACACGCTAAATAAAGTAATTGCATGTGTTTTGTCACTCGTATTCGTCCTTATCACATGTGCGGTACCAGTCAACGCGGAAGAAGAACAGATTCAGACTACACCATCCAGAATTCCTTTAACAGAGTTAGAGGACATGATTGATTCTTATGTTGAGTCGTATCAGAAGTATACCGCTGCCGTTTCTGTTGTGGCGATCAAAGATGGCGAATTCATAGTAAATAAGGCATATGGCTTTGCGGATATTGAGAATCAGCGAAAGGCGGAACCATCCACTGTTTTTGAATGGGCTTCCATCTCTAAACTGTTGGTCTATACGAGTCTGATGCAGCTTGTCGAACAAGGGAAGCTTGATCTGGATACGGATATCAGAGAATATCTGCCAGAAGGATTTTTCAAAAAGCTCGAATACGATGAACCGATTACCCTATTGAACCTGATGCATCACAATGCGGGTTGGGAAGATCAAACAGCGACCGAAGTGTATTATTACGACGAGAATAAAGAATATGATTTAGGAGAAACGCTGCGTAAAAACGAGCCGAAACAGATATACAAACCGAATAGCGTCGTCGGATATTCGAACTATGGCGTTGGTCTAGGCGGTTACATCGTGGAATTGGTAAGTGGCCAACCTTATTATGAATATGTTAATCAACATATTTTTGAACCGCTTCATATGAACGATACTACGGTTCATCCAACGGGGCAGGATCGCCCAGACCTCGTGCAAAGAAGGAATAAGATTGAAGGGTATACGAAAAATTTGGAACTCATCCCTGAGAACAGAGTATACGTAACGTTCTATCCTACAGGTGCAGCCATGGGGACAGCAGAAGATTTAGGGAAATTCCTTGCAGCGCTGATGCCTGTTGATGATAACAGTGTATTATTTGCCAAGAGAGATACGTTAGACGAAATGTTGTCAACCAGTCTGTATTATGACGGGACTTCGATTCCGCGATTTGCGCATGGGTTCGCTGAGGTGGAATATTGGGTACCTACATTGCTTCATGAGGGGAATTTAAAAGGGTTTTCAAGCAAAGTTGTCTTTGATCCAGAATCCAAATTTGGAATGGTGGTCATGACAAACATTGCGTTTGAGGAAGTCTATTATTATGGACTTATTAGCAAGATTTTCGGTAACAGCACATACGTTAATTCGGTTACTTCTGAGGGGGGAGGATATTTTCAATCCGCAAGGCGGCCCGCCTCTAGATTTACCGATTTATTTAGGCTGCTGGATATAACCAAATTTTCAAAAGCGGAGCTAAGTAGCCTTTATAATGTAGTCGAGCATAATGGCGTTGTTGAGAAAATTTCCTACACTCCTTACATGGATTACTTACCTGTATCGAATCTAAAGGTGAACTTGATTGCAATATCTCTTATTCCCGTTGCGCTAGCTATCATTTACAACTTAGTTGCTTTGATTGGTTACATAATCCGGATGCTTCTTTACAAACTTAAAAAACGGGGATATCCTCCAACCCATTTTGATAAATATTATCTAGCTATTAATTTCGCAGGTGGGTTGCTCCTTCTTAATCTTTTTATCATCCTTACCAGACTTCCAAGTTATCCCGCATATTCTTCGTTACGCATCAATTTAGGGTTTAACCTGCTATATGTAGTTCTGGCAGTGGCGTATCTTGGTTTGCTCATTTACAAACTGCGGAAGAGTAGTTACGCCAAAAAGCAAAAGGTGATGTACATTATGTCTGGCATCTCGGCATTTATCTTGGCTGCTTTTGTTGTGGGATGGAATTTGTATGTTTAGAACAGTAACCGCTGAATATTGGTATTTCAAGTATTTCAAAGGCTAGAGGATGCCTTCTATACTTAAGTGACATAATAGTGGACTAATTATAAAGATGCAAAGACAGCATTTCCTTATTTGGACTGCTGTCTTTGTGTTAGTAAGACAGTTGGCAGCTAGTGTCTCGGAATATTGAAAGGGGAGGCAAGATCATCTTATTTTTTTATGTCTCAAAATAAATGTTTTAATGAAACTGTAAATTACCACTAGAATATTCAATAATAATAGACCTATATATCCATCCGTTAACTTTGTTCTTTCAATCCACTTATTCACTAACTCTCCCGAGAGAGCTTGTTTTTCTATATATTTGTTTATATCATTTTGATTTATTTCATCCATATGTATAAGTGGAAACTCCATGCTGTTGAGAGAAAAGGCTAGCGGTGGGTAGAACTCTACCCATTTTTGACCTGTCCATCGATCATACTTATAACGAAAGTCTGCGCTGGATTCAAGACTCTCCCACCTGAGAAAACCCAATACGATAAGAATACAGAGTGTGATGACGCTAATTATTAGGCCCTTGTTAATCAAATAAACACCATCCTTATATTTGTATTAATAAAAATACTGTTGTTATTCATCTAATATTTCATAATTAAAATTGTAGGACCACAAAGGCCATTTTATTTAGCGTTTAACATAAAATCACTTAATTATCCGTTTTATTCTAGAAAAATTTTCCGATATCTGTAAGTGGATTGTTTCATTTCGAATAAAATGCTAGCAAGATAAACAACCAATGAAAATCAAAGAACCTTTGCAAAAGGCACTTAAAGTTACAAAGATCAGCCTATTCTTCCGGGCTTCGTGTAGGTGAAGTTGTGCGTCTGCCTTGCAGTGATCTGGATAGTGAAAGGAAAACAATCATCGTGAGACAGGGGAAGGGGCACAAGGATCGGAGGACGCTTCTTTCAAATCTTGCCTGGGATATCGTGCAGAAATACATAGCAGAATATAGACCTAATGTTGGCTGTTTCCGGGGCAATCTTCTGACTGACATTTTACCGAGCGGAGCGTGTAGAAGGTTTTTGAAGAAGCAAGACGACGTGCAGGTATTGAGAAAAAGGTAAGTATTCATGCATTGAGGCATTCCTTTGCCACTCATTTGTTGGAAAACGAGACAGACCTGAGCTAATTATAGGAGCTACTTGGTCATACGAGTGCACGTACAACTCAACGATATTCGCATGTTAGTACGAAAAATATCCAGCGTAATCAAAGCCCGCTGGACCGGATGGAATTGAGAGATTGAGGGCTGCTCTAAGTCTCCCTTGCTCTCCAAACTTTTCTACGCAAATGTAACATTTTGGTTTATCATAGACGTAGTTCGGATAATGGAAGGAATGCGTTGTATTTACGAAGTACATAAATTAGATGTTATCTGAAATATCGGTAAACCATTTTAAAATATACACATCAAATTTAATTGAATTGAGGGAAGTAATTGAATTGGTTATTTAGCAATAAAGGGTGGTTATTCAGTGGAGTTGGGGTGGTAGCTTTAGGCGCAGTACTTAAGTTCATTTACTCAAAAATTAAAAAAGGGGAAAATGATAAAAGTAAAAATATAGATAGAATCTTTAAATTTGAAGATCAGGTATATTGGAAAAAAAGCGATTTGACGAAAGAAAATCCATATTGTCCTCGTTGTCTTGATGTAGAAAATAAAAAAGTGCATTTATCAAAGATATCGCCAAAATATAAAAATTATCAATGTCCAAATTGTAAAACCAAAATTATTAACGAATCAATTCCATCAATTAAGCCAGTTGTGATTAAGACGAATACAAAGCAGTTTAAGAGAAAGGATTTTTAAATGCTAATCAAAGATACCGATCCATCAGATAACATAATATTCAAGCTGCGGACATTCGTCCTTGGCCCGGCATTCGCCGGACACCCGACATGCGTCGGGTCGTGAATACAGGAACGTTATAGGAAATCAACAAAAGCTAATAAGAAAGGAAATGATTAAAATTAAATATCCTATTTCAGTGGACTTGAAGAATATTAGATTAAACAAAAAAGAAATAGCGAAAGTTAAAACATGTATTAGTTTTGATGATCTCAAAATAGATAAAACAATAGAAAGTACTCTTTTTACAAGAGAATACCTCGAAATTCCAATTTTGAACGGTGGCTCAAAAAGAATTTGCTTTTGTTTAATGAATCCTAGTAAAGCTGATACTGAATGCTCTGATAAGACAGTAAATATTGTTATAAACTTTGTAAATGAAAAACGCAAAGAAGAAGCTTTTGAAGATATCGGAACAATAGTTATTGTGAATTTATTTCCGTTTTATGAGACGGTATCCTCATTTCTGGGAGCAATTATAAACTATTTTGGAGAAGATCAAGATAAGGACTTAGAAGTTATGTTAGAAAAGAACCAGCAAGTAATTCTAGAACGATTGTCATCTAGTGATTGGATTGTTCTTGGCTGGGGAGATTGTCCAGACAACTTTAAAAAAGTAATTTATGATAGTGAAATTAAAGAAGTTTTGAAAGAAGCATCTAAAATGAAAAACGTATACATATTCGAAGATGAGAATAATAAAGGAATCACAATAAAAAAGCAACCAAGGCATCCAAATCGATTGCAACTTAATAGTTTAAAATTAGTCGAGGTTGAAATAAGTGAAGTTGAAATACAGAACAAAAGTAGGAGACCAGAAAAGTCATATGAAATTGAAGTGAAGAAAGAGATTTGACATCCTATAAAATAATATTCACGCTACGGACATACGCCCTTGATCCGGCAGATGCCGGATACCTGACATGCGTAGGGTCGTGAATAAAGAAACGTTAAGTGAAATTACCAAAGACAACAAATGCTTTGATGTGATCGAATACATTTCAAAATGTGAAAGAGTAGGATCTTAAATAAACACAGCTTTTAAAATCTAGTAAAGGGGAGAAAAGTTAATGAGTTATCAAAAGTTTTCTCTAATACCTGGTCAAATAGAAATCGTTACTTCTAAAGGAGAATCTAATTATAAAGAGGTACTGAATGATTTTGATTCAGCGGATTATATTTTTGTGACGACTTATAATATATCCCAAAATAGAAAAGCGTTATTAAATTCGCTGAAAGAAGCAGCGAAACATGCAGAGGTAAGAATTGTAGCCAATATACCAAATCGTTTCGAGACTTATTATGGCGATAAGGTACGTAAGAAAGCTAGAGAAAGTATAAACAATTATACGAAGAAACTTAATAGCAACGACGAAGAATCAATAGATGCTTTTTTTAATTTTCAAAATCATTCTAAAGTTATCCTTACAAACAATATTGCTTACATCGGCTCTGCTAACTTCTCTGAAGAAAGCAGTAATAATAGAGAAACTGGATTTATAATAAGAGATAAAAATCTCGTTCAAGTTGTGATAGATAATCTTGTTCCAATAATTTTGAACGAAAGTATCAGATATTACGGGAATTCTTTCGAGGAAAAAAAGCTTGTATTTTCATTGCTTGCTTCTCGGCTTGAGTCTGCTTCTATAAGAATTGAAGAAGAATCCTATACGTACGTTGGAAGATTTGAAGAAGTGAAAAACTATAATTACTGGGACCCACAGCTTCATCAAGAATCGTTAGAAAATGTCTTAGAGCTTTTAGAAGAAGTTGAAGAAGAAATATATAGAGTTAATGAATTGTACGAAACGGATGAATTCGCAGATTTAATAGATTCAGAATCTATCGAACAAATTAAAATTCTTTTTTCACAAAATGAACATATCTCAGAATTAGCAAATTTCAGCGAGAGAAACTATGCTTCAGATTTGATTGCTGAATGGAATGTTCATAATGAGGATATGGACGAAGCTGCGCAACAAGCCTCAGAACAGACTGCTGAGAGAAAACGAGAGTTAGCAGAAGCTGCGCAAGAAGATGTAGAGAATTTTTTCTTATATATCTCAAAAATTCAGAATAGTTTTGAATCAGTCATTACAAAGCTTAAAAAACTAGAAGAAGAACAAAAAATGAATATTGATAACACGTAATTCAAAAAATGAGTGAGTCAAAATTAAAGGCTCACTCATTTTTAAAAGTAAAACTAGCAAGAAAACAGTAACTTCACTTAACATAATATTCACGCTGCGGGCATACGCCCTTGGTCCAGCATTCGTTGGACACCCGACATATGTCGGGTCGTGAATACAGGAACGTTATAGGAAATCAGCTAAAGTCCAAACAAACATTTAGGAGAATTAAATGGAACTTAAATACAAGGAAATCAGAAATTACAACGAAGAAGAGATTAAAGAAATATTAGAACGACAGGTGATTGAAGAGCTGATTTTGGTATCGCTATCAGTGGGAATGCATCATTCCAATTGGAGGATTGCTCAGAATCTGTGTTTGAAATTAGCCGAACATTCTCATCCTCATGTTAGGGCAAATGCAATATTGGGGTTAGCTCATGTTGCACGAACCAAAGGGGAGCTTGATAAAAGAATAGTAAAACCAATGATATTACAAGAATTGAAGAATAATGAAGAACATAGAGGGACGATTATAGATGCAATAAGTGATATAAACCATTTTTTAGAATGGAACTTGGCTAGAAAGCATGATTTGTAGGAGATTCGTAGAAGTGGCTGACATCCTATAACATAATATTCACGCATCGGACATTCGTCATGTCGAGTCGTGAATATGGGAACGTTATCGGAAATTCCTTAAAGGAGAGACATTATGGAAACATTGATAAGAAATCTGATTTATTCATCAATACAAAATTTTTTTCAGAATGAGAACGACTTTTTTGAGTATACAAGTCAAACAGGCATGACTGAATGGAACTTAACCCATCATGTCTCTAATGAACTCAGTAAGTATATTTTTTGGCTTAATCATGAATTGGATGTAACAAAATTAGAGTACAAACGAAAGAGGCCTGATGTTATTTTTCACAAACGAGCGAGCAATCGTTTTAATTTCCTTGTAGTAGAAGCTAAAAAAAATCGTAGAGATAAACAAAGAGATATACAAAAAATTGAAGAACATTGGATGAGCAAAACTCTTAATTACCGATTTGGAGCATACATTAATATTTGGGGCCCTAACCAGTTTAAAGCGTTTTTGATAGTGCAAGAATTTGATGGATTTAAAGAGATAGAAATCACTAAAAATAATAGTGAATATATATCACTTCACATATTAGGAGAGCAATTTAAGAATCATATTAGAAAAACCTTTCATGAAGTAAATGAAGAATCGACGGGTGAATTTTTAGAGAAAAACTTAGAGAAAAAACTAGATAATGAAATTTTAAAATTGTTTTCATTAGCAAATCGGAACATCCGATAACATAATATTCACGCTGCGGACATTCGTCCTTGGTCTGGCAGTCGCCAGACACCCAGCATGCGCTGGGTCGTGAATACAGGAACGTTATAAGAAATCGGTGTAAAGAGTAAACTCATAATTAATGCAAATATATAGGAGTAAATCTATGAATTACAAATATAGTCTATTCGACGAGGATGGCAGTTTAATTATCGGACATTGCGATAATATTGCTGGATTATTAGAAACGAACATTAGTGAAACTGCGGATGAGGATTACTACGATCTCAGTTTTATTAATTTTCATTTCAACGCTGACTTTAAACAGATTTGCTCAAACCGAAAGTATCCCATAAGTAATTTATACATACTTATTTTAGATCATTGTGGTAATAAGATAGGTAATTATTATTTTGTATTGAATACTCAGAAAGTATTTACCTCTTCAGATTTAAAAGATGGGCAAGATGTTAATATTGCTGGTTATCTTCCAATTGCTCTTTCTATGGAAATTCTAAGACTCTGGGATCTTGGTAGAGAGTTAAAACAAAAAAATATTTGGTCTCAATTTACTAACCGCCAACGCGAGATCTGGATGGAGATAATCAGAAATCGCGATAATTGTTGTAAAATCTCCAGTAATATTAAGGACATAACTAATCAAACGTACTATGTTGATGGTCGACATATCACAGATAAGATTTCTTTTTATTTTGCGCTGGGTGAATCCATCAATGGCCCTGGAGGTTATTTCGGCGGATGTCTGGACAGCTTGTCAGATTGCTTGTGCGGAGGTTTTGGTGTGAAACCACCTTTTACGATTGGAATCAATGGATTTGCTAATAAAAGCGAAATAATTGAGAATATTTTAGAAGTGCTTAACGAACATAATGTTAAAATCAAACTTTAAAACTAAAAATGATTTTTTGAAAGTTAATCGAAGAAGACACCCACATCTTATAACAAAATATTCAAGCAGCGGCTCCTTTCGAGCCAACATTGGAGCGTTCGCTTCATTTAATCAACCATTGCCCTCGGAAATGTCTGGGCTGGAAAACCGCTCACGAATCTTTCACAGAGGAACTGTCGCACTTGGTTTGAGAATCAACCACATAAAAATGGTAGGTGAAATTAATGCAAATAAGATGAAGGTGGATAATACTTACAATTTTATCTGGTTCGAGGAAACAAAACAACTGGTGGCGTATGCAGGATCTGTAAGTATCAAAAACCCGACATAAATTGCGGGTTTTTGATATTTTATTGTTGGGAGATGAAAGGCGCTATCCAGTAAATTCCTGGACCCATGTGTTGTTATAATAAGCAATACCGATATGAGTATAACTATTATTCAGTATATTTGCTTTGTGACCAGGGCTATTCATCCACTCCTTCATAACCTGGGTAGGGGTGGTTTGCCCTTTTGCGATGTTTTCTCCAGCGGTATTATATGTGATCCCGAATTCCTTCATCATATCGAAGGGGGATCCATGTGTTGGCGAATTATGATCAAAGTAACTGTGGTTGTACATGTCCTGTGCCTTGACCATAGCCACATTTGACAATTCTTCATCCCTACTCAAGGAACTTAATCCCGTTTTGGCCCTTTCTTGATTGACCAGATCCAGAACCTGCTGCTCAAAATCTGTTTTATCCGTAGTATTTTTTTTACCTTCCTGTACTTGTCCTGTTGGCTCCTTATTTTCAGGATTTCCTGCAGGTGCCTGATTTACTGGATTTCCATCCGGTGTTCGAATCAGATCCAACAAATCCAATGGAATTCCATTTTGGGCTTCTTTTGTTGTAATAGATTTCTCTTGCCAAGATGTAGCTGTTGATGATGCCTTTGTGAGGACAGAGTTTGGTGCAGCAGCATGATCATGAATTGAAATTTGTTTTTGCTCAGGAGTCACTTGTTTTTGCATCATATTGTTATGGGACGAACAGCCTGCCACCAATAATAATATTGTTAAAACGAAAAACTTTGCCATTTGCCAACCTCCTAGATCCGTTAGTTAATGAAGTTCCCGGATTTATGTTTTCCTGTATGCCATTTACTTATTCCTAATATGGTTCTCTCCTTATCCAGTACTTTTTTATGATCGATACCATTTAGATCGCCTTGTCTTTTTTTGTGTCTCGAGGAAAGCAAAGCGTGTTGCGAATGGTTATGGATAAAGAAGGCCATATCGGATCATAAATGCATCACGGGATGAATGTTATCTATTTCAATGGGATTCCTGATGATTGGAGTATTTCGATGGATAATTGGGAGAATCTATTCAAACTAATTTCACTCATTCATTATTGCCGCGAGATACAGTGTACTTTTCGAAGTCCTGCTTAACTAAACGCCTCCGTTGGTGGGATAGACAATTTTATAGAGTATAAACCATATGCTGCATCATATAAAACAAACTGAAAGCTAGTATTTGATAATTCGATGAAGTCAGAAACTGCGCTTAACACAGTATTCAAGCTGTGGGGCTATCGCCCCTTGATTGACAGATGTATAATCATGGAAGAAATCTCAGTCAACAAACGCCCCAGCCTAAGATAAGAGCGGACTCAGGCGACAACCACTGAGAGGCAAGTCTGACGGACCCAGTCGCTACGCTCCTTTAACCCTCTCGGATTCGTGAATACAGCAACGTTATCTGAAATCAGGACAAATATGTAATATCAAAATCTAGGAGTGTGATTCGACTTGGAGAACTCAAATTTAAAAGATCTTATTGAAAAATACCTGAGCGCATATAACACGTTTAACATTGATGGAATGATAGGAGTTTTGAATGAAAATATTCATTTTCGAAACATCTCTAAAGGTGAAGTGAATTCGGAAACAAAGGGGATTCAGGAATTTCGAACATTAGCAGAGCAGTCAATTCAAGTATTTTCTCAAAGGCGTCAAGTAATAAAGAACATTATTTTCGCAGGAGATAAAGCAGAGGTTGACATTGATTATGAGGGAATATTGTCCAGTGATCTCCCTAATGGAATGAAGGCAGGAGAAACATTAAAACTACAAGGGAAATCAATATTTCAAATAAAAGATAAGAAGTTAATACTGATTGAAGATCATAGTTGAAACATTATAGAAAGTTATTCATAGATTACCCTGAATTCAGATAACAATATATTTATGCATCGAGCATACGCCCTCGGTCCGACAGAAGCATTTCAGGGAAGCAGAGGCTGCCGGACATACTTGGCATAAGCCAAGCGTCAATGAATGCGGGAACGTTAGCCGAAAGAAGTTCTTAATTTAGGAGGAGTCAATATGATACTAGAAAAAGTTATAGATAGAATTGAAATACAAAGTGAATATAAGGATTTGGTTGATAAGTATATAGATCAGATCCTTACCGAATTCAAAGGTAAGATTCATAGCGTTTATATGTGTGGCTCAATTCCCAAAGGAACTGCTACACCTTTTAAGTCAGATGCGGACTTTACTATAGTCTGTGCAAATCCCAAAGATATTGATTACGAAAAATTGACAAATATTAAAGACAGGCTTTTGAAAGAATATCCATTCATCACTAAGATTGATACGATCATTTGCTCGATTGACGATGTATTAAGTAAACCGAATGAGTGGGGTTTTTGGGTTAAGATCATTTGTGTTTGCCTATATGGTGATGACATTGGTGAAAAAGTACCACCGATCATTATTTCTCCAGAGTTTATTCTAGACTTAAATATAGAGACCAAGGAAGAAGTAGATCGTATACGTCGTTCACTTTCTACTGCTAGTGATGACACGCTGAAAACTAGATATATTAAAGGGTATTCGAAGAGATTAATTCGTGCATTATACTCTTTGGTTATAGTAGATACAGGTGTATGGCAAGATGACATTGTTGAGATGAAGAATGCCATAATAAAGTATTGCGAGATTGACTCCGCTTTAGTTGAGTATCTGTATGCTTGTTACTTGGATAGTGATGTACTTGTTGAAGAGTTTCTGGGAATTGCAGATGAAGTATATAGCTATTTTGAGAACGCTTTAAATGCAATGAGAAAATCATAAAGCAGTTTAAAAATTGCGATGTCAGTACGGATCGATACTCGACTCAGCATCTAAGTGGACTAAGCCGAGTATGCAATAAATTTCATAGTTGGCCACGAACTCACTTGGTTACTTATCATAGCGAGGGTTATACTAATATATAATGAGAGCTATCTTAGGCTGCTTCGTTATGCCGTGCATCATAGCCTGGTTTTAACAAGCTTTTACGAAGAGAAACTCCTTCTGGTTGAAATGGTCTATTATAGATACAGATTACGTACAGATTGAAACATAGCAGCATGAATTGAACAAAAAAGTGGTGGTTGAATTGGGGTAACCGTTAAAGATTTACTGCAGCTTCCTTCATTTAGAGGAGCTCAGGTGCTCACTGGAACAAGCAGGCTTCATCAGACCGTTTCCTCTTTATCTGTGTTGGAAGTGGCGGATGTCAATTTCTTTTCGCAAATTATTCAAACCGTTCAAGAGGAATGGTATGCTGAAGAGCTGGTCATCAGCTCTTTTTATTCCATTAAGGACAGCGTGGAGCAGCAATGTCAGACAGTTCAATACTTGCATGACCTTGGTGAAATGGGATTGATTTTGTACTATGTTGGCATTGTATTGCCGGATATTGCAGCTGAAGTGCTTGAGCTGGCAGAATCACTGAATTTTATTATCATTTGCATGCCGAGAAACGATTACTCGCTTAGGTATAATGAAGTCATTTATGAAGCCATGGAGGCAATCGTAAGCAATCAGAAGGTGAATGAGCATTTCGTAAATGAATCACTGGAAAAGGTCTCGCTGCTGCCGGAACATTTGCGGAGCGTGGAAATTACCCTTAAACTGCTGTCGGACCGGATGAAAGCGAACATCGTTCTGACAAACAGCAACCTGGATATCATCAATCGTGTCATGTGGCCGCGCAATTCATCGCTTGATGTAACGAGTCTGATCCGGTCCATGGCGCCTTCTATTTTGAACGGCAGACTGGGAGAAGATGAGCTGGATTCGTCCTGCTTTGTTGAATACAAACGTGTTCATCAAAAAAATGGGGAGGTCCTTTACCTGTTTCTCATCAAAGAGAATACGAAGCTGCCTCCGAAGACGATGGATCAAATCAGCGAAGTGGTGCAGGTGGCCATCAATTTGTGGGGAGATAAGCATAACGAGGTCAGCGAGTACGCTTTGGTTAAAGCCATCGTGAATGATGAAAGCGAAAAAATGCGCAGATTGGCCAGTTTGCTCCATATTGACGTTTCCGGGATTCAAATGATGTGGCTCGTGTACGTTCGGGATCTGTCGGAGGAAAGAAGGGTAAGGGAAGACTTAAAAGCGCATCTCCTGCAATATTATAAAACCGCGGTCATTCAAACGATCGATCACTGCGTTGTCGTGTTGCTAGGGAATTGTTCCTCTAAATACAATGAGTATGAAATCGCAGCGGAATATATCGAAACGACGAGTCTCATTGCTGACATATCAAGCATCGTGTATTCTCCGAGAATGCGTAACACACAGGACGTACGCCGAATGTATCAGCTCGTTAACGGAGTCTCTAAAGAAGTTCACCGCATTTATCATCACCGCAAATTGTACACCGCGGCTGAAGTTCGTTCTATGAAACGAGCCATAGACCTCAGTAAGCAAGGGGAAGAAATCACAGAAGAATGCTTGTCCGTCATGGAGCCAATTATGGACGACCCTGACGCGTTGAAAACCCTGATGACTTTTCTGCTGGATGCGAAGGGGAATATCGATGATTGCAGCAAGCTGTTGTTCGTCCACAAAAATACGGTGAAATATCGCATTAAAAAAATTTGCGAGCTCATAGGGTATGATGTGACCATCAATTCCGAATCGTACGATGTTTATATCGCCTGCATGGTCTATCGTCTCATTCATGACTAAAAGTTCCGATGTTTTGTCCAATAAGACAAAAACATCGGATTTTTTTTTGTTTTCTGAAAAAGACGCTGACCTACTTCATCTTTTACAATAAGAAAACAATATTCGAACGAACAGGATTGGGGGGGATCACATGAAAGCCGTTAAAGAGCATCAATCCTGGTTCAGTCTCGGGATCATCTGGGCTGGCGCAGTCATCAGCATCCCGAGTTTGTTGGTAGGGAATGCGCTGATTGCTGGCATGGGACTATCGAAGGTATTACTTGTCACGTTAGTAGGTTACTCCATTATTGTGCTGCTCATGATTTTGCAGGGGATTCAAAGTACGGATTTGGGAAGGCCGACGGTTCAGGTCGCAGGTCAGGTGTTTGGCAAAACAGGGTCTCGAACGATTCTGTCCATTATCCTCGCTATTGCGTGTCTTGGATGGTTCGGGATCCAGGCGAATGTATGCGGGGAAGCTTTGGCCAATCTGCTAGCCGAGATCGGTATCAATATTCCTGTACCGCTGGCATCACTCATCTGCGGTCTCGTGATGGTCGTTTCGGCCATGTACGGCGTTAAAGTGCTGCGGGTGATCAGTTATATTGCTGTGCCTTTATTGATCGGAATCAGCGTGTACGGTCTGATCGAAGCATTGACTGGGGACTCTCTGCAGATCATCCAAAATTATAAGCCTGCGGCCGTTATGAATTTTACCGACGGACTGGCCGTAACCCTAGGTTCATTTGCGCTGGGGGCGGTCATCGCGGGAGATTATTCGCAATTTTCGAGAAAACGGTCTGATGTCCTGAAAGCCGCTCTATTCGGGATTGTTCCGGCAGGCTTGCTGATGATTGGTGCAGGAGCCGTCCTGACGATTGCTTACCAAGCCAGCGATATCACAGCAACCTTTTTGAGCATCATGACGCCGTTTGTTGGCGGTGTGATTTTGATCTTGGCTACATGGAAAACGAACCTTGTGAATGTGATTTCAGGTGGTTTTGCCTTAATTAACGTGTTCAACGTTTCCAAGGAGAAAGAGAAGTGGGCTGTCGGTATTGCGGGAACCCTTGGGACCGTACTGGCTGTCGTTGGCATACTTAACTATTTTACTCCCATCATGTCCATTCTGTCGGCTATGATTCCGCCGGTGGCAGGCGTGATGATTGCTTCGTATTGGGTGCTTGGCAAAGGGGATAAGAGTCGCTGGCAAGAGGTTGAGGGTGTGAACGTGTTGGGCGTTGTCTCATGGCTAGTGGGCGCGATCATAGCCTGCACGCCTGTCGTGTTATCCTTGTTCCCAAGCCTGCCGCAGGTACCCAATCAGCCGTTGACCGGAATTGTCATTTCTTTTGTCATATATTATATCGGCTATCGTTTGTTTGCTCAGAAGACTGTTATATTGGAGGAATCATAAATGAGATATTTAGATGAAACAGCTGTTGAACATATTGCCGTCGGAGCAGCATTTCTGGGAACAGGTGGAGGGGGAGACCCTTATATCGGAAAATTGATGGCTCTCTCGGCCATTAAGAAGTTTGGACCAGTCAAACTATATTCCGTGGACGAGATTGGGGATGAGGACTTTTTCATTCCAGCTGCGATGATGGGGGCGCCTTCCGTATTAGTGGAGAAATTCCCTCGCGGGGACGAGTTTGTGAAGGTTTTTCAGAAATTAGCGAATTATTTAGGAAAAGACAAGATTGCGGGTACGTTTCCGATGGAAGCGGGGGGCGTCAATTCCATGATTCCTATTGTTGTTGCGGCACAGCTAGGATTGCCTCTGATCGACTGTGACGGTATGGGCCGGGCGTTCCCGGAGCTCCAGATGGTGACGTTTAACCTGGACGGCATTCCAGCGACACCGATGGCCATAACGGATGAGAAAGGGAATATTGGCATCTTTGAGACCATTGACAACAAATGGACAGAACGGCTCGCCAGGGTAGCTACAGTCGAAATGGGGGCCAGCTCTTTAGTCAGCCTGTATCCGGCAACGGGTGCACAAATGAAGCAGAGTGGCGTTCATCACATCGTAACCCTGTCCGAACAGATCGGAGCAATCATTACATCGAAGAATCGAGATGCCAAGGACAAGCTTCAGGAACTATTGAAACGGGTATCCGGCTATGAGCTATTCCAAGGAAAAATTGTGGATGTCATCCGTGAAACCAAGGGTGGATTTAATCTAGGCTGCATGCATCTTGAAGGCATCGAGGCGTTTAAAGCCGGGGAGATGAAGGTTCATTTTCAAAATGAAAACCTGATTGCTGAAAAGAACGGTCAGGTGATAGCGATGACGCCCGATTTGATCTGTCTGGTTGATTTCGAAACCTTGCTGCCTGTGACCACAGAGAGCCTGAAATACGGTAAACGCGTACGGGTTATTGGATTGCCCGCTCATGAAAAGTGGAGAACGGATAAGGGAATCCAAACCGCAGGTCCAAGATACTTCGGCTATGATTACGATTATGTACCACTTGAGGAAATGGTGAAAAAGGCGGTGGCTGAGAATGTATAGAATCGGGATCGATGTAGGCGGCACCAACACAGATGCCATCATTTTGAACGAGGATCATCAGTTGATCCATGCGGTGAAATCCCCAACAACCTTGGATATTCGCACAGGGATTGAAACCTCGCTCCAGCAGCTGCTGCAGGGGGCGAATATTGATAAAAATCAAATCACACATGCCATGTTAGGCACAACACAATGCACCAATGCCATTGTTGAACGGAAAAAGCTAGCCCAAGTCGGTGTCATTCGTCTGGGGTACCCGGCAACGGCTTCCGTTGCTCCGTACACGTCCTGGCCTGAGGATATGGTTCAGAAACTTTCGGGTAAATATGCTCTCGTACAGGGTGGATACGAATATGATGGTCAATTGCTTGGAGAAGTCGATGAAGGCGAAATCACAGCTATTCTGGAGGAGTGGCGCGGTAGTATTGAATCCATAGCGGTCATCGGCGTATTTTCATCCCTTAAAAATGACCAGGAGTTCCACGTTCGCGATCTCATCCATCAAATGTATGGACCCGAATTTCCTGTTTCCTGTTCTTCATTGATTGGTTCGGTTGGTTTAATCGAACGGGAAAATGCGACCATCCTCAATGCGGCACTGTGCAAGGTCATTGAAACGACAACCGAAGGGTTTGTGAAGGCATTAGAAGAAGAAGGTATATTGGATGCTGCGGTGTTATTATGCCAAAATGACGGTACCTTAATGTCAGTAGATTACGCTAAACAGTTTCCGATCCTGACCATTGCCTGTGGACCTACGAACAGCATACGCGGTGCCTCTTATTTGGCAAAAATCAAAGATACGATGGTTCTTGACGTGGGCGGCACGACTTCGGACATCGGCGTTTTGCAGGACGGCTTCCCGAGGGAATCGTCGGTTGCTGTCGAGGTTGGCGATATCCGCACGAATTTCCGCATGCCGGATATTATCTCAGTGGGACTGGGCGGCGGAAGCATCGTGCGCTCGGAGAATGGCAAAATTACAGTTGGCCCGGACAGCGTAGGATACAGGATCGGACAAGAGGCACTTGTCTTTGGCGGGAATACGCTCACGACTACGGACATTGCCGTTCGGCTGGGTCTTGCAGATGTAGGGGATCAGAGCCTGGTAGCGCATCTGGATGAAGACTTTGCTAAACAGGTGCAGGACGAAATTGCAGCCATCATCGAACAGACCATTGATAAAATGAAGACATCTTCAGGTGATGTTGAGCTTGTGTTGGTAGGCGGCGGCAGTGTCGTGATTCCGGACACCATTCGCGGGGTATCCCATATGATTAAGCCTGAGAACGGGGGCGTGGCTAATGCCATTGGTGCGTGTATTGCCCAAATCAGCGGCCAATATGAGCAGATTTACATCTATTCTACAGAGCCCCGTGAGGCAGCATTAAGAGATGCTCGGGAAAAAGCCGTGAAACAGGCGGTACTTGCTGGCGCCGATCCGGCGACGGTTGAGCTCGTGGAAGTGGAAGAAACCCCGCTCGCTTATCATCCGGGAAATGCGACAAGACTTCGAGTGAAAGTCGTAGGAAACATGAAGTAAAAGAGGGCTTCACATGAGTTGATATAACTTGTGTGGGGCTCTTTTTTGTGATCGACGAGGTGCAGTTGATGAGTGGAAAAGCCTGAGCAGTGAAGCAGGTGAAGAGACTATTTGATAACTTTGCGAATTACTTCTGGTGTAATATACTTAGTATATTAATATTATGATGTCAGGGTGGTCTTGTGGAATTGCATTTATACGAGCAGATATATGTCTATATTGTACAAGAGATCAAAGACGGTCGATTAAAAGAAGGAGACCGTGTCTCTTCTGAAAAAGAGTTGGCTGAACAATTTGGCGTCAGTCGTATTACATCTAAAAAGGCTCTGGAGAAATTGGCAGATTCTGGGGTTATTAAACGGATACAAGGGAAGGGTTCATTTGTGGCCGATGGTATCATTGGAGGACAAGAACCGAAGCACTATTCAGAGGTAAGAACGACCTTGGTTCCTGAGGATGATAAGCAGTTGATCGGGTTTATTATACCGAATTTTTCTGACGAGTTTGGTTTACAACTTCTTAGATCGATGGAAAAGCGGAGTGCTGAGCATAATTATCAACTCATTATCAAGCGAACCTGGGGGGATCGGGATGAGGAAAAACGTGCGATTGACTTATTTATTGGTTTAGGCATCAAAGGATTAATCGTGACCCCCATTCATGGTCAACACTATAATTCTGAACTGCTTCGACTTGTATTAGATCGGTTTCCAATTGTTTTGGCCGATAGATATCTAAAAGGAATTCCGGTTTGTTCGGTATATACAGACAATAAGAAAGCAGCCATGGATCTTACGCGTCATCTGATTAGCAGAGGTCATAAAAAAATTGCCTTTTTATCTCCGCCGGAAGAGAACACTTCAACATTAGAGGAAAGGCTGCTCGGATATACATTTGCCTTCACCCAGGAAGGAATGAATTTGAACAAAAATTATGTATTGACGAACTTGATGGGCACCCTTCCCAAGAACATAAATGGAACAGCGATTGAAAATGATAAAGAAATAGTAAAGCATTTTTTGGAACAACACCCTGATGTAAAGGCGTTTGTCGCATCGGAATTCCTAATAGCTACCATGCTGGCTCAAGTCATCCACTCGATGGGGAAATCTCTGGAGGAATTCGAGATTGTTTGTTTCGACTCCCTGAACGATCACCTGGGTCAACCCATCTTCACTCATATTAAGCAGGATGAGAAGCAGATGGGTGAATTGGCAGTGGATATGTTAATCTCTCAATTGCATGGAACAGCAGTTCCCGAGCTGAACATTATTAAACATCGTATGGTCGTGAAAAATAACGGGTAAGGTTTATATAAGGGCAGCTAAACCAAAGCAATTGTTCAAAGTGTCGAGAAGTCCCAAGGGGCTTATCGGCACTTTTTTTGATATCAGACATATAAACTTCAAAGCAGGGACCTTCCTGGCCTGATATCGCAAGAAAAATCCCTTTTAGACGCGGTCTGTCTTCTATGAAGTATATCGATAGATAGGCGATTTTCTTATGGTAAAGCATGTTTCACATCAGGGAATTGGTTAGGGGACCGGAGATTAACCAACCTTGAAACGTCGATTTCTATATCTAAATTATAGCCATACATCATGAATAGTGATGTCGTAATATTGCAATTGACATGTTTTATAATGTCATATTAATATACTTAGTATAACTAGTGGGTTCCTATAACAAATTCACGGTGTTCATCATTTTCTGATTTTAATAGTTCATATCACCAGAGTTGTTAGCGCTTACATAAGTGTGGATGATTAGAAAATGAAGTGGATCCTATAGGAATTCAAGTTAAACGAATTCATTTAACTAAGGGGGACTTTGAATGAGGAGATCCAAAAAATTCGCATTTCCAATTCTTGTTTGCTTTCTGGTTATGTTACTACTTGTAACGGCTTGTTCAACGAAGGGAGGCTCTAGCGATCAGGCCGGAGAGGGGATTACAACGGTTACGATGTGGCATGGTCTTACCTCCATTGATTTAGATAATATGAATAAAGTCGTGAAGGCATTTGAAGAGAAAAACCCTACGATCAAAATGAATTTGGTTTATACAGAATCCAACGAGGGATCCGATCAGAAGCTGCTGACTGCAGTCGCAGGCGGTAATCCTCCTGACGTTGCACTTTTCGATCGGTTTAAGGTCGGTACTTGGGCTGCGCAAGGTTCTCTGACTGACTTATCCTCGATGGCAGCAGAATCCGGAATACGTAAGGAAATGTATTATCCATTTGCATGGGAGGAGTCCAGTTATCAAGGAAAGCTTTATGCAATGCCGATGGATACGGACTCTCGCCTGCTATTTTACAATAAGGATCATTTCAAAGAAGTAGGGTTGGATCCCAACAAACCACCACAAACGATCGCCGAGCTTGAAGCGGCCGCCGATAAGTTAACCATCAAGGAAGGTAAACGTTTCAAACGGATCGGGTTCATCCCATGGTATTCGCAAGGCTGGCTGTATACTTGGGGATGGGCATTTGGAGGAGAATTCCAGGATGCTGCCACCGGCAAAATTACCGCAAATGATCCTAAAGTCGTTGAAGCATTACAATGGATGACCGACTTCGGCAAAAAATACAATGTCGAGGATATCGCCGGATTCACAAGTGCAGCGGGTACGGAGGAAATGGATCCGTTCATTTCCGGTCAAGTCAGCATGAAGATAAGTGGGAACTTTACGGTGAAGGGTATCGAAAAATTTAAGCCGGATTTAAACTACGGTGTTGCACCAATACCGACCCCAACAGGTACTAATTTTACGACATGGTCGGGAGGCGGGTCCGCTATTATCCCTAAAGGCGCCAAGAACATCGCAGCTGCTTGGAAATTCCTCGAATTCTTAGGGAAAGAAGAGGGGCAAACGTTATTAAACGCTGACTCTCAAATTTCGGTTATCGATTCGGTTAACGACAAATACGGTTACAAGGACGATCCGATTATGAAGGAATTTATCAATATTTTGCCCAATTCACATAACCGCCCGGTTATTCCTGAAGGACAACTGCTGTGGAATGAGTTAGCTTCCGCAACGGAAAAGGCTACCCGCGGTAACGGTACTCCGAAAGAGAACCTGGATAGAGTAACAGAGACTGTTAATAAGGCTCTAGAAAAATACGACAAATAGGGTGCTCGGTAGGCAGGGAGCGAACTCTCTCTCCTTGCCTATTCATGAATGACAATTGGAAGGAGAATGTACATGGCGAAACTGGCCGATCCAGTTCAAGTAAAAGCAATTCCATCGGCAAGGAAACGAGCACTCCACAGAACTAACGTGATTGGGTGGCTGTTTGCTTCACCTTGGGCTATAGGGCTGCTATGCTTTTATGCAATTCCCATGCTAATGTCCATCTACTTCAGCTTCACTACTTACAGCATTCTGCAGCCTGGTGAATTTGTCGGAATGAATAATTATAGAGATCTTTTCCATGATCCTCTGTTTTGGAAATCCATATACAACACGATTTATTTTACGGTATTTTTTGTTCCATTAAGTATATTTTTCGGTGTGGCACTCGCTATGATGTTGAATATGAAGGTCAAGGGTATGGCTGTATTCAGAACGATCTTTTTCTTACCTACTCTCGTGCCACAAGTAGCTCTGGCTGTTCTGTGGATGTGGCTGTTACATCCAAACTTCGGATTGGTGAACGGGATGTTAGCGAATATCGGTATCGATGGGCCCGCTTGGCTTGGTGGTGAGTCGTGGTCCAAGCCCTCTCTCATTCTGATGTCGCTTTGGGGTATTGGGCAAGCTGTTGTTATCTACCTTGCTGGATTAGGAGACATCCCTGAGGAGTACTATGAAGCGGCGCAAATCGATGGAGCTAACTGGTTTCAGAAAACGAGAAAGGTAACCCTGCCTTTGCTCACTCCCGTTATTTTCTACAACCTTGTCATGGGAATGATTGGTGCATTCCAACAGTTTACTCTTCCCTATACGTTGACCAAAGGGCAAGGAACTCCTGCAAATTCCATGACTTTCTACGTCATGTATTTATATGAGAACGGATTTAGGTATTTCAAAATGGGTTATGCCTCCGCAATGGCCTGGATCCTATTTATTATCGTTATGGCATTAACCGGAATTATTTTTATTACGTCTAAACGCTGGGTTCATTATCAGGGGAAATAAGGAGGAGGAAGTAAGGGATGAATCCTACCGCTATCAAAAGAATCAATCGTGCGTTAGCCTATGTATGTCTAATTGTTGCTTCTGCATTTTTCATGATTCCGTTCATTTGGCTGCTTTCGACTTCTCTTAAACCACTCACACAAATCTTTACATTCCCACCAGAGTGGATTCCGCGTCCAATTCTGTGGAGTAATTATTCCCGTGCTGTTGAGTATATCCCTTTCTGGACATATCTGAAAAACACGGCGATTATAACTATCGTTAGTACGCTTGGTGTGATCATATCCTGTCCCTTGGTTGCATATAGTTTTGCCAAGTTAGAGTACCGTGGGAGAGGTATACTTTTCTTTGTTACCCTTGCTGTTATGATGATTCCCGGACAGGTGACAATGATTCCTCTATTCCTGTTGTTTACTAAATTAGGTTGGGTAGGGACACCTCTTCCACTGATTGTACCCCAATTTTTTGGAGTGCCCATTTACATTTTTCTGTTACGGCAGTTTTTCATGGGACTGCCTGATGCCCTGCGCGAAGCGGCCCGCTTAGACGGCGCTAGTGAGTTCCGCATATATTTACAGATCATGTTTCCACTAGCCAAATCCGCCGTATTAGCCGTGGCATTGTTTCAATTTATGGGGAGCTGGACTGATTTCATGGGTCCCTTGCTCTATTTAACCAATGAACCATCTTACACGGTTTCGCTCGGATTGCAGCAATTTCAGAGTCAAAAAGGATCGGAATGGGGTCTATTAATGGCCGTATCCACCTTGATGACATTACCTATTATCGTTTTGTTCTTTTTTCTTCAAAAGACGTTTATTAGCGGCATTACATTTAGCGGTATAAAAGGTTGAACATCATTTAAATGAATTAAGCTCCAACGATGCGGAACCCAAGGGAGGTTAGGACGGACCAAGGCAGAGACGGGATGCTGAATTTGATTAAATGTAAGGGTGTGGGTCATAAGCGGCGCGGGAACATACAGCATTTTCGGAAATACGATTACGCTCAAATTTGCGGACGGCAAAACTGAGCGGTTCGTATTCTTCGTCCATTCGGGGAAAGATGGAAATCTGAATTCGCAGGATATCCAAATCGGCGACCGCGATTTTTATGTAGATAACGATTGATAGGTCCGTTGGAAAAAAGTTAATAAGCAAAAAGGCAGCGACATGTAAAGCAGAAGCTGCCTTTTTGCGTACCAATGCATTCTGCATAACAATGAGGCCCGCGGGCAGATGGAACGATAGTTTGTGGATTTGATATAAATGTAAACCTCTGGACCGACTTATAAGAAGCAACCTGTCGGAGATGGAGGATTAGCCCTCTCTTCGTCTAATAATATATATGGGAACATTACGCGAATTTCATATATTGGCTCCTACGCAGGAAATGGGTGAATTCGTAGTACTTCATTTGTCTTTTCAATGCACCAAGGGTATGAAATTAGATTTTTTGATGTCAATATGGGCGAGAATCCACCTGTATTTCTTTGGTACGAAGGAATGGAAAACCCGGCATCAGCTATTAAGTTATTTTATACATTCGAGGAGTTCTTGTTACAAGAGATTGAAGTTCATTCAAGCGTAAGTTGGAGAGATTAATATAGTAGGATAAATTCGAAGAGGTCTGGAGCATCACATAACAATATATTCACGCTGCGGACATTCGTCCTTGGCCCGGCATTCGCCGGACACTCGACATGCGTCGAGTCGTGAATACGGGAACGTTATTAGGAAATCAACATAAGGATTTAAAGCAAAAGCTGAAAAAGCTACTCCTAACCTTAAAGAATAGAGGCTTAGAATAATGAAAAACAGTAGAATAAGAATGCTGATAACATTTTTTTTTTGGAGTAACATTCATTGTTTCTGCTGGAGCAATTGTTTATGTATTGAAGAAAGATAAAAATAGCATGGATTTAGGGCTATTACTGACTATTAATTCATTCTCATTTTTAATTGTAGGTCTAAACCTCATTGTCCTAATCACAAGAAGAATTCAAGGGCAGATGAAAACTGGTGAATAAAAAAAGAGTAACTCTTGGTATTGTGCTCGATTCAATAAAGATGCTGACATCCTACAACAACGCATTCACGTATGGATGCTCTATTGCCCTCGATTGTCAGATGTATAAACATAGAAGGGGCTCAGACAACAAACGCCCTGCCTAAGATAAGAGCTATCTAAGGCTGTGCCGTTTCGTGAATACAAGAACATTAGAATAAATTTGGCGAAGTGAGAAAGTGAAATTTAGAGGAGTAATTTATGATAATAGAAACTGAAATGACAATCAAAACATTAAAAGATCTTGTTAGTTCAGGGGAGAAGCATTTTAAACGAGTCGAAATAACGGAGTACGGAAAAATTCGAAATTTCAATTTTAGTGAAGTGATATTTGAAGAATGCATGTTGTCATTAGATTTTACTGGTTCTTCATTTAGAAGTGCTAAGTTTATTAACTCAAACATTAAAAATTCAATTTTTAGTGAAACAGATTTATCTAATTCGGAATTTTTTAATAATAGTATTGATGCTTGTGTGTTTAGGAATGCAAATATAGAAGGAATTATTTTTTTGAAAAACACTCAATACTCAAGTGAAAATACAATTGAAGATTTAAAAGAAATGG
Organism: Paenibacillus sp. FSL K6-2862; assembly: GCF_038005125.1. Lineage (NCBI taxonomy): Bacteria > Bacillati > Bacillota > Bacilli > Caryophanales > Paenibacillaceae > Paenibacillus > Paenibacillus sp. FSL K6-2862. The sequence goes on from NZ_JBBOSN010000001.1 coordinate 1,694,503, forward strand.
TGAAAAAATAAGAGAGATTAATGTGATAGTGAATCAAGAAGGTCCAACATCATCTATGAGAAATCACTCTAAATAATATAAATCAGTTAATTGTATTTTATATTAATTATTTTTACTAAAAAAATTTAGGGGATGATTATGTTGCATATCAGAGAAGCTACCATTAATGATGCCGAAGGAATTGCAAAAGTTCATGTGGATAGTTGGAGAATTACATACAAGGGGATTATTCCTGAGGAATTCTTAACCAATCTATCATATAAACAAAGAACTGAACTATGGATTAAAAATATCGGAAGAACAGACAATTTTGTGATAGTTGCAGAAAATAAAGAAGGGGAAATCATTGGATTTGCAGATTGTTGGAAGAGAGAAACAAATACGGTATCCAACTCAAGTGATTTGACCTCAATTTACATACTCAAAGAATATCGAGGGATTGGGTTAGGGAAGGAACTACTTAAAAGTATATTTTTTCGATCCAATGTATTGGGGTATCAGAAGATATTTGTTAATGTTCTAGAAGATAACAAGGCACGCTATTTTTATGAGTATTATGATGCTCACTTATGTGAATCAGTTCAAATTAAAATTGGAGGAAAAGTCCTTAATGAATTGATTTATGAATGGGATAACATTGACGGTGTATTAGCAAGATTAACTAAAACGAATTAAAAAAGTGAATGTATTGCCGTGGGGGTTATGACATCTCATAACAACGAGTTTATAGATTCAGGGCATTGGCCCCTCGCCCGGCCAAGTCCGAGGCTTTGCCCTTAAGTCGGTGAGACTTCATGAACACAGGAACGTTATACGTAATACTTCGAAAGTAGGAATAGTATGAAAATAAACAAGGCGATGAGAAATTTATTGAATGGGTTAGCTCAGCCAAACGAATTGATAAGTTTGAATCTATTCAACCCCGATTTTTGTGTATGGGATAATTGCATTGTAATTGATGCTTCAAGTTTAAGAGAGAGAGGTTCTATTGAAGAAACCATTTATCATGATCGAACGGATTTGGAAGCCTCAATTAATCATTACCATCTAGACGACCTAAGAACTGGAATAAAACTCATTTCTAATTGGGAAGAGAATTTAAAGTTGAGCTATCCAGAAAGGGACTTTATTTTAATTTTAAGTTCTACAACTGAAGGAGAAGATGTCGTTATTAGGTTCTATCAACTCAGAGATAATGAAGCTGAATGGATTAAATTAAACAATCTTGAAGGATATAAAGAAGAAGCCATTTTAGTAATTAAGATTTTGAATGAAGTTCAATGATGCGAATTACTTTTTATAACATAATGTTTACGCAGCGGACAGTCGTTCTTGATTCGCATACGCCGGATACTCAGCATTGGCTGAATCGTTAATACAGGAACGTTATGCGTAATTACCTGTAAATATTAAAGATAATATTTAAGGAGATAACTTATGAAAGGTAAGATACTCTTATTATTTTTTATGACGATAATGTGTTCATCTTGTCAAGATAGTAGTCAACCGACTACTTTAAACAGCGAAACTAATTCAATAATGAATTCAGAACTGCCTTCTGATGTAGTGAGTACAGGTGATGGAACAGAATCAAAAGAAAAAACGGAAGGTCGATCAGATCCTGCTAACAATAAAATATTACCCATGAGCATTGGAAAGCTTGATTCGAAAGGAGAATTTTATGATGAAATGCTTCGTAACCCTATAGATCATGATTATGAATTGGAATTTAATGAATTTCAAAATTCTAAAGAGATTATTACAACATTGGAATGGGGGGCATTTGAAAGCAAATATACAGAGATTTGGGATAAAGAGTTGAATCAAATATATAAAACGCTTCTTTCTAAGTTGGATAGAGAACCAAGAGAAGCACTAATTGAATCGCAGAAAGAATGGTTGCAGTATCACTTAAGGGAATCAAAATTTGTAGAGGAGACATTTATTTATAATGGTTATCTTGGATCAAAAGGACCGGTAAGCCTAACAACTTCTATAAGGGAGAGAATTAGAGAAAGAACAATGCAATTATTGGAATATCGATATTTACTAGATAGTGAAGTTGAGTTTGTTTACCAAAATAAAAAATAAAGTTGAAAAAGGTTTTTAGGTGATGCTTCGAATGCAGTAACGGCGTATATCTCTGTATTCAAGCTGCTGGATACCACCCTTTGGTTTTTAGATGTATAATCATGGAAGAACAGTCAGATAACATACGACCCAGCCGAAGATAAGATTATCTATAACTGGGTCGTTTCGAGAATACAAGAACACTATCAGAAATCTTCGTAAATAATAATTACGCAAGGAGCATCCAATGAAGATTCAAAAACCAGTAATTATTGAAGGATACAATAATGAATGGCCAAGATCGTTCAATATAATAGAATCGGTTATTTCCAACAAATTAAATGGTCTGGTATTAGAAATTGAACATGTTGGAAGTACATCAATCCCGAGTCTTTCAGCCAAACCAATTATTGATATAGATGTAGTAATTGAATCTATGGACTGCCTACCACAGGTAATCAAAAAGCTAGAAGAATTGGGATATATTCATGAAGGTGATTTGGGGATTAAAAACAGAGAAGCATTTGCAAGAAGGGACGTTTATGTACCCTACACTAGTGAAGGCAATGAGAAGCACGAACATCATCTATACGTATGCAATAGGGAAAGTGAAGAATTGAAAAGACATATAATGTTCAGAAATATACTAAGAAAGCATCCCTTATTAGTATCTGAGTATGCGAATTTAAAATTCCAACTAGCAAATAAATACAGAAACAATCGCCAAGCCTATAGTGCTGGAAAGACAGAATTTATTACGAGAATAATGAATGAATATCAAGATATTTAAGTGTATTTCAGGTAGACGGTTACATCTGATAACAAAGCTTCTTCGCTGCATTCCATTCGGCCGTTGATTTGCAAGCTGAGGTAACCAGAGAAGCGGATTCATCTTACCACCCTACGGGGCTAAGTCTGTCGCTTCTTAAACCTCTTTGGTTCGTAGATAAAATAAACGTTAGCTAAATTCCCTAAACTACCTATTTAGAGGTGTACATTCAGAGATGTCTTATACAAAACCGGTTATTAGAGAACCTTATTATGCTTGTCCAAAGTGGTTTGATAATGATGTGCATCGTTCAGATTATCTTACGCTCTCGGGCAAGTGCACATCTTCTGAAGTGGAACTCTTTTTAATACATTTATTTGGATATAGCAATACAAATATAGATCAATCAATGGAAGATACTTTTAATGAACTATTTGCGAATGAATCTGTAGCTATTTTGGGTGGTGTTGCTTTTTATGAAAGTGAAGAAAAATATATTATGCCAAGTTGTTGTTGTGGTCTAGAACAATTTAAGGAGATTTATAATTCTATTCTTAATAGAGAGAGTCCATGGCTTGGACATGATCCTTTACCGGAAATAACTTATAAGGATAACATGGCATTCGTCTGGTCTGATGATCCAGATTCTAATGATAGATCGGACGTTTTCCATATTGATTTTAAGTTTGAAGAAATTTTATCTTGTCTTGAGCAATCCCAATATGACTTGAAAGATTTTATTGATAAGCCGCTCTTTGATTGGATTTATCGAAGAGATCAAGCTACAGCTAATAAAATGAAAGATAGAATGTATGAGTGGTTTTTTTAGGAATTGTAATTATTAGTATTTCTAAGAAGGCAGAAACAGCAGCTATCGTTATATTCACCTGCGGATCGGCTGTAGCTGCCATAAAATTTTCGGGTTGGTGAATACATACAGTTATCCGGCCCCGAATCTATAAAATAACCGATGCAAAGGAAGATGAGAAATATGGAAAAAGGGAGAATTATATTTTTGAATGGTGTAACAAGTTCAGGTAAAACCTCAATAGTAGAAGCTATGCAAACTTACTCTGAACCGTTTTTTTATGTAGTGGCCAATGATCTTTTTGAAAATACGATTGGTGATAAACACCTACAAGATAATTACTGGAAGCATCTAAGTGAAGCCATAATTATGATGTATCACACAGCAACATTATTTTCGGATCGTGGAAAGAATATCTTAATCGATGGGATACTTGTTGAAAGACCTGAGTTAAAGCCACATTACGATAAGGTCATAGAAGTTTTTAATGGGTATCCTTTGGATATTGTTGAAGTGTATTGTCCTTTGGATATCTGTCGTAAGAGAAATGTAGAACGTGGTGACAGAAGGGAAGATCAATCTGATGAGCAAAACAAAATAATGTCGCAAAACATTTGCTATAGCTGCTCAGTTGATACAAGTTTAAATTCGCCAGAAGAATGTGCGGAAATTATTATTACATCCTTATTTCAAAATAACAAATAATCATAAAATTACAGTTAGGAGCCTCTATGAAGCGAACAATTATGATTAGCGATATTCATGGATGTATTGATCCATTGAATCAAATGCTGCATCTGATCGAATTTAATTCGATAGATGATCAGTTGATTTTGCTCGGGGATTATGTAGATAGAGGGCCTAATAGTAAAGCAGTAGTTGACAAAGTAATCGAGTTAGTAACTGTTCATCATGCCATTGCTTTACGAGGTAATCATGACCAACGATTGGTTGATTTAATAAATAATGATAGCGAATTGATTAGATCTAAATTTATCGAACATGGGGGAATACCAACCCTTCAAAGTTATTGTGATATGAATATCATGGATAGCGAAATGTCTAATGAGATATTTAATCAAGTAAAGGCTACAATGAAGACTTCTTATGGTCATCACATCGATTTTTTAAGTAAACTACCTTTATATCACGAAGACCATAATCACATTTATGTTCATGCGGGGTTGAACCCCAGTGTTATGGACTGGAAGAACCAGCCAGAGCATGATTTTATGTATATTAAAGATGAATTCATTCGACATACTTTTGAGAATCTAAACAAAAAAGTTATCTTTGGACATACACGAACGATGGATATCCATGGCACATCAGATATTTGGTTTAGTGTTGACAAGATAGGAATTGATGGCGGGTGTGCATATGGAATGCAGTTGAATTGTTTAATTTTCCAAGAAGGATTGTATACAACGGAACAGGTAAAGAACTGTTGAAAGTTAATCTGGATTGCAGGAGACATATACTAAAATCATATCCACACATCGGAGCCTAATGGATCCTCGGTCCACGGGAAACGATTGGCAGGGAAGCAGCTCATCGGGCACATCCATATCGGCTGAGCAGCGTGTTCGCTCCCTCTGTCGCATAAGTCGCTTGAGCGTTGTCAGTACAAGAACGTTGTATGAAATCTTTGAGAAGGTGCGAAATGAATAAATGGATCGTACTCTTAATTTGTTTCCTTCTATTTGCAACAGGTTGCAGTACTACATACAGAATCAACACCGATGCAACCAAAGAATTAATAAAAAACTTGAAAGAACTGTCTCCGACAATCGAAAGAGTCCAATTTACATTTACTCGTCCAAACCTTTCTTGCAGAATAGATATGAGTGAGGAGCCGAGTAAAGAGGAACTGGAGTTCATTCTTACGGAACTGGATGAATTTTCAACTGTAGATAACATCAACGAAATTGCTCGCAGTGTCAAATGGGGGTTGGAAATATCCAATATCTATCTGGATATCAATACGGATAAGAATAAAAAGACAATTGAACATGCGTATTATGCTAGGTATTTCAAGACATCCGACGCCAGTGACCACTCAGATACAAACTTTGAGGGGTACGAGACGTGGTATGAGTTGACCGAACAATAGAAATGGGTATCCTTCTTAAAACCACTCAAAGGTTCTCATAAACAAAGGGTAGCATCCTAATCTTGAACGAATAAAACAAGCCGAAGCGACAGAATTACACGCTTCGGCTTGTTTTTGTTTGTTTTTCTTTTAACTAAACTCTAACCCAATCTTACTTCGCACTTACCGACTTAAACCAATCATTCACTTCTTGTGTGATCTGATCTCCGCCGTTGGATTTCCAGTTGGCGACGAATTGGTCAAAGGCATCGATCGGCAGTTTGCCGTAGATGATTTTGTTGAAGGTTTCCATCTCGGACTGGCGGAGCAGGTTCCATTTGGAGACCATCGTTGGTGTGGCTGCGCCGGTGAAGTAGTTTTGTTTACGAATGTCCAGCTGCGACATCACGACTTTGGCAGCGGCCCAGTTTTCAGGTTTGCGGAACTCGGCCATTTGTTTCTCGTATGGGGTTTCGGGCTTCTCGCCGTCAGCCAGCTTCACGAGGGTTTTCATGTACAGATCCGGAATACGAGCCGGACCAGTCAGGAACGGGAACTCGTTGGAGAAGTCTTTGATCTTCTCTTTGTCACTGGTCGGTTGACCGTCTACGATATCCCAGTCATATCCTTTGGCAAAGCCGTATTCGTATTCACTGCCTGCAGCCGGGTTGGCCAGGTTATCGAGCAGGTAGTTATAGTACAGGAAAATCGCTTCGGGATGCTTGGCATCCTTATTGATCATGATGCTGGCGTTGACGCCAGAGTTCTGCCACTTCGTACCGATCTTGCCGTCTGGACCAGCCGGAATAGGGTAGGCTTTGTATTTTGCGCCAGGTACGTTCTTGAGCAGGTCAGGTGCAGGCCAGTCGGGTACCCAGTTTGCGCCAGGCAGGATACCAGCCGTACCAGCAGTCCAGCTTTCAGCAGACTTGCCTTCGTCCCACAGCGCGGAGTCGGTATGGATATACCCTTTGTTCATCCATTCATTCAGTTTGGCAAGGGCTTGCTTGGCACCGGGATTAATGGAGCCGTACTCCAGATTGCCGTTTGCATCTTTGTTCCATTGTTCCTGGATCGTGCCGTAAGCGCCGAACAACCAATCGAGCGAGCCCATCCAGGTGTTGGTGTTATTTTTCAGCGAGATTGCCAGTGGGAATACTTTATCCGGAGACAGGCCGTCCGGGTTCTCGTTTTTGAATTTATCCATGATATTCTCAAGATCTGCGATGGTCTTAGGTGCTTCGAGGTTCAGCTTCTCCATCCAGTCTTCTCTGAGCCAGAGCAGGGTATCATCGTTATCGGTGTACTCCAGGATCGGCATGTTGTATCTCTTGCCATCCTTGGTGAACGGGTACCACAGCTCGGGATGCGCTGCAGCGTGGTCTTTCAGTATTTTGTTGGCGTACTTGTCGAACAGTTCATCGATGGGGATGAATTGACCGGAGTCGATCAGCTGATTGGTGAGTACTGCGTTCGTTGGAACGGATACGAAATCAGGCAATTTCTCGCCTGAAGCAATGGCCAGCTGCAGCTTCTGTCTGTATTGATCGTCATTGGCAGGATACCACGAATCCTTATGCTTCATGCCCAGCGTTTCGAGCATCCAGCGATCGTGTACGTTGTTTTCTTTGGTGTCACCTTGTACGTATTTCTTCGGCATACGAACCGAACTGAATTCGATGGGTGGATCATATTTTCCTTTGGCAAAAGCAGCTTCAGCTTCAGCTGAGCCGACCGTCGCCGGCGTATCGTCTGTACCATTCTCGCTGGCTGAATCGCCACTGCCGCACGCAGTGATGGTGATGAGTGCGATGACCATGAGCAAGGACCACCATGTTTTGAATTTGATCATTGTTCAATCCCCCTACGGTGTATGATCTTTACAAGTGTAACTGTACCAATTCAGGCGGGAGGGCATCTATATGAGTTTGTTAGTTTCGATAGGACTCTATTAGTGAAAGTTCAAAAAGATCGGTTTTCAGTACCGAGAAGATGGGATAAAGCTAGAAATGGAGTAGCGGAGCGTAGGAAGCTACGTGAGCAACGGACATTTCGGCTGAATTCCATATTCGATGCTGATGATGCCGTTAGGCATGATTCGTAATCAAAAGCGGACTTTTTGAACAACCTCTATATGCTGTTTAATGTTGGTCTCTATATTCCTGCGGGGTAACGCCGAACTGACGCTTGAACACTTTGATAAAATACGCCGGGTCCATATAGCCAATCTCCATGCTGATTTCATATACTTTTTTGGTGGTCGTGACCAGCTTGTGGCAGGCCCGATCCATGCGCAGGCGCGAGATATATTCACTGATGCCTTCGCCCGTTTCGATCTTGTAAATCTTGGACAGATGGGTCGGATGCAGATTGACATGATCGGCGAGCACACGCAAAGACACATCCAGATGCAGATTCTTGTCCGTAAACTCCTGAACCTTCTTCACATACTCGGACCGGATATCCTTGACCTCGTTGGACGTGCCTTCCTTGAGCTTGGCGAGGACGCCAAGTGACCATTTCCGTAATTTGCCGATGGTAGAGAAGGCCTCTCCGCTCTGAAGATACTCAATATCGCTGCCCATGAGGCTCGTCAGGGTCAGCTTGTTTCGGTGGGCGAGGTTAGTGAACGAAGCGGTAATGAGAAAACCAGCCTCCATGCAATGCTCCCACGATTCCGACCATTTCTCATCCAGCTCTGCGCAGACGGCGAGTATTTTCTCCTCAGCAGCATCCCATTGTCCGCTCTCCAGCAGATGGATGAAGGTGGGCGGGGTGTACAGCACGTCCAGCGGACCTTGAGCTGAAGGTGTCTCCACATCACTGACGCGCATGACGAATTCGCGCTCGTCCCCAACGATCTGCCGGAAATACGCGGAGGCCTGACGGAAGCGAACGTAGAGCTGGTCCGGAAAGGTAAACCACTCGGTCATGACAATGGAGAGGGAGCCTTTCAGAAACTGTTTTACTTTGGATTGAAGCTGAATGGACAGCTTCTCCAGAATGGTCTCTTTTCCAATATCGTCATTTCGTTCCTTCAGCTGCAGCAAAAACACTACATATCCGTGTTCCTCCTTCACACCCCACACGTGCATAAACTCACCCATAATTTCCTCCGCCATGTTGATGATGGCATACTCGATCAGGGTCTGATCGTGGCTGTCATAGTGTCCGAATTCTTCATCCAACCGAACGAGCATGAGTGCGGCGTCCCCGGCGTGAAAGGGCAGATCGTAATTGGTGAGTTTTCGCTCCCATTCGCCGGATGAAAACCGGTGCCCCTGCAATGCCTTCAAAAGCAGTCGTCCACGCAAGTGTGGCAGGTTCTCTCGTAAAGTAAACTGGGTCCGACTCAGTGAACTGACGAGCTCCCATTCAATGTTTAATTGATCGATGGCCTTCTGCACGGCGCCCATTAATTCATCGTCTGTCGGCGGTTTGAGCAGGTAGTCCACGGCTTCGTACTGGATGGCTTTTTTGGCGTAATCGAATTCGGAATAACCCGATAATAGAATGCATTTTATTTTTTTGTCCCGGATCCGGATGCGTTCAATTAGTTCAATACCTGTCATTTCCGGCATCTGAATGTCCGAGATCACGATATCGATGGGGTGGGTGTCGATCAGTTGTAAGGCTTCATGCGCGGAGTACGCCCTGTGAACCTGTTCGATCCCCAGGGTGTGCCAGGGCTTGGTCATGGACAGGTTATCGACCCAGTGTGCTTCGTCGTCTACGATGATCATCTGCATATTGTATCGTCTCCTTGTTGATTGAACTAAGGCATATTTACACTTGCCACTCCGATGACAGAACAACCTTCCGATCGCTGTTACCCCCGGATTTTTTATGAATACTTTATAAAGGTGAAAATCTGGGGATAAAGGCGAACGCTTCGCTTCTTCAGGTTTTTTCTGTCCTCTACGTTCACGTGTAGATATTTCGTTTCAAATGAAATGGCTCAACTTATATTAATGTCGGTATCTCACTCAGAATTTGTATCGTCCTTCGGCATCTCCCAGACGATTTCGGTGCGGAATCCGCCAAGTGGAGATGGGCCGAATTGAAGGTGGGACTGGCTGCCGAACAGATGCATGATTCGCTGGTTCGTATTCCAGAGGCCGCAGCCCATTTCCTCCTGTAGTGGCTCCTGCATTTTCAGGTTCAGCGCATCGTACTGTTCCGAACTTAAGCCGGGGCCGTCGTCGTCAATATAGATTTTGCCGTAACCATCCACGCTCTCGCCGGTAATGCGAATCTCCCCGGATGAATAGGACTTCGCCACACCGTGTATAACGGAATTCTCGACCATCGGCTGAAGCATTAATCGCGGTACAGACTGGGCAAGCATGTCCTCAGGGATATCGATATGATACTCAATTCGTCCATTGCGCAGCTTTTGAATATCCAGATAGTTGATGAGCAGCTTGATCTCGTCCCGGAGCGAGGACGTCTCCCGTTCCATGCGGGTGGTGTACCGATAATATGCACTCAGATTATGTGCCATGGAAACGACGGCCTGCTCGTCCTTCATTTGAGCCATGTTGATGATGTAGCCAAGACAGTTATATAGAAAATGGGGATTGATCTGCGCCTGCAGCTGCTTCAGCGTTGCTTCTTTGGCTCTGATTTTCTCATGGAATACATTCTCGATCAGGTCTTGAATCTGGTGAGACATATCATTGAATCGATGAAACAGGAATGAGAACTCATTCTGATCCTTGCTGTGCAGCCGTACGGAATAGTCACCGCGCTGCACGCGGCGCAGGCCCTGGATCAATTTTTTGATCGGAGATTGAATGTTTCTGTACAGCAGAATCGAAGCGGATATACCCACTACAAACAGCAGCGTCATAAAGAGGTAGAACAAATTTCGGCTGAGCGAAATCGGCTGCAGGATCTGATACAGTGGGACCACGTCGACCAAATGCCAATCCAGATAGGATGATTTGACTGCGCTAACCAGATACTTTTTTCCATTCAGTTTCACAACGTCCTGTGCAGTATCCTCCAGGGAGAGTGTATCCAGATATTGAATAAGTTCCTCCGATAACTGACTGTCCGCACTACGATTCATAATGGGGTCATTGCCCTTGTGATAAAGGAAAGGATCTCCCTGCCCACCTGCCTTGTACGTATCGAGCATGTTCTGAATGTTCTCATAACTGAAGCTGGCCTCAATGACGAGATTGCTGCCGGTCAACATCCCCGGTTGGGCCAAGGAATCGGTGTAAAACCAGTAAAAGGACTGCATACCCTCCTGCGATTCCGCCCCTTGATCCCCGTATGTCCATTGTCCGCTCATATTACGTTTCAAGTAATCCTCGTCATACCCGGAAGAGCGGTTGTAGTTGGCGATAACATCCTGATTCTGCTGCGAGTATACGGCATATCGGGTGTTCCATATATCCGTGACGCCAGATTGGAGCACCATCTTCTCCTGAATGGCATAGCGGGTCTGCATCTGATCATACCGATCATCCCATATGTTCAGACCGTTAAATGCGCGGACATTGGGATCTCTTGAAAGGATCAGACTGAAATCCATCATCTGATTAATGCGGGAATCGATCTGACTGGCTAGAAACGTGAGCTGTTTCGTATTCGAGATCTGCAGTTCTTTGCTGACCACGTTATAGGTGACGTTGTTCGAGTAGGTATACATGATAATAATGGGGATGAACAGCAACACGATCAAACAGTTGATTTTTGCAAACAGGCTGAAGCGGGAACGGGTCCTTTTTTCGAATAATATAAAGCGCTTCCATATATGCATAAAAAGTCTCCTTCGTATTGGTGTTTGTAAAGACTGGTATTCACCAGATTCCTAACAAAACCCTATCCGGCCTAACAATGTTATATAGTCAGAGCTCAGAATGGCCTGATACTATTTATAGCAGAGAACCCCATTAACACACAAAACTTTTTTTGGGAACAGGAGAAGGGCACTATGGAGGCTAAAATGGAGGGTCAACGGGTCCCACAGGCGAATGTGGGGAACAAGCTGGAACAGAAGAGAAAGAAACGCTACAAACAGCCGTGGGTACTGCACTTCATGGTGCTGCCGGCGGCCATTATGGTTTTTATTTTTTCGTATATTCCGATGTCGGGAGTTCTAATGGCATTTCAGGATTACAAGCCTGCGCTTGGGTTCGCGGGTTCGGAATGGGTGGGACTGAAGCATTTCAGGTATATGTGGGAAAATGATTATTTCCTGCAGATTACGTGGAACACGCTGTTCTTTGCCTGCTCCAAAATCATCATGAATCTGATCATACCGTTTGTCTTCGCGCTATTGCTTAATGAGGTACGGAAGATGGCGCTGAAAAGAACCATTCAGACACTCGTGTATCTGCCACACTTCTTGTCCTGGGTAACGCTGTCCGGTATCCTGATCGATATTCTGGCACAGACGGGTATTCTCAATCAGTTCCTTGTCTCGGTGTTCGGCATCAAGCCGATTTTCTTCCTGGGGGATGGCAACTGGTTCCGATTTACGATCATTGCGAGTGATGTTTGGAAAGAGTTTGGTTTCAACACGATTATCTTCCTTGCGGCATTGTCCGGCATTAATCCGTCACTGTACGAAGCAGCTGAAGTGGATGGGGCGGGACGATGGAAGCAGACGATCTATATCACCATCCCGGCGCTGATTCCTATCGGAATCGTAATCGCCACACTGGCACTGGGGAATGTGCTTAACGCCAACTTCGACCAAATCTTCAACTTATATAGTCCATTAATCTACCAGCAAGCGGATATCATCGATACGTTCGTGTATCGTGAAGGTCTGCTGAGTGGGCAGTTCAGTTTCGCTACTGCGGTGAATCTGTTCAAATCGGTCATCAGTCTGATTCTCATCGTGATCTCTTACCGACTGGCCTACCGATTCGCCGGATACCGAATTTTCTAGAAAGGATGATGACGAGCCATGTATCATAAAACGCTGCCCTATCGCATATTCAGCATCTTCAATAATGTGTTCCTGACCATCCTTTCGCTGCTCTGCCTGCTGCCTCTATATCACTTGCTGATGGTATCGCTCAGCGCGTCCGCACCTGCGAATGCCGGTCTGGTGACGTTCTGGCCGATTGGATTTACGCTCGAAGCATATGCCAAGACGTTCGATAACGCCAATTTCCTGTCCTCCCTGTGGGTGTCCGTGGAGCGGACGGTGCTGGGAACTGGGCTTGCGCTCATCGTGAATACGATTGCTGCCTATGCGCTCTCCAAGGAGACACGTGTGTTCCGGGCACGTAACATCTATCTGTGGTATTTTGTTGTCACGATGCTGTTCAGCGGAGGTCTCATTCCGGGGTATATCCTCATTCTGAAGCTCGGGCTGATGAACACATTGTGGGCACTCATTCTGCCGGGACTCGTGGCGGTATTCAATATCATCCTGCTGCTGAATTTCTTCCGTACGGTGCCGAAGGATCTGGAGGAGGCTGCATTTATCGATGGAGCAGGACACTTTCAGTCGTTCATCAAAATCTATCTGCCTGTCTCCGTGCCTGTTATCGCCACCGTTTCTCTCTTCATGATGGTTGGTCATTGGAACGCATATTTTGACGGGATCATCTATATCCGTGATTCGGAAAAGCTGCCGCTCGCGACGTTTATGCAAACGATCATCGTGCAGGCCGACATGACGAAGCTTGATCCGGAAGCGATTGCGAACCTGTCGCAGCGAACCATTCGGGCGTCCCAGATTTTTATTAGTGCACTGCCGATCCTGCTCGTATATCCGTTCCTGCAACGGTACTTTGTAACGGGGATTGTGGTGGGGGCTGTGAAGGAGTAGCCGCTTGGAGCGGATGGAATAGGGTTGTGAAAAGGGAGTTGCTGAACTGGCCTCAGGCCAGGGAGGTGACTCTCTTTTAGTGTGAAAAAGATGTAATTACCTTTATTTGAATTAAATGGTATTATGGGAGGGGTTTCGAGCGTGAGTTATTCACTAATAAGGGATGTGTACGAAGTGAAGAAGATGATGGTTGTTACTCTTGCTTGTGTATTATTAAGCGGATCCATGGCTTTTACAGCTACAAGTGCAACAAAAAAGATCGACATCGTACTTAATGAAAAAGAAATAAAGACTCAAGCAGGTACTGAAGCCAAACTCATCGATAATCGTGTGTACATCCCGGCCACTGTCCTTCGAAGTGCGAGGTTTTCGGTAGAGTATAAAAACTCAACGCTTCATTTGGTGAATAGCTATTTTCACTACACGAAAAATTTAATGGAAATGCATGTTTTCAATCATGTATTTACAACTAGATTCAACAAGATCGACCAAGAAGTAGTTAATATATTGGGCAAAGTGATATTAGAAGAGCCATCAGACTTCTCAAGATTACATGAGTTCATTGAGGAAGCTGGATCGAATGTCGCAATTAGTCCGGATAACTTTACTCCTGTATTGGACTATAATTCTTTTGATTTTTCTCCTGTCAGGGAAAGTGTGGAAGCATACAAAAAAGCAGTGCATGAGTTAATAGCTTATGTCGATACTGGAGACAAGGAAAAGTTGAAGTCTTTCTATCAAGCAAGAAAACAGGCACTTGAGTATTACGATTCATATACAAATGTATATGATCTTATTTTTAAAGCGAGTTTTACTAGTGCAATAAAGTAGTGTATGGATATCTTGAGCGGAAAATTTTGAGGTATGAAGAAGAGGGCTGGACTCACTAGACATTGCGGGATATCTCGTGAATACGAGTAAGTTAAGCGAAGTCAGGAAAACTCACTAAATTTGAGGAGATCATAGAATGAAAAAATCAATATTATTCATCTTTGCGATTTTTCTATTTATCACTAGTGCCAATTCAATAAGTGCCGAATCTCACCAAAACTCGATTGAGGTAAAGATTGACGAACAGACCTTCCACTTAGTAGAAGGAACTGATTATATCATCTCTGCAGGTCATATACTGGTTTCGCCAGTCTATATCGTTAGTGTGCTAGATTTCGCTGTGCCTGGTAAAGGGATATGGTGGGATAACAAAGCTAAAAGTGTAACTTTTGCATATGTAGACATAGATGATTACCCCAAGCCAAGGTTAACCTTCAAGGTGGGAGAGAGCCATTTTACCGAGTTCGACAAGCAAATTGAATTAAAGAGTAAAACCATAATGGTGGATGGAAGAGTTTATTTACCGCTAAGAGCCATTAGTGAAGCATATGGTAAAGAGATCCATTGGGAATCCAATAACGGTCAAAACGTGGTTCAAATAACTACGAAGAATTAGTAGATGTTGAAAGAAAGATCAGCATTTACTTGTGAATATAGAGATACTAAGTTAAATTCCGGTAAGTGCTGCGATGTACTGCATGGTATAATAAAACCATCAGAAAGATTGGAGGGATGCATGTGAAATGGCAAGAGGTTCAGCAGATTTTCCCAAACCAGTTTGTGAAGTTTGAAATCCTTCATTCTGAAGAGACAGAGAGTCAAGAAGTTATAAATGAGGTCGCTGTAATTAGTCCTGTAAGCGATGAGGAAGCTACCCGTGAATTGTTAAATAGCCGAGATAACACCTTAGTCTACCATACCTCCAAAGACACAGTTATTGTTAAGGTACGGAAGAATGTAGGTCTAAGGAGAAACTTATAAATGAAGATTGAATATAGAGAGGGACTGCTTTTTACGGAAGTAGCAGTCCTTTATAATGGAACAAAAAAATGTATTGATAATATTGTCATTGATACAGGAGCAAGCCATACTTTGATCGCACAAGATGAAGTGGATGATATTGGAATTGTTGTTGGAGCAGAGGATGAGATCATAACAAGTTATGGAATAGGTGGTAAGGAGCATGCCTTTAGCAAGCGGGTTGAGGGAATACAGGTAGGCGATTTTATTATAAAAGATATTCCGCTAGATTTCACTTCATTTAGATATCATAACATTAATGGTTTATTAGGGCTCGACATACTTATAAAAGGCGAATTCCATATAGATTTAGTAAACTTTAGACTGCATCATGTTTGAAATGAAGAATAACGAATCCCGTTGCCCATACAGTCCCAGTCCTGTTATAATTCCGGTATATCTATTGCATTGGGGGTTATACCGTGGCAATATTGGCAGCGCCGGATTGCTCGTTCGCTAGAAAGGCCTTACGCAAAGCCTGTTAGGGGCGGACTTTGTGTAGGGCGCGATGAGAAGAACTTCGATCGCCCTGAGTGAAACATAACGTATCATCCCGCGGGCTTTGCACCTTATTTGTTTTACCAATAAAAATAAGGGGCTGAAAGCCATGCAAACACCATTTATCCACAATCATCAATTTAATTATATTCAAAAACAAGCTGATTTCCTGCTCAAAACGCTGCGCTCGGTCGTGGATCGAAAAGTATTAGAAACTGTCCGTTACACAGTCGGGACGAATGCAGTCGGCATCTTCAATGAACTCACTTCGGATCAGAAGCAACTGCTGGAGCAGTTATCCACTTATGACACAGCACATGAACTGCAGTCATATCTGAATCGGCTCGAAGCACATCTGATTCCATTCCCACAAGTGTCGGCGAAGCAGATTCAGAAGCTATTTCCGAAGGCGAAGAAACTCAAACTGCCCGATCTGGAAACGGTCGATTACGCACGTACGACCTATCTGAGATGGACGGATATTGCTACCAATCGCCTGTTCATTGTGTACCCGTACGAAGAGAAGTTTCTCGGCATCGAGGGACGGATTACGGCTACGAACAAGAAGGGGTACTGCATGTTCTGTAATCGACATCAGGAGCTTGGATTCTTCAACGTGAAGACGAAGGGTCACTCGCCGGATAACTTTGCTTCCATTGGCCAGTACGTATGCATGGATAGCGCGGCTTGCAACAATAGCATTACCGACCTCACCATGCTGGAGAAGTTTCTTCTTTCGACAGTAAAATAACACTTAAACAGACAGGGTCGCTCTCCGGAGCGACCTTTTTGGTTTGATTATACATGAGCCTCTCATTTCGATTACCCGACTAACGTATGGTTAGCGTATGTCCTTATCATAATTTACGCCCAACTGATGCGCCTGGTTAAGCAGGTTCTCATAATGTTCGGGCTTGGCATCTAACGTCTCATACAGAAATTCAACGCTGGAGTTAGGGACGCCGCAGTAATCTGCAATCCCCACATTGAGCAGGTTCGTGATCGATTCATCGTAGTTTCGCTTCTTCATCTGTTCTTCGGTCACGCCTGCAAGCGCGATCCACGTGATTTTCTGATGGTGAAGCTTGTTCGAACCGTAGGCAAATCCGTTGTTCATGACACGATCCACATACCCTTTCAGCATGGCTGGCAGATGCCACCACCAGAGAGGAAACACAAAAGCCACAGCATCATGCTTCTTCAATCGCTCCATCTCCGTTTTAACCTCAGGGGAAAACATTTGATTCGGTTGGGTGTAATCAGGTTCATCCATGCCTCGGAGAATAGGATCGAAGCCAATCCCATGTAAATCCAATATCTCAACATCGTGACCAGCCTCAGTAAGACCTTGCACAAATCGATCGGCGGCCTGAAATGTAAGGGAATCCTTTCTTGGATGAGACACAACAACTAATACGTTCATGATTATATTTCACGACCTTTCTACAGCGCTTGTTTGGTAGCCACACTTCATGGCTGATGCTATTATAAACAGAGATGGATATATTCTGGAAGAACGCACTTTGAAGTTCTATAGGAAGATTGAAGTGCTATAGGAACATGAAAGTACCCTGAAATTGAGCCTTATTTTGGGCTGGAATAATAGACATAAATGAAGGAAATAGCTATGTTTTTACCTTGGTTGTAGTCTTTGGATATAGTCTGATGAAGGAGAGATATAAGTTGACAGAAGATCGTGAAGCTGGCGCTCCCAAAAAGTATAAAGTAGGTGTCGAGGCGGCTTTGGAAGTGATGGGCGGAAAATGGAAGCCTCTGATTATTTACCACTTGATGACAGGAAGAAAACGCTCATCCGAGCTTAGGAAGCTGATACCTGAAATTACGCAAAAGATGCTGACGACGCAGCTAAGAGGCTTGGAAAAAGACGAAATTGTGCAAAGAAAAGTCTATTCGGAGGTTCCCCCTAGAGTGGAGTATGAGTTAACAGACTACGGTTGGGGATTAAAACCAGCCTTGGACCATTTGTGTTACTGGGGGGAAGAGCATCTGGATAAGGTTTACGGGGATAAGTCCAAGGTATTGGAGGAATTTTGAAGCTACGGTGTGTTGAAGAGTTAAATACAAGCAGGGGACGGGAAAGGGGAATGAAGTAATGAAAACAATAGAAGAATTCCTAACAAGCGATTGGTACAAAAAGGTTACGGCTGAACTTGTTCAGCTTAAACCAGATATCAAGTTTGTTGAACATGCCAGTTATGAAGCAGAGTTCTTAATGGATTCCTTTAGAGAACGGATGTATACTCTGCACGGCTTCGGCATCTCGTCTCCAACAGAGGAAGAATGCGTTCAGTGGATCTTGGAGCAATTGACCCAAGATAAGGAACATATCATGTCTTATGTTGTTGCTCGTCTAACATTCAGTGAGCAGCTGGACGATGACCCGGACGGGGAATTTCGGGAAGGAGAGGAGCTTGATGAGGGGGATAAATCTGAAGTAGTCGAGATTTTGGGTTTTACGAGATCAGTCATCGCTGACACCGTTATTGAATATGATCTGGTCAAAAATCATCCCAAGCTGTTAACCGGATATTTCAAACGCACACGAATTCCAGGTGCAGCTAAATTCTCATCCCAAATTAAAAAAGTTTACGCTTCAAATTAAAAACTAAATCCAGTTGCCGTCCTCTGTTAGTGAGAAGATATTTAATGACTCCAATGCGATATAAGCTATGTGTTAATTTGGATAATTTAAAGGAGGCCATACATAATGATAGATATTTCCCATCTAGCGCCGACAGAAACAATTAAGATCATCATAGGTGCTTCATCACAGAAATATCAAGGATGGATGCAGACACAAAAGGAAGAATTGGATTTGCTACGATTAGTAGACTGGGAAGATAGTTTTAAGGAACGAAGGATTGAAGCAATTTTATCAGAACATGTATGGGAGCATTTGACTTATGAGGAGGGAGTTCAAGCTGCGAAGATTTGTTATAAATATTTAAAAACGAACGGTTATATCCGTTGTGCAGTTCCTGATGGATATTTTCAGAATAAAGAGTATCAGAACATTGTCAAGATTGGAGGGCCTGGCCCCCTAGATCACCCGGCTGCAAGTCATAAGATAGTACATAATTATAACACGATAACTAATTTGTTCGAGGAGGCAGGCTTTGAAGTAGAGTTGTTAGAATATTGTGATGAAGATGGGAAGTTTTATTTTACAAATTGGAACCCTGAAAATGGATTTATCTACAGATCTAAGAGATTTGACCATCGGAATCAGAATGGAAATTTGGGATTTGTATCATTAATTGTTGATGCTAAAAAAGTGCAGGGTATCTGATGAAAGAGATGCTCTAAACTAGTTTTCTACTTCAGACTACGGCTCACTTCCAGCACAGGGATTTTGGTTAATAGGAGAAATTAGTAGCACGAAGAATTTGTAAGCGTAGTCATTACAATTTCTATGACAGAGAGGAAATAACCAGAGTGAACAATACATGGACCATTTGCATATCAGGAGATTATGACTTGAATTTTCTTATGTTTGTGGCAAGTGCACATGGACTGTTGACAGATGAATTCGGAGAAGGTACGTGGCCTGGGAGTCAATTTTCTAATGGTGGACGAATTAATGAAAAGTTCAAAGGGCAGTGGAATGAGCTATGGAAACAATGTGTCTATAATAAAGGACTGATTAAAAGTGGAGTCCAGAGAAGTTTGATTTTGGATCCCCCTGAGTTTTCAATGGTAGATAAGGATGTGAGGGCTGTTCTAATCCATATGTGGCCTTCTTTTATTAAATGGTGGAACATGCCTGCAGGCGGCCAAGCGGCGATGCACTACTGGGAAGGTGCGCCGAATCTTTTGTCTTTTGTACAGGAATTCGAAAGTCAGGTTGGAAGAAAAATCAAACCTTTTAAGTTAGATATTGATTTGGTGTATACAGGTTTAAGAGAACCCATTGAAGTGAATGAACAATTTATGATCATGCCAGTTAAAATTGATTATTTATTGAACAGGAATTGGTGGATGAAGAGATTTGAAGAGCGTTATTAAGTATTTTGAAGAAGCAATCATACTAGACCAGCTACTGCGAATTAAATAAAGATCTAAACCATCTCGAAAGGAGAGAACTCAATGAGACGAGTTGACGTAGTCTATGCATTAATCCTGGATGATACCTCATCCAAGATTCTAATGGTCAAGAATAAAGGCAATGCTAGTTGGTCGCTGCCTGGTGGCGCGGTGGAAAAGGAGGAAACATTGGATCAAGCAGCCATCAGAGAAGCCAAAGAAGAAACAGGTCTTGATGTAAGAGTCCATGGGATCATTGCCATCAATGAATGTATATTTGAGAAAAAGCAGGAACATGCCATCTTCTTCACGTTTAGAGCTGAGGTCATTGGAGGAAGGTTAGAGCTTATCAGGCCTCATGAAATATCTGAAATTGCCTGGATGGATGTGGATAAGGCTGATGAGCTAATGCCGTATTATACGGATGGCATACGGAGTTTAGTCGAAGGAAAATGGATTCCTCATTATGACCAAGGGAGAAAGTAATGCGGTTAAACTTCTAAAAAAGGAGTGATCATATGATCGTTATGATTAATGGAGCGTTCGGTTCGGGCAAAACGTCGGCAGCAAAGATGCTCCAGCCCTTGATCAACAATAGTATGATATACGACCCTGAAGAAATAGGGTATATGATCAGAAAACTCATTCCGGAGGAATGCCGGGAAGAGAATGAGCGTACGGATGATTTTCAAGATATCGAACTATGGAGAGTCCTAACTGTGAAGACGGCTGTAGAAGTAAGGCGGAAATATAACAAACACCTAATCGTTCCCATGACTATTTATAAAGAAGAGAACTTTAACCACATCTATAACGGATTCAAAGCCATTGACGAAGAGTTATATCATTTTTCGCTAGTGGCTACTGAAGAAACGCTATACAAGCGGTTAGCTAAACGCGGAGATGAATTTGGAGGCTGGCAGTATCAACAAGCGCCGAAGGTTGTTCATGCTCTGAAGGATGATAAGTTTGGAATACACCTGAGAACGGATCATCTTGAGACCAGTGAGGTTGTAGATATCATATTGCGGAAGATAGATCAACATCATAATCATACCTAGTTAACTGATAGATAAAAGTGAAGAATGGTGGTGTGAGTCTCCTTGCTCAACTTACAGAAAACGGAGAATACAACATTCAAGGAACTGAATGATTATGTTTTACGGGTTAAAAACGAGCTATCTGCTACAGCAGCTGCAACCTGCATTATTCATCATGACCGAATCGTGAATGAATGGTACTCAGGAGTACATACCGAATCCACAGGCAGTCGATTAGTGGATGAGGAATCTCAATTTCATGTGGCATCGGTTCGAAAGACATATTTAGGACTTGCCATTAGTCTTGCCTTATATGAAGGAAAGATTTGCAGCATAGATGATGATGTTGCCGACTATTTGGATGATGTGGATACAGTGGCAGTGGGAAACACAACGATAAGACATCTGCTAACACACACCCATGGTTTAGGTGATCTGCATCATCGATTGTTTTTGCCAGGAACGGACTGGAAATACAATAATGTTGGAGTCAATTTGCTCATTAAGATCATTCAAAAATTATATCATATGCCACTATCTCAACTACTTGAAGAACGTGTATTTACGCCCATGAGTTTTAGTCATACCGGTTGGAGAAAGGAACCGAATGAAAAGTTAGTTTGGCTCCTCAATGAACAATATAACGATAATCAAGGCGATGAAGCCAACTTATTTGTGAGTACCAAGGAATTGGCCTACTGGGGTTATTTGCATTTGAAAAAGGGCGACATGCATGGGCAGCAAATAGTGCCGAGAGAAGTCTTTGAGCAAGCGACGACAATCATTAGTCCTCCAGATCTCGAACACCAATTACCGAGAAATGGTTTCTTTTGGTTTGTGCAGGATGAGCCGCGTGCTATGACGGAACTTGGGGATGAGCTTCCATCCGGTTCTTTTCAATCCTTGGGCATCACCGGCTGTGCCTGCCTTGTCATTCCGAAGTATAGAACGGTAGCAGTAAGAATGTATAATCAAACCACACCCAATCCAGCAGGATATGATTATCTAGAGGATATCAAAACATTTGGAAATCTGGTTAACAAATGCGCCCAAGATCTATAATCCCTGAAAGTTGATCTACAGAATCATACAAGGATATAGACAGCGGCGAAAGGAGGACAGCCCTATATGGAAAACGTATCAGAACGAATTCAATTGCAATCCATACAATCCCTCCAATCAACCATCCTTAAATCCGAAAATGCCCTGGCTCAGATGACTCTGAAAGGGGCAAATACAACTTTAATAGAAAAGAGACTCAATGCTCTCCGTATTGGTTTATCCATGCTTGAACATGTGTGGCAACACAAACCTCATTCATATACCCTGGGAGATCTGACTGAAGCTCGCAGTGTTCTTACGGGTTTAATGCCAACCATTGACAACTCACTTGCTAAGGCTAAGGAAGGCAGTCCTCAGAGAACTCTTCTAATAAGGAGAATACAAGCATTGGAACTGGCTGTTCAGGCGATGGATGATCTAATGAAGGAGGAACACCAGTGAACAGTTATTATGGAGAACTTTGTACGAAGATATATGAAAGCGACAAATCGTTAGCGGAAGGCAGAGAGCTTGATTTTTACCTTTCGTTTGTTGACAGAACAGATATGCGTGTGCTTGAACCCATGTGTGGAAATGGTAGAATGCTGATCCCTTTTATGCAGCGTGAAATACAAATAGAGGGATTCGATATATCCGAAGATATGCTTAAGGTATGTAAAGAAAAAGGTGAGCGATTAAATCTGAAGCCTCATGTATATTATCAAAAGATTGAAGATTTCGTAAGCTCCGACCAGTTCGATTTGATTATGATCCCATTTGGATCGTTCTCGCTGCTTCCCAGTGAATTAGTGAACCAAAGCCTGGCCAATCTGCAATCTGCGCTTAAGGCTGAAGGGAAACTTCTATTGACGATTATGTTAAAAGGGAACGACGTGGAAGAAATTCCAGAATGGAGAGAAACGGATCGGAAGATTGTTAACCATGAATTAATTGTTTTATCCAAAAAAGTTCAGTATCGCAAAGAGCAATCCTTGCTCGTAACGGAGCTGAAATATGAGTTAGTCAAAGACGACAAAATCGAAAAGACCGAGGTGATGAACTTCCCACTTTGATTGTATGATATGAAGGAGTTTGAAGACATTCTTAAGACAAATGGATTTCAACATATTCATTTGCATGAAGTGAAAGACGGATATGGGGAAGGCACCTATTTTCATGTGTTTGAATGTTCCTTGTGATCTTGGTCAGGGAGCAACTTAATGGACATAAGCCCAAATGACCAATCTTATTAGTGATGAATGATAGTCCCAGTTCTATAACATGAAGGAGGTATTTCATTGTCCATTCCTAGTTTGCTCGTTCGTGAAGCTGTGAAAGAAGATGTACCATTTTTAATAGAATTGAATGATCAATTTAATGGAGTTCGCCGAAGCCGGGAAGAGGTAGATACGGACCTTTTTAATGGAAGAGAAGTTATTGTAGTAGCTGTAATGGAAGAGCGAGTCGTTGGATTTGCATGCGGACAGATCTATAAATCGTTTTGCTATGCAGAGCATCAGGCTGAGATCACTGAAATGTACATACAAGAATCTGCACGCAGGAATGGATTGGCCGGAATGATGATTGAACGACTGGAAGGGATTTTTAATCATTCAGGAGTGAAACACATCAAAATTTTGACAGGAAATAAGAATGCTAAGGCGATAAAAACATATGAAAAAGCAGGTTATGACCCGGAGGATGAATTCGTATTTGCTAAGGAATTGAAGTGAATTTTCAGCAGTGTACTTAATTTTTACTAAAGGAAGGCGGGTTGAAAAGTGCCACGTTACCATTTTTACCCCATGACCAAGGATAGAGCCTTGCAGATTTCAAAGTGGCAGTACGAATATCCGTATTCAATGTATAACATGGATAGTAGTGAGGACAGCATTTTGGAGTTGATGAATGAAGAATATTATTACGCGTTAGATGAACATGATGATCTAATTGGTTTTATATGCGCAGGCGAATCAGCACGGGTCCCAGGCGGATATGCAGCGGGCATCTATACTGATCTGAGGAAGTTGGACATTGGTTTAGGGTTAAAGCCTGACTTGGCGGGAAACGGCAAAGGTCAGGGGTTCCTAACAGAATTTCTTTCCTTTTTGAACAATCAATTTAGTGATCGAGAGTATCAATTAGTCGTTGCAGCTTTTAATGAGAGAGCTATCAAGGTGTATGAGCGGATTGGGTTTATGAAAGAAACACATTTTATGAGCAAGTATGAAGAGAAGGAATTAGAGTTCATTTCGATGAGCTATATTAAGAAGAATGTGTAAAAAAAGACTCGAGAATTATTCAAAACGAGAAAGGAGATAGAATTCATCTATTCCTATAGGTCTTTAATAAATGACGATTTAAAAGATATAAGCTCTTTCCCTCAGTCAGATGAAGAATTGTTTTATGTTAGTCCACAATTTAAATATCCGCTAACACCAGATCAGATAGTGAAACTTCTTGAGAATCGATACGAACCTACCGTTATAGTTCATAAAGAGTCAGATCAAGTTATAGCCTATGCCAATTTGTATAATTATAAAGACGATGTGTGTTGGCTAGGCAACGTTATTGTATCCAAGCGTTTTAGAGGACAAGGTGCTTCTTCGTATTTATTAGAGACGATGGTAATGAAGCTAAATCGATTTATAGAGTAAAGAATTTATTATTATCATGTCATAGCACAAATTCAAGAGGGCTCGCATTCTATCACAAGCATGGATTTAAACCCATTGATATGAGAATAACGAAATTAGAAGATGGAAAAAGGATAATAACTATACAGATGAAGCTAGAGATTTGAATGGACATATTCGCAACGTATTGTGGCACGTTGAAAATGATTGGGTGGATCTAAACAGCTACAATTTAGTCGTATTTAGAAGTTCAAGTTCTTGGTTGATATATGTATAAAAATGGAATAAAATAAAGTTTGAACCACAAACGCCTAACCTAAGATTAAGAGAAGTCTCAGGTTGAGGTGTATTTTTGTTTACTGGCGGGGAAACACAGAACAAAATACATACGGAGCTGGTATCGAGAAACTTAAAGGCAGACCCTAGATTGATGTTGATGGAGGGATTAATTTGTTTCCGTTTCAAGTGAATGAATCGATAGTAATCAATTTAATTCAACCGCAAGAAAGAGATGAATTGTACACAATAATTGATGAGAACAGAATGCATCTTCGAGAATGGTTGCTATGGGTGGATAAGCGACAATCCCCAGAAGATTTAGATCCAGTAATAGAGATGTGGAAACAAAATTATGAAGATCAAAACGGCATTGATGCTGGCTTGTGGTTCGATGGTAAACTGGTTGGAATGATTGCATTACATTATATTGATTGGAAGAATAAAGTAACTAGTATTGGATATTTTTTAGCGGCGTCTGCGGAAGGTCAAGGGATTATTACCAAAAGCATCACAAGGCTACTTGATGTCTTATTCAATGAGATGAAATTAAATCGTGTAATTATACAATGTGCAGAAACTAACCCTAAAAGCAGATCGATACCAGAACAGGTTGGTTTCACTAATGAAGGGATTTCTAGAGAAGCGCAATGGCTTCATGATCATTATGAGAATATTGTTACATATAGCATGTTATCGAGTGATTGGAATCGGTAAATGTCACTAATCATGTAGGGATGGGACTGTTAGCTAAATTAACGTATAGGTGGTCAAAACATGAATCCAATTCTTAAGCCATATGTATTGAATGTGGAATTATCCAGTGATCTAAGTCAAAATATTCATTCTTTCTTCGAAGCACATAATGATCAAGAAACTCTGAAACACACATTAGACGTTGCCGTAGAAGCCAAACGAGTAGCTGGATTATTTGGAGCCGACCCTGAAAAGGCAGAACAAGCGGGGTTATTACATGATATTAGTAATGTGGTTCCAATTAGTGAAATGTTAAATCTGGCCAAGGCATTATCGATCGAAATCATGGATGAAGAATATAAATATGATAGAATCATTCACCAGAAGTTATCCAAAGCTATGGCAAAAGAAATATTTCATATCAACGATCAAGAAATACTAAGTGCAATCGAATGTCATACCACGTTTAAACCACAAGCTAGTTTACTGGATAAAGTACTTTTCATTTCAGACAAAATATCTTGGAATTTACCAGGAGAGCATGGTTACCTGCAAGAGATACGAGATAAAGTAGATGAATCCAAACTCAATGATGGAATACTCATCTATCTGAACCATGTATGGGAACAACGTTCCAAGCTTAAATTAGTACATCCCTGGCTTATAGAAGCGAGAGAAGAATTGATAGGAATGAATCGATAATGAAAGGAGAAGAATATGCCTCAATTTCCCATGTTAGAGACAGCTCGGTTCGTATTAAGAGAGATTAAACAAGAAGATTCAAGAGATCTATTTCATTATTTTTCTTCAGATGAAGTGACGAAGTTTTATGATGTAGAGAGTTTTACGAGTGTTGAACAAGCGGAAGAGCTCATTCATAGATGGAACGATCGGTTTAATCAAGAACAGGCCATTCGCTGGGGAATTACGTTGAAATCGGAGAACAAGGTGATTGGCTCATGTGGGTTTCATGGTTGGGCGAAAAATCATTACAAAGCTCACATAGGATATGAATTAGCACCGGAGTATTGGGGGCAAGGATATATGACCGAGGCGATTCAACGAATCATAGAATTTGGATTTAGCCATCTTGCATTAAACCGAATTGAAGCCTATGTAGAGCCAAAGAATACGGGATCCAAAAAGTTGCTTGAGAACATTGGATTCAGAGAGGAAGGAATTTTAAAGGAACATTATTATTGGAAGAATCAGTTTGTGGATACGGTTATCTATGCTCTATTGAAAAAGCAGTTTCTACATCTTTGACTTCTTCCGTTGTATTCCTTGGAAAATCAGCATGAACGCCATTAAGAAAAATAAGATATTGACCGAGCGTATAGACTGATTTTCAGAAAAATCCTTGATTAGAAGATAAGATTGAATAACTAGAATAACTGAGGCATAAAGAAAATACATGTTGGATTTGTCTTTAAATTTCCTTCCAAGCAGCTTAATTAGCAAAGTAAATGCGATAGCATAAATGGTTATAATCCCAACAAAAAATAGAGCTAAAAACGATAAGTTCATACAATCACCCCTATTCATTTTTAAATACATTTTATAACATTTATTATAAAATTAACATGATTTTATTCCGGTAGTTAACGGAGAAAGGAATAAACCATGATCAAACCAAATTTGGACATACAAGCTGTTTTTGTGGACAGAGATGGAACCATAGGTGGCACAGGACACTTTATTCACCCTAGAGATTTTGAGTTATACCCTAATGCACAAGAAGCTATAGCACTTCTGAAGAAAAATGGAATTAAGGTATTTGCTATTACGAATCAGTATCGGATATCGCGTGGAGAGGCAACGATCCAAGAGTTTGAAGAACAATTTAGTGAATACGGATTCGATCAAGCCTATATATGCCCACATGAACAAGAATGCAGCTGCCGAAAACCAAAACCGGGCATGTTGGTGGAGGCTTCACAGCAGCACCATTTAGATTTATCAAGATGTATCGTTATTGGTGATGTAGGCGATACGGATATGCTTGCAGCTCACGCAGTAGGAGCCATGAAGGTTCTTGTAAGAACAGGCTGGGGAGAATCGTCATTAACAACGTATAGAAACAAATGGATGGAAACGGAACCTGAGTACATAGCAGAAGATATTTTAGATGCAGTTCATTGGATCATCCAAGCCAAATTGAAGAATTGAAATAGGAGAGAATACGCATGAAACATCTTACAAAAGAGTGGTATGAACTTTGCCAACAAACACATCTTCACTTTGGTATGTGAGTAACAGCGGAGCTCAACAAATGGATGAAGAGCTTTATCTTCGGTTATATAAAAGAAAAGAAAAAGAGCATGTAAAGTTTCAACGAGATGTTTACAATGTTGACCCCCGTTTTATGTTAGAGCAAGATGGTGCAGTTCTTGTGCGTGCTGAGAAATTTATTAGTGGGGATGAGGTATCGGAAGAGGATACGATGGTTTATCATATGCCGGCTGAAGAAAGAGAGCATATAGAGAAGTTAATTGCAGATTACGATTCGAGGCCACCTTTTGATGAGTTAAGCAGCAAACAAGAATTTAAAAGTAATCTGGAATGGAGTTGCCAAAACAAGGTTGTACAATTACCGAAAGAGATCAATGACTTAATTGCAGATATCCGTGTGTTTGCCCTGGGTTATTGCACTAAAGAGGTCATGCAGCAGTTGAAAAAACAGAGCAAAATAAATGAAGCTCAAATGCAGCTGATTTCGAAGGAGTATAGGGAGGCGCAGCTAGCTGAACCTATTCCTGAACATATTCGTAACCAGGTCCATTTTCATGATTGCACCGTGACGGAATTGGTCTCGGATTCGGACTTGGTCATACGATTCGATACCCGAGGAGGGTTTACGAATTTAAATAAGATTACGTTTATTGCACCTGAGATCATTAAGCAAGAAGGGAACATCGTCGGTAGGTACTGGCTATATCAAGAACTGTATTGTATCGAAAATGGATATGAACTACATATGCTTTTTGATGGTGAAGAAATGTCTGAATTGATTATCCAGTGCCAAGATATTGTTGTAGAAGAAGAGTAACACAGAACGAAGTGTGAATGATGTCAGTTGTAGCATTTTATAAACTGTGTCTAAAGGGGGGGACTGAAATTGAGTATGTCGGATTACTATAAAAACCTTAGAGCTAAGATTGGGAATGAGCTCATATTTATGCCAGGTGTTGCTGGTATTATTCGAAATGAACATGGAGAGATCTTATGTGGACGTAAACATAATGAATCAACATGGGGGTTAATTGCTGGAGCGATTGAGATTGGTGAAACACCGGCACAAGCGATGGTCAGAGAAGCTTTGGAGGAGACAGGTCTTGTCGTTGAGCCCGAAAAGATCATTGGTGTCTACGGCGGAGAAGGTCAACGTTTTACATACCATAACGGTCATCAAGTTGAATATTTAACCATTGTATTTGAATGCAGAATCCAATCGGGGCAATTAACATCAAATAATGAAGAGATGAAGGATTTGAAATTTTTCCGGGAGCATGAACTTCCATCTTTAGCCAATCATTACCCGGATTATATTTTCAGTTCCACTCAAGAAGAACGAGCGCATTTTGATAGATAATCCAATGAACTTATTTGCTAAGAAAATGAATGGAATTGAAATTGAATGGACGGCCAGTACGTTTGGTTACTTATCCATTCCGGTATTTGTGACAGGTATAGTGGTTTATTTCTTTCCCGATATTCTTTATAAACTATTTGTTCTGATGAGATATCGAGGCATAAAACCGAATAGCGAATTTGAAGAAAACTTGCCGAGCATGGAACTCCCTAAGACGATTGAAGTGATATTAAAAGGATTAGGGTGCATCATGGTGATTCTGGGTTTCATATGGTTCTGGTTTTCGGAAGAATTTTATCGATTGTGGTTTGAAGAATACTGAACGATTTGCATCAATAAAGTATAAGGAAAAGAAAGAAACTATGTGGGGATGTGAATTGGTGATATTAGTGTCTTCGATATTGTTTACTGTCCTAATTCTGATTGTCATTCTCTTTCAAGTGGCACTCGCTGCAGGTATGCCGTGGGGAGAGGCGGCGATGGGTGGGAAGTTTCCCGGGAAATATCCGACACCAATGCGCTTTTCCTGTTTACTGCAGATCACTATTCTCGTATTCATTGGTTTAGTTGTACTGAGTAGAGCGGGTGTGTTATTGCCTGAGTGGTCTTCATTTGCAGATACAGCAATTTGGTTTATTGTTGGGTATCTGGTGCTGGGAACAATCCTAAATCTGATAACACGCAGCGTGTGGGAACGAAGAATCTGGGCTCCGGTAACGCTGCTGCTCCTTATTACCAGTTTGATTATTGCCTTATCTTAAAAAGCATTTACATACGTACTACCTAAAAACGAAATCGGGGTGATTCCATTGGTAAATCGATAAAACGAGAAAGATCCATAGTTAATATCCATTAACATGCGGTTTTTCTCTTACTCCAACAATACAATTAGAGGAGAATTGACATGTTAAATAAATTAAGTGAATCGATCTATTACTTATCTAACCAGAATGATAAAGATAGACCGACTTTAGGATTAGTATGTGGAGATCAATATAGTCTAGTGATCGATGGCGGGAATTCGGTTCAGCATGCCCAAGAATTTTTGCAGGAAATAAGCCGTTTAGATGTACCCCCAATTAAATATCTGGTTATCACACATGCGCATTGGGATCATTTTTTAGGAATGAATGAATTCAATGCGACGATTATTGTTAATCGTTTAACCCAACAAATGATGAACATCTGGAGAAACTTTTCTTTTGATGACCACTCACTCCATGAATATGTCGAGTCAAACAAGATGAGTTCTCACTGTATGGAGATCATCAAGAATGAAATACCCATGAGAAACTCGTATCAATTAAATGATTCTGATATCAGTTTTGAAGGTTCTCTCGAACTTGATTTGGGCAATAAGGTCTGTAGGATTGAAACCATTCGGAGCACACATACAGATGATTCAACAATCGTATACATTCCGGATGCAAAGACTATTTTCCTTGGAGACAGCCCTTATGGAACAACAACTAATTCATTGTTTCATTACAAGCAAGCTATGTTGTTACCGATGATAGAGGATATTCAAAAGTATGATGCGGATCATTTCCTACTCGGGCATGAATCCATATGTGACCTGGATGAGATGGATGTGTTTTGGAGAGAGCTGACTTCCTGTAATAGAGCAGTGACATCTACATCATTAGATAGCGCAATATCAAACTTCGAGAAAGAACATGAGCGGACTCCCAATGAAAACGAGATGTTCTTTTTACAAGCATTTGTTAACGATCAACGATTACAGTTACAACATATGTAGAAAGTTTTAAACGTACGAATGCGGCATTAATGTCGTGTGGAGTGCGATTCAGATTACCGAAAGTCCATCGACATCGAAGGATCAATGTTATTAAAGGGCCCTGGCTTGTATGCCTAAGGGCTCTTTAATAGTTTTGAATCGTCATATATACTAATGGGAGTTTCACCCATACATAGAAAAGAACAACGGAGAGGAGAGGCTCTATTATGCCTATCTACTACTACATTGCAGCAGGATTACTGGTGGTTGCAGCCTTGGTGATTCGGCTCAGGATCAGGATTTTTCGTTCAAAAGGAAGACGCAGAAGGCACACGAGAGTTACGTATAGACGCAAAAAATTACCTTTGAATCTTGGACTGCGTGATGACATTTCCTATGAGCAAACCATTCAACAACTGGAGAAGAGCTTTAATAAGCACTTTTCAAATAAACTTAGGCTCCGTATGGAGCAGGAACATCCCCATATGAAAAAGCTGGAGTATCGATGGAAGCTGCTCGAGCTGAAAAGATACTTCGTTATGGCTTCTTTGCTGAAGCAGGTACCGATGTTTAGTGATGAGGTAGACGAGTTGTGGCATGAAATGCTGATGTTTACGAAATCCTATGCTGATTTTTGTGCGGAATTTATGGGTTCCACGGTACATCATGAGCCGGCAGTTACCCGCCGCGAGAATCCAGGAGCACGGGCGTGGTTTGATTGGGTGTATTGTCAATTATTCGAGTT
This sequence comes from Paenibacillus sp. FSL K6-2862, assembly GCF_038005125.1. Lineage (NCBI taxonomy): Bacteria > Bacillati > Bacillota > Bacilli > Caryophanales > Paenibacillaceae > Paenibacillus > Paenibacillus sp. FSL K6-2862. Next base: position 1,726,200 of record NZ_JBBOSN010000001.1, read on the forward strand.
CACTCCATATAGCTCCGCAATCTGGGGGGAGTTCTTCAGCTACCCGATATCCGGTGACATGCAGAAGCTGATCGCTCAGGGAGATCGAACTGAATTGGTGAATCAATTTTTCCACACGAGACGCATGCAGGAAGATCCTGAAGCTGCACAGGTCATTTCTTATTTGATCGATAGGCTGCAGAGATCGGCAAGTCTAAACGAAAAAGAGCTATCCCTCGAATCCTCAGGTTCGGTCGATGTGGCTCTCATCATGGCGAGTGCCATGGTATATCACTCCATGTATCATGAGGCAACGTACGGAGTGCACATGGGTCGTCTCGAACAGGAACTTATCCCACCGGAAAAGGCAGCCCAAGGAGCTTCGTCAAGCAGCAGTTGTTCAAGCAGTTCGAGCTGTTATGCCGATCATTGTAACGACAGCAGCGGTTCCTCGGGAAATTCCGGTTCATCGTGCAGTAGCTCCTCTTCTGACTCTTCCTGCAGCTCATCCAGCTGCTCATCTTGTGGCGGAGGCGGAGATTAAGGGAGGAGGGGCTGTATGACTCAACGATTCCATCTGGAACGTGTTGGCTCAGAAGATCCTGCAGATGAGAATCGGGTGTCTGGATACGGGCTGCTTGAGTTGTTCCAATGCGAGGTGGAGTATCGATTTAATACGGAAGACATCCGTTTAGAAGAAGCAGAGGGGTATATCCAAAATGTGCTGAATCGCTTGCCGGACGACACCGTTAACGACATATGCAACCGGGCACACAAATGGAAAACAGAGAAAATGTCAAGTGATACGGCGGATTACCCTGCAGGCTTGGCCGAAGTGGAGGGCAGGGGGATTCTCGCGTTCATGGCGGTTGGCGAAGTTGAACTTTATCGGAATCCGGCTGATCCGAAGGACAAGATCCTGGGAGCCATACTAGGTGGCAGCACAGATTGGGACACGGAGAATGGTATGGAGATTGTTATGCTTGGTCAGCAGGTTCTTGAAGTACGTGAGTATTTGGGGTATGGCGAATTTGCCATCTGGACTGAATCGGATGAGTAGTAATGGTTATAAGGGGTGAGCAGAATCGGAAATACCATTTCAATGCCTGAACATGCTGTACCAGTGATCGAATCCCTCGGAATGTCAAATGGGTTAACATCAGTGTTTATAGAAGTGCTCTCCATCAGTGGCTCGATGCTCGCTAGGACGAACCGTGAGAGGGAAATGACCATCTGGTTGGCCCAGAGGGATCAGTCCGTCGTAGGCATCGGAACGGTTGGCTTCGACATCGATGAGATGCCTTGGTCCATAGATACCTTTGAAGAGGAAAAGGATTTTATGCTCCGTATGATTATACATGCTATTGCTGGAGCGGGGTGGGAGAGGTTAAGTTATAAACCGCGAGAAGAGTCGCTCATACCCTGCTTGGAGCAATTTCATACCATGATTCATGCGTTCTATAGAGACGACGTTAATCTGGACAATTATCTGGAGTGGTCCGAGATTGAAGAGGATGATGATCAACCGACAATCCCGCCAGGATACCCGAAATGCGAAAATCATGAAGTGTACTTGTCTTGCCATGGCTGCATTATATGTAATAATGGAAGTTAGAGACCTTCTGCCAGTGGAAGAATGAGTAACGAAGAAGAATATAAAGAACAGGCTAAGAGATTCAAAACAAGCTTCGCAATTAAAATCAGTTATCTCGTCAATTAGAAAGTACATAATGTTTGGGAGGAATTTGTTTTGAAAGTATTGTCGACCATTGGGATCGTGTTATTCACATTAACATTATTTATGATACTGGGTTTAGGGCCAGAAGATCCAGATAATGCAGCATTTTTGGCGCTGTTAACCATGTTGTATGCAATACCTTTTTCAATTGTTGTTTTGGTTAGAGCAAATAAATTGAAGAAGCCGCCCGTTAATGTTCATGAACAACTTTTGCAGTTAGGTGAGTTGAAGGAAAAAAACATCATTACTGATTTTGAATTTGATCAAAAGAAACAGAAGCTACTCTCTAAGTACAAGTAATCCAGAGGTTTTGGTAGGTTAGAGCTTGGGCCAACCTAATAACAGAAGGAAGATTTACACAAATCAAAAACAGGGCATTCCCTTGAGGGAATCAGCCCTGTTTTTAATTTAATGCTATATGTTGCACCATACTCAATGGTGATGATGTGCGTGCGCATCGGGTGCGTCGCCCTTAACGGTACATAATACTGAACTGTCGTGAAGGTGCTTCTCAGACTCTACCTGCAAGGTGACATGCTTGATATCTTTGTGCTCCAGCATATGTTCAATTTTCTGCACAAGCGTTTCAGCTTCATAGATGGTCAATGTTCCATCGACTACAATATGAGCGGTCAGTGCATTCAGGTTACTAGTGATGGACCATACATGCACATCGTGAACGCCATGGACACCGTCTACTTTTTTAATCGTTTGCACGAGGTCATTGACATCTACATTCGCCGGGGTGCCTTCCATCAAAATATGCAGGGAAGATTTGGTTACGAAGAACCCGCTTCGCAGCACCAACACGGCCACAATTACACTTGCGAGTGGATCTGCCCAGCCCCAGCCGAAGAACATCATTAGCAGTGCTGCCGCAATGGCCCCGATGGACCCCAGCATATCGCTGATGACATGCAGGTAAGCACCTCGCATATTGAGGTTATTCTCCGTATCGCTGCCGCGCATCATAATCCAAGCAACGAGAATGTTTACGAGCAATCCAACGATGCTGATGATCAGCATGCCGACCGTGGCTACTTCTGGTGGATGGATGAAGCGGCCGATCGCTTCGTAAAAGATGTATAGGGAAATGGCAATTAAGGTAATTCCGTTTAAGGTGGCAGCCAAGATCTCAAATCGTCTGTATCCGTAGGTTTTGCCCGTATTCACTGCTTTTTCCCCAAAGGTAAACGCCAGTAAGGCAATCCCCAGAGCGACTGCGTCTGACAGCATATGTCCTGCATCGGAGATGAGGGCCAGACTGTTGGTCACAAAGCCGCCTACAGCTTCTACGATCATATACAGCGTAATGATAATGAAGGAAAACAGTAGCACTTTCTTGTTATTGGGATGAGCATGATGGTGTCCATGGTCGTGATTGTGGTGATGTCCGGACATACGAGATCCTCTCCTTTGGAGCATGGCTCCGTTATGTAATAATGATGATTGCTATTGTGGCTTAGAATATCCCTTGCATGAATCTAATTAATCGAATGAATATATGAGCGTTCGTTCATATGTTATGGTTTTATTATAGATGTGCTTGATAATAGTGTCAACCAGATTCAAGTAAATATAAACACGAAAGCATTGCTTCCAGTGGTATGTGCTGGCGAACGCCTTTGCTTTTGTGCTACCATCTGTGCAGGATCCATGTGCGGAAGTACTTGTTACAAAAATTCGAACCAATGGATATGATCATTATACATTCAACTTAGAAACAGAGGGGCGGACAAAGATATGAAACACCTGCTTCTGGCGGACGATGACGCCAACATTAGAGCACTCCTTCGGCATGTCATGACCAAAGAGGGGTATCAGGTGCATGAAGCGCAGGATGGGATGGAAGCGGTCAAGCTGATAAAGGAAACACCGATTGATCTGGCGATCCTGGACGTGATGATGCCAGGCATGGACGGACTGGAGCTATGTGATTTCATCCGGCAGCAGTATGACATACCGATTGTGCTGCTAACGGCAAGGGACCAGCTATCCGACAAGAGGGAGGGTTATCTGAAAGGTACAGATGAATATGTGACGAAGCCGTTCGAACCCGAAGAGTTGATCTATAGGGTCAAGGCACTGTTTCGCCGTTATCACCGCACGTCAAGTGATATCATTCGCATGAATCGCATAGTGATTGACCGGAATAACGTGGAAGTATCTGATGGTCAATCCATTCTGTTTTTGCCCATGAAGGAGTTCGAGCTGCTCTCCCAGCTGGCACAATATCCAGGTCGTTTATTCTCGCGGGATGAATTAATTAGACTTGTCTGGGGCGCAGATTACGAAGGAGATGACCGTACGGTGGATGTGCACATCAAGCGGTTACGCGATCGGTTTGCTGATTATACAGATGACTTTGTCATTCATACCGTGCGGGGGATCGGTTACAAGATGGAGGTGAAGACCCGTTGAGGACTTTGTATGTTCGAGTCTTCCTCATTACGATCGCTGTCATTGTAGTCAGCGGCATGCTGGGTTTTCTTTTATCCAATATCTATTATCATGCGAAGCTTAAGTCCTTCAATGACGAGAAGCTGGTAGGTATCGCCATGGAAATGAAGCAATTTGTGGAGCGGGAGCCAGACATGATGCAACCGTATCTGGACAATGCCGCAGCTCTCGGTTACGAGATCTATGTGACAGATGGCAAGGGCAATGATGAATTCTACGGTAGCGAGTTCCGCGGGAAGGATCTGGACAAGCAAGCTGTAGATATGGTGCTTGACGGTGAGGTCTACCATGGTGTTGCCCAGTTTCCAAGCAAACCCTTCATTACGGGTTTCTTTGACAATCAGCTAAGCAATACCGTTGGTGTTCAACTTCAGATCGGAAATACAAGCTATGGCCTGTTTATGCGTCCGGACGTCATTTTGCAATTTGGTGAACTGCGTATCTTTTTTGCACTGATTGGGGCACTGACGGTAGGTATTAGTATCTTGATCTTTCTCATCAGTACGCGCTACTTGGTCAATCCAATTGAACGTCTGTCGGAGGCGACCAAGCGTATTGTACAGGGGAACTATAATCTGAAATTACCCACGAAGAGGCGGGATGAGATTGGGCAGTTGGCTCAGCACTTTATGACCATGAGTCATGAACTGGAGCGGGTAGATCAGGCGCGTCAACAGTTTGTATCGAACGTCTCGCATGAGATTCAATCGCCACTGACCTCGATCCAGGGATTTGCCCAACTGCTCTCAGATCGGGATCTTCCTGAACGGGAAAGGGAGCACTATGCATCCATTATTGAGGAAGAGAGCCGCCATCTCTCGTTGCTCAGCAAACAGCTGCTGCTGCTGTCATCTCTCGATCAAGGCCAAGAGGATCTGACCAAAGAAGAATTCTCTTTGCGCGATCAATTCCGTCAAGCCGTTCAGGTGCTGCAATGGCAGCTGGAAGATAAGGAGCTGCTGCTCCGGATATCGGTACCCGAATCCATCCAGCTGGTTGGTAATGAAGTACTGCTCATGCAGGTATGGATGAATCTGCTGGGCAATGCAGTGAATCATCTTCCGCAAGGAAGAAGCATCGAGATCCGAGCAGAGCAGATTGATACTCTCTGTGTAATCCAAATTCGGGATACGGGGGATGGGATTGCGGCAGAGCATCTGCCATTCCTGTTCGATCGTTTCTATAGGGTGGACCGTGCACGGGAGCGTTCTTCTGGTCGAACTGGGCTCGGGCTTGCCATTGTGCAGAAAATTGTCCGGATTCATGACGGTACAATTGAAGTCTCCAGTTCGGCCGAAGGTACGGTCTTCACTGTGACTCTTCCGCAGATGTAATCTGTTATTCATTTGCCGTTCATTTTCACCTCCTATACTTGGTTTATCAAGAGGAGGTCAGAGATATGTACTTGGCTATTAGAGAGATGAGGTTTGCCAAAGGGCGGTATGCGTTAATTGCTACCATTATGGTACTGGTTTCATTTTTGGTACTGTTTGTTACAGGACTTGCGCAGGGGCTGGCGTATGACAACGCCGCGTCGATCAAAAATATGGCAGCAACCCATTTCGTTCTCGAACAGGATTCAAATCATCGTTTTACCCGGTCCCAGGTGAATCAGGATCAGCTTGAACAGTCGCGCTCAGTGGTAGGACAAGATAATGCAGAGGCGCTGGGTGTGAAAATGACAACCGTTAGCCCGGCTGACGACACCAAGAAAATAGATGTCACTCTGTTTATGGTGAACCCAGAAGGCTGGCTTGCGCCAACCGTCACTGAAGGAGTTTCGATTGCGGATCAGAAGGACGGACAAGTTGCAGTGGACCAAAAGCTGTCAGAGTCCGGCGTGACCATTGGGACCGTTCTGGTCGATCAAGCGTCGGGGATGGAGTGGACAGTCGGTGGATTTGTGCAAAATGAGTCCTTTAGCCACTCGCCGGTTGTGTTCCTGAATGAACAGGAATGGCTTGCATTGCAAGGAAGTTCGCGTACTAGTCCAGATACAGCGGGCAATAATGCTTCGTCATACAATGCCATTGCCATTAAGGATGCTGGTGAGAAGGTTGACAGCCTGAGTGCTGCATTGCCGAATTCGGAAGTGATTACGAAGTCCGATGCGGTATCGGCCATACCTGGCTATAAGGAAGAGCAGGGCTCGCTGCTCATGATGATCGCCTTTTTGTTTGTCATCTCGGCGTTTGTACTCGCGGTATTTTTCTACGTCATCACCATTCAGAAAACGAGTCAATTTGGCATTTTGAAAGCCATCGGGACGCGCAATACGTATCTGGCTGGCAGTGTTTCATTACAAGTTCTACTTCTATCCGTCGGCAGTTTGGTGATCAGTGTTCTGCTGGTCCGACTGTTTGAGTCCATCCTGCCAGCTTCGATGCCGTTTCAATTAGGCTTGTCCACCCTGGCACTGACCTGCACTTTATTTGTAATCATGTCTGTGGCAGGTTCGTTATTCTCGGTGTGGAAGGTTGCCAAAATTGATGCGCTTGATGCGATTGGGAGGACAGCAGCATGAGAAACCGATTGATATTGCATGAAATTACACAGACCTTTGAGGATGGCGGGGTCAAACGTACGATTTTGGATCAGCTGGATCTTGAAGTTGCCGAGGGGGAACTCGTCGCAGTCATGGGTCCTTCCGGGTCAGGCAAAAGTACATTTCTGTCCATTGCAGGTGCACTCCTTGAACCAACTGAGGGGCAGGTTCTGCTTGATGGTGTATCCATCATGGGCAAAAATAAGCAGGACATTTCCGATGTGCGGCTTCAGCAGCTCGGTTTTATTTTTCAAAGCGCCAACCTCATTCCTTATCTGAAAGTGGAAGAACAGCTGATGGTCGTTGCGAAGCTTGCCGGAACGGATAAGAACAAGGCTTCAAAGCGAGTGGATGAGTTGCTTCATACGGTAGGTTTATCTCACCGCCGTAAGGCATATGCTGAGAAACTATCTGGCGGGGAACGTCAGCGGGTTGCCATTGCGCGGGCGTTGATGAATGATCCGGCTGTGCTGCTGGCGGACGAACCGACAGCCAGCCTGGATGCAGCACGAGGGCTTGATATTGTTGGCATGATTGCGAAGCTGGTTGCAGAGCAGGGCAAGAGTGCGGTAATGGTTACGCATGATGAGCGGATTCTTCCGCTGTGTAATCGGGTACTCTTTTTGGAAAACGGGAAACTGGTGCACAAATAAGGCGCATGCCATGATACAGTATTGTTCTCTGAATCTATGATGAGAAGGTCACCTATTCCATGAGGGAAGGTGGCCTTCTTTCTTTCCTTTCATCTATAATTGAAGAAAGAATGAAGTGGAAGATTTTACTTTATCTAGAGAGGGGCTGATGCGGATGCCAAGCTTAAATATTGAACATTTTCCGGCACTGAGTGCCTCTATTCATTGGGGGACGGTGACAGCGGAGTTCAGGTTGAACGATATCGTGGATGAATCGCTGGTGAGCAACGTGAGCATTATCCCGTTCGTCGGGAAGAAGTGCGTTGTGTTTCAACTCGATAATGGCAAATGGGAGTTGCCAGGAGGAACCTTGGAACCTGGAGAGAGATATCCGGATGCATTGAAGCGCGAAGTGATGGAAGAGCTGGGTGCGGAGCTGCAGTTGTATCGGATATTCGGTCAGTTCTATTGCACATCTGGTGCCACTGAACCGTATCGACCACATATTCCGCATCCTCATTTTTTGAGAGTGATTGGATATGGAGATGTTGAACTTGTAGGTGATCCGCTGAATCCGGTGGATGGAGAGCAGGTTATTGCCGTAGAGCTTGTAGAGATTACTGAAGCTATTCGAAGATTCCAGGAGCAGAATAGACATGATATTGCGGAGATGTACCAATTGGCTTATGTATTGCGAGAAGAAGCTAGACGGTAAGAAACAGGGATGTGGCTCAGGTCGAAGACACACCTAATTTCATTTCAAACGGAGGTCAACGTGATTCGAGAACAAATTAACAAGATGTTAGACGTTTTGCCTGAAAGTGAACTGAATGTGGCGTACTCGCGGATCGAGCTTGTATATCATAGATATATGTTTGAACAAAATCTGGAGAATAAGGGCGTTCAGGTGACGGAACTGTGTGAGGAATCGGAGAGCATTACTCGGCAGTGGGATGAGGTATTTGCCGGCAATCTGGATGACGAGGCAAAAGAAGCGATCTACTACAGCGAATATAAATGGCATATGTTTAGTTATCAGAAACAAGCGTGTTTAACGGGCGATTCAGCACGAGATGCGTTTGATGCCGTGCTCAAAAATGATTTATATATCATGTATCAACATACGCCGTTGATCCAGGTCTATGAGAATGCGAAGGCAGTCGTTGCAGCGGACTTTGATTCTGAACAAGATATCTATATCTTTGACCAGGAGTTTACCTGGACCTACGTACATACGCACGAAGACATGTGTGGGCCTTATTTTTATAAAATTAGTCCATTAAAGTAACAGTACTCAGCAGAATTCCATTTCAACGAATCATTGTGCAAAAGGAGATATCCCCATGCGTAAGAAGCTCGTTAAAATATCCAAACGCTTTCTGATTCTCATTTTGCTTATGGTCTTACTCTCGCTTATATTTCCGACATGGACACCAGGAATCAGGGGAGAGAACAGCATTAGTACGATGGGGCAGGTTGTGATTAACGGCGCAGGCCACGAGGTTATGATTCGGGGAACGAATCGGGACAATCCTATCCTTATCTTTGTACACGGTGGTCCGGGATGCTCCGAAATTCCTTATGTCAGAAAATATCAAAAGGAGCTCGAACAGCATTTTACCATTGTGCATTATGATCAACGCGGGAGCGGAAAGTCTTATCACTTTCTGGAGGATTATTCGGAGTTGACAACGGATGTGCTTGTAGAGGATTTATTGGCATTAACCGATTATGTGACCGCTGAGCTTGGACAGGATAAGGTCAGTTTGGTCGGTCATTCATTTGGTACATACATAGGAACGAAAGCTGCAGCCAAGGCACCAGACAAATTCAATGCTTACATCGGTATCGGGCAAGTTGCTGATCACGTGCAGAGTGAGCTGGACAGAATTATACCCTTGCTCAGGCGAAGAAGGCTGGTCATGCAGAGGACGTGGCAAGTCTGGAACGTCTACGAGGTTCAATTGAGCGAGGGGAGATGTATACGCCAAGGAATATGGTGCGTAAATACGGCGGTGCAGCCAGACAGATCGATGAAAATAGGGATTATATACTCGGCTTCCTGTTTGGTCCTGAATACAATGCACTGGATGTCATTCGATACTTCATGGGCATTCAGGCTACCCAGGAACTGCTTTTGAAGGAGGAATCAGGCCAGCACTTACCCGACCTTGTAGAAGAGCTGGAGATTCCGACATACTTTGTCATGGGAAAATATGATTATATGACGTCCGTGAATGCGGCACAGAAATATTTCAATGAGCTGGAGGCTCCAGTCAAAGAGTTCAAGGTGTTTGAACATCCGGCACACTATCCTCAGTTTGAGGAAAAGGAACAGCTCGCTGCGTGGTTGATGGAGTTGTATAAGTCTTACTAATGATTAAGAAATTAGGGGGCTAGTTTGTGAAGACAATTGACGATAACATATGGAAACTCATTCTTAAATTGAATTCCAAAGATATGTTGCCCGTATATGGCCTTAGAAGAAATTCCTCACATTATAATTTAATAACCGCAATAAATCATTCAATAGCTCTGTTAGTCAGCGGTTCGTATGACGGTATAGTTGTTATGCTAAACAGAGCTAACAAGGAACTGGAAGCTAGAGACTTTGAAGAGACGGACTATATTAGGACGTGCAAAGAATACCTAAAGTTACTAAAGGATTATTTAGTTGAGAACCAATTGGTAGGCCACAATGCACAAGAACAATAGAGAGGACAAAAGGATCATGTCAATTCCAGAAAAATACCAGAAGCAGTGAAAATATTAAATGATAGTGTGGGAAAGTACTTCATAGCATATTTCCGATAAATCAACCTAATAATCAAGTATGGCGAGGGATTATGAGAATAATAAATGAATGTACCATTGTTGGAGTGCCTTGCTTACAGATAGATCCATACTTACCCCCTGTAGGCACAATCATCCTATATCATGGTTGGGGGTCCAATATACGAGACTATCTGTTTTTTAGATCAATGGTCTCGGACTGGGGATACAAAGTGGTCATCCCTGAGCTGCCTCACCACGGTGAACGTGGGAATCTAGCGTACTTCGATACCGTTATTTTACAACAATACTTTTGGTCAGTCGTGATACAAGCGGTTGAAGAGGCAAGCACTATCGTTACAGATATCCTGAATATGAACGACCACCCTGTGGGCATTATTGGGAATTCGGCTGGTGGATTTATTGCAGGTGGGGTTTGCGCGACCAATTCAAATGTAAACTCTGCAGTGGTCATGAATGCTTCTTGTGCCTGGTTAAGGTCTGAGGAGATTTTCCGTGTACATGATGGGAGGAGTCCGATGAGTGCAATCGAAGCCGAAAATATCAGGAAATATGATCCTTTGTTCAATATTGACGCTTCTAATGACCAAGCATTCCTCTTGCTGCATGGAAAAGAAGATACAACCATTTCTATCGAAAGCCAGCGATACTTTATGGAAGGCATGACTGTAAATGATAATCAAAAATCACTTAAATTCGTTGAGTATGCTGGCGTAAATCATCAAATAACGTTGGGGATGCTGCAAGAGGCAAAAGAGTGGATGGAGAGATATGTGCATGTAGAACAGTAAAGCTTTGTTAAAACGATATGATCGTATTATCCCGGAGGTTGAAAGTTGGATGAAAGTGTAACTCGGAAGGAGAGATCTCATATGACAAACGACAAAGGAACACGAAGAACATGTGAACATGGACATTCGTATTACAAAAAAAGTGACTGCCCAACTTGTCCGATCTGCGAATCTGAACGTAAACCGAAAGAAGGATTTCTGGCCTTATTGTCTGCACCTGCCAGACGTGCCTTAGAAAATGAAGGGATTACAACGTTGGCTGAACTTTCGAAGTATACCGAGAAAGAGATCCTGAAGCTTCATGGCATAGGGCCGTCTGCGATCCCGAAACTTAGACAAGCACTGGAGGAAGAGGGTTTGTCCTTTGCGAGATTACCCTCTCCGCTCCATGACCATTAATCCAGACTAGAAATCAGCTCTTCGATTGTCAGCTGGTACAGTAAATTCCCTTCGCTAAGGAGCAGTCGCTGCTCACGAAAATCCTGCCGTGCCTGTTTCAATGGTTTATTGGCTTCGTTAACCAATTCAATCTTTTGCCCCTTCGTCAGTCGTCCTGGCTTATCCATTTTTTTGAGAACAAACGTCCCGTGTTTACCGTATCCAGCATCGAACAAAAAGTGATAACCATCCGTACTGAATCCGGAAGAGCCGGATATGTTCGGTTTCACAAACGTGACCTTGGAATCCACGGTACTCCCTGAGACACAACCAAGTTCGAAATCAGTATAATAATAAAACCATACCTCATCCTCATTCACGACATTAAGTGCATAGCAATCGGCGATATCAGCTTCGCGGTTTTCATAGAGTTTGTTACCTTGCTCATCCCAGGCCAGCAGACCGCAGGAACCAATCGGATCGCTCCATCCGTAATTGCCGCATACACCTTCATCAAAGTAACTGGTCCAGATCGTTCCATTCCCTGTCACCTGGACACTCTGAATCCCGTCCCCTAACAGAAAATCCCGAATTGGCTTTCCATTCATATCACACACTCTGGCATTCAGGTCATACTGATCATTACCGTAGTAGGTACAGCGCGCACCGACAAGCAAAAGATGATCATGCAGCGGCTGGACATAATGATAATTGTAGGTTTGTCCCCAGATCACGACATCTTCTACATGTTTCTCAGATACTATTAGAACTTTGTAGGTGTAGGTTTGATTTAAATGGGTCTGAACGAACATGTTCCGTTCTCTCTCCGGCACTTGATTTATTAACAGAATGTACACCTTCCCATCTGCACCCCACTGCGTGGAAACGATCTTGAAACCACCAATATATGCTGAGAGGTCAGCAAAAGGCATTAGTTTTATGTTTTGTTTGGACATATCCTTGTCCTCCTTCATTCCGTTATGCAGAAGTCTCATCTGCACTTGATGAAGTAAATTATGACGTACAAATGAAGGGCTGAACATGGCATAAGTATAGCGAAGAGGTCTTCTTTTACCTCTACATTGTGGAATTAATGGATGGTTGATATGCTGTATTAGTTTATTTTAGCTTGTAGTATAATAAGGAAGCTGTGTAAATTTTTATAATCGAGGAAGGTGAGGAACGTATTTGTAATGAAGGAGTTAGTACATAGAACGTACGAGAAGTAAGGAAAGGTAGGGGCAATTGTAGGTTTGAAAATGATGAGAAATGATTCATCTCAGAATGACAAAACAGTATAAGGACGTGTTATCCGTGGAACCACCTATTGAAGAGCAGAAGAGAGACTATCGACCACTGGGCGTGTCGGGATTAGGAGGATGGCTGATCCTCATCCAAATTGGTCTCCTTCTTACGATTGTTCTGCTCGCAGTGCAATTGATTCAACAAATCGTGCCCATATTTACGACAGAAACATGGGAGCTGCTAACTTCCAAACAATCAGATTATTATCATCCGTTATGGGGACCTGTACTCATTTTTGAACTGGTATATAACGTGCTATTTCTATTGTTTAGTTTGTATACGGTCTATGCATTTTATAGTAAAAAGGCTATTTTGCCACGTCTTATGATTATCTTCTATAGTGTCAGTTTGGTCGTGGGCATCATGGATTATCTGTTGTTACTTCAGATTCCGATGGCGAGTGATCTTGAGGATGGAAGCTCGATGAGAGAAATTGCGAAGTCAGTTCTCACTTGCGCAATCTGGATTCCTTATTTTGTAAAATCAGTCCGAGTTCGTAATACTTTTGTAAATTAAATTGTAAGAACCAAAGGCCCCGATCTTGGATAAAAACCATCTGAGGTCGGGGTTTGTTTAGCAAATTTGATAGACATAAAGGAGAATTACCTTATGTATGAATTTCATGGGTGGGCTGTTCTGAGATATCATACACATGATACGAATGAACAACTGCAAGAAGAGGCTTTTTTACAATTCGAACAATACATCAAGGAAACTGACAAGATGAATCTATCCATAATTAAGAGATGTAACGGTCAGGATTCATTTTTAATAACAGGGCTGCACAATCATTATGCAGTGTATGTTCTTGAGATTTTTGAATGGATTGCAACTCATTTACCGGGGGCTTATGGACTCCTATATGTTCATGATGATGAGGCTGGAGATGATATCAATGAAAATCAATTTGTAGTATGGAAGTTGGCACGTGGGAAGCTGGAGAAAGTGAAAGATCCGTTCTTGTCACCTTACATACCAGCAGTAGAGGATTCATATGATCCGTCTAGAGATGATTAAAACTAGCTAAAACACAGGTTAAGGAGGAATAGCCTTGAAGATCTTTCTAGTAAGACATGGCGCGGATGATGAAGGGTATCGAGGTGGATGGAGTAAGCGGGGGCTTACGGAACAAGGGATCATTCAATCCGAAAAACTCGGCGATTATCTACAACATCATGCTGAGCAGTATGATATCCATACGATTAAAAGTAGTGATCTTCCTCGTGCAGTACAGACGGCAAGGGAGATTGAGCAGAAATTAAATATTTCGGGCAGCTTTGTGAAAGGTTGGCGAGAGATGAATAATGGATATTTGGCGGGAATGCTTCATGAGGAGGCTGAAAAGAATTACCCCGGAGTTTATTTCAATGCTCTTGAGATGGATTCTCCTTTTCCAGGAGGAGAAAGTCCACGGAATTTTTATAACAGAATCTGTGCATCTTTCGATACACTCTGCAGAGACATGGAGGAGCAAAAGATACAGTCTAATGTTCTGTTGATTACGCACGGCGGAGTGATTAATATCCTCTATTATCTGCTCGATAAGCGGGAATGGAGCAATAAATCCAGCTTTCATGCGATCGATCATACTAGTATGCACACGATTGAGAAGAGTGTGAACGGTTGGAGATTGAGCAGCATGAATATGGTGAGCCATTTGGGTTGAATTTGGTTCAGAGGAGGAGAACTCTTAGGTACAGACAAATGAAAGTTGAAATCATACAAGAAAGGGATCAATTTTGTTGAAAAAAAGAATTGCAAATGTAGTCTTGGTTATCTCTATAGTCGTGTATTTATATTATTTATGTAGCATGCTGTTTAATCCGCCAACAGATTTTTCGGATATTGCACAATTGAAAATCAGGTCATCTGTATCAGCTGGGATTATGGCGATTGCTGCATTTATTAGGGTGAATATTAAGAGTAAGAAATAGATATTATCTAGTTAACCGGAAGGTCAATTAAGCTAAAGTATTAACAGAACGTATTTATAAGTTGAGCACATCTGCCCTCTTAGTTATGACGATATTTTATTGTATTATTCTAAAACTCTCTATTTCCAGTACGTTACAATCGCGCTACAATGGAATGAATTGGAAGGCGGGAGTGATCGTATGAGCGGTGAATCGAGTGAGTTGTTGCGGAGCTTGCATGCATTGTCTGGGCCTTTCCTTCCTTGGGACATCCATCATTTGCCAGACCGTCCTGGGGAATTATTTTTGGACTGGTTGCAAGGGGCAATCAAGGCCAATGTGAAGGAACCTCATGCCATGACAATCTCAACGGTGGATCAAGATGGTTATCCGGATGCACGCGTATTGATTTTGAAAAATGTCATTGATGAGGCGTTTTACTTTGCATCCAGTTCCGAGAGTCGGAAAGGAAGGCAGTTGGAGGATAACCCGCACGTGGCACTGACATTTTATTGGCCTGCGCTCGGGAGACAGATTCGTATAAGGGGTACAGCCGCGGATATGGGAAATGAAGCAGGAGCAGATGACTTCCGGAAGCGCTCGGCTGGAGCCAGAGCGGTTGCCATGACAGGGTGCCAGAGTCAGGAATTGGAGAGCGAGGAAGTATTGGATAGCTCCATTGAAGCTCAGAAGGAACGGATTCAACGTGACCCGGATGTTGTTTCGCCCCATTGGCGGTTATATGCTGTGAATGCTCGAGAAGTAGAGTTTTGGCAGGGGGATTCGGGGCGGAAGCATACAAGAATTCGGTATGAGCTGCAAGACGGGCAGTGGAAGCAGCACCGATTGTGGCCATGACTTTACATTAAAAGAACGTACATTTTATAAACGAGTTTAGTATGTTTCTTTATTCTAATATTCTAGGGAGGGACATGTATGAATACGATTGAAAGTTATTTTGACCCATTTCCCGTATTGGAAACCGAACGCACCTTGCTTCGCCCTCTCACCTACGATGATCTGGACGATATGTACAGCTATTGCTCGGTTCCTGCCGTTGCCGAATTCACCACGTGGGAAGCTCATCAGAGTAAGGAGGATACCAAAGGTTTTATCGATTTTGTCATGAATCGTTATGAGGCGGACAAGCTCGGGCCCTGGGGGATTGAGGATAAACAGACCAAAAGGCTGATTGGCAGCTGCAATTATTTGGGCTGTGACAGCAATAGTATGAGAGTAGAATTGGGCTATGTGTTGTCCGACCAGTATTGGAATCAGGGCATTATGACAGAAGTCGTAAGCAAGATCATCCAATTTGGATTCGAGGAAGTAGGATTGGAGCGAATTCAAGCCAGGTGTATGGTGGATAATACAGGTTCGGCCAAGGTGATGGAGAAGGTAGGCATGCAGTTCGAGGGTGTTTTGCGAAATTATATGAAGGTGAAAAATGAGCTTCGGGACTTGAAGATGTACGCCATTCTAAAAGAAGATTTCCATTCGATATAGTACATGAGTGTGTTTGAGAGAGGCAGCTTCCCAAGGGCAAGGCATCAAATTTTAAATTATATAATCTAAATGCTAGAACAATCGTACCCATTCCCGCTGATCGGAGAGATGGGTTTTATTTTTTTCGGACTCAGCGTACAGAATGTCATATCCGAACCCTGTATGCTTCCGCTATAATCTCCAGGTTGTAATCACATGGGATGAGGGAACCAGGAGGTATTTGGAATTGACCGCAAAAAACAGATATAAATCACTCGAGCTGGAAACACCCGGTGTATACGAGCTGGAGGGACTGGAAGTCGGGGTGACTTCCAATTGCAATTTCAAGTGTGACTATTGCTGTGCCTATAACCGGGACGATGGACAATGTATTGATGCACAGGAAGTTATTCGGATCATCGGTGAGCTCCCAAGGTTGAAACGTGTGCGCTTGTCCGGGGGAGAAGTGACCCTCAAGTATCAGGATTGTCTGGATATTGTTACGTATTGTGCAGCTCATGGAATTGATACGCAATTGAATACAAATGCCAGTTTACTGACGGAAGAGCGAATTCATGCGTTGCGTGATGCAGGGTTGTCCAATATTCATATTTCGTTCAACTACACTGATGCAGATGCTTATTCCGCATACTATCGTGTTCACCCACGCATGTACGAGAGACTGGAACGCAATATCCGTTTGTGTACGGAAGCCGGACTGGAGACGGTACTGGAAACCCTGCTGTTTGAGGGAACACAATCGAATATGTTGGCTATTAGCCAAAAGGTCTATGATCTGGGTGTACGCATTCACGAGATTCAGAACAGTATTGTGATGCCGCATAGCGATTGGAGCAATATCGTTTCCAAGGAATCGCTTATTCGATCCGTAAATGAGCTGATTGAACACAAGAAGGAAGACACAACCCTCTATTTTACCTGCATGGATCGCTTTGCTGATTTGTTGGGGCTACACGAGCAGCCAGGGGTGTATTTTTCCAATTGTGTGGATGGGACGAAACAGCTGCATTTACATGGTAACGGAGACATTCTTATCTGTGAGCTGTGCCATCCGGTCGTCATCGGCAACATCTACCATGGAACACCATTGAACGAAATTTACGACAAGCAGCCGCGCGCATTAGCGGATTTTCTGGAGAAGCGGCCATGTCCTGCGTACGATGCACTATTTGCAGGAGAGTAGTGAACCATATCGAGTCTCCATGATTGAAATTAATTTTTAACACATTGTCCATTTATGCCATTACGAGTTCTTATCGTGTACAACCGATTTATCATGAAATGGTTAGAAGGTTACCTGATTCCCGAGAGGAACAGGTAACCTTTTTTTGCCTTCGACAGGTTTCAGATTCATTTAAGCTATCCCGCCTATCATGGCTTTAAGAACTTAGATGATGAAGAGGTGGCTTCAATGATGAGAATGTATGATAAACCCAATCCGAAAGATCCACATAGAAAAGCAATCCCGAATAAAAGGCGTAAATGGCTGATTGCCACGCTTGTCGTTATCTTTGGAATCGGCGGAATTGTCTACAGTCTGGCTGACCGTTACCTGATCCGGCATGTGGAAGTGGTCGTGGCGGATGATAACGCGTCGGCCACTAGCAGCAGTACAAATGATGCGTCAAACGCAGCAGCAGAGGCCAATGCAACCTCAGATGACTGGAACTATTCCAGTGACGATATGCAGGTGAGCATCGAGAAGGTGCAGACCGGCTCCGGTGCGGACCAGATTACATATTACGTCGCAGATGTTCAGATGACGGACGCAAGCAGTCTGCGCTCGGCTTTGGCGGATAACAGCTTCGGCACGAATATTACGGAAAACACCTCAGAGATTGCTGCAGCGAACAACGCGATATTTGCCATTAATGGTGATTACTACGGTTTTCGTAGTGATGGCGTAATTATTCGCAACAGTACGGTATATCGGGATGATCCGGTTCGTGATGCGATGGCACTGTTCGCTGACGGGACGTTGAAGACATATAACGAAACGGAAGTTTCCTCTTCGGAGCTGCTGGCCGAAGGTGCAACGAATACGCTGTCGTTTGGACCCATTCTGATTCAGGACGGGGAGATCGTAAGTGATTTTAGCAGTGTGAAAATCGATAACAACTTCGGTAATCGTTCCATTCAGGATGCGAATCCGAGAACGGCCATCGGCATGATTGCCCCGAATCATTATGTATTTGTTGTCGTGGACGGACGGCAGGATGACAGCCGGGGGATGACGCTGGCAGAGCTCGCGGATGTAATGAAGGGCCTAGGAGCAACCGAGGCCTATAACCTGGACGGCGGTGGTTCATCCACGATGTATTTCATGGGTAGAGTCGTGAATAATCCGCTGGGTAGAAATCAGGAACGCGGCGTAAGTGACATCCTTTACCTCAAGGAGGGACAATGATCATGACCATATTAATTCCATCCTACGAACCGGACGTACGTTTATTAAATCTAATTTTGCAATTACAGACGTTCCAACTGGGGCCTATTGTGATTGTGGATGATGGCAGCGGCCAGGAATTCCGAGGGATTTTCGAGACAGCCGAGGCGTATGGATGCACTCTGCTGACTCATCCAGAGAATCTCGGCAAGGGACGAGCACTGAAGACAGGCTTCCAGTACATCAAGGAATTCGGACCACAAGGTGGCGTCGTATGTGCCGACAGTGATGGTCAGCATCTGCCGCATGATATCCGGCGTATCTTCGATGTGCTGCTGGAGCAAACCACACAGGCATTGTACTCGGAAGCCGCCGCTTCAGCGGCACGATTCCTGCACGCAGTCGTTTTGGTAATACCGTCACACGAGCGGTCTTCTCTCTCACGACGGGGGCCAAAGTATATGATACACAGACTGGTCTGCGTGGTTTTCCCTATTCGATGCTGGACTGGTTATGCCAGATCCCGGGGGATCGTTTTGAGTATGAGATGAACATGTTGTTAACCGCACGCAAAGAGGGATACGAAATCACCGAGGAGTTTATTGATACCGTATATCTGGATCATAACAAATCTTCTCATTTTCGCCCGCTGGTAGACTCGTTCCGCATTTATATGCCGATTCTCATGTTCAGTACATCATCGGTACTGTCCGCGCTGATCGATTTTGGACTACTGTTTGTCATCCAGTATTTCACGCATAATCTATTTCTGTCAGTTGTCACGGCAAGGTTATGCAGTTCGATTTTTAACTACACGATCAACCGGAAGTATGTATTTTCAGCCGGGGGAAGAACATCGAAGGTACGTCAGTCTTTGCCCAAATACTTCTCTTTAGTCATCCTGGTACTGCTATTAAATTACGGACTGCTATACTTCTATAACGAAAAACTGATTATCCCGCTGATTGCGGCCAAGGTATTGACGGAAGTATCTGTTTTCCTGTTCAGTTATTGGGCACAGCGAAGATTTGTCTATTAACAAGGAGAGAGTGAGCGTATAGCTTGCGCTCTTTTTTCAATCGAAACCGATTTAATAGAATATCCTTCGCTTCTTGGTTAACAAAAAAAGGTCGAGAACAGGGGAACATACCCTTGTTCTCGACCTTTTAAACTCAAAGGAGGACGAGCGTTACATCAGCCTCTTAATCTCATCCTTCAGGATTTCGGACTGGGTGCCAAAGATGACCTGCACAGCTCCGCCACCGAGCCTCATGACGCCGGAAGCGCCAAGCTGTTTGAGCGCCTGGTCGTTGACGGCTTTGTCGTCCCTAACAACTAGCCGGAGGCGAGTGATGCAGGCGTCGATACTCTCGATATTGTCTGCGCCACCGATCTCCGCGAGCACTTTGCCAGCCTTGGTGTCGGCAGACGCAGCTGTCACGGCGGAAGCATTAGTGGGGGTATCGGCATCATTAGCGTCATCCTCGCGTCCCGGCGTTTTCAGGTTAAACTTGACAATCATGAACCGGAAAAGGAAATAATAGACGACCGCAAATGCGAGACCGACCGGGATCATGAGCAGCGGATTGGTCGACAGCTTCATGTTTACGAGGTAATCAATCAGACCTGCTGAGAAGGCGAAGCCAAGCTTAACATCCAGCAGGTACATGATCAGGGCTGCTGCACCGGTAAGAATAGCATGTACCACGTACAGCAGAGGCGCCGCAAACATGAAGGAGAACTCGAGCGGCTCGGTAATACCCGTTAAGAACGAAGCCACCGCTGCGCCGATAAAGATTGAAGCGACCATTTTGCGCTTTTCAGGCCGGGCTGTATGAATCAAGGCAAGCGCCGCCGCCGGAAGAGCGAACATCATAATCGGGAAGAAGCCAGACATGAACATGCCTGCCGTAGGGTCTCCGTTGAAGAAGCGGGTCAGGTCGCCGTGCACGACTTCCCCGGCTGCATTGGTATAATCTCCGATCTGGAACCAGGCAATGGAGTTGAGGACATGATGCAGACCAAGCGGGATAAGCAGGCGGTTGGCGATCATGAAAACCATGGAGCCAACGCCGCCAAAGTCTACAATCCAGGCGCCGAAAGCGCCGATGGCATTCTGAATCGGGCTCCAGATCATGCCGAACAGGATGGCCAACACCAGCATGGAGCCGGCGGTGACCATCGGCACAAAGCGTTTGCCGGAGAAGAAGCCGAGCCAGTCAGGAAGCTTGATATTATGGTATTTTTTATACATATAGGCTGCAAGCAGTCCGGCAAATATACCGCCCAATACGCCCATATCCAGCTTAACATCGTCAGGAATATAGCCGAATACACCTGGAACGGCTCCCAGAATCCGCGTCAGCACCATATAAGCGATCAGGGCGGAAAGCGCGGCGACCGCATCCCCCGCCAGTCCGATTGCCACCCCAATGGCGAAGATGAGCGCAAGGTTGCCGAAGATCGCCCCCGCTCCCTCATTCAGGAATGGAACTACATACTGATTAAGAAATCCCCCGATCACGGGACCGAGCGGAATGTCCTTTTCATAATCAAGAAGACCGAGGCCTTGAAGAATTCCTGCCGCAGGCAGGGTTGCTACAGGAAGCATCAAGGATCTTCCCAGCTTTTGCAGTGCTTTGAGCATATTGTTCTTCCTTTCTTTTTTTGATTTAGGCTATTTGGATAAGCTGACCTTCATGATAGTTCCCATGCCTGCTTCTACGCCGCCATACTCCGGGTGCGACTCCCACAGCTGTTCAGCCGCATTCGCAACGATGACAGGGGTGATGACCGGATAATCGGCCGAAGCGATCGCATTCAGGTCAAATTCAATCAGGGTCTGACCGACAGCGACCTGATCCCCGGTCTGCACTCGGGGAGTGAAGCCCTGTCCTTTCAGGCTGACAGTATTCATACCGATATGCAGCAGGAGCTGCAGCCCGGAAGCGTGCTCAATCATTACGGCATGGTGCGATTTGATCAGGTGCACCACAGTTCCGTCGATAGGGGCGACCAGCCTGCCCTCCTGGGGAATCACTGCAACTCCCGGTCCCATAAGTCCTTGCGCGAACGCTTCGTCAGGCACTTCTTCCAAACTGACACAGGTTCCGGTGAGCGGGGAGGCGACGGATATCGTTTCAGATATTTTGGCAGATTTGTTGTTTTTCCATTTCCAGATCATTGTGTGTTGTCCTTTCTGTTGTTGGTTTTGGCATGGCTTTGAAAAAGCCGATATAAATGCATGGCGAGAAAAGCCGTTTCTTCTTCAGGTACCTCTGTCCCCAAATCCTCGGCCATTACAGCGCTCAGTTTTCTGGCCAGCTGGTATTCGGACGGATATTCATTTTTCACATATTGTGCGAAGGTGGGGGCCGTCATCGGCTGCTGATACAGGCGTTCCATGGAGAAGCGCAGGTGTATCATGAGTCTTGCCTGGCTAAGGCTGCCCTGGTCAAATCGAACGCCACCTTCCTCTTCAATAATGGACTGAAGCTTGCTGATCACATTGGATACCTTAACCAGCTGTCCGACAGGGACGTGATTTACGGAGGAGTACACATGGTATGTCAGGAACCCGGCCTCATCCTCCGGTACCTCTACGCCAAAGGCCTCTCCGATCATGGCCGCTGCTTCTGAGGCGAGTTCGAATTCTTTCGGAAAACTGAGCTTTGTCTCCGTAAGGAAAGGATTCAGAATCTCCATCCCGTTGCGGATACGATATAAGGTGAACTGAATATGACTCGGAAGAGCAAGGTAGATCTTGTCATTCAACTTGCCGGGAAACTGATCAGCGATGAGACGGATAATCCGGTCAGAGATGTCGATGACATTGGGGTCCAAGTCCTTCATCAGCTCCTGCGCCTGCCCCCATTCCTCCCGGTCTTCCAGCCGGAACCTTTTCTCAATCCGCGGATCATCGGCCTGGACGGTGCTTTCCGCCTTGAATGCAAATCCCAACCCTTTACCGATCAGTACATACTCCTTGGTATTCTGGTGCGACCGGGCCAGAACAATATTGCTGCCGACGACCCGCTCTACCTGCAGCATCATTTCTTTACTCACGGTTCACCGCCTCCTCGTTTCTAAAGTTAACGCTTTCAGACCTCCGGAACGCAAAAAGAGCCAAGGAGCGAATATAGTCTCAGGTTCGCTTCTTGGCTCATGCCCTCTGGGGTGGTAACACGCCAATTCATTTTATATTTTATGCAGAACGTTCTTCGTACATAATATAGAACCTGATCTGCCACCGTCAACCATAATTTTTGTCATCCATCTGTTCGTCGTTTAATATAGGGAATGTGTAAACAAAAAGGACCCTGCCGTATTGGATAAAAAAGGAGCCATGATCACCTTTTAAGGTGCAATGAGCCTAATCCGTTATTGATCATGTCCAGGTAGATGGAGCCAAATCTTACAAGAATAGGAGGATGCATATGTATCTTAGAAGTGTGGAGCTCATGATGGATAAGGTCGAGAATCGCAAGAAGTATCCGTTTGATATACCAGCCATAGAATCCTTGAAACGGTTGGAATTCAGAAATAACATTACTTTTTTTGTCGGCGAAAATGGATCGGGCAAATCCACCCTGCTGGAGGGAATCGCTCATCAATGCGGATTCAATACAGCGGGGGGCGGCAGGAATAACGTCTTTGAGATGCATGCTTCGCAATCATCGTTAGGGGATTATCTGCGACTCGCCTGGCTGCCCAAAATTTCGAATGGTTTCTTTATGCGATCGGAATCCTTCTATCAATTTGCATCCCATGTTGATGAGGTAGGCTCTCTTGAATACTATGGCGGGCGTTCACTGCATGAGCAATCTCATGGAGAGTCCTTTCTTAATCTGTTTGTGAACCGCTTCAGCTCGAAAGGCATCTACCTGCTTGATGAGCCCGAAGCCGCGTTGTCTCCTGCCAGACAGCTATCCTTGCTGCGCATTCTTCATGACCTTTCCGGGACATCCCAATTCATTATTGCAACGCATTCCCCCATTTTGCTGGGCTATCCCGATGCTGACATATTGAATTTTGATGATAGCTGCATTCAGAAGATGGCTTATGAAGATACAGAGCACTATCAGATCACGCGAAGCTTTTTGGAGAATCGCCATCGCATGCTGGATGAGCTGTTCAAGGATTATTGAAGGAAGTGATTCAGATGTGTGCAATCAATCTGTCAGATCCATATATGACGGTAACCACTCAGCAACTCAAATCAAAAGAAGAGGCTAAGGAAATATTGCTGGCTTTGAAAAAGTTTGCAGAAGAAGGTTTGAATTTTGTGGTATACACCCACGATACTCGGAAGGAGATCATTATTGCTGGCAAGGGCGAGAAAGATCTCCATGAATTGATATCACGTTTTAGAGACGAATTCGATCTGGAAATAGATGCTTTAGAACCGCAAGTTCTCTACAAGACATCGATACAAGAAACAGTTCAATCGGAAGGAAGGTACATGAGACAGTCGGGAGGGATTCATCAATACGGTCATTGTTGGATTAAGCTTGAACCCAAATCCAGAGATGGCGGTTTCGAGTTCACAAATGATATTGTCCATGATCATGTTATTCCTCATGAGTATATTCCTTCTATCAGGAACGGAATCGAAGAAATGATGGTTAGAGGTATACTTGGCCATTTTCCGGTGGTAGATGTAAAAGTAACACTGTTGGATGGATCGTTTCATTCATTCGATTCTAAAGGAATGTCGTTTAAAATTGCTGCGGCTTTGGCATTCCGTGATGGCTTTGAACGAGCAAACCCTATACTTCTCGAGCCTATAATGAGAGTGTCCGTGACGACAATGAAATGTGAGATTTCGGATCACTTGTCGGTATTAACTTTACTTAGAGCACGTAATATTAACGTTAAATCTAAAAATGGAAAAAACTTAATTGAAGCAGAAATCCCTTTAAAATCTTGGATGAGTTTCCGCAAACAAAGTCACGAATCTAATGTAGTAATGGATATTAATGTGATTGAATTTGGATATTACGACGAAGTTCCTGAGTATCTTTACGAATCAATAATCCAGGAATCGAACTTGGAAGGGGCCAATTATACGGATTTATTTAGCTGGGAGAAGTGGGGCAAGGTTAATGAGAAAAGATATTTACACGATTTTGTAGAATCATTTTGGGAGGAGGAGAGTTAATCATGAGTTTTAAATTGATATTGCTGGACCAACTGGCTGCCTGTCATCATGATAAGAGCTGGTTTATCCCGCTGGATGAAATGTTACGTGATGTAACCGCTGCTCAGGCTGCATGGACGAATGATGAAGGTCAATCCATCTGGAGGCTGGTACATCATCTGATATTCTGGAATGAGCGATGGTTGGATCGTTTTATCCAAGGTGAAGTAAGAATGGATCATGATATAGATAATGATGAAACGTTCTATGTGGACCCTTCACGCGTTAGCGAAGAGGAATGGCAGAAGAGTATTGAAAGAGTCGGATCTACTTTTCTTCAATGGATTCAGGCCGTACAAGAAAGTGATGATGCAAAACTGGCACTGACCATCCCTTCTTATTTCAATGCTCCGTGGTGGAACGTCATATCTAATGTGTGCATTCACAATGCGTATCATATTGGGCAGATCATGATGCTGAAAAAGAAAGTCATAGCCTCAGCATAACCATAAGCTGCAGGAGATTTAGAGGAGTCCCGCCTGTAATAATCGAATACGTATATTGGGAGTATTCTTCATTTAGATGCACCAATAAGGCAGTAAATCAAAATTTCAAGGAGTGTTCGGATGAAAATAGGTTTTCTGATTGTGGATATGCAAGAGAGTATTGTACGAGGTCGAGTCGAACAAAAAGGTATAGACCACGCTTGTGAATATATCAACCACGTTGCAGATGTGCTTCGTTCAAGTGATCATGTGGTGGTCCATGTGCAAGACGTCGAAGGTATGGAAGAATCTTCTCCGGAGGAATATCGGATTATTTCCGAGGTGAATGTCAATGAGAAGGATCTCATCGTTACCAAAGAAAGCTCGAATGCATTCTGGCAGACAGAGCTGGAACCAATATTGAAGAGTCATGGCATTGAGCTCGTGATCATTTCCGGTTTTGCCGCAGAGGAATGTGTCCTATTTACCTATAACGGAGCGATGGAGCGAGGATTCAGACCCGTTATGCTGCAAAATGGGATTCTCAGCACACATCAGGAAGCAGTGACTTCTACCTACAGAGATCGGAATGTAATTTCATATCCTGTAGTAGACTATCTAATCAAATAAATGAGAATATCCATGGATGCGACGAGGTCGTATCCATTTTTGCTATATCTGGCTGATCCGTCAGATAGGATGGGGCTTTTGATTGGATCGATATTGCATATTACATCTGGGAAAGGGTTAGAAGTTTACGAACATAAGCATCTTCGCATTATCCAAAACATGGGTTATGATGGGTGGATAGGAAGCAGAGTGTTAAATTCAGTAGGTTGGGAGATACATATATGCCGATGATTCATAACTTTGTTATTGAGAATAAATCGGATGTAAATGAGGATGTTTATACTTCTTATTCATGGGATAGAAACGGAAAAATACATAAAAACGGACTCACGCGAGACAACCAGGCGCACCTGGACGACAACTTCATTTCTTATATACATGATTCACTCCAATGGTTAGAGACCACGAATCCATCCACCGGTGAGAAGGCAATGGGACTGAACAATTACGGCATTACAGTGATTGAAGATCAACAAGTATTGCAGAGGCTTTATCAGATCTTGAATGCATGGATAGATCTATTTGGTTCAGCACCTGATTCAATCAAACTCAGAGGGGATTTCT
This sequence comes from Paenibacillus sp. FSL K6-2862, assembly GCF_038005125.1. Classification (NCBI taxonomy): domain Bacteria; kingdom Bacillati; phylum Bacillota; class Bacilli; order Caryophanales; family Paenibacillaceae; genus Paenibacillus; species Paenibacillus sp. FSL K6-2862. The sequence goes on from NZ_JBBOSN010000001.1 coordinate 1,752,444, forward strand.
GTGTTGATGATGGGGATAGAAAAGGTTACTACGAGAAATTAGTGTATAACAAATCTGACTTGATAACTGAATTAAAAAAGCTTACCAGTATGGCAGTACATGCTGCTGAACATGGAAAGTGTATTGTGCATTTTGGAATATAGGATTAGAGTGTTCATCTCTTTTTCATTTGACGAGAGAAGGAGCAATGGAGATGACAAGTCGAATTGTGGTTACAGGCGGGGCCATTATCAGAGATGATCGTGGGAGAATTCTGCTGCAGCAAAGATCCGATTATGGAGACTGGGGATTGCCAGGTGGCGGTATGGAGCCCGGAGAGCGTATCGAAGAAACCATGATTAGAGAAGTGAAGGAAGAGACTGGTCTGGATGTAGAATCGTATGAACTGGCTTCCATCTACACGGGTGAGAGAATGAAGTATACCTATCCGGATGGCAATGAGGTTGTATTTGTCATGTTTCTGTTTAACGTCAGAGTTAATTTAGACGGAAAACTAGCTGAGGATGGGCGAACACTGTGTTTTGAAGACGAGAATAACGAATCGTTGCAATTAACGTTTACAAGTTTGGATGAAATCGAGATCGATACGATTAATAAGGTGCAGAAGCCGGCTATTATAGATTTGATTCAAGAGAAGCAGGGGATTCTGCGTTAAGGAAAACTAATAACAAAATGGAGTGATACTCATGCCTTGGCCCATGGTACATTTTGCGGTTGCATCCGAAATCAGTTCTAATCCATCCCCGGAATTCTTGCTGGGAAGTCTCGCTCCTGATTCAATTCACGTAAGAAGTGATGTGCGCAGTGAGAAAGCCAAAACACATCTTATGATAGAAGAAGGCAGGTTCGCTACAGATGAAGAGCTTCGGGCATTTTGGGAGTCCCATAGGCAGCAGGCGGAACTAGATCCAGCATTCTGGCAGTATTTGTGCGGATACATCGCCCATATTTATACGGACCGTGTGTGGACCTTTGATATCTACCCTGCATATGAAGAACATCCTGACGGCAGAAAACGCTATACGCAGGAGGTAACGAAGCTGGAATTTATGATTTTGCGGAATCGTTCTGGGTCTCATGAGCTGCTAAATAAACTGAATGCGGGAAAGGCCTATGATTTGGGGGGTTTGCTGGAACAAGAGGTGGTTCAGTACAGGAAAGTGAAAGTGGATTTCTTGAGTAATCCTGCGCATGAGCCCGTGGAAGATTTGAGCATTTTATCCATGGACGTTCTAGAACATTTCATTCATACAACTGCTCTAAGACTAAAACAATTGTTTACGGAATGGAACGTGTTTGAAGATTTACACACCAAAACCTCAAGCTAGGAAGTGGTTTATTGAAGGTATATAAGAAAGAAGTCCGTAAAATAACGGTCAATGAGGTTTTATTTCTCTACGTTGTGGATGAGCAAGCCTACGATATAATTATCCGTATATATTCGAATGCATTTAAATCTACCTTCGTAGAGTTTGTGGTCCTTTGGAGAGAGACATGGGATATTTTGTTCTATGAGCCCAAGCTGATTTCCAAACTCGTTCAATATGCGATAAACCAAGGATGGGACTTCCATCAGAAAAATAATCAAATGAAATTCGACAACGCGACAAGTATCATAAGAGTATTGATGTCAGAGTAGAGTAGATACATCAGGAAAGTGTTGCTCTATATAAAAATTGAGGTGACTGCATATGCACCAATTAATTCGCCTTACCGAATATCACGAGAGATATGATGCAGCATTGGCCAATTTTTCACTGACCGGAGAGCAGTTCTCGTTTACTGTATTACCTGCAGAAGTGATCGATGAGGCTATCTCCAACCCGGATAAGGTTCCCATTGTGATTTTAAAAGAGGAGACACCGGTAGGCTTCTTTATTTTACATAAAAAATCAGAATACGCCGAAGGAAAGAAATATTCGAATGCAATCTTAATAAGAGCATTATCCATTACGTTGGAACATCAGGGGAGAGGGTATGCCCGGGCTGCCATGCAGGCAATTGGTCCATTGCTTCAGCAGATTGAGCCAGGGACGAAGGAAGTCATCCTCGCTGTAAATGAACAGAATGTTGCAGCACAGAGTCTGTATTTGAAGGTAGGTTTTCGTGACACGGGCATTCGCAGGATTGGAGCACATGGTCTCCAGTTCGTTTTTCATAAAAGAATGGATTAACCAGAGCAATGAGAAAGTATTTGAATCCATGGAGGAAAAGAGAGGAGAATGTTATGCGAGCCAAAATCAAACAGGCAGACTTGTGTTCACCGCAGCTTAGCTGGTTCTGTGTCCAGCCGATGCTCATTTCAGTTCGAGGTAAAGATGTTGCAGCCAAAACAGAGTTATACCGTCAGTTAAATGAAGGCCAACAAGCACTATTCCTGTTTTACTCCTACCATAACCATACGAAAAGTCTGGCGGAGTTTTACTGGTTCTCGGCTTACAATATCATGGAGATGAAGAGCTGGAGCGGCATTCGAAATGGAATGCGTTTTTTTAATCAGAATGAGATGGTAGCTCTGTTGGACAACATCGAGCGTGTAATTGTAGATAAAAATAGAATCGGAGATCAGTGGCGTGAGGTTACGCCAACAGATCTGGAGCAAGATCCTAACCTGTATCAATTAATTGAAAACTTGTTCAATGATTATCGTGCTCAAGCTGAGGAAGTGATCGCGAGTATAAATAAGGAGATTCTGCAACATCAGGAGATGTATTTTGAAATTGAAGATGAGGGGTAAGGAGACTTAAAAATTGAAATTTGAATATCAGAAATTTTCATGCAATGTGGATGTATTTCATAGAGATCTGGACATGATCGTTAGGTTTTATGATGGATCAAGAGAACCTGCCCAAGAGGAAATAGTTGATCTGGTGATCGCCGATCCGGGCTATGGCTACCTTATGCTGAAGTATAAAGGGGATGCCGCGTTATTGAGTGGATTTCTGAATGAGTCGGTTTTTGCATCGGATGAGATGATAGAAGCTGCAATTGATTATGCTGAACGCTTATCACCACATTCCCAAAGTGTATATATGCCGTATCACGTGTCTCGATTCAAGCCAACAAGTTATGTGGAATACAATGGGGAATACTGAGCATTCCCCATACAGCATTCTTTAGGGTAAATATACAATGGATATTAATTCATATAACAACGTTGTTTAGTGGCAAATGAGAAGAGCTATTTATTCAATCTACATACATTAGTCAGCTATTGTGCAACAAACCTGCAACTTCTTGCAACAAAACGCAATTTGGTATGCCGGTTTTTGTTTTGCCTGTAATATGAGTGATGAGAGGAGGGCAACACGTGAAAGTGACATTTGAAACAGATGCATCCATGGAACGAAGGCTAGCCAAGGTAGTGACCAACCCTGCCGAACAACAGCGTTGGGAGGAGATTGATAATGCGATTAGCCACTTGGAAAAACAGATGGTCGTCATCAATCCGAAGAATAACCGCAATGTCCAGATCCAGCCAAGCTCAATTCTTGCCATTGAGTCCGAGGACCGAATGTGTAATGTACGTGTGATTTCGGGTGAAAGCTATCTGCTTGGCAAACGTCTTAAATATGTGGAAGAAGACATGGATTCGTCCCAATTTCTGAAGATTAACAACTCAACGATGATCAATGTTAAACACATCCAGACGTTCGCCGCCACAGATCATGCCAGAATCCAGGTTGAGCTTAAGGATGGATCCAGCTACTACGTCAGTCGGTACTATATCAAAAATTTCAGGGGGAAATTATTATGATCGCAAATCTCAAAAACTCGTTTTTTCAGGTATTTACATTAACTTCGCTATGGGTCACGCTGCTGATCACCTTGTTCTTCAAAGATCAGACGATCCAGATGGGGTATCTATGGAACCTCGCCGGAATTGCGTTCATCGCTGCCGTGGTATTTGGAGTCATGTACGATGCGCTGTGGAACTACTTTACGTTGAAACCGATCTGGAATATTGTGATCTCGTCCACCATTAACATCCTCGGAGGAACGGCGGGTGTATGGTTGTTCTCAGAGGAGATGTTCCACTTTATTGCTCCGTGGTTCCCTGGCATGTGGCTTATGTCGATTGTGCTGCACACCATTGCCTTTTATTTTTATGCTAGAATGGATAGCAGGAAAAAGGCGGAAGAATTAAACAAGATCTTGAAGTAGACAAGGGGAAAGCATATGAATGAAGAAAAGGCTCTTCAGGAGTTCGGCTTCGAGCCGGGCTCCCGGGACAGGGAGCGCATTCGTACACTGCTGCAACTAGAAATCGACAATCCAAATGTGATGGACAATGATTATCTCAGAATCTTATGTGTCATGTTGTTTTCAATCGGTCATGTAGAGGACACTCAGCTCATCTGGCAGGCCAAAAGAAAGAATCAGGATACGGGAAGTTATGTGGATGTACAACTGCTGTGTGGTGCCGGGTTCGAGGACACGATAACGTATCTGGAGCAATTGGGAGGACAGCAAGCAGAAGAGCAGTTACAATATCTCAGACAGTGTGAGCCATATGACTTTGTGGACTTTTCCAGAGAGGAATGGATCGCCCGGTACAAGCAATATTACGGGTTGTAGAGAGACGGTCCTTACTATGACGACATCGTTTATACAAGCTACGCTTGAAACCTGTTGGAGATACAACCGGATGGTACATCTGGGCGGGGGAATATTCGGATGCAGATGACTTTTTCGTACCATTACATACAGCAGAAGTGGATGAGTGGGATCCCAAAATCAAGAAGTACCTGGGACTCGCGCCAGGTTGTCGATTTCTAATTGCAGAAGACTTGAGGATGTGTGGTTTGAAGAACAGTTACTAGATCATGAATAACCACAGAAGATCAATGAAGTCAAAGACATCGTCCAAGGAGAATACAACATGAATAACCCTACTATTGAGATACAAGAGTACTCTGCCAAGTATCAATCCAAGGTGGTCCATTTGATTTTGCAGATACAGCAGCAGGAATACCAGATTTCCATCACCGGAGAGGATCAGCCGGATTTGCTTGAGATCGAAACCTTTTATCAGAAAGGAAGCGGGAACTTCTGGATCGCACTTGCCGATGAAGAAGTGGTGGGTACGATCGCTCTGCTGGATATTGGAGAGGAGCAAGCTGCGCTCAGGAAGATGTTTGTAGCCAAAAATTACAGAGGCAAGGAACTTCAAGTTTCGAGTCGCCTGCTGTATCAGGCATTTCAGTGGGCCAAGGAGAAGGCTGTGCATGATATTTACCTTGGAACGACACATCAGTTTGTGGCAGCACATCGATTTTACGAGAAAAATGGGTTTGTTTCGATTACACGCGAGGAATTACCGGCTGCTTTTCCGGTGATGAAAGTAGATAGCAAGTTTTATCACCATACCACGCCCTTTGCATGAGGCAAGTCATGCAGAGCGGCGTGTTTTTTTATTCAATAGAAAGAATGAAAGATAGCAAATTTGAATCGTTCGCAAATTCCACATTATGGGTTATGATGTATCAAAGAGAAATTGTAACATACATAGGAAGTTTGATCCGGACGGTTTGGAACCTTTGACACATTGGGGAGGAAACAGATGGAGGCCATTTTTCTTGATTTCTATGGGACGGTTGTACATGAAGACGACGATATACTTCCAGTGATTTACGAACGAGTACAAGTTGCGGCGCGTGTTGAATGTACAACAGCCGAAATAGGTGATTATTGGTGGAAGGCATTTTCCGAAATGTTCTATGCCAGCCACGGCAGTCAGTTTAAGACCCAACGAGTACTCAATGTACAGTCCCTGACAGCAACACTCCTTCATTTTCAAGCAGATGGTATTGCGGAGCTGCTTAATCAGGAGCAATTGGCTCACTGGCGTGATCCCGGGATATTTGAGGACTCCATTCCCTTTTTGCAATCAGTAGACATCCCCGTGTATATCCTCTCGAATATCGATACAGAGGATGTAAAAGCTGCAATGGAGAAGCATGGCATTGAGGCGGCAGGTGTAATTACCAGTGAAGATGTCCGTTCTTACAAACCAAGACCCGAGATGTTTAATGAAGCATTAGCCAGATATGATCTGTCCCGGCAAGATGTCATACATATTGGCGATTCGTTGACAAGTGACGTACAGGGAGCCCAAAACGCCGGCATTCAGGCTGTCTGGTTAAATCGGAAAGGCAAAACCAAACCTCAGCATATCCATCCGGAATATGTGTGCGGGGATCTGACAGAAGTTCTAAAATTGTTGTGAGGATGACCAAGAATAGGGTCACGATACCGAAAGTCTATTAAATTTAAAACGAAATTCAGGTGATGTAATTATGGCGAGACAATTAATTCTGGTTGAAGGGTTACCCGGCTCAGGAAAGTCCACGATTGCCCAGATGATATCCAACATCCTGGTTCAGCGAGGGCTGCGAGTTCAACTCTTCCAGGAAGGGGATCTGAATCACCCGGCTGATTATGAAGGTGTAGCCTTTTACACTGCGGATGAGTTTGGAGATTTATTGGATGCTCATGAAACATGCAGAGATATATTAGAGAGCAGAGCCATAGCTTATCGTAATGGTTATCTGATTCCTTATCGCAAAATAAAAGAGGAACTGGGAGAGGCATTTCCTGACCATACGGTGCAGGAGATTTTCAGCCGCGATATTTACGAATTGCCTTTTGAACAAAATAAAGATCTGATCACTTCTAAATGGCGAAGCTTCACCGAAAGCGTGTTAGCGGCTAATGAGGATACCGTCATTATCTTTGAATGTTGTTTTATCCAGAACCCATTAACGATGGGTCTTGTGAAATGCAATCAATCCCGAGAAGATAATGTTAACTATGTGCTGGAGCTGGAACGTATGGTTCAAGCACTGAATCCGCTATTAATCTATATTGATCAGAAGGATATTGCGCATACCTTTGATAAAGCAGTTAAGGAAAGACCCAAGGAATGGTCTGAAGGATTTATTCATTATTACACGAACCAGGGGTGGGGAGCTTCGAGAGGATATCATGGGGTTCCAGGCACCGTGAAGGTGCTTCAGGCAAGAAAGGAACTCGAAACCGAGATTTTTCAGATACTGAAGATGGACAAATATTGGCTGGATAATTCGGAGTATAACCTGTCTGCTTGTCAGAACGAACTGGAGAACATTCTCAATGAGGCGTTTAAAGGTGTGGAAGGAGAATGACGCAGGAAATGAAAAAGACGTTATTCGAGCTTGTCAACGAAGTTGAGAATGAAGCTCTGTATATGGGCAAGATCTATGAGTAGAGTGAATAGGGATATATCAATACATAATGGAGGTTTGGTTTCATGACAATTGCTGAGGTAGCACTAATCTCCATAACCATCTTGTTAATGATTATAGGTGTGAGGGGCAAACGCAAATCAGTACTCAGATGGGGGATCGTCAGTTTCATAGCATTGATTATCCTCATTATTCCTTCGTTCATTAACGGATTCGTGGATGGATTCTCCGATGGGTGGTCAGCACGATGACAATTCCCAACAACAATAACATCTCATATGAGCGAAATAACAGTAAATTTAACTTCCGGGTGGCAGGCATTGTGATGGATGCGGGACGAGTTCTGCTGCATAAGACGGAACAGGACGATTTCTGGAACCTGCCCGGGGGACGGGTCGAAATGAATGAGGCGACAGAAGCGACTATCGTGAGAGAAATGATGGAGGAATTGGGTATCCACGTTGAAGTGCAGAGGCTTGCGTTTGTTAGTGAAGATTTTTTCGATTACGAAGGCCAGAAGTTCCACGAGATTGGATTCTATTACGTCATCGCCTTACCGGAAGCTCATAAGCTGTATAGTGAAATAGAAGTTAAGGGGCTGGAGGATAACGGAAAGTTAACGTTCCGTTGGTTTTCCTTGGATGAGCTTGAGCACATGGAGGTCTACCCGGTATTTTTGAAAAAGGAACTGCATACTCTGCATGATGTGAAGAGCATCCAACATTTCATTCAGAAATAGAGGGATATATGGACATTACATTTATTCGTCATGGTCATGGTGAACATTTGATAGATTACCCGAATCGGTTAAATGAGCTTCACCCTGGTCTCACTGAACTGGGAAAGAGTCAGGTGACAACGCTGTGTAAACAGTTGAAGCTTGATCCTCATGACGTTATCTTGGTGAGTCCAACGAGACGTACCATTGAAACAGCACTTCTTTTAACCGCAGAAGAACATCTTACGATTGTCCTCTTGTTGGTCCAAGAATGTTTCCTCAGGATCCGGAGTTCGTTCCCTTCATCTGTGATCAGATCTATTCCAAGGAGGAGCTTGATACTCAGTTCCCCGGGTTAAGCGTACTGGATTTTGGATTAGAGTGTTGGAATGAAGGTGTTAACCGGATGGATGGACATCAATTTGAAGTACTTGCTAAGGGGCTTCTCCAATGGTGCAGGGAACAGGATAGCAACATCTATATCATTTCACATGATGGCACGATAACCAACTACAGGATGTTGCTTGGAGAAAAAGGACTATCAAGAAGAGATTTTCTTGGTGAGGCGGGAAAGTACACGATCAAGAACTTTTAACGGTAAACAAATTCATAAGACAACCAATTTAAGGAGGAATTCCAGATGAGGTTATCCGATTATGAGTATTTAGTTTTGGCGCTGGAAGAGGCAGATCAGGCGTTTATTGAAGGGACATATCCGATCGGCGCAGTAATCGTGGATGAGGATGGGGATGTCCTGAGTAAAGGGAGGAACCGAGTTTTCTCCGAATGCGATCCTACCGCACATGCTGAGGTGGACGCCATTCGCCGGGCGGGGAAGCATTTGCTGGATTTAGACCGGAAGAAATTCACGAAAAACAACCTGACACTGTACACGACTTGTGAACCTTGTCCCATGTGTTCTTGCACCATATTAATGTCGGGAATCAAAAGAATTGTATGGGCAGCGGACGATGAAGAGTATGGGGGTCTTCGGCGTTTCAAGGAGGGTCCCCATTTCATCCATATGTTTGACACCCTTTCCTGTGTTGCCGCGCCATATCTTGACCTGGAAAATAGACAGAGGGCGATGCTCGCCAAATGGAATATTAGTAGAGGATTACTTAATACAGAGTGGGAGACAGCTAAGCAATGAAATCCATTCCAGTCTCGATTCTGCTTGCTAGTGTCATCTTAGGCATTTCATTTATAATTGGCTGCTTCTTCCTATCGAATCAAGAGAGCGTAAACGAGCCAACTCAAGTAGCACAGGAGGAAGTTGCTAAGGATAAGGTGTTAATGACGATTCAGGAAACAGCGGAGTATCTAAGTATGACTGAAGAACAGGTGATGAGCATTATTCATGCTGAACAAAGAAGTTTTGCGGCAGCAGGTTCCTTTAACGGAACAATGTTCCCCTTTATTAAGGTTCAGGATGAATTCTTTATTAGTAGGATCGAATTGCTGCTGTGGGCCCAGGATGCCTCTCTCTACCATAGAAGGTATGTTAACGGGCAGTTACAATAGCTGTGTTGGTATTGCAACTGTAGTCATGAGGAGTATAAATTGACGTGGAATTGATAGGAAGTAAGGTTTGCCTAACATCAGTTGCAGAACGGGATCTCGACTTTATATGCAAGGGAGGAAAAGCATGACCAAGGTGGTTTTATTAAGTGATTTATCTTTTCAACCAAATGAAGAATTGAATCAAAGGATATTGGAATTGCTCGGTCGCGACAAGCCTTCGATCGGTTATATTCCTTCTTGTTCCGACCCGGAGCGGAAATATTTTGAGCATACCGTACATTACTATAATCAACTGGGTATCGAGAATATTCATTATTATGATCTGGACCTGGAATATGATCCTAGCATGTTTGAGCAGATTTTGGCAGCTGATGCGATTCATTTATCCGGAGGAAATACATTTTATTTTCTACATTTATTACAGAGAAGAAACGTACAGGACTTATTGCGTTCCTATGTGCAGGAAGGCGGTATGCTGATCGGAGTCAGCGCAGGCAGTATTCTGACCACACCAACCATTGAAATAGCTGGATATGGCAAGGATGCAGACGAGAATCATGTGGGTCTTCAGGACAAACATGCTCTTGGACTCGTTGATTTCGATTTTGCACCCCATTGGGACGGAGAGGAAGACAGTCTCGATTCGCTCAGAGGTTATGCAGATACAATCGGTACGGAAGTTTATGCCTGCCAAGACGGCGACGGGATCGTAATTGATGGAAAAGTCATAGAGCTATATGGGGATGTGCGTCTCATAGATCCTAGGAAAAGGGGGATTTAAACATGGCTGAAGTTAAGGTCTACCATTATGATGCATTTTCAGCAGTTCCGGGCAAAGGTAATCCGGCAGGAGTCGTCTTTGATGCTGATGATCTAAGTGAGATGGACATGCAGCAGATTGCGTATAAAGTTGGTTTTAATGAAACGGTATTTGTGCTTAACTCCAGAACAGCCGATGTGAAATTGCGTTATTTTACGCCGGGCCATGAAATTAATCTGTGCGGTCATGCGACGATGGCATCGCTGTATGGTTTGAAGAAACGTGGACTGCTAGGGGACCAGAAGTCAATCACGATCGAGACCAATGTAGGCCTATTACCAATACGGTTTGAGCAGGATGGCGACACAATCAACATGGAGATGAAGCAGGATCAACCGCAGTTTGTGCCGTTCAGAGGTGATATTGGTAAGCTTGCAAACAGTATAAATCTAACCTCGGATGATCTGGATCTATCCATGCCTATCGTGTATGGGAGCACAGGAACCTGGACGTTGTTGATCCCCATTCGTAAACTGAACTCTTTTTCTAAAATGAAATCGGAATCTGCTGAGTTTCCTGAGATTTTGCTTGAAAACCCCAAGGCTTCCTTGCATCCTTTTAGCTTCGAAACTCGTGATTCCGAGGCGATGATGCATGCCAGACATTTTTCTTCCCCTTACTCAGGGACTACGGAAGATCCTGTAACAGGAACGGCCTCCGGGGTGATGGGTGCCTACTATTTAACCTATGTGAACCGTGAAGCGGATCAGGTCAAGTTCGTCGTGGAGCAGGGACATGAGATCGGAAGCGATGGGAAAGTTGAAGTGAACGTGACCCGGCAAGGACAGGGTATGGATGTGAAAATTAAAGGAACAGCTGTTTTTGTGCGTGAGATGAACATTGAATTGGATATGTAACAACGTACTTGAAAGGGTGTTTTTCCTTGGATGAACGAATTGTTTTGCAAGACGTTACTCGTATTTTAAAAGAAGAATTATCGGATTCGCTCGTGGGAATCTATTTGCACGGTTCTATGGCCATGGGGTGCTTCCATCCGAACCAGAGCGATATCGATATCTTGGTGGTCTGCCGGGATAAACGATCTGCTGATCTATATCGAAGAATTGCACAGAAACTAATGCATATCGAAGACGAGATGCGCATCACGAAAGGCTTTGAGCTCAGTATTGTACTGGAATCCACAATCGCGAACCTGACATATCCAACTCCGTTTGAATTCCATTACTCCGCATATCACCGGGAAAGATATCGAACAGATGAGCACTATCTCTGTGGAGGGTACGATGATCCGGATCTTGTCGCACACATGGCGGTCATCTATGACAGGGGAATTGTTTTGCATGGCACACCTATTAAGGAACTCTTCCATCCTGTGAAACGTGAGTATATGCTCGCCTCCATTACGTCAGACGCCGGTGCAGCTTCGGAAGAAATCGTGGATAATCCTGTCTACTATGTATTGAACTTGTCGCGTGTTTTGCTGTATGTGAGAGATTCAGTGATCTATTCCAAGCGAGAAGCCGGAGAGTGGGGATTGGAGAGGCTTCCAACGAAGTATAAGGACGTTATCTCGCAATGCCTTGCGAAATATAATGGAGAGCTGGAGAACCTGAATCTCAGTGAGTCGCTGCTGTTGGAATATGCAGATTATATGTTGAGAGAGATCCACAGCTATAAGAAATAAATGATTCAATAATTCTACGAATTGCAATTACTGATTTTAACATTTCAAGTATCAACAGTTGTTTTAAAAGGAGAGACATCATGACAATCACGACAGAAGATTTGGAATTAATCCAGGAAGCCAAGAACATCATCAAGCATCTATACTGCGAAGGCAAACATCACATTGGAGCCGCAGTGCGTACTCAATCCGGAAAGATATATACCGCGGTACATCTGGAAGCCTACATTGGTCGTGTCTCGGTGTGTGCGGAAGCCATTGCGATTGGCAAAGCCATTTCGGAAGGGGAACACGAACTTGCGACCATTGTTGCAGTACGGCATTCGGAAATCGATCCGGATAATCTCGCGGAAAATGCTGATCCACAATTGGACGTGGTTTCCCCATGTGGTATCTGCCGAGAATTGATCAGTGATTATGGGCAGAGCACGCAGGTCATTTTGCAGGGAGAAGAAGGATACACCAAAACAACAATTGGTCAGCTTCTGCCACAGAAATATTCAAGGTCATAAGGAAAGAAGGAAGGTGCGAAGATGTTTGAGATTGTGGATATCCGGCAAAAGCCAGACATGCTGGAGGCAGCTGTTCAATACTTTTGGAAGCAGTGGGGTACGGAAACAAGTTATCATTTTTACCGGGATTGCATGGAGCGTTCAGTGGATACGAACAGTGATGTTCCAAGGTTTTATGTAATGTTGGATGGAGATCGCATTATCGGAGGATATGCTCTGCTAAGAAGCGACCTGAACAGCCGGCAGGATCTCTTTCCCTGGTTTGCATGTCTTCATGTCGTTCCGGAATACCGGGGCAAGAACCTGGGCGGCCAATTACAGAAGCACGCTGTAAATGAGGTGAAGTTGAAGGGATACGACAAACTCTATTTGTGTACGGATCTACAAGGTTATTACGAGAAAAATGATTGGACCTACACTGGCAAAGGATATTTGCTGGATGATGAAGAGACAAGAATCTATGAACTGCAATTTTGATGAAATCATAAGCCACTACTTCAAAAACGCGGACTATACCTTGGAGGCCGTTCCGTTCGGTTTGACTAATACAACCAAAGTTATTGAAATCAATAAACAGAGGTTTATTATACGGATTTATAACAGCCACATCAAAACGATTGATGGGTTGGAGCTTGAATCTCAAGTAACAGCATTTCTACATAAAGCAAAGGCTTCATTTAAAGTCCCGATCTTCCTTCATACTTGTAATGGTGAGGATTATGTGGTTATGAGAGACGGTTCGCTTGCGGCAATGACTACTTTTTTGGAGGGGAAGCTTCCCCAATTGTCTGACATGGACAAAGCTGTGAAGTTCGGCAGGTTGGTAGGGGAGTTTTCGTTTCGAATGAGTGAGTTCCTGATGAAGAAGGGCGCGTATATGGGCATATCCTTTCATAAAATGTATAACATTCACCCGCTAGCTAATCGTGATTCGGTGAAGTCCTTTTTTGCAAATTTGCCTTTTGAATTAACAGCAGAGCGATGCACGTTTTATCAAGCAATGATTACTGAGATCGACAATTCACATCTTGATCTAGAAGTGCTGCCGCAGCAGCTCGTTCATCATGATTTGTTGATTTATAATCTACTGGGTGAATCGGGTAAAATTACAGGGGTATTAGATTTTGATTTTATGGGGATGGATGCTGCTTTCATGGAACTTACGATTAGCCTGAATCATATTATTCAGGAGTCTAGCGGTTCCCTGGATTTGATTGAGGCCTTCCTTCAGGGATATGGAAACGTTCGCAAGCACTCTTCTATTGAATTTGGCTATTTACGCCTGCTAACTCAAATCTATTTTGTTGCTGTGTTGCATTTCTATATTGGTCAGCATTATGCGGGAGCTGCGATTGAATCTCCTTTTACGTTTATGATCGATCAGTTTGAAAGAAATATAAGCTGGCTGGCGGAGCATGATGTACAGATTCAACAATTGCTTCATAAGTATGTAATGGAGACAAATACAGATCATTCGAAGTGACTTTGTCTGGAATCCAGGTAGACTGATCAAGTAAACCAACGGAGGAACCTTTATGGAACAGACCATTCGTTTAGCTCAAGAAATCGCAGAGAGAGTCATTCGTGAAGCGGGACAGATCGCCAGAGTTCATTTTGACCAGATTACCTGTGCAGTGGAAAAGGACAAGTTCGGCGATGTTGTAACTGATGTGGATCATGAAACAGAGCGAATCATATGTGATGCAATCAGCCATACGTTTCCCGCGCATGAGATTCATAGTGAAGAACGGGGACATAACGGTCAAAAGAGCGAATGGTTATGGATGATCGATCCGTTAGATGGAACTAACAATTACGCCATAGGATTTCCCGTATTTTCCGTTTCCATTACTTTGATGTACCGTTCAGAACCTGTTCTCGGGGTTATTTATGAACCGATGGTAGACCGTTTATTTGTGGCATCACGGGGGAATGGGGCAAGTTGTAATTTGAATCCGCTGACAGTTAACAAGAAAGATAATCTTCTAAAGGGAACGATTGGTTGGATACAGGGTCATCAAGTGCAGCATGAAGAGAATGCCGTCCGGCTGCGACAACATCTGGATATACGTTTTAAGAGAGTGATGAGATTATGGGCTCCGACCCTGCAGTGGTGTTTGCTAGCCAAGGGAGATATCGATGGTATTGTGCTCTACAATTCAGAGGGTGACGATCTTTACTCAGGAATCCTGATGGTAAAAGAAGCGGGAGCCATGGTTATGGATTTTGATGGGAATTTATTCGAAGGTATGAGTTCAGAGCCTTACCTCATTGCCTGTCATCCGGAGCATCGCGACTATTTTCTGAGTGTGGTTCGGGAGGGATTGGGCGTATGATTAGTGAGCTTAATCAACTTGATTTTGATAAGGTGAAGCATCTTATGGACTTATAATGAATTAAGACTACATATGATAGCGGTTGAAATTGGTGTGGCGAGGTTTACTGGTATGATCTCATAACATAGGGTTGGGATCGCATTTAAAGGAGGAAATATGATGAGTGAATCACTACAGGATCAGATTCAATTTCTAATTGAGATTGATAAACTGAAAACAATTGAACGGAGAACAAGAATTATCCATGGCGATAGACGTGAAAATGATGCGGAGCATTCATGGCATCTGGCCATGATGGCATTGGTTTTACAGAGTCACGCGAACAAGGATGTGGACATCCTGAAAGTCATTAAGATGCTTCTTATTCATGATCTGGTTGAAATCGATGCAGGAGACACCTTTGCTTACGATACAGCTGGGTACACGGATAAATTCGATCGTGAGATCAAGGCGGCTCATCGGTTATTTGGCATGCTGCCCAAGGAACAGGCTGAAGAAATGCATAATCTCTGGCTAGAGTTTGAGGCAAAGGAAACGAATGAGGCACAGTTTGCCTCGGCTCTCGATCGATTACAGCCTCTGATTCACAATTATCAGAATGAAGGAGATACGTGGCTAAAATACAACGTTACAAGTGATCAAGTCATCAATAGAAATCGTGAAATGGCAGACGCTTCGGATACATTGTGGACGTACGTGCAGCAGTTAATTCAAAACTCCATAGAACAGGGAATCCTGACCAAATCATAGCAACACGGATGGACTGGGCACATTCATTGAGGGAAAAGAGGGAACACTCATGGGCTACATTATGGAACTTCGAAAACTCGTTGGCTCGCGGCCGCTGATTATGGCAGGTTCTTGTGTATTGGTGTTCAACGAAGAGGGCCATCTGTTGCTGCAAAGACGTACAGACAGTCTCGACTGGGGGACGCTCGGTGGTTCGCTTGAACCGGGTGAGTCGCTAGAAGAGGCGGCAGCACGGGAATTGTATGAGGAAGCGGGATTAAGGGCAGAGACGTACAAGCTTATTACCGTTTTCTCGGGTCAGGATATGTATTATAAGTATCCCCATGGAGACGAAGTATACAATGTGACGGCTGTTTATGAAGCTACAGGAATCAAGGGTAATCCAGTGGTTATGGACGATGAAGGGTTGGAACTTCGATACTTCGATCTGGCCCAACCGGTCCCGGAGATTAATCCCTTTACAGAGTATGTACTAAAAAAGGCAGGGTATATCAAATCCAACTAAAGAAGGGATCATTCCATTTGACACAAGACTTTTATTGTGAGGAAGTTCTGAGTGGTAGGACGGAAGTGGAAATTGTCATGGAGACGGATAACGTGCTAGCCTTTCACCATACCCGGCCTTCTTATGAACATCATATCGTGGTTATTCCCAAGGTCCACATTCCATCCTTCATCTCAGAGGAAGAAACGAATGACGATGAGCTGATACTTGGAATTATGCGGGTCATTAAAAAGATCGCTGCCGATATGGTGGAGCGTACGGGTGCTTCCAAAATTGTGACCAACCTCGGTAGTTATCAGGATTCAAAGCATCTACATTGGCATGTCATCAGTGGTGAACGAGTGACTTAACTCGTGTGAGCAACGGGCGTAGGGTGTGGTTATACTTTCTTGAATTGTAGTTTGTAGTGAGCCTTATAATAGAATAATTGATATTGACGACCGGCTTGAATAGTCGGTTGTTTGTTTTTTCATTAAGCCATTGGGCAGTTATTTCAAAGCAGATCTTTCAAATATATAATTTGATCTTCAGATTTAGAAATTCGAGAAAATTGAAAAAAACTTTACAAACATTCTTCAACATGATATATTATCTTTCCGGCCGCAAGAGGCATGGGAAACCTCGAAAATATTTCGAGAAAAGACTTTACAAGTCATAATGGAATGTGATATATTCTAATTCCGGCCTTGATAGAGTCGGCAAGGAAGTTTGATCTTTGAAAACTGAACAACGAGTGAGTAATCATCCTGCTTGCAGGATGAACGTGAAGGTTTTTGGTGCATGCCATTTGGCTGTATGAAAACTGGAACACAAATGAGATTTTTAATCTCGTCAGATTCAAAATGAGCTAATCGCTCTTTTCAATACCTCAGATGATTTTCATAGCGCCTAACCGCGCTGCTGAAATTCATCTTTATTGGAGAGTTTGATCCTGGCTCAGGACGAACGCTGGCGGCATGCCTAATACATGCAAGTCGAGCGGACTTGATGAGAAGCTTGCTTCTCTGATGGTTAGCGGCGGACGGGTGAGTAACACGTAGGCAACCTGCCCTCAAGCTTGGGACAACTACCGGAAACGGTAGCTAATACCGAATACTTGCTTCTTTCGCCTGAAGGAAGCTGGAAAGACGGAGCAATCTGTCACTTGAGGATGGGCCTGCGGCGCATTAGCTAGTTGGTGAGGTAACGGCTCACCAAGGCGACGATGCGTAGCCGACCTGAGAGGGTGATCGGCCACACTGGGACTGAGACACGGCCCAGACTCCTACGGGAGGCAGCAGTAGGGAATCTTCCGCAATGGGCGAAAGCCTGACGGAGCAATGCCGCGTGAGTGATGAAGGTTTTCGGATCGTAAAGCTCTGTTGCCAGGGAAGAACGTCCTTGAGAGTAACTGCTCAAGGAGTGACGGTACCTGAGAAGAAAGCCCCGGCTAACTACGTGCCAGCAGCCGCGGTAATACGTAGGGGGCAAGCGTTGTCCGGAATTATTGGGCGTAAAGCGCGCGCAGGCGGTCATTTAAGTCTGGTGTTTAATCCCGGGGCTCAACCCCGGATCGCACTGGAAACTGGGTGACTTGAGTGCAGAAGAGGAGAGTGGAATTCCACGTGTAGCGGTGAAATGCGTAGAGATGTGGAGGAACACCAGTGGCGAAGGCGACTCTCTGGGCTGTAACTGACGCTGAGGCGCGAAAGCGTGGGGAGCAAACAGGATTAGATACCCTGGTAGTCCACGCCGTAAACGATGAATGCTAGGTGTTAGGGGTTTCGATACCCTTGGTGCCGAAGTTAACACATTAAGCATTCCGCCTGGGGAGTACGGTCGCAAGACTGAAACTCAAAGGAATTGACGGGGACCCGCACAAGCAGTGGAGTATGTGGTTTAATTCGAAGCAACGCGAAGAACCTTACCAGGTCTTGACATCCCTCTGACCGTCCTAGAGATAGGGCTTTCCTTCGGGACAGAGGAGACAGGTGGTGCATGGTTGTCGTCAGCTCGTGTCGTGAGATGTTGGGTTAAGTCCCGCAACGAGCGCAACCCTTGATCTTAGTTGCCAGCACTTCGGGTGGGCACTCTAAGGTGACTGCCGGTGACAAACCGGAGGAAGGTGGGGATGACGTCAAATCATCATGCCCCTTATGACCTGGGCTACACACGTACTACAATGGCCGGTACAACGGGCTGTGAAGCCGCGAGGTGGAACGAATCCTAAAAAGCCGGTCTCAGTTCGGATTGCAGGCTGCAACTCGCCTGCATGAAGTCGGAATTGCTAGTAATCGCGGATCAGCATGCCGCGGTGAATACGTTCCCGGGTCTTGTACACACCGCCCGTCACACCACGAGAGTTTATAACACCCGAAGTCGGTGGGGTAACCGCAAGGAGCCAGCCGCCGAAGGTGGGATAGATGATTGGGGTGAAGTCGTAACAAGGTAGCCGTATCGGAAGGTGCGGCTGGATCACCTCCTTTCTATGGAGAATCGTCTTCTGTAACGAAGACATTCAAATACAAAATCTAGCCAGGTCGGCTAGTTGCTCACTCGTTGCTCAGTTTTGAGAGCTCAAACTCTCAAACAGCTTGCTTTTGCATGGAGCTTGTTCTTTGAAAACTAGATATCGAAACGAAAATTGCGAATTAGAACATTCCTTTTAGCTGAACTTGTGTTAAACAAGTTTCAAATATTAGCGAAAACTGCTTTGCGATGGTATCGAATGGGAACGGCTTTTGGATTTGCACAAGCAAACCAAGGGAAGTGAGAAGTCGAAACCGGAGCAATTGGTTAAGCTACTAAGAGCACACGGAGGATGCCTAGGCGCTAGGAGCCGATGAAGGACGTGGCGAACAACGATACTGCCTCGGGGAGCTGTAAGCAAGCTTTGATCCGGGGATGTCCGAATGGGGAAACCCAGCTGGGGTAATATCCAGTTACTCATAACTGAATACATAGGTTATGTAGAGGCATACCAGGGGAACTGAAACATCTAAGTACCTTGAGGAAGAGAAAACAATAGTGATTCCGTCAGTAGCGGCGAGCGAACGCGGAGAAGCCCAAACCAGAGAGCTTGCTCTCTGGGGTTGTGGGACGTCTCACATGGAGTTACAAAGGAGCCGGTTAAACGAAGAGGTCTGGAAAGGCCCGCCAAAGAAGGTAAAAGCCCTGTAATTGAAAGTCTGCTCTCTCCGAGACGGATCCCGAGTAGTGCGGGGCACGTGAAACCCCGTATGAATCCGGCAGGACCATCTGCCAAGGCTAAATACTTCCTAGCGACCGATAGTGAAGCAGTACCGTGAGGGAAAGGTGAAAAGCACCCCGGAAGGGGAGTGAAATAGAACCTGAAACCGTGTGCTTACAAGAAGTCAGAGCCCATTTTAGGGGTGATGGCGTGCCTTTTGTAGAATGAACCGGCGAGTTACGTTCCCGTGCAAGGTTAAGGTGAAGAGCCGGAGCCGCAGCGAAAGCGAGTCTGAATAGGGCGACATAGTACGTGGACGTAGACCCGAAACCGGGTGATCTACCCCTGTCCAGGGTGAAGGTGCGGTAACACGCACTGGAGGCCCGAACCCACGCACGTTGAAAAGTGCGGGGATGAGGTGGGGGTAGCGGAGAAATTCCAATCGAACTCGGAGATAGCTGGTTCTCCCCGAAATAGCTTTAGGGCTAGCCTCGGAAAACAGAGTCGTGGAGGTAGAGCACTGATTGGGTGCGGGGCCCGCAAGGGTTACCAAGCTCAGTCAAACTCCGAATGCCATAGACTTACTTCCGGGAGTCAGACAGTGAGTGCTAAGATCCATTGTCAAAAGGGAAACAGCCCAGACCATCAGCTAAGGTCCCCAAGTGTGTGTTAAGTGGGAAAGGATGTGGAGTTGCACAGACAACCAGGATGTTGGCTTAGAAGCAGCCACCATTGAAAGAGTGCGTAATAGCTCACTGGTCGAGTGACTCTGCGCCGAAAATGTAACGGGGCTAAACACACCACCGAAGCTATGGCTTGATGCTTTGCATCAGGGGTAGGGGAGCGTTGTATAAGGGTTGAAGGTGTACCGTAAGGAGCGCTGGACATTATACAAGTGAGAATGCCGGTATGAGTAACGAAAAGATCAGTGAGAATCTGATCCGCCGAAAGCCTAAGGGTTCCTGAGGAAGGCTCGTCCGCTCAGGGTAAGTCGGGACCTAAGGCGAGGCCGAAAGGCGTAGTCGAAGGACAACAGGTCGAAATTCCTGTACCACCGTAAATCGTTACGAGCGATGGGGGGACGCAGTAGGGTAGTGACGCAGACTGATGGATGTCTGTCCAAGCAGTGAGGCTGATGTGTAGGCAAATCCGCACATCATTAAGGCTGAGCTGTGATGGGGAGTGAAAATTACAGTAGCGAAGGTCATGATCTCACACTGCCAAGAAAAGCCTCTAGCCAGATGAAGGTGCCCGTACCGCAAACCGACACAGGTAGGCGAGAAGAGAATTCTAAGGCGCGCGGAAGAACTCTCGTTAAGGAACTCGGCAAAATGACCCCGTAACTTCGGGAGAAGGGGTGCCCCGGTAGTGTGAATAGCACGAGGGGGCCGCAGTGAAAAGGCCCAAGCGACTGTTTAGCAAAAACACAGGTCTGTGCGAAGCCGTAAGGCGAAGTATACGGGCTGACGCCTGCCCGGTGCTGGAAGGTTAAGGGGAGCGGTTAGGGAGTAATCCCGAAGCTGTGAACCGAAGCCCCAGTAAACGGCGGCCGTAACTATAACGGTCCTAAGGTAGCGAAATTCCTTGTCAGGTAAATTCTGACCCGCACGAATGGCGTAACGACTTGGGCGCTGTCTCAACGAGAGATCCGGTGAAATTTTAATACCTGTGAAGATGCAGGTTACCCGCGACAAGACGGAAAGACCCCATGGAGCTTTACTGCAGCTTGATATTGAATTTGGGTACGATCTGTACAGGATAGGTGGGAGCCTTTGAAGCATGAGCGCCAGCTTGTGTGGAGGCACCGTTGGGATACCACCCTGATCGTATCTAGGTTCTAACCTGGTGCCCTTAGCGGGTACGGGGACAGTGTCAGGTGGGCAGTTTGACTGGGGCGGTCGCCTCCTAAAGAGTAACGGAGGCGCCCAAAGGTTCCCTCAGAATGGTTGGAAATCATTCGAAGAGTGCAAAGGCATAAGGGAGCTTGACTGCGAGACCTACAAGTCGAGCAGGGACGAAAGTCGGGCTTAGTGATCCGGTGGTACCGCATGGAAGGGCCATCGCTCAACGGATAAAAGCTACCCTGGGGATAACAGGCTTATCTCCCCCAAGAGTCCACATCGACGGGGAGGTTTGGCACCTCGATGTCGGCTCATCGCATCCTGGGGCTGAAGTAGGTCCCAAGGGTTGGGCTGTTCGCCCATTAAAGCGGTACGCGAGCTGGGTTCAGAACGTCGTGAGACAGTTCGGTCCCTATCTGTCGTGGGCGTAGGAAATTTGAGAGGAGCTGTCCTTAGTACGAGAGGACCGGGATGGACGTACCGCTGGTGTACCAGTTGTTCCGCCAGGAGCACCGCTGGGTAGCTATGTACGGACGGGATAAGCGCTGAAAGCATCTAAGCGTGAAGCCCCCCTCAAGATGAGATTTCCCAGTATGTAAGACCCCTTGAAGACGACGAGGTAGATAGGCTGGGGGTGGAAGTGCAGTAATGCATGGAGCTGACCAGTACTAATCGGTCGAGGGCTTATCCAAATTGCAGGTTTTGATTGCAAGTTTCGTTTCGGATCTAGTTTTCAGAGAATAATCTCTGAGTGTATAGCAGCATCGTTTGGTGGCGATAGCGGAGGGGTTCCACACGTACCCATCCCGAACACGACCGTTAAGCCCTCTAGCGCCGATGGTACTTGGACCGAAGGGTCCTGGGAGAGTAGGACGCTGCCAAGCGAGACCCCACTGGGGTATTTTTTTTGGCTCATTTGAGTCAAAAGCTCAGTTAGTAGATTTTACAGCTTCTTGTTTGTTGAGAGCTATTAAGGCCCGTTGGTCAAGGGGTTAAGACACCTCCCTTTCACGGAGGTAACAGGGGTTCGAATCCCCTACGGGTCATAACTTTACTTCTTAAAGCAACAAGGGATGAGAATCCCAAAGGTTCGTCGGAGGATCATCATCGTTAGCAACTGCTACGCAGTCTCGAGCGAAGTGAGAGTATCCCCTACGGGTCATAGATACGGAGGCTTAGCTCAGCTGGGAGAGCATCTGCCTTACAAGCAGAGGGTCGGGGGTTCGAGCCCCTCAGCCTCCACCATTTTAGGGGCATAGTTTAAAGGTAGAACAACGGTCTCCAAAACCGTTGGTGTGGGTTCAATTCCTGCTGCCCCTGCCATTTTATTATGAGCCATTAGCTCAGTTGGTAGAGCACCTGACTTTTAATCAGGGTGTCGAAGGTTCGAGCCCTTCATGGCTCATTGTTTTTGTACATGTTGGGGGATTATTCATCCCGCGTGTAACTTCTAAAATCATCAAAATGTACCATAGTTATAAGCTATACTGACGATGGTGCCTGCTGAATATCAAAAACCCTTGAGTATTCCTCAAGGGTTTTTCGTATTTTCTCAAACTCTACGGAGTAAAATTAAATGATAACTCACTACACTTTAGTTTATTAAGCTAACGAGCAGTACAACAGAATAAAGAATACAGGGATTATTATTCTTTACTATGTATAATTATGCTATTAAACTAATTGAAGACTTGCATATTAAGTATAATTATTGAAAGGTTGATAAAAATGAATCTAATCTGTGAAACTCGAGTCGTTGCGGATTATTTGACCGTGACTGACGAGGTCAATTATGACCACCCACTGGTTGCTGGACTGGCTTCAGAATTAGCAGCATCATCGGAAGATCAGGTGGATTATATCAAACAGTCATATATGTATGTCAGAGATCAAATTGCCCATTCCTGGGATATCAAGAGTTCTAGAGTCACATGTTCCGCTTCAGAAACATTGATTTATAAAGAAGGTATCTGCTATGCCAAAGCAAATCTTCTATGTGCCATATTACGGAGAGAGGGAATACCATCTGGCTTCTGTTATCAACGACTTACGATCGGGGACACTCCAGATACGGGCTATTGTATCCATGCATTAAATGCTGTTTATATTCAACATTTAGATTCATGGATCCGATTGGATGCTCGAGGAAACAAGCCTGGAATCCAAGCAGAGTTTTCATTGGATGAAGAAAAACTTGCCTTTACGATCCGAAAAGAGTACGACGAAGCCGAGTATATGACGATATTTAAGTCTCCACATGTTAAGACTATTGAAGCTTTGAAAAATAATACGGACTGCATAAATATGTATTTGTACGGGCTGCCTGAACAACTGTGATTAACGAACTGCGGGGCAATACGGTACAGTTTAGAACTAAGATCAGCATGGGGATAGATAAATTCTAATGCATAACCTAGAAGTACTTTGAGTGAAGAATGGATCAAAATATTATTGAATCTCTATAAAACTCCTTTCAACTATTTTTGAATGGGAGTTTTTTTGTTTTATCAGAAACCCATAACTGATTAAGTACTCATTGATCTACTTAAAAGTAAACTTAGGTAAAATATGCTAAAATAGGAATCATAACTAAAAATAACATGCCTGTAGCTTAGACGTTTCTGCTTTGATCAGGTTGATTAGGAGGAAAAAGTATTGTTCTCAATAGTGTCAATCTTTGCAATTATATTTAACTTGGTGTTATACGGATTGGGCATATACGCTCTAATCCTATTTATAAAACTTGCTCAACGTGGAATCCAAGCATTGGATATCTATCTAAGTGAAAAACGCGGGGGACGCTTCTAATTCTCTCATGAATCAACCAACCACAAGATTATCATTTTTCTCTCAGTGTTTTATTTCTACTGGTTTAGTATGATTAACACATCAATTAAGTAAAGAGAGGGCAAATGACATGGTGGATACTTTCTTAGAACAAATCAACGAGTTGAACGAGCTTCAAAAAGACTTGGTCAGCATACATCCTTTATTTACAGAGCATTATCCTGTGGTTGTTGCATTTGATGCCCTATTATATATGTATGATTATTCGGTAGAGAAAGGGCAATATGAATGGGTGAAAACTGTTCCGGATGATCTTAACATCCCTGACGAGTGTCTGGCAGCCATGCCAGTGCACCATATGAACGAACGAATGTGTGCAATTGTGACAGACTCAGCCTTCCAAAATTTTGAGCAGAAAGTGTTTCTGTTTCACGAGTATGTTCATTGTTATGTCCATGAGAAATATGAGGAGATCGGAAATCGTCTTCCAATTAAACATAGGATGGAGAAAATTAAACGTGTGACATGGGAGTTGGATTACGAATTCCCTTATGAGGATGAGAATGTGGTCCAGTGGATCAATTCACTGTTATCAGCCTTAAAGAGCGGGGATGTAGTCCAGGTACAATCAGCAAGAAAGGCGTTATTCAGCTCTTTAACAGAGGAACAAGGGGAGTACTGGAACTGGCTGGAGTGGAACGAAGGCTATGCGCGATATATCGAGAATCGGATACGAGAAAAATTCGGGCTGGAATTGAATCATTGGGGGGACGCAGCCCCTTATAATCGTCTGGTTTTCTATGAGTGCGGATCGGAGTACATCAGTCTGTTGGTTCGTGAACAGCCGGCTCTTCATACAGATTTGGAACAGTTGTTTAATACAATTCTGTTAGAACGAGTTCAGGGATGAATTTGCTTTTCCTCGGCTAAATGCTGTTAAGTAACGGTTCTTATCGGTTCTATGAGCAGCAGACTCTTATGTAAAGGAGAATATTCCATGCCACTGCCTATGGTTCACTTACATGTCGCTGTGCTATTTGCTGATGCTAATCCAAAACGTGTTGAACGAGGTCCATTCTATCTTGGGAATATTGCACCGGATTCCATTCATATGCGTGAAGGTATAACAAGGGAGGACAAGGAATACACCCACTTCAACCCCAAGGGTGATGAGAATTATGTCGCACGTTTGCAAGAGCTATACTCCGTCTACATTCAACAATGTTCAGATGAGGGCTGGAAGTGGTTTATACGCGGTTATTTCATACATGTCATGACGGATTATTACTGGTTTCGGAGTTTGTATCCTGAATTCGTGGAACGAGTCACCAGCACGGATGAAACCAACGATGTGAAGCGAACCAAGGATGAACTTGGCCGTTTGTACTACCAGGAGACAGATCAGATTGATTTTAACCTCTACCATCATGCCAGTTGGAGTGAGGGCGTATGGCATATGCTTAAGAGCACGCAGAGTTATGATGTCGAGGGACGTTTAACCGCAGAAGAGATTCTCCGCTGGAGGGATCGTACGATTTCATTTTTTAACGAGCCGGCCAATGAGCCCAGAATCGTGCCAACATACTTGACTGATGACTTGGTACAGGCGTTTGTGACCGATACGGTGCAGCGGTTGATCTTGTTATTCCAATCTTGGGACCCTGAGTTGCAGCATCTGAATGTGAACATGGGGAGCTAGAGAGGGGGAGTATCTAATGAAAAAAGGAGCAATCTTCTTATGTTTGTTCGCTGTTTTCCTTGCGAGTTGTACACATACCGATACTTCTGGTGCAGATGAAAATCTTCCCTCGCTCATCACTTTAACCTGTAACCCTGATTACACATTTGAACCCTGCCAAGATATTCAGTTCAATGAGCCAACCGAAGTTCGGGTGATCATGAATGCGATAGGAAACGCGGAACTTTTACCCGGAAATCTTAATTACCTAGCACGATACAAAATGAGTGTAACGAATACGGATCAATCCGTGACCAAATATGATTTTTCTATAGGAACTGATCCTAAAATGAAGGCCCTGTTGGTAGACGGGATAGACACCACCACGGGATATAGCATATCGCTAGAGGATTCAAATCAACTAAGAGCATTAATTGAGAAGCATACCGATTAATCAGACATCATGAAATGGAGAGACCGTTATATATGGATCAACCGACTATCATTCAACCCTTAAATTCAACAGATGTGGAGGGTGCCTACCTGGTGTTTGAACGTTCCATTACGCAGGCGTTTAATCAAGAGGGATTGGGTTCGCTTCAAGATGATATTAAGGATGAAATTCAACACAAAAAGTCGCTGCTTCAATCAACATTGCATCCGGACGAGTATAGTGAGTCTACTGATACCGGGTCTTTTTTTCTGCTGGCTAAACGCGGAAATAGCGTAGTTGGGACGATTTCATATGCGCCCTGCGGCGAGGAGATTCGGATTCTGAGTGAGAATCGACTGAATGATATCGGGGAATTGGGTAGCTTATACATACTGCCGGAAGTTCAAGGTCAGGGAATAGGTTCGATGCTCATTGAGGCGCTCGCAACTGAACTTCAGAAGCGAGGAGTTAAGCAATTTTGCCTGGATAGCGGCTACCGGACCGCGCAGAAGAAGTGGAAGCGAAAGTTTGGAGAACCCTACACCGTGGCGCGCAACTACTGGGGCGAGGGAACGGACCATATGTTGTGGTTATGCAATGTGAATGATTTTGCAGCAAATTAGAAGCCCAAAAGAGATGACAACCTGAACTGCACAGGGGTCATCTCTTTTACTAAGTGGAACATTCAAAATGTGAGGGGGCTTTCTGCTGAGGTTTGCTTTCCTCAGTGTATTCATTCCAATTTACGCAGAAGAGGGGGAAGGACGTTTGATACGAATTGTGTTCTTCGATGTAGACGGTACATTGTTGAGCGAAACAGACCGTAGTTTATCATCAGCTACGGCGGATTCCATTCGCGAATTAATACATAAAGGCATACGGGTGGTGCTTGTCACAGGCAGGCCCTACAGTTTGTGTGAGGAATTCATTGACTTGGGGATTGATACCATTATTTCGGCCAACGGGGCATTGATCAAAATCGGGGATGAGATTATACATAAGTCCGTGCTCTCTGGACAGACGGTCCGGGAATTAAGTGAATTTGCCGAGTTGAACAATCACAGCATTTCTTATTTTACAGAGTCATTTGCGATAAATGGTTTACGTGCCACGGATGTCCGCGTCTTAGATGCCATGCAGGAAACCCTTGGCGTAATGCATCCTCCGCAGAAAATCGAATCTTTGGAGCAGGAAGTGGTTTGCATGTGCTTATATGCGGATGAGCCAGAGGCTGAGAAATTTCAGGCCAGATTTTCTTCATTGCGCTTTGTGAGATTTCATCCGTATGTGTCCAATGTGCTGGAAGAAAACGAAGTATCCAAATCTGCAGCTGCTGCGAGAGTCCTTGACTATCTCCATCTGACCAGAGAGGAAGCCATGGCCTTCGGTGATGGGGAGAATGATATTGATCTGCTTGAGTTTGTAGGCCTCGGGATCGCAATGGGAAACGGGGGAGAACGTCTTAAACAAAGCGCAGATTACGTTACTCTTAGAGCGAGTGAGGACGGGGTCGCCCATGCATTGAAGAAATTTAAGTTGATATGAGCAAGAAGGATTTAATGTAAAATATATCCTTAATATGGATTTTAATATAAAATGGTAGATAAAGAGGTGAGGGAGATCGAAGAATTGATTTTTTTTGTGTGTATCTTGATGATGACAGTCACATTACTTAGCATCGAAGTGAAAACCAAAAAAATAATGCAGGAGCAAGCCCGAATAAATCAGAAGCTGGAGCAATTTCTGGAGAAAGACTCCTGACTGACGAGGAACAGATCCACGTAATTGAAGTCAAAGCTAAGGGGGCAAAAGTACAATGGACCAAATTAAAGCCATTATTTTTGACTTGGACAATACCATTTTGAACAGGACGCGAACTTTCGAGGGATTTACCCAAACCCTATTGAAGACATACTTCGGCCATTTGGAGACTACCGATAATATCAGCCAACGAATTATTGAACTTGATCAGGACGGTTATAAGGACAAACCGCTTCTATTCAATGAATTGCTGCAGGAACTGCCTTGGTCCGTGTACCCGCCGCATGCAGAGCTTATGGAGTTCTATGGCAAGGAGTATGTAAGAAGCGCGGTGCTGATGGAAGAGGCGCGGGAAGTGGTGCAGCAACTCCGAAGCAAATATCGAACGGGATTAATCACCAATGGCAAAACAGATATACAGTATGGAAAAATCGATCAGCTTGGAATTCGGGATGATTTTGACCTGATTATTGTTTCGGAAGAAGCTGGGGTGAAAAAGCCCGATCCGCAGATATTTCGGATAGCACTCGATCATTTCGGTCTGTCTCCCGAGCAGTGCATTTACATAGGAGATCATCCGACGAACGATGTTGAGGGAGCTGCCAATGTAGGGATGAATACCATCTGGATGAAAGTCAACCAGCCTTGGCAGGATAGCATCACGGCCCGTCCCTTGCATTCCATCACGCATCTGCGTGAATTGCTGCCCTTGCTGTAGGGGAGAAATAGTTGTAAAGAGTGAGGATGTGGGCTGCATCCCCACTCTTTTTTAGCATTACCGACCTCAAATTCAAGCATTGTCTATCTAACAAGGTTCAGGCTGTTATGATTCGAGACTTCGAGCGTGTGCTGCGGTTTACAATGGCTTCTTCATAGTCCCTGATCAATCCGTCAAAAACATGTTCCCAGGATCGCTGGAGAGCCAGCTTCCTGCCTTCCAGCCCCATCCTTTGAAGCTGATCCATGTGAGCGCCCCAGAGACATATCTCACGAATCAAGGCCTCGGGATTGCCCGGCTCAAACAAAACACCACTACGGTGATGCACCACCAGATCCTTCACACCTCCAGCATTTGCAGCAAGAACAGGCAGTCCGGAAGCCATCGCTTCCAGCACCACATTTCCAAATGTCTCTGTGCAGGAAGGAAACACAAACCAATCCGACGAAGCATACATAGCAGCAAGCTCTTCGCCATGCACATAACCAGTAAATGTCACATTGGGCGGGCATTGCGAACGCATTTTGGGAAGTAAAGGTCCGTCCCCTACAATGAGCCAATGAACACGGGATTGCATGTGTTCAGGCAGGTTCTGCATGGCAGACGTGAGCGTAGCGATATCCTTTTCTGGGGCAATTCGTCCAACGTAGAGTAAAATAAGAGGGGCTGTTATATTGTAGCGAGTACGAATCGCATCTCTTCGTTTATCTGGTGTATATAGATCACAGTCAATTCCGCGTGACCAGAGCTTAAGACGCTGAATACCTTGCGACTGGAGTGTGTTTAGCGTTTCCAAGGACGGTATCAGGGTGGCATCGGCGGATCGATGGAACCATTTGATGTACTTCCAATAGAGAGGAATCATGCTTTTTAATCGGTAATATTCGAGGTAGCGATCGAAGTGGGTATGGTAGGAGACCACATGTGGCCGCTGATGCTTGAGTGCATACTTGAGACCGAGAAGTCCCATATTGAAAGGTGTAGCGATGTGCAGCAGATCTGGCTCAAAAGCTTGCAGCTGTTGATGGATGGAGGTCCGGTTAGGTAAGGCGATCCTACATTCCGGATACAGAAAAAAGGGGATATTCGCGACCGCTCGTACCGAAGCGGAGTCGCTGCCATCAATGACAGACATCGGAGTAAACAGCAGATGTTCGATACCTCTGCGGTTCATGTGGTTACTCAGGCGGTGCAGTGTACCAGCAACACCATTGGTTTCGGGAATGTAGGTGTCGGTAAACAAGGCCAGGCGCATCATTACCCCTCCCATGACTCTTGATGTGAAGATCATAACAATGGATCGTTTTCCGTAGGTCAAATGAAGGTTAACTTCAAGACGCTCTATGTAAATTTGAAGATAGCCTGTCCAGGAGAAATGATGAATGTATTCAATTAAAATAGGTTATTCTGCTATGATATAAAAGTTCAAGCGACTGAGAGGTTGTTTTGACCGCAAATGGGTCTAGTGTATATAGGAGGAAATGGATGAATACTTTACAGGAAGAATTACAACAATTATTGCCTTTGGATCAGCTTGAAGCCATGTCTGGGGAAGAAGTGGTGGGGAGTGTGGCCATGGATCTATACCGTGCGGAGTTTGCAACCATTCGTGAATGTGGGCCTGAACTTCCGCAGGTTCTGCGTGACGTCATCCTAATTATTGATCTGGATACCGAGCTGTCCATGAACGGCATGTCCGGATTTTTGGAAAATGCAAGCGGAGGGTTCCTGCAGGAAACCATAACAGCGATGCAGCGGATCGGGAACGAGGCTGATGCCGAGATCCTGAAGAGTATCCAGCACGAGTTATCCGGAAGTGGCGTAACTTCCGAGCAACTGAGGCAGAATGTGAATGCATTGTCTGAGCACGACGTAGCCACGTCGCTGAAAACACATGGACCGCATATTCATGAAGTCTTGCAGCGGGTAGAATTGCAAGCCGGAAGCTTGAGCATGCAGGAAGATAATGAAGAAGCATTCGATCTTCTGTATCAATATGTGGACAATAACAAAGACAGCTTAAGACAGGAAATTGAGCAAATCTTAATGAATTAAATTCAGTTCACGGGGAGAGCTGCCATGATTGTGATGATTAACGGAGCGTTTGGTTCGGGGAAGACATCGGCTGCGCATAAGCTGAACTCACTCATGTCGGACAGTATGATCTTTGATCCGGAAGAAGTCGGTTATATGCTGAGAAACGTGATTGTGGACGATGTGAAGCTGGAACATGAGAAAACGGACGATTTTCAGGATATGGAGCTATGGAAAGTCCTTACCGTTCAAGTCGCCCGTGAAATCAAGCAGAAGTATGGCAAACATCTGATCGTGCCAATGACAATCTATAAAACCGAACCATTCGAGTACATCCATCGTGGCCTGCGAGAGATCGATTCTGAGCTGTTTCACTTTACACTGATGACTTCAATGGACACATTACACGAGAGATTGCTAAAACGCGGGGATACGCCCGGCGGGTGGACATTCAGACAAGGGGAGAAGTGTCCTGAAGCTTTCCACGGATCTCGATTTGAAGAATATGTGATGACAGACAGCTTGACCACAGGTGATGTGGTGGATCAACTATTATCCAGATTGATTAATGAAAACACCGTGTATAAGGGGGCCAAATGATGAGGATCAATAGGCGTTTGTGCGTTGAATCATTACTGGTTACACTGTTCATGACTTTGGGTATAATCGGTTGGAAGGTAGCTCGAGGAATGTGGATGACAGCGACTTACGTACCTGAAATGTCACATAGCTATTCATCTGTTGCTAATTTGCAATCCCAAGTTACATTTGGAGCTGTCGTTCGATGGGATGCCGGGTTGATTTTTCTCTATGCCGCTGGTTTTATTCTGTTTGCCGCCGCTTATTATGGAATCCGTTCAGGCCTCATGCGGAGAAAGCAACGTTCTTAGAAGCCGCGTTATCTCGTATTTTCTATACACCAAGGGGCAGCTCTGCTCGTCAGGTCATGACGGCGCAGGCTGCCCATTTTGCTACACCGGCATTAGCTAGGCCAGATGACTATTCAGTCGCTTCCTCAAGAATGCCGGCTGCTGCCTTCTGCCCAGATAACACGGCACCTTCCATCGTGGTAAACATGGGCTGTTTGGTATAATCACCAGCAAGATAGAGCCCACGGATAGGAGTCACCTGTTCGGGACGCTTGCGTTCATTGCCTGGGGCGATTCGATAAAAGTTTTCATTCCCTCGGACAATACGATACTCGGTTACGGATGAAACCCCTTCATGAAGTCCGATGGCAGCAAGGCCTCTCCGAGCCCGATGCCAGACTTCCTCATCTGGCAGATCAATCAGCTCATCCGGGTTAACCATTATGATCGAAGCTCTCCCAGGTCGTCCACGAAACGTAGTGCGGGATTGTTCTCCGAACGAGCCAACATCAGTACCTGGTCCAAATGTTGTCCGGTCTTCGGGCAGAAGAGGGAGTTGCGATTCGAATTGTACCGTAACATGCGGCATCGCATCCAGGGTCAGGAAAGGTTGGAACCATTCATGCTCACTGAAATGCTCTTCAAGCAATTGCTGGGAACGACGTATATTGGCGGCAACAACGATACGATTCGCTTTGATTCGTTCACCATCTTTTAATTCCACACCTTCCAAACCATTCACTCCCACTAACAATCGCGTTACAGGGGCGTTGGTGCGAATGTGCCCTCCTTTTTGCTCGATTGCTGCTGCAAGAGGGGCGCACATCACATCCGTCATGCCCCCGGTGAAGGCACCAATCCGCATTTTATGAATACGCGGGATGCCCGGAAGAAAGAGGCCGAAGAAGGCGTATGCTGAATATTGCTCAAGAGGCATGAAGAAAATGCCGGAAGATAACGGTTCAACGATACGCTCCAGAGCCTGCTCATTTACTCCGTGCTGCTTAGCATAATCAAGCAGCGATATCTCATCCAGTTCCTCAGGCCTAGAGACACAGTCCTTGAACCCTGCAGCCAGAAACGGGACAAGGGAAGCCTTATCGCCAGGTGTAATAAAATCATTGTTGCCTAGTACGCCTGATAATGTTTTAAGTGGAGCATGGATAATGTCCAGTCCAAATTCGCCGTACTCTTCTGCATCAGGATGGCGGACTTGCATGGTTGTTTCCCAAGCCAGCATTTGATCCAGATCTATGCCTGCCCGTTCAAGTAATTTTGGCAATTCTTTATAATATCCGATGAATTTATGAAATCCCGATTCGACTTCCATCCCCCGCTCGTCCCAATTGCCTGTGCGTCCCCCTACATATGGGGCTGCTTCGACAATCAGCACGGGCTTTCCCTGGTCCACAAGTTCAAAGGCACAGCTTAAACCAGCCAGGCCTGCGCCAATGATAATCGTTCGTTCTTCGTTTTTTTTCTGATTTTCATGTAGTGCACTCAAATGGAATTCGCCTCCTCTGTTTCTATTTAATATACCCATTATTTCCAGCAGACAAGCTGGATAAGTAGATCCCGTAAGAGGCTATTTATAAATCAAATCAACAAATGCAAGAAAAACAGCCCACTGACCGCATGAAATGCAGCCTGAGAGCTGTTGATTTACTACAAGAATTGAATTTATAGATGCTTGGAAATGACTTCTTCAAGACCTTGGGCTACAGAGTGAGCTCCTCGCTCCAAATGTCTGTCATACAGATGCAGACGCACGAAGCTTTCATCCGTGCCCATCGCTTCCGCAAAAATGCCGCCAAGACCACGAGCTCTTCGGTCGATCTGCAGCAGCAATTCCATGGAGTCGCCCATCGGATAGAACAGCACTTCGAGTTCATCCAGATATCCACGGAACTTGTTCGTTGGCACAAACTCAAACTCCTGTACAAATGGCAGATTGCCGCCAAGTTTTGGAGCATAATCATTGGTCACTTCGCGCAGCCGAAAACCAAGGATGTCGATGGCATCCAGCACGGTACGCATATTCTGAGTGGGCACAACGCGAAGTCTGTCCCGATCTGAAGGGTCAACGGCACTTGAAATATCCAGGCCGGTCTCTACCCAAACCTCTGCGCTATGGAGCGTAATTGGAAGGTTTTCTGGCAGGTCGAACGAGAATTTCTTCTCAAGCTTCGTCCCAGGTTGAAGTGTAAATCCTTCGGTCAGCAAATATTTGGCGACCACAGCTGTTTCCTTTACTTTGCGATCATCACGTTCCCTTATGTAATGCGTGTTGATGGTCAGATAGATCCGGTCCACGTTTTGTTCCACATCTCCAGCTTGAATATAGACGGTTCCCGAAAGGACTCCTCCTGGCTCGACCTCTGGTGTATCAAGTTCCGTGTTGACCTTCGCTGCTCCAACACCTACACTGGCTAACATTTTCTTGAAAAAAGACATCCGTTCAACCTCCAGATCATAATGGTTTATACATGGAAAATAATTCGACTTCGACCTTAATACGGAATCGATGAGATAGTCGTTTCAAATTTGTCGTGAATGGTTGTTGAGAACGAACAAAGCACTCGCTTAGCCAAAAATAAGATAGTGAAAAGACAGGAGAAATGGACTCCAGTTGTCGAATATTGTTTAATTAGGGATTTCCTTCTGGAAGGAGATGTAACGATGGGAATGGATTGGTACGATATGATCGCCCTGCGAAACGGAGGGTATAAGGGGAGATCTACATATACCTGGGAAGGTCAATCGGCGGAAGACATTTTTGAAGAACGGTTGATCCGGTTGCTCTCTCAGCATCAATCCGTGCTCGATGCGGGCTGTGGTGATGGTGATTTTACACTGAGAATGTCTGCACATACCCGTCATATTACGGGTTTTGATAACTCTAAGGAGTTGCTGCATATCGCACAGGCTGCGCTTGAAGCGGCAAGCGTAGTGAACAATGTTGAGTTTGTGTATGCCACAACGAAGACCGAAGTCCCTTTTGAAAATGGACAGTTTGATCTGATCTATGATCGCAGAGGGCCTACTTCCATCATTGAACATGGAAGAGTGCTGCGGAGTGGCGGTATGATCTTCGGCATACATACAGACGTAAGCAAGGTGAAGGAACGATTGCTGCGCAACTGTTACGAGCAGATCGAGATTGAGGCGTTCAATGAGGCGTTCATGATTTTCCCGAATGAACAGGAATTTGCACTCTTTCTCTCCGATGTTCCAGGCAATCCAGATTACACACTGCCCGAGTATCGCGAACAATTACAGGTGAAAATCCAGGAGCATCACATGAACGGAAGAATTGCTGTGCGAGAGCTCAAGTACATCTGGAAGGCTATAAAAACCGCCACATAACAACAATTTATCGCTTGGGGGTGCAACGATATGAAAAAAGGCAGCTAAGCAGTCAGGGGGATGGACCAATGCGAAAACGAACCATATTTTGGATCACGGGGATCGCTATTGTAGTTGTTGTGATCCTGCTTACCTACAACAACTTGGTCCCCAGTCTGAAGGAGCAGAATGTCAGCATGAAAGGCACCATTCGTCAGGTCGATACGGATAAGTTTGAGGTGGATATGCAGATCACCCGTACCAGAGAAGACAATGGTATTCACATGGTATACCCCGTGATTTTCGGTTGGGGCAATCTGTCTTTCAATGAGGAACTGAACGATTCATATTTCAGACCTTCTTCCGTGGGGACTTCAGGCGAATTGGAACAGCTCGTTCAACAAGCATTGCAGGATGAGGGGATTAATACGAGTAACGTAAATGGGCATTTCGCGGGATTCTCCATACCTGATGAAGCAGGTACTTACAGAGTGCGTTTCTCGATCTCTCCTTTGAGTGAAAATGTTCATTCACTAGATGATCCCAAGATCTATTATGTGCATCAAGAGAAGGTACTCGGAAAAAATCTAAATTGGGTCAAGAAGGAGCGCATGGTGATGATTAAGGAGAATTTGGAGTGAAGTCAATATACCGATCCAATGAGATTACCGTACGATTGTTGCAAAAAGCAGACGAAGTTCATCTCGTTCAGTGGCTGTCTGACCCGGCAGTACTGCAATATTACGAGGGCCGTGATCAGCCGCATGATCTGGAGCGAGTAAGAGAACATTTTTACAGACAGGAGGATGCCACGAGTCGTTGCCTGATTGAGGTGGAAGGTAAGCCTATAGGCTATATTCAATTCTATGAGCTTGAAGAAGATGAACGAAATGAATACGGCTATGGAGATACGGATGAGATAATCTATGGAACAGATCAATTCATAGGCGATGTAGCGTACTGGAATAGAGGTATGGGCACAAAACTTGTGCAATCTATGGTAGCCTATTTAACAGATGAGAAGCTGGCTCGGAAAGTAGTCATGGATCCTCAGACATGGAACGTACGGGCCATCGCTTGTTATGAGAAATGCGGTTTTAGAAAAATCAAACTGTTGAGGGAACATGAGCTGCACGAGGGCCAGATGAGAGACTGTTGGTTGATGGAATATGACAAGGAGGAATGGAGAATGGATTTGCGTTATCCGATAGGCACATTCGAACATACCGGCGAAATTACAGCCGCACAGAGGGAGCAGTGGATTCAGGATATTGCCGAGCTTCCAGAGCGTGCAAGAGAAGCTGTAAAAGGATTAAGTGACGAGCAATTAATTCTGCCCTACCGGGAAGGTGGGTGGATGCTCAAACAGGTTATACACCATATGGCAGACAGTCACATGAACAGCATGATCCGTTTCAAATTGGCTCTCACCGAGGATACACCAACGATAAGACCTTATTATGAAGAGCGTTGGGCAGAGCTAAACGATTCAAGGGATTTGGATATTGAGTTCTCCCTACAAATACTGGATGCGCTCCATCGACGCTGGGTTGCACTGCTGCAAACATTATCCGATGAGGATTATGCTAAACAATTCTATCATCCGGGTTCGCAGGAAACGACGAGACTGGATTACAACCTGGGGGTTTACTCCTGGCATGGCAGACACCATGTAGCCCATATCACTTCGCTGAGAAAAAGGCTGGGGATCTAACAGAGAGGTGCAGCTATTGTGAAAGAGCCGAAATGGTTTTATTTAAATGAAATGGAGCAGCCTGAACGAGGAATTGCATTCGTGATTATGGTTACACAGTTTCAGGAGAAATACGTCATTGTTTACAACAATAAACGCAAAGGATGGGAGTTTCCGGGGGGCACTTGTGAACCAGGTGAAACTCCGCAGAACGCTGCAGGCAGGGAACTCTACGAAGAGACAGGAGCAATAAGGTTCAATCTTGAGCCTTTTGGTATTTACAAAATGAATGAGAACCTCGGTATGGTTTATTATGCCTCTGTTGACGAGTTCAACTCCATGTCTTTTGAGCTTCCGAATCATGAAATTGGAGGGCTAAAATTGGTGGATGCCTTGCCTTCGGGCATGAGCTTTGGAGAAATGTTCTATACTTTTTTGGATCAATGGACAGCGTACCCCTCTAAGGGAACTATCCAGTATGATATGGATTTAACGGGTGCGTTACTAAAATCTAAACGATGTTGTAAGGGAGAGACAAGATGAACATACATATTCGAACGTTGAATGAGGATGATCCAGCCTTAATCTCTCGTGCCTTTCAGGAACAAGGCTGGGACAAACCTGTCGAACAGTACCTTCACTACCTGGCAGAACAGGAAGAGGGTAAACGCGTCACCTTGATCGCCGAGCTGGATGGAGCATTTGCGGGGTACGTCAACATCCTATGGAGTTCATCCTACCCATCGTTCAAGGAGCAGGGAATTCCAGAAATTAATGATTTCAATGTGCTGATCCAATATCAGCGTCAAGGCATAGGTTCACGATTAATGGATCGCGCGGAGGAATTGATTCAAGAGCGCACGGATACTGCAGGGATTGGGGTTGGCGTATTCACCGATTATGGCAAAGCCCAGATCCTGTATGCGCGCCGCGGATATATCCCGGATGGCAAGGGAATTCACAAGCATGATCGGTACCTTATGCCAGGGGATGAAACCATCATTGATGATGACGTCGTACTTTATTTAACGAAGAAATTGAGGACAGTTTAGAATTAATAATATATATTTGAGCGTGGCAGTAAAACAGGGCTTGAGCAGAGGTTTTTCTCCTGCGATAAGTTCTGTTTTTTGATTCATATTAACTGGTTTTATCTATGGAAACGCACAAGAAAAATAGAGATATATTCGGCAAAAATGGTATAATATAGTGTAGGCTTTTTGAAGCAATATGACGCGTTAAAAGGGCTGGATATCAACGGGTTTGCATGGATAACTAACGATTAGTTTCATACATAATAGAGATCAGGCAGGAACACCTTTGGAGGGATTTGAGGAGGGATATTGCGTTGGAGAAGACGATTAAAAATGTACAGGATCTGTATGATATGCTGGATGCAGAGTTTAGATCAGCGAAGCAATTCTGGGAGCCATTCTATGAAGATCGGGATCGTCCGATTCCCTTTTTCCCTAACAAGCCTGATGAGAATCTGGTTGAGCAAGTGAATTCGGGCTTACTTACCGGCGGAAAAGCAATGGAGCTTGGGTGCGGACCCGGGCGAAATGCCCTCTATTTGACACAGGCAGGGTACAGCGTCGATGCGTATGACCTTTCCGAAACAGCGATTGCATGGGCCAAGGAACGAGCTGGCGAAATGCAGTTGGATGTGAACTTTGAATGCCGATCCGTATTTGAACTAGAACCGCAGCAGGCGTATGACCTTGTCTATGATTCCGGCTGCTTGCACCACTTGCTGCCACACCAGCGTATCCCTTACATTCAGATGATTACCAATGCACTCAAGCCTGGGGGCTATTTTGGCATGACGTGTTTTGCTCCAGGTTTTGGAGGGTTGGGCGGACCTGAGACCGTGATGAACGACTGGGAAGTGTATCAAGAGCGATCGATGAAAGGTGGACTGGCTTTTACAGAGGAGAAGCTTCGTTATTTGCTGGAAGATCCGTTTGAATGCGTAGAGCTGCGCCCGATGCAGGCGATGGGTAAGGAAGATCATCGTTTCGGCCTGCCCATCCTGTGGGTGACGTTATGGAGAAAACCACTTACTGATAAAAAAAAGGAGGACTAAGCATGGGGAACAAGGGGTTTATTATTACTGGTACGTCCAAGGGGATTGGCTTGCAACTGGCTCAGTTGCTACTGGAACAGGGAGACCGGGTCTATGGCGTTTCAAGGGAGACTGCTGAGCTTCTGCATGGCCATGACCTGTATAAGCATTTTAAGTATGATCTGAGTGATCTGATGGGTATAGAGATGTTGGTGACACGAATACTGGAGCATATTCCTTTACAGGAAACCGAGTTCATAGGACTTATTAATAATGCAGCAATGCTGGAACCCTTGAAACCGATAGATCAGTGCAATGCAGAAGAGATAAGCAAAAATTTGAATATTAGTTTGGGAGCCCCGGTGATGTTGAGTTCTTCTTTTATACGGCAAACTAATCATCTTGCTGCACGGCGGAAAATTGTGAATCTGACCTCGGGTTCAGGTAGTTACCCGGCACCCTCCATGTCTGCATACTGTACTTCAAAAGCTGGAATTAACATGTTTTCGGCGTGTGTGGCGATGGAACAGTCTGAGAAGATGAACCCTGTAGAGGTCATAGCGTTCGATCCTGGCATGGTAGATACAGAATTACAGGCTGTGGCAAGAGGCAAGAGTGCAGATGAATTTGTGCTATCTGGTCTATTTAATCAAGTATATGAAGCGAAGCAATTAAGGTCGCCACGGGAGGTAGCCAAGCAGCTCATTGAACGGATCGAAGAGATCAGTGATACAAACAAAGTCATACATACCATGGAGAGCTAGCATGACCCAGTACGTTTTCTCGATTTTACTGCAACATGTTAAGATCCCTTTGATCTAACTTCAACTTCGCTGTAAACTGACAACATACTGAGATGGGATTAGTTCATTTGTAATTAACTTATTCCAGCCTTAGAAGAACGGAAATGTGGTGAAGGAACTTGTTTAAAATTATGCTCATTGAGGACGATGAATCCTTATTCAGCGAGATCAAGGAAAGGCTGTCCCAATGGTCTTATGACATATATGGCATACAGGATTTCGGCAAAGTCATGCAGGAGTATAGTGACGTTCAGCCGCAGCTGGTCATCATTGATATACAATTGCCCAAATATGACGGTTTTCACTGGTGCCGGATGATTCGTGCTCACTCGAACGTGCCCATTATTTTTTTGTCTTCACGGGATCATCCTACGGATATGGTCATGTCTATGCATCTGGGCGCGGATGATTTTATCCAGAAGCCCTTCCATTTCGACGTCTTGATCGCCAAAGTCCAGGCCACATTGCGGAGGGTGTATAACTACAACACGGAACGCATCGAACTTCGAACCTGGCGCGGGGCTGCGATAGAGTATGTGAAAAATACACTTACGCTGGGTTCTGAAGCGGTTCTTTTGACCAAAAACGAGATGTTTATTCTCAAAGTGCTGGTAGAGCACAAAAATCAGATTGTCACCCGTGAGGAAATGATTCGAAGCTTGTGGGATCATGAACACTTTGTGAGTGATAACACGTTGACGGTCAACGTCAATCGGCTTCGCAAGAAGCTCGAGCCGCTTGGGCTGGATGGATATATCGAAACCAAAGTGGGACAGGGATATATGGCAACGGAAGAGGCCGAAGCGTGATCGGCAAATACATCAGAGAGAAGCTCAGCTGGATCTTGCTGCTGGTAGCCATACAGCTCATCATTTTGTTTGTTGCCTATATGGATTCTTCCATCCCTCTTCAATCCTTGGCATACGTTGTTATCTTGAATGTGGTGATTTGCATTGTGTTTATCTGGGCGAGATATCCGAGGGAAACCCGTTTTTATAAAAAACTAACGACCTGGGACCATACCTATGATCTGACAGATCTGGATTCAGCCGAAAGTCCCTATGAGCTTATCGTGCAGGATGCCGTAACCTCTCAGACTGAGCGCTATCGGAAGGAATCCTCATCCAGTCTGATTCTGCTCGAGCAGGAGAAGGACCAGATGTTATCCTGGATCCATGAGGTGAAGACACCGCTCACGGCGCTGCAGTTAATGATTGAGCGTACCCCGGATGAGAAATTGCGGAATCAGATGACGTACGAGTGGCTGCGAATTCACCAACTGCTCGATCAACAGCTGCATCAGAAGCGAATTCCATTTATGCATAACGATCTCTATATCGAAGAGACGGAGCTTGAACCAATTTTGAATGCAGAGATTCGAGCCTTGAAATCCTGGTGCATTTCCAAAGGCATTGGTTTCGATGTATCTCTAGGTGTTACGCGTGTTTTGACCGACAGTAAATGGCTGAGTTTTATGATAAGGCAGCTGCTAAGCAATGCGGTGAAATACAGTGAATCCTCGGATATTATCATCGAAAGCTGGGAGCAGGAAGGACATCACGTTCTCTCGATTCAGGATCACGGGCGAGGGATTGAAGCGCAGGATTTACCCCGTATCTTCGATAAAGGTTTCACCTCAACTCGAGGCAGGCTGGAAGGTGCGGCTACCGGTATGGGGCTGTACCTAACCCGGCAGGTGGCACAAACGCTTCATATGGACATTCACGTCGAGTCTGCTCCCGGCGAAGGCACAACCGTTAAATTAACCTTCCCCCGGAAAAACGACATGGTGCATCTTACGGGCGTGTGACAACAATGTCACATGCTTTTTCGTTTTGTTCGGTGAATCGCACGATAAGTTGGCAGATCCCGCCTATGATAGAGACATACCAAAGGAGAGTGTGTGGGATATGTGGATACTGGAAGCCAAAAAAATTAGCAAAGTATATGGCAACAAACTGAATAAGCAGGAAGTGCTGAAAGGGATAGATCTCGGGGTTGGCAGAGGAGAATTTGTAGGCATCATGGGACCGTCGGGTTCAGGGAAAACGACATTACTTAATGTGCTCTCTTCGATAGACCGGGTAAGTCAGGGGTCCATTGAGATTGAAGGCAAGGAGTTCACCGGGATGAAGGAGAAGCAGCTTGCTGAATTCCGCAAACATCATCTTGGTTTTATTTTTCAAGAATATAACTTGCTTGATACGCTTACCGTGAAGGAAAATGTACTGCTGCCACTTTCCATCACGAGCGTGCCGAAGCAGGAAGCACATCGGAAGTTCGAACAAATTGCCCGTGAACTGGGCATCTATGAACTAAAAGACAAATACCCATCTGAAATTTCGGGTGGTCAGAAACAGCGGACCTCGGCTGCGCGAGCCTTTGTTCATGATCCGAGCATCATATTTGCCGATGAGCCGACAGGCGCACTGGACTCCAAATCAGCTTCGGATTTGCTTGGCAAATTAAGCGAAATGAATATCAAGCATCAGGCTACCATTGTGATGGTCACTCACGATCCGGTTGCTGCGAGTTATTGCAGCAGGGTGATTTTCATCCGGGACGGGCAGATCTATACTCAATTGAATAAAGGAGACGAGTCCCGTCAGTCCTTCTTCAACGACATTATCAAAACCCAAGGCGTGTTGGGTGGTGTGCAGCAATGAGCTTGCGTTACATCATCTTCCGCAATCTGAGAAAGAACCTGAAAAGTTATTATTTATATGTATTTGCGCTTGTTTTTAGCGTGGCCTTATATTTTTCATTTGTGACGCTGCAGTATGATCCTTCCATGGATGAAGTGGCGGCCTCGACCAAAGGAGCGGCGGCGATTGGTACGTCTTCCGTATTATTGATTGTTATCGTGGGCATTTTCCTGCTCTACGCCAACACCATCTTTATTAAGAGACGCAGCAAGGAGATTGGTTTATTTCAGTTAATTGGGCTGACGAAAGGAAAAATTTTTGGCATTCTGAGTACGGAAAATTGCATTCTCTATTTTGGCTCCATGGCGGTAGGTGTTCTGATCGGTTTCCTTGGTTCCAAGCTGGTGCTGATGATTTTGTTCAAGATCCTTGGCATTGATGCGATGACGAAACTGTATTTCTCTCCGATGGCCTTGGTCCAGACCCTGATTGTGTTTGCTGTGCTGTATTTGCTTATCATGCTGATGAATTATACCTTTATCAAGGCGCAGAGTATTCTCTCGCTTTTCCGGGTAACGGCTAAGGCTGAGCAGCAGGTACAGAAGATGTCTATCGCACAGATCATCATCGGCATCCTGGGTATTGTCCTGATCGTGTTCGGATACGTATTATCCGCAAGGATGTTCAGCGGCCAAGCACTGGATATGCAGCAGCTGATGTATATGATGCTCCTGATCCTATTTTCGGTCATCCTGGGGACGTATCTGTTCTACAAGGGTTCAGTCAGTTTTATATTTAATCTGATTCGCAAAAGCAAAAACGGTTACCTTTCCATCCATGAAGTCTTGTCGCTATCCTCCATCATGTTCCGTATGAAGTCGAATGCGCTGCTGCTCACGATTATTACGACGGTGTCCGCACTTGCCATCGGCATGCTGTCACTGAGTTATATTTCATACTATTCGGCTGAAGCCCAAGCGAAAGAGAGTCTGCCGGAAGATTTCTCTTTTGCTCAGGCAAGTGTAAAAAATCGGTTTGTAGCAGAGCTTGAGGAGAAACAGATTCCATACGAGGAGAAGCACAGACAGCCCATTTATATTGAAATCGATGCCAGCGAAGTAATGGACGATTCATTGAAAGGAGAGCTTCTGTTCAGCAGCGTGGTCAGTGACAGCATGGTCGATGACATGGATCTGAAGCCCGGTGAAGTGATCTTTATGGGGTATGGCAATGTTGTTAAGCAGATGATTTCCATTCAGGAAAAGGGGTCAATCGTTCTGCATGGCTTGAAGCAAACCTTAGATCAACAGTTGGTCGGTACAACCAAACAGGGAGTCCTTCCCGTATACTATACCAAGGGGACACCCGTAGCTGTGGTGGATGACACGGTTTATCAGCAGCTTCAGAAGGATCTTGATCCTTCATTGCAAGAAGACGAGCCGACGGACTATTATGGTGTGCGCATTATGAATGAGGAACAAGCAGAAGAGGCTTATGGCGTTTTCCAAGCACAGCAGCTTACGGCCCCAAGCTTCTCGCAGATCGAGTTCAGAAATAACCAACGCACCAGTATGGGGCTGATCATGTTCATTGTCGGTTTCCTTGGTCTGACCTTCCTGATTACTTCTGGATGTATCTTATACTTTAAACAAATGAATGAAAGTGAAGAAGAAAAACCGAGCTATACCATCCTGCGCAAGCTCGGATTCACACAGGGCATTCTGCTGCACGGCATTCAACTCAAGCAGGTCTTCAATTTCGGAATTCCGCTGGTGGTGGGATTGTGTCATAGCTATTTTGCGGTGAAATCCGGGTGGTTCTTCTTCGGTACGGAACTGGTGACACCAACAATCATTGTCATGATTCTGTATACACTGCTGTATTCCATCTTTGGACTGTTATCGGTGTGGTATTACAAGCGGGTTATTAAGGAAGCGTTGTAGATCGGAATGAATGATGTGGCAAAATATCACGTAAAAAGGTCAGGCTGTCTCTGCAGCCTGGCCTTTTTGCCATCAAGATGAAGGAT
Source organism: Paenibacillus sp. FSL K6-2862 (assembly GCF_038005125.1). Taxonomy (NCBI): domain Bacteria; kingdom Bacillati; phylum Bacillota; class Bacilli; order Caryophanales; family Paenibacillaceae; genus Paenibacillus; species Paenibacillus sp. FSL K6-2862. Next base: position 1,796,350 of record NZ_JBBOSN010000001.1, read on the forward strand.
AATTGAATCCGTGCAGTTGCTCCATTCCATCAAACATGGAAATCCGACTCTGTTCTGAACCTGTCAATATAAACATGTTTTGCATGTCCATATCGCATGCTGGCTAGTCTTTTTTGTGTAGGTAGATATCACATTCAAAAAATACCTCTTGAAAAAAAAGGTGATAAATGGATGCTGGACGAAATGATTAGAAGTGAGAGTACTTTCCAATGAGTTATCATGAAAGGGGGGATATGATGAATTGGGCTAATCGAATCACGCTCGCTAGGATGGCTTTGATTCCGTTATTTATGCTGTGCTTTGTTCCGTTATCTCCTTCAATTCTGGAGCAAAGTGAAATTCTGCAACTCATGAATCAGCATGGGACTACCTTTGGGGTAATTATTTTCATTATTGCTGCCGGTACAGACAAGCTGGATGGTTATATAGCCAGAAAGTATAACCAGGTGACCAATCTGGGGAAATTGCTGGATCCGCTTGCCGATAAACTGTTGATTTCCGTGGCTCTGCTCGTCATGGTACAAGAAAATATGATCGGTTCATGGATCGCGGTTATCATTATTGGACGTGAGATTTTGATTACGGCAATAAGAATGGTCGCAACCGAACAAGGCATTGCTCTCGCGGCCGATCAGTATGGCAAGCTCAAAATGGTGCTGCAGGTTGCTGCAATCATAGCAATATTGCTGGGCAATTATCCATTTCACCTGCTGACGAATATCCGGGTGGACATAGCTCTACTATGGGTGGCAGCAGGCGTCACGCTCATATCCGGGATGAATTACATACGAGTGAACTATAAGATGCTTCAATTAGGAAAATAAATTAGGGGAATACAGTTTACATGTCAGATGAAGGAGGTTGAGAGCACTGATTGAAGCTAAAGTTTTGCTTGTTAAACCTGGGTCATTAATAGAGGAGGAAACGGGGACAGATAACTGGCTGATTGCTGTGACACAACGGCCGGAGGTACAGTATGCCGATGTAAATGATCGTAACCAGGTAGAACGGTTAATGATGAGTAGAAAGTTTGGACTTGACGCTCTTCAGATGTCTATTCATGTATTTGATGATCGTGGACAACCTTTAATCGGATATGAAGTCCCAAGTGGCTTGAATATTTGGCACGATTATCTGAAAGCGATTCGTATGTTGATGGAGCAGGGCAAAGTCTCTGTGAGTTACGGTATTGATCCGCTCTTGCTTGAAATGGAGCAGTATGCAAATGGACAAATTAGGTTTGCTATACGTTTGGAGCTAGTTCCCCAGCATATACTCACACAGTTCACCATACATGCCCGGACGTTTCTGTTGGAAATTTTGAGATCTATTGAACTCCTATGGATCAAAATGTTGCATGAGTACCATCCACCTAGTGTGCTCGATATATCAAGACCCAAAGATGACGGTAAAGAACGATTTATAGAAATTAATGCTTTGCGTAAATGGGTATTAGAGTTACCCGAATAGTTTACAACATAGAACGGAGCAGGCATGAAAAATGCAGGTTCCGTTTTTCTATGACACAACAGCAATCAAAAAAATATAGGGCCTTGGCAGCGTTCCCGAGTATACTTGTAGTAGTAGCTGAAACCACATGATACATATCGGAAAATGGCACAAGTGTGCTGACTCAGGAGGATATTAATGCACCAAGAGCATACCGCGGGTCTAGAGGAAAACTGGATTCAATTCATGATATTAAAGACCAAACTGGAACTGCCTCCGTTGGATCGTCCAAGGCTCGAGATTGAACGTATTGCACGTGATAAAAGCTGTGATTTTATTATGCTTAATACATTTTCATTCCAGGCACCGGGTTTCTACAAGAAGCATGGATACCAATTGATGACCACCATTGAGAACGCGCCAACAGGACATCGTCATTATTACTTTAAGAAGGATCTAACGTAGGGTAAGATATAGAGTACGGAACAACATGATAGGAATTTAGGAGGATCGATCTATGGTTACAATCAAAGCCATTGAACTTCAGGATTTGCCGGCCTTAAGCAAATTGTACAATGAGTTGATGGGGACCCCCACCAATGAGGAGCAGATGCACAAAATGTTTAAGTACATACAGCAAAATGGTCATTATCATGTGCTTGGTGCATTTTTCAATGGCGAGCTGGCCGGATCTGTTATGGGGATCGAATGCATGGACCTCGTGGGACAATGCAAGCCCTTCATGGTTGTGGAGAATGTGATCGTATCCGATCAGGTGCGGAGACAGGGAATCGGTCAGAAGCTGATGCTACAGATTGAACGGATTGCTAGAGACCTCGGGTGCGAGTACATGATTCTGGTATCTGGAGATCAGCGTAAGGAAGCACATCTTTTCTATGAAAAGCTTGGATTCAAGGATGAGAAGGTTCAAGGGTACCGGAAGCATTTTAACTGACCAGAAGGATTACTTAAGGAGCAAGGCGAATAAGGCATAGTCAACTTGAAAACTTCATGAATCTGAGGGAGGCACTCTCGTGTTCAAAAAATGGGCTAATGTCTTGATGATTGTGAGTTTGATCTTCGCTGTATGTTCCCCAACATCCTACGCCGCTGCCAAAACGCTTAAGGTAACGGTGACGCTGGTCAGCGCCGAACTGATAGAGAACAACTCCGTCGGCAACGAATGGGCGATAGGCGCAAGCGTGAACGGTAAAAACCTGAAGGAGGGTTCATCGGTTACATTAAATCTGAAATCAACCGATACGCTGAAATTAAAAGCGGAAGCCGAAGAACAGGATAAGATTCCGGATATCGGAAGCAAGAGCGCGAATGTGAAGGTATCTTCATTCTCCAAATCAACCAATAAGACTCTTTCCGTTGTTGTAAAAGAGAACAGAGGCCGTTATTCGGGTAACACGGCAACATGGGAGTTCAAATTCAAAATCAGCAAGAAGTGAAAACTGTTATAACCGCAAGAAAAAAGAGAGCTGTCAGCTCTCTTTTTGTATTTATTCCTTGTTTTGTTCTTAAGAATCTGATGAGGAGGAGCGGATATATTGCGGTGGATGTACGTCGTCAATCATCAAAATGCCGTCATACTGATCACGTGGGACGAGGCTCTCAGGGATCATGCCCCAGCTGTATGCAAATCGTGGTTCGAACATCCAGGAGTTCCCGGTCTCTCTGGACTGGTACCGAAGATCCAGGAAGCTATAAGGTGTGTTCGTCGCAGACATAATACCTTCAATGGAACCGGGTGCTGCTGGCTCAACGGCATGAATTCCACCGATGTTATCGGCTGTTTGACCACTTGATGCATACAATCCCAAAACATAGCTGGATTTCTTCATTTCTTCCGAAAGTTTCTCCCCCATCATGGTAATGGGATAGGGCGAGCCCATGACTTCGCTCTGCGCCTTTCTGATATGATCATTATGTCCCCATACTATAAATTTTTCGTTTGGATAAACTTCGGTTGCAAGCCACACGAGATTGTCATGCATCGCCTGATCGCGCCACTCCATGGAATCTAGAAATGTCTCATATTTGCCCTCATTCATTTCACTTGTAGCCCGGATGGAAAGATCGACATATTCCTTCGCGACACGAATTCGATCACTGAGGCTTCGCTCTAACAGCATGGAAAGCCTGGGCTGATCAGGGTATTCTTTTTGCAGATAGGTCTGGTTCGGTTCGGATCTCAGGGATTGGAGAACGTCTTGGTATACCTTGATGATTTTATTTTTCTCAGCTAGATAGGCTTTCAGGTCCGTTCCGGCAGAGAAACTGGCTAGTTTTTGTTCCGTGTGTGCGAGCCGATTGGCAAGTTCTTTATCCTTCAGCCACTTACCATCCAACAACGGGAATTGCAGCTGCATGTCGAAACCGGTTAGAATGAGGGGCTGTTCGGTTTTTGTATTGGTTTTGAGGTAATCGAATAAGGGCATCATTTCCTTGGACCACCAGACGCCAAAAATAGCGTTTTTCATCGTTTGCTCCGGATGCTGCTGGTTGGCCGTGGCATTAGCCAGCGACGTGTTGGAAAGACCACTCTCAAATGCAAGAATGTTGTATCCCATTTCCTGATGCAAAAACTGGATCAGCCGGGTCTTCGCCAGATTAAACTCGGCAACCCCATGAGAGCTTTCACCAAGGAATACAACTCGCTTGTCATGAAGCAGGGGTTTCAACATCTCGAGGTCCGAGAAGGAATCGGTCTCCTGACCTGTCTTCGCAGGCTGGATGCTCTCCAGTCGATATGCGTGATCTCTAGCCCACTTGTTCCATTCTGCAATTTTCTCATCCGATGTTTTCGCAGTTTCCACCTGGGTTACCTGTCCATGAATGGTCTCCATAGCGGTTGATGAAGCTGCACCTGCATATCCGGTTGGGTAGAGCAGATTCACCAGCATGACTGTAGACAGTGCAAGCACTGCACCTGTTTTTCGTTTTCTGAAATAGCTCAAAATAACGCCTCCTCCATCTATGAATTAACATAATGATTCCGTAAAGAACGTTCCGGCTTATGTCTGCTCATCGTCCCAGAACAGATCATTCAGTGTTCTGGAGAGTGCCTTGCATATGGCGATACATAAGCTGAGAGACGGATTATACTTGCCCAGTTCTATGAGACCAATGGTCTGCCTCGATACACCAACAATCCGTGCCAGATCATCCTGTGACAGATCTTTTTCTACCCTGGCGACTTTCAATCGTATATTTTTCATGCCCATTCACCCTTGTATCCTTTCTATGAATCACACTGATCTTTACTTGCGGCCTTTTGACTCGCCTTGTTTGCAAAGTGATGAACGATGACATTAAATCCCGCAAAGAGCGGAATGTAAAGAAGCAGTGAAAATATAAACACGAGGAAGAAATACCACCACTTCTCATGCACGGTATCGGCAAACAAAACGGAGCTTCTTATGCCCAGGAACAAGGCCATCGAAATACCGATAATGAGACCCGTAATTACGTTTCGCTGGCTGTACGACATTTTGCTTGTCTGGTCATGGACCTCAACTTCATCCGAATAAATGCCCAGCATGACGGACCGAACTCCGAAATAAATACTTCCTGCGAGAATGACGATCACTTCCGTCAGCATGGAATACGTTTCCCAACTGAGAAAGCTTTTGATCAGGATGGAGATGCCGCATAGATACATAATTAATATGTAAGCTTCCTTGTACACCTTGTTTTTGAGATTGACGATACGCTCATCCTGATTGCCCTTTTTGTTGAACCATTTCATGATTGACCTCTCCTTTGTAGGAATTGAAAATGTGGGGAATATTTCCTATTGGCTTTATGATAATATTATTTGAGTCTTTTTGCAATATATATATGTCATTTTGTTTGATATAGGATGCATGAGATCAAAAAAAAAACCTGAAATTGTTCCGATTACACACAGCGATCATTAGAAGGTGCTGCCATCAGAGCAGCAATTTGTTCATCCAATAGAGATTGATGTACTGCCCATTTGGAATAGTTTTTGGTAATATATACAAAGTGTTTGATAAGACTGGAGGTCATACATAACATGAGAATCGTAGATAACATCAAAGTATGGGGGGAGCCGCTGGAGAATGCAGTGAGTCAGGCGGTGACGTGTTCACTGCATGGAGATGTGCTTGGCGTTGCACTGATGGCTGACCATCACAAAGGGTATTCACAACCGATCGGAGGTGTTGTCGCCTATCGTAACACGATCAGTCCTTCGGGCGTTGGATACGATATTGCCTGCGGAAACAAGGCAGTACGCACCAATCTCATGTGGGAGGATATCAAGGACCAGATTGCCGTTATTATGGATGATATCAATGCAAATGTATCGTTTGGGGTGGGTCGCAATAATCCAACTCCGATTGATCACGAGCTGTTTGATGATGCGAGTTGGAAGCTGTTTGATTCGATTGAACCTGGGCTGCAGCACAAATTAAAAACGCTCGCACGCAACCAGCTTGGTACGGTAGGCAGCGGCAATCACTTTGTGGATATTTTCGTAGAGGAATCAACGGGTAAAGTATGGGTTGCGAATCATTTCGGCAGTCGGGGGTTTGGTCATAAAGTCGCGAGCGGTTTCCTCAATCTGGCTGCAGGTCGTGAGTTCAGCGGGAAAGCGCCTGGAGAATCCATGGATCAGCCACCAACGTTGTTTGACTTGAACAGCGAAATGGGCGAAATGTATTGGGACGGAATGACACTCGCAGGCCGGTATGCCTATGCAGGACGAGATTATGTTATAGAACAGGTGCTTGGTATTCTTGGAGCGAGTGCGGAGTACTCGGTTCATAACCATCATAACTTTGCCTGGAAAGAACAGCATATGGGAGAAGACGTGGTCGTCGTCCGCAAGGGAGCCACCCCACTGGCACCCGGACAGCTTGGTTTTGTCGGAGGTAGCATGGGAGATATCTCAGTGATTGTGGAGGGCATCCACAGCGAGGAGAACACGGAGTCCTACCGCAGCACGGTGCATGGGGCTGGACGGATCATGAGTCGTACCCAGGCTGCCGGTAAAATGAACTATAAGCTGCGCACTCGCATGGGCGGCGAAATAAGTGAAGAACAGATGCATGCGGCGATTCGTGCGTATGGCGTGGAGCTGAGGGGTGCAGGCACGGACGAAAGCCCGTTTGTGTATAAAAAGCTGCAGGATGTCCTGAATGCTCATGCAGACACTCTAAAAATCAATCATGTGCTGCGCCCTGTTGGTGTTGCCATGGCTGGTGGCAATGAATTTGATCCGTATAAGGACTAGTGAACGAGGTTCTGTCCCGGGAGTCCTTGTTTAATTATGAATGATATGAACTTAATAGAAGAAGGTGAGCACCATGAGAAACTGCGCATTATACAGCTCCCAGTTTGACCTGGACCAGCTGTTTGAACTTATTCAATCCATCTATCCACAGGATAAGATCATACGCAAGGAAGACAAGACGCATATTCAGGTTATCCGCAAGAAGTGGCTCAGCAAGAAAACCAAGGGCTTCAATATCATGACCAGTCAGACACACCCCGATAAATTCACTTCGATGATTCAGGGTATGATGGGGTTCATGAGTCAGATTGAAGGACGTAAACCGGCAGTACAGGAAAAAGTGCTGATCAAATGCTCGACCCTGAACATGGTCATTGGCATTGAGACCGAAGAGGATATATCGGAGGAGTTCTTCCAAGAATTATTGAAGCTTGCTCAAGGGCTGGATGCGGTTATTTTTTGGGGAGGTGGCTCCCTGCTGGACGCACAAGGACAGCTGCTGCTGGATGTGAATGGGGAATCCGAGGTAGAGGATTACCAAGTGACGGCGCACACCAGTCTTTTGGATGATGTCAGATCACCGTCCGAGTCAGGCACTCGCCGCAAGGAAAATTCCGAGTCCATTATGGCAGCGCAGGGAATTCCATTCAATGTGCACTTACCCGCAAGGGCTGGAGATGAGCATACAACGATTCGAAGTGTGGAAGAAGTGGCACAACGAGCGGTAGCCTTATGTCTCGCAGCACTCAAGGGTGAATGCCTCGGTGCAGGAGAAAGTCCAGAAGACACAGCAGCACTCGTTCAGGAAGTCATCGACAAGTACGATGCAGTCTCATTTTTCTCCCCAGCGGAGAAAAGATTTATCGAGCAGCATGGAGCGCAGCAGCAGGAAGTCATCACCTTTTCGTGGGGATATGAAGCTTACCACGTCATGCTGTGGGCGCTTGGTTATGTCGATGAGCTGGGAGCTCCAGTAGAGCTATGTAACGTTGGACAGGCTGTAGGTTATTTGCATCAAAAGGACAGCTTCGAGGACTTCCTCGCGGGTGCATCCCTGCGCAGCAAAAGTGAAATTCTCGATGCGGCCGACCTGATCTACCGTTACAACTGGGTATGTGTGAACAGCCGGATTAATGAGCAAACACCTCCCGCGGGATTGAATGGAGGCGTGGCTTACGAACGCCACCGTGCCTTGAATTGGCTGATTTGTTATATGGATCAGGAATGGGACGACGTGCGGACAGATACGTAATAAGCATAGAGCCGACTTTGATATGTAGGCATGATTTTAAAATCCCCCAGCCAGTCAAACACTGGCGTGGGGGATTTTTTGTCGTTAGCGTTGGTTTATCCGCTATGCCGGCCATATTGCTCCCGAATGAGGACATCAGCCATAATCAGCTTTTTCTCCACATTACTTTCGGGGTTTATAATGCGCCACAACATCTGGTCCACTGCACGTGCACCGATTAATTCCTTGTTCACATTGACCGTGGCAAGCACGGGAATATTGTCGTACGTGTTATCAAAACCGGTGACCACACATTGTTCAGGTACGCTGATCCCCATACTCTCCAGTGCTTCAATGGTGTAGAGGGCGAAGAAGTCATTGGCACATACAAACACCTCTGGCAAGTTCGTTTCATGGAGCACAGAGGTAAATGTTTGCCGGAAATCATCAACCGCAGGACTGCACAATTCAGGTATCTGATTCATCTCTATCCCGTTACCCATAAGCACAGAGCTGTAAGCAATCCAACGTTCATAAAAGCTGTGAGCGTCACTGGTGTTTCCGACAAATTGAAAGCTTTTGAAGCCCTTACGAAGGAGATATAGCATAATTTCACGCATGGAAGCAAAGTTATCCGTAAAAATGCTGTCACTGTGGAAGACTGGATCGAGATGATCCACCATGACAACAGGGATTCCCAGACGTTTGATTTCTAGCAAAATGGGTGTCGTAATTGAACCGACTGTAATAATGCCCCGAATGGCATCGGGATTGAGCAGTGTAAATAATTGATCTGTAGAAGGCTCCGTCAGAGTGAGGATATTAAACCCTTTCTGGTTCAGTCTGGATGATATCCCGTTAAAGATAGGACCCCAATAGACGGATTCCTGGTTCTGATAACGGACATTGGGAAACAGAATGAGAATCGTTCCGCTCCACCGTATGTTTTGAGGGTCGTGAAGTTCATTGCTGTTGTTCATATCGCCAGATAACAGGCTGTTATCTTTGAAATATCCAAGTTTGCCAGCGGCCTTGAGGATGATATCACGTGTCTGGTCGCTCACACCGGATTTACCCGAGAGCGCACGTGAAACCGCAAATTTTGACAGACCCGTAAAATGTGCAATTTCTTGAATTGTTACCTTCGTCTTCATCATACCATCCTTACATTCTTAGTTCTGCCGTATTCTTGACCATGTAGCATGAGACTGACTCCAGTATATCATGATATATTTCCTCTAATCTAATAACGGATACAGAATGAAAAATGTTAGTGGTTCTATCGTTCTAAGTTGGACAAGAAACTGGAATGATGAAGTTTGGTGAGAGAAAAGATCGGAATATGTCATTCATTATTATCTATTTGTTATTTTTATAAAATAACAAAAATTTAACGAGGTGGAGATCTCAAAACAAAGATTAGGACGAGAGAATCTTTCGAACATGCTTATTATCAGCATTTTTATGGGTTTTATCAGCATAATACCAGATAAATTAGAAAATGTTAACAATAAAATGTTGACGCTTACATTTCGCTATGTTAAATTTTGTTTGTTAAAACCAAACGTTAAAATAACAAATGGTGGTGGTGTGATAATTTTATTAGGTGAGTGAGTGCTAGTGATTGGACATGACCATTTCAGGCATACACATTCGGGGAGGTTGTAAAAAACATGATTAGAAAATGGAACGTTCTGCCGTTGATGTTACTGGCCGTGATGCTTTTTGTATCCGCTTGCAGTGGAGGTGGGACAGTGCAAAATGGCGCGGATCCAGAGGGGACCGCCAATTCGGGCACGACGACCGAAACCGCAGGAACAGAGACAGAAGGCGGGACAGAAGAGGTGGCAGCAAATGTACCGGATCTCGGTGGACGTGTCATCAAGGTTGCTGCCTGGTGGGATCTGACGCCAGCGGGGGAGACAGCATCGGATAAGGCCCGTCTCGATAAGATTGCTGAAGTCGAAAAAAAATATAACGTAAAAATCGAGTTTGTTAATGTCCCGTTCGAAGAATACATGAATAAATTCACCACGACTGCGCTGGCTGGCGAGCCATTCGCAGACATCGTCCAGATGGAATACAAGTCCGCTCTTCCTGCAATCCTCAAAGGGCAGCTGCTGCCGATCTCCGAATTCACCACAGCCGAGAACAACATCAATCAAGAAGCCAATTTGATTACCAAATATCCGGCCATCGCCGGTGATCACTACTCATTCGATAATCCAATCAGCATTGGTCTGGGACTTCACTATAACCGTGACCTGTTCAAAAAAATGTCGCTGCCTGATCCACAGGAACTCTATAACAAGGGTGAGTGGAATTGGGACAAATTCATGGAACTGGCCAAACAGGCAACGAAAGATACGGATAACGATGGCAAAATTGACGTATACGGATTCTCCGGCTGGCCGATTGACGTGCTTCGTCATTTTACCGCTGCCAATGGCGGCACGATCGTAGATGACGAAAATGCAAAAGAAGGATTGTCCGATCCAAAAACCATTGAGGCTGCCGAATTCGTTAAACGCCTGTATAACGTGGAGAATGTCGTGAAGGTCAAAACGGGCGACAAAACCAACTGGGAGGAAAGCAATACATTCAAGGATGGAGACGTTGCCTTATTCACTGCCGCTGAATGGCAGCTGGGCGATATCACCTTTGCCGCTGGTGTAGTTCCCATTCCGAACGGACCTCAGGGCAGCAAGGATATAACGTACGCCAATAACGCAGCCTCAGCAAAATTCATTCCTAAGGGTGTAGAGGATCCTAAGATTGTCTACCAGATATATGAAGAGACCTATGATATCCCGCAGATTGAAGAGTATCCGGGTCAGGATTACCTGGAGAGCCGTTATACCGACGAGAAGGACATTGCCATGATTCGTGAGCATATTGCCGGAACGGGACGTATCCTGCTCGATGATGCCTACGCAGGGTACCCCATCGGAGATTATGTGAACGACATCATCAAAAACAACGCGTCCGTTACAGCGACAGCTGAGAAATATAAGGCTCAGGCACAAGCTGCAGTTGATAAACTTGGCAAGCAATAACACCAGCAAGTGATTCAGAGAGGGGGTTCCGGTGCCTGTAATCATGCACGAAACCCCGTTTTTCTGAATTCCAACCAGGGTGTTGCTGGCATCAGCCTTGATGAGGAGGACTCGTAGAATGGCTGGAATTCTACAACGAAACCGATGGATCCTGCCTACTGTACTCGTAGCGGCTGCAGCCGGCATTTTGCTGTATTTCACTTCCGGTACGGATGTGGAGAGTGCAGATGTCCCGCCTGGCAGTCTGCCCGCTATTGAGGTGGATACAATCTTGCAGCAGACCAGGCAGAAGAAGGGATACGAACAATATGTAATCCAAGCAGGTGAAGCATCGCGGCCAGAGGTGGATATCACCATTGAAGTGGGGGACTACATACGAGCTGAGGGTGAAGAGGTCCGCAAACTGATCGATTATGAAGGCAAGGAAGGGGTTTCCTTGTATACCGGTGAGACAGGAGAGGTTGATTGGGTTGTCGATGTGCCGGAAACCGGAATATACAATCTCTCGGCAGTTTATTTTCCTGTAGAAGGCAAAAGTTCCGCGATTGAGCGTGCGCTCTATATTGACGGTGAACTTCCATTTGCGGAAGCGGCCTATTTGCAATTTGACCGGGTATGGGGCAGTGAGAAAGAAGCCGCTGAGCAGGATAATCAGGGAAATGATCTTCGTCCGAAACAGGTGGAGAAACCCCGCTGGATGGAAGAGACGTTCCAGGATTCAGATGGATACGAGCAGGCACCATTCAAGTTTTTTCTAGAGAAAGGGGAACACACCCTAACACTGAAATCTACGCGTGAACCGATGGTCATTCGATCCCTGCGGCTCTTCAACGAGAAGAATGTCCTTCCTTATGCGGAAACCGCAGGGGCACAGCAGACGGATTCTTCCGGACAGCCAAAAGATGTACTCATTCGGATTGAAGGAGAAGCGGCGATTGCCAAATCCTCACCAACGCTATACCCGACCAGCGAAAGGTCAAGTTCAGCAGTATTCCCGTATAGTGCTTCCCAAGTGCGCGTCAATACGATTGGTGGCTACAACTGGCGTCTGCCGGGACAGTGGATTGAGTGGGAGGTCGATGTGCCGGAGAGTGGACTTTATCATATCGGCTTTACTGCACAGCAGAATTTCGTCAAAGGCATCTATTCCACGCGCAAACTGACCATTGATGGTGAGGTCCCATTTGCCGAGATGGCGAAAGCACCCTTCCGCTACCAAAGCGACTATCGCGTGGATGTGATGGGCGGGAAGGAACCCTACAAGTTTCAGCTGGAAAAAGGCAAACATGTCATACGGCTGGAAAACAGCCTAGGTGACTTCGCACCGTTGATACGCAATGTAGAGGATAGTCTGTATAACCTGAACTCCATGTACCGGCGAATTCTGATGATCACAGGCACCAAGCCGGATGAATTCCGGGATTACCGGGTGGAGAAGCAAATTCCGAACCTGCTAGAGGTATTTGCCGGGGAGAGTAAACGACTCAAGGACGTGGCAGCGCAGCTTCGCCTTCTATCTGGCCAGTCCAGTGATCAGGAAGCGTTGATCAAGACGATGGCACAGCAGCTGGACGAGATGATTGACAAGCCGGATACCATACCAAGACGGCTGGCAGCTTACAAAACAAATACAGGTGGGCTCGGAACATGGGTGCAGCAGGCACGGGAGCAGCCGCTTGAAATTGATGCCATGTATGTCGCGTCCATCGACAGCAGTATTCCTCATAAAGGGATGGGCGCACTTGCCAAGGTCAGTCATGAAGCGAAGACATTCTATCATTCGTTCTTCATTGACTATAACCAAATCGGCAATGTTGCCACTTCGGAAGACCAGCGTACCGTGACGGTCTGGATTGGCAGTGGACGTGACCAGGCCAATACGATGAAGGCAATGATTGATGAGACCTTTACGCCGGAGAGCGGCATTAATGTCAATCTGAAGCTGGTGAACATGGGGACGTTATTGCCGGCTACCTTGTCTGGTGAAGGACCGGATGTAGCGATGCAGATCGGCAATGACCTGCCGGTAAACTTTGCTATGAGGAACTCGGCAGTGGATCTGACCAAGTTTGCTGACTATACCTCAGTGGAACAGGAGTTCAGAGAAAGTGCGATCGTCCCCTATGTCTATGATTCGGGTGTGTATGCCCTGCCGGAAACACAGACTTTTAATATGCTCTTTTACCGAAAAGACGTACTCGCAGAACTGGGGCTTGAAGTCCCTCAAACGTGGGAAGACGTCGAAAGTCTGCTGGCTATTCTTAGCAAAAACCATATGGAATTCGGCATGCCGGTTGTGACTCAGGCTAATATGCAGGGTGTCAACATTCCGCCCAACTCGCAATACGCAACGATGCTCCTACAGAATGGAGGATCCTTCTACCGCAACGATGGCAAGGAATCCGATCTGGATTCACGTATCGGGATCGAGACATTCAAGCAGTGGACAGAGTTCTATACCGATTACAAGCTGGAGCGGGAATATGACTTTGCCAACCGCTTCAGAACAGGGCAGATGCCGATCGGCTTGACGGATTACACGATGTACAACCAGCTATCCGTATTTGCACCGGAGATTCGCGGACTATGGGGCTTCGTTCCTGTCCCGGGTACGGTACAGGCGGATGGCACATTGAATCGGGATGTGCCCGGCGGAGGCAGCGCAGTCATGATGCTGGAGAGCGCCAAGGATAAGGAAGCCGCGTGGGAGTTCATGAAATGGTGGACCAGCACACCGGTACAGGCTGAATTCGGCCGCGAGATGGAAGGACTGATGGGCGCTGCTGCGCGTTATCCAACGGCCAACATCAAGGCGCTTGATTCATTGCCGTGGCCAGCTGAGGATTATGCCAATCTTAAGGCACAATTCGAAACGGTGAAGGGCATTCCCGAAGTGCCAGGGGGTTATTTTACCGGGCGCCATCTGTTCAATGCCTTTTACAAAACGGTGGTTGGTCAAGTGGAAGCCAGAGAATCCATTATGGACTACACCCAGTATATTCAGGACGAGATTCGGGTCAAACGTAATGAATTTGGTCTTCCGTAAGCAGAGGGAGGGTTAACAGTGTCACAAATATCACTCCGAGACGGTCAACACAGTCCTCCTGAGAAGGCTTCAAGGATGGGCATGAAATCATGGTGGAGCTGGAAGCTCCAGGAGATGAAAGCCAGCAAGCATTCCTACGTCCTGCTGGCTCCCTACATGATTCTGTTCACCATGTTTACCGTGATCCCGGTTGTTATCTCTATCATTCTCAGCTTCACCTATTTCAACATGCTGGAGTTTCCGCGTTTTATTGGCTGGCAGAACTACACTCGGTTGTTTTTGGAGGATGACGTATTCCTGATTGCCATCAAGAACACGCTGCTGTTTGCCATTATTACCGGACCCATCAGTTATATTGCCTGCTTTGTGTGTGCCTGGATCATTAATGAATTGACGCCCAAATGGAGGGCATTCATGACGTTGATCTTCTACGCGCCATCCATTTCCGGGAATGTCTACTTTATCTGGTTGATGATCTTCTCGGGCGATCGCTACGGTATTGCCAATGGATTATTGATCCGATGGGGCTTCCTGCTGGAGCCGATTCAGTGGCTGAAGACCGAGGCGTACATCATGCCTATCCTTATCCTTGTGCAGCTGTGGCTGAGCTTGGGTACAGGGTTTCTGGCATTCATCGCCGGATTGCAGACAGTTGACCGGACGTTATATGAAGCAGGTGCAGTAGACGGTGTCAAAAATCGCTGGCAGGAGCTCTGGTATATTACATTGCCTTCCATGCGGCCGCAGCTGATGTTCGGTGCAGTCATTCAACTTACTACCTCGTTTGCCGTGGCAGACGTCTCCATCGCACTGGCTGGGTTTCCAAGCGTGAACTATGCAGCTGAGACGGTGGTCACTCACCTGATCGACTTTGGTACAACACGGTTTGAAATGGGTTACGCTTCGGCGATTGCAACCGTACTCTTCATGATTATGGTAGGCACTAACCTGCTTGTACAGAAATTGCTGCGAAGGGTGGGAGAATAGCTATGGCTGCAATTGCGACAGGCAAAAAGCGGGTGAATCGCTCGTTATCCGGCAGTCTCTCCCTGTTTGCCCTTCTGCTCGTATTTGGTGCCTTCATGGTACTGCCGCTAATCTATGCGATCAACAATGCATTCAAACCGCTGGATGAGATTTTTACCTTTCCACCGACGTTGTTTGTCAAAAATCCAACGTTCAGCAATTTTACGGATTTGCTGAATCTGCTGAGCGACTCGTGGGTGCCCTTCTCACGATATATTTTCAATACCGTATTTATTACGGGCATTGGCATTGTGGGCCATGTGCTTTTGGCTTCAGCAGCAGCCTATCCACTTGCCAAGCATAAATTTCCGGGCAAAGTGTTCATGTTCCAGGTGGTTGTGCTATCGCTCATGTTCACCCCTGCCGTAACAGCGATTCCCAATTATATGATCATGTCCTGGCTTGGCTGGATCGACACGTATTGGGCCGTTATCATTCCGGCATTTGCCTATTCACTTGGACTGTATCTGATGAAGCAGTTCATGGAGCAGATTCCGGATGCGCTGCTGGAAGCAGCGAAGATTGATGGTGCAAGTGAATACCGGATCTTCTGGTCGATTGTCATGCCGAATGTGAAGCCGGCCTGGCTGACCTTGATCATCCTGCTGTTCCAGATGTTATGGGGCAGTGACGGCAATGGCTACATTTACAGCGAACAGCTCAAGACACTGCATTACGCAGCAGGCCAGATTATTCAAGGCGGAATATCCCGGGCAGGAGCAGGTGCTGCGGTGGCACTTATTCTGATGAGTGTGCCGATTACACTGTTTATTTTCTCGCAGAGCCGCATTATTGAGACGATGGCGAGCTCGGGCATGAAGGATTGAGGGGGAGCGATATGGCACGCACAGTGAAAAGGTGGCTTGTTCTCCTGGCGGCAGTATCCCTGCTGCTGGTGAATGCCGTGCCTGCGGCAGCTTCTTCGGCGCCGTATGAGAGTTATAACTACAACTCCTGGAGAGAAGCCGTTCCTTCCCCGGATGCCTATCTGCCCAAGCGAACCATCTCGGGCAGCGAATTAGGCATTGGGGAATTCAAGGATCCCAGTGATGTGAATGTATCTTCATCCGGTCAGATCTATATTTTGGATAGCGGCAACAGCCGGATTGTCATATTGGACGAAGAGTATAAGCTTCTTCGGGTCATGGACGGGTTCACGAGAGAAGGCAGCAAGGAAACATTCAATGCTCCCGGTGGACTGTTTGTGGATGAAGAGGAGCGAATCTACGTCGCAGATACAGGGAACAGTCGGGTCGTGATCCTGAATGCGAAGGGACAATTGAATCGTATTATCAATGCTCCCGAGTCGGATGTTCTGGCGACTGACTTTCAGTTCCAGCCGCTGAAGTTGACGGTTGACCATGTGGGCCGGGTTTATGTGGTAGCTCAAGGCGTTTACGAAGGAATTATGCAGTTTGACGAGACGGGGAAGTTCATCGGATACGTCGGCACCAATAAGGTGGAGCGGGACTACGGCGAATATATCTGGCGCATGTTCTCCACCAAGGCCCAGCGGGCACAGATGGTCCTGTTTGTACCGACCGAGTTTTCGAGCGCGGATATCGACCATAAAGGGTTTGTCTACGCAACCAACATCGATCCTGGTTCGAGTGAGCCGATCAAACGACTCAATCCGTCCGGAGAAGATGTGCTGAAGCGGTTTGGTTATTTTGACGTGAAGGGGGATATCCGGTTTCGCAACAATACAGGGCCATCCAAGCTCATTGATGTGAAAGTGCTGGGCAACGGCATGTACAGTGTGCTGGACGCGACACAGAATCGGGTGTTCACTTACGACGACGAGGGTCATCTGCTCTATATCTATGGTGGTAAAGGAAATCAGGTAGGCACGCTCAAAACACCCGTTGCCATTGAGCAATCCGGCGATCACCAACTGGTTCTTGACCGGGGGAAGAACAATCTGGTGGTCTATGAGCCGACTCGGTTTGGAACCCATGTGAATGAGGCAGTTGCCCTTCATTATCAGGGTGAGGATACGGAAGCTGTGCATATTTGGCAAGAAGTGCTGAAGCTGAACGCCAATTATGATATTGCCTATATCGGTATCGGCAAATCCTTGCTCATGGAGAAGAAAAATAAGGAGGCTCTCGGTTACTTCGAGCTTGGGATGGACCGCAAGAGTTATTCGGTGGCGTTCAAAAGATACCGGCGGGAGATGATGAAGGAACATTTCGGCACGTTTCTGACCGCAGGTATTGCCCTGATTTTCATTCTGATCCTGGCCCGGGTGGCGGTTAAATGGAGACGGAGGAGGCAGATTGACCGTGAAGCAGGATTACATTAAGTTTCCGCTGCATCTCATTTTTCACCCTATCGATGCATACTGGGACCTCAAGTCGGATAACCGGGGACGGATGCTTGTTGCCTTTTTGGCACTCGCGCTTACCATCATCATGATGACTTTGCAAAAGCAATACGCGGGATTTCTCGTCAATTTTACTGATCCTCGCACCATCAACAGTATTGTGGAGATCGCGACGGTTGCGGTGCCGTTCTTTCTATGGTGCGTTGCCAACTGGTCGGTGACGACGCTGATGGAAGGGGAAGGCAAGTTCAGGGAAATCTTTCTGGCGACAGGATACTCACTCATTCCGGTTATTTTGATCTATGCCCCGATGATTGTGATCAGCCGGTTCATGGTGCAGGAGGAGACTGCTTTTTATTATCTGTTTAACAGCATCGCATTCTTCTGGTTTCTGCTGCTCCTGTTCATTGGCACGATGACGGTGCACCAATATACGGTGTTCAAAACGATCATTACGATGCTGCTGACGCTCATTGTGATGGGGATTATCGTTTTCCTCGGAGCGCTCGTGTTCAGTATGCTGCAGCAATTATATGAATTCGGTTATAACATATACCGCGAGTTGATTTTTCGGACCTAAAGGAGGCGGCATCCGTGATCAAAAGGCAACGATTATATACGGTGCTGGCCAGCGGCACAGCTGTGATTCTGATGACAGCCGGACTGCTGTATATGAACAACAGGGGAGTACCCGCTATAGAAGTAGCAGCTTATCTGGAAGCAACAACCGAGGCGATACCAGCCGAAACGGAGACACTGAAGTATCTAGCGGATACCTCGAAGGGTGTGCCAGGCATGCAATTGGTCGCTGAGGATCAGGGATTGGCGCTTTATTATAACGAGGAGACAACCGAGATCGCCGTGCGTGACGGAGCTAGCGGAGAGATCTGGTACAGCAATCCCAAAGAACGCACCCAAGATGGTCTGGCCTCGGCTTATGAGAAAGAAGTTCTGTCGTCCCAACTCAACATCTCCTTCCGGGATGCGATAGGTACACTGGAGAACTTTCCGAATTTCAGCACCAGTATTACCAACAAACAATTTGTTGCTGCTAATGTGGATGGGGGAATCCGGATTACTTACACACTTGGAGATACCTCGCTCGGTATTGATGCATTGCCCAGATTGATTAGCAAACAGCGCCTGGAGGAAAAGGTTCTTTCGAAACTGGATGCTACCGCCGCAAGGTATGCTTCTGCCCGTTACTATCCAACCAAGGACAATCCGGATGTTCTGGAAAGGCTGGATGGACAGATTTCGAAGCAGCTCGTTCTGAACAAGATGCTGGATGCCTTTGAGACAGCGGGTTACACCGCAGACGATCTTGCTTATGACAATCAGGAAAATGGGGTTGAAGGTGGTGGGGCATCGGATAAGCCCAGCTTCGTCATCCCGGTGGAATATCGGCTGGATCAAGGCTCGCTGGTGGTAACCGTACCTCTGAGTCAAGTGGAAGAGAGTGGTCAATATCGTATTCGTAACATGGATTTGCTCGCTTACTTCGGTGCCGCGGATACAAAGGGCGAAGGGTATATGTTCGTGCCGGACGGGTCAGGCAGCTTGATCCATCTGAATAATGGAAAGGTCAAGGAAGAGCAGTATGTACAGCGTGTATACGGTGCAGATCCTAACGACAATTCGCTCAGTCGGCCCCAGGTCAGCGAATCAGCCCATATGCCTGTATTTGGTCTCAAGAACGGGGAGCATGCCTGGTTTGCCGTGATTGAAAAAGGAGACGGAATGGCCAGCATCTCTGCCGATATCGGAGGCAGGCAGAACAGTTACAACCATGTACATGCGACCTTCTCCCTGCGTGGGGAGGATGAACTGGAGATGTATACCTCGCAGAAAATGCAGGAGATTCAACTGCTGAGTGAAGAGCCTTTTCGCGGAGATATCCAGGTCCGATATCATTTCCTGCATGGAGAAGATGCCAGTTATTCCGGTATGGCTCGCCTGTATCAGCAGCAGTTGGTGGATGGGGATGTGCTGAAGCCGCTGGAAGAACAGACGGAGCTGCCGTTCTATGTGAGTGTACTCGGTGCAGTCGACCAAAAAGCCTCATTTCTGGGTGTGCCTTATCGGACCACACTAGCCATGACGACGTATGAACAGGCTGCCGACATGGCAGCAAAGTTACAGCAGGAAGGTGTGAGCCGTGTACAGATGCGGTATCAGGGCTGGTTCGGTGGCGGGTTCAGCCACCATACGCCGACCCAAGTGAAGCTGGATCGTGAAGTAGGAAGTCGTTCTGAGCTGCAGGAGCTGTCTGCCCGATTGCAGCAGTCAGGGGGAGCCCTATTCCCTGATGTGGCATTCCAGCGAATCTATCATGATGACTCGCGTTTTGCGCCGTCTTCCGATGCGGCCCGGTTTGTAACCAAGGAGACCGCGGAATTGTATCCTTACAGTCCTGCTCTCAACCGAATGGATCAGAGCAAGGACAGCTATTATCTGCTCTCGGCTGCGAAGCTTCCTTATGTGATCAGCGAATTTGCCGGGAACTTTACAAAACTGGAACTCGGCGGATTATCACTCCGTGATCTCGGGCAGGTTCTGACTTCCGATTATCGGGATAACCGTGTCATTCACCGCGAGACGGCCAAGAACATTGTGAAGGAGCAGCTTGGCAAGCTGCATCAGGAGTATCCGAGCATGATGTTGTCATCGGCTAATGCTTATGCATGGGGATATGCAGAGCATGTAGTCGATGTGCCTCAAGGCTCCAGTTGGTTCAACATTACCGATGAGGAAGTTCCTTTTTATGAAATGGTCATTCATGGATATATGTACTACGCAGCATCCCCCATGAATACGTCAGGAGATCAGGACTTGCGCAAGCAGCTCCTGCGAAGTATTGAGCTTGGTGCAGCTCCGCATTTCCAATGGACTCATGAACCATCATCCAGGCTGAAGTTAACGAATTATGATTCGGCTTATGCTACAGCGTACGAAGACTGGATAGATGACGCGGTTGTTCTGTACAAGGAAGCAAATGAGGTGTTGAAAGGGTTGGGGAATCAGCAGATGACCGGGCATGAACGAATTCAGGAAGGCGTGGTCCGGGTCACGTACAGCGGCGGTACGACTATCCTTGTAAACTACACTGACGATCGGGTAACTGTAGACGGAGTGTCGGTTGGCAAAATGGACTATGCCGTGGAAGGAGTGAGCCAATGAGAACTCTGCGTTTATCATTGAAATCACGGAGAGCACTGCTCGGTCTTGCGTTTATCTCACCGTGGCTGCTTGGTTTCATCTTCCTTTTTGCCACACCGCTCCTGCAATCGATTCGGTTCAGCTTCAGCAACTTGTCAGTGGCTCCAGGAGGATACGTTCTTGACTTTGTCGGACTGAAAAATTTTAAGGATGCACTTCTCGTGGATGCTACCTTTAACCGGATCCTGATTGATTCGGTTGGGGCCATGCTGCTAAATGTGCCCATGATATTGTTTTTCAGTCTGTTTACGGCGACCCTGCTCAACCAGAAGTTCAAGGGTAGAACCATGGCGCGGGCGATCTTCTTCCTGCCCGTTATTCTGGCCTCCAGTGCGGTAGCGGCAGCCGAATCTGCAGGTCTGATCAATTTGATGGGCGACGCCAGCGCCGTTGAATCGACGGCTGATGGAGGAGCTTCGTTTAACGTGGTTTCCATCGTGCGGATGCTGGCCGATGTTGGACTGCCGATGGCCTATGTGGATTATATCGTGGAAGCCATCATGCGAATTTACGAGATCATTAGCCGCTCAGGCGTTCAGATTCTGATCTTTCTCGCCGCCCTGCAGTCCGTACCTGGTTCCATGTATGAAGTAGCCAAAATCGAAGGGGCAACGGCCTATGAATCATTCTGGAAAATTACATTTCCAATGGTCAGTCCGCTGATATTGACGAATGTCATTTATACGATTATCGATTCATTTGCTGGAAGTCCGGTTACACAAGCCATCTACCAAACGGCATTTAAGACCCAGAATTTTGGCCTGAGCTCGGCAATGTCCTGGCTGTATACGCTGGTGATCGGCCTTGTGCTGCTCGTTGTCGGCTGGGTATTGTCACGGCGGGTGCATTACAACTGACGGTTCATGTAAAAGGAGGGCTACTAGACTATGGCTGTGTCGGGAACGGATCGCATGGTGGTGGTTCCGAAGCAGAATTATCAACTGCAGCGAGTTCGGAATAAAACATCGGACCTCCTGTATTCCATATTCAGATATGCATTGATCATCGGCATTTCATTTATTATTCTGTATCCGTTATTTCTTAAAATCTCGGTTGCGTTCAAGGATAAACAAGACATCTATAATCCAACCATTTATATGATTCCCCAGCATTTCACGCTGGACAATATCAGGCTGGCCGCACAGGTAATGGATTACCTGCCTTTGCTCGCGAACACCTTGCTGTTTGTTACCATAACCACGCTTTTGACGGCGATATCCTGTGCGCTTGCCGGATATGGATTTGCCCGCTTTACTTTTCCAGGCAGCAATGTCCTCTTTGTGCTGGTGATTCTCACCATTCTGGTGCCGACAAGCACGCTGATGGTACCGATGTACCTGCATTTCCGGAGTTTCGACTTTCTGGGCATTATTCAGCTGTTTACGGGCAGGGAGGGGGTCAATCTGTTAAATACCTATTGGCCTTCCATGATTACTGCAGCGACGGCCGGTGGGCTGAAGGCAGGGCTATTCATTTATATTTTCAGACAGTTCTTCAAGGGTATGCCCAAAGAGATCGAAGAAGCTGCGCTGATTGATGGCGCGGGCGGATTCCGTACATTTGCCCGAATCATGCTGCCCAACGCCATTTCACCACTGATCACAGTTATTCTGTTTTCCTTTGTGTGGCAGTACAATGATACGTTCTATTCGGCGCTGTTCATGAGTGAAAGTTCATTGATCTCGCTGAAGGTCGCTTCATTACCCGCTCAGGCGAATCAGTTGATTCCCCAACTGATGGGTTTTGGTTCGAGTTCCGGCATGAAGGCTGATCCGAACTATGTCGCCATGATCGTGGATACGGGCATTTTGCTGGCGATTGCACCTCTGATTATTTTGTATCTGTTTGTACAGCGTTATTTCGTGGAAAGTATTGAGCGTTCTGGCGTTGTTGGTTAAGCGGGTTTGGCGTAGTCAGATAGGATACGTAATTCGGTTGATTTTGATATTTGGGTCGCTATGTACCCTGCCTTGGAATGGGGGATTATCAATGACGGAAAATAAGATAAGCAGTACCTTGGTAAATCAAGATGCGACTTCCGAGGCCAGGGAATTGATGAAGTACTTGGTGAAGAGTTATGGGACGGCAGTACTCTCGGGTCAGCAGGAATACAGCAACTTGAACTGGATTAATGAGAATACGGGACGGAAACCGGCTGTGATTGGGTTTGATCTGATGGAATACTCACCTTCAAGGACAGAGCGGGGAGCGACTTCCGAAGAAATACGAGATATGATTGCATGGCATCAGCAAGGCGGGATCGTGACCTTGTGTTGGCACTGGAATGCACCGTCCCAACTGATCGATGAACCTGGTAAAGAGTGGTGGCGGGGATTTTATACGGAGGCCACAACGTTCGATCTCGCCTCCGCGCTGGCTAACCCCGAATCGGATGAGTATGCCTTGTTGATCCGGGATATCGATGTGATCGCCGGGCATCTGCAGGAGCTTAAGGAAGTAGGCGTACCCGTGTTATTCCGCCCGCTTCATGAAGCTGAAGGAGGGTGGTTCTGGTGGGGAGCGAAAGGACCTGAACCTGCCAAACAGTTGTATCGTCTGCTGTATGATCGATTGGTCAACCAACATGAGCTAAATAATCTTATCTGGGTGTGGAACTCGGAACAGCCGGAATGGTATCCGGGCGATGATGTTGTGGACATTGTGAGCGTGGATGTATATCCGAAGGCAGGGAACCATGATCCACTTGCAGAACGCTACGAGAACTTGCGGAATTTGGTGAGTGACAGCAAAATGATAGCACTCGCGGAGAACGGCTCCATTCCTGATCCGCAGCAGATGGAGGAGCAGGGCATTCATTGGAGCTGGTTCTGTACCTGGACAGGTGAGTTTCTGAGGGGTGGCCAGCATAATACAGTGGAATTTTTAAAAGAAGTGTACAACAGCGACTATGTCATAACTCTGGATCAGTTGCCTGAGTGGAGTTGGAAATAGTCGTTCAAGGCGTTCAGCGTATCGTGAACCTAAAAAGCGTTAGCATGGCATAAGAAATTATGCGGATGCCAGCGCTTTTTTAATCGTGATTTTTATGGATGGTGGATGATAATTAAATGTAATGGTTACTCGCTGAGCTCGATATCAGAGCATTGATCTTCGGAAATAAAGTCTCATTGGAAGTGAACAGGACGTAAGATTGATGGGGTGTGCGGATTAGAATGGTTTCAGAAGCGCCATACGCTGCGCCGATTCGAATGGCCGAAGGCTCACTTCCACCATAGGTATCCTCAAGGGTAACGGATTGGATATCTGTTATCGGAATACTAATTTTAGAAAACTGCCAGCGAATGATCAGTTGATTTTTTTCCTGCTCTACTTTTACACCTAGCATCATATGTCCTCCTAATCAGTGATGAGTTAAGGTGAACTACCTTTATACCAGTTTATCATTAAGTGGTTAATATTTCCTTATTAATAACGAATAATGCTAAATAAACAATTTGAAGCCAGACCGAATTGATTTACAACAGTTATTTCCATCATTGTTCACATGATGTACACTATGACTAATAAATGTAAGGCACAGAAAGGCTTGAATCACTATGAGAGAAGAAGTGGTCGTATCGGAATATGACCCAAGATGGGTTGAGGATTATCACGAAGAACGTAATAAAATCATGATGGTGCTGGCAGAGATCTGCGTGGATTTTAAACATGTTGGGAGTACATCTGTGCCGGGTCTAGGCGCGAAACCATTAATCGATATGATGGCAGGAGTACACGAGTTGAACGATGTGGAGGCAGTACATATGGAAGCATTGGGACAACTGGGGTACGAGTATGTACCCAAGTCGGATTTCCCGGAACGTTTGTTTTTCCGAAAAGGACAATGGAGAGCAGGTACGCATCATCTCCATATCTACAAGTACAGGAGCCTGGAATGGACGGATAACTTGCTGTTTCGCAATGCTCTCAGGAGAGACACTGAAATTATGCAAGAGTACTACGCGTTGAAGAAAAAGCTGGAACAGCAGTTCAGACATGACCGTGTGGGGTACACCGCAGCCAAAGCTTCTTTTATTCAATCCGTCATCCGGAAGGCCAGACTGTATGATGAATAGATAACGCTAGTTTGATAGAAGAGTGTGTATTTGTATCAATGACAAAGGTGTGATCTGTATGACAGACCTGAATGCATATCATTATTTTGAGAAACGTATTGGACCGTTCCGCAATCTCTCCAGCTTGTCTAAACAGGATGCGGAAGTCGTTGCACAGCAACTCAGGCAGGAAGGCCGGAATTTTGCCAGTCAACGTTCAGCAGATTACTTGATAATTCGCAAAATGCTTGAACAACAAGCGTTAGAGCAGTTTACTGCCAAAGGTGGGAGACCGACAAGCTCCTATCCCCATTACATGACTCTGGGTAAATGTGAGTGGCTAACATCGTGGTATACGGAACCGGAGAGGATCGCCATTTCTTGGTGTGATCTGCCTCCCGAAACCGTAAGTTTTACCTATGGAGATCTCTTCCCAACCATGCGTTATTCGGATGATAAGCCGTATCGTAAGCAGGTGTATACCAAAGATGAAATCCTGCAGGTCATACAGTTCTATGGGTGGCCTCAGGAATGGAACCAGAATGGTGAATTGGGCCCGGAACGTTATATAGAAGTTCAGGTGTGGGATGAGCTGATCATCCAACCGTACCAAGGCATTTAAGGTTCATCCTCAACATAAGAATTCCCAAAACACCAGATACATCCACTGGGCACATCAGTTTCAGATGTGCCGCGAATGTGTCGACCGTATAGCTGCATAGACGTCAATCAGCTACTTTGACCCGAATCAGCAATCCAAACAGCCCCAACACGGCAAATGCGATAAATGCTGTCGTATTGGAGAACGCATCAATCGTGTAACCCGCAATGGAAGAGCCGAAGAACTGTCCTGCACCCAGTGCAAGAAAGGCAAGGCTAATCCCAATCGACGTATTTGGACGAAATAGTCTGGTCGCCCAAACGATAAACACACTGGTCAGGAAGATGTAGGTGCTTCCGAACATAACAGCAGACGTCAGGCTCGCGGTCATGGATGGCAGAATAATAACACCAAGGGAGATGGCGAGCAGCAGGATACCGACATGATAGGAACGCCCGATTCCAATTCGTTCGATAATTCGGCCGGCACATCCGCCCAAAATCCCCAAAATCCCCATCACAATCCAGAACAATACGGCTTCCGAATCGGAGGCCCCTTTTTCGTCCGTCAGAAAGCTTCGCGCGAACGTCCAATAGATTGCAGAACTAAAGCCTGTCAATAGGGAGGCCATAAGCAGAGCCATACCAGGTCTAGTAGGTTTCATGCATGCCCAGAGAGATTTGGTGCAAGGTTCGGTTTTGCGTGGCGAAAGAACGCGTCTGTTCCACAGCAAAACCAAAACACCAAGAACGGCGAAAAAAATATAGGACCAGCGCCAGTATTCACTGAACAATAGATAAATTGGGCCGGAAACGATAATGCCGAAGCTTGTTCCCGTGTTAATCCAGCTGTTACCTCGGGCCTGCTGCTCAGGCTGAAGTTCCGCATAGACGGTGTTACCCAAGGCAGGAGAAGCCAGGCCTGTGCTCAGTCCGGCGAGAAATACGGCTATGGTTAGGACCAAGGCATTTGGAGAAAGGGCGATGCCAAGTAAACCAAGTATGGCGCTTATGCCTGCCATTTGAATAACCGGGTAGTGACCGATGCGATTAATAATCAAAGGTGCAATGATTAAAGAGAGACAATAGGCAATATAAGTAGCCGAATTGATTGCACCCGACTGGGTATCATTCAGCTGCAGCGATTCCGAAATTTCCGGCATAAACAGACCATAACTGAATCTTCCAAACGCATAACATACCGAAATAAGTGCAATCCCGGGAAAAATAATTCTTTTCAACATATCCACCGCCTTTTTAGATAGAACGATCATTATATTTCTGCTGAAATAAAAAAAGTGAGTTGAACTATAACTCACCCGGTGTGGGACAACTTGAAACTGTTTCGAGTCATGTCAAGCAGTTCCCGGCAGACAATACTTACATCTTGAGTCTCAGCGAGCGCGGTGGAGCCCTCCAAGAGTAGGGAAAATCGGATCATATCCCGATCCGTAATGGACGCATCCAATTTTTTTATCAGGGTCATCACATGTTTTTTGTGCGTATGCACAGCTTGAACTATCACATGTTCCGGATCGCCGCCAAACTCTTCCTTGGCACGCAAGAACATACAACCCCGGGACTCGTGCTCCATCAGCCAGCGTGCATGCCCTTCAGCTAAATTCAGAAACAGGGGCTGTGCCTTGTTATCGGCATACTGTCTCAGCTGTTCCAGATATCGCTGTTCTCTACGAAGAAGAACCTCCACGATGAGGTCATCCTTGGAATCAAAGTGATTATATAAAGTCATGATGGCAATATCTGCATCCGTGATAATCCGCTTCAGGCCAATGGAGTGAAATCCATGTTGATAGAATAAATTTTCTGCCACGTTCAACAGCATTTCCTTTTTGCTGCTCATAGCTGCAATCTCTCCCTTTAGACTCAGATAGAACGATCATTATATCCCAAATTATAACAATACAATTCGATTGTCAAATTTTGTGAACCATTTCAATCTCCATTCCGTGCAGCGTGTCTACCCACTCTGCGGGACATCCATCGTCCGTGATGACCATGGAGATCTGATCCAGGGGTGCAATCTGCGCAAAGGTGGAGCGTCCAAATTTGGTGTGGTCCGCTACAAGAATGGATTCCTCCGCACGTTCCATCATCTTACGGGAGATCAGGGCTTCCTCCAGCATATAATCTGTGATGCCATCCGTTAACGATATACCGCCGGCAGAGATGAAGGCTTTATTGACTTTGAATTGATTCAACAATTCATGAGCAAGATGACCCGTCGAGGCTTGTACCGCTGGATTGATATCGCCTCCGGCAAAAATGATCTTACCTGCGAAATCCTCCAGAGCACAGGCAAGAATGGGCACAGAGTTGGTAATAACCGTGATCTGCGACCGATTTTTCAGCTGGCGCATGATTTCAAGCGTCGTTGTCCCGTTGTCCAGCATTACGGTTTCCCCATCCTCAATCAGAGATGCTGCAGCAGCGCCGATACGTTGTTTTTCGGTCATTTGCAATAATGAACGCTTCTGAAAAGGGTCTTCAATCATTCCTGAGCGCACACGTACTGCACCGCCATAGACTTTACGCAATTCTCCTTCTTTTTCAAGCCGGTCCAAATCGCGCCGGATGGTCTCCGTTGATACCTGAAAGTGGTCAGCCAGCAGCTGCACCTGAACTTTTCCCTGGGTGGCCAATTGAGCTAGAATGGTCTGTCTTCGTTCTTCGTAGGTTAATGACATACAATGTCCTCCCGTATTCCATTTCGTACTTTTTCTATTCTACGTTAATTTTTATACTTCTAGCTACAGTATGCTTGTTGCATGACCGGAATAAATGTATTGACAGGATGAAGAGGTGGAGATAAGATCGGATCAAACAATCAACATGAAACCACAAAAAACCACAGAGATGTGGTGTATGTACATAACGAACCATTAGGGGGAACCGATATGAGACGTCAGCTTGCATTTCAAGCGGATGAAACGTTCAAAATTGTTCAGTTCACGGATCTGCATTGGAAAGATGGTCGGCCTGAAGACTTGCGTACCCGTCAGTTGATGAAAACGGTCATCGAAACAGAGCAGCCGAACCTGGTTGTATTTACGGGAGATGTAATCTACACAGGACCCGTTGATCCAGGGAAAAAGGCGTGCGAGTATCCAGAACAGGCCTTCCGCGAAGCCGTATCTGTTGTGGAGGAATGTGGGATTCCGTGGGCATTTGTGTATGGTAATCATGATACCGAAAATCGGATTACACCGGCTGGTCTGATGGATGTCATTCAGGAGCATCACCATACGGTAACGGAACCGGGTCCGGGAGAAATTGCAGGCCTGGGCAATTACACACTTGAGATTGCAGGAGTGGATGGCACTCCCGCAGCCGTGTTGTATTTTCTTGATTCGGGAAGCTATTCTTCGTTCCCGGAGATCCCCGGTTATGGCTGGGTTCAGCCCAATCAGATCCAGTGGCTGATGTCTGAATCCACACGCGTGAATCCCGGCCGCAGCCGCGGGGAGAAGCTTCCAGCCTTGGCGTTTTTCCATATCCCGATTCCGGAATATCAAGTGATGTGGGACACTCAGACATGTTACGGCAGCAAGCACGAACCGGTCTGTGCTGCACAAGTCAACTCCGGTCTGTTCTCGGCGCTGCTGGAGATGGGAGATGTGATGGGGACGTTCTGCGGACATGATCACGTGAATGATTTTCACGGCGAACTACACGGCATTCGTCTCTGTTACGGGCGCTCGAGCGGGCACAATACCTATGGAAGAGAAGGTATGCTGCGCGGAGGAAGGGTCATTCAGCTGCAGGCAGGTCAGCGCAGCTTCGATACCTGGATTCGTCTTGAAGACGGATCACTTGTCATGGAACAGTCGGAACATCAACCTGAGAGCACTTCAGCGAAATAGAGTTCATTAGAGCAAGGCGATTAGAGAGGAATTAATAACGTATGATTTTACCGATATTTCTGGTGCTCGCATCCGGAATGGCTCATGCCGTCTGGAGCATGTTCACCAAACGAAGTTTGAATAAAAGTGTGTTTCTGTGGTCCATTATGATGATTCCTACCGTCATCCTGCTGCCTGTACTCATTGTGGAGTTGGTACGTGAACCCTTAACCATGCCAGCTTATGCCCTGTTGGTTTTGTCGATGGCTCTGCAAGCGTTATATTCCTGGCTGTTATCCCAAACCTACGAGCTTGGTGACTTGTCTCAGATTTATCCGATTATGCGGGGAACGAGTACCTTGCTGGTGCCTCTGATCGGTGTCTTTTTCCTGGGAGAAACCCTGTCTTCGTTCGGATGGATCGGGATTGCCTGCATGCTCGGTGGATTTCTGGTACTAAGCGGGGTAGGAGGAAAAGATGCCAAGCAGGGCTCACGGACACAGGGATTGAAGCCAGTACTGATGGCTTTATGTGTGGGACTATGCACGACCAGTTATGTATTTGTGGACAAATTAAACCTGCAGCATATCTCGCCCTTATCGTTGCTTGAGGTGACGAACATCGGATTTGTTGCCGGACTGACACCGGCGCTCCTGGCTTCCCGGCAACTACGCCAGGAGTGGAAAGTGAACCGATCCACCATTATGCTTGGGGCACTTTTGAACCCAGGTTCGTACCTGTTATTCCTGTTTGCTTTGGAGCAGGCTCCCATGGCGAAATTGGGCCCTTTGCGTGAAGTGGGAACGGTATTTGCGGCGTTCCTCGGCATTTTATTGTTAAAAGAGCAGCAGGGGAAAAAGCGAATTCTCTGCTCCATCATCATTTTTGGTGGAATCCTGCTGATCGGCATGTGGGGATGATTCCATTTCCAGGTCATGGATACATGGTGTATGTCCTTGCTGCTGTTCCGGGCTTCTGAAGCTTCCAAATAAACCTTTCAAATCCCCTCAGTGGAGACATACCTTAAGGAGCATCTGTCCAAGATGATCTTCCAGGTATGGGCTGAGGGGATTTGTCTATTTTATCGAAGGTACTTAAGCATGGTATATTGGAGTCAGACGAGTTCAAAGAGGTAGAGTCAAATAGAACCTAAAGAGCAAAGAAGTAAGGAGAGGATCAGGTGCTGCTTGAGGAGAGATTCATCCAGTCCATTAAGGCACATGAGAAATTAATGCTTGATTTGCGGCAGGTTCGGAGCCTGGAGCTGCCTCAGTGTTACATCGGTGCGGGGTATATTCGTAATTACATTTGGGATCTTCTCCATGGATATACTCGGCGCGAACTGCACAGCGATATTGATGTGGTATACTTCGATCCCGAAGACCTGAATGAAGGGCGCGATGTACAACTGGAGCAGCAGCTGCGGGAGACGACAGGCAATCCCAAGTGGTCCGTGAAAAACCAGGCGAGAATGCATCTGCGCAATGGCACAGTGCCTTATCAGTCTACAGAAGATGCCCTGCGATACTGGCCTGAGATCGTAACGGCCATAGGCGTTCAGCTGGATGAACAGGACCAGATTGGGTTCTGTGCCCCGCATGGATTAGATGACCTGTATGCGTTAACTGTTCGCCGCAGTCCATTATACGAGAATGTCATGGAGTACAACCGGCGTGTAGAGAAGAAGCGCTGGCAGGAGCAATGGCCAAAGCTCACGATTGTGAAGGGATGAGTTTCTGGGGTCGTAATGGACCTCCTAGCGAACCTGCTCACATACGATCCATGGAGCCTGGTGGCAGATTTGGGTCGTAACGAACATTCATATCATTTGTTTATTTGGTATACAACAGCCTGGTTATGGGATCCGTAGAGAACCGAGCGGTGCAGGTTTAAGAAGGAGTGTTACCCGGTTAATGAAAAAGTTTATTCAAGATAAAGGCATGATCATTGATCTTGTTTTGGTAGCCTGTTTTATCGTTTTTCTGATACTCTGGGGCCGAAATTTCGCGGTGATGTTGTTTGGGCTGCTTACGGTGGCTTTTATCATACTACGACGGATTGACTACCAGAAGCACGTGGTGCTTAAGCGTATTTTGTTAACGGTGTTCGGTATTGGTGCCGTTTCCTTTGTCATTATTGAAGCACTGGTATTTACACAGCTGAATGCGAATGATCCGGAGCAGGCGGATTATGTCATTATCCTGGGGTCAGGCATCAAAGGCACAGAGTTATCACTGACGCTGAAGCAGAGGCTGGATGCCAGTCTGGACTATATCCGCAACCACCCGCAGACGCCGGTTATTGTATCCGGAGGCCAGGGGCCAGGGGAGTCTATACCAGAAGCACTCGCCATGAAAAGTTATCTTGTGGAACAGGGGATTACGCCAGCCCAGGTAATTATGGAAGACAAGTCAACCAGCACGCAGGAGAATATGGCCTTTTCCAAAAAAATCATAGACGAAGCGGGGCTGGAGCACCCCGAGATCATGATTGTCACCAGTGACTACCATATGTTCCGTTCCAAGTACTTGGCTGCCAAAAATGGCTACGCTGCCGAATACGGCATTTCTGCCCCGTCTCCGGGATACCTGAAACCGATCAACATGATCCGTGAGTATTTTGCGGTGGTCAAGGCTTTTATGTAGAGTTATCTT
Organism: Paenibacillus sp. FSL K6-2862; assembly: GCF_038005125.1. Taxonomy (NCBI): domain Bacteria; kingdom Bacillati; phylum Bacillota; class Bacilli; order Caryophanales; family Paenibacillaceae; genus Paenibacillus; species Paenibacillus sp. FSL K6-2862. The sequence goes on from NZ_JBBOSN010000001.1 coordinate 1,828,141, forward strand.
CTCTATTCATTTAAAAGTTTCATGAGGTTCAAATTCATAACATGGTGCAAAAAGCAGTTGAGCAGAATGGATTCTGGCTTGACTGCTTTTTTGTCGTTGTTCAAGTGAATTCAAGGATACTCAGCCAAATCATGTTATAATATACGTCATTAATAGATGAACGATGTAGGAGTGAATGACGATTACCACTTATTTGTTACCTGCTCTCTATGAGCAAAAGAAGATTTCAACGAACGACATGGAAGAAATTGTACGCCTGCTTGCACAAGCACCATTATTATATGATGACGGCTCAAGCATCCGGGTTGAGGATTTCACGGAAGGCTTGGACATGGACGTCAAGCATGAAGTTCGGCCTGCTCTAATGGAACTGTATGACCTGGCTGTTAAGGCCTGTCGCCAGTTCCCTGATCCGGCTGTCTATGAGCAGCTCCAGGATGCCCTGGGATTACAGGCAGAACTGTGGCAGGAAGAAGTGCTTGATCTTGTCTCGTGGATGACCTGGCTGAAGCAGGTTGGGGAAGGACAGAGGGCCCTGCCGGAGTATGATTTTGTAAGCATGCTTGGGACACTGCCTGAAGGATTTATGATTCATGATTTCTATGATGAACTCCGTTATCAGCTGGAGCAGAATCCGTCAAACACCTGGGCTATTCAAGAGCGGGATCGGCTGTATGCAGCCATGGGTGCCAGATAACATCGAACGAAACGTGCAGTAACCGTGTTTATCCATATATGAGGGATTGTCTTATCCTTATGGAAATGAGGGGATCACGTGAAGAAGGTTGTATTGGCCGGAGGTACGGGATTTGTCGGTCAGGATTTTGCACAAAGATTCAGGAAACTTGGATATGAGGTGCTCATCATCTCACGTCAGCCAGGTCATATAGCCTGGAAGGACTCCGATGGTATCAGGCAAGCACTTGAAGGTGCCGAAATGTTGATTAATCTGGCCGGGAAATCTGTAAACTGTCGTTACACCGACGAGAATCGCAGGATTATCCTAGAATCCAGGACCAGCACGACACGTATTCTTGGCGAGTCTATCCTTGAATGTGAACATCCGCCTAAACTATGGATCAATTCAAGTACGGCCACGATCTACAGACATGCAGAAGATCGCCCCATGACAGAAAAAGAAGGTGAGATTGGCTCCGGATTCTCGGTGGATGTTGCCAAGGCGTGGGAACAGGCTTTCTTCGAATTCAGTCTGCCTTCTACCCGCCAGATTGCCTTGCGAATTGCGATTGTGCTTGGCAAAGGCGGCGTCATGGAGCCGCTTACAAATCTGGTGCGTTTTGGCTTGGGTGGGTCACAGGGACCCGGAACACAGCAGTTCAGCTGGATTCATATTGAAGATTTGTTTCGCATGGTCCTTTATCTTCAGCAGCATCCAGCACTTGAAGGGGTGTTTAATGCTTCATCTCCGCATCCGGTTACCAATCGCCAACTGATGGAGAGCCTGAGACGTCATATGGGCGTCCGCATTGGGCTTCCTTCTCCTCGCTGGATGCTTGAAGTAGGAGCGCGATTTATTCGGACCGAAACGGAGCTGGTCCTCAAAAGCCGCTGGGTTATCCCAGAGCGGATAGAGCAGGAAGGGTTCACGTTTATATACGATACGCTCGACACTGCACTAGATGAGATTCTGAAATAGTGTGAATTACGGAATAACAATATTGAATATAATGTTTCATTCGGAAGGGCAGATGATCTGCCCTTCTGGTGTATGTTCTGGAGATTCGGGTCTGCTGGCGTTTCGGGATCTCTGGTGCAGAGTAAAAGTCATTTGATCAGTCAGATGAAACAGAAAGAGGTTGGGGAAATGCAACTTAGAAGAGTGAGAATTGCCGGAACGGGCAAGTATCTGCCGGAGCGAAAGGTAACGGACGAGGAGCTGGATATCCGCTTGAATGTGCCGGCAGGTTGGGTGTCCAAAGCCACGGGCGTAGGTGTTCGCCATTATGCTTCCGGTCAGGAAACGTCTTCGTTCATGGGGGCGAGGGCTGCAGAAGCTGCGCTTGCCGACGCAGGACTGCGATTTGCCGACATCGACTGTCTGGTGTGCACCAGCGGTACGAAGGAGCAGCCTTTGCCAAGTACAGCGGTATTCATTCAACAAGCCATGGGAGAACAGGAATCAGGCATACCGGCATTCGATATGGATGCAACCTGTTTGAGTTTCCTAAACGGTCTGGACGTCATTTCCTATATGGTGGATGCGGGTCGTTATCGCCGGGTACTGCTCGTAGCAACAGAGATTGCCTCTGCAGGTTTGAATTGGTCGGATAAGGAGAGTGCAGCTCTCTTTGGCGATGGAGCCGCTGCGGTCATTATCGAACGTTCCGAAGAAGGGCAATCTTCCCGGATTGTGCATGCTTCCCTGAAGACCTACAGCCGAGGGGCGAGATTCTCGGAAATTGCTGGTGGGGGGACACGGCTGCATGCCTCCAATTATGTGGCCGATCAGCCAGAGCCTTACCTTTTTCACATGGATGGGCAGGCGATCTTCCGGATGGCTTCCAGGCTTCTTCCCGGATTCATGGACGATATGCTGAAGGCCTCCGGAAACCGGGTGGAAGATTTTAAGCTGGTCATTCCGCATCAGGGCAGTGCCATGGCCATGAGATTGATCCGCAAAAAATTAAATATTTCCGAAGACCGCTTTATGGACATTACACGAAACCATGGGAATACCATTGCCGCATCCATTCCCATGGGACTGCATGAGGCGATCAAGCAGCAGCGTATTCGGCGAGGTGATCGGGTGCTCCTGATCGGAACCGCCGCTGGATTGTCATTGGGAGGACTTATTTTTGATTACTAGATTGAGAGAATCGAATGACGCTGCTGCAATCCGAAATGTATTACTCACTGGGGGGCGTGCTCCCGTTACACTAGATCTGGCACGCATGCTCAAGCGAGCAGGTTATCGTGTGTATGTTGCGGAGAGTGCATCACGTCATCTATGCAGATTGTCCGGTGCAGTGGAGCAATGTTTTGTTGTACCATCCCCGCGTCATGAAACGGCGCAATATCTGTCTGAGCTCGAACGGATTATTCAAGCATCGCAGATCGACCTGCTACTTCCGATGTGTGAAGAAGTGTTCTATATTGCGCAGGGAGCAGAGAGATTGCGTCCGTATTGCCACGTTCTTGTTTCTCCACTGGAGCAGCTGCATAAGCTGCATCACAAGTTTCATTTTATCCAGCTTGCGCAATCTATGGGCCTTGCTGTACCGGATACGCGTTTGGTTCGCAGCCGTGAAGAATGGATTCAAACCCAATCGGTTCTGGAAACGGACCGGAAGTGGGTATGGAAGCCGGTATATTCCCGATTTGCCGCCAGAGTTCGCATGCCGGGCTCACGGAACGTTCCTCCGAGTGAGGCAGAAATATCATCAGCACTCCCCTGGGTAGCTCAGGCTTACGTTTCTGGGCGAGCATTGTGCACATACAGCGTTGCGCATGAAGGGAACATGGTGGCTCATACCACGTATGACAGCCGCTATCGCACAGGCAGTGTCGGGGCTAGTGTCTATTTCGAACACGTGGAACACGAGGGTACATATGAGTGGGTTCAGCAATTTGTAGAGGCTACCGGATTTAGTGGTCAGATTGGTTTTGATTTTATTGAAGGAACGGAGGGCCGGGTGGTTGCAATTGAGTGTAATCCCAGGGCTACGAGTGGAATCCATCTCTTCTACCCAGGAGATGAATTGGTACGAGCCATCACTGCGCCTGAGTCGCTGGTGAAGGAAGGTATCCTGATAACGCCCAAGCAGCACAGCAGGGCCATGCTCATGCTGCCGATGCTGGGCAGCGGATTGCAGCAGATGGGACGACGGGATAAGTGGCGAGCATGGATGACTGCCTGGCGAGGTACTAGAGATGTCGTACACATTCAGAATGATAGACGCCCCATGCTGGAACAAGTGGCCGTTGTGCTATCCGCCTGGCGTCTTGCACGCAAGTACAAGCTATCTCTGACTGAAGCATTGACTCACGACATAGAATGGAACGGTGAACAACCATGAATAGAGCATTGGTTACAGGAGCAACAGGCTGTTTGGGCAGACATCTGGCGCTAAGGCTTGCAGAACAGGGCTGGAAAGTGACGGGCATGGGCCGAAAAAAAGAATATGGTATGCAGCTGGAAGCCCATGGTATTCAATTTTATCAAGGTGACCTGCGTGACAAGTCAGTAGCAGCCGAGGCATGTACCCATCAGGATGCTGTCTTCCACTGTGCGGCGCTATCGTCGCCTTGGGGCAAATACCAGGACTTTTACAGCAGCAATGTGGAAGCGACGCAGCATTTGGTCGATGGTTGCAGGCGAGCGGGGGTACAGCGATTCATCCACGTATCAACGCCCAGTGTGTATTTTAATTATATACCCCGGTATGACATTCATGAGGATGACCCCATGCCAGCCAAACCAGCGAATCATTATGCAGCGACCAAAAGAATGGCAGAGCAAGTGGTATTGCATGCCCATGCGAATGGACTTCCGTCCATCATGATTCGCCCGAGAGCCATCTTCGGTCCGTATGATCAGACGCTTTTTCCCAGAATCGTTGCAGCTAACCGTAAATCAGGTGTGCCCATGATTGGCGGCGGCCAGGCTGTCATTGATCTCACCTGTGTGGATAATGTCGTGGATGCGCTGCTGTTATGCTGGAATGCGCCGTCTGCAGCGCTGGGGAGGGCATACAATATTTCCAATGGCGACCCGAGGCCGTTTCGCGAACTGGTGAGTCATCTGTTTGAATTACTGGGTATGCCGCTGCATGGCCGAAATATTCCCTACAGAGCTGCTTATGGAGCAGCATCGCTGCTGGAGAGTGTGCATCGTCTCCTGCCTATGCTTGGCGAACCGCAGCTAACCAGATACACCGTGGGTTCGTTAGCCATTCCGCAAACGCTGAATATTCATGAAGCCCGAGAGCGGATAGGATATACACCGCGAGTAACCATTGAAGAAGGCCTGCAGCAGTTTGCAGATTGGTGGAGGGCAGAATCATGCTGACAACAACGAAGGTAGAACTTCATCTGGGGGCGGCAGGCCTCTGTACCCATCCGGAGTTTCTGACCATTCGGGGCGGAAGTTTACGGCCAGTGCCCTTTCCTGCAGGCTTTGCCTGTATTATTCATCCCGTGCATGGTCCGATGCTGCTGGACACGGGATACAGCTCCCGTTTCTTCAAGGAGACGGCACATCTGCCCAATGCGTTGTATCGACATATTACACCTGTGGTGTATCGTGAAGAGGACAGTGCGGTACAATTCCTTGCTCGGTTAGGTTTAAAAGCGGCGGATATTCGTTTCATTATTCTCTCCCATTTTCACGGCGACCATATCGCAGGGGTGCGTGACTTCCCGGAGGCGCAGTTCATCTATCTGCCCCAAGCGTATGAGGCCGTGCGACCACTCGGCCCGGTTGCTGCAGTGAAAGCCGGGTTTCTATCCGGACTTTTGCCGGGAGATTTTGCAGACCGTTCTTTGCCCGTGATGAGACAATCTGAGAGATGGACGAAGGCGGGAGACGACTTCCCTTTTTCTGAGGTATACGATCTTTTTGGTGATGGCAGCCTGCTTGGTGTAGAGGTATCGGGTCATGCAGAAGGCATGATGGGCATCCTGCTCAGCACGGGGGAACAGGACTACTTCCTGTGCGCGGATGCGGTTTGGTCTAGCCGGGCTTTCCGTGAACAGCGCAGACCGCATGCACTGGCAGGCATCATCATGTCAGATCGCTCCGAATACAGAATGAATTTTGACAAGCTCGTTCGGCTGCACCAGCAGTTTCCCGAGATTCGGATTGTACCCAGCCACTGCCTGGAAGCGCTGAATGCGTGGGGGACGGGAGGGAATTACATATGAGCACCATGCGTATAGTCTATCATTATGCATTGGCACGTGGACTGCGAAAATGGAAATCACGTAAGGAGCTCGAACACTGGCAGGAACGTCAGATCCTTCGGCATATCGGGCGAGTTCGTGTACAGTCTCCGTTTTACCGAGAGTGGTGGGGAGATGCTGAAACATCCACCTGGAGGAGCTTTCCAATAATCGATAAAACGATCATGATGCAGCATTTCGATCAGCTCAACACGGTCGGGATTTCGAAGAACGAAGCCATGACCCTCGCAGGTGAAAGTGAGGACACACGTGATTTTAAGCCGTCCGTTCAAGGCATTACGGTTGGTCTTTCCTCCGGGACATCGGGGAACCGGGGATTATTTCTTGTGAGTGAGCGGGAGCAGGACGCCTGGACGGGGACAGTGCTGGCCAAACTGCTGCCTGGTGGGCTGTGGAAGCCTGCCAAGATAGCCTTTTTCCTGCGGGCTAACAGTAATCTGTATGAGTCGGTGCAGCGGGGCAAGCTGCAATTTCGATATTTTGATCTGCTGGAACCCGTGCATACCTTGGTCGAGCGTATGGAAGAGTATCGTCCTACCGTGTGGGTAGCTCCCCCATCCATGCTGAGAATGCTGGCCGATGCTTATCAAGCGGGTTCGTTGACCGTGTCACCCGAGAAAATCATCTCTGTGGCCGAAGTCCTGGATCCGCTCGATCGCAAGGTGCTGGCGCGTGTCTTTGGTCAAACCATTCATCAAGTCTACCAATGTACAGAGGGTTTTCTGGGTGCGACCTGCCGTCTTGGCACACTGCATTTGAATGAAGATATTGTCCATATCGAAAAAGAGTTTATTGATCCTGCTTCCCGGCGATTTGTCCCCATTATTACGGACTTCTCCAGAACATCACAGCCGATAATCCGCTATCGGCTGAATGACATTCTAACCGAGGCAGCCGTCCCATGCGACTGCGGCTCTCCCTTTACTGCCATTGAGCGGATTGAAGGCCGCTGTGATGATACGCTTTATTTTTCACATCGTCATACAAGCGAGGAAGTACCTGTATTTCCGGACTTCATCACCCGTGCGGTCATTGCCGCTTCTTCGGATCTGGAGCACTACCGGGTCGTTCAGCGTATGGACGGATCATTGGAAATCGCTCTTCGACTTGGGGGGAATATTGATGATCTCGAGCTGGTAAAGACCGAGGTGCAGCGTCAACTGCTGAAACTGGGGGAGCGGCTTGAGTGTATTGTGCCACAGACGGATTATGTTCCCTATACATTCGAACCGGGAATGACCAAGCTGCGCAGAGTGGAGAGACAGCGTGCTTGAACTTGGACTTGAGTGAAGCGGATATTCCGCTATGTTCAGTCATGTGATGGTAGAAATGGAGAAGCTAATCGATTCAATGGAGGAAGGTGGACGGGGAGATGGTACAGAACACTAAGGGAGAGACTGCACCTGTAGCGTTAATTACAGGCACCTCGAGTGGGTTCGGCATGCTTACTGCGATTACACTTGCCAAGCAGGGATACCGGGTTGCCGCAACCATGCGCGATCTGAGCCGGAATGAACAATTAGTCCAGCTGGCAGAACAAGCAGGCATTGCGGATCGATTGCATTATATGTGTCTGGATGTGACGGATTCAGATTCGATACAGGCGGCTGTGGCGGCCGTGCTTCAGATGTATGGGCGAATTGACATGCTGGTAAACAATGCAGGGTTTGCGGTTGGTGGTTTCATTGAGGAAGTAACCATGGACGATTGGCGGCGGCAAATGGAGACAAATCTCTTCGGTCTCATTGCAGTGACGCGTGCGGTGCTTCCGGTGATGCGTGAACAGAAGCGGGGACTCATCATCAATCTCTCCAGCGTCAGCGGTTTGTCGGGGTTCCCGGGCTATGCGCCTTATGCTGCTTCCAAATTTGCCGTGGAGGGTTTCACCGAAAGTCTTCGGCATGAAATGGCTTCATTTGGCGTAAGGGTAGTCCTGGTTGAGCCGGGAGCGTATCGCACACCCATTTGGAATAAAGGACTGGGTGAAATTCACCGCGATGATAACTCCCCTTATAAAGAAAAACTGGATGCGGTGCTTCGTTATTCTGCACTTGCAGGTCAGACTGCGCCCGATCCGCAGGAAGTGGCTGACCTGATCGCCCGCATTGCACGGATGCGTGCACCCCGGCTCCGCTATGCACTCGGCAAAGGATCTCGTGTGCTCATTGTTGGCAAAACGCTGCTTCCGTGGAAGTGGTTGGAGTGGATTATTGCGCGTGCTCTGAAATAGGGCAGACCTTATAAATTTAAGTCAGGAGGGCTTGAGCTTGTTCGAAGTTATCGTGATTGGGTGAAGGAAGCGATGGAACGAGACGCGTCGAAATAAAAACATGGGAGGTTTTCACGTTGAAAATTGCTTTTGTTTTGTTTGATGGTTTAACTTTTCTTGATTTTGCAGGGTTTTATGATGTGATCAACCGGCTGAATTTCTTTGAACCCACCAAGGGTAGTACATGGGAAACTTGCGCGATGACTGATCAGGTCACGGACGAATCCGGATTAACGCTCCAAGTGGATCGAGTGAAGCCGGACTTGGGTGAGTACGATATGGTTTTTGTTCCTGGTGGCATGGGTACGCGCAAACTTCGGTTTGATGAGGCTTTCGTGGGATGGCTGAAACAGGCGGAGAAGGTTCCGATGAAGGTGTCGGTATGTACGGGCTCTTTGCTGCTCGGTGCGGCTGGTTTTCTTTCTGGTAAGAAGGCTACGACTCATCCTAATGTGTATGATCTACTGCAGCCGTACGCAGACGAGGTCATCCAGGCCCGGATTGTCAAGGACGGAAATGTCATTACGGCCGGTGGTGTCGCGACGTCAATTGATCTCGGAATTTACGTACTGGGATTGCTTGCCGGACGGGAGGCAGCCGAGAATGTGAAGTGGCAGATCGACTATCCTTACGAGATGCAAGGAGTGATCGAAGAATGAGCGAAGATATCAAGCAGAGCATGTTCACTATTCGCAATATTCGGCGTGATGAAGCGGATCAATACTGGTCTTTGCGTCTGGAGGCGCTGAAAAATCATCCGGAGTCCTTCGGAGCATCATACGAGTTGTCCGTTCAGCTTCCCATGAATGAAGTGCAGGATCGCATACATAACGAGCACGATGATTACATCCTTGGAGCTTATACCGCAGAAGGAACACTGGTTGGAATGATGGGTTTCAAGAGAGAATACGGCCTCAAACTCAGGCACAAAGGATTCATCTGGGGTGTATACGTGGCTCCGCAATATCGGGGATATGGACTTGCTTCAAGGTTACTTCGAGAAGTATTGAAACGGGGAGAGACATTGGAGGGCATCAGGCAAATTAATCTAAGCGTGGTTACGACAAATGAATCAGCCAGACGGTTATACGAAAAGTACGGATTCGAAACGTATGGCATAGAGAATTATGCTCTTGAAGTTGGGGGACAAGGTTATGATGAAGCCCATATGACATACGTTTATCCAACTGTGAGTTCCATATGACAGAGGCAGTTCATCTGGAAGTAGACGGGCATGCCTTCGTATTACAAGAGTCCCATTCTTTCGAATGGTTGCGGCCACTGGGCAAGGTATTTCGCGTATTTGATCAGCAGGATTCCGGAAATCTATCCTTTGGTATCATGCAGCAGGACGGAACAAGGCTCTTTGTAAAATATGCGGGAGCACGTACCATTCATGCGAATACACTCAATAGTCCGCAGGAAGCCATCCGAAGTTTGATGTCTTCTGTTTCAGTCTACGAGGATTTGAAGCATGACGCCCTGATTCGACTAAGAGACCATTTTGCAACGGAACGGGGTTATGTCTGTGTATTTGATTGGGTGGATGGAGAATGTCTGCATTCCCAATGGTATTTTCCGGCTCCAGCGAAATATGAAGATCCGCGTTCACCGTATTATCGTTTCAGGCAACTCCCTATTAAGATGCAGATTCAGGCGATGGAGCAGATCTTGAATTTTCATATTGAGGTGGAGCGAAAAGGGTATGTGGCTGTTGATTTCTACGATGGCAGTCTGATCTATGATTTTGAACAAAATAGGATCAAAATTTGTGATATCGACCTGTATCAGAAGGGTTCACTTACCAATACCATGGGACGCATGTGGGGCTCATCCCGCTTCATGTCTCCTGAGGAGTTTGAGCTCGGTGCTCCCATTGATGGAGTAACTAATGTATTCAACATGGGTGCCGCGGCATTCGTACTGCTTGGTGGAGAGAAGGATCGTTCATATGCCAAGTGGAATGCTGGAGGAGCCTTATATCAGGTTGTAATTCGAGCAGTAGATCCTGATCGAGCCCGTCGCTTTGCATCCTTGATGGAACTCGGTGAAGCCTGGAAGCTGGCGGTAAGACAGGATGAATGTATTACTGGTGAATGATGGATCAAAAAATTCAGTTCAGTATATTCCCCATTAGGAATGACCAGTTTGCATTCGTATCTCCCTGGAATATACCGTATAATGGAAATTAATGAGGGAGGTGCAGTTCTTTGTGTAGATATGCCATGTCAGGACCATACAAAGATACGTATGCCTGTTTCGACTGCCGCAAATCATTTAAGCAAATATCGAGACATGATCTCGTTCCTGAAGTGTATGAAAGGCTTGAATTTAAATGCCCGCAGTGTGCGGCACCGATGGTTAGCATGGGAAAAGATTTTAGAGCACCGAAGCAAAGCGATCTGAAACAATGGAAGAAGGTAGCGATTCTTTATCGCCACGGATTCACCTACCATAGTTGTGGCTGCGGGCCCGGATATCGTCCGGCTGAATTGCGGCAACTGCCCGAGTTTCTGGAAAAGTCTGTTCATAAACGAAGTGAAGGCGAGCGGTTATTACTAAGGCTGGTTAATTAATATGGATCGCCTATTCAATATTGAACCGTCTGACTTGATGAAAATACAGGCACAGACCTTATATACGATGAACATGCAGCAGCGTCTGACTGGTATTAACGAACCGGAAGGCGGGCATGCGCCTGCCTTGTTTATTGGCATGACTTCTGCTGGACTTCTGCCTTATTACCATGAGCACCTGCCGCCAAACCTTACGGATCAGCTGGCGACTGAAGCGAAGCTTCCGCTTGACATTCCGAAGCTGCTAGGGATGATCGAGGCTTATAAGCCCGTCAAGCATCTATGGATGGGACCTGCATTTGTCTTCCGGGAGAAATGGGACAAGTGGCATTCACGTGTGCAGCTTATTGACCGCCATCATACGTTTTTGCTGGAAGAGCATTTTCCCGATCTCATCGGGCGATTGCATGCAAAAGCACCTGTAGTTGCTTATGTTATTGGAGATTCCGCCGTAGCCGTATGCTGCTCTGCCCGAACTTCGGAGCTGGGCGCAGAAGCGAGTCTGCATACCATTCCTGCGTACCGAGGACATGGATATGGGGTGGAGACGGTCAAATGCTGGCAGTACCACGTGCAAGAGAGCGGACGCATTCCTCTCTACAGTACATCCTGGGACAATCTTTCCTCGCAGCAGGTGGCCCGCAAACTGGGACTGTATCAATACGGCATGGATTTCAGCATAACGACTTCGTCATAGAGGGTGAACCCGGTGATTCGGACATATGTACAAAAGGATCTGCAACATGTCATTGAAGCTCATATCCGTATTTACCGGGAGGAGTATAATTATGAAGACAGAACCTGAATATGCGCAGAATACCATTACGGGAGTCCAGTTTCGTGGAACGTTTTGCTGGTATGTAACTGAGCGGGAGTACTGGTTTTTGAATGTGGAGATGGAGGAACGGTTCGGCATCGAAATACTGAACGAGGAAACCGCTGCAGCATTCCTTCATGCCATTCAGGACGAGCGGGTAACGGCCGCAGAGCTGCAAGACTGTCTCTATGAATTTAGGAAGCATCATCCAGAAGATGACGAGTGGTTGAAGTTTGTACCGTCATTCCTTGTGGATTTTGACCAAAGGCAGTTTTGCTCCATGTTTCCCGAGCCGGCGTCTTTCGAACATTACATGCCTCAAGGCTGGATTGGATCCTATGTGGATTTCCTGGATCGTGTGCCAGAGGAGCAGCGATACTGGGAAATGGATGGCAGCTCCCTGTTTCGTTAAACTTTTGTTGAAAGGCGTGGTCCGATGATACGTAAACATTTGGTACGCAGCCTGGTATCCCTGAGTATTGTATTTGTGGTGGGAGCGTGCTCGGTCCAGACCGAGAAACAGAGTATATCAGGGATGATTGAGCACAGCCTGCAGGAGATGGTTAATGAATCTGTAATTATGAGCAGCAGTAATCCTAACGATTATATTGCAGGTAACCCGGAGGCATATGGATTAATCCTGAACACCGGTCAGGAAGGACTGGATGTTCTTTTACAGAAACTGGAGTCCAGCTCCGATAACGGCCTAAGGGAATGGATTATGGCTCAGGCAAGTACGGAGATGCTCGGGGAGCAGAATTCCGTGAACGGGTGGAACAGTGGCAAAGACTGGCTTAGACAGTATAAAATGAGTGAAGAATAGTAATTCTCAACAACAATCCTCACCTCCAGTCATCATGAGCAGGAAATACAGGTTCCTGGACCTGGTACCCAAAAGAATACGTTATAGAGGTGAAACCCTTGAATAAGAAAATTGCATTTTTTGACTCGGGCATCGGCGGTTTAACCGTCCTGCATGAAGCTTTGCAGCAGCTGCCTGAAGAACAGTTTTTGTATTATGCAGATACGCTTCATGTCCCCTACGGAACCAAATCTGCCGATGAAGTAAGAGGGCATATCTTTGATTGCGCGGAAGCGATCGTGCGGGAACATGTAAAAGCAATCGTGGTTGCCTGCAACACGGCGACAAGTCTAGCGGTTAAGGATTTGCGTGCCAGGTATGATATCCCGGTCATCGGAATGGAACCTGCGGTGAAGCCGGCTGTAGAGATGAACCGTGAAAGCGGGAGGAGAGTTCTTGTATTTGCAACGCCATTAACCTTGAGTCAGAGCAAATATAACGAACTTGTATCCCGCGTGGATGACCATCACAGTGTGGATTCCATGCCACTGCCTGAACTGGTGGAATGGTGTGAACAGCTGGATTTTGATCCGGAAAAAAGTGCTGCGTATTTTCGCCGGAAACTGGCTGATCTGGATCTGGATTCATACGGTACGGTTGTACTTGGTTGTACACATTATCCGTTCTATTCACATATCCTCCGGACCGTACTTCCGGAACATGTACAGATTATTGATGGCAGCGCAGGCACGGTCAACCGTCTGAAGCATTTGCTAGAGTTGACAGAGCAGCATGGGAACAGACCGGAGGAGCAGGTTACATTTTTGAGTTCAGGAGGACAATTGGAAGATCAGGAGAAAATGAAGGCTGCTCTTCGGTATCTTGACACGATGTCCGGATGAGCTGTACCAGAGGAGGGGAGAATCCTGCAATCGATCTACCTCATTCGTCACGCCAAGGCAACAGGACAGGAACCGAATGCAGAACTTACAGATGATGGTCTTCGTCAGGCAGAGCGTTTGGCGGAGAAACTTGCTGTTCATTCCATAGCTTACATTGTCTCCAGTCCGTGGAAAAGAGCGCTCCAGACGGCAGCCCCGCTCGCCAGAGCTGCATCTCAACATATACATACCGATGAGCGTCTTCAGGAAAGAGTGCTGAGCACTCGCCATCTGGAGAACTGGATGGAAGTACTTGAACGGACATATACGGATGAGAACTTCGCAGAAGAAGGCGGAGAGTCGTCACGCATCGCGACCGCACGTGGGATGGAAGTGCTGGAGGAATGCTGGAGTCGCCCGGAGCAATCTGTGGCTGTTATAACTCATGGCAACATACTATCTCTGCTCCTTCGCCATTATCAAAGGTCCTTTGGTTATGAAGAGTGGAGGCTGCTAACCAATCCCGATGTATATGTGCTGGAACGACAGCGAGGAGAGCAGGGGCCACCTTCCATTCGCAGAATATGGACAGATTAAACAACAAAGAGTGCTCCAGCGATCATCTACATCGGCTAGAACACTCTTTTTCGTTTACAATCCGTTCTGTATTACAGAACGGCAATGATGACCATGACCCATCCGGCAAGGAATGCGACTCCGCCAAGCGGAGTAATCGCACCAAGTTTGCGGACACCCGTTATGCTTAGTGCATAGAGACTGCCCGAAAATAGGAGGATGCCTGCGAACAGCAGCCATCCGGCTGCCATAATGAGCGAAGACTGTTCCAGGCGGTCCGCAATCAAGCCTAGAAGGATCAATCCGAGACCGTGGGCAATGTGGTACTGAACTCCGGTTTCGTATATTTTGATCATATCTGCAGATAATTTTCGCTTGAGCGCGTGAGCACCGAATGCTCCGAGAGCTACGGCGAGAAACATCATGATACTACCGAGTACAACCAAGGTTTGCATAGGCTATTGTCTCCTTTAGTAGAGGGGTAGTTTGATCATCGATACAGCTTGCTGACAGCAATCAAAGTTTGCGCAGTTTAATGTGCTGAATCGAGTGGTCGGCTTCTTTTCTTAGGATCAGTCTGGCACGTCCCTTGGTTGGCAAAATGTTCTCGTGCAGATTCTTGGCGTTAATGTCCTGCCAGATCTGACTGGCCGTCAGTACAGCTTCCTCTTCACCAATGTTGGCAAAGCGGTCATGGAAGAAGGAATCTGCATTCTGAAATGCGGTGCTGCGCAGCAGCTTGAAACGTTCAATGTACCAATGACGGATGTGCTCCTCTTCTGCATCAATATAGATGGAAAAGTCAAAAAAATCGCTGACAAGCAGCGGTGTTTCCTTTTTCACCTGCAGAACGTTAATGCCTTCAATAATCAGAATGTCCGGTTGGCAGATCGTTTGCTCTTCTCCTTGAATGACATCATAAGCAAGGTGGGAGTACACTGGAGCTTTTACTTCAGGTTTACCCGATTTTACATCGCCCATGAACTGAATAAGTGATTTGATATCATAACTTTCCGGGAATCCCTTCCGGTTCATGATGCCTTTCTCTTCCAGTATGGCATTGGGATATAGAAAACCGTCGGTCGTAACGAGGTCAACCTTGGGTTTGTTTTTACCTCTGGCGAGCATGGCCTGGAGCAAACGAGCTGTCGTACTTTTGCCCACGGCAACACTGCCCCCAATTCCGATGATGTAGGGAGCGGGAGATTGTTCCTTTTTCAAAAAAGAAGCCGTTAATCGATTCAATTCACGTGAAACTCTTGCATATAAGTCAATAAAGTGGGTAAGTGGTAAATAAATATCCTCCACTTCCTGAATGGATACTTCTTCATTCAATCCCTTTAGTTGTTCCAATTCGGCTTCCGTCAGTGGAAGGGCGGTCTGATGCTCTTTCAGTTCAGCCCATTCCTTGCGGTTAAACTCGATGTAAGGAGAGTATAAATTCATGAGATCCCGCTTTCTGTATGTAATGTAATCAGTGACACAATCTTTAGTGTACCAAATTTCAGGCAACTGACAACACCTTTACATTTGCAAATTTGTTATGCCGTCCGGGCGAAGAAGAAAAAGTGAAGTGATAACGGGACAATTTATACCAGTATATGTAAAAGTTGAAGTATACCATGCGGAAGGGTGACAGCAAATGATCGTATATGAGAGAGAGCATGACTTTGTTTTGACCGCACAGCATGAGCATGGACAAGTAGCCGGCGTGATGGCTTCCCACTGGAAAGATGAACTGCTTGCTGATTCCCGTCACCGGGAGGAGCTTATACTTGCAGCAAGAGAACACGACCGTGGCTGGATTGAGCTGGATTCCGCACCTTTTTGGAATGATTACAGCCAGTCCCCGTATTCGTTTCGGGATTTCCCGTTACGTCCGCGTTTTGTATTTTACCAAAAAGGAATTGACGAAGTCCGTGAAAAAAGTCTGTATGCCGGGCTATTGTGCAGCATGATGTACACGGAGCTTTTTCAGAACACCTTGGGTGCTAACCCTATCGATGATGACGATATCAGGGAATATTTGAAGAAAGAACAACGTTTTCAGGAAGATTGGCAGCAGCAGCTCGGCGGAGGAGATGAACTCAAGCGCAGATTGCAAAGTGACCTGGAGATCATGTTATTCTGTGATCAGCTAAGCCTTTTTCTCTGCATGGAGGAGCCGGGAACCCCCGCATCGCGCTATGATTTTTTTGCAGAGGGACTAAGCTGCACCTTCGATGCCTGTGGAAGAGAACCGATTCGGGCTGAATGGATCTCAGGTGATAAAGTAGGACTCTCTTACTTTCCATTTACTCAGGAATTCACAGTTGGTCTACCTTACAAGTCGGTACCCAAAGCAAGTATTCGCAAATTTGGCCTGCTTCAGGCTTATCGTCGTGCCGAGTGGAAAGAACGCAGAGTATTGATTACAAGTATGGACTGAATCATAAAGGATTAATAGCAGGCCTCGAAGATAAATTCGAGGTCTGTTTTGCTTTTGTTTTTTTATCCTAGCGAAGAGGCAGGAAAATTCAAGGGATGACCAGAAATGTTAATGTACAACCAAGTGAGAACAGCGGCAGGAGGATAATGATGAGTACCAGAATTGACATATTTACGATGTGTATGGTGTGGGACAAGCACAATGGCAAGGTTTTGTTGATGAACAGACCTGATCGTAAGGGGTTTCCAGGATATATTGCGCCAGGGGGCAAGGTGGATTTCCCGGAAAGCATTGTGGACGGAGCCATGAGGGAAGTGAAGGAAGAAACGGGACTCGAGGTCCGTGAGATTACATACAAAGGGTTGGATGAGTTTTGTGATCCCGAGCAGGGACTACGCTATATGGTTTTTAATTATCTGGCCACTTCATTTGAAGGTGAATTATTGCAGGACCCGCCTGAAGGTGAATTGCTGTGGATCCCGGTGGAACAGGCGCTTGAACTGCCTATGCAGGATTGGTTTGCAGAACGATTCCCGCGCTTCTTTCAAGAAGGTACATTCGAACGAAGCGTGATTTGGGAAAAGTCGACGAACCGTACGCTAAAAGAAACATTTATGATGTATACCGATGCGGTATTGAGATAGAGAGCAGTAAAAATGATAATGAGTGCCATAGGGAGATGACATAATGGGATACCAAGAAGCACTTGAGGGATATATCGCAGCAACGAATACACATGATTTTGATGAGGTGAGCAAATGGGTTTCGGCAGATGCGGTGTATTGGTTTACAGACACCTCCTGCACCACAAAGGAAGCCATTCGTTCCTATTTTGAACAGGCTTGGGACATGGTAAAAGAAGAAGTATATACAGCAGAAGATCTCTCTTGGATTGCGGTGAGTGAGACACAGGCTGTCTGCATTTACACCTATCATTGGGAAGGTATTTACCAAGGGAAGCCGGCTTCCGGGAACGGTCGAGCGACGAATGTGTTTGCTGCTGGGCCGGATGGAGAATGGAAGTTAATTCATGAGCATCTAAGCGCAGGGGAAAAACGGTAAAACTTCACAAAAGAAATCATGAATACGGTAGGGTTAAGAGCGTACTAGGGGCTAGAACAGAATGTATCATCCATTTTCATGTATACGTATCCATATATTGTGATATAATGAGGTTTGCTTTTTTTGATGGGAGGGGTGAGCGATGAGAATCTCTTACCGATCGAATTTGGACGGAATAGGCGTGGAGCAACTGAGCGAACATTTTTTTGATGGCTGGCCTAATCCACCGTCACAGGCGACTTTTTTGAGACTGTTGGAGCAATCGTATGCAGCCGAGCTTGCAGTGGATGATGAGACAGGGAAGGTCATAGGCTTTATTCAAGCTATTTCGGATGGGGTGCTTAGTGCATACATTCCATTGCTGGAAGTGGTGCCGGAGTTCCAAGGTAAGGGGATTGGGACAACGCTAACAGAGAGGATGCTGAAGAGGCTCCAGGGTTTGTACATGATCGATCTGTTATGTGATACCGAAACGCAGCCTTTCTATGAGAAGCAGGGAATGCGCAGAGCCAGCGGCATGATGGTTCGCCATTATTCCAATCAGAATGGAACAACCTACTTATAGTAAATAGAGTTATTAGATGTTTCGATATGACCAGATTAATAGAGAGGGCAAGATGTATTTCGCTATTGATCCTAGTGCCAACGTGTGACGAGAATCATCCAAATTTAGCGTTTAAGCTGATACATAGGCTTCTGCAAACGGGCTGTAAATGAATATTGTACGATGAAAAGGTGGAGATCCGCATGAGACTAACGTTCCGAATACTGGATTGGGAAGAGGAGAAGCCCTATGAACTTTTGCTAATGGCTGATCCCTCCAAAGCCAAAGTAGACGAATATTTAAGTCGTGGTCTATGTTTTATCGCCGAATATGAAGGCGAGATGGTAGGCGAATTTGTTTTGCTTAAGACCCGGCCTGAGACTGTTGAGATTGTTAATATTGCAGTTCAGGAAGAATTACAGGGACAAGGCGTCGGCAAGCACATGATTAAGGAAGCGATTGAAGCAGCAGGCAGGCTGGGCTGTCGTACTGTCGAGATCGGAACAGGCAATTCCAGTTTTCATCAGTTGAAGCTGTATCAGCGCTGCGGTTTTCGCATTATAGGAGTTGATCGCGATTATTTTGTAAGACATTACGATGAAGAGATTATTGAGGACGGTATTCGCTGCGTGGATATGATCCGCCTGGCGGTGGACTTGGATACTCTAGCGGAGGAAAGCAACAAGTGAGAATTTATCGTGTAGCACCTGAAAATGCGCGAAACGTTACGGCTTTTGGAAGTAACGGAGCAGAAATTACGCCAATACTTCGAAACATCTCGGGTTGCCATGTGTCCTATCTCAAACTCACTGGCGGCGGAGAATTGGGTCTTCATCCGGCTGTAGGCGAGCAGGTGTTTCTGGTGCTTGAAGGTGAAGGCTGGGTTGAAGGTGAAAGGGGGGAACGTGCAGTTATCCAAGCTGGAGAAGCCGCATTGTGGATGGACGGTGAGAACCATCGTTCCGGTTCGGAGCATGGGTTAACGGCCATGTTGATCGAAGGAAGTGAGCTGGATATTCGTTTGTCCTTGTATGCTAAATGAATCTGAAAAGGGGATTGTGAAGCCTTGAGTATGCTCTGGGTGGTCGTCATTATAACGGGGTTAATCTTCACTCCATCGTTTTATCAGATGAATAAGCGGATACGAAAATTGGAGGAACAAGTCAGATACCTCACAGATGAAAGAAGGGGTCATTTATGAATCAACATACACATTTGGGGGTATATGGTCTCATTCGATGGTGCGACAAGATATTGTTAATTCATAAAGCACGAGGTGCGTATAAAGGGTGTTGGGATCTGCCTGGTGGCAGACTGGAATTCGGAGAACAGCCGGAGACCGCTCTGCACCGTGAGATTGAAGAGGAAACGGGTCTTACAGATGTGCAGGTGACCATTCGTTCTGCGGATTCCACTGTTGTGAATTGGGTGTATCAGGAGGTACCTGAGGAGCTTCATCATATCGGCATTTTGTATGATGTGCAGTTGAAGTCGGACAAGCAGGCAAGTGAGATCAGGAAAGGACCGGATGGGGAAGATTCATTGGGTGCAGCTTGGTTTGCAATGGAGCAGGTTCAGCAGCTATCCTTAACCCCATTTGCATTACATATGATCTATGGACGTAGTTAAGAGACAGGGTTGGATAACCGGATCCCTGTAATTGGTAAGGTAGCGTTTTTAAAGAAACCCATAGGTAGACAAAATGTTATATATTGCCAGGTGAAGCGAGTGTACGGTATAATTTGGATATATGTTGATTGGGATCCCGCAATGGGATTTAGCGATTTGGTGATATGAAAAAGAACTACACTATAATTCGCGAATTCAATTTGCGATTTATCGGGGTATAGCGCAGCCTGGTAGCGCGCACCCTTGGGGTGGGTGAGGTCGTGGGTTCAAATCCCGCTACTCCGATTCGAAACTGTACACCGAAGTTAAGGCTGTGAATCTGTCGATTCACGGTCTTTTTTTGTTGAATCTGTTCTCAAATGGTTAATGTTTAACTGGACGGTTTGTTTTGGCTGGTTATGGACCACAATTCATATTAAAGGGGGTTAATGTGGAAGCATGGGAACAGATTTATCTGCGATATGCAGAGTTTATGCTTCATTTATCTGATTCATCTAATTTATGCATCAATTGAACTAAAAATAGGAAATGCTCCTGAGCGTAAAAGTTTATAGAATAGACATTAGAAAACGAATTCGATTTACATTGAGCTAGATGGAACCCTCGAGCAGATTCGGACACGATTCGACATCTGTGTTGGCGGTATATCCAATTATTTCTTATTATGTTTTTGAAAACGCAGACAAACCTTGACGGGAGCGTCGGAACAACGTTATTTACCCCCAACATCACGATGATTGGACTTCATGAAAAATTTCGCTTAAAATGTTGAACGAACGCAAATTACGGCTTAGTCAATGATTTCCGTCAAAAAACACGACTAAATCAAGACGGAGGGAACGTCGATGACGATCGAGGAAGGCAACAAGAAGCCCTGGGAAAGTTACTATGGACCCAATTTGGGATACGTACAAGAACAATATGAATTATTCTCTCAAGATCCTGAATCGGTTACACCCGCATATCGGGAATTGTTTGAACAATGGGGTGCTCCGCCGATGCCTGGCAGAGATGCACATACAGCCACTTATTCCGGCAACGCCCAAACAGCTTCCGGGAGCGTGGATATTCAGTTATTACAGAAAGCGGTTACAGCCGGGAAACTGGTTTGGAATATTCGAACTTATGGTCACCTTGCCGCGGATATTGATCCGCTTGGCATAAGTGAAGATTCAGATACATCTTTATTGGAACCGAAGCATTTTGAATTGAATGAAGAAGATTTGAAAGCACTGCCCGCATCCCTGATCTGGGAAGGTGCAGATGGACAGACGACCAACGGCTGGGATGCCATTCAGCGTCTGCGCCAGATCTATACAGGTCCGATCGCTTATGAATTCAGCCATGTTCATGAAGTTCATGAACGCGAGTGGCTTAACCGCCGTGCTGAATCCCGGACTTCCCCGGCACCACTTAATCAGGATGAACGGAAGGCACTGCTGGAACGTCTGGTTGAGGTGGAGCAGTTCGAGGATTTCCTTCACAAAACGTTTGTGGGACAAAAACGCTTCTCGATTGAAGGAAACGACGTGCTCGTACCGATGTTGGATGAAGCAGTACGCATTATGGCACACTCGGGATCAAGCCACATTTTGATGGGAATGGCTCACCGTGGACGCCTGAACGTGCTTGCTCATGTCCTTGGTAAACCATACAGCAAAATTTTCTCTGAATTCCATCATTCCCCGAACAAGGATCTGGTTCCGTCTGAAGGATCGACAGGAATCAACTATGGCTGGACAGGGGATGTCAAATACCACCTTGGTGCGAACCGCTTTGTAAAAGATGGCGAAGCAGTACAGGCTCGTCTGACACTTGCTAACAATCCGAGTCATCTGGAGTACGTTAACCCTGTCGTTCAAGGCTTTGCACGTGCGGCGCAGGATGATCGGCGTGATCCGGGATATCCGAAACAGGACGTTACAAAAGCAGCGACAATTCTGATGCATGGCGATGCAGCCTTCCCTGGTGAAGGCATTGTGGCGGAAACGCTCAATTTCAAAGCACTCCCGGGCTATCAAAACGGCGGAACGATTCATATTATCGTGAACAACCGTCTCGGGTTTACAACCGATAGCAGTGATTCCCGTTCTACTTATTACGCGAGTGACCTTGCCAAAGGTTACGAGATTCCGATTGTGCATGTGAATGCAGACAACCCGGAAGCATGTATCGCGGCGATTCGCATGGCAGCAGAGTACCGCAACAAATTCAAAAAGGATTTCCTGATTGATCTGATCGGTTACCGCCGCTATGGTCACAATGAAACGGATGATCCGGAGACAACCCAACCGAAGGTCTATGAAAAAGTGAAGAGTCACCCTACAGTGAGTCATCTGTATCAGGACCAGCTCAAGCAGGAAGCGGTTGTTGATGATGCCTCCATTGGCAGCATTCGCGATGCCGTAACGAATCGTCTGAAAGAAGCTTATGAACAAATGAAGAAAAACGAAGTTCATGAGCAGTCACAACTGAAAGCCACTCAACCTGAAGCGGTGTCACTTATTCCAACAGCTGTGCCGCTGGAGAATCTGCGTAGCATTAATGCCGATCTGTTGAAATGGCCAGAGAACTTCAATGTATATCCGAAGTTGCAGCGTATTCTGCAGCGTCGCAGCACTTCCCTGAACGAGGGCGAAAAAGTGGACTGGAGTCTTGCCGAGACACTGGCATTTGCCACGATTTTGGCTGACGGCAAGCCAATTCGGATCAGCGGACAGGACGCAGAACGTGCAACCTTCGCTCACCGGAATCTGGTATTGCATGATTCGGAGAACGGGACAACATTTTGCCCGCTGCATCATCTGCCACAAGCACGTGCAGCGTTTGCCATTTACAACAGCCCGCTGTCGGAAGAGTCGGTGCTTGGATTCGAGTATGGATATAACGTGTACTCTCCGGATACGCTTGTCATCTGGGAAGCTCAATTTGGTGACTTCGCCAACTGTGCACAGGTTATTTTTGACCAATTCATATCCGCTGGCCGTGCCAAATGGTCTCAGAAGTCGAGTCTGGTCATGCTGCTTCCTCATGCCAATGAAGGGCAGGGACCTGAGCATACAAGTGCCCGTCTTGAACGTTTCCTGCAGCTCTGTGCAGAAGATAATATGACGGTTGCCAACTTGACGAGTGCATCCCAGTATTTCCATCTGCTGCGCCGTCAGGCTTCGTTGACTGAAACTGAAGATGCACGTCCTCTGGTCTTGATGTCGCCGAAGAGTCTCATTCGTAATCCGCGTGTTGCATCTCCCGCTGCAGCGTTCAGTGAAGGCAAGTTTGAGCCAGTACTTGAACAAGCAGGGCTTGGAACCAAACCGGATCGCGTAGAACGCATCATACTGTGCAGTGGTAAGATCGCCATCGATCTCGAGGATGCTTTTGAGAAAGACAAAGCCGACTGGTCCTGGCTTCACATCATTCGTGTTGAACAGCTGTATCCGTTCCCGGCGGAAGAAATCAAGGGCGTACTTGCACGTTTCAGCAAGCTGAAAGAACTGGTTTGGGTTCAGGAAGAGAACAAAAACATGGGAGCCTGGACATACATGGAACCTCGCTTGCGCGCTATTGCACCGGAAGGAACAACCGTGAGATACGAAGGCCGTCCGGAACACGCGAGTCCTTCCAGCGGTTATCAAAGTGTGCATAGCATGGAACAGCAACAGATTATTACATCCACGTTGAAGCAAACGACGAAGAATAATATTCCACTGGGGAGGTAACAGCTGTGAGTGAAATTAAAGTACCTGCAATGGGTGAATCGATTACTGAAGGAACGGTTTCCAGATGGCTTGTCAAAGAAGGCGAAACTGTAAATCAGGGTGACGTTCTTCTGGAGCTGGAAACCGATAAAGTAAATATCGAAATCAGTGCCGAAGAGAGTGGAGTACTCGAGAAAATTATTCGCCAGGAAGGCGAGACGGTTGAAATCGGAGAAACGATTGGTACACTGGGAGCAGGAACAGGAGGAGGAAGCGGAGCACCCGCTTCCCAGCCGGCTGCAGAAC
The DNA here is from genome assembly GCF_038005125.1 of Paenibacillus sp. FSL K6-2862. Lineage (NCBI taxonomy): Bacteria > Bacillati > Bacillota > Bacilli > Caryophanales > Paenibacillaceae > Paenibacillus > Paenibacillus sp. FSL K6-2862. Next base: position 1,851,651 of record NZ_JBBOSN010000001.1, read on the forward strand.
AGCAGCAGGCTGCGGCCCCGGCTCCAGAAGCAGTGGCAGTAGCAGTAGCGACTCCACCTGCAGCTGCAGCTCCGGAATCTTCCGAGAATGGTACCAAAACGGCTTCACCAGCTGCACGCAAGCTTGCTCGCGAGCGCGGCATTGAGCTGGATCAGGTTCAGAGCAAAGATCCGATTGGACGTGTGTATCAGGAAGACGTAAAAAGTCATAACACGCAGGCACCGGCTTCAACGCCAGCTTCTGCAAGCAAAGCTCCGGCAGCACCAGCAAGTGCTCCGGCAGCTGGAGGTTCTACTTATGCTAAACCAGTTGAACGCCAACGCATGTCCCGTCGCCGGGCTACCATTGCGAAGCGTCTGGTAGAAGCACAGCAAACGGCGGCAATGCTGACAACCTTTAACGAAGTAGACATGACTGCAATCATGGATGTTCGTAAACGTCGTAAGGACAAGTTCAAAGAGAAGCACGATATCGGCCTGGGATTCATGTCTTTCTTTACCAAAGCCGTGGTTGGCGCACTGAAAAAATTCCCAACCATCAATGCTGAGATTGATGGGGAAGATGTTGTACTCAAAAAATATTACGACATCGGAATCGCAGTGTCTGCCAAGGAAGGTCTTGTTGTTCCTGTCGTTCGCGATGCAGATCGACTGGGCTTCGCTGAGATTGAGAAGAGTATTGCGGACCTGGCTTCCAAAGCTCGCTCCAACTCTCTTGCGCTCTCCGACCTGCAAGGCGGTACGTTTACAATTACCAATGGCGGAACATTTGGTTCCCTGTTGTCTACACCGATCCTGAATACTCCTCAAGTTGGTATTCTCGGTATGCATAAGATCCAGCTTCGTCCGGTGGCGATCGATGCAGAGCGTATGGAAAATCGCCCAATGATGTATATCGCATTGTCTTACGATCACCGCATTATCGATGGTAGCGAGGCAGTACGCTTCCTCGTTACGGTGAAGGAACTGCTGGAAGATCCAGAATCCTTGCTGATCGAAGGGTAACACGGACCGAAACAAACATTAGCAATCATTATAGATTCACCTAGCAGAAAGCCCCTACCAAGGGACACAGTTTGCGCTGTGCTCCAGGTAGGGGCTTTCGTATTGCTATAGCTTTGTAAGGATAGTCAGACCGTATCAGCGAGTGTATCACGAATGTCATTCGTGCGGTCTTGCTCGGAGCCCGGCGTGTGACGCTCTAGCCAGTTGACCACATGCAAGCATACTTCTTCACGATTGGTCTCGTGCAGCATCTCGTGCCGTCCTTCGGGGTACAGGCGATATTCTACATCCTGAATCTGTAGCTGTCTGTACTGGGAGACAAGGTTATACACACCTTTACCATTCAGTCCAACAGGGTCCATTTCTCCGGAGAACAGATACACTGCTTTATCTTTTGGAATCCGCTTCATGTTTTCAGACGTATGGATTTCCAACAACAGTTTGAAAAAATCACGAAAGAATCCGGCGGTACAGATGGCCCCGCACAATGGATCGTCGATAAATCGTTTAACTTCGTCCGTATCACGCGATAGCCAATCAAAAGGCGTGTTTGCTGGACGGAAGGAACGGTTAAAGCCGCCAAACACAATGGCGTTAAGCAGCATGCTCGGATGTGCCGCACCCTGGATACCACATTGCATGAGTGCGAGTTTTTCACCAAATCGGAGAAGACCACGCTTCCCATTGGTTCCGGACAATATAAATGCATGGTAACGTTCATGTCCAGCATACATCAGATGCTGCACCAGGAACGACCCCATACTATGTCCCATAAGAAACAAGGGGATTTCCGGATGTTCCTTGGATGCGAGCTCACCGAGATTGATCATATCACTTGCCATCCAGCGAAAGCCGTCTGCTCCGGCATTGCCGAGCAGTTTCGGATTCTCGACAGATTTCCCATGCCCTCGGTGGTCATTGGCGTAGACAGCATACCCGTGACTGGTAAGACACTCGGCGAATTCTGCGTATCGTGCTGCGGTCTCGGCCATACCGTGCGCAATTTGTACAACGCCTCTGATATGGCATTCCGGATCGGGAAGCCAGCGGTAGACATGAATGCGGGTACCTTCATTACCCACAAGGGCAAACGTAGATTCCTGCATCGTGTAACCCCTCCTTCACTGGTTTGATTAAGGTAGATAAGAACGAAGAACTGTCGTATTGCCATCAAGCGTATAAGCTCCAAGATTGGCAGGCAGCAGGTAGCATTGTCCAGCGCTCAATTCAATTTTTTCCTGAGTATCATTGTCCCATTCCAAGGTTCCGTTCCCTTCACAAACGACGAGAATGGTGAAACTTTCAGCATGCGTAGAGAGTTCCCACCGATCCGTAACAATTCCTTTTTCTACAACAAAATAAGGGCATTCCGCAAGCTTCAGCCATTCACCTGGTGTCGCGTTATTGGTTTTCATTGTGGTAGCACCAGCGCCCTCATAGGCAGTCACATTCAAGGAATCTTCAACATGCAGCTCACGTGGTTTTCCATCCAGTCCTGGACGATTATAATCGTAGATCCGGTAAGTTGTATCCGAATTTTGCTGGATCTCGGCAACGACGACTCCTGCGCACAGAGCATGTACCGTTCCGGCAGGGATGAAGAACGTATCTCCCGCTTCAACCGGTACTTGACGGAGCCTATCCATCACCGTGCCATTCTCCAATGCTTCCTTCAGCACCGCACGATCTACCCCTTCGTTTAAACCATAGATGATGTGCGCTCCCGGTTTCGCGTCCAGCACATACCACATTTCTGTTTTGCCAAGTTCACCTGGAGGGAGGGCTTCATAATCATCTGTCGGATGAACCTGTACGGATAGATCATCATTGCAATCCAGCAGTTTGATCAGGAGGGGGAAGCGTCCGCCTTTTTCAGATACACCTTTTGTACCGAGCCACGAAGTGCCTAGCTGTTCCCGCACTTCATCCAGACCTTTACCTGCAAGTTCGCCATTAATGACTTTGGTTGTACCGTTAGGATGATCTGCAATCATCCATCCTTCTCCAATATGTCCTTCAGGTGGTGTCAGACCGAATTGCTCCAGCGCCCGACCTCCCCATACACGTTCCTTAAACTCGGGTTGAAATTGTAGTGGGTATGGCTTAGACATCGTAATCTCTCCTCTAGTATATGAAGTGGTGAATCGCTTTAATCAAATCCATGCCTGTGCATCCCGGATTGTATACGGTTGCAGCAGCCAAATATGTAAAGCACGCATCGTCATTGTAAACGAGCCGAGGTTGGAGCTTGGCCCATATTCATGCACAGCGATGTCGTGCTATTTAATGTGTTTATTTTATGGCATTTGGAGAGTAAAGGAAATTACTTTTTCTCAATACCAATCAGAAATGGAGAGGCTGCGCGCTGAAGCTGGCGGTACATGACAACTTGTGCCTGGTCTACAGGCAAAGCCGAACACCAGGCCAGTACTGCATCTGCCTCCTGTGCACCACCCTCATGGCCTGGATACAACACAGCTGTAATTATGCCGCGTGTTCGCAATAGGCCCAGTGCTGCTTCCAATGCCCCAATCGTGCTTTCCGATTGAGTTATAACAGAAGCATCCGCTCCTTCGGCCGGCAGGTATCCCAAGTTGAACATGACTGCGCCAACTTGGCCTTGCCATTGCTCGGGAACAGCTTCATCCATTCGGTCATGGCTTAACTCCATTAGGGAGATGGAACCGAGCTTTGAGCCGTCTTCCTGTTTACGAATTCTGGCTTGGGCCAGAGTTAGCGCTTCATTTTGGATATCAAAACCGATGACTTGGCCGCGTTTCCCAACCTGCTGTGCGAGAAACAGGGTATCGGCACCCGTGCCTACTGTGGCATCAATCGCAAAATCCCCGGGCTGCAAACGGGAGGATACCCATTGATGGGCGCAGCTAAGAACCGAGAGAAAGCCCATCTTATGCTCCCCTCCAATATTTACCCTGCCACGATTCACGTAAACGCAATTCGCGGTCTATGGAATTCAGCACTTCCCACTTTTTCATGGACCACATCGGTCCAATCAGCAGATCACGCGGAGCATCACCGGTGAGGCGGTGCACAATCATTTCCGGTGGAAGCATCTCGAGTGTATCGACAATCAGTTTGATGTACTCGTCTTGTTCCAGGAATCGAAGAAGCCCGGCTTCATACTGTTTGACCATCGGCGTCTTGCGCATGAGGTGCAGCAGATGGATCTTAATGCCTTGCACATCCATATTGGCTACTGCGCGTCCGGTATCCAGCATCATTTCATGCGTTTCCTGAGGCAAGCCATAGATGATATGTGTGCACACGCGTATATTCCGTTTCCGCAGCTTCTCTACGGCCTCTTCATAACATTTCGTATCATGCGCGCGGTTGATGAGCGTTGAGGTCGACTCGTGGATGGTTTGAAGTCCCATTTCAACCCACAGGTAGGTACGTTCATTCAGTTCGGCCAGGTAATCCACAACATCATCAGGCAAACAATCGGGGCGAGTGGCAATGGACAGACCGACGACACCAGGCTGCTGTAAAATCACTTCAAAATACTCACGGAGCTCCTCAACAGGAGCGTATGTGTTCGTATACGCCTGGAAATAGCCGATGTACTGGGCCGTAGGCCATTTGAGGTGCTGTTTGTCCCGAATCGTATTAAATTGGGTAACCAGATCATCCCGCCGGCTGCCGGCAAAATCTCCTGATCCCCGTGCACTGCAGAAGGTACATCCGCCCTTGGCAATTGAACCGTCACGGTTTGGACAGGTGAATCCTGCGTCAAGCATAACTTTGAACACTTTATTGTTGAACTCGTTTCGCATTTCATAATTCCAGGTGTGGAATCGTTTATCTCCCCAGGAAAGAGGAGGCTGTATTGCAGGTGCATTCATCTTCAGGGTGCTCCTTTGGCTGCCGCATTCCCTCTCGGGAGAGACAGATGTTTATCTATTCACGTGATAGAACGGATTGTGAAAATCCGTGTCTCCATGGACTTTAACCATTGTATCAAAAAACGCAAAAAAAGGGGAATTCGAACTCAAAAATAGACTGGTTTATCAAGGTTTTTCTCTTGCTATAGTTTACACCTTGTGTTATATTTAACTTAACGTCAGACAGCATCCAATGGGTACTATTCATCATAGCATTTGAATCAAAATTGACGTCATGGACCATACTAAACCGTGAGGTGATATGAATGAATTCCCAAGTTAAAAACAATAACCTTCATCATGTTTCAGTTGAACTGACGGCAGAAGAAGCACTGGCTTTGACAGGTGTTCGTTTTAATGGCAATCCGAAAGTGGAAGCGGCTGCAAGACAAAAAGTTCGCACAGCTTTCGAAAAGACATTTGATTTTTCACACCAAGATAAGGTAGACTATGAACTATTAAAGTAGTTGGACCCCAATTCCAAATAAATCGAAGAGGGAATCTTTGAGATTTGCCCCAAGTGGCAGATCCGAAGATTCCTTTTTCATTGCTCTTTACAATTGGCCGGTTCTTCGGCAAAATGAGTCTGAGACAAGTATGGACAAACGGAGGAATAAAATGCGTTTACGTGGCAGAAAAGGGATTCGGGAAAATCTGGAGGAGCAAGTGGATCTTGTTGTTCTGGAACCCAAACAGTACAAGGGGAAATGGTCTGAACTGTTTGGCAATGACCATCCGATCTTTGTTGAATTTGGTATGGGTAAAGGTCAATTTATCAGCCAAATGAGTTATAAATATCCGCAATACAATTTTATCGGTATCGATATGTATGATGAATTGGTGCGCCGGGCTAGTGAGAAGGCCCGTAATGCGTGGAGTGAGGCAGATGTAGAAACTCCACCCAATGTGAAGCTTGTCCTGGCGAACATTGAACAGATCGAGGAAGTGTTCGAAGTGGCTGAATTGGAACGAATCTATCTGAACTTCAGTGACCCATGGCCAAAAGCCAAGCATGCACGCCGTCGTTTGACTCATCCGCGGTTTTTGAAGAAATACACGGAGCTGCTTAACGCCAAAGGCCAAATTCATTTTAAAACCGATTCGGAGACCTTGTTCGAGTTCTCGCTCAACGCGATTGCCGACTACGGTCTGCAGATGACTAATCTGTCCCTGAACCTTCACCGTGATGGATTGAATGAAGAGCATGTCATGACAGAATACGAGCAGAAATTCATGGGCAAAGGCATGAACATTCACCGTGTGGAAGTCATTGTGGGTGAAGAGGCGCTGCGTGAGTATCAGCAGATGCGTCTGGACAAGTACAAAGTACGTGAAGCTTCGGATGATTCCGGAGAAGACCAAGAGTAAAATGAATAAGCGGCACATGGAGGAGTGACTCATCACCTCGTGTGCCGCTTTTTTTGATTGTTCTTGTTCATGATCATTAGAAGATATCGATATCGTTACATTTGCTCGGAGCGCAGTTCCTTGCGACGATAATCATTGGGGGTCACCCCATTGAACTTTTTGAACATGCGATAAAAGTAGGAGCTATTGGTGAATCCCGTTTTCTCTGCAATATCTGCAACGGAATTCTCGGTCTCAATCAGCAGATGCTGGGCTTTGATAATTCGTGTCTCGTTAATCACATCTGTTAGTCCTTTTAACGTGAGTTGTTTATACAGCCTGCTGATATAGATGGGCGACATGGTGAGTTCCTCAGCAATGGAGGTGAGACAGAGATTGGTGTCGGCATAGTCCCGTTCAATAATGCTGTTAATTCGGCGTAAGAGCTCCTCATGCCTCAGCGTTCGTTTTTCCTCCACTTTCAATCCTAATTCATCAAATAGACGATAGAAGTGGGCATGAACTTCACGGAGTTCCTCCGCTTCATGGAGAGGAAGCATTGCAGCGTCCGAGATCGTGTTCAGTGTAAGCTGGTTATTTTTTTTAAGCGTATTGCGTACGTGGTTCAGTGTCATCGTCAGATGGGATAGAGCCAATTGGAATACGGTAAAAGGGTATGCTGCCGTTTCATCCACGATATCCGTATAGATTTGTTTGGCTTCGCACGTTTTGCCTGTCATGAGGCAATCAATGAGCTGCCGCTCTTTACTTGCCGGAAATGCATATTCCTTGGCCTGATAGGCCATGATGTCGGTTGTATACAGCAGGCAGCCCGGACCGCTGAATAATCGGTGCAGGGAAGCCTCCGCTGAGTGGGGGTAGCCGACGATTGCATCCTCGAAAGAGGCTTCCTCGGGCCCGACGGTGAACGAAACGGAGCATTTCAAATGCAGCATTACCGCATCCTGCAGCATACGCAGTAGTTCCTCCATATCTTCCTCTGCATCCTGTGCGTTTTGCTGATCCGAATTTTTGTGATTGAAAAGAAGGCTAATCATGTCCCCGCCCATATCGACGGTTTCCGTGTGGTAGCGAAATTCCGCTGATTCCACGCAAATGTTCATCATCGCATATTTTACAAGCTTGATATCGTCCCGGTAAGTTTCGCAAAAATCTACAAAACGATCAATACGCAGCAATACCAGTCTGGACGGACGATGAATCTGGACAGACGAACCATAAAACTTCATGCGCTCTTCCAAAATCCCCCCGGAGACCGTCTCTCGCCCCTGTAGAGCACCGCGCAAAAAATCCTGACGCAGGATGTGCAGACTTCCACGACGCTCGGCTTCCATAACTCGCATTCGAACAATGACTTTATCGATGGGATGATATAGCTTCCGAGAAACCAGGTAAGAGAGCAGCAGACCAGCCATAAGCAAGCCTAGACAAAACAGGACGGTGTGCGTGCGCATGCTGCGAATATCAGCAGTGATCAGATGATCAGGTGTAATTCGTACATAACGCCATCCCAAATTATCAGGTGTGGTATAGGTAATAAGTGATTTTTCCCCATCAACATCAGCGGTAAAGTAGGCAGATTGCTCCGTATTTTGCAGAATGGGGTGCATGAAGTCTTCCTTGGAGAGATCCTGCATTAAGGCCCGATCTCCAAAATCGGACAGAAGCTGACCGTTCTCGTTGATAATAAATGTGTTGCCCGGCTGATCCGCTGCATTGATGTTGGGACTTAACCAATCGTCCTTGATATTGACTACGACTGCGTAGTTTAATTCGGCATTATCATTGATGGTGTCATAGCAGAGATAGGTGTAACTATTCACTTCAACTTCTTCTGTAGAACCAACCCGGTAAGTACGTGGAATCGGAACAAAGGGTTTGTATTCATGAAATCGCTGGAGAATATCCTTAATACCCTGATCGTCTAATTCGGCTAGGGTTTGCTGACCATTACGTGTTTCTGAACTAATATAGAATTCGTTGCTTTTGGAGTTGTATACATAGATGGATTCGATAAAGGGAAGGGACATGCGGTAGTTATCGAGCTGCTCCATGGCTGGAGTGACTTCATAAATGCTTGGTTTTGAGTACAGGAGAAGTGCAGAGATGCTGTAGTCCTGATAAATCTGATAAGACAAGGATTTGGCCGTTTCGGTCATTTTGGATACTTCTCGGCTGGTCTGTGTGAGACTGTTCATATCGGTACGATAGACCTGGCGGAGAGCAATGCGATTGTAGTTGACGTAGAGAATGGCAGAAGCGACGAGCAGGGTAGCAACGGTACTGACGATGATGCCAATCAGTATGCGAGAAAATACATTTTGACTGTCCTCCGAACGTTTGCGCATCAATCAGTTCCCCCTGAACATCTGCATTTTTGGGTGAAAAAGAATTCATTTCACAGCGTTACGCCCTGTTTCACAGCAGGTCGCTTTGGATGAGGATAGCCCTTCAAATTATATATCATGTATGCGTTTACATCAATATTGTACAAGGTTTAAAAGGTTGTTTCAGTACATATCGTTCAACTTTCGCTGAATTGTTCACGATGCCCAGGTTATGCACGATATCAACATTTGTGAACGTATTGGAGTTCTTTTCAGTGTTGGTTCACATTGTTCATGTCCGGTTTGGCAATATCGTTCATTTTCCGGCGGGAAGCTTCAGTATCCGGGAGCGAGAAGGGCGTCTACACTAAAAACAGAGCTCCACGGCGCTACCGTGCTGCAAGAAATCCGGGAGGGATCGAGCCATGCTCAAAGAATTGAACAAAAACAAAATCATGTTTCTGATGCTGCTGCCTACACTGATCTTTTTTCTCATTAACTCTTATTTTCCGATGGTGGGTATCTACTATGCGTTTACCCGGTATGACTTTGAAGGCGGATTATTCGGCAGTCCTTTCGTAGGGCTGGAAAACTTCAAGTTTCTATGGCAGTCCGGCATGCTGCTGAAGCTTACGACCAATACGGTGGGTTATAATCTGGCTTTCATTATTCTGGGAAACGGACTCGCCATTTTCTGTGCCATTATGTTAAGTGAAGTCCGTGGCAAGCTCTTTAAGAAAATTACGCAATCCGTGATGTTCTTACCGTATTTCATCTCATTTGTACTATTAAGTGTAATCGCTTACAACATGTTCAACTATGAATCGGGTTTTGTGAACACGGTGCTCAAACGCTTTGAAGCCGGCCCGATTGATATTTATAACACGCCCTGGATATGGGTGTTCCTGATCATCATCTTTTATCTATGGAAGAATCTTGGCTACAGTATGGTGATCTATCTGGCGGCCATTACCGGGATCAGTGACGAATATTATGAAGCTGCCCGTATTGATGGAGCGAATATTTTTCAGCGTATCTGGTATATCACCGTTCCCATGCTGAAACCGACCTTTGTCATTCTGCTTCTGTTCTCTCTGGGGAGCATTATGAAGGGGCAATTTGATCTCTTTTATCAGCTTATTGGCAATAACGGCGTGCTGTATAACGCCACAGACATCATTGATACGTATGTGTATCGTTCCTTGAAAGTGACGTTTGATATCGGAATGGCTACCGCAGCAGGCTTGTACCAGTCTCTATTCGGCTTCATTCTGATCATGACCGTGAACTACATTATCCGAAAAGTGAATGAGGATTACGCCTTGTTCTAGACCGCCCACCGGGCAGGAGGGAGAACCATCATGCATACTACCCGTGCCAGAGATTCAGAGTTTACCTTGCTGTTTCAGATCATCTCTTATGGCGTCATTCTGATTTTGTCCATCATGTGTCTGCTGCCTTTTCTTCTAATTCTATCCGGCTCCTTCAGCAGCAATGAATCGATTGTGAGAGATGGATATCATCTCTTTCCAACAGACTTTTCCCTGGAAGGTTATCAAATGGTGTTCAAATTCCCTACTCAAGTGCTGAAAGCATACGGAGTGACAGTCTTTACAACCGTTGTGGGGACTGTGCTCGGACTGTTCCTCATTACGATGGCGGGCTTCGTACTGCAGCGCAAAGATTTTAAATACCGTAACACCTTCTCTTTCTTCATTTACTTCACCACGCTCTTTGGCGGTGGGTTGGTGCCTTGGTACATTATGCTGGCAAATTATTTCAATCTGACGGATACGTATACCGTACTGATTTTCCCTGGATTGATGACGCCATTTCTCATCATTTTGATGAAAAACTTTATCCGTTCTGCTGTTCCGGATGAGTTGGTTGAATCCGCCAAAATGGATGGTGCGAATGACTTCCGCATCTACTTCAGCATTGTATTGAAACTGGCGATGCCCGGGATCGCAACCGTAGGTTTGTTTTTGGCTCTGGGGTACTGGAATGACTGGTTTACTTCGTCCCTGTTCATTAATAACCCGGATATGTACCAGCTGCAGTTTTACCTGTATAACACGATGAATACGATTACTTTCATTGATCAGATGGCCATCGGCACAGGAATTACGCTCAGCCAGGATGTACCTACGGAAGCAACCAAGATGGCCATGGCGATTGTGGTGACGGGCCCCATTCTGTTCCTATACCCGTTTGTACAGCGCTATTTTGTCAAAGGTCTTACGATTGGTGCAGTAAAAGGTTAGAACGTAAGAATGCTCGGGGCGCCAGCCAGCTATTCGTTTACTGCTGCTCGCGTCCTGACAGTTTACGCTAACATATAAGGTTTCCTACAAAAGGGAGGATGCGTATGCGCAACAAAATAATTCGGCACCTGTCTCTGGTGCTGGCCCTGATGATGTTTGCCGGGGTATTAGCCGCGTGTAATAACGGATCTGGGGGATCGGTGCAAGGGAGCGAGGAGGGCGCTTCATCTACAGACAAAGGTGAGAAGGTCACCCTTCAGTTTTACATGCTTGGGGACGCGCCCAAAGACTTGCCTGTTATTGAATCCGAGATTAACAAACTCGCTGAGGCTGATCTGAACGTCAATGTAAAATTCAACTACACTTCCTGGACGGATTGGGATCAAAAATATAAGCTGCTTCTGTCTTCTGGCCAGCCGATTGACTTGATTTTCACTGCGGACTGGACATTCTATCAATCGTATGCCAAAAAAGGAGCATTCCTTCCGCTCGATGAGCTGCTGCCAAAGGCTGCACCAACATTGCAATCCCACGTACCCGATGACATGTGGAATGCTGTTAAAATCAATGAAAAAATCTATACCGTGCCTTCGACCTGGATCGAGTATGTGACAGAAGGAATCGCTTACCGTGAGGACCTGCGAGAAAAGTATAATTTGCCCAAACCGGAATCCCTGGAGACACTTGAAGCTTATCTTGAAGGAATCAAAGCCAATGAACCGAACATGATTCCGATTGCGGACAACAATTCCAATCACACTCACGGCATCCGTCAATTAACCTCCAAATTGGTGAATACCGCTGGTCAGCTCCCTTACGGGCTTGATATTATGTACGATTCGCCGTCAACCATCACGTCCTATTGGGGATCAGCCCAGCATCTGGAGGATCTGAAAACGTACAAACGCTGGATGGATAAAGGGTTTTTCCCGAAAAACGTGCTGAACGTAAAGGACACATCGAATTCACTGCTGCAAAATGGCAAGGCGGCTGTTGTTCTATCAGGCGAGAACCCGAACAAGTTTAATGCGGATGTGATCAAAGTCCAATCTACGCATCCCGATTGGAAGCTGGGATACTTCGCTTATCCGAATGCCAAAGGTTTTGCACAGCCGGTTCATCCGATTCACAATGGATTCGCCATACCGCGAAGCAGCAAAAATCCGGAAAAGGCACTCGCTTTTTATGAAAAGCTGGTAACAGACAAACGTTACAACTGGCTTACGGAATATGGTGTAGAAGGGAAGAACTTTGAAGTGCAGGATGGTTACTACAAAATGGTGGGCGATGCTCAGACCAATGGATTCCCGCGTGAGGGCATGAATGGCTGGGCTTGGCGGAATCCGGAATTCATGCTCTATGATAAAACGTTCGACGACGTACTCGTCATGTTCGAGGAGCTGGACAAAATCAAGAAGCCGGATATCTTTACCGGATTTGCAGAGGATTGGACACCGTTTCAGGCGGAGAAGGCTGCGCTTGAGCAAGTGGAAAAACAGTATCTGTATCCACTGAACGTTGGCTTGGTTGAAGACGTTGAAGCAGGCTTGAATACATTTATGGAAAAAGCTAAGCAGGCAGGGCTGGAGAAAATACAAGCCGAGTATACCAAACAATGGCAGGAATATTTGAAATCGGCGGGCATTCAGTAGTTTGAATTTATTTCATTTTATAATAGACATGAAAAAAGGTACCTTCAGGCTGAAGGTACCCTTTTTCTATGCATAAGTGTATGCGGCTTGTTTATCGAACTTTTGATCATAATCTGGCCTGATCAGCCTGGAACGGCCGAAGGTCAAGAAGATCAATGATGCTTTGTGCACTTTCCATCGGACGATATTTGGCGATCTGTGCCAAATGGCGTTTACGTTTCCGGACGATGTCGGGATATTTATGTAACAATTTATTCATCCATTTAACCACGACATCAAGCGAAGTGATCGGTTCGCCCAGTCCTCTAGCGGTAAAATATTGAACGTTCTCTTCCTCCTGACCCGGAATGGGATTATGGAACAACATCGGAATACCTTTGGCGAGTCCTTCCGTGCAGGTCATTCCACCAGGCTTGGTTATCAGCAGATCGGAAACTTCCATTAGCTTATCCACTTCTTTGGTGTATCCGATAATGTGAATATTTTCTTTCCGGTACTCCGGGTTTTGTTCCATACTGATGCGGATTTTGTCATTGCGTCCGAGACAGAAGATGATCTGAATGTTGTTATGCCAGCGAGTCAGAAGCTTATTGACCACTTCATCGCTGAGCATTCCCCAGCCGCCGCCCATGACAAGAACGGTGGGCATATCTTTCAGATTAAACTTGGCACGAATCTCATCCCGGCCAGGATGCTCCCAAAAGTTGGGGTGCACCGGAATGCCGGTAACTCGTATTTTGTCCACGGAAACTCCGCGCAGCATCAATTTGGACTTGACCTCTTCTGTAGATACCAGATATAAGTCCACTTCGGGACTGATCCACGTGCCATGCGCATCGTAATCGGTAATGACCGTGCAGAGTGGCACTTGCACTCCGAGGCGCTTTAATCTTGATATGACCGCACTTGGGATGGGATGGGTACATACAATGGCATTTGGACGAAGCTGTCTTACGACACTACGTGTATGTGTGTAAAACAGCTTGTGCAATGCGAGTGTAGTCAATCGGTTCAAAGACTTTTTATATTGATGCCTGTATACGTATCCGACAAGTTTAGGCTGGTTGGTTACCGTTTTTTTGTATGCCGTAATAATAAGTGGTGCGACCCTGGGGTTAAGGAAACTACCCAGTTCGAGCACTTTGGTCTGTACTTCCGGAGAGAGCTTTCTCAAACTGCTGGACAGTGCATAAGCGGCTTGTGTATGACCGGCTCCAAAGCCTTCAGAAAGTAATAATACTCGTTTTTTTTCCACGCTTGCTTCACCTGTTCCTGCTAGGTTTTCCTTAGTCTAACATATCTGCTTTAGGACCATAATGCAACTGTCGCAAGTGCGACTAAAGTACCGATTGTGGCACCTGCAAGCACATCTGAAGGATAGTGCAAACCCAAGTAAATTCGAGAGAATCCGACAATCAGTGCAACCGGCAGTAGCGTCAGCAGCAAAATAGGTTCCATAGTCATAAACGGAACAGTTACCGAGAAGACAGCGGTTGTATGCCCTGAAGGAAATGAGTGGTCCGTCAGGGGATTGCGGAAGGTGATCGTCTCCGGCATGGCCAGATATGGCCGGATGCGAGGATACAACCTTTTGGCGATTGCTACAGGAATATGACTCACAGCCAGAGCGATACATGCCTGTAGGCCTGTCGTATTCCAAGGGGCTGGAGCGAGCAGCCATATCAATAAGGATACGGCAATAGAAAATGTTGCTCCGCCCAGATGGGTGAGATAGTACAGCCAAAAATTCATAAATCGATTATGAAGTCGACCATTAATCCACATAAACACATTGCGATCGTACGCTTGAAACTTAACGAATAAACGGCTCATATTGGCCTCCTGCCAGTCAGGCCGCCCGAATTGGCGGCAGTATTTCCGGTATGTTTCCTGTGTCCGGTGTTGTCCTGATTACTATATAACCGTTTTTCGTGAAGTTCAGGTTATTTCAGGTATATGTTTATCATATTTTTAAATGTTGTCCTTTTCAAGAAGAAGACATGTGAACAACGTAAAATTCATGTTAAAGAGTGGTTAATCATCCAACTTAACTTTTTGACTCGGACGAGCTAAAAAAGATACAATGATTCAACATGGCTGAAATGAGGTTAAAAAAATGTGAGTTTTATATTGAACTTTTTGGTGCTCGTTTGCGTTATTTTTTGTATAGCCTCTGGTTGGACAGTACTGGGTAATGAAAAAAGCAGGGACTTTAGAAATAAAAATCAAGCAAACGGCTGAAAATAAGATATAACAGGCATGAATGCGAGGGCGCAGTATCACGAACTGCCAATTCAGCGTTTAATGTTCACATTTCTGCTTTAGGAAGTGAAATTGCGGTTTTGACAAATAGCTGAAAAGCATCCAAAATCGATAAAGCAGCCAAATTGGAAGCAACCATGCTTGAAATACTTGCGTAGTAAACAAAAGACCAGGGTCATATTCTGCACATTACAAAAAAACAAAGATGCAGAATCAGGTAGAGAAACGCTAAAGTAAACAGGGTTTGAAAAAAAGGGGGTAACAGAGAACGATGTTGGACGCTATATTCGTCACGATGCAGGTCATTCTGGCACTGCTAGCCGTGTACCAATTCACGTTTTCGCTGTTCGGTCTGTATAAGAAAAAGAAAAAGAAACATTATCCTGCCACAAAATCTTTCGCTGTACTCGTTGCAGCACACAATGAAGAGCAGGTCATCGGAGCGTTGATGGAGAACTTGAAACAACTCGATTATCCGGAAGATCTGTACGATGTGTTCGTTATCTGTGATAACTGTACGGATGGTACTGCTCAAATCGTCAGAGATCATGGCTTGAATGCATGTGTGCGTACAAATGCCGATCTCAGAGGTAAAGGTTACGCCATTGAGTGGATGCTCAAATATCTGTGGAAATTGCCTCGTCAGTATGACGCCGTTGTTATGTTTGATGCTGACAACCTGGTTGATCGCAATTTCTTGCTTGAGATGAATAACGACTTGTGTAACGGTTCGCGTGTTATTCAAGGATATATCGATACGAAAAATCCGGAAGATTCCTGGATTACTGCAGCTTACGGCGTATCGTACTGGTACATTAACCGTTTGTGGCAGTTGTCCCGTCATAACCTGAACATGGCCAACTTCCTTGGTGGTACAGGAATGTGCTTTGAAACGAATTTGCTGAAGGAAATCGGTTGGGGTGCGACTAGTCTGGTCGAGGACTTGGAGTTTACGATGCGCAGTGTGCAGCGTAATGTGTATCCCGTGTTTAACTATGATGCAAAAGTATTTGATGAGAAGCCTTTGACATTCAAAGCTTCGGCCAGACAACGTCTGCGCTGGATGCAAGGTCACTTTACGGTAGCACGGAGATATTTCTTCCCGCTGCTGTGGCAAAGTATTAAGGAAAGAAGCCTGGTCAAGTTCGACCTTGCCATATATGGTGCTAACGTATACGTTGTATTATTGACATTCCTGATGACCGCTGTTATGTGGGTGGATACAGCCGTATTTAGCGGCCCGCATATTGCCAACATCTACGGATATTTCCCGCTGTGGGTAGGATTCGTTGCTATTGGTTTGAACATTCTTACGTTCCTACTGTCGATGGCACTGGAGAAAGTCACTTTTGCGAAAGTGTATCTGTATCTGATTGTATTCCCGATCTATCTGCTATCCTGGTATCCAATTACGTTCTATGCGTTCTTCACGCAGAACAACAAACAATGGAGCCACACCCAGCATACACGTGTTGTACGTTTGGATGAGGTACAGAGCAAGCAAGGGTAATGATGAACAGCTTCACAAAAAAGATTACAGAAAATATTCTAAAATATATTGACTATAGTTAATGGAGATGTTATAGTATTCAAGTGCGTTAAATGAATAGCAATGGAATCACAAGCAGAAGTCCGACTTCTCACCTGACCAACATTAACGTTGGCTGGTCAACGATCCCAATAATTTATGAAGTGTATACTCATGAAGAATTGTGTTGATTACAGGGATGTCGGTAGCTTGACCGGCATCCCTTTTATTTTTGTTTAACAGTATTCAAAATGACCTGGAGGTGGACGGTTATTAGTAAAGATCACATGATTAATGATGAGATTCGGGCGAAGGAAGTGCGCCTTGTCGGAGCTGAAGGAGAACAAATTGGGATCAAGCCCATTCGGGAAGCACTGCAAATGGCGATTGATCTGAACTTGGATCTGGTCAATGTGGCACCACAGGCTAAACCGCCGGTATGCCGCATCATGGACTATGGCAAGTTCCGCTATGAGCAACAAAAGAAAGACAAAGAAGCCCGTAAGAACCAGAAAATTGTTGACATTAAAGAAGTATGGTTCCGTTCCAATATTGAGGAGCACGATTATCAAACGAAGCTTCGTAATGTAGTTAAGTTTTTGAAAGAAGGCGACAAGGTTAAATGTTCTGTTCGTTATCGCGGACGTGAAATTGCCCATGCCGCCATTGGTCAACGGATTCTGGAGCGCGTTAAGGTGGAAGTGGCAGAACTGTGCACCATCGAGCGCCAACCAAAATTGGAAGGCCGCAGTATGATCATGATTCTGGCTCCTAAAGCCTGATAACATTGGAGGAGGAAACACAAAATGCCTAAAATGAAAACACACAGCAGTTTGAAAGGACGCTTCAAAATTACCGGTTCCGGTAAAGTCCTTCGTTACAAAGCACACAAAAACCACTTGCTTTCCCACAAATCCAAACGTGCTAAGCGCGTTCTGAACGGTAACCCAGTTATGGCTGCCGGGGATGTTAGACGTTTGAAACAAGGTTTGGCTAACTTGAAAGGCTAATTCTAATTAGTACATTCCGTATGGGGGATCGGCTGCGGCCGTACACATACCACGGATACATTTATATTTATTTGGGAGGTTCTTTAATATGGCAAGAGTAAAAGGCGGTTTTGTAGTACGTCGTCGTCATAAAAAGGTTTTGAAACTGGCAAGAGGTTATTTCGGTTCCAAACACCGCATTTTTAAAACAGCTAACGAGCAAGTAATGAAATCCCTGGTTTACGCATACCGTGACCGTCGCAACACTAAACGTAACTTCCGCAGACTGTGGATCGTTCGTATTAATGCAGCAGCACGTCAAAACGGTTTGTCTTACAACAAACTGATCCATGGATTGAAACTTGCTGGAGTGGACATGAACCGCAAAATGTTGGCTGATTTGGCCGTTAACGACATCAATGCGTTCAACTCTTTGGCTACTGTAGCTAAAGGCAAAATCAACGCCTAAATTGTAACATGCAAGCCGCCGTACCTTATGGCGGCTTTTTTTACGCCAGAAAGTGTGGGACGAATACACCGGGGTCCGGGAGGACAAACTTAGATTGGATGCGGTTGACAGCTATCAAGCCTCTGGCAGATACATAAAAACCGAACGTTCATATAATGCAAATGAAAACTAGGAGTTACTGGCTAATGGTGATAATGATGGTATATTTTTGTTATATAACATTACATCGTTGTAACGTTAGCGTGTTAAACTGCTAAAATTTTAAGCGTTTTCAACAATAAAAGTCTAAAAATATGTGATTTTTAGTCATGAAACATCTGGATTTTAACACTGGTTGAATGTATAATCACCTCTAGTAGGCTAGTCCTAAACTTTTCTCTCCTAGTCATAATGTTCGGTTTTTCGGCAGATGATCCGGTTAAGATAAGGTGTGAATGGGCTCTTTATGTCGAAGAAACCATACATTCCTCATAAAAGTCATATCAGACATCTGTTCATCGTTCAATATCGACCCGGGTAGGAATTAGGTATATATCATTAAGGGGGAACAAGAGAAATGAAAAAGATGCTCAGCTTGTCTTTGGTCATGTTGCTGGCAGTATCGGTAATGCTCGCAGGTTGCGGAAGCAAACCGAAGGAAGAAACAAATGCCGGTGGAACAACAGGTGGTGAATCCACTGAAGCAAAATCCGATTTGCAGATCGGTATGGTTACTGACGTAGGTGGCGTTAACGACAAATCCTTTAACCAATCCGCTTGGGAAGCCCTGCAAGCAACTGAAACTGAAACAGGTACGGCAGTTAAATACCTGCAAAGTAAATCAGATGAAGAGTACATTCCTAACCTGAACGAATTCGTTAAAGGTGGATATGACCTGACTTGGGGTATCGGTTTCCAATTGGCTGACGCAATCAAAACAGTTGCTGATCAAAACCCTGAATCCAAACTGGCGATCATCGACAGTGTTGTAGATTCTCCTAACGTTAAATCCGTTACATTTGCTGAAGAGCAAGGTTCCTTCCTGGTTGGCGTTGTTGCCGGTCTGACTACAAAAACGAACAAAATCGGTTTTGTTGGCGGTATGGACAGCCCACTGATCAAGAAATTTGAAGTTGGTTTCAGAGAAGGAGTTAAAGCAGTTAACCCTGATGCTGAATTGATCTCCAACTATACAGGCGCATTTGACAAACCAGACCTTGGTAAAGCAGCTGCAGCTACAATCTACAACCAAGGCGCGGACATCATTTTCCACTCTTCCGGTGCTACAGGTAACGGTGTGTTCAACGAAGCAATTGCCCGCAAAAAACAAGGACAAGATGTTTGGGTAATTGGTGTGGATAAAGACCAATCTCTGGAGTTCGGTGATGATGTTACACTGACTTCCATGATCAAAAAAGTTGACGAAGCAGTTAAGAAAGTAAACCAAGAAGTTATCGATGGCACATTTGCTGGCGGTTCTGAAAACCTGACTCTGAAAGAGAACGGTGTAGGTATTGCTGATACTTCTACCAAAAATGTTTCTGCTGACATCCTTGCTAAAGTGGACGAATACAAAGAAAAAATCATCAGCGGCGAAATCAAAGTACCTACAGAGTAATTGCTTCGCTTGCGAATTGAATAATCACGAGGCCGGTCTTGACCGGCCTTATGATTGTCAGGACAGGAAAATTTGCTCAAGCCATCATAACATTTGTACCTAGTTAACAGGATACTGCTGGAAACCTTCCAAATGCAGAATCAATGTTTTTGGTAATAACGCTCCGGAAGGAGCTTTTCTTAAGATTATGGAATGTATACATTTCAGCTGTGCTGGATGGATTCGATAATCTCAAGAAAAGACAAATGACCGCAACAAAGCGGTTTTTTTCCTTGAACATACGTCGATAGACGTTTTTCTTACGTTTGCGGAACCACACTATATCAGTTATAAGGGTGATTACATGGGTGCAGCAACCCCCGTCGTTGAGTTAAAACAAATCACGAAGCGTTTTCCAGGCATTGTTGCCAACGACGCTATCAGCCTTCAGCTTCGTAAAGGCGAGATTCATGCTCTACTGGGCGAAAACGGCGCTGGTAAGTCAACGTTGATGAATATTGTATTTGGTCTCTATCAGCCAGATGAAGGTTCCATTGAAGTGAATGGCAAGCCTGTCATGATCGATAGCCCGAACAAAGCAATCGAGCTTGGGATCGGCATGGTGCATCAGCACTTTAAGCTTGTTCAGCCGTTCACGGTAACAGAGAACATTATTTTGGGATCTGAACCAACGAAAGGTCTCAATATTAACTATAAAAAAGCGGCTGCCGAAGTGCAGCGTTTATCCGAGCAATATGGACTCAAAGTGAATCCGCATGCTAAAATTCATGACATTTCAGTTGGTATGCAGCAGCGCGTTGAAATCGTAAAAACATTGTACCGCGGCGCTGATATCCTGATCTTTGATGAACCAACGGCTGTTCTGACTCCTCAGGAGATCAAAGAACTGATGGTCATCATGAAAAAACTCGTGGCAGAAGGCAAATCCATAATCCTGATTACACATAAGTTAAAAGAAATTATGGAGATCTCGGATACGGTCACCATTATTCGCCGAGGGAAAGTCATCGACTCTGTAAAGACATCGGAAACCAATCCCAATGAGCTTGCTGAAAAGATGGTTGGTCGTAATGTCACGTTTAAAGTGGATAAAAAGCCGTCAACGCCTGGAGCCAATGTCCTTGAAGTCAGCAAATTGACCAG
Organism: Paenibacillus sp. FSL K6-2862; assembly: GCF_038005125.1. NCBI lineage: Bacteria > Bacillati > Bacillota > Bacilli > Caryophanales > Paenibacillaceae > Paenibacillus > Paenibacillus sp. FSL K6-2862. The sequence continues at coordinate 1,872,156 of NZ_JBBOSN010000001.1, forward strand.
CAAAAACAAAGAGGGAATTTCTGTTCTGAATGAACTGAACTTGAATGTTCGTGCTGGAGAAATTCTGGGTATTGCAGGTGTAGATGGCAATGGACAGAGCGAGTTGATTGAAGCTCTGACTGGACTGCGCAAAGTGGATAGCGGATCGATCCGTTTGCAAGGAAAAGAATTATCCAACCACTCACCGCGTCATATTTCGGAATCGGGAGTAGGTCATATTCCGGAAGACCGACATAAGCACGGATTGGTTTTGGATTTCTCGGTCAGTGAAAATATTGTTCTTGAATCTTACTACAAATCTCCTTACACGCGTAAAGGATTCCTTAATTTCGATGCGATAAAAAAACAGGCAAAACGACTTGTTGAGGCGTTTGACGTGCGGACACCTAGCATTGAAACCAAAGCACGGTCCCTTTCTGGGGGTAACCAGCAAAAGGCGATCATTGCACGGGAAGTCGATAAGAACCCGGAACTGCTTATCGCAGCTCAGCCAACACGCGGCTTGGACGTAGGTGCTATTGAGTTTGTCCAGAAACAGTTGATTGCTCAGCGTGACCAAGGAAAAGCGGTATTGCTGATTTCCTTCGAGCTCGATGAGATTATTAACGTTTCGGACCGCATTGCTGTCATTTATGAGGGCCAAATTGTCGGTGAGGTCCTGCCGGAAGAAACGAATGACAGGGAGCTCGGCTTGATGATGGCGGGCAGCACCCAAAAGAGAGGTACTGTACATGAGTAAAGTATTGAAATGGTTTACCCGTGATTCCTTTATCCTGCCTATCGTTGCAATCCTCATGGGGTTAATTCTGGGCGGTATCGTTATGCTTATTGGAGGATACAATCCAATTGAGGCATATGGCGCATTGTTTAAAAAAGTCTTTGGTGACATGTACAACTTCGGTGAAGCTGTGCGTGAGATGACACCTTTGATCATGACAGGCCTCGCGTTTGCGTTTGCGTCCCGGGCGGGACTGTTTAATATCGGTGGAGAAGGACAATTTCTCGTCGGTATGACAGCTGCTACATTTGTGGGGGTAAAGTTCGCCGGACTGCCAATTTACATCCATGCTCCACTGGCGTTGATTGCCGGTGCAGTATTCGGTGGACTGTGGGCAGCCATTGCCGGTTACCTGAAGGCCGCTCGCGGCGTGAACGAAGTTATCAGCAGTATCATGTTGAACTGGATCGGTTTGTATTTGGCCAATCTGATTGTCCGACAGTTTTTGCTGCTTCAAGGGGAAAACCGTTCGGTAGATATTAGTGAGTCAGCTTCAATCAGCTTGACTTGGTTGTCTGAACTAATGGGCAACTCCCGTGTTCACCTGGGCACATTGATCGCTTTGGTTATGGCAGTTCTCTTTTATATCTATATGTGGAAAACCAAGCAAGGGTATGAAATCCGCGCTGTAGGTTACAACCCGAATGCGGCTGAATATGCAGGTATGCATGTGAATCGCAATATCGTAAAAGCCATGTTTATCAGTGGTATGCTTGCGGGTCTTGGTGGAGCTTTCCAGGTACTTGGTGTATTCCAGTATCAGACAGTCATGTCGGGATCTCCAGGAACAGGTTTTGACGGCATTGCCGTTGCCTTGATTGGTTTGAACCATCCGTTTGGTGTTCTCCTGGGGGCGTTGCTATTTGGTACGCTTACCTATGGATCTGCTGGTATGAGCTTTGCTGCGGATGTACCGCCAGAGATTATTCGGATTGTAATAGGTTCGATTATCTTCTTCATTGCGGCACAAGGCATCGTGCGCTGGGTTCTTAAACCGTTCTACTCCAAGCGCAAGAAAGAGAAGGTGTTGTAGATGGACTTGTTGACAATTGGGCAAATTATCAATACGACGCTTGTCTTTGCTACGGCATTGATTTTTGCTTCCCTTGGCGGGATATTCTCTGAAAAATCTGGTGTCACCAACCTGGGACTTGAAGGTTTTATGGTCTTTGGTGCGTTTGCAGCCGGAATTGGGGCGCACTATGCCCAAGAAGCTGGAATGGGTGGTACAACGTCCGCCTGGATGGGCGTTTTGGTTGCCGTAGCATTGGGTGTACTCGTATCTCTTATTCACGCTGTGGCATCGATTACGTTTAAGGCGGATCAGATTATCAGTGGTATCGTTATCAACTTCCTGGCAGCAGGAAGTACACTATATTTGGTTAAATTGTTGTTTGAAGGATCCGGGGACTCACCTTTGGTGCAGGGCTTCAGCAAGTTTGATGTGCCACTTCTCAAGGATATTCCTTTGCTTGGGGAAGCGTTGTTCAAGAACGTTTACCCCACAACATATCTGGCGATCATTCTTGTATTCCTGACGTATTACATTCTCTTCAAGACGCCATTCGGCCTTCGTTTGCGCTCCGTGGGTGAACACCCAAGCGCGGCTGATACTGTAGGTGTGAAAGTTCGTCGCTATCGTTATGTAGGCGTGATGATCAGTGGTGCACTGGCTGCGATCGGTGGAGCTGCTATCACACTCACAACAACAGGCACGTTCTCGCATAATACGGTTTCTGGTCAAGGATACATTGCGATTGCAGCGATGATTTTTGGTAAATGGAATCCAATCGGAGCATTTGGTGCTGCTGTATTTTTCGGATTCTCACAAGCAATTCGAAACTATGTGCAGCTGTTCGAATGGTCTCAAAGTATTCCCCAGGAAATTATTTATATGCTGCCATACCTGCTCACGATTATTGTTCTTATCGCGGCAGTCGGGCGTTCGTCAGCTCCGTCTGCACTCGGTGAACCGTATGATCCGGGGAAAAGGTAGACGTAAGCAATTCATTAAACAATATCAAAAGTTTTATCTGAGAAAGAGTCCGCTTCGTGCGGGCTCTTTTTTGTTATGCAAACAGCAATTCATACGTTTCCATTGTGTCAGGGTAGAGACCCATATTTTCAAGTAGGGACAAAGAAACAGGCGAAGCAGGTGATGGACGAATACACTGTTTTGAATGATCCGAGGAGGAGGGGAAAGTATGAAACAACATGTTACGCGTCGTGAAGCGTTGAAATTCGTGGGCAAAAATATCGTTGCGGTGAAAAAAGACGGCACTCGGGTTACGGGGAAGCTGTTGAAAGTATCCGGCAATAAATTAGTGCTAAAGCGTGTGAATGGCAAAAAAGTGCGCACAAAAGCTATTCTTCCACTGGTTTTGTTTGATTTGCTTGCAATCGCCACATTGCCTTACGCTTACGGCCCGGGACCGGGCTTTGGGGGCCCTGGCTATGGAGGTCCTGGGTATGGACCAGGCTACGGACCTGGACCAAAACCCGGCCCCGGATATGGTCCAGGCTATGGTCCGGGACCCGGGTTCGGACCGTACGGACCGCGTCCACCAGGATTTTTCTAGGAGAATCTAAATATTCTTTTCCATTTCGTAACAGCGGCTAATCATAATATAACGAACGGTACTATATCCATTTTTTCGATAAAACTGCAGCCCTTTTGTATTGCCTTCGTCGACCATTACTTTGGATCTTTTGCAGCCTCGTGATGCGGCGAAGTTTTCGGCTTTTTGCAGCAAAGTCTGACCGTACCTTTTGCGCTGTTCCTTTGTAGCAACTGCCATCATATCGACATATAACAACTCGCCGTGCATAAGAAAATGTATAAAAGCTACAGCTTCTTTGTTCGGGTCCGGTGAGACAACAAAGGTCATGCCCCTGTTCATACGCAGGGGTATGTCTTTGCGTATTTTGTTGATTTCATTGGCACTCATATGGGATAGAGGAACAAGTTGCGAGTCAATTAAACTCATGATGGCGCCATCATCCAGCCTCGAATTGCGTTGCCGAATCACCATGCTGATCCTCCTTTCAAGACTAGTCGTGCTGCTCGTATATCCTATGCCTGGAGCAAGATAAAAGGTGACTGAATGAAGTGAAGGGAATAGGGTAACGTTAAGTAGCGTAGTAGCGAGATAAAGGGCGTTTAAAAAAATTATCCAAATCAGGTATTGACTTATCGGTTGGAGGAATCATATAATGTTCCTAACATTTAACGAGAATATTTAATCGGCTATGAAGAGGACGAAGTTTTAAGGGCTCTTTTGCTCAGAGAGTGGATGGATTTGCTGAAACCACCACCATAATCCCTTATATACGAGCTCACCTCGGAGCTGTTTTCCTGAAAAGCATTGGATGTCACTCCACTCGCGTATTAGGGGAAATCGTATGTCTGCGTTACAGACAACAGGTATGGAAGACGGCTATGTCCGTTTGACCTATCGTTTTTTGTACCTGGTAAGGTCCGTTATTGCGAAATTTCGGACAAAGTTGGGTGGTACCACGGAAGCAACAACCTTTCGTCCCTCGCAAGCATTAACTTGTTTGCAGGGATGAAAGGTTTTTTTTGTAACTTCAAATGTCAGAATGATGTAAATTCCGAGAGGAGGATGACTGATGGGAGCTCAAATTCCAGAAGTACGATCAACAGATGAATTACGTGAAAAATGGATGAAGCCGGAGGTCATTAGCGGTTCTGAGATTCTGCTAAGAAGCTTGTTGCTGGAAGGTGTCGAGTGCGTATTCGGTTATCCGGGCGGAGCGGTGTTGTACATTTACGACGCGATGTACGGTTTCGAGGACTTCAAGCATGTACTGACTCGGCATGAACAAGGTGCGATTCACGCAGCAGACGGATATGCACGTGCGAGCGGCAAGGTTGGTGTTTGTATCGCAACATCCGGTCCGGGAGCAACGAATCTTGTAACCGGAATTGCAACAGCATATATGGATTCTGTACCGCTCGTTGTCATTACGGGGAACGTCATTTCCAGCCTGATTGGTTCGGATGCTTTCCAGGAAGCGGATATCACGGGTATTACAATGCCAATTACCAAACACAGCTATCTGGTAAAAGACGTTAAAGATCTGCCGCGTGTCATTCATGAGGCATTCCATATTGCCAATACAGGACGTAAAGGTCCGGTGTTAATCGACATTCCAAAGGATGTTTCTGCCAACAAAACCTTGTTTGAACCAAGTACTGAACCAGTGACACTGAGAGGCTATAACCCTCGGACGGTGCCAAATAAACTTCAGGTTGATCGTTTGGCTCAGGCCATTCAGGAAGCAGAGCGTCCGATGATTCTTGCAGGTGGCGGGGTCGTTTACTCCGGTGGACACGAAGCACTGTTCGAATTTGTTGAGAAAACAGGCATCCCAATTACAACGACACTTCTTGGACTAGGTGCTTTCCCAAGCGGACATGAACTTTGGACCGGAATGCCGGGTATGCACGGAACATATACGTCCAACCAGGCGATTCAACAATCGGATCTGCTGATTAACATCGGAGCTCGTTTTGATGATCGGGTTACAGGAAAACTGGACGGTTTTGCACCGCATGCCAAAATCGTGCACATCGATATTGATCCAGCAGAAATTGGCAAAAACATTGCTACGGATATCCCGATTGTTGGGGACGTGAAGACGGTACTCGAAATAGCCAACAAGGAAGTGCAGCGTGCCGAGCGTGCGGATGCTTGGAGAGACCAGATCAAGCAATGGAAGCAAGAGAAACCTTACAGCTATACGGATTCCGAAGACGAGTTGAAACCACAATGGGTAGTTGAGTTGTTGAATGATACAACCAAAGGTGAGGCGATCGTAACTACTGACGTTGGACAGCATCAGATGTGGGCGGCGCAGTACTACAAGTTCAATCAACCTCGCTCATGGGTAACCTCCGGCGGACTCGGAACAATGGGCTTTGGATTCCCTTCGGCAATCGGAGCACAGATGGCGAATCCGGACAGACTGGTCATCTCCATTAATGGTGATGGCGGAATGCAGATGTGTTCACAAGAACTGGCAATCTGCGCGATCAATAATATCCCGGTCAAGATTGTTATCATCAACAACCAGGTGCTTGGAATGGTTCGCCAGTGGCAGGAAATCATCTACGAGAACCGTTACAGTCACATCGATCTGGCAGGAAGCCCGGATTTTGTAAAACTGGCTGAAGCATATGGTGTAAAAGGACTGCGTGCCACGAACAAGGAAGAAGCTGAACGGGCATGGCAGGAAGCGCTGGATACACCTGGACCAGTCGTTGTAGAATTTGTTGTTCGCAAAGAAGAAAATGTATATCCAATGGTTCCGCAAGGAGCAACAATTGATCAAATGCTGATGGGGGATGCTGAGGAATGATTAGACATACGATTTCGATTTTGGTCAACGATCAGCCTGGCGTCCTGCAGCGGGTATCGGGGTTGTTCGGTCGACGCGGATTCAACATTGAGAGCATTACGGTAGGTCAGTCAGAAGAAGCGGGCTTGTCCCGTATGGTCATTGTCACTATTGGTGACGACAAAACGCTGGAGCAGATTGAGAAACAGCTCTATAAAATCATTGACGTAATCAAAGTAGTGGATTTCAGCCTCAAGCCGATGGTTGCCCGTGAACTCGCTTTGATTAAAGTAAAAGCAGAACCTTCCGAACGCCCTGAAATCATGGGAGTGGTTGAAACGTTCCGTGCGTCGGTTGTCGATATTGGTCCAAGTAGTCTAATGGTTCAGGTTGTTGGAGATACCGACAAAATCGACGCCATGATCGAGCTGCTTAAGCCGTATGGCATTCGCGAACTCTCGCGGACTGGAGTAACTGCACTGGTACGTGGAAACGTATAATTGCCAATAGATCTAAATCTATGGTCTAATATGCATATCGGGTAAGCAACGAAGGATACGAGAAGAAGCAGTACAACAGACTGCAGGTGATCCTTGAATGACATCGTGATCCTGCATCTGCTGCAATTCAACATTTTAGTGATGTAACGCTTGAAAAGAGAGCTACACACCCGCATTAAAGGGCGGGTGTCTGAACGGATCGGATCAGACCAGAGTTGCTGGAACAGCCAGCATGCCGGTCCATTGAGACACCCGCTCATTAATGAAGGGTTCTTTACAATACAAAGGAGGACTTATAAACATGCCAGTAACTACTTATTATGAACAGGATGCAGAGCTTAGCGTATTGAAAGGAAAAACGATTGCCGTAATTGGTTACGGTAGCCAGGGCCACGCCCAAGCACAAAACTTGCGTGATAGCGGTTTGAATGTAGTCATCGGACTTCGTGAAGGTAAATCGTTTGACACTGCAAAAAATGACGGATTTGAAGTATTGTCTCCGGCTGAAGCAACTAGCCGTGCAGATGTGGTTCAAATCTTGCTCCCTGACGAAACGCAAGCTTCTGTATACAAAAACGAAATCGAACCTAACCTGAAAAAAGGCGCAGCATTGCTCTTCTCCCACGGTTTCAACGTTCATTTCGGTCAAATCGTTGCTCCAAAAGACAGCGATGTTCTGCTGGTAGCTCCTAAGTCCCCTGGCCACATGGTACGTCGTACCTACGTGGAAGGATTCGGTGTACCGGGCCTGATCGCGATCGAGCAAGATGCAACAGGTAAAGCAAAAGACATCGGTCTTGCATATGCAAAAGGTATTGGCTGCACACGTGCAGGCGTTATCGAAACATCCTTCCGCGAAGAAACAGAAACAGACCTGTTCGGTGAACAAGCTGTTCTGTGTGGCGGTGTAAGTGCCCTGGTAAAAGCTGGTTTCGAAACGTTGACAGAAGCTGGTTATGCTCCTGAAATGGCGTACTTCGAGTGTCTGCACGAATTGAAACTGATCGTTGACCTGATGTATGAAGGCGGACTTGCAAGCATGCGTGATTCCATCAGTAACACAGCCGAGTACGGTGACTATGTAACTGGACCTCGCGTTGTAACTGAAGATACGAAGAAAGCGATGAAAGAAGTCCTTTCCGATATCCAACAAGGTAAATTCGCACGTGACTTCATCCTGGAAAACCAATCCGGTCGTGCGTTCCTGACAGCAACTCGTCGCAACGAAGCTGAACACCCAATCGAAGTGGTTGGCGGACAATTGCGTGAGATGATGCACTGGATCAAGAAGTAAGCATTTGCACTTAGAGGTTCATGCACTTTTAAGATAAGCAATTTTACAGCTTTAACCGGAAATAGCGGCCGTGCTTATGCGTGTGCCGCTATTGCTGGTTTAGAGGCAAACATACATTACAGTCTAGGAGGTGCGAGGCGTGCGTAAAATCTATGTATTCGACACAACGCTGCGTGATGGAGAACAATCCCCGGGAGTCAATTTGAACACTCGTGAAAAGGTGGAAATTGCCCATCAGCTCGAGCGGCTTGGGATTGACCGGATGGAAGCCGGCTTTCCGGCAGCATCTCCAGGCGATCTGGCAGCGGTAAATGCAGTAGCGAAAGCGGTTAAAAATATTACGGTTATCGGCTTGTCCCGCTCCAGAGAGCAGGATATTGATGCGGTTAGAGAAGCGCTGAAAGGTGCACAGGACCCGTGCATTCACGTATTTTTGGCAACTTCACCGATTCACCGCGAGCATAAATTGCGCATGGACAAAGCGCAGGTGCTGGATACAGCTCGTTCTGCTATTCGTTATGCGAAGAAGTCATTTTCCAAAATTGAGTTTTCTCTTGAAGATGCAGGCCGTACTGAGTATGACTTCCTCGTTGAAATGGTGAACATGGCCGTAGAGGAAGGCGCTTCGGTAGTTAACATTCCGGATACAGTAGGGTATCTGAGTCCTTATGAGTACGGTAACATTTTCAAGCATCTCAAAGAGAATGTTCATGGTATTGAAAAAGTGCAGCTTAGCGCACATTGTCACAATGACCTGGGTATGGCAACCGCCAATACACTGGCTGCCATTTTGAACGGTGCAGATCAGATCGAAGGTACGATTAACGGAATCGGTGAACGTGCAGGAAATACGGCAATCGAAGAGATTGCCATGGCACTGGAGACACGTCAGGAATTCTTCCAGGCAAAAACTTCTCTGCAGCTTTCGGAAATTGCACGTACCAGCCGGCTCGTTAGCCGTTTGACAGGAATGGTTGTTCCAGGAAACAAAGCCATTGTTGGTGCGAATGCCTTCGCACATGAATCCGGTATTCATCAGGATGGCATGCTGAAAGAAAAAACAACGTACGAGATCATGACACCAGAGACGATTGGACTGAAGGAAAGCAAGCTCGTACTGGGTAAGCACTCTGGACGCCACGCGTTCCGTGAGCGCTTGATTGAGCTGGGTTATGAACTGGATGAAGAAGCACTGAATCGTGCTTTTGCCCAATTCAAAGATCTGGCGGACAAGAAAAAAGAAGTCACTGATGAGGATTTGCTCGCCGTGATCGAAGAGAAGTTGCAGGATGCACCTGAGGTGTACAAACTGGAGTCCATCTTCGTGACGTATGGGGATGAATCAACTCCTACAGCCAAAGTCCGTATTGCTACGCTTGACGGTAACACCGTTGAACAGCAAGCGGAAGGTAATGGTTCCGTTGATGCCATTTACAATGCAATTGACAAGGTGAGCGGGGAAGAAGTTACGCTGTCCGATTACTCCATCAAGTCCGTTACACATGGTAAAGATGCACTCGGTGAGGTTCATGTTGTATTGACACAAAACCAGGTTTCCGTTCAGGGACGCGGTGTAAGCACTGATATTTTGGGTGCAAGTGCACGTGCTTATGTGGATGGCCTTAACCAGCTGATTGAGAAACGTAAAACATACACCAACCGTGTCAACGTGAATCTGTAAACAGACGCAGCACACATCCAAAGCACTTGAACAGTACTGCTGTTTGTTGAGCAAGCTAAAAAAAGTCTGACCCTAGGTATGGATCTAAGGTCAGACTTTTTGCTATAGCTTGAATGATATGTTTATCAAGTAGGACGGATCTGGAAAATTGCAATTAGAGCAGATTACCACGCATACGCGTTAGGGGCATGTCCACCAGGACCTGGGAATATCTCATCAAGACGTTTAAGTACCGCTTCATCCAATGTGACTTCAAGACATTTAAGTGCAGTCTCGAACTGCTCCAGCGTACGGGGACCGATGATTGGTGCGGTCACTGCTGGATTGGCTGCAACCCAAGCCAAAGCAATCGTATCCTGTGGTTCACCTAGATCGCGGCACAGTGCTGCAAATTCTTCAAGCTGGGTTTTATGATGTTCAATACGTTCCGCGATGCCGCCGCTGCGTGTGCCTTCCAGCTTCTGAAGTGCATTTCGACCCAGTAAGCCACCATCAAGTGGGCTCCATGGAATCACGCCGAGGCCCAGCTCTTTGGCTGCAGGCAGCACTTCGAGTTCAGGCAAACGACAGTTAAGACTGTATTTATGCTGCTCGGACACCAAACCGAGGAAATGGCGGTTTTTGGCTTCGCTTTGAGCAATGGCAATCTGCCATGCAGCGAAGTTGCTTGATCCGACATAACCAATTTTGCCTTGATGGACAGCATTTTCGAATGCCCCCCATAGCTCGTCCCAGGAAACCGCCGGGTCCACGTGGTGCATTTGATATAGCTCTACATGGTCTGTCTGCAAGCGGCGAAGGGAACCTTCCAGATGACGTCTGATTTTATAGGCAGAGAGACCAGCATCGTTGTTGGGACCATCCGTTTCATCATGCATGGAACCATACACCTTGGTTGCAAGCACCACTTTTTCACGTCTGCCGCCACCCTGGCTGAACCAGCGACCGATAATTTCCTCGGTAAGGCCGGAATTTTCACCCCAACCATAAATGTTAGCGGTATCAAAAAAGTTAACACCAGCATCGAGTGCTGCATCCATGATACGGAATGCTTCTTTTTCGTCTGTAGCGGGCCCAAAATTCATGGTGCCGAGACAAATCCGGCTTACTTTAAGACCTGATTTTCCCAAGTACGTGTATTGCATGGTTTGCAATCCCTCCTGAGTTACCTGAATTTGACTTCACGTATTATTTTACTCCAGTCTGACGAGCAGAACAACAGCCCTCCAAACCTCTTATAGGTAAAATCTATTAAAGTCATAGATTGTATATCTTGGTCAAATGACCACTGAATATGATACAAAAGAGAGAGTTAAGTATGACACGTTCGATTGAGAATGAATGAAGGAGTTGGACAACCCATGACAGACGTAAAAAAAATTGCAGTCATCGCAGGTGACGGTATCGGTCCGGAAGTTGTAGCGGAAGCAGAGAGAGTACTTAAACGTACGGAGGAAGTATTCGGTTATCGTTTTGAAACCGAGCACGCACTGTTTGGCGGAATTGCGATCGATGAAAAAGGCACACCTCTTCCAGAGGAAACACTCACCGTATGCAAAAGTGCGGATGCAGTGTTGCTCGGAGCCGTTGGCGGTCCGAAATGGGACAACAACAGCAAGGAACTCCGTCCGGAAACGGGCTTGCTGGGAATTCGCAAAGCGCTCGGATTGTTCTCCAACTTGCGCCCGGCAGTTGTGTTTGACTGCTTGAAGGATGCATCCACATTGAAACCTGAAGTACTGGAAGGCACGGACCTAATGGTGGTTCGGGAGCTGACCGGAGGCATTTACTTTGGTGAAAAATTCAGACGTGAAGGCTCACAGGGGCAAGAAGCTGTGGATACCTGTGTATATAATGTAACCGAAGTAGAGCGGATTGTTCGTCAAGCATTCGGAATTGCTCAAGGACGCCGCAAAAAACTCGCTTCTGTGGATAAAGCCAATGTACTGGAGACATCTAGACTATGGCGTGAAGTGGTAAACCGGGTAGCACCGGAATATCCGGATGTTGAAGTGGAGCACGTTCTCGTTGACAACTGTGCGATGCAGCTGCTGCGTCGTCCAGCCAGCTTTGACGTCATCGTAACGGAAAATATGTTCGGAGATATCTTGAGTGATGAAGCAGCAATGCTGACAGGTTCAATCGGCATGCTGGCCTCTGCATCACTGGGCGAAGGAAGCTTCGGCTTGTATGAGCCGGTACACGGTTCGGCACCGGATATCGCTGGTCAAGGATTGGCAAATCCAATTGCTACGATTCTGTCCGTTGCACTTATGTTCCGTACAACCTTTGGTTATGCAGAAGGTGCGGATGCCATTGAAGCTGCTGTAGCTGAAGTGTTGAATGCAGGACACCGTACAAGTGATATTGCTGTAGATAAGAGCAAAGCCATCAGTACTACGGAAATGGGCGATCTGATCGTTGCAGCGATCCGTAAACAGGCATAATTTAGACATCATGATCGGGCAGCCCTTAGCTTTCCAATAGGAGAGATTGAGGGCTGTTCCTTTATATGTTGGACTTTAGATTTTGGCACGAAAATTTCTTATTTATAATTATTATAAAAAAATAACGTTTATAATCTTGACTTTGAGAAGTCCGGATGATAACATTTTACTTGTACTTGTTATCAAGTATCAAACCATTTTAATAACAGGAAAAGCGTCCGCGCTTTTCTTGATGATGAGCAATCCATATGGATGCTTACATAATCCCAAAGGAGGAATTTTTAGTTATGGCAGAACGTTTGGTTGGTAGACCAGCACCAGATTTCGCAATGGAAACAGTATCGGGAGACGGACAAGATTTTGGTTCCGTTAAATTGTCCGATTACCGTGGCAAATGGCTCGTATTCTTCTTTTATCCTTTGGACTTCACATTTGTGTGCCCAACTGAAATTACAGCTTTGAGCGATGCTTCCGAGCAATTCAAAGCTTTGGATACTGAAATTCTTGGCGTGAGCGTTGACTCCGTACACAGCCACAAAGCGTGGATCAATACACCTAAAGACAGCAATGGCTTGGGTCAATTGAACTTCCCACTGGCTTCCGACATCACGAAGCAAGTGGCTAAAGATTACGGCGTTCTGATCGAAGAAGAAGGCGTTGCATTGCGCGGTCTGTTCATCATCGATCCAGAAGGCGAATTGAAATACCAAGTGGTTAACCACAACGATGTAGGCCGCAGTGTTGAAGAAACACTTCGCGTACTGCAAGCACTGCAATCCGGCGGATTGTGTGCAATGAACTGGAAACCAGGCGACAGCAACCTGTAAGCCTGATTAACTTGAACGTTTGTGGTTCAAGCCCTCATCCCATTCGGGATTGAGGGCTTTTTGCACCCTTTTTCCCAAATATAATTTGGAAGTTGGATTAGGGTGTTTAGACAGGGCAAGAAACGTGTTAATGAAGTATTATAGGAATGAGAGGTTTTTACATCTCCCGAAAGAGGAATTGAAGGCCTTTGAGGCGAATAGGGTATGGAAACCCCGTAAATATTTTCGGGACATCACCATGATAATATGGTAATGAATGAGATACACTGATGGAACAACTTCTTTTTTAGAAAAGCTGCAGGTGCTAGGAAGACCATCTCTAAATTAAAAGGTCCCGGCACGTAATAAGGAGGGTGAACAAAAATGAGTTACTGTTGTGGGGCAAGTATGGTGGGAACAAAGGGCACGCTGAAGCATTACCGCACCCAGGTTCATAATGTTCCCCTGCTGTTTTGTCCGGTATGCCACCGGGTAGAAGTGCATTACAAAGTGGAAAATGAATATGAAATTTTGGCTGAATATGCGCATGGCGACGGAGCTTCCGAGATTGATTTTCAGGATTACGTGACGGAGGATGAGGATGCAATCTTCGAAAATTGCGTCAACCGCGAGAGCGAAGATGCGATGGTCATTGTTCAGCGACAAATTGACATGTCACTTGATCTCCTGAGACTGGCCAAGGAAATGAAGGATGAGAAGTGGGAGAGCGAACTCAAACGCCGATTAGCCGTAATGAGCCAGCGCAGACTAAAAATTCAGCACAATAAAAGCGGACTATAGATTAATTTGATTGCTATGCTCTATATTGTTATGTAATCATTTGGATATGAACGAAGCTGATTCGCGATATTTGCGAAAAGGCTTCGTTTTTGTGTTTTGAAAATCGGGTATTTCGAGGTTTTTCTTAAAATAATTTCCATTCGACACTTTCTCTGATTGACTCTCTTCTATAAACTTGTCTATGATAAAAACAGACTTGCAAAAGAGGCGGAGCAAATAAAATGTTCGTGTTTGGAAATAGGAGAAGGTTTTGAATGGAACAAACAAACTTATATTATTTTCCGGATCAATTGTTGGTTACCGGGAATAGACCAGCTAAGGTTCCGGACGTGCCATCCATATTTTCGGCTCAGCCCCCCAACGAAAGGGCACCGGTAATGAAAAATAAATCGGCCCTTCCTGTTTCTGTGATGATATGATGTCCGAATGGCAAGTTTATCATTTACGTGAAAAGGAGGAACCTGTCATGATTAGTGAATTTCAGGATACAGCGCCTCACCCAACGAACAGTTTCCCGCCTGTACATCTGGATTACAACAAATATGAAAATGTTCTGGAGCATTTGGATAGCGGTATTATGTTGTTTGACAGCAACGGTGTATTGACGTTTATTAACGTTCAAATGGCAAAATTGTTGGAGCTTCCCAGAAGTCTGTTGAGCGGCTGCACCCTGATGCAAATGCTGCATCATCCACAGATGAGCCGATTCAAGAAAAAGAAAATTTTACGTATCTACCGGGAGACCATCTTTCACCGTAAGCGCTATCATGAACTGATTGATGAGTATGGCAGACACTGGCTGGTCACAGTAACCTACGGAGATCAGATGGATGGAGATTTTTTGTTCAGTGTCAAGGACGTATCTGATTATAAACAAATAGAACAGACTGCTTATCAGAATGACAAGCTTGCCATGCTGGGACGCATTTCAGCATCTATCGCGCATGAAATACGCAATCCTTTGACAGCGATCCGCGGGTTTATACAGCTGCTGCGCCCACATTTGCTGCAATTAGGGAAAGATGAATACGCCAGGATCATATTGACGGAGATTGACAGGGCGAACGATATTATTTATGAATTCCTGAATTCCTCCAAACCGTCAGCACCGCAGAAGACCATTATGTCGGTGGATTCCTTACTCAAAGAGGTGGTCTTACTAACGGAAAGCGAAGGCTTGATGAAAGGGTGCGAGATTACCCTAGATAAAGCAGACTCGCCGATGAACGTCTCCATTGATGTTAAGCAGATTAAGCAGGTTATTCTGAATATGGTGAAAAATGCAATGGATGCCATCGATGGCGTAGGCGAAGAGCATACAGGTCTCATACGAATCTCCACTGAAACCGAGAACAAGTATGTGCAGATCTCCATAACGGATAACGGTCAGGGTATGGACCACAACACGCTTGTACGTTTGTTCGATCCATTTTTCACGACAAAAGAGAGCGGGACAGGACTGGGTCTTTCGGTAAGTTATCGCATCATCAAAAACCACGGGGGCACAATCTCGGTTGACAGTAAAAAGGGTGAAGGCACCCGGTTTATGATTATGCTCCCATTAGTGTAATAGTGCAGGATGAGCAGGAATCGGCATGTTGGCCGATTCCTTTTGTTTTTTTTTGGAAGCATTATGGGTTATAGTTAGAATGAATGCGGATACATATTCATAGCTTGCGAAAGGAAGGTGCATGATGAATATTCAGGAAATGGAACAGATGAATAAAAATCTGACGAATCATGTGGGACAGGTGATTGTAGGCAAGGAGCGAACCATAGAACTGATCATGACCGCAGTTATCGCTTCAGGACATGTATTGCTTGAGGACGTACCAGGTACAGGAAAAACAATGCTGGCCAAATCGGTAGCTTCATCGTTGGATTGTACGTTTCAACGCATACAATTCACCCCTGACTTGCTGCCGTCTGATCTGACGGGAATTCATTTCTACAATCAAAAGTCTGGTGATTTCGAATTCAGAGCCGGTCCGTTGTTCGCGAACCTTGTGCTGGCTGACGAGATCAATCGTGCTACACCGCGAACCCAATCAAGCTTGCTGGAATGCATGGAAGAGCGACAGATCAGTATTGATGGTTCAACGAGACAGCTGGAACGTCCATTCATCGTAATAGCAACCCAGAACCCAATTGATAATCAGGGGACCTTTCCGCTGCCTGAGGCTCAAATGGATCGATTCATGATGAAGATTCGCATGGGTTATCCAAGCAGTGATGAAAGTGTAGAGATTCTGAGAAGGACTGTAGCGGGTCGTTCGGTTAACGATCTTACATCCATTTTAAGTCGTGAGCAGCTTCTTGAGGCGCAGCGTACATACCAGTCCGTCCAGGTCGAAGAAGACCTGCTTAAATACATGATTCGTCTTGCAGAAGAGACACGTAGACATCCTGAGCTTTCGCTTGGTGTTAGTCCGAGGGGAGCGCAAGCCTTACTGAAGGCGTGTCAGGCCTGGGCAGCATTGCATGGCAGGGATTACGTTCTACCAGATGACATCAAGGTTCTGGCTGAATCTGTACTGGCTCACCGACTTGTATTCCGTAACAGGGTGAGGCAACAGGAAGGCGCTGCGGAACGGATCATTCATGAGATTCTGAGCCAGGCAGAGGTGCCAACGGAGAGCATTGGCACCGGCAGTGGACGGTAATTATGGCACTATTATGGCTTGTCATTGTAGGAGGCATTATCATTGGCCTACAAGGTGTATGGTTTGGACGCCCGGCATTACGAAGGCTGAAGTATACACGTGAATTCAGCAAACTGCGCTGTTACGCAGGCGATGAGCTTGAGATGGTGGAGACGATAGCGAACGAGAAGCGGGTCACAGTCCCCTGGCTGAGACTTGAGGCAATGATGCCCGGATCCTTTGTATTTCGCAGTGGTTCAGGCATGGATATCAGCCAGGGCGATATCTACCAGAATCACAAAAGTATATTTACTTTGAAACCATTTACGAGAATTACACGCAAGCATCCGATTATGTGCAGTAAACGTGGTATCTACACGTTGAATACGGTGACCATGACAGGTGGAGATCTGTTTGGCGTCTGGCGCAGTACCCAACCGATCCCTGTTCATCTGTCCATGATCGTATATCCTTCGCTGGTCGCTGCTGAAGATCTGCCTGCTATTTATCAGGTGTGGCAGGGGGAGGTAGAGGTATCCCGCTGGATCGTGGAGGATCCATTTCTTATTCTTGGCGTACGTCCTTACGGAGCAGGCGATCCCATGAACCGAATTCATTGGAAAGCAAGCGCACGTACAGGCGAGCTGCAGGTATACAAGCAAGGCTGGACAGCGGATCCACAGTCATGGATTATTGTGAATATTCAGGAGTCGGAGGATATGTGGAGTGTAGTAACCCGACCTGAGCCGATTGAGCGTGCACTGAGCTATGCAGCAACGGCTGCAGCCGATGCGATTGGCAGAGGACTCCCTGCCGGATTCGCTCATAACGGCTATCGGGTGAATGGCGGGCGTGATCCGCTTCGAATTGAACCTGATTATGGCAGTCCGCATCTGGAGCTTCTTTTGGAGGCAATGGCTGAAACCGAGTTGAAATGCATGGTTCCCATGGAACAGTTCCTGAATGATGAAGTGAAGCGCAATGAGGAAGCTCATCAGGCACGAAGCTATCTTTTAATTACATCGTACGTTTCTACTGCCATGGAGCATGAGATTGCTCGCCTGCATGAACAGGGACACCGAGTAACCATTCTGCCTGTGGAGGCAGATCACATCGGTACGAAGAACAACAAGGCGGTGAGTGCATGAGTGATCCGACTTGGGAAAGTAAATCCAGACTAGGGATGTCTCTGCTCGCGATACTGCTAATTGGCGTTTATGTGTTTCCCTTGTTGACCCTTACTTCATTCTATGCAAACGGTCATTTTCCTTATTTTCTGCTGATTATCTATGCTCTGACAAGCGGCATTGGCGTGCTGCTGGGCCACAGGTTTCAAGGATTAGGAACCCGTATGTGGCTTCGGCTAGTTGGAGCTCTGCTCCTGGGGGTGGTTGTATCCCTTATCGTCGCTTGGATAAACGGATTTACGGGACCGGAATTAATCACAGCTCTTCTGTGGGGGGCGTTATCAGCTTTTGTAGGATTGGCGCCAGAACCATCGCTTCGCTCCACCTTGATGTGGAGATGGCAGGTCTTCGGCGTTGTCGGATCTATTATAGGAGGTATCTTCTCGCGTTGGTTCGAGCCCTTATTCCCTTTGCAGACCTATGGAGGAACATTATATGCAGCAGGCTTCATCAGTTTTGTTGCTTGTCTCCTTAATGTCTACAGTTCACAGCTGGATAGAGCCGTATTAAATGATGGCAAGAGAAAGATTGTGCTTCGGGAATTCAACAGAGCGAATCATCAGCGTTTAATATGGATGTTGTTAATCATTGCAGGTATCGGAGCATTTCCCAGTCTAGCCGCCTGGCTCGCTCCACTGCGGGATCGTCTGCTCGCATGGATCAGAGGATTAATAGGCCCGTCTTCCGATCCGCAGCTGCCCATGACACCAGACTCTGGTATTGACCCATCAAAGCTTCCAGGCAGAGTGACAGAGCAGTCAGAACCATCTGTTTTCTGGGACATGCTGGGATGGTTCGTTCTAGGTGCTTCTGCTGCGCTGATTCTATGGCTTATATTCAGATTGGGAAGAAAGACTATAAACCGTCTTATGGACCGATTGAGGGGGATGATGGAACCCAGGGAGCGTAGGGCCGAGCCGCGGACCGAATACATCGATATTAGTGAAACGCTGGAAACACCCGTGAGACCACGCAAACCATGGTTCCGGAAAAAAGAAACACCTCCCTCACAGGAGGCGGAGCGTGTACGTTACTACTACAGAAAATGGATAGATCAAGCCAGACAGCAAGGGGTGGAAATTGAAGCTGCACAGACTCCACTGGAAGCAGCAGAAAAGATCCTTCATCATAAGTCTTCTTCAGACAAGCAAGATACGCAGAGATTTTCCGACATGTTAACAAGGACATATAACGTGGTTCGTTATGGCAAAAAAGCTCCGAATCCTTCCGAAATGTCCGAGATTGATCGGAACTGGAAGTCCCGATAGAACCATTAGACCCAATAACGTGTTTATCCCTTTACTTTTCAAGTCACGTTCAAGTATCATGAGAGGAATACACAAGTTGGTCAGAAAAGGAGCAGACAAATGAAGACAAATCATTGCAAAATTGTAGATTGCACCATTCGTGATGGTGGATTGGTAAATAATTGGGACTTTAGCGTGGACTTCGTTCAACAGCTATATGCTGGATTGAATGAGGCAGGCGTTGATTATATGGAAATCGGTTATAAAAACTCGCCGAAACTGCTGAAAGGTGCCGAAGAAGCAGGACCATGGCGTTTCCTGAATGATGACTTCCTGCGCAAAGTGATCCCGCAAAAAGGAAATACCAAATTGTCTGCTCTGGTTGACGTCGGACGTGTGGACGAGAATGACATTTTGCCGCGCAGTGAGAGCATGCTGGATCTGATCCGTGTAGCCTGCTACAGCAAAGATGTGGACAAGGCTTTGGCACTTGTTCAAACATTCCATGATCGTGGATATGAAACAACACTGAACATTATGGCTCTGTCCAATGTCATGGAGAACGAATTGCTCGAAGCCTTTGAATTGATTAAAGAGAGCTCCGTAGACGTTGTGTACATCGTTGACTCTTATGGCAGTCTTGACCATAACGACGTGAAGTACCTTGTTGAAAAGTTCAAAACCCATCTGCCAAACAAACGTCTCGGTGTTCACACTCACAATAACATGCAGCTTGCATTCTCCAATACGCTTGTGGCTGCAGAGCTTGGCGTTGAACTACTGGATGCTTCCGTATATGGTATGGGCCGTGCAGCAGGTAATTGCCCGACTGAACTTCTTGTGGCGCATCTGAAGGGCACGAAATATAACTTGCGTCCGGTACTTGGCGTATTGGAACAATTGATGGTTCCTCTTCGCGAAAAAGAAGAATGGGGCTACATCCTGCCATATATGATCACAGGAGCACTCGACGAGCATCCGCGTTCGGCAATGGCCCTGCGTTCGTCAGCCGAGAAGGATAACGTCGTGGATTTCTATGATAAATTGACAACGCCTGAAGTGAATTTTGATAAATAATTTTTGGTAAACATCATAAAAGCAACGGTCACGTATCAGATTCCCCGCAATGCACTTTGTATGGAAAATAGTCTGATATGCTGTTGCAAACTAAAGGGACATGGACTCCAATTGGAGATTCATGTTTTTTTAGTTCTTAGTGCCTTGTTTTTCTACGTGGCTATGAATACATATTCCTATTTTCAACTATTTTTTAGTTCACGTCCGTAGAATTAAATGTTATTATGTACCAGATAGCATGTATTGGCATGTGAATTGAACGTTGGTAAATATTTATTGTCGAATGGTGTAATAATGAAAGTTTTCAAACCTGAACGTCACAGGTGAGGGCTAAAGGTTATTCAGGATAGGTGATCCCGGGAAGGAAAAACAAGGCATGAAGGCAAATTCGCAAGATCAGAGAAAAGTAAGTTGGGTCGCACTAGGCGGCTTATTATGTTTCCTCGTAAGTCAATGGTACCGTTCCTCTGCAAGCTCTGATCTAATCATATCCGGATACCCTGTGCTGACGCTACTTGGCGGATTCGTTGCAGCTGCAGCCTGTATCGGGATTTACAACCAAAGCTGGTTGTTCCAGACCCAAAAGTTAACCCTGCGCAGAATCATGATTACAACGCTTTTTTTATTGATTGGCCTGTTTGAATTAATTCATATCGTTTCATATGCGGAAGAGATGCCGAGTGGCGCGATGTTGGAATCGGAATTTTCGCTCAAAATGATGACGCTGGGCTCCGTGGTCTGTGCAGTGGGTTTATTGCTTATTTATGCAGTGAGAGAAAAAGAAGTTGCGTTACCGCGTAAATTTTTACTATTTAGCGGAACGCTGGGTACGTTTGTCCTGTTGTACACAGCGGGTATTCAGGAATGGAGCTGGCTGCCCAAATTAACTCAGCAAGAAGTGTTAAGCGAAACGTTTATGAAAATTCACTTCTTGGTCGGTCTTCTTTACGGGATCACCGCATTTGTGTTGTTTTTGAAATGGAAGAAGGGGAAAGAGGGAGATTTGCCTTCTATTCTGTGTGGAGCCCTGTGCTTCTTCTACGGAGAGTGCTACTTGATTTCTGCAACGCAGGTCAGCGACTTGAATCTGTTATTTGCATTGTGGATGAATT
Organism: Paenibacillus sp. FSL K6-2862; assembly: GCF_038005125.1. Classification (NCBI taxonomy): domain Bacteria; kingdom Bacillati; phylum Bacillota; class Bacilli; order Caryophanales; family Paenibacillaceae; genus Paenibacillus; species Paenibacillus sp. FSL K6-2862. The sequence goes on from NZ_JBBOSN010000001.1 coordinate 1,893,089, forward strand.
GCCTAGGATATTTCTTTGTACAAAAAGGACTATATACAACGGTAGTGGATACCCCGTTTCTGAAGCAGCAGGCTGCTGAAGCCAAAATGAACTATATTGCTCATCATGACGATGTAACGGGTCTGCCAAATCGCCGCCGTCTTTCCCAGAGACTCAAAAGATTGATGGATGAAGCAGTGAAACAGGACGAGCTCGTCGGCGTACTCGTTTTGAATATCAACCGGTTCAAAACGATTAACGACTCCCTCGGTCAGCAGGCTGCAAACCGTGTTCTTCGTCAAGTGGGGCAGCGTCTGAAGCAATCGTCTCTGCCGGGCGAAGAAGTGTATGGTCTTGGCCGGGACGAGTTCGTGGTCACGATGACGGACTTCTGGAATACAGAGAATGCTCTGCGCCGAACAAGATCGATTTTGCAGCTGTTTGAAAAGCCGGTCATGGTTGATGGCAACGACTATCATATAACGGTTGGAATTGGCATGGCCATATATCCCCATGACGGGGGATCACCCGAGGAAATCATTCAAAATGCGGATACTGCGCTTCATAACGCCAAGGAACAGGGGATCGAATTGAACCGGTATGCTCATGCAATGCAGATGAAGGCACAGGAACGACTGCAGCTGGAGAATGATCTGCGCAAAGCGCTGGATCGAGGTCAGTTTTATCTTGTATATCAACCACAAATCAATATTGCAAGTGGTTTAATCGTTGGTATGGAGGCTCTGGTACGCTGGGAGCATCCGCAGCGCGGCGCAATTTCTCCTGCAGAGTTTATCCCACTGGCAGAAGAGAGCGGACTAATTGTGCCGCTGGGCGAGTGGGTGCTTCGGGAGGCATGTGCGCAGAACAAGCAATGGCAGGAAGCTGGATACCGCAAACTGTGTGTGTCTGTCAATCTCTCGATGAGACAATTCAGACATTCCCATCTGCTGGATAACATCAACGGCATACTGAGGGAAACAGGATTGGAGCCGGACTGGCTGGAACTGGAGATTACCGAAAGTATGACATTTGACAAAGATCGTGCGTTTGAACAACTTCGCAAAATTAAAGAGATTGGTGTGCAAATCAGTATTGATGATTTTGGAACAGGATACAGTTCGCTGCATTACCTGAAGGATCTGCCGATTGACCGGCTCAAAATTGACCGTTCATTCGTGAACGAAGTCATGGAGGATCGCAATAATGCAGCGATCGTCTCCACCATTACGTCCATGGCTCATCATCTGCAATTGAAGGTGACAGCCGAAGGAGTGGAGAACGAGTCGCAGCTGGTGTTCCTTCGGGATCAGCATTGCCATGAAGCGCAGGGATACTTTTTCAGTAAACCCATTGTGGCGGCTGATTTCGAAAAGCGGTTTTTACGTGATGTGGATAAACCTACAGGATAGCCATTAGACAGGAGCGGGAGTCGCTTCTGTCTTTTTCGTTTGTGACCCAAAAGGAAAAAATGGGAATTAAAAGTTGCAAGGACCGGATGAACGTGTTATATTAGTTTTTGTAAAAACCGTGTTAAGATTCTTAGGAACTTAACGGGACGTAGCTCAGCTTGGTAGAGCACCTGGTTTGGGACCAGGGGGTCGCATGTTCAAATCGTGTCGTCCCGATCGTCAATCGTGCGGGTGTAGTTCAATGGTAGAACTTTAGCCTTCCAAGCTAATAGCGTGGGTTCGATTCCCATCACCCGCTTAACTTAGAAAACCTTCTTGTTCATCACAAGAGGGTTTTCTTTTTTTACTCAAAGTGATGAAAGCGCAGTATTTTCTTTTTTACATTCATTCAAAGCTTTGCAATTTCCCCAACTTCTGGTACAATAACGGAGAAATTGATACTTCACATGAATGAGAGGTAACCACACGTCCCATGAAGTAAGACACAAGAATTGAACCCCAGTAACTGCAGAAGATGTATGACGCAGTCAGCCGAAGCGGCTGAGCAATGAGGGGATTCGTGTGTCCAAATTCAGCTATGGGATCAGGTGTGTGTGAGCCGAGTATTGTGGCTTGTGTACCCTTCTTGGGTGTTTATTTGTCATACCTGGGTGTACCTTGTGCTTGTTTTTTGACGCTTTATCCAAACCTGAATTGCCAGACCGCCGGCGGATGCCAGCGGTTTTTTTGTTCAGGAAATGATGTCTAAGGTTTCCTGCGGGCCGAGGCAGCTCTGCGTGATCAAGATTAAAAATATCATCTCGAAAAAGCACGGGATGAATTTGATTTTTAACGCAGGAAGGATGAAGTCTTATGATGACATTGGTACGCCTACATGAAGTATCAAAAGAATGGAACGGGATGGAATTGTTTGCAGGTTTAAATCTGGAAATTAACGAAGGTGAGCGGCTTGCGATTCTCGGTCGCAATGGATGCGGTAAAACCACATTGTTACGCATCATTTTAGGGGAAGAGGAGGGAGGCGGACATATTGAGCGCCACGTCCCGCAGAAGGAGTGGGGATTCATGCGTCAACGCTCTCAAATTGACCCAGGTATGAAGGTGCTGGATGCAGTACGGAAGGAAAGTGGCCGGATCTATGAAGTGAAATGTGAGTTGGAAGAACTGGAACGGCGTATGGGCATGAGCGGGAGAGAAGATGAGCAGCGGCTGCTTGAAGCCTATACCGTAGCCATGGAGCAATATGAGCAGCTGAACGGCTACATGTGGGAGACCGAGGTGGAAAAGGTGTTGACCCGTCTGGGTTTAAGCTCGGAGCACTGGAACAGATCCTATCACTCCTTGAGTGGTGGACAAAAAACCAAGGCAAGGCTGGCAGGACTGCTGGTCAGCAAACCCAAATTTCTTATTTTGGATGAACCGACGAATCATTTGGATGAGGATAGCATGCGATGGCTCGAAGAATGGCTATCCAATTACACCGACACGCTGCTCTTTGTTTCACATGACCGGACCTTTATTGATCAGGTAGCAACAGGTGTCATTGAGTTTAGTCCGCAAGCGCTCAACAAATATAAAGGCGGATATTCTGACTACAAAGTTCATAAGGAGAGGGAACGGCGAGAACAGGAAACCCTATACCGCAAACAGGAACTGGAACGCAAAGCGCTTGAAGAGACCATTCGCAATTATCAGGAGTGGTTCCATAAGGCCCACAATTCAGCAACGGACGTGGAGGTTAAGATCACTCAGAGCTTTTACAAAGCCAAAGCCAACAAAAACATTTCGCGTTACCATGCAAAACAGAAACAGTTGGAACGGCTGGAGAATGAGCGGGTAGAGAAACCTCGCGATGCAGTCAAGCTAAACATGGAATTACAAGTTGACACGTTAGCGGCACGCCAGCTGCTTGAAATGAGAGACGTCAGCTTCGCATATCCGGAGGGACATCCGTTATTTCACAATCTGGGAATTGCCGTCGGGCGAGGGGACCGGCTTGCCGCACGTGGACCGAATGGTACGGGGAAAACGACCCTGCTGAAGCTGATGATTGGTGAACTTGAACCAGAGCAGGGGGTGGTGAGAAGGCATCCACAGCTGAAGATCGGTTACTTTTCTCAAGAGCTTGAGGGACTTCCCGAGAATCAGACTCTGCTGGACAGCTTGCTCAGTCTCCCATCCATGACTCAGAGTGCTGCCCGAACCATTCTGGGATGTTTTCTATTTACCAGAGAGGATGTATTCAAGCGCATCGGGAACCTGAGTATGGGAGAGAAATGCAGAGTTGCGTTTTTGAGATTATACTTTGGCGGTGCGAACTTGCTGGTTCTGGATGAGCCGACAAACTATCTGGATATTGATACCCAGGAAGTGATGGAGAATGTATTAAAACAGGCTTCGGGTGCTCTGGTACTTGTGTCTCATGACCGAATGCTGACCAAAATGCTGGCAAACCGCTTGCTTGATCTGGAGCCAGGAGGGAAGGCTACGGTATTTGAAGGAGGAGTTCTGGATTGGGAAGAGTCGAGAAAACTCCGAGATTCTTCACTTGGCCAGCGGGAATCGGATGATGAACGATTACGCCTGGAAATGCGACTGTCCGAACTGCTATCTCCCATGAGCAATGCGGGCTTAGATATCCTTGCCCATCCGGAAGCTGTTGAAGAACGAGCTGCGGAAGCCGCTGAGATCCGTGACATTCAAGAGCGGTTAATTCAGCTTAGGCGGAAGGATGTGAGCAAAAAAATAGATGATTGACTGGCTTGCTATTTCGATTGAATTTGCATATAATTATGAACGATCATCGATAAATACGTCGATATAGGTTTAATTTCATTAACAAACGTGATGATGGAGACAAGTAAGCAGTGCCTCTGGACAGGGAGGAAGCGCCGTAGATTGAGAGCGTTTCTGTAGAACAAGGCTGCCGAAATTCACTCCGAAGCGGTTCCCTGAACTTGACTTGGCAGCAATTGCTGAGGCTCAGCAGTAGGGGCAAACGGTTAACGGTCGTTATTCCGTACAGAGTGAGACAGACGTGTTGCAGGCCGGAAGGGCCAGTCAGCACCGGATGTCTAACAAGGGTGGTACCACGGTCTTTTCGTCCCTTTTGGGGAGAAAAGGCCTTTTTTTGTTGCATTAACACCACATAAAGGGGGCAATTACACATGAAAGAACGTTTAGAAGCATTGAAGATTGAAGCGCTGGAACAATTGTCCGGCGTGAACGATCCGCAGACGCTTGGTGATCTGCGTGTGAAGTATTTGGGGAAAAAGGGTGCATTGACCGAAATTCTGCGTGGCATGGGTGCACTTAGTGCAGAGGAACGTCCCGTAATCGGGCAAGTGGCCAACGATGTTCGCGGTGCCATTGAGGAAGTCATCGACAGCAAGCAGGAGCAGTTCCAGAAGGAAGAGACGGCGAAGCGTCTTCAGTCCGAGACCATTGATGTCACCCTGCCAGGACGTCGTGGACGTCAAGGCGGTCTGCATCCACTAACTAAAGTGGTGCAGGAAATCGAAGATATTTTCATCGGCATGGGATATCGCGTAGCGGAAGGTCCTGAGGTGGAAATGGATTACTATAACTTTGAAGCACTGAATCTGCCGAAGAATCACCCGGCTCGCGATATGCAGGATTCCTTCTATGTAACAGAAGACCTGTTGATGCGTACCCATACGTCTCCGGTGCAAGTACGGACCATGCAAAGAATGAAAGGGGAAGTACCTGTCAAAGTCATTTGCCCGGGTAAAGTATACCGCCGTGATGATGATGATGCTACGCATTCCTTCCAGTTCAATCAGGTTGAAGGTCTGGTCATCAGCGAAAACATTCGCATGAGCGACTTGAAGGGTACACTGCTGCAATTTGTGCGTGAAATGTTCGGTGCTCACACTGAAATTCGTCTGCGTCCAAGCTTCTTCCCGTTCACCGAGCCAAGTGCTGAAGTGGATGTAACCTGTGTACAATGCGGCGGCAGTGGCTGCCGAGTATGTAAACAAACCGGATGGCTTGAAATTCTGGGCGGCGGAATGGTTCATCCGAAGGTGCTGGAAATGGGTGGATATGATCCTGAGAAGTACAGCGGTTTCGCCTTTGGTATGGGGGTAGAACGTATCGCGATGCTGAAGTACGGTATCGACGACATTCGTCATTTCTATAACAGTGATATGGCATTCCTGAAGCAATTCGGACGGCTGTAAACTTTACAATAAGCAAGCGCTAAAGGCAAGTTAGCTAAACCAATTTATAGATTAAGGAAGTGAACGTCCATGAGAGTATCGACAGATTGGCTGTCTGATTATATTGCCCTTGAAGGTGTGACGCCACAGGAACTGGCAGAGAAAATTACACGTGCAGGGATCGAAATTGATGTAGTGGAGAACCGCAACCAGGGCGTAAACAAAGTGGTTGTAGGGTATGTGAAGAGCAAGGAGAAGCACCCGGATGCGGACAAATTGAACGTATGCATCATTGACGCCGGTCAGGAAGAGGATCTTCAGATCGTATGTGGTGCGAAAAATGTGGATGCGGGTCAAAAGGTAGCCGTAGCCCTGGTTGGAGCGAAGCTCCCTGGCGGTTTGGATATCAAAAAAGCCAAGCTGCGCGGCGTCGTTTCACTTGGCATGATCTGTTCTGCAAAAGAGCTCGGCATGAACGACAAGCTGCTTCCTAAAGATCAGCAGGAAGGCATTCTTGTCCTGCCGGAGCAAACGGAAATTGGCACACCAATCAGCCAGGTGCTTGGTCTGGACGATCATGTGCTTGAACTGGACCTGACACCAAACCGTTCCGATTGTCTGAGCATGCGCGGTGCAGCTTATGAAGTTGGGGCCATTCTGGGTCGTGAAGTGAAGCTGCCTAATCCGAAAGAACAGCTGGTTGAAGTCGGTGATGCTGCTGCAGATCATATCTCGGTGGAAATCACGGCGCAGGAACAATGCAGTCACTATGCTGCACGTTATGTAACAGACATCAAACTAGGGCCTTCTCCGCTCTGGATGCAAAACCGTCTGATGGCTGCTGGTGTCCGTCCAATTAACAACATCGTAGATATCACGAACTATGTGATGCTGGAGTACGGTCAACCGCTGCACGCCTTTGATGCAGATAAACTGGAAAAAGGTCATATTGAAGTACGCATGGCTAAGGAAGGCGAAACGATCGTGACCCTGGATGGTCAGGAGCGTAAGCTGGAAACGCATATGCTGCTGATTACCGATGGCGTGAAACCGGTAGCCATTGCGGGTGTTATGGGTGGCGAGAATTCCGAGGTATCGGAAGGCACAGTCAATCTGCTGCTCGAGTCCGCCAAGTTCGACGGCGGAACGGTTCGGAAAACGTCGCGCCAATTGGGGCTGCGTTCCGAAGCTAGCATGCGTTTTGAGAAGGAAGTTGACCCGGGGGCTGTTATCACGGCATTGGACCGTGCGGCTGAATTGATTCAGCGCTATGCTGAAGGCCAAGTACACCAGGGCATTGTGGAAGCTGGAGCCGAGGTGGCAGAGAAGGTTGTTATCCAGCTGTCACTCGACAGACTGAACCGTTATCTGGGAACTGACCTTTCATTGCTTGAGGTGAAAACCATTTTTGCTCGTCTGCACTTTGCATGCGGCGATGCTGAACAAGGATTGCTTGATGTGGAAGTACCCACGCGCAGAGGCGATATTACTCGCGACGTAGATCTCTTTGAAGAAATTGCCCGTTTGTATGGATATGACAACATTCCAACCACATTGATTGAAGGACCAACAACACCAGGAGCCTACACACGCTCACAGGCAATGCGTCGTACCATTCGTGGACTGCTCGCAGGCAGCGGATGGCAGGAAATGATTAGCTACTCCTTTGTACATCCGGATAAAGCGTCCTTGTTCCCGGCATTGACTGAAGGAAGCAAGGCTGTGAAGCTGGCTATGCCTATGAGTGAGGATCGCAGCGTGCTTCGCACAAGCGTCCTGCCGCAAATGCTGGATGCAGCAGTGTACAACATGAACCGGAAGCAGGATTCACTTGCTGTATTCGAAGTGGGCAGCGTGTTCTTCACTGAAGAAGAGAAGCTGACGAAGCAGCCGCATGAAATTCCGGTCCTGAGCTTGCTGCTTACAGGTAACCGTGCCGCTCAGCAGTGGAATGTAGGGGTAGAAAAAGTGGACTTCTTCGATCTGAAAGGTGCACTTGAGAACCTGTTCTCCTATGTTGGATTGGAACAACGCATTCGTCTTGTTGCAAACAGTCCGGAAGGGTTCCATCCGGGACGTTCTGCCTCCGTGTATTTGGAAGATAAGGACGGCGGTGAAGGTAAATTGATCGGTACCATGGGTCAATTGCATCCTGAACTTCAACAACAATATGATCTGAACGATGTGTATATCGCAGAGATTGCTCTTGAGGCAATCTATAGTGAAGCAGACGTGGATATCCGTTACCGTGAGCTTCCGCGTTTCCCGGCTGTTGAACGCGATATTGCCGTAGTCGTAAGCAAAGACATTGAAGCAGGAGCCATGCTCAGCTCGATTCGTGAGGCTGCAGGAGAGCTGCTTCAAACCGTACAGGTATTCGATGTGTTCACAGGCAGCAAACTGGGTGAAGACAAGAAGAGTGTGGCGATGGCGCTTGTGTATCGCAACCGCGAGCGTACGCTGACGGACGAGGAAATCACCGAGGTTCATGCTCGTGTGGTTGCCCGTCTGGAGGAGCAATTCGGAGCAGAATTGCGCAAATAGAACAGAAGCCAATTTTTTGAACAACAATTAGCAGGAATTGCTTGAAGTCACATCGAATCCTTAGCATTAGAGGATCGATGTGACTTTTTTGTCATTACAGCTTAGAATCAACATACAGACTTGAAGGAGGGCACAACTGTGACTACACCTGATCGTACACGCGTCACCGTAGAGATCTACGGGACTTCCTATAAACTGGTTGGCAGCAGTGCCGACTATATGAAACAAGTAGCTAATCTGGTGGATGAGCGCATGAGCGCAATTTCCAAGAACCATTCCCGTCTGGATACCCCGCGTATTGCGGTACTGGCGGCTGTACATATGGCTGAGCAGTCTCTTCAGACCCAGGAGATCCGTAATGAACTGAAAATGCTGACTGGTGAACGGACAGAACTTCGAAATGAATTGAACAGGCTAAATGCAATTCAAAGTGAACATCAGCAGGAGCTGGAGCGTCGTGATCAGGCGCTGGCTGAAGCGACCAAGCAGAAGACTGAGGCAGAGCAGGCCGTGGCGAAGCTGCAATCCGAGAAGCAGGATGAAGTAAACAAGCTGAAATCATTGCTTGAGCAGGAACGAAGTCAGGCTGCAGCCCGTGAACAAAAGTTGCAGTCACAGACTGCTGCGGAGCTGAAGGAAGCTGAAGAGAAGATGAAATTGCGCCTGAAAGAAGCAGAAGAGAAGGCGGCCAACCAGCTTAAACAGGCTCAGGCTCAGGCAGCTGCGGAGCTGAAGGAAGTACAGGCACGGGCTGCAGCCGAATTGCAGCAGAGCCAGGCGAAGGCCGCAGGACAGTACAAGGAACTGCAGGATAAGACAGCAGCCCAGATTAAGGAAGCGGAGAGTCGTGCTGTCGCAGAACGCCAGAAAATCGAGGCAAAAGCCGCACAGCAGGTGCAAGCAGCCAAAGAAGAAGCCGAGGCTGCGATTTTGTCCGAATTGGAACAGGCTGAGAGTCAATTGAAGAAGGTTCAGGAAGAGGCCGAGCTTCAATACCGTGAACTTCAATCCCAAACGGATCAGCGTTTACAAGAGGCGAAGCAGCAGGCAGCCGAGCAATTAAGATTCCAGCTTGGCAAGGTCCAGGAAGAGCGGGCATCACAGCTACAACAAACGAAAGAGGAACACTTAATAGAGATCGAAAAGCTGAAAGCCGATTTCCACGAATCTTCAGAACAGGCCGAATTGGAATGGATGGAAAAAGAAGCAGCCTATGAGGAGCAATTGCAACAAGTAAAAGCCGAGGCAGCTTCTCAGTTCACAGAAACCGCAGCTAATGCTGAGGCCAAACTACAGGAAGAACGCGGGAAACTGCTGCAGCAGCTGGAAAACGAGCGCACACAAGCCGAGAGTCGTGTAGCGGAAATTGAGAACCAGCTTAATGATATACGCAAGCAGCTTGAAGAGGCACTGGAAGTGGCTGCCGATCAGGAACAGCAGCTCCAGCAGGAACGCGCTGAGCAGGATGCATTGCGCAAGGAACAAGCGCAGCGCAAACAGGATCAGGAAGTTCAGGCTCGTCGCATAACGGAACTTGAACAGCAGTTGGGGCAGCTGAAGGAAGACAGTACCCAGCTCCAAGAGCAGCTGCGTGAAACGGAAATTGCTTTGCAAAAGTCTCGTGAAACGGAGCAGGAATGGAAACGACAATACAACGAGACGGTGGAGAGAGAAACTTCCCTTGCAGCACAGCTTCGGAAAGTACAGGAGCAGCATGGACTGCTTGAAAAAGATATTCAGAAGCTTCGTGAAGCCGAAGAGAAGTCCGAGAATGAACAGCGTAGATTGCAGAAAGTTCTGGAGCAGGCTCACGCTGCCGTACGTACATTGCAAAATGAAATCAGTACGCTTACCGAAAGCGAAAAATCATGGAAAGACCTGGCCGAACAGCGCCTTGTCGAAATGGGAGAGCTGGAGACTCAGGTGCTTGAGGCAGCAGAACAGAATGAAACACTGGAGTCTGGTGTACAGTCCCTTCATGATGAATTAACCGTGGTTAAGGAAGAAGCTCGCGGGTACAGAGAAGAAGCGAATCGCTATAACGAGCAGGCAAGTCGTGTGCAGCAGGAGCGCGAACAGCTTGAAGAGGAGCTGAACCGGATCCGTGAAGAACTAAACCAACTTCAGGAATCCTATAAACAAATCCGCAACGATTATGGGGATGCATTGCAGCGGGAGGAAAATCACACGCGCAAACTTGCTGAACTGGATCAGGAAAAGCAGGCACTGGAACAAGCAATTGTAACATCCGGCGAGCATGCTGCCAAGCTAACTGAGCAAATCGCAGAACAAAGAAACTTGCTTGCACAGACAGAGGAAGAAGCACTTGAATGGCAGATTAAGCATGAAGAATTGTCTGCAAAACAGGAAGAGCTTATCTCACAACTGGATGAGTTAAAGGAGCAGGAAACTCGGTTACTCTCTCGTGTGGAACAAGCCGAGCAGCAGGACCAGGTCTGGCAGCGTCGTGCAGATGAATGGGCCGTACAGGAGCAATCCTGGCAGGAACGCTGGAACCTGCTTGAAAATGAATTGAATGTCTGGCAGAAGGAAAGTGCAGCCAGTGTTGAAAAGGTAGAGGCGCTAGAACAGGAGCGTGAGCAGCTTGATAAGCTCCGTAACGAAGCTATAGAAGAGAAACAAACGATGGAAAATGAACTGCTGGAGATTGGTGAGCGCTACGAACTCGCTGCGAATCAGCTTCGACTGCTGCAGGTTGAACGCGAAATGGAGCAGGAGAAGGCAGAGCAGTTGAACATGGAGTATCGCCAGCTGCGGGATGAATATACGAAATTGCAGACGGAATATAACGAATGGATCGAATTGATTGAACAGGATCAGACCTAAGGGCATCAGATCATCACTAAATCATGGGCATCGTACGATTGTACAATTTGTTATAATACAGAAAGAGCTCCCGTCATTACGGGGGCTCATTGTCTTGGGGCTTATTCTTCGACAATAATTTTGGAGATCATGCTGCTATGTCCACTTCCACAGAACACGGAGCAGGACATCTCGAATTCTCCAACCTTGTCAGGGGTAATGACTTTAGAGCTGTTTTTGGTGTCCAGCTGAAGATTCAGCTCCGGAACGAGAATGCCATGATTACCATTGACGTTTTCGTAAACAATGTTAACGGGAACCCCTTTTTTAAGATGGTATTCCGGTTGGTCAAATTCATAGTTGCTCGCTTTAATGACGAGTTCCTCGCTAGCGGTTACGCCTGCATCGGATTCACCGCTGCTGCCCGAGTCTGCTGATTGCTTGTTTCCTCCGCAAGCGGCGAGCACCAGAATTAACATGCAGGCTGCAAGCCAAGCCATAGTTTTTTTCATCATGAGCCTCCTTAAGCATGATATAGATGAAATTTTAATTATTTCTCAAGTCATCATACCGCAAAATGGTAAGGCCTGTACATGAAGGCTATGTCGTTTTTTTGAAGATTAGTCAGTAGGATTTTCTCTCTAATCTTGAGGATTGATTGAGAGGTTATGGAAATGAAAAAACCTCATCTGGCATATGGCCATCAGAGGTTGAAGGAGAAATCGCAGGTGTTGCATGCAATTGCATGATTAGATGCTTCTTAGTTGTTATTCTTGGAGCTTCGTCCTGCTTCAAAAGGTGTGGATACCGGAATGAACAAATCGATAATCCCAATCACCAATGCAGCAAGAATAGCGCCAAGCAAACTAACTTCGACATGGTCAACAATATATTGACCAAGCCAGATCACCAATGCACTGACAATGAAGCCGACGATTCCGCGGCCAAAAGGAGTGACCCTTTTGCCAAAGACGCCTTCAATGATCCAGCCGAGCAGCGCAATAACCAGAGCAAGCAGCAGAGCGCTCCAGAAACCACCGACAGCGAATCCGGGAACGATCCAGCTGACAACCATCAATACGATTGCAGCGATGATAAAACGAACGACATGTCCCAAGAAGTTCAACGTGTTTACCTCCTTTAAGTTCAGATCGGATTATGCATTTGGAACCATCACACATGGAGAGGTTGCAAAATCCTGACACCTGTAGTTTGCGGCATGATGTCAAAACTTATGTGTGGAAGGATTCGTTAAATAGCGCAGTAAAGTTTCTTTCGTTATAATACAGATATAGTTTGGAAGGAGTTGTACACTTGGACACGAAAATTTTACACACACTGGAATACCGCAAAATTTTAAATACATTGCAAAGCTATGCCCAAACAACCATGGGTAAGAAGAAAGCGGAACAACTGGAACCCATCAGTGAATTGGAAGAAGTAAAACGGTTGCTCCAACAAACCGATGAAGCCTTCACTTTTGATCGTCTGAAAGGGTCGCCTTCTTTTGGAGGCATTGTGGACATCACGGCATCCGTGAAACGGGCCGAAATTGGAGGGACCCTGAATCCGCATGAACTTCTCGGGATTTCCAATACAACCTTGGCTGCTCGCCGCTTGAAACGCCAGATTGCCGCTCTACACGAAGATGAGAAGATTGATTCCCTGTTCTTTATCAGCGATCAGCTGTCGGAGCAAAAAGCACTGGAAGACGCGATTCGCGTCTGTATTGATGACAATGCAGAAGTGGCGGATAGTGCCAGTGTAACTTTGGCCCAGATCCGGCGTGAACTGCGCGGGGGAGAAGCCAGAATCCGTGAGAAACTGGACTCCATGATCCGTTCCTCAACCGTATCGAAAATGCTTCAGGACCAGCTGATCACCATTCGTGGAGACCGATTCGTTATCCCGGTAAAAGCGGAATACCGCTCTTACTTCGGCGGGATAGTACACGATCAGTCCGGTTCAGGAGCCACGCTGTTTATCGAACCAGAGTCCATCGTAGCGATGAACAATAAATTGCGTGAGACCCGAATCCGGGAAGAACGCGAAATTGAAGTGATTTTGCAGAAATTGACAGCGCTTGTCAGTGAGCAGGGTGAGTGGCTGTTGTATGATGTCGATTTGCTGGGCTCTCTGGACTTTATCTTCGCCAAAGCACGGCATGCTCGTGAATTAAAAGCCACCTTGCCGCGCATGAATGATCGTGGGTTTATTAAGCTCAAAAAAGGGCGTCACCCGCTGATTGCTATCGAAAATGTGGTGCCGACCGACATTGAACTGGGCAATGATTATACATCCATTATTGTGACGGGGCCGAATACGGGTGGTAAAACCGTAACACTCAAAACAATTGGATTACTAAGCCTGATGGCGATGTCCGGCTTGTTCGTTCCTGCTGAAGATGGTAGTCAGCTCTGTGTATTTGACGCAATTTATGCCGATATTGGGGACGAGCAGAGCATTGAGCAAAATCTAAGTACGTTCTCCAGCCATATGACGAACATTATCCGGATTCTGAAAAATATGACTACTAAAAGTCTGGTGCTGCTTGACGAGCTTGGTGCAGGAACGGATCCTGCTGAAGGATCTGCACTCGCAATCTCCATTCTGGAACATATGCATCAGACAGGATGCCGCATGGTAGCGACAACACACTACAGTGAGCTGAAAGCTTATGCTTATGAACGCAAAGGTGTCATTAACGCCAGCATGGAGTTTGATGTGAATACACTAAGCCCGACCTACCGTTTACTGGTCGGTGTTCCGGGACGAAGCAACGCGTTTGCTATCGCTGAGCGCCTTGGTTTGCCCGGATACATTCTCGATTATGCTCGTGGTGAAGTGAAGGAAGAGGATCAACGTGTCGAACACATGATTGCTTCTCTGGAAGAAAACCGGCTTACAGCTGAGCAGGAACGGGAAAATGCGGAGCGTCTCCGTCAGGATATGGAGAAATTGCGGAGCCGTCACCAGTCCGAACTCGAGAAGCTGGAACAGCAGCGTGAACGACGGATTGAAAAAGCAGAGGAAGATGCTCGTAACATCGTGGACAAGGCGAGAGCCGAAGCTGAGAAAATTATTGCGGACCTGCGTCAGCTTGCGATGGAGGAAGGCGCATCCGTGAAAGAACATAAGCTGATTGCTGCCCGCAAACAGCTGGATGAAGCTGAACCGGAGAGACGTAAAAAGACAGTGAAGCGCACGGGATCAGCACCAAAAACCCGGGCGATCGGCCCAGGGGATGAAGTGCATGTGTACAGCTTGAACCAAAAAGGGCATGTCGTGGAATTATCGGGCAGCAAAGAAGCTGTAGTACAGCTGGGGATTATGAAAATGAAAGTATCCCTGGATGATCTCGAACTGAAGCAATCTGCGCCAGAAGTCAAGCCTAAGCAGAAACCGGTCACTAGCATGAAGCGTACACGTGATGACAACGTGAAGAGTGAACTGGATCTGCGAGGAACCAATCTGGAGGAAGCATTGATGGAGACGGACCGTTTTATCGATGAAGCCTTCCTGGCGAATCTGGGTCAGATCTATATTATTCACGGTAAAGGGACGGGAATTTTGCGTTCCGGTATTCAGGATTATCTGCGTAAGCATAAACATATTAAAAGTTACCGGCTGGGCAATTACGGAGAAGGCGGAAACGGCGTAACTGTTGCAGAATTGGAATAGCCGGACCTTGAAACAACGGTGTTCCACTGCGAGGTGAGAGGGGCAGTGGAACTGGGAAGGGGAACAGTGAGTGAAAGGGACGATTGACCAATTGCTGTCTCATCCCTTGGGGATGGTACTCGGGTTTTTCTCGGTAGCCATAATGGAGCTGCTTGTGTTTCTGGCTTGTTTTGAACTTGTAACCAAATACAAATGTTGGGATGAGATCAAGAAAGGCAATGTGGCTGTTGCCATGGCTACGGGGGGCAAGATCTTCGGAATCTGCAATGTGCTTCGATTCTGCATACAGGCCAAGTCTTCTGTCTATGAAGCCATGACATGGTCGTTTGTGGGCTTTGCTCTACTGCTGATTGCTTATTTTCTGTTTGAGTTTCTGACACCGGTATTCTCCATTGACAAGGAAATTGAGCGGGATAACCGGGCAGTGGGCTTGATATCCATGATTATTTCTGTCTCGTTGTCATTTGTCATCGGCGCGAGCATCATGTAGGGGGACCTGGCATGAAGATATTGATACGAATTTTGTTTGCGGCTTCCATTGTGTTTTTTGCTATCGGTGTCATATACGTCATGAACACCTGACAATAAGATTGTATAAAAGAAAGGTTGATTTAATTGGAAACAACAGTATGTCCGTGGTGTCACACCGAGATTGTATGGGATGAGGAATTGGGCCCTGAAGAAGAGTGTCCCTATTGTCACAATGAACTGAAGGGTTACCGTACGCTGAACATCAACATTGGAGAAGAAGAGGATGAAGATGAAGTCGGCGATATTTACGATGTTGATGATGCTCAGGACAGCGATCAAACCACTGACCTCGCGGCATTGTGGGGAGATGAAGTTGAACTGAAATTGCCTGAACTGCGAACACTAACCAAATATGCGGACGATGGCAATGATCTGATCCTATATGAAGAAGGTGTGGAGAAACAGCTGGATCTGCAGGAAGAAGTACCGGAATGTCCACATTGCCGTGAATTCATGATTCTCGCAGGTACACAAACGTCCACGAAGGACACATTCACTCCTGTAGCTAACGCGGTTTCAAGAACGGATTCCCTGCTGGATGCACCATTTACAGTACAAATGTATGTCTGCTCCGGCTGTTTCCAAGTTCAATATAGCTTGTCTGAAGATGATCGTCTGCGCCTGATTCAAAATCTAAGCGCCAAGAAGTAATTTCCATTCACTGAAAATGAAATATTCCTGAGATTCGTCATGTTTTTCCTCTGCTTGGGGTACGTTAACCCTGAGACTTGCCGCGAAGTGCTGACTTCAAGCGGAATAAGGAGGGAGCAGATGAAGATATCTCTGGGCCGACAATCCATTCTGCTTCTGGGCGTGAATGGATTGTTTGTGTTAGCCGGAGCTTTGTCGGGGACGTTTCTGAATGTATATCTATGGAAGAGTCGTCCGGACTATGCGATGCTGGGATGGTTTACGGTAAGTCAACAGCTTGCACTTGGATTGACATTCTGGTTAGCCGGTAAATGGGTTAAAGAACATAATAAAATGAGTGCGCTGCGTCTAGGCACAGCATTGTCTGGCATTTTTTATATGCTTGTTCTGTGGGCTGGACCAAGAGCGGTGGACTGGATATGGCCACTCGGCATATTGCTCGGATGTGCTCTGGGTCTGTTCTGGATTGCTTTTAATGTGGTGTACTTTGAAGTTACAGACCGGGAGAACCGGGACCTGTTCAATGGATGGGTCGGGTTATTGGGCTCCATGACAGGAATCATTGGTCCCTGGTTCTCGGGATTGATAATCTCGAAGATGGCGGATAATTCAGGTTATCGGCTCATTTTTACCGTGTCACTTGTGATATACGTGATTGCCGTTGTCTTCAGCTTTTTTTTGAAAAAGAGAAAAGTAAGCGGCACCTACCGCTGGTCGGAACCCTGGCAGCAATTATCAAGATCAGGCAGCGAGTGGAGACCGCTGGGGCTAGGGTTGGCTGCCCAGGGTGTAAGGGAGGGCGTATTCGCCTTTCTAATTGCATTGCTCGTTTATGTAGCCACGGAACAGGAGTACAAGCTGGGTCAATTCTCGTTAATTACATCCGCTGTAGCTTTGGTCAGTTATTGGATGGCGGGCAAGTGGTTCAAACCGCATTATAGATCGAAAGGTATGTTGACGGGGGCAATTATATTATTTCTCGTTCTTCTGCCTCTCATCTGGAAAGTAAGCTATGGCACGCTTTTGATTATGGGGGTTGGCTCAGCGGTCGCCATGCCGTTATACATGCTTCCCATGATTGCGGCAGGATTCGACTTGATGGGCATGAGCGGCGAAAATGTAGAGAAAAGGGTTGAACTTGTCGTTTTAAGGGAGCTCTGTCTGATGACAGGCCGCCTAGCTGGTCTTGCCGTGTTTATCATTATTGTAATGAATGGCCCTTCGCTTCGTACGTTAACCTGGCTCATCGTGGTTTTGGGAGCTTTCCCATTGGTCGGCTGGTTATTTATGCGTAAAATGTTAGTAAGGACGGAGCAGGGTAAGCCAGGGTCCTGATCCGTTTGGTCACAACAGAAAAAAGGTGCAGAATCAGGAAAGCCATTCCTGATCTGCACCTTTTTCTATTTTACACGGGGGAAGGTTTAGTGGTTCTGGTCAGAGAGAACAGTTCCATGTCTTCGTTATGGCTCCCAGTAATCACATCCGCAAGAATGGATGCAGCAATCATGCTGTATACGGTTCCGTTGCCCCCATATCCTTCGATAAAGTAACAGTTCGGGTATTCAGGATGAGGGCCAATCAGCGGAAGCCCATCATGGGTGCTGCCGAATACAGCTTCCCAGGCATAGTCTATTTCCAGATCCGGAAGTGGGAAGTAGTTAGCTACCTTTTTAAGTAAATCCTCAGCCCTATGCTCGGCCCGAATTGCACGCTGGTCTTCACGCGGAATTTCCTCATCGAGGCCCCCGGCAATAATTCTGCCATCCGGGGTGGTCCGCATGTATAAATAAGGACGCGCCGTTTCCCATATCAAGCTTCGGTTGTACCAGCTGCTAAGATCTTTCAGTGGCTTGGTTGCAATCGCATAGGTGCTCTTTAGATAAGCGCCACGGTCATTTTTGATCTCCTGCGTCTCGTAACCAGTAGAGAAGATAACCTGCTTGGCACGAATTGTTCGGTTCGGAGTGTAACAGAGGACACCTTCTCCACCATATTCACAATGGATCATCTCAGTCCGTTCATACACTTGAGCTCCTTCTTTTGAAGCAGACTGCAGGAGACCATGTACTAGCCTATAGGGGTTAACTTCGGCATCTCCTTTGGTATACAGCGCCATCGGTTTGCTGAATGGGAAGCTCGCACTAATTTTTTCCCGGTTCCACAGCTCAACATCAAAGCCATGGGTTTTGAGTGTATGGTATTCTTCTTCCAAAAGAGCGACATCTTCTTCAAGGCTTGCACAGTACAAACTGTTACGAGGGATATACCAAGGATCAAGATCGAGACTCGAAGCGGTCTCTTCTAATTGCTTCATGGCAGTACGGCATAGTTCATAAAAACGTACCCCGCGTTGTTCGCCAAAGGTATGTATACAGGAGGTAAGCGTTTTGTCATTGGAATATTGAAGTAGTCCGGTGTTTGCCATACTGCTGCCATGACCGATTTCTCTTTTATCAATAACGACTGTATGCAAACCTCTCTCGGTTAATAGTTTGGCGGACAGTGCTCCTCCCATACCACCACCGATAATGAGACAGTCACAGGATATCTCGTCTTCTAGAACAGGATAACTGTATGGGGATGTAAAGGTACTTGGCCAGAACGTATTACCATTAATAAGTTCCATTATGAATCACCTCGGTTTGGATTGTTAAATAAGTATACTTTTGCAGGACAAGGTAACAATAAATTCGCATAAACTTTAGGTTAAGGAGGAAAAAAGCACATGCAAAATACGCAGATGCAGGCGCTTAGCCCCAAGGAACTGAACTACATTGCGGATTCGATCTCCAATGAAGAAATGCTGATCAAACAGTGTGCAGCAACAGCTTCCATCACACATAACCCGCAAATCCAGCAAGCTCTGAACCAGTATGTACGCTCACATGAACAGCATCTGAACACACTCGTCAATGCTCTTCAGCAGCATCAGTCCCTTGCACCAACACAGTCTTAGATAGGCACAAGAAATTAAATGTATAGGAGGAAACCGCGTGTACTCTCAATCTTTGTCATCTGGTGGAAATTTTATGCAGGAGCAGGATCTCCTGAAGTCGATTCTTGCGGATTTAAGACGAACTTCCCGTGAATACACTACAGCAACGACTGAATCTTCCTGCCCTGTTACCCGCAGAATGTTTACAGATCTGACGAACGATACCCTTAGATTGCAAGGAGAGCTGTTTAACCTGATGCAGCAGAACAACATGTATTCTGCTTCTTCCAAAGCCTCTCGGAGCGAGCTGGACAAATCGATCCAGTCTGCACAACAAACGCAGCAGAAGTGTCATCAGTTCATTCAGGAAAAGAATACCCTTTCCAGTCCATACAGCCAGGCGCCTAATGTGCCTCAGCATCAACCTAATTACGGTAACCCTTATTACATGTAACCTTTTTGCGAACAGGTTGAAGCATAACCGAGAAATAAGGATTGAAGCATAGATTGTCCAGACCATACCACCGCTTGCCCGAATTGAGGGCAGGCGGTTTTTAGCTTTGCACAGACGTTAAATTCATGTAATATAAGTATTAATTCATTTTCAGGAACCTGGATGACGCTGGAGGGAAAGTCATGAAAGATTTGAACGATCTGCAATTAAAAGTTCTGGATCTGCTGAAGGAAGACGCAAGAAGGTCTCCGGCGCTGCTGTCTACACTGCTTGGGGAGTCAGAAGACAAGATCAAGAACGCTGTGGCCCAGCTCGAACAGGACCACGTTATTGTAAAGTATGCTACGGTGGTTAACTGGAGCAAAATCGACGATGAGAAAGTGACAGCCCTGATTGAAGTACAGATCACACCGGAACGTGGTCGTGGTTTTGAGGGCATCGCCGAACGCATTTATTTGTATCCACAAGTGAAATCCGTCTATCTCATGTCAGGTGCATACGATCTGCTCGTTGAAGTAGAAGGTGGCAACCTGCGTGAAGTCGCTAACTTTGTATCAGAGAAGCTGTCTCCAATCGATTCTGTGCTTTCAACCAAAACCAATTTTATTCTTAAAAAATATAAACAGGACGGGATCATTTTTGAAGACCATCAGGAAGATAACCGTCTCATGATCTCGCCGTAAAGGAAGATGTGTCATGATAGTGAATGAACAGACAACAGGGAACAACAAGAAGATGACCTCGTATCTGGCACCTCTGGTTCAGCAGATACCCCCATCCGGGATTCGGAAGTTTTTCGACCTGGTTGGTGACAACAAGGATATAATTACGCTCGGTGTCGGAGAACCTGACTTTGTTACCCCTTGGCACATGCGTGAAGCTTGCGTATACTCCCTCGAGAGAGGTATGACAAGTTATACATCCAACGCTGGGATGCCCAAATTGAGAGAGGCCATCAGTAATTACCTGGATACTCAATTTGATACCAAGTACGATCCCAAGGATGAAATTATCGTTACGGTTGGCGGCAGTGAGGCGATTGACCTTGCTCTGCGTGCATTGATTGTGCCAGGAGATGAGATTCTCATTCCGGAGCCTTCGTATGTAGCCTATTCACCAATTGCTTCAATTGGCGGAGGAATTCCTGTGGGTGTCGAAACCTATGCCAAAAACCAATTCAAATTGACTGCAGCGTCGCTGGAAGCATCCATCACACCGAAGTCCAAAGTGGTGATTTTGTGTTATCCAAGCAATCCGACCGGTGCGATTATGACGTACGAAGACTGGCTGCCCATCGCAGAAGTCATCAAAAAGCATGATCTGATCGTCATTGCTGACGAAATTTATGCAGAACTGACGTATACTCAAAAACATGTCAGCTTCGCTTCGATCCCCGATATGAAGGAGCGGACGATTCTTGTGAGCGGCTTCTCCAAAGCTTTTGCCATGACGGGTTGGCGGATTGGTTACATGTGCGGTCATCCGGAACTTATCGCAGCCATGTTGAAAATCCACCAGTATACCGTAATGTGTGCTCCAGCGATGGGACAGGTCGCAGCGCTTGAGGCGTTAACGAATGGACTGGGAGAGAAAGACCGCATGGTCGAATCCTACAATCAGCGCAGACGTCTTATCGTACAGGGATTCCGAGACATCGGCCTGGATTGCCATGAACCTCAGGGAGCCTTCTATGCATTCCCGAGTATTCAAAATACGGGCCTGAACTCTGATCTTTTTGCCGAACGTCTCCTGACCGAAAATAAAGTTGCTGCTGTTCCTGGTAACGTGTTTGGCCCACAGGGAGAAGGTTTCTTGCGCTGTTCTTATGCCACTTCAGTGACCCAATTGAATGAAGCTTTGGAACGAATCGGAAATTTTGTTTACAAACTGCAAAAAGAGGGTTAATTAGAAGTAAGGCGTTCTCGGAAATGTGGACATTTTGCAACTTAGAAAAAAATAACTTTCATTTACAAAATATTGTGATATAATTTCAATTTGAAATATGTTTTTCATATATTTGGAAACTAATTTTCCAAGGAGGGGTTAGCATTGTTTTGTGTAGAATATGATTTACCGACTAATCGTGGGCAATACCTGGCTGAAGGCGATCAAGGCGACCGATGGTCGGTGAGACCAGATCACGAATCTTTGCATGACATTTCCTTGGAAGATGAGATCCACATGCTTCGTCGCAAGATGGAACAGATTTTTATGGAGGAGAAATCCTTTACTTCAGAAATTGTGATTGAAATCAGCAGTTTATTGGATCTGAAGATCAATGAATATATGAAAGCTAACCCGATAAAAGGGAGATAAATTGATAGTTACGAAAACGTTACCCATATGAATGTTAGAGGAGACCTTTAGGGTCTTCTTTTTTTGGTGGGAATAAGAATCTCTTATTTGTAAGGGCTATTTTTTTGCGTGGAACAATTGTGATATATTGTACTAAGGAGACTAAAGGGGGAACTGGAATGAAGAGATTTTGGGGGCTAACAGCACTCGTATCATTGATTTTTCTGCTCGCTGGATGTGGTGATAAAGACGGATTTACCATTTTTATCATTGATAATCAAGGTAATCCATCCGTAATCGGAGAACAGTTACAGGCCAATCTGCAGCAAAAACTGGGTGAGGAACCTAAAGTGGAAGTCATTACAAGCGCCATGTATGATGTACAGAAAATTATGGTAGAATACGCAGCAGGCAGTCATGATATTTTTATTTTGCCAGAGGCAGATATGAAACAATACGGAAGCAATGGTTCCAATATTCCACTGGATGATACATTTGATCCTGAGAAGTATGAGCGTGGTGTATTTGAGGGCGGGGTGTTAGTTGAGGATGGCCAGGGAGACAATGGCACCGATATGAAGCAAGAAACCCATCTCTATGGCATCCCACTCGAAGATATGCAGATGTTCAAGGATGTGGAATATGCCGCCCAAAATCTGTTTGCTACCATTCCGCTATCGGCTGCCAATGTTGAAGAATCCAAAAAAGTGCTGAAGGCGCTGACAGAATAGCGTATAAGTATGGTAACTGAAGGAGGGGAGCGGATTGCTGATTACGGTCACTGGCGGGATAGGTAGTGGTAAAACCAGGTTTGCCCTAGGTTATGCAGCTCAAATCAGCCGGGAAGGAATCTATTTATCCACAGGCGATCATGATCCGGTGATACCGGAACTGCCATCCGCTCATTATCGAGCCATTTCAGCCGGAAATGGCCATCACCTGACGGAAGTCATTCACCAGATCAATCGGGAATCGAATTTGTTTCTGGCTGATCAGCGAATTGTCATAGTAGACAGCCTGACATCGTGGATGGCTGCCGGATTTAGAGCAACGGATGATCTTGATCAACAACGCGTACATACACAACAGCTGCTTGATGCCTTACTATCTTATCAGGGCAAGCTGCTGGTCATTACCAATGAAATGCAGGGTTCCCTATATCCATCGGAAGAGGAGCGTATTTTTGCCGCAAGGATGGCTTCGGTGAATCGTGCACTGCAGTCTCACTCGGAACGCATGTACATGGTGGTATCGGGACTAGCCATTGATTTGAAGAAGCGAGAAGTACGGTACCACGACATCTGATAGGTCAAGATAACAGGCAAAACAAAAGCCTCCCTAACCACAAACTGTGGTACGGAGGCTTATTTATATTTAGAAATGTATGATTACAATTCAGCTGCGTGAGACGCCGGTTCTATTTGCTTTTTTTCATACGTCTGATCCACCAAATTGCGCATCCAACCAGGATAATGGCGAGCAGCGCATATACCACCAATGAATAGACGTCCATAAAGTGCAAAATGTTTTCCCAAGAAGCGCCAAGCGCGGCCCCAACCGAGACCAAAATAATGTTCCAGGCGAGTGTCCCGATGGTGGTGAAGAGGACGAATAAACCGAATTTCATATTGGACATGCCTGCCGGAATGGAGATGAGACTGCGAACAAGTGGCACCATGCGGCAGAATAGTACAGTCCACATTCCATATTTGTCAAACCATGCATCAACACGGTGGATATCTTCTTTTTTGATTCGCAGAATATGTCCCCAGCGATCTACAATTTTCTCCAGACGCTCCACATCAATCAGCAATCCGATTCCATAGAGAATCACTGCACCCAGCACAGAACCGATAGTAGCCGCAATGATAACACCTGGAAGAGTAAGGCTGGTGTACGTTGTCATAAATCCGCCAAAAGGCAAAATAATCTCCGAAGGAATGGGAGGAAATACGTTTTCGAGCGCAATAATGAGTGCGATGCCTATGTAGCCGTATTGTTCCATGAAATCGGTTATCCAGTTTTGCATAATCGTCTCCTCTACTTTTGATTTACCTGAATTTGACGTATACTCGGGCAGAGCACGCCAATTCATATATACGTGCAAAGGGTACAAGCGGTTTCTGAAAAAAATGCATTTCCGTATCAAGCAGAGGTCAAGTATACTGGTTAAGTTGAGATTAGAAGGGCAGGCATGTTAATAATTAACCGATGTTTTGCCATGTGAATGAAATTAAACATTTGGAGGGATTGCAAATGGGCATCTATACACGAACAGGTGATGAAGGGCAAACTTCGGTCATCGGAGGACGGGTGATCAAAGATGACGACCGCGTTGAAGCTTACGGTACCATCGATGAGCTGAATTGTTTTGTCGGCCAGGCAATTAGTCTGATCGATGATACAGAGGGGAAATTCGAGGATTTGCGCGAACATTTGCTGGAGGTTCAGCAAGAATTGTTTGATTGCGGGTCGGACCTGGCATTTGTGAAAATCAGCGAAACCAAATACAAAGTGCGGGATGACATGGTCACCCGGCTTGAACAATGGATTGATCAGTATGATGCGGAGAACCCGAAAGTGGAACGGTTCATTATCCCGGGAGGCAGCCCGCTGTCTTCAGCGCTTCATGTGTGCCGTACGGTATGCCGCCGTGCAGAGCGCCGCACGGTAACATTGGGACAGCATACGGATATTAATCCTTCGGTACGACGTTACTTGAACCGTCTGTCTGATTATTTCTTCGTTGTAGCACGGACCGCCAATGCCAGACAGCAGGTGTCGGATATTGAATATGTACGGAGCAAAAAAGTGTTCCGCCGCAAAGAATGAGCGGCTATTATTCGCCGATTGTCTACACCGTTCCCGAACATGAGGATGGCTGGCTGCTGAAAACCGTGCTTCAGCGGCGGCTGCAGGTATCGCGCAAGCTCTTGTCCAGGCTGAAGATCACGGAGCAGGGAATTATGTTAAATGGAGAACGCGTGTATATCAGCGTGAAGGTATCGGCTGGAGATATCGTGGAGATTCGGATGGAACAGGAGGAATCGGATGACATTTTGCCGGAATCCATTCCTTTTTCCATTTTGTATGAAGATGAGCATTTGCTTATTGTTAACAAGGATGCCGGCGTAATTGTGCATCCGACACATGGACACTATACAGGCACGTTGGCGAATGGGGTTGTTCATTACTGGAAGTCCAAGGGAGAGCTTTTCCGGTTTAGACCCATTCATCGTCTGGATCAGGAGACTTCCGGGGTGCTGGCTATTGCCAAAAATCCATATGTGCATCAGCATGTGTCTGAACAAATGATCGCAGGAACCGTAGATAAAAAATACATTGCGTTTGTGCATGGGAGTCCTGCTCCTGAACAGGGATCCGTTGATGGCGCTATTGATCGTGATCCGGAGGAGCCTCATCGCCGTATTGTCACACCTGACGGCTACGCAGCAAGAACGTTGTACAGCACGGTAACCCGGTGGAACGGAGGGACTGCTAGTGCGGTCAGCCTGAAGCTGGAGAGTGGCAGAACGCATCAGATTCGTGTACATATGACTTCTGTCGGATGTCCCTTGATCGGTGATCGAATGTACAAGACACTACCTACGGATGAGATTGACGAACAGACGGCTGCAATGCGAGAAGAACGGGACTTGTGGATCGATCGCCAGGCATTGCATGCCTGCGAGCTGTCGTTTGTTCATCCACTTACACAGGAACGCATGACGTTCCATGCACCTCTTCCTTCAGATATGGCTGCGCTGGAGAAACGTTTAGATACCGAGGCAAAGCCAAGGGAAGAGCTGCCATGCGGAAACTAAATGAATCAAAGAAGGATAATGGAATTAACCTACTCTACTCAATAATGTAGAAGACAGCAATTTCTTAGAGAAGTGCAGCGTTAGCCTGAGGGTCTTTTTGAGAAAAGTGATGTGCTCTAACAACAACTACGTTGCGATGGTATCAATTTTGAGCGACTTTTGGATTTGCGAAGCAAACCAAGGAAAGCGAGAAATAGAAACCGGAGCACTTAGGAGGAAATGTAATGAGTAAACTGAAAGTATACCAGTATGCAAAGTGCGGAACTTGTCGCAAAGCAGTAAAATGGCTTGAAGCTCAAGGCCATGAGCTGGAGTTATTCCCCATTTTTGACACACCCCCGTCCGAGGCAGAATTAACCGACCTCATTCAGAAGAGCGGACTTGAAGTGAAGAAGTTTTTCAATACAAGTGGAGAAGTGTACAAGGAGCAGCAGTTGAAGGACAAGCTGCCTGGCATGTCTGCTGAAGAACAGATTCGTTTGCTTGCTTCCAATGGCCGTCTGATTAAGCGTCCAATCGTAACGGATGGGGAACAGGTGACCGTAGGATTCAAGGAAGAGACGTATGAGCAGGAATGGAAGAACGCTTAGCAATAGGCTGAGTGACGTGTCTGTCCATTCATAAATGAAGCCGATTAGCAGCCCTGAAATGTTCAATATTCAGGGCTTTTTTGGCTGAACGATGCTTGGCGGAACTATGCTATAATGATAGAATTAGTTTCGATATTTTATTTGCTATATACAGATAGGAGAGAACAAAATCAAGTGAATCAACGTAATGAACCTACTTTGTTGCTGGTAGACGGTATGGCGGTGTTGTTCCGTGCATTTTATGCGACATCTGCAAGCGGATATATCAGACGGACAAAGGCAGGCTTGCCAACCAACGCGGTATACGGATTTATCCGTTATTTCTGGGATGCGGTTCAGACTTTCGGACCAAGTCATGTGGTATGCTGCTGGGATATGGGTGGCAAGACGTTTCGCGGTGAAGAGTACGCGGCATACAAAGGCAATCGTCCCGAAGCACCGAATGATCTGATTCCCCAGTTTGCATTGATCCGTGAAGTCATGGACAGCCTGGGTATTCCGAATATTGGAGCAGAAGGGTATGAAGCTGATGATTGCATCGGTACACTGGCCAAGTATTATACGGAGCAGACGGATATGAACGTGATGGTGCTGACCGGTGACCATGATATGCTGCAGCTGATCAATGACCGGACAAGCATTATTATTATGAAAAAAGGTCACGGCAATTACATGGTGTATACGCCGGAATCTCTCATGGCAGAAAAGCAGTTGACTCCTCGTCAAGTCATTGATATGAAGGGTCTGATGGGGGATGCAAGTGATAATTACCCTGGAGTACGTGGAATCGGTGAGAAAACAGCTCTAAAACTCGTGCAGGAATATGGCACCATTGAGGGTATTCTGGATAATCTGGATAAACTCACGCCATCGGTACGTAAAAAAATCGAGAATGATCTCGACATGCTGCATCTGTCCCGTAAACTGGCAGAGATTCACTGCGCTGTTCCGGTAGCCTGTGCACTGGATGTATGTGAATTGCGTCTTGATCCGGATATGGTGATGGACAAGTTCGAACAACTTGAGATGAAGAGCCTGGGCTCTTGGATGGGAGTGGCAATAGGGTGAGCAACATGCAGACAAAACGTGCCGGTAGAAAGTGGTGGACAGGGGCTATGGCCCTCGTCCTGGCTTTGCCGGTATTACTATCAGGCGCAGTAAGCGCTCCGCAAACAGCTGATGCAAAAGCGGCAATTAGCACCAAAGTACAGAAAGTAAAAGCAGCAGGACGAAATTTCACCGTACAAACGGTAAGCATTCCCAAAGGAACACCGGTGACTGTAGGGTTAGCCAAGAAACAGGTAGGACAAACGGCAACATTGCCTTCCATTGTAAAATCATACGGTGCTCAAGCAGCCATTAATGGGGCATTTTTTGAAGCGTATAATGGAGCACCAGATCCTTATGGCATGTTGATAGCAAATGGAAAAGTAATACATATTGGACGATACGGAACAACGATAGGTTTCAAGGAAGATGGAACAGCAATTATGGATTCACTTCAGGTAAGTCTTACAGGTAAAGTTACCGATTCAGCAGGTAAGTCACGCAGCTGGTACGCAACATTCATTAACCGTACACCTTCTGCGAATGCGAGCATATCAATGCTCTATACTCCGGAGCGCGGCCCAAAAGTTGGATTCAAGGGTGGTACTGCAGTTGTGATGGAGAAAGGGATTGTCACCAAAAAAGTAGCCAATAACAATGTAGCGATTCCGAAGAATGGATCTGTATTGGTCTTTACAGGCAATCAGAAATCTACTGCAGATCGCTTCGCCGTGGGTTCGACTGTAGAAATGAACTATAAATATACCAATGCATCAGGCAAAGAGATTCCCTGGGAAGACGTAGTAACTGCTGTTGGTGCTGGTCCTCGTCTTGTGAAAGACGGTAAAGTCGCCGTGAACCCAACCAGCGAAGGATTCAAGGATACCAAGATTCTGAATGCCTCGGGTGCCAGAAGTGGGATCGCCATCATGGCCGACGGTTCGGTAATGCTTGCAACTGTATCGGGAGCCACCATTAAGGAGTGGGCCGCAGTCATGCAGAAGCTTGGTGCCAAGCAGGCCATGAATCTGGATGGAGGAGCTTCCTCGGGCTTGTATGCAGGTGGGAAGATGTTAACTTCACCAGGACGGCTGTTAAGTAATACACTCGTTTTTGGCGGCTCAGTCCGTTAAAGTACTAATCGTATGGGAGGTATGAAGCACATGACAATCGCACATGATCAACAGTCAGCAGAACGTAATACAGCTGTTCTTGCCATTAATGTGGGCCAGCCTCAGCCATTGCCTGGCCAGAAACGTGAAGTGCTGAGCGGCATTGTCAAACTTCCCGTATCCGGCCCGGTTTTCCTGTCATTCACTGGAATGACAGGAGATGGCCAGGCGGACCTGGAGAATCACGGCGGACCGGATAAGGCTGTTTGTGTATACGATTACAGTCGGTATTCCGTACTGGAACAGCTGATGGAACGCAAGCTGGACTGGGGAGCTTGTGGTGAGAATTTAACGGTGGAAGGCTGCTCCGAGGATCAAGTCCGGATTGGTGATGTATATGAACTGGGCGGAGCCTTGGTTCAGGTTAGCCAGCCAAGACAACCCTGCTTCAAGCTCGCTGCCCGGTATGATTTCAAAGAGCTGCCTGTATATTTTCAGGAAAGCGGCTTTACCGGCTTCTACTTTCGCGTGCTGGAGGAGGGAGAAGTCGCTCCTGACTCTCCGTTCAGGCGTATCCGCACAGACCCTTCATCCATGACCGTTCTCGAGGCCAACCGGGTCATGCATCAGGGGAAGAAGGATGCCGCCGGAATGCATGCATTGCTGGCTATTCCATCTCTGTCAGATAGCTGGAGGCAAACGTTATTGAAACGTTTGGATAAGCTGGAGAGCGGGCAGTAGATTCACAACATATCATCGTCCAGAACCAAAGATGAATTTCACTTTAAACTAACTTGGGAGTGTGACTAACTTGACGATTTTAGGCGCAATTGAAGCTGGGGGAACCAAATTTGTATGTGGGATTGGAACTGAAAATGGTGAGGTGCTTGAACGGGTAAGTTTTCCTACAACGACACCGGAAGAAACGATGGCGCAGGTTATCGCTTTCTTTGAAGGCAAAGGGATTGAAGCTTTGGGCGTAGGTTCTTTTGGACCAATTGACCCGATTGAAGGAAGTCCTACGTACGGATATATTACAACTACACCGAAGCCTCATTGGGGTCAATATGATATCATTGGCAAACTCAAGGAACATTTTGATGTGCCGATGACGTTTGATACGGATGTAAACGGAGCTGCGCTTGGAGAAGCAACCTGGGGAGCAGCACAAGGACTGGAGAGCTGTCTGTATATCACTGTCGGAACAGGTATTGGTGCCGGAGCAGTCGTAGGCGGTAAAATGGTTCACGGTTTATCTCATCCAGAGATGGGACATATTATTGTACGCAGACACCCTGAGGATACGTATGAAGGTTTTTGTCCATACCACGGGGACTGTCTGGAAGGGCTCGCAGCGGGACCAGCTATCAATAAACGTTGGGACCAGCCGGCATATGAGCTGCCAGCAGATCACAAAGCCTGGGAGATTGAGGCACATTATCTGGCGCACGCACTCATGAATTATGTACTGATTCTCACTCCGGAAAAAATTGTGATGGGTGGTGGGGTTATGAAGCAGGAGCATTTGTTCCCTATGGTACGCAGCAAATTGCAAGAGCTGTTAAATGGATATGTTCAGCATCCGGCCCTTCACTCGGGGATCGACGAGTATGTCGTTCCGCCAGGCCTTGGTGACAATGCCGGTTTGTGCGGATCGCTGGCCTTGGCCAAATTGGCTTTGAACAAATAATTCAATTGATCACAAGTGGTTGACGAATTTTTCCATTGTGGTAAGATATGAGCAACAGCATACTACGGTTAATGAGGAAGCACCTCTCTTGCAATGAATTTGCAGGAGAGGTGCTTTTTTTGTTGCCTGGAGGCGGCTCATCTAACTGTGAATAGGCTGCAATATTAAGGAGGGGAAATCAATGGAAGTCATTTTCATGAACAGATTGTCCAAATTGTCAGGTCAACATGAGGAACACGCTCAGCTGTGGATTGGTGAGGAAGAAGGTGCTTGGCATCTCGGGTGGAGCCATTATGAGGAAGGAGATCGCGAAGACAGCATCTGGTATGAGGGGAGCTCCTGGGCAGAACTGCTCCATATTTATCGCCACCAGTTGGCAATTCGAATGAGTGAAGGTTACCGGCCATTGATTCAGGGACTGTTTCATGAGACGGATGATCTGAAATTACGCAGTTATGGTGGACAGCGTCTTCATTGTTATAGTGAACGCTACGGCAATGAAGAATTATATGCTGATCTATGCACATGGCGGAGAAGAAGGGCAGCGTCTGACCGGAAGGCCCCGTACTTTATTGCAACGAATCGTTTGCTGCGCATGATCAGTGCATTCGTACCACAAACCATGGATGAACTCATGCAGTTACCAGGTGTTGGGGAGAGCAAGGCAAGTGAATACGGTCAGGAGTGGATGGAGCTAACAAGCGGAGTAGAGCGTTCTACGGCTTTTCCACTTGATTGGGTACAAACGGTATTGTCCGAAGATGAATATGAGAGCTGGTTGTACAAGCAAAAAGAACAGAAGTATAAGCAGGAGCTGGACAAATTCACCACTCGCAAGCAGGTGCTTGAGGGTATGAAGGAAGGGTATACGCTTGAAGAGATTTTGAACCGCTCCGGACTATCCCGCAGAGAGCTGATTGAACTGCTGGAGACACTCGATACGGAAGGTTATGATACGGATAGCCTACTGGATGCAGAGCTTGCGGTCATGCCTGAGCAGGAGCAGGAGGCGGTCTGGAGTGCATACGAGGAGCTGGGAGACAGTTTCCTGAAACCTGTATTACATAGAGTATACGGCGGGGATAAACCGGTTAGCGGTAATCTGGAGCAAGTGTACGAGAGATTGCGCATGATCCGCATTCGATTCCGAAGACATGTAGAAACAGAGCAGAACGTCGGCTAGACACCCCATATCGTTTTGAGAGAAGTTTTTGAGTACAGAAAAAAAGACGAAGCTGTTTCTCCCTGGATGGAGTGCTTCGTCTTTTTGAATGAATACGTTCAGATCCAATCTTTTTTGCGGAAAATAAAGAACATGCTCAGGCCGAGGGTCACCATCAGGCCAATGACTACAAAATATCCATACTTCCAGTCCAGCTCAGGCATGTTGTTGAAGTTCATCCCATAGATGCCGGTAATAACCGTCAGGGGCATGAACACCGTTGTAATGGCGGTAAACACGCGCATGATTTCGTTCGCTCGGTTGGCGATACTGGATTGGTAAGCTTCTCGCAAGTTTCCCATCAGGTCTCGATAAGTCTCAAATGTCTCGGATATTTTCACAGCATTCTCATAGATGTCACTGAAGTACTTCTGCAGTTGATCATCGATGAGACGCAAATCCTTTTTGTTGAGCGTATTGATGACCTCTTTTTGAGGTCCGAGCACTTTTTTGAGCCACAGAATTTCACTGCGCAGCCCGATAATTTCATTCAAATGGGACTTTTTCGTATGCATCAAAATATCTTCTTCCAATTTCTCAATGCGTGCTTCGATCCGGTCGCCGACGGTAAAGTAGTTATCCACAATCAAATCGACCAACAGATACAGGAGACGATCCGGGGTGCTGACTTCCTGTTCCCACAGAATAGGCTTCAAGGTCCGCAGTTCGCTGACCTTTTGCTTCGTAACACTAATGATATAGTGTCTCCCTAGAAACAGGTTAACCGCACGCAAAAAGATCTCTTCGTCATCAAAACGAATGCTGTTTACGACAATAAAATAATGGCTCTCATAAATTTCAATCTTCGGACGCTGCTCTTCATCACTCAAACAGTCCTCTACAGCCAGATCATGCATCATGAACAGCGGCTGAAGTACCGCCAGATCATCAACGTCTGCATCAATCCAGTAAAATCCCTCAGCTGGTGGCGTTAGCGCCTGCTCAATATCGTCCACCGGGATAAATACACCGTTGTTTACCAACCGGATTTTCATCGTTCATCCACTCCTTCTGCACCCGCCAAACAGGCGGATTTTCATCAATATGGGCGCAAAAAGAACAGATCAGCCGGTCGGCAGCGGAGCCTGGAAGTCAGGAGTGCGTTCGCTCTATAACCAAACGGAAATAACGTCCCGCTGCCGGCATGCTGATGTCAATTCTCTATGCAGTTTGTCGGAATACGGCTGACAGTCAGGCCTCGGGTCGCCATCCATTGAATATGTCACCTCTCACATAAGGGTTTGCAACACTTGTTTAGTATACCGCTGGTACATGGTGCTTTCAAGCGCAAAAATGTGTCTATTTCGCGCCCTGAAGCAGTGTATGACAGCGATAGACAAACGGTTCCGGTCTACATGAACAGACATAAAACTACATGCTTGACGTGAGAGGATTAATGTTTTAAAGTAGACGGTGAAGTACACTAAATACACAATTGAATAAGGCGAAATCTTATCAAGAGTAGGTGGAGGGACTGGCCCGATGAAACCCGGCAACCGGCGGTATACCGCACGGTGCTAATTCTTGCAGCGACTAAGTGTCCATTGAGGCACTGTTGTAACTGAGAGATGAGAGAGGCGCATATCTATTTACATATGACCTTTCTCGGAATCCGAGGAAGGTCTTTGTTATATGCACCGACTTCTCAGCACTGATTTTCGCTATGGAACTTGAGTTTGTCAGATCAGAGCGTTGCGCTTTTTGCAATTCTCCACCTATAGACAAGCTCATGGCAGTCTAGAACAGTATTGATGTGAAAACATCAAACCTGTGATGGCTGCATCTATCTATGCACAAGGAGGAGTTGTACATCATGCCAATCAAAATTCCAGACGCACTGCCTGCCAAGGAAGTCCTCGCAGGTGAGAACATCTTCGTAATGGACGAGACACATGCTTACCAGCAGGATATTCGTCCACTACGCATTGCTATATTAAACCTGATGCCTACTAAGGAAACAACAGAAACCCAACTGCTTCGTTTGGTGGGGAACACCCCAATACAGGTCGATATCGTTCTGGTTCATCCCAAGTCTCACACATCGAAGAACACATCACAGGAGTATCTGAATCTTTTCTACAAAACCTTTGATGAGATTGAACACCGCCGTTTTGACGGGATGATCATTACAGGTGCCCCTGTTGAGCAAATGGATTTCGAAGACGTAAATTATTGGAAGGAAATCCAGGAGATCTTCGATTGGACCAAAACCAACGTCACATCGACCATGCACATCTGTTGGGCTTCTCAGGCTGGTCTGTACCATCATTTCGGTGTACCTAAGGTACCGCTGGAAGAGAAGTGTTTTGGCGTATTTCCACATACGATCAACAAATCTCATGTACAGCTGCTTCGCGGATTTGATGAAGTGTTCAATGTCCCACATTCCCGTCATACCGAAGTTCGGCGTGAGGATATTGAGAAGAACGATAACCTCGAAATTTTGGCCGAATCGGAGGAAGCTGGCATTTTCCTGGTTGCCACCAAAGACGGCAAACAAATTTTTGTGACAGGGCATGCGGAGTATGATCCATTGTCCTTGAAATGGGAATACGACCGCGATGCATCCAAAGGATTGGACATCGCACTGCCAAGACACTATTTTCCAAACGACGATCCATCCCGTGTTCCTCCGGCAACCTGGCGGGCACATGCAAACTTATTATTCTCTAATTGGCTCAATTACTATGTGTATCAGGAGACGCCTTACGATATTGGCCCGCAAATCTAATCGAGATTACAGGAGGATACTGCAATGGAAGACAATAAGTTGAAAATCGAAAGCCGCTTGGCTCAAATCGGATCCGTCAATGAGCCGGGAACTGGTGCCGTGAATTTCCCCATCTATCAATCAACGGCGTTCCGCCATCCAAAGCTCGGGCAGAGCACAGGCTTTGACTACATTCGTACGACCAATCCAACGCGTAAGGTACTGGAAGAAGCTGCAGCCGCTTTGGAATCAGGTGATGCCGGTTTTGCCTGTAGCTCGGGCATGGCAGCGCTGCAAACGATCTTTGCCATGTTTGGACAGGGAGATCATCTGATTGTCTCGCTGGATCTGTATGGGGGAACGTATCGTCTTCTAGAGCGTATCCTCTCCCGTTTTGGCGTAACGGCAAGCTACGTGGACACGAATGATCTGGTGGCCATGGAAGACATTCGTCAGCCGAACACCAAAGCTGTATTTATCGAAACGCCAACCAATCCACTTATGATGATTACGGATATTGAAGCGGTCAGCTCCTGGGCGAAAAGCCATAACCTGTTGACGATTGTGGACAATACACTGCTGACGCCGTTCTTCCAACGTCCTATCGAGCTCGGAGCAGATATCGTTGTTCATAGCGCAACTAAATACCTGGGTGGACACAACGATGTGCTTGCCGGATTGATTATCACCAAGGGCGAGGAATTGTCAGCTGAAATGGCATTCCTGCATAACTCCATTGGTGCGGTACTATCTCCAAGTGATTCCTATCAGTTGATGAAAGGCATGAAGACACTCGCGCTTCGTATGGAGCGTCATGAGTATAATTCACTTACCATTGCCAAGTATCTGCTGGAACATCCATCCGTGGGGGAGGTATATCACCCTGGTTTGTCAGATCACCCTGGATACGAAGTGCAGAAGAAACAATCTAAAGGAAATACAGGCATCTTCTCTTTCAAAGTAAAAGATGCCCGTTTAGTTGAACCTTTGCTGCGCCATATCAAGTTAATTGCTTTTGCCGAGAGTCTTGGCGGCGTAGAATCGTTGATGACGTATCCTGCGGTGCAGACGCATGCAGATATCCCGCTCGAAATACGCGACGCCGTAGGTGTAGATGACCGCTTGCTGCGATTCTCCGTAGGAATTGAGCATGCAGACGATCTGATTGCGGATTTGGGAAATGCCCTGGAAGCTGCGCAGCGTGAAGTTGAAGGAGGTGTACATCATGAGTGAGCAGAACAACAAGCAATCCGAATTGAAGTTTGATACCAAGCTGCTGCATTTTGGTGATGAAGTGGATAAAACAACCGGAGCCTCCAGCGTACCGATCTACCAGGCGTCCACATTCCATCATTTTGATATCTTTAATCCACCACAGCATGATTACAGCCGTTCAGGTAATCCGACACGTCAAGCGTTGGAGGATTACATCACACTGCTTGAAGGTGGAGCTCGAGGATTCGCCTACTCTTCAGGAATGGCTGCAATCTCCAGTGTGTTCCTGATGTTCTCGGCAGGCGACCACATGATCGTAACAGAAGATGTGTATGGAGGAACATACCGCCTGCTCACGTCCATTCTTAGCAGAATGCAAATTGAGACGACGTTTGTGGATATGACCAATATTGAAGAGGTGAAGGCGGCCATTAAGCCGAATACGAAGGCAGTCTATATGGAGACACCTTCCAACCCAACCCTGCGGATCACGGATATTGCTGCCGTCACATCCTGGGCACAGGAACATGAACTGATCACCATTCTCGATAACACATTTATGACGCCATATTATCAGCGCCCGATTGAGCTCGGCGTGGACATTGTTGTACATAGTGCAACCAAGTTTCTTGGTGGACATAGTGACGTACTTGCCGGACTTGCCGTTGCCCGTACCGAAGAGCTGGGGAGACAACTCAAACAGCTTCAAAATGGGCTTGGTACCGTACTCGGTGCTCAAGAATCCTGGCTTCTGATGCGCGGCATGAAAACACTTGGAGCTCGTATGGTACACAGTGAACAAAGCACGGCGAAGCTGGCTGCCTGGCTTAGCGGACGCAGCGATATTACCGCAGTATACTATCCTGGATTGCTGGAGCATCCGGGTCGTGAAGCTCACGAGCGCCAATCCACGGGTTATGGAGCGGTTGTCTCATTTGACGTAGGCTCGGGTGACCGTGCCAAAGCGGTTCTTAACCGGGTGAAACTGCCAATCGTGGCAGTCAGTCTGGGTGCTGTGGAGAGTATTCTGTCCTATCCTGCGATGATGTCCCATGCTGCAATGCCTGCAGAGGTTAGACTTGAACGGGGCATTACCGATGGGCTGCTGCGCTTCTCAGTCGGGCTGGAAGATATCGACGATCTGATTGCTGATCTGGATCAGGCGCTTCAGGAATCATAATCATCATTTTGGGCCAGCTGAACAATCAATAAATCTGTCTAAAAAAGCTGGAATTATAATAGAATGAATATGTCAATATTTTTACTTAAATTTAGGGCACCTTTCCATAAGGTGCTTTTTTTCACATGTAACCTGTGTTACGATAGACAGAGTACAGAAATGCGATGTTGCCACCAGCACTTGCAAGCGATGCGTCTTATGCATAGATTCAATGAGCCGTTTTTTTCAATAACCCAGAATGGATCGAAAGGTTCCAATCCATCTAGAATTTCTATTTCTACGCAATCGTTTGGAACCAACCAATCATGCACAAGGCTGGCATATATACAAGTCGGGACGGATCGTGAACATATTTCTCTTCATGAGGGAGGCTTTTTACGATGAGTACGGTAGACCGTATCTTAGATAAAGCCCTTCGGGGCGAACGATTAGACCTGGAAGACACAATTCAGCTGTTTGAATCGAATGAAGTCGACAAAATCGGGGCAGCTGCCAATGTTATTATGAAGCGTATGCACCCTGAGCCATACAGAACATTTGTCATTGGGCGTAACGTCAACTACACCAACGTGTGTGATGTGTACTGCCGTTTTTGTGCTTTCTATCGCAGACCTGGATCAGATGAAGGGTATGTATTGCCGGACGAAGTGATTTTCCAGAAAATTCAGGAAACACAAGATGTGAATGGTACTGAGATTCTGATGCAAGGCGGAACGAATCCCAACCTGCCTTTCAGCTATTACACGGATTTGTTAAAAGCAATCAAAGAACGTTTCCCGAACATTACCATGCACTCCTTCTCACCAGCGGAGATTATGAAAATGGTAGAAGTTTCGGACGGTCTTACGCTGGAAGAGGTTGTACGTGCCATTCACGAAGCAGGACTGGATTCCTTGCCAGGTGGAGGCGCTGAGATTCTGGATGACCGTACACGCCGCAAAATCAGCCGTCTGAAAGGTTCATGGCGCGACTGGATGGACGTTATGCAGACAGCTCACCGGATCGGGATGAACACAACCGCAACAATGGTTATCGGTTTGGGCGAATCGATGGAAGAGCGTGCACTTCACCTGCTTCGTGTACGTGAAGCCCAGGATGAGTGTATTGCAAACAAATATGACTCAGAAGGGTTCCTGGCATTTATTCCTTGGACATTCCAACCGGATAATACGAATCTGAAACTGGAGCGCCAAACTCCGGAAGAATACCTGAAGACGGTAGCGATCAGCCGACTTGTACTTGATAATATCAAAAACATTCAATCTTCATGGGTAACTATGGGTCCTGAAATCGGTAAGAAATCGCTTGAATTTGGCTGTAATGATTTCGGCAGCACGATGATTGAAGAGAATGTCGTATCCGCTGCGGGTGCTACATACAAAGTCAATATTGGCTCGATTCTTCAGCTTATTCGTGAGGCGGGTTATATTCCCGCACAGCGTAATACAAGATACGATATTCTGCGGATGTTTGATGAAGAAGAGAATTCTGTGCAGCAAGATTTTGTCATGCAGAACTAATAAGAGAATAATTTATCTTTATCTAGATATTAGAATGAAGACACGGGTTGCCCATTGAAGGGTAATCCGTGTTTTTTTGTTGGATGCTTGCCTTAATGGGCCATTCCGAGGTCATGAAAGAGTACATATTACGCATATGGCGATATTTTATAATGATATTGAACTGTTAAAATGAAAGAAACGGAGCAACAGACATGCTGGAGAGGAGCAAGTGAATGAAGAGAAGGATACTTGGCAGGACCGGTCTCGATGTACCTGTGTTGAGTTTTGGGGCGTCTTCCCTAGGTTCGGTATTTCGCGATATTGACCGCGAGGAAGGTATTCGTACGGTACATGCAGCTCTGGATGCCGGAATGAACTATATAGATGTGTCACCCTATTATGGTCTAACCAAGGCAGAGACGGTACTGGGAGAAGCGATACGAAGCCAGCCGCGCAGTTCATATATTTTATCAACCAAGGCGGGACGATACGGAGAGAATGAGTTTGATTTTTCCCGTAAGCGCATTCAGGACAGTGTCAAGGAAAGTCTGGATCGATTGCACACCGATTATATCGATATTCTGTTCCTGCATGATATTGAGTTTGCACCAGCAGAGATCATTATTGAAGAAGCCTATCCAGCCTTGCTGGAACTGAAAGAGCATGGTGTAATTCGTCATGCGGGAGTCTGTGGTCTGCCCCTGCCCTTGTTCGAGAAAGTGCTGCCGCAGATTGATGCCGATGCCATCATCTCGTATTGTCATTATGCATTGAATGATACCTCATTATTGTCCCTGCTGCCGTTATTGGAAAAAGAGGGAGTTGGCCTCGTTAATGCTTCGCCTCTCTCCATGGGCTTATTAGGTACAAGAGGGACGCCCGCCTGGCATCCGGCAGATGAACGCGTCAAACAAGTCTGTCTTGAAGCTGCGCAGTTCTGTGTAGAGCAAGGTGCGAATATTGCTAAGCTGGCTGTGCAATTTGCAACGGCAAATGAACAGATCCCAACCACACTGGTGAGCAGCGCAAGTGTAAATAACATCCGTCATAATGCGGAGTGGGTAGATGAACCGCTCGATGAAGAGCTTTTGGCAGAGGTACTGCACATTCTGGCACCCGTTCATAACGTGACGTGGGCAAGTGGTCGTCCCGAGTATAACGATCCACAACAGAGAGCAGCGAAGGGGGAACAGGGATGAAGGCTGTGGTGTGTGAAGAGATCAATCAATTGACAATACAGGATACCGACGAACCGATTCGAGCTGAACATGAGGCCATTGTATCGATCAAGCGGATTGGCATCTGTGGGACGGATCTACATGCTTATAAAGGCAACCAGCCCTATTTTACCTATCCTCGTATTCTGGGACATGAACTGTCAGGGATCATTGATGACATTGGGCCGAATACTGCTGGCCTTCAAGTTGGAGATCAGGTTAGCATTATTCCCTATCTGCACTGTGGTCACTGTATTGCCTGTCGAACAGGGAAAACCAATTGCTGTGCATCTATGCAGGTCATGGGAGTACATGTGGACGGAGGGATGCGCGAAAGAATCAGCGTGCCTGTTTCCCATTTGATTAAGGCAGAAGGACTGAGCCTAAATGAAACAGCGATGGTTGAACCGCTCAGTATCGGTGCTCATGCCGTA
The DNA here is from genome assembly GCF_038005125.1 of Paenibacillus sp. FSL K6-2862. Classification (NCBI taxonomy): domain Bacteria; kingdom Bacillati; phylum Bacillota; class Bacilli; order Caryophanales; family Paenibacillaceae; genus Paenibacillus; species Paenibacillus sp. FSL K6-2862. The sequence continues at coordinate 1,932,321 of NZ_JBBOSN010000001.1, forward strand.
AGAAGAGCAGGTGTGCAGCCTGGGGAGCAGATTATAGTCATCGGAGCAGGACCGATCGGACTTGGTGTCATGGCTTTTGCGAAACAGGCAGGGGCTCGAGTAATTGCCATTGATCGGAACCTGGACCGATTGGAACTAAGCCGCACCTGGGCTGGGGTAGATGTTGTAATACAGGCAACAGACCAAGTGGTGGAGCAGGTAGCTGAAGTGACAGGAGGGGATTACGCTACCGCTGTATTTGATGCAACAGGTAATGTACAGTCCATGAATGAGGCCATTCGGTATGTAGCTCATGGCGGACAACTGATCTATGTGGGATTGGTCAAAGCCGATATTACGTTTCATGATCCTGAGTTTCATAAGCGAGAGATGAGCATATTGGGCAGCCGTAATGCAACGCGTGCGGATTTTGAGCAAGTGATATCGACTTTGCGGCAGAAAAAGCTCAGCATGGATGGCTACATTACGCATCGGGAGTCTTTAACTGAGCTTCCTTCCGCCATGGACAAGTGGTTGCTCCCAGATACACATGTAGTAAAAGCTATAGTTGAACTATAAAAGTGGTATCGGAAATAAAGGAATAGGAATAAAAAGCAGGAATAAAAAAACCTCTCTCTAACCTGAAGTGATATTCTATCACAGGGCTAGAGAGAGGTTTTTGGGGTTCGAGTCGTTGGGTCATTTCTCCGGATGGGTGATAATACCAGCGTGCGGATCAATATGGCGCACAATGGATTTCAACCAGATCATCTCCAGAAAGTGAACTTCATAGTACAATGCCCCCGGAATGTGATGAATCCATCCTTCAGCAGGCAATAAGGAAGCAGATTCTGAAGAAGGTACAGGAGATCCGGGTTCCCGTCGCAGACGCTTGCGAACGGCTTTTTCAACCTGCGAGCTTTGGGTAGTCAGAATGTACAATTTGCGAGTGGTCGTAAATCCGCGGAACGCGATATAGACCGTTTCATATGCAATAAGATAGGCAATAACAGAGTACATCGCTTGATCCCAACCAAAGACAACACCAGCGGCTGTCAGAATCAGCAAGTTGAGCAGCATGATTATTTTTTCGATAAGCATCCGTTTCCCGCTAAATACCCTTTCAGGTGGCCGGGAGGACGGATCACCGATTTCCAGCGTATCCAGTGTCCCGCCATACCGCACCACAAGTCCGATTCCAACACCCAGACATAGTCCGCCGAACATGGCGGCAGCTAGCGGATGTTCAACCAGAGGCGGCATGGGATGAAGCACGATGGCACCAATCGAAAAGACAACCAGACCCAGTACAGTAACGAGTACAAATTTCTTTTGTACCAGCCTGTAGGATAAAAATATAAATGGAACATTGAATAAGAACAGGAACAATCCAATTCTCATCTCAGTCCAATGAGCGAACAGAGAAGATATGCCTGTTATGCCTCCAATAATAATCTTATTGGGATGAAGGAATAATTCAAGTCCCACGGAGGCTAGAATTCCACCAGCGATCACCAGCAAAAGATTCAGGAAGCGGCGCGTGGATGATATTCTGGTCTTAGCGGTTTGTGGCACCGGATTAGCCGATATCAGAGGTGCTTTCATACGTCATCCTCCTTTGTGCGGCTGGCGAGCCATTCTCCCTGGGTTGATCACAGAAGATCGGCGAAGAGCCGCAGTTACGATCATATGCCTGTTCTGAACAGGCACAGGTTTTATCCTTCTTTCTGTAAAACCTTCGGTTCTTCTTTCTTCTTCCGAGGATCTTTGAACTTAAATATTTTATCCAAAATTCTAAACACATGTTTGGACTCTTTGGTTAATAGTGGTCCAAGAATGGCCAGAATCAGTACGTACAGTGCGGCAAACGGCTGGAGAAGCGGCAAGAGTCCTCCAGCTTTACCCATGTTGGCCATGATGATCGAAAATTCACCGCGGGATACAATGGTTAAACCAATATTAGCAGAAGCTTTTGGAGACAGTCCCGCACTGCGTCCAGCCAGCATGCCTGCCAGGAAGTTACCGAATAGTGTAATAACAACAGCAATCAAAGCCAGCCATACAGCTTCTCCGCCAAGGGACAAAGGGTCAATGGACAATCCGAAGCTGAAGAAGAAGATGGCTCCGAAGAAGTCACGGAACGGCAGGATTAGATGCTCTATCCGTTTGGCATGTTCGGTCTCTGCCAGGACCAGACCAACAAGTAATGCACCGATGGCTTCGGCCACGTGAATGGTTTCAGAGAATCCGGCTACCAGGAACAATGCACCAAAAATCACAAGTGAGAACAATTCATTAGAGCGTATTTTGAGCAGTTTGTTAAGCAGTGGAGTCGCTTTGCGCCCCAGAATGATGACAATAAGCATGAATCCAAGCGCGATGAGCGCGGATACGATGACGCCTCCGATCGAGGATGAGTCACTGAGCACCAATCCGGATAGGATGGAGATGTAGACAGCCAGGAACACATCTTCGAACATGATAATGCCAAGAATCATTTCCGTTTCCGGATTGGCTGTACGTTTTAGATCGACTAACACCTTGGCCACGATGGCACTGGAGGATATGGTGGTAATCCCAGCAATAACAAGTGCCTCAGCTGGTGGGAAGCCGGAAGCAAATCCGAAAACTAATCCAAGTGTAAAGTTAATCGCGATATAGATCGAACCGCCTACGGCAATGGATTTACCGGATTTGATCAGACGTCCTACCGAGAATTCCAAACCGAGATAGAAGAGCAGGAACAGGATACCGATCCGGCCCATAAATTCGATGAAAGGCTGACTTTCAATAAAACGGAAGTCCAGATGCCATATTTTCATGGCATGTGGACCAACCGCCATCCCGATCAGAATGTAAAACGGGACGACCGAAAAACGCAATTTGGCAGATAAGAGGCCAGCGGCAGCAATGAGAACGAGCGCCAGACCTACTTCAAAAATCAGATGATCCATCGACTCACCCCCTTCCGGTCAGGAGGAGGGATTTGAAGAGTTTCTGTTGGTTGCGTTCGCCAACGGCAACAACGGTAGACTCAGCAGTAATCACGACCTCAGGACCGGGGCTGATATGTTTTTTGTGGTTTTTCTCAACAACGGCAATAACCGTTGCCCCAGAGTTTTGACGTACGTCCAGTTCACCGATGGACTTACCGATACATCCATAGGAGGATTCGACTTTGTACCATTCGATAATCAGATCATCGAAAGTAACTTCAATATTTTCAAGTTGTTTCGGCTTATAGGTCAATCCGCCAACGATAGCGGCAATTTGTCTGGCTTCATAATCATCAAGCGTAATCATGGAGATGCTTTGATCCGGATCGTCGTATTCAAAATGGTACATTTCACGCCGTCCGTCATCATGAATAATGATCACAATTTTATCTCCGCTGCTCGTTTCAATCTGGAACTTCTTGCCGATTCCCGGCAAATCTGTTTCACGTACATCCATGGATAATATGCCTCCTTAAATTGAGGGCTGGCCACAGAAGACAGGCTTATTTCCCGAAAATAGAATGATCTGTATTTGGAAGAAACATTAAATGATGCGGGCAAACAGAGCCAGGTACTCCTGACACACAGCCGTATACATTGAGTTTTGTATAAAAATGGATATGACAAATACAACATCGTGACACACGGTTAACCTTGTCGTTAACTAACGTTTGCTTAAAGGGTTATAAGTTATGCACAAGTACACCGTCTGTTGGACAGAGATGTCTCTATGCATGGCAACCGAACATACGGTGCAACGCCTAGTGAAGGGCGTTTACGTATCTTGGTGCATGAGGGGCGAGGGACAAATACATACTGGTGAATTTAATGGGTAGCAGAAATAATCTGCGCTTAAACAGACAAATCAACGGTTTAAAGGGCAGACGCGGAGTAGGAATTCGCAGCATCAGCAATAAGGCAAGCACCAAAAATACAGGCTTGTTATTCGTCACTGCAATCAGCTTGACCATGACTTGCGAGTATTTGCGGATAGCAGGTTTTTGCTGAGTTTCGGGTATTTGCAATAACACTTCCTTATTGGAAGTGGCATCAACGGATACCCCAACAGCGGATTCGGTCTGCATCGGAATAGGAAAGCACAAAGCTTGGAACAAACACAAAATGATGATAAAAGCACTGCGGAGCATTCTAGGTTGTTGTCTCATTTTGGCTTCCCCCCTTTTCCGTGAAACATACTGTTATCAAAATAATAACACATTTTTGTCTGAACTCCAAACCTCTTTACAAATATACTGAGAAATGATGACACGCTTTCCATCAATCCGCTTCGTATATCCCCCTCGGCCTTGCCATATACTTTGAACAGGAAGGAAAGGAGTGATTCTTGTGGAGCTGTTCGCCGTATGGACCGATGTGTCAGGGCAAGAGGAAGCAGATCAATTTTATCGCTGCATCAAAGATAAAACCAAAGGTTTACATATAAGCAAAAGAGGTTTCCGGCTCACCTTCAAACATAATGACGGCAAAGCAGCCTGGGTCTGCAGAGGGAATGAAAATCACGTGGATTTTCAGCAGTGGCTGCCTCAGATCAGTGATTTGCTTGCCAAAGGACTGGCTGATTTCATTATGGATACCCGGGAGCGCTCCATTGTAGAAAACATGATTTCCAAGGCCTGTTCCGTTATGGATGAATATGAAGTGGAGAAGGTACACCGGATCTGCATGCCCTTGTTATTCAACGGTGATCTGGATCAACCAGGGCTTCGAGAGAAACGGCGCTTAACCCTCGCAAATGGTCTTAGACATGATCTGGAGGAGGTTCATTTCTTTCACCTGGAAGGCATTCTTCATTTTCGAATGAAGCAATACAAACAGGAACTGCACGAACTGGTGGAGTATGCACTGGATGAATTCTGGATGGATCGTCAATACGAAGAATTCATGGGACTGTTAAAATATTTTGTGTTCTTTCAGGAAGCCAAAGTTCCTTTGGTTCATCTGGTGCACAAAGGCTCGCATGAATTTCAGGTTCTGGATGCAGGGCTTAACCAGCTCCCTGTACAAAAAGATGAGCAAGTCGTTGTGGAGATGCCTGGTCTTGAACTGGAAATGGATATTGAAGACATGATTGTAAGCACACTTATATCGATATCTCCCGAAAAAGTGATGCTTCATACCAACACACCCGATCTGCCGATTATATCGACGATTCGCCAGATCTTCGAGGACAAGGTTCAATTATGCCATCATTGCCCGGAGTGTGAAGTGCTTCGTTCCGGGCTGCTGTCAGGCCTTGACGCAAGTGATCTCGGCAATTATAATAACTGTTGATCCATGAATTAACGAACATGTTTTTATGGATGAACTTTTACTAATAAGCAAAAGCGTTGACAAAGACAAGGACCATACGCACGGTCGGTGCAGAGAGAGGGAACCAGGCTGAAATTTCCTCCGGATGCCACGTTTGGTTTACCCCTTTGTAGCTGCAGTTTTGAAAACGGAGATGAATGCAATCGTTCCGTGAGTAAGGATATGCCGGGTCATGCCCGTTACCGTCATGCCAATGAGGGCTGTATTTTCAATCAAGAAATGAAGCAGCTGAATTAGGGTGGAACCACGAGTATACAACACTCGTCCCTTTGCCGGGACGGGTGTTTTTTGCGTTCTTTGCCAATCAGCAGGAATAGCAATAGATCATCAGTCCATGATTTTGATGGACAAGGTTACATTTACAGGAGGAATGAGACAAATGGCAGTTAACATTAAACTACCGGATGGTTCAGTACGTGAGTACGCCGATGGCAGCAGTATTGAGGATGTAGCAGCATCCATTAGCAGCGGATTGCGTAAAAACGCCGTAGCTGGGAAACTGGATGGAATTGTGGTGGACTTGTCGACCAAACTTCACGAGGGAGCATTGGTAGAGATCGTAACTTTTGACTCACCAGACGGACTTGAAGTGATGCGCCATAGTACAGCTCACTTGCTCGCTCAAGCTGTGAAACGCCTATATGGCAGCAAAGAGGTTCACCTTGGCGTTGGACCTGTCATCGAAGACGGATTTTACTATGATATGGACCTGGAACACCCGCTTAACCCGGAAGATCTGCAAAAGATCGAGAAGGAAATGGAACGTATCGTAAGTGAAAACCTGCCAATTGTACGCAAGGAAGTTAGCCGCGCTGAAGCAATCAAAACGTTTGAAGAAGTGGGCGATCCTTACAAACTCGAATTGATTCGTGATCTGCCAGAAGACAGCGTGATTACCATTTATGAGCAGGGCGAGTTCTTCGATCTGTGCCGTGGACCTCACGTACCTTCCACAGGTAAGATCAAAGTGTTCAAATTGATGAATGTCGCTGGTGCGTACTGGCGTGGTGACAGCAAAAACAAAATGCTGCAGCGTATCTACGGTACAGCTTTTGTGAAAAAGGCTCAGCTGGATGAACATCTGCACTTCCTGGAGGAAGCACGTAAACGCGATCACCGCAAGCTGGGTAAAGAGCTTGAAATGTTCACGTTCTCCCAACTGGTTGGACAAGGTCTGCCAATCTGGCTGCCAAACGGCGCCAAACTGCGTCGTACGCTGGAGCGTTACATTGTGGATTTGGAAGAAAGTCTTGGATACCAGCACGTATATACACCGGTTCTCGGTAATGTGGAATTATACAAAACATCCGGACACTGGGAGCACTACCAAGAGGACATGTTCCCTAAAATGGTAATGGATAACGAAGAACTCGTTCTCCGTCCGATGAACTGCCCGCACCATATGATGGTGTACAAGTCCAGCATGCACAGCTACCGTGACCTGCCGATCCGGATTGCCGAGCTCGGCATGATGCACCGGTACGAGATGTCTGGTGCACTGACTGGCTTGCACCGCGTTCGTGCGATGACCTTGAACGACTCACACATTTTCTGTCGTCCAGATCAGATCAAGGAAGAATTCGCTCGTGTTATTGAATTGATCCAAACGGTTTACAAGGATTTTGGTATTCATGAATATCGCTTCCGCCTGTCTTACCGTGATCCGCAGGATACCGAGAAATATTTCCAAAACGATGAAATGTGGGAAATGTCCCAACGTATGCTGCGTGAAGTTGTGGAAGAACTCGACTTGCCTTTCTATGAAGCAGAGGGTGAAGCAGCATTCTATGGTCCGAAACTCGACGTGCAGATCAAAACAGCACTGGGCAAGGAAGAAACATTGTCCACCGTACAACTGGACTTCCTGCTTCCAGAACGATTCGAACTGGAATATGTCGGAGATGACGGACAGAAACATCGGCCGGTCGTTATTCACCGCGGCGTAATCAGTACAATGGAACGTTTCACTGCATTCTTGCTGGAGAACTTTGCGGGAGCATTCCCACTGTGGCTGTCTCCTGTTCAAGCAAAAGTCATTCCGGTATCCGGAAACTTCGACGATTACGCACGTGAAGTGGAAGCGAAACTGAAGCGCGCGGGAATTTCTGCTGAGGCTGATTTGCGTAACGAGAAGCTTGGATACAAAATCCGTGAGGCACAACTTGAGAAAATGCCTTATATGTTTGTTGTTGGGGAGAATGAGCGCAGTGCCGAATCAGTGTCTGTGCGTAAACGCGGAGAAGGCGATCTCGGCATGAAACCTGTGGATGAAATCGTAGCTCAACTGAAAGAAGAAATCAGCACAAGATCAATATAAATATATGCATTTGAAAAAGACCGTCAGGGCATGGGCTAATCCATGCTCCTGGACGGTTTTTTTGCTATTATTCCGTGCTGGAACCTAGTGGAGTAGAAAATGTATAAGCATTTTGCTTTTTGGAAAACCTTTGCAGTAAGGGGGAGGTTTTAAAATGAAAAAGCAAAACGCAATGAAAACAAAACAATTACGGGTTCTGATTTCAATTATGGTCATGTCCATTGGGTTGGCATTGTCCTGGAATCAGGCAGAGGCGTATACATTTGAAGAGGAAAATGAAGTGCTGTATGTAATCAAGCGGCAGGATGAAGCTGCAACGCGCCAGGTTGAAAGTCAGTCCGAGGTATCGATCCATGATTATGAATACAGTGATCAGGTACAGGTCACGACGATGGTCTATATGGCTTTATTGTGGTCTCCACAGCCCATTGTCATTCCTAAGCCGGATGTCCCAGGCAAGCAGCTTGTACTCGACCCATCCATGCCTGTGATGGCGCCGCGCTCAGAACAGGTACTGGGAACCCAAAAGGTGACCGCGACGGGTTATACGGCAGGTGTAGAGTCAACCGGTAAAGGGCCAAAACATCCTCAGTATGGTATTACTTACTCCGGAGTGAAGGTGCGAAGAGACAAAGAGACGGTGTCAACCATTGCTGCTGACCCCAAATTATTCCCGCTTGGTTCCATTCTCTATATTCCCGGGTATGGTTACGGCATCGTGGCGGACACAGGTTCGGCCATCAAGGGTAATAAAATTGACCTTTATTTTCCGACCACGAAGCAAGTGTATAAGGAATGGGGCAAAAAGGACGTCGAGGTACAGGTGATTAAACAAGGCGACGGAAAGTGCACGGAAAAGATGCTGGACGAGTTGTCTGAAGCAATCGATGTGTATAAATCCGTGCCGGATTCATGGTTAGACAAGGCCGTTTAATCTGGGATGTTAAGGATGAATAACTGAAGTGTTCTCTTCACATAATATTGACTGGGGACGAACCCCGCGCAGCAGCAGTGCAGCGTAAATATGAAGAGAGAGGTGATTCGTTGTGGCTAAAAGAACACAAGGACAAGGGTACCAAACGCCAAACGAGAAGTACAATGCTGAGTTTGGACAAGAAACTGCGGCAAGCAAAGTGAAACAATCCGAGCAAAACAAAGTACAAGAAAATTTCCAAACACCTGATGAAAAATACAATGCAGAGTTCGGTGTAGAAAACACTGGACAAACAGGCCAAGTGGGCCGTGCAGGCAAATTTCAAAAATAAATAATGATTCAAGGCACCCTGGAGCAAGCGCTCCAGGGTGTTTTTAGTTTTCAATAAATTTTACATAAATATCCTCTGTCCTCAGTCTGTAGACCGAGATGAATTCCACCTGCCGCCGCTGTTATCGAACCCTTGTCTGAGGTACACTGGATACAGAATACAGACGAAGGAGACATGAGCGATGAAACGATCTATGCGAGACCGCTGGTGGGTTGGCATACCGTTGATTGCCGTTGGTGCAATCATTTTGTTTCGGCAATTGGGTTATGACATTGATATAGGATATATATTTAGAACATATTGGCCGCTGTTTCTAATCTGGTGGGGCGTAAAAGGAGTGACTGAAATTCGTCGCAATGGCGGTTATGCCATGATTGGACCTGTCATTGTACTAGCTATCGGCGGATACTTCCTGTCACGAAATCTCGGCTGGATTGATTATTCCATGGGTGAGTTCATTCGTTATCTCATTCCAATCATGTTGATTGGAGGAGGGTTGTTTGTTCTGATTGGGCCTCGCCGCCGGGATCGCAAACATCAGGACAAAATGCAGCCACCTCCGCCGCCTGAACCTTACCAGCCCTTGTCTTCCGAGGATCTGGAAATGCCCTCTTCTTTTGACGAGCAGTTCGAAAAGACGTTTGGGAAACCCAAACAAGAGCCAAAAAACAACCATTACGATCCATACGCCAATGCGGCTGAAGATGAATTGCATCAGGGACAGCAGCATAAGAAAAAGCATCATTCTCATTCCCATAGCCATACTCATTCACATGGTCCAGATGGAAACGGGTATGGAAGCCACTATGGTGATGGCGGAGGCGGATACGGTAGTGAATATGAAGATTACGGCAGCAAAAATACCGTTAACAAATCAGCATTTATCGGTGATCTCTACATGGGACAGGAAGTGTTCACCCTTAAACCGATGAATATCTCGGCGTTTATCGGTGATACGGTTATTGACTTGACGAAGGCACAGATCCCTTATGGCGAAACCAAAATCAACATTTCCTCATTTATTGGGGATGTAAAGGTATTCGTGCCGGAAGACATGGATCTGGGAGTCACTGTCACGACGAACTCTTTTATAGGAGATATGTCGCTGTTGAACCAAAAACGGGGTGGCTTCCTCAGTAGTGCCCAAGCGGAAACTTCCCATTACCGCGAAGCAGGAAAAAAGGTGCGGATCGTAGTAAGTGTATTTATCGGAGACGTCAAAGTAAATAAGGTGGGTTAACGCATGATTCGAACGATTCTCAAAGCCAACAAGTGGGAACTAATGATGTATTTTGTCCTGACGGGGCTGATTACACTGGGCGGGTTCTACTTGCTGTACGGAGAGGTATTGATGGGAACAGGACGACAGCGTGCATGGATGTATGTGGCTGTTGTTGTGCTGGCAACTGTAGTTACCGGATATATTGCTGCACTGCGGCTCCAGCGCAAAATCGACCTGCTTGATCTGAATATGCTGAAAGTATCCAAGGGGAACTTGGCCGTTCGCATGCCTGAGGCAGATGATGCCTCTTTCGGCCGGGTATACCAGGAGTTTAACGTCATGATGGATTCGATTGAGAAAAAAATGAGACTGCTCCAGCGTCTGGGTGAGCAGGAAGTGATCGAGAAAGAACAGGCTTCCGAACGAGCCGTTCTTGAAGAACGCAGACGGATGGCGAGGGACCTGCATGATACGGTCAGCCAGCAGTTGTTCGCCATTCATATGTCAGCGTCTTCCCTGCCCAAACTGCTGGAGATGAATCCGGAGCACGGAAACAAAGTACTGGACCAATTAATCCAAATGTCGCATATTGCACAACGTCAGATGCGTGGTCTTATTGCACAGCTTCGTCCGGTGGAGCTTGAAGGAAGGGACCTGGCTGAGGCACTGGATCGATGGTTCCCGGATTATTGCAGACAGAATGGATTAAAGGGAGTGAAAGAGCTGGAACTGGATGGCGGCGTCTCCGATGCCATCGAGCACCAGCTGTTTCTTGTTATTCAGGAGGCCGTTGCCAATGTAGTGAAACATGCGGAGGCTGGCCTTGTTAGTCTGTCCATAAGGGAGAGCGAGCATCAGATCAGCATGAGCATAAGCGATGACGGTCAGGGCTTCATGCAGCAAGTTGAGCGGCCAGGATCCTATGGATTGTCCACCATGCGTGAACGGGCAGAAAAGCTTGGCGGGGATGTCCAGATTATTTCGAAACCGGGAGCGGGAACGACAGTACGGGTGCTTATCCCGAAATTCCCGGATGAACCAGAGGGGGAAACGGAATGAACGGAAAAGTGAATGTAATGATTGTGGACGATCACGATATGGTGAGAATGGGCTTAAAAACGTACCTGATGCTTGAGCCGACATTTCATGTCATGGGAGAAGCGGGAAATGGACAGGATGCGATTAACCAGCTCCGCAAGCTGGATCAGAGTGAGATGCCTGATCTTATATTGATGGACCTGATGATGCCTGTTATGAACGGGGCCCAGGCTACGCAAGCCATCATGAGTGAATTTCCGGGTTCCAAAATAGTTATGCTTACAAGTTTTCTCGAGGATGATCTGGTGGTGCAGGCCATTGAGGCGGGAGCTGTTAGCTATGTCCTGAAGACTGTATCTGCTGAAGAATTAATCTATGCGCTTCAGGGAGCCTATCGGGGAATGCCTGTCATGACGGGAGATGTGTCCCAGGCGTTAACCCGGGGAATCAGGCAGCGCACGGCGAGAGAGAACGAATCCGGTCTGACCGAACGGGAGAAGGAAGTTCTTTTGCTCATTGCAGAAGGCAAAACCAACAAAGATATTGGAGAAGAACTACATATTAGTATCAAAACCGTTAAAACACATGTAAGCAACCTGTTAATGAAATGTGAAATGGATGATCGGACACAACTGGCCATTTATGCGCATCGTCAGGGTTGGGTGAAGAACAAGGATTAAAATGCTGATTTAACGGGAAAAATGTTCTATTATTGCGTGCTTTTATCTCCTTTTTAATTGTTTTTAAGGTACGGTTAAGGTTTAAAGTACAAAATAAGGACAGTTAAAGAATATCTCTTGTGAAGAAGAGATTGGGAGGTAGAAAGCATGGACGAACGTAATTACAGACCGAACCGTCAAGACGAGGAAGACCAAACAAAGCAAGCGGATAACCGCAATACATCCGGAACGGACGAATCCTCTTACTATTATTCTTATGGACCTTTTCAGTCCGTGAATCACGAAGATACAGCAAGCAGTCATGTGAACTCTAGCGAGCGTGAAGAGGGTAATGTACAGATTACAAGACCCGATCCTGTCAAGCCGCTTCCGATGTATTATAATAACGGATCTTCCGAACAGGCGGGCCGCGGCAACGGAGGCAGCGGTTCCGGAAACGGTGGAGATGGTGGCAACGGTGGCAAAAACGGTAATGGAAACTGGAACTACAACAACCGTAAGCCTCGCTCCTCGGTCAGATCATTATTGTTTTCCTTTATAGCAGGGATGTTGGTCATTACAGTACTGATGTACACGGCAGACCGCACGAACATGTTTACTCCGCAAGAAGCCTTAACAAGTGCAGAGAATCAAAGCACAAATCAGGAATCGACTTCTACGAATACGGGCAGCAGCAATAATGTAACTGCATCGCTTCTGCCAACAGGTAAAGAGGATGTCTCTTCTGTAGTGACGAGTACAAGTCCTGCGGTTGTTAAGATTGAAACATTGGCTAAGCAGTCCACACGCAGTGGAAGCCAAGGTGGATCCACGATGAGTGATCCGTTGTATCAATACTTCTTCGGTAATGGAGGTAACGGAAGCGGCGGAACGGATAGCAACCAAGGCCAACAGCAGCAGCAACAGGGAAGCAATCAGCTTGTGCCGCTCGGCATTGGTTCCGGATTTATTTTTGACAAAGAAGGATATATCCTGACAAACCAGCACGTTGTTCAAGGGGCAGATGTCATTCAGGTTACACTGGAGAACAACAGCAAACCTTACGAAGCCAAACTGCTGGGAAGCAGCTTCGATCTTGACCTTGCCGTATTGAAAATCGAGAAAAACAGCGGTGACGATGATTTCCCTGTTGCTCCGCTTGGCGACTCAAACAGCACACAAGTTGGTGAATGGCTTGTTGCCATTGGTAACCCAGAAGGGTTCGAGCACACTGTTACTGCAGGTGTACTGAGTGCCAAAGAACGTACAATCAGCATTCCGGACGAAGAAACAGGTAAAACCCGCGAATACAGCCATCTGCTGCAAACCGATGCGTCGATTAACCCAGGTAACTCTGGTGGTCCGCTGCTTAACCTTAACGGTGAAGTCATCGGTATGAACGTAGCTGTTAGCGCTGATGCGCAAGGTATTGGATTTGCGATCCCTTCAAGCGTCATATCGGATGCCGTAAAATATCTGAAAGAAAACAAAGAAGTTCCAAAAGAGCCGGTACCGTTTATCGGTGCGTCCCTGATGGCGCTGACGCCTGAAGTAGCGAAACAAATGGGAACGGATATTACTGAAGGTTCTGTCGTAGCCAGCACCATCTATCAATCTCCGGCTTACCAAGCCGATCTGCGTGCTTATGATATCATCACGGGTGCGAATGGAACGCCTTACAGCACAAGCCAAGACCTGATTGATTTTATCAAAACCCAGGAAATCGGCAGCGAAGTTACGCTGAATGTGGTGCGCGATGGCAAGAAGATGGATATCAAAATCAAAATCGGCAACAAAAACGACTATGATACTTCACAAACATCGGATCAACAGCAACAAACACAACCATAACTTGAATGGTGGTTCGAGATTCAGAAGAGCGGAAGGGTTTGAGGGCCCTTTCGCTTTTTTTGTCCTAATGAAGGCATGATTAAGATACCAAGCAAGGCTTGGAGAAGCGAAAAATGCGGCCAAGATGCAGACTGGGCTTTTGGCTGTTACAATGAGATTAAAATGTGAGAATAAAGGAGAAAGACCATGCGCTCAACTATTTTGATTGTGGATGATGATGAAAAAATCGTGTCCATGCTCCGCCGGGGGTTGGCATTTGAAGGTTATGAGGTACAGACTGCTTCCAATGGGGCTGAGGGTCTTAGTAAATTGATGGATAAGGAACCGGATGTAGTGGTGCTGGATGTCATGATGCCTCAGATCGACGGTTTCGAAGTATGTCGCCGATTAAGGGAAGCAGGAAGCAAAGTACCTGTGCTCATGTTAACCGCGAAGGACGAGGTACAGAGCCGGGTGACCGGCCTGGATACCGGAGCGGATGATTATCTGGTGAAGCCATTCGCACTGGAAGAATTACTGGCCCGTGTCCGCGCCTTGCTGCGTCGTAAATCGGATATTGCAGAAACGCCGGATAACCGGCTCGTCTACGAAGATATTATATTGGATAATGACTCACGCGAAGTGCTGCGTGACGGGAAACGTCTTGAGCTGACAGCGAAGGAATTCGAACTATTGAACTTGTTTATGCAAAATCCGAAAAGAGTGCTCTCCCGTGACCTAATCATGGATAAGATCTGGGGCTATGATTATAGCGGCGAGTCAAACGTACTGGAAGTATATATTGCGATGCTCCGGCAAAAAACAGAAGAGTATGGAGGCAAACGCTTAATCCAAACGATTCGTGGAGCAGGTTATATTCTGAGAGGTGACTCCTGACATGTCCATTCGGTTAAAACTAACCGCATGGTATTCTGGCATCTTGGCAGCTGTGCTTATTTTTTGGGGTGTCGTAATCTATGCCTTTGTTTATTTCAATACGTATCAGGAAGTCGAACAGCAGTTAAAGTCAAAGAGTGCACGAATTACGGACCAGATCGGGGTTAACCCTTTATCTCAGACGCTTGATCTGGACCCATTTACCGAGAGTCAGCTGCAGGAAGCCCAAATTTACATTCAACTCTGGGATTACCAAAGTCAGTCTGGCAAAATCTCCGGAAACATGGAGAAGCTTCGCATCCAATTCCCGGTTTTGAAACCAAAAGAAATTATTGAAAAATACGGAATATCCAAGATATACGTGGATGGGACGCCATTCTTGGTCAATCAGCAGCCCTTGTCTCTCCAGGGAACCAATGAAATCCGGGGACTTCTTCAGGTCGGTGCCAATGTAAGTTCACAGGAACGATTGCTGGAGGCGCTGCTTAACATTCTGATCTTTGGCTGGCTTGTCGCCATGGCACTGGCAATTACTTCAGGTCTCATTCTTGCCCGCAAATCGATGCGTCCCCTCGTCAATGTCATCGATGCAGCCAATCAGATTCAATCCGGTGACGATCTGAGTGTCCGGATACAATATACGGGTCCCAAGGATGAAATCGGCCGCCTGATTGAAACGGTGAATAACATGCTCGAACGGACAGAACTGTCCTTCCGCGGCCTGGAGGAGACTAATGCTGCTCAGCGAAGATTTGTGTCCGATGCCTCTCATGAGCTGCGTACACCGCTGACCACGATTAGAGGGAATGTCGATTTCCTGAAAAAGTTATGGGATCAGGAAGGTAATGACCGACCGAATCTGGACGAGGAGACCGTCAAGGAGATGTCGCTTGAAGCGATTGAAGACATGGCGGACGAAGGCAAGCGCATGAGCAGGTTGATTAGTGACATGCTCTCCCTGGCAAGGGCCGATACAGGACAGAAAATAGAACTGAATCCGATACCGCTGCAAATTTTGGTGCAAGAAGTAGCTCGCAGAGCACATTTCCTGGATCACCACGCGGAATGGCGGGTTGGCGATTTATCGATTTTAAATGGAATTTATGTGAACGGCAGCAAAGACTATCTTCAGCAGATGCTCTTTATTTTCATTGAAAATGCGTTCAAATACACTCCGGACGGATCAGTAACGCTTGACGCCATCCTATACAAAGGGCAGGTTGGTCTCCGGATCAGTGATACGGGAATCGGTATGGATAAGGACGAGGTGCCGTTTATCTTCGATCGTTTCTATCGTGCGGATGAATCACGCGGAGCTACACCGGGCATTGGACTGGGGTTATCCATTGCTAAATGGATTATTGAGGAGCATATGGGCTCCGTTGAGGTCGTGACCAGACGTGGTGAAGGAACGACTTTCATCATCTGGATGCCAGTTGTCTTTGCTCCACCTATCGAATAAAGGTATAATAGACTGGACTGCAATTACATCGGCAGTGATGCTGAAAAAGAAAGCGGGTGGCAACCAAGTGGAAGTACTGCGAATTTCGCCGCGAGGGTATTGTTACGGGGTTGTGGATGCCATGGTATTGGCACGTCAGGCAGCACGTAATCTTGATTTACCACGGCCTATATATATATTGGGTATGATTGTGCATAACAAACATGTGACGGATTCCTTTGAAGATGAGGGGATCATTACACTGGATGGTCCGAACCGGATTGAAATCCTGAGTCAGGTAGAGAGCGGTACGGTCATCTTTACGGCCCACGGTGTATCTCCTGAGGTACGCAAGATGGCGCGGGACAAAGGGCTCACTACAGTAGACGCCACATGTCCGGATGTAACCAAGACGCATGACCTGATCCGGGAGAAAACGGCTGAAGGATATCAGATCATCTATATCGGCAAAAAGAATCACCCTGAACCCGAAGGGGCTATTGGAGTTGCGCCTGACCAGGTGCATTTGATTGAGAAGGAAGAAGAGATTGATGCACTGAATGTGCCAGCTGGCAAGATTCTCATTACCAATCAGACGACGATGAGCCAATGGGATATCAAACACATCATGAGCCGTCTTCTGGAGAAATTCCCTGGCGCTGAAATTCATAACGAGATATGCCTGGCTACCCAAGTTCGTCAGGAAGCAGTGGCTGAGCAGGCAGGTCAGTCTGATCTGGTTATCGTTGTGGGTGACCCGCGCAGTAACAACTCGAACCGGCTTGCACAAGTATCGGAAGAGATTGCGGGTGTAACGGCCTACCGGGTATCGGATGTGTCCGAGATCAAGCAGGAATGGCTGAAAGGGGTAAACAAGGTAGCCGTAACTTCAGGTGCTTCGACGCCGACACCGATTACGAAGGAAGTTATCAGTTATCTGGAGCAATATGAGCATGATCAACCGGAGACGTGGGAAATTAAGCGTACCGTCAACATGAGCAAACTACTGCCCCCAGTGCGGGAGAAGACCCGCACAACGTAACAAATATCGATGAATCCTGTGTTGCAGCCTTGAATCTGGGCATGCGGCACAGGATTTTTTTGTATTAAGCATCCCTGTAGTCATCTTGACGAGAATGGCAGACTATGATATATTTACTTTAGTGGATAAAAGCTTAAAAGCGAACAAGCGTTTAAGCGTGACAGAACTTTTAATTATAATCAGATGCGCATCGAAACAGTTTGGTGCTCTCATACAAGGAAGGATGGGAATTAATTATGATCGTTATTGCAGGTAAGGCAACACCGGAGGAACAGATTCAGGATATCGTCGCTGTGATTGAAAAGGAAGGGCTTCAGGTGCATATCTCCCGCGGAGAGGATCGTACCATTATCGGGTTGATTGGCAAAGTGGAACCTAAAATGCAGGAGCACCTTCGTCAAATGAAAGGTGTAGAGAATGTCGTAAGGATCTCTAAATCCTACAAATTGGCCAGCCGTGACTTCCACCCTGAAGATACAGTCATCTCCATTAAGGGAGTGGATATCGGCGGAAAAGAACTCGTCGTTATGGGTGGACCATGTGCGGTTGAATCTGCTGCCCAAATTGATGAAATTGCCGGTCTCGTGAAAGCTGCTGGTGGCCAGGTATTGCGCGGTGGTGCATTTAAACCTCGTACCGGTCCTTACAGTTTCCAGGGAACAGGTGTAGAAGGGCTCATCATGATGGCTGAAGCTGGTAAGAAACATGACCTGCTGACCATCACGGAAGTCATGACTCCGGAATACGTGGATATTTGTGCGGAGTACGCGGATATTCTTCAAGTCGGTACCCGGAACATGCAAAACTTCGACTTGCTGCGTAAGCTGGGCGAATGCGGCAAACCCGTATTGCTGAAACGCGGCTTCAGTGCGACATACGATGAGCTATTGAATGCAGCTGAGTACATCCTTGCCGGCGGTAACCCTAATGTAATGCTCTGTGAGCGCGGCATTCGTACGTTTGAGTCCTATACTCGCAATACGCTCGATCTGTCGGCGATTCCTGTGCTGCAGTCTCTTAGCCATCTGCCTGTCATTTCCGATCCTAGCCATGGTACAGGACGCCGTGAACTGGTAGAACCGATGACGAAAGCTTCTGTGGCTGCTGGTGCCAATGGACTGATTATCGAGATGCACACAGATCCAGACAACTCCATGACAGGCGACGGTGTACAATCCCTGTTCCCTGACCAATTCGCCAACTTGCTGCAGGATCTGGAGAAACTCGCTCCAATCGTGGGCAAAACGTTTAATACAGCCAAACAACCTGCTGAGTTTTTCCCGGCAAGAGTGGGCGTCTAATCTTATAGTTAGCCATGATACAATCGGACATTTCCCTCGTTTCATTCTTGAGAATGAAACAGGGGGATGTCCGGTTTTTCATATCATGGGGGGATTGAATACATTTATTAATCAATAGTGATAAGAAACATTTATGATGTAATGTTTTTCCCATGTTTTAGGATGTTATTATGGTTACTTTACCGCATTAACTCGGTTAAATGTATAATAAATCCGTTGTTAAGTGAATTTAGCGGATTTATAAAATGTAAGTATAGCTAACATAGTCGCAAAAAATACCTTACATAAGTATTGACGATGTCATGTTTAAGAATTTATAATGACGACAGAAAAAAATTCGAATATGGACATTTTCTTTCGTGGGGTTGTTTATTGTTCGGAATATTTGGGAGGACGAATACATGTCGGTTGAAAACGTATTGAAATCAATTCAAGAGAACAACATCGAGTGGGTAGATTTTCGTTTTGTAGATTTAGCTGGTCGTGCACATCACATCTCGTTGCCAGCTTCGGCTGTTGATGCAGACACATTCGTAAATGGAGTAGCTTTTGACGGTTCTTCTATCCAAGGTTTCCGTGGAATTGAAGAGTCCGATATGGTTATGATGCCAGATCCTGAAGCGACTTATGTCGATCCGTTCACTGCACACCCTACATTGAATGTTATGTGTGATATCTTTACACCAGATGGCGAGCGCTATGAGCGCGACCCACGCAGCATCGCTGTTAAAGCTGAAGCTTTCCTAAAAGAGAGCGGTGTAGGTACAGCAGCATTCTTCGCACCTGAGTCCGAATTCTTCATCTTCGACGATGTACGTTATGAGAGCGGCACGAACAGCTCTTCCTATTACGTTGATTCCGAAGAAGCATCTTGGAACACGAACCGCAAGGAAGAAGGCGGTAACCTGGGCTTCAAAGTTCGCACTAAAGGCGGATATGTACCTGTAGCACCAGTGGATACTCAACAAGATATCCGTAGTGAAATGTGTCGTTTGTTGGAAGAAGCTGGCCTGTCGATCGAACGTCATCACCACGAAGTGGCAACAGCTGGTCAAGCCGAAATCAACTTCCGTTTTGATACGTTGAAGAAAACAGCAGATAACCTGCTTGTATACAAATACATCGTGCATAACACTGCACGTCAATATGGCAAAGTAGCTACATTCATGCCGAAACCATTGTTCGGTGATAATGGTAGCGGAATGCACGTTCACCAATCCATCTTCGATGGCGATTCCCCATTGTTCTACGACAAAGCGGGATATGCAAACCTGAGCGAAATGGCTCTGCACTACATTGGAGGAATTCTGTATCACGCACCAGCGCTGATTGCGTTGACTAACCCAAGTACAAACTCATTCAAACGTCTTGTACCTGGTTACGAAGCACCGGTAAATCTGGTTTACTCCAAAGGTAACCGCTCTGCAGCAGTACGTATCCCGGTTGCAGCTGTGACACCTAAAGGTTGTCGTATCGAGTTCCGTACGCCTGACTCCACTGCCAACCCTTACCTGGCATTCTCCGCAATGCTGATGGCGGGTCTGGACGGAATCAAACGCAAAATCAACCCAACTGAGCTTGGTTACGGTCCACTCGACAAAAACATCTATGACTTGTCAGATGCTGACAAAGAAAACATCCGCAGCGTTCCAGCTTCCCTGGAAGAGGCGCTTGATGCCCTGGCAGCAGACAACGAGTTCTTGACTGAAGGCGGCGTATTCACTAAAGAATTCATCGAGAACTACATCAACCTCAAACGTGATGAAGCAAAAGCTGTAGCGATTCGCATTCATCCACACGAGTACAGCCTTTACTTCGATTGCTAATCCGATCGAAACAAGTGTACCTACAATTTAAGCCTCCGGGACTCGCTCTCGGAGGCTTTTCCATGAATGGACGATGCAGCACGTTAACTTTGCAGGGTGATAAAGTATTTTGATGACCTTAAATGCTAGCTTCAGTGCTTATTGCCCTTGATGCGGATAGGGAATACTGATATCATAGCGATAATATTCACTTCATATGTAAGCTACGGATGGAAAGGGCGGGGGAAAAATGACAAAGAGAGCGTATAATTTTAATGCAGGACCAGCGGCACTGCCACTGGAGGTTTTGGAGCGTGCGCAAGCAGAATTTGTTGATTTTCGTAACACAGGCATGTCGATTATGGAGATGTCTCACCGTGGGGCAGTGTACGAGTCCGTACATAATGAAGCTCAAGAGCGTTTGTTGTCGCTCTTAGGCAATCCGAAGGGATACAAGGTACTGTTTCTTCAAGGCGGAGCGAGCACCCAGTTCGCCATGCTGCCGATGAACCTTCTAGGGGCAGGCCAAACTGCAAGCTATGTCATGACAGGCAGCTGGGCGAAAAAAGCGTTGTCTGAAGCGAAGCTGATTGGTGAAACCCACATTGCAGCTTCTTCCGAGGCTGATAAATACATGAAATTGCCTGATGTATCGAACCTGAGTTTGCCTGACCGCACAGCTTATGTACATCTGACATCCAATGAAACGATCGAGGGTACACAGTTCAAGTCTTTCCCGGACACGGGATCTGTACCTTTAATTGCTGACATGTCGAGTGATATTTTCTGTAAACCATTCGATCTTAATCAGTTTGGTATGATTTATGCGGGTGCACAGAAAAACCTTGGACCATCCGGGATTACAGTGGTAATTGCTCGGGAGGAGCTGGTAAGCGAATCGCCAAAAACGATTCCAACGATGCTTCGTTACAGCACACATACCGAAAACAATTCCCTGTATAATACCCCGCCTTCTTTCTCTGTTTACATGGTCAATGAAGTTCTGAAATGGATTGAAGAACAAGGTGGACTGAAAGGGATCGAACAAAAGAACATCAAGAAAGCGGAATTGCTCTATAATACCATTGATACCTCAGGCGACTTCTATCGCGGCTGTGTTGAGACTGCTGACCGTTCCCTGATGAACGTGACATTCCGCCTTGCTTCGGAAGAATTGGAGAAACAATTCATTAAAGCTTCCGAACAGGAAGGGTTCGTTGGATTAAAAGGACACCGCAGTGTTGGAGGCCTTCGTGCATCCATCTACAATGCAGCGCCTTATGAGAGTGTTAAGGCACTGACAGACTTTATGAGCCACTTTCAGAAGACAAATGGATAAATCATAGGGGAATGGATGAGAGGCCTGAGCCTTCCAATCTAACCCTTCCAGAGCCTTCCACATTGACGTGTGGGAGGCTTTTCTTTAGAATTAGAGGATTGCAACAGATACATGAACTTAAAGGAGATTGAACACATATGGCTTTGCATATCGTTCTGGTTGAACCGGAGATTCCCGCGAATACCGGCAATATTTCTCGCACCTGCGCGGCTACGGGAACGCATCTGCATCTGGTTCGCCCACTCGGGTTTCGGACGGATGATGCTACCTTGAAGCGGGCTGGCCTGGATTACTGGCATGCAGTTCACATTGAATATCATGATTCATTCGCTGAGGTTCAGGAAAAGTATCCGGAGGGTCGCTTTTTCTACGCAACCACGAAGGCGAAGAACAACTATAGCGATTTTACATTCCAGGATGAAGATTTTTTGGTTTTTGGCAAAGAGACCAAAGGACTACCTCCTGAATTAATTGCTGCCAATCCGGAAACTTGTATGAGAATGCCAATGACAGGTGATGTACGTTCATTAAACTTGTCCAATTCGGCGGCAATTATCGTTTATGAAGCATTACGACAATTGAATTTTCCGGGCTTGGATTGATCCTAATTCGCGTTCAAGTGCTTGTTAGAATTCGCTAAAAAAACATTTTTCAAAAAAAAGGACAAAAAATGTTTATTTCCAGCAGGATTCGACAAAATCTTGGCGAATCTTTAAACATAGTACAATTGTACCTAGAAATTTAGAGTAAGATAGGAGAGGTGTGCCGTAGCTATGAAGCCAGCTGGAGTAGTTCGCAAAGTTGATCAATTGGGTAGGATCGTATTGCCTAAATCTTTGCGTAAAAGGTATCAAATGAATGAGGGAGATCCTGTAGAGATCTTAGTACAAGGGGACCATATCATTCTGGAGAGATACCGTCCAAAATGTATTTTCTGCGGATCAATGGAAGAAGTCAATGAGTTCAAAGAGCGTTACATATGCGCACAATGTCTAGATGAAATGACCCAGCTTCCACAGCACGGGTAAGTAAAATAAAGAAGTATCATGACCGATAAAGGCATGATACTTCTTTTGTTTTTTCAATATACTTTGCAAAAATACATTTAACATATAATCATATAAACTAGCTTAATGGTTTACTTTCAAGATGGGGAAGGATATCGGACCAGATCAGATCCAAAATGGCCTGCATGTTCAATTCGTCACTACTAACGGCAACTACAGCGTCCAGTTCGGGCAGGACCACGCATAGTTGACCATAAGCCCCATCAGCACGGTATGCATTGTGAGAACACA
Source organism: Paenibacillus sp. FSL K6-2862 (assembly GCF_038005125.1). Lineage (NCBI taxonomy): Bacteria > Bacillati > Bacillota > Bacilli > Caryophanales > Paenibacillaceae > Paenibacillus > Paenibacillus sp. FSL K6-2862. The sequence goes on from NZ_JBBOSN010000001.1 coordinate 1,955,081, forward strand.
GCCAAAATTGATATCCGTATCCTTGTCCCCAATCGCCTTCACCCGGCGTCGTTATCTGGCGAGTTGTTGCTTGGTCTATCCATTTCGCAGGAACCAGCTGACTGCCGTTCCAATTGCCCTTCTGAAGCAAGAACTGTCCGAACCGGCCTAATTCCTCATTCGTAAGCTGCAAGCCCGCACAACCTAATGTAATGCCCAGTGGAGAGGTTTCCCATTCGACGTTGTAAATCTCCAGCGGATCAAACAGTCTGGGAACCAGATAATCTTTTACGGTCTGGCCCGAGGCTGCCTGAAACATGGCCGAGATCATAAAAGTATCGGCACTACTGTATGTAAATGCCTCGCCAGGGACTCTGTCGATTGGAAGTGACATGTAATATTTAGCCCAATCTTTCTCCGCAAGCGTGGCCCGTTCCTCCGCCCAAAGCACAGGCACATCATGCCCAGAAGACATCCGCAGCAGATCATACAGTGAGAGATCTGCAGGAGAGAATGTTGTTAGGTCCGGAGCAGGTGTTGGCCATGTGAAGTATTCTCCCAGTTTGGATTCGAGTGTGAATATGCCTTCTTCGAGTGCCAATCCTACAGCCATGCAGGTAAACGACTTACTGATCGAATGCTGTAAGCGCCGCTTATCCTCAGTCCGATCCCACATTCCACGTGTTTCTCCATGCTGCAGCACACGAACTGAAAGTACGTTTAATTCCTGAGCCTCAATATGTTGAACAAAGCGATGAACAATGCTGGACATAATAACATCCTTTCATTAAAAAAGACGACATTTTATGGGTGGTGAAACGTTTCCGTAATCTGGAACCAAAATCAGAAATTATGTTAGTACAATCCGAAGGTGATGTCAATGAAAGATGTGCAAACGGTTACCAAAAGGGTCAATTTTCACAAATAAAGTGCCTTTTGACGCAAATTTACACTCGAAAAAGAAGTTTTTTGAGAAAATAACGCGAAATTTGTAAAAAGGTTATTGACAGGATTTACTCATCGGGATTATGATTTATTCGAAACGATTCGAAGAAATCGCTTCCAAGTAAAAAGTGCTGTTTTTAAGTCCATGTGAATCAACGTTAGCTATGTTTTGAAACGATTCGAGAAAATCGTTTCGATAACTAGCAGGGTAATGGGGGAACGGCAAAAAGTCGTAGCAGAAAAGCGAGAGTAGAGAGAGTACAGGCGACAGCTGATGATGAAAGGGGTTGCACATGGCACATATCACGATCGAAACCGGATCGCCTACATTATGCATGAACACAAGCATACATGTAGTGTCCAGTGACTCCGGAGAGACTTCAGGCGGTACGCTATATCTGCTGCATGGGGCAGGCGATAATGCGAGTACATGGCAACGATTGACTACAATTGAAATGTACGCTGCACAATATGGCTGTACCATCATCATGCCGGAGGCAAACCGAAGCTACTACACCGATATGGAATACGGCCTGAATTACTTCCATTACATTACTCAGGAGCTGCCTGAGTTTTGCAGACGTCAGCTCAACCTGAACACGGATCCCAAGAAGACTTACATTGCGGGATTGTCCATGGGTGGATACGGTGCTCTGAAATGTGCACTGACTTATCCCGAACGTTATCGCAAGGTGGTTTCTTTATCCGGAGTAACCGACATTCAGACAAGGCTTCATGATCCCAATATGCCACCCGGTATGATCAAGGAAATGAAAGCGGTTTTTGGAGAACGGTTACAGGTAAAGCCCGACCAGGACATCTACGCACTGTCAGACAAATTGTTGCAACAGGGCAGGCCTTTACCGGATGTGCTTAGCTGCTGCGGTGAAAGTGATCCATTTATTGAAATGAACCGTAGGTTCGCCGAGTACATGATGGGAACTGCGTATCATTTCCGGTACGTTGAATCTCCGGGAGCTCATGAATGGAGATTTTGGGAGCATCACCTGAGAACCATGTTTGATTTTCTGTATAACGACAAGACCAAAGTAGAGTGAGGAGATGCAAATTGAAACCTGCAGCCGAAGGACCTAGCAAAAAGCTGAAGGGAAACTTGAAAGGGAATTCGCTCTGGAGTGAAATCTGGAAGCACAGAATGACGTACACCCTGCTAATTCCGGGGCTTGTCTGGCTCATCCTGTTTGCTTATATGCCAATGGGCGGTCTGTCTCTGGCATTTAAGGATTACAAAGCGAACCTGGGAATCTGGGGAAGCCCATGGAGCGGATTTGAGAACTTCAAATACGTTTTCCGGGATCCAACGTTTATAGACGCGGTATGGCGGACATTGTATATCAACATTTTGAAGCTGATTATCCAATTCCCATTCCCGATTATATTGGCCCTGTTACTGAATGAACTGCGTATGCGCAGAGGGAAAAAGTGGTTCCAAACGGTTCTTACATTCCCTCACTTCCTTTCGTGGATTATCGTATCCGGGGTTGTCATTAATGTACTGGCTTATGACGGATTGGTGAATAGCACGCTTGCATTGCTTGGATTGCCAACGATTAACTTCCTGGGTTCCGAATCCAACTTTGTACCGATGCTTCTGTTAACAGATATCTGGAAATCAAGCGGCTGGAGTGCCATCATCTTCCTCGCTGCGATCTCGGGTATCGATCAGGATCAATACGAATCTGCACAGATCGACGGAGCTTCACGGTTGCAGCAAATGTTCCGCATTACGCTACCGAACATCCTACCGACCATCACCGTTATGTTTATCCTGTCTGTCGGTGGTTTGATGTCATCCGGTTTCGATCAGATCTTCAACTTGGCAAATGCCGCAACCAAAAATGTATCGGAAGTACTCGATGTATATATTTATCGGATTACGTTCCAATCATCAACCGACTTCTCGTTCTCGACAGCGGTCAGCTTGTTCCGTTCCCTTGTGAATATGATCTTGCTGCTTCTTGCTGACAGATTTGCGAAGCTGCTTGGCGGAGATGGATTGTTCCGATAAGAAAGGAGGAAAAATGAAATGAGCAAGAAAGCTAACAAAAAGTCGAAGATTGGTACAGAACGAATGACGCTTCTGGATTACGTTATCTTCGCCATCTTACTTGTGCTTGCCCTGATGATTCTGATTCCGTTCTGGAATGTCATCATGATCTCGTTTGCAACACAAAAAGAATATGCCGACAATCCATTGTTGATGTTTCCTAAAGAGTTCACTTTGGATTCCTATAAAGCACTGTTTGCGGACGGGACTATCCTTTCGGGGTACAAAAATACACTGATCCTGCTGGTGATTGGCTTGCCTCTCAGTATGTTCCTGACAACAAGCATGGCGTATGGACTAAGTCGCAGTAACTTTCCGTTTAAGAAATTTATCTTTTTCCTAGTGCTGTTCACCATGATCTTCAATGGTGGTATCGTACCACTCTACCTGATCATGAAATCACTTCATCTGACGGGGTCGCTATGGTCCGTTATTCTGGCGGGAAGCTTCAGTGCATTTAACATGATCCTGATGATGAACTACTTCTACACTTTGCCGGAATCGCTAATGGAATCTGCGCGTCTGGATGGTGCAGGGGAGTGGAGAATACTGTTCAACGTCGTTCTTCCGCTCGCTACACCCATTATCGCTACGATCACGCTGTTCTATGGCGTGGCCTACTGGAACAGTTGGTACGACGCGATGATCTTCCTGCGAAAGGCGGATCAGTTACCACTGCAAAATGTACTTAGGACGATTATATCTACATCACAAACCAATGCCTCCAATGCTTCCAGCGTGGATGCAACGCAAGTCAGCAATTTCTCAATGGGGATGAAAATGGCTGCGGTATTTGTCACTATGGTGCCAATTATGTGTTTCTTCCCAATGCTGCAAAAGCACTTTGCCAAAGGGGTATTAACAGGGGCTATCAAGACCTGATTATACGTATAGGATTTTGACTTAAAATTCTACTAAAAAACATGGGGGTAAAAGCATGAAGACGAACAAAAAGTTGTCTGTTAGATCCATTTTTGCCATCACGCTCTGTATGTTGATGTTGGTGGTGACAGCTTGTTCCAGTAGTAGTTCGGAAGGCAGTAACGAGAAGGATGCAGAGGGAAATTATACAGATAACCTGACCATCTCTGTAGCTAACCTTACAGAAGTAAAAAACGGGAATATGGATAATGAGTTCCATAAATTCTGGACAGACAAGTTCAATGTAACTTGGGACTACAACTATATTGACTGGGATTCATGGGGCGAAAAACTTCGCCTGTGGATCAACTCAGGAGATTTGCCGGATGTATCCGTATGGAACTATGTTCACGGTGATGCCTTGAACAATATTGATCAAGGACTCTTCTACAAATTCCCGGATGACTGGAAGGAACGCTGGCCGAACGTGGCAGCAGCTTACAACTTGACAGGACTCGGAGATAAGTTGGAAGAACTGACTGGCGGAACGTATCTCTTACCTAGACCAATCTATTATGAGAACAAACCTGCTGATCCACTGACAAACCAAATCGGGGTTATTGCACTCCGTAAGGACTGGGCTGAAGCAGTTGGTTTCGAGCTGAAAGATGCGTATACAACATCTGAAATTAATGAATATGCTGCGCTTGTGAAAGAAAAAGATCCAGGCAAAGTAGGCAACAAACTTGTACCTCTGTCCTACAATGCGGCAGATGCTATGACAAACATGATTATGCCGAACAGCGTGCATGCCATGACGGATTCTCCGTTCTATAAAGGTGAAGATGGTCAGTTCCACTGGGGACCAGCAGATCCAGAGACGCTGACAGGACTGAAATTGATGCAAAAAGCCTATAAGGATGGACTGCTCAATCCAGAGTTCTACACATGGAAAAACAATGAAGGTCAAAACAACTTTAAAGTAACAGGTACTGCTGCAGTTACAAGTCTGGGTGGATTGGCTTCATACAGACAAGGTTTGGACACGGATATGAGAAAGAATCTGGGTGTAGATAGTGATGAGCTGGTACACACTGCAATCGTTCTTGGAGATGACGGTAAATACCGCAACTTGGAGCAAGCAAACTTCTGGTCTGCGCTGATTTTCAACCCTGACATCAGTGACGAGAAATTTGAACGAATTATGGATTTGATCGACTACTCCGCGACAAAAGAAGGACAGCTGCTTATTAACATGGGCTTCGAAGGAACGGACTGGAAATATGATGAAAACAACGAACTGGTTAGCTTGCTGCCAGAAGGAACAGTTCTGGAAGACAAATACCCAGCACGCTTCGAAGGTCTGTATCTCCTGGGTGACGACTTCAGTGTTGTAAACCCTGCTATTAAAAAGGATTACCGTGATAGAGCCGTAAAACTGTTCGAGGAAAAAGCAAAACTCGGTACAGAAGGTCAATCGCTCGCAACATACGACTGGGATGTCAACCTGTATGATTCCAAAGCTAAGAGTCAAGCTTCATTCGATTACCAGAACGAATATGCCAACCTGATCCTCAAAAGTGGAGATCTGGAAGCTAACTGGAAAGAATGGGTGAACAGCAAGATGTCCCTGGTTCAACCTTACCTGGATGAACTGAACAGCGAATTCAAGTAATCATTCAGTAGTTAACAAGATGGGACATGACAGGACAATTCTGTCAACCCACCATTCTGAACCCGGTGCGCGGTCTCTCCCCGAACGCAGCCGGGTTCTTTATTTCAACAACATGCAGTGGAGGATAACGGATATGAATAATGAGCAGTTGCTTGACTTGGTCAAACAGATGACGCTGGAGGAGAAAACAGCTCAGCTTCTTCAATTGACCGCGAATTTTTACGAAGGGACGGATGCCCAAGGTCAGATTACTGGACCGATGGAAGAAATGGGAATTACAGAGCAATCTGTCGTTGCCAGTGGCTCCATCCTGGGCTTGTCAGGCGCACAGGCCATTATTGATGTACAGCAAGCCTATCTGAAAAAAAGTCGTCTCGGTATTCCGCTGTTGTTTATGGCGGATGTCGTACATGGTTTTAAAACGATTTTCCCGATTCCACTGGCGATTGGGTGTTCATGGGATACGGACTTGGCTGAGAAAAGTGCAGAGATTGCTGCACGCGAATCCGCAGTATCTGGTTTGCATGTGACATTTTCGCCAATGGTGGATCTGGTTCGTGACCCGCGCTGGGGCCGCGTGATGGAGACGACAGGCGAAGATCCGTACCTCAACAGCCTGTTCTCGGCGGCTTTTGTACGTGGATATCAGGGAGACAGTTTGAAAGATGAGCCAGATCGTCTCGCTGCTTGCGTCAAACACTTTGCAGCGTATGGCGCTGCTGAAGGCGGACGTGACTATAACACCGTAGATATGTCCGAGCGCAATCTGCGTGAGTATTATTTGCCAGCATACAAAGCTGCTCTGGATGCAGGTGTCGAAATGGTGATGGCTTCGTTCAATACAGTAGATGGCATCCCAGCGAGCGGTAATGAAAAGTTGATGCGTGACATTTTACGTGACGAGTGGGGCTTTGATGGTGTATTGATCTCGGATTGGGCTTCCATCCGCGAGATGATTGCTCATGGTGCAGCCGAAGATGATCGTGAAGCGGCATACCGTGCCATTCGCGCAGGCGTGGATATCGAGATGATGACCCCTTGTTATGTTAATCATCTGCCTGAGCTGATCCAGAGCGGTGAAGTGGAAGAGAAGCTTATCGATGAGGCTGTACTCCGTATTCTGCAGCTAAAAGAAAAACTGGGATTGTTCGACAATCCACTCCGTGCCGCTGATCCGGAACGCGAGCGCGAGATTGTATTCTCGAAGGAACATCGTCAGGTATCCTACGAGCTGGCAACCAAATCGGCTGTTTTGCTGAAAAATGATAACAGCGTACTTCCGCTTCAGCCGGAAGCGAATATCGCATTGATCGGGCCTTTTGCCCAGAGTGAAGACATTCTCGGCTGGTGGTCTTGTGAAGGCGTGAAGGCGGATGCTGTCAAGCTGGGAACGGCACTGCAGGAGCGTCTGCAGCACGGACAGGTTCACATGGCCCAAGGAAGTGGCGTTCACACGATCACCTCGGAACAAATTGCTGAAGCCATGGAAGCAGCGAGCAAAGCAGACCTTATCGTTCTGGCTCTGGGTGAAGATTCTGAAATGAGTGGTGAAGGTGGTTCGCGTACCGATATTCGTCTGCCAGCAGCTCAGCTTGAACTCATCAAACAGTTGAAGACGACAGGCAAACCGATGGCTAGCGTGATTTTTAATGGTCGTCCTTTGGATCTGCATGGCGTGTTTGAAGAATCGGATGCCGTACTTGAAGCGTGGTTCCCCGGCAGTGAAGGCGGAGCAGCGATTGCTGATGTTCTCATAGGCGTAGTGAATCCATCTGCACGTTTGACGATGTCGTTCCCGCAGTCCGTAGGTCAGATTCCGGTGTATTATAACCATTTCATCACAGGACGCCCTCTGAACCCGGAGAAAACGGAAGAACGTTATGTTTCAAAGTATATAGATAGTCCGAACGAGCCACTGCTTCCGTTTGGTTATGGCTTGTCATACACCACATTTGAATATGGTGATCTGGAAGTGTCCAGCCATGAGATGACTGCTGATCAACCGATCAGCATCCAGGTTCGTGTAACGAATACCGGACAGCGCGCAGGTGTGGAGACGGTTCAACTCTATGTGCGTGATGTAACCGGTGAGGTAGTCCGTCCAATGCGTGAGCTGAAGGGATATACGAAACTTGCACTTGAGCCAGGCGAGAGCGGTACGGCTACATTTACGTTAAATGAGGAACAACTTCGCTATCATCATTCCGATCTGACTTATCGCAGTGACAAAGGGACATTCCAGATTTTTGTCGGTCCTAACAGCCGCGATACTATGGAACGCACGTTCAAGTTGGTTTAATGATGCAAGTTACCCCAAGTGAGTGATTGGTTTTAGCATAAAAATGCAGTGAAGCTGCACTGCCTTCTTCATGGCTGCTTGGCAGAGGAAGAAGGCAGGATAGGAGGATATGAATAGATTCATGAATACGATGACTAGATCGCAAATCAACATTCAAGCCGGCGAGCTGAACTTCACATTCTGGGAGAGCGGTGATCTGTTCCAGGCAGTAAGTGGACAGGCCATGATCAATCAATTAATGACAAGTCCGGTGGACGGGTCCATGAATAATCTCTATTTGCGTTTTCATGACGAATCCAGTATTCGTTATGTCCCGATGCTCGGCATCCATTCCGAGAGCCAGGTTCATCAGGACGGAGACCGCTTGGTGTGGGTGGGAAATGCGGAAGGTGTGACTTATCAGGTTGTTTTTGCACCGACAGCTCAGGGAGTCTGGTTCTGGGATGTAAAGGTTAATGGCCACGGGGAAAAAGTGGATGTCATTTACGGCCAAGACATTGGCATAGCTGACCCCGGAGCGGTACGAAGCAATGAAGCCTATCTTTCGCAATATATCGATCATGCCGTATTCGAGGATGACCAATGGGGTTATGTCGTAGCATCCAGGCAAAATCAACCCCAGGGCGGGGTATTTCCTTATGTGCAGCAGGGATCTTTAACTCGTGCTACGGGGTATTCAACCGATGGATTCCAATTCTTTGGCTTAAGCTACAAGGAAACGAATATTCCGGAAAGCCTGCTTAAACCGTCGCTGGCGAATGAAGTATATCAATATGAATTTGCGTATACTGCCCTTCAGTCAGAAACTGTGGTTTTGAATGGCGAAGCCCGCTTTGTATTCTACGGCCTTTTCCAGGCGAATCATGCGGCAGCCATTAAGGAACTGGAATATAAAGATGTGGTGGAACAAGCCTGGAACGAATATGAAGCGAAACGTGCTGGGAACGCTTCGGTTGCAGCTGGCTCTGCCAATGCTTTGCCTAAAGTTTCCCTGAACCCGGCTCTTGGTGAGCCGCTTCGTACTATGGCTATGTCTGAAGACGAAGTGAATGCCCGTTTCCCGGCCTCAACCAGACAACAGGAAGAACGTGCCGATGGCGAGCTGCTGGCGTTTTTCACAGACACATATGAGCATATTGTCCTCAAGGAAAAGGAAATGCGCGTGGAGCGTCCGCACGGTCATATTCTGATGAGTGGAAACAATGTGAAACTGGGGAAGAATGTAATTACGACGACTTCCTATCTGTACGGTATTTTTAACTCACACATCGTTGTGGGCAATACGAACTTTAACAAAATGATGAGCAATGCCCGCAGTGCGCTGAATATTGCAAAATCCTCCGGTCAGCGGATCTACGTGGAGATGGACGGAATCTTCCATCTGCTCACCATGCCGTCTCTCTTCGAGATGGGCTTCAACTATGTGCGCTGGTATTACAAAACGGATCAGGACACGCTGATTGTCACGAACTATACAACACTGGATACTCCTGAAATACGTTTGCATGTGAAATCGGAAAAAGGAATCGCTTATCGCTACCTGATCACCAATCAGATCACCATGAATGTGAATGAATATGAATTACCTGCCCGTGTCACCGAACAGAACGGTGAACTTCGCATTAAGGCGAATACGGACAGCCTCAGCGCCAAGGAATACCCGAATCTGGAATATCGCATGTCAGTGAGCGGAGCGGGAGTGAAGGTAGGCGATGAGACCCGACTGGCGAGTGGTGTGAATTCGGGTGACGGATCCATTTTCACTTTGCAGCTGGGGAGTACGGCTGAATGGACAATGACCATTCAAGGCCTGCTTGAAGGAGAGAGTGTGGTGTTGTCCACACGCAGCTTCGAGGAGGAAGTGGATGCTTATCGTGCCTTTTATGCGAAAGTCATGAACGGGTTCCATCTGTCGCGTCCTGGGAAGCCAAATGAAGAAGAGTTGTTCAAGGTCAATGCGCTTGCATGGTGGTATACCCATAATATGCTGGTCCATTACTCCGTTCCGCACGGTTTGGAGCAATATGGCGGCGCAGCTTGGGGAACACGGGATGTATGTCAGGGGCCGGTCGAATACTTTATGGCTACGCAGAAATATGAACAGGTCCGCGATATTTTGAAAATGGTGTATTCGCACCAGTATGAGGATGACGGCAACTGGCCGCAATGGTTCATGTTTGACCGTTATTTCAAAATTCAGCAGGAAGAGAGCCATGGAGATATCATTGTATGGCCGCTTAAAGTACTGAGTGACTACCTGATTGCGACCAAGGATTACTCCATTCTGGATGAAGAGGTTCCTTACACCGTTAAACACGGTTTCCATTTTAGTGAAGAGAAAGCATCGGTGCTGGAGCATGCGCAGAAAGAGCTTGAATATATCCGCAGCCACTTCCTGCATGATACATTCCTTTCCTCGTATGGTGATGGAGACTGGGATGATACACTTCAACCCGCGAATGCCCAACTGAAACAGTATATGGTCAGCAGCTGGACCGTTGCCCTTACGTATCAAACACTGAGTCAGCTATCCAGAGCACTTGTGCCTGTGAAGCCGGAACTAGCGGCAGAATTAAGCAGCATGGCTGCAGGGGTGAAAAAGGACTTCAACAAATATATGCTGGATACCGACGTTATTCCTGGTTTTGTATATATGGAAGATCCAGAGCAAGCCAAGCGGATGCTGCATCCGGATGATAGCGAGACTGGCATTCAGTACCGTCTATTGCCGATGACACGCAGCATGATTGCCGAGCTTCTGGAGCCTGAACAGGCAGCGTCCCACTATCGTTTGATTAAGGACAAATTGTTCTGCCCGGATGGTGTACGGCTTATGAACCGCCCAGCCCAATATGATGGAGGGGTAAGTACACATTTCAAACGTGCAGAACAGGCGTCCAACTTCGGTCGTGAAGTTGGTCTGCAATATGTGCATGCACATATTCGCTACATTGAAGCCATGGCGAAACTTGGTAATCCCGAGGAAGTATGGAACGGCCTTGGCATCATCAATCCTGTGGGTATTCAGCAAGTCGTGCCTAATGCGGATCTCCGCCAGAGCAATGCTTACTTCAGCAGTTCTGATGGTAAATTTAACAACCGCTACGATGCGCAGGAGCAGTTCGATAAGCTTCGCACCGGTGATGTTCAGGTAAAAGGCGGCTGGAGAATCTATTCCAGCGGACCAGGGATTTACATGAACCAACTGATCTCGAACGCACTTGGCATTCGCCAAGAGGAAGAGGATCTCGTAATCGATCCCATCCTTCCGGCAAGTCTGGATGGCCTGCACTTTGATTTCCAATATAACGGAAAGAAAGTGACCTTTGTCTATCATCTTGGCGGAGAAACGGTACAACGTGTGCTGCTTAACGGCAAGGAACTGGAGACGACGAGACTGCAGCAGCCTTATCGTCAGGGGGGACTGCGTATATCACGTACAACCCTTGAACAAGGTCTGGCCGAAGGTAACGTGATCGAGATTTACAGCTAAAAATAGCAGAAGAACTTTGGAGTAACAGCGATCGAAAGATGATTCTGTAACCGGAGTGTCATTTAGATAAGGGTTAGTCCGTTTGCCAACTATTCAAGAAGTCAGGTCCTCCTGCCCGGAGGACCTGATCAACATAACAGGGGAGCGAAGATTGTGGTCAGTATCAAGGATATCGCCAAAAAGGCGGGGGTTTCGATCTCCACCGTGTCTTATGCGCTGAATGGCAGCAATAAAGTGACAGATGAGACCAGCTCCAAAATTTTGGCCATTGCCAAAGAGCTGAACTATGTACCGAACGCTGCCGCACGAACGTTGAAGAAAAGGGAGTCCAAAATTCTCGGTGTATTTCTGACAGACTTTAGCGGAGATGTATATGGGGATTTGCTTAGTGGGATGAAAACGGTTTGCAACGCTCAGGGATATGACTTGATTGTCTGCAGTGGCAAGCAGTCCCACCGGATGCTTCCGGAGCGAATGATTGATGGAGCGGTTATACTCGATCATACGTTTGCCAGCGAGGAGCTGCTGCAATATGCCGATCGGGGACATAAAATTGTCGTTCTTGACCGAGAGCTTCATCATCCGAATATCAATCAGGTACTGCTGGATAACAAGGCAGGAGCTACACTGGCGATGGAACATCTGATTGAGCAGGGACATACGAAGATATATGTCGTAACCGGTCCGGAGGGTTCATTTGACTCGGCACAGCGGATGAAAGCGGTAAGGCAAGTGACCGAGCGGGAAGCAAATGTTGAATGGATCGAGATTGTGGGAGACTTTGAGAAAAGTGGCGGAGAGCAGGCTGCTGAGTTAATTATTCAAGAGTATACGAGACCGGCTGCAGTGTTCTGTCTCAATGATGAGATGGCCATTGGTCTGTGTAATCGCTTGGCCGAAAGTGAGCTGCAGATTGGCCGGGATATTGATGTCATCGGTTTTGACAACATTGAACTGAGCAAATATGTTCAACCAAGACTGGTCACCATTGATTATTCCAAAAGGAAATGGGGTTCCCTTGCAGCGGAGCAGTTAATCAAAATTATTGCCGGAGAACCGGTGGACCATGAACGAATCTACGTTACATTGGTGGAGGGCGGTTCAGTTTGCAGACAGGTTCCACAAGATATCCCATTGCCTATTCGCCATGAACGGGTGGTTAGCTCTTGATGCGAGAGGATGACTACGTCAGTTGTATCATCACGAAAAGCTTCAACGATGTCAGTGCTGTACCCCGAGAGACAAGGCTTAGAAGAATTACAGCATTCTTTTAAGCCTTGTCTCTTGGTATATGAACATAATAAAAAAGCCTCTCACAAGGAGAGGCTTGGCCATTAAAGGCCCTTGGTTTTGTCGTTGTTGTAGGATGCAGTGAAAATGCCTGTCATGAACAATGCAAGTACAATTGCAATAATCCAGAATGTCAATGAGAACGACATACACTTGCCACCTCCTGTACATTTAGCACTTTCTTCTATTATAACCAATAAAGGAAGAAAAGGAATGCCTATACAGGATCATTTGTAAAATAAAAAGTGAGTAGGCACAGGTCTGAGATTGCCGTCTGATGGATTGTTCACAACCCGATTGTTCAGGATTAGCGAGGAGGAGCCGCCGCCATCCAAATTGTAGGCATCCACTACGCCCAGTTTGTATAATCGACCTTGAAGCTCCTCAAGAGTGGCACCAGAGCTTCCGCTTTCGTTATATCCATCCACAACGATAATAAGCAGCTGATCATCCTTGTAATTGCCAATTACAGTACGGGGAGCCCTCTTGGGTGACACCTTCCACTTAGCAGGAATGGCTGTTTTCTTGCCGTTCTGAAGCAGGACAGGTACAAAAGTAGCACCGAACTGTGGTTTGAGGCGGTCCAGGGAGTTTTTATCAAAAAATTTGCCGCCTACCAGTTTGCCCGTATCGTTAAGTCCTACAAAAAACAGATCCTTGAAACTGGCTTGGAAGCCGTTCACATATTTACCGTCCATGACCGTTGTGCTGAGCGGGTATCGTTTGCCACCGCTATCTGCGAATCCGCCTGCATTGATTCCGGCGATCGCACCATTTCGCTTAACGGCCTGCATGGTTGTCTCTGCTTTTCCAGGTTCACTGCTCAAAGCCATTTTCATGGCCGTAGGGTCCTTCAGTTTAACTTTCATCGCGTAACCCTTATACGTGCCAGGGTTCACTCGATAGAGTTCAATCGTAAGCCGGTCACTGTTAACCCGTTCAATGGGAACGCCGAGCTTGGACGAAATACGCTGGTTGTATAGCGTTTCCGGACGTGCGGCTTGTACCGATGCCGATTGTACGATGGTAGACATCGTACTGGTCGTACGATTATACAGCTCTGTCGTTCTTTTAATAGAAGAAGAAGTTTGAACGGCAGCTTCCTTGGCCCCAGCAAGCTCCTGGCGTATAGCCTGAGTCTGGGGAGTAATCGTTTCCTCTGACAGTCCGGAATGAATCAAATCCCCAGGTTCAAGCGGGGGGCGAAGCAGCAGCAAACAGATGATCAATCCAATAAAAGGAGCAAGTGCAAGCATAAAAAAACGATTAACCTGTTTTACGGGTGTAATCATTTGAGCAGGTCCATCTTTTTCTGGAGGGTTTCCAGTTGCTTTTTGACTTCGCTCAGCTGAGTGTACAATTTATTGCTGTTATCCGTTTTATCGCTTGCATTATCCTTAGTAAACGTTAGCAGCTCATTGAAGGATTGAACTTGTCCCTGCAGGTCGGCTACTTCCTTCGATATCGTTGTTAGCTGATTTTCATAGTCCGCTTTTAGCGCGGCAATCTGCTGCTGATTATGGGCCTGAATCTGACTAAGCATCTGCTTCTGAAGATGGTTACTATAGTAGTAGGTTCCCACAACTCCGAGTGCAATGAGAACAATCCACATGACCAGAAAAAGCTTGACTGAAGATCCGGCCTTGCCTTTGGCTCTCCGGGTGTGATGGATGTCAGAAGGTTGAGCAGAAGGTTTCATATCATCACTCCTGGTTATAAATAGTTTAAAAAATACCAATCCTCATTCTAACATGCCACTATTGATTACGCAAAAATGAAATTCTTTAAGTAATAGGATAAAAAGAGATTGCATCGGATGGAAGTCCTAGGATACAATTTCTTATAGATGCAATAAGTAGGAACTTTGGGCAGGATTTTCGACCTTTTTAGCTAGATATGCAGGAAAATTATACTATATTTTGCATGAGTGAGGCATATATATTGCAATGTCATGATGCAGTTTTGGTGAAATAAAGCAGCTGTATGGCTGTTCATCCATTTATTCATCATATTTCGACATTATTCGACTTTGCTTCTTCTATACGTGGACTGTCGCAAGTATGGTGATAGAATCAAGGCAAAAAAAGTAGAAAAGTATTTGTCCAATACATAACCAGGGGGAACAATCATGAAAAAAGTATGGCAGGTGGTCATCGTAGATATCCACCCCACCAGCATGCTGGGTACCAAATTGATTTTGGAAGAGCAGCAGGATTTACTTGTACGGGGAATGACCTCAACAGGTACAGAAGGACTAGAATTGGTGAAGATCCATCAACCCGATCTCATTTTGATGGATTATCGGCTTCCTGAAGGGCAAGCAGATCCATATATTACTCAGATGAAGAATGCATCCGTGCATAGTCATGTTATTATTTTGACAGATGAAGACAATGTGAAGTTGTTTCGTCATCTTATGGGTCTTGGTGCAAGCGGCATGCTGTCGAAACAGGCTTCCCCTAGCCAGCTGATTCACCTTATTTCCGGCCTGCGGGAGGGTTGCGTATCCATTCCGATCTCCTGGCTTACAAGCACTGAATGGGCTCAGCCGTCTGACTCTCCGGGAGAAGAATTTCTGGTGGAACTGACAGAAACCGAAACTTTTATCATGGAAAGAATTGTTCAGGGCGTAACCTATGATAAAATAGCCAGTGAGATTAACGTCAGCCGACGTTCCATTGATAACTATCTGCGCAAAATCTATGTGAAGCTGGATGTAAGCAGTCGCGCACAAGCTATTGAACGCTATGCCTTATATGCGAGACAGGCCAAGACGCTATCCTGATAACCATTCTTCATTTATAAAGGTACAGGATGTGAATCAGGAGGCAGGTCCAATCGTCATATTCGGCGCTCAGCAGGAATAGGTTGAAGTGGCTGTGGACTGCGAGCACAGTTCGGAATTGATGAAAGGGGAACGGACCGATGAAATATTTCTTCGCCTCCCGTACAAACAGGCTGTTGTCTTCACCACTCCGGGATATTCGTGAAATGTCTGGCCGGGATTATTTCATTTCTCTGGCCGAAGAGTTACCTGCAGAGGAATTATTTCCGTTCAAGCTGCTGGAAGAAGCAGCCGTATCTGTATTCAGTTCTGGGCCATCTGCTCTTCAGTATGGTGAGCCAGCAGGCTACAGGCCTCTGAGAGAGTGGCTGGACACGGACTGGAATATCCGAAAAGACATACGTACAGTGCCAGAGCAGATTTTATTAACCACAGGAACCCAGCAGGCAATTGATTTGGTGATGCGTCTGCTGCTGGAGCCAGGGGATTCTGTATTGGTAGAACACCCTACCTCTCCGGGTTGTCTTGAAGTTCTGGAAATGCAAGGGGCCAAAATTGTGCCTGTCCTTGGCGATTCAGACGGCATATTGCCAGATCTATTGGAGCACCACATGCAGCAGCTTAGACCGAAGCTGCTTTTTGCTGCGCCAAGCTTCTCGAATCCGACGGGCGTGCTGTGGTCCATGGAACGGAGAGAGGCTGTGCTTGATCTGTGCTCTCGATACGGAGTTTTGCTTGTTGAGGATGACTCGTATGGAGAGCTCCACTTCGACGGTCTGGAGACGGCCGACTTCTATCGCAGGTTTCCTTCGTTATTTGCGCTCGATACTGCTGATCAAGGCGGGCATGTACTATATATTGGTTCGTTCAGCAAAACGGTTGCACCTGCACTGCGCACGGGCTGGGCAGCAGGACATCCTGCCTTGATACAAGCCATGGCTTTAGTCAAGCGGATTGCAGATGGGCAATCCAGTCCAATGAATCAGCGGTTATTATATCAGCTGCTCGCCCAGTCTCCATTTAAATGGAGTGACCATCTATCCATGCTAAACCGGGAGTACAAAATCAGACTGAAGCTGATGCTTGAGTTGCTCAAAAGGCCTGGCTGGAAAGGGGTTCAATATACCATCCCCAAAGGGGGCATGTATCTGTGGGTTCAACTTCCCGAGGGGCTGGATAGCGGAGCATTGCTCAAAGTGGCACTTTCCAAAGGTGTGTCCTTTCTGCCAGGTTCTCTCTGCTCAACGGGTGTCCAGGATCACCGTCACATTCGGTTGAATTTTAGTCATCCTGGACGCGACGAGCTGCTGCTGGGCATGAACCTGATCAGTGAAGCCATCTCAGAATTCACTGCCCGCAATTAGCAGAATGATAAAGAGAGCGAGAGCGACTTTCTACAAAAGAAAGTGAGAACTGCGATTCCTAAATAAATATATGAAATTTTGAAGAACAAATAAAAAGAGTTCATAACCCAAAGTAATTACGTTATTGCATCCACTAACATTTTTATATATAATATGTATTAATGAGTTGTTGTTTTCTTTATATATGTTGTATTCAACGCGATTTCAGGAGAAACACTCATATATTTTAATTAACGGGGGAACGAACATGTCCAACATTCTATTTGTAAAAGCAAACGACCGTCCTGCGGATCAAGCAGTCAGCGTAAAATTGTACGATGCATTTTTGAGCGCATACAAAGAATCCCACCCAGGTGACACCATCACTGAGTTGGATCTCTACAATACAGATATCCCTTACTACGGTAACACTGTAATTACAGGTGGATATAAAGCAGCTAACGGTATCGAAGCAACTGCTGAAGAGCAGCAAGCTGCTGCACTCGCGGCACAATTGCAAGATCAATTCCTGGCAGCTGATAAAGTGGTATTTGCATTCCCACTGTGGAACTTCACTGTACCTGCACCACTGGTAAACTACATTTCCTACCTGAGCCAAGCTGGCAAAATGTTCAAATACACAGCTGAAGGCCCAGTAGGTTTGGTTGGCGACAAAAAAGTGGCATTGCTGAATGCACGTGGCGGCGTTTACTCCGTTGAGCCAATGGCATCTGCTGAAATGTCCGTAAAATATGTAACAAACGTACTGAACTTCTGGGGTATCCAAAACCCTGAGCTCGTTATCGTTGAAGGTCACAACGCTTCACCTGATCGTTCCCAAGAGATCGTGAATGCTGGCCTGAAATTGGCAACTGAAGTAGCAGCAAGCTTCTAATTGCAATTATATAGAATCATTTAGCAAGAGCCTGTCATCTCGGAGGAGATGACAGGCTCTTTTGTATGCATCATGATTGCTGAAACATTTATCTTTATTTATTTAACTGTTGATTTGGACGATTGGCCAGAAACTTCGTCTTGGAGTGCCCGATACTGCTCAGTTGCCTCCGTAATTTCTCCTAGCTCTTCCACAATAAAATCCTCGGAGGAGTCCAGACTCCATGGCACCATTAGATCATGTTCCAACGTATCATGGTCTTCCAGCATATGAGAATGCTCGGACAGGGCTTGTGCCCCTTTGATCGTAAGTACGTATTTACCGCGTGACAATCGTTCGAACCACCCATAGTAATTTTTCTGCAAAATGGCTGCAGCGGATCCGACTCCGGTTTGTCTTGCGAGTACGGCAGGAGAAGCTTCCCCTTGGGTTCGCAGGGCAGAGGCGACACGCAGCGCCTTCTCCCGGTATGCGGTTACCAGCTGCCTGCGGGTACTGCCGCCCGTGTTGTAGTCTCCGCTGCGTTCTTCAAATTCCCTCATCAGCCGTTGACGCCTTACCCCACCTTTACGGGAAGGAATCCGGTTTGTACGGTTCAATGCCGCAGGCTCACACAGCACATCAATGAATGGTGACTTGGTCTTATAGAACGTCACAGTAATCAGGCCAAGCCCGAGCTGGTGACACAGTGCTGTGAGTTCGCTCCAGCGCTGGTTAACAGCCCCGCGTTTGCTCCGATTGCGCTCTACAGCCAGATAAACGAATGGACTAAGTTTTAGCCTCTGCATCCCCTGAAGAAGCAACGAAAGATTGAAAGTTTTTTTCATCTCCACAATAAGGGGATCGTCTTGATCGGATCTGACTCCGACGAGGTCGCAATGTCTGACTTCAGCCTTGATCAGGAATCCCTGCTTTTCGAAAAAGGCTTTTAGTGGCGAATATAACTCGGTCTCGTATTTTACTGCCATCCTTCCTCCTCCTTTCCCAAGAAGTTGTCCACGGCGGGACGTTGTCCGGTTTCCTGAATTTAGAACCTTCATTATATCATAACCGTGCTTTTTTTTCTGAGGGCACAAGATGTCTGATAGAACAGGGAAAAGCCGAAATTATGGATCGTGAATTGAAAAAAAGAGGTCAACTTATCCGATTTGCCGCATAGGTATGTAATACACTTTTCACAACAATACAAGACGTTTGGACAGAGGGTGGCGGGACTAATCCGGACCGCAGATTGGTATTCAAGCAGGAGCTGCAATTCTATTGATTTCTTCATACCATTCGGAATGGTTGACAATCACACTAAAGGAGCCATGGGAGGTACCAAGCATGAATATTTTTGAACGCGTTGCGGAATATCGGGCAGAGAGTGACCGTTTGTCTTGGAATGGAACATTTGAAGATTATATTGCTCTGCTGAGAGAGGACCCGACTCCGGCAATGACGGCTCACGCACGAGTATATCAGATGATTGAATCGTTTGGCGTGGAAGAAGTCGGGGGGCATAAGCGGTATAAGTTTTTTGAACAGGAGATTTTTGGACTGGATCGCTCCATTGAGAAGCTGGTCGAGGAATATTTCCATTCCGCAGCACGCCGTCTGGATGTACGGAAACGGATCTTGCTCCTTATGGGTCCGGTAAGTGGAGGGAAGTCGACGCTCGTCACTTTGCTGAAGCGCGGTCTTGAACAGTTCTCGCGGACGGAAAAAGGGGCAGTTTACGCCATCGAGGGATGCCCAATGCATGAGGAACCTCTGCACTTAATCCCTCTGGAGCTTCGTCCCGAAGTGGAAAAAGAGATTGGTGTCCGTATTGAGGGCAACCTGTGCCCATCCTGCCAGATGAGACTTCGTACCGAATATGGCGGGGATATCAGCCGCGTCAAGGTAGAACGGGTTATCATCTCCGAGGACAACCGAATAGGAATCGGGACATTCAGTCCGTCCGATCCAAAGTCCCAGGATATCGCAGATCTCACGGGCAGCATCGACTTCTCGACCATTACCGAGTTTGGTTCCGAATCCGACCCGCGTGCGTATCGTTTTGACGGAGAACTAAACAAGGCAAATCGTGGATTGATGGAGTTCCAGGAGATGTTGAAATGTGATGAAAAGTTTCTGTGGAACCTCTTATCGCTCACGCAGGAGGGCAATTTCAAAGCAGGCCGGTTTGCCTTAATCAGTGCCGATGAGATGATCGTTGCTCATACCAATGAGTCTGAGTACAAATCGTTTATTTCGAATAAAAAGAATGAAGCCCTGCAATCCCGGATGATTGTGATGCCTATTCCATATAATCTGAAGGTCTCCGAAGAAGAGAAGATTTATGGAAAGCTTATTCAGCAAAGTGACATGAAACATGTTCATATTGCACCGCACGCGCTGCGGACCGCAGCCATTTTCTCCATACTTACCCGCCTGAAGGAAACGAAAAAACAAGGCATGGACCTCGTCAAAAAGATGCGGATGTATGATGGTGAGGAAGTTGAGGGTTACAAGGAAGCCGATCTGCGTGAAATGCAAAATGAGTATCTGGATGAAGGCATGTCCGGCATCGATCCACGTTATGTCATCAACCGGATATCCAGTGCTTTGATTAAGCAAAACCTTCAGTGCATTAACGCGTTGGATATTTTGCGGGCAATCAAGGACGGTCTGGATCAGCATGCTTCCATTACCAAAGAAGAACGCGAGCGCTATCTGAACTTTATTGCCCTGGCGCGTAAGGAATATGATGAACTGGCCAAAAAGGAAGTGCAAAAAGCTTTTGTGTATTCGTTTGAAGAGTCTGCCAAAACGCTGTTCGAAAATTACCTCGATAACATCGAGGCCTTCTGCAACTGGTCCAAAATCCGTGATCCGTTAACCGATGAGGAGATGGATCCGGATGAGCGTTTAATGCGTTCGATTGAGGAGCAGATCGGAATATCCGAAAATGCGAAAAAAGCATTCCGGGAAGAGATTCTGATCCGAATTTCTGCATACTCCCGCAAAGAGCGCAAGTTTGAATACAGCAGCCACGATCGACTGCGGGAAGCGATTGAAAAGAAGCTGTTCGCAGACCTGAAAGACATCGTCAAGATTACAACTTCAACCAAAACACCAGATGCTACACAATTGAAACGGATGAACGAGGTTATCAAACGCCTAATTGAAGAACATGGATATACGGCAGCCAGCGCAAATGAACTGCTGCGTTATGTGGGCAGTCTGCTGAATCGCTAACAGGTTCAAAACCATTCCGGATCAGGCTCCTGATGCCTGCTGTGAGGCTCCTTCACGGCAGGTGAAGGAGTCTTTTTGCATGAACAGTCGATGAAACTCGCGAAAAAACTGACACCAGAAGTTAAATTCATGACAAATTAGTTCTAATGGTATATGTAAATTTAGGTCATTTAGTCTATAATCGGTACAGTAATTTTACAAATTGGTGTTTTTTAGTAGTTATTAAGGAGTTGACGGAACTAGTTATGAGTATTACTGCAGCAAGACAAAAGCAACTCGATTATATTGGACTCACCAGAGCGGATCTGCAATTGCTTGCCGACCACAGGCCGGTATTCCAGAAGGTTGTACATGATGTGGTGGATCACTTCTATAATCATGTCGGAGGTTATCCTGAACTCGCAGAGATGATTACACGGTTTTCTTCCATTGAACGATTGAAAGAAACGCAGCAAATGTACTGGCTGTCCATGACGGATGGCATAGTGGACGAGGCTTATATTGAACAGCGTATTGCGATTGGATTGGTACATTCACGCATTGGATTATCTGAAGATTATTATCTGGGGACATATATGGTTTATCTCGATATTGCAACAAGCATATTTCAGCAAGTCATCCCTGATTCGTGGCATCGTGTGATTCAGGCGCTGAGCAAAATGTTTAATCTCGACGCCCAGCTTGTCCTTGAAGCTTATGAGAAGAAGGAAAAGGAAAAGCTGCACCAGCTTGCTGCAGAACAGGAGCATACTCTGACGGCCGTTACGCAGATTACCCAGCAACTGACGGGAATGATCTGTGAATTGAACGAAAATGCCCAGGCTATCTCGGACGTCGCGAGAGAAACCGCTGCCTCGCAGGATCAAGCCCATGAATTGCTGGAGGCATTAACAGATGAGATCCATCAGATTGGCAAGATGGGAGAACTCATTCGTGAAATTTCAGAGCAAAGTCATCTGGTCGGCCTGAATGCAGCCATCGAAGCTGCACATGCAGGCGAATTCGGGCGGGGGTTCGAAGTTGTTGCAAGTGAAGTCCGGAAGCTTGCCGCCAATTCCCGTGAGGCACAGGGAAAAATCCAGGCGAATCTCGAACAGATTATGAGGAAGCTTGGAAGTGTACAACAAGAGTCGCAGCACACATCTCAAGGAGCGAGACGCCAAGCTTCACGTTCGGAGGAACTTGCGGTATTTGCAACCACGATGGAGAAACTCGCACTGGATCTGAGAAAACTGGACAGGCAAATATAGGCTGTTAGTACCCCAAGATCCTGCGATACCGTTTCTGGCTGTTTTAAGCTATAATGGGTAGACAAACCTGCCGAATGTCATAGTAATTGCAGCCGGAGACAGGGGATTTGAAAGAGGTTGAGGTGATCAGGTGGCTTCTATCCATGATGTGGCCAAAGAAGCGGGCGTATCTGTTGCAACCGTTTCCAAAGTGCTGAACGATTATCCCGATGTAAGTGACAAAACTCGCAAAAAAGTCAATATAGCCATTGAACTATTGAAATATCAACCGAATGTGGTGGCACGCGGACTTGTAAAACGCCGTTCATGGACGGTAGGGGTGCTGCTCACAGTTCCTTTTACCAATCCGTTTGTTTCGGAATTGCTGGAAGGGATCAAGACAGCACTAGAGAATAGCGGTTATGATCTTGTCCGTTTGTCCACACGGTTCGACGATCCGGGATACTCGTTTATCAAACATTGCCGCAGCCGGAATGTGGATGGCGTTGTTGTGTTCGGAGAAGGAAGAGACAACAAAAGTATCGAGGAATTGGTTCAAGCTGAGATTCCGACCATGTTTATTGATACAGATTTGTTTGGCAAACGGGCCGGATATATTACTACGGATAATTCCAATGCGATTGCAATGAGTGTTAAGCATCTGCATGAGTTGGGTCATCGCAAGATTGCCTATATCTCGGGCACACTCGGCCCCGCCGTAGCCAATCTTCGGTTGGAAGGCTACCGTGAAGGATTGCGCGAGTGCGGTATTCCGTATTCAACCGTGTATCTGGAGGTATGTGACTACTCCTTTGAAGAGGGAAGCAAGGCTGCACGGCGATTGCTGGCATTGAAGGATCAACCAACAGGGATCGTCTGCGCTTCAGACATGGCCGCATTCGGTGCGATTCATGAGATTGAGAAACACGGTCTAAGCGTGCCTGAAGACATTTCAGTCGTTGGCTTCGACAATACGTATTACGCTCAGGTATTTAAACCGGGGTTAACCACGATTAATCAAAACATCTATTCGATCGGCATCAAGTCGATTGAGTATCTGATTGCGATGATTGAAAATCCGGATTATTCTCCGCCGGTTATTACGGAGCCGTCCAATCTGGTTGTCCGGCAGACCACTGCACCTGTCAAAGGGTAACGGTCCACGAAGTAAGCACAGCTGCTGGCTGTGCTTATTGGGTATGTAAAACGAGAGTGGAATACATAGAGGCCGTAAGGAATCTTCACGTCAAAATCGCTTCATTTTTTGAAGTTTAACAATGTATATTCATGTTCCTTAATACTGGAAAAAAGTGTTGATTTTCGTCATTAGGACGTTTAGACTATATACATCACTATTAACGGGTTTCTGATGTATGGCTGCTGTGCTATGCAAGCTGGTGGTCACGAGTCAAAATGAAACGAAGGGAGTGCCTGTCACCCGGACAGTGCACTGCCTTCTTTTTTACATTATGCCTTCATACAAGATACTTCCCGGTTGAAAGGAAAGACATCGTGGAACACCTACATGGAACGTATAACTTGGAACTGGTTGTTTTATCTTACATTATTGCTGCTCTAGCATCATATGCTGCACTTGACCTTGCTGGCCGGGTAAGCTTGGCGAAAGGAATATCCAGAAGGGTATGGCTTGCTTGTGGTGCCATGTCCATGGGACTTGGCATCTGGTCCATGCATTTTGTGGGCATGCTGGCTTTTGTTCTTCCCATGCATGTCTCCTATTCCATGGACAAAGTTGTCCTGTCCGTCCTGCTCGCAGTTGCTGCATCAGGGATTGGGTTACACATTGCAGGCAGGAAATCGGGCAATGTGCGCCAGATTGTTGCTGCCGGTCTGCTCATGACTGCGGGCATCACCAGCATGCACTATGTGGGTATGGCTGCCATGTCCGTTCCAATCAGTTACGAGGCAGACATGGTATTTACTTCTGTACTGATCGCAGCAGGTGCCTCCTTTGCAGCCCTATGGCTTATGTTTTATTTGAGCCAGCACCGGACACGGTTCACTTGGGTTTACAAATTGGGCAGTGGGCTCATTATGGGGCTGGGAATCACAGGTATGCATTACACAGGGATGTCCGCTGCGCAGTTTCATCAGCATTCGCATGCCCAGATGGTAAATTCCATGATGCAGATTGAACCGGGGCTACTGGCATACCTGGTTGCAGCAGGTACGTTCCTTACCCTTGGACTGACACTCTTTGGCATTTATATCAATCAACGAATGTCCATGAAAGATCAGCGCATTCGTGAAAATGAGCAGTGGTACCAAGCGCTCTATGAGAACCATTCAGACGCCATTCTATCGGTAAACAATGAGGGAATTGTCAAAGGATTAAATGCTGCAGTTACGCGGATTACCGGATATCCGGAGCGATTAGTCATTCATCGCTCTCTGGATGAAATATCGAAGCATATTGATATCCACTGGAGTTCCGATGAGCTTCAAAGTGTGGATTTATCGGGTGCAAGCCTTGAACAGCGTTATTATACGGCAAGTATGAAAGGGATGGATGGACAGCATTTGGATTTAAGCATTAGCGTTGTACCTGTTTTGATCGAAGGTACAGATGTTGGCAGCCATATTCTAATCAAGGATATCACCGAGGAGAAGCAGGCTCAGGAGATGATTCGTCATCAGGCCACACATGATCCGCTTACTGGCCTGCCGAACAGACGTAAACTGGATGAGGTGCTGGCTGAAACGATTGCAGTTTCCGAAATATCCAATCATGCGTTTGCCGTGATGGTGATGGATATTGACCGTTTCAAAATGATCAATGATTCGCTGGGGCATTCCATTGGAGATGTTTTTCTTAGGGAGGTCAGCGACCGAATTCTTAAGGCAATCCGTGCATCCGATCCTAAAGGGATGGATAACGTGATGCTGGCCCGAATGGGTGGTGATGAATTCACACTGGTCGTCATGAATGAACAGGGGAATGAGGAGCGTGTGGCCAGCCTGGCTGAACAAATTGTTGAAGCTATCCAATTGCCGTACCGGTTAAAAGAGAATGATTTTTACGTTACAGCCAGTATCGGAATTGCCATGTACCCGGAGCATGGAACGGAAGTGGATACCCTGTTGAAGCATGCGGACACTGCCATGTATGAAGTCAAGAAAAATGGCAAAAACGGATTTCAGTTCTATACTACACAACTGGATTCGGAATTGTATGAGCGTATTGAGCTGGAGGGATATCTGCGCAAAGCGCTCGAACGCAATGAATTGCTCCTGTATTACCAGCCGCAGATTCGCACGGCGGATAGCCGGATGATTGGTGTGGAAGCTCTGATTCGCTGGAAGCATCCACACAAGGGGATTTTGTCACCAAATGTGTTCATTCCCATTGCAGAGGAAACGGGTATCATTTATGACATTGGGAACTGGACGCTGAGGGAAGCTTGCAGGCAGATGAAACAATGGCACGCTAGCGGTGGTCCATTAATTCCGGTATCGGTAAACCTGTCCAGCCAGCAATTTCATCAGTCCAACCTCGTGGAGCAGGTGAAGCTTGCTCTGGAGGAAACAGGGCTGGAAGCCCGCTACCTGGAACTTGAAATTACGGAAAGCATGATGATGGATGCTTCAGTCTCAACAGGCATACTGAATCAGCTTACTTCCCTCGGAGTCAAGATTAGCCTGGATGATTTCGGTACAGGGTACAGCTCGCTGAGTTACCTGAAGCATTTTCCGATTCATAAGCTGAAGATCGACCGTTCGTTTGTTACAGACATCACCGAGAATCAGAGTGACCAGGCGATTGTGGCGACGATTATCACCATGGCACAGAATCTGAAGATGGATGTTATTGCGGAAGGCATTGAGACCAAAGGACAGCTGGATATCCTGATGCAGAACGAGTGCAGGGAAATCCAGGGATACTACTTCAGCCGCCCGTTGCCAGCAAGTGAAGTGGAGCATGATTTCTTTGTTCCACTGCGCCTGCAGGGAAATCCGATCATTCATGGATAAGTAAACTTAAAACATGCCAAGCGGCAAGTCCCCGCCATCTGTCAGGGACTTGCCGCTTTTTTTGTCTCCATTTATATAGAAGAAACTTACATAAATTTGCGATGGTGCTTCTTGCCGTCATACGTAAACCAAATCGGTTTATCCTCGACGCGTGTCTCGACATGCACCGTTCGCCCCCAGAGCCGGTACAGGTAAGGGAGGGTGCGCTCCATATACTTCAGGTCCAGCTCAATGCCTTCATACTGGTGCTTCAGCACAAGTTCACCTGTTCGCAGGTAATCGGCGTCCTGAACGACCAGATACGGAGAGCCTCCGTTAATACGAGAGAATACAAGTTGATCACGTATGTTTTCCCAGGACTTGTCGGTGATTTTCCAGTCTGGGCCTTTTTTCTCGAATACATAGAGATCCAGATCTTCAGTCAGCTGCTTCGTCATGTAATTTCGGATGAAAGAGGTGTCAGAATCGAATTCGCGAACCTCAAACATTTTGGCACGGCCCTGACCGGGTTTGCGGCCAAAGCGCTCCTGTTCTTCCTTGGACGGATGATCCCAGCGGCGTTCAATATCTTCAAAAATTTTAAGCCCCAAGTAGTATGGATTCAAACTTTGTTTGGACGGCTGCACCACGGAAGAATTCAATTTTGCAAATTCGATCGTGTCTTCACTGCTCAGGTCGAGCTCGCGTATAATGCGTTGATGCCAGTAGGAAGCCCAGCCTTCGTTCATGATCTTGGTTTCCATCTGAGGCCAGAAGTAGAGCATCTCTTCACGCATCATACTCATAATATCCCGCTGCCAATCTGTCAGCACTTCCGAGAACTCCTGAATAAACCACATGATGTCCTTTTCTGGCTCGGGAGGGAAGTGGTGAACCTGTATTCCTTCGGGTGGAGCTTCCTCTTTCTGCATATCGTCAAGCGACCATAAGTCGTCATATCGTCCTTCTGGACGTGGGGTCTTCACACCACGCTGCTCCCGCATTTTCATCTCCATATAACGTTGTTTGTCCAAATGACGTGGTTTGATGAGTTGAGGGTCTACATGTTCTTGAATGGCGATAACGGCATCGATAAATGACTCAACAGCTTCGGTTCCGTACTCCATTTCGTAGTTGCTGATCCGGTCCGCCGTAGCGGCCATGCTTTCGACCATATTGCGGTTCGATTTGGAGAAACGGGCATTGTTTTTGAAGAAGTCACAGTGCGCGAGCACGTGGGCCACAATCAACTTGTTCTGAATCAGGGAATTGCCATCCAGCAGGAAGGCATAGCAAGGGTTGGAGTTAATGACGAGCTCATAAATTTTACTGAGGCCAAAATCATACTGCATTTTCATCTTGTGAAAGGTTTTCCCAAAGCTCCAGTGACTGAACCGGGTTGGCATCCCGTAGGCTCCGAAGGTATATATGATGTCTGCCGGGCAGATCTCATAACGCATCGGATAATAATCCAGGCCGAATCCATCGGCAATTTCCATAATCTCGGCAATGGCGTATTCAAGGTCGCGGATTTCATCTGTCATCTTACGCTGCCTCCTTCCCGTTTCTGGAAAAAGCTGCGCAAAGCTTTGTACACTTCGCCTTTTTCTTTGATCACATAGTACATAAACTGATCCATCTTAATATGTCGATAAGCCGACATTAATGTACTGCTGCGGTTATATTGATTGACCTCTCCATATCCAAACATGTTGCTGCGCTTCATTAGCTCACCAATCAGTTTCACGCAGCGTTCGTTATCCGAGGTAAGATTATCCCCATCTGAGAAATGAAACGGATAGATGTTGTAGCTGGAAGGAGGGTAACGCCGATCGATGATATCAAGAGCCTTCATATATACAGAGGAGCAGATCGTTCCTCCGCTCTCGCCGCGTGTGAAAAATTCCTCTTCCGTCACTTCTTTGGCTTCCGTATGGTGAGCCAGGAACACAATTTCAACCTTCTCGTATTGGCGGCGCAGAAAACGGGTCATCCAGAAGAAGAAGCTGCGAGCGCAGTACTTTTCAAAAGAACCCATGGACCCGGAAGTATCCATCATGGCGATAATGACGGCGTTGGACTGCGGAATAATTTTGTCTTCCCATGTCTTGTAACGCAGATCATCCGGACTGATATGATGAATACCGGGATTTCCGGTTGTGGCATTGCGCCGGAGGTTTTCAAGAATGGTTCGTTTCTTGTCAATGTTGGACTGCATGCCTTTTTTGCGGATATCATTGAATACCACGGTATGTGTTTCAATCTGATCCTTGTCTTTCTGCTTCAGATCCGGAAGCTCAAGTTCAGAGAACAGCATATCTTCCAGTTCTTCAATGCTGACTTCGGCTTCTACGATATCATGACCAGGCTGATCTCCGGCTTTTTCGCCTTTGCCCGGTTTTTGGGAGGCAGGATCACGACCGATGACATCCCCGACCTGACTGTCACCGTCGCCTTGACCGACGTGTTTTTGCTTTTGGTAGTTATACACAAAACGGTACTCATCCAGACTGCGGATCGGTACCTTGATGATTTGTTGTCCATCGGACATGATAATGTTTTCTTCCGTAATCAGATCAGGCAGATTTTGCTTAATGACATCCTTAACCTTTTGCTGATGGCGCTGCTGGTCCTGGTACCCTTTGCGGTGAAGCGACCAATCTTCCCGGGATACGACGAACGAGTAAGGCTGGTGTGAATTTGACATGTAGGCACCCCCCATTAATTACGCGGCACAGTTTGGCCTGTCGGTAATTAAGTATATTCACCGGCGGGGACGATATGTGATGCGAGAGGAGATAAAATGATACAATTTACGCGACTGCGATTTCGATCACCGCTCAAAATGCTTGATGCAGCTCGAACTTTTTACAGAAACGATGAACAAGTATGACAAACTTCCTTTAAAATAGGGACAGGCGTTGAATTGGCATTCTCTCAGGAATGCATGAAAAGGAAGGATTCTACTTGGATAAACGGGCCGTTAAAGCTTGGATTATGTACGACTGGGCCAATTCTGCATACGCGACCACAGTACTGGCCGCCGTTCTTCCGGTTTTCTATGCTTCGGTAGCTGCGGCAACACTGGATGAAGGCACAGCCGCATCTTACCTGGCCTATACGCACTCGGTAGGGATGTTATGTGTGGCCTTGTTAACCCCGCTGCTGGGAGCGTTGTCGGATCTGTCTGGCCGTAAAGGGGATTTTCTGCGCGTCTTTGCTATCACGGGAATGATTGCAACACTGGGCTTCAGCACGGTTGGGGAAGGGGACTGGTTGCTGGCCTCCGCCTTGCTTGTGATCTCGACCATTGGATTTGCTGGCGGGAATACTTTCTATGATGCTATGCTGCCTGATCTCGTTTCTGCGGAACGCAGGGATATGATCTCATCCAAAGGGTATGCGTATGGTTACATTGGCGGTGGATTACTGCTGGCTGTCAACATGCTCATGATCCAGCAGCCTGGTTGGTTCGGGATGGGAAGTACACTGGCAGGTACCCGACTTGCCTTTATTTCCGTAGCGCTCTGGTGGCTGTTATTCTCCATCCCGCTGTTCCGTTATGCTCCCCGCCGTCCTGCGGCACCGGATATGCCTGAATCGTGGAAGGGATACGCAGAGGTGGGCATACGCAGAATGCGCCAAACCTTTCGCCAAATGCTTCGTTTTCCCCAGCTGATTCGAATGCTGGTGGCTTTTTGGTTTTTTAATGACGGGATCAATACGATCATTCTAATGGCGACGATCTATGGGACGAGTATTGGCATCGGGACAGCCGATCTGATGCTTGCGCTGCTGCTCACCCAATTTATCGGTTTCCCATGCACCTTGCTGCTTGGCGCATGGGCACAGCGTTTGGGGGCGAAGCAGATATTGATGTTGAGTCTGTCCATCTACGTGTGTATTGTCATCCTCGGATATTTCATGACAGAAGCTATCCATTTCTACTTGCTTGCCGGGCTCGTTGGCGTAGTGCAAGGTGTCAGTCAATCGACTGCCCGTTCATTATTTAGCAACCTGATGCCTTCAGGCAGAACAGGGGAGTATTTTGGCTTTGTTAACATCACCGGCAAATTTTCATCCATTTTCGGCCCGTTTGTTTTTGGCTGGGTGGGCCAGATTACGGGTTCAAGCAGGTGGGGCATTCTTTCCCTGCTCTTTTTCTTCCTTGCAGGTATGGCCGTTCTAATGACAGTTAAAGTGAAGCAAGGCATGAACGACGCACTTGAGGCAGATCGGGAAGACAGCCGTATTTTGGAATCCATTGCCCCTTCTTCTGGAGTGAATGCTAAGGCATAGTGGATAATAGAACACAACCCTTTTTTTGAAAAGAGATAATAAAAAAATAGCTGCTCCGGAACTGTTTATCAGAAACAGATTCGGAGTTTTTTCATGTTTGTGCACAGTCATATTTCGTAGGGAGAGTGGATTAAGTATGGAGTGCTGAGTTGTTGGTGGGAGGGAAAAGAGTGAACGGAAAAGGAAATTATGAAAAAGTGAAAATAAAAGATTGACATGATACATTTTGTATCATAGAGTAAAACTATGAATACAAAACGTATCTGAAAGCTGTCGAAACATCATAGAATTGGAATTGTACATCTTCTGTTTCTTCAGAAAAAAGGATGAGAATTCGATGACCAACTGCATGCTCATTATATTCGGACAGAGGAGGGGATGCCGGTGGTAGATGTTCAAGGTAACGGACTTGTCTTTTTACTCTGTGTCCCTCGTAGTGGAAGCTCACTATCCACCGTCATGCTGCAGAACCACAGCCGCATATTTGCAACACAGGAAATGTGGTTTCTGATGAATCTGGTGGATCTGTCGAAAGCGGATGCTCGTCCTTACGGAGGAAGCCCCATTATTCATCAATTTTATAGTTCCATGGTCTCAGATGATGTATATGAAAAGGCATGCAGGAGTTTTGCCCTTGAAATATATAACGGATTTCTGCAGGGGAATGCAGCAGATTTCGTTGTCGATAAATCTCCGCGTTATTATTATATGCTCGAATGGCTGGATCGACTTTTTCCAGAGTCCAAGCGTATCCACCTTCAGCGTAATCCACTCTCCATCGCTGCTTCCTACAAGAAAGTTAATCGTAACCAAGGAGAAGGGTTTGATCTGGTCAGCAGTTTAACAAGCCCACATCTGAATATGAAAGCCGTTGATCTTACACTCGGCTTGCTTCGCTTAAATGATTATTTCGCAGTAAAGCATGCAAATGCATATGAGCTTCGTTATGAACAGCTGGTCTCCAAGCCTAAAGAAGAAGTCGAAAAGTTGTGTGAGTTTCTCGGCGTTGGATATGAAGAGGGCATGGAGCAATATGGCCTTCATGTAGACAGTTCGAAATCCAACATGTTCTACAGTATGGGGGTCGGGGACCCGTTCTTGTCCACGCATCAAGAAGCACACAAAAATTCTGTTAACAACTGGAAAAGTATATTGAATACTTCTGAAGTCGAAACCTATTGCCGTGTTCTGGGGGCAGACGTGTTCCATCGTATGGGTTACTCTGAGCAGCTGCAAGAGGCGGAACAATGGACAGGAGTCCGTTATGAAGCAGCCCCGGATCAGGAAGTCATTGAACGACTTGGCCATCAGTTTACGGAAGCAACGGGTTGCAGATGGCAAGCACATTACAGCATACAGGGATCCTCATCCATAAGTACGACGAGAGATGAGATACACAGAGCAGCCCACCGTACGGAGTCCGATACAGATCCAACCTTAGCTGCGCTTGCCACAATCAGACAATTGGAAGCAGCACTTCGTGCAGCAGATAACCGCTTGGAGCGAGGATACAGTGAGCAGGAACGATTGAAGAAGCAGCTGGCTTCTGCTCATAGCAAGCTTCAGCGAATTAAATCCTGGATTCCATTTGGTAACCAAATCAGTGCGTGGGCATCCCAGCGCAAGCTACTTCGGGGAGGAAAGTCATGAGTGCCATAGCGGGAATTGTTCATACCGATGGTCAGGAAGCGTTTTGGGAAGATAGCTGGCGCCTGTATGCGAGCCTCGGACATATTCCGGCGGATACAACCGGGGTTTGGAAAGGGAACCAGGCATTCCTGAGTTGTCATGCTCAGTGGATCACACCCGAGTCAGTCCATGAGAAGCTGCCTTTGGTTGATGAGGTCAGTGGTCTCACGATAACCGCGGATGCTATTTTGGATAACCGGGAGCAGCTCGCTGATCAGTTATTCATCTCCAGAAGCCAGTTGTCCGTCCTCTCGGACAGTGAACTGATCTTGCGAGCCTATCAGCAATGGGGTGAACAGGCAGCCAGCAAGCTGATTGGGGACTTTGCTTTTGCAATCTGGGATGACCGCAAGCGGACATTGTTTGCAGCGAGGGATATCACCGGCATGAGGACGTTGTATTATCGGCATGACGGCAAACGTTTCTCATTTTGCACACTTATTGGTCCTTTGCTTGATCTGGAAGGGGTAACCAAGGATTTGAATGAGACCTGGTTATCCGAATTTCTGGCCATCCCGGAAATGCATGGCTCGGCAGATATTCACATGACGGCTTATTGTGGAGTGAACCAGTTACCTCCTGCTCATACCCTGGTCTTCCGAGCAGCCACTCTCCAAGTGGAACTGAAGCAGTATCATCGCTGGGACGAAGTAGAGCCGCTGCTTCTCAAATCCGATGGGGAATACGTTGAAGCATTTCGTGATGTGTTCACTCAGGCGGTCAGTGCTCGCTTACGAACCCATCGGCAGGTAGCAGCTGCTTTAAGTGGTGGACTGGATTCCGGTGCTGTTGTCGGCTTTGCTTCTGGCTCCCTGCGCAGTCAGGGGAAGAGGCTGAATGCGTACAGTTACGTGCCTGTGTCTGATTTTACGGATTATACTTCCAAAACGCTGCTCGCTGATGAACGACCTTTCATTCGCTCCACAGTGGATCATATCGGGAATATATCGGAGAACTATCTTGATTTCGAGGGCAGAAGTCCTTTTAGTGAGATCGATACCTGGCTGGACATGATGGAAATGCCTTATAAGTATTTCGAAAATTCATTCTGGATCCGAGGGTTTTACGAAAAGGCAAGCCAGCAGGATGCAGGTGTTCTCCTTACAGGAGCCAGGGGGAATTTCACCATTTCCTGGGGACCTGCACTGGACTATTACGCCAGTCTCATGAAACGCGGCCGATGGATCCGCTTGCTGCAGGAGATGAGGCAATATTCCCAGCGAACAGGCATGAAATTTTCCAGAATTGCTCGTATTACCGCACAAAAAGCCTACCCGGAACGTTTTCATACTGCCTCGAAGGGGGCAGCCAATGTCGCGACGAGCCAACTTATACATCCGGAATTTGCGAGCAGAACCGGGGTGCTGGAGAGACTCGGATCACTGGTTATGCTTCAGGGAGGCGCTAGAGCAGATGCGCTGAAAGTAAGAGCCGAGAAATTCAACAATCTGGCCATAGCAAACAAGAATGGAGCAGTAGCTACCAAATGTTCCTTGCGTTACCGGGCATGGGAGCGTGACCCCACCAGTGATGCCCGTGTCATACAGTTTTGCCTGTCGGTACCCATCGAACAGTATGTCAGCAAGGGAACAGATCGCTCCCTGATCCGGCGTGCAACTTCACCTGAATTGCCTGATAAGGTGAGACTCAATCAACGTGTTCGCGGCATACAGCCCGCGGATTGGCTGCACCGGATGATCCCTGATTGGGGTGCTTTTACCTCAGAAGTGCAGACGCTTTGTTCTGATAGTCGTGTAGCCGGCATATTAAACACCGACCGGATAGAATTGGCACTTAAAAACATTCCGCAGCCGCGGCCTGAACTTGCTTCTCACCCCGATATGCGTTTGATGATGCACAGCCTGATCGTATATCGCTTCATCCGCAAATTTTGAACGTTAGAATTACATACTAGGCAGCACTGTAGACTCTTGAAAGGAGGTGACAACAATGGAAAAGAAAGAATGGCAAGCACCTGCACTGGAAGTGTTGGAAGTAAACCAAACTATGGCTGGAACTGGATTCAGACAAATCGACTGGATCTCCGATCACGATGCTGATCTCTACGATCCAACTTCCTAAGTTATTAAGTTTTACGAAGAGCAATCATACTTAAAGGGCGGAAAGACAACATCATCTTTTCGCCTCCGCCCTTATATTTGATTCCTATGAATATAAGGGCTTTTTTACATTCAGCATTGCTAAGGAGGAGTCATTCATTGTTGCCTGTGCAGTATGAAGCATATGGATTGCGTTGGCTAAGCCAATTTCAAATGCCAGAACTCCAGATCGTGCAGAACAGTAGTCAGGATGCTGGTGATATTGACGTACATATCCAGTCTGCCGATTTAACCGCGCTTTGGGAAGCGTGGAATGTGGGGAATGAAAATTTCGTATCTCGTGACGGCAGCCTTTTTTTTCGAATTGAAGACACAGGCATCTTTCTGATTGAGCAAGGACGCAGAATTATCGTTAACCCTAAGCCGAACGCTGATGAAAAAAAAGTCCGATTGTTTATTCTCGGTACTTGCATGGCTGTCATCATGATGCAGCGGGGCATTCTGCCACTACACGGAAGTGCTGTGGTTATTGATGGCTGGGCTTATGCATTTGTGGGTCATTCAGGTGCTGGGAAATCCACTTTATCGGCGGCTCTGGCTTCACGCGGGTATCCGCTTCTGACCGATGACGTCGTTGCACTAACCTGGGATGCCGGAGGAAGAGCTATTGTATCTCCAGGGTATCCGCAGCAGAAGCTGTGGCAGCCCAGCCTGGATGGGTTTGGCATGAAAGAAGAGAATTATGCCACCGTGCATGCCGAGATAACGAAGTATGCGATACCGGTTAAACATTATTTTCATGAGAGAGCTGTCCCGCTCGCCGGCATTTTCGAGCTGAATCCCAAACCGGATGACGTAAGAAAGCCCATTCAATTGACGCAGGTTCACGGACTGGAAAGACTTCATCTGCTGTGTACACATACCTTCCGAAGTACTCTTGTCGCAAGACAAGGCCTTGCACAGTGGCTGTTCGAGACTGTTTCCAGATTATCAGCGAGCATAGAAATTTGTAGATTGACGAGGTCAGGTTCTGATTTTACTGCATTTGAAATGGTTGAACGGATCACAGATCATGTACGCAAAGGAGTGCACACAGAACAATGAAAAGTACAAAACAATTCGATTGGAAAGATCGTGTGAAGCAGAAGGAAGGCAATCTTGTCAGTGATATGGGCGGAGAAAAGGTCATGATGAGTATCCAAAGTGGAAAATACTACAATCTAGGCAGTACTGGCGGGCGCATCTGGGAACTGCTGTCACAGGAACGGACAATCGCCGACTTGGTTGATGTTCTGGCTACCGAATACGAGATTGATGCAGATACCTGTCA
Organism: Paenibacillus sp. FSL K6-2862; assembly: GCF_038005125.1. Classification (NCBI taxonomy): domain Bacteria; kingdom Bacillati; phylum Bacillota; class Bacilli; order Caryophanales; family Paenibacillaceae; genus Paenibacillus; species Paenibacillus sp. FSL K6-2862. Next base: position 1,990,515 of record NZ_JBBOSN010000001.1, read on the forward strand.
TGCGCAAGTCATTCCGTTTCTTGAGCACATGTCCCGTGAGGGATTAATCGACGTTGTTCACGAGGATTAAGACGATGCTGCGCAAAATCAAAGCTTATCGTTCATTGCCCCGTGAAGTCAGGCTGATGGTATGGGAGGCTTACATTCATTTGGGGTGGGCACGAATCCTCAAAGCCAGACCTTTTGCCAAAATCGCCCCTGGGCTCGGCACAGCACAATATGAAACCTCGATGAACGGATTGAATCGAAATCAGATTATAGCGATTAGACATGTTTCCAAAGCCATTTTGCTGGCGAGCAAGTACACATTATGGGAAAGCCGCTGTCTAGTCATGGCGATCGCTGCAATGAAGATGCTGGAACGCCGCAAAATAGAGAGTACGCTGTACATGGGAACTGCGCGCAGTAAGCAAGGACAAATGATGGCTCATGCCTGGCTGCGAAGTGGAAAAATTATCGTAACCGGGGCAGATACTATGGACCAATATACGGTTGTCGGCGTGTTTGGCAAGCGTTGTCCGGAGAAGGGAACTGGAGAATTTGTCTATGAATCCTGAATTTGATGACTATACAAAAGGGTTTCCACAGGAGCTCAAGCTCATTTTGACAATCATGAAAGATGAGCTGCACGGACTTGCTCCGGAAGCAGTCAAAGCTATAACCGAAGGAATAGACTGGAAGCTCTTTTTACGACTTGTCTATCATCACAGATTGTACTCGGTCCTATATATGAAACTCAAAACATTAGAATCTCCCTTCATTCCTGCGTCTGTTGTAGAGAGTTTAAGGCAGGAATATACGGCGAATACGTTTCGCATGCTGCATCTGACCGCGGCGATGGAACAGGTCTGCGGAGCTTTCAACGAACAGGGAATTCGGAGTATTACGTTAAAAGGACCGGCACTCGCCCACGATCTCTACGGAGATGTATCCTTAAGAACATCCAAGGATTTGGACATTCTCATTCCTTTTGATGATGTGGAGTCTGCGGAACAGATTTTGGAAACGCTCGGTTATGTATCCAAGGAAGGTAAACGGCGTCCAACCGTGCAGAGCTGGAAGTGGCGGGAGCATCATATCTGTTACAAGCATCCTCTCAAAAAAACTCAAGTGGAAATCCACTGGAGGCTAAATCCGGATTCCGGAAAAGAAACGGACTTTGAGTTGCTGTGGCAGCGCAGTCGGTTCAGTACGTACACGCAAACCCCGATCCGCATGCTGGAAAGAGAAGACTTATGGGCATATCTGGTAACTCACGGCGCCCGACATGGCTGGTTCAGACTGCGCTGGCTAATGGACATCGATCAGATGATTCGCAGCATGCCTGTAGATGTAAACCTGTTAACCAGACGCCTGAAAGCTGAAGGGCGGCTTTTTATTGGTGCCCAAGCGCTTCGCCTTGTATCCGTGCTGATGAACACACCACTGGATGCTGATTATCGCAGCTTAATGTCCTCTCAAGAACGAGCAGGAGAACGGCTGGCTAAACATGGTGTGTTATTTATGAATGATATGCTGGACACGCCGGAAAATTTACGTAGTTACCGCTCCTATCTGTTTGCACTGAGAAGTACCAGGCAGAAAATGTTTTTCTTCATTGAACGATTATATCCAAGTACCTGGGATGTGGAACAAATGCCGCTTCCGCGCTCTTTGCACTTTCTGTATTTTCCGTTACGTCCTTTCCTCTGGTTCTGGCGGCGAATGAAAAGGAACGCGATGACGGAAAGGGGTTAACGAATGATTTCAGAACTTCGATTTTATATGCGCAAGCTTCGTGATGTAACAGGACCCATTCTCTATTGGAACTTACTAGGCATGATCTGCATTAGTTTGATGGAGGGAATTGGCATCTATATGCTAGTCCCGATGTTAAGTTTGATCGGTATATTTGAGATGGGTACAACCGGTTTACAGTTATCTTGGCTGTCCGAATGGTTAGGTCGTCTTTCCGAGAACAGTCAATTAGTGTTGATATTGAGCATTTTCGTGGTTATCCTCTCCGGACAGGCCTGGCTTCAACGTATGCAGACGATTCGAAATACCCGAATTCAACAGCAATTTATAAGAACTTTGCGACAGGAAACGTACCGGGCCATTATTATGGCCAAATGGTCCTTTTTTCTCCAAAAACGAAAATCCGATTTCAACCATATATTAACGACAGAACTTGCACGAGTCAGTCAAGGCACGAATCTGATCCTGCAAATGGCTGCGTCCTTGATTTTTACAGCTATTCAGATTGGGCTCGCTTTTTGGCTATCTGCGAAGTTAACTGCGATTGTACTCGTCTTTGGACTTCTGTTGTTCTTCGTGCTCAAGAAGTTCGTGCAGCGGGCCAAGCAAATCGGTGATCAGACATCCGAGCTATCCCAGCACTATTATAATGGTATTACAGAGCATTTTAACGGTATCAAGGATATCAAGAGCAACATGCTTGAGGAGTCGCATATCGGATGGTTTGAAAAAATATGTAAACGCATCGAGCGAAATGTCATTCAATTCAGCCAGTTGAACAGTGGAACACAGCTCATTCACCGCGTATCCTCTGCTGTTATTATTGCTGCCTTCATCTACCTGTCACTGCGTGTTCTTGCTGTACCTCCGGCGAGTTTACTGCTGATCATTCTCATTTTCTCCAGGCTATGGCCTAGGTTTACATCCATTCAGTCCAATCTGGAGTATATTAGCTCCATGCTGCCCGCCTTTCAGCTCGTCAGAAAGCTGCAGGCTGAAACCAATTTAAGTCGTGAAATTAGTAGTTCTACCACAGATACAAGAGCTTCAAACCGGAATATCGAAAAAGAAATTCATCCGATTCAGCCGCTTGAACTTATGCGATCCATCGAATGTATAAATGTCAATTACCGTTATGAGGGCAGTTCAGCTTATTCGCTCGAAAATGTTAGTGCATCCATTCCTGCGAAAGGGATGACAGCCATTGTGGGTAAATCAGGTGCTGGAAAGAGTACCTTGATTGATCTCATTATGGGGCTGGTCCGTCCAGAAAGTGGGCAAATTCTCATCGATGGTGTTCCACTGTCTGAGGAGCAGTTATTGGCGTGGAGAAGTTCTATTGGATATGTGTCCCAGGATCCATTTCTGTTCCATACAAGCATTCGTGAGAACCTGCGACTGGTTGACCCTAACGCAAGTGAGGAACAGATGTGGCAAGCCTTGCAGTTTTCCTCCTCAGCAGCATTTGTCCGCAAACTTCCTCACGGATTGGATACGATGATTGGAGATCGTGGGATTCGGTTATCCGGAGGGGAACGCCAGCGTCTTGTCCTGGCAAGAGCGATGCTGCGCAATCCGTCTGTACTCATTTTGGATGAAGCCACAAGTGCGCTGGACAGTGAGAACGAGCAGCACATTCATGGGGCACTTGAACGACTCAAAGGACATGTTACCATAATCGTAATTGCCCATCGTTTGTCCACGATTCGCACAGCGGATCGGGTGATTGTACTGGAGGACGGCCGAGTAATTCAGCAGGGAGGGTACCAACAATTATCCACTGACCCTGTGGGAACCTTCAGCAAGTTGTTGAATATGCAGGCCGGTGTTGTAGGCCAGTAATCGATGGATAAAATCATACTCACGCACACTCCAAAAAGGCACAGGGTCGTCACTGTGCCTTTTGTCTATAATGGGTCCATAACCTGAATCCATACGTATGCGGATTAAATCTGACTGGTAGTAGGAGCGAGAGGAAGCTGAAGTGCTCCTGTTAATTCCAGGTACTGCACAATCTTGTGAATGGCTTCGTCCAAGGACAGTTGTTCCGTATCAATAATCAGTGAAGGATCCTCTGGAACATCATAAGGTGCTGAGATTCCTGTAAAATGGGGGATATTCCCGCTGCGAGCTTTTTTGTACAACCCTTTTGGATCGCGCCTTTCACATTCTTCGATGGAACACTGCACATAAATTTCAATAAAATCTTCAGGCTCAAATAATTGTCTGACCATTTCCCGATCCTGTGCATGAGGAGAAATAAAGGCTGAAAGAACGAGTAATCCGGCGTCCACCATCAATTTGGCCACTTCACCAATACGGCGTAAATTCTCTTGTCGATCTTCCGATGTAAAACCAAGATCGCGATTGAGCCCATGACGCACATTGTCTCCATCAAGTACATAACAGCGAACGCCTCGGCCATGCAGATGTTGTTCCAAGGCAAATGCAAGTGAGGATTTACCAGCACCGGATAATCCGGTAAACCACAACGCACGGCTGCGATGGCCGTTATGTAATTCCCGTGCATGCCTGCTTAAACTCGATTGCTGCCAAGTAATATTGCGCTCTTCCTTCGACATGGAAATCCGCCTCTCCAACTCATGATATGTAATATATTTTAACATATTTACAAGAATATAGCACGATCTTTAATGATCTGAGGTTTAGCGTGAACTTCATCATTTTCGGGTATAGAAGTAGTACACCCATAGCAGGAGGAAGAGCAATATGAACGAAAAAATACAGAAAATACAGGTTAGCTTTCAATGTGCGGACTGTGAGCATGACATTCTTGTGAGTTTTGCTGCACAACAGGTAAGTACCGTACGATGCTCCGGGTGTAATAGGGCTTACACCTTAATGAAACCCACGATTGGTGAAGAAATATTGCTCGATTGGGAGCAAGAGGCGTTATATCATAAGATGCGGGCAGATCGTTCAGAGATGGACTACGACAGCATGTCGGCACTTATTATTAAGGTGATCGAACTGCTGACCTGGCGTGATCGTGGTGACGGGCAAACGAAGGCGATCGAAACGGTCAGGGAATGGTTGTCCTCCAGCGGTAAGCCGCAAACATTAATTGAGTTGCTGCATCAACCCGAACAAAGCAACAAACGATTCTAATGCGGTCATGGCAAGTGTCAAGGAAAAGGTACATACATTCGCTGTTCCGGTGGCATATTACCTGTAGGGGCTCGTGATAGGAAGCGACAACCCATTATTCAGGAACAGGAGCGGTTGAAAATGAAGCGACTGGTTTTATATATGCTGTTGACTGCCTTATCGGCGTTCAGCATTTTTCCGGTGCACACCGAAGCATCGCCCGTTACCGGAGCATATCACTTTGGCTTCAAGAGAAGCCAAAACGGGCAGCTGCCCTCTATTGACCAGGAGGGTTTTAAGTCGATCCTGGAAAACAATGAAGCGATCTTTTTGGGGGATACCAAACAAAAAGAATTGTATCTCACGTTTGATAACGGATATGAGAATGGATTTACACCTGCCATTCTGGATGTGCTGCGTGATAAGAAAGTTCCTGCCGCATTTTTCGTCACTGGTCATTATCTGAAGGATCAGCCGGAATTGGTAAAGCGCATGGCTGCTGAGGGACATATTGTTGGCAACCATTCCTGGAGCCATCCGGATATGACCCGGGTATCCAACGAAAAGCTGAAAACAGAGCTTGAACAGGTCAAGGCGGAAGTGAATCGTTTAACCGGCCAGCAAGCCACTTTTTTGCGTCCGCCGCGTGGTATTTTCAATAACCGTACGCTTGCGGAGAGCCATGCTCAGGGGTACATCAATGTATTCTGGTCACTGGCTTACAAGGACTGGGATGTCAATGTACAGCGCGGAGCTGACTATGCACGACAACAGGTGCTCAAACAATTACATCCTGGCGCTGTTATTCTCCTGCATTCAGTCTCCAAAGATAACACAGAGGCACTGGGTTCGATCATAGATGAAGCACGGAAACAAGGATATGCGTTCAAGAGCTTGAATGACTTGAAAACAAAAAGTTATTAATATAGGAGTACTATAAAGGGCATCCTTGGCTGAGTACAGCCAGGATGCCCTTTATGCGCTGGTTATCGTCGTTTAACCAACGTCAACGTTTATTGCTTTTTTTACAGAACCGTGTTATAGATGATACCTATTGTTTTGGGTCCGCAATGGCTGCAGATTACACATCCTGCTGTAGTTAATTCAACTCGTCCACCAGTTTGATCCTGCAGGGATTTCTGCAGCTCAAGTGCATCCTCTTCAGCCATGGTATGTACAACAATGATGAGGTCTGTGTCGATCCGCTGCTTTTCGCTGAGTGTATTTTGCAGCATTTGGTCCAGCGCCTTTTCCCTTTTTCCACGGACTTTGTAGGCTGGTGACATCTTGCCATCTGTTACCCGAATGACCGGGCGAATCTTGAGAAGGCTTCCGATCAGGTTTTGCATGCCTGAACAGCGTCCACCCTTGTGCAGATATTCCAAAGTATCAATCACAAATTCAGTCCGTACATTGGGCTTCACTGCTTCAACCAAATGAGTGATTTCTTTCAGGCTCTGACCTTTCTGCGCAGCATGCACTGCCTTCATGACAAGCAGTCCAATTCCCGAGGAAAGATTGAGTGAGTCCACAACAGAGATGCGGCCTTCGGGAAACTCTGAACTTGCCAGCAGTGCATTTTGATAAGTGGATGATAGCTCAGAAGACAAACTAATATACAGGATGTCGTCCCCTTGTTCTATGTATGGTTGAAAAGCCTTTATGAAATCAGCGGGGGATGGAGCAGCCGTTTTGGGCAGTCGTCCGTCTTTACTTACGCGCTCATACAGCTGTTCAGGTATGATTTCAACACCATCCTTCAGCGATTCATCACCGAACACAACGTACAACGGAATAATCCCGATATCGTGAGTCTTAATCCAGTTTGGATTCAGATCACTTGTGCTATCTGCAAAAATCTTGATTCTTGACATGTCAATCTCCTTTGGATACGAGAATTTGGCTAAATGGTGTGGTCTGGTTGTTTTACGTCATATAAATGCCTGCCAGAATGAGTCCTGCAAATGTAAGGATCATGATACCGTTAAGGATTGTACCGATAATGGGAAATACCTTTTTACGATTTTTAAGCACAAGACCGATGACTCCGAGAATAAGACCGGCCAGATTTAGAACAAGGCAAACCAGGATAAACAAGGATGCCATCAATACAGCTGGATGCAAAGCAATTTCCTCAACCTGCACAGGCTGTGTTATCGTCCCAAGGGCACTGCTAAGTGCTATGGTGGCGAGGAAGAAGGTCATAATAAAACCCAAGAGGGCTACCAGTCCAATGACAAAACTTGCGATACCCGGACCTGAATGTTTCGTTTTGTTCAGTACGGGATCTGTTGGATCTGCCGGATTGGTCGTAAAAGGATCATTACTGCCGGCTTGTTCATACGTATTTTGATGTTCCATTAATATCTTTTCCCTCCCTACTCGTTATTGATTGTTATTAACCTCATTTAAGCATGGTGATTCTCCTGATGGTTACAGGAGTACAGACCCTTTTACTTTTCCACAACTACCGATAAAAATCAAGGTTTCTCTTTACTTTATGCCCCATCAGACCAACCTTTCGATCCACATCTCAACGCCATATGTATGGAAGCTCATAACATCCCACTGAACTGGTAAACAGCTCAGAGATTCGCTAAAATAAACATTAGTGTGACATGACATAAGGGGAGAGAAGTGAAATGCAACGAGTATGGATGACAGTTGGAGCCGTGATGACAATGCTGTCTGTAGCGATTGGTGCGTTCGGTGCCCATATGCTTAAGGAAAAAATCGGCGCAGATGCGATTGCCGTATATGAAACCGGAGTGCAGTATCACATGATTCATGCCCTGGCCCTGTTGATTGTTGGGTTAACAGCTGGTCAACTTGGGATGTCCTCCAAGCTAAAATGGGCAGCGCGTCTGTTGTTTATCGGTATTATTGTGTTCTCCGGCAGCTTGTATGTACTTAGTATTACGGGCATCAAAGTTTTAGGTGCCATTACACCTATTGGTGGAATTGCTTTTATTGCTGGATGGCTGTTATTTGCCTTAGATGTGTGGCAACGAGGGAAAGAGCGCTCCTAACTAGGGTGTGACTACCCAACTGGTCAATTGTCCGTGAGAAGTCAGGAATCAGCTTACATGAGAATGGAAAAAGCAACTTACGGGAATAATGTGAAATTTCCACGTAAGCTGCTTTTTTGGTTTGCGTTCGTAATGGATCTACAAAAACTCGTCAATTTCATTCGTACGGAAGGTGTAGACCTGTTTTTCATCTACATGGTAGACACTTACAATGCTGTTATCCCGATCAAAATTCAAAATGCGGCATGGAATACTCTGATGTTTGCCGTTCTTGTTGTTGACCACAATTCGTGTAAGCCGGTTTTCCTTAATGAGGGTATCAATCCATTCATCAAAGGAATTTCCCAGAGAAGAATTGGCCGACTCTGGTGCAGCTGCATTCTGAGAAGAAACCGTTTCCTTTTGGTCTTGTGGTTTTGCCGAGTTTGATGAATTTGTTGATTGATTCGATGGAGCTGTTTTCAGTCCGCTCAATTGAGATTTTTTCCGTTCGTGGTGAAGGGAGGTGATCGAATCTTTCCTGGACTGGATCGTTGCTTCAATAATCTTGCCAAGCTCTAAGCCAGACTGAATGCGAAAGTCCGCAATTTGTTCCTCTTTGTTCATGAGCTCCAACAGGGACTGTAGCGCCAAGGCATTCGAGCGGCTTTTGATAAGAATGTCGACATTAAATAAAAAGCCAACTTCTTCTCCGTTGGATAAGGTTTCCTTCATTCATCCCAGCCCCGTTTGTAGATATGTCAGTCGATAAATACGCTTCAATTCACTATATCATTAATGTGGCAATAATCATAGTACTAGAGAAGCAGAAAATAACAAGCAGCACTACGGTGCTGATACAGTTTTTATTGGGCTAGATACATATTCTGCATCTATTTAATTTTATGGGATGTGGAGAGAAATTTAGTATGAATCACAAAGGATCCAATTTTAATTTAAAGTGACCTTTTTAAGCCTTTTAGTTTGTTTTCCGCAGGTGTCCACACCGAGACTCGGAATGGGGCATACAATTATCCTGACCTGCGGGAATAGGAGGTGGATCGTGAGATTATGGTGAGCATGGAGCCGATTGTAGTTGGAGAGCATGTGCTGGTTGGGGTGGAAGTGAAGTTACCCAAAACGACGTTACTGACAATCAACACATCCAAAGGATATATCATGTGTGGAGCACTTGATGTCGGATTACTTAACGAAAAGCTTGGGGATCGCAAGATTATTGCAGCTCGAGCGGTTGGGGTGAGAACACTGGATCAGCTGCTGCACGCGCCGATGGAGTCCGTCACAACCGAAGCGGAAGCGATGGGCATAACGGTTGGTATGACAGGTGTAGAGGCATTGCTGAAGATGATCTGATTCGGGACAACGTACGATGAAATGAAGAGAGCAGCTGAGGTAGCTTCGGAACAGTGCTGATGCGACTGGGCTGAACTCTGCAATGGTTTTATAAGAAAAAGTAAAAGGGCCCCCCTTACGGGCCCTTTTTTATGTGCAGCATCTAAGTCAGATGCTATTTTATACTTCTTCTTTGGCAAACAAGGCTGCTAGGTTTTCTTTGAACGGAGCACGAACGACACCTTTTTCCGTAATGATTGCAGTTACATACTCATTAGGCGTTACATCAAATGCAGGGTTAAATACTTTCACCCCTTGCGGTGCTGTACGTTTGCCAAAGCCTTCGGTTACTTCCTCGGCAGAACGCTCCTCGATCGGGATGAGATCTCCGGAAGGTGTGGACAAGTCAATGGTGGACAGCGGGCTGGCTACATAAAACGGAATATTGTGCGCTTTGGCAAGCACCGCTACGCTGTATGTTCCGATTTTGTTCGCCACATCACCATTTGCCGCGACGCGGTCTGTACCAACGATAACGGCTTGTATCCATCCTTTGGACATCACCATACCTGCCATATTGTCACACAGAAGGGTAACATCGATCCCCGCCTGCTGCAGTTCAAATGCGGTAAGCCGCGCGCCTTGAAGAACAGGACGTGTTTCGTCTGCAAATACTTTAAGTTGAATGCCACGTTCCTGAGCGAGATACATTGGCGCGGTTGCCGTGCCGTATTTGGCTGTGGCAAGTCCACCAGCGTTGCAGTGCGTAAGCACACCCATACCATCTTCGAAGAGTGGAAGGGCATGTTCTCCGATCATCCGGCAAACCTCTTCATCTTCTTTTTGAATCAGGAGAGCTTCTGCTTCGAGTGCAGCATTGCTATCTTCAATGCTTGTTCCAGCTTCAGCCAGATCACTTGCCTTTTGCATCATTCGATCGAGTGCCCAGAACAGATTCACCGCTGTTGGGCGTGAAGTGGCCAGATGGGCACAAGTGGACTTTACATGATCAAGCCAGCCTTGAATGAAAAGTCCATCGTAAGCTTTAGCCCCCAATACGACACCGAATGCAGCAGCGATTCCAATAGCTGGAGCACCGCGGACTTTCATGGAGTGAATGGCTTCCCACACTTCTTCAGGCGTGTACAGCTTAAGCATCAGAATGGTTTCGGGCAGAAGGCGTTGATCAAGCATTTCAAGCTTGTCCTGTTTCCAATTGAGGGAGGACAGAGGCTGATGTTCAGGGGTTGTCATGGATGTTCCTCCGTTCCTAAGTTTAAACTTTAATTGAGGAGATGGCTGTGGACACAAGGTCCAGCACTTCACCAATGGTATTCAGTCGGCGATTGTTCTTGATTAACGTTTTACCAATAGCAAGTGCTTTGCGCTGAGCATGTTCACGTTCTGTAGCATCCTGAATTGTATCAATATCTGCCACGTGGGCAAGGCCGACAATGCGGCGTACCATTTTCGCACCCGCGAAGCCAATGGAATCTCTGAACAATTGTTGTACATAAAGGTCTTGATATCCCGGGGCTTTCGCCATTGGATCAACGAGATCAGATTCCCATAATGCACGGAAGCGGGTCTCAAATTCATTCCATACATCACGAACCATATCAAGCAACAGCGTTTCGCGGTCACGCAGTGCATTTTCATCCTGAATCCAGCCTGGCAGAGAAGCATAGTTCAAAAGCAGGTTGGCGAGTACAGCACCCACGTCGAATCCCATCGGACCATAGTAGGCAAACTCGGGATCAATAACTTTGGTCGATTCTGGTGTGACAAAAATACTTCCCGTATGAAGGTCACCATGAAGCAGAGCTTGTCCATGTGTGAGGAATTTTTCCCGAAGCAAGGCCACTTCCAGATGTAATGCTCCGTCTGTGCGAAGGGCTTCAGCCTCGTCCTCGATGGAAGGTTCATAATTGTTTTTCTCAGCGATCCGGTATGGTTCGTCAAAGATCAGATCTTCCGTGATTTTACACTGATCGGGATTCACGAATCGACCCTGCTTTTCCTTCTTCAACTGTTGATTCATACCGAGATCGGATGTGAAGAAAAGCGTTCTTGCCATGAATTCTCCAATATGCTGTGCGAAGAGAGGGTATGTGACACCTTCAATGAGGCCTTTGCGCATAATTACATGATCACTGAGATCTTCCATAACCGTCAATGCGAGATCATCATCATAGTGGTACACTTCTGGTACCATCCCCGGGCAGAGACGATACTCTTCCTGGAGAATTTCGCGTTCAATCCGGGCACGAACCAGGGACAGAGGCCAAGATTTGCCAACGACTTTCGCATAAGGAAGGGCCTGTTTGATAATGATACTTTTATCGGAGTTCTGATCCGTGATATGGAAAACCAAATTCAGATTACCGTCTCCGATCTCACGGCATTCCAGATTTGCATCTGCCGTAAATGGACCCGGTAAGGTTTTGGCCAGTTCGATTGCTTCTTGGGGGGTTAACGGGTGATATTGAGACAAGGATGCCACCTCCATATATATGAAGAAACAGGAAAACCCACTTCTTTGCTTGGTATAAGTCAGTATATCGGAATTAACCCGTTTTTTGTACCCTTTTTTTAAGGCCAGCCCTATTGGACTTGTTTCGAAGCCAGTGTGCCAGGGTAAAAACAAATAGGCCGGACGGTTCACAAATTACTGCCTACAAGGCCAGCCGCTATGCAGCGGTGACGAACTGTTTAACTCTCTGTTATGTAAGGCAGATTCATCTGTCAACTCTACATAATAGACTAATTTTATAATAAAGGATGGGATTCACATGGCTACAAAAAACAAAACAGATCAAGCGAAATCAGTTGAACAAGTACTTAATCGTCAGGTTGCTAACCTGAACGTCCTGTATGTCAAAATTCATAACTATCACTGGTATGTAAAAGGACCAAACTTTTTCACGCTGCATGTGAAATTTGAAGAGTTCTATAATGAAGTTACTGTACAAATGGATGAAATCGCTGAGCGTATTCTTACCCTTAAAGGCAGCCCTGCAGCTACTATGAAAGAGTACCTGGAGCTCTCTTCCATCCAGGAAGCTGCAGGTGGCGAAGATGCAAAAACAATGGTGCAAAACCTGATCGAGGACTTTGCTACGCTGTCCAATGAGTACCAGGAAGGTATCGAAGTAGCAGAAGCTGCAGAAGATCAACCGACATCCGACATGCTGACCGGTTTCAAAGCCGATCTGGAGAAACACATGTGGATGCTGCGTTCCTTCTTGGGTTAAGCCACAACATAGAGCCGTGTAATAAAGTTAATGTCTTCTATAAAGGAGCACTTCCCAAACCCTTGATCTTAAGCTGTTGTCAGGAACAGACAAAGCGTCTATACTGCTGACAAGACAGATTTCGGGAGGAGATCCGCATGTTAGGCACAACGATACCGGCATTAAAAGAGTGGGCTTCCGCAATTAAAGCGCTGGAAAACGGTCACCAGATTCTGGTGATGCGCAAAGGCGGTATTGTGGAGGAAACCAGACATTTTGAGCTGAAAAGTCCAGCATTTTATCTGTATCCGACTTATGAACATCAGCGTAAAGAACTGATTAAGTCCTCAGATCGTTCGTATGTTGAAGAATCATTGGCCGAATGGGTGCCCGAAGCTTCGACAATCCGCATCACTGCATATGCCGAAGTGATACAGGATTTGGAGATCAGAGATCAGGAGATGCTGGATCGACTTCATGACTTTCATATATGGACATCGGATTTTGCCGAAGACCGCTTGAAGTGGAAACGGAAAGATCCGTTACATGTATTGATACTCCGTGTGTACCGTTTGAATGAACCGATGGAAATACCGGTGCTGCCCGAATATAATGGGTGCCGTTCCTGGATTTCCATTCCGAATGGTCCGGTGCCGCGCGAAATGACGCCGGTGGTGGATGTTGCGGATTTTGACGAACAGGTACAGAAGATTAACGATATGCTCAAAATATAAAATGAAATAAGGAAGGGCTTGTCCAGATTATGGATAAGCCCTTTTTGGCTGACTAACACGGAATGAAATAATGAATTACAGTGATTTTTCTCACTGTGAGTTGGAAGAAATAACGGTTTCTCATTTGATTCAAACCCGCTTTTATTATAGAATCAGGTAGAATCATGTTTCCTGAGATGACAAGTGTTCTCGGAAATGACTTGATAATCAATGAGAATCAGTTTAGAATTATTCTAAAGTGATTATTGCTTTGGAAATTGCGGTACTTGTAGAAATTCAGGGGAAGCCCTGTTCAGATATTTAATAGGCGCTTTTTCGTTTTCGACAGCAAACATCAATTTAATCAATGGAGGGAAACAATACACATGGCTACGAATTTCGTCATTGAAGGTCTGAAAGCGACGATCGAAGGTAAAGAAATCCTGAAAGGCATTAACCTGGAAATGAAAGGTGGAGAAATCCACGCAATCATGGGTCCGAACGGAACAGGTAAATCCACATTGGCATCGGCTCTGATGGGTCACCCTAAATATGAAGTAACTGACGGTACAGTAACCCTTGATGGTGAAGATGTACTGGACATGGCAGTAGATGAGCGTGCGCGTGCAGGTCTATTCCTGGCTATGCAATATCCGAGTGAAATCGCAGGCGTAACGAACTCCGACTTCCTGCGCAGTGCAATTAACGCACGCCGCGGCGAAGGTAACGAGATCTCCTTGATCAAGTTCATTCGTCAAATGGAAGGAAAAATGAAAGAACTCGACATGAATCCAGAGTTTGCACACCGTTACCTGAACGAAGGTTTCTCCGGTGGTGAGAAAAAACGTAACGAGATTCTGCAAATGATGCTGCTTGATCCAAAAATCGTAGTTCTTGATGAGATCGACTCCGGTCTGGATATCGACGCTCTGAAAATTGTAGCAAATGGTGTAAATGCAATGAAGAGCGAAGAGCGTGGATTCCTTATCATCACTCACTATCAGCGTTTGTTGAATTACATCACACCTGATTATGTGCACGTTATGATGCAAGGTCGTATCGTGAAATCCGGCGGACCTGAACTGGCTCACCGTCTGGAAGCAGAAGGATATGACTGGGTTAAGGAAGAGCTGGGAATCACGGATGAAACTGTAGGCCAAGAAGCGTAAAGACAAAACGGAGGAGGATAATCAATGACTACACAAACAATTCTTCCGGTTGAATCTGAAGCGCTTCGCGCCCTGTCGGAAAGTAACAACGAACCCGGCTGGTTGACCGAGCAGCGGCTTGAAGCCCTTAAGCTTGCAAGTGGTCTTGCGCTTCCGAAACTGGAAAAACAAAAAATCGAACGCTGGAATGTCAGCGAATATGGCACATATAAAGCAAGTGAAGCTATTTCTTCTCTGGAAGAAGTACCTGCTTCAATTAAAGATCTCGTTCAGGATCAAGCTGAAGGCAGTCTGGTTATCCAGCGCAATTCCGGTACAGTATACTCTAAGGTATCTGCTGATCTGGCAGCCAAAGGCGTTATTTTCACGGATCTGGCTACTGCGGTTCGCGAACATGCTGATCTGGTAAAACCTTACCTAAACACAGCTGTGAAGGCAGATGAGCATTCCCTTGCTGCTCTGCATGCGGCTCTCTGGAACGGTGGAGTATTCCTCTATGTTCCTAAAAATGTGGAAATTGAAGTACCGCTTCAAGCTGTTTTGCTCACAGATGATGCAACTGCTACATTTGCACCTCATGTCCTCGTTGTTGCTGAAGCGAACAGCTCTGTAACTTACGTTGACAACTATGTTTCCGGCGAACTGTCCGCACCTGTTTTCCATAACGGTGTCGTGGAAGTCTTCGTAAAATCCGGTGCAAAAGTACGTTTCGCGTCTGTTCATCAGCTGTCTACGAATGTTACTGATGTTTCCTTCCGCCGTGCAGTGGTCGAGAACGATGGAACAATCGAGTGGATCGTTGGTGAAATGAACAACGGCGATACAGCCAGCAACACGATGTCCGTGCTGAAAGGCAATGGCTCCAGCTCGGATTCAAAAGTCATCGCTGTTGGTTCCGGATCCCAAAAAATCAACTACACTACAGAAGCTCGTCACTTCGGTAAAAACACGCCGAGCCAGATGATTACTCGCGCAGTTATGCGTGAAGAAGCTTCTGCCATCATCAACGGAATCACGAAGATTGAGAAAGGTGCAACCAAAGCGGACGGTCAGCAAACAGAGAAAGTACTGATGCTGAGCCCGAAAGCACGCGGAGATGCCAACCCAATCCTTCTGATCGACGAGGACGATGTTACAGCAGGTCACGCGGCTTCCGTAGGTCAAGTCAATGCTGAACAGATCCATTACTTGATGTCTCGCGGGATTAACCGTACGGATGCTGAACGTCTGATTATCTACGGCTTCCTGGCTCCGGTGGTGGCGGATATTCCTCTGGAAGCACTGCGTACCCAATTGCAGTCTCTTATTGAACGGAAATTGGGACAATGAACCCGTCCATCCGCGAGCAGTTCCCGATCCTCCACCAGGAAATTAACGGACACCCGCTCGTATATTTAGATAACGCAGCGACTTCCCAGAAGCCGCTGTCCGTTATCAATGCGATTAAGCATTATTATGAATTTGAGAACTCCAATGTGCATCGCGGTGTGCATACACTTGGAAGCCGGGCTACGGATGCCTATGAAGGTGCACGCGAGAAGGTTGCCAAGTTTATCAATGCACGGCGTACACAGGAGATCATTTTCACCCGTGGGACCACAACAGCACTCAATTTGGTGGCTTCGTCCTACGGCCGGTCTGTCTGCAAAGAAGGCGACGAGATCGTTATCACACCGATGGAACATCACAGCAACCTGATTCCTTGGCAGCAGGTTGCCAAGGAGACAGGTGCAACATTGAAATACATTCCGCTTCAGCCGGATGGCAATATCGATTTGGCAGATGTGGAAAAGACGATTACGAACAAAACAAAAATTGTAGCAATCGCATATGTATCCAATGTCATGGGTGTCATTCATCCGGTAAAACAAATTGCTGAAATTGCACACCGCAATGGCGCTGTCATCGTTGTTGATGGCGCACAGAGCACTCCGCATATGAAGGTGGACGTACAGGATCTCGACTGTGATTTCTATGCACTGTCTGGTCACAAAATGTGCGGACCAACCGGAATCGGTGCACTTTACGGCAAAAAGGCGCTGCTGGAGTCCATGGAACCGGTTGAGTTCGGCGGTGAAATGATTGATGATGTTGGTCTCTATGAATCCAATTGGAAAGAGCTTCCGTGGAAATTCGAAGGCGGAACCCCTATTATCGCAGGTGCGGTAGGTTTGGGTGCAGCCATCGATTTTCTGGAGCAGATTGGCATGGATGAGATTGCCCATCATGAAAGTGTATTGGCAGCTTATGCAACAGAGCGTATGGCAGAGATTGACGGGCTGACCATCTATGGCCCAGCGAAGCGTCATGTTGGTGTGGTCACCTTCAACCTGGGGGATGTACATCCACATGATGTGGCAACTGTACTGGATGCGAGTGGTGTAGCCATTCGTGCTGGACACCACTGCTGCCAGCCGCTTATGCGCTGGCTGCAAGTCAGCTCAACAGCTCGTGCCAGCTTCTATCTATATAACAATGAACAAGATGTGGACCGGCTTGTCAGCGCCTTAATTCAGACAAAGGAGTATTTTGGCGATGCAACTTGATGATCTGTACCGGCGTGTCATAATGGACCACTACAAAAACCCGCGTAATCGCGGAACATTTGATAATGACGCTGTCACGGTGAATTTGAACAATCCTACGTGCGGCGACCGGATTTCATTGCAGCTTTTACTGAAAGACGGAATCGTCCAGGAAGCCAAGTATACGGGAGAAGGCTGTTCCATCAGCATGTCGTCGGCATCCATGATGACCGATGCTGTCAAAGGCAAATCGATGGAACAGGCACTCGATCTGGCTGACCGTTTTTCCTCACTGATGAAAGGGGAAGAAGTCGATTTCGACGATTATGAAGATCTCGAAGCCCTATCCGGTGTGAACAAGTTCCCTGCACGCATCAAATGTGCCACTCTGGCCTGGAATGCATTACGCAAAGGGATTGACGAAGAGGACAATGTACAATAACGATAGGGAGGTAGAGCAAGATGGCTAAAAAAGCACCAGAAATGGAAGAGTATAAATATGGTTTTCGCGATGAGCACAAATCCATCTTTCAAACCGGTAAAGGTCTGACTGCAGAAGTCGTTACCGAAATTTCCCGGATTAAAAACGAACCGGAGTGGATGCTCGAGTTCCGCTTGAAAGCTCTGAAACAGTTCGAGAAAATGCCAATGCCAAAATGGGGCGGAGATCTCGATGAGCTGGATTTCAACGATATCCAGTACTATGTTCGTCCTTCTGAAAAACAAGGTAAAACATGGGAAGAGGTTCCTTCCGAAATCAAGGAAACCTTTGATAAACTGGGTATTCCTGAAGCAGAACAAAAGTTCCTTGCAGGTGTATCCGCTCAGTACGAATCTGAGGTTGTATACCACAACATGCAAAAAGAACTAGAAGACCAAGGCGTAATCTTCATGGATACCGATACGGCTCTTAGAGAGCACCCGGAAATCCTTCGTGAATACTTCGCTACAGTAATTCCGCCAGCGGACAACAAATTTGCAGCACTGAACAGTGCCGTATGGTCTGGAGGAAGCTTCATCTACGTGCCTAAAGGCGTTAAATGTGAAGTGCCTCTGCAAGCTTATTTCCGGATTAACTCCGAGAATATGGGACAATTCGAGCGTACGCTTATCATTGCTGACGAAGACAGCTTCGTTCACTATGTTGAAGGCTGTACAGCTCCAATTTACAGCACGAACTCACTCCACAGTGCCGTGGTTGAGATCATCTGTAAGAAAAATGCCCGTGTTCGTTACACTACGATTCAAAACTGGGCACCAAACATCTACAACCTGGTAACCAAACGTGCAGTTGCTGAAGAGAACGCAACAATGGAATGGGTTGATGGTAACATCGGATCCAAACTGACAATGAAATATCCAGCCGTTGTACTGAAAGGCCGTGGAGCAAAAGGTTCCGTACTTTCCATCGCTGTAGCTGGTAAAAATCAGCATCAGGATGCAGGTGCGAAAATGATCCACTTGGCTCCGGACACGACTTCTACAATTGTATCCAAGTCCATCAGTAAGCATGGTGGTAAAGTAACCTACCGTGGTCTGGCTTCCTTTGGTCGTCAAGCAGAAGGTGCCAAGTCCAATATCAAATGTGATACGCTCATCCTGGATAATGAGTCCACATCGGATACAATTCCTTACAATGAAATCATGAATGACAACATTATGCTGGAGCATGAAGCTACGGTATCGAAAGTATCTGAGGACCAACTCTTCTATCTGATGAGCCGTGGTCTGACCGAAGCTGAAGCAACACAAATGATCATCATGGGCTTCATTGAGCCGTTTACTAAGGAATTGCCAATGGAATATGCGGTAGAAATGAACAGATTGATCAAATTCGAAATGGAAGGCAGCATTGGTTAATTGCTGCATGCATAAGGACCGAGGGATTTCCTCCGGTCCTTATTTTTTTTACACGAAAATAATCCGATTGATATGAAAAAACGGACTTGTATGGCAGAAAACCGGATGGTTGAATTGCTGTTTTTCGCATAAAATAGGTTCAACAGCACAAGCGATTTCATAGATTGCTGCATCTATTGATAGAAAAGGATGGTGAATCTATGAGCTTCAATCCTTTTATAGGATATCGCATTACGAGTTCGTTTGGTTATCGCATCCATCCAATTCATGGTGGACAGACCTTCCATCGGGGAATTGACCTCGTCACAGAACCTTGGAATGGCCCTGTATACGCCTTTATGGAAGGGACCGTACGATTTGCTGCTGAAGGAGCTACGGGCTCCGGATTCGGCGGTTATGGGCTTACAGTTGCTGTACAGGATCATCGTGGGTGTCTGCATTGTTACGCCCATCTGTCGCAAATTGCGGTTAGCGTAGGTCAGCGGGTGAAGCGTGGTCAACTCTTGGGCAACCAAGGGAGTACGGGTCAGAGTACAGGACCCCATGTCCATTACGAAATTCGTAAAACAAGTACCCCTTCTTACGGGTATACAGCCAGTGTGGATGGAGTGGTTGAGCCAGAGGCATATCTGCAATCGGAATTCGGTTCCACATCTGAAGAGCAGGAGGCTCTGCCGATGACAAGTGAAGAGAAGAAAGCTTTTGAAGCGATGGAAAAGACACTGGAAGCTCAGGCGTCCTGGATCGCGCAGCAGAAGAATCTATCCAATATGCCCTGTCCGTCTTGGGCAGCTGACGCGTATCATTACTATCGTTCTTATATCCTGACGGATACAGGCAGTTACGACTTCTGGAGACTACTGGTTATTATGTATCGCAAGGAAAAAGGAATTCAAGTATCGTCCGATTCGGGAAAACAATAAGGGTCAGTGTGCTGATTACGATGATTCGTATTGAAGCAGGCGAAAAACCATTTATGGAATATTGCCATTTCGCCCGGTTCGCTTACCCTGCAAGATCATATGTTAGGGTATACCTGATAAAGAGGAGGCAATCACATGAGCGAAGTAGGATATGGTTGTGGTGGCAATGTTGGCGGCGTAGGTGGATACAACCCATTCACATCGGTAGGCGCAATCTTGGTATTGTTCATTCTGTTGGTTATCATCACTAAAGCATTCTGCGTGTAATATGCGTATCAAACCTGAATAAAGCAAAAGGGAAACCGAAAATTCGGTTTCCCTTTTTACTTTTTATAAAATAAGTTCCTGTAGTGTAATTCTTCGTAATCATTCATTTTTCTAGGTGATGCTACGAAACCATAGAGCTATTGAATATAAATTTCGACGATGGCGATATCTCTTTCTTTCGCTAAATCAATAAAGGCTGTGGATGTCTGAACAAGCGGACGGAAATAGTCTGCAGGGTTATTCATGACGATGATGCCCGTTTCCCCCGAGGTGAGCAGTACCCTTTTGCCTATAAAATTAGGCAGCATATGTTTGATAAGCTCCTGGGTAGCTTCTCCATTTAGTTGGCCAAAGCTCAGGCTGTACAGCTCGCACAGCACGGAGATTAACTCCTGCTTGGTCTGATATACCCGGTTGGTCGTCATGGCGCTGTAAACGTCAGCTACGGCCGTAATACGGGCATACGGATGAATATCGTTCCCTTTCAGTCCATGAGGATAGCCGCTTCCGTCTTCCCGCTCATGATGCTGAAGGGCGACCGTAGCCAAAATCTCATCCTGCGTGGACTCATTAACAATCTCATATCCGTATAACGTATGTTTCTTCATTTCTTCGAATTCTTCCGGGGTTAGTTTTCCCGGTTTATGTAGCATTTCAGGAGAAATTTTGGATTTTCCAATATCATGCAGATAACCTGCTTTTGCTACTGTCAGGCATTCTTCAGGATTGTAGCCCATCCAGCCAGCAATATAAAACGCGAGCATTCCCACTTGCAATGAATGGTTGTAGGTATAATCATTATCGCCGTCAAGCATAAGTAGAAGGGAAACGACATCCTTCTGTTTCTCCAGTTGAGTTGTCAGGTTAATCAGAATTTCATCGACCTGAGCTTCGTCAATAAACCCTTTCTCCATCGCTTGCTGAAACAGAGATTCGGTACCTTTGATCGTATCGTCAAACAAGGTAGTTAACAGACGGGTCTGATCGGAAGGCATGGTTTGCGTATCAGAGTGTAGGTTGGATGTTGTATGTTCTACATCTGCGTAATCGATTCCATGTTGCAGCAATTTGGTAATATCGTCTTCGCTGAGTAAGGAACCTTTCATCAGCATGTGGAGACCTGAACTGTTGTATACATCATTTTTTAACAGATCACCAGGTTTAAGATCAGTAACATGCACTCTCACGTATAAACCACCTTTTCCTCGACTTATATCGACATATATGCTTATAATAACAAGAAAAAAATGGGTTGACAACGACTTATTTACTAATTTAATTAGCCTTGCAAGAGGTGGAATGACTATTTATAAATTGCCCAAGGGGTTCCAGGGTCCCAGTTGATGCCCCTTCCACTCGGAACCATCGTCCCATATTTCCTTTTTCCAGATCGGGACCGTTTGTTTCAGTCTCTCGATAGCGTAGCGACTGGCGTCATAACAATCACTGCGGTGAGGCGAGGAGACGGCAATAATGACACTAATCTCTGCAACGTCAACCTGACCGATCCGGTGGCTGATTGCACATCTGACACCTGGCCAGCGCTCGGAGATTTCACTTCCGATGTTAGCCATCTGAGAAAGCGCCATCGGTACATAAGCTTCATATTCCAGATGGACCGTTCGTTGTTCCCCGGTCATTTCACGAGTAGTACCCACAAAAGTCAGTGCTGCCCCGTGGTTTGCGGTAATAACCAGAGCTGTTGTTGCTTCCACAGACAAGGGGGACTTCGTAATCATAAACATACCGTCCGGAGTACGATGTTCGGAGAGTGAAGACCTATGATCATCCTCGGACCCTTCAGTACCGTCACCTCCTGAAACGGGGGGAATTAAGGCAAGCTCATCTTCGGGCTTAATCATTGTATCGGCTGGAGCGTACTGCTGGTTTACCGCCAGAAAGGATGTTCGAATCTGTGATGCGGCCTCTGGATAGGCGAGTGCCAGGCTTTCTTTGAGAAGAGCTGCAGTCAAAGGACTTTCCGTATATTCATATTCAAGCAGGGACGTGCCCAGACGTTCAGCAATACCTGCAAACAGTTGTATGGTTAATATCATGCTTATGCGTCACCTCTTTTTTATCTCTAAACCCTTTCAATATATCATAACGACGCGGAAAATGTTATGCTTATCTATTAGAGGAATGTACGTTAGGCAAGGACTGAGAGGAGGCGGTGTGATGAGCACCAAGGAAAAACAAACGTTAACCATTCTGCACACCAATGACATCCATAGTCATTTTGGTTCCATGAGCTCTATCGCCGCCATGATTGAACAAGAGAGAGAACGGAGCGAAAACGTTCTAGTTCTGGATATCGGAGATCATATGGATCGTATGGCCGTAGAGACAGAGGGGACACTGGGGGGAGCCAACGTCGATGTGATTAATTTGACGGGGTATGATGCCATAACGATTGGCAATAACGAGGGACTGACGTTTACACCGGAGCAGCTGGCACAGTCCTATTCGGGGTTATTATGTCCTGTCGTGTGCGGAAATGTTGTGGAAGAGGCCAGCGGTCTGCCTCCAGTATGGATGAACTCATCCCTTATTGTGGACAAAGGTCCATTTCGGATAGGTTTGCTCGGAGCTACTGCACCGTTTACTGCTTTTTACGACTTGCTGGGATGGAAGCTGCTTGACCCGGTGGAAACACTACGTGAGCAAGTTGAAGCGTTGCGCCCTAATGTGGATATCGTCATCATACTCTCCCATCTGGGTCTATCAACGGATCGAAAACTCGCGGAGCAGATTGAGGGCATTGACGTTATTCTTGGCGGACACACACACCATGTGCTCGAGGAACCTCTGGTCATTGGGAATGCGGTGCTGGGAGCAGCCGGAAAATTCGGTCAGTGGCTTGGTAAAGTCGTACTTGAGCGGGATAGCGGTGCGAACAAGCCTAGACTGATTAGTAGTGGCTGTTTTCCATTGAAGGATCAGATGCTGGATGAGAAGGTTGCACTAGCTATCGCCGCACATCGCGCGGAGGCAGAGAGAGCTCTTGGACAGACAGCTGTAATGATTGACCGAACTCTTCCGATAAAATATGAGAAGGAATCACCATTCGCTTCGCTGCTTGCGCAGGCAGTAAGGCATTTCACGGGAGCGGAGCTGTCACTGGTTAACGCTGGCCAACTCCTGGGTGAACTTCCACAAGGGGACATCAGCAAGGGAATGCTGCATTCACTATGTCCTTCTCCGATCAATGCTTGTACAATAAGGCTGAAAGGCAGAGAGATTCGTGAAGCGCTGGAGCAGTCTTTGCTTCAGGAGTATGCGGACAAGCCCATCATCGGATTTGGATTTCGCGGGAAGATACTTGGTACGCTGTGTGTGGATGGTATTGAGGTGGAGTATGATCCTGCGGGTCCCCCATTTCAAAGGATCAATGCATTATATGTCGATGGTAAGCCTATGGGTGATGAACAGGAATATGTGGTCGGAACACTAGACATGTTTACATTCAATGTGGGATATCCTTCGTTAGCCCGGGGAACCGAGATCGCATATCGACTTCCAGAATTTATACGGGATCTGCTGGAGATCGAATTAAAAAGACCAGGGGCATTGGATGATAGCCTGCGATCCCGCTGGCATGAAAGAAATTAACGAGTACTTGCCTTCTGCTGAAGCGGCGGCTAGTGGAAATTACATCTACGGAGCGGGAGAGGATAGGCTGTGCGTTTAGTACATATAAACCTATTGCAGCCTGGCATGAAGCTGGGGAAACGGATTTATAGCGAAGAGGGTTTGGTTCTGCTTAGTGAAGATGTGGAACTGACCGAGCGGTTGATTGGACGTCTAAAAGACCTCGGCGTAGGTTACGTATATATTAAGGAAGCAGCGACAGAGGATATCATCGTTCCCGATATGCTTCAGGAGGAAACGAGGCGCAGGGCACTGGTAGAAATCAAGCAGCAGTTTCA
The DNA here is from genome assembly GCF_038005125.1 of Paenibacillus sp. FSL K6-2862. Lineage (NCBI taxonomy): Bacteria > Bacillati > Bacillota > Bacilli > Caryophanales > Paenibacillaceae > Paenibacillus > Paenibacillus sp. FSL K6-2862. Next base: position 2,014,340 of record NZ_JBBOSN010000001.1, read on the forward strand.
GAGTATGTCAGGTTTGAAGACCAAAAGCCGGATTCCGCATTTTGGCAAAGCGCTGAGTGGTCTGATGAATACCATTTTGGAGGACATCGGCGGTCAAAAGGAAGCAATGATCATGCTGATGGATATGAACTCCAGTGATCTTGATCTGTACAACCACTCCTTGAACGTATGTGTGTACACACTGGTTTTGGGCGTCGCCTCAGGGTATTCTAGACAGCAGCTGATGGAAATTGGACTGGGTGCCTTGCTGCATGATATAGGAAAGACACAGATTGCTCCAGATGTTTTGCATAAACCGGCGAAATTAACGGATGAGGAATTTAAAATCATTCAGCAGCATACTACATATGGACATCGTATTTTAAAAGATGAACCTGGCATACCGCTGCTGGCAGCACATTGTGCCCTCCAGCATCATGAGCGAATCGACGGTAGTGGCTATCCGTTTGGCCTCAAGGGTCCTGAAATTCATGAGTATGCCAAGTGGATTGCACTGGCTGACTCGTATGACGCGATGACGAGTAATCGCGTATACCGTAAGGCATTGCTCCCTCATCAGGCAGTGGAGGTATTATATACTGGATCTGGCTCGTTGTATGAACAGCGTATGCTGGAGAAATTCCGTGACTGTGTGGCCATTTATCCCGTAGGTCTATCTGTGACGCTGAGTACGGGGGAAGTCGGAGTCGTTGCATCCATCGATTCACGTATCCCGCAGCGGCCCCGGATTCGGGTGTTGAAGAATGCGGATGGACAGACGTTAAAGGCGCCTTACGAAATAGATCTGTCCAAAGTCCTATCGGTTATGATTACTGGTGTTGAAGGCGATGAGGGCGTGCCTCCGACTCCTTCCTGTGATGAATTTTCTTGATCGCTGTTAAGTTATTGCCAGCAGGGAGACTGCGCTCATAGCAATATCCGGGCCGGGTTGGCCCTGGAGTTGCATGGGCGTTTTTGTCATGTAATGGACAGAGCACTTCATGCCGAAGCGTTCAAAATTGTGCTATGATAAAAGATAGCTCCAAAAAGATCATGCCGAAGTATGATGTAAATAAAACTTTTTAGGTTAATAAAAGGAATAAGGTGAAGAACAATGACCATGCTAAACTCAGGATCGGTTGAACCGATGCCTTTATCGCCGACTAATGATCCATGGGATCCGATCGGCTCTTTGCGTACATATGGACGCCACGTGTTAACCAGTGTTGAAATGACCGTGACTCATCTGTGCAATATGCGATGCGAGCACTGTGCTGTAGGGGATATGCTCACGATGCGTGAAGCTCCCGCACTGCCACTGCCTCTTATGCTGAAGCGGCTGGACGAAGTGGAGCATCTGCAGACTATCAGTTTGACAGGTGGTGAGCCAAGTTTCAGTCAAAAGACAGTGGATGAAATGATCATCCCGCTGCTGAAATACGCCAAGGAGCGCGGCATAAGATCACAGATCAACTCCAACCTGACGCTTGATCTCAGTCGTTACGAGAAACTGCTGCCATACCTTGATGTGATGCATATCTCATTCAACTACCTGAATGCCGATGATTTCCATCAAGTTGGTTTTGCTAACAGCGGCAGACCTGTCAAGCGTGAAGTAGCTGTGAAAATGTATGAGAAAATGATAGAAAATTCGCGCAAACTGAGTGAAGCAGGCATGTTTATCTCTGCTGAATCCATGATTAATTTCCGTACTCATGACAAGTTGGAGGGAATCCATCAACTGATTCGGGAGATGGGCTGTGTACGTCATGAAGTACATCCGATGTATAACTCGAATTTTGCTTCCACATTGCCTGTCCTGTCTCTGGACCATATGCGTGCAGCCATCCATCGCTTGCTGGATGTGCGCGACAAAGACATGTGGATGTTGTTCGGAACACTTCCATTCTTTGCTTGCAGTGCGGCCGACCAGGATCGGGAATTGATCAATCGCCTGTACAGTGAGCCTAATGTGACCGTACGCAATGATCCGGATGGTCGAAATCGCGTTAACGTCAACATGTTTACAGGCAATGTGTACGTTACAGATTTTGCCGACATCCCTGCCTTTGGCAACATTCGGGATCGGAAGCTGGATGATGTGTTCCATGAATGGTCTGCGGAGCATCCGCTTAATCAGACCGTTAACTGTCACTGTGATGCTGCGTCCTGCTGCGGCCCTAACCTGCTGGTGGCGGACATGTATTATAAAGGTGTGGATTTCAAATCCAGAAAAGCAATTACGCGCTGATTAGGCGCTGATATTCCAGGTATATTCCTGAAATAGATAGAAAAAGGGGAGTGTCGACTTGGATATTCATACCGAATTTCATCTCGGGCAGTTGGTGTTCAATTTGGTTTGCGTTTTTCTGCTCGTATTCTTGAATGGCGTATTTGTTGCAGCCGAATTTTCTCTGGTTAAAGTCAGGCAGACCCGGTTGACTCAATTGCAGAGCGAGGGAAATCGGATGGCTGGGTATGCATTAAAGGTGAATGGAAAACTGGATGCTTACTTGTCGGCAACCCAGTTCGGCATTACCCTGACATCCCTGGGGCTTGGCTGGCTCGGTGAACCCGCCATTTCCGAATTACTGGTAGAGCCGCTTATGTTCAAACTGGGCGTGGCGGATACAGGACTGATCTCTACCGTTTCCGTTATCGTCGGTTTCTGTATTATTACGTTTCTGCATATTGTACTTGGAGAACTTGCGCCGAAGTCGCTTGCTATTCAAAAAACAGATGGCGTGGCTCTGCTATTGTCCGCACCACTTCTGCTGTTCTACAAAATCTTTTTTCCATTCATCTGGATTCTCAATGCATCGGCCAATGCGCTGCTGCGACTGGCAGGGATAGAGCCTGCGAGTGAAGGAGAAGCCCATTCTGAAGATGAACTTCGAATTTTGATGAAGCAGAGTGCGAAGAGTGGCGTCATTGACAAGGATGAAATCAAACTGATGGATAACATCTTTGATTTCTCTGATATGCTTGCTCGTGAAGTCATGCTGCCACGTACAGATATGGATTGTCTGTATACCCATCTGTCCCTGGAAGAGAACCTGAAGATTATTAATGCAACGAAGCATTCCCGTTATCCTGTTGCCGTTGAGGATAAAGACGAAATTATCGGATTTATCCATATTACAGATCTACTATTGGCAGCCCCGGAACAGCAGCAGGATATGGCTTCACTTGTGCGGCCCATCTTGAACGTTCCGGAATCCATGGAAATCAGCCATGTGCTTCAACTGATGCAGAAGAAGCATTCCCAGATGACCCTTGTTGTTGACGAATACGGCGGCACCGCCGGATTATTGACGGCGGAGGAAATTCTGGAGGAGATTGTAGGGGATCTATACGATGAGTTCGAGGATGAGCGACCTCATATGGAACGCAGCGGCGATTCCTTCTCCATTGATGGACGATCTCTCATTGAAGAGGTTCATGAATGGACCGGAGCCATCATTGATGACGAAGAAGTGGATACCATTGGCGGTTGGTTGTTCAAAGAGCTTGAAGGTAGCCCAGCCAAAGGTAAAACACGGGAGCAGAACGGCTATGTCTTTGAGGTGGAGGAATCCACCCGGTTACGAATTACCCGAGTCAAGGTGTATAAGAGCCCAGTCTCTGAAGAAGAGGCTGCTGCTTTGGATGAGGCTCGGGACGATGCCGAATCGGACAAGTAGTGACGTATGAGGAACTACCATATTGAAATGAATGTGACCTTTGGAACACTTCCTGTGGGGAGTGACCAGGGGTCTTTTTTTGTGAAGAAGTAGGCGTGAGAAATTCCAAGAGTTGTTTCGGCTGAATTGGGATTAACTTAAGAACGATGACATATGGATAATAGACGGGAAAAGCAAGGATTTTGGTCGCCTACCGACGAGTGACCAAATTTTAGTGAAGGGAGGCGTTTGAACATGATTGATCCACAGCTTCGCGCATATGCCCCTTTTGTGGGGCCGTTTGATCCATGTAAACCGATTGAAATTAAAACCTACCTTGTTCCTCCGCAGTTATTTATTCCTTTCCAGCCGATGGGCTGGCCCCAATACAGTCCAGCAGAAGCACTGAGACTCGGAACATTGTGGCCTGCGCTATACAGTCCTTATACATCCAAAAAAACAAAAGGGAGGGAGGTAGGAGCAGATGGAGCCTGAAGCAGCAAAAGCGTGTGACGCCAGATATTATGAGTTGTTGGAGGAACTGCAAGCCTTGGATTTTGTGCTGGTGGAGCTGAATCTGTATCTGGATACTCACCCAGGGGACTATCAAAGTATTGAACAATATAACAAGTTTAGCCAGGAGCGGATGAGGGTTGCCCATGAATTTCAGCAGCTGTATGGACCGCTCATGAACTTTGGGCATGCGTTCTCCAAGTATCCTTGGCAGTGGTCAGAGGCACCCTGGCCTTGGCAGGTGTAATGAACGTTTGAGTTGAAAGCAAAAGTATACTGCACCCGGGTTTTCCGGAAACGCAGAATCGGGATACCCGGGAAGTGCAAGTATGAACGATCCGAGTCGGATGACATTCATTTCGTATTTTTGAAGGGGGAATCGTGCAACATGTGGGTATACGAGAAAAAGCTGCAATATCCTGTTAGGGTAAGTAAATGTGATCCTCATATGGCCAAATTGCTGATGGAACAGTATGGTGGAGCAGACGGGGAACTGGCTGCAGCCCTTCGGTATATGAATCAGCGCTATACGATTCCGGACAAAATTATTGGTCTCTTGAATGACATCGCTACAGAGGAATTTGCCCATCTTGAGATGATCGCAACAATGATCTACAAACTTACCAAGGATGCCACCATTGAACAGCTGGAGAAGGCAGGCCTGGATGCTCACTATGTGAATCATGACAAGGCTCTCTTTTACAGCAATGCGGCGGGCGTACCTTTCACTGCAACCTACATTCAAGCAAAGGGTGACCCTATTGCAGATCTGTATGAAGATATTGCTGCGGAAGAGAAGGCTAGGGCTACATATCAATGGCTAATTGATCTGACGGATGATGTGGACCTGCAGGACAGCCTGAAGTTCCTGCGGGAGCGGGAGATTGTGCATTCGCTTCGTTTCCGTGAGGCGGTCGAGATCCTGAAGGATGATCGGGAAACCAAGAAGATCTTCTAATCGTGCAACCTTCCTTACACATATATAAAAGAAGGATGTCCCTTGAAGTAAAAAAGGACATCCTTCTTTTTGTTGGAGGATCTGCTTAGTATTCGACCACCATGGCAACATTTTGCCACCCTGCTCCGACCGTCCAGAACAACACTTTATCACCACGCTCGATCTGACCTGAGGTTATGGCCCGATGCAGAGCGATAAAGGGACTGCTGGTTGACGTATAGCCGAATTCGTCTCCAATGTAGACGGCAACATCCTTAGCGATCCCAATGTTCTCCGATACCGCACGAATATTACCGATGGATAATTGGGAGAAACAGGCTGCTTTGATCTGATCTGCTGCAATCTCGTTGCGTCCTAACAGTGTACGAATAGATTCAGAAGCAGCATCGACGCAGATCGAATCATCGAACGGTGTGAATTTGACATGAAAAGCTCCTGCATCCACCCCGGTCTGACCTAGTTTCGCCAGACCTTCTGCAGGAAAGAGGGAATTACCGTACACACAGGTATCCGTTTGATAGATGGAATCAACGAATCCGGTAGCCTGTTCGTCGCGTTCTATGATGACAGCCGCTGCTGCATCGCCAAAATTGGCATAGTAGACAGGATCATCTGGACTCGCGTGTGGGGCTACATAATCTGAACCGATAATCAATGCTCTTCGAATTCGGGGATTCCCCAGCATCTGCCGGCTCACCTGTTCAAAGGCTGCCGTCATTCCGGCACAGTTAGCGTTGCTGTCGATACAGATGGTATGGGATGCTCCATTAATTAAACGATGAATCATTAAGGAATTCGTAGGGAAAATGTATTCCGGCGTTTGACTTGCATAGGCAATCAGATCGATATCCGCCCCGTTCAGTCCGGTCTTTTCCAAAAGGTTACTGGCTGCCTCATAAGCCATGCTTAGTGAGTTCTCGTCATCGTTGTTAATTTTGTAACGCTTATCACGCCCAAGCGCTTTTAACAATCCCCGAATATCTACCCCTCTCGCATCAAAATGTTCAATGTAAAAGTCATTGTCCACCTGGTGCGCTGGATGATAAATATCTATATCCACAATACGAATTCCGGCCATCTTCATTCTCCTCTTGAGCGGATGGGTGGATCCACAACTTGTCCGCCTGATTTATTAGGTGGTAACGGTAGATATAATTTCGAGGTTGTCCAGTCCTACAGCACGTCCAAGCCTGGACAACTGCATTTTCAAAATGGCATTATTTTCGAGTGTGAGTACAACCTTTTTGAAGCCGTCCTTTTTGAATAGAGCCAGGCAGCCTTCGAGCAGAGGTACAATTTCCGGAGCGGTGACATTCAGCTTTTTGCAGTCGATACGCAGTTCATATTCCTTTGGGTCAATAGGAGCAATCGTATCCTGATAAGCTGAGATGGAACGCAATCCATCTTCTTGAGAGAAAGATCCCTCCAGTTCAATGTTAAGCACCTTGTTTGGAACGTCAGTCTTGAGTATAAAGCTTCCCATAATTGTCTCTCTCCTTTAAATGAGTTAAGGCTATCCTGCTACCAGGGACAAGGTGTTATCGCCACCGTTACTGGCTTCTAAGATGTAAGCTGAGATCGAGGATAATTTACCCATATTATAAAGGCGTAGATGTAATGAGATCAAGAATAAAGTCGAATCGTGTATAAAAATGTAGAATAGTTAATTATTGGATTTCATTTAGCGTGGCAAGTAGGACGTTAAATGCACTAATAATACGCGGCGCACCTACACAAGGTGCCAGATGCAGCAGAATTCCTTTGAGCTCCTCCACAGTTACACCAACACGCAGTGCCATAACATAATGAACGCCCAGTTGTTCAAACTGCCCTTGTGTAATCAGTGAGGAAATAACAGCAACTTCTTTCCATTGATCCGAGATGCTGGTACGTTGGAAAATGTCTCCGTAAGCTGTACCCATAATGAATTCTGCCAGCTCGGGAAAGTGTTCCTTAATGGGGGCCAAGGCTTTGGCTCCGTACTCTCCAGAAAGATTCGCGAAACGCTCCAGCCCCTGAACAACCTGCTCGCTCATTTTTGCTCCTCCTAGTTCAAATTCACGGTACGATGGGCCGTAGGCGGAATCTCATCGCGATCCGTCAATAGCTCGATTACAGCCACTTGTTTCAGTTCTTGTGCTGCTTTGAGTGCAGCGGCGAACTCGTCATGTGTTTCTGCCCGAAATGCGGCTGCACCGAGAGCTTCAGCAAACTTCGACGCATCCATAGGCACCTCAAACAAGGTACCGTCGATCCGGCCTGTTGTTTTTTGCATGCCTTTGAGCGCCATATCCAGCTGTTTATTATTCACTACGATGAAGATGACCGGCAGATTGTGGCATACAGCGGTATTGATCTCGGCTCCGAGCATCATGAAGCATCCGTCGCCTGTAATACAGACGATCGTCTCGTCTGGTGCTGCTGCCTTGGCTCCGATCGCCATACCAATGGCATTGCCCATACAGGCGAGATATGCGTCAAATACAAAACTGCCAGGTTTTTTTACTTTATAACGCTGAACAGCATGGAAGCCATGACTTCCGTCATCAACGAATAAAGTATGATCATACGGCAGCATATCGCTCAGTTCATCCAAAATCGATGCAAGGGAGAGGTTAGGCAGCGTTGGCAGGGGGACCGTATAGTCTACTGCCGTGGACTCTCTCTTAGGAGTTTCATATTCGGTCAGGGTACCCAGCAGAAACTGCAGATTGTCTTTTAGATCGCCAGTAATATGTAAGGTTTGTGAGTGGAGTATTTTACCGACAAAGGCAGGATCCGAGTCGAACTGAATGAGATGTGCAGGATGATTCTCCGGTTTGAGATTGCAGATCGTCATGTCACTCAGCCGCGACCCGAGCACGATATAGAGGTCACTCTGGTTGAGCAATTCATCGGCATGGGGGAAGCCCCCGACACCACAAGGTCCATGATATAACGGATGGTTCCAGGGGATAGCACCTTTCCCACCGGGCGTCGTGATGACAGGAATTTGGAATTGTTCTGCAAACTGCAATAGCTCGTCATGAGCCCTGGATCGATTGACGCCTTTGCCTGCGATAATTAATGGATGACTGGACTTGTGAAGAAGGGGAAGAATTCGATTAAGGTTAGTGATGCTAATTAGAGGCTCGGGTTCAGGCATGACAATTCGGCATTCAGCAAGCAGCTCGGTCTGAACGTCAAAGGGTAGACAAAGATGAACCGGACCTTTGTTCGGGCCAAGTGCAATGGAGAGGGCATGATTGAGCAATGTGCCGAAGTGGTCGCCACGCTCCACCAGTTTGCTGAATAACGTAGCGGGTTTGAACATCTCTGCGAGATCGGCCAGATAGGAGGAAGAGTCCTGGCACTGTGGAATGCCTAATTCCTGAATGGATTGATGCCCGGTAATAAATAACACCGGAAGGTTATTGGCTTTGGCATGAGCTGCAGCGGTTAAAAGATTGGTTCCACCCGGACCTGAAGTGGCGAATGCTACACCCAGCCTTCCGGTTTGGAGAGCGTAACCAGCTGCTGCAAATCCTGAACTGGATTCGTGGCGACCTGGAATGAACTCAAGGCCGTGGTCCACCATCTTCAGAACAGCAGGGCATATCGATTTTCCAATAATACCAAAGACGTGAGTAACACCAAGCTTGTGCAGCGTTTCTGCCAAATAGTCCGCAACGGTTTTCATGCGGGACACCTCGCTTCATAAAATAGGTTTTAAGACCCATAGGGTATAATCCAAATTTTTTCGAATGCAAGTGGTTGTCTAAGGTTGTAAAAGGAAATATATCCTTGTTAATACGAAGGTTATCTTTTTATGTGGTTTTTTGTCAACTTATTTTTATAAGTAAAACTACCTGATTCTTAAGTTGGTAACGCTTAACATCTTAAAGGATATAGGAAAATGAAATGGTTATATATTCCTGCAACCAATGTCCTAATGATTATTTTTTTACATTATATGTAAAATAAAGACATCAGATATAGACGTAACCTTTAATTGATCATAAGCATGAAGCTATATGCTTTTCTTTGCATGTTAACGCAAGAAAACGGAGCCTATTTAACTTCTGTTATAATGGAATTCAGATTGGAGGAGACATAATGACACGATTGAAACTGGCTGTGATCGGGTTAGGAAAGATGGGTTTACATATGATTCAACAGGCGAAGCAAGCAGAGCTGAATGGAAGTATTAAGCTTGTAGCCGTATGTGAGGCACACGAAGAATCGCTTAGGAATTTTGCTGAATCCCATGCAGAAATTAGCGCATACAGCGATTACATGCAGCTGCTGGATGAACATGAAATTGATCTATTGTACATTGCTGTACCGCCTAAATTTCATTATCCTGTTGTCATGGAGGCCTTAAAGCGGAAGATCCATGTGTTTTGCGAGAAACCGCTGGCGAACAGTACAGAAGAGGCGAGAGAGATGCTTAAGGCCGCAGAGCAGGCAGGGGTAGTCCATGCCATTCATTTCTCCATGCCTCATGAACCTTCGGTATTGAAGTTGCAGGAACTGGTGGAGCAGCGCAGCATAGGTATGATTCGCAAAATAGAGCTGATTCTGCAATTCCCTCAGTGGCCGCGTGCATGGCAGCAAAATTCATGGATTTCAAGCCGTGAGCAGGGGGGCTTTATCCTTGAGGTGGGCATCCACTGGATCCATATGATACAGCATGTGTTTGGACCAATTACAGAGGTAAGCAGTGAGGTCCAGTACCCCGATAATGCGGAAGAATGTGAACATGAGGTACAGGCTGTAATGAAGCTGGAAGACGGAACCCGTATTCAGCTTAATGGAATTGCTCATTTTGCAGGTAAGGAACGAGTATCCATGGTCGTTTACGGAACTGAAGGCACAATCGCTCTGGAAAACTGGGAAGAACTAATGATGGGGCCAGTTGGCCAGCCGCTTGCAACCGTAGAGGTAGATGAATCGATGGGAGAGCTGCCAGTTCTCAAGCATGTCATTGCCCGTATTCAGGGACAGCCGGCGAAAATCTATGATTTTAACGACGGATACCGTGCCCAATTGGTGTTGGAAGCTCTGCGTAATCCGGAGGGGAACACGATCCAGATCAGCCGCTAATCGGTAGTGTTGCCGTCTTGGATCAAATGCTGAAAGGAACAATAAGCTTAACTAATTTACACTCTTTCAGAAATAAAATATAAAAAAAGAAGCGGCTTCCTTAAGTGGAAGCTGCTCTTTTTGTTTTAGCTGTTGTAATCACAAGGTTAAGCCAGCTTGAATCGTTTTACCAGTTCGTCGAGTGCATCGGACATTTGATTCAGCTGTTTGGAAGTGTCACTCATTTCCTGCAGGGAGGCAAGCTGTTCTTCAGTCATGGCGGATACTTCCTCCGTAGCGGATGCAGTATCTTCCACAACGATCGATACTTCGTTAATGGAATTCATAACAGCCTCACTGCCCGAAGTGAGCTCTTCAACCACCGCAGATACATCCATCATTTGACCGCTGAGGTCATGTATATGTTGTGTAATATTGGCAAAGGCATGCCCTGCGTCCTCAATGGTCCGCAGTCCCTCGTTAACATGAACCGTGCTCTCATCCACAACATCCACTGTACTATGAACACCTGCGACCACGGTTTCCAATATGCTTGTAATTTCCTTGGCTGATGTGGCGCTTTGGTCCGCAAGGTTGCGAATCTCTGCTGCGACAACTGCGAATCCACGTCCGTTATCTCCTGCCCGTGCAGCCTCAATTCCGGCATTCAATGCGAGCAGATTGGTTTGTCTCGCGATCCCTGACATGGCATCCGCAATGTTAATGACTTGATCGGACATCTTGGAAATATCATTAATAGCTTCCTGTACAGAGAGGAAGGATTGCTCAATAACTCCCATTTTGCCAACTGCATTGTCAATGCGCTGCTGCCCATCGATGGCTATGGATTCGGTACGTACTGCCCGTTCAGCCACGTCTGCAGCAGATGCAGCCACCCGGCTGAGTCCGGTCTGAGATTGTTGCATTGCAGCGACCATCGTTTGGGTAAGAGCAACCTGCTCATCTGCCCCTTCAGCTACTCGTTCCATGGCTGTGGCTACTTCTTTACTGGCCAGGTGGCTGTCCGCCACACCTTTATCCATACGATCCGATGCGGTGCTGAGAACAGTGGCATTGCGCTGGATGTCCAGCATCATCTGCTGCAAACCAAACAGCATCGTATTCGCAGACTCGGCGAGTTCTCTCGTTTCATCCCTCATCGGGGTGGCGATGCGCAGGGTCAAGTCACCATTGGAGGAACCGATGTCATTCAGCGCTTGGGTAACAGTACGAATGTTTTTGACAATGGCACGGGACAAAATTAATGCCGCAAAGATGGATATAAGGGCAACAAGAATTAAAGCTCCGTAGAGTTCCCAGTTCAGGATCGTGTTTTTCTGTTTTAATGCTTCTGTACGTGATTCTGTCAGAGCCAGTTCATTGTTTCGGAAAGTAATCAGGGAACTGCGGATCTCGTCCATATCTGCTTTGCCTGGATCTGTTGCAAAAAACTGACGGACGGCTTCCAGATCATTAGCCTGACGCAGGGAGACAACCGGCTCTCCGGCCACTTGAATCCAGTCATTCATGGAGTTATGTATATCTTGCAATAATGTCAATTGAGCCGGGTTATCGGAGATAAGGCCCGCTAGCTGCTCCTTGAGCTCGACTAGCTTTTCTTTTCCCTCTATATATGGCTCCAGGTAACTTTCCTGTCCAGTGATCACGTAACCACGCTGTCCGGTCTCCATATCCACCATGTTTTTCTCCAATTCATACGTCATGGCATGCACTTTCATGTCGTGATCGACGAGATAATCTAACTCTTCCTGCAGCTGACCAATACTGTTCTGAATCAGTAGAATGCTTCCAGCCAGTACCGCCAATACAAGCAGGTAACCCAGCCCAATTTTATAAAAAATTTTGAATATTCTCTGTTTCTTCATGATTCCTTTTCCTCTCTTTTGGTTATATGTATTTGTCGAAAAAACTTGAAAAAGCAACTTACAGGACTTATGGATCAGGAGGCTTAAGAACTATTTTTCAGTATTATACGTTATGAAAGTAAGTTTGTACATAGTTTGCTTACATTTTGTATATAGTTTGTATCAATACATGAGACATGACCGAGTAAACCTTTTACAGTGTTCGGTTTACACTGCCAAACGTTTTTGTTTATCATGGAAAGGGTATGATGCCGATTACATATTTCAATCCGAAAGGAACGAATCCTGGAAATGAGTAAAGAGACTGTATTGCGAAAACCGGAAGCGATGATTTTTGATATGGACGGAACGTTGTTCCAGACAGAAACCTTGCTGTTGCCTGCTTACCAAAAGCTTTTTGATACACTGCGTGCCGAAGGTCATTTCGAAGGGGAGACACCTCCCGAGGAACGGATGCTGGGAAGTTTGGGTATGCTGCTCGAGGATATATGGAAAGTGGTCATGCCGGAAGCCTCTGAAGCGGCACATCGTCGTGCAGATGAATTGCTGCTTCAATTGGAAATTGAGGGACTTGATCAGGGAAGTTCCCAACTTTACCCCCATGTAAAAGAGACGCTTCAAGCCCTCAAGGAACAAGGTGTTCGTTTGTTTGTTGCGAGTAATGGACTGGAGGACTATGTCAAAGGGGTTGCGTTTGCACACGAGATTATGCCTTTATTCGAAGGCGTATACAGTGCAGGGCAATACAAGACACCTTCCAAGGTAAACCTGGTACAAATACTGCTTGAAAAACACCGGATTCAGGATGCCTGGATGGTAGGTGACCGCTCGTCCGACGTTGAAGCAGGAAAAATGAATGGGCAAACTGTCATTGGCTGTGCATATGCCGGCTTCGGACGTGATGAGGAACTTGCAGGATCAGATGTATTAATCTCTGACTTTACCGAGCTTACTCGTCTATACAGAGAAGCTGAATAGCAAACACCACATCTTGAACTGATCTGGATCAGTGTTCAAAACCGGAAGAGCCTTTATCTCCGAAGCCTGTTTAACGGGCGAGGCGGAGATAAAGGCTCTTTGAGACGCAATGAGTATCGATATTAAGATGCTCGGAGGTCAAATCCAAAGTGAAGCGGCTATTTTAATCTTGATTTCCGGGACCTCCGGGCTACGGTGGTCTTACCGGTTACAGGTTTGGTTACTTTAACTTTGTTCGGAGTACTAACCGTCCGGTTGCGGTACACCCAGAGAGCATACTCCAGCGGCTGAGTAATTGCTTTGTAATAGATGCTCCGCTCACCAATCCGTGCAAATACCTCTCGTGCCGGTTTGGGATTCACTTCAAGCAGGAAGATGCGGCCATCCTTGTCAATCGCCAAGTCCAGAGCAAGCTCACATAGATCACCGTACGTATCTTCCAGGAATGTGGCCACCGAAATGCCGAGTTTCTCGGCTGTGGAATTAATCTCATTCCTCAGTTCCTCATCGGTGATCCATTGTTTCATCAATCGGTGCATGGGAACAGCCTGCCCGCCGCCATGCAGATTCGATGTTACACTTTTCTCAGCTCCCATGCGCCCAGCACAGCCGGTCAGTTCCCAATCGCCCTCGCCATTCTTCTGTACGAGCATGCGATAATCATGTACACGACCATTAGGGAGCTGGAGCTGGATCCCTTCCTGAACCAGATATTTATCTTTCATGTTCCAGTGCTGGAGCAGAGAACCGAGCCGCGATAAATGGACTTTGCGCGGGGTAATGATACGTCGTTTCTGATCACGACCTTGGACCAGAACCATGTTGGCTTCGCTACTGATGCGCTCAATTCGCAGGATTCCACGTCCGCCTGTTCCGTTTATGGGCTTCAAATAGATCAGCGAAGAAGCTTTAAGCATTCGATTGACATCAGACATATCTTGGAACAGAACGGTCTCTGGCAAATGTTCACGAAAGGCGGATTTTGCCGAGAGGGTCTGATGTATGGTCCATTTATTGCGAAGCGGCCGGTTTAGGAAAAGCATGTGCCCGTATTTCTCGCGAAAGGCGAGCAGCTGCTGAAATCTGCGATTTCGCTGTATGCGACAGCGGTCGAAGATCATGTCCGGAAATGGACGCCATTCCCTGGACCACCCCTTTTCCGAATGGAAGACCATCGCCTCGATCTTTTTACCCCCTGGATGTACATCCGCAGGTGTGAACACGTAAATGTCGAGCCCCCGCTTGCGTCCTTCAAGGATCATTCTGCGGTAGATGCTCCGTTCTTCCAAGGCGCGATGTTCGTTTAAGTACAACGTCATAATGCCTAGAACAGGTGAGGACACAAACAATCACCTTCTTTAGCTGTTATTCCTTTCCATTATCGTTTGGACTGGCGGGCCAGATAGGCGCTATATTGGAAAATGCGCTCTAAAGATTTTTTACGAATCTGGGGTTCGTCGAATTTCATTGGTTTCGCATTGGCTTCGAAGAACCAGATTTCTCCGAGATCATCGATACCCAAATCCATAGACATCTCCCCAAGCGTATGGCCAGAGCCTCGTTCAACCTGCCGTGCAATGGTTAATGATGTCGATCTGACCTTTTTCAATAGTGTAGTGGTTGTTTCTTCCCCGAACAGATCGGTAAGAAGCTTCTCGGGATCCTCGACGCTGCCTCCACGTGGAACGTGGGTTGTAATGCTTCGCGAACCAGCCAGTCTGGCACCAACCCCTGTTACACTCCACTGTCCTTTACCATTCTTCTGTACCAGAACGCGCAGATCGAAGGGGCGTTTGCGGGAGGAGGCAAGTTCAATTCCTTGCTGCATGATATAAGGCGTATGCCCGGTTTCCCTGCGAATGCGAGACCATAACTTCGCAAGCGTTGCTGCCTTATACGTGGTGCTCTTACGGGAACTTTGTATTCTGAGCCGGAACGGCAGACGTTCCTTCTCCTGAAACTTTAGCATCATAATGCCTTTTCCCGCTTTCCCGCTCTCCGGCTTCAGATATAGATAGGGAAATGCACGCAGCACCGTACCCAGCGTAGTAGCACTTCGCATCCGGCGTGTATGAGGGATCAGATGCTGGGTGGATTTGGACTTCTTCAGCCATTCGAACAGATCCCATTTATTGAAGAAAAACGGATTATACAGCTCGATCCCCGCTTGCATGCATTCCTCAATTTTCCGCTGAACGGAGGGCTTTCGCTCATCTTCCCGATAGGGAATGCGATTGTACAGCACATGAGGGAGAGGGAAGGACTGTGAAGTCCACTTTCCGCTCCCTTTGTTATACGTATAGCCCTTAACCGTAGGACCGCTCACGTTCAGATCTCTTACAGTTACGATATATACCTGATAACCCATGTTTTCGCCTGTCTGTATAATGTCCAGAAAATTTTGATGGTTTCCCCTGAATCCCCGGTGGTCGTCGTGCATGGTCAACACGGCAATGACAGGTTTGAAATCATCATGAAGGCTCATCAAATGCCGTCCCTCTTCCGGAATTTGCTCAAATACAGGCAGTGTTCCAAAATGTGCTCCACCGATGATTTTCCCTCCACCCGGAGTGAAGGGTGACGGAAGATGGAGCGCCCGGGTTTGGCGTTCGCTTCGAACATCCATACATGTTCCTCCTGATCAATGCCCAGATCAAAGCCAATCTCACCAATCAGATGCTGGTGCTGGGTTTCAATCGCCTGGGCCAGTGTAATAGCGACGGATTTGGCCTGCTGCAGCACTTCTCCCGCACGTTCGCCGAAGTTACGGCTAAGCGCCTGTTCAGGGGTCATCAGGGAGCCGCCATTTTTGATGTGGGTAGTCACGCTGCCCCGACCAGCCTTTTTAGCACCGATACCGACGACGACCCATTGATTGCTCCCGTTTTTGTGCATATGGAAGCGAAAATCAATCGGACACTCATCGATCTCAATGAGCCGGATTCCCTGCTGTACGACATAGCCTCGCAACTGTTTTCCATGTCTGCCCTGTAGCATGCGCATTAGGCCATTGAAGGAGCCAAAGCGAAGCAGGGCATTGCCGCCTTTTTTGCGATAACGTGCGAAATATCCGCGTTTGGGCGAATACGTTAAGCGGTAGATTCCGTTACCGAGACTTCCAGCTGTTGGCTTATAGTATACAAACTGGTGTCGCTCCAGCATTTCTCTCATTTGTTCGACAGTCGGATTGGTGATTGATTCTGGAATGTACCTACCTGCTTCAGGATCATTCTCCAGCAGCTTGTAGATGTCCGATTTATTGAAAAAGCTCCAGTTGAAAAATGGGATTTTACGGCGGACAAACCGTTCCCTCAATTGATTGATGGCAGGCGAGAAATCGGAACGACGGCTGGGTAACCTGTTGTACACGACGTCTGGCAAAGGGACCGTTTTCCGTACAAAACTTCCGTTTTCGTTCAGAAAAAAACCGGATACCGTTTCATTCTGCCAGTTAATATCCCTTGGAGTAAACGCATAGATATAGGATTTACGGCTGCCTTCCCGGAGCAATTGCTTGATGAACCCGGTACGGGAGCCAAACGGATTCGAGCTCGTTGCAGGTCCATCGGACAATACTCCAATCAGTGGACCAAGCTGGACTTCATCATTTTGCAGGTTGCGCAGATAGATGCTGCCCCGCTTGGGAACGTTCATCAGATTGCGTATGCCCGAGGCGAGATAGAGGTGTTTCCCTGCCTTCTTGATCGGTTTGATGGTTGCAGGCACCCGGTCTCGCCCAAACCGCAGATGTATCGTTTTTTTGCCGGATAGATTCAGACTTTTCATTAATGCGTTGGATACATAAACCACTTTATCCGGTTGCTGCGTAAAATGCAGATTGCAAAAGGTCAAACTCATGATTTATCCTCCTATCCTGAAAAAAATCCTTCGGCTCCATGGCAAGCGGGCGCTGCGGGCCTAGCCGCCTTGAATCGGGATGGGTTTCAGGCCAGCTGTGCTGGATGTATTCGGCATTTTCATTGGACGAACGACGTCCGTGAGAACATGTTGTTGCAGCAAATAACGAGCGTAGGCAAGCGGCTGGGTGTAAGTCAGTGTCTGCATGTGTCGGTCGCCTGCCTCTGCGAATGAAGAGCGCCCTGGCTTCGAATTGACCTCCAGAAGCCAGAGACGACCTGTCGAATCTGCTCCAAAATCCAGTCCCAATTCAGCAAGTCTGCCGAATTGACCCTCCAGCAAGGGAGGGATTAGGGCAGCAGCATGGTGGATCCCTTCTAAAATGGTGTTGGCACGCATACTTCCGTATCGATCCATAAGATAAGAGCGAGCTGGATAGGCCTTCCCTCCGCCATGCAAATTGGAGGTAAGGGAGCCCTCGGCACCCTCGCGAACCATGCACCCAGTCAGGGTCCAACGTCCGTGTTTGTTCTTTTGGACCAGGGCACGGATATCGAATGGATGCCCATCATGACTCAGGTCCAGATATGGCTGCATGATCATCCGGCGACTGGAAATCTTGGATTCAAGCCAGGTTGAGAGCGCATGACGTGTATAAAATCTACGCTGATAACGTTCATTGTCCTGATCTCTGCCTTCAATGACCCATGTGGGGGTATCATTTTCCTGGGTGAGACGAAATGTTTCCTTGCCATGGGTTCCTGAAACAGGCTTGAAGAAAAGTCCCTTGGGCCACCGTTTTAGCCACTGCTCCCATGGAGCATGAGGTTGAAAGAGTACGGTAGGGACGAGAAGTCTGCTCAGCTGTTTTTCCCGAGACAGTGCCCGGTGGACTTTCCATTTACCCGGGAGGGAAACAGACCAGTAGGGTCTGATGTGCCCGCTGCCCGATAAAGCAAGTTCATGAAGCTGCTGTCTCCATCGTCTTGGAAGTGGCAGCAGGCAACGATCCATCAGCATCTGCACCCCGTGAACAGGAGCTGTTTTCCATTGTCCGTTACGGTAAATGTATCCTTTTTCTGGTAGAGGGTTATCTCTATCAGCGGATATGGGCAGCACAATGATATTCAAGTTATAGCGATGACTCTCCAAGCTGAGACGACGGCAAAAGAGTTCATCCGAGAACGGCGGTGATCCCTCTGCACCACGGACCAGGATGGCTATGGTTGATGTTTGCGGCGATGATGGCATCGGAATGCACCTCCTGTAATGGATCACTCTTCAGAATCCAGCCAGATATGTGGAGTATTCCAGCATGGCTTTGACAGAGGGCCGGATTTTACTCTCGCTCAGTGGCGTATTGTCATTCTTGGACGGTTTCGAATTAACCTCGAGCAGCCAGACACGACCAGTGGTATCCATCGCAAGATCAATACCAAGTTCACCGAAATGGGCCGGAATCGCTTGTTCAATTCCTTTGGCAATGTCGAGCGCTGCCGCATGAAGATTGGCAAAAGCTGAGGCTTTGGCTGATGCGGGAAGCTGGGTTTTGGCCACGGCCTCCTTAACGGTACTGAGGCTTCCGCCGCGGGCTAGATTCGATACATAGTGGCTGCCTCCGGCAATGCGGGCCACGATGGAGGTGACACTCCATTTGCCTGATCTGTTTTTTTGTACGAGGGCACGGAAGTCAACAGGTCGGCCGCTGTTATCAATGAGAGACAGGCCTTGCTGGATCTGGTATCGCGTTGTCTTCATTTTTCCGGACAGACTGGCATAGAGTTTATCCAGGGAAGTATACGTTTGTTTGCGGGTGCCCCCAACACTGGTTGCGAGTGTAAGGAAACTGCCGTCAATTTGACGGGAGACCCGGATGATTCCTTTGCCAAGCGAACCTCGCACAGGCTTGAGAAATACAACCGGATACCGGGTGCACATCGTTTTGAGCGTCGCAGAGGACTTCAGCAGATAAGACTCCGGCAGGACCCTTTTGAGCGTTGTAATGGACTTCAAGGCATCAAACACTTCATTTTTGTCCAGGAACTTTTCATTAAAGGTTTGTGTGCCGTAGAGAGATTTTACTTCTTTCATGAAATGCTGTACGCTAGGTTTGTTCTCAAGCTTACGGGATGTCAGCCTGTTATTGACGACGTCTGCAATGGGCAGAACCGTCTTTTTCCAGCCGTCATCATACACCCAGCCCTGAATATGACCCGTTACCGCTCCGATATCCTCTGGTGTGAAAAAGGATACATAGGCGCCCTGCTTACGGCAGGCCTTCACCAGCTCATGGCAGAACATCGTGATGGAGCCAAAGGGCCGATCGGGCTGATCGGGATAATCCTGGCTTACCAGCACACTGATGAAGGGTCCAAGGCGCAGCGTACGGCTGGCTGAACGATAGGATACACTCAGGACCGAACGGGGAACCAGGCCGGTCTTGCTGGCTACCGTCTGATTGATGCGAAGGCCGTCGTATCTGGGAACCGGAATAACGGTGACTTCACGGCGGTAGGAGCCGAATTGAAGCTGAAGCGGCCTTCCCGAAGGGATTTTAAGGGCCTTGAGCACCCCTTCGCCCAGCATGATGACGTCGTCCTGCAGGATGCCCGAGCCGGTAACCTGAATCGTTACTTTTTTAGTGGACATCACGGATCTCCTTCCGGGCGGCAACTTGATGTCTGATCTCGAAGTTGAACGGCATCTGAACATGGCATGTGCTTCATCATATGAGGACATATACCCCTTGGTGATTGACCCATTTGGATTAAATGCAATTGATTTGACATCGGAATCGATGACCTGTCTGGGTCAGCCATTGTTTGAGAGAAGAGAAATGCGTGTATAAACACGGGTGAACGTTGCGACGAGAAAAATGAAGGAATGATTGAATAGCAGCAGAACAATCCAAATTGAGGAGGAATAATAGTGAATATTTATGACAAAGCCAATGATCTGGCCAAAGCACTGAGAGAAAGCAGCGAGGTGGAAGAAATTACTTCCGCAATGAAGCTGATCGAAGCTGATCCGGAGGCGAAACGCATGCTGGACAGCTTCCGTGATCAACAAATGGAATTGCAGCAGCGCATGATGAGCGGCGACATGCCGGCACCGGACGAGATGGAGAAAATGGAGAAGTTGTTTGAGGTACTGAGCCTGAATCTCAACATCCGTCGCCTATTTGATGCGGAGCGTCGTCTGAGCGTGATCATTGAAGATGTGAACAAAATTATTGCTGACAGCCTGGGCCATCTGTATGGCGGTGCTGAGGCGTAAGTCGTTTTACAGGTTATTTGTCTGAATCTTTCATATTGCACAGTTCCCGTTCATAGACTAGACATATAGAGTCGATCAAGAACGAAGGAGCTGTGTATGGTGAAAAGGTTGAAAAAGGCAAAACATGTGATCTATCTGCTTATCGCTCTGTCTATGCTGGTTATCGCGCTGCCGCGAATTTCCTTCGCTGGTGGAATGGACTGGGTTAATATTTTTGGCATCGTATGGGTGCTGTTCTCCCTATTAATCATTGGTGCGCACCTTCATTTCATTCTCGGTGTAGATGAAGAGAAGAAGCGTGCACTCGAAGCTGTTCGCCGGGCCAAGCTGCGGCAGTGGGAGATGAAGCTGGTGGACAAGCAGGAGCAGAGCAAGTCTGTATAAGCCTTGCATCAAGGCGTCAGGACAGAATCCGAAGACCGGTCATCCTTCAATCCGAAGGGTAATCGGTCTTTTTGCGTTGATAAACGAAGAGCGGGAGGATGGGGTTATTTTCCTCGGAGCGTGTTATAATAGATACAGAATAGTACAGATGCATCTTCGGGGGTGGTACAGATGGACGGACAGGAAGAGAATGTGACGAAGCACGAACAGCTGCTGCAGCATATCGAGCAGTTAAAAGTCGGCAGTAAAATATCGGTCCGTGGCCTGGCAAGAGAGCTAGGGGTAAGTGAAGGGACAGCTTATCGGGCAGTCAAGGAAGCAGAGAACTTTGGGATGGTGGTAACCAAGGAACGGATCGGAACGGTACGGATCGAAAAGAGACCGCGCGGCATGTCAGAACAGCTGACCTTTGCTGATGTGGTCACCATTGTAGAAGGTCATGTGCTCGGAGGCAGTGATGGCTTGGCCAAACCGCTGCATAAGTATGTAATTGGTGCGATGAAAGAGCAGGCCATGGCCCGCTATATAGATGCCGGAAGTCTCCTTATTGTAGGTAACCGGGATAATGCCCATTCGCTTGCGCTTGAGCAGGGAGCGGGTGTACTCATCACCGGTGGATTCGGCACAAGTCGTGAAGTCAGATTGCTGGCTGATGAACTGGGACTGCCGATTATTTCTTCCAGACATGATACATTCACCGTGGCTTCCATGATTAACCGAGCAATCTTTGACCGATTGATCAAGAAAAAAATCATGCTTGTAGAGGATATTATCGGTCAGAAGCCCCGTCTCCAAGTGCTTAAGGTCACCAGCTCTGCCGCTGATTTTCACAAGCTGGTTGCCGAAACGGGAGATCATCGCTTCCCGGTAGTTGACGAATGGAATCGTGTTATCGGCATTGTCAGCCTGAAGGATGTGAGCGAACTTCTGGAAGACCAGAGCATTGAGAAATGCGTCGTGCGCCGCCCGGTTACGGCCTCGCTGCAAACCTCACTGGCTTCTGCCGCGCAGATCATGACTTGGGAAGGCATTGATTTTCTGCCCATTGTGGATCGCAATCGGAAGTTGATTGCCTCCATTACGCGGAAGGAAGTACTGCAGGCCATGCGCGACGCGCAGAAGCAGCCGCAGCTCGGCGAGACCTTTGATCATCTGATCTGGAACGGGTTTGCCGAGGAACGTGGAGAACAGAATGAGTTGATGTTTCATGGTTTCATTATTCCGCAGATGGCGACAGACTTGGGCACGATCTCTGAAGGGGTGCTGCTGAACGTCATGACGCAGGCAGGACGGCGGGCTGCCTGGGATGTTACGGGCAACGATTATGTTGTGGATAATGTAACGACGTATTTTGTCCATCCGGTGCAGATAGAGGATCAGATTTTGGTTCGACCCGTTATTCTGGAGACGAGCCGCCGAACCTGCAAAATGGACATTGTCATTACCCGTGAAGGAAATGTTGTATGCAAAGCGGTCATGACGCTGCAATCCATTGATCACGGCTAGTTCAGGTGATTAGTGAATCACTGCTCCCATATATAACAAAGAGGATATCCTCCACTATTGTCATGTCGAACTGCTGTTCACAACCGGCATTCAGACATGTATCCATGGGTGGAATATCCTCTTTTCGCTGCAGATAAGTTTTAGCTGCGTACATTAAACAGACTGCCTGGACGCGCTGCCTGACTGATTTCCGCTGTGCTCCCGTAGACGGGCAAAGTAGCTGCGGTTGCGCAAACCGGCGAACAGATTGTAGGCACCGATAATCAAAAAGAGCGCTTCCACAACAATAGACAGGCTCGATCCGGTGAAGACAAACATGAGGATTATGGACAATACAATCAGCATACCACCCATCCAGATATTAGTCCATGAACGGTAAAGGCCAGCGTCAGCGGCATTCGCGGCCCGGTACGAGCGAATGCTGTTCAGCGCCGAACAGACCATGGCTAGAGCGAAAATGGCAATCAGGACATACTTGAGAACATCAATCAACACGAATGAGCAGCTCCTTTTCTGGAAAGCATTTACTGCCCTTATTGTACCACGCGAGCCAGGGACAAGGGCAGTTTTTTCTAGCGGCTTTCCAGTGGTTAAGCCGGAACATGCATCCTAATTTGTACCCAAACCTGAAGTACGCCTTCCATAACAAGCATGGTTTTGACCTGAACGGTATATTGTTTTTCTCTTACCGTGTATACTTTCTGGTTCAACATGATACGGGTCATTTTGCTGTACTCATCGATATTAAATACATCACGACCGCGAAGAACCTCAAGCTCGTCCCCCAGCTTCTGCAGCATGATTTTAAGAGAAGCTTCGTCCGGACCTTTGTCAGACTCTTCAGCGCGCACCTTAATTTCCTTAATGACGGTTTGCCGTTTACTGTATTTTTTCAGCGTTTTGATATCCTCCTCATTCTGATGCAGCTGGAGCTGCAACTCCTGATTGGTTAGCCAAAGTTTGTTATAACTCAGGTGAAATACACCGTTGTATACAGCGCTTCCCGCGATCATTCCCAGGACAAACACGGCTGTCATGCGCATAAGCGGACGGTAGCGTGAAAAAGGCGGAATCCTCATGGGCTCAGTCCCGGTGCCATATTATCCCCGCCCTCCGCCGCATACCCATTTTACGAGTTCGGTTCCCATATGAGCGCCCATAAAGGCCGAGATCAGGTACAAAATTTGCTTGACCGCTGGCGACAGATTGCCGTCGAGAACGTTGCTCTCAATAACACGCATCGGATCGATGGTGCCCCCAACTGCGGCTGCAAGCGCCCATATCTTGATTTTGCCGGAAATATCAAGCATCGTCTGAGTCGGAGGCTGGAGAGAGATAACAGCACCAATTCCTCCGATCATCGCGCCGCCCAGCACAATGCCAAACGCAATAAAGAAATCAAGAATGGCTTTGGATAAAAATGTGCTCACCCGCTAACACCCCTTTCAGACCCAGCAGCGCACCTCCTGTCAGTGGCCCGAAACAGGGGGAGCGGCTTGTACTCTTATTGTATGGGCGTGCCCCCGGACGATATGATAAAATAGAATAATAAAGTACGGTTGTACGTGCTGAAATTGTATTCAGTTATTGTATTCATATAGATGAAAGATAGGCAGCAGCTGGGCTCTGAAGACAGATGCTGCAGCTATCCGCGGCGAAAGGAAGTAACGAACATGAGTTCTTTTGTGCATTTGCACGTTCATAGTGAATATAGTTTGCTGGACGGCGCTGCGCGTATTCCGGATCTCGTGAACCAGGCCGCAGATCTTGGGATGACCACACTCGCATTGACCGATCACGGCGTCATGTACGGCGCTGTTCCCTTTTATAAAGCCTGTATCGAACGAGGCATCAAGCCGATTATCGGTTGTGAGGCATACATGACCGCAGGGTCCCGCAAGGAGCGGGGTAGCCGCAAGGATCAGCCCATTCACCACTTGATTTTGCTGGCGAAGAACATGACAGGTTACCGCAACCTGATGAAATTATGCTCTATTGGGCATTTGGAAGGTTTCCATTACAAGCCACGTATTGATATGGAGAGTTTGGCTGCCCACCACGAGGGCATTATCTGTCTGAGTGCTTGTCTGGGAGGAGAAGTGCCTCAGCATTTGCTGCATGGACGGGAAGAAGAGGCCCGGCGGGCTGCGCTTCGTTATAAACATATTTTTGGTCCTGATTTCTATCTGGAGCTTCAGGATCACGGCCTCGCTGAGCAGAAAAGAGTCAATCCCCAATTGATTCGTCTAGCCGAGGAACTGGATATTCCGCTTGTAGCTACCAATGATGTGCATTACCTGTCCGAAGCGGACGCTGAACTTCAGGATGTGCTCATTTGTATCGGAACCGGGAAAACCGTTGATGATGAGAGTCGTCTTCGGATTGGTACCAATCAGCTGTATTTGAAAAGTGAGCAGGAGATGGCTCGCTTGTTCCCTCATGTGGAAGAAGCGCTGAAGAATACGGTTCGTATTGCCGAATCCTGTGAACTGCAGCTGGAATTTGGCAAGTCCATCTTGCCTGAATACAGACCGCTGCCTGAGGGACAGAGTCCTTCTCAGTACCTGAGAGAGCTATGTGAAAAAGGCATGGAGGAACGATATTCGGGCTCAGAACGCTGGACGGATTCGGCTCTTCGTTCCGAGCTGGAGCAGCGATTGAACTATGAACTTCAGGTCATCGACAGTATGGGATTCTCGGATTACTTCCTGATCGTATGGGATTTTATCGCTTATGCCCATAGACAAGGGATCGTTACCGGCCCAGGGCGGGGTTCTTCGGCGGGAAGCCTTGTTGCTTATACACTGCATATTACCGATGTTGATCCGATGAAATATAACCTGCTCTTTGAACGTTTCCTGAATCCTGAACGTATTTCCATGCCCGATATCGATATCGATTTCAGCGATGAGCGGCGGGATGAGGTTATTGATTATGTCGCAGACAAATACGGAAAAGCACATGTGGCACAGATTATTACCTTTGGTACCATGGCTGCACGTGCAGCAGTAAGGGACGTTGGACGGGCGTTAAATGTACCTTATGGCGAGGTGGATAAGGCGGCGAAGCTTATTCCTGCCCAACTCGGGATCAACATCCGTCGTGCCATGGAAGCAATGCCTGAACTGAAGGCTTTATATGAAACGAAGCCGAAAACCCGTGAACTTCTGGATATGGCCATGAAGGTGGAAGGCATGCCGCGCCATGCGTCCACGCATGCTGCCGGGGTCGTTATATCACGCGATCCTCTGACCGATGCCGTTCCGCTTCAGGAAGGAAGCGAGGGCACTGCGCTAACCCAATACTCGATGGAAAATCTGGAGTCAATCGGGTTGCTCAAGATGGACTTTCTCGGACTGCGAACCCTTTCCATTATTGAACGCTGCCTGCGTTGGATCGGGGAAGAAGGCCAAGTTCCGGATTTCCGCTATATCGCTGATGATGATGCAAAGACGTATGAGATGCTTGGCCGTGGCGACACGATGGGCATATTCCAGCTGGAATCAGCGGGCATGCGTCGTGTGCTGAAGGATCTGAAGCCGACAGTATTCGAAGACATCATCTCCGTTCTCGCTTTGTATCGTCCGGGTCCAATGGAGTTCATCTCCAAGTATATTCAGGGCAAGCATGGAGAGATTGAGGTCGATTATCCCCATGCCGATCTGGAATCTATTCTTAAGGATACGTATGGTATTATCGTCTATCAGGAACAGATCATGCAGATTGCTTCACGCATGGCGGGTTTCTCCCTGGGGGAAGCAGACTTGCTGCGCCGAGCCGTATCCAAAAAGAAACGGGAAGTGCTCGATCTGGAACGTGGACATTTCGTTCAGGGCAGTCTCAAACAAGGTTATAGCGAGGAAGAAGCGGACCTGGTCTATGACATGATCGTGAAGTTTGCCAACTACGGTTTCCCGCGTGCCCACGCCGCGGCATATGGTGTACTGGCGTTCCAGACCGCATATCTGAAGGCTCATTACCCGGTTCATTTCATGGCTTCCATGCTGACCGCTGTTATGGGCAGTCACCGCAAGGTTGCGGAATACGTCGTGGAATGTCGGCGTATGGGGATTGAGGTCCTGCCACCTGACGTCAACGAGAGCGGCATTCTGTTTACTCCAGTTTTTGCAGTACCCGGCAAACCGGCGAACAATCTGACTCACAGGTCCGACATGGACAATGGGAACAACACCGAAAATCATATGTATGATCATCCCGGTCAGGAAGAATATGGCGATGCACCATTGCCGGATGACCCGGGCCCTATGCCCGAAGAAGGTGATGATTCATATGGCTGGCAAGCTTCGACCGTGATGCCTGAAGACTTGAAACAAGAGGGGTTATCTGGAAACGGTAGGGAAGCGTCGGCGATAAAACATGTAGATCAGGATGGAACAGGTTTATCCGGCGGAGTGGACCAGAATCAAGCTGAGGTATTTGCATCAGGCTCTATCCGTTTTGGACTGGCTGCTGTGAAGAATGTCGGAACCCAAGCCATGGAGAGTATCATGCTCGTCCGCAAGGAGCGCCCGTTCGACAGTTTGCTCGATTTTTGTCGCCGCGTTGATCTGCGAGTCTGCAACAAACGTGTCATTGAATCGTTGATTCAGGCGGGAGCTTTTGACACTTTGCCCGGACACCGGGCTCAACTGCTCGCGATGCTGGACGAGACGGTGGAAGCTGCTCTGAAGTGGCGCAAGGAGCGCGAGGATCTGCAGATTCAGCTGTTTGATTTTGTTGAGACGCCCAACTGGGAGATTGAATATCCACAGATTCCTGCGTATTCCGCCACTCAGCAGCTGGAGCTTGAGCGGGAATTGTTGGGTCTATATCTCTCCGGTCATCCGCTTGATGATTATGAAGATGTGCTCGAATCGAGCGGGGCGGACCGGATTATGGAGCTGACCGAAGCAGCCGACGATACGATGGTCGTCGCTGCCGGGATGGTGGTGTCCGTGAAGTCGATCACGACGAAACAGGGTAAGGCCATGGCGTTCATGGAGCTGGAAGACCAGATTGAACGATGCGAAGTGGTTCTCTTTCCCGAAGTATGGCGGCGGAGCCAGCAGCATGTCGGGAAAGGCGAACTGCTCGTCGTGCGTGCCAAAGTACAGCAGCAGGACGAAGGGTTTAAGCTGCTGGCTGAGGAAGTGGCGCCGCTCACACAGGCGGCACTGGAACAGCAGCTGCGCAGCCGCGAACGGCGCGGGAAGCCCGGCAGCGGCAGTCCTTCGCGCCCGGCGGCTCCGGCGGCAAGGCAGCCAGCCGGTGCGGGGGCTGGAGCAGCAGCTGGAGCTGTACGCAGCAGCACAGGCGGAGGGCCTTCAGCAGCGCACCGTGAAGAAGGCGCAGGCAAGGCTGAGGTGACGTCTGCATCGTCGCCAGGCAGTGCCGTTTCTGCCAGTGGATCTGAGCAGATTCGCCGATCTCAGGCCGCACAGCAGCGGGTGTTCGTGAAGATCACACCGCAGTCCGAGAAACCGGAACTGCTGACACGTTTGAAGCAGCTGCTCCAGCAGCACCCGGGTCCGGTTGCAACGGTACTTTTCTATGAGCAGCAGCAGAAGCTGCTCGCTTTAAGCGATGCTTACCGGATTAAACCGTCTCCTACACTGTTCTCCGAGATGGAGCAGATGCTGGGCGAGGGTACAGTTAAAATCAAGTAATGGCCTTGGCAGCGCCCATCGCCAAAGGAGGAACCTGTCTGGTTATGCCGGACGGGTTCTTTTGTTTGGCCAAACCAAGTGAGACTACTGCCTGGAAAGCCTCCTTTAACCCCGGACAGAAGTCCATTTGTGTTTTTTTATGAACGTTTTGCTGGGTAGCCGCATACACTTGAGAACACCGAAGGACCTCGCGGTCCTCGGGGGAGCGATGCGGGAGGTCGAGATATGTCATATGAAATCGTAGAAGCTATGCTGGCCCGGCGGGGTGTACAGATTGATGCAATCGCTGAAATTGTATATCGTCTGCAAAAAGGGTACCACCCGGAACTGACTATGGATGATTGTGTAACCAGTGTGAAGTCGGTACTACAAAAAAGAGAGGTTCAGTATACGCTGTATACTGGCATTGCTCTGGATGAACTGGCTGAAAAACGTCTCTTGCCCCAGCCGCTGCAGGCTATTATGGAAGCGGATGAATCCCTGTATGGAGTGGACGAGACTCTGGCCCTTGGCATTACCCATGTGTATGGCATGATTGGTTTAACCAGTTTTGGTTACCTGGATAAAGAAAAAATAGGCGTCATTCACGATCTGAATGAAGATGGATCAGGCATTCATGTCTTCCTGGATGATCTGGTCGCCGGTCTGGCTGCCGCGGCTTCCGCACGTATTGCCCACAAAAATCTCAATGCTAAAAAATACCCTACCGATTAATAATTTCCTCCCTAGCTGCAGGACATCCAGGGCGGCAGGTGCTGCCCTGGAGTACCTGAATGTCTTATCTCCCTTGCCTAAATATCGGACGAAGTGTTAAGCGTATTGGTTATCCTAGTGGGACAAATGTCCCCCAAGATCCCGTTTTCTCCCCTAAGGTCCTGAACCCTTCCTTGCAGAAAAAAACGGAGGTATGGTATCATTAGTCCAATATACGGGCTCTGAACATTAGCTTAGGGGGCGGACATGGCATGTGGACGGTGATTTACATTGCACCGACAGCAAAGGTTGCGGACAAGATTAAGACCAAGCTTTCGGAAGAAGGTTTTCTGGTACAGACCCGTCCCATCAGTTTATCCAAACAGCAATTTGAGATTCGCGTCCCTTCTGGGGAATTGGAAGAAGTCCAGGAAGTGCTGAATTCAATTCTGCATTCCTGATTTGATTCAACATCAGAGGTGCCTTGGCGAAGAAGAAAGTACCATCGGTACATAAGGGGCTGACCGCGCAAGCGGAGAGAGGAATCGACTTGCATGTATTGTATGCTGCTGTCCTTCCTTCTTTTTTTGTTAGGCTATGGACTGACCAGGCTGCTCCCGGAGACCCTACCGAGACAAGTTCAAGTATTTCGCGCATCAATCTTTCGGTATTACAGGTAACATCAATCGTGCTGATAGAAGCCACTGATTCTTGCCTTATGCCGGCGGATTTTTTTGTTGTGAATGCCTGGACAAGGCCCATTGCAGCGTGTGGGTCGTAAACGGTTCACCGCAGTACCTCTGTAGAAGTCGCTTTTCGCGATGTACTGCAGGGTGCGGCTATCAAATCAACGGCTGGAGAGGTGTAGTTGTGTTCAAAGATATATTCCAAAAAAAACGGAAGTACGCTACCATACCTTCCGAGCGTGCGGTTCGTGGCGAAGGCCAGGAAGTCGTAGAACGTCCAAAGCGTGAAATCCCTGAAGGACTTATGAACAAGTGCAGCAAATGCGGCACGATTCAATATAGCAAGGAATTGGAGAAAAATCTGAAAGTATGCCCTGCTTGCGGCTATCACATGCGCCTGAATGCCATGGAGCGTATTGCCATGGTTTTGGACGAGCAAGGCTTTGTAGAGCTGGATGCCGACATGGTTTCGGTGGATCCGCTTGGTTTTCCGGGATACAGCAGCAAGCTGGAGCAGCAGCGTCTGAAGTCAGGACTGAAGGAAGCTGTAATTACAGGAGAAGGAACAATTGAAGGTTTACCTGTAGTTGTTGCTGTTATGAGTTTTGATTTCTTCACAGGCAGCATGGGTTCTGTTGTAGGGGAGAAAATTACTCGTGCAGTAGAGCACGCGACGGAGAAAAAATTGCCCCTGATTATTTTCTCGACCTCTGGTGGAGCGCGGATGCAGGAGAGTATCCTCAGCTTGATGCAGATGGCCAAAACAAGTGCGGCACTGGCTCGTTTGGATGAACAGGGAGGACTTTATATTTCGGTCATCACGGACCCGACCACAGGTGGGGTATCAGCGAGTTTCGCCAGTCTGGGTGATATCAACATCGCTGAACCAGGTGCCGTATTTGGCTTTGCCGGCCGAATTGTTATCGAGCAAACCATTCGTCAGAAGCTGCCAGAGGATTTCCAGACGGCAGAATTTAATATGCAGCATGGTCAGTTGGACTTGGTGATTCATCGGAAGGAACTTCGTACGACCCTTGCCAAGCTTCTGGATATGCACAGCGAAAAAGGAGGGGTCTAAATGGCGGGTGAGTTGCCATATGAAGCGCCTCTGGTTGAGATGCGCAAAAAGATTGAGGAGCTTGTACAGTTTGGCCAGGAGAAGGGCATTGATTTCACCGATGAAATCGCCCGCCTGGAGGAACGTTATCATAGACTTGAAGAAGAGATTTATTCCGGCATAACGGCAGCTCAGAAAATGCATTTGGCGCGTCATCAACAGCGTCCAACTGCACTTGACCTGATCCAGCTGATTTTTACCGATTTTATCGAACTTCATGGTGATCGGATGTTTGGCGACGATTTGGCCGTCGTTGGCGGCCTTGCGAAACTGAATGGAAGAACGGTAACCGTCATCGGACAACAGCGGGGGAAAGATACGAAGGATAATATCGCCCGCTTTTTCGGGAGCGCGCATCCGGAAGGTTTCCGCAAAGGACTGCGGCTGATGAAGCAGGCGAACAAATTTGGCCGTCCAATTATTACATTTGTTGATACTAAAGGAGCCTATCCGGGTAATACTGCAGAAGAGAGAGGTCAATCGGAAGCCATCGCCCGTAACCTGATTGAAATGGCGAAGCTCACGGTGCCTGTAATTGTTGTGGTTATCGGTGAGGGTGGAAGCGGCGGCGCACTCGCCTTGGCTGTAGGCAATCGTGTACTCATGCTGGAGCATGCCATTTATTCAGCGATCTCTCCGAATGGTGCAGCGTCCATCCTGTGGAAAGATGCGTCCAAGGCAGATCAGGCAGCGGAAGCGATGAAGATAACTGCCAAGGATCTGCTGGGGATGGAAGTTATCGAGGAAATTGTCCCTGAACCACGTGGTGGTGCGCATCGGGATTATGAAGGTGCTGCAGCAGCGATCAGCGAAGCTCTGGTTCGTCATCTGGAAGAGATGAAAGGCTGGAGCGGGGATCAGCTGAAGCAGGATCGGTACGAGAAATTCCGGAAAATCGGATCTGTTACGTTCGAAACTCCAACGCCACCGGCCCCAGTTGAAGCTCCGGAGGAGCCTGTTCGAGTGGATGTAGTGAATAATTTGTCGGGAAATGCAGAATGATGTGACGAATTTCCTATACAAAAGAACGAAAGTATAGTAAATTTAATAGTTGGAAAAAGAAAAAAGACATATACAGAGAGACCTTTTAAAATCGGAGGAAACCCAAAATGCGCAAAACGAAAATTGTATGTACAATCGGTCCATCCAGTGAATCACTGGAGAACACCAAAAAACTGATTATGGCCGGTATGAACGTGGCCCGTCTGAACTTCTCCCACGGTGATTTCGATGAGCACGGCGGACGGATCAAAGCGATTCGCCAAGCATGCGAAGAGTTGAACAAAACCGTAGCAATCCTGCTGGACACCAAAGGACCGGAAATTCGGACAGGTAAACTCGAAGTTGAACCGATTGAACTGGTTCAGGACGAGTACATCACTTTGACAACAGAAGAAATTCTGGGCACCAAAGAACGTCTTTCCATTACGTATGCAGATCTTCCAAATGATGTTGAGCCGGGATCTACAATTCTGATCGACGACGGTCTGATCGGACTGACTGTGGTGGAAGTGCAAGGCACCGAGATCAAATGCCGTATCGTGAACGGCGGAACGATCAAAAGCAAAAAAGGTGTTAACGTTCCGGGCGTTGCCATTTCTCTGCCGGGTATCACTGAAAAAGATGCGAACGATATCGTATTTGGTATCGAGCAAGGTATCGATTTCATCGCGGCTTCTTTTGTTCGTAAAGCAAGTGACGTGCTTGAGATTCGTGAACTGCTTGAGAAACACAATGCTGGACATATCCAAATCATCTCCAAAATTGAGAACCAACAAGGCGTAGACAACCTGGATGAGATCCTTGAAGTGTCTGATGGCTTGATGGTAGCTCGTGGTGATCTCGGCGTGGAAATTCCTGCGGAAGAAGTACCATTGGTACAAAAACGCATGATCGAAAAATGTAATGTTGCAGGCAAACCGGTTATTACAGCTACACAAATGCTGGATTCCATGCAGCGCAACCCACGTCCAACTCGTGCGGAAGCAAGTGACGTTGCGAATGCGATCTTCGACGGAACAGATGCAATCATGTTGTCTGGTGAGACAGCTGCGGGTAAATACCCGGTTGAATCCGTTCTGACAATGTCCCGTATCGCTGAAAAAGCAGAGTCCGCTCTGCCTTATCAAGAGCTGTATCTGAAACAACGCGTTGCACAACAAACAACTGTTACAGAGGCAATCAGCCAATCCGTTGCGCTGTCCGCTCAAGATCTGAACGCAAAAGCGATCATCACTTCGACTGAATCTGGCCATACGGCTCGTATGGTTTCCAAATACCGTCCGGAAGCTCCAATCATTGCTGTGACTACGGAAGATAGAACTTCCCGTCGTCTTGCACTGGCTTGGGGGGTTACACCGGTGAAAGGCAGACGTTGTGACTCAACGGACTCCTTGTTTGAGAATGCAATCGAAGGCGGTTTGAAATCCGGAATCGTCAAAGAAGGTGATCTGGTTGTCATCACTGCGGGTGTACCTCTGGGTCGCTCCGGTTCCACCAACCTGATCAAAGTAAGCCAAATTCCAAACAACGCTTAATTGAACAATTAAGTTTTAGATGGATCAAAACAGGAATGAAGCAATGGGGCAATTGTCCCGTTGCTTTTTTCCATCTTTATGAGACTTTTCACTGAATAAATACGTATAAAGGGTAGACCCAAGGAGGCGGGTAACATGCAAGAACAGCACCATGGAAACTGGTATGCGGCACGTTTGCGTGTGCGCTATCAAGAGAGTGATCAGATGGGTGTGGTCTATCACGCCAACTATTTGAATTGGTTTGAAATCGGTCGAACCGAGATGATTCGCCAAATGGGGTATACATATCGTAAAATGGAGGAACAGGGGCTACTGCTTCCCGTAACTGGACTGGATGTGAAGTATCATAAGCCTGCAAAGTATGATGATGAGATTATGATATTCACCCGAATTGTTGCATTTAGTGGTCTGCGATTAAATTATGAGTACGACGTAAGACGCATGACCGAAGACCTTGCTGTACAATTCGGCATTGGAGAGCAGATATGGGCTTCTGATGAATCGCTTCCGGGAGAACGACTGGTTACAGGCTCTACCCAGCATGTATGGGTGAATGGAGATTGGAAGCCGGTAAGACTGGATAAAGCCGCCCCTGAGCTCTATAGCGCACTGGAGAAAGTGTGGCTCTCAGGAAAGGAGTAATTTGTAATGCGAAAATGGATGTGGGCTATATTATTATTCGTTCCGGTTATTGAATTGTTTGGATTCATTCTGATGAGTGACTGGATCGGAGCCGGGAAGACCTTGCTTCTCATGATTCTCACGTCCTTGATTGGTATAGCGATGCTGCAGTTTGAAGGGCGAAAAGTACTCGTCGATGCCAAAACCGAGATGGAACGCGGTAAAGTGCCTGGACGGAAAATGGTAGACGGACTTTTTATTTTTGTGGGTGGTTTCTTGCTGTTGATTCCGGGGTTTGTTACGGATATCATCGGATTCACCCTTGTATTTCCGTTAACACGTGCTGTGTACCGCTTGTTTTTCCTGGGTTGGCTTGAGAAAAAAATGAAAAACGGCAGCATCACATTCTACCGCCGTCGCTAATATGGTGTTGATTCATTATTAAAGGCTCCTTCGCGCAGATCTTGTTCTGCAGAAGGAGCCTTTTTGATGTATTAAAAAAATGTACAAATGCTATCGGACCCGGCCATTGATAATGTACGTTCTCAGGTCACGCAGCACATTCGCACGATTGAAGGCATCAAGAATGACCAAGCTGACAGGACCGATGATCAGGCCGAGTACGCCAAAGAGCTTCAGTCCAACAAACATGCCCACCAGTGTCGCAAGTGGATCCAGACCTACACTGCTTGCCAGTACCTTTGGCTCAATGATCTGTCTCGCAATCAGTACGATGAGATAAACGACCGAAATACCAATCCCTAGATAGAGGTCTCCGTTCATAAACAGGTATGCTGCCCATGGAACCATGACCAGCCCGACGCCAAGATAAGGAAGAAGATCAACCAGGCCGATTAGCAATGCAATAGTGAAAGCAGACTTCACCTGTAAGATGAGCAATCCAATCATGACAAATACCGCAGTTATTGAAATCATGATCAGTTGAGCACGGGCGTAGCCGAACAATGCTTTCTTTAAGTCGTTCCATATATCCGTAATCGGTTTGCGGATTGAAGAAGGCACCCATCCCGAGACTGTAATGCCGTGGCGCGTCCAGCTTTTGCTAATAAAGAACGTGGAGAGCAGAACGACAATTAATACCGCTCCCATGTTGGGAAGAGAGGTCAGCAGGCCCAAAATCATATTGAAAAATCCGGTAACCAGATCGCTGACAGCCGTACCTACCGTTTCGGTTGTTTTGCTGATATTGCTGTTGATCGTTTCCTGATAGTTAGGATTTTCCTTATAAAATTCGTTAATCTGTCCGATCAGGTTCTGGATCGTATCGTTTTGGGTCCAGCGGACAAAGGTTTCCTTAATCTCGTCCACATGCAGGTCAAAACTCGTGGTGAGTGATATCACTTCTTTTACCATCCGGGTTACTGCTGCGGAAAGTATCACAACGATTGCCCCGAAATAGACAATCAATGAAAGGGTTACGGCTAACCAGCGTGGAAAGCGGGCTTTGTCCTGAAGCAGCTTCACCAGCGGATTCATCGCATAAGCGATAATCCATGCGATGACAAAGGGGTATAAAAGCGGGAACAGCACGTATATGGCAAAGGCGATCAGAACGGTCGCAATAATGACCCACAAGCCGCGCAGCAGGCGTTTCATAATAATTCTGTCCAAACGTCACGTCTCCTTCTAACAATTTCGATCAGCATAGAAGCTATCTAGTTAATATAGAGCAATTGCAGCGTTTTGAAACGTTTGTTTGGCTTGCCAAAGAGCATTTATTTTCTTTTGCCTAGAGTATGCCAGAACACACGGATATATAGCAATATTCATCGCGCAGGTACACAGAATTATATAAATAGGATAAAATGTCAACCTTGTTTTTGTAAAGGCTTTCAAAAATGATTTATAGGCGTGATAAAGAAGTTTGATGTGCGAATGGCCTTTGGTGATGTTCACATAACCGACAAAATCCAGTATGATGTTATAAGGAAATACCGATTGACAGATAAGAAACCCGAATTTTGACGGTTTTACTATTTAATGAATTGTAAATGTTTTCAACACCAATTATTATGCTATTCTAAGAGCTTCATCATGCTTTGTGGTTTCTTGATTTCGTTTATTAAAGGAGAGATGTAATATGACAGCTACCAAAGGTCTGGAAGGCATCGTTGCAACAACCTCTTCGATCAGTTCCATTGTAGACGGTGTACTTACATACCGTGGCTACAATATTGACGATTTGGCTGAACATGCAAGCTTTGAAGAAGTTGCTTATTTGCTGTGGTTCGGCAAATTGCCCAATACGGATGAATTGAAATCCCTTCGTAAAAGCCTGAGCGATTACGCGCCGATTCCGAGCGAGTTGATTGCACAAATCCAATTGTATCCGAAAAACATGAGTACCATGGCAGCACTGCGTTCTGCAGTATCCGCTCTGGGACTGTATGATGAGCAGGCTGACGAGATGACAGCTGAAGCTAATGAAAATAAAGCGGTCAAGTTACAAGCTCAATTGCCAACGATTGTGGCAGCCATCGCCCGCATCCGTCAGGGAAAAGAGCCTGTGGCTCCTAAAGAAGGCGCTTCCATCGCTGAGAATTTCCTGTACATGATGACAGGTGAAGAACCTTCCGATACGGCAGTTAAAGCGCTGGATCAGGCTCTGGTTCTGCACGCGGATCATGAACTGAATGCTTCGACGTTTGCAGCACGGGTAACCGTAGCTACGCTCTCCGACATTTATTCAGGCGTAACTTCCGCTATTGGCGCACTGAAGGGACCCCTGCATGGTGGTGCGAACGAAGCCGTCATGAAAATGCTCAATGAGATTGGCACGCCAGATCGTCTGGAAGCAGCGATTCAGGAGAAGCTGAACAATCGTGAGAAAATCATGGGCTTCGGACACCGTGTATACAAAAATGGTGATCCACGTGCCAAACACCTGCAGAAGATGTCCAAAGAGCTGGGCACCATGAACAATGACACCCGCCTTTATGAGATGTCTGTGAAGATTGAAGAACTGGTTACCGGGCAAAAAGGGTTGAAGCCGAACGTGGATTTCTATTCCGCTTCCGTGTATACCCAGCTGGGTATCGAACAGGAACTGTTCACGCCGATCTTTGCCATCAGCCGGGTATCCGGATGGACAGCACATATTCTGGAGCAGCTTGCGGATAACCGCATTATTCGTCCGCGTGCAGAATATACAGGTCCAACGGATCAGCGTTACATTTCAGTTGAGCTTCGCTAATAGACGGAAAACCAGTATAATAAACTGGATGGGGTGAAGGGTCCCGAAAACTGGCAGCAAGCCTGGCCAGACATCAAGACCCTTCCTTCGATAAGACAAGCGGTATCATGATACCGGAAATATACCAACACTCAAGGAGGAATTATGATTATGAAATTAGAAAAATTCGCTCATCCAACTGAAGGGGAAAAAATTCAGATTGATAACGGAACACTGCAAGTGCCTAATAACCCGATCATTCCTTTTATCGAAGGT
The DNA here is from genome assembly GCF_038005125.1 of Paenibacillus sp. FSL K6-2862. Classification (NCBI taxonomy): domain Bacteria; kingdom Bacillati; phylum Bacillota; class Bacilli; order Caryophanales; family Paenibacillaceae; genus Paenibacillus; species Paenibacillus sp. FSL K6-2862. Next base: position 2,051,193 of record NZ_JBBOSN010000001.1, read on the forward strand.
GACGGTACAGGCCGCGACATCTGGAAAGCTTCCAAGCGTGTATTGGATGCAGCTGTTGAAAAAGCATATGATGGCAGCAAAAAAATTGCATGGTATGAAGTGTTTGCTGGTGAGAAAGCATTCAATACATACGGTGAGTGGTTGCCGAATGATACGCTTGAAGCAATTCGTGAGTATATCGTAGCCATCAAAGGACCTCTGACGACGCCAATCGGTGGCGGAATTCGTTCCCTGAACGTAGCATTGCGTCAAGAGCTTGACCTGTACACTTGCCTGCGTCCTGTGCGTTATTTCGACGGAGTGCCTTCCCCGGTTAAACGTCCTGAACTGGTAGACATGGTCATTTTCCGTGAGAATACAGAAGATATCTACGCTGGTATCGAGTATGCTGAAGGTTCCGATGAAGTGAAAAAAATGATTCAGTTCCTGCAACAGGAAATGGGCGTTAACAAAATCCGTTTCCCTGAAACTTCGGGTATCGGTATCAAGCCAGTATCTTCCGAAGGTTCCAAACGTCTGGTACGTGCAGCAGTTCAATACGCCATCGATCACAACCGTAAGAGCGTGACATTGGTACACAAAGGCAACATCATGAAATTTACTGAAGGTGCCTTCAAAAACTGGGGTTATGAAGTCGCTGAGGAAGAGTTCGGCGATAAAGTGTTCACTTGGGCACAATACGACATCATCAAAGAAAAAGAAGGTACGGATGCAGCGAATGCAGCTCAAAAAGCAGCTGAAGATGCAGGTAAAATCATCGTTAAAGATGCGATTGCCGACATTGCTCTGCAACAAGTATTGACTCGTCCAGGCGAATTCGATGTTATTGCTACATTGAACCTGAACGGTGACTACCTGTCCGACGCACTTGCTGCACAAGTTGGTGGTATCGGTATCGCTCCTGGAGCGAACATCAACTATGTAACAGGCCATGCGATCTTCGAAGCTACTCACGGTACTGCACCTAAATATGCGGACAAAGACGTCGTGAACCCTGGTTCCGTTATCTTGTCTGGCGTTATGTTGCTTGAGCACCTGGGATGGCAAGAAGCAGCAAACCTGATCTACAAAGGTATGGAAACTTCCATCAACAACAAAACCGTAACGTATGACTTCGCACGTTTGATGGATGGTGCTACTGAAGTTAAATGCTCTGAATTCGCTGATCAAATCATTAAAAACCTGTAAGGGGAGTTGAGAGGCATGACTATTCAGCGCAAAAAAATCACAGTAGTCGGTGCCGGATTTACCGGAGCAACAACCGCTCTAATGCTTGCCCAAAAGGAGCTTGGAGATGTTGTGCTGGTTGATATTCCTCAATTGGAAAACCCGACTAAAGGTAAAGCACTCGATATGCTGGAGGCGAGCCCTGTTCAAGGCTTTGACAGCAATATCGTCGGAACTTCAAACTACGAAGATGCGGCTGGTTCAGACATTGTGATTATCACTGCAGGCATTGCCCGCAAGCCGGGAATGAGCCGGGATGATCTGGTCAATACCAACGCTGGAATCGTGAAGTCCGTGTGTGAAAACGTGAAAAAATATTGCCCTGATTCCATCGTCATTATTCTGAGTAACCCGGTAGATGCGATGACGTATGCTGCATATAAAACACTAGGATTTCCTAAAAACCGAGTTATCGGCCAATCCGGTGTCCTGGATACAGCGCGTTATTGCACATTCATTGCGCAGGAGCTAAATGTATCCGTTGAGGATGTTCGTGGTTTCGTTCTTGGTGGCCACGGAGACGACATGGTACCACTTGTTCGTTATTCAAGTGTTGGTGGTATTCCAATCGATACATTGATTCCGGCAGATCGCATTGAATCCATCGTACAACGCACACGTGTTGGCGGCGGCGAAATTGTCAATCTGCTGGGTAACGGAAGTGCCTATTATGCCCCAGCAGCTTCACTGGTTCAGATGACCGAAGCCATTTTGAAGGACAAAAAACGGATCATCCCAGTGATTGCTTACTTGGAAGGCGAGTATGGTTATAACGACTTGTTCCTCGGTGTGCCAACCATTCTGGGTGGTAATGGGATTGAGAAAGTATTTGAACTCGAGCTCACACCTGAAGAAAAGGCGGGGCTGGACAAATCTGCGGATTCTGTTCGAAACGTCATTTCAGTCGTGACCATATAAGTTTGAAAACTTCTTGAACATAAAAAGTGAGAAAACCTCCGGAAATCCGGAGGTTTTCTTTTCTTTGGATAAGTTCCCCAGTATAATGGGATGTGATGTATAGCACACTGAAAATGTTGAGGAGGATGGAAATTTTGACAATGATTATGTATTTGCTCCATATCGTCGGAGCGCTATCCATGGGGTTCTATCTGATCTTGCCGTTCGTGGTTGGTAAGATCCGCACACTGAATGCTGCGGCACAGGAAGGGGCATTTACATCGGTTCGTTCCTTGAACCGCATCGCCCAGTATGGGTTGGTTATCCAGCTTCTCACAGGGGGATACCTGATGACGAAGGGTGAGTATTCCCACCTGTGGATGGGTGTCGTTGTTGTTTTATTGCTTGCCATTGCTGCCATTGGCGGTATTATGGGTAAACCGCTGCGTCTCGCCGCAGAAGGTGTGAAAAGCAACCGTGATGTGAGCCCGGAACAGGGCAAGATTCGTACGTTCAGTACAATACTGGCTGTCCTCTTGCTCATTATGGTTTATCTTATGGTTGATCGCACGATCATCTAACTAGTTATCTGCAAGACTATTGCTCGATACAGCCTGTTAACCAAAATCTAAAACGCTTGCATAAAATGCGGGTAGACAAGCCTTGCAGGGTAATCATGTTAGTATCAAAAATAGACAACCCATGGGGCTGTCTATTTTTATTTGTTTAACATATTGGACTAGGCAAGGCTGACTGTATGAGTAAATACAGCGTTGCGCCCATTTCGTTTGGACTCGTATAATGCGCTATCGGCATCCCGAAGCAAGGATTCCAGTGAATCCGTTTCACGGCTATACTGGGCCACCCCAAAGCTTGAAGTAATAGGCACAAGACTTCCCTCCACATGAAGAGGGTCATTCAACAAAGCCACACGTAACTGCTCGGCTAGCTGCTTTCCATCCTGAAGAGCTGCATTCGGCAGGGCAATGACAAATTCCTCTCCGCCATACCGGGCGAACACCATTTCAGGTTTCAAATAACGATTACATACTGAGACGACATGAATAAGGGCCTGATCCCCAACTTCGTGTCCATAAGTGTCATTGATCCGTTTGAAATGATCGATATCAAATAGAATAAAAGATGCAGGCTGATGGCTAAGCTGTGCCTCGTTCAGTATTTCACGGCCTTTATGCAGAAACTGCGTTCGATTGTATATTTTGGTCAAACCGTCGAAATATGCGAGCTGCTTCAATTGTTCTTGTAGAAACCGCTGCTCCGTAATATCGATCAGCATGATCAGACTTCCAACGGGCTCTCCGTTTTTGTTATACACATAAGATGTTCTGACCTGATAACAAACCGTCTGCCCATGCAACTGCCAATAGAGATCCGTCTGCAGGCCTTCTCTTCCGTATTCCACGGGAAAAGTCTCGCCGGCCAGTAAAAGCCAAATATCATTCAGCGGCTGTCCAACCATGCTTGTCTCCAGTTCAGGCAGCATATCGCGCAGCGCTTTGTTGTAATCGACCAGACGATTCGAACCATCCAGAACAATAACGCCCTCGCGCATGCTCTCAAAGATACTGTCTTTGGCTATAGGAACGATGGTCAACAGACGAGAAGACAGGATTGCCCAGATGTACATGGATGAAGTGACACACATGAGTAACGGCACAGGATCCATTCCTCCTGGCGTCAGTCCCATTAAGTAAAGAAAGGCACCCGTCATCGGTATCAGTTGGGATGTAATCAATGTAAGCAGCTGACGGCGATACATTTTCTTGGTGTGTTTCCATTGCGCAATAAGGATCAGACACGCACATAACAGACATGAAAACGTAAATGCTCCATGAACAACATACCATTGGCCAGCGGCAATATCCATCAAAGGAACAGAACTATCTGTTCGAAGCCATACTTTTTTGTAGAATAAATGGTGGTAGTCATTGGTTGCAACCATGAAGAGCGTAATCGTCGGAATGACGAACAGCGCTGCTGTTGCCTTTTTCGATAGTGACTTGCCCGTATACTGGATCATCAGGATCAAGCCGAGGGAGGCGGAGAAAGGCATGCCCGTGTACTCCACTACCGTCCAGAATTTCATTTGTTCCAGTGTATTGCTGGCGAGCTCAATGGCATAACCAAAGGTATAAACGGATAAGGCAGCCGTATAGAGCATAAATACGTTGGCTCTTGAAATTTCTGCTCTTCTAAAATAGGTGTATACACACAAAAAAACATTCAGGACGGCTGAAGTGGTTACAAGGGATATATAAGCGTTAATGTGCGATTCCATTGTTTGGCTCCATGTCAGATTGAGAATCTGTTATTTGAGGTGCTTGATCGAACGCAGAATATATACCGGGTATAAGGTACTAAAATCACAATTGTATACTGTACATTGTACCTCAGCCCAAGCGGCATAGGAATACAATTTGTGTCATGAAACAGGTCATTTTCGAAAAATAATCGAAATTTGGTGCAATCTATAATTCATCCTATTTTCTGTTTGACCTCCAAAAGAGAGTGGTAAGTAAGTATCGAGACAGCAGAAGTGAGTTTTGGATGATGTCAGCTGCAGCAGGAATAATCTGCACTGTTCATGCCATCCTACAGAATGAGAAGTTTACAGCCATTCATTTTGAGAGGAGTATGTGAAATGTCAACCAATACACAAACGCAAAAAACGATGCCAGCACAACATCAGGACCAGCGTCCCGGAATTGAATCGGTGATGCACCCTAAGCCGGAGTTTGAAAAACCGCAGTATAAGGCGGCTGACAAATTATTGGACAAAGTTGCCCTTATTACCGGAGGTGACAGTGGAATCGGACGTGCCGTTGCCGTTACGTATGCCAAAGAGGGCGCGGATGTAGCCATTGTATACCTCAGCGAGCACCAGGATGCAGAAGAAACCAAACGTCAAGTGGAGCAGGAAGGACGCAAGTGTATCCTGATTGCCGGAGATATTGGTGATGATTCATTTGCCAAGCAAGCTGTTCAACAGACGGTGGAGCAGCTGGGCAAGCTGGATATTGTGGTTAACAATGCGGCCGAGCAGCACCCACAGCAGCAGCTCGAGGATATTACGCCTGAACAGCTGGAGCGGACGTTCCGCACCAACATCTTCGGGATGTTTTATATCACGCAGGCCGCCCTGCCACATCTGAAGCAAGGCAGCACAATTATCAACACGACGTCCATCACAGCCTATCGAGGTAGTCCGACTCTGCTCGACTATTCGTCCACCAAAGGAGCGATTACATCGTTCACGCGTTCCCTGTCCATGAATGTTATTGAGAAAGGCATTCGTGTAAATGCGGTAGCTCCAGGCCCAATCTGGACACCACTGATTCCATCGACATTTGATGAGAAAAAGGTGAGCGAGTTCGGCGCTACGCAGCCGATGAAACGTCCTGGTCAACCGGATGAGCTGGCTCCTGCATATGTATATCTCGCTTCGGATGATTCCTCCTATGTGAGTGGACAAGTCATTCACATCAACGGTGGCGAAGTCGTTAATGGATAATCTAAAGCTCCGTTCGAGTTAGTATTTTCAATCACATATCTAAGACGTATCGTTCAGCTGCTGCTGGCGGTACGTCTTTTTAGTTTTGACAATGATCCCAAATTTCTGTGCTATGTTTACAAAAGTCAGGATCAGAGATGATAGTTACATGATATTCTTGATACATGTTCTCTTGAACCTCGTACCGTAAAAAGTACTTCATGTCGTAATCTGGTTTCAATTAGAAACGAATCTGTCCCAAAGGCAACTGTGATATGATAGACGGAACATACCTATCGGGAGGATACAACATGAAGATTAGCAAACAAAACGCAGCACATTACATATGGGGTGCACAATGTGATGGATGGCATCTCGTGCAGAACGAGGGTTTAAGCATTATTCATGAGCGCATGCCTGCAGGAACAGCTGAAGTACGTCATTACCATAACGTAAGCCGCCAATTCTTTTTTATCCTGAGCGGAGTGGGGTGTATGGAGCTTGATGGCGTGGAGTACACACTTGAGCCACATGAAGGACTGGAGATTCCACCGGGAGTCCCTCATCAGATGCAAAATACAAGTGCAAATGAAGTAGAGTTTCTGGTTGTTTCACTGCCAGGTACACGTGGCGATCGGATAGAGTGAACTGACCTATAATTGAGATTAACTAAAAAGGAAGAGATTAATGAGACCGTTTCGAGTTCGCCTTTCCATCATCATGATGATATTGATTGGTGTATCCGTCATTGTGGCTGGATATACGATGGGCAGAGTATTTAAAACAACACACACCACGGCACTGGAGCAAACGATGGTGCGTGAAATCAATTTGCTTAAGGCAACGTTTCCTTTCCACGATGCGACCGATCCAACCTCGGCAGAAACAAGAAAGTACTATTCGGATCGGGCAGGCGAGCTGGAGAAGCTCACCGATTCCAGGGTAACGTTTATTAATCGGGATGGAACGGTCATTGGTGATTCAGAGAGTGATCCTGCTACAATGGATAATCACTTAGACCGGGAAGAGATCAAGGGTGCAGTTGGTGATGGTTATGGCCAGTCGATCCGTTTCAGTGAGACGCTGGGAGAAGATATGTTATATGTCGCTCTGCCCGTGAACTCGGATCAAAGTGACATGGTAGAAGTGCCCGGAGGAGAATTCGATGGTTACATCCGATTATCCATGAGTTTGGCTGCTGTTGATCAGGGGTTACAACGTGGCTGGTTAATCATGTTTGTAGCCTTGGGGCTGTTGTTCCTGATTGTAGCTCTGGTCAGTTACAGGGTTGCTCGGGGATTAACCTCACCAATCGAACACATAACGAAGGTAGCTCATCGGATTACCAAACTGGAATATGATGCCAGGGTAAAGGTAACACGCAGAGACGAAATTGGACAGCTTGGACTGGCGATTAACGGAATGGCTGACAGTCTACAGACACAGCTTAAAACAATTCGTGATAATGAGGCATTACTGCAGAGTGTCCTGGCCAACATGGCAGGCGGCATTGTCATGATTGATGCGTCCCAATCCATTGCACTGGTAAACCGGGAAGCAGAGCGTATGCTGGGTATTCAATCCGAACGCGTGACAGGTAAACCCTATATTGAATTGAAGAAACATTATGAATTGACGCGGACGATTGAAGAAAGTGTAGCTGTTCAGGAACGGATGCATGAGGAGGTAAGTATCTTTAACCCGGAGGAACGTCTGATTCGTATTGATGGTGTTCCGATGACTGAAGATAATGGCGGATACCGCGGAATGCTTTTCCTTTTGCAGGATGTTACGGCGATACGCAGACTGGAGTCAATGCGCAGTGAGTTCGTTGCGAATGTTTCCCATGAATTGAAGACTCCTGTGGCCGCGGTCAAAGGGTTTGCTGAGACGCTGCTCAGCGGGGGAGTGCAGGACAAAGAGACGGAACGGTCATTCTTGCAGATCATCTATGACGAAGGCGATCGATTAAACCGGTTAATCGGGGATATTCTGGAGTTATCCAAGATCGAATCCAAGCGGGCACCGCTGCAATGTTCTCCCGTACATGTGCATTCGTTCTTCGAGATGGTTCTGGGTACACTATCCAAAGTGGCAGAGAAGAAGCAGATTCGACTGCAGATGTTTGTGCCAGAGGAGCTGTATATCGAGGCTGATGAGGATAAAATGAAACAAATTTTCATTAATCTGCTCTCGAACGGGATTAACTACACTCCTGAAGGGGGACGTGTCAAATTACAGGTGACGGTCGAACGTGGTGAAGCCGAGGAACAGGTGGTATTTGCAGTATCTGATACCGGAATTGGTATTCCGAAGAAGGACCTGCCGAGAATCTTTGAACGTTTCTACCGGGTAGACAAAGGAAGATCACGCAACTCTGGTGGTACGGGGCTTGGGTTATCCATTGTGAAACATCTGGTTGAGCTTCATCATGGCAAGTTATCGGTTGAGAGTGAACTTGGCATGGGTACAACGTTCAAGGTAATCCTTCCCCTAATACAGGATGAAGAAATCTAGGCCTGAAGAAGTGAATTGTAAAATCGAATAAATTGCTTTACACAGCGTTAACAAATAAGTGCTATGATATAAAAAGTGTTGTGGCAACAGACAACCTATAAGGAGAGAAGGGGTATCATGGCACAGCGTTTGCTAGTTATTGAAGATGAACCTACATTATCGAGATTACTTACGTACAACCTGACACAGGAAGGCTATGACGTTACCGCTGAGGATCATGGATCTTCAGGATATGACCGTGCAGTTTCTCAGGACTTTGATTTGATCCTGCTGGATCTGATGCTGCCCGGAATGAACGGTCTGGATATTCTGAACAAATTAAGAGTTCAGGGTGTAACTACACCCGTCATCATCCTTACGGCGAAGAACGGTGAAGCCGAGGTGGTACAGGGTCTGAAATCTGGAGCTGACGACTATATTACAAAGCCCTTTGGCGTTTCGGAACTGCTTGCCAGAGTGGACGCAGTATTAAGAAGATATTCCAATGGTGATGACCTGCCTCAGCCAGAGGACAAGGATGGTTCACGAATTGTACTTGGCGAACTTGAGATCTATCCACTGAAGTATGAAGTGACGCTGGGTGGACAATCCATAAGTCTGCGTCCTAAAGAATTCGAAGTTCTGCTCTATTTGGCCAAGAAGCCAGGCGTTGTACTTACACGTGATGACCTGATGAATGCGGTCTGGGGCTTCGATTATATCGGAGGCCAGCGCACCGTTGACGTCCATGTAAGTTCATTACGTAAAAAGCTGGAGCTGGACCCGGAATCCGTACACATTGATTCCATTCGAGGTGTAGGTTATAAACTGGTTGTAAAAAGAAAAACTCCCCATCATTCAAGTTCGTAATGATCGGGGAGTTTTATTTTACGTCTGATTTACATAAACCTTTATTTTCCTTTACATAGAGGGAGTAGCATGAACTTGTCCGAGTGATTCTTAGGACCTACATAACCCATCTCAGGACGGAGCTCATACGTAAAGGAGATTGCGCATTTATGCCCACGTTGCTCGAAGAGAAGCCTGATCTATCCGTAGAAGATACATATAAGCATGAGGATGACTCGATTCGTTTAACTCAGGATGATCTTACAGAATTAACCCTTAACAACCAGGTGTCCATCCGAGAATACTGCCGTCAGGTTCCCATGGTGGGGGTGAAAACCACCTGTGGAGAGGCTGCCAGCATACTGAGTCAGGAACAGAAATATCCATGTGTAGTATTGGGTGATGATCAGAATCGCCCACTGGGGTTATTGATGCGGGAAACCTTGTATCGAATACTGAATGGACGTTTCGCCGCGGATTTGTTTTATCGCAAGTCCATATCACATGTTGCTGATTCATCTCCGGTAGTCGTGGATGTACTGGCTGCTGCGCCAGAAGTGATTGATGTAGCTTTGTCACGAAGTGAGGAGCATTTCTATGATTGCATCATTGTAACGGAGGAGAACAGGCTGCTTGGCGTATTAACCATGCGGGATCTCATGTCCCTTTCCAGAAGGATGCAGCACGAGGCTGGAAAAGAGCGCATTCACACCATTACCGAGAGCCAGAAAGAAATATCCCGGATCCATGAGTCGATTACGAAACTGGTTCAATCCGCTGGAAAGACAGGAGAAGATGCGAAACAAATTATTCAATTGTCTGAACAGGGTGCAAGCAGTCTTATGCAGGTTGAGGCTTCGTATAACCGCGTACATCAGCACATGGGAGGACAACGCCAGCACGCTAATGATATGCTGACCTCAATAGAAACCGGAGCGGGCATGGCACATTCCATTCGTTCTCTGGCCGATCAGAGTGCGTTGCTTGCCATGAATGCTTCCATTGAGGCAGCTCATGCTGGCGAGTATGGGCGAGGCTTCCAAGTGGTTGCTAGTGAGATTCGGGCCTTAGCCAAGCAAACCCGCGAGGTTGCTGGAGATATGTCCTCCTTGCTCGAAGGGATCGGTGAACTAACCAGACAAACCGTTGAACTGGTTCGCGCCAGTGCTGCTGAAATTGACGATAGCTCCGTACATGTTACCGAAGGAAGTGCAGCTTTCAATCGTTTAAACTCTGCCGTGGAAGGTATGCTGCATATTGCTGCCAACATCGCAGAGGAAGGCAAGCAGACTGGAGAAGTGGCGGATTATATCCGAAAAAAACTGGATTCTATGATTTCTGGAGGAGAATTGTAAACAAGATAGACATCATTTACCATCTATGATCGTAACGGGAAGGTCATGGCTTGTGAACGATGTCTTTTTTACATTCCGTTAACATGAAAGTGATACTCTTTTTACAATAAGAAGGTAGGATATTAAGGATGACCGAGATGCTGAAGATTATTGATCTGGACTCGGCCTCAACGTAAAGGGAGCTTGGTTTGTCCCTCCAGCGAAGGAGAAGTGAACATCCATGAAGGAACTCATTCACATTGAAGGACTTAATCTGTACTATGATACGCATCATGCGCTTAAAAATATATCAATGGACCTGCCGGAACGAACTGTAACTGCATTCATCGGACCGTCAGGTTGTGGTAAATCCACGTTGCTCCGTACATTAAACCGGATGAATGACATGATTCCGGGAGTACGTGTCGAGGGACAAGTTCTGCTCGATGGATCGGATATCTACAGTAATGAAATCGAAGTTGAAACGCTGCGCAAACGAGTAGGCATGGTGTTTCAGCAGCCCAATCCTTTTCCAAAATCAATCTATGATAATGTCGCATACGGCCCACGTTTGCACGGTGTTACCCAGAAGGCGGAGCTGGATCAGTTGGTTGAGCAAAGTCTTGTACACGCTGCATTGTGGGATGAAGTCAAGGATGTACTTAAAAAATCAGCACTTAGTCTGTCCGGCGGTCAGCAGCAGCGTCTCTGTATTGCACGAGCCCTCGCGGTACAACCTGATGTATTGCTGATGGATGAAGCCACCTCGGCCCTGGACCCCATCTCGACATTAAAGATCGAGGAACTGGTCAAGGAACTGCACAACAAGTACACCATCGTCATGGTAACCCATAACATGCATCAGGCTGCCCGCGTATCGGGTAAGACGGTGTTTTTCCTGAATGGTGAGGTTGTGGAGGCCGCTGATACAGAAACGCTGTTCTCCACGCCCCAGGATTCCCGGACCGAGGATTATATATCCGGACGGTTCGGTTAAGCAAGCTGAATTCGAACGAACCCGGCGTATCCGGAGATGATGGACAAGGGGGACATGGAAACCTATGATTCGCAGAAAAGAATTTGATCAGGAGCTTGAAGAGCTTCGCATTTTGCTTCGGCAAATGGGTGAGCATGTAGGAACGGCATTGGATGGTGCTATTGAGAGTTTACGGACATTGGATGCTGAGAAAGCTCAGGTCATCATCAAGAATGATGCGAATCTGAATGCGCTGGAAGACAAAATCATGGAACTGGGCTCCAAGCTGATTATTACCCAGCAGCCAGTCGCGAAGGATTTGCGCCGTATTATTGTGGCGTTCAAAATCTCAAGTGATCTCGAGCGTATGGGAGATCTCGCCTTGGACGTTGCCAAAGTTACGCTTCGTATGGAAGGCCAGGAGCTGATTAAACCACTTGTGGATATCCCGCGTATGGCGGAAATCGTCAAAGAGATGATTGATGAATCCATCGAGTCATTCCTGAAGGAAAATACGGATCTGGCTTACAAAATGGCACAAACGGATGACCAGGTTGACCAGCTGTACAGTCATATGATTGGCGATCTATACAGTTTCATGACCTCTCATCCAACTCAGGCCTCTCAGGCCATGCTGCTCATGTTGGTAGGACGGTATATTGAACGCATAGGTGATCATGCAACCAACATTGGGGAGAGCACGGTTTATCTGGTAACAGGTAAGCGTCCGGATTTGAACCAATAATCATTAACGGCAAATCATTGGAATTGGGGACGATTTGCTGCAAAAACAAGGGACTTTCTCCCGGCGGCCTGCGAGCGACAGGCTGTCTGTGGAGAGAGTTCTTTTTTTGCTGGATAGAATGTGTAAAAAGATGATCAATCTTTTTTGTAGTAACAGGTGTGTATGTTATCATGAGAGTAGATGTACTTGAGGGTTTGACCATACGATACGTGAGGTGCTGGAATGGAAAAGTTTATTCTCATAGATGGAAATAGCATTATTTACCGGGCATTTTTTGCAATGCCTCCTCTGACGAATTCAAAAGGATTGCATACCAATGCGGTGTATGGCTTCACCACCATGCTGCTCCGATTGCTGGAAGAGCATAAGCCGACTCATGTTATGGTGGCATTTGATGCTGGCAAAGTCACTTTCCGTCACGAAGGTTATCAGGAGTATAAAGGTGGCCGGGAAAAAACACCACCCGAGCTGTCGGAACAGTTTCCATTACTCAAAGAATTGCTGCAAGGATTGGGTATTGCCCAGTTTGAGCTGGCCGGGTTTGAAGCGGACGATATCATCGGAACGTTAACCAAACGCGCAGACGAGGCTGGAAGACAGGTATTGGTTGTATCGGGTGACAAGGATATGCTGCAGCTTGCCTCCGAACATGTACATATCGGTCTCACGCGCAAAGGGGTAACGGATATCGAACTGTATGACCCTGCTCAAATTAAGGAACGGTATGGTCTGACGCCACTCCAAATTATCGATCTCAAAGGCCTGATGGGCGATGCGTCGGATAATATTCCGGGTATTCCGGGAGTTGGAGAGAAAACAGCGTTGAAGCTGCTGCATCAGTTCGGATCGGTAGAAGATGTGTTGAACGGGACAAGTGAACTGAAAGGCAAGATGAAAGAAAAGATTGAGGCCCACGCCGAAGATGCTCGGATGAGCAAACAACTGGCGACCATTCACCGCGAAGTGCCACTGGAGCAAACCTGGGATGACATGCAGTTCGCTGGATTAAAAGAAGAACAGGCTGGTCCTGCACTGGCCAAGCTGGAATTCAAATCCTTGCTCGAACGCCTGTCGTTTAGTGGCAGCATTGCTTCTGAACAGGAAGCGGTCCCTGCTGCCGAGGTAGAGTCCTCTATTGCAACAGAGGAGAACATAAGTGAGCTGTTCAGTTCCCTGGATTCCATTGATGTACTGCACGTGGAGACACATGGGGATAACCCGCACCAAGCAAAATTGATTGGACTTGCTGTAGGTTCCGCTGGAACCTATACGTTCATATCTCCCGAAGTGCTTCATTCCGAGGCAGCGGCTCCAGTGCGGGAATGGCTCGGTAATTCAGAACAACCGAAACGCGGGTATGATCTTCATCGTGTAGACCTGGCCCTTCATGCACATGGTATTGAATTCGCTGGCGCATCTTTCGATGTACAGCTGGCAGCGTATTTGCTTGATCCAACGGAATCCAACCAGACAATTAGTGGACTCACAACCAAGTATGGTCTGCCATCACTCGTGGAGGATGACACGGTTATGGGCAAAGGGGCCAAGTACAAGGTGCCGGAAGCAGAGATACTGGGCGATTTCCTGTGCCGCAAAGCTGCTGCAGTCGCAGCCATTATTCCACTTCAGGAGCAGGCACTGGCGGGCGATGAGATGAACTCGCTTTTCCACGAGCTTGAGATGCCATTGTCACGTATATTGGCGGACATGGAGAAGCAGGGCATCAAGGCCAATACAGCCGATCTGCAAGCACTGGGCAGTGAGTTTGAAGAACAGATCAGCAGATTGATGGCTGAGATCTACAAGTTGTCAGGAACGGAATTTAATCTGAATTCACCGAAGCAGCTGGGTGAGATTTTGTTTGATAGACTGGGTTTGCCAGTGGTGAAAAAAACAAAAACAGGCTATTCCACAGATGCGGAAGTCTTGGAGAAATTGGCTCCTTATAATGATGTGGTCAAGCATATTCTGCAATATCGTCAGCTTGCCAAACTGCAATCCACTTATGTGGAGGGCTTGCTTAAAGAGATTTCTGATCGGGATGGCAAGGTGCATACGTATTATCGTCAGACCATTGCTGCAACGGGACGACTTAGCAGTCAATTCCCGAACTTGCAGAACATTCCGATTCGGATGGAAGAAGGTCGCAAAATCCGGAAGGTATTTGTTCCTTCCGAGCCAGGATGGTCCATTCTGGCAGCAGACTATTCCCAGATTGAACTGCGTGTACTGGCCCATATTTCGGACGATGAGCGCTTGAAGGAAGCGTTTGTCAATGATATGGATATTCATACCAAGACCGCTTCGGATGTATTTGGTGTGAATCCAGAAGATGTGGATGGGGATATGCGTCGTTCCGCCAAGGCAGTTAACTTTGGTATCGTCTATGGAATAAGTGATTATGGATTGTCTCAGAATCTGCATATTACGCGTAAAGAGGCTGCACAGTTTATCGATCAGTATTTTGAAGTCTTCCAGGGTGTGCGGCGATATATGGATGACATTGTGAAGGAAGCTCGCCAGGATGGATACGTTAAAACGTTGTTGGAACGACGTCGCTACCTGCCAGAGATTAATGCCAGCAACTTCAATCTGCGTTCCTTCGCAGAACGTACGGCGATGAATACACCTATTCAGGGAACAGCGGCTGATATCATCAAGCTGGCCATGGTGCAGATGGATGAAGCGCTGCGTGAACGCCAATTGAAGAGCCGCATGCTGCTTCAGGTACATGACGAACTTGTATTTGAAGTACCTGCGGATGAGCTGGAGCTGATGAAGGAGCTGGTGCCATCCGTTATGGAAAAAGCATTGGAGCTCTCGGTACCACTCAAGGCAGAAGTCAGTTTCGGGGAAAATTGGTACGAAGCCAAATAACCAACGGTATGTATTTCCGTTTATTTACAAACATTTCCTCACAACGATTCGACATAAGAAGGGGTCCCGCTGAAGCTCAACTTCCGTTATAATATAGGGGAGGTGAGAACATCATGCCGGAATTACCGGAAGTCGAAACAGTCAGAAGAACATTGAATCAACTTGTTGTAGGTAAGACCATTGAACGCGTAACCGTTAACTTGCCGCGCATCATTCAGCGGCCGGACGATATAGATGCATTTGCACTGGAACTCGCAGGACACACCATCATCGGAGTGGAGCGCAGAGGGAAGTTTTTACGGATTTTGTTGGACGGGCTGGTACTGGTCTCCCATCTGCGGATGGAAGGTAGATACGGCGTATACGAGCAGCACGAAGAAGTGGAGAAGCATACCCATGTTATCTTTCACTTCACAGATGGTACGGAATTGAGATACAAGGACGTACGACAGTTTGGAACCATGCATTTGTTTGCAGCGGGCGAAGAGCTCGTATCCAAACCTTTGTTGAAGCTCGGCCTTGAGCCGCTGGATCCGGCATTTACCGTGGCTGCATTTCGTGAAGCTGTTGGTAAACGGACAACCAAAATCAAGGCTGTGTTGTTAAATCAGGCATATGTCGTTGGCATCGGGAATATTTATGTGGACGAAGCCCTTTTTCGCGCAGGCATTCACCCCGAAACCATTGCCAAGACGCTGACTGAAGCCCAATTGACGGTGCTGCACGAGGCTATTGTAGCTACGCTGCAGGATGCCGTGAATGCAGGCGGATCCTCCATCAAATCGTATGTTAATGGACAAGGTGAGATGGGCATGTTTCAGCATCAACTGAAAATCTATGGTCGCAAATCCGAGCCTTGTACAACGTGTGGTACATTGATTGAGAAAAGCGTTGTTGGCGGTCGCGGGACGCATTACTGTCCGAAGTGCCAACCATTAAAATAACCCAAGGAAGATACAAATTGAAATTGTCGTTTACACGCTAACGGTTTTAATTTGTGCCGAAAGAACGAAATGATTAAAACGTAGCACCCATGGATTACTCCCTCCATATACTGATATGGCAGAAATAAGCGGGCGAATACCTACCTGTAACCGTAGGTGGAAACGAGTTCCCGCACAGGGGAGGAATCCAGGGTGCTGCATCATTTTGTTTCATTGCTGGCGCTTGCTTTGGCGCTTAGTTTAGATGGTTTTGGTGTCGGGATTACATACGGGCTGCGCAGGACGAAGATCCCGCTGTTATCCATTGCTGTCATCTCCATTTGTTCGGGGTTGGTCATTGCGTTGTCCATGCAGGTGGGAGTACTCCTATCCCATGTGGTATCTCCTGATTTGGCTTCGTTCGTTGGTGCGGTTATTCTGATTGCCATCGGTGCGTGGTCATTAATTCAGTTGATTTGTAAGCAGGGGAAGGATCGCCTCGAATCGGAAGAGGGAACGGAAGCAGTCGGAGATGAAGAGCAAGCACTCAATGCAGCGCCGGTCAAAGGCAGAAATCAAGTGCTGGCACTTGATCTTGAACCATCTGCATCCGGCGGATCACTGGAACGCATGGTATTTACATTGGAACTGCGGAAATTAGGTGTTGTCATTCAAATATTACGCAGTCCTTCCAAAGCGGATATGGACAATTCGGGAAGCATATCTGCTCAGGAGGCAATGTGGCTTGGAATTGCTCTGTCACTGGATGCCTTTGGTGCAGGGCTCGGAGCTGCTTTGCTCGGTTTCCCCACATTGTGGACTGCGCTTGTCATCGCGCTGTTCAGTGGCGCATTTCTGTTAATAGGCATGAAAGTTGGATTACGCTTTTCAGCTCTACGCTGGATGAGAAGACTGTCCGTACTGCCTGCTTTGTTACTGATGATTATGGGAATAATGAAGCTGTTATGAGGTGAAACGATGAATATTGGCTTAACCGGCGGGATCGCAACGGGAAAGAGCAGTGTTTCCGCCCTTCTTGCCAGTAAGGGAGCGCTGCTGATTGATGCAGACGTGATTGCCCGGGAGGTCATGATGCCCGGGCATCCTGTTTTGGCTGCCGCTGTTCAGCGGTTTGGACAAGCCATATTAAATAAAGACGGGACACTGGACCGGAAAAAGCTGGGCAGCATTGTGTTTCAAAATCCCGATGAGCGTAAAGCCCTCGAGGCAATCACACATCCGGCTATTCGCCAGGAGATGCGGGAACGTGCTGCTGCATATGAACAGGCCTATCCGGACAAGCTTGTGGTATCGGATATTCCTTTATTGTTTGAATCCGGTCTGGAAAAAGGATTTGATGAGGTTATCGTTGTTTACGTCCCGAGATCTGTGCAGCGCGAGCGGCTGATGAGTCGGGATGGTATGACAGAGGAACAGGCTGACGCCCGTATTAATGCGCAGATGGATATTGAACATAAGAAGCAGCGTGCTGACGTGGTCATTGACAACAGCGGCTTATGGTCGGAGACGGAGCAGCAGGTTATTTCATTTTTGCATCATAAGGGTCTGATATGAAGTTACTGCGCAAGAAACGGGTACTGCTGTTGATGTTTGTTTCATTTGTATTGGTGCTGTTCCTGAATACAAACTGGATGGCGTGGTTTTATCCGATTCATTACAAGGAAGAGATTCGTGCGCAGTCTCAAAGCTATGAGGTGGACCCATTCCTTATCGCTTCCATCATCAAGGTGGAAACCAATTTCAAGACAAGCAAGGAATCCAGAAGAGGTGCCATCGGGCTGATGCAGCTGATGCCGGATACGGCCAACTGGATCATGGAGCAAGCCAAAATTCCCGGGACCTCGTTAGAGGAGCTGAAGCATGAACCCGGCAGGAACATTCAGCTTGGGACATGGTACCTGCGTAACCTCTCAGAACAGTTTGACGGCAATGAGACGGCCATGATTGCCGCTTACAATGCCGGACCAGGCAAAGTAAGTGGATGGATCAGAGATGGTGTCTGGGACGGCTCATTCGAGACAGTCAAAGATATTCCTTTTGGAGAAACCCGGCACTATGTACAACGAGTCATTTATTATTATAATCAGTATGTAAAGATCTATAATACGTTCTAATGCTAATTGCATGGATTATGCGGTAGTCTAGAGTACAATCGGTTTGATTTGAATTTTGATATCGTATGTCTTATCTAATAGTAGAAGCACAGAGCAGGCCGGTTATTCACCGGCCGCTCCATGCTCCTCTGTCTAAACGTATTACAATGCAGATATTATTGGTATTGACCTGCCAATTGCTGTTCTGCAATTGTTACCAGACGTTTCGTGATGTATCCACCGATCGAACCGTTCTCGTAAGAAGTCATGTTACCTTGGTATCCGTCTTGTGGGATGCTGATTCCGAGTTCTTGAGCAACTTCATATTTCAATTGCTCCAGTGCTGCGGAAGCGCGAGTTACTACCAAGTTGTTGGAGTTACCGTTGCTGTTTTGGGCCATTGCTGTTCACCTCCTCGCGGTTGGTAAAAGTATTATGTGTCTTCAATGCGATTTTCATAACTAGAAGTGACAGGGAATTTATGGTAAAAGAAAAACATGGGAAGTGATCTGAGTTGAAATGTCCTTATTGCGCCTATCTAGGTACAAAAGTGCTGGATTCTAGGCCTGCTAATGAATCAAAATCCATCCGCCGTCGTCGTGAGTGCGAGCAGTGCAGCCGCCGTTTTACAACATTTGAAATGGTCGAAGAGACCCCGTTGATCGTCATTAAGAAAGATGGCAGCCGTGAAGAGTTTAGTCGCGACAAAATTCTCCGTGGTCTTATCCGGGCTTGTGAGAAACGTCCTGTCTCTGTAGAGACGCTGGAGATGATGGTTTCCGAGGTGGAGAAGTCACTGCGCAACACTGCGGAAGCTGAAGTGGAAAGCCGCCAGATTGGCGAGCTGTTGATGGAGCAGTTGTTCCCGGTTGATGAAGTTGCCTACGTGCGGTTCGCTTCCGTGTATCGCCAATTCAAAGACATCAATATGTTCATGAAAGAACTGAAGTCGTTGTTATCCAAAGAGGATCTCGACGATTAAGAAGTGGATTATGGGAGAAGAGCAGTCTGCGCTTGTAATAATGAGTGTTCTTGTCTGTACAGAGGTTGTTCTTCTCCAAACACTTTGCGTTCTGAAAAAGTTATTGACAGCTAAAGCTGCATTTTATATGATATAGGAGTCGCCTGTGAAACTTCGCAGAAGCGGACAAGTACATATATTAATGTGGGGCCTTAGCTCAGCTGGGAGAGCGCATCGCTGGCAGCGATGAGGTCAGGGGTTCGATCCCCCTAGGCTCCATACCGAAAACCTCTTGGTATCCAAGAGGTTTTTTGCTTTTTATGAATTTCTTTTACCCATGTCTGTAGCCAAAATGCTCATATTGTCTTACACCAAATTTTTATGTAAACGCTTAAATGATTGATGGACAAGAGCGAAAGGCTAATGTTATATTGTTTCTATAAGAAACAATATAATCTTCATAAGACACTAAATTTTATTGGATGAGTGGACATGACAATGCTTACTAAATGTGCTCAAGGTTCAATGTTGTGATCTCTTGAATGCTTTAGCACCATGAAAAGGATGGGATGAGTATGAACCACAGTGAGACAACGATTAAATCATTTGACGGAACACAGCTTTATTTCAGCAAGGATACAGCCGAAGATGCGAAGGCAGCGGTGCTCATTGTCCATGGACTCTGCGAGCATGCCGGGCGTTATGATGAGTTAACGAAGCAATTAAACAAACGAGGCTGTAACGTATATCGATTCGACCATCGTGGTCATGCGAGATCTGAAGGAAAGCGTACATTCTACAGTGATTTTCATCAAATCATCGAGGATGTGAATGTCGTAGTTGAGAGGGCTTTGCAAGAGAGCAGTGACCTCCCAGTATTCGTCATTGGACATAGCATGGGTGGATTTGCAACCTCATCATTTGGCACGAAATATCCAGGCAAGGTCAAAGGCATTGTTTTATCAGGAGCACTTACCCGTTACAATACGAAGGTTGCTGGTGAACTGCCGCTTGATCTTCCTACAGGGACGTATATCCCGAATGAGCTTGGCAGTGGCGTATGCAGTGACCCTGAGGTTGTATCCGCTTACGCGAGTGATCCGCTGGTAGAGAAACAAATTTCTGTGGATCTTTTTAATAGCCTAGGGAACGGCGTGGCGTGGTTAAAAGAACATGCCAAGCAGTTTGTGGACCCGGTGCTCGTTCTGCATGGAGCAAATGATGGGTTGGTGAGCGAGCAGGATTCACGTGAATTCTATGGAGACATTGCCTCGACTGACAAAACGTTGAAGATCTATGCACATCTCATGCATGAAATATTTAATGAACCGACTAGACATGAAGTCATAGAAGAAGCCATTACATGGATTGAAAAACACATCTAATTTCAGTAGAGTAAAAGAAAGAGAATCTGAAAATGAAAGGGATTACTCATGAAATTAGATTGGATGGGCGACCATCGGACCCTGATTGAGAAAATTATCAAATACGGCAATGCATACTCGAACACCTATAAGCTGCAGCGAAGCTATGGTACGGACGTGATGTTCTCCGCCTCTCAGATCCAGACCCTGGAATACATTCTGGAAGCAGAGGATAAGGAGGAGAAAATGTCAAAGATGGCCGCACGTTTGGGCGTTAGCCGCAGTACATTCTCCAAGAATGTGAAGAATCTGACGGAAAAAGGCTTGCTCGAAAAATATCATTTAAGCGGTAACCGCAAAGACATTTATGTCAAACCTTCGGCGAAAGGGCGCGAGGTATACGCAAAGTACACTGATTTTGTCCGTGAGCTTTGCTTTGACGATATCTTTAAGCATGCTGACCAAATTTCAACAGCCGACAAGGAGAGTTTTATTCGCATTATGGATCTGTTCGCAGATGTGCTGGTTTGGTATGGTGAGAAGGAACAGGAACCGCGCAAACTCATTAAAATTGATCCGGGCAGCGATTAAATTCTAGGGTTATCGATGTACATGTATCATTCAGTTCAGCTTGTATGGATTGAGCCTAACAAAAGGGGATTAACTTTCAAGGTATTAAACTTGAAGGGATATTCCCTTTTTTAAATTAACCAGCTTAGTATAGGAATAAGAAAAATGCCCTTGAACAAGGGCATTTTTCTGCGCAATAGTTTTTTCATCTTGGTTAAGGTTTGGTTACTATTTAGTGCTATTAAGTGGAATTCGTAATTCTCCATCCGGCTCTTTAGTTGTATAATTCCATACATATAGATCGATGTTCTTACCTTTAAAATCATGAAATACTTCCATATGTTTATTATCGGAGTCGTTGAAATACAGCGGCGTTAGGTATTGCTTTTCTCCCGCATCAAGGAAATACGTTTGGTTGATCCCGCCAAATGTAGACTCAGGGCTGGACGACCCGACGTACAGGTTACCGTCCTTGAGATAATAAGTCCAGTTGATAAGGAACCCTTCGTACTCCCTTGTTATCATTTGTGGCTGAGTCGAAATATCCTTTAGACGAATAGAAGTCTGGTCACCAGCATGCTCATCAACGCGGTCCTTCGCGATTAAGGTTATGGGTTTGTTAGCCACAGAACTTACATCTATGACAGACGAGTCGGACTGTTCAAATCTCAGTTCGGTCTGGTTAGGATTCAACGTGCCTTCGAGGGAAACGTATCCTTCCAACACTCTGCCGTCCACTTCCAACTGATAAGTCCGGTATGGCATTCTGTAGTAGTCTTTTTGGTGATCAATAGTTAAACGAACCTGGGTTGGTGTCACCACTACTCCACTGATTCTAGCCTCTCCATCTAATGAATTCAGTGGAATATCCATTTCTTTCTTGACTGCCCCTGTTTCCATCTGCTGTTTAGACAAGGAGAGATCGACGTTCCAAGTTCCATCTGTTCGCTCTTTCTCATGTGTATAGGTGAAGGTGAAATGATCTGTTCTCTCTTTGAACTGCTGCTCGTTAAAAATTTGCGTGCTGGAGTATGCTCCGGTTGCACCTGCTATACCGTAGACTGGGCTTTCCGTTTCTTTAATCATGTTCCCGTTTGGATCATAAGCTGTAATTCGGGCCCAAGTCTGTTCCTTCAACTCCGCATCTGTGAAAGTCACGTTGGAACGAATCATGATTTGATCTTCCGTGTGCTGGAAGGACTGTACTTCTACCGTTTTGATTCCGTCCTTCTGTATATTAAATTTCTGAGTATTCGTGTTCTTGGGATCGAGTGTAATGTCCTCTTGAATGTCTTGCAAATATCGTACACCTGTAATGGCGAATTGCAGATCGGATTGGTTCTCTGACATCACCCAGTCCGTTTCGAAGTATCCCTGATACACACCTTGCTCTTCGTTCCATTGTTGATAATAGTGTCCTTCAATAGGTGTACCCTCACTGTCTTTCAAAACGATCTGATCATATCTGATTTCTGCTCCGTCTGTTTCCATGCCGGGTTTAATCGTATAGAGAAGGACTGTTCGGTTATCATCCACAAAAGCGTTATGCACCGTTAAGGTCACTCCGTGAGCTGTGACGCTTTGTTCAATAGACTGACCATATCCCGCTTGGAGAGCTGATTCAATTCCAGACTTATGGGATAGGACATCACTCCAATCATATTGAAAGGCTGCATATACCGGAGTTGCCATTACCGCTATAGAGACACCCAGGACAATAGCAACTTTCGTCTTACCGCGTTGCGATCTTTCCGTGAGCTGATCTGCTACCCGAAGCTCGTCCATCTGTATGCTGTTAAACATCTTATCAAAATCTGGATATTCAATGTGATCTGAATGTTTCATGTGATTCTTAATTTTGGATTCTACTGTATTCAAAACGGTTCTCTCCTCTCATGTTAACCTTCTCGTAGTACTCCAGTTTCTTTCGCATTAATTTAAGAGCCTTGTGCAATCTGGATCGAACGGTACCCTGACGTATATTGAGGATTTTCGAGATTTCCGCAACAGATAGATCACCAATGTACCGCAGGGTCACAACACTTCGCAGCTTGTCAGGCAATTGGCGCAATTGCTGTTCCAATTCAGCGAAGGATAACTTAGCTATAACTATCCCATCGACCAAATCTCTAGTAAGAGCCTCGTGTTCATGCTGCTTCTGTAGATGGTCTTGTTTGTCATTTTTGACTTTGTTCTTACGAATGACGTTGAGGCAATGATTCATGGCGATTCGCATAATCCAGGCCTTGAGGTGTGTAACATTTCTCCAGTCCTGCCGAAACACAGTTACAAACACATCATGGCATACATCCTCGGCATCCTGAATGTTTTTGAGCATATACAAGCAGGTACGATATACATCTTTGTTGTAAGAATAGAAGAGTTCGTGCTCGGTCACTTCCGCTGCTCCTTTCTTGTTGGGATATATAATAGACAAGTGAGCGCCGAAAATGATTCACTTTTTTTATCCTGTCTCTTGATAAAGAACATGTTAAGATAATCCATTATGGTTGATTCCTCGTGAGTTGAACAGATTAACAGTTACCATAAAAGACTCGGACCGGACAGATCAAAGCAAATAATGACAGGCCGCAAAACAAGTATTCCTCTATTATAGAAATCAAGGAGTGGTCAACCGTATGAACTGGATTGAATCGTTGCAGAAGGCTATACAGTATATCGAAGAGCATCTACTCGAAAATGTAACGATAGAGCAGATCGCAGCACAGGCTCATATCTCGCCTTTTTATTTTCAACGTACGTTTACGCTATTAACAGATGTTACCGTATTCGAATATATACGGCGGAGACGATTAACACTGGCAGCACATGAACTTGTACAGAGTGAACAGAAAATTATTGATCTAGCGTACAAATACGGGTATGACACTCCTGAATCTTTTTCCAAAGCTTTTCGCAGACAGCATGGGGTTGCACCAAGTGAGGTACGAAAAAGCAGCACCTCAGTTAAATCGTATAATCGCTTGGCTATTCAAGTAAGTTTAAAAGGAGCGGAACCGATGGATTATAAAATTGTTGAACAGGCTGAATTTTCGTTAGTTGGAATTAAGCAAGCTTACTCTTATGCAGATGGAGAAAATTTACGAGAAATCCCGAAGATGTGGCAAGAAGCGTATTCAAGTGGGACAGAAGACCGTTTATTAGAACTGAATAATGGGGCCATACGAGGATTACTTGGAGTCTGTGTAGATCAGACCGAAATTGAAGAGAAGCAAATGGAATACTGGATTGGTACGGCGTTTGATGGTGAAACACCTGAAGGACTATCATCCATCACCATTCCTGCTTCCAAATGGAGTGTTTTCGAAGTTCAGGGCCCAATGCCTGAAAGCATACAGAGCTTGTGGAAACAGATCGTTTCCGAATGGTTCCCATCTAATCCTTACGAGCATGCCGGAACACCCGAATTAGAGGTTTATGCAGGTCCTCATCATGCGCCACAAATCTGGATACCGATTAAATAAGGGGGTGAAGGTGATAACTTCGAAATTTCATCATCTGACAAGGGGAATTATAATCAGTCAGAATCAGGTTCTGCTCGCCCATGCCATTGGTCATCAAAATACGTTCTTGCCAGGAGGTCACATTGAATTTGGTGAGAGCGCACCGGATGCCCTAAAAAGAGAAATCGAAGAGGAGCTTGGGTTGTCATGTTACATCGATGGATATTTAGGATCAGTAGAGCATCGGTGGGAGAAAAATAAGGAGCTACATTGCGAAATGAACCAGGTTTTTAGAGTGAAAGTCTCTGAACTGGATGTGTTACAATCTCCTGTATCTCTCGAGTCTCATATTGAATTCTATTGGGCGTCTGTGTATGAGCTGGCTGGGCATCATTTGCAGCCTTATCCATTCCGTAAGCTAATTCCACAGCTTGTCAGAGGAGATACATCCATATGGTGGGAAAGTACGTTGAAGGATGGTATAACAACGGATAATATCGAATAAGGTTCTACTCTAGTTAGGGAAGCGTGAGGAGTTCACACCGTTCAATGTTGTTTTCTAATATTTTGAAGATGGAGGTGTTCCAAAGCCTTTCAATACCCTTCATCAACACCTTATTTCAACATCTTAGTTCAATACCATTTTTTAAAACCATAGATTAACACCTTTAATTAATACCTTTTTACAAGCAACAAAAGTGCCTCAAAAGGCTTGATCCATAAGGGCTTCTGTATCTGGATAAATTTAGATACGGAAAGCCCTTATTTTTATGCAAAATGATAACGCTAAGGTACACATCAGGAAACGCCAAGCCAACACTACATGAATTGAAATACCCATTAATGATCTATGCATCCAAATGAACAAAATCAATATAAACATTACCTATATTACAAAAACACATGAGATAAAACGTTATCCACAGTTTTAGTGGCGAAATTGGGATTCACAGGAAGTTATGAGATCAATTCTATTCCGCTATTGAAAGTGCAAATCTAACTAAATCCAACTATAAGCTCGTATTAACGGTAGAGTAGAAAAAACAAATAGCAGTCATTCTACTAATTCGTAGAACCACTGCAACACAAGTTAGACTGAAATGAATGATAAGGATGCACAAATAAATCTAATCCTATAGAAATTAGACGATGTGCGCTTGGGATCGAGTATTTTTTTGTCTATTCATATACTTCTCAATTTCCATCTTGATCTCCAGAATTGGAGCTGGAAGAGTTCTGATCCGGTAATAATGCTGGATAAACCATTCCGGATGTTGTCTGAAACGATTAAGCCAGCACGAATGGATGAGACGAAGTTTGTCCCACACTTTAACTTGTTGGCTATGCGCTGCTTCAATTAGTTCTTGATTCATCATGGAGATCTCATCATTGGCAGAGAGGTTGGTCTCCGCCATGTGTTTTTTCTGCTTGATCTGCTCAAGCTCCACAGATAGTTGTACCGCATAGTTTAACTCGGCTGATTCCATAACGGACCGAAAATAGGCACTGATCTCATTCAGTTCATTCTTTTCTTCATTCACAATATAGGACGAATCTTCCCTGTAGATCATGTTAAAGAAAGTCTGTGACCGTCTTTTATAATTTTGAATGCTAAAGAGAGCATGGTCAAAAATCTCAGTTGCATACTCATATCCAAATTTCGCATAGTAATCTTCCATGACTTTTGCTATTTGCCAAACCGCTTTCCGGGATATAAAGTCACAACAAAAACGATGCTTGATCAGCTGTTTGGTCACCCACAGCTCAGCACCTTCAGAATAGATTTCACCCATGTCAATCCATTTGGAGTGAACGTTCAGTACTTGGAAGTTTTCAGTATGTATTTTGATTTTCAGATATTTGGAAGCCTTCTTAAGAATCGTGATCGCTTCTTTTGGCGTACGTATATTAAGAAGTCCAGTTGGCCCATAAAGATCATTGATGTAACCCCAGCGGAAATTGCCTGGAATGTAGATAAGCTCTTTGCCAACGTAATGAAGCACAAAGCGTTGAACATTTCGGTCCTCAGACAAAAACTCATCGCATGTAAAGAAGGCAAAATTTTTGGCATAGAGCGTTTCCTGTGAAACTTCTGCTTGATCACGTACAAAGATATAACGGTCAAAGAACAATGTACCAGCGTTATTGTAGTGAATAATACCCTCGTGTTCTAACTTGTGGAGAAGAATTCGGATTCGATAAGTGGAGGTACCCATTCGTTTAGCGAGTTCGGTCTGAGAAAGAGGAACTTCTCCGCCATATGCGCAAACGGTACCCAGCAGGAGTTTAAGTTTGAAAAGCAAACGAGTATCATGATGTAGGGTCTGTGCATCGAATAGATCAGGATGGTGTTTCATCTGCGCCTCTCCTTAACTCCCAACTGTAAAAATGGGTATGGAAAATAAGGGTTTTGGCTTTTGTTTTTTTAGAAGACATGCTATAATGAACACATCAAAAAAGAAGCAAGACCAAGACCCCGACTTTTCGTGGTTTTAATAAGTGTCAGTCGCCAAACTATCCACTTATTAGAACGATATCGTTGGGTTCTTTTTTTATTTTAACAGAGATTTTTATTAGCTTTCCATTTACTATAAATAGATTATAGCATCCGACTATTTAATTGGGAACACCATGAAAAGTACGAGAAATGCGTAATAAAAATAGAAATGAAGAATGAAACGTAATTTGACGACCATACATATAGTACGAAAAAAAAGTTAGAAAATTATAAATAGGGCTACAAGCTTGCATTTAGGTTGTACTCGACACAACTAGAACTTTTTTTTGGTCTTTTTAGTACGTGGAATTCGTAATAAATTTATTAAGGTACGAGTTTTGAGTAATAATTATTAGAAAGTACGAAAAATAAGTGAGAATTACGTTAATATTTACGTCGGTACCCTATAGCGTAAAGCTTGAAACAGCGAATCGAAGTACGAGTTTTTCGTAATAAAAATGAGACCGTCTTTTCAGAGCATTATATATTGTGAATAATCAATTAAAGTACGAATAAAAAGTAAGAAAATGAAATCAGGTACGTTGTTTTCGTAATAAAATAATGTGGGGGAATTGCACGAATGGCGTTGTAGTGGGATATTTATTTTTATTACGAAATGAAGTACGAAAAAAAAGTAATAATATAATGCCAGTACGAGAAATGAGTAATAAAAATTCAATCAAGCAGCACTACAAAAAGTTAACATTTCTAATCATCAGGGTAGATGGGGCTGCTAGAAAACCTACATAAGCAAAAAAAATTGGAGAATGAGGTTCATTCTCCAATAAGTTCAGTCTGTATAGGAAAGGTAAGCTGAATAGGCGGCTCGGCTTGATCGAAAAAGTCATGCATTTCCGTATGTGTCAATGGAATAAACGAGATCTCAAAAGAGGAATGAAGTCTTTTATAATCGGCAATCAGGAAATTCAGGCTTTTGAACTCCTCAAGCGCGTCCTGGATCTTTTTCATGTTTTGTTCCGTTTTTCTTTTGTCCATTCGGACTTTACGCAAGAAATAGCTGAGCGGAAAGATATCGATGAATTGGTTCCCTTGTACATACCGCTCCAGACGCTCCTTCTGTAATGCATGGACCAAAATCTTAGAGATGTTTCCTTCAATGGAGTTGAGGCTGTCTCTATAGATTTTGACGGTCTGTTGATTAATGTATTGCTGGTGGAAGTACGTACCGATAACAATTTCGGCATAACGTCTGCCATTGGGATTGGAGTTGATGACAACCGAGTCAAATATGGACCAGTCGGCAGAACCGGATCTTGCTTTTTCAGACTTCTTCTTAATCACGGCCTGGAAGCCAAACGACCTGATTTTACGCAATCTTTTCTCAATTTCAACGTAGTTTTTAACCCCAGAAGAGTTATAAGCTTTGCTGACCAGCTTGGATATATCAACCGTAATCGTTCGATCGGTGTAAAAGGATTCATCCTTTTGGGAAAGGACATAGAAAATGATATCCCGATCAGTACCATCTAGTGATTTCGTAAGGCTCTTATCCGCGAGCAGGAAATCTCCATCCTCAACCTTGATAATGGTGCGCAGGAACTCATTGTCACTGATCTCATAATCATCAAAATAGGTTTGTTTGTTGGTGATTTCGTCTAATTCCATTCGAATCTTCAGGTTTGTTGATTTTTCGGCAAAAACGACATCTTCGATCAGGCCATGAGGCTGCACATCCACTGCATTGGTTAGATCGTGTTTATCAATAATATCAGCCACAATAAAGTGCAGATCGGTTTCGATGGCCTTTTTGATCTGATTGGTTTTTTTACTCGACAAGTAACGATAGTCCGTGAGGTAGGTGGAGCTGGTGGTTGCCCACTCACTAATTTGTTGCAAACGTAAAGCGGGTAAATCATTCAGGTCTTTTACGCCAATCAATCTTTCGGATTCAGCAACGATATCCAGCCCCGCATTCGATGCTTTCATTTGCTCCAGCGCAAGTTTCCAAGAGCTAATCTCAATCAGAACAGGATTGTTTGGCACCGAATCCAGTTCCTCTTTAAATTTCTTAAGCCAATATTTTTTGCTCTGTTGTCTTTTGCGATAATTTTTATCCCGAATCTCAACGTGATCTTCCAGATGAGGCGTATCAAATCCAAAATTTTGGATTAAGAGTTCCTTGATTAGCTCAAACAGCCACGTCTCTTTTGAGGTGCTGGTCGTTTCCTTGTATACATACATGTATAGATGATCGACAATTCTCGGTGGTAAGCACTCAATTGTCTTGGTAATTGCAAAAAGCGAAAGTTTAACCATAACCATTCTCCCTTAAAAAAACTTCTCCTTAAAAATATATCATAACTTCATATCCATTAGGGGAGGGATTATCATGGAAAAGGATTTAGTTTAGGAAAATAAACCATTTCCTATTCTATGAGGCTAGAGGACAACTGCCAGCTTCGTCGAACCATTAGTAGTAGTTGGACAAAAGGGGAGACTATTAAATGGATAGATCATTAGATGAACTTCTACTAGAGGCAGACATCACTTCGCTGCAGTCTGCGATGGAATCCGGATTGTTATCATCAGAAGTCTGCGTTCGTTGGTATTTGGAGCGAATTGCGAGACTCAACCCCAAGCTGAATTCGGTACTCGAAGTCAATCCGGATGTAATAGAGGAAGCTATCGCGCTTGACGCGGAGCGGAGGGAACAGGGAGTGCGAGGACCGCTTCATGGTATCCCCATCCTGCTCAAGGATAATATCGATACAGGAGATCACATGCATACCAGTGCGGGTTCGGTCGCGCTAGCGGAACATATTGCACAGTCAGATTCAATGGTGGCTGCACAGTTAAGAGCGGCTGGAGCCGTATTTCTGGGAAAGGCAAACATGACGGAATGGGCAAACTTCATGTCGAGCACCATGTGGTCCGGATACAGCTCAAGGGGCGGACAGACGTTGAATCCTTACGGTCCTGGAGAGCTGTTCGTTGGGGGATCGAGTTCGGGCTCCGCAGCAGCCGTGGCCGCCAATCTGTGTACCGCCGCCATAGGGACAGAAACATCAGGTTCAATTATAAGTCCAGCCTCGCAAAACAGCCTTGTTGGCCTTAAGCCGACGATCGGTCTGGTCAGTCGTACAGGGATTATCCCCATCACCTATAGCCAGGATTCAGCTGGCCCCATGACACGTACGGTCAGAGATGCAGCCCTTTTGCTCGGTGCAATGACTGCAGTGGATCCGGATGATGCGGCGATGCACGAGAAAGGACGGAAAGCCTACACAAATTATACGCCCTTTCTGGATGCGAACGGACTGCAAGGAGCAAGAATCGGCGTTCCGCGGTTCTACTATGAGGATCTGGATGAAGCACGAGCAGAAGTTATCGAACGAGCCATCCGTGTATGCAGAGAACAGGGAGCGATCATGATTGACCCGGTGTCATTGCCCTGTGAGAGTGCGAAGTGGGACTGGGACGTGATGCGATATGAATTTAAAAAAGGGTTAAATGACTATTTGGCCAAAGCGGGTTCCGGTGCTTACGTTCAAACGTTAGATGAACTTATCGCTTATAATGAGGAAAATGCTGATGCTGCGCTTAAATATGGACAGGATACGCTGATCTGGTCGAATGAAACAAGTGGTACCTTGTCTGAACCGGAGTACGCCAAGAGTTTGCAGCTTAATCGTCAGCTTTCACGGGACCAAGGAATCGATCACGCGATCCGTGAGAATCAATTAGATGCATTGATCTTCCTGGGCAACGAGGAAGGGCTCGATTTGTCTGCACGCGCTGGGTATCCTGTAATTACTGTTCCCGGCGAGTACGTCGACACAGGTATTATTGGTGAAGATGGTTATACGACCAAAGGGCCACAGGGAATTACATTTGTCGGAACCGCCTACAGTGAGCCGATCCTTTTCAGGATAGCTTACGCCTATGAACAAGCGACTAAATATCGTTTTGCGCCTAACGAGGAGCTCTAATCCGTTTGAACAATCAAAATATCTGAAATTAACATACAGCAAAACACCCATACACGGTAACCACAACAGGTTGCCGTTTTATTGATTAACAAGACTAGTGAGAGTTAATCATTATCAGGTAAGTTGATGAGACTCATTGAAAAACGTTATGTTTAGTATTTCTAGAAATATGATATGATTCCCTTAATCCTAGTACTCATACCAGATTAAGGGGAGGTATCATGTTTCTATTCGAACGATTACCTATGGCAGCACATTTGTTTTCTAATGCTCCTGCACTTAGGCGGCATGGTCATACGATCACATATGGTGAGCTGCATCATCTGGTTGAAAAACTTGGACGTGCCTTCTATGCGAATGGTCTTCGGCCAGGAGATCGTCTTGCTTTTCTCGGTAATCCAGATCCTCAATTGGTTGTATGCATTTATGCAGCAGTTGAAGTGGGTGCGATACCGACAGCGATTTCACCGTTACTAAGTGTCCCAGAGATTATAGCTATTCTTGAAGATGCTGAACCCAAATTTCTAGTTCATGATAATTATTCTGCTGATGCAGCATATTCCGCTGTAAAACTTCTCTCGAAACCGCCAATCCTTTATTCTACTGAAGAACGTTCAGTTTCTAATTCGATGACAGCTAGTTTACATCAGGATCTAGCACCTATTCCTTTTGAAGCTATTGACCGTCAACTGGATGATATCGCTGTATTGATTTATACAGGAGGAACAACGGGCAGACCCAAAGGAGTAATGCATTCTCATCGTGGTATGTCTGCTTGGAACCAATTTACGCCTAGTAAGGGGTTTGGATATGATCAAGACCGCCGAGTGCTGGTACTTAATCTTTCACACCTTGTTGGCCAATTCCAACTATGGGCGACTATGGCTGCTGGCGGCTGTCTGGTCTTTCTTGATGAGTATCCGGCGAATATCCAGCATATCGTTGAGATAGTGGATCGAGAACTAATCTCGCACCTAAGCACGGTCGGGCAATTGCTGCGTGACCTGATCAATGAGGTAATCGCAACGGGTAGGGATTTGCCAAGTCTTAAAGTCATTGGGTGTGGAGGATCAGTCATATCACCAGATACTTTGAAGAAAGCGGTTGAACATTTCACAGAGGCATTAATTGTCAACAACTATTCCCAAGCAGAATGTGGTATGGCTATTAGTCGATTACTACCTACACGTCATATGGATAATTTAATGGTTCTACGATCAGTAGGCCGTCCTAACGACCTAGCTGCACAAGGTGAAAAAGCTTTTGAGGTAAGGATCGTTACTCAAGATGGACAAGATGCAGCAGATAATGAGTCTGGCGAGATTGTAGTTCGTGGAGCCCAAACGATGTTGGGGTACTGGCGTCAACTAGAGATCACAAATGAAATCAAAGAGAATGGATGGATTCACACGGGGGATGTTGGTTGTCTTGATGGTGAGGGATATCTGTATGTATTAGATCGTCTTAAGGATATGGTCATCATTAACGGTTCCAATGTGTTCTGTCCTGAAGTGGAACAGGTATTAGTGGGTCATGCACAGGTTAAGGAAGTTGCGGTTGTCGGAATCCCTCTCTCCAGTGAAGGGGAGGAACTTGTAGCTTGCATTGTTCTACGTGACGGGGGGAGTTTAAAGCTGGAACAATTGTGGGCGTTATGCGAACCTAGGCTAGCCCGATATAAATGGCCAACAAAGATCTGCATTCTCGATTCTCTGCCTCGAACTGCTGTGGATAAGGTAGACAAAAAAAGTTTGCGCATGCAACTGTCCTTATTGTCGTGGAAAACAGAGGGAAAAAGCACAGATCTTTAGAAGAGGGAGCCACCTCTAATATATATAGGGCGATCATTCACCTACGTGGATGATCGCCCTTTCTGTGTTCAGAATATGTTCAACTCTGCCCTGTATAATCGACGTTAGAATTTTTGGGATATGAGGTGGTTCGTTGTTAATCGGTGTATATTGCAAAAACGACCCTCTGCAGATGCTGCCCGAGAGACGTATCAGCGCGATCGTTGGGGAGGGCTGGAGACAGGGCGTGGACGTATTTTTCTTTGACGCGAGCAGCATTGATATGGAGCAGGAAAGCATCAAGGGGAAATTTCAGGTAGGAGATTTCTGGATGGAGAAAAAGGTGCCTCTCCCGGATGTTATTTTGAATGAAGCACCTGATCCGGTTGAGAGCAGACCTGAGAGTGAGAACTGGCTGCGCCGCAGAGTTCCTTTTACGACATTTCTGATCCACGGCAAGTACGAGATTCAGCAGAAACTGGAGACTCACTTCCAAGAACATATGGTGCCAACCGAGCGGCTGCTTGATCTAAACGAGCTGCTGGCATTTTTGGATGAACATAACGAGATTATAGTGAAGCCTAATCAGGGCCATAGAGGTAATTCCATTTTTACTGTGAAGAAAGAGGATCAGAATTACATATGCCGTCAGCATGCTACAGAGCGTCAGCTGAACTATTCTGCTCTGGAGAAGCATGTGCAGGATGTTCTGGCACAAGGTCCAAGTATTATGCAACCTTATGTTCCTTTAATGAATGAAATGCAGGAGGTTGTGGACTTCCGAGTACATATTCAGCGCAATGGTACAGGAGGGTGGGTGCCAACCAAGGTGTACCCAAGAATTGGGGCTCCGAATTCCGTCATTAGTAATTTAAGCAAAGGCGGCCGTACCGGGGATACAAGAAATGTGCTGCAGCAGCTGCTCTTGGACGAGGCTGATCTGAAGATTCGGGAAATGGAACAGCTGTCGATTCGAATGGCAGAGCAAATCAATTGTTCGTATCCCTTTCTGATTGATGAGCTTGGCATGGATTTTATCGTGAAACCTGATGGTAAGTTATTGTTTTTGGAATCGAATATAAGTCCTCAAACGAGGTTTCATGAACGAGAGCGCGCTGCAAATATGATTGAATATGCTCAATATGTGGCCGGTGCAGGACGCATGGTGCCGAGTCCCGTTGTGGCCATGCTCACAGCTGACCCTGCAGACAAACCGCTCGCAGCGGCCTGTGCTTACGCTGCGAAGTGGAATGATGCAGAGTTCTATTATTTTGGTCCAACAGACGTGCACGCGGAATGGCGGTTTATTAAAGGATACGTCTACCAGAATGGAGAGTGGGAAGCAAGGTACTGTCCTTTTCCGAATGTGGTTTACGACCGGCTGAAAGAGCGTGGGAATGCGAATTTTGGTAACGTCTATGCTGCCTTGAGACATGTACCTTTCACGGATGAACGAAAAGGAGGATCCTTTAGCAAGAAAAACATATATGAAATGATACAAATGGATCCGGAGCTATTGGAGCATCTTATTCCTTATCAAGAGGTGAAACATAGCGACGAGGTTTTGGCTTTTATAGACATGCATGGTACCTCTGTCATCAAGCCCTCTTTAGGCTCGTTTGGCGAAGACATACTCATTGTTCAGAGGGAAGAAGGTGGTTACACCGTTAAGGATCACGTGCATAACTGCCTAATGAGTGAGAAGGACTTTACCGAATTGATCACGATGATCGCAGCTAAGAACAGTCATCTTATTCAAAAGTTTATCCGAAGTGAAACGCAGAATGGCCTGCCTTTCCATCTAAGGCTTCATCTTGTTCGTAACGGAGAAGGAGCATGGTCATTCCTATCCGCAAGTCCCTTTTTGTCCACGCAAAGTGATCATAAGGTGGTCAATCATCCGGGATCTCTGCGTGCGTTTACGACCTGGGACTGGCTCTCTAGGCATGAGTATCCCGATAAGCAAGAAGCGATGTTTGCCACACTCCAACAGCTCGGATTGAGAATCGCCAATTATATTTCCGCCAATATATCGGAACGCATATGTGAATTAGGAATTGATATAGGTATCGACACTTTATGCAAAGTATGGTTATTTGAAGCGAATATGAACAAAATTGGATCAACACATAGAGAGTTTGAAGTTGCGCAGAATATAGTGCCATTTGCCCTTTCTTTGCAATGAATTCCAATCTGAATCCAGTTCAATTCGTACCCGACAACCTTAGGAGCATGATCAATACATTTGTCTTCTCCAAGACAAAAAGCCGTCCCCCAAATCAAATGACTTTGGAGGCGGCTTCTTATTGTTTGTTAGGCCACAAGGGAGCTTAAGCTTATAAACTCAAATAATGACCCGATGCGAATCTTATCTTAGTGTTTAACTGCTTCGCCAGCAAACACTTCAACGTTCATCGGTGCAGCCATGAATGCTGCTGCTTGTTGAACAAATCCTTGGAAATGAGCGCTTGTGTTGTGAGCTGCTGTAGCGGCTTCGTCTTTCCACAATTCGATCATGACATACTGATGTTCTTGCTCAGTACTTTTGTTCAGAGTGTAGCTGATGTTGCCTTCTTCATTGCGAGTTGCTGCAACGAGTTCTTTGGCTGCTGCGAGGAATACTTGCTCTTGATCCGGTTTAATGGACAGGTGTGCGTGAATGATAATCATGTGTGTTTACCTCCGTAATGTATATAAATTGTTTGATTGTTGCCAATAGTTAATGGTGACGCAGTTCAATGACAAGTGTGATACATCAATTATGCCCAAGTTGTAATCGTATCAACTGGCAGACGGTAGGATGGATGACCCTCTTTGGCTGATTTACCCATGGAGATCAGCATAACCGGTTGATAGCGTTCTTTGTCCATACCGAACGCTTCAGCGATTTGATCTTTTTCGTAACCGCCAATAGGGTTTGTATCATAACCGTGAGCACGGGCAACCAGCATCAATTGCATGGAAACCAGACCTGCATCAATCAGGTTGACATCGCGAAGAGCGGATTCTGGCATAACCTTGTAATAAGGCATTACTTTAGCCAACTGCATATCTTTTACTTCTTGTGGCATATAACCAAGCTCTACTGCTTTGCCGAAGATTTCTTCCATATATTCGATGTTGTTCATGTCAACAAATACGCCGATAACTGCAGAAGAAGTCAACACCTGATTTTGATTGAATCTGGCAAGGGGAGCAAGCTTCTCTTTACCTTCAGCGGTGTCCACAACCAGGAAGCGCCAAGGCTGCAGGTTGATGGAGGATGGGGCACGAGAAGCTTCGGCCAGAATTTCGGTCATCTCTTCACGGCTAATTTTTACCTCTGGATCATAAAGTTTAACGGAACGACGGCCGTAAGTGATCTCGTTAAAATCGTTCGTTTTTTGAAATGTACTTTGAAAGCTACTCATTCAGTGGATCTCTCCTCTATATAAGGTATCAAAAATTGTTCTGCATGCGTTCCAGATAACTTGCAAGATCCTGGATTTCATCTTCACTGAAATCATGTAGAATCTGATGAATAAAATTTTTCTTCTCTACTTTGTAACCCTCAATATGTTTCCGGCCATCATCGGTCAGACGAACAAAGGTAACCCGGTTGTCTTCCGGATTTTTGCGTCTGGTCACCATGCCGTCCGCTTCGAGCTGTTTCAAATGGCGGGTGATGGCAGCACTGTCGATATTGATGATTTTTTGCAGCATCGATTGGTTAATCTCGTCGACCTGATCCAATTCATACAGAATCTCAAAGCGAGATGAACTGATTCCTGTGCACCGCTCGAACTTCGGGCTAACTTTGTTGCCAAGGGCATTAAGCAGATTGATAATCTGCTCTTCCTTTGAAACGATACGTGTCATGACTAGACCTCCCGGGTGAATCTGGACATGAACAACGGCTTATGTTCACACAATCCGATTGTGGCCTTTTAAGTACGAAGCCAGTGTTGATGAAAATAGTGGATGCCTCAACAATTGACATGTCAATCATTGATTGCTCAATTAATATATCATGCCTCTTTTTGTTTTGCAACCCAAAATAATATGAAAAAATATGCACATCAATCGGATCCTTCGTAATCACGCTATGCAGTAGGATGTCCTGTTATAGCCATAAATATTGAGATTATATTTAAGTCAAAATGGCTATCAACTATAAAATGAAGTAGAAAAGGGCTATATTTTACAAAGACTGCTGTTATCCTATATACTTCAAGCTATTGATCAATTAATTACTACAGTTAGAGGTGAACAACATGGCCAAAGATACAACGGCTTCAGTTAATCGGCGGAACGACATTATTTCAGCGGCAATTGATGTATTTGCAGAAATCGGATACTACCGTGCAACGACAGCACAAGTTGCTGAGAGAGCGCAGATTTCGCAGCCTTATATTTTTCGTTTTTTCAAAACGAAGGAAGCCCTGCTGCTATCTGCACTGGAAGTATCATGGACGCGAGTCATTGATTCATTTCGACAGGTTGTAGAGACAGCAGCATCGGATCAACTGGAGCGCGAATTGATAGACGCATACGAGAAAATTCTGGAATCGCACCAAAGTGAAATCCTGCTTCAGATGCAAGCTCAGACCATTCAGGAGGATGTGATTCGTCAGGCGATGCAGAAAGGGTTTAGTGAAGTGAGAACCATGGTTTTGAATGCTTTTAGCCATGCCGGCATTGCCGAAGCGAAGCAAAGAACGTTGGTTTTCCTGGCGATTGGCATGTTATGCAATGTCTCGATAGCACTGGATATGCCTGAGCTCAAAGAAAGATAGGAAGGGTAAATGCCCTTTTTCAAAATTAGTTATTGATCAATCACTAAATATGCGTTATATTGTGTTCATGAGTTGTAAGTAATTGATCAATAACTAAATGAAATGAGAGGATGTATGGAGATGAAAAAGGCAATTGTTATTGGTGCAACAGGCGGAACGGGTGCTGCCATTACACAGGAATTGATTAAGCGGGGGATCGCAACGGTTGCCTATGGACGTTCACGGCACAAATTGGAACAGCTTGCTGCTAAGCTGGGTTTCCCGGGTCATCTTCAGCTCGCTGTGGGTGATGCATTTAACCCGAATGAAATAGTCGCTGCTTCCCAGAATGCAGATGTGATGTTCCACTGTGCCAACGTGCCTTACCATGAGATGGAGAGCAGACTCCTACCACTGGGTGAATCCGTTATGAAGGCAGCTGAACAGCTGAGTCTGAAAGTGGTGGTCATTGATGGGATCTACCCCTACGGGAGAAGGCAAATGAACGAAGTAACGGAAGAACACCCGAAGCAGCCGCATACCCGCAAAGGAAAAACAAGACTCGCCTACGAGCAGATGTTATTCAGCAGCAGGTGGTCCAGAGCGCAAGTCATGATTGTACGTTTGCCTGATTATTATGGTCCGACCGCGAATGAAGCCTCTTATCTGGGTTCAACACTTGAATCCATCGCCAGGGGAAAAATGGCTTTTTTCATCGGTAATATGGAAACACCACGGGAATACATCTACCTGCCTGATGCAGCGGTAATGGTAGTGGAACTGGCAAGCAGGGAGAACACATACAATCAGAACTGGAATATACCTGGTGCTGGCATTATTGCAGGCAAAGAGATCGTTAGGATCGCACAGAGGGCGGCGGGTGTAACGAAACCAGTCATGGCACTTGGGAAAATAGGACTGTCCCTGATTGGGCTGGGGGTGCCGGTCATGAAGGAAGTCGTAGAGATGTTATACTTAACCAAGGAGCCTCTCGTTTTAAGCAGGCAGAAGTATGAACGCAGCATTGGTCCTGTGCAGGCGACGCCTTTCGCAGAAGGAATTGCTGAAACCATTGCACAGCTTCAGAAAAAGTAAATTATATTTTCGATGTTTAGTTATTGATTAATCACTAACAAATCAAATAAATGAATACTGCTTATGAATGACAGACAGATCCGGAAGCATTACCCGGGTCTTTTTTATATTTGTACGCCTTGGTCATAACGATGACATCCAACTTTCAGTAACGGACAACATTTATTTGAGGGCGCATTTCGTAACGGTCAACAAGCATGTTAGCTATTTTTAGATTGGATGACAATAAAGCTTCCGTCATATTCAAAAAAGTAAAGGCAACCCATATACTAACGCTAATATAATGTCGTAGATGCAGTAATGTAACTGAAAAAAGAGTTAAATATGACATCAACTTAACGTTAGGCTGAGAGTGTATCGAAATCGATTAATGTACCTTGAAAGGGTTGGGGATCATGAGCCTGGAAGCTTTGAATCAACGAGTAAAAGAAGATCTCGCATATTTGGCCTATGGCGGTGCAAACTGGGTGCGTTCGACGGAACATGCGGAGGGTCATGTATATGACGTGATTATTGTAGGAGGAGGACAGAGCGGCCTTGGAGCAGCTTTTGGCCTGCTGCGTGAGCGGATTTCTAACATTTTGGTTATTGATGAAAATAAAGCCGGACTGGAAGGCCCATGGGAAACATATGCCCGTATGACAACTCTACGTACCCCTAAACATCTGACGTCCATTGATCTTGGTATTCCATCGCTAACCTTTCGTTCCTGGTGGGAGGCTCAGTTTGGACTGGAAGGCTGGGAAGCGGTGGACAAGATTCCACGCGGGGATTGGATGAATTATTTGCGGTGGTATCGGGACGTGCTGAATCTGCCTGTGATCAATGAAGTAAAGCTAAAATTGATCGAACCCGCATCTGAGGGGCTTCACCGACTTCATGTGGAGGGTTCCAGTATCGATTGCGGCACGCTGCTGGCGCGAAAGGTCGTGCTGGCTACCGGCATACAGGGAGGGGGAGAATGGCACGTACCTCCCTTGATTGCAGAACGACTGCCGAGAGAACTGTATGCTCATACATCTGAGGCTATTGATTTTGAACGGTTGCGCGGCAAAAGAATTGCCGTATTAGGGGGAGGAGCTTCCGCTTTTGATAATGCAAGTTTTGCGCTTGCTGCAGGAGTTGCTGAAGCACATGTGTTTGTGCGGCGAGCACAACTTCCAAGTGTCAATCCCATACGCCAGATGGAGCAATCCGGGATGATTGAACGTTTTCATGCATTAGGGGCAGCTGATAAATACGCGGTAATTTCACACTTTTTTCAATATAATCAACCTCCAACCAATGATACCTTCAACCGGGCAGCAGCCTGGCCGGGCTTTGAACTGCATTTGAATTCACCTTGGCTCGGTGTGGAAGCAAACGAGGATGGAGCCGTAGTGACGACAGCCAAGGGGAAATTTGCTTTTGATTTTCTGGTGATTAGTACGGGGCTGCTAAGTGATCCCGCATTGCGGCCGGAACTTAAACTGGTGGAAAGTCATATTGCTCGTTGGGCGGATTGTTATGAAGCGCCGGCTGAGCAGCGCAATGAGCTGCTGGATGCACATCCCTTCCTTACTTCCGGATTTGCGATGACGAGCCGAAGTGAAGCAGGCGAGTCACAACTGCACGGGCTGTTTGTCTTCAATTACTCTGCCCTTGCAAGCTGTGGTCTGTCCGCTTCTGCCATCTCGGGTACCAAAAGCGCAGTTCCCAAACTGGTGTCAGCCATAGCGGACCAGCTGTTTTTGGATGATCGGGAGACGATTTTACAGCAATTTTTTGATTACGATGAGCGGGAGTTCACAGCATCCTGGGTAAAAAGCAGCGTTCCCAGCTGAACCAACCTTATTGTAGCCACATTACCAACCGCACAGTGAGTTTCTGCTGTGCGGTTTGTTTATTTTACTGGAGAACTTACACTCTGCATGGTTTTGTTGTAAAATGTCGAATGGAACATGTAAAGGGCAGGTGTACGTTGATGAAAGAAATGACCTACGAACAGTTTAGAGCTCATGTGAAGAAAGCTTCACGTAAGCGGGGTGTACCCATAATCAAGATAGTTGCGTTTCAGGAGAAATACATGAAGATCGAAGATATTCAGTTCTTCGATGTCGAGCAAAATTATATGAGTGTACAGGCTTGTAATACACTTTGGATGAATCTGGAGAACAAGTCTTTTCGAAATATGGTATCTCATCCTCTGCAGTTTTATAAGGATATGGAGGATCTCGGAAGACAATCGTTTGAGAATATGATTAAGGAATTGTATGATACGGCAGTTCCACTCTGGTTGGAATATGACCCCAATGACTATTATACCTCTGAACAGCTCGCTGAGATTCTGGCTACCGATGAGCAGAAGCTGATTGAACAGCTCGAAATGGGGCGTTTCAAGGGTGCGTTTATAAATGAAGAAGGGAAATGGCTTAAACCCAAACCGGGAATAAACCAGTAATGCCTGAGATGATCCTGCATGCGATGAACGGCTTTGCAGGATTTTTTGAATGTAAATAGGCAAGGGATAGACCTGCTGAGATACAGGGACACCGATATAGGATTTTAGTATTGGATGATTGTGAACGTTTTAGTTAATATTATGGGAGATAATGGAGTGCAAAAGTCGAAAGATGCAAGTTTCTGAAGGTTTATAAATTATTTTGAACGAAAATGATTGTTTTTTGCGGAATTTATGTTACTATAGAAGCAGTTGGAGGAATGAAGATGCTGACTGAAGAACGATATGCTGCAATTATAGAGCGCTTACATAAACAAGGGATAGTTAAATTACAGGAACTTGTCGACGTGCTTGGTGCTTCTGAATCAACGATAAGACGCGATTTAATTGACTTGGAGAGCCGTCAGATGCTGAAACGCATCCATGGCGGGGCAGCATTAATGAACGAAAAGACGCTCGAGCCAGGCATGGAAGAGAAAACATCCAAAAACATTCAACAAAAAGTGTCGATTGCTCGTTTGGCTGCACTGGAGATCGAAAATGGCGATTGTATCTATCTGGATGCAGGTACGACGACGCTGGCCATGATTCCCTATATTGAAGCCAAGGACGTAACCGTGGTGACCAACGGTCTATCCCATGTGGAAGCACTCGTTAGCAAGCGGATTCGAAGTTATTTGCTTGGTGGCATGATGAAAATCCATACCAAAGCCGTCATCGGAAGTATTGCATTACAAAATATGGACAACTTTCGTTTTGATAAATGTTTTCTTGGAACCAACGGTGTGGATCCCGAGATGGGGTATACGACTCCGGACCCGGAGGAAGCCTTGATTAAGAGAAGGGCGCATCAATTGTCCGGGAAATCTTACGTGCTGGCAGATTCCAGCAAGATCGGTGAAATTACGTTTGCCAAGTTGTTTGAGCTGGAGGAGGCAGATCTGATTACCGAGCAGATGCCAGATCACTGGCGAGCCGTAATAGAGCAGAAAACTAAAATAATTGAGGGATAACAATGATATATACGATAACACTTAATCCTTCCATTGATTACATCGTGGAAGTGGATGACCTGAAGCTCGGCGGATTGAATCGCATGAATCGGGATTTGAAGCTTCCAGGTGGTAAAGGCATCAATGTATCACGTGTGCTGAATCAGCTGGGAGCAGGTAACACGGCGATTGGATTCCTTGGTGGATTCACAGGTCGTTTCATTAATGACAAGTTGCAGGAAGATGAGATACAGACTGATTTTGTTATGATTGCGGATGATACGCGGATCAATATCAAGTTGAAGCATGGAGACGAGACAGAGATTAACGGTCTTGGCCCAGCCATTTGTGAAGAAGAAGCAGCACAACTGCTGCAGAAACTATCCTCGCTGCAAACGGGAGATATCGTCGTTCTATCGGGAAGCATTCCGCCATCCCTGGGAACTGATTTTTATGATCGTCTCATTCAGGTCTGCAAGCAGACGGGTGCAGAGTTTGTCATTGATACCACTGGACCGGCATTAATGGAAGCACTGGTGCATAAGCCATTGCTGGTGAAGCCGAATCATCACGAGCTCGCTGAACTTTTCGGGGTTAATATTGAAACTCGGGAAGAGCTGGTCTTGTACGGTCGCAAGCTTCTGGAAGCAGGGGCCAAGCAAGTATTAATCTCCATGGCCGGAGATGGAGCCCTGTTGATTACGGGATCAGATGTGTACCACGCAAGTGTGCCAAAAGGAATGGTGAAAAATTCGGTTGGGGCTGGAGATTCCATGATCGGAGGATTCGTAGGCACTTATGTATTAAATGGTGACATCCTTGAAGCCTTCCGTACGGGAGTCGCTTCCGGTAGTGCAACGGCTTTCTCGGATGATCTTGCTACACGCGAATTCATTGAAGAGCTTCGAGGCGAGGTTACCATCACCAAATTGTAGATCGACATTTCAAAGCCAAGCCAATTGTAATTTATAAATTCGGCCTGACAAGCGCAGGCCGACTGAACTCAAGGGGAGTGTAACAGATGAGAATAACAGACCTGATGATCCAGGAAACGATGATCATGGACCTGCAAGCCACAACCAAAGATGAAGCAATTGATGAACTCATTGCAAGTCTGAACAAAAGTGGACGCATTAATGATCCAGTTCTGTTTAAGGAAATGATCTATAAAAGGGAAGCAGAGTCCAGCACAGGAATCGGCGGCGGTATTGCCATGCCCCATGCGAAGACATCTGCAGTGAATGAACCAACCGTAGTATTTGCAAAAAGCAAAAATGGATTGGACTTTGCAGCGCTTGATGACGAGCCGGCTCATATCTTTTTCATGATTGCTGCTCCTGAAGGTGCAGGTAATACCCATCTTCGCACACTCGCGGCTCTTTCCAGGTTGCTGATTGATAGCGATTTCATTGCTCAGCTGATGAGTACGGATACGCCTGCAGAAGTAAGTGCATTATTTGATGCGAAGCAGGAGGAAGCAGCGGAGAAAGAAGCTGCCAAGGAAAAAGCGAAAGCCGAAAAGGCTGCAAAAGCCGCAAGCGAAGCGGGTTCTGCACCGCAGCAAACTCCTGGCATCATTGTAGGTAATGAGAATTCCGAAGATTTCGTCGTAGCTGTTACAGCATGTCCAACGGGAATTGCACATACCTTCATGGCTGAGGATGCACTCAAGAAGAAAGCTCAGGAAATGGGCATTAATATCCGTGTAGAAACCAATGGTTCCGAGGGAGCCCAGAACGTTTTGACCCCAGATGAGATTGCTCGTGCCAAAGGGGTTATCGTCGCGGCAGATAAAAATGTGGAGATGGCCCGGTTTGACGGCAAGCCGGTACTGCAAAGACCGGTAAGCGACGGAATTCGTAAGTCTGAAGAGCTGATTCGCAAAGCGGTGAATGGAGATGCTCCGATCTATCGCAGCGAAGGCGGCAGCAATGTGAAGGAAGACGGAGCGAGTGCGAACAAAATGAGCGTAGGTAGCAAGATCTACAAGGATCTGATGAACGGGATCTCACACATGCTTCCGTTTGTCGTGGGTGGAGGAATCCTCCTTGCTATTTCGTTCCTGATCGAACAGCTTGCGGGCGAGGATAATCCTCTCTTCCAGCTGCTGCAGACGATTGGCGGCGGAACGGGTGCATTCCACTTCCTCATTCCGGTACTGGCCGGATTTATCGCAATGAGTATTGGTGACCGTCCAGCCCTGATGCCTGGTATGGTTGGTGGATTGATGGCCGTGAACTCCAATGCCGGTTTCCTTGGCGGACTTGCAGCCGGTTTCCTTGCTGGTTATGTTGTTATCGGTTTGCGTAAGCTGCTCAGAGGCTTACCTAAAGCCATTGACGGTCTGAAACCCATTCTGCTGTATCCTGTACTCGGATTGCTCATTGTTGGTGCAATCAGTTACTATGTCTTCGATCCGATCTTTGGCTCGCTTAACACATGGCTTGTAGATGCACTTGGAAATCTCGGAACAGGAAATGCGGTATTGCTTGGATTGCTTCTTGGCGGTATGATGTCCATTGATATGGGTGGACCGTTCAACAAAGCAGCTTATACATTTGCCATTGGTGTATTTACATCAAGCGGCAACACGGACGGTGCCTGGA
Organism: Paenibacillus sp. FSL K6-2862; assembly: GCF_038005125.1. NCBI lineage: Bacteria > Bacillati > Bacillota > Bacilli > Caryophanales > Paenibacillaceae > Paenibacillus > Paenibacillus sp. FSL K6-2862. The sequence continues at coordinate 2,095,625 of NZ_JBBOSN010000001.1, forward strand.
TGGCTGCCGTAATGGCAGGCGGGATGGTGCCACCTCTGGCCATCGCTCTGGCTTCCACGTTCTTTAAGTCCAAATTCACGGAACAAGAACGTAAATCCGGCTTAACGAACTATGTACTCGGATTATCCTTCATTACTGAAGGTGCCATTCCATTCGCTGCGGCAGATCCGCTGCGTGTACTGACATCCTGTATTATTGGTTCGGCCGTTGCAGGCGGACTGACACAGCTCTGGAGCATTAACGTACCGGCTCCGCACGGAGGGATTTTCGTAGCAGCACTGGCTAACCATGCTCTGCTGTTCCTGCTAGCCGTTGCGATTGGTGCAGTAATCTCGGGTCTGATATTGGGATTGTGGAAAAAGTCACCAACGGTTGTAAAATAAGCAGTGTTCTAATGTAAGAATACCAAGGCATTTCCTGAGTGGCTTCATTCAGGGAATGCTTTTTATTTTCGCTTGGCCCTGATCTGTGCTAAAATAGTTACAATAATTTAACTTTTGAAACGATGTTTCATCTATCGGAACATTAGGCAAGGAGGAAGCAGTATGACTCATGACGGAATGAAAGGACAAGTGCAGCAGCAATTCGGCAAAAATGCCGAGAAGTATGTGACCAGCCCCCTGCATGCCAAGGGCAAGGATCTTGATGTGCTGGTGGCTTCATCTGGGGCAAGTCCTGATATGCATGTACTTGATATAGCAACGGGAGGAGGGCATGTTGCGTGTGCGCTGGCCCCTCTTGTTAAGCAGGTAACGGCTTTGGATTTGACAGAGCAGATGCTCCAGGTGGCTGAACGCTTTATTAGGAAGAGCGGTCATCAGAACGTGAATTTTGTACCGGGAGATGCGGAGCATTTACCCTTCGAAGATGATGTCTTCGATATCGTCACCTGCCGGATCGCTGCGCACCATTTTCCCGATGTTTTTTCTTTTCTAACGGAGGCGTTCCGGGTAACGAAACCAGGCGGAAGACTGCTGCTGATAGACAACGTGGCACCGGAGCGTGATGAATATGATCAATTCTACAATGAAGTAGAGAAGCGTCGCGATCCCAGTCATGTTCGTGCATGGCGCAAGTCGGAGTGGATTCGAATGATGGAAGTGGCGGAATACCGCGTGGAAGCGATGGTTTCCTTCGAGAAAACCTTCCTCTTTGAAGATTGGTGCAAGCGTGCTGGTCTGCCGGAAGCAGATGGACGGGAACTTGAAGCAAGCATGCTATGTGCACCTTCGGTCATTAAAAAGTTCTTCCGGTTCGAAGAGGCAGTACCGAATAAGCTGTCAAGCTTCGGGGGAGAGAGTGTACTTATTCAGGCTTCAAAAGCGAGATAGTTCAAGAGATGCAACAAGGGTACCCATTTTCATCCAGACTGGCCTATGAATAACAACACAAAAGGCAGATGACCTGTACAAGGGCATCTGCCTTATTACTGTGCTCATTCTCCTACATTAAGGTTTCAGTACAACTTTGGTACATTCGTCTTCATGATCGTTGAAGATCCGATATGCCTCACTGGCATTTTCCAGCGCAATGCGATGGGAGACAATCTCGGTCGGATCGAATTCACCTGCTGTAATCTTGCGGAACAATTCCGGCATATAGTGGATGACAGGAGCCTGTCCCATTTTAAGATTGATGTTGCGTTCAAACATACTGCCCAGTGGGAACATGTTGTAGGACGAACCGTACACACCTGTAAGTTGGAATGTACCGAATTTGCGTACGGCTTTCATACCAATTTCAATGGCACTCAGCGCACCACCGTGTAGTTTCAGCTTCTGTCCGATTTCCTCCAACGTGGATTTTTTGCCGTCCATGCCCACACAGTCGATGACCACATCGGTACCGCCACCCGTGATCTCGCGGATATGTGCGCCCATATCATCATAATTTTCAAAATTGAAGGTTTCCACATCATTCATGCGCTTGGCTTTGTCGAGGCGATACGGAAGGCGGTCAACAGCGATAACCCGCTTCGCGCCTTTCATCCAGGCGAACTTCTGGGTCATCAGGCCAATGGGCCCACTGCCCAGTACGGTTACCGTATCTCCAGGTTTAACACCGGCATTTTCGACACTCCAGTAGGCGGTAGGAAGAACATCGGATAGAAACAGCAAGGCTTCGTCTTCCAGTTCACAGGATTCCGGAATCACAAACGGCATGAAATTTCCGTAAGGCACACGCAGGAATTCCGCCTGACCACCAGGGTGATTGCCATACCGTTCCGTAAATCCGAAATAACCACCGGTGTGAATATCCGGATTACCGTTGGAATTGTCACATTGGCTTTCCATGTCGTGATTGCAATAGAAGCATTCGCCACAAGAAATATTAAAAGGCAGGACCACACGGTCCCCCTTTTTTACGCGTGTCACTTCAGGACCTACTTCCTCCACGATCCCCATCGGTTCATGACCGATGACATAATCCTTTTCAGCGGGTAATGCTCCCTGATAAATATGAAGATCTGATCCACATATCGCTGTAGAAGTAATACGAACGATAATGTCATCCTTTTGTTGCAGTCTTGGATCTTCAACCTGCTTTACCTGAATATCCTTGGTCCCTTGAAAAGTAACGGCTCTCATCATCATATTCCTCCTATCGTAGAGTAGTTCTCTGAGAATTACCCCGTTTGAGACCATTTGATAGAGGTACATATGAAATTAAACGACAGGCCATTTTACTTTGCGCAGGGCATCCAGCAGCTCCGTTGGCGCGTTCAGATTGTCGCGGACAAGCTCACGAGGTGTAAGTGCCATCCATTGGTTCAATGAGATATCTTCGAAACGGTCACTTCGGAAGATCTCCAAAAACCATAAGGTATCGCTGCCCGTGTTTTGAACATAGTGTCCCATGGCCACAGGAACATACCCTACATCTCCGGCTCTGTAATTGAATGTGCGTGCCGTACCATTGCCGCCGAACACCGTCATTCTTCCTTGTCCCGTGAGATAATACTGCCATTCATCCGCATTCGGATGCCAGTGCAATTCACGCATGCCACCAGGCTTAATCTCGACCAGCGCAGCAGCAACGGTTGTGGAGATAGGGAAGTTGGTGGAATCCACGATGCGTACACTTCCTCCCGGCGTTATAAGCGGCTCCTGAGCCAGCAAGCGGTGTTTGAATGAAAAGGGGACTGTACCATAGGGTGAAGGAATCTCCTGACTCGCGAGTGAACCTGGAACCTGATCCTGAAAAATATAAACCTGATCTGTCGGCCTGGACTGAAATGCAGATTCGGGTACTCCGAAATTGACAGACAATACCTCTGCAGGGGTGTGCGCGAACCAGTCTGAAATGGATAACGTATTGAGATCGGAGAAGGAACCGTCATCAAAAACAAGCAGAAATTCACAGCCCTCTTCGAGTCCTTGAATGGAATGGGGCAGACCTTTGGGAAAGAACCACAGATCTCCTGGTCCGACATCAGCGATAAAATTGCGGCCCTCCTGATCCACGGATGTGATTCTTGCCGTTCCCCAGATCATATAAGCCCACTCGGATTGCTGGTGCCAGTGGAGTTCCCGTACGCCGCCTGGAGTCAAACTCATGTTGACCCCAGCCAGAGTCGTGGCAATGGGCAGATCGCGTACTGTAATCTCGCGTGACCATCCGCCATGGTTTAATTGCATATGTGTATCGGAAAAGGACATTTTCAGATTGGGGAGCAGCCCTGCATCCGTTGCAGGTGGAACCAGCATATCCGGATTTTCAAGGTCTCTCATGACATCACGTGGACCCAAATCAGGCCCGCCTGCCCCATCTCTTCGGATTGGTTGTGGAAAAATGGTTGGTTTACCATTAGGTTGTGATCCTTTTGTCATTCGTTTATCCCTCCAGTTCAGATCATGCCGATGCAGACCTGGTCGTCATTCATACATGTATGAACCAGGGCCTGGATATTATGAAAGACAGGGGGATAGACGGGATCCATGGCTTGATTGTGCAATAGACTCTTGAGACATGAAGGAGGACGCTTCTGGCATTTGCTCGTTTGTGGTTTGAAACATATGGATTGACGTTCGTTGCATTTCATAGTACCCTGATATTGTTTCGTATGAAACAAAACATATACAAGCGGTATACATACTTATTCGGAAATGAGGAAGTTCATATGACAATAGCCGATACGATTCGCTCTCGACGAAGTATCCGCAGCTTTAATACACAACCGGTGTCCACGGACTTAATTGTTGAATTGCTTAATGATGCGGTCTGGGCACCTAATCATGGCATGCGAGAACCATGGCGTTTTATTCTCGCTGAGCGTGCAGAGGCAAAAGAACATGTGGCCAGTCTGATGCTGGAATCGGTGCAAAACATGAAATTGATGAAGTTGATGCCCGGCAAACTGCAGCAGGCGCTGAAAAATAAGTTCAGCCGCATGCCTGCGCACCTTATTGTGGTAATGAAGAATGAAAAGGATCACCATAAGCAGGAAGAAGACTACGCGGCTGTAAGCTGCGTTATTCAGAATTTTCAACTACTTGCCTGGGAACAGGGCTTAGGTATGATTTGGTCTACGATGGAATACATTCATTCCCCTATTTTTTGCGAGGGTTTGAGCGTGAAGTCAGATGAGCGAATAGTCGGTGTGTTGCATATGGGGTACTTCGACAAAACACCGAAACCCAAGTCGCGCACTTCAGCTGAACAAAAGCTTACCCTGCTGTAGTCCCGGAACAGGAGTCTGATATATATCGTATCCATTCTGATTATATTGTTTCCATTGAAACAAATTACGGTGTATAATATATGTTATTCAAGCCTAGCTTGCATAATAGACCGAGAGAAGAAAAGGTTGGGGAAACTATGGATCAGGAACAGACGGATCTGCGTTATATTTATGGATTGTTTATTAAGCTTTTGCATCAAAAAGAACAAAAGGATGATCAGGAAAATCTATTCTTCATGAATATTATTCGCAAGACTCTGTCATCAGACGCAGCTATGAACATGACGGATGTGCATGTGATTGCGTGTATTGGGGAACACGAACCCATTAATCTGACTTCCATAGCTGAACGTATGGAGCTCAGCAAGGGGAATACCTCCAAAGTGGCCCATAAACTGCTGAAGCAAGGATGGCTTCGAAAAACACAGTTAAATGACAACAAAAAAGAAATTTATTTCCGGCTAACATCACCAGGCAAAAAGCTGTTTCATGTTCATGCCGATCTGCACGAAAAGATTGAAAATCAATTCCTCCGTTTTCTGGGCGAATATAACAAAATGGAGCTTGAGTTTTTAAAGAGATTTGTGCTGGATCTGACACGTTTCTATGAGCAGTTGGACACTCGAAGTTTAATGGACGGCCTGGAGGAAGAGTGATTTGACAGGGAACAAAACTGGAATCGAGAGAACCCCGTGGTAACACGGGGAGAATTGTTACTTGCCAAAATACAGTCTTTCCAGTTGTTACTCGATTTTTTGATTTCCACTTCCTGCAGGGATTGAACATAGAAACTCTTGCTCATAAATTTCATGTACCCGCTTCAAAATGAAGGGACCTTGCTCTTTGAAACGAAGTTCAGTCGGTTTATTTTTAATCAGGAATGTACCTGATTCGTGATTGGTCTGTGAGAATGCAGCTCTATACAATAACGAAGCACCGTGACTTGGAGGAGGGAAGAACAGTTTCATGACAGGCTTGATGTAAAAGGGCAAACCGGATTTTTTGCTGCCGCGTAAAGTATTGTTGCCTCCAGGATCTACGCTCAGAAGACGAATGCCATCGGACTTCGCCGCCTCAGCCGCCTCGCGTGTCCATAAGGAGAGGCCAAGCTTCGAGGTGGCATATGGACCAAACAGCTTCTTGAATTCCGTTGGACGTTCCAGAATGTCCAGGTTGAACTGTCGGACCATACTGAATGCACTCGTTGAAGTATTAACAACGGTCTTGAAGGTGCTCCTGCGTATAAGATCATATAACTCCATATAAATGATATAAGGAACGATGGTTTGAAGTTCAAAGTGCATTTCATGCCCTTGGTCAGAATAACGAAGCTCTGCCGCACTGCCCCCTGCGTTATTAAACAGGACATCAATCGTATCCAATTGGAGTTTAATCTGATCGAGCGCGATTTTCAGACTTTCGTAGTTGGTCAGGTTAGCCTGAACCCAATGAAGCTGCCCTGAACGTAATGCACGTTGAATATCGCCTTGCTCTGCCGGAAAAGGTGAACGGTTGAGGCCGATGACCTGCCATCCTTCGGCCAATAACGAGCGGGTCAGTTCGAGGCCAATTCCTGAGCTTGAGCCCGTAATCAGCGCGGTGTGTAGTTTGTTTGGTTTATTCATAGTTACCTCCATTATGTTGGGAATTACAGAACGAATCTGTGTGCTGCGCTCATTCTATAATTTGGAGTCGACTCCAAGTCAAGCAGTTGGATCGAATGAATTTTGAACGTTCATGTTGATTGGTTGTAGGGCTGAATTTGGCTTGACTTGGAGCTGACTCCAAGTTGTAAGATGAAGGTAGGTATGAGGATGAGGGAGGCTGAGACGGATGAGTAATGAGGCACTATATTCCATTAAGGAAACAGCGGAGAAGGCAGGGTTATCGGAAGATACCATTCGATATTATGAGAAGATTCAGCTTCTGCCGCGGGCAGATCGGAAGGCGAACAGGCACCGTGTATACCGCCAAGAGGATATTCGAACCATGAAACTCATTTCTTGTCTGAAGAAGACAGGTATGTCTCTGGAGGATATGAAGCCTTACCTGCACATGTCGATGGATTCGAATCTGGACGAATTCCCGGAAGAGCGTGAGATGCTGGTGAGCCATCGAATGAAAATAGAAGCGCAGATAGCCTCGCTGCAGCAGGTCGTTGATTTTATCGATGAGAAGCTGAACAAGCAGAGCTTGTTTCCTGATGAATGTCCTATAACTGGAGAGAATCAGATGTCGGTTTTTGAAAAAAAGAACATATTCTCCTGATGGGCACCATCCCAATAACATTCATTAAAGCCGAGAACCCACGTCTGGACGACGCGGGTTCTTTTTGTTTGCGATTAGTACTCCATTTGAAGTGTATGACGAAGACGTTGGATATCACTTTTTGGTGGAAGGCCATACATTCGTGCATATTCCCTGCTGAATTGGGAAGGGCTCTCGTATCCAACCTGAAATGCAGCATCGGCGGCATCAGTTGAACCAGCGATGAGCATACTTCTGGCTTCCTGCAGTCGGATTTGTTTTTGAAATTGAATAGGGCTCATGGCGGTGATGGCTTTGAAATGGTAGTGAAGTGAGGAGGAACTCATATTAACCATGGCGGCAAGCTGGTCCACGCGCAGCGGTTTGTCATATTCGGATTGGATGACTTCGATCACCTTGGCGATGTGCTGGGCGTGGCTGTTTTGAACGGCAAATTGTTTGATCGAGTGTCCATGTTCATCCTGAATAATTCGATATAAGATTTCACGGATAAACATGGGAGCGAGTATAGGAATATCTTCAGGTGTGTCGAGCAATCGAACCAGTCGGATGATGGCTTCAAGAAGCGGGACCTTGATAGAACTGACAAATAACCCACGCTGGGTGGAGTTGTCCGGTTTGGATGGCATCGCAGCTGGACTCTGTATCAGATCAAAAATCTGGTTAGAGTCAAAATCAAGTCGCACACATAGATACGGCTTCTCTGCAGTAGCTTGAACCACCTGTCCTGAAATGGGCAAGTTTACTGAAGCAACTAAATATTGTGTACGGTCGTAGGTGTAACTCTCTCGTCCGAGTACAACTAACTTGGATCCTTGAGCAACAATGCAGAGAGCAGGTTGATGAACAGAATAGATGGGTTGCGATATTTCCGAAGCACGAATCAAAGAAAGCGAAGGGATAGCCGTAGCATGAATTCCGTCATTTAGGGCAAAACGCCCAATAAGATGAGCCATTTCCTGCATCTGACGAGTGACATCGTTATCCATATGTAGTGATGAAACCATGGTTTCATCCTCCTTTATTCGAATCGGTTTATTTTATTCTAGAATGTTCTGGAGGAATAGGCAAGATTGTTGGGGGAATCTTCTATCTGGTGTGAGATGATCTCCTCCATAATAAGGATAAGCAATTGAAGCTTTTGAAAAACAGCAAGGAGGTTGGGAAATGGAATACAATCCATCAGGTAACAGAGAGGAACATGGACACCCTTATGTTGGCATGTGGGTGACAAAGGATGGTTATATCCGGCATGAACTGCTCTCGAATGGTCGATATGATGAAGCCAGAGGTCAAAGGGAAAGTGCATATCAAGGACGTTATGTCGTGGAAGGAAATCATATTGAATATGTGGATGATACGGGTTTTACAGCGGATGGAGACTTTGTAGAAGGTATCTTATATCACGCAGGCATGGTTTTGTACAGAGAAACAAACATCAATAACCAATAATAAAGGGAGTGGATTTCATATGTTTAATGTAAAAGGAAAAGTCGTTGTCATTACAGGTGCTAGCAGCGGAATTGGAGAAGCGACGGCTCGATTGCTGGCACAGCAAGGGGCTCACGTGGTTATTGGGGCTAGACGCGTCGAACGTTTGCATGCACTCGCATCTTCCATCCGTTCTGAGGGTGGATCCGTGGAGGTTCAGGCACTCGATGTCACCCGGCTGGAAGAAATGCAGAGCATTGTGGATCTTGCGCTTACCCGCTACGGTCGTCTGGATGTCGTTATCAACAATGCGGGTTTGATGCCTTTGTCTCCTCTTGAAGCCTTAAAAGTGGATGAATGGAATCGAATGATTGATGTCAATATTCGTGGAGTTTTACACGGGATAGCCGCTGGGTTACCTGTTATGAGAAAGCAGGGTGCTGGCCAATTTATCAACATCGCTTCCATTGGTGCCTATGCCGTAACACCGACAGCATCCGTATATTGTGCAACCAAATACGCAGTCCGTGCGATCACGGAGGGTTTACGTCTGGAAGTGGGTGGAGATATTCGGGTAACGCTTGTTTCTCCAGGGGTAACCGAATCGGAGCTTGCCGAGACGATCACGGATGTCGGAGCGCGTGAGTTCATGAAGGATTATCGGCGAGTGTCCATCCCAGCATCGGCCATTGCACAGAGCATCTTATATGCAATTAGCCAACCTGCTGAAGTGGATGTCAATGAAATTGTCGTCAGACCAACAGCAAGTCTCGTTTAAGGCGAATACTCTTTTGGTATATAATAGAACTAACTATACGAAAAGAGGAATAACACGTTGACTCTGCAACAATTAAAATATGTGATTGAAGTTGCCACGCGCGGCTCCATGAATGAAGCGGCCAAACGGCTATTTATTTCCCAGCCGAGCCTTTCGAACGCGATTCGCGATTTGGAACAAGAGATGCGCATTACCATTTTTGAACGTACAAACAAGGGAATCTCGCTGTCCAAAGAAGGCGTGGAATTTCTGAGTTATGCCCGGCAGGTTGTGGAGCAGGCAGAATTGCTGGAGAATCGTTATTTGAATGCCAAGCCTTCTCCACAGCATTTCTCGGTATCCACCCAGCATTATGCGTTTGCCGTGAATGCCTTTGTACGTCTGGTACAGCAGTATGGTCAAGATGAATATGAGCTGGCACTGCGGGAAACAAAGACATATGAAATTATCCAGGATGTAAAGAGCCTGCGAAGTGAAATTGGGATTCTGTATTTGAACGAGTTCAATGCCAAGGTGATTAACAAATTGTTAAAGGATGCCGGTCTGGTATTCACAAGCCTCTTTATAGCCAAACCGCACATCTTCATCAGCGTGAAGAATCCTCTGGCTAAGCAAGCATCCGTGGCGATTGAGCAGCTGAAGGACTATCCTTACCTGTCATTTGACCAAGGAGAGTACAACTCTTTTCATTTTTCCGAAGAGATTCTGAGTACGTTATCCCATCCCAAGAGCATCCAGGTCAATGACCGGGCAACGTTGTTTAATCTGCTGATTGGTCTGAATGGTTATACGATTTCAACAGGTGTACTCAGCGCTGATTTGAACGGAAATGAGATCATTCCTGTTCCGCTGGAGTGCGAGGAATCGATCAATGTGGGCTGGATCAGCCACAAAAGCACCTCTCTTTCCAATCTGGGTGTGGAATATGTCAAAGCTTTGCATGAGGCCATAGGGCTCTGACTGTACGGACAAGTTGGTATTTTTCTAAAAAATGTGCACACTTATTCCAATCCCGTATTGGGGTTTGGTCACTATTAAAATTTGTGAACTTATCTCAAGCCATTCAAAACCGTTTCCGGGTAACCGTGAACGGTTTTTTTCTCATTTTTATGGAGTACGGCGATAGAGAATTGTTATAATGAAAAATAGTTTATTTGCATGTAATGGATGGAACTTGAGAGGAGTACAGCTCGTGAGAGTTTTATATCGGAATATAAGTGAGCAGCATGCGTTAACCGTATATGATACATCCAGGCTTTATGGGGAAAAGGGACATTTCCGGGTTTTGGAGTTTTCGAACGAGGCTGTTCAGGGAGCCATGGACCTCGATGAGCCTTCACGAATGCTGCTTGAATACCCAAGGGCAATGGTTCATCTAATGGAGCGCAATACGCCTGAATACGAAAAGGTTTTTGTAGTGGGGCACGGAATTGGTACGCTCTCGACTTATCTGTCAAACCGCCAGGTGAAGATCGCCGAGCTGGACGAGGAAGTGGTTGAATTAAGCAAGACGCTATTTGGATATGAGGGCAGTGCAGTCATGGTGGGAGATGGCCGGAAGCTGCTGCAGCAGGAACTGCCTGGGACATATGATTATATTATTATCGATGCATTTACCGCAGAAGGAACACCGAAGCAGTTTACCTCCAGATCTTTCTTTACGATGGCTCAAAGCAAGCTGCGTTCTGGTGGAAGCATACTGTTGAATGTATTCGGGCGTGGGGGCAATGACAGACTTGTAAACGCGATATATGCAACGATGGCTGACCAGTTTGATTACACACGTTCATTTGCTCTACCTACGGAAACGCAGGATGAGATACAGAATCGAATTCTGGTGGGCAGCGATGCTCCTATTGAGTTCCAATCGCGTTATATGGCTGGGTTTGTGGAGCAGGAGCCTGGGGAAGGATACATCATCGAGGACGAGCTTTGATCCTGGAGAAGAAGACAGACACCTAATTTATAAGACTTGTCATGGAGTTATCAATTTTAATTGAAGAAACTGTAAAATATTCATACAAAATTAATACATTCATAACAACTTTCGTATAGAATAGAGAGAATATGCCTTTTCATGAAAATCCGGGGGAAAGCACTAATGATCGCAAAGAACAAAGCATCCAGATGGCGAAGAAAAGCGAGAACCTATAAAAAAATCAGTCTTCCTGCCTTGCTCAGTGGGCTGGTCACCATTTCGGTGCTGATGACCTTAACTATCATGTTTATTTCGTCTTACACAACGCAGAAGCAGTCTCTCATTGATAATACCTTGTCTCTTAATTATTCAAGCGCAGCTCAAATGAGTCAGACACTGGATTCGCTATTTCAGTCCATGCAGAGCAGCTTGAAATATGCTGCAGACTATTTTCCGCAGATGGACTATTCAGATACGGAAAAGTTGGATTCGACGCTGGAATTAATCCAACGCAGCAGCAATTATTTTAACTCTGTAGCCCTTGTGGACGATCAGGGTATAGTACGCAGCATATCGCCATATTCGGGTTTATCCGTCGGGGTGCAGGTTTCATCTGATGCAGCCAAAAAAGCGATGGAGCTTAAGGCGCCCTATATTTCCGAAGCCTATCAGACCCCAAGGACGAAGCGCAGAAATGTTTTTGTCAGTGAACCGATCTTTGATGCAGCTGGACAATTTAAGGGGACCATTGGCGGTAACATTTATCTGCAGGAAAATAATATCCTGAACCTCTCTTTTGGAAGTCAGCTGAGGACAAGCAATGGTTCTTATTTTTTTATTGTCGATTCCAAGGGTACGCTTCTATTTCATCCAGATACCAAAAGAATTGGTGAGGACATCAGTAAAAATGAAATTGTACAAAAGCTTCTGGATGATCAAACCGGTAAGGAGCAGTACAAAAATCTGGCTGGCATAGATTCGCTTGCCGGGTATCAGAAGGTGCCTGCTACCGATTGGGGGGTCGTTGTCGTATCTCCAACCCAGACCGTGTACGATCAGTTGAATGAGCATATTCGCATGTTATTACTGTATACTTCGGTACCGTTTCTCATCCTGACCCTGATTGTCATTCGGGTAGCGCGGAAATTGGCGAGTCCGTTTGTCTATTTGGCCGATCTGGTTAATCAGGTGGATCAGGGCAAAGTGGACCTGCCAACGATGAAACCGCATTGGAACAGGGAGGCCGATTTGCTAACCCGCACGGTTTTGGGTGCATTGGTGAATTTTCGCAAGCAAACGGATCAGCTTACCTATGATGCCAGAACGGATGTGCTGACAGGCATGACGAATCGCAGGACATTTGAAGAAGTCATTCAGCAATGGATTGATGAACAGACGCCATTCTCGATTATTGTTCTGGATATCGACCGCTTCAAATCCATTAATGATACTTACGGGCATCATGCTGGAGACGAGGTTCTGAAGCATATTGCAGGTCAGATCAGGTTGGCCGTTCGGCCGCAGGATGTGAGTTCTCGTTTCGGAGGGGAGGAGTTTGTCGTGCTGCTCCGCCATACCGGAGCTGAAACCGCCTATCAGATTGCCGAATTTATCCGTGTATCGGTTGAGGAAAGTATCATGCCGATCGATCGCTCCGTGACGATCTCGGCAGGGATTGCCGAATATCCGCTGCATTCATCTTCAGCGACGGAGCTGTTCCATCTCGCGGACACAGCCCTGTACCAGGCGAAGGAAGAAGGGCGCAATCGTACCGTGACCATTCAGACCGTAGAAAGGTTATAAACTGGCCGGGAAGATCGCCTATGAAATAACTATAAAAAAGCTGATCCCTTATGAGAAGGAATCAGCTTTTTTGCGTTCACTATACTTCCTGTGACTTGGCTTGAACAACTTCATTCGTATAGGTTTCTCCCCAGTCCCTCATGCTGAATATGATTGGACGGAGCGTTTCCCCAAATGGCGTAAGTGAGTATTCCACTTTGGGTGGCACTTGAGGGTAGATTTCCCGGTGTACAATCCCGCTGCTCTCCAATTCTCTTAATTGCAAGGTGAGCATTCGCTGCGTAATGTCGGGAAATAACTTTCGGAGTTCATTGAATCGCAAGGAACCCGAAAACAAGTGATACAGAATGGCACCTTTCCATTTGCCTCCAATAACGCTAAGTGTAACTTCTACGGCGCAGCCATAAGGTTTGGGGCATGTCTCGGTTGAGATTTTTTTCATCTATCTGCACCTCCGTCAGCTATGTGTATAGTATCAATTTAAGTACTACGTACCCAAAATGTGTGTATATTCTCTTCAAAGCATACCATGTCTGATTCGGATTATAAACCCTAGATATCGGATTAATGAAAAGGTGCAATGTATAGTAAAGAACCCGGTTTCGTTATACGAAACAACGGGTTGATGTAAGATTGAGGGTATACAGTAACATTTAGTTGTTAGACCAGTGAAGACAAGATGGTATCACACAGGGCCATCGTTCCGACATTATCCTTGCCGCTTGAAAGCGGAAGCGAATTATTGTGGCAGCATGACATAAAATGCGCCATCTCGCCTACAAATCCACGAAGGTAGAGATCGCGGTATGCGCCTGACATGGGAGAGCTGGAAGGAGTATAGACCGTATCCTGCTCTTCAAGAGCCTTCCAGGGAAGGCTGTCCGAGGTGCGAGAGTGATGGACGGTAAGTGTATTCATTTCATCTGCTGACGCAAAACCGTGATCGAATGTAACCAGTACGCTTTCGCTTTCACGTGACCATGCACTCATGCCTGCAAAGTAGGCACTGCCCACAATACCATTATCAAATTTTAGAGAGATGCTCTGATTAATATGTTCCCCATCCTTGAATGTGGTACCCGTCACGTGCTGTACTTCGCCGAAGAGGAAACGCATCAGGTCGACCATGTGAATGGCAGCGAGCTTCATAAACTGTTCTTCATTCTTGCAAAATGGAGTACTGTCCACCGCAAATTTCATCTGAAACGATCGCGTTCTACCCATTGAACCACCATCAATCAGTTCCTTTAATTTCATATATATAGGCGCATAGCGTTTCATAAATCCTACCATCAATACAACGCCAGCCTTTTCGGCTGCATCTGCAATTTCTGCAGCTTCTCTGGCAGTCCAGCCAAGGGGTTTGTCAACATAGACATTCTTGCCTGCCTTGATGCATTCCAAGGCGAGAGATGTTTGATCCTGAGGTTGAGCTACTACAACAACGTTGCTGCAGTCTTCGTTTTGCAGCATGAGAGCTGCGTTATCATATGCTGACCCTGTGCTGCCGTACCGCAGCAAGGCGGCTTGAGAGCGTTCGATACTGCGAGTGGAGATGGCCTGGATGGTAGCCCCTGCTTCTACAGCAGAAGGGTAGATATTGGTCGTTGCATGAAATCCGGCACCGATAAAACAAAGATTCGTTTGAGTCATAACCATTCTCCTTCATTGTTGATCGAACTATTTTTGTCAATCTAAACAGGATTCTCGCTCAAGTGGTACAGCATCTGGCTTGCAATCTCTGAATTGACGATATGAGGAACAGGCTGTGGTCCGTTCACCAGATGCTGACGCTGCTGAACAAGATAGAGCAGGGAAGCAGCTTGGAGGGACAAGCCCAGATCCATCGTCTCGGCAGGATTTCCGCTTCCACCTGCAAGATTAAGCATCTCACCTTGGGTAAGCAGCATGAGCCGTCGGCCATTCGCAAAGGTGAATTGTTCGATATCTGTTGTAAGACGTTCGGTATGTGCAGCTTCCTGCCGAAGTCCGTCCAGGTCCAATTCCCAGGAGAAATGTCCAGCGTTGGCAAGAATCGTACCATCGTTCATCTGATTGAAATGCTCCATTGAGATAGCATTGGGGCGACCTGTAACCGTGATGTAAACCTGGGCAAAAGCGAACGTTTCTTCCAGTTTCGCTACGCGAAATCCATCCAAAGCAGCTTCGAGTCCAGCGATAGGATCGGTCTCAACCACAATAACCTGGCTGCCTAGATTACGCAGATATCGGGCAATCCCGCGTCCACAGGAACCATATCCTACGATAACGAAGCGTCTTGTAGGCAGAATCAGATTCGTGGTGCGCATGAATCCTTCAATAATGGTCTGACCCACGCCATGTTCATTTTCCATGATGCGCTTGAGAGGACTATCATTAATGACAATAATCGGGAAGGTCACTTCCGCCCCTGTTTCCTCACGCAGGAGATTGGCTCCTGTCGTGGTTTCTTCTGTTCCGCCAATGAGCGCACTATGGTCATAGTGCTGAATGAGAGTGCGAGCTAGATCAGCTCCGTTATCCATGAGAAGATGCGGCTGGTGTTTAAGCACGCGATGAATATTGTGCATATGCTGACGGCGTTCATCTGAACGTTGTCCATACACGGGAATGCCTTCAGCGATAAGTGCAGCAGCAACGGCATCCTGTGTTGTACCTGGGCTTCCTGTTAGTACAACGTTGGCTCCACCAGCCTGTAGGGTTCGGCATAGAACAGCCGTCTTAGGCTCTACGTGAATACAGATTCCAATAGTAAGGCCAGCAAAGGGGCGTTCTTTGGAAAATCGGGTTTTTAGTGCAGCGAGGAGGGGCATATGCATTTCTGTCCAATGAATATGTCGTTTTCCTTCTTCAATAATTTCAGGTGTCATGTTCATAGATTTGCTCATATTCCTCTCTATCCATGGGTTTTCTGTCCTTGAGGACAGTTGCTGATGCTTAGGATAGGAGGTTTTGAATTTCTATAAAAGGACATATGTCCTATCAATTTCAGATCATAAAAAAAGTATTGCATTCTTCTTCCAGAGCCTGTATACTCTTAATTACGGTGAAACGAGAAATGAATTAACCGGGTGCTTTTCATCAACGATGAGAAGATACATATTATGCGGTCGTGGCGGAATTGGCAGACGCGCACGGTTCAGGTCCGTGTGGGCTAACCCCCCGTGGAGGTTCGAGTCCTCTCGACCGCATCCAAGAGAAAAAGGTTCGAAGATTGCTTTTGCAATCTCTCGAACCTTTTTTTATTTTTCTACGAATTGAAATGTTCTGAAACAGGCTTTGGTAATGTGTCCTCTTGGTTTAGTTGTTAGTGTTGACGCTGGCGCTGGCGTAAGAAAATCGCTGTCCATAATCCGGACAAGGCACCAATGATGCCGAAAAAGGAAACGCTGCCGACCACTTCATACGCCTGAAATTGGAACAAGAACGCAATCCCGCTACCCAGGGTCGTTCCTGCAAGAAAACCGAGAGATAGGCCTGTATCTTTGCCGAGCTGCATTGGATCACCTGCTTCAAATAGTTTGTCAAAACATTTGCAAAATGCGGGTACAAGAAGTAAAGTGTGAACAGGAAAATCATTGAAATTTTTCCTATACTCATTGTTTGGCTTTTCCAGTGCAAATATGCATGAACTTAGAAACGGGAGGTTACGAACACATGAATATGAACGAACGCATTGCCGCTTGGAATGCGGAAGCGCAGCAGTGTACCTGTGGACATGATCATCGGCTGGTGCAAATGCAGGTCTTTTTGGAACATGGTGCAATTCGTAGATTACCGGGGTACCTGTTGGAACAGGGCTATAACCAGGTTACTGTGGTATATGATGGCCAGACAGGTCCGGCTGCGGGATATGAGGTGGTAAAAAGCCTACAGGATGCGGGGCTCGTAGCAGATGAATTCCAGATGCCGGAGAACAGTGCGGGGGATATCATTGCCGATGAGGCTGCGATTGTGCAGGTACTGCTTGGTGTAAAACAAATGACTCAGGCCATCATCGCAGTGGGATCGGGGACCATACATGATCTGGTGCGATTTGTGTGTGCCAAAATGAACAAGCCATTTCTGTCTGTCCCAACAGCGGCATCGGTTGATGGGTTCACTTCAGCGGGAGCGCCGCTCATTGTAAGCGGCATCAAGCAGACGTTTCAGGCTGTTCCGCCCGAAGCCATCTTTGCGGATATTGACATTACCCAGCAGGCTCCCCAAGCAATGACGGCCGCGGGATTCGGTGATATGTTAGGCAAATATACGTCTCTGGCAGATTGGATTGTGTCGCGTGATCTGGGCGGGGAGCCATTCTGTCCGGTTGCTTATCGGATGACGGAAGAAGCGTTGAAGGCCTGCATCGAAAATGTGCAAGCCATCGCCGAAGGAAGAGCTGAGGGTATAACCGCATTGATGGATGCGCTAATCATTTCCGGTGCCTCCATGCTAATTATTGATCATTCCCGTCCGGCATCCGGCGGTGAGCATCACATTTCTCATCGTTGGGAGATGGAATTGATGGTAGCGGGCCGGAAACCTGTTCTGCATGGGGCCAAAGTCGGCGTAGCTTGCGTGCTTCTTACAGAGCGATACAAGGAACTTGCGAGTTTGTCCCGAGAACCTGTTTTTGATGTGTATGCTACTTTACCTGATGCTTCACAGCTTACGGCATGGCTTGAGCAGGTTGGGGGTCCGACCACAACAGATCAGCTTGGGGTTACACCGGATATGGTGGAACATGCATTTGCAACGGCACATACACTTAGAGAGCGATATACCGGACTCAAATATATTAATGAATCTCTGAATGTAGTTTAAAATAAAACCAACCTGTACATCGGATAAAATTATCGGAATGGATCTGTGTCTTGCTCTGATTTGTACGTACAAATCATAAAATTATTTGTTATAAGTTCGAACAATTTACTGGAGCAAAGTGCAGGGGATACAAGTCACAGGTGTATCCAGAGGTATGTTTCATTTAAAAAGGCTCTGTCTTCCCTTGTGGGAAGAACAGAGCCTTTTGTCTGTTCGCTTATTTAGTTGTTGCGACGGTCTTTCAGGATGACATCTGCGAACAGGATGGTTTTCGGGATGCGGAAAAATTGTTCCGCTTGTTCCTGAAACGCGGCAGAAGGCAGCGTTCCCTGATGCAGCCATTTGCGGAAAGTGCCGGGATGAACCCCGATCCAGTGGCTGACATCTGTCACCGACAAATCATGGACCATACACAAGCCTGTCAGAATACGGTTGCTAACCGGAGATCGGGTCACCGTACGCTTCATGAAACGGGAAGGCTCGGGCTGACAAATGACCGGGCTTTTGCGTACAACTTCTTCATTGAAGAGGATGTGACGCGGGTAGCCTAGCAATTGGCACGCTTTGTCCAAATTGGTACTGCCGGGTATCCGCCCCTCATACACCCACGCGCTCACGCTGCGTGATGAGATGGATAGATCTTCGGCAAGCTGGGACAACTTGATATCATTGGCCATCAGCACGGCTAGAAGAACGCGGTTTCGGATTTGACAGCGTGTCGGTTTACGGAATCGTTTAACACGGACGCCTTTTCCCAAGTATTTACGGTTGATCAGAGACCACGCCTGGATGGAATGTTGTTCTGGTTGATTAGGCATATTTCCTCCGATTTTTTTAACCAAATACTACAATAAGAACCGGGGTACTTTCAAGTGCCAGGTGCACTGGTTTGGATTGGGCTCAATCCTTTGAGAATGTTAAAGGAGGGAATTATGGACTAGGGTATGTGCAATTCATTTCCTAGTATATTCCTAGATTACAATGTTTCACTAAATTTCAGGGATCAAAGAGAACATGAAAACCAATAAATTAGGTCTTAAATACTATTTATAGGACTTTTATACTTTTCTCTGATTTTAGTTGATATGATGCGGATTATTACCTAAAATCCACCAAAAAATTGGGGCGGTACTAATTCTTATCCCGAAATGATGTGCACAAATCCGAAAATAAAATCCGCAAGTTGAGCCAGGCGATTGGTCTGTCAAAATCTCTAACTCTTACATATTTTGTATAATGATCAATTCAGAGAGAGGGGTGAAAACGTGAGTCCAGCCGTAAATACCTTTGCTGCAATTTCCGGAGCGTTCGTAACGTTTGCTTTTGGCGTTTGGGATGAACTGCTGAGTCTGCTTGTCATTGCGATGGCTGTGGATTATGTTACAGGTCTCGCTGCAGCGGTGAGGTCGGGAACAGGTTTAAATAGCAACATCGGGTTCTGGGGACTTGCCCGCAAGGGGCTAATGCTGACCGTTATCCTTCTTGCTCACCGTATTGATCTGCTTATGGGAACAGACATTATCAAGGGAGGAGCCATCTACTTCTACTTGGTTAACGAGTTAATTTCCATTACAGAAAATTATGCCAGGATTGGTCTTCCGCTGCCTGATAAGCTCAGACAAGCCATTGCCGTGCTGAAGAAACAGGAAGACCTTTCGGATCGGAAGTGGTCCAAACCGCAAGTAAAAGCACCTGAAGCTGATTCGAACCCCCCTTCAGAAGAGACATCTCCAGCTCAGGAAGATGATAATACAAAAAAGAACAGTTCAGCATAGCATTCTTTTATCGTTTAGAGAACGTTTACAAGTATCCTTTCGCAATAACTAACGTTATGATATATTTTGGTTACACGAAAATTCATTCATTTCCACTAATATATGCAAACGGGGTGCTTGTTCAATGATTAAACATATTGTTCTTTTCAAAATGAAAGATCGTTCTCCAGAAACCATTGAGGCTGCTGCAAACGTTCTTCGCAACTTGCAAGGCAAAATTGATGTCCTGATCTCATTGGAAGTTGGCGTGGATGTGCTTCGCTCTGACAGATCTTTCGACATCTCATTGACAGCCGAATTTGCATCACTGGAAGATCTGCAGGCCTACCAGGTCCACCCGCTTCATCAGGAAGTCATCAAGTACATGAACGAGGTCAGAGAACAGTCTGTCGCAGTGGATTACGAGATCTAATTTAATCATTTCATTCTGCAGTTGTTAAAGGAGACTGGGCATGAGCGATTTAAGAGACGTTATGGAATTTTTATATATTTTTATCGTGTTTTTGATCGCTTGTCCGGTGATGCTTTTCTGGCTTAAGCGAAGAGGAAAACGGAATCGATAATTCACTGAACGGGAAGTGACTGCATTGTATTACGTAAACAGAGAACAGATTGCCCGCAGACTTGCTGCCGTGCCGGAAGTAGCCGAAGGGCTCCGCCGGGCAGCGCAGGCTTGGGATGGCAGTCTTATGCTTGGTCTGGTCCAGGAGCGCTGTCTTCATCTGGCTATTGAGATTGTAACAGATGTGGGAAGCTATCTTATTGATGGTTTCATTATGCGGGATGCCAGCAGTTATGATGACATCATTCAAATCAATCACGAAGAGAAGGTATTTGACGTTTCGACTTACGAGGTGCTGAAGCGTCTCGTGTCGCTGCGCAAGCCGCTGGTACAGGATTACTTCAGCTGGGAGCGGGGAGAATTGCACCCGTTAACTGCAGAGGTACCATCTATTCTGGAACAGTTTGCTGAGCAGGTTAGTATCTATGTGGAAAAAGAACTTGGTCCATTTCAGCAAGGTCAGACCGAGGGACAGAGTAAGGAATGAGGGGAACCAGCATGACAAATGAAAGGCAAGATGAAATAGAGAAAAATGAAGCGAATGATATTCCTTCCGGCTTTCACCCTGTTTATATGGTGGAGCTGTTATTTCGAGAGCAACCTATAATAGATCGGATGCGGTTGCAGAATGCACTTACCCGTTATACCGGACAAGTGCGTCTGGCTGTGAAGCAGGTCAATGATCAACGCTCCTCACAGAATAAGACGGATGAAACCGAGACGGAGATCGGGAAAAGTGAACCTTCAGAGCATAACCTGGACATGCTTGTTTTCTATCATATGGATCATCCGGTTTCATTTGAGGAAGGGAATATACCTGCACAGACCTGCATGCTTCCTGTGAACGAGATCAAGGATCGTTCCCGATTCGGTGGGGCGGTTCAGCAAGCCTGGCACTGGCCGGAAGCAGGAGATGCCGTCAAGTCAGCGCAGTATTCGATCCGTCTTCATGATATGTTCTCTGCAGCCATGTCTCGCAAACAGCGTCTGGAATTGTTCCAGAATACGCTCCAGGCAGTCATGGAAGTTCTGCCTTGTGATGGAACGTATTGGTACGGCAGCGACAAGCTGGTCGAGCCGGAGGCTTACATTCAGTCACAGAAGCGGGAAGAACATCTCTATGGAGCAATGAATGTCCGCATGTATCAGGCAGGTGGAACCGAAGAACAGCGTGAACTGGTTATGGATACCGTTGGGTTGTCTGCACTTGGTGTTCCCGATGTGCAGTGTCACTTTACGGGACTGGATCCGGATACGGTAGCTCAGACATTGCTTGGGGCGGCCTATTACATATTCGATCAGGGTGATGTTCTGCAGGACGGACAAACACTGGGCTCTTCTGGAGGAAGACGCTGGCGCTGTGAGCATCAGACTGCGCTGATTGCGCCTGGCCGTTATGTCATTGATCTTGACCCGGGAGATGCACATGCTGCACAGCCGCTCGAATCATCTCGGCATCATTAATGCTGACATTCTAATGCCCAATACGGGATTTAAAAAGTTTTTGCTATCTGGAGTGTCAGGTCAAGCCCTTGCTGCTTATACTGCATCAACAGAGTAGGCATTCGCCCGGATCAATAAGCATCAAGATGTCTTGTTGCTTGGTGGTATCCGGTACTTCATTAAGGTAAAGGGAGAGATGCAACGTGAAGGATTCAAACAAAAGTTTGTTGTGGGGAGCATTGATCGGTTCGGTAGTGGGTTCTGTTACAGCACTGCTGTTGGCGCCAAAATCTGGACGTGAGCTGCGTCAGGATATTTCAGAAGGTGCGCGTCAGGTCACCGAGAAAGGTCAGGAACTGGCCGTTAAGGTCGGCGAACAAAGCTCACAGATCGTATCCAAAGTAAAAGAAACGGCAGACGTTGTCATTCAGGATATCCAATCCTGGCGGAATTGCGCTGAAGGGAAGGAATTACGCGTATCTGCAGTCATTACCGACTCGGATACGTCTGCAGACTCTGCTGTGAATAATGATGATAATGAGTCTGGCATTAACGTTGTTGCGAAGCTGCCTGTAGATGATTCGAAAGATAATAGCTGAAACATTGCTGGGCAATAAGCAGGCTTTCCTCGAAGAATGAGGGGAGCCTGCTTGTTTGTGTGCGACAATGATGTGGAAGCCGCAGCGTGCGTTGTTTTATTTGAACCCTGAGATGAAATCGGGTAAGATGTAGGTACCTTTTTGCCGGAATAATCATACGGTAGGAAGAAAGCTCTGGAACCCAAATCGTTATCAGAACCAATTCAATGAAGAAGGAAGCGGTGTGTTCGTGCAGCAAGCAATCGCTATATTAGACTCCGGTGTAGGGGGATTGACCGTCGCCAAGGAAGTGATGCGTCAGCTCCCGCGGGAAAAGATCATTTATTTTGGAGATACTGCCCGGACACCGTACGGACCCCGTTCGTCCGAACAAGTTAAACAATTTACGGAACAAATCGTTGATTTCTTGATCCAGTTCGATCCGAAGGTTATCGTTATCGCCTGTAACACAGCCACGGCTGCAGCCCTTGACTATATCCGGGCGAAGGTGAATGTGCCTGTCATTGGGGTCATCCATCCCGGGGCGCGTGCTGCCATTACGGCTACTCGAACAGGACGCATTGGCGTAATCGGTACAGTGGGAACGATAGGAAGTGGTGCATATACTTCAGCACTTAAGCAGTTATCCCCCTATATTGATGTCGTCAGTCAGGCTTGCCCTGCATTGGTGCCCCTGGTAGAGCAGGGTGAATTTCGTTCCGAACAAACAACACTTGCGGTGGAGCAGTCGTTGGGTCAGATCAAACAACAGCCAATTGACTGTCTCATTTTGGGTTGTACCCACTATCCATTTCTCATGGAAACAATCCAGGAAGTCATGGGACAGGAAGTGAAATTGATCAGTTCGGCAGATGAGACGGCGAGGGAAATCAGTACGATTTTGTATGATAAACGAAAGCTGGCAAGTGGGGATGAGACACCGGTGCATCAATTTTTCTGTACGGGAGACCCGCGCATGTTCCAGAATATTACCCGCCAGTGGTTGGGAGAACAGATCTCGAAAACACCTGTCGTGTGGCAGGTCACCCGTTTAACGTAACTTAGCAGTACTACCCTTTCATATTTGGAGTTGAGGTTGAAGCTTAACCCACTGCACTCATCAGTCATCCGGAGCCCTGGCGCTCCGGTTTTTTATTTATACGGATAACAGCGCTTGGAAAAGGCTCGCGTGATTCATGTCACATGACGGACAACCGGGTTCGCATACATATTAGGGTAGCACAATAAGAGCATAGGACGGGGAGAACTGCATTCTCCTGCCGGGAAAGGAGACACCATGGAGCTTCAGTGGATTATTGTTCAGTCAGGGGATACCTTATCCCGTATTGCTTCTGCGCACCACATGACGAGGGCGTTGCTGGCTGCCCTGAACCCGGAGGCAGCGGCACAACCCTACTTGTTTGCCGGGCAGATGCTGCGAATCCTGCCGGGAACCGGTCGCAGATATGCTGTTCAGCCTGGGGAAAACGTGGGGTGGATCGCAGAACGTTTTGGCCTGAATGAAAAAGAGCTGCGTGACGCCAATCCCGAGTTTGCGAACGTTGAGGATTGGTGTGGGCGATGTATTCATATTCCGGATTCAAATGGCAAAACTATTGTCAGGTTACAGGGTGAATACGGTTACCGTGAATTGAGCCGGGATGTCGCTTTGCTTGAGAAGCAATATCCGTTCATCTCCACAGGTATAATCGGTGCAAGCGTCATGGGGAAGGCTATACCCTACGTAAAGATTGGTGAAGGACCGCGCCATATTCATGTTAATGCGTCCGTCCATGCCAATGAATGGCTTACGAGTGCGGTAATCATGCGCTTTATTGAAGAATATGCGAGGGCATACACTGACAGTGTGCCTTGGCAGCAATTCAGGACAGAGCGTTGGATGCAGGAAACGACGTTGTGGGTCGTGCCTATGGTCAATCCGGATGGCGTGGAGCTCGTCCAGGAGGGTGTAGTGAATAGACATCCACATGCCAAGCAGCTGCTTGCATGGAATGCCGGTCGTCCGCATTTTACCCATTGGAAAGCCAATATTAGAGGGGTTGATCTGAACGATCAATTTCCGGCTCACTGGGAGGAAGAGGCTGCGCGGAGAGGAATTACATCACCTGGTCCCCGAGATTATGCAGGCAAGGCACCGTTATCTGAGCCAGAAGCAAAGGCACTTGCAGAGTGGACAGAACAACACCGCTTCGCTGCTGTCGTTTCCCTGCATAGTCAGGGGCAAGAGATCTATTGGAATTACCGTGATTTAGAGCCCAGAGAGAGTGCGCCGTTATCGCGCAGGTTGGCACGGGCCTCGGGTTACAAAGCCGTTAAATTAGGTGGAAGCGATGCGGGATACAAGGACTGGTTTATTCAACAGTTTCGGAAGCCGGGCTTCACGGTGGAAGTCGGACTTGGCGTCAACCCACTACCTGTTGAACAGTTTGATGATATCTGTGTCGAGGTAGGTCTGCTGCTGGCTGAGCTGCTGTCGGATGGGGAGACCGGAAACGAAGCTCTGTCATGAAACTTCTAGCATCCCATTTCGTATAAAACATACGGGCGCTGTGACAGCGTCCCGTCTTTTTTGGGTTATCATACCATTCTTAAAAGGGTAATGAGAGGAATACGATCATGTGCCGTTATTGGCTCATGAAGAATATGGAGGGGTTCACATGAAGTGGAGAAGACTGCTGTCGTTCAAACGATGGACTGAAGTGTTCAAGAGACTGCCCCGCCTGTTGCGGGCTCCGCAGATCCCTTTGCATGAGAAACTGCTGTTCATCATCCCGGTCATACTGTATTGGGTTCTACCCGATGTCATGCCATTTATGCCTATCGATGATATTGGTGTTACTTTGCTGCTGATGAACTGGTTTGTCAGCCGTGCGGAGCGTAAATATCCGGTGCTGCCCTCCCGCGCCTAAAGGGGCATAAGGTGAATCGATACGGTTTACCTTTGATTTTGCATCAATGTTATTGCGAAGCGGAGTAACTTTCTTTACAATAGATGCTGGAGTTTAGAAATGCTGAAATTGTTGGAACCAGCAATTACAATATAGGAGATGAAGTCGAAATGAACTGCAAAATTACTCGTAATGCTGCCAAAGTATTGAAATTGGAGCTGGACAAGCCCGAAAACGAAGGGAAAAAACTTCGTGTAGTTATCACGCATGCTCACGGTGACCACGCTCACTACGGTCTTGATCTGGACACGCCGAAAGAAAACGATACCGTAGTATCTACGGACAAAGAGATCGATGTTATTCTTGAAAATGATCAACCGCTTCTGGATGGCGTTAAAATTGACTACCTGTACCTTCCTCAAGAAGGATTTGTCATCACGAACCCTTCCAAAGGCAACCACGGCGACCACTAAGGCCGCGAAGAAGGGGAACTCATGGCTAACGATATCCGCGTATGCGAAAAGTGTAATCATATCAGACTGAAGTCGATTGTACCCAAGCTGGAGAAAATGGCTCCGGATACGGAGATCAAGATTGGGTGCAAATCGTACTGTGGTCCGTGTGCGAAGCGTGCTTTTGTGTTTATCAACGGTCGGTACATTAGTGCGCCGACAGAAGAAGAAGTGCTGGCAAAAGTTGCGAAATTCGTGAAGTAAGAGAGGCTGATGCCTCTCTTTTTTTGTGCGCAGTGATAACTTGGTAGTATTTCAATGTTCCAAGAACACTTAGGGAGGATTATAAGGGAGCGTCTTTTTCCATTTCATGAATTTCAAAGGTATCCTCACGTATTTCGATAGCGACTACCGTGTCGTTTTTTTTGAGGAAATGAACATGTCCCATTCGGTTCTCCTCCAACTCTACCCATCCTTCTTCGTGTAATTTCTGAAAATAATCAGCAGGTGTATAAAGGCCTTGTTCACCTCCGATATGTTTCAATTCATACGTTTCACTTATTTTGATATTGGGGTTTGCTGAATCTGTCGTGACTTTTAATGGTTTGGCATTCGTTGGAACTGGAATATCATCAATAATGGGAGAACTTGTATAACCCGTTATTTCATACGTTGCAGAGGCACAGCCACTGGTTATCAATAACAAAGTCAACATGATGACCGGAATCCTCAGGTTTTTCAACCAACCACCTCTTTCTTCTAAAAAGTCATCTATAAGATAAACGCAGTGAGTTAGGAGAAGGTTACAACCATGGGATTATGAAGGTTTAAATGGAGTCACGACATGACATTCATAAATTGTTTATGCAAAAGAAGAATAAGGCAGGACCTCATCATCCATCCTAAAGGGGTAACAGGAACATGATCCCAAGGAGGAATACTCATGCCGAAGCGTTATGATTCCAGTTTGCAAGCGAATACGACCGTATCTCAGGCGCAGAATGCAGTGAACAAACTTCATTTTGCCGTATCTCAGGCCATGTCACATCCAACAGAGCAGACCATTGAACAGGCCGAGCGCCGATTGGCGCATACGGAGCAGGCGATGCTTCAGGCTGAACGTTCGCTTGGAGGACAGGGTGTTGAGCTGGCAGAAGAGATGTTCTCTGAGGAGAAGAGAAGATTGAACTCCATCCAGAGTCAGAACGGGCAAGGGAATCAATAGCTGATCCTGTCACACCAGAACCCGCATGCCATAGAGCCTTGCGGGTTCTTTTTCTCATGCTGCCTTTTCAAGAATCTCCCGGAAATAGGTCGCCTGTACAGGAAGATAAGGAAACGCTTAAATTTCTGTCAGAAGGTTAATAAACCTTGAGCAGCCAAATTCCATACGGGAGGTACAGGATGACCAAACATATTACAGATTGCACGATTCTGAATAATGGGGTAACGATGCCTTGGCTAGGATTTGGAACATATAGAGCAAAGGGTAAGGAAGTGCAGCAAGCGGTTGAGACTGCATTGGAAGTAGGATATCGCAGTATTGATACGGCATCGGTCTACGGGAATGAAGAAGAAGTGGGACAAGCCATAGCAAGCAGTGGAATTGCCCGCAATGAGCTGTTCGTGACAACTAAGCTCTGGAATGAAGATCAGGGTTTTGATTCGACTCTCAGAGCATTTGAGGCCAGTCAGAAGGCACTGGGATTAAACGTCATTGATCTATACTTGATTCACTGGCCGGGAAGAGACCAGTACAAGGAGACGTGGAGAGCATTCGAACGTCTATATAGCGAAGGAAGCGTACGGGCGATTGGTGTGAGCAATTTCCAAATCCATCATTTGCGCGAAATTATAGATGAAGGTGGAAAGGTACCTGCAGTCAATCAGGTGGAACTGCACCCGGGTCTGATTCAGCAGGAATTGCAGGATTTCTGCGGGGAACAGGGGATTCAGCTGGAAGCCTGGAGCCCGATCATGCGAGGGAAACTGAACAATGAATCCACGTTGAAGGCCCTTGCCCAAAAATATGGAAAGACACCGGCACAGATCATTTTGCGCTGGGATATTCAAAATCAGATTGTGACCATACCGAAGTCCGTTACACCCGAACGGATACGTGAGAATGCAGACATTTTTGATTTTGAGTTAACGCCGGATGAGCTCAGATCGATTGATGCCTTAGATTCTGATAAGAGAACCGGGCCGCATCCGGATCAACTCTTTTGGGATTGAGTAAGGATATAAGGAATATCTAATTCATGCACCATGCCATAATCTGAAAGGTCCTCTTCCGGAAGGAGAGGGCCTTTTCTATCTTTCATCATTGCTGCCTAACTTGGATTCGAGAGGGAAGCTGCCTATGTGAGGCTTTTGATAAAGAAAAACGTTTAACGCAGGTAACTGAAGATTCAGTCCTAATACCGAACAAAAATTTCCTATCACAACAATGTCAATTTGGTGTATAATCTAATATTATGTGAACGTCGTCACAAAGTGTTAAAGATTTAGCATCATAGGAGGCATATATACATCATGAGTAATTGGGCTTTATTTAAAAATATGACCCGACTGTATTCCGTAACGGTAATGGTTGTTCCAGTAATACTAGGTACCATCTCTGCCTACGCCATGCAGAAGGAATTTAGTATTCTTTTGTTTTTGCTAACGCTAGTAGGCGCGGTGTCAGCTCATATTTTTTCCAATATGGTAAACGATTTATGGGATTATCGAAACGGAACCGATACCCAAGCAACGGAGACTGAAGGCGCGATTTCGACGCACTCCGGGTTTCTGACTTCGGGAACCATGACTGAAAAGAAATTTGCGGCAATTACCTGGGGATTCCTTGTGCTGGCTGGGGCTTGTGGTCTCATTCTTACGATCGTCAGCGGTTGGCCGATTCTGGCTATTGCGCTGATCGGTGCTTTGATCGCTTATTTCTATGTTGCGCCGCCCATTAAATTCGGCTACCGCGGTAAAGGCTATAGTGAAATTGGGATATTTATTTCCTTCGGTATCCTGCCAGTTTTGGGTGCCTACTATGTACAGACAGGAGAGTTTGCGCTTTCGCCGCTGCTGCTGTCCTTGCCGGTCGGCATGCTGACCACCATGCTGCTATTTAACCATCATTTTCTGCACTGGCGTGCGGACCGTGACATCGGCAAGAAGACACTGGTTGTTATGTGGGGGGAAGAGCGGGCGCTTCGTCTATCCAAGCTGATGACAATTCTTGCTTATGTTCTTTTGATCATAAGTGTAGTGTTCCATGCTTTGCCCGTTTATGGTCTTGTCGCGATTATTTCCGTTATTCCAATGTATAAGGTTTATAAGTCACTGGGCAAAGTTAATCCGTCCGAGACGTATCTTCCCCTTATGGGAGCTTCCCAGCAATCATCTGTGCTCTGTGGTCTGATCATGTGCGTAGGGCTGCTGCTCTAAAAGAGAGGGAGTAAATAGGGTCCGGTTCTGCATTAGGCAGACCGGATTTTTTTTATACTATAAGGATGAATTTTTCGTATGAATTAATCAGGTTTAAGTTGAAAAAAAGCAGCGGTTCAGGGGGAGTGCCCCTGTTCCTGCTGCTTTTGTGTTATTTGGATGGTTTATCGGATTGCGGGACTACGCATCCATCATCAGTGCACACACCGCCGGCATCAGCGTTAGCTGTGCTGGATTCAACCATGGTAAAAGGGGAACGCTCATCCCATGCCTTCTGAATGGCATCCCGGAACACGTCGTCCGGCTGCGCGCCTGATACCGCGAATTTGCGGTCGAATACGAAGAATGGCACGCCGCGAATGCCTAATTGCTCGCCTTCAGCCTGATCTGCACGAACCTGCTCCGCGAATTGATTGCTGGCCAACACCTCGGCAGCTGCGTTGCGATCCAGACCCACTTCCTCGGCCAGTTGAATCAGTACATCCGTGTCACCAGCATGTTTGCCTTCCATGAAAATGGCCTTGAACAAACGCTCGCTGAGTTCAAGCATTTTACCTTGTGTATCTGCCCAGTGGGTCAGGCGGTGTGCGGAGAACGAGTTGGTTGGAATCATCTCATCAATGTTATATTCCAATCCGGCCGTACGAGCATTGGCATTCATTTGAGCATTCATGCCTTTTGCCTGTTCCACGCTCATATTGTATTTGGCAGCCAGATATTCCGCGTTCGTTTTGCCGCTGTTCAGTTCAGCATTAGAATCCAGCTCGAAGCTTTTGAATTGCAGTTTCACTTCGTCACGGTGTGGGAACTGAGCCAATACATTTTCCAAACGGCGTTTGCCAATATAACAGAAAGGACACATAAAGTCGGACCATATTTCAATAATCATTTTTTTAAACCTCCATATAAATGAAACTATTTTAGTTACAATTATAAAGCGACTTTCTAAATAACGCAAGGCAGGTATCGGACCGGTCCCCAAAAAAGAAGTGTTAAACATGCGGTGGGCTGCACGCTTAACACTTTTGTGGTAAATAAAGGTGGAAGTCTGCGATTCGAAAGTGCCTGAATACTTGAATTACGTAAAGAAGCGGAATAATATCACTATTTATCCCGGTATGCCTGGGACCAGTGGTAAGGCTGGATTTCGTCCAGTCTTTTATAGATTAACCTTCCATCCGGGTCATATACAGCGGCTTTGACATCTTCACCCCAGAAAAACAAACGTTCCTGACACACCCCGCAAGGAGTGAGAACTTTGAATTCCGAATGTTCGTCATCTCGTGCCACGCAGATGGAGTGAGTAACTCTCTCGTTTAATTTATGTGCTTCGAGGTAGGCGCCCGTCTCCATGCACAGGTGTGTGGCATCATTGATCACTTCTGGAGCAACGCTGATTAACAGCGAACCCGCTGCGGTATAAACTGCTGCTGCACCACCCCAACCCTGAGGGTAACGATGCTTCACAAAGTTCGCTGCTTCATCATATAATTTTTGTTCAATGGACAAGGGTTCTGATTGAATTGTCATGATTCTATGTTTCTCCTTTTATCAAAAGCTGCTAAACGAAGACATTGGCAGTAGTTTCATCTAGGATGCAGGTTCTGCGCTGTTCTCTTCACGGAATCGCCGGATTAGGTCATACGTTATGACGGTATCGGACACATGCAATCTCTTCGAAGCTTCGTCATGTCCGGAATTGCACGCACTGATGTCTGTCATGCTGCGGGTGGACAGATCATAACATGAACCGTTCTCGTAAATATAATCGTCTGAAGGGATATAAAATACGGAACCGTCAGTGAATGCACCACTTCGCAATACAACGGTTCGGGATGATCCGTCATAGATGTCGTTCCCCATGTGATAATATTCATCTGGGATGCCGAGCAAATGAAGCGCTGATGGAGTGATATCCAGTTGTCCGGCAGGTTGGTCTACGGTTCCTGCTTCGGCTCCGTCCGGCAGATGCACCAGCAGCGGGACCTCATTCATGATTTGCTCCATATCCAGTTCATTCAGGGACCGTCCAAGGAACTGCTCATACTGGGCTTGTTCTTTGATCGAATTATCGTGATCCCCATAGAACATGAAGATGGTTTTGTCCCATAATCCCCGGTTCTTCAGATCTTCCACCATACTGCCCAGCGCAGAATCCACATAATGAACGGATTGCAGGTAATCACCAAACATCGTGCCCTCGAACTCACCTACATCAAGCTGCTGTTTATCCTGCGGGAGTGCGTAAGGATGATGACTGCTGAGTGTGATGAGGAAGGAATAGAACGGTTCGGTAACCTCGCTGTCCATCTTCTGAACGGATTGCCTTAAAAAAGACTCATCGGACAGGGACCAGCCGAGTGGATCATCCTGTTCAAAATCATTTTTGCTGTAAAATTTGTCGTAGTTCATGTTCTGATACATCGTGTAACGGTTCCAAAATCCACTCTCGTACGCATGAAAAACATTGGTGCTGTAACCATTGTCCTTCAGTATTGAAGGCAAAGAATCATACGCGTGGTCTGCGTAACGAACAAAAGCTGATCCAACAGGTAGTGGGTGGAGTGAGATATTGGCTCCAAAATCAGCATCCGATGTTCTGCCTTGACCTGTTTGGTGATAAAAATGACTGTAATATTGGCTTTCTTTCATCAGTTCATTAAAATGCGGCGTGATTTCCTGACCGCCGATACTTTGCCCGATCATGAAATTCATGAAGGCTTCTCCTTGAACGATGATGAGGTTACTATCCTTGTACTTGCCAAACAGGGCATTTTCACTAGAAGCGTTATTCTGTCTGTCAGCAAAAAAGGATTTGGCTTGCTCGACATCTGCAGGATCGGCTTCGGGGCCGGAACCGATATGGTCTATTGCATAGTTGTACAGATCATATCCATGAAAAGCGAGAAGTCCGGTCACGTTGTACATGGAGACGTTCCACCAATTATTGTCGAACAGCCCCTTGGCCCACGTTTTACTGTAAAAATAGATTGGCCCCACCGCAAGACACAGTCCAAGTACCAAGGCAATGCCGCCTGCAGTGAGTCTGCGCATGCCTCTTTTCTTGCCGCGGTAATGGGAGTAATTCCCGAACCCATTACTGGTTGTAGATAAACGGGAGATACGATTTTTCCTGCTGAATAGCAGGATGGCCCCATACGGAATGATGGCAAGCCAGTCTGCGAAAAACCACAAGTCACTGACGTGTATGAGCGTAGCAATGCTGTCGCCCAGAGCATCAACTTGTCTGGCCTGCATTAACACAGGGATCGTTAGAAAGTCCTGAAAGTATCGATAATAAACCATATCGGCATAGATCAGCGCTGTGAGGAGCAGATTGAGCACGACAAGAGATAATATCATACCCCGTCTAGGCAGCCACCAGGTCCAGAAGGACAGGAGCAGCAAAGAGCCTATAGCAATGACTTTATCCAGAAGACCCATGGTGATGTTATAGGCATGCAGGTTGTGATGAAGCCACATGAGTTTCAGCAGCATCAGCACTAGAAAAATGAGATATAACGTAAGTGGATGATTAAGAAGCCTACGCGGCGTCATGCTGCGTGTAGGCTGTGAGATGACCATCTAGGTTCCCTCCCAGTTGCAGTGTTTTGTTCATTTAATGTTAACGGAGTGTAAAAACAGGGCTCCATTCATTATAGCTCTCCTTCATGGCATTTCAACTATGCCCCTAGCAGAAGTGCTTCATGCAGATCGTTGGTTGCATAACCGTACAAAAAAACGCCCTAGCCGTGAAGGCAGGAGCGTTCAGTTTAAATCGTATCGTTACTGTTTCGGTGATGAATTCCGCGGAGGTAATGGTCCCAAGTACTGGTAGTATTGGGTCTCAATGCGTCCGTTAAACAGTTTGCGGCGTTTGTCCGCTTTACGGCCAAAAGCTTCTTCGAAGGATTTGGTTGAAGTGATGGCAAAAAAGGACCAAGTCGGCATCTCGAGATAACTGCGGCCTAAGGAGCGGATCAGCTTCAAGACGTCCTTCTCTTCGCTAAGGCGTTCACCATATGGCGGATTGGTGATAATTACACCATACTGCCCTTGAGGTCTGGCACGGTGCGCAGGCAGTACGCTGACTTCAATATCTTTGGCAAATCCGGCACTTTTGATCGCTGCCTGCGCTACCTCGATTGCTTCAGGGTCAATATCACTACCCGAAATCTGCAATGGAACATCGTCACGAACCGCATCAAATGCCTCCTCGCGAGCCTGTTCCCACAGTTCTTTAGGGATGACATCCCAATTCTCGGAGTTGAAGGAGCGACGCAGTCCTGGTGCGATGTTCCAACCGATCATGGCTGCTTCAATCAGCATGGTGCCTGAACCGCAGCACGGATCATAGAAGGGGCGGGATACGTTCCAGCGACTAAGCTGAATAAGCGCTGCAGCGAGTGTTTCTTTCAGCGGAGCCTCCGTCACCAGTTTACGATAACCCCGTTTGTGAAGTCCTGGTCCGGTTGTGTCGAGTGTAAGCAGGGCGCGGTCATTCAGCAAAATCACTTCAATGACATAACGAGCTCCGTTCTCGGGGAACCATTCGGTGTTATGTGTCAGCTTCAGTTTCTCAACGATCGCTTTTTTCACGATACCTTGGGAGGCAGGGACACTGCTCAGTTGGGATTTGTGTGAGCGGCCTTCAACAGGGAATTCACCGTTCGCTGGAATCCATTCTTCCCAAGGGAGCGCCTTGGTACCTTCAAACAATTCGTCAAATGTGGTTGCAGGGAATTCACCCATCTTGATAAGGACGCGGTCAGAACTTCTCAGCCACAAGTTGCAGCGGCAAATATCAATATAATCTCCAGTAAATACAACCCGGCCGTTCTCGACCGTAACATCCTCATACCCCAGCTGTTTCAATTCCCGAGCTACAACAGCCTCAAGTCCCATAGCTGAGGTCGCAATTAATTGCAATTGAGCCATGTGTTTCATTTCAACTCCATTTCAAGCGGAAGAGGACGATGCCTTCATCCAGCTGTATAGTAACGGTGCGGCCTTGCCGCATTCCGTGAAAAAACTTACAATGAGAAATGCGGTGAGCACTAAGCTCGCTAAGAAGCAGGTGATACTGTAGTCTAACCGCCTGTGTTGATAACAAACATTCATTATAGAACATTGGCATCCATAAGGAAAGCAGTCCAAGTGTCCAAGGAGGATATACGTGGTGAATCTTACCCCTGACGAATATGTAAATCAATTATTTCAAGAGGATGAGCTGTTATTAAAGGTAAAAGAGGCCATCCGTTCAAACAACATGCCGGAGGTGTCGGTTGCACCGGCTTATGGCCGTTTGCTTACGTTTCTCGCCAAGACATCAAAGGCAGAGGCTGTGCTGGAAATCGGCGTATTGGGCGGTTACAGCGGAATTTGCCTTGCTCGCGGCATGAGGGAAGGGGGAACTCTGACGTCGCTGGAGTTGAAAGAAGAATACGTGGCGATGGCTCGTGGGCATCTGGAGGAAGGTGGCTTCGGCGAAAAGGTAGAGTATCGCATTGGCCCGGCGGCAGACAGCCTGAAGCAATTGGAACTGGAGGGTCGCACTTTCGATTTCTTCTTTATTGACGCAGATAAGGAGAATTATCCGGTTTATCTCGATTATGCCATTAAGCTGGCCCGGCCGGGTGCTGTCATTGTAGGCGATAATTGTTTCCTGCGTGGTCGTACGTTGAATCCGGACAAGCAAGGTCCCGCTGTGCTTGCTGTGCGCCGTTTCAATGAGCAGATGGCGAGTGACCCGCGCCTTGTCACCACCATGCTGCCGGATTATGATGGCTTGGCGCTGGCTTGGGTGAAGTAAAAGTAGAAACTTCCTAAAGATCAAACTCCGATGAATCATGATCTCACACTCTTGTGTTTGTGAGGAAATCTTGATTCAGTTCGGAGTTTTTTTAGTTTGAAATATATTGATCGTTAAGAATGAGTTTTTATTGAGGTTTTATATAAATATGAATTCCTTTTTAGCGAAGAAGGTATCAAAACTCCTTTCAGGAAATCTTATGGTAATATTGTATAAAAGGAGTTATAAATTTCTATCTATAGAGGTGTTAATTTGAGACCTTTATTCATTTTTCTTTCTTTGCTTCTGATCTCAGGTTTCGTATTTCATTTTCTTAACGTATACACGCCATTTTTAATACTACCAGTTTATATTGTACTTATTGCGGTGTTGGTTTTTTTGATTTGTTATCTTTTTAAGTATTATTTTATTAAATAGAATGTATTTAAAATGAATCAGAGAAAGTAATACACACATTCTGGAAACACAAAAAAAAGAGATGAACACATCCCTGATCACAGGGCCCGGGTTCATCTCTTTTTTTGCCATTTTATAAAATAAGGATAACGGTATGAGAGCTATTAAACTTCAGGTGTGCCGTATGTTTCAAACCATTTTTTGATGGTGTCAAAGTCATCACTGAATGACAGGCCGAGCATGAGCAAAATACGTGCCTGTTGAGGGCTGAGGTTGTCCCCGGCAATGACACCGTTGCCGCCGCCATATACGCTTCCTGAACCTGTACGGGTCGTGGTTACGAAGATGACGCCCTCTTCAATTGCTTTCGTACGGGCTTGTCCCATTGCTCTAGAGATGCCGCCTGCTCCGGTACCGGAGGTTACGATCCCTTTGGCTCCGCCGCGTACGAAACCTTCGATCGCTTCCCCGCCAGCTTCCTGATAGGAGATGGCAATTTCGACTTTCGCCAGATCAGCCTTCGTAATCTTGCTCAGATCGAATGCAGGCTTGGCTGTGCCTTCAGGCTTCAGTGCGCGTGCCGGAGCACGGTAGATTCGGATATTCTCTTCATCGATGTAACCAACAGCACCGAGCATTGGCGTCTCAAATGTATCCGTACGATAGTCATTCGTTTTGGTTACTCCACGTGCAAGCTGAATCGTATCGTTCAGCATCAGTACCGTTCCGAACGAGGTAGTGCGTCCGCTGCCCGCAAGTTTGATGGCATTGTACAGGTTCGCTTGGGCATCTGAACCGATAACGGTCCATGGTCGCATGGAGCCGGTAATGACCACAGGCTTATCGCTCTGCACCGTCATGTCAAGGAAATAAGCGATCTCCTCCATAGTATCCGTACCTGTCGTAACCACGACACTGTCATACTGCGCAAGTGCCTTGTCTACAGTAAGGGATAGATCGTATAGATCAGCCATTGTATATGAACCCGAACCTGAGTTGCCGAATTGAAGTGTGCTAACATCTGCTATCTTCTGTTTGTCGGGTAGCGCATCAACCATTTCTTCAATGGGGAGTGTGCCTGCCTTGTAATTTTGGAAGCTGGTCGCATCCTCGGATTGACCTGCAATCGTTCCGCCTGTTCCAATGACAAGTACATTAGGTAATGCAGATTGTTTGGAGGATTGAGGCAAGGCCGGAATGGAAGTATTCCGTGCTGGAGTTGTAGGTGAAGTGGACTGTACCGCACTTGTTGTTCCGCTTACTTCAACAGTAGCTGCTTGAGCGGCATAGGTTCCGACCGGGGACAAAGAGATGGTCAGAGCGGTTAAAGCAGCAGTACTCCATACAGCCCAGGGACGAAGATTTGAATGTTTACTCATAATTAGCACTCTCCTTCAGGTTAGTAACATGTGATGTTTGTTCAGAAGATTATGTAAATGAATTGAGATGATTGTATTTGATGTTAATTAATATGACAACAGTAGAAAAACGGAGATTATAAGACTATATCGATAGATATTCAGAGTAAAACTATTATTTATAAGGTTAAATGAATAAATATAAACCGCCAAAAGTAGAATTGAAAGGAGAGATATAGCTCAGTAGGGATTTGCATGTTATTTAAGATGACATTCGAAACGACGTATAAGACTTTTATCCTGATTGAAAAAAGAGGTTCGTGGGATTTAAATGGCATTCCCTAGGAGAAGAGGCTCAATTATTGCCAAATATTTGTATGACCATACAGTAAAGTCTATAATATATGGTGTTTCTTATATGTAAATAAATATATATTAACGATTGGAGGAATGACGATGAACCGAGCACCCAGAAAGTATGCCAATTATATTCCGATCCGGGAACTGGAAGCAGTAGAGCAGCAGCTATCGCCCTTCCAGGTGTACGCCGAACTTCGTGAGAATACTCCAGTCCGATACGATGAGCACCGTGAATGCTGGGATATCTTTCGTTATGAAGATGTGCAGTACGTACTGAAAAATCCCAAGTTGTTTTCTTCCGCACGTGATCGTGCAAACACCAGTATGCTTACAACGGATCCGCCCAAACACAAGCAGTTAAGGGACTTGGTGAATCAGGCATTCACACCGAGGGCCATAGAAGCGCTTGCTCCGCGCATTCAGGAGATTGCCGATGAATTAATCACTCCCCGGTTGTCGCAAGGTCAAATGAACCTGGTCGATGATCTGGCGACTCCGCTGCCTGTTATCGTCATTGCGGAACTTCTGGGAGTCCCTGCAAAAGACCGGCAGAAGTTTAAAGTATGGTCGGACGCCTTGGTTAAGGGGGCGCGCGATGACAGTGATGAAGCTTTCCAGGAGCTTATGGAAGAGAAAAAACGAAATCAACAGGAACTGGCCATCTACTTTACAGCCATTATGGAAGAACGCAGGCAGCAACCGCAGGATGATTTAATCTCTTTGCTGCTGGCAGCAGAGATTGAAGGGAAGAAGCTGAGCGAGGAGGAACTGGTTGGTTTTTGCATTTTGCTGCTTGCAGCAGGTAATGAAACGACGACCAATCTGATTACCAATGCGGTTCGCATTCTTGCAGAGCAACCCGAGCTGCAGCAGCGGCTGCGTGAACATCCTGAGCACGTTGCATCAGCTGTTGAGGAGACGCTCCGTTACTACCCGCCGATTGTTGCGATTGGACGCGTAGCCAAAGAAACGGTTGAATTGAACGGGCAGACCATTCAGGAGGGGACTCAGGTTATTTCTTGGGTAGGTTCGGCCAATCGGGATAGCGACGTGTTTGGCAACGCAGAACAATTTGTCGAGGATCGCAAACCGAACCGGCACATGGGATTTGGGTTTGGCATTCATTTCTGCTTGGGAGCTCCGCTAGCCCGTCTGGAAGCGAGGGTTGTACTCCACACCATGCTTCAGCAGATGCAGGGTATCAAGCTTGTTCCGGGAACGACACTGCAGCCGATCCAGAGTGCTTTCGTATTTGGTGTGAAGGAGTACCCTATCCAATTTGAAAGCCTTAAGCAGTCTTAACAAAGTGGTAACGAAAAAAGCCGCATTCTTTGTCCCTAGGGCAATGAATGCGGCTTTTGTGATGCGTTCCAAGTGAAGGGATGTCCTGCTCAGGATTCCCTGACGAGAGCAGGCTTTTTGTATAGTTTGAATCGAACCCATACCATATTGATTAACAGGAGTCCGCCAGATACGATAAACAATCCCTCAATGCCGATGAATCCTGCCATAAAACCGCCGATTACGGCTCCGAGCATATTCCCGAGAGCGAGTGTACTCGTGTTGAAACTGAATGCACGACTGACCATGCCATCTGGAGTGTAGGCTCGAATCAAAGCGTTGACGCTAGGCAGCAAACCACCCATGAATACACCCATAGCGAAACGTACCAAAATAAGTTGCCATACCGATTGTACGAAGGCTTGTGGTATTAGCAGCAGTCCCGTTCCTATAAGAGAGAAGGTCAGTACCTTATGTGCGCCAACACGATCACTGAGCTTGCCGAGTATTGGAGACATGGCCATGTTGGATAGTCCGGTGACAGCCCCGACAAGACCGGCCCAGAATGCCACGTTTACATCCGATGCATGCAGCTTCTGTACATACAGCGGCAAGAGTGACATGGGGCTAATCATCGCAAACTGCAGCAGGAACGTTACAGCAAACAGTGCGGGCAGCTGTGGTGACTTGTTCAATTCCTTCAGTCCGGACAATACGGATTGTTCAGGCAGTTTGGCCGCTTCCTTGCGGTCGAATTTTTCCCGAACAAGGAACATGGCCAGCAGCGATGCAGCAAAGATGAGTCCGCCTGTAATGTAGAATATGGGCCGGAAGCCAACGGCATCCGCAAGCAAACCGCCGATCAGCGGACCGAGAATCGTTCCGGCTACTTGTCCGGACTGACTTATACCCATGGCGAAACCCATGCGATCCTTGGGCGTTGTTCCCGAGATCAGGGCAACGGCTGCCGGATTAAAACCGGAGATGGTACCGTTGAGCAAACGCAACAAGAGGAGTTGCCACGGATTTTGAGCAAATCCCATGAGCGCGATTACAATCGCCATCCCGAATCCGGAGCGCAGCAGCATAATTTTACGTCCATACTTATCGGACAGTTTGCCCCACAAGGGCTGGAACAAAAATGAAGTGAGGAAATTGGCAGCAAATATAAATCCCGCCCATATGCCAATCTCGTGCTCACCGACAACGCCTAAATCCTTGGCAAGGTATAGGGATAAAAAAGGCGTAATCATGGTCATGCCCGAATTGACCAAGAACTGTCCAAACCAAAGCACAATGAGGTTTACTTTCCAAGTTTTCAAAGTGCTTTCACTTCCTTTCTGTAATTCGTGGAAAAAACACCATTCTTTCATTATACCATAATTGGCATATGGATGATTCGATGTAAGGAATGTCATAGTATTGTCATCGGAACAGAACGGCACGTGGTTGTTACAGCTCTTCAAAAAGGGCATAATGAGAGTTATGAGTCCAAAAACTATTGGAGGCTTCTTACATGAGCTATAATGATCGTTTGATTCGAGCCAGCTTCAAGCAGCAAGTAGACCGTGTTCCTGTATGGTACATGCGTCAGGCTGGGCGTTATGATCCTGAATATCGTAAAATTAAAGAAAAGTACTCTTTGCTCGAAATTTGCCGCAGGCCAGAGCTAGCAGCTGAAGTTACACTCATGCCGGTACGTAAACTCGGTGTGGATGCGGCTATTTTGTACTCCGATATTATGAATCCGGTTGCGTCTTTGGGCATTGATTTTGATATTGTAAAAAATATTGGTCCCGTTATTGATAACCCTATACGTTCGGCGGCAGATGTGGACCGTCTGCGTCCGATTGATGTCGAAGGGGACCTGTCGCATATTTTGGAAACCATTAGGATTCTGGATAAGGAATTGGATGTTCCCCTTATCACATTTGCGGGCGCACCGTTTACCATTGCCAGTTATCTGATCGAGGGTCGCCCTTCAAAGGGATATATTCGCACCAAAACCATGATGTACAGCGAGCCTGAAGTATGGCACAAGCTCATGCAAAAACTAGGCGATATGGTAATTACATATGTCCGTGCACACATTGCTAATGGAGGCAAGGCTTTTCAGCTATTCGACAGCTGGGTTGGAGCCCTTTCTCCAAATGATTTCAAAACGTATGTGTTGCCGACGATTACCCGTATCTTTACCGAATTATCGGATTTGAATGTACCGAAAATCTATTTCCCTGGTGTGGCCTCCGGTGAACTGCTTCCGACTCTGACGGATCTGCAAGCCAATGTGATCGGTCTGGACTGGAGAGTTTCCATCACAGAAGGCCGCAAGAGACTGGGTGGCAAATTTGCTGTACAAGGCAATCTGGATCCCTATGTGCTGACAGCACCGATGGACTTGATTAAGCAGCAGGCAAAAGTCATTCTTGATGAAGGTATCAAGGAGCCAGGTTATATTTTCAATCTGGGACATGGCTTGTTCCCGGAAGCTTCTCTTGAAAAATTGAGAGAACTTACGGCATATATTCATGAATATTCTGCAGAAGTTTTGAAGACGGGGGTGACGGTTAGCAATGACTAATACCGTAGGTGTACTGGTGATGTCTTATGGCACACCTGAAAATATGGAAAGTATTGAAGCGTACTACACACATATTCGTAGAGGACGGCCGCCTGAGCCGGAACAACTGAAGGAACTGACGGACCGGTATGAGGCTATCGTAGGGGGTGTTTTCCCGCTGCGTGAAAATACGGATAATCAAGTTAAGGCCCTGCAGGAGACGCTGAGCCAAGATGAGCGTACGAACGGAGTGGAGTTCCGTTGTTATCAAGGGCTGAAGCACGCTCATCCATTTATTGAAGATGGTGTGGAACAGATGGCGAAGGACGGAATTCAGAAAGCAGTCGGTATTGTACTTGCTCCTCACTATTCCACAATGAGTGTAGGCAGCTACATCAAGCGTGCTCGTGAAAAAGCAGAGGAACTGGGAATTCAAATGACATTTGTTGAGAGTTACCACCTGCATCCTAAGCTGATCCAGGCTCTCTCTTCCCGTGTCAGTGCCAAGCTGGATGAATTCGAAGAGGCTGGTGCGAAGCGCGGTGATGTACGAGTCCTGTTCAGTGCACACAGCTTGCCTGAGCGGATCGTAAGTCTGGGTGATCCTTATCCGCAGCAATTGCTCGAAACCTCCGAAGTCATTGCTTCACGTGAAGGTATTAGCAACTGGCAATTTACATGGCAAAGTGCTGGACGTACGGCTGAACCGTGGCTTGGTCCGGATATTTTGGACACACTTCAGGAACTGTCCCGCGAACAAGTTGAGGATGTGCTGGTCGCACCCATTGGATTCGTCTCTGATCACCTTGAAGTACTCTATGATCTTGATATTGAGGCCAAAGCGATTGCCAAGGAGATCGACATGCGCTTAATGCGGATTGATTCGCTCAACAGTGATCCTCTCTATATGGAGACGTTAAGTGACGTCATCATTAGCCAGTGGCAGCAAGGGTCGGATGTGTAATGGAAGACCAGAAACGTCGTGTTGTTGTCGTTGGCGGAGGCCTGACAGGCCTCAGCGCGGCATTTTATATTCGAAAACATTACCGGGAAGCCGGGATTGAACCTCAAATTACACTAATTGAGAAAAGTTCGTCCATGGGTGGAATGATTGAGACGCTGCACCGGGATGGATTTGTCATTGAAAAAGGTCCCGATTCATTCCTGGCCCGCAAAACTGCCATGATTGATCTCGCCAAGGAATTGGAAATTGATCATGAACTGGTAAGCCAAAATCCGGAATCCAAAAAAACGTATATTATGCAGCGGGGTAAGCTTCACCCCATGCCTGCTGGACTTGTGCTGGGAATACCAACAGAGTTGAAGCCATTTCTGAGAAGTGGCCTGGTTTCTCCCGCAGGCAAGCTGCGCGCGTTGATGGATTTCTTTATTCCACCGCGCCGTACAGCGGAAGATGAATCCCTCGGTTACATGATCGAACGGCGTCTCGGTCCGGAGGTGCTTGAAAACCTGACCGAGCCTCTGCTTGCCGGTATTTATGCCGGGGATATGCGTCGTCTGAGTCTTCAGGCGACATTCCCGCAATTCGGTGAAGTGGAACGGGATTATGGTAGTCTGATCCGCGGCATGATGACAGGCCGTAAACCTGCGGAGACACATACGGGAACGAAGAAAAGCGCGTTCTTGAATTTTCGCCAAGGACTTCAGAGTCTTGTTCACGCCTTGGTTCACGATATGCAGGATGTGGACCAACGCCTGAATACGTCTGTTCTATCATTGGATGTTAAGCAAAGTGGTCAAACGAGGTACAGTGTGCAGCTCAATAACGGGGAGTGTATTGAAGCGGATGACGTGATTGTTACAGTCCCGACGTATGTGGCATCCGAACTGCTCAAACCGCATGTGGACACCTCTGCGCTGGATGCAATTAATTACGTATCTGTAGCCAATGTGGTCCTTGCTTTTGAGAAAAAGGATATTGAACATGTATTTGATGGTTCAGGCTTCCTCGTTCCACGCAAGGAAGGGCGGAATATTACAGCCTGTACCTGGACATCGACCAAATGGCTGCACACCAGTCCAGATGACAAAGTGCTGCTGCGTTGTTATGTCGGCCGCTCGGGAGACGAGCAAAATGTTGAACTTCCCGATGATGCACTGACAGCTCTGGTGCTCAAGGATCTGCGGGAAACCATGGGTGTAGAGGCCGTTCCGATCTTCTCGGAGATTACCCGCCTACGCAAATCCATGCCGCAGTATCCCGTAGGCCATCTTCAGCATATTGCCGCACTGCGTGAGGAACTTGGCAGTAAGCTGCCGGGTGTTTACATTGCAGGTGCTGGTTATGAAGGAGTAGGTTTGCCGGACTGTATCAAACAGGCAAAAGAAATGTCGCTTCAGGCAGTTCAAAAGCTGGCTGTGCACTAATGCAATCAATATAAGGCTGCCTCTCCCGCGGAATGAATTCATTCTGTAGGAGAGGCAGCTTTTTTCATGCAGGATATTTATTTACAAGTGAATTGAATGATGGAAATCCAGGATATGCCTGATATAATGATAAAGGATTGCTGTAGAAGAAGAGGAGCTGCCTATGTATCCCCCAAGATCAAATCGAAGTAATCAAAAGAAAAAAGAAAAACGTGCACGCAGACGTATTATCTGGATGATCAATCTGTTTCTGATTGCTGCAATCGGAGGGGTAGGCATATATTACGCAGCAGAGGTGCAGAAACAGCAAGCGGAGCCGGCGACAAATGAAGCTGTAGTAAAAGAGCAACAACCTGCGGATCAGGAGGATGCCAAAGGTGGTGATGAGTTGGATTCGCCTGAACCGGAGTCAGATGCAGATTCGGATGCAGAACAAGATTCTATGGAAGCAACCAGTCCGGAGTCAGAAACTGCTGAAGATGAGAGCGTTTCATCCGGTGGTGAAACAACGGAGTCAGGCAGTAAGGAGTCTGTTAAAGGGTCCGAAGAAGGACAAAAAGGGACGGAAACAGCCAAACCATCAAATTCGAAGGACAATGAAAGTTCCGGAGACCAAACAACGGTTCCACAGCCTACAGGATCAGGGAAGAATGTAACCATTAATTTTGTTGGTGATATTCAGTTCTCTGGTAAGGTGGCCGAACTGCTCGATAAGAATGGCTACGATTACCCGTATGCCAAGCTTGGCAGCCTGTTTAAGAATGATGATCTGACCGTAGGCAATCTGGAGACACCCGTCACCCTGGGCGGATCAGCGGCTGAGAACAAAACATATGTTTACAAATCTTCGCCAAAAGCATTGGCGGCGATGGCTGCTGCCGGATTTGACGCAGTAAATCTGGCCAACAACCACATTTTGGACCAGGGTGTTGAAGGACTCGTCGACACGCTAACCTACCTTCAGGAGTATGGTATTGCCCATACTGGGGCGGGGATGAACAAGGACGAGGCTTATGCGCCTGCCTATCTGGAACGG
This sequence comes from Paenibacillus sp. FSL K6-2862, assembly GCF_038005125.1. NCBI lineage: Bacteria > Bacillati > Bacillota > Bacilli > Caryophanales > Paenibacillaceae > Paenibacillus > Paenibacillus sp. FSL K6-2862. Next base: position 2,139,661 of record NZ_JBBOSN010000001.1, read on the forward strand.
AAAGGCATCAAGATCGCACTGCTTGGCTTCAGCCGGGTTGTGCCGGAACCGACCTGGAAAGCGGAAGGGAATCGTGCCGGTGTTGCAGAAACCTATGATTCTACAGGGGCGGTAAACGCGATTCAAGAAGCTCGTCGGAAGGCGGATCTTGTGATCGTGGTAGCACATTGGGGAGAAGAGCGAGTCAGTACACCCAATGATGATCAGACCAGACTGGCACATGAGTTTGTGGATGCTGGGGCTGATCTCGTCATTGGTGGTCATCCTCACGTGCTTCAAGGAGTAGAGTATTATAAGGGCAAGTGGATCGCATATAGCACAGGCAATTTTATTTTTTCGAAATCAACGACGGAAGAAACCTGGAAAACAGCTGTTTTTCAGGCAGAATGCAGCGCAGAAGCGAAGTGCAGCATGAAGGTTATTCCATATGAGGCGGGGCTTGGTCAGGCCATACCAATGTTAGGTGAAGCCAATAAGCTGTTATTGGAGCAGATGACCAAGCTCTCACCAGGCATTCGGTTTGATGCGAATGGAGTAGCCTCAACAAGCTGATACAAGAATGAATACGTCTAAGGAGTGGGAATACATGAGTAACCTATGTGTAGCACACCGTGGATTTTCTTCCACTGCACCTGAGAATACGATGGCAGCTTTTCAGCTGGCCATGGAGCAGCCTTATGTAACTTGGATCGAACTGGACGTGCAATTGTCCCGCGATGGCGTGCCTGTAGTCATCCATGACTTTTCGTTCAACCGGACGACGAATGGAGAAGGGCTTGTACGGGAGACCAACTGGTCTGATATTCAGAAGCTGGATGCAGGGAGCTGGAAGTCCAAGGCATATGCGGGGGAACGCGTACCGGCTCTGAGCGAAGTGTTGGACAGCTGCAAGGGCAAAGTCCTTCTGAACATTGAGCTGAAAACACAGGGAGACATGTATCCGGGGTTGCCGGCAGCCGTTATTGAGGAAGTACGAAAAAGAAATATGCAGGACGAAGTCGTTTTCACTTCCTTTGAACCTGCTGCGCTGACTGAATCCAAAAAAATTGCACCCGAAATCACTACAGGTCTCATTATTGATGCACGTCCAGGCGATCTATTAGCCAGACTTCGTCAGCTGCAATGCGGGTTCCTATCGATCGGTTACACCAACGTGGACAAATCACTGATGCGGGAAATGAAGAACGATGGCATTCAGGTCATGGCCTGGACCGTAGATGATAAGATCATTATGAAGCGCCTCGCTGGGATAGATCCTGAGCTCATGTTGTGTACAAATCGTCCGGACGCTTGGTATCAGGCATTGCAAAAGTCGAGCAACCGGGCATAAATATTAGGGTTCATATATGCTAATTAATCCAATAAAGGTGGTCGTATTCCGATGCTCTCAACGATTCGTAACGTATACTGTGTAGGACGCAATTATAAACTTCATGCGGAAGAGCTGGGTAACGCGGTTCCGGATGAACCGATGATCTTCATGAAGCCTTCGCATGCGGTTGTACCATTGAACGGAGAGGCGATTGAATTGCCTGCTTCTCGTGGCGAAGTTCACTATGAAGCTGAACTGGTCGTTCAAATCGGCCGGAGTTATGAACCAGGGGTTGCTGTAGAGGATTTGATCGAATCGTATGCATTTGGCATCGATTTTACGCTGCGTGATGTACAGTCGGTCATCAAGAAGAAAGGCCACCCGTGGACTGCGGCCAAAGGATTCAAAAATTCCGCACCTGTAAGTGGTTTTCAGGCCTTTTCCGGTACGGAAGCTTTGCTTGAAAAAGACTTTACGCTGACCCAAAATGGTGTTGAAGTGCAGCGAGGCAACATTCGCAACATGATTTTTGACCTTCAACACATTATTGATTATGTAGGACATCACTATGGTCTTGGTACAGGCGATATCATCTTCACCGGGACACCGGAGGGTGTGGGACCAACCGTAGAGGGAGATGTGCTTGAACTCGCCTGGGATGGTCAATCCGTTGGGAAATGTACCATTGCAGCAGCGAAATAATTCTGTAAGTTTCGTATGAATTATAATTATACACTCATCCATTCAGGGGCGGGAAACCGCTCCTTTTTGACGTGATCATAGAAGATAAATGAACACGCATCTGTACGCGTTTAGGCATACTCATAAGAGGTACGGGCGCTTTCCAGAACAATTTGTTCGATTTCCGCATGTTGTGCCTCATATTGCTCTTGAGTGATACTTCCGCTTGCCAAACGATCATCCAGCTGCTGCCTGAGTTGGTTGACCTGCAAAGCCACGACCTGACTGAAATCTCCATCATTTTCGTCTGCAATGGTTTTGAGTGATTTGCCTGCATACAGATCTTGATACAGATCTTCCTCGGAGGAGTGGTTCAGTGCAGTCAGCAGCTCATCCTTGTTATCATCTTTGGTATTTATACTTACGATGGACCACTCCGTTAAGGGAATCGGCGAAATGGCTGATTTGCTCCAGGCAGTTCCCGCAAAAGACATGGTTACAATCATCGTACCCACAAACATTACACGTTTTATATTCATTCTTGTCATCCTCGCTTCTCTATTTAAGTACGAAGGGAATCGTAGCTTAATCTTGTTGTTTTGATCTGAGATTAGTTTAACCGGAGAAGCTGAAGTGAAACTTAAAATGACATAAATAAATCCTAACAGGCAAAAAAAGAATAAAAATTTTAAATCTTACTTGACAGGTTGGGTTAGTTGGTTATATGATGAACTCAATTATTTTAACACTCATTAAATGAACAGTGAAATAAATTTAAATACGGATGCGAGCTGATTGGACCACCAAAGGCTCCCGGGACTACTCCATATGGAATGTCTTCGGGAGCCTTTTTGCGTACTTGCTAACGTTTCGGTTGGATAGGAGGAAATGAAATGAACGAGAGAGATTGGGATGCGTTGGAGAAAACGGATTGGCTGTTTCGCAAGATGGTCAGACGATTCGTCAAGGAGCGGGATCGCATAACGGTGGAAGGTATTAGCCTGCCGGGTATGCTCATCCTGCACAAAATTATTCGTGAAGGAGAACAGCGGCTCGGCGACCTGGCCGATCAATTGGATTTCACTTCCGGTGCCATTACTGCACTGACTGACAAGCTGGAGAAAAAGGGATTAACGATCCGCAGACGCAAGGAAGACGATCGCCGTACCGTTCTGCTCGATATAACCGCCAAAGGTAGGGAGATGTATACCCGTAATAGCAATATCGGTGCCCGATGTATCACGCTTCTGTTTGAGGGATTTACCACTGTGGAACTGGAACAGCAAAGCCAATTGTATGAGCGGGTGATCGCGAATCTGGAAGGATTCTCAGATACACTCCTGGAGCTTGCCGAGAGCAACACGAGAGATGAGACAGATCCGTCCGTGGACAACGACCTTGAACAGAAGCGAATGGGGAATTCCGGAAAGAACAACTATCTCAGTTATTAATGCTTGAACTGTAGTGAATGAATTTAACAATCCAAGGGAGAGATGAGAACGATGGGACACTCAACAATTTATCCAACGGGAGCAACGCTGTATAATCCGGAAAAGGCTTGGGGTGGTTACACCGTGTACCAGGCAGGTGAAGAAGGCGTTGTATTAATTGATATGAACGGTAAGGAAGTTCACCTCTGGAAAGGACTGCTCGGATTTCCGGCCAAGATTTTCCCCGGAGGTTATGTACTGGGAAGCACGGGCAGAAGAGATCCAAAGTTCGGTATTCAGGATAATGTGGACCTGGTTCAGGTGGACTGGGATGGCAACATCGTGTGGAAATACAATAGCTACGAACATATTGAAGATCCGGGATACGAACCATTGTGGTATGCCCGCCAGCACCATGATTTTCAGCGTGAGGGCAATCCGGTAGGGTATTATGCTCCTGGTCTTGCTCCGAAGGGTGGCAAGACACTGATCCTGGCTCACAAAAACGTAAGCAATCCGCAAATCTCGGATAAACCTTTGCTCGATGACGCCATTATTGAAGTGGATTGGGAAGGTAATGTGTTGTGGGAATGGCTTCCGAACGAGCATTTTGAAGAACTGGGCTTTGACGAGGCAGCTCGCAATGTATTGTACCGTGACCCGAACACACGATCATTTGGTCACCTTGGTGGAGGTGTAGGTGATTGGCTGCATATTAACTCGGCTTCCTATGTTGGCCCTAACCGGTTCTATGAAGCGGGAGACGAGCGCTTTAACCCGGATAACATCATATGGGATGCCAGAGAAGCCAACATTATTGCCATTACAGACAGACAGAGCGGCAAAATTGTTTGGAAGCTCGGCCCGGATTATTCCTCTCCTGAAGCGAAGCATATCGGCACCATTATCGGACAGCATCATGCGCATATCATTCCTCAAGGCCTGCCGGGCGAGGGCAATCTGCTGGTGTTTGATAATGGAGGATGGGCAGGTTATGGTCTTCCGAATCCGGCTTCTCCATACGGCTTGAAACACGCTATTCGTGATCATTCGCGTGTGCTCGAGATTGACCCGTTGACATTGGAGATTGTGTGGCAGTATACCTCTGCCGAAGCAGGGTTTTCCGTACCAACCGATTCGTATAAATTCTACAGCCCATATATAAGCTCAGCCCAGCGCTTGCCTAACGGTAACACCTTGATTACCGAAGGGTCCAATGGCCGATTGTTTGAAGTTACAGCAGAGCACGAGCTGGTGTGGGAGTATATTTCTCCATACAAGGATGGGCGTAATACCAATATGGTTTACCGTTCGTATCGGGTTCCATATCAATGGGTTCCTCAACTGGAGAAGCCGGAAGAGGTGGCGATCGAAGCCATTGATGTATCGGTCTATCGAGTGCCAGGAGCAGCAGCCAAAGGCTCTGACTCGATAGTCAGTGTAGAGACAACACTGCCGTTTGTTGAAGGAGCAGCTTGCGTAGCAACATCGGATGAGGGAAAACAAGGCAGTTAACGGTAGCCGAGGATAAATTGATTGAACGGGGTGCATGTTGTGAAAAAAAAAGCCATTTTAAAGGGAGCATTCCTGCTGCTCCTCTCCATAACTTTTATCATCTCCGGATGTTCTTCAGACGGAACAGTATCCGAAGCGAAAGGCGGCTCCGCAAGTGGTGCCGCCAAGGCAAAGATCCGCATAGCGGATACAAGCACCAACCCGACGTTTAGGGTAGCCATTGCCAAAGGTTTTTTTGAAAGCCAGGGCATTGATGCAGAAAGTATTACCTTTGGTTCTCCGGCAGAAGGCGTAAATGCGCTGTTTATCAAACAGGTGGACATTGCCTATGGTGCTGACTTCCCAGTGTTGAATGCTCTGGGCAAAGGGAATTATTCGATTATCGCTTCTGCGGGTCAGACAACGGATGAAGCAGCAGCAGCATGGAAGCTGTATGCCAAGGATGAGATCCAGACGGGTGCAGACTTGAAGGGCAAGAGCGTAAGCTTTATTCGCGGAACATTCATTCCTTATCTGTGGGATGAGTATTTGAAGGATCAGGGGCTTGCTCTTGGTGATGTGAAGCAGATTGGGCAAGGGGCCTTCGATGAGTCCTATATTGCATTGAAGCAAGGGGAACTGGATGCCACTTGGGTTATCGGATCTGCATTAACCGACAAGTTCGATACGCTCGAAGGCGTGCATCAGCTGACAGATATGTCCCAGACTCCAGTAAGGCTTGGCATGGGATTGGTTGCAAGCAATGAGTTCATTGAAGCGAATCCGGAAACGGTAAAGGGATTTCTTGTGGCGCTGGATCAAGCTTCAACATATGCCCAAGCTCATCCTGATGAGGTAGCGGATCTAATGTACAAGGAGACAAAACAACCCAAGGAAGCAACTTTGAAGGATCTTCCCATCAATCCGTGGGTCGTTGGATTTACCCAGGAAGCTTATGATAGTTTGGCGGGACAGAAGCAATACATGGTGGATAACGGAATCATTGAGCAGGATTTTGATCTCAAAGGCAAGTTACACCTGGAACTTCTGAAACAGGCATTGCCGGATAAAGTAACATATACCGAATAACCCAAAACGTACTGGAGGTGTCCTTATGTCCTTACCCGCGGATCGTCACACGATTCATATTGAACAGCTTCGAAAAACCTACAACGCTCCAACCAATGGAGAAGTACATTACATTATCAAGGATGTTGATCTGGTGATCAAGGGCGGCGAATTCTTCGTTCTGCTTGGTCCCAGCGGCTGCGGAAAATCAACGTTACTTAATATGATCGCGGGTTTTATCTCCAAGTCGGGTGGGCAGCTTAAAGTGAATAACAAGGAGATCGACAAACCTGGAAGGGATCGTGCAATGGTGTTCCAACAGGCAGATTCCTCACTCTTTCCGTGGCTTTCCGTAAGGGAAAATGTTGAATTCGGGCTTCGGATGTCCAAGGTGCCCAAGTCTGAACGCCGTACGGTTTCGGACCGATACATTCAGCTTGTGGGGTTGGGAGGACACGAAGGGAAGTATCCAAAGGAGCTGTCGGGAGGAATGAAGCAGCGGGTACAACTGGCGCGGGTGCTCGCCAATGACTCGGCGATTCTGCTCATGGATGAACCCTTCGGTGCGCTGGATGCCATGACTCGAAGAGTCATGCAGAAGGAACTGGTGAATATCTGGAGGGAAACACATAAGACGGTTATTTTTGTCACCCATGACATCCAGGAGGCTCTATTGCTCGGTGAACGGATCGGAATCATGTCAGTGGGGCCTTCGTCGAATATAACGGATATTTACCATAACGTTCAGTCTTATCCGAGAAATATTGCTTCGGCTGAATTCAATAGCCTGTACGATCAGATTCAAAGCCATTTTGAAGAATAACTGAGGTGATCTGGACCATGAAATGGTTGGAGAAAAAGTGGGTGTCTGTACCGATATTGTGGATTACAGTCATTCTGATATGGCAGCTTGGTGCATTGCTCTACGGGCCGGACGTGATCCCTGGTCCATGGGATACTGTGCAGGGTGCTCGCGAATTAATTGCGGATGGCACTCTCATGCAGTATATCGGGATCAGCTTCACACGTGTACTGGCCGGTTGGGTGCTGGGAAGTGTCATTGCCATTCCGGTAGGGCTGCTTATCGGCAAGGTTCACATCATCCGTCTGTTTGCCGAACCCTTTCTTAATTTTATTCGATTTATACCGCCAATTGCTTTCATTACATTGTTCCTGGTCTGGTTCGGCATTGGGGAACAGTCCAAGATTGCACTGATCATGTATGCGACATTTTTCATTGTTGTACTGAATACACTGACGGGTGTCCTGTCCATTGAAGAGGATAAGATTCGTTCAGCCCGCAGTATGGGAGCGAATGAGTGGCAGATTTTGCTGCATGTGGTTGTCCCTGCTACGACCCCATACATTTTCACAGGTATTCGATTGGCGATGGGAACTTCCTATATGGCCATTATCGGCGCAGAGATGATTGCCTCTAATGAAGGCGTGGGTTATCTGATCTGGAATTCACGGCTGTTTTTCCGGACGGACTGGATTTTTGTTGGCCTCATTTCTTTGGGATTCATGGGTTTTCTCACGGATCGTTTGTTCAACTGGTTTGGTCGCCGTGTGTTGTATCGTTATGGCGTCATCGGCGGGGTTAAGAGAGGCTGACACTATACGGAGCCGACGATGCGATGATTGTTGTAATAGGGCAGTTTTGATCGATTATATTTCATCCAGCAGACCTGATTCGCAGCTTACTAAGCTGTCGGATCAGGTTTTTGTCATGCCTGCAACGGCAGTTTCGGCATTGGGCTCAAACCGTGGTATAATTGAATTTCAAAAATAACATTAACGTCATGTGGACCATAGATGCTGCCACATGCAGGAGAGATTATGGACTGGATTATCGGCGCCGTATGCGCTTTTATTGTGGCGGGTGCAGCCTACGCGAAGAAATCGCTAACCCTGTCCGGTTGCTTGGCAGCTGTGTTGATGGGAACGATCTATTACGGGGCAGGCAACCTGTTTTGGTTTGGCACACTGCTGTTGTTTTTCATAACTTCAACCTTGTTGTCCAAGTATCGTAAGGAACGCAAGCAGGAGCTGGAGAAATCGTATGCCAAGACAGGCAATCGGGATGCAGGGCAGGTGTTTGCCAACGGGGGAATGGGCATGCTTCTATGTTTGGGATACTGGATATTTCCACACCCGGCCTGGATCTATGCTTTCATTGGTGTAATGGCAACCGTAACATCCGATACCTGGGCTACCGAACTCGGAAGCCTGAGCCGCAAGCCGCCACGTTCTGTGGTGAGTTGGAGGGTGCTGACCCCGGGCGCTTCCGGTGGTGTGTCGTTACTTGGGACAACAGCGGCGGCAATAGGCGGAGCATTAATTGGAGCAGGGGCATTTATCTTTTCTTGGATCGCAGACTTTGAAACGCTCGGATTTCTAAGCTGGATGTGTGTTGGTCTTGTAGGTGGACTGGCTGGAGCATTTGCCGATTCCTACCTGGGAGCAACAGCCCAGTTGATGTATCGCTGTACTGAATGCGGCCGTGAAGTTGAGGTCAGTGAACACTGTGGCCACAAGACCGTTCGCGCACGAGGCTGGACATGGATGAGCAACGATCTGGTCAACGTGCTGAGTTCGGTGATCGGCGGATGTGTGGCTATCGGTTTGGGTATTATTTTGGCGCTGTAGGGAGGGAGTGCAATTGAGCACTGTGCAGGGAGACAAATCGGAGGCTATTTTGGATGCGGCTTATGGTATTTTTGGATCAAAAGGATTTTATGAGACAAAAATGTCCGATATTGCTGAGGAAGCTGGCATTGCAAAAGGCACCATTTATTTATATTTTAAGAGCAAGGAACAACTATTTGTCGCGGTTTCCAAGCGGGACTGTAACAGTTTTATCAGCAGGCTTGATTATGCCTTGAAATCTCAGGAGAATACAGGTGAAAAGCTTGGCGCAATCGCCAAGACGCACCTGACTTATTATTACGAGCGGCGCAATCATACGAAGCTGTTTTTTATGGCACCTAATAACGATCCGGATCTAATGAAATTCATGAAGGCCTTTATGAATGAGTATATGAGCATGGTGTGTGAGGTGTTGAAAAGTGCAAGTGTACCTGAGCCTGTGCTTTTAGCAGAAGCCTATATCGGAATTTTGGATCGATTGAAGATGGATATTATGCTGAATCCGGAGTTCAATGAGGAAGATCTGAATAAACGGATTGCTTTTGCAGCGGCACTATTTCTGGACGGTTGTCGTTCTTTTTTACAAGTATAAGTATCATCATGAGCATGGAATCAAGAGAATCTTGAACCTCAATTTACAGAGAAGTGGGTAACGAGCAATGAACATAATGACGGTAGAGCAAATTTCAAAAAGCTATGGCGAAAAAATATTGTTCAAGGACGCCTCGTTTGGCATGGGCGATCAGGATAAGATCGGCGTCGTTGGCGTAAACGGAACGGGAAAGTCCACGTTTCTGCGTGTAATTGCAGGCATGGAACCGGCTGATGAGGGACAGATTGCCATCGGGAATGATGTCCGCATTCAGTTTCTGGCACAAAATCCCGATTTTAACCCTGACAATACCGTACTGCAGCAAGTTTTCGAGGGCGATAGCCCAGAGATGAAAACAGTGCGTGAATACACGGAGACGATGGAACTGTTGGAATTGAATCCATCCGATCCTGCCCTGCAAGAGCGGTTATTGCGTCTGAATCAACAGATGGAGCAGCTTCAAACCTGGCAGATGGAAAGTGAAGCCAAAAGCATTCTGTCCAAACTGGGTATCCGTCAATTTGACGCGCTAATGGGAACATTGTCCGGAGGACAACGTAAGAGGGTAGCTCTAGCGTCTGCGCTGATTCATCCCTGCGAGCTTCTTATTCTGGATGAGCCGACGAACCATATCGATAATGATTCCGTTGTTTGGCTGGAGCAATATCTGCAAAAACGTCGTGGTGCACTCCTCATGATTACGCATGATCGCTACTTCCTGGATCGTGTGGCGAATGTGATGCTGGAGCTGGATCATGGGCGTTTGTTCCGTTATGAAGCAAACTACACCCGCTTCCTTGAACTCAAGGCAGAGCGGGAAGAGCGCGAATCAGCCTCAGAGCAAAAACGGCAAAATCTGCTTCGTACAGAGCTTGCCTGGATCCGTCGTGGGGCCAAGGCGCGGACCACGAAACAAAAAGCAAGAATTGACCGTTTCGAACAGCTAAAGGATCAACAGGGGCCGAATCGCTCTGGCTCATTGGAGGTTTCAGTAGGCTCTACTCGTTTGGGCAAGAAGATTCTGGAGATTGAGCACTTATCCAAATCCGCAGGTGGACGCAAATTAATTGAGGAACTGAACTATATCGCCGTGCCTGGTGACCGGGTAGGTATCGTGGGTCCGAATGGCAGTGGTAAATCGACGCTGCTGCAGCTGATCTCAGGTAAATTGGAACCGGATGCTGGAGAAGTCGTCCTTGGTCCAACCGTTAATCTGGGCTATTTTACGCAAGAGCATCAGGAGATGGATGAATCTCTGCGTGTCATTGAATATATCAAGGAAGTGGCCGAGAATGTGCGGACGGCGGATGGATCCCTGATCACGGCAGCCCAGATGCTGGAGCGGTTTCTCTTTACTCCTGCGTCGCAGTGGACGCCAATATCCCGTCTGTCAGGTGGGGAGAAACGTCGTCTATATCTGCTGCGTATTTTGATGGCTGCGCCCAATGTATTGCTGCTGGATGAGCCTACGAACGATCTGGATATTCAGACGCTGGCGGTACTCGAAGATTACCTGGATGACTTCCCTGGTGTTGTTTTCGTTGTCTCCCATGATCGCTATTTCCTGGATCGTACAGTGGATAAAGTGCTGGCCTTCGAGGGTAATGGAGCCATCCGGGTACATGTTGGCGACTACAGTGAATATGCGGAATGGATGCTGAAGAATGCACCTGGAGCTTCTCAGGTGAGCGATACTGGATCAGCAGCGAAAAAAGTAAAAACAGATGAGGTTAAGCCTGCTGCATCTACGGCTAAGCCGAAGTTGAAGTTTAGCTTTAAGGAACAACGGGAGTATGATCAGATCGACGAGAATATTGAGAAAGCGGAGGCTAACCTTGCGCGGATCAACACTGCGATGGAGGAATCCTTCAGTGATTCAGCCCGTTTGCAGGAACTCATGGCAGAGCAGGCTGAAGCAGAGCGTCATCTGGAAGAACTGATGGAACGTTGGACGTTCCTGAATGAGCTTGCAGAACAGATTGAGAAAAGCAAATCCTAATTGAAAAGTACAAATCGTCATCATTTGAAATAAGGCTTAACGCCTTGTTTTGAAGGATGGCGATTTTTTTATATGAAACGTTAGCCATATCCATTACGTTGTAAGTAGTAAGGCATTAATTCCAGCGAAAGGAGAGAACACCACATTTATGTATAAAGAATTGAATGAACAACTGGCTGTGCTCAAAGAAAAGGGGAGAATTTACGAGAAATGGAACAATCGCCTGGAGAAGTTGAACCAGGAAGAAGCTGAGTGGAAGGCAAAAGTACAGCGGCGCCTGGAGCATCTCCAGAAGGAGCAGAATGATGTGGACCGGCTGAATTGCATGACCTTATCTGCATTTTTCTATAACTTGATTGGCAAAAAGCAGGAGAAGCTGGAGAAGGAAGAACTGGAATTGATGGAGAGTAAGGCTGAGTATGATACAGCCTGCCAAATGTTACAAGACATTCATGAGCAGAGGAAAGAAGTGCGGCGCGAACTGGATGAGCAGAGTAAATATCGATTCTGGGAAAATGATTACAAGGTGCTGTGGGGCAAAAAGGAAAATCAACTGCTGGCGAATCACGATGAACTTAGGCAATTGGCAGAGGATCTGGAGCATTTACGCGGAGAAATGAAGGAGCTTAAGGAGGCAGACCGCGAAGGGGAACGCCTGCTAAGTGCACTCAACCGTGCAGGGGATGCGCTCAAGTCTGCAGGGAATTGGGGAGTATACGACATGATGGGCGGAGGTATGATATCCACTCATATCAAACGCGGTCGCATGGATGACGCTCAATCTGCCTTAACTGAAGCAGGAAGACATTTGAAGCGATTCCAGAAGGAGCTTGAAGATGTGAAAATGGCGGTACACGCTGACTTGGAGCTTGGGGGATTATTATCTTTTGCAGATTATTTCTTCGATAATCTCTTCGTGGACTGGATGGTGCAAGACAAAATCCGAAAAGCCGAATCCCAGGTGGAGGAGGGCCGTCTTACCGTCCGTCGTACATTACATGTGTTGAAAAACGAAATTCGTGATCATGAGAGGGAAGTAACACAAATCGAGCAGCAATATCGTCAGTATGTGGAGCAGGCTGACTAAGGTTGATGTCCAGTTAGGAGAACGTGATAGGGTAAAAAAGATGCCAGACAGCGATGTGAGCTGTTGCTGGCATCTTCCTATATTCCTTAAGTATAAAAGGGTAATTACTTGGTTGTGATGTATGAAGCGAGCAGTCTGGCTGTATTCAAAACGGCATCCTTGTGCGTGCGCTCCATCGAATGGGAAGCATGCACCCCAGGACCAATCAGTGCAGCGCGAATGTTGTTTCCACCTCGCAAGGCAGCACTGCCATCTGATCCGTATTGTGGATAAATATCAACGACATAATCGAGATTTGCTTGTTTGGCAATTTCAATCAGGCGACTCGTCATGTCATAGTCATATGGACCTGAAGAGTCTTTGGCGCAGATGGATACATCCGTTTCTTTACAGCTGAGATCGTCACCCATTGCCCCCATATCTACGGCGATCAATTCACTGATCTCGGACGGGATATACGAGGCACCATGTCCAACTTCTTCGTAATTCGAAATAAGCAGAGAGACGTTATGTAGAGGCTTCCAGCCTTCCCGATGAGCAGATTCCAAAATGCCGAAAAGGGCAGCTACACTAGCTTTGTCATCCAGATGACGTGACTTGATATAACCGCTTGGCGTAATAACCGCACGTGCATCGAATGAAATAAAGTCACCAACGCCGATACCGAGTTCAAGAACATCTTCCTTCGAAGAGACCAATTCATCAATACGAACTTCCATATGACTTTCCTTACGCTCAAAGGTGCGGGCATCAGGGTAGACATGAACGGAAGGGTGCAGGGAGAGAATCGTACCGGTATATGTTTTGCCATCACGTGTGTGGATCGTGCAATACTCATTTTCAATACTGTGCATGGTGAATCCACCCACAGAGGTTAGCTTGAGCGTACCGTAAGACGTGATGGAACGTACCATCGCGCCTAGCGTATCCACATGTGCACTGAGTCCAATGGTCTTGGAGGCATCCTGCCCAGGCAAAGTGAGTACGGCTCCGCCTTTGTTATTTAATTCAAACGAAATATTCAATGATTGGGCTTCTTCCCGGATCATCTCGATAATGTGGTGTGTGTAGCCACTTGGACTCGGCGTATCCAGCAGCCTTTTCAGAAGGTCCAGGACGTAGGATTCATTAATTGTAAAATTCATATAGAGACTCCTCCTCATAATCAGTGTTCCCAAAACAAGAATACAGCCTGTCTGGTCGAATGGGACATCCATTCCTTATGCCAGCAGGCTGCTTGTTCTACTTACAACGAATCTGCAGAATTTCCTTTGCGCTGCTGACTCTGGATGGAATCCGTCTCAGCCATGCGATCCGTTTCAGTTGTTTCGAAGGCTCCCATTGTCGCGGTGGAACCCGGTGAAGAATAGCTCGAAGCCGTGTTCTCCAATTCGGTTACACGCAATTTCAATTGCTTGTTCTCACGCTGCAATCGATACTGACGGAAAATGCCATAGGATCCAACGATGATTCCGCCAATCAGGGTGCAGCCCAGAATCAGCAAAATCAGGGGGATTTGAACCGTATTAAACAGCAGATTAACCTGCACGGAATCCACATTAATAACAGCGAAGATTCCGGTAAGAAGTGCAAAAACAAGACCTGCGATGAGGGTCCATTGCATTTTCATGGTGGTGCCTCCTTGTTGAACAATTCAGAAATACAAATGCATTACCCCATAGAAGGCGCTGTGCATCTGGCCTGATTATAAAATCCCTTGCCCGAAAATGGGCAAGGGATGCAGGTCGCATGTAACAGAAAGACAACTTTATTTAGTCAATTGTTCCATCTGTTCAATCAATTCTTTGAAGACACTCATGGCTTCGCGAATTGGCTGTGGAGAAGACATATCCACGCCTGCTTTTTTTAGAATATTGATGGAGTAGTCACTTCCACCACTCTTGAGGAAGCCAAGATAACGGTCTACCGCAGGCTGACCTTCTTCGAGAATCTGTTTGGAGAAGCTCGTTGCTGCAGAGAACCCGGTTGCGTATTTATAAACGTAGAAGCTGTTGTAGAAATGGGGGATACGTGCCCATTCCATCTCAATATCCTTATCCACAGCCATGCTGTTTCCATGGTATTGGACGTTGAGGTCGTAATAAATTTCAGACAGCAGCTGCGGTGTAAGGGCTTCGCCCTGTTCAGCACGCTCATGAATGATTTTCTCAAATTCGGCAAACATCGTTTGACGGAACACCGTTGTACGGAATTGATCTGCATAATAGGTCAACAGATACAGTTTTTCCTTCGGATCGGTGGATTTGTTAAGCAGGTAATCCATCAGCAATGCCTCATTGGTTGTGGAAGCAACCTCTGCCAGGAAGATGGTGTACTGTGCATCCCGATACGGAAGGGTAGTGTCCGAATAATAGGAATGCAGAGCATGACCCATTTCATGTGCCAGTGTAAACATGCTGTTCAGATTGTCTTTATGGTTAAGCAGGACGTATGGGTGTGTGCCGTATGCACCCCAGCTGTAAGCACCTGAACGTTTGTTTTCGTTCTCATATACGTCAATCCAGCGGTCATCATAACCAGCCTGCAATGTATTCGCATAATCCTCGCCCAGCGGTTTCAGGCCATCTTTGACGGTCTGTTTCGCTTCCTCATAAGTGATGTCCATTTTATACTCATCAACCAGAGGGGCGAACAAGTCATACATATGCAATTGATCCACACCGAGCAATTTTTTGCGCAGATCCATATAACGGTGCAGGAGCGGGAGGCTTTCATGAATGGTGTCCACCAGGTTGGTGTAAACCTCTGTTGGAATGTTGTCACCATACAGTGACATTTCCATTACGGAAGGGTACTTCCGGACATTCGCATAGAACATGTTTTTGGTGACATTGGCATTTAGGGCTGCGGCGATCGTATTCTTCTGTTTGGCGTACGTTTCATACACCGCTTTGAAGGCACGTTCGCGAACTTCGCGATTAGGGTTCTCCAGGAATTGGATGTAACTTCCGTGGGTAAGCTCCACATCGTTGCCGTGTTCATCCTTAATTTTCGGAAACTTGAGATCGGCATTATTCAGCATGCTGAATATGGTTTGCGGCGCTTGGGACAAGTTGCCCACCTGTGCAAGCAGGGCTTCTTCCGTTTTGCTCAAGACATGAGCCTTCTCACGTTTCATCTCTTCCAGTGTGAACTTGAATGCAGACAGTTTCTCATCTGCAATGAATGCATCCAGCTGATCATCCGGCAGAGAGAGAATTTCTGGTGTGACAAAGGAAAGAGCTTCTCCGACACGCACACTCAGCTTTTGCGCTTTTTGGGACAGGTTTTGGTATGTAGGATTAGCTGTGTCTTCATCTTGGTGCATGCGTGCATACACAAAAAGGCGTTCGATTTTGAGACTTACCTCATCTTCGAGTTCAAAACAGGCCTTAAGCGATTCCGGCTTGTTCAGCTTACCTTGAAATTCGGAGGCTTTCTTGGTCAGAGACGTTACTTCTTCGTATTCCTGATCCCAGGCTTTCTGATCGACGAACAAATCTTCGAGTTTCCACGTATGTTCAGTTGGCACCTCGGAACGTTTCAATAATTGACTCATGGGAATCCTCCTTTGATGAAGTTGATGTATAGACCAATCTGCTCCCGTCTCGCTCGCTTGTGCGGAGAGAGACGAAGGAATCAGACTGAGTACTAGCATGACAAACAGTGATTTTCGATATTTCAACGGCCTTCCTCCTGACTATACGAGCAATTCGGTATAGTATGGCCTCGGGCCTGTTGAAATATTTGAGAACACTAGGCTCCCATGTTGGCCAGGAAATAGACAATCAGGAAAAAAGCAAAACAAATAAGCAGTGTGGCTATTAGGGCCATTCCCCGTCGCAGTCGATCCGGGATGGAACTTCGTCCCAGAATAAGCACAACTCCCAGCGAGAAGGCAAGGATAATGAAGATGACAACATTGCTTGAGTCAAGCGTCATTCATTACACCTCTTTGAAAGCAGCCATCAGCTGACGCCATTCATCCTCGCGGTTCTCGAAATCGGCTTTTGGAAAACGGCGCTCAGCCCAGTGCATCAAGGCAGGGCGGCTGAGGAACGTATGGCATTCTTCGCCCCATTCCTCTGAAATTTCACGGAGTACGAGGTATTTGCCTTGTACTTCTACCGTCATCATATTCCACTTGTCTCTTTTGTATATTTCATGTTTTTTAATCATAGATAGTCTCCAAACTTACGGTTTTGGTAAAATGATACCGTACCCTACGTTTCAAAGCAAATTTTTTCCGCATTTATTGAAAAGATAAATTGCAAAGTGGAAAGTCATACAGTATAATGAGGGTATTCGCCATAGATGGCGATATTTTTAGGAGGTTGTTCATTTGAAAGGTACAGTTAAATGGTTTAACGCAGAAAAAGGCTATGGCTTTATTTCAGTTGAAGGCGGCGAGGACGTATTCGTACATTTCTCCGCAATCCAAGGCGACGGCTTTAAAACATTGGAAGAAGGTCAAGCGGTAGAATTCGAAATCACTGATGGAAACCGTGGTCCTCAAGCAGCTAACGTAACTAAATTGTAAGATTTTTCCGTTCAACGGATTTCTTATAAATGATTGGCTTTTAGCTGAATATAAAGAACCCAAGCACAGTCCCCCTACGGAGACTGTGCTTTTTTGTGTTCATTTTTTATAAAGGAGAGCGAGGTGTGCTCATTCTGCACGTTTGGTCATGCTGGATAACAGCTTCAGGATGAAGCCAAGAAGTGCAGCGAGTGAGAAGGCCATGGCTGTAAGGTAAAAGACCTGTCTGCCTGCATGATCCAATATTAACCCGCCAAAGGTTCCGCTGAGCAGACCTGAGGCACTTGACCATACGATGGTGAACAGGGCCATACCTGTCGCACGATACGCATCTGGTACAAGGCGGGTAATATAGCGAACGGCGGTTACGTAGAAAATGCCAAAGGTGACGCTATGCATGGTTTGAATGGCAACAACAGCCGCTGGTGTATCCGATACAGACATCAGCAATAAACGAAGGGTATACATTAGTGCAGCAAAGGTGAGTAACGGAAGCTCCTTATACCGATTGCCATACTTGCTGAGCAGCAGGAATATAGGAATCTCACTCACGGAAGAGATGAGCAGCGACCAGCCGATCAGGCCTTCACTGGCACCGAGATCCTTCAGCGTGATGGTGAGAAAAGCTTCATTCATCCGATGCCCTAATGCGAGCAGGAAGACACACCCGAAAAAGCTCAACACATCTCTGCGTTTCAGGATTGCCCAGAGTCCCGAGAGTTCCATTTTACTGCCGCTTCCAGAGGGTTCATTTTGATCCTGCAACCGGAAACCGATCAGAAGTGTAATGGCCGCAAGTGTAACGCACACCCACATCGTCCACCCGGGTCCAAAAGAACCAAGAAAATAACCAATGCTTAATGCAAAAAATGCATAGCCAATGGAGCCGAAAACTCGAATGGACGTGAAATTTCGACCGTATTTGCTTGCGGTGGTAATCGCCATCGTATCGGCAAGCGGGTAGACCGGATAGTAGAAAAAGTAAAATAACGTCACCAGGATAAATACTTGGCCAAAGGACGTCGCATTGGCGAGCATGACACCTGTAATTAATTGTCCGCCGAGCAGAATGATCATGACTTTGCGAACGGTTTTGTAGCGGTCACTGGCCATACTCCAGAACATGTTGGAGAATACGGAGACAAGTGGACCGATACCGTACAAGTAGCCAATCTCGGCCCGGCTGAATCCCAGATGACTGAAGTAGAGCTGGAGATAGGATACCACCAGCACGGTCGAACCGAAGATTGTAAACATAAGTGCCCGCAGCCAGTTTTGATCCGGGCGGGCGTTGTGACTTAATTTCATGTTGAGAGACTCCATTCTTCATTACATTTCAGTATTTAGCCTTTAAGTGAAGATGACTTGCGGGACGGTGGGGCAGACATGGTAGGCTCCTTCTGCGTGCGCCGGATAACAAGCCATACAATGATCAGTTCTGCCAGCAGACCGAGGGACTGGGCGACCGCACCAATCATGCCGTTCCAAGCCGGGAAGATACTAACCAGAATGAGCAGTACGATCACGGTACAGATTGCATTGGCTGACTGGGAGCGGAACATCGTTTTGGTCTGTCCCCGCAGCAGGATTAGTCCATTGCTGAAATCAAGAAAAGGCGAAATCAGCGGAAATAGCACGAAGGCCCGCAGCGTCCACAAACTTTGCTGCAGCAGGTTTCCTTGAACACTCATTACATTTTCCAGTACCCATGGACCTAAAGGCGTATAGGCTATGGCAGCTGTCATGGCAAAAGGTATAAATCCGGTCACCAGTGCGAATTTTTTCACCAGTTTCGCATCCATCTCATAGAAATTAAGCACAATTTGATGGATGTAGGTGAAGAAGCTTAACATGAGCTGCATCAAACTGCTGGCTACGGCAAAAGAAGAGATAGCCAGCGCAATACCGGTTGTTTTGCCAAGGACGATATTAATGACAGGTCCGATGAACAAGGCGACAAAACTGGATAACAGCAGCGGTTTGTAGAAGCGGAAAACGTCTCCTTTGTTTTCGACAGGATGATCCTCCAGCTTGGCTGGCATGTTACGCTTGATGCTGTTTCCCTCAAGAAAACTGACGAGCGCTTCAATCATCATGCCTACCGCAAAAATGATAGCGCCTACACGACCACTGTTAATACTGTCTGTATAGATGAAATACAAAGATAGGCCATACATGCCTCCAAGACGGAATAACATGCCTATCGTCAGCCATTTGGTCCGATTATTCGTAATAATAATGCCTTGATAGATATTGCGAATGACCGAGAAGATACTGACGTACATCAGGATTTCGTAGACATCAATTACTTTGGTTAATAAATCGGGACTCACGCCGAACAGATATTTAAACACCACTGTACCAATGGGAGAGTATACGATCAAGAATCCGATCAGAAGTACGCAGGCAAGAAATATTTTAGTGACGAAAGTGAGGGCCTGAAAGGACAGGCGGTCCCGAACCAGCGCGGAACAGGTTTGCCGCAGCAGTGTGGAGGGGCGTTCAGTGAGAGTCAGCAGGCTGCCAGCAATCGCGTAGCTGGCGATGACCGTCTCCGGATGGGCGGATCTGGCAAGTGTACTATTAATAATTACGTGAGAAATGGTAACCAAAGAGGCGGATATGCCGAGTGGTACAAAAAAAGCAAATAACCGTCTCCACGAGAGAGGCTCACTTGACATCATGTCAACGACTCCTTTGATGGATGAAATATGCTTAGTATATCACAAAGACTAGTTGGCGGAAGCGACTTTTTCCCGTGATTATGCGGTAGATCATTTGTACAATTAAGGGGTTCATATTATAATGGGATTGGTTAAAAATCGCTCTAATACGTATTCAACCAAGTGGAGGCACATTTATTTTGAGCCAATCTAATCAAAGTCGACATCAATATCCGCGAGGACCGCTGGAATTGATGAGAAGGGTGTACAAGTACACCATTCCGGAAACGCGGAAAGAACTGGCTGAGTGGAGAGCTAAAGCTGAGAAAATTCCGAATGAGGAATTGCGCAATCAGGCTCTGGCTAGTCTCAAGGACAAACAGTTTCACTGTGAGGGTGGAACGGTTTATGCTTTGCCCGATATGCCAAAGAGGCACATCTTGATTCCGCTCATCGTTTCTTATCAAACCATTAGTGATTATTTGGACAATCTGTGCGACCGCAGCACATCGATGGACCCGAATGATTTTCGGCTTCTCCATCAATCCATGCTTGATGCGGTAGATCCCGAAGCAACACCGGTCAATTATTATGCGCTCCGTGAGGAGCAGGACGACGGTGGATACTTGCGGAATCTGGTGACGACATGTCAGGAGCTCACACGTCAGCTGCCTGGATATGCGTCCGCCAAGCCCCAAATTCAGGATCTGGCAGGCCTATACACGGACCTGCAGGTATATAAGCACATCAAACCGGAACTGAGAGAAACGGCACTGCTCGAGTGGTGGGCAGAGCATCGCCACCGCACACCTCAGTTCCGTTGGAACGAATTTGCCGCCGCTACCGGCTCTACGCTGGGCGTATTCATGCTGTTTCTGGCTGCGAGTGATGATCAGCTGACTGAAGAGCAGGCGGCCTCAATCCATACTGCCTATTTTCCGCATGTATGCGCATTGCACATTATGCTCGATTATTTAATCGATCAGGATGAAGATCGTATCGGTGGAGATCTCAACTTCTGCAATTATTACGAAAATGTGGAGACGATGCTAGACCGCATTGCTTTTATTGTGGAGATGGCCCGCAGTGATGTGCAGAATATTCCGGGAAGTGCTTTTCACCGGATGATTATCGAAGGACTGCTTGCCATTTACCTGTCTGATCCCAAAGTCAGCGAACAGCAGGAAGTTCGCGCCATATCCAAGCGTTTGATGAAGAAGAGTCCAATGACCAGAGTTTTTTTCTTTATCTTCAGTCGCTGGATTCGCAAGCATATGTAAGTCAGGCGCATTATTGCGGAAGCCTGAAGTGAAACTAGAGGAGGAAGAAACATCATGACAGCAGTAAAAAAAATCGCAGTTTTAACGAGCGGTGGTGACTCACAAGGAATGAACGCGGCTGTTCGTGCGGTGGTTCGCAGCGGACTGTTCCATGGTCTCGAAGTGTACGGTGTTCAACGTGGGTACCAAGGCCTGTTGAACAACGATATATTCCCAATGGATCTGCGTAGTGTAGGTGACATCATTCAGCGCGGGGGGACGGTTCTGCAATCGGCCCGCTGCAAAGAGTTCTATACTGCCGAAGGTCAGGAAAAGGGAGCGGACATTCTGCGTGCACGCGGCATTGATGGTCTGGTTGTAATCGGTGGGGACGGCTCCTACAATGGTGCCAACAAACTGAGTAAACTGGGAATCAATACAATGGGTCTTCCGGGAACCATCGATAACGATATCTCGTTTACGGATTACACGATCGGGTTCGATACAGCAGTGAGCGTTGTGGTAGATGCAGTCAACAAACTGCGTGATACCATGTCTTCCCACGAACGTTCTTCCATCGTTGAAGTTATGGGCCGCCACTGTGGTGATATTGCGCTTCATGCCGGACTGGCTTCGGGTGCTGAAACGATTCTGGTGCCGGAAGTTCCATTTGACATGGATGAAGTGGCAGACCGGATGAAAGCCAACTTCGCACATGGCAAACGCCACAGTATCATTATCGTTGCCGAAGGTGTTGGCAGGGGTGAAGATGTGGCCAAAGAACTGATGGAACGCTGTCCGACATATGAGCCGCGTGTAACAGTACTGGGTCACATTCAACGTGGTGGTACGCCGACTCCGTTTGACCGCAACCTTGCCAGCCGTCTGGGAGACTTTGCAGTGCGCAGCCTGATCGCGGGAGAGACCGACAAGGGATGTGGCATTATCAAAGGTGAGCTTGTTCTGACAGACATCGATAAAGTTGTTAACACCAAAAAGGATTTCGATATGAACACCTACGAGCTTGCACAACGTTTATCTCAATAAACAACAAGCAAAAGAGCACAGCGCCGTCTATACGGGCTGTGCTCTTTTTGTATGAATCAACATGATGATCTGTTTGAGTTATATCGATCGGTTTATCTGGATTGCTCGATCATGCGGACAGCCTCTTTTCGCTGAACCAGGAATAGCCTCCATAACAGTGCCACAGCACCGACCGCGAGGCCGGCAATCAAGCCGATCCAGTATCCAAAAGCACCGAGCGTTGTATACGTAGCTGTAATGTATCCCACTGGAAGGCCAATGATCCAATAAGCCACAAACGTAATGATCAGTGCAGGATTAACGTCTTTGTATCCCCGAAGAGCACCCTGAGTCGGTGTTGCAATGGCATCTGAAATTTGAAAGAAGATGGCGTATATCAGGAAATGCTGAGTCAACGCAATGACCTCTTGCTCGTTTGAATACAACCCTGCAATTTGTTCCCCGAACACGAGCAATACGACTGCAGTGAGCAGCGAGAGTACAATAGCTCCGCCGATGCCAAGCAAGCTGTATTGTTTGGCATCTTTCAAACGTCCTGCACCCGCCTCGTAACCGACCAGAATGGTGAGGGCCATACATATGCTCACTGGCAGCATGTACAGCGTAGAGGCGAAATTAAGAGCAGCCTGATGTGCAGCAATCGTGATGGTATCAAATCGGCTCATCATTAATGTGACAGCTGCAAAGATTGACGTTTCAAAAAAAGTAGCGAACCCAATGGGTACCCCGATTTTGAGCAATTCTTTCCATTTGCCCAGCGATATGCCGGAGAGATGGCGGAACACGCCATACTGGGCGAAGGGTTCTATCCGGTGAACAAAGAAGATGCTGATCAAAAAAATGATCCAGTATGTACACGCGGTAGCGACGCCGGCACCCACCCCTCCCAGCTGGGGGAAACCCCAACGTCCAAAGATGAGCAGATAATTCAGCAAAATATTAACCGGAAGTGACACTAACGTAATTAACATGGTTATTCGTGTCTGTCCAAGTGCATCCATAAAACTGCGAAGCACGGTATATCCGAACAGTGGAATAATGCCAAAAGCCAGTGCGCTCAAGAAATAAAGAGCTACCCGGGAAACCCGTGGCTCGAGGGGCATCCCATTCAGAATTGGAGTAAGTACCACGGCTCCGATGGCCAGAACGGCTAGGCTCACCGCGATGCCCAGATAGAGTGCCTGGATCACACTGTGGCCGATCTGATCATTGCGCTTGGAACCCAGCAGGTGGGATACCACGGGAGTGATTCCGATAAGAATACCGCTAAGCCCGGTTTGTACCGGCATCCACAGACTCGTGCCAATGGCTACACCAGCGAGATCCGCGGGGGAAAACTTGCCTGACATATTGGTGTCGAAGAAAGACATGGCAGACAGGGCAATTTGTGTTGTGAATATCGGTAGAAATATAATCAGGAATTGCTGTACTTTTTGCGAAAAACGGGTGGTTGTCATGTTCACTTGAAATGCCTCGCTATTCATATAAGAATGATCATCAAACTATCATACGACAGCTACTCATTGTAGTGGATTTTGCTGAATTTGAACAGGGAAAGGCCGGAATTACGTGGCAAAATAATAAAAACCCCGCTCCGCGTGAGCGGAACGGGGAGATGATAGGTAGGGGAAGAGTGCTTTACTTATAGTTCACACCTGAGGTATAACGATTGGACGCATTCCAGAGCAGATACTCATCCACATCCATGTCTTTCATTGCACGAATCTGGTCTTCAACCTGCTTTTTGCCGTATTTGATGTAGTGTCCACTGCCGAGCCAGCTGGCCGTAAAGTCCTGAATCCAAGGCCGAATTACCGGTTTGAGATCCTTGGTTGGGTCGAGTTTCTTATGTGTATCCTCCATGGAGCCTTTGATCGTTGTATAAGGGTCCTTGTCAGGATCCTTTACGCCATACCATCCAGTGGAGTAGTGACTTGGATAGACCATCGGTGAGATCACGTCCACATTTTCGGAGATTTTAACAAAGTCCTGACCGATCCCTTCTGCTGCGGGTACAGAGGCCGCATAGCCGAAAATATCAACGGAAACCCGGACACCCAGAGGCGCAAGCTCCTTGCGGGCGTATTGAACAAATTCCGCAACAACATCGACCCGCGATTTGTCGGTTTTGGTGTACTTCAGTATATCGGCACGGTTCTCGAAA
Organism: Paenibacillus sp. FSL K6-2862; assembly: GCF_038005125.1. NCBI lineage: Bacteria > Bacillati > Bacillota > Bacilli > Caryophanales > Paenibacillaceae > Paenibacillus > Paenibacillus sp. FSL K6-2862. Next base: position 2,163,646 of record NZ_JBBOSN010000001.1, read on the forward strand.
CCTTCTGGGAAACGCACATAGTCAAATTGAATTTCCTTGAATCCAAGCATGGCGGCTTCCTTGGCGATTTCAATATTATAGTCCCAGACTTCCTTGCTGTACGGATTCACGAAACTGTCGCCTTTGCCATTGGCCCATACCGATCCATCCTTGTTTCGGAAGGAAAGCTCCGGATTTTTTTTGGCAAGAATCGTATCTTTGAATACAACGACCCGGGCAATCGGGTAGACCTCATGTTTTTGCAGTCGTTTCATTAAGGCGTCAATATCCCTTATAAACGGTTGGGATTTGCCCATTTTCTGTAGCGATTGGTTCTCTGTAGGGTAGGTTATGTATCCGAGGTCGTCCTTGATATCAATAACCATGGAGTTAAGCTCTGTGTTATCAATCAGATCGAGCAGCTCCTTCATCCGGGCTCCGCCGGCACTGTAAGCCGTAACATAAATTCCTTTGACAACTGGAGCATCCGGCTGAGGGTCAACTTTGGCAGGCGGATTATCCGCATCAATGACGACTTGGTCCTTTTGGGATTGAATAATGGCGGTGTTAAAACTATTGGTTAACGATTGAAGCTGCTGGTTACCCTGATCGGCTGTTGCCGTTGCTCCACTGATGCTTCCCAAGGCCATGGCCAGTAAAGCCCAAAACGTGTTCATTTTTATTCCCACTCCCTTTATGTACATTCCATGATTGAATTATATAACAAAGCCTCTGGGCTTTTAACCATATTAATCAAGCGATGAAACATTCCGGAAAAAATGAAAACCGCTTCCTGCGAGGATAACCTCCCGAGAAGCGGCGTGATCAATCGAAAAATATTATTGAATGTAGATGTCGTTCTGATGCTCACAAATACTGTACTGAATGATTTCCATTGCGTCTCCCTGCTCCAGAATGCCCAGCCCATCCCGGAGAACAATAAGTGAATCGAGCTCATTCGGTTTCAAGAAAGGGAGCATTTCCGGGCACCATCTGTTGACGATTTCAAACAGTTTTACCGTTTCCATATCCACAATAATCACCCTTTCCTACTCGAATTCCAAAATGGTAAGTCATTCGGCGCGAATCGGAAAAGCATATGGCCTGTGAAAGTGAAGGGCAGATCCTGCTATACATCATATTTAGGAGCAGTGCACAATTATTATACCACAATTATATAAATTGTTAACCGTACATGTGTCTCAACTTCGGCGGAAAGAACCCATGACACCGACTGTTTCTACGATATTGACGAACGCATTTGGGTCGGTTTCTTTGATGATGCGTTTAATTTCAACCAGCTCATACCGAGTAGTCACTGTCATTAACATGTCCTTTTCAATGTCGGTGTATGCTCCCTGAGTTTTGATCTTGGTGACACCACGGGGACGAACCAGCAATTTTTTCAACATGGCTTCCGTCTCGTTCGTAATAATGTACAACGTCACCTTTACATGGCTGATGTGGATCAGATCAAGCACCTTACCTGTAATGTAGATCGAAACCATGGAGGCGAGAGCGATATTCCAGTCATTGTTCAGATAACCAGCGAGCATAATAATAGCTCCATTCATACCCGCCATAACGGTACCGATCGGGAAATCCCGGTAACGCGTGAAGATGGAACCCACAATGTCGAGTCCTCCTGTAGAACCGCCTACACGGAAGGAGATACCTGTACCGAGACCTACGAGCACGCCGCCGAACACACAGCTGAGCAGAGGGTCTGTTGCCACGACAAAAACAGGCAGCAATCCGATAAACCAGGATGTGGCTGCTACCGACACGATGCTTAATATAATAAATCGTCGTCCAAGAATAAACCAACCTGCGACTAACAGAGGAATGTTAAGAACAAAGTACATTATACTAAGATTCAAACTTGTAAAATAACCAAGAAGCATGGAAATACCGGATACCCCGCCGCTTAGCAGCTGATGGGGGACCAAAAACCAGTTGAAGCCACAGGCAATAGCTGCAGCACCCAATATGATCACTAAAGAGTGCCATATTATTTTGGGCAATTTAATCACCTCATTTATATTTAAAACCAGATTGCTGGTAATCTTGAATTGTTTTGTGATATAATGATTTGTGGATATTCTTGAGTAGGGAACTTTTTCCAAATGGAACGATAAAATTTGAAATGTTTCACACACATGTATGTAGTTTTAGTCTTATGTTGGGGACCCATTCACGAATTATGTTGATAATGAAAATAATTTGCCCAGATGGGATACCCTATAAATATTAACGCTACTTAAGAATACAGACAACAAAGTGGATTGTCCACCATGTCCACCCTATAGAAGGAGTATGAATAATTTTGACAAATTTAAATTTCGTAGATTTCAATCTTGAACCACTGGTGCTGCAAGCCATCACCGAACTCGGGTTTGAAGAGGCAACGCCGATTCAATCCAAATCGATCCCAATTGCGCTAGAAGGCAGAGATTTGATCGGCCAAGCTCAAACAGGTACCGGTAAAACAGCTGCATTCGGTATTCCGCTGATCAGCAAAATCTCCAAAAGTGACGAAAAAATCCGCGCCCTCATTATGGCACCTACACGTGAACTTGCGATCCAAGTTGCCGAAGAGATCGAAAAACTTACCCGCTTCAAAGGTTTGCGCTCCCTGCCAATTTACGGAGGACAAGATATCGTTCGTCAAATCCGTGCACTGAAAAGAAAACCACAGATTATCATCGGTACACCTGGACGTCTCCTGGATCACATCAACCGCAAAACGATTAAACTTGAAGATGTACAAACTGTTGTATTGGATGAAGCAGATGAAATGCTTGACATGGGCTTCATGGAGGATATCCAATCCATCCTGAAACAAGTTCCAGCTGACCGTCAAACGATGCTCTTCTCAGCAACAATGCCTCCTAACATTCAAAAATTGGCTCAGCAATTCTTGAACAACCCAGAGCACGTGTCCGTTATTCCGAAACAAGTTAGCGCACCTTTGATTGACCAAGCGTACATTGAAGTGCCAGAACGTCAAAAGTTTGAAGCGCTTAGCCGCTTGCTTGATATGGAATCTCCAGAGCTCGCAATCGTATTCGGTCGTACAAAACGTCGTGTTGACGAATTGGCTGAAGCATTGCAAAAACGTGGATATTCTGCAGACGGTCTACATGGTGACCTGTCCCAGAACCAACGTGATACAGTAATGCGTAAATTCCGTGATGGAAGTATTGACGTACTCGTTGCAACTGACGTAGCTGCACGTGGCCTCGACGTATCTGGCGTAACACACGTTGTGAACTTCGACCTTCCACAAGATCCGGAAAGTTACGTTCACCGTATCGGTCGTACGGGACGTGCTGGTAAAGAGGGTGCTGCTTGGTCCTTTGTTACACCGCGTGAGATTGATCACCTGCACTTTATTGAGCGTGTAACTCGTCACCGTATCCCTCGTAAGCCTCTGCCAACATTGGCCGAAGCAGTAGAAGGAAAGCAACGTTTGACAGCTGAGCGCTTGCTCGAAATCGTACAAAATGGCGAACTGAACGAATACAAAGGTATCGCTATCCAATTGCTTGAGCAATACGATTCTGTTCAACTGTTGTCAGCTTCCCTGAAGCTCCTTACAGGCGACAAAAAAGATGCTCAAGTTGATCTGACTCCTGAAGATCCGATCCGTGCGAAACGTCGTAAACCGGATGTTCGCTCTGGCGGACGTAAGCCATCAGGTTACAGCAGCAACCGTAGCGGTGGTGGCGGTGGCTACAACCGTGACCGCAACAGCAGTGGTGGCGGACGTGGAGGATACAATCGCGATCGCAACAGCAGTGGCGGTGGAAGCAGAGAAGGTGGTTACAACCGTGACCGCAAACCACGTCCAAGCAACAACGAAGGACGTCGTCCTGCGAAAGATTCTTCTTTTGAATAATATGCAAGACTGATTTAAGAAATGGGGCAGGCAACTGCTCCATTTTTTTTTATGTCTCAAATTGCCTGAATCCGTTACGCTTTAGAGCTCTTAACAAGCAGGGTTACTGATCTGTTTTCGGGAAGTACTGGCTTTTCCTATCAATAATAAGGTATATTAATATTAGACTTCAGGTTATACGCAAGGCTGCGGAGGAGGAGAAATGTTTGGAATTTAAAGGAGCTATGGGTGGGATCTATCGGCTTACAGAGTGGATTACGAGACTGGCCGCAACCAATCTGTTGTGGGCTATTTGTTCGTCTCCGTTCTTGTTTTTCTTGATTATGAAACTGCTCGTTATGCAGCAGAACCTCGCAAATGAATCATTGCAAATGAACTGGGCTATAGCTATTGTGGCACCGCTTACACTATTTCCGGCAACATCGGCCCTTTTTACGGTCGTTCGTAAATGGAATATGGGTGACACGGATGTGCCGATCTTCCGTACGTTCTTTGTAGGCTACAAAGAGAACTACAAACAAAGCTTAATCGGGGGCATATTTTACACCTTGCTTTTTGCCATCATGTATCTGGATTACACGGTATACATGACACAGTTCCGCAATATGCAGCTTGTGGGAATTATCATGCTTGTGCTGCTGTTACTTTTGTTTGTTTCCTTGTTTAACTTTTTTTCGATGGTTGTACACTATCATATGTCAATCGGACTCATTATTAAAAATGCAGTACTTTTGACTCTGATTAGACCGTTTCGTGTATTCTCCACATTGCTCGGAAGCGGACTATTGTTTTACATTGGATTCCGGTATCCGGTATTGTTTGTCTTCTTTATTATCAGTATCATTGCCTGGTTTGCATTCTTTAACTTCTACGCAACCTTCATGAAGATGCAGGAGCAGATGGAGAAAATGCAGCAGAAGAAGGAAGAGGAAGAAGCGGCGCAAAATGATGATGGAGCAGATAAAATCGGTGATCTTGAAGCCTCTGACGTGAAAAGCGATAATCTTCAAAAATAAAACATGAGGCGTCACCATTTACTTTTTACGCGGTTAGGGATATAATAACTGTACATCCTGCGATGTACGTTTCGGTTATTCGTTGTTTTGAACCAATGATGATGTCTTCGGGAGATCTACACAGAATGTTGCTGAAACGCCCTGTCTATACGACATGGGGACTTCAAAAATACATTATTGCGGTCACCCACCTGCCAAGCAGGTTCATAAGACAATGTAGCCGGACGGCATGGCGGGTTCCTATGTTACAAGTACAGCACCCTGACTCTTTCCTCTAATCCAGGAAGCTCAGGGTGTTTTTTGTTTGAACATTTATATTTTGACTAGTGTATTTGCGTTAAAAGCGCGGTACGCCCTTTTGTTACTACCTGAACAATGTTACACTAGAATACATAAATGGAACGGTTACATTCAAAGGAGGAAGGGTCTTGACCTTAAAGAGAACGCTCGTCGGTATCATCCGCAGTATGGAGGGAACCAGCGATCGAGCCAAGGATCCCAAATTAAAAACACGGTATTATAATTTATCCAAAGAAAGAGCCTGGGAAGAAGTTTCTTCGACATTGAAAAAGATTCCGGGTTATAAGGTGCTTCACGAGGTTCCTTCGGTCGGAGAGATTATTCTGGAGAAACGCACGACGTTTGGGAGGACCATGGATATTACGGTTTCAGTTATTTCGGTAAGTCCGGTTCGAAGTGCAGTAGATATGTATTCAGCTTCACGTGGTTCGCTTGGAGATCTGGGTTCCAATTATCGAACGATCATGAATCTGTTTTCTGTGCTCGATAAGAAGCTCGTCAAATATAAGGCAAACGATTGAAATAGATGGATGGTAAAACAAAAAGCGAGAGAAGGTGAACCTTCCTCGCTTTTGTTCTGAACGTGGATTCCTTTTACAGCAAAGCTTTTACAGCAGCAATGGCTTGCTCGAAGTTAGGGGATTCTGTCATCTCAGGCAGATATTCCACATATGTAATCCGGTCTTCGGTATCCACTACGAAGATGGAACGCATGTCCAATTGGAATTCCTTGATCAGAACACCGTAGTTTTCGCCGAAAGAGCGTGTTTTGTAGTCGGACAATGTTACAACGCGGTCTACACCGGCTGCTCCGCACCAGCGTTCCTGTGCGAATGGAAGGTCAACGCTTACCGTCAAAACGATAACATTGTCGCCAAGGTCTCCGGCTTCAACATTGAAGCGGCGAGTTTGGGCATCGCATACTCCAGTATCCAGTGAAGGAACGACGCTGATTAGTTTGATTTTGCCTGCGAAGTCTTTCAGGGATGCATCTTCAAGCAAGTTTTTGCTCAATGTAAAATCGGGAGCTTGATCGCCCACTTTCAATTCGGGTCCGATCAATGTAATAGGGTTGCCTTTGAATGTGGCTGCGCCTGTACGTTCTTGTGCCATAATAATGTTCCTCCTTAAATTGGTGATCCGTGCCAAAATCCATTATAATCTTTTATGAAAGGCATTGTCCAATTCGGGCGTGTAATTATGATAATGAATACCAAGTGAAGGAAGATCTGAACAGGGTGGAGTGAAAGGGAAAACGTATGATATTTATTCGGTATGAAAATTGGAGAAGTTATTTGAAGTTTTTCCCGCTGACGTCAATTTTGTTGGTTGCCAATGTCGTGATGTTTATATTACTTGCTGCTAATGGTGGATCGACGAATACAATGACATTGCTGAGATTTGGTGCTTTGACTAACCATGAGTTTTTCTCGGGAGAATGGTGGAGATATTTTTCGTCCATTTTTCTTCATGCTGGTTTCAGTCATCTGCTGTTTAACAGCTTTGCACTGGTTGTATTCGCGCCTCCGATGGAGCGTTTGCTCGGGTCGGTAAGATATGGCTTATTATATCTGGGCAGCGGGGTTCTGGGTAATGTCTTGGCACTTGCCTGGTATAACTCTGCAGGAGAAACAACAATCTCTGTAGGTGCATCAGGAGCCATTTACGGGATTTATGGTGCGTTTCTGTATGTTGCTCTGTTCCAGCGGACGATGATGGATGAAGCATCGCGCAAAACGTTGTATACACTGCTTGCATTCGGTATTATTTTCTCATTTGCCATGTCGGGCATCAACTGGATGGCTCACTTGGGTGGATTGTTGGGTGGATTCTTTATTTACGGACTTCTTATCCGATTGTGGCGGCCTAGGAAATTCAGAAAGCAATAAACACGTGAGGGTGTAATGATCTGAAGACGGAATGCAGGCAGGTCTAAGAAGGGTATAGCAGAATGGAGAGATCAGGCGAGTGGAATTAAGACAGTTGCATTACTTTTTGAAAGTGGCACAGAAGGAGCATGTGACCCAGGCAGCTGAAGAGCTGCATGTCGCACAGTCAGCAGTGAGTCGCCAGATTCATCAGCTGGAGGAAGAGCTGGGTGTTGACCTCTTTATGCAAAAGGGGCGGAATCTGCAGTTGACCGCAGTAGGTCAGCTCTTCTGCAAACGTGTTGAAGGGATTTTAAAGGATCTGGACAAAGCAGTCGGGGAAGTTCATGAGTTTTTGGACCCGGAACATGGTGAAATTCGTATTGGTTTTCCTCATAGTCTGGGTATTCATCTGATTCCTTCGGTCGTGGCCGCATTTCGTCAGCGTTATCCCAATGTCAAATTCAGATTTAAGCAGGGCATGTTCCCGACGCTCATTCGTGACGTGCTGTCTGCTGAGGTGGATCTGGCTTTCATATCACCTTTCCCGGAAAAGCATGATCAGGTCGCAGGTGATATCGTGCTAACCGAAGAATTACATGCCATTCTTCCTCCAAATCACCCGCTTGCAGGAGAAGAGGAAATCGCACTTGAACAGCTCAAAGATGATAAATTTGTTCTGTTCAGCAAAGGGTACTCATTGCGTCCGATCGTCTGGCATGCCTGCCTGGAAGCAGGGTTTACGCCGAAAATTGCTTTTGAAGGTGAAGAGACGGATACCATCCGCGGGTTGGTTGCAGCGGGCATGGGAGTGAGTCTGCTGCCAGAAATGGCACTTTTCCAGACGAATCCACTACAACCGGCACATGTGGCCATTTCTCATCCAAAAGTAACGCGGACCATTGGTTTAATCCATCGTGCGGATGACAAATTACCCCTTGTAGCACAGTCATTTCGTTCGTTTTTACTTAACTATTTCGGTTTACAGCAAAACAATACCCCATCCGAGTAAACGGTGGGGTATTGTTTTTTTTTTTCTATTATGTTTGATTAGTCGCGACTGTTGAAAATTCCGATGTAACGGATCAATTCAAGCAGGGAGATCAGTGCAGCTGCTACGTATGTTAACGCTGCGGCGTTCAGAACCTTGGCAACGCCTTTTTCTTCTTCATTTCGAATGTAACCTTCAGAAACCATGATTTCACGAGCGCGATTGCTGGCATTGAACTCTACTGGCAACGTGATGAGCTGGAACGCAACGGTAACAGAGAAGAAGATGATACCGAGACCAACAAGGTTCATTGCGCTAAAGATGAATCCTGCAATAAGTAGAAAAGGTGCAATTCCGGATGCAAAGTTCACAATCGGGAAGATCCGGTGACGAAGTACGAGCATCGGATAACTTTCCTTGTGCTGTATGGCATGGCCGACCTCGTGACAGGCTACGGAAACAGCTGAGATCGAATTTTCATAATATACAGGTTCGGACAATCGTACAACCCGGTTAATCGGATCGTAGTGATCTGAAAGGGCCCCGCGCACGGGTTCGATTGGGACATCGTGCAGACCGTTGGCATCCAGCATATGACGAGCTGCATCATACCCGGTCATGCCGTTCAGGTTTTGGACACCAGACCAACGGTTGAATGTGCTCTTCACGCGAAATTGCGCCCACAAGGAGAGCAAAAAGGCGATAATGATCAAAACGAACATACCGTTATTAAAACTCATATTCATTCCTCCGCTTTCTAATAATAAGCTACATCATGGTGTTCTCAAGCAAGATTTTCAAGGCTTCCATGGTACCAGCACTTTTCGTAAGTAGGCCAGCCATCATTTTACGTGCTTGTACAGGTTTCATCTCGCCAAGCAGTGGTTTGAGTTCATTGACCTCTCGCTCAAGTTGTTGAACATGGAGCTCAAGTGTTGTCAGTTTGCTGGCAACCTGCTCTTCTGTGCTAACCAGACTCCACTTCTCAAGAGATTGCTTAATCTCGTCGAGACTATATTTCTCTTGTTTCATCTGTACAATACGTTCGAGCCTGGTTAAAGTTTCATTACTATATAGACGATAGTTTTTTTCTGTCCGCTCTTCAGGAGCGATCAAACCAAGCTTCGTGTAGTAATCAATCGTCCGTTCACTCACACCAGCGGTCTTGGCAAGTTCGCCAATCCGAAACAGTTTCATATCCCCAATGGTATTCACCTCGCTTGCAAGTTCTATTGTAGGGAATTGTAGATTCCACTTGCGGCTTTACAGACTCCGCCCCATTCTTTTCTTACTATATAGTTATGATACATGATCTTTAACCATACAGTCAAACGTTATGCTTTTATTGTGAAAGAGGCATGCTTCTATGTCTATGTGCTCACAGGACATGAATATGTACTTAAGTGCAAGAAAAAGACGTATGACTTTATTCCCAGAAATATTTTTCTGATTTGATTAAAATACTCTTGTCAACTTTCCTGTCTTCTGCTTATAATGACATTAAGAGTTTCACAATATGTGAAGAAACTTAACATAAGAGGGAGTGGGGTATATGAGAAAGAAATGGTTGGTTGCGGTGTTATTAATGCTTACGTTACTGGCTTTCCCAGTCAGCGCATTCGCTTCTGCGGAGGGGCCGACTAACATTGAACTTCAAACAGGTTTGAACTCAGCCTTTACGTTTTTGGCTGTTGTGCTGGTTTTCTTGATGCAAGGGGGATTTGCTTTATTGGAAGCAGGTTCAACACGAATGAAGAATGCAGGACATATTGCGGGTAAAACGATCCTGACATTGGGTATTTCGGTTATTGCCTTCTGGGCTCTCGGCTTCGGTCTTGGCTTCGGTAACGGAAACAGCTTTTTTGGAACAACAGGATTTTTCCTGAGCGGTGACCAAATGGCTGCATCCTTCGAATCACTGGCCTTCTCCGATGTTCCACTTACCATTAAATTTGTATTCCACCTCGCTTTTGCTGCAGTATCTCTGGCCATTGCCTGCGGTGGTATGGCTGAACGTGCAAAAATGAGCGTATATATTGTTTTCGGAACACTTTATACCATTATCATGTATCCGGTTGTTGCTCACTGGGTATGGGGCGGCGGCTGGCTCGCAGAGCTGGGTATGCAAGACTTCGCAGGTTCAACTGTAGTTCACTTGACGGGTGCAACAGCAGCATTAGTAGCTACGATCCTGTTGAAACCGCGTATCGGCAAATACAACAAAGACGGAAAACCTAACATCATTCCGGGTCACAACCAAGTTTACTCTGTTCTCGGTGTTATCATCCTCTGGATCGGTTGGTTCGGATTTAACCCAGGTAGCACATTGTCTGCTATGGGCGATGGATTCTTCGGTTATGTTGCATTGACTACAAACGTTGCCGCTGCAGCGGGTGGTGTTGCTGCACTGTTGATCTCTTGGGCAGTTCTTGGTAAATCCGATATTCCTAGCATGCTGAACGGTGTGCTTGCAGCACTCGTTGCGATTACAGGTGCTTGTGCCTTTGTAGAACCATGGGCAGCTCTGGTTATCGGTGCTTTGGCAGGTATTATCACATTCTTCACGGCTCAATACTTCGATCGCAAAGGAATTGACGATCCAATCTATGCTTTCTCCGTCCATGGTATCGCTGGTATGTGGGGAGCGATTTCCACAGGATTGTTCGCAACTCCGGAGCTTGCTGAAAATGCAGGTGTAGGTCAAGCGGGTCTGTTCTACGGTGGTGGATTCCACCAGCTGGGAGTTCAACTTTTGGGTCTGGTTGGCGCATTCGCCTTCGTACTGGTTGTTTCCTTCATTATCCTTGGCGGAATGAAAGCCATCATGGGCATCCGTGTAACTGAAGAAGAGGAAACCATGGGTCTGGATCTTAGTGAGCACGGTACTTATGGGTACCCTGAGCAAATGAAAAATATTGAAGGTAAAACGAGTGGTGGCGGTACGTTCAGCTCCTAAGGTGAATGATGACTGAATCACGCTTCAAGGAGGCAGGACATGATGGAACCTATCCCGTTTATAAACCATTCTTGGTCCTATCAAGGGATCGATGGTGCTGCTTCAACCGAGGAGCTGCGCCAGGCACGTGTAGTATTGCAGAATGAGCTCCAGGAATTGTTGTCCGCTTCCTTGTCGCCAATCGAGTGGTACCAAACGGTAAATGAACTGCATGACCGAATATACCGGAAAGCAGTAGAGTTATGCATCCAGGGGATGGTAGAGGAAGGCTTCGGCCGGCCTCCCGTCCCCTATGCCTTTATCGTTTTTGGTAGTTCGGGCAGGGAAGAAGCTACATTATGGAGTGATCAGGACAATGGCATGATTATCAGCGATAACCCGCATGAGGGAAAAGAGGAGTATTTTGCCGAACTCGGACGACGAATGGCTGATATGCTTGAAGATCTAGGCTATGCCAAATGTGAAGGGAAAGTGATGTGTTCAGAGCCGTTATGGCGCAAAACACTGGAATCCTGGAAGGAACAGCTTCGGGCGTGGAGGTCGGATCTGGCGTGGGAACCTGTACGCAATTTGATCATTGCTTCGGATATGCGTTTTGTGGCAGGGGAGAAAGGTCTAGCTGATGAATGGATTGCTGCCTTCTATGATGGGTTCAGAGCCGTTCCCGAGCTGTCTGATGCTGTCCTGCGTAATACCGTTAAACACAAGGCAACCCTGAATATTCTCGGTCAGGTGGTCACAGAAAGGTTTGGAGAACATGCTGGCGGATTCGACGTCAAGTATGGACTATATATTCCACTGGTAAACAGTGCGCGTTTCCTGGCACTCCAGCATGGAATTAAGGAAACATCTACGCTCAAGCGAATACAGAGATTGGTGTCCCTTGAAGCGGTCCCCCTTACACTGCTTGATGCGGCAGGGCGTGCTTTTATGATAGCACTGAAGTTTAGACGCAGTACACCAGTCGTCATTAGAGGTGGGCTGCAGCAGAGCAGTGGTTTTCTGGATGAGAAACAAATGAAGCAAAAACAGATGCATTATGAATTGCGGGATACATTAGGACAGGTGCGACGTGTGCATCGCGCACTGCAAAGACAACTTCGTTTTGCAGAAAGGAGACGTCCATGAGAGAGCCGGCAAGGGGCAATACTGGATTTTGGAATTCGCTGCGTCAGGGAGGGGTTCCTTCTGCCATCGCTTCCATAATGGGGGCCCCAACGGCGCAACACATGGCGTTCATTCGTTCAATGATGAGGGAGCAGCGCAGACCGGAAGTTCTGCATACGCCGCTGAATGAATTGGATGCGGTTGTATTCGATCTGGAGACGACAGGCTTTTCTCCGCAGCATGGAGACGAGATTCTATCATTTGGCGCCGTGCGCATCAGCGGTGGTGTAGTGCTGGAAGGAGAACAGTTTTATACACTCGTTCAATCCAAAGCTTCAATACCAGAACACATTACCGAACTTACAGGTATCACAGAGCAGATGTGCGTTGATGCACCTACTTTGCTGGAGGGCCTGCATGATTTTATGTCTTTTGTTGGAGGTAGTGTACTGGTTGCGCATGCAAGTGCGCATGATCGGGCATTTCTGAATGCTGCTCTGTGGCGCACCTCCAAAGTGAGGCTGAGCCATCGGCTGATCGACACCATGATGCTGGCTCGCTGGCTGGAGCCGGGAAGACCGGGCTATGGTCTCGATGAACTGCTGGAATCAAGGGGGATACCGATATACGGACGTCATCATGCATTGGAAGATGCCAAGATGACCGCGCAGCTATGGTCCTGTTATTTGGAGGATATGACTCATAAAAATGTAGAAACACTGGGTGACTTGTATACCCATTTAAGTCATGCGTAGTTGTACTGGCTGAAGATCATAGCGCTTTTGCTGATTGGACTTACTTGGGTTTTCCGCGTTGTACAGGATCTCATAACCATTCAAATGCATACAAGGTTCTGACTTGCTTGTCAGAGCAGGCGTGCCAATCAGATACACCTTGATTAATTCGGCGTAAGCTGGAAGGGCCATGAGGTCCTGATGGGACGGTACGGGACTGTTTTGCGGATGTGAGTGGAAGATACCAACGAGCTGTGGCTCGTTAAATATGCAACGAATCCATTCCGCTTCATCCAGGCTGAAGTGATGCAGCGGGTTAGGCGCAACGTTGCGAATTGGCTGAAACCGACTGATTCGTATGCCGCCCGCTGCAGCTTCACCCAGCATAACCCCGCAGGCTTCCTGCGGCAGCGAATTGAACATGTGTTTCGACATTTCTTGCTCTACGGAAGAAGAAATGAAGATCGTGTTTTGCTGTCCGTGAAGTGCTGCCATTTTGTATTCACCCCTCTCTCTTTGGCTCCTGCTTAGGCAGGGGTCCTTTTTTTGTTTGAATTTGCCTGATCCCTGATTGTAAAATTTTAAAGGAAAAGGGTACAATATTAAAGAGAGTATTTTACAACAAGGAATAAGTGACCTCACCATGAGCAAACGTAATCAAGTGGTTAGGACCACTTCAAATGAGTGACGGTAATGAAGTCATACCCGAGATGCTGATTCTACAAGAAGGTGGCTGGCCATGAAACGAAACATATACATACTGCTTGGTGTTGTATTGCTCATTGGGGTTGCACTGGCTCAAAATACGGATAACGGAATCGCTGCCGTGTTCAAACAAGAAGAGCCGCTTCCAACAGAAACAGGACCGAGAGCGGGATTACTGGCCCCGGGGTTCTCTCTTAAAGGCATGGATGGAGAAACGTATACCGCAGGAGGAGCGAAGGAAAAGGCTCTATTTGTAAGTTTCTGGGCTTCCTGGTGTGAACCCTGCAAGGAGGAAGCGCCAGCGCTTAATACCTTGGCGGATAAATATAAAGATGAAATGGATATGTATGGAGTCAATGTTACCCCTTACGATAAGCTGAAAGATGCTAAAGCTTTTGTGGATGAATACAAACTGACGTTCCCTATTTTGCTCGATGAAGACGGGGAAGCCTATGCCAAGTATAATGGTGTCGCTTTTCCTACTAATGTGCTGATTGACAAGAATGGGGTGATCCAGGAAGTCATACTCGGCATTTTGCCTGAGAAGGAATTGGAGCGTAGAATCAAGAAAGTCATCAACTAGTAAGTTTAATAAAAAGCGCCTATCCCCAGTAATTTTGGAGACAGGCGCTTCTTTTATTTTCCGGGAAATAAGCGTTAATGGTTGCTTAATCCATGCATGGCTGTGTGGACAACATTTGGCTCGTCCTGTAACTTCTCCTGAAGCAAGGCATAGCGGAAACTGTGAACAAGGGCTTCCCAGCTGGCTTCAATGACGTTTTCGGAAACGCCAACCGTATTCCATGTATTCTCTGTATTTTTGGATTCAATTAATACACGTACTTTGGCTGCCGTGGCATCCTTCTCATCAAGTACACGAACTTTATAGTCAGAGAGATGCATGTTAGCAAGCGAAGGGAAGTACTGGACAAGCGCTTTTCGAAGAGCGTTATCGAGAGCATTCACCGGACCATTACCCTCAGCAGCGGTATAAACGCTTGTTCCAGCAACATTGAGCTTAACGAATGCTTCGGAGACAACGGATTTGTCGGCTGCTTTTTCCACAAGCATTTTGAAGGATTCAAATGTGAACAGTTCCTTCATATCTCCGTTTGCTTCGCGAATGAGCAGCTCAAGGGAAGCGTCCGCACCTTCAAACTGATAACCTTGGTGCTCCAAATCTTTGATTTTTTCAATGATTTGGCGTGAATTGGCGCTGCTTGGATCGAACTCCAGTCCGAGTTCCTGTGCCTTGGAGACGATGTTGCTCTGTCCAGCCAGCTCTGAAACGAGTACACGCTGTTTGTTCCCGACAAGTTCAGGTACGATATGTTCGTAAGTACGGGAATCACGTAGGATAGCAGAGACGTGAATGCCGCCCTTATGAGCGAAGGCTGCATTACCGACATAAGGCTGATTGATCGGCATGTTCACATTGGCAATCTCGCTAACATAGCGGGCTACGTTTGTGAGCTGTCTCATCGAATCTTCGGACACGCATTCATATCCAAGCTTGAGCTGTAGGTTCGGAATAATGGAAGCCAGATTGGCATTACCGCAACGTTCTCCATAACCGTTCATCGTGCCTTGAACCTGTCTAGCCCCGGCTTGTACAGCGCTAAGCGTATTGGCGACAGCCAGTTCACAGTCATTATGTGTATGAATTCCGAGATGAGCATGAGGGAGACTTCCAGAAAGTCTGGATACAATCTCGTATACTTCATGCGGCATGGTGCCGCCGTTGGTATCACACATCACGAGCCAGTCTGCACCAGCTTCATGAGCTTTCGTTAACACAGCTTGAGCATACTCCGGATTATGCTTGAATCCGTCGAAGAAGTGCTCGGCATCGAAAATAACTTCCATTCCATTTTGTTTCAAATAAGCAATTGAATCATAGATCATGGATAGATTCTCTTCCAGGGTGGTTTGCAAGGCAGTATGGACGTGGAAATCCCACGATTTACCGACCAATGTTGCTGCTTGTGCACCGGATTCGATCATCCGTTTCAAATTGGCGTCTTCGCTGGCGATGCTTCCTTTGCGACGTGTGCTGCCAAAAGCAACGACCTTGGCATTGAGATTTAATTCTTTTACTCTTTTGAAAAACTCAATGTCCTTGGTGTTGCTGCCCGGAATTCCGCCTTCAATATAATGAGCACCCAGGTCGTCGAGTTTTTTGGCAATTTTAAGTTTGTCATCTGCCGATAAACTGACACCCTCCCCTTGTGTGCCGTCACGTAAAGTCGTATCGAAGATGGAAATGGCCTTTGACATGAAGATCCTCCTTTGAGATAAAGCGCTTTTTTAAATAGTTGAATTTTGTGTTGGAAAAGTATTCAAATAAGTTAGCACGTGAATCCTTCGGTTCTGCAACGCTACACTGTGTTAAACTCCATGCGTTGATTTGTCCTAAAGACGCGAATTTGTATAATTAATTATTATAGCACCATTATGGCCAAATGCTACACAGAAATCGCAGTTTAGTGTAACAAATTTTTGTTTATCGATGATCGGATAAGTGATTGATATCAAAATGTATGTTATATTGAAATTCGACTGGTAAATGGGATAAATGGATAATAGGAGGGGTGTATATGTCTTTTGTATGGGAAAATAACATTATTTTCTTGATTTCTCTAGTCCTTTTTGTGAGTGTAGGGTGGCTAATTATACGATCGATCATCCGATCTAATCGGAAATGAGAAAATAACAAACGTAACTGATTTTACATAACAAACTTGATATAATAGAGTGAATAGATTTTTACACTTCATTAATTAGAAGTACGAAAGGGCGGAGGTACATGTCTGGGGATGGAACCCGTCACACGAATGTGGATCGATATTATCCTGCCGCCGGAAGAGTCATTTTGCATGTCGACATGAACGCATTTTATTGCTCGGTGCATGAGGCCGAAGAGCCGGAACTATACAGTGGTAAAGCAACAGCTGTTGCAGGCAGCAGTGAAGTGAGAAAAGGTGTTATTGTTACGTGTTCATACACTGCACGAAGAAAGGGCATCTTCACCGGCATGGTGGTCCATCAGGCGATGAAAAAATGTCCGGATTTGATCATCATTCGTCCTGATTTTCATTTATATCGCCAATATTCAAGAGCATTTATGAAAATAGCCTACAGTTATACACCGCTGCTGGAGGCAACTTCAATAGATGAATGTTATCTGGATATCACAGGTTCTAAACAGTTCGGCACACCCATGGAAATTGCGGAGAGCATCCAGCAACGAATACGGGAAGAACTGGGACTTCCATGTTCCATTGGCATTGCACCCAACAAACTGCTGGCGAAGATGGCTTCCGATCTGAAGAAACCTAACGGTATTTCCATTTTGCGAATGAGAGATGTACCTCAGATTCTCTGGAATAGACCCTGCAATGAGTTGTTCGGTATTGGCAAAAAGACGGCTGAAAAACTGAAAAAGCTGGGCATCGAAACCATAGGACAGCTTGCAAAATCGGATGAGCGAATGCTGACGGATGTATTTGGAATTAACGGTACCTGGCTGAAGAATTCAGCCAATGGCATCAATCATTCTAACGTTCAGGCAGAGCGGGAAGCGAACAAATCCATCGGTCACACCACGACACTCCCAGCGGACATTACCGAGATGGACGACGTACACCGGGTACTGCTTAACATTAGTGACCAAGTGGCCAGGCGTTTGCGCAAGCACGAGATGTTGAGTCAGGGGATTCAGATTACTATTCGAACACCCGATATGAAAACCATCACCCGTTCACGGATGATGGAAGTTCCTACGGAGGATGCAACGATAATCTACCGAGAAGCCTGCGCTTTATTTGCCAAGCACTGGAGTAGTGGGAAGCCTGTACGCATGCTGGGAGTAACTCTTCAGAATTTGATTCCACGTGAGGAATCAGCTGTACAGCTGGATTTGTTTGAATACGAACAGAAGCCGAAAAAGGAGAATCTGATTCGCATTATGGACCAGCTGCGTGACAAATTTGGAGAGAATGCTGTTGTAACAGCGGGCATGCTTGGGGATGACCCTTCCGTTTTGCTCCGTAATCACAAGGTTAGGGGCACGTCTCTGCAAAAAGATAACTTGCAAAGTCTTGATTAAATAGGGCATAATATACTCTTGATGTTGTCAAAATAATTTGAAATTACTTTTACTTTGGTTTAATATGTTTTTTAGATAAAAACACTGTACGTTTCGAATTTTAGGAGGAGAGAATGTAATGAGTAAGTACACTTGGGTTGAAAAAGATACATGTATTGCATGTGGTGCTTGCGGAGCAACGGCGCCTGACATTTATGACTATGATGATGAAGGTTTGGCAGAAGTGATTTTTGATGGCGACGCTAACCAAGGAATCAAGGCGATCCCGGACGACCTGTTCGATGATATGCAAGATGCTTGTGATGGCTGCCCAACGGATTCCATCAAAGTAGCGGATGAACCTTTCAACAAAGAAGGCTAATCATTCATACACCATATAACCAGGAAGAAGCACATTCCTCTGTCTTAGGGCAGTGGGACGTGCTTTTTTTAATGCGTAGAAATTCATGTTGGTACGGGTTTTATACTTTATCAGGTTGTGATATTTTGTCGAATGCTTTGCGTTTTATCCGGGTACTCAAGTCCTATGGATTTGATTCTGTCCTATGCCGATATAATAGATAGTAACGGAAAAAGAGAAATCAAGCGGAGGATCGGATGCAGAATACTCACCTAAGAACATATGTTAAGAAACATCCTGATAATAAAATGGCCTGGTATTTGCTCGGTAAGGAGTATGTGCGTGAAGGTCAGGAAGGCAAGGCCAACTATTGTTTTCAGCAAGCGGGCGAAGTTTACGAAGCATTTGAACGGAGTAAGGCTCCTGCAGACATATGGGTGGATTATCAAAACAAGCTGGTGGAGATGGGAGAACAGAAGGAGAAGAAACAGCGCATTCGCAAAATGTGGCTGACTCTGCTGATGCTGCTTGTGTTAGCTCTGGTACCGCCTGCAAATGCTCCAGGATTCAATCGTGATGCCGCTGAAGCGTTGGCCACAGCTTTGGAAACCGGGGATGATGATTGGGCGGATGGCCCAATCTCTGATGAGCGTGAAGCTGCTTCAGCTCCTATCACCAATTCGAATGTTTTTACAGCTGCGAGATTCGGAGGGAATCATCAGGGAGAAACTGCGCTCGCTGCTGCATGGTCAGGTGCGGGACCCAAGGTAGCGACCTCCGCTGTTCTGGGCATGCAGACTTCTGACGAATGGGCGTTATGGAAACGGAATATGCCGGTAAAATATATTGTGCAAACAAATAGCAGCGGCAGATTAACAGCCCAAAGTTACGATGCCGACCAGTGCAACTGCGAACCGCCTGAAGTTTCAAAAGACATCAAGCAGCTTGCACAAGCGTGGACAGCCAAACAAGAATCAGCAGCATCGTTGTCCAGTGCAATCCATACATACTACAAGCAAAACAAAACCTGGCCCAAAAACGTAAGTCAGCTTGCGCAGCCTTTTCCAAACAACATTTTGGGTGAGACAGCACCGGGGATGAAAGACATGTTTCCTGCAATACTTGCGATGCAGAAGCAAGGAAAGGAAGAGGCAGGTCAACAAGCAGGTCAGGAACAAGCCGGACAATCAACTGCTCTGCAAGCGGATGGTCCATTTGCAGACACGCTTGGAGGGGAACTCTTTTTACAGGATCAATTGGAGATCGTAGTTGATAAAAGCAACCACAGACTTGCGTTGATTAGCGGTAATACCATTATTCGAAATTATGAGGTCGGGCTAGGGGGAGGGCGAACACCAGAAGGCACTTTTGTCATTACGGACAAAGTCGTGAATCCAAATGGTCGCTCTGATGGAGAATTTGGGACAAGAGGCATGCAGCTGTCGGATACGAATTATGCCATCCACGGGACCAACGAGCCTGACAGTATTGGGCTGGATGAGTCCCTTGGATGTGTGAGAATGAGTGCTAGGGATGTGGAGGAACTGTTTGCACTCGCACCTCAGGGCACCCCTGTACGCATTGGAACGAATCTGCTGCCAGAGACCATCCTTGTACCGGAAGCGAAGGAGCGCTATCAGCATACGCTTGTTCCCAAACAAAACAATCCAAACAAGACGTATCATTGGCTGAACTAATCGATTCCTGTTACCTGTTACGATGGCGTGTACTCCAGCTGAAACATTATGTACTGGACTGGCAGTCGGTTTGACCGTTTACATATTGGCGATAATGATGAGTGCGCCGATAATAATGATCAATCCGATGACGCTGGCCGCTGTCCAAGCAATGGCTTTCCGATTGACTTCTTCTTTTTTTTGCTGCAAAGCAGGCGGTTTACGTTTGGGAGCCATGGGCTGTCCCTCCTTCGTTCATTGGTACTGGTATTTCGTTGCCATGCTCCCATTGTAAAGAATTCACCACGCCATTTCCAGTATGCGGGATTATTTCTTCCATAAGGTTTAAAGTGGCTTGCAGACATGGACAAAATGAGAATGTCTATGCGCAAACTACTTTCCTTTTGATGAAGAAACGGATAGACTTGTGTGTAGAGTGTTTTTTTACATATGAAAAAGACGGGAAAGCATATTTACGGCGTACCGGACGAGAACGGAGTGAGTGATTTGTTATATAGAAGTCTTGCGAAACCCTTGTTGTTCAAAATGGACCCTGAACAAGCCCATCATCTGATTATTGGCGGCCTTAGCGGCATGGGCAGTATTCGCCCGGTGCCTTCCGGCTTGCGGGTGATGTATGGCGTGCGTGAAACGGAAGATCTGGCTGTCGACATGTTCGGCTGTCATTTCCCTACCCCAGTGGGCCTCGCAGCAGGTCTGGACAAAAACGGACAGGCCGTAACAGGTTTCTCATCCATTGGATTCGGGTTCATGGAAGTCGGCACCGTAACACCGCTTCCGCAGCCAGGCAATGATCAGCCACGTCTGTTCCGTCTGCCTCCAGATGAAGCTCTGGTGAACCGGATGGGGTTCAACAACCTTGGAGCGGAAGCCATGGCAGGTGAATTGGCACGTCTGAAGGAGCGTCGTATTCCCGTTGCAGTCAACATCGGCAAAAACAAGGCAACACCTAATGAAGAAGCACATTTGGATTATGAAAAATGTATTCGGGCGCTGTATGATTATGCGGATTTGTTCGTCGTGAATATCAGTTCACCAAATACACCGGATCTGCGTAACCTGCAACATGGGAATGAATTGAAGGAACTGCTTGCTGCAGTAATGAGTGAAATGGAAGCACAACGCACAAAAGCAGGCGGATCGGTCAAATCGGTGCTGGTCAAAATCGCACCGGATGTCAACGACCAGGAGCTTGAATATATGGTCAGCACCATTGCGGATAGCGGCGTTGCCGGCATCATTGCCACCAACACGACAGTTAACCGGAATGGTCTGTCCCATCAGCATGCCAAGGAAACCGGTGGACTCAGTGGTAAACCGCTGCGGGATCGTTCCACGGAGGTTATTCGGCGCATCTATCGTCAAACCGAAGGGAAGCTTCCGATTATCGGCTCCGGTGGCATTTTTACAAGCGAAGACGCATACGAAAAAATTAAAGCCGGTGCAAGTCTGGTGGAAATATACACAGCTCTGATCTATGAAGGGCCTGAAGTGAATCGGCGTATCCATGCCGGATTGCGTGACTTATTGCGCAAAGACGGCTATCGTCATATCTCCGAAGCTGTCGGTGCAGAGCACAGATAAGAACATGAAAGATAAGAAGTTCCCCGGAGCGAAAATATAGAAGCTTGGAAGAGGGTATTGCGTACGGGACTCTTCCCCCCGCTGAACATCATGTATAATAGACTGGAACAGGGGACGCTATAGAGACAGGAGGCATAAGCATGGACGGTAGAGACTGGGGTACATTTTTACTTCCTTATGAACAAGCGGTAGAGGAATTGAAAGTCAAATTCAAGACAATGCGAGCGGAACTGAAGAAACGGGAAGAATACGCCCCGATTGAATTCGTTACCGGTCGTGTCAAAAAAATATCCAGCATTCTGGAGAAATCCAGACGTCTGAATGTGCCACTAGATCAGGTAGAGACGGGAATTGAGGATATTGCGGGAATTCGTATTATGTGTCAATTTGTGGATGATATTCGCAGAGTGGCGGAGTACATTCGCGGACGCAAGGATTTATCGGTATTGATTGAAAAGGATTATATTACGAACTTCAAAGAGAGCGGTTATCGTAGTTTCCATATGATTATTGAATATCCTGTTCAGACGGCTCTGGGACAGAAGAAAGTGCTGGCTGAGATCCAAATCCGGACGCTGGCCATGAACTTCTGGGCTACGATTGAGCACTCACTGAGCTATAAATATCGGGAAAGTCTGCCAGATGATATGCGGGCAAGGCTGAAGAAAACGGCAGAAGCCGCGTTTGTATTGGATAATGAGATGTCAGCCATCCGGCTGCAGATCCTCGAAGCGCAGAAGGAGTTTGAAGATGATTCAAACATCGTATCCAAGACACTTTCCATCATACATCAGTTGTATTTCTACCACCTCGTTAATGAGGCCATTGAGGCTCAGAAGCGCTTTAACGACTGCTGGGAGCGCCATGACATGGAAGCACTTAAAGATTTGTTGGATGATGTGAAGGCTCTTCTGAATTCGGCTAGGAAGGGCGAAAATCCCGATGAGCAGCTATGAACCGCTGTATATTGATTATCTGATCTATTTTAACCGGGATCAGGACTACTTCGAATGCCATGAGGTATTGGAAGAGTTATGGCTGGAACAGGATCGGGACCCTTTCTATAAAGGCTTGCTGCAGATTGCAGTTGGCTTATATCATTTCAGAAACAGCAATCTTCGTGGAGGCCGAATGATGTTGCAGAGTTCGGTTGAACTGCTGGAGCGTTATCCTGCTCGTACAAAAGGGATTGAACTTGGAGAATTGGTCGAGGAAGTGAAGGGACTGGTCAGCGGATTAGCAGGTCCTGAATCGCAGCATTTTCCATACAGGGATCTGACCATACGGATCTGGGATGAGACACTGACTAGTGCATTTCAAGAACGATCTAAGGAACTGAAACCCAACATTCCGCAGCGTCGCAGCCCGACGCGGGGACGCATCTATGAAGAGAAAATGAAAGCAATGCAGCAGGCGAACAATTTCGGCGAAAATCAGAATTAGTATAGATGGCATGATGCATATCGTATATAACATAAATCACCCCGGCTGAACCTTGGATAAGGATTAGCCGGGGTGATT
Source organism: Paenibacillus sp. FSL K6-2862 (assembly GCF_038005125.1). Lineage (NCBI taxonomy): Bacteria > Bacillati > Bacillota > Bacilli > Caryophanales > Paenibacillaceae > Paenibacillus > Paenibacillus sp. FSL K6-2862. Next base: position 2,186,453 of record NZ_JBBOSN010000001.1, read on the forward strand.
TTTTGGTCTGCGTTTATTGGCTATAAAGCTCTGAGTAAAAACGGAAGAGCCTGTCCACATGCACAGCTTGAATTGAGATGTTAATTTGTAGTCAATGATTACTTCTTAGCTTGCCGAAGCAGCAGAGCTGCCTTTGTACTTGTCAAAAAATTGTCTGTAGTCATCCAGCGTATAACCGTTCTCACTACCATTCTCCTGAAGTCCGCCAACCATGCGATCCTTCTCAACGCCATCTTGATAATAAACCAGCGTAGGTGTAAATTCGATATTATAATCTGTCCAGCCTGAATCAAACTCACGCAGATTGAATTGTGGCAGCTCAATACCTACTTCGTCTACCAGCGGCATCAACTGTGGTGTCGTTGCCCGGCAATGTGAGCAGTCAGAGGCAAAGAAATAAACGAAAAAGCTTTCCTTATTGTCAATTTTGGATTTGAGATCATCCGGCAGAATAATCTGTTGATAGTTAGGGTCATCGAGCAATTCGCGTGTAGCTGGATTAAGCTTGGAAGCTGCAATACCATAAGCATTCTCCACAGCGTCCATTTGTTTCTTGGATTGTTGGTTTACAACGATAAGTGCTGCGATTAGGACCACGAATATACCCAGGAAAATCAGGATTGAGGCACTTTTCTTTTTCTTCGATTTCATTGGACATCCCCCATCGATCATATCAAAATATAGTTTTGGCAAAAATAAAGGTTGGGATAATATACATAAACACCCGTTTTTCGCACGAGAATCAACCTACTTGTCATTATACAACATTACACGCTGTAGTGGAATATGCAGTGAATCAATAGGAAAGCTGCACCGGGATATGATAACATAGAACAATATGCATTTTAACAGGACAGGATGAGTGAATATGGCTGTACAGCTACCTTCAATCTTCGCCGAGCGCATGGAAAACTTGCTCGGAGATGAGTTTGAACAATTTATGAAATCATATGAACAGTCTCCGCATGCGGGACTTCGAGTGAATACGTTAAAAATATCGATGGAGCAATTTGATAAATTGGCTCCTTTTGATTTGCGGCCCATTCCGTGGTGCGGGACGGGCTTTTATGTGCCACATGGCATGAAGCCAGGTCTACATCCGTACTATCATGCAGGTCTATATTATATTCAGGAACCAAGCGCGATGGCTCCGGTGGAGCTGCTTGACGTTCAGCCAGGGGATCATGTACTCGATTTGTGTGCAGCACCTGGCGGCAAGTCTACACAGATCGCAGCAAAGCTGCGGGGTAAGGGTGTGCTGGTGACCAATGATATTCATTCCGAACGGACCAAAGCACTTGCCAAAAACGTGGAGTTGTACGGTGTGCGAAATGCTGTTGTCCTGAATGAGTCTCCGGAACGGATTGCCGGTGCATTTCCGCATTATTTTAATAAGGTACTCATTGATGCTCCTTGTTCAGGAGAGGGAATGTTCCGAAAAGATGAAGACATGGTTAAGTCATGGGAGCATCATTCGGTAGAGAAGTGTGTGCTAATGCAGCGAGATATTCTGGAGACAGCTGCGAAGCTGCTCGCTCCGGGAGGAACGATCGTATATTCCACGTGTACGTTTGCGCCGGAGGAAAATGAAGCTATGATCGCCGAATTTCTAAATCTCAACCCAGACTTCACTGTTCATGATATTCCGGAAACGGACGGATTCGCTCCAGGAAGACCGGATTGGGTACGCCAGATGCTGCCTGAAACGGCAGGAAAAACAGGCGCTGTACTGGATCAGACACGTGGTACAGCGAGATTGTGGCCTCACTTGTTGGAAGGCGAAGGGCATTATGTAGCTGTGTTGCAGCATCGTTCTGAGACTTCTACAGAGCAGATCAGCAGCGTTGAGGATGAGAAGGAGACTGTATCCAAGATCGACGAGGATCAAGGGATTGCTGTAACTCAGCCGCTCAGCAAAGCGGACCGAAAACGTGAACGATTGATGAGAACTGAATCGAGAGAACGGAATGACAGACCAGCTCGAGGCGGTAAAAATGAGGGAAAAGCCGGAAGAAACAACGAGCGTGATGCGCGTAAGTCCAATCGTGGAAAAGGTCGAGGAACTGATCAGGTGAACATTGACCCAGGGACCGTGTATCAACAATTCATTGAAGAGCATCTGGAAATTGAGCTTCTTGGGGAAACGGTATTTTACGGTGACCGTGTTTATCAATCGTCTGTTGGCGCATCGCGTCTGGAAGGGCTTAAAGTGATCCGGCCCGGATGGTTTATGGGTACCGTAAAGAACGGAAGGTTTGTCCCGTCTCATCCACTGGCATGTGCGTTGAACAGCTCTGAGGCGAGAAGGGTTATAAACTTAGCTTCTGCAAGTGGAGAAGCGGTAAGGTACCTGAAGGGCGAAACGCTGAATATCGAAGAAGCGCGCGTCGAGTGCAAGTCTGGAGCAGCAGCCAAAGGTTACGCGCTGGTATGCGTGGATGGATATGCTCTTGGTTGGGGGAAATGGCTGGATGGCGTGCTGAAAAATGAGTACCCTGCTGGCTGGAGGTGGACATCGGTATGAGTGACAAAGGAAAGAAAACACAGCGTCTCGACAAAATATTAAGTCACATGGGTGTAGGCACCCGGAGTGAACTCAAAAAAATGGTAAAGCAGGGCAGAATTTTAGTCGATGGCAAAACTGTGAAGGATAGTGGTATGCAGGTGAATCCAGAGACCAATGTCATTGAAGCCGATGGAGAGCGTATCGTTTACCGTGAAACGATTTATTTAATGCTGCATAAACCTCCGGGTGTTGTGTCGGCAACGGAAGACGCCAGGGATAAAACAGTTCTGGATCTTCTACGTAAGGAGGACCGGGTATTCGATCCGTTCCCTGTAGGGCGGCTGGATAAAGATACAGAGGGATTGCTCATTCTGACGAATGACGGTCCGCTTGCGCATGATCTGTTATCTCCACGCAAGCATGTACCCAAAACATATGAAGCCCGTGTATTGGGGAAAGTGGATGACGAGGATGTTCAACGTTTCAAGGCGGGCATACAGCTGGATGACGGTTATGAAGCCATGCCAGCCGAATTGACCGTGCTTCATCATGAGGAGACGGAGGAGGGAGTCATCTCTTCGATCTCTCTCATTATCCACGAGGGTAAATTCCATCAGGTAAAACGGATGTTCCAGGCTGTAGGCAAACGAGTGGTTTATCTGAAAAGGGTAGCCATGGGCGACCTGCAGCTGGATACGGAGCTTCCGATCGGCAGATACCGCGAACTAACCGCAGACGAGCTGGCCTGTCTGCGTAAGTAAAGCTCCCGCCCTTCGCGGAGCGGAGCAGGGAGCCGGGCAGAGGGCGAAGCCCTGCCCACCAGCCGGAGGCGCAAGCTCCCGCCCTTCGCGGAGCGGAGCAGGGAGCCGGGCAGAAGGCGAAGCCCTGCCCATCAGCCGCAGGCACAAGCTCCCGCCCTTCGCGGAGCGGAGCAGGGAGCCGGGCAGAGAGCGAAGCCCTGCCCACCAGCCACAGGCGCAAGCTCCCGCCCTTCGCGGAGCGAAGCCCTGCCCACCAGCCGCAGGCGCAAGCTCCCGCCCTTCGCGAAGCGGAGCAGGGAGCCGGGCAGAGGGCGAAGCCCTGCCCACCAGCCGCAGGCGCAAGCTCCCGTCCTTCGCGAAGCGGAGCAGGGAGCCGGGCAGAGAGCGAAGCCCTGCCCACCAGCCACAGGCGCAAGCTCCCGCCCTTCGCGAAGCGGAGCAGGGAGCCGGGCAGAGAGCGAAGCCCTGCCCGCAATGGTCGCCCTTAAGCTTGGCCTGGATTTCGCGATAAGCGGAGATCCAGGCAGACAAGCGCTCCCACACCTACCGTCACATAGCAAGAACCTACCAAACGCCGATCAACAGACGGGAGTCCAGAGGGCAGAGCCCTCTGGGGCCCTCCCTCGGAAGGGAGGGTTTGGGAGGGTGCGATTACCTTAACAGTTGAGGAGTGAAGACCCGATGACAATCAAATTAATTGCGCTTGACGTAGATGGCACACTGCTTAATGATCATCATGAGCTTACCGAATGGACCCAAGAGATTCTAATCCGTGCTTCCCAGCAGGGAGCCGAGATCGTTCTGTGTTCGGGCAGAGGCCCAGCCAACACCATTCCTTTTATGAAGCGAATGGGGCTTGACGGATATGTGATTACACATAACGGAGCCGTAACGGCCGAAGTGGAGAGCCGTGAAATTGTGCACAGATTTGCCATGGATGGTCAGGGACTAGAGCCCTTTGTCACGTATTGCCGTACAAATGATGTGCATTTTGACATTAACACGGCATTTGGATTATATGTGGATCAGCCGGAAGGATTGGAATTACAGGTTCGGGAGATGTACAACAACTTCATGATGGAGCCTCTAAAGCTGCCGCAGTGGGCAGACCTGTCAGAACCACTTGCCAAATTCACCGCGTTTGGCCCAATAGAGCAGATGGACAAGGTTCAGCAGGAATGGGGAACTTGGAATCTCCCTTACTACATGACTCGCAGCGGAGACTTTTTCATTGATCTGATGCACCCGGAAGCCTCCAAGGGAGCGGCGCTGAAGAGACTGGCCGAATCCAAAGGTATTGTACCTTCCGAAATTTTGGCAATTGGCAACTATTACAATGATATCACGATGCTGACTTATGCAGGCAAAGGGATCGCAATGGACAACTCGCCGGAAGAGGTGAAGGCTGCTGCGGATGAAGTGACACTCTCCAATAACGAGCAGGGTGTTGCGCATGCTGTCCAAAAACACGTCCTAGCTGTCTAATGACAACCACATTTTTCATTTTCAAAGGCTCCTGCTTCATAATCTACTGGCCTCATGGGTAACCTATGAGAATACCATTAGAAATGGAGGAGGACAGGCACATGAAACAGAAAGTGGAGCTGATTCCGGATCTGCGTACATCAGGTGGTGAAGTGCTCGATATAATGGTGAATGATCAATACGCGGGTTCACTTCTGCTGGTATATAGAGAAGGAGACCGTTTGTCTGGCAGTCTTCAGATGGAACGGGAATTGGTTTCAGCGGATGAGGAAAAGCACATCATTGATCAGGTTCATGCATATATCCGATCACTTACGGATGCAGTGGAGGCGATCTATTATGAAGTGCTGGTCAGCTGTGGCACATTGCATTCCGTTCTGCAAAACCTGGACTTTGATCCAGAGCGTCAGTCGGATGATATGCACTATGAGGCTGATGGATACTTGGATCAGATGGATGTGGATGATGATTCACGCGTAATTCCGGATGCAGCAGATGAAGCTTTTACATATGAAGATCGGGAACATGTGCTGGAAATGGAGCTGGTAACAGCCGGACGAAGCATATCGACCTATGTGTTTAACGATGCTGACGGGACTGAGCTGGCAGAGGCCTCATTGAAACAATATGGAGCCGACATTCAAGGCGAGATACACTGGTATGACGTGCCTCTCGAGAGCCAGCTTGATGCTGCAGCAGAGCTGCTCGTAAGAGAACTCGACGAAGAAGTGATCGACACGATTACTCTTCGCATGTGGCATCAGGGGAATGAGCTGGAGTCCATGGAGTGGGTACACCGCGACTTTGTGGATGACTCGGAGGAAGAGGAGTTTACCGAATACGAGGACTGGGATGATTCTGAAGACGAGGTAGACGAAGCAGAGGATTCCTGTTATGTCATGTTGGTTCGCAAGGACCGTGAATTCAGGGTCTATGAGCTATTTCTGCAAGAACGTGGCGGATTACCTGTGGGGACAGCAACCATTGATACATCTCATGCCGACCTGACGGGCTATATGGATTATCAGGTACCCGGAACCAGTGCACAGCGGCGGGATCTGGTTGAGGTGCTGCTTCAGGAACTGGACAAGGACCTTGAATTCGACACATTGCACCTTACCATGCTGTACCGGAACCAGATTATAGATGAAGCGAAGATCGGCGGGTAAGAGGCTTAGGCCTTTTACCTTTTTTGCATTTGTTTTGACGAAAAATTCATTTCCGGGTATAGTTCCAATAGTTCTAAAGAGATCTGGAATTGGAGGAGAACCATGAAGCACTCATTTAAAATCATTACAGAATATATTAACGATGATTTCAGAGCGATGCAGGCTCAGCCGGAAGACACGGAAGATGTACTATCCTTGCTTAGGGAGACAGCCGAATGGTTACGCAGCCAGGGATCTTCCCAGTGGAGTGCTCTTTTGAAAGGTGAAGATTCCCACGATACAGCAGGGGCCATTCGCCGGGGTGATGTGTTTGTCTTCAAGAAAGACAATGAAGTTGCAGGGATGGTTATTCTGATGCAGCAGCCAAGTGCTTGGGATTTCGAGCTATGGGGATCGAAAGCGCATCAAGCAGATGGCGCCGTTTATTTGCATCGTTTGGCCATTCGGAGAAAGTACGCCCGTACCGGACTGGGTCGGGACATTTTGAGTTGGTCCAGCAGTGGAATCCAATTCGACAACAAACACGTCATGCGATTGGATTGTGTGGGTGACAATGAGAGGCTGAATGAATTTTACCCGCGGAACGGATATACCTTTGTAGGGAAAATTAATGGGTATAGTACGTTTGAGAAGCCATTTCAATCCTAAATATATCTTTATCAGGTCATTTTATTTCATCAACCTGTTAACTCCATTAATGAACGGAAAATAAAGCCGGGAGCACTAATGCTCACCGGCTTTGAGTCGTGATAGGGCTAGTCTATTGCATGCGTCTAAGGCCTTTAGGCAGACGGTTCTTTAGCTGTCCTGCACTGGCTTTGCCCCACCCCAGTGGGAGCCCGTTGAAAGTCACAAGAGTCCATCCGGTAAGTCCGCTTTCGGCAGGAAGGCTCTCACCGCGAAGATATGCCGCCACTTGGCTGGTCTCTGCATCTAGTGCTGCATGCTGTATGTTAACAGCCTCCTGTTGTCCCAGAGCCAGCGCGAGTGCATGAGCAGGCTCGAAGCGCCCTTTTTTCCAGTCACCGACATGAAGCCCTGGACGAGGCAGCTTCAATCCGTTTAACCGATCATCGGTCAGCAGCTGGGCAGCCCGCTCTGGCAATACATACAAAGCTTCACCAAAAAGCAGAGGTCTGCCGGTTCCGTTAGCTACCGTGTCTGTATGGTCAGAACTCCAGGCCAGATAAGCATTCCACGCAGATTCCACTTCTTTGGATGACGCCGTTTGACGTGGATTTCTTCCTCTTTTATCTTTGCGTTTGCGAGGTGGTTCTTCCAGCTCTTGGGATGCATGAGCTTGGGATGCTGCTTTGGTTATTACAGCTACAAAGTGTCCCTCGCCCTGGGCTAGGTGAGGCCAGATTCGTTCAGTCCGTACAAGAGTCAGATCTGGATAAGCGGTAACGAAACGTTCCATCATGCCTTCATTCTCTTCCCGATTGAAGGTGCAAGTGGAATAAGCCAAAGTCCCGCCCGGTTTAAGCATGATATAGGCATCCTGCAAAATGTCCCATTGTCTGTTCACACACAGTGTGACCAGATCATCGCTCCACTCGGTGACCGCATCCGGATCTTTGCGGAACATACCTTCGCCAGAGCAAGGGGCATCCAGCATAATCCGGTCAAAGGCTGCAGGAAAGCGGGCCGACAATTCTCCCGGCGCTGCACTTGTAACAACGACGGAAGAGAGTCCCATTCGCTCTACGTTCTCTGCCAAGATTTTGGCTCTGGCCGGATGAATTTCATTGGAAACGAGCAGCCCCTGGTCTTCCATGAGTGAGGCAATGTGGGTTGTTTTGCCGCCTGGTGCAGCCGCGAGATCCAAAATAATCTCACCCGGTTGTGGGTTCAGCATTTCCACCGCCGACATCGCAGAGGGCTCCTGAATATAGTACAGTCCTGCAGCATGATACACATGTTTGCCAGGACGCTCATTCGATTGGTAGTAGTATCCCGTCTCGCACCAGGGAACCTTGGTCAGGTTAAACTGCTCTATCACCTGTTTTTTTAGCTCTGGTGTAGCTTTAAGGGAGTTAAAACGCAACCCCTGTACACGAGGCTTGTCATAGCTGTCAATAAATGCTTCTGCTTCTGAGCCGAGCATTTCCCGAATATGATGTATATACGACTCAGGGAGTGAAGGCTTGCTCATGTCTTGTTGCTCTCCTTTTCATTAGCTTGTCCGCATGACCCTTCCCGGATAACCCTCAGGGTCTGCAAGCTGCAACGTTGTTGTTAAAATGCTGAGGAATAAACAGTTATTTCTTTACTGAAACATACGTTCTAATATATCATGATTGAAGATGTACTGAAAGACTGAAGCTAGAAAGGGGGAAACTAACGGTGAAATTGCTGCAGGCGCTTTTCTTTCCTCCGGAGCAGCCCGGAGGTGTATCCTCTATGATTCCGTATATGCAGGAGAGGTTTACGTCTCCGAGGTGGGAGATGGACTTGTTCTCGCTGCCGAAGCGAATTCGCAACAAGGGCAGGGAGGACGTGCAGTTCGAAACGTTCGATTGGACCAAGTATCAGGAAAGTCCTGTCGTCCAAAAATATATGCAGACGTACCGTGATTATTTATGGTGGACGAAGCTGCGCATTCAGAAGCCTTATGATTTAATTCATGCTCACCATCCCATTGCAGGTCTTGCCATGAAAAGTGTATTTCCAGATACACCGCTCATTCAAACCATTCACTCCAGTTATGAGCGTGAGTTGATATTAAATGGACGAATTGAGCCAGGCGGTCTGGATCATCAGTTTTTGAGTGCCATTTATGGCGAGCTGGAGCATCAGGCAGAGCAGTTGTTAACCGTCTCCGAATCTTTTCGGCAGTATTTAACTCCTTACGTGAAACAGCCTGACGTCATTGGCATTATTCCGAACGGATTTGATGAGAAACGTTTTAAACCTATTCCTCATGATAATGCGATCCCGCAGCTGGTTACGGTATGCCGGCTTGTCCCGGCCAAAGGACTGGATATTTTGTTCAAAGCCTGTGCGGAGCTCAAAGGTCGAGGACATGACTATGTTTTACATATTATCGGGGATGGTCCGATTCGACCTGATTTGGAAGAGCTGGCTCAGCGTTTGGGTATCTATAACGAGACTATTTTTTATGGATACACCCTGCATCCGGAAGAATTCATGCCATTTTTCGATATATTTGTACTTCCTTCCAGGGCAGAGGCGTTTGGTTCCGTGTTTGCCGAGGCAGCACTGAGTTGTCTTGCGCTTATTGGTACGGACGTGGGTGGAATTCCTGAACAGATCGAGAACGGCAGCAACGGGCTGCTCGTTCCCCCTGAGGATCCTTCGGCACTTGCTGAGGCGTTGGAGAAAGTTATGCTGGATCCTTCATATCGTTACGAACTTGCACGTTCCGCGTGTGAGAAGGCCAAAACGCACTATTCTTTGGGCAGATCGGTTAATGAACTGAAAAAGCTGTACCTGCAATACGCCAGCAAAGCCTAGATTCATCCCTGAAAATAAAATAAACAGAAGAAGCCGCTGGAGAACAGCGGCTTTTTGCTTGCGAGAATATGGCATTGAAATGTAATACATTTTGGAAGACAGTATAACTTACAAGTTTTTATGTCTCGTGCGAAAGCTTCCCCAACGGTCAATCACCAATCTTCCGGCCCAGACTAGGGCAAGGCTGCCGAAGATCGGATAGAGAATGGATAGGAGAGAACTGAATCCAAACTGGCTGAGTGAGTAGCACAGCATCATAATGGTTAATGTAATTAATCTAGGGGGCACTTGTAAGTGCTGACCAAGCTGAAGAGTCATACCATAGATATCTGCGACGAATGTTGTGAATATTTCCATGAAGATCAGAGTTACATACACAGATTGCACAGCCCATCCAAGTTGGAAGGCGATGCTCCCCATCGGAATTTCGAACTGCATGATACCTGGCATCTGGGCTGACATGGCGAAATGGGCGGCTAACAGCATGAAGCCTACGCCGATTCCGCCGAGTACACCGCCCCATTTCAGGACATTACGATCACGGATTTGATTGCCTACCGGCACTAAAACAGCTTGGGCCAGTACCAGATTGAAGGATGAATACAATAGTGGAGACAGCCACACCTTTATAGGATTGGTATCCGTAGTCAGTGTAACGAACCGTAAGGCACCGGGATGGTGTATGGTGCTTGTAATCATGAGAATGGACAACAGGAGCATCATCGGAACCACAATGCTATTCATTTGCAATATGGCTTTGATGCCTCGTCCAAGAAGCAGGTACGTTCCCACTATCGTAATAATCAAACCAGTCTGGTAATGCAGTCCAAGATGCTCCACGAAGACAGAGCCTGCTCCGGCGAGCATTACACTGTTTACACCAATAAGTATCAGAAGCGTTATCCAGGTAATCCACTTTCCAGCCTTATGGCCGAATAGGTGCTTGTTCAGGTCCTCGTAAGAGCGGGAGCCGGTATCATGGGCGATGAGCATCATTTTGGTGCCCAGCCAGACAAATAGTATGGTCGATAAGCCAATGGTGATGGTGGCCCATTTGCCATACTGGGTAAAAAACTGCAATATTTCCTGCCCTGTTGCGAAGCCTGCTCCTACAACCGTTCCGATGTATGTAAATGCGATCTGCAGCACCCGGAATGCCTGTTTCATGCGTTTCCCCTCTCAGGCCCCATAATAGTTTGGACATGCGGGTACCATGGTACAAGGTATGCTTGACCCTGGTAACTCATGACAATTGAAAGAAAGCTTTGTGTTCCCAGAATCGGTCAATGATGGAGGAAAGCCGATTTCGCTTGAACTGACAGCCTCATCTATGATACTTTTACCTCATAGGATAGGCTTGGGAGGTCGAATGATGGAAGTATTAAAACAACGAATATTACAAGAAGGCGTAGTCATCTCGGATCAGGTGCTGAAGCTGGACGGATTATTGAATCACCAGATTGATCCTGCACTGACAATGGAGATGGGCCGCGAGTTTGCTGCTCGCTTTCGTGAAAGTGGAGTGACACGGGTCATAACGGTGGAGTCTTCAGGGATTCCAGTTGCTTTTGCCGCAGCACATGAACTTGGGGTGCCGCTCGTATTTGCCCGTCGAAAAAAGACACTTCTGGCAGATCCCGATGCCTACTGTGAACGTGTACCTTCCTTTACCAAAGGGATCGTAACCGATATTATGGTATCCCGCGAATATATTCATGAGAATGACCGTATTTTGTTTATAGACGATATTATCGCCAACGGAGATGCAGCTCGCGGTGTCATTAAGATCATTGAACGTTCAGGGGCGGAGCTCGTCGGATTCGGTGTCGTGGTCGAGAAATGTTTTCAGGCCGGTGCACGTACGATTCGTGAGCAGGGCATCCCGGTGGAAGCCTTGGTTCGCATTCGTTCACTGAATGATGGAACCGTGCAATTCGACGATAAACAAATGTGACAGTTTAAAGGAAAAAGCCTATTTTTTGAACAATGCCTTTGCATGACCGCGGATTTCATTTATAATGGGGTTATGTTAGGGAGAGGAGGCAACACCATGGGGAACCAACCGGCATCAGAACAATTTTTTATTGAAAAGCTGGCGGAGTCGAAAGTTCATTTTGAACGTGCCCTGGATTGTAAACATACGGAATTTGATGACCTTTATCCCTATATGATTGAACATCCTCAATTTTTCTGGTACAAACGCTATGTTGCCTGGTCAGAGTTGCTGACTATTGTAGGCTTGTGTGAAGAGTTGTCCTTCGCTTGGAAAGAACAATTTACACCACATCAAGTGGAGTACCTTGAAGAACGTGTGATGTCCGCCAAAGTGCTTGATTTTTGGTTCGAGAAGAACGACAGCAAAGAGCACGCGCAGCGGTAACTTTCAGTCGGGATATTTTTCGAATGACATAACAGTCCAATACAGTCACGTGAGACCTAAATGACTCTTCATTTAGGTCTCTTTTTGTAAATTATTTTGGAACATAGGAGCCATAGACATGATTAGTGATGCAGAACTGGATGCACTGCGCTTATCGGGTGAAAAAGTAAGAGTGGTACGGGATGGTTTGGAGTCCAACGATGTAACAGGGATTGTCGTTGCATGGGATGGGGAACAGGTGCTTATCCGTCGCCAGAACAGACGTGTGGTCAAGCTGGACCGTAGTTATCGCTATCAGCTCTTTAGCGAACCGCGCCAAAGTCCGGCTGAATGAATAGAGCCGCTCTGGAGACGGATGCATGGAATTACCATGGAGGGTTTGGCATACTTCTGCCACTCGGGAGAGAAGATAGGTACAGCGAGAATTCGTAAACTTATCAGCCGAGAGGATGTGCGGGTAGCCATGACATTGATGAATGATAAGGTACATGCCTACAAGGATCAGATTGGAGAATTAAGCGATGTATTGCCTGGCGTAGTCAAAGCGTATCACGAATTTACGGGTGAATGTTTCCAGTCAGGTGCCATTGATGCCAAAACCAAGCAGCTGATTGCCCTCGGCATTGGATTGTTTGCCAATAACGAAGTATGCACGTTTTACCATGTAGAAGAGGCCCGTGCGAAGGGCGCAACCGATCAGGAGATTATGGAGACCGTTGCGGTAGCCGGAGCGGTAGGCGGCGGTCACGCACTGTCTCAAGGTGCAATGCGTGTGCAAAAAGCATTGCACTAGGTTTTTCCTGCAAGTGAGTCTGAATAACAAGACAGCAAAACAGGCTCTGGAATGATCCAGAGCCTGTTTTTTGTCCAACTTATATTTTTCCAAGCATCTTGTTATACATAAACTGTCCAGTCACCCGTCGTGCTGTTACATAACGGTCACTGAAGTATGGATTCGACATTTTGGTGATGCTGACACCTTTACTGCTGGAAGCATGAGCGAATTGTCCGCCCCCGATGTATACGCCCGTATGCGAAATGCCGCTACCTGAAGTGTTGAAGAATACCATGTCACCTGTGCGCAGATTGGCTTTGGATACCGGAGTACCCGCCTTGGCCTGTTGCTGTGAAGTGCGTGGCAATTCAATGCTATATTTTTGGAAGATATATCTCATAAATCCAGAGCAATCAAACCCGGCCAGCGTTGTGCCGCCCCACTTGTAAGGTATTCCAGTCATGTTGTTAACGACGGTGTTAATACTGCTCGCCTCAGTGCTTGCTGCACCAGATGTAAATAGAACGGCTGCGCCAAAAATAGAAATGATCAGTTTTTTCAAAATCAATGTTCTCCCTTCGATGCCTACGGAGTTAGCTAAGGGTTCGGTAGAAGGTTCCCTATATTTCCTATGTATAAGAATAATTCACCCAAAATGGTTCCCCCGTTTTCAAACATGAAACTCGGCAAATGAATAATTAATATTTTGTAACCTTTTGAAACTATATTGCATAAATGCGTAATTGTCAAACCTTTCTTCCTCCTGCAATGTTAACGGAATTCAAGACTTTTTGTGGAAAGTAGTAGTTCTCCATGTTTATTTATGATGACAAAAACGTAATTTGTGTTTCATCAGCACATAAATTGGACAAATAAGTAAATTGGAGTAGTAGAGTAGAGCAAGGTTCATTCTCAACAGGGAAAGGCAGGTTTCGACCAGATTTTATAACTTTCGGTTATCGTAGTCTTATACTAATCATTTAACTGTTGACACGTTAAATTTCACATGATATATTATTTCTTGTCGCCGCGATAGATTATCTCGGAGATATGCCATATGCGGTCGTGGCGGAATTGGCAGACGCGCACGGTTCAGGTCCGTGTGGGCTAACCCCCCGTGGAGGTTCGAGTCCTCTCGACCGCATCATAAGAAGAAAAGGTTTCTCGTTAGGCTAGCGCCTGCGGGAAACCTTTTTTTATTTCTTTTTTATGTGACCAAAACCACGATACACACATCGTTACTTAAACAACGTCCTCTGAATCGATCTGATGGCAGCAGTTCACTTGCAAAATCTCCGGTGTAAGGGGAGAAATGCCTGTTCTATGGTTGTTGTACCCCTGCTTTCACGGTGAAATGTACGCAAAATTCCGAATTGTACCTATCCTGAGCATAATACATCCACTATTCTTTTCACGTAAGGAAAGCGCTATCATTATGGATTTGAATTCACTATTTCAGAGGGGGTAGGGATGATTTGAAGCGAATGGGTAAACGGATGGCGATGGTTTTTGTGGTGTTCATCTTTGCAGCAGTTCAGTTTGGTTTTACAGGGACCAAAGGTCGTGTGGTTGAAGCTGCTGCAGAGACAAAATTAGCTGAGAAACCTTACATGGGCTGGAGCAGTTACAGTATGCAGGTGTATGACCCTTCCGTAAAATGGACATCAGCGGAGAGCATCAAGAAGCAATCGGATGCCATGCGCGAGAAGTTACAGGCTCATGGCTATGAATATATCAATATTGATGCGGGATGGAACGGAGATAATGATGAATACGGAAGACCGATTCCTAACCAAGAGCTGTATCCGAACGGATTCCAGGAGGTTATCGACTATGTTCATAACAATGGTCAGAAGATCGGGATCTATCTGATTCCCGGATTGTCCATTGATGCATATAATAAAAACCTTGAAATCTATGGGACGGGCGGAGCTTGCCGGATGCAGGATATTGCTTATCAGCCGCTTACCGTGATGGATGCTTGGAATGCGTATACCTACAAGATTGATTTTTCGAATCCATGTGCTCAGAAATACATCGATTCCATCGCAGATCTACTGGGCGAGTGGGGCATTAACTTTGTCAAATTCGACAGCGTGACTCCAGGATCAGGAATTAACAATCTGAGCCGGGATGCACGAGGAGATGTGGAGGCCTGGTCCAAAGCTTTGGCAAGGCATAATATCTGGTTCGAGCTTTCATGGGCACTGGACCATAACTACGTGGATTTCTGGAAAGAACACGCTAATGGCTGGCGTATCGATTGGGATGTGGAAGCATACGACAGCAATGTGGGATTAACGCAGTGGGCTAATATTGCACGATTGTTTCCAATCGCTGCGCTTTGGTGGCGTGATGCAGGTCCTGGCGGGTGGAATGATTTTGACTCGTTAAACGTGGGCAATGGTTCCATGGATGGGCTCACCAAGGATGAACGGAAGACAGCCATGACATTCTGGGCGATCTCGTCTGCACCGTTGTATACAGGGAATGACATGACCAGGCTGGACAGCTATGGACTTGAACTTCTTACCAATGATGAAGTGATCGCTGTCAATCAGGCTGGACGTCCGGCTCATCCGGTATCGATGGATACCCAGCAGCAGGTATGGTATGCCAATAACGGAGACGGAACATACAGTGTGGCTCTGTTTAATCTGGGGAACCGGAGCGCTGAGGTTAAGGTCAATTGGAGTGATATTGGTCTGGAAGGACCTGCATCGGTCCGTGACCTGTGGAGCCATTCCGAACTGGGTACCTTTAACGAGGGATTTAACAGCGGTTTATTGGAGCCACATGCTTCACGAATGCTGAAAGTCAAGGCACTGAGCGGAACATCGACGGTGAATGACGATGATACAGGCATGCGTTATACCGGAGATTGGAAGCGAAATGGAGGCAAGGAACAATTAGAGGGTTCACAGGATCTGACTATAGCGATTCAGGATTCCACAGGCAATAAGAGAACGAATGCGGGTACAGCAGGAGACTCCAATGTAGCAGATGAACCTGCTGCTGAACCATCCGTTGTGGGAGACGATACCACGGTTACCGAGGTGGTCTACGTTAACGATGACGATAGTGAGATACATTACACAGGTTCATGGAATACGAATACCGGCAGAGGTTTCGGGGACTTCAATGACGATGTGCATTATACGGAAAAAGACGGAGATTATTTTGAATACACGTTCACAGGTACAGGCATCGAGCTGTTGACAGAGAAGCATCAAGAGCAAGGGGACATGAGTATTATTCTTGATAATGGAGAGGCAGAACAGGTAAGCGCCTATACCGATGGAGAAAGGGAAGCCCAGCAGGTCCTGTTCAGCAAAACAGATCTGCCAAGTGGAACACATACCCTGAAGGTCGTTAAGGCATCGGGCCAATACATGCTTCTGGATGCGCTCAAGGTAATCAGGGAAAAAGAGTCTGGTGGGCAGAACAGTGCAATAAGCCCAACCGCTGCAGACTTTGATAAGGCAGTGGATCAGCAGGCGGATGTGAAAATTACGTTAAACCTGAACGGTAATACGTTAACTGGTGTGAAATACGACGGGGGCGATCTCGGCGAAGATGACTATGATGTCATTGACAATACGTTAACGATCAAGAAACAATACCTCACCCAGCTGCCCGTCGGCACAACGAAGTTTAACGTGTTATTTAGCGCGGGGGATCCGCAGACGCTGACGATTAAGGTTATTGACACCTCAGGAATCCGATTCGCGATGATTAACAATGACGATCCCGCAATTAAGTATAGCGGCAACTGGTCACGCAGCACGGGAAGAGCATTTGGCGACTATAAGGATGATGTGCATTACGCCGAGCAGAACGGCGATTATTTTGAGTATGAATTCAGGGGAACGGGTATTCAGTTTTTTACGGAAGTGGATCCGTCCCAGGGCGACATGGATATTTACGTGGATGGTGAGTTTAAGGAAACGGTAAGTGCTTACCGTGACGGACGTTTGGCGCAGCAAAAGGTCTATAGTGTCTCAGGGCTGCCAGATGGGCTGCACACACTTAAAGCCGTGAAAAAGTCGGGACGGTTCATGCTGCTTGACTTCCTCAAGGTGGAAATCCCCAATATCATTCAGCCGGTGAGTGCTGTTTTTGACAAAGCTGAATCTGCGCAAGCCGATATTGAAGTGACACTTCTGCAGGAATCGGAAAGTTTCAAGAAGATTATGAATGGCTCACTTGAGCTGGTAAAGGGAACTGATTATGAGATAACTGGGGATAAGGTGACGCTTAGAAAATCCTACCTTGCTGCGCAGCCTCTCGGCACGTTGAACCTCCGTTTTGTTTTTGGCGGCGATTATCTCAACGATGTTCATTATTCGGCGGTAAATGGTGATTCCTTTGAGTATGTCTTCAAAGGTACCGGCATCCGTATGATTACTCCGACTGGGCCTCAGCAGGGTGAGGTGGAGATCTACATCGACGGAAATCTGGTGCAAACCGTAGATACGTATAGTGATGGACGTAAAAATAGGCAGGAGATCTACAGCATAACAAACCTGACAAGTGGAGTGCATACGCTGAAGGCTGTCAAAAAGTCGGGTGAGCTCATGCTCACGGATCAATTGAAATTTACGATATCTGCTGGGGACAGCGGGCCAACAAACCCAACAAATCCAACAAATCCGAGCAGTCCATCTGGACCTTCCAATCCGAGTGGACCTTCAACCCCTGTTGTACAGCCTCCAGTTACTCCGGTTCCGGAAACAGAAGCGGGAGAGGAACCTTCCGGGAATACTCAGACGACTCGGCATGAGGCGTATATTAACGGTTATAAGGATGGACTGTTTAGACCGAATAACAAAATCACTCGCGCAGAGATGGCAACCATGCTCGCCAAAGTCGTTGAAAAAGACGTAGCATCATCAGATTTGACGTTCAGTGATGTGAGTTCTTCCCATTGGGCAGCAGCAGCTATAGAGAAAGTTGCAAAAATGGGACTGATGCAAGGCTACAAGGATGGCACATTTAAACCGAATCAGTCCTTGACCCGTGCAGAGATGGCAAGTTTGGCTGAGAGTCTGGCTCCGGATACGACCAAACCAGGCAGTGGGTTCTCTGATATTGGCAGTCATTGGGCTAAGGAAGCAATTCAAAAAGCCCAAGGCCTGGGAATCCTGACAGGTTACAAGGACGGCACCTTCCGGCCGAATGCTGAGCTGACAAGAGCAGAAGCCGTTGTTATCATTAACCGGTCGCTGGGAAGAGGACCACTTAAGGGAGTTTCACAGCCTCAGTGGAAGGATGTATCACCTTCCCATTGGGCTTTTGGAGATATTGAAGAAGCGTCGGTTAATCATGGTTCGAAGCCTGCTGCAAGTGGCGGAGAGCAATGGGTGGAATAGATCTGAAAATAGTGTGACTGAGAAGGGGACCGTATAGGTCCCCTTCTTTCTGAATCATTTTAATAAAGAGTGGGCTGCATCAGTAAAGTGTAATGAATGAGCTGCTGCACAAGCAAGAAAACAATTGACTAAGCCAAAAAATGATATAATCTTTGATTATGATAGCGCTACCAACAAATCGGAGATGGAGGGGCTGCCCATTCGAAATTCCAGTGTTTTTCGGAAATTTCTCATTTCGTATGTCATCATTTTGGTCATACCCAGCATAGGTGGCTACATGTCTTATCTGACTTCGATTTCCGTAACGCAGTCCATTTCCATTGAGAATGGGGTTACTCAGCTTGAGAAGGGCCAAGAAATATTGGAACGGCGCATGGCTGAAGTTGAAGGCTTTACCAGACAGCTTGCCGTGAATCAGGAACTGAACGTCCTAATGAATGAAAGGGATAACGAAACGAATGTGTATGGCATATGGCGAGCCATGGAGAATGTGCTGACGTTTGGACAGACGAATGATTTCCTGCAAAATTATTATATTTATTTAGCCAATTATAATTTAATTCTTACCCCGGGTTCTTCCTACAGGCCGAATCATTATTATGCCGACTTTCATTATACGGATCTGTCACTGGAAGAATGGATGAAGCAAGTATTAAAGCAAACGCATCGAAGTGAGATCAAGCCGCTTAGTTCCTATGTCACCAGAGGGCAGCAAACTTCGGTTATTACATATATGCAGTCACTGCCGCTGGACAGTTTCAACGATTCCTCGCCAGCGGTAGCCGTCGTCGTCATTGATGAGAAGATGATCGTAGGACTGCTGTCCAGTATGACGGACCGATATGGCGGCTGGGTTCACATTAGCGATGCGGAAGGGAGAACCATTGCGCTGAAGGGGAGCGGAGAACCTGAGATGGCCAAGATGATCGATGATCCGAAATTCGATCCGAACAAGGTTAGTCAGTTCTATGAGGATGATCTGGTTATCACTACGCAATCGGATTCTAACGGCTGGGTATATCAGGCCGGGATTCCACGTGACCTTCTTCTGGAAAATGCAAACAAGATCAAGAAGATGAGCATGCTCATTACAGGTGGAACACTACTGATTGGACTGCTCGTAGGGTTGGTGCTTGCTTATCGTCATAGCGCTCCAATTAATCGACTGCTAAGTGTGATGAAGGAGCAATTCGGACGAGATGACGGGACTTCCAGAAATGAGTTTGATTTTCTAAGCGGAAACATCTCGGATATGATCACCAAGAACAAGCTGCTCGAGACAGAATTGAATCGCCAGCTGCCACTCGTAAGAGATGCTTTTTTGAAGCGCCTGATCTCCGGTGAATTCAAATCACGGGACGAGATTTGGTCTGCTGCCGAACAGGCGGATATTCATTTGCATCAGGGAGCAGGATATGCGGGTCTCGTTCAGATCAAAGGTTATGGCAGCATGGATAACGTGGATATCCTGAATGAGCTAAATGCTTCTCGGTTGCTGTTGAAGCAGGCGCTGAGCGAGCTTGGCGCTAATGTACAGATGACCGATTGGGGATCGGATAAGGTGGCCACGTTGTTTTTCTCCACGGATGAGGAAGCTGATACACAACGCACTGTAGAAGATATTACGCAGATCATGGATGATTTGGCACAGGTTGTGTTTAATGATTACCGGATCACCATCCAGTCGGGATTCGGCAACCATTTCTCGTCCGTGACGGAGGTCAGTAATTCCTTCGACCAAGCAAATCAAGCTCTTGAATATGCTATCTACATGAACGCAAGGGGCATGGTGTGGAGCAGTGAAACACAGACCGAAAATACGACCTATTATTATCCGCTCGACTCCGAGCAGCGACTGATTACCACGATCCGGGCTGGAGAGCTTGAGGAGGCCAAGCGGATTATCGAAGCCATCATGGTACAGAACATGGAGCAACGGGAGTTATCCATGGAAATGAAACATCAACTGATTGGCGAGATGAAGGGAACCTTTATCAAGCTGCTTGATCAAAAGGCATTTACGGAATACGATTGCATCGAAAACGTCAAACGGCGGGTCATCGATATTGGGTCCGCGGAGCCACTGGAGACCGTTAAGTCTGAATTGTACGAAATCATGGAAGAGCTGTGCGGACTGATTGCAAACAAGAAGAAGGATACTCATAGTCAAATCGTTAAACAGATCAAAGCGTATACCGCAGAGATGTATTCGGATGCCGAGCTAACCCTGTATCGCGTTGCTGAACATGTTGAGCGGCCTGAAAAATACATTTCCCAACTGTTCAAGGAGTATACGGGGGTTAATTTTTCTGATCATCTGATCAAAGTGCGAATGGATCAGGCGATGATCCTGTTAAGGGACAGTAATTATACCGTGGACGAAATAGCAGCAAGAGTGGGGTACAACAGTTCACATTCCTTCCGGCGTGCCTTTAAACGATTGAATGGTATTTCTCCAAGCGTGTATAGACAGACTCCCTACGAATGAATTCAATCAGGTCTTATGGCCGTGTTGTCCCAAGAGGACGATGCGGTCTTTTTGGTGCAATCTAGCGGTTTATATGGAGAAATGGCCGTTCTGTTGCAGGTTTGTGCCCTCGAAAAGGGATAACTGTACGCTCTACATCTCAATTGTACCTGTTAAGAATACATCCCAATCCACTATGATCAACGTGTAGTAAGCGCTATCACCATTGAACATCACAGGCTGAAGTCAGGGGGGGTTGTTCTGGAAAAGGAAGTCGTTGTGAATCACAGGTCATTGCCACAGAGAAATGAAACGAGCTTATGGAGCAATGCCCGCAGGAAAATGAGGAAGCACTGGCAATTGCATCTGCTGGTGATTCCACCCTTGCTGTTTTTTCTTATTTTCAAGTATTACCCAATGATTAATGCAGTCCTTGCCTTTAAGGACTATAACGTCATTAAAGGCATTTGGGGAAGTCCCTGGGTGGGGCTGCAAAACTTCCGTCTGTTCTTCGAAAATCCGTTATTTTGGACACTGGTGAAGAACACGATCATATTGAGTGGATATTTGCTGCTGGCGGGATTCCCGATTCCAATTATCTTAGCCCTTATGATTAATGAGGTGCGGAGCACGAAGTTTAAAAAGTTCGTACAGCTCGTATCGTTTGCGCCCTATTTCATCTCAACCGTCGTAATGGTATCCATTATCATGCTGTTTCTGGCACCGCGGCTTGGCTTTGCCAACATTGCCCTGAATTTTTTCGGGCTTGAATCGGTCAATTTTCTCGGTGAACCCGGGATGTTCCGATCCATCTATGTCTGGTCGGATATATGGCAAACAGCAGGATACAGTGCAGTGATCTATTTGGCAGCTCTCGCCGGAATTGATCCGACGCTGTATGAAGCGGCCAAAGTCGATGGAGCTTCACGGTTCCAAAAGATCAGACACGTCGATCTCCCAGGTCTTGTGCCGACCATCGTCATTATTTTGATTCTCAATGTTGGGAATGTCATGGCCATTGGCTTCGAAAAGGTCTACCTGCTGCAGAATCCGCTTAACCTAGCCAACTCTGAAATTATTGCAACCTACGTTTACAGCATTGGCCTGTTGAATGCCAACTATAGCTTTGCGACCGCGGTCGGACTTTTCAACTCGCTGATTAATCTCGCTTTGCTGGTTACCGTGAACGGTTTGGCGAAACGAGTGACCAACAATAGTATCTGGTAGGAAAGGAGGGTCCTCAAGTGGCAGCAACGGTACCAAAAAGGATTAGGGAATCTGCCGCCGACAGAGCGTTTCTGATTACGATCTATATTGTGCTCAGTCTTGTTGTACTGGCGGTGATCTATCCTCTGATTTTTATTATCAGCAGCTCGTTAAGCAGTCCGGCAGCCGTCACTTCTGGCCGTGTATGGCTCTGGCCTGTAGATATTTCATTCAGTGGTTACAAGGCACTATTCAACACACCCGAGATTTTAAAAGGGTACGGTAATTCCATCTTCTATACGGTGGTAGGTACGCTTATTAGTGTGGTCCTGACCATCATGATTGCCTATCCGCTATCACGCAGAAGCTTTTTTGGCCGAAATGCCTTAATGATGATCATCACCTTTACGATGATTTTCAGCGGCGGATTAATTCCGACGTATATGGTTGTGAAGCAGCTTCATCTGATCGACACACGCTGGGCGCTGCTGATTCCGAATGCCATTTGGGTATGGCAAGTCATCATTGCCCGTTCTTTCTTCAAATCCTCCATTCCCGAGGAATTGCTGGAAGCCAGCGAGATGGACGGCTGCAGTGACATGCGCTTCATCTGGAGTATCGTTCTCCCTCTATCCAAGCCCATTATCGCTGTGCTGGTGCTCATGTATGCGGTTGGGCAATGGAATGCTTATTTTGATGCTCTTATTTATCTTAAATCGGCTGATCTGTTCCCGTTACAGCTCATTCTACGCAGCATCATTATTCAGAACAACAGTGCAGGAGCGATGGATGCGGCGAAAATGGTGGAGAGACAGCAGCTTGCCGAGCTGTTAAAATATTCCTTGATTGTGGTGGCTACGTTGCCTGTGCTGGTGATCTATCCGTTTGTACAGCGTCATTTTGTACAGGGAATGCTGGTTGGTTCCATTAAGGGTTAACTCACAGCTTGAGTTAGGGAATCATTTTCTTCACCGGTAAATTACTATAGGGAGTGATCCATTTTGAAGAAAAGTCTGACAATCATACTCATGCTGCTCATGGCGTTCACGATTGTAATGAGCGGATGCTCAAGTGACAACTCGTCAAGCCCTGAATCAGGAGAGCCGGCTGCAGGAGACGGTACGGTGAACATCAGTGTATTTTCCGTACAGGAATCGGGGATCGATATCCCGACCAACCAATTCACCAAATTCGTGGAAGACAAGTTCAACATCAAATTCAACTGGCAGATCAATCCGTCGGACGGAGCCAAGGAGAAGCGCCAGATCTCACTGGCAAGTGGCGACTATCCCGATGCCTACCTGCTTACTCATTACATTGACCAATTCTCCCAAGCCGATCTTTTGAAATATGGCAAACAGGGCGTTCTCGTTCCACTCAACGATCTGATTGATCAATATGCTCCCAACATCAAAGCAGCGATGGAAAGTAACTCGAATTTGAAAACGCTTAACACAGCACCGGATGGCAACATTTATGGCCTTGTTGCCTATACGGAATGTTTCCACTGCTCCTATCCGAGCAAGATGTGGATGAATACGGAGTGGCTCAAAAAGCTCAATCTGGAGATGCCAACCACGACGGAGGAATTCAAAAATGTGCTGCAGGCGTTCAAAACGCAGGACCCGAATGGAAATGGCAAAGCGGATGAAGTACCCCTTAGCGGTTCCATCGAGGAATTTGGTGTACGCATCATTCCATTCCTCATGAATGCCTTTGTGTACGATGATGACCGCAACTACCTGCAAATGGACGGAGGAAAGGTTCAATCCGCAGCCATTACGCCGGAGTGGAAGGAAGGATTGACCTATATCAAATCGTTGTACGATGCAGGTCTCATTGATCCAGGAGCTTTTACACAGAACGCTGAAGCCTTTAAGAAAATTGGGGAAAATGCAGATGCAGAAATTCTCGGCGTCGGGGCAGGAATGCATCCCGCAATCTTCGTAAACATTGATCCTGGCAATACACGCTCGGCACACTATAACCCTGTACCTCCGATTTCCGGACCGGGAGGCGTGTCGTACGCAACGCATGATGGGGGCGGCGTATCTCCGGGAGCCAAATTTGTCATCACCAACAAGGCAAGCGAAGAAGCGCAGATTGCTCTAATTAAAATGGTGGACTATATGTTCACTGCCGAAGGTCAAACGAACGGGGCGAGTGGTCTGAAAGGAATCGATTGGACCGATCCGGGAGAAGGCGACGTGGCACTCGGCAAGGATTCCAAGCCGATGGTTAAACAGATTCCGATGGCTGAGGGAGAGGCGCCGCGCAATGCGGGCTGGAGCGGAATGGCTCATTTTTATATGCCGAAGGAGTATCGGGATACCTTTGTTCAAGGCACGGATATCTATGCTTCCGACGGTTATGAGCGCAGACTGTATGATGCTACGCTGCTGTATGAAGGACATGAGCCAGAAGAGCTGTTCCCGATCTGGTCTGTATGGATTGATCCTTCCGAAATTGATGAAGCAAGCTTGCTGCAAACCAATATCCGAAACTACATTGAGCAGAACCAGCTTCAATTCATTACAGGCAACAAGGATCTGAACAAGGATTGGGATGCGTATGTTAAAGGTCTGGAAAACCTGAAGCTGGACCGTTATCTCGAAATTTTGCAAAAGGCCTACGAGGCGTCCAAATAGCAGGTGAAGATTCGAACATCAGGGCCTGAGTTGGACCAGGCACCTGATGTTTGTTGCATTCACAGCATAAGGATGATGAGAGTAGTCTTCGTTCAATGACCAACAAGAAAGGGTGGATAATCATTCATCGGTCGAAACAAGCTGCAGAGGTTGCACCTGTGATTATTCGATTAACGGATTATGGGGCTCAGCCGGATTCGGAGCAGGATACTCAACCTGCCATGACTCGTGCCATTCGGGCAGCTTCTCAAATCTCCGGACCAGTGGTTCTGGACTGTGCTCATGGGAGGTATCATTTTTATCCGCATGAGGCCATTCAGGCTCCATATTACATCTCAAATACAGCCAGTGAGGAAGAGAACCCGGATATCACTAAGACGATTGGCTTGCGGTTGAAAGGTCTGGATGGACTAAAACTGGAAGGCAACGACTCATTGTTTATTTTCCACGGGAAGCAGACGATGCTCGTTCTGGACGGTTGCACCAATGTGGAGATATGCAATCTGCGTACTGACTATGACCGGCCAACGGTGACCGAGATGACGATTGTAGACAGGGGAAGCAGCTATTTCGATGCCAGGGTTCATCCTGATTCCCGGTATAAGATCCTTAACGGACAACTGACCTGGGTCGGAGAGGGTTGGAGCTTTATGAACGGTCCGATGCAGACCTATGATCCCTTGCGCAATACAACATGGAGAATGGACAACTGGCTGGAACAGGTGATAAAAGTTGAGGAGATCGAGCCGAGACTGCTTCGTTTTCATTTTGATTTCTCCCCTGATGTCGGCCTTGGTCATGTCCTGCAAAACCGGGATGGGCTTCGTGATCAGGTGGGTGTACTTATCACTGAATGCTCAGACGTCACCTTTGCAAATGTCGGTCTGCATTTCATGCATGGACTTGGTGTTGTGGGCCAATTCAGTCGTAATCTTACTTTTCGCCGAATGAATATGACTCCTCGTATCGAAACCCGAAGAACGGTTGCCGGCTTCGCCGATTTTCTTCATCTGTCCAGCTGTGGAGGCAAGGTCGTGGTGGAGGGCAGCCGTTTTATAGGTTCACACGATGATTCCATTAATGTGCATGGGACCTATCTTCGTATCATCGAGCGAATGGGGGAGAATTTTGTAAAAGTCCGTTTCATGCATCCCCAGACGTATGGTCTTCCTGCGTTTTACCCAGGGGACGAGATCGAGTTTGTTCGTGCTGGCTCTCTTACCACCTACGCAGCGAACCAAGTGGTGGGAGTCCAACGTCTGACTGCACGTGAGTTCATTTTGACCTTGGCCCATGGTCTTCCCGAAGATATAGGCAGCGAGGATGTGATTGAGAACATCACCTGGACACCTGAGGTAGAGATTGTGAATAACTATTTTGCCAGGGTCCCGACTCGGGGCATTCTGGTAACCACCCGGCGTAAAGTATGGATTGCTAACAATGTGTTCGAACGGATGCATATGAGTGCTATTTTAGTAGCGGCGGATGCCAAGTCATGGTATGAGTCAGGGAGGGTAGAAGATGTGACCATTACAGGCAATCATTTCATTGAATGCGGGAGCGAGGAATACCCGGTTATCTCCATTGCGCCGGAAAACGAAGAGATGGATGAGGGTTTACCCGTTCACAAGCAGGTGATTATTCAGAACAATCAATTCGAGACGTGCAGCAACGTTATGCTCTTATGTGCCAAGAATACCTCCGGATTAGTCTTCAGATCGAATGAAATCGTTCGTGCTGGCGGAGTGGATCTGCGGTCCTGCATTGAAGACTTCGTCCATATCACCGCTTGCACTGAAGTTGATATTCAAGGCAATACAGTCAGTAGCAATGCCAAAACGCAATGAGGGAGAGAACCTATGAAACTTCAATATGACAAACCTGCCAGTGTATGGACCGAGGGGCTTCCCATTGGTAATGGTCGTGTCGGTGGAATGATTTTTGGAGGAGTAGAGCAGGAGAAAATCAGTCTGAACGAGGACACTTTATGGTCGGGCTATCCTAAGGACGGTAATAATCCGGGCGCGAAGGAGGTTTTGCCGAAGGTTCGCAAGCTGATACAGGAGAGACGCTACCAGGAGGCAGATACGCTGACGAGAGAGATGCAGGGACCCTATACGCAATCCTACTTGCCCTTCGGAGATTTGCTTCTTCGTTTTGAGCATGGGGGTATTCATCATTCCTACAAACGGACGCTGGATATAGAACAGGCACTGCACAGCGTTGAATACCAGGTTGGGAACGTTACCTACAAGCGTGAGATGTTTGCTTCGAATCCCCATCAGGTGATTGTGCTGCGTCTAACCACAAGTGTACAGGGGAAACTCCATGTGCATGCCGCTCTGGACAGCCCGCTTCGGCACACACTTCAAGTAAAGGAAGATCGCTTCGTATTATCAGGTACCGCTCCGGAACATGTGGACCCCAGCTATGTCGCAAGCGATAATCCCATAAGATACGGTGAACCGGGAGCCGGGAAGGGCATGGTTTTCGAAGGACAGCTGGCGGTGACAGCAGGGGATGGACAGGTGATTGTGGATAGTCAAGGAATACATCTATTGGGGGCAACGGCTGCCACCTTCTATTTCAGTGCAGCTACAAGTTTTAATGGCTATGCCAACATGCCTGAAGGGGAGAAAAGAGATGTCACAGCGATAAATGGGTCACGACTGAACATGGCGATAGCCCAGCCATATACAAGTCTGCGTGACGCCCATACCTCGGATTATCGCTCCCTGTTTGACAGAGTGAAACTGCACCTCGGTACGCCGCTCGCTCCGGAAGGCATGTCTACAAGCCAGCGGATTACGACCTATGCGGCAGAAGATCCAGGACTTGTGGAGCTGCTCTTTCATTATGGACGCTACTTGCTGATCTCAAGTTCTCGCCCTGGTACACAGGCCGCCAATCTTCAGGGAATATGGAATGCACTTACCCGTCCGCCATGGAGCAGCAATTATACCTTGAACATTAACACGGAGATGAACTATTGGCCGGCTGAGGTCTGTAATTTGGCGGAGTGCCACATGCCTCTGCTGGATCTGATCGGTAATCTGGCAGAGAAAGGTACTGAGACTGCACAGGTTAACTATGGTACCCGTGGCTGGACGGCTCATCATAACTCGGATCTATGGGCGCATACAGCCCCGGTTGGAAATTACGGAGGTGGAGATCCAAGCTGGGCGTATTGGCCAATGGGTGGCGTATGGCTGACCCAGCATTTATGGGAGCATTATGCTTTTAGCGGAAATGAAACATATTTGAGGACAACCGCCTATCCTCTCATGAAGGAGGCGGCACTCTTTGTACTTGATTGGCTTATTGAAGATGGAAGCGGAAATTTGACTACAGCCCCATCCACTTCTCCAGAGCATAAATTTCGCACAGCAGAAGGTGTAGCAGCGGTCAGCTTGGGTTCAACGATGGATATTTCCCTGATCTGGGAGTTGTTCACCAACTGCATGGAAGCCGCGGAACGACTAGGAACAGACATGGAATTCAGGAAGGAGCTGGAGAGCGCCAGGGAACGCCTGCAGCCGCTGCAAGTCGGTAAGTATGGTCAACTTCAGGAATGGTCGGAGGATTTCGAAGATGAGGATACATACCACCGGCATACTTCGCACCTTGTAGGTGTATATCCTGGACGGCAGTTGTCCGAGGAGGAAACGCCGGAATGGTTTGCCGCGGCAAGAACTTCACTGGAGCGTCGCGGAGACGAAAGTACAGGCTGGAGCCTGGGCTGGCGTGTTGCTCTCTGGAGTCGGTTCCGGGATGGTAACCGTTCTTTGCGACTGCTCTCCAACATGCTCCGTCTGGTTCAGGACGGGGACACGGAGCAGTACAACCACGGCGGAGTATACGCCAATCTGCTTGGCGCGCATCCACCATTTCAGATTGACGGTAATTTCGCCGCATCCGCCGGCATTGCCGAGATGCTGGTGCAGTCTCACTTTTCGTATCTTGAATTGCTTCCGGCCCTACCGGATTCGTGGCAGAAGGGCTACGTATCCGGGCTGCGTGCCCGAGGCGGTTTTGAAGTTAGCATCTGGTGGGATAGGGGACAGCTCGCCGAAGCGCAGATCACCTCCATGCTGGCTACGGATTGTGTACTTCGTAGTGATGTCCCGCTCATCGTAATTTCGAATGGCACCCGGTTGGACGTGATCCGCATCAATGCCTCGACACTGAAATTTCCAACAGCAGCTGGCCAAACGTACAGTATTGCAGTGGAGGGTGACCAGTAAACATTTTGCCAGGAAGTGTGTTAAATCGCGATATGGATCGGAAGATCGGTGCATGGATTACGGTCTGTCCTGTCTTTATAATGAGGGCAGACTTGGGGGAGGGGATGACCGCTCCTGCCAACCAACCATGCAACATCGAGGAGGCATATGATGCTAACGAACGATACAGCCGTTGAAGTGCAGCAGAATGACACACGGATCCAAGTGAGCAACGGCCATGTAAATCTGGAGATTCATCTTGAAAATGGTGAGGCTTCGTGCAATGACAACCGCTCTTGTTTTGTTAACCATTTCCGCAGCGCTTTTCGCTGGCAAGGCCGGGAATATAACACGGCACACTATGAGAGACATGAGCTGAAAAGCAAGGAAGCTATTGTCCGGGAAGGATTCGGCAAAGGAGTGCACTTGGTGATCCTGCACCAGTCGTCCAAGCTTCCCCAACTAGAACAGCATTTCTATGTATACGAGTCTGTACCGTTTGTGTTGGTACAGAGCACAATCCAAAGTGATAAAGAGATCAAGGTCAATCGCATCGCGGTCGTTCAATCCAAACAGGTAACGCTTAACGCAGGAAATCAACAGGAAGAGCTCAGCATCCTGCGGATTCCTTTTGATAACGACAAATGGGTTCGATACACGGTTGTCAAACCTCCAGTGGATGTCGAAAGCTATGAAGCTGCAGCCGTGTTCGAGCCGGATAGCCGCCGGGGGTTGATTCTGGGTTCACTCACGCATGAGGTATGGAAAACGGGCATCCGGTTTAAAAGCGAGAAGAGCGGCCACGTTGAAGAACTGGATCTCTATGGCGGAGCTGTCAGTGAGCTGACCCGCGATTCCCAGCCGCATGGATATGTGACTGGGAAAATCATTGAATCACCACTCGCATTCATCGGATTTTACGAAGATTATAGAGATGGACTCGAAGCTTATGGCCGTGCCAACACCTGGATGGAGGCCCCACTGCCATGGAAGGACGGCGTTCCGGTCGGTTGGAACAGCTGGTCTGCAGCGATGAGTAAACTCGATTATGACTTGTATACGTCGACCAGTGATTTTTTGAAGAAGGAAGTGCAGCCTCTGGGTTTCCAGAACGAAGAGACCTTATACGTTAACTTTGATGCCTTCTGGGACAACTTTACACCTGAACAGATGAAAGATGCGCTGGACCGGGTACGGCAAAATGGACACAGGGCGGGTACCTACTGGACGCCATTTACATTCTGGGGGAGCCCC
This sequence comes from Paenibacillus sp. FSL K6-2862, assembly GCF_038005125.1. NCBI lineage: Bacteria > Bacillati > Bacillota > Bacilli > Caryophanales > Paenibacillaceae > Paenibacillus > Paenibacillus sp. FSL K6-2862. Next base: position 2,216,176 of record NZ_JBBOSN010000001.1, read on the forward strand.
GAACAGTTCACCCAAGTCGTGGAAGGGACAGATGGCCAGTATACCTACGGGGATATTCTGCTTAGAGACATGGAAGGCGAGGTTTTGCCCGATGTAGATGGCGGTTTGGCTATAGACCCGACGCATCCCGGAAATCTGCTGAGAATGGACTGGTTTGCGAACAAATTCATCTCGGAAGGATTCGAGTATATTAAGCTGGACTTCCTTGCACATGGTGCCCTTGAAGGGCAGCATTACGACTCCGAGATCACAACAGGGATTGCAGCGTATCGCCACGGCATGTTTTATTTACAGCAAAAGCTCTCACCGGAGGCTACTGGCCGCCCGTTCTTCATCAACCTGTCCATTGCGCCGATCTTTCCGTATGCCTTCGCTCACAGTCGCCGCATTTCCTGCGATGTCTTCGGTACGCTTCAGGATACGGAATACCTGTTAAACTCATTGACCCATGGCTGGTGGATGAACAATACGCTGTACCGCTACAATGATCCGGACCATTCCGTGCTGTATAAGAGCTTCAACCAGGAAGCAACTGGCTGGCACGAAGGAAGAAGCCGCCTTACCGCCTCGGTGATTGCAGGTACGGTATTGCTGCTCGGAGATGATTTCCGTCAGGCAGAAGCTGCGGAGCGGGCAAAAGACTGGCTTGCCAACAAGGAAATCATGAACATTGCCCGGCTCGGCCGAACGTTCCGTCCGCTGGAAGGAGATTGTGGGAAGCAGGCATCAGACGTATTTGTACTGGAATCGGCTGACGAAAAGAGCTTTTATTTGGCCGTTTTTAATTTTGATGCTGCGAATGCCGCACATAGAACGGTTTCCCTGGAGAGAGCCGGACTGGATGCAAGTACGGTGTACAGTTATCAGGATTTATGGGAAGGGGGACAAGGGGAAGCCAGCGGCCATATGAGCGTAATGCTGGAACCAGCTGAATCCAAAATTTTCAGATTAACAGTTTGAAGAAGCTGACAATCTGCATCAACCTAATAATAGGCGCGCTTTTGTTGGACACAGACAGCGCGCTTTATTTGGTTTTCGTCATTATAGATTCAGATAATCCATTTGAACAGGAGGACGTGAAATGGACGATTTTACATTGTGGTACTCGACCCCAGCAGTGAATTGGAATCAAGGATTGCCCCTAGGGAACGGAAGAATGGGAGCTGTGGTCATGGCTGCACCGAATCGTGAAGTGTGGAGCATGAGTGAGGTGACTTACTGGTCCGGTCAAGCAGATCCAGAGCCGGCTCTTACAGGAGGGAAGAGGGCACTGGAGGAGATGCGGCGTCAGTTCTATTCCGGCAATTATGATGAGGGAGATCGTCTTGCGAAGCAATATTTGCAGCCCGACAAGCAGAATTTCGGCACCAATCTGGGGCTGTGCAAGGTTGTCATACAATTTGCCGAGCAGGCCCCTGAAAGAACGCTAGAGGAAAGCTTCCGCCGTGAGCTGGACTTAAACCTTGCGCTGGCCAAGGCTGCCTGGAGGAACAAGGATGCAACTGTGTATCGTGAGGTTTTTGCATCACATGCTGACGACCTAATTGTTTCCAGAGTTTGGAGTGATCGCTCTGGGGGCGTGTCCTTTTCGCTCCGTCTGGAGGGAGACGCGGGATCGTTCCGCAGCATAATAATGGATGACTGTACATTGAAGTTTGAGGGCCAGGCTACCGAGAATGTTCATAGCAACGGCAACTGTGGTGTATCGGCCGAAGGGTATGTGAAGGTTGTCGTCGCTGGCGGTACGGTTACCGGGAGTGACGGAATATTGACCGTCCAGGGAGCGGATGAGGCCTCCATTTACTTTGCTGTCAGTACCGATTATCGCAAAACGGGACCGGAGTGGAAACAGGAGAGCCGTGTAATACTCGATAAGGCAGTAGGCAAAGGATATTCCCTTCTGCGAATGGATCACATCGAGGATTACGCAGAGCAGTATAACAAGGTCGACATTCAGATTGGGACTGCAAGCAAAAGTAATCTAACGACAGATCAGCGCATCCGGCTGCTGGCTGGAGGTGGGGATGATGATCCCCAGCTTTTTGCGCTATTTCTGCAATATGGCCGGTATCTGACCATTGCCGGTTCGCGTGCCAATTCTCCGCTTCCCCTTCATCTTCAGGGAATATGGAATGACGGAGAAGCATGCCGTATGGGCTGGAGCTGTGATTATCACCTGGATATCAATACCCAGATGAATTATTATCCGGCAGAGATTACGAATTTGGGAGACAGCCATCTTCCGCTCATGAGGTTTGTTGAAGACCTTGCAGCAGCCGGAAAGTCAACGGCACGTAACTTATATGGCAGTGAAGGCTGGGTTGCGCATGTCTTCTCTAACGTCTGGGGATTTACACTTCCCGGCTGGGATACATCGTGGGGGCTGAATGTTACCGGAGGACTGTGGCTCGCCACTCACTTAATGGAGCATTATGAATATAGCCAGGACCGTGATTTTCTGGAAAATACGGCTTATCCTGTGCTCAAAGAAGCCGCAGTATTCTATCTCGACTATATGGACATTCATCCCGAATATGGTTGGCTGGTGACTGGGCCATCCAATTCTCCGGAGAATCATTTCTATCCGGGTACAGCTGGCGGTGCTGTGCACCAGCTCTCGATGGGAACGACATTAGACCAGATTCTGGTGCGTGAGCTGTTTGAATTTTGCCTAAAATCGATTGAACTACTGGGGAGGGACCAGGATTTCGGTGAACAACTGAGAGAAGCTGTTAATATGCTGCCACCGCTGCAGATTGGGAAGAAAGGACAGCTGCAGGAATGGCTGGAGGACTATGAGGAAGCGCAGCCGGAGCATCGGCATCTCTCACATCTATTCGCCCTGTATCCGGGGCATCAGATCACGCCTGAGCGGACACCTGAGCTTAGTGCGGCAGCAAGAGTGACGATGCAAAACCGGATGCTGCAAGAGGAACTGGAGGATGTAGAATTTACGGCTGCCCTGTTTGGACTCGGTTTTGCGAGGCTGCATGATGGAGAAATGGCCTACAAACATGTCTCGCACCTGATAAGTGGACTGTGCTTCGATAATCTGTTTACGTATTCCAAGTCAGGCATTGCCGGTGCAGAAACCAATATTTTCGTCATTGACGGAAATTTCGGAGGAACAGCGGTTATTGCGGAGATGCTGCTGCAAAGTTACGCAGGCGAAATTCATCTCTTGCCAGCACTGCCGCAGGCTTGGAGTAAGGGGAAGGTAACCGGGCTAAGAGCCAAAGGCAATGCCGAAGTAGATGCAGTTTGGGAGGATGGAGAGCTGACGTCCGCCACAATCCGTGCATTTACGTCTGGAACGTACACCGTATGCAGAGGAGAGCGGAGAACGACTTTTCATGCCGAAGCAGGAGGAAGTTACACATTTAATCGTGAGCTGGACTTGATTGACCGATAAATCATGCCAATAAGCAATTGTATCATAACCGATCTGGTCGAATGGGAGAGAAAACATATAATAGAGACAGAGATAGCTTAAATGGAGGGGACTTCAATGTACAGTATTTTTCTCGTAGACGACGAAGAGCTCGGGCTTGGGATGATGAGAGATTATATTCGCTGGGAAGAGATGGGGATCTACATTATTGGGACAGCGAGCAACGGCAGAGAGGCTTTGGAGAAGATTGAGGCCCTTCAGCCTGATATTGTACTTACCGATGTGCAGATGCCCATTATGAACGGAATTGACCTGGCTCGAAAAATACATGAGTTGTATGATTCCATTCAAGTGATGTTCCTGACGGGACATGATGAATTCCATTATGTGAAATCAGCGCTTCATGTCGGAGCGGTCGGATATTTGCTTAAACCCCTTGATTTGAATGAAATTGAAGGCGTTATTTCGAAAGTGAAACAGCGCTGTGAAGAAGTTGCAATCAAGAAACGTTCCACGGAGGCTGCTAAAACCAAGATTCTAAAGGAACTGTCCTATGAAAAAGACACGACTCGTGCTGTGGAGCTGGCATCCGATTATAGCAGGTTGACCCGTCTGCCCGTGACATCACGGTATGCCTTGGCCTTGTTCAGCATCGATCCCATTGAAGCCGAAGAAGAGCAGCAGAGTCTGGAAGAATGCACCACCAGGCTGGTGGCTTATCTGAATTACTATTTCCAGGCGAAGAATCTGAAGGCTACCTTTGTTGATTACAAGGAAGGCGAGACAGGACTGTTTATAGATGCAGACCAACAGCCAGGGTATTACGCCTGGGAGGACTTGGCTGTGGCAATGCGAAGTGCACTCGATTTTACGGTGACTGCAGCGGTCGGAGCCGAAGCTGCCGAATTGTCCAATCTCCACTATTTATACGAGCAAATGCGTGTGATCCTGAATGAGCGTTTCTACGAAGGAACCGGAACGATGATCCATGCAGAAGCCGTAACGAATCAATTGTACAGCGAACATATGCCGCCTTTTGAGAAGAAAGAATGGTTTGAAGCGATACATCAACTGGATTTTGAGTGGGCAGCACAGAAGCTGCATCAATATATTGATGCCCTGGCTGCCATGCGAATCAAGAAGAAGATGATATGTGACTGGTCCATCGATCTCGTCGATGAACTGCTGGAACAGGTGCAGGAGCACTTATCGAAGGGGGTTCAACGAGCCGAGCTGTATCACTCCATTTATAATGCATCGACGTTGCATGAGATAGAGGGGCTGATTCTGGATGCGGCAGGTCACGCCGTGAATCTGCTGGGAGAGCGATTTATGGATAAAAATGAAAAACTGATTCATAAGGTACGCACCCTCATTGATCAAAATTACAATCACCCGGTTACGATTAACAGCCTGTCTGAACAGGTTTATCTGTCACCTAACTATTTGCGGTCCATTTTCAAGGAAAAGACAGGAATGACCATCCATGATTATTTGACGCGTATCCGGCTTGGCAAAGCAAGGGAGATGCTGGCGGATGGCTCGCTCAAGATTCATGATATTGCTCAGAGAGTAGGCTACGAGAGCACGTCCTACTTCATTTCTCTTTTTCTTAAGAATGAAGGAGTAACGCCGAATGAATACAGGAAATCGATCTGAACGTTTATAAATCGCCTGATTGTTTTGTAAAAGAGAGAAATTCAAATATGAATCGTAACATTGCGATATGGATCATTCCTGTCGCTCTTTTTACAATTAGGCATGTAACCAATATGCAGCGCTTAACCCTTATTACAACGAAAGAATAAAGGAGGATGAGAAACCAGATAATGAATTGAAAGCGATTACAATGGTGATTTATTGCTTAATGATCCATGTGAAACGAACGTTTGCCTAATCATTGAAGTTGGAGGGATGTTATGTTAGAACGAGTCCTGCAAAAATCCTTTATATTCCTTTTGATCTTCTGTCTGGTGACAGGTATCGGTCCAACGGCAGCCATGGTAAGTGCCAGTGAACCTAACAGCTATGAAGCCGAAGCGGATGGGAATACGCTGAGCGGAAATGCGAGTGTATCGGATAGTCCATCTGCATCGGGGGGCAAAAAGGTCGGAGGTATGTACCAAGGTAGTTCGCTGCAATTCAATAACGTGATCGTAAACGAGTCGGGAAACTATAAAGTTGTCGTTTATTACATTTCGGGTGATCCCCGGCCGTTCAACATAAGTGCCAACGGCGGGGCAAAACAATTCGAAGAACCACCGAAGACTGCGGATTGGGATACCGTAGGCACATATGATGTAACGCTGCCCTTGAACGCAGGGAGCAACTCGATCCTGATCGATGACAACAACTGGTATTCACCTGATATCGACAAAATTGTCATTGCCGGATTGGATGATAGTGAGACAGAGCCCGGGAATCCCGGTGAAGAAGAAGACCTGGGCACACCAGGGGATACACACCAATATGGAACAATTTCGGTAACGGATTATACGTACGGATTTCTCGTGGCAAACGAACATTATGAAGTAACTTATAATACCCAGTCAGGATTGGTTGGTTACAGCTGGGCTGACGGGCAGAAGCTACGGGGCGTATACAGCAGCATGAAACTCGGTGATGAGTCTCTCGTGCAGAGCAAAGATTATGAGGAACATACCACTGCTGGTGCACCACTGGAATTGGAAGACGGATTCGGCAAAGGAATCGAGCTTTCATTTGTCCACACATCTGCTGGTAAACCGACGTTGAAGCAGGTGTATCGTTTCTATGAAGATAAGGCGTATTTTCTGACCGGTTTAAATGCAGTTGGGGAAACGGAGATCCATACGAATTACATGTCCCCGATTACGGTGACCAATACAGGTGGGGTGGACATCGGTGATAGCTCGGACAATCGTGTACTCACCGTGCCTTTTGACAATGATGCATGGATTAGGTATAAATCTCAAACCATGAATCGGACAGATACAAGTTATGAAATGACGGCCATCTTCAATAACGCAACACGTAACGGATTGGTGATTGGTTCGGTAACACATGATACTTGGAAAACAGGTATTGATTGGCAAGGATCTGCCAACCGAATTCATGAACTTTCCGTATATGGCGGAGCTGCCACTGATGTGACAAGAGACACCCAGCCGCATGGCAGTCTGACGGGAACGGAGCTGTCCTCGCCGTTGATTATGGTGGGAGGGTTCAGTGATTACCGGACAGGTCTTGAAGAATACGGTAAGGCCAATGCAGTCATTACGCCACCACTGGAATTAAATCCGGAACTTCCGCAAGGCGTTCCCTTTGGCTGGAATAGCTGGGGAGCGTATGGCAGTACACTGTCTTATCAGAACGTTGTGGATGTCTCCAACTATTTTAAGAACAACTTGGAGAATTTTAACAACGAGGGCAATGTATTTATCAACATGGATTCCTACTGGGATAACCTGAGCGATGAAGAACTTGCACAGGCTGTATCCGTTATAAAGGGCAACGGTCAGCATGCGGGTATCTATTGGGCACCATTCGTGTATTGGGGAAACAATATGAACCAGTCGGTGGAAGGCACCAACAACCAATATACGTATGGTGATATCGTTCTTAAGGATTCTACCGGCAAACCGCTGCCTACCCTGGACGGGGCCTATCCCCTGGACGTGACACATCCCGGAGCCAAGATGCGGATGGATTATTTTCTGGATAAGTTCAAGAATCTTGGTTTTACCTACATCAAACTGGATTTTCTGACTCACGGTTCTCTGGAAGGGGAGCATTATGACGAGGAAGTAACCACTGGCATCCAGGCTTACAATCAAGGTATGCGTTATGTGGAAGAGCGATTGGACGGAAAAATGTTCATCAGTGCATCCATTGCACCGATCTTTCCAAGCCAATATGCGCACAGCAGACGTATCTCATGTGATTCGTACGGCAGCATTAACGAGACAGAATACATGTTAAATTCGCTGACCTACGGCTTCTGGCAAAATGGAACCATATATTCCTATACCGACCCTGACCATTTGGTACTGGCCAAAGCATCAAGTCTGACCGAAGCTCGCAGTCGGGTGAACTCGGGTGTCATTGCGGGAACGGTCATGATGGCTTCCGATGATGTGAATAATTCCAAGGCTCAGGAGTACATGACTGCACTGTACAACAATAGGGATGTTCTAAATGTTGCGAGGAAAGGAAAAGTATTCAGGCCTCTTGAAGGCAACACCAACGCCAATGCTGCGGATACGTTTGTGTTGAAGGATGGGGATGATTATTATCTTGCCTTATTTAACTACAGCGCGACCAGTTCCGCTGAGCGGACGATCGACTTGAAACGTGCCGGATTGAATGCTGCCCAAATGTATTCGCTAATAGACCTCTGGACAGGCGAAGTTTCATCCGTATCGGGTTCATGGTCGGTGACGCTGGAAGCAGCTGAATCAAGAATGGTGAAATTGACGGAAATGAAAGATACTCCCGGCAATCCGAGCAATCCGAGCAACCCGGGTAATCCAGGGAACCCTGGCGTGCCAGGAAACTCAGGAAGTACTGGCAATACTCATGGCAGCAGCCTAAATGAGAACAACGGGAGTCAAGAGAGTGTGACTACAATCCTGTCCATCACAGCAGATATGCTGAAAACGAACAAAGAGTCAGGTCAAGCCGTCGTGGAAATCAAGGCTGATACGCAGGAAGTGCAGTTATTCTCAGCTGTTGTCAAGCAGCTTGGAAACGACGCACTGGTGTTGAAATCGGGCAAGCTAAGCCTTCACATTCCTGCAGAAGTGCTTCAGCAGCTTATGAATAAGCTGCCAGAACAGCAGCAGGAAGGAAGCATCATCTCACTCAAGATGGTTCCACTTGGCAGTGAAGGGAACGAGATCATTGCCGCAGCACAGGTCATGAAGCAAGCCAAGGTTTCATTGAAGAGTGAAATCTACGGAATCAGTATATCCATTGAGAGCAAATCAGGGTTAAACGAAACACTCTCCAAGTTTGATAAGCCCGTCGTGTTGAGTCTGCATGCGGTTGAAGGTTTCATTTCTTCTAAGGGTGGTATGTATGCGATTGGAGATAAAGGTAAGCTTGAATTTGTCCGAGGTGAATATGCAGCGAATGTGTTAACAGGGGAAATCAGTGAATTCGGCACATATGCTGTATTGGAGCTGGAGCGCTCCTTCACAGATGTCCCTGCTTACCACTGGGCGAGCCCTGTTATTTATGAGTTGGCGGCCAAGCTGATTGTCCAAGGTACACATGAAGGCCTGTTTGAACCAGGCCGTGAGGTCACAAGGGCCGAGTTCGCTTCAATGCTCGTACATTCTCTGGGACTGACCACAGCCGGGGAAATGGAGTTTCGCGATGTAGCTGCAGATCGCTGGTATGCTGCGCCTATCTCCATCGCGTACAAGGCCGGGATTGTTAGCGGCAAAAGTCGGGATGCCTTCGGACCAGATCTGCCGATTACTCGCGAGGAAATGGCAGTCATGGTAATGAAGGGTTATTCCTTGGGGAAGGATCAGGAGCCTGTTGATACCAACGATACCATATTCGGCGATATAAATCTGGTGTCACCATGGGCAGCTGATTCAGTAACTGAAGCAGCCAATCTGGGCCTGATTCAAGGAAACAGACATGCCAAGTTTGAGCCCAAAGGGATCGCATCCCGGGCAGAAGCGGCACAGGTCATCTACAATTTGATTCTGAAGTAGAACATCAAAGGGCTGCGGAGCAATTCCGCAGCCCTATTTCCGTATTTTTGTATAGAATAGTACGATGGCATTCATGAGTGTTATAAAAGGGCTTTTTGTGGAAGGATGATCTGCACAGTCGTCCCCGCACCCAATCTGCTGTATACGTGGACACCGTAATTCTCTCCGAACTTCAGCTTAATCCGCCGGTCCACATTGGAAATACCATATCCCCGTCCTGGTTTGTCTTCAAGTAGAGATAGAAGGGTTTCACGCGACATGCCCATCCCGTCATCCATGACGGATAGGATAATCGAGTCATTTTCGAAGACCCCTTTGATATGAATATTAAGCGGCCTCTCTTGATTCCAAACGGCATGAATAATCGCATTTTCAACAAATGGCTGGAGAGCAAGCTTAACCGTGGAGTAGGGTAAAATCGCCTGATCAATGGTATAAATGAAATTTAACTGCCCCTTGAATCGGATCAGCTGAATGGCGTTATAGCTTTGGGTTAATTTCAACTCCTCATTGATAGTCAGAACACTTTTTCCTTTGTTCAGGGATATCCGATAAAACTTGGCAAGATTTAATACCATCTCCTGAATTTGCGGATCCTGATGTTTAATCGCGAGAGAAGAGATCGAGCCCAGTGTGTTATACAGAAAATGAGGGTTAATCTGGGCCTGCAAAAGATCGAGCTCGGCTTCCTTGCTCTGCAGTTCTTTTTGATATACCTCGGTGATGAGACTTCTCAAACGGATCGTCATTTGCTGGAACGCGAAGTGAAGCTGTCCAATCTCATCACTGCCCAATTGTTCCTCATGTGTTGGTGTGAAGTCTCCGCGCTCAATCCGGCGAATCATACGGATTAAGGTCCGGATGCGTTTGCTGAACAGTGAAGCCGTAATATAAATGAGCAGCAGAGCCACACCTATAAAGGCAAGTGACACTTTAATCATAAGCTGCGACAGTGATTTGGCATCTTTAATAATACTTTCATAAGGGAAGATGGAGACGGTCTTCCAGCCATTTTTGAGTGTGTTATAGACGGCTAGTGCTTTAACGCCCTGATAGGTCGTGTCGAATCTGCCGGAAAGAGAGTCATCAAACTGTTGGTCAAGCAGTTCCGGCAACCGTGTATTGATTAATTTTTTGTCCGCAGAAGATAGAATAACACCTTGGTCATTCATGATAAAAATGTCTTTGCCTCCGGCTTCCTTCTCCATTAACGAATAGATAACCGACTCGGAAATTTGGAATACCAGCATCCCATACGGATATTGATTGCTATTATTATTCAGCAGTCTCGCAAGGGTAAACATGGCAGGTCCATCCGCCGTTTGCGGGGAGGAGAGGTGAATGATATTACCATACGACTGTTTCAGCTTCTGGACCAGCTCAGTCTCCTCAACTTCGGGTGTAATGGGCTTGATATAGTAGTTATCCTTAGGCAGAGACGGATTGTCCGAATAAATGAATGCGCTATCAAAATCAGGGTAGGCAGCCATAATGGTATCGATGCGATTGCCAATGTAATTATAAACATCCAGATAGGAAGGATCATCCTGATACTCTGTCGTCAGGTAATTGGCAAGTCGATTATCCAGATAAATGGAGGCTGAAATATGTTCATAGCTATCGAGTTTATTCTCCAGGTTTTTGGTGATCTGGGCGGTTGAATTCATCATGTTGATGTACAGCTGTTCCGTCAGCTTGGATTTGGTAAGTTCGAACGAGAAATAAACCAGCAGCATCATCGGGATAATGGTGACCAGGACAAAAACAAGAAAGAGTTTGGATCTGAAGCTTAAATCAACAAAAGGCATGTAAATGTATTTTCTGTAAAATGGACGCATCGAGCAGCCCTCTCTCAATTGAAAGTGATTTCATAGAGTTCATCATAGCAGACGAAATATGGAAAACCAATAACGCTTTTCACCGAAAACATCTTTAAAAAGCGGCATTTATCGGAGAATTGAAGTATGGAAAGCAAGCGCTATCAAAATTAAGATAAAAAGGTAATCAGCTGAATCTGAATCAGGCCAATCATGATGGTATAAAGAAAGGGGAGGGCATCTGATGCATAAGGTAAGCGCTATCAAAACAGTCAGGAGCAATAATCTGATCAGCAGACTAAAAGAACAAAAATGGTTATTCGTGCTTATGCTGCCTGCCTTCGTTGCAACTTTGCTGTTTTCCTATGGTCCCATGTTCGGACTGTATATGGCATTTACGAATTATCAGCCGGGAGGGGAGTCTTTTTTTAGGCAGTTTTTTCATGCAGAGTTTGTAGGCTTCCGGTGGTTCGAATATTTCTTCACCACAGGTGATTTCTATCGGGTTATGCGCAATACACTCGCAACGAGCTTGCTCACACTGTTGTTCGGGTTTCCTGCGCCAATCATCCTTGCGCTTGTCCTGAATGAAGCCAGACAGGGATTTTTCAAGCGCTTTGTACAGACGGTATCATATTTGCCCCACTTCATCTCGTGGGTTATTGCGGCCAATATTGTCATTACACTCCTGGCTTCAGACGGTATGCTCAATAATATTCTGGTGCTGCTGGGTATTGTGGATGATCCGATCGCGTTCCTGCAAAATGGACCTTTGTTTTGGTGGATTATTGCCTTGTCCAACATGTGGAAAGAGATGGGCTTCAGCGCAATTATGTATCTTGCGGCCATTTCCTCCATTAACCCTGAACTTTATGAAGCTGCGAGGGTAGATGGGGCGAGCAGATTTAAGCAAATGTGGCATATTACTCTGCCGGCTTTGCGTCCAACCATTGTCATACTGGCTATTCTTGCAGTCGGCGGAATTCTGAATGCAGGCTTTGAACAGCAGTATCTCTTGCAAAACAATACGGTACTTGAGTATTCGGAAGTCATCGATATTTATGCCTACAAATACGGCTTGCAGAACAGCATGTTTTCATACGGAGCTGCCGTTGAAATGTTCAAATCTGTCGTTGCTTTCATACTCGTTGTTATTGTGAACCGGATCTCAAGAAAGGTGAATGATCAGGCGTTGTTCTAACCAAGAAGGAAAGGAGTGCTCATCATGTTATTAAACCGATTCGGTGATCGGATATTTAAGTTCTTTGTATATCTCATTCTGGTCCTGGTTTTACTGGTTACATTTCTGCCTTTCTGGAATATACTTGTCCTTTCCTTGAATAGCGCGGAGGATACGGTTCGGGGCGGTGTCTACTTGTGGCCACGCGTGCCAACCTTGGACAGCTACAGCCAGATTTTGAAAGACAGTGAAATTTTGAATGGGCTGTGGGTCACGGTCAAACGAACACTGATTGGTGCACCGCTCTCGGTGCTGGTTATCACGATGCTGGCGTATCCGCTGAGCCGGCGGAATTTGGTGGGGCGCAAGGGTTGGAATTTGTACTTCATATTCACGATGTATTTTGGCGGCGGATTGATTCCCTATTACATGGTACTCAAAGCGCTGAACATGATTGATACGTTCTCCGTCTTCATTCTGCCCAGTCTGATGAATGTGTTTTACATGATTATTGTACGAACGTTCATGGAGCAGCTTCCTCATGAGATTGAGGAATCAGCCAAGGTGGACGGAGCTAATGATCTTACGATTTTTTTCAGAATTGTCATGCCGCTAACCACGCCTGTACTCGCGACAGTTGGATTATTCCAAGCTATTGGACACTGGAACTCCTGGTTTGACTCTTATGCATTCACGTACAGCTCAGACTTGAAAACCTTGCAAGCCGTACTTGTCAAAATCCTGAGTCAGTTTCAGACCGGTGGGATGATCTCTCAAACGCAGATGCTGGCTAACTCAGCCAAGCGGAATGCTGTTTCGAGTGACACCATACGAATGGCTGCGACGATGGTTGCTACGTTGCCGATCATTCTCGTCTATCCGTTTTTGCAGAAGTATTTTGTCAAAGGCATGACGCTCGGAGCAGTAAAAAGTTAATTATTGCTGGTCTGGCTGCCAGAGGAAGGCTTCTCGGCAGGCACTCCTTCACTCCTGAAAGGGGGTGGTACAGATTCGTTGGTTTGCTCCATAATACACGCAAGTCACTTCATTCATTGGGAGGAATTAGGGTGTCAATGAAAAAGACAAAAAAATGGATGGTTATGGGTATTACTGCTGCATTAGTCGTAGGTTTGCTTGCGGGATGTTCTTCGAGCGAGGGGACAGATAGTGCAGGTACAGGTGAAAAAGGAGCTGAACAAGGCCCGATCACGCTGACCTGGTTTGATGGCAATACCAAAGGTGAGCCATTCACTGATGCGGTTGCCCAGCAAATCACCGAAAAAACCGGAATAGAGATCTCCATACAGCAGCCGACGGGAAATCCGACGGAGAAGCTGAGCTTGATGCTGGCGAGTGGAGATTACCCCGATGTCGTGGTCATGAGCCGGGGAGATGCCTCACTGGACAAATATATTTCTAGCGGAGCCTTTATTCCGCTTGATGAGTTAATCGAGAAATATGGAGCAGATTTAAAGGAAATGTACGGGGACACCTTGACCAAGACACGTTATACGGACGGCAAAAACTATTACCTGGCAAACTGGTATGGACTCGACAGTGATCCAGTCTTCGGTATGCTGATGAGGCAAAGCCTGCTGGAAGAGCTTGCTCCTGAGAAAGCGGATGGCTCCGAGCCGCTCACGACAGACGAGTTTGAAGCACTGCTTAAACAGTTTAAACAGAAATACAGCACAATTGATGGTAAAGAATCGGTTCCCATGACGATGAATGGAGAGAATATGGGAGCGAATCTGGGTACCTTCAAGGGCATGTGGGGGTTAAAAACCTACTACGATAATAATGGCAGATTGCAATATGATGTCAAAGATCCGAAGTATCGTGAAATGCTTTTATATATGAACCGTCTATATCGAGAAGGACTGATCGAGAAGGAATTCGCCATTAGCAAAACACAAACATGGATTCAGAAGCTCACAACAGGTGCGGTATTCTCCACACCAGGCGCGTACTGGGATCCGGGCAACGGCAATGCCGCATTGAAAAAGGATGGCGGTGAGAAGAATCAATTATTCGCATATAAAGTCGTAGCTCCTGGTGTGGACCCGGCCCAAACGACCTTTGGACCGAGAAGCTCGCTCGGATGGGATGCCATTGCCATAACCAAAAATAATAAACACCCGGAAGAAACGATGAAGCTGTTCAACTATTTGGCGAGTGATGAAGGACAGCACTTGCTCCTATGGGGTAAGGAAGGCGAACAATACACCATGGTGGATGGAAAACGTCAACCTGATCCTGCATTCCTGCAGAGCTTCAAGGATAACTGGGATGAAACGGTGAAAACAAGCGGGGTTCGTAAATGGCTGTGGTTTATCAAAAATGGGTTGGATCCAAACGGACAGCCGTACGACATGGCCGTCAAATATCAGCGCAGCGAAGTGGATGAACTGGCCATCAAAAGTCTTGGTGATTCGGTATGGGATACTGCTGAATATGATAACCTCAATCCGGATGGGGGAACACCCGAAGCTCTGACGGCACAAAAGGTCAAGGATATTATGGACCAAAGCATTACCAGAGCCATTATTGCCCCGACTGAAGCAGAAGCCAATGCCATATTTGACAAAATGCTAGAGGATATGAAAAAGGCAGGGGATGAGAAAGTGGAGGATATTATCAACCAGAAATACGCGCAGCGTATGGAGGTATGGAAAACCAAGTGAGCTGGACGGAATGGATTATATAGTGGAAGGCTCTCCTAAAAGGAGGGCTTTTTCATGTGCATGGAACAGGCTTTTTTTGTCTAACATATTCCTTCTTCATTGTTCAAATAATGAGGGGAACGAACAAAGGAGGGAACGATGGATGAAAAAGGCCGAACGTAAAGTACGGTCCAGTACATGGACGATTCGAACTGTATGGTTGATGGTGAGTATGCTGTTTATTACTTATGGAGTGAACTTGTTTACCTGTAGTGCAGAACCACTGGTCACAGAACCTGCTCAGGCAGTGGTAATGACTCAACCCCAATCACAGTCGAAACGAATGGCGATCATTATTGATGATGCGGGCAACGATATGAAAGGCACGGCAGAAATTTTGAACATGCCAGTCAAGCTGACGCTTGCGGTCATGCCGTTTTTGTCCACCACCAAAAAAGACGCTATGGCTGCACATGAAAAAGGAATGGATGTAATCGTACACATGCCCATGGAACCCAAATCAGGAAGACCTGAATGGCTCGGTCCCGGTGCGATTACATCCAGTCTCACAGACGATGAAGTCCGCGAACGAGTGGAGAAAGCCATTGATGATGTTCCCTACGCCATCGGCATGAACAATCATATGGGCTCCAAAGTTACTTCAGACAAACGAATCATGTCAATTGTGCTTGATGTTTGCCGGGAACGAGGGCTGTTTTTTGTAGACAGTCGTACAAATTTCCGTTCGGTCGTGGGTGAACTCGCGGTATCAAAAGGCATGCCTCCGGTCGGCAACGATATTTTCCTGGACGACCAGAACTCTAAGCCGCATATTCGCCATCAGATGGAATTGGCAGCCAAGCGAGCTGTCGAAAAGAATATGTGCGTTGTCATTGGACATGTGGGTCAGACGGGACTAAACACATCCAGCGTTGTTCACGAATCCGTCACCAGGCTGAAGGGTGAGATCGAGTTTGTTGGCATCGGTGATCTGGTGCGTGAAGTTTGGCACTGGCATGCTGCCCCTACACTACCGACAAATAATAAATAATGCCATCGGCAATGGACTGGGCAATGCGTTTCTGCTCTGCAGGATCATTCATCATGGCCCGGTCCTCTGCATTGCTCAGAAATCCGGTTTCAACGATAACGGCCGGTTGTTTAATCTGATTCAGCAGGTAGAAAGGCTTACCCCACACAACACCGCGCCGAGTGCCAAACAGGTGGTTTAGCTCGGTCTGGATGGAGTCTGCCAGAAGGTAGCTCCTGCCTTCATTCTGGTAAAGAACAACTGGCCCCCTTGTAGACGATTTGGGACTCCAGTTCCCATGGATGCTGACCACAATATCCGTGCTTACTTCTTCACTGAGACTCTTGCGCTGTGCCAGATCCCTGCGATGACGGGATCTGCTGTTCAGCCAGCGGTTTTCGTCACTAAGGGCGTAGTCTCCAAGCCGGTTGATGATGACAGCATATCCTTTGCTGCGAAGCAGGAGGTACACCTTTTGACTGATCGACAGATTGATGTCTTTTTCAAGCACCCCATCTTCTGACGTACCCCCATCAATACCCCCGTGTCCCACATCCAGCAGGATGACAGGAGCTGCAAAAGCATGGTGCGTGGAACGATAACTGTCACCATCCGTTACAGGCAGCAGGGTAGGACTTACTGATTTTTGGTTGGGGTAGGATGACTCGATAACCGCGGAGGTTGCTTGCGCAGGTAACATTAGTATTGAATTGAACCCGATTAGCCATGCCACTAACGCAGATAGCAGCTTAACCATGTGTATGCACGCTCCTTTTTCTCATAGGAATCTCTTGCAATGGCGTATTAGGATGGATACCTTTGGCATTAGACTGTGCATTCTTGGTTATTTCATACTCTCAGCAGCAAAAAAAATGTTTATGCATGGACTGTTCTGCACACAATAGATGTATCGTAAGCTTGCGAATTACAATTGAGCATCTCGAATCATGCTCAGGTAAAGAAGGAGGCAGAGATGGATGGCCAAAAGTGATGAGCTGGTGAAGTATATTACACAGCGTGTTGTTCATTTTATAGATACACCGAAGGAAGAACGGAAAGGTCGTTCCAAGGTAAAAGAGCCTTGGGCGATGAAATGGTTTGGCATGCTCCCCTTTGCCGTATCATTGTGGGTAGGGAAAAAGGAAAAAGCATTAGATCCTCGTGGGGAAATGCAGAAACGAAGCTCTTCTGGAAAGGGATAAACGGCTTTTAGACTCAACATAAAAAGACGCGTTCCTGATTATGAAATCAGAGGAAGGCGTCTTATTTGTGTTTGCTTGAGACTATACAAAACTCACGGCTTCACGGCGTGAAAGTATAAAAATGACCGTCGTTCATCAGCGTGTCGATCGGAACGAAACGTTTTACGGAAAAGTGTCCCCCAATCGCTACATATTCCATTTTCTCCGAACCGTCATTCATTCTCCAGACCTGATATCCGGTAACAGGAACAGGGCCTCCATATAATACATTGCGCTCATCTGCCGAAAAGACGATGGCCTGATGGTTTTTCCACTGCTGTATTAACGGCTGCAAGCTTGTTACAGGGACGGCTTCCGAAGTAATCCACAAGAGATTTTCGGCAGGATCAAAATTCGGTTGCACGTTGATCGGATCCGCTGAAAAGGATGAAACCTCGGGTAGTTCATCTGTTCCGGATTGAAGTTGTACAGACACGGATAGCGTTGGAGAAGGAGAGCGAGTATATTCAACACGAGATTCACGCTCCATGGCCTTTACAGCACCATTCGGTAAAGTGTCACCGTTGGTTGCATCGATGTAGATGGTGCCAGCACCTGATTGCTCTACTTTCCAGTAGGCAAGAAGAGGGGAGGCATAACGTAACTGGATGTCCTCTGCATGTGACAATTCTTTCAGACTCAGATTATGTCGTTGAAGAGACTGCTTCAGCAGAGAGAGGTCATACGGATTGTGTTCTCCCTGTCCGTACTCGCTTAGCTGCAGTTTCCCTATGCGGTTAGCTGTGATAATCATATATCCAACAGGTGTTCCATCGATATGAGCGTTTACAAGCCAGCTGTGCGTTCCGGGACCAAGAGGCGTAAAGTCTAGCTGTGCCCGGTTCCAGCCCTGGTCCATCTGTTGGAAGGAGCCCAAGGCCTTGACTTGTTGAAGAGCAAACTGCTGAACAGCAGCAGGAGCAAACTTGTCAGATGCATGGGAAGCATCGCTTTTTGCCGTCGTTAACTGGTAGGAAAGTTCTGTGGTGGCTGCCTGCAAACCTAAGGCATCTTCTGCCTGCAATGTTGTGGACAACGTAGTTAAACCCAAAAGACACATGACACCCACGCCTGCTGCCCGGCGGATGACAAGCCATGGCCTATGAAAGATTCGGTTCATAATTAACACCTTCTTTTTCTGGAGTACATTATGACGAACAGGGACGATTATTCGCTGCACGATCACTTCTAGGTTCATTCTAGTGGACAAGCGATGCAAAGGTTGCTGCAACCTGTCGGGTGGCTGCTCATGAATAAACACTACTTTTGCCGTCATTTGCTGGAAAAGTAGTGTCTGCGTCTATCTTAAATGAAACATGCCGCTGCTTATGGCCGTGACCTTCACTTTGGGCTCATACTGCCAGATCATTTCTGTCCGGCGGGTTTCGTATTGCAGTTTCATCGCCTCACGGTCCAGAACCGCCTGGCGTGCCTTCTCCTGCTCGGTATCCGTTTCCTCATCTAAGGGGACAGCCTGTTCAGCAGCAAGTTCGACATCCGAGTGTGTCTCCAATCCAGCCCTGCCTGCGGATATTCGATTCACAGGGGGGACATGGGAGTGATCCCCTTCAACAGTCTGAATTTTCATGGAATTAGTCCCGAGCTCTTGCCCGGTGGGAGCAGAATCACGACCAGCTCCTGTGGAATTGTCGTCTAACTCAACCTCAGGCGTATCCTCCCTAAGTACGGCTTCGTAATACGCATCAACCACAGCAAGTTCCAGGTCCAGTCGTGCCTTGGCTTGTTCAGCCCAACCATAATCCAGTTCCAGCAGACGCCTGGTAAGGTGTTTCTCGAGTGCTGCTCCAGCATCCGACAGCGATACCTTAGCTGTCTGGACATGCATGTTCTCAGCCAGCCTTGGGCTGAGGTCTCGCCGGTTCAGCTTGGAACCGAATTGTTCGATAATTTCACCTGTGCGAAGGGAGATGCCAAGAAAATGGAGCTCCTCCCGTTTCAAATCACAGGCGAATTCCACTTTGAAACATACACCAAGCCATGGTTCATATACAGCTGGTGCCGCAGCGCGCAGCTGACGTTTGGGTGCCTGCTCAAACAGGTTCACGAATGCGCCGCCTTCACGGGCTGCCTCGAAGATCTGCTGCAGTCTGCGACTGCCATAGACGACGTCTTCACGCAGGATGCGGCCGGGCCCGAGCTGCGGCAGAGCTGGAGTAATGCCAAAATAGCGGCCAAGAATGGTTTCTTTAGGTGCATCTGGTCCGGAACCAGACCCTGCGCTGCCTGGGCCGACAGGTCCGCTCTGACTTGGAGAGAGCGAGGGAGATGCCTGAGCGGCTCTGGCTTCTGCTGCCTCGATGGCTTGCTGATGCGCTGCCGGATCAAATACGAACGTAAAGGACATCGTCTCCGCCGGAGCTCCAGTGCGCTCAACAAATCCCCAATAGTACGGACGGTTGGTTAGAGCCTTGTCGGCCTCCGGCGATAGTTTAACAGTTAGATGTGCAGGAGAACGCTCCATGATCTGGCATTCCATGGCTTCGAGATAGGTTGTTACATAGGTTTGAACTTCTTGGGGTGACATGGTCATGGTCAGTGTCCTCCTTTGCCCAGATCTAGAAGGGAGACGGATGGCACTTCATCGGCGACTTCACGCTGAATGGAATTAAGTGATTGTCCAAGCGAATCCACTTTCCGGCGAATGTCATCTTCGTTCTGGGATTCGAGCATGATCTTATAGAGACTCTTTTCGATGGATTCCTTTTTCTCCAGGCGTTCCAGAATAACGTCCAGTCCGCCGATGACCATCTCGAACATATTGATCTTTTCATGCAGCAGATTCAGGATGTGTTCCTCAATCGTGCCTGTCGTCGACAGATTGTAGATGTTGACGTCATTTTGTTGTCCGAGCCGATGTACCCTACCAATTCGCTGCTCTACGCGCATCGGATTCCAGGGCAAGTCGAAATTAATCATGTGATGGCAAAATTGAAGGTTAATGCCTTCGCCACCAGCTTCGGTTGCGATCATGGCCTGAACACGGCCTCGGAAAAGGTCCATCATCCAGTCCTTTTTCCCCCGGTTCATACCGCCACGATATGGAACAGCTGTGAGTCCGTTGTTGCGAAAATAATTCAGCAGATACTCCTGCGTGGCCCGGTATTCAGTGAAAATGATGACTTTCTCATTCATGTTTCGAATCAGTTCCATCGTTTTCTCGGCCTTCGTATTTTCCTTAATGGCCTTGATATGGGCAACCAGATCCCAAATTTTGTCCCGGAGCGGGGAGTCCAGCGGGAGCTTCTTGGACAGATTGACCAGCGTAACAAACACTGCATCCCGGCTGCTGCACACCTCCCGCTGCAGCGTAACAAGGGAGAGCATGCTGCTCAGGTTTCCACCAGCCTCCTGATATTGATCTTTAACAAAGGAAGTTACCCCATCATAGAGTGCCTGTTCTTCAGGAGATAGCTGCAAATTCACATTGGAAACATTCCGCTTGGTGAACTGTACTGGCCCTTCACCGCGGCGGTTCCGGATCATGACTTTGGACAATTCGTCCTTAAGCTGTTCCTGGTTTTTGGGGATTCGTTTATCCACGACAAAGTTCGCACTAAAGTCACCTTGACGACCGAGCTGGCCCGGCTTCAGCAAGTTTATTAGATTGAACAGCTCGCTCATGTCATTTTGTACAGGTGTCGCCGTCAGCAGCAGACAATATTTTTTTCGCAGTTTCAGCATGAATTGATAGTTGGTCGTTTTTTTATTTTTGAGTTTGTGCGCTTCGTCAATAATGATCATGTCATAGTCCGTACTCAGCAAGATGTCCTTATGCGGATCTCGCTTAGCCGTATCCATGGAAGCCACCACCACTTCATTTTGCCAGGAATAGGCTTTTTTCTGTGCAACTGCGGGAATGCCAAACTTTGAATTCAGCTCTCGTACCCATTGAAGTACAAGGGATGCAGGCACGAGAATGAGGACCTTCGATACAAGACCACGGACCATATATTCTTTCAATATCAGACCGGCTTCTATGGTTTTTCCCAGACCCACCTCGTCGGCAAGAATGGCACGGCCTGACATTTCAAATAATACTTTGCGTGCAGTGTCCATCTGGTGCGGAAGCGGGGTCAGTCCCTGCAAATGCTTAAGACACTGTATTTCATCAAAATTGGGAATCAGATTGGTCTCTTCCGCTTGAATACCAAGCTGAAAGAGTCTGTAATCTCCCCAAGGACCGCCTTTATCGAGCCGTGACTCCAATTGGGTCAGCCAGCTGCGATCGAATTCGAGCGGAACGGGCAGTTCTGCTGCAGGTTGATTCATGTGAAGCGGATGTTTCCGGTTCATGGTGATGCCTCCCCTGCCATACATGATGACGTTTTATTCGTAGCTCATAGTATGGACGAATGAGAGGCAGTTCATAACCACCCTCCAAATAAGGTGCGAAATCGAACCTTTACGTCTAAAAAAATTCACAAATTTTGAATGAGAGAGTCTGATGGCGTAAGAGTGAGCTAGTCCAAGTACAGGGCGAATAGAAAGGCTGGCTGTGACTTAAGTCACATGGAAAATCAATATATGGTGTACTATACTGAATATGAATCACTATATGTGGTGTTTCGGCATATTTATACACATAATAGAAATGTAATGGGATTTTTGGGGAGGCTGTCAAACATAATGAATTCGAACAAATTGTCGCACAAGTTGGAAGGATTAAGTGAAAAAATATTTTTGGACCGTTATGCCTGGAAGGATGCTGATCCAAACCATGCCAAGGTAGGAGATGTTGTACTTGTTCTGACGAAAGATGACCCGAAGTTTCCGACAAAGGAAGTGGGGGAAATCGTGGAACGGCAGGGTCAGACGGTGAAAGTGAAGACTCGTAGTGGAGAAACGATCCAGACGGAAGTGGAGAAGCTGACACTTAATATAGAAAAAACACCGGAGGAGATGTGGGACCGGCTCGCGAGAGCGATGGCTTCTGTAGAATCCACTCCGGAAGAACAGCAAATGTGGCAATCCAAGTTCCGGGCTGTCCTGGACGATTGGAAGCTGGTTCCGGGAGGCCGAATTGCTGCTGGTGCGGGTGCTAGCGATGAGCTGACCCTCTTTAACTGTTATGTCATTCCTTCTCCACAGGACAGTCGGGGTGGCATCATGAAAACGTTGACTGAAATGACGGAGATTATGGCTCGCGGTGGCGGGGTTGGCATCAACCTGTCGTCACTCCGTCCACGTCGTGCAGTAGTTAAAGGGGTCAATGGATCTTCCAGCGGTTCGGTATCCTGGGGAGGATTGTTCAGTTATACCACTGGACTGATTGAACAGGGAGGCAGCCGCCGGGGAGCACTTATGCTGATGATGAACGACTGGCATCCGGATGTGATGGATTTTATTACCGTCAAACAAACGATGGGGCAGGTTACCAATGCCAATCTATCCGTATGCGTGAGCAACGCATTTATGGAAGCTGTCAAACAGGACGGGGACTGGGAACTTGTTTTTCCGGATACGAACGACCCCGAGTATGACAACGAGTGGAACGGGGATCTGCAGCAATGGAAGGAAGCCGGGCACCAGGTTATCCATTACCGTACAGTAAAGGCCCGGGATATATGGCGTACAATTATCGAATCGGCCTGGAAATCAGCAGAGCCGGGTGTTGTCTTTATGGAGTATTACAATCAGATGTCCAACAGCTGGTACTTTAATCCGATTATATGTACAAATCCATGCGGTGAACAAGGCCTGCCAGGATGGGGCGTCTGCAATCTATCGGCTATCAACTTATCCAAATTTTACGATGAAACCAGTCATGATGTAGCATGGCAGGAGCTGGCGGAGACGACACGAATTTCGGCGAGATTTTTGGACAATGTGATTGATGCAACACCTTATCATTTTGAGGAAAATCAGAAGAATCAGCAGCGGGAGCGCCGGGTTGGACTTGGCACGATGGGTCTCGCAGAGCTGATGATTAAGCTGCGCATCCGGTACGGCAGTCCGGAATCGCTTGAATTTCTGGATAAACTGTATGGCTTTATCGCAAAAGAAGCATACCTCGCATCAGCAGAGATTGCGGCCGAGAAGGGAGCGTTCCCTGCCTTTGAAGTGGAGCCGTACTTACAGAGTGGATTCATGAAAAATCTGGTCGGGACTTATTCGGAAGTGGGAGAGGCCATCCGCAAGCAAGGCATTCGTAATGTAACGCTTATCACGCAGGCCCCAACAGGAAGTACGGGAACGATGGTGGGTACGTCGACAGGAATCGAACCCTACTTTGCGTTTAAATATTTCCGTCAAAGCCGGCTCGGTTACGATGAGCAGTTTGTCCCCATTGCTCAAGAATGGCTGGATGAACACCCTGGCGAGGAACTTCCTGACTATTATGTAACGGCGATGGATCTGTCCGCAGAAAATCATATTCGGGTACAGGCAGCGATTCAACAGTGGGTGGACAGCTCCATCTCGAAGACGGCCAACTGTCCGGCTGATTTTACGGTTGAAGATACGGCACAGTTGTATGAGCTTGCTTTTGATCTCGGTTGTAAGGGAGTCACGATCTACCGGGACGGCAGCCGCGATGTACAGGTCCTATCCACGACGAAGAAGGAAGAGGCGAATAGCGAAGTAAGTGAACAAACAAGTGTGACAGATCCGGTAAAAGAAACAAGTGCTGCAAACGAAACGACAGCTTTCACGTCAGAACCTTCGGAGACAGAGAACGAGGGCAAAACAAGTGTGGCGGCTTCGCCTGCAGCCAAAGTACTGGATAAACAGTACAAGAGTCGTCCGCAGGTACTGCGGGGAGCAACGTACAAAATAAATACTCCGTTTGGCATGGCTTACATTACGATCAACGACCTGGGCGGCATTCCGGCGGAGATCTTCCTGAACGTGGGTAAAGCCGGTTCCGATGTATTCGCCATGGCAGAAGCGCTAGGAAGAGTGTGCTCCCTGTTCCTGCGATATGGTGACCACGGACATAAAGTCGAACTTCTTATCAAACATCTGAAAGGCATCGGTGGTTCGGGAGCGATTGGCTTTGGTGTAAACCGGGTAGAGTCCATTGCAGACGCAGTAGCGAAGGCGCTCGAAAGTCATGTACAGAGCACAGCTGAGGAGAATGCATCCTCTACTAATGAAGAGGCAGACCAGAGTGTGAATCGAATTTCTGAATCGGCGATTGTGGACGAACCATTAGCAACCTATACTGCATCGAGAGATTTGTGTCCTTCCTGTGGTTCAGCTTCATTGATCAATATTGAAGGCTGCAAGACTTGCAGCCAATGTGGATACAGCAAATGTAATTAGAGGATAGACATCATCCAGGTTCATGTGATGAGAAGAATACCGTTAAGGGTGACCAGCACTTTGGTCGCCCTTTTTGGACCTGACGTAGAATCAGCGGGCTTCAAAGGATGATTTCAACTAGAAGATTCCCGGAATAAAAGAGGATTCGTCCTTTTCACCTCCAGAGTCCTAGGCATCTAGAAGCATTTATGGGCAAAACTTTCAATCCGGCTGGGGATAGGTTTATAATGGATTGTGGCTGCTGAGGAAGTGGGCGGTCTTTTTGTATTGATATGGTAGTGAGGTAATATTACCCAGCCCAAGAAAAAGACTGTATTAAACGACAATTTTGGAGTATGATTTTACAGCTATATTAGCTGGCAGGAAAGGTTACATCGTTTCACCACTTTGTAACTACTGCTGTAATTTATCTCACTGCGCTTGAGCGTATAATGCTAAACGTGAGTGTTGATCGATATATTGGAAATGAATGACGAAAGGTGCAATACGTATGTTAATGACAACCAGAATCACGATGCGAAGCCAAGCTGATTTGCAACTGCCCCAGACATCCATGATGTGGGCCCGAAGCAACAAGGGGGGGCGCGAATGTCACAAACGTTGAACAACAGGCGGCATATGAACGGACTGGATGGTCTGCGGGCCATTGCCGTGCTTGCTGTGATTGGATATCATCTTAATCTGGGTTTTATTCCCGGTGGTTTGCTCGGTGTAGGCATTTTCTTTGTTTTATCAGGTTATCTGATTACAGATATTCTTGTGTCCCAATGGCAGGAACATGGACGCATATCACTCGGTGATTTTTGGGTGAGACGAATCAGACGTCTCGTGCCTGGCATGCTTACCATGACTGCAGTGGTCATGATTTGGCTTCTCTTCACAGATCCTTCCCGGCTTGCTTCCCTGCGTGGGGACGTTATATCGGGTGTATTATACATAAGCAATTGGTGGTATATCTTCCACCATGTATCCTATTTCGAGAGTTTCGGTCCTCCATCACCGTTCGGACATTTCTGGTCGCTTGCCGTGGAAGAGCAGTTTTACCTTGTGTGGCCGCTGCTCCTTATCCTTTCAATTAAGCTGTTCAAAAGAAAGGGATGGCTCGTTGTTTTTATTGTCGTTGCCGCTGAGTTATCTGCTGGAGCAATGGCTATTCTATACAATCCGAATCTGGATCCGAGCCGTGTATACTATGGTACGGACACGCGTGCTTTTGCCTTGCTGGCCGGGGCTGCACTGGCTGTAGTGTGGCCAAGCCGAAAACTGTCCTCCTCCCTTGCGAGCCTTAATCGAGCCGTGCTCGATGTATCGGGCTTGGCAGCGCTGGCCCTGCTGGTCTACATGATGCTGAACAGCAGTGAATATGAACCATCGCTCTACCAAGGGGGTATGGTACTTCAAGCCATAGCTACTACCCTGCTGGTCGCTGTGTTGGCTCATCCCTCTTCGATGCTGGGACGCCTGATTGGTGCAAAACCGCTGAGATGGATTGGGGAGCGTTCCTATGGGCTCTATCTCTGGCATTATCCTGTAATCATCCTGACAAGTCCTGTGGTTGATACGGGAGGTTTAGATCCGGTTCGAATGATTCTGCAGGTGGCAGCAACGGTAGTGCTGGCTTCACTATCATTGAAGTTTATCGAAAATCCAATCCGTTATAACGGATTCCGTGATACCTGTTCCCGGCTATGGGGTAGAGGGCGAAACGGTATTAGTACGCATCAGATATGGTTGAAGCGGGGCGGAGTGGTGATGTCAGTTCTGTTTATGTGCTTCACCGTGTCACAGATGATGATTTCCTCTGCGGCGAACTCCGACTCACATTCTGTATCGATGTCTACCACATTGAATGGAGAACATGCTGTGCATGAAGAGATAGGACAGGATGTTCTTCCGGCTCCTGTTGATACTGCAGGTTCCGGCCAGAAGTCGGCACCTCAGAAGAATGACAAGCCTGCAGATGATGGTGGCAATCAGCAAGACAAGCTAGCAGAGCAGACGTCGAAGCCAGATACACCTTCCAAAACGGAAGAACCGGCATCCGATGAAGGAGATGGAACGGCTGCTAACGAGCCGAACCAGACTGCTGCAGACGATGCTGGAAATAAGGATCATGCCGATGATAACGGGGCTGATACTGCGGGGAACCCGGATCAGCCAGGTGATGCTTCGCAAGAGGGTGGAGACAAAGCTCCCCCTGCTGAAGACGGCAAGATCCACTATACCGTGATAGGGGATTCGGTCATTCTGGATGCCAAGCCTTATTTGGAACAACATATGTCCGGGGTACACGTGGACGGTCATGTTGGCCGTCAAATGTGGGAGGCAGCCGATGTCCTGGATGGGCTCAAACGAAACGACCAACTTGGCAATCAGGTTGTCCTGGAATTGGGAACCAACGGTTCATTCAATTCCAAAAGCCTGGATTCTGTTTTGGATTACCTCAAGGATGAGAATCATGTATATCTGGTTACTGTCCGGGTCCCGCGTCCTTGGGAACGAACGGTTAACAGAGCATTGAACGAAGCAGCCTCATCCTACAGTAACGTTTCCCTCATCGATTGGAACAGTGCAAGCGAAGGGCACGATGAGTACTTTGAAAAAGATGGCGTACATTTAACAAAGGAAGGCTCGGAAGCTTTTGCAGCTCTTATCAAAAGCAGCATGAAATAAATTGAACTTATTCTTTTTCATACGAAATAGATTGTTTGCTTAAAGAGCTCTCACATAGAGAGCTCTTTTTGTTCTAATTACAAGTAACACGCTATTGGGTGTGGCATCCGATATTTTTCACCCCACCATCCGTGGATCGTCACCTTACGTTATGATAGCGTTACCATTTACAATGAGGGTATTCAAACAGCCAAGGGGGAGTATAGAGATGTTAAAAAGATGGCTTTCGGGTTTTGTGGCAATTGCCTTGTTTTCGATGGTACTCGCTGCCTGCAGTGGCGGTGATGCTTCGGAGGGAACGGGCAGCAGCGATAAAGTCACGGTTACGCTGTGGCATAACTGGACCGGACAGGATGCAAAGGCAGTAGCCATGCGTAAAATTATTGAAGATTTTCGGGCAGCACATCCAGATATTGAAGTGGTGGATGAGGGCTTGCCGACAGACGGCCTGAAAACAAGGCTCCGTACTGTAGCAGCTGCAAACGAAATGCCGGATTTGTTTGTGATGTGGCCGGATGCCATGACGAAAGAGTTTGTAAAAGGCGACCTGCTTCAGCCCATTAACACAGAGCTGGATGCGAAGCCGGAGTGGAAGGACAACTTTATCCCGAACGCACTGGATGGATATACGGTTGACGGAAACATCTACTCCGTGCCGATGAATCTGGCGCCAAGTTCCTTCATTTATTACAACGAAGCACTGTTTAAACAGTATAACGTCAAAGTTCCTGAAACGTGGGCTGAATTGGAACAGGCCATTGCAACGTTTAATGAGAACAAGGTTATTCCAATGGCCCTGGGGAACAAGGCAAACTGGGTAGCACAATCAACGATCTTCAGTACATTGGCAGACCGGATTACGGGTACAGATTGGTTTCTGAAAGCAGCAGCCCAGGAGGGTGCCAGCTTTACGGATCCGCAGTTTATCGAGGCGTTAAACAAAATGCAGGAGCTTGGTAACAGCAAGGCATTTCAGGATGGGTTCAACAGCATTGACGAAACCCAGATGATGCAGCTGTATTTTCAGGGGAAAGCAGCCATGGTCATGAATGGTGGATGGGCCCTGGCGAACCTGGTGAACAACGCACCTGCGGAGGTATTGGACAACACGCATATTACTATTCTTCCCCCGGTAGATGGTGGTGAAGGAGAGCCAAGAACGACATCAGGCGTGGTAGGTACCGGTTTGGGTGTAAGCAAAAAGCTGAGCGGTGCCCAAAAAGAGGCAGCCATGGAGCTGTTCTATGCCCTGGCAGGACCTGACGGTCAAAAGGCTACGCTGGACAGCAGTACACTCGTTAGCTACAACATTGAGCTGGACAAATCCAAGGCACATCCTTTGTTCATTGAATTGTACGACTTGATGCAGGAAGTGAAGATTAATCCGGTTTACGATTCCAAGCTGGGGTCTGCAACGGTTGAAGTTATTAATAATGGATTGCAGGAACTGTTGATGGGCGGCAAAGCGGAAGATATCGCTGCCAAAATTCAGGCTGCACAGGCCAATGCCGCTAGCAACTAACAGAATGGATGAGGAATAGGTTGTAGATTGAAAACGCTCGGTGATTCGTACTTCATGAGATTAACTGAGCAGTATAGCCCCTTCCCGGCAGGGGAGGGGTTTTCCGTTTTATTTGCAGGCTTCAATGTGTGAAGGGGATATGTAAGGTATTAAAGAAGGGAAGTGAAGGAATGAATGCACTGCGCAGTCGTCGCTTTATTATGCTGGGGCTTGCTCCGGCAGTCATCATATATGCATTGTTTGTATTTGTTCCGGTTGTATGGTCAGCCTATTACGGCTTCTTCAACTGGTCCGGCATCGGGGAGTCCAAATATATCGGTCTGAATAACTATGTCGAGATCTGGCATGACCCGGTATTCTGGCGGGCACTGAAAAATAACGTCATTTTTGTACTTGCCTCCGTGTTCGGTCAGATTCCGTTAGCACTGATGCTCGCGGTCATTTTACACAAAAGCAATCCGCTGCAGCGCTTCCTGCGCTCTGCTGTCTTCCTGCCCATGGTCTTGTCTACCGTCGTTATCGGCATGATCTGGCAGTATATCTATCATCCGCAGATCGGGATCCTGAACTTCCTGCTGGATGCGCTCGGTCTAGAGAGCTGGAAGCTGCAATGGCTGTCTGACGACAAAATTGCCATCTTCTCTCTCGTACCGCCACTGCTGTGGAGCTTCGTTGGTTTGTACCTGATTATTTTCATCTCTGCGCTGCAAAACATTCCTGGTGAAATTCATGATGCTGCCAAAATTGACGGCGCTTCGGGCATCCGTAAGCTGGTATCGATCTCACTGCCCATGATCTGGGGAACCGTGCAGGTTGCGATCATTCTGTGTATTTCGGGTAGTCTGAAATCGTTTGATCTGGTGTACATCATGACCAAAGGTGGTCCGGCTCATGCAACCGAGCTGCTCGCTACGTATATGTATAATTCAACCTTTACAACCTACCGTTATGGTTTCGGTAGTGCAATCTCGACAACCATCGTATTGATCTCCTTGCTGCTTATCGGAACAAGCCAGTGGGTGACCAGTCGCAAAAGAAAAGAGAATTAGAAGAGAGGGGGAACTGCAATGAGTACGACACCTGTAACGATGCCATCACCAGGAAGAGCTTCAGGTCATCCGGTTCGCCGGCTGCGCAGCGGAATTGTTTGGACGCTGCTGACGGTGTATGGTATTTTAACATTGTATCCGTTTTACTGGCTTGTGATCAGTGCGTTCAAAACGAATGAAGATTTCTACAGCAGGCCATTTGGTTTGCCGGTCCAATGGAATGTAGCCAATTTCAGCAATGCGTGGGAAAGTTCCAAATTGGGTACGGCATTTGGCAACTCACTGGTGGTATCATTAGGATCATTGATTTTGACTTTGTTTATTGCAGCTCTAGCCTCATTCATACTGGCACGATTCCAGTTCCGCTGGAAAGGGCTGGTCATGACCTTTTTCGTTGTAGGCATGCTGATTCCCATTCATAGTACACTGGTTCCTTTGTTCATTCTGATGAAGCAGATGTCTCTATTGAATACGTATTGGGCATTAATCCTGCCGTATACGGCCTTTGCATTGCCAACTGCCATCTTTGTACTGACGGCATATCTGACAAGTGTACCACGTGACATTGAAGAGGCAGCGTTTATCGATGGAACAGGTCTGTGGGGACTGTTTACCCGGATCATGCTGCCGATGTCAGTGCCTGCCTTGTCCACCGTTACAATTCTGAGTTTTTTGCATGCTTGGAATGACTTTTCGTTCGCACTTGTATTCATTAACAAGACAGGATTGAAAACGTTACCGCTGGCGATTGCGAACTTCGCAGACGGATACCAGACGGATTATGGATTAACGCTGGCCGCCATGACATTGTCGGTTATCCCGACCATTATTCTATATCTTGTTTTTCAGGAACAGGTTATGAAAGGCATGACGGCTGGAGCGGTTAAGGGTTAAACGAAGGCGCATCCAGAGGAGGAAAAGCATTGGGAAGCTGGCTCACATCATCGCTGCAGAGGAAGCTCTCGGTTGTCGTAACTGCCTCCATGATCGTGCCGCTGCTGGCGCTGGGTCTGTTCGCATTTCTGATCTCTTCCCGCATTACCGAGCAGAAGACGAAGTTGTCCGGTATGGACACGTTGAAACAAGTGGAAGCCAATCTTCGCTATATGCTGCAGGATGCCGAGAATATTTCGATTTTCCTGATTGGAGAGCGCGATATTCAGCAGTATCTGAGCCGAAATGAAGATCACGAGCTGGACCGCGTGGATATTGTCGGCAGGATGACCAATCTGGCGGCGTCTAAAAAGTATATTGCGAATATAGCGATATATCCGGATCGGTTTGATGCTGTCCTGACAACGGCTACCTGGTATGAACCGGGTACTTCCGATCCTCCAGCTCCTGCTGGCGATGCGGTTAAAATGTGGACCGGCGTCTACCCGGTTCGCAACTATGCAGGCATACAAAATGTGATTACGTTGGTGCGTCCCATCCGCAGCATTCATGATTATCGACCCATCGGATGGCTCGCGATCAGCCTGGATGAAAAGGCCATTTCCAAAGACTGGGCTGCGCTCGGACTTGGCAGAGGTGAAGGGCGTCTGGAGCTGGTCGGACAATCCGGAGAGATCCTGTCCTCCATGGATAAATCTCGGCTTGGGCAGACTCTGGAGCAGGTCGAACCTGAATTGCAGACGCTGATTCGGCAGAGTGAGAGCGGGACGACTACGTATGGCAGTGGAGAAAACAAACGGACGCTGCTCTATTACCCGGAACAGCTGACTGGATGGACGTTGACTGGAACAGTTCCTTACGACCAATACAAGTCGGAGAATGGTTATATTCTGATTCTTACGGCTGTAGCCGTGGTCGCTTCTGCGGTAATCTGTGCAGGGCTGGTCTGGTTTACCGTCCGCCGCGTAACAAGGCCGCTCCGTGTGCTTACCAGGCACCTGTCCCGTATTGACCCGGATCGGCCGCTGCCCTTGTTTCGATCTGAAAGTGATGATGAGATCGGCAGACTGGGAGAGAGCTACAATCTGCTCGGTGCACATATCGAGAGCCTGAAGGAAGAGGTTATACAAGGTGAAGCCCGCAAGAAAGAAGCTGATCTCAGGGCACTTCAGGCACAGATCAATCCCCACTTTCTGTATAATACCCTTTCGTCCATTCACTGGATTGCCCTGATGTCAAAAGAGAGCCGGATTGCGGATATGGTCGAAGGTTTAAGTGATTTCCTGCGCATCAGCCTGAATAACGGCAAGGATTTCTGTCCTGTTGGGCAGGAGATTGCCCATATCCAGCATTATGTACGGGTGCAGTCCATCCGCTTCCCTGATAAATTTTCGGTGCACTATATTGTGGATCCTGCCTTGGAGCAGCGGATGATGCTGAAGCTTCTGCTGCAGCCGCTCGTTGAGAATGCCATGGTACATGGTATTCAGCCCAAGAATGGTCCGGGAACGATCACCATCATGATTCGTCAAGATCAGGATGAAGCACGAATGAACGTACTGGTGCTGGATGATGGTGTCGGCATGGGCCAGGAGAGGCTGGAACAGCTGAAGGAAAGACTGCCGGAAGTGAATCCCACTGCTGGTGGCTACGGGATCCACAACGTTAATGAGAGATTGCTGCTCCATTATGGGGCGGCTTCTCAACTTGAGATGGACAGTCGTGTCGGTGGAGGGACCCGTATTTCATTTTCCATACCCTTTCTGGAGGAATCGCCATGAGACTACTGATTGTCGATGATGAAGTGATCATTCGTACCGGACTTGCCAGTGTTATTGCCTGGGGCGAGCTGGGGATTGATCTCCTTACACCAGCAGCCTCGGCTGAAGAAGCGTTGTCCCGGTTGGCTGAGGAGCGTCCGCACATTCTGATGACTGACATCCGCATGACTGGCAAGACAGGGCTTGAACTTGCAAATGAAGGACTGCAATTGCTGCCTGAGATGGAAGTCATTATTTTGTCAGGCTACGATGACTTCTCTTATGCTCAGCAGGCGATTCGGCAGGGTGTGACGGATTATCTGTTAAAAACGAGCAAACCGGAAGAGATTATCAAAACGGTTCTCCAGGCCAAGCAAAGAGTTATGGACCGCTGGACAGAAAAGTCCAAGGAAGGGCGACTTTTACAGGAGAATAAACAGCGGTTATTTGAACGATGGGTTATTGAAGGTGATGTGATCACAGGTTCGTGTCCAGCATTTTTGAAGCCGGGCGCGGCGGAGTCTGCTGGTGTATCATTGGACGGCAGTCAGGTCTATAAGCAGGTTGTATTTGTTATTCGTGCGCAAGGATGGAGCCGCTCTTCTGCTGCACTTCTGAGATTTGCCGTGCAAAATATGCTGGAGGATATGCTGCCTGGTGCAGCCGCTCATATTCACAAGGAACAGATTATTGGTGTAATGCAGGTAACGAGCAGGCAGCAGGAATTACTGAACACGCTGGGAACGGTAGTTAATCATATGGAGCAGCTCCTGAAATGTACGCTGCGTGCAGCTGTAGGGCATCCGGTTTGTGGCGAGGTACATCTTCACGAAAGCTATTTAACGGCATCCGCAGCGTATCAATATCTGAGTCTGCTTGACGATAAAATTTGGAGCATTGAGCATGTAAAACACCGCAAGGGTGGTAAAACATTACTTACGCATGAAGAGGAAACCGTGCTGGGGACCCTTTTGCTCGATAATGACCCTGTCACGCTCACCACATGGACACGGGAGCTTGTAAAAGAACTCATGTTGGACCCGGAGGTAACACCGGAATCGTTCAATGCCTGTTTGCATTCTGCGGTCATTGCAGGACAACGCTGGCTGGTTCGCACGATGCGTGCAATAGGAAGAGAAGAGCCTGTACGATATGATCCATGGGTGCCGGAACCTGAAGCAGATGCTGCGGACCTTCAGGATATGCTGTTTCACCATTTATATGGTCTGATGCATACATATTACAGCCAAATGGGCCAAGGGCAGGCTTCGCATGTGCAAAAGGCCATTGCCTACATGGAATCCGGATTGGCACAAGAAATCAGTCTACAGCAGGTGGCTGGCCAAATCCATTTGCACCCTGGACATCTCAGCGAACTGTTCAAGAAAGAGACAGGTACAACGTTTGGGGATTTTGTAACGAATATGCGTATTCGGCGGGCGATGGAGATGTTGGCAGTCTCTCCTGCAAAAGTCAGTGAAGTGGCTGCCATGAGTGGGTATGAAGACGTAAAATACTTTAGCAGGCTGTTCAAAAAACATACAGGCAAGACCCCGAGTGAATTTCGCGAAGAGGCTTATGCATTCAAGCCTTCAGGAAGTTAACAGACATGAATGGTTGTACTTGTTTCTGCAAACGTTTTCGATAATGTGGAATAATTCAGGGATCTGGGGAGCGAGGTATATGATGAAGAAGAGTGATTCAATTCAGGATCTGTCAGGTCAATGGAAGATCCAGCATTTTGAAGTCGGGGAAAAACGGACGATGGACATCGCAGCTGCTGCACTGGATGACCGTTTCTGGATCGGGGCGGAAGTGCCAGGGGATGTTCATTCGGCCTTGGTGGCGAGGAGCATAATTGATCCACCATACTACGGGCATAACGATGCCAAGAGCCGTTGGATCGAGCAAAAGGAATGGTGGTATCGTACCAACTTTAACCTGGTGAAGGCGGAAGAGGATCAGGAACATTTTGAACTTGTCTTCGAAGGTTTGGATACGTTTGCAACGGTCTATGTGAACGGACATGAGGTGGGGAAAACAGCCAATATGCTCATGTCCCATACCTTCGATGTTACGACACTGGTCCGCCATGGGTGGAACGCCATTGCAGTTCGATTCGATCCGCTGTCTCTGCACAACCGGGACAAAGAGACGTTCGACTGGTCATCCTATACGAAGGAACGGCCTTGGCTGCGCAAGGCAGCGATGAATTTCGGCTGGGACTGGGGACCGCGCATGGTTAGTGTCGGCATCTGGGGTGCAGTCCGGTTAGAGAGACACAAGATAGCGAAGCTGGATAGTGTGTTTGCACGGACCAAGTCTGTCAGCCAAGAACAGGCGGTGATCGATGTTACGGCAAAAGTGAAATCGGTGATGTCCTTCCGAAGCAGACAGCAGCTGAAGCAAGCTGTGGTCACGACATGTGATGTCCGCTTATTGGATGCGGGCGGTGAGGAAGTGACTCAAGCTGCTGCGCTGACTGTCCAAGGCGGACAGGCGGATACAACACTGGCTGTGCCTTCACCGCGATTGTGGTGGACGCATGATCTGGGTGAACCGTATCTGTATACACTGGAGGTAGTCCTGTACGCCGATGGAATTGAAGTAGACCGTTATCGCGAGCCCTATGGGATACGAACCATTGAACTTGCCCTCCACAATGAACAGGGAGAAGACGCATTTACTTTTATACTGAACGGAACCAAAATGTATGCCAAGGGGGCCAACTGGATACCCGCTGATCACCTAATTGGTGCTATTCCCAACTCGAGATATCGGGAGCTCATTGAGCTGGCTGTCGAAGGAAACATGAATATGCTGCGAGTGTGGGCAGGCGGCATCTATGAGAAGAATGTCTTTTATGATGAGTGCGATCGGCTAGGGGTGTTGGTGTGGCAGGATTTTGCCTTTGCTAATGCATTATTTCCTGACTTCAATCAAGATTTTATGGAGAATGTCAGATGCGAAGTAGAAAATAATGTGATCAGGCTGCGGAACCGGGCTTCACTTGCCCTCTGGTGCGGCAATAACGAGATTGACTGGCTTTACGATATGAAATCTGCCAGCGGAGACATCACTAGTCCGTTCTATGGGGAGCTGATCTATCATGAGCTGATTCCTGAGGCTCTGGAACGTCTGGATCCGTCCCGTCCGTATTGGCCGTCTTCACCGTTTGGAGACAAGGATGGCAATGATGCCAATGATCCGGATGTTGGTGACCGTCACAACTGGCAGGTTTGGCATGGGTCTGTTTATCCAAGAAAACACGGTGAACCGCCGCTGCTTGACTACAGCATTGAGGGCGTAACATTTAAAAATTTTAAAAAGGATTATGCCTTGTTCAGCAGTGAATTCGGCATGCATGCTTCGGCCAACCGTTATACGCTGGAGAAAAATATGCCTGAAGGGCAGTTCTACTGGGGAAGTCCGGAGATGGCCTATCGCAACAAGGATACCAATCACCAAAAGGGCATTCTTCTGATGGAAGGCTACACGGGCATTCCACAAACGATTGAAGAATACATGAATTATTCGATGCTGACTCAAGCGGAAGGCTTACGGTACGGAATCGAGCATTTCCGGAGGATCAATCATCGGAATAGTGGTGCGCTTGTGTGGCAGCTGAACGACAGCTGGCCGGGAACGAGCTGGTCCATGATCGATTATGAGCTGCTGCCCAAGGCATCCTTTTATTATGGGAAGACCTTCTTCCATCCGGTTCTACTGTCACTAGAGCATGAGCCAGGCGATCCGCTTGCTTTGTGGGTCGTGAACGATAAACTTGAGGGGTTACAGGGACATCTTCGAATTAATGTATATCAATTGAATGGGGAGAAAGTATACTCGGATACACTGCAGGTGGAGGTTGAAGCCCAATCTTCTTCAAAGGTTGGAGTATTAAGTGAAGCAGCAGTGCTGCAGGGCAGACGTCCCGAAGAAGTCATGATTGAACTTGTATCGGAAGGATTTGCTGCCCCGCTTAACCGATATTTCCTGCGTGATCCGAAGGACATCGCGCTGCCGTTGTCTCAGCTGAGTGTGCATGTGAATGAGGAGGAGCAGTCTGTTACCGTTACAGCTAGCGGTGCCATCGCAAGAATGGTTAAACTGGAGCTTCCGCTGGGACGTGTGCGGTTCAGTGACAACTATTTCGACTTGCTTCCAGGGGAAAGTCGAACGGTGTATTTGCGCCATCCAGAGATGGAGTCGCTGCCCCTGAATGAGCTTCGGGTAAGTGCAATGAACGGTCGCGAAATATAATTGCAAAATGAAGCAAAACATGCCGATGGCCTCTGAACAGAAGCCATCGGCATGTTTAATTTGAATTAAATACGATCGATTTCGAGCGGTTGCTAGCGCAGGGATTCGTAACGCTGTTGAAAGGAGGATTCCATCTCCACCTGACGAGCAAGCTGTTGTTTCACTTTGCTGCTGCGAATCACCTGAAGCTGCTTCAATAGATCCACCGATTGAAATTGATCAGAGGCCATCCGAATGATGATCTCGGCAAGTGCATCGGCATCTTCCAGCGCTGCATTGAGCCCAAAGGCTCCTGTAGGCGTCATGGTATGTGCCGCATCGCCGAGCAGAACCACATTGTCTTGAGTCCATGACTCGCTGTAACTGCTCTCTACGGATAACAGTACAAAATCGCTCCAGGTCTGAATATGTGCAGCGACCGATTCCGCGAGACACGGGAAGGCTTCCACGAGTTTCTCCACAAAAGGGGCAAAGGGCTGCTCACGCAGCTTGGAGAAGGAACCCTGCGGGATATTCCAGCCAATCTGTACATACCCGCCGTATTGGGAGAACAGCGCCAGCTGCTGACCGTTCATGCTCGCCATACGAACGGCTGGTTCCCAGCCTACAGGCGCGGGAATTCGGGCCCATAACAGATCATACCCATGCTTGTGTATATCCGGGGTGAGGCCAGCGTATTTTCGTACAGCAGAATATCTCCCGTCCGCTCCGACAATAATGGCTGCTTCTATAGAAGCGGGAACACCATTATGCCGAACATTGATGCCTACTGTTTTTCCTGTCTTATCTCTAAGCAGTCCGGTCATCACCGTATTAAATAGTACCGTCTCGTGATTGTGCGGCAGGGCCTGTGATTGTGACACGATAAAATCCAGCAGGTGATCCTGCGGAACATGTATGCCCACATGCGATTCTCCCTCACCAGGGTAAATCGTGTGGATAATCTGTCCGTTCTCCCAATATTGAATCTGTTCTAAAGGCATGGCTCCGAGCTGTGCTACACCCGAATAGAGTCCATGCTTGCTCAGCACAGCTTCACCGTCCTGGTTAAGCAGTTCACCGCGAAATGACTTGTGCAGATGAGGCTGACGCTCAATTAGTGCTGTTGATATTCCTTGGCGGTTCAACAAGTAAGACAGGAGGGCACCGCCTGGTCCGGCTCCAACAATACAGACATCTACTTGTAATGGATTATTGTCATTCATATATAAAATTCCCTTGCTATGTTATTATATTACTTTCTGATAACAAATTTCTAAAAATTATTAAGTAACTAAAAGTAACTTTAACACACTAGTTATTATAAACAAACACGCTTCAATTTTGCAATAGGTAGTTGCGACTTTACTTAGAAGTGGACTCAAGCCTGCGCTGTTTCCCGCTTCTTGAAGGGAGGGCAGGCTTGAGAACAAAATGTAAGATACATCCGCCTGAATGATACACGGTCTAGCTGATCAGACGATTGGTGATCCGGGCGACACGTTCTCCAAGGGCTTTGCCAAGAGCAATTCCTTGATCGCTTAACAGAACGTCACTATCCACTGGACAGGTAACCCCGACACCATAATAGGAACCGTATAATGCGTTGTCAGCAAAGTTTCCTGGCAGCCCGGTAATAATCATTCCCTGATGCAGCATCGGGGTCAGCAGATGAAGTAATGCTGACTCGAGTCCTCCGTGTTCTGTGGCAATCGTACAGAAGACAGCACCTACTTTATCCACGAGTTTTCCTTCAGCCCATAGGTAACCCAGCTTGTCGATCCATTTTTTCAGACCGGAGCTGATGGAA
The DNA here is from genome assembly GCF_038005125.1 of Paenibacillus sp. FSL K6-2862. Classification (NCBI taxonomy): domain Bacteria; kingdom Bacillati; phylum Bacillota; class Bacilli; order Caryophanales; family Paenibacillaceae; genus Paenibacillus; species Paenibacillus sp. FSL K6-2862. The sequence goes on from NZ_JBBOSN010000001.1 coordinate 2,254,440, forward strand.
CCGAAGTGACCTGGACATCCCCATATAATGGCATCCATTTCCACCAGTTTGTATACATCAGCTTCTTCGGTGGAGTGCAGATGAACGGTGGCCCCGTGCACACTGGCAGCCCCGGCGGCAATCGCCTCAGCCAGCGCCTGTGTATGACCGCCTTCGCTATCGAAAACAATATAAATATTCAAGTTTCATTACCTCCTCAAAATGCATCATTTATCATGCTATGAGGTAGCTTGTCACATGTATCGCAAAAATAAGCATGAACTTTACAAACAACAATGGATCCAAGGAGCAAGCGTATTTTTCACAAACAAAAAAGTACAAATATGTTACAATGTTAGGAAGGTTATGATGAAAGGCAGGAGGAACGTTTATGAGCCTGGATACGGAGCAAAACTCTCAATTGGCAAACATTGATCAATTGTTGGAGGCCTTCTTCAGATATAAAAATAAGGTATTGGACCAGCAGCAGAAAACAGAAACAAACTGCAAACTGAATCCGACTAAGAGTCATATATTGGGCATGCTTTTAAGGGAACAGCGCTGTATGGCTGTCGATGTGGCGAGGCAGCTCAGCTTATCATCTGGCGCTACCACCATTGTATTGAATCAGCTGGAGAGTGAAGGGTTGATTCAGCGGGTACGCAGTGAAGAGGATCGAAGAATTGTGTGGTTATCCCTGACGGAAGATGGAGAGCAGCTGGCCAAATCCCTGACTGCAAACCGTGGACGTATGACATGGGAACTGTTACAAGCGCTTACGGAAGAAGAACAGCAGCAGATGATAGGCATGCTTAAGAAAATTGAACTGAAGCTGCTCGAAAAAATGAAGGTTTTGGAACAAACACATCGTTAAAATGGAATTGAAGCGTCAGTCTTCAAGGTTCGCCCCAGGTTGGGACGAATGTTGAAGTCTGACGTTTTTTCATGTTTTAAGCTGATTATTACAGATGGAATCGTTCAATGTGGTCTATTAGGCCAATTTCAATCAAAACTTCTTTTTGCTTCTGTCCAAGCAGGTCAAAATGGGGAAAAGGCTGACGTTGATGGATATAGCGCGGATCAAGACCATGTTCCAGACACCATTGTTCAAGGCGTTCCAGATTCGAGCAGCCTACTTTGGTTACGCTTGTAATGCCCGGAAAACGCGGGTCTATCCAAAAATGAGTAAGATAAGCAAGTTCGCCGCGTGATACACGGTCTTTCCATTCTGACAACTCCTGCCGATTAATTCCAAATGCCATAGATACCAAGTTCCTTTCCAAACGGGTATTGTCCTGAGCATATTGTAACATCTTATAAACAAATCCAAACTGAATTGTTACTCTGAGCTACCTATCTTCGCTATCGGGGGAATGGATATGACAACATTTTTATAACAAAAACGGATATATGTTAAAATAAGACTACTCCAATTGGACTTATTACTTCATTTAGGGAAAGGGATTACCATCATGGAATTGTTTATTGCGGTACTTGTATTGCTGGTACTCATCGGTTTATCGAACATCCTGAACCGGTTTGTACCTTTTATCCCGGTTCCGCTCATTCAGATTGTCCTCGGGGTAGCCATTGCGCTTCTTCCTGCAGGGGTACATCTGCCATTGAATCCGGAACTGTTTTTTGTACTTTTTATCGCGCCATTGTTATACAACGATGGGAAACGAACACCAAGGCATGAACTGTGGAATTTAAGGGCTCCCATTCTGCTGCTGGCACTTGGTTTGGTCTTTGTTACCGTAGTTGTGGCTGGTTATGCCATTCACTGGCTGATTCCAACTATCCCGCTGCCTGCCGCTTTTGCTCTTGCGGCCATCCTGTCCCCGACCGATGCGGTTGCCGTTGGCGCCATGGCAGGGCGTGTACACCTGCCCAAAAGCATACATAGACTCCTCGAAGGCGAAGCATTGATGAATGATGCATCCGGCCTGGTTGCATTTAAATTTGCCATAGCAGCAACGGTTACAGGCGTTTTCTCGTTAGCGGAGGCTTCATTCAGCTTTCTCATCATTGCCATTGGTGGTCTGCTGGTAGGTGCGCTATTATCCTTTCTGCTCATTCGGCTCGGTGTATGGATCCGGCGTTTGGGTATGGAGGACGTCACTGTGCATATGCTGCTGCAGATCCTTACGCCATTCGTTATTTATCTGGTGAGTGAAGAAATTGGGGTCTCAGGCATTTTGGCCGTTGTGGCGGGAGGTATTATCCATGCCATTGAACGTGACCGAACGGAATCGGTTCAGTTGAAGATGCAGGTGGTCTCTGCAAGCACATGGTCCGTTATTTTATTTATCTTGAATGGTTTGGTGTTTGTGATTCTGGGTGTCCAGATTCCGGATGTGCTGAATACAATCTTTAAGAATGTAACCTTTAACAATTTGCAAGTTCTGGGGTATGTAGGATTAATATCCGTGTTGTTGTTACTGCTTCGTTTTGTCTGGATCTATCTGTTCTGGCAGGGGAATGAGTGGTTCCGCAGGAAGTCCCCGATTGGAAAACCAAGGTTAAAAGAGATGACCATTATCTCTCTGTCGGGTGTGAGAGGCGCGGTAACCCTTGCGGGTGCATTCTCCATCCCGTATGTGCTTCAGGACGGATCCCCTTTCCCGGAACGGGATTTGATCATATTCCTGGCAGCCGGAGTTATTCTGTTTACGTTAATCGCTGCAAGCGTGTTTCTGCCAGTACTCGCCAAGAATGATGAAAAGGCTGCTGCTGGCTCTCAGCAAACGACAGAACGAAAGGCACAGGACATCATGCTTAATGCAGCCATTCGGGCAGTCAAGTCCGAGATGACCGACGAGAACAAAGCTGCTGCACTTGCTGTAGTCTCTGATTTATCGAAATACATCAGGCAGGCTGCAGGACAGATGACAGCGGGCAAACGCAAGGACATCATGAAGCAGGAAACGGCCATTAACCTGATTGGCACGCGTGCGGAGCGCAAGGAAATTGAAAGTATGATGGATGAGAACGTCATTGCATCCGAAGCGGCGTTTAAATGTAACAGCTGGCTGGACCGTAAGGAAATGATGCTGGCTAACCGCACCAATACGCAGATGATGTTCTCCATTAGTGAGATCGGACGCGTGCTCGGTCATCTGTTTACGAATCGCTCGGAGAAGCCCGAGCAGCCGTTCATGTTAGAAAATGCAGATCAGTTTCGTCAGGTTAAGCTTCGTACTTCGGAAGCGGCTATCAAAGCCATACGGGCTCATATGAACGATGGCAATCGGCCTGTGGCTCTGTCCGTGATTGCGAAGTATGAGCGGGTGATCGCCAGACTGAGAAGCTGGAAGCAGGAGAAGACCGAAGATCCGTTCAATCAGGAGAAGCTTGAGCTGCAAATGGTAGCCATTCAAGAGCAGCGGAACACGGTACAACAGTTGTATGAGAATGGTGAGATCAATCGAGACGTGGCTGCGAAGCTGCGCCGATTTATCAATGATGTTGAAGCGACCGTACTGAAAAATAGCTAATCCGATAAATCCGATATTTTAAATGTAAATATGACTCTGATATAATGGATTCACCGCAGGAAGAACTACTTATGATAACCATTTAACCAACGCTCAGGAAAAGGAGATGGATGAAACATGGCACAGCAACAGACTCGCTTGGGAAAAACCGAATTGCTCGTTAACCCGATTGGACTCGGGGCAAATGCAGTAGGGGGACATAATATCTACCCGGATATGCTGAACGATGAGACGGGCAAGGAAGTGGTTCGTACAGCGCTGAAACAGGGGATTAACTTTGTGGATACGGCTTTCATCTATGGACCTGAACATTCAGAGCGTTTAATTGGAGAGGTGCTGAAGGAAACGGGGCAGCGTCAAGAAACCATTATCGCCACCAAGGCAGCCCACAAATTCGTGGATGGCAGCGTGGTGATGGATAACTCTCCTGCTTTTCTGAAAGCCTCGGTCGATGAAGCCTTGAAACGTCTTCGGACAGATTACATTGACTTGTTCTATATCCATTTTCCGGACGAGCAGACACCGAAGGATGAAGCAGTAGGTGCATTAAAACAACTGAAAGACGATGGCAAAATCCGCGCGATCGGTGTATCCAACTTCTCCATCGAACAGCTGCGTGAAGCGAACCGGGATGGTTATGTGGATGTGCTGCAATCCGAATACAATTTGTTCAAACGAGAGGCTGAGAAAGATCTGCTTCCGTACACGGCTGAGCATGAAATTTCTTTTGTTCCATACTTTCCGCTGGCAGCCGGACTGCTGGGTGGTAAATATAATCGGGATACGACATTCCAGGATGGCCGGGCCAAAAATCCGCTGTTCACGGGTGAAAACTTTATCCGCAATTTGGACAAAGTGGAACAGCTCCGCAGCATTGCCGAATCCAAAAATGCCGAAGTTGCACATCTCGTGCTGGCCTGGTATCTGACTCAGCCTTCGATTGATGTACTTATTCCAGGGGCGAAGAAACCAGAGCAGGTCATCAACAATCTGAAAACCTTGGATGTAACGTTGTCTGCCGAGGAGATCGCAGTGATTGACCAGATTTTCCGTTAAATAGTTCCGGCATTTCGGGAAATGCTAACAGGGAGTTTACGTTTGACGATAAAGAGAGGACTTAAACATGAACCTGAAGGCAGCCCGAACGATCGGATTGTTCACCCTGATTCTCATGCTAGGCACCAGTTCTGCCTATGCGAAGCCGGTACAGAAGAATCGTCAATATTACGAGGAACGAGGAGAGATTGTCTGGGAGGTCCCTACCCATGACAAGCTCATTGCGTTGACCTTTGATGATGGTCCTGACCCGGTACAGACCCCGCAGATTCTGGCCTTGCTTAAGCAGTACCAAGCTAAAGGCACTTTTTTCGTACTGGGTAAATGGGCGGAAAAGTATCCTGAGCTGGTCATGCAGGAACAGCATGAAGGACATGAAGTGGCCAATCATACTTATGCACACACTTATGCGGTTAAATCCACTGCTAAGGACAAGTTTACGCAGGATATGGTGGCTGCCGAGCAATCCATTATGGATGCTGGTGTCCCACGTCCGCTGCTGTTCCGACCACCCGGAGGATTTTACAATGACATGGTCATTGATGTTGCAAAACAAAAAGGTTATACCATTGTGTTATGGTCATGGCATCAGGACACCCGGGATTGGGCTTCTCCTGGGGTAGCGGCCATTACGAACAAGGTGCTGAAAAACGCACGCAATGGGGATATTGTTCTGTTTCATGACAAGGTGGATGGAAGGAATCAGACCGTTGCTGCGCTCAAAACAATTCTTCCCAAGCTTCAGCAAGAGGGATACCGTTTCGTCACTGTATCGGAACTGCTTGCGATGAAGGCAAAAGAAGCAGGCAAGGATGGCGTTTCCTTTAAATAGTGCTCCTAATACAATAGTAAAAGCCGCCGGTTTTCTCTTAGGAGAGACCGGCGGCTTTTGTTATGTTTCCGAATAAGATTATTGTTCTGTCTTCACCGCACGAGGGCGGGCTCTTGCCCGCCGCAGAAACAGCGACAGGAGCAAACCAATAATGGAAATCCAGGTGGCAACAATAAAGGCATCGTTAATGCCTTCAATCGTCGAGGTCTGAACTGCGATACCGTATAGCTGCTGTAACGCCAGTGTAGAACCCTGTTCAGCCGGCACGCCTGCTACGGCAGCCATCTGCGAACCCAGGAGCCCGACTTGTTCAGTCAGGGGCACATTGGTTGTCGTGACCGTATTGCTGTAGTCAGCCAAATGAATGCCTGAACGTGTAGCCATAACGGTAATCAGCAGGGCTGTTCCAATCGAGCCAGCTACCTGCCTTATCGTGTTGGACATGGCTGTACCGTGACTGGTCAGATGAGGGGGTAACTGGTTTAGGCCTTCGGTCTGTACGGACATCATCAGCATGGACATGCCGAAGCTCCGAAGAGTATACAGCATCATAATGTGACCATAAGGCGTTTCCCCGGTCAATTTGCTGAATTCATAGGTAGAGAATGCCGTGATCAGCAAGCCTACAATGGCTAGTGGGCGGGAGCCGATCCGGTCGAATAGCGCTCCTGATATGGGTGACATAACCCCCATCAGCAGTGCACCTGGCAACAGCAAGAGTCCCGATTGCAGAGGGGAAAATCCTCTTATATTTTGCAGATAGATGGGTAACAGAAGCATCCCCCCGAAAAGTGCCATGTTGATGGTAGCACTGACCAGTGTGGAGATGGTGAAAATATCGTATTTAAACACACGAAACTCCAGCAGGGGATGTTTCATTGCTGTTTCCCTGAGAACAAAGAACGTGATGAACAGAATACCGATGATCAAGGTCAACAGTACAATTGCACTGCTCCATCCCTTGTCGCCGGCAGAGCTGAATCCATACAGCAGAAATCCGAATCCGATCGTTGAAAAGAGCGCACCATACGCATCGAATTTGGGAGAACTGAGCTTGGATACATTTCGCAGCCAGAGAAAAGCAAACAGGATATCGAGCAAAGCCAGCGGAATAACCATGTAGAACAGAATGCGCCATGTGTAGTGCTCCACGATCCAGCCTGACAAGGTAGGACCAATAGCTGGAGCAAACATCATGGCGATCCCCATGGTTCCCATCGCTGTTCCCCGTTTTTCGGGAGGAAATACGGTTAAAAATACGTTCATGACCAGCGGCATGATAATGCCCGCACCACTGGCCTGTACAATACGTCCAATCAGCATGACCGTAAATCCCGGACTGATTGCGCAGATGGCAGAGCCAACGGTGAACAGCAGCATCGCTGTGGTGAACAGTTTACGAGTCCCGAATGACTCAATCAGATAGGCTGTTATGGGGATGAGAACCCCATTCACGAGCAAATAGGCAGTCGATAGCCATTGCACTGTTGTTGCCGAGACGTTGAAATCATTCATCAGATGGGGGATCGCCACATTAAGCAGAGTCTGATTCAGAATGGCGATAAAGGCGCCGAGCAGCAGGACGGCAATGGTTCTTCCGAGCGGCAATTGATTATCCATCGGCAGACCTTATATATGAACGCGCACAGTGGCGCTCATGCCTGGGACAACACCCAAACCTTTGTAACCCTCAATCGTAATGGTAATCGGGATAACCTGCGTAACTTTGGTGTAATTGGCATTGGTATTGGACGACGGCAGTAGGGAAAAAGAGGAAGCCGTAGCAAGCCCAATCTGATCTACTTTACCTGTTAGTGTGGTATCTGGAAATGCATCAATGTATACGTCAACGATTTGTCCGCTTTTGATTTTGTCGATGACGGTTTCTTCCACATTCGCGGTCACATACAAGTTATTAAAATCATAGGCTCTAGCCAGTGGATTACCGGCAGAAACCAATGAGTTCTCCACTGCGGTCGCCTGGACAACGGTGCCGGCAACAGGCATGGTAATTGGAGTTGATTTACCGCCTGCAGAGACGGTCCCGATCGTATCCCCTTGATTGTACGAGGTACCTACTTTGCCTTTCCACGTTTGGAGTTCGCCGCTAACGGTGGAAGCAATGGATATGGGCTGACCCGTGACTAACGCATTATCCGTCTTGACGTAGCTGGTGGATTGGTTGTAGTAGTATATGCCTGCGGCACCTGCCCCCAAAATCACCAGAATGACAATGATATTGATCAATATGGCACGAGAGTTCATGTGGATCATTCCTCCTAATATGTTCTTCTGCTGACAATCCTGTTTGGAGCATTCCCGGTACTCTGCTGCTCTATACGAAACAACATGAAATATAATTCGCAGATTGGGGAACCAATATATTGATAAGTTGCCACAGGCGATGACAAGGAGGATGCTCAGATGTTGATTATATTGGCCGTAATTGTTGTACTAGGGATTATTTTTCTCATGATCTTTAACTCAAGATCGACCCGCAGAGCTGCAGAAGCCAGGGCTGCCCAAACGGTTGAGACAGAACGAGAGCCTGTCCTTCTGCAGGGGGACGATCAGACAGAGGAAAAATTGCTGGATTCGTCAGACCCGGTGGATTATACGGAAACGGATGGACCAAGAGAGACGAAGACGGAAACGGAATTACGGGAAAACAAGATTGAAGTGAGCCACCAAGCCAAGAAGCAGGAAACTCAAACAAAAGGAATCGATAGTGAGTACCGTCAAGCTCTGCTTCATTTTCGCAAACCAACTGAACCCCAAGAGGAACCAGTCGAGTCCACCTCTAATGAAATAGAAAAGAGTGCGGATGAGGTCTACCGGTCCGCATTGCGGGACATGAAGAGCAAATCCTCCCCTCCGGACTCAGATCCGAAATAAGGATCTGCACGTTTCCATGCAGCGGGCATGGCTTTTGTTTTAAATCCAAAAGATTTACAATAGATGAAGCTTTGCTCTAACATAGCTGAATGGATTGACGTTGCAAGAGGAAGGAGAGGAATGAATTATGAACGGACAACAACGAGTGAACATTAAACCTGGGCTGGAAGTGGATATCGTACTGAAGCAAGATCAGCCTACAGGGAAACTGACAAGGGGAATCGTCAAGGATTTGCTGACCAAATCACCCACGCATCCCCATGGTATCAAGGTTCGTCTGACAAGTGGGCAAGTTGGTCGTGTAAAACAGGTGATTACAGGAGCAGCAGAATGATCCGGCTGGCTCAGAATTCATGAAGACAACTGCTGAGGTTTTGGCACATCTGGCATCCGGGAACGAACGGCAGCGGGATGCTTACAGGGTGCTTATTCAAAGTGATTTGTTCTCCATTTTGGAGGCATATACCCCTTATCCGGCAGGAACCGTACCCATTGATATAGACATTCCTGGCAGTGATCTTGATATATTGTGTGAAGCTCCTGATCTGAACGCGTTCGAGATGGTAGTGACTCAGCATTTTAGCGGAATGGGGCGTTTTTCGTGTGAACGCGGAACGGGGCTAGGTATGGATATACCTAGTGCCTACCTGACTTGTTCTTTTCAGATTGAGGGTTGGCCATTGGAGATTTACGCCCAATCGTTGCCGGTCAATAAACAAAATGCCTACCTTCATATGTTAGTCGAATGGGAGCTGCTGCAGCTCTGGGGTGCCGAAGGTCACGCCGAGATCCGCAGACTGAAATCGGTTGGATTGAAGACAGAGCCAGCCTTTGCCGCAGTGCTCGGATTACAGGGTGACCCTTATGTGGAGCTGCTGCATCTAGCCGATTGGAGCAGGCACAAGCTATGGCTCTGGGCCAGGCAGCGTACTTCTTTTCAAAATACGTAAAAAGATTACACGAATTATAGTAAGAAGATGGCGACGATCGTCGTGACCGTTAAACCAAGCAGTACCGGCTTCAGGTTGCGACGCGCCAGTTCAAATGGACTGACTCCGCAGATAGCAGCAGCTGGAATCAAAGCCCAAGGGATTAAGGTACCACCGCCAACCCAGATGGCAGCAACCTGACCGAGTGCTGTTAATACGGGGGCTGAATCTGCTGTGCCGGCAAACATCGAAGCGATGGACCCCACCAGGGATATCCCTGAAAACCCCGAACCATCCATTCCCGTAACGGCTCCAATCAAGGTCATTGTGATCGCACCTACCGTATCATTCAAGGGAACCAGCCCCGCAAGAGCAACACCAAGATCATTGACTATACCATGTGATCCATCAGGTAGAGGGTTACTAAACAATTCGGTGATGGCTGCATCCCCCAGATAAAAGAAAGCTGCAATAGGAATAACGGGACCGAATACTTTGAAGCCAAACTGAAAGCCTTCAATTAAATAATTCGTTGTCTCTTCAGGGCCTTCATGCCGATGTGCTGCGAGAGTGACCGTGATGAGGATAAGTACGGCGGTACCTCCGATTAAGGCTGTAGCGTCCCCGCCCTGAAGCTTAAGAACAAACATCAGAATCACATCCACTGTGAATAACAATGGAATAAGTATGGCGAATGCCTTTTGTAATCGGATCGGTATCGATTGACGTTGTTGTTCAGGTACGACCCCGGCACCCGGTAAGGTTTCGGAAGGAGAAGAAGCCTCAATTAGAGGTTCACCTGGGACAGGAGAATGCATCTGAGTGCTGACGCCACTTTTCATCTCATTTCGTAACATCCAAAAGGCCGTTAGTGTGGATACTGCGCCCATCACGATGACCAGCGGTATGCTTGCCGTCATGACGGAAGTAACCGGAAGGCCAGCTGCATCTGCCGTCAGTTTGGGAGCTCCTTGAATGATATAGTCCCCCGAGAGGGCGATTCCATGTCCGAAAAGATTCATTGCGATGGCAGCACCAATGGGTGGAAGTCCTACACGAACGGCGACGGGAAGCAAAACTGCCCCGACCAGGGCTACCGCTGGCGAAGGCCAGAAAAACAGGGAGACCGTCATCATGATCAGCCCAATTCCCCAATAGGCCACCTGAGGAGAACGAATGAACCTGGTTAGTGGAGCAACCATGACTTCATTAATACCTGTGCGAATCAGTACCCGGCTCATGGCGACAATGATCGAGATGATAAAGATCGTGCTGAGCAGCTCTTTGGCAGCATATACAAAACTATTAAAGATTCCTGACACCGCACCACTTAACGTCTCTGTTGCCAGTAATCCAATCGTCATAATCCCGGCAACACAGATAATCATCGTATCCCGGCGCCGTATCATGACAGCCACAATGAGCACGATAAAAGCCAGATATACATAATGTAACGGTACCAATTGAATATTCACACCGCATACCTCCTTCCACCTTAGTCCTAAGGCGTGATATATCGTATGCATGTCAGGACCGGGCGTTCATGGAGAAGAGGAGTGCAGGAAGGCTTTATTTTTTGTGTAAAACGTGTGCGTGTGACAACCAGCAGGAATTTTTTTGAAAATGGAGAATTGATTAGACGGTACATATCGAATGACGACGTGATCAGGTCACCAGAGCTGACAGAGAAAAGTCACTTCATCATATATACAACACGTAATAAGCATGATTACAATGAACATGCCGCCGTTAAGGAAGAAATATGGAAATTTAACAGCAGATCGGAATAGAAACCGAATAGTAAGGTTGTTTATTTTTGATAACGTTTACAGTGTGAATGGTCATATAAAAACATTGAGAATAAGAGGGCGGGAATCCATGAACTTTATCCGTTCACTGCGCTTCAAATTCATGGTTGGCTTGACGCTGATCATGCTGCCGCTGTTTCTGCTGTTGTATTACAACAATATCTATGCAATTCGAGTCGTCAGGGACAAAGTATCCCTAACCAACATGAATCATCTGGCGAAGAGTGTGGAGCAGAATGAGCGAGTGCTGCAGGAGACCAATCGGTACTTATACAGTCTGGGCGAGCGGGACCCGGATATTATTTCGCTTTTTTTCCTGAAATACGGCAGCGGGGACTATATCATTGCGAAACAGCGAATCATGAACAAATTCATGACTGATATCGGATTCTACAATCTGATTGATTCCTTCTTTCTGTATGATGCGGTAAATGATGATCTGCTGCTGGCGACTTCGGGCAGTTATGACGTCAAAATGTCACTCGTCCGGGAGAGCATGCCTGCACAGATGACGCAATTGAATGATGAGACTCAGCGGCCAGAATGGAGCATTGTTCACGGTGGTGGATGGAATGCACTGGTCAAAACGGTCCGAATTAATCAGCAGTTCTACGCTGGTGCGCTTGTGGATATGAATGCACTGAACCATCCCGAACAATTCACTGAATCCGGTGAACGGGGGGGTGCCGTTATCGTGGATGACAATGGGGGAGCGCTGTCCGGTTCGGCCCTCAGCTCGGCGCAGATCAAGCTGGCTGCAGCACATCTCTCCGGCCTGGAGAATCCCTACCAGGTCATATCGGAGGTTACATCCAAGGGGTATGAACAGCAGTACCTGATGCTCGGCTTGCCTTCGGCGATGTCCGACATGAACTATATTGTCCTGTTGCCGGAAGAGGATATGCTGCGCAACCTGCCGTTCTTTCAACAGATTATTCGCCTGCTGCCTATTGGTGCAGCGGTCATTTTGATCACGGCCCTGATTTTCCTGCGTCAGTTGCTGTTTCGACCTATGAATACTTTAATCAAAGGGATGAGACGGGTCAGTCGTGGAGAGCTCGACGTGAGACTTGATCCGCCGACTTCATCGGAATTAGAATTCGTCACTCACAGCTTCAATCAGATGACCAGCCAGATTCAGCATCTGAAAATCGATGTCTATGAAGAACAGCTGCGTACCAGAGAGGCCGAATTCAAGCAGCTTCAGATGCAGATCAACCCTCACTTTTATCTGAATTCCCTGAACATTATTCATAGCCTGGCTTCACTGCAAAAACATGAACTGGTCCAGCAGATGGCCGGACATCTGGCCGATTATTTCCGGTTTAGTCTCCGGGCAGGCAAACGCGTTATCCGGCTGGATGAAGAACTCGAGCACATTCGTCACTATCTGGAGATTCAAAAGCTCAGATTCCCGAACAAATTGGATTTTTCTCTGGACGTGGATGAAGGTCTTGGTCATTTTGTACTGCCGCCTTTAACCCTCCAGCCTTTTGTGGAAAATGCCATTATTCATGGATTTAGACGGCGTACGGAACCATTTGTCATACGCATCTCAGCCAACTTAACGAAAACGTTATCCAGTCCACATTCTGAGGTTGAAGATATACAGCACAACACTATATTAAGGGTTTCGGTAGAGGATAACGGTGTCGGCTTCGAACAAGACATGCTTGCGCGTCTCCAGCGGGGGAAGTATGCCGAAGACCCAAGTGGACAGCACATCGGGATTTGGAACGTTGCTCACCGTTTGCTAGTGAAATATGATGAATCAGCCAAATTGGAGTTCCAAAACCTGAATGCTGGCGGAGCGGCAGTGATCCTGTATCTGCCCGCCCAAACGGAAGAGGAAGAAGGGGGAGCTTGAACTGATGCGAAATCTATTAATCGTGGACGATGAGGTTTATGCTCTTCAGGCTATGGTAGAAGGGATTGATTGGCGTTTGGCCGGCATCGATCGGGTATTTAGTGCGGGTGATGCGGAAGAGGCACGAATGGTGCTTCAGAGCCAGTCTATCTCGATCATGATCTCTGATATTGAAATGCCGGGAGAGACGGGTCTGGATCTGCAGAGCTGGGTATTGAAGCATGCTCCGGGCATCCTGACGATCTTTCTGACAGGTCATGCCCTGTTTGACTACGCCCAGACAGCGCTCAAGTTAAACAGCTTCGATTATGTGCTAAAACCTGCCCAGGCTGATCAACTTCTTAAGGTGGTTACGCAGGCCGTAGATAAACTCAAGGCCGGAGAGCAGCGTTCGCGTACCAATGAAATATATGAGTCGGTATACAAGCGCTGGCAAACCCACAAACCTCTGCTGACGGAGCGGTTCTGGAAAGATGCCATTTCCCAGCGCGTCACTCTAACCAGGCCACGACTGAAAGAGCTGGCCGAAGTCTATGGTGCGGAGATCGACCCGCACGCCCGCATTCTGCCGATTGTCATTTCGGTAGAGGAGTGGGTCAGGGAATTCGATCTGCGTGATGAGGAGGTACTGGAATATGCTCTTCGGAATGCAGCGAGGGAGATGATCCTTGGGGATCGGCCAGGAGAAGTATTTCAGGACCATAGCGGTCTGAATATTGTACTTGCGTATGAAAAGGATGGGGTCGTACCTGCTGCTAGCCAGGTGGCACAGAATTGTCAGCTTTATATTCGGGAATGTGGGACTTATTTCTACTGCCGCTTGTCCTGTTACGTAGGTGCACCCGTGGCTATAACCGAATTGCAGGGTTTGCTGAATGAACTGATGGATATGGAGCGACGCAATATCAGGGAGCTTGAGGGAGTATTCGTATATGATGAGCAGGGAAAGAAACCGGAGGACCGATTTCTGCCAATTCCCTGGTTTTCGGAGTTGTCAATTTTGTTTGAAACCGGCAAAGTGGATGATCTTCGTGAACGCGTTGAAGAAATATTTGAGCTGCTGGCTGCCCAGGAACAGTTATCTCCTGAGATTCTGTGCCTGTTCTATCATGCCATGCTGCATGTGGTCTATCCCCTGCTTCATCAGAAAAATGTATCCGTACGCAGTCTGTATCCTGGTGAACGTGAGCCTGAAGAAAGTATGGTTACACGCTCCTTGCCGCAATTAAAACTTTGGTCCCTGGATCTGATTGACCGTGTCATTCCGATCCTGTATCCGGATGATCACAGTCCGATGACGATTGTGGACCAACTATGCATTTATATCGAGAATCATATTGGCGAAGATCTGATGCGTGAGGAACTGGCATCGTTTGCCGGCTTCAATCCAGCATATCTGTCCCGGCTGTTTCGGAAGGAGAAGGGAATGTCTCTCTCTGAATTTATCTTGCAGCGGCGGGTAGACAAAGCCAAAACCTTGTTGTCTGAATCCACCGTAAAGGTCACCGATATTGCCGGCAAAGTAGGTTACTATAACTACTCCCATTTCACGAAAATGTTCAAAAAGTGCACGGGCATTACGCCGCAGGAGTTCCGTAAACAGTCCAGAACGGTCTAGCGTTGACGCAGCATGCTGCGTCTTTTATTTTGTTTTTATTTTATTTGGTATCATGCCAATGTCATCATTTGATAAGTGAAAAGGTCACCACAGCCGATATTGGGCCAGAGCTCCCCGCGGTTATACTTGAACCACAGGATACACAGCGGTGCTTCATCCTGAGGAAGGAAATCAAGAGGAGTGAGGGAGAAGAGGTTATGAAGACACAACCCCAGGCGGGTAAGGGTGTACGGGTAGCGGATATACCGGATAGATCAGTCCGCAAGCGAAAGTCTGTTTTGTACAATCTTGGTAAGTTCAAAGTCTTGTATCTCATGTTTTTGCCAGGGATTCTGTTTCTGCTGGTGAACAACTATATGCCGATGTTCGGCGTCCTGATTGCATTCAAAAATGTGAATTACGCCGACGGAATTTGGGGCAGTCCCTGGAGCGGTTGGGATAACTTCAAGTACCTGTTTTCCACGAGTGATGCTTGGGAGATCACACGCAACACACTTGCGTATAACACGGTATTTATTGCGCTGAATCTGTTTGTGGGGGTAGGGCTTGCGATCCTGCTAAATGAAGTAAAGAACAAAGCGATGTCCAAACTATATCAATCCTTGATGCTCCTGCCTTACTTCTTGTCCATGATCGTGGTTAGCTATCTGGTTCTGGCGTTTCTCGGCAAGGATTCGGGTTTTATGAACTCGACGATCCTGCAGCTCTTTGGCGGGCAGCCCATTGACTGGTACTCGGAGCCGAAGTATTGGCCGTACATTTTGCCGATTGTGAACACCTGGAAAAACATCGGATACTATGCTGTCATTTATCTCGCAGCCGTCGTAGGCATTGATGAGGAGTACTACGAAGCCGCCGTGCTGGACGGAGCAAGCAAGTGGCATCAGATCCGGTTTATCACGGTTCCGTTTCTCGTTCCGCTCATTGTCATCATGACCTTGCTGCAGATCGGCCGAATCTTCTATGCGGACTTTAGTCTGTTCTATCAGGTTCCATTGGAATCAGGGGCATTGTTCCCTGTAACGAACGTTCTGGATACCTATGTCTATCGCACATTCCTCATTGGCGGCGACATTGGGATGTCTTCTGCGGCTGGACTGTATCAGGCTGTTGTCGGATTTGTACTGGTGCTTGTATCCAATACGATCGTCCGAAGAATGGATAAAGATAATGCATTATTTTAGAAAGGAGGCAAGTCTGCTGTGAAATCTCGTGACCCACTTGCTGTATCGCGGCGTTCCGCGTCCATTATACACGCAATGTTTATTTTCTATGCCATAGCCTGTATCGTTCCGATTTTGCTTGTCTTCGCCATTTCCTTCTCGGACGAGACAACCGTCATTGCGAACGGATACAAGCTGATCCCCGAGAAATTTAGTCTCACTGCCTATGAGTTTCTGTTCAAGGATATGGATCAGATTATCCATTCCTACGGCATTTCCATCATCGTGACGGTGGTAGGTACCATTACCAGCGTGGCGTTGACTGCACTGTATGCCTACCCGCTTTCCAGAAGGGATTTGCCCTACCGCGGATGGTTTGCCTTCTTTATTTTCTTCACGATGCTGTTCAACGGGGGGCTCGTTCCCTGGTATCTCGTATACGTCAATGTCCTGGATCTGAAAAATTCCATTCTGGCCTTGATATTGCCGTTATTGTTATCACCGTTCTTCGTTCTGGTGATGCGGACATTTTTCGCCAATTCCATTCCGGTATCCATTCTTGAATCGGCTCGGATTGATGGCGCAGGTGAGCTCCGAACGTTTACACGGATCGTACTGCCGCTCTCCTTACCGGTTATGGCCACCGTGGCATTGTTCAGCACGCTGAACTACTGGAATGATTGGTACCTCAGTATGATTTTTATCTCTGATAACCGGACGATCAGTCTTCAGTACCTCATGTACCGAACACTGCTCGATATTCAATATTTAACATCCAACTCCAATGTTTCTTCACAGATTTCATCACAGGGCGGATTGTTGAATCTTCCTAACAAAACGCTGCAAATGGCGATGGCTGTCGTGGGCATCGGTCCGATTGTGCTGGCCTATCCGTTCTTCCAAAGGTACTTCATTAAAGGTCTGACGGTGGGTGCTGTGAAGGGTTAACTCCGTCCCGGTCAGCGGGGTAGTGGATGATCCCAAGATAGAATGAAAGGGCATATATACAATGCAGTGAAGGATCTGAGTTAGATCCGGGTTACATGCGAATTGGGGAAATCGTGTGCGCAAAAGTTCAACATTATTGGGAGGGGTTCAGTTGATCAAATCAATGAAGGTATGGACGCGACTTACGGCAGCCGTGATGGCATTCAGCCTGGTGCTTGCCGGATGTTCATCAGACCAAGGCGGAACAACGCAAGGGACACAAAACGGAGGTTCAGGGGAAAATGCAGCCAAACCATATGAGGTAACGCTGTACTACCCGGGGACACCACAGAAAGACGTGGCACTGGTGGAAGCTGAGATTAATAAAAAAATGGAGCCCAAGATCGGAGCTACGCTCAAGATTAACGCAATCGACTGGGGACAGTGGGATAACAAGCTCAACCTGATGATCTCTTCCGGAGAAAAATCGGATATTATTTTCACGGCGGCATGGCAGAACTATACCGTCAACGTGGCCAAAGGTGCGTTCCTGCCCCTGAATGACCTGCTTGATCAATATGGGCAGGATATCAAAAAAAATCTGGACCCTGCTTTCCTGGAAGGTTCCCAGGTTGATGGTGTAAACTACGGCGTTCCGACAAACAAGGAATTGGCAGCTACACGAGGTGTTCTGGTGCGCCAGGATCTCGCAGATAAATACAAACTTGACCTGACCACGGTAAAAACGTGGACCGATCTGGAGCCTCTGCTGAAAACAATCAAGGAAAACGAACCAGCCGTTACTCCATTCTATATGTCGAACACCAATGGTAACGGACTGCTGGAGAATCTGGATTGGGATTACCTCGGTGATGCATCCGTACCTGGAGTCATCTCCAAGACAGCTGGCACAACAACCGTGCTGAACGAAGTGGAGACACCTGAATTCAAGGAGGCCGCTGCACTGGCACGCAAATGGTATCAAGCGGGATACATCAATAGCGATGCGGCAACTTCCAACGTCTTCCCGAAAGATCAGGCGAAGGCAGGCAAGGCGTTTATGTGGACGGACGGCATGAAACCGGGGAAGGACAAGGAAGAAGAAGGGTACGTCGGATACCCGCTGACTCAGATTGAAATGACAGAGCCGACCATCACAACCGGTGATGCTTCCGGTGCCATGCTGGCAATCTCACGTTCTTCCGAGCAGCCGGAAAAAGCGATGCAGGTCATCAACTTGCTACACTCGGATAAGGAAATCAATAATCTGTTGAATTTCGGAATCGAAGGCAAGCATTATGTGAAAAAGGATGGTCAGGACAATATTATCACGCTGCCTGAAGGCGTGGATGCGAACAGCCGCACGTATAATCCTGGTGCCCAATGGCAGCTTGGTAACCAGTTCCTGAACTTCCTCTGGGATAATGAAGATCCTCAGAAGTGGGAGAAGTTCAAGGAGTTTAATGCCAAGGGAGTCAAGTCTCCTGCACTTGGTTTTACCTTCAACAGCCAGTCCGTCAAAAACGAAATAGCAGCGGTTAATAACGTAAACAAACAGTTCAAACCAGGCATGACATCCGGAGCAGTGGATCCAAACGAAATGATTCCCAAGTATCTGGAGAAGCTGAAGGCCGCAGGTATCGATAAAATCATTGCAGCCAAACAGGAACAGCTCGACGCATTCCTGGCCAAGTAACGATACTTCTTATGATCAAGGTGTTTTCGGCAATAGTCGAAGATGCCTTGATTTATTTTTTTGATATGGATTGCACACCATAATTAGGAAAATTATGATATAATCAGGTGGCTAAATAGGGGGTGTTCCTGTGTCGAGGACGAAATTAGCGTTCTCTGCGATTTTGCTGCTTTTTGCAATCATTTTTACGTTTAATCACCACCTCGGTTACTCGGTAGGAGATCGGATGTTATCCAAAATAGGATTATCCCCCTATACCACGGCGTACATGAGCGGTGTACATATTACGTTATTTATAGGACTAGGTATATTAGGATGCAGTTTTTATCTAACCCGCAAAGAAATAAAGTCTTCGTATCCTCGGCTCGCAAGGCAGCTCTGGCTGATCGTTGTGGTCATTATTTTAAGTTATTCCTACATAACAGATAAGGTGATGTATGTCGCCAAATGGGGTTCCACAGGCATCCATAGTTTATCTTATCTTCAGAATGGTAGCTCCTGCATGTACGAAGTGGCTCTGAATGGAAATACAAGAGTAAGCTGTGATCTCACACTTAAAAATTATAGCAGGCAGCCTGTCGCAGCTGTACTTTTACCCGACTTGGCGAGAAGTTACAGACAGAAGGATGATCCTTTATACGAAGCTCTGAAGTCCGTTGAACTCCAGCCGGTCCATCTCGAGATCATGCCTCATGGCACGTTCACCGGCAAAATTGCATTTTCAGGTTCTGCACAGTCACCGCTTCAAGTAAGGGGAAAACTTAGGGATATTGTGCTGGATGTAGAGGTAGAAGGTCAGAACATTGTATTTGATTATGCCATACCATAAGTTTCAGCAAGGAACACATACATATAGAATCAGATTCCAAGAAGCATGCAATAGCGATGTTATCCGCGAAGAGCTGGCCAATAGGCTGGCTTTTTTGTGTTGTGGAAGTTGCAATTAGTGCAGAAATATTGGTTTTATGACCTTTATCCTCAATATGGTAACGCTTACGCTATAAATGAGCCGGTTTGATTGAGTCTGGTGAATGGGCAAAGGCAGAGAACTGCGTGGATAAAAAAAGTAATTGTTTTTACCGCTTACATCATTACAATTAATGTCACGACAATTTTAGACAAGGTGAGATGAATAATGTCATACCGGACCAATCTGTTTTCCAAAATGGTGATCTTGATCCTGATTATGCTGATCCCCGTTGTACTGCTCTATTGGTATTCGAATCACAAAACGACGGCTGTACTCAGGGATGAATTGAATCGTTCCAATAGCAACCAGCTTGAGTTTTTTCAAAATCAGGTGAATACGCACATTGAGCTGTTATCGTCCTGGCCTAATCTTCTTATCCATGATCCGGATATTGCGAGCTTCCGCCGGATTTATACCGATAGTCGGTATTTTGACCTTGATGCAATCAATCTGGTCAAGCGGATCCAGAACAAGCTGAGTATTCAGGAAAGTTCGTCGAACTGGACAACGAAATTATATTTATATTCCCCTTCCATGGGCAGGGTTGTCTCCGAACGGGATGCCCGTTTTTATGACAAGCAGGCACTTAGGGAAAGTATGGTTTCGGGCTGGGATGTCCGCAAGATTGTGGACGGGAAAGATGAGAAATTCATGTTCAGCTGGATTACTGCTTCTCCGTATGGGATTAAGGACCCCGCGGTGAATGCAGAGACCATTATCAAGCTGGAATTCGACAGTGATAACATTCGGGATATGCTGGACAAGTTCAAGGACGATGGAAGACATGATCCCTTCTATTATCGAGAGGAATCCGGTGTCATCTATAACCGAACCTCGGATCGTGAGCTGACCAATCGGCTGATAGACCAGCTGGCGATTCATACACTTCAGGATGTGGACAATCGTACAGTGGTCATCGACAACGAACCTTACATGGTAAATACGGTCAAATCCAGCACGACAGGCTGGTATCTGGTGGATTATATGCCGTTATCCGATATATTGAAACCCATTCATCAATCGAATGTGCTTTTTTATTCCTCAATGATATGTTTGCTCGGCATGAGTTTCCTGGCCGCCTATCTGTTGTACGTTCAGGTACAGGTACCTGTGAAGCAGCTTATTCGCGGATTCCAGCGATTGAAGCAGGAAGATTATTCGGTACGAATTAAGCCCAAGGGCCGGAATGAATTTAGCTTTTTGTCCGAGCGATTCAACTCCATGGTGGATCAGATTCAGCAGCTGTTTGAGCATGTGTATCTGGAACAGATTCACGTACGTGAAGCCAGGTTGAAGCAATTGCAATCCCAGATTAACCCGCACTTTTTCTATAACTGTTTCTCTTTTATCACAAGTATGGCGAAATTGAAACGTGTGGATGCCGTAGTAGCCATGTCACACAATTTATCCAGATACTATCGCTATACAACCAGACAGGAACGTGATGTTGTGCCGCTGAACGAGGAAATCGAATTCGTGAACTGTTACCTCGAAATCCAGCAGATGCGCATGAATCGGATTCGTTACCGCATTGATCTGCCAGACAGTATGATGAGGCAGGAGGTTCCACCCCTTATCGTGCAGCCTTTGGTTGAAAATGCGGTCATTCACGGCATTGAAGCTGATGCAGATGCTGGAGAGATCAGGGTATCCGGAGAAAAGCAGAATGGTGTCATGATTCTAAAGGTCGAAGATGACGGCCAGGGCATGGCCAGTGAGGAACGGGATAAGCTGCTGGACAAGCTCAGGGGCACGATGGATCAGGATATGGGTTGTGGTCTGTGGAATGTGAATCAACGATTGCAGCTGCGGTATGGAGAACAGGCAGGCATTCACATAACCGAATCTCCACTGGGGGGTCTCTGTGTCGCCTTGTCATGGCCAGCAGAAGATGAAATAGATGAGGAAGATGTAAGTGCCGATGCAGAGTGATTAACAACCATTGATTGCTTTTTGAGAGTGAAAATATATTGCACATGTACAGACAGGGAGTGACGAACGTTGATTGATATACTGCTGGTGGATGACGAAACGTATGTAACGGAGAGTCTGGAAATGACCATTCCGTGGGGAGAACTCGGAGTAACGACGGTGCTTCGTGCAGCGTCCGGCAAGGAAGCGCTCGAGATCATGGAGGAAAATGCGGTAGATATCGTCGTTACCGATATTCGTATGCCCGGTATGAGCGGATTGGACCTGATTGAAGAGGTGAGCAGCAGATGGTCTCATATCCGCTGTATTCTGCTGACCGGGCATAGTGATTTTGATTATGCCAAAAAGGCAATTCAACTGCAGGCATCCGATTATATTCTGAAACCCGTGAATGATGAGGAATTTATGGCTTCGGTCTCTGCTGCGATCACGTCTCTTCGCGGGGAGTGGGATGAGTTTGATAAATATCATAGGCTCCTGTACAGCCGGAAATCGGATTATAAAATTTTGCGTGAAAATCTGATGCATGATCTGCTGCTTGGCCGTGAAATTACAACGCGTGCGCTTCGCGAACAGCTGCAGCAATATGAGATTGGACTTGAGCCCGAAGAACCGGTGGTCATGCTCCTTATTCGTCTTACAGGTCGATTCTCTTCCATGGATCAGCAATCACTGGACCTGATGGACTTCGCGGTAGGCAACATTGCAGAGGAAGTCCTCGGGGACCAGTTCAAAGTCTGGTTTGGACGAGGGCCGCATGAATGTCTGGTCATGTTTCTACAGCATCAGGTTCGGGTGGAGGAAGCATCCATGAGCCAGGAGACATTGACCGGACCCGTGGATACTTTCCGGGAGCATGTCATTCGTTACCTGCAGGGCGATCTGTCCATGGTGGTTACACCGCCATTCCCGTTTAAAGAAATGACCGCGGCCTACCGCCGAAGTCTGGGATCACTTGTCCTTTCTGGACCGGAAGAGAACAAGATCATTTTCATAGATAATGATAGGTCCCAACGGATGGAAAACGATGCAGCCCAAGCGCTGGAAGAACTCTATAAACCTCCTGTTTTGCCCCAGTTGCTCGAAACGAAGCAGTGGGAAGCTGCAGCGAGCAAGCTTAATGCTGTATTTGACGCGGCAGAGCGGGTGTGTTTGTCCAGAGAGCACGTGTATGAAATGTATTTGTCTGTGACCAATGCGTTCATGTATATCGCACACAAGCAGGGTCATTTGGTGCACGAGATCGATCACGCAGGCTTTGACCTGCTGCTGGCACATCAGTTGATCCAATCTCCCGAACGGCTGCGACGCTGGGCTACGGAAATGCTTGCGAAGCTGCAGGAAGAGCTATCTGATCAGGCGGGAACCCAGAGCCGCAGACATGTCATCAAGCAGGTTCAGGAGATGGTTACCCGAGATACGGGTCAGGATCTGTCCGTGAAGATGATTGCCGACAAGGTATACCTGCATCCCGTGTATCTGTCGAAGATTTACAAAGCCGAAACCGGCGAAGGACTTGGGGACTACATGATTCGCATGCGAATGGAGCGCGCGCTGTATCTGCTGAAGAACAGCAACAAGAAGATTTACGAGATTACGAGTGAACTTGGATATCAAAATCCGCAATACTTCAGCAAAATGTTCAAAAAGCACTACGGCATGACGCCGAATGAATTCCGTGACCAGGCATAATTTCATCCTCTATTCCAATATATAGGTTGTCAAAGGTGCAGAAATCTTGTTTTCGTGACATAGGCTGAAAGGCCTGGCAGGCCTATAATGAAAGGGTAACCAAAACGATTGATTGAGGGGGAACAACAATGAGAGCGAAATCTACAAAAAAGAGATGGCTGCCGCTCCTGGCTACGACAACGTGTTTGGCTGTCATTCTTGCTGCATGCGGTGGAGGCAGTGGCGGTGAGAGTGCGAGCTCCAGCTCGTCTGCCATTGAAAACGAATACAAAGAAAAATACGATCCGGAAGTGACCATTACGACAGCATGGGGGATTGACCCGGAACTGAAGTTCAAAAATGGAGAATCGATGGAAAACAACGTGGCAACCAAGTGGGCCAAAGAGAAGTTTGGTATTAATATCAAATCCCTGTGGTCCGTTACGGACACAAATGGTGCGTTTGCAACGAAGCTTCGTCTGGCGATGTCTTCCGGTCAAGAGATGCCTGACGTGGTAACGGTAGGGGATAACCTGCTGGCTCAGGATTTGATTGATTCCGGCATGTATCAGGAAGTCGGTCCACTTTTCGATAAATACGCATCCGATACTTGGAAGAAAGCAATGGAGCAGGACCCGAACGTATGGAACCAGTACAGCCGTGATGGCAAAAGAATGGGTATACCGGTGCTCGACTATGCCTACAACAATGACTACCTGCTCTGGATTCGTCAGGACTGGCTGGACAAGCTGAACATGAAAGCGCCAAAAACGATTGACGAACTGGAAACCGTAATGGAGGCGTTCAAAAACAAAAACCCGGATGGTTTGGCTCCCGACAAGGTCACTCCACTGAGCATCGGTTTCAAAACATCCATGAACACTTGGATGGGTGATCCCTCCTGGATCTTCGGTGCCTACGGTACATTGCCGTTCCAATGGAATCTGGGTGCAGATGGCAAGCTGGAGTATGGCTCCATCAACCCTGGCATGAAACAAGGGTTGGCCAAATTGAGTGAGTGGCTCAAAAAGGGATACATTCCACAGGAAGCAGCTTTGTGGGATGAGAATAAAACGGCAGAGCCTGCTGTGGCGGGAACGGCCGGTATTATTCCAGGCCCTTACTGGATGAGCGGATGGCCGCTGCTGGATACAGTGAAAAATGTGCCAAGTGCCGTTTGGAAGCCAATCGAAATCCCAGTAGGACCTGAAGGTAAAGCCATGCGTCATGGTACACAATTTGTAAATGGTGTCATCCTGATTAAGAAAGACATGGAGCATCCTGAAGCCTTCTTTACTTATGAGAACTACCTGTTCGACAACTATGCAGATCCTGCACCAGGAAGCCCGTATGATAATGGTCTGTTTGAAAAGTATGACTATCAATTGGATGCCAATGGCAAACAAATGCCGATAGATGATATCGAGGGCGGTTATGTCAACGTTGTCCGTTACCTGCTTGTGCGTGATGGTGCCCGTATTCCAGATGCACAGATGAAAGCACTCTTGAACCTGGCAGACGGCAAAGAGCCTGAAACGAAGCTGGAGAAGGATGTTGCCGTCAACTACGGTAAGGAAACGCCAGCTGCAGCGAAAGTACTGCTTGGTCAGGAAGAGATCTCGTTCAAGAACATGTTCACAGGTCCGACGACGACAACGATGAAGTCCAAGCTCGACTATCTGAACAAAATCGAGAATCAGGCATTTAATGAAATCATTTATGGCAAAAATCCTGTAGATGCGTTTGATACCTTCGTTCAAACGTGGAAATCAGGCGGTGGCGATCAGATCACACAAGAGGTCAACGAGTGGTATGAGAGCGTAAAAAAATAATGGTTTTTGGCGCACAGACAGTATAAGTCTGTGCGCTTTTTTGTCGTTTTGACTATCCATTTTGCTTGATAGGGGTGCTGGTCCAAGAGGGAGGAATGGCTGTAAATGCAGCTGGTCCAAAGTGGTTGCTTTTGTGCCATTTATATTGCTTTTATGTGCTGTTTGACCTATGCAAACGGTTGATATAATCGCAGTATAAGCCACTCAGGAAGCCTTGAGTAGGAAGAATTACAGGGGGAGCAATCATGAGAACTTTGAAACGAACTTGGCCATTTCACGTAATGCTGCTGCCAGCCATCATCTTTCTGATCATATTCAGTTATATTCCTATGGGCGGCATTGTCATGGCATTTCAGAACTATAAGCCTTGGCTTGGCATAAGCGGCTCGGAATGGGTCGGGCTGGATAACTTTCGATTCTTGTTTGAACGTCAAGACAGCCTGCAGGTGATATGGAATACATTGATCATTGCTGTACTTAAACTGATATTTAATTTATTTGTACCCTTTGTTTTTGCCATTTTGCTGAATGAGATTCGTAAGATGGCTATACAACGAACCATACAGACACTGGTGTATCTGCCTCACTTTTTGTCCTGGGTTATCCTGGGTGGGATTTTGATCGATCTGCTGTCAACAGGAGGCTTGGTAAACCGGGTTTTGGGAAGCTTCGGACTCGGTCCATACTTTTTCCTTGGTGATAACAGCTGGTTCCGTACGACGGTCATTCTGACGGATGTGTGGAAGGAATTTGGCTATAACATGATCGTGTTTCTGGCTGCTCTTGCCGGGATTAATCCCGCGCTCTACGAAGCAGCAGAAATTGATGGAGCTGGAAGATGGAAACAAACGCTGCATATCACGGTGCCTTCACTCGTGCCGATGCTGATGGTCGTTGGAACACTGGCACTCGGAAATGTACTTAATGCCGGATTTGACCAAATTTTCAACCTGTATAATCCGCTCGTCTATCAAACAGGTGACATCATTGATACATTCGTATATCGTTCAGCCATGCAAAATGGCGAGATGGGCTTCGCTACGGCAATCGGATTGTTCAAGTCGGTAATCAGCATGATACTAATCCTTGTATCCTACAGCTTAGCCAAAAAATACGCCGGATACCGCATATTCTAATCGAATGAACAAAAGAAAGAAGGGACCACGATGTATCACAAATCAATGCCTTATCGCGTGTTCAATATAATCAATACCTGCTTTCTGATTCTGGTTGCCATCATGTGTATTGTACCGATGATTCATGTTCTGGCGGTGTCCTTCAGCTCGAAGGCAGCCGCCGATGCCAATCTGGTCAATCTCTGGCCTGTCGGCTTCTCGCTTGAGGCCTACAAAAAAACGATGAATAACCCCATCTTCCTGAACTCACTTTGGATCTCCCTGCTTCGTACCGTCATTGGTACAGCGATTACCTTGCTGATTACCTTTTTGGCAGCATATCCGTTATCCAAAGAAAATAGTGAATTTAAAGGAAGAACGATATATTCATGGATTTTCGTTTTTAGTATGATCTTTAATGGGGGACTGGTGCCGTTCTATATGGTTATCCAGAAGATCGGCTTGATGGATTCCTTCTGGGTACTGGTACTCCCGGGAGCAGTAAACACCTTCCTGGTCATTCTCATGTTGAACTTCTTCCGCGGTATTCCAAAAGAGCTGGAAGAAGCAGCACTGATGGATGGAGCCAACCATTTCAGAACTCTGTTCACGATCTTCCTGCCCATTTCAATGCCGTCCATTGCTACCATTGCCTTGTTTAGCATGGTGTTTCACTGGAATTCCTGGTTTGACGGTCTGTTATACATGAATAACGCCAAGGATTATCCACTGGCTACTTTTATGCAAACGGTCATTATCGGACGGGATATGAGCAGTATGAGCATGAATCCCAAAGAAATGGAGGCTCTCTCGCAAACCACGGTAAGAGCTGCACAGATCTTTATCGGAAGCGCCCCAATTTTGATTGTGTATCCGTTCCTGCAGCGTTTCTTTGTTAAAGGCATGACACTGGGTTCAGTTAAAGGCTGAGCCTGGTTGCTAAATTTAATCCAATGGAGGTTGAACAAGTGAGCAACTTGGAGAATAAGCCATTCATTCTTGGGATGGATGTGTCTTTTATGGATGAAATTGAACAGCATGGAGGGAGCTACAGCGACACGGACGGCAAGGAACAGGACCTGCTGTCCATCCTGAAGCTGAACGGTGCCAATGCGATTCGGCTGCGGATCTGGAACGATCCTGTCGGAGGATTCTGCAATCTGGAGCGAACCGTTACGATTGCCAAGCGGATCAAAGAACAAGGGCTGCAATTTCTGCTCGACTTCCATTACTCGGATCGCTGGGCTGATCCCGCCAACCAGTGGAAGCCCAAAGCGTGGGAGAATCTGTCTTATGAGGAGCTTCAGCGGGCGGTGTGCACGTACACAGCAGATGTGCTTCACACGTTAAAAGAACATGACGCGCTGCCTGACATGGTACAGGTCGGGAATGAAATTACCCCTGGCATGCTGTGGGACGAAGGAAGAGTGAGCGGTGAAGAGCACGACACCGACGAACAGTGGGAACGTTTTGCAGGCCTGGTGAAGTACGGTATTGCTGCTGTTAAATCCGTTGATTCCAATATCAACATCATGATCCATATCGATCGTGGCGGGGATAACGTGGAAAGCCGAAAGTTTTACGATCGTTTTGAAGCACTTGGCGTGGAGTTCGATACGATTGGACTCTCGTATTATCCGTGGTGGCATGGGACGTTGGACGCGCTGCGTGACAATTTGCATGACCTGGCCGCCAGATACGGCAAGCCCATTAACGTGGTTGAAACCGCTTATCCCTGGACACTGGAACAGCCTGAAGATCACGAGTGGATTCTGAATCAGGAAGATCTGCTGCTGCCAGGTTATCCGGCAAGTGTGGAAGGCCAAGCGCGCTACCTGCAGGACTTACTCCAGATTATTCGTGAGGTACCGGGAGGATTGGGTCAAGGTTTTTACTACTGGGAGCCTGCATGGATCCCGAGTAAGCCGGAATGGTCTGTTGGACATCCGAACAACTGGGGAAATTTGACGATGTTTGATTTTAAAGGCCGCAAATTGGAATCGTTTACAGCTTTGAAGGCTGATGCAATTTCGGAAGAATCCAAAACGGATACGCCGAAGGGCTCGCCATTGATCAGATAGAGCTATTCAATATAAGGATAAGGAGACTCGAAATATGACATTTAAATATCCACCTGTAAGTACGAAGGTGCCGCACATGCTGCATGGTGCAGATTATAACCCGGAGCAATGGCTCAAATATCCTGAGGTGCTGGAAGAAGATATCCGTCTGATGAAGCTTGCCAAGTGCAACGTGATGTCCATTGGCATCTTCTCGTGGGTATCCCTTGAACCGGAGGAAGGTGTATACAACTTTGAATGGCTGGATCGTGTTTTGGATACGTTTGCAGCGAATGGAATTTACGCCTTTCTCGCGACGCCGAGCGGTGCAAGACCTGCCTGGATGTCCGCCAAGTACCCGGAAGTATTGCGTGTAGGAGCCAATCGGGTTCGCAATCTGCACGGTTTCCGTCATAATCACTGTTATACATCTCCTGTGTACCGGGAAAAGGTAACAGCTATCAATACCAAACTCGCCGAACGTTATTCGCAACATCCTGCGATTATCGGCTGGCATATTTCCAATGAATTTGGCGGCGACTGCCATTGTGACTATTGTCAGGAGGCTTTTCGCGGCTGGGTGAAAAATAAATACGGCACGCTGGATGAATTGAATCATTCCTGGTGGACTACGTTCTGGAGCCATACGGTTACAGACTGGAGTCAGGTGGAATCCCCTTCGCCGCATGGTGAGACACAGGTGCATGCCATGAATCTGGACTGGCGCCGGTTCGTTACGGATCAGACAGCAGACTTCATCGTGCATGAAACCAAGCCGCTCAAAGCAAGTAATCCAGATCTGCCCGTCACCACAAATTTGATGGAATTCTATGAAGGGTTGAACTACTGGAAGTTTGCCGATATTCTGGACTTCCTGTCCTGGGACAGCTACCCGACATGGCATGATGCGGATGAGGAAGATAAACAGGCCTCCAGAATAGCAATGATGCATGACATCGTTCGTTCGATCAAAGGCGGGCAGCCGTTCCTGCTGATGGAGAGTACGCCAAGTTCTACGAACTGGCAGGAGACCAGCAAGCTGAAACGTCCAGGCATGCATCTACTGTCTTCTCTTCAAGCGGTAGCGCATGGTTCGGATAGTGTGCAGTATTTCCAATGGAGAAAGAGCAGAGGCTCCAGCGAGAAACTGCATGGCGCTGTCGTGGATCATGTTGGACATGAAAACACACGTGTGTTCAAGGATGTGACGGACGTAGGCACGGCTCTTGAAGGAATGGAAGCAGTTGTAGGCACGGCTGTACCGGCAGAAGTGGCCATCATTTTCGATTGGGAGAACCGCTGGGCAGTGAAGGATTCCCAAGGACCCCGTAATATTGGCGTGAAGTATGAGCAGACGGTAGAGTGGCATTATGATGCATTTTGGAAAAAAGGAGTACCTGTGGACGTGATCGATATGGAAGCGGATCTCTCCAAGTACAAATTGCTGATCGCCCCGATGCTCTACCTTGTGCGGGAAGGTGTAGGCGAACGGATTGAGCGATTTGTCGAAAATGGTGGTACATTCGTTGGAACCTATTGGTCAGGAATCGTCAATGAGAATGACCTATGCTTCCTGGGAGGTTTCCCCGGTCCGCTTCGCAAAACGCTTGGAATCTGGTCCGAAGAGATCGACGGGTTGCATGACCGGGATCAGAATGGGGCGATTCCTGTGAGTGGAAACGAGCTCGGTCTGCAAGCTGAATACGATTCCATCGAATTATGTGATCTCATCCATCTGGAAGGGGCGGAGACGCTGGCAACCTATCGTTCAGACTTTTATGCCGGTCGACCTGCATTGACTGTTAACCGATTGGGGTCCGGTAAAGCGTATTATATCGCAACGCGTTTCACTGCACCGTTCTATGATGATTTCTATGGCAAGCTCATTGCCGATCTGGGAATTGAACGTGCACTCGATACCAAACTTCCGGCAGGAGTCACTGCGCATCTGCGGACTGATGGTACATCCGATTATGTATTTGTGCAGAACTATACGCCGGAAACCAAGCAGCTTGAACTGGACAAGCAAACTTATACGGATCTGCTTTGTGGCGATGAAGTTCATGCCCATTTGGATCTGCAGCCGTATGACATTCGTGTCTTGAGAAGACCAGCTGCAAGAAAATAGCATCAATGAGAAAGGCTGTCCTATACGTCAGATAGACGTAAGGGCGGTCTTTTTTTGTATAAAGTCATGTAGCAGTTGTCACTTTTTCTGGACAAGATAAAGGAAAAGAGTGCATGTACAGCGAAGAGAAACAGGTAACGTGCAACTCAAGACTTTCAGTCTGGGAGGAATTGGAATGAATCAGAGAAATCTGGACGGCAACAGCATTATTATTCGGCTGGAAATGACAACGAAAGATATCAAGTTTGGCGAAGTGGCCTCGGCCATCTCGGAAGCTGGGGGAGACATCATTGCCATCGACGTGATTTCGACCAATCAGGATGTGAGTGTGCGCGACTTGACAGTTGCGGTAACGGATGCGCAGGATAACAGCAAAATCATAGAAGCGGTACGCCAGCTCAAAGGTGTGTCCATTATTAACGTGTCTGACCGCACGTTTCTCCTGCACCTTGGCGGCAAAATCGAAGTCACTCCCAAAACGCCGATTCATAACCGGGAAGACTTGTCACGTGTTTATACACCCGATGTTGCTCGTGTATGTTCGGCGATAGCCGATGAACCGGGCAAGGCATTTTCGCTCACCATCAAGCGGAACACGGTTGCCGTTGTATCTGATGGCAGTGCCGTGCTCGGACTGGGGAACATTGGGCCTCGCGCAGCGATGCCGGTCATGGAAGGAAAGGCTATGCTGTTCAAGCAGTTTGCAGGTGTGGATGCATTCCCGATCTGCCTGGATACACAGGATACCGAGGAGATCATTCGCACGGTGAAAGCGATTTCACCCGCTTTTGGCGGTATTAATCTGGAGGATATCTCATCTCCGCGATGCTTTGAAATCGAACGAAGGCTGAATGAGGAACTGGACATTCCCGTGTTTCATGATGACCAGCATGGTACGGCTGTAGTGTTATATGCAGGTCTGATTAATGCGCTCAAACTTGTCGGCAAATCCATTAACGATGTGAAGATCGTCGTCTGTGGTATTGGCGCCGCAGGGGTGGCCTGCAGCAATATTCTCCTGTCCGCTGGAGCAAGCCGGTTAATCGGTGTTGACCGCGAGGGAGCTATTGTACGGACACAAACCTATGAAAATGAGGTATGGAGTGATTATGCTTCACGAACCAATCCGGAGCTCGAGTCGGGTTCTTTGCGGGATGTCATTCGCGGAGCAGACGTGTTTATCGGATTATCCCGTGGCAATCTGTTAACTCGTGAAGATGTACAATCCATGGCGGAGAACCCTATCGTATTTGCGATGGCAAACCCGGTACCGGAGATTATGCCGGCTGTAGTGGAGGATATCGTGGCCGTCATGGCTACAGGCCGTTCGGATTATCCGAATCAGATTAATAACGTGCTTTGTTTCCCGGGGATGTTCAGAGCAGTTCTGGACTGCCGTGCGACAGAGATTAATGAAGAAATGAAACTCGCAGCCGCGAAGGCTATTGCTTCTGCCATCTCGGATGAGGAACGTACACGTTATTATATTATTCCAAGTGTGTTCAACGAGAAGGTGGTCAAGTCCATCCGTAAGCGTGTAGTTGAAGCAGCAGTGAGAACTGGTGTTGCGCGGCGTGTGCCGCGTGAACAGGCCCGAGAAAGCGGGGAAGAGTAATCGTGGACGACAATTCCAGTCTGACAATGAATATATCCGGACATCCTGAGCATGTAGATGGTACATCTGCCCGAGAGGCCATCCTTGGCGCCGCCCGAGCCTTTGTCCAGGGGGATGCCGGGAAGCATACGGACGGTCATGATTGGCCGCATATTGAACGAGTTACTGCGCTTGCTGTTGAGCTAGCCCATCGAATGGGAGCAGATCCTTTTGTTTGTGAGCTGGCTGCACTGCTGCACGATGTGCCGGATGAGAAGCTGAACGAAAGCCTGGAAGCGGGGATGAAAAAGCTTAACGAATGGCTGGATCAGCAGAAGCTTGAGCCAGGCACCCGGGAAGCTGTGGTTAACATCATCAGTACAATCTCGTATGCGGGAGGACAGCGCCCTGCTGTATCTTCGCTGGAAGCGCAAGTTGTGCAGGATGCCGACCGGTTGGATGCAATGGGGGCCATAGGTATCGCACGCACGTTTGCTTTTGCAGGTGCGCGAGGCCGTGAAATGTATGATCCATCCCTTCCGCCGCGGGAACAGATGACCCGGGAGGAATATCGGAATGGACGGAGCACGACAATTAATCACTTTTACGAGAAGCTACTTAAACTGAAGGATCTCATGAATACATCCTATGGCAGGGAACTGGCCGAGCAGCGCCATGCGTTTATGGCAGAGTTCGTGGAGCAGTTCAAGCGGGAGTGGGAAGGGACAGATCGTTAAGCAACCTTGTACATGGTGAGCGATAACCAAAGCAACATACTAGCAAACTTTTGATGGTGGTAATACCACATTTCAAAAGTTTGCTTTTTATTTGTAAGAAAACAGGTTATCTAATCTTGTGAAATAAACATTATGAGGAATCACATGGTAACCACAGAGCGTCCGTGGTAAAATAAGTCGTTCTGATAAAATTAATGTTGAAGTTACATGGCTATGGAACATTAAAAGGGGCTGCTGTTATCGTTAATGGATGAAAAAGTGAAGTATTGGATCAAAATAATTCAACAAAAAAAGAAATACGGGGTAATAATGATTATTAATGGTTTCGTTCAAAATGAGAGTACAGGTAAGGAGGGGTTACCGTGTCGTTTGGAGCACGCGTGCTTAAGACAGGAATTGCGGTAACGCTTGCTCTGTACCTGAGCATGTTCTTGAATCCGCAGTCACCGGTACCGGCTGCCATAGCTGCCATCTTCGCGATGCAGCCATCAATCTATCGTTCCTGGAAGTATTTCCTGGATCAATTGCAGACAACTACGCTTGGAGCCATTGTTGCCCTCTTGGGCGGTATGGTATTGTCCAATGAGCCAATCGCAGTGGGATTGATCATTGTGCTTGTTATTATGATCTGTCTTAAACTGAATATGGGTGAGACCGTAGGGCTGACTCTGGTTACCGTCGTTTCCATTATGGAAGCTTCAGGTGACTGGCACTTTGCATTGAACCGGTTCCTGCTGACACTTGTTGGTATTGTATCCGCGTTTCTCATTAATATCACGGTATTCCCGCCTAAGCCCAAGCTGCAGTTTGTGAAGCAGATCCAGAATGTGTTCAACAGCATGTCCCTGCTGTTACGCACGTCCATCTCGGATGAGATCAAGGAAGTTGTTTTCAGGGATGAGAAGGGCAGTCTGGGTGGTTCCATCAAATCGCTCTCGGATAAGTACAATTTGTTTGAGGAAGAACAGAAGAAAATGAAGCGTTCCAAATTCAGCGAGACGCGGCAGATGGTTGTATATAAACAAATGCTGCTGAGCCTGCAAAAAGGGTATGACGTGCTGGATTCTGTGGAGCGGCATTATTTCCAGGCACAGCGTACGCCGGAGATGGATCAGTTTTTTGATACACATCTCGAATTGGTCATTAAATTCCACGAGCACGCCCTGCTCAAATTTGAAGATAAGTTGAAGCCAAACGGGGAAGAGGCAGCACAGTTTATACTGGATAATGATCGGTTCATGGAACAAGCCATTTCCCAGTTTGATATCGATCAGGAAGGCATGCTTAGACTATCTATCGTTGCTGCAGCC
This sequence comes from Paenibacillus sp. FSL K6-2862, assembly GCF_038005125.1. Taxonomy (NCBI): domain Bacteria; kingdom Bacillati; phylum Bacillota; class Bacilli; order Caryophanales; family Paenibacillaceae; genus Paenibacillus; species Paenibacillus sp. FSL K6-2862. Next base: position 2,288,056 of record NZ_JBBOSN010000001.1, read on the forward strand.
ATATACGATTACGGATATCAGCTGGAACGGCTCAACAGGCTTGCCGAACATGTGCATAGCTCCACGGAAGACAACGAGTCACAGGATAAGATCCTGAACTGGCTTAAGTGGCCTTAACAGCAATTGCACACAGGCTTTCCAATCAGATACAATAGAAATACAACGTGCAGCCCGGACAACTGTGTCCGGGTTGTTTTGTATACATAACTGATGGATAAAGGTCATCTTAGTGAACCGAGGGAGAATAATATGAACGATAAACATCTTAATCCAGAATTTGTTGAATGGCTGAGTGGTGATCAATTGGAGGAGAAACAGCATGAGGCCATGCAGCTGCTAACCGTAGCGGAGGATGGGTGGCCTCATCAGGCCATGATTAGTGTGGGTGAGATTCTTGCTATGGATCCGGATACACTTAGACTCGCATTATGGCCAGGGACACAAACAAGTATGAATATGAACAGAACAGGCAAGGCTACCTTGATTGCCGTACATGAGCATAAATTGCTGTATGTGCGCTTGGAGATCAGAGCACTTCCTCCGTTAAAGGAAGCCATTCACCCAAGAGACCGGTATGAGGCTCAAGTAGCGGACGTACGCGTAGATCATGCTCCATATGCCGAAATCACGACAGGAATCACGTTTCAACTAAAAGACGAAGCAGCATCCATATCAAGATGGAAAGAGACGATTGCAGAATTGCGTCAATAGAAGACAAACCATATCTATATTCATCCATTTCGAGGGTAATAATAAAGAGGACTATTGGAACGATGCCCTTGTTATAAAGATTAATATTTAAGGGTAGAAACAACAAAAAACGCCTCCGCTTGCATCGGGACGCTGTCACTGGTACAATAAAAAATGGTTTTCAGAAAATTAGAACTAATTAACATAAAATTAAAATGTTTAATTTCTAATTAATTATACCATAGCCTTTTCGGGCTTGTCAAATGGACTTTTGAGGACACAATCCGGGGAAAGAGGGGCGTATTAACATATGAGTACTGACCAGCAATGGAGCGAGGAGCAGCAGCGAGTAGACATCGTAACCGATCAGATCGAGCGGAAAATAACGGACCTTGAAAAGGAGGTTGGTTCCTTCCGGGATGAAGTTGTGGAGATGAGAAAGGACTTCTGGGATGAAGTCACCATGAACTTCAGTGAGGCGGATGATGTTGGGGAAACATCCACCAGCATGCGGCAGCAATCGCAGGTCCTGTCTGATCGGGAGCGCAGTCATCTGAATACGGCAGCAGCGCTGGACAAAATGAAACGACTGCATCACTCGCCCTATTTTGGACGTATCGATTTTAAGGAAGACGGTTATCCGCAAGCAGAGCGGATTTATCTGGGTATTGCCTCACTACTGGATGAGAAGGAAGAATCCTTCCTGGTCTACGACTGGCGAGCGCCGATATCCAATCTGTACTACGATGGTGCCCCCGGACCAATTACTTACCATACACCAAGCGGGGAAATCAGTGGCGATATCGAAATGAAACGACAGTTTGTCATTCGGGATGGGCGTATCCGTTTTATGTTCGATACCGGGGTTACCATTGGAGATGAACTTCTTCAGGCGGTGCTGAGCCGGACATCGGATGCACAAATGAAAAGCATTGTGGCGACCATTCAAAAGGAACAAAACCGAATTATCCGCAATGACCGTACACGCATGCTGATTGTACAGGGAGCAGCCGGCAGCGGCAAAACGTCAGCTGCACTGCAGCGTGTAGCCTACCTTCTATACAAGTATCGCGAGCATTTGCAGGCCGATCAGATGGTACTTTTTTCGCCGAACCCGATGTTCAACAGTTACGTATCCACGGTACTGCCTGAGCTTGGGGAAGAAAATATGCTGCAAACGACGTTTCAGGAGTACCTGGAACGTAGGCTTGGCCGCGAATATCAGCTGGAAGATCCATTCATTCAGCTTGAATACGTCCTCTCCAATATGGAGGATCCAGGATACACGGCACGCATGTCAGGCATCCGCTTCAAGTCTTCCGAATCCTTCCTGAAAGTGATTACGCGATTCAAAGACAGCCTGATGTCGGAAGGCATGAAATTCAAACCGGTGCGGTTCCAGGGACAGGCGGTTGTAACAGCGGAGGCGATGGCTGAGAAATTCTACAGCTTCGGGTCATCCGTGAAGCTGGTGAATCGTCTGGAAATGCTGCGGGACTGGATGCTGAAGGAATTGTCGGCCTTTGGCAAAAGTGAATTGGAAGCACCTTGGGTTGATCAGCAGCTGGATCTGATGGAACCGGAAGATCTGCAGCGTGCTTATCAACGGCTGAAGCGCAAACAAAAGGGGAAAGTGGATACATTCGATGATTTTGCACAGGAACGGGAGATCCTGGCCCGCATGGTGGTTAGTGATCGGCTCAAGCCATTGCGAAAGTGGATCAAATCGCTGCGATTCGTGGATATTCGCCAGTTGTATGCGCACCTGTTTCAGGACCAGGCACAGATGATTCGACTGCTGGAAGGCGAGGCACTGCCCGCCCACTGGGATGAAATCTGCAGCATGACCCTTCGCCGAATGAAAGTACAGGAACTGGCGTATGAGGATATTACCCCTTATCTGTATTTGCGGGAGCTGCTGCTTGGATTCCATATCAACTCGAATATAAGACATGTGATTATTGACGAGGCCCAGGATTATTCTGCGTTTCAGCTGGCTTTCATGAAAAGACTGTTTCCACGGGCGAAAATAACGGCCTTGGGTGATTTTAATCAGGCGATCTATGCCCATTCTTCAGTACTTCGTGGTACTGGACCACTTACAAACCTGTATGGACCAGAGAATACGGAAGTGATCGAACTCACGCGGAGCTACCGTTCAACACAGGAGATTGTGGAGTTTACAAGAGGGATGGTTCCCGGTGGGGAAGAGATCATTCCGTTCAATCGCAGCGGCGAGAAGCCGGCAGTCATTGTGTCATCCAATACGGAGGAGCATATGAAGAAGATTGCAGCGGATCTCAGCCATCTCATTCAGGAAGAGTATGAATCGGTTGCGGTAATCTGTAAGACAGCGGAAGAGAGCAAGGAAGTGCATGAGGCGTTAAGCCGCGTACTGCCTGCTGCACCGAAATTGATTAAGAAGACGACACTTGCCTTCGAACGGGGTGTGCATGTCATACCGGCATACCTTGCAAAAGGGGTGGAGTTTGATGCGGTGCTCATCTATGACGGTTCAGCAGAACAATATGTGCAGGAGCACGAACGCAAACTGTTCTATACGGCGTGTACCCGAGCGATGCACCTGCTTCATGTGTACAGCCTTGGTAAACCAAGTCCGTTCATAACCTCACAGCCGCAGCAATTATATTCCATTGACCATGTATCTGCGGCTCAAACAGATTAAACAAGGTGATCCTTTTATATGAGAAGACTTCCGTTCCCTCGAACGGGAGTCTTTCTATGTAGTGTAAGGTTTCGACTATAATAAACGGAATGGAAGAGCTGGGCTGGATAACTATTCCTGACATAAGAATGAATGGGTTTAGTTCGGTGGATAATTATGGAGCTTGAATTTGTACTCATGCACAATTGGTGGGAATTTTCTTTACACATGCCGTGCGGACTCATATAATCGTAACAATATATTTTTTTGGATCGTTAATGAATGAAGGAGGCAATGGCATGAACAAACCATCTTTTGAACGGCCATTAATGGCGGATTGTGTACCTGATCTGGTAGCAACAGCGCGAGGAGATATGAAGGCGACTTTAGTCATTCAAGGAGGGACCCTGGTTAATGTCATCTCGGGTGAAATTTTGCCGGATATGTCCGTTGCGGTGCAGGGAGCTCGAATTGCCTATGTTGGCAAAGATGTGAGTCATACCATCGGAGAACATACACGCATTATTGAAGCAGAAGGGAAATACATTGCTCCAGGATTACTGGACGGACATTGTCACATTGAGAGCACGCAGATGAAGGTGACGGAGTTTGCGAGAGCCGTACTGCCTTCCGGTACAACCGGTGGTTTTTTTGACCCGCATGAGATTTCCAACGTACTTGGTCTCAAGGGTCTGCGGCTTATGCTGGATGAAGCGAGAACCACGCCGCTCGCAGCCTATATGCAGGTGGCTTCCTGTGTGCCTTCAACACATCCTGGTTTGGAGACGACAGGAGCTTACATCGGACCTGAGGAAGTGGCTGAGGCTCTCTCCTGGGGCCCTGACATGATTGGGCTTGGTGAGGTCATGAACTTCCCGGGTGTCGTATACGGGGATAAAACGATGATTGGAGAAATCCAGGCTACGCTGCGGGCCGGCAAGGTGGCGGACGGTCACTTTACCTGGGCAGCGGATGACTGGCGTTTACCTGTTTATGCGGCAAGCGGTGTGACTGGAGATCATGAATGTGTAACGAAGGAAGATGTCGTGGAGCGTCTGAGACTTGGCATGTATGCCAAAATGCGTCAGGGATCAGCCTGGCATGACGTGGCCGAAACCATCAAAGCCTGTACCGAACTCGGGCTGGATACCCGCCGAATGATGCTGGTGACCGATGACCGGAGTTCCGAATCGCTGCTCAAAGAAGGACACATGGACTTCGTCGTCCGACTGGCCATCTCGCAGGGGGTCAAACCCGTAACTGCCTTCCAAATGGCAACGATAAACACGGCTGAACGTTTCGGTGTGGCACGTGATATTGGGGCTGTTATCCCTGGTAATATAGCTGATATTATCTTACTGGATGGCCGACTGGCAGATGTGCGTGTTGGCATGACGATTGCTGCCGGGCATGTTGTCGCAGAGAAGGGGAAGATGACGGCCGTCTGGGATAGCTTCACTTATCCGGAAGAAGCGTTGAATACGGTGAAGCTGGAAGCTAATATTCAGCCGAAAGATATGGAACTGCCAGCGCCGATTGCCGAGGGAACCATTGGGGCAAAAATCATTCATGTAACCGAAAACCATGTGGATACAAAAGAGAAACATGTTCCTGTAACGGTGCAAAACGGTAAGGTAGCTGTGTCCACGACGGGGGATATCTGCAAAATTGCGGTGCTGGAACGGCATAAGCAAACCGGAAACAAGGCAGTTGCACTTGTCGGCGGCATTGGATTCACACGCCCTGCAGCCATTGCCATGACCGTAGCTCATGACAGTCACAATCTTCTCATTATCGGTAACGATGATACCTTGATGGCGGAGGCAGGTAATCGGGTAATCCGCATGCAAGGTGGGGTTGCCGTGATTACGGACGAAGGTGTAACCGAGTTTCCGCTTCGGATCGCAGGATTAATGTCCACCGAGCCCTTTGAAGAAGTTGCTGCACAATCTGCTGCAATCAGTGAAGCACTGCAATCGGCAGGCTGTACTCTGAATAATGCCTTTATGACACTTTCCCTGCTTGCACTGGTCGTTATTCCTGAGCTGCGTTTGTCCGATAAGGGATTAGTACGGATCTCGGCAGAGGGAATTGAGCTGGTGTCGCTATTCGACGAGACAACGGAAAGCAGTCCGAGTACCCCTGCTGGAACATAACATGAGAGCGTGTTTTCTCATGCTAGCTGGTTTGTAAGAACGTGATGATCAGAAATGACCACATATAGATGGATGAATATTTCTGTGTAAGATGGAAGTCGCCTTTATGGCGGCTTTTTTTGTTTCTTTTATAGAAAACGCTTCCTAGGTCTTCTGTTGGTCATTCATATATGGCAATAACGACAGAAGTTGTAGAAATTTTCTGCGTAAATTAAAAATTTTTTAATAAATGAGACTTTAGAACTATGAATACAGAAGTGTGAATTCCCGAAATAATCTTATATGATCCTTTCGTCGTAAGTCTAGAAGATGATATTGCATATGAAAGCAAATGCATAAACGAATTGTTTATCTGATTCATAAAATGAAGGGTAAAACGACAAACATTTTTCCGGATTACGACGATGGAACGGTAAATTACAAGGGGAGTGTACAAATATGCAAAACAAGCGGGGGTTTCATTTTATTAAGATCATCAGCTGTTTGGTCCTAATTGCGGGTGTCACGTTCTCATCCAAGACTATTGCACAGGGTTCTGTAGAAAGTTATGAATCGATCCATGGAAACGTGGAAGGGCCGATTAGAGCGACCTGGGTATGGGATACCACTCAGATTGAAAAGAATCCGCAAGAGGTGCTGAAATTTGCCGTAGACCACGATATCAACACGATCTATCTGCAGATCAATCGCGATGTGAAGATACCTTACTATACAGATTTCATTCGTAAGGCCAGAGCTTACAATATCGCTGTCGATGTGATGGATGGAAGAGCGGCTTGGGGGCTAACCGAAAGCAGAGAGCAAATTGCAAGTTTCCTCGACTGGATTGAAGCCTATCAGGATTCCGTAGAACCTGACGAGAAATTTGCTGGGATTCATCTTGATATTGAACCGCATGTGCATCCGGAGTGGAAAACCAATCAGGCCAGCGTCATTACCCAGTGGCAAGGGAATGTTCAATACATCGTTGACCGCGCTGCCCTGATGAATATGCCTGTGGGAGCAGATTTGCCTTTCTGGCTGGATAACTACAAGATTCCGGGTTCAACAATGGCTGTGAGCAGCTGGATGATTCGCAAATTTGATTCGATCACGATTATGGCATACCGCGATACGGCTGCAGCAATCTATAACGTGGCCAAAGACGAGCTTGCAGAGGCTTCCCAGCTGGGCAAAACGATCTCAATTGCCGTAGAGACGAAGCAGAGCAAAGAAGGCGATTTCATTACATTTTATGAAGAAGGTTCAGTGTACATGGAATCTCAACTGAAGCAGGTGGAGAAATTGGCGGCAGAGCATTCCTCATTTAAGGGATTCTCTATTCATGAATACACTTCCTGGAAAACGTTGAAAGAATAATGCGTAACTAGGCATAGCAAAAAATTAAAAGGTGCTTGCAGCATAACCGCTGTAGGCACCTTTTATTGCTTCATATTAGAGCAGGCTCCATGGCCACCTTTTCATAAAACATTTTCCGATACTGCGAGGGGGTTGTATTTTTGTGTTTTTTGAATGTGGTGATGAAATAGCTCAAATGTTCAAAGCCAACATCCATGGCAATATCCACGATTTTGTGATCCGTGTTCTCGAGCTGGTAACAGGCTTGCTGCACACGGTAGTAGTTAATATAGTCGACAGGACTTTTCTGTACCATCTGCTTGAAGAAACGACAAAAGTGTCCTTCACTCATATTGGCCTCGTCGGCCAGCTCTTTAAGCTTCAGCGGCTCAGGGTAGCGTTTGTGAATGTAGCCAAGGACGGATTTGAGCCGCTCCACTTTGTCATGGCTGCCTGTCGGGACGGTACCTTTTACAGGGGCAGGGCGCATGTGTTCGAACATACGAGCGAAAATGAGATACAGGTAGGCTTTGGTTGTCATCTCACAGGTTTCAGAACCGTTAGCATGATCCGCAAAAATATGCTGGAGATACAGCAGGATCTCACGGCCCCAGTCATCCTCCGACTTCATGTGAAATGGAGGGATAAGTGTCTTATGAACGAGCGGTCTGATGAACTTCTCCTGCACGGCATCGAAGGTGCGGCTGCCCAGCAGCTCCGGACTGAACACGATGGAGGAAAAAACGCAGGGAAGGTCGCTTTTCAAATAGCCTGCATGAATTTCGCCCCGGTTCACAAAAATCGCCTCGCCCGCTTTCACCTCTACGGTATTCATGTCAATCTGGAACACGGCACTGCCTTGAGTAACCATCGTAAATTCCATCTCATCATGCCAGTGGCAATCCAGAATGCTGTCTCCATTAAGCTGTTCAATATCCGGATAAACACTGACGGGATACATAGCATTACCGTGTATTCGGTCCTCCCGTAATCGTTCGCGTTCCATAGAAGGTCCTCCTTTATGGTATCATTATTAATGTAATCGTTTCCATAGATTGGTGATCTTGCTTGAGAATCGGATATAAAATATCAAAATCGTGATATATTTGGTCAAAATATCGGAAGAAAACCATGTTTAATATCAATATTATTATAGTATAACCGAAGGGGGAAAGAAAACATGAAATTTACTGATGGATTCTGGATGACTCGTGAAGGATACCACATTCAAAACCCGACTGACATTCGTGATATTGTGCAAAAAGGGGATTCGTTGACCGTATATGCGGCAACTAAATATATTCGTACCAAAGGTGATACGCTGAACGGTACCTTGCTGAAAGCAACGTACAGCTCACCTATGCCTAACGTTATTCGTGTAACCTTGAATCACCATAAAGGAAGAGTGAAAAAGAGTCCTGAATTTGAACTCAACTATCAAGATGTGAATGTTGACATCACGCAAGATGAACAAGGAGCTGTTTTGAAAAGCGGCAATCTCGAAGTTCAAATCGACAAAACCAAAGGTTGGGACGTCAGCTTCCTGTATGAAGGAAAACGGATTACAGGCAGCGGTCAGAGAGCGGCTGGTTATATTACAGGTCCGAGTAAAGAAGCATACTTCCGCGAGCAGCTTGATCTTGGCGTTGGTGAATACGTTTACGGTCTGGGCGAGCGCTTCACACCATTTGTTAAGAATGGTCAAGTCGTTGACACATGGAATGAGGACGGCGGTACAAGCAGCGAGCAGTCCTACAAGAACATTCCTTTCTATTTGTCCAGCAAAGGTTATGGTGTATTCGTAAACCATCCTGAACGCGTATCATATGAAATTGCATCTGAAAATGTATCTAAAGTGCAGTTCAGCGTAGAAGGCGAGACTTTGGAATACTTCATTATCGGCGGTGACAATCCGAAGGATGTACTTGATAACTATACGAAATTAACAGGTAAACCAGCGCTTCCACCGGCATGGACGTTTGGTCTGTGGCTGACAACATCATTTACAACCGATTATGATGAAGCAACCGTTAACCATTTCGTGGACGGCATGGCTGAACGTGATCTTCCACTTTCCGTATTCCACTTTGACTGCTTCTGGATGAAGGAATATCAATGGTCTGATTTCGTATGGGATGAAGCGATGTTCCCGGATCCGGAAGGCATGATTCGCCGTTTGAAAGACAAAGGTCTTAAAATTTGTGCTTGGATTAATCCATATATTGCAGAAAAATCCTACTTGTTTGATGAAGGTATGGAGAACGGTTATCTGGTAAAAACAGCTGATGGCAGCGTGTGGCAGTGGGATATGTGGCAAGCAGGTATGGCTCTGGTTGATTTCACGAATCCGGATGCTGTTAAATGGTATAAGAGTAAGCTGGAAGTACTGCTTGATCAAGGTGTAGATTCATTCAAGACGGACTTCGGCGAAAGAATTCCGACGGATGTTGTATACTTTGACGGCTCTGATCCGGTTAAAATGCATAACTACTATACGCATCTCTATAACAAAGCTGTATTTGAATTGCTTGAAGAGAAAATTGGCAAGAACGAAGCTGCCCTGTTTGCCCGTTCGGCAACAGCAGGTGGTCAACAGTTCCCGGTTCACTGGGGCGGAGACTGCTCTTCTACTTATGAATCGATGGCTGAATCACTTCGCGGCGGCCTGTCACTCGGACTTTCCGGTTTCGGCTTCTGGAGTCATGATATCAGTGGATTTGAAAATACAGCGACACCTGACGTATACAAACGCTGGGTACAATTCGGTCTGTTGTCTTCCCACAGCCGTCTTCACGGAAGTACCTCGTATCGTGTGCCTTGGCTGTTTGACGAAGAATCCGTGGACGTTGTTCGTGACTTCACCAAACTTAAAAACAGCCTGATGCCTTACCTCTATAATTCTGCTCAGGAATCGACTGTGAAAGGTATCCCGATGATGCGCGCCATGGTGCTGGACTTCCCAGAGGATCCTGCAACATACAGCCTGGATACGCAGTACATGTTCGGGGATTCGATTCTTGTAGCGCCGATCTTTAATAAGGAAGGCGATGTAACTTACTACTTGCCAGAAGGAACATGGACAAACTTCCTGACAGGCAATAAAGTACAAGGCGGCCGTTTCGTACGTGAGAATCACAACTTCCGCACATTGCCAATGATGATCAAACCAAACAGTTTGATTGCAGTGGGTGCAACCAATAGCAAACCGGATTATGATTTTGTAAATGAAGTTTCCCTGCACTTGTTCGAGCTCGCTGATGGCAACACGGCGCAAGCGGTTGTTGTGAACCAACAGGCTGAACAGGAACTGGTTGTAAACGTAACCCGTAATGGATCTGTTCTGGAGGTACGTGCTGAAGGTGCAGGCAAGCCATGGAATGTGGTGCTTCGCGGCATCGAAAGTGTATCCAGTGTCGAGGGTGGATCCCAGGCAGCTGGTGAACAAGGCATCGTAGTAACTGCAGCAGCAGGCGTAAGCTCGCTCACAATTCAATTGTAATTAGCAAGCATGACTTAGAGGACGGTACCGCAAGGTGCCGTTCTGTTTGTCTAGGGCGGAGACAGACAGAAGTAGCTGCAGCCAGCAAGTCATCGTATGATTGAGCTTACACCGGGCTATTCCAACCGAGATATTATACCAATTGGTGGAGAAGAATTTTGGAACCGCTACCAAAGTGGAAGAGTACTCCCTCTTGCAGGGCGGACTTTTCAATACAACTTACCGGGTAATGCTGGAGCATGCGCCGGCTGGCCTATAGCATATTGTCCTCTTATTTTAATGCTTACGTCCATGAGTATCAGATTGATCAACCGCATGACCGACAGAAGTTTCGTCAATGTACGTTGGACCTTATGGAACAATGGAAGATGATGATTGAACCATACCAATACTAGGAGGAGTAAATATGAAGGAATATGAACAATACCCCATGTGGGATGCAGCTTTGCCACTCGAACAGAGACTCGATGATCTGATTAAACGTTTGACGATAGAAGAGAAGATTAGCCTGATTCCTACACGCGAAGCAGCAGTCCCGCGGCTGGGGATTCCTGCATACAACGTTGGAGGAGAAGCGGCCCATGGGGTGGCTTGGAAAGGGGAAGCAACCGTTTTTCCGCAGCCTCTCGGACTCTCAAGCACATGGAATACGGCACTCATGCGTGAAATTGGTTCAGTCATTGGGGATGAGGCGAGAGCCTACCACCATCGCGAACCTGAACGCCACGGCTTGACCCTGTGGGCACCAACCGTTGATCTGGAACGTGACCCGCGTTGGGGAAGAACCGAAGAAGGCTACGGTGAAGACCCTGTGCTCACAGGGGAGATGTCAGCAGCTCTCGTGCAAGGCATGCAGGGGAATCATTCATTTTATTTGAAAATGGTAGCTACGTTGAAACACTTTTTCGCCAACAATAACGAGAAGGACCGGCTGAATTGTTCATCCAGCATTGATCCGCGAAATTTGCGCGAGTACTATCTTAAGGCATTCGAGACACCGTTTGTTGAAGGTGGTGCCTTGTCCATGATGACAGCCTATAATTCCATCAACGGCACGCCTGCAATAGAAAGTCCTTATGTGAACGACGTGGTTAAGGGCGAGTGGGCTATGCCTGGTTTTATCGTCTGTGACGGGGGAGACCTCTCGCAAACCGTAAACTATCATGGATACCATGCGACGCATGCCGAATCTGCGGCAGGTGCCTTGAAGGCAGGCGTAGATTGTCTGACCGATGAAGTGGATCTGGTGGTAGCTGCATTGCAAGAGGCCCTTGATCGAGATTTGCTGAAGGAAGAGGATCTGGACCGGGCTATTCGCAATATTTTTGGTGTTCGCATGCGTCTTGGACAACTGGACCGCTCGGGTCTTAATCCATACGCGTCTATACCGGAGTCTGTCCTGTGTGCGCCGGAGCATGCCAAATTAAGTTATCGAGCTGCGGTAGAATCTATTGTATTGCTAAAAAATGACGGGTTGCTCCCATTAAAGTCGGATGCACTTCGCAAGGTAAGCGTCATTGGACCTCTCGCGGATGCAGTGTTCACCGATTGGTATAGCGGTACGCTACCATATCGAATTACCGTATTAGATGGTTTACGGAACAGATTGACTGATGCAGAGATTCTCTATGAAGACGGGAATGATCGTATTAGCCTCCAGACACAGGAAGGGCAGGTATTATCGCTCGGAGATGAAGGCACCGTTGTAGCCGTTCCGGAAGGCAGTGCGGAGAAGGCTATGTTCGTTCATCAGGATTGGGGATGGGGAAGTCACACGCTGAGAAGCGTGAACAATAATCGCTATATTACGTTAACCGAACAAGGAAAATATCAGGCGATTGCACCAGAGATCGGGGGATGGTTTGTTAAGGAAGTTGTGCAATTTGATCCCGAGATCGATAACAGCCACTTATTGCGGACGTGGAATGGTCTTCCTTTAGGACTTGCTGAACATCAGGGCAAACATGTTTTGGCACCCGTTGCTGCAGATTCATTAGAAGATGGAGCGACAGCGTCGAAAGCAAATGACCTGGTGATTGGAGCGAAGGAGCCAGTACGACTGGTGAAGCATGTCGAGATGGATGGTATCAAGCGAGCAGCAGCTTCTGCAAAAGCCAGTGATCTAACTGTAGTCGTTGTTGGCAACAGTCCCTATATTAACGGCAAGGAAGAAATTGATCGGCCTGGTCTTACGCTCCCGTCTGAGCAGGTCCGTCTGGTCAAGGAGGTTTGCAAGGCAAATCCGAATACCGTAGTCGTCATTGTGGGGAGTTATCCATTTGCACTTCAGGAATTGAAGGACATAGCTCCAGCCATTGTATATTTGACCCATGCAGGACAAGAACTTGGTCATGCGGTTGCGGATGTGCTGCTTGGCACATATGCTCCGGCAGGCAGACTGAATATGACTTGGTATGAGGATGAGTCACAGCTTCCCGATATCATGGACTACGATATTATTAATAACGGTACGACATATATGTACCATGAAGGTCCCGTCCTATATCCATTTGGACATGGTTTGACTTATTCTCCATTCGAATACAATGCAATGGATGCTCAGCGGATTAAGGGAGTATCCGGAGCTGATGTATTGAAAGTTGAAGTGCAGGTTCGAAATGCGGGAGACGTTGCAAGTGATGAAGTAGTGCAGATCTATGGGCGCCCGCAGACATCCCGAGTGAAGCGGCCTTTGAAGCAATTAATTGGCTTTAAGCGTATCCATCTTACACCTGGCGAAGTGCAGACCATATCTTTTGAAATTCCTGTTCAAAAGCTTGCCTTCTGGGATGTCACACGTGACCGATATTGCCTAGAGACAGCGACCTGGTCCATCATGGCTGGACGCTCCTCGGAAGATATTCGCCAGACAGTCGATATGGAGATTGAAGGGGAGGTTATACCTGCCCGTCAATTGGACCTGCCAACATTTGCAGAGAATTTTGATGAGTATGCAGGTGTGCTCCTGGACGAGTGCTTGGAAGGACGATCAGCAGTTCGGGCGGTTGTTCCTGGAGAACCACTGTATAAGGTCGATCGGCTGTCCTGGATTGCTTTCCTGAATAGCGGAACACAAGGAGCACATACATTTGAAGCACGGGTAGCTGCTCTTGGAAAAGGTGGCGAGCTGCAGATACGTTCTGGAGGGCCAGATGGGGCGCTTCTTGGAACATGTCCCGTGCCCATGAATGGTTCTGAATCCACACTGGTCCAAGATCGCTCTGACATCCAGTGGACAACAGTCCAATGTCCACTTCAACCAAAGCAGGAACTTGAGCGTTTATATATTGTGTTCCAAGGTGGCGCTGCCATTCAGCAGTTCAGATTAAAATGTTAATCATTGCTGCGGAGTGAAAAAGATCTGTTCAACACAATGAATGATACACATGACCGTTCCGATCGCACAAACCGGAACGGTTTTTTATCATGCTGTAACTGAACTTTTTTACATATCCCGTATAATCAATTGGCGAACGAACCACACTAACATTGTTGTTTTCCGATCTTGTAAAGGTGGTTAAGGCATGAAAGATAAAAAGTGGGACCTCGTCGCACTTGCTTCCATCCCGGTGATTATGACGTTGGGTAACTCCATGCTGATTCCGATCCTTCCGCAAATTGAGCGTGAGCTGAAAGTTTCGTCCTTCAAGGTCAGCATGCTTATTACGGTATACGCAGTGGTTGCCATACTGCTTATCCCGATTGCAGGGTATCTGTCTGATCGGTTTGGACGTAAAGCGGTCATCATCCCCAGCCTTATCATTGCAGCAGCAGGGGGTGCGGTAGCAGGCGGAGCTGCGTTAATGCTAAACGGAAGCATAGCGTATTGGACCATCCTTGGCGGAAGGCTTCTGCAAGGAATAGGCGCTGCTGGAGCTTTTCCCATCGTCATACCCCTTGTTGGTGACATGTTTGACGACGAAAAGCAGGTCAGCAAAAGTTTGGGTATTATCGAAACATCCAATACGTTCGGTAAAGTCATAAGTCCCATCTTGGGTGCTGCGCTGGCCGTTTGGCTGTGGTACCTCCCGTTTATGGCCATACCGGTGCTATGTTTGCTGTCCCTGGTACTCGTTATTTTTCTGGTGAAAACGCCGAAGAAAAAAGAGAAGCCACCGACCTTCTCCGAGTTTGTCTCATCCGTTCGCACAGTGCTAAAAGAAAAAGGCCGCTGGTTATATTCACTTTTTGCCATCGGTGGAATTTGCATGTTTGTTATTTTTGGCGTGCTGTTTTATTTGTCGGAGACGCTGGAGTCTGAGTATCAGCTTAAAGGTGTTCTTAAAGGTCTGGTGCTTGCGATTCCGCTGGCGGCTCTATGCTTGTCATCTTTCCTCGCAGGTAAATGGATTGGAAAGAGCAAGGTTCGCATGAAGTGGGTGGGTTTTACGGGACTTGTGATTCTGACCGGATCTTTGATCATTATGGGGCTCTGGGATAACATCTATCTGGTGGTGGGATTGTTCACTCTGGGTAGTGTAGGGATTGGTGCCACGCTTCCCTGTCTTGATGCACTCATTACTGAAGGCGTTGACAAAGCGCAGCGCGGTACGATTACAGCCTTGTTCAGCAGTATGCGTTTTATTGGCGTTTCTTTGGGGCCACCGGTAGTATCCCTTCTCATTGGTACATCGCATTTTATTCTTTTTATTGTAATCGCAGCTACCGGAGCGGTAGGTGGCCTGCTCACATTATTTGCGGTTAAGCCTGAAAAAGGAAAACAGCCCAGCTCGGGGGAAGCCCCTGACAAGTTGGAGCAGAATGCGGAGACGAATCATGTACCTAGAAGGGTACCCGTTAGGCGAAAGAAAAGTCCATTTTAAATGAACTGCGTTAATGCGTAGACACAAAAACGCGCTTGCTGGCGAGAACATCATTCTCAACCGGCAAACGCGTTTTTTATTTGACGAGAGTTTTTTATTTTTCAGCGGTTGTGGTTGAACTTGACTCTTTGGAGTCAGAATTCGTGCCGGATATATGTGTATGGGCAAGTAACGGATGGACGGTGACTGCGAAAGTTCCACTTCGTTTACCTTGGATAAGATAGATTAGCAAGAACACAATCATGAAGATGACAGAATACCGGTACATGTCCGTGTAGCTTGTCATGGAGGCGATCGCACCAAGCAGCAGAGCACCCGTAGCAATCCCCAAATCAAGTGTATTCAAGAACATGCCATTCGCCATCCCGCGCTGGGTTGGAGCTACAATCTGAATCATCCAGGTCTGCAGTGACGATTGCATGGAACCATACCCAATGCCGTATATAAATGCTGCGACAAATAAAATCGGCATGGACGTTGCAAAAGAAAGGATAGTCAGTCCGATCGCCACAAAAATCGCTCCAGGAATAAGCAGCGCTTTGGGTCCCTTGCTGTCATACAATCTGCCTGCAAATGGTCTGACTAACAGTACAGCTAACGCGTTAAACAAGAAAAATAAAGCAGGGTTGGCCAGATTGGCCTCTTTGCCATATAACACAATGAATCCGACAAGTCCACCATAGGTGATGGATAACAAGCAATTCAGCACACTGGGCAAGATCAATTTGCGATTAAAAGGAATTTTCTCTTTCGTTCCGGAAACGTTCGCTACCGGCCCAGCTGAAGTTTGAGGTGAACCAGCATGTGAACGTGATGCTTTCTTACGTGTTAACGAATAACTGAGTGGATAGATGACCACGATCACGGCCGCTGTACACAGCATAAGTGTTACAAATCCCGAACCCTGCAGCAGCGTAACCCCGATGATGGGACCCATGGACATGGCAAGACTGGTAGATAACCCGAAGTAGCCCATACCTTCTCCCATACGTTTAACCGGAATGATGTCAGAGGCCATGGTTGGGAAGGCGGTACTGCTCATTCCGAAACCAACACCAAAAATCATTCGCAGCAGCAGCAGAACAGCTATGCCGGCAGCAAAATAATACCCGAGTGTAGCAAGAAGGGCTACAGACAGGCCGATGTAGATCATGGCATTGCGGAGGCCTTTTTCGAGTGCTTTGGCTGAGTATAGGCGTGCTGCAATTGCACTAAGCGCAAACAGACAGGTGAATAAGCTGACTTCAAATGCATTCGCGTGGAATCGTTCCTGTACGTAGGAAGGAAGAGGAGAAACAATCATATGCAGCTGTAGGAAAAGCAGGAAGTTACAGAGCATGAGCAAAATAAAGTCGGTGGTCCAAAGTTTAACCTGTGTAGAACGGTCTTTCATATGAATTCATTCCCCCTTGAGATGTTCAGTTCTTTACAAGTTGCGATTGATGAGGGAAAGAGTATGTTTAAATGCTTCCATCTGGTCTTCGGGTATACCTTCAGCAAGTTCTTTATTCATTTCTCTTTCAATGGGAACCAGAATATCGATCAACGCTTTTCCTTCCGCAGTCAGATAGAGGAGATAAGCTCTGCGATCCTGTTCACTGGTCCGACGTTCAACCCATCCCTTTTTCTCGAGTAGATCAATAATGCGTGCAGTGGTGGGTTGATCCTTCAGAACGCGACTCGCAACTTCCTTTTGGTTCACGCCTTCTCCCTTATCGATATTGAATAGAACAGAGAATTGCTCTGTTGTAATATCGTAAGGTTTAAAACGGGTCGCAAGTAAAGCAGCGGCTTTGCGATATGTGAAGCCCAGCATAAATCCGACAGATTGCTCTAGCGAATAGTCCATACGAACGTCGTTCCTCACTTTCCTATAAATCATCTTCAAACGAATTACTTGTTATAACAACTATATGTGATGCAACTAATTTTGTCAAAGTAAATTAGATATAAACTACGTTCAAAATGGATTATGCGAAGTTAGAAAATCCTGATAGAATGGAAGTGAACTGCATAGGTGGAAAGTTAAGGATGTCATCTTGGAATACCGAAGGTTATTCTGCTCCATTCGATGTGGAGCTAACAAGGAGAGCTGAGTATGCTGAAAAACATTCCTGCAATAATTTCTCCAGAACTGCTTAAGATTATGTCCGAGATGGGGCACGGGGACGAATTGGTGCTCGCTGATGGCAATTTCCCTGCAGCCAGCCATGCCAGGCATCTCATCCGTTGTGATGCGCTGGGAACCGTAGAGTTACTGAAGGCCATTTTGAGTTTGTATCCACTTGATACGTATGCAGAACGGCCTGCAGCCGTCATGCAGGTTGTAGAGGGAGATCAGGTTGTTCCGATCATATGGGAGGATTACCGCAGGCTGATCTTGGAGCATGAAGGCATCACAGACGCCTTCGATCAAGAAGAACGATTTTCTTTCTATGAGAGGGCTTCTCGTGCCTATGCCATCGTTGCTACCGGTGAACGTGCCCAGTATGCCAATCTCATCTTAAAAAAAGGGGTCATTTTCCCTGATGTAAGTCCTGATCCACAAAGTCAACGTATGGAATTAAAGTGATTTCCAATAAAGTATTTAGTCCATGGCGACGGAGGCACTTACGCTCCTGTTCGCCTTTTTGTGTTATATCGGATTGTTCTCAGACAAGGGAAATCTGTACGTGTGAACTTATTTTGTTCCAAGGAACGAAATATATTGCAAACTTTGATGCAGATGATGAATGGTAGATGGTTGTAATTGCCTTAAAATAAATAGAGTATATGAAAAAAACATTCGGGGTTAAGGGGGGAAGGAATAAATGGTGTACCGGGTTAGACGGGCAGGGCTTGTTGATGCGCAGCAGATAGGTGAATTATTCAACCAGTACAGAATGTTTTACAACCAGGTTTCTGATACGGAGAGGGCCGTAAAGTACATTCAGGAGCGTTTGAGCAAGGATGAATCTGTGATATGGATGGCAGAATCGGATTCCAAAACGGAGCCTGGACTTGGGAATATAGCCGGGTTTGTTCAGTTATATCCAAGCTTCAGTTCAGTGTCCATGGGGTCCATATGGGTCCTAAACGATTTATATGTACATAAGGATCACCGCAAGAAAGGTATAGCACGCAAGTTGATGCATGCTGCACAAACCTTCGCCAGCGAGACAGGGGCAATTCGAATAACCTTATCCACAGCGATTAACAATACAAAGGCACAGGCATTATATGAATCAGAGGGGTATGCGAAAGATGACCACTTCCTGTATTATGAACGTAATGTTGATTAACCTGGAATAGGTATATTGGAAGTAGAGATAGATAGGGGAGGGATTAACGCAAAATGATGCAGTGGATCGCCATGATCACGATGTTGATTGATCACATAGGGGCTGTCTTTTATCCGCAGGTTGAGGAACTGAGGATCATTGGGCGGATTGCTTTTCCCATATATGCATTTGCTGTCTATATCGGGTATAAGCATACACGTAATGTACAAAAATACATCTGGCGTCTTTTTTGGATCGCTGTGCTCTCCCAAGTCCCTTTCATGGCGGCATTTAATCACTTGTCATTAAACGTCGTATGGACCCTATGGTCGTCCCTGCTGGTTTTGCTGGTACTGGACAAACAGCCGAACCGATTACTGGGTATCCCGATTGTTATCGGGGCAGGTATAATTATGGAAGTAACGGCCATGGATTATGGCATGTATGGACTGCTGCTGGTACTGTTATTCCGGTACTTCCAGGGCCCCATACTTGTGCTGGGGCATGTTTTGTTAACGGCTCTTTATATCCAGCTGCACAGCAGTTCGGTGCAAATGTACAGCGTAGTGGCTACGTTAGGCATTGCGATTGCGCAGTATTACGGGGCAGGTTTTCGTCTGAAAGGGCCAAGGTGGATCTGGCGTTATTTTTACCCGGCTCATCTTGCGATTATTGCTATTATTCGCTGGACATAAAAACAAACAAGCCACCTTGCTGTCAGAAGTGACGGCCAGGTGGCTTGTTTGTTTTAAGATAAATGAATGGTCCTACTCCACAATATGAGGCGTGGAAGAGTCAAGCTGCGGCTGATTAGCAGCAGGGAAGTACCCAATGTTAACTGCATATTGCAGCATGCTGGAGATGAATGAGTCATCTGCTTTTGCACAGTGAATTCCGGCTGGCTCAACATACGCTGTTGTTACCGGGCAGGCATATACGTAAGCTGAATCCTTTGCACCGTCACCTTCCAATTGGGCAATGGCGAGCTGCAGGGCCTCTGGGTCCTTGCTGATGGATGAATCGAATAACCAACTGGTATATTCATCAAAAGGCAGCGTTTCGACTTCATATCCCGCACGATTAATGGAGGCAATCAAACTATCGTAACGGATCGACTCGGGATTACAAATGTGGAATACCCGTCCAGCCGTGTCATCACGTAGAGCCAGATGCACGATAGCCTGGCTTGCATAATCGATCGGTGTGAAATCAACCAACCATTCGGCAGCTGGAGCTTTGCCGAGAAGGAGCATCGCTTTGATCATCCGGTAGAAGGCATTGCTGTCGATGTTGGACTGGAAGCGTCCTGTTTCCGAATGACATGTCAGGTTACCCGCACGGTAGATGCTAACTGGTACACCTTCCTCTGCTGCAAGCATCAATACTTTCTCCGCTTCAAGTTTGCTGTCAGAGTAGAGGTTCTCTACATGCAGATCTGCCGGGAAACGGTCATACTGAAGGGATGATTCCCATTGTCCGCTGAGTGCCAAATCTTCCGGTATGCCCATGGTCGAGACATGATGGAAGGAAGCACCGGGTTTGCTGCGAACCAGATTCAGCAGGGCTACCGTACCCTCAACATTGGTTTTGGCAAACTGTTCTGCATCTCCAAAGTGTCTTACGTCTGCCGCACAGTGAATTACACGATCAATCCGGGCTTGTACCTTACTGGTTTGTTCAGCGGTTAAACCGAGGTTAGGCTTCTCCAGATCTCCCTCGATAATCTCCACACGTGAAGCGAGAAGTCCACTGATCTCAGGGCCGAAATATCCCTCCATAACCTTGCTTAAACGCTGCATGGCTGTATTACCGTCAGACGGACGACGAACAAGCGTATGGATTGTCACATCCGAATGAAGAAGGAGCTGCTGCAGCACATGTGAACCAAGGTAACCTGTAGCGCCTGTTAGCAGAACATGCTCCGGATTAAGAATCTCGGGGTAGCCTAGTTGGGAAGCCAATTCGACCGGATGCTCTGCCAGTAGAGTCATTACGCCAGTTTGCTCACCGGATGGGGCAGTTTGCTCGGTAATCTCCGCAAGTGACTGTACCCGAAGTGCCAGGGAACGAATGGTTTTTTCTGCAAAGAAGTCAGCAATCTTCAGCTGCGGATAGTGCGGCTTCAGAATAACCAGGACATGGATTACTCGCAAGGAGTCGCCACCAATCGTAAAGAAGCTGTCTTCAATTCCAAAGTCGCTGTGTCCGAGAATTTCTTTCCATGCATTGAATATGATCGCCTCGGTCTCTGTCTCAGGCATGACCCGATCCGGCCGATTTTCATGTCTTTCCTCGTTTGGAAAGGATACCATCGCTTTGCGGTGAATTTTGCCGGTAGGTGCGATAGGCATTTCATCAAGCTGACAGATCCATTTCGGTACAAAATAGGATGGAAGCTTGTCTGCCAATTCAGCTTTAATCTGATCTACGGATAGAGTGGTGCCATCCTTGGAAGTGAAATATCCCACAAGCATGTTCTGACCGTCCGATTCCTTCTTGGGAATGACCACAACATCCTGAATCCCTTCAAGGCGAGCAAAATGATCCTCAATCTCACCAATTTCAATCCGATGACCACGGATCTTCAGCTGTGAATCACTACGTCCGACATATTCCAGCAAACCGGTATCAAGCAGCTTGGCAATATCACCGGATTTATAGATTTTCTCATCGATTGCAAAAGGGTTATCAATAAAGGCTTGCTCTGTACGTTCTGGTTGATTCAAGTACCCTTTCGCCAGTGCTGGGGTAGCAATATATACTTCACCAGGCACACCTACAGGGCAGAGCTGCTGCTCTTCATTGACGATATACACTTTGTAGTTATGAATCGGTTTACCAATTGGAATGTTAGCCACATGATCCGGGACCTGTTCACTGATCCGGTGTGTCGTTGTCGCCACAGTACATTCGGTAGGCCCGTACACATTGACGATATCGATCTGGTTACCAAATTTGCGCTGGAAGGCGCGAACCTGTTCTCCGTAGAGGGCTTCGCCCGCAACGGTAATAATTTTAACCTTGGCCAGCTTGTGGAACCCTTCGTCTGACAGATAGGATGCAAGCTGGTTAAAGAAGATCGTAGGCAGGATCGTAATAATCGTTGTGCCTGTGCGCTCAATTGCCGTGGCGAACTCCTCTACAGATACACGTTCCTCGGCAGATAACAGATACAATTCTGCACCATAGAACAGTGCACCGATCGTATCCCAGACGGAAGCATCGAAGCTGTATGTAGCAAACTGAGTCAAAACGTCCCCGGCTTGAATGTCACAATCGCGCTGCACGACACTTCCAAGGTTGACAACCCCGCGATGGGCAACGAGTGCGCCTTTGGGTTTGCCTGTGGATCCGGAGGTGTAGATGATGTATGCGAGATCGTCTGCCTGAATATCCAGATTAGGATTACTTGCTGCAAACCCGGCCAGGCGTCCATCCACAGCCAGAATTTGACGAACGGTAGGAATACCCGAGAATAACCGTGAAGCTTCTGCTAGAGAGGACTCCTTGGTTAAAACAAAAGAAGAAGCCGTATCTTCCACGATATAACTATTGCGTTCCTGCGGATGTTCAGGATCAATCGGAACGTATACACCGCCTGCCTTCAAAATGCCGAGCAGGGAAATGATCGTTTCCAGACTGCGTTCCATGAAGATGCTGACGAACTCACCCTTTTGCAGTCCGTTAGATAACAGTACGCGTGCGACTTGATTGGCACGTTCGTTCAATTCTCTGTAGCTATACCGGCCAAATGGGGACGTGATAGCGGGCGAATCGGGATACTCGGCTGCCGTAGCTTCGAACCAGCCATGGATGGTCTGATGCTCAGGCTCAGACACACAGGTATCATTCATCTCGCGGTACAGCGTCCGGTCAGAGGCGGACAAAATATCCACGGAGCCAATGGTCACGTCTTCATCCCGAATCATCGAGAGAAGCAGAGTTTGATAGTACTCAGCATATCTCATCACGGTTGCTTCTTTCAGAAGGGATGCATCAAAGAACAAATCGAGTGTATATACATTCTGCTCCTCACGGATACTCCAATTGAGCACCTGCGGAGCCTGAGGAAGCTGAACACTATTAAACATAAACAAGGTTTCCGGGTAAGCACCCGGCTGCATCGAATCTTCTTTTTCTTGCAAAAGGGTAACTTGACGAATTAGCTCACGGAAGCTCATCTTGCCATGTACCTGCAGCAGCAGAACTGATGCAGAACGATCCGGATCAAGCGTGCCAATGCCTAATTCCTGTTCTCCAGATAACCGGAATAACAAGGCAGCATATGCCGACAGGAGCGCGTTATAAATCGACGTTGAGCCATACTTCTGAGTGAGTTCACGGCTCTGTGTTGGCTGCAGCTGTATATGAGCTGATTCATACGAAAATGATTGTTGACGGCGCCCAAAATCCAGTGGAATCTGGAGAACTGGCAACTCAGATTCCACTGTCTGGGAAGATGAAGAGTGATGATCGATCACGTCTATTTTCCTCCTTAATTATAACGTTCGTTTTATTGTTTTTTAGGACTTGCTTACATTAAAGTGAGAGATCAATTCCTGTAATTCCTCGGACATGCTGGTCAAACGGGTGGAAGAATCAACAAGGGTCGACAGAGAAGCCTTCTGGTCATCGACGGAAGCGGCAATACGCTCACTGCTTTCTGCTGTTTTGCTAACGCTGGCAGACAAATCATCTGCGGTAGCAGTCATTTCCTCGGTACTTGCAGAGATCTCTTCTGTAGCACTGGAAACTTCCTGAATCTGATTCGATACTTTCTTCGCAGCTTCCAGAATATCTTCAAACAACTTTCCTGTCTGATCTGCAACGTCAAGTCCGGTATCGACTTCTGCCGTACCTTTTTCCATTGCGCGGACAGCTTGTTTGATCTCGGTTTGAATCTCGTCAATCAATACGGCGATCTGGCTTGTGGATTGTTCGGATTGTTCGGCGAGCTTACGAACTTCACCAGCAACAACTGCAAATCCTCGGCCCTCTTCACCAACACGAGCTGCCTCAATGGATGCGTTCAATGCAAGCAGGTTGGTTTGGCTGGAAATGCCGGTGATGATGTTCAGGATATCTCCGATTTCCTGTGAACGGCTCTCCAGAACCTGAATTGCTGAAGCTGTATTTTTCACGGATTCCGTAATCAGTGTCATTTGCTGAGACACTTGGCGTACAACCGTATTACCTTGCTGGGAACGGCGCTCCATTTCGTAAGCTTCATCAGCTACATTAGCGGAACTGCTGGCAATCGTTTGAATCACAGTCGCCATTTCGGCCATGGCACGGGCACTATCAATACTTGCCTGTTCCTGTCCACGGATGTTGGAGGTAATTTGCGTTACATTGCTGTTGATGGAATCTGCGTTCTCGCTGTTTTTCTCAGATACCTCATACAGCTCTTTGGCTGATTGGTTAACCTCTTGAGAAGTGACTTGCACTTTAACGATTGTGTCATTGATTTTGCGAACCATCGTGTTGAACTTCTCGTTTACAAGTCCGAGGTCGTCTTTTCCTGTCGGAATGTTGACATTCAAATTACCCCGGCTAACGTCATCGATCCCTTTGATCAGGTGACGAATTGGGGATAGCGTATTTTTAACTACCAGGTATTGGATAATCAGGAACAACAGAAGGAAAGCAACCAGAATGATGATACCGTTTTTAAGCAGTGATTTCAGTCCGGCAGGTACTGCTGTTGCATCTGCATCGACTGCAAAATAAGAGAAGATTTTGCCGTTGCTGTCCTTGATCGGATAAGCGATGGTTGTCCATGTGCCAAAATCATCTGAATAGAAAGTCGTGAAGGTTGGACGGTCCGTATTCAGCATTTCTTTGAGGGCATTCGCCACAACAACAGGTTGTTCATACATGTCGCCAATATTAACATTATCGCTCTGGAATGCTTCTCTCAGATTGGTCGGCATAGCAACGAGAGAAGTTTCTCTTTTCGTATCTCCGCCTAGCTCTACACCGAAGATATAAGCTTGGGCGATATTCGGATAATATTCTTGCATTTCATCGAAATAAGCACGCAGCTGGGTTTGTACTTTTCCATCATAACTGCCTTCTGCAATAGCTGCCTCTACGTCGGCAGGTTTGATTCCCTCTGCCCACTTTTTAGTGATTTGTTCTACTTGTCCATGCAGCTGGTCTACGAGAACCGTCTTTTGGAAGTAATAGCTGCTCGCAATAAGTGCAACCCCGATAATAATGATGTTGGTGAATGAAAGTAATAAGTTTTTTGAGAAAAAGGACATGCTTTTCCAACTAAATGATTTCACTAAATTCCACTCCTGATCTTCTTGTAATTAACAAACCTTTATTTGCTTGCATGAATGCAGCCAATCAAGTCATTTGTTGATCCCCCTCCAGAGCTTATGTATGCGACCATGGTCTTGGGTTCGCAGTCTTAATGCAGAGACTTTTGTACCTCATAATCCATAGGTGTCTAATTATTAAAACACATCTATACTTAATATGTCGTATGAAATGTTGTTAAATTGAATAGTTTCGTTAAAACTTTTTTAATAATTTACATATTTGCGGACATAACACTTATTACATAGGTATTTAGAACTGTTTATTTGGAGAAATTTCCATTTTCTAGTCTCCATCTTTATTTTATAACAGGATGATACAAAAAACATCCTTAAACCTTAGAAATAAACCCAGGCTTGAAAGTTAATGTAATGAGGAGGAACGGCCTATTGTCTGAAAAGGAGAAGGTAGTATGCCAGATTTCTTATACCAATTTAACTAACGATAAACTTACATAGCAGGAAATGGCGAAAACCGGGATTTGTCGTTAGATCAAATTTCCTGCTGCATGGCATTCGGCATGGATATACATCGGAAGCGGTTTTATCTATAATAAAGACAGTGTGCATTTTTCAAATCATAAGCAGGCGGGGGTTTATTTTAGATGAATCTGAAAAAAATTGCAGCAGAGCGGGCGGCAGAATACATTCAGGATGGCATGAAGGTTGGACTCGGAACAGGCTCGACGGCATATTTTGCGATATGCAGACTGGGGGAGCGTGTGCGCGAGGGGCTGCAAATCCAGGCTGTGGCGACTTCGGAAGCTTCGGACAAGCTGGCTCGCGAGTGGGGAATTCCGATCATCCCGTTTGACCAGATTGGAAGGCTGGATATTACGATCGATGGTGCAGATGAGGTCGATCCTGATTTCAATCTGATCAAGGGCGGCGGCGGAGCTCTTTTGCGTGAAAAAATCGTGGCGGCTAACAGTGATAAACTCATCATAGTTGCTGATGGCAGCAAGGCGGTTCAACAATTGGGTCAGTTTCCACTGCCAGTAGAAGTGGTTCCTTTTGCATCGGAATGGACCTTCCAGGCGCTGGAGAAGCTGGGCTGTCGACCAGAATGGCGTATGAATGAAGATGAGCGCTACCTTACGGATAACGGAAACTTGATTGCCGATTGCCGGATGGAATCCATCGTCAACGTGGCTGAGCTCAATGTACAACTCAACATGCTGCCAGGCGTAGTTGATAACGGTTTGTTCGTTGACATGGCCGATACGGTGATTCTGGCTAAAGATGACGGTAGTATTGATGAGCGCCATCGTTCCTAAAATCGATCAGATAATCGAAGGATACATGTGCTTGGTTTATTGATTGTAATAACTTGTTTTGAGAAGTGCTGTGTGAGGGATGAAAACGCTGCTTGGCGTCGAAACGCAGCCTGAATTTGCAAACAATTGACGGAGGATTATGGAAATGCCGAATACGGAGGACAATCGGGAACTATCGTTGCAATTATTCGTGGTTCTCGCCAGAGCTTACAATTCCGTTACATCAAGGTCCAATCGTGACATCCAGAGTCATGGACTGAATACGACAGAATTCGGGGTACTGGATTTGTTATATCATAAGGGCCCACAAGCCTTGCAAAAAATCGGAGAGAAAGTGCTAATGTCCAGCGGGAACATAACCTATGTAGTGGATAAGCTGCAAAACAAGGATTTGCTGTTTAGACGTGCATCCAAGGAAGACCGCCGTGTTATTTATGCGGAATTGACGGAAAAGGGAAGAAATCTATTCGCCCAAATATTCCCTGGACATCATCAGGTTATCATTGATGCAATGGAAGGTTTAGAGCCTTCGGAAAAAGCGGATGCCATTCGCCTACTGAAGAAACTAGGACTTGCTGCTGAAGGGAAAACCGACTTGCGTCCATAACGCAGGCCGGTTTTTTTGTGTGGAAAAAAGGGGCATGTACTAGCTATATGACTTGCAGGAATGCTCATAATATAGGAAAATCGTTCTAATATGCAGCTCCATATGAAACGTTTCACCTTGGGGTTCATGTATAATAATAAAAGCATTTCCCGATCAATAGCTGATTGAAATCGAATCGACTCTTATCGTGGATATTCCATCATGGTTGATACGATTGCACGGCAAGAGGAGGGATAACATAATGACCCATCAGGAAGCTGGGGAACGCTTGCTGAAAGCAGCAGGTGGGCTGGCTGATAAAATAACGGAGAAGCAGTATACGCTGCAACCTGATTTACTTGAACGTTTTGGTGAAAATGGCAGAATGCGCACTCAACAGGATTCGCAATATAGTTTGAATTATCTGGCAGAGAGCGTTCTAGTTAAGAGTCCTAACCTGTTTACTCATTATATATCTTGGCTCAAAACACTATTGGCAGGTTATCACGTTTCGGCGGATGATCTCGCCATTAATTTAAATCTAATCAAAGAGACGTTAGAAGAAGAGTTTGATGATGCATCCAAGTCACTTGTTCTAGATTATCTGGAAATGGGAATCTATCAAATTCAGCATCATGACGTAGCACAAGGATTTATCAACGAATCTTTGCCATACGGACATGCTGCCAAATCTTATTTGCAGGCGCTTCTGGATAGCAGACGCCAAGAAGCGTTTGGCATTATTGAAGCCGAGCTGGAAAGCGGAGCAAGCATTCGTGATATTTATCGTTATATTTTTCAACCCACTCAATATGAAATAGGCCGCTTGTGGCAGCTTAGCCAGATTAGTGTCGCTCAGGAGCACTTTTGTACGGCAGCCACACAGGCTATTATCTCGCGGCTGTATCCCCGCTGGTTGATCCATGAGCCACAGCAGAAAAAGCTGGTTGCAGCCTGTGTAGGCAGTGAGCAGCATGAGATCGGTTTACGTATGCTTGCTGACGTGTTTGAGATGGAAGGTTGGGATACGTATTATTTGGGGGCAAATGTTCCGAATGGCAGCCTGCTTGAGGCGATCGAACGCCATCAGGGAGATGTGGTGGCTATTTCAGTAACGATGACATTTCATCTTCATCTTGCCAAAGAACTTATCCAAATGATTCGTAATCACCCGGCTACCTCGCATGTAAAAATCATGGTAGGAGGTTATCCATTCAACATTGATCCGGATTTATGGAGGACCGTTGGGGCAGATGGTTATGCTCCCGGAGCTGATGAGGCTGTTGCCGTTGCAGAAAGCCTGCTGGCTCAGCAATCTGCCAACTGCAACGTTGGTACGATTCGCGAATAGAGAGGAATGACGCAATGTCTAATGAAGCTGGCGAGATCGAAAAGCTGCGTAAAACGATTGAACATTTATCTGATCAAATTATTCGCAGTAAGGAACAGGAAGAGCGAATTCTTAGTGAATTCTCCGAAATGAACAATGAACTGGTGACGCTTCAGCGTCTGCTTGCTAAAAATAACGCAAGTCTGGATGCCGCTCGAAAAGAAGCAGTATCGGCAGGAGAATCCAAGAGTTCATTTATAGCTGTAATCAGCCATGATTTCCGTACACCCTTAAATGGAATATTAGGCATGGCTGAACTTTTGCAGCATTCTTCCTTGTCCGAAGAACAGCAGCATTCGGTTCAAGTGATTCAAGAAGCAGCGAGACTTCTGCTGAAGCTGATTCAGGACCTGCTGGACTTTTCCAAACTGGAAGCAGGTCAGATGCGTCTTGAAATGGGAGATGTCGAACTGAAGCCTACGTTTAACTACATCATTCGTTTGCTGGAGCCCAAAGTGATCCAAAATGGGAACAAACTGGACGTGGAATGTGATCCCCGAATCTCGGGGGTTCTTGAGGGAGACTCCACACGAATTACACAGGTTTTGATGAACCTGATTCAAAATGCCAACAAATTTACAAAAGAAGGGTCAATACGTATTCAAGTTGTCCTGGTTCGGGAAGATGAGAACTCACAATGGATCCGGTTTGAGGTAAAGGATACGGGAATTGGAATCGCCGAAGAAGATCAGGAAATCTTGTTCCAACCCTACGTTCAAACGGAAAAAGGCCGTTCCAAGGAATATGAAGGAACAGGCCTGGGGTTATCCATATGCCAGTCTCTTGTGAAGT
Source organism: Paenibacillus sp. FSL K6-2862 (assembly GCF_038005125.1). NCBI lineage: Bacteria > Bacillati > Bacillota > Bacilli > Caryophanales > Paenibacillaceae > Paenibacillus > Paenibacillus sp. FSL K6-2862. Next base: position 2,316,858 of record NZ_JBBOSN010000001.1, read on the forward strand.
TAATGGGCGGTCAGATTGGAGTCATTAGTCAAGAGGGCCAGGGCTCGACATTCTGGTTTGAAATTCCAATGGGACGCAAGACAGAACCGGTGAAGGCCATAGCCCCAACGGGACAAGATACATTGCATGACTCTGGCGCCTTACTACAGCAACCCTATTTTCGACCAATCCTGCTGGCAGATGATAATCTGATTAACCGTCAGGTTGTTTTGATGCAGCTTAAGAAACTTGGGATCACCGAGGTCGATTCGGTTTCCAACGGAGAAGAGGCTGTTGCGGCCTTTCTTAGCAAGAGGTATGGAATCATTCTAATGGATAACATGATGCCGGTTATGGATGGACTCGAGGCAACACGCAAAATAAGAGCCATGGAGCAGGATGAAATGCGTCATGCCATTCCGATTATTGCGATGACAGGCAACGTCATGGATGGAGAGAAAGAAAAATGTCTTGAAGCTGGAATGAATGATTTCATTGGCAAGCCGTTCACACTGGAATCCTTAAAAAACATGATTCAAAAATGGCAGCATCCCTCTGAACCTCGGGAAGTGCTGAATATGAGCATAGTCAAAGAGATTGGCGAATTGAACAGCGACGGTGAACAATCGATACTTGAAATGCTGCTAGATATGTATCGTAACGAAACACCTGGCAAAATTGAAGTGCTTCGGAGATACGTTGTTTCCGGAGACCATATTGCAGCTGCGGAATGTGCCCATGATCTGAAATCCGGCAGCTTGAGTCTCGGAATAGAATATTGTTCGACGCTTTTTGCGAGGATTGAACAGCTTGCTAAAACAGGTCAGGTGAGGAAGGCTGAGCCATTGCTGGGTGAATTGATACCTGCATACCAGGAAGCCTGTGAAGCTTTGGAAAAGGTAATCATTTAAAGGGTTTGCTGTCTTAACGAAATAGGTTAGGGCAGCAAGCCTGTTTTTTCGCCTGAAAACGAGTGTACATAAGAACATGTATCCTTAAATGTGTTAGGGGTAGAAGATCTTGAGAGGGAGAGAGAAGCATACATGTTAATATACGGGATTACCGCACTTATTCTGGTCATTCTTATTTTGACTTGGTTCGGAGGACTATACTTTTTCAAAACAGCTATTCGCCGAGCGCCAAAACCATTTCTAATCGACAATCCGAATTTAATGCCTGAACCGGATAATGAATTGATCAGCAGTGCTTCAGACCTGGAGTGGTTGGACATGCAGGATGGAGAAAAGGTAAGCATCACGTCTCACGATGGGTTGAAATTGCAGGGAATATGGTTGGCTTCAACTGGGAAGTCGAGTCAGACGGTAATTCTGGCGCACGGGTATTCCGGGAGAGGCAGAGAAATGGCTGGTTTTGCAAGGTACTATGTAGAGAAAAGAGGCTGTAACGTACTCATGCCTGATGATCGCGCTCATGGTCACAGTGAAGGAAACATCATCGGATTCGGCTGGCTGGATCGGAAGGATTATGTCGATTGGGTCCACTGGGTGATCAACAAGGTGGGAAACCAGACAGACATTGTGCTGCATGGCATCTCCATGGGCGGTGCAACGGTTCTTATGACAGGAGGGGAGTCTCTGCCGGAGCAGGTAAAAGCCATCGTGTCAGACTGCTCCTATACATCGGTGAAGGATGAGCTTACGTTTCAGCTTAAACAATTGTACAAATTACCGCCCTTTCCATTTATCCCTGTGACAAGTCTGATCTCCAGATGGAAAGCAGGGTATTCCTTCGGGGAGGCATCGGCTCTCAAACAGCTCGCCAAGGTGCAGGTTCCCGTTCTGTTTATTCATGGAGAGGCGGATACCTTTGTCCCTACAGAGATGGTGTATCGGCTTTATGAAGCTTGTCCTACGGAAAAAGAGCTGCTGACCATTCCCCGTGCAGGTCACGGTACAGCTTTTCAGGTGGATCGATTGCGTTATGTGGAAGTCCTTGATGCCTTCCTTAACAAGGTAATGATGCAGCGCGCGAAATAGATTTTAATATCGTGGATAGTTAAAAGTAGGTGCTTATAACAGGGAGGTGCAGCATGCCGCGTTCACGAAGAGTTTGTTCTTACTGTCAACAGGAAATGGGTGTAGACGAGTTCAAATGCAAAGCATGTGGCAATCTGGTTGAAATGAAGACCGTTCCTGCGGAGACAACACAAATGGGAGAATACGAGGAGGATGTATTGGATCGTTACTCCATAGGTCTGCTAATTCTAATTGCGATTTTTCTTCCACCGATAGCGATTGTTATTGGCGGGGTAATGTTATTTAATGACGATCCTTACAAAAGGGACACCGGGAAAATGCTTGTCACAGGTGCCCTGCTAGCGTTAGTTATTTGGGCCATCATTCTAATTTCGATCTCAGGAACGCTGACAATTCAATTCTAGATTATTACGGGGGTGCCATTCATGGGAAATGAACAATTCGAAGCAGCACGCAAAGCGGAGGCAGGTTACCATTCGAACTTTTATCAGAATAATGAGCTATTTGAAGCCGGAACGTGGATGGCGAGACCGATGCCAATGGTGATGGAGATGCTGGAACGTTTGCTTGCACACCAATCGGAACTGCGAGTGCTTGATCTGGGATGCGGAGTAGGGCGACACACCATTCCAATTGCACAGCGTCTGCAGCAAACGAACAGTGAGGTTATCGGTGTGGATCTGCTGGACGAAGCAGTAGAAGGACTTCGGAAATATGCGAAGAAGTATCGGGTTGATCATATGGTAAAAGCCGTGAAAGCAGACGTGGAGCATTATGATATCAGGCCGAATAGTTTTGATTTTATTGCAGCTTGCTCCTGCTTGGAGCACGTATCGGGTGAAAATGCTTTTCTGGAAGCGCTAAGTCGTCTCCAGGCAGGGACACGCACAGGTGGAATTCATTGCATCACAATGAGTACAAGTGTAGAGGAGCAGGAGATTAGCACTGGACGGCGAATTGAGCCTTTGATCGAACTAAATCTGTCAACAGCCAAGGCCACCGAATTGCTTGAAGAGGCATATGCAGGATGGAATATCCTGCTTCAGGAACACGTAACTCAGACCATTGAAGAAGAAAAGTACGATGAACCAACACAGTTCCGCTGCGAATTGCTTCGTTTTGCCGTACAGAAGCAATAGCAGAACCTGCCGGGAAGTATGAAGTTATGCAGCCTGGCAGTTCTGTTTTCTATGACATAAGGAAACGTCGTTAATACAGTCTATTATCAGAGTATGGGGGATACAGATGAATACATATGTGATAGGTATAGATGGTGGGGGAAGTCATACAAGAGTGGCCGTAGCCGATGGATATGGACAGCTGTTGTCCTATGTGGAAAAGGGAGGTTGTAATCGTTATCACGATTCCAATGCTGAGCAGCATGTGCTCGGTGGCATAGCAGAAGCGCTGGAGCAGGCTGGCATTAAGGGAGAACAGGTGGCTGCGATTCAAGCCGGTATGGCAGGTCTGGACCGGGAAGAAGAATTCGCCTGGGCCGAGGGTGTTCTTGCCAAAACGGGCATCCTTGGGAGGAGAAGTGCGGTAAACGATACACATATTGCTCATACAGCTGCCTTTAATGGTAGGCCTGGAATCGTAGCAATTGGGGGCACCGGGTCTTTGATCCTTGGCAGGACGGAGCAGGAAATCTGGCTCCGAAACGACCAATTTGGGCACTATGCTCCGACGGCAGCGCGTTTTCTGTCATACGATACCGTGCATTCCGTTCTGGCAGGCCGATATGAGCCAGAGGATCATTCCTTAATCGAGCAGATTCTTGCATATTGGGATGTGCGTTCAGTGCCGGAGCTCGCAGCGCTTGGAGCGGCAGGGTTTGCTGATGATAAACAGGCGATGAACCGCAAATTCAGCCAAATGGCACCCTTGGTAACGGAAGCTGCCACTCAGCAAATTCCACTTGCGATGAGGGTATGTGACTCGGCAGCAGATACAGCTGTTGTGGGTATTCTTATCTTGGCAAGCTGTTTTCAATCTAAACAGGTCTCTTATACACTGACTGGAAGCTGCCTGACCTCATCTTATATGAAGGTTGCTGTTCAGAAAGGGTTAGGTCAAAACAATCCATCTACAGGAAAAGAGTTCGATTACATATCCAGCGAATTACCAGCCGTTGGCGGCGCAATATTGGATGCTTTTCAATTGGCTGGTATTCAGGTGAATCAGAGTACTCCCGCAGCGCTTCAGATTCAGTTGCAAGGGTATGGGACTTGAACTTTGACAGGCTAACGACTACAATACGATAACGGAATTAAGCAAGTCATAGGGGGAATATAAGAGTGTTGATTAATCTAAAATCACGCATACAGGAGCCGGAAGTGCAGGAATTGCTGTCCTACTCGGTTTTTCCGGACCCGGAGCAAGTTGGTCATGCGCTGCAACAATATGTGAATAAGGACGAGCTTCTGCTGGATGGATATGAGGATGAGGGACAGTTAGTCGGCTTGGTTGGGTATGAGAAAACGGGGACCAGCGAGATTACCATCCAACATATTGCGGTATTACCGGAGAACCGTTTCAAAAACTATGGCCGTGGCATGATTGCACAGCTGCTGGAGAAGTATAATCCGGACAAGCTCATCGCGGAAACGGACCAGGAAGCTGTAGAATTTTATCGTAATACTGGCTTTGTCGTATACAGCCTGGGTGAGTTATATCCAGGTGTCGAACGATTCCGCTGTGTACTGGAAAAAGACGAGGATGCAATCGAAGAATAGATGATGAATCACCTTAATCATGGTGACCTTTCGTAATGTAACAAAACAAGAAACAGGGCGTGTGACTTGGCCGGGAGCTAAGCCTTACGCCCTGTTTTTTTGTCGTGAAAACACAAAATAACAGGAATAAAGTATTGCTTTGCATTATAGTTTCAATATAGAATAGTTTCATTGAAGAATAGTTCGATAAGTGAACTATATGGACAAAAAGGTCAGAAAGGAGAATAAACATGAATACACCGGATGCCAAAAGTTTGGTGAACCGTTATCTGGATGCATCCTTCCTGGTATCCAAACAGTTTGATACGCGAATACGTGAAAAGGTGGGGCAGACCATGACAACAGACCAGTTCTGTGCTCTTCGTTTGATTGAGGAGAAACCGTCCTGCACACCATCCGATCTGTCAGAGCTCCTCTGCGTCGGGAAAAGCAGCATCACGGCATTGGTTAACAAGCTGGTTGATCGTGATCTGGTCCATCGGGCCGGAGATGAGCGGGATCGCAGAGTGGTCTATCTGACTTTGACAGATACCGGTCGTCAGGTATATCGCGAGACAGAACGGGAAATACAGCAGCTTCTTGAGCCGTACCTGGTCCACTTTAAGCCGGAAGAAGTACAGAATTTTATTGAATCCTTTGAGAAGTTGGCGACCTTGCTTACGAATGAGGGAGGACAGGAGAGCGAATGAGAACGATTCTGAAAGCAAGATGGTGGTTGATGGGGTTATGGGTTGTTGTAGCCGCTGTATTGATGTTCACAGCACCCAACATGAGTGAACTGATTCGGGAAAAAGGACAGTTTTCGGTCCCGGAAGGGTACTCATCCACCCAGGCAGCTGCCATCCTCGATGAAGCTGCTGCACAAAAAGGCGAACAGCAGGGCAGTCAGCTGGCACTTGTATTTTATAACCCAGATGGTTTGGGTACAACCGGCAAACAAGAGGCGGAAAAGGCTGTAAAGCAGCTGGAGTCGAAGAAAGAAGAACTCGGCATTTTGTCCATCTTGGAGCCCTTCTCCCAGCCAGAATTGTCAGACAAAATGATCTCTGCTGATGGAAAGACGATCCTGACGTCTCTTTCTATCGATCAGGGAGATCGTACCGTCAAGGAAATGCGTGAGGATCTGAATGAAACGCTGGACTCGGTCAATGTGGAACACTACATAACCGGTAAAGGATTAATCGATGAAGATACGGTAGAGAGTTCCCAGGAGGGACTCAAGAAATCGGAGTACATTACGGTTGTATTTATTTTGCTCATATTGTTCCTTGTATTCCGTTCGTTTGTAGCTCCATTTGTCCCTCTGCTTACCGTGGGTATCAGCTATATTGTATCGCAGCAAATTGTTGCATTCCTGGTCGATGGGGTGGATTTCCCGATCTCGACCTTTACGCAGATTTTCATGGTTGCCGTTATGTTCGGGATTGGTACCGATTACTGTATCCTGCTCATCAGCCGATTCAAGGAAGAATTGGCCCATCATGAAACGACGTGGGAAGCCATTATTGCAACCTATCGGACAGCAGGCAAAACGGTATTCTTCTCTGCTCTTGCCGTGCTGGTTGGTTTTGTAGCCATCGGTTTTGCGCAGTTTATGCTGTACCGTTCCGCAGTGGCAGTCGCAGTCGGCATTGCCGTAATGATGCTCGCGCTGGTTACCATTGTTCCGTTCTTCATGGCGGTGCTGGGCAAGAAGCTGTTCTGGCCTTCCAAAGGTTCACTTGAACATGCGGAGAGCAAGATCTATGGAGCAGCGGGCCGCTTCTCTCTAAAACGTCCATGGGCTGCGCTGCTTATCGTTGCAGCTGTCTGTGTGCCGCTTCTGGCTACTTACGATGGTAAACTGTCGTTTAACAGCTTGGATGAGATTGGTGAGAAGTATGATTCGGTAAAAGCGTTCAACATTATCTCCGACAGCTTCGGTCCAGGGGAATCCCTGCCGGGTCAGATTGTTATTCAAAACGACGAAGCCATGGACAATGCCAAATATATGGCTGTAGCCGAGAAAATCAGTCGTGAAGTGGAGAAGGTTCCAGGAATCTCCGGGGTACGCAGCATGACAAGGCCGACTGGTGACGAGATCAAGGATTTCGAAGTGACCCAACAAGTGGGAACCTTGTCGGACGGACTCGGGGAAGGGAAGACGGGTCTGGATAAAATCCGTGATGGTCTGAGTGAGGCGAGCAGTCAATTAAGCAAAAATGAACCCCAGATCAAAGAAGCTGCAAATGGTGCGGGAGAACTGAGCAAAGGTACATCCCAGCTGCAATCGGGAATTAGCCAGTTGTCCGAAGGCCTTCAGCAGATTGAGCAAGGAATTCGTGACGGCTCGGCCGGTGCTGGTGATTTGCAAGCAGGGCTGCAGCAGGCGAAAACAAGTGCTGACCAGCTGGCTCAGGCGAGTAATCAATTGCTTGAAGCTTACCGTCAGGCTGGAGCAGGCGTAGCTGCGCTTGGCGAGGGTACCGGGGAGATTCAGCAGCAGCTCACAGGCATATCTGTGGCGCTGACCAGTCTGAATGAATCATTTGCATCGCTTGAAGAAAGATACCCTGACCTGCTGCAGGACGCAGACTATCTGCGGGTCAAAGGTACACTTGGTGAAACGGGAACAGGCACAGCCCAGCTTGCCCAGGCACTGGGACAGATTCAAAGCAATCTGAGTCAAGCTGCTGCAGGGATCAACCAGGCTAACGAAGGCTTCGCTTCCGCTGCATCTGGACAACAGGCTCTGGCTAGTGGGCTGGGTCAGATTGTAACCGGAATAGGACAGCTTGAAGCCGGACTCAAGCAGGCGGCGGATGGTCAAGGTAAAGTGATCAGCGAGATTCCTTCCATCCAGGATGGACTCAGCCAGCTTCAGGGTGGTCAGGAGAAAATGAGGCAAGGCTTCTCGGACCTGAGTGGTCAGCTGAACCAATTAACGGATGGTTTAAATCAAAGTGTGGATGGAATCGCGCAGGTGTCCGGTGGTCTTGATTCCGCACAGGATTATTTGATACAGCTGCAGAATTCACCGGATTCCGATCTGGCCGGCTGGTATGTACCTGAAGAAGCATTGAGCAACAAAGACTTCGCACAGGTATTCGATACGTATCTGTCCCAGGATCGGAAGACCATGACGATAGATGTTATTTTCGCTGAAAATCCGTATGGTATAGAAGCGATTGATCGCGTACCGGATATCGAAGCTGCGGTTCACCGTGCTGTACAGGGTAGTGCGCTGGAAAAAGCAGACATTGCTGTCGGCGGGGTAACCAGCACGTTCGCCGATTTACAGGAGATCTCCAACAACGACTACACACGCACGGTGATGCTCATGCTTGCAGGCACATTTATCGTTCTTGTCCTGCTTCTGAGATCCGTGATCATGCCGATATATTTGATCGTGTCCCTGTTGCTGGCCTATTTCACATCCATGGCTCTAACCGAGGCGATATTCGTGAATATCCTTGGTTTTGCGGGCATCAGCTGGGTTACGCCTTTCTTCGGATTCGTAATGCTGATTGCGCTTGGTGTGGATTACAGTATCTTCCTGATGGATCGATTCAATGAAAATAAAGGCATGAGAGTTCAGGATGCGATGCTGTATGCCATGAAAAACATGGGTACGGTCATTCTGTCGGCAGCCGTTATTCTGAGCGGAACTTTTGCTGCCATGTATCCATCCGGAGTTCTCTCCATGATGCAGATTGCTACCGTTGTTCTTAGTGGTTTGGTTCTGTATTCATTGTTGTTCCTGCCGTTCTTCGTGCCTGTCATGGTGAAGATGTTCGGCCGGGCCAACTGGTGGCCTTTCCCTAATAAGGATCAGAAGGATTCGGCGGATTCGGACCGTACGTTGAGCATGTAGTTGAAATCTTATAATGCCCCTACGAAATATGAATATTTTCGTAGGGGCTTTTCATTTTGAGGAAATATGTGCATGTCGTAAAAAATAAAGGTAAGCGCCTACGGACACCATCCCGCGCCTTGTCTTCGGTTCTTTCATATAGATATAGCAGTCAGTCATAAGTTAGCAGAGAGGGGCGACGGTGATGGTATATCGATATGCGGCCATTGGAGACTCGTTAACGGTAGGCACAGGCGCGCTGCTGGGCACCGGCTTTGTTCCTTTGTATCGCAGAATGGCAGAAATGAATGTTCGCACATTTGTCTCGATGGATAATATGGGGGTCAACGGATTAACCTCAGGTGAACTGATGCAAATGGTATCCTCCAACACGAGGGTAAGACAGTCTCTGCGCGAAGCAGACATCATTACAATATCCATTGGCGGAAATGATCTCATTCGCACATTCAAGGCGAGCGGAGCTATGCCAAGCGCAAGTAAAATGACACAGGTGCTTGGAGATACCCGCAGTAACGTTTCACAGATCATGAGACATATTCGTCAGTTAAAAGGTAACAGTGCCTATTTGGTCCGAACGATCGGATTGTACAACCCGTATCCTCAAGCCGCAGAGGCAGCGTATTGGGTTCGTCAGTATAATTCCTTTCTGAATGGTGCAGGGTCGGGGAACTACGCCTGTGCTCAAGTATACGACCGTTTTGAAGGGCATGAACGGGAATTGTTATTCTGGGATCGTGTTCATCCCAATGCAAGAGGGTATCGTGTTATTGCGGACCAACTGAATCGTATGGGGTATAGACCTTTTAACTGAAGAACTCATTAGGACATTACGATATGGCTGTGGGTATACCTGATTCGGACTGGACCCGCATATGGGCATACGTTAAGATGGGGAGAATAAGGGATTATATCTTGTCGATCCATATAGATATTACAGTTGAAGGAGTATTAATCGGTGCACAACATTCATTTACGTCCTCATGAGGATCTGGAACAGCAGCTGATACAGGAAGTGATATCCGCAATTCTGCCTCAATCCTGCTGGGAAGCGGTACGCGGATACGGCGGGATGAACAACACAACGTATATGCTTAAACTGGATGGTGAGCGTTATGTTCTCAGAGTGTACGAAACACATACGGATCTTGTGAAAGTTGCTTTTGAGCACCATGTGTTATCGGCACTGAGAGAATCGGACTTCGGACTTATGGTACCAGCTCCAGTCAAAGCCATAAAGGGGGATGGGCACACGTTCCATTCCATTTACGATCCGAGGAATGAACAGTACAAAATCGCAGCCCTCTTTACGTATAATACGGGCAAGAATCCGGTGTGGAATAGGCCAGATCAGCTTGTTGAACTGGGACATGCGGCGGGTTTGCTGTCTGGTGCTCTGTCAAGACTGGAAATATCACTTGAACCTGTATACCCGCCTTATTATCAAATTCAACAGGCGTATCCACTCTGTCCGCCGGAAAAATTAATACAGCTATGTATGTCTCCACCTAGCGAACTCCAGGCGTGCGCAGAAGAAATGCAGGATCTGCTGCCTGTGCTTCCAGCTTTGTTCGAGGCTCTAAACGGGATGGAACGTCTGCCTCATCAACTGGTTCACGGAGATGTGAATGCATCAAACGTCTTGTCGGATGACGATGGCCGAATCTGTGCCATTCTGGATTTTGAGTTTGCCACATGGGATCTGCGGGTCATGGAGCTGGCTGTTCCCATGTCGGACCTGCTAACTATGGACAAGAGTGATGAATGGATGTGGGAAGCGCTTGAAGGACTGATCCGAGGATTTCGGAAACAGGTGATTCTGGAGCCGGATGAACTGCTGGCTATTCCGCAGCTTATTCTGCTGCGCAGTCTCGATGTGGTTATGCATTTTATCAGCCGCATGTTCGAAGGAACGGATGAACCTGAAGTTGCCGTTAACCAGATCATTAAGCTACGCGAGCGGATCCTCTGGATGAATCACAATGAAGAGCGTTTACGCAAATTATTAATGTGAACAAGCGTCTTTTAGTCTTTGGCATCAAAAACAAAAGAACGCCGATTTCTGTTTTGAAACAGATCGGCGTTCTTTTAGTTATGGCATTTGACTCTACCTGAGCGTATGCCGAACACTTGTCGACATACCGGGTTGCCTACAATCCGCGCTTGCGGAACCAACTGCGGACAGCCCACCGGCGTTCCTGGCGCTTCTTGTATTTTGGCAGGGAGCGGTAGACGTTCAGGGATTGCTCATAGGCATGCTTGGCATCTGCGGTACGTTCCAGCGAACGGTAGACGGAACCCAGCAAATAATAGGCTTCACTCGAGGATGAGTGGATATCCTGAAATTGATGTACATATGTCAATGCCTTGTCTCGATCTGACTCCTTAAAGGCATTGGCTAAGGTTAGATAGGGCTGACCATACTTAACTCTTGGATTGATGTCGAGAGCCTGCAGGATATGCCGCTCACCTGCTTCCATGTGACCAAGGTGAAGTTCTGTCGTTCCCAATGCCTCCCAGTATTCGGCAGATTGCTCATAGGGACGTTCAAGCTCCAAAAGCAATTCATAAGCTTCGTTATAACGTTTACGTTCGATCAGAAGTCTGGCCAGGTCAAGCTTGGAAGAGACTTCATTGGGACTCATCGCAATCTGCTGACGCAGCCGTGAGATCGTACGCATACGTTTGATCGGTTTCATGAAACTGGGGAACACCCCGACATAGCGACGATCCAGGAAATACAGAATAATGAGAAGAATCAGAACAGCCAAAAACGGATTGCCAACAATCCGCCATAGAAGGCCGAATATCAAAAATTTAATCAGCACAACAAGTTCAACTCCGTTTATGATGTTATCGCATTTCGAACACTCAAAATATATTTGGATTGATCCAGCGGATTCACACCCCTGCGCTTGCGCATCGGCTTCACATCCGGAGGGCAATCCTGATATCCGGCAAAAGAGGTGACAAGTACACCCCGTCCCCCGGTTTCAGAGCGGAGCTTCACCGGATAATCCATGGAAGAGGCTAGCGGAATCTGCCCTTCCACAATACATCTCCCGCCGCCAATAACAGGCGCTTCGAACGTTGCGCGCATATGCACAAGATCGCTTAGAGCCTTGCCTCCGTATTCTTCCGGTACCGTCAAGCGGAATTGCAGAAGCGGCTCCAGCAGTTTCGTTCCTGTACGAGCCAGCCCATCCATGATTCCCATCGGTGTAGCAACGACAAAGTCCAGCGGATGCGTATGCCAGACATGATGCTCTCCTTCGACAAGTGTTACTTTCAGATCGGTGACTTCCCAGCCGAACATGCCTTGAGACAGGGCCTCTGGTATACGGCGCTGTACTTCATTTTGATACCGCAGCAGCAGTTGGTCTGTTCGAACGGTGGATTCATAGATCAGACCGCTTCCGCGAGGCAGCGGCTCCATTTGGAAGCGAAGAATGGCCCAGCAGGGTTTAGGCATCGTATAAGCGATGAACCCTTCACCTGGAGCGTTTAACGTTTCTTTGTAAATGACAGAAGGCGGGTCAAAAACAACTTCCAGTCCAAAACGACTGCTTAACAAGCTCGACAGGATCTCAAGCTGAATGGTTCCCATGACTTTGAGGTGCAATTCCCGATCTTCTGGAAGCCATTGCAGGTCAAGCAGCGGGTCTTCATCGGTTAATTCTTGCAATGCAGCAACAAGGTCGGGGTAGCGTGCCGGATCCTGGCCGTGTACCTGTACTGTCAGCAAAGGCACCGCCATATGGGGCATGGGAGGAACGGCGTCTGGACTTCCTATAATGTCACCTACATGCGTCTCGCTCAGACCGTAAAGAGCGGCGATCTGCCCGCTGTGTACTGCTCCGGTATCTGACCATTTGCGACCATCCATCTGGCGGATTTGAGTCACTTTTTCTTCCAGTCCCCTGGTCGTGTTATAGATCGTGTCCCGGTTGTGAATGCTGCCTCCGTACATGCGTACGTAAGCTGTTCGTCCCATTGTTTTGTTTCGTTCAATTTTGAATACAACCCCCGAGACCGCAGAATCTACTGTGATTGCAGGAGGTGGGAGGAACCAGGTAACCGAATCAAGCAGTTCGGATACCCCAATACCTTTCCCCGACGCACCAAAACAAACCGGGAATATCTCGCCTTGATGCACCAGCTTGCGGAATGTTGAATCAATCTGCTCTGATGGCAGAGGGACTTCATTAATGTAGGATTCCATGATCGCTTCATCCAGCTCTGCAATCATCTCGAAGAGTCCGGGAATCGTTTGCTGATGCGCCTGATCACGCCATAAGGAATGAACTCCGATGAATGAATCCTCATCCATGACGCAGGATTGTACCGGGCATGCGAATGGTGAGAACGTGGAGTGAACCTGTTCCATAATGGCTGCTGCTGATGCGCCAATCCGGTCCATTTTATTGATATAAATAATCGTGGGGATGCGAAGGGATCTCAGAGCGTGCCAGATGGTCTCACTCTGGGACTGAATCCCTTCCACAGCTGACAAAATGAGAATGGCACCGTCCATTACACGCAGGGAACGTTCCACTTCCGAGCTAAAATCGATATGTCCCGGGGTATCGACGAGGTCGATCACGGTATTGTTCCATGTAAGGGAGGTCATGGCTGCCTGTACGGAAATTCCGCGTTCTCTCTCAATGTCCAGGGAGTCCGTAGCTGCCGTACCGTCATCTACCCGGCCGGGGCTGCGAACAATGCCGCCATGATATAACATATGTTCTGTTGTGGTTGTTTTGCCTGCATCTACGTGAGCAAAGATACCGATATTTCGGCGATTGAATTCGTTATGCATGGGATCTAAAGCTCCTCTGACCGAAGAAACGTATCGTTTCTGACATTGTTATTCCGTATTATCATACCACAAGGGCCGTATGGAAGAATATGTTACACTTTTGCAAATCAACCATTCATCGTTCTGCGGTAAGCCGCAGGCGTGGTGCCTGTAATTTTTTTGAATTGCCGATAAAAATGGGGTAGGCTCTCAAAGCCGCAGGCATCCGCTACAGATGCCATGGTGTCATCGCTCCGAAGCAGATGCTCCTTCGCCATGATCACCCGGCGGGCTAGAGCGTAGTCGGTTAGGGTCATGCCAGTATACTTTTTGAACGCTCTGCTGAAATGAGCAGGAGAAACTGCAGCCTGCAGAGCGAGCTCGGACAGGGAAAGTCCGCTGCGCAATTTATCGTCAATATTGGACAGCGTGGCTGACAGCCAGCTCGGACCGGAATTGGAATGAACAGAGCGCGCAGGGCCGGCGTCCTCGAGACGCTCAAGAAATATGAGCAGCAATTGAAGCCGAAGCAGGGCTGCATGGGCGCTCAGCTGATTTTCCATCTGGAATTCGGCATGGATTTCTTCAATAAACGCAGTCACTTTGGCTTGTTCCTCCGGCGTCAGGTGTCTTTTATAAACCCTGCGTCTGCGGCATCGTTCGAACAGGGAGAGCAGGGCTGAAGCACTTCCTCCTGCAGCCGCAGTCAGTAATCCGGGACTGAAAAACAGAGCTGAAGAGGTTACAGGATTAATCTCGTCCGGCAAAGCCCGGTGTACTGTACTGCCAGGAATGATGAATAAATCCCCGGTCTGCATGTCTTCAAGACCCGTATCGATAAAAATGGTCCCTTGACCGCGATATACGTAAATGATTTCATGCCAATCATGCAGATGATCCGGCAGTTCATTGTGGGGAGCTTTCGTATCTGCATAGACCAGTCGAAAGGGAATGCCTGATTCTGACTGGATGGTTGTGCGAACGGGCGAGCGTGCCATAAGGACTCCTTTCTAAAGCTAGTTCATACACGGGGGAACACGCCTGGTCATGAAAGAGTATATTTAACGCAATATAAGCAATTTAATTTCCTTTTTTTGATGATACAATGAATTTAAAGCGTTTTCAATTGATGAGTATAACAGATGAAATCGGATTCGGATGATCACAAATAAATGATGAGGTGAGTGTGCATGTCGGCGAGCACCAAACGACCAAGACTGAAGCTGAATCTGTTGGGAAACGACGGGCAGCGAAAGTGCAAGGAAATTATGGATCGTCCCGTAAAGGTTCTGCAGATTGGAGAAGGTAACTTTTTGCGGGGATTTGTGGACTGGATGCTTCATGAGAGTGCTAGACAAGGCAAATTCCATGGCAGTGTGGTGGTTACCCAGCCAAGGCCAGGGGGCAAGGCGAAGCTGGAGCAGATCCGGGATCAGGATGGATTGTATACGATGATTACCCGAGGTCTTTCTCAAGGTAAAGCCGTGGAGCGCACCGAGATGATTTCGATCTTTTCCCAGTGCATGAATCCTTATGAAGAATGGCAGGCCTTTTTGGAACTGGCCGAGCTTCCTTCACTGGAGTTTGTTATCTCCAATACGACGGAGTCGGGATTAAAATATATTCAGTCGGATTACGTGGAAGGAGAGCCTGTTTCTTCATTTCCAGGCAAGCTGACCGTGTTTCTCCATCAACGTTATGTACGGTTTGAGGGTGATCCTTCGAGAGGATTGATTCATCTGCCATGTGAACTGCTCGAAGGGAATGGTGATGTACTTCGCAGCTGCGTATTGCGTCACAGTGAGGACTTTGGCTATTCGGATGCATTCCGTGATTGGATTAAAGACCATAACCTGTTCCTGAACAATTTGGTTGACCGGATTGTAACGGGTGCGCCAGCTGAGGAAGAAGCCGACACATTGGCAGGGCGCTGGGGTTATGAGGATCAACTGATTAACACGGCAGAGCCTTATCATTTCTGGGCCATCCAGGCTGATGAGGGACTGGACAAGAAACTGCCGCTGAAGCAGGCTGGACTCAATGTTCACTGGGTCAAAGATCTGAAGCCTTATCAGGTGCGAAAAGTTCGTATTTTGAATGGCGCACATACCTTGATGTCCTCTCTTGGCATTCTTCAAGGCAAGCAGTATGTGAGGGAAACGATGGAGGATCCCGAATTTGGACCATGGATCAGGGAAGCCGTGCATCAGGAAATTGTGCCTGCGCTGGATATGCCGGATCATCAACTTGACCAGTACGCTGAAGAGGTATTCGAACGATTCCTGAATCCCTATATCAATCATAAGCTTCAAGATATTGCGTTAAATACCATTGGCAAATTCAAGGTGCGTGTTCTGCCTACCTTATTGTCTTATGAACAAACTCAGAACAGCTGGCCGACACGCCTGGTTCGGGGATTTGCCGGACTGTTGTTATTGTACCGCCCGGTGAATACGTTAGACGGATACCATGGGCATCGTTTCAACGGTGAATCTGTTGTGCTGAGGGACGACCCGGATGTTCTTGCAGCCTTAACTGCACATTGGGAGAGCTATGATTCACTCCGTAGGGACCGGCAGCAGTTGAACGACAGGCTGTCTGCCGTATTGGCGGATTCAACCATTTGGGGAGAGAATCTGAATGAGCGAAGAGGACTGCGCGAAGCGCTTCTTGATGAGATCGTTCTACTGGAAGGTGAGACGGAATGAATACAACAAGTACAACGCATGACTGGATTGCCATACAGCCGCAGGATGATGTGATCATAGCTCTTCGTGATTACACAAAGGGAGAAACAGTCAACCTCCCTGACGGGGTTTCATTTACACTGCTTGATGATGTTCCCAAAGGGCATAAGATCGCTGTACATGGAATTGAACCAGGTGATGATGTCCTGAAATATGGTTTCTCCATCGGTATTGCCAAGGAACGGATTGAACAAGGGAACTGGATTCATAGCCATAATCTGAAAACAGGGCTGCATGGCTTGCTGGAATATGAATATCAGCCTGGTGCATCCGTTCAAGCCGATATGCCCCCGGAACATTTACGGACATTTGAAGGCTATTTGCGCCCTAATGGAGAGGCAGGCATACGCAATGAAATATGGATCGTTAATACGGTAGGATGCATCAATAAGGTATGCGAGGCACTGGCACGTATGGGGCAATCACAGTTCGGCAGCAGGGTGGACGGCGTGTACCATTTCCCTCATCCATTCGGCTGCTCGCAGCTTGGCGATGATCTGAAGTATACCCAGCAGCTGCTGGCTTCCCTCGTCGAACATCCGAACGCAGGCGGTGTATTGGTTATCGGATTGGGCTGTGAAAATAATCAGGTCGACCAGTTCCGCGAATGCATCGCACCAGAGTATCAGGGGAAGGTCCGTTTTCTCAAGGCACAGGAAGCAGATGATGAACTTGAAGAGGGTTTGCGCCTGATGGAAGAGCTGGTGGAGATTGCCGAGCTGGAACAGCGCCAGCCGCTTCCGCTTAGCAAGCTCAAAATCGGATTGAAGTGTGGCGGTTCAGATGGTTTATCCGGCATCACTGCCAATCCGCTAGTGGGCTCCGTTGCCGATATGCTGGTAGCTGCAGGAGGGACGGCCATTCTTACCGAAGTGCCAGAGATGTTCGGGGCAGAAACCATTCTAATGAATCGGGCTGCAAATGAACAGGTTTTCGGTGATTTGGTGGATTTGATTAACGGATTCAAGCAGTACTTTGTAAACCATGGTCAGAACATATATGAGAATCCTTCCCCTGGTAACAAAGCTGGTGGCATAACGACACTTGAAGAGAAATCATTGGGTTGTACTCAAAAAGGCGGTCGTTCTTCCGTCGTTGATGTGCTTCGTTATGGAAAACGTGTAACCCAAACCGGCTTGAACATTGTAGAGGCGCCCGGTAATGACTTGGTGTCGGTCACGGCATTGTCAGCTGCAGGTGCTCACATTGTACTGTTTACTACAGGAAGGGGGACCCCATTCGGAGGTCCGGTACCAACGGTCAAGATTGCAACGCAATCGGATCTGGCGAATCGAAAAAAACACTGGATCGACTTCAACGCAGGTCAACTGCTCGAAGGACGGACGATGGATGACGTAAAAGTTCAGCTCTTCAGCCAGTTGATTGACATTGCCTCAGGACGTACTCAGACACTCAGTGAGCAGCATGGGTTTAGGGAAATTGCCATATTCAAAGATGGTGTAATCCTATAGGTTACACATTCCTTGATTCCTCGGCATAGCATATCTAAATTAACTTATTAAAAACCCCGGTAGCCAATGGTGATTTGGCCTCCGGGGTTTTCGTTGTGTCCAGATATGAATAATCGACATTTTAAATGGCCTGTTTCTATTGTCGAAGTGTATCTTAAGTGCAAGATGTCGGTTTAAACGATGCCAAACGCCTTTTTGATTTTTACCAGTCCAGCCTCAGTTGTGTGTCCAACGAGTTTGTCCAGTAAAAGGTCACGTGCTTCTGTGATGCTGCCGTTAAAAGGTTCGATACCCTGACGGCTCATCCAGTGACCTGCCGTCTCATAAGAAGAACTGTTCCAGGCCACCTTGCCGTCTGCGAGACCTTCCTTTTCCTTGGTCCCGCTAATGACAATGGCTGTACTGCTCTGAAGATCCAATAGCCCTTGATCGAATGCCTTCTTATCTTCCTTGGCGCCAAATCCATCCTGTGCACGTAATGCCCGTCCATCAATGCCTTCCTGATCCTCGATTCGCTCATAGAGCTTGAATGCGTCACGGGAGAGCAGGCCGGCATCATATTGCTCCTGTATGGTTCTGCTGTCAAATAGCAACCGGTGCACCCAAGGGAAACATTCACGGGAGATGAGGATGGCTTTCTTTTTGACAAATTTGCCGTATGCAGCAGTGCCTTCTTCAGCCAGGCGTGAACGCCACAGCCAGGGATCGAGAGGAGAATCGGTATGCCAATTTTCCGATGGCGTTAACGAAGACAGCGAAGGAAAGTCCGGAAATAACGGTGCGAGTGGAAGCAATCCCGCAGTGTGTATACGCTGGACAGCTTCCTCATAGGTTACAATCGGCTCGGTAATCATGGTTAAGGCATCTCCTTTTATGTAGTTGTACAGGAATTAGGGTTAGCACTCACATACAATCGGTACACGTCCTGGGCATGCTGCCTGATCTCGCTGCGGAGTTCCTCGGGTTCAATGACTTCGGCTTCACGGCCCAGACGATAAAAGAAACGAACAGCCCAATCCCATTGGTCTGCTGGACAGAGGAAAGAAAGTTCCCAGAGATCTGGGGCAATCTCTGTCAATTTCTCACCAATGTGCCTGTCTTGTTCTGCCTCGACCATGGCACTGTAATTTAAACGTGCTCTGATACGAACGGCAGGTTTTTCCAAAGGGCGAGGCTGGCTCAATTCGCGCTCGGCATCTATCGTTAACTGTTCGGTTTTGGAGGAGTCAATAGACTCAGCTTCCAGAATCCGGTCCACTCGAAACACACGCTGTTCCCCATGTTCCTCTGAATATGCATCACAGTACCAGAATCCTGCAGAAGCATAAATGCGAATCGGACGGATCTGGATCCAGCGCTGGCGTGCAGCCGAACGATACAGGATACGCAACCAACCGTGTTCAGGAATGCATGCAAGGAGCGGTTCCAGATGATGAAGAATATAGTTGCGCTCCGGGATACAGTGATTCAGCTGTTTGAGCATGGGATCAATTCGAGCCATGACGTCATCCGG
This sequence comes from Paenibacillus sp. FSL K6-2862, assembly GCF_038005125.1. NCBI lineage: Bacteria > Bacillati > Bacillota > Bacilli > Caryophanales > Paenibacillaceae > Paenibacillus > Paenibacillus sp. FSL K6-2862. Next base: position 2,335,949 of record NZ_JBBOSN010000001.1, read on the forward strand.
AATAATGCCTTTGATTTTATCCATAACCGTCCAGCGTTTCTCTTGAAAAGGTGTATCTGCATATTGGCTAATTCCCTCAAGAGCGAATATGAGAGTTGCTGCTTCCACCGGATCCAGCTGCAGTGGAGGCAGCACATAACCCTCCATAAGCCGAAAGCCGCCGCCAGGGCCGGAAATAGCAATAATCGGCACGTTCATCTCGGAGAGGGACTGGATATCTCGCAAAATGGTACGACGGGACACTTCAAACTTGTCTGCCAGTGAATGTGCTGTTTCGAGTCCGTGCTGTAATGCCATGACGATGGCAGCAAGCCGATTTATTTTGTTCATGTCAGCCACTCCGTTTCGAGAGTTAGGCCGCCGGAAAGGTTGCCGGAGTGCTAAAGCCATTGTAACAGCCGATTAGTGACATCTTGGGTGTCACCAATCATATGTATGCCTTTAATTTTGCTGAGTAATGGTGAATGAGGGAGCGCTTTTCCGGCAGGGGCCCTTATAATATGTGTCTCGTCCAAATTCGCCCTATGGAGTAATATTTCCTTCTCACCAAAAATCCACAAATGTTGCCAAAAAACCGTATCCGGTTATACGGATACGGTTAGTAGCAGCTAGTATGATGAAAAGAAGATCACATCTAGCTTAATTGATTGAGAATTACGTAATTTTTAAGAAAAAGCATGAGTGTTAAGATTAATTCGTAACAAGTTGTATCGAATGGTTACCAATCGTTCTGTTTTTTGTCTTTTTCAACACGGATAGGATCACTGCATCTCGAACTTACTTCATCTCAAGCAGCTGAACACCGCGGCCCTCAATCTCCACACTACCCGAAAATTCGCGATCCGTTAAGAGGTCCTGTGCCTTGCCATTTCCAAGTTCATACGACTGAGTGGTCGCATTGTGGTTCATGACGAAGAGGTACTGCTTGCCGTCTTTTGTACGTGCGCTTACTTCCACACCATCTGGTGTTTCGAGCAAAGGGTGGATGTTTTTGGCTGCCGCAAGCTGTCCCAGCAGGCCATCCAGGAAGCGTTCTTCCGGATCGGAAGCCACATACCATGCTTCACCCTGACCGAACGTGTTGCGGGTTACGACAGGCATGCCTTGATAGAAATCATCTCCATACTCGGCGATCACTTCAGCACCTTCGCTGTGCAGCAGGTCACACAGCATGCCGCATTCATATTTGCCTTGAAGATCACCATACGTGTCTTTCAGCACGATGCTGTTCTTCTGTTCAGGAAGCAGAGCGTCAATCTCTTCGACCCAGATCCCAAGCAGCTTACGAAGTTCACCTGGGTAACCACCTGTAGTGACGAGGTCACTCTCATTGACAATGCCGCTGAAGAATGTGGTCAGGAACGTACCGCCGGCTTCAACAAACTTCTCCAGTTTGGCTGCAAATCCGGGTTTGACCATATAAAGTACCGGAGCAAGAACGATATCATACTTGCTAAGATCGGTATCCACGCTGACAATATCCACTTGGATATTGCGGCGGAAAAAGGCAGCGTAATATTTGTGAATCTGATCCACATAATTCAGGGCAACGGTAGGACCGCTGGATTTCTCAATGGCCCACCAGTTATCCCAGTCAAACACAATCGCCACTTTGGATTCCACCGTAGCATCCAGTGTTTTGTCACCGAGCAATTGCAGCTCCTTGCCAAGCTGGGCGACTTCGCGGAATACACGTGTATTCTCGTGTCCAACGTGCTCGATGACCGCGCCATGATACTTCTCGCATGCACCGATGGAGCGGCGAAGCTGGAAGAACATAACGGTGTCTGCGCCATGTGCGATCGTCTGATAGCTCCACAGTCGCATCACCCCAGGACGCTTCAGCGAGTTATACGGCTGCCAATTTTGCTGGCTTGGTGTCTGTTCCATTAGCATGAATGGCTGACCATCTTTCAGCCCGCGCATCAGATCATGTGCCATGGCGGTGAAGCTGAATGGTGTGGCAAGACCCGGATAGCTGTCCCAAGAGATGATATCCATATATTTGGCCCATTTGAAATAATCAAGCTGTTTGAAGAATCCCATCAGGTTAGTTGTTACGACCGAATCAGGGACATGCTTCTTAATCGCATCATATTCCAAACGGTAACAATCAAGCATGCTGTCGGAGTTGAAGCGGGAGTAATCAAGGGAAATACCTTGGAACGTCGAGTTGTTGTTACCCCAGTGCTCACTCAGATTGCTTGGCAGAACGATTTCGTCCCAGTCATAGAAGGTGTGGCCCCAGAAGTTGGTGTTCCATGCTTGATTGAGCTGATCGAGAGTCTTGTAACGCTCTTTCAGATACACACGGAAGGCTTTCTCGCAGTTGTCGCAATAGCAGTCTCCGCCATATTCGTTGGAGATGTGCCATACCAGGACAGCAGGATGATCTTTGTAGCGTTCCGCCAGTTTATCGGCAATTTTCTCCGAATATTTGCGATAGGTTGGGCTGTTTGGACAGGAATTATGGCGTCCGCCGAATTTGCGTTTGCGTCCATCAGCATCCACACGCAGTACATCCGGATATTTTTTGGCCATCCACGCAGGATGAGCAGCCGTGCTGGTAGCCAGACAAACGTAGACACCGTTTTCATAGAGACTGTTAATTAATTGATCCAATTCTTCAAATCTATAGGTTACCTCATCAGGCTGAATCAGAGCCCAGGAGAAAACGTTAATTGTGGCAATATCAATCCCTGCCAGTTTAAACATGCGCAGGTCTTCAAGATGGGTCTCGTGATCCCATTGTTCAGGGTTGTAGTCACCGCCATAGAACATTTTGGGTAATTTGCTGCTAATCAATATATTCACCTCTTGTATAAGAATAATTGTATATTATATGATTCAAATAGCTTTTAAAATATAAGAAAAGTAATGATTCATATAAGAATATGGAAATGAGAGAAGCAGCTGTGCATTGGCTGAACGCTTACACATCGAGAGGAGAACACCATGTTAATCTCACCAACACATCGAAGATATTTCATGACTCCGCGCGAAGAGCCGCTCCCGCTGTATATCGAAAGCATCGGTTATAACGGCAATCAGGAGAACGTCCTCAGACCTGCAGGCTATCCTTGTTATCACTGGCTTCAGACGGTGAAGGGAGCAGGGGAGTTCCATTTTGCTGGTTCAACTGTAGTCCTTGGTGAAGGCTCCGGAATTCTCCTGCCTCCGAATGAGCCGCATGAATATGTACCTTCATTAGGGGAATGGGAGACGCTCTATATTACGTTTGGCGGATCCCAGTGTCCGGCCATTACCGAGGCACTTGGACTTGGGGAGGCGGCACTTCATCAATGGGAAGCAGGAAGCCCGCTGGAGAACTACGGCAGGGAGGTGCTGGGTTCCATCGGCAGTGACCAGGACTTGTCCGGACTGGAAGCTTCCGCCGATATGTACCGCTTTTTGATCCTGCTCAAAAAACACGGCATGACTGGCAGCCGGTCATCCATCTCGCATGCCGTGGAACGGCTAGCACCGCTCATTGCATTCATGGACCAGCATTATGCGGATCCCGATATCGGACTTGAACAGATGGCTGCCGTGCCAGGAATTACACCAAGACATTTGAATACGTTGTTTAAACAATCATTCGGCATGACGGCCTACAGCTATTTTATTCTTCTGCGGATTCGCAAATCCAAGGAATGGATGACAGGGAACAGCAAATTGACTGTGAAGGAAACGGCTGCGCGCGTCGGTTTTCGCGATGCGAGCCATTTTGTAGCAACATTCCGGCGAATTGAAGGTGTAACACCTGAGCAGTTTCGAACGTTATATTTATAGCGAAGTAGGGAGGAGTACGGCTCTTAGATTACGGTATCTAACCGTGTTTTTCCGCCCGCGATGTGCCTATGAACAAAAGTGATGCAAGGAAGGTATTGATGCATGGGGGCAGTTGCCGTATGATGATATCGATTCCTTCAATTGGAAAACGAAAGCGGATGATCGTATCCGTTCTACTAAGAGAGGATGATAGAAGTTGACAACAACAACCATTCCATTATGGGATCACGCAGCACCTCATGCGGCTAAAGGGCATGAAGAAGAAATGCCACATCTCATACCTTTTATTCAGCCTGGTTCCGAGAGCGCTGTCATTGTATGTCCCGGCGGCGGTTACGGGTTTCTCGCAGATCACGAAGGAGCCCCAATTGCCGAATTGCTCAACCGTGCTGGTATTAGTGCATTTGTGCTGAAATACCGCGTAGCCCCGCATCAGCATCCGGCACCACTATCCGATGGTCAGCGTGCCATCCGATATGTACGCGCCCATGCCCATGAATTTGGTATCAATCCTTCCAAAATCGCTGTACTCGGCTTTTCTGCAGGCGGCCATCTTACAGCTACACTGGGTACCCTTTATGATAAGGGACAGCCGAATCACGAAGATCCGATTGAGCGTGAAAGCTCACGCCCGGATCGGGTTATTCTCTGTTATCCGGTTATAACGATGGAATCATACGGACATGCTGGTTCGCGCGAAAATCTGTTGGGCCCGGATGCCTCGCCTGAACAGATTAGAGCATTTAGCGCAGAGCAGCAGGTTAAAGCTGACGCACCTGAAGCATTTATCTGGCATACGAGTGATGATCAGGCGGTGCCTGTTGAAAATAGCCTGCGTTATGCACTTGCATTGGGTGCTCAAGGTATTCCTTATGATCTGCATGTATTCGAAAAAGGATCGCATGGTCTGGGCCTTGCTGAAGATGATCATGCCGTTCGGGCGTGGTCGGATCTGTTGCTGACTTGGCTCAAAAATCAAGGATGGTAACCGTTTACCCCTCATTTTAATGCGCTATAGGGCGAAGGAGATACGACTATGAAATTTCAAAAGAATGACAAGCTGCTCTTTATTGGCGATTCCATCACGGACTGTGGTCGTGAACATCCTGTAGGTGAAGGCAGTTCAGGACTTGGACATGGTTACGTTGCACAGGTATACGCACTTTTGCGTTCCATTTATCCGGAGTTGATGCTGCGTATTCAGAATGTGGGTAATAGTGGGAATACCATTCGCGATTTGAAGCAGCGCTGGGACCGTGATGTTATTGATCTGAAGCCCGATTGGTTGACGATCATGATTGGCATTAACGATGTATGGCGTCAGTTCGACCGTCCACTTTCGGCAGATTCGCATGTGTTTTTGGAAGAGTATGAATCCACTTTGAGAGAACTTGTGGCTTCTGTTCGCCCCAATCTAAAAGGACTTGTCTTGATGACCCCATATTACCTGGAGGCCAATCCAGAAGATCCTATGCGCGCGACAATGGATATCTATGGCGAAGCTGTGCGTAGGGTAGCGAATGAGTTTGATGCCATTTTGGTGGATACACAGGCAGCCTTTGTTCCGTTCTGGGATCATTTCTATACGTCAGTTCTGACTTATGACCGTGTTCATCCAGATGCAACAGGCCATATGATTTTATCCAAAGCATTTTTGGATGCCATCGGTTTTGAATGGTCAGGCGGCGCCAAATCATAAAAGGATGTGATTGCTTGAGCAAGCTTAACATTGCAGTACATACCCCGGCACGGCTGGGGGAAGGTCCAAGCTGGGATGCAGAAAACAATCGTTTGTTATGGGTGGATATCGAAAGTTACAAGGTGCATGTCTATGATCCTCAAACAGGGCAGGATCAGGCTTACGACGTAGGTGAACATGTGGGTGCTGTTGTTCCCTATCGCGGCGATGAAGTTGTTGTGGCGCTCCGAAGCGGGTTCCATACCTACCATCTGAGCACGGGAGAATTGAAGGCAATCGAGGATCCCGAGAGCGACAAAGCCACCAATCGATTCAATGATGGGAAATGTGATTCCCTTGGTCGGTTCTGGGCGGGTACAATGAGTTTGCATGATGAAAGTAAAGCAGGCTCACTGTATTGTCTCGAGGAAGGCAAACCGGTTAGAACCATGGTTCGAGATGTGTCTACCTCCAATGGACTTGGCTGGAGTCCGGATGAGCAAACGATGTACTATATCGATACCCCTACACGTTCCATTGACCGATTTGATTTTGATCTCGCAGCAGGTGAAATCACGAATCGAACAAGTGTTATTTCGGTACCGGAGGACTTTGGTTTCCCTGACGGAATGACGGTGGATAGCGAGGGCATGTTGTGGGTTGCTCATTGGGGCGGCGCAAGAGTGACACGGTGGAACCCGCACAACGGAGAATTACTGGAGCAGATTGAAGTGCCTGCAGACCAGGTAACCTCCTGTTGTTTCGGCGGACCTGACTTGGAGGATCTCTATATCACAACTGCGCGAATAGGCATCAGTGAGGAACGTTTGGTGGAGACGCCTGATGCCGGTTCTGTCTTTGTGGTTAGGCCCGGTGTTAGAGGGCAGAAGACCCATGCGTATGGCAGAGTGCATCAGGCTGACTAAATCACAGCAGGAATTTCAATGTACATGAAGAGTTTTGGTTTGTTCAAGTAATCATTGAACTTTAAGTAGATCGTAAGATATGATAAGGAGTCCTGGAACACCCATTGTCTTTAGGTGAACCATGGCTTCTTTTTTTGTCGAAAAATAGTGTAAAATGAATGAGTGGATTTTCTTTCAGGAATACGTCTGGCTTTCAATTTCCATTGATTTAACAACGATTTTGGGATATAAAGAGAGAACCAAACTTTAAAATTGTTGTAACCGCTAACACTGGGGACCCGTTATATCCGATATAAAAAAGGTATAACCTGTAGAGACATAGAGGAAAGATTAGACAAGGGGGTCGCGATCATGAACCGGTTGTGCAAGGTGCTGATTGTTGACGATGAGTTTCTGGTACGCCAGGGGATCAAGCATCATATGAATTGGGAATCGGAAGGATTCCAGATTGTTGGGGAAGCGTCCAATGGCGAAGAAGGCCTGGAACAGGTGCGTTTGCTGAAGCCTGACATCGTCATAACCGACATTGTGATGCCACTAATGGACGGTGAAGCGTTTGTACGAACGCTTAAAGCGAGCCAGCCGCAGATCGAAGTCATTGTGCTCAGCAGCTTCAGTGAATTCGAATATGTGCGTTCGACACTTCAGCACGGAGCTGCAGATTACATTTTGAAACCAAAGCTGGACACCGACGAGCTGCTGCAGGTACTTCAGCGAACGGCCGGGAAAATTCCTGAACTGCAGTATGAGCCTTCAAATGAAGGGTGGAAGCTGGGACAGTTTATGGAGAAGATGATATCCGGTTTTGCATTGGAAGATGAAAAAGATATGGCTATGGTCAGGGACACGTTTCCACATCATTGTTTTCGCCTCCTTGTTTCCGGGAAGCATTCGCACTTGAGTCAGAAGGATACCGAAAGCAAGCTGCTAAATTACCTTGCCGATGTGGAATGTGCTATGGTACCGGTGGAAAGTGAAATGCCTATATTCCTTTTGAATGTAGACCCTGCCAAAGAGGAGTGGATGATCGGGCGGATCAAAGAGATGGCCATTGAAAATGGAGCAGGCATTAATGGTCCCAGCTGGGTCTTAAGTGACAGCTTTACATCATTTGATCAGATGGGTGAAGTGTACCGTAATCAACTTATTAAACTCATGGAATATCGGTTTTATTATGAGGAACGTTCAATTCTTGTCTTCAGCGAACTTCCACCACTGCATACGGCAGGTTACCAGTTTAATGTGAATATGTTTTTGCAGCACGTAAAGCGGAATCGTACCGAGTCAGCCAGGGAGTATTTGAAAGAGCATGCCCTTACCCTGGGACGTGACTACATTGCGGATGTGTTCGAAATCAAATCCTTTTTGGGCAATCTGATTTTCAACGTAACGATTACCCTTGCGGATATGGATGTACAATCTTCGGCTCTGGAAGAGAGCAAGTATTCTTATTTCAAAAACGTGGACGGAGCTTCAAGCCTGAATGAAGCCATGCAGGTGCTTGATCAGTTCATGCTTGAAGTGCAGGAATGCACGGCTGGTGATGGAGGAAAACGCAGTGACCCCAATATGAAGATGCTGCTTGAATATATGCATGAGCATTTCGATCAACCGCTCGGTCTCGCTGAAGTCGCGAAGCATTTTCATTTTAATCCATCGTATCTATCGAGTTATTTTTCGTCACATAAAAAAGAAGGATTCAACGAATATCTGAACAAAATTCGCATTGAGAAGGCAGAAGAACTATTGCGATCGGATGATGTTACCATTTCCGAAATCAGCAGCATGGTAGGCTATTCGGATCACAGCTATTTCTGCAAAGTGTTCAAAAAATTTACCGGACTGTCACCAAGCCGATATCGTCGGAAATTCTGGGCATAAAGTCAGAAGGAATAGATCATGAAGAAATGGATGAACGGATTATCACGTCTCGGATTGTTTCCTAAGCTGTTTCTCGTCATGGTGATTAGCATCATTCTCGTTTCCGTACTTATTTTATGGACTACCGTCCATATGTCGACGAAGCTGTTTACCGAGACATTTAGCATCACCAACTCCAAGGTGCTTAGTCAGATTAAGACCACCTTCGAATCCTTTAATGATGCGATTGCGGCCGTCTCCAACAACGTAAGCCAAAGCGGGGCCATTCGCGGCTATCTGTCCGAGGGAGAAGGGGATTCTCTCACGATGGCTAAGTCCTATTATAATATGAGGGAATCGATGGACCGTATCCAGTCCATTATGGAATCCTATGAGGTTGGCATTACGATTAGCGGAATTAATGGGCGTACCTATTCTACGGACCGGTCCCACCTGAGGATGTCGCTGGAGGAGTTGAGAGAACTGCCGATTACGATCGACGCGGTGGAGACACCGAATCGGTTGATTTTTGACGATTACCGAACGGACACCGACGTTGGCACAGAGCAGATGATCTCCGCTACCAAAGCACTGGCGGATCGAACCCAGAGCCGGATTTACGGAACGCTTTATGTAACCATCAAAGAGAATGTGTTCCGTCAGTTCTACAGCAGTTTCACGAGCAGAGGCAACGATGTAGTCATCCTCAATGAAAATGGGGAAATTGTATCTTCCAACCGGGAGGAATGGATTGGTACGAAGCAGCTGGAGCTTTTATCTTATGCCAGACAAATGGCCACGAAGAGCGAGAATAATGGTATAAACGCAAAGGTAATGGAGCAGGACAGCGTAGTATTATCCGAATATCTGCCGTTTTACCGTTTCTATATTATTAATGTCGTTGATAAGAATCAGGCTGTGGGACAATTGCTTGATCTCAAAACCATTGCCTTGATTTGTGCAGCCATTGTAGCTGGGGCGCTTGTACTGGTGTTTCTAATCACCAACCAGATTACAAAGTCGCTGCGCAGGCTTGTGAAGCAAATGTCCAATATTACAAAAAGCGATCTCGATAACTACATTCCGGTTAGTGGAAGTTATGAGAGCAGGCAGCTTGGTCACGCGTACAATTACATGCTTGATGAGCTTCATGACTATGTGGATCAGCTCGTATTGACCCAGCGGGAACAGCGCAATGCAGAACTTGCGGCATTGCAAAGCCAGATCAATCCTCATTTTCTGTATAACACCTTGGCTTCGGTGAAGGTACTCGTGCAGCAGGGAAACAAGGATCGGGCAGCAGAGACGATTAATGCATTGATTGCCTTACTGCAAAATACGATCAGTGATGTAAGCGAGACGGTCACGGTAGAGCAGGAAGTGGAGAACCTGAGGAACTATGTCTTCATCAATCATGTCCGTTATGGTGGACGAATCAAAGCGGCCTTCTATGTAGCACCCGACTGTAATCACTACCATGTACCCAAACTTGTCATCCAACCGTTTATTGAAAATGCCTTCTTTCACGCCTTTAACCGCAAAGAGACCGGCACCATTCATGTTCTTGTTTCTCGGACAGGAGAAACACTGATATGTGAGATCATGGATAACGGAGATGGTATTGAAGGGTTCTCAATGGGCGAATCATTGCCTAATCCCAAAAATAATCGGCAGCTGTTTAGCGGCATTGGTATTCGTAATGTACATGACCGAATTGAACTGCTGTATGGTGCCCCTTACGGTGTGACCATTATGAGTACCCCAGGCGAGGGGACAAGAGTGACGGTCACACTTCCGCTGATTACAAGCTGAAGAAATGGCGCAAATGCAATATGAGTGTACAAACACGGATCAAAAGTCTTTCTGTGGAGTGGTCTCCACACGAAGGGCTTTTTTTGTTTTGGTAAATGAAAGCGGTGTTTTGCTTGAATGGTAAAATTTTTGGCTCGATCTACTCCAAAATCAAAAGGAATTACCAAAAGCCAAATTTAATGCAAACGGTTTCTGTAAAGGTTTTCATTGTGGCAATAAGATGACAAATCCGTACAAAATTATTACTAACGAATGCCGATTTGGGAATGATAAGATGAATACATCGAAAGCAACCGCTTTCAGAAAACGCAAACAAATTACACACAAAGAGGTTGAAGGGGAGTTGAATGATTTGAAAAAAATGTGGGTATTGATGCTCGTTACTGTCCTGCTGTTGTCCGCATGTTCTTCCGGAGGAGGAGGCAACACGGCTAGCGAGGGTGAAAAAGAATCCAATGAGATTACGATCTGGGCATGGGACCCGTCGTTCAACATTGCTGCATTGAATACAGCAAAAGAAGCTTACGCTAAAGATCATCCTGATGTAAAAATCAACGTTGTTGAATACGCACAAAATGATATTATCCAAAAACTTAACACAGGTCTGAACTCGGGAACAAGCAACGGTCTTCCAAACATCGTACTAATTGAAGACTACCGTGCACAAAGCTTCCTGAATGCTTACCCTGATGCCTTCAAGGATCTGTCTTCCAATTTCACGGCTTCTGACTTTGCCGATTACAAATTGGGACCGACAGCTTATGACGGCAAACAATATGGTGTTCCATTTGACTCCGGTGTAACAGGTCTCTACTACAGAACCGACCTGCTGGAGCAAGCTGGTTACAAAGCTGAAGATCTGCAAGATATTACGTGGGATGATTACATCCAAATTGGTAAAGATGTAAAAGCAAAAACAGGTAAAGATCTGATCACTCTGGATCCGAATGACCTGGGTCTGATTCGTATGATGATTCAATCCGCAGGTTCATGGTACTCCAAAGAAGATGGCAAAACACCAAACTTGGCTGGCAATGAAGCACTGAAAGAAGCATTTGTCACTTACAAAGCAATGATGGACGCCAATGTGGTTAAACTGAACTCCGACTGGAGCCAGTTCGTAGCAGCATTCAACAATGGTGACGTATCCACTATCCCAACAGGTAACTGGATTACACCATCCGTTCGTCAAGAAGCATCCCAATCCGGACAATGGGCGGTAGCTCCGCTTCCTAAAATGGCTGGTCAACCAAACTCTGTACATGCATCCAACCTTGGAGGAAGCTCCTGGTATGTCATGAACAATGTTCCTGGTGCAGATCAAGCTGCAGATTTCCTCGGCAGTACGTTTGGTTCTGACAAACAATTGTATCAAGACCTTCTGAACGGTATTGGCGCAATCGGAACATACAAACCGGCAACTGAAGGTGAAGCGTTTAACAAAGAAGATGAGTTCTTCGGTGGACAAAAAGTGTTTGCAGACTTCGCAAAATGGACTGAAGAAATCCCTAGCGTAAACTACGGTATCAACACATATGCAATTGAGGACATTCTGGTTGTTGAAATGCAAAACTTCCTGAACGGCAAAGCAATCGACGACGTTCTGGCTGATGCACAAAAACAAGCTGAAGCTCAACTAAACTAAGATGATCCACGGTAACTTATAGAACCCAAGGAAGCATCGGAGCCGTTCCACCGTCTGGCGAAGCACACTGCCGACCGGACATGGTGGAAGGCTCCATGGGTTCTATCCATGTTGCATGGAGAGAGAGGAGCCATACTGTGAAAGCCATGAATACAGGAGACAGTCTCCAAAAGAAAAATAATTTGACTGGATGGGCTTTTATTTCACTCGCTGTCATCGGGATTGTTGCATTTTACTTCTATCCGATGCTGCAGGCACTGCTCTTATCTTTCAAGTCTGGCGTGGGTGCCAATCTTGAATTTACGGGGCTCGATAACTATAAAAGGTTGTTTATTGATACAACATTCCGTACAGCCGTATCGAATACATTTTTGTATCTGATCATTCAAGTCCCTGTCATGATCATTCTCGGATTGTTCATTTCCGTTCTGTTGAATGACAGCACACTGCGCTTCCGCAGCTTTTTCCGTACTGCAATCTTTTTGCCTTGTGTAACCTCACTGGTTGCTTACTCTGTTGTATTTAAGTATTTGTTCTCTGCAGATGGAATGGTCAATCAATTCCTGATGAATCTGCATGTCATTGCTGAACCGATTCAATGGATCACCGACCCCTTCTGGGCTAAAATTACGATCATAATCGCCGTTACTTGGCGTTGGACCGGATATAACATGATTTTCTATCTGTCTTCCCTGCAAAATATTGATCAATCCATCTATGAAGCAGCACGTATTGATGGTGCAAATGCATTTACTCAATTTTTCAAAATTACAGTACCATTGCTCAAACCGATTATCCTGTTCACGTCCATTACATCAACGATTGGTACCTTGCAAATCTTTGATGAAATCATGAATATCACCAAGGGTGGACCGGGTAATGCAACGATGTCCATCTCGCAATACATCTATAACCTTTCGTTCAAATATTCACCGGACTTCGGTTATGCGGCAACCGTTTCGTATTCCATCGTGCTGATGATTATTGTATTGTCCATCATCCAGTTTAAAGTGGCAGGTGATAAAAATGGCTAAGAACAAAGTGAAACGCATTTTCACCTATGTATTCCTGTCCCTTGTGGCCTTCATATCGATCTTCCCATTTTTCTGGATGCTCGTCAGCTCCACGAATGCTTCGGTAGATGTCACCAAAGGCAGATTGTTACCCGGCTCGGCTTTCATAGATAACTTCACTAAGCTGCTGGATACGACCAATCTGGTACAGGCACTGGGCAACTCGGCCATTGTGTCCATTATTTCCACAGTGCTTGCATTGTTGATTGGTTCCATGGCTGGTTACGGTTTTGAAGTATACCGGACGAAATCACGTGATATCGTCTTCAACATCCTGCTGCTTTCCATGATGATTCCGTTCGCAGCCTTGATGGTACCGCTCTATCGGATGTTTGCAACCATCTCGGGAATTGCACCGTTTATGGGGATCAATACAATGGCGGCAGTCATTCTGCCAACGATCACAACGGCCTTCCTGATCTTCTTCTTCCGTCAGAACACCAAAATGTTCCCGAAAGAGATGCTTGAAGCAGGCCGGATCGATGGTCTTAGCGAACTGGGTATCTTCCTGAAGATCTACATGCCTACAATGAAAACAACATATGCGGCAGCAGCGATCATTACATTCATGAGCAGCTGGAATAACTACCTGTGGCCACTCGTTGTGCTGCAGACACCAGATCAACAAACGATTCCTTTGCTGATCTCCAACCTCGGCTCCAGTTACTCGCCGGATTATGGGGTGATCATGACAGCGATAGTCATCGCCACGCTGCCTACAGCATTAGTGTTCTTCATTATGCAGAAACACTTTGTCGCTGGTATGGTTGGTTCTGTGAAATAAAGGAATAGTGGATGTCATCTGAAAAGGCTGATGTAGAAAAAAACGCAGAGGACACCAGCAATGGTGTACCTCTGTCTTTCTGTTTGTTATTGGAAGAGGAAATACAGGTTTGAATCTTGAATAATTCATATTATACAATTCGCACTAGAGGGAGAGAGAGCCGATGAAAGCAACACAAGCAGATATCAACTGGCTGGGAAATGTAAGCGTTTTTGAGGTCAACCGTCTAAACGCTTACTCGGATCATCGTTATTACAGCACCATGGAGGAAGCTCAGGCTGCAGGAACCATGAAAATGCGTTATGACCTGAACGGAACCTGGAAATTCAATTATGCCATCCGTCCGGATTGTCGGCCGGAGCTGTTCTACCAATCGGATTACTCCAGTGAAGGCTGGGATGATATCGAAGTGCCTGGTCACATTCAGCTTCAAGGATATGGCCAAATTCAATATGTAAATACACAATACCCTTGGGATGGATTGAACGAACTGCGTCCGCCAGCACTGCCACAGGACAAAAATGCAGTTGGAAGCTACATTCGGACGTTCCACCTGCCATCAGAATGGCAGAACAATCCGGTATTTATTTCCTTTCAGGGAGTGGAATCCGCATTCTATGTGTGGCTTAATGGACAGTTCGTGGGATACGGTGAAGATAGCTTCACCCCATCGGATTTCGATCTGACACCGTTCCTTCAGGATGGAGAGAACAAACTGGCTGTGGAAGTATATCAACGCAGCACGGGCAGCTGGCTGGAAGACCAGGATTTCTGGCGCTTTTCCGGCATTTTCAGAGACGTATATCTCTATACGGTACCGGCAGCGCATATCCGGGACCTGCGTGTGGTAACAGATCTGGACCCATCTTATACCAACGGTACGCTGAACCTCGATCTGAAGCTGGAAGGTAAAGCTGCTGCGGGAGCACGAGTTGAAGCTGAGCTGCGTGATGCTGAAGGGAACGCTTTGAGAACATTTGGTGGTGTGGAAGTTACGAATGGTCTGGTTAGTCTTCGGGAAGAGTTCGGCAAGGTAAACTTGTGGAGTGCGGAGATTCCGTATTTGTATCGTTTATACATCCGTGTATATGATGCTGCAGGGCAGCTGGTTGAAGTGGTTCCTCAGTCCGTTGGTTTCCGCAAGTTCGAAATGATCGATAAAGTGATGCATATCAACGGTAAACGCATTGTATTCAAAGGAGTAAACCGTCACGAGTTCAACCCGCGTCGTGGCCGTGCCATTACCAAAGAGGACATGCTCTGGGATGTGCGTACCATCAAACAGAACAATATGAATGCGGTTCGTACATCACATTATCCGAATCAAAGCTTGTGGTATGAATTGTGTGATGAATACGGGTTGTATGTTATTGATGAGATGAACCTGGAGACACATGGTTCCTGGCAAAAGCTTGGCGCCGTTGAGCCTTCCTGGGTCATTCCTGGAGATAAACCAGAGTGGCATGACATTGTCATGGACCGGGCTGTATCCATGGTGGAGCGTGACAAAAACCATCCGTCCATTCTGATCTGGTCCTGTGGTAACGAGTCACACGGCGGCGAAGTCATCTACAAAGTATCCCAATACTTCAAATCGGCTGACCCAACACGTCTGGTGCACTATGAGGGAGTCTTCCATGATCGTCGTTTTGATGAGACAAGTGATATGGAGAGTCGCATGTATGCCAAGCCAGCAGACATTGAGGAATTCCTGAATGCGAATCCGACCAAGCCTTACATCAGCTGTGAGTACATGCATGCCATGGGTAACTCCATCGGTGGCATGCACAAATATACGGAATTGGAAGACAAATACCCGATGTATCAGGGTGGATTCATCTGGGATTACATCGATCAATCCATTTACAAGAAAGACCGTTACGGCAAGGAATACCTCGCATACGGCGGCGATTTCGGCGATCGTCCTTCGGACTACTCGTTCTGTGGGAACGGCATCGTGCATGCGGATCGCAAAGTAACGGCCAAAATGCAGGAAGTGAAGTTCCTTTATCAAAATATCAAGTTGTTCCCGGATCGTGAAGGGGTCAAAATCGTTAATGGCAACCTGTTCGCAGATACATCAGCATTGGAACTGGTGTACAGTTTGGAACGTGAGGGACATGAAGTGCTGCGCGGAACGTTGGAAGTCAATGTACCTGCACAAAGCGAGAAAACAGTAAGTCTTCCGCTGGATGCAGATACTCTGGCTGGTGGCGAATATGCGGTTAATGCTGCGTTTGTTCTCAAAGAGGCTACCCTCTGGGCGGATAAAGGGGACGAAGTCGCGTTTGGTCAATTTATCTTCGCACAAGATTCGGCTGCAACAGCTGCAGAGGATCTGAATCTGACAAATGATATTCAGGTGGTTGAAGGGGATGTGAATATTGGTGTCCGTGTAGGTCAAACTCACGTACTGTTCTCCAAAGCCTTCGGAACTTTGGTATCCCTCAAACTGTCAGGCCGTGAGACGATTGCTCAGCCTCCTGCGCCATTGTTCTGGCGGGCAACGACGGATAATGATAAAGGGACTGCCATGGGCTTTGAACTTGGTGCGTGGTATGCCGCTAGTCTGCTGCCAAGATGTGCCGAGTGGAAGGCAGAACAGAAACCGGATCAATATCGCATTGAATTCACGTACAAGCTCAACATTTCTGCAGATGTGCAGGTAAAAGTGACTTATACTGTGCGTGCAGATGGAAGCGTGCATGTTCATAACGCCTATAAAGGTACAGCAGGATTGCCTGACCTTCCGATTCATGCCTTGTCTTTCAAAACGTCACCGGAATATGGCAACGTGGAATGGCTGGCCATGGGTCCGGAAGAAAACTATGCGGATCGTGCATTTGGAGCACGCTTGGGCATTCATGGCAGTAAAGTGGCAAATACGGTTGCTCCATACCTGGTACCACAGGAATCGGGCAACCGCACAGGAGTACGCTGGGCGAAACTGATGGATGATGCAGGACGCGGCTTCAAAATTGAAGCTTCTGCAGCTCCCGTTGAGCTAAATGTATCGCCGTATACGGCATTCGAACTGGAAAACGCGCAGCATGTATACGAGCTGCCGCCAGTGCACTATACAGTGGTTACTGTAGCTGGCAAACAGATGGGTGTTGGCGGTGATGATAGCTGGGGTGCGCCGGTTCATCCGGAATATCGCATTGCCTCGGACGGCGAACTGGAATTTGAATTTGTCATTCGTTCACTGTAAGAGTCATTTCAAATAAATAGAGAACAGGGGTCCCCGTATATCGGAGGCCTCTGTTTTTTATTGTTGGAAGAAAAGTGGAAAATTGCATTTCGTGAAACCGCTATCGAAGCTGTTTCGTACTGTACGAGACATGGATTGAAGGGGGGCAACATTATGAGTAGAAAGGCAAAAACGGGCGTATGGGTTACCGTCCTGGCTGTACTCGGTATCATTGTGGGGTGTTTCATCTGGTATTTCAATACGGCTTCGGGTGAACGGGCGCTGAAAACGATGAGATCCAACAACTCCGGGGGTCTGGAGCGGATTGTTAAGGTGTACAGTGACTCTGGTGAGTTGATTCAGACCTATGAAGGGAAAATCGATGTGCAGGATACGGAATATGGCAATAAAGTGTTATTTGATCTGAATGGAAAACGTGTTGTGATCTACAACGCAACGGTTATTACAGAAGAGAAGTAACATGGAAACGCAAAATATTTCTTGGAGTTTAACTTGAGACACACATTTTCTTATATGGTAAAATAAAGGAACTTAAGGTAAACAAATTTGGAGGTGAGAGGGGCATGTTCATGGAAATGTTAATTGCTCTAGTCGCAATCCTAGGTATGGGTGTGTTCTATGCTGTGCTTGTGTATTACCTCGTTCGTCTCATCTCCAAAAAAGCATTTAAGCATACGCTAACCAAGGTTGAGGCTATTGAAATACTGGTCTGGCTCGCGATTGTGTTCTTCGGTATTGTGATGATTATTAAGCAGAATTGGAATCTATTTTTACCGGTAGTTCTTCTGTTGTTCTCCATGGTTAACTTGCGGCGCTCCAATCGGAAATACCGGGAGATGGAGAACAATGAATAACTGGTAAATCAAGGAGGTGGGTTACTGTGAAAATGGGCAAAACATCCGATACGTCCGGGTTAACATACATCGCCTCCCTATCTGACGAGTTAGAGCCTGTTTTCGAACAAGCTGAAATGAAGTATCCGGCATGTGATATCGAGCTGTTCTTTGTTTTTCGCTGCCTGCCGGAAGAATATGAACGAAAGTCTACGGTCAGATATGCCAAAAAAGAGCAAGTGATTTATTTTGACATGACGGTAAGTGAGGACTGTTACAAAGAGTTCAGTAAACGAAGACAACGGGTTGAGTTAGGTCATTCCTTTTATGCTTTTTTGAGTGAGAAGATAAAGAAATACAAAATAGCGAATTTGGATCATGCAGCGTTTCTGAATGACATGGAAGTTTGGCTCAAAGAAATCGGTTGGTTGGAGCCGGAAGCAGATGTTGAAGTGGAAGGAGCCGTAACACCTTATTGAAGAGGGCATACAGCCTTAGCTAATCGTTTCCATACATATTTAAAAGCAAATAAAAACAGGCCCTCTTTCGAGGGCCTATTTTTCATGGGAGAGGAGAAACCGGACGAAGAGCTTATGGGGAAACGTAAGTCTTCTCCGCGGTTGTCTACGACACTTGTGATGTCGATAATTATAGAATGGCCGAAATGTTTCCTTTTTATACATATGCGTCAAAAACGGGTCAACAATTTTTTGAAATGAATGGAGACAGACTATTTTTCAAACTGAACCCGAGTGTGGTACGATAGCTGTATCAATAAACTTACATAGAGAGAAAAGGTGACTCATCAGTGAGAGTGGTATCCGGGAGTGCGAAAGGCAGACCGCTGAAGGCTGTTCCTGGCAATGGAACACGTCCGACCACCGACAAGGTGAAGGAAGCGCTGTTTAGCATGATTGGCCCTTATTTTGAGGGCGGTACAGCATTGGATTTGTTTGCGGGTAGTGGTGGTCTCGGAATTGAGGCGCTGAGCCGCGGCATGGACAAGGCTGTTTTTGTTGATTTGGAATCCAAAAGTATTGAAGTGATCCGCGCCAATCTGAAGGCAACCAAGCTGGAGGATCAGGCAGCTATATACCGAAATGATGCAGGTCGTGCGTTAAAGGCGCTTGCCAAGCGAACGACACAATTTGATCTGGTGTTTCTCGATCCGCCTTACCGGATGAAAAACGGGGATGAGCTGATGCTTACGATGCATGAACTTGAACTGCTTAAACCGGAAGCGACGATCGTGCTTGAATATGAATCCAAATATAGTTACCCTGAGCAATTCGGCCCGTTTGAACAAACGCGCAAGGCTGTGTATGGGGAGACAGCTGTGTCCATCTATGATTATGCACCTGAGGCATCGAATGATGGAGAAAACAGCATAGCAGAAGAGGAGGCTCCTCATGACTGAAATGATACACAGGCAGGAACGGATTGCCGTATATCCCGGGAGTTTTGATCCTGTAACGATGGGCCATCTGGACATTATCGCCAGGGCTTCCAAACAATTTGACCGCGTCATCGTGGCTGTACTGAATAACATGAGCAAAAATCCACTGTTCACGGTGGAAGAGCGTAAAGCGCTCATTACAGAAGTTACAGGCCATCTGTCTAATGTGGAGGTGGATAGCTTCCGTGATCTGACAGCCAATTATGTTCGGCAAAAAGAAGCTCAGGTCATCGTTCGTGGTATACGCTCCGTGACTGATTTTGAATACGAGCTGCAGCTTGCTTCCACCAACAGCAAGCTGAACCCGGATGCGGAAACCATCTTTATGATGACCAATCCGAAATATTCGTATTTGAGCTCCAGTATCGTCAAGGAAATTGCTCATTACCATGGAGATGTAACCGATCTGGTGTCCCCGGAAGTGGAAACTGCACTTCGCCGGAAAATCAGCGAGAAAAACGGCGGTTAAACCAGTGGGTCAAGCCTGACAGGCTGATCATAACGGCAAGAATGATCGCAAGTCCGATACAGACTGCCGGGAAGCTGCTCCATAAAATTTCTGCCGCAGCGGTGCTGCCTTCAAGCTGGGATTGCATCGGCAGCAGAGTCGTCTCATCCGCGCCTGCAAAAGGCCAGAACGGAGTCCATACCTCTGCACTGTAGCGGCTAAAGGGTATCCAAAGGAAGACACTTAATGAAAAGGCAATCAGTGCATGAAGCAAACGTACAGCAGCAAAATAGATCATGCTTTTGCCTGCCATTCCGGCGGATTTCATCACAGCTGAGACTTGTAAATGGGAGCACAGCCCACCCCAACCAAGAACCGCAGCAATCAGGGGAATCGTAAGCAAGGGAGCCCATGGCGTTTGACTTAAATGGTATGTGCCCAAATGCACTTCCAATACAGAAGGCCAGAGGGCAGCCGAACTGCCGGGCGTGATGTACAGGCCCAGAAGTCGTATGAACACGGCAAAACCGATGATGTAACCACCAGTCATCATTAGCGTCTGAACCGCATGAGACACGGTGTCACCCAGCAGTTTGCCGAACCCGCGGCCATCTCGGGCCTGGGCTTCACGGGCTGCGTTCATCATTTGAAACCAAAGCCCCTGGTGCTGACTGCGCTTGGGGGGACTGACTGTAGTGGACTGTTTTTGAACACTGCGATTGAGATGAATGGCAATGATTGCGGCAATCCATCCACTGAGCCAATGAATCATAACCAGAAAGTATCCGGCAGCAGGCTGGTGAAGAAAAGCGGCACCTATGACCAGAATGATCATCATCGGATTGGTGAAATGAGCTGCAGCGACCAGAATAATGGCCTGTTTGCCGGTTATTTGCTGATCCCGAACCAAACGGGACGCTGTGTCCGCCCCAGCAGGAAATCCTCCACACATGCCGACGGCAAGGGCTAGTCCAGCTTCGCCGGGGAGGCGAAACCAACGCTGCATCAGTGGTCCCAGCAAGACGCCAAGAGCGTCTGTAAAACCAAATGCAGTGAGCATTTGCGACAGCATCAGAAACGGAAGCATTGCCGGGAAGATAATTTTCCACCAGATGTCCAATCCTTGAATGGAGGCATCGAAGGCATCTTTCGGAGATACAACTACAGCGACGACCAGTAACAAAGCGCCGGTACTAAGGAGTATTGACCTGATCGGGTTGGATCCTGTAACCTCAGTCTGCATTGTCATCGTTTCACCTCATATGAAATAGCGCCGATTCATTCGGCTGCAGTAATCGGATTGGACGGCCGAATGACGTCCTGGGAACGGTTCGGCCTTGACCGGACAAGCGACAGA
The DNA here is from genome assembly GCF_038005125.1 of Paenibacillus sp. FSL K6-2862. Classification (NCBI taxonomy): domain Bacteria; kingdom Bacillati; phylum Bacillota; class Bacilli; order Caryophanales; family Paenibacillaceae; genus Paenibacillus; species Paenibacillus sp. FSL K6-2862. The sequence goes on from NZ_JBBOSN010000001.1 coordinate 2,356,824, forward strand.
ATACTGCGGCCTATCCGGCCTGTACCATTGTATGCGTGAGATTGAGGATGTTAGACTTATAATTATAGAAGAAACGCAAAGAACGGGGGCTCATGCGATGAATCGGATTCGAAAATCTGGCGGCTTCAGAGCTTCGATCTTTGTGATCGTGGTGGCTCTGGTTGTCTATGTTGCAGTGTACATGCCAACGCCATATATCATCTATATGCCTGGCAGCGCGGATGAAGTAAAACCGATGGTTACGGTTAAGGATGGGGACCAGGAAGAACGTGGTGTATTCATGATGACGACGGTGTCAGCAACGTATGCCAATGTGTTCTTGCTGGGTACGTCCTTGTTTAACCGAAATATGCAAATTGACAAAAAGGAAGACCGCCTGCAAGGAAAAACGGAAGCAGAGTACTCTGCCGAACAAGTGTGGTTCATGAGCGATTCCCAATCTTCCGCCATGGAAGCGGCTTATGAGCAAGCGGGTGTTAAGTATTCCATCGTTCCTGAACATATCTTCGTGTTTGGTTTATCGGAGGATCCGAAACCACAAGGAGATATTGCTCCTGGCGACATTATCCTCGGCGTGAATGGCACAGCTACACCGGATAACACCGTATTATCTGCCCAGTTGAAGGATAAAAAAGTGGGAGATACGGTAGAAATGCAATTGGAACGCGAAGGCGAGACGATTAGCCGTGATGTGAAGCTGATTGAAGTAAAAGACAGCAAAACGGGTGCTACCCGGCCTGGATTGGGCGTAATGATCGGAACCGTACAGAAAGTAAAACCCGAAGATTCGAATAAACAAATTACGTTTACGGATACTCAGGTTGGCGGTCCTTCGGCCGGATTGATGTTTACCCTGGAAATTTATAATCAGCTTACTCCCGGAGACCTTACCCAAGGTCATCGAATTGCTGGCACGGGCACGATTACCAAGGAAGGCGTAGTCGGTCCCATTGGTGGTGTGGTGCATAAAATCGTTGCTGCAGATCGAAAAGAGGCGGAGATTTTCTTCGTTCCGAAACAGAATTATCAGGAAGCAGAAGCCAAAGCCGAACAGATTGGCACTAAAATGAAACTGGTTCCTGTGAATACGGTAGATGATGCCCTGGCTTATCTGAAAACATTGTCTGCCAAATCATAAAAGGTTGATAGTGATTGATGCGATTTGAAACAACTGCGCTATCAAGGAAGAGTAAGAGTAAACAAACGGAAATCCCCTATGCATCGTTTGAATAAACGATATGACATAGGGGGTTTTTTTGATAGAACACCTAGAACAATTTATTTGTGCTTCGTTTAGCATCGAACTGGTGGCTCATAATAGTCGCTGTACATGGCACGTGTGTCCGTCTGCTCATAAGAGAGGGCATACGCTGCTTGTGCCTGCAAATCAAGCTCCAGCTGGTTGTGAGTAAAGGCAGACGGTTTCAGCACAACAGGCAGGGACGAAGTCGTTTTCATCTGCTTCAAGAGACTTTGGCCCAGTGAATTGAATCCAAGGACACGAAGATAACCAGGTCCTTCGGCTAGCTTGTCCGGGGTAAATTCAGCCTTGGCATGATTCAACAGAACATGGGTCAACATTCGCTGCAGCTTGGTGCGTGTGTACCGCTTGGTTTTGAGTGCATCCAGCAGCGATTCGACCGATGGCTCCGGAAGCTGAGCCAGTGTGCGAAGCAGCCTGTGCTCCAATCCTTCCGTGACTTCGGCGATATTTGCCAGCTCGGAGGCACGGCGGGTCGCCGCGGTGTGCAGCAGCGGCTGGGCGAAGCGCTCCCAGTGCACGGGAGCGCGTCCCGCTTGCCATTCGCGCTGCAGAATGGCAAGTGTTGCCGCCGGCACATACGGCGCGGCGGCCTGGGGGCCGTCCGCCATCAGTAGGCGGCGGACGGCTGTTGCACTGGCGATCGCCCCCGGTCCGGGCGTCGCCTCATGATACGCGGCACCGGTGCGTGCCGTCGTCAAAGGCTGGATCGCGCTGCCGATTCGTTCCAGCGCGATCAGGTAGTGCAGCCCAAGCGAATTGTTGGGCTGCCCGAGCAGTGCGGCGGCGGCAACTTCGCTTACGCCGCCGGGCGCCAGCGCTGCCGCCGCGCCTGCGTACGCGGCGGGGTAGCTGGCGCCTTCCCGCAGGCGGCGCGCGATGTCCTCGCGCAGCCCTGCGGGCTCCACAGCCAGCACGCGCGCAATGCGCTGCAGGCTGTCCAGGTCGCCGGACTCGCTGCCGAAGCAGAGCGAGTCCACAACCCCGGTGCGGTGCAGCAGCGAGACCGCACCGAAGGCAAACCATTCCGCCGGTTGTACCGCATAGGCAACCGGCAGCTCAATCACCAGATCGGCGCCTGCGTGCAGCGCCATCTCGGTCCGAGCCCTTTTGCCCACAATGGCAGGTTCGCCGCGCTGGAGAAAAGGGCCGCTCATGACGGCCACAAGGGCATCTGCACCGCTTAGACGTCTGGCCTCATTCAAGTGATAGACATGTCCGTTATGCAGCGGATTATATTCAACAATCACACCTACAGCTTTCATCAGCGTGCACTCCTTTCAATAACAATGTTATATATCTTCAATACCTGACTGAAATTTTGTTCGCATTGGTCGATTAATGTCATTGCTGCTTCGCCGAGCAGAAACGTCTTGTTTAATAATAGGGGATACGAGTGTCGTTATTCAAATAAAAGCGTTAAGAAAACGCCAAAAAAGCACGGTGTCGCATTCAGATGAATACGGCCCGTGCTCTCAGGGGAGTCATGGATGATCCTTTATTATTTCTTCTGGAGAGAAATTAAATGGCTTCCGATGCAGGAATCAGGTTTGTTTTGGGTCCAAAGAACTCATAATGAATATTCTCAGGTGAAACGCCTATCTCGCCTAGTGCCGCATACATCGTCTGCATAAAGGAGACAGAACCGGTCAAATAGTAATCAGATTCCAGGGGCTCGCGAATCATCTGTGACAGCCAGGCTGCATCAATATAACCCTCTCTGTGAAAACGCGATTGCTCGCGGTCATCTGGTGTCGGCTGTGCATAACAATAAAATGCCTGTATGTTTTCATGCTGTTCTGCCAATGTGTTTACATGATCCTTGAAAGCGTGAACTTCCCCATTTAGGGCAGCATGGACAAAAGTGACTGAACGCTGGACATTTCTGTCAACCAGGGTGTTCAACATGCTGATCATCGGAGTAAGCCCAACGCCACCGCTCAATAATACGACATTGCGTGGATCCTCCGTGTTCAGTGTGAAATCGCCTGCAGGAGCAGACAATTCGACCAAGCTTCCTTCTGTGATATGATCATGCAGATAGGTCGATATAACACCATCTGGTCGTTCCATCCGAGCACTCTCACGTTTAACAGAAATACGGTAATATGGTTTTCCTGGAGCGTCCGAAAGACTGTACTGTCTAATTTGGGCATACGCATTTCCCTCAGGTTTCATTCGGAGGCTGATATACTGTCCAGGTTGAAATGTGGCTATGGGATTGCCGTCCGTTGGCACTAGATAAAAGGAAGTAATCAGGTCGCTTTCTTTTACCTTTTTGGCAACCCGGAATGACCGGAAACCTTCCCAGCCACCGTTTTGGTTTTCGCTTGCTGTGTACAGCTCCTTCTCTAAACCGATAAAGACACCGGCAATAACATTGTAAGCGTCTGCCCACGCAGCAATAATCTCCTCGGTCGCAGCATCACCCAGCACATCCTTGATCGCTTTTAGCAAATAGGTGCCCACGATTTCGTATTGTTCCGGGGCAATGCCAAGACTGCGGTGTTTGTGCGCAACCTGACGCACGGCTGGCAGGACTGCGGCGAGATTATCAATATGCAGGGCAGCAGCGTATACCATATTGGCAAGAGCGGCCTGCTGCCGCCCCTGTTTTTGGTTAGCATGATTGAAAATATTCAGTAGTTCGGGATGATGTGCAAACATTGTTTTATAGAAATGGCTGGTAATGGCCTCTCCGTGAACTTCAAGTACAGGTACGGTGGATTTGATCACTCGAATTGTATTTTCGCTTAACATGGATTTTTCCTCCTATGAAATGGATTGACAATTTAGATGGATAACCTTGCGCCATGGATCTATTATGCGTGGCATATAGCAAGTATAGATAGGGTCTAAAGGGGGACATGTGATCTACATCACACGAATAATTAAAGAAATGTGTCCGTCATGCAAGCAAAAGGATTAGCTTGTAGTATGGCGGAGAGAAAGTTTATAATGCGGAAGAGTGTTTTTATCGGTCGGGTATCTTTCTTTTCCAAAAGGGTGTAAAGTTAAAAGTGTTGACAAACGTCTTGGAAAATCGGTATAATGATTTTTGTTTGTTAAGTCAATTTCATAATACTTTTAACGATGAATCGTCAGAATACATACAGTCAAGACATGAAGCGTATAACGATCAGACTTGATCTGTATAACTGCGGTAAAGCATTTAACATGAATTATGAAATTGGTTTCGTTTGGAGTGATGGGAAATGTTATTGCCATTTCGCAAAGTGGCTATCAGTGACCGGCCCCTGCAGTTCAATGAACAGTGGGATATTAAGGAACTGATTTCTAACCGACAAGATATCACAGCCGTTACCCCGCTGACTGCGGATTTATCTGCAGAACAAGCAACGGGGGGCGTGGTGGATGTTCATGGCAAAGTGTCAGCTGGAGTGGACATGTTGTGCTCACGTTGTCTCAAGCCGATTAGTGAACATCTTCATATTGATTTTCATGAGCAATTCAAGCAGGGAGAACAGCCGGAGGACTTGTCTGAAGATGATGATACTGTCTATGTGGATGGAGAGGACATCGATCTGAAGCTATATGCCGAGGAAGCTTTTCTGCTGCACCTACCGTTTATACCGCTATGCAGCGATACATGCAAAGGGCTATGTCCAAAGTGTGGCCATGAGCTGAACGAGGGTGACTGCGGTTGCGATAACGAAGTTATCGACCCGCGGCTTGCAGGGCTCAAGGATTTTTTTAAATGAGCAAATGAAAATCTAGTGTAACAACTACCTGCAAAGGTTGATTTTGATAAGGAGGTGGGAATAATGGCAGTACCTCAACGGAGAACGTCCAAGACGCGTCGCGACAAACGTCGCACTCACTTTAAATTGGCTGTACCGGGCATGGTGAAATGTGAACAATGCGGCGAATTGAAGCTTGCTCACCACGTGTGCAAAGTGTGCGGAACGTACAAAGCAAGAGAGATCATCTCTCAATAATAGTTAGACATCAAGTAGTACTTCATTTCGATGAGGTACTACTTTTTTTGAATGTTTAAATTTATGTTCCTGTTAAGGGCTGGGCTGACTTCGGTTGATTGTTTCAAGAAGAAAGATTCGTAGAATGCAGGAGAGCGGCTGTTTAGCAGCGAGTGGTTTTTGCCCGCCCAGTCTTTCTTTTTGACACAGGATGAGATATACTATGCTTTAGTACCAGGTTCTAAGATTTGGGGTTACATAGAGAAGAACCATAAATTCGTGTGTTGAATAACCTCTGAAGTTTAGAGGCTCAATTATAGAGAACGAAGTGAAATGATAGAACGGACCTGCATGGGACGCTTTCTTATACGATACAGCGGGGGGTGTCAGGCATCGAACGTGTACCGAAGAGACAGAGGCAGCAGCAATTGACCAAAATGATCGAAGACAATCCGTTTGTGACAGATCAGGAACTTACTCGCCAATTGAAGGTGAGTATTCAAACGATTCGCCTCGACCGTCTGGAGCTGGGGATTCCTGAGCTTCGTGAACGAATGAAACTGATGGCAGAGCGTTCGTATGACCAGGTACGCTCGCTGCCTCTGCATGAGATTATCGGTGATATTGTAGATTTGCAGCTGGACAAAAGTGGGATTTCCTTGTTTGAGATCAAGGAAGAGCATGTATTTTCAAGGACGGGAATTGCTCGTGGTCACTATGTATTTGCCCAGGCTAACTCCCTGGCAGTCGCTGTCATTAATGATGAGATTGCATTGACGGCTTCGGCCGATATTCGATTTGTTCGTTCGGTTCATCTGGCCGAGAAATGTATTGCGAAAGCGTATGTGAGATCGATCTCGGGTCAAAAGGGGAAAGCAAAAGTTGAAGTGTTCACCTATGTAGGTGAGGAAATGGTGTTTCAAGGCAACTTTGTCATCTACCGTTCGGGTGGAGACGACAGCCTAGAGGGAGGTCATCTGGAATGAAAATCGTCATAGATGCCATGGGAGGCGATCATGCACCCCAGGCAACGGTAGAAGGTGCAATAGCTGCCGCCACGGAATGGGCAGATACACAGATCGTGCTTGTTGGTGATGAAGCCAAGCTGGAACCGCTTTTGAATCAGTCAGCGATCAAACCGGCTAACCTGTCAGTCCGTCATGCTTCGGAAGTGATCGGTTCGGATGACGAACCTGTTAAGGCCGTTCGTCGCAAAAAGGATGCTTCCATGGTGGTCGCGGGCCGCATGCTTAAGGAAGGTGAAGCAGATGCCATGATCTCTGCAGGTAATACTGGAGCGCTCATGACAACCGGCCTGCTCGTGGTGGGCCGCATGGAAGGTATTGAACGACCAGCACTTGCACCTATGATTCCAACAATAGATGATGTTGGCGTGCTTGCGCTTGACCTGGGTGCCAACATGGATGCCAAGCCCGAACATTTGGCACAATATGGTCTTATGGGTAGCTTATATCGGCAGAAAGTACAAGGAGTCGACTCACCCCGAGTGGGATTGCTCAATGTCGGAACGGAGCCGGGCAAAGGGAACGAACTAACGAAGCACGCATATCCGCTACTGGAGCAGCTTCCGATTCGATTTGTCGGTAATGTGGAAGCTCGCGATGTCCTTACCGGTGCATGTGACGTGCTTGTCTGTGACGGATTTGCTGGTAACATTTTGCTGAAATCGCTGGAAGGCACAGCAGGTGCCATCTTTGCATTGCTTAAGGAACAGTTCTCATCTTCGCTCAAAAGCAAACTGGCTGCAGCGGTGCTGATGCCTGAGCTGCGCGGGCTGAAACGGAAACTGGATTATACCGAGCATGGCGGTGCGCCGCTTCTCGGGTTGAGCAGACTTGTAGTGAAGAGCCATGGATCAGCGGATGGCAATGCGATCAAAAACGCTGTTCGCCAAGCTAGAATTGCAGTGCAGAACCAATTGGTAGAAAGCATATCTAAGGAAATTAGCGGGAAGTGAGTGACGACATGAATAATTTGCGCCCGGTAGGGGTTATCGGTACAGGGAAATATGTACCGGAGAAAATTTTGACCAACAGTGACCTTGAGAAAATGGTAGATACCAATGACGAGTGGATCGTAAGCCGCACTGGAATTAAGGAACGTCATATCGCAGCTCCGGATCAGGCGACTTCGGACCTGGCATACGAAGCAGCTATGAAGGCGCTGGAGTCTGCTGGAATGACAGGCAGTGATCTGGATCTGATCATCGTAGCAACAATAACGCCGGACTCGGCATTTCCGTCTACGGCCTGCATTTTGCAGGATAAGCTCGGCGCCAAAGGCGCTGCGGCGTTTGATTTGTCCGCTGCATGTTCAGGATTTGTATATGGCCTGGCAACAGCAACTAGCTTTATCCAAAGCGGCATGTACAACAACGCGCTTGTTATTGGTGCGGATTGTCTATCCCGGATCACGGACTATACAGACCGTAACACATGCGTATTGTTCGGTGACGGAGCGGGCGCGGTCGTTATTGGCGAAGTTCCTGAAGGTCGCGGGTTCAAATCGTTTGACCTTGGAGCGGAAGGTGCTGGAGGCGGCCTGCTTCAACTGGAGGGCGGCGGTTCCCGTCTGCCTGCATCCGCAGAGACGGTTGAGAATAAAAAACACTACATTTACATGAATGGCCGTGAAGTGTTCAAATTTGCCGTGCGTGTAATGGGTACAGCAACGGATGAAGTTCTGCGTAAAGCAGGGTTGGAGCGCACCGACGTGGATCTGTTTGTTCCTCATCAGGCCAATATTCGTATCATTCAATCCGCCATGCAGCGACTTGAGCTTCCGGAAGAAAAAGTGGTTGTCAACGTAGACAAATACGCCAATACTTCGGCAGCATCCATTCCGCTTGCATTGGTGGAAGCAGCTGAAGAAGGTCGCATGAAAGCCGGCGACACCATCTTGATGGTTGGGTTCGGGGGCGGACTGACTTGGGGTGCATCTGTACTCGTTTGGTAAATTAGATAGCTGGGAGAGATAAATCTAATGAGCAAAATCGCATTTGTATTTCCTGGACAGGGATCACAGGCTGTAGGCATGGCCAAGGACGCGTATGAGTCCGTGCCTGCGGCAGCAGAAATTTTCCGTACAGCCGATGATGTGCTGGGCTTCTCGCTGAGCAATCTCGTGTTTGAAGGACCAGAGACCGAGTTGAAACAGACATCAAATACGCAACCGGCTCTGCTCACTGCGAGTATTGCATTGCTTGAGGCTTTTAAAGAAAAAGGGATTGAGCCTGACTATACGGCTGGACACAGTCTGGGTGAATACAGTGCTCTCGTTGCAGCGGGCGTTCTGACATTCGCTGACGCCGTGAGCGTTGTACGGGCACGTGGTCAGTATATGGAACAAGCAGTACCAGGCGGGCAGGGAGCAATGGCTGCTGTTCTGGGTGCGGATCGGGAAGCGCTGGGGGTGCTTTGCCGGGACGTATCCGAAACAGGTCACGTTGTTGAACTTGCTAATATGAACTGTCCGGGTCAAATTGTTATTTCCGGTGTCAAGGAAGGTGTGGCTGCTGTAGCGGAACGGGTGAAGGAAGCTGGCGGTAAGCGTGCTATTCCACTGGAAGTTAGCGGTCCTTTTCATTCCTCATTGATGAAGGAAGCTGCTGGGAAACTGGCAGAGAAACTGGAGACCGTAACATTTTCGCCAGCCAAGGTTCCTGTAGTCGCTAACGTGACAGCAAGACCTGTGGAAAATGGACAGGTTCAACAATTGTTGACGGAACAGGTCTATTCTCCGGTTTTATGGGAAGACAGTGTGACATGGCTTATTGAGCAAGGTGTAGATACCTTTGTTGAGATTGGTTCTGGAAGTGTATTGACCGGATTGATTAAAAAAACAGATAAATCCGTAAAATTGTACAATGTGAACAGTCTTGAAACGCTTGAAGCTACTGCAGCTGCATTAAAGTGATTAAAAGACAGGTTATTTGGGGAAAGGAGGAATTAGGTTGTCTAAACCGTTAGAAGGTAAAAACGCACTGGTTACAGGGGCATCCCGCGGGATTGGCCGCAGTATTGCACTTGCTCTGGCTGAAGCAGGTGCCAATGTAGCCGTAAACTATGCAGGCAGTCAGGCTGCTGCTGAAGAAGTGGCGGAAGAGATTCGTGCCAAGGGAGTTCAGGCCATCACCATTCAGGCGAATGTTGGAGTAATGGATGAAGCTGAACAAATGGTTAAGGCTACTCTTGAAGCCTGGGGCAATGTTGACATTCTGATTAACAATGCAGGAATTACACGTGATAATTTGATCATGCGCATGAAAGAGGAAGAGTTTGATCAGGTTATTGAGACCAATCTCAAAGGGGTATTTAACTGCCTTAAAGCCGTTACTCGTCCAATGATGAAACAACGCTCGGGCAGAATTATCAATATCTCTTCTGTTGTTGGTGTTCTGGGTAATGCCGGACAAGCCAACTATGTTGCTGCGAAAGCGGGGGTCATCGGTCTGACCAAGGCGTCCGCTCGTGAGCTGGCTTCCCGTGGCATCACGGTTAACTGTGTAGCACCTGGGTTCATTGAGACGGATATGACCAAGGAATTGTCACAGGAACTTGTAGATGGTATGCTGAGTGGCATTCCGCTGTCCCGACTGGGGCAGCCGGATGAAATTGCCGGAGTTGTTACATTCCTGGCATCGGGAGCTTCATCGTATATGACAGGGCAGACATTACACGTCGATGGCGGCATGTACATGTAAAACATCCCGTACTTAAATTAATAGTCGGGGAACAGGCGCTGGACGATCCGAAATGCCGGAAAAAGGCCGGATTCCCCGGCCGGGAGCCGCATATGTCTTCTATGGCATTTTGCCTGCGATTCTCGTATAATACCAAGGAGGAGGTGAACCGGATGTCCGATGTATTGGAGCGTGTAAAACGCATCGTCGTCGACCGCTTGGGCGCAGACGAAGCTGAAGTTACACTTGAAGCATCTTTCAAAGAAGATTTGGGTGCTGATTCTTTGGATGTAGTAGAATTGGTCATGGAATTGGAAGATGAATTCGATTTGGAAATCTCTGATGAAGATGCAGAAAAAATCACGACCGTAGGTGAAGTTGTAAACTACATACAATCTCATACCTAAAGTCAATTCAGTCCCGCACCTGTTTTCGAACAGGCGGGACTTCTCATCATTCATTGGTTTTTCTCATTCCGCAGCGATGCTGATCCAGCTTGATTTTCGGATCGGGATGGGTGAGCATCCGCTTGCGGATATTCCCACAAAATAATTGCGCAAGCAGTCGATATAGAGGTGAGTCGGTTTGAAACAAAGAGTAGTAATTACCGGAATGGGCGTAATGACATCGCTCGGAAAAGATTTGGAAACGTTCTGGGGAAGTTTAATGGCAGGCAAGTCCGGAATCTCTCAGATTGAGGCCTTTGATGTGAGTGAATACACGACACAAATTGCTGCCGAAATTAAGGATTTCAATCCGGATGAATATATGGATCGCAAGGATGCTCGCAAAATGGACCGTTTTGTTCAATTTGCTGTAGCAGCTGGTTTCAAAGCTGTTGAAGACAGTGGTTTGAAAATTAATGAGAACATTGAAGCCGAGCGCTTTGGCGTATCTATCGGTTCAGGTATTGGCGGATTGGGAACTTGGGAGGACCAGCACAATGCATTGCTGCAAAAAGGTCCAAAACGGGTTAGCCCATTCTTCATCCCTATGATGATCTCTAACATGGCTTCTGGCCAAATGTCGATTTCTCTCGGAGCTAAAGGTCCGAACACCAACGTAGTAACAGCCTGCGCTACAGGAACGCATTCCATCGGGGACTCTTTCAAGATGATTGCAAATGGAGATGCAGACGCGATGATCTGCGGTGGTGCGGAAGCGACAATCCGCCCAACGGGTCTGGCGGGTTTCTGTGCAATGCGCGCGATGTCTACACGCAATGACGAGCCGGCTAAGGCAAGCCGTCCTTTCGATACAGGACGTGACGGATTCGTTATGGGTGAAGGAGCAGGCATTCTGATTCTGGAATCCTTGGAACATGCTCAAAAACGTGGTGCACGTATCTATGGTGAAGTGATCGGTTACGGTTTGACTGGCGATGCGCATCATATGACTGAGCCGGATCCTGATGGAGCAGCACGCTGCATGAAGATGGCTCTTCGCAATGCCGGAATTGAACCGGAAGAAGTGGACTACATCAATGCACACGGTACATCAACTCCTGTGGGTGACCGATCCGAAACGCTCGCGATCAAAAAGGCGTTTGGTGATCACGCGTACAAGCTTGCAGTAAGTTCCACTAAATCCATGACTGGTCACATGCTGGGTGCAGCTGGTGGCGTGGAAGCCGTAATCTGCGGATTGTCTCTGACTCATCAGACACTCGCACCTACGATCAATTTGGAAAATCAGGATCCGGAATGTGATCTGGATTATGTTCCGAATGTTCCGCGTGAAACCAACGTGAACGTAGTCATGTCCAACTCGTTTGGATTCGGCGGTCACAACGCTACCATTATCCTCAAAAAATTTGAAGCATAAGGGGCTAGTTCGTTTGAGTGAAGATCTGAAGCAGTTACAACACAAACTTCAAATCAAATTTGACAACAGGCAGCTTCTAAAACAAGCGTTTACCCATGCTTCCTATGTAAACGAACACCGATTCAGTCAGCACCAGGATAACGAACGTCTGGAGTTCTTGGGCGATGCGGTGCTTGAGTTGACTGTATCGGAATACTTGTATCATTTGTATCCTAACCGTCCGGAAGGTGAACTAACGAAGCTGCGGGCATCTATTGTCTGCGAGCCTTCCCTCGTCAAATTTGCAGAAGCACTTGGTTTTGGGCAGTATGTACTTCTTGGTAAAGGTGAGGAACTGACTGGAGGACGAACACGGCCGGCTCTGCTGGCTGATGTGTTTGAATCTTTCATCGGTGCATTGTATCTGGATCAGGGATTGGAGCCAGTCAGAACGTTTCTGGACCAGCATGTTTTTCCGTTGATCGTTCTGGGCGGCAAGCTTCAGATGAGCGATTACAAGACGGAACTGCAGGAACTCACTCAGCATCACAATATGGGAGCTCTTGAGTATCGGATCGTCGAAGAACGGGGCCCTGCCCATGAACGTGAGTTTGTCTCGGAGGTCCATATGGGTCAAGAACGGCTTGGCAGAGGTACAGGACGTTCCAAAAAGGAAGCCGAGCAGCAGGCTGCATCCGCAGCGCTTGATCGATTGAAGCTTCCGGAAGCCTGAGCTTTACCGGGTAGCGCATAGACAAACGAAGAGCAAAGAGCAGCCCCTCGGGTCCGCCCCGGCGGAAATTATCGGCCGGACTGCTTTTTGCTCTTTTTTTTGTAAAGAGAGGATGGGGAAGAAAGATTCATTCCTAATCCAAGATCAGCGCTGAAGGAGCACATGAAATAAGCAAGAGGAGGTGACGGGATACCCTATGTTTCTGAAACGAATTGAACTGGGTGGATTCAAGTCATTCGCCGACAAAACAGAGATGGAATTCGTTCGCGGCATTACGGCTGTAGTGGGTCCGAACGGAAGTGGCAAGAGTAATATTTCAGACGGGATTCGCTGGGTGCTTGGAGAACAAAGTGCCAAATCACTACGGGGCGGCAAAATGGAAGACATCATTTTTGCTGGCAGCGATGCAAGAAAAGCCGTCAATTACGGTGAAGTGTCGTTAACGCTGGATAATGAGGATCACGCGCTTGCCCTTGATTTTGGTGAAGTGACAGTGACACGTCGTGTACATCGCAGCGGGGACAGTGAATATTTTATTAACAAACAGTCCTGTCGGCTGAAAGATATAACGGAATTGTTTATGGATACCGGGATCGGCAAGGAAGCTTACTCCATTATCGGACAGGGGCGTATCGAGGAGATTTTGAGTACTCGTTCTGAAGATCGGAGGGGTATCTTTGAAGAGGCATCCGGTATTGTGAAGTATAAATCCCGCAAGCGGGATGCCACACGCAAGCTGGATGAGACGGAGCAGAACTTGCTGCGTATTCACGATTTGGTTACAGAGCTGGAGGACCAGATTGGCCCGCTGAGAGAGCAGTCGGAAAAAGCGATTCACTACAAGGAATTGCGTGGACAGCTCAAATCGAAGGAAATCTCTATGTATGTCTACCAGATCGAACAGATTCATGCGTCCTGGAGCAAGGCGAATGAACGGTTACAGTCGCTAAAAGAAGAGGAAGTTGGTCTTGCCGCCATTGTTTCCACACATGATGCCAAGCTGGAAAGCGACCGGAATGCACTGCGAATTCTGGAATCGGAGACGGAAGAGCTGCAATCTGCCTTGCTGCAGTTCAGTGAAGCAACAGAGAAAAGTGAAGGTCTTGGAGAATTACTCAAAGAACGTTCTCGTCATCTGCAAACCAATCATGAGCAGCTCACGGTTACACTTGCTGCGAGTGAAGAACGACATCGGGAACGTGAGGCTGAGCTGCTTGCATTACGCGAGAAGTTTGGCAAGCTGGAGCAGGAACTGGGTGACGTGCGAAACCGTCTGTCTGAAGAAGAGGCGAAGCTCATTGGCGTTACAGGCGGAATCAGTCAGCAGCAGGAAGAAAGCCTTAAGGGGAATTTGCTGGAACTGATGAACCAGATGGCTCAGACGCGCAACGAGATCCGGTACGCCGATCAGCAGAAAGAGTCGCTTGAACGTCGAATGAACCGTGCATCCGAGGAGTCTGGCAAATGGGAAGAGCAGAAGGAAACGCTCGAAGCCCGAAAAGCCGAGATTGAGAAAAAAGTAGTCCGCTTGGGTAAAGAGATCAGTGACTTACGCGGCGGATATATAACTGAAAGTGAACGACTGCAATCTTTGCAAAAGCTGCTGGAAGAGAGTCGCAGCACGGTTCGAAAATGGGAACAGAAGCGCGAAGCTCAGGTATCCCGCCGGGATACGATGAAAGAGATGCAGGATGATTTTGACGGGTTTATGCTTGGAGTCAAAGAAGTCCTCAAAGCTTCTCGCAAAGGTACTCTTAGTGGTGTACATGGAGCCGTGGCGGAACTGGTTAAAGTTCCTGAAAAAATCGAATTGGCTGTGGAAACTGCAATGGGTGCTGCACTTCAGCATGTCGTTATGGAAAACGAGTCGGTCTCCAGACAGGCCATTGCATTCCTGAAGCAGCGTCAGCTCGGTAGGGCCACATTCCTGCCGCTTGATGTCATTCGTCCACGTACCGTTGGTTCCAGTGAGCGTTCCATGATCGAAGGTATGGATGGTTTCGTGGGGATTGGTGCGGATCTCGTACACTACGATTCCCGTTATGCGAATATCATTGGAAGCCTGCTCGGGAATGTCATCATTGCCGAGACGCTGGAATACGCCAATAAAATTGCGGCACGCTGTCAGTACCGTTTCCGCGTCGTGACCCTTGAAGGGGATGTGGTCAATGCAGGCGGTTCCATGACAGGGGGAAGCCAGCACAAGAAAAATGTAAGTCTGCTCAGCCGGAAACGGCAGCTGGATCAACTGGATCAGGATATTTTGGATACCGAAAACCAGATTGTGAAGCTGCACCGCAGCGTTGACGATGTGAAAACCCAGTTGGAACAATGTCAGGACAAGCTGGATGAGCTGCGTCAATCGGGTGATGATACACGAAATGCCGAACAGCAGGCGTCGATGGAAATGAAACAGGTCGAGCATGAGCTGCGCCATGTGTTGGAACAGGTTGCGGTAGCTGGCCAGGAGAAAAATGGATTTACCGAAGAAATCAAAGAGATGGATACGGCACGCGAAGCAGCTGTGCAGAAGCTGGAGAAGCTTGAAGAAGAAGAGAAGGCAACTCACCGTGCCATTCATGCTGCAGAGTTTGCCCGCAAAGCGAATGAGTCTGCGAAGGAAGAGCTGCAGAGCCAGTTGACCGAACTGAAAGTCAGAGAGGGTAAGCTGGATCAGGAACGGTTCTCTAATGAGGAGCAGCTGCGCCGATTGGAGCGGGAAGTGGAGTCGCTGGTCAAAGATCTACGTCAAAACCGGACACTGCTGGCTTCCATGGAAGCAGACCTGAAAAAAACGCAGGTGGAGAGCGTTAAACAGATTGAAGATCTGAACCAGTTCAAGCTGAAGAAAACGGAAGCTTCCGAGCAGCTGGATTTCAAGCGTGCTGCACGAAGTGAGCTGTCGAAGAAGCTTGAACTTGCTGAGAGTGAAACGAAGGAACAGCGTACACAGTTAAAAGCGGTAGAAGAACAGATGCGTCAGACGGAAATTTCCGTGAACAGGCTCGATGTCGAACTCGAAAACATACTGCGTAAACTGATGGACGACTATGAACTTGGTTATGAGCTCGCGAAAGAGAGATATCCAGTACCGGAAGATGTAGAGAGCACTCAGGCTGAAGTGCAAAAGCTTAAGCGCAGCATCTCAGCTCTGGGTGAAGTCAATCTTGGGGCGATTGAGGAATTCCAGCGGGTTAATGAACGTTACGAGTTCCTGAATGAGCAGAAAAATGATCTGGTGGAAGCAAAAACGACGTTGTATCAAGTCATCCGTGAGATGGAAGATGAGATGGCTAAACGTTTCAAGACAACCTTTGATGCAATCCGCCGTGAGTTCGGTACGGTATTTACCAAGCTATTTGGCGGTGGGCGTGCGGATCTGGTTCTGATGGACCCGGAACGGCTTCTGGAAACCGGAATTGATATCGTTGCCCAGCCACCAGGCAAGAAACTGCAAAACCTGCAGCTCTTATCTGGCGGAGAACGCGCATTAACCGCAATGGCGCTGCTGTTCGCCATTTTGCACGTGAAGCCAGTACCGTTCTGTGTGCTGGATGAAGTCGAGGCAGCGCTGGATGAGGCCAATGTGGTACGTTTCGCCCAGTATTTGCGGGAATTCTCCGAACAGACACAGTTTATCGTTGTTACTCACCGGAAGGGCACAATGGAAGAAGCAGATGTACTATATGGTGTCACTATGGAAGAGGGCGGAGTATCGAAGCTCGTTTCGGTTAGACTGGAAGATGAGGAAGCCGAAATAGCCAGTGCTTAAAGAATTCTATATGCATCAGGAACTTGTTAATTAAATAAACAGCACTAAGATTACGTACACGATGGAGGGGCTTTATGAGTTTCTTTAAGAAGCTGAGAGACAGCATTGCAAGCAAAACGGAGTCGGTAACAAAACAGTTCAAGGATGGACTGGAGAAGACTCGTAAAGGGCTTGTGGAGAAAGTATCCGATCTCGTTATTCGCCGCAAAAAGATCGATGAGGAATTCTATGAGGAACTGGAAGAAATCCTGATTGGAGCGGATGTTGGGGTCAATACCGTCATGAACCTGATTGAAGACCTGCGTGTCGAGGTCAAAAAACGCAAAATTGAAGACGCGGCTGAATTGCAGCCTGTGTTGTCCGAGAAATTGACAGACCTCCTGCGCGGTGAACAAAATAACGAACTGAAGATGAACCCGGATGGCATTACCGTCATTCTGTTTGTCGGTGTCAACGGCGTAGGTAAAACAACAACGATCGGCAAGCTGGCACATCGTTTCAAACAGCAGGGCAAAAAAGTCATTATGGCTGCTGGTGATACCTTCCGTGCCGGTGCAATTGAGCAGCTTGAGGTATGGGGACAGCGTGCCGGCGTTGAAGTCATCAAGCAGCAGGCGGGATCAGATCCGGCTGCGGTTATGTATGATGCTGTGCAAGCAGCCAAACAGCGTGGAGCAGATGTTTTGCTTTGCGATACGGCAGGTCGTCTGCAGAACAAATCCAATCTCATGGAGGAGCTTAACAAGATCTATCGTGTCATTCAGCGTGAGATCCCGGAAGCTCCACACGAAGTATTGATGGTTCTCGACGCGACAACTGGACAGAATGCATTGAATCAGGCCAAACTGTTTGGGGAGAAAAGCGGCGTGACTGGACTCGTACTGACGAAGCTGGATGGTACGGCGAAAGGCGGTATTGTCGTTGCCATTCGTCAGGAACTGGATCTGCCAGTGAAGATGGTAGGTCTTGGTGAGAAAATTGACGATCTGCAGCCATTCGACTCCGAGCAATTCGTGCATGCGTTGTTTGCCGGACTGATCCAAGAGCAACCGGATCAGGACGCAGAAGATGAGGAAGCCAGTTCTTAGAACCATTAATAAATAGGATGATTTAATAGCGTTAACCGTATTGCCAGTGATATACGTGATAAGTGTCACGTGTAATGTCACTGGCAATACGTGTATAATGGGAATAAAGAAGGCAAGGCTAAAGGGCTAGAAAGGACGGTTGATATGGCCAATACCTATACCTATTCCCGTCGTGAGGAAGTCGCCAATGCGGTGACTCATGGAATCGGCGCTGCGCTCAGTGTAGCTGCACTGGTGCTGTTGATTGTATTTTCGAGTATGAAAGGCACGGCTTGGCATGTGGTCAGTTTCACGATCTACGGGATCACCATGTTGCTGCTCTATACGAGCTCTACACTCGTGCATGCATGGAAAGATGGGAAAATGAAAGATTTATTTGAGATTTTCGACCATTCTTCCATTTATTTGTTTATTGCGGGATCGTACACTCCGCTTCTGTTTATTGCTGTTCGCGGCACACTTGGTTGGACCCTGTTCGGTGTAATCTGGGGAATCGCTTTATTCGGCGTGATCTTTAAGGCGTTTTTTACGAAAAGGTTTCTATTCATGTCCACGATTTTCTATATTGCGATGGGCTGGCTCATCATTATTGCCTGGCAACCGCTTATGGCTGCCATTCCTACAGGCGGAATCGTGCTGCTGGTTGCTGGAGGTCTGATGTATACACTGGGTACGCTTTTTTATGTGTGGCGTGGATTTCCGTATCACCATGCGATCTGGCATCTCTTTGTGTTGGCAGGCAGTATTCTTCATTTCTTCATGGTACTGCTGTACCTGACACCACTTCGCTAGAACACGGTAGATAGTGTAAAAACGAATCGGCTCCATCTGTGGAGACCCATTCGTTTTTTTGTTCTATATTAAGGATGCAGCAGGTCGTATTCTGCTGTATAGGAATGGCTAAGATCAACCGTATAGTCACGAAAAATGAGTGCAAAATGAACGTTTTTATTGTGACAAGTATTTTTGCTTGACATCCTGATTTGTTTTCGGTATTATTAGGAACGTTGCAAGAGTGTAAAGTGTTTTTCCTTGACGAAGGGAGTGCCCCGATATGAGTCAAGAAAACCGGCTTGAGAAGACAAACCGGATTAACTTGCTGTTTGCTTTCTATGAACGTTTGCTTACTGAGAAACAGCAAACATTTCTGAAATATTACTTTCATGATGATTTCTCGCTTGGTGAAATTGCAGCCGAGTTCGAGATCAGCCGCCAGGCGGTATATGAGCATATCAAGCGTGCTGAGCAGGTGCTGGAAAATTACGAAAGCAAGCTTGGCTTGCTGGAGAAGCACGAACGACGCAGCCGCAATCTTGAAGATTTGCAAAATGCACTGGAACGCGCAGGCGTCTCCATTGATAACAACAAACAAATAAGCGATATTGTTCACCAGCTCCGGGAATGAGGAAATGGGACGGAACGTATCGGTAATAAAAACAGTATTACAGCTTAAGGAGGTGGGATCATGGCATTTGAAGGATTAACGACCCGATTGCAGAATGTGTTCAGCAAGCTGCGCGGCAAGGGCAAGGTGTCGGATGAAGATGTTGCCGAAGCTATGCGTGAGGTACGTCTGGCATTGCTCGAAGCGGATGTAAACTTCAAAGTGGTCAAGGAATTCATCGCCAAGGTGAAAGAGAAAGCTGTCGGCAAGGAAGTTATGGAAAGCTTCACGCCAGGCATGGTAATCATCGACATCGTTAACAAGGAACTGACGGACTTGATGGGTGGAAGCCAGTCAAAACTGGCTAAAGCGAACAAGCCGCCTACGGTGTTGATGATGGTAGGTTTGCAGGGTGCAGGTAAAACGACGACATCCGGTAAGCTGGCTAAAATGCTGCAGAAGCAAAACAGCCGACCATTGCTGGTCGCGGGGGATATTTATCGTCCGGCAGCGATCAAGCAATTGCAAGTACTGGGTGAGCAGATCAAGGCTCCGGTGTTTACATTGGGAGATCAGACAAGCCCGGTGGAGATCGCACGTCAGGGTCTGCAGCATGCCAAGGATAACGGCAATGACTATGTCATTATCGATACCGCGGGACGTTTGCACGTTGATGAGGAACTGATGGAAGAACTGCGCCAGATTCACAGCGTAGTGAATCCGGACGAAGTCCTGCTTGTGGTGGATAGCATGACAGGTCAGGATGCTGTTAATGTGGCGGAACACTTTAACCAGCAGCTGGATTTGACCGGGGTTGTCCTGACTAAGCTTGATGGCGATACACGTGGTGGTGCGGCACTTTCTGTTAAAGCAGTTACTGGCTGCCCGATCAAGTTTGCGTCACTCGGCGAGAAGCTTGATGCTCTTGAACCTTTCCATCCGGAACGGATGGCTTCACGGATCCTCGGCATGGGGGATATGCTTTCCCTGATTGAGAAAGCACAATCCAACATAGATACTGAGAAAGCCAAGGAAATGGAACGGAAGATGCGTAATGCAGAATTTACGTTTGAGGATTTCCTGGAGCAAATGGATCAGGTGAAGAAGCTGGGACCTATCGATCAGATCATGGATATGATTCCCGGCATGGGCAAGATGAAGCAAGCCAAGGACCTGAAAGTGGACGACAAGCAAATGGGCCGGATTGAAGCGATTGTGTACTCCATGACTACTGAGGAGAAGCGCAACCCCGACATGATCAATCATAGTCGCCGGAAACGTATTGCTACAGGTAGTGGTACATCTCTGGCTGAGGTTAACCGCCTAATCAAGCAGTTTGATGAAATGCGCCGCATGATGAAACAGTTCTCGGATATGATGGGACCTAAAGGCGGCAAGAACAAGGCAATGAAGCAGCTGAAGGGTCTTGGCAAAGGAATGAAGTTTCCTTTCCGTTGATTACATGGGTTGCTGAGGAATATACAGATTTCATTGAAGGAGGTGAATTTTCAAATGGCAGTTCGTATTCGTCTGAAACGTATGGGTGCTCACAAAGCTCCTTTCTACCGCGTAGTGGTATCGGATTCCCGTTCCCCACGTGACGGTCGTTTTATCGAGGAGATCGGTTACTACAACCCGGTTGAACAACCGGCTGTTGTTAAGATCGATGAAGATAAAGCATTGCAATGGCTTCAAAACGGTGCGCAAGCATCCGACACTGTCCGCAACTTGCTGAGCAAAGCGGGCGTGATGAAGAAGTTCCACGAGTCTAAATTGACTAAATAAGGTGCTGATTCGGAGGGTCATCTATGGAAGAATTAGTAAGCATAATTGCTAAGGCTTTGGTCGATCATCCGGAAGATGTGGCGGTTCGGACGGTTGAGAAAGACCGGCTTGTCGTTTACGAGTTAACTGTTCATCCTGACGATGTCGGGAAGGTTATTGGTAAACAAGGGCGAATCGCAAAATCTCTTCGTACGGTCGTCACATCAGCAGCAGTTAAGATGGATAAACGGGTTACCGTCGATATCATATCTTAAAGATATACGAAAGGGGGTTAGGATGCATGTCCTAGCCCCTTTTCGTGCATGCTGAAACTTAAATACTATGATTAACTAGCTCGTCAAACATGAATAACGCTTGCGGTTGCCTTTATCACTGAATTTTAACCTTTGAATAATGAAATTTAAAATTAGAGGATAACAGCGATCGGATAACGATCTATAACTGGAACGACCTTAAGAAAATCATGACTTTGAATAATATTGAACGAATGCAGGAGGAACGTATGGCAGAGTTTATGAATGTAGGTAAAATCGTCAATACACACGGAATTCGTGGTGAGTTGAAAATCATGCCTTTAACCGATTTCCCGGAAGTGCGTTTTGCGAAAAATGCGGAGCTGTATTTGTTTACACCCGATAACCACCCTGTGATGGTTCATGTGGAATCGGCACGATTGCATAAAAATATGTATATCGTACGATTGAAGGAATACGGAAACATTAATGAAGTGGAAAAGTTCAAAGGCGGCATAGCCAAAGTCTCCAAAGAGAACTTGGCTGAGCTGGAGGAGAATGAGTATTACTTCCACCAAATCGTTGGATGTACTGTTGTGACAGAAGAAGGTGAGAACCTGGGAACCATCTCTGAGATTCTGACGCCTGGAGCCAACGACGTATGGGTTGTTAAAACGGCGGCAGGCAAGGAAATTCTGTTACCCGTTATTGACGATGTGGTACTTGATGTCGATGTGAATGAGAAACTGGTTAAGGTTCATCTGATGGAAGGATTGCTGTAACATGAGAGTAGATGTACTAACGTTATTTCCAGAAATGTTCGAAGGTGTATTCGGGACAAGCATTCTTGGCAAAGCTCAGACGAAGGGGCTCGTGTCACTGAATGCAGTAAACTTCCGGAATTATGCTACGAATAAACATAATACGGTTGATGATACACCTTATGGCGGAGGCGGAGGAATGGTATTAAAGCCTGATCCGATCTTTGCTGCTGTGGAGGATGTCCTTGAAAAACGCAGCAAAGAGTCAGCAGCAGCATCGGCCAAACCTCCTCGCATCATTCTAATGTGTCCGCAAGGTGAGACGTTTACACAGAAAAAAGCAGAAGAACTGGTACAAGAAGATCATCTGATTTTTATCTGTGGACATTATGAAGGCTATGATGAGCGTATTCGCGAATTTCTCGTCACCGACGAAATATCCATTGGGGACTATGTATTAACCGGAGGTGAGCTGCCTGCAATGGTTGCCATCGACAGTATTGCTCGTCTGATCCCTGGTGTCCTCGGAAACGAGACGAGTGCTGTCACGGATTCATTCAGCACAGGGCTGCTCGAATATCCGCATTATACACGACCGCCTGAATTCAGAGGCATGAAGGTACCGGATGTGCTGTTATCTGGACATCATCTGAATATTGATGCATGGCGCAGAGAACAATCTCTAATTCGTACGTTGGAGCGCAGACCGGATATGCTGGATACTGCTGAATTGACGGAAAAAGAACGGATTTGGCTCGATAAACTTCGTTCTGAGATGGAACGGACTTCCGAGTAGCTGCAAATATTTTAAGATCGCATGGTAAGTAGCATAGCTATGATTACAAGATATACAGACCACCCTTGGTTAACAAGGTTGGTCTTTTTTTGTTGTTGTGGGAGTATACGAAGGAAATTTCAAGATGATTGAAATGTAAAAAGATGGATTAAATAAGCAAACTATTATAAAATATAATTATGAAACGTTGTTTCACTTAATGAAACGAGGAGGGGTTACTGAATTGAATTATAACTTTTATGGTCTTGATCATGTCCAACTTGCGGCACCAGAAGGATGCGAAGCGGAAGCACGGAGATTTTTTCATAACCTTATGGGATGGACCGAAATTCCGAAACCTGAAGTTCTAAAAAAACGTGGTGGTGTATGGTTTCTATGTGGAACTCATCAGGTTCATATTGGAGTACAAAAGGATTTTGTGCCCGCAACCAAAGCTCATCCAGCATTTCACGTTCAGAACCTAGACTTACTTAAGGAACATTTGAGCGGCAAACAGGTTCATATCATAGATGACGATGCGAGAACGGATGAAGGAGTAAAACGCTTCTATGTTCACGATCCTTTTGGCAATAGGCTGGAGTTTTTGGAATGGATTAAATAGGATGAGGCAGCAATCCTGCAGGAGTAAAGAATGTGAATGTTTATTTTTTCAGGAATTCAGAACAAGAGCTGTCAAAAACAGATGAGATCTTTATGTTAAATTTAGGGTGAGCAATCTATAACGATAAAACGGAGGACGAAGATAATGTATCATCAGCCTTACGAGATCGGCAGAATAGATATAAGTAAAGCCGGGGAACGATGCAAAATGCTTCTCGGGGATCTGAATGGAGATGGACGATTAGAGATGCTCCTGGTTCAAGCTGACGGCGGAATCGATGACCGTTATGTTCCGCATCAGGTATCTTGTCTGACGGCATATGATCTGGATGGAGAGCTCCTCTGGCAAGTGGGAAAGCCTGATCCGGATGCTGGTGGTCCTGGATCGGATTACCCCGCTCAAATTGCGGATTGGGATGGAGACGGGAACAATGAAGTTATTTGTATCATGGGTAAGCAGTTTCTGATTTTGGACGGAAAAACCGGAGATATTAAAAGCACACATTCTTTACCGGGTGAAGAGGCACATGACTGCATTATTCTTGCGAATCTGACCGGGGATGAGCAGAAGCTGGATGTCATACTCAAAGATCGCTATAAAACCTTATGGGCACTTGATCATGATTTCAATCTTCTATGGAAGCACGAAGGCAATGTAGGACATTTCCCATGGGTATACGATATCGATGGAGATGGGAAGGATGAGGTTATGGCAGGCTATGACATGCTTGATCATGACGGAACCTTACTATGGTCTTGCACTGATCTGGACGATCATGCAGATTGTATCTGGTTTGGAGATGTGAACGGAGATGGTCATATTGAAATCGTTATCGGCGGCAGTGTAACGGTAATGATGGACCGTTACGGCCATGAGATATGGCGCTATGCCGATTCTATTGAATCGCAGCACATCGCTTTAGGGAAATTTTGCGACGGGCTGCCCGGTTTGCAGATCGCTGGTCTTGATCGTATCATCCGCGGTGATCTGCATGGAAAAGACGGAATGTTTTTGTTGGATTGCGAGGGAAAAGAACTCTGGAAGGAAGATCGGACTACACGTGGCTGGCTAACGATTATAGAGCCTGTACGGGACTGGGATGACAGTGGACTGGATTATATATTGGCTTATCGCCGAGGCGGAGGGGTACGGCCTTCTTTGGTAGATGGACAGATGCAATCGGTTGCAGTATTCGGAAAAGAAGGATATGCCGTACATGCTGATCTCTGTCAGACCGGTAAAGAACAGATCATAATCTACGACGCGACTGAAGCTGTCCTGTATTCCAGCTCCAAGATTGAACTGACCCCATGGACCTCCAAAAAAGCCGAGCCACAGTCCAAAAGACTGTACAGCTCGA
Organism: Paenibacillus sp. FSL K6-2862; assembly: GCF_038005125.1. NCBI lineage: Bacteria > Bacillati > Bacillota > Bacilli > Caryophanales > Paenibacillaceae > Paenibacillus > Paenibacillus sp. FSL K6-2862. The sequence continues at coordinate 2,381,041 of NZ_JBBOSN010000001.1, forward strand.
CTCTATATCCAGGCGGAGAAGTGTTGATTTAACTTCTATTGACTGATGTCGACCAAAGGGAGTATTTCCGACTAATCTGCCTCTGGGTTAAGCAATTTGGCTAAATCCGTTCCGGTCGTCACTGTTAGTCTTGGGAGCTTCATCGGGTTATCTCCCGGATGAACAAAACCCGAGCGAACCGAGAAAGCCATGCGGTAGCCATTTTGCTGCAGCTGATAAATCATTTGTGTGCTGGTGTAACCGAAAGGATATGCCAAATAGGGCGTGTCGATTCCCTTTTCCTTCATCATCTTGATATCATCGCTCAGCAGGCTTGTATCAAGTCCTGCAGGCACGCTCTCACCGCAGCGCATAAACCCCTTGTGATGCAAGTTATAGGTGTGGCTGTTAAACTCAAATACATCTGCTGCTGCCTTCATCTCCGGTTCGGAGATAAATGTTTTTTTGGCGGGATCAAAATCAGCTGGCTGATCCTGAATCTTGCTGCCGATGACAAAGAGAGAAGCATGAAAATTATATTTTTTGAGTACGGGATAGGCAAGTGTATAATTGTTCTGATATCCATCATCAAAAGTGATCACAATGGACTTCTTAGGTAGTGAGATCAGACCATTTACGTAGTCTTCTAACTGCTCCAATGTAATCGTAGTGTATCCTTCATCATGCAAGTACTTCATATTGTCCTCGAAATCCTCAAGGTTAATGATGGACTTGTTTCCTGTTTCGTGATTATTCACTTTGGGCTGTATGTAGTGATACATGAGTACAGGAACTTCCGTAGCAGTACCAGGCGCAACTTGAAAGGTAGCCAGATTCAGCCCGGTCTTGCTAGAGTAGTCCGTGTGTGACATCAGGAATGCTTTACGCTTGACCATGTCCCAGGATGTGCATGCTTTGTGCGATAGTGCATTTGTCGGATGATTAACAGCGTAGGCATATAGCGTAATGATGCAAGTAATTGCGGCTAGTGACGCAAGGGTAAACCTTTTCCAATATTTCATAGTTCGGTTGTTTCTCCTTATACAATTTCATTTCTTAGTGCAATGCAGACAGACCTTCAGTAATCTACCAAGCTATATCATAGACGAACATTCTTGACAGAAAGTTACATTATTTTTTCCGTAATGTGGTTGACTTCGGGTGAAAGAGTTGTTTGTGATATTATGTTTATTTTTCCTTGTGTTTTGATATATGGCATGGTACAATAATTCTGTTATGTGGAATACGGCGGTCCTCTATGGATAATGAAGGAGACAGGGTGTTCTCCGGAAGAAGTATGAACGCCTGTACGGAAGGAGGGAGTCATAGATGAATATCGTTCAAGCGATTACTCAAGAACAACTTCGCAAAGATATTCCGAGTTTTCGTCCTGGTGACACTTTGAAAGTGCACGTTAAGGTTATCGAGGGAACTCGTGAGCGTATCCAATTGTTCGAAGGTGTTGTGATCAAGCGCCGTGGTGGTGGAATCAGTGAGACTTTTACAGTTCGTAAAATTTCTTACGGTGTAGGTGTGGAAAGAACTTTCCCGCTTCATTCCCCTAAAATCGATAAAATCGATGTGGCTCGCCGTGGTAAAGTGCGTCGTGCGAAGCTTTATTATCTTCGTGAACTACGCGGTAAAGCAGCGAGAATTAAAGAAATTCGTTAATATAACGGATACCGGAGAGGGCTTGGAGACAAGCCCTTTTCGTTTTTGTCCGGGAAAAGTTGAACCGGAGGTACACTTCCGAGTAAAATGGTATGGCGGCACACGCGTGAGAGTCCGGGAGGCTTGTGTAATCAGTTAGAGCATATGTAATATGCGGATCATTTGTATTAAAATGAAATGCTCGTGTAGAAGTACATAACTGATTTGAGAATTTTCATGAATTCAATGAAATGAATGATGTGAAAAGCTGGATGTGTAAACTGCTATAACATGTACCGTGAAGAGAGGAAGATCAATAATGGAACAGGAAGTTCAACACCAGGACAATTCTGCCGAAGAGAAGGGCAGTCGATCCAAAAAAGCCAAAAATGAAATTGTCGAATGGCTCAAAGCGATTGTGATCGCATTGGTGCTCGTTATTTTAATTCGATGGTTATTGTTCAAACCGTTTGTCGTGGACGGACCTTCCATGCAGCCGAATTTCCATACAGGTGAACGTGTCATCGTGAATGAAATCCTGTACGATATCCGGGAACCACAGCGCGGAGAGGTTATCGTATTCCATGTCCCTTCTGAAGGACGTGATTTCATCAAGCGTGTCATTGCTGTAGCGGGTGATACTGTGCAGGTGAGTGGGGATACGGTTATGGTAAACGGAGAGAAAGTGAATGAGACTTACATTCAGGGAGCGATTGACGCAGCCGAAGCGAATGGCGGAACCTATAATGTGAAGGACTTCCCGAATGAGCAATTCCCGGATGGCAAGGTACCAGAAGGCCATGTGTTTGTAATGGGCGACAATCGTCCGAACAGTACGGATAGCCGAATGATTGGATACGTGTCTCTAGAAGATATCGTAGGACGTGCAGATGTTATTTTCTGGCCGATCGGTGATATCAAGTGGATTAACCACTAATCAAGTTCAGGATATATAAGCTAAATATATCGTTTACTCCATACCAGAGAGGGCAAAATAAGAATGGGGATACCCGTGACCGGAAACGTGTTTGCCAATGAAGGGATAAAGTGAATTGTAGCTTTAGCTTATATATCATTAAATAATGAGGTGAAGACAAGGTGACGATACAATGGTTTCCAGGTCACATGACCCGGGCCAGACGCCAGATTCAGGATAAGTTAAAGCTGATTGACGTGGTCATCGAACTGCTGGATGCCCGTCTGCCTGTCTCCAGCCGTAATCCGATGATTGATGAAATTTTACAGGGTAAGCCTCGCATGATTTTATTAAACAAATCTGATCTTGCGGATGCCAAGGTGACACAGGAATGGATTGCCCATTTCAAAAATGAAGGAATTACTGCGTTCCCTGTGGATGCATCCACAGGTACCAATGTAAAAGACATTCCGGCACAGGCTCGCTTGCTGCTCAAAGAGAAAATTGACCGTCAGCTTGCGAAGGGTATTAACCCGCGTGCCGTTCGTGCACTCATTGTAGGTATTCCCAACGTAGGGAAATCCACATTGATTAACCGGCTTGCTGGACGAAATATTGCAGCGACGGGAGATCGTCCTGGTGTAACGAAGGGTCAGCAATGGATTAAAGTAGGCAAAGAGATGGAACTGCTCGATACGCCAGGTATTTTGTGGCCCAAATTCGAGGACCAGAACGTAGGTTATCGGCTTGCGGTCACAGGAGCCATTAAGGAGGAGATCCTCAATGCCGAGGATATCGCCTTCTTTGCAATTAGCTACCTGATGCGCTACTACTGGGATGCTCTGGAGGAACGCTATGAGCTTCAGGAGTTCTCCAAAGATGCAGATGATTCGGATAGCGTTATAGCCATCATGGAACAGGTTGGTCGTAAACGGGGCTGTATTGTTAGCGGTGGACGTGTGGACCTGGAAAAAGCATCGCGTGCTTTTCTGCGTGAATTGCGAGCAGGTAAGATGGGACGCTTCTCTATGGAAGCCCCATATTAAAACGGATTTGCATATGCAATATTGAGCCGAAAGAAGCGGCCGTTACCGGATTACCGGGAGCGGTCGCTTTTTTCATTTATACAAAAAATATGATAGAGCAGCGAATATAAAGCAGGGATGAGAGATGACCACAAATAGGAAGGGATGAGATTGTCTTGTGTATATATCTGAGGTATAAAAATCGTGCTATGATGAGAGTTCAAGCTATTGGCCTAGTTGATCACAGGATATCTTCAATTTAAATCTTCAGATACCGATAAATGAAGAAACAAACTCTTATTATTATATATGCATATCAAGGTGCTAATGAAGACGAAGTAATTTTTGCTAATCTGAAAAACAAAGAGCTGGAATCTGCGTCTATAACAGAGTACCACGTTCAGGGTATGATCAAGAGAGTAATTGATTTACTCATATTAGCGTGTCAAAAAAATGGGTGCTTCCCGAGCCGTGCTCAGGGACTCGAGACGTTGATGACTTATAGAGAAACATGTTAAAGCTTGCGAGGGTAGAGGAGATGAAAGCAATGACTGAACATAATGAAATGAATGAACTGATACCAATGGAACCTTCTGAATCCAAGAAGAAAAAAGCAGAGATTGAACCTCGTGATCTGCTGATTCATGAGAGGGAGTATTGGGAGAGTGGTTTTGAGCGAATTGCAGGAATTGATGAAGTGGGCCGGGGATGTCTATTCGGAGATGTGGTGGCCGCTGCTGTCATATTGCCTCGTGATCTGATACTGGAAGGTGTTAATGATTCCAAAAAACTAACAGAGAAAAAGCGTGAAGCTCTGTATGACGTAATTATGCAAAAGGCTTTGTCCGTAGGTATTGGTTTTGCGGATGCAGAAACGATTGATCGGCTCAATATTAAACAGGCCACTAGACTGGCAATGAAGCGTGCTGTGGAGGCCTTGGACGGATTGCCTGACTATCTATTGGTTGATGCCGAAAAAGTGGACGTAAATGTACCTCAGATCTCCATTATCAAAGGCGATGCCAACAGCCAGTCCATCGCAGCAGCATCCATCATTGCGAAGGTAACCCGCGATCGGCTCTGCAAGGAGGAATGGGAGACATTATATCCAGAGTATGGTCTGTCGATACATAAGGGATATGCAACAAAGTTTCATCGCGAACAGATCATGGCTCTTGGAGCCACGCCGATGCACAGGCGGAGCTTTCTCGGCAATCTGCTCGGCGAGCAGCATACTTTGTTTTAACCAAGACGTAAAGGAAGGAGGGAGAGAACTGTGAATATTAGCTCCATGATTCGTGGTCTCCTGGGAGACAGCAAGCCGGGGAATGCCAAGCCGCTAGAGCTTAAGGAGGGTCAGGTTGTACGTGGATCTGTCGTAAGTGTCTCAGAGGATGGTGGAGAAGCTGTTCTGCAAATTCAGGGCGTACAGGTACGTGCGAAGCTCGAGACACCACTTCGCCCAGGGGAAACCACACTACTTCAAGTGCAGCCGCCTGGAGAGAATGGCGTGACCGTTATGAAGCCGCTGGCTGGCACGTTGTCTGAACTGCCGCAAGCATCCTTGAACAATCTGCTTCAAGAGGTAGGTTTACCGGATACCAAGGGAAATCGGGAACTGCTGCTCGCCATGCAGCGCAGCGGGTTACCGCTTACGAAGGATAATGTGGCCATGGTTCAAAATATGATGACTGTCAAACCAGCTCAGGTACCTGTGGAAGAGTGGGTGCAGGCAACGGGTATTGCTTTTCAGCGTGGTCTGCCGATTACGGCGGAAACGGTAAAAGGATTGCATCAGACGGTATTTGGTCCACCCCTTCATCAGCTGCTAAATGGGTTAACAGAGCAGCTGGAAACGTTTCTTACTCAGAATGCGGGAAAAACCATGGTCATGGGCGAACATGCAGCCACACCAAAGCTGCCAGCGTCGGGTGGTTTGCCTATAACAGCAGCCGGAGGGCAGCAAACGGATGATTCGGGAATGTCTCCGGCTGGAGGACGTCAGGCGGGAACCTCTGGCCAAACGGCACCACTGCCGCAGGGTGCTACAACAACCCCGACAGGAGCAGGTAATGTTCCGTTGTCCAACAAAGGCACAGCGGAAGCAGCGGCAGACCTGCGGGGACATATACAGACTAACCAGGGCTCGGGGAATGCTGAGACTGCAATAAAATCTGGAGCCGGACAAGCGGAAACGGCCGGAAAATCTGGGCCAGGCATTCAGGCAGGGACGGGAATCCCTGGAGAGAGCCAGCGTGCAGTGGAAACTGGCCGCCCGGGTATACCTGGGGCGGCAGCGGATGTGGCAGCTGGACGAGGGATTGCCGGCCAGCAGGAAGGTAGCGCGGCTAGGCGACCAGATGGCCGCGCGGAGACGCCAGCAGCTGCGAGTGCTTCGCCCGCTGCAGCGCAGACCGGGGCAGCAGCACCAACAGCGGCGCAACTGGCGCCGAAGCTGCTGGCCCTGCTGGACGCGCTGCGCAGCGCGACCACTGCCGCACCGGCACAGCCTGGTGCGGCAACACAGGCCGCCCCTGCGCCCGCGGGCGGCCAGGCGGCTGCGGCTGCCGGAGGCGTGCCGCAGCCTGTACCAGCCGGCGCTGATGCGCAGCCGGCTGGGGGGAATGCGGCAGCACCTGCGGGAGCTGCCGCACAGCACGCGCCTATCACCCACGAGGGAGACCCGTGGGTGGGGCGCGTGCTGAAGCTACTCGGTGCAGAGCACGAGCAGCAGGCAGTGCACGGCGCGGCTGCGCAGTCGCGCGTGGGTGAAGCGGCGAGTCCGGGCACCGCGGACTCGCTGAAGGGCTTGCTGCTGCAGCTTGCCAGCAGCGACAGTGCCCCGGCGGCCCTGAAGGAAGCCGCCGGGCAGGCTGTGCAATACCTGACGGGTCAGCAGTTGCTGATGACAACGGACCGGGGCTCTACCTTTGCCCAGATGCACTGGTTCATCCCGATTACCGGACCCAATGGAGAAGAAACGGCTTCTGTACAGATTCAATCCCGGCGTGGCCAGCGCGGTGAACTGGATGCATCCAATTGCAGATTGTGGTTTGATCTGGACATGAAGAGTCTCGGGCCAACACTGGTCGATGTGCATGTCGTCAACAATATTGTCAGCCTTCGGGTTCTCAACGATCGGGAGGGCATGGGTCCGCTTCTGGATAGCGGGCGGGAAGTGATTCAAGAGGCGCTGGACAAGCTGGGCTATCAATTACTAACCTTTAAGACAGAGCCCTGGCCAGTTGGCCAGGAACCGGGTGCTGAGCGTAAAATAAATGCGTCCGACTACAGCCCTGATCGCTACAAAGGGGTGGATATGCGAGTATGAAAGATGAGCCGCAGCCAGATCTTCTTTCCAAAAAGGCTGTTGCCTTAAAATATGTACCGGGAGAAAGTGAAGCACCGGTCGTTGTAGCCAAAGGCCGCGGCAAAGTCGCGGAAGCAATCCTTGATAAAGCTAAGGAAAACGGAGTTCCTGTTCAGGAGGACGCAGCACTGGTGGAAGTTTTGTCCAAGCTTGACTTGGACGAGCAAATTCCGGCAGAGCTCTATCAACTGGTGGCTGAGGTGTTAACCTATATTTACCGAGCAGACCGCCTCGCTTCCGGACGTGAGGGAGAGGATACATGGTGAGCCATTCACCTGGACCAGGACATAACTCTACTCCCAAACTTACGCGTCAGCAAAAAGGCAAGTTGGGTGAAGAAGCGGCCTGCAGGTGGCTGCGTGAGCAAGGTTATCAAATTATGGAACAAAACTGGCGTTGTCGCCGTGGTGAGATTGATATTATCGCTTCACATGGTGATCTGCTTGTCTTTGTTGAGGTACGAAGCCGTAGTGGAGCAGGGAAGTATGGTACACCGCAGGAATCGGTAGATCTCCGTAAGATGCAGCAGGTTCGTTCCACGGCTGCCGTATACCTTCAACAATCAAGAGGGAGAGAATTACAAATTCGTTTTGATGTGGTTGCTGTGATGCTTGATCCGGCAGGTCTGATTGTAACTGTTGAGCACATTGAAAATGCGTTCTGAATTAATAAACTGAATCAGTTTAACATGGTGTTGTCTAAAATGAATGGATTCTCTCGTGAATTCAAATTTTAGAAACACCTTTTTTGTGTGAAACATAGCCAAAACTCATTCCATGGGCGTTCTTTGAATCTGAAGAACGGTTCGTTGTATAATCAAGAATGTAACCAAGCGTATTGCATTTTATTTATTATAAAAGTCCGTTAGCAGCGCTATTGGAATTTGCTGTGATGGAGAATTTTCCATAGGGAGGTAAGTTCAGTGACCAAATCTACAAATATTGATACAGTTAATGATGTAAAAAGTGCCATTCAAAACCGGCGTACCGTTAAAAAGTTTAAAAAAGATGCTGTGCCTACAGAACAAATTATCGAGCTGTTAGATACGGCAGTCTGGGCACCAAACCATAAATTGCGTGAACCGTGGAGATTTTTGTTATTTACTGGAGATGGGCGAAAGAAGCTTGCAGAAGCGATTGAAGCAGAGATGGGCGAAGATAACAAATTTTCAGCCAATGTTATGCAGGTACCATCGATCATGCTTGTGGTTCTGGAAGAGGATCCAAGACAAAATATATGGGATGAGGATTTTGCTGCAGTAAGTGCACTGGTGCAAAACTTTATGCTAGCTGCATGGAGTGAAGATATTGGAACCTTTTGGGTAACCAAGCCTTTCCTGTATGCACCGAAATTCCGCAAACCACTGGGGATTGAGGCTGGCGAAAAAATTGTCGGTATGGTCTACATGGGTTATCCGGAGGTCATCCCTTCTGCGAAAGAACGCACACCGGCCAAAGACAAACTTACCCTTTTTGATTGAGTAAATAGAATGCCTGTCCGTGTCTTAACCAATAAACCGTTCAAGGTCTTCTTTTCAGTGAAATGAAGGAGATAACCTGAACGGTTTTTTTAGTGGCGTCATTGAAATGACTTTACATGTTATGAGCTGGAGCTGCTAAGGGTCTAAAACAAATTCAGATCCAACTGCCGATACTGAATCGCCTCAGCCACATGAGCAGTTAAAATTTCGCCGTCATGATCCAGATCGGCAATTGTCTGTGCCATTTTGATAATGCGATCATGAGCACGCATACTTAAGTTAAGAGCCTGCAGTGTTTGCTGGAGCAGATGGTCGGCTTCTGCGGGAAGACGTGCTGTTCGACGGAGCAGTCTTCCGGATAACTGACTATTCCAACGCACAGAGCTGCTCGCATAGCGCTTTGCCTGGATATGATGAGCGTGGACAACCTTGGCTTGCATCTCGGCAGAAGTGGGGGAAGGTGCTGCCTTCCGCCATTCGCCAGGTGGAGGAACCTCGACCTGCAGATCTATTCGATCCAGCAAAGGGCCCGATATTTTGGCCCGATATGCTGCAACGCGTGAAGGGCTGCATATACAGCGCTGATCCTCGGATTGAGCGGACAAATACCCGCACGGGCAGGGATTCATGGAGCATGCAAGCATAAACTGTGCGGGAAACGTAAAAGCAGCTCTTGCTCGGCTTATGGTGACCGTATGATCCTCCAGTGGCTGCCGTAAAACTTCAAGAACTTGACGATGAAACTCAGGAAGTTCATCAAGAAACAGAATACCGCGGTGTGCAAGGCTGACTTCACCCGGCTTCGGAATACCGTTTCCACCGATGAGGCCGGAAGTGGATATCGTATGATGTGGTGACCGGAAGGGTCGTTCCGTAACCAAACCGGTTGACGTTTCTTTCAGTTTCCCAGCAGCACTTAGCACTTTGGTGACTTCCAGTGCTTCTTCCTCTGATAACGGAGGGAGAATAGTGGGCAGACGTTTGATCAGCATCGTTTTGCCAGTCCCTGGTGGTCCCACTAGCAGTATATTATGCATCCCGGCTGCGGCAATCATCAGCGCACGCTTCACATGATGTTGCCCGAGGACATCACTGTAGTCATCGTTTAGCGAAGCCGGAATCTGAGTCTTGGCGTTGGGAATGGAGAGACCCTGTTCATATGCTGCAGGTTTAATAAGGTGAGCGAAGTTATTCAAAACGACCGTTCCCGCTTTGGGCAAGACACCATCTTTCGTCTGGGAATCAGGCTTATCTGGCGCAATGTCTCTTAAATGTCCGATTCCATATACGTTGATACCGCTAATTAACGAAGCTTCTGCCAGATTATCAACGGGGAGGAGAACGGAAGTGAAGCCTTGACGCTTAGCCAGATCCACCATGGCAAGTACACCTGGTACGGATCGAACCGAGCCATCCAATGCCAGTTCGCCGAGTAAAAGTGTTCTTTCCTGGGACGGCAGCACGAGCTGCCCACTTGTCATTAGCAAAGCTACGGCAATAGCAAGATCAAATGAAGAGCCTTCTTTGCGAAGGTCAGCTGGGGCAAGATTGATCGTAATCCGTTGTAATGGATATTGATATCCGCAATTTTTGACAGCAGCACGAACACGCTCTACCGCTTCACGAATCGCCGAGTCCGGCAGGCCGATAATGGAAGTCTGGGGCAGTCCGTTGGACAAATCTGTTTCCACTTCAATTAATACCCCGTCAATTCCATATAAACATGCACTATACAATTTTCCGTACATAATAAAAAAGAAACACCTCACTTCGTCCTTGGCTGCGCATAATGCGGGCCAGTGTGCGAATTAAGGTGCTTCCTCAGCTTCTAATAAGCATTGTATATAAAAGAAATCAGGGCGTCAACCTGTCTTCATCATCGCTGCAATTCTAACCCTGAATTCTGAATTTTTATCAATTCACTCTCGTGAATATCATCAGAAAATCATTGTCTGAATAGGTTATATCATTAATAATACTAACCATCTCAAAGAAGAGGAAATGAAACTGTTTTACGAATTTAATTAAAGTACGTTTAGTTCGACATCAATGTTGCCGCGTGTTGCACGGGAGTAAGGGCAGGCTTGATGAGCCGCTTCTACCAGCTTCTCTGCTGTAGCCTTGTCTACGCCTTTTGCAAGAACGTCGAGTGTTGCCGCGATGCCGAAGCCGCCGTCCTCCACTTTTCCGAAATGAACTGTAGCTGTGACTTCAGTACCTTCTAACTTGATTTTTTGCATGCGGGCAACCATATTTAGTGCACTATCAAAACAAGCTGCATAACCTGCTGCAAACAATTGCTCCGGGTTGGTACCTTCTCCACCTGCACCGCCCATTTCTTTCGGTGTGCGTACATCTAAACGAAGTTCCGGACTGGAGGATTCTACATAACCGTTACGTCCGCCAACTGCTTTTACCGTAGTTTCATACATTTTTTGTTGAATAGTCATCATGTCAATTCGCTCCTTTTTGTTAACAATTATATTTTATACAATTTAATTTAACACAATAAAATAGAAAAGTAAAATCCCTTGTGCTCAATTATTCTGTTTTTTTTCTAATTTGTGATAATATATATAGAGAAAGTTTTTTAGGTTGTGCAGATAGCATGCAAAAGACAGACTTAACACAGAGCTTTCTACAAGAAATTTAAATGTACAATAGGCAGGTGGGATTAATATTATGCAAACGGATGCTTTGAAGTTGGATAACCAATTATGCTTTGCTATATATGCTTGTTCACGTGAAATCACAAAGATGTACCAGCCATATCTCGAAGTACTGGGTGTCACCTACTCGCAGTATTTGGTCATGATGGTATTGTGGGAGCGAGAGGAATGCACGGTTAAAGAAATCGGAGAGGCACTCTACTTGGATTCGGGAACGTTGACACCGCTATTAAAACGCCTGCAATCTGCCGGACTCATTCATCGTGAACGTTCAGCACAGGATGAGCGCAAAGTGCTTATTACGTTAACTGATTCAGGTAAGGAGCTTCGCAATAAGGCTCTGTCCATTCCGGATTCTATTCAGGGGGATGCTTGCCTGAGCAGTACGGAATTTGAATCGTTGCTTGGTCAGTTTAAAGGGCTTCTTCAGAAGGTACATGAAACGAATATGAAAGAAGCTAGAAAATAACCTGGAAATAATTTTGATATAACGAAAAGGGGGGACCTTAGACATATTAGTCTGAGGTTTTTTCCATTAATATCCAAGCATTCACAATATGGGATGATATCCATATCAAAAAGCTGTCTATTAACCATTACTTTTTTAAGGAAAGCGTTTTAAAAACGTGTTACAATGAATTGGGTTTAAGTGAAAATAGTCAACATTTGTCTTTTGGTAGTCAACCAACCCGCCTTGTTGCAGTCATGTTGATAGGAGGATTCGAGAATGAATATCCATGAATATCAAGGAAAAGAAGTACTGAAACAGTATGGAGTTGCCGTTCCTAATGGGAAGGTTGCTTATACAGTCGATGAAGCGGTTGCGGCCGCAGAGGCATTGGGCAGTCCGGTGACTGTAGTCAAAGCGCAAATTCACGCAGGTGGCCGGGGAAAAGCCGGCGGCGTAAAGGTAGCGAAGAGCGCAGACGAAGTTAGAGCGTATGCTTCCGAAATTTTGGGAAAAGTACTGGTGACACACCAGACCGGACCGGAAGGCAAGGAAGTAAAACGTCTTTTGATCGAAGAGGGCTGCGATATCCGCAAAGAGTACTACGTGGGTGTTGTAGTTGACCGTGCAACGGGCCGTGTCGTGATGATGGCATCCGAAGAAGGCGGTACGGAGATCGAAGAAGTGGCTGAAGCTACTCCTGAGAAAATCTTCAAAGAAGTTATTGATCCTGCTATTGGATTACAAGTGTTCCAAGCACGTAAATTGGCCTACAGCATTAATATCCCGAATGAATTGGTGAACAAAGCGGTCAAATTCATGCTTGCATTGTACACTGCATTTGTGGAAAAAGATTGCTCCATTGCTGAGATCAACCCTCTTGTTGTTACTGGAGATGGAAACGTTATCGCGCTGGATGCAAAACTGAATTTTGATTCGAACGCATTGTTCCGTCATAAGGATATTTTGGAACTGCGCGACTTGGATGAAGAAGACGAAAAAGAAATCGAGGCTTCCAAATACGACCTCAGCTACATAGCACTTGATGGCAACATCGGCTGTATGGTTAACGGTGCGGGACTTGCGATGGCTACGATGGATATCATCAAATACTACGGCGGAGACCCGGCCAACTTCCTTGATGTTGGGGGCGGTGCAACAACGGAGAAAGTAACAGAAGCTTTTAAAATCATTCTGTCTGACGCCAAAGTGGCGGGCATCTTCGTTAACATTTTCGGCGGAATCATGCGCTGTGATGTCATTGCAAACGGTGTGGTTGAAGCAGCGAAGCAGCTTGGCCTCACAAAACCGCTGGTTGTTCGTCTTGAAGGAACGAATGTGGAGCTTGGCAAACAGATTTTGGGTGAATCCGGCCTGAACATTGTACCTGCTGATTCCATGGCCGACGGTGCACAAAAAATCGTTGCCCTCGTAAAATAGTTCATTCCTGGGCCATTTATATCAATCCAAAGAGCGGTTTGCAATCTTCATGAATTGGATCGGAATGCTTCAGTCCGTCTAATTCATGTTCCCGCTAGCGATGGAATCGGATGATATAAATTGCTTTCTTAGTGCCGGAGCTGTCCGGAACTTGAAAAATAACCGTAAGGATGTGAAGCAACGTGAGTATTTTGATCGATAAAAATACAAAAGTCATTACGCAAGGCATTACGGGTTCAACGGGAATGTTCCATACGAAGGGCGCATTGGATTACGGAACCCAGATGGTAGGCGGTGTAACACCAGGCAAAGGCGGGACCAATGTTGATATCACGCTGGAAGATGGCAAAGTCGTTAGTCTTCCGGTATTCAATACGGTACAAGAAGCGAAGGAAGCTACAGGTGCAACAGCGAGTGTTATCTATGTGCCACCAGCATTCGCAGCGGATTCCATCATGGAGGCTGTTGACGCAGAGCTTGATCTTGTAATCTGTATTACAGAAGGTATCCCTGTCCTTGATATGGTGAAGGTAGACCGTTTCATGGAAGGCAAAAAGACGGTATTGATCGGACCGAACTGTCCTGGTGTTATTACACCGGGTGAATGTAAAATCGGGATCATGCCTGGTTATATCCATATGGCTGGACATGTTGGCGTCGTTTCCCGTAGCGGAACGCTCACCTATGAAGCTGTTCATCAATTGACTACACGTGGAATTGGACAGTCTTCAGCGGTAGGAATCGGGGGAGACCCGGTTAAAGGTTCCGAATTCATTGATATCCTCAAACGATTCAATGAAGATCCTCAAACTCATGCTGTCATCATGATCGGGGAGATCGGTGGTACAGCAGAGGAAGACGCTGCAGAGTGGGTACGCGACAATATGACCAAACCGGTTGTTGGATTTATCGGTGGTGTTACTGCGCCTCCAGGCAAACGGATGGGTCATGCTGGTGCCATTATCTCAGGAGGTAAAGGTACAGCCAAGGAAAAAATCGCGAAGCTTGAATCCTGCGGTATCAAAGTTGCGCCAACGCCTGCCGAGATGGGCTCTACACTGGTAAGCGTACTAGAAGAGCGTGGTATTTTAAATTTGTGCACGACACATTAATTCTTTTCCATTATAATAGTAGAAACGGTGCGGAGATGTTATCTCTCATAACCGACTATTGTGATACGGAAAAGGTAAGCAACCTTTTGTCCTTAAACGGGGCGAAGGGTTGCTTTTTTGCGTTGAATTACTTGCCAAATGAGGGAGCTGAAATGCTCTCTTTAAAGTAAACGCTTGCATTCTGTCGTCACAACCTACACAATATGAGGGAAGTGTTCTTCCCGCTTGGGAGGCTTATAGAATGGAGAAAAGCTTGATTCTGTTTGGTTTGCATGAGATGGATGGTGTTGGGAAGAAAACGATCTCGAAATTAATGACAGGGGGACATAACCTTCCGGATTTGCTTCATTATGACGAAGGAGATTGGGTTCAAGCCGGGTTGCGTAAAGATCAGGCCGCCAGGCTTGTGAATACTTTCGATGCAGACTGGATTGAGCATAGGCGTGAAGCGGTTTATAAACAAGGAATTCAGGTTATTACCTATCTGGATGAAGAATACCCCATATTAATGAAGGAAACCGTTCAGGCACCTTGGGTTATGTACGGCCGTGGGGACATGAATTTGTTACATACAAAGGCAATTGCCATGGTAGGAACTCGAATGCCAACTGTATACGGTCGCAAAGTAGGCGAGAAACTGACGACAGAATTCTGTCATGCAGGGTTGACCATAGTAAGTGGTCTTGCCCGTGGTATTGATAGCACCTGTCATGAGGCAGCTCTTCGCGCAAAAGGTAAAACCATTGCTGTTTTTGGCACAGGAATTGATAAGATCTATCCACCTGAGAACAAAAAACTAGCTGAGCAAATTGCTGAAACAGGTCTATTACTGTCGGAATATCCACCAGGCACACGTGCTCATCAAGGACTATTTCCGGAACGTAATCGAATTATTGCTGGTTTGACACTTGGAACGCTGGTTGTAGAAGCAGATATCCGAAGCGGCTCCCTTATTACTGCAGATGCTGCGCTTGAAGCAGGAAGAGATGTATTTGCTGTTCCGGGCCCCATTACATCTCCCAAGAGTCGAGGGTCACATAATCTGATTCGTCAGGGGGCAAAATTGGCCACTTGTGCGGACGATCTGCTTGAAGAGTACCGAATGGACTTGCCAAATCCCGAACAACTTCCTTACAATAGAGGACGTTCCCCAGAAAAGGGAGAAGGTAATCATCCGGATATGTTTCCTAAGGTGAGTCTCTCATCTGATGAGAGAAGGATCATCTCTCTGCTGGAGCAGGACGAAAGATCTTTGGATCAACTTGTAGAGCAGCTCGGTTGGGATTTTGGACATTTGCATTCAGTTCTGTTATCTTTAATCATAAAAAAACAGATTAGCCAATTACCTGGAACCAAATATGCAAGGGTATGACAATGCTGTGACCACGCGGCATGTGAAAATAGATTATTAACGGAAGTTATTTAATTGCTGACAAGGATGAAAAGGAACAAGCAGTTTCATGACTGAGAGGAGGATGAACCTATGGCGGATTCACTCGTAATCGTGGAGTCGCCCTCAAAGGCGAAGACAATCGGCAAATATTTAGGCAGCAAGTTCATCGTGAAGGCTTCGATGGGACATGTGCGCGATTTGCCGAAAAGTCAGATCGGCGTTGAGGTGGAGAATGATTTTAATCCGAAATATATTACGATCCGCGGTAAAGGTTCGATTTTGAAAGAACTGAAGGATGCACGAAAGAAAGTAAAAAAAGTGTACCTCGCAGCTGACCCGGATCGCGAAGGCGAGGCTATTGCATGGCACTTGGCTCATGCACTTGAACTGGATGACACGGAGGATTGCCGAGTTGTCTTCAACGAAATTACGAAGCAGGCAGTTAAGGATGCGTTCAAAACACCACGCAAGATTAACATGGACTTGGTTAATGCACAGCAGGCCAGACGAATTCTGGATCGGCTTGTCGGATATAAAATCAGTCCTCTATTATGGAAGAAAGTCAAAAAAGGATTGTCCGCTGGACGTGTGCAGTCGGTGGCAGTCAAAATCATTTTGGATCGCGAAAATGAGATCGATGACTTTGTTCCAGAAGAGTACTGGAGCATTACGGCGAAGCTGACTGCAGACGGCAATCCGTTTGAAGCGAAGTTCCATCAATTGAACGGGGCAAAAACCGAACTGGGAAGCGAAGCCGAAGTACAAGCTATCTTGAAACAAATTGAGAATGCGGATTTTACCGTCAAAGAAGTGAAAGAGAAAGAACGCAGCCGGAATCCATCCGCTCCGTTTACGACAAGTTCTTTGCAGCAGGAGGCTGCACGGAAGTTGAATTTCAGGGCTTCCAAAACGATGTCGGTTGCTCAACAGCTCTATGAGGGCGTAGACCTCGGAAAAGAAGGCACAGTGGGTCTCATTACGTATATGCGTACAGACTCCACCCGGATTGCGGCATCAGCTCAGGAAGAAGCCAAAGAATATATTGTTGGCAAGTATGGTGAAGCTTTTGCACCTGAAACGCCAAGAAACTATTCCAAGAAGGCTGCCAATGCGCAGGATGCTCACGAAGCTATTCGTCCTACATCCATTTTGCGTGATCCGGATTCCATCAAATCATTTATGAGCCGTGATCAGTTCAGACTGTATAAACTGGTATGGGAGCGCTTCGTGGCTAGCCAGATGTCTTCCGCTGTCCTCGATACACTCTCTGTGGATATCGCAGCTGGAGATACCATTTTCCGTGCAGCAGGCTCCAAGGTTCGCTTTCAGGGCTTCATGAAGGTTTATGTGGAAGGAAACGATGATGGTACTACGGAAGAAGATCGTTTGCTGCCTCCACTAAAAAATGGAGATCGGTTAGAGAAGCAGGAGATTGAACCGAAACAGCACTTCACTCAACCGCCGCCCCGATATACGGAAGCAAGACTTGTACGTACGCTGGAAGAGCTGGGCATAGGGCGTCCAAGTACATATGCACCAACCCTGGAAACCATTCAGAAGCGTGGATATGTGGCAATCGAAGAAAAAAAATTCATGCCGACCGAGCTTGGAGAACTGGTCATCGAGCAGATGGAGGAGTTTTTCCCTGAAATTCTGAATGTAGAGTTCACTGCCAATATGGAAGGTGATCTTGACCATGTGGAAGAAGGCTCGGAAGACTGGGTCAAGGTTCTTGCTGAATTTTACGAATCATTTGAGAAAAGACTCGAATTCGCAGAAGAAGAAATGAAAGAGATTGAGATTGAAGATGAGGTCTCGGACGAAATCTGCGAAAAATGCGGCAAGCCACTTGTTTACAAACTGGGTCGGTTCGGCAAGTTTCTTGCGTGCTCCGGATTTCCGGACTGCCGGAACACCAAACCGATTATTAAGGATATTGGCGTAACTTGTCCGAAATGTAAGGAAGGACATGTGGTTGAACGCCGTAGTAAAAAAGGACGTATCTTCTATGGCTGCGACAAGTATCCAGAGTGTGATTTCGTATCGTGGGATAAACCGTCGGCCAAACCTTGTCCAAGTTGTGGTTCTCTCATGGTTGAGAAACGAAACAAGCAGGGGACGCGTTTGCAATGTACATCCTGTGACCATCAGGAACCGGTCGAGGAACCGGAAGAAGAAACAGCGGATTAGCATATATGGGGGTAAATGATTTTGACGAATGAACAAGTAGTAACGGTAATTGGTGCCGGGCTGGCAGGAACGGAAGCAGCTTGGCAAATTGCAAGTCGCGGTGTACGTGTGAAGCTATATGAGATGAGACCGGTTGTAAAAACACCGGCTCATCATACTGATAAATTTGCAGAACTGGTGTGCAGCAATTCGCTGCGTGCCAACGGTTTGACTAATGCAGTTGGTGTGCTGAAAGAAGAAATGAGAATGCTGAACTCCCTGATACTGGGTGCAGCCGATCGAAATGCAGTTCCAGCGGGAGGAGCACTTGCTGTTGACCGCGATGGATTCTCGGGAGAGATTACTTCCACGCTTCATCAGCATCCACTCATCGAGGTGGTCAACGAAGAATTGACCTCCTTGCCAGAGGACGGTATCGTTGTTGTTGCAACCGGTCCACTGACTTCGCCAGCATTATCCGAACAAATCAAGGCACTGATGGGCGAGGAATACTTCTATTTCTACGATGCAGCTGCTCCGATCATTGAAAAAGACTCCATTGACATGAACAAGGTGTACCTTGCATCTCGTTATGATAAAGGGGAGGCAGCCTACCTAAACTGTCCCATGACAGAAGAAGAATTTGATATCTTCTATGATGCTCTGATTACGGCAGAGGTTGCCCAATTAAAAGAGTTTGAAAAGGAAATTTACTTCGAAGGCTGCATGCCGATTGAAGTCATGATGAAGCGAGGAAAACAAACGGCTCTGTTTGGTCCGATGAAACCTGTTGGTCTCATTAACCCGCACACAGGGGAGCTGCCACACGCTGTGGTACAGCTCAGACAGGATAATGCAGCAGGAACCCTATATAACCTGGTTGGATTCCAGACACATCTGAAATGGGGAGAGCAGAAGCGGGTATTCTCGCTAATCCCTGGTCTGGAAAATGCGGAGTTTGTACGTTATGGTGTTATGCACCGCAATACGTTCATTAACTCTCCCAAACTGCTGCGTCCGACGTATCAGTTCAAGGAACGTCCAAATCTGTTCTTTGCAGGGCAAATGACAGGTGTTGAAGGGTATGTTGAATCTGCTGCTTCAGGTCTGATTGCGGGTATGAATGCAGCCAAAGCGGCACTTGGACAGGAACTTGTAGTGTTGCCGGTAGAGACAACGCTGGGCAGTATGGCACAGTATATTACTACGGCTGACTTCAAACACTTCCAACCGATGAATGCAAACTTTGGTTTGCTGCCAAAACTGGAAACGAAGATCCGTAACAAAAAAGAAAAAAATGAAGCTCTTGCACAGCGTGCATTGGATGGGATTGCCCGTTTTGCTGCTGCAGAAGGTCTAACCGTTCCGGGACACGTATAAATTAGTTTCGTGGGAGGAGGCTGAATCATGGATATGTCATTTCATGCTACAACGATCTGTGCAGTTCGTCATAATGGCAAGGCAGCGATTGCCGGAGATGGTCAGGTGACCATGGGGCAAAGCGTTGTGATGAAAAATACGGCCAAAAAAGTAAGACGTCTATACCGCGGACAGGTTGTAGCTGGTTTTGCCGGTTCGGTAGCGGATGCCATTACACTATTCGAAAAGTTTGAGGGTAAGCTGGAAGAGCATCATGGCAATCTGCAGCGTGCCGCGGTGGAGCTTGCCAAAGACTGGCGTCAGGATCGCATTCTGCGCAAGCTTGAAGCACTTCTTATCGTTATGGATAAGACAGGAATGCTGCTCATCTCTGGCGGAGGCGAAATCATTGAGCCGGATGACGATGTCATTGCGATCGGTTCTGGTGGGAACTTTGCCCTGTCTGCTGCACGTGCATTAAAACGTCATGCAACAAACCTGGAAGCCAAGGACATTGCCCGTGAGTCGCTGCAGGTTGCAGCAGAGTTATGTGTGTATACCAACAATAATATCATTGTAGAAGAACTGTAATATAACCCCGCAAACTGAAACATAGAGCATGGCCGTTAGGGCTATTCCTATCAATTTGCGGGGTTATCCCTAATTTTGATAACATATTTCTATGCAGGATTTTAAGTAGACTGGTAGGAGGGAAGCGAAATGCAAACACAAGCGTTAACACCAAGACAAATCGTTGCAGAGCTTGATAAGTATATTGTCGGTCAGAAACAGGCCAAAAAATCGGTGGCTGTTGCCTTGCGCAATCGATATCGCCGCAGCCTTTTGCCAGAACATACGCAGGATGATATTGTACCTAAAAACATATTGATGATTGGACCGACAGGTGTTGGTAAAACGGAAATTGCCCGCCGTCTGGCTAAACTGGTGGGAGCCCCTTTTGTAAAAGTGGAGGCAACGAAATTCACGGAAGTGGGTTATGTTGGTCGTGATGTTGAATCCATGATCCGTGACCTGATTGAAACGTCCATGCGCATGGTCAAGCTGGAACGGACCGAAAAGGTAAAAGACAAGGCTGAAGAAGCTGCCAATGAACGCATCGTACATATTCTGGCTCCTTCCCAATCCAAGTCCAAAAATCAACGTAACCCGTTTGAAATGATATTTGGCAATAACGGAAACAATACGCCCGAGCAGGAAGAACCAGAGCCGGACACCAATGTCGCAGAGCGGCGTCGCAAGATCAAATTCGACTTGTTATCTGGTAAGTTGGAAGAAGATATTATTGAGATTGATGTCGAGGATACCGCCCCGAATATGATGGATATGTTTGCAGGGCAGGGAAATGACCAGATGGGCATGAATATGCAGGAGATGTTTGGAAGCCTGCTGCCACGACGCACCAAAAAACGCAAGCTGGCGATCAAAGAGGCTCGTAAAGTTCTCATCCAGGAAGAAGCAAGCAAGCTGATCGATATGGATGACGTTACGCAAGAGTCCATTCGCAGAGCTGAACAGACGGGTATCATATTTATTGATGAAATCGACAAGGTGGCCAGTCAGGGACGCGGCAGCGGCCCGGATGTTTCTCGTGAAGGGGTGCAGCGGGACATTTTGCCTATCGTGGAAGGTTCTACTGTGATGACCAAGTACGGACCTGTCAAAACCGATTATATTCTGTTTATGGCGGCTGGAGCGTTCCATGTGGCCAAACCTTCGGATCTGATCCCGGAACTTCAAGGACGTTTCCCAATTCGGGTTGAGTTAAATAGCCTATCCCTGGAGGAATTCGTATCTATCTTGACGGAACCTCAAAATGCGTTGACTAAACAATATGTCGACTTGCTGCGGACTGAAAATATTGAAATTGAATTCTCGGATGAGGCCATTCGTGAGATTGCCAAGCTTGCTGAATCCGTAAACCAAAATACGGAGAATATTGGTGCTAGGCGTCTGCATACTATTCTTGAGAAACTCCTTGAGGATTTATCCTATGAGGCACCTGAGCTCACACTGGAGAGAATGGTGATTACTCCGGAGTATGTGCGAGAGAAGCTGAACGATATTGCACAGGATCGTGACCTGAGTCAATATATCCTGTAACAACTTTTCACAGTAATCAGAAGAACTTTATGATATTGAAGTTTAAAGGTGGTATTCACTGTTTAATAGAAATAAGCGAGCTGCTGTTGAAGGAATAATCCTGATCAGTTAGCGATTGCTTATCTTTCTGACAGATGAATGCTGCCTTTTTTTGTTCCCGACTAATGGATTTCTATAGAAAAACCGATAAAAAGATTGAAGTTACATTTTAAGGTAGGGGAAAAGTAGGACTTGTGCCGCAGTTGTCAGGATTCAAGGTCGTAAGATTCCGAAAAAGACAATGTTTGCGAGTGGAACAGTTTCCAAAATAAGGTTGTCTGTTTTATCCAAGTCTGGTTATCGGTTTAATTACCTTGCCGACAAAACTTGCGCAAATGCGCAAAAACTCGATTGGAGTAATACGCTGATGTAGTAAAATATTTTCGTTGACTTCCAAGTGTAACGGGGTTTTTAATTGTTAAGAAAGTGTTGTGTTATATCTGGGTAAACAAGTAAAGCAAGAAGGTTAGCTTGTCAATTATTTAATGTATTGAATGTTTCCTTCTAAAATTCTGATGAATAAAAACCTTGTTGCAACGGCAAATATTGCTAACACAATTAAGAGAAATTTTCCCAATTGCAGATGAAGTTGATGAAGTGACGGTAGGAATAAGATGGAAGAGCCTGCTATAAATTTTAAGAATGTTTAAGTGTGTGTTTTGTAGATGTGAACTCCAATTTGTTTTGGGACTCAACATTTGCGAAAAAATTCATAATTTGCAGAAAATACACAAAAAGCCCTCTCTTTCAGAAAAGATAGGGCTTTTTTCTTATTGTAATAAATGCCAATCTCGAAGAAACTTATGTTATACGACAACATCAGAGTTAATTCTACTTAAGTCCTAGAAAAACGCGAAAAGGCGAATGTTTTTGTCGAAAAACATAAGCGAATTTGAAGGGGAAAGATTGAATCTTTTTCCATAATTTCTAAGGAGAGGAGGGAAATCGTGAATCTTTTGAATGATATTAGCTTTAAAAGATTACAAGGCGCACTCGATGCGTCCAACACTAGACAACAAACGATTGCAGACAACATTGCGAATGCGGACACCCCGTACTACAAGCGTTCTGACGTATCTTTTGAAGAAATTTTAAAGCAGCAAACGGATGGAGATATGCCAGTTCTTAAGGGGAAAGTAACGGACTCAAGGCATTTTGTCATAGGACCTTCCTCTTCCGTTCCTACACCTGTAGTAACAATGGATCATTCGACATCCATGAATAATAACCAGAATAATGTCGATATCGACAAAGAAATGAGCCTTCTGGCGGAGAACCAGTTGCGTTACAACGCTTATATTCAACAAGTGAATGAACAGATTAAAATGATGCGTGTTGGAGTGGAAGGGAGATAACTTAGGTGAATATCAGTAACAGTTTTAACATTAGCTCCTCGGCCCTGACAGCCCAACGCTTGAGGATGGACGTAATATCTTCTAACATCGCTAATGCTGAGACGACTCGCGCCAGTGTATCGAATGGCGAAGCCGTTCCCTACAAAAGAAAAATGGTAGTTCTCGAACCAAACAAAGCTTCGTTTAGCAGTATCCTGCAGAATCAGATGGGTAATAAGGCCTCGGGTGAGGGAGTTAGAGTATCAGAGATTCGTGAAGATCAGTCTCCTCTGAAACCTGTATATGATCCTTCTCATCCAGATGCCAACGCTGAAGGGTATGTGTATATGCCAAATGTGGATATTGCGAAAGAGATGGTTGACATGATATCAGCTTCTCGGTCCTACGAGGCAAACGTAACAGCGCTAAATTCAACCAAAGCAATGATAACAAAAGCTTTAGAGATCGGAAGATAGATTACGGTAATGTCAATGAGGTTTTAACATGAATAATGGGATAAGGGGAGACATTGATGATTCAGAACAACATGTTTAATACACAGGTAGTTCAACCGTTGCAGATGCAAAATGCTTCCGTTAGCAAAACATCGACACCAGCCGAAACCATTCAGAGCTTCGGTACATACTTACAAGAGGCATTAGGGTCCGTGGCAACGCAAGAGAAACAGGCACATGAAATGTCCAATCAATTTCTATTGGGTAATGTGAACGTGGATCAGGTAATGATCGCTTCAGAACAGGCCCTGTTGAGTCTGCAACTCACGTCGCAAGTCCGAAACAAAGTAGTCGAAGCGTATCAAGAGATTATGCGTACGCAAATGTAAATAGAGCATGATTGCGCTTCGATACCAGCGCTGATCATTACAACAAGCAGCTGCGGTGCTGCTCCTGAGGCGAATCTCGTACTTTAGTAATAGAAGTACTTTGATGGCTCGGGACAGACTAAGCAAAGTTTCGGATGGGGTGACAGAGTGAATGAGAGAATTGCCCAGTACAGGGATAAAGTAACCCAGTATTGGAATAGCTTCAGCAAAAAACAGAAAGTTTTACTGGTTTCCACCTTTTTATTTTTAATTCTGGCAGCGGTTGTACTAACTATGCAGCTGTCCAAAACAGAATATGAAGTGGCATTTACTGATTTGAATTCCAGTGACTCAGCAGGAGTCATTAACTACCTGGATTCATCCAATATCCCCTACAAATTAAGCGCAGACGGGAAAACCATATCGGTACCAAGCACGGATGTTGCACTTGCAAAAGTCAACATAGGATCACAAGGAATTATTCAGAATGGTTCATTAGGATATAAATCATTCGAGGAGTCCTCATCACCGATCGGGATGACGGACAAGGAATTTGATGTTAAATACAACAATGCGATTAACGGAGAGGTCGAACAGTTACTCCAGCGCATGCAGGGTATTCAAGATGCAAAAGTCTTGGTCAATATGCCGAAAGATAATATCTTTGCCGGCCTAGAAGAGCAGGACAAGGCATCCGCTTCCGTAGCATTGCAGTTTAAACCGGGATATCACCCGAATCAGGCAGCGGTGGATGGATACTTTAACTTGGTGAAAACCGCTATTCCCAACCTGCCGATTGAAAATATTACGATCACCAACACGGATGAAGCCGAGTTGATTCCAACTGCCCGTGGAGGCAGTGGTGGATTATCTTCCGAAGTTCAGGAAAACATGGCTTTGCAGAAGAAGTTTGAAAATGACGTACGCAACAATGTAAAACAGTTTCTGTCTCAAATCGTAGGCGAAGACAAAGTAAATGTACTCGTTGCTTCCAAGCTTAACTTCGATAAAGTGACAAGCAAAGAGAATCTGGTTACACCGGTTGATGAAGAGAACATGAAGGGCATCGAGATCAGTGTCCAGGAGATTCAAAAGAGTTATACAGGTGCGAGTACTCCAACAGGCGGTGTCGCAGGTACCGGTCAAGAAGAAGTTCCTGGGTATCCTTCAGCGGATGCAACGGGGAATTCTACTTCTGAGGAATCATCAAGCACTGTAAACTACGAAGTCAATCGAATTGCCAAAGATATCATTTCCAGTCCTTATACTGTTAAAGATTTAACCATTAACGTAGCCGTTGAACCACCTGAAGGGCAAACAGAATTACAACAACCTGTCCAAGATGCAATTGAAAATATTTTGGTGAATATCGTTCGAGCTTCACTTGCAGATTCAGGTAATGTAATTACAGACGCTGATCTGACCAAGAAAGTTTCGGTTATATCCCAAGGTTTCCAGACAGCAGCCGCTGCAGAAACAGGATTCCAGCTGTCAACAGGTATGATGTGGGGCGTAGGAGCATTGGTGGCCGCGTTAATCGCAGCAGTCGTTATCCTCCTCGTACGCCGTCGACGCAAACAAAACGAAGAGGAAGAAGAAGAGATTCCTCTCCCAGTAGCAACAGAGTTCCCGTCCATTACGTTGGACAGTGTAACGAACGAAAGTCAAGTGCGCAAACAATTGGAGAGTTTGGCGAAGAAAAAGCCAGACGAATTCGTCAATCTGCTGCGTACGTGGCTGGCTGACGAATAGAGGTGAGCGCATTGGCAAAGGCAAGCAGTCAAGGTTTGACTGGAAGACAAAAAGCAGCAATTTTATTGATTACACTAGGTCCGGAAGTGTCGGCACAAATCTTCAAACATCTGCGTGATGAGGAGATTGAACAATTAACATTGGAGATTGCCAATGTTCGCAAAGTTGATGCTTCCGAAAAAGATATGATTATGGCGGAGTTTCACCAGATCTGTCTGGCCCAGGAATACATCTCTCAAGGCGGTATTACTTACGCAAGAGAAATATTGGAAAAAGCACTTGGATCGCAAAAGGCACTTGAAGTTATTAATCGTTTGACAGCTACGCTTCAGGTTAGACCATTTGACTTTGCACGCAAAGCAGATCCAAACCAAATATTAAACTTTATTCAAAACGAAAGTCCACAGACGATTGCCTTGGTACTATCCTATCTGCAATTCGAGCAGGCAGCAGCAATTCTATCCTCATTGCCTCAGGAGAAGCAGGCTGATGTTGCGCGAAGAGTCGCTGTCATGGACAGCACATCCCCTGAGGTTATCTCTCAGGTGGAACGTGTATTGGAACAAAAGTTGTCGTCAACGGTTACACAGGATTATACAAATGCAGGTGGCATCGAGTCGATCGTACAGATTCTGAATGGGGTCGACCGGGGTACGGAGCGTACCATTTTGGATTCTCTGGAAATTCAGGATCCGGAACTTGCCGAAGAAATCAAAAAACGCATGTTTGTATTCGAAGATATTGTCAACGTGGACGATCGTTCAATTCAACGTATCATCCGCGATATCGACAACGCAGACTTGCAGCTTGCACTCAAAGTGGCGAGCGAAGAAGTTCGCGATGCAGTGTTCCGCAACATGTCCAAACGGATGTCCGAGACATTCAAAGAAGAAATGGAATTCATGGGACCTGTTCGGTTGCGTGATGTGGAAGAAGCCCAGACTCGTATCGTAGGAACGATCCGCAGACTGGAAGAAGCTGGTGAGATCATTATCGCTCGCGGCGGAGGAGATGATATCATTGTCTAATTTGATTAAATCTTTCCAGTATGTGCCGGTTGATGACCGCAAACGTCTTGAAAATCATCATCATTATGGTGGTCCTGAAACTGAAGGAACAGATAGCGAAGTGGAAGGTGCAGAGACAGAGGCGTTACAGGCTCGTGTAGACGAAGAAACCAAACGTCTGACTGCGGAGATGCTGGAGGATGCCAAGGAGTTTGCAGAAAAGCAGGTACGCGAAGCTTCCGAGGAAGCGGAACGCATGCTTAAAGAAGCCCGTGAGCAGATCGATAGCTGGTGGCAAGAACAGCGTCAGCAGGATGAACATTTAATTGAAGCGATGCGCTCACAAGGTTTTCAGCAGGGTTTTGATGAAGGCAAAGTACAAGCTGAACTGGATCTCCAAGTGCAGATCGAACAGATGATGAAAGAAGCTCAGGAAGTACTGCAAGAGGCTTATGTAGCAAAAGATCAAATTATCCAGGAAGCAGAGCCTTTTCTTGTAGAGCTGGCATGCGGAATTGCAGAGAAGGTTATTGATAAGCAGCTCACTGTTGAACCAGAGCATACTCTCGAATTGATCCGTCAGAATCTGTCACGGAAACGTGAACAAGGAATGATTGCCTTGTGTGTAGCTCCAGAGCAATTTGCTTTTGTACAAGCTGCGCGTGAAGAGTTGTCCTTATCCATCGATTCACAAGCCGAACTTCAAATATTGCCGGATGCAACGGTAAAAGACAAAGGGTGTGTCATTCGCTCGTCTTTTGGAAGCGTGGATGCCCGTATTGATACACAACTTTCTGAAATAAAAAAAGAACTGGTCCGCATAGCACTTGAGGATGAGGGGCGAAAAAATCAACATGAAGGTTCTTAGTTCACAGCGTTACATGGAGCACTTACGCCAATTTGATCCTGTTCGGATTAATGGTAAGGTCACACAGGTTATCGGGCTTATGGTTGAATCCGAAGGTCCTGACGCAAGCATCGGTGACGTATGCTACATCTATCCGGGGAAATCGGAGAAGCCGATTCAATCAGAAGTCGTTGGTTTCCGGGATAACAAAGTGCTGCTGATGCCTTTGGGTGAATTGCAATCGATTGGTCCGGGGTGCGATGTTGTAGGTACCGGGAAGCCGCTTGGAGTTCAGGTTGGTTCAGAGCTGCTGGGCAAAGTGCTTGATGGACTTGGTCAACCTCTGGATGGATCGTTGCTACCTTCACGGATGCCGATGTTCTCCACATCGAATAAACCTGTGAATCCGATGGAACGGCCGCGTGTACTGGAAACCATGGGTGTAGGCGTTAGAGCGATTGACGGTTTGTTGACTGTTGGTAAAGGTCAGCGGGTTGGTATTTTTGCCGGATCGGGTGTTGGTAAAAGTACATTGATGGGCATGATTGCCCGTAATACGGCCGCTGATGTGAATGTTATAGCTCTTGTAGGTGAACGGGGACGCGAGGTTCGTGATTTTATTGAACGTGATCTTGGGCCAGAAGGGCTGGAGCGCTCGGTCGTCATAGTCGCAACTTCTGACCAACCGGCATTGATTCGAATTAAAGGGGCAGTCATTGCCACCACGATAGCGGAATATTTCAGGGACAGAGGCATGAATGTCATGTTGATGATGGATTCCGTTACTCGTTATGCCATGGCTCAAAGGGAAGTTGGACTGGCTGTAGGTGAACCTCCAGCCATGAGAGGCTACACACCTTCTGTATTTGCGAGTTTACCTAAATTGCTGGAACGTGCGGGAACTGGACCAACCGGTTCCATAACAGCATTTTACACGGTACTCGTTGATGGTGACGATATGAATGAACCGATTGCGGATGCGGTTAGGGGTATTCTGGACGGTCACATTGTGCTGAATCGGTCCATCGCGAACAAAGGACATTTCCCTGCAATCGATGTGTTAGCGAGCATTAGTCGTGTCATGAAAGATATCGCGCCTGAAGAACAGCTGGAAGCCGTTAATAATATGAAGCGATTGATGGCCGTGTACAAAGAATCGGAAGATTTGATCAACATTGGGGCTTATCAAAGAGGGTCGAATGCAGCTATTGATGAAGCGATGGATCAAATCGAAAGCATATGGAACTTTACCAAGCAAAAAGTGGATGAAAAAGTAACACTGAGTGAAGTGCAGGAACGTTTGATTCTTGAATTTGCAAGGAGATGAAAGGTTTAACGATGAAATTTCGATATCATTTCCAAAAGGTAGTTGACCTGAAGAGCAATGAAAAAACACAAGCGGAGTGGATGTTATCCACAGCAATCGGCAAACTTCAAACAGAGGAAGAACACCTTTTACAACTTATGAATGATAAAAACGAACTGATTAGTGTCATTCAATCCGCAACGGAGAGCACTGCTTCTGTATCCAGTCTGCAAGAAATGCACCGATACGTGTATCACCTGGATGAGTGCATCACCAAAAAGAACACGGATGTTAAACACGCTCAGGTCAATGTGCAGCGAAATCAGACGTTCTTGAACGGTAAGATGGTTGATGAAAAAGTGTGGCTTGAAGCGAGAGACAAAGCCAAAAGCAAATTTCAGCAGGAGATGCTCCTCCGGGAACAGAACGATCTGGACGAGATGGCTACTGTACGCTTCGCTGCAAAGACCGGACGCGCAATCTGATGGGCTTCGCAAGCGAAGTTGTCTCGTGAAGGAGGAATGAAATAATGGCTGTTAAAGACACAGATATCGAGAAAGAATCAGGTAGCGGTTGGGAAAAGTTTCTAATGATTTCGATCCCCATTGTCTTCACCGTCGTACTGCTCGGTGTGCTGCTTACCTTATTTAATGTAGATATACGTAATAACATGCTTGAGCTAGCTAACAAAATTCCGGTAGTCAAGGATTGGGTGCCTGATCCTGTGCTGGATCCAGAAAAGGAAAAGCTGGACGAAAGCGAAAAGCAAGTGGAGAGTGCTGAAGCAACAATCGAAAAGTTGAAGTCTCAGGTTGCGGCTAAAGAAACAGAGCTCCAGGCAGCAAAAGAGGCTACTACGACTGAAGCAAAAAAGGCAAGTGATCTGCAAGCGAAATTGGATGAAGCGGAGAAAGCAGCAGAAACTGCAGCCGCTGAGGTTCCGGAGAGCGAGTCTGATTATCAGAAACAGATTAAGGATCTGGCCAAAATGTATGCGGATATGAGTCCTAGCAAAGCAGCACCGATTTTACAGAACATGACTAATGAAGAAATGGTACTTCTTCTGAGTGCGATGCAGTCGACTGCCCGTACGAAAGTGTTGGAGAAAATGGATCCGAAAACGGCGGCAGATGTCACGATGATGATGAAGGATGCAAAACCATCCGGAGATCTGGCACTCGATGCTTTGCAATCCAGATTGAAGAAAGAAACGGCTGCGACCACAACGACGTCTACTACCAATTCGAAAAACCTGGACAAAACACAGCTCAGCCAAACGTTCTCTTCAATGTCGGCCTCAAGCGGCGCAAAATTGCTGCTAGAGACGTATAAACTCAGTCCAGATAAAACATTGACCATTTTGAATTCGGTAGACGATGCAACGCGCTCACAATTACTTGAGAATATGTCTACAGAGAATTCAGCTGAAACAGCGAAAATCTTAAACCGGTTAATGGGCAATAAGTAGGTATGACGATCTTAATTCGAAAGGAGGTGAAACAAATGTCAATCGTATACCAAATGACCTCAGTAGCCACATCAAAGACAACGGGAGCAGCGCAAACTTCGTCTGGAACGCAATCTAAAGGTGGGGTTACAGGGACCGATGGTGGATTTTTGCAAACACTGGCACAGTCATTGAATAGTACCACTTCGGAAGAAAACAACTCGGCTACAGCTGGAGGTTTAACTGTTAATCCGTTAGCTATAACCCTAGCAACTAGTGAAGAAGGGGAAGAAACGTCTCTTACAGCTGTTCTGGACTCGTTGTTTGGTGGCTTGGATTCGCTAGATGAAGTTCTGGAGAATGACCTGACATTACTGGCAGAATTGCAAAATCTGATTCAACAGCTGTATGCCCAATTAAACGGTGCTTCCGTTGAAACGGAAAAAGCGGATGGAACAGTAAATGCGCCAACAACTGTTAACGCTACTGCGGTTATGGATCTTACTGAACATCCAGCTGCAGTTCGCTTTGTACTGCAGGATGTACTTACTCAGTTGGTTGCAAGCATGACTGAACCAGATAGTCCTATAGCCAAAAATACAGTTGAGTTTAAGCAGTTGCTTCAAACTCTCCAGAATCAGCTGCAGGAGGCTGGAGTTGATCTGAGCAACAATAAAGGATGGACGGAACTTAAAACAATCGTTGATTCCATGGATTCATTAAAAGATCAAGGTGTACAAACCAAAGCTACTCCATCTACGGAGAAAGAATTGACTGCGATTCTGTCTTCTACTAAAGAGCTTAAAGTGACAGGTGAAACAGATGTGGACACTTCCTCGGCTGCGAGTGAAGGTGGAGAAATGGATCATTCGAAAGTCATTACAGCCGGTGAGTTATCCATGCGTACTTCGGGCACAACGGTAGCTAAGCCAGCTGAACCTGTAATGCAGGCATCACAGTTTGCAAAGGAAATGACGCAATTTGTGGTGAATAAGCTGGATATCGTGCAGCAAAAAGGCTTTTCAGAAGCTACGATCTCACTTCGACCAGAACATCTGGGTAAGCTGGATGTACAGATTACCTTGCAGAACGGACAATTGGTTGCACGCTTCATGACTGAACATGCGATGGCGAAGGATATGCTAGAACAGCAAATGACTCAGCTTCGTACCTCGCTTCAATCCCAAGGTATACAAGTGGAGAGAATCGAAGTCACTCAGAGCAGTTCTCTAGGTTCAGAAATGTATCATGACGACGGACGTCAGCAAGGAAATAACTCGCAAGATCAGCGCCGCTCACGGGAACGTGAAGAGCAAACAGACGATGCAATAACTACGGCAAACCTTCAGGAAGAACTGCGGAATTGGCGCAGTGAGAATGAGGAAGGAAACGACTTCCAAGGAGGCTCGTTTACAGCTAAAGCTTAAATAGAAATGAGGTGAAAATATTGGCTACTGAAATTGTTTCTACTAATAATACATGGCCGAACTACTCGGCTTCGAACACAGCCACAACTAGTGCAGCTACCAAGGAGTTAGGGAAGGATCAGTTTCTTAAGATACTAATCACCCAACTTCAAAATCAGGATCCGATGCAGCCTATGGAGGATAAGGAATTTATTGCTCAAATGGCGCAGTTCAGTTCGGTAGAACAGCTTGTTAACATTTCGTCGCAACTCAAAACGCTGAATCAGTCTCTTGGTGCGGTTTCAAGCATCATTGGACGAGAAATTAGCTGGCTTTCTTCTAATAAAGAGGACAATGGAACACTTCGTCAGGGAATTGTAGATTCAATCATCGTACGGGATGGTGTGCAGTACGCTAAAGTAGGCAACGACGAGATTGAGCTGAATGAAATTATTCAGGTTTCGAATCCTGCTCCAATCGAAGAGGAAGAAGCCAAGGCTCAGAGTACTGCAGATGCTTCAGCACCAGTGAATGAAAGCGAGGAAGCTGAAACAGCTGTTCAAGATAGTGGGAACACGTTATGAGTGAACGAATAACGGTAGGACAACTATATACAGGCCCAGTAACACCTAACTTGCTTAATCGCCCTAAACAGAGTGAAACAACAATCACTCCCGAACGACCTTTTGCTCAAGTGCTTGAGGACAATCTGTTGAAGCTTAGCAACCATGCTGCCAAGAGATTGGAACAGCGGGGGATTGAGCTGAAAAGCGAGCAAATGCAGCAGATTGGAACTGCACTCGACAAGGCTGCGGCCAAAGGTGCAAAAGAATCTCTGATCCTGATGCAGGATATGGCCTTTATTGTTAATGTTAAAAATCGCACTGTAGTCACAGCTATGGATAGCGAAAGCATGAAGGATAATGTATTTACACAAATCGATAGTGCAGTAATCATTTCTTAACCGGCTGGCCCTTCTCGGGAGCCGGAACACCGCTGACCGACTGATGCGGTAACCAAATTAAGGCTGGGAGGATTTATAATCATGTTGAAATCGATGTACTCTGGCGTTTCCGGGATGCGGGGTTTTCAAACCAAACTAGATGTTATTGGTAATAATATCGCGAACGTAAACACCGTTGGCTTCAAGGGTAGCCGTGTCATGTTCAAAGATATAATGAGCCAGACTACTGCAGGAGTAACCGCACCGACAGATACTCCAACTGGTGGTGTGAATGCGAAACAAATTGGTTTAGGTGTATCTGTAGGTTCTATTGATACATTGCATCTTGCAGGAAGCCCAATGACAACGAATAATCCCACAGATCTGCGAATTAACGGAGATGGCTTCTTTCTTGTTTCCATGGGAGAGGATCAGGAGATTCCATTTTTAACTCGTGCTGGAGATTTTCATGTAGATGCGTCTCGTAATCTCGTTACTTCAGATGGACTCTTCGTGTTAGATAGTGAAGGTGCACCGATCACGATTGCAGATGATGTTGTTTCGTTTACGATTGGTCAAAACGGTATGATTAACCAGACTATGGCTGACGGAACCATTGAAAGTGAAACTCAGCTGGGGATTGGGAAAGTTGTCAACCCTGAAGGACTCGAAAAAATAGGCGGAAACCTTTATCGAATGACGGCTAATGCTAACCCTGATGGCACCCTGGATCCATTAACAGCGAATGATGCTGAAAACGGAACTGGTTCGATCATTGCAGGCCAACTGGAAATGTCCAATGTGGATTTGACGGGTGAATTTACAGAGATGATCGTCGCTCAACGTGGTTTCCAGGCGAACTCACGGATTATCACAACATCCGATGAAGTGCTTCAGGAAGTTGTTAACCTGAAACGTTAATAGCTGATTAGAAAGTGTTAATGCGTGGAGGGGCTCGCTCCTCCACATTGATCGAGAGGGGGCTTAGCATGATTTCGGTAACGCGGTTAAATGGTTCTCCCATGTGGTTAAATGCGCTGATGGTAGAGATTGTAGAAGAAACGCCGGATACGTATATTACTCTGGTAACTGGTAAGAGACTGATTGTCCTTGAAAAGGCAGATGAAGTCATTTCCAAAATCAAAGAATACAACCGTGAAATCGGGGTTCAGGCAGCCACTATCAAAGTGCAGCAAACGGAGGAATCCTGATGAAAAAGATGATGCCCTGGCTGGCAACGATTTTGCTTGCCATAACACTCATTGTGGTGGTTGTGTTTGTATTTATGCAAGGACAGACGGGTAACAAAGCTGAAACAGATGTAGCTTCGGCTGCTGAAGTCAAAAAGATGACTGCCGATGAAATTGTCGAGGTTACTTCCGAGATTACCGACATCAAAACCAATTTGGCAGACACCAATCACATCGTACAAGTCAACCTGGCTTTTAAACTGACTGACGCTACAGCAAAAGAAGATTTCGAGAAAATCAAAGAAATTACCGTAAAACCAATTATTGTTCAGACTTTTGCCGATGCACAGCCAGAGGAGTTAAAAACAGCCAAAGGACGTTCTCAGTTTAATGAAAAACTGACGAAACTGATCAATGAAGCATTGCCTGAACCAAAGCTGAGCAGCACAAACTTTACTTATTTTTTGATGGCATCAATGTAATGAACAGAGCACGCTGTAAAACGGTAAGGGGGTGAGAACATGGTGGATGTATTATCACAAAATGAGATTGATGCCCTATTAGCAGCACTTTCCTCAGGTGAGATGGATGCCGAGGAATTAAAAAAGGAAGAAACTCAGAAGAAAATTAGATCATATGATTTTAAACGGGCAGTAAGATTTTCTAAAGATCATATCCGAAGCTTGACCCGGATTCACGAAAACTTTGCTCGGTTTCTCACCACTTATTTTTCAGCCCAATTGCGGACCTTCGTTCAAATTAATGTCGTTCAGGTCGAACAGCTGCCTTATGATGAATTTATTCGTTCAATCCCTAAAATGACGATATTAAACATATTTGAAGCAGAACCATTACAAGGTCGAATGGTCATGGAGGTCCACCCCAATGTTGGTTATGCGATGTTGGATCGATTGCTGGGTGGGACAGGAAGCGCGCCGACTAAAATAGCTTCAATGACTGAAATAGAAACGACAATTATGGAGCGAATCTTCAGCCGAGCGTTCGAAAGTTTGCAGGAAGCTTGGAAGACAGTGCTCGACATATCGCCGAGAATGGAAGCACTGGAGACGAACCCACAGTTTATGCAGATCGTATCACCCAACGAAACGATTGCCTTGATCTCGCTGAGCACCAAAATCGGTGACACTACGGGCATGATCAATTTGTGTATCCCGCATGTCGTTCTTGAACCTATTATGTCAAGGCTGTCGACACATCAGTGGTTTGTTTCAGAGAAGAAAACAAGAGCGCCGGAAGAATACGATGCCCTTAGAGAACGTGTGAACAAAGCCAAATTGCCAGTTGTTGCGGAACTGGGTGAATCCAGAATTTCGATCTCGGAATTCCTTGGCCTTTCGGTGGGCGATGTCATTACGTTGAACAAACCGGTTGATGAGGGGTTATCCATCAAAGTGGGCGACAGGTTGAAGTATATGGGCAGTCCGGGAACGATAAAAGACCGTGTGGCTGTACAAATAGATAAGATTGTCACCGAAGGAGTTGAAGAATTTGACGAGTAAGGATTATTTGTCCCAGGAAGAAATCGATGCTTTGCTCCGGCAATCCGAATCGATGGGTAGCACGGAACCTGCTGAAAAAACAGTTGATGACTTTTTGACTGAACTGGAACAAGATGCATTGGGGGAGATCGGTAATATTACGTTTGGTAGCGCAGCGACAGCATTGTCCACGCTATTGGGATTAAAAGTAGATATTACAACACCGAAGGTATCCATTATCAGCCGTTCGCAATTCGAAGAAGCCTTTCCAAAGCCACATGTTGCAGTACATGTCAATTATGTGGATGGATTTGAAGGGATCAATTCACTAGTTATCAAGAAGCGCGATGCACAAGTCATTGCTGATCTGATGCTTGGAGGCGAAGGGAATCCTGCGGATGAAGAGCTGAATGAAATCCATATTAGTGCAGTACAGGAAGCAATGAACCAAATGATGGGTTCATCAGCAACCTCCATGTCTACGATTTTCAACCGATTTGTGAATATCTCTCCGCCAGGCATCGATATTCTCAATATGGAAAGTGGCGAGGGTGTCAGCAATCTCCCGCATGACGAAACGTTGATTCAAGTATCGTTTCGCCTCCTGATTGGTGATTTGATAGACTCCAATCTGATGCAGCTTTTGCCTGTTGATTTCGCCAAACACATGGTGGATATGTTGATTGGCGGAGCACAAGAATCAACGGCTAATGCACCAGTCACAACACCATCCCATGCAGCACCAGCGGCGGCAGCTCCACCTGTGGCACCGGAACAACCATCGGTTCAACAGCAAATGCCTCCACAGGCGCCTCAACAGCCTGCTCCAGACTATAATGGGTATGGACAGACACCAATGGGTATGCCGCAAGGAATGCCGCCACAACAGCCTTACGGGATGCCACCACAGCAACCGTATGGTGCACCACAACACTACGGCGGTATGCCAAACAGGAATGTGAATGTACAACCTGTCCAGTTCGCCAATTTGCAAAACGGGGCTTACGGTCAGGTGGACGAAAATAATTTGAATTTATTGATGGACATTCCCCTTAAAGTCACCGTAGAATTAGGAAGGACCCAGAAGCAAATTAAGGATATATTGGAACTCTCACAAGGTTCAATTGTCGAGCTGGATAAACTGGCCGGCGAACCTGTCGATATTTTGGTCAATAACAAACTGATCGCTAAGGGAGAAGTCGTCGTTATCGATGAAAACTTTGGTGTTCGTGTTATAGATATCGTAAGCCAATGGGACCGAATTCAGAAATTACAATAAGCACAATTTAGGGAGGACTTGAATCAAGATGGCAAACCGAATTTTAGTCGTGGACGACGCTGCATTTATGAGAATGATGATCCGGGACATTTTGTCCAAAAACGGATATGAGGTCGTTGGCGAGGCTCAGGATGGAGCACAAGCAATTGAGAAATTTAAGGAACTTCGTCCTGATCTGATCACGATGGATATTACCATGCCTGAGATGGATGGTATTGCAGCGCTGAAAGAAATTAAAAAAATCGATGCGAACGCTAAAGTCATTATGTGTTCAGCTATGGGACAACAAGCGATGGTAATTGATGCGATTCAGGCTGGTGCCAAAGATTTCATCGTTAAGCCATTCCAGTCTGACCGAGTCATCGAAGCTATCAGCAAAACGCTGGGAGTTTAAGACACATGATGAT
Organism: Paenibacillus sp. FSL K6-2862; assembly: GCF_038005125.1. Taxonomy (NCBI): domain Bacteria; kingdom Bacillati; phylum Bacillota; class Bacilli; order Caryophanales; family Paenibacillaceae; genus Paenibacillus; species Paenibacillus sp. FSL K6-2862. The sequence goes on from NZ_JBBOSN010000001.1 coordinate 2,417,451, forward strand.
GGCGCAGGGTGATACTCCTGGAGGAGCTGACATTGGGACCAACTATTATTTTCAGCTTGTATGGGTGATTGTCGTCCTGGCCGTCATCCTGGTCCTTATCGTCTACCTGCTCCGCTTTTTGAACAAACGGAATCAGCAGTGGTTCCGAAGTGGTATAGTCCGTATTTTGGGTGGTGTGGGGCTGGGGCCGAACAAGTCACTTCAGATCATAGAAATTGGTGGCAATGTTTATCTGGTTGGTGTTGGCGAAAATATACAATTGCTAGACAAAATTTCGGATTTAGAAGAGGCACAGAGAATTGTTGATTCATTTGAGAGAGAAGCTTCTTCACAACAGGGAAGCCTTTCACCATTAATCAACAAGTTGGCATCCCGCTTGCGTAAGAGTGAACCACCAAGGGAAATGGAACTTGAGGAAACAGCCTCTTTTCACGAGCTGTTTGAGTCGAAACTGCGGCAGATGCCTAACCGAAAAGAGAAGATGGACAAGCTCCTGGAAGAAGACAATACTACAGATCGGTCGAGGGATTCATGAAGAAAAAGATTTGGCTAGCATGTTGTTTGATGGGGCTTATCAGCCTGGCATCTGTGACGGTTGCCTTTGCCGAACCGATACCGAACATCGATATCCAAATCGGAAGCGGAGATGGTGGAACACCAAGTACGAGTTCACTGTCCATAATACTGTTAATTACGGTGTTAAGTATAGCGCCTGCAATACTGGTGTTAATGACCAGCTTCACCCGAATTGTTATCGTTCTCGGTTTTATACGGACATCCTTGGGGACGCAACAAATGCCGCCCAATCAGGTGCTTGTCGGTTTAGCGCTCTTCCTGACACTGTTTATCATGTCACCGACGCTGTCTTCCATTAATCAGGTAGCTCTTCAGCCTTATCTCAAAGGAGACATTACGCAAACGGAAGCGCTTGAAAAGGCACAAGATCCCATTAAGAAATTTATGTTCTCTCACACAAGGGAGAAAGATCTACTGCTATTTATGAAATATAATCAGACCGAAAAACCAGAAACATATCAAGACATACCGATTACTGTCATGGTGCCAGCGTATGCAATCAGTGAATTAAAGACAGCATTCCAGATGGGATTCATGATTTTCATTCCGTTTCTAGTCATAGACATTGTAGTAGCAAGTACACTCATGGCTATGGGGATGATGATGCTACCACCGGTCATGATCTCATTACCTTTTAAGATATTGCTATTTGTCCTTGTGGACGGTTGGTATCTTGTAGTGAAATCACTGCTGCTGAGCTTTAACACATGAGCAGGAAAGTTGAAGGAGGACGGTCATGACTTCAGAATTTGTTATAGGTCTGGCCGGGAAAGCAGTATATACATCGCTGCTGGCTAGCGCACCCATGCTTATACTTGCTCTAGTTGTGGGTCTCATAATCAGTGTATTTCAAGCAACGACCCAAATTCAGGAGCAGACATTAGCCTTTGTACCGAAAATTATTGCCGTACTTTTGGCAGTGCTCTTATTCGGACCTTGGATCTTAAATATTTTGGTAGATTTTACGTATAACATTCTCGATAATTTATACAGATATATAGGGTAGGCTTTCGCACATGGAGACATTGTTGCAAAGTTTTCCTGTCGCTCTGCTTATGTTTTGTCGAATTGCATCATTTTTTGTAACTGCTCCAGTATTCTCAGCTCGAAATGTGCCGAATTCCATTAAGGTTGGACTTTCGGCATTTGTAACATTAACGGTTTATGTCGTTTATGGCATGAATCAGGAAGTGCCTACCGATCTGAGTTATATTCTGTTGATTATCCGGGAGATATTAATAGGATTGCTACTAGGTTTCGTAGCCTATCTGATCATGACAGCCGTGCAGACGGCGGGAACATTCATTGACCTTCAGATTGGCTTTGGTATGGCGAATGTATTTGATCCGATGACTGGTGCTTCTGCACCGCTGACAGGTAATTTCAAATATGCTTTTGCTATGCTGCTTTTCCTGACGATGAATGGACATCACTACCTTCTGGACGCCATTGTGTACAGCTATCGCTGGATACCTTTATCCAATGCCTTTTTCATACGATTGGCCGACGGTAGTATTGCTGAGTTTCTTGTTCATACATTAGGCGAGACCTTTATGCTTGCCTTCCAAATGTCGGCACCCATTGTAGTGGCTTTGTTTTTGACGGATGTGGGATTGGGTTTCTTGGCTAAAACTGCTCCTCAATTCAATGTGTTTGCTGTCGGTATGCCGTTAAAGGTCCTGGTGGGAATCGCCATATTGCTTTTGATGGTTCCGAGCTTCGCCTTTGTATTTAGCCAATTGTTCGAAGCGATGTTTAGATCTATGGAAAAGTTGCTTGGAACGATCGGACAGAGGCCGGGCTAAAGGAAACGGAGGACAGGATTTAAATGAAATTTCAGCTTGACCTTCAGTTATTCGCAGGGGAGAAGACGGAGAAAGCCACCCCGAAAAAAAGGCAAGATACGCGCAAAAAGGGACAGGTTGTCAAAAGTATGGAGATCTCCGGAGCATCCATTCTCCTGTTCACCTTTTTAATCATGATGGTATTCAGTGATTTTTACAAAGAACGCATTGTTCGGTTATTTACAGATATCTTTATGAATCGGCTGAGCTTGGAGATTACCGGCGAGAATGTAATGGCCCTTATGATGCGCTACGGCATTGAAGTTATGCTGCTGCTAGCACCCGTACTGATAGGTGCGGCGGTTGTTGCCTTGATCGTCAATTATATGCAGGTTGGCTTTCTACTTGTGGGAGAAGGCTTGAAGCCAAAGCTTGAGAAGCTTGATCCTATCAAAGGTTTCAAGAACATTTTCTCACTCCGTTCATTAGTGGAGTTTGCAAAATCCATTTTGAAAATGTCGATTATCGGTTATCTAGTCTACAGTACGATTACAAGTTATCAATCGGATATTGCTTCACTTTCCCATTTTTCTTTGGATGCCATATTACATTTTTCGGCTTCAATCACCCTCAATCTGGGTGTCAAAATTGCTGTGGCCTTAATGGTACTCGCAGTGTTTGACTATATGTATCAGAAATATGATTACGAGAAAAACATTCGGATGTCCAAACAGGACATCAAGGACGAGTACAAAAAAATGGAAGGTGACCCGCTGATCAAGGGTAAAATCAGGGAACGACAGCGTCGCATGGCTGTACAGCGCATGATGCAGGAGGTTCCAAATGCAGATGTGATCATCACAAACCCGACACACTTCGCAGTAGCGCTGAAGTATGAAGGGTCTGAGATGGAAGCACCTCAGATTATTGCCAAAGGTCAGGATTACGTCGCCTTGCGCATCAGGGAGATTGCCAAAGAGCACGGTGTCATTACAATGGAAAACAAGCCGCTGGCACGGGCATTGTTCCAGAGGGCCGAGATTGGCGACGCCATACCGGCTGATTTGTTTCAAGCGGTAGCCGAAGTGCTGGCTTATGTATATAAATTAAAGGGCAGAACGAAATAAAAGGGATCGGAGGCCGTACATTCATTGAAAACAAAAGATATTGCTGTCCTTGCGGGTATCATTGGCATTGTGTTGATGATGATTCTCCCGATCCCAACCTGGTTGTTGGACATGCTGCTGGTTGTCAACATTTCACTTGCATTGATGATATTGCTTGTAGCGATGAACAGCAAGGAAGCGTTACAATTTTCCATCTTCCCGGCATTATTGCTGATTACGACATTGTTCCGATTAGCTTTGAACATTTCAACAACGAAGCTGATTCTTGGAAATGGGAATGCGGGGTCTGTCGTAGCAACTTTCGGAAGCTGGATCGCGGGCGGTCAGATTGCAATTGGTTTCATCGTCTTCCTCATACTGGTTGTTGTTCAGTTTATCGTCATCACCAAGGGTTCAGAACGTGTAGCTGAAGTTGCTGCACGATTTACACTCGATGCGATGCCAGGTAAACAAATGAGTATTGATGCGGACTTAAACGCAGGCTTGATCAATGAACAACAGGCTCGTGAACGTCGTTCGAAAATTGAGAGAGAGGCTGATTTCTACGGTGCAATGGACGGTGCCAGTAAATTCGTAAAAGGGGACGCGATCGCGAGTATCATCATCTTGCTGATCAATCTCATTGGTGGATTTATTATTGGTATGACCGTACATGGTCTCCCGTTTGCAGATGCATTGTCCACCTATTCTGTATTAACAATCGGGGATGGATTGGTCAGTCAGATTCCTGCACTTCTGATTTCTACAGCAGCGGGTCTTATCGTCACTAGAGCGTCATCCGAAGGTAACTTGGCAGATGATATTACGGGGCAGTTGTTTACATACCCGACGCTCTTATATATTGTAGCTTTTGTAATAGCAATGCTTGGTTTCTTCACTCCAATTCACGCCATTACGACCATACCTTTGGCAGGTATACTGGCTTTTGCCGCATGGAGGATGCAAAATACGCTGAAATCCAAACAAGAGGCAGAAGAACAGATGGAGGAGGAACAACAGATCGAAGAGGTTAGAAGTCCAGAAAGTGTAATTAACTTGCTTCAGGTTGATCCAATCGAGTTCGAGTTTGGTTACGGTTTGATTCCTCTGGCCGATAACCAGCAGGGTGGAGATCTACTGGATCGGATTATTATGATACGTAGGCAATGTGCGCTTGAATTAGGGCTCGTTGTCCCTGTCATTCGGATTCGAGACAATATTCAATTGAGACCTAATGAGTATGTCATTAAGATCAAGGGTAATGTGGTGGGTGGCGGTGAATTGCTGCTTAATCATTATCTGGCTATGAGCCCTGGGTACGAAGAAGAATCTGTGACAGGAATTGAAACTACGGAACCGGCTTTTGGCCTTCCTGCTCTATGGATCGACGAAGTGACCAAAGATCGAGCTGAGCTTGCTGGTTATACCGTTGTGGATCCGCCATCCGTAGTGGCTACCCATCTGACGGAACTGATTAAGAAACACGCACATGAGCTTCTCGGCAGACAAGAGACGAAGGCGCTTGTGGACAATCTCAGAGAGAATTATGCTGCACTTGTCGATGAACTGATTCCATCGGTTTTGGCCATTGGGGATGTACAAAAAGTGCTGGCAAAACTTCTGCGCGAGAAAATTTCCATCCGGGATATGGTTACGATTTTCGAGACACTGGCTGACTATGGGACTTATACCAAAGACCCGGATGTTCTGACAGAGTACGTTAGACAATCGCTTTCCCGTCAAATCACCCAACAGTTCTCCCAAAAAGGTGAAACACTTAGAGTGATTACCGTTGGGCCTGGATTGGAAAAGAAAATTGCCGAAAGTGTACAACAATCCGATCAAGGAAGTTACCTTGCACTGGATCCTGCGTCTACACAAAGTGTGTATCAAAAATTGACCGAGCAGGTCAATCGATTAATCCAATCAGGTCAACAACCTGTCGTATTAACTTCTCCAACCATTCGTATGTATCTGCGTCAAGTCATTGAACGTACCATGCAGGACATACCGGTGCTTTCCTATAGTGAGTTGGAACCGAATGTTGAAATCCAAAGTGTCGGAGTGGTGAACTTATGAGAGTAAAACAATATATTGTTGAGACCATGCCCGAGGCTATGCTTCAAATTCGGAAAGATCTAGGAAGTGACGCTGTCATTCTGTCCACCAAAGAAATTAAGGTGGGCGGAATGATGGGAATGTTTCGCAAAAAGAGAATTGAAGTTGTAGCTGCGGTTGAAGAGGAAGATAAAAAAGAGGCCAAGAAGCAGATACAGAACCAAGTTGCGTCAGTGCCTCGTTCGTATGTTCCTGAAGCGTACAGGCAGACGGCTCGTTCATTTGTGAACGAAGCCAATGAATCGAAATCGGCTGCTCAGATTGTTGAACAATACGCCGATGAACAACGTAACGAAACCGCTGCTCATGCTGAATCGATGAACGTTGATTCAGTTAGAGGGCACGGTAAATTTGAGTCAAGCATGGATTATAAACCGCGACCGGAAGGGGCGGATTTTTCGGTTTCATCGTCTCCGGCTGTGCAGGAACCAAACAAACCGGGGCAACAAGAACTGATGTCTGAACTGAAAGAACTCAAAAAGATGATGACTCAATTATCTAGACAGAATGAATTGGCTGACCCTGTACCTGAAGAGTTTCTTTTTCTTAGAGAGCGGCTGATTAATCAAGAGGTGCGGACGGAAGTTTTTGAGTCATGGTTTGAAACGGTTCAGACGCAGTTAGATGCTAAAGAGTTGGACGAAAACGAGATTGTTCAATCCGTTCAGAAACAGATTTTAACGTTTCTGGAGGAACGTATCGATGCGGGGATATTATCTGGCACTCGTATTGTTTATGTTGCTGGACCCACAGGTGTGGGGAAAACAACGACCATAGCCAAACTGGCGGCTGAGCAGATGTTTAAGCATCATCGGAAAGTGGGATTTATTACATCGGATACTTACCGTATATCAGCAGTAGAACAACTTAGAACCTACGCTTCCATTTTGAATGTTCCACTTGAAGTTGTACAGTCTCCAGGAGATACACAACGAGCCATATCTCGTTTGCAGGATTGTGACCTGATCTTCATGGATACTGCAGGGAGAAATTATAGAAACGAATTGCTAGTTTCTGAGTTGCAAAGTCTGCTGGCACCAGTAGAGAATAGTGAAACCTTTCTCGTCATGAGCATGACATCCAAAAGCACGGACATGTTTGAGATTACCGAACATTTCAGCAAGTATGGGTTGGATAAAATCATTTTCACCAAAATGGACGAAACGGGCACTTGTGGTCCAATGATTAACCTACTGCACCACTTCCCGTTGAAACTTGCCTATGTGACCAATGGACAGAATGTTCCGGATGACTTGCTCAAACCAGATCCGGCTTCATTGACTAAACAATTGCTGGGAGAACTCGCGAAATGAAGGACCAGGCAGCCTCTCTTCGAAGTTTGGTGTCAGCACCGAGTGCATTGGACAAAACCCAGCGCAGTGGTCGCTCTTCGAAAATCTTGACGATTGCCAGCGGCAAAGGTGGAGTAGGGAAATCCAATTTCACGTTAAACTTTGCCCTTGCGCTGCAAACGCTGGGCAGGAAGGTACTCGTATTTGACGCAGATATCGGTATGGCTAATATTGATGTCCTTATGGGGACTTCATCTCCCTATAATCTGTATCATTTATTGTATCGGCAGAAGTCCATACAGGAAATCATTCAGCTTGGTGCGAATGGACTACCTTACATTGCTGGTGGATCTGGCATGAAAGAGTTATTTTCGTTGTCGGACCGTGATTTGGAATTCTTTGCAGAGCAAGTGGAAATGGTTGCCCAGGAGATGGATTATGTCATATTTGATACTGGAGCGGGGCTCTCTCGTGAGAATATGAAGTTTATTGGTGCAGCTGACGAATGTATGATTATAACCACACCTGAACCCACTTCCATAACAGATGCATATGCACTGGTCAAAGTGATGCATGGTCAGGAAAATGCTACACCTTTTCGGATGGTCGTTAACCGTGTTGAAAATGAACAGGAGTCGGAACAGGTGGCGGACAAAATAGCAGGAGTAGCCAAGCGTTTTTTACAAACGGATATCCCCCTGCTTGGGTATGTTTCTGAAGATCCGAATGTTGTTAAAGCGGTGAAGAGACAAGTGCCTTACAGCTTGGCTTATCCCCATTCAAAAGCTTCCAGAGATATACAGCGGCTAGCCCTTCGCTATTTGGCTGAACCTGCGGTTAACGAAGCCGGAACCTTGACAGGAATCAGGGGATTTATGAAAAAGTGGCTTAGGAAGACAACATGATTCTTGAATAAAGGAAACAGAGGTGGACAAAACATGGCGGTGTATCAAGTATTGGTTGTCGATGATTCCGCTTTTATGCGCAAAATTGTCACGGATTTAATTGAAGCTGACCCGGAATTCAAAGTTGCGGCAACGGCTTCAACCGGCAAGGAAGCAATTGAAAAAGCAGTGGATTTAAAGCCAGATGTAATTACGATGGATGTAGAAATGCCTGAGATGAATGGGCTGGATGCACTGAAATCGATCATGCAAAAGTCATCGGTGCCTGTAATTATGCTATCAGGTATTAATGAGCAAGGTATGAAGGAAACCATCATGGCGCTTGAGGCGGGAGCCTTTGATTTTATACGTAAGCCTTCCATTTCACATGATCAGGATATTGCTCAGGTAGGCAAGGCCCTCGTCGAGCGGATGCGGGCGGCCATGAACGAAATCAAGCGAAAAGCAGAGCGTGAGGAGTCTTTAAAACAGACGAAAGAGATTCAGGAACATCTCTTGCGTCAATCTCAGCGAGTACAGCGTGATGCTCCTGCACAAGTTCGCAGAGAACCCGCTCAAAAAAGGATTGATCCTGTTCAGCCAGTTACACGGCCAAACAGTGAACCAAGTGATCGACCCCAGCCCAAAGTGCTGCAGCGAAACATGCCGCTGGCAGATCAGAAAAAAGAGCGGTCAGACAAAAAACTGGAAGCTGCAAAGAGCCCAGATCGTGCTCCTAATACAAGAGAAGCTAAGGTGCCTAAACCTATTAAGCCTCTTCACACTCCGAAGGAGTTGCGGAATGCTGAGCCAATACGGTCGGTAATGGAGCAAACGGCTGCATCCTCAAGTCAACCATTACCAAAAGCAGTAACGGGTACTGATAGTGCATTCAACAAAATTGTCGCAATTGGCTGCTCTACGGGAGGCCCAAGGGCCCTTAAAACTTTGCTTGAGGAACTGCCTGCTGATTTGCCTGCACCTGTCATCATTGTGCAGCACATGCCGCCCAACTTTACTAGGTCTCTGGCACAACGGCTGAATTCCTTCAGCCCGCTGCATGTCGTTGAGGCTGAAGAAGGTATGGTTCTAAAGAAAGGTTCCGCTTATATCGCTCCTGGTGGATATCACATCGTCGTAAGTAAAGCAACCGATGGAAGGTATATCCTGAAGCTTACGGAGCAGCATCCGGTGAATGGCCATCGGCCTTCAGTGGATACGATGTTTGAGTCGTTATTGCCTTTTACGTCGCTTCAGCGACATTTGGTTTTGCTGACGGGTATGGGCAGTGATGGAGCGAGAATGATGAAAAAGCTGTATGAAGCGGGTGTAACGTCTACCTTTGCGGAAAATGAAGAGACCTGTGTGGTGTATGGAATGCCGCGTTCTGCTGTAGAGCTGCAATGCGTACGTCATCTTCTGCCTTTGCAGGAGATCGCCCCAAAACTTGTTCAAGCAGTGAAATAAACGGAGTGTAACTCATGGAGGAGGTGCCTCACAATGGACATGAACCAATACTTATCCATGTTTATTGATGAGTCTAATGATCATCTGCAATCCCTTAACGACAACATGCTTCAACTCGAAGGCAATCCGGAGGATCTGGGTATAGTCCAAGTCATTTTCCGCTCTGCTCATACTTTGAAAGGTATGGCCGCAACAATGGGCTTTGAGGATTTGGCATCATTGACACACAAAATGGAGAATGTGTTAGATCTTGTGCGTAATGAGAAATTGAAAATGCAGGACTATATTTTTGATACCCTGTTTAAGAGTTTGGACGCGCTTGAATCCATGGTTCAGGATATTACCAGTGGTGGAGAAGGTAAAGCCGATGTTTCCGCAATTGTCGCTTCCCTTCAAGCTATTGAAAGTGGTGAATGGACAGGTGGTGAAACTCCAGCTGCTACAACAACGGCTAAGCCGGTAGAAAGCATTTCATCGGCTGTTGATCTGGACGAATTCCAATATTCTGTTCTGGACCAGTCTATCGCGGAAGGGCATCGAGTTTTTTACATTGATGTGCTTGTTAGTGAGGATAGCCAGCTGAAAGGTGTACGTGCCTACATGGTCTTTGATCTCTTGGAGCGCTCGGGTGAAGTTGTGAAGTCTTTCCCTACGGTTCAGGATATTGAGCAGGAGAAGTTTGAGCGCAGTTTCTCGTTGTATTACATAACAACCAAAGAAGCGCAGGAACTTGAAAAAAGCATTTTAAGCATTTCAGAGATAGAAAGTGCCAAAGTCATTCAGCTGGATCAAGAAACTCTTCAGCAGATGACCAATCAGGCTGCAGCTGCAGTTGAAGCTGAAACAGTCGCCATAGCAACAGCCGTATCACAAGAGGTCGCAACTGCGGTCAAAATAGAAGAAAAACCAGCAGCCAAACCTGCTGCACCAACTAAACAGGCAGCCGCACCTTCGCGTACGATCCGAGTGGATATTGAGCGATTGGATGTACTGATGAATTTATTCAGCGAATTGCTGATTGATCGGTCACGTCTGGAGCAGTTGGCAAGTGAAACGGGTAATAATGATCTATCTGATACTGTGGCTCATCTTAGCAGAGTCAGCTCAGACCTGCAAAATATCGTTCTCAAGCTGCGCATGGTACCTGTAGATACCGTATTTAACCGGTTCCCACGAATGATTCGTGACCTAGCCAAGACCTTGGATAAAAAAATTGACCTGGTCATTACAGGTGCTGAAACCGAATTGGATCGTACGGTCATTGACGAGATCGGTGACCCACTGGTGCATTTGCTGCGTAACGCTGTGGACCACGGTGTCGAATCAATCGCAGAACGTGTTGCTGCTGGAAAACCTGAAATGGGTACAGTTAACCTTCGAGCTTTCCACAGTGGCAATCATGTTTTCATTGAGATTGAAGACGACGGCAAAGGAATTTATCGTGAGAAGCTTTTACAAACAGCCATTAAACGCGGTGTCGTAACGGAAGAGCAGGGTGCGAAGATGAGCGATGATGAAGTTAATCAGCTTTTATTCGCTCCTGGTTTCAGTACAGCAGACAAAATCTCGGATATCTCTGGTCGCGGAGTAGGTTTGGACGTTGTAAAATCCAAAATCACTTCGCTTGGCGGCAATGTAACCATTCATTCCACACCAGGCAAAGGCACTAATTTCTCGGTTCAACTGCCACTGACGTTGTCAATTATCGCTGCAATGCTTGTACGAGTTGGTTCCGAGAAATATGCGATTCCGTTGTCCTCCATCGTGGAGACGGCCATTGTGCAGCGTGAACAAGTTCGCAATATTCATGGTAATAAAATGATTACGTTCCGTGAATCCCTCATTCCGTACTTGTCGCTAAACGAAGTGTTTGGCGTACCTGATTTCAATGATGAGGATGAGTCGGAAACAGAAATCGTTGTCATCCGCAAAGGAGATCGTCTAGCAGCGGTTTCCGTGGAAGAATTTATCGGACAGAGCGAGATTGTTCTCAAATCAATGGGAACCTATCTTCCTTCCATTGAAGGAATCTCCGGAGCAACCATCCTGGGAGATGGACAAGTAGCTCTCATCGTTGACCCTAACGCATTTATTAAATAAGCAACTAAGCCTTACACTTATAGGGAGGTTTTATTCATGGAAGAATTGAAAGTCATCGTCTTTAAACTAGGATCTGAAGAATACGGTATTGAGGTTGAAAAAGTTCAGACGATTGAACGTATGATGCCGATTACTCGTGTCCCTAAGACATTTTCCTTCGTAAAAGGGGTTATTAATCTTCGCGGGGTTGTTATCCCTGTTATCGACTTGCGTGGTCGTTTCAATCTGCCAGAAACAGATTATACGGATCAAACTCGAATTGTCATTGTAGCTGTAGGTGACATGCAGGTTGGATTCATCGTTGACGCTGCCAATGACGTAATTGACATTAAGAGCAGCGCAATTGACAGTCCGCCGGAAGTGGTGGGTGGAGTCAAAGCGAGATATCTTCGCGGAGTGGCTAAATTGGAAAATGAGCGTTTGTTGATCATGCTTAATCTGCATGAAGTATTGAATAAAAGCGAAGTTGTACAGCTGGAAAGTGTCGAGGGCTAACACGTGGAGATGTTCAACCGATTTGAGGGATTCCAAATGGATGTGCTCAAAGAGGTCGGTAACATTGGAGCAGGCAACGCCGCAACGGCGTTGTCTCAACTTCTAAATAGACCGATTGACATGGGCGTGCCGACAGTACAGATGCTCCCTTTTGAAGAAGTAGCTGAAAAAGTGGGCGGGGACGAACGAATCGTGGTGACTGTCTTTTTACGTGTTGAAGGCGAGGCGCCAGGTAATCTGTTTTTCATGATGACCCCGGAAGCCGCCAAAATGCTGCTTAACCGGCTTGCTGGTTTTGATCTGAAAGATGGCCTCATGTTTACGGATATGGAACAGTCTGCGTTATCAGAAATCGGTAATATTCTGGCTGGTTCATATCTTTCATCACTTGCGGATTTCACCAAACTGTCGATGTATCCAACGGTTCCCGGACTTGCCATTGACATGGCAGGGGCAATACTCAGCTATGGGCTGCTGCAATTTGGCGAAATGGGAGACGATGCACTTTTGATTGACACATCGTTCTTCGAAGGAGAAGATCAGGTGGAAGGTCAATTTTTCCTGATTCCCGATCCATTGTCATTTGCCAAGATATTTGAATCTTTAGGGGTGCCTCTGGATCATGATTGAAGAAAAAAGCGTCGTTAAAGTCGGTATGGCGGATTTGAACATTGCTCACCTTCCTGGCATAATCCGCACGACAGGGCTTGGTTCTTGTGTGGGGTTAACGATGTATGATCCGCATTTGAAGCTGGCTGGAATGGCGCATGTGATGCTTCCTTCTTCAGAGATTGCAAGAGAAGGAAAATTGAACACAGCTAAATATGCCGATACGGCGTTGCCTGAGTTATTAGAAAAAATGTTAAAACTCGGTGCATCTCGTTCACGTATCGTGTCCAAAATGGCAGGTGGTGCTCAGATGTTTGCTTTTTCAGGGGCCGGAGATACCATGCGTATTGGGCCGAGGAATGCGGAATCTTGCCGGGAATGGTTGCAAAAGCTTAATATTCCTCTTCTTGCTGAAGACACTGGTGGAAATTATGGCCGGACCATTGAAATGGACTGTGAAACAGGGATTTTAAATATTAGAAGTGTACAAATGGGTGTAAAGGAATTATAAAACTATGATAGGAAACTACCGCATTAATCTTGGAGCAGGCATAGTCGGATTTATTCTGACTTTTTTTGTAGCATACAGCAGCAATTTGTTGATGACCAGTTTAATTCGCGGGTTAATCGGATTCGCAGCCTGGTACGCTCTTGCTTTTGGTTTGCGCTGGGGGCTGGGGTTGTTGCTGACCCCGTCCGCAGGAAGTAAGGGTTTCGATTATGATCCCCAAATTGGTCCAGAAATGAGAGGTTCGCAGGTTGACATTAAACTCGAAGACGATGGACAAGAGCTGAACGACTTGCTCAAGAATGGACAGAACGCCTCCTCTGGGGAAGAGATTCCGCCATCCGAGACGAAAGCTCCAACGGGTTTCGCCCCATTGGATCCGCCTAAACTGGTCCGGACCAAGGATCCGGAAGAATTGGCGCAGGCCGTTCGTCACCTGACAGACAAATAAGGAGGGTGAAAGCAATTGGACGAGCGTAAAGCTTCACATTTGAACCATGCTGATCTGTGGGAAAAGTGGAAAGAGCACGGAGACCTTGAAGCCAAAAAAGCTTTAATTGAAAAATATCTTCACATTGTGAATTATGTATCCGGTCGTTTGGCCGTCGGATTACCCAAAAATGTCCCAAAAGATGATCTTGAGAGCAACGGCGTCATGGGACTAATTGATGCTCTTGAGAAATTTGACTATGAACGAGGCCTTCAATTTGAGACGTACGCCTCATGGCGAGTGCGTGGAGCGATTCTGGATGGTTTGCGTCAAGGAGACTGGGTTCCGCGTTCTGTGCGAGAAAAGGCAAAACGAATCGAAGATGCTTATCAGCAGCTGGAGCAAACCTATTTACGGTCAGTAAGCGATGAAGAAATGAGTCAGTATCTTGACGTGTCGACCAAGGACTTCCAACATATGCTCCAGGAAGTGGCGGTAATGTCACTGTGTTCTCTCGAAGACCCGATTCGGGAAGAAGAATCAGAGACGCGTCTTTCCTTAATGGTCGATGAAAAGGCCAAAAATCCAGATTACAAAGTGAACGAGTTTTATCTGAAGGATGCTTTGGTTCAGGGGCTCGATAAGCTGACAGTTAAAGAGAGAACGGTCGTTTCCCTCTTGTATTATGAAGACTTATCGCTTAGTGAAATCGCTGAAGTGATGTCTCTTTCACCATCGCGTATATCTCAGCTGCATTCCAAAGCCATTTTGAGACTCCGTGGAACGCTCGAAAAACAGAAGGATCTGTTAATGCGCAAAGATTAATAGAAAGCTTGATTACACGGATTTCGGGGAGTGGAAAGTCTAAAAGGAGGAAGAACTGCATTGACACAGCGAATTGCTTTGGAACAATGCCTTAGCGTTGTTTTATCGGAAGATAAAAGTACGGCCTACCTTGAGTTTTCCAAGCAGGAAGAAGGTTTCACCTGCACGCTGGATGAACTGGAACAGTTTATTGCGGGTCAGGGCATTAAGTATGGTGTGCTGCGTGAAGCACTGCTCGTGTTTGTGAATCAACCTGAAACATATATGAATACGCAGTTGAAGATCGCCGAAGGCATCGCGGCTGTTCCTGGAACAGACGGATACATCAAGGTATTGGTTGGCATGGACGATGCGAGTGAACGGCGGCCTCTGGAAGCAGAAGATGGCAGGGTGGATTACAAAGAAGTAACTCGGTTGAATAATGTAAAATCAGGTCAAATCATTGCCGAGCGCATTCCTCCAGTAGATGGTTCAGTAGGTCAGGCCGTTACTGGTGAGGAAATTCCTTTTCGACCAGGGAAAGACGCACGATTCAAAGTGGGGAAGAATGTTGTTATTAATCCGGATGGATCTGCAATGTATGCCGCTTTGGATGGACTCGTGACCAAAACGGAAGGAAACAAACTGAATGTATTCCCGGTATATGAAATAAATGGCGATGTAGACTACAATATCGGTAATATTGATTTTGTAGGTACGGTGGTCATACGCGGCAATGTACTGACTGGTTTTAAAATAAAAGCTGCGGGTGACATTCGCGTTGTTGGCGGTGTCGAAGGCGCAGAGCTTGAAGCAGGGGGCTCTGTTGAGATCACTGGCGGTATTATCGGATATAATAAAGGGCTTGTTCAGGCGGGTCACAATGTCAAATGCACCTTTATTCAGGAAGGTAACGTAGATGCAGGTGAAGATGTTCTCGTCTCCCAAAGCATTATGCATTCCAATATCCGTGCAGGCAGGGGCGTGATCTGTGCCGGCACTAAAGGCCTTATTGTTGGTGGATCCATTCAAGCCGGTGAAAATGTTTCAGCACGAATTGTGGGGAACAGCATGTCGACAGTAACTTCGATTGAAGTTGGTGTTCTACCCAAACTGCGTAACGAACTGAGTGAATTGCGTAAAGGGCTCAGGGAACAGATGGATTCCTTGGACAAAACGAAAAAAGCATTGGTACTGCTGGACCAATTAGCTGCTGCTGGACAACTGAGTCCTGACAAAATGGCAATGCGAGTTAAGCTTACGGCTACACAAAAGTCTGCACTTCGGCTTAATGAAGAAACCAAAGTACGTATACTTGAAATTGAAAATGTACTTGAGGATACGAACAGAGCCAGAATAGACATTTTGAAAATAATTTACGGTGGGTCTAAAATAGTTATCGGCAGATACACCAAATTTATTAAAAATCCTGTGAGTAGAATTTCATTTTATTATCATGACGGGGACATTACGATGACTCCATTCGTTTAAGTACAGCATCAGGCACAGGTAGAAAACCATTCGAAACCGTGAGGTGAACGTATGAGTTTTAAGGCAGTAGAGTTGCAGATTGCAGTACCACGAACAAGTGAAGCCGGTCGGTATCAGAGCGAATATCAGCAGCGGCCGGTCACGGACCAGAATTTACTGGCAGTGCAAACGGCCAAGGAAGCAGAAGAGGCAAGACAGCGCAGTGAAGCGATGGAAGAAACAGCACATACAGGTGTACGAGACGGTCAATCTAGTAATGGAGAGCACGAAGGGGGTTCCCGGGAGCAGGAAACGATCCAGATGTCAGAGCAAGTCAAACCTGCGGAGCATCCGTACAAAGGAAAGCATGTGGACCTGTCATTGTAACCCTTTCCGTATTCAAAAATGAAGACTTGAGCTTTGAAGGCGATATCCAAAGGAGAGGAACCAATTTGTCACCATGGGTTATTATTGTCATATTAGGTGCCTGTGCCATTGCATATGCATTCATCATGCCCAAGAAAAATAAGAAGCCAGAACCGAGCCAACAATTAGTGCAAGAGATGGAATCCACACTGGAACATTATATGGCTGAAATCGAAAGCGATAATGATGCCCTTATTCAGCGTGTTGCTGAAATGAAGGGAGAGGCAGCTGCTGCAGATCAGCGCATGCAAATGCAGCTTGAAGAATTGCAGAAGCGTCTCAATGAACTTGAAAAAAGCAAAGAGTCCGACACCCATCATGTTTCAGATATATCAAAGGATGAATTCAATGCGTTGCAGGCTCAGGCTCTTGTGGCCAGTGTGAGAGATGACGCCGCTAAGCAGATTTCAGAAACCGAGCCAATACCAAGTGGCCAAAAGCCTGTCAATGAGCGAGAGTCAATCAAAGATCGGTATTCAGAAGTGTTTCATTTGTATGATGAAGGCAAATCAGTGGATGCGATCGCAAAACAGACCGGCATACAGCGTGGAGAAGTACAGCTGATTCTTCAGCTGGCAGAACGGGAGGAAGGCTAAGAGATGGACAAGCGCTCCCTATGGATTGGAATTGGAACGGGCATGATCATTGGAGCAGTGCTGCTTCAGCTTGCCACAGTGGGACAAAACGCCCTATCTGACAGCAGTTTGGAAACGGATCCAACTGCAACTGCAGCCAATCTGACGAAGGAAGAGTTGGAGTTGGCTGCCAAAAGCATGGATTTGAAGCTAGTCGGTACAGAGGACGAACTATACACGGAAGCCGAATGGGTACAAAAGAAGAAGCAGGAGAGCAGTGAAATGCAGGGGGAAACGGCTACTGCTCCGGAGAAGGCAGAGGATACAAGTGATCCGGAAGCTCCCACGGAGCCTCAGCAGCCCGCTTCAAGTGGTAATGAGAGTCCGAATAATGTGAGCGAGCCAAAAGCAGCAGAGCCATCGTCACCGAATACGCCTCAAAAGGCAACAGTCACATTTAGAGTGCGTTCTGGTAACAGTTTGGCGATTGTCGCTGGAAATCTCGAGAAAGCTGGCATAGTAGATGATGCTCAGGCCTTCATTAAGGCGGGAAAGGCAGAGCGAATTAACACCAAGATTCAGGTGGGAACGTACGCACTTGAAAAAGGGGAAAGCTTCAAATCGATCATCGCCAAAATTACTCAAGAACCGTCAAGCTGAGTACACTCAGGCAAGACGGTTCTTTTATTTTATAGTCCAATTGGGCAATAATTATAGTCGGAGATTTCACATAACATAAAAACGTTGTGCGACTAGGTATTTTTTGCTTTCAAAGACTGTTGCATCAGCCAAGCAGTTATGCTATATTAGATAACGGTGTTAAAACACACGCATGTGCTAATTTTGTTGAGGGTGCTTTCCTGATGGAGAGTCTTGGCGAAAAATGATGCCGGCGGAGGACACAATAAAAACCATATTAGGAGGTGTGTGAAGATGGCAGTAATCTCCATGAAGCAGCTTCTCGAAGCTGGGGTACACTTCGGTCACCAAACTCGTCGTTGGAACCCAAAAATGGATCGTTATATCTTCACTGAAAGAAACGGAATTTACATCATCGATTTGCAAAAAACGGTGAAAAAAGTCGAAGAGGCTTACAACTTCGTTAAAGGAATCGCAGGAGAGAATGGTACAATTCTTTTCGTGGGTACTAAGAAACAAGCTCAAGATTCTGTTAAAGAAGAAGCTGAACGCGCTGGTCAATTCTACATTAACCAACGTTGGTTGGGCGGTACTCTGACTAACTTCCAAACGATTCAAAAACGTATTGATCGTTTGAAACAATTGGAAGCTTGGGAAGAAGACGGTACATTCGCTGTATTGCCTAAAAAAGAAGTTATCTTGCTTCGCAAAGAAAAAGATCGTCTGGAGAAATTCCTCGGCGGTATTAAAAATATGAAAGGCCTGCCAAGCGCCCTGTTCATCATCGATCCACGCAAAGAGCGTATCGCTGTTGCTGAAGCTCGCAAATTGGGTATCCCAATTGTAGGTATCGTTGATACTAACTGCGATCCGGACGAAATCGATTATGTTATCCCAGGTAACGACGACGCAATCCGCGCTGTTAAGCTGTTGACAGGTAAAATGGCTGATGCCGTAATCGAAGCTAACCAAGGCGAAGAAACTTCCGCTTAATAGATTCGAACATAACGAATGAACTAAATGAAAAGGGTGGTTGGTAGGTGGATAACCTCTCACTGCCCTTTTTTTAGAGTGTACGTGTACGTACAATACTTATTTTGGAGGGAATTAATAATGGCAGTTAACGCGAGTGCAGTAAAAGAACTTCGTGAAAAAACGGGCGCTGGTATGCTCGATTGCAAAAAAGCACTGGAAGAAGCAGATGGTGATATCACAAAAGCGGCTGAAATTCTGCGTGAAAAAGGTCTTTCCGCAGCTGCAAACAAAGCAGGACGTGCAGCTACTGAAGGTACTGTAGAATCTTACATCCACGCTGGTGGCCGTATTGGTGTCTTGGTAGAAGTTAACTGCGAAACTGACTTCGTAGGTAAAACAGACCAATTCAAAGATTTCGTTAAAGACATCGCTATGCAGATCGCTGCAGCTAGTCCGAAATTCGTAACTCGTGAAGAAGTTCCTGCAGAAGAGCTGGAAAAAGAAAAAGAAATCTTGAAAGCTCAAGCGCTGAACGAAGGCAAACCAGAAAAAATCGTTGAGAAAATGGTTGAAGGCCGTATCGGTAAATACTACGAAGAGTACTGCCTGATGGAACAAACTTTCGTTAAAGATCCAGACAAAACAATCTCTCAATTGCTGAACGAAAAAATCAGCCAAATCGGTGAGAACATCTCCATCCGTCGTTTCGTTCGTTACGAACTGGGTGAAGGTTTGGAGAAAAAAGTAGATAACTTCGTAGAAGAAGTTATGTCCCAAGTGAACAAATAAGACGGTTTTATACCGGTAAGCAGAAATTGGTTTTCGAAGATATAAGAATGATAAAACTTCGAAGCAGAGCTCCCTTATATCTCAGGAAAACAGTGCCTAACCGGTTAATCGTTTTTCTAAAAGAGTGGAACACAGTCGTGTTCCTTTCTTTTTAAGCAGGAGGCCATGCGCGAGAAGTTTTGTTGATTGAACACCGAAGGTGCTCAAGTTTAAAGTGGAGGGTGAACAATTGGAACAGCCAGTATTCAAACGCGTTGTCTTAAAGGTTAGTGGGGAGTCCCTTTCCGGTCAAAACGGCTATGGTATTGATGCAGAGACGATCTCGTCGATTGCTCAGCAGGTAAAAGAAGTTGTTGAACTTGGTGTGCAGGTTGCCATCGTATGTGGTGGTGGAAACATCTGGCGTGGAATCGCCGGCAGCGAAAACGGCATCGATCGAGCAACAGCCGACTATATGGGAATGTTAGCTACAGTAATGAACTCGCTAGCACTGCAAGATGCATTGGAACAGATTGAAGTGCCTACACGTGTACAGACTTCTATTGCCATGCAGCAAATTGCAGAGCCATATATCCGTCGCAGAGCTATTCGTCATCTAGAGAAAGGCCGTGTCGTTATTTTTGCAGCTGGTACAGGTAACCCGTTCTTCTCCACGGATACAACAGCAGCACTGCGCGCAGCGGAGATCGAAGCAGAGGTCATCCTGATGGCTAAAAACAAAGTTGATGGCGTATACTCGGCCGATCCGTTCAAGGATAGTACTGCTGAGAAATATGAGCAACTGACTTACCTCGATGTACTTAACAAAAATCTTGGTGTAATGGATTCGACGGCGTCCTCGCTCTGTATGGACAACAACATTCCGTTGATCGTATTTGCCATTACAGAACAAGGTAACATCAAACGTGTAGTTCTCGGTGAACGCATCGGAACAATCGTTAAAGGGAGTGTAGATTAATGCCAGAAGCGGTTAAAAAACATGCCGAAGAACGTATGGATAAAGCAATTCAAGCGTTACGTCGTGATCTTGCCACTTTGCGTGCAGGACGTGCAACTCCGGCTCTTCTGGACCGGGTTCAGGTAGAGTATTATGGAGCAATGACACCACTTAATCAACTTGCAAATATTAGCACACCAGATTCCCGTACGCTGATGATTCAGCCGTGGGACAAATCTTCTATGGGCGAAATTGAACGTGCGATCATGAAGTCGGATCTGGGATTAACACCGGCCAACGATGGTAACATGATTCGTTTGTCCATTCCTCCACTTACAGAGGAGCGCAGAACAGAACTCGTTAAACTGACGAAAAAGTTCGGCGAAGAAGGAAAAGTTGCGATTCGTAACATTCGTCGTGATGCGAATGATGATATCAAAAAAATGGAGAAGTCAGAGATTTCCGAGGACGAGTCCCGGAGACATCAGGACGATATCCAAAAATCGACCGACAAGTTTATTGCTGAAGTCGATAAGGTACTCGCTGCCAAAGAAAAAGAAATTATGGAAGTGTAAGACAAGCGCAGCCCCTCCAATACGGTGGGGTTTTGTCTCTTTTTCTAGTCTTCAGGTGAAGAAACTTCAGGGATTTTGGAGGAACAGGAATGATCAAACGGGTTCGGTCGTGGTGGAATGGGGCTGAAAAGCAGGAAACGCTGACTATATCCGAGGATAATATCCCGCAGCACGTTGCCATTATTATGGACGGGAATGGTCGATGGGCCAAACGTCTGGGTCTGCCACGCATAGCTGGGCATCAAAATGGCATGAAGGCAGTGAAACGTGCAACCATCGCGGCGGATGAACTGGGCATCAAATATCTGACGATGTATGCTTTTTCGACAGAAAACTGGACACGTCCAAAAGAAGAAGTGGATTTTCTAATGAGACTTCCACAAGAATTTCTGGCGATTGAGTTAGATGAACTTATAGAGAAGAATGTCCGCATACGCATGATGGGGCAGGAAGAGAAGTTACCTTCACATACCGTTAATGCCCTACGTGAAGCAATTCGTCTTACGGAACACAATACGGGGCTTGTATTGAACTTTGCAATGAATTATGGAAGTCGTCGAGAAATGACGGACTGTGTGAAGCAGATTGCGCTGCAGGTCCAGTCGGGGGAACTCTCGGCAGAAGACATTACACCTGAGCTCATAGACAAACATATGTTGACTGTGGATATGCCTGATCCGGATCTGTTAATCCGGACAAGTGGAGAATTAAGGCTCAGTAATTTTATGCTTTGGCAGCTTGCATATAGCGAGTTATGGTTTACGGATATATACTGGCCCGAATTTGGCAAACAGCACTTGCTTGAAGCAGTAGCCGAATATCAGCGCAGAACAAGGCGTTACGGCGGTTTGAAATAGATGGAGGATGAAGCCGTTGAAACAGCGATTAACGACAGGGATAGTAGCAGGTGTGTTGTTTTTGGGTTTTTGCATGCTGGGCGGACCTTGGTATCATGGCCTGGTACTGCTTATGGCTCTCATCGGTTATTATGAATTTGTGAAAATGACGGGGGTACAACCTTTTTCAGGTGTAGCCCTGATTGGATATGCAGGTGTTTTTGCACT
The DNA here is from genome assembly GCF_038005125.1 of Paenibacillus sp. FSL K6-2862. Taxonomy (NCBI): domain Bacteria; kingdom Bacillati; phylum Bacillota; class Bacilli; order Caryophanales; family Paenibacillaceae; genus Paenibacillus; species Paenibacillus sp. FSL K6-2862. Next base: position 2,439,074 of record NZ_JBBOSN010000001.1, read on the forward strand.
TGTCTTTCCATGGGAAATGGTGTGGGAAGGCAGACCGCTGACGCTGTTCCAGATTAGTTGGCTGGTTATGCTTGTTTTAATGACGGCCTCGGTGATAACCAAGAACAGGATTCCTGTGAATACAATCGCCATGCTCTTTTTGGGTGTGCTGTATATAGGCATCGGTTTTTATTATATTGCTGAGTCCAGACATCTTCATCACGGGCTATTTTGGACATTCCTATTATTAGGCTCAATCTGGGCCAGTGACGCTGGTGCCTACTTTGTTGGGAAGCTCATGGGGAAGAACAAATTATGGCCATCAATAAGTCCTAACAAAACGGTGGAAGGCGCGTTGGGCGGTATTGTGATTGCCGTTGTAACATCTGTTGTGTTTGCGATGTTATCGAATGGCTTGTTATCTTGGCAGAGAGCAATATTGATTGGGCTCGCATGTGCTGTAGTCGGCCAAATGGGGGACCTAATCCAATCCGCTTACAAACGTGTGTACAATATTAAGGATTCCGGCAACCTTCTTCCGGGGCATGGAGGTATTCTGGATCGGTGCGACAGCTGGATTGTTGTGTTTCCATTTGTACATATACTAATGCTTCTGCCTTACTAATGTTTTGAACATAAGACGTGTATAACCAATGGATTCGAAATTATGCACGCGATGGATAAATAAAGATGAGGTGCAGCATGAAGAAAATAGCAATTCTCGGATCCACCGGTTCGATTGGAACTCAAACATTGGATGTCGTTGACATGCATCCTGAGCTTTTTCAGGTGGAGGGCCTGGCTGCCGGAGGGAATACGGAACTTTTAATCAAACAAGCCAATCGCTATCGGCCAAAAAAGGTATCTGTAGGTACCAAAGAATTGGCTGAGACGGTCGCCCCGCACTTACCTGCGGGAACGCAGCTCTTTTATGGAAAAGAGGGCTTGGTGGAAGTAGCAGCCGGGACAGACGCAGATACTGTGGTGACAGCTGTCATGGGGAGCGTAGGACTCGAATCAACACTGGCTGCCATTGAAGCAGGCAAACAAATAGGGCTTGCCAATAAGGAAACTCTGGTGACAGCAGGACATATTGTGACAGCGCGAGCTGTGGAAAAAGGTGTCTCTCTGCTGCCGATCGATAGCGAGCACTCTGCGATATTTCAATGTTTGAACGGAGAAAACCGTAACCGGGTAGCAGGAATTACCCTTACGGCCTCAGGGGGTTCTTTCCGCGATTTCTCACGTGAACAGCTGCGGGATGTTACGGTTGAAGATGCCCTGAAGCATCCCAATTGGTCGATGGGCTCCAAAATCACGATTGATTCCGCAACGATGGTGAATAAAGGCTTGGAAGTGATAGAGGCTCATTGGTTGTTCGGGTTGACCTATGACCAGATTGACGTGCTGCTTCACCCAGAGAGTATTATACATTCCTATGTTGAATTTGAGGATACGAGCATCATTGCTCAACTTGGCAATCCGGACATGCGTGTTCCGATTCAGTACGCGTTAACTTATCCGGATCGGCTGCCTTCACCAGCACAGCGACTCTCTTTGGCCCAAGCAGGCAAGCTGCAATTCCGTGAGATGGATATGGAACGGTTCCCTTGTTTAAGACTTGCTTATGAGTGTGGTAAAATGGGAGGGACTGCAACTACGGCATTTAATGCCGCGAATGAGGTTGCTGTGGCACGCTTCTTGCGCAAAGAGATTTCGTTCCTTAAAATAGAGGATATTATTGCTTCCGTGCTGGATGCACACCGCAATGTGGACAATCCTGATCTCGAAGAAATTGCAAGATGTGACCAGGAAAGTCGTAAACATGCTTTTAGTCTATAATCCTTTTTTCATCACAAATATGGAAGAAGTGATTCTCTTGTGCGGCACCTTGGAATAATGATAATCTAAAGGGACAGACTTCGGTTCGTGCCGTGAAGGAGGATGGATAGGGATTGGAAACCATACAAGTTGTATTTTTAACGGTGCTCATGTTCTTTGTCATCGTGACGGTTCATGAATGGGGGCATTATTATTTTGCCAAACGCGCCGGTATTCTTGTAAGGGAATTTGCGATCGGTTTTGGTCCCAAATTGTTCTCATATAAAAGAAACGAGACCCAGTTTACATTGCGTTTGCTTCCATTTGGCGGATATGCACGTATGGCTGGTGAAGACCCCGAGCTTGTAGAAATCCAAGAGGGTCAGACCATTGCGGTTAGACCGATGGATGATCAAGTGAAAATGATTTATCTGGACCAATTGGATAATCGTAAAAATGTAATACGTGGCGAAGTGATCTCCATTGATATGGAGAATGCGTTGAAAATGCAATTGGATGTTGATGGAGAGGTACAACACTACCGCATACATCCACAAGCAATGCTCGTTAGTCGCGGTAAACAAACACAAATTGCTCCGAAAGACCGGCAGTTTGGCAGCAAGACGGTTGGACAACGGGCGATGGCGATTTTTGCTGGACCATTGATGAACTTCATTCTGGCTTTTGTCTTGTTTGCTGTGTATGCACAAATGGCCGGAGTTCCGGTGGAAAACCCTAAAAATCTGCAAATCGGTGAAGTACTTGAGGGCGGCGCTGCCGACCAGGCCAACCTGAAAGAAGGAGATATCATTGAGACTATCAATGGTACGGCTATAGGTATTGATTCGCAAAAAATGGTGGCTATGATTGCTGAGTCGAAAGACAAGCCGATGGAATGGACCCTGCGTCGGGGAGATGAAACGTTTAATATAACGATTACGCCCCGTACTGTAGAGGGACAAGAGGGTGGTAAGGTGGGAATCGTGCCAACACTGCCGACCCGATCTGTTGGATTTGCAGAAACGTTCAAAGTATCAGGTTTAGCCATGGTAGATACCACAAAAGTCATCTTTGAAGGTTTCAAACATCTGATTAATCAGTTTAACATGGACGACATTGGCGGACCGGTACGTACATTTGAAGTAACAGGTCAGATTGCCAAACAGGGCATTGAACAGCTAACAAGATGGGCTGCTATTTTGAGTTTGTATCTTGGAATCTTCAACCTGTTGCCAATACCTGCGCTGGATGGCAGCCGATTGGTATTCCTTGGAATTGAAGCGCTAAGAGGACGGCCTGTTGATCCTAACCGTGAAGGTATGGTTCACTTTGTAGGCTTTGCCATGCTGTTTGTACTGATGCTGGCTGTAACATATAATGATATACTACGTTTAATTAACGGATAATTATGGTTTGACTACACTCTGAATTTGCAGAGAGGGTCGTTATGGGAGGACGCTGGAGTCTTATGTCAAAGGAAAATGATAAACAATTCGTGACTGAAATCACACCACAGGGCGAGGATTTCTCCCGTTGGTACATTGATGTTATAAAAAAGGCCGATCTGATGGATTATTCGCCGGTTCGCGGATGTATTGTGTTCAAGCCTGACGGATTTGAAATCTGGGAACATATCAAGGATGAACTTGATCGTCGTTTCCGCGAAACGGGCCATCGCAATGCGTATTTCCCGATGTTCATTCCAGAGAGCTTTTTCCAAAAAGAAAAAGAACATGTTGAAGGATTTAACCCGGAATTGCCTTGGGTTACCGAAGCTGGTGGTGAAAAGCTGGAAGAACGCCTGGCAATTCGTCCGACTTCCGAAACCATCATTGGTCACATGTATTCCAAATGGATTCAATCCTATCGTGATCTGCCAGTTCTGATCAACCAGTGGGCTAACGTTGTTCGTTGGGAGAAAAGAACATTGCCTTTCCTGCGGACAAGCGAATTCCTCTGGCAGGAAGGTCATACGGCTCACGAAACGGAAGAAGAAGCACGTGAAGAAACGATGCGCATGCTTGAAATCTATCGCGAAGTCGTAGAAGAGTATTTGGCAATCCCGGTCATCACTGGTCAAAAAACGCCATCAGAGAAATTTGCAGGTGCGGTGGATACATACTCCATCGAAGCGATGATGAAAGATGGACGTGCCGTACAGGCCGGAACTTCTCACTTCATGGGTACTAACTTTGCAAAAGCATTTGAAATTCAGTATCTCAGCAGGGAAAATGTGCTTGAGCATGCGTATACGACATCGTGGGGCGTAAGTACACGCTTGATCGGTGCGCTGATCATGGTGCACGGTGATGATCGTGGCCTGGCACTTCCTCCAAAAGTGGCACCAACCCAAGTCGTGATGATTCCGATTGGACCGCCAAAAACACGTGATGCCGTTGTGGGTCGTGCGGACGAATTGTTCGCTGAACTGAAAAAAGCAGGCATTCGTGTTAAAATGGATGACCGCAGCGACGTTCGTCCAGGCTGGAAATTCAATGAATACGAGATGCGCGGAGTTCCAATTCGTCTCGAGATTGGTCCTCGCGATATGGAAAATGGTGTATGTGTGCTTGTGTCTCGGATCACTGGTGAGAAAAAAGTAGTAGAGCAGGCGAATCTGGTGGAAGAAATTCAGAATATGCTGAATCAGGTTCAATCTGATATGCTGGAACGTGCACGGACATTTATGTCGGACAACTTCTACTCTGTAGATACGCTCGATGAGATGAAGGAATTGATGGAAAACAAACGTGGCTTTACGCTGGCCGGCTGGTGCGGCTCCGAAGCTTGCGAAGATAAAGTGAGAGAAGTAACAGGTGCAACAAGCCGGAACATTCCGTTCCAGCCTGCGGAAGAAAAGCATACGTGCCTGGCTTGTGGTGAAAAGGCGAAGAACACAGTAGTGTTTGCAAGAGCCTACTAGGTCATCATTAACATCAGGAATATTCACCGTATGAGTAAGTAGTGGAAGGCTTCTGTCGGATAAAATGAGTCGGTGCGGGTTCGGATCGGGGACATTTTTGATTGCAGGAGCTTTTCATGTTTTAAGGGGGTACAAGGAGGAACACGATGAGTGGATTCGAGGAGAAACGAAAACGGTTTGAATTGTTGATGAAACAGGCAGAGCTGCCTGCAGGTCTGACCGATCCCTATTTTCTGGACGGATGGATTGAACAGGTAGAGACGAACCGCAGCAACCGGGAATGGCATATCCTGATCTGTAAGGATACGTTGGTCCCTGCACCGATCTATCGTACGTTTAGCCTGCATATTCAGGAGAAAATGAATCATATCGCCAAAATTACATTTGGTTTTAAGTATACAGAGCAAGTGCAGCCCGGTGATATTGTCAGTGAATATTGGAATTTGTTTCTAGAATGGGTTACTCGCGAGATTCCATCCGTAAATGGATGGATGAACCGAACTACCTTTGAATGTGAAGCAGATTTGCTGCAATTGACCATGAGTGATTCTACATCGATGGAGCTGGCGCGCAAGAAACAGATTGATCAAGCGATTACAACATTCTATGAAAAGTATTTTCATCTCCCGCTCCGCATTAAACTACAAGTTGGTGAAGTGGGAAGCAATAAGGAAGCGATGGAGCAGTTCCAGGCGCAGAAGAAGGTTGAGGAGCGACAGGTCATCGAACAGATGATGAGCGAAGTGACCGAAATGGAAGCTCCAGAAGACGAAGATCAGGGCGATGTACGCTTGCAGATGGGCTATGAGATCAAAGAGCCAGCTGTACCGATGCAGGACGTTCAGGATGAAGAGAAGAAAATTACACTTCAGGGCTCGATCTTTGGTCTGGACCGCAAGGAGCTGCGGAACGGAAATACGCTGTTTACCTTCTATCTGACCGACTTTACAGATTCGATGCAGATGAAGATGTTTGCGAAGACAAAAGAGGATGTTAAAATTTTGAGCCTCCTGGCCAATGGGAAATGGGTCAAGGTTCGCGGACGCGTAGAGTACGACCGGTTTATGCAAATTCCTGAACTGGCCATGATTCCTTCGGATCTGACCGAAATCAAAGCACCTCCATCAAGAAAAGATACCGCGCAGGAGAAACGGGTGGAATTCCATCTGCATTCAACTATGAGTACCATGGATGCTGTAACCTCCATCGATAAATATGTGAAAACTGCTGCTGAGTGGGGACACAAGGCAATTGCCGTCACCGATCACGGTGGAGTACAAGTCTATCCGGAGGCAGCCAAAGCAGCAAAGAAAAACGGCATCAAAATGATATACGGCCTAGAGGCCAATGTAGTGAATGATTCCGTTGCCGTTGTTCTCGCACCACAGCCAATTGATCTGAAAACTGCGACCTACATCGTATTCGATATCGAGACGACGGGTCTTTCCGTTACACAGAACAAGATTATTGAGATTGCTGCGGTTAAAGTGCAAGAGGGCAAAGAGATCGACCGGTTTGCCACCTTTGTAAACCCACATGAACGAATTCCGTACAACATTCAGCAATTGACCAACATTACGGATGAGATGGTCAAAGATGCACCGGAGCTTGAACCGGTCATTCGTGAGTTTGTTGCGTTTGCGGGTGATGGCGTGCTGGTCGCGCACAATGCACGATTTGATATGGGCTTTATCCAGGCGTCCCTTAAAAATTTGGGTATGCCTGAGCTGCCAAACCCTGTGCTGGATACGTTGGAATTGGCGCGGCTTTTGTATCCAAAAATGAAAAACCACCGACTCAACACATTGGCTGACAAATACAAAGTTGCACTGGAAAGCCATCACAGGGCGATTGATGATACGATTGCACTTGCTGGAATCCTGAATGGACTAGTGAATGATGCAGCCCAGTTAAAAGGCTTAACCATGCTGGACCGGTTGAACGATTACGTTGGGGTTGATCTGTCGAATACACGTCCATTCCACTGCGGGATTTACGCATTGAATGATGTCGGCAAGAAGAATTTGTATAAACTGGTGTCCTTGTCTCATACGGAATACTTCAAGCGTGTCCCATGTATTCCGAAGTCTAAACTGGTCGGCTTGCGTGAAGGACTGGTTATTATATCCGGATGTGAAAAAGGAGAATTCTTCGAGGCTGTTCTGAATAAATCACTGGAAGAGGCCGAAGAAATCGCCGAGTTTTACGACATTTTGGAGATTCAACCCCTTACGATGTATATGCATCTAGTGGACAAGGGACTTGTGGCCACACCGGAGGAACTGAAACTTGCGGTTCGTAAAGTAATTGATATCGGAGCCAAATTGAACAAGCCGGTTATTGCTACAGGCAATGTGCACTATTTGGAGCCGAGGGACAAAATCTATCGGGATATTACCATCCACGGAATTACCGGTTTCAGTCCGCTGAAAGACCAGCGCAAACCGGATGCCCATTTTAGAACCACAGCAGAAATGTTAGAGGAATTCCAGTTCCTGGGTCAGGATAAAGCCTACGAGGTTGTCGTCACGAATACGATAGAACTTGCTGATCGCTTTGAGGAAATCAAGCTGTTCCCGGATAAACTGTTTACGCCAATACTGGAAGGTGCTGACGAAGAGATTCGGAATACCTGCTACAATACGGCAAAGTCGATATATGGTGAAGACCTGCCTGAAGTCATAGTGGCACGCCTAGAGAAAGAGCTCCAGCCGATCATCAAATACGGTTTCTCCGCAAACTATCTGATCTCGGAGCGTCTGGTGAAAAAATCAAATCAGGATGGTTATCTGGTAGGCTCCCGGGGATCTGTAGGATCATCGGTTGTCGCAACCTTCCTTGGCATCTCCGAGGTTAATCCGCTTCCGGCTCACTATATCTGTGTAAACTCTGAATGTAAGCACAGCGAATGGTTCCTGGACGGAAGTGTACCAAGTGGATTTGACCTTCCAGAGAAGGAATGTCCCGACTGCGGGGGCAGACTGAAGGGAGAAGGGCAAGATATACCGTTTGAGACGTTTCTTGGCTTTAAGGGGGACAAGGTTCCCGATATCGATTTGAACTTCTCGGGTGATTACCAGCCACATGCTCACAACTACACGAAAGTACTCTTTAGTGAAAAAAGCGTGTTTCGGGCTGGAACCATTGGTACCGTTGCCGAGAAGACAGCCTTTGGTTTTGCCAAGAAATATGAGGAAGAGCATCATAAGAAATGGCGCGGAGCAGAATTGAATCGACTGGCTTCAGGTTGTACAGGGGTCAAGCGGAGCACGGGACAGCATCCGGGGGGAATTGTCGTTGTGCCGGATTATATTGAAGTGGAAGATGTTACTCCTGTTCAATATCCTGCGGATGACGTTAATGCAGAGTGGAAAACAACGCACTTTGATTATCATGCCTTTGAAGAGAACTTGTTGAAACTGGATATTCTAGGACATGATGATCCGACGATGATGCGGATGCTGCAGGATCTGACCGGGGTCGATCCTACCACCATTCCGATGAATGATCCGAAAGTCATGAGCATGTTCAACTCTACGGAAGCACTGGGAGTAACTCCTGAACAAATCCGTTCACCTGTTGCAACCTTTGGTGTGCCGGAGATGGGGACGAAGTTTGTGCGACAAATGCTTGTCGAATCCCAGCCGTCGTCTTTTGCCGATTTATTGCAAATTTCGGGGTTGTCCCACGGAACAGGGGTTTGGCTTGGAAACGCACAAGAATTGATCAAGAACGGTACATGTAACATTAAAACGGTAATTGGTTGCCGGGATGATATCATGTTATTCCTCATTTATAAAGCGGGGATGGATGCAAGTCTGGCCTTTAAGATTACAGAGAGTGTTCGTAAAGGGCGGGGGTTGCCTCAGGAGTGGATTGATGAGATGAAAAACTGCAAAGTGCCACAATGGTACATTGACTCCTGCCTCAAAATCCAGTACATGTTCCCGAAGGCCCACGCGGCCGCTTATGTCATTTCGGCAGTTCGTACTGCATTCTTCAAGCTGTATCATCCTATTGAATTCTACGCAACCTATTTTACAGTTCGTGCAGATGAGTTTGACATCGAGCTGGTTTGTCAGGGGTACGATGCGATCTATCGGAAAATTGTTGAAATTGAACAATTGGGTTTCCAGGCACCGCCAAAAGAAAAAAACATGCTTCCTGTGCTTGAGATGGCTCTGGAAATGGCAGCTCGTGGATTCTCACTCAAGCCGATTGATTTGTATCGTTCTGAAGCTACCAAATTTATCGTAGACGGAAATGCACTGGTTCCTCCATTTTCTGCACTGGCGGGAATCGGTGATAATGCAGCACGTAATATTGCGGCGGCAAGAGATCATGGTGAGTTTCTGTCGATTGAAGATTTTCAGCAAAAATCCAAGGCAAGTAAAACGATTGTCGAACTATTGTCTGGCATGGGCTGTTTCCGGGGGCTGCCGGAAAGCAATCAATTATCCCTGTTTTGATGGAAGCTTAACCCGTCAAAAAAACGCCTTTCAGAGGGTTGCGTGATTTTTTCTTCATTAGTACGCAATTGACCTGAAAGATCGCTTACTTGTCACTATTACCAGACTATGTTATAATTTCTGAAGTGAACGAGATAGTACGAATTTCTGAAGAGTGGGGAAACCCACTCTTTAGTCTTTGGTATACAAGAATCTTGGGTATTACGAAATTGTCGGCTTAACATGTCGGCGTAACCTAAGTTGGAGGTTATCGGTTTTGAGCACAACGAAGATTAAATCTACCGTGGAAGAAATGATCCAACCCTACTTGAATGAACAAGGCTTCGAGCTGGTTGACATCGATTACGTCAAAGAAGGCAGTAACTGGTTTTTACGGGTTTATGTCGACAAAGAGGGTGGCATCGACATCGATGATTGTGTCTTGATCAGCGAACAGCTGAGCGCCAAGCTGGATGAGAACGATCCGATTCCAACCGTCTATTTCCTTGAAGTGTCTTCTCCGGGAGCTGAACGTCCACTGAAAAAAGCGGAGGATGTTGCAAAATCCGTAGGGAAAAACGTATTTGTTACTACCTACGAAGCAGTGAATGGAATCAAGGAGTTTGAAGGTAAACTGCTTTCCTTTGATAACGGGGAACTTGTGATCGAAGCAGGCAAGAAGCAGTACACGGTTCCTTATGATAAGGTAGCCAGTGCGCGCTTGGCCATTCTGTTTTAAGTGCCTTGTTCACTTTATTAATGAAAAAGACACATCTCACGATAACGGCAAGGTGCTCATGAGTTTTGAGCCTTTCGCCGTTTTACGTATGAGATGCCATGTTTGAAAGGGGGATCAACATTCATGAGTATGGATTTTATTGAAGCAATGAATGAATTGGAGCGGGAAAAAGGGATCAGCAAGGATGTGCTGTTTGAAGCGATTGAGGCGGCATTAATCTCCAGCTACAAACGTAATTTCAACACCGCTCAAAACGTGCGTGTTGATATGAACCGCAACACTGGAGTTATTCGTGTATATGCACGCAAATTAATCGTGGAGGAAGTCCTCGATTCACGTACCGAAATTTCGTTGCCTGCTGCACGTGAAATTAACCCACACTTCCAGCTGGAAGATATTGCGGAGATTGAGGTTACGCCGCGCGATTTCGGACGTATCGCCGCACAGACTGCCAAACAGGTAGTGACCCAGCGGATTCGTGAAGCCGAACGCGGCCTGATCTACAACGCTTTCGTAGACAAGGAAGAGGATATCGTTACGGGAGTGGTGCAGCGTCAGGATTTGCGCAATATCTACATCGATCTGGGCAAAATCGAAGCGGCATTACCGTTAACCGAATTGATGCCGAATGAAAAATTTGTTCATGGTGACCGTATCAAGGCATACATCACTAAGGTCGAGAATACGACCAAAGGGCCGCAAATCATTTTGTCCCGCACACATCCGGGTCTATTGAAACGTCTCTTTGAACTGGAAGTTCCTGAAATCTTTGATGGAGTTGTTGAGATTCGCTCCGTTGCACGTGAAGCGGGCTTCCGCTCCAAAATTGCCGTACATTCTCGCAATGAGGAAGTTGACCCGGTTGGATCATGTGTAGGCCCTAAAGGCATGCGCGTGCAGACCATTGTGGGTGAGCTGCGCGGTGAAAAGATTGACATCGTTCGTTACTCCGAACAGGTAGACGAATATGTGGCTAATGCATTGAGTCCTTCCAAAGTGTTGGAAGTTCAAGTATTTGAAGAAGAGAAGATGGCCCGTGTCATCGTACCGGACTATCAACTGTCCCTCGCTATCGGCATCAAGGGCCAAAATGCCCGCTTGGCAGCGAAGCTGACCGGCTGGAAAATCGACATCAAGAGCGAGAGCCAGGCGGAACAGGAATTCGGCAGAGAAAAAGACTCTTCTTCAGAAATGCACCAAGATTCCGTCTCCGTCGATTAAAGTAAAGCACGGGGGGCGCTAACGTATGAAACAGAAAAAAGTACCGCTGCGCAAATGTGTGGCGTGCCAAGAAATGATGCCCAAAAAGCAACTGATCCGTATCGTTAAAACGCCAGAGGATGAAGTGCTGATCGATTTGACTGGCAAAAAGTCCGGACGTGGCGCTTATTTATGCGGCAAGGAATCCTGTTTTAAACTTGCACTCAAAAACCGGTCTTTGGATCGGGCGTTGAAAGGCAAGGTTTCACCTGAAATTTACGAGCAATTGGCTGCTGATTTCGCTTCGGTTGAAGATGATTTCATCGCAGCGCAGGAGCGTGATCATGATGAATAACAAAGCGTTGTCTTATCTGGGACTCTCCATGCGCGCAGGCAAACTGGTGACAGGTGAAGAAATCGTGCTCAAGGCGATCCGTTCTTCCGAAGCTAAGTTGGTTATTGTTGCGGGTGACGCCTCGGCCAATACACAGAAGAAATTTCGCGACAAATGCGGAACCTACAAAGTTCCGCTGGTGATCGGATTTGACCGGGATAGTCTGGGTTCAAGTATCGGTAAAGAAACGCGGGTTGTTCTTGCGGTAACGGACCGTGGGTTTGCAAAAATGATCTCCAAGCAAGTCGGTATAATGTCGGAGGTGGAGTATATTGAGTAAACAGGAAAACAAGGATAAATTGCGAGTTTATGAATATGCGAAGTCCCTTAATATGAGCAGCAAAGAAATTATAACCATTCTTAAAAAACTGGATATTCCCGTAAACAATCATATGAGCGTCATGGAGAATGGTTCAGTGGGTAAGGTGGAACAATTTTTTAAAGATATAAAATCCACTGCAGCATCGAAACAGAACAGCGAGGCTAAACCAGTCGCTACTTCGTCCGTGCGCAGTGAAAAAACAGTGGACAGCAACAAGCCGGCCGGCGGAGCGAACACGCCGAACAACAGTAATTCATCCGGTAGTCCCGTACAAACAAAAATACAACAGGAAAAGCAGGTAGGTATGAACAATAGACCAAATTCAAACAATAACAACGGCTCCCAAAGACCCAGCGGCCAAGATAGCCGCAACAGAACGAACTCTTCCCAAGGCTCCAGCCAGGGCGGACAAACAGGTAATCGTTCCAGACCTTCGCAAGGCGGACAAAGTAGTACGGCTTCACGTCCACAAGGCGGAACAAGCAGCACAGCTTCACGTCCACAAGGTTCAGGACAACGGCCTAACAACAGTGGTGGCGGTCAAGTGAGAAGCGCTGGGCCAAGCAACACTGGCAATGGCGGTAACCGCAGCGGTGGCCAAGGACAGAATCAAGGTCAAGGTCAGCGCAGAGGCGGTCAAGGAAATTCCGGTAATAACAACGGCAACCGTTCAAACAGTGGCGGCGGTGGACGTCGTTACGATGACAACCGTGGCGGCAACTTCCGCGGTAACCGTGGTGGCAAGAACAACCGTAACAGAAACCAGCAGCAGTACCAACAACGCGAGAAAATTGATAACACACCTAAGAAAATCATCGTACGTGGTGATATGACTGTGGGTGAAACAGCGAAGCTGCTTCACAAAGATGCTTCCGAAGTTATCAAGAAACTCATTGGTATGGGTGTTATGGCTACAATTAACCAAGAGCTCGATATCGATACCATTCTTCTGCTCGCAGGTGAATTCGGTGTTGAGGTTGAAGTGAAAATTGTGCTTGAAGACGATCGTTTCGAAACTGTGGAAGAGAACGATGATCCTGCGGATCTGCAATCCCGTCCTCCAGTTGTAACGATTATGGGTCACGTTGACCATGGTAAAACAACACTGCTTGATGCCATTCGTTCCACGAATGTAACGGGCGGCGAAGCTGGCGGAATCACGCAGCATATCGGTGCCTATCAAGTAGAAATCAACAACAAAAAAATCACGTTCCTGGATACACCGGGTCACGAAGCGTTTACAGCGATGCGTGCTCGTGGTGCACAAGTAACGGATATTACCATCATCGTTGTTGCTGCGGATGACGGCGTTATGCCACAGACTGTTGAAGCTATTAACCACGCAAAAGCAGCGGGTCTGCCTATTATCGTTGCGGTTAACAAAATCGATAAGCCTGGTGCAGATCCGGACAAAGTAAAACAAGAACTTACCAACTATGAACTCGTTCCGGAAGAATGGGGCGGTGACACCATCTTTGTTAACGTTTCGGCGAAACAAAGAATGGGTCTGGAAGGTCTACTTGAAATGATCCTGCTCGTTGCTGAAGTGAACGAGTACAAAGCGAACCCGGACAAACGTGCCCGTGGTACAGTGATCGAAGCCGAGCTGGATAAAGGACGCGGCCCAGTTGCCCGTATTTTGGTACAGCATGGTACGTTGAAAGTTGGAGATGCCTTTGTAGCAGGTAACTGCTTCGGTCGCGTACGTGCGATGGTGAATGATAAAGGTCGCCGTCTGAAAGAAGCTGGACCTTCTACTCCTGTAGAGATCACAGGGTTGACTGAAGTTCCAGGTGCGGGAGATCCATTCATGGTATTTGAGGATGAGCGTAAAGCTCGTTCTATCGCTGATAAACGTGCGATCACGCAACGTGAATCCGATTTGGGTACCAACACACGTGTAACACTGGACGATCTGTTCCAACACATCAAAGATGGCGAAATCAAAGATCTGAATGTCATTATCAAAGGTGACGTTCAAGGTTCTGTTGAAGCATTGAAGGGTTCACTTGCAAAAATCGAGGTTGAAGGCGTGCGCGTGAAGATCATTCATAGCGGTGCTGGTGCAATTACCGAATCCGACATCATCTTGGCTGCTGCATCAAATGCCATCGTGATCGGTTTCAACGTTCGTCCTGACAATCAGGCGAAAATAACTGCAGATCAAGAGCAAGTAGACATCCGTCTTCACCGTGTCATCTATAGCGTTATTGAAGAGATTGAACAGGCGATGAAAGGAATGCTTGATCCGATCTACAAAGAAAATGTAATCGGTCATGCTGAAGTTCGCAGTACGTTCAAAATCAGCAAAGTGGGTACCATTGCAGGATGTATGGTTACCTCCGGCAAAATTACACGCTCAGCGGAAGCACGCTTGATTCGTGATGGCATTGTTCTTTACGAAGGTAAGCTTGATTCACTGAAACGTTACAAAGATGATGCCAAAGAAGTAGCTCAAGGCTACGAATGTGGTATTACTCTTGATAACTATAACGATCTCAAAGAAGGCGACGTTATCGAAGCCTTTGTTATGGAGACGGTACAACGATAAGCAAGGAAGCATGAGGTGAACAACTATGGCCAAGATTCGTACAGGTAGAGTGGGCGAGCAGATCAAGAAAGAATTGAGCGTGCTCATCCAGTCCGAACTGAAAGATCCACGTATCGGCTTCATTACCGTAACAGGTGTCGACGTGACTAACGACTTGTCGCAAGCCAAAGTTTATCTGAGTGTCTTCGGTGAACAGGAGCAAAAAGATAACTCGCTTAAAGCACTCGATAAAGCAAATGGATTTTTGCGTTCCGAGCTGGGCAAGCGAATTAGACTTCGCCATGTACCTGAATTGATATTCAAGATCGACGAATCGATCGCTTATGGCAGCCGTATTGAGAAGCTGCTTGGCGACATCGGTACCGACAAGAACGAATCCCAGTAACAGCATAAAGGAGACGGCAATGCACACTTATGAACAGGCGCTTCAGGCAGGAAAGCAATTCCTGCTGGAGCATGATGATTACCTGGTCGTGTCGCATGTACAGCCGGACGGTGACGCAGTCAGCTCGACGATAACAGTGGGCTGGCTGCTGTCATGTCTGGGGAAGACATTCACGATGATCAATGAAGGTGAGATCCCGCAGCGGATGCGCTTTTTGTGGGGTGCAGCTGAAATCGTGAACATGACCGAGCAACCACCGCAGCGTAAATATAAAGCAGTGATTTGTGTAGACTGTGCAGATTTTGCAAGAGTGGGCCTAACTCGCCATTATTTCGAAGAAGATGCTGTTATTCTAAATATTGATCACCATCCCACCAATGATGCTTATGGAACGGTTAATATCATTAAGCCGGATGCAGCAGCTACTGCAGAGATCCTGTTTGATTTTGTAAACTTGTTCCCGGTGACGTTGAATCAAGATGCTGCAACGGCTATCTATACAGGGTTGCTTACGGATACAGGCGGGTTCCGGTACGCGAATACCAGTCCAAATGTGATGTCAACAGCATCCAAATTGCTTGAGCATGGTGTAAATGGACCGTACCTTGCGCAAATTTTGCTTGAACAGGTTACGCTTCCCCAAGTTCGGATATTGAATCAGGCGCTTTCGAGTCTGCAGATGACAGAGGATGGAAAAATTGCCTGGGTGGTTATTACGCCTGAAGATATGATTGCTTGCGGAGCGGCTAATGAGGATCTCGAAGGCGTTGTAAACTATCCCCGTAATATTCAAGGTGTAGAAGTGGGGATTTTTTTCAAAGTCATCAACAATAACGCGGTGAAAGTGTCTCTTCGGTCGGCAGGCAAAGTCGATGTTGCTGCGCTTGCACAGACATTTGGCGGGGGAGGCCACGTACTGGCTGCCGGGTGTCGTGTGGAAGGTGAGTTGGAAGAGATCGTAGCCAAAGTGCTGAAGCAGGTGAATGCGCAATGGTAAAACCACTTGAAGGAATTTTGCCTGTATACAAGCCGGCAGGATTCACCTCGCATGATGTTGTAGCCAAAATGCGACGCATTCTGAAAATGAAGCGTATTGGACACACCGGAACATTGGACCCACAAGTTACAGGTGTACTTCCGCTGTGCCTCGGTCGGGCCACACGGGTAGTCGAATACATGCAGGAACTTCCGAAAGAGTACTTGGCAACACTACGATTGGGCCTGTCTACGGACACGGAGGATCTGACAGGTGCGGTTATTGAACGTGCGGAAGAATCAGTCCAAGTTACCGAAGAACAGGTGCTTGAGGTCCTGAATCAGTTTAAGGGTACGATTTCGCAGGTTCCACCCATGTATTCAGCGGTAAAAGTCGACGGTAAACGTCTGTATGAGCTTGCACGTGAAGGCAAAACAGTGGAGCGTAAGAGCCGTGAGGTTACGATTTACGAGATTGAACTGACCGGAATCGAAACGCATGGTGACACGACAGATATTTCCTTCAGGGCATTATGTTCTAAAGGAACATATATTCGAACATTGTGCGTAGATATCGGCCGAGAACTGGGTTACCCATCTACCATGGTACAGCTTGAGCGTACCATTTCTGCAGGAATCACAGCGGATCGGTGCTTGCGATTTGAGGATGTGGAACAGCACATGGCCGCAGGTACGCTGGCTGAAGTGCTGATTTCGGTAGATGATGCCGTTGACTACATGCCTGCCCATAAAGTTCCAGAGGATAACACCAAAGGCGCTCTCCAAGGACAGAAATTGTCTGCACGTCTATTGGAACCGCCCGTGGAACAGCCAGGACTTTTGCGGTTATATGCTCAGGATGGCACATTTCTCGGTATTTTCGAACGGGATGAACATAAACCAACAGTTCGAGCTGTTAAGGTATTTTTACCGGAATAAAGAGGCCTTGAGTTTAGGTTCATGTGATGTTAAGCTCGGTCTATCAAGTGAAATGCAGGTGAATGATTGTATGAAAACCGTAATGCTAACGTATCCGCAGACATTAACTTCCGATGAATTGCGTAGACAACCCCAGGTGCTGGCCATTGGCCAATTCGACGGAATGCATCTCGGACATGCAAGCGTCATTCTGTCAGCTGTCCGCATTGCTCGTGAAAAGGGCATGCAGTCAGCGGTAATGACCTTCCATCCGCATCCGAAGGAAGTCATGCGCAAAGGAGATTATGAAGGTTATTTGACGCCCCTGAGAGATAAGGAAGATATCTTGGCAGAGATGGGCGTTGACGTGTTATATGTTGTGAAGTTTAATGAAGAATTTTCACATTTGACACCGGAGCAGTTTGTACATGATCTGTTGATTCCGCTTCAGACACGAACGGCGGTCGTTGGTTTTGACTTCCGTTTTGGTCACAAGGGAGCTGGTGATGAACAGATGCTTCGTTCGCTGGGCAGCAATGAGATGGCTGTAGAAACTGTACCTCCATTCCTGCTTAATGGCGAGAAGGTTAGCAGTTCTTTAATTCGTGGTTTGCTTAAACGTGGAGAAATGGATGAGGCAAGTCAGTGGCTTGGACGACCATACAGTATCAGAGGAACCGTTATCCACGGAGAGAAACGCGGCCGGACTATTGGTTTCCCTACTGCCAATCTCGAATTAACAGATCATTATGTGGCACCAGCAAAAGGTGTGTATGCCGTACGCGTATATCATGGGAAGCAGTCGTTGCGAGGGGTAATGAACCTCGGTGTGAAACCTACGTTCCACGATAGCGGGATGAAGCCTACATTTGAAGTACATGTGCTTGATTTTGAAGGGCATCTTTATGATGAGGAACTGAAGGTTGAACTGGTTCACTATATTCGGGAAGAACGCAAGTTTGACTCCATCGACGCTCTGATCAGCCAGATTCGGGAAGATGCCTTGACTGCGGCAAGACTCTTAGGTTGAAATTTTGAGTAAAATGTATGTTTACATTTACTTTGGTTAGGCAACTATGATATAATGTACTACGTTGTCGTTTTGGACAACAGACAACCTTAGCTTGGTTGCACGCTCTCACCGGCGGTAACGAGGCTAATGGCGATTATAATGAAGGAGGTGAATAGGATGGCATTGACTCAAGAACGTAAACAACAACTGATCGACGAGCACAAAACTCATGAGTCCGATACTGGATCACCTGAGGTGCAAGTTGCTATCCTTACGGAAAACATCAGAAGTTTGACAGACCACTTGCGTACGCATAAGAAAGACCACCACTCACGTCGTGGACTTTTGAAAATGGTAGGTCAACGTCGTAAGCTTTTGGCTTACGTGAAAAACAAAGATGTTAAACGTTACAGCGCATTGATCGAGAAACTCGGATTGCGTCGCTAATTATCGTACATGTTTTCAAAACCAACCTGGCTGTTTTCCGTCGTTCCTCCGTATTGAGGACAAGCGGAGTTTACAGCCGGGTTGTTTTGTAGATGAACATGTTGCCATATATTTGTAGATGACAGCTCCGCAAGGAGCTTTTGTTTTGCAAGTTAATGAATGCAGGACAAGCAGGAAATACTGAGAAAATGCAGAATCCATTGTGTTAGGAACGATTAGAAGGAGGGATTTCATGGAAAAGCGTGTTGAAATGCAGCTTGGTGGAAGAACGCTTGTGCTTGAAACAGGACGTTTGGCTAAACAGGCAAATGCTGCTGTTAAAGTAACATACGGAGATACGGTTGTTTTGTGTACCGTTACAGCATCAAGCGAACCGAAAGATCTGGACTTTTTCCCACTCACGGTGAACTATGAGGAAAGATTGTATGCTGTAGGTAAAATTCCAGGCGGATTCATTAAACGGGAAGGAAGACCAAGCGAGAAAGCCATTCTTGCTAGTCGTCTGACAGACCGTCCAATTCGTCCACTGTTCCCTGAAGGTTTCCGTAATGATGTACAAGTTCTTAACATCGTTATGAGTGTTGATCAGGACTGTGAACCACAGATTGCTGCCATGATCGGTACATCGGCTGCACTGAGCATTTCGGACGTACCATTCAACGGGCCAATCGGTGGCGTAAAAGTTGGACGTATTGATGGCGAATTCATTATCAACCCAACCATTGCACAGCTTGAAGTCAGTGAAATTGAACTCGTTGTTGCAGGAACCAAAGATGCCATCATGATGGTAGAGGCAGAAGCAAACGAAGTTCCGGAAGAAGTCATGCTTGAAGCTATCATGTTCGGACATGATGAAATCAAGAACATTGTGGCTGTCATTGAAGAACTGGTTCAAGTGGCCGGCAAAGAAAAAATGGCTGTAAAACTGCACGCTGTAAATGCGGAAGTGAACAGTGCTGTACGTGAATATGCGAGTGCTCGCTTGGTAGAAGCAGTTAAAATCGCTGAGAAGCATGCTCGTCAAGATGCGATTGATGTAGTGAATGACGAAACCGTTGCTCATTTTGAAGAGCAATACATCGAGACTCCTGAACTGCTCAAAGACGTGAAAGAAGTACTGCACGACATCGTCAAAGAAGAAGTGCGCCGCTTGATCACACATGATAAGGTTCGTCCGGATGGACGCGGACTTGCTGAGATTCGTCCAATTGAGTGTGATACATCTTTGCTGCCGCGTACACATGGTTCCGGCTTGTTCACACGTGGTCAAACACAAGCGCTTAGCATTTGTACCTTGGGTGCATTGGGTGATGTTCAGATTTTGGACGGAATCAGTTTGGAAGAAACCAAACGCTTCATGCATCATTACAACTTCCCGCCATTTAGCGTGGGTGAAGCTCGTCCATTGCGTGCTCCAGGCCGTCGTGAGATTGGACATGGTGCATTGGGTGAACGTGCTCTTTCTAAAGTTATTCCTTCGGAGACGGACTTCCCGTACACAATTCGTCTGGTATCAGAAGTATTGGAATCAAACGGATCAACTTCACAAGCAAGTATCTGCGCAAGTACGCTTGCGATGATGGATGCTGGTGTACCAATTAAAGCTCCGGTTGCCGGGGTAGCTATGGGTCTGATCAAAGATGGAGAGCATGTGTCCATTCTTAGTGATATTCAAGGCATGGAAGATCACCTGGGCGACATGGACTTCAAAGTGGCAGGAACACCTGAAGGTGTAACAGCGATCCAGATGGATATTAAAATTGATGGTATTGATCGTCAAATTTTGTCCGAAGCTTTGGCTCAAGCCAAAGAAGGTCGTATGCATATCCTGGGCAAAATGACTGAAGTAATGAAAACACCGCGTGAGCAGTTGTCTCAATATGCGCCTAAGATTACGACTATGCATATTAATCCGGATAAGATCCGTGATGTTATCGGTGCGGGTGGTAAAATTATCAATAAAATCATCGAGGAAACTGGTGTTAAAATTGATATTGAACAGGATGGACGCGTATTTATCGCTTCTTCCAACCAGGACATGAACGATAAGGCAAAATCGATTATCGAAGGAATCGTACGTGAAGTGCTGGTCGGCGAGATTTATGTCGGCAAAGTAAAACGTGTTGAGAAATTCGGTGCATTTGTCGAAGTTCTGCCGAACAAAGAGGGTCTGGTTCACATCTCACAACTGTCAACAGAGCGTGTTGCCAAAGTAGAAGATGTTGTAGCCGTAGGTGATTCCATTACCGTTAAAGTAACGGAAATTGACCAACAAGGTCGCATCAACTTGTCCCGCAAAGCAGTATTGACGGCTGAAGTTCCGGCGCAGTCCTAAGCTCTGCCTTGATTTTTACAGATCCATTGAATGAAGAGACAGAATGTGTATTTCTGGCTCTTTTTTTAACGTCTAAAATCGGAAACGGTAATGGGTTTCAAAAGACTGCCTGAATTTGTTCATATTCTTGCCCTTGTCCTCATATGATGGGGACAAAGACGGCGGGAGGATGGAACTGTGAAAAACCAATCCAAAAAGCTGGTTGCAGTTCTGGCGGGTGTGGCGGCTGTCATACTGGTCGGACAAGTAGGCAGTGTACGTACATACATTACGGAGATTCGGGATGGCCCGGGGACACAAAATGCATTCGATATGTTTCAAGAGGCGACTGGAGAGGATGCCCTGTTGTCGGCGATCCGGGATAAAGCGGCCGAAACAAAAGTAGCTCCGGTCAACGCCAAAGTGGACAGGGTGTGGAAGGCGATACCGGGATATAACGGCTTGGAGATTGATGTGGAAGCCACGTATCGCAAGGCACTGGGTGGTAACCTCAATACCAAAATTGCATATGTTTATCGTCAGGTTGAACCAGAAATCCAACTCAAGGATCTTGGGGCTCATCCGGTATACCGGGGGAATCCGGCAAAACCGATGGTTTCGTTTATGATTAATGTGGCTTGGGGGAATGAGTATATCATCCCGATGCTTGACACGCTCGATGCCGAGAAGGTGAAGGCGACCTTTTTTCTGGATGGAAGCTGGTTAAAGAAAAATGCCGAGCTCGCCAAAGAGATTCAGAAACGAGGTCATGAACTGTCCAACCATGCCTACTCTCATCCGAACATGAGTCGATTGAGCGCAGAACGGGCCAGACTTGAGATAAGCAAGACAGAGGATCTGCTCAAAGAGACGCTAGGGGTGGAAAACCGCTGGTTTGCCCCCCCGTCAGGTGACTTTAATCAGAAAACCGTAGACATTGCCTCAAGCATGGGGTTGCAAACGGTCCTCTGGACACTGGATACCGTCGATTGGAGAAAGCCAAGTTCAGCTTCCATTGTAAATAAAATTGGGGCAAAAGTGGAAGCGGGTACGTTAATTTTGATGCATCCCACTGCATCCTCATCAGGAGCACTAAAAGGCATGATTGATTCGATTCGTGCGAAAGGCCTCGTTCTGGGTACAGTGAGTGAGACGTTATCTTCGGAACGCATAAAAGCTCCAGCGGTTGAGTGAGCGGCGTTTTTTTGTTAATATCAAACAGTTGGAACCAAATGTCGATTTCGTTTTTTGGAGATCAGGGCAATTATAGAGATGTAGGAGGGCCAACCGTGAAAAAAATTCAGCTGGGCAATGGCCTCAGGGTAGTCATGGAACAGATTCCGACCTGTCGTTCCGTGTCTTTTGGTATATGGGTCAAGACAGGATCGCGCAACGAGCAGCCTGTTAACAATGGAGTATCACATTTTATTGAGCACATGTTGTTCAAGGGAACGGATCGTTACGATGCCAAGGCAATTGCGGAACAGTTTGATGCTATCGGCGGTAACGTGAACGCGTTCACTTCAAAAGAATACACGTGTTATTATGCTAAAGTACTGGATGAACATCTGCCTATCGCTGTAGATGTATTGTCTGACATGTTTTTCCGTTCCAAAATGGATGATGGCGAGCTCATCAAAGAGAAAAATGTCATCCTCGAAGAGATTTCAATGTACGAGGATACCCCGGATGATATGGTACATGATCTGATGGCTACGGCTGCTTATGGAGAGCATCCACTGGCTTACCCAATTTTGGGTACGGAGGAACGACTCAAAGCGATGGGTTCGAACGATTTGCGTGCTTATATGAAAGAGCACTACACCATTGAGAACACAGTGATTAGTATTGCAGGTAATATTGATGACAGTGTAATTGAGTTGATGGAAAAACACTTTGGATCATTTGACGTTCATGGTGAGGCAGAACAGATTACCGTTCCCAAATTCCAGAGCGGGCAGCTCTTTCACAAGAAGAAAACGGAACAGAACCATATCTGTATTTCGTTCCCGGGCTGCAAAATAGGAGACCCACTGCAGTTTGCCATGGTTGTATTGAACAATGCTATTGGTGGCGGCATGAGCTCCAGATTGTTCCAGGAAATTCGTGAAAAACGCGGACTGGCATACTCCGTATATTCGTATCACAGTTCACATGCGGATAGCGGTCTGTTCACGATATATGCAGGTACTGCACCAAAACAAACAAAAGAAGTGTTGGACCTGACCAAAGAGGTACTACAGGATCTTGCAGTTAACGGTCTGACGGAAGATGAACTGCGCAAAGGAAAAGAACAGCTGAAGGGAAGTCTGATTCTCAGTTTGGAAAGCACGGGAAGCCGGATGAATCGTTTGGGCAAAAACGAACTGATGCTGGGCAGACACCATACGCTGGATGAAAT
Organism: Paenibacillus sp. FSL K6-2862; assembly: GCF_038005125.1. Classification (NCBI taxonomy): domain Bacteria; kingdom Bacillati; phylum Bacillota; class Bacilli; order Caryophanales; family Paenibacillaceae; genus Paenibacillus; species Paenibacillus sp. FSL K6-2862. The sequence goes on from NZ_JBBOSN010000001.1 coordinate 2,461,903, forward strand.
GATTGCCAAAATTGAACAAGTAACGATGGAAGATATCGATGCTGTACTTGACCTGATGTTCGCGGAGCCATTTGCGCTTGCTATGGTCGGTGCCTCTGATCGCACCATTGCTGGATTAAGAAGGGATGATTTTGTTGCATTACGTTCAAATTCAAAAGTTACCGGGCAATGAAGATATAAAACTGCCTCAAAAAATGTCGGAGCTTGCATCAGGCTTTGATGTAGTTGCTGCGCTTCAGGAGGACGTTGTACTGCAGCCGGGACAGCGCACGCTGATTCCGACAGGTCTGGCTATGGCTATGCCTGCGGGCCTTGAAGCACAGATTCGCCCACGCAGTGGCCTGGCGTTTAAACACGGCATTACCTGTTTAAACACACCGGGTACCATCGATGCGGATTACCGGGGTGAGGTTAAAGTGCTTTTGATTAATCTAGGCCAGGAGCCATTCACGATTGTACGGGGTGAACGCATTGCCCAGATCGTGTTTCAGACTGTGCCTGCTGTTGAACTAACCGAAGTAAGCGAACTTTCGGAAACGGTTCGCGGCGAAGGTGGATTCGGTCATACCGGAAAATAATAAACGACTACGAATGATGAAGGGCCTTCCCATGTGGGAAGGCCTTTTTTGTTTGAAGAAGAGATAGGAAATGTTTTCACCCCCCTGTGGGCCCCTGCATACGATAAGGCATACATGTGGTGAAAGGAGTGACGTCCCGATGCTGACCGGAGTCCGGATAGTAGTCCTGGGCGGAGATGCGCGGCAGCTTGAAGTCATTCAAAAATGCGCAGAGCTGGATGCCACAGTGAGTGTGGTCGGTTTCGACAAGCTGGAGCGTTCTATTCCGGGGATCGAACATCATGAGCTGGAGGATGAGGTGTTGGCATCTGCGGATGTGCTGGTGCTGCCCGTGGTTGGATGTGATGATCAGGGGAAAGTAAGCACCTCATTCAGTGACTTGCCGATTTTCCTCAAAAAAGAACAGATAGCGGCATTGCCAGAGCATTGTATTGTTTTCACAGGAATGGCAAAGCCATTTTTGCGTGAGTTGTGCGTGGATAACGGCTTGCGGCTTATTGAGGTATTGGATCGTGACGATATTGCGCTCTACAACTCGATACCGACAGCTGAGGGAGCGGTCGCGATGGCGATTCGGGAGACGGACTTCACGATCCACGGGTCGGAATGTATTGTGCTTGGGCTCGGCCGAACGGGATTCACAATGGCGAAAACGCTCCAGGGTCTTGGGGCAAATGTACGGGTGGGAATCAGACGGGAAGAAGATGCAGCTAGGGCTAACATCATGGGCTGGAAGCCTTTCATGACAACGGATTTGGCCGCTCAAACCGGGGCAGTTGACTTGCTTTTTAATACGATACCGACTATGATAATCACAGCACAAATCCTGTCCAGAATGCCGCAAAAAGCAGTCATTATTGACCTCGCATCCGCTCCTGGCGGCTGTGATTTCAGATATGCTGAAAAACGCGGCATTAAAGCGCTTCTAGCGCCAGGCCTCCCCGGCATTGTTGCTCCCAAAACGGCTGGCGGCATTATTGCCGACGTGTTGATCCGTTTGCTTTTGGAAGAACAAAACGCACGGGAGGTTGAACTATGAACTGGAAGGGTAAAACGGTAGGTTATGCGATTACAGGTTCTCATTGTACGTTTGAAGAGGTTATGCCGGTAATTAGCCGGTTTGTGGCTGAGGGCGCAAATGTCATTCCGATTATTTCCAATTCGGTATTAACAACGGATACACGCTTTGGTACGGCTCAGAACTGGCAAAAACAGTTGAAAGATATAACCGGTAATGATATTATTTCTACAATTGTTGAGGCGGAACCGCTCGGGCCAGCCAAATTGCTTGATGTGCTCGTGATTGCTCCCTGCACAGGGAACACCACCAGTAAGCTGGCTAATGCGATGACCGATAGCCCTGTGCTGATGGCAGCCAAAGCCCAGATGCGGAATCAGCGTCCGGTAGTGCTTGCTATCTCCACAAATGATGGTCTAGGACTGAATGCCGCGAACATCGCCAAACTGCTTGTGGCAAAATATATGTACTTTGTACCGTTCGGGCAGGATGATCCGGTGAAGAAACCAAACTCGTTAGTAGCTAAAATGGAACTTATTCCGGAGGCATGCTGGAGTGCACTGGAAGGTAAACAGTTACAGCCAATGATTGTGGAACGTTCTGCACAGGCTTAATCGTTTATTAACCAAGTTTAACTAATGCTTACAGGTTTGATTTCGGAGTGGAGAAGTTCCAGGATAACGGTTATACGCATGAAGAATTGAACTTGGTTAGGGTAGACAAAGAAAATCATGGGGGACGATATGTCGGAAGTTTAACAGCTTTCTGTGTACGCGTTCCTGTCGTTGAAGGGCATTCCTGCTTGCAGTGAAATGATCGCAAGCGGGATGCGTTCATGAAGATATGCATGTCGTGATCGGTGACAACCGAGCTTCAGTTTGTGAATTGCTTTGAGCAATCTACAGAGGAAAAACGGCATATAATGTCGTAATCATTGCTGAATTTATTGCATCGGAACGCTCCCTGGGTTGATCCATTTGTTGATTTGACCGTGTCCAGTCTTCTTGCGTACACAAATGGAGGAATTAAGATGCGTATCATGGTACAGAAATTTGGAGGCACGTCGCTCTCTACAGTTCAGGCGAGAGAGCACGTGCTCCGTCATATTAAACGTGAACTTGAGGCAGGACTTAGTCTTGTCATTGTTGTGTCCGCTATGGGCCGCCGGGGTGAACCCTATGCTACAGATACACTGCTCGACTGGGCAGCACAAAATGGTAATTCGCTGTCTGCACGTGAAAAGGATTTATTATTGTGCTGCGGTGAAATCATATCAGCTACAACGCTCAGCAGTCTTCTGGAACATGAAAACATCCCCACCACTGTACTGACTGGTGCGCAGGCAGGCTTTGTGACGGACGACAATTTCGGGAATGCCCGGATTTTGGATGTCCGTCCTGTTCGTGTGCTGGAGGAGCTTCAAAAGAATCGTGTTGTTATTGTTACTGGTTTCCAAGGGCAGACAGAGAGCGGGGACTTTACCACTTTAGGTCGTGGGGGTAGTGATACATCAGCGACGGCACTGGGGGCTGCTCTTCATGCGGAGATGGTGGATATCTATACGGATGTAAACGGCATTTTAACTGCCGATCCGCGAATTGTTGAGGATGCACGTCCGTTAACTGTGGTGAGTTATGCGGAGATCTGTAATATGGCGCATCATGGGGCCAAGGTTATTCACCCCCGAGCAGTTGAAATTGCAATGCAATCCCAGATTCCTGTACGCGTGCGTTCCACTTTTGCCGACAGCGAAGGAACCCTTGTTACCCATCCGGAAGGCTTCCAGGATGTGCAGACAGGCATAGTAGATCGTTATGTGACGGGTATTGCTTACGTTAGCAATGTTACCCAAATCACAGTGGATGTACCTGGAGGCGCAGATCGGCTGCAGCTGAAAGTCTTCAAAACAATGGCTGAAAATTCGATTAGTGTTGATTTTATTAATGTTACCCCTTCAGGAGTCGTCTATACCGTATTTGACAGTGACTCTGAAAAAGCAATTCAAGTATTGCAAGAGATTGGTCTTAAACCTCAAAGTCTGTCCGGCTGTGCCAAAGTTTCGGTGATCGGCGGTGGAATTAACGGTGTGCCTGGCATCATGGCAAGAATCGTTGAATCGTTAACACTGGCTGACATTCAGATTTTGCAATCGGCAGATTCGAACACAACCATCTGGGTACTTGTAAAAAAAGAAGATATGGTTCAGGCCCTGAGGGCGCTTCATACCTCATTCGAACTTCATCTGTAAATAGAAGCGATCGGAGCCAGACCTGTTTTGAAGGAGGAAATCGAATTGGACTTTGGAAGATTGATTACAGCAATGGTCACTCCGTTCAACGAACAGGGGGAGATTCATTGGGAGGAAACTGCAAGGCTTATAGACTATTTAATTGCAGATCAAAAATCTGAAGCACTTGTGGTGTCCGGTACAACCGGTGAATCTCCTACACTTAGCGACAGTGAGAAGGTGCAGCTTTTTGAGTTTGCAGTAAAGCATGCTGCAGGAAGATGCAAAATCATTGCCGGAACAGGGTCTAACAATACTGCCCATTCGATTCATCTGACTCAAGAAGCTGAACGTGTCGGCGTGGATGGGGTCCTTTTGGTCGTTCCTTATTACAACAAACCAAGCCAGGAAGGCATGTTCCAACATTTTGAAGCCATCGCGAGCTCAACTAAACTGCCTGTTATGCTATATAACGTACCAGGGCGTACCTCAGCCTGCTTGTCTGCGGCCACAACGCTTCGTCTGGCTCAGATACCGAATATCGTGGCTACGAAAGAATGTGCTTCTTTGGAGCATGTGACACTCGTCGCTGCAGGTGCACCCGATCATTTTAAAGTATATACGGGAGACGATGCGTCAGGCTTACCAGCTATCACGGTGGGGGCATACGGCATTGTTAGCGTCGCGAGTCATGTGGTTGGTTCAGAGATGAAGCAGATGATTGATTCCTTTGTCGCCGGAGACACTCAAAAGGCAACGAAGTTGCATCAGCAGCTTTTCCCGGTGTTCAAAGGTTTGTTTGAGTGTCCTCAGCCTTTGCCGAACCCGGTTGCAGTGAAATATGCACTGACGTTACGTGGGATGAATGTGGGTTCTGTACGTCTACCGCTCATTGCTCCAACCGAAGACGAGCAGGGCTTTATCCGTGGCTTGTTTAATGAATAGCAGGCACAAGTCTTGAAATTATTAATCTTGGCAACCTTTTTTAAACAGACAGGAACCGCTCTTCTGGAAAAGAAGAAGCGGTTCTTTTTTCGCTTTTTTGGGTTGTTTCATCCTGGCTGATAAAGGGAAACCTAGGGCTCAACGACAGAGTGACTTGTTTTTTTTGTTTTTAATCATGTATAATGATGTCAAGTGACTGGGTGCGGTATTTTTTTGAAATTGAAAGCGACATCGTTTCGAGATGTGGCTTTGCGGTGAAAAGGGAAGGAACGGCTAAGAAGGAATGATTTCAAACCCAACTTGTTGGTGAAGGTGAATTACTTCGAAGAACTTCTTCCAAATATCGTGAATAAAGGTGTTCTTTTGCATACATGCCTATCTATTGGTTTGTTATGTGGAGATTACTTTTTTAACTTACAATAAATAAAATAATAAGGTACGACGTCCAACTACCATAGGAGGTTCAGATTCATTTGTCTAAGAAAAATAATAACGATAAACTGATGATTTTTGCACTGGGCGGCGTAGGCGAGATTGGTAAAAATATGTATGTCATCCAATACGCTAACGACATTGTTGTCGTAGATGCTGGCCTTAAGTTCCCTGAAGAAGATATGCTTGGAATAGACATTGTCATTCCTGACATTTCGTACTTGACTGAGAACCGTGACAAAGTAAGAGGTATCATTTTGACTCACGGTCACGAAGATCATATCGGTGGATTGCCGTATGTTCTGAAACACCTTAACGTTCCTGTATACGGAACCAAGCTTACACTCGGACTGGTGGAAAACAAGCTGAAAGAAGCCAATTTGCTGGGTGAAACAAAACGCATTCTGATTGATGCTGATTCCGAAATCCAACTTGGTTCGGTATTGAAAGCAACATTCTTTGCTACTAACCATAGTATTCCGGATTCCGTTGGTGTATGTGTTGAAACACCAGAAGGTGCTGTAGTTCATACAGGTGACTTCAAATTCGACCACACACCAGTCAATGGTCAATATGCGGATCTTCAACGTATGGCACAGATCGGTACAAATGGCGTACTTGCGCTTTTGTCAGATAGTACTAATGCCGAGAAACCAGGCTTTACGCCTTCTGAGAAAAATGTGGGTATTGTTCTGGAAGATATCTTCCGTAAAGCGAGCCAGCGGGTTGTTGTCGCTACCTTTGCTTCCAACGTACACCGGATTCAACAGGTCATTAATGCAGCAGAAGTGACTGGCCGCAAAGTGGCTGTCATTGGACGCAGCATGGTGAATGTTGTAGGTATTGCTTCGGATCTGGGCTATCTGGATATTCCGGACGGCATGATCATTGAACCTGAAGAAGTTGGTAAAATGGCTGCTGACCGTGTTGTTATTCTCTGCACAGGAAGTCAAGGCGAGCCAATGTCTGCATTGACTCGGATGGCTCGTTCTACTCATCGTAAAGTAGACATTCTTCCTGGTGACACGGTTATTATTGCAGCAACGCCGGTACCAGGTAATGAGAAGTATGTAGGCCGTACCATTGATGAACTGTTCCGTCTCGGAGCTAATGTGCATTACAGTGGTGCGAACAGCGGTGTACACGTATCCGGACACGGTAGCCAGGAAGAGCTCAAGCTGATGCTTAACCTGATGAAACCTAAATTCTTCTTGCCAATTCACGGTGAGTTCCGTATGCAGCGCCGCCACGCCGTTCTTGCTGAATCTGTAGGTATCGACCCTGATAACATCTTCATCACGGATATCGGTGAAGTGGTTGAGATTCAAGGCGGAGCAGCACGCAAGGCCGGTAAAGTTACTGCAGGAAACGTATTGATCGACGGATTGGGTGTAGGCGATGTAGGTAACATCGTATTGCGTGATCGCAAACTGTTATCCCAAGATGGTATTCTTGTCGTTGTAGTTACCCTGAGCAAACAGGATGGTAAAATTGTATCCGGTCCGGATATCATCTCCCGTGGATTTGTATACGTACGGGAATCCGAAGGATTGCTTGATGAAGCCAACCGTATTGTCAGCAGCACTCTGCAAAAGTTGATGAGTGAGAACGTAAACGAATGGGCTTCACTCAAAACGAATGTAAAAGACGCACTGGGACGCTTCCTGTATGAGCAAACTCGTCGCAGACCGATGATTTTGCCAATTATCATGGAAGTTTAAAATACATTAAAATCATATATTCAGGCACACAGTCGCCCCTGATCTACGAGTAATATTGGACGGTTCCTCGTAGATCAGGGGCTTTTTTTGTTTTTTACGGTTTGGATCCATGGAGGATGTGAGAGATTTTTGGCAGGTCATTGGGTATAAGTAGACTGGAAAATTCCCCATACTAAGGAATACATTAAAATGGTTATGGGGAAGGGGATTAATCTAATGAGTGAGTATATAAATGGCAAACAGACATCCAAGTCGAATCAACCCGAGACAGAGACACCGGGCATGCCTGCCCAAGATGACAAAGGGTTGGCTCCAGTTACAGAGGCCATCCAGCAGTTCGGACAGACTCAATCACCTGCAGGAGAGTCCAATATTTTCTGTATGACGATTATTGGACAGGTCGAAGGTCACTTGATTCTGCCTCCGCAAAACAAAACCACGAAGTACGAGCATATTATCCCGCAATTGGTTGCTGCTGAACAGAATCCCCGGATTGAAGGCATCCTGATTATTCTGAACACCGTGGGAGGAGACGTGGAGGCAGGGTTGGCCATTGCCGAGATGATTGCTTCTCTGAGCAAGCCTACCGTTACCGTTGTTATTGGGGGAGGACACAGCATTGGGGTTCCAATTGCAGTAGCATCCACCTATTCATTGATTGCCGGAAGTGCAACAATGACGATTCATCCCATCCGGATGAACGGACTGGTCATTGGGGTGCCTCAAACATTCGAGTATATGGAGAAAATGCAGGAACGGGTTGTTCGCTTTGTCACCACGCATTCGAATATTTCGGAGGACATGTTCAAAGAACTTATGTTTAAGACAGGGGAATTGAACAGGGATATCGGTACCGCCGTGGGGAGTGCTGATGCAGTCAAATACGGATTAATGGATGCGGTTGGCGGTATTGGACAAGCCATTGCACAGCTGAACAAACTTATGGGAGACAAGAGACAGACCCTGCAGGCAGGAGGCCTTACACAATGACCATGTATACTGTAATGCCGCCGGAACATCTCTGGTCGGGGATGTGGAATGAAGGGGAGGATACGCGTGAAGTCAAGATTAACGGTTTATTGATGCAGATCAGACCGGTTAGTGAGAGCGAAGCTGTTATAGTGCGTTTGCTTGACTGCCCGCTTGAAGCGTACCTTGATCCCGCCAATATGCCTGGCTCCAAAGTTCCTCTTTCAGGTAACGCGGGACCAACATAACATGACGAAAAAAGACAAATAGGGCAAGAAAAGAACATATGTACGGATTAAATTTGTATGGTATAATATTCTTCTGGGGGTGACCTGATTTTGGCCAGAAGAAAAAAGAAGAAGAAAAAAGGCGCTGCGTTCAGCGGCGTTTTAAAATATGAAATCTATGGTATAGTGCTCATTACTCTGGCGGTTATCGCTCTATCCGGAGAAGCAACGGTAGGACGTTCACTATCCAAAATGTTCGGATTAATGCTAGGGAAGTTCTATTTCGCCATTCCGCTGGTTGGGATCTACTACGGATTGATGGTTATGATTCATCGAAAGTGGCCAAGCGGTTGGACTACTCGCAAGACCGGGCTTGTTCTTCTGGTGTTTGCTTTAACGTTGATGAGCACCGTATCTGCAATGCATCAGAAGCTTATTCCTGTGGGGGCTCTCGAGCCAGGTGCGGTGATTACACAAGTACATAATGATATGCAGACCGAACTGCTTCAACCTGCCCCAGGTGAACGTGATTCCATGTTAAATAAGGACATAAGTGGTGGCTACATTGGGGCTGCTCAGTTTGCTCTGTTCCTGTGGCTGTTCGGTAGTCTTGGCGCGCGTTTGATCATGATCGTGATGTTTATTATCAGTTTTATGCTGATTACGAATCTGTCCTATGTCGATCTGGTGCGTATATTCAGAACGAAGGTATGGGATGCCGGCAGTTCGATCTACAAAAAGCTGGAGTCCAGACCATCAGCACGATCTGCTGCAACATCCTCGGGAAAAAAAGGTGGAGCAGCACGTAAAGTGGTTCCTATTCCGGCAGATATTGAAGAGGATGAAGAGGATGACTTGGAAGAGATGCATCTTCCCAAGCGGAAAGCACCCATTTTCTTTCAATTGTTTGGTAAGTGGGGTTCGGATCGGGAGACAACCAAATCAGACCGAGAGATGGAGCAAGAGCAGCCACCGGCAGCAGAGCAAGTATTATATCGCGCTGAGCCGGATCATTTCGCAGAATCATGGAATGAAGAGCCATCATTTGTCTCGGATGTTCCATCCTCTGCTGGAAAGACTGCTTCACCGAAAACCAGTTCGGCTCCGATTATTCGTGATTTCTTCGAACACGTCAGATCCGAGGATCATGTGAAGGATGACGATTTGGACGATGCGTATCCTTTTCCTGAGGACTTTTCAGATTCCAGCCGAGAAGACGACATTCCGATCAAAATTAGTGATGAACTGGTAGATGGAGCGGATTGGCCTGTAAACGAGGCGAGTGCTGATGACCTGAGTGAGATGGAAAACAGCCCGGAAGGACAACCTGGTGGGTTAAATAATTCATCTTCGGTGATGGACGGTGAAAGTGTTGAGGGGCAGGAGATGGAGCCTGTTAAACCGCCTCCACCACCTCCGAAGCCCTATAAACTCCCTTCGTTCCGCCTGCTTGCGAAGCCTAACAACGGCGGTAAGGGTGGGGATCAAAAAGATTATATGCAAACTGCCCGGAAGCTTGAAGCCACACTGGAAAGCTTCGGTGTGCGGGCGAAGGTGCTTGAAGTTGTTAGAGGACCAGCAGTTACGCGATATGAGATTCAGCCGGATATAGGTGTAAAAGTTAGCCGGATTGTAAGTTTGACTGATGATATCGCACTGGCATTAGCGGCCAAGGATATCCGGATGGAAGCGCCGATTCCGGGTAAATCAGCGATCGGTATTGAAGTGCCTAACGGTGAAGTTTCCGTTGTAACGATGCGTGAGGTTATGGAAACATCCACGTTTCAGGATGCAGAATCCAAAGTGACTATTGCATTTGGACGGGATATTTCTGGTCAGACCATCATCGGCAACCTTGCCCGTATGCCCCATTTGCTTGTTGCAGGTGCTACGGGTTCTGGTAAATCGGTATGTATTAACGGGATTATCACAAGTATTCTGTACAAAGCGAAACCGGATGAAGTGAAATTTCTGATGGTCGACCCGAAAATGGTTGAGCTTAACGTATACAATGGCATTCCTCATCTGATGGCACCGGTAGTTACGGATCCCAAGAGAGCCTCGCTGGCCCTCAAAAAGATTGTGGTCGAGATGGAGAAAAGGTATGAGCTGTTCTCCAAATCGGGTACACGGAACGTCGAAGGTTACAACAACCTGATGAAGGATAACCCGGCAGCCGTGTTGCCATACATCGTTGTTATAGTGGACGAGCTTGCGGATCTGATGATGGTTGCAGCCGGGGATGTGGAAGATGCCATTGCCCGTCTTGCGCAAATGGCGCGTGCAGCCGGAATCCATCTCATCATCGCCACGCAGCGGCCTTCTGTAGATGTCATTACAGGTGTCATCAAAGCCAATATCCCTTCCCGGATCGCATTCGGTGTGTCTTCACAGGTGGACTCCCGGACGATCTTAGATATGGGTGGAGCCGAGAAACTGCTGGGTCGCGGTGATATGCTGTTCATGCCAATGGGGGCTTCCAAGCCTGTACGGGTGCAGGGAGCTTTCATGAGTGATGAAGAAGTTGAGAATATTGTTAATTATGTGCGTGGACAAGGCGAAGCCCAGTACGATGAATCAATTGTTCCTGAAGTCGATGACTCCGTTCAAGCGGCAGATGAAGTACAGGATGAATTGTACGAGCAGGCTGTGCAAATTATATTGGAAGCGAAGCAAGCTTCCGTATCCTTGCTTCAGCGGCGCATGCGTGTGGGTTATACTCGCGCTGCACGTCTGATCGATTCGATGGAGGCTCGTGGCGTTATTGGTCCGTATGAGGGCAGTAAGCCAAGGGAGGTTCTAATTTCGCTGGAACAATATCAACAAAACAAAATAAGTTCCTAAGTACCACTAAGAATTGTATCTATGCAAGCCCCTGACAATAAGTTGGGGGCTTTTTTGTTCTTGATGGTCGTTGAGGTTTTGCCATGTTGTCCAATGATCGGATGATTTGGTGCATAGGAAGCAAGCAGGCTTGTCATAATAACGTTAGCGATTCTGTTAATCCCACAAGAGAAAGGTAGAGCACAGTCGATGCGAAAAATGAACATATGGCTTTTCACTGCGATCTTGCTGATGTCTGCATTGGGAATTCGTTATTTGCTCCCTGACCATTCGGCAAACCAAGAATCCAAACCAAATACTTCCCAGGTGGAAGAGAAATCGCTGCCCACCTTCAGCAGCAACACCGTGCAATATGGAAGTTATGGACAGGATGTATACGAGCTACAAGGCAGACTGAAGTACTTAGGTTTTTACAATGGTAAAATCGATAGTAACTTTGGCAGCAGCACACTAAAATCCGTAAAGTGGTTTCAATCTGAATTCGGTATGAAAGCGGATGGCGTGGTTGGCGCTAAAACTAAACTGAGATTGTACAATGCAACTAAACAATGGTCCCCGACCGAGCCTCCACTGCACAAGGAATCGTCAGGCCAGGGTACGGACAAAACCGACAATGCAAACAAAGAGCAGGACAACATGGGTTCCGCCAATTCCATGGGCTTATCGGAGAATGAGATTAAGATTATGGCCAATGCGGTATACGGCGAATCCAGGGGAGAACCCTTTGAAGGTCAGGTTGCTGTAGCAGCAGTCATATTGAACCGTGTTAAATCACCGAGTTTTCCAAATACACCATCCGGCGTCATTTTCCAGCCTGGTGCATTTACCGCTGTAGCTGACGGGCAGATCTATCTGGAACCCAATGCTCAAGCCCGTAAAGCAGTTGAGCAGGCAATGAATGGCTGGGACCCATCTGGTGGCTGCCTGTATTACTTCAATCCCAAGACGGCTACTTCTAAGTGGATCTGGACCCGTCCTCAGGTGAAAACAATCGGTCAGCATATCTTTTGTATGTGATGATGTTGGAAGCAACCAGAAGACGCGTCTTCGGTTGCTTCTTGCCTTTTGCATGGGTTAAAATGGTTGTTGCACTTGAGAGTTACTGAAATATTGCCTAACAAATGACGCCGTAAAGGGGTTTTGACATTTGAATACATCAGGATTTGAACGGGGCAGTCAAAAGGAGTTTCGTATCCATGTACTGCCCACTAAACGTTTCAAGACTTTTGCCATTTCGTTGTATGCAGGAGTCCCGCTGCAAGAAGAAACGGTCACCAAAGTAGCGCTTACGCCATTTGTGCTTCGTCGTGGAACCCAGTCTTATCCTGAAACAACGGAGTTTCGTGAACAGTTGGAGCATTTGTATGGAGCTGGATTTGGTTTTGACGTATACAAACGTGGAGACTATCAGATTGTACAGTTCCGGATGGACACGATTAATGATTCCTTTGTAGGCGGGGATGAGCAGCTTTTGGATCGTTCCTTTGCATTTTTGGGGGAGGTACTTACTCGGCCAGCAATGGAAGATGAGCATTTCAGGAAGGCCTATGTGCATTCAGAACGTGAGACCGTCCGCAAACAGCTGGAGTCTGTTGTTAATGATAAAATGCGTTATGCGGCAGAGCGCAGTATCGAGGAAATGTGTAAAAATGAGCCGTACCGCTTGCATCCGTTAGGGAAACGTCAGGATCTGCCGGGAATCGAACCTGATGTGCTAACGACCGCTTATCAGACGTGGCTGCAGCAGGCTAGCATGGATCTGTATGTTGTAGGTGACACGACGCTCGAAGAAGTGGAGAGTCTAGTTCAAAAACATTTTGATGTAAATCGTACCCATTCCTCTAACTATGTGACAAACCAGGCCGTCCGCGGTGACAAAGAAGTGGAGACGGTTGTTGAACGACTAAATGTTAACCAAGGTAAACTGAATATGGGACTTCGTACGTCTATTACGTATGGCGACCCGCAGTATGCAGCAGCATTAATGTACAACGGCATTCTTGGAGGATATCCGCATTCCAAATTGTTCGTTAATGTTCGTGAAAAGGAGAGTCTGGCGTACTATGCCTCCTCCCGGTATGACGGACATAAAGGCATCGCGACGATTCAATCCGGGATTGAAATACCTAATTATGAAAAAGCTGTTTCGATCATCAAGCAGCAGTTAGATGAAATGAAAAGTGGAAATATTAGTGATCTGGAAATGTCCCAGACCAAAGCGATGATCCGCAATCTGCTCAAAGAAATGCAGGATTCGGCTTTTGAGATGATTGCGTATGACTTTAATCGTCAGTTATCGGGCAAGGAGCGGACCGCTGACGAGCTGCTCGCTCAGGTTGAGCAAATCAGCAAAGAAAACGTTCGTGAGGCGGCAGAGCAATTCCGTCTGGACACGATCTACTTCTTGCGGGATGAGAAGGGGGAATAACTGGTGGAGAGCATACATTACGAACATTTGCAGGAAACGCTGTATTACGAAGTCATGGATAATGGGCTTCATGTCTATGTATTGCCTAAACCCGGATTCCAAAAAACGTTTGCCACGTTTGCAACCAAATACGGCTCTGTAGACAATCATTTTCAGGTGAAAGGTCAGGAAGAAGTTCAGGTTCCCGACGGTATCGCTCATTTTCTGGAACATAAAATGTTTGAGGAGCCGACAGGTGATATTTTTGCAACTTTTGCATCCAATGGGGCATCTGCCAATGCATTTACGAGTTTCGACCAGACCGTATATTTGTTTTCTGCGACAGAACATGTGAATGAAAATATACAAACATTAGTCGACTTTGTGCAAAATCCTTATTTTACGGACCAGAATGTGGACAAGGAAAAAGGCATTATTGCACAAGAGATTAATATGTATGCCGATAATCCGGACTGGCGTGTGTATTTTGGATTGATTGAAGCAATGTACCAAAAACACCCCGTCCATATCGATATTGCGGGAACGGTGGAATCGATCGGCACGATAACCAAAGAAACGCTGTACACGTGTTACAATACGTTTTATCATCCAAGTAATATGCTTTTATTTGTTGTAGGTGGAGTAGAACCTCAAGAAGTCATGGATATGGTTCGTTCGAACCAGGCAGAGAAAAACTACGAACCTCAAGGTGAAATCAAACGGATATTTGAACAGGAGCCCAGTGGGGTTGTGGAGGCCAGGAGGGAAGCAAGGCTCGCGGTTTCATTGCCCAAGTGTCTGTTTGGCTTTAAGGAAACGGATGTTGGATTCTCGGGGGAAGACCTGCTCCGGCGTGATATGACGACCAAATTGATGCTGGATCTTCTGTTTGGCGCTAGCACGGCCCTATTTCAAAAACTGTATGATGAGGATCTCATATCGGATAGCTTCGGACATGAATACATTAGTTCGCCGCAGTATGCATTCTCTGTAGTTGGTGGTGATACTAAAGACCCGGATCTATTGCTGGCCCGCATACGGGAAGAGGTTGATGTCATTGTTAAAAAGGGATTCGAAGCTTCGGACTTTGAGCGAGCACGCAAAAAGAAAATCGGGGGATATTTGCGCATGCTTAATTCACCGGAGAATATTGCCCATGAATTTACACGTGAGCAGTTCCGTGGCGGTGATTTCTTCAACATGATTCCGATATATGAATCCATCACACTGGAAGAAGTAAATCGCAGACTGAAAGAGCATATTCGCTGGGAACAACTGGCTGTATCGCTTGTCGTGAGTCCGTAAAATGGAGAGGGGAACAGGACAAATGAAGCCGATTGGAGATATGACAGTACTGGTTACTGGAGCAAGCGGTGGTATAGGAGCAGCTATTGCAGAACGATTTGCAATGGTCGGTATGAACGTGGTTATTCACTATATGAAATCCCATGAGGCAGCCAATGAAGCAGCGAGAAGGTGCATGGAAAAGGGCAGCGGTAAAGTCATGACGGTGTCTGCGGATCTCCGCAGCCGGGAACAGATTGAGCGTATGCGTGAAAAATTGGAGTCACATGGATTAATGCCTGACATTCTGGTAAATAACGCAGGCATTTCACATTATGGGTTGTTGTCTGACGTGACGGAAGAAATATGGGATGAAGTAATGGCCATTAATTTGAAAGGCACATTTCTGTGTACTCAGATCATGATGCCTCACATGATTTCACAGCGATACGGACGAATCATTAACGTATCCTCCATCTGGGGATTATCTGGTGCATCTTGTGAGGTACTGTACTCCACCACGAAAGGGGGCGTAAATGCCTTTACAAAAGCTCTTGCGAAAGAGCTTGCACCTTCCGGTGTTACTGTAAATGCAGTTGCCCCCGGAGCCGTTCAGACCTCTATGCTGAATCATCTGGATCAGGATGAACTGAAAATGCTGGAGGAGGAAATTCCAGCTGGGAGACTTGCGCAGCCTGATGAAATTTCCTCTCTTGTTTATTTTCTCGCGCTACCAGAATCCGGATATATTAACGGCCAGATCATTAGTCCGAATGGCGGCTGGCTTACCTGAAGAATGGAAGTTTAGCGGGTCTCGGCTGAATGGATGATTTATCCTGAATATTAATTGCTCGATAGGCACATATTACAACTGTTGATTTTAAATCTCATGCGACAGCTAAGGAGGATTTATCATGTCAACAGAAAAAACGGTGCTCAGCAGTTTTGACACATGGAAAAAGTTCTTGGGTGATCGCGTACAGCAAGCAGAGAAGATGGGGATGAGTGAAGAAACCATCAACAAACTTGCGTATGAGATTGGTGACTTTCTGGATGAGAAAGTGGATCCAGCGAACCATTCCAACCGGGCATTGAAGGAAATATGGGATGTCGGCGATGCCGAAGAGCGTCGTACGATTGCGCGCCTGATGGTCAAATTGGCCAAACAAAACGCATAAGATCCACCGATGGAGAGCTCCCGCAAGGGGGCTTTTCTCTAATGATTACAGACCTGTTCTTGTAATTCATTTTCTTTTTATATATCATTAACGTGACCCATTTTTAGAAGATGTCTCAGTTCGGTGTCCTTCGGGCACGATCTGCTGCTGTCGAACAATGTGGAATATTGCATTACGGGGTGTTTAAATGGAATCTAAACAATGGTATATGGAATATAAAATACATAAGAACAGACCCGGTTTGTTGGGGGACATTGCCTCCATGCTGGGGATGCTTGAAGTAAATATATTGACCATTAATGGTGTTGAGGGCAAAACAAGAGGAATGCTGCTCGAATCCGACGACGATGAGAAGATTCGTTTGCTGGGTGAAATGCTTGCAAAAGTGAACAGCATTACGGTTTCCGCTCTGCGTCAACCCAAATTGGTCGACATCTTGGCTGTGCGTCATGGCCGGTACATTGACCGCGACTCGGACGATCGCAAAACTTTTCGTTTCACACGAGACGAACTTGGGTTACTCGTGGACTTTTTGGGTGAAGTATTTAAAAGGGAAGGCAATCAGGTGATTGGCCTTAGGGGCATGCCTCGTGTCGGAAAAACGGAATCCATTATCGCCGGTAGCGTCTGTGCGATGAAACGATGGACGTTTGTTTCGTCCACTTTGCTTCGTCAAACGATAAGGAGCCAACTTTCCGAGGACGAAATGAACCCAAACAATGTCTTCATCATTGATGGTATCGTAAGTACGATTCGTTCCAGTGAACGGCATTATAATCTGTTGCAGGACATTATGACGATGCCGA
The DNA here is from genome assembly GCF_038005125.1 of Paenibacillus sp. FSL K6-2862. Taxonomy (NCBI): domain Bacteria; kingdom Bacillati; phylum Bacillota; class Bacilli; order Caryophanales; family Paenibacillaceae; genus Paenibacillus; species Paenibacillus sp. FSL K6-2862. The sequence goes on from NZ_JBBOSN010000001.1 coordinate 2,478,539, forward strand.
GTACCAAGGTCATTGAACATCCTGATATTTTTGTGCAGGAATCAGAATATGACTATAACGATTTTGATATCATTATTGAACTTCGCAACAATCCGAATGAGGAAATTATTTATGATACGTTTACGGCCAGTTACACCGACGAACTGTAATGCTCCGTACGGAATCATGGAATAGATAGCAACAACCAAAGAGAAAAAGATAAACATAAGGAGGAGATAGCATGTCTGAACTGGGTCAGCAGTTAAGAGAGGCCCGGCTGCAAAAGGGGATGAGTCTCGACGATGTACAGGAAATGACTAAAATTCGCAAGAGGTACTTGGAAGCAATAGAGGCTGGGGACTATAAGGTGCTTCCTGGCAGCTTCTATGTGCGAGCTTTCATTAAAACCTATGCGGAGACGGTTGGACTAAACCCTGATGAGCTGCTGGAGGGACATAAGAAAGATGTACCGGCAGAGGAAACAGAAGCAACCATGGAGCCCGTGATTCAAAAACGTTCAAGTCGACCTGTCGAGCGCAGCAATCGATGGATGTCAGTAGCGTTAATGTGGACATTTCCGATTCTGATTGTTGCCTTGCTGTACGTGTATGTGGTCATGAATAGAGATGATGCGGATACACAAGGCGTCGATCAAACCAAAATTACAGATAGTCAGCAAACGCCGAATGATCAACCGGATGAGACGACGGACAACGGTCAAGCATCCACTCCACCGGATAACGAATCTGCAGGACAAGAAACCGGTCAGGCCGAAGGAGAAGCAGGCGGCAATGGTGGGGGGACCGACGTTACTGGTGAGGGTACCGAAGGTCAGACGGACGAACAAACCCCGGATGACACCGAAGATCAAGAGCCAGCAGATAATGCAGGGACTGTAACGGTTGCTGAAGATGGAAAATCAGGTAATATTACAAATTTCAAAGTAAATGGAAGTGCAGGTCAACCGGTTAAGGTTACTATTAATGCTTCAGGTCAGAGCTGGCTGGAAGTGTATAAAGGTGAGAATTCAAGCGGAGAAAAACTGCAATTTGGTATGACAGCCGATGGAGACAGTATGTCATTTGATCTGGATAGCACCGGCTTGTACATTAAGTCTGGATATGCTGCGGCTACGACCATTGAAGTTGGTGGTCAAGTCGTAACGGATGGGAAGGCCACCAACCGGATTCGTCTCCAATTGGGAGATGAAAGCACAGGCGCGTCTACCGGAACAAATGCGAGCTCTGTCGAAGGCTCCGATGCAGGAACCGAAGGCTCTGTCACAGGCGGCGAATAAGGGCATTAACTGCGGGGGACAATAAGTTTGTCTTCACTAGCAGTTAACTTTCGGTAAAGCGAGGTGGATGGCTATGACAGTCAGCTGGATCGTCACAGGTTTAGGAATCATTGTCAGCCTCCTGGGTTATTATTTGACTCCAAGCGCTTGGGGTTACGGAATTTTGGGCTTCGGACTTGCGCACGTCATTCTGGGTGTGCTCGACATGTTCAGACAGCCCAACCGCAGCCGATATTAGATTGCTCTGCGTTAAAGCATTTTTGGTTACTGCAAAAGCGGTGGCTGAAAATGCTTTTTCGTTTGTTTACCCCTCAAAATTAGACTTTTCCCGGGCGAATCCTCTATAATGTTACACAGAACAAATGATTAATTGAAAGGGTGACCAGATTGAGCTCAGAGAATTCGTTCGATATCGTGTCCAAAATGGACTTGCAGGAATTAACGAATGCCGTTACACAGACGGAAAAGGAAATCAGTACACGTTACGATTTTAAAGGTAGTAAAAGCAGCTTGAAACTGGACAAGGATGCATTGACAATTGTATCGGACGATGAGACCAAACTTAAGGCTGTTATTGATGTTCTTCAATCCAAAATGGCGAAGCGGAATCTGCCGCTCAAAAACATTGACTATGGCAAAGTGGAGCCAGCTTCTTCCGGGACAGTGCGCCAGCGTCTGAGTTTTAAACAGGGGATTGATCAGGATATCGCGAAAAAGATCAATATTCTGATTCGTGATTCCAAAATGAAAGTGAAGAGCCAGATTCAAGGGGACCAGCTCCGGGTAACTGGTAAGAGTAAAAATGATTTGCAAGCCGTTATGCAGCTTTTGAATGGTGCCAATCTGCCTCTTGATTTGCAATATACCAATTTCAAATAAGTTTGTTACGTCCATTTTTGTTGTGGAAAACGTGTTTTGACACTGCAATTGGCGTATATTATACTAAGTGTGCATTGCTAGCAATCAAGCATAAAGCCCAGTCATCATCGTTTTGCTGACTTTGTGAAAAGCAGTACACCTTTTGGAGGTCGCCGGAACGTTTTAAACGATTTTGCGTTTGAACGGTTGACTTTATTTTTTGCGTTTTTACATATGAGATCAGTGGTGTACTCAGTGTATTTTACATGTTCACCTTCCGGATGATGGATACGGGGTTAGGATGATTGTTTGAAGTATTGGAGGATAAGAGGGAGGGCGTCTTGTGAATTTACCCAACCGGATTACGCTTGCACGAATTTGCTTAATCCCTTTTTTAATGGTGTTTCTGCTCGTGGACTTTCCATTTTATCCGGAGCCTATGCAGATTGGAAGTTTTTCGCTTCCGTATAATCAGCTGATCGCTGCCATTATCTTCATCATTGCAGCCAGTACGGATGGAATTGATGGATACCTGGCAAGGAAAAACAATATGGTCACCAATTTGGGCAAGCTGCTCGACCCGCTGGCTGACAAGCTGCTAGTGACTGCAGTGCTCATTTCACTTGTTGAGATGGGTAAGCTGGACTCATGGATCGCTGTCGTCATTATCAGCCGGGAGTTTGCGGTGACTGGCCTTCGCCAAATTGCTTTGCTGGATGGATCGGTTGTTGCGGCCAGCAACTGGGGCAAACTGAAAACCGTAATACAGATTGTAGCCATCGTTTTGCTCCTGCTTAACAACTTCCCGTTCTCTTATACTGGGGTACATGTTGATGTTATAGCCGTTTGGGCTGCAGCGATCATTACGATTTGGTCTGGCATTGATTATTTCATCAAAAACAAAAATTTGCTTAATTTATCAAAAGCGTAAAAGTTTAAGGTAAAACGGGTAATTTATGAAGGACAGCTTGCGCAAAGGGCAATAGGAAAACATCCTATTGCCCTTTGATCACTCACATTGTGTACAGGAGGATGCTGAATGAAGGCAGAAATTATCGCAGTCGGAACAGAGTTGCTGCTCGGACAGATCGTAAATACGAATGCCAGATATTTATCCCGTGAATTGGCTGCTATCGGGATTGACGTTTATTTTCAAACGGTGGTAGGGGACAATCTGAATCGTCTCAGTGAAGCCATTCGAATTGCCCAAGGGCGAGCTGATGTCATTTTGTTCTCAGGCGGTATCGGACCTACGCAGGATGATCTAACCAAGGATGCCATAGCAGCAGTGTTGGGACGCAGCCTACATATTGATCGGATGGCAATGGATAAAATCGAAAGCTTCTTCAGGGATCGCAATGTGGAGATGACGGAGAATAACCGGCGTCAAGCCATCGTGGTTGAAGGAGGGACCCCGCTGGCTAATGAAACGGGTCTTGCAGCGGGTAATGCCATCTCGGATAATGGGAAGCATTATATTGTCATGCCTGGGCCACCAAAAGAACTGATTCCCATGTTTGAGCAGGAGGTCAAACCTTGGTTGTTCCAACATGTTCTTACGAAAGAAATGCCGATTTATTCGAAAATGTTGAAATTTGCCGGGATCGGTGAGTCGGCATTGGAAGACCGTCTGCTTGACCTGATTGATAGCCAAACCGACCCTACGATTGCACCTTATGCAAGTGAGGGAGAGGTAACGGTACGGGTGTCCACCAAGGCTCCGAGTGAGAATGAGGCCAAACAGAAGCTGGATGCCATGGAGGTACTCATTCGGGAACGGTTGCCTGAACACCTCTACGCGAACGAGGATGTGCCTATAGAGTACACAATTGTAACCATGATGGCTGATATGGGTCTGACCCTGAGCGCGGCTGAGAGCTGTACAGGAGGGCTTGTTATGCAGAGCCTGACTTCGGTTCCTGGCAGTGCTTCCATGCTCAAAGGCGGAATTGTATGTTATTCCAACGAGATAAAGGAAAAGCTGCTGAATGTCCCTCATGACTATCTGGAGGGTGAAGATGCTCCCGGGGCTGTGAGCCCTGAAGTTGCTAAAGTATTGGCTGAACAGGTACGCATGATCGGTGATTCCGATTTTGGTCTGGCCGTTACAGGAGTAGCAGGTCCAGGTTACTCTGAGCGTAAGCCACCAGGTCTGGTTTTTATCGCTCTTGCTGAGCGGGGAAAAGAGACGGAGATTCACGAATTGCGTATCAACGGTAATCGGGAGACTGTCCGCATCCGTTCGACCAAGGCTATTTTATACCGCTTATGGCGCAAACTGGTTGCTATGGACTAGGTATACCTTGAATTGCTTTTACAGGGATATTCAAGTATAATCAAAACAGACGGAAGAACCGTAGAATTGGGCACTCAGCCTTGTTTGCGGTTCTTTTTTCTGTTTCATTGCAAGTTTTGCCTAGGAAGAGGCGCCTCGGCCTTTATAAAAAAAACGAATGTATGTTCGAAAAAAAGCTTGGCAAACGTGTTAAAACAAGGTATCATTATCTTATAAACAGTAAAGGGTGTGAGCATATTGTCAGACCGTCGTGCCGCGCTTGATATGGCGCTCCGTCAAATAGAGAAGCAATTTGGTAAAGGATCTATCATGAAACTGGGTGAGTCAACTCACATGCAAGTGGAAATCATACCCAGCGGATCCTTGGCTCTGGATATAGCACTTGGAACAGGCGGCTTGCCAAAAGGCCGGATTGTTGAAATATATGGACCTGAATCTTCAGGTAAAACAACTGTAGCATTGCATGCGATTGCTGAAGTGCAAAGAGTCGGTGGACAAGCTGCATTTATCGATGCCGAGCATGCTCTTGACCCTCAATATGCAAGTAAACTGGGTGTTAACATTGATGAATTGCTTTTGTCCCAGCCGGATACGGGCGAACAAGCATTGGAAATTGCTGAAGCACTTGTGCGCAGTGGTGCTGTTGACATTATCGTTGTTGACTCTGTTGCTGCCTTGGTACCAAAAGCTGAGATCGAAGGCGAAATGGGGGACTCCCACGTTGGTTTGCAAGCACGTCTGATGTCTCAGGCGTTGCGTAAATTGTCTGGTGCAATCAGCAAATCCAAAACCATTGCCATCTTTATCAACCAGCTTCGTGAAAAAGTTGGTGTAATGTTTGGTAACCCTGAGACAACGCCTGGTGGACGTGCCCTGAAATTCTACTCTACAGTTCGTTTGGATGTTCGCCGTATTGAGAGTATTAAATCAGGTAATGACATAATCGGGAACCGTACCCGTGTGAAGGTTGTCAAAAATAAAGTTGCACCACCGTTCAAACAAGCAGAAGTAGATATCATGTATGGTGAAGGTATCTCCAGAGAGGGTAGTATCATTGATATTGGAACAGAACTCGACATCGTTAATAAAAGTGGTGCTTGGTATTCTTACGAAGGCGAACGTCTGGGTCAAGGTCGTGAAAATGCGAAGCAGTTTATGAAAGAGCATAAAGAGATCGCTCAAGTGATCGAGCAAAAAATTCGTGAAGCCAGCAATCTGACGACGGTAGTTCCTGCTCCTACGAGCGAAGATCAACAAAAAGAAGAAGCAGAAGAACAAGAATTGTTTGAGATTAACGAGTAATTCTTCCCTTGCCAGGAGGATCCAGAAGGCGTTGCTTACTGGACTTCCCGGATTGGGGTGAATTGTACCGATCCTGCTAGGGGAGACGGCGCGTGTTTCTCGCGCTGTCTAACAGCTCCTGTCCATTGGACAGGGGCTGTTAGCACATTTATTGAGTGAGCTGGAGCCGGGTTGGATTCCCGGCTTTTTGCATTTTGGTCTGCAGTTTTCTTTAAGAAGGTAGGTATTTCATAATTTAGAAAGATACAGAGTTGAACAAAAAGGAGGGAGAGGCCTGAATGGATCAACATGATGATGATGATTTGTACGAAACAGCAGAACTGGAGGGGATCTCCCAATTCCCGGATAACGAAGAACTTGTCATTACACGGGTAGAACGAACAAAAAGCAGGCAGGCCCGGTACCGGATCACGTTCGGTATGTACTCGATTACGGTTCTGGAAGATGTAATGATCAAATATCGAATGACCCGGGGCAACACATTTGTGAAGAAAGATCTCGAAGAGATTATAGTAGCGGATGAGCGGCAGCAAACCTATGTTCAGGCATTGCGTTACTTAGAGCACAAACAGCGTACAAGGCATGAATTAAGCCAGCGACTTCGTCAGAAAGAGTTTGCAGCACCATTAATTGAAGAAGTACTGGATCGGCTTGAGCAGGAGAAGCTTGTGGACGATGAAGGGTTTGCGAAGGAATGGACAAGGCAGCGTATGACAGGGCAGAGGAAGGGAAAACTGTGGATAAGGCAAGAGCTGCGTCAAAAGGGCATTGCCAATGAGCTCATCGTTGAAGCGCTTGAAGGCGTGGATGCGGATGTAGAGTTTGAGACAGCTTTGACCGCAGGGCGAAAGAAGTGGAACCAAGTCAAAGGGGACGTTGCAGAGAAGAAACGCAAAACGCTTCCCTTCTTGATGAGACGCGGTTTTCCTATGGATATGGTACGTAAAGTTGTGAATTGTTTAATTGAAGAAGATGAAGTCGAAGATTCTGAAGATGACGAGTTGTTACCATGGGATTAACAGAGACTACACAGTGTACTGCATTCTCTTGACAATTTCTTTCGTCAAATACTAAAATGGACATGAGTCTGTAAGAAATGGACAACCCTTTTTCCTTCCAAAAAAGCGGTTTCGGTTTCTTAGGATTTACCCTTCATGATTATGGATTCGCTGAAGGCAGCGAATAGTACGTGGTAACATGTACACTTGAAATGAAAATCGGCGGGGGATCGCCGTAGGTATCGTTATTCCCAAACATATGTAAGTTTGAAAACAGCAGATTGACCCAAGGAGTGCCTTGGAGGAACCAACGAGGAGGTGAACAGTATGGACATTGCAATCACGATCGTTCTCGTTGTGGCCGCGCTCGTTATTGGGTTCGGAGTCGGATATTTTATTCGCAAATCTCTTGCAGAGGCTAAAATCTCCAGTGCGGAACAAGCTGCCGTACAGATCGTTGAGAACGCGAAGAAAGAGGCAGAAGCACAGAAGAAAGAGACGGTGCTGGAAGCGAAGGATGAGATTCATCGCATTCGGGCCGAAGCTGAAAAAGACACTCGTGAACGTCGGAATGAAATTCAACGACAAGAAAGACGATTGTTGCAAAAAGAAGAGTCGCTGGATAAAAAGATGGAATCACTCGAACGTAAAGAAGAGCAAGTGGCCAACAAAGAGAAACGTATTGATGAGACACAGCAGCAGATCGAAATGATCTACAAAAATCAGGTGACGGAGCTGGAGCGTATATCCAACCTCACTATGGAAGATGCACGCAGTATCATACTGTCCAACGTAGAACAGGAAGTTCGTCATGAGACGGCTCAAATGATCAAGGACATTGAACAGCAGGCGAAGGAAGAAGCGGACAAAAAATCCCGCGAAATTATTACCCTTGCCATTCAGCGTTGTGCGGCTGACCATGTGGCAGAGACAACCGTATCTGTTGTCACTTTGCCTAACGAAGAAATGAAAGGCCGGATTATCGGTCGTGAAGGACGTAACATCCGTGCACTTGAAACCCTTACGGGGATTGACCTTATTATCGATGATACGCCAGAAGCAGTTATTCTGTCGGGCTTTGACCCGATCCGTCGTGAGATTGCCCGTACTGCCCTTGAGAAATTGGTGGCTGACGGACGCATTCACCCGGCACGCATTGAAGAGATGGTGGAGAAATCCCGCAAAGAAGTGGACGAGCGCATCCGTGAATATGGTGAGCAAGCTACCTTTGAAGTGGGTGTACATGGTCTGCATCCGGATCTGATCAAAATACTGGGCCGGTTGAAGTTCCGTACAAGTTACGGTCAGAACGTCTTGAAGCATTCAATGGAGGTCGCTTATCTAGCTGGACTGATGGCTGGCGAACTCGGAGAAGACGTTACACTTGCAAGACGTGCAGGTCTACTGCATGACATCGGTAAAGCGCTGGATCACGAAGTGGAAGGATCACACGTTGAAATCGGCGTGGAGCTGGCGAAGAAATACAAAGAACATCCGGTAGTAATCAACAGTATCGCGTCCCATCACGGGGATTGCGAAGCAACTTCGGTCATTGCCATGCTGGTTGGTGCAGCAGATGCACTGTCTGCAGCAAGACCGGGTGCACGCCGCGAAACACTGGAGACGTATATCAAACGACTGGAGAAACTGGAAGAGATTTCGGAATCGTTCGAAGGTGTCGAGAAATCGTATGCCATTCAAGCTGGACGCGAAGTTCGCGTTATGGTGCAGCCTGAGAAAATCGACGATGCGGAAGCATTCCGTCTCGCACGTGACATCACGAAGATGATCGAGAATGAACTCGATTATCCGGGTCATATCAAAGTCACCGTCATCCGGGAAACCCGGGCGGTTGAATACGCTAAATAGAGCTTTACGGAAAAGTGGCCGCTGTAGTGGGCCACTTTTCCTGTTGAAAGCCCGGTAATGGGCTTGATAGGACGAACTAGTGAGTTAGGGATGCCCGTAAAGACTTGATGCTGGTTATACCAAGTTAAGCTTGCGGGGAATTAAGGAGGCAATGCAATGAAAGTGCTGTTTATCGGTGATATTGTGGGTAATGTAGGACGTAAGGCTTTGAAGGAGAACTTGCCGTATCTGAAGACGAAATATAAACCACATGTGGTTATTGTTAATGGAGAAAATGCAGCAGCGGGCCGTGGAATCACGGGGGCTATTGCCAACGAATTTTTCAACTGGGGTGTGCACGGGATTACGCTTGGCAACCATACTTGGGACAATAAAGACATTTTTGATTTTATAGATGACGAACCGCGCATGATCCGACCTGCCAACTTTCCACCAGGAACACCAGGCAGAGGATACACGGTGGTCAAAGGTGAAGGCAAGGAGCTGGCGATCGTGAATTTGCAGGGTCGTACGTTTTTGCCCGCGCTTGATTGCCCATTCCGCGTTGCGGATGAGATTGTGGATGAGCTGCGCCGGGATCATAAATGCATTCTGGTCGATATGCATGCCGAGGCGACTTCCGAGAAGATTGCCATGGGCTGGCATCTGGATGGGCGTGCGTCACTGGTTGTAGGTACACATACGCATGTACAAAGTAATGATGACCGTATTCTACCTGGTGGAACAGCATACTTGACGGATGCGGGCATGGTGGGGCCGCGTGATGGAATCCTCGGTATGGAGCGTGAAGCAGTACTGCGAAAATTTTATACCCAGCTGCCGGTACGTTTTGTAGTTGATGACGGCAAGTGGCATTTCCATGGTGTATTCGTTGAAATTGACGAGTCCACAGGTGCAGCAACCAAAATTGAAAAAATCCGCCTGATGGAAGACGAGTGGCGCATGGAATAGGGGTATTGTCCCATTTTGCAAGGAAACCCGTCTAAAAAGAAGGAATTTTTTTACCTCCCGCGAATAACATCTAGTAAGTGGAAACAAACATTCAACATTCCCAGGGAGGTACTTACCATGGAAGTATTAAAAGTTTCAGCAAAGTCCAATCCCAATTCCGTAGCCGGCGCACTTGCAGGAGTTCTTCGTGAACGTGGAAATGCTGAACTGCAGGCCATTGGAGCGGGAGCACTGAACCAAGCCATTAAAGCGGTAGCGATAGCCCGGGGATTTGTAGCACCAAGCGGAGTTGACTTGATTTGTATTCCAGCTTTTACAGACATTGTGATAGACGGTGAGGATCGAACGGCCATTAAGCTGATTGTAGAGCCCAGATAATACATGTGATTATGCATTGAACCTGTTTACAGAGTAGACAGGTTTTTTTGCATTCTGTCTATAGGCTTAATAAGAATAGGGTTTACATAGGGAGGGTTAATCATGACCAAGTGGCAAGTAGCCGATTTCCACTGTGATGCGCTCAGCAAAATGTTAATGCAATCTGAACTGTCCTTCGAAGATGGTTCAACACTGGATGTCAATCTGGAGCGGATGAAGCAAGGGAATGTGGGTCTGCAGGCATTTGCCATTTATTTGCCTGAAGTGCTCGGCAGGGGCAAGTTTGAACATGTGGTTGGTCAGCTGGAAGTATATCACACACGTGTGGAGAAGAGCCCTGAACGGCTTGGGGGCGTAAACAAATTATTATGGCGGGAACAGGTTGGTGAGGTCGGTCAAACGGCTAATCCTTGGGGGCTGTTGACGCTGGAAGGTGTAGACGGACTCGAGGGGAATCTGTTTTATCTAGAGCTTTGTTACCAAATGGGAGTAAGAATAGTAGGGCTCACCTGGAATTATGCCAACTGGGCAGCTGATGGTGTGTTGGAGAAGCGAGGAGCAGGATTGACCGAGAGAGGCAGGGAGCTGGTCCGCCTTTGTAACCGGATTGGCATGCTGCTGGATGTGTCACATCTCACGGAGAAGGGATTCTGGGAGCTGGCTGAGCTGAGTGAGCGTCCGTTTATTGCTTCACATTCCAACAGCTATACGGTTTGTCCAAATGTGCGTAATCTGAAGGATGATCAGATCCGGGCTATCATTGCACGGGAAGGGCGGATTGGGCTAACGTTTGTTCCCTGGTTTGTGAAGCAGGAGGGAGAAGTTAGAATCGAACATTTGCTGCCACATATTGAACAGATCTGTTCGCTTGGCGGGGAGCAGCACCTGATGATGGGCTCGGATTTTGATGGTATACCCACATACATTCAAGATCTTGAACACGCAGGCCAATATCCGAGGCTGATCGAAACCCTTCTCCAACATTACGATGAGAAGCTGGTACGCGGCTGGTTGTGGGATAATGCCATGAGTTATCTTGGGAAACATCTGCCTGAGGGGAATTTGTAATAAACACCAATTACAACAGCGAAAGCACTGCATTCAATACAGATTGTTTTACAGAATAAGGATATTATTGATAGTTAAATAAGTGTATTTCATGAATTTTCAGCAGTTCGTTTTCATTTCACGTCAAAAAGGGGTATAATACCATTGGATTGTTAAGAGCCTAATCGTAGGCCACAGATAAACAAGGAGTGAAATTCACGATGAGTAAAACAGTACCAGTGGGCGTATCTGCCCGTCACATTCATGTATCCCAAGAGCACGTTGAGATTTTGTTTGGTAAAGGCTACGAATTGACTGAGTTTAAACCTCTGTCCCAACCTGGTCAATATGCTGCGAACGAAACAGTAGCAGTCATCGGTTCCAAAGGACAGTTTGATAAAGTGCGTATCCTTGGACCTGTGCGTCCTGAGACACAACTGGAAATCTCGATGACAGACTCTTTCGCCATTGGCGTTAAGGCACCTGTTCGCGAGTCCGGAAGCATTGAAGGTACACCTGGCATCACGATCAAAGGACCAGCTGGTGAAGTTACGATTGATAAAGGTGTTATCGTTGCTGCCCGTCATATCCACTTCCATACTTCCGATGCTGCTAAATGGGGTATCGAAGACAAACAAATGCTGAAAGTTCGCCTTGGCGGAGATCGTGGTCTGGTACTTGAAAATGTACTGGCTCGTGTATCTGACTCTTTCGCACTGGACATGCATATTGACACAGATGAAGCGAATGCTGCTGGCGCTCGTAACGGCGACACTGCTGAGATCATCGACTAATCAAATGAACCGATATTCAACTGAGTTTTCTTCGGTTGGAGCAACTTAAAAAACCTGAGTACATCCTGGTAAGCTGTTTTACACAGCGAAGGGGTTTGTGCTCGGGTTTTTGTGTATTTTGCGTCATGTATGAGGTAGAGTTTGTATGGTAGGATTGTTAAATCAATGGCGGCTTGGAATGTGGAATTACAGCCCAGATCATGTTATAATTTGATGTAATGCTCTTTTGGTGCATGTTGTATGAAATCGATAAGAATCCAAGAGAGATAAAGAAGTTAGAAATATGAGATGGTGACTTTTTTGCAGAGGTTGCTGCTCATATCGAACGTATATACAACTGCCTGATGCACCGTGTTGTCTTAAGAACTTGAAACTTTTATTAATAGAGGCTGTAAGGAGTGACCGAAGGAAATGGCTAAAGACTCAAAAAAGGATTACTCCCAGTATTTTGATTTCTCCGATGCCAAAGTAATTTCGCAAGATGAATTCAGCAAAAAGATTCGAATTCGGGGCCGTGAGATCAACATCAAGTCGGAGCCTAATCATCGTCAGGAGAAACAACGGGGCAAGGAAGACGTTCAGGTGCTCTATGAGAATGCAGTACCGGACGAACTGAAAACGATTGGTAAAGGCAAACACTATATCGTATACACGTACGGCTGTCAGATGAACGAGCATGATTCCGAGACCATTAAGGGACTCCTGGAATCCATGGGATATCAGGCAACCGAGGACCGCAAAGAGGCGGACATTATATTGCTGAACACATGTGCCATCCGTGAAAATGCGGAAGATAAGGTGTTTGGTGAGCTGGGTCACCTCAAAACGCTGAAGACGGAGCGTCCAGGGCTGCTGCTTGGCGTATGCGGGTGCATGTCTCAGGAAGAAGGTGTCGTGAACCGGATCATGCAAAAACATGGCTTTGTGGATATGATCTTTGGTACGCATAACGTTCACCGATTGCCGCATCTGATTCAGGAAGCGCTCTTCAGCAAGGAAATGGTTGTTGAGGTTTGGTCCAAGGAAGGCGACATTATCGAGAACCTGCCGAAGAAACGTGAAGGCATGCGCGGCTGGGTGAATATCATGTATGGCTGTGACAAATTCTGTACATATTGCATCGTTCCATTTACACGGGGGAAAGAGCGCAGTCGCAGACCGGAAGATGTAATCGCCGAGGTTCGTGAGCTGGCAAGACAGGGATTCAAGGAAATCACATTGCTTGGGCAGAACGTGAATGCTTATGGCAAGGATTTTACGGATCTGAAATACAGTTTCGGTGACCTGATGGACGATATTCGCAAAATCGACATTCCGCGTGTACGGTTTACAACCAGTCACCCACGGGATTTCGATGATCGACTGATTGAGGTGCTTGCCAAGGGCGGAAACCTGGTGGAACACATCCACTTGCCAGTACAGTCTGGCAGCACAGAAGTGCTGAAGCGCATGAGTCGTAAGTACAGCCGTGAACATTATCTCCAGCTGGCGGATAAAATTAAGAGAGCCATCCCTAATGTCGTTCTGACCACGGACATTATCGTTGGTTTCCCAGGTGAGACAGATGAGCAGTTCGAAGACACGTTGTCACTGGTGCGCGAAGTAGGATATGACTTTGCTTATACCTTTATCTATTCTCCTCGCGAAGGTACGCCTGCTGCGGTGATGGAGGATAACGTGCCGATGGAAGTGAAGAAGGAACGTTTGAAACGCCTGAATGAAACCATCAACGAATACAGCCACAGAAGCAATGAACAGCAACGTGGCAAGATCGTTGAAGTGCTCGTCGAGGGCGAGAGCAAGCGGAATTCGAGCGTCCTTGCAGGACGTACACGCAGTAATAAGCTGGTACATTTCGAAGGACCCAAAGAATTGATCGGTACATTTGTGAACGTGGAAATTACCGATCCGATGACTTTTTATATCCGTGGCAACCTGCTCACCGAGCCGGTAGCCGCCAATCAGTAATACACAACACAACCGAATAAGATGAATTAGAGTGGATTGATATTGGGTTTTGGACGTTACAGCGAAAGTAGCGCAGGGGACGGAATCGATTCTGTAGAAGCGGCAGCGTTCGCCTTTGTCCCGTAGTTTTAACATTTGATAAATTTAATCAGGGAAACTTGGGGACAACAGCGATCGGAAGAACGATCCGTAACCGTAGCGGTAATTAGCAGACGTTTGGAGCTAATATTGCCAGGAATTCATCTTATAATATCTCATAGAAATGGAGCGATTTCAGTGGCGCAGGAAGAAGAAGTGCAGTACAACCATTATGGAATGCCTACCTACGATACGCGCAATCTGGTCATACGCGACGACATTATGGGAAAAGCCAAAGAATTGGCTGATATGCTCGGCACAAGCGAGGAAGTAAGACATTTCCAACAGGCTGAGTCCAAAATTCGCGATCATGAGCGTATCCAGCAATTGATTGCAACAATCAAGAAGAAGCAGAAGGAAATTGTTGCCTTCGAAAGCTTCAAAAATGCAGAGATGGTCAGCAAAATTGAACAGGAAATTGAAGAATTGCAGGATGAACTGGACAGCATCCCATTGGTAACCGAGTTCCAGCAGAGCCAAAGCGATATCAACTACCTGCTTCAACTTGTCATCTCTGTCATTCGGGATACCGTTTCCGAAAAAGTGAATGTGGAGGCAGGCACGGATTCACCTCCGTCCAGCTGCGGTTAATGGACAAGAAGGGTGCGGACGCGGTCCGTGCCTTTTTTGACTTATAGGAACAGGGAGCTAATACAATCGATCTTGAAATACATTTCGAAGAGCTCCACGCAGTGGGGTTCTTTTGTGCGTGTACGGGCTGCCGAATGCCATACAGGAATAAGACCAGGCTGGCAAGAGCAGGCTTATTAATATTGATCAGCGGTATGAAGGAGATAGCCTCCGAGAGTCAGCAGCAAGATTACAAGTACAATAAAAAATATAGACAACTTAGTCGATAACATTAATGTGCAACAAAGGGGAAATGGAAAATGGATATTTTGGATAAAATGGTCGAAGAGGGCAATGAACGATTCTGGGGGTTCCTGGGTTGTCGTTATATCAAAGGGAATGAAAAGGAAGTACAGATCGCATTAACGGCTGGCGAACATCATACGAATTCGATGGGGATTATTCATGGCGGAGTGCTTACTTCCCTGATGGATCAAGCGATGGGGATGGTAGCTACAGCAGCGATGGCCGTGGACAGCTGCGTTACGACCAATCTGAATGTGCATTTTCTGGCACCGATGAAACGGGGTGAGTTAATGGTGACAGCAACGGTGCTGCACCAAGCCGGACGAAGCCTCACCGCCCAAGCGGAAATTCGTGATGCATCAGGTACATTAGGATGTATGGCAACAGCCACGTTCCGTGTGGCACGATCAAAAACGCCAAGTACAGAATCCAAAGGTTGACAAACGACATTATTATGTCATAATGAGATTATCAAAATGAAAGTAGTCGGTGGTGCCCATGAGCGAAAACTACGAACACGTCAATGAAGAGAACGATGAACAGGCAGCACTTGCCTATAGTTCCAAGAAATATCGTACCCCCGATGGCGTTCCTGCGGATATCGTGATGTTCACCTTAACCAAGAGAGAACGCAAGACGGTAACCAAGACACTTCCCATTCGTGAACTGAAAGTGATGCTAATCAAGCGCAAAGGCTGGCCTTTTGCAGGTCGCTGGGCTTTGCCCGGTGGTTTCTGTCAGGAAAATGAGTCCATCTATGATGCTGCTAAGCGGGAGCTAATGGAGGAGACCGGTGTCGACGGCGGACATCTGGAATATTTGAATGTATATAGTCAACCCGGGCGTGACCCGAGGGGATGGATTATCTCCCATGCGTTTTTCGCGCTTGTAGAAGAATGGATGCTGGAACATCGCCAGGCGGCAGATGATGCTGAAGATGTGGGCCTGTTTACCATACAGGAAGCATTGCAGGAGCTGGAGCTTGCCTTTGACCACCGGACAATCATTGAGGACGCATACCGCCGCATACAGCAGCAGATGCTGGAAACGACGATTGCAAGACAATTTCTGCCGCGTGATTTTACGTTAAGCGAATTGTACCAGGTCATTCAGAGTGTGGTACCTGATTTTGAAGAACCGAACTTCATTCGGAAAATCACTTCCACTCGCAGTCGAAAAGGGATTGTAGAAGAGGTACGAGACGAAGAAGGGAACCTGCTAAGTTCCAACCAGTACTCACAGCGGCCGGCACAGCTTTATCGTTTCACGGAACTTGTACCACGTCTGTCGATCTATACTTAATTTCGGAAGTTCATCATTAAGGAGTGTATCTGGATCAACCCAACCTATTCTCAAAAGGGAGTGTGGACGATGAAAGCACTGATTGTGATTGATTTTACCCGTGATTTCGTAGACGGATCCTTGCCTGTAGGCCAGCCTGCGGTAGAGATTGAGGAGACAGTTGCAGCGATAACGGAAGAATATTGTAATAATAAGCATGAAGTCATCATGGCAGTTGATCTGCATGAAGAGAGTGATCCGTACCATCCGGAAACGGCTCTTTTCCCACCGCACAATGTTAGAGATACAGAAGGAAGGCAGCTATATGGCCGTCTGGCTCAGGTGATGCAGGAACGTCAAGAAGATATTCGGTGGATGGACAAAACAAGATACAGCGCATTCTGTGGTACAGACCTGGAACTCAGGCTGCGTGAACGCGGGATTACAGACATCTCACTGATCGGGGTATGTACGGATATTTGCGTTTTGCATACAGCGGTGGATGCCTATAACAAAGGTTTTCACATTACGGTGTATGAAGATGCCGTTGCCAGCTTCAACCCGGCGGGACATGAATGGGCACTCGGACAT
This sequence comes from Paenibacillus sp. FSL K6-2862, assembly GCF_038005125.1. Classification (NCBI taxonomy): domain Bacteria; kingdom Bacillati; phylum Bacillota; class Bacilli; order Caryophanales; family Paenibacillaceae; genus Paenibacillus; species Paenibacillus sp. FSL K6-2862. The sequence goes on from NZ_JBBOSN010000001.1 coordinate 2,495,162, forward strand.
TTTCGATCAAGCCTTGGGGCTCAGGTTATTAAGGCCAGTGAGACCATACTTGCAAGGGCTTAGCCTGGCGTTGAGTGATGGGTTAATAAAATGATGAGCAGGAAATAAACCGGAGACTCGTATCCTTACACATGTTCAGAAACAAAAGTGAGGAGTCTCCACATGTTGACCCGAGTGCACAGGATACACTTGTGTAACGAGCGGAAGTCAGAGAGGATGAGACAAATGCAGACGACTAGCCTGGCTTTACATACGGATAAATATCAAATTAATATGATGTATGCACACTGGGTGAATGGAACTCACAAACGAAAAGCGGTGTTTGAGGCCTATTTCCGCAAGCTTCCGTTTGGTAACGGTTATGCCGTTTTTGCCGGTTTGGAACGGATTGTGAACTATATCAGCCAGCTTCGCTTCACCATGGAAGACATCAAATATTTATCCAAACAAGAGGAAAATTACGATCCGGTCTTTCTGGAAGAGTTGCTCCAGTTTTCATTTCAGGGGACAATTCACTCCATGAAGGAAGGAGCGCTCGTTTTCCCTGATGAACCGCTCATTCGGGTAGAAGGCTCCATTATGGAGACCCAACTGGTGGAGACGGCAATACTTAACTTCATGAACTATCAGACCTTGATTGCCACGAAGGCTTCGCGGATCAAACAGGTGGCCAGTCAGGACACGCTGCTAGAATTTGGAACCAGACGGGCTCAGGAAGCCGATGCAGCCATATGGGGTGCACGGGCATCATATGTCGCCGGATTCCATGCAACGTCCAACATGCTGGCAGGAGAACGTTTTGGCATTCCGACAGCAGGAACACATGCCCACTCTTGGGTACAGAGTTTCATGAGTGAGCAGGAGGCGTTTGACGTCTATGCCAAAGTGCTGCCAGATCAGGTGACCCTGCTCGTAGATACCTTTGATACGCTGAATAGTGGAGTACCTCATGCGATCAAAACAGCCAAAATGCTCGAAAGCCAGGGCAAGAAAATGAATGCCATCCGTCTGGATAGCGGTGACCTTGCCTACCTGTCCATTCAGGCACGTCAAATGCTGGATGAGGCAGGACTGGATTACGTTAAAATTGTGGCGTCCAATGACCTGGATGAGAACACGATCTTCAACCTGAAAGCTCAGGGCGCTCGCATCGATACATGGGGCGTAGGTACACAGCTGATTACAGCATCCGACCAGCCATCCCTCGGCGGGGTTTACAAGCTGGTCGAACGTGAAGTGGATGGTGCCATGCTGCCGACGATCAAAATATCGGCCAATCCCGAGAAGGTATCCACCCCAGGCAAAAAAGAAGTATTCCGGATCATTGATCCGAAGCATGGCAAGGCCATTGCAGACTATATCTGCTATCCTGGAGAAGAACAGCCGCTTCTGGGCGGGCCGCTCAAGCTGTTCAATCCGCTACACCCGTATCTCAAAAAGACAGTAACGCGCTATGAAGCGGTAAATATGCTTGAACCAATCTTTGTGAATGGGTTGAAAGTATATGAGCTGCCTACCCTGGATGAAATCCGTAGATACCACCGTGAACAGATGGATCTGTTCTGGCCAGAGTATTTGCGTAAACTCAATCCGGAGATTTACCGTGTGAACATCAGCCCGGCAGCATGGAATATGAAGCAGAAGCTGATTGCTGAACACGTACAATTCACAGAGGAATGAGAATGGAAGAAGGCATAATCGGTATGTTTACCGGGTTATGCCTTTTTGGTTTCAGATTTGTTTTGCAACTGTTCATCTCCTTCAGGCTTGGCTTTACGAATTAACGCGGCTGTATCCAACGTCACGACAGAGGGGGTAGGAGCCGCAGTATAATAGGGTTGAGGACGGAATGTAGTCTAACATGGGCATAATTATTTCTCGGGAAATGGTAAAAGACGTCAAAATTCTGCATCGTGCAGAAGTTATGGATCTGCATAGTCTTAAGGAGTTGCACCTGGACAGCACGGGCAGCATCCAATTTGCGAGCAATTCCAGAATCTTACGTTTTCTGTTTCAAGCATGCAGCCTCGGGGGATGAATCATTGAGGGAGGTGTACTCATGAAATGGATCTTGGGAATGATCTGGCTGGCCTTCTTGGTATATGCATGGATTTGGGCACCTGGAAAGCCTATGGGGAGCGATCCTGTGTTCAAAGAGTTGATTACGCTGCAGAGCAAGGAAGCATGGTTGATGACCGTGTTCTCATGGCTGGGTATTTTTCCAGCGATCTTCACTTGTCTCCTGTTAAAAACACCTGCAAACGAGCGTGGAAGCCGTGTGCCTGTTTGGCCGTTCGTGCTCTTGTCTTTTGGCTTGGGAGCCTTTGCGCTTCTTCCTTTTTTCGCATGGTCTTCACCAAAGCGGAGTAGACGGGGAACGGAGCATCTTCATTTTGGCTATCGCCGCAGCTCTGTAATTGGGCGGATTGCAGCACACAAACTGACTCATGGTATACTTTTATTGTTGACGTTGGGTACGGCATGCTACGGATTCATTCAAGGCCATCCGGCTGTATATATGGAAGCATTCAGGCAATCTTCCTTTGTACATATTATGACGATTGATTTTATTGTGCTGACACTGCTCTCCGTTATTGCAATCTATAGGGATGCCGTGTTCAGTCGCAGATCGCGTGTATGGGCATTAACAGGGGTGGTGCCCCTGATTGGACCGCTCGTGTATTTGGTAGCGGATAGAAGAAGTGCAGCTTAAGATCAGAAAAATCACCAAACATAAGGAGAGGATTTACATGGAGAATACGTTTCCGGCATATGTCATCCGAAGTCAAGAACAAGGCGGAGTTAAGGCATCTGTAGAACAGTTGAAAAAAGAAGATCTGCCGAATGGAGATGTGACTGTACAAGTACAGTACTCCAGTGTCAATTATAAGGATGGACTCGCTACAATCGAAAAAGGGGGAGTTGTTCGTGAATATCCCATGGTACCTGGGATCGACCTGGCAGGTATGGTAGAAGAGTCCGTAAGTGGACGATTTGCCCCGGGGGACCGGGTGATCAGCACAGGCTTTGAGCCAGGGGTGTCTCATTTTGGAGGCTACAGCAGATACGCTCGTCTACGGAGTGAGTGGCTGGTTCCGCTGCCGCCGGGTCTCAGCGAGAAGGAAGCGATGGCAATCGGTACAGCCGGTTTTACGGCAGCTTTGTCGGTTGATGCTTTACTTCAGGCTGGGGTTACACCAGACATGGGCAAGATTTTGGTTACGGGGGCAACCGGAGGCGTTGGGAGTATAGCTGTGGCCATTCTGGCGAAGCTTGGCTTTGAAGTGACGGCTAGTACCGGAAAAAAGAAAGATCAGGAGAAGTTGCTTATAGATCTGGGCGCCTCACATGTTATTACACGCGAAGAAGCTGACGCCCCGGCCAAAGGGGCGATGGGCAAACAGCTGTGGGCAGGGGTTGTTGATCCTGCCGCAGGCCCAGCACTGGCCGAACGCTTGAAACAGGTTCAATATGGAGGTGCAGTTGCCGTATCCGGACTGACTGCTGGATCCCGGTTTGAATCTACCGTATTTCCCTTTATCATGCGGGGCATTCAGTTAATCGGGATTGATTCGGTGTATTGTCCAATGGAGAGACGGGAACGCTTGTGGAACCTCCTTGGCGGGGATTGGAAGCCGGATCGCGCGCTGGAGCTGGGCATTCAGGAGATCACCTGGGCACAGCTGCCACACACGCTGGAGAACATTTTGCAGGGTGGGGCGGTCGGTCGTACCGTGGTAAATACGATGGCAGAGATTCCAACCGAATAAGATTCTTTTCTCCTAGACATGCTAATCCTACCTAAGATTGCCACGAATCACGAAGTGGTGCGAAAGGAAGGAAACGTATGCGTGTTGGAAGAAAAGAGGCGCAGTGGGAAGTAGGACGAGGTGCAAGAACCGTAATTGCTGGCTGTATTATCCTGCTGTGTATGGGATCACTTGTTGCCTGTTCAAATGAATCTGCTCAGCAGGAGCGAAAGGTATACAGCGGGCAAGCGACGGAAGAGGGCAATGTGAGAGCCAAGAGTCAGGGACACGGCTTGAATGGCCCACTGATACAGGAGCTGGATAAATCTTTTGCCGCCAAAGACATCAAGTTAATGAACAATATGTCCGCAGATGATGGCGAAGGTGGAATCTCCTATATGTACCTGCTGAATGGCAGCGGCCGACATATTGTGAAGGTTCACATTTTTGGTGATCCGGACACACGAACCGCACGAATGAAAGAAATGTACGGTATTTCTGACGAGCAGGCAGTGATTGAAAATGCACTTGGCCAAACAACGATTCGGAGCAAAGGGTATGTGTCACTTGTATACACCGCTTCAGGTGGAGAGAAGGACATTTATGAAGAAAAGGTAACCCAAGTGTTCCAGCATGTGCTGAATCAGTTGAACTGATCTCAGATGCAGGAAAGCAGCAATATCCTTAAACTTATTAGTTCATTCATGGGATGAATTAAATAAATTTATAGAAAAACACAAACCCGTCTGATAATTCAGACGGGTTTGTATATTTCGCGCATCACATGCCGCAGCTCCGGAATAATGATTTTTTCCATTGCTAGCTTGACTGCACCTTTGGAGCCCGGCATGGAGAAAACAGCCGTCCGTCCAATCGTTCCGGCTACGGCTCTGCTCAGAATCGCAGCTGAACCGATATCCTCTGTATAACTGAGGAAACGAAAGATTTCACCAAAGCCGGGCAGTTCCTTGTCAAGTAGGGAGGATACGGCTTCATACGTTGTATCTCTAGGAGCGATCCCGGTACCCCCACTGAGCAGTACGGCTTCAATATCATCCCGTACAGCTGCATCCTGCAGAATGGTGCGGATGCGCTCGGTTTCGTCTGGCGTAATGATATATTCGGCAATTTCATATCCTGCCTCAGTCAGCAGTTGATGCATGAGTTGTCCGCTGGTATCCGTGTCCTTGGTGCGGGTATCGGATACAGTGACAACCATGCAAGAGACCTTGTCCGGTGCTTCTTGACGATGTTGTTCCACTGAGTTGGTCATGAGACATCCTCCTAATCCATATTTTCTCATAGCATAGACCATTCGGCAGTTTCAGGCAATGCGCCTGAGTGAATTGCCCCGTATTGCACATTGAATGCAGGATGGTGTACACTCGCAAGATATAGAACTAGTATGTTTCATACAATGGTCAGCCAGAGAGGTGTATAGCAATGAGTGTAACGAGTGAAAAAGAAAAGTCCATACCAGTATATATATTGTCAGGTTTTTTGGGGAGCGGAAAAACGACGCTTCTTGTGCAGTTGATTGAACATTGGCAGCAAGCAGGCTTGCGTCCTGCAGTAGTCATGAACGAGCTTGGTGAGGTAAACCTCGATGGTCAGGTGGTAGATGCTGAAGTACCCATGACCGAAATGCTCGGGGGCTGCATCTGTTGTACGGTTCGAGGCGACTTGGGCCTTCAGCTTGCTGATCTTGTGCAGGAGGAGTCGCCGGATGTCATTGTCATTGAAGCGACGGGAGCAGCCAACCCGATGGAAATTTTGGATGCCGTGACGGAAACTTCGTTGTACATGCGTCTTGAGCTGAAAAGTCTCATTACCGTTGTGGATGCAGCACATCTGTCAGGCTTGTACCAAGAGCAGAAGGGGCAGACGTTCAAGCTGATGCAGGAGCAGATTCGCTGTGCCTCGGTATTGATTCTGAACAAAACAGACCGGGTCGGTGAACAGGAAATAAGTGATCTGCAGCAGCTGCTCACGAAGTGGAACGGTTTTGCCCCAATTATTCAAGCTGTGAGATGTGAAGTCGACATGGATATGCTGCTTCAAAGTGGGGATGGAGTGCATGCCTATCAGGCTGCAGCTGAATCGGATCATCAAGAGACTGCGACAGCGCACGTCCATACTGAGGCATGTTCAGAGCATGGTTGTGGTCATAGTCATGAACATCATCATGATCATCACACTCCGCACGCATCACATGAGCATGTTATGGTATATACGCACTATTTCAACCAACCGGTGAATAGCGAAGCTTTTGAGCGGTTTATAGCTGGATTGCCGCGAGATGTTTACCGAGCCAAGGGAATTCTCTCCTTTAGTGATACAGCTAGCCGCTTCTGGTTTCAGTATGCGTATCGGGAATCGGACTATATGAAAATCACGCCTCAGGGTGACGTGCCCAATGTGGCTGTGTTCATAGGTGAGCATTTTGACCAGGCTGTCATTCGCCATCAATTGCTGGAAATGGAATCCATAAATCAGGCTTAATGATTCAAGGTTCCTCCGAACTGGGTATTAAGAAGCATAGCAAACTTTGCCTGGGAGGTAACTTTAAATGACACAAAAACAATATCAACAATGTATTGATGCTTGCCTGGAGTGCATGAATGCTTGCAATGTATGTTACATATCCAGCCTGAAAGAATACGATCTAGCGATGCTTCGTGACTGTATCCGACTGGACCGCGAATGTGCCGAAATCTGTGGCTTCGCTGCTCAAGCCATGACGCGTGGCAGTGACTTCATCGCTGAAATTTGCGAACTTTGCGTAAAAGCTTGCGAAGCATGTGCAGCGGAATGCAGCAAACATGAACACGATCACTGTCAGGCATGCGCCGAAGCTTGCCGTAAATGTGCAGAGGCTTGCCGTTTGATGGCAGCAGTAGCTTAATTATAGATGCATGAATGAGCGGCCAAATGGATTTGAATATGATTGGTGCAATCCCCTCTTGAAATCAACGCAGAGTACATCAAACCAGATGTGCGGATACGTTGCAATCATGAGGGGGTTTTTGCGATAACGAGCACTTGAAAGCATGCACCACATATGGGATGCTACAGAACAGGATGATAGAATCAGGCTGCCTTCATCGGAGAATAGTTCCTACAGGTTGCCAAAGTCAGAAGTGATATGTATAATGATGGAAATGTATTGACATGATGATAAATATCCGTGATCGGGAGAGTAACCAGAACCATGCTTAACAGCGAGCCGGAGCAGGTGGAAGCCGGTATGACATGACCTGTGTGAACCGCACCCGTGAGATGGTTATCCGAAGTGATGCTTTATGGGAGTGAAAGGCAAAGCATCTTCATGAGGGTAATCCGGCATGCGGCCGTTATTCGCACCAAGCGGAGCAGCTTCGGGCGCCATACAACATGTGGCAGTACGAGGTTGTTCACCTAGAGTGGTACCGCGGGAACTGTCAGATCAGCTCTCGTCTCTTATATAGAGACGAGAGCTTTTTTATTTTTATATTTTGTAATCCATATCAGGCAAAGGAGTGTTTATTATGTTAATGAAACAAGCGGCAGTACATCTTGCTCCTCTTACGGGGCTGGAGGAAGAAGAGGTTCTCAAGCTTTTGGAAATCCCGCCACAACCGGAGCTCGGGGATGCAGCATTCCCTTGTTTTGTACTCGCCAAATCACGCAAGAAAGCACCTGCAGCGATTGCTGCGGAGATTGCCGGCGAACTGAAGACAGCAGACTTTACAGCTGTAGCAGCAGGGCCTTATGTGAATATCCAGTTTAACCGGGAAAAGTGGTCCTCGGAATTACTGAAATGGGTGGGCCAACCTTCGTTCGGTAAGCTCAATATTGGCAATGATGCACGCGTACTAATTGATATGTCGTCCCCCAACATCGCGAAACCGTTCGGAATTGGACATCTTCGTTCAACGGTTATTGGTGCAGCGTTATATCGGCTATACAGTGAAGCGGGATATGTCCCGGTGAGTGTAAATCATCTTGGAGACTGGGGAACCCAGTTTGGGAAACAAATTGCTGCCTACAAACGCTGGGGTAACGATGAAGCGCTTCAGGCAGAACCTATCCGCACTTCCCTTGAACTCTATGTACGGTTCCACGACGAAGCAGAGAAAGACCCAACCCTGGAAACCGAAGCACGTGAGTGGTTCCGCAAACTGGAACAGGGAGATGAAGAGGCCAGACGATTATGGACGTTCTTTGTTGAGGTGAGCATGAAGGAATTCGACCGGATGTATGAACGTTTGAATGTACAGTTTGACCATACTCTCGGTGAGAGCTTCTACAATGACAAGATGGGAGCCGTTGTGGAAGATCTCAAAACCAAGGGTCTGCTGGAAGAGAGTGACGGAGCGTTAGTCGTACGTCTGGAGGAAGAGAATATGCCGCCTTGCCTGATTATCAAAAAGGACGGAACAACCATCTATCCGACACGGGATTTGGCCACAGCCGTTTATCGTCATGATGTTATGAAGGCAGATAAGCTGTTATATGTCGTTGGGGGAGAGCAAAAGCTGCATTTCAAACAGGTATTTGCCGTATTGTCCCGGATGGGATATGAGTGGGCTGCGAACTGTGAGCATATTCCGTTCGGATTGATGCGCTTTGAAGGGCGGAAGATGTCCACCCGGCGTGGTAAAGTCGTCTTTTTGCAGGAAGTGCTGGATGAAGCGGTTGCTCGGGCTTTACAGATCATCGAAGAGAAGAATCCAAACCTGGACAACGCGCAGGACGTTGCGGAAGCCGTAGGTGTAGGGGCAATTGTTTTTGGTGATTTGCGCAATAACCGGCTGAATGATGTCGATTTCTCTTTGGAAAGTGCAGTCAGTTTTGAAGGGGAGACCGGACCTTATGTGCAGTACACCTATGCTCGGATCAACAGTGTACTTGCCAAGGTTAAGGACGCGAACAATGATAGTGATAATGGCCAATTGGCTAGCTCGAATGATACAGAGTTTAATGATGTCGCAGGTCGTGCAGCGACCGTTGGAGACGCCTCTTGGACGCTGCTTAAGTTATTGGCAGATTATCCGCAATATCTTGAAAAAGCCGTTGGGCGTAATGAACCTTCGGTGATTGCCAAGTATGCGATTGATTTGGCTCAGGCATTCAACCGTTTCTATCACGCAGAACGGATCGCTGACGCCCCCGCTGAAGTACGGCCGTTCCGGGTGAATCTAACCAAGTGCACAGCGGAACGTATTGTCCGCAGTCTCTATTTGCTCGGCGTCCGGGCACCCGAGCGGATGTGATGTACTGTGAGATGGGGGAAGCGTAAAACTGGTTGTGAAGCAGATGGAACTAAAAATGAGGAAGCTGGCAAGTTGCCCGAAGGGATCTCGCTTCAGCATGTGAGTAAACGTCTCGGAGGCGTATCCGTATTGAATGGGATTAATTTACATGTAGAAGCTGGAGAATGCGCTGTGTTGGTGGGCAGAAATGGTTCAGGTAAAAGCACCCTGCTGCGCACCTTGGCAGGATTCTTGGTTCCTGATCATGGCGTGGTGTGTCAGACGATAAAAGAAAAGAAGATGTACGCGCTCGATGGATTGCCACGTTTGCCATTCACTTCAGGCGAATATTTGTGGGAAATGGGCCGGATTCGGGGCATCCGACCTGCGTTGCTGCGACAACGAATAAACGAGCTGAGTGAGTTGCTTTTTCTTGGGTCTGCGCTAGATCAGAAATTATCCCTGTTATCCAAAGGAACGCTTCAAAAGGTCAACTTGATTCAAGCGATGCTGCCAGGTCCAGATGGGCTCATGCTGCTGGATGAGCCGTTATCCGGCCTGGACCTTCCTGCCCAGGAGGCGGTCGTAACCCTGCTGCAGCAATGGAAAAAGAAAGGAACCTCCATTGTGACAGCTTGTCATGAACCGCTATTTATTGAGCGTATGGCCGATCAGGTCTATGTACTTCAAAATGGTCGTGTATTACGGCATTGGAAACGCGCAGATCTAAAAGAGTTGGGAGAGCCCATTGTCCAAATCCAGAGTTTAATGAAGGGATCGAATATGGAGCTGCAAAATACATATTCGAAACTTGTTGAACAGGAGGGTGTATTACAGATCCATCGTCATGGGGAGATGCATGATCGCAACGAAGTAGTATGGGACTGGAAAGTTGAACGCAGTACCACGGATTATGTGATCCATGAAATTATTGCGGCTGGTAGTTCGATTGTGTCTGTTTTGCAAGAGGAAAGCCGAGTACATATGGAGCATTTGCTGGAAGGTCATCATCCGGCTAATCATCGGAAGAAAAGCGCCACCGAATCTGCTTCCTCCCATTCTCGGTTGGACACTATGGAAGGAGAATCTCCATGATTCATCTAACCCGGTATTTGCTCAGACAGTACATCCGTTCACAGAAGTATTTTGCACCCGTGGTGATGTACATCATCGCCATGCTCCTGATCTACTCATATCGGCCGAACCCGGTAGCGGACAGTTATAGTGTTACGGCCATGCTTCTCTTTTTTGGGTCTGCCTGGCTAGGATTGACCGTAATGAACGCAGAGCCAGCAGGGCAAATTCAATTGCTTGTTCTGCATGCAGGAAACCGACGAAAAGTTATCCTTGGCCAATTATGGTGCACCTGGTTGATGCAATGTGCGCTTGTGGTGATCACCGTGTTGTATCCTGTGATGTTTGGTATGTTCGAGAGACCGCCGACTGGCGGAGAGTGGATGATGGCGTGGTCGGGACATTTGGCATTATCTCTACTGGGTTTAGCTGTAAGTCTTTTCTTTCAAAAATCGTATATTCCCCGGCTTAGTCGCAGTCTGCCTGGTTTGATTGTTATGCTGCTTCTTTCATTTGTCCAAGGTTCACTCGCAAGTCATTTGCCAAACTGGCTGCAATGGTTGAGCAAAGTCTTGCCCCCAGCTTTCTATCTTGTGCGTGAAATGATGTTATTTGAAGAAGCAAAGTGGATAACTGTCTTATTGCCCATCCTGTGGGCTGTAATGTACGCGTTCGTCCTGCTGTCCATTCATATATGGCTGGCTGGAAGAAGGGATTTACGGAGTTAGAAGCCGTTAATCCCTACGACTTGAATGTTGCTCTTTCTTTAGTTACGATAGAGGAACATAAAACGGGAAATGGGTACGGGAATGAAAGGGGAGCTCGCTTTTGCAAAACTCAGACATGCAGCATGGTGACATGCTGGATAGCGAACACTCCAGAGAATTGTTTGCATACTATGGATTAGCTGTTTACTATGGACAGGCTCTTGAGCAGCAGCTCGTCAATCTGATCCTGTTGATGAAAATGTCTCAAGGCAAAGTTGTATCCGATGAAGATCTGGAAGATCTATACGAGCGGAAAATGAGCAGTTCACTTGGGCAACTTATCCATGAGGTTAAGCATCACTTTACGTTTTCAGATGAAGAAACCCGTCAGTTGAATGAACTATGGAAGCAGCGGAACAGCATTGTGCACCATTACTTTAAGGAACGAATTCACGAAACCTTTAGTCCTGAGGGACGAACTCGCATGATCAAGGAATTAGAGGATTTCAAATCCCGTGCGCAGGAGCTTGAGATTAGCCTTCAACAGTACACGGGTGCCTGGATAGCACAGCTTGGATTGAATGCTGAGTCGGCTGCGGCGCTGCGGCGACTTGAACAAATGCATTCAGAGAGCTCGCATGCCCGAAGCATGGAAGAGGAGAATCAGCTTGATTGAAGGCAAGGTAGGGGAACTAAAACGGAAAAGAAGAGGGAAACGAAGCTGGCTGGTCATTTCCATTACATCCCTGATGCTCATGGGGATTCTCTGGGCCATAGTTACGGCCTGGCTGATCACGGCTTACACGGCTGAGCAATCAACCAGACAAAGTGATGCCGCCATCATCCTTGGTGCTGCTGTTGACGGGGATAATCCCTCGCCAGTATTTCGAGAGCGGATCGAACATGCTATATTATTGTATTGTCAGGGGACGATACCTAACCTCATTTTTACCGGCGGTTCTGGCCGTGAAGGCGAGCGCTCTGAAGCGGAAGTGGGGAGAGATTATGCAGTTGCACACGGCGTAGATCCTGCAGATATTCTTATCGAAACACAATCGAGAATTACAGAGGAGAATTTGATTAACTCCATCGTGATTGGGGATAAGGCAGGGTACCAGAATTATACAATTATAAGTGACCCGCTGCATATGAAGCGGGCCATGAAGCTGGCAAGCGGACTAGGCATGGATGCTGTTCCGTCTCCAACACAAACGACAGCCTATCAGACCTGGCGCAGCCAAATTCCATTTTTGGCGCGAGAGACTGTGTTATACATGGGATATACGGTAAAAGGATGGATAGACAATCTGCAGTAGCCTTGAGGCGAAAAGTGTGGATTGTTTTTTCTTTTTGCACAACTGGGCAGCTGTGATAAGTCCAACCGTTTTCAATCATACGCCTCCTCATTATATGAACCTCCTTATGCACTTCGCTTTGTTCACATTAGAAAAACGCCCTGTGCGCAGACCGGAAAGTCTGCACGCAGGGCGGGAAAAGAGAACCTTTAGACATTGTATGGTCAATGAATGTCTTATGAATAAAGAGTTATAGATTACCTCCAGCCAAGGAAGGGGTTGTAGGGATAACCTGACCTGAGCTGCTGCTCTCATTTCCCCCGCTAACCGCTTGTGCGCCTTGTTGAAGCTGATACATCTGATAATATCGTCCTTGAAGTTCCATCAGTTCATCGTGAGCACCCTGTTCCACAATGCGACCGCGGTGCAGGACCAGAATCTGGTCAGCAGAACGAATCGTTGAGAGGCGGTGAGCGATGATGAATGTGGTCCGTCCTTTTTTGAGGACTTCCAGTGCATTTTGAATCAAGGCTTCCGTTTCCGTATCGATATTGGCCGTTGCCTCGTCGAGAATTAGAATAGCCGGATCGAAGGCGAGTGCTCGGGCGAATGAAACTAATTGACGTTGTCCGGCAGATAGCGTACTTCCTTTTTCGATAACGGGTTCATCGAATCCCTGAGGCAGATGTGCCAGGATCCGTTCTGCTCCCACATCACGAAGCGCCTGCTCGATCTGTGCGCGAGTAATGCGCTCATCTCCAAGACTTACATTAGACGCAATGGTGCCGGTGAACAGATAGGGATCCTGAAGCACGATCCCCATATGCTGCCGAATCCACTGTTTCGGCAACTCCTTGACGTTCTGACCGTCGATGGTAATCTTGCCTTTTTGCGGATCATAGAACCTGAATAACAGGTTAATAATCGAGCTTTTACCCGAACCGGTATGACCAACCAAGGCAACAGTTTGGCCCTGTGAGGCTTTGAACGAGATATTGTTCAGCACGAAGTCCTTTTTATATGCGAAGGATACATCGTCAAATACCACATTTCCCTTGTACCTTGGCATCGAGCCATCGGTTACCGGTTCTCCCTGTTCGTCCATGAGCTCAAAGACACGTCCAGCGGATACGAGGGAGGAATCCAGGTTCGCCAGTTGGTTGACCATGCCGGTGATCGGTTGGAACAAACGACCCAGAACATCGACGAATGCATACAGAACACCCAGTGAAATAATACTGGAGCCGTCCAGCACACTGGAACCGAAGTACCATAGAACAACGGCAAAGGCGATATTCCGCAATACATTTACCAGGTTGTGAGAAGTGAAGGCGTTTAAGTTCAGCATTTTGTTCTGATGTTTCATATAATCGTCGTTCAGATCTTCGAATTCCTGTTTGGTCTGCTTCTGGTGACGGAATACGCGAATAATGGACATCCCTTGAATGGATTCATTAATGATCGCATTGATCTCACTCAGCCGTGAACGAATAATGGTATTGTAACGGGTAGCGAATTTACGATAGAGCACAATCCACAGAATCAGCATCGGTACAACGAACAACGAGATCAGTCCGAGGCGGAAATCCAGTAGGAAGAGGGCGACATATACACCTGTAATCGTAATGATCCCAGAGAAAAAGTTCGATAGCACGGCAACGAACAGATCCTTAACGGCTTCAGTATCGTTTGTGACCCTAGAAACGACTTTACCTGCGGGAAGATTATCAAAAAAGTGTACGGGCAGCCGTTGAATATGGGCGTAGACATCATTACGAAGCCTTTGAATGACCTTGTTTGCAGAGGATTGCAGCCAGTAGGTTTTACCAAACTCCATAATGACCGAGATCACGAGAAAGATCATGTAATATACAATTAATTGATAGATGCTTGGCATCTCAGGTTTGTAAAAAGCGAAGAGTTCACCCGCGGAAAGCGGCTCTGCTTCAAATTGGCCAGTCACTTCACCCGCACGCGTAACCGTTAAGGTTCCATTCTCATATGAACGATCTCCATCGGGTGCAGTTACGGGTTCATTGACGAAATAAAAGCTTTTGCCGGCCTGCAGTACTCTGACTTCGGCACCTTTCACTTCACCGGTTTCGAATCTGCCTTCTCGTTTGTAATTCTTGCCGTTGTACACTGCGGCTTCGGATGAAGCCTCTGTTTCATAGAACGGCTGCTCAATGGCAAGCAGATGATTGTCAATCATCGACTTGGCGATGAACGGACCGGCGAGTTCAGCCGCTACACCGATCGTTAACATGATTAATGCTGCAATAAAAGTACCTTTGGCTTTCAGGGCATATTGCAGCAGCCTTTTGCCTGTATTCGACTTCAAAACGTTGACCTCCTACGTGGACAGATTGGATTCCACCTGCTGCCGTTCATATTGTTCACGGTACCAGCCGTTCATGGCAAGCAGTTCCTGGTGGGTTCCTTCTTCCGTAATTTTCCCGTGCTCCAGTACGATGATCCGGTCTGCGTGTTCAATGGCGGACAGGCGGTGCGTTGAGATCAGCGTGGTTTTGCCCGAGCGTTTGTTGCGTATATTTTCAATGATTTTGGCTTCCGTTCTTGCATCGACTGCAGATAAGGCATCATCGAGGATCAGAATATCCGGATCGGCAATAAAGGCACGTGCCAGAGATACCCGCTGTTTTTGTCCCCCCGACAGGGCAATTCCCTTTTCACCAACAAGGGTATCCAGTCCATCGGATAATGTCCCCAAATCTCCATCAAAGGCTGCAGTACGGATGGCTTCCATAATGACTTCATCACTTGCACCCGGCTTGCCGAATTGAATGTTTTGACGAACTGACTTGGAGAATAGCACTTGCTCCTGCGGAACGTAACCGATCCAGCTGTGTAAGTCATCCTTGGCGATCTCCTGAATCGGATGGCCCGATATGCTTAATGAACCGGAACCGGCAGGGTATTCATGAAGCAGCTGTTTGAGCAGGGTGGACTTGCCGCTTCCCGTACGTCCCACGACACCGAGTGTCTGACCACGGCGAAGCGAGAAGCTGACATGGCTAAGATTATCGACAGTGGAACTTGGATAACGGAATGTCACATCACGCATCGAGATCTCTTCAGGATTCGTAATATGTGCTGGCTGATCAACGTCCTGAACAGCGGGCTCTACAGATAAAGTTTCGTTAACCCGGTCCAGTGAGGCGCTGCCACGCTGCATCAGGTTAATCAGTTCGCCAATGGCAAACATAGGCCAGATCATCATCCCCAGATACATGTTGAACGACACGAGATCTCCAAGAGTGATTTCATTGTGGAACACGAGATAAATCCCATAGGCTAACGCAATTACATAACTGAGACCAACACACAGCCGAATCGTAGGTTCAAACAGTGCATCCATCTTGGCAACAGCCAGGTTTTTGCGATAAACGTCTTCGGTGACATCAGCAAACCGTTTCTGGTCCAGACGTTCCTGAACATAAGCACGAACCACACGAATACCCGCGATGGATTCAAGAACCTGATCATTCATGTCCCCGAACGCATCTTGTGCCAAGGTGTAACGTTGATGAACGGCTTTCCCGTAGATCATCATGGCAATCGCGATAAATGGCAATGGCAGTATTGCAGCAAGGGTCAGTTTCCAGCTCACCAGAAAACCCATAGCGAACAATACGGTGGCCAGAAAGGCAGTTGAGTCCGTTAGTGTCAGCATGCCGAAGCCTGCTGTTGTGGCAATGGAGCGAAGGTCGTTGGTCGCACGAGCCATCAGATCTCCCGTTCTGTTCTTCTCAAAGAAAGGCGGGGTCATCCGCAGCAGGTGATCCATGAAACGTGACCGCAACAAGCGTTCAACCAGATTCGCACCACCAAACAGTTTGTGCATCCATATGTACGTGGTCAGATAGATAATAACGACTGTTCCTAGAATAAGTAAAATGTAACGTGTGAGTGAGGCGCCAGTAATGGAACCGCGCACAATCTCGTCAATGGCATTGCCTAGCAGACGAGGGGGGAGCAGTTCGGCTACACCCACGAGAATGAGCAAAATGACACCAATCAGGTATCGTTTGCGTTCCAGCCGGAAGAACCAGGCCAGGTTTTTGAGTACAGAGAACAAGTGGTATCCCTTCCTTTCAAGTGTCAGTGAAATACGTTATCTACTCATGTGTACCGGTTTCTACCCACAAAAAAAGACATACCGCACGCAGGCGGTATGTCTTGGATATCAATCATACGGCGCATGGCTCCGAGAGCAGAGCCACCGCTGAACATAAGTATCGAAAGTGTGCGCGGCAGTTAACCTTATTCAGGATTACTGCAGTGCTGACTTAAGTACAGAATAACGATTTCGAGGGTGCTCCGGTATTTAATTGTGAGCTGAATAGACCATCCATATGAATGTTAAACACCGTAATCACCCTTTCTGTTTTGGAAATAAATTGAATGTGGATCTCGTATGTTTGCATCTTAACACCGCCTTTTGGGATCTGTCAAACTTTTTTCACAATTGCATAAGCAGCTCTTTTTGTTTATTTCTGTGGTGTAATGTTTGAACTCAAGCCCATCAAGCGATATGATGTAACATATATATAGAGAAGGAGCTGACATCAAATGAGTACCATACATGTATCTGACCGCGCTGCCCGCTGGTATAAAGAGGAACTAAACTTGAACGAAGGAGACAGCATCCGATTCTTCGCGCGTTATAGCTCCGGCGGAGGTCTCCATCCTGGTTTTTCACTGGGAATCGCTGTTGAGGAACCGCGCCACCCGGCTGAACAAACAGAAGTTTCGGGGATTCGCTTTTTTATGGAAGATCACGATTATTGGTACCTGAAGGGCCACAAGCTGCATGTCGATGTAGTGGAAGAAGGACAAGATATCGAATATCGTTATACTGAGGTCTAATCAGGGTTATTCTTGCGATACCTTCAGTTCAACCTGTGTAACGAGGTGAAGGAACCGGATTGAAATGCATCTAAGCATGGATTGTACCGCTGGCTTCTGCCGGCTTCGAACAGGAGGGATAGGAATTGAATCCGCCAGCCCGAGATTTGGCCCAATATATTGCACACCGCTCCCATATTGTAGTGAAGGCTGCAGTTTGGGCTGAAAACGAACGAGGTGAATTGTTGTTGATCCAGCACGCCGAGCAAGGTCATTGGCGTATTCCCGTTGGACAGATGCGTCCTGGCGAAGCCATTGAAGATACAGCTCATCGTGAATTGTGGGAGGAGACGGGATGGACAGCAAACAGCATGATACTTGAAACACTGCATTCGGGTCCCGACCTGAGACAGCTGCATTCCAGCGGGGATGAAGATTATTATGTGATTGCCCTGTTCCGAGCCCGTATCATTCAGGATCGTCTGGTGGAGTCGCGAGTAAACAGCGAGGCAGGGTTGAAGTTTTTTGACCCGAGATCACTTCCGGTGCTGAATAGTCTAAGTCGTATGTTGCTTGACGGTAAGATACTAGATTAAACGGCAAGATAAAAGAAGCCTTTCCAACGGGGGAAGGCTTCTTTTGTCTATATCACATGCGCATACAGAACTTTTCAGATCAGCTAGACCTGATCGAGCGGTTCTTCGTCCATCGCAAAATCAAAGTCATCAATATCAAATACTTGCACAGGGGCCGATGACTCTATAATTCGTGCGATCAGTTCAACCTGATCCGTGAGAATGGGGATGCTCAGGCGCTGTGAAGTGAGCAGCAGCTCTGTCTCAATCGGATCGAAATACTCACCATACTGAGCTGTATCCACCGCATTGATAATAGCGATGGACACCTGATCACCAAACAAGATGGACGGGCTTTTTGCCCAGGGAACGGATAGGGCACGTTCAATCTTTTTCTTATTCAGCGGTTCTTCAAAATAAGAAATGATCTCGTTAATTTTCGATTTAACATGCTGATCATCAGCAGGGTTATCCATCAAAGGATCCGGACTGACCTGAAATTCATATAACTCCAAGACGGTGGTATAAGGAACAATATATTCAACAGGCGCGGGCGGCGCGAGCAATTGACCGTAAATAGCCACCATCACGGCTTCTGTAATAAACTGACGTGACATGGTACCTGAATCCTCCTGCGGCCATTAATAATTGCGAGGTGAATCAATTTGGTTATGCAAACGAATACAAATTAAATTGATTTCTCTGCTATGGACATGGATGCATGAATTGCATGAATAGTAGTATATCATACAACGGTGGGAAATACAGCCAGTCAGTAGAATGTCAAGTCCCAACTTCAATCAGGATTTGCCGAGCAGCAGGGACAGTATGCCTGCTGCAATCAGTGGTCCCACAGGGACTCCTTTGAATAGGGCTACCCCAAGTATGGTTCCAATAAGTAACCCAGCAACAACGGTTGGCTGCGTGCTCATGAGCGTAGCGCCCCGTCCACCCAGATAAGCCACCAGTAAGCCCACACCTATGGCAAGCAGCGATTTCCAGTGAAGGAAAGACTCCCCGATCGTCTGCAGACTCATCTTGCCGCTAGCAAGGGGCGCCATGACCCCGATTGTCAAAATGATAATGCCAAGCGTAAGTCCGTATTTTTCAAGCCAGGGAAAAGCTTGGTTCACATTCAATACACGTAACAGGAGCAGAAATACCATGGCTACGGTCACAGGTGTATTGCTGCTGATAATACCAAGTGCTGCAAACACGAGCAGCAGCAAAGAGGTCATATCCATGGATTTCAATTCCCTTCAGCCTGCCCGCGTTGCCGACTTACGATATGCTCCGCAATATATTTTCCATGCCAGCGACCGGATTCGATGAATACTTCATTGGCGTTGCGTCCTGAGGCGATGACTCCGCCAACGTAAACTCCTGGTACGCTGCTTTCCATCGTTTCCACATTGTACACAGGTTTGTCCATGTCATCTGACATTTCAACGCCGACGGAAGAAAGCAGTTTGCGGTCCGGACGGAAACCGGTCAAAGCCAGAACGAAGTCGTTATCAAGTTCGCTTGTTGATCCATCTGCATGAAGCAGGCGAATGGAATCGTCCAAAATCTCATTAACCCGTGCACCGAGATGGAGCGTAATGCGGCCTTTCTGGACCATGCTCTCAAATAGAGGGCGTACCCATGGCTTTATATGCTCGGACAGACCCGTACCCCGATATACCATGTCAATGTGGGCGCCTACACGGACGAGTTCCATCGCTGCATCCACGGCGGAATTGCTGCCTCCGATGATTGCAACACGTGTACGAGTGTAGGGATGTGCTTCCCGGAAATAGTGAGTCACTTTATCTTTGTCTTCTCCCGGAATACCGAGGTAATTCGGGTGGTCGAAGTAACCTGTAGCGACAACGACATTGCGTCCCTGATGAACAATGCTTTCCCCGCGGCGGTTGACCGTATGTACTTCGAAGGTTGCATCGTCTCTACGTTTGATTTCGCGGGCTTCCTCATAATTATGAACACGCAGGCCGAAGTGTTCGGCTACTTTGCGATAATAGGCTAGTGCCTCGTAGCGAAAAGGTTTGTCGTTTGGCGAACTAAACGGGACATTTCCGATCTCGAGCAGTTCCGCTGTGCTAAAAAATTGCATATGGGTTGGATACAGATAGATGGATTGTACAATATTGTACTTCTCTACAATGACAGCTGACAGACCCAGCCGTTCACATTCGATGGCAGCGGATAGACCACAAGGTCCTCCACCAATGATAATTACATCTTCCATGTTCTTACTCCTCCTTCATTCAAGCAATATTATCCTACCGTAAATAGTCATGTAATGCCAGTTCACGCCAGGAATTGACGGAAGAAAATTCCGAATTACAGGTTTGACTTTGTTGAGAGAAAAGATTAACATCAAATTAGATGTTTATCTAAACGAAAGAGGCGACGCCCATGCAACTGGAGAAAATTGTGGCTTACCACAAAGCTTTGGCTGATCCTACCCGGCTTCGTATGCTGTTATTGCTGTCTGAGGGTGAACTGCACGGACAGGCACTTGCCGAGAAGCTGAATCTGTCACAGCCCACAGTTACTCATCACGCATCCAAGTTGAGAGAAGCAGCATTGATCAAGGAACGGAGAGAGAAAAATACGGTGTTCTTCTCCCTCAACCCATCCTTTATACGGGAGCATGCTCAAGCTTCCGTTGACTTTATTTTTAAAAGGGAGGAGGTAGCCGATATGAGTGATGTGAACGAAACGCTAAAAGCATCGGTCATGCGAAATTTCTTTTCCAAAGATGGACGCTTGCGTCAAATTCCTGCCCAGTACAAGAAGAAGCTGATCGTGCTTGGTCATCTGGTTGAACAGCTTGAATTCGGACGCAAGTATACGGAGAAAGAAATCAATGAATTTATACGTACGTACCATGAGGATTTTGCCACCATTCGCCGTGAATTCATCATGCATCAATTTATGTATCGGGAAGATGGGATCTACGAGCTTAATCCGAAGGAAATGTGGACACGCTGGGATCAGGTAAAATAACGATTATAATAAAAGAAATGAAAGTAATGAAATTAAAACAGGCAGGTAACATATAATATAATTAGGCTTGACAAAAGCAGAGTACAGTGTGTAACATGTTGGATAAATCTACAAGGGAGGCGATGTTATATGACAAACCTAACGGCAGTATACGTTAATTTGAATATGGACAGCGTCTCCGGAACGGATCAAAGCATGTAAATGTATGTGGATTGGACAGGTATGTCCATATTCGCATAGCGTATGATTACATGTGCAGATGAAGTCACGGGTGACGCACCCGTGGCTTTTTTTGATTATCGGAAAAGAAGGGTGTCCTGTATTGCATGCTGCAGTTTGTTAAACTTAACGTTCTGCAGATAGTGCATATAGGAGAATCTTGATTCTGTTAACTTCGAATTGCCGCGGGTGGTTTATCACTCGTGGTTTATTTTATTTGCGTTTAATCCGATCTGGAGGGCTCGTTCGCATCAGTGGTAGGTAGTTTTTAAAACATAATCTAGGAGGAAACTCAATTTGAACAATTACTTGGAGAAGTACGGCTGGTCTGCTGAGTGGCAGGAATTTTGGCAGCAATCCGGGATGGATCAGCAACTGAGAAAACCTGCGCGAGTCATAGCTGACCACGGACAATTGCAGCGTCTTATTACAGCCGAAGGCGAATGCTGGGGAAGGGTATCGGGACGTATGCGTCATGACAACCTGGAGACAGGGACACTTCCTGCAGTAGGGGATTGGGTAGCAATTACGGGAGAGCCCGGAGAAGAGGCTGCAATTCACGGTATTCTCTCAAGGAAGAGCCGGGTATCCAGGCAGGCTGCTGGGTCCGTAACGAAAGAGCAGCTGATTGCTGCAAATGTAGATACGTTGCTGATCGTCGCAGCGCTTAATCATGATTTTAACCTTAGACGGTTGGAGCGGTATATTATGATGGCTTGGAATGGAGGGGTTAGACCTGTCATCGTTTTGAGCAAGAGTGATTTATGCACTGATGTAGAGGAAAAAAGGGCGATGGTAGAGGGAATTGCCCCTGGCATTGAAGTGCTTGCGCTGTCGGCTGCCGAGGATTATGGAAAAGCTTCACTTGAAATTTATCTGCAGCCGGGGACCACAGTAGCCTTGACGGGATCTTCGGGGAGTGGCAAGTCTACTCTTGTCAACTGGATGATGGGACGGAATGTGCAGCTTACCCAATCCGTTCGGGAGGACGACAGTCGGGGAAGACATACGACTACCCACCGGGAGATGTTCGTTTTGCCTCAAGGGGCTGTGCTCATTGATACACCTGGCATGCGTGAACTGAACCTGTGGGATGAAGGAAATGATGGACTTTCCCAGGCGTTTGGTGAAATTGAACAACTTGCTGAAGCATGCCGATTCGTGGACTGCAGTCATACACGTGAAGCAGGCTGTGCTGTCATCGAAGCCATTCAAAATGGGTCTCTGGAAGAAAAAAGGCTAAACAATTACCTGAAAATGCAGAAGGAATTGCAGTATCAGCAGCGGAAAGAAGCAGTTGCTTCCAAGCGTCGGACTGCTACAAGCAAACCTTCGAATTCACGTAAACCCAAACATGCCCGGAGAGTGAACGATTGGGAAGAGGCTTAAATTAGGCGGGCATCCTTATGACTTCAGCATAGAATAGGTCAGGAGGGATGTCGTCATGCCGGAATACAGAATTATCGTGGATCTGTCCGATCACATGTTATATCTTCTGGATGGCAATCAGGTAATCAAGGGCTATCCAGTGGCAACAGGCAAGATGCTTACTCAGACTCCAAAAGGGGAATTTACCATTGTCAATAAACAACCAAATCCGGGTGGACCCTTTGGTGTACTGTGGATGGGCTTATCTGAACCTCATTATGGCATCCATGGGACGAATGAACCTTCGTCTATCGGCAAGTCTGTATCACACGGATGCATCCGTATGTACAATCCAGATGTGTTGGATCTCTCTTCAAAGGTATCTGTAGGCACAAGAGTAACGATCCGGCCCTAAGGGCTGATCGCTACTCTCTCCTAAATCGGACTGTATGGATGGATTTGGTAAATAGGATCAACATGCTTATAATAATGTACAACCACTACAATCTGAGAGGTAGGTGAGTGTTCGTTGGTACAGATCAGACAAGCCCGTGAAGGGGATGCAGAAGGAATTGCCCGTGTACATACAGAGAGTTGGAAGACGACATATCGCAATATTGTACCGGATGATTTTTTGGATCATTTGACTACAGAATCAAGAATATCCCAATGGGAGCAAACCATACGCTCTGACGAAAAAAATCAGATTCTGGTGGTGGCTGAACAGCCGGGAGGGAATATTGTCGGATTTGCCTGCGGAGGAAGGGAGCGCGAAGGTAAGCTGCCTTATGATGCAGAGTTATATGCCATTTATTTGCTGGAAGATGCGCAGCAAAAGGGAATTGGTCAGCAACTGGCCGTGCAGGTTGTACGGTATCTTCATTCTCTGGACATGAAACGTCTATTGATCTGGGCATTGGAGCGAAATTCGGCATGCCGTTTTTATGAAAAGATGGGTGGAAGTCCTGTCCATACACAACCCATACGAATAGGAGGGCAAGATCTGATAGAGATAGCCTACGGCTGGGAGAATCTGAATGATTTTGCCAGACCGGAGGCGCCTCCGTCGGATTAGTAGAGTCATGAGTGACGCGTTTGCGCAATCTTTAATCAGGTTAATGAAGTACTACACTTCTTATAGAAGAAGGAAGGACATCTAATCTTGATTAGGAGGCGCGTCCAGATGACTTTAATGGAGAAAACACCTGCAACTTGGACCAAACAGTATATTAATGGCGAATGGGTAGAAGGCTCCGGTGAGAAAACGATGGAGAACATGAACCCTTATACGGGCGAAGTGATTGCAACCTGGCGTTCTTCCAGTAAGACCGATATAGATCGGGCATATGAAGCCGCCCAAAAAAGCTCTTTAGAATGGAGAAAGTCCCTGCCAGGTATAAAAGAAGGCATATTGCGAAAAGTGTCATCCTTAATGACCAATCGCAAAGAAGAAATATTGAATCTGCTGATTACAGAATCGGGGAGTACGCGTATTAAGGCAGAAGCTGAGTTTGCCGCAGCGAAACGTATAGTGGATGAAGCGGCTTCGTTTCCGTACCGGATGAAAGGTGAGCTGCTTCCTTCAAACACGCCAGGCAAAGAAAACCGAGTCATTCGCGAACCCAAGGGTGTGGTCGGAGTCATTGGACCATGGAACTTCCCACTCCATTTGTGTCTTCGCTCCGTTGCCCCGGCCATTGCACTTGGAAATGGTGTAGTTATTAAGCCAGCATCGGACACGCCGATTACGGCAGGCTGGTTGATCGCGGATTTATTTCATCATGCCGGATTACCTGAAGGTGTCCTGAATGTGGTTGCCGGAAGTGGCGGTGAAATAGGGGATTATTTTGTTGCTCATCCCATTCCCAAGGTGATTTCCTTTACAGGATCGACCAAAGTCGGGCAGGGGATCGGGAAACTGGCAGGAGAGCATTTAAAAGAAACAGCACTTGAGCTTGGCGGTAATAATGCAATGGTGGTACTCGAAGACGCAGACATTGAACGAGCCGCAGAGGCTGCGGTTTTTGGCAAATTTCTTCATCAGGGGCAAATCTGCATGGCACTCAACCGGATCATCATACATGCCGATGTATATGACCAATTTGTCAAGTCGTTCGTGGACAAAACGAAGCGTATACGGACAGGCGATCCTGCAGATTCAGAAACGATGGTAGGTCCCCTTATTCGCGAAAAAGAAGTACATCGCTTGTTGGAATGGATTCAAACTGCTCAGGAAGAGGGGGCGCGTTTGCTTCATGGCGGATCAGGTAAGGGCCGTGTGTTAGAACCGACGGTGCTTGTGGATGTCAAACCTGAACAAGATATTGTCCAACAGGAACTCTTTGGTCCGGTGGCCGTCCTCATGCGAGCAGAAGACGAGCAAGAAGCTGTCCGTCTGGCAAATGATACACCATATGGATTAAGTGGTTCTGTATTCACCAGCAATCTGGAGAGGGGTTACCGGGTAGCCCAGAACATTGAATCCGGTATGGTGCATGTGAATGACCAATCTGTAAATGATGAGGCACATGTCATGTTTGGCGGCGAAAAATCTTCCGGGATTGGCCGTTTTGGTGGCGATTGGGCCATTGAGAAATTCACACGTACCCGTTGGATCAGTCTGCAGCATGAATACCGGGATTTCCCTGGCATCAATTAAACAGATCGTTCGAGATAGATCGACATGGAATGCGAAAGTCCTCTCCTGCCTTGAGGTGGCGGGCTTTTGCACGTTTTTACATCATCAATTTGGACCTGGAGAAATCCGAGGGAAAAGCTGTTTGGGGCTCGTCCAATCTGGTTATTTATGGATACACGGGAGTACCGATCCGTAAATCCAAAGGTAAAGGGGCTTGAATTCCATGTCCATTGACCGTTTTATTTTGAGAAAATTGAACACTTGTCAGGAAGAGCATACACGTGCCAATCTGGTTCGGCTGTTTGTCATTCGTATCCGCAGAGCCGAGATCGCAGAGGAGCATGAGACTACTTATGCTGTCAGCAGAGTGCATTAAAATAGATAGAGGAACCTTGCCCTCATCAAAAAAAAGGAAGCTTGTCTTCATGGACAGCTTCCTTTTTCCTTGCATATGCAATTTTTTTACCGACTCTGCTTTAATACAGCGACAAGGCTAGAGAGTCATTTTCACTGCGGCTGTGCAGAATAGCCTCACAACCGACAATCTCAATGCTAATCAATGAGTGCAGACATTTTTGCAAAGCGCGTTTACCATTACTGATTTTATGCTCAAGGGCACTGCTAAGCAGTCTTAATGTCTTTTGCATAGGTTGTTTGTTTTCTTGATTGAAATATACAGGGATTGATTTGTTTTGAAAAGTTATTAGTGTTCTCACTAGAAATCACCTCACGAGAGTTATTTCATACTGGTTATATTAAATTCCAATGCTTAAAATTACCTTAAAATCAGCTTATGAAAACATAAAGGTGGGCAATGTTTGAAAAGTGTTCACAATTTGATTGTGGACGAAGGAATAGGAAGTCCCGAATACGAAATGTTCTCTCCCATTTATATGGAAGAAAAAGAAGTGTTTTCGCATCCTCGCAACAATTAACGTGAATAATGCCTCAAAAGTTCTGAGTCCATTGGACGATATTTTAATATTTATGTGGGTCATATGTAACAAAAACACAGGTTGTACATTGCAAACAGGGTGTTAATGTAAGAAAATAGGGTTGGAATAACGATTCATCCGCATTTATTTGATTTAATTTGACATTAGGACAATTTACATATGAGACCATGGGAGGGATTATGATGATTCTTACCGTGTATTCCGGCCGGGAGGAAGGTGAATGGTTCGACATTGAAGTCCCGGATGAGTGTACGATTGAACATTTAAAAACATTGCTGGGGGTGCGGATTTTTGGACAGGCGCCTGGTGATGGTATCCAGTACATCCTTGAAGCCAAATTCCCCGAAGGTCTGTGGTTCTCTCCGCAGAACTCGCAGCAGCTGATGGAAACGGGCCTGCGGCAAGGAAGCTGTGTACGGGTTCAGCGGGCATTCTCAACCACTACGGAAGAAGCACCTGTATACGGAAGACGTTCGTTATTTCAGCAGGAGAGCAACGAATGAGTCTATTTGACGTATACATTCATTATCGAACCAATTATAAGGAGGTCTTCTCTTCGTGAATGTGTTATATCAACGTTCTCCAAGAATGACACCGGTTCTTAAGGAAGAAAGGCTGGAAATTCTCAGACCTCCAACGGAGCCGAGCAAACCTACGTTTTCAATGATTTCTATTATAATACCGATCATGATGACGATGGTCAGTATCGGATTCTACGTATATATCAACATGACGGGCAAAATGGGCAATCCCAGTTATATGATGTTTCAGATGATGACTGTCATGATGATGCTTACGTCATATACCATTCCGTTTTTTGTGTATCTGAGTAACAAAAAGACGTATCGCAAAAAAATCGAAGAACGTAAGGCCATGTACCGAGCACAACTGGATAAGCACCGTGAAGAGCTCAAGGAAGCTCAAGCCGAGCAGGTCAAGAGCCTGTACGAGATTCATGGTGATCCCAATGTTTGTCTCCAAGTCGTGAAGAATCGCAACAGTTCCTTATGGGAGCGTTCACCGGAAGATGACGATTTCTTGCAGGTACGGATCGGTACGGGAGAAATTCCATTCCGAATTAAACTGCAGGTTCCACGAGTGGATGGTTATGAAAAAGATGAATTAATCGAGGCTGCTCATGAACTTGCAGCAGAATTTGAGACGGTCCCCGAAGCTTCCATTACGCTCCCGCTGTTCCAATCGAAAGTGATGGGATTGGTAGGGAATCGGGAAGAAGTGCTTGCTTCCCTGCGCGTCATCATTTCACAACTTACGGTGCGGCACTCGCCGGATGAATTGAAGATTGCTGCTTTTTATGAAGAAAAAGAAGCGAAGGAATGGGACTGGCTGCGCTGGTTACCCCATATCTGGGATGAAGATCAGGGACAACGCTATATGGCCGACAGGCACAGCGGTGCGCATCAATTGGCGGACAGCTTGTTTTCCGTGTTAAACCGTCGTCGAAACAACAAAGAGGACCGATACAAAAAAAGTGTGCAGACTCCATGTTATGTGGTGGTTCTCTCGGACACACAGCTTATTGAAGAAGAGCCTCTTCTTCCATTATTGCTTGAATCTGCACAGGAGATCGATGTGTGTACTATTATTTTGGCAAACCGCAAGGAATCCCTTCCGATGCATTGTCAATTGATCATGGAAGCATCCAAAGGCAAGGGCGTGTACATCAAAAAAACGGAAGATGCTGACGTTGTACAGCAGACGTACACACCAGATGTGATATCAAAAGAGACCGCTGAGGCACTCTCACGTTACATGTCTCCCATTCGGCTGAAGCGATCTTCCGCTTCGGACATCCCGCAAATCCTTCCGTTATTTGATATGCTTGGCACCTCACGTGTTGAAGACCTGGATGTAATCACCCGCTGGGGCCAGACACGATATCCGGATACGCTGCCTGTACCCATGGGCGTGCGCGCAGGTGGCAAGAAAATTGCCATCAACTTACATGATAAAATAGAACGTCAGGGTCACGGCCCACATGGATTGATCGCAGGTACGACGGGTTCAGGTAAAAGTGAGGTCATACAGTCTATCGTGGCTTCCCTGGCTGCAGAGTTCCATCCCCATGACCTGGCCTTTATGTTGATTGACTACAAAGGCGGGGGGATGTCCAATACGTTCGTAGGCTTGCCTCACGTGGTTGGTACGATCACCAACCTGGATGGCAATTTGATTGAACGGGCCAATATCTCGCTTCGGGCCGAATTGGTCAGAAGGCAGAAGATATTGAATGATGCCGGTAACCTTCAGCACATTGATGAATATTACAAGATTTTACGTTCCAGACATGAACAGCCATTGCCTCATTTGGTCATTATTATTGATGAGTTTGCCCAATTGAAACGGGACCAGCCGGAATTCATGGATGAGTTGATTAGTATTGCGGCTATTGGCCGAACACTGGGTGTCCATCTGATTCTGGCAACTCAAAAGCCGGCAGGCGTAGTGGATGACAAAATATGGAGTAACTCCCGTTTCCGTATCTGTCTTCGTGTACAGAGCGAGGGAGACAGCCGGGATATGATCAAAATCCCTAATGCAGCATGGATTACTAAGCCGGGCCGCGGATATTTCCAGGTCGGCAGTGATGAGGTATTTGAGGAGATGCAGTTTGCCTGGAGTGGTGCGCCCTATAACCAGCAGGAGGACACATCGACTGTACTGCCTGTCATGGAGGTGCGTCTTAACGGTAAGAGAGAACCACTTTTAACTGGCGAACGCAGGGCTGTCCTCAAAGGCGAAGATGTTCCTAAGCAACTACAGGTCTTCATTGATTATGTGGCACAGTCTGCCGCAGATGCAGGTATCAAAAGATTGCCTGGTCCATGGCTGCCTCCCCTTCCCGAGACGCTGGAATGGGATAGTCTAACGGATTGGCAGGATGAAGAGCACAGAGAGCTATTGCTTGACGGCGGAGCAAGTGGCTTGAAGCCGGTGGTTGGTCTGCTTGATGATCTGCCTAACCAGCGTCAGATGCCTCTTGCACTCCCCGTAGATCAAGGGCATTTGATTGTGTACGGTATGCCTGGTTTGGGTAAAACGACGTTTGTCCAGACTTTGCTGATGTCACTGGCACGTTCTCGTCGTACGGATCCATGGCATGGATACATTATTGATATGGGACGGATGATGAAGGACTTTACAGGACTGCCGCAGATCGGTGGCGTTCTGATGGCCGAAGAGGAGGATCGGATCAAGCGTCTATTCCGGTATATTCTCAAGCTGTCAGCACAGCGTAAAGATATGATCTCGGAGGCAGGCGTTAAAACGATTTCGGCTTATCGTCGTACAGCACATGCAGCTGTTCCACAGATTGTTGTTGTAATAGATGGTTATCTATCATTCCGCAATGCTTACCCAGAAGAGAATGAACTGCTGGAAACGATTCTTCGTGAAGGTGGAAGTCTTGGAATTACATTCATTCTGACTGCGAATCGGGTGACAGATGTGTTCGAGAAGTTCAGAAGCAACATACCAAACGCGGTTTCCTTTGAACTATCCGATCCAAGTGACTATTATTACGCAGTTGGACGGCCTTCCAAGGCACCAAGCCAGCTTCCACCAGGTAGAGGTCTTGTAAAAGGACAGGTACCACCATTAATGTTCCAAGCGGCTCTGCCATCGTCCGGTGAGGATGAAGGGAAACGTTCGTCTGCTCTCCGCGGGTTGATCGCAGAGATTCGGAATAGCTGGACAGGAGAAGAGGCTCCGCAGATTGCTCCGCTTCCTGAAGAAGTGAAGCTCAAGGATTTACTTGTAAGTACGGGGGCAATTGCCCAAGCAGGAGAATTCTCGACGGTCAATGTTCCTGTAGGCTTGTTGACAGATGATCTCGAGCCTTTCTTGCTGAACCTTCGTGAAGGTCCGCATTTTATGGTCACAAGTCCAATGGAGGGCGGTAAAACAACATTTTTGTTGACATGGATGTTATCTCTGGCGTATCATGCTTCTCCTGAAGATGTGCAAATCTATACGGTAGATATGAGATATGGTACCGGAGGACTGGGAGAGATCAGCAGTTTGCCCCATGTCCGCGGACATGTGTCCCGTGAAGAACAGCTTGCGCCTGTGATCCAACAGTTGTACGATGAAGTTCTAAAAAGAGGCGAGTTAAAGGGTGGACCGGAGATCGTGCTTGTAATCGATGATGCGGATACTCTGTCCAAACAGTTGAATGATTTTAACGTGAAAGATCAATTGGGAGCGATTGTTCGTCAAGGGCGGGATCGCGGGATACATGTCATACTTTCGGGTGTTCCAGCTGATTTCCCAACGTTTGGTTCAGACTGGGTAAGTGATGTGAAGGCTTCCCAGAGTGGATTGTTGTTCGGGACTTTAGACCCTAACGATCTCTCGTTCTTCCGTATTCCTTATACCGAATCTGGAGGTAGCTCAGCTGGGCTGAAGGTACTGCCACCAGGTCAAGGCTATTATGTTAAACGCAAATATTCCAGGGTTAAAGGTGCAGTTCCTTGTGATGACACCTGGAAAATGACAGATTGGATTTCTGAAATTCGTGACCGATGGCATGTTGTAGTTTGAGGGGAGGTGGCTCATAATGTTGACGGTTCATGATTCCAAGCAAAAGGTAGTCACTTTGCAAATAAAAGAACTTTTTTTCCTGGCCGGGATTCTCGGTTCAGACCGATTGCTTGGCGTTGAAGACCCCTTCCGCGGTTACATGGCAGAAGACATCGCTGTGGAATGGGAGCACGTCAAAACTTCTCTGCTCGAAAAGGGATATTTGATTCAGGATCAGGACAGCAATGAGCTGATCATGACACCGACCGTTTTCTCCAGAGTAGCCATTGCTGGATTGTCAGACAGGGCTTGCTGGATTCGCTACACATCCAGTGGCACTTCGTATGAAAGTTATATCCATTGCACGGACGAACGGGTCGTTGAAGTTTCCCGTGTTGCTGATGAACCGGACTCCTTCCGGTTATCTGATCTCGGGAACGTTCGTGAAGCGATTGACTTCCTGATTCAAAGGATGAAATGGAGTGGCCATTCACCAGCGGAGAAGCCGGCATTGATGTGCTCCAAGAAAAAATTCTATGATGTTATGAACGAGCTTAACAACAAAGAAGAATCTGCAGTTGCTGATGAACTGGCACAGGAGACGAACGACCCGGAAGGTTCGCTGGCTCTTGCACGTTGTCTGGTTAACAAAGAATCAGACGGTGAACTGCGATTGCTTGTATGGAACGGAGAAGGTTGGAAGTCACAGTCAGCAGCATTCGCTGCTAGCTCTGTATCCAACTGGTTGTTCCGCATGAGTACAGCCGCTTCAGATGATTGGCTTGTAGCGGCGCTGACGACGAGAGAACAGTTTCACGAGATGCTGCTGGACTGGCTTAAACAGCCTGCAGGGGAAGAGGAAAGGTGATGGTAAATGCGCATTCGTGTGGAACCGGATGTGCTTCGGGCACTGAGCAGGCAGATTCAGTATGCGGCGGAGCAAATACAGCAAAAGATGACAGTGTTGGAACAGGCAATCCATTCGCTGGAGTGGGATATTGAGGCCCGGGCTGCGGTGATGAGTGAATGGAGTCACAGCAAGCGACTTGGCGAAGATGCGGTGCGTCGTTTTATGGACTTAAGCGTGCAGTTGGGACGCAAAGCCTTGTTATTCCAGCAGGCAGACATGGAGTATCGTACAGTGCTGAGTCATGTGAACACAGCCTATGGCAATGCGGTCAATATGCTTAACGTTCTAGAAAACAATCGTGTAGGGGAAATCATGCCTACACACGCCGCAGCTGCTGCTGTAGTATCCGATCCCCTTTCCGCGGTGGCGGCAGTATACCGGGTCCAGGATGCTGCGCCGCCCGACGGTTCTCCCGCTACATTGATCCAGGCAATGCAGCCTGAACCTGTAGCTTGGAGATTCACAGATCCCACCTTTCGGGGGAGAAGAGGAACCGAACCTGTGGTATCCTGATTAGGCAGTTTACAGAAGTGCGAATTAAGGACAGCAGAAAGTGAATCATTTATGTAAATAGTCTGTTAGGGGAAGTTTCAATCACCAAAAATGGGGTAAATAGGATTAGGTCCTTCGGCTTTTGTTCGATCGATCCTGGTATAGTACAATTTGAATAAGCAAAAATTTAATTGCACAAACCAAGGAGGAAATTACACATGGCAGGACGCATTTTAGTTACCCCAGAACAACTTGATCAGGTTTCCAACCAATTCAAACAAAGCGGTGAGCAAAGTCAGCAAATCGTTTCTACATTGACTCAATCCATCACAAGCATGGAAGGACAATGGGAAGGTATGACGAAACAACGCTTCTTCCAGGAGTTCCAGGAAGCAAGCAAACAAATGCAATCATTCGTTCAAACGCTGAACAGCATCAGCGCGGAACTGACGGCTATTGCCAACAAATTCCGTACAGCTGACCAAGCTCGCTAAACTGCTTTACATAGATCAGGCCGATGTCATGTCTGACCCGGCACTGGATCGTACGCAGGCAGCAAGCTGAAGATGTATAACTACAGCAAAAACCGGGCGTTTTACGACTCCCGGTTTTTGCTGCACTATGACAGAATGACAGAGAGAGGGATGAGTATGTCTTTTCAACCGAATCCCGGGGATGAAGTGGTGATCAATGACATTGCCTATACCATTGGGCAGCACCCGGCTGCGCCCGGTCTGGCATACGCCCAAGCCGGAAGGCAAGGGATCGTTTACCAGTTAATACCCCGAAATGGTTCAATAAGTGGGTCCAAAGCACTAAAAGTATTTTTCCCTAAATTCCGTATCCCGGCTATGGTCTATCAGTCTGAGCATATGGAGCCTTATAGTGAACTGCCAGGTTTGCAGGTATGCAAGCGTGATGTGCTCACTCCGGAAAGAAACGGAGCGCTCATTGGTGAACATCCCGATTTGTTGTACGCGGTTTTAATGCCGTGGGTGCAAGGTCTGACCTGGTTTGACGTAATCAGTGATCAGAAACAGCTGACTGCAGAAGAAAGTCTGAAGTTGGCCAGAGCACTAGCAGGGACTGGTTCGGCCATGGAGCAACGAGGACTTGCTCATTGTGATTTGTCCGCACCCAATGTGATGATTCCGTTTTTTTCCGAAGTGGAAAACCTGGGAGCCCCATCCGCGGTTGAACTTGTCGATGTAGAGCAGATGTACGGTTCCAAAATGGATCGTCCAGATGCTCTACTTGCTGGTTCACCTGGTTATGCAGCTCATCGGGCAGTACACAGTGGTCTGTGGAGTTCATATGCCGATCGTTTTGCTGGTGCAGTTATTATCGCCGAGATGCTGAGCTGGTCTGATTCGACCATTGTGGAGAAGGCATGGGGAGAAAGTTATTTTGACCAGCATGAAATGCAAACGGTGAGTGAACGATATTTTGCCATGCGGGACTCACTCCAGAATCGATGGGGTTCCAAAATATCCGATCTGTTCATCCGTGCCTGGGAGAGTCACGATTTGAGCAGCTGTCCAACATTTGGTGAATGGTTTGTTGCCTTGGCATCAGCTAATGCCAGTCAGGCGGAAGCGGCCGGAGTGAAGGAAACTGAGGAGCAAGCAGCAGATGCGGCAAATGCAGCGGCGTTGAGCAAGACAGTCGCAAGTGCACCGGATACTGGCGTACCAGATTCGAAGTCAGCTAATGGACATGATTCGTCCACGTCGATACCTGAAGTGCCTCCTGGACAGGAAGCTGTGGTAAACAGACTCTTCCTGCAGGCCAGAGCTCTTGAGGATGAAGAAAAGCCTGCAGCAGCCCTGGAAGTATACCGTTCGCTGTATCATTTCATTCCGGCTAACAGTGCGATGCAGATGGAAGTTGAGGCTGCCATCAACGGGCTGGATGCCAAGCTGAATCCCAAGGAAGAAGTCGCACAGCCTGTCCGTGTTCCTTTTTACAGATCCAAAAAGTTCATGATCTCTTCCGCTGTCCTTATTGTATTGCTGGCCGGTACCGTGCCAACTGTCAAAATTTTGGCTGATCAAGCCGAAGTCAAGCAGCAGGAGGAACAAGAAGCAGCAAGACTGGCGGAGATCAAGGCTGCCGAAGAAGCGGAAGCTGCAAAAGCTGCTGCGCTGAAGCAAAAGGAAGAAGAGAAGAAGAAGCAGGAGGCCGAAGCGGCGAAGCTTGAAGCCGAGGAAAAGCAAAAACTGGCTGAAGCACAGAAAAAGGAAGAAGAACGGAAAGCTCTTCAGGCAAAATACGATAAACAGGCAAAATACGAGGCTTATCTCGCAAAACAGGAACAGCAGAAGAAAGAAGCAGCTAAGAAGGCGCAGCAGGAGAAGTATGACAAGCAGGCGAAGTATGAAGCCTACCTGGTCTGGAAGAAAGAGCATGATGCTCAAGTAGCGAAGCAGGAAGCGGAGCGCAAGGCAGCGGCTGAAGCTCAGCGCAAACTGGAAGCGCAAAAAGCAGCCCAGGAAGCTGCTCGAAAGGCTGCACTTAAGAAAAAACGTGCTCAGAACGTGGTTACGCTGATTGCTCACTATAACAAGGCCTATAATGCGCAAATAGGTAACAAGACCGAAAACGCGTTGTCTTATGCCCGTGATTTTAAAAATTTGTATAACACGGATGCCTCATACTTCAAAGGGGTAGGCAAAGTCGCAGCGCGAATGAGTGCAATTAATAAATTTTTGAGCAATAACAACTATAATCTACCCAACTTGTAAATTATGTGAACGACGGAGGTGGCTCAGGCCCAGATGAACTATACAATACAAGCATCCCAGCGCACACCCGCACTTATTATTTATCTCATTGATATCAGTGCCTCCATGAATATGGTTCTGGAAAACCGCAGACGGATTGATGTCGTCTATGATGCCCTGGCCCTGGCCATACGCCAAATGGTGTTTCGCTCAACCAAAGGAAATCGATTGACACCTCGCTATCGGATTGCCATTCTTGCATACAGCGATGACGTCTATGATTTGTTGAATGGTATCAAGGGAATCGACGAAATTGCAGCGGTTGGTTCGTTGCCAGACCTGACACCTAAACGTTTCTCGGATTCGGCTAAAGCCTTCCTGCAGGCAGAGAAGATTCTGCAGGCTGAAATACCGAATATGCAGGATTGTCCTGCGCCGCTCGTCTGTCATATGACGGATGGAGTGGCTACGGGCGAAGATCCGGAACCCATTGCCAAACGAATTATGGGCATGAGTGTGCCTGATGGCAATGTACTCGTCGAAAATATTTTTATATCCGATCACCTATTGGAAGGTCCTATCCCTGAACCGAGAAGATGGAAGGGGATATCGCCGGAAACCGTTCTTAAGGATGAGCATGGAGAGAAGCTGCGCAATATGTCTTCTGTTCTGCCTGAAAGTTACCGTGAAATGCTTGTCGAGGCGGACTATTTGCTCGCACCCGGTGCATTGATGATGCTGCCAGGCACATGTGCAGAACTGGTGTCCATCGGGTTTCAAATGTCTGCTGCTACGCCTGTGAGATAGGAGGGGATTATTTGAGAACGATGCGATTGGCAGCATTGCCTGCTGGTGAGAGAGGAAGCCAAGGAAAGCAGCGTCGTGGAATCTTTCGTTATGTTAGCGCACAGACCGGAGAACAGCCGCTTACTCGTTATCAGGGTACTTTTAAGTGTCGCTATGGCTATGGAAGAGCTGCAGAGACGGTTCATCAGGGGGATTCGGGTCAAGACTTTGCTGCCGTTCGCATGGACGGAAATGTATGTACGTTCGTCTTGTGTGATGGGGTAGGCATGAGTTACCTTGGTGATTTTGCCGCGCGTTTTCTGGGCAATGCTCTCCTCGAGTGGTTGGAAACAACCTCTAATCCTACAGTAGAAGCGATGGAGCATCTGCTACAAGAACTGACGGTTCCCGCATCCGAGCAGCTGAAGAAAATTCAGCCACTGGACAACTCGCCCCTGCTTTTACGTGAAGTGTTAATGGAGAAGCGAAGCAGAGGCAGCCAGGCGATGTATGTGTGTGGTCGAATTGAGCTGTCCCGCGGTATGGGGAAAAGTCGTATCTGGATGGCTTGGCAAGGGGATTCACGCATACGTCTATGGCGCAATGGTCAGGAACAATCCGGAGCTTTTCAGAACCACTGCCGGACGAATGAACGCTGGTCAACCCTGGAAGGGCCA
The DNA here is from genome assembly GCF_038005125.1 of Paenibacillus sp. FSL K6-2862. Classification (NCBI taxonomy): domain Bacteria; kingdom Bacillati; phylum Bacillota; class Bacilli; order Caryophanales; family Paenibacillaceae; genus Paenibacillus; species Paenibacillus sp. FSL K6-2862. The sequence continues at coordinate 2,530,988 of NZ_JBBOSN010000001.1, forward strand.
GTTGGAGGCAAGCCTCATATTTATGAGGCGAAGCTATCCAATGAACCGATTCGTCTGCAGCTGTACACAGATGGTTTGAATGATCTGGATGCCATACAGGCATATATCCCGGATGAACACATTCAGGTACTGCTGGATGCTGCACACACCGGGGGGCTTGAAGATGATGCCGCTTTCATTGAGCTGGAATGGTAGATGAACTACTTTCGAATAAATCCTTCGTCTTGAGTATGTTTAATGAGCGGTAAAAATCAGCTGAGAAAAAACTTGTCGTTATTGATTTAAAAGGCGCTCTTTTTGGGTAATCTTGTGAAGAATCTACTTAGTTAGCATGCTGCATCATGCTGATACACAAGTCTTGGATGTACATTCTTACATAATTGCTGAGAAGGAGTGGAATGGAGCATGACACAACATAACGACAAGTCTCGGTTTGCAAACAAAATAGCTATCATTACTGGAGCCGGTTCCGGCATTGGTAAGGCAACGGCATTAAAATTGGCGAATGAAGGTGCTCACGTTGCGTTGTTTGATCTGGTGAATGATCGGATCTCTCAGACGGAAGCCGAAATTAATGCCCTACATCCAGGTACTGCACGCGCATTCGATGTGGATATCTCCGATCCGGCCCGGGTGGAAAAAGCGGTGCTGGAAACGGTGGAGCTGTTCGGCGGTTTGGACATTGTGTTTGCCAATGCTGGCATTAACGGTGTCTCGGCGCCAATTGAGGAAATTCAGGTGGAGGATTGGCAGCGGATCATTACGACCAATCTGGATGGCACCTTCTTTACAATCAAGTATGCTCTCCCACATCTGAAGAAACGCGGCGGGGGAAGCATTGTTATTACGAGTTCCATTAATGGTAACCAACGGTTCACCAGCTTTGGGATGTCGGCATACAGTACATCGAAAGCGGGACAGGTTGCCTTTTCGAAGATGGCTGCACTGGAACTGGCCAGATTCAAAATCCGGGTTAATGTCATATGTCCGGGAGCTATCGCAACGAATATTGATCAAAGCACGGTAAAAACGGATGAATTGCATCAAATCGTTATTCCAATGGAGTTCCCGGAAGGGGAGCAGCCGCTCGCAGATGGCCCTGGACAGCCGGAGCATGTGGCCAATCTCGTCGCCTTCCTGGCATCGTCAGAATCCAAACACATTACGGGTGCAGAGATTGTCATTGATGGCGCCGAATCGTTGCTGCGTTAATACGCTTGATCCAAAGTAGTCGTTCCTCTGGAACGGCTTTTTTTGTTATAATGCTAACATTCACTTTGGATTGATTATATATTGCATGGTGCCTTATGAATTAGGAGCGATAATATGAATATAGAATTACCGATACAACAGATTTTGCCTGAGCTGAAACAGCTATTTCGAAAGCAGGATACAGGTGTTCTTATTGCAGAGCCGGGGGCAGGCAAAACAACTGTAGTACCTCTATCCCTATTAGAGGAACCATGGCTAAACGGGCGTAAAATCATAATGCTGGAGCCCCGCAGACTTGCGGCGCGCTCAGCCGCGGCGCGGATGGCAGCAGCGCTGAATGAAAACGTGGGACAGACGGTAGGGTACCGTGTCCGCATGGACACTCGGGTCAGTCAGGCAACGCGGATCGAAGTTGTCACAGAAGGGGTACTTACACGCATGCTTCAGCAGGATCAGGGGCTTGAAGATACTGCGATGATTATCTTTGATGAGTTTCACGAGCGTCATTTGCACGGCGATCTTGGTTTGGCTCTGGCTTTGGAGTCACGGGCGATGCTGCGTCCGGATCTGAAGGTGCTTATTATGTCGGCAACGCTGGACCCTGACCCCATCTGTACATTGCTTGGCGAAGGGACCCGCGCGATTGATTGTCCGGGACGCACGTTTCCAGTGGAAACCCGTTATGTATCAAAACCTGCTTCTGCTGTGCTGGAGGAGTTCACGGCTCAAGCGGTTGTAAAAGCTTTAGCACAGCAGGAAGGAGATGTACTGGTCTTTCTTCCAGGAGCCAGAGAGATTCACCGGACAGAACGGGAACTGTCTAAGCTTCATCTTTCTTCTCATGTCGAGGTGCATTCCCTGTATGGAAGCATGCCGATTGAACGTCAGGATGAGGCCGTGCGCCCGGCAGTTGAAGGAAATCGTAAGGTCGTACTGTCCACCTCCATTGCGGAATCAAGCCTTACGCTTCCGGGTGTCAGAGTGGTTGTCGATGCTGGACTGAGTCGTGCATCCGTATTTTCCCCGCGCACAGGCATGAGTCGGCTTGTTACCCAGCCGGTGTCCAAGGCTTCCGCCGATCAGCGGCGGGGGCGTGCAGGGCGAATTGCACCTGGGGTGTGTTATAGATTGTGGAGCCAAGAGGTTCATGACGGTCTGCCGGAGGCGGCCAGACCGGAGATTGCCTCTGCGGACCTCGCACCGCTGGCGCTGGAGCTTGCCGCCTGGGGTGTCCAGTCCCCTGCAGAACTGCAGTGGCTGGACATCCCGCCTGCGTCTGCCTACGGCCAGGCACAGGCGCTGCTCCGCCAGCTGGGCGGCCTGGATGACACAGGCCGCATCACGCCCTTCGGGCGGCGGATGAACGCGCTTGGCGTGCATCCGCGACTGGCCAGCATGCTGCTCCGCGCGGCGGAGCTTGGGCTGGCCAGCTACGCCAGCATGCTGGCGGCACTGCTGCAGGAGCCTGCCGGCCTCCGCAGCAGTGGCAGTGCAGGCGCGGGCACGGACCTGCGCCCGCGCGTGGAAGCGCTGCTGATGGCGGGCAGCAGCGGTACGCCGCAAGCCGCAGCGGCGGTCGCAGACATCGCTGCCGTACGGCGCATCCTTCAGGAGAGCCGACAGCTGCGCACGGCTCTCGGCCCGGCGCGGGAGGATCCGGAAAGGCCGGATGAGGACAGCTGCGGGCTGCTGCTGTCCTTCGCCTATCCGGACCGGATCGGGCAGCGCCGAGAGGACGGCCGCTACCTGCTGAGCAGCGGCCGCGGGGTACGGCTCAGCCAGGCGGAGTCGCTGAGCCGTTCAGCCTATCTGGTCGCTGCCGAGGCGGACGACCAGGGCGCGGATGCACGCATCCTGCTGGCTGCACCGGTGAGGGAGCAGCTCTTGCTGGACTATGGTGCTGATCTCATAGAAGAGGATGTGCAGATTACATGGGATCCCAGTACACGAAGTGTGCGGTCTCATCGAAGACTGCGAATTGGAGCAATCCTGATGAAGGAGAGCAGTATCGTACAACCTCCGGAAGATCAGGTGCTTGATGCGCTGCTAAGCGGAATCCGCACAGAAGGTCAGGATTGTCTTCCCTGGACCAAATCATCAAGGCAGCTGGCGGACAGATTACGTTTTCTGCATCGTCATCTGCCGGGGTGGCCGGATCTCGCGGCAGATCATGTATCAGCGGAACTCGAAGATAAACTCAGTCCTTTTCTGGCAGGAATGCGTTCAGCTTCGGATCTGAAGAAACTGTCCATGCAGGACGTGTTACTTAGCGGATTGAGCTGGGAACAACGGCAGCAGTTGGACCGGGAGGCGCCAACTCATATTCAGGTTCCCAGCGGATCACGCATTCCGGTTGATTATAGCCGACCTGAAGATCCTACACTGGCGGTACGACTTCAGGAAATGTTCGGGCAGCAGGATACACCGCGTATTGCTGGAGGTCGGGTGCCGTTAACCCTGCATCTGCTGTCCCCTGCGCACCGCCCTGTTCAGGTGACCCGGGATTTGAAGAACTTTTGGCGGGAGACTTATTTCGAGGTGAAAAAAGACCTGAAAGGCCGATATCCAAAGCATTACTGGCCAGACAATCCTTTGGAGGCCATGGCGACCAATCGGGCGAAGCCGCGCACCTAGAGAGCATGATGGTTTTTTTCGCTCACCATTGCATATATAAAAGCTTGGATATTGATCTGGCTTTTCAGAGACCCCCTTTGATAAGAATGACTTCATAAGCGTATGTTTTATCAGCGAATTAAGCTGTATTTATTCGTATTTGCGCACGATATAATAGCTGCAAGCGTTTGAAAGAAAATTGTACGGGTAATAACATAGCGAAGCGAACTCTTAAATGACTAGGAGGAATTCACTATGCAGAAGAAAATCGTAGGTGTTTTTGATACAGAACGTGAGGCATCTCAAGCCATAGAGGGCTTGAAAGCGCAAGGATTTAGTTCAGACGAAATTTCGGTAGTGACGCAGGATCGGGACGAGTTGAAGGCCATCCGGGAAGAGACGGGTACTAAGGCGCCAGAAGGTGTGGCAGCAGGTGCAGCCACAGGTGGCGTATTAGGTGGCGTAGCCGGGCTGTTGGCTGGTATCGGGGCTCTGGCCATTCCAGGTATAGGTCCAATTTTGGCAGCAGGTCCGATTGCAGCAGCGTTTACGGGAGCGGCAGTAGGTGCCGGTGCAGGCGGTTTGGTCGGTGGACTTGTCGGATTGGGTATTCCTGAAGAGGATGCCAAACAGTATGAGGAATATGTACAAAACGGCAAAATCCTTCTCCTGGTTGACTCCACCGATCGCGATTCGGATGTCTATGATGTATTCAGCAACACCAGCTATCTGAATCGTGATCGATACGCAGCTCATGGTACGGATGTGCCAGCAGAGCGAACGGATCTCGACATGGAAGAGCGGAGACTGGAAGCTCAGGATAAAGCAGCACGATTTGGAAACAACACGTTCCTGTAAGCTTGGATTGTTCAGGCTAGTACACTGGATTTGTATACAAAGTTAAACAAGAGCAGCACATATAAATCATGGTTTGGTTAATGTGAGCCGTCAGGCGCTCAAAAGCCGGTTTCCTTCGAGGATGCCGGCTTTTGTCCCTGTAATTCCATCCCGGAATCATGATGAAGTGTTGACTGTGTGTAAAGGTAAGTCTAAGGAGCAGGGAATAATAATACATAGAGCAGAATAGCAAGCGCCAGGCCAATGACCAACAGAGTAAGTGTCAGGAAGCGAATCAATCGGGTTGAGGCTTGAAAGGTTTGCTGATTAATTTGTTTGCGTTTGCGGTGATACGAAGCAGCAGAACACAGAATAATGGCAATGCCGCTGATCAGGGAGGTTACTCCGGTTATAATGGCTGCAATGTGTGCAATCTGGTCATAAGAGGAAGAATTAAATCCCAATCCGGCAGCCAGGAATCCGACGCCGACCATGGCTATTCCTGTACGAACCCAGGCCAGAAACGTCCGTTCATTGGCCATATGCTGTTGTACGTATTGAGAGTCAATCGTGGGGGTGTCTAGTTCGGAATCAGCGATAGGAATCCCTCCGTTCATCTTTTATACGATTATCATTGTACTTATTTTTTACTGTAAAACCAAGAAAGGCGGCTGGACGTTATGCCACGAAAAGAAAGAATTGCTGAAATTGAAAGTTTAAGGGGGATTGCCTTTGCAGCTGTTGTACTCCAGCATTCCATTGCCCATTTTTCTCTGGTTCCGGAAGCCGGACTGGAAGATGGGGTTCTGCTTGCAATCCTGCTGATGGCTTCCAAATTTGCCGTCCCTTTATTTATTTTCATCACGGGCATGGTTTTGTTTTATAACACAGGAGAGCAGCTGAAATACGGCCGTTTCATGCAGAAACGATTAACGGATGTGATCGCACCATATGTCGTGTGGTCGTTGGTGTACTTCACCTTGACACCACAAGGGTGGACCGCTATTGGCTGGCAGGATGTCCCTGAGCTTGGTTTGAAGCTGCTTACCGGCAAGACCACATCTCATTTTTGGTACATTATCATGTTGATTCAATTTTATTTGCTGTTTCCCTTGTTTCTAAAGGCCATACGATATGTATATAACCGTTACGATTCACGGGGACGCCTAATTGCTGTCCTGATTGCGGGAGCCATATACCTCGTGTTAGCTGATCAATTGGGGAATATTGCACGAGTCATGGAGCGACTCCATATTCCAGTACTGACCGATGTATTCACAACCTATGCCGATCGCAATTTCCTGTATTTCTTTTTTTATTTTGTGCTAGGTGCTGCAGCCGGATTATCTGTTAAAAGCTGGAACATGTGGATTCATCGGCTGCGCTGGGTATATTGGACCGTGTTTATAACCATGGGTCTTCGGTTTACATATCTATTAATGCTGGAATTTCAAAAGCCGGAAGGCATTCAGATCACATTTTATACCCTTAGCTTGATCAGGCCGGATATGGCTCTCTTTCTAATCGCGTCGATCATGGTCATGTATCAGCTCGCAGGCAAACTGCATAATCACCTGGCCGTGGGCTGGCTTGGATGGATCGGCAGCGTTTCTTACGGCGGTTACCTCATGCATATGCTTATGCTGCGCTACAGTTACGTTCCGGATGAATACTTTTACGTTGCATGGGGTCTAAATCCGACTGTACGAATGATTCTAACTTGGGTACTTGCTTTAGCGCTATCCTGTGTGCTCACTTGGTGCATTTCGCGTGTAAGTTGGGGGAAATGGATCGTGGGTACTGTACCGAAGGCCAATTTCAGAAAGTGAAAGAGGCAATGAATGAAAAATTCACAATAGAAGTCATCATTCTTGAAGGTAGTGATCTAGGGTTGTGATGTAAGTCAGCGTTTGCTTTTGTCGAACTGAAGCTTATCTAGGTATACATTTTAAAAAATCATTATATGAAAAATTCAGAATAAAAACCCCAATGCCGTTCTGCCACACTATTTGCTATCTATCCTGTGCTTTGTTCTCACCTGCTGCATAACCGGGAAAAACGGAGAATGATGGCAGAAACCGAACACAAGTTTTATAATATGAAGTAGAGCGGTAGAGGATAGGGGGAACAAACATGGCTTTTATGATTGCCCAGCGGGCATTTATCAAGCTGTATCTCATTACCATGGTTGAACAGCACAGAGGATATGGTTACGAAATGCTGGAGGCTATGAAGCAGGAATTTAAAGATTACGGTTATGTTCCGCCTCAGAGTGAGGTATATCGGGCATTGCATGAACTGGTACAGCAGGGTGTATTTTATCGGACGAAGAAGTTGAAGGGCAGCGATCCTAAAGTGGATTTTCAGGAAATCGTTTTATATCACTTTACGGATGATGGAGCGGAAAAAGCCGAATTGTACAAAAAGCAGGTCAAGGCAGACCTAGACCGTTGTCTGGGCATGCTGCACAAGGCAGAAGAGGACAATTACGGGACGAAAGGAAGATGAGCATGAATAAGCAGCTACAGTGGGGAGTACTTGGTACTTCCACCATTGCAAAGAATGCGGTAATTCCGGCAATCCAGCAATCCGAACGGGGAGAAGTGCTTGCTATTGCGAGTCGAAGCAAGGAGAAGGCTAAAGCGCTCGCCGAAGAATTGGACATTGCTAGATGCTATGGAAGTTACGAAGAGCTCATTGCAGATCCCGATATTGAAGCAGTATATATTCCGTTGCCTAACCATATGCACAAGGAATGGACGATAAAAGCCGCTCAGGCCGGAAAGCATGTATTATGCGAGAAGCCAGCTGCACTGAATGCGGACGAGTCTACCGAAATGATTCAGGTATGCAAGGAGCACGGCGTTCTTTTCGCAGAGGCAATCATGTATCGTTATCATCCCAAGCATCGGCGTGTTCAGGAGATTATCGCGAGTGGAGAGATTGGTGCTGTTCGTGCCATCCATGGCAACTTTACCTGTAATACGGCGGATGATAAGGAAAATGTAAGGTTCAAACGGGAAATGGGCGGAGGCTCGCTCTTTGACCTTGGTGTATATCCTATCTCTGCAGCACGGATGTACCTGGGCCAGGAACCCGAAGCCGTTACAGTACATGCCTTATTCTCCGATGAACATGATGGAGTGGATATGATGGCTTCGGGGCTTGTGGAATTTCCGGGATCCGTAGCGTTAACGTTTGATTGCGGTATGTGGGCTTCCGGGAGGGCGGAGATGGAGATCCTCGGTACAGACGGACGAATTGAGTTGCCAAAAGTCTTCGGCTGGGAGAATAGTGATATCCCACCTCAAATTATCGTTCACACGGATTCGGTCAGTCGGGAAGAGCGGGTATCCGTATCCAATTCTTATGTTCTGCAAGCGGAAACCTTTGCTGCAGCAGTGCTGGATGGAACACCACTGCCGTTTACTCCGGATAATACGATAGCGAATATGCGGGTGATTGATGCCTGTTTGCAATCGGCAAGGACAAGGCAGCGCGTTTCATTGATATAAAAAAATGAGTTAACCAGACTCCATCCTTCAGGATGGAGTTTTTTAGTGTGAACTAAATCGGCAAAACGTTAAAAAAAATTTCACGAAGGGGTTGATTTCCAGAAATTCTCCGTTAAAATAATATTAACATTAAAAATATTTTAACGTTGAAGGGCGGAACCGATAATGAGAGAAGGCACAGCGGTAAACAAGCCAGGGATTGGAGAGTTAATACGAATTAAACCATATATGCAGTTTATGCTGGGGAAGATGGTAGCGAGGTTTGGTGATTCCATTGACTCCATTGCGTACAGCTGGATGGTGTACATGTTAACGGGTTCCAAACTATTGATGGGTACGCTGCTTGCAGTCAACTTTCTGCCGAACATTCTACTCGGCCTTTTTGCCGGAGCGGTCGTGGACCGCATATCTCCCAAGAAAGTCATCGTGCTGACGAATTCGGGCCGGGGATTGCTTGTTGGCGTAACTGCTCTGTTATTTGGTATGGGAGAACTGCAAGTATGGCATTTGTTTCTCGTCACGATTCTGAATTCGCTGCTTGAATGCTTCTCGTCACCTGCCGAAATGTCCAGCGTGCCGCGATTGCTGCCGCAATCCATGCTGCTTTCCGGCAATGCCATGTCGTCTTCGGCTACCCGATTGGCTGAACTTGCCGGGCTTGCTTTAGCAGGTGCTCTTATTGCTACTGTTGGAATAACGTGGACGATTTTGATGGACGCTGGCCTATTTGCATTAAGTGCTGTGCTAATGAGCCGGGTTGTCTATCCATCCGATCCCAGCACGGAAGAAGTATTAGCTGAGAAGTTATCTTCCACAGATGCTCCAAGAAGTTTGCTTTCGGATATGATTGAAGCCTTTCATTTCATGCGCAAGCATTCCCTGCTGCTAATTGGCTCCATTTTATTTGCCTTTGTCAACTTCTGCCTGATGCCCTTCAATGTTCTTCGAACTCCATATATTATCGATAATCTGCATGCTGGAGCAGGGGGCTTAAGTTTGCTGAGCGGGTTAATGGTGGGTGGCATGGTGCTGAGTGGATTGTGGATGACTCACAGAGGAAGCAGCTATCGGAAGAGTGTATTGATTATTAGTGGAATCACCATGCTGGGTCTTAGTTATGCCATGACCGCGCTTCCTGCGTATATGTCTGCTTATCAGCTACCGCTGGCAGCTATGTTTTGCTTGATGATGGGACTCGGCATACCATTAGCTACGACACCTCTTGCCTCATATCTGATGGAGGTTACGCCAGCCAGTATGCTCGGCAGGGTGTCTGCACTACAAAGTATGCTGATCGTAAGTGCTATTCCGCTTGGAAGTCTAGTTGCGGGTGCTGCAGCAGAAGTGCTGTCCACGCCTGTGTTATTTATTGCTTTTGGCATTTTACTTGCTATGTCAGCGGTATCGCTCCTGCTCAGCAAAACATTCCGGCGTAATATATAGCCTAATTCCTGTATCTTTCTGTAAGACCTGTTTTGACCGGGGACCCGACTGAACGGTATAATATGCATATATAAGGGCAAACGGTACCCCGGAAATGAGGATACAGGTATGCAGCAGAAAGTACTGTCAACGATCGAAGAGATCAAGATCTACTCCGACCCGTATCGGATCCAGATCCTGAATATGTTTAATAAACAGGGAAGGCCTTCTACCGTGAAAGAAATAGCTGATAAACTTGGGGAAGTGCCCGCGAAAGTACATTATCACGTGAAAAAGCTGGAGAAAATTGGTTTGCTTACCATCGTATCCACGCGAGAGATTAATGGAATCATTGCCAAATACTACGAACCTTTTCAGGGAGAAATCCATCTTCGTCATGAAGATGGGGAGCACTCCCCACTGAAGCAGGTTTTTCGTTCTGAGACGCTTAAACTGTTAAATGAAATGTATGAACAGAGCCGCCAGATGTTTATGAAACAGGCCAAGCACGGTGAGAACATGTTTGGACAAATCTCGGACATGACGTTATATGCGAGCCGTGAGGAAGTCGAGAAGCTGTACAAGGATATCACGAAAATGTGTGAGCCTTATACGAAGCGGAGTGAACAGAAGGAAGATCAGGAGGTTTTTCAGCTGTTTACGACGTTGTCCCAACATGTGGATGAAACGACTGAATCTCCGAAAAGTAAAGTGCCACAGGATCAGCCGGGAGGTCAGAGTTCCAAGCCGAATGACGATGCAAAGGAAATATAATCTAGGGAGACCGATGCGACAACAAAGAAAAGGCCGCCTGAAGGCGGCTTTTTGATGTGTGGTGAGGACCAATGGTGACGGCTCAACTATACCTTATATACATGGAGAGAGGCCGACAATCATTGTCAGAACTACATGTTCTCATCGTAATCCCGAACTTCTCGTTTGGCTGCGGTAGCTGGCGAATTGGATGTACCGTAATCCTCAACAGCTTCCCAGGCTTCGGCATGATCGAACTTGCCAGCATTTCGCTGTCTGACCTCTCCGGCACCAGTTGGGGGCATAGTCATCACCTGCTCTTCCACAGGGCGGTCGTTGCTGAGCTCCCGGTTCGGTGTATCGTCAATACAGTACGCCGTGTATGGAATGGCCTGAAGCCTCTCAAACGGAATATCCTGTCCACAAGTGACACATGTTCCGTAGGTTCCTTTTTCCATACGCTCCAATGCATCGATCACTTGGTTAAATTCATCCGTTAATGTATCGTCTATGGCCAGATCACGACTGCGTTCAAACGTCTCCGTCCCCGCATCAGCCGGGTGATTATCGTATGATGAAAGCTCGCCTGTAGAATCTTTAAGCGACTCGGCCGGAGCTCCATCTTCCATGTTGGATTCAAAATGACGCTGCAGATTATCACGCTGCTCCAGAAGGGCGCTCTTCAGTTCCTGAAGTTGATCTTTGGTTAATGTACTCATAACGACATGCTCCTTTCCCGCTTTAGGGGTGTGTAGTCTGTCCTTACCCGATTTTAGCGGTATACAATCATTTTGCATCCTTGAAGAGGCGTTTGATTTTATATCTGGCCGATAATGTGTTATAAAAAATAGAGAGAGAAACTGCCGCGATTTCCCCGCGAAGTCGTATTGCACCGTGCTCCTTGAAGAGACGGTCCCGGCTACTTTTGAATATACGTCGATAGACGTTTTTTCTTATAATGGAGGTTGTCAAGATGGATGAACATATGAAACGAAGATTGGATAAACAGAGACAATTGTTTAAACAACTGGGCGTACAGCTCGATGCCTTATCAATTCATGAAAAACAATTCAATTATAAGCTCCGTGGCTATGATCCGGATGAAGTCGATGCATATCTTGACCTGGTCATCAAGGATTACGAACGCTTTTATGCCAATATTGCCGATCTGATGGATAAATGGCAGGAGCAGCAGCTCACCATTCGGGATCTTAAGTCGACGGCCAGACCCGTAGATGATCCGACGAAAATCGATCGCAAACAGCTGGATGATATTGTGAAGCAGCTGGAATACAGCGTACGGCAGCTGAAAATCAAGGCACGTCCGGAACAGGGTCTGTTCCCTGAATAGATTGAAGCACCAGGATTATATTACGTTAAAGGTGGTTAATCATGAGTACACATTTTTCGGTCAGTGTGCATTGTTTGTTGTTGTTGTCCTTCAGCGCGCCTGAACGAATCACTTCTGCAATGATTGCAGGAAGCGTCAACACCAACCCTGTTGTCGTAAGGCGTATTTTGGGCGGGCTGAAAAAGGCAGGTCTGGTCGAATCCTCTCCCGGAACGAGAGGGTTTTATCTCGCCAAACCGGCTAGTGAAATTACCTTGGCCATGATCTATCAGGCTGCCAAGGACGAAGGTCCGCTATTTCCGATTCATGGAAATTGCAACCCCAATTGTGATGTTGGTCTTCGCATAGACAGTCTGCTGACGAATCTGTATCAGGTGGCAGAGGCAAAAGTCGAACAGTTCTTCGCATCCATTACGCTTGAAGATATGGAACGTTCCTGCTCCCAGATGGAGACTGTGCCTCCGTCTGCAGAGTAGGGTATTGTCTGAACCAGGGAGGTGTGCTTGGATATGAAAATAATCGTGATCTCGGATACGCATTTGCCCAAAAGAGCTAAGCAGCTGCCAGAACCACTGCTTCAAGTGCTGCCGGAGGCTGACCTCATATTACATGCAGGCGACTGGTCGGATTGGAGTGTATACAAGCTGCTAAGCGAGTATGCTCCCGTTGCAGGCGTAGCAGGCAATACGGATCCGCCTGAAATTGGCAAGAAGCTGGGCTTTTCCCGCATCGTGGAGGCAGACGGTTTGCGTCTAGGTCTGGTGCATGGGCACCAGGGATCGAAAACGACCGAGCAGAATGCCATTCATACATTTGCCGGTCAGCAGGTAGATGCCATCATATTTGGACATTCGCACATTCCCTTGATGCATACCGTCAACGATGTGCTGATATTCAATCCGGGTTCACCAACGGATCGGCGCCGTCAGCCGCGGTATTCGTTCGGAATCCTGACGACCCGTCTCGGAAAATTGCATGCTGAGCATGTGTTTTTCGATCGAAAATAGATAACGATTAAACTAATGAAATGACCAATACATCCCCATTCAGAGTGGACATCTGAATGGGGATGTTTTTTTGCGTAGGAATATTACCCTGGAGAAGTATGGTGACATCCACCGCAGCCAAGCTACAGTTATCCCTGAATGGGGAATGTTGCCTCATGTTTATCTCTTATTCATGTGTTGGAGCAGAACACTATTTGTACATATGCAGGAATGATACAATTCGTTTATCCAATAAATTTGAATACGTTTACATAAGGAGATGACCAAGATGAAACTGTCTGTATTTACTGTAGCGACGCCTGACCTGAACGCAGAAGAACTGGCTGCAGCGGCAGCATCAGCAGGTATCGACGGAATCGAGTGGAGGTTCCGCGGAATACCGGAAGACGCACGTACAGAGGAACCTTCTTTTTGGAGGCATAATCGGAGTTCAATTGATCCTGCCAAGTGGGAGGAACAGGTCCCTGATTTTCGTGAAGCGACTGCAAAACATGGTCGACGTTCCATAGCACTGGTACCGTATCTGAGCTGTGGAGATCTTCAAGCGACAGAGCAGGCATTTCAGGCAGCGGCTGATTTGGGTGCATCCATGATGCGTGTAGGTGTGCCGGGATATGATCGTAAAACTAGTTATCCCGAGCTTTACAGCCAAGCCGTTAGGTATTTATCCGAAGTGCAGGAGATGTCTCAACAGTATAACGTCAAAGCCGTGGTAGAGACGCATCACCAGACGATCGCTCCAACCGCTTCACTGGCCTACCGACTGGTGCAGTCGCTGGATGCCCAGCATGTTGGCGTGTTGTATGATCCAGGCAACATGGTACACGAAGGATATGAGAATTATCGTATGGGGCTGGAACTTTTGGGTCCTTACCTTGCTCACGTCCATGTGAAGAATGCAGCTTGGTACAAGGAGGAACAAAACGGAGAGAGTGCGGAGAGTTCTGTATCCGCAAAATGGAGATGTCATTGGTCACCGCTGACTGAAGGTATCGTGGATTGGATGCAAGTGTTCCGTGATCTGAAATCAGTGGGATATGACGGATACTACGGTATTGAAGATTTCAGTGGAGAGTTTAATTCCCAAGCGATGTTGCAGCATTTTGCTGAGGTATTCGGCGAAATCGAGCGTCGTCTGGAAGAGGAGGTACAGGTATGAGTTTGATTCGAGTAGCCGTAATTGGTATTGGAAACATGGGTGCAGCACATGCCAGAACACTCATTGCCGGAGATGTGCCTGGTGCGGAGTTGGTAGCCGTATGTGATGTCCGAAAGGAAATGGAGAGCTGGGTGGCCAGTAATTTCCCGGCTTCGGTCGGTTACTGGCAGAATGCGGAGCAGATGATGGCATCCGGCACCATAGATGCGGTCATTATTGCAACACCTCATTATGATCACCCTGAGCAGGCAATCCAGGCCTTTCAGCACGGTTTGCACGTCATGATCGAGAAACCAGCCGGCGTTTACACTAAACAGGTGCGCAAGATGAACGAAGCTGCTGCAGCCAGCGGCAAAGTGTTTTCCATGATGTATAATCAGCGGACAAATCCTCTGTATATCAAACTGAGAGATCTTATTGCTTCTGGAGAACTCGGGGAAGTAAGACGTACGAACTGGATCATCACGAATTGGTACCGATCCCAGAGTTACTATGACTCCGGCGGTTGGCGGGCAACCTGGGCAGGTGAAGGAGGCGGCGTGCTGATCAATCAGGATCCTCACCAGCTTGATCTGTGGCAGTGGACCATTGGCATGATGCCTGTGCGAATGCGTGCATTCTGTTCGTTTGGCAAGTACCGGGATATTGAAGTGGAAGATGATGTGACAGCTTATGTGGAGTACGCAAACGGAGCAACAGGCGTATTTGTAACAACTACGGGTGAAGCTCCAGGTACCAACCGATTTGAGGTCAACGGAGACCGCGGTAAAATCGTGATTGAGGATGGTCAGCTGACCTTCTGGCGCCTTCGGGAGTCCGAGCCTGAATTCAATAAACGGTTTACCGGAGGTTTTGGACAGCCGGAATGCTGGAAGTGTGAAGTTCCGATTACAGGTACCGAATCCGGCCACCCAGGACTGATTCGAAACTGGATTGACGCCATCCGTACGGGTGCAACTCTTATTGCTCCAGGAGAAGAAGGTATACACGGATTAACCTTGTCTAATGCGATGCTTCTCTCGACCTGGACGGACAATTGGGTTGAGCTGCCCATCGATGAGGAGTTATTTTATGAACATTTGCAGGAGCGTATTGCCAGTTCGAACACCAAGAAAGACAAAAGTTCCAGCGGTAGTCAGCCTGCGGACCTGACACAAACATTTAAGTAGGCAGTTGATATCAAGCGTTGTACTTGAATCTAATGAAAAGGTGGAGATGACGTGGCTAAGGATGGAATGTTTTATGCACCCAAAAGTGTGAAAAAAGAGGTGGTATGCGGACCTGGTGAGTTCACTATTGCTGCTGTTGCACTCGATCATGGGCATATCTATGGTATGGTTGGAGGTTTGTTGGAGGCAGGGGCAACGCTTAAGTGGGTATATGATCCGGATCCTGCCAAAGTGGAGGCATTCCGTAAACAGTTCCCACAAGCACAGGCCGCAGCTTCGGAAGAGCAAGTGCTGGCAGATGATCAGGTGCAGTTAGTGGCCGGAGCAGCGATTACTTCGGAACGTGCGCCACTTGGCATGAGGGTTTTGGCGTCAGGCAAGGATTATTTTACGGACAAAGCCCCATTCACAACATTGGACCAATTATCTAAGGCAAGGGAAGAAGTTAAACGGACCGGGAAGAAATACATGGTTTATTATAGTGAGCGCCTGCATGTCGAAAGTGCAATCTATGCCGGGCAGTTGATTGAGCAAGGAGCCATCGGTAAGGTTGTGCAGGTGATGGGCACAGGGCCGCATCGATTGAATGCTCCAGGACGACCGGATTGGTTTTTCCAACATGAAAAATATGGCGGTATCCTCTGTGACATTGGAAGTCATCAGATTGAACAGTTTCTCACGTTCGCTTCATGCACGGATGCGGAAGTGGCATTCAGTCGGGTGCATAACTTCCATCATCCACAATTCCCTGAACTGGAGGACTTCGGCGAAGCGTCTCTCATTGGAAACAATGGAGCATCCGGTTACTTCCGGGTAGACTGGTTCACACCGGACGGTCTCGGGACATGGGGAGATGGGCGTACTGTAATCTTGGGAACTGACGGGTACATTGAGTTGCGGAAATATATCGACGTCGCGAGAGAGCGGATGGGAGATCAGGTCTATCTGGTTAACCATGAAGGTGAATACCGTTACAGTGTCAAAGGACAGGTGGGCTATCCGTTCTTCGGAGATCTCATCCGGGATTGTCTGGAGCGGACGGAGACAGCTATGACACAGGAACATGCTTTCAAGGCGGCAGAGCTTTGCCTGATTGCCCAGCATAAAGCCATGAGTGAAAGAGTTGTCTGGAGCAGCGGCGCGAAGTAAAGGTTATTCAAGTGAATTAATAGTTCATGAGTCATCTTCAATGTTGAGAGGGCAGCCTGTAGCCAGGTTGCCTTTTTTTATTAGATGGCTTCGCAAATGGCATTATATGGTTTATCATGGATGAAGTTGGTGAGTTGTTAAAAATAATAGTAAATATGATTGTATAGATTTGAAGGATGTTTTTTAGAATTGAGAGTCGGAAGAAAATCAAACACAAGGGGTGATTTTTATGAAATTTATCGTTTCTGCAAGTGTAATCGTACTTAATGAAGATAACGAGATTTTGCTTATGAAAGGGAGAAGGGGATGGGAAATGCCGCAAGGATGTGTGGAACAAGGAGAAACAATAAGGCAAGCCGCCGTTCGGGAAGTGAAAGAAGAAACAGGGATTGATATCGATCTGGTCCATTTTTGTGGTGTGTACCAAAATATCACTCGAGGAGTATGTAACCATATTTTCACCGGGAAGCCTGTAGGCGGCACGCTCACGACAAGTAATGAAAGTGAGGCGGTCGGTTTCTTCACATTGGAACAGGCAGATGAAATGATTACTTGGGGAAATTTCCGGGAACGAATCCATTACGCTTTGGATGCCGCGATGCATCCCTTTTTGATTGAATTTGCAGAATAGGAGAATGAACATGAGTAATACAAATAAAATTTTGGGTGCGTCGCTGATGTTGGGGAGTGCAGGTATTGCGTCCATGGAGCGAATTTCCGTAAGACTATCTGCAGCGATTGTTGAAGCAGGTTATGCGTCCGGTGGTAATCCAAGAGAGATTGTATCATTGAATGACAATGGATCAGGCTGGCTTGTCTACTTCCTGTTTTTTATCGGATTTGTGCTGCTCGTTTCCGGATTTCCGGGAAGTTATCGGAGGAAAGAAAAATAGGTGTCATAATATGAATTGGAAGAAGGGTGACCACATGATTACATATCGATTTGTTACGAATGAGGATATCCCCCATATCCAAACCATTGCTCATGCTACGTGGATGTTTACTTATGGGGACATTTACTCCAAAGATTACATTCATAACTTTCTAAATGTTGCTTATTCGACTGAGAACTTAAGTCGTTCTGTAGAGAGAGACCTGCAAAGTTCCAAACGAAAGTTTTTAATAGCGGAATATAATAACGTCATCGCTGGATTTGCCCAAACAACTCAAGTTCATGAAGAAGAGTATGAATTAACCCGAATCTATATACGGCCAGAATATCACAAGCTGGGAATTGGAACAGGCTTCATTCAGAGATATATTCAAGTGTTAGCACCGATAAAGCATCTGTTTGCATGGGTAGCGAAAGACAATGATATAGGAAGAGGGTTCTATGAAAAGTGTGGATTTAAAGAAACAGAAGAGAAGGTTGAACTAATCGGAGGAAACACCAAAAAACAGCTTAAATATGAAATGGAATTATAGATGTTAAAGCTGAATTCTCGTGAACGTAATAGAGTTACAGATAATGAAGTAATGAAATGGATTAAAAAGAAGGGTGATTAATATTGTTAGATTATACGAACACCACTGCACAATTAACTGAACATAACCTGGATACCGTCGTTATACCCGTTGGTGCAACAGAGCAGTTCGGCCCTTATTTACCAATGCACTTAGATACATTAATTGCAGAAAAATATGCTAAGGCCTATGGCGAAGTACTTAATGCCTATGTTCTCCCGTCACTTCCTTTTAACACATCCGAAGAACATGCGAATTTTAAAGGAACTGTAACCGTAAGCCCTAATATATTAACAGCCATGCTGGAAGAGATCATCTATAATTTATCCAAACAGGGTTTTTGTAAATTTCTGATCTGTTCCGGGCACGGAGGTGCTTACTGGGAAGGGGCTTTTATTAAACATATCAATTATAAGTATCCAGATATTCTGGTGATCCACCCGCATCATCAACATGATGCATGGTCAGTAGCAGTAAAAGCAGCAGGCTTTGAAGGGATAGAAGAATTACATGGCGGCTTTATGTCCGTGTGTACCGCTTTGTGGTTGTGCCCAGAGAATGTAATTTTACAATCAATGGGGTCTGAAATACCAGATAGGAATAGAATATTTGCTGATTTTATGGGCTGGGACAAGTTAACTAAAGACGGGTGTTGGGGAAACTATGTGCCGGGAGAATTAACCAAGGAAGAGATGGCCGAGAAGGGAAGAGTATTTTGGGAAACGTTTATATCAAGAAAATGTAAAGGGCTGAAAGAGGTATTAGATGAAGCGTACCAACGAAAAACGGATCGGAAAAGCTAGGAATCTTAAAGCAAACCACATGTGTGCAAGAAGTCGTGTAGGAGCATAAGTACAGACACTTCAGGAGGTTAAGATGAGAGAGATAGATTACACCAATTATTTCTGGCAAGATCACAACGTAAGATTACGCGCGATAAAGGAAGAGGACTGGGAAGGTTGCTATATCAGTGATTTTGACACTCCTGCCCGGATTCTGCTGGAATGCGCAGTGGAATTGCCGCCTACTCAATCAGGAGCCAAGAAATTTGTTGAACAAAATGCCGACTTTTCCTCAACGAACGGAAGAATTATGTTTACGATTGAAAACCTGAATGGCGATAGTATAGGCGGCATTAATTTAAACAGCATCGATGAGAGAAATGGAACATTCAGTATAGGCATTGTTATTGATAAGGAGTACCGAGGGAAGGGATATGGCACAAGTGCCATGAACATCTTATTAAAATATGCGTTTCTGGAACGCAGACTCCATAAATTCAATGACTATATTCTTGAAGGAAATGAAGGATCAGCCAGAATGATGAGGAAGCTCGGTTGTGTGCAGGAAGGTGTTCGCCGCGAGGTGGCCTATGTTAACGGAAAATATTTAGATTATATCCTGTTTGGATTAACGAAAGATGAGTTTGTTGAAAAACGGAGCGAAGTCAGCAATTGAATTTAGATAGATTGGTATACAATTACGGAAACTATATCAAAAGGGAGTTGTCATCAATATTAACTTATATGAACTCAATCAGGCGATAAAGAAAGATCAAATAGAAAATTGCCTGGGGTTCAGATGAAATATAATTGTGGCAATTCACATTTACTCAGCGCGATATTGCAGAAGGCAGCCCGAATGAACACATCGGATTTTACCCAAAAGCACTTATTTTTACATTAGGTATTTAAGATTTCAGGTGGTATGAGGATGCACAAGGGACTCCAATAGGTGGATTTGGTTTGCGGTTGAAGATTGCAGACATATTGAAATTTGGAGCGCTGTATTCACAAAATGGTGAATGGAATTCTAAACAACTATCCCTCCAGATTGGATTGAAACATCAACGAATCACAATACTTTTGCAGAATCGCAGTATGGATATCATTGGTGGATGTTGGATAACAAGAAGCAAGACGGTGACCAGGATAAGACTTATTATGCCATGGGAATGGGAGGCAAGAGAGGACAATATATATTTGTTAACCGGGACCAACTATTAGTTACCGTCTTTACAAGTATTTTATCCGAGAGCGTCTCAAGCCCAGTACTACATTTTAAAAATATATTTTTAAATTCATAGGAATGAGATTGATCGACAAAATTTCAAACGAATCCGGGGGGCTTTATGAAAGTTGGGAAAATAATAGGGATCGCCTACAATGTGATTCCGGTTAACGACGTGGAACAATCCGCAAGCTGGTTTGTTAAACATTTTGGGTTCAATATTAGAAATCGAAGAGAAGGCTATCTGAGTCTGTTTAGGGAGAATAGGCCGATCTTGGATATGATTCAAAGTGATAATGATACCAGAGCTGTATTTGAAGTAAACAATCAAAAAAGATGGGTAATTACATTCTTCACTAATGATATTTTGACTTTACATAACGATCTGAAAACAGCGGGTGTTAACGTCAGAAACATTAGTGATGAAGGCAAGTATGGTAAGTTCTTTGTGTTTGAAGATCTGGATGGGAATTTGTTTGACGTTTGGGAACATCATGATTGTGAACTGATTTACTGATAGGCACAGGACTAATACATCGGAAAAAGAATAGGAGTTTAACCCTTTATGATCATTAGTGAAACCATGGTGTTAAATCATAACGTTCTAATTAGGGAGATAGCGCACGATGATATCCCTGAGCTCTACGAGCTGATATATGGTGAAGAACAACCGGAGTGGAAAAAGTGGGACGCACCTTATTTTCCGTTGGAGCATGTCAGTTATGCTGTATTTCAAGAATATACGAGTAAGGAAATGCTAGAAGACGGTGAGCCCTCACACAGAATGATCATTCAAGTTGATGATGAGATCGTAGGCACAGTGAATTATTATTGGGAGCACAAACCGTCCAATTGGATGGAAGTGGGGATCGTCATATATAAACCTGAGTATTGGAATGGTGGATATGGAACGGCTGCTTTGAAGATGTGGATTGACTATTTGTTTAATAAGCTACCTATAGTCCGAGTAGGATTAACGACTTGGTCAGGTAATGAAAGAATGATGAAGGTTGCAGAGAAACTGGGCATGCAGCTGGAAGGAAGACTTCGGAAGTGCCGCTTCTACAATAATACATACTATGATTCGATCCGTATGGGATTATTAAGAGAGGAATGGATTACCGAACAATTTTGATTATACTTGCCATTCACTTCAGTTTATTTAGATGAATATTAAATTAGAATCGTAGGAGGTTATTGAATTGGAGAATAAAGAGACGTTTAATTCAATTGCAAATGAATATGAAAAATATAGACCTACCTACCCAAATGAAATGTATAACGATATATTTGATTATTCAAATCTGAACAGGGAAGACAAAATTCTGGAGATTGGTTGCGGGACAGGCCAAGCCACGTGAGGAATGGTCGAAAGAGATTACAAACAAATTACCTGTATTGAATACGGTGACAGTTTGGCCCAGTTCACTGCAAAGAAATTTAAATCCTATGAAACGATTAAGGTGATTCATAGCTCGTTTGAAGAATGGAACGGTGAAGGGGGCCTTTTAAGTTAGCCATTTCAGGCACAGCATTTCATTTTATCGAACCTAAGCTTGGTTATCGTAAAGTATGGGAAGTTCTTGAGAGTTCGGGTTCGATTGCCTTTTTTTGGACCATACATGTGCCCATGTTTGATGAGCTCCATAACGAAATACGATCTCACTATAAAGAACTTGCACCACATTTGGACGATTCAACGTTCCACCCCCCCGAAGAAACCATCGAAGAAAGAAGAGCAATCACGGAGGAGACAGGAATCTTTTCCAATGTAATGGTGCGAGAATATAGTGAAATTCTTACATATTCAAGCGGCGACTACGTTGCATTACTTAACACGAATTCGAAGCATAGACAGCTTCCCGATAAACCAAGAGATATCTTATTAGATAAGATTAAAAATTCAATTGATAGATCAGGCGGAACAATTTATAAAGAACACAGAGTGGCATTATTTTTAGGGAGAAAATTAATGTAATGGGACTACTCGGAACATTAGATGCACATGAACTATACGAACAGTATCAATTCCATAGAAACCAGGATCGATTCATGGTAAGACTTCCAAATGAACTAAGGGAACAGTAAATAACGATGTACCAACAGTTCTGTAAATAAACGTACCAAAGGAAGGGAGCATGGAATGATGTCTGAATATTACTGGGACAACAAAATTGAATATCTGAGGAATACGCGAGGGCTCTACTATAATGACGATTACCTGCAATTTCTTGTACAGCGTGTGTGGAAAATTACCAATCCTGTAAGCATTATTGATTATGGTTGTGGATTCGGTTACCTAGGTCTTAAACTACTTCCTTTGTTACCTAAAGGCTCAAGCTATACGGGAGTGGACAAGGGGGAGGAATTGATAAAAGAAGCGAGGGAGACATTCTCAAACATTCCGTTTCAGACTGAGTTTATATCCAGTGACATTGAACAGTTAGACGTAGAAGAGAAGTATGACATTGCCGTGAGTCATGCTTTTTTATTACATATGAATAACTCAGAAGTGATCCTACAGAAGATGATTGAAAGTGTAAAGGATCAAGGAAAAGTCATCTGTTTCGAACCTCATTGGATTGGTAATATGGCGAACTGTCATCTGGATGGTGTTGAACAAAGCCGTTTAGTTAAGCTAGGCGTCCTGCAAACGCTATTTGAGAACGATTACAGACGTACAGGTAAGGATGGAAACATTGGATAAAGCTGCCTATACGAATGAGTCAATTGGGATTACAGAACGTGGAGTGCAGGATGAGTGATAAGGTTAATATTTTGGATCAGAACATGGATATGGAGAGCAAAAGCGCTTTGTTTGGTTCATTGAGAGAGGAAGGGTTTGGCCAGGAACCTGGTGATTCTGATGAGAGCTTAGACAACTTAGTGAATAGAGAATTACAGCCAGAGGAAGCACGCGAACAGTATGAAGCTGAATTAATGTTTTCCAAGAGATTTAATCAGGAGTCCTGGCTAACGTATGCACCCAGTATGAAAATTTCGTTCGGAACGGTCCAAAGAGCGTAATTCGTAGGAGAGATTTAAATGAAAAAGATTCTAATCCTGGGTATTGTGGCGAGTGGCAAAACAACATTGGCTAAGGAAATTTCTCAAAAGATAAATATACCGTGGTATGAGCTGGATACGATCGTCCATCATGAGACACCTCATGGAAGAAATAAACGAACACCGGATGAGCAAATTGCGGTGATTCAGGACATTGACCGTCTCGGAGCATGGATATTCGAAGGAACGGATCGGGAATCTTACCGATGCTTATGGGACATGGCAGATACCATTATCTTTTTGGATACACCCTTGTGGAAAAGAAAAACGAGAATCTTTTTGCGATTTATCAAACAAAATCTAGGAATTGAAAAGAGTCATTACACATCTGATGTACAGATGTTAAGAATGATGTACAAATGGACAAGGGATTTTGAGAGAAATCGAGTGGAGTTTGAAAAAAGTTTGCAACCATACCATCATAAACTGATCATCTTAACGGATAACAAAAAATTGGAGTTAATCCATTCATAATTGTTGTGAAGAGAATCAATAGCTAAGCATCAATGGAAAGGAAGGGCCCTCATGCAGTATGATGACATTCAACAAAATTTGACTACGGAGCGGCTGTGCCTGAGATTGTTCGAGGAATCCGATGCTGCCGCTGTCACTGAGCTGTGTAACAACTACAATATTTATAAAAGCACGCTTACGTTACCTTACCCTTATACATTGGATTGTGCGTTATCCTGGATTCAGCATCACCGACAGAATTTTGAGAAAGAGAAACACTATGAATTTGCGATTTGCGATAGGGCAACAGGAACACTATACGGAGCGATAGCCTTATCTTGTGATCATCGGTATGATCTTGGCGAAATTGCTTATTGGACCGGTGAGGCGTATTGGGGAAAGGGTTATGCGACAGAAGCTTCACAAGCGATGTTGCACTTTGCCTTTCATGTGAAGAGGTTTCATAAAGTATATGGACGACACTTTGCTTCGAATCCGGCGTCTGGAAAAGTTCTTCAAAAGGTAGGTATGACCCAGGAAGGTGTCCTCATGGATCATGTGAAGAAAGAGGGCCAATACGAAAGTCTGATCTATTATGGAATTGTAAAAAGAGAATAGGAATAAACGCAGCTTATGATTCTCAGGGTTTTAAATAGAAGATAGAACCTTCACAGCTTTATTTCCACATTATTAAATTGAATGAGCAGACAATGACGGTACATGGTGCATCCGTTCATTTTCTGCTTCTTTTTTGGTTTTCGAAAACGTAAACCTATCCCTCCAATATGAGTAAATCAACACTTCTCCTTCCACTCAGAATTAAACGAATAATATCCCTGAATATAGTGATATATCTATAATTTATTATTTTTATGCATTTTTATGATTACTAATACCCTCAAATGTTTTACAAATTCGGTGATTTACCAAATCATTCTTCTTACATTCAACTTGTATCCTACTTGTGTACCAGAGAAATATCGGTATGGAATCAACCACATTTCAGGAGGGTATACATTGTGAAAAATAGTAAACGCAAAAGTTATCAAAGCTTGATCCTCTCGCTTGTATTTATGCTTGTCATCCTGTCGGGATGCGGGGCCTCGGCTAGCTCAAGCTCCAGTGAAGGTGGAATGCCCGAAGTCATCCGAATCGGTATTATGCCAAGTGAAGAGGGCGAGATGAACCGTTCCCAGGAACAGCTAGCAACAGATATTACAGAAGCAACTGGTATCCCTGCTGAAATTTTTGTAGCTGAAGATTATAACATGGTTATCGAAGCCCTGCGTGCAGGCAAAATCGAAATTGGACTGATCGGGCCGTTTGGTTACATCATCGCTACGGAACGAGCCAATGCCAAGCTGCTTGTCCGTTCTGAAAGTGATCAACAATCGAATACGGTCATCCTCGTTCGTAATGACTCTCCATATCAAAGTGTACAGGACCTTAAAGGAAAAGATTTTTTGTTTGCTGATCCGGCATCAACCTCCGGCAATTTGTACCCACGTGCCACATTGATGAAAGAGCTGGGTCTTTCCAATAAGGAGCTGGATTCCTTTTTCGGTAGTGTAGCGTTCTCCGGTGGACATGACAAATCACTGCTTGCACTGGCAAACGGCAATGCGGATGCGATTGGTACGTCAAGTCTCATGGTGCCGATGATGGCTGAATCAGGACTTATTAAAGAGGAAGATTTCCGCGTGATTGCCGAATCGGATCCGATCGTCGGTGGGGCTCCACTGCTTTACCGTCAAGACTTGCCAGAAGAATTGGTTACACAGCTGCGTGAGCTCATGCTGGACTATGATACGAAAAACCCTAAATTCCTCGAAAGCGTAGGCGCAGCCCGTTTTGTAGAAGGCAGTGACAGTGATTTTGATCCAATCCGGGAAGTCGCCAAAGCACTTGATATGTCCCCAGAGGAACTGCTGAAGAAATAGAATTAAACTTGAAAGATAAGGAGGAAATAATATGACACTTTTACAGGTAGAAGGGTTGTCCAAGGTATATTCCGACGGAACCAAAGCGCTTGATAACTTGAACCTGACGATTAATGCCGGAGAGTTCGTTGTCGTCATTGGACCGAGCGGCGCCGGGAAGAGCACCTTGCTGCGAAGCCTGAACCGAATGATCGAGCCGACAAACGGAAAGATTCAGTTTAAAGGCAGTGAAACCATGGGCATCAAGGGGAAAAAGCTCCGTGAACTTCGACGCCATATGGGTATGATTTTTCAGGGATATAACTTGGTCACTCGCGTATCTGTTCTTAATAACGTGCTGCATGGACGATTAGGCTACATGAATCCGCTCAAAGGCGCACTGGGTCTATATTCCAAAGGAGATACAGAGGCAGCCAAGGTCATGCTTCACCGTGTTGGTTTGCATGAACAGATGTATAAAAGAGCAGATGAGCTCAGTGGAGGACAGCAGCAGAGAGTCGGCATTGCACGTGCACTTTCGCAGAAGCCGGATTTGATACTGGCGGATGAACCGATAGCGAGTCTCGACCCTGCTTCCTCGGAGACGATCATGCATTACTTGTATACGATCTGCAAGGAGGAAGGTATTGCCTGTCTGTGCAATCTCCATCAGGTGGATATTGCGAAGAAATATGCAACCCGCATCATCGGTATTCACAAAGGATCCAAGGTGTTTGACGGAACACCTGATGAACTGACGGAGGATATGATCCGGCTCATTTACAACCAGACCAATCCCAAAGTGAAGGAGACAGCCTGACATGAATGCGGCTCAGTTGCAATCTGCCCGAAAAATGAAACGCACGCAGACGATATTGTTTGTTATTGTGCTGCTGGCTCTCATCATCTGGTCTTCCATCGGCGCAGAGTTTTCATTAGGAGCTTTATTCGCAGGGATAGGAGAGAGCTTCCGATTTATCTTTTTCGATTTTCTTCCACCTGATCTTTCTTCGCTTTCCCAGCTCATTGAACCTGCTCTGCAGACCCTGTATATGAGCGTGGTAGCGATGGTCATCGGGTCGGTTGTAGCAGGAATGTTATCCTTTTTAGCCGCGGCTACGACAAGCCCACATCCTTACCTTCAGGTATTTGTTCGTGCAGCTACATCGCTGTTTCGTAACATTCCCGTAATTATCTGGACGATACTGCTTGTTGCAGCGTTTGGACTAGGTGCTGTAGTCGGTACGATGTCGCTGATCCTGATTTCGATCGGTATGCTGACGCGTTCCTTTGCCGAGGTGCTTGAAGAGATTGACATGGGGCAGGTAGAAGCGGTTCGTGCTGCCGGCGGAAGTTATTTTCAAGTATTGTCCCAAGCCGTATTTCCACAGTTCCTTCCCGGGTTTATCGGCTGGAGCTTGTACAACTTCGAAATCAACGTACGCGCATCCACGATTGTAGGTATGGTTGGAGGCGGTGGCCTCGGCTTTATCCTGCAATCCAAGCTGAAGTTGTTTCAGTATCAGGAAGCCAGCATGGCCGTGCTGCTTGTGCTCGTTATCGTTCTTGTTGTGGAAACGATCACCAATCGCGTAAGGGAGCGAATCATATGAGTATGCAAATGAACGAAGTGAAGCCATCTTTTACGCTGTATACTTCCATTCCAGAGCCACCCAAGCCGAAGAAGAACAAGCTGTTAGTGATCGGTCTGCCGCTTATTGCTTTGCTTTTTGTATTCAGTCTCGTCCAGCTGCAGTTCGACTATGCCAAGATTGCCCAAGGCTTTACGAAACTCGGCGGTTATATGGGAACCATGTTTCCACCTGATTTCTCGGCCTGGCGCCATGTCCTGCTCGCGGCTGTAGAATCATTGCAAGTTGCCATTCTTGGATCGGTGCTGGGGATTGTCGTAGCGTTCTTTCTCTCCTTTTTGGCTGCAAGCAATTTGACGCCTCATCCGTTCGTTGCCTGGATCATTCGAAGTGCTGCTTCATTGCTTCGTGCGATTCCCACCATCGTGTGGGCTCTCATTTTTATCGTGTCAGTGGGTCTTGGACCGCTTCCCGGAGTGCTTGCGATTGCTGTCTCAGCGGCAGGTATGCTTGTCAAAGTATTTGCCCAGTCACTGGAGGAAATCGACAAGGGCGTACTCGAAGCGATGCAGTCTACGGGTGCTAGCTGGCTGCAGATTGTCATGCAGGGTATTTTGCCTACGGTGAAGACAGCCTTTATCGCCTGGTGCGTGCTGCAGCTGGAAGGAGGCATTGCCGAATCCACAATTCTTGGTGCGGTTGGCGCAGGAGGTATTGGATATGAGATGACTCATGCCATGAAATCCTATAACTTTGCAGCGGCTTTATTTGTAGGATTGGTCGTTTTCGCCATGGTATTCAGCGTGGAGTTTGTGGCAAACCGATACAAAATGAAGCTAAAAACACGTCAGAACTAATTCATTTAAATTCATAATAATGTGTATCATTATGAGGAGGAAGCACAATGTCAACATCTAATTCACTTTTAAAACAAGGCCCTCAGGTTCAAGCTAAGTATAGCGAGAAAAACGGGATAGCATTAGCCTGGAATATGGCAGAGTCCATGGAGGTGGAGGCAGTTTACCATTCTGTGAGTCCGGAATTTATTGAATCTAGCAGCACGCTGCTGGATATACAGATTGACCCTACAGGAGCGGTATTTACGAGAACGGTGTCTCCCGGCCGTAATTATTATCATGTGAAGTTTACGAATGGGTCGGTGTCAACCATTAACGATCGCATGATCTACACCGATGGCGTAATTAATTTCCGGGATATGGGCGGTTACCTAACAGAGGATGGTCGTACGACCCGTTGGGGTATGCTGCTGCGATCTGCTGATCTGCATGAGCTTAGTGAGCAGGACCTGCAAACGGCAGCTGCGCTAGGCATTGATTGGATTTGTGATCTGCGCAGCGATTTTGAAGTAGCCAGCCGTCCAAGCCCGGCCATTGGCCATGCGATCAACACGAATATTCCCTTTATGGCGGAAGCAAGTCCTGAGGAAATGCAGAAGATCGGACATGATCTGCATGCAGGCTACAAAGCCATGATTTTAAATACGGAGAAATGTACACTTATCCTAAATGAACTATTAAAAGAAGAGCGGGGTACTTCCTTATTCCATTGTGCCGCTGGTAAAGACCGGACCGGGGTTGTATGTGCCTTGATTCTTCTCACCCTGGGTGTGCCGCGAGAAGTCGTTATTGAAGATTACGAGCTAACGAATCTGGCGGTGGACGGACTCATGCAGCGTTTCCTATCCGGAAACAACAAGGACTATCAGAAATATATGGATCAAATGCCTGAACTACAGGGAGCGATTCCGGAAATGATGAAAGCGGCCTTCATCCAGGCTGCACTCGAAGCAATCGATGAGAACTACGGGTCTTTCGAGCAGTATCTTTCAGAGGGACTAGGCATTACCTCAGAGCAAAGGATAGCTCTTCAAAACAAATACCTGGTTTAAAAAAAATGGAGTCCAGACACTGGAATACAGTGCTCGGACTCCTTCTTGCCTCCGTCTGGTTGCGTAACTTCTTCTAAGACTGGTAATATAGGGTGAAATGTGTAGATTGCGTTAAAATTCAAATGAAGTCCTCATCAATGGGAGAAAGGGATTATGATATGAACAAATTATCGCTTGTCGATACAGCATATATGATGCTTCGTGAGCGAATGGTCTGCGGAGAATTAATGCCCGAAACCCTGCTATCGGAGAACGAATTGGCGGAGGAGTACCAAATGAGCCGTACACCGATTCGTCATGCCATTGCTCGTCTTGAATCAGAAGGTTATGTAACTGCTCTTAAAAATCGCGGTGTCTTGGTTAAGGATGTCGGCGGGAAGGAATTTCTTGATCTAATCGAACAGATACAATCCATGCTTTTTTATTCTTTTGAAATGATGAAAAACCCGAACCGAGAGATCTATTTAAATCTGGATTCGCTTGCAGCTCATGTGGAGGTTCAGCGAACCGCCGAGAAAAGGAATGATTATGCTTTATACACCGAGCATCATTTTCTTTTCATGCGGGAGATCGTTGAATCCTTGAATAATGGCGTCATGCTGAACACATTTGATTCCTTTCGGGATAAACTCTACATGTATTCCATCGTCCGCTTCAAGCGAACTCCACATATCAAACACTACAGTGCGATCGGGATTAATCGAGACACGCTGCACGCCTTATCCAACAATGATTATAACGCAGCTCAAGAGGTTGTGTTATCTCTCATTCCTATTACCAGAGAGCGTATGCTTGCTACAGGTCAGTTTTAACTTTTTTTCTATGAAAATGTATTGAGTTATTTTCACATGACAAATGCTTTAGAACTAAAAAACGCTGCCTCAACGGGCAGCTTATTTTGATAGAGGAAGGTGAGGAAAATGACTGTTGCAGGTATACTCGGAACCATTCATAATCCGGAATTGAGAGAAAAATATAATTGTTCACTCGCCCTATACGAATCTATTATAACTGAATTTGAGCCGGATATCATTTGCGGAGAAGTACATCCGTTAAGCTGGCAAAAATACATGAAGGACCACAACAATAAGGGATATTGGGGAGAGCCGGCAAGCGAATATTGGGAGCTCATTTTTCCATTATGTGAGGAGAAACACATTGAATTTGTACCCATAGACTGGTTTGAATTAGATGTGTGGAATAATTTCGATCCATTTGGCGGGTACTCTGAAGTGGAACGTAAAGAGCTGGAGAAAAAAGACGATGAATGGTTTTTCAAACAAATGAGTACACATGCAGTAGGAAACATACCCTTCAATTCGGTGGAGTTTGATGAGATGACCCGTCTGAAATATGAATGGTTAAATCAGATCAATCCAACGGCTCATAACATTCGCTGGGTCGTGCGTAATCAAATCATGATTCAACGGGTGAAAAATACATGTGATTCGAATCCGGATAAGCGAATTCTGTGTATTGTAGGAGCGGATCATAATTACCTGTTCCAAGAGGCGCTAATCAAAGAACCGATTCAACTGATCTATCCATTGAGGTAGTCTGCCCGATTTGATGCACTGAAATGATGATGTCCATACATTTTTAATACAGCAGAGACCATTTCGTATATAATAGAGGACACGTATCATTCTACATACTACATAACAACGAGGTGCACCAATTTATGGCAACAATCTACGATTTTACAGTTACCAAAACTAGCGGAGAACGATTCCCGCTCTATCAATATGAAGGAAAGCCCGTGCTGATTGTGAATACGGCAAGTAAATGCAAATATACGCATCAGTTCGATGATATCCAGAAGCTGTACGATAAGTATAAGGATCAAGGCTTTCAGGTTATCGGTTTTCCATGCAATCAATTTGCTGAACAGGAGCCCGGAAGCAGTGAAGAAGCGGCTTCATTCTGCCAGATTAATTATGGTGTGAAATTCCCCATGTTCTCCAAAATGGACGTGAATGGCGATACGGCACATCCCCTGTATGACTTCCTGAAAAAATCAGGACCGTTCGCAGGGTTTGACGAGTCCGATGTGCAAGCCAAATTGCTGAAGTTAATGGTCGCGGATAAGGCACCTGAATGGCTGCACGGAGATGCAATCAAGTGGAACTTCACGAAGTTTCTGATCAATGCCGAAGGGCAAGTAATCAAACGCTTCGAACCTGTGGATTCCATGGATGAAGTTCAGGCTAGCATTGAGCAGCTGTTGTAATTATAGAGATATTTTGAAGAGGCTATGAGTTGAACCGTGAACAGCGGTACGTTCATGGCTTCTATGCTAGATAAGAAAACCTCTCCCATAGGGGGCGCTCAAAATGACACGTATGCATCAGTTTAATGCACCGCTGGAATACAGTTACCGTTCAACGCGCACTTTTTTCAGCGGGGCGTCAGACGGATTTCATTCTCATCCGCACTATGAGGTCTATTATTTTCATGCCGGAGAGTGTACCTATATTATAGGCGACCGTGTGTACAGCCTGGAACCAGGAGACCTGATTCTAATGCATGGGATGACGCTTCATCGGGCTCATCCGGTACCTGGCGGCTTATATGAACGCACAACACTGCACTTTGATCCATCACTTATTCGCAGCAGCCTTCATCCCGATCGAATCAGCGAGGTACTTATGCCTTTTGATGAGCTGCGAAACTGCCGAATTAATCTGACGGGTGACATCCGTACGGAATTTGAATCCCTGCTGCTGAACCTGGATCAGCTATCGAACAATTCAGGCGAGTTCAGACAGGAACGAATGACAGTACGTTTGTGCGATCTTTTATATTTTGTGGCTGGCATTTGCCATGGCATCGTGGTGGATCATCGTCCTTCATCGGATAAGGAGCGACATGTCCAGCACATCATGGGTTATGTAGATACGCATTATATGCAGGATATCGGTCTGGATGATCTGGCGAGCGAGCTTCATTTATCCAAGCCTTACCTGGCGGGGTTGTTCAAGGAAATGACAGGCAGCACCATATTTAAATATTTGTATGACCGCCGTATCAACCAGGCCAAACTGTTATTTCAGTTTCAACCTGATATTTCGGTTACGGAGGCAAGTAGGTTGTCAGGGTTTAAGCGTTTGTCACATTTCAGCCGCATATTCAAACAAAACGTGGGCTGTGCACCTGACCTATATCGTACTCGCCTACATAAGACCCAGTGATGGATACGGCAAGATATTACCTTAATCAACAGGCACAATTAGTGCGAACCGAAGGAGGTTTTAACGAATGACAACGGAATTACCTTATGCATTTCAGTACCGAATCGGATCATCCGAATCAGACTATAAGTCATTATACCGGCCATCCGCATTGCTGGAACATATGCAGCTTGCAGCAGACCGCGATCTGGCACGGATGGGTATTACCGTATCGGAAATGCTGGATCAAGGGCTGGGCTGGATGTTAATCACGACGGATTTGACCATATTCCGCCAAGCTCGATTGGAGGACGAAGTCAGTCTCCAGACCTGGCATAGAGGCAACAAAGGAGTCATGTGGCTGAGGGATTATGTTCTTACCGATACAGAGGGGAATCATATCGCGGAGGCACGGACTTCCTGGGCGCTTGTCGATCTGGAGAAACGAAAGCTCCTCAGACCAGCAGCGCTGCCTTTTGAAGTGAAGTCACATCCCGAATTATCGCTGGGTGAACCCCCGGAGAAAGTGATTCTTCCTACAGGATTGGAGCCACAGGAAGACTATCGCCTGATTGTTCGATACAGCAGCACGGACAGCAACGGTCATATGAATAATGCGAGATATGCCGATGTGTGCTGTGACGCACTTACTGCTGAAGAACTTGCGGCTCGTCTGACACACATGCAGATATCATATCACAGGGAAATTCGAATGCAGGAAGAACTGGTCGTGGAACGGACGGAAGCGATGGATGGGGTAATCTGGATTCGCGGACGATCAGGAGCAGATGCGCAGAATACCATTTTTGAAGCAAAGTTAAGCCTTGAAGAGGTCGTTGCTTAACTATTTAATATTGAGATTAAAGGCCACCCAAATCTTGGGGGTGGTCTTTTTGCTGTGTTTAGAAGACAGGCAGAAAAGGTAAAGAAAGGGTAATGAAACCAGAGGAGGCGTTTAAGAATGAAAAATCAAATTCCCGGTCAAAATAAAGAATCGAATAAGGAACACGGGCACGATAATCCCGAACAATTCCCGACGGAGAAGGAAAGTTTGCTTGACCAGTATGAAGAAGAGCAGACCGTGGACCCCATCCCCTTGGAGGATCTGAATATGGAACAGCAAGAAGAGAAAAATAAGGATCAGACCAAGAGCAACTCTTCGACTGAAGAGAAATACCGTGCGGATTATCGGGAGAAGGACAAAGATTGATTTTGCATATTTGCATATTTAGTGAGATTAAAATAGTTTGTTGACTAATGTATGTTACTATATTATAGTTACTAATGTTAGTTTAAAAAATCTTGATATTAAACCAATGTGGAGGCGAATCGTTATGTCTAAATCTTTCTTTGACGCTTTGAAAAACAGAAGATCCTATTACGGAATCAGCAAGGAATCCACGATCTCGGATGCGAAAATTCAAGAAATCGTTGAGGAAGCCGTAAAGTATACGCCAACTTCTTTTAACTCACAAACTTCCCGTGCAGTGGTTTTGCTTGGTGAACAACATGATAAACTGTGGAACCACACTGAAGAAATCTTGCGTGAAGTGGTTGGGGATGCAGAAGCCTTCAAATCCACAGCCGAGAAAATGGCCGGATTCCGCAGCGGATACGGTACAGTATTGTTCTTCGAAGACAACAATGTCATTGCACAACTTCAACAGAACTTTGCAGCCTATGCGGATAATTTCCCGATCTGGGCTAATCAATCCAACGGCATGCTGCAGCTCGTGATCTGGACAGCACTCGAGCAGGAAGGTCTTGGAGCTTCCCTGCAGCACTACAACCCACTGATTGATGAGAAAGTGAAACAAGAATGGAATATTCCAGAACACTGGAGACTGATCGCTCAAATGCCATTTGGTAAGCCAACAGCAACTCCAGGCGAGAAAGAATTCCAACCGATTGAAGAGCGTGTTAAAGTACACAAATAAGTATTAAGCTTTAAGCAGATTTCCAACATTTAAACACATACGGCCTCGCTTCAATTTGATACGATGATGTAAGATCGTACTCCAATGAAGCGAGGCTTTTTGATGTGAACAATAGAATAAAGAAACATGCTGGTCGAAGAGTGGCAGCAGTCTTGTTCGTTGCTCTATGTATACTTGGACTGGTACCAGTCTTCCCCATCTCGGTGGGAGCAGCAGCGGCAAAACAGCAGTTCCAGGATATTAGCACCAGTTATGCGAAAGATGCGATAAATCATTTGGTGAACGAGGGTATTGCTGCCGGAACGTCAGAAACCAGGTTCGAACCTAAGAAGGCTGTGACACGAGCTGAATTTGCGACTTTTGCAGTTCGATTGCTCGGTTTGAAACCTGTTGAAAATAATATTAGTCCCTACAATGATACCCGTACCACGGCATGGTATTATGGCAATGTCTCTGCAATGACCAATCTTTCCATTTTGGAGGGAAAAGGGCAGGGAGCATTTCAACCTAACGCATCCATAACGAGAGAAGAGGCGGCTGCTCTGCTCGTGAGAATGCTGAAACAGACGTCCGGTTCTACAGGACTCTTGTCTACGACTTACGTTGATGCTTCTAATATTTCAGTATGGGCGAAGCCTTATGTACAGAAGGTATATCAGCTCGGCCTGATGCGTGGTAGTGATGGTTTATTCCGACCGCAGGATCAGGTGACTCGCGAGGAAGCTGCCGTGATGCTGGATGCCATTTTACAAAAGAAAGAATGGTCGCAGCAGCTTGGGAATGCTGATTCCTTGGGAATACAACTGGGCTGGCAGTATAACTCCACTACAGCAGAATTCAAGAAGCAGGTTGAACAATCCGAGGTAAATACACTGGTTCCCCGGTGGTTCTTTTTGAACAGCAGCATGCAGATTACAGACCATACAGACTCTGCGCTGCTCACATGGGCATCGTCAACCAATCGGGAAGTTTGGCCTTTGCTTGGCAACCGTTCCGATGCTGCGATGACCCACCAGATGTTATCCAGTTCAGCCAATAGGACGTCGGTCGTCACTCAGGTTACTGCTTATGTGAAGAAATACCAATTGGATGGTATTAATGTGGATTTTGAAAACGTGTTGCCAGAAGATCGGGCAGGCATGACTGCTTTTGTGACGTCACTTGCTGCTTCGCTGCAACCGATTGGTGCTGTTGTGTCGGTGGATGTGTCTCCTGATCTGGGTACGGACTGGACCGACGCATTCGATTATGCCAAGCTTGGTGCGGTCTCCGATTATATGGTTCTTATGGGATATGAGGAACATTGGAATGGAGACCCTATTGCCGGGTCGGTTGCCTCACTTCCTTGGGTTGAAAATGCCCTGGATACCATGCTTACGGACGTTGTGCGTGCCAAAGTTATTTTGGCGCTTCCGCTCTACACCAGAGACTGGTCATCGGCTAGCCCGGCAACAGGTTCATGGGATATTACCCTTGCGGAGCAGGGGACACGGGCACATGCTGCGGGCTCTGTGAGACAGTGGAATGCAAGTCTGGAGCAATATGTTATTGGTTATTCGAGTAACGGCTTGGCAAGATACATCTGGGCAGAGGAGAGCCGCTCCTTAACTGCCAAAGTTAGAATGAGTACAGACCGGAAGATAGCGGGGCTGGCTTATTGGTATATGGGCGGGGAAACCGCAGATGTCTGGGATGCCATCTCCAACGCTTCCCGTTTTGAATCATATTTATTTTAATTTTAAATCTAATGTAAGGAATAAGAGACCCAAATCGGACCGTGAACCATGCGGACGGTTTGGGTTATTTATTTTTTGTACAAGCTAGAGCTAGGACGTTTGAGTCTGATTGAGCGGTTTAATGTATAGAAGGATCGGAAGCGATCTACATATACCAAGACAAAAGGATGGACTGGAGGAGATGAAGGTTGCGAGAATATGATTGCATCATTGTAGGTGGCGGACTCGCAGGACTTCAAGCTGCCATTCAGCTGGGACGTTACAGTTCGCATCAGGTGCTGGTGGTGGATGCTGGAGAAGGCAGGTCAACCCTGTGCCGAACCTATCATAATATTTTGGGATTTCCAGAGGGTGTATCAGGTGAAGAATTAAGATCCAAAGGCAGAATGCAAGCCGAGAAGACTGGAGTTACATTTGAAAAGGATCGTATTGTTAAAGCAGAACGAGTGGGAGAACAGATTCAATTAACGGGTTCCTCTGGCACCTTATATTCAGCAAGGACTGTGCTGCTGGCAACCGGGCTTAGTGACCGTTTCCCCGCGATTCCGGGACTCAGGCCAACACTGGGCAGATCAGTTTACGTATGCCCGGACTGTGATGGATATGAAATTCAGGATCGTCGCACCATATTGCTGGGATCAGGAGAAGCTGGTGCCAATATGGCCATGATTCTGATCGAGCGTACCAATGATCTTTTGTATATCAACCATGAACAGAAACCAATCTCTGCTGAGCTTCACCGAAGCATGAAGGAGGCGGGCGTACGTTATCTTGAAGCTGCGGTTCAGGAAGTACAACAGACAGAGGACGGATATATTACAGGTGTACTGACCGAAGATGGGCATATCTATGAATCAGAACGCGGATTTATTGCTTTTGGTGGCAACCGGGTGCACTTCGAGCTTGCAGAGCAGCTTGGAGCGGTTATCGCTGATAATAAGCATGTTGAAGCGGATCATCGCAGTTTGCAGGCTGCCCCGAATGTTTGGATTGCAGGGGATTTGGGACTTCATGCGGAGCAAGCTACGGTAGCGATGGGCGAAGGCTCCATAGCGGCCATCTGGATTCACAAAGAGTTACAGAAGATCAAAAAGGAAAATAAAGTGAAGCAGTTGTAGACAAAAGCACGGTGCGACCAGGTTTTCCTTTCATAGACATACGAAAAGTCCTTCAGCCTGTTTAGGTTGAAGGACTTTTTGATTGAGCTGCAAATATGTGGAGAATCTATTCGTTTGATTTATTTTGGTGGGTTGCTGCCGACTTGTCTTTGGGATGTCCAGAAATATTGTCCACGATATCTCCAATCGCATCCTCAATCATGTCTGTCGGGCCAGGATTGTTGGGATCAGGATGAAGGACAGTATTGACACCTGGCTCAAGATCTTTGTTTTTCTTTTCTTTTTTAATTTCACTCATACGTATATCCTCCTTATCAATCAGGTCTAGGGTGTTCCTTAACATCTCCAAACGTTGTAATGTATATGTAAACGATTAACCGCTGGAATGGGTTTGAAACGTTTTGGGTTGAAGGAGGTAGTTATGTGTTCAAAAAAATGAGTGTACTCCTGCTGCTCCTTGTTTTATGTTTTTGGACGTATTGGAGAACGGGTGGAGAAGATCAGAATCCATATCTCATTACAGACTACAGTCGCCTACACCCGGTAAAAGTGGAACGAGTCGTGCAGGGTCATCAGGAACAGCAGCTTGTAGAGCTGCTAAAGGATGCAAGGGAGAATCATCTGACTGTGTCCATAGCAGGACAACGTCATAGTCAGGGCGGACATACCTATTACCGAGACGGCATCATTATTGATATGACTTCTTATAACCGTATACTGGACATTCAGCCGGAAGCCAAAAGGATAACCGTTCAGGCCGGAGCGACATGGGCGGACGTGCAGCGAGCAATCAATCCGTATGGCCTTTCGCTCAAAAATATGCAGTCTCAAAATATCTTTACGGTCGGAGGTTCGATTAGTGTGAATGCCCACGGGAGGGAGCTTCGCAACGGATCTCTGATTCAGAGCGTGGAGTCCTTTCGTCTCCTGACTGCAGATGGGCAGATTCGGGAAGTGAGCCGTTCATCCAATTCGGAATTATTTCCGTTGGTTTTAGGCGGATATGGACTCTTTGGCCTGATTCTGGATGTGACGCTGACGCTAACGGACGATGAATTATATCAACTTAGCGTAGACCGAATTCAGGCCTCAGCGTACCCAACGTATTTCCGTAAAAATGTACTAGGCGATCCGGACATGCGGATGCATCTGGCCCGCATCTCACTTCAGCCGGGTGAAGGGTATTTTAGCGATATGTATGCTCTTAATTATGCGATAGATACGGGGGCCTCGCTTCAGGATTATAATAAAATGTCTGTACGCGAACCTGGCGTGCTGCCTGCCAAGATTCTATTCAACCTTAATCGCGGAACGGTTTGGGGCAGAGAGTGGTTTTGGGAACTGCAGCAGCGCTATTTCGATTCACAGAACGGAAAAAGGATCAGCCGGAATAATGCGATGGCTTCTCCATCGGCGTTTATGGAATATCATCAGCCCGGCACTAACGACTTGCTGCAGGAGTATTTTATCCCTATGGATGCTTTTCCTACTTTCGTTAAGGAGATGGGGCAGATCGTTTCCCATGAGAAACTGGATCTGCTGAACATAACCGTTCGTTATGTCCCGCAAGACGATGAAGCCGTTCTATCCTATGCGACACAGGACATGTTTGGTCTGGTATGCCTTTTTCATGCCTCGCTGTCAGAAGAAGAACAGAGTAAGTTTAAGGCTAGTTTGCAGAAGATCATAGATTCTGTGATTCGCTTCAAAGGGACCTATTATTTGCCTTATGAGGCATATGCCACAGCAGATCAATTTGATCAGGCCTACGCTCACAAGGACGTTTTCTTTGCAGCGAAGGAACAGTACGATCCAGAGCATGTATTTATGAACTATTTTATGGAGCAATACGGAGGGAACGGTAAATGAATATGAAGTGGTTGGTCCGTTCACAGAGCATGGTTACCCTTGCTTCGGGTATGATTTATCCTTATTATTTGTTGTTTCTTAAAAATCTCGGGAACAGCTTCTCCAAATATGGACTTGCCTTTGCTGTTTTTACAATCAGTTCAGCGGCTGCATCACAGTGGCTGGCCCCTCGGCTGGACACGTATGCAAAACGGTGGCTTATGATGAGTTCGCTGGGCATGGCTGGAGCAATGATTGCTTTTCCGTGGATTACAAGCTACATATGGGTATTGCTGCTGCAGGTAATCATGGGGCTCTGCAATGCCATGCAGCGAATGAGTGAACGGGTGCTGCTTGCAGACTATACGGAGCCAGGTAAACGGGGCAAGCCGGTTGGCAATTATCATTTCTGGACATCAGCTGCATCAGGATTTGCCGTAATTATCGGCGGACTGCTGATCGATTGGCTTACGATTGATGTTTTGTTTTATCTAAGTGCCTTGTTGTATGTTTGGGGAAGTATATCCATATGGCGGTCAAATGATGCAACAAACCGTTGTTAAATGAAGTATAGAAATAGCCTGATTAAACTCCAGCGAGACGTTTATATTATAGATGACAAGCCAAATCATTACGCTCAAGGAGGAATATAAAATGAATGAGAGTAATCATGTAATTCATAAAGATGGTCAAGTGGCAACGGAGAAGGTTGAGAATGCAATCGATAAAATTGCACCTGAGGAAAGAGAACAGATTCTGCAAAACTTCGATGCATTTAAAGAGTATTTGGGTAAACGGATTGCTATGGGAGAATCCATTGGCCTGGGTGAAGAGCAGATGGCGAAAATTGCCGAGAAGGTAGCCGATTATCTGGCAGCCAAAGAAGAGCCGCGTAACCGTGAAGAGAA
The DNA here is from genome assembly GCF_038005125.1 of Paenibacillus sp. FSL K6-2862. Classification (NCBI taxonomy): domain Bacteria; kingdom Bacillati; phylum Bacillota; class Bacilli; order Caryophanales; family Paenibacillaceae; genus Paenibacillus; species Paenibacillus sp. FSL K6-2862. Next base: position 2,570,305 of record NZ_JBBOSN010000001.1, read on the forward strand.
ATTGCTGCAGGAGCTATGGAATGTGGGTAAGGAAGAGGAACGACATATGCTGGCTCATATGCTGGTCCGTCTTGCACAGCACACTCATTAAAAGCAAGAGAACCTTGGATGCGAGGCATTCAAGGTTCTTTTTATTGTAACTATTTTTCATCTCGCTGATACTTTTAAATGATTGTAAACAAGTATGATGATTTTAGTAAAAAATTAAACGAATTTTCACATGACCGTTTGAAGCCAAACCCTTCCGGTTAAGGAATGAATAACGTTCATATAAGGAGAGATGCTGCCTATGAAGAACGCGGCGAAACAATGGAAATTAAAAATACTTGGTACTGCTGCACTGTTGCTTGGTATCATCGTGCTTACTACATATTTGCTTACACCGGCAAATGCCGAGGAAAGTGCCGATTCCTCACAGGCTTCCGCAAAAGAAGCTCAGGCAGCCAATTCCGAGATGTATACAGCCTATGTGGATGAGCTTCAGCAGGAGAATGGCAAACTTTATTTGATCGTGGATAGAATCGGATGGTATCAGGGAGAAGAAGCGGATAAAGTCTTCGAGCAGCGCAACCCTGATTCGGGTATAGATGGAGCTCCGGATGGATACTATATTATCAACGACAGCAAGGAGCAGGACAAGATTGAAGTCAGCAGCAATGCCGAAGTGCTGATGCAGCTGTATGATCGCGATGGAACGGTTAAAGGAACAGACATTCAGTGGAATGAATCGATTGCTCTCAGCAAATTTGAATCCTTGTACGACAACAAAAACATCGTGGATCTGTCCGTATTCCCTTATCACCTTACTGTGCAGGATGGTAAGGTTACAAAGATCGTTCAGCAATATATCCCATAACATTATGAGCTTAGTTAGCATTCCTCCTGTTCGTCAGAACGGTGAGGGATGCTTTTTTGATTATGACAAAATGTTAAAGAAGATTGTAATTCATTGTAGGTACATGTATCATTATTGGAATGGTGTTTTTACATAGTTCAGGAGGCTTCTCATGCTTAAAGACATGATTGCATTAACGAAGCCCAGACTTCTGCGGCTTAATGTATTTGCGGTTGCGGTAGGATTCTGGGTCGCTTCAAAATGGGATATCTCGTGGTTATCCCTGCTGCTTGTTATTATTGGATCAACTCTGGTTATCGCCTCGGCATGTGTCATCAACAATTACTGGGATCGAGAACTTGATCAGAAGATGGAGCGGACCAAAAAACGCATCGAGTATATCAACCATCTTCGTCCCGCCTTTGTGTTATGGTACGGTATTATTCTGGGTGTTGCCGGTTTCGCCGTGTTATACGTTTGGGTGAATCCGCTGTCAGGCTGGCTTTCGCTTCTTGGATGGTTTGCATATATCGTGATCTATACGATGTGGCTGAAGCGCAGCTCTACCTGGAGTACTTCTCTTGGCGGCATAGCCGGGGCGATGCCACCGGTAATTGGTTATTGTGCGGTGACCAATCAGATTGATATGGGAGCATGGTTGCTGTTTGCACTGTTATTTCTATGGCAGCCGCCACACTTCTGGTCGCTCGGGATCCGGCGGGTTGAGGAATATCGTGCAGCGGGGTTTCCGCTTTTGCCTGTTGTGAAGGGGATTACACGGACCAAGTTTCAAATGGTGCCTTATGTGTTCCTGCTGCTCCCTGCTGTATTTTTGTTGTACTACTACAATTACGTTGGACTTATTTTTCTGATCGTGTCGCTGCTAAGCAGTGTGGTCTGGTTCATCCATACCCTTAGCGGGTTGAAGACGCAGGATGACGAGAAATGGGCCAAAATCAACTTTTTGATTTCGGTTAACTATTTAATGCTTATTTTTATCTTGATGGTTGTGAATACGACCTGGAGGTAACCCATCAAAACGAACGCCTTATGGAACAATGTGTGGACAAGCTGATTGTCTTCATTAAGGACCAGAGGTGTTTTTTTGTTATAATTAACAGATGAGTCATATTGAAGTGGATAATTTTAGGGAAAAAGGGTGTAGAGATATGAGTCAACTAGAGCAGGCAATACGGTTAAGACAGGAAGGCAAGACGCAGGAAGCGATCGAGTTATTACATACCATGGCGGAGAAGGAACCGGGCAATGCAAACGTATGGTATCAATTGGCCTGGGCACATGATTCACTTGGATTGGAACGCGAAGCCGTACCATATTATGAAACAGCGCTAAGCCAGGGATTAAAGGGGGAAGACAGAGCAGGAGCCATTCTGGGTCTCGGCAGTACATATCGGACCCTGGGTCAGTATGAGCAGGCTAAGAAGTGGTTGGAAACGGGAATGGAAGAATATCCGGAACAGCGAGAATTTGAAGTCTTCTATGCCATGGTACTCTACAATACCGGGGAGCATGCGGAAGCCATGAAACGACTGCTGGTTCAGCTAGCGGATACATCTTCGGATCAAGGCATACAAGATTATCATAAGGCAATCCGCTTTTATTCGGATCAATTAGATCGCATCTGGGAGTAATACTGATTTTTTTATTTAGTAGTACTAAGAGGGGATGATATCATGAGCTCCAATGAAGAACTGGAACAGATGAACGAAAGAATGGATCGGCTTGAGCAGAAGCTGGATCATTTGGCATATCATCTTCAGGGAAACCGGCTTTCACCCGCTACACGATTTTTGATTGGCTTTGCTGTTGTGTTGGCGATCCTCTTTATACTCATGATATGCATCGGTGTTATACAATTTGTAAGTAACGTGAACTAAGATAAAGGGGGAGGTTCGCTCCCCACTTAATGAAGAAATGTAGCTTGTACTCTGGAGCTTATCTTGAATCCTACCTTCAGACTAAGGGGTATGCGCCAGCCATTCTTGTACAGCTTCAATAAAACGGCGGGTGGCTGGAGACAGATTGGCAAGAGATGGGCAGGCTAGCCCAATGGTACGATAAGGGTCGCCGCTGAGTGGTACAAGTGCCAGTTCATTCGTATGACCTTGTAATACCATCTCTGGCAGGAGACTGATTCCGAGTCCGTTTCGAACCATGGCCATGATGGCCTGATCTTCAGCAACTTCATAAACCACATTCAGCTTGGCGGCGTGCTGTCGAATCAAACGTTCAATCTCATTGTCACCACCCCAGCGGGGCAGGATAAAAGGCTGCTCCAGGAGCAATTCAAACGATACAGAAGTTTCATCTGCAAGTGGATGACCTAGAGGCAGGATGCACATCATCCTGTCTTTTTGCAATGGGATGTTCTCATAAGACATTGATTCGCCAAGGGATAAAAAGCCGAGATCAATAGCCCCACCAGCCAGCCAGGCTTCGATTTCAGCATAGTCACCCTCCCACAGTTTGATCTCTATACCCGGATGCCGCAAGCGGAATTGCTTCAGTATTCCAGGCAGCCATTGGGTCGAGACGCTGGCAAATGTTCCAATGCGCACTGTACCGACCTCAGCTCCGCGAATCAGGGATATCTCCTGGTTCATGAGCTCATTCCAACGCAATATTTCACGCGTGTAACCAAGAATCCGTTCCCCTTCAGCGGTAACCTTCACACCTGTTCGGCCTCGATTCAACAATGTAAATCCACAATCCGACTCCAGACTGGCAATGGCATGACTGATAGCAGACTGAGTAATATTCAGGGCATCCGCAGCTTTGGTAAGACTTCCGTATTCTACGACGGCATTCAGAATTTCATATTTGACCAATGACATAATTCAATCCGTTCCTTCCGGTAAATAATGCATGAATTCATTTCATAAATACTATTATAAATATTCATTTTTATAATGGAAAGAGATCGTTTATACTTGCCAAGGCGAGTTAATTGGTACGGACTCAGCATAGAACAATACATAGAATGAAGGTTGAAGCAGAGTGGGCAGAGTCATTGGAAAACAAGTCAATGTTTCAAGAAGAGCAGATCTGCAGATGCTGCTCGCAACGGTTATTTGGGGTTCCTCCTATTTATTCATGAAGTCAGGTCTGGAGTCCATGCAAGAACTCAATCTGGTCGCATTCCGCTTCAGTATCGCTTTTATTGCCGCAGCGCTCATTTTCCACCGGAGACTGTTCCGAATGGATCTGAAAACACTTAGGGCAGGTACCATCATGGGTACTGCATTATTTGCAGCTTTTTTGCTAATTACTTATGGAGTACAGCGGACAACGACTTCGCAGGCAGGATTTTTGATTAGTTTGGCCGTAATCTTTGTACCGATCCTAAGCACCATCTTACATAGACGCATGCCGAATACAAGGCTGATGATTAGCATTATTGTGGCTGTTGCCGGACTTGGTCTGCTAACACTCCAGCATGAGCTTAGCCTGCATACCGGTGATATCCTGTGTATTTTGGCTGCTCTAACGTATGCAATTTATATTATGATTGCTGGAAGGTATATTCCGAAACATGATCCCTTAACGCTTGGTACCATTCAGTTGGGGGTTGCAGCACTCTGGGGAATCGGGGCCACTTTCCTGTTCGAGAGTCCACGGTTGCCGGATAGCCTGGAATCCTGGGTGGCTATTGTCGGACTAGGGGTACTGTGCAGTGGTATTGGATATATCCTCCAGACACTGGCTCAGCGTCATGCATCGCCTACCCGGACCAGTCTCATTTTCTCTCTTGAACCGCTATTTGCGGCAGCCTTTGCTTTTAGTTTCCAGGGAGAGACATTAACGCCGCAAGGATATACGGGAGCCGCATTGATGCTCCTGGGTGTATTAATAACAGAAATCAAAACAATGGACGTCAGATTTTGGCGCAGGAAGCGGGGGACGATACCTGCAGAACTTGGGGAGCAGGGAGCTTCCGGAATATAAAATCGGCATAAGACAAAAGAGTTCGAACATCTCTTTCTAGAAGAGTGGACGAACTCTTTTTTGGTATAAATTACAATCTATGTTGGCTAACAAAACAAACAAAATTATAACTTGTTTTGTTGGATTATGTTTTTTATGCTACACTAAATGTAAATTAAGGGAGAACGGGTGAGTGAGTAATATGGGCAAAAAGGTGACCATGCAGCAAATTGCCGATGCTGCGGGGGTGTCAAAATTCGCAGTGTCGCGTGCTTTGACGGGAAAACCAGGGGTGAGTGAACAAACCAGGGAAATGATTGTGAGAACGGCAGGTCAACTGGGGTATTTCAAAACAGAAACCAAGCGATATCCTGTTGAGCCACAGCCTGTACGCAGCAGCAAGCCAGTACAGTCAGGCACGATTCTCATTTTGTTTCCCAATATTCGTTCCCAAAATCGATCCTCACTGTACTGGGGGCCTGTATTTGACGGTATTTCTGCCCGCCTTAACGAACAGGGGATGGATATATTAACATTAACCGAACCATCTTCGGACCGGATGTTCTCGGTACTTAATCCTGAAGCAATTAGCGGCATTATAACCGTGGGATCCATCTCCACCCCTATACTGCTTGAGATTTATAGACTTCAAATACCGCTCGTGATGGTGGATCATGAAGACCCGGCCATTCACGGGGATACCGTATTTACGGATAATATCAAATGTATGAAAGAACTGGTGCTGATGCTCGTAAGCAAGGGGTACAGACGATTCCAGTTTGCCGGCCAGCTTCCTGATGCAGCAAGCTTCAGAGAGCGTTGGTTAGGATACCGAACGGTGCTTGAAGAAATGCAGCTATCAACAAAGCAGTATGCTGACTTGCTGGGACCGGATCTCAAGCTCATTCAGAAGGCAATAACCGAAATGCCGTTAGAAGATATTCCAGAAGTCATCGTCTGTACCAATGATCATACGGCAGTAATTGTCCTGCGTGCCTTACAGAGTCGAGGCATTGCAGTGCCTGAGCGCTGTGCGGTAACGGGGTTTGATAATACGAGTGTAGATGAGCCTATTCTGGCCACGGTTCATATCAACAAGGAAAACCTCGGCATTAGGGCTGTGGATCAATTATTATGGCGTACGGATCACCCCCATGAGCCGTATGAGCGCAAGTTGATCTATTCTGATTTGGTTGTCCGGGATGAGTACAACGCCATTCGTGAGCAAGATCAAGGTGAATAAATGCTTTTTGGATAGAGAAGAAGACATGAGCGATGAACGGCTCATGTCTTTTTTTGTTTTCCTATTTTGTTATTTGAGAAAAACGGATTGACGTTAAGTGTGTTATCATGTTAATTTTGTTTTGTAAGTTATTCGATAATTTAATAACAAAACCTAACAAATCGTTTCGCTTAAGACACTTCATCGATAAACGGAGGCTGTTATGAGTAAAATACAATCACAGATTTTTCAAAATTGGACGTTCAAGGCTTGTGAGGATCAAGAATGGTTGCCGGCTCAGGTACCCGGCTGTGTGCATACGGATTTGCTGAAACTGGATAAGATTCCGGACCCGTTTTATGGAACGAACGAGAAAGAGATTCAGTGGATTGACAAGAAGGATTGGGAATACCGGACAGTTTTTGATATCAACGAGGATTTGTTATCACAGGAACATCTGGAGATTGTGTTTGACGGTCTCGATACATATGCGGATGTATATGTGAATGACCAGCACGTATTATCTGCTGACAACATGTTCCGCGTGTGGAATGTGGATGTGAAGTCCATTGTGAAGGCCAGTGGTAACGTACTCCGAATTCGTTTTCGGTCACCGATCCAGGAAGATCTGCCCAAGCTTGAGAAGTTGGGTTATGCATTGCCTGCATCCAATGACCAGTCCGATGTCGGTGGACTTGGTGATAAACGAGTGAGTATTTTTGCCCGGAAAGCACCTTATCACTATGGTTGGGACTGGGGTCCCCGCTTCGTAACCAGTGGTATATGGCGTGAAGCGCGTCTGGAATGCTGGTCCGAAGTGAAAATCAATGATGTATTCATCCGGCAAAATGAAGTAACCGCTTCCGCAGCCTCGCTGACGGCCATCGTGGAAGTTGAAACGTTCAACCCGATTGAAACGATTATCCGTATTGGTACGGATGGTCAGACATGGGAACAGGCTGCTTCGCTGCAGGCAGGGGTGCAAACGATCGAAATTTCAGTTTCGATTAACGAACCGAAGCTGTGGTGGAGCCGGGGATTAGGTGATCCGCATATGTACTCCTTTGTTACGGAAGTGCTCAAGGGAGAACAGGTTCTGGCCGATTCGACAGTTAAGACAGGGCTTCGATCTATTCGCCTGGTGCGGGACAAGGATGAAGCTGGAGCTTCTTTCTACTTTGAATTGAACGGTGTTGCCGTCTTTGCAAAAGGAGCGAATCATATTCCAAATGACAGCTTTATTACGGAGATTACGGCAGAGCGTTATCGACATGAGATTGTCTCAGCAGCCGAGTCCAACATGAACATGCTTCGGGTATGGGGCGGCGGTATCTACGAAGAAGATGTGTTCTATGAATTATGCGATGAGTATGGCTTGCTGGTTTGGCAGGACTTTATGTTTGCATGCAGCATGTATCCGGGTGACGAGGCGTTCCTGAACAGCGTGAGACATGAGGCCATCGATAATGTGAAACGTTTGCGCAATCATCCAAGCATCGTACTGTGGTGCGGAAATAACGAAATCGACTCGGCTTGGGCTCATTACATTGAAGACGGTGGCTGGGGCTGGAAAAAGGATTATAATGCCGAACAGCGCGAGAAGATCTGGGCAGATTATGAAGCCATTTTCCATGAGCTACTTCCGGAAGTGGTTGAAGCCTATGCGCCAGGTGTGGACTATTGGCCTTCTTCGCCACTCGTATCACTGACGGGTGATGACAAGCAGCATGCTAATCCATCAACGTCGGAAGGAGATATTCACTACTGGGGCGTGTGGCACAGCGTTGAACCATTTGAAAACTACAACGTTTACGTTGGCCGTTTTATGAGCGAATATGGATTCCAGTCGTTCCCGGAATACAAATCTGTTCGCAAATATGCGGAGGAAGAAGATCTGGCACTGGAATCCGAAGTGATGCTAGCACACCAGAAGAACGGTGCAGGTAACCGTCTGATCAAGCAGTATATGGACATGTACATGCATGAACCGAAGGACTTCCCATCCTTCCTGTACATGAGTCAGGTGCTTCAGGCTGAAGCAATGAAAACAGCCATTGAGGCACATCGCCGCCGTAAACCTTATTGTATGGGAACACTCTACTGGCAGATGAATGATTGCTGGCCGGTCGCTTCCTGGGCAGGCATGGACTACTTCGGTAACTGGAAGGCCTTGCAGTATTATGCCAAACGCAGTTTCAGTGACGTACTGGTCTCGGTGGATGGTACGAAGGAAGACAGAACGGATGTATACCTGATTTCGGATCAGCTGCAGCCGGTAGAGGGTCAATTGCAAGTGCGACTCATAGGGTTCGATGGTACGGTATACCGGGAGGAAGAGCACGCAGTGAGTCTGGAGTCGAATTCCGGTAAACAGGTCCTGACCCTGAACAACGCCGACTGGCTCCAAGGCCGCGATGCGGCAGCAACCCTGTTGCGATTGGAACTGAAGCAGAAGGGTCACGCAGACATTGTACAGGAACACTATTTTGCACCATCGAAGGATCTTGGCTTGAAGCAAGCAGCGATCCAGGTGACTGAAGTGCAGGAGTCCGATGGTTCATATGTGGTTCTGAAGAGTGACACCCTGGCTAAACAGGTATGGATATCTACAGAAGCTGAAGGCGTGTTCTCCGATAACTTCTTCGATCTCATTCCTGGCATTCCGGTGAAGGTCAAGTTCACGTCCAGAGAAGGATTACAGCATGCTGGTGCTGCCTCGGAAACTGGTGCGATTGAGGTTCGTTCGATGGCTGATTTTATTAAACTGTAATCTTCGATGCTGGTTAACTAAGTAGCTCCTTAATTCAAAACCGTTGATTCTCCTTCTTACTAGGGAGACAACGGTTTTTTGTTAATTAGGCTTAAAAGACTTTATCTTCAAAGGATGATATAGATTCGTTTAGAATGATAATTCTGTAGAGTAATACATAAGGTAGGTTGTGTATGACCATATCAATGGGGAGAAGAAGTCCACATTGAATGGTTTTTTTTACAAATACTAAATTTACTGAAGTGACATTCAACCAAAGGAATGCGACCCTACTAGGTCTTCTCTTTGGTTGAATGCAACATTAACTAATTCTAAGCTTATAAATAAGATGTGATAGCATAATACAGGAGAAATCATTACTTCATAAGGGGGAGAACGAATGAATAAAAAATGGATTGTTGTTATCGTTTTAGTTTTGATTGTCGGAGCTGGTACTATTGGATATATGACAACAACAAAAAATAGCTCAATGGTCGAAATAGAGGGGCTTCAATCTTCTTCTGAAGAAACAAATAATACAATCGACTATAAATCCATAGGAAAACTACCCGAGACTCTTTCTTATAAACGTCTGTTAGCAGCTGCAGATGAGTGGTATGTTGCTCCACATGGCCCGATTAAACCAGATGATGCTGATAAGATTGCAGAAATTGAATTCCCTGAAACTCAGCCGCAATCCTTAACCGAGTTATTGGCTGAAATGGCAGCAATGTATCGAGGGGAGACACCGTTTACTCAGGCTCGCATCGTTTCTTTTGAATATTTTTCGAGTATTGACCCGATTTCGAATGAAATTAAAGACTATGGCCCATTGCCAATTCCAGAAATAAGTGACGCAGATAACCAGGATATTCGTGTAGTCGATATTGAAAATGCATATAAAAACTTCAAAGCATATGTTGATAATGTTAAGGTTAACTAACCATGAAAACTAAAGCTGAGAAGCATCTTATTCTCAAAAAAAAGCGTTACACCACGCGAAAACCTAACAACTTCATTAGAAACAAAAATACGTTTCACCCTATTTTCTGTTAAAGTTTAATCCTAGGAAAGCCGATTGTACTTATATCGTTAGCAGACTTTACGGAGTTTATCCAACAATTTAATTAGCTGATCTGACTTCAGTATGGCTAGAATCTATACTTGATTCCTATGCTCAATGAACGCATAAACGATTATAAATGAAGTAGGTCAGCGAAACGCTACCTTCACATTGAATAGTTACGTGATTTTCCTGGACTCTAAAGATGTGAGATACAAGAGACCAAAAGCTCAAATTTGCTATATTATGAAACTAGAGATGAACTCTCCATGGTCAAAATGATTAATTTCTACAAGTATACTAGTAGTATCTACTTAAATGTTAAATGTTAAGGCCCGGTTGCATTGTACTTGCACACCGGGCCTTTTCTTATAAACACATTATTCGAGGAACAGGATGCTGCTTACTCAGTAATCTCTATAATTTCAATATCGTAAGCACCGAGTTCCAGGTGAGAGCCTTTGACTATGCCGTCCAGCGCACTTGTATAGGTATCATTCAACTGGATGGAAACAGGCTCGGGGCTTAAGTTCAGAATAAAACGAAATGATCCATTCGGACCTGTCCGGGTGGTGATCTGTACCCCCTCAGGTAGAGCTTCAATTCCCGCAAGCTGGCGTTTGTCGCCAATCGTTCGCAGTAACTTGCGCAAATAGACCTCTTCCGGCTGGGTGGCTATGTAATAGACCTGACCCTCACCCCACTGGTTCCGCGTAACGGCTGCACTTTCGGCATAGAATTGGTCCGCATATACAGCAACAGGTTGTGCCGTATCGAGTTCAAGTACATCTGCCCACTGGGATGCGGCATATTCATTGCCCTGATCATCCCGAATCGTGATGGTGTCGCCGCCTACTGGGTCATATTCGGTCACTCTCACACCGGAACAAGCGGACAACAAGCCCGGAAGCGGGGCCATCACACATACATTATGGTCATCCTTAACGCCGGAACGATGCGTAAGGATCAGGGTTCCTCCTGCAGCTGCAAATGCTTGGAGTCGCTCTGCGGTTGCCTCGTCCAGGAGGTACAGATGAGGAGCAATAATGATTTTATAGCCGTCCAGTGATGCGGAAGAGTGGATGACATCTGTACTGATTCCCAATTTGGTCAAGGCACGATGCCATACTTTTATATTTTCGTAGTAGTTCAATCCCTCAGCCTGAGGTTGAATATGCAGGGCGTATAATTGCTCATGCGAATGAAGGATGGCAACTTCATTGTCCAGAGTTGAACCTTGCAGACGCTCGCCGAGTCTGTTCACCTCCGTGCACAGCTGCTGGAATTCTTTAAACCGCCGGCCGGGCACATTGCTGTGGTCTATAAGGCCATGCCAGAACTGTTCTGCTCCTACCGTAGCACTCCGCCAGCGGAAATGCACAACCACATCTGCTCCGCGGGCTATGGTCTGCCACGAGTAAGCACGCAGAAAACCCGGACGTGGGGCGCGCCACATTGGAAACCAGCATCCTGGCGGTCCGCTTAGCTGTTCCATAATCCAGAAATTGCGGCGTTTGATGCCACGTGTCAGATCTAGAGACAGCGCTCCACTGTATGGTGCCGTTTCGGTTTTGTTTGGTGATGGATTCGGATAATAATCAAAAGAAGCGAAATCGAGCTCTGCTGCAATTTTATATTGATCCGCCTTCTGCGGATAACTATGGAAATTATGCGTAATCGCATGGTCAGGACAATTGCGGCGAATGATGTCTATCTGAATCTGCTGAAAGGCGACGATGGAATCCGACTGAAAACGGGAATAGTCCAGCAAGAAAGAAGGATTCTGAAAGTTGGAACCCCCATAAGGCGGTGTAATCTGTTCCCAATCACTGTATTCACCACTCCACACCACAGTACCCCAGCGTTGATTGACTTGTTCCAGCGTCGAGTAACGCGCTTGAACCCATTCGCGAAAAGCGTCCGCACAGGCGGGACACTGGCAATCCGTGAAGCTGAATTCATTGTCTGTTTGCCAGCCCACGACTCCCGGGTGCTTGGCATAACGTTCAGACAGTTTCTGCACGATGCGTGCACTGTACGTTCTCATGCTCGGACTGTTATAGCAGCGGTGGCCACGAACCCCTTCGTGGTATCGTTGACCGTTGGGAAGGATAGGCAGAATATCCGGACACTTCTCAGTGAGCCAGCGTGGTGGTGTCATGGTAGGGGTTCCAATGATGATCTCTAATCCATGACGATGCAGAATATCCAGCGCCTGATCAAGCCATGTCCAATCGAACTGCCCATCCGCAGGCTCCATACGGCTCCACGCAAATTCACCCACACGCACAAGGTGTACACCGCTATCGGCCATCAAACGGGCATCCTGTTCCCATAACCGAGGTTCCCAATGCTCTGGATAATAATCGACGCCCATTCGAACGGGACGTTTGAATTCCATATGAATTAGCTCCTTTGTTGTCGAAATAGTAAACGGCATATGAAGTTCATATGCTTGAAACGGTCATATCAGCAACGCCATCCTATGAACGTAAGGTGCTTCTAACTCATTGTATAATGGATGTTTTCAGTGGAGTATAACATCATGTTGTGATCATTAGCATCATTTTGTCATTTTCAAAAGTGTCTCGAAATGTAATGTCTTGTACGCAGTGGTTACGCATTAATTCTTTGCATATGGCCATGCATAATTTCCCTTTAATTACAAACAATACATTCAAATTCACACAGGGAAGGAAGCGTTGAGCATGTGCAATCGTTTTTCATTGGCAGCTGATCTGGATGAAGTGAGGGACCATTTTAAGATTGAACGCGTGATGTACTATTACAAGAACCGCTATAACATTAGTCCGACGCAGCATACGCCGATCATTTTGCATCAGGACGGTGAACGGGTATTGGACGAGTTTCGCTGGGGATTTATTCCGTTCTGGGGGCGTGATGCCGTCAATGCCAACCTGATGACCGTGCATGAGAACCCATCCTACTACAAACTGGTGGAAACGAAACGGTGCGTTATCCCATGTAATGGACTGTATTACTGGCGCAAGGAAGGCAAAAAAAGCTATGCGGTACGAGTGGTAATGCCGGACCGGGGGTTGTTTGGTATAGCAGGATTATATGAAATTTGGAAAGACACCCGCAAGGAGCCGCTTCGCACCTGTACGATGCTAATGACTGGTGCCAACATGGTGACCCGGGAGTTCGGGAGCAAAATGCCGGCGATTCTCTCGGAAGACGAAATCAACACATGGCTTGACCCTGCTAATACACGGGTAACACAGCTGCTGCCTCTTCTCAAATCGTACAATTCGACAGATATGAACCTGTACCCGGTGACACCTATGGTAGCTAATGATGAACATGATTGTTATGAATGTGTGGAAGAGATGGATCTGAAACTCGCATATGTACGCAATTTCTAAACGCATTTGGTGGATGGCGATCCATGGGGCGGAGTGTAGGATGTCACTTCGCCCTTTTTGCTGTGAGCTTGATGCGGCGTGAATGTGTTTAATAAATGAAGGAATTGAACCGTCCAAAAAGATTTGAAAATGAAAAGTTGAAATATGGAGTAATAGTAACTATAATGGTTACAGTAATCGAAATACGTATTCATATATCTATTTAAAGAGATATTATAATCAGGAGGGAACCACGAATGAATCCAAAGTATAGCCAAATGTTTGAACAAGTTTCACTACCAAACGGCATTAATCTCAAAAACCGGATCGTACTCGCTCCTATGACTCATATGTCCTCGAATCCCGACGGTACTGTCTCGGATGCTGAACTGGCTTATTATGCTCGTCGCACTGGCGGTGCAGGTATGTCCGTGACTGCCGTAACGTATGTAACACCGAACGGTATCGGATTTCCGGCGCAATTTGCAGCCTATGACGATAGCTTCGTTCCGGGCTTGAAACGCCTCGCCGACACGATCAAGCAGCAAGGTTCCAAAGCAGTACTTCAGATTTTCCATGCCGGACGTCTCACTCCGGAACAAGCTGTACCCGCTGGTCAAGTGGTAGCACCGAGTGCAGTTGCCAGTGAACGTCCAGGATCTCCTCAACCGAGAGAACTGTCTGACGAAGAGATTACGTCCATCATCAACGATTTCGGTGAAGCGACACGTCGCGCCATTGAAGCCGGATTCGACGGTGTAGAGATCCACGGTGCGAACGGTTACTTGATCCAGCAGTTCGTCTCTCCGCATTCCAATCGCCGGGAAGACCGCTGGGGTGGCAGCATTGAGAAACGCCTGACATTCCCGCTGGCTGTAGTGGATGAAGTGAACAAGGTAGTTGCGAAACATACCAAGCTTCCGTTTATTGTCGGATACCGTTTCTCTCCTGAAGAACCGGAAACACCAGGTTTGACTATGGAAGAGACTTACGCACTTATTGACGCACTGAAAGAAAAAAATCTGGATTACTTGCATGTATCCCTGAACGAGTTCTGGTCCAAACCACGCCGGGGCGAAGCAGATACCCGTTCCAGAATGGAATTTATCCTTGACCGTGTAGGCGGAAAATTGCCGGTTATTGGTGTAGGTGCAATTCACACGGCAGACGAGGCAGCGGAAGCTCTTCAAACTGGAGTGCCACTGCTTGCCATCGGACGTGAGTTGATTATTGAACCGGATTGGGTAGAAAAAATCGAGAGCGGACGAGAAGAGGATATCGAGACCGTTTTGACAAAAGTGGATCAAGAGCGTCTGGTTATCCCTGACGGATTGTGGAATGCCATCATTAACACACCGGGCTGGTTCCCTTTGGCAGACGATAAATAATACATCTCAGCAATGACGGAGGGAGCATAGGCTCCCTCTTTTTGCACGTTCTTCATCCCGATAAAATTCTCCTTCAGGTAGCACTGTGGTATGATTGGATGTACAGGATTCATCTTGGATATCAACGGTTTGGAGTGAAGAAATAATGCTCGTGGCTGAACGTTATGAGAAAATTGTGGAATGGGTGGATGCGCAGGGAAGCATGCGTGTAACCGAGCTTAGTGAGCGCTGCGGGGTGACGGAGGAGACGATTCGCCGCGATCTGGACAAACTGGAGCAAGCTGGCAGGCTTAGAAGATCCCATGGCGGTGCGGTAAGCGTAAAATACAAAGAAGAAGGACAAGCGGAGATCCCTTATCCTGAACGGGCGATTACACATGCTGAAGAAAAGCGTAGAATAGCCGAAGAAGCCATCAAAATGGTACAGCCAGGCGACCGGATTGCACTGGATGCAAGCACAACGGCATGGTATATGGCTGCAGGGCTGCCGAATATTCAGCTAACTGTATTGACCAACTCCATCAAGGTGGCCGCTGAACTAAGCAGCAAGGAACAGATCAGGGTTATTGCTACGGGAGGGCAGCTTGCTTCCAAGTCATTGTCTTTTGTAGGCCCGCTCGCTGAACGTTCACTGGATGCCTATCATGTGGACAAGGTGTTTCTGTCCTGCAAAGGGGTGCATTTGACCAAAGGCATCAGTGAATCGAACGAATTACAGGCTCTCGTGAAACAGAAGATGATCAGTATTGCGGATGAAGTTATTTTGCTCGCCGATTCGAGCAAGTTCGATATACAGGCTTTTACGAGAGTTGCAGAACTCAGCAGTGTGACACAGGTTATTACCGATGTGGGGTTGAACGAAGAGCTTGTTAGCGCACTAAACGAACAATCCATACCATGTAAACGAGTGTAGTTATAGAAAAGTATAACCTAATATCTACACTTGAACGGAGAAGACAGAAAAACTGGAAAAGCGGAGCGTTCGCTACAAGCTTTCTGCAAAGAAAGCTACATCGGAAGCATACGCTTATCACCGGATTTCCACTTTATAAGGGAATTAAGAAAAATCTGGGGATAACAGCGATTGAAAGTTTTCTGACTTCGGAGTTCTCTTGTGTAGATTCATTTTTTACTTTTCAAGAAAGGAATGAGTGAAATGAAACATCCTTTTCATCTGAAAGCCGTATGGAACGGCGGACGTAACAGTGAGGGAACAATTGATGCTGGAGGATTAAAATCGGTCATATCCATCCCACAGGAGATGGGGGGGCCAGGTACAGGAACCAATCCGGATGAAATGCTGCTGGGTGCAGCCTCCACCTGTTATCTCATTACCCTGGCAGCCATGCTGGAACGCTCGGATATTACACCGCATGAGCTGACACTGGAGTCGGAAGCAACGGTGGATGTCACCAATAATATTTTTACGTATGAACGAATCGTGCATCGACCACGCATTGTGCTTCAGTCTAATGCAACAGAGGCTGAACTGACCAAAGCGGATCGACTTGCACATAAGGCCGAAGAGTCTTGTATGATATCAAGAGCAGTAGCAGGGAATGTAACCATCGAAACGCAGCCTGTTATTGTCACAGCTGATGTTAAAACAGTCTAAAAGAAATGAAGAGACGGCGCGAGCCGTCATTTGTGTAAAATAAGGGGAGGTTCGGTATGAATTCACAGAAAAGCAAAGCGAACCGATTCGTGCGTTTAACGCGTGCGTTGAAGCTGAATTTTCTTAAATTGTTACGTGCTCCAGGAGGAGCACATAAGGTTTCCACCGGATTTGCGATCGGCTTTGGTCTCGAATTGATCGTTATCTCCACGGCATCACTGATCTATCTCGTGTTTTACCCCATTGTGCGATTGTCTGGCGGTTCACTTCCGGCTGCTATCGTTGGTAATGTGATCGGAAAACTGACGTTTCTGCCGATTCTGCTCATGCCTCTTGCCAAGCAGATCGGGTCATGGATATTGCCAGCGCACAGCATGGGACAGGGCCCTGTACACGAGAGTGCCTTCATGGAGCTATTTCGCGGCAACTGGTCTGCGCTGAGCGAACTATTGCTGGGTGGGCTTGATATCCTCGCAGGTATGTCTGTCTTTGGCGTGATTCTGGGGTTCATTTCGTATTTTGTGGTCAAATTCTTCTATGTCAGAGCTCTCCGGCGTCGCCATGAACGAAGATTGGAAAAGCGCCGCCTAGCGGCGATGTCGCCTGGACCAGCACCCGTGCTTATCCGGAAGACATCACAATCATAACCGGTAGAATAACCATGGATGCGGCGGTTGTCCATAGAATGCAGCGGGATACAAATTGCGGAGAGGCATTGAATTGTTCAGCCAAAATCACTGCGTTAACTGCCGTCGGCATGGATGCCAGAATCAGCAGGACGCTAAATAAGGTGCCTTCGACCTGAAGTGCGGTCAATATCAGGTAAGATAATACCGGCGCAGCAGCGAGACGCACGACAAGTCCAGTCCAGAAAGCACGCCGCACATTAGGCTGCCATGGCTCGGCGGAACCGCGTGGTCGTAACATCTGTGCACCCAATATGGCAAGCACGACCGGGGAATAGCCCGCTGCAAGCATCGAGATACCTCCATCCAGAGCTTCAGGAAGACTGATGTTGGTGGACCGCAGCACGATTGCAATGACTGCGGCATAAATGGACGGCATACGGAATACGGACAAAATGGCATGTTTGACCGTAAATTCCGACCTGGCTGCGAAGAAGATACCGACCGTATTCACAATAATCATCTGTCCGATCACATAGACCGAGGCCTTGTCCAATCCCAGTTGTCCAAAGGCAAGCAAAACGAGCGGGAGCCCGTAATTCACACAGTTTGTAAACGTGGAGACAAGGGTGAGTCCTGCTTTTTCGCTTGCACCCAGGTGGAAGATCCGGCTTAATAGTTCGGCCAGCGCCCATAACGCGATCAGATTAATAATGGAAAACCAGAACGTGCCTGTGACGTCCGTCCAGGTTATTTCGGCATGCAGCAGCGTATCAAAGATAAGCGCAGGGCTCAGAATATAGAGGGAGAAGGTTGATAGTGACCGGGTATCCCAATTTTTGAACCGCTTTAGCAGAATGCCTCCGATGACTGGCAGGGATATGGGCAAAAAAACATGATACAACGTAAGCAGAAATGATTGCAGCAACCGAATTCAGTCCTTTCGTGATGAAAAACCTATCTAATCATAGCAGAAGTTGTCCTGAATCGTGAATGAATACCCGCATGATATTTCTCCGATAACGTGCATGAGCCCCTGTAGGTTGAGCGTGGAGAGGGCTGACGGATTGCTATTTTGATATGGCAGATTTATTATAGAAGAGGTGCAGCTAGACTACATACACATAGAGGAGGAAACTGTAATGAGTGAATCAAAACGCTTGCTCGTATTGGTCGGCTCTTATGCCGAAGCGGAAAATGAGGGCATTTACGCATATGAATTGAATGAGGATACAGGCAGCTTAAGCAAGCTGGACGGCATCTCGGGTGTGAAAAATCCAACGTTTGTAAACGTTAATGCCGAAAACAACAAAGTATATGCGATTGGGGAAGCTGTGTCTCCAGAGGGAAACAAAATGTCCGAAGCGGTTGCTCTGAACATTGATCCTTCCACAGGTAAACTATCCTTGCTTAATCGTAATGATTCCATCTCGGCTCCACCATGTCATATCCAGCGCGATCCTTCAGGACGTTACCTGATCCTTTCCAGCTATCACGGTGGACTGGTAGGTCTGCAATCGTTGACGGATAACGGTGAAGTCGGAGCGCTTTTGGACGAGAAAAAACATGAGGGTAAAGGTGCACATCCAGAGCGTCAGGACAAGCCCCACGTTCACTCTGCTTTCTTCAGCCCGGATGGCAAATACATGATGGTACAGGATTTGGGTGCTGATAAGATTGCCATCTACACGATTGATGCTGACAACAATGAGCTTGTGCTGCATAGCGAAACAAAAACCCATGCAGGAGCAGGTCCGCGTCACTTGGCGTTCCATCCGAATGGCCAGTTCGCTTATGTGATTAACGAAGTGGATTCTTCCATTACGTCTTACCGTTATGATGCAGTAGCAGGTACGTTGACTGAAGTATCCACTGTGTCGACCTTGCCGGATGGCTATGAGGGCGCTGAAAATACAACTGCTGAAATTACCGTATCGAATGATGGCCGTTTTGTATACGGATCGAACCGTGGACACGACAGCATCGTAGTATTTGCAGCAGACGCTGAAACAGGGCATCTGAAACTGGTAGAACACGTTTCTGCTGAAGGTGAACATCCACGTCACTTTGCATTGACACCGAACGGTAAATTGCTCATTGCAGCCAACCGTGATACCAACAACATCGTTACGTTCACTGTAGATCAAGAAAGCGGACGTCTGAAATACACAGGACATAGTACAGGTGCATCCAAACCGGTATGTGTAAAACCTGTTTATTTCTAAACCGAATATAGATCCAGTTGTACATGTATAGATACATGGAAAAATGCCCCGCCTTATGGCAGGGCATTTTTATTAATGTAAGGAAGAGTTTTGTTTTCGATACTTCTTCTATAGAGTGTTCATTAATTGATTTTGATTTTACGCTTCGTATAACAACATAATTTAGTCAATAGTATCGTGTAGGTAACTACCTGACTTCAAAGTGCGTACTTCCTGAATGGAAAGTCAGCCTCTACAATGAATGAGTAGCCAAAATAAACGTTGCATGCATCTGAAGAGGCTGATTGGTGCAGGCTAATTATTTAGAATCCTATACAGCAATACTCATACTTGAACAACAAAGGAGAAATGAATCATGAAATTGCAACTCGCACTCGATCTGGTAAATATCCCTGAAGGTATCGCTCTCGTTAAAGAAGTGGAACAATATATCGATATCGTTGAGATTGGTACACCAATCGTTATTAATGAAGGTTTGCACGCGGTAAAAGCGATGAAAGAAGCATTCCCTAATTTGCAAGTTCTTGCAGACCTCAAAATTATGGATGCTGGTGGTTATGAAATCATGAAAGCAGCTGAAGCTGGTGCGGATCTGATCACTGTGCTTGGGGCAACCAATGACAGTACGATCAAAGGTGCAGTAGCAGAAGCGAAGAAACAAAACAAACAAGTTCTCGTGGACATGATCAACGTGCCTAACCTTGAACAACGTGCTCGTGAAGTTGATTCGCTTGGCGTAGATTACATCTGTGTACACACAGGTTATGATCTGCAAGCTGAAGGACAAAGCCCGTTCGAAGATCTGCAAACGATCAAAGCTGCTGTGAAAAACGCAAAAACGGCTGTAGCTGGTGGCATCAAGCTGGAAACATTGCCTGAAGTGATCAAGGCACAACCGGATCTGGTCATTGTGGGCGGCGGAATCACTGGACAAGCAGACAAAGCCAAAGTTGCAGCTGAAATGCAACGTCTTGTTCAACAAGGGTAACGAAATGAGCAGCAGACAATACGCAGCTGATATTCTGAAGGAGCTGGAACGTACACTAAGCCAGATCGACGATTCGGAGATGCAGGCGATGGCTGAGCATATTCTGGCTGCTGAACAGATTTTTGTGGCAGGTGCTGGACGCTCCGGTTTGATGGGAAAGGCTTTTGCCATGAGATTGATGCAGATGGGTTTCCGGGTATTCGTCGTCGGGGAGACTGTCACACCAGGCATCAGTCCGAAGGATTTCCTTCTGTTATGCTCGGGTTCGGGAGAAACAGGCAGTCTGGCGGCGATGGCTCAAAAGGCCAGTAAAGCCGGTGCTCCTGTCGGTCTGATCACGATCAAGCCGGAGTCCACCATCGGTCAATTGGCCAGCACCGTCGTTCGTCTGCCTGCATCAGCGAAAGAGGACACGGCAACGTCAGGCGCATCAGTCACGATTCAGCCAATGGGTTCGCTTTTTGAACAAGGATTGCTGCTTGCTATGGATGCTTTGGTACTCACGTTGATGGATATGAAAGAGATGACCGGGGCGGACATGTTTGGCCGTCACGCAAATCTGGAATAGAAGATCGCTTATAGATCTTGAAGTAAACATAGACAGGACCGGGTCCCTTATATAAGAGGGGAGCCGGTCCTTTCTGTCATGCTTTATACGATGATGGATCACGTCTCCTATGCATCCGGGCCATGCTGTAGTAGAATTAAGAGAAGCTATATCGAATAATGTACCTATTGATATAAGAATGTAAGCTAAGGGGGCTCGGAGCCATGGCAGCCGAAGTCAAGGAACGGATAAATCTGAAAGAAATCAACTGTGAGAAGGAATTGACCCTTGCTGTTATTGGCGGCAAATGGAAACTTATTATATTGTGGCATCTGGGCCTGGAAGGAACCAAACGATTCAGTGAATTGAAACGATTGATCCCTCATATCACCCAAAAAATGCTGACGAACCAGCTTCGGGAGCTGGAGGAAGATCGGCTGATTGAGCGCAAGGTTTATGCAGAGGTCCCTCCTCGGGTAGAATACAGCTTGACGGACCATGGACACAGTCTGATGCCAGTCCTGCGAGCCATGTACGATTGGGGCAAAAATTACGGAGAAAATGTAATCTGGAAATCAGAATAATTTAGAGTCAAATAACCTAAATCAACTAAACCGCCGAGGTATGGAATAATTCCACACCTCGGCGGTTTAGTTTGAATCAGCTTGAACCCAAAGTCTCAATTTGGGAGATGTCAGGTATAAACGGTCGTAATATGATACGATGAGAGATATTGGAAATGCAAGGAGGAGGACATATACAGATGGAAAAAATACGTACACGCGACGAGGTAAGCCAGGAGTCGACATGGAATCTGACCGATTTGTTTGGAACTGATGCGGAGTGGGAACAGGAACTCAGATCACTTCCTGATGCAGCTGTCGATATTGAAACGTTCAAAGGACGTCTGGGCGAAGGTGCCGAACAGCTACTGGCTTGTCTGGACGCTCGTGAAGCACTTCAGGAACGGATTGTGAAGACCGCATCTTACGCACGCCTGAAACAATCTGAGGATAGTACCAATCCGGTAAACATGGAGAACTCGGCCAAAGCGGGAGATATCCTATCTTCTCTGTCGTCTTCCTTGTCTTTTGTCAATTCGGAAATTGCAGATCTTCCCGAGGGAACAGTGGAACGCTATATCGCAGAACTTCCCGGACTGGAGCCCTATGCTCGCAGCCTGAACCTTCTGCTTCAGGAAAAAGCTCATCGTCTCTCACCGGAGACGGAGAAGGTGCTGGCTTCCCTCGGTGAGGTATTGGATTCGCCATACCGGATCTACCTGCGCGGTAAACTGGCAGACATGACTTTTGACGATGCGCTGGATGGAGAAGACAACAACCGTCCACTGTCCTGGTCTTTTTATGAAAATAACTACGAAATGTCTTCTGATACCAAGCTGCGCCGTTCTGCTTATGCAGCCTTTAGCTCCAAGCTAAATGATTATAAAAATACTTTTGCCGAAGGTTATGCAACCGAAGTGAAGAAACAGGTTGTTTTATCCAGGCTTCGCGGTTACGACGACGTCACCGATATGCTGCTTAGCCCGCAGCAAGTTAGCAAAGAGATGTACAACAATATTCTGGATATCATTCAGCAGGAACTTGCACCGCATATGCGCAAACTTGCGGCTCTCAAGAAACGCGAGCTGGGGCTGGACAAGCTTATGTTTTGTGATCTCAAGGCTCCACTGGATCCTGAATTCAGTCCGATCATTACATATGAGGAAGCCTGCACGCTCATCCGCGAAGCGCTTGCTGTGCTTGGACCCGAATACAGCGAAATTGTGGAGCGGGCATTCAGCGAACGTTGGGTGGATTACGCAGATAATGCCGGCAAGTCAACGGGTGCTTTCTGTTCATCCATTTATGGCGCGCATTCGTATATCCTTATCTCATGGGCTAACAATATGCGTGGTGCGTTTACGCTCGCTCATGAAGTCGGACATGCTGGACATTTCATGCTTGCCGGACGCTATCAGCGGATCACCAATACAAGGCCTTCTCTATATTTCATTGAGGCACCATCAACCATGAATGAAATGCTGCTGGCTGATCATCTGTTAAAACGCTCTGACAATCCAAGAATGCGTCGGTGGGTAATCTTGCAATTACTCAACACATATTACCATAACTTCGTAACCCATCTGCTTGAAGGTGAATTACAGCGCCAAGTATATGCACTTGCGACCAAGGATGAACCGATTACAGCCAAGCTGCTCAGTGAGCTCAAAGGAAACATTCTTTCCGCGTTCTGGGGTCCTGACCTGGTTGTAGATGAAGGGGCGAAGCTAACCTGGATGAGACAGCCTCATTACTATATGGGTCTGTATCCTTACACCTATGCAGCCGGTTTGACGGCATCGACTGCAGCTGCCGGACTGATTCGCGAGGAAGGACAGCCTGCCGTGGATCGCTGGCTCGAAGCATTAAAAGCAGGAGGTAGTCTCGCACCTCAAGAGCTGATGAAACTTGCGGGTGTGGACATGTCCGGACCTGAGCCGATTCGTGCAGCCGTGGCGTATGTAGGCAGTCTGGTTGATGAACTTGAACGTCTGTATTCCTAATTACGTTCATATAGTATACGGACAAGGCTAGTAAGGTTGTCCACGTGCACCGTCTCCTTGGCAAGGGACGGTGCATTCTTATTTTGGAGCCGGAAAGGAACGATGATGAATGACAACGACCAACATATCCTCATCGATGGGCAGATTAACCACAGACGGCTTCGGTATATTTGACGACATGAATAGTGTGCCGGGATTTGAGGGGAATCAGGGAGGTTTTTTTTCGGGATTTAATGAGTTTGGGGCCATGAGTGCATTCGGATCCATATTTATTGGTGCTATATTTCTCATCATTGCATGTGTGATTGTGTACGCCATTATTTCAGGGGTTCGAACATGGTCTTCGAATAATGCAGCAACACTACTCACCCTGCACTGCACCGTGGTGGCGAAGAGAACCCAAGTTACCGGAGGGAGCGGGGACAGCAGTGCCTCCACCTGGTACTATGCAACATTTCAACTGGATAACGGAGAACGTGTGGAACTGAACGTCGGCGGAAGCAACTACGGCATGCTGGTGGAAAATGACCAAGGCATGCTGACGTATCAGGGCACAAGGTTCAAGCATTTCGAGAGAGACGTGCAGCCCCAGTCCGGCGTAAGCAATGGCCGCTTTTATACGTAATCCAAACGTAATTGAACCAGAAGAACGACTTATCCAAGGGATCAGGTCGTTTTTTTGTTGGGAAAGAACAAAACACAGGGTATTCAAACGCTTACATCAGTGATATACTCGTGAAATAAAGCTAAACAGTATAAAACAAAAATAAACAAACAAATAAGTAAGGGAATAAACAACATTTGTATAGAAAGGTTGGTGTAGAGCAGTGAGCGTGTTGGCATATGATTTGGGAGCTGGAAGCGGTAGGGCGCTGCTGGGTCATCTGGATGACCGCGGAATAACGGCCACCGAAGTTCATCGATTCAAGAATGAGCCGGTCAAAGCAGGCGAGCGAATGTACTGGGACATTCTGCGTTTGCATCATGAAGTGCTGCAAGGTCTGCACCTGGTCAAGCAGCAGGGAGAGCAACCAGGCAGTTTGGGGATCGACTCCTGGGGAGTTGACTTTGGACTTCTGGGCCACAATGGAGAATTGCTTGGTAACCCCTATCATTATCGTGATGGACAGTTCAACGGCATGATGGAACAGATTCGCAAGGAGTTAACCTCCCAGCGGATCTTCGAGCGAACAGGTATTCAATTTCTAAGTTTTAATACCCTTTACCAGCTCGCAACCCTGCAGCGGAACGGTTCACCATGGCTTGATGCAGCAGATCGTTTTCTTATGATTCCGGATCTGCTTCGGTACTTTTTGACTGGAGAAGCAGTGAATGAGTTTACCAATGCAACGACAACACAGCTTTACAACCCGGTGAGCGGGCAGTGGGACGGAGAATTACTTGCTCACATCGGGGTCTCGGATCAGCTGTTTGGTGAAGCGGTGATGCCGGGTACACGAGTAGGTCAACTCCGCAGCAGTATATCCGGTGAATTGGGGATATCAGCAGTTCCTGTTATTGCAGTAGCCGAACATGATACGGGCTCAGCAGTGGTCGCTGTCCCGGCAACGGATCGTTCGTTTGCTTACTTGAGCTGTGGAACCTGGTCCTTGATGGGAACGGAGATCGATCATCCTGCCATTACTCCGGAAAGTTTGGCCTTGAATTTTACGAACGAAGGCGGAGCTGGCGGAACATTCCGTCTGCTGAAGAACATTATGGGACTCTGGATCCTGCAGGAGAGCATGCGTGAATGGGAGCGTCAGGGGAAGGGGATCAGTTACGCTGAATTATTAAAACAAGCTGAAGCGGCTCCTCCATTTGCAAGCTTGTTTGACCCCGATGACGATCTGTTTATGCCAGCAGGTGACATGACGATTCGGATTCGCCAGTATTGCCGAGATACGGGACAGCAGGAACCACAGGACCAAGGAGCTATTGCCAGATCCATCCTGGAAAGTCTTGCGCTGAAATACAGAAGAGTACTGGAATGGACGGAACAATTATCGGGTCAGTCTTTTAATGGATTGCACATGGTCGGTGGAGGTATCCAGAATCAATTACTGTGCCAGTGGACGGCAAGCTCTATTGGCAGACCGGTATGGGCAGGGCCGGCAGAAGGCAGTGCAATTGGTAACATGGCTGTCCAATGGATTGCCAGCGGAGCGTTCAAAGACATTTGGGAGGCTCGCAGGGTCATTCGTGATTCGTTCCCGGTAACCGAGTATGAACCGAAAGACAGATCGATTTGGGAAGAGGCATACGGCAGATTTCTTAGGTTAACGGACTCATCGAAATCACAGGCCGGAAGTGAGGTGTAACCATGCTGGCTGCGGAGCGGTATGATCGGATTGTCGAGATGGTTAATGAAAGCGGAAGCATGCGTGTGTCCGAGCTAAGTGATCGCTGTAAGGTAACCGAAGAGACCATTCGCCGCGATCTGGATCGGCTGGAGCAAGCCGGGCGATTAAAACGCTCCCACGGAGGTGCTGTGAGCATCAAGGATGATCAGCCGGAGATCCCGTATCGCGTGAGGGAAACGACCCATGCGGAAGAGAAGAAGCGAATTGCTCAGGCAGCCCTTGCCATGATTCGCCCCGGGGATCGAATACTCCTGGATGCCAGCACCACTGCAGGTTATATGGCTGCGAACATGCCGGATATTCCGCTGACGGTGTTAACCAACTCGATTCAGGTAGCGACTGAACTTAGCAGCAAGGACAAAATAGAGGTGATTTCTACCGGGGGCCAGTTGGCACAGCGTTCGCTATCGTTTGTCGGGCCGCTCGCTGAACGTTCACTGGAAACGTATCACGTTGATAAACTGTTCTTGTCCTGCAAGGGGGTCCATCTGGATGGTGGCGGAATTAGCGAATCCAATGAACTGCAAGCCAGGTTGAAACAAAAAATGGTCGGCATCTCCGACCAGGTTATTTTGCTCGCAGATGCCAGCAAGTTTGGTGTGCGAGCGTTCGCCAAGGTAACCGGATTGAATGCGGTTCATGCGGTCATACTCAATGAGCAGCAGGATGGTGATCTCATGAAACGATTGAAGGACTATGACATCCAAATTACGACTGTATAAGCATATGGGCACGTGGTCAGCTCGTTCTGCTTGATACCTAGTGTTAACTACAATAAATCAATTACTAATTGATTATGGGAGCGTGTATTTATGAAGGTCTCCTTGTTCATTACCTGCCTCAGCGATGCCATCTACCCGCGTGTCGGAGAAGCGATGGTCAGACTGCTTGCCGCTCACGGCGTTCGGTTGGAATTTCCACCTGTCCAAACCTGCTGTGGTCAGCCTTCTTATAATAGCGGGTATTGGGATGAGACGAGAGTGGCAGCCAAAACGATTCTGGAAGCGTTTGACGACAGCGATTTTGTAGTCTGTCCTTCGGGGTCTTGCACGTATATGATTCATCATTATCCCGAGCTGTTCGCGGATGATCCGGTGTGGCTCGAAAAGGCGAAACGGCTGGAAGCAAAAGCCTATGAATTTACGCAATTTCTGGTGCAGGTGCTCGGGATAACGGATCTGGGCGCACATTTCCCTCACAAGGTTACGTACCATCCATCGTGCCATGGCAGCAGGCTGCTCGGGGTGAAAGACGAACCGATGGCGCTGTTGTCTGCAGTGAAAGGGCTGGAATTTGTACCGCTTCCGTATGGAGAGGATTGCTGCGGGTTCGGGGGAACGTTTGCTGTAAAAATGTCCGATATATCTGGCGCCATGGTTACCGAGAAAGTGGATCATATCAAAGAGACCGAAGCCGAGGTGCTTGTTGGACTGGATATGGCGTGTCTCATGAATATCGCAGGCAATCTGCGTTACCGGAATGAACCGGTGCGTGTCATGCATTTGGCGGAATTACTGTATGAGGGGGTGCAAACAGGATGAGTCAGCCTGGTGTAATGGATGTGTCTGTCAAGAAGCGTGCGGAACTCGCGCTCAATGATGATTTTCTGCGCAAAGCCGTCAAGTTTACAACAGAGCGTCTGCGGAACGGAAAGAAATCCGCTTCGGAGGAACACGGAAACTGGGATGAATGGCGGGAACGGGGCCGCCAGATTCGACTGCACACAATCGCATATCTGGATTATTATCTGAATGAATTCGTCAATAACGCTCGTGCTAACGGTGTCCATATCCATTTTGCAGATACATCGGCCGAGGCAGCCGCAATTGCCCTTGATATAGCGGCCCACAATGAAGCTGCGTCCGTGGTCAAATCCAAATCAATGGTGTCGGAAGAAGTACATCTGAACCATGCGCTTGAATCTGCAGGCATTGAAGCTATTGAGACCGATTTGGGTGAATATATCATCCAGTTGGCTGGGGAAGCCCCCTCACATATCGTTATTCCGGCGATTCACAAAAATCGTTATCAGATTGCGGATTTATTATCAAAAGAAGCAGGGGAAACCCTTGAACCGGATACAACCGTGCTCGCCGGGTTTGTACGCAAAAAGCTGCGCGAAAAATTCCTCGAGGCTGACATCGGGATGACGGGCTGTAACTTCGCCATTGCGGAGACAGGCTCCATGGTGCTGTTCGAAAATGAAGGCAATGCCCGTATGGTATCCACTGTACCGAAGACACAAATTACCTTGATGGGAATGGAGCGTATCATTCCTTCCTGGACCGATCTTGAAGTGATGGCCACGCTGCTGCCGCGTTCCGCGACAGGACAAAAATTGACCATGTATATGTCAGGCATCACCGGGCCGCGCCGAACAGCAGACGGGGATGGTCCTGATGAAATGCATATTATTATCGTGGATAATGGAAGATCCCTGCAGCTTGGCGATCCTGAGTTCCAGGAACTGCTGAATTGCATACGCTGCGGAGCCTGTCTGAATGCTTGTCCGGTATACCGTCATATAGGCGGTCATGCCTATGGTGGTACCTACAGCGGTCCGATTGGCGCGGTGTTGACCCCAGCACTGAATGGAAATATAGACGAGTGGAACGACATTGCCAGTGCTTCGAGTTTGTGCGGGGCCTGTTATGAGGCCTGTCCTGTCAAAATACCTTTACATGATATGCTCGTGTATTTACGCAGACGCAAGGTTGAAGAAGGCCACGGAAACAAGCTGGAGGGAGTCGGCATGAAGGGATTTGCCGCAGTGGTGTCCAGCTCCAAACGTTTCAGTGCTGCTATTCGTCTGGGCCAGCTTGGCCAGAAGGCTGTTGTACGCAATGAAGGAATCTCCCTCAAGCTTGGTCCGCTCAAGGGCTGGAACACATACCGAGTTGCACCGAGCCTGGCCAAACGTTCATTCCGCCAGCAGTGGAGTAAGCTGGATCAGGAACTGAATCAAGATCCAAAAGAAATGGATAGCAACGTCCGCAACCGGATGGAGCACATTTTGCGAGAACGGGAGCAAGGAGGCGGCAGACATGAGCACTGAGCATCAGCAGTGGCTGAACCAATTGGAGAAGCGGTCGCGCGAGAAACAGGAAAAGTTCATGAACGGTATTGCTACCAAGCTAAGAAGGCCCCGCCAAAATCATGCGCCAACGCAGCCTTTTCGAGGTGCGCCGTCATTCTGGAATGAACTGGAATGGGATGAAGAGAAACGTATACAGGCATTTACCGATAACTTTGTGAGTGTGGGTGCTCACATTGCTCGGGTGAAGAATCTGGAGGAAGCATCCACCTTTATAACAACGAAAGCCAATGAACTGGGAGCAAAGTATGTGATTCGTCAGAACGAACAGGATCTGGATGAATTGCAGCTTGAAGCAGAGCTGCCGGAAGTGCAGATTTCCGTATGGAACAGCAAGCCGGATGAAAACTGGAAAGCCCGGGCCGCAGAGGCCGATATTGGGGTGGTCATGGCGGATTATGCGACTGCTTACACAGGTTCAGTTACGGTACTCTCTTCACCGGAGAAGGGACGTGCTGTGAGCCTTCTGCCAACCGTATTAATCATAATCATTCCGGTAGAACGCCTGCATACCCGTTTAGGCGAGACACTGAATCGTTTTGATGAAGCAGGAAGAGAGAACCTTCCTGCAGGTATTCATTTTATTTCCGGTCCCAGCCGGTCTTCCGATATCGAAAACGATCTGACGATTGGCGTACATGGTCCGGGTGTAGTATACGGCCTGATTATGGGGTAAAGTGAACGTCTGAATCTTCCGAATTTATCAATTTTCTAATAACCCAGCACAGCAACTGTCCATTGGAGTAGATCCTTTCTCTGCTCAGGTCAGTTGTTTTTTTTGCATACTTTCACGAGGTGTAATAGATGTTAGCTATTAAGTTGATATGTTTTATATATTTCATCTATAAGAGGAGCGCAGATATAATTTAGGTCAAGAACCTATTTTAGTCTACATCTTATGGGAGGCGCTATCTATGAAACATATTTATTCTTATCAAGTTTCTTCAAAGGATGGACATATTGCTGATTTATCAAGGTTTGAGGGAAAGGTCCTGCTCATTGTCAACACTGCCAGCAAGTGCAGCTATTCCAGACAATTTTCGGAGCTGCAGCAGCTCTATGACAAGTATGGCGAACAAGGCCTGGAAATTTTGGCGTTTCCCTGCAATCAGTTCAATCATAAAGAACCGGGTAATAATGCAGAGATCACCGAATATTGCAAAAGCAATTTTCATGTGACCTTTCCGATGTTTGATAAGATCGAGGTTACCGGAACAACAATTCACCCGCTGTTTCGTCATCTGGTCGAAAAGGCTGCATTCCAGGGATATGATCTTGAAACGGAAGAAGGTCGGTGGATGGATCATTTTGTAAGGGAAAATCATCCTGCATTGTATGACGGGGACGGGATCAAGTGGAATTTTACCAAGTTTTTAGTCCGAGCGGATGGCGAGGTTAGTAACCGCTATGAAACGACAGTTGAACCTTTGATGATGGAAACGAAAATCAGGGAACTGCTGGAGCAACGCTAGTTTACATGGTGAAGCTGCCGTGTAAAAATCAAGAGTGGGCAAGGCCTGAATAGGTTTCAGGCCTAGAGACCACCTAGGCCAATGAGCAGGGGCGACCCCATGGTCCTATGACTTTGAGACTGTTGAAGATTGGAACTGGAAATGTTAGGGTAAACGTAAGATAACGAAGCACCTCATTTTTTTTACTCAAAAATGACTGATATACCAAATTGGTCAGTTGGTTCTATTGTGTTTTATCATGATTTGAATCAAATGTGAGTACTTGTAGAAAATGATGGTATACCTATTTATTTGAATTCTGAAGTTAACAGAGCCATGATTCATGATCGGGTCGACCATATGAGTTGGAATAGGAGTGAAGAAGATGTCGCCAATGTCAGTACCCCAGCCCAAAACCTTTGGACCACTGGGTAACTTGCCACAATTGAACTTTGATGAACCGGTGCAATCATTGGTTAAGCTTGCTGAGGAATACGGACCGATCTTTCGAATGGAATACCCTGGACGGAGTGAGCTGTACATTTCGGGTCATAAGCTGGTTGCCGAGGTGACGGATGAATCCAAATTCGATAAGCGTGTATGGGCACCGCTTGCGAAAGTTCGTGCGTTTGCTGGAGATGGATTATTTACAAGCTGGACGGATGAGCCCAATTGGAAAAAAGCGCATAATGTGCTTCTGCCCAGCTTCAGTCAGCGTGCCATGCAGGGATATCATAATAAAATGATCGATCTGGCCGTGCAGCTTGTTCAGAAATGGTCTCGGCTGAATCCGGATGAAACGGTGAATGTACCCGATGATATGACACGTCTAACGCTGGATACGATCGGGTTATGCGGATTCAATTACCGGTTTAACAGCTTTTATCGGGAAGAACCTCACCCCTTTATTACAAGCATGGTACGCGCTCTGGATGAATCCATGAGTTCGCTGCAGCGTCTCCGTCTTCAGGACAAATTGATGATTAGCAAAAAGAAACAATTTGAGCAGGATATTCGCTCCATGTTCGCGCTGGTCGATCATATTATCGCCGAGCGCAAAGAGCAGCCTCAGGAGGGCGCAGACGACCTATTATCCCATATGCTGAGCGGTAAGGACCCGGAGACGGGTGAAACACTGGATGACGAAAATATCCGCTACCAGATCATTACGTTCTTGATTGCAGGACATGAGACAACGAGCGGACTTTTATCCTTTGCCATTTATTATTTAATGAAAAATCCGGATAAACTGGCTAAGGCACAAGCCGAGGCTGACCAGATTCTGAAGGATCCGGTTCCTACGTACAATCAGGTTCGGAGCCTAAAATATATCCGCATGGTACTGAACGAAGCACTTCGTCTGTGGCCAACAGCTCCGGCGTTCTCCCTCTACGCCAAAGAAGATACTGTGCTCGCCGGAGAGTATCCGTTAAAAAAAGGGGACAGCGTTAGTGTGCTCATTCCCAAGCTGCATCGTGACCGCGATGCCTGGGGCGACGATGTGGAAGAGTTCCGTCCGGAGCGATTTGAGGATCCAAGCAAGGTGCCGCACGATGCATATAAACCTTTTGGTAACGGTCAGAGGGCGTGTATTGGGCAGCAATTTGCACTTCAAGAGGCCACGCTGGTGCTGGGCATGGTTTTGAAACATTTTGACTTCATTGATCATACGGATTATCAGTTGAAGGTGAAAGAGACCTTGACGCTTAAGCCGGACCATTTCACCATCCGTGTTCGTGCCCGTGGTGGGCAGCCTGTCATGGCTGTACCGGGTGTAGCGTTGGAAGAGCCAGCTCCTACTGTCAAACGAAAAGAGCTGGACACGGCAAATGCCCATCATACCCCGATGCTTGTTCTGTACGGTTCCAACCTGGGTACTGCGGAAGGCATTGCACGTGAGATTGCAGATACTGCGCGATATCAGGGCTTTCGTAGCGAAGTAGAGGCACTGGATAATCGGGTAGGCAACCTGCCGAAGGAAGGTGCCGTCATTATTGTTAGTGCATCCTACAACGGTCAGCCGCCAAGCAACGCCAAGAATTTTGTGGAATGGATTCAGCATGCAGAAGCCAATGCTTTTGAAGGAGTACGCTTTGCAGTTCTTGGTTGCGGGGATCATAACTGGGCCAGCACGTATCAGCGTATTCCGCGTTTGATTGATGAACAGCTCTCTTCCAAGGGGGCAACCCGGTTGTCCCCACTTGGCGAAAGTGATGCCAGCGGAGATTTCGAGAAGCAGGTTGAGGACTGGAGCGAACAATTGTGGCCGGATCTGGCACAGGCGATGGGATTGAAGCTGAACAGCAGCTCGGGCAGTGAGCGCAGCTCGTTGTCCGTGCAATTTGTTAGTGGGCATGCGGTGACGCCGCTTGCTGATACGTACGATGCCCATGTGGCTCACGTGTTGGAAAATCGGGAACTTCATGATGCTGGCAGCCTCCGGAGCACGCGTCATCTGGAGATTCAGCTGCCAGAAGGCATGACTTACAAGGAAGGCGATCATCTGGGAGTTCTCCCGCAAAATCCACCAGAACTCGTGGAACGTGTACTCAAGCGTTATGGTTTTACGGGTACGGAACACCTGGTTTTGGATGCATCCGGTCGAAGCGCTGCGCACTTGCCACTGCATCAGCCGGTTAATCTGGTTGACTTGCTCAGCCACAGCGTGGAATTGCAGGAGGCAGCAACACGTGCCCAGCTGAGAGAGCTGGCAGCATACACCGTATGCCCGCCGCACAAGAAGGAGCTTGAAGCACTTCTGGACGAATCCGTATATATGGAAGAAGTGCGGGGTAAGCGCGTATCGATGCTGGATTATCTCGTCAAGTATGAGGCGTGCGAAATGCCGTTCGAACGCTTCCTCGAACTGCTGCCTTCACTCAAAGCGAGATATTATTCCATCTCGAGTTCTCCTCGGGTACAGCCAGAGCAGGCCAGTATTACGGTCAGTGTGGTTCGAGCTCCGGCTTGGAGCGGACAAGGGGAGTATAAAGGTATTGCGTCCAATTATCTGGCAAACTTGAAACCGGGTGAAGAGGTGGTTATGTTCGTTCGAACGCCTGAATCCGGGTTTGAATTGCCATCTGATGCAGAAGTACCCGTTATCATGGTGGGTCCAGGAACGGGGGTGGCACCATTCCGTGGATTCCTGCAAGCAAGACGGGTTCTGAAGGAACAAGGACAGAGCGTGGGCGAAGCTCATTTGTACTTTGGATGCCGCAATCCGGAGCATGATTATTTGTATAAAAATGAGCTTGAAGCGGCACAGCAAGAAGGACTTGTCCAGCTTCACACAGCCTTTTCCAGAGTCGATGGACAGGATAAATGTTATGTTCAGCATCTGATGAGGGATGACGCGGAAAAACTGATTCCTCTGCTGGAGCAGGGCGGGCATCTGTATATTTGCGGAGACGGCAGCAAGATGGCTCCTGATGTGGAGGCAACACTCAAACAGGCATACACTGACATTAGTGGCAAGCCTGTAGATGAGGCAGATGCATGGCTCGAACGCTTACAGCAGGAAGGTCGTTATGCCAAGGATGTATGGACAGGGCTATAATCAGAATAACTCAAGTAGAGTCGAATACAGTGTTCATTACATGGATAAGCTTTAATTAATGAACTTCGCGGTGAGACACAGAGAAATTCTGTGCTCACCGTTTTTGCCGTGAAGCGCTAAGCAGGCAAATCGATGCAGGTTGCGTTATAATGATATGGGCCGTATGGATTAGAGGAACAGCGCGGATTAACGTGTCTGACTTTTCTTCTTGATTGTTGGACGATGGATGGATTCGATCTGACTCAGGGGAAACAGGATGCGGGAAGGGAATTTGCCGGTTCCCTGCAGCTCCAGATAATCAAGTCCCACGCCAACCAGCCGGATATTTCGAAAAGCATTTTTGGATGGGAACACGGTGCGAATGCCGACTCGAACACCCCGGCGTGTCTGAGGTGTATCAAACACACGAATGGACAACAGGCTGAGCGGAATAAACAGTTGTCGATTTACTTTGATAAAATGGCGAGAATACACCCGTTTGATCCGGCCTGGTTCAAGTCCTGACCGCGGTGTATTGAGCTCGGCCAGATGTCCCTGCAGCTCCGCCAGACGCTGTTGCAGCGTTTTGCCTGTATGGAGATGATGCCACTTCATAAGTCATCCTCCGTTCTCCGTTTATACCTACTATATGAACGGATCAGGTCAGGTGGTGAGCAATTGCCTGCCCATGTTTTATCGTATTGGCACATTATTTGAGATATAGGGAGTGATTTCAATGAACGTGGAACTGAGTAAAGATTTGGTCAAGGATGACCGCGGAAATTACTATATTGCGGTGCACAAGGAAGGGAAAGAGTTAACACTCGTCAATGCGTTTGTGGAGTCATCCTTTACCCCCGAATTCATATACAATGAAGAGTTTCGTAATCGGCACAAGGAGAACGAGGGCGGGTTTCTAGGCAAAATTGCAATGGACCTGCTGCGGCATGACGTGGTCATGGGATTAAAAGAAATTGACCGCAAACTGTTCAATTTGTCGGAAGTAGAGCAGGAATACAACGTAAGTTTCATTGATACGATTGAGTTTTATCGCCACCCGTCGTGGCAGCGAAAAGCTTAAGTGAGTCTGTTTCGCTATAGCATCATAAACCGGGAGAAATGGACACCCTCTCCGCGGTAATGGACATGCTTTAGATAAGCAAAGGCGCAGGTGCATGGAGACTTCTCCGCACTTGCGCCTTTTTACTATTGGTAGCTTGGATAGATCATGCCAATATCCCGGACGGTTTGCAAACCATCCCCAGTGAAGCACTGCATCTCATTTCCTTTAATTTGAATCGGAAGGGATTTCCCCTGATAGGTAAGCTCGCCCTCAATCGTTCGCACGCTCATTCCGGTGATACTTTCCAGCCTTCCATCACGATCGGTGATCACCCGGATACCAGACGGAGCCTGAATATGAATGCTGCCTTTTCGATAGACCATCATCTGATCTGAGGTATTCACCAGTTCAAACGGTTGCCCGTCAACCGTTCGGCTGTAGGCCGTACTCCCGGCAACTTCTTCGCCATGGTCCATGGCTGGGGGAAGAAGTCCGGTAAACCACAGCTGGTCTGAACCGACAGGCATAATGCCGCATAACCTTTCCACAAAATCAAGTAGACACAGGATAGCCGGGGAGTAGGTTTCCGTGAAGCCTTCTTCACCGGTCCATGGACTAAGGGTTTGAGCAAAACGCTTCGCTCTGGATAAAACAGCCAGGATCGGATTCAGCACCCATGTCAATTCCACATAGCGATGGTGATGTTCGAAGGCATGGGGAGCCCGAATGAGGCTCAGGAAATTAGACGGCCCACCCCAGCTGTTATAGGTGGATGAAGGGTCGAACCTGGGATCATCCATGGCTAGGGACGTAAAGGGATATCGGGCAAAAAACTTGCTTGTGTTGAGCAAATATCTTTGCAGCAGCTGGTCAAACAGATGTTGGTCACCCA
The DNA here is from genome assembly GCF_038005125.1 of Paenibacillus sp. FSL K6-2862. Taxonomy (NCBI): domain Bacteria; kingdom Bacillati; phylum Bacillota; class Bacilli; order Caryophanales; family Paenibacillaceae; genus Paenibacillus; species Paenibacillus sp. FSL K6-2862. The sequence continues at coordinate 2,605,840 of NZ_JBBOSN010000001.1, forward strand.
CCTCACAGGCCATCACGCGCAGCAGCACATCCGATTGAACTCGAACAAACTTGTCATTGCGATCACGATCATAAAAGAACTGATCTTCTTTGTCATAACAGTTGCGAAAGAGTCGCTCCAGACTGAATTCAGCTTTTGCTTTCCATTCCAGACCCGATTCGCCAAGCTCCTCTGCCATACGGGACAAATACATACGCTGGCAATAGATATTGGCGGTTAAATCGGGTGCCAGGAAAGGCAATATTGGAGAGTCCGGATGGTAGGCACCTGGATCGTTCTGGTATGGCGTATCGGGCACATGCCAGAACCTGGGTGATAGATCATGTCCGGTATCAAATGTGCTGAAAGCCTCTACACATCCGGTTCCCCGGGTATCCCGGTGCTTCGCAATCCATTCGTCATAACGTGTCATGGCTGTATACATCGTACTCAGGAAACTCCGGTCCTTACCATGAAGCTGATAGTGATTCCATACACTTCGTGCAAGCGGAGTAACCAATTGAATCTGACGGAAGGAGGGACCAGTTTCTGTCAGTTTGTAAGGAAGTAATCCATCCTCCCGCTGATGAGCTGCGAAGCTTAGATAGGTTGCTCTGGAAACGGAAGGAAGCAGGCGGGAGAGCAGTTCTGCGTTAATTGTGCCCGTGCTCTCCAGCCAGCAGCCGAGATAGATGCCTCCTTCCTGGAGAACAGGATCTCCGCTTCTCATGGGTACGATACAGGCCAGCAGCTTCTCTATTGCTGCATAATAAGCCTGTTCCAGGCCTCCTCCCGAAGCGGCAAAACGGACTCCCGATTCCTGCCATTCTAGCAAGATAGCTGCATCTTCCGGCTTACTGGGCTGAACAAGGTTTGGAATGGACATCTGGCGCAGCCGGTTCAATAGTACTTCTGCCATGTTCGCCTCCTAATGGAATGTGTTGGTTATTGCTATTGGTTGGATTCGAAAATCCGGAGCGTACCGCTGTAGAAGCTTGATACCGCCTCCTCAACACTTTTGCGTCCAAATCCGATTTCCTGGGTTGTCGTCTGAGCCAGCTTGGAGAATTCCGCAAAACCAGGAGGGTTATAACTTACGTCAAAAGGCTCCGTTTTGGTGGCTTCAGATACAAAATTGGTATAGTCATAAACGAGTTCTTCAACGGCTCCGGCTTCTTCCTGAAGAAGATTACGATTGGTTTCCGTAACCGGGACGCCGCGGTCATTGCCAAGAATTCGGGCCGCATCCGGATCATTGATCCAGAAGTCCATCAGCATGGCAACCTCTTTGGGATGTTTGGTATTCGCATAGCCTGACAATCCCTGACTGGATTCAAATACCACACCTGTACCCTTGGGTCCGCGCGGAACCGGATGCAGAATGAGCGGATCCTCCGTCAGGCTCTGGAATGCAGCGAGCTGGTTGGACGGAAGCAGGGTCATGGCCGCTTTGCCTGTAATCAGCAGCGATTTGCTCGTGTCATCATGCGGATTGGATACCTGCAATTCAGGTGTGACTACACCACCGTCGGCCGATGCCTTTTCCCAGTATTGGAACCATTCGAGAATGTCCTCCTGTGCAAAACCCAATGTACCGTTGGTCATGTCATACAGCTGTTTGCCACGCTGCTTCAGGTAGATATCCATACCGTCCACCGTAAAGTTATACGTTCCAAATATGCTATCGCCGAGCTTGTCAGAGAGCTCCTTGCTGATTGCCGCATAATCTTCCCAGGTCCAGTCCGTCTCAGGCAGAGGCATGCCAGCTTTTTCGAACAACGCCTTGTTGATTACAATTCCGCGTGCGTTGGCGCCTGCTGAAATATGCTGAAGCTTCTCGTCAAGACGACCGTATTCCACCATGGTGGGATCCATGCCGTCCAGATTCAGTTCATTTCCGACATATGGATCGAGGTTGAGCAAGACATCCTTTTTGGCATAATCAACCACATTGCCACCCAGGAAGAATACATCGGGTGCCGTCCCTGATGCCAGCTGTGTATTCAATTTGTCAAAATATCCGGAGGAAGGAGCGAATTCACCTACAATTTTGATGTCCGGATGTTTTTCCTGAAAGACTTGAAGAGCTTCGTTTGTAATATCTGCCCGTTTCTGATCACCCCACCACATCATGCGCAATTCGACCTGGCCGTTTGATTCGTTACCTTGATCCGTATTACCGCCAGCACCCGTATGATCCGTACCCGAGCAGGCGGTTGCAAATAGCAGGAGTGAGGCGGCCATTCCCATCATGAGTCGCTTAAACATTGTTCATCCTCCTAACGAATATGGTGATTGCGAAAATAGAACTTACTTCAGACCTGTAGTAGCAATGCCTTCCAGAAAATAGCGCTGAAATACCAGAAAGATGATCGTTACAGGCAGCAGGGATAACGTGGACATGGCAAGCAATGCTCCCCAATCGGATTGTCCTGATGGATCAAACAGGGAACGGATGCCCAGCTGTACGGTGAACAGATCGATCTTGCTTAGGTAAATCATCTGGCTGAAGAAATCATCCCAGCTCCAGATAAAGGTGAAGATTGCCGTTGTGATCAATGCAGGAACAAGGAGAGGCACCACGATTCGGAAAAAAATTTGGGATTGTCCGCACCCGTCAATCGTTGCGCTCTCGTCGAGTTCCCGCGGAATGCCGCGGATAAATTGTACCATTAGCAGAATGAAGAAGGAGTCCTGTGCCAGCCACTTCGGCAAAATAAGCGGGAAATACGTATTGATCCACTGCAGCTCGTTATACAGAATATATTGAGGTACAAGTGTTACATGGTAAGGCAGCATAATCGTGACCAGCATGATGCTGAACCACAGCGTTTTTAACTTGAAGCGGAGTCTGGAAAAAGCATAGGCAGCAAGCGAACAGGAGATCACATTTCCCAGTACGCTCATGACCGAGATGAGTGCCGAATTGCCGAAGAATCGGCCGAAGGAAACGCCCTGTAATCCTTTCCAGCCATTCACGTAATGATCCAGTGTGAAGCTGGTCGGAATCAGACTGCTGTTCGTAAAGATCAGCTGGTTAGGTTTGAACGAACTGAAGATCAGCCATAACACCGGGTACAGCATCAGCAGCCCGAGGAGGATGATGACCGTATGTCTTCCGGTCTGAATCAGCTTTCGTTTGAACGGCATATGCATTACCTCCCCTCCTGATTGTCGCCATAGAATACCCAGAACCTGGATGTAAGAAAGACAATTGCAGTGAATATACCGATAATGACCAGCATGATCCAGGCGAGTGCTGAGGCGTAACCCATATCAAAGAACGAGAAGCCTTTCAGATACAGATACAAGGTGTAGAACATGGTCGCATCGAGTGGTCCTCCGCGGCCATCTCCAATGACATATGCCGGTGTGAAGGCCTGGAAGGAATTGATCATGCTCATGATCAGGTTGAAAAAAATGACGGGTGACAGCATGGGCAGCGTGATGCGGAAAAATTGACGCAGCTTGCTCGCACCGTCCACATCCGACGCTTCGTAAAGATCGGCCGGAATCTGCTTCAGGCCAGCGAGGAAGATCACCATCGCCGAACCGAATTGCCACACGGATAAGGTTACGATGGTATAAATGACATAGTCGGGATGTGCAATCCAGGAAGGTCCCGCTATGCCGAACCAGTTCAGAAATTGATTAACGAGCCCGTTACCATCAAAGATTTGACGCCATACAATGGCGATGGCAACACTTCCTCCCAGAAGGGAAGGGATGTAATACACGGTTCGATAAATACCGAGGCCGCGAATGCCTTTGTTTAGTGCCATCGCTACCAGCAGAGCAAAGGCCAGGCGGAGCGGGACGGACAAGAATACATAAAAGAAGGTAAGTCCGAGCGATCTGCGAAATGTATCGTCTTCACTAAAAATTTGCACATAGTTGCTGAGCCCCGTCCACGTGGGCGGTGATAACAGATTGAATTTGGTCATGGATAAGTACAGCGATGCAGCCATTGGCCCCAGCGTTAGACAGAACAGGCCGATCAGCCAAGGCAATAGGAACAAGTAGGCTGTTTTATTTTGCTGGCCGTATAAGGGCGTGGACATTTTTTTCATGATTTGCCTCCCTTCAGGTTAAGAGTGGTTGAACATTCACAATTCCAATCACTGAATCCGCTTACATGATAAGCGGTGAACGTTTTGATAACCTCATCTTACCTGGGAGCCAATGCGGCCGGAATCTCATTTCTTCGGATTCTCACTAGTGATTTTTTCGGATTGAAGCACCCGGTATTCGGATGGACTCATGTGGTGCATCTTTTTGAAGCGAGCGCTGAAATAGCTCGGGGAAGAGAAGCCTGTAAGCTCAGTGATATCCCATACACTCAATTGAGTTTCCTTCAGTAAGCGTGTGGCGTGTTTCATCCGGGTTTCCGTCAAATATTGAATAAATGAGATGCCTGCACCTTCCTTGAACATTTCAGAGAAATACGAAGGGTGATAGTTAAATTGCTCTGCGATGGAGGTGAGCGTAATTTCCTGCATGTAGTTTTCTTCGATATAACCTTTCGCTGATTCGATCATGGTTGCTTCTGTGGTCTCGGGTGGCTGCTGCCCGTCTACAAAATCCTGTGCCCATTGCATCAGCAGCCGTTCAGCTTGTTCGGGAGTCTCCAACCACAGTACCCATTCAGGAGAGATCCAGTGAGATGGTGTGCCATAAGCCTGTCGCATGCAGTCCACGGTGGCAGACTCCATCAGCAGTGAAATTTGCAAAAGACAGCGGATTAAACGGGAAGAGGACCTGTGAAAGGCATCGTCCAGCTCTTTTCGAATCATGCTGCGAAAGGAATCAAGGTCTCCTCGGAGAAGACATCGATGCATGGCGCGGTTGATCTCCTCGGGAATCAGTGGACTGTGATCGGTTACCTCTATAGTCTGAGCTTGCTCAGCCTGACGTCCGGCCAAGTTCCATGCCAGAAGGGAATGAACGTACCCTTCCTTCCATTGTTCTAGTCCTGTCACTGTCAGCCCAATTCCAATCTGCACTTCCATGGTCAGATAGGACATCATCTGTACACGCAGTCTTTCCGAGAACTCATGCTGCACTCCGTCCAAAATCATGAAATGCATGATTCCAGGATGGGCCGTGTCCTGGAATACAAGTGCAGTTCCCGTATAAGATTCAGCAATCTCATGACAGACCATTTGGAATGGGAGGTGCATGTTCTCCGGAATCCGGATTTCAGAAGCAGGAGTATGGATTGTTTCCCGCAAACCTGCAGTCAGGAAGCAGACGTCGGAATGCTGCCATTGTTCCAGATGAAATAATCGGATTCGTTCAGGCAGTGAAGAAGGAGGGAGCTTGTTACCCTTGACGAGATCCATAATAAAGTGTGTTTTCATCTGTTGATAGTATTGGGACAGACGCCATTGGATCCTTTCGGATTCATTCAGAGCCTTGCGTTTCTTATCCAACTCTTCCTTGATTTTGGTCAAGGCTGCTTTCAGTTCTCCGCGGGTTACCGGCTTCAATAAGTAGTCCATGGCATGATTACGAACACCGGCTCTGGCATACTGGAAGTCCTCATATCCCGTGATGATAATGATTTCGATGGATGGATTGTGGGTTCTACAGATGTCGAGCAGCTGCACTCCATCCATGACCGGCATATTCATATCGGTCAGGAGCAGGTCATAGTGTCCCGATTGGAGCAACCGAGCGGCTTCCACTCCGTTGGCGGCCTCACCTGAGATGGCAAAACCCATTCCATTCCAATCTGCTTTCAGTTTCAGGCCTTCACGGACCTCAATCTCATCATCAGCGATCAAAACGTTGTACATGATTTTCCTCCTGTACGGGTAAAACCAGTTCAATACAAGTGCCCTGGGTATCCCCGTTCGTAATATGAATGGCAAAGAGCGAACCATAATGCAGCCGGCACCGGGCAACCACATTGCCAAGTCCGATATGCCAGCTTGCATGGCGAAGCATCGGTTCAAGTTGGGCTGTAACGGTCTCTAAATCCTGCAGTCTAGTGATAATGTCCTGAGGCATCCCCGGACCATTGTCCTTAATCTGGAGCTGCAGGCGTTCCTTGTTCCTGCAGATTCGAATACGCACCTGAGCAGTCGTTTGATAGTTAAAACTGTATTTGACTGCATTCTCGATCAGCGGCTGCAGAATAAACTTGACTATAACGAGGTGATCCAGCCTGCCCGATTCTTGGGTGGAAATATCAAGCTTGGGTCCGAAGCGGGTTTGAAGAATGGAGATATAGTGGCGGACGTAATTAAGTTCCTCGGCCAGTGACACACGATCATCATTCGTATGCATGGAGTACCTCATCATTTTCCCGAGATCCTCAATGACCTGCACCGTGTCGTCTGTTCGGCGCTGCATCGCAAGACTGCTGATCAGTTCCAGTGTGTTGAACATAAAATGCGGATTAATCTGCATAAGGAGAGCCTTATATTCCGCCTGCTGTCGAAGCAGCTTCAGCTCAAATTCATTCTGGATATGCTGTCTGAGCCGGATGATCATGTAGCGAAACGTAGATATCACATAACTAATCTCGCTCTTAACATTCTGGTCTGGGGGAAGCAGGGATTCGGCCTGATCAAATGCACCCCGCTGTACCTGTCTCATCGCCAGAACCAGGCGGGTTAAGGGCTTGGTTACGCCGTAGGACAGCCAGGCCGCAGCACACAGGGACACCAGGATGATGACAATCGTCACCACAAATGTTGTCGTTTGGAGTTTGTGCAGAGAGGAATACATCTCTTTTTCCGGTGCCAGACCTACCAGCATCCAGCCTGTTCGCCCGAGTTTTTTGTATACCATCATGTCTCGTCCGCCCGCTTCATTGGTCAGGTATTCAACGCCTGATTTTGGTGTGCGGTTTCGAATATGTTCGATGTCGGATAGAGTTCCGGCCCCAAGCTCATGAGCTTGTTGGGAGAGGAGGGGCCGACCTTGTTCATTGAGCAGAAAAATGGTGCTGTTGTTGGCCAGATGAATCCGGCTGAGGGGTTCTAGAAAATAAGACTCGCTTACATTGACCTTCATGACATTACGCGTCGTAGCATGATGGAAGGTACCCAGAGGCATAAGCAGGCTGACCACCGGGTTGCCATGGTCCCTGACCCGTTCATGAACGTCGGTATGTGCAGCCAGCCATCGGTCTCCGGATGTGAAGAAGTTCGTATACCATGGTTCTTGCAAAAACGAAGGATCGCCCACGACCTGATTTTCGCCGCCAATCCGAAGCCCGTTTCGCCGATAGATGGACACATCGGAAATGCTGGTATAGCTGTTTGTGGCCTGCGTCAGAAAGCGGCTCATGGCGAGGTTAGCCAGCATTTTCTCCCCCTCGGACAGGTGTGGGTCACTCATGGCATTATCCCAATTTCTCGCCATATCGCTATTGAAGACGAGAGAGGCTACATCATAAATTTGCATTTGTACCATATCGATGTAAGAGCCGTATTCCTCCATTTTCTCGAGAGCAGAGGACTCGATATAGGAACGGATTACAGCCCGGGATTCCGCAAACAACAGGAAGGAGAGCGTGCCGAACGAGAGTACGAACAGGACAAGAATTAAGGCAATTAATCGGCTTTTTAAAGAAAAGAACATCCATTTCCTCCTTCAACTTGGTGATCATTCAATGTTCGCTTTTGGCTCTTAAGAAGAGATTACAAATGGAAAAAAGACCGCGTAAATACGCAGCCTTGAATCATGACCGTTCTAGAATTAACTTTCCATCAAATTAAAACTGAACCAGGCTCTTGATGTGGACCGGCAGCCCGGTTGAAATCGCACGGTTGGCTGCAATACCGGTCAGGATCGATCTTGCTCCATCAATATGGTTGGCAGCACGAGCATACGGATCTTCCGCAGGCTCGCCAAACAGATCATTGAGCAGAACAGGATCGCCTCCGCCATGGCCGCCTTTTTGCTCTTCGACATGCACTTCATATGGGGCATCGAACATGGGCAGCACACGAAGCGTTTTACCGATCAGGGCACCTTCGAGACTTTTGTCCCCGAGTGAATTGACATAAGACTGTTCAACGATAGACATCTCGATCCGTCCTTTGGTGCCGTTAATGGCTATACGGTATCCTTCCCACGGCTGGTAGGCAACAAGGGAATACGTCAAAATGGCTTTGTTCTGATACTGGACAAGCACGCCCATCGTATCCTCAATGTTAATGCCATCTCCGAATACGCTCTGATCACGCTGGTAGCCGTCCTCAGGCTCCGCATCCAGATACATCGCTTTGAGGTGCGCATCCGAATCCAGGTGGAGGGCAAAAGGATCTTCCTTAGCGAGCGGGTTGCCGGTGGCACGGCTGTAAAATTGGGTAACGCCGCGTTCTTCGGCATTCTCACGCCCATAATACATGAGATCGCCGAAGGCAAAGACCGTTTCGGGCTGGGAGCCGATCCAGAAATTGACGAGATCAAAATGATGGGTGGATTTATGGACGAGTAAACCGCCGCTGTTACGTTTGTCGCGGTGCCAGCGACGGAAGTAGTCTGCACCGTGCCGGGTATTGAGCAGCCATTCGAAATGAACGGAGGTTACTTTACCGATGGTATCGTTCATGATCAGCTCACGGATCTTGGTATGGTGGGGAGCATATCGGTAGTTGAAGGTAACCCGGATATTCTGCCCGGTCCGTTTGGCAGCATCGAGGATATCCTGGCATTTGTGCTCATCGATGGTCATGGGTTTCTCGGTCACGACGTCACATCCAAGCTCCATCGCCCGAATAATGTATTTGTGATGCGTACGGTCAACGCTGGTCACAATGACGGCATCGGGTTTCTCGTTCTCAATCATCTGGTCAAACTGGTCTGCTGTATAGGTAGGAACCTGATTGTATTGATATCGTTCTTGCAGCAGTTGATTCGCATAATTCATCCGCGTTTGATTAATATCACAAAAAGCTGCGAGCTCGGATTGTTCACGGAAATTTTTCGCTAATGCTCCATAAAAAAATTCTGCACGGCCACCGGTGCCGACCAGTACATAGCGTTTTTTGCTACCCATATCTATCGCCTCCTTGAATATAGCTCTAGCCTATAACAAGGGAATACTTCTTTCGCCGCATTTTTTGCGTAATCGCTTTCAAACCCCGCTTATTTTGCTATAATCCTTGAAAAGGGGGCTGCTTCATGTCACAGCCGTTTCGAGCGGATTACCACGATTCCACCGGATATTTGGATATTGAATATGATCGCAGGGTGGGCTATTATTCCATGACCGCGGATCATCTCCACGATCATTATGAGCTCTATTATCTCCTGAAGGGGGAACGCATTTATTTTATTAAAGACCGTTCTTACCATGTCAAAGCCGGGGATTTTGTATTTGTTGACCGAAATGCAGTACATAAGACGTTGGAAAGCGGAAGGCCCGATCATGAACGAATTGTACTGTATCTGAAGCAGGATCTTTTTAAAGAGATGAGTATTGCCCCTGCGTTGATGGAGGGGTTAAAGGAGCCATTTGAATGGGAAGTTCCGATGTTAAGGCTTCCATCACCTGTTAGCGATACGGCAGAACGGATCATTCATGAAATGATTGATGAGATGATTCAGCCTAAGGCTGGAAGCAGTCTGCTGCTGCGCCATCGCTCCATTGAATTGCTGCTTCTCGCATATCGCAATCAGGAGCAGGGGAGAGTATATTCTGTCGAGAGCGAGCCGGTCCTGCATCCGAAGACGCAAGCCGTTGTTCGCTTCCTGAATGATAATTATCGGAACCCTCTTACCCTGCCAGAAGTTGCGGCAGAATTCCGAATCAGTCCGCATTACCTCAGTCGATTGTTTAAACAAACCACGGGTTTTACTTTCATTGATTATTTGAATTTACTTCGCGTGAAGGAAGCGCAGCGGCTGCTGCGCGAGAGCGAGGATTCCATTACGGAGATCGCCTGGCGAGCAGGCTTCGGCAACTTTTCTCATTTTGGCAAAGTGTTCAAGCGAACCGTACAGATGTCTCCACGAACATACAGGCAGAGGGATGGGAAGGCGCGTCCATCATAATCGATGTAGCGATTACAGGAACATGCACAGTTCGTCCAAGTAGACCTGATTAAGCCTGCAGGAGCAGGAACTTGTTCAGGTCTTTTCCGTATTTTTTCACAATATGAAGGGTGCTAATCTTCTACCTCATGGGGTTCAAACCGAAATAGGACTCTCATCTGTCTCCGGACGAAGCATCAATTGCAGCTCTTCATCCCGATTACAGACCATAACCCCATTCACAACATCCAGGCGTGCAGCTTGAATGGAGGAACGACGAGCAGGCTCACTTGCATGATCTACTCCTTCAACGCGATCAGGATGGGTGAAGTAGAAAATATAAGCTGTATCATCCTGGACCACTACATCTGCATGCAAACCGATAACGCCATCGTCTTCACGTGTCCCCGGCTGATCGAGAATCATGCTGTTCCATACCCAATTCTCGAGATCATCTGATTGGTATACAGCCTGTCCTCTCCATTCATCCACAATCATCCAGTAGGTGTTATGAAAGCGGAAAACGTTGGGTCCTTCGTGGGCGCGACCTTTAATGACGGGACCGATAACATCCCAGTGGTAAAGATCCGTGCTGTCTGCGGCATAGGTATGAGATCCATTTGCCTCATCTTTGTACCACATCCGAAAGCGACCATCCGGAAGCGGATAAATACAGGCATCAATGACACGGTCTGAGCTGAGCTCCAGTTTGCCATGATATGTCCAGGTCAGCAGATCCGGGCTCGTGTAATGTAAAATGTGGCGGTCATGATCCGGCCAGTCATGCGGCACGCCTTGAATATAACTGACATACATGTGATACGTGTTATCATGCCAGAAAATTTCCGGCGCCCAGAACGTATTATGTCCCCATTCATGTTCCAAACCGGTTAACGTACCACGATAGGTCCACGTCTGTCCTTCATCGGACGATGAGGCAACGCCGAGATCCGTGCCATGAACCCAGGCAAATTTCGGTCCTCCTGCTGTAGCTCTGCGGTTGGTGTAGATTATCCACCAGGTCTGTTCGGCGCGGTTCCATACAACGACCGGATCAGCGGCTCCATCGAAGATAGGGTCACGAAATAAGGGTGCATTCAAGATAACGTCCTCCTTTGAGTAAACAGATTATTTATGTACTTGTTTGTAACTATCGTAATAGAGAACAACAGGAATTACAATATAACGTTTTCAAAAGATTAGAATTAATATATTAATTAATCCTAAACTGGAGATTGCAATGTAGAAGCGTTTTGGATGATCCAATGATCTGATAAATCGTAAGTAGTGGAATTAGAGCATAACGTTACTTCATCAAAGTGACATTCATAGAAACCGAAAGAGTATCGTCCATCATGATCAAAGCGATCATTGCTTAAGCCTAAGATCGAGCGTATATTAATGTTTATCCAAAATAGTAATATATTGATAGGTTTACGCTTAGACATTGTCTCTTGGGAGGGAAAGCGATGATAGCAACGAGATTGAGTGAACTGGGAATTATTTTGCCTGAGGCAAGCGCTCCAGCTGCGAAGTATGCCAATGCAGTTATTGTAAATGGGTTAATGTATGTATCAGGGAAAGGTCCGAATACGGTGGAGCGTGGCAAATTGGGAGAGGACTTCACGACGGAACAGGGATACGAATTTGCCAGAAATGCCGGGATTGAGGTGCTCGCTGTGGTTCAGGATGTGCTGGGTTCACTGGATCGGGTGAAACGAGTAGTCAAAGTCCAGGGTTTTGTTAACGCGTCGGCTTCCTATCAGGAACACCACAAGGTGTTGAACGGGTTTTCAGATCTAATGATGGATGTATTTGAGGAAAAGGGTGTGCATGCACGTTCGGTTTTTGGAGCTGTTTCTGTCCGGGATAACCTCCCGCTTATTGTGGATTCGATATTCCAGGTAGAGGAGTAGGACACTATGTCTAACACGGAACCAACACATCCAATTATGCTATCCTTTCCCGAGCGCTTCGACACAGCTCGTCTCACGATACGAGCTCCTGAGTGGGGAGATGGCGCTGATGTCAACGAGGCTATTCGGGAGAGTGTTGAACAGCTGCGGCCGTGGCTGCCATTTGCCGAAAAGGTACCTTCGCTTGAGGAATCCGAAGCACATGTCCGCAAAGCCAGGTTACAGTTTATGGAGCGGACAGATCTCGTTCTTCATTTGCGAGATAAGCATACTGATGATTTTGTAGGCAGCAGCGGCCTGCATCGTATTGATTGGAATGCATGCTGCTTCGAGATCGGCTACTGGATCAGATCGTCGCGTGCAGGTGAAGGATTAATGACGGAAGCTGTAAGGGGAATTGAGCAATTTGCAATAACATATCTGAACGCTAACCGTCTGGAGATTCGCTGTGATTCTCGGAATGTACGTAGTGCCAAGGTCGCTGAGCGTGCAGGTTACACCCTGGAAGGTATACTGCGAAGTATGCGCCGGGACAGTACAGGTACCCTGGTCGATGTCATGGTGTTTAGCAAAATCAGAGGCAAGGAATTCGATTAAACGCTGGAGGCTAAAGTATGAAGCTAATTGGTCAAGGTCGAACTGCGGACATCTACGCATACTCGTCCAATCAAATTTTGAAACTGTACCAAACTGACTTTCCGATTGAAGCCATCCAGAATGAATTCAGAATTACACAACTGTTAAATGATAAGAAATTACCCGTGCCTCATGCACGGAAAATTATAGTTGAAGGGGAACGTACGGGTATTGTATTTGAACGGATCGAAGGTCAGACGATGTTCTCCATGATGTTCCGTCAGCCTTCAAGCCTTCGAGAACTGGTACATCAAATGGCTGCCAATCATCAGGAGCTTCATACCCAAAGTGATGATGAGAGAGTCCTGCCTTTACAGAAGCAGGTTTTGTCAGGGGCGATTCAGAGAACACAGCAATTGTCTGCACAGGACAAAACCCGGATACTTGATTATCTGACCCGTCTCCCTGAGCGAATACAGATCTGTCACGGTGATTTTCATCCCGATAATGTCATGATGAACGAGATCAAGAACGACTACGATGTTATCGATTGGATGACAGGCATGTCGGGCGATCCTGCAGGTGATGTGGCACGCAGTTGGGTCATATTAACGAGCGCATCGCTGCCAGAGGATGCCGATCCCGCGATACGATTGGGGTTTGAAAGGTCTCGTGATACGATAGTGGAGGGGTACATCAACCATTACTTGCAACTATCAGGCTTAACCTGGCAGGAGATCGAAAGTTGGATTCTGCCCGTTGCAGCTGCTCGCCTGGAAGAGAGTTTACCGGGGAATGAAGCAGAAAAGGTGCTGAAACTTGTGAAGGATCGATTAGACCATCTAGACAAATGAATTGAACTAGAATAACGAGGTGAATGTCAACATGCTGCACTCATTAGAAGCCATACATTCTTATAGAACAGGCAACATCCCAGAGGATAAGCAGCAATTATGGCTGCAGCTGCTGGCGGCGGCTGAGCAGCCCCATATTAATCTTGAACGCATTCATTCTATTGCTGACCTTGAGGGAACAAATCCCGTTCTGGACTACGTCGAGCGGACCTTGCACGTCCTGGATCAGCTGAACGTTTCCTTTTGGGTGCGAGAGGTCGTGGAGGAAGTACTTGTCTGGTCGGAGACAGCCAAGGCTGGCTCATTGCAGCAAAGGAAGGTGTGGCAGCGCGCAGGGGTGAATTTGTTTGTACACAATAGGGGCTCTGCACAGTTATACAGGGAGTATGTTATTAATCGCAGTACTGAAAACATCGGTAGTGACGATAAAGCTGTGGCCCAGGTTAATGAGGCGAATCCAATTCAGAAGAAAGAAGCTACGCCAAGACAGGAAATGATCTATGCCCTCATTGGAACGCATGGACTGATTGGACAATACATACGCGGGGAGATACCTTTTGCCGAGAACGCTCCGCTTCATGATTTTATCACTCCTGGCTGGCTGACAGCTGAAGAATTGCACACGGTTCTGATGACGCTCAACCAATGCATTATTGCTGGAGTTGATCCGAATCTATGGCGGCAGGTTGAAGCAGAAGTAGAGCGAATGGTTGGGTGGATTATCAGCGAACCGAATCATGCAGACTGGTCTCTGAAGGAACGTTTATCCCGGCTCCGAAGCTCGTCCATTCGCGAAGGTGAGGCGCTGGATGAGGCGTACGCTAAACTGCAAACAGAGCTTGATGTAGACAACATGCTGGCTCCTCTGTCTCATCGTACATTGTGGTATGTGGAATCTGCCCTGCGGGATTTTTCCTTGCAGGAAATGGTAAAAGTGTTCCTTCTCTCACTGAATCGTGGAGACATGTCTCAAACGGCAGACAACAGAGACGATGTACGTCATATCAGTTTTGAACCGTTAATGAATACGATGTATTACGACTATAAAGGTGTCAAAAAGCTGAATATTTACAAAAAACGAATGATTGAAAAGTACCTTGAGCAATGGTCATGGGAGCAGATTGAAGAGGAACATTCGGTCGTTTATCCGCATCTGACCCATCGCGTAGTACGTCAACCGGATCTGCCGGATACGGTTTTTGTGACCTTTGAGTTCTCCCCGGCGGCTGAGAAGCTAATTGCGTTCTGTATTGAAGCCGAGAAATCACCGCTATATGAGAAGGCCGTATTGCTGCTCTTCGATTTGTTCGGACTGCGGCGTGATGCGTATGACCGATTCCATAATGAAGAAACGTATTTGGCGGACATGAACAGCTCGGGGGATTATAAAAAAGTGCTGCTGGACTACATCGTTGGCAAGCGTGTACTCGATATCGGTCCAGGTGGCGGCGTTCTGCTGGATCTTATTGAGCAGGAGAAGCCGGAAGTGGAGCCGATTGGCATTGATATTTCTGCCAATGTCATCGAAGCGCTGGAGCGCAAGAAGCAGCGAGAAGGTCACCGCTGGCAGGTGATGAAGGGGGACGCCTTGAGGCTGGATCAATACGTGCAGCCAGGCTCGGTGGATACGGTCATCTTTTCGTCTATTCTGCATGAATTGTACTCCTATATAGAGCGGAATGGACGGAGATTTAACCCGGATACGGTTGTCGCAGCACTTCAAAGTTCGTTTCATGTTCTGTCGCCGGGTGGAAGAATATTAATCCGTGATGGCATTATGACAGAGCCTCAAGAGCAGAAAAGACGGATTCGGTTTATGGAGCCGGAGGGGATGCAGTGGATGGAACGATATGCTCAGGACTTTCAGGGCCGGAAGATTACGTTTGAACAAGTTGCTGAGAATGAGGTCGTTCTTAACATTAATGATGCCATGGAATTCCTGTATACGTATACGTGGGGCGAAGAAGCATACGTTCACGAGATTCAGGAACAGTTCGGCATCTTTACGCCATCGGCTTACGAAAACTGTATTCGTGAGGCGCTTGGTGAGCAGGCAGAGATAATTAAGCTGGAGCATTTTCTTCAGGAAGGATATACCGAGGCACTTGAGGGACGCATTGTGTTTATGAAGGAAGACGGACAGCCTGCACCCTTGCCAGACAGTACTTGCCTCCTTGTGATTGAGAAGAAGAAGGGACTGGCTGACGGATGAGTGAAGAGTCCAGAACCATCTTGTATTTTGTGCGGCATGCAGAATCCGCCTATGTGGAAGGACAGGAACGAGAGCGAGGACTCACAGAGCGTGGTTGCCGAGATGCAGCGAATGTTGCAGAAGTTCTCAGTCAGGAGAAGATTCAATGGTATTATTCCAGTCCATACCGGCGAGCAGTTGATACCATTCAGGAATTGGCTGACAGGACGAGCGCCGCTGTGTTGATGGAAGAAGATTTGCGCGAACGCCAATTATCTGATGAACGTGTTAAGCATGCCGATTTCCATGAATCCAAATTAAGATTGTACCGTGACCCTTCATTTGCATACGCTGGCGGGGAATCAGGTGAACAGGCAGGTTCGCGGGCCGTAGCCGTAATTCATCGGATCCTTAACAACCACACGGGACAAAAAGTAGCGATAGGGACACATGGAGATGTGATGACCCTGATCTTCCAACATTACGACTCGTCCTACGGATATGAGTTCTGGAAAAGTACGACGATGCCGGATATCTATAAACTGGAGTTTAACATGGAGCATCAATTGGTACAGTTCACCCGTCTGTGGCAAGGGGGAGAGAATATATGAAAATTACATTTAACCCTGATTATTATGTAATCGACGATCTGCACATCCCTAAGCTGCATGAGCATCTGTACTGCATCTTTGATCTGGAGGGAACAGGCATTCTTCCGGATCGGGAGAGCATAACCCAATTCGGCGCAATGAAATACAAATGTGGAGAGGTTGGCAATTCAACATTCTCCACGCTGTCACGTGCTAGCAAACCGATACCGGATGCTGTGGCAGAGTTAACGGGCATATCAAATGCGGATATGATGACTGCTCCTGCGTTTGCAGAAGCCTATCGTTTATTTTCCAGCTTTATTGGGGAAAAGATTCTTGTAACCCATGCTGGGTATGAGTATGATCTGCCTATACTGAAGCGCCACTGCGAGCAATTGGGCGTGACGATGTTTAGCAATAAGGTGCTGGATACAAAAGCGATGTTTACCTATATTCATCCTGAAGTACATGAAGTCATATCCACGGATTATCTGATTCGGCATTATAATATCAATACAGACGGCATTCGAAGGCATGATGCCTTGGCGGATTGCGGTGTAATCGCTCGCATACTTGAACACCTTCTGCGGGAGTATGAGGAGAGGGGGCTGGATCATTTTACAGCCGATCCGAATCGCAGCATACGAAGATTCGAAATACCTGAAATGTACAGCATCACAGATGATGGAGGGATTACCTAATGAATAGAAGAGAGGCGGAGAAGCTCCTTAACGAACTTAATGAAGGCAGGCTGATTACAAACGAGCTGTTTCAAGGGCTGGATATCGACAGCTATCTGGACAAGCGTGATGATTCGAATTTTGCAGATGAATGGATGTCGGCATATCAGAGGTGGGTACAAGATGCTGATTCTATCGCTGAGGATGAACTGCTTCGTGCATCGAGGGAACTGGCATTCAAACAGACGCTGCAGCATACAGGGGATCCCGAATTGGCTGGTTATGTGAGTGATGATATTGGCCTTATTGGGGCTGCAATGCTGCAGGGTGAGCATGAACATTCTTTCGTAGGTCAATTGCTTGAGAGTTACCATAACGGAAAACTGCCTCTGCTCTAGCAGGGGCAAGGGTGTTCTGTATCTTTCGTTTGTATAAAAAAAAGGATTCAAATGTGTATTGTGAGTGCGGCAAGGCATAAGGTACAATTCACCTTAGACATTAATTGAGAATGATAATCATTGTAGATAGGCATTCTCTTTAATACAGCTGATTACATAGGGGTGGAGAGTAGCATGGCAAGTTTGAGTAAAGGGATTAAAGGTTGGGGAATTACAGTTCTGGTCATGGCAGTATTCATCGCGGGCTGCAGCTCGAATTCGGGAGCAACGGAGGAACAGGCACAATCGCCAGTAACGGAGAACACAACTGCTGGCAGCAGCAATTCATCCGAGTCGAGCCAAGAAGCAGAAACACGTGTGGTGCAGGATGAATTCGGAGATGTAACGATTCCGGTTCGTCCACAGCGTATTGCGGGGATTTACGTGGAGGATTATCTCAAGGCTTTGGACATCACGCCAGTAGTGCAGTGGTATAATCCGATGTGGGGCGTACAGGAATATCTGGATCTGGATGTGCCTCAATTTGATATTACAGGCAGCATTGAAGCTTTACTGCAATATAATCCGGATCTCATCATAGTGGATGGCGGTGCGGACATGGAGCAATATGAAATGTATTCAAAGGTGGCACCGACGTACCGCCTGCCAGAAGACATTTTACAGGATTCCAATCAGATCTTGACGACCATTGCCGAGGTTGTAGGTAAACCAGACAAGGGAAAAGAAGTTGTAGCGGCATATGAGGCCAAAATTGCAGACGCTAAGACGAAGCTTCAGGAAGCGGTCGGTGATGAGACTGTAGCGGTCGTCCGGCTGAATATCAGCAATAATACACTGGCATTGTTCGGAGTTAAAAATCGATTAACCGGATTTATTTATTCGGAGCTTGGTCTAACGCCTCATCCACTGGTTGGCAGCATGGAAGAATATCAGGAAGTCCTTTCTGAAGAGGCTATTCCGGAGCTTGATGCGGATCACATTATTGTATTCCCATCCAATGGAGAATGGTCATCCCCCGAGAACAAGGAAGCTTTGAAGCTGCTGGATAGCAAGTTGTGGAAATCCCTTCCGGCAGTTAAAAACAACCAGGTATACATGATGGAGAGGTCGTATTGGCAATCAGGTGCGATTACAGCAAACTCAATGAAAATTGATGATCTTCTGGAAAAAATGACGCCATAACCAACATCGATAGAATAATTTAAAAAAGAAAGCTCCTCAACCAGGGTTGAAGAGCTTTCTTTTTTGGTTTAGACTATTCCTAATGATAACTATTCTCAATTAAGGAAGATGACGAATGTCTCATACCATAGAACAGATACTTCCCATGCCCTGGCTGTGTTCACTTCAGCATATTCAATACGTTCAAAACTCTGCCTTGGAGCCTTACAATGGTTTAGAATGCACATCGTCGAAGGGCTATTCGATTGTTGTAGTAACCCAAGGACAGGAAGAATTGATGGCGCAAGATGTCATCTTCAAGTTAAAAAAAGGTACGATTCTGTTTTTCCCTTCTGATATACCCGTCTTACCGCTGCAAACTGGAGTTGGTTCAGAATCCAAGCTGCATTATTATAAGCTTGATCTGACCGCTGGTGAGACAAGTAGGATTGGATCCACCACTCAACTCGAAGAGACAAGTCCTGCTTTTCCACAGTCGCAAGTCATCTCGGAATCATCATCGCCTATTGAGTTATCCTACACCCCTTGGAGCTCCTGTCTGGATATATTGGATCAACTGTTACAGCAGCGGGCGACAGAGGATTGGCTGAAACAATGGGACTTGCAGCTTCGTTTCCAGGAATGGTTCCGGATGCTGATTCTGCAAAATGATTCGAGCAATGCTTCCATGGATCATCGAACTCGCTTACAACAATCCATTCGCTATATCCGTGATCATTATAACCAGCCCATGACGGTGGATGATCTTGCTGCGGGTATCCGTCTTACCAGGTCAAGCTATACGCGACAATTCAAGGAGATGACCGGCAAGCTTCCTCTGGATTATGTGAATTCGATTCGCTTGGAACGTTCCAAACAACTATTACAGCAGACAGATGATCGGCTGCACGATATTGCCCAAAGTGTCGGATTCAGTAACGAGTATTATTTTAGTCGTCGGTTTAAGCAATATGCAGGCATCTCACCGGGCGTATATAGACGTCATTATCGTCAGGACGTGCGAGTATTTGCACCGTACCTCGAAGATTTTGTATTAGCTCTAGGTGTGGAGCCCGTGCTTCAATACGCTCACCACTTGTGGGGCAAGCAGCACTACTTGGGGATGGATGATGTTCCTGAATTCGATGTGGCCCATCAGGATGCCATGTTCCAAGAGAACCATAAGCCGGACTTTATTATGCTGAGTGATGGCTATGAGCGGTGGAATCTGGCCCGTTTCGAACAGGTGGCACCTACGTTTTATGTGAATCATAAGGGAGAGGACTGGCGCTCCATATTAAGATCAACAGCAGATGTATTGGGAAAAGGAGATCGGGTTAGGGACGTCGTAGGTTCATATGAAGAAAAAGCTCGTGAGGCCAACGCTCAATTAACACGATCTGCGCAAGGAAAGACGGTAGCTTTCTTGCGGATCACTGCCTCAGAAATTGTGTTGTACGGTGTACAGCAGGGTTATGTGGGACCTGTGATGTATCAGGATTTGGGGTTAACGCCACATCCTCTGGTGCAGCAATGGGCCCTGAAAGAACGTAGAGTTAGCATAAGCGTTGATCAATTGAAGCTATTGCAGGCGGATCATTTATTCATTACATTTGACTGTCTTGATTCGCCAACGATCGGAGATGAACGGAAGCTGCTGGACAGCAAGGAATGGCGGCAGCTTTCAGCAGTAAGAAACGGATGTGTATACGAAGTGGACTTTCTAACGTGGATGAATTACGGGGTTATCTCCCATGGGAAGAAAATTGATGATATCCTGCGTGTGTTGGCTTAGACAACCTTTGGAAGGAGAGCAGTCATGGAACGTATTATTACTCAGATTATGGATAAGTCAGTGATCGCTGAATTTATTGCGGAGCTGAACCAGCATCATGAGCATCATATTGGGTACTGCGGCAAGGATGCGCTTGAAATTGAGCAAGCAATGATGGATGCTTTCGGTGATCAACCGGACCTGTGGATTAGTACCCTGAGTGAGGATGGGCAGCTGACAGGAGTGCTTGGGATGGATATAGATACGGATACAGGGACTGTAGAGTTGTGGGGTCCATTTATTCAGTGCGCTCCTGAGCAGTGGCAAGAACTTGCAGTCCGTTTGTGGGAGCAGGGAATAAACAAGTTAACTGAAAACTGGATACATATCCGAAAAATTTACGGGTTTTATAATGAACATCATGCGAATGCCATCACATTCATGAAGGATAAGGGAGCTAAGCTCGGGAGCAGGCAGGTTATTTTGCATAATCGCTCATTGAATGAAGTAAGCCTGGACCAGGGTGAAAATAACAGAATTCAAACCATTGCTCCAGATCAGTATCCATCTTTTATCCAGTTACATGATTCCACCTTTAGCGGAACGTATTACGATGGTGAAACACTCATTCAGCGCTTAGGCAAGGAGCATCATTATTTATACGTTCTCTCTGGCTCGGAAGGAGAGATTCGCGGATATGTCTACGCCGAGGCTGATCCTGAATTTGGTGAGGGCAGTATTGAATATATTGCCGTGAATCCGGATTATTTCAGGCAGGGACTGGGTTCGCTTTTACTGAAGAAGGTGTTATATGAGCTCAATCAGGAGAGCCAAGTGAGTGAAATCCGCTTATGTGTAGATGAAACGAATTCTGGTGCACTATCGTTATACCGTAAGGCCGGCTTCGAAACGGAGCATGTGCTGGAGCTGTATCAATTAGATCATATGTATGAATAACAGTTATAAAGGCGGCTGACTCTTTGTCAGACGCCTTTTTGTTTATATACGAAGAGGAAAATCAAGCGCCCGCCCAAGTGGGGAGAACGGAGCCAGATTCCAGGAATCTAGGCTCTTTCCATCACAGCGAAGTAGTTGTTTTCATCATCAGCAAAGTTGAAAACTCTTCCGCCCGGAATCGTAACCAGTTCACCTAACGTAACCTGCTTGCTGGCCAAGTCCGCATAGAGCCCATCGAGATCTTTGGTGAAAAACATGAGCGAAGGTGTGCCCAGATTCAACTCGGGGGACATTTTGGCTACGAATTCCTTGTCGTGAAGGATAATGGTTGTCTCGGCACCTTCTTCAGGAGCAATTTCAATCCAGCGCATACCCTCGCCGTTGACTTCGGAGACCACGTGAAAGCCTGCTTTTTCTGTCCAAAATTGAAGGGCCTTGTCCTGATCGTTGACATACAACATGATTTGACCAACTTTGCTAAACAATGATACTCACTCCCCAGTTATCGTATTGTTCCAACCTTGAAATGATAGGATTCGCTTCTTAGGTTCATTCGTTTGAGTCAGTTTTATAATACCATAAAACTCTTTTGATCAACGTTTACATTCCGAGTACAAAATGCGTACACAGATGTCCTTGACTGCGCGTTTGCATCATACCATTAACTAGAGGGTGATTCGCAACAATTGAATACCTCTAAGCATAGCCATGGAATGGCGGATGGGAGCGCTGTAATGACGACACGGGTAGTTCTGTTGGAAGAAGGCACGGCAGAGATGAAAGGACTATTGGGCAGTAAAGGAGCCGCGCTTGCGGAGTTATGCCAGGCGGGGTGGCCTGTTCCGGCAGGATTCACCATTACAACGGAATACTGTCTCGAGTTCCCTAGCTGCTCAGAAACAATTTTTGCCGAAGGTTCCGAAGATCTGGCCAGGGCAGTCCGTCAGCTGGAACGACATACGGGCACTGCCTTTGGTGATCCGGAGGCCCCGCTTTTGCTTGCTGTGCAATCCAGTGACGTGCTTCCCCGGAATGCGAACTCCTTGGTGCTGCTAAGCGTAGGACTTAATGACATTACAGTAGAAGGCCTTGCCCGGCGCATGAACAACCGCCCGTATGCACTCAACTGCTATCGGGTGCTGCTGCAGAATTATGGCTGGTTGGTTCATGGCATCCCGCTTGAGGTTTTCGATGAACGATTGGGCGATATTACGAGTTTGGATGAAACGAGACTAGAGTACGCTATAGCACAATATAAAGACGTCATTGAGGAACAGGGACATCCTGCTTTCCCTCAGGATGTGCAGCTTCAACTGTACAGGATCATCCAGGCATTCTCCCTTTCTGATCCAGGATTGCATAAGCGAGCCTTGAGCTCCAATTCGATCGCCTATGGTATGCCGGTTTTGATTCAGGTGATGGTGAATGGAGAGTGTGGAGAACGTTGCGGAAGCGGTACAATCTACTCACGTCATCCATTGACTGGGGCCCAAGGGATCTATGGCGAATACATGTCGTTTGCAGGCTCAGGGTATGACCTGGAGGAACTGGAACAGATCAGGCATGTGGAACCAGAGCTGATTGGCCAGCTGTTGCAAGCGAGCCGTGAGCTGGAGAGAGTGAACGCCGCAGTTCAGGAAATTAAATTTGTCATTGAGTCAGGGAAGCTTTACCTTTTACAAGCACGGGATGCACGTTTAACTCCTGAAGCTGTGATCAGGACCATAGTGGATTTTGCAAATGAAGGTCTGATAACTAGAGAAGAGGCACTGCTGCGTGTCGAGTCTTCTAACGTAATTCTCACATCTGAACTTCAGCAATTGCTTGAATGGGCCGATGATGTGAAAAATATAACGGTACTCGCAAATGCAAGTCATCCTCGTGATGCTGCCATGGCCCGTACGCTTGGAGCCGACGGAATTGGCATCTGCCGAACCGATCATATGTTACTGTCTTCGTCGCGGATGCCTTATGTACAAAAGATGGTGCTGGCAGAAACCGACGCTGAGCGCAAACGCGGTCTTGAACGGCTGCTGCCCATGCTGCAGTCTGATGTGGAGCAGATTTTTGAGGAAATGAACGGATTTCCGGTAACGATAAGACTATTCGATCCTCCATTATATAAACTTCTACCGGATGTGGAACAGTTGGTGGAACGTCAAAAAGAATTACAGGCAGGGCATGCAGGAGGACATGATGTGAATCAAGAGGACCTGAGTCGCATGATCCAGCTTGTAGAGCGGCTGCACGAGCAGCATCCAATCAGCAGGCAGTATGGATGTCATCTTGGAACCGTTTTCCCGGAAATTTATGAAATGCAGGCAGAGGCTGTCTTTCGTGCAGCGCTCAAATGTATTCGCCAGGGATTGTGGGTTCGCCCCGAGATTCTTGTAACGTCAAGAGGACCTGGTAGCGAGCTGCAAGTAATCAGGGAACTGATTGATCAAGTGGCTGAACAGATCCTGGGGGAGGAGAGACGTCACTGCCATTACAGGGTAGGCTCGCTGATTGAAGGGGCTCAAATGGCACTAACCGTGGCACATACAGCAAGGCAGGCTGATTTCCTGTCATTTGGAGCAGGGATTCTGCATCTGGATGGGGGAGAACAACTACTGGAACGCGCTGTCGTTCAGGCTCGGCTCCGTAAACCTCATTTGAGAGTAGGTCTCTGCGCGGAGGAACATGTTGACCTGAGTACCTTTACCTACAGCCAGCGTATGGGAATGGATTACGTAAGTTGTCCACCTGAACAGGTGGCTTTCGCCAGAATTGCTGCTGCGCAGGCCGTACTCATTGCACGGATGCAGAACAGTAACGTACAGGATGATGATATATCGACGACAGCTTAACCTAGGGAGATTGGCACGAGTCAATGAACGTCTTCCTATAGGTGAATTATAAATTAGTTTAGGCGTTCTTGTCCTAATCTCAACGGGGACCAGATGCTGCAAGATGCTAGTTACAGGAATTTGGGTCCGTTCATGGAATACAAATAGCAAAACTGTTATACTGAAATATGCGTTTTGTAAAACGAACGTAAAATTTCAGATAAGGGTTGAAAGCGACCATGTTAAATTCCAAAAATGAACGGACCTCCTCACGGATTTTATTTGCCGTCTTGTTTATCCTTATGCTGCTGAAGCTGTCGCTTTTGCGGTATTTCTTTTTCCAAGGACTGTCCGGGATCGGTCTGGTGACGGATGCTTTAGGAGCTCTGACTGTTGTGTGCATCCTGGATCTCATTGTGCCGAAGCGCTGGAAGCGGATTGTGTATGGCGGGTTTAACCTGCTCTTTTCTCTCGTCCTGTTTGCGGCAACGCTGTATAATGTGCATTTTAGCTCCGTACCCACCTATACGGCGCTCAGTGAGATCGGGCAGGTTGCACAGGTGCGGGGGAGTATTGGACCACTGATACGGCCTTCCCATTTTTTGTTCTTTGTTGACATCGTGCTTGCATTGCCGGTTTGGCTCATGTTGCGTCGTCGGCGGTCGGGTGTCAGAAACGGAAGTTACCGGGACAGCGGGCTGCATTTCGGAAAAATGCGCAGAAGATACTGGGGCAAGCTGGGGGTAGCTCTTACGGCTGCATTCTGTATCGTGTTGTCAGGCAGTTTTATTGTCAAAGGCGAAACGATTGATAACGAATTGGTGCGGGCTGAGAATCTTGGATTTCTGAATTATCAGGTGTCCTCGGCCATATTGACCAGCAAAGAAAACGAAGCTATAGCGAATGGCAATATTAATGAAACAATCGACAAGATTAATCAACTGGTGAGCCAATATCCATATCAGGACAAAACGAACCAGGGAGCGGCAATCAAAGCCAAATATTTTGGTGAGGCCAAAGGCAGCAATTTGATCGTACTGCAATTGGAATCCTTTCAGAATTTCCCGATCAATGCTTCCCTGGATGGTCAGGTATTGACACCGGTACTGAACGATTTAGCCAAAGAAAGCTATTATTTCTCTCATTTTTTCCAACAGATCGGTCAGGGTAATACTTCGGATGCCGAGTTTATGTCCAATACGTCCATCTATCCAACCGGGGTTGTTCCGATGTCAGCCGGATATAGCGACCGCGAGCTGCCAAGTCTACCGAAGCTGCTTCGCAACGAAGGCTACCAGTCGGAGACTTTTCACGTGAATGACGTAACGTTCTGGAATCGGAACAAGATGTACCCGGCCCTCGGTTTTGATCGATATTTCGATAAGCCGAGTTTCGAGAATGACCGCTTTAACGATTTTGGTCCTTCGGATGAGGAGTTATATCGTGTAGGTGTGGAAAAAATGGCTGCGCATCAAGCGGCAAATCAGCCGTTCTATGCCCAGTTCATTACCGCATCGAGCCACTCGCCGTTCACGGTTCCAGCGGATCGGGCTCGCATCACCATTCCTGCAACGATTACGAACACATTGCTTCACGATTATTTGCAGGCCATTAATTACACCGATTATGCCGTCGGTCAGCTCATTGATGAGTTGAAAGCGAACGGGTTATGGGAGAATACAACACTCGTTATCTATGGGGATCACTTCGGCTTGCCCGCAAATGACGAGATTACCGAACAGATTCAAGCGAGCCTGAATGTTCCATATGATGGTAAGGTGAGCCGTTTTAATATCCCACTTTTGATTCACACGCCTAACCAGGTTAAGGGTCAATTGATTGAACAGCCTGGTGGTCAGCTCGATATTCTGCCTACAGTCATGAATCTAATGGGTGTTTCGTTAAAAGAAGAACAGTTCACTGCATTTGGGCATGACCTGCTGAATATGGACCACAATGCATTCGGTATTCGGTATTACTTGCCGACAGGCTCGTTTGTCAACAATGACATTATGTTTATACCAGGTGCAGGTTTTGATGACGGAACAGCATATTCCCTTAAAACATATGAACCGGTTACCGATCTGGAGCCATATCGTTCCGATTACGAGCATGTGCTCAGCCTCATGAGGCTATCTGACGAGTATGTGAAGCTGCTGCCCAAACGAGCACCATAATCAGAAGAAAAAGCTTTGATTCAAATAGGATGTGCCACCAGCTGTTGTTGGTGGCACTTTTTTATTCAGTGTAAACGGGACCGTGTATATTAAGGAAGAAAGAGGAACAAGTTGTTAATTGCAATTCCACAGATAAGAATAAAGAGATTTTGAAACTGTAATTAATAATGTTACAATGAAGTGAGTGTGAATTTTGCATTCGAAAAATATGGCCAGCAACCCATTCGACGAGAGGAATGAATATAGATGAAACTTAGTGTACTCGAACATGGACATATCAATGAAGGACGCAGCGTACAGGACACACTGCAGGAGACTGTGACGTTAGCGAAGCATGCCGATGAACTGGGGTACTCCAGGTTCTGGATGTCCGAGCATCATGGCGGCGGAGCATTGTCCTTCTCCAGTCCGGAGGTTATGATCGCACATGTCGCAGCTCATACCGACCGGATTCGGGTTGGTTCCGGTGGCGTAATGCTGCCTCATTACAGTGCCTATAAAGTCGCGGAGAACTTCCGTCTGCTGGAGGCACTGCACCCTGGGCGAATTGACCTCGGCATTGGCAGAGCACCAGGCGGCATGCCGATTGCGAGCCGGGCTCTGAACGAGGGCAAGGCTTCCAATGTACAATTTTTCCCGCAGCAAATTGCTGACCTGGGCGGTTATTTCCACGAGCAGCTGCCAGAGGATCACCGTTTTGCATCCCTGGTAGCCGGACCGTCTGTACCAACGGTACCTGAAGTATGGCTGCTGGGCTCCAGTTCAGAAGGCGCCCGAATTGCTGCAGCACAGGGGACATCCTATGCATTTGCGCAGTTTTTCGGAACACCTGGCGGGGAAGAAGCAATGAAATACTATCGTAGACATTTCAAACCATCGATTTTGAATGACAAACCTCATTCCATGATTGCCGTAGCGGCCTTCTGTGCAGAGACAGAGGAGGAAGCAGCAGAACTGGCCCGTAGTAATGAACTGTTCTTTTTGCGTCTGGGCAGAGGATTAGAGCAGAGTTCATTTCCTTCGCTGGAAACAGTCCATAATTATCCTTATACAGCGATGGAAATGGAACAGATTCGTCAGCGTCGCTCCTTCTCCATAATTGGTACACCGGATCAAGTGAAGGATAAAATTACGGCCATGGCAGAACGTCATGAAGCGGACGAGGTCATTATTGCATCAGCCATTCATTCGTTTGATGCACGCTTGCGCTCTTTTGGCCTGATTGCTGAAGCTTTTGGTCTCAAGAAGGATTAGAGCCGGTTGAACTGGAATTTATATTCTAAGGGGTTGGAGTCCCGCTATGCGGGGCTTCAATTGTATTCTTGTGTAAGCAGAGAGGAGGAATTCACATTCGCAGATGTATCATTAGTGATATTCATGGCTGTTATGATGAATTCAATGCGCTGCTTCGTCAAGTGCATGTTGACCTCAATCAGGATGAACTGATTCTCCTTGGAGATTATGTGGACCGGGGACCGAAAAGCCGGCAGGTGGTTGAGCAGATCATGGAACTTAGGGAGAAGCATGGTGTAGTGGTGATCAAGGGAAATCATGATGCGATGATGGTCAAAGCCTTAATGAATGACGTGGAAGAGTATGATATGCACTGGATTCGCAATGGCGGATTGCAGACACTGGGCAGTTATGTGGAGATCTGTTTTGATGAAGAGCAGATGGATTGGACTGCCTACATGGAAGCCAAGCACTGGATTCGCAGCAGATATGAGCATCATCTCCGTTTTCTGAGTGAGCTTCCCCTTGTTCATGAAGTACCAGGTTATATCTTTGTGCATGCAGGAATCAATCCGGATGTAAAGGATTGGCGCAGTCAGCCTGAACGGGACTTTATTTGGATTCGGGAGGCCTTTTACTTGAGGCCCACATCCATCCCGGATACGGTGATATTTGGACACACACCAGTGAAGCACCTGCATGATTGTGCAGATATCTGGTTTGATCCTGGTGGTGACAAGATCGGCATAGATGGCGGATGCGCGTACGGTGAGCAATTGAACCTGCTTGAGATCGGTGAGGACGGCAGTTTACAGACGTTTCATGTGAAAAGGGGAGAGACTGGAGAAGGCTCGGCAGATTAATATTTGCATTGCGTATCCAGGTTCCGTGTGCTACTTTATATTTTTATGAAAGATACTTGATTATCAATACATATCATAGAAGTCGAGGGGAATGAACCGAGTTTTGGCTATTTATAATCTGGATCAACTTCAGCACCACATCCTGCTCTGCAACGGTGGTACTTGCATGCGGAATGAAGGAGAGGAAGTCACTCAGGCTGTACGGGATGAAATTCTGAAGCAGCAGGCTGGTGGATTTATTCATACAACACGAACACGCTGCAACGGGCGGTGTGACGATGCTTGCGTGACGATCGTGTATCCGCAGGGAGACTGGTATGGCAAAATGACCCCGGAATCCGGCCGGGCACTGGTACAGGCACTGTGTGAAGGGGAGAAGCTGGAGAGTCACCTGATTGCGAACGTGGCTCAACCGGCCTCCAAATAAAACTGCAGGGTTTCTCCCTTTTCCAGTGATGAAGCAGACCCTGAGAACGAATTTCAATCAATTCGCTGTTAAGGGTTTGGAATTAAGTCTTATTGACGCTATAATCAGTAAGGTATGATTTGAATTATGACATGATTATTCTAATCACAATTGACGGAGGGCTATAAATATGGAAAAAGCGTTAATCTTTGGTCACAAAAATCCCGACACGGATACGATCTGTTCTGCACTTGCGTATGCGGATCTCAAAACTAAACTGGGACAGGACGTTGAAGCTGTGCGTCTTGGTGAAGTGAACGGTGAAACCCAGTTTGCACTGGATCATTTCAAGGTAGAAGCTCCACGTCTGATCAAAACGGCTGCGAACGAAGTAAACAAGGTTATTCTGGTCGATCACAATGAGCGTCAGCAAAGTGTAAGCGATATTGAGGAAGTGACGGTAGCTGAAGTTATTGACCATCACCGCATTGCTAACTTCGAAACAAGCCAGCCTCTGTATTTCCGTGCAGAACCAGTAGGTTGCACAGCAACCATTTTGAATAAAATGTACAAAGAAAACGGCGTTGAAATTAGCGCACCGATTGCAGGACTGATGTTGTCCGCGATCATTTCGGATTCCCTGTTGTTCAAATCCCCAACTTGCACAGAGCAGGATGTAGCAGCAGCACGTGAGCTGGCTGCCATTGCGGGTGTGGATGCTGACAGCTACGGTTTGGATATGCTGAAAGCCGGTGCGGATCTGAGCCAGAAAACAATTGCAGAACTGATCTCCCTGGATGCCAAAGAGTTTGCCATGGGACAAGCCAAAGTGGAAATTGCACAAGTAAACGCCGTTGACGTTAACGATGTGCTTGTGAAACAACCAGAACTTGAAGCAGCGATCGAAGCGATTATTTCAAGTAAAGGGCTGGATCTGTTCCTATTCGTGGTAACAGACATTCTGAATAATGATTCCGTTGCACTGGCTTACGGTAAGTCTACCAAAGCGGTTGAACAAGCATACAATGTGACACTTTCCGATAGTAAGGCACTGCTGAAAGGCGTCGTGTCTCGCAAATCGCAAATCGTCCCTGTTCTGACCGAAGCATTCAATAACCTGTAATTGAACCATCGGGCACGAACATAGCATTAATCTGATCCAAGCCTGCTCTGATCTGTCATAGGTCAGGACAGGCTTTTGCCGTAAAGGAGGATACACCATGATTATGAACGAAAAGATCAAAGCATCCGAGATTGAACTGACCGGACTGAACGGCGAAGATCTCGGTATTATGTCCACAAAAGAAGCTTTGGCACTTGCCAAGCAGCATAAAGTGGATCTGGTATGCCTGTCCCTGATGACAAGCCCGCCACCCTGCAAACTCATCCGTGCCGGAGCAGCCATACAGGAAGCTCAGCAGGAGAAGAAAAAATCCGGTAAATCGCCGGACAAACGCAAGGTTAAGGAGATTCGTCTCAACTTGCAGATGGAAGACCATGACCGGGATACGAAACAAGCTCAGGCGGAACGTATCTTGAAAAAAGGTGACTCGGTTAAGCTGGTCATACAGGTTCACGGAAGCAAAGAAGGCGCCGCAGGTAAGGAGTGGGCTGAGCAGCTGAGCAAGTCGCTGGCTGAATATGGCACGAAAACAACAGGTATTCAGGTTAGTGGCAAGCAGGTTGTTGTCCAGTTGGACCCAAACACATAATAACAGGTTGATTTGTGCCTGGCATGCGGAAAAATGGAAAACCCGTGAGGTTTCCCAATAAGTTTACGCTCAGAAGCCCAATGAAAAGGCAGTGAATCTGTTTTTCCATTGGGCTTTATTTATGTTGTGGTCAAACGTTTTTCTTTCCTCTGATTCCTCGTTAGCCAATCATTCAGCTTCATGTTCGGAGATACCGACTGCCGCCAATCCGTACATATAATTGTCCGGGCAATACAGGCGTCGTTCCTGCAGGTGCATTCAGATCACTATTTTCGGCAAATCGGGACAGATAATAAAAATCGGGATAAATCACATTATCCATCAAGTACGCTGAAACTTGGCTTCCGGGAGTGCGGAATTGATTCAAAGTGCGAATAATCTGTCCCCCTGAGGCAATACCGATGCCATGACCATAATACAGATCTTCACGGAGCATAATCGTGTTTTCCCCTTGCCACTCTGGCGTTTCGGAAGAGACATCTGGGTTTTTAAAATAAAGTACATCGCCGGGAAGTGCGTTATGGCTGCCGTTCTTCTCGGTTAAGCGCAGATCGCTGTCATAGTGCCAATCGAAGAGCAGTAAGTCGCGAAAGAGTGAATTGAAGGCCTCCTCGCGAATACTTTCGAGTACCCCTCCGTACAACACAATGACTGTTGCAGTTGCGCATTCAAATGCATACAGGGAACCATTCCTCCAAATATCCCGAATGCCTTCAGCCGGAGTTACATTCGGTTTGAGTTCAAATCCTCCCTCATTGTTGAGATTCCAGTAGGCGGGATTACATCTTGATTTCTCAAACGAAGCAAAGCTGACTCCGCTGGCATTCAATCCCTCAGCTGCATGAACCAGAGAGGCGCGAAGCTTCCATTCGAATTGCAGATGATCCATGGTCTGATAGGAATATAGGGTCGGTCTGTTCTGAAGCTGCTGCAACCAATGCCATTCAAAAGCAGACCACTTAGAACGTACCAAATCAAGCGGTTGATTCGCAACGATGATCATACATGACAACCTCCGTTTCGTTGGATGTTCGGGCTTGTGTGAACGGAACCTCACGCGTATCTTTTCATTTATATGACGGTTGGCACCCGGAATTGTACTCTGTTTGAACATTCCCCGTATGAGAGCGCACACAAAATGTCGATTCATGCAAAAGATTCAGTGGATATCGTTTAATCATCATCCTATTTGGGGTACTACTCTATAGATGAAGTTATGTACAGCACAAGCTGTTAATTACGAATAATATGGATTAGAGAATAATTTGGAAAAAAGGAGGATAAGCGGTGTCGAATCCAATTACAGAGAGCCGCTCTCTGTTTGAGCAACTATACAAATATGCACCAATCGGCATTGCTGTTGCTTCGCATGTGAACGGACGTTGGCTCCAGCTTAATCCTGCGTTTTGTGAAATGCTGGGATTCAGTGAAGATGAGTTAATCGATTCACCGATTGAACATATGATCCATGAGGTAGATCAGGAGATGGAGAGATTCAGGTCCAACTTCGGGGATATGACAAATGGGGTAAGCCAGATGTACGAGACGGAAATCCGATTAAAGCGTAAGGACGGTTCTCTTCTGTGGTCGAACATACGGGCCTGCATTGTTAGGGATGAGGAGAACAACCATCCTCTTTATTTGCTTGTACAGGCAGTGGATATTACGAGACAAAAGGAAGCGGAGCAGCACTTGATTGAACAGCGCAAACAGTTGGAAGAGAGCACCCGAATCTCTCGTATCCTTACGGAATCTTCTCTCGATCTTATTGCCATACATCACGCTGATCAGGAACGTACCTTCAAGTATGTGTCACCCGCCAGTCTTGGGATGCTGGGGTACAAACCTGAAGAAATCGTGGGTCAATCCGGACTGTTCTGCATTCATCCGAACGATATTCCAATCGTGGAAGCGTATGTTGCAGGACAGATGCAGGGTCTGGCACCAGACCGTATTAACTACCGTCTGCTGCATAAGGATGGTTCTGTGGTGTGGGCTGATACGATCACTCACTACATCTATGACGAGCAGGGAAATCTGCAGGAGATGATTGCGGTGACCCGGGATATTACGGCGAGCAAAAAGCAGGAGCAAAGTCTACAGGAGTATCAATCACTCTTTGACTGTAACCCGTTAGGCGTTGCATCCCTTGATCTGGAAGGAAATTTGCTGAAAGCGAATGTCGGCCAGGAACATTTGACGGGACATTCCAAGGAGGAACTGCTCAGCCAATCCTTTGATCATTTGATTGATCCGGTGGATCTGGCCAAAACCCGCTATCATTTTGAAGAGTCTGTTAAAGGAAAGGCCCAGAGTTATGAGATTGGGCTGATTCACCAGGACGGACGCCGAATTGAAACCAGAGTCATCAATGTTCCCATTATCCTTGAGGATCGAGTCGTTGGCGTGTATGGAATTACAAGTGATATCACCGAGTCCAAAAAATATGTGGAGGAGATCGAGAATCTGAGCTACGAACGTGCCCTGATTCTGAATGCGATGTCTGAAGGCGTCATTGGACTGGACCAGAACGGGAAATTGATATTTGCCAACCCCGCTGCAGCCGAGATGATGGGATTCTGTCCAACAGAAATGAATGGTGTGCACTTCGAGCATATCATTCTGCAAATGCAAAACGAGGCAATCCCTTACCCGGTCAATGAATCACCGATTGTAAAGGCAGTACGGGAAGGTCGAAGTTTGCCTAGATCGGAATCTGTTTTCTGGAGGCAGGACGGATCAAGCTTCCTCGCGGAATTTCAGCTGAAACCGATTATGGATCAAGGAAATACCCGCGGAGGAGTACTGGTGTTCCGGGATATGACTTCGGTGAATGACATCATTCGTGCCAAGGAGTTAGCCGAACAGGCGGACCGTGCCAAATCCGAATTTCTTGCGATTATGAGCCATGAGCTGCGGACTCCGCTGAACGGGATAATGGGCATGGCCAATCTGTTGAAAGAAACTGAGCTTGATGAAGAGCAATCCGGATTCGCTGAGATCATCATTGATAGTGGGGAGTCACTGCTTCACATTCTCAACGAGATACTTGATTTCAGTAAAATTGAGGCTGGTAAAATGGATCTGTCACGTGACGCCGTGGATATCCAGGAAATGCTGGCCAGTGTTGTTGAACTGTTTGCCCTGAAAGCTGCCGAGAAAAATATAGAGCTGTATTGCGAGATGTCTGACCAGATCCCTGAGCGTGTCAGAGGGGACGTAACCCGAATTCGTCAGATTCTGATCAATCTTGTGGGCAACGCGGTTAAATTTACGGAGAAAGGAAGCATTCAAATTCGTGTGAGCGTGAATGCCCCCGAAGATGGTGATCCGAACAAACTCCAGCTCTCTTTTGTCGTAAAGGATACGGGAATCGGCATCGCCATGGACAAACAGCATCAATTGTTCCAGTCCTTCTCCCAGCTTGACCCGGCCATTAATCGCAAATACGGTGGTACCGGTCTTGGACTTGCGATCAGCAAGAAGCTGGTTGAATTAATGGATGGTGCGATTGGGGTGCATAGTGAAATAGGCAAGGGAGCCGAGTTTCATTTTACCCTGCTGCTTGAGAAATGGCAGGACGAGTCTGATGACGGAATGGAAGCTTCAGACCATACTTGGGTTGAAGCAGATCAATCCCTGCTCGCAGCAAATATTCGCATCCTGATTGCGGAGGATCAGCCGGTGAACAGCCACCTGATGGAGGAGCTGCTGCGCAAGCTGGGCGGCGTCTGTGATATCGTTGAGAACGGAGAGGCAGCGGTACGCGCACTCGAAAGGGAATCTTACGATATCGTCTTCATGGATATCAAAATGCCCATCATGGACGGGATTGAAGCAACCTGCAAAATAAGACAAAGCCATCCCGAGATTCCGGTCATCGCTGCCATAACGGCATTTGCGGGTGAGAGTGATCGTGATGCATGCCTGGAATGCGGAATGCAGGATTTTATTAGCAAGCCGTTCAGTTCATCCGAAATTACCCGTGTGCTGCGCACCTGGGTACCTTATATCCGGGCTCATCGGTTAATGCTGGATACATGAAAGAGTGAGATGAAACCTAAAAAAACCTGCTCCCGATTAAAGGGGCAGGTTTTTTAGGTCTATACCATAGTCCATGACCAAAAAGGATCAGGACCATCCTCCGATCAACCCGGAGAGGGTTACGCATTCATCATCTTCCAGTTCCGCAATCAATGTAAGTTCTTCGTGATCACTTGGATCAACAGAGAACAATTCGCGGCGTCCATCTTCGTGTTTAATAATAACCAATTGGTTGCCGCTTTTTGTATCAAACTGGTACTTAACTCCGATACCAGGCAGTGGGCATTCCCGGATATTCATGAAACCTGTCACCTCTTTAGCTATTCCATAATGAATTTAACCGTTCACACAGTACGGATGTATTCTACTATCCATAACACGGTTTGGCAAGTCAAACATCCAATTATGCTCCAGTATTCACATTAACCGGGTGAAGTTATCCCATGCGGCGGCGTCTTGTCCGTTTGCGACGGACAAAAAACCAGATGAGCAGTGCAGCGACGACAATTAAAGCGATGACTGAGGTAATGATAATGTTACGAATGTTTGGTACCTGTACTGTCAAATCCAGTGTATTCGAATTGAGGGGAGAAATGTGCCAGGTCAGTGTCTTCCCCTGATCTTCAACCAGGTCCGCGTTGGAATCTTCAGCTTTGATTGGCAGACTCAGTTTGAAGTCGAACTTCACATCTTTGAGCAGCAGGTTTTTAAGGAAGCTTGGCACCTTGTTGATCTGATCCTTAATCTCCCCATCCGGCATGGATTCCATCAGGTCAGCGGTGGCAGTAACATGGAATTTGGAAGTGAAGAAGCCTGGCTCCGTGGACTGCTCAACCTGGATGCCTTTTGGAAGCTTGGACAGATCGAAGCTAGCGGCAGTATTGCTTTTCTCATAATGGGTTGTTGCTGAGAGCTGCTTCCGTTCTCCGTCGTCTACGACCTCGGCCTGAAAGTTGTTTTTCTTCAGGGCTTCTTCGAGCAGGGGCATCAGATTGTCCTGTCCAATCTTTCCGAGCGCGGATTCGGTTACACCGAGATGGATATCCAGGTCTGTTGAACCATCCATGTTGACCGTCAGATGAGCTTCTCCATCGGCACAAGCGGATAGAATAATCAGCATGAGGCCAAGCATAAATGTGAGAAATAGATGGCGTAAGGGGATACGAGTCGGCGACATTGATTTCAACCTTTCTACGTAAGCGATTTGCATAAGTCCATGCTGCATGCTGCATTCAAACTATTACTTAATTAATAGATTTATAGTATACACCGTAAATATGTCAGATGGAACTTCTGGTAAGTCATCCTGACTTGATAACCATTTCGATATGACGAATGGGATGCTGATCGAATAGTTGTGCAATAATAATTTAGGATAAAATTAAAGATGTCGTATTTTTGTCAATGTTAGGACAATTCAAAAGGCGTTTCAACGTGTAAACTGTAAATAGTATGTTGATCAATCGGATGCAGGGAGGGGTACATTCATGACATACATCATTATTCTAATTGCAGTAATGGTTGTGGGAATGATTGGAATGGGCTGGTTCTTTCAGATTCTTGACAAAGACAATAGCTAAACCATAAATGACATGGATGACATGGACATGAGACAAGCCATAAGCTTGCTTCGCGCGTTTGCGAGGCAGGTTTATTTGTTTTGGCAAGATGTTATCCTGATGTTCTGTGCAATACGTTACTTACATATAAATTTGTACCTTACATAATCGCGTAATATATACAACGAAAGGTGTCGCACAATTTGACCGATGGACAAATATTTTTCGTAAATATGGGATTTTTAGGCTGCTCTTTTGTATAATAGGGATTAGTCCAACTCGGGATATTTCCCGAAATATGCCTAACAGGAAAGGGTGTACATAAATGAAATTTAGTGAATATACGTATACACGTCCCGATCTGGAAAAAATCAAAACTTCTTTCCGTGAGCTGTTGAAGGGTTTCGAAGCTGCGGCTACGGTGGATGAGCAGAGCGGATTTATGGATCAGATTAACGCATTGCGCAGTGATTTTGAGACTATGGCGCAACTGGTCTATATCCGTCACTCCATTGACACGAATGATACATTCTACAAAGCAGAAAACGAATTTCTGGATGAAAGCTCCCCGATCATTCAAGAGTATATCACCGATTATTACCGGGCACTGGTGAATTCAAAATTCCGTGCGGAACTGGAGCAAAAATGGGGAACTCAGCTGTTCCAGCTGGCAGAACAGTCCCTGAAGACCTTCAGCCCTGAAATTATCGAGGATCTTCAAAAAGAGAACAAGCTGTCCACAGAATATAATCAATTGATTGCTTCCGCAAAAATTCCGTTTGAAGGCGAAGAACGTACCTTGCCACAGCTGCATCCGTTTGAACTGTCTACAGATCGTTCCATGCGGGAACGCGCTTCGGCAGCAAGATATACGTTCATGGCTGAGCACGAAGCGGAATTTGACCGCATTTACGATGAGCTTGTAAAAGTACGTACGCAAATTGCCAAAAAATTAGGCTATCCATCCTATGTGGAACTTGGTTATGATCGCATGAATCGTACCGATTATAACGCGGAGATGGTTGCCAATTTCAGAGCACAGGTTCGGGATTATATTGTGCCTGTAGCAACGAAGCTCAGAGAGCGTCAGCGCAGCCGGATCGATGTGGATACCCTCTATTTTTATGACCAGGGTTTCAGCTTCAAGACAGGTAACCCGACTCCTAAAGGGGATCCGGACTGGATTATTGAGAATGGTAAAAAAATGTACGCTGAGCTGTCCCCTGAGACGGATACGTTCTTCCAGATGATGACGGAGAACGAACTGATGGATTTGGTTAGTAAAAAAGGCAAGCAGGGCGGCGGATATTGCACCTTCCTGAATGATTATAAAGTACCGTTTATTTTCTCAAACTTTAACGGTACATCCGGAGATATCGATGTCCTGACACACGAAGCTGGTCACGCGTTCCAGGTGTATGAGAGCCGTCACTTTGAGGTGCCGGAATACAACTGGCCGACTTACGAATCGGCAGAGATTCATTCCATGAGCATGGAATTTTTCACATGGCCGTGGATGGAATTGTTTTTCAAGGAAGATACGGACAAATACAAGTTTGATCACCTGTCCTCCGGTTTGCTCTTTATTCCTTATGGCGTTGCCGTGGATGAATTCCAGCACTTCGTCTATGCCAACCCGGATGCAACACCGACTGAGCGCAAGCAGGCATGGCGCAACATTGAGAAAACGTACCTGCCACACATCAACTACAAGGATAATGCCTATCTGGAGCAAGGTGGATTCTGGCATAAGCAGGGGCACATTTTCTCCTCGCCGTTCTATTACATCGACTATACGCTGGCTCAGATCTGTGCCTTCCAGTTCTGGAAACGCAGTAACGAGGATATGAAGTCTGCATGGGCCGACTATCTGACATTGTGCAAGGCGGGAGGAAGCCTCTCCTTCACAGGATTGGTTGAACTGGCTGGTCTGAATTCCCCGTTTGAGGATGGCTGTGTCTCCTCCGTAATCGGTGATATTGAAGCGTGGCTGGATGGGGTAGACGATAAAGCTCTGTAAGCAAGTTTTCTGCAAACAGATACCGATCGTTTCATACCATTTTGATGGTAAATGATAGGATTACAACATTCATAAAAAGCGGCTTTGAAACCTCTGGTTTCAGGCCGCTTTTTTTGCACGCAGTTAAACTTGTGAAATAAAAAGGGAAGGGAGATTCAGCATCTGGAAAGGGGAAATGTAACATTTCTGCATTGAATGTGATTTATTTCACTATATCTGAAAACGGATTCAGGTACAATAAAGACAGTAAATCAGGGGTTACAGGAGGCTGGTTCAAATGGCAACACATGCTTATTATGTTCCGCCCGTGAACTTGATGGGTAGGGGATGTTTACAGGAAGCAGGCATGATGATTCAGGACATGAATATTCGCAAAGCGCTGGTTGTTAGTGATCGGCAGTTGATCTCTTCCGGTGTAGCTGAGCAAGTACTGTCTATATTAAGAAAATCAGGGCTAGACTACGTTGTATATGATGAAATACAGCCCAATCCAACGTGTCATAATGTGCATGAAGGCCTCAAAAAGTATCAGGAACATGGCTGTGATGCCATTATATCGATAGGTGGAGGCTCACCCCAGGACGCAGCCAAAGCCATCGGCATTGTCGCTACCAATGGTGGACATATTCGGGACTACGAAGGATTGCATCAATCGCATCATAAGTCTGTACCGCTTGTAGCGTTCAATACGACCGCCGGTACATCGAGTGAGGTGACCATTAACTACGTGATTACAGATGAGGAACGCAAGGTGAAAATGGTGATGGTGGACCGGAACAGTCTGGTTTCCCTGTCAGTCAACGATCCGGAATTGATGCTCAGCAAGCCAGCTAGTCTGACCGCAGCAACAGGCATGGATGCTCTGACTCATGCGGTGGAAGCGATGGTGACACCTGGTGGATTTACAGTCACCAGCGCGACCGCTGCCGCAGCGGTTGAACTGATCTTTGAATATTTGCCGCGAGCGGTCAGAGACGGGAGCGACCTTGAAGCCAGGGAGCACATGACCTATGCCTGCTTCTTGGGAGGAATGGCTTTTAATAATGCGGGTCTCGGCTATGTGCATGCCATGGCACATCAACTCGGAGGTGTGTACGATCTGCCGCACGGCGTATGTAACGCCATGCTGCTCCCTTATGTGGAGGAGATGAACGCGAAGCATGTGCCAGGTAAATTCCGGCATATCGCCAAAGCCATCGGCATGAATGTGAAGGATAAGAGTGATGAAGAGTGCTCCATGTATGTCATTAACGCTATTCGCCAGCTCTCCAGGGAAGTGGGCATTCCCGAGAAATTGTCCGAACTGGGCGTAACGGATCCCGATCTTGAGCTGCTTGCAGATAATGCGATGAAAGATGCTTGTGCCCCCGGCAATCCATATCAGCCTTCGAGAGAAGAAGTGATGGAGCTATTCCGCAAAATTATATAGATACGAATATCAGCATCCTGAATAGCGCAAGTCAGAAACAAATAAATGAGCAGGCAGATGAGCCGGGTGAAGTCCTGGCTTTTTGTCATGCCATAGCACAGAGGAGTTACTTATTTTTCCATTTTAATCAATCGTACAAAAGCAAAAGGATTTTGATTCCCTACAGCGAATACAATAATTGAATCACAGCAGTATCAAAAAGGAGTGATATCGGCCTAATCTTTTGCCTTATGATTCCAGCAAGATTCCCCAGCCCGTTTCGTGTTTAATGTTAATTAGGGATAATGGATTACATTTCTCACGGGGTACATCTTAATTTCGATTCCACCAATCACCTCTGCACGGCAAGTCAAGGCTATTCTGCAATAATCATCCTACTCAGACATGACAAAAAATTACGTTCCGTTGAAATCTCGATCGAGATTTCATACCAGGATACACGGTTTGTTTGTACAGCATGCTCCTAATCATGACAACAGCGTCCACACAACAGAATATTGGATTATGGGCTCTGAAATGAACCAGAAGAATGCGCGTGGAGGAGGCTGTAATGATGGCAAAAAAAGAAGTTGTAGCGATGCTGCTCGCAGGAGGGCAAGGCAAAAGGTTAAAAGGGTTGACCAAATCACTCGCTAAGCCGGCTGTATATTTTGGCGGGACATACCGAATTATTGATTTTCCTCTAAGCAACTGCTCCAATTCAGGCATCGACACCGTTGGTGTACTTACACAATACGAACCTCTGGTACTACACTCCTATATCGGCATCGGCAGCGATTGGGATCTGGACCGCAAAAATGGCGGAGTATATGTCCTTCCACCACATGAGCGTGAAGACGGGAGCAGCTGGTACCGAGGCACAGCGGATGCGATTTACCGGAACCTGAATTTCATCGAACAATTCGATCCAGAGCATGTACTCATCCTTTCAGGGGACCACATCTACAAAATGGATTATGAAAAAATGCTCAGGTATCACAAGGAAAAGGACGCAGATTGCACCATATCAGTCATTGACGTTCCGCTGGAAGAAGCCAGCCGGTTTGGGCTGCTTAACACCCACGATGATTACCGCATCTACGAATTCGAAGAAAAGCCTCCAGAACCCAAAAGCACACTTGCTTCCATGGGTATTTATCTCTTCAAGTGGGATGTACTGAAACGATTCCTGATCCAGGACGAACAACAGGCATCCACCTCATACGACTTTGGCAAAGACATCATTCCCTTATTGCTTGAAAATGAAAAATCCTTATACGCTTATCCTTTTGAAGGCTATTGGAAAGACGTAGGTACCATCCGCAGTTTGTGGGAGTCCAACATGGATCTTCTGGATGAGGAAACACCGCTCAACCTGAATGATCCCAATTGGCGCATTTACACCCGTAATCCGAATCAGCCGGCACAGTACATTTCACCTGTGGCCAAGGTACGTAATTGCATTATAAGTGAAGGTAGCATCGTACATGGAGAGGTTAACCACTCCATACTGTTCTACGGGGTGGAGGTTGGAGAGCACACTTCCGTCATAGATTCTGTCGTCATGCCACGGGTGAAGATCGGGAAGAATGTGCACATTCACAGAGCAATCATTGCGGAAGGGCTGGTCATTCCGGATGGAACCTACCTATCTCCTGCGCCTGAGGATGAAAGTGACGTATTGCTTGTGGACCATGAAGAATTGGAACGTCAGCTTCAACAGGGAATGACAACTAAAGTCTAATCTGAGCCCAAAGGACGGTGCATGCGATGAAACCATTAATCGGTGTTATTAACCTTGATCATGAACTTGAGGAATTGAAGGAATTGACGTACTTTCGCTGCGGAGCCGCGGTTCCTTACGCCGGGCGTTACCGTCTAATCGACTTTGTATTATCCAATATGATGAATGCGGGCATAGAGAGTATTGGGGTGTTTGTCCGCCGCAAATACCGTTCGTTAATGGATCACCTGAGTGACGGCAAACCCTGGGATCTGGATCGCAAGCATGGAGGCATGTTCATCTTGCCGCCAGACTGGAATGATCCAACGGATACGTCACAGGGGGATTTGCAGCATTTTCACAACAATCTCGATTTCTTTCACCGCGGTTCGGGTGAATATGTGGTTCATGCCGGCAGTCGGCATGTGACCAAAGTAGATCTGCAGGATGCCTATCGATATCATGTGAATAAGGGAGCAGACGTGACGCTGATTTGCAAAAGAGTGGACCAACTGCTGCCTGAGCACGATGCCTGTGTCAAAGTTGAACATGACGGGAACGGTAATGTGGTGGACATTCACCAAAGCGCCGATCACCCGAATATATATACAGAAATTTTCATCATGAAAAAGGAGTTGTTCCTGCGTCAGGTTCAGCGCTGCATTGATCATGGCGAGAGCCATTTCTTCCGTGATGTTATACAGAAAAATCCGGATGGTTTAAACATTGCGGCATATGCTTATGAAGGCTACCATGCCGTGATTAATTCCATTGACAGTTATTATCGCAACAGTATGGAGCTGTTGAATACGGGGCTGTATGAACAACTTTTCAGAGAAGAACCCGTTCAGACCAAAATTAAATACGAGGCACCTGCGAAATACCTCGACACGGCCGAGGTCAAACATTCCCTGCTTGCCAATGGTTGTATTGTGGGCGGAGAAGTGGAGAACAGCATTTTGTTCAGGGGTGTGCAGGTAGCGAAGGGAGCCAGAATTAAAGGCTCAATTATCATGCAGAAATGTTACATCGGTGAAGATGCGGTACTGGAGAATGTCATTCTGGACAAAGACGTGAAACTGACTGGCGGACAGACGCTCATCGGTGACCCGTCGAACCCGTATATCTTGGCTAAGAGTACTATTATCTAATACCTGCTGTTAACCGATATCATCTATAAATAAAATATAAATTCTGAAGGATGGTTATACGCGCAATTGCAATGCTCAAGCAGAAAGAGCAGAAGTAGTGAAGGGGACGAAGTCGATTCTGGAGAAGCAACGCGTTCGCATTTATCCCTGGATTTTCACCTTATTAAAAAGTTGAAAAAATCCAGGGATAACGGCGATCGGAAGAACGATTCGTAACCGGAACGGGCACTTGCTGGATTTGAGCAGTGAAGCGTATGAAATAAACCATCCTCAGAATTTCACCGGGAGGAACCTGCTTTTGTTTGACAACAAGGAAACATTCAAGAGTATTTTTGGGCGGAATCTGGTCAGTAAATTGGGCAAACCACTTGAAGAAGCCACGAACGAAGACGTCTATCACGTTCTGGGCAGCATGATTCGCGAGTATGCGGGTCAGGACTGGGCAGCGTCGAATCAGGGATTCAAGCAGCGCCAGGATAAACAGGTATATTACTTCTCGCTGGAATTCCTGATTGGACGTCTGCTGGGCAACAATTTGTTGAATGTGAACGAACTGGAACTGGTTCGCGACAGTCTCGCCGAGCTGGGCTTCTCACTGGAGGACATTGAAGAGCAGGAATCGGATGCCGGTCTGGGGAATGGCGGATTGGGCCGTTTGGCGGCGTGCTTTCTGGACTCGCTCGCATCCCTCGGCTATGCTGGCCATGGCTGTGGTATCCGGTATAAATACGGATTATTTGAGCAAAAAATCATTGATGGCAATCAGGTAGAGCTTCCGGACAACTGGCTCGATAAGGGCAATGAATGGGAAGTAAGACGCCCGGACAAAAAGGTCGAGGTTCAGTTCTGGGGACGGGTTGAGGCCTATGAGCAAGACGGACATTATCATTTTGTGACCAAGGATGCGGAATCCGTCGTTGCGGTACCCTACGATACTCCAGTTCTTGGATACGGTCAGCCGCATGTGAATACACTTCGCCTGTGGAGTGCAGAGCCGAAGAGGGAAACCTCCTTGGATACCCCTTCGAACTATTACGGTTACCTGGATTACAGCCGGTCGGTGGAGTCGATATCGGAGTTTTTATACCCGGATGATTCGCAGTACGAGGGCAAGCTGCTTCGCTTGAAACAGCAATACTTCATGTGCTCTGCTGGCGTACAGAGTGCATTGCGTACATTTAACAAGCTGGAACTATCATATGACCGGCTACCAGACAAGGTAGCATTCCACATCAATGATACCCACCCGACGCTGGTCATTCCGGAATTGATGCGGATTCTCATTGATGTGAAAGGTTATGGTTGGGATGAAGCGTGGGATATTACAACGCGTACCGTCTCTTATACCAATCATACAACGCTGAGTGAGGCGCTGGAGAAATGGCCGGTGTCCATGATCAGCAAGCTGCTGCCACGCATTTATATGATCATTGAAGAGATTAACAAGCGATTCTGCGGCATGCTTCTGGATCGTTATCCGGGAGAACAGGATCGTATTCAGCATTTGGCTATCATTGCGAACGATCAGGTTCGTATGGCACATCTGGCGATTGTCGGCAGTCACAGCATTAATGGTGTCGCTGCATTGCATACCGAAATCCTGAAGGAGCGGGAGATGGCGCCGTTCTATGCCTTGTATCCAGAGCGTTTTAACAACAAGACGAACGGGATAACGCATCGTCGCTGGTTAATGCATGCGAATCCCAAACTGTCCAATCTGATTACCGATACGATCGGTAGTGAATGGATGACAGAGCCAGGCAGATTGAATGAACTCGCCGAATTTGCAGGCGACGCGTCATTCCAGCAGCAATTTAGGTCCATTAAACACGAAAATAAGGAACGGCTCGCGGCATACATTCTGGATCATACCGGAACGGCAGTTAATCCGGATTCCATTTTTGATGTACAAGTCAAAAGGCTGCATGGCTACAAGCGCCAGCTTCTCAACATTTTACACGTCATGCACCTGTATAACCGTCTTAAGAATGACTCGTCATTCGAGATCGTTCCACGTACATTCATCTTTGGAGCGAAGGCTGCACCAAGTTATTATTTCGCGAAAAAAATCATCAAGCTGATCAACACGGTTGCGGATACCGTGAACAAGGATAAGGCGGTAAATGACCGGCTGAAGGTATTTTTCCTCGAAAATTATTCCGTCTCTCTGGCAGAAAAAATTATTCCGGCCGCGGACGTCAGCGAACAGATCTCCACTGCAGGGAAGGAAGCTTCGGGTACGGGCAATATGAAGTTTATGATGAACGGCGCATTAACCATTGGTACGATGGATGGGGCCAATGTGGAGATGGCTGAGCAGGTTGGAGAAGAGAATATGTTTATCTTCGGTCTGCGAGCGAATGAAGTGATGGATTATTATCGTTCAGGCAGCTATCGTCCTAACGAAATTGTGCAGCAGGATGAGCGCATTCGCGAAGTAGTGGAACAGCTGGTTCATCCAGGACCGTTCTGTTGTCGGG
Organism: Paenibacillus sp. FSL K6-2862; assembly: GCF_038005125.1. Taxonomy (NCBI): domain Bacteria; kingdom Bacillati; phylum Bacillota; class Bacilli; order Caryophanales; family Paenibacillaceae; genus Paenibacillus; species Paenibacillus sp. FSL K6-2862. Next base: position 2,650,513 of record NZ_JBBOSN010000001.1, read on the forward strand.
AAGGCGAATTCTGGGATATCTATGATTCATTACTGGCACATGGAGATGAGTATTTTGTATTGCGTGACTTTGCTGCCTATGCCGATGCCCACGCGGCCATTGATAAGGCTTATCGTGATGGGCCCGGCTGGTCACATAAAGCGATTCTGAATACGGCTCAATCCGGTATTTTCTCCAGTGACCGTACCATTAGTGAATATGCTACCGATATCTGGGGAATTCATCCGGTTTCGGGACACTGGAAAGGCTGAGATAAATAAGTCAGGAGATGAAGTCCCCTTGATGCAAGGGGACTTTGTTGTATTATTTTTATGGAAAAGGGTTTAATACCGCACGCAATATCAAAAAAATAAACTTCCGTTAAGTGATAATCAAATTAAGGAGACAGCATTCAACTCCATTTCTATGAAGAAAGGGAAATTACTCGTTATGGTGGATCATTACTCGCAAATACAACGGGCTATTGGGTATCTTGAGGAGCATTTGCAAGATGAATTCAACATGAGGGAGGCAGCGGCAGCCGCGGGTTTTTCCGCGTTTCATTTTCAGCGTTTATTCCAGGCGATCACCGGGTTTACCGTACTTGAATATGTGCGCAAGCGCAGACTGACAGAAGCAGCTCGGCAATTGCTAAGCTCAGCAGATGGCATCCTCCATGTGGCCTTGAAGTGGGGATATCATTCACAGGAAGCTTTCACCAGAGCATTCACTGCCCATTGGGGGACGACACCGGCCCGCTTTCGCAAGCTGAATGAGCAGCCCGCTTCTGCTAAGATTCAGCAGAGTATTGACTTTAATGACTATCGTACCCGACTGGGAGGAGGGTTTATCATGAACAAACCACGCCTTGTAACCATGAAGGCCATCCAAATCATAGGTTACGCTTACCACACGAACTTGAATAACGACCAGCACTATAATGAAATTCCGGGATTCTATCATGATTTTGGTTCAGAACAGAAATTTATGAATATCCCTGAACGAGCATGTCCTGATTTGGCCTATGGTGTCGCCTGTCAATTTGAGGATGATGGTGCATTCACATTTCTTGTTGGTGAGGAAACTTCATCTGACAAGGCACTGCTTCAACCAGGTTATACAGCATTTGAGATCCCGGGTGGATTGTACGCTGAATTCACAGTGGATGGTTCCGGACAGGATATTCGCAAGATGATTTATGGCAGCTGGCTGCCCCAATCCAATTATGAACGCAGGGAAGGTCCTGATTTTGAGATAACCGATGTGTGGAAATCCACCCCTGAGCAGTTGGACATGAAGATCTATATTCCGGTAAAATAAGGGAGCCGCGCTGCGGTAATCATTCCCGGAGGATAAAGTCATGCAAAAAGGTAGGGGAATAGACAAGCCCTGGATAATGGTCTTGGTTGCCGTTTTTGCAATAGCATACCTATGGATTATGGGGAATTTGTTATTTATCCATGGAAGGGTCTCCGCGGATCGTTATCAATACAATCTTGTTCCGCTCGAGACGATCAGACCCTTGTTACTAGAGAGGGATAGATACAGTACGGAGGCCTGGGTGAAAAATCTGTTCGGTAATATTGTATTGTTTATTCCACTCGGCATATGGATTCCCTGGTTGTTCCGTTCATGCCGAGCGGGGTTGAAATTTACATGGACCGTTATTTTGCTGCTGCTTGCCGTTGAGTTGGCGCAACTGGTTTTACGTGTGGGTTCGTTTGACGTGGATGACATTATCCTCAATACCCTCGGTGCCTCGATCGGTTATATTGCATTTCGTCTGTTCATACCATTCATAAAGACAAGGAGATCGGAATAGAAGTCTGCCACTCAGGCGGGATTCATTTTGGTCTTTTTTTGTGTGCTTTGGGACACGTTTGTGTTTATACAGTCGGCATTTCGGATAAAACATATTAACGGGTTATTCTGCACCTAAATGACCTATGTTCATGACAGATATCGAAATAATGCGAATGTGCGGAAAAAAATGAGTGAAGAGCGGAAACGGGGTGATCCACATCGTGTGGTGGAAAGAGAGTGTTGTATATCAGATCTATCCTATCAGTTTCAAGGATTCGGATGGTGATGGTCACGGTGACTTACAGGGCATTTATGAAAAGCTTGATTATTTGACGGATCTGGGGATTGACGTCATCTGGATCTGTCCCATTTATGAATCTCCTGGATATGATAACGGTTATGATATCAGTGATTACTATGCCATTATGCGCAAATTCGGCACGATGGAGGATTTTGACCGGTTACTCGCAGCGGCTCACAGCAAAGGGCTCAAAATCATGATGGATCTGGTACTGAACCACACATCGGATGAGCATGCCTGGTTTGCTGAATCCCGCTCATCCAAGGTCAATCCCAAACGGGATTATTACATATGGCGATCAGGTAAAAATGGTCAGGTTCCGAATAACTGGGAATCCTATTTCGGTGGGTCCGTGTGGAAGCATGATCCCGAAACGAACGAATACTATCTGCATTTGTACTCCGAGCATCAGCCTGACCTGAATTGGAACAATCCACAAATGGCCGAGGAGATGTACGAAATGGTACACTGGTGGCTGCAAAAAGGGGTGGACGGGTTCCGTTTTGATGCGGTAGCCCATATTGCCAAGGCTGAAGGATTGCCCAGTGCACACAATCCTGACAATCTGCCGGTTGTCCCAGCATACCAGCTCTTCTCCAACCTGGAACAAGTACATTCCATATTGAACAAGCTAAACGACATGATTCTGAAGCCGTATGGACCCATGACCGTCGGAGAAACGTCAGGTTTGGGTCCAGAGCAGGCTCTTGCTTACGTGGGAACAGATCGCAACGAACTGAACATGGTGTTTCAGTTTGAGCATATGTTTGTGGACGCCAAATCTTCGGGGATAGGGAAGTGGAATTACAGGGAGTGGAAGCTGACTGAACTGAAGGAAATCATGAGCCGCTGGCAGACAGTCCTGCACGGTAGAGGCTGGAATGCCAACTATATGGGCAATCATGACCAGCCGCGCCCGGTTTCCCGTTTCGGAGACGATGGCCGTTACAGGGTTCGGTCTGCTCAGATGTTGGCTACCTGGATGCTCACCCTTGAAGGAACGCCTTACATCTATCAGGGTGAGGAGATAGGTATGACGAACGTAGCATTTCCGAATATCGAGCAGTATCGAGACATTGAAACAATGAATTATTACAGGCATTATATCGCCCAAGGGCGGGACAAAAATGACATTATGAAGGCGATCTGGCTGAAAAGCCGGGATAACGCACGTACACCCATGCAATGGGATGACACGGAGCATGCAGGGTTTACGGAAGGCGAGCCTTGGATTCAGGTCAACGATAACTACACAGAGATCAATGTGGCTTCTGCCGAAAATGACCCCGGATCCGTATTGCATTATTATCGCAAGCTAATTGCCCTTCGGAAGAAGAGCAAAGTGCTGATCTACGGTGAGTATGAACTGCTCTTGCCGGATGATCCGGACATTTATGCTTATACACGTACGCTGGACGACGAGAAGATGCTCATTATCCTTAATTTTCGAGAGCATGAACCGGAGATGCACTGGCCAGAAGGCTGGACAGAGGAACGTGCGAAGCTGGTCATCAGCAATGTAAAAAGACGATATTCAACGGATGAAGGTACTATTCTGCTGCAACCCTATGAAGCCAGAGTCTACCGTTTGCAATCCTGAAGGCAACATTTTGCTTCCCGCAAACGGTTTGATTTATAATAAAGTAGGTAAATGCCATTAAGATGGATGTGAACGCAGCGGAACTTAAGAAATGAAATTGCTCATATCTCACATCCAATCGTCAGGAGGACTTAAGATGTTGAAAATGACGTACCATGGACACTCCAGCGTACAATTGGGTACGGAGGAGAAGTCTTTAATTATCGATCCGTTCCTGCGTGGCAATGAACTGGCGGTGACCAAGCCGGAAGACATCAAAACCGATGCCGTTTTGCTGACGCATGCACATATGGATCATATTCTCGATGCCGAACCGATTGCTAAGGCAAATAATGCCAAAGTCGTCGCCATCGTGGAGCTGGCTACATACATGTCCTGGAAAGGACTGGACACCATAGGCATGAATATGGGCGGAACAGTAGATCTGGATTTTGCCCAGGCCAAAATGATTCAGGCGTTCCATTCTTCGGGGATTGTGCTTGAAGAGGAACAGCGAATCATGTATGCAGGAATGCCTGCAGGATTCATCATTAACATAGGTGGTAAAACCATTCTGCATGCGGGAGATACAAGCCTGTTCAGCGATATGAAAATGATTGGCGACCGTCATCAGATCGACGTAGCTTTTCTGCCGATTGGCGGGCATTTCACCATGGGCCCAGAAGACGCACTGCAAGCCGCGGAGTGGTTCAACGCAGAACTGACCATTCCGGTGCACTATGATACATTCCCGATGATCCGCCAAGATTCTGAGAACTTTGTACAGCAACTTGCTGCCAAAGGACTGAAAGGTCAGGTCCTTGCACCAGGCGAATCCATCTCGCTTTAATTGAATTGAATTGAATTGAATTGAATGATTCTTGTTAGCACGTAATGTCGATTTACGTAATCGTTTTTTGTACATGAACACTATTTTATATAATTCAAATATACGCCCAAAGGCGAATATCACGTTATGATAACTGACGTGATATTCGCTTTTTTTCGGTTTCAGGTTCAAAAAGTGGGCTTGAAGTTGGTACATATAACAAAAATATTGAATTTTCATTGTAGCAGGCTGGTGGGGGATGTTATAAAAAACTACACGTAAACAACGTTCCGAATGGAACGGAAAATAGGGGGAACGTTCATGTCATTTATGAAATCATTGTTTTTCCAAATTATTGTGGCGGTGATTATTGGGATAGGTGTAGGTATCTTGTGGCCTGATTTGGGCAGCTTACTGCAACCGCTTGGAACAGGCTTCATCAAATTGATTAAAATGATTATTGCACCTCTTATTTTTATGGTGATCGTTACAGGTATTGCCAAAATTGGTGATCTGAAGTCGGTTGGGCGAATCGGACTCAAAGCGATTATATGGTTTGAAATTGCAACGACGATTGCTCTTGTCCTTGGTCTCGGTACAGCCAACCTGCTCCGTCCCGGTGCAAGCATGAACGTTGATCCTTCAACACTTGATGCAAGTGGCATTGAAGCCAAAACGAACGGATCCGAGCTGCCGCATGTGGTCGATTTTATCATGAACATCATTCCGACCAGTGTTGTGGACGCTTTCGCACAAAACGCATTATTGCAAGTACTGCTTGTAGCTTGTCTGTTTGGAGTGGCACTGGCGGCAACCGAGAACAAAGCAAAGGAAAATGTGCTCACATTGATTGAAAATATACTGGGAATTTTGTTCCGGATTATTGGGTACATCATGAAACTTGCTCCAATTGGTGCGTTTGGTGCTATGGCCTACACGGTTGGAGCGTATGGAGCCTCCACGCTCTCTTCATTCGGAATGCTTATTATTGCCTGCTATGGAGCGGCGTTGTTGTTCTTGGTGATGCTTGCACTTGCGGCTTGGTGGATCACTGGTCTTAACTTTTTACAATTTGTAAAATATACCCGTTCTGAAGTCATGCTGGCGATTGGAACAGGTTCATCCGAAGTGGTTATGCCCCGTATGATGGATAAGCTGACGAAAGCGGGATGTGACCGAGCAGTCGTTGGTCTCGTCGTTCCGACAGGGTACTCGTTCAATCTGGATGGTGCTTCAATCTATCTCTCCCTTGCAACCGTATTTCTGGCTCAAGCCGTAGGCATCGACCTGACGCTTGGACAAGAGATCACAATCCTGCTCGTGTTAATGCTAAGCTCTAAGGGGATGGCTGGTGTTCCCGGTTCTGCCTTTCTTGCATTATCGGCTACCGCAGCTGCGCTCAATGCATTCCCGGTTGCAGCTGTTGCCCTGCTGCTTGGTGCAGATCGTTTCATGGACACGATGCGTGTCTTCACAAATCTGATGGGCAATTGCGTGGCCGCATTCGTCGTAGCGAAGTGGGAAGGCCTGCTGGATCAGAAGCGCATGCGCGCCGTTCTTTCCGGTGAGATCGGCGCTGCAGAACTGGAACGTGAAGAACAGGCCTCACTTTCATCAATGCCAGTAAGTAGGCCTGAACAAGGGAAAAGAGCCGTATCGCCGGAAATGCTTTAGGAAGGGGCAGAGTCTTTATTCACGAGTGCACCCCCTTTACAAGGGGAACTGAACCTACCAACCATAAAGGCGTCTGTTTTTGCAGTGCTATCACTGCGAAAGCAGACGTTTATTTGCGTTCACCAATACATGTATCAGGGAGTTGCCAAACGCAAACCTGCAAAATTTATGTTACAGAGTGAATATTAATGGGGAATGTGTAGAAGAGGAATATTCTAGGTATATTGTAGTTTCAACTTGTATATACATGTTTACTTATGTAATATAGAAATGTAGTCAACTGAGATATTGATCATGTGCAATACAACTTATTGGAGGCGTTAACATGAGTTCAAACGATACAACTTCCTCATCGTGGTGGAGAACCTCCACGGTGTATCAGGTATATCCCAAGAGCTTCAACGACACCACGGGTTCAGGTACCGGGGATATTCGGGGGCTGACCGAGAAGCTCGATTATTTGCAGCACCTCGGAATTGATATTGTGTGGCTGCAGCCGGTATATGTATCTCCGCAGAATGATAATGGTTACGACGTAGCGGACTATTACGAGATTAATCCGGACTTTGGTACGATTGAAGATTTTGATGAATTATTGAAGGGCCTGAAAGCTCGTGATATGAAACTGATGATCGATATTGTGGTGAACCACTCGTCAACCGAACATGAATGGTTTAAGCAAGCGCGTTCATCCAAGGATAATCCGTACCGGGATTATTACATTTGGAAAGATCCGGCTCCGGACGGCGGCGTACCAAACAACTGGCAGTCCAAATTTGGCGGACCCGCTTGGCAGTACGACGAACAGACAGGGCAGTACTTCCTGACTTTGTTTGACAAAACCCAGGCCGATCTGAACTGGGAAAACGAAGAGGTTCGCAAGGCTGTAAGGGACATGATCAAGTTTTGGGCAGAAAAAGGTGTAGATGGTTTCCGGATGGACGTCATTAACCTAATCTCCAAGGATCAGCGTTTTCCGAATGATGACGGCAGTGAAGGACCAGGAGATGGACGCAAGTTCTATACGGACGGACCACGTGTTCACGAATATATCACCGAGATGTACGAGGAAGTATTCGGTCCTTACAACATGGTAACGGTTGGAGAGATGTCTTCCACAACACTGGAACATTGCATCCGCTATTCGAATCCGGCTTCCCGTGAATTTTCAATGACGTTCAATTTCCATCACTTGAAGGTGGATTATCCGAATGGACAGAAGTGGGAATTGATGCCTTATGATTTTGAAGCGATGAAACGCTTGTTCAGTGAATGGCAGACAGGAATGCAGGCAGGTGGAGGCTGGAACGCACTCTTCCTTAACAACCATGATCAGCCGAGAGCGCTGTCCCGTTTCGCAGATGATGGGGACTACCGTGCCGAGAGTGCCAAAATGCTGGCAACAACCATTCACGGCATGCAGGGCACGCCTTATGTCTATCAAGGTGAGGAGATCGGAATGCCGAATCCCGTCTGGAATGACGTAAGCGAATTCCGTGACATTGAATCTACGAATATGTATCGTTTGCTTCAGGAAGAACGCGGTAAGTCAGCGGAAGAAGCCTTTGCCATCGTGAAAGAGCGCTCCCGAGACAACTCCCGTACGCCGATGCAGTGGGATGACAGCAAGAACGCCGGATTCACAACAGGTACACCTTGGATCAAAGTAGATGAACGTTATCCTTCGACAAACGTAGCTGAGCAATTGGCTGATCCGAACTCGATCTACTATCACTATCGCAAGCTCATTGCACTGCGTAAACAGGTCCCCGTACTGACAGACGGTCTGTATGAGCGCCTGGATGATGCACATCCCGAAGTATTCGCTTATGCCCGGACAAATGGCAATGCAACATTGATCGTTGTGTCCAACTTCAGCGAGAGAGAGGTATCCTTCTCAATACCAGCAGCGGTCTGGAACGATCACGTATCTGGTAAAACGGCTGAACTGCTTATTGGCAACACAGAGGTGGCACCTGCTCTGGATCAAGTGATTTCACTTAGTCCGTACGCTTCTTATATGTGGCTTGTACCACAACAGGACTAAATTACATTATCTAAATAGGAAGTGACAACATGGCAATCGATAGAAAACAGGTTGAGGAGATCGTACGGGCAGTCGGTGGAAAAGAAAACATCGAAGCTGCGACGCACTGTGTCACACGACTCCGGTTCGCCTTGTATGATGAGAGTAAAGTGGATACTGAAGGTCTGGACCAGAATGACCTGGTCAAAGGGCAATTTTCATCGCAAGGACAATTCCAGGTTGTTATCGGACCTGGACTTGTCGATAAGGTATACGATGAGATGATCCAGATTACAGGCGGTGACCGTGCGTCCAAGGACGATGTGAAGGCAGCTGCTGGCAAAAAGCAAAATCCGATCCAACGAGCGATCAAAACGCTGTCGGACATTTTTATTCCGATCCTGCCTGCCATTATTACGGCAGGTCTTCTGCTCGGAATCAACAATATTCTGACAGGGCCGGGCATATTCTTTGATGAACAATCGCTGGTTGATGTTTATCCGGCATGGAAGGACCTTGCGTCCATCATTAATACCATTGCAAGCACAGCCTTTACATTCCTTCCTGCCTTAATTGGATGGGCAGCGGTAAAAAGATTCGGCGGAAGTCCGCTGCTGGGGATTGTGCTTGGGCTGATCCTGGTACACCCTGATCTGCTGAGTGCCTACAGCTACGCGAATGCAGTAAATGAAGGCACCGTGCCGACCTGGAATCTCTTCGGCTGGCACATTGAGAAAATTGGTTATCAAGGCCAGGTTCTGCCGGTATTGGTTTCGGCCTACCTGCTGGCCAAAATTGAGATTTTCCTGAACAAAAGGGTTCATGACTCCGTCAAGCTGCTTGTCGTGGCCCCTATAACGTTACTTGTTACCGGATTCCTTGCATTTACCATCATTGGTCCCGTTACGTTCGCCATTGCGAATGCGATTACATCTGGCCTGATTTATATTTATGAATCCTATGCGGCACTTGGTGGTCTAATCTATGGTGGTCTGTATGCATTGCTGGTTATTACAGGTATGCACCATACGTTCCTCGCGGTCGATGTGCAATTGATTGGTAGTCAGGGAGGTACCTTCTTATGGCCGATGCTGGCGCTGTCCAATATCGCCCAAGGTTCAGCAGCACTTGCGATGATGCTGGTTCTGCGCGAACAGAAGATGCGCGGACTTGCGGCTACTTCATCCGTATCAGCTTTCCTAGGTGTTACGGAGCCTGCAATCTTCGGGGTAAACATCCGTTATCGTTATCCGTTTATCTTCGGTATGGTAGGTTCAGCCATTGGTGGCGTTCTGTTGACCATGAATAATGTCCAGGCGACCTCCATCGGTGTAGGTGGGGTTCCCGGATTCCTGTCCATCTTCCCGAACAAATGGGGAGTGTTCTTCATCGGCATGGCGATTGTGCTCATTGTTCCATTCGTTCTGACGGTGATTTTCGGCAGAGCGAAGTTGAGAAAGCAAGATCGCAGCACTAATGCTGAAGCAGTAACCGGAAGCAAAACAACCGCAGTCTCCGCGAGCAATACAGCGGTTTCGGGTGAGGAAGCAGCCGCAGCCGAACGGACACGCACAAACGCACAAGTGGGAGACGAACCGGTAAACACGCTGGAAGTCATGGCACCATTAACAGGAACAGCGGTTCCGCTGGAGCAGGTACCGGATCCGGCTTTTGCCGAGAAACAGATGGGTGAAGGGGTAGCCATTGAACCTTCAGGCAATCAAGTAGTTGCCCCGTTTGATGCCCAGGTTGCACATGTTATCAAAAGCAAACATGCGGTGATTCTGGAACATGCAAGCGGCTTGCAAATTTTGATCCATGTTGGGATCAATACGGTATCGCTGAAAGGCGAGGGCTTCAACATGCACGTCGAAGCTGGTGAACATGTTAGAGCGGGACAGACGCTGCTCGAATTTGATCGTAATGTCATTGAAGCTGCTGGACATCCGCTCATTACACCAATTATTATTCCGGACGGGCAGGATATGGTCGATCGGGTAGAAGTAACTACAGGTGACGTTTCATCGAATCGCAATGGTATATTAACCGTTCATTTGAAGGGATAATTACCCACCCGAGCTTATTATAATATTCGCTTTCTACTATTCAAGACGAACCAGTACAGGTCTGCGAACCTGGAACTGGTTCGTTTTTCTTTGGGGTCATGATACACTATGTATAACTAAAATTTGAAATAGACTATCGTTGATCTCCGCGTGTATGCATGTTACGGATGAATTATTCATATGGTTCTGAGGAGAGTTCCTAGTGCTAAGGACGATAGGAGGAGAGCCATGACGCGTGTAGCTGTGATGGTTATACATGGGCTGGGTATGCAAAAGGATGATTATGCGGATAAATTGATTTCACGTTTGCATAAGGAATTTGATCAAGTGATGGTCATGCGTGGTGCAGCGGAGAAATATTTGGACATTGAGCCGGTCTTCTGGGCGGACGTCTTTGAAGAGAGGGAAGAAGCGCTGTTCCAACAGTTGGTAAGCTCTCAGCGGTTGAATTTTCAGGTGCTGCGCAGATTTGTTATTCACTATTTGGCGGATGCCGTCGCCTATCAGCCCGTTGAGCATCAAGGTCATAATTATGACGCTGTACACAGCACCCTCAACCGGGCCATGCATGTACTGGCACAGCGCAACGGTCCCGAAACGCCGCTCTGCGTAATTGCTCACAGCCTGGGTGCTGTCATTGCTAGCAATTTTTTTTATGATCTCCAGTTTCCATCGAGCCGTGTTCCATCGATCGTGGATGTGACCTCTGCATTGGAGCGGGGAGATACGTTAACCAATTTCTATTCGTTCGGAACGACGCTGCCACTTTGGAGTCTACGTTATCATGACTTTAGCAGTCCGATTCATGTGCCATCCTCCATGGCAGCACAGCAGTACTTTCCCGGGCTGGAGGGGGAATGGGTTAATTTTTATGATCGGGACGATATTCTTGGATATCCATTAAGACCTATCGATCCGGCTTATGAAGCCGCGGTCAAGGAAGATATAGAAATTAACTCAGGTGGTTTGATTGGGAGCTGGAATCCGCTCAGTCATGGGGGGTACTTCGCCAATAGTGCTATGAACCGCAGGATTGCCCAAGGACTGGCACGGACCTGGAGTTGGGTGAATCGTGAATGACATCTTTGTATTTAGGATACGACTGTTGGAAGGGGGAATTACTTTGGAATGCAGGACAGGCTGTGCCGCATGTTGTATCGCCATATCCATCTCTTCACCGATACCAGGCATGAAAGATGGTAAACCCGCAGGTGTACGCTGCGTACAACTGACAGCCGATAATCGATGCAGCATCTTTGGTCATCCGGATCGTCCGGCTGTTTGCAGTGGATTACAGGCTACGGTTGATATGTGTGGAGATTCGGATCAGGAGGCTTTTCATATTTTGAAACGGTTGGAGGAAGAAACAAAACCCAGATTCTAACGTGAGGTTGTTTAATTGAAAAAGGGTAATTATACTTATTATGGAAGTTATATAAGTAGAGAGGAGCATGGGGTTAATGCATCTGGTCAAACGATTTCTGGTCGTGACAGCGAATATGATCGCTGAACTGTGGATGGGATTCTATCGACGAAACTCGGACTTCTATGATAAGCAAACTTCTGGATCGAAAAGTAAAACGGGCTATTATGTTTTTGTAATTACTGCTGCAGTGGTTGCAGTAGGTGTGGTCAGCTGGATGTATAATCGTATGTACTCATAAGTGGCTAAGAAGAATGTACCCTGCACGAATCAAGCTCAACGTGTAAAATCAAACCAAAGAGTATCCATGGATAACAACCAAGGGATACTCTTTTTTTTGGTGTGCTTGTCCCTCAGGATCTGGAGGAACGAACACGCTCTTCTTTTTTCTTCAGCATGTGTGTGAGAAGCAGCTTTAACACGGAGGATACAATGAAGAAAATAAAAAGAATCCGGAACAGCTGATACCCTGACACCACGGACAAGTTGGCATTGACTTCATGAGCCATGATACTCATCTGATCCATTCCACCTGGCGCCATGCTGAGCAGTGAGGTAGCGGCTGAAAGAGAGAACAGATGCATGAGTACATAACTTAACCCAAGCGAGCTGGCAATAAGGAGAACACTGCTAAGCACAGCGAGGGTAATGGTCTGTGTTTTGCGCTGCAGATGCTGAGGCCTTAGCATGAGACCCACATGACTGCCAATCATCAGCTGAGAAATATTCAGCAAGGAGGAAGGCAAGGGTGATGTTTGCATTGTTGTAGTCAGATGTATGACACACATAACAATCATTGGCCCAAGCATAAACGCTGTAGGAAAACGAAGCTTACGAGCAACCCAGGCACCAGCTACACAGAGCGGACCATAGAGCAGGATCTCCGGAAAGAGATTCATCCATGACGCTGTCTGGGCCGCTTGCGGATCAGCTGCAGCGCCCGCCGCACCGCCAATCCATGGACTGAACACCAGGAAAGGCACACAGAACACAATCAAGATCAACCGAGTCACTTGCAGGAAGGTCACCAGCGTCAGATTAATGGACTTCATTTCTTCCGCAAGCGAAACCATTTGGGACAACCCGCCAGGAATACTTCCGACCAGGAGAGAAGGGAAGTCATAATCAGTCAGCTTAGATGCGATGTATGCGGTTAACGTACATAATCCAATCAACAGCAGGGTCATGAGTAGCATCACGGGAAGCTGGTGGAGAATGCCCTGCAATGCATCTGCTGTCAGTGACAACCCGATAGAATAACCGACGATCAGAATCCCATAATCCCGGATGGACGTTGGCCATAGGAGCGGCAGTTTAACGATCTGGGACCCAAGCAGCATAAATACCATGGGGCCGAGCAGCCAGGGAATCGGGGTGTGGATGGCTGTGAACAGAAGTCCGCCGAGTACCGAGACGCACAGACTAAGAATGAACCGGAAAAAGGCGGAGGGACTGTGCTTATGCATCAGTTCCATCCGCTTGGTCTTTCTGCTGGATCAGGTTGTATCAGTAGTAAGTATGAGTCTGAATTAAGAGTATGAACCATGTGTGATCACTCCTGATGATAAAATACGTCCCTTCACAGTTTGCTATTTATGAACGAACTACGACATGTTAAGCGAACTTGCTACAGCTTAATTAGTTTAACCGAATACGAGCTGAAGGTTTGGGTTCTTTAAACATCATATAGTACATCAGCGAGGAAATCACGTATAAACCACCCGTAATACTAAACGTAATGGCGTAGCCCCAGTAAGTTCCATATGTGGTTACAAGATAGGATTGAACAGGTCCCATCGTTGCCCACCCAATCATAAATGCAGTTTGCATCAGGGAATTGGCGATTCCGCGACGCTTGTCGGAAACTCTGTCTACCAGAATGGCAGATTGAATCGGATTCGCTGCATTCATCAAAGCTTGTCTGAACAAAAAGCTGACCGAAGCAATGACAAGTACGTTAGTGAAGCCGGTCAACAACAAAAATGGAAGGGAAAACACCTGAAATAGGACTACAGCTCGGACACTTCCGACTTTGGCGGCAAGCGTTGGCCCGATCAGCATGGAGACGATCGTCATAATTTGTCCAAGCGAAATAAGTAAGCTCATCGCACTTAGCGAGACGGAAAAGCGGTTGGTAAAATACAAATTCAGGTAAGGCACGACCAGCCCGGAGCCGAATCCAATCAGTAATTGAGTGATAACAAACTGACCAATCAGTCGGGAATCTTTATTGTTATTCTGTAATTTCCCAGACTCCTCGGTCGTTGACAGATTCTTATCCTCAGTGGCAATCGCCGCAGGAACAGTATGATCCGTAGTCACAGTCTGTGCGGAAGCCTTATCATCGGATACAAACAACATCGGAATAAATGCAGCCAGCGTTGCTGCACCTCCAATGAACAATACCGTTTGCAGTCCAGTAACCTTGGCGATTCCCAGTGTATGCAGAAGGTCGGCAAACACTCCCCCGCCAAGACTTCCGAGCACCTGTGAGGCGAGCACAAGGGAAGAATAGTAGCTGAACATCTTCAACCGCTGGCTTTTCTTCACATTCTCTGCGAGAAACGGAATGGCCAGAACCTGAAAGACGCCTGCGAATAGCCCTGAAAATACAGCAAACCAGATCAGGCCGCTCGCCGAATAATCAAATGACCGGCCGATAAGAAAGATTCCGCTGAATAAAGCCCCTGCGATTAGCAGTCTTTTTCGACTGAAACGATCACCACCAAGTCCGATAGGTACAAACATGATCGCTGTGGCTAACGATTGAATACTTACGATCTGGCCGTTCATTGTATCATTGTAGCCTAGACCCTGAATGTACAGATTGTACAAAACCGAGAACATGCCATTTCCGATCTGATACAGGATGCTTGCCAGAAAAAAGAGTTGAATATTTCGGGACCAACCCCGAATCTCAGCACGAATCTGTTGTAAAACTCTCAAGTGTAATCCCCCAGTCGTTACCAGTGCAGTGATTCCAGTGTAACAGGAAAGGGGGATTTGCGGAAGAATTGACCACTGTTTATTTTGTCATAAGGCTTTAATTATGCAATGACACGAGCGATAACCAAACCATCATACCCTTTGCTGCCTACCGTTTGCAGTGCAGTCGCTTCAAGCCGAGGGTGATCGGCGATCAGCTTCAGGAATTGACGTACGCCCTGAACTCTGGGGTCCGTACTCTCTGCATGGATCACTTCGCCATCTCTGACGATGTTATCCCCGATAATGAGACTTCCCGGCCGGGACAGACGGAGCGCCCATCGGAGGTAATCGGGATTGCTCGGTTTGTCTGCATCAATGAAGATCAGATCAAAAGGCTCTCTGTAGTCTTCTTGAACGTCAGGAAGGGTTGTTAATGCAGGTCCAATCCTCAGATCAACCTTGTCAATTAGGCCAGCCTGCACCAGATTGGTGCGTGCGATTTCCGCATGATGTGGATCAGCTTCTAGCGTAACGATTTTTCCGTGCTCAGGCAGTGCTCTTGCCATCCAGATTGTGCTGTAAGCACCCAGCGTACCTATTTCTAGCACACGTGCTGATCCATGGATTTGAAGCAGAAGCTGAAGGAATTTCCCCTGGTTAGGAGCAACATCATGGGCTGGCAATCCGGCTTCTGTGTTCCTACGAAGCGTCTGTTCCAGCTGAGGATCCGAGGGAATAAGCAACTGATTCAAATAGTCGTCGACCTGACTCCAAGTGTGCTCAAGAGAAGAATAATCAGTGTTTTTCATAAAGGTTTTTTCCTTTCCAGAAACGATAGTTTGAATTTCATAATTCAACTATAATGATTACAGAAGTATAAATAAAATATATATTATATATAAAATCATAAATTATAGTTATATATTGCAGACATAGGAGTGACAGAAATGAATTTGCACGGACTACGACTGTTCCATGCCATTGTAAGATATGGTGGCGTTACCCGCGCCGCAGAAGAACTGAATATTAGCCAGCCTGCGGTCTCGTCACAGGTGAAGAAATTTGAGCATGAGCTGGGCATTCGTTTATTTGTTTCAGAGAGTAGACGACTGGTTCTTACCGATGTGGGTGTGCAGTTAAAAGAATACGCAGAACGTCTGTTTTTGCTTGAACAGGATGTGGAGAACTTTGTGCAGGATATGCGGGAAGGGAAAAAAGGCATCATTCGATTAACGGCAACGTACTTGCCTTCTAATTTTTTGCTGCCTGGATGGATTGCGAAGTTCAAACAAACGCACGAAGATGTGGAACTTGTGGTCAGTACGACCAATACCCGGATGGCCTTTGATCAACTGCTGCGATATGAGGCTGAGATTGCCGTATACGGTGGGAGCGGGGTTACACATCAAGACGTACATTGGGATGAGTTGTTTGAGGATGACATGTGGTTTGTCGTGCATCCAGCGCATCCGTATGCTGATCGGGAAGTGGAGTTGACCCAGATGGTAGCAGAACCCTTCATCATGCGTGAAGAAGGAAGTGCGACGCGTGAGCGGCTGTTCTCACTATGCAGTATGAATAACGTGGCTGCCCCTCGAATTGCGCTGCAGTTCAACGGGTTGAATGAAACGATCAGTGCTGTAAAGGCCGGTTACGGAGCCAATTTTATATCCTCATTGGTCGTGAAGGAAGATGTTCGTGAGGGCAGGCTTTCACGTGTATATGTCCGAGGAGTTCATCTGAAGAATAAGATTGCCGTGTGTACCCGAGCTGGTGAGGTGTTATCACCTGCAGCGCAGCATCTGGTACAGCTAATTCGGGAGGAGGCATCCCGGATTACCGGAGATGACATCCGATAAACGAATGGAGCATATCTGAAATGCACACTAACACTATATGCCTCCCAGAATGTTTCGTAAGAAGATTGACATGCCTTATCAAACTCGAATGTTAACGTTCTGCTGACCACCTTGCTGATCGTTAAACCGGTATAGGGCAAGCAAAGTCACGCCTCCAACCACGACAACCGGTATCCAGACCGCAATCATAGGGATGTTATGAAACATAAGCGCCGCGACAATGACACCAATCAAATAAATGATTACGGCAAATACCCGCAAGTACGAATCATTGGATAATGCCTTCATCAGTGAACCTATACTCGTGTGCCGGAGACGCTGCATAATGCTTACGGCATCTTCGACGACTGCGGCAAGATTGTTTGTCAGTACTGTGGTGGAAATCCCGGCGATGCCGATCCGCCGTGCAGCTGTAGTCTGCATTCCCATAGCAGCAGCCAGTATGGCGATTAACAGATAGGCAAGCTGTTCTGAATAAGGGCTGATCATAACGAGCGCGAATATCAGAAGCAGGATGCTTTCGACAACAAAAACACGGGTTACACGGGGGGACCATCCGTTTTGGGTCTGATTGGTACTGATCATGCGTGCGGCAATGGCATTGCCGGCAATGAAGCCCGCCAGAGCAATAAGGGAACGCACCACGATAAACTCCTGCGCACGGGCAATCGCGATTCCCAGCAGGACGATATTGCCGGTCATATTCGCAGTAAGTACATGCCCCAGTCCCAGATATCCAATGACATCGACCATTCCGGCCGCTAGACATAGAAGCAGAAGTGAATACTTTTGCAGAGGTTGCTGCATGGTGAATCCGTCCTTTCAAGAAATGCTCAACCCCTCAAGTATACAGCATCATCCCATAAAATAAAGACGGTACGTTCACTTATGGTGTGGAACTAAGGTGAAGCAAGCCAATCAAACATGTTGTTTACCGCGGCTGCATGGATATTGTCATGGAACCAGTGATTCTGTCCCCCATAGGCATGAAAGGTCACTTCGATTCCTCTTCGTTTCAACCAATGATACATACGGGTTCCATGACTATAGTTGACTTGGGTATCTTCTGTACCGTGCATGATCAGTACAGGGCAGCGAAGCTTGGAGGCGGCAGCCAGCGGAGATCGGGCAAGATAGGCCTCGGGAACAGCACGAGGCGATCCGCCCAGAATACGTTTCAATGTGCGTCTTAGGTCGGTTCGTTCCTGATATGTCCGTTCGACATCGGCAACACCGCTCCACAGCACAAGTTTATGTACATGGTGGGGGCCTTCGTTGAAAAAGGTAGCTGTATGCACAGCATTGATGGCCCCGCGGGAGAATCCCATAAGCGAAATACGCGAAGAATCGGCATATGGAAGTGCTTGTACTAGCCGGTATGCGGCTCGCACGTCTTCAATATCATGTCCACCATACTCGTCCCGGCCTTCGCTGCCCTCATTGCCGCGATACGAGGGAGCGAACACGATGTACCCCTTGTGCGCAAACTGCTCCACCCAGGCTGTTTTTACGCCGCCATAGTTGCCAAGGCCTCCGCGACAATAGATAAGAACAGGCCAACTTTCTTGCTTATGGTTACCGATTTGCGTTGGAGGATAACGACTTGCCAGCAGCCGGAATTTCGCATCATGTAATAAGTCCGTGCTGCATGTTCCAATATGTTCCTCCGTCTCATGCTTGTGGCAAGGAGAAGAGATTATACAGCCTTCGGGCAGATACATATATGCTTTAACCCTGAATTCATTGGAGGAATAGGTCACTTGATACAGCAAGAAAAATCAGCCTCTTTCATGGTCAATAGATGCGTTTATGACAAGGTGCAGAGCATGGAATAACATGTAGCATGTGTCAAAAATCTGATCCCATACCTCTCGTTAATCCTAACTGCCCACGTGTCACAAATTCGTTTATTGGCTCCATATGTTTTATAATGAATCTGAGACAGGTGCGACAGCCTGAATTCTTATACCTGTAAATTACTCAAGTGTGCATAAAAGAAAGGAAGAAAACCATGATGAACGCTCCACATCCGATTGACCAATTCAAGAAATTCAAATATGAAATTACCAGATTCATGATGATTTATAAATTTGCTCTGGATCAGATGGAAACCAAAATTGAAGTTTTAAAGGAAGAGTTTCAGTCCTTGCATGATTACAGCCCGATTGAGCATACGAAATCCAGATTGAAGTCTCCTGAAAGTATCATGAACAAGATGTTTCGCAAAAATCACGAGCTGACCTTCGAAAGCATCAAGAAAAATATCAAGGACATTGCCGGCGTTCGTATCACATGCTCCTTTATCTCGGACATCTATCGGATCAAGGATATGCTGTGCAATCAGAGTGATCTGCGTGTGCTTGAAGTGAAGGACTATATCCAGAATCCGAAACCCAATGGATATCAAAGCTTGCACCTTTTGGTGGATGTACCTGTTTATATGTCCAATGGTGAAGAGCGGGCCTGCGTTGAGATTCAGATCCGTACCATTGCCATGGATTTCTGGGCAAGCCTTGAACATAAAATCTTTTATAAATACAATAAGGACGTTCCTGAACGTCTGACCAAGGAATTAAAAAGTGCAGCAGATTCAGCCAATGCCCTTGATCAACAGATGGAGAGGCTTCACCGGGAAATTCAAGAGATCAAAGATGCAGAGAATGAACGGGATGAAGAGGAGCTGCGCCGCATTATCATTAACAATCAGCAGTTTACACTGCCATCCAACCTGCTGCGGCTGCTTGGAGACGGAGAACACTAAAGCAATCAGGAAACATCGTAAGGAAAGGAACAAGTTTAATCCCTATGAAAAGTACATCAGCCTCCTTAAATCATCAATCATCATCACGTGTACGTATGGCCTTAATATTGGGGACACTGTCTGCCTTCGGTCCGTTGTCTCTGGATATGTATCTGCCCGCACTGCCTACACTTGCTGAGGATTTTAATTCCTCTCCTTCGTATGCACAGCTCAGTTTAACAGCCTGTATGGTCGGGCTTGCTGCAGGGCAGCTGCTGGCAGGTCCCCTTAGTGATGTACGAGGACGTCGTACGCCGCTTATTGCAGGACTTGTGCTATATACGATTGCTTCCATACTATGTCTGGTCAGTCCGACAATGGGTTCTTTTGTTGTGCTGCGCTTTATTCAGGGGGCTGCGGGTGCAGCCGGAATTGTTATATCCCGGGCAGTGGTAAGAGATGTGTATTCGGGTCCTGAGTTGACCCGGTTCTTCTCCCTGCTGATGCTTATTAACGGGGTAGCGCCTATCGCAGCACCGATTATCGGTGGGCAGCTGCTCGCTTATACTTCATGGCGTGGTGTCTTTATCTTATTGAGTCTTATTGGGGTGCTTACGTTACTGGCCGTTATTTTTGGACTTGGAGAGACCCTGCCGTCCGAACGAAGATCCAGCGGAGGCTTGAAGCAGACTCTGGTCACATTCCGGCAAATCGCATCGGACCGTCTGTTCATGGGATATGCATTGACTCAAGGATTTGTAGCAGCGGGAATGTTCGCGTACATATCGGGTTCACCATTTGTACTGCAAAAGATTTACGGCGTCTCTCCGCAGATGTTCAGTATCTGCTTCGCCGTTAATGGTCTCGGAATCATTCTGGCAAGTCAGATTGCCGGGAGATTGGCGGGTAAAGTGTCCGAAACGCGTTTGCTCATAACCGGCCTCGTTGCCGCTGCTGTGGGAGGCACATCTCTGCTCATTGCCATCCTATTGGGAGGCAATCTGATCTCCATCTTGGTTCCGTTATTTCTTGTCGTTTCCAGTGTGGGTCTCGTCAACACGGCTTCCTTCGCGCTGGCCATGGCCAACCAGGAGAAGTCAGCTGGCAGTGCCTCTGCACTTATAGGGGTCATGACATTCCTGTTTGGCGGGATCGTAGCTCCGCTCGTCGGTTTGGGAGGAGAGGGAACCGCGGTACCAATGGGAATCGTTATCGCATGTGCCGACCTTGGGGCTTTATTGCTCTATCTGGTTATGGTCGGTAAGCGTGGGCACCGTCAGCAGACCCGTTAAATCTATATTAAAATCTAAGCGCCCCATTCGAAGCTCTAGACTTCGGACTGGGCGCTTATGTGTTAGCAAAGAGCGAACAAGATTTGCGTATTGAGCAAAATGCCAGGGGTCAGGAACGGATAGAAGTAACCGACGACAAAACCAAAGATATTCGTGACAGGCCACATGAGAAAGACGTCATTGTAGGTGAAAACAAGGGACCATCGGTTGTAACAGAAATTTGGCAGAACACGCTGATTCTGATCCCTTGGGACGCTTACGCCTGTTTGGGCGAATTGCACGGCTTGGGTCAAATTCTGTGGTTGCTGCTGGATAAACAACGGCAGAAGTCCGGGGCTGCTTTTGATCAGATTGTATAGAAATATCATCTCAGCTGGTGGCTGCCCAACCGGACGTGGATAGGCGCTTAACAGGGTAGGCAGATTGCCTTGTGACAACTGTACGGGAACGCCTTGAACCGTACCTTGGCCTCCTCCAGGAAAGAACGGCGGCTGTCCCCCGGTGGTTCCACCTGGAAAGTAAGGGGGAAACGATCCCTGTCCTCCGGGAATTCCTTGGATAGGCTGCCCTCCCTGGCTGCCACCCGGGAATAATGGAGGAAACTGTACAGAGCGGTCTTCTCCGTAACCTGTATAAGTATGATTGAAGTAATCCATCTACGAACATCCTTCCTATCGTCGTATTCTGAAAACATCATATGGCGGCATTCGCCCAAAGGTGAATGGATCACCAGATATCGAACACGGTAAAGGTAAAACCGGATTGACAACTCAGTTGATAACAATTATCATTGTCAATGGAAATGGACAAGTACATACGGGGATTATATGCCGAAGGGTATAGAGATCTTTTAAAATTGCCATACCAGCTCATATTGAGATGTTCATCATGAAAGGGGATAATCACGTGTTGAAGAGTAATAAAAAAGGAATCATGCTGCTAATCACGATTATGGTCATGTCATTGTGGCTGGCCGCATGCGGAACGAAATCTGCAGATAATGGAACTGCAGCAGGAGAGACAAATACTACAACGGAGACTGAGACACAGACAGAAGCTCCAACAGAACGTACAGTAAAAGATGCACAGGGTCATGATGTGACGATTCCAGCTAATCCACAGCGCATTATAGCTTCCTATCTGGAAGATCATCTGGTAACACTTGGCGTTAAGCCAGCTGCTCAGTGGTCAGCACGTGATGGCAGCAGTGTGCAGGATTATCTTCAAGGAACTCTGAATGGAGTCCCTACTATTGCAAGCGAACTTCCTTTTGAAGCTGTTGCCAGCTTCTCACCGGATCTGATCATTATGGGTTCCGAGAGTACAGTAGAAGGGGAGAAATACGAACAATACAACAAAATCGCCCCAACTTATGTACTTGGTGATGATGTGAACAAGGATTGGCGTCAGGCTCTTTTGAAAATAGGCGAGTTGTTGAACAAATCAGATGAAGCTCAAAAAGCGCTTGACGATTATGATGCAAAAGCAAAAGAAATTAAGGAAAAGGTGGCTGCCGCAACAGGTGGTACGAAAACTGCAGCGGCACTCTGGCTCTTCAATAACAAGTTTTATGTGGTTAGTAACAATGTCTCCAGTGGTGAAGTCATGTACAATGAACTCGGACTGCTGCAGCCTGAAGTTGTGAAGGAAATATCGGCAAAAGCAACAGGGAACTGGTCCGAGGTTTCCTTGGAAAGAATCGCAGATATGAATGCTGACTATCTCTTCCTGGTTAACAGTGATAAGGGAACAGGGGCAGAAGCGTTGAAAGATGCAGTCTGGCAAAGTATTCCTGCTGTGAAAAACGGAGAAGTATACGAGTTTGAGAGCACAAGCAGCTGGTTGTATAGCGGAGTGCAAGCCAACACGCAAATTCTAGAAGATATCCAGAAAAGCATTGTTAAATAAATGAAATGGCACAATGATGTGTGCTGCACATCATCGTACAACTCTCTGGTGTCCATGGGCATCAGGGAGTTTTTTGTTTTTTTAGTATGACCCGATATATACTTACGAAGTAACAGTGTCCGTATGGGAACCATTCGTTCCCGATTAGGAAAGGGGATAGGTCGATGATGTATACATTGAATCCAAATGATCTGACGAGCAGAGATAATTATAAATTGATGAGCGGTTCGGTAGTGCCGCGACCGATTGCTTTTGTTACAACCCTATCAGAAGACGGCAACGTCGTGAATGCAGCCCCGTTCAGTTTCTTTAATGTCGTTAGCTCCGATCCGCCGTTGTTGTCCATTTCCATTAACCGTAAGGATGGAGTGATGAAAGATACCGCCCGCAATGTGATTGCAGGGCAAGAGCTGGTCGTACATATCTGCGACGAATCAATCGTTAACGAAATGAACGAGACAGCAGCACTGCTTGAGCCGCATGAGAGCGAGCTGGAGCGAACCAGCCTGACGACGGTACCCAGTTCAGTTGTGGCGGTTCCCGGAATACAGGAAGCACTGATCCGCATGGAGTGCCGTCTGTATCAGCATATTCCGGTGTCTAATGACGAAGGAAAACCTGCAACGGATCTGCTTCTCGTTCGCATCGTACAGTATCACTTTAATGAAGAAGTGTATGACCCCGCTCATCACTACATTTTGATGGATCATCTTAAGCCTGTAAGCCGGCTTGCGGGCAATGATTACGCTAAACTTGGTGAGCGATTCACTGTAGTTCGGCCTGTATAAGGTCATTCACTTGGTCATTTACTTTTCATCTTTTCATATGAGATCCTCATGTTAATTATCTAAATCGATTAATCAAGACGGACAACCTGTGCGAACGTGCAGGTCTTGTCCGTCTTTCCTTGTTTGCTGAACATAAACTTCTTCTGGGTTGAATAGACTTGTACTATTCTGGTGTGTTACTTGATTGTATTGTAGGCGCTGCTAGCCATCATAAATGAAGAATGAAATGCCAATCTGATAGAAGAGGAGCTTGGATATGGGTTATCGCAGCCTTGCTTACCTCATAGGCCGATATCCACGGTTCATCATGATCAGCTGGGTTTTTATTATCGGGGTATCTGCCGTATGGGCATGGAATCTGCCCGGCGTTCTTCAGGATCATGGGTTGAAACGGATTCATGGAGATGCACATCATATTGAGCGTATTCTTAAGGATGACTTCGGAATACCGGATGATCCGATTATTGTCGTTTATGAAAAGCAGACAGGCACCTCTCCAGCAGAATTTCGGAATTGGGTCAACAGACATTTGCAAGAGGTAGCCACGCTGCCCCATATTTCAACCATAATCTCTCCACTTGAGGCTGGAAGAAGCGCAATGATGCGGGATAGTACGGCATATGCACTCCTGGATTTTAGTGTACCGGCGCACCGGATGAATGCTCCCATTGAGCAGCTTCGTTCCCTGAATACAGCTGGTGATCAAGGAATGATTCGTTTAACCGGTAAGCCCGTAGTTCAGCAGGATGTGAATCAATTGAGCTTTCGGGATCTGGAGCGTGCGGAGTTCGTTGGCTTACCAATTGCCCTGGTTATTCTGTGTTTTGCTTTTCGAGGTTTATATGCGGCCCTTGTTGCCGTATTTATGGGGATCGTCGGTGTGGTCACAGCCATGGGTTTGACCTCTCTCATGGGGCATTACGTGGAACTTTCGAATTTCGTTATTAATGTCATACCGATGGTGGGAATGGCGTTAAGCATCGATTTTGCGCTGATCATTCTAAGCAGATTCAGGGATGAGATGCAATTGTCTCCGCATGATCATGGGCATAGTTCGTTTGAGATTATCCAGAGGACACTGCGTACAGCCGGAAGGGCTGTTTTATTTTCTGCCGCTTGTGTGCTGCTTGGCCTGTTGTCGCTGGTCTGGATCAGACTCCCCATGTTTCTGAGTGTCTCGCTTGGTGCCATGACGGTGCTGATGATATCCGTGTTAATCAATGTGACCTTACTGCCAGCCATTCTTACCCTCTATGCGCAGCGGATTTTTAAACGAAAAAACCATTTTTCAATCCGTACGCCGCCGCGTAAACCCTCGATATGGCTTCACTGGTTTGGCGCAGTGATGAAACAACCGATACGCATGACCTTGTTTGGTACAGGCATTCTGCTTTTCTGTCTGCTTCCGGTTCAGCAGTTGGAGTTGGCGATTCCAGATGCAACCTCATTGCCAGCAACAATAGAATCCAGGCAAGCTGCAGAGAAGGTGCAGCAGGTTTTCGCTCAGGAGAACATCGCTTCCGTCGATATCCTCATTGGAGGAACGGGTGAGAGGTTAACCGCATCACACTGGAACACGGCGCTTCGAAAGGTAAGGGAATTGCAAAAGGATGAAAATGTGCTTCAGATTGAATCCGTCTGGGGAATGGATCGGAAGTACAGGCCAGGACAGAACAGAACCTCGCCGATTGGAGGCGTGAGCAGCGAGCTGATCTTACACGATTCGCTTCTCTCCTCATACGTATCTGAGGATGCTATTCGTCTGGTGGCGACCATTAAGGGAGATCCCGGATCGGAACAGGCTGCAGACTGGCTGAACATAATGAATGACAGGGACGCGCAACAAGGCGCTCAGGGGGTACCTATTCGGTATGGCGGAGAAGCTGCTTCCCAAGTTGAGATTATGCAGGAAATTTTGGGACAGCTGCCCAAGGTGCTGGTTTTCGTAATCGTATCTAATTACATTGTACTGCTAATGGCATTTCGTTCGCTGCTGATTCCAATCAAAGCGATTCTGATGAATATACTCAGCCTGACAGCTTCTTTTGGAGTGTTGGTGCTGGTCTTCAATCAGGGACATCTGGGGATGGAGCCCTCGGCGATTGCCATCATGATTCCGGTGTTTATCGCTGGACTTGTCTTTGGTATTTCAATGGACTATGGCGTATTTATGCTCAGCCGGATACAGGAGTTGTATCGTCTGACAGGAGATAGTGACCAGTCGGTCATGCAGGGACTTGCTTCAACAGGTCGACTGATTACATCGGCTGCTGCCATTCTGCTTGCTGTGACTATACCTTTTGCCTTTGGAGATGTGGAAGGAGTGAAGCAGCTTGGCGTTGGCATTACTGCTGCGGTGCTCATTGATGTCACAGTCATTCGTTTGCTGCTCGTGCCAGCACTAATGAAACTGATGGGAAAATGGAATTGGTGGCTCCCAGGACAAAAACATAACGCTTGATCAGCATGGTTCTGATTACCCAGCTTGCAAAATGTTCCTATAAGGTAGCCATCAGATGATAAAGGGAGATTCCTGAAGTCTGCTTTTGCAGGCTAGGGGAATGTCTCTTTTTTCATAAGAATAGCAGGGTTTTGGGGTAATGCGGCATGAATATTAAATTCATAGGCCATGGGCTTGCACTATAATGTACTGGAAAATAGTACGGATGTTGATTCGTATAGTTCATTTATTATGTTTTATTCCATATGGATTGGTGCAGTGAATGAACAAGGAGGTTTACCATTAATGACTGCGATTGAATCTTATCTGCAACAACAAACAACTAAACGCGGACGTTATGCATATCAGGCAGGACAGCCTTTGGAACAATGGAGTGAACAGCTGCGTTCAAGAATACGTGCACGACTTGGTAGTTTTCCGGCTGATGATGCAGAGCTGAATGCTGTCGTGTTGGAGCGTATTGCCTGCGAGGGTTACGTGAGGGAACGCGTGGAAATAACGACCTATGCAGGCTTGCGAATGCCAATTTACGTATTGATTCCTAATGAGTTAAGTAACACAAATACACCTGTGCCTGCCATGATTGCCTGTCATGGCCATGGATATGGGAGCCGGGAGATAAGCGGTATGGAGCCTGACGGCTCACCGCGAGCGGCAGCACCCGGACTGCATAAAGATTTTGCCGTATCCCTGGTGCAGCGAGGGTACATGGTTGCCGCTCCAGAATTGCTCGGATTCGGAGATCGAAGACTGGAAGAGGATAAGGATAAACCGTCAGGAATTAGCTCCTGCACGAAGATTGCAGCTCATCTGCTGATGGCAGGACATACACTGGCCGGACATCGTGTCTACGAGACGATGAGGGTGCTTGATTATTTGTCTACCCGCCCTGAAGTTGATGCAGAGAGGATTGGAATCATGGGCATCTCGGGTGGAGGGCTCGTTGCGGCCTTTACGGCTGCGCTGGATGTAAGATTCCAGGCTGCGGTAATCAGCGGATATGCCAGTACCTTTCAAGCAAGTATTCTGGACCGGAACCACTGTCTTGATAATTACATTCCAGGCATCTTGCGGGAAGCGGAGCTGCCGGATATTATCGGACTGATCGTGCCAAGACCATTATTCATTGAAGCAGGAAAGGACGATCGGGTATTTCCGCAGTCCGCGGCGAGAGAAGCTTTCACCAGGTTGGAGGAGATCTATGCACAAGAGGTTGCACTGGATGCTTTGGGTGCCGACTTCTTTGCAGGCGGGCACGAAATCAGTGGTGCCAAGGCGTATGATTGGCTGGACAGGTTTTTATAATTCACTGCGTCACTGGACCCAAAAACAACCCCGTAACAATACGCACTGGTGCGTTTGCTGCGGGGTTGTTTTAATAGGAATCGAATTGGTTTTCATCATTCCATCATATCCTTGGCCTCATGGTTGACTTTTTTACCTTTGAGCAGCGGTTCAAGCTCATCCTGTACACTCTGTTCCCAGAGTGGAACGTCTGTCCGATATGCCGCGCGCGCATTCAGATGCCCGGCAACCGGAGCGGTAATAAAGACAAACACAATGCCAAGAAGTACGCGTGCACTAATGTAGTTGTCGAAGTACCAAAAGAAGAAAAATGTTCCGATGAGCACGCAAAACACACCGAGTGTTGTACTTTTAGTCGCGGCATGCGCACGCAGGTAAACGTCTGGTAATCGTATGAGTCCAAAGGCGCTAAGTGCACTCAGTAAAGCTCCGCACAGAACAATCAGACCGATAGCAATTTCAGCGGTTCCATTAACGATCTCCTTCATTTTTGAATACCGCCCCCCGTTCAATATAACGTGCGAATGCGACTGTACTGAGAAAAGCAAGAATACCAATCAGCAGAATGATATCCAGATAGGCCTGCGTGTGAAGCATCATGGACAGCACAGCTACAATGGCGATGACGTTAATGCCGATGGTATCCAGGGCCGTAATCCGGTCAGCCATGGAAGGACCGCGCAGCACACGGTACAAGCAACCCAGGATGGCCAAGGACAGTACAAGCAGGGATATAAATAACATTGAGGATAGCATTATCGCGTCACCTCCATAATGGCTTTTTCAAACGTATTTTTGATATCATCCCTCATTTTTTGTTCATCCTTGATATCCAGTGCATGAATGAACAGTTTTCGTTGATTCCCAGATATCTCAAGTGGTAACGATCCCGGTGTCAGCGAGATGAGCAGGCATAAAAAGGTAACCTCCCAATCGGAAGACAATTGAGTCCGGTAGGTAAAAATGCCAGGACGAATTTCAAGCCTGGGCTTGATAATCTGGCGTATAACCTCAATACTGGCTCGTATTAATTCCTTGAACAGCAGATAAAGCAGCTTCATGATGGCCCAGACTCGAACGATATAGAAGCGCTGGGGGAAGAACCGCCGCATACTCCCGATTAACAGCAGACCGAGCAGGTAACCAATAAGAAAACCAATGCCATTCCAGGCATTGTTCAGAAACATCCATACAAAGGCAATGATAAGATTTAGTATGATCTGAAAGGCCATAAGCATCTACTCCTTCAATACTGCATCAATATAAATATTGGGATGCAGCAGAATGTCGCCTGCGCGGGAGGTTAGCTGAAACATTCCTTCAGCCCCCAAGCCCATGACGATAATAAATATGAACAGGATGCCTGCAGGGATTAAGAGTCCGTTTACCGCGTAAGGCCGTCTAACGATACCTGCTGGCGGTTCGCCCCAGAAGGCCTGAATGAAAATGCGCAGGACCGAGTAGAGCATCAGCAGGCTGGAGAGTACCGCAATTCCTGTAAGACCGTATAGGCCGGCCTGCAAGCCACCCTCGAAGAGCAGCAGCTTACCCGGGAAACCACTGAATGGAGGAATACCTGCCAGGGCAAGTGCGCTGATGAAGAACATCCATCCAAGCAGCGGATAACGATGGAGCAATCCACCCATGTTTTCAAGTTTGGACGTACCCGCAACGGCGATCAGGGCACCTCCCAGCAAGAAGAGCAGCGTTTTGATCAACATGTCATGCAGCATGTAGAAGAGCAGCCCTTCCAGAGCCTGACGACTTGCAGCGGCCATGCCGAAGGCCACAAACCCGACACCTGCAACCACGTTATAGACCAAAATTTTGTTCACGTCACGATAGGAGATGGCGCCAATTACCCCGAGGATCATGGTTGCGCCAGCCATCCAGCCGATTAAGGCATTGAAGAAATCCGGATCATGATAAAAAATGAGCGTGAATGTGCGCACAATCGCATACAGCCCTACTTTGGTCAGCAATCCGGCGAACAAAGCCGTTACTACGGCAGGCGGAGCTGCATAGGAGCCTGATAGCCAGAAGAAGAGGAACAGACCGGCTTTGATGCTGAACACAATGAGAAACAGGACAGCAATCAGAGTAATTACACCACTCTGACCCACCTCGGCAATCCGATTGGACAAGTCCGCCATATTCAGCGTGCCTGTTACCGAATACAGGAAGCCGATGGAGGCGACAAACAAAGCGGAAGAAACGATGTTGATCAGGACATACTTGATCGTTTCACGAAGCTGTCTTTCCGTTCCTCCCAGCACAATTAGTGCGTAGGAAGAGATCAGCATCAGTTCAAAACAGACAAAGAGGTTAAACAGATCGCCTGTCAGAAAAGAACCGTTCACGCCTGCAATCAGAAAGTGAAAGAAGACGTAGAAATGATGCTCCTCCCTCTCTTGGTTAATGCTTCGGAAAGCATACAGCAGACATGCCAGAGCAATGATGGAAGCAGCCACAACGAGCAGTGCAGATACCATATCAGCTACCAGAACGATACCGTACGGTGGAGCCCAGCCGCCCATATTAAGGGTTTGTACGCCCGAGCTCGCGACCTGTGTAATTAAAACGGTTGATGCAGCAGCGGTCAATAGTGTCCCAATGACACTGACGATGCGTTGAATGCGGACTTTACGGAAAAACAGTATGGTAATAACACCTGTAATTAGCGGCAGAAGCAAAGGTAGAACCACAAGGTTATTCATATGGGCGCCCCCTTACTTCTTCCATATCGTCCGTTCTCAATTTTAGATAAGAGCGGTAGGACAGAACAAAGAAGAAAGCAGTTAGCCCGAAATTGATGACAATGGAAGTCAAAATCAGCGCCTGGGGCAGCGGATCGACATAGCTTTCTGCATTTTCTCCCAGCAAGGGAGGAGCACCTGTCTTAAGACGTGACATCGTAATCAGCAGCAGATGCACCCCATGCGTGAGGATGGACATGCCTAACACGATTCGGAGCAGGCTCCGTGACAAGATTAAAAAGACGGCGACGGCAAATAGTATGCCAACGGCAACGCACATCAATATTTCCATATCAGCGATCCTCCCCGATCTGTAGAATGATGGTCATGGTGACACCAAGGACAGCGATATACACGCCGAGATCGAACAGCATCGCGGTCGCAAGCTCCGTCTCTCCCAGCAAAGGAAGTTCGAAATAACCGAAGGTCTGACTGAGGAAGGGAACCCCGAATAAAAAGGAGCCGGCCCCCGTCAACAGGGCAATAGCTAATCCAACAGCCGTCAACGTACGAAAATCAATGGGCAGCGCCTTGCGTACCGTATCCGTACTGAATGCAAGAGCAATCAAGACCAGTGCAGCGGCTGTGACCAGTCCACCAATGAAACCGCCACCGGGGTTATGATGTCCCGCGAAGAACAAATGCAGCGCAAACGTCAAAATGATAAAGACGACTACTTTGGTCGTCGTTTGCAGCAGCACATCGTTACTCTGTAAGGGAACGGTATCCCAGGTGGAGGAGCTGCGTTCCTGATTGCCATATTTTTTCGTATTATCGGCTTCTTCATCCAGATTATCGTTATCTTTGGTTTCTTCTTTTTTGCGGAATTTCAATCGCGCTCCGAGATCCTTGGCTTCAAGATTCAGATTAATCATGGAGTAGATGGATAGTGAGGCTACCCCCAGCACCATGATTTCCAGAATCGTATCAAATCCGCGGAAGTCTACGAGCAGTACATTGACGACGTTTTTACCTCCTGCAAGGTCATAGCTCTCCTGAATGAAGAAATTGGAGATGCTCTCCAGCGAAGCTGTTCCGCTTGCAGCAAGAGCTACGAAGGTCATTACGATACCCACCGCAATAGCAACAATCATGTTTACGCTGAGATACCTG
The DNA here is from genome assembly GCF_038005125.1 of Paenibacillus sp. FSL K6-2862. NCBI lineage: Bacteria > Bacillati > Bacillota > Bacilli > Caryophanales > Paenibacillaceae > Paenibacillus > Paenibacillus sp. FSL K6-2862. The sequence goes on from NZ_JBBOSN010000001.1 coordinate 2,681,343, forward strand.
CGGCTGGACCGTCCACGTTGAAGCTCAGGCAGATGGTAGAAGCACAGCAGGAACAGCGCAACCGATACGGTCTCCACAATCATCTGGGTTAATGCCAGATCGGGTGCACGGAACAATACAAATAGCAGCGTAACCAGATACCCGACAGCACCCGTCATAATGACCGCAGAGAGCCTGTTTTTTGCAAACGGAATGGAGACTGCAGCAGCAATCAGGGCGACAAGCAGCACCGCTTCATAGAATGAGAAGGGAGCATGCCCCTTGAAATTCCAGGTAATATTCTCGCCTGAGCGGAAAAAGGCATAGCCAAGCAGTGCAACGGTGAACGAGAAGATGTACACCAGATAATTGCGGACAGATCCATTCATGTAAGCTTCCGTCCATTTGCGGGCATAATGCTGCACATTATCCAGAATGACGTGATACATATTGTTAATGGTCAGGCCCTGCGGGTAATGTTCATACACATTTCTCCAGCGAGGTAACAGTTTATACAACGTGATACCAAGAATAATGACACCGATGGTCATGATTAATTCTGGAGTTATTCCGTGCCATAAGGAGAAGTGAACGTCAAAATGCTCGTTTCCGTCCAGCAGTGCTGGAAGCACGGAGGCCATCGCCGGCTCGATAAGCGATCCAGCCAGCAGATCCGGGAAAAGTCCGAATGTAATGACAAGTACACCGAGGATTACCGGAGGAATCAGCATACCCAACGGAGCTTCATGCAGCTTCTCCGCTGGAAGCTCCGTTCGGCGGTTACCGAGGAACGTTTTGAACACGATGATCAGCGCATAGATTAAGGTAAATACGCTGGCGAGCCAAGCGAGTACAGGCAATAGGATGCTCCACGAACCAAGTCCGAAGATGCGCAGATGTGTGACCTCTACCATGGCTTGGAAAAACAGCTCTTTACTTAAGAAACCGTTGAAAGGCGGAATACCCGCCATGGCAAGTGCTCCCACAAGCGCTACAGTGAACGTGATTGGCATAAAGGAAGCCAGTCCTCCGAGCTTGCGAATATCGCGTGTACCCGTTTCATGATCAACAATGCCAACGACCATAAACAGCGCTGCCTTGAAGGTCGCGTGATTGAAGAGATGAAGCAGGGCTGCTGTAATTGCAACCGTATAAACGGCAGAGGAATCGCCATATCCGAAGTAGAGTGCTGCGGAGCCGACGCCAAGCAGGGACATGATTAATCCAAGCTGTGAGATCGTGGAATATGCGAGAATAGCCTTCAGGTCGTTCTTCTTCACAGCAAGGAATGATCCATAACATAAGGTCAGAAGACCTACGCCAGTGACCAGCCAAAACCAGGTTCCCTCTCCCCCAAAGATGGGCGTGAAGCGGGCTATAACGTACAAGCCAGCCTTAACCATTGTGGCCGAATGCAGATATGCACTGACGGGGGTCGGAGCTTCCATCGCATCCGGCAGCCAGATGTGGAAGGGAAACTGCGCGGATTTGGTAAATGCCCCGATCAGAATCAGCACCAGTGCAGGCAAAAATAATGCACTATCCTGAATCTGTCCCCATTCCGTAATGGTTGCACGGATACTAAACGTTCCAGTCATCAAGTACATCATCATGAATCCCGCTAACATGGCGAACCCGCCAAACACGGTAATCAAAAACGACTTTTGAGCGCCTGAAGTTGAAGCCTTGCGTTTGTAATGAAACGCGATTAGCAAGAATGACGTGATACTTGTAAGTTCCCAGAATCCGTACAATACAATCATGTTATCGGACAGAACAACGCCCAGCATGGCCCCCATAAACATGAGCAAATACAGGTAAAAGCGGTTCAAATCCTCTTTTTTGTCCATGTAGTAGATGGAGTAAAACACCACCAGAACTCCGATCCCGGTAATAAGTAGTGTCAACAGCAGGCTTAAGCCATCCAGATATAGATTAAATCCAATGTCAAGTGACGGAATCCAAGGCACATAACCGGATATCATATTTCGCTGAGACACGGAAGGTATGAGGCTTGCAAAATAACCGAACAACAGTGCCGGAACAATAAGAACCGGCCACCCCATATGTATTCTACGGAAAAAGCGGTTCAGCATCGTAAGCAAAATCCCCATGGCAAAAGGGAAAATAACAGCAAGATGAAGCAGGCTCAATATTACACCCCCAATTTCTAGTTGAAGTTCTCTCTGTACGACAGACATGCTGAATCATCATCTCATCATTGGATGATATGCTTGCTCTCTATATTCATAACCCAAGTATGTATATACAGAATCGTGACTATTCTTTGAATGGAAGAAACACGGTTGTTTTGACGGAGCAAATGGAATCGAATAATGCAAAAGGCATGTATAATAAAACAGGTCATTAATTCCGATAAAGATGAAAACGAATAGGTGACATTCCGTGTGCCCTTTACAGCATATTTCGTGTTGAAAAAGCAAGATGGTTTCACCGATTACTGGAGGCCAACATGTCTTACAAACTCAGAACGATACTTACCGTGACCTTCGCCATATTGTCCTTGCTGGTGACATTAACGATCGGTTATATTTTTAGTCAAAAATCAGCGGTCGCTGTTGAAACGGAGATTGGTCACTCGCTGACCAGCACGGCTTCTCAGACAACAGACAAGCTGGATCGCTTCATGTGGGCGCGTTCCGGAGAACTGGAGCTTCTTGGCCAGATGGCTGCACTTGAAGATCGCTTCGAGCCTGCTGATATACAGATGCTGCTGAATCAGCTACAGAATAGCTTTCCCACATTCTCCTGGGTTGGATTCATGGATCCAAAAGGAAAAGTACTTGCCTCAACAGACGGCATATTGCGCGGTGAAGATTTATCTGAACGGCCTGTGTATCAGGAAGGAATCAAGGGTAAGTTTATTGGAGACGTACATAACGCAGTGCTTCTAGCCAAGTTGCTTCCGAACCCTACCGGAGAACCACTGCAATTTGTCGATATCAGTTTTCCCTTGAAATATAAAAATGGTGAGATTGCTGGCGTACTGGCTGCGCATTTAAGCTGGGAATGGGCTAAAGAAGTGGAGAAAGGCGTCCTCGAGCCTTTGAAATACCGGGAAAAGGACATTGAATTGTTTATTGTGAGCAAGAGAGAACATACGGTGCTGCTTGGTCCTGACGAATGGATTGGCAAACCGTTAAAGTTGTCCGGAACGGAAACAGCGGAGATCAACAAGACGAGCTGGTCCATAGAGAAGTGGGCTGACGGTAAGGAATATGTTACCGGACTCGCATACAGCCAGGGTCATCTGGATTATCCCGGTCTCGGGTGGACTGTTGTCGTTCGCCAGCTCAAATCAACGGCTTTTGCTTCCGTATCCGATATGTTATGGTTCAACGTTTGGGCGGGGCTTGCCGTTACCGTATTATTTGCGCTCATTGGATGGTTGCTTTCTCGCCTGATCTCTTCGCCAATTACTCGATTAACTAAAGTGGCAGACCAACTTCGTGCAGGTAATGAGGTGCAGATTCCGGAGAACAGGGGGATTAAGGAGATCGAAGTGTTATGCCGCTCGCTCAGGGGCATGCTAACCGCACTCACCAATAAAGACTCGGAACTCGTTTTTATGCAGAATTTGGCCCATTACGACCAACTGACAGGTTTGCCAAACCGGACAGCACTCGAAGTTTATTTGGAGGAATCACTTGAGACGGAGAGTACGGATCACACATTGACTTTCCTCTATCTGGATTTGGATGGATTCAAAAGTGTGAATGATACCCTTGGACACCAAACCGGAGACGTCCTGCTTCAAAAAGTGGCCCAGCGTTTAATGGCCCTCAGCCACGACAAGGGAATTACGGTTCGTTTGGGCGGCGATGAATTTCTCATTGTACTCCGTTCCATTGGGGCTAATCCAAAAGAAGAGGCACAAGCTTATGCGAATGAGATTATCCAGAGCTTGAATAAGCCATTTATCATAGAATATGAGCGGATCCATATTGGATGCAGTATCGGTGGTGCCGAGTATCCGACAAACAGCGGCAATCCGAGTGAAATTATCCGTATGGCAGATGAAGCCTTGTATGAATCGAAGCGTTCGGGCAAGAATAAAATGACATTCTATGTGGATTTGAACAAAGATCAGGATGAGCAGGATGAGCAGGATACCCAAAACAAATAAGAATTGATGACGGACTGGAGGAATATCATGTCTGGAAATTATACATCGGTTCCGTACGGTTACGAACCGCCTGCAGCAAGCCGGAAAGGTACACTGATTTTCTACGATTCATTCGAGCATGTGACCGATGAACAACTTCAACATGCAGCAGTCACTTCAGATACGCGCGCATTTACGCAGTTGGTCCTTTATCCGCTGCATGAGAACACGGTTAAGCGTATGAGCAAGGAGGGGGTACTGCCGTATTATAAGAGAGAGGACCGCTTGCATGAGTGGAAACGAGATCATACGGAGTACCGCATTAAGGTGGAGGGACTGGAAGGCAAGAGGAAGAAGTACACACCAATGGATTCGGCTCTGCGTCATCTGACTGCTGAATATCCGGCGCCTCATTTTCTGTACCTCACCTCTGAAATGGCGAATCTGTTTGCATCGTTCGACTCGTTCAAGGACTGGATTACGAAACTTCGTCTGCTTATTGATGGCCAGCCGGGTACACTTCATCCCAAGTTGGAGCAGTATGCCCATCGCTGGGAATGGGCCGAGTAAGACGAATATTCTAGATGTAAAAAAAGTTGCACTGCACAACCGAATTCGGTGTGCGGTACAACTTTTTTTGATGTCTCTTGTATTCACTAAACCTCAACAAGGTCAATGGAAGTCACGGTTTTGTTTTTACCCGTCCTTTTGGCAGCGTATAGACAGGCATCCACCTCTTCAAACAGCTTTTCTTTGGTCAGCCGGGCATTGAAACTTTTGAGTCCCACACTTACGGTGATGGAATTCCCCTCCAGTTCCAAATGGCCCATCAGGGCTATTTTTTGACGAATCTGTTCCACGAGAGCATAAGCCTGATCGAAGGACTGTTCAAACATAAGCAATGCGAATTCCTCACCGCCATAACGGGCTGCAATATCACTTGAAGTGATGTTCTTCTGAATAACATGCGAAACTTTCTCCAGAATGATATCGCCCACCCGATGACCATAGGTGTCATTAATTGATTTGAAATCATCAATATCAATGAGTGCCAAATGAAGGCTCATACCGCTCTTGGCATACTCATATGCTTTATCGTAATAGTCTTTGAAAGAGCTCTGGTTATACAGATTGGTAAGCCCATCGGTTTTGGACTGCTTGGTCATAATGGCATTTCGTACAATCAGTTCCTGCTTGGCTAACATGCTGTCCTTGAGATCATCCAATACCTCAACACCACTTGTGACAATGACCTGAGCTACATATGTACCGACAATGAGAAAGGCTGGGATGGAGACCATGTCAAAGGAAGTCAGATAGGAACGATAGCCTGAATCAAACAGAACCAAAACATAACCCGTTGTTTGCATCAAACATGCGGTCCAGACCCGTTTCCTGCTAAAAAACAAAACCGACGTAAAGATGGGCAGCAGGCTGATCGCTTGAATAATTCGAATGTCATAATTGACATGAATGATCGTCCAGGCAACAACCGTGCTGGCTGCTGACATGGCATAGAACGAAAAGGCATTGAAGCGTTGGTCAATCCAGCTGGCAATCAAAATGGACGCAACACCTGAGGCTGTGGGCCAGATTAGAACATGAATGATGAAATCCTCTGGAGTGCGATCATAGTCCAGGAACAGGAAACAGCCGATTTGAACCACGAAATGTGTGATTACAACAACCCAATAAGCATGAAGCATTTTTTTGATCCATTTGGAATGCTTGAATTCATATTCTGTTGGAATATGGTTGCTATGTGTAGACAAACTCTTCATATATCACCGCTGACTGCATCATAATGGTACGACAGAATGACTCTCGTATTAGTTGATTATAAAACAGATTGTGCAAAACGCAAATGTTAATTAAATGGGTGTAAACAAAGTGACATAAACGCAGAACCCAAGCAGAAACTTTTCACAGGGACAAACAAATTTCGGAATGAACCTCATAGACTGATACAAGGCTCCGTCTCATACGATGATTACAATCCTTGATGAAGGAGGTGATTTCTATTCCTCTTGTCGTTCGTTCAACCGTCAACGCTACGGGAGCAATTACATTTACAGGCAATACACTTGGTTTGAGTCGTTCTGAAACGGCAGGGGTACCAGGAACACAGGACAGTATTGGGGCATTCACAACAACCAATACGGCCTTGACTTATGGGACATATCCAGCAGGTACGACAAGCTTGTATCAGAGCAACAGCTCAGCTGCCATACTCGTCCTTCCTGCAGGCAGTACCGTTCTATACGCAGAGTTGATCTGGGGCGGAAGCTATATTAATGGCAACGTAAACCTGAGTGCGGCCATTAACAATCCGGTCACCTTCATCACACCCGCAGGGTCATCCAGCGTTACTCCGGACCCGGCGACATACAATCAATTCGACCTTGGGAACGGCGCTGCCGGATATGTGCGTTCGGCTAATGTTACGTCACTGGTACAAAGTGGGGGAGCGGGTACATATATTACCGGAGCAGTCGTGGGAACGATTGTTATCAACAATGATGCAACGGCCAACCATGCAGGCTGGACACTAGGAGTCATTTATCAAAATCCGAATCTGCCCTTCCGAAACATGTCGCTCCGGGCAGGCGGGGTGCTTGTCCAAGCGTCTTCAGCGCCGGTGGTGACCACACTGACCGGATTTGCGACTCCAATCTCTGGCACGCTCGGAGGAAGAGCGCTTTTCAGTGCGCAGGAAGGAGACGCGAATCGGACCGGAGACCAGGCGCTGTTTGGACCAACGTCGGCGACTTCGGTTGCCTTGTCAGGGCCTAACAACCTGGCTGCCAACTTTTTTGCATCCCAAATTAACGGAGACACTGGAGCACTTAACACGACAGGAACCTTTGGAACCCGGAACCAGATTAACGGTGCACCAGGCTCCAACATTTCTGGCGGACGACAGGGCTGGGACATAACCAATGTGGATGTGTCAGCCAGACTGATCAACAATCAATCTTCAGCCGTGTTGACGTTAACTACATCGGGAGATGCATATATCGTTAACGGCAATGCCATTCAGGTCGATATTAATGCACCAAGAATTACCGTATCGAAGGGATCAACGGCCACCGGTGCGGTAGCAGGGGACAGCATTCTCTATACGGTTACGGTTGCCAACGCAGGTACGGCCAGCGCCGCCAGTGTAGTGCTATCGGACTCGTTGCCTGCTGGACTAACTTTTATTCCTGGGAGCGTCACCGTTGCAGGTGTATCCCGTCCAACACTGGATATAACCGCAGGCATTCCGCTGGGTTCATTAGCCCTGTCCAGCAGTATTGTTGTAACCTACCGGGCGCTTATCGGACAGGATGCAAGCATCCTGCAGCTTGTGAATTCGGCCAATGCAGCTTTTACGTTTCAGAGTGTGGCAGGAGGTCCAACCATAACAGGTGTAATTCCATCCAACAACTCCACACTTCCTGTATATTCACCGAACCTGTCCATTGTGAAGTCGGGGAGTACCACCAATGCCACGGTGGGTGACACGGTAACGTACACGCTTCAGGTAAATAACGGAGGGAATGTTGCAGCGAACGTCACATTGACAGATAACATCCCAAGTGGCAGCTCGTATGTAGCAGGCAGCTTTCGCCTGAACGGAAATGTCATTGCAGGCGCCAATCCGGCGACGGGTGTGAATTTGGGCAGCCTTGCTGCAGGCAGCGCCAATACCGTCACCTTTCAAGTGCTTGTCACAAGCTTGCCAACACCGCCAACCCTTGTGGATCAGGCTGCTGCTTCATATTCGTTCAGCTCGCCTGACGGACGGACCATAACAGGAACAGTAGCATCGAACACCTTGACGATTCCGGTGACATTACCCAATGTCACCGCGGTTAAATCCGCTTCCGTCAGTGACGTAGCCGTAGGGGAGACGTTCACCTACACCGTGGTTACCACGAACGGTGGCATTCAGCCGATTAACAATGTAATTCTGACGGATGCTCTCCCTTCAGGAACCATATTTGTTCCGGGGAGTGTGACCGTAAGAGGCACTGTCGTTGCATCGGCTAATCCAAACAGTGGCATATCTGTTGGAACATTAACTGCAGGAAGTTCCGCGACGGTGACGTTTCAGGTTACGGTTCAATCCTTGCCTGCATCAGGCTCACTGCTTAATCGGGCTTCTGTGTCCTATAGTTCAGGTGCCTTTACGGGCATTTCCAACTCCAATTCGATTACTACACCTGTGTACCAGCCGATCATTGCGATCAACAAGTCGGCGAGTCAAACGAATGCAACATTGGGAGATCAGCTTGCATATACACTGGTGGTAACAAACAGCGGAAACATAGCAGCTCAAGTTACGGTAACCGATACCATCCCTGCAGGACTGACGTTTGTTCCGAATTCGGTAACGGTGAATGGTACTGCGCGTCCGGGAACCAGCCCCTTAACCGGAATAACGCTGGGCAGTCTTGCGCCAGGAGCCACGGCAACGGTCGTGTTTCGCGCAACACTAAGTACACTTCCATCTCCGCCAACACTGGAGAATCAGGGTACTGCAACTTACACGTACCAACTACCGAGTGGGCGGAATCTTTCAGGCTCAAGTCAATCCAATATCGTTCGCATACCTGCATCGGCCCCGAATATCTCGATTAGCAAAACGGTAAACACACCTGATGCGACGGTAGGTGACATCCTTACCTATACCGTTATTGCGACCAATGCGGGAATTAGTGCGGTCCAAAATCTGGTGATCTCGGATACGCCGACCGGCTCGGAGTTTGTGCCGGGCAGTGTCACCATTAATGGAATAGCTTCCGGAAGTGCAAGTCCGGTCTCGGGCATTGCTATCGGAACCCTGAACAGCTCAAGCAGCGTCACCGTGACCTACCAAACCAGAGTGATGTCTGTTCCATCCACAGGATCAGTGACCAACCGTGCCATCGCAGCGTTTACGTCGGGCAGTTTTAATGGTGTCTCTTCATCGGTTACAGTTAGTACACCCATATTTCAGCCCGTCATTCAAGTAGTGAAATCAGCAAGTACAACCAATCTGACGGTAGGCGATACCTTTAATTACAGCATTCAGATTAACAACACTGGTAACATCGCCGCTTCGGTTACTTTGACAGATCCGATTCCTGCGGGAGCTGTTTTCAGTACGAACAGTGTCATCATTAATGGTGTACCTACGCCAGGTGTAAGTCCGGCAACAGGTATTAGTTTGGGATCCATTGCAGCGAACTCAAGCACAACGGTTACTTTTGTCGCAACGGTCACGAGCTTGCCAGATTCAAGACAGTTGACTAACCAGGCGGTCGCTTCATTCTCCTACACACTTCCAAGTGGAAGAACGATTGCCGGATTCTCGTCATCCAACACCATCTCGATTCCTGTCTCTCTGCCCAATGTAACGATTGTTAACAGTGACAATGTAGAGTACGGCGTAGTCGGGGATGTCATCAGGTACACATCTGTTATTCGCAACAACGGAACCGTAGCAGTTAACAATGTGGTATATGTCAACCCTCTTCCTCCGAATACCCCATTTGTACCCGGAAGCGTCATTGTGAACGGGACTTCATTCCCGCTCTCCAATCCGACCGCCGGCATTCCAATCGGTACTTTGGCTCCAGGAGCTGAGGTTACCGTAACTTTTGAGGTGACGATTACCATGCCGATCCCTTCGCAGATTAACAATCAGTCGACGGTCAGCTTCACATCCGGTTCATTTTCGGGGTCATCCTCGTCCAATACGACACAGACTCCGGTTATCCAACCGCAGATTTCACTTGTCAAAACGGCCAATACAGTCAATGCCACCGTAGGTGATACGGTTGTATACACGGTGACTGTAAGTAACACTGGCAATTTACAGGCCAATGTTACCGTCACAGATACGATTCCTGCTGCGACTTCTTTTGTAGCCAACAGTGTTGTGGTATCAGGTGTACCGCAGCCTGGAGCGACACCGGGAACGGGTATTCCGGTAGGCATTGTTGCCGCTGGAGCAACCGCGGTTGTCACGTTTGCTGTGGTTGTGGATACACTTCCATCTCCGCAGCAGCTTAGCAACTTTGCTACATCTTCCTTTACCTTCACACCTCCGGACGGACGTACGTTGACAGGAACAGCCACCTCAAATACGCTGACGTTTCCGGTCTCTTCTCCAAATGTTGCTGTCGTTAAAAGTACACCTTCAACTGCGGCTGCCGTAGGTGATACCGTCACTTATTCCGTTCAGGTAACAAACAGTGGTATCGCTCCTGTAAACAATATTCAGTTTTCGGACCCGATTCCTGCCGGAGCCTCCTTTGTCACAGGCAGTGTGACGGTGAATGGCGTGGCACAACCTGCAGCCAACCCGGCAGGAGGGATATCACTCGGCACGCTTGCTCCAGGAACGTCCGCAACCGTAACCTTCAGCATCCGTGTGGATGCGATACCGCCAAGCGGCCAGCTGAGTAATCGATCCACAGTCAGTTTTACTTCAGGGGCATTCTCAAGCACGACGTTTTCCAATACGGTGGTCACGCCGGTATTCCAGCCCATTCTCTCTGCAACCAAAACGGCAAGCACACAGAACGCCACCGTAGGTGACACCGTTAGCTACACGGTCACTGTCTCCAACACGGGTAACTATGGGGCCCAGATTAACCTGACGGACAATATCCCGGCGGGAACCATTCTTGTTCCGAACAGTGTCATTGTGAATGGCCAGCCGCTGCCAGCCGCCAATCCAGCCACAGGCATTTCGGCAGGCACTGTCGCTGCCGGTGCGACAACAACCATTACTTTTTCTGTGGTTATCGATACGCTGCCGTCTCCGCAGCAGCTGGTGAATCAGGCTTCGGTGGCTCTTTCCTTCACATTGCCGGACGGTCGGACGATTACAGGCTCTGTTCTGTCCAATGTACTTACCATCACCGTGTCGGCTCCGGATGTCGATGTGGTGAAATCAACGACATCAACGTCGGTATCGGTTGGCGATATTGTGACATACAGCGTAGCAGTCACAAATAACGGAATTGCGACGGTCAATAATGTAGTCTTCACAGACGCGGTACCGGCAAGCACCGTTCTTGCACCAACAGGCGTATTTGTGGATGGGGTTCTTCGCCCCGGTGCTAACCCTTCAACGGGAATTACCATTGGTTCCATCGCACCTGGTGCTACCGTGACCGTTGTTTTTAGTGTGCAGGTTACAGCTCTCCCTGCAAGTGCGGTTTTGAACAATCAATCCACGGTCAGCTTTACATCAGGGGCGTTCTCAGCCACCACGTTCTCCAATACAGTTACAACACCAGTGTTCCAGCCGATTCTGACGGCTGTCAAAACGGGAGATCAGGCGATAGCCACGGTAGGGGATACCGTTGTGTACAGCATCGCCATCTCCAATGCCGGGAACTACGGAGCCTCCGTTACGTTGACCGATACGATCCCTGCCGGAACCGAACTTGTACCCAACAGTGTTATCGTCAATGGTGCATCTGTACCGGGTGCCGATCCGGCTTCAGGCATTCCGCTTGGGGTCGTTTCAACAACAACCATGGTTATGTTCTCCGTTGTCATCGTCACTCTTCCGTTGAGTCAATCGATAACGAATCAGGCTTCTGCAACCTTTACGTATACGCTGCCAGACGGAAGAACACTGGGGGGCAGTTTAACATCCAATTCCCTTAACATTCAGGTTTCCGCTCCAGATGTGAGCGTAACGAAGACAACAACGGCGGTAGATGCAGTGGTCGGCGACACGATTGTATATCAAATGGTTGTGACCAATAATGGGATCGAACCTGTTAACAATGTGGTACTAACCGATCCCATCGATCCAGCCACCACATTTGTCGCTGGAAGTGTTCTGGTAGACGGTGTTCCGCGTGCCTCGGCTAACCCTGCGCTGGGTATCGCTATTGGAACTTTGGCTCCAGGTGCATCTGCAGCAGTGTCCTATGCGGTACGAGTCAATACGCTGCCTACACCACCTGTTGTGAGCAGTCAGTCTGCCGTAAGTTTCACATCGGGTGTCTTCTCTGGTGCTTCATATTCGAATATCGTAGTAACCCCAATTTATCAACCGATCATAGCTGTAACGAAGACGGCCAATACATCCAATGCAACGATCGGCGACACCATCGTATACTCTTTCACCATTAACAACAGCGGAAATCTGGCTGCCAATCTGACCTTAACGGATGACATTCCGGATGGGGCTGTGCTTCTTCCAAACAGTGTATTGATTGATGGTGTTCCGCAGCCAGGAGCCAATCCGGAAACAGGCATTGTTGTAGGCACCATACCGCCAGGGGGGTCCGTTAATGTGACCGTTACCCTTGAAGTTACCGTGGATTCGCTGCCGCAAGATCAGCGGTTGACTAACCAAGCCGTCGCCAATTATACATTTAGTCCGCCGGATGGCCGTCAGTTAACGGGTACGGTGTCTTCCAACGTCCTTGTCATTCCAGTATCTGCACCTAACGTGACGGTTGTCAAAAGCACAGACGCCATTGATGCTGTTGTCGGTGATGTAATCACTTATACGGTTGTTGTTACAAACGCTGGTATTGAAGTGGTCAATAATGTGGTCATGGTTGACCCTGTGCCGGTAGGAACGGTGTTTGTACCGGGAAGTGTAACGGTGGATGGAGTGGCAAGACCAACTGGCAATCCGAATACGGGAATAACGCTCGGATCGATTGCTGCGGGCGCTTCGGTTACGGTTACATTCAGAGTAGAGGTCGTGGTGATATGAGCCAGTCCTCCGGTCCGTTGTCCCACTGGCTACAGAATCAGTCCCTGGTTCGGTTCAGCTCGGGTACGACTGAACTGGAACAGGTGGCCTACTCTAATACCGTTGTTACACCATGGGTTGGACCCAGACTTGCAGTAAGAAAGGAAGCCAATGTCACTGTTGCTGCACTGGGACAGTCGCTCACTTACCAGATTGAGATTACGAATTCAGGTAATCGAAGTGCCATCGTATACGTAGTAGATCCGCTCTCGGAAGATACGTCACTGCTTCCGAATAGTGTACTTCGTGATGGCGTTCCATTACCCGGTGCATCACCTCAGCTTGGGCTGCCTCCTGCAGAGGTTACGCCGGGAGCTACACTGCGCTACCACTTTCAAGTTGCCATCGTGCGATTACCTCCGACATTGAAGCTGCTCAATCAGGCACAGGTTAACTATGAATTTCTAACACCGGAAGGCAGGACGGTTACAGGCCGAGAACTATCCAATACGGTTGAGGTCACTCTGGCCTCATCCCGTCTGGAGGTTGCCCTTCAGTCGGACCATATCCCGACCTTTTCAGGGGATATTGTTTTGTACAGTGTCGTTGTGAGCAATCCTGGATTTCTGACAGCTGCAGGTGCCAAGGTGACCATCGCTTTGGCTCCTGGCCTTGTGTTTATTCCTGCAAGTGTTGTAATTAACGGAATGTTCGCCCCCCAGATGACCCCGGATTCTGGAATAGAGATCGGTGACATTGAGCCCGGAAGTAAGGTTACCATTCAATATCGGGTACAGGTTGTTTCGGTAAGAGATGCTGAAAGCATTCCAAGTCAGGCGGTGCTGGAGTATACTTCTGCAGGCAAGCAGGAGATCGTTTATTCCAACGAAGTTACACTTGAAGTCATCCAGCCTTTTATTTCGATCCAAAAGAGGGTACATCCAGTAGTTGCCTCAGTAGATGACACCATAAGATATGACATTACCATAGCGAATGAAAGCAATTATGCGGTGGATGCCAGGGTGTCAGATTCATTGCCAGCCGGCATGACTTTTGTGGAGGGGAGCCTTAGCTGGAATGGAGTCAAGCGGCCCGGGGCCAATCCGGTCAAAGGCGTTAGCCTGGGAACATTGACTGCACGGTCTGTCATTAACATTCAATTTGAAGCCAAAATTATTGAACACGGGACCGGGGTGCCTGAATCATTCGAGCTGGTTAACCAGGCGCGTCTCTTGTATACGTATCGATTGCCTGATTCACGAACGGTGCAGCGCATGGCCGCTTCCAACGAAGCAACAGTCTACCTGAAGAGCCCAATGATTAAGGTCCACGTTGAAGTAAATCCCAATTTAGTCGAGCAGGGAGGATCCGTTATTTTTCAGGTCCGCGTCGAGAATACAGGCTCTCTGTCTGCTCGTGTACAGTTGACAGGCGTTCTTCCACCTGGAGCCAAATGGCGCGGTCAAGCGGAAGATCAAGTTCAATGGAACATACCCGAATACTCTTCGCCAAGGGTTCTGCATCTGGGAGAACTGGCCCCGGGTGCGGAGAAAAATATTTCTTACGTAGCGCAGCTATCGCCAGAGGAAACGGGAACGCTGAATGGTTTCCTGACGGCCCTCTACACCTATGAACTGAACGGACAGAGAAGAAGCGGTGAAGCTCGATCGAACGAGTACACGATTGTAATCGAGTACCGTGATGAATAACGTCAATCCACTTACAGTGATGAATTGGGAAATTTGCTCCAAATGACTTCCATGACATTACACGAACGCAAATGAATGGTATACTAATTGAATATGCCCTCGGCAAACAACCCGTGGAATCGGGACGTCGGATTAGCTGTAGAGGAGGCTCCACATTGGCAAAAGCAAAAGTTGCAAAAAGACCTACCCGGGATGAATTTGAGCTGGAAGAGCTGGGGAATCAATTGGTTGAAGCGTATCATGAGCGTTCGGAAGTGCTGTTGACGGTATGGGGGAAAGAAGAGCAGGTGCAAGGGGTTATTGTTAAGCTGGATTCCCGTACTCGGTTGGTACATGTAGAGTACACTGAAGAGGAGTTCATGGCAAAAGTACCTTTTCTCGATATCATGCGGGTGGAATCTCCCCGTTATTAAGAAGTGCAATTTTAAATAATAGGGCATTCGCCCGGTCAAACCCGTTCTTCCTGCATAAGATATCCCATACCTGTTGCAGAGGAGGTACGGTCAATGAGCGAAGTATTAGGTGGAGAAACAAGAGGCTACGGATACGGAGGTTTCACTTCTGTAGGTGCCATTCTGGTTCTGTTCATCCTGTTGGTTATCATCTCCAAAGCGTTCTTGGTATAATTCATTTCTCCAAATGAAAGAAGAGAGCTCTGCCATTCCGGCAGAGCTTTCTTTTATTCTGATTCGCTGCACATCTCATATGAAGAACATAAATTCGTTCATTGGCCGATTAGGTAGATAATCCATGTCAGTCGAACGTTCATTATGATAGAATAGGAGCATTCCTAGAGAAAGCATGAGGTGTGTCGAATATGAGTAAAGAGCTAACACAAGCATTGAACCAACAGATGAACTTTGAATTTTATTCTGCCCATGTATACCTCGCGATGGCAGCATACTGTTCCAGTGAAAGTCTGGACGGCTTCGCGAATTTTTTCATTGTACAGGCTGAAGAAGAACGATTCCATGGCATGAAAATATACAAGTTCCTGAATGATCGCGGACAACGCGCGACACTGGAGGCTTTGCCAGAACCGAAAAATGAGTATACTTCCATGCTGGATGTGTTCGAGCACGGATACGCACATGAACAGCAAAACACGAAAAAATTCTACAATCTGGCTGACCTTGCCTTGAATGAACGCGAGCATGCCACAATGTATTTCCTGAAATGGTTCATTGATGAGCAGGTAGAGGAAGAAGCGTTGTTTGACAGCATCATTCAGAAGCTGCGCCGTATTGAAAAAGACAGCAATGCTTTCTACATGCTTGACGCTGAGTTCGGTAAACGTTCATTCACCGCTCCTGCGGAGTGATAGCGAGAGCAAATTAGTAATACGTATTCCATGTTCATGGAGTATACCGTTCTACATATGAAAAGTCTGCCTTTGTGTAGGCTTTTTTTGCTGTGTTTTTTAGATCTAATTGATCAAAGAAGGAACAACTTCTAACTTAAATCTATCAGATCATTCAAAATAGGTTAATGAAACATATGTCAAAAAAGATCTATCCTGACGGGTATGATTTTCACTACAAATCTATCAATTTCGTTTTATTTCCTTGGCTAATCTGACAAAAGTGTAACTCGAACGTAGCATTTGAAGCGAGAATGAGGCCTGTCCTTTTTGCTAGTATTAGGATTATCGCCAAGGGATGCAATGAGAGATTCGAAGACACCCGGGGAAATACGAGACACAAGGGAGATTTATATTTATGCTACATATTCGAAAGTCATTTATTGCTGCACTCGCCATCTTACTTATGATTCCACTCCTGCTACCTCAGTCGGTATCCGCGAAGCCAAGTGCTTCAAGCTCTACTGGAGCAAAAGCGAATGCGAAGATCATATATCTTACGTTTGATGATGGGCCTACAGCCCATACAGGACAACTGCTGGATATCTTGGATCAGTATCATGCCAAAGCGACATTCTTTATGCTCGGACCGGAAATGAAGCAATTTCAAAAAGCAACGAAACGTATAGTTGCGGATGGGCATGGCTTGGGACTTCATGGTATGACACACGTTCCTAGCAAGTTTTATCAATCGGCATATAGCGGCTTGAAGGAAATGCAGCAGGCGAATACGACGCTGAACCAAGTTGCCGGAGTGAAGACAAGTCTTGTCCGTACACCGTATGGCAGTAAGCCATATCTCAAATCGTCTTACCGTAAAGTATTACTTTCTCAGGGTGGATTCCACCTCTGGGATTGGAATGTGGACTCTGAAGATTGGAAATACAAGAAAGATCACCAAAAGGTCTACAACAGTGTAATGAAGCAGATCCACACGGTCCAAAAGAGTGGTACAACACCGGTTGTGCTCATGCATGATCAGGAAGCGACGTTAAAAGTGCTTCCGCAATTGCTAAAAACATTGAAAGCAGAAGGATACCAGTTCAAAGTACTGACCAAAAAAGTACAGCCGGTTAACTTCTGGAACGATAAACGTTAATCTAGTTACACTCTATGGAACTAATAATGAAACATAATTCACTGGAAATAAAGACATCGAGGAGGTTATCATCATGAAAAAGCAAAAACGTTGGGTCATCATTCCTGTTACCACAGCTGTGTTACTTGCGCTAGCAGGTTGTGGAGGACAGGATAACAATACGTCACAGGCAAGCAATACACCTACTTCGACTTCAGGAGAGCAAACACAATCCGGGAGCGGGGGGGCCGATTTTTCAAACACTTCAGAAGGAAGCAATGCGGCAGCAGGCACGGCCAATAATGAAAATAACTCAGAGGGTACCACCAGTACTTCCGGGGGCGAAACAACCGAAACACAAGGGCAATCCAGCATGAACGATGTCCTTCAGGAAATTCGCAGCCAGTTGAAGATGAAGGATGCTGTTCTGCCGACATCATTCGCCCTGAATAAAGGTAAGCATCTTGCAGCAGCCATTCCAGTCAATTCGTCAGATGCTTTCAAAGTGAATTTCTATTCCGTAGATCAGACCATTCCGGTCAATGATGCTTCGTTGTCGTCTTCCAAAAACGCACCAGATGTGCTCGCTTCCTATGAAGTGAAAACCTATAAGGACCCGGATAGTACAGGGATTTTCCCGGATACGGATCTGGACAACA
This sequence comes from Paenibacillus sp. FSL K6-2862, assembly GCF_038005125.1. Lineage (NCBI taxonomy): Bacteria > Bacillati > Bacillota > Bacilli > Caryophanales > Paenibacillaceae > Paenibacillus > Paenibacillus sp. FSL K6-2862. The sequence continues at coordinate 2,698,955 of NZ_JBBOSN010000001.1, forward strand.
TTCCCGATGAAATGTCAGTTGATCTTGGACATGGAATCAAAGGCATGGCCGAAGGTGCCGCAGGGAGCCAGTATCTAACCTGGAAGGAAGGCAGATGGACACTGCAGATCCGATCGGTTTCCGAAGATAAGATGAACAATCCGGGAATTGCCAAGAAAATGGTCGAGTACCTGGAATCACATACACTGCCTGCTCCTAAGGATAAAGGCTTCGTAAACGTGGAATATCCGAGTGGTGGGGAAACGGTGAATGTCACGATTTCATGGCAGGAAGGCAAGCAGATTCATCAGCTGCAAACGAACCAGGTGCCGAATAACGCATTGGGTATGGTAGCATCAGTCAAATAAATATACGTTAATGAAATAGCTTGGCTGGGAGTGGAAGCTCCTGACCAAGCTATTATTTGTGTCGTAATGGGTTGAAGCGGTACTTTCATTTGAACCAGCCCTTTTCCTTGGAACGGGTGATGGCTTCAATCCGATTGCTTGCATTTAATTTGTTCAAAATGATGGAGATATAGTTGCGGACGGTGCCGGTTGTAATAAAGAGGTGTTTGGCAATTTCCTTCGTGTTCTTGCCATCAGCCATGAGGCCGAGAACGGCATTCTCTCGCTCCGTAAGCGGATTTTCCTCTACATAGGCTTCGTCCACCAGATCAGGAGCGAAGATCCGGCGTCCGTTCATGACCTGGCGAATGGCTTCAGCCAATTCCTCGATCGGACTATCCTTTAACAGGTAACCTCTAACTCCGCCTTTTAGTGCACGTTCGAAATACCCTGTCCGAGCAAAGGTCGTTAAGATAATAACCTTGCAGTTCATGCCTTTCAATTCCTCAGCAGCTTCCAGCCCACTTTTGATAGGCATTTCAATGTCCATTAGGCATATATCCGGTGTATGCTGCTGGACGAGTTCAAGCGCCTCCTGCCCGTTGCTTGCTCGCCCAACCACTTCCATGTCTTCTTCCAGGTTAAGCAGGGAGGAGAGGGCACCCAGCATCATGCGTTGGTCTTCGGCGATGACGATTCTGATCATGTTTATTCCTCCTTGATTGGTTTGCGAACCAGCTTCGGTACCTGAATAATAAGCTGCGTTCCGTCTATATTTGTTCCCGAGCGAATATCCAGACAACCATTAACAAATTCCAAGCGTTCTTTCATGCCAAGAATTCCTGTACCGCGGCGTTCTTTGTTATTACTGTGTTCCAATCCAATTCCGTTGTCATGAATAGTCAATATGTTATCGGAAGGTGTATCTTTCAGGCTGATGGTACACATTGTTGCCTGGCTATGCTTGACCACATTCGTAACGGCCTCTTTCAGACACATCCCCATCACATTTTCGTTAAGCTGAGAGGTGTCCTGCAGCTTGGGGTTGCCATCGAGCTTGAACTCGATCGCAGCAGCTTTCAGGATCTGCTCGGCACGGTGCAATTCATCAACCAGCTGTGTTCCGCGCATGGTAGTAACCATTTCCCTAACTTCCTTGAGTGCTGTGCTTGCCGTCTGACGCAAGTCGTTTAGCTCCACCTCGGCCTGCTCGGGATTGACACGAAGCAGGCGTTTCGCCAGATCGGTTTTCAAGCCGATCAAGGAGAGTTTCTGTCCGAGGGTATCGTGCAGATCACGAGCGATTCGCTGGCGTTCTTCCATTTTGACCAGATCATCCAGTCGTTTGTTTGCATTCTCCAGCTGCCCCTCCAATTGCTCACGGTTGTTTTTGTTATACGTGCTGATCGGAAGCAGAATCGATGCCATCAGACTGATAAATACAAACGGAAGCTGACTGAGTAATCTGGAGCTCTGAATAATGAAGCCGTAATTTATAGTTAAAAAACTGGCTGCCAAGTTGATCGAATAGAGGGTGAAAAAACCTGCTTTATTTTTAATATTCCCAATGAAAAAAGCAAGAAACAGCGAGAAATACGCATAATCATATGCGATCGTCATCGTGATTGAAATGGCAATCAGCAGACCGATCCACATATATACTTGCCAGCCCTTGGTGATGAAGGCGAGTAAATAACAGACAAAGAAGACAAGAATGATCACAATTCCTGTCACCAGAGTCCACAGTTTCGAGTATTGCGAAATATAATAGAAGGGCAGGATGAAAAAGACGAGCCACACGTACGGATTCAATCCTGTATTTTTATAAAAGAGCTGCATCCACTTTTGAATGAAAGTTCTCCTCCTTACACGACTTTGCGCGGTATTCCAACTTTAGCCTGACTGTAGCATGACTTCAGCCTGAATACAAGAAAACGAATCCGACAGAGTTTAAGGCTTCTCTGTCAGACCCGCTTGATTGGTTACGCGTATAGGTGGCTGAGCATAAGGTTTGCGGTATAACGATTTGATCTCCTTGAAGCTGATAAATCGTTTGGATTCCTCATCCCACAGACGGAAGCGAAGGGCTGCCAGACTGGAACGAAGGGTAATTGTCGTTGCCTTTTGCAGAGGTGGTGTCGCATTATGTGCCTCTTCCAGGTAATAGTTCGGTACACGCGGACTCAGGTGATGCACATGGTGAAATCCGATATTACCGCTGATCCATTGCAGCAGCTTCGGCAGCTTGTAGTATGAACTGCCTTCAACAGCAGCCTTGACGTAACTCCATTCATCCTCATGCTCGAAGTAGGTGTCTTCAAACTGATGCTGAACGTAGAACAGCCAGATGCCGAAGAAACCGGAGAAGAAAAACACGGGTGCCTGCACCATAACAAAGGCCTGCCATCCAACCAACCAGGACATGAATGCATAAAGTGCAACGATCAGTACCGTAGTCAGATGTGTGTTGATGCGTTCTTTGCGACGAGCAGCCTTGCGGTTAAAACGGTAAGCGAGTAGAAATACATAGATTGGACCAATGCCAAACATTACGACTGGATTACGATAGATGCGGTAGAAAAGCCGTCCCCATGGTGATGCTGCTTTGTACTCTTCAACTGTCATGACCCAGATATCGCCTACACCACGTTTGTCTAAATTACTGCTGGTGGCATGATGGATGGAATGTTCGGCTTTCCATTGCTGGTAGGGAGTAAGGGTTAAGACGCCCGTAATAGTCCCGAGAATGTCGTTCGCACGTTTGTTTTTGAAAAAGGAACCGTGACAGCAGTCATGGAAAATGATAAACGTTCGAAGTACAAATCCGGATGCCACCAAGGCAATCGGAAAGGTCAGCCAATACGAAACGGACAGGCTATAGTAGGCTGCGGCCCACAATAAAAAGAGTGGAAGGATCGTATTTATAATTTGTCGGATACTTAATCGTAGATCATTTTTCTCGTAAGGGGTAACTTCTTTTTTCAGTGCCATTTCTTTTGCTCTGCTCATGAATGGTAGTCCTCCTTCAGTCGTTATAACCAAGCACGGCTATAACCTGGCGTTTCCCTGATCAATCCTGAATGGGAAGCGTTTTTATTATTGTAAAAGAATTCGTTTCATCCGGTAAGTCATAAACGTCAGCCATGTGTAATGATGAATATCAAGGATGACACATGACATTTGTCATGTGTGGAAAAGGTGTGGCTATTTTTTTGTTTACCCATTCAAAAATGATTCCAATCTAGAATCCTTTGCACATTTCGTGCAACAATTTGTATTATGTATACAAATTTTGCTGGCGACATGGTAGAATCTATCATTGTGAGTGCATATGACAACTTATGAGCCTGATGGATAGGTTGATTTCTGAAGGATTGGAAGGAATACATGATGAAGAAACGAATAACGGATATTTTATTTATTATGGCGGGTGCATTTTTATTTGCCTTGGCGGTGAATCTGTTCGTCATTCCAAATGATCTTGCTGAGGGTGGCGTAACGGGGATCACCATTATTTTGTATTATCTGTTCGAATGGTCACCAGGTTTAATGAATTTGATTCTGAACGGGATTTTGTTAATTGTGGGTTACCGGTTTCTGGACAAGACCACAACGGTATACACCATTATTGCAGTGGTATTCAATTCCTTGTTCCTGCATCTGACCGAGAGCTGGACAATTGATTCGCATGAGCTGTGGATTAATACGATTTTTGGGGGATTGTTTGCCGGTCTGGGAATTGGTTTGATTGTGAGAGTTGGCGGCACAACCGCGGGAACCGTCATCTTGGCGAGACTCGCCAATAAGTATCTGGATTGGAACATCAGCTATGGACTTCTGTTTTTTGATCTGATCGTGGCGTTCTCCTCTTTCTTCATAATCGGGGCACAGGGACTCATGTGTACGATTGTCATGCTGTTTGTTGGAACCAAAACGATGGAGTTTATTATAGAAGGGTTGAATCCGAAAAAGGCGGTTACCATCATCTCGACAAAGCAGGATGCGATTGCGAAGCAGGTCATCGAGAAAATGGATCGCGGTGTAACGGTTCTGTCGGGCCATGGTTACTATACGAAAACATCGAAAGAAATTCTCTATATTGTCATTAGCAAACAGGAAGTTCCCATGTTGAAGAAGATTGTACGTGCTGAGGATGAGATCGCGTTTATCACGATTCACGATGTTCGTGACGTGTTCGGTGAAGGATTTATCGAACTATCCAAAACCTAATATATAAGGAAGTAAAACCGGAGGCACGATGCCCCCGGTTTTTTTGGTACTAAGAAAGCCCTTCTCCATCGAGAAGGGCTGAAGATTATTATTAATGATGATTTCTTTTTCTGATTACACCATATTTAACAGTAACATGACAGTGCTTTTTAACCTTGGTGGGAACATATTTGATTTTAGTTACACAAGTTTTGGTAATCTTTTTGTAATAGCATTTCGTTACGGGTGGATGACATCTATGCTTCTTTCTATTCATTTCGACCCCTCCTGACTAGTGATAGTTCATTCTATGTAAGGGTCAACATTTCGGAAACATATAAACGTCTAAAAGAGTATAAAAAAGTTTACGAGAAATGTATGGCTCTAATTACCGTACATGTGTCTCTCAACTTCGGATAGAGCCACATTCACATCATCCTCTGAATTATCGATATAAACGACGGACGAAGCAGGCAGTGGCCAGGCCACTTGCTTGCGGGCAAGGGAAGCGGTGAAGGTATCCCAGTTAGCCAGCTTATATTCATCAAGAGGAGATTGTCTTGCCATGATCCGCTTGTGATACAATTCTTCGTTTGCCAAATAAATGTACGCTACGCGAACATCCGTATCTTCCAGTGAACGTCCGATTCGGCTGAGCTCTTGCTCAATCCAATTCGTTGTTTCGGTTTCTTTGGTAAACGGTCCGACGACCACGGTATCGATTCCTAATTGAACGTTATCCAGTGCCGCATCCATTGTGATGCGATATCCCAGATCACGACATAAGTGTTTGTATTCAGGTGAATCCCGGTCAGATGGATCAAGTCCCTGAAGCGTCATGATTGCCTCGGCTGCCGGGCGGAGCAGGATATCCATATCGAAGAAGGCTGCCTTATATTTGCGGGAAAGGGCTTTGGCCAGGGTCGTTTTGCCGCTGCCGGCACCGCCGAGAAAGAAAATCAGTTTACTCATGAGAGTCACCCTCCTTAATAGGGTTATTTTATCACAAAGCAGATCGAAACGATGGATAGACAGAAAAGGAAGAATAAGGTAGTATGATACCTAGATTAACAATGCATAGGTTTCCGATGTAACTACTTGAATGACAGGAAGGAGGAGAATTCATATGAATGTAAACAAACAAATGATTAAAGGAAGTACAGAAACTCTAATTTTGACTTTATTGCACAATCAGCCACTTTACGGTTATGAATTGATCAAGGAACTTCACCGTCAATCGGAAGGTGTATTTAATTTGAAAGAAGGCACATTATACCCTATCCTCCATGCCATGGAGATTGAAGGTTGGGTTGAATCCTATTGGATGGAGGTAGACGGCCGAAAACGTAAATACTATTCCATTCGCGACAAGGGCGTGGAGGCCTTACAGCACAAAAAAAACGAGTGGTTTTTATTCCGACGTGCTGTGGATCGTGTACTTGGGGAGGGAGGCTTAACATGACGGATCAACATGATAAGATTAAACGTTATCTAGACGAGATGTGCAGTCAAGTCAAAGCTCGTGAAGTACATACCGATCTGCGCGATGAATTGGGAAACCACATAAGAGAAATGATGCTGGACAAGGAAGAGGAGGGTTTAACTCAGGAAGAGGCTGCCGAGTATGCCATAGAGCAAATGGGTGATCCCACAGCAGTAGGCAAAAGCATGCATAAGCTGCATCGTCATCGGATGCATTGGGGGCTGATAATCGGATTGATCAGTTTAGCCATCGTCAGCCTGTTTCTGATGTGGATTTTTACAACCAATGTCACAAATACAATGTACCAATCCCTGTATAACAATCATGTGGTTTACACCGTCATGGGGATAATGTTAATGTCATTCTTTATGTTCTTCGATTATCGCAAATGGAGAAAAGCTGCTTGGTGGATATATATCCTGCTTAATACCATGTTAATGATCAATACAATGATATCCTCAAGTATCAATGGGATTTACAGATACTATAACGCTTATGGATTTGTATTAGATCTGACCACAGCTGCAATGTGGATATTACCACTTGCCATTGGTGCTATTTTGATGGATAAGCTTCGTTCCCATTTTGGTGTGCAAACCATATTATCCTATATAGCGATGGTGGCGTTATCGGCAGCTTTGTTGTTTCATATATCGGATTGGGTACGCCTTGTAATGTTCGGGATCATTTCACTAGTATTATTTGGTTGGATCACGCGTAAATGGCTCTATACAGTCATAGCAACAGTTATAACTGCATGTATCGGATTTTTGTTGTTGCTCACAACGGATTCTTACCATCGTTTGGAAAGATTCTCGGTTGTGTTCAATCTTGATGATGACCGAATGGGAAATGGCTACTACAACCTTTCAATCATGAACATCCTTCAATCAGCTGGATGGTGGGGAAATGGACTTGATACAGCATTTGACAGGTTTAAAACGAGTTATTTTGATTACCCAGGTGTGCTGCTCATCGATGTGTTTGGCTGGGCAGCCGGAATAGGACTATTGGTGGCTATCATCTGGTTTGTTGCAAGTATGGTAAATACGCTCCCTCGCATTCGGGATGACTTTGGTCGGATGATTATCGTCATTATTACGTCCATGTTTGCACTGCAAATGGTTTATTCGCTGGCAATGACCACTGGTAGAGTTCCGATTTTAAGTGTGGTCTTTCCTTTTATAGGATACGGCAACCATCTCATCTTTGATTATGCCATGATCGGATTGCTTCTTGGGGTGTATCGCCGCAAAGACACCGTTTCGCTAAGGAATGAGAAGAGCCACCAGACAGCAACACCAATACAATGAGCAGTCTATTATCGTTCACACATTAACTGAATGTAACTTGTCTTTCAATCTTCTAACACTTTACTTCCAGATGGAAACCAGATATGGCGCAAGTTGACCCAGCCTTGACTATTAAACGAAAGCCCGCGCACGGAAGGCAGATAGGCGGTTTCCACAGGTTTCTCAGATAAATGAAACATCAAATGATGATCCAGCAAAAACTGTTCAATCCGCTCAAGGCCTGCAATTCGATCTGTCATTAATGGTGACTCGATAACGGTTTTCAGCATCATCTGCACACGCAATTGTATGGATTCATCCAGATGCTCCGACAGGGTAAGATAGAGGTCTGTCCTCCGCAATTCTTCATCCTGGTCCCGGATCAGGGAGAATAATATGAGATCGGACTCCAGCCGCAGTTGACCTTTGAATTGTTCCATCGTTGCCGTATGAATCTTGCAAGCATATCCGCATTGTTCCAGTTTGGCTGCGATGAGAGCAGCATCCTTGCGATATTGTGGAATGGTAGCCAGCTGTAAGGGAATCGACTGATCCTTGACCAAGGGATTATCAGAGGATTGGATCACGCCAGTAATGCATTCGTATAGATGAGTTCGTATAGCCGGATCGCTTAGCGGTCCGGTTTTTTGCGTGTTACAAGTGAGCAGCTTATTCACCATGACACCCGCACTAATTTGTGTCCAGTCCGCACCCTTAGCGGCAGCCGGATTCGGAACAAGGTGGAAGAAAGGTGTTTCCGCTTCGGCATGTTCTCCCCATTCGGTCTCGGCACTCCAAGGAATCTGCAGAATATCCACCCGGTCCAGATGGGCTCTTCCTTGAAAATAGGCCGGGAATGCTTCCAGTCTGCACAGGTGTTCATCCCATAACGTCACCTTGAAGGGGCCTGTTCCTACAGGCTTTTGCAAGGACGTGGATTCAACTGACTTGTCGTCGCCAGGCTTCGTGATGCTGTCCGAAGGGACTATGGCTGCACGGCTTGTGGCTAGAAAGGACAGAAATAATTCATGCGGTGCTTTAAGACGGAAAACTACGGTGAGCGAATTCAGGGCTTCCACAGATAGAATCTGTCTGCTCACATCCCGATACAATGTACGTCGCTCTGTAGACTGCAACCTGGCAAATGTATGCACCACATCTTCTGCAGTCAATCGTCCTCCATTGTGAAACAGGACACCTTTGCGCAAATGAAAAAGCCAGGTTTTCCGATCTGGGCTAACATCCCAGGTGTGGGCAAGACATGGAATGATATCTCCTTGCTCATTACGCTGAACCAGCCCATCAAACACATGACTGGTGACAAAGGACTCGGCAAGTAGATTAATATACAGCGGATCAAGGGCATGAAGCTGCTGCTGCAGTGGCAGTCTCAACGTATCAATTCGCTCGTTATGCTCCCCTGCTTCTGTATGATGGCCCGAGTAACCGAGCAGCCAGTGGTTTAAATGCTCTCGCATCATGGTCGAGGTGGAGAAGGCGCGCACCTGTTCAGCGGCCTGATGCAATTCACGGCGATTGAGGGCTTGCATCATATATTCTGCTGCGATCTGTTCGGCTGGTACGAGCAGCGTGAGTGTTGACCTGCGACCTCGACCACGCTGGGAGATCCAGCGAATCCAATCGCAGGCCGCCATTTTTTTGACAATGGTAAGCGTATTTCGATGTGTGCAATCCAGCAGTTCTGCGAGCTCGGAGAGCGTAGCTTCATGCTCGGACATATCACCAAAGCGGTTATGAAGCAGCAAATATTGTTGATGCAGTTTCACGATTTCAAGCCTCCTTGGGAAAAGAGCTGTTGTTGCAACCGGACTAAAATAAGAAATTTTATCTCTTATAATTTCTCTTTATCTTCTTATTTTATCATCTAGAATAAAGTCTAGAAAGATAATGGAGGTTTTTCCCATGATTGAGAAAATACTGGCTTCACCGAATCGTGCTTTGATTACGCTGTTGTCTGCCTTGCTCCTGGCGGTTATTCATCAGTATTTGTTTTATGGAAGAGAGCCAGGCGTATCGTATCTGCTCTTTGTGCTTCTCTTTTATGCATTTATGTATGTGTTTGCGAGGGATCGAATCCGTACATTAACCCTGATTGACGCATGGATGGCTGCAGTCGTACTCATGCTCGCGCTAACCTTTTTACTTTTTGACAATGAACTGCTGCGTGTTCTCAATTTTCTGCTTGTCCCCGGTTTGATTATTTTACATATGACTTATTTGGCTGGACGTAAGCGGAAGCAGTGGTGGGATCTCCGAATCATCGGTACCTCCCTGGATCATTTGCTGCCACAATCGATTCGCCACTGGGGGACCATCGGGGGCATTGTGGTAAAAGCCGGGGGACGTGGGATGGAGAAGTCCCAGAAAGCAGTTCTGGTCAAAGTTCTCATTGGACTGGCCGCATCCTTCCCGATCCTGATTGTGGTGGTTGCATTGCTGACTTCCGCAGATGGCGTATTCAATCAATATTTGTCCGGTTTTCCGGAATGGTTGAACCATCTGACCCTAACACCTGGATTTCCGAGAATCCTCTGGATTTTCATAGGAGGCATTTTGCTGTTTAGTTATGTATGGGGATTCGTTCAACCTATGGAGTACGAAGCTGAGAAGAGGGAGAACGCCCATTGGAAAAATGCAAACTTGTTATCGCCTGCGGCAGTACATGTCTCCGATCATGACCATGCAGGCCAGAAGAATACGGAAACCGAATCGAGCAAGACGGTTGAACCCAAAACCCATACTCATTCCATCCCTACCGGCAGGGAGACGTTGAAGCTGGATCCCATCATCGTGGGCACTATGCTGTTTGTTATTAACTGTGTGTATGTACTGTTTGTATTTGTACAGTTTTCCTACCTGTTTGGTGCAGGGAGTGGGCATCTTCCCTCTGACCTGTCTTACGCAGAATATGCCCGCAGTGGCTTTGCCGAACTTGTGCTGGTCACCAGTATTAACTTTCTCATTTTGATTGTTGCACTCCAATGTACAAGACCGAGTGGGAGAACAGCTTCGATTATTCATCAGGTGCTTCTGCTTATTCTTGTGGGCTGCACAGCCATCATGCTGTATTCTGCGTTTATGCGTCTCCATCTGTACGAACAGGCATACGGGTACACGTATATTCGATTCTTGGTACATGCCTTTATGATTTTTCTGGCATTGCTGCTTCTCATCGCCGGTTTACGCATCCGATATACCTCCATTCCACTGCTTCGCTGGTACATTGTACTGTCACTTACAGCTTATGCAGCCGTCAATTATGTGGGTATGGATAACCGGATCGCCGAGCTGAACGTGGAACGTTACCATAAGACAGGTAACATTGATGTAGCTTATCTGGCGAATTTGTCAGCGGATGCAATTCCGCAGTTAAGAAAGTTTGCGCAAGAGGAATTTCCGGCACTGAAGGATCATCTATTGGAGCGTGAAGCTTACATGAATGAGAGAGAAAACAGCAGTTCCTGGCCTTCTTATAACGTGGCAAGACATAGGGCTGCGAAGGAATTGTCCAAATTGAGAACGGAATAGCGATTGATTGTAACATCTGAGCCTTGAATTTATGCAAAACGGATATGTAAGTGTTATAATATAAAAATGAACCTATAAAGGGGGTGAATCCCTTGTTTGAACTTCAGGAGTTATTACCTTATTTATTCTCAATAGGGCTTATTTTCACCGTGAGCTATGCCTACATTGCCCATCTGCACTGTGGATTGACAGAGTACTGGATGGAAGGCGGAGGCGGAGACGGCGTTGAACCCGGACTCCCTACACTGACGCTCGATGGAAAGCATAGACCTGAAGATTTAACCAGGATGATCAGACGTAGAGAAGCACCGGATGAAGATGAGCCAGATTGTATATCCTCGTTGGATACATTGAAACCTAATCAACGAGGAGGATATATATGGAACATAAGACAAGCAAGGGATTCACTTTTACATCTGGCAAGGGACGGATCTATGGGCTGATTGCCATTTTATTTGCAGTCATGCTTTTGGCCGGATGCAGTAACAATGTTTCGGAGATTAACGCTTCAACACCTGGATTCTTTAATCACTATATTGTATTTCCGCTGTCGTATCTGATTCAGCACATTGCAACCATCTTTGGTGGCAGTTACGGCGTCTCCATTATCGTGATTACTTTGGTCATTCGGCTTGCGCTGCTGCCTTTGATGATGCGGCAGGCCAAATCCCAGCAGGGTACCCGAGTGATCATGAATGCCATGAAGCCAGAGATGGATGCACTCAAGAAAAAATACGAGGGCAAGAATGACGCAGCAGATCGTCAGAAGCTTTCCCAAGAGACGATGGAGCTGTACAAAAAGCATAATTTTAATCCACTGAATATCGGCTGCTTGCCGCTGCTGATTCAGCTGCCAATCCTTTCGGGGATATATACGGCAATTCGGCTAACGCCAGAGCTGTCTTCACATTCTTTTTTGTGGTTCAAACTCGGGGCACCCGATTATGTGCTTGCTGTTGTGGTTGCAGTTATCTACCTGATTCAGGCAAAAGTTTCACAGGCCAATATGGCACCTGAGCAGCGAAAACAGTTTGCAATCATGGGGTACATTTCACCGCTGATGATGGCCTTTTTCTCTCTGACAGCACCTGCAGCCATGCCGCTCTATTGGACGGTTGGCGGTTCATTCCTTGTCCTTCAGACGTTATTGTTCCGTAAACTGTATCCGGTGGAGCATCCTCAGGAAACAGTAATCCTGCAGGAGAAGAAGATCAAACCAGCCAAAGGAACCAAACCCGCAAAATCATAGTTGTGACTTATCAACAAAAAACGCTATGAGAAGCGCAAGCTGGTTAGGTGTACTCAAGCGAATAGAACAAAAGAAGCGTAATCCTTAGATGGATTACGCTTCTTTTTTGTTCTCCGTCCTTCTTAAACGGCACGATCATCTTTAAGTTGGAAACGGGATACAAAATACCAAATGAGCTCCCGGCGTGAGTATACGCTTGTCTTGGCGAAAATGGATTTTAAATGATCCTGGACTGTATACGCGGATATATTCATCGCTGCAGCGATTTCTTTGGAAGAGTAGCTCCGGAGCACATAGCCCAGCAATTCCCGTTCACGCACAGATAAACCGTGACTCTCCGCAAGCAGGGGTAGCAAATCCTGCGGCATAGCCTGTTCAAGTCTGACGGCGATCTGATCCGGACCAGTCATCTGCTGCATGCGACTTGCGTGTAGCACAAGATATCGACCATCCAGTAGCTGTATGCAGACTTTGGAAGGTGACTTTGCGGACAACTCCGAAGATACAGCCGATGACAGCGTCTGGCTCAACAAATGAGAACTAACTGCGCGTACCGGACGAGGCAGAATGTCCGGGCCTACTAACTCAAGCCGCTGCAATTGGGTTAGCCAATATTGTGCTGAGTCATTGGATGACAATAACTGAAAGGTATCGGTTATCATTATAAGCCCCGGATCGGCTGGACTTCCTTGTTTGATCTCATCCATAAGTGACAGACTGGTCCTTTTCAACATCCTGGCTATGGAAGTGGTCCATTCTTCAATCCATTGCCCTTCCTCTTCCGAGAAGAAAGGCTGATCTGCCTTTCGATAGAGGGTGAGGTAACCCCAACACGTCTCGTCACAGATCAGGACTGCTCGAAGCTCATCCCTGAAACCAGCAGGCTGCAAGATCGAACGATATCGCAAACTTCGTTCGGGCATAGCATGGATGGATGCCTGTAGAAGGGCGATAGGCTTGTTGCTGCGAATCAAGTCTGCATATTTATGTACATCGTCTTCCGTATATTCGTTAATGAACAGCCGATCATGTATCGCTTCAATGCCGTCTTCTGTCACAGCACCGGTTGATAACAGGGTCTGTGGGTCCACTGTCGTGAAACAGTATGCATCATAGGGAACAACGGCGTGGATTGCTTTTAGTACGGCTTCCCTATAGGTACGGGAGGTCCAGGATCCTTTTTCGAGAGACGTTATGGATGTTCTGCCTTGCTCTAATGCTGACTTCATATCAGGTGTCTCCTCTCCCGCGGGGGTATCCCATTGTTCTGGGATTGTAGGCTCATCGTACTCTTTTATAATGAAATTAGATGAATCAGGAGTCAAGTTTAACATCAACACAGAAGGAGTGTGGCACCATGAACGCGGATCACTCATCCCTGATGAGCTGGAAGACAGCAGATGAAAATCGTTATGAACAATCCATTTCCCTGAAGATTCCGGGATATTCCCATATGCATGATCTGATGGAGAGGCTGCTGGCTGCATCATTAACGGATAACAACGAATCTAAGATACTCATTGCAGGTGCCGGAGGAGGGAAAGAGATTACATTGCTCGCTGATAGACACCCAGGGTGGACGTTCACCGGCGTTGATCCTTCCGGACCCATGCTTCAGTTAGCGAAGCGAAGGGTTGCTGAAGCAGGATTAGGTCCAAGAGTGAAACTGGAAGGCATAACGGTGGAAGAACTGCCACTGGATGAGTTATACGAAGGGGCAACAAGCATGCTGATGCTGCATTTCCTTCAGGGTATGGAGGCGAAGAGGAAATTTATGACCAGTCTCGCTGCGAGGCTTAAATCCGGAGCACCGCTGCTTCTTGCCGCCGTCAACGCTGATCTGAGTTCACCTGCCCATAAGGTCATGATGAACGCATGGAGGGACCACATGTTAAGTGCGGGAATAACACGGGAAGAATGGGATCGGTTTGCGGCATCCCTGGGAAGGGAGTCTGATCCGATCTCGTCTGAGCAGACCGTGGCGCTGCTCTCTGAATGTGGTTTTACTCATATTACACGCTATTTTGGAGCATTTTGGGTGGAGGGTTATTATGCAATTCGAATCTAATGTTAAGGTGGCAAATAAAGACCAAATCTGGGTCGTAGGCGGCTATGGTCAAGTAGGACAAATGATATGCACCCAGCTAGGGCAGTTGTTCCCGGGTAAGGTGTGGGCAGCTGGAACTCGGATGAATCGAGCGGAGGAATTCAGTCGCACTACAGGAGGGACTGTGAAGCCGCTGCAGCTGGATGTGAGACAAGCTATCGATGCAGTCATGCTGGAATCAGTTAAGCTGGTCATCATGTGTGTCGATCAATCGGATACGAGGTTTGTGGAGGCATGCGCACAATCAGGAACGGATTATATGGATATCTCGGCCAAGGTGGATTTTCTTGCTCAAGTGGAAACATTACATAAGAAAATGCAGCATCACAAGGCAACAGCCATGCTGAGTGTGGGCCTGTCACCTGGCGTGACGAATCTGCTTGTACGTGAAGCTGTTGCTCAACTGAATCAGGTGGATGAGGCAGAAATTACCATCATGCTGGGACTGGGGGAGAAGCACGGAAAGGCAGCGGTGGAGTGGACTGTTGATCAGATGAATGCGACTTATACTGTGATGAAGGATGGTAAGCCAACCGAGGTAAGGAGTTTCCAGGATGGCAAATGGATTGATTTTGGACCAAAGTTGGGACGCAGAAAGGCATATCGGTTTAACTTTTCGGATCAACATGCGGTTGCCCGCACGCTGCGTATTCCAACCGTGTCTACTCGCCTATGCCTGGATTCCCGCTGGATTACAAGATCCATGGCGATTACAAAGAGAGCAGGGGTGTTCAGCTTGCTGCGTTACCCTTCCATTCGAAGCGGAACGGTCAAGGCATTCGGTCTCATTCCCGGCGGAGAAGAGATGTTTGCAGTCAAGGTAGATGTAGCTGGATGGAAACAAGGCAAGCCGGTTCGAGTTGAGCACTTGCTAGTAGGTGAGCGTGAAGCCGATGCGACGGCCGCAGTGGCTGCTGCAGTTGCAGAGCGAATGTACCATACTGAACTGCCCCACGGCGTCTTCCATATTGAACAATGTCTCACCCTGCAAGATGTTCAGCAAGCGCTCCCATCTCTGCTGAATGTCGTAACCGTGATCAAGTGAGTATTTTGGATAAACCCCATAAGTCCGCTCCAATCTTCAATGTTATAGATCGAAATTCAAGTTGATTATTTTGGCTCACCTCTCCAATCTGCTATGATGGAACCAGAATCCTGACAAGAGCGGAGGGGGATCATGACCTGTATTGCAGTACTGCCATACTATAAAGTACAGAGGGAAGTGACAGGTCTCGCGCAAGAGATCAAGTCGAACGAACGATCCATGATCCTGTACTCGGACAAAATAGTAACGAAATATCGCGAGTTTCATATCAAGGATGTATTCGACATGTCCTTTCGAAGAATGGGCAATGAGGGGGGATTTTTCTACCTCCATACAAGTACAGGGGTATATCCTTACATGGTCAAAATAGACCCTAAACCTTTCATCCAAAGTTATCGAAAGATAACGATGCCGAAATATTCATGACTTGACCTTTCCGTTACGTGAAGGCTTATCTTTTGGATCTGAGCTATTTATTTGAATCCAGAGGAGCTGTGAAACGTATGGGCATATTGATTCAGCAAGCGATGATTCTATCCATGAAAGACGGAGAGGCCCCCTTCCTGGGGGATATTCGTATTGAAGGAGACCGGATTGCGGAGATCTCGCATCACCTTGCCGCCAATCCGGGTGACGACATCATGAACGGAAAAAACATGCTTGCCATGCCGGGTCTGATTAATGCACATCAGCATTCCCCAATGAGTTTGCTTCGCGCGTTTTCGGATGATCTGAGGTTAATGGATTGGCTGGACCGCAAAATGCTGCCTGCTGAAGCACAAATGACGCCTGAAGACATCTATTGGGGAGCCCAATTGTCCATGGCCGAGATGATTCGATCGGGTACCACAGCCTATGCAGATATGTATATCCACATGAATGAGATCGCTGAAGCCGTATCCAAAACGGGCATGCGTGCATCTCTCACGCGCGGAATGGTATTCATGGAGGATGACGGAGGCCGTAGGATGCAGGAAGCCATTGATCTCGTTCAACGCTGGTCAGGCAAGGCGGATGGAAGGATTACAACGATGTATGGGCCACACTCGCCATACACCTGTCCCATGGAACCGCTAATGGAGGTTATTGCCCTGGCTGAACAGGATGATATACCTCTTCATATCCATCTGGCCGAAACGAAGGAAGAAGTCGCGAAGATTCGCGAACGTTACGGTATGACCCCAACGCAATACCTTGAGGAAGCAGGTATGTTCGAGAACGCACATGTGCTGCTTGCCCATGGAGTGCATCTCAATCGCAGAGATATCGGCAGGCTAAAAGGCATGCGTGGAGGCATAGCCCACAATCCGGTCAGCAATCTGAAGCTGGGTTGCGGCATTGCTCCAATCACGGACATGATTGCACAGGAGATCCAAGTCGGACTCGGAACAGATGGAGCTGGTAGTGCGACGACTCTAGATATGTTCGAAGAGATCAAAGCTGCAACATGGCTGCAAAAGCTCGATTACGGAGATCCGACTCGCTTGCCGGCAAAACAAGTGCTGCAGATGGCGACTCGGGGCAGCGCGGGTCTGCTTAAGCTTGAGGAGGATGTAGGTATGCTGGAGGCAGGGCGCAAGGCGGATCTGATTCTGATCGATCTCGAGAAGCCCCATCTTCAGCCTGTACATGACGTGGAATCTCTACTTGCATACAGCGTAAATGGTGCGGACGTCGATACGACGATTGTAAACGGACAGGTTCTAATGAGAGGCAGGAAGCTCTTAACGATCGATGAGGATGAACTTTATCGTGAGGTGAAAGTTAGAGCGAAGCGGATTGTTGAGGGAATTTAATATTCTCTTTCGTATGAGGGATAAGGAGGCCAGCTTGGAACCGAGGTTCTTAGCTGGCCTAATTGCATATACACGGAAGTGTAATGTTCGGGAGCCCCATCTTTAACCTTAGTCAGTGAGGTTAATATATATTTTTTGTTTACTAGCAGATCATTTGATAAAATAGAAGAGACGTGAAGAGTGAGTCTTTTAGAATGAAGTAGATTAGGACGTGGACTCAGGCGGTTGGTTCAAAATTCTTGTTTGCGCGTCCATGTGAATATATGAACATAAATATATATTATATCAAAAGAATGGAGCCATCCCATGAAATATCGCAATATGGAAGATTGCATCAACGATCTGGAGCAGCATGGACATCTGATCCGGATTAAGGAAGAAGTAGACCCGAATCTGGAAATGGCCGCAATACATATGAAAGTGCACGAGGCGAAAGGCCCGGCGCTGTTGTTTGAAAATGTAAAAGGCTCGAAGTTCCAGGCGGTATCCAATCTGTTTGGCACGCTCGAACGCTGCAAATTCATGTTCCGTAACACGCTCGAAGGCGTACAACGGGTCATGGCCGTACGGGACGATCCGATGAAGGCGCTCAAGACGCCATTGCAGCACATCAGCACAGGTCTAGCAGCGTGGCAGGCGCTGCCCAAACAGAAGTCGATCAGTCTGCCCGTGTCGGCTCAGGAAATTCAAATCTCGGATCTGCCGCTGATCAAGCATTGGCCTATGGATGGGGGGGCCTTTGTAACGTTGCCGCAGGTATATTCGGAGGACCCGGATAAACCAGGGATCATGAACTCCAATCTGGGTATGTACCGTGTCCAGCTGAGCGGCAATGATTATGCAATGAACAAGGAAATTGGGCTCCACTATCAGATTCATCGTGGTATCGGTATACACCAGGCGAAGGCTGTCAAAAAGGGAGAGCCGCTGAAAGTCAGTATTTTTATCGGTGGTCCTCCAGCTCATACCCTGTCTGCGGTGATGCCTTTGCCTGAAGGTCTCAGTGAACTGACCTTCGCCGGTCTGCTCGCTGGACGTCGTTTCCGTTATAGCTACAAGGATGGATACTGTATTAGCAATGACGCTGATTTTGTCATTACCGGAGATATTTATCCAGGTGAAACGAAACCGGAAGGACCGTTTGGTGATCATCTGGGCTATTACAGTTTGACGCATGAGTTCCCGCTGATGAAAGTGCACAAAGTGTATGCGAAGCCTAATGCAATCTGGCCATTTACGGTAGTCGGTCGTCCTCCACAGGAGGATACGGCATTTGGTGATCTAATCCATGAAATTACGGGCGATGCGATCAAACAGGAGATTCCGGGTGTCAAAGAAGTACATGCTGTAGACGCTGCCGGGGTGCACCCTCTTTTATTTGCAATCGGAAGTGAGCGTTACACGCCATATCAGACGGTGAAGCAGCCGACAGAATTGTTGACCATTGCAAACCGTATTCTGGGTACGGGGCAGCTTAGTCTGGCCAAGTATCTGTTTATTACAGCTGAGGATCAGCAGCCGCTGGATACCCACCGCGAAGTGGAATTCCTGACCTATATTCTGGAGCGCATGAATTTGCAGCGGGATATCCATTTTCATACCAATACAACCATCGATACACTGGATTACTCAGGAACCGGGTTAAATACCGGTAGTAAGGTCGTTTTTGCAGCCTACGGCGAGAAGATTCGGGAGCTGTGCACAGAAGTGCCGGATACCTTGAAAAATATTCGTGGTTATACAAATGCACAGCTGATTATGCCGGGGATCGTATCGATTCAAACGTCAGCTTTTACGAGTTATGAAGAGACGGCGCGGGAAATGCAGCAATTTACGGATATGCTGAAGGAACAAGGAGGACTTGATTCCTGTCCATTGATCATTCTGTGCGATGACAGCTCTTTCCTGAGTGCAAGCCTCAGCAACTTCTTATGGGCTACATTTACGCGCAGCAATCCATCACACGACATGTATGGGGTAAACAGCAGCTATACGCATAAGCACTGGGGCTGCGATCAGATGATTATTGATGCCCGGGTGAAGCCGCATCAGGCACCACCGCTTATACCTGATCCTGCGGTTGAGAAAAGCATCGAACGTTTATTCGTCAGTGGAGCCAGTCTGGCATCAGTCAAAATTTAGCTCAATAGGGAAGGGCCCAAACAGAAGTTTGGGCTCTTTATATTTCTCCATTCCAAAGAAAGGTAACATTCCATGTTCCTTATTTGGCAAAACCGGGATTATTTTAGAAGTATGAATGAGAAGAAAGTCTTACTCGTTCGTATTTCCTTTTGCGATTAAGGTCGTTTGAACTATGCAGAAAATCAAGAAAATGAACGATATAAAGAAGTATAGGTATTTTGGGGACCCAATCCAACGGGTACTGTTACTATAATGAATTGTTCAGGGGGAATACCGATTGAGAATCCATATTATGAACCTGCAAGACGGAGACCGTCTGACTGCGGATACATTTAGCGATGCGGGGTTGCACATTCTCGGGAAAGGGACTGTAATCAAAAGTGAGGATATTTCCTTGCTCATGCAGCACCGTGTGGACTATGTAGATATTGAATCACGTGAAGAAGAAATAACAGAAGCTGAGTTTTTTGCCGCTGCAGCCAAATTTGCAGCCGGTTCGAGTATGGCAGCTGGTTCGAGTATTAAGGAAGAACCGCCTGAAGAAGAAATGAAATCCCAATTTAAACAGACTGTACATAATTACCAAAATGCATTTCTTGAAGCACTTACTGTGGGTAAATTTAATGCTACCATGGTGGACGATGCACTGCAGCCAATGGTGGATGGACTGGATGAGCAAAAGGATGTCGTACATCTCCTGATGATGCTGGAACGTGATGATGTAAACAACTACACACACTCCATTCAGGTTGGATTGCTGTCCTTCTATATTGCCAGCTGGATGGGTTATTCTCAGAAGGAAAGCTATCAGATCAGCCGCGGCGGCTATCTGCATGATATAGGCAAATGCAGAGTGTCCCATCGGATTCGTAACAAAGTGGAACCATTGACGGCGGATGAACAGCTTGAATTGCAGCGTCATTCCATTTATGGTCATGATATCATCAAAAGTTCCATGACAGATGAGGCTACTGCGCTTGTAGCTCTTCAGCACCATGAACGTGAAGATGGCTCGGGGTATCCGATGCAAATAGATAAAAATGAAATCCATCCATACACGCAGATCGTGTCAGTGGCAGACGTATACATCGGCATGAGATCCGGTATTCACGGTGGAAGCAATCCGAACCTGATCAACAATCTGCGTGACATCTATTCGATGGGATTTGGCAAGCTGAATGAAAAGCCGGTTCAGGCCCTGATGCAGCACCTTCTTCCGAACTTTATCGGCAAGCAAGTTCTTCTGAGCAATGGTGAAAAAGGGGTAATCATCATGAATAATACGTCAGACATCTTCAATCCGCTGGTCAAGGTCGAGTCCGAGCAGTATCGTGACTTGTCCAAAGAACGCAGCATTGCTATTAAAGAACTGATTATTTAAGGTTATAAAAGTTTAGAGTAAAAACAGGTCTCCTGCATAATGACAGGGGACCTGTTTTTGTGTAACGGCCTTTGGTGCATTGTTCTCGAAGGAGAGCAAGCGTATACTGGGTACAAAATCCATTGTACCTGAGGAGCGATAAACCTTGATTGAAGTGGTCACCGAAATGACAATACGTGCTCCAATTGAAAAATGTTTTGATTATGCCCGGGATATTGATGTTCATACACAGACGGTATGGAGACATACACGGGAACGAGCTGTTTCGGGCGTGACCTCTGGCAGAATAGGTGCCGGCGACACGGTGACGTTTCAAGCAACTCATTTTGGCATAAGGCAGAAACTGACTTCCCGTATCGTGCAATATGAACGTCCGCATGTGTTTGTCGATCAGATGGTAAAAGGGGCATTCCGGAGTATGCGTCACGAACATCATTTCAGCAGGATCGATGACCAAACCACTTGCATGAGGGACATGCTGAAATTTGAAGCACCACTCGGTGTGTTGGGAAGACTGGCCGAGCGGCTCGTCTTGAAGAATTATATGCATGCATTTATCCAAAGCCGCAACACGAAGCTGAAAGCCATGCTGGAACAGTTGAATGAATAGGTATGACAACAATTACTTATTAAGGAGTGATGAGTGATGGATAACGAATATTTTGTTGGTTGGGGCACCCTTGCGTTAATTAATGCCGGACTTGCTCAAGGGAAAAACAGAAGTGGGCTTAACTGGTTTCTGATTTCCCTCTTGTGTGGTCCGCTAGCCACGCTGTTCATCGTTGTATGGAATAAGTTAGAAAAATAATTCAGTTTCCTTTATGTGTTGGAGCACATGAGGAATGGATCACATTCCGTTGTAAGTAACAGTCAACAGCCCAGAACAGAAATCCTGCTGCACTTACACCTGCTCCCAACCAGCATACGCCCTTCCATCCTGCCCAGGCGTACATCATAGTCGAAGCAATAGATCCGGCTGCACTGCCCACCGAGTAAAATATCATGTATGCAGCAGTAAGACGGCTCTGTGCTTCAGGACGAACCTGATAGATTAGGCTCTGGTTGGTGACGTGGACTGCCTGTACAGCGAGGTCGAGAACGATGACGCCAACAATCAGAAACCATAACGATTGATGAACGAAGCTGATCAGCAGCCAGGACAGGAGGAGAAGCAGAAGAGCGAATCCAGTTGTGTGCTGTCCAAGACCCCGATCAGCGAGTTTGCCGGCGCGGGCAGCAGCCAGTGCACCTGCGGCACCTGCCAAACCAAAAGCACCGATGGCGGTATGGGACAACGAGAATGGAGGTGCGCTGAGCGGAAGGACCATGGCAGTCCATAAAATGCTGAAAGCAGTAAAAATCAGCATGCCCAGCACGCCACGAATTCGGAGTATAGGCAGCTCCCGATACAGTTTTATTACCGAAATAAGCAATTGAGGATAATTTAATTTTGTTCGCTGAGGCTCATGCTTCGGCAGGAGAAGGAGCAGGGCAACTACTCCGAGCAATGTTAGCGATGCGGAGAACAGGTAAACCGACCTCCAGCCGATCCAATCATTCAGGGTGCCCGCAACCGTTCGAGCGAGCAATATGCCAATCACGATCCCGCTAGTCACGAGTCCTACAATCCGTCCGCGTTCCGAAGGAGCAGCGAGTGCTGCGGCAAAGGCAACGAGCGCTTGAGTATTAACAGCCAGTAATCCGACCAGTGCTATCGCTGTGAAAAAGATGGAACTAGATGGTGTGGTACCAACGACAAGCAGAGCCGCGACGGAGAAGAGCATCTGCACAATGATCAGTTTTCGTCTGTTAATCAGATCACCGAGAGGCACAAGAAAAAAGAGTCCAAGGGCATAACAGACTTGGGTCACTGTAATGATTACGCCGATATGTGAGTGGGAGATCCGGAAATCTCTGGCCATGGCATCCAAAAGGGGCTGAGCATAATAAATGCTGGCTACGGAAAGTCCGCTGCACAGAGCAAAGAGGAGCGCAACAAGTCGGGACATGCCAGCATGAGCTTTTGAAGATGGGTGTACCTGTTGAATCGGAGTATTCATGAGAGTCACCTTTCAAGAGTGGATTTTTGAATTTGTTTTATACTGATCAGTACATAATGATTCTGAATTAACATACTGTATATATCATCCAAATGTCAATTTTATATTTTAAAGTATTCGTATGTTATTTATTTCAATGATTTAGTGAAGGGTTAGAATTGACATCATGATGGATGATAGCTACGATATAGTATATCGATTGGTACATAAAAAGGAGAAAGAAAATGGTGAGACAACGGGAGTTTGATACCGATAAAGTGCTTGATGCAGCCATGCACATATTTTGGGATAAAGGATTTGAAGCCACTTCATTGACTGACCTGACATCCGCAATGGGTATTCAACGTCCCAGTTTGTATGCTGCCTTCGGGGACAAAAAAGAGTTATTTGAGACGGCGCTGCGCAGATATACCACCCTGCATGCCGCGCAAATTAGATCGAGCCTTCAGCATGAAGGGTCTGTAAAACAGGCATTTCGTGCGCTATTTGAGCACATTGGGGCGGAGGGGGATGTATCCAAGCCGAGCCACGGTTGTTTTTGTATTAATACGATGGTTGAACTGGCTCCGCACGATTCGAAATTCGCCGTTTTAACCCGGGAGCATCAGATGTATCTGGCAGTAATTTTTCAGGAGACGATCGAACGGGGGCAGCGGTCCGGAGAATTGTCCGGTGATCTAAATGCGAGTGCAGCTGCAAAATCTTTGGTTATTTCAATGATTGGACTTACTGTGTTAATGAAATCGGGGCCAGAGCGCTCGTTTGTAGAGCAAAGTATTGAGGCGGCGTTATTGATTATTGGAGGGGACTCGATATGATACAGCCCACCGAAACATTGTGGGAATGGTTTCATTCGGGTCGTCCCCTGGATCTGGGTGTCATTCAATCCTATTGCCGAGTTATTGCGAGGTATGGGGACCGGGAGGACGCAGCTGTCTTGCTCCAGTTATATTTGGAGCATCCGGAGGATTATCGATATGTACTGCTGCTGGAGGTCGTCATGCGTTGCGGTGATTTGGAGCTTGCCCGGCAGCTTCATCAATGTAGTTTTGTGAATGGAAAGCTAAAAGAGGAGGTTCCCGGAGACATTCTGCATGTCCTGGCTTACATGGGATATCAACTCAGCGCCGAATATCTGGTGGATTGTGTAATGACAGATGATTGGTATTTGTCCAAAGATGCTTGTTTGGCCTTGCTGCACATGCCTTGTGAGGATCAACATCAGCGATTGAAAGATAAATTTGAGCAAGTTTACGGAAATGCATTTTTCCCAGAGATCCTCCCTGCATTGTGTGCAAAATGGGCTCCAGCTGATAAGATGGTGCCCAAGCTTCTGGCATGGGGAGAACAGGCGTCAGTGGACTGCAATGGCGGGCTGGTGTGGGGTATTGCAATGTATGGAACATCCCAGAAGGAACATATTCGAAATGTGTTATGGAACCCGAATTGGGAACTGTACGGCAATGGAACAGGCAGTCATTGGTGGGCCTACATGGCCATGCCCATGGTTGGATTAACATTCTCGGATTTGATCAGAGATCTGAAGGACGAAGCTGGCTTAGCTACATTTACAGATAAAGTGAGTAGTGTGCAGACTTCCCAAGAAGGCTTAACAAGAAGTGTGGCTGCGGAGCATCGTTTTCACGTGTTCCATGACTTGCTGCAGTTAAAACTCGAATCCGTTTCACACCCGCTTAGCTATGTTAAGGAGAGCCAAGAATCAATGTTGAACCTGTACCATCAGCTGTTTAGCTGGAGTACACCACATGTGGATGATTCCATATTAAGTGTGATTGCGCAAGCACTCGGAATGGATCATGTATTGGTCGAACGGTATAATCAATTGAGATCCAGGATGGAGCTAATTGTCAGTCATGAAATTGAGCTGGATGCTTTGCGTTAAGAGTTGGGTGCACGTTAAACCCTGGTATCTTAAATCGATAGGAAAATATTGATTATATGAGACGATATGTAAAGTGAAACGTAAATATAGTAACATCCAATTCCGAGGAGGAATTTCATGGTACTTACTACATATTGGCGATTGTATCTTACTATTTTTTATGTCATAGGTGTATCGATAACGACTCTTGGTGGAGTAGGCATCATAACATTCAGTCTCCTCATGTTTGGAGTATTGGCTCTGGCCGCGATAGAAGCATCCCTCTTTACCAATGATCAGGGAAAATTAGATCGGTTTGTATTCAAAATTCGGGGGTTGTCAAAGATCACGATTGCGATTATAATAACGGCGCTAATTTTTAAAATGTTAATATGAATTGAAGAGGCGGAACTGACTTCCGGCTCTTTTTTATGTCTAAGGACATTGGGCAGACCGGTGTCGAATTGATACAATACGGGTAGGTGTAGGATACAACGCATTTTGAAGGAGGGGTACATCTTGCAAACGAAATTACGTTGCGCCATATTGGACGATTACCAGAACGTCGCCCTGTCATTGGCTGATTGGAATTCAGTCCAGGATCGGGTTGAGGTTCAGACCTTTAATCATTACATGGGCTCGGAAGAAAAGGTCATCCAGGAGCTGCAGGATGTGGATATCGTCATTCTGATGCGTGAGCGTACGCTGTTTCCTGAATCGGTTATATCCAGGCTTCCCAAGCTGAAGCTGCTGATTACAACTGGGATGCGAAATGCCTCAATTGATCTTAAGGCTGCGGAACGCCATGGAGTGACGGTGTGTGGGACAGAGGGCAGCTCCAATCCACCGACGGAACTAACCTGGGCACTTATCTTGGGACTGTCCAGGCAGTTGGTTACCGAAAATAATGCGCTGAAATCCAATCGCAACTGGCAGAGTACGGTCGGCATGGATTTGTACGGAAAGACGCTCGGGCTGCTCGGATTGGGCAAGATAGGTTCCCGGATGGCCGCGATTGCGAAGGCTTTTGGCATGAACGTCATGGCCTGGAGTCAGCATCTGACACCTGGACAAGCTGGAGAACAAGGCGTAATCTGGTGCGAAACAAAGGAAGAACTGCTGGAGCAAAGTGATATCGTGTCGATTCATCTGGTGCTAAGTGAACGTACTCGTCATCTGATTGGACAGGCTGAATTCCAGCGGATGAAAAAGACAGCATTGCTGATCAATACATCCCGTGCGGGAATTGTGGATCAGGGGGCTATGGTTGAGGCATTGCAAAATGGTCTGATCGCCGGGGCAGGACTTGATGTCTTTGAACAGGAGCCTTTGCCTGTTAATCATATCATGCGAACCTTACCTAACGTGCTGGCAACACCGCATTTGGGTTATGTGACCCGAGGGAATTATGAAATCTATTACAATCATGCGGTAGAAAACATCGAGATGTTTCTAAAAGGGAGCCCGATTAGACAGTTGATCGTGAAGTAATAACAAACGATGCCAGAGTGCTCGTCCGTTTTTATTAAATCGATACAGAACACAAAAAGGTGACCCTCAGGCCGTGATTAATGGCTGCGGGACACCTTTTTTGCTTGTAATTTTCATCATTTCATCCATCTATTGTGAGCCATTAGGAACGTGATGAAGAGGGACGAATCATCGCTACACTTGATTCACGTACGATAAGTCTGGGTTCAAACTGGATATGCTCATAGTCGGTAGTGCTCATCTCGCGGATTCGTTTGAGCAGTAATTCTGTCGCCAGCCTGGCAACCTCTTCGCCCATAATGGAAACCGAGCTGATCTGCGGGGACGAGACCGTAGTCCATTGATTATTATCGACCCCAACTACGGCGACATCTTCGGGTACACGTACACCCAATTCTTTGAACCGGTTAACCAATCCGATGGCTACCATGTCATTGATGGCGTAGACTGCGTCTGGCATATGGGTCAGTCCATGGAAGTAATCCGCAGCGTTGGCACCCGTGTTAAGGGAGAAATCTTCCCCGAAATAGACAAGCGAAATATCGACATGAGGCAGAGCTTGTTCATAAGCACGGTAACGCTCCTCAATGATGTCCTTTGGGGCACCCGCATAGGCAATTCGGGTTCGTCCAATTTTAATCAGGTGTTCCATCACAAGTTTTCCCTCGGGCTGAGATAGAGAGACGATATCTGCCTTCATGCCGGGTTCAAGCCTTTTGCCATAGTTAATCATGGAGATGGGAAGAGGAGCCTTATCGATCAAGCCTGGCAGCGTTTTGGGATAAGCGAGCGGCATGAATATGAGACCGTCCACATGCAGCTTTTTAATATTTCGAATGGTTTCCAGTTCGGTACGGGCATTCCCCGCCGTATTAATCTGCACCACGTGATAACCGTGCTGTTTGGCGGTTTGTTCCACAGACCAGGAGATCTCTGGA
This sequence comes from Paenibacillus sp. FSL K6-2862, assembly GCF_038005125.1. Classification (NCBI taxonomy): domain Bacteria; kingdom Bacillati; phylum Bacillota; class Bacilli; order Caryophanales; family Paenibacillaceae; genus Paenibacillus; species Paenibacillus sp. FSL K6-2862. The sequence goes on from NZ_JBBOSN010000001.1 coordinate 2,725,905, forward strand.
ATGATGGCATTTCGTATATCCGGAACAACCAGGGCAATTTGGTGCGTCTGGCGTATTTTAAGACTCTGAGCGGATGTGTTGGGAACAAAACCGAGCTCTTCAATGGCCTGCATGACCTTATCTCTGGTTTTGCTGCTGATACCCTCAGAATTATTAATGGCTCTAGAAACGGTAGCAATTCCAACTCCCGCTAACTCCGCCACATCCTTGATGGTGACTTTTTGTTCTTTGCTCACGTTTGGGTAACCTCACTTCAACGGAAACGATTCCGAATCTATAGTAATTTCATCTTGAATTCATGTGTATACTCTGATTATAACACTTTTTGTAAGTCAATAGACTTTCCATGACCTATAACCGTAAGCAGGTTGCTAACTTATTCCAAACGTTCTTGAGCATATAATCTGTAAAACCTTTGGATACAGGCAATCACATCGGGTTTTATCATGCTGCATGTAAAGGCATAAAATTCATGAATTCGACTTATTTATGGGAAAATGTGTTTGACAGACTATCTAAACTGTGACATATTTAACTACGGAAACGTTTCCGGTTATATTCAAACCTATGATCTGGGAGATGAAATGAATGAAAGCATTACGTTGGCATGGAGTTAAAGATTTGCGTCTCGAACATATCGATGAACCTAGCCCGGCAAAGGGGAAAGTTAAAATAAAAGTAGAGTGGTGTGGAATTTGCGGCAGTGACCTGCATGAATACACCGCAGGACCGATTTTCATTCCTGCTCAAGCACCGCATCCGCTAACAGGCGAACAAGCACCTGTTGTGATGGGGCACGAGTTCTCGGGACAAGTCGTTGAAGTGGGTGAAGGGGTTACCCGTTATAAAGCTGGAGACCGTGTTGTCGTTGAACCTATCTATGCATGCGGACATTGTGAAGCCTGCAAACAGGGAAGATACAATCTGTGCGACCAGATGGGATTCCTCGGTCTCGCCGGAGGAGGCGGAGGTTTCTCCGAATACGTAACAGCTGAAGAGTATATGGTACACGCCATCCCTGACTCCATTTCCTACGAACAGGGAGCATTGGTGGAGCCGTCTGCGGTTGCGCTGCATGCTGTGCGTCAAAGCAAGCTGAAAGTAGGCGATACTGCAGCTGTATTTGGTGCGGGTCCAATCGGTCTGCTCGTTATTGAAGCATTGAAAGCTTCAGGCGCATCCGACATTTATGTGGTCGAGCTGTCCGAGGAACGCAAAGCGAAAGCCGAAGAGCTTGGCGCCATTGTTATTGATCCAACCCAGTACAATGTCGTGGAAGAGATTCATAGACGTACACACGGCGGCGTGAACGTTGCTTATGAAGTGACAGGTGTTCCACCTGTGCTGCAGCAGGCGATCGACTCGACACGTATTGGCGGAGAGCTGATGATCGTCAGCATTTTTGAGCAAGCGGCTCCGATTCTGCCTAACTCTATCGTCATGAAAGAACGTACAGTGAATGGTATTATTGGTTATCGTGATGTTTTCCCGGCCGTGATTAGTCTGATGGATAAAGGTTTCTTCCCGGCAGACAAGCTGGTGACCAAGCGTATTTCGCTGGATGAAGTGGTGGATCAAGGATTCGAAGCTCTACTGAAAGAGAAAAATCAGGTGAAAATCCTGGTCAAAGCCGAGTAGCAGCAACTCAGAAATCTTTTCTTTTAAAAAAACGAAGTCATTTTGACGAAATAGAGTACCTGCGTAGGCAGCTCATCTTCGGATGCAGCTGTCTATTTTTGTTGAAAAGGGCGGAATGTATTGCATGCTTGTTCTGTTTTACATAATATAAAAAGATACAATTTGTATCGTTTATATGAAAAGGCATTCAATATCAAAACGAAGGAGGAAGCGGGCATGCATAACAACACGAAATGGGCAGCTCTAATTTTGACGATCGTTGCAAGCGTGGGCTGGATGCTTACAGGGAGTGCCAAGCCCAAAAGCAGTGACAAGGCCGAGCGCAAGCCGACGGTTGAACGGGCTATGGCGAAGGTATCCAATGTACCCATCAATTCTGCGGATGTGACAAGCAAGGTTGAGCTCCTTGGACGACCTTTTGCCAAAACGCCTTATGCCAATAATGTGTGGGATATGCAGTTGTACAGAGACAAGATATATTTGGGCCATGGCAACAGCAGTAATATGGGGGTAGCGCCGAACTCGGGGCCCATCCCGGTCATTTATTTCGATACAACAACCTCATCCTTTAATAGGCAGGCAGTCAGCAACAGCAATCCAGGAATTGTTCCATCGACCAAAATGGTTGTGGATGAAGAGCAGATTGATATTTATAAGGTGCTGGACGACAAGCTCTATATTCCGGGAAATGATTCTGACGGAGAGCAATGGAGTTTCGGAAACTTTTATCGGCTGGATGGGGACGTATGGACGAAATACCGCAACCTTCCGCTCGGGGTACACGTTTATGACCTTGCCTTGTATCAAGGCAAAATGTTTGCCGCCCTCGGAACAGAAGATAAGCCAACGATTCTGATTTCACATGATATGGGCGTAAGCTGGCAGAAGTTCGCAAACATTAATACGTTTGGACTGAGAGCGTATACGCTGTTTGAGCTCGGGGGCAAGCTGTATGCATCCGGCATGATGTATCCTGCCAATAAAATCTGGAATGACAAGACCAATTTCCTTGAGATTAACGCGAATCTGGAGAAGAAAGACGTCGTAATCTACGGTAACAAAATCCTGCCGGGACTGACCTATCAACAGGGCACGGTTCCGTATAACAAGATTGGGAAAAATGTTAACTTTGATAACAAGTTAGTCTATATCGCTGGTGGTGTATTCAATGACGGTCAATTGCTTCCTAAATCTTTGAATGTCATGACGGCCATTAACCAGGCTAGACGCGTGATTTTACCAGATGCCAAAGCCCTGCCAACAGACTTGCTTCTGCGCGACGGTAAAGTATATGTACTCACCTACACGTTGCAAAACAAAAACCTGTATATTAACCGGGTATACCAAACCACGGATCTGATCAGTTGGCATGAAATCCTCCGGTTCAACCAGGATACGTATGCAAAGTCATTTGAAGAGCATGAAGGGGATTTCTACTTCGGTTTGGGCACGGATCCGGACGTAGTCTCACCTTCATCAGGCAAAATCCTCAGAGTTCATCGCAATGACATTCCTGTGAATTCGGATTAAGGGGAACGCACAGAAAGAGTAGGGAGTATATACTATGATTCATATCTATTTTTGGTTATCATTTAAAATGAAAAAGACGTAAACACAGAGCGTACACGTGCAGCAGCGTAATTGTTTTCCACTTGCTGCGGGGATGCTCTATTTTTTTATGTTACATAATAGATCACTTCATGAGCGAGTTTGAAAATAAAACTCACAAACTATAAAATGGAAAGGTAATTGGGTTCTGACATTCCACAAGATAAAGGAGCTATAAACAAATGAATATACCTTCAGCGTTGTTTACACCCTTCACTTCAGACAAGCTTACATTGTCCAATCGGATCGTCATGGCACCCATGACTCGCGGTTTCTCTCCAGAGGGTGTACCCGGGCCGGAAGTTGCTGAATATTACAGACGCAGAGCAGCTGGCGGTGTAGGGCTCATTATTACGGAGGGAACAGGGATTAACCATCCTTCCTCTGTAAGCGGTGCGAGTATCCCGTTATTTCATGGAGATGAATCCCTTCAGGGCTGGTCGAATGTGGTTCAAGCCGTCCATGAGGCGGGCGGTAAAATCATGCCTCAATTGTGGCATGTGGGCACAGCAAGGCGTACAGGAGATCTGCCTCATGCAGAAGCGGAACCAGTTAGCCCCTCTGGCATCAGCATGGCAGGGGAAGAGAACAGGGAACCTTTAACCGAAGAAGAGATCCAAGGCCTCGTACAAGCGTTCGCACAAGCGGCTGCAGATGCGAAGCGGATCGGTTTCGATGGCATAGAATTGCATGGCGCTCACGGATACCTGATTGATCAGTTTTTCTGGGAACATACCAATCGTCGTACAGACAAGTATGGCGGTGACTTGGTCAGACGAACACAATTCGCAGTCGAGGTCATTGAAGCGTGCCGCAAGGCGGTTGGACCGGATTTTCCGATCGTGCTTCGTTTCTCGCAATGGAAAATGGGCAATTATGATGCTCGCCTGGTGGATACCCCTGAACAGCTGGAGCAATTTCTTGCGCCGCTGGCTGCGGCAGGCGTAGATATCTTTCATTGCTCGACTCGTCGCTTCTGGCTGCCGGAATTCGAAGGATCCGAATTAAACCTTGCCGGGTGGACACAAAAATTAAGCGGGAAACCTGCGATATCCGTTGGGTCCGTTGGTCTGGAAGCCGAATTAGTGGACCGATCAACCGAGAATCAGGGGACTGGCGATGCTCACTTGGACCAATTGAATACGATGTTAGAGAACAAGGAGTTTGAACTTATCGCTCTGGGACGTGTACTGCTTAGTGATCCGGAGTGGCCTGCAAAAGTACGTGAAGGACGCCAGTCCGAGATCATTCCATTTACAACTGAAGTGTTGAAAACATTGAATTAGTGAATAGTAGCTAATTATCAGCATTCTTCTGCATATTCACCAACAAGGAAGACAAAAACGAGCAATCCACAACAACCTTATGCCGCCGAAAGGCGGCTTTTTCAACCTGCTATAATAATAATTTCAATATATGAAAAATTCACAACAAATTACCATTTCTCGCCCGCAATTACGTTCCCCGTTGATCCATACAACACCCACGCCCTTCGTTGAAAAAATCATTGGAAACCATACTACGACTTTCAAATGCAAACATTTTATTGGCTAATCAGACTCATATCTCACTCCTTTATTTAAAGCACGTGATTTTGAAAAAAGAGTTGCTTATGTTAATGTTATGCCTGAACATTACGGTACACATTCCAACATGAATTAGGAGGATGACTTTCCTTGTATGTACATAACAATTCTATAAAAAGAAAACGAAGACACTCGGTGCAAATGTTATTTCTGATTATTGCAGTCCTTATGCTCATTACTGCATGCGGAGAAACGCAAAAGCCCGGCTCCACAGCGAATTCCTCTGCAGGCTCTACTACGGAACAACAAGCTGCACCGGAAGGCAGTGCTGATTCCGATGCGGAGGAAGCTGAGGAGAACAATGAGCAGAACAATGCTTCCCCTCAGGAAGAGGCAGATCCGGTTCAGGAGCAGCTGAACCAGCTCTCGCTGGATGAAAAGATTGGACAGATGATTTTGGCCGGTGTACAGGGGACTACTTTGGATGACCAGGCCAAACAAATGATTGCGGACCAAAAGGTAGGAGGCATCATTTTCTATGGTAATAACGTGACGACTTTGCAGGGAACAGCGGATTTTGTGAAGTCCATCAAAGAAGCAAACCGTTCCAATCCGGTGCCAATCTTCATAAGTGTGGATCAGGAGGGCGGCAAAGTCAGCCGAATGCCGGATGAAGTGGAGAGTATTCCTTCCAATGGTAAAGTCGGAGCGACGAAAGACGCCGAGCTGGCTGAAACCATGGGAAGGTTGCTGGCAAGACAAATCCAACTTGCAGGTTTTAATGTGGATTTTGCTCCGGTATTGGACGTCAACAGCAATCCGAACAATCCGGTGATTGGTGACCGTTCCTTTGGCAGTTCGGCTGAACTCGTGTCTCGTCTCGGCGTCGCTGAGATGAAAGGTCTGCGCAGCGAGGGAATGATTCCGGTCGTGAAGCATTTTCCCGGTCATGGGGATACGTCGGTGGACTCCCATCTGGATCTTCCCGTGGTGAACAAAACAGAGGAGCAGCTTGCTGAGCTGGAGTGGATTCCGTTTCAGGCCGCGGTGAAAGAGCATGTGGAAGCTGTAATGGTGGCTCACATTTTATTCCCTAAGCTGGATCCCGATCATCCTGCTTCGTTATCGGATGTCATTATTGGTGAACATCTGCGGGGCAAATTCAATTATGACGGCGTCGTCATTACAGATGATCTCAGCATGGGTGCAATCGCCAAAAACTATAAACTGAATGAAGCTGCAATCGCGACCGTTCAGGCAGGCAGTGATATTTTGCTCGTGGCTCACAGTTATGAAAGTGCCAAAACGATATTTGATACATTGAAAAATGCGGTGAAGAATGGCAAAATCACCGAATCTCGAATTGATGAAAGCGTGTATCGTATTCTGGCACTGAAGCAGTCGTACAAGCTGTCTGATGAGCAGCAACCATCTGATGACCTCAAGCAATTGAACGCAGACATTGTGCAGTGGCGCAAACAGGTTCATGCCGAATAATCCATCCTGTGTTATGATTTTGGAATGAGAGAGAACATATTACATTTCATTATTACAGGTTAGGGGTGCGGCCCATTTATGTATACCATAATGATCGTTGAAGATGATCCCAAAATTGCAGGACTGCTGAAATCCCATATTGAACGTTACGGGGACAGAGCCGTTCTGGTAGAGGATTTTGAGCGGGTGATACAGCAATTTGAGCAGATCCAGCCACATGTTGTTCTCCTGGATATCAACTTGCCCAGCTATGACGGATTCTACTGGTGTCGTCAGATCCGTACGATGTCAACGTGTCCGATTTTGTTTATTTCCGCCCGGAGCGGCAAGATGGACCAGGTGATGGCGCTGGAGAACGGAGCAGATGATTATATAACGAAGCCGTTTGAACATGAGATCGTGATGGCCAAAATCAAAAGTCAGCTGCGACGTGTATATGGAGATTACGCAGCCCGTGACGAAGAACGCAAGGTCGAGCTTGAAGGGTTGACAGTATACCTGGAAAGACTGGAGATTCAGCTCGGTGATCGCAAAGTGCAGCTGACGAAGAAGGAAACGATACTGCTGGAAACGCTCCTTCGTCGTAGTCCGAAGCTCGTGAGCAGGGAGACGATTCTGGAGAAACTGTGGGATGACTCCTTTGTAGACGACAATACGCTCAGTGTCAATGTAACCCGTGTACGCAAGCGATTGGCCGAAATAGGCATAACAGACGCTTTGGAAACGGTGAGAGGTTCCGGTTATCGATTAAACGCAAACTGGAATACGGCTTCACCATCATGAAGCTGTTTATGAGAGAACACCTTGCTTTGACTTGCTGGGTGGTCGTCATCTTGCTTACTGTCGTCGGCGTATTTTGGTATGACGGTTACGACCATGTGCTGACGGCAGTTTATGCCGTATCGCTGGGGTTATTTTTATATGCAGGTTACCTGACTTACCGTTATATGTCTCACAGGGCGTTCTATACCCGAATGACACAGCCCATGAATTCGCTTAATGAATTTGTTCCGCTCGAAGAGATGGTTCCCTTATCGGTAGCGCTGGAGAAGCTGCTGGATTCACAATATGGTCATTATCATGCCCATCTCCACCGTCTGGAGCAGCGCCAGCAGGAATATCTCACATTTATGAATCAGTGGGTACACCAGATGAAGACACCTTTATCCGTGATTGAATTGACCGTGCAGGACCAGGAGGACGATGACCCACGTCTCAGGAGTATTCGTGAGGAAGCAGATCAGATGAGACGTGGATTGGAAACGGTGCTGTACGTAGCGCGTTTGGACACATTTGAACAGGACTTCAGTGTTGAACCGGTTACACTTAAGGCAGCAGGCGAAGAGGCCATTCATGAGCTGAAGCGTTTCTTCATTCGCAATCATGTCTATCCGGAGATTCAGATGGATGCTTCGCTAATTGTGCAATCGGACGCCAAATGGATTCGTTTTGTCATCGTCCAACTACTTTCCAATGCGATCAAATACTCCTCTGGTAACGGACAAAAGATATATCTGCGTGCATATAAAGCAGAACGGTCCATTATTCTTGAAGTTCAAGATCAGGGTGCCGGTATTCCTAAGTCGGATCTGAACAGGGTGTTCCAGCCTTTCTTTACGGGAGAGAATGGTCGTCATTTCAAGGAGTCAACGGGTATGGGGCTGTACATCGTGAAAGAGGTCCTAACCCGAATGAATCACCGGATCGATCTGGAATCGGTATATGGTGAAGGGACGACGGTCCGGATTACATTTAGTGTCTAGTGAGTGTAAGGTGATTTTCTACATTGTTTTTCAAGAGGATGGTTCAAGAGAATCGACGTCTGTTACCCCGGGGTAATGACGTCTTTTTTGTTTTATATAGAAGAACCTTACAACTTTGTCATGCAGGTGAAAGGTTAAGCCATAGGAGATTAGCCGAAACTTCGGTAAACTGAAGTCAGAAGTCAGGGGCATCAAGAGTACCAATGAATAACCAATGAATAAATAGACGCGAGTTGGTCATGGTTGACTCATGTCCAACGTAAAAAAGGAGTGGTACATATGGAAATATGCTCGGTAAAACAGATCAGCAAAATCTATAAAGGGATCGTCTCCTATGAAGCCTTATCGGGGATTGACCTCAGCATACAGGAAGGCGAATTTGTAGGAATCATGGGTCCATCCGGCAGCGGCAAAACGACACTGCTCAACATGATTTCCACGATCGACCATCCGACATCGGGAGAACTGCGCATTGCCGGGAAAAATCCGTTTGAGCTGAACCAGGATGAGCTTGCGCTGTTCCGGCGCAAAGAGCTGGGATTTGTCTTTCAGTCATTCAATCTGCTCAATACCCTTACGGTGAAGGAGAACATTGTGCTGCCGCTTACGCTCGATGGAACACCGCTGGGGGAGATGAACGCTCGTGTGGAACGGCTCGCAAGCAAGCTGGGGATTGAGGGGATTCTGGACAAGCGGACCTATGAGATTTCAGGTGGACAGGCACAGAGAACGGCTATTGCCAGAGCACTAATCCATTCCCCGAAACTAATATTGGCGGATGAGCCAACAGGCAACCTGGACTCAAAGGCGGCACGTGATGTCATGGAGATGCTGGAGCTCCGCAATCAGGAGGATCAGGCGACGATGCTTCTGGTTACACACGATGCAGTTGCAGCGAGCTACTGCAGCCGGGTCGTCTTCATCAAGGACGGCAAACTCTATAATGAGATTCACTACGGCGATAACCGGGCAGCTTTTTATCAAAAGATTATTAATGTGTTATCCCTAATGGGAGGGTCAGGACATGAATTTTCGCCAGTTCGCCATTAACAATGTAGTTCGCAACAAACGGATTTATTTGGCTCATTTTCTGAGCAGCACATTTTCCGTCATGATATTTTTCACATATGCACTGCTTCTGTTTCACCCGGATTTGAAGGATGGTTTAAAAGGTTCGAGTGAAACCGTAACGATGCTTGCGAACCAAGGTTTTATGATCGCAGAAATCATAATTTTCATCTTTTCATTCCTGTTCTTGCTGTACTCGGTAGGTTCTTTTCTGAAAACACGCAAGAAGGAATTTGGTATCTTCCTGATCATTGGGATGACACGCAAGCAGATGAATCGGCTTCTGTTTATGGAGAACATGTGTATCGGGATCGCCGCCATTGCAGCGGGTGTTGGACTGGGGATGATCTTCGGAAAACTGATACTGCTCATCTGCGGTTCCCTGCTGGCTGTGGAGAACAGTCTACGTTTTTATTTTCCATTAAAAGCAATTGCTCTGACAGCTGTCGCATTCCTTATTCTGTTTGCTGTCATTGCACTGTCTTCTTCTCTGCTTATCCGCAAGGGAACGCTGATTGATTTGGTGAAATCGGAGGAAAAGCCGAAACCGGAGCCGAAGGCATCACGTTTGCTCGCGTTTCTATCCGTGTTGTTGATTGGCGGTGGCTATGCAGGGGTGTTCACTTTTGTGTGGGTGACGTACTCATTCCCGCTGCTCCTGGGGAGTGTCATTATGGTTATCGCAGGTACATACCTGCTGTTCACGCAGCTCAGTGTGTATGTCATTCGGGCGCTAAAACGAAATCAACGTTTGTTTTTCCGTAAAACCAATGTACTGTTTCTATCCGAGCTTACGTATCGCATGAAAGACAATGCTGTCATGTTTTTCATGGTAAGTGTCATCTCAGCCTCGGCATTTACCGGCATTGGCACCATGCTGGCGATCGCTGATCCAGGGTTGTCGTCGATGACGAACCCGTATGCATTCACTTACACGAATTCATGGGATACACCTGAGGCAGAGGGGGATATCAGTCAGATTGAGGAAACGCTTGTTGACCATGAGGTCCCCTATGTAAAAGGCAGCTACACCCAGCTGTATGAGAATAACACTGGCAGCAATATCATCAAATTGAGTGAATACAACCATCTGGCCAAGGCCCTTGGTTACGAAGAACGCACGTTGGATACGGAAAATGGGGCCTTTATGACTCCATCGAATCTGACAGCACGTAAAGAGCTGCGTAAACAAGTGGAGCAGGGGTTCTCACCAACACAGGTCGATCTTGAAGTTGAAAATTATCATCAACAGGTTCAGCTGTCTCCTCCAGCTACCGAAATCGTTATCCCTGTTGATTTCAAAGTGGACATCTACGTCATTTCCGATGAATTGTTTGAAAAGATGAAGCGAGCGTACAATGAATTCCTAGACTTGAGTGAAGATTACTATTCCAATAAAATGACTCAATTTGTGGTGGAAGACTGGATGGGCACGCGGGCCTTCGCCCCTGAACTGGTTAATTCGATTCAGGATCAGCCGCGTACGAAAGGCTACTTCATGTTCAGTGCTCTCGTTGTGGACTGGCTGAATTCGAAACAAACCAATGGGATCATTTTGATCCTGAGCGGTCTGATCGGTATTGTCTTCTTTACCTTTGCGGCAAGCTTTACCTATTTTAGACTCTACGCGGATCTGGAAAGGGATGAAGCACAGTATCGCATGATTGGCAAGATGGGACTCAGTCGTCCTGAACTTCGTAAAATTGTAACTCAGCAGCTGCTGCTTATGTTTTTCCTACCATTACTCATAGCTTTGATTCATAGTTCGGTAGCGTTTGTGGCGCTGCAGCAGTTGGTCGATTTTTCGGTTATGGGATACAGCCTGCGTATCTTCTTCGTTTTTGCCACCATGCAGATCCTGTTCTTTGCGCTTGTGCGCTGGCGGTATTTACGCCATATGTACTCCAAATTAATCTAAACTGGCATGACCTAGGCAAACATCGGACGCTTCGTTCGGTGTTTGTTGACTTTTCTATCCTGGACACAGTACTATTTCAATAGATACAAATTGTATCATAGCGTGTATCATACATAACTTGACCATATTACAGTTGTACTTTGAGATTGGTAGCCATAACAGGCTTTTTGCCTGAGAGGGAGGACTTATCATGAGCATCACGATGTCTCGCGGACAAGCTTACATACACCGATTGAATGATGAGCGAAACGTATGGATGGATGGCAAGCGTGTCCGGGTAACCGAACATCCCGCCTTTCAGGGAACACTGCAGACCATTGAGAACTTGTTCGATTTGGTGGATGATCCGGATACACGAGATACGGTAGCATACTGGGATGAACAGACGGGGAGTTATGTGCATCAGGCTTTTCGGGTGCCTCACGCTTCTCAAGATGTCAGCAGTAGAGCGGCAGCATTTCGGCTCTGGTCGGATCGAACCTATGGAGTCATGAGCAGACTGTCGGATTATGCCCGCTCGCGTCTTGTCGGATGGTATGCCACACGTCAAGATATGGCACGACACGATCCCATGTATGCAGATAAGATAGCAGCCTACTATCAGGAGGCCAAACGAAAAGATGCTTTTCTGACGATTGTCCAGCGTGACCCGCAGATCAACCGTTCTCTGCCTGTTGGGGAGGATGAAGATGCCATGCTGCGGATTGTGAAAACCAACTCGGAAGGGATTATTGTTCGGGGTGCCAAGATGGTGGCGACCGCAGCTCCTTATGCAGATGATATCATTGCGTATCCGATTCAGCGGATTCCGGGACATCTGCCGGAACTGGCACATATGGTGATTGTTCCTGTGGGAAGTCCGGGTTTACATCTGATTTGCCGTGAATCTTTTGCCGCTCCGCAGTCGGATGCTGCTCATCCTCTTAGTGCCCGTTATGATGAGATGGACGCTGTACTATTTTTTGATGATGTATGGGTTCCATGGGAGCGTGTGCTGCTGCACAACAATCCGGAAGCCGTGTGGCAGGTTCGCTGTAACGCAGCCTCTTCCAGTCTGGCCTACCATCAGAGCATCATTCGGCTGCACTCCAAGCTGGAATTCATCACCGCCGTCACAGCAGCCATAGCGCAGGAGATTGGTGTGGATTCATACCTGAATGTACAGGAACAACTCGGAGAGATGATCAGCCAGATGCAGACCATTGAGGGCTTGATCGTTGCTTCTGAGGCCCAGGCACAGCCAGATGCACATGGTAACTGGCTCCCGTCATTCAAATACATTGAGACAGCTCGTAATCTGGGCAGCCGATATTACCCGAGAGCAGTTGAAATTCTGAAAACCATTGCAGCTGGTGGACTGATTCAGATCCCTTCGGGCAGATTCGATCTGGATGAAACGGTAGGACCATTGATGGCCAAATATCTTGGTGGAGTGACACTGCAAGCGCCAGAGAAAATTCGTCTGTTTCAGCTGGCTTGGGATCTGACCGGAAGTGCACTTGGGGCGAGGCATGATCTCTATGAGCGTTACTACGCAGGTGATCCGGTTCGCAACCGTGCAGGCCAGTATATACAATATGATAAGGAAAGTTTGAATAAAAAGGTTGAGCCTTGGCTCCATATGAAGTAGTCATTGAAGCTTCAGCAGCATTGAGTTGAATGGATAGAAGAATTACGAGCCCCGGCACATGCCAGGGCTTTTATTTAGGTTATCTTTAGATTTGATTTAGGTGGATTTAAGGGACGTGGTATATAGTAGTAAGATACATGTAAAAGAATACAATGCCGATGATTGAGGAATGAAGAAATGAGAGGAATAACATGAGATACACCGTATTGATTGCAGATGATGAACCAGAGATCGTAGAACTGCTTCAACTGTACCTTGAAAAGGACTATGACATCAGGACTGCCGCGAATGGAGCGGAGGCGCTGGAATGCATTCGTTCTGTACCGGTCGATCTTGTCATTTTGGATATTATGATGCCTGTAATGGATGGACTTCAGTTAATCAAGCAAATTAGGGCAACCCATCATATGCCCGTCCTGTTTCTATCTGCCAAAAGCCAGGACCATGACAAGATTCTCGGACTTGGACTCGGTGCGGATGATTATATTTCAAAGCCGTTTAATCCGCTGGAGATTGTTGCTCGTGTAGAAGCTTTGTTAAGACGTGTGAATCAATTTGACGCCCCTGAATCCGCAGCACCCCAGGAGACTAATCTTGTTCTTGGTGAACTTATGCTGGATCGCTCCAAATGTGTGCTTTTTCGATCAGGCAAACCTGTAACCCTAACCTCCACGGAATACAAAATTGTGGATCTGCTGCTGGAGCAGCCTGGCCGGGTATTCACACGCAAGAAAATATACGAGGCGGTGTGGGGGGACTATTACGCGCATGAAGATAGCACCATTATGGTGCACATCAGCAACATTCGCGAGAAGATCGAGCGCGACTCCAGACAACCGGAATATTTAAAAACGATAAGGGGACTCGGATACAAAATTGAAGCGCCAACGGAAAGCTAGAGAAAAGCGACTTTTGCAAACGTCCCTGACACTGGACTTCCTGCTGTTCAACTTCTTTTTGCTGCTGCTCGTCTTGATTGTCTATCTCATGGTTTCGCTGGATGTCGTGGATTTCCGCATTTCGGATCAGGTGGTTGATCCTGATCTGAACGTCGAGGCGCACGTCTATGCAGCCGAATTGAACAAGCGGCTTGAGGATGACTCTTCAAGCATGGAAATTCAGCGTCTGATGGATAGCGGAGGGTGGATCGAAATTCTGGATGCAGATCGTTCGGTCATTCGCCAGATCGGTGTCAAGCAGGATGCAGTTACATATTACAGTGAGTCGGAGTTGTATGCCGGACTGGAGAATCGAAGCGATAGTACATATTATTATTCCATTTCTCCATACGCAGCAGAGAGAGATGCGAAGTATGTACTGCTGAAAATACCGCGTGATCTGGTGAGTATTCGTATGAATGAAAATCTGCTGATTACCAATCTGAAGCACCCTTTGTCATTTTACATCATGATCGGAGTTGGCTTCGTTCTGCTCCTGATATTCGTATACAGCTATTGGGTCGCACGCCGTATCAAAAAACCACTGAGTATTTTATCACTGGGGCTTACCCAGATGATTCAGGGAAATTACAGTACACGCTTGTCCATCTCGGCAGAGAAGGAATTTGTCCAGATCGGCGAGACGTTTAATTATATGGCAGATGTCATCGAGAATACCTCGGCTGAAAAGCGGTATGCGGAAGAGAGCAAACAGCGGCTGATCGTGGATCTGTCGCATGATCTAAAAACACCAATTACCTCCATACAGGGATATGCTCAGGCTCTAGTGGAGGGACGGGTAGAAAACCAGGAAAGGCAGCAGCGTTATCTGGGATATATCTATAACAAGTCCGTTCAGGTGGCACGAATGATACAGAACATGCTCGAACTGCTCAAGGTGGACTCACCCGATTATCACATGCAGATCCAGAAGAGAGAGATCGGGGAATTCGTGCGTGAAGTCATGGCGGATACCTATGGTGAGATTGAGCAGAAACAATTTGTGCTTCATGTGCTGGTACCTGATCAGGAGATATACGCCAGATACGATCCTGAATTACTGTCACGGGTTATTCAAAACCTCATTACCAATGCGCTGTCCTACAATCCGAACGGAACGGAGCTGCGGGTGGAATTGATTCCGCTTGATACGCATGTAGTCATTGAGGTTGCAGACACGGGGGTCGGTATTCCCCAGGAACTGTGGAGCACCATTTTTGATCCATTTGTACGAGGAGATGAAGCACGCACCGGTACCGGCGGAACCGGACTTGGACTCGCGATTGCCCGGCGAAATACAGAGAAGATGGGCGGACGACTGATCCTGTCCCAGCGAGGCAAGGAGACTACTGTGTTTACCATTCAAATTCCAAACTGATAAGTTGAATGTACATTTAAACGGTTAACGAAGAGGGCAGAAAAAACCTGTAGAAAAATCCTGAAAAAAGAAAAGGTTATGTGGAGGGGAACATTTTGTTTAAAGCAAGTTCGTTTGTCCGTTTCAGCATTGCGCTGGCTCTGGTGCTCGTCAATATCTACCTGTTATCACGCGTCAGCTTTATCTTTCAGCCGCTGGTGACCATGATTACAGTTATCACAGTGCCTATGATGCTGTCCGTATTCTTTTATTATCTGCTAAGGCCGCTCGTGAATTACATGGAACGGAAGAAGCTGAACCGAACACTCAGCATATTGCTGATCTATCTGGTCTTCGGTGTGCTGCTCGTCCTGTTCATTGTGGGGTTATGGCCGTCCTTGCGTGAGCAGCTGATCAATCTGGTGGACAATGCACCGAATTTGATTAATTCACTCAGTGTACAGTTGAGAGAACTGGAGCAGAACGGAGCGATCACGGCATTATTCCCAGAGGGATCCACGCCGTTTTCTCAGCTTACGGATTATATTAATAAAGGATTTACCTTCGTGACCAACTATGTGAGTGGATTGTTCTCGCTCATTTCCAGTTTTGCGATCATTCTGTTTACGTTCCCGATCATCTTGTTCTACATGCTGAAACAGGGAGAGAAATTCGGCCGCAAACTGGTGCATATCGCACCTAAACGGTTCCAAAAAGACAGCCGTGAGGTTGTTCTTGAGATCGATCAGGCACTTAGTGGCTTTATTGTCGGAAGAGTACTGGTTAATCTCGCGCTCGGTGTACTGATGTATATTGGTTTCCTGATCATTGGTCTGCCGTATGCACTGCTGCTTACCGTCGTTGCCGTAATTATGAACTTTGTTCCATTTATCGGCGCTATCGTGTCGTCCATCCCCATTGTCATTATCGGTCTGATTCAGTCGCCATCGGTGGCGATCTGGTCGCTGATTATTATTCTGGTGGCCCAGCAAATTCAGGACAATCTGGTCGCTCCGTATGTGTTTGGCAAAAAGCTCGACATTCATCCGTTGACCACCATTATATTGGTGCTGGGTGCAGGGGATCTCGGCGGCATCATTGCCATCTTGATCATCATCCCTGTCTACATGATCGTTAAAATTATTCTGGTCAGAGTCTACCAGCTGTTCTTCAAGGAAAAATGGCAGAATGCCTGATTATTCGATAAGTGTTGTCTAGAATTAACACGTTAACGGAAAGTGCAGAACCAATCTGAAGAAGCGAAGCGTTCGCGTTTATCCCCGGATTTCTCCCTTGGAAAGGGAATCAAAGAAATCTGGGGGTAACAGCGATCGGAAGATGGTACTGCAATTGGAGTGACAGAGTGTAGATTGAGTAACTACCTTATATTTTAATCATTCAATTAACCATAGAAGGAGTGGGAACCATGTCTGAAATCATCCCTAAAGAATATATCGAACCCGAATACATCGAACCTCAAGCCGTCCGGATGGGTGCCATTCACATCTCTAATGATGTCGTATCCAAGATCGTGGGTATAGCAGCTCAGGCCACCTCCGGCATCTCTTCCATGTCGGTTGGTTTGACCGAAGGCATTGCGAAGAGCATCAGCGGCAAGAGTCTGCAGAAAGGCATTGACGTTGATGTAAAAGATGACCAGGCCTCCATTCAGCTGCGTATTAATGTGCAGTACGGGTTCAAGATGCACCAAGTGTGCAAGGAGCTCCAGCACAATGTACAGCAGGCCGTGGAGCAGATGACAGGCATTCTGGTCAATGAGATTAAAGTGCATGTCGTCGGTGTATCCATGCAGGAGCAAGTGTAGCTGAGATGGTCTCTTGCGGAAAAGGAATGAAGATTATCGATGGACAGGTTATGCTGTCTGAGCTTATGTGTAAGTAAAAGAACAGCACCCTCCCGTTAACTGCTTAACCGGGAAGGTGCTGCTTTGTGTTTACGGTAATGGGTGGGGGCTTCGCCCATCACCTTTTTGAACATTTTGGAGAAGAGAAGCTGATCGGAATATCCGACAGAGCGGGAGATATCTCCAATGGTCAACCCGGTATCTAGAGTCAGTTCGGCAGCCTTGCGCATCCGGTAGTTGACCAAATAGGATTGAATGCTGGTGCCCATCCGGTCTTTGAACAGGGAGCACAGATAGCTGCGCTGCAAGCCGATATGAGAAGCAATGGATTGCACCGTGATAGGATTCGCATAGTTCATCTCAACAAAGTCCATGACCTGGGTGACATATGTTTCTTTGGAGAACTCTTGCTCGGGTGGAAGGATGTCTTCGTTTGCATGATCGATCAGAATGGAGAAAAATTGGTATAACCATCCAGTCATGCTAATCTCCCATCCTTTGTGTGTATTCCGGGAACGGATCATGCGATGCAGACAGGAACGCATTTCATCGTCATTTTCCAGTTCGAAGATCGGATGCTGCTCCGACAGACAGGCCTGCTGTAATAGTGAATGGGAGGCATTTCCTTGAAAAGCAACCCAGCTGTATTCCCATGGATCTTCCAGATCAGCCTTATAGTGCACGACGGAATTCGGGACGATGAGGAAGCCTTGGCCCTTATGCAGTTCATAGGTTTTGCCTCCGACTTCGAAAGTACCCTTGCCATCCAAAATATAATGGATTTTGTAATGATCCCGCATGGCTGGGCCGAAGTGGTGACCCGGTGTGCAGGGTTCGGTTCCATAATGAAGGAGCTGCAGATCCTGGAACGGATTGTTTTTGAACATATATGTAATCAAGGCATTCACTCCTGTGTAGTTTATTTCATCTTGCATTTTAACATGTTTTTAGTATGTGGATATGAAATAAAGATGTGATTCTATGGATAGACAACAAGTATTATTCCATATGGTTATAGCGATATGCCATATCGTTTTGGACCGAAACTGACTAAGATGAAAGGGTATTCACCCACTTTAACAAGAAATGAGAGAAAATGATATGCCTTATACTGCTAATGAACAGCGTTACGATGAGATGAAGTATGCACGTTCCGGCAAATCCGGAATCAGACTGCCGCAAATTGCACTTGGCCTGTGGCAGAACTTTGGCGGAAACCGCACGCTGGATATTCAGGAAGAGATGATTCTGCGTTCATTTGATCTCGGAATTAACCATTTTGATCTGGCGAACAACTACGGACCACCCCCAGGATCTGCCGAGGAGAACTTTGGTGTCTTGTTCAAAAAACATCTGCGCCCATACCGGGATGAACTGCTTATCTCGACGAAAGCCGGATATTATATGTGGAAAGGTCCCTATGGCGAGTGGGGTTCCCGCAAAAACCTGATTGCCAGCCTGGATCAGAGCCTTGGACGGATGGGGCTTGAGTATGTGGATATTTTCTATCATCACCGTCCGGATCCGAATACACCGCTGGAGGAAACGATGGCTGCGCTGGATCATATCGTAAGACAGGGCAAAGCGCTGTATGTCGGATTATCCAACTATGATGCGGAGCAGACAAAAGAGGCGGTCGCCATTTTGCGTAATCTGGGAACGCCTTGCCTCGTCCACCAACCGAACTATTCCATGCTTAACCGCTGGATCGAAGACGGATTACAGGATGTACTGGATGAGCAGGGCGTAGGCTCCATTGCATTTTGTCCTCTGGGGCGAGGTCAACTGACGAACAAATACGTGGACAAGATCAAGGAAGAACGTGCGAACCCGACAGGCAATATGAGAACAGAAGCCTATACAGACGAACGAATTGCCAAGTTTGAAGCTCTTCAGGCCGTTGCTGAGCGCAGGGAGCAAACCATTTCCCAACTGGCGCTGAATTGGATTCTCCGTGACAACCGCGTAACCTCTGCATTGATTGGCGCAAGCCGTGTTTCACAGATCGAAGAGAATGTTGCCGCATTGAAAGCACCTAGCCTGACAACCGAAGAATTGAATGAAATTGAAGGCATTCTGAACGGGATTGGAAATTACGCCTGGTAAAATAAATGGAACGAAAAACGTTCAGAAATCACGAATAAAATCGTGAGAATAACACAAGTCAGTTGTAATGAGAGTTCATTATAATTGACCTGTGTTTATTTTTTTTCAAAAAGGTGTTCATATCATAGCACCTGGTCCTAGGATTTAGGGTATAATATATAGATGCTATACATTTGAAATATGAAGGAGAGGCTCCATTTGAATTTTGAACAGTGGATTTCGCCTGAAACCTATAACCTGACATCCGAGATGGAGAACCACCCGTCAGATCGGATTGCACTTAGATGGCTCAGCGATCAAAAAGAATTAGAAGAGATTACGTACGGAGAGTTGTTTAAGCAGGCTAACCGTCTTGCCGGAGGCTTGCGTGATTTGGGCTTGGAAAAGGGTGATCGGGTGCTGGTCATGGTACCACGCCGCATCATTGCCTATGTCATTTATATCGCTTGTCTGAAACTAGGGATTGCCGTGATTCCTTCGTCCGAAATGCTGCGTGCCAAGGACTTGGAGTACCGCCTGCGGCATTCAGAGGCGCGTGCGGTCATTGTATGGTCCGAGACAACGGCTGAAGTGGAGAAAATGGATGCAGACCTGCCTGCACTGGCTCACCGCATAGTGGCATCACCATCTGGCGACAGCAGCGTTCCCGCTGAGGGCTGGGTTAACGTACATCAGCTGATGGAAGGTCAGTCGGATGAGATGAATGCCGTAGAGACACACCGTGATGATATCGCCATTCTGGCCTACACTTCCGGCACAACCGGAAATCCAAAAGGAGTTGTACATAGCCACGGCTGGGGATATGCCCACCTGCGTATCGCTTCCACGTTATGGCTGGATATTCAGCCATCAGATATCGTATGGGCCACAGCCGCGCCGGGATGGCAAAAATGGATCTGGAGCCCGTTCCTTTCCGTACTCGGAAGAGGAGCAACAGGTCTGGTTTATAACGGATCATTCCAGCCAAAGCGCTATTTGGAGCTAATGCAGGAGCATGGCATTAACGTACTATGCTGCACACCAACGGAATATCGTCTGATGGCAAAAGCCGATGACCTCGGTCACTATGATCTGTCCAAACTCCGCAGTGCAGTATCAGCTGGTGAACCCTTGAATCAGGAAGTGATTGAGATCTTCCAGCGTCACTTCGACCTGACCATTCGTGATGGATACGGCCAGACCGAAAGTACATTGCTGATCGGCAGTCTGAAAGATGCGCCAGTACGGATCGGGTCCATGGGACAATCGATTACGCCGGGCCTCATTGAGATTGTTAACGAGGACGGGCAACCTCAACCTGCAGGGGTAGTGGGTGATATCGCCGTTCATCAGGATATGCCTGCCTTGTTCCGTACGTATTATAAGGATGCAGGGCGGAAAGAAGCAAATCAGCGCGGGGAATATTTCGTAACAGGTGACCGCGCACGCAGGGACGAAGAAGGATACTTCTGGTTCGAAGGCCGCAGCGACGATATTATCATCAGCTCCGGATATACGATAGGACCGTTTGAAGTGGAAGAGGCGCTGATGAAACACGCCAGTGTGAAGGAGTGTGCCGTCGTTGCCAGTCCGGATGAAATTCGGGGCAATGTGGTCAAAGCCTTTGTTGTGCTCAGAGACGAGTCCCTTGCTTCACCAGAACTGGTGCGTGAGCTGCAGCATCA
This sequence comes from Paenibacillus sp. FSL K6-2862, assembly GCF_038005125.1. Taxonomy (NCBI): domain Bacteria; kingdom Bacillati; phylum Bacillota; class Bacilli; order Caryophanales; family Paenibacillaceae; genus Paenibacillus; species Paenibacillus sp. FSL K6-2862. Next base: position 2,746,482 of record NZ_JBBOSN010000001.1, read on the forward strand.
CGTCAAGGAATGGACCGCACCATACAAGTATCCGCGCAAAATTGAATTTGTGACGGATCTGCCGAAGACGAATTCTGGCAAGATCCGCCGGATTGAACTGCGCGAGCAGGAAAAGAAAAATGCGTAAAACATGAATTAATTCTATATGAATCAGGAGTGAATGAACCTATGAGTAATTTCGAGCAAACGTTTGAGCAATCGTTGGAACAATATGCAGAACTGGTGGTCAAAGTAGGCGTGAACATTCAAAAAGGACAGGATCTGCTTGTTACAGCTCCTATCGAAACGCTTGAGTTTACTCGCCTGATCGTTGCAAAGGCATATGCTGCCGGGGCCAAGTATGTACAGGTGGATTTTGAAGACGATCAAATTACACGCAGTCGTTTCCAGCAAGGTTCTGACGACAGCTTCGATTACTATCCGGCATGGAAAGGCGACATGATGGAGAGATTTGCAGAGGCTGGCGGCGCTACCTTAACGATCAAAGTACCGGACCCGGAACTGTATAACGGAATTGATTCCGACAAGGTTTCTCGTGCTACCAAGGCGGCTGCCCAGGCACGCCGCGGTTATTCGAAATATACGCGCAACCATGAAATCAGCTGGTGCCTGATCAAGGCGCCGACCAAGGCATGGGCGAATAAGGTGTTTGCCGACATACCTGAGGAAGACCGCATCAATGTGATGTGGGACACCATCTTCAAAATGAATCGTGTGGATGGCGGTGATGCCATCCAGAACTGGAGACAGCATCTGGACACACTTAACACGAAGAGTGATCAGCTGAATCAGAAAAATTATAAGAGCCTGCACTACCGCGCACCAGGAACGGACTTGAAAATTGAGTTGGTAGACAATCACATCTGGGGTGGCGGCGGAAGTGAGAATAAAGCAGGTGTGTATACAGTTGCGAACATGCCAACCGAAGAAGTATTTACTATGCCGAAACGCAGCGGTGTTAATGGATATGTCAGCAGTACGATGCCTCTGAACTTGAACGGACAGCTGGTAGATCAGATGAGAATAACGTTTAAGGACGGCCAGGTTGTAGCTTTCACAGCGGCTTCCGGTGAAGAGCATCTGAAGAACCTGTTCGCTACGGATGAAGGAGCGCGTTATCTGGGTGAGGTGGCACTTGTACCGCATGATTCACCTATCTCGAACCTGAATCGTATTTTCTATAATACCGGTATTGATGAGAATGCATCCTGCCATCTGGCTGTAGGCAGCGCATATCCGTTTAATATGAAGGATGGCACAACGATGTCCAACGAGGAATTGCTTAAACATGAGTGTAATGTGAGTTTGACTCACGTCGACTTCATGATTGGATCGGCTGAACTGGACATTGACGGCGAGCTGCAGGATGGCACAATTGAACCAGTATTCCGCAAAGGCAACTGGGCATTTTAATATTTTTACAGAGTAGACTAGTGAAAAAGTGACTTCAATGATGAAGTCACTTTTTTTGTGCTGTCCAACGGATTAGTTTAGACCTGTTTCACAGGCACACATATTTCGCACTCATGCTGTTCGAGGAGATCCCAACGATATCGCTCCAGAACCGGTTGGTGATCCATGATATAACGGTTGTTTTGCAGATAAGGGATTATTTCATTCCATGCTTGCTGAATACCTTCTGGCGTGTGTCTAACCTTGCAGATGAGATAGTTCCCGCCCTGGAGCTCTCCAATCTCTATCGAGTCATCTTCAGGGAGTTCAAGTTCATGGAGCACGATTGCGGCATCGTATCTGCAGTGGTGCGGTGGTGTCGTTGATGGGTTATCCTGTGGTATGCCATATAATACGGCAGCTTCTGTGAGTAATCGTTTCTCGTTTGCCCACTGTTTTAACTGGTTCATAGCTTGGACGTTTGCAGAACCATAAGGACCAACCTGCCTTACATAAGCGATTCGACATGCCGCCAGATGTTCCATAGACATTTCCATTTTCTATCTTCCCTTCCCAAAGGAATTCTCTTACTTGATGGATGTTAACATGGTATAAAAAAATTTGCATAACTCTTTTCGTATAAGGAGAGACGCAGGAGGGGACTTCGTTTAACGGTGGGTTCTAGGTCTTGTATGTAAGCTTCCTGATTGATTCCTGAACCGGTTCACCATAGAATAGGGATGATATGCATGGTGGACGTTTCGATATGAAATGAGGAAGGGAGATTCCGGAAATGGATATTACACATGCCTTTACGGATGAACGTTTCAGACAGTATGTATTGGACCAATTTTGTAATCAACGGGATTCTATTCAGGAGAGTGACATCCAAGAGGTAACTTCATTGCAACTCACAAGTCAAGATGTGAGAAGTCTGAGCGGGATTGAACATTTCAGAGACCTCGAAGAACTGGACTGTAGCTATAATCAAATAACGTATGTGGATCTTGGGCGCATTAATAAGCTCAGAATTTTACACTGCAAGGAAAATCAAATTCTCTCGCTTGACCTTAGCTCGAATACCGAATTGGAACGATTGGATTGCAGCTTCAATCGACTGCGGCAATTGGATGTAAGTCATAATCCCAAACTTATTCATCTGGAATGCCATTGGAACATGCTGTCCCAATTGGATCTGGACAAGCAGGTAGAGCTTGAAGAACTGGGTTGCAGCTATAATGCTCTTTTTTCACTTGAGCTTCATCATAATACATTGCTTAAGCAGCTTAACTGCGCCAGTAATTACCTTACGAGTGTGGATCTAACGAATGGCTCATTCTCCAACTATCAACTGAATTTGCCGATCCAAGGGGGAGGTGAGCTCGTCGTTACCGCACAGGTTTCGACTAAGGCAGAGATGGAAGAACTGACTCCGTATATGGAAGAAGCGTGGAGGCGATGGCAGTCGCTTGCTGAACAAGCACTGGTGTTCATCGCCGAAGCGCATCCGGATGAGGATATATCAGAATTGGTTTTGGCAGATGTGGAATTTCAGGACTGTGAGGTTTTCAGGCTCGGGTATGACGCGGGTGATACACCAGCAGGCCGAATGTACATCTATGCGGAGTTCGATGAGAACCTACAATTGTCGGAGCAGCTGATCTATGAAATGTATTAAAGCCACGGAACCGTGGCTTTTTTTGGTATATCTATTTGAATGGATTTACTCTGCATGCATTTTATTAAAGCTGACGTACTCGTTGATGGGTTTACGATAGCCGCGTGGGCGTTGTTTGGCTTCTGACTTTTTACCAATCGTAATCATCATGACAGGAACGTAATGTTCGGGAACATTCAGACTGCTCTGCAGTTCATCGGCGTCAAAACCAATCATGGGACACGTATCCCATCCCATATCCTGTGCAATCAGCATCAGCTGCATCGCCGACAGGCTGGCATTACGGATCGCGTCTTCACGCTGAAACACACTGCCACGGGCTTCGTAGAAATCAAAAACACTTTGGGACTCCTGTTCATATTCAAACGGATTGAGCACACCCAAATGCAGTAAACCTTCGTTAATCGTGCGGATGTGGTGGTGAGCCTTGATATCACCCAGAACAACGATGACAGCCGAGGCTGTTTTTACTTTGTATTGCTGTGAGGCTTCGTATGCTTTTTCTTTTTGGGCCGGGTCGGTCAAGACCAGGTAGTGGGTATGCTGAAGGTTAAAGGCTGATGGGGCAAATTTGTTTAATGCAAACATCTGCTGCAAATCGGCTTCCGGGATTTCGATACCTTCTTCAAAAATAACGGCAGATCTACGGTTTTTGACCAAGTTTTCCAGTGCACTCATGGTGGTTTACCTCGCTTATGTATAAAGTATAAATTGACTATAACACGCTTGGTTACTTTTGGTAAGTATTATTTTCGAATAAGACAAGACCAAAGGGCCATAACCTTTAATAAAAACAGTAGAGGTGAAACATGAGGACGTTCATCACCAGATTCAGGAGGGAGAGCTCCTATCACGAATTCAAGGTATATGTCATTCAATCCTCCACATTGAAGCGATTTTTCGTCATGGAAATCATCGTTGGCACGCTTGCCTACCATGCTGCATTTTATTTGTGTCACAATGCACTCCTGGCAGGAGCAGGTTCCTGGGCGGGAACCGAAGGTTTGAAACGACTGCCTCTAGCGGTCAAAAGAATGGTCAGTTTTTAATCATAAAAATGTTGCTGCAGAAACCTATGATGTCTTAACCAAAAGCATCATGTAGTTATCGTGTAGTATGCAGGAGCAGAATGCCCCCTTCCGGGCTCCGGCTCCTGGTTCAATTTTTTTCCTTAGTGTACAGCAACCTCTTCGTTATTTGGCGCGCTCCAGATATTGTTCCAGAGTAAGTTTCTGACTTGTAATTTCCCCAGCGATATAGACCCCAACGTAACGCACATGCCAGGGTTCATAAGAGTAACCGGTCAACTTCTCCTGATCCTTGCCATATCGAATGATAAATCCATACTTGTGGGCATTGGCCTTCAGCCATTTGCCCTCTTTGGTGTTGCCGAAGCTCTGCTGCAGATCGTAGCCTACGGATGCACTGGAAATATCCATGGCAAGTCCGGTTTGATGTTCACTTTGACCTGGGCGAGCACTTGTCTTGTTGGCTACAGCTTCACCTTTGATACTTGCATTTCGTTCGAAGATGGATTTCTGTGTCGAATAGGAACGGTAACCAGATACGGCTTTGATGTCAATGCCGTCTTTTTTGGCTGCTGCAAACAGCTTTTCGATCGCGGTAGCAGCGACCTTACGCATTTGTTTCTTCGGACTGGAGCCGGAGAAGCTGAATGGAATATTCGGTACAACCAAATCTTTGGGTGCATAGGTTGAAGGCAGATTTCTTTTTTTGTTCACGAGTACCACGGTGCTGGCTAGATTCGTTACCGTTGCGAGACCGCTGCTGCTTGTTTTAATGGTGCGGCTTGGCGCGTTATCATGCAAAAATTGAGTGAAACTAGAGCTAGCAGCCGATGCGACTGGCGTCATGGATGGTACAAAGGGAAAGGCAGTGAAGGCAGCTCCTGCTACGACAGAGCCTATGAGTAGAGTGGATATGATAGATTTGCGTGTGAATGATTTCATGATGTTCCTCCTCGGGTTAATGAATCTCTGGCATGCTGCATCTGATCGATACCAGGCATGCGTTTCTATATACCGAGTATACTAGAGGATTATATCCATAGGTTCTCCAATTGTTTCCGAGTTGTAAACAAATCATGCGAGATTCATAGTTTCGGTCATTTGGCCAAAAGGAACACCAAAAAAGACTCTGCATTCAGTGCAGAGTCTTTGCTTATCGGATAAATAACGTTCTACGATTGTTTGAGATCATGAAGGTTATTGTTTACAGCATGCATGCATCAGGTGCACTGGATTTTCCCGCACTTACAGCTCGCGTATCCCTAACCCGAACGTTGCTGCTAAGTACACCGGAATCACTGCTCAACGTGAAGGAAGGATAGTTTTCCTCCGTATCCAGCTTCATATGCTGTTCGAGATTTAATTGTTGCTTCGGATCAACATAGAATGGAACCAGGTTGGTCTCGATCTGCTCATCCAGTGCAGCAGGTTCATCTACAATCAAGAGGACCAGAATTCCGTTGCAGCCACAGCCTTCAGTGTCATAAAACACTTTGAAGTAGCCAGGTTGGTCATTCAAGCTCTCGGTTAATCTCGCTGCAGCCAGATCTGTAATTTGAATATGCATCGCGCTCACTCCTTATATGTTGAAAATAATCCTGAAATGTAAATGAAGTAGTTGACTCTCCTTTCATTATACCACCTTGCTTCCAAATCAACGCAAATAATTTATACATGTCTGGTCGGATCGGAAGAAGATCTCCGTGCATGTGATGATTATTGGGGTGTTCTTTTGGGGAAATAGATGAGATATGAAAGGTTAATTAAAGGAGAGACATGTACGGATGATTGAATTCAAAAATGTATCCAAGCAATACCCTGATGGGACACAGGCTCTTCATCAGGTTAACCTCAAAATCAATAAAGGCGAACTAATGGTCATGATTGGGCCTAGCGGCTGCGGCAAAACGACGATGCTCAAAATGATAAATCGCCTGATTGAACGAACGGATGGAACGATTCGTATCCAGGAGCGGCCAATCGATGAATTTAACATTCACGAATTACGCTGGAATATCGGATATGTACTGCAGCAGATCGCCTTGTTTCCACACATGACAATTGCCGAAAATATCGCTGTTGTTCCTGAATTGAAAAAATGGAAGCCTGCCCAGATTCATGAACGGGTACATAACTTGCTAGATATGGTGGGATTAAACGGAGAGACCTACAGTGATCGCAAACCAGCAGAACTGTCGGGTGGACAGCAGCAAAGAATCGGCGTACTGCGGGCACTGGCGGCAGATCCCAAGATTGTGCTTATGGATGAACCGTTCAGTGCACTCGACCCAATGAGCAGGGAGAAATTGCAGGACGATATTCTGGAGATTCAGCGTCAGATGAAGAAAACGATTGTGTTTGTTACGCATGACATACAAGAAGCCATGAAGCTGGGTGATCGCATATGTATTTTGAAGGATGGACAAGTACTGCAGGTGGGAAAACCTGAAGAGCTGTTACAGAACCCCGCGGATGAATTTGTGCGTCATTTTGTCGGAAGTCCTGGCACAGACGTGAATCAAGATCATAGCGTGAACTTGTCTTCTCATACTCAGACAAATTTCAATCTTGAATCGATTATGACACCTATTGCACCAGGCCATGTTCCGAAGTCTGCCAAGACAGCAGTCCCGATTTCTATGACATTGACGGAGTTATTGGATGTCTTGGATGCATACGATACCTTGCTGGTCGAGAAGAATCATCAGATTGTAGGACAAGTGAGCAGGGCGGATGTGCTGAGGTACTGGTCTGGTCAGCTGCAAGAGCGGGGTGAGACCCATGAGTAAATTCTCAGAGGTATTTAATGAGCGCAAAGGGCAGCTGTTAACAGCTCTTCTGGAGCATGTACAGATTTCATTTATCGCCCTGTTTCTCGCTGTTCTCATTGCAATTCCACTCGGCATTTACTTAACCCGAAAACCCAAAGTTGCTGAACCGATCATCGGTGTTACGGCTATCTTGCAGACCATTCCATCACTTGCTCTTCTTGGGTTGCTCATTCCGCTGTTCGGTATCGGTACAGTACCAGCGATTATTGCACTAGTGGTATATGCCCTGCTTCCGATACTCCGCAATACTTATACAGGGATAACCGAAGTGGACCCTTCCATGATTGAAGCCGCCAATGCGATGGGCATGAATAGTCGACAGCGTTTGAGCAAAGTGGAGCTGCCGCTTGCAATGCCTGTCATTATGGCAGGGATTCGTACGGCAATGGTTCTTATCGTGGGTACCGCAACTCTAGCAGCATTAATAGGCGCAGGTGGCCTCGGTGATCTGATTCTGCTTGGGATCGATCGTAATGATACAGCACTTATTATTTTAGGGGCGATACCGGCAGCATTATTGGCGATTTTGTTCGATGTCCTGCTTCGGCAGTTCCAACGGCTGTCTTTTCGAAAAACGGTTGGTACACTTGGTACACTGGCCTTGATCGCTGTACTTGTGATTGCCATTCCATTACTATTCCGCAGTGAACAGAAGGATCTGGTCATTGCGGGGAAGCTGGGTGCAGAGCCTGAGATTCTCATTAACATGTACAAGCTGCTGATTGAGGAGCACACAGATCTTTCGGTTGAATTGAAACCTGGTTTGGGGAAGACTCCCTTTTTGTTCAATGCTCTACGATCCGGCGACATTGATATCTACCCCGAATTTACTGGAACAACAATATCTGAATTCTTGAAGGAAACGGCTGTTAATACGGATCGCACACAAGTTTATGAACAGGCAAGAGACGGAATGCTTAGCCGTTTTGGTATGGTGCTATTGAACCCGATGGTTTACAACAACACGTACACGTTGGCAGTCCCGGAGAAGGTTGCCGACCAATATGACCTAAAAACCATATCAGACCTTAAGTCTGCTCAGCAGCAGATTAAGGCTGGGTTCACACTTGAATTCTCGGACCGTGAAGACGGTTATCTGGGGATACAGAAGAAATATGGCATTCAGTTTCCTGACGTCGCCACAATGGAACCCAAACTTCGATATGCAGCTCTTCAGCGAGGTGATATTAATCTGGTTGATGCCTATTCCACGGATAGTGAGCTCAGGCAGTATAATCTCGTGGTGCTTGAAGATGATCAGGAGCTATTCCCGCCATATCAGGGAGCTCCGCTGCTGCGCAAGGAGACGGCAGATGCCTATCCGCAGCTGATCGAGATACTGAATCAGCTGGCGGGACGCATTACAGATGATGAGATGCGTCAGATGAATTATGAGGTGAATGTGAATGGAGCCCGTCCGGAGCAGGTTGCGTCCGACTATTTACAGAAGGCGGGTTTACTATAAATTTCAATGGGGAAAAGGGAAGAGGAGGAACAATTCATGACACAAGTATACGATCTAATTGCAATAGGAACTGGTAGTGCAGCGAATTCAGTTGTATCTCGCTGTGCTGAAGCCGGGTGGAAAATAGCCGTGATTGATGAGCGTGAATTTGGCGGAACTTGCGCCCTACGAGGCTGCGATCCGAAGAAAGTACTAGCAGGAGCTGCTGAACTGATCGACTGGAATGAACGGATGCTGGGGAAGGGTGCTCAAGGAAGGACGACCATAAACTGGCCGGAACTTATGGCCTTCAAACGAACATTTACGGCGAGCATTCCGAGAGCCAGCGAGGATAAATTCAAACAGGCCGGTATGGATACATTCCATGGCAAGGCTTCTTTTGTAGATGAGAATCACATTCGTGTGGGAGATGAAGTGCTGCATGGAAAACATATTCTGATTGCAACTGGCGCGCAGCCTGCACCGCTCCCAATAGATGGCTCAGAACATCTTCTTTACAGCGATGATTTTCTGGAACTGGATCAGCTTCCGGATCAACTGATTTTGGTGGGCGGAGGTTACATTGCGTTTGAATTTGCCCACATCGCTGCAAGAGCAGGAAGCGATGTGCACATTATCCACCGGGGAGAGCGGCCGCTGGAGCAGTTTGATCCGGAGCTTGTTGACTTGCTGGTTCAAAAATCGGAAGAGATCGGCATTCACGTTCATCTGAACGCGGAAGTGAAGTCTATTCGGAAACAGGGGGAGACCTTCGTGGTCAGTGGTACCCGGAACGGAGCCGATCATCAGTGGCATGGTGGACGGGTGGTGCATGGAGCGGGACGTATCCCTAATATGGATAGTTTGGAACTGGAAAAGGGAAAGGTCAGCTATAGTGAGAATGGCATCACCGTGAATGAGTATTTACAAAGCACCAGCAATCCCCAAGTATACGCAGCCGGTGACGTTGCTGCAACGAAGGGGCTTCCCCTAACGCCTCTGGCAGGCCAAGAGTCACGGGCTGTAGCCTTCAATTTGCTGAAGGGCAACCATACGGTGCCGAACTACAACGTTATGCCGTCCATCGTGTTTACCGTACCATCGCTGGGCTCTGTTGGTCTTAGTGTGGATCAAGCGCAGGAGGAAGGCTACGAGGTGAAGGTAAATGACATGTCGCAATGGTATACTTATAAACGGACAAATGAGAAGTATGCCATGGCCAAAGTCGTGATCGACAACGACTCAGGACGTATCCTGGGAGCCCATGTACTGGGCAGCGAGACCGAAGAGCTGATTAACCTGTTTGCCATGGCCATTCAGTTCGAACTGACAGCCGATCAATTAAGCACCATGAATTTTGCATATCCTACCGCCGCATCGGATTTGGGCTCTTTGATTTGACGTTTTGATTAGGGGAGGGTGTTGAAAACATGTCTGCAGCACAATTTCTGGGCACATCAGATGCCAAATGGACCACTGAACCGGTTGCAACCCGTACAGAGGGAGAGCGTTTCATCGTGGAGGCACAGGAAGGCAGTGATTTTTGGGAGAACACGTTCTATGGATTCAGTCACCAAAATGGACATGCCCTTCTGACGCCTTGGGACGGTTATGAAGCCGTCGAAATTACGTTTGATCTAAGTTCTTTTACTGAACTTTATGATCAGGCAGGTTTAATGCTCTGGCACAGCCGTGAACAATGGATCAAGGCTGGCGTGGAAGTAAACGATGGGATCGTTCATATCGGCGCTGTGGTAACGGATCACTTCTCGGACTGGTCGCTATCGCCTGTTCCGGAATGGGGAGGACGTAAGGTTACCATTCGAGCTTCCTACCACAACGAAGCGGTAGTCATTCGGGCGCGTACGGACGAACATCCTTGGCGAACCATTCGGGTTGCGCGGTTTGCCTATCCGGCGAACAAGCAGGCAGGTCCATTCCTGTGTTCACCCAAGCGAGCGGGATTTGAAGTTGCCTTCACGAAGTGGAGAACAACGGCACCTGATAAGGATTTGCACACCGATCCGCCCATACTGGATTGAGAACGGAAGCAACCGTTGAACGGTTCTTTCCATGCCAAACAAGCAAGTCCTTCCTGTATGGAAGGCTTGCTTGTTTACGTTTTGGGGAGGGGAGTAGACAGAATCCTCAGCAGGAATTCCGCGAGATGTGACGCTGCGATTATTCTGTCTAGTCTCTGGATTACTCATTTTTACATCAAATTACTTCGTTTCGTTGTTCTCACCATTATCATTCTCTTCGTTACGTTCCTCAGCTTCGTTCAGCTCACGCATCCGTTCTTCATAATCGTCCAGGAACCATAACGGGTCCATGTTGTCTTCTTCGCCATTGTAATTGATCAGGATCTCTTCGCCCGCTTTGATATCTGTATAAGCATAGAAGTCAAATGTATGGTTTTCAAAGTTGATATCATAGGTTGCGTTGGGCTCGTACGAATGATTGATCAAGCTGCCGTATCCCAGCAAAATGGCGGTGTGGTTGGCACCGTACTCAAATACATAATCCTCCAGGATCGTTTTTTCGACATGTTCGTGGTCTTCGTTGGGATAAGGGACAACCGGGGCCTGATGAATCAATTGACCTTTGGGAATATCCACTGTGGCAAAAACCCCTCGATTAAATTCGCCATCACCCAATTTGGATTGTTTTACTTCAATCATAATGTTCACCTGATGCTCGCCTGAGAGAGCTCCGTTCTATAGTAGTTTAAGGCCAAATTTTAACCGATTCATGCATATAAGGCAAATATGGCGTTGAGTTGTGCAGGTTATAACGATTATAATATACAGGAATGAAGTCTATATAGAAAAGGTGTCATGAATGAGCATATTAAATGTGGAAAAATTAAGTCACGGTTTTGGTGACCGTGCTATCTTTAACGACGTATCTTTCCGCCTGTTGAAAGGCGAGCACATTGGACTGATCGGGGCCAATGGTGAAGGTAAATCCACCTTCATGAACATTATTACTGGCAAGCTCCAGCCCGATGAGGGCAAAGTCGAGTGGTCCAAGCGCATGCGCGTGGGATATCTCGATCAGCATGCCGTGCTGAACAAGGGACAATCCATTCGTGATATCCTGCGCAGTGCGTTCCAATACCTGTTCGACATGGAGCAGGAAATGAACGAGATGTATGGCAAGATGGGAGACGTTACTCCCGAGGAACTCGAACAGCTGCTTGAGGATGTTGGAACCATCCAGGATACCCTGACCAACCAGGACTTTTATATGATTGATGCAAAAGTGGACGAGACTGCACGCGGTCTGGGTCTGACGGATATCGGTCTTGATAAGGACGTTAATGATCTGAGCGGTGGTCAACGGACCAAAGTGCTGCTTGCCAAGCTGTTGCTAGAAAAGCCGGATATTCTGCTCCTCGACGAGCCGACGAACTATCTGGATGAACAGCATATCGAATGGCTGAAGCGTTATTTGCAAGAGTATGAGAATGCATTTATTCTGATCTCGCATGATATTCCGTTCCTGAACAGTGTCATTAACTTGATCTACCACATGGAAAATCAGGACCTGACCCGTTACGTGGGTGATTATGATCACTTCCAGGAAGTTTATGAAATGAAAAAGCAGCAGCTCGAATCGGCCTACAAGCGTCAGCAGCAGGAAATTGCCGATCTGAAGGACTTTGTTGCACGTAATAAGGCCAGTGTGGCGACACGCAACATGGCGATGTCCAGACAGAAGAAGCTCGACAAAATGGATGTGATTGAACTCGCCAAGGAGAAGCCGAAGCCACAGTTCAACTTCCGTGATGCCAGAACATCCGGCAAGCTTATTTTTGAAACCAAAGGACTGGTGATCGGGTACAACGAGCCATTGTCCAGACCGCTGGATCTGCGTATGGAGCGTGGTCAGAAGATTGCACTCGTGGGTGCAAACGGAATCGGTAAAACGACCCTGATGCGCAGCATTTTGGGTGAAATTCCGGCCCTGGAAGGAACAGTTCAGCGCGGGGAGCATCTGGAGATCGGGTACTTCCAGCAGGAAATGAAGGATGCGAACTACAATACCTGTATCGAAGAGATCTGGCAGGAGTTCCCGTCTTATACACAATTCGAGGTTCGTGCTGCCCTTGCGAAATGTGGACTGACCACGAAACACATTGAGAGTAAGGTTGCTGTGCTGAGTGGTGGAGAAAAGGCTAAAGTGCGTCTCTGCAAACTGATCAACAACGAAACCAATCTGCTTGTACTCGACGAGCCTACGAACCATCTGGACGTGGATGCCAAGGATGAGCTGAAACGCGCGCTCAAAGCCTACAAAGGCAGCATTCTGTTGATTTCGCACGAACCGGAATTCTATCGTGATGTTGTGACGGAAACATGGAACTGCGAATCGTGGACAACGAAAGTATTCTAAATTGATGTCGAAAAGAAAAGGTGAGACTTTTCGCAATCTGAAAATACATCCGTTTTGGCCCCGATTGAATGGTGCCAAATGAGCACAAATGCGAATAAACTCGAACCAAAAAAAGAACACGTATTTTGCTTGCGGAAGTAGGCAGGATACGTGTTTTTTTGCGTGATTCTGCGAAAAATGTTCGAGCTGTGATGCGGTTGACAGCGTCAATAAGGCGATAATATAATGCGAGAAAGCACTTACATTCATGTGACATAAGCAACCTGTTTCACTACTTAGGGCAAAGAAGACACGGTAATCCGTATTGGGATCATTGCACTTAGCAGGGGAGATAGGTCTTTTTTTGCCCTCTAATGAAACCGATTTCATTAGCCGAAGGAGGTGAAACGCCTTACCGCGCGCTGGATACACAGGTAACGCCGAATAACAGCACCGTGTTATCAGGACCATGCTTTCATTTTCCAAGGCAAAGGAGAGAATGGATATTGGATAAACTCAGAAAGCCGCTCATATTCATGTTGTCTGCTACGCTCGTGTTATCTTCCGGACCTTTGATGCTGCCAGGCAAGACATATGCTGATGCTTACAGCATGGCTGGTACGCTGCTGCAGGACGATTTTTCTGATGGGGATTACTCGGCATCACCCGCATGGAACGTAAGTTCAGGTCTATGGGAGGTAAGCTCAGATCCTACAGACGCATCGAACCAGACGCTTTTTCAGAGCGATACCGGGGAAGGCATCATCTCCACCGGTGACATCATGTCCGATATGACGGTGTCCATGCGCTTTTACACGGGAGATGGTCAGGGATATCCGGGAATGCTGCCGCGGTTTCAGGATAAGAGCAATTTTTATTATTTTCAAATGCAGGTTCCAGCCAATAAACTCGTCTTCTCCAAGCGGGTGAATGGAGCGGATACCACCTTAAAGTCAGTGGATTATTCTTTTGCCAAACATACATGGTATACCCTGAAAATAGTGCTGTCAGGACCTTCCATTCGCGGGTACATCGTCGAAAACGGAGCAAATCGGTTGGTGTTCGATCTGATCGATACTACATACGGTGCGGGCAGCCTCGGCATACGAAATCGCTGGCAGTCGGTTCATGCAGATGACGTGATCATCACCGAGCCGCCGCCAGGAAACGATGCTGTGCTCTCAGTCGATGGGCAGACGTCATCCTCGGTCTCGCTGCAGTGGACCGAGACAGCAGGTGCGACCAGCTATCGCGTGTATCGTTCCACCTCGCCTGAAGCGGGATATTCCCTGGTGGCGGATACCGAATCACTTGGTTATGTAGACGATGGTTTAATCACCGATACGGTCTATTATTACAAGCTCGCCTATGAATACGGGGGAATGACGGAATCGTTATGGTCGGCACCACTTGAGGTTCGGACAGCAGCAACCGCACCGCAGGCTCCAGGAGAATTGAAGGCTCTGGCCCTGGATACATCCAGTGTGAAATTGTCTTGGCCAGCTGTGGATAAGGCAACCGGATACCGTATCGTCCGTTCTGAGGCGGGCAGTGAGCAATATGAGCAGGTGTACGAAGGCCAGGCACTCACTTACACGGATCAAGGTCTTGCATCCGGCCAAGGCTACGGCTATCGTGTAACGGCGTATAATGCCGCCGGAGAGTCCGAATATGCAGCTGCAGAGGTGACAACGTACCTGACGGACTCCCCCGCCGAATTTACCGTTTCGGACGTAACCGATACGTCGATTAGCCTCGGATGGAAAGCGCTGCCGGGTTCCGAAGTGACGTATTCCGTATCCAGGGCCACCAGTGCAGGCGGTACGTATCAGGAGGTCTATAGCGGTGACGGTAACACATTTAACGATGGCAGCCTGACGATGGGCACAGGATATTATTATATTCTTCAGGCAACTGTGGATGGGGTTCCTTCTCCTGCATCTGCACCACTGAGTGCTGCCACAATTCGCACGAGCTTTACACCGGGCCAGTTATGGCCGGATCTGAATGGCAAGCCCATCGATGCACATGGGGCTGGCTTTTTCTACGATGAGCAGACAGAAAAGTACTACTGGTATGGGGAATATCATACGGGAGGATGGCCTGCCGTTGGTATTCGCGTGTATTCATCGACGGATCTGCTGAACTGGACGGATGAAGGCATGGCACTCACCATGATTCAATCCATGGATGATTTCGAGAAGGATCCGCTGATTTCCAAATTGTATGCTGGACGTGATGATAAGGTGGACATTTGGGCCGATATCCGTAGAGGGCGAATTATTGAACGTCCGAAGGTGATTTATAACGACAAAACGAAAAAGTACGTCATGTGGGCTCACATGGATGGAGACAAGGATCCCTACAACGATAGTGCCAATTACGGAAAAGCACAGGCTGGTTATGCCATTAGCGATTCGCCAACGGGGCCGTTCGTTTACCAGAAGAGCTACCGGATGGACAGAGCTCCGGAAGGGGAAAAAGATTACTTCCCAAGCGATCGGGGCATGGCACGTGACATGACTTTATTCAAGGACGATGACGGTACGGCATACCTGATCTATTCCAGTGAGGAAAATCTGACCCTGTATATTTCCAAACTGAACGAAGATTACAGCGATGTGACAGGTTGGCATAAGCAAGGTCTCACGGATGAGAAAGGCAATCCGGTGCGAGATGCTGCGTATCAGGCGGAATACGGCGTTGATTACGTCAGAGTATTCCCGGGTGGACAACGCGAGGCACCCGCCATGTTTAAATATCAGGGCAAATATTACATTTTGACCTCCGGTGCATCTGGGTGGTCTCCAAACGAAAATAAGGTAACTGTGGCGGATAACATTTTTGGCCCATGGACCACAATGACGAATCCATTCATTCGTACCCTGCCGAGCGATCCTGATCCAGGCAAGGCATTCGGCACGCAGACTACATCGGTCATTCCTGTTGACCCTGAAAAAGGAAAATTCATATACGTGGGAGATACGTGGAACGGCGGGAATTTCTCCAATGATGGGGCTAAATACGTATTCTTGCCGATTGAGTTTGGCATGGGCTCCGACATTGCAATTCGATGGTACGACAGCTGGACACCTGATTTGCTGAATTCAATGGGCAAGGTGGACATCGCCGATCCGCTGCCTGAGGCCGTGCCTCTGGGGAAAGCACCCTCTCTACCAACAACGGTTAACGTGCGGGATGGAGGGTCGCTTGTGCCAACACCAGCAGTATGGACGGTGGATAACCGGGCGATGACTGCAGGTGATTTTGCCAAACCGGGACCAGTTACGCTGCAGGTCACGACACCGGAGTACGGCAATAAGAAACAGGCAGTCCGTGTATATGTCGTACCGGAGAACGCACTTTATTTCGTGAACAGCGGAGGCTATGAAACGGCTGATTACAAACTAATGGGTGAATATATGAAAGGTTCGCTAGTCAATCCGGGAACGGCTGACCAGCAGTATGCCCCGGCAGAAGGACGGAATTGGGGCTATGTTAGTGCTGATGCATTGCCATCCGGTTCAGATGGCGGGGATATCTACTCCACCGTGCGCTATTTGAACGGTGGCAATGTGAGCAATTCACCTAAGGGCAGTGATCTCACCTATACCTTTGAAGTTCCGAATGGAACTTATGATGTATACGCGGGTTTCAACGATCCGTGGACCAATACGTCCCGCAGAGCAAACTTCCTGATCAACGGCAATAACACGGGTCCGGTGACGTATACGCCTGCTAATGTCAGAGCTCATACAGGGATTGCCGTTACAGAGAATAAGCTTGAACTGACGGTGCGCAATACGGCTTCACAGGACCCGCTGATTAGCTGGATCGTGATCGCCAAGCCGGGTGCAGTTCCACCGATGGACAACACGGCCGGGCTGAATGCTGAAATAGCGGATGCAGCGAGTGCTACGCTTCGCTGGGATGCTCAGCTAGGTGCAGCAAGCTACAAGCTCTACCGTTCGAATAAGGAGCAGGGGGAGTATAATGTCGTTTACAGCGGTAGTCTTCGGGAATACACCGACGGTGGGCTGCGTCTTGGCACCGATTACTATTATAAAGTGGAGGCCTTTGATGCCTCAGGGCGTACCATTCGTGGTTTATCTTCTGCTTATCTAGTGCGTACCGCTGAAGAGGCCGCTGCTGATGTGGCTGCACGCATTACAACCTTGGAGCAGCCTTCTACAGGTGTCAAGCAGTTAAAACTGCCGGTCGTACCGCAAGGTTTTACAGTAAAGATCGCTGCAAGCTCGTTACCATCCGTCATTCAAACCGATGGAACAATCGTGCCTCCATCCAAGGAAACTGCGGTGACATTGGAACTGGAGGTTACTCGAACCTCGGATGACAGCAAAGCCATGACCCAGCCGTTAACGGTGTACGTACCTGCGTATACGCCTTCCCCGGGCGGATCCGGCCCCGATGGTTCGGGTGGTAGTTCAGGTGGGAATTCAAACGGAGGCTCGAGCAATTCCGGAGGCCAACCGGGGTCTGGTACTCCGTCACCAGGGAATGCTTCGCCAAAACCTGAACTACAAAAGGATCGTTCCATTCTTGAGTTAGAAGGGGTGGTCGATAAGAATGGGGTTGTGCAGACGAGTGTGGATGCTTCTGTAATCAAAGAAGCCCTCCAAGTTGCACCTCCTACAGGTAAGGGTATTCGTCAGGTTGAACTTCGGCAGAAACCAGTCTCAGGGGCGAGCACGTATGAAGTGTCCCTGCCAGCCTCCGTGTTGAAGGATCAAGGCGAATCGCATGTGTTCCAGCTCGTTACGGAACTGGGAACACTAGAACTTCCTGCAAAGCTGTCAACAGAAGACTTGGCAGGCAACGAACTGGCTAAGGTTCGATTCATCCGCACGGACCTGCCAAAAACAGTCGCCGATCAACTCGGAATACAGCATGGAGTACGCCTTGAACTCGTTTTGGATGGCGATGCTTGGCCAGAAACACATGAGCTGAAGCTTCACCTGCCTTACCGATCGTTGCAAGGTGCAGAGCGAGATAGAATCGTAGCGTTCGCGTTGAATGCGAACCATGTGGCAACCCCGCTGCCGCAAAGCCGTTACGATCAAGAAAAGAGGGAAGTAGCATTCTCCGTGGTGTCGGCAGCAGGAAATTATGCAGCCATATCTGTGCAGCAGGAATTCACAGATATCACCGATGTGCCATGGGCCAAGAATGCATTGGAGGCACTGGCTGTCCGCGGCGTCTTGGATGCAGCTGAAAACGGCAGCGAACGTCAATTACATCCGAAACAAGAGATGACGCGTGGTCAATACGTTCAGTGGCTGATTACGGCACTCGGCTTGAATGGTGCGCCTGGTATTCCGTTCTCGGATGTAAGTACTGACGCTTCGTACTACGAAGCTGTTAATGCCGCTCGCTCGCTTGGCATTACTAGCGGCACGGGAGATGGGCGCTTCAAGCCTGAAGCCACCATCACCCGTCAGGAATTGATGACGCTGACGGTAAGAGCGCTCGAGGTGGCAGGGCTGGTCGAACCCGAATCGGCTTCCACAGATAGCCTTACTCGTTTCCGCGACGCTTCTGCAATCCGTCCATATGCCCGGGACAGTGTGGCCACTCTAGTGGATCTTGGTATCGTTAGCGGGTACAACGGCGAGGTCAAGCCGCTTGCCGAGGCGACCCGTGCTGAATCGGCTGCACTTGTGTACGCAATGATGGACAAATTGGTGTGGCCTAACTAACGAAAACAATATAATGAAGTAGAAGAAGAAAAGGCTTACTGAGGCCTGGATTGAAGGTCTCAGTAAGCCTTTTTTGCATGACCATAAATGGAGTGGGTTCGTACATATTGTTCCTTTATCAGCGAAACTGATAAATGTTATAAAATGATTGAAATTGACCCCTAACACCCGGTGTGTTAGGTTCTAGAGAGTAGAAATAAATTTGATCATTTTAGTAGGAATTAAAATTGAAGCAATGCGCGAGGTGGCAAATGGTGGAACTTCAAGTGACAAACAGCCCTTTTAATCAGGAACAGGTTGAGCTGCTCAACCGTCTTATTCCTACATTGAACGATGCACAAAAGACTTGGCTTAGCGGATATTTAACAGCTATTCAGGGGATCGCAGCAGTAGCGGCCGGAACAGGTGCAGCATCAAATGTACAAGCGGAAGCGGTATCGGCTGTCAGTGTACCCCCGGCTTCCCGGGAAGTAACGGTACTCTACGGATCCCAAACAGGGAATTCCAGCGGATTATCCAAGAAGCTGGCTAAGAAATTGGAAGAGCAAGGTCTTCAGGTGACGTTATCATCAATGGGAGATTTCAAACCGAACGGACTGAAAAAAATTGAGAATCTGCTCATTGTTGTCAGTACTCACGGTGAAGGCGAACCGCCGGATAATGCGATTCCGCTTCATGAGTTCCTGAACAGCAAACGTGCTCCGAAGCTTGATGGATTAAAGTATTCCGTGCTGGCGCTGGGAGATACGTCGTATGAGTTCTTCTGCCAAACTGGCAAGGATTTCGACCAGCGTCTGCAGGAGCTTGGAGGTACGCCAATTGTTCCTCGTGTAGACTGTGATGTTGATTTTGACGAAGCGGCAGCGGAATGGATGAATGACGTTCTTGCCTCCCTTAGCAGTACGCCAGCAACTGCGGGTACCGTATCCAGCGAAGCTGTCGTCGCTGCGGTGAGTGGCGGGGAATCCGAGTACAATCGGACCAATCCATTCAAGGCAGAAGTGCTGGAGAATCTTAATCTGAACGGCAGGGGATCAGACCGGGAGACTCGTCATATCGAATTGTCTCTGGAAGGTTCCAATCTGGACTACGAGCCGGGAGACAGCCTGGGTGTATTCCCGGAAAATCATCCTCGTCTGGTAGATGAGCTGATTGCAGCCATGGGATGGAATGCCGATGAACGTGTAACGGTGAACAAATCAGGAGAGCAGGTATCGGTATATGAAGCGTTGCTGCGCTATTTCGAAATTACTGCTGTGACCAAACCTGTAGTCCAGGAGCTTGCAAAACTAAGTCCTGACAGTGGACTTGCCGATTTGCTCGCAAATGACGCCGAGTTCCGCAATGTTATGAACAGCTGCGATCTGCTGGATCTGGTGCAGGATTATCATCTGAAGGGCATACCGGCGGGAGAGTTTGTTGCCGTTCTTCGTAAAATCCCTGCACGTTTATATTCCATCGCCAGCAGTTCGAAGTCATTCCCGGATGAAGTACATCTTACGGTGCGTACGGTGCGTTACGAAGCGCGCGGAAGAGAGCGTTATGGCGTTTGTTCAGTTCATCTGGCAGAGCAGATTGAGGCAGGAGACAGCCTGCCCGTATACATCCAGCATAACCCGAACTTCAAATTGCCGGAGAACCCGGATGCCCCAATCATCATGATTGGGCCTGGAACGGGAGTAGCCCCATTTAGATCGTTCCTGGGTGAGCGTGAAGAAACGGGAGCACAGGGCAAAACGTGGTTGTTTTACGGGGATCAACATTTCCTCACGGATTTCCTATATCAAACGGAATGGCAGCGCTGGCTCAAAGACGGCGTGCTCACCAAGATGGATGTGGCCTTCTCTCGGGATACGGAGCATAAGGTATATGTTCAGCATCGGATGCTGGAGAATAGCAAAGAGCTGTATCAATGGCTTCAGGAAGGCGCAGTCATCTATGTGTGCGGTGATGAGAAGAAAATGGCGCATGATGTTCATGGCGCACTTGCTACCATTCTTGAACAAGAGGGCGGTTTGACTTCTGAGCAGGCCTCGGAGTATCTGACTAGGTTGCAACAGGAAAAACGTTATCAGCGGGACGTGTATTAATTCGGAAATACCGGATGAAGGCACCCGCAGAGACGAGAGGAGAAAGCAGCATGGCTTATAATAACTTACTGAATCCGCAGCGCGCCAATAGTGATGTGGAAGATATAAAGATCAAAAGTGATTACTTGCGCGGCAGTCTCACCGAAACACTGGCGGACCGTATTAGTGGTTCGATTCCGGAGGATGACAACCGGCTGATGAAGCATCACGGAAGCTATATGCAGGATGACCGTGATCTGCGCAACGAACGAAACAAGTCGAAGCTTGAGCCTGCTTACCAGTTCATGCTGCGTGTACGAGCTTCGGGCGGAATTGTAACTCCTGAGCAATGGCTCATGATGGACCGAGTCGCCCATAAATATGCGAACGGAACCATTCGCTTGACTACACGTCAGTCTTTCCAGCTTCATGGTGTATTGAAATGGGATCTCAAAAATACGATTCGTGAAGTGAACGACTCCCTGCTGAGCACACTTGCGGCATGTGGAGACGTGAACAGGAACGTGATGTGTAATCCGAACCCGAATCAGTCCGATGTGCATGCAGAAGTATATGAGTGGGCTTGCCAAGTGAGCAACCACCTGGATCCGCGTACTCGGGCATACCATGAGTTGTGGCTGGACGGGGAGAAAGTGATCGATACCGGAGCGAGTGACGAGGAAGTGGAACCAATCTACGGCAAAGTATATTTGCCGCGGAAGTTCAAGATCGGGATTGCTGTTCCTCCATCGAATGATGTCGATGTATTTTCACAGGATCTTGGGTTTATCGCCATCGTAGAGAACGGCAAACTGCAGGGATTCAACGTGTCGGTAGGCGGCGGAATGGGGATGTCGCATGGTGATCCGAAGACATATCCACAAGTGTCCAAAGTCATCGGCTTCTGCACACCGGAGCAAATGATTGATGTTGCGGAGAAAACGGTCACGATTCAGCGGGACTATGGAGATCGTGCAGTACGGAAGCATGCACGATTCAAATATACCATCGATGACCGCGGGCTCGGCTGGTTCGTGGAGGAATTGACGAACCGCCTGGGCTGGAGCTTGGAAGCAGCACGCGCTTACCATTTTGATCATAACGGAGATCGGTACGGCTGGGTCAAAGGCAGCAATGGCAGATGGCATTATACGTTGTTCATCCAAAATGGACGGATAAAAGATATCGACGGCTACCCGCTTATGACCGGATTGCGTGAAATTGCCAAGATTCATAGCGGAGATTTCCGGCTGACAGCCAACCAAAACCTGATTATCGGGGACATTAGCAGTCAGAAGAAGAAAAAAATTGAAGCGTTGATTCAGCAGTATAATCTTACGGATGGGGCTCATTATTCTGCACTGCGCCGAAACTCCATGGCGTGTGTGGCACTTCCTACATGTGGTCTTGCCATGGCGGAGTCCGAACGGTATCTGCCGTCCCTGATCGACAAGCTGGAACCCGTTCTGGATGAAGCAGGGCTGAGAGACGAAGAGATTGTCATTCGTATGACTGGATGCCCGAATGGGTGTGCGCGCCCAATGCTCGCCGAGGTTTCATTTATCGGGAAGGCTCCCGGCAAATACAATATGTATCTGGGTGGCAGCTTTACTGGTCATCGCCTGAACAAGCTCTATAAAGAAAACATTGGTGAAGCAGAGATCCTGAATACGTTGACTCCGATGGTGCATCAGTATGCGAGAGAACGTCATGAAGGGGAACATTTCGGTGATTTTGTTATTCGTGCCGGTTATGTGCCTGAAGTGCTGGATGGACAGCAGTTTCATGCCTGATTGAATCGGATTGTTAGAAGAGCATTCCTGCGGGAATGCTCTTTGTGCTAGATTTATTGATTGATCTGGTATTCGGCGAAGCTCCTCATACATTAGGAAATCAAAGTATATTTAGGAGGGAGCCGAAAGGTTAATGAAATGTCAAATGACGTTTCAGGCTGCATCTGACGACCGTTTGCTATGAAACATTACCATTATTTCGTCATACTGAACTTGTTGAAGCAGTCTCAACAAGATATAATAACTAGGTAGAATGCAGATTACATGTTGAAAGTGAGCGGAAACGATATGGGTCGTAAGTGGAATAATATTAAGGAAAAAAAAGCTTCAAAAGATGCAAATACAAGCCGGGTTTATGCTAAGTTCGGCGTTGAGATTTATGTAGCTGCCAAGAAGGGTGAACCAGACCCGGAGGCAAACCGTGCGCTGAAAGTCGTGCTGGAACGTGCGAAAACGTATAATGTACCAAAAGCGATTATCGATCGCGCGATGGAAAAGGCTAAAGGCAGCGGGGATGAGAACTATGAAGAGCTGCGTTATGAAGGCTTCGGACCGAATGGTGCGATGGTCATCGTGGATGCACTCACCAACAATGTGAACCGGACAGCGCCTGAAGTTCGTTCCGCGTTTAACAAAAACGGCGGAAACATGGGCGTCAGCGGTTCGGTTGCTTACATGTTCGATCCAACTGCGGTCATCGGTGTAGAAGGCAAAAACTCCGAAGAAGTGCTGGAAATCCTGCTTGAAGCAGACGTGGATGTGCGGGATATCGTGGATGAGGATGAATCCGTGATCGTATATGCGGAGCCAGACCAATTCCATGCCGTTCAGGAAGCTTTCAAAGCTGCTGGTGTTACTGAGTTCACCGTAGCCGAGCTGACGATGCTGGCGCAAAACCATATCGAACTTCCCGAGGATGCACAGGCTCAATTCGAAAAATTGATTGATGCTCTGGAAGACCTGGAAGATGTTCAGCAAGTGTACCACAACGTAGAGTTTGTATAAGATATCATGCATATGCTTGTGTCTATAAGAAAAAGAGTGTCCAATCCATCTTGCTGATGGTCGGACACTCTTTTTTGCATGTGTAATTAAGAATTGGACCGCAGAGCACGACGAGGTTTCTCTGCTGTATTGCTTTTACTGCCGCCAAATTTGAACAATACAATTCCCCCCACGATGACAAGCACACCGAGCAGCTGATTCCAGGAGAAGGGGATCTTCTCCAGCCCAAGCCAACCCATCGAATCAAACAACAGGGCAAAACTCAGCTGGGAGGTCAGGACAATGGATATGGCAAAGGTAGGCCCGAGCAGCTTCATTCCCTGAACGAGACAGAATACGACGCCTACCCCGATAGCACCGCTTACCCAGTACCATGGCTGCATATGCTGGAAGCTGAACGTGTTTTTGCCTTCCACCAGCAGCGAAATCAGGAAAGAGGCAAGGAATCCGGTGAAAAGAACCATCGTCGTCGTGGACCATGACCCAGTCTTTTCATTGACTTTACTATTAAAAACGGTTTGCAGACTGACGAGTGCACCTGCAAGTAATGCGAGCAAAATACCCGTAACAATCATTAGCTGTAATCTCCTTATTCATAGATGTTGTGACCTGCAATTTGACGCAAACCGGCTCGATCCTTGACCTGAATAAAACCTTGGTTGCGTTCAATGAACCCGTCCGTACATAGCTTTTGGATGACCCGATTTAGATGCCGGTAGCTTGTGCCGATCAGATTGGCAATGTCCGTCAGATTGAACGAATCCAGTCCCTCATGTACGACGGCACCTGCCTCCTCGGTGGAGATGGACAGCAGGTAACTGGCTAACCGCACCTCAACTGGGTACATCAGGTTGAAACTTGAGAAGTTTGAATCGATGTAGAACTTATGAGAAATGATCTTTAGCAAAAATTTAAGCAAAGGGGCATAGTCGCTGGCATGTTCGGCCAGGTGTCGGTAGTGGATACGCAGCATGACGACAGGTGTGACAGCCTGCACGGTATTAATGATATGACTTTCCCGGACATACTCCACGTCCCCAACAACTTCAAGTGGGGTTTTGAAGCAGAGCACGAGTGTTTTATCCTGGGCAGACGTCGTAAAAATCTTGATTTTGCCTTCTACCAGTACATATAAGTATTCGGATGCTTCACCTTGGCGGCAGATCAATTCACATTTTTCAAAATGACATACGGTCATCAATGGACGCAGGGGTTCGGGAAATACGGTTTCGAGCTGGTACTGCTTCAAGTAGTATAACAATTGATTTTCATCATGGATTTCTTCCATAAAGTACTTCGCCCCCGACCTGTTCTTTTGAAAACTAAAAAGAAACTACAGTTTCATAATATTAACACCCGTAATCATGAGTGCTATGCCTAGAAATTGCGGCAGCTTCATCTTCTGCTTCACGACACCAAACCACCCGTTGACGTCGACCAGAAAAGTCAGGAACAGCTGTGCAATCAGCAGGGCAGAGATCGTGAAGGTTACCCCAATTTGTTGAATGGCAGACACTTCACTAAAAATAATAACCGCACCGAAAGCTCCTCCGGCGAGATATAGCGGTTTGACTTGTTTTAATCCCTGAAGATTGACATCACGGACAAACATCAGAATGATGGCTGCCAAGATAAAGCCGGTAAACTGTGTAATGGTGGCGGCTTGCCATGTACCCATGTCCGTACTAATCCGGGTGTTGGCCACACCTTGCAGCGTAATGCAGGCACCGCCGAGTAATGCAAAAATAATTCCTTTCATGCTGTACGCTCCTTATCACTGTGTTACTTCGACTTCTATTAAATGATAGAAGTGCCCCGATCGCCAAGGACAAATGTCCTGAACTCTAAAACCATAGCCATCAGCGTACAACATTGGAGCATAAAAATCCACACGTGAGCGAAGTGGAGGTCGTACAATCTAAACTTAATCAGTCAGACAGCAACTAAGGATGTTTTGGAGGAAAAAAAAGAAGCCCTCTTCGCAGAGGGCGGCGATCAAGTCAAAATCAATTAAAGCACGTTATATACAGGCTGTTCTCCAACAAAGGTCACAGGTAATTCAGGATAGGCTTGATCCAGCTTCATTGCTAGGAGTTTCATCCCGGAAGACTCACTTTCGGCATGACCGATCATAATAAGAGCCTGCTGCCTGCCTTGCTGTACAGCATCACGTATGTATTCCGGTGTTTCCCATTCGAAGCCTTCGCCTGCAATAATCAGGTTCAATCGTTCGTTATGCAGTAGGGGGATCGTTAGATTCCCATTACCGCGAAAACCAACCAATACGGCTGCACGCTGGCAAGTCATCTCCAAGTTACCGGCAACGCGCACATATTCAATCTGAAGTGTATGTTTGATATGTTCTGCAATTTGCTGAACCGTCATACCTGGATCAAAGGAAAGAATATCTGCTTCCGGCTTCCTTTGCTCAAGGAAGGATGTCCATCCCAATGCTTGAACTAAACCTTCGGTGATGCCGTCGGGTTGAACTTGGTGAATGGAATCATGACAGCGATAAATGGCAATTCCGGCTTCATCAATGAGGTTCCGCTTGGTCTTGTAGACAGGATCTTCGGTTAGCCAATCCGTATGACTATGGTGGTTATAGAAGGGGGGCTCATGGGCGATGATCAGATTGGCTCCCTGTTGAACCGCACGTTCAATGACCTGGTGAGTGGGCATGAATGCAACAACAACACCAGTGACGAGTTGATCCATCGATCCGCTAATTAACTGATCCACGGTGCTATCCTGCAATTCAACATGAGCAGTCAAATGATCGATAATTTCTTGAACACGTACCTCCATAAATACGATACCTCCAATGACAGAATATATCCTCAGTGTATCATTTTGATGAAACGCCAGCATTAATCAGTGTAGACTTGCTATTAAATAATGGGTGGTGTATTTCATTGCTAGATTGACAATGTTAATAACGGAAATAAATTAATGGTGGCTCCCGGCAAACATGATGGTAGGGAGCATTTTACCTCGCATTACAACGAGAATGGACTACACATATGAGGGAGAACGTATTTTAACAACTGTATAAAACGTTTCAAAGGTAACGGTACGGGGTACAAGTAGTTTTCTTCTGCGAGAAAAAGTATACTTACATAGAATCTTTATCTGGATTAGTGGGCACCTATTGTAACCTGCACTGAACATCATGTTGTTTTTGTTTGTTTTAATTTTTGATAAAGGAAGTAGAGAAAGGTGATGATTACATGACAGCCAGTACCATTATGGAACGTCTGAAGAGTGAGACAGCTCATTATCACAGACAAGTGGAACAGAACGACTATGCGAAGGCTATTATGAATCAAACCGTGAGCTTAGAAGAGTATAAGGAATATTTAGCGAAATTTTATGGCTTCTTAAAACCATTGGAAGAACATGCACTAGAGCAGCCGTTTTGGAAGAGCACCGGACTGGACTACGAGATTCGGGGGAAAGCTGCATTACTTGAAAACGACCTGCGTAATTTAGGTTCCAGTGATGACGAGATCAAGCAGCTGCCAAGATGTGAGGAACTGCCGGATATATCTTCACCTGCACGATTGTTCGGGTATCTGTACGTCATTGAAGGTTCCACCAACGGAGGTCAGATCATAACCAAACGTCTATCTCAGTTTTTGCCGATTGATGCGGGTCGCGGACTTGAATACTTCAACGCTTATGGTTCCGAGACCAGAACAAGATGGGCTGAATTCATGGAGCAGCTGGTCCAATTCGCTCACAGTGAGGAAGAACAAAATGAAATGGTTCATACAGCTTCGGAAACTTTCCGGCTGCTTGACCAATGGATTAATACCAAATGAGATATATAAATAAGTAATAAGCAAATCTATGTAATGAAAGAATCCTTTTAATTTATATATGGGGGATATCATGAGAGGGGTATTTTCAGGCCATGGCCGAATCGAAGTCCAGGAAAGATAATAATCTACTTAACCGTACGCTGCTTCATCAAGGTACGTACACCAATGATCCTATAGATCTTAACAATTGTGATAAAGAACCGATTCATATTCCCGGCTTCATTCAGCCTCATGGTGTACTACTGGCTGTTAATACCCAGAATGTCCCTACCATTGTACAATGCAGTCAGAATACAGAAGAGCTTCTCGGCCTTGAAGCCGATAAAGTGCTCGGTCTGCCTCTCGAAAATCTGATTGGCAGAGAGAGTCTTCACCAGATCCTTGCACGCAGCTTCAGTGCTTCTGTAACCTCAGATCTGCAATATATGGATCTCACCATCAACATCGCTGGACATGATCAGGTGTTCACGTCGGTGATCCATGAGAGCGAAGGTTTGCTCATACTGGAGATGGAGCCTTCCAATGAGAGCAGAACGATGGAAGGTAATGATTTTGAGTGGATCTCACGCTTTTTTGGACGGATCAAGAGCACGGACAGCCGAATTGAGGCCAGTCAGATTGCAGCGGAGCAAGTGAAGGAAATGCTCGGTTATGACCGGGTCATGATTTACGAATTTGACGAGCAATGGAATGGTAAGGTCATTGCCGAAGCGCGTGAGGAACAGCTAGAACCGTTTCTCGGACATCATTATCCGGCTTCGGATATTCCTAAACAGGCGCGTGAATTATATTTGCGGAACTGGCTGCGTACCATCGTTAATGTCAACTACAAACCTGTAGAGATCATCCCTACACTGCAGCCTTTGACGGGTAAATCACTCAATCTGAGTCTTTCGGTCCTGCGCAGTGTATCGCCACTGCATATTGAATATTTACAGAACATGGGTGTTGGGGCGACAGTAACGATTTCTCTGATTCATGACAATCAGCTGTGGGGATTGATTACATGCCATCATTACTCGGCCAGATATGTACCTCATCGTGTACGAAACTTATGCAACTTCCTGGGTGCGTTTTTCTCCAGTGAATTGTTCCAGCGTCAACAGCTGGATGAATATCAGGCAGAGATCAGGTCGCGGGAAGCTGCTTCTCGGATTTCGAGCATTTTTATCGGGAATACCAGCCTTGCCCGAATTCTGGAAGAGCTTCAGAGTGAAGAGCAAACGTTACTTGGTCTCATGAGTGCCTCCGGGGCTGCCATTTGCTATCAGGACAAATTAATGTTGTATGGCGATACACCGACACGAGAACAAGTGCGTGAGCTTGCCGCTTGGCTTGCGGGTAAATCAGATGACTATAGTTACCATACATCCAAGCTGAGTTTGGAGTACAGTCCTGCGCTAGCTTACAAGGAGAAAGTGTCAGGTGTAATCTATGTTGCAATTTCACCCGGGCAGCATCATTATATGATCTGGTTTCGGCCTGAGGTGATTCAGCTTGTGGATTGGGCGGGGGATCCGGCCAAAGCAGTTATAAAGAACGATGACGGTGTGCGTCTTTCTCCGCGAAAATCATTTGAGAAATGGCGAGAGGTTGTACAATCCACCTCCTATCCATGGACAACAAAAGAGCTGAATGTGCTGCCTTTGCTCAAAAGCATTGTGCGCCGTCAAACGGAAAATCAACTGGTTCAGGCCGAAGAACAGGCACTGCAAAATGCACGTGTTTTGCGGCAAAATGAACAACGCTATTTGCAGCTGATGGAGTTCTCACCTGTAGCCTTCTTTACGTTGACGGATGGCAAAATTATATACTGCAATAACAGGGCGGTAGAACTGCTGGGGTATGAAAACTCCAAGCTTCTAAACGGCATGGACTTCAGCCAATTCGTACCTGATAATGCAAGAGCCGTCTTGCAGCAGCATCTGGAAGAGTTGAAACTGGATGATACACGTTTGTACACAAATCAGTCCTATTTCACAACAGCTGCAGGAGCTTCCCTGCTCCTGGAAGTTACACTTGCTTCGGTTATGCACGCAGGCAAACCTTCGGTTATGGTCGTTCTGAACAGTGGAGTATCCAACCACGAGCAGGAACGTTATACGGAGACAACCAATCAGCTGCAAAACTATCTTAATACAGACCCGTTAACGGAGATGCCAATTCAATCCATATTTAAATCTCAGCTTCAGGAAGATTGGGATGCGTGTTTGCAGGAAAAATGCAGTCTGGGACTGCTGATTATTGATATCGACGATTTCCGATCCTACAATGCTACCTACGGTCTCCAGGGCGGAGATCTCTGCCTGCAATGGATAGGCGAAGTGCTGGCTGTCGTTAGTGAGCAGAATGAAGCGCTGATCTCCCGCCTGCGCGGAGGAACGTTCATACTGAAACTCAAGGGCACAACGTCAGAACAGGCTGACCAGCTTGCAGAAGAGATCAGGCAACATGTACTTGCTCTTCAAATTCAGCGGGACCCGTCCAGCCCGGATGAAGTCGTTACCGTCAGTGTGGGCGGTGCTGTCATGGTGCCAGAAGAGAGTCTGGCCGTGTCTGATTTAATTGAAAAGGGAACGCAGGCATTGCTTCAATCGAAGAATGAAGGGAAAAATCGGATCACTATGGTCTGATATCCTTCACGGATCACAAATTCATTTTAGCAAGGCTGTTGATCAATTATAGGGTGGCGTTTGAACTGGAGATCAGTTTGAACGCCATTCTTTCTTTTTTTGAAAAATGCATTCTCATCGCCATTGTCACAGGACAAGTGCTATAATGATGCATATGGATACACTTGTTCGTATTATGAATGATGGAGGATGGTGAAACAGTTTCAATGAAAGACCATTCAAGACAGTTGGAATTTATGGAGATCGATCTGACCGAAGAGCCAGAAGCCTCGGCTATTCCGGTGCCTGAACGTTCAACCATTCCCCACAGGCAATTTCATTCAAGCCAGACTGGCGGCAGCATATTGTCTTCGGAGAAGCGATTCGTGGAAGAGGCGTGGCAGCTTGAAGAAGCCGAGGGAGAACCTGCTCCGTTTGTTCCTTTTATGAGCTACTGGCCGACTTATGGTGTCATGAACGAGTCCCAGCGAGAGTGGTACTTGTACTGGAGGTCGGAAGTGAGGCAAAGACGTTTCCCGGATACAGATCTGTCCTACGTATTCGTTCATACGTATGAATTGATTAACGGCGTAGGGTGGAGAGATCCTCAAGCGGGTTTCGATCAACTGAAACAGTTATGGATACATTACCGTGTACGGAATCCGCAGCTGGACATGTATATGCAGGAATGGCTCGTGGATTACATGCTGGTTCATCAACTGGACATGCCGTTGTCCGAGATTCTCGACATTTCAAGCGGATATCTTCCCGCTGAGATACAGGATATGGAGATGCAGCGGATTTTGCAGAATCGAATCTCCGATGTTTCGTTGAATCTGCTGCTTCGATATTATGACTATGACATCACGCTCAGCAAATTTTATAGGGATGGCGGCCAGGAAGTGCTGGAAGAGTTTATCCCCAAGGTTATGGTGCTCGTAGATTCCTATCTTCTACGAACACGTCAGGAAGGGATCGCGAACCAGTTTATACAGGGTAAGCCGAGAACAACGGAGCGGGTGCTCTTTCGCAAAGCGGTATATGACGATACCCTTTATGGGAAAACGGTTCCCTTATCCTATGTTCCGGTTGGAGAGAATTCGGATTTTGTTCAGTTGGTTACACGCATCTTTCGCTGTACCGAAAACAAATGCCGGGAACTGCTCGGATTCAGAGGCCGATTGCGTGGAAAGACTCTGGAACCTGAACTCGCAGGCTTGATCGAACGTTATTTGGACAAGGTATATGCTGCTAAACAAGCAGAAGCCGCCGAGAAACCAATGATTCGAATTGATCCGGAGAAACTGACGTCATTACATCAGGAGAGCGAATATGTCCGCCAGGCTTTAACGATTGAGGAAGATGTGGACAGGGGACATGAACCGGCTCCCTTCGAACATCAGGCTGCGGTTGAGGGAGAAGCGAACGACACCGTGAAATACATGACCGAACATAATAAGGATCACTCTCTCGAACCAGAGGCTGATGAGGGGTTAGCTGAACGTTCCGAAGCCGTCGTACCGAACGATAAGCCAGTCCGTTTGCAGTGGGAGGAAGCGATTGCCGGGGATTTGGATGAAGAATGGCTCCACTTGGCGGACCAGCTTGCTCCTCAGCATGTGCTGGCCATTCATGCTCTGCTCGGCGAGGACCCAGATACTGAACTGAACCTTGTGGCCGAACAATATGGAACAATGCCTGCACTTCTGCTTGATGAAATTAACGATCTGGCCATGGAAACGATGGGTGACCTACTGATCGACAGTGACCGGATTGTTTCTGAATATATGAATGTATTTGAACATGTGAAGAGGTGAGAGGACAATGACAGATTTAAAAATACCGAAACGGCTGACCACCGCGCTGGTGAATTCATTGACAGCGGGTGTTGTACCGCGAATTGGATTGGAGCAGATTGCCGTCGGCCGCAAGCCCGAAGTGGACGCGATATTGCGTGATCTGGATAACATTGCCGAAGGCGGAGCAGCATTTAAACTGATTACAGGAAGGTACGGCAGTGGGAAAAGCTTTCTTTTACAAATGATTCGGAACTATGCGATGGACCGGGAGTTCGTTGTAGCAGATGCAGACCTATCCCCAGAGCGAAGATTGGTAGGTACCAAAGGTCAAGGACTCGCAACGTATCGAGAACTGATGACCCGTCTGTCCACGCGCACACGTCCGGATGGTGGAGCACTTGAACCGATTCTGCAAAAGTGGATTGCTGCCCTGCAGCAGCAAACGATGCAGAACCAGGGCTTGCGACCTGATGATCCTGCCCTGCCGTTAGAGGTAGAGAAGCAGATATACGCGGTCACGAACGAAATGCAGAACCTGGTGCATGGCTTTGATTTTGCCAAAGTTCTTGCTTCGTACTGGAACGGATACAAGCTTGGAGATGATGATCGCAAACAGGCTGCGCTTCGCTGGCTAAGAGGGGAGTATGCCACCAAGACGGAAGCCAAAAAGGAACTTACTGTCGGCGTGATCATCGATGATGACAACTGGTATGATTATTTCAAATTATGGTCGGAGTTTACGGCACGTATAGGTTATAAAGGATTACTGCTCTTTATTGATGAAGCGGTGAATCTGTACAAGATCACAAATAGCATCTCTCGGCAAAGCAATTATGAGAAATTGCTGACCATGTTTAATGACACGATGCAGGGCAAGGCGGAGCACCTCGGCATCTTTGTTGGCGGTACGCCGCAATTTGTAGAGGATGAGAGACGCGGATTGTTTAGTTATGAGGCGCTTCGTTCCAGACTGATCGATGGTCGTTATGCAGCGAGAGAATATGCGAATTATACAGGGCCTATTCTAAAGCTTGCGATGTTATCTCATGAAGAGATTCTCATCCTGCTGCAGAAGCTGCGTCAGATTCATGCCCTTCATTTTGGTTACCGGGCCAGCTTGACGGATAAAGATCTGGTTGATTTCATGCAAACAGCGGTGAACCGTCTCGGGGCGGATGAGCTGTTAACAACCCGTGAAGTAGTACGAGATTTTATGGATGTACTGCATACGCTCCACCAGAATCCGGAAGTGACCTATGCCCAATTGCTTGGTGAGCGGGCAGCCGAGCCACAGGATGGCGGAAAAGGAAATGCATCATCTTCTGCTCCGGATGAGATGGACGATTTTCTGGCGGAATTTGAATTATGAGGGACAATCCTTTTTACAGACTGGCGCCTTTTGTCCAGGAATTTATATATAAAAAAAGATGGGATTCGCTTCGCCCTGCACAGATTGAGGCTTGTCATATCTGCTTCGATACCCCGCATCATATGCTGATCGCGGCAGGAACGGCATCAGGCAAGACGGAAGCAGCCTTTTTTCCAGCACTGACAGAGTTGTATGAACGTCCTTCCAAATCAGTGGGCATTCTGTACATCGGACCACTTAAGGCACTGATCAATGATCAATTCGAGCGCCTGAAGGATCTGCTATCTGAGGGCAACATACCGGTGTGGCACTGGCACGGGGATGTGCCTCAAGCGGAAAAAACACGATTGGTGCGAAATCCGTCCGGCGTGCTCCAGATTACACCGGAATCGCTCGAGGGCTTGCTCATGAACCGTCCCAATGCCATACCAGCGCTGTTTCATGATTTGCGGTACGTTATTATTGATGAGGTCCATGCATTTATGGGAGCAGATCGGGGAATTCAGGTATTAAGTGAACTGGCCCGGATTGAGCGGATGGCTGGCTGCAGACCCCGCAGAGTTGGATTATCTGCGACACTGAGTGATTATGAGGCAGCAACTTCATGGCTGGCAGCAGGAACGCAGGAAGGGGTAGATGTCGTGTCTTCTCCAGGCGGCCGCAAGCTGCGCTTGCGGGTGGAGCATTTCTCTTTTCCGGATGCCCGGGATGAGGAGCAGGCTGAACATCTGCACAACGCACGCAAGGCCTTTTACGATTTCATCTATGAGAGTACCCATCGTAAAAAGGCGCTAATCTTCACCAACAGCCGAACGGATGCCGAAGTAACCATCCTTGAAATGAGAAGAGTCGCTGCACGCCGGGAAGAAAGGGATGTATTTCATGTGCATCATGGGAGCATATCATCCATGCTTCGCGAAGAGACGGAGGCGGCCCTGCGGACCGGGGTAGGTCCGGCAGTAGCTGCGGCTACGGTAACATTGGAACTGGGGATTGACCTCGGTGAATTGGAACGGGTTGTGCAGCTCGGTGCCCCTTACAGTGCTTCGAGTTTTGTCCAGCGTCTGGGAAGGTCAGGAAGACGGGATGACATGGCTTCGGAAATGTTATTCGTTTGTCCGGAAGAAGAGGATGAAGAAGCGCAGCTTCCAGCTCGCATGCCATGGACGCTGCTGCGTGCGATTGCTGTCATAGAACTGTATGTGAAGACCAAATGGGTCGAACCGCTTGATGCTCGCAAAATGCCAATGGGTGTTCTCTACCATCAGACGATGAGCATGCTGAAAAGTATGGGGGAGGCAGAGCCTCGCGAACTCGCGTATGCCGTGCTGTCACTTGCGCCGTTCAGTCAGATCCGGCCCGATCAGTACCAGACATTCTTAAATTATCTGATTGAAACTGATCATCTGCAGTGGACCGAGGAACAGACATTAATCATTGGGCTCACTGGCGAGAAAACGGTCAATAATTATCGCTTTTACGCGGTTTTCAAAGATGATGAGGAACACAAGGTGCTGAATGGTTCAGAGGAAATCGGTTCGATAACGACAGTTCCACCGCCAGGCTATTGCTTTTCCCTTGCAGGAAAGCTGTGGAAAGTCGAAGAAGTGGATCATAAACACAAAGCCGTATATGTGAAGGCGGCCAAAGGCAAAGTGGACACCCTATGGCTTGGAGCAGGGGGTGACATTCATACGCTGGTCATTCAGAAAATGCGTGAGGTCCTGTCGGATTCAGTGATCTATCCTTATCTGTCTCCACAAGCAGTGAATCGCTTGGAGCGTGCACGCCGGTTGGCACGGGAAAGCGGATTGCTGAAGCAGGTGGTTATTCCGGCTGGTGGTGATTCCCTGTATGTTCTCCCTTGGGTGGGAAGCAAATCGTTTCGTACACTGGAACGACTGATGAAGCATAATCTGTCCGATCGATTTGCGCTGCGGTCTGTCGTGCCCATGGAGCCTTATTATTTTGTCGTCTCTGGTAAAGTGGATGCACGAACACTACTGGCAGAGATTATGAGCGAATGCCGAACCGTTGAGGATGCTTCAGGACTGCTGGCGGAAGACGAGGCCCCGTATCTAGGCAAATACGATGAATTTGTGGCCCCGGCACTGATCCGGGAAGCTTTTGCCGTGGATGGCTTGGATCTGCAAGGTTTACAGGAGGGTTTGGAACAAACGCTGGCTTGGGAATCTCCTGAATGAGATAAGGCCGTGAATGATATCGTTCGATACGCCTAGCTGTCCAATTTCATTTTCGATTGAATGATGGGGTTGACACCATCTCACCTGCCATGTAATATATGAAAAGTCGTCACATACGTAACATCACAAAAGCATACTTCATTTCGTATAACCTCGCAGGCCAAACGTGTACACAGGGCGAGGGTCTCTACGGGAAGCCTATACTTCCTAACTACGATGCCAGGAATTTCATTTATTCCTTGCACGAAGTTAGGATTTTTTGCGTTTGGATGGCAGGTTGTGACCTTGGCATGAATTAGACATGCGGACGTATTATCGATCATCAGGAGGTTTATTCATAATGAAATACTATTTGTCCGTTCTCGCTGGAGCGATGAGCTATGGCATCTTATCAACTATAGTTGTGCTGGCATACGGTGAAGGATATCAACTCGGAGAGGTTGTCGGTTCACAGCTGGTCACGGGGTTCATCCTGTCCTGGTTGCTGGCATTATACACGAAATTTAAAACAAAACGCAGATCACAAACTAGCAAAACAGCAGCAGCAGCGACCCGTGTGTTTACGCGACTTACATGGAAGCAGCGTCTACTGTTAATGGCTGCAGGTACGCCAACAGTTATTACAGGTTTGGTGTATTATCAGTCATTACGTTACATTCCCGCATCCCTCGCCATTATTCTCTTGTTTCAGTTTACTTGGATTAGCGTGTTGATTCAGGCGGTAAGTAAACGGCAACGTCCAGACAAAGTAACCTTCCTAACACTGATTATCCTGTTCGGAGGTACTCTCCTTGCTGCAGGATTCCTGGAGCAGGGACTGAGCGAGTTTAACGGTCTGGGAATTGCACTCGGACTGATGGCGGCTGTGAGTTATTCACTGTTTGTGCTGTTTAGCGGCAAAGCTGTCCCGTCAGCTCATCCTGCTTTTCGCAGCGCGTGGATGGTTACCGGCGGATTGATTCTGCTCTGCATTCTGTTCCCGCCGACATTCCTGTTTAACGGACTGATCTGGAGCCAGCTGCTTGTGTTCGGATTACTGCTCGGTTTCTTCGGTGCTTTCATTCCGCCAGTGTTGTTCGCCATTGGGGTTCCTCATATTGGGGGCGATATGGCAGGCATTCTGGGTGCAGTTGAGCTTCCGGTTGCGGTGCTGTTATCCTCCATCGTCCTTCATGAGCATGTCAGCGGACTGCAGTGGTTTGGCGTCATTATCGTTCTGATCGGCGTTGCACTGCCAGAGTTATATAAGCTAAGGCTGAAACGGAGTCGAAGTGCTCCGCAGTATTCCTCTTAACTAACCCAGTAAGCCGGGGATGCGCTAGAGTTATCATGGATATAAATATAAAACAGTAGAGAAGCCTGAGTAATCAGGCTTTTTCTAATGAAACGAAGTTTTCAGTTGGATATACAGCCCTCACTTGCTAAGTATGATCAGACATGGCCCATAGGAGCCATTTTCTTCTGCAGTGGGTTAAGGTATGATATAGGCTGTACATTTATTTCAGGAAAAGAGGCATGCTGATATGAATAGCTCGATTAAGAAAATGTGGCCGTGGCTTACGCTGGGCCTTGCTGTTATTGTATTACTCGGATCATTTTTGGTTTATTTCATGGGCAAGGACATGTCTCCAGGGGCAGGAAGTTCGGTAACGGCGCAAGCGAAGACGTCTGAAGAATTGGAAGGATATGAAGTTATTGATGTGAATGTGAGTAATGACGGATTTGAGCCTGGGGTGATTGAAGTTAAAGCCGGAGTTCCCACTAAAATTAATTTTATTCTTACCCGGTCAGTCACCCATGTGAAATCGGTTGGTTCACAGGATCTGGGAATGGATTTGTACATGCAAAAAGGAGACAACTACTACACGGTTGATGAAAATTTGCAGCCTGGAGAATATGAAATTCACTGCGGCATGTACATGATATACGGAACAATTAAGGTCGTTTAAACGAGAGGAGCAGAGTCGGTGACAAGCTGGCTTTGCTCCTCTTTTGCATGCGTGCTATCATGGACTTGTGAGACATTTCATCTGGAGGTGGCTTAATATGAAAGCGCTATTTATTGGAGGAACGGGTACAATCAGTACAGCAATTACGCATCAGCTCGCGAGTCAGGGTTGTGAGCTTTACTTGATCAATCGGGGCAATCGTAATGATGATCTGCCCGCGGAAGTCAATGTGCTGCAGGCCGACATCAATGATGAAGAACGGGTGGCAGAACTCATTGTGGATCTTGAATTTGATGTCGTTGCAGACTTTATAGCTTTTGTACCGTCACAGCTCGAGAGAGATTATCGTTTATTTAAAGACAAAACCAAACAGTTCATATTCATAAGCTCGGCATCAGCTTATCAGACACCACTTGCCGACTATCGCATTACGGAAGGCACACCATTATCCAATCCCTACTGGGAGTATTCACGCAATAAAATCGCCTGCGAAGATTATCTGATGAAGCAGTACCGGGAGCATGGTTTTCCGGTGACGATTGTACGTCCAAGCCATACGTATGGTGACCTGTCTGTGCCTCTGGGCGTGCATGGTGCCAAAGGAAGCTGGCAGGTTCTCAAGCGAATTCGTGAAGGCAAACCCGTAATCATTCACGGTGACGGCACATCACTATGGACGATTACGCATAATAGTGATTTTGCCAAAGGTTTTATCGGTCTTATGGGTAATATCCATGCCATTGGTGAGTCTGTACATATTACCTCGGACGAGTCCGTGACGTGGAACCAAATCTATGAAATTATCGCTGGAGGACTTGGTGTCAAGCTGAATGCGGTTCATGTCCCTTCAGAATTCCTGGCTGCATGCAGTGATCAGGACCTTCGCGGCGGTTTGCTTGGAGATAAGGCCAATACGGTTGTATTCGACAATAGCAAACTCAAGAGGCTTGTACCTGAATTTGTAGCAACAACGAGAGCGGATCAGGGAATACGGAAAACGATACAGTATATGCTGGATCATCCAGAGCTGCAAACCGAAGATCCTGAATTTGATGTTTGGTGTGACAAGGTGGTTGGAGCTCTGGACGAAGCGTTGAAGAAGATTAGAGAATAGAAGTGAGGGGACAGTCATGACCCAGACGGGGCATCGAATCGTCAAGGAAATAACCAAAACGTTGACATTGGACTACTTGCTGCACATTCCGGATACGGAAGAACAACCAGCAGATAAGAAGTGGCCTGTTATTCTGTTTCTTCACGGATCAGGCGAACGTGGCAGTGATTTGAATAAGGTGAAAGCGAACGGACTTCCGAACATTGTAGATCAGGACAAGAGCTTTCCGTTTATCGTCATATCACCTCAATGTCCGGAGGATGAATTCTGGGCAATGGAAAAGGAAGCTCTGCATGCCATTGTTGAACATGTGCTGGAGAACTATCCTGCAGATCCGAAGAGAGTATATCTTACCGGATTAAGCATGGGCGGTTACGGGGCATGGCATCTACCCATCGACTATCCCCATGTATTTGCTGCCGTAGCCCCCGTGTGCGGGGGAATCGATCCTTCCAAAGCAGAAGCCTTACGTGATGTGCCGATCTGGGCATTTCACGGTGCCAAGGACGATGTCGTTCCTCTCTCGGAATCACAAGGAATTGTGGATGCCCTTGAAGCGATAGAGGCAAACGTGAAGCTGACTGTCTATCCGGAAGGGAACCATAATGCTTGGGATGAGACATACAGCAATCCGGACCTGTACAAGTGGTTTCTGAGTCACTCCTTGTAAACTTTTATGTATCATCCTTGCTGGTAGAACCACCAAGTGCATTAACCCTGCCAATAATGCTATAATAGGTTGCTAATATGATAAAAAGGGTAATGAACTATGGTGATGACTGATGAATAACAAGTTTATCCGAATCTACGAAGATATCGCAGCTCATATTCGGACTGGAGAGATCGAGGCTGGTTCGCTTCTGCCATCGGAGCTTGATTTGTCCGAAAGCTATCAGACGTCCAGAGAGACGATACGCAAAGCGCTGAAAATGCTGTATGAAGAAGGTTACATTCAGAAAATTCAGGGTAAGGGATCCATTGTATTGGATATCCGCAAGATTGATTTTCCCATTTCGGGACTGGTCAGCTTCAAGGAACTGGCCAAGAAAATGGGACAGCGGGCAAGAACACATGTTGAGGAACTAGAGGAACTGAAGGTAGATCAGGCCTTGTTTAAAACCATTCATTTTGGGATGGGCGAACAAGTGTGGAAAATCGTGCGTGTAAGAAATGTGGATGGAGAACGTGTCATTCTGGACAAAGACTATGTCAGTCAACGTCTTGTTCCGGGATTAACCAAAGAGATATGTAATGATTCCATTTACGAGTACATTGAGGATCAGCTCGGATTGTCCATTTCTTTTGCCAAGAAAGAGATCTTGGTGGAAGAGCCTACCGAAGAAGATCGAAGACTGATGGATCTGGAAGGTTTCCACAATGTTGTCGTTGTACGCAGCCAGGTCTACCTGGAGGATGCGAGTCCTTTTCAGTTCACGGAATCCCGGCACCGTCCGGACAAATTCAGGTTTGTTGATTTTGCAAGACGAAAATAATTGTATTGGATCAAAAAGAAATGCCTGTCCACTTCTTCATCATTGGACGGGTATTTCTTTTTTTCCATAAAGAGTTAAGAATGAGTTGACTAGTAAGCGTTTTCATTTTATTATAATCTCATAACTTAAACGATAAAGTAAATTATAAACATAATATTTAAAATTGTTTATTCTTATAACTTTATTTATTAGTTGATAAATTTGATTTTAGTTAACCTGTTGCCTTATGTAGGGTTAATTGAAATATAAAAAACTCAGGAGGTTATATGCCATGGCCAAGTTGCAAAAGGGTACAATCTTAACAGTCATTGCAGCACTGATGTTTGTCATTTTGGGGAGCGCGGCGCCCAAAGCCGCAGCAGCTACAGGTTTTTACGTGAATGGAGGCAAATTGTACGATTCTACGGGTAAACCATTTTACATGAGGGGTATCAATCATGGGCACTCCTGGTTTAAAAATGATTTGAACACGGCTATCCCTGCGATCGCAAAAACGGGTGCCAATACGGTACGAATTGTTTTATCAAACGGTACACAATACACCAAGGATGATCTGAATTCCGTAAAAAACATCATTAATGTCGTAAATGCAAACAAGATGATTGCTGTGCTTGAAGTACACGATGCCACTGGGAAAGATGACTACAATTCGTTGGATGCAGCGGTCAACTACTGGATAAGCATCAAGGAAGCACTGATCGGGAAGGAAGATCGGGTTATTGTAAACATTGCAAACGAGTGGTACGGAAC
Source organism: Paenibacillus sp. FSL K6-2862 (assembly GCF_038005125.1). Classification (NCBI taxonomy): domain Bacteria; kingdom Bacillati; phylum Bacillota; class Bacilli; order Caryophanales; family Paenibacillaceae; genus Paenibacillus; species Paenibacillus sp. FSL K6-2862. The sequence goes on from NZ_JBBOSN010000001.1 coordinate 2,786,930, forward strand.
ATGGAACGGAAGCGCGTGGGCTGACGGGTACAAAAAAGCTATTCCGAAATTAAGAGATGCGGGTATTAAAAATACCTTGATTGTAGATGCAGCAGGCTGGGGTCAGTACCCTCAATCGATCGTCGATTACGGACAAAGCGTATTCGCCGCGGATTCACAGAAAAATACGGTGTTTTCCATTCACATGTATGAGTATGCAGGCAAGGATGCGGCCACCGTCAAATCCAATATGGAAAATGTGCTGAATAAGGGGCTGGCCTTAATCATTGGTGAGTTCGGAGGATATCACACCAATGGAGATGTCGATGAATATGCAATCATGAAATATGGTCAGGAAAAAGGGGTAGGATGGCTTGCATGGTCTTGGTACGGTAATAGCTCTGGATTAAACTATCTTGATTTGGCAACAGGACCTAACGGCAGTTTGACGAGCTATGGTAATACGGTTGTCAATGATACTTACGGAATTAAAAACACGTCCCAAAAAGCGGGAATCTTTTAAAGCTATACCTATTTCAATCGATATTGTTCGGTAAGCATGATTGAATTTTAAACGGCATGTTAAAACTCTACTGGTTTTCACTGCATTCTTGACACTCTGACGGCAGCGTCAGGGTGTCTTTTAATTTAAACGAATTAGCAGGGAGATCGATCTTTTGAATATTTCCGTTTATATTTAAAATCTTTTGTTTTCAAAACAAAACAAAGATGTTAAACTCTGATTAGGAATAAAACAAACATTATCGGAGGGAAATGAATGGTACAGAGTTTATGGAATTCTTCACAGGCTTCTGAGCAAACAACGGGACTTGAGCAGCTGGTTTACCGATCCAATCTGATTGGCGCAGACCGCAGTGTATGCAACATTTATGGTGGAAATACGTCTACCAAAACAACAGTGAAGGATTTTCGTGGACGTGATGTAGAAGTCATGTACGTGAAAGGAAGTGGCTCCGACCTGGGCTCAATGCAAGCGAAGCATTTTACAGGCCTGGCTCTGGAAGACATTCGTCCCCTGATTGAACGTGAATCAATGACGGATGAAGAGATGGTTGAATATTTGGGTCATTGCATGATCGATTCCAAGCACCCTCGTGCTTCGATCGAGACCTTGCTGCATGCATTTCTTCCATATAACCATGTGGACCACACACATCCGGATGCAATTATCAGTCTGTGCTGTGCAGATAACGGGAAAGAGTTGGCGAGAGAGATTTATGGAGATCGGTTTGTATGGGTCCCATATGTTCGCCCAGGTTTTACATTATCCAAGATGATTGCTGAAAGCGTATTCGCGAATCCGAATGCGGAACTGGTTCTAATGGAGAAGCACGGACTCGTCACTTGGGGAGAGACGTCCGAGGAATGTTACGCACAGACCATCAAGATTATCAATGAGGCGGAAGCGTTCATTGAAGCTCGTGTGGATGAAGGAAGTTTGTTTGGTGGCGTTAAACATCCGGCGCTTGCTGCTGAAGTGCGGCGTGAGATTGTAGCCAAAATCATGCCAACGCTCCGCGGTGCAGTATCGGATAGCAAAAAAATGATTCTGTCCTATGACGATCAGGACGATGTACTTGCTTTTGTCGGTGGAGCCAATTCACCAGAGCTGTCACAGGTGGGGGCGGCATGCCCGGATCATCTGGTACATACCAAAGTCGTTCCGTTGTTCATCGACTGGACGCCGGATGCCGAGGATATCGATGGTCTGAAAGCCAAGCTGACCGAAGGCGTAGCTCAATACAAAGAGCAGTACAAACAGTATTTTGAAAGCAACAAAAACGACGGCGATGTCATGTTTGAAGCAGCCCCTCGCGTTATTCTCATCCCGGGTGTGGGCATGATCAACACAGGCAAGAGCTGGGCGCTATCCCAAGTAAGCGGAGCACTGTATCACCGTGCGATTGCCGTCATGCGGGGCGCGACGAGCCTGGGTAAATTCGTATCCCTTAGTGCAAATGAGTCTTACAATGTAGAATACTGGCCGCTTGAATTGTATAAATTGTCCCTTGCACCGGCCGAGACGGAATTCTCCCGGAAAGTAGCGTTTATTACAGGTGGCGCCGGTGGGATCGGCAGTGAGACTGCACGCAGGCTGGTATCCGAGGGGGCTCACGTCGTTCTGGCTGACCTGAACCTGGAAGGGGCTCAAAAAGTAGCCCAGGAAATCAATGACCAATATGGTGCTAATCGCGCATATGCGCTAAAAATGGATGTAACGGATGAGGCAGCTGTGCAATCGGCATACGCTGAAGTAGCTGTACAATATGGTGGAGTGGACATTATCGTTAACAATGCGGGTCTTGCCACATCGAGTCCATTTGACGAAACATCCCTGAAGGAATGGAACCTCAACATGAATGTGCTGGGTACCGGATACTTCCTCGTTGCCCGTGAAGCGTTCAAGCTGATGAAACAGCAGGGAATAGGCGGCAGTATGGTCTTCATCGGGTCGAAAAACTCGGTCTATGCTGGTAAAAGTGCATCGGCATACAGCTCGGCGAAAGCCCTTGAAGCTCACCTTGCACGTTGTATTGCAGCTGAAGGCGGCGAATATGGCATTCGTGTCAACACGATACTTCCTGACGCGATTCTGCAAGGGTCTGCGATCTGGAATGGTTCCTGGAGAAACGAACGTGCGGCAGCGTATGGTATTGAGCCCGATCAACTGGAGGAGTACTACCGTAAGCGTACGACATTGCTCGTAAATATTTATCCGAAAGATATTGCGGAAGGAATTGCCTTCTTTGCTTCTTCCAAATCCGAGAAAACAACCGGATGCATGATGACCATTGATGGCGGTGTACCGGCAGCATTTACACGTTAAGAGGAGGGTTTCTGCGAATGGATAACCAAGTCAAGCAAGCGTATGAAGCAGCCAAATTGTTATATGCCCAGCATGGAATTGATACGGATGAAGTATTGGAGAAGCTTGCAGAGATCAAGGTATCTGTGCATTGCTGGCAAGGTGATGATGTGAAAGGCTTTTTGAACCAGGATGGAGAGTTGACGGGAGGCATTTCCGTTACAGGTCAATATCCGGGTGCAGCAACCACTCCTGCTGAACTTCGGGCGGATCTGGAACAGGCCTTTTCGCTGATACCAGGCAAGCATAAGGTCAATCTGCATGCGATCTATACCGATACGGACGAAAAAGTGGAGCTGGATCAGATTGAACCCAAGCATTATGAGAAATGGGTGCAATGGGCGAAGGAGCAGGGACTGGGGCTTGATTTCAACCCGACGTGTTTTTCTCACGAGAAATCGAGCGACGGGTTTACACTGAGTCATCCTGATCCGGAGATCCGCAAGTTCTGGATTGATCACTGCAAGGCGTCTCGGCGCATCGGCGCTTATTTCGGCGAGCAATTAGGCCAGACGTGCGTAACCAACGTTTGGGTTCCTGATGGCTTCAAGGATAATCCGGTTGATCGCATGACACCACGCAAACGCCTTAAGGATTCGTTGGATCAAGTATTTGCAGAGAAGCTTGATCCGAAGCATAATCTGGACGCGGTTGAGAGTAAACTGTTCGGCCTTGGTTCGGAAGCTTACGTGGTTGGGTCACACGAGTTTTATATGGGATATGGATTGCAAAATGATACCTTGATCTGCTTGGATGCAGGCCATTTCCATCCCACAGAGGTCATCTCCAACAAGCTGTCCTCCCTTGCACTCTTTACAAGTGGCATTCTGCTGCATGTGAGCCGTCCAATGCGTTGGGATAGTGACCATGTCGTCATTATGGACGATGAACTGTTGGAAATTGCACGCGAACTTGTTCGTCACGACCTGTTGCCAACGACGCATGTGGGTCTTGATTTCTTTGATGCCAGTATCAATCGGGTAGCGGCTTGGGTTGTTGGAACGCGTAACACGATCAAAGCTCTGCTGCGTGCCATGCTGGAACCGGTGGATGCACTAAAAGCCGCTGAACTGCAAGGTGATTATACGGTTCGGCTTGCACTGACTGAAGAATTCAAATCCTATCCATTTGGTGCCATCTGGGATTATTATTGTGCCCAGCAGGGAGTGCCTGTTCGCGAGAAATGGATCTCCGAGATCAAAACCTATGAAGAAGATGTTTTGCTGCAGCGTGGTAAATCGCTCGTTTAACTTAATCTTGTAAAGCAATTTTGTATTACTTCATCCTAAACTGATAAAAGTCCGCATTGGAGCCTGCGTTCCATTGCGGGCTTTTTGGCGTTGCAATCATTCACGATGCATAAGTAAACCGAGAAATAACATACTACAAATACATAAACAGACTTATAGAATAGCCCAGCTACTGCAGCAAAGCGAAAAGGAGGATGCTTCAAATTGAATCTAGCCCACAATAAGTTGTATGTCGCTGCACTTGGCGGCGTAAACGAAATTGGTAAGAACATGTACATTATTCAGTACAACAAGGATATTATCGTCATCGATTGTGGTTCCAAATTTCCGGATGAGACCTTGCCGGGCATCGATCTGATTATTCCGGACGTCTCCTACTTGCTGGAGAATCTGGACCAAGTGAGAGCACTTGTGGTTACTCATGGACACGAAGATCACATTGGGGGCATACCCTATTTTCTGAAACAAATGAATATCCCTGTATATGCATCCAGGCTTACCCGAGGGTTGATTGAACTGAAGCTGAAAGAGCATAACATGCTGCGAACGGCAGATCTTCATACAATCGATGCTCACTCCACTGTAAAGCTGGGGGATATCGACGTTTCCTTTTTTGCAACGAGCCACAGTATCCCGGACTGCCTGGGTGTCTTCTTCCGTACACCTGGTGGAAATGTGGTACATACCGGCGATTTCAAGTTCGACATGTCACCCGTGAATGGGCCTTATCCTGACCTGTATCGAATGGCTGAGATTGGTAAACAGGGCGTTCATCTATTGCTGTCCGAGAGTACGAATGCTGAACGGCCTGGATTTACACCCTCGGAGCGAGTTGTAGGTGATCGTATTCTGGATGCATTTATTCGAGCCAGGCAAAAAATATTTATCTCCACCTTCGCTTCTAATGTCAGCCGGGTCCAGCAAATTGTGAATGCCACCTTTGAGACTGGGCGCAAACTGGCCTTGCTGGGCAGAAGCATGGTTAACGTCGTGTCGGTTGCCAGTGAACTGGGATACCTTGATGTTCCTGATGGTCTGCTGATTGAAGCGATCGATGTGGATCAGTTTCCTCCCGAACAAGTGGTCATTCTCTGTACGGGAAGCCAAGGTGAACCTATGGCTGCACTGTCTCGGCTCGCAACAGGTAAGCACCCTCATGTGAGAGTGGCAGCAGGTGACACCGTCATTATTGCAGCAGGAGCAATTCCGGGCAACGAACGCAATTTAGCCCACGTTATTGATAACCTGTATGTACTGGGAGCAAGAGTACTATATGGTTCGAGCGGGTCGGGGGGAATGCATGTATCGGGGCATGGCAGTCAGGAAGAGCTAAAGCTGATGCTTACACTCATGAAGCCGGATTATCTGGTTCCTATCCACGGCGAATTCCGCATGCTGTACCAGCACCGATTGCTGGCTGAAGCGGTTGGCATAGACCCGGATCACGTATTTATCGTAAATAATGGTGACATGATTCAGTACAAGGACGGCGAGGCATCACCGGGTCCCAAAATCGCTTCAGGCAACAGTCTGGTTGACGGCTTGATTATGGGGGATGTAGGTAATATTGTGCTTCGGGATCGCAGACAGTTATCGTCAGACGGTATGCTAGTCATTGTGACGACACTTAGCAAAACGGAGAAGCAAATGGTCACATCTCCAGAGATCATTTCCAGAGGATTCGTGTTTGTGAAAGACTCGGAGGAATTTATGCAGGAGATTCATGCCCTGGTACTGTCCAGAATGGAAGAATTGACCGGAGCCGGAGTGAACCAGTGGAATGTCATCAAAAGAAAGCTTAAGGACGAGATCGGACATTACATTTATGCCCAGACGAAACGAAGACCGATGATCCTGCCTATTATCATAGAGGTATGAAAAATGGTTAGAATAAGAAAAAGCCTGAGGAATGCTCATTCATATTTAATGAATAGGCAACTCCTTCAGGCTTTTTGTTTATTGTTTGATTAAAAAATTCTGTTCACTATCTTCTGCGACTATTAATCCTTCAATAAACCGGATTGTCTCACAGAGGAGAAGAACTGATGGAATTGTTCGATGTTCAACTGCTGCGCACTATCGGATAGCGCGACCGCTGGATTGGGATGCACTTCCACCATAACGCCGTCGGCACCAGCCGCCAGAGCAGCTTTGGCGCATGGAGCCAGAATATCTTTGCGTCCGGTAGAGTGGGTTACATCCACCAAAACGGGAAGATGGGTTTCCTGTTTTAGAATAGGAACGGCAGAGATATCAAGGGTATTGCGTGTGGCTTTTTCATAAGTGCGAATCCCTCGTTCGATCAGCATGACTTGTTTATTCCCACGGGACACGACATACTCCGCAGCATGCACGAATTCATCAATGGTTGCTGCCAACCCTCGTTTTAGCAAAATCGGAATACGAGCGTCGCCTGCTGCTTTGAGCAACTCGAAGTTTTGCATGTTTCGGGCACCGATCTGGATCACATCGATGTAATCCGCTGCCAGCTCGATATGGCCTGGATGCACAATCTCACTGATCGTTTTGAGACCGAACTCGTCAGCCACTTCCTTGAGAATTTTCAGTCCTTCAATCCCTAGGCCCTGAAAATCATATGGAGAGGTACGTGGTTTAAACGCTCCGCCGCGCATAACCGAGATCCCGGCTTCTTTCAAAGCTTTGGCAACCTCCCGGACTTGCTCGTAACTCTCGACGGAACAAGGTCCGGCAATCATTATTGGTTTGCCCGCCCCAACCTGAATGTCACCAATGGAAACGATCGTATCCTCCTGCTGGTTTTTACGGCTAACGAGAAGCTGTTTCTTGTGATCGTCGACCTGCAAATGCAGCGAAGCCTGAAAGATCTGCTTGAACAGCAGCTTGATGGCATCATCATGGAAAGGCCCAGGATTGGCTGCCGTCAATTCTTCGAGCATTTCTTTCTCACGAACGGGGTCAAACTTGGGAACGCCCTGTTTTTCCTTGATCTGACCAATTTCCTGTGTGATTTGCGCCCGCTCTGATAGTAAGTGAAGCAGATCATGGTTAATCTCATTCAATCGGCTTCGTAATTGTTCCAAGGATTTGTTCTCGTCCATTTACAACCACTCCTCCATTACGTTGGATATGAATTCATTTTATTGAAAAACAAAAAAGCCCTTCATCCGCAAGGGACGAAGAAGCCGTGGTACCACCCTAATTAGAAACGGTTCAGCCTGATTGCAGGCATGCCGAATCTCACTTTGACCTTTTAACGCAAGGAACGGATTGTCCTAGAAGCTGACTCTTGAAGAAGCCGCTTTTCAGCAATCGGCTCGGGAGTGAACTTCGGCGGATGGTTGCCTCGGGTGCTCTCAGTCTTTGGCACCACGTCCCTGTAATCAACGCCAGATTCCGCTTACTCTTTCCGTCATAGCCTGTAAACTGTTTATTGATATGTTAGTATTCCATCGTGCACGATATGAATTGAAGTTATACTAGCATGTACACCATATACATGCAATGAATTGAAGTGATGCCGCACATCAATAACGCTGTACTGCAGCACAATGCTATTCGCCACATTGACGTCAACCAAGTATAATAAGAAGGGTGCTTTATCCATTTTCATTTTTAAGCTGTACACAAGAGGAGTAACTATGAACAAAACCATTTCTGATATCGCTCAACTGGCCGGCGTGGCCAAAAGCACCGTTTCCCGTTTTCTGAATGGCGGTTCGGTCAGTGAAGATACACGTCAGAAGATTGAGCGCATTATCAAACAATATAATTACGTACCGAACACCTTTGCACAGAGCCTCAAAGCGAAGAAAACCAGTATTATCGGAACAGTCGTCCCGCGGCTGGACTCATTTGCAACTTCACAGACGCTTATCGGCATAGATGAGGAATTAAGAACCAATCAGTACCAGATGTTGATTGCCAATACAAGCCAGGATATGCACCGCGAGATCGACGCCATTTATGATTTTGCAAGGCAGAAGGTATCCGGCATTATTCTGCTTGCCGCAGAAGTGACTGAAGCACATCTGAAGGCAGTCGAAGAGATTGGCATTCCGGTGTTATTGGTGGGACAACAGCATGAACGTCTGCATAGTCTGGTTCACAACGATGACCAGGCCGGATACGATATGGGCAAATATGTGGTGGAGAAGGGGCATCGCCAGATTGTTTATATTGGAGTAACGGAGAGGGACCAGGCCGTCGGCATACATCGCAGACAGGGATTTCAGCGTGCCATCGCCGAAAATGGCGGGGATCTGTGTAATGTTACCTACTATGAGACAAGCTTCAAAATGTCCGAAGCGATCGTTACAGCAGAAGCCATTCTTCGGGACAATAAACCGAGCATCATTGTAGGTGCCACGGATAACATCGCACTTGGTGTTATGAAGACTGCTTTCTCTAACAAGATTCGAATACCTCATGAATTGTCAGTAGCTGGATTTGGCGGATACGATATCACGGAAATGATTCATCCGGCGCTGACAACAGTGAAATTTCATTATTTGCAGGCCGGTAAACTGGCTGCGAGCCATATGATTCGTCAGGTTACAGGTGAGCCGGTAGGGAAGCAAACTATACTTGATGTGGAATTGATTCCCCGAGAAAGCGTTGACAACGTATAAACGTATCCTTTATGATAATTCCATCGAACCGGTTCCATTCGTTTGAGATACTCGAATTGGAATAGTGGTTTTGGCTGTATGCCGTGGAATTATTTTTTTATTTGCGTTGGAACCGGTTCCTCTTCAATGTAATGATTTTAGGCAAGGTTAGGAGATATGTTATGAAAATGACCAGAGAGCAGCGCTACCGATTCATTGAGCAGGCGGAAGAAGGAGAGATTGATAAGCTGAAAGCGTTGATTTCCGCTTGCTCGTGGAGACAATCCTATCATATTCAACCTGTTACGGGTTTACTCAATGATCCTAACGGATTCTCATACTACCAAGGACACTATCATCTCTTCTATCAATGGTTTCCTCTGGGAACAGAGCACGGAATGAAATATTGGTATCATGTTCGCTCGACAGATCTTGTGAACTGGGAGCAGGTGGGCATCGGCATCCGTCCCGGTGATAAGTTCGATTCGCACGGAGCTTACTCAGGAAGTGCCATTGTCAAGGATGACAAGCTGCATTTGCTCTATACAGGCAATACCAGGGATGAAGCATGGATCAGACATCCGTTTCAATGCTTGGCGATCATGGATGAAAGCGGTTCAGTTGTGAAAGCCGAGCAGCCGGTTATATCGTCAGTACCGTCCGGGTACACAGAGCATTTCAGGGACCCGAAGGTTTGGCAGGATGGGGATACCTATTATTGTGTAATCGGAGCACAGCGGACAGACATGACAGGATGCGCGGTGTTGTATCGATCATCCAACCTCACCGCGTGGGAGTTTCTGGGTGAGATTCAGACACAGCTCTCGCAATTCGGCTATATGTGGGAGTGTCCAGATTACTTGGAGATGAATGGCAGAGGCGTGCTTCTTTTTTCACCGCAGGGTATCGAAGGTGAAGGGGATTTGTACAACAACATTTTTCAGTCAGGTTACCTGATTGGTGAGCCATTGAATCTACAGACGAGAGAGTTTGATCACGATTCTTTTCAGGAATTGGATCGCGGGTTCGATTTCTATGCGCCACAATCGATGGAAGCGCCGGACGGAAGACGCATATTGATTGGATGGATGGGACTTCCGGATGTGGAGTATCCAACCGATGCGAGCGGATGGGCACATTGCCTTACGATCCCGCGCCAGTTGTCCCTGAAAGACAGCAAACTCATTCAGCAGCCTGTAGATGAGATGAAGAAATTGCGTCAACAATCCGAGGGGCACCGTTATCAAACGACACTTGATAACAGATCTGAAAGTGTTGCTGCATTCAGCGGCACTGCCTATGAGCTGGAGTGTGAAATCAGTCATTTTGATGCTGAACGATTCGGGATTGAATTTCGAACAGGCGGTGAAGAAAAGACTGTTTTGCAATACGACCGTCTCCAGCAAAAGTTGATACTGGACCGAACCTTATCAGGTGCTCCAATGGGGGGCATGAATGGCACGGTACGCCAGTGCAAACTGAACGGAGATCGGATCAAGTTACAACTGTTTGTAGATACGTCATCGGTTGAAATATTTGTCAATGATGGGGAAGAGGTATTCACAAGCCGAATTTTCCCAAGCCCCGAAAGTACGGGAATTCGTTTTTTTGCGAGTGGAGGCAAGGCTGAGTTCAAAGCGACCAAATGGGATTACTAGATATCAGGTGAGGGGAATGAAATACCATGTCGGATAACCAACAAATAGCCAAGGAAGTCATTCAAGCCATTGGGGGCAAAGATAACATCGCATCATTTGCCCATTGCGCGACACGTCTTCGCATTATGGTGAATGACAAAGAGAAAATCGATCAGAAGCAGGTCGAGAATATAGACAAGGTCAAGGGTGCCTTCTTCAATTCCGGACAGTATCAGATTATTTTTGGGACAGGTACCGTGAACCGGATCTTTGAAGAGGTCGAGAAGCTTGGAATCGAAGGTACCTCCAAGGAAGATGTGAAGAATCAGGGGAAAAAGGAAGGCAATGCATTTCAACGAGCAATCCGCACGTTCGGAGATGTGTTCGTACCTATTATTCCTGTACTGGTGGCTACAGGGTTGTTCATGGGGCTGCGCGGACTGCTTACCCAGAATGAAATATTGTCCTTGTTCGGTGCAACCCCTGAGGACATTTCGCCCAATTTCCTGTTGTTTACGCAAGTTCTGACGGACACTGCATTCGCATTCCTGCCTGCACTGGTGGCCTGGTCTGCATTCCGCGTATTTGGCGGCAGCCCTGTGCTCGGGATTGTGCTCGGACTGATGCTTGTCAATCCGGCACTGCCGAATGCTTATGCTGTGGCAGATGGATCGGCTCAAGCATTGCACATGTTCGGATTTATACCCGTTGTAGGCTATCAGGGGTCCGTTTTACCTGCATTTTTTGTGGGACTTATTGGAGCGAAGTTCGAAAAGGTTCTGAGAAGACGCGTGCCGGAGGCACTGGACCTGATCCTCACGCCTTTTATCACACTAACGGTTATGATCACATTGGGACTCTTTGCCATCGGTCCTGTCTTTCATTCGCTTGAAGAGTGGGTGCTGCATGGGACGACAGCTGTCCTGGACCTTCCATTCGGTATTGCCGGATTAATTATTGGTTTCTTCAATCAGATTATTGTCGTTACCGGTGTGCATCATATCTTTAATTTTTTGGAAATCCAGCTGCTGGAGAAAACCGGTTATAATCCGTTCAACGCCATCGTAACTTCTGCAATGGCTGCACAAGGAGCCGCTTGTTTAGCGGTAGGATTAAAAACAAAGAATACGAAACTCAAGGCACTTGCCCTGCCATCGTCCTTATCCGCTTTTCTCGGGATTAGTGAACCTGCCATTTTTGGGGTAAACTTGCGCTTCATGAAACCGTTCATTATGGGACTGATTGGTGGCGGAGTCGGTGGTTTTCTCGCATCCTTGTTCCATCTGAAGGGCACAGGCATGGCCGTAACGGTGATTCCGGGTACATTGCTGTATCTGAACAGTCAGCTGCCTCTGTACATTCTTGTGAATGTGGTTGCTGTGGGTGTGGCCTTTGCGTTAACCTGGTTCTTCGGTTACAAGGATCAGCCATTTGCTGTAGAAGAGACAACGAAGAGTGGCAATGAGAGTGATCCTTCGGCTGTCCAAACCGCAGGTATGGATGATCGTATCAATCAAACAGCTGTACATCGGCCTCAGGTGGATATGTTAGAAATTGCTTCGCCGATGACCGGTACAGCGGTGGCTTTGGCCAACGTGCCTGATCCTGCATTTTCAGAGAAGCATATGGGAGAGGGGATTGCCATTGAGCCTACGGAGGGTAGAGTGTTCGCACCTTTTGATGGCGTCGTAGCCCATGTGATGAACAAGAGTAAACACGCTGTTATTCTGGAGCATGAGACTGGCCTGCAGATGCTTGTTCACGTTGGAATCAATACCGTAGGTCTAAAGGGAGAGGGCTTTACCGCTCATGTCCAAAGCGGAGAGGTAGTCACCGCTGGACAGTTATTGATTGAGTTCGACATGAACGCAATCCAGGCTGCGGGGCTGCCACTCATCACTCCCGTTCTGATCCCGAACGGAAATGAAATGATAGAAGAAGTGCAGACGGCCAAGATTGGCAGCGTACAGGCGAATGGGGACAACATCCTTGTCGTGAAGTTTAAACAATAATGAACAAAGCAGGCAGAGAGAGCTGATGAATTTGACCAGGCTCATTGCCTGCTTTTTTTGCTATTCCTTCATGTAACAAGTGTATTAAAACGAATAATAGGTGAGTGCATATTCCATCAAAAAGGCACGCACCTGTTCCTGGCTCATAGGCAAATTCCCGCAGTTATCCAGATTGAAGATCAGATTGTCCAGGCATTTTAGAAGAAAATGAGCACGAACCTCTCCCCACAGACATTGGTGCTCGGTGATGTAGTGGATAGCTTGCTTCGGTTCCAGCCCTTTTAACCCTCCGAATACCGTAGCCCATTTGACCAGATCGGCGGGCTCTGAACCTCTCGGTAAATTAAATTCTGCAAATCCGTGAATGGCTCCACATGAAATTTTGAACAATCCACAGTAGCTGTCTGAATGTTTGTGGGGGAGTAAGGGCAGCTTTCGCATATCGTACCGAATGATTTCCATGGAAGTAATCTTCATTTCATGGTTTATTGTTATTTGATTTATGAGTTTACAACTCGGAAACACGCCACCGACCTCCATCGAATGTATGCGATTTTAAGTTCTTCAACCATTGGTTTATGTTACGGCTGAGTGACGATGAAGTAAAATGTCGGGGGTCTTTTATTTACCGCATTTAAGTGCTTCCGGATGGACATTTCCGTGATGTAAGCGATTAAATCGGGATCAGTCTGCTATTTTTGCTGATTACATCCGTTTATTCCCTTGGCTTATTTCCTCCACGGTAAATTGAAGCTAGATGAAGCCAGGAGTAGATTATGGTTAAAATGAACTTGAGTTTCGTCAGAATTGGCTGATTTACGCAGTAAATCGTTCCCTAACTGCCTTGCAGCCCTGCAAGTACAGGACTATGATTCGCTCATACCGTGCTAGCGGATATTTATTATTGCTGGCTTGGAGACGAAGGTGAGGGAGTACGATGGCGGAGGACGCTGTAATGTTGGTTTCAACGGGACAGAGCTCAGCAGGAATGGAGTTTGTTCGTTTATTGCTGAAGAGAGGAATGGATGTAATCGTGCTTGTCCACAATCCAGAAGAGGAGCAGCAGCTGATTGAATTGATCGATAAAATCTCTGTGTATCGCCTCTATCCCTCTGGTTCGGCAGACAAGACGCCCGTTACTATAGATTGTGCGGTGAAACATGCCTTTGTATTTGAAAGAAATCTGCCAGAGTGCTGTCAGGACATTCAATTATGCCATAGCTGGTGCCCGCAGCGGCTTTATGTAGTTACAAGCAGCCTGAATCCGGTTCAGCTGGTTTACCGCGGGTTGGGAGCCTCATATGTCATACACAGCCGAAGTGGGGATATATCGTTTGTATTGTGATAGGACGTTCATGCAAAAATAACAAGCGGTGATCTCGAATAATGAGATGACCGCTTGACATATGTTCGGCTCTACAATCCTGCTTGCCGCTTCAGCCGTTCTGCAATCTGTAACAGATCTTCCGCAGAGACGCCAGGGGCGAATTCTTCCGGTAGGTCCGGCAGATCGGGAATAGCGCCACTGTGTCCGGGCAGCCCTGCGAATGCCTCCAGTTTTCCGCCATCTGTCGGATGTGTGCCTTTCCAGATCTGGGCGATGTTCTGGTAGTCCTTGTCACTAAAGGTGTAAAGCCTACGATGTTCACCCATGGCTTCCCATTTCCGGGTCGTATCAAACACCTTATTGTCCAGGCGGGGAATAGGGAACATCTTGGTCACATCAACGCCAGTTGCAATCTGCAGCGCTTTGGCATAAGCGAGAATATGTACGCCACCACGGACGAGCAGATAACCGGTCATCTCCCGGGCAGTTGGATGATCCGTCATCTCGTACACTCTCATCTTGTGGGTACGTGCACCACATTCGAGGAAAAAATTATGCAGCAGGTCGAAGATTAGATTGCCGCTGTTCACGACATATGAACCGTTCCAGGGTCTGCCCATGGAATCAAACGGGAGCGCAGTCTGAGCCGATTCAATGAAATGTGAAGTGATTCGAGCATCCTTACCTGCACGAAGCGGGGTGGTATCAGGGTCTCCTGGAGTAGTAGTACCAACCAGCATCAGATTAATGGTATTGGCGACAAGCTCCACATGACCGAATTCTTCAGCTGTAATACTTGCCACAATGTCATAAAAGGCACGCAGCTTTTTTTTGCCCCGGAAGTTGAAGGACTGAAACATATAGTTGTTTAACGTGGACATCTCGCCGAACTTTCCACCAAGCAGTTCCTGGACTGCGCTTGCTCCATTGGGGTCCGGGTTATTGGAGATCGGCAGTTCAATTGCAAGGCGGTCTACCCGTTTAAACATGATATTGCCTCCTCAAGCCAAATTACTGTAAAGGTATGAGGCATGACTTGTACGTTATTCGGACTTTGGTCAAAACAAAAACGTTCTGTCAGAGCCTTGCTCTGAACAGAACGTTCGCATTTGTGACTAGGACGTTTTACCAACAACACTTGTGCCGTCCTTCGTTATTTTGTAGGTGAGTACTTCTCCACTCCAGAAGTGGAATTTGAGAATAACCTCACCATCATTGGTTTCGTTGAAGAAGTTTGGTTTGAGTTCAATAATATTGCGGCTATAATCCGGGCTAAAGGTGTAAGAGAACTCCTTGAAGGATGTCCAGTTTTGCGGCCCGGCGTTACCTCCTGTGGCATAAGTCGCTTCCATCGTGGCCAGCTGGTTTCCGTTAAATGTGGTTGGAATTGCAAAAGAATCGGTAGTTCCTGTAACATCGCCCAGCACAGGCGTATCATACGTAATGATATTCAGGTTCCAGTCGGCGCCTTTGTTGAATTTCGCTGTAAGCTTCGCATTGACACCAAGATTGCCGGAAGCGGTCAGTTTGGTTAACAGACTGGATTTAAGGGTCAGCACGTTATCCTTAATCGTGTAATCCTTGCCTTTAGACAGTTTCTTGTTACCGTTAACCAGGGATTTGAAGGTGTTTCCATTCAGATTCAATCGGATCGTTTGATCTTGAACGGCTGCTCCTTTTTTGAGGTGCACCAGATCGGATTCGGCTGTGGACGAACGACCTTTCCAGCTCGCTTTCATCGTATTATAGAGATCAGGGTCAGACCAAGTATAGTTTGTACGACTGAAATGCTGCCCGTTATCCCACAGCATAGTGGTCATCTTCTTTTGACGCAGATACTGTCCAACGAATTCGAAGAATTTCAGTTTCTCACCTTGTTCGATGACACCCGTATGCTGATCAAAGCCCAGCAAGCCATATTCACCTACAATAACTGGAATGCCTTTGGCTACAAAAGCGTTGTATACGCGATCGAATGTATCCGTGATGTCTTTTTGTACTTCTTCATTAAACTTGGTAAAACCAGCGATGTTCACACTAAATGGCCAGAAGCCATAATAGTGAACTGTTGCAATAATGTTAGGATCGTTTAATTTCGTGATCGTCTCATTTAATGCATCCAGATCGGCTTGTGCGGATGAGGTGTGCATCGTTGGGAGTACGAGTGGACGTGTCTTGTTGTTTCCGCCAGAAGACCTTACAATTTGATGAAAAGAAGTATTAAGCTCATCGAGCATACGGTACCCGACAGCGGCATCGGTTGTTCCACCTTCTGTGAAACGGGGCTCGTTAATACTTTCGAACATCAGCTTGGAAGGAGCATTTCTGAATTGTTTGGCAATCTGGGTCCATACGGAATTATAGCGTGCTAGCACAGCGTCATGATCCTGCTCCATGTAACTGACCCATCGCCAGGAATCATGGTGGATATTAAGCATGACATAGAGATTGGCATCGAGTGCCCAATCCACAACTTCCTGTACACGGTTCATGTAGGCGGGATCGATGGTGTAGTCGGGTGCGTCGCCGATGTGGGCTTCCCAGGTCACAGGAATGCGAATGCTCTTATAACCTTGCTTGGCAATCTGCTTGATCAGTTCCTTGGTAATCCGCGGGTTACCCCAGGCCGTCTCATCTTCGCCCACAGCGTCGAGCGAATTACCCAAATTCCAGCCTGGTTCCATGGCGCTGACGTAGGACTGGATTTTGGTTGGGGCAGCAGGTTTACTTGGCTTGCCTTTGTGATCAGGAGCTGCAGAGGCCATGGCAGAAGAGAACAGAGACAGAATCAGTGCTGTGATCAGTGTGAGGGATAGAACATTTTTACGATTTTTCTTCATTAACAGTATCTCCTTCATTCTTGGAATAGTTGAACTGATAAATTATGCTTGCTCAGATGGAGAAAAAGCTCAGTTATAAAACAGTCCAGACAGGTTGTACGAAGGAAGGATCACCTCCAGAATATGTATTGAAAGCGTTTTCGTAGATGTTAATATAACATAGAATAAAAGAAGCGAATACCATCACAATTGGAACAGAAATCAGTTGTAAATTAGTGATCCATTTCACGATAATAGGATGAACGAACTTTTCGTATATGAAAGCATAAGTTTTCGAAGAGAAGCGGGCTTTAATGTGTAGATATGTTCTATGCAATGAGAAATATGTTTCTATGACTCGAGTGCAGGGTTCTTTAAAATGAAGATATCGTTAGCAAAATCAGCCGTCCAGCTGCATGAACAGGGTGATATAATAAGTTCACCAGAGGGCTGCAAAAGGAGTCGGTTCATATGCGGAAGTGGCTGGGATGGATGATCCCCCACAAGCTCAAATACCGTTTGTTTGCAGGATTCGCGCTTGTCATTCTGCTTCCATTCAGCATTCTCAATCTGTACAACTACGAAAAAATTGAATCGCTTGTGCAGCAGAAGATCAGTGAACAGAGTCATGAACAGCTGGATAATCTCCACCAGTCGCTGGAAGATCAGCTCAGTATCGCTTTCAAAACATTGATCTTCCTGGAACAGGATTCCGAGGTTCGCCGAATTCTGCAAAACCCTGGCGAGCGCAACGTCCTGGATAACAAGGAGCGTATGGAGGACAAATTCAAAGGATTGAATAACAGTTTTTTTCTCTACAATCCATCTGTTTATTTTACGCTGCTCGATGAAGACGGGCATATCTACACCTCATATCAGCCCAAGGTCCCGCTAGATTATGAAACTGTTGCCTCGGATCGTTCCTTTTTGGCTCTTCAGGACAGCGGAACCTCATATGTGTGGACATCGAATGATGAGAATTACGTATCTCGTGATGTGACCAGGAGCCCAACCCTGTTATCCTTGTACGCCAAACTGCGTGACCGGAATAACAATACATACGGACTGGCAAGAATCAGTATTGATTTCTCCTACTGGTTTCAGTCTGTATTGCAGAAGTCCGAGAGTGACCAGCTCTACTTTATCATGACCCGCCAGGGTGAAGTGATTGCTCGTTCCAACTCCGAATCTAAGCTGCCTGTTGAAGTTGTTCGGGAGGTTTCCCGCGAGCCGAGTAATGGATACTGGACTGACAAATCCAGTGAGTCACTCATTAACTATAGTTATCTGCCTTCACTGGATTGGTATATGATAAACCGCATTCCCTTACAATTGTTGTTTGGTGAGATTGAAAGTCTCAAGAAGCATTATTTCGCAACTTTTTATGCCATCACGGCCCTTTTTATTGCTATTGCTTTCATGATTGCTTATACATTTACAAGGCCGTTATCCCGTCTACAAGTCAAGATGAAAGAAGCAGTTGGCAAGGATCTCCGCATACGTCTGCCAGAGGAGAATCACCGGGGAGAGGTGCTGGATCTTACACGGACCTTCAATACGATGATGGTAGACATGAACCGACTGGTTCAACAGCTTCGTGCCGAAGAAAGGCAGAAGGATGCCGTCCATTTTCAGATGCTTCTGGCTCAGATGAATCCACATTTTCTGCTCAATACGCTCAATACATTGAAATGGATCGGCCTGCGGAACGGGAATGAAGAAACGGTGGAAATATGTCTTTCACTCGGTAAATTGCTGGAAACCAGTCTCAATTCAGATGTGGATCTCATTCTCCTACGTGATGAAATGGATCTGACGCGAGCTTTTCTGTATATCCAACAAGTCAGATATGGAAATGTGTTTGCTATAGAGTTCAGTTATGACGAAGAGCTGCTGTATGCCCTGGTTCCCAAGCTCAGTCTGCAGCCTTTGATTGACAATGCGATTCGCCACGGGATTGGCAATATGTCAGAGGGAGGCCGGATCCAGATCCGGATGTTTAGAAATACAGCTGTGCCTGATCGTTTGACGCTGGAGGTCGAGGATAACGGGGTAGGAATGGATCATTCGAAGAATAACAGGGAGCAGGGTCGTCAGAGACCGAGTATTGGGCTGCAGAATATAAGGGAGCGACTAAGACTTCTATTCAAGGACAAAGGCGAGCTCGAGGTGATCTCGTTGGAACAGGGTACACTGTGCCGGATTCATCTGCCTGTTTTGTTGTCCGAACCATATGCGAACCAAAACCTGGG
Organism: Paenibacillus sp. FSL K6-2862; assembly: GCF_038005125.1. Taxonomy (NCBI): domain Bacteria; kingdom Bacillati; phylum Bacillota; class Bacilli; order Caryophanales; family Paenibacillaceae; genus Paenibacillus; species Paenibacillus sp. FSL K6-2862. The sequence goes on from NZ_JBBOSN010000001.1 coordinate 2,805,682, forward strand.
CAACAAGAATGACGAGGATTAACGGAATGGAGGGACTACGATGTGGAAAGTATTACTGGTAGAAGATGAGACATTCGTCCGGGAGTCCGTGAAGGAGATCATTCGTTGGGAGGACATGGGGTTCACGCTAGCAGGAGAAGCAAGCAATGGATTGGAAGCGTTACCAATGATTAAGCAGGATCCTCCGGATCTTGTTCTGTGTGACATTGTCATGCCGCAGATGGACGGATTAATGTTACTTCAGGAAACAAGGAAGGCTGGCATCCAATCCAAATTTGTCATGCTGACATGTATGGGCGATTTTGAATCCATGCGGCAGGCGATGGAATACGGAGCTTCCAATTACATTCTGAAGTTGTCGATGAGTGTGAAGGATTTGCGGGAAACCCTTGTTAAGGTAAGCAAGGAATTATCGAGTAACGGAGTGCCACAAGAGCGGGCCATTCGTCCCGCGTCCACAGCGCCCAAGGAGAAAATTACACATCCGGAAGTGAATAAGATCATCCAATACATTGAACAGCATTATGATCAGGATATTACACTGAAGTTCCTCGCACGTTACGTCATGATGGGGGAAAACTACGTGAGTGCCCTGTTTAAAAAGAAGACCGGGGAGACGCTGATTCATTATTTGCATCGAACACGAATTAACAAAGCGATCGAGTATCTGACGGATACCGATTGGCCTGTGAACCAGATTGGCCACCAGGTCGGTTTTATGAACGATAATTATTTTATCAAAATCTTCAAACGAATGACGGGTACAACCCCGAGTCAGTATCGTCATCAGAAATAGAACAAAATGACTTGACTGAAGGATGATAACGGTTTCAAATGTGTATTTCTGTTCCATGGCAATCATGATTCTGTTACTTACGACCATTCTCACTCATTTGCTATCCTTAAGTTGCAAACTTCAATCCAGAATTTACGAGGGGGTCGTCTCTTGGTGAGAAAAAAAGGCTTGGTAGCACGAATGGTATCACTTGTCCTTGTTGTGGGCATGATCGCAGGTTGTTCCAATGATTCAGGTTCCAATGCTCAGACCGGTGCGTCTGACAATGCGGGTGATACAGTCAAATTGAAAATGTGGGGAGGCGTGCCGCCTGAAGCGGGGCCGCAGGCAGTCATCGATGTGTGGAACAAGGAGCATCCCGAAACACAGATTGAATACGTGCGTTATGTGAATGATGACGAAGGCAATCTTAAATTGGATACCGCCATCATGACAGGTCAGGATGTGGATTTATTTGTGAACTATACGATTTCCCATACGGCCAAGAGGGTAGCATCCGGTGCTGCGGCTGACCTGAGTTCCTTCACCGACTACAACATCGACGAGAAAATGGGTCCTGATGCGGAGGGTTGGAAAATTGATGGGAAGTATTATGGTGTCCCTACCACGAAGAGCACCTATTTCGTAGCACTGAACAAGGAAGCACTCGATGCGGCCAATCTGCCTGTCCCGAAGGACTGGACCTGGGATGAGATGAGAGAATATGCGAAAAAGCTAAAAAAGGATAGTGGATATGGGTTCATTCAAAACACAGAACCGTTCGTTGATTCGATGGATTCCGTCCTGTCACAGGAAGGGTATACCAAAGCAGACGGAACGTCTAACCTGGATCATCCCATGGTGAGAAAATGGTTGGAAACCCTGAATGCCATGATGGCTGAGGATAAAACGACACCGCCGCTCGGAGAGCAGCTGACGTCGAAAATGCCTGTGGAGCAGATGTTTCTGAGCGGGGAAGTACCTATGCTTAACATTGGCGCATGGCTTCTACGCAGCTCGAACAATTTTACCGATTACCCGCGGGATTTCACCATCGCCTTCGCACCAGTACCGCGTTTGTCTGAAGATAAGGAAGGCTATGTTATGCGAGGTGGACTGGGTGATTACATCTCCATTAATGCCAAATCGAAACATCAGGAAGCAGCCTGGGAATTTCTGAAGTGGTATGCGGATGGCGGCATGGCCCCAATGGCTGAGGGAGGACGATTCCCAGCTTCCAAGGATGCAGATCAGGATAAGGCGATGGAGAGCATGCTTGGGGACAAGAAAGATACGTATGATCTGGAGTCACTCATGTATGTCATGTTTGATTATCAAACCCCAACCTATGTCCGGACTGTGCCTCAGGAAGTGATGGATTTGCGAGCGCAGGAGTACGAAAAGTATTTTCTGGGCGTACAGGATCTGGACACAACGATCTCCGCAATGGTCTCCAGACATAATGATTATCTCAAGACGGCCAAATAAAAAGAGCAACATTATTCGTGTACTCCAAAAGGTTGAAATATCGAGACTGCTCCATATTTATGGTGGCAGTCTCTTTGTTTTGACAGCAGAGGGATAGGCATTTGCGGAATAGAACAAATTGATGTTTCTCTATGATCGGACCGCCTGTGGCAAAGCATTTTTTGCATCATTCTGTTTTATGAACAAGGTGGATTTGTTACTTATGGGAACATTGCCGGGTTGGTAGACTTGGGTTATCCCTGGAAGAAACGAGGCGAAGAACAATGCACAACAACTGGATGAGAAGACAGCGCATGCTGGGATATATTTTTGTCGGTCCAAACATGCTGGGCGTTTTGCTTTTTTTCCTGATCCCGGCCATCTACTCTTTTGGTCTCATGTTCACGGACTACAAATTTATGAACCCGGATATGACGTTTATAGGTTTGGACAATATCAAGCGACTGATGAAAGACCCGCTGTTCTTTCTATCCTTGCGTAATACCCTGATATTTTTGCTCGCCGTACCTGTCTCAATTGTGCTTGGTTTTATTGTAGCCGTGATCCTGAATCAAAAGATTTATCTGAAAAAGCTGCTGCGCGGGTTGTACTTTATGCCTTATATCACGAGCGGAGTGGCCGTGGCATTTGTCTGGATGCTGCTGTTTCAGCCGAATCAGGGTCCGATCAACGGTTTCTTGCGCAGTATTGGCGTAGATAACCCACCGGGATGGCTTTCCACGACAACCTCTTCCATGTACGCCATCGATATCATCTGGATCTGGTTTATGCTGGGCTACAACATGATTATTTACCTTGCTGCCTTACAGGAAGTGTCATCCGAACTGCTGGAAGCAGCCAAGATCGATGGAGCGAGACCGCTTCAGATTTTGCGCAGAATCATATGGCCTCTGGTTAGTCCAACCACATTTCTGCTGCTAATTACCGGACTGATCATGGCTATCAAAACGTTCGGAATCATCCAGGCCACGACACAGGGGGGACCTGGTAATAGTACAACCATCCTGTCTTTGTATGTATACCAGAATGCGTTCCGTTATTACGACATGGGGTACGCCGCTACGGTCTCCTGGGCACTGTTCGCCATTATTCTGCTGATTACCGTTCTTCAGTGGGTAGGGCAAAAACGCTGGGTCCATTATTAAAATGATGAGAGGAGACCGAAGAAATGGAAATCAAAAAACGCCTATCCATCCTGCAGCCAAGCAGTTTGTTCATCACCATCATCATGTTGGCTCTGGCCGTGGTCATGATTATTCCTTTTCTATGGATGATCAGCACCTCGCTGAAGACACCTGCTGAAGTTTTTAAGTATCCGATTGAATGGATTCCATCCAATCTGACCTGGGAGCATCATCAAAAAGTATGGTCAGGCGCCAAAAGCTTCGCCACGTATTATTTGAATTCACTCAAGATATCCATCATTGGCATGGTAGGCGCGACATTTCTTTCCGCTTTTGCCGCATACGGATTCGCCCGAATTGAATTCAAGGGTCGGAATACGCTGTTTCTGCTCTATCTGTCGATGATGATGATTCCGCCGCAAGTGCTTTTCGTTCCGAAGTTTATCATGTTTGAGTGGGCGGGAATCTATAATACACATCTGGCATTGATTCTGCCTGGTTTGTTCACCATTTTCGGGGTGTTCATGCTTCGTCAATTCTTCCTGTCCATTCCGAATGAAATATCGGAGTCAGCCTTTATTGATGGTGCGGGACATTTCCGCATATTCTTTCGCCTGATTCTTCCGCTTGCCAAGCCGGCGCTTGCCACACTGGCCATTATTGATTTTTCCTGGCAGTGGAACGACTATGAGAATGCACTTGTATTTCTGATCGACGAGAATCTGTATACGGTACCTCTGGGACTGCAAAATTTCATATTGGAAAATACGGTGGATTATAATGGCATGATGGCTGCTGCTTCAGCGGGGATTATCCCCATGATCATTGTATTTGCTATAGGGCAGCGTTACATCATTCAGGGGTTGACCAATTCTGCCGTGAAAGGGTGATGAACATGAGAACTGAACAGATTACCAGTGATATTACGATTGTCGGGGCCGGGCTCTCGGGCATCTGTGCTGCCATCGCAGCGGCGAGATTGGGAAGTACCGTGTCATTAATTAATAACCGGCCTGTGCTTGGCGGTAATTCAAGCAGTGAAGTGAGAGTGTGGGTTTGCGGAGCAACAGCACATGGAACGAACCGGTATGCCCGGGAGACGGGCATCATGGGGGAGCTGTTTCTGGAGAACCAGTACCGCAATCCGGAAGGCAATCCCTATTTGTGGGATCTGGTTCTAATGGAAGCCGTTCGAGCGGAAGAGCGGATCAGCCTGTTTTTGAATACGGATGTACACGAGGTGGAAGCAGAAGGAACAGAGGAAGACCGCCATATTCGATCGGTGACGGGGTGGATGATGGGATCGGAACGGCGCATTCGCTTTGAAAGTCCGGTGTTTCTTGATTGTTCAGGAGACGGCTTAGTCGGATTTCTGGCAGGAGCTCGCTATCGTCTGGGCCGGGAGGCGGCGCATGAATATGGAGAAGAGTGGGCGCCTGAGACGGCGGATCAAATAACGCTGGGAAGTACGCTGCTATTTTACACGCAGGATGCAGGTAGACCTGTTCGTTTCGTGCCGCCGTCCTTTGCCAAAAACATTGAGGAAACGCCCATTCCAATCAAACGTGTCATTCGCAGCGGTGATTCAGGCTGTCACTATTGGTGGATCGAATGGGGAGGGGAGCTGGACACGGTTCACGAGAATGAAAGGATCCGGGATGAACTTTGGTCGGTCATTTACGGCATTTGGGATTATATTAAAAATTCAGGGCAGTTTGATGCAGAAACGATGACACTGGAGTGGGTGGGTTCCATTCCGGGGAAAAGGGAATACAGACGTTTTGTGGGAGATTATGTACTTAACCAAAATGATATTCTTGCCCAGGAGCCTTTTGCCGACCGGATTGCTTTTGGCGGGTGGTCCATTGATCTGCATCCACCGCAGGGCATGTACGCCGAAGCCAGCGGTTCCAAGCATATGCATGCCGACGGCATCTATCATATTCCTTATCGCTCACTGTACTCAGTGAATGTGTCGAACCTGCTCTTTGCGGGAAGAAATGTAAGTGCTTCACATGTGGCCTTCGGTACGACGAGAGTTATGGCTACCTGTGCGGTGATGGGTGAAGCTGCCGGGACGGCTGCTGCGCTATGCGCAGCCAAAGGGGTATCGCCACAATTGATTCATAGCCAGCATCTGGAGGAATTGCAGCAGACCCTGCTGCGGCAGGATGCATCGGTCATCGGTTTGAGAAATGAAGACAGGCAGGACCTGGCTCCTAAGGCTGTAGTAACTGCTTCAACCTCGTGTATGACCATTGCAATTGATCAACCGGCAGCGTCCTATGGATTGGAGAGAGATATCGGAATTCTATTCCCTGTTGATCCTTCGCTTCAGGGGATGGAGTTACTGGTATCGGCAGAGGAAGATACAGAGCTCCAAGTAGAACTCTGGGATACAGGGCGGGAAGAGAACTACGTTCCAGCAAAACAGATTACCGAAACGACCATTCGTGTAGCTAAGGGTGAAGAGCAATGGGTTCATGTTAACATCCAATGGGAGCCTGTCCAGTCGCAGAATGCATTTGTTGTTATCAGGCAGAATGACAGAATTAGACTCTATCAATCTAGTCAGCAAGTAACTGGTGTGTTGGCCTTTGAGAAGGGTGCTGCCCCGCACGCGGTCGCTTCCCTTGAGGATCACGATGAGTCTCAGCCCGTTGTTGCATGGAGTATGAAGGCGCTGAACCGCAAACCATTTTGTTTTAAAATTACAGGAAAGACGGATGCCTATCTGCCGGAAAAAGTAATCGATGGCTATAAGCGCCCTTATGGCGGCCCTCATTCTTGGATGTCCCTTCCTCTGAATGAGAACGAAAACGGGGAAGCCTGGGTGGAGTTGGAATGGGAGCATGCGGTGTCCATCCGTGAGATTCTTCTGACGTGGAATGATGATGTGAATGAAGATCTCATTAATCTGCATCATCACCGGACTCCGTTCGAGATCATTCCGGAGCTCGTAAAAGCGTACCGGATCGAGGCAGAGGTGGAAGGCAAACGGGTTCTGGTTGAATCCGTAAAGGACAATCGTAAACGAACAAACCGAATGGGTTTGAAGGATAGTCTATCAACTAAAACGTTACGTATCATAATTGAGGAGACCAACGGCGCTCCTTGTGCCGAGCTGATTGAAGTCCGTGTATATTCCTAAAAAAGGCAGCGCCGACGGCGCTGCCCTTTCATTTTAAATTTGTCTCGAATGGAATGGGTTAAAGCGATCAAGGGATTACTTTTTTACATGGAAAACTGCTGTGGATAGCAGCATTAATTCTACAATTTGAGTACTCATATACTCAGGAGTGGTGGGGAAGTCCTCTTCAATCCAGCGAATCAACAGTCCAGCAACGCCATGCGCCCGGTAGATAAACAGCCACTTCGGATCAATCCGTGATCCTTCCTCCAGTTCATATTCATATTCAGCGACAAACAGGTCTTCGATCGTCTTCGCCAGTTGGTAGCGAAAATCAACCTGGATATGGTCACTAAGCAGCAGCTTATATATAGAAGCATGTTCTTTCAAATACAGAAACAATGTGATGTCTTCGGTGTGCATTTCTTTCAGGTTTACTCTCGTTATGTACCGATAGGGATGCTTGATTTGATTAACAAATTCTTCGAGAACATCCTGAATAATTTCACCTAGCAGATCCTCTTTAGTTGCAAAATTGGCATAGAATGTTCCCCGATTATAGCTCGCTTCCCTTACAATCTCCGAAATGGAGATCTGTTGAAAAGGTTTATCCTGAAGTAAACGCAAAAATGTATGTTTAATATCAGATTTGGAGCGCAGAATGCGCTTGTCCAGCTGCATGGTCATCTTATAATCACCTCTATTACAGTATGGTTGAATTGTCATAATGACGCAACTTAATGAACAGAACGTCATGTTCTGTTCATTAACATACAGATAAGGACATATTACGGATTGAATAAGGGTAATGATATGGATATATTGAGGATTGTTTAGAATTCATATTAAATTGGAGGTATTCATAATGACATTTCCCGTTTTGGAAGGAAAAGTAGCAATCGTAACAGGTGCAGCCATGGGCATGGGCGAAGCAACAGCTAAACTGTTTGCCGCAGCCAAAGCCAAAGTCGTGGTAGCGGATTTTAACGAAGAAAAGGGACAAGCAGTTGTGGAAGCAATCCGTGCGGAAGGCGGTGAATCCGCTTTCGTGAAAGTGGATATTTCCAAATCCGAAGAAGTACAGTCTATGGTTAAATTTGCAGTGGATACGTACGGACAACTGGATGTGGCTGTGAACAATGCCGCCCTTACTCCGGATGATAAACCAGCAGCGGAATTCGACGAAGCCTACTGGCACCGCCTGATGTCCGTTGACCTGACAGGTACTGCGCTCTGCATGAAATATGAGCTTCAGCAGATGCTGAAACAAGGCAAGGGCGGATCCATTATTAACATCTCGTCCGTGAGCGGGTTCCGTCCTCAACCAAACAACATCGCTTATGTTGCTGCCAAACACGGTGTTGTCGGCATGACCAAAGTTGCCGCTATGGAAAACGGACCGCACAATATCCGTGTCAACACGGTTGCTCCAGGCGCGATCGACACGCCGATGCTGCGTGGTGCACTGGATCAATTCGGCTTCACGGCAGAAGAGTATGCACCACAGCTCAGTTTGCTGAATCGTTTTGGACAACCTGATGAGATTGCTCAAGCAAGTCTGTGGCTCGCATCCGATGCATCTTCATATGTGACTGGCACGACAATTCATGCCGATGCAGGATACACATCACGATAAAAGTTCTCATTTCGCTAACTGGTCGTTAGAGCTGGGGGCAAGGATCGCCTTCATGCTTCAATTCACTAGCTAAGTTCCTGATTGTATTTAAAAGTCGTTTCCAGCGTGAATGTAAGTACCTTATCACGCGGAAACGACTTTTTTGCTTGAGAATTTTTATACGATGTGTTCCTTAGGAATCTGCCTTCACAATGGTCGAATTCAGATTACCTGTCAGTCGCTGCGGTGGGAATACCATACGAACTGGGGCGATAATGATCGCAGCAAAGATTGCTTTGATCAGATCTCCGATAATGTAAGGATAGAAACCTTGAATCATGGCTTCCGGAAGAGACATTTTATAGGCATAAGCCAGCCAAGGTACGCCCGAAACATAGATCAGCAGCGATCCGAACAGTTCAAACACGACAAATGCCAGTACATAACCGCCGATCCCTTTCAGCTTGATTCGTGCCAGCAATAATCCAATGAGCAGGGCTGCGAAAGGCCACATCATGACGTATCCGCCTGTTGGACCCAGGAGTACGGCGAGGCCGCCGGCCCCGTGCAGAAGTGGGAACCCTAGAGCAGTCAAAATAACGACAAGAGCAATACTCAGAAAACCGTATAACGGGCCCAGTAATCCTCCCGCCAGCATGACGGCAAGTGTCTGCAGCGTAATAGGGACGGGTGAGAAACCGATGGGAATACTTATGTAACCAAAAAGAACTAGTATAGCTGCCATGAGTGCACTAAATACAATACCCCGCAAAGATAATTTCATGATTGAACAATCCTTTCGATTTTGGTAATCTTATTGTTAACCAAAACAGGAAACGGTGGTTAACGATTTGGATCGTACCACAAAAGAAGCAAAAGGGAAAGGACCAAATTTCGATGCAGGACGTTATACCTTTAATTACACTGGAACAAGCGCGAGTTCATTATGCGGCCGAATCCGGCCAGGTTCGCAAGGCAGTCGATGGGGTTTCCCTGAACGTATATCCCGGAGAATGGATCAGCATTGTGGGAGCCAATGGCAGCGGGAAAAGTACTCTGGCCGCAGTGCTGATCGGCTTCACACAACTATCAGGCGGAACAAGACAGGCCGCTCCTGAGCTTGCCGTTCGCGGAGTGCTTCAGCAGCCTGATGCGCAGGTGCTTGGAGATACGATTGAGGAAGAGTTTCATTTCAGTCTATCGCCGTTCGTTGATTCCGTAGAGGAACAATTACGGCGTAGAGAAGACGCTTTACATATGGTTGGCCTTCAATATTCCCCGGACACATCCATATCTCGTTTGTCTGGCGGTCAAAAGCAGCTGCTCAATATTGCGGTAGCCCTGGCCTCGAAGCCGGATGTTCTCGTCCTGGATGAACCTACAGCCATGCTGGATCCGGGAGCGAGAGAGCGGATAGAATCCATTGTGGAATCTGTCGTCCGGCAAGGAACCGCAGTTGTCTGGATAACGCATCACCTGGAAGAAGCAACTCTAAGTAATCGGATTATGGCTATGGAACAAGGACAATGTGTATATGATGGGATACCATCGTCATTTTTCTATGGAAGTACGGTCGAGACTCCCCCGGCAACCAAGGCTGAGGAACGTACACCCTGTGAGCGACTGAGACTAGACCCACCCTTTACAGTAAAAACAGCTCTCCTTCTCAAACAGCAAGGTTTTTTGAATCAAGCCGCCACACCACTCCGGCCAGAACAACTGGTGGAGGAGGCTGCCCGATGACTATTGAACTGGATCACCTAACCGTAGAAGCGCCTGAATCCGGAACGAGGGCACTTTTGCAGGACATGTCCCTCCAGTTGAACAGCGGTGAAATAACCCTGTTATTAGGCTGCACAGGATCCGGTAAAACCACTTTATTGCAGACCATAGCAGGTCTCAAACCACCAAGTGCTGGTCACATTGCATTGAACGGTGAACCATTCTGGCAAAATGGGAAGGTACCGCAGTCTATTTTGCTGCAGATGGGATTGGTGTTCCAGTTTCCCGAGCAGCAGCTATTTGCCCGAAGCATTCAGCGGGAATTCTCGTACTCGCTTCGCCCGTACCCACTATCGGATGAACAAAAGAAATGCCAGATGACCGAGTCGCTTGTACAATGGGATCCGCCAACGGATCCAGATGAGATGAAACAGCGCTTCAATCCGGATAGATCTCCTTTTGCGCTGAGCGGGGGTGAACGAAGAAGGCTCGGCCTCGCACTCGGGATGGCAACGAAGCCTGAGTGGCTTCTGCTTGATGAACCCAGCGCTGGATTGGAAGCGCAGAGCGTTTTGCTTCTGCTTGACGTGCTTAAACGGCACCGGAATGTAGGTAAGGGAGCCATTGTGGCCACGCACGACCTGGATACATTTTTGCCGATTGCGGATCGTGTTCTTTTGCTGCGGGAAGGACGGTTGATTGCGGATCTTACACCGAGAGAACTTCATATGCATCCCGAACTGCTGGAAGAGGCGGAGATCGGGTTGCCGCCTTCCATGCGACTTGCCCAGCAGTTGAGAGCGGCTGGTATGGACTTGCCCACTGCAATGACACCTGAAGAGATGGCTGCAAGTATAGCTCAGACTTCTTTCCAGGCTTCGAATGAGCTTCGTCAGCAGGGAGAACAGTCCAGGAGTGTGCCAGGGACAAGTGAAGCGAGCCAGCAAGAGTTAGCAAAAATGGAGCATTCCATTGAAGCTCAAGAGGCAACTCCACCCAATGACCTTTACCGTAACATGGACCCGCGTCTTAAATGGCTGCTGTATATTCTGCTCGTAACGGCAGCAATGCTTCAGCACCGCTGGATTGGGTTATCCCTCACACTGGTACCGGTCGTTTTGGCGCTAAGTATATTGCCCCGTCAGACTCTGGCAGGCTGCGTGAAGTTAATGAAGCCCTTATTGCTGTTCTTCATTATATCAACAGCGTTATCTGGAACCACGCTTGCTACAGAGGGAGAGAGTCTACGCTTCGGTTTTTCCTTGCTGCAGGCGGAGGCAACACTCCTGAATGTGTATCGTTTGTTTATCGTTACTTTGGCGAGTCTCTGGTTTTCGCTAACCACGCCCTATGGCCGAATGGTAGAAGGGTTAAACTGGGTACTGGGCATAGGTAAAAAAATTAGGCTGCCTGTTGCTTCGTTTGCACTTGCCGTTTCATTGATCTTCCGGTTTATTCCGATGATCTGGAGCGAGTGGCAGCGCTTCTCGCTTATCGTTCGATCACGCGGTAAAGCTGCCCTGAAACCCAATACGGTTCGGGTCCGGGACATCGGACCGATGGTTATCCCCTTATTAATGTCGTTATTGCAGCGAGCGGAAGATATGACGATTGCCATGGAGATGCGGAAAGTGCGGGAAAATCCGATGCTTGGCGTACGTTCTACCCTGTTGGTATGGTCCAAAAGGGATACGATCATCTGTTGTATTGGACTTATTGTATTTGTTTTGTTTATATCGATACGTAAGTGATGACGAGAGAGCAATGCTCAGATTCATTCTGTGAATCAAGGTATGAAACGCAGTGTTTTCCAGGGATGATGCATAAATGGTATGGTTTTCGCTCAAAATAGACGTGCTTTGGAAACCTCAAGGCGGATATGGAGGGACGAACAATGAAGGACAAATTTTTGCACGAAGAACGGCGCGAATATACCGATCTGTCCACGGTGGAGTCGCAGCGGAATGATCTCGCACTAGAGGAGTTTCCGGAAGGGCCTTACGGCTCATCGTTACTGTCAGAATCACTTGGAAAGAGTTCGCCGTGGCGAGTGGATCAGCGATCCGCACATCGGTTTGACTATGAGAACCACGAGCTTCATGAAGGGGAAGTACGGGATTATCCAGGTCAGGATGTCTTCGACGAATCGGTTCCTGATCGCGTGACAAAGCCCCAATATTCGGAATAATCAGAGCGGTTCATCGTATACAAAAATAAATCACAGTCTCCTGGCATAACGTTCTGCTTGGGGACTGTTTGGCGTTCATTTCAGTGAAAAAGAATCTACCACCGGTTCCACAATTTGGGTTATCATAGGTTTAGTTCAACAGATGGTGAGTACAAGAACAGACGGGAAATGGGGATGAAGAAATGAGAGAGATTGACTATAGCCATTACTTTTGGCAGGATGAGCAGATCAGGCTGCGTGCTCTGCGCGAGGAAGATTGGGAAGCTCATTATTATAATCGGTTTGATACACCTGCCCGTCGTCTGCTCGAATGTGCAGTGGAACTGCCGCCGACGTCTGCCGAGGCCAAACATTTTACAGAGAGCTTCTCCAATTTCTCCAGTACACATGGACGCATCATGTTCTCGATTGAGGATTTGCATGGAACGTACGTTGGGGGCGCGAACATAAACAGTATAGATGAGAAGAATGGGACATTTAGCATTGGAATCCAGATCGATCGTGATCATCGGGGCAAAGGGATTGGAACGCGAGCCATTCGGATTATGCTGAAGTATGCCTTCTTCGAGAGAAGACTGAACAAATTTAACGATAGCGTCCTCGAAGGGAACGAACCCTCAGCAGCCATGATGAGAAAGCTGGGTTGCGTTCAGGAAGGTGTTCGACGCAAGGTCATATATACGAACGGCAGGTACCATGACATGATCCTTTTCGGATTAACCAAGGACGAGTTTGTGGAGAAGGAGGGAATGGTATGAGCCCGATATTAAATCAGATCGGTACAGTGTTTATACCCGTCCGTGACATTGAGCGTGCAAAAGATTGGTATTGTGACCTCTTGGGCTTGCCTGCGGATGGCGAGATCCTGTTTGGTCATTTATACATCCTTCCAATGAACGGAACACGGATTGTGCTGGACAGCAAAATTTATGCCGAAGCGCATACGTTCAAAACGCCTGCATTCCATTTTGATACGGAAGATATTGAGAAAGCCTATGCGTTTATGCAATCCAAGGATGTTCACATAACGACACCCATTGAGCATGATCACTGGTTTAACTTTCAGGATCTGGATGGAAACCTGTTAATGGTGTGTAAGTGTTAGCTCGTAAAATGAATAAAAGGTGAAGTGTAGTAAGGGGGAGCATGAAGAAAATAATCTGGATAAGCACCATCCTGTTTGTGCTGTTGATTGTAGGTCTCAACCTTTTCTGGAATCGGATATTCGGATATCCAACATTGGACCAGGCTGTCCAATCCAATTGGAAGACACCGGTGAAGATTGTGAATGTTGATCAGGAGAATCAGTTGGTCCTTTATCTGGACGAAACACAGTATGTATTTGCAGCCTATGAACAGAAGCGTGGGAGATTTCATGTAAATGCGGACACCGAGTCGGGTTGGACGGCCAGTTCAGATCTGGGTCCTGCGTTCCTCGTTGTCGCGGCCCCCAAAAACAATAGCGGAAATTTCATGTGGGGTGCCTTATATTCTGACATATCCATTGCCAAATTCCAAATTGAATATATTAATGGAGAGACTCATGCTGTAGAAGCAATAAATAATACGTTTATCGTGAGAATGCCAGTAGCCTTTCAAAACGAATCGCAGCTTAGTCTCATGGAGACGTTCGACAATATCCATGCCATCGATGCCAATCATCAGGTGATCCAGTCATGGAAACCGGAGAGTTAGTATGAGTTGGGGATATGGTGAGGAAACATTTACTCGAGAAAATCAATTTTAACAGAGGTGATGGAATGGAAGATAAACCTCAGCTTGTTTTGGATATGGCCGGAGTTCTGATTACGAATCTTTCCTCTTCATTTTGGCAGGAGCTTGCAGGTCATGCAGGCACGACTTTTTCTATATTCATTGAACAGCTGAGCGCTATTCGGAAAGACCTATGGACAGGAAAATTGAAAGAGGAACAGTTCTGGATCTGGTTGCAATCCCAATACCCCAAGATTGACAAAACTTATGCTTATGAATTGCTGGAGCGTACGACACAATTATTACCTGCGATACATTATCTTGAACGATGGAGTCAGCACGCTGATATACATCTGCTAAGTAATCATTGCCATGAATGGGTTAAACCGATATTGCTAATGATTGAAAAGCACACCGAGAGCATTACCATTTCGAATCAGGTCGGGTTCTGCAAACCCTATAGAGAAATTTATGAAATCGTAGAATCTCATATGAATTCCAGAACTCGTATTATATTTGTGGATGATCAATTGAAAAACTTTAAGTCTGCTGTGGAGCTGGGATGGGGAACAATACTTGCAGATGAACAACATTATTGGATTGAAAAAATAGACCATATACTTACCGTAGGAGTTTAGAATTGAAAAAAATGAGTATTAAGCCAATAACCCTTTCACAGTCTATTAGGAGCTGGAAAGGGTTATTGGTCATGCTAATGATCGAAAGTTGCCTCAGATAAGTCAGACAAAGGCAGTAAAATGGTAAACGTTGTTCCGCTGCCTAACTTGCTGTTTACCGCAATACTTCCGCCATGCGCTTCCACAATGGAACGTGTAATGGCTAGGCCGAGGCCAGCGCCGCCTTCCTTTCTGGAACGGGAAGAGCTGGTCCGGTAGAAGCGTTCAAAAATATAGGGAAGATGTTCCGGTTCAATTCCGGTGCCGTTGTCTTTTACGGTCAATTCGGCCTTGTTATGAACAGCATATAGCGCCACAGTAATGGAACCGGATTCCGGGTACGTATGCTGCACCGCATTGTGGAATAAATTGAGAACCACCTGCTTCAGCTTGTGCGGCTCAGCCATTATGGTTAAACCGGCAGTCAGGTCAAAGTGTACATGGCGCTCCCGTGCCATCATGTTCAGCTGGGGCTGCATCTCCATCAGCAAATGATCCAGCTGAACAATCTCCTGTTCTTGCTTCGGAGCTTGATCAAGCTTGGTTAGCATAAGCAAATCTTCAACCAGTTTGTTAATACGGACAGACTCCCCATACATGCTGTCCAGTGCCCGATACAGTTGTTCATGATTGGACGCTGCGCCCCGCTGGAGAACTTCAATGAATCCGTGGATGGACGTCAATGGAGTACGCAGTTCATGGGAAGCATCGGACAGGAAACGCTGCATCTGTTCTTTGGATTCACGTTCCGCTTCAAATGATTGCTCGAGTCTTTCGAGCATGCCGTTGAACGACTGCGCGAGCTGATCCACTTCCTGTTGACCCTGGGTGGCGGGAAGACGTTCTGCCAAGCTGCCTGCATCGATCCGCTGGACGGTATCGACCATACTGGATAACGGAATCAGTGTACGGCGGAGCGTTTTGGTATAGAGAATGAGACCTGCCACCATCGCCAGAATGGATAACATGACGAAGATGAGCAGCTGTTTAACCATGAGATCTCTTATCGGTTTCGTGGGGGTACCCATCTGAACCATGGTGAAATCCCGATTGCGCGGACCGGGCGAGGCAAAAACGATTAACTGCTCACTGCCTGTACGATCCGTCACGATCTGGTATGGAGCATGTCGTTTGTCCAATAATTGGTCCGTGATTGTTTTGTATTCAGCGGCAGTGAGTTGGGGTGCTGCCAGACCGTCTTCTTTACCGAATACATCCTCGAATGTACCATTTCGATCGAATAGGGCAAGTGAACGATCGGGAATGTAGAGCATCCTGTTACCCGACACGCGCGAATCCAAGCCTGCCTGTCCGGCAAATGGGTTGTTGAATGACTCATTCCGCGAAGATAAGCCGAGCCAGACAGGAGGCATGGACATGATCTGCTCTTCCATCGTTTTCGCCTGATTGCGATACAGAAAGCTCTCCATAATCCAGAACTGAAAAATGCCAATTAACAAGAATAAGGCAGCAAGAATAAACAGAGAACGTGCGAGCAGCTGAGAACGGAGCGAACGGGGCCAGATCAATCGCTGCAATTGTCCCAGAAGAGATTTGGTGGTTGGATTCGTCGAATGACTCATCAGAGATCCACTCGATATCCAACACCTCGAAGAGTGCGAATGAGTTTGTGCTCTTTATCCCCAAGTTTGTCACGCAGTGATCTTATATAGACCTCGACAATATTTTCTTCACCACCAAAATCATACCCCCACACACGACTAAGAATTGTCGCCTTGCTTAGCACGATACCGTGGTTTAGCACAATGAACTTCAATAGTTCATATTCCGTAGGGGACAACTCAAGAATCTGATCATGATAGGTGATCTCCTTCCGCTGATCGTCGATTCGGAAAGGACCATGTGTCACGGCCCCAATGAGTAATGGAAACTGATTACGCAGCCTTGCCTGAATCCGGGCGAGCAGCTCATCGAAGGCAAAGGGCTTGATCATATAATCGTCAGCACCAAGCCATAGACCTTTAACCCGGTTCTCGACTTCGTCCTTGGCTGTGAGCATGATGACGCCAACCTGGGCTCCAGTCTTGCGCAGACGTTCAACCACCTCGAATCCATCCATTTCCGGCATCATGACGTCCAAAATGGCCATATGCGGACGGAACTCAAGTGCGAGTTCAAGCGCTACAGCACCATCCGGAGCCGTGCGTACATCGAAGCCCTCATTACTCAATCCAAGCTCCAAAAATTGCAAAATATGTGGTTCATCATCCGCCAAAAGGACTTTAATCCCGGTACTTAACTTCATAAGCGGGCATGCCTCCCTGTTAAATCCATCTATTGAATGCCTCAAAAAGTTGAGGGCTTTATGTTGTATTATCGCTTGCCAAGCTGAAAATTAGCTGAAAGGTTTGGAACTTATCCTCAGTTAACATTCAGCGGGGACTCATCCCAATTTTATTTTGGCATGTCACAATACAGTCATGAAGAACGATAAGGAGTGATTGACATTGAAAAATGCCAAACGAAGGATTGATCTGGTCCTTCTGCCGATTGTCATATTGGCGGCAATACTGAACGGATACGGAATTTGGAACGATCAATATGCCAATTCCTACTATACGACCGCCGTAGGGAGCATGCTGAGAAATTTCCACAATTTCTTCTACGCATCCCTTGATTCGGCTGGCTCCGTAACGGTAGATAAACCACCCGTCGTGTTTTGGATTCAGACGGCTTTTGCCTATGTTTTCGGATTGCATGGATGGAGTGTTATTTTGCCGCAAGTGTTAGCGGGAATCGGTTCGGTACTGATCATTTATTTCATGGTTAAACCAACCTTTGGACTTGCTGCGGCACGTATTGCTGCTCTGGCCATGGCTACGGTTCCCGTTGTGGCGGCAGTAAGCCGTACCAACAATATCGACAGCATGCTGGTGTTTACGCTATTGCTCGGTTCCTGGTTTTTGTTCAAAGGTACCAAGCAGGGCAGTCCGTGGCGGATCCTCGTAGCATTTGGCCTTATTGGACTGGCATTTAACATGAAAATGCTTCAGGCCTACATGATCCTTCCGGCATTTTATATCTTTTACCTGCTTGCATTCCAGGCGAAATGGAGAAAGAAGATCCTTCTGCTTATTGGTAGTACCGCAGTACTGGAAATTGTTTCCTTATCCTGGGCAGTGACGGTCGATTCTATACCGGAAAGTCAGCGGCCTTACATAGGAAGCAGCGAAACCAATTCGGTGCTGGAGCTTGCATTTGGCTATAACGGTCTGTCCCGTCTTACAGGTCAGCAGAACAGAACCGCTGGCGCAGGCATGCCTAACATGGCAGATGATAGAAACCGTGACGATGCTTCAGCCGCAGCCTTGGATTCTGATTCATCAGACAACTCCGTTGCTGCAGGCAAGCCATCCAGCGACGGTTCAACGGGTGAGATGGGGCAAATGAACAGAATGAATTTCCCGCAAGGCGGACTGATGCCGAACAGCGCTGAAATGCCAAACGGAAGGAATTTCGGCGGCAATGGTGGCGGAATGGGTGGCATGTTCGGCACAGGGGAAAAAGGTGTGCTTCGATTGTTCCAGACTGAACTGTCGGGGCAGGCCAGCTGGCTTCTGCCAACGGTACTGCTGGGATGCATTGCTCTCTTTGCGGGGCTCAGACGGAGAAATATTAAGATGAAACATAAGGAAGCTGCGTTTTGGCTGATCTGGTTGCTTCCGGTTGCAGCATTCTTCAGTGTGGCTGGTTTCTTCCACCAATATTATCTGATCATGCTGGCCCCGCCAGTTGCAGCTTTGACTGGTGCCGGATTTGTAGCCATGTGGCAGGCCTATCGAGAACGTAACGGATGGCAAGCCTGGCTGCTTCCTCTTGCCGTTCTGCTTACGACGATCTTCGGCTGGTATATCATGCAGGTCTATGATGACACCATCGGTGCAGGCTGGTCGATCAGCGAACTCATTGCAGGTATTGTGATTACGCTCATCCTAATTGTTATGCTCAATCGTTCACAACAATGGAAGCAAGGCATCATCGTGGCAGGGTTTATGGTTATGCTTATTGGTCCAGTCTATTGGGCATTCACGCCAATAACCTACGGCGGTAACAGCATGATTCCTGCGGCGGGTCCTACGGGTTCGAATGGAATGTTCGGCGGCATGGGCATGGCTATGGGAGGCAGACAAGGTGATCGAGATAGCGAGATGACTCCACCTAATGCTGCAAGTGATACGGACTCATCCTTCCCTGGTGCTTCTGACAGCGGAACTGCTGATGATAATTCGAGTACAGGAACACCTCCGGCATCTGGTGGAAACATGTTTGGCGGTGGTGGCATGGGAGCAGCTGGCGGACGAGGCGGAGCCGGAAACAGGAACGAAGAAGTAGATAAAACAACACTGAATTATCTCAGAGAAAATAACACAGGAGAGACTTATCTTTTCGCAACGACAGATTATAACCAGGCAGCTCCATACATCATTGATGAGAACGAGGCTGTCATTACACTCGGAGGCTTCTCCGGTTCTGATCCGGTGTATACGACCGAGGAACTGGAAGAGCTTGTGAAGAGCGGACAAGTGAAATACTTCATGGTTGGCGGCATGGGTGGCCGAGGAGGCAATTCGGATATCAGCAGCTGGATCATGGAACATGGTACCGAAATTCCGACATCTGAGTGGATGACAGGTACGGATAGCGGAGCTGGCTTCGGCGGACAGAGCACCCTATACGAAGTGAAGTTATAGAGATGGTCAAGTGGAACGAACCGAAATTGAAAAGGGAGGGAACGAATATGGCCCAAAAGTGCCGTTACAGCATCATTATTCCGATGTACAACGAAGAGGCAGTCATTGAAGAGACCTATCGACGTGTCAAAAAGGTTATGGGCAGTACTGGAGAAACGTATGAACTGCTGTTTGTCAACGATGGCAGTATCGACCGAAGTGCGCAGATGATCCGTGACTATGCACGTTGGGATGAAAGTGTAAAATTAATTGATTTTGCACGCAACTTCGGTCACCAGATCGCTATTACCGCAGGGATGGATTATGCAGCAGGTGATGCAGTAGTCATTATTGATGCAGACCTTCAGGACCCTCCCGAACTGATTCTGGACATGATTGCCAAATGGAAAGAGGGCTATGAGGTAGTCTATGCCCGCCGAACCAGACGAAGCGGGGAGACCCGATTCAAGAAATGGTCTGCAAGCATGTTTTACCGCGTACTCCGGGCTTCAACCGATACGGATATTCCAGTGGATACTGGAGATTTCCGCTTAATCGATCGCAAAGTGTGCGATGAAATGAAACGCCTTCCGGAAAAAAATCGATTTGTCCGTGGTTTGGTCAGTTGGGTTGGATTCAGACAAACAGCGATCGAATACGAACGGGATGAGCGTCTGGCAGGCGAGACGAAATATCCGTTGAAACGCATGCTGAAGCTGAGCCTGGATGGCATTACTTCCTTCTCGTATAAACCGCTCAAGCTTGCGGGTTACGTGGGCGCTATTCTGTCCGTAGGCGGATTTATCTACATGCTCAGTGTGATCATTTCTGCGATTTTTACCGATTCAACGATCAAAGGCTGGCCATCCATCGTCAGCATCATGCTGATATTTAATGGATTTATTCTCATTATGCTGGGCATTCTGGGGGAATACATTGGCCGCATCTATGATGAAACCAAGGCGAGACCCTTATACATTGTGCGAGACGTGTATCAATCGGAGAGTCAGTCCGGACAAGTGCGAATGACAGGCAGAGTTGCTCACCATGATTAATCGGTTGGCCACTCTGATCAAATTCGGGATCGTGGGTGTGATGAATACGGCTGTGGATGCATTGGTGTTTACCATGCTCGCCGCCCTGGGCAGACCCGCTCTGATTGCCCAGCTCATTTCCTATAGCTGCGGCGTATTGAACAGTTATTGGTGGAATAGACGATGGACGTTCAGGGATGCCAGAAGACAAGGTCCAAATAATGAATTGCTGCGTTTTGTGATTACAAATCTGATCGTTCTCGTCATATCATCCCTAATCTTGTTTCTCTCGAACCACATACTTGGCTGGAATCTGGTCATAAGCAAAGCAGCAGCGACCATCTTGGGGATGATTCTGAACTATATTGCCAGTCGATATTGGGTTTTCTGTGCTGTCTCTGCCACAGCGTCCTATCCGAATCCGAATACAGATACGAACGAAAGGAGTATTTCATGATATGAGAATCAAAAAGGCAGTCATTCCGGCAGCCGGACTCGGAACACGCTTCCTGCCGGCAACCAAGGCTCAGCCGAAAGAAATGCTGCCCATTGTGGATAAACCCGCCATTCAATATATTGTTGAAGAAGCGGTTCAATCGGGCATTGAAAATATTATCATTGTGACCGGACGCAACAAAAAATCCATCGAGGATCATTTTGACAAATCGGTGGAACTGGAGCATTCCCTCTATGCCAAAGGCAAAAAGGATTTGCTCGAGCAAGTGCAGGCGATAAGTGATATGGCCAGCATTCATTTTATCCGTCAAAAAGAACCACTGGGACTAGGACATGCCATCGGATGCGCGCGTCAGTTTGTGGGAGAGGATCCGTTCGCAGTGCTGCTGGGGGATGATATTATGGTATCCGATCCGCCGGCACTTGCACAGATGATTCATTTGTATGAAAAGACCAACAGTCAGGTCGTGGGTGTACGTCAAGTGCAGCCTGCAGATGTAAGCAAATATGGAATTATCGATTCAGCAGGTGCAGAGGATCGGGTCCACCGAATTACGAATCTGGTGGAGAAGCCCTCAATGGAGGAGGCGCCATCAAGGACTGCGGTAATGGGACGTTATATTCTGAAACCATCGATATTTCCCATTTTGGATCGGATCGAGAGAGGCGCAGGAGGAGAATATCAATTAACCGATGCGTTAAAAGAAGTGAGTCAGTTGGAAGAGCTGCTTGCTCTTGAGCTTGAGGGCCGCCGCTATGATATTGGCAATCAGTTCGGTTACATCCAGGCTATTTTGGAAATCGGACTTATGCGCAAGGAGCTGCAGCCGGTACTGTCACCATACCTCAAACAGCTCGCAACGCAGTGGGGCTGATTGTATAATGTTTAGCTGCATTAGGTAATGAGGTAGGATATGGTAATCTGAGCATAATGCAGCTTGTCCTTCTGGTAACGAATGCTTTTGTCACTAAAACGTAGTAAATAAATATCCAATTGCAGCAAATTATAAAAAATATGTTTACTTCGCAATGGTAACTTTGATATTATAATCGCAATATCAAATGCGACGAAGAGACGAGTAAATAAAAGTATTCTTTCTCAGAGAGCCCCGGCAGCTGAAAAGGGGTAAAGAATTTTTATTGAATAAAGACTCAGAGCAGCACATCGGAACTTGGCATATAAGGGATGGTGTGACAGGAGCTCCTGTTACAGAGCTGGAGTATAGGCTGTTACAACGGATTAACGGTTGTATCCTTAACTCTTAGAGGCTGATATGGCGACATATGGGCGAATCTGGGTGGTACCACGAGTGTTCAATCTCGTCCCTGAGACTTTTGTCTTGGGGGTGGGATTTTTTTGGTTTTTCCGGGGTGCTCGCAACACGCTTTGGAATCACCTGAATAGTGTTTACTAAGGGAAGAATCATGAAGTCCCATCAACCGATGCAGGAATGAAAATAGCGATTATTGAACTCACACCGAAAGGAAATGATGATTATATGACAGCAAAATTGAAAGTCGGTATTGTCGGAGGAACAGGAATGGTAGGCCAGCGTTTTGTGGACCTGCTGGATGGCCATCCATGGTTTGAAGTAACAGCTATTTCGGCAAGTGCCAACTCGGCAGGCAAAACATACGAAGAATCCGTTCAAGGCAGATGGAAACTCGCAGTTCCCATCCCGGAAGCTGTGAAACAAATCGTTGTGCAGGATGCCTCCCAGGTTGAAGCGTTTGCCAGCCAGGTTGATTTTATCTTCTGTGCAGTAGATATGAAAAAGAATGAGATCCAAGCGCTTGAAGAAGCTTATGCCAAAACCGGCACACCGGTTGTCTCCAACAACTCGGCTCATCGCTGGACTGCCGATGTACCTATGGTTATTCCAGAGATCAACCCAGGACACTTGGAAGTGATTGAAGCACAGCGCAAACGTCTGGGCACCAAAACAGGATTCATCGCAGTTAAACCAAACTGCTCCATTCAGAGCTATGTACCTGCACTGCATGCGCTTCGTGAGTTCAACCCGACTCAAGTGGTTGCTTCCACGTATCAAGCCATTTCGGGAGCAGGCAAAAACTTCACGGATTGGCCTGAAATGCTGGATAACGTCATTCCATACATTGGTGGCGAAGAAGAGAAGAGCGAGCAAGAGCCGCTTCGCATCTGGGGAAGCGTGCAAAACAACGAGATTGTGAAAGCTTCGTCTCCACTCATCACGACGCAATGTATCCGTGTTCCGGTAACGGATGGGCATCTGGCTACGGTATTTGTCAACTTTGAGAAAAAACCTTCCAAAGATGAAATTCTGGAGCGTTGGTTGCAATTCAAAGGGCGTCCACAAGAGTTGGAATTGCCAAGTGCACCGAAACAATTCATTACGTACTTTGAAGAAGAGAACAGACCACAAACGAAGCTTGATCGTGACATTGAACGCGGAATGGGTGTATCCACAGGAAGACTACGTGAGGACTCCCTGTATGATTACAAATTTGTGGGATTGTCCCACAACACGCTCCGCGGAGCAGCAGGCGGTGCAGTTCTGATCGCGGAATTGCTTAAAGCTGAAGGATATATTCAACCGAAATAAAAAATGATCATTTGAAATACCAAAAAACGCCAACCGTTGTTGGCGTTTTTTTTGGTTTTTACGTCCCTAGGCTGCCGACGTTTTGTCTGCATTTTGCAGCAGTTGAGAGCGCCGTCCTAGCAGATAACCTGTCAGGGAAGCCAGCATTTGCTGAAATACCATTCCGAGAACAACCGGCACAGCAACGGGAGGTGGGAAATAGGATACGGCAAGCACCGCTCCTGCGCTGATATTGCGCATGCCTCCATTGAAAACGAGAGCCACCTGGTCAGCCTCATTCCAACCCAGCAATCTTGCAATGAAATAACTGAGTGCATAGCCTAAGGAAGCCAGGAAAATGATAATTGCCGCCAGACCTGCCAGTCTCCAGTTGAAATCGGCCAGGTAAGGAGCAACGACCGATCCGTTGATAGCCACTACCACCGCCATAAACAACTTGGAAAATGGATTCAGTCTTGGGCCCCATACCGGTACAATGGCTCCCTTGGTCCATTCATTCAGCAGCATACCCACCAATGATGGCACAACGATCATCCAAAACAGACTGCTCATGATCGCTCCCATATCCAGCGTAACGCTGGTGCCGATCAGGAGTGAAAGAACACCCGGAACGACGAATGGGGCCAGCATGGTGTCAATCAGGATAATGGATAGCGTCAGTGCAATATTGCCACGGTAAATGCTAACCCAGATGAAGCTGCTTACACCAGTCGGAATTACGGCTGCCAGAACAAGTCCGGTTATCGTATAAGCGTCCATGGGAAAAACCAGATGCCCCATACCGAGTGCGATCAAAGGCATCGCCAAATGTAATATGAATAGACAAACAAACAGGGGAAAAGGCTTTTTCAAAACATTCAGAAAATCCCTGAACCCTAGACTGATGCTTCCTGCAAACGTCATAAATGCAAAAAGCCAAGGTGACAAAAAGGTGTACGAAGAAAGAAAACTTCCGCAAAGTACGCCAATGATAATGCTGGTTGGAGTAATCAGTGGCATGATGCGGTTCAAGCGCTGATTCAAAGCCTGAAGCATATTCATGACATCCCTTTACCGTGTGATTCTTCCATTATACATGTTCAATCCTATGAGTGCAGACCGATTTGCATTCAGGTATCCGGAACAGCTATCATTCAATTAGGTAAATGACTTCTGAAACAAGGAAGGGAAGATGCTCATGATTTTACGTAAACGAAGGCAAACACTGATCATGACAGGCTTTATTGCTGCAAATATTTTTGTCATCTCGGCTTGTTCTGTTATGGAGCAGGCAAACGAAAGTTTAAACTACGTTAGCGGAGCAACGGACTATATTGAGCAAATATCCAGTGCTGGCGCGGAGCTCCAGCAGCTCGCATCGGATGCCGTCAACAATCCCCAGATCACCGAGCAGATTCAAACGAAAATTGATCAGATTCAAGCGGAAGCAAGTGAATTCTCACAGCTTACGGCTCCGGCTATCGGTGAGAGCATCCATGAAAATTTGGTCAGTTATAACAATCAGTTAACCGAAGTTGTGGATCAATTCGAGACCACCATAGCAGAGCAAGGCTTCACTGCAGAAAACTGGGAAAAGACCGGAATCCCGGATCTGATCAATAATATCAACAGTCTAAAAGATCCGTTGAGCGGATTAGGGAATGAATAAGCTAAATATTCAAATATGAAGTAAAAAAGGTGCGAAACGATGTAATTCGTTTGGCACCTTTTTTTATATTTCTACATGTTGGAGTATTCGATTTCAATTGCTCTCAGGGCTTACCGCTTATCGAGCCAGCGGAGACGTGGTACAATGAGCAGGAATGTTTTTTATCATTTTGTGGTGTCATACACAATGCGTACACCGAGAGAGCCGTAGCTTTCTTCCTTATAATTGCACTGGCTGCAGGTCTTGGTGGCGCAGAGCGGATCACTGGACACATGCAGTTTTTCGTTGCAGTGAGGGCATTTATTTTCAAAAAGAGTCTTGAACAGATTAAGCATGCTTAATCACTCATTTCTGATTAATTTACTTGGTTTTTATTATAGCCGATAAATTTCGCCGCGTATACAGTTTTTTGACAAGGTTTTTCAAGCGCAAGAAAGGAAGAATTACCGATGGATGTTCTGCTTTTTATCATCATGTTTATACTGGGTCTGGTCGGTTCCTTCTTTTCCGGTTTACTGGGTATTGGTGGAGCTATTATTAACTACCCCCTGCTGCTGTACGTTCCCTCTCTTATGGGTATTGAGCCTTTTACTACACATGAGGTTTCCTCCATTAGCATGTTCCAGGTATTCTTTTCTTCGTTGGCAGGTGTAATCGCATTTCAGAGAAAGAAGAGGAGGGCCGGGGACGGGCATGCTTTGGTGAATAGGACGCTCGTGGTATACATGGGCTTCAGTATTCTCATCGGCAGCTTAATCGGAGGCATCATATCCGGCCATCTGGATGGAGATGTCATTAACCTGATTTACGGCATATTGGCGGTCATCGCCATTGTCCTCATGTTGATCCCTGGAAGAGGTACAGAAGCTTCTTCTGATGTAGTGGAATTTAACCGATGGATTGCGGCAGGTTCGGCTCTGGCAGTGGGCGTTGTCTCGGGAATTGTTGGCGCTGGCGGTGCATTTATTTTGATTCCGATCATGCTGACGGTGCTTCGTATTCCTACGAGAACGACGATCGCCTCGTCCCTGGCCATCGTGTTAATATCCGCGATTGGTGGAGTCATCGGGAAAGTCAGTGGTGGAAGCATTCCGATTGAGCCGATCATCTACACCGTTATAGGGAGTCTGATAGGAGCATCACTTGGCTCGAGAGTCAGTTCAATGATGAATGTAAGTGTGCTTCGCTATGGTCTAATTGTTCTTATTGCTGTTACTGCCGTTAAAGTGTGGGCTTCTATCTTATAAAACAAGGATCAGTGGAGTGACCTTGACGATTACGTAACCAAACGCTTCAAGCGCCGTATAAAGGTTATGAACATGAGCTGGCGAATTTGATACAGCATGAATTCACAACAGTTTTCGTCCATGGAGCACCCTCAATCTCCTCTCATGGATACATGTTTAACATTAATAGAAGTTGAGGTATCCATCCTATGAATAACGCACTTATAGATCATGCCGAAGCAGGATATCAGTTAGCCGAGCATAAGGCAGCCCAGTACTTTGCTTCCCTTCATAACCAGCTAATGAATAACTCATATACGACGGTTCTAATGCAGGATTTTCATCAATGGCAAAAGAAACATATTCATCGATTCTCATGGTTACCCTGGATATCACGAACCGCAAGAAAACCCGATTCCCGGGATGTATATAGATATATCCACTGGTTGAACGTAACCGGCAAACTGGACGAGTACCTCGATCGCAGCATCTCCTATATTTATATGAGAGATCTGGGCAAGGCGCTGGATACCCCTGAGACGCAGGCTCGTATTCAGCGGGTTGTGCAGGATACGAAGAAATACTTCATGCGTAAGGATGGAGCGAAACGACAGGGCCAGCCCGATTTTATCAGCCTGGCTGCATTGTATCGCTGGGCTCAGAAGGAAAACGTGGAGACTGCCGTAATCTGGCTGATTCAGAAACTCGAAAACGTCGCTTCAAATATCCCGAAGGAGCTCGATGCAGAGCAGGCACAACGCAAGCTGATTAAGATCATTCTTGGCGTTGTTCTGCATGTGAATGATGAATTGGATGAGACGACGCCAATTCCGGAACGTTCGAAGAGATTTGATGCAGCCATCAGATTGGGATATTCATACGGGTTAACCTATCCATTTATAGACGATCTGTTGGATTCACAGGCCCTGACTTCCCAGGAGAAAGAACAGTATTCCCTCCTGATTCGAAAGGCGCTGCTTACAGGAATTGTACCTGACATTGGCGAGTGGAACGGAGACAGTGAGGAAGTCATCCGCTATGTTCACTCGGAGCTGCGGGAGGCATTTGAATACATCAAGAATTACCAGCGACCTGAGATGCAGCGAACTTTTTTTGAGCAATCTTATGTTTTTTTTCACTCCCAAGAGCTGGACCGGGCGAAGAAACTTACCAATGCGAACTATACCAATGAAGAGCTCTATATCCCGATTATTATCAAGTCATCTTCATCCAGGCTGATTGTTCGTTCCGTTCTGAGCGCTTCGGAGGATGAAGGCTTTGATGTCCGCACGTTCTATTATGGAATTTACAATCAACTGGCAGATGATTTTGCAGATATGTTTGATGATTTGGAAGAGGGGGCAGTGACTCCGTACACGTATTATTTGAAGTACCGGGATCTGCGTCCTGACTTAATTAATCCATATGAGCTCTATTGGACCGTGATCTCTCACTTGATCCATAATGTGTATGACTCGGATGCCAAGACACGTGAGGTCATACTGGATCGTGCGATCAATGGCCTCAAACGCAGCAGAGAACGACTGGGACCGGCGAAATATAATGAAATTATGGACATCTTTGCTTCGGGTCAGCCTGAATTTAACGATCTCATTCAACGAATGGTTCGAAAAGCGGATGACGTGGACTTTCTCGATAAATTGCTCAGGGATCAGGTTGTTGTCCATCTGAAGAATGACAAAAAGGAAAAAGAGGATTTTATTCAAACGGTTCGAAACGTTCGTGAACGGATTAACATGGAAGTTCAAATATCCAAACCGATTGCAATTCCGGAAATGAAAGAAACGCTGATTGATGCAGCCAATTACAGCCTGCAGGGCAGCGGCAAACGGCTGAGGCCGATCTTGACCTGGGTTATGGGTGTGCGAGAGTATGGGCTGTCAGAAGCATCGATCGTTCCGCTATTAAGGTCACTGGAGTATATGCATACCGCTTCGCTCATTTTTGATGATCTGCCAACGCAGGATAATGCTTCAACCAGGCGGGGCCGTTCAACCTTGCATCAGGTGCATAACAGCGCCACAGCTGAATTAACAGGCCTCTTTCTGATCCAGAAAGCCATTGGAGAACAATCCTCGCTAAGTCAATTCGATGCTGCAACGGTGCTAACCTTGATCCGATATTCGGCTGAAAAAGCAGAAGACATGTGTATGGGGCAGGCGATGGACCTGAACGCCAAAGGTAAAGCGCTAACGTTGGATCAGCTGAACATGATCTGCTTCTACAAAACAGGCATTGCCTTTGAAGCGGCGCTTGTCATGCCTGCTATTCTGGCACAGGTCAAGGATTCTGAAATTTCCGCCTTGAAGACATTTGCCTACCATGCGGGTATCGCTTTTCAAATCAAGGATGATCTGCTGGATCTGGACGGGAATGACATGGTGCTTGGTAAACCAGCCGGGCAGGATGTCCGCAACAACAATTCAACCTTCGTTTCCATCCTTGGGGAGGATGGAGCGAAAAAAGCAATGTGGGAACATTATGGTCTCGCAACGGATGCACTTGCCGAAATGCCGAAGCATATCCCTTTTTTGAAACATCTGTTGGATTACATTGTTGGGCGTGAGCGCTGACAGATTTTACTCGCGATTTCGTGCACCATTTGACTTATAATTAACTTTAGCGACAAAGGTCGGGAATTCCATGTCTATGGGATCCAGGCCTTGTTTCCGTTTGAATGACACAAATCACTTGGAAAGAGATGTTTCAATCGCTATAATACGGGGTACTAAGCAGTTATTATGGTTCTAAAACCACTATTCCTTTCGGAACGGACAAGATAAAGAAAAATTTGAAATTTCGACAATCTATTGCATGAGTATATATATCAAAAAGGAGATCTTAAAATGCAGGTTCAAAAGGTTGACCATCACGAATTGTTCGAACAGATTTATAACCAAGCACCTATTGGAATTGCACTTGTAGCTCCTTCAGGTCAATGGATGAAAGTAAACCCTGCATTTTGCTGCATGATGGGCTACACCAGTGAGGAACTCATGAATCTCAGCTACCAGGATATTACACATCCGAACGACTGCCCGCAGGATATAATCTATGCTGGCGATTTGTTTGAAGGCAGATCAAATGAGTATACGTACGAAAAGCGCTACATCAAAAAAAATGGTGACGTACTCTGGATTTCATTGCATATAGCCTTGGCTCGGGATGAAAGTACAGATGAGCCGCTTTATTTCATTTGTCATATTGTAGATATCACAGATCGTAAGTTGTCTGAACAAAAACTTCTGCACAGTGAAGAGATGTTCAAACTGATTTCGGATAACGCACAGGAGATCATCTACATCGCCAATTTTGAAGGAGTTTGCCGGTTCTGCTCACCTTCTGTTCAAGATCTGCTGGGTTACTCTCCAGAAGACATTATCGGTCAAAATAACAATGCCTATTTCCATCCGTTTGATTTGGAACAGATCTCACAGATGGACTTGACTACGGGGAATATTCTGAATATCAGAGTTCGCCATAAAGATGGACATTATCTATGGTTTGAGACCACATACAAGATTATTGGGGATGCCGAGCAAGAACGGCAGATACTTACCATTGGACGAGACATATCTGAGCGAAAGAAACATGAAGAGATCAGTGCAGAGGCCGAACGGATTGCGATGATTGGTAGTTGGGAATGGGATATGGTCAATGACCAAATCGCCACTTCAGATCAGGTACTTGAAATCTTCGAGCTCGAGCGCACACACAAACGCTACCGGGCAAGGGATGTTCTTCGGGTGATGAATCCCGCGGATGCAGCATCCTTGCAAGAAAAAATCAGAGGCACGAAGCAAGGAGAACCGCTTGATTTCGAATATAAACACATACGCTCTGATGGGAGTGAGAAATATCTTCATTTGCGCGGTCTGATTACGTTCGATGAACATCAACAGCCCGTACAATTGAACGGAACATTGCAGGACATCACCGAACGGAAACTTATTGAATTTAAACTTCAGGAATCCGTGGAACGTTACACTTCACTTAAGAAATATAATCATGACGCCATTATCTCGTTTAACATGGACGGCAACATCATGAATGCGAACCCGGTCGCAGTGAAGATGACAGGTTGTCCTGTGTCAGACATGATCGGCACGAGTATTAGCAGATTCATCGGAGCTGTCAATCTGGGGATGATCCTGCGCAGCAACTACGAATTGGCTGAGAAGGAAATTAACGCTGTTCGTCACACGGATGGCAGTGAGACAGAAGTGTTGGCTACACTTGCTCCGATCATCATCAACAAGACCAATGTTGGATTCTATCTGATTGCGAAGGATATTACGGAACAGAAGAAGCTGCTTGTGGCCAAAGAGACCGCCGAGAGAATGAACAAGGCCAAAAGTGAATTTTTGGCCATGATGAGCCATGAAATTCGCACACCGATGAACGGTGTTATCGGTATGACAGACCTGCTTCTGGATACGCCGGGACTTAGTGAGGAGCAAGAGGAATATATTCGTATTATTCAGAAGAGTGGAGATTCCTTGCTGGCCATCATTAATGATATTCTGGATTTCTCAAAAATTGAGTCAGGTAAAACGGATCTGGTAGATGATCCTTTTGATGTTGGGGAAATCGTGACAGAGACCGTGCAAATTGTGAAACCACTGGCTCGTGAAAAGAAGCTGGATATTCGTTTATGTCTGGATGAGGCCATACCGACTCCGCTCTATGGCGATGCTTACCGTTTGAAACAAGTACTTACCAACATTATCGGCAATGCGGTCAAATTTACGCCAGAAGGCAGTGTGGCAATTGAAGTCGGAGTTAATGAGCAGTGCAGCAATAACATCCTTCTGCAATTTAAGGTGAAGGATTCGGGCATAGGGATTCCTGCTGAGAAAAGACAACAATTGTTTGAGCCGTTCTACCAGTTAGAGAACTTTATGACCCGTAAACCTCAAGGGACTGGTCTGGGGTTAGCCATCAGTAAGAAGCTGGTAGAGCTCATGCAGGGAGATATCTGGATCGAGGAATCGGACGAACCAGGTACAACATTTATATTTACGGCTTCCTTCAAATTAAATAATGATGAAGGTAGCAACCAGTTTGATCAACAGCAGAAAAAGAACAGAAGTACACCTCTGCGCATTCTGATTGCGGAAGACAATGAGGTTAATCTGCTTGTTCTTAGCCGGATGGTTGAGAAAAAAGGGCATTTTGTAGATCATGTGGCAGATGGTGTGGAAGCAGTTGAGAAGGTCAAACGTAATGCATATGATATTGTTTTTATGGATGTGCATATGCCGCACCTTGACGGATTTGAAGCCACCAGAGCGATTAAGGAACTTTCGGACCCTGAAGCATGTCCATATATTGTTGCGGTTACGGCAAACGCCGTCCGAGGCGATAGGGATAAATGCTTGAAGGCAGGCATGGATGATTATGTAAGCAAACCTATTAAGAACGAGTCCATCATGCAAGTGATGGAGAGGTATTACCACAAGAAACAAATCCATCACTGACCTCGTAATAAAGGATCATTTCTGAACGAGTCAGCACTTGATGGGCATTGGAGCCGCTAGCTTATCCTAGATAAGTTAGCGGTTTTTTGGTCCGATTCCTAATCTGGGGTATGATCGTTAAGCTTACCTCATATGATGATCAACATGTAGGAAATAACAATTTAGACAAATTGTTCTTGACGTAATGTAGTGGAGCGAATACAATAAACAACAAATATGTGTAACGGGTGGGTAGATGAATATGTTCATGCCAATAAGGGATTTACATTCAATAACTGAATAAGCATGAGCATAGATACGATCTTAGGATGAATGTCAGTGTGTAGACAGTCGTGCTTGTGCAGCCCCTGTCGTGGACACTATTCATTTTGCGATGCAGAGGAGAAATCCGGAAACGATTTTTGATTTCATATGGTTCTCTTGTTGATACAAAGCTGTAGATGAACATCAGTTCATCTATGGCTTTTTTGCATGCATCCCGCCAATCGGTTTCACATGGAAAGGAGATCTTGTAGGCTACGGGCTTCAATTCATTTTATATCCTAAGGGAAGAAAGTTGGTAAAGGTATGAATAAACCTTCTCAAAGCTATACGATTTGGTTTTCTCAACGCACAGGCAGTACACTGCTCGGTGAAGCTTTAAGTTCAACAGGCGTTGCAGGTAAACCTGGTGAATGGCTGCATTTCCAGCACAAGAGTCCGGAAACGTTGCAGCACGCAGATCTGGAGCAAATCTGGAAGCTGGGTACAACACCCAATGGGGTTTTCGGCATCAAAATTAATTTTGAACAGCGTTGGATCGATGCCATTCGCAAATTGTATCAGCTGCCATCCGAAACGCCGAGGGCGGAAGTATGGAGTACAGGTTTCCCGAACTGCACGAAGCATATTTATATGACACGTCGAAACAAAGTGAGATTGGCTGTTTCCTGGTGGAGGGCTATTGTTTCAGGTGAGTGGCATCGTCAGCATGGTGCTCAGGCTGAAGAGAAAGATATTGCAGATCAATACCATTTTGATGCCATTAAACATTTGCTAGTTGAGAGCAGTATGTGTGAAGCTGCCATCGAAGATTTCCTTTCAGAGTCAGGCATTGTTCCTTTAACGATCGTATACGAGGATTTCATACAAAATTACGAGGGGACTGTCCGGAAGGTGCTGGAGTACTTGGATGTTTCGTCTGCTGACGTTACTATAGCGTCCCCGGCTTTTGACCCTATCGCAGATGAGATATCCGAACAATGGGTTCAAAGGTTCCGGGAAGATTGCCAGAAGGGTTGGGAGAATACAAGATGGTAAAACAACAAGTCAAATATGATGTTTGGGTGCAAGAGAAGGTATTTCATGTTGTTCTGCATGATTCGTCTTAGCTATACATCATGAAAGTCATAAAGAGTTCATTGAAAAAGGAATTTAAATAGACGTAAAGGGGTGGGCAGCATGCCCAAACAAGAAAAAAGATCCATGACCTGGCTCTTCCGTTATCTGAAGCCTGTAAAAGGTCGACTCGCTCTGCTGCTGGTAATGCTGCTGACTTCTACCGGCTTGCAGCTGCTGAATCCGCAGATCATCCAGCGGTTTATTGATACAGCCGCTAGCGGTGGAATGCTCACAAATCTGATTCAGCTCGCGGGCCTCTTTCTGGTCGTTGCTGTATGTAATCAGTTGATTACGGTGGCAGTCAGTTATTTTGGAAATGATGTGTCGTGGCGTGCAACTAATCAGCTGCGGGGAGATCTGCTTAAACATTGTCTGCAACTGGATATGCGTTTTCACAATGTAAAAACACCCGGGGAGATGATTGAACGTGTCGATGGAGATGTTACGAGCATTTCCAACTTTTTTGCCATGTTTATTGTTCAGGTCATCGGGAGTTTTGTATTGCTTGCCGGCATACTCGGATTTATGTTCACGGTGAATGTACCTATTGCAATCGTTATGACCGTGTTTACGTTATTATCGATTTTATTTATGGTATTTATCCGTAATCTGGGCGTACAATCTTCCAAAAATGAGCGAGAAGCAAGTGCATCCCTGTTCGGCATGATCGAAGAACGGATTGCCGGAATTGAAGATGTACAGGCGAACGGGCACGTGCCGTATGTCATGAGCCGTTTCTACAAATTAATGCGGATGGTATTCCTGAAAGGCCGGAGAGCCTGGATGCTGCGAGTAATTCCGTGGAATACCACCGTGATTTTATTCGCCATTGCTGTTACAGTGGTTCTCTTGCTGGGTGTTCATTATTTTATGGAAGGGGCGATTAGCATCGGAACCTTGTTTCTGATCTATCAATATACCCAGATGCTAAATGATCCGATTGAGATGCTGGGAGATCAGGTGCAGGAGTTTCAAAAAGCGAAATCCGGTATGCTTCGTTCCAGGGAACTGCTTGCCCTGAGCAGTGAAATCAAAGACGGAGACCAGGAACAGCTGCCGCATGGTGCGCTTGGTCTTGAATTTGAACATGTACACTTCAGCTATAACATCGATAAGCCTGTTTTACAGGATATTCATTTTAAGATTGAGCCTGGGCAGAGGCTTGGAATTATTGGTCGCACAGGGAGCGGTAAGTCAAGCCTGAGCCGGGTGCTGCTTCGTTTATATAATCTGGACCGGGGTGTTATCCGCGTTGGCGGTACGGATATTTCCAAACTTAGCTTGAAGGCACTGTACAGACGGGTGGGTATGGTCACGCAGGATGTTCAGCTGTTCGATGGCACACTGCGGGATAACCTGACACTGTTCAATCAGGAGGTGTCGGATGACATGATCCTGGAAACGACGGATCGACTGGGTCTGCGTCAATGGATTGATACCCAGCCAAATGGGCTGGATACTCATTTGACGGCGGGTGGTTCATCCTTGTCCGCTGGGGAAGCGCAATTATTTGCTTTAACCCGGGTATTTCTGACCGAGCCGAGTCTGGTTATTCTGGATGAACCATCCTCACGTCTGGATGCGGCTACGGAACACTTGCTCCAGTCGGCTGTCAACCAGTTGATGCAGCAATGTACGGGAATTATT
Source organism: Paenibacillus sp. FSL K6-2862 (assembly GCF_038005125.1). Taxonomy (NCBI): domain Bacteria; kingdom Bacillati; phylum Bacillota; class Bacilli; order Caryophanales; family Paenibacillaceae; genus Paenibacillus; species Paenibacillus sp. FSL K6-2862. Next base: position 2,840,282 of record NZ_JBBOSN010000001.1, read on the forward strand.
ATTGCTCATCGTCTGGCTACGCTTGAACAGGTAGATCAGATTATGGTATTGGGGGATGGCCGGATATTGGAATTCGGTGCGAGGGAAGATCTGGCGAATAATCCGAATTCTCATTATGCACGGCTGCGAATGACAGGCAGAGAGGAGGAACTTGCGTGAATGTGGCAGGGTTTATTGGACGGCTGTTTCGATTTAGAACTGTATTATTCATCATTAACGGTTTGTTGTGGTGTTTGTTTCATTCCTTGCCATTAGCTATTGGTATTGGGATGCAGTGGTTTTTTGACCGGGTGACGATCGGATCCAGTGACTACTTATGGCTGGCAGTGCCGCTAGTATTCATTGCGCTAGTAAGATTAGCCAGAGTAGGCACGTTCTTTGCTGCTTTCTATGCGTGGATTACATATGTCTTTCACATTCAGGCCATTCTTCGTACCAATATGCTGGCTGGCATTATGCGTTGGCCTGGACGTAATCTTCCGGCTTCACCCGGAGAAGCGATGAGTCGCTTTCGTGATGATGTGGACGAAGTTGTCGAGTACGCTGAGTCCTGGGTAGACTTCTGGGGAAGGCTTGTGTTTGCAATTGTATCCATCGTCATTATGGCGAACATCAACTGGAAAATCACACTGGTTGCCGTCATGCCATTACTTGTAGTTACGCTGCTGAACAATCTGTCAGGTAATCGCGCACGTAAATACGCCCAGAAAAATCGGGAGGCGACAGGGCGGATTACGAGTTTTATAGCGGAAACGTTTGGTGCTGTGCAAGCGTTGAAACTGGGGCAGGCTGAGCAGCATGTTTCAGCCCGGTTCAATGAACTCAATGAGGATCGTCGTCAAGCAGCCTTAAGGGATAATCTGTTCAAACAGTGGATGAGATCCCTGAATCAGCATGTGCTCAGCATTTGTACAGGGTTAATCCTGCTGATGTGTGCAGCCGAAATGAGAACCGGACAATTCACTGTAGGTGACTTTGCCTTGTTTACATCGTATCTTGCTAATATAGGCTTTAGCATTTCCTTATTCGGGTACATGGTATTCCAGCATAAACGACTGAAGGTCTCATTTGACCGCATGCGCAAGCTGTTTCGTCCTGGTGAAGAGGATTGCATCATCGAATCAAGAGAGATCTATCTGTATGAGGATCCGCCGGAACCAGTTGAACTACAGAGAGAAAAGGACGATAAACTTAGGGAGCTGGAAGTCAGCAATCTGTCATACCATTATCCTAATTCTTCAAAAGGAATTCAGAATATTAACCTCCGACTGAAACGTGGACAATTTATTGTGATTACCGGACGAATCGGATCGGGAAAATCTACACTGGTGAGGACACTTCTTGGATTATTGCCGAAACAGGAGGGGCGTATTCGGTGGAACGGGGAAGAGGTAGATCCAGCAACATTCTTGATGCCGCCTCGTGCGGCTTACACGCCCCAGGTCCCTCGATTGTTCAGTGATACATTGAAGGAGAACATTGTGCAAGGCAAAAAGGGTAGAGTAGGCGAATCGCTCGCACGTGCCATTCGCCTGGCTGTTATGAAAAAGGATATTGAACACCTCGATCAGGGATTGGAAACCTCCGTTGGTCCAAGGGGTGTCATGCTGTCAGGTGGACAGATTCAGCGTGCAGCCACGGCACGGATGCTAATGACTGAAGCGGATCTGTATATCTTCGATGATCTATCGAGTGCACTGGATGTGGAGACGGAAAAGCAGGTGTGGGAGGGTTTATCCAACGAGCAGCATGTAACATGTATTGCCGTTTCACACCGGCGGGCAGCACTCTCCAAGGCAGATCATATTATTGTATTAAAAGATGGCCGTATTGAAGCAGAAGGAAGCTTGAGCGAGCTGCTTGCGACCAGTGAAGAAATGCAATTGCTCTGGCAGGGAGAGCAAGCGCCTGTGAAAGTGGGATAAGATCAGATTCAACAACCACATAAAAAGCCGTACAGTTAACTCTTTGCAAGAGTTTGTCTGTACGGCTTGTTTGTATTCAACTTTGCTGCAATTCTTTATCTGAGCAGCTGTGCAATCAGGGAATAAGCGATGATCACCAGGAATACAATCGTAATGTGATTAATGGAGAAAATGAACATTTTATGTGACCATTTCTTGGTTTGGTTACGATCAAATGTTGCCACGCTAAGAATGAGCCATGCCAAGCTGACCAAGAAAGCAACAATTGCCACTAACGGGCTAAGCGGCCAGAATAAAAAGCTGGAGAGCAATAACAATACCAGATACACATTCGTTTGAATATACGTGCGTCTGATTCCTTTGACAACAGGAAGCATTGGGACACCAGCTGCCTTATATTCGTCAAATCGGCGGATGGCAATACCGTAAAAGTGTGGCATCTGCCACAAGAGCATGGTAACCACCAAAGCCCAGATTTCGAAATGTCCGAGTTCCGGTGAGATTGCAGCCCAACCAATCAGTGGTGGAACGGCACCGGACAAGCTGCCTACTTCCGTATTGTAAATTGTTGTGCGTTTGGTCCACATGGTATATGGGAAGACATAAAGCAACAATCCCAGGATACCAAATACTGCTGCGGAAGGCGAAGCAATATACAGTAGAATGCCCCCAATCACCGTAATGGTGATCCCCAGAATCAGTCCGGACTTGGTATCAACTTGACCGGTAACGGTCGGACGTGTTCTTGTACGTTCCATAATCGCGTCAATATCCCGGTCGTACAAGTTGTTGAACACACCAGCAGCCCCGATGATCAGAGAGGAGCCGATGACAGACAGTATGATCGGCACAATGTTGGCTATGAATGAGGCATCAAATACATACAATGCCAGACACAAACCGGCAAGCATGGCGATCAGATTGGACTTGATGATTCCGACTTTGATCGTATCAAAGAATACTTTCGGAATGGAGCTATACTCTAGTTCAATTTTGGGTTGAGACCCCTTATTCAATGTTTTCAAATGCTCACTTCCTATATCTATACTTATATATCTCGTGCCCTTATTATAGCATTTAGTTTACTATGTGAATTAAAACACGTTTTTGTTTAAAAATACTGTCAATTGATTGTGAACAATTTAAAAACAAGGTTTTTTTTAATTGTTAAAAATGAATTTCTGTGCTACAGAAGTCATGAAAAAAACGAAGATATATTAATAATTGAGAAAAATATACTTGCGTTTTTGAAAGTAAGGCTCTATTGTAGATATAAAGGATCTTTAATTGATTTTAAATTCATTCTCTTTATTATAGCCTATATGGTTGTTATTGTCAGGGGAAGCTGTTTTAATCCATAGGCGATGAAGGAGAGAATCTTTTTTGGGGTTAATTAGAGACTTTAAGTATCTGGAAAGGGTGTTTTAAAATGAAAGAAACAGTAGATGTGATTATCATAGGCGGGGGACCATCCGGTCTGAATGCCGCATTGGTCTTAGGAAGAGCCAGAAAAGAGGTTGTAGTGATCGACGAAGGGCGCCCCCGTAATATGGTGACTCGTGAAACTCATGGTTTCTTGACAAGAGACGGGGCAACGCCTAGTGAATTCCGCCAAATTGCCAAAGAGCAGATCCGCGCCTATCCTTCTGCACATATCATAGAGGACACAGCCGCTGCGGTCACAGGAACGGAAGGTTCATTTGAAGTAACAACGGTAGAAGGAAAGATCGTAAGAGGCCGGAAGCTTCTTTTTGCAGTCGGAAAAAAAGACCAGCCTCTCGACATTCCCGGACTGTCTGCGGTATATGGCAAGAGTGCCTTTGTATGCCCATACTGTGACGGCTGGGAGTTAAGGGATCAACCACTTGGCATCATTGTGAGTGGGGATAAAGCCGTACACATGGCCAAAGTCATATCGGGTTGGACGAACCGATTCACCATACTAACGAACGGAACTGAAATGACGGAGGATCAGCGGGAGGAATTGAAGCAGCATCGGGTGTCTGTATTAGACGCACCGATCCAATCCATTGATTCGGAGGAAGGAATGGTTAGGCAGATTGTGCTGGAGGACGGAAATACCGTGGAGTGCACAGGCATTTTCTTCGCACCCAAGCTTGTCATCGGTTCGCACCTGGCTCAAACACTGGGGTGTGAAGTAACGGATTCGGGGACAATTAAGGTTGATGAGTTGGCCAAAACGTCCGTACCGGGCGTCTTCAGTTCGGGAGATGCAGCATCGGAAATATATCAGGCGATAACTGCAGCTTCGTTGGGCGCGCTCGCGGCCGTTAGCATGAATAGTGAGCTGAACGCCGAGGCCTGGGATAATTCAGGAAAGTTACAAATGTGATAGTTGAGTAGAGTAGATCAGCTTGGTTTTTAATGAAACTTGTCGGCAGGTAAACGGAATGTTGATTTTTCAGAGATCGAGTACAAGCAACGTACTAGGATCAAGGCGGCGAAAAGCCGCCTTTTTCTATTCTTAGCCGATGATCAGGTCCCTTCACTACTTTTAATATGAAGATAACAAACTGTTAGCGTTTCCATAACATTTCTTTGATAAAGTTGTTGACAGTACTTCTGGAAACGGGTTTAATTATGTAGACCGATTGTTATAATTCAGATTAAGGAAGTGGCTCCATTGAGTGAAAAGTCTAATGCTAAAGAACAAATTGTCAGCACAGCAGCCAGACTGTTTTTTTCACAAGGATATCATGCGACCGGTCTTAATCAGATTATTAAGGAGAGCAGTACGCCGAAAGGATCGTTATATCATTATTTTCCGCACGGCAAGGAAGAACTCGCACACGAGTGTATCCAGAAAGCCAATGAACACATCATGCAGAAATTCGAGGATACCTTTGCAGCACATGAGAGCACAGGGGACGCCATCCAGCGATTTATACATGACATGGCTGATGAAACGGAAGCGGCTGGTTTCACGGGGTTTCTGCCATTCAGCTTTTGGGCAGCCGTGGAGACTTCCTGTATCAGTCATCAACTGCGTGTGGCATGTCAGGGTGTATTCGCGAACTGGCAGAACATCATTACGAAACATCTGATGATGGAAGGCGTTGGTGAGGAGAAAGCACGAGAAACGGGTCTTTTGGTCATCTCTTTAATGGAGGGAGCACTGATTATCAGTCTGACCAATCAGGATAAACAGCCTCTGCTGACGGCTGCTGATTATTTGTCAAGTGTGGCTAAGAATGCCAGAGGGATTCATTAAGTCTGCACAAAGAAAGAAACAGTTATAACGTTTGAGGAGGATGGATCGTGGAGGTTTCCATGAAGGCTGGTTCTGTACAGGACCAAGAAGAAACAAAGCAATATAAGGTACTGCCCATATTATTCGCGATGCTGTTGAGCGGATTCATTGGCCTGTTCGGTGAAACAGCGCTTAATGTGGCACTGACGCCGCTGATGGCCCTGCTTGAAGTTGGACCCACAACGATTCAGTGGTTGACGACAGGTTACCTGCTCGTACTGGGTATTTTGGTGCCGGTTTCCGGTATGTTATTACAATGGTTTACAACGAGACAGTTGTTTACAACCTCTCTGATATTTTCGATTGCGGGAACCATTGTTGCTGCACTCGCACCAAGTTTTGAACTGCTTTTGGTTGCAAGGGTGCTGCAGGCTGTAGGTACAGCCCTATTGCTGCCATTGATGTTTAACACGATTTTGGTTATTTTCCCGATTGAAAAACGTGGTGCTGCCATGGGACTAATCGGTCTCGTAATCATGTTTGCTCCAGCGAGCGGTCCGAGTATTTCCGGATTGATTTTGGCTAATCTGAGCTGGCACTGGATTTTCTGGATTTCATTGCCGTTCTTCATTATCTCACTGGTGTGCGGCTTGTTGTTCTTACCGAATATTTCGAAACTGACCAAGCCGAAAATTGATGTTATTTCCATTATATTGTCTACCCTCGGTTTTGGCGGAATTGTATATGGATTCAGCAGCGCGGGTGGACATGGGGATACAGGCGGAGGCTGGACCAGTCCGGTCGTGGTAATTACCCTGGTTGTCGGAGTAGTGTCCTTGCTGCTATTCAGCATTCGTCAGTTACGAATGAAACAGCCAATGATGGATTTGCGCGCATTCAAATATCCGATGTTTACGATCGGCTTGATCCTGATCTTCATCTGTATGATGATGATGTTGTCTTCAATGCTGATCCTTCCAATGTATCTGCAGCAAGGTATGGCTGTGACAGCACTGACTGCAGGTCTGGTATTGCTGCCGGGCAGCTTGCTGAACGGATTCTTGTCTCCAGTTATGGGACGTTTGTTTGATAAATTTGGTCCAAAATGGCTCGTTATCATTGGCCTGGCGATTGTGGCTGTTGTTCTGTTCATGTACACAGGCATTACGCCGACGACGGCTTTGGGAACAATCATTACCATGCATGTGTTCATGATGATCGGGATTTCCATGATCATGATGCCTGCTCAAACGAACGGTTTGAACCAGCTGCCGCCAGAGTATTATCCTCACGGCACAGCGATCATGAATACATTACAGCAAGTATCCGGTGCGATCGGTACTGCGGTTGCCGTAAGTATTCTGAGCGCGGGTCAGACTCGCTTCTTGAGCAATGTAACTAACCCGGAGAGCCCGGAAAACCAGCTCGCTGGTTTCACGTCAGGGGTACAGAATGCATTTGTATTTGCACTGGTTCTTGCCGTGATTGGTCTGGTGATCTCTTTCTTTGTTAAACGGGTGAAGGTTGGATCACAACAAGGTCAACAAGGCCCTATGCATTAATTCAATATCACTTAACATTAAACGATGTTCTTCCAGCTGCGGCTGGGGGACATCGTTTTTTTATATTTTGTCACCTTGACATGGAACGGGTTTCATCCATTAAAGTGGAAAAAAGTCAGCTGCAGTACGTCAAAAGTCACATATATGAACATGAAAGCAAATAGTTCATGTTCTGGCGAAATTGGATATGTTCAACTTCTAGTTTAGCGACAATAATAGTGAAGTGAAGTAAGATTCATCACAAAGTGGAAAACGTTTTAGCTTTGATAATCGACCAAGGAGAACTCTTTTATGAAAATCATTCAACCATTACCACCACATCTGGAAGATATGCTAATGCGTTATGAACGGAACGGGCACCTGAACATGCAGGCTTCGCTGCTGGGAAAACAGTCTGTTGTCTATAAAGTACAGGAATACTGCCTCAAAGTGTACACCAAGCGTGGGAAGATCGGTGGAGAACTCGAGGGCGAAGCCATCATGTCCATGCAAAGCAACAGCCATGTCCCCAAACTGTATGCCTACTCTCCAGGATATTTTATCTTGACCGAATGGATTGATGGATATAATCTGAGACAGTATCGAGAGTACTTTGGGCATATTCCGTGCAACCTGATCTACGATATGTTATATTCCGAACTTGAGCAGATTCAGTCTGGCTATCGGGATTGGGATGTGATACGTTATGAAAATTTGCTCTGGACCCACGAGGGAAAAGTGAAAAGAACTGATTTTTGGCTATGTGAGCCTGCAGGACCCGAGCGAGAAGGAATGGAAGAAGCGGTGATCCGTAGAATCAATGGAGTTCAGGCTGGTGATGAAGCCGAAGTGAAGGAATTACAGGAGTATCTGTTTCGGCACGGCCTTACAGCTTCAGAAGTTAAGCACGCATTGGAGCAGTTCCAATCCCAGGTTAATGAATCCATTATTTCATAGTGAACCTGCCATTATGAAGAACAGAAGGTAATAAGATGACCAAATACGAAAATCAGATTCCAACATCGATGAATGTGAGCTTGAAGGCTATGCTGAGCATGCTTCGGGATTCCCTTAGAAGTGGTCAGGACCGAAGACCTTTAAGTCATATACCGATAGTGAAAAGTGAGTTTAGCGAAAGGTTGAACGCTGATGATCATCCACAAGTAACATGGTTCGGACATTCGGCTTTTCTGCTTGAAATCGAAGGAACCAGATTGCTTTTTGATCCCATGCTGGGGAACCGTCCATCTCCGGTATCATGGGTGGGGACGAAGCGCTACAACGTCAATTTGCCAGTTCAGCCAGAAGATCTTCCGCCGCTGGATGCCATCATCTTATCTCATGATCATTATGATCATCTGGATTATTCCTCCATTCGGAGGCTGATGAATAAAACCGCACGGTTTATCGTACCTCATGGCGTACGCCGGCGTTTGATTCAAATCGGTGTGCCTTCGGATAAAATTACCGAGCATGGCTGGTGGGACGAGCTTCAATTCAAGAGCCTGACACTGGCATGCACGCCTGCAAGGCACTTTTCGGGGAGAGGATTATTCGATCGTAACTCCACGCTATGGTGCTCATGGGTGATCTCGGGACATGAGACAAAGGTGTTTTTTAGTGGAGACAGCGGGTACGGACGTCACTTCAAGGAGATCGGTGACAAGTATGGGCCATTCGACTTGACGATGATGGAATGTGGACAATATGACGAACGGTGGGCCAACATACATATGATGCCGGAAGAAACCGTACAAGCCCATCTGGATGTAAAAGGAAAGCTTCTCATTCCTATTCATTGGGGAGCATTCACTCTTGCCTACCATGCTTGGACCGATCCGGTTGAACGAATTACCCAGGCAGCACAACGCGCGAATGTCGACATCGCGACTCCGAAAATTGGAGAAAAGGTGCAAATCCACAACGGAATTTATCCAATGGAACGTTGGTGGAAATCCGGCTTCTAGTAATATTACAGCGTCTACTCAGCACATGAGTGGACGTTTTTTATTTTAACATTGATAATGCACTATAAATTAAGAGGATGCCCATAGCCATATTGAATGGACGCTCATATCTCACGAGTACACTCTGAAATATCACTCCGCATAAGGCCCATGTCATATTGGCACTGATCCCTACAATCGTTAACAATACAGAGAATACCATCATGTGAGCATGTGACTGGGCAAGCGGCAAGACAAACACTGAGATTGCGGTTAAACCATACAAAATGACTTTGGGATTCATGAACTGTAGAGTGAAGCCAAACCAAAATGAATAGGGATTGGTGCGATTGTCTACCTGTTGTGAAGACGTACTACGCATAATTTTGAACGCCAGATAGATGAGATAGACACATCCCAACACATTCAAAACGGGTCTGATTCTCGGAATAGACTGATGCAGAACAAGATTGAAATAACTGGATAGAAACATAATCAGCAGGCAGCCCGCGGCTACACCACCAACAAAAGGCAATGTCTTGGCAAATCCCCGAAGTCTAGCTTGAGTCAAGGCGATAATGTTATTGGGACCCGGTGTAAATGATGCGACAATGGCATACGTCAATAAAGGAATAATCATGATTGTCCTCCTCAAAAAGTTCGTTGTATGCTATAATTGCATAAAATGTACACTATAACGTTTGTGCGTTATTATTGTACGATATGGACTATATATTGCACAACACCATTTTTAAAGAGGTGGTTACAGGTTGGAAAATATCAATGTTGTACTTGCTCAAAATCTGAAGCAGATCCGAGAGCAAAGAAAGCTTAGTTTAGATAAGGTTGCCGAAATGTCAGGGATCAGCAAGACCATGTTAGGTCAGATTGAACGGGGAGAATCGAACCCTTCCATCGCTACCGTCTGGAAAATTGCGAACGGCCTCAAAGTTTCGTTCACCGCATTAATTCATGAGCCGAAATCGGATGCGTCGATCGTGACGGGTGATGATATTCACGTGTTAACGGAGGAAAACGGAAGAGTACGGATTTATCCGCATTTTCTCTTTGAAGAGGGGCGTCGGTTCGAAATGTATGTTCTGGAGATGGATGAGGCAGCTTCATGGAATGCAGAGCCGCACATTGATGGAACAGAGGAGTTTATTACCGTCTTTGAAGGGGAAATTACGATTCATGTCGGGGGAGAAGATTTTAAGGTGAAGCGGGGGGAGTCCATTCGCTTTCGAGCAGACAAGCCGCATCGTTATATAAACTCTGGAGTTTCGGAGAACCGACTTAGCATGGTTATTCATTATCCGGGTTAAATAAATAGTAGGTGGGAGTCAGCAGCTTGGAATTGATTTTCAGATGTCCATACAACAAAAAATAAAGTAGCCGGTTATGCGTGGCTACTTTATGTGGAATTATCTATTTCATTCAGATAATAAGGGGGAATCCAGTTCAACCGTTCAAGGCTGGACTGCTGCTTGACGCTGGATTTCTTTGGCGCTTAGCGCTTTGTCATACACTCTAACTTGATCCATTTTGCCTTGATAGAACGGATCGGCAGCATATCGACTTTTGCCCAGATAGGCTTCCGAAGCTTGTAGATCCTTCGGATTGAACGTGATTTCAGAGCTGCTCGCTACTGATTTGCCGTTTACATATAAGGTGCCCGTGTCTCCTTGCAATGTAACGGCGACATGAACCCATTGATTGCTTGGCAGCGCTTCAGTCGCGATCAGACTCTGATCACGACCCTGATCATGAATGGTGAATTGCAGAGCACCGTTATGTTGGGATGGTGTAAGGAACATATGTCTGGTCAAGCCATTACCGAAGTCGAATATACGCTGCCAAGCTCCGCCCCCATCCCAGTTTACCCAAGCACTGAACGTGAAGTCCGTTGTGTCTGTGAGGAGTCCAGGCAGTTGAATGTAGCTGTCTTTTCCGTTAAAGGCAACAGCCTGATTCTTGTTGCTAACCGCTGAGCTTACTACATTAAAAGACTGGCCATGATAACCGTTTTTACTAAAATCCTGTGCGATTTTAGCGAGTTTTTTGTTGTCAAACGTATACTCGCCCAGCAGTGGGCCAACTGCCTGTTCAGGTACGGTCACGCTGAATGTTTTGCTGGCTGTGGCCGTCCCTTTTCGAATGGTTGCGGTCAATTTTACTTTGGCATCCCCTTTGCCGCTGCGTGGCCGATTTACTGCTCCATCAGCCGATAGGACAGAGGGAAGAGAAGATTTCCATGTGATCTGACTATCACGTGTACCTGTGGTGGGGAGGGAGAGATCATAGAAAATATTCTCCGTATTTCCAAGCGTCAGATCCTTCTTCACAGCCTGTACCACATCCTGATCTTTCATGGCATTCATCTGGCTTCCCCAGACCGCTACACCGGATGAAGAGAGAGCACTGAAGGTTAGCGCGTTCTGCTGGGATTCCGCATCCCATTCCTGGGTGAAGACACCTTCGTATACTACATTATTGGTCGTTATTTGTACCTTGTTGTCCTCCAGGAGGCTCCATGTCCCTGTTACAGCACCAGTAACCTGGCCGTTTGCCGCAAACTGAACGATCTGGGATGACTTGATCTCAGCTGTGATATCCTTCCCATGATTAACCCACTTATATGAACCAGCTGCACTTTGTTCGGTCACTTGAACTGAATCGCTCTCCATGCCTGCATAACGGTAAGGAGATACGACAGGCCATCCTTCGGAGTTCATATGCATCTCATGAACCCGCACCTCATGTTCTTCTCCTCGATTCGGAAAGCGGGAGTGGAAGATGAGGAAGTGCTTGCCGCTCTCTTCATCATAATAAGCAGAGTTGTGTCCTGGAGATACATATCCTGTCCCCTGACCCGTACCAGGGTCGCCGATCTGTCTCTCGAACAGGTAGTTCCCGAGTAATTTTACGCCAAATGGCTCAATGGATTCATCATCAAACAAAGGTTTATTCTTGTCTGCCATAACCTTGATCATATCGTTGCCTTCAGCATCGTAGAAGGGACCGTCCGGTGTTTTGGAGCGGGCAACACGAATGTTATATCCACCGTCAGCCGCGAGTCCTCCATAAGACAAGTACAGATAATAATAATCGGTTTCGGGACTGTAGAGCATATAAGGGGCCTCAATTCTGCTGTGGTTGCCTCCGGTCAGCTTCTTGCCATAACCTTGATTAGGTAGTGGTTTGCCGGTAGTCTCATCCATTTCGAGAATGAAAATCCCCCCGGAATAAGAACCGTATACCATCCACAGCTTGCCGTCTTTATCATAAAACACATCCGGATCGACCACGTTGGGATGCTTGGTCGCATCATAGATGGTGCCATCTTCACTAATTTCATCCCACATGCCTGATTTCAGCAAAAGTCCCTGATCCTTGTATGGGCCTTCAATGTTGTCAGCTACGGCGACTCCAAGGGCGGACCGGGGAGAATCCCCTTTGCAGGCATTGTAATACATATAGAATTTGCCATCTGCCAGTTGAATGACATCGGCTGCCCAGAGCGTATCCGTCTGAGCCCATTGCAGAGCTTCTGCGAATTCCTTGGTTACATTGGGAACGACAGGATTGTCATCCGTGACGCCTGAAGCGACGGAATCCCAGCTGATTAAATCTTTGGACTTAGCTACCTGCAGATGGGAGCCGAAGACATAATACGTATCATCTACCTTGATGACAGAAGGGTCATGAACGGAGACGTTTTTAAACGCAGGTAACTGATTTTCGTTTAATATAGTGGAACTTTGCGAATTAAAAGCAGTTGAGGTTGTATTGTCCGCCAAAGCGGAGACTGGCGAAAGAGCTGGTGCAGAGAGCAATGCCGTACTAAGTGCAATGACCAAATAACGCTTCATACGTGTCCCCTTTCTTCATTCACAAAAATATAAAACAAGTTAAAAATACAACGGATGAACGTGGTAGTGCAGTCCTCCTTTCAGTTATTTCTATAATCAAGCGCTTACATTTGCTATAATATCAATTAATTTATATTTTTGTAAACCATGTTGTTGAATCAAGTTAAAAAAAAGAAAAATGAACAGCTAAAGCTTGAATTTATTTTGAATTTAGCACCGATTAGAAGTTTTTAGTTGAAAATCCAATTCGAAATGAGTACTATAACGAATATATGATATATTTATACTTTTATTAATGACTAACATTTTTATGAATTAATTGATGATCTTACATAGGAGGCATAACGATGAGCAGTTATCAGGATCATATCATTGCACACTACAAGTTTGAGGATGCGGACAACATCGGTAAGGATTACTCCGGCCAAGGCAAAGATGGCATTGCTGCAGGTCTTTCCGTACCGTCGGTGGCGAAAGTGAGTGGAAGGAATGCGGCTACTTTTGCAGGGGGAGACAATGGAACATCGTATCTTCAGTTACCTTCAGATCTATTTCAAAATGTAAGCGATAAAACAGGCATCACTGTGGCAACCTGGTTACATCTGAACAAGGGCTCCAATGTGTGGGAACGGATTTTTGACTTTGGAAAAGGAGAACAGGGCCCCTATCTGTTTTTGACGAGACAGCTGAGAGGAACGATGTCTGCCGAAGGGGATCTGGTTGTGGATCCGGGCCGAGGATTTGCAACGGGGGAATGGATGCATATAGCTTTATCGGTAGCTGGTACTCAGGGAGGTACGCTCAGCAGTGCTGGCCCGATCGTTTATGTGAATGGAGAGAAAATAGCGGATGGGTCCATCAGTCAGACGTCCAGTGGTAATTATGCGAAGCTCCGCAGATGGTTCGATTCCTTCACGGATTCGGCCAATTATAGCCAGAATTACATTGGTCGCTCTCAGTATGCAGCCGACGTTGATTTTGCCGGATCACTGTCCGACTTTCGGATATATCAGGCCGGATTAACCATGGATGAAGTCATCGAAGTCATGTGTGAATCATTAACCGATGAAGAGATTGTTACGTTGGCAGGAGATAAATATTTATCATTTCCGACCCGAATTATTACGAAGAATATTTCGCTGCCTGTTGACTTGCTAGGTGGGAAAGTGAATGTCGACTGGCAGTCCAATCGTCCTGACGTGCTGTCGCATGATGGGGAAGTGCAGTCCATTACCTCGCCACAGGAAGCAAGATTGAATGCGATCTTGAGTAAAGGCGAAAGCACGCTGAGTAAAAGTTTTGACGTGTCCGTATTGCCGCAGGATCTGCCGCCCTATACCATAACAATCCACGGCGATCAGCAAGTCGCTGATATTAGCGAGGTCATGTACGGTCTGTTCTACGAGGACATTAACAATGCGGCGGATGGCGGAATCTATGCCGAGCTGGTTCAGAACCGTTCATTTGAATCTTTTGCATTTGATACATATTCACATACCTCCGGTGAATGCGGATGTTCAACGGGGCGGAACCGGGATCCGTTATTCGCCTGGTCTGGTGATACCAGCAAAATGAATGTTCATCACGAAGGTGGATTGAATGAACGCTTCAAACTCGAAGACCCAGATGTAAATGCTTACTATGTGACGGTTCAGGATGGAGCAACAATACGAAATCGTGGTTTCTCCGATACCAATCAGCATTGTGCCATGTCCATCAAAAAAGGTGAACAATACGACTTCACCATCTGGGCAAAGGCAGAATCGGCCGGTACGATCACCATACAACTGCAGGATGGCTCGGAAACCGCAATCAGTGATTCCGTCAAGATTCATGTAGATGGAGGAGGTACCTGGAAAAAGTATGGTTCTGTCCGCGTGGATTCAGATACGAGTAATCAGGCTCTTGTTCTTACCGGAACAGAGACAGCACTTGGACAGCTCGCGCTTACGTTTGAAGGAGATATTTCCATCGATATGGTGTCTCTGATCCCGCGCGATGTATGGGGCGCAATTCCGGATGAAGCAGGCATTTCCGCATCAGCGCATGCCAACTACAAGGGGAACCCGAACTATCGACTGAGGAAGGATCTGGTTCAGGCTCTCGTTGATATGCATCCCAAGTTTCTGCGCTTTCCGGGAGGATGTATCTCTGAGGGGTCCTTTATCTGGGATAATGTGTACGACTGGAAGGATTCTATTGGGCCGGTTGAGCTGCGCAAAGAGAACTACAATGTCTGGGGTTATATGATGACGATGGGTCTTGGGTACATGGAGTACTTCCAGCTTGCGGAAGACTTGAATGCCGCTCCGGTTCCTGTAATGGCCTGTGGAGTTCTGTGTCAGGCACGTTCGGATTACGCACATCCGGCTGGTGGCGCATTAAGAGATTATTACATCAAAAACTTCACCGATCTGATTGATTTTGCCCTGAGTACAGATGTTGAACATAACGAATGGGCGGCAATACGCAGCCAAATGGGGCACCCTGATCCGTTCGATCTGCGCTACCTTGGTGTAGGCAACGAGAACTGGGGAACCGAATTTTTCGCCAACTTCGAAGTGTTCAAAGCATCCATTGATGAATATATGAAGCTAAACTATCCGGATCATGAACTGCATATCATTTCAACCGTTGGTGCACAAGCGGACGATGATGCATACCAACAAGGCTGGAAGTTCCTGAGCGGTAACCTTACGGGTTCGGCCCAAATTGCGTTTGCCGATGGACAGAAGGTCATTGAAGAAACGGTAACCTGGTATGAGAAGCAGGATGATTACATGGATACCATTGCAGACGAACACTATTATCGGTCCAATGATTACTTGCTGAATAACGTGGACCGTTACAATTACTACCATCGGGCATATCATGAAGATGGGCAAATCAACTGGAACGAGACTTCCAAGGTATTTGTCGGAGAGTACGCATCCACGGACAAAAATACACTGGCCGGTGCCGTTGCAGAAGCAGCAATCATGACCGGCTTCGAAAACAATGCAGATGTCGTTCGTTTGGCTGCCTACGCGCCATTGTTCAATAAGGTGCTGACGGATGGAACCTATCGCTGGACACCGGATTGCATCTGGTTTGACGATGAAACGGTATGGTATACACCGAACTACTACGTACAGCACCTTTTTGCGAAATACGTTGGAGATCAAGTGATCGACACTTCGTTTAAGACGTACAGCAAAGGAAAACAAGTGGAACTCATCCCTCATGGAGGAATTGAGATTGCAACCGGTCATGCAGACATCGTCGTGAAACGAGTTACGGTCACATCCAATCAGGATGGCAGCGTGCTGTTGAGTGAAGATTTCAGGGAGCAGACGGAACTGAGTAAGGCGTGGGGTATGATTCCTGGTTCGAACGGATTTACACTTGAAGCCGGTAACGGACTTGTGCTGAAAGCGCAAACCAGCGGCCTGAACGGGATATATCTTTTGAATGATAAATGGACCAATTACAAGGTGCAGGTGGAAACCAAGCGCTTATCGGGTGATGACGGTTTCTATGTTGGCGTGGGACTTACGGATATTTCTTCTGACAAGAAGGATGTCATTGAATATGCAATTGGTTACGGTGGTGATGCAACGGGAGTGAAAGTTTACAAACAAGGTATCGAAGGATATACTCTCGGTGATTATTCTTCAAGTTCCGCAGCGGGTAACCTAAGAGCTGCGAATTATGAACCGCTGGAGAGCGGTACCGATTATACGATCACTGTCAATTATGGCGGCGATACAGGAAAGAGCTTAATCTGCTCCTACACAGACGGACATACAACCAGCAAAGTGCTGGATTACAAGCTCGAAGCATATAACCGTGAGGTGTTCCATTCCGTTACGAGAGATCAGCAGCATGTATATGTAAAAATGGTGAATGCCGATAGCGTGGACAAAGCCACACACGTCCATCTTGAGGATCTGAATGTGAAATCTGCAGCACGGTTGATCACACTCAGCGGAGATCAATCATTGGTTCATGTTCCGAATGTGAACCAGAAGAATGATGAGAAGGTGGTTCCACTGGAACGGGAGATTGTACTGGACGGTGAATCTGTAGTTCTTCAGTTACCCGCTCATTCAGTTAATGTATTGATTTTGGATTTGTAGTTTCATTTATGCTTCTCCCCTCGGAAGAGAACATTATTCATGAAAAAACCGCGAGTAATCGCGGTTTTTTTGTGTTTTCAGATGGAGAGTCAACAGAAGATACCCAAAGTAAATAACCTACACTATTTCATCAGCATGCCTGCTCCTATAATAAATTTTGAAGGAGGAGACAGCTCATGCGTTCCAACTACAAACAATTTATCAGAAACATTCCGCTTCATCTTATGATTCTGCCAGGTTTGATCATCATTATTGTATTCGGTTACATTCCAATGGCAGGTCTCTCGATTGCCTTTCAGAATTTCTCTCCGATTGCCGGATTCAAGAACATGAACTGGGTAGGCTTGGATAACTTCAGATACCTGTTTGATCTTCCAGGGTTTGGCCAGGTCGTGTGGAATACGGTATTCATCTCTGTCATGAAAATTAGTTCCGGCCTTGTGATTCCGGTGCTCGTAGCCTTGCTGCTCAACGAAGTACGCAAAACCGGATT
Organism: Paenibacillus sp. FSL K6-2862; assembly: GCF_038005125.1. Classification (NCBI taxonomy): domain Bacteria; kingdom Bacillati; phylum Bacillota; class Bacilli; order Caryophanales; family Paenibacillaceae; genus Paenibacillus; species Paenibacillus sp. FSL K6-2862. Next base: position 2,857,388 of record NZ_JBBOSN010000001.1, read on the forward strand.
TAAACGAACGATTCAAACGGTCATTTATATGCCCCACTTTTTTTCGTGGGTAATCCTGGCCGGCATTATCGTGGATGTGTTGTCCCCGAGCAGTGGGATCGTGAATATGCTGCTTAAGGCACTCGGGATGGATCCGATTCAATTTCTTGCCAGCAACGATTGGTTTCCGTACATACTGGTCATTACTGATCAATGGAAAGAGTTCGGTTTTGGCACCATCATCTATTTGGCAGCACTGACCAGCATTGATAAGTCTCTCTATGAAGCCGCCGTCATGGACGGGGCAGGACGATGGAAGCAGACCTGGCATATTACGCTGCCCGGAATTCGTCCGATTGTCATTCTAATGGTTACCCTTAGTCTTGGAAACGTACTTAATGGCGGGTTCGATCAGGTGTTCAATTTGTACAACCCGCTCGTCTATGAATCCGGTGATATTCTGGATACGATGATCTATCGAATCGGTTTGCAGGATGCCCAATATTCAGTTTCTACGGCGCTTGGCCTCATTAAGTCGGTAGTTTCATTCATCTTTATCGGACTTGGTTATTTTCTGGCCTATCGGTTCGCCAATTATCGCATATTTTAGAAAGGAGGCAGAATCATGCACCATGCATCGAGAGCCTATCGCTGGTTTTTAGGGTTTAACTACGTCATCCTGACGATTCTTGCCTTGCTCTGCCTGTTTCCGATCGTGAATATATTGGCGATATCGTTCAGTTCGAGTGATGCAGTCAAAGCCGGTAATGTTACATTCTGGCCCGTGGATTTCACGTTATCGTCCTATAAGTACATTTTGGAAAATCAACAGTTCCTTAACTCGTTTGGCACGAGTCTGCTTCGGGTGGTATTGGGAGTTGCCACGAATCTGATCTTTACAATTCTCGTGGCTTTTCCTCTCTCCAAAGAAGCTTCCAGGTTTCGTTCCAGAACGTTCTATGCCTGGATATTTGTATTCACCATGCTGTTCAATGGAGGGTTGATTCCAGGTTATCTGGTCGTTAAGGAAGCAGGTCTGCTGGATTCGATCTGGGCACTGATTTTACCGGGGGCGGTTCCCATCTTCAATGTACTGCTGATGCTGAACTTCTTCAGAGGATTGCCAAAAGAATTGGAAGAAGCCTCATGGATGGATGGTGCAGGGCATTTCCGTACACTGTGGAGCATCTATCTGCCCATTTCCCTGCCAAGCATTGCAACCATCACGTTGTTTGCCATGGTCGGACACTGGAATGCCTGGTTTGATGGCATGATCTATATGAAAAGCCCGGAACATTATCCGCTCGCTACGTATCTGCAATCCATGCTGCAGCAAGTGACGATGATCCAGAGTGAAATGATGACGCTGGAGGATGCAACGCTGTTAAGCCAGGTGTCCGATCGAACGACCCAGGCGTCCCAGATTTTTTTATCCGTGATTCCCATTCTGCTCGTCTATCCATTTCTGCAGCGGTATTTCGTCCATGGGCTTGTTGTCGGGAGTGTAAAGGGATAAGATCGGTAGGAGGAAAAGCGAGTAGAGGAGCCGATTTCCGGCTCCTTTTTTGCTGCTTGAGGAGAGGAGTGGAAGGGGCAATGAGATTATTGGGGGGGAGCTGGAAAACCAACTCCATTGTGGTCAAACTGATGATTGCTTTTGTATTGGTTATTCTCCCGTTGTATGGAAGCAGCATTGTAATTACACATAATAGCTCCAAGCAAATGCAGACCGAAGTGGAAAATGCGCATGATTCCAAGCTGCACTTCTACCACAATCATCTGCAATTCGAATTGGAGCGAATGAGCAGTCTCGTCAATGAATTTTCGTTCGATGAACCGATGTCCACACTAAGTACCAGAGCACCCATTATGAGTCGGTATGAGATTACATCCAGTCTGAATGACATACATAAGAAACTCAGTCAGATCATGGTGACCAGTCCTTACATCAGTGATGTTGTGTACTATGTTCCTGCGCTTCATAAGCGGGTAAGTGCTGTGGATGGCATCCGCAGCGTTGAGGACGACGAGTGGAAAGCTCTGCTTGCGACGATGGGGAATCTGAATGGGGAGTTATCCACTTCGGCAGATGATCTCTATTTCCTGAAGAGTAATCCGTACAATATGAATCACGAGGAGCCGCCCAATTTTATATTGGGATTACGCTTATCTGCGGATGAGCTGAAGAAAAGGCTGCAGCAGCTGTCGGAAACGGGCGGTAGTGATATCACGCTGAGCTTTGGTGACAAGCACGAAGTTGTCATTTCCTCCTCAGAGCAGGCGGTCTCTACTGGACTATTACAGATGCTCCCAACGGAATCTCAGGATGCGCTGCACGTAACGAGATACCACTCCGATCATCATTTGTATTACTCTCTCTATGATTCGGATCATTCTTTCACATTAACCTCCAGTATTGCAGAAGAAGTGCTTCAGGCACCACTGGAACGATATAAGTTATGGTTATGGATGTTAACCGTGATGTCGATGGTCATCATTGTCATCTTCTCATTATCCGTGTACAAATCGATCCACAAGCCGTTATCTGCACTTGTCAAAGGATTCAGAATGGCGGAGCAAGGGCAGCCAGACATTCGTATTCCCCATTCAAGACGGGATGAATTCGGATATTTATACTCTCGTTTCAACCATATGATAGAGCGCTTACATCTTTTGATTGAAGATAATTATGTTGCCCGAATACGAACGAGTGAAGCAGATCTCAAACATCTTCAATCCCAGATTCAGCCTCACTTTCTATACAATAGTCTCTTCAGTATTAAGCAGATGGCGGAGGTGGAGAACGTTGAATTAATCCAGGAGTTTACCGACTATCTGGGTCAGTATTTCAGGTATATGTCACGTGACTCCCGCACAGAAGTCTCGCTCGGTGAAGAAGTAGACCATGCAATGGTCTATGCTGCGATACAGAAGATCCGATTCGGATCAAGAGTACAATTGCTCATCGAGGATATAGACCCTATGTACAGATCGATTGCGATCCCGAGAGTCATTGTTCAGCCAATTGTGGAGAATGTCTTCGAACATGCACTTGCCAAACGAAGTCAGGGAGGTATTCTTAAACTATCTTATCAGACGACGGAGGACAGGCTTTCCATTCTGATTGATGATGATGGTGATCAGTTAACGGACGAGATGTTAGCTGGGCTGGATCAGTCTTTTGGGGAGCCTGCGCAGAGACAGGAAGATGAAGAAATCACGGGGCTTATCAATGTGAACCAAAGACTGAGAATCAAGTTTGGTTCACATTACGGTCTCGCTGCTAGGCGCAGTGACCTGGGTGGTTTATGTATTATCGTGAATGTTCCATGGAAAGGGGAGCTGCCTCATGCAGCGGATGCTGATCGTTGATGACGAACCGGTGATTTTGGACGGACTATATGCCTTCTTCCAGAAGGCGAATTTTCAGGATATGGAGATTATCAAGGCTCATTCTGCCTTTGAAGCGATTGAGTGGTTAAATTCCGTGAAGGTGGATATTGTGCTTAGCGATATCTGTATGCCTGGAATGGATGGCATGGAGCTCATTGAGAAAATCATGGACCGATGGCCCAGATGCAAAGTATTGCTGCTGACAGGCCATAACGAATTCGATTATGCACATCAGGCTATTCGCAATCCCTGTGTGGTGGACTACCTTCTCAAGACGGAGGGCATGAGTCAGATTCGTACGGCCGTAGAACGTGCTTTGGCACAAATCTCGGAAGAGAATGATTTCAGGTACCAGAATGCCTGGTTCCGCAGCAAGCTGCCAAGAGCCCTGCCCCAGCTGCAGCGTCAGTTAATGCTTGATCTTATGAAACGAACGGAAAGGCATGATGTTTCCTCGCTTCAGGAGGAATTGGATGCTGTACAGCTTCCTTTTCGCTCAGGGGAGTGTGTTATTCCAGTCATTATTCGAGTGGAGGAATGGAACAACTATCAGACGCAGGCTGATCGAAGTTTAATCAGGTATGCTGTGGCTAATGTGGCAGAGGAGCTGCTTCAGGATAAGTCGACAGTCAAAGCTGTTGATCTGGATTATCAGGTGATTGCTTGTTTGATCCAGCCAGTTGCGGAAAGTACAGCGTATCGTGGAAATGCACAGGAACAGTGGGAGCAAACCCTTCGCTTTGTCTATGGAACGCTGGAGTCAGTGCAGCAATCGTGTGCAGATTGTCTTAATCTCTCGGTGTCGATCATGGTCAGTGAACAGGCTGTAGCTTGGATGGAACTGAATCAGACTATCGCGCAGTTGCGATTATCCATTCATGAAGGACCAGGACTCGGGATGGAAAAGCTGATTCGTGTCAACGTGCAGCCGGTAATGAACGTGGCACCAAACCCACTGAGCCAGCAGGCGGTTGCGTCGCTGCATCTGGATCAGGTCAAGCAGCATGTCGCAGCGGGAGACAGCGAATGGATGACTTCATTTCAGAAATGGACTGAGAGTTCGAAGGAGGGGCTTCAAGATCCGTTCTTTCGAATGAAGGTATACACCGAAGCAGGGAGTATCTTGATTGAACTGCTTCATGAATTGGGCTTATACGAACCTGCGAAGGAAGAGGTGGGTCTCTCCCGGATGCTGCATTTTGATATCCATACACCGTGGCCCGAACTCGTTATCTTCTATCAGTCTGCCTTTGAATGGATGATATCGAAGCGGAGCGATACCCGCCTGAATGACCAGTCTCAAATCTTGATCTCGATCCATCAATACATCAAGCAACATCTGGAGGACGATCTCTCTCTTACCCGTATTGCGCAGGAAGTCTCTCTCAATCCTTCGTACCTGTCTCGTTGGTATAAACGAGTCACGGGCAAAGGCATCTCGGAATATATTCATGATCGCCGCATTGAACGAAGCAAGGAACTGCTGCTCGGTTCTTCATGTAAAATGCATGAAATTTCCGCCAAGGTCGGGTTCAGTGACCAGCATTACTTTTATCGTTTTTTCAAAAAAGCAATCGGCTGCACGCCCCAGGAGTACCGGGATCAGAAAAGTTAAAATACGTTTTAAATGGTAAATCAAAGATACCAGATGTAAACGAGATCCACTCGAACTGATAGCGCTTTCTTTATACAATGAAAACATACCTCACGGGAGGAACAAAAAGGGGGATTCGTCGTATGAATATGTCATTCAAAAGGCTTTCATTGTTATCGCTTAGCATGATCCTGGCAGGGACTCTTGCAGCCTGTTCATCAGGTGCAGGTAATGCAGAGAGCGAAACCAAGCCCAGTACACAGCAGGATGCTGGAGGACCACTCACCAAGTATGACCCGCCAATTAAATTAACCTCGACGATGAACGAAACGGGTAAGGAATCGCTTGCACAAGGGGATACACATGCGAACAATATATGGACCCGTGGTTACAAGGACGAACTTGGCATTGAAGTAACGTATGACTGGATTGTGCCGGATGCCAATTACAACGATAAAATGAATGTAACCCTCGCAAGCGGAGATTTGCCAGACGTGTTGAAAGTTAGTGCGGTGCAGTTCGAGCAATTGCATGAAGCGGGCATGCTTGAAGACTTAACGGAAGTATATGATAAGTACGCATCGGATCTGGTCAAGGAATTTATGTCAGCAGAAGATGGAGCAGGTTTAAAACCCGTGACCAAAGATGGCAAGATTTACGCCATGGTTAGTTTTCCGGGTTCACTTGATTCATCAGACATGATCTGGATCAGACAGGACTGGCTGAAAAAGGTAGGGCTTGAAGCGCCAAAATCGATGCAGGATGTCATCCAGATTGCAGAAGCGTTCACGTTCGAAGATCCGGATGGCAATGGCAAAGATGATACATACGGGATCGCGCTGAACAAGGATTTGCCCATCAATGCGTTCCTGCTTGGGTATCATGGATATCTCGAAACCTGGATCAAGGATGCATCCGGACAGGTTGTGAATGGTACCATTCAACCTGAGGTGAAGGAAGGCTTGAGAGAACTGCAGAATTTGTATCAAAAGGGCGTGCTGGATCCCGAATTTGGGGTGAAGGATTTTGCGAAGATGATGGAGGACGTGAACGCTGGGAAGTCTGGCATGTTCTTTTTGCCGCAGTGGGCTCCATTTCAAGTCAGCAGCATGATCAAGAAAGACCAGAACGTCGATTGGTTGCCTTATCCGGTACAATCCATCGATGATCAGCCAGCCAAAACACAGAACCACCTCAGTCTGGGCGGCATATTCGCAGTCCGCAAAGGGTATGAGCATCCGGAAGCACTCGTTAAATTGCTGAATTTCCAGGCAGAGAAGATGTTCGGAGAATCTGCAGAGAAGGAACGCGCAGATTATTTGAATGGTTTAACCGGGCTTGGTTTTCATAACGCAACGGTGTCCAATCTGCCTGCCAACAAAAACGTAAAGGCCCAGGACGAAGTGGAACAGGCCCTGAAAACGGGAGACGTATCTGGACTTGGGCTTGAAGCGAAGCTGTTCTATGATGATATTATGGATTACCGTAACGGCAATCTGGATAAATGGCATATGGAACGCATCTTTGGACCGGAGAGCTCACAAGGCGTTATCAAGTACTACCGTGACAATGACCTGATCGTGATGAATGAATTTATATATGCACCAACGAGAACCATGAATACGAAGCAGGCTACACTGGATAAGCTTAGAGCGGAGACATTTTTGAAAATTATCTATGGCAACCTGTCGATTGATGAATTTGATAACTTTGTAGCCAACTGGAAAAAACTTGGCGGAGATCAGATTACACAGGAAGTCAATGAAGCCATTAATGCCAATAAATAAACAAGATGTGCCACAATACAATTGAATTTGTATTGTGGCACTTTTGCTGCTTGAATATACTTTCAATATATTGGGACTATCGTGTGCTTCATGTGGTTAAAAAACGGGATGGCTTCATTTCTTATTTGCGCTTCAACAGTATAACCCCGGAGATCGCAGATGTGTTTTTACGATATACGACTTTAAAGCCGATATCATGATCCAGCAAACAGTTTAGAGCATTGATTAACAAAGCACCAGGTACCAGGGAGAATGTGCATGGTGATGTGTTTCCGATCACACGAACACTTCTGATTCTTCGAGCAGATCCCGGTACAAGCGGGTTTCTGGACCAATAGATTAACACGAGATCAGGTTGACGTGGTGCCTTTGTACAAGTCCGACAAGCCATCGTATCATCTCTTTTCTATTAATAATAGGTTCTCTATATTAAATGAAAAGTAGTGATAGGATGTGCTGGACGAACTACTCCATGCGATATAAACAGGCGTATGCCATGTAAGAAAGCTTGAAAGTGAAGTCAGTTTGATAGAGAGGAAAGAAGAGGAAAGGACCTCTATCGCGAGATCCTTTCTCTTGCGGGAATAATGATTACGAAGAAAGCTTCGTCGGAATGACTATAATTCAGTCAGTCAACTTACTTTTTGGTTCCGTGCTGTTTGGTTGGTAGCTTGTCGCTGGGTGTTCCTTTACCGTTGTTCTTGTTATGACGGGCCTTTTCGGCATTCTCATTTACCTTTTGTACAAATTCATGGGTGCTTTCCATGGACGATACAGCTCCTTTATAATCAAAATGTGTACCCGGATCTTAATATAACCATCCGAAGTCCGTAATATGAAACTGGACAAGGGCAGGGCCGATGTCTAAACTAAAAACATACAGAAGGATACATAACAAGAAGGAGCGCGGGTCCAAACATGTTGCAGAAATTCGGTTTTACGCAGTACGAAAGTCAGGTGTACGAGGCGATCTTCGCTCAAAAGGAACCACTCGATGCATCATCCATCGTCAATCACTCCAATGTGCCCAAAGCCAAAATTTACGAAGTATTAAACCGGCTTATCGATAAAGGAATTGTATTAACCACCATGCATGGCAAGAAAAAATTGTATACAGCCGTGGATCTCCAGTCCGTTATTTTGAAGATCAAAGCGGATTTTGAGAAGGATATCGAGGAATTGAACACCTATAAAATCAAACGAACGTTTACGGATGAGCATATTTGGACACTGAAGGATGAAACATCAATTGGTTCCAATATTGAGCAGCTTATGGCAGAGGCCGATTCATCCATTCTGTTTCTAGCTTGGAATGAGAAGATGGAGAACTACCGTAGGCTCTTGGAACAAAAGGAAAAGCAAGGTGTGCATGTTGAGGTATTGTCGGTAGGAGGATTAGAGACATCCTTAACGAACAAGTACGCTTTAATTCCCATGCTGGACAAGCTGGAACCATTGCAGCTGCTGATTGTAGACCATGCCTATCTGCTGTTCGCAGGAATTGAAAATGACTCCTGGAAAGCGATTAAGACCATGTCCAAGCCGATTGTCAAAGCGATGACGGATTATTTTTATCATGACATTGCCCTCACTCAGATCACCAAAAAATATGGAGATCAACTGCTGCAGGACGAAGAAATATCCAAGCTGCTGGCCCGGTTGATTTATTAGAAAGCTATTCTTTTATGGAATAGTTTTTTTTATTGAATTTTTACTCTCATTAGGTTACTATCGTAGTTGTAACTTTATGGGAGGATTCATGAAATGAATAAAAAAGTATATTTGCTTGCGATTGCGGCATTTGTGGTTGGAACCGTGGAACTCATTTTGGGTGGTATTCTCGATCTGATTGCTGCAGATCTTCATTTGACTCTGGCGAAGGCCGGTTATTTAATATCCATCTTTTCGTTGGTATATGCCATATCTGCGCCGATTCTGTTAAACGTAACGGCCAGATTTGAACGTAAAAAGGTATACATGTACACCCTGCTGATCTTCCTGGTCAGCAATCTTATTTCCGCTTTCAGTGCCAACTTTTATATGCTGATGGCAGGCAGGGCACTCGGGGCTGCGACAGGCTCGCTCATTTTTGTATTGTCCCTGACACTTGCTGCTCGCATTGTGGAGCCGCAGTACAAAGGACGTGCGGTGGGGATCATTACGATGGGTGGCAGTGCATCACTCATTCTCGGTGTGCCGCTCGGAATATTCGTGGGTAATCTGGCAGGATGGCGTGAAGTGTTTGTTTTCATTGCCATAATGACTGCCATTGTCATGGTAGCCATTGGTCTTGTCATGCAGCGGGTTCAGCCGGTGCCTGTCGTCTCTCTGAAGCGTCAGTTTGCTGCACTGTGGAATCCGAGGATGCTCGCGATTCATGCGACCACCTTATTGGTGCTGGCGGGTCATTTGACGTTATATGCGTATTTCACACCATTTCTCCAGGAAACAATCGGTGCAAGTTCGACTATGGTTACCTTTATCTACATGATGTTTGGCATCGCGGCTGTTGCCGGTGGGGGACTTGGGGGCGTATTATCGGACCGTCTGCATCCGGCAAAAGCCATCGTCATTGTGTTAATTCCTTTCATTATGAGTATGGCGGTTATCCCATTCAGTGTAGGACTGCCTCTAATCGCGTTCCTTATTCTGCTGAGCATCTGGAGTGCCTTGAGCTGGACGGTTACGCCAGTGCAGAATAGTCTGATTATCAAAACATCTCCAGAAGCAGCGGAATCACTGATCAGCACCAATTCGGGAATTGCCCACGCAGGGATTGCCCTTGGCACGTATGTTGGCGGGATGGTGATTGATCATTCAACCATTCTGTATAACGGCTGGGTTGGTTCAATTCTGATTCTTCTGGGCTTGGTTTCGGCCATATATGCGATTAGTCGCAAGGAACAATCGGTACAAGCCACTGCATAAGAATGATACGAAAAGAGTGCATCAGTCTATCGAACTTGGGTAGAGGGTGTGCTTTTTTTAAAATTCGTAAACCTGAACAACGCAGAATGAGTGTCATGCCAATGATTCGTTTTTATAGCAGCCGTTTTTAATCACTTTCAAGATATTGTATAGTGATTACATTGACGTTCGAAATTTGGAGGCTGGAACGCTTATGAAAATAGCAAACGCTAATTTGATGAAAGAGATTAATATAAACAACGTACGCCAAGTCATGAAACAGGTGGAGACAGCAACCAAGCCCCAACTTGCGTCCTTGACCAAATTGAGTGTGGTTACGGTGAATTCACTGGTCAAGGAATTGTGCGAGCTCGGTGAGCTGTACGAGGATGAGACAATACCTTCCAACGGAGGCAGGCCCGCTTTAACCTATCGTTACAATTATGATTTCAGCCTGGCCCTGGTGATCTATATGAATGACAAGCAGGGACAGGATCTTATTACGGCAACCGTCATCAATTTGGAGAATAGCATCTTGCTGAAAGAAGAACATACATTGCCTGAATTTGACCAAACACAATTTCTCGGACTCATTGAACCTATTCTCGCTCAGTATCCTTCTATTAAAGGCATTGGAATCGGGATTCCCGGGCAAACGGTGAACGGAGAGATCACGGTAAGCAGTCATCAGCAGCTGAAGGGTTTCCGGATGGCTGAAGAGATTGAAGCAAGATTTGGACTACCGGTCATGGTGGAAAATGACGTTAATGCTGCTGTTAGCGGTTATTGTTCTCAGCAGGAACTGGATGAGGGAAACAGTGTGATCGGAATTTACTTCCCGACTAATTATCCTCCAGGCATGGGCATTTACCTTAATGGCAAAGTCGTTAAAGGCAAGAACGGCATGGCTGGGGAAATTAAATTTCTTCCCTTAGAGATGGACTGGTACAGTGCAATGGAGCCGGAGGTGTTTGCTGAAACGGTATATCAAATCATTCATACCGTAAATGCGATCCTCGCACCGGACAGGGTTGTTATTTATCAAAGTCAGGTAGAAGCAGAGGCGTTTATTCAGGGCTGGGAATTGTATCAAGCAGGGCAGCTCATGCCTGTTTTCCCGGAAGTGATTTTAAATGAACCCTTTCAGGAGCATTTTGAAGCGGGCATGCGGTGGTTAACCTTAAAAGAACTTGAGCCTAACATCATTCAAATTTCGTGAATCCTATATGGAGCTTCCACAAGCCGCATTATGTTCAAATGACTACGCAGCGATGCAGATTCAATAATTATTCAAATTTGAACCATTTTTGCTTCCAAGCCATGCGTTATACTGAATGTGGAGAACGTTACATAATTCACAAACCAGGATTGGAAAGGTGAGATGGAATCTGATGAAGACAGTGATCGGCCGATTCAAAATTGCAGGAATATGCGAAGGAGTTTCCTTGCTCCTGCTTGTTCTTATAGCCATGCCTTTGAAATATTTCGCGGATATATCTTCTCCGGTGGCCATTATGGGCATGATTCACGGGATACTGTTTCCGCTGTATCTTATTGCACTGGTACATTTGGCTGTTGTAAACAGGTGGAAGGCGGCACGCTGGTTCATGGGTGTCGTGGCCGGTTTGCTGCCCTTTGGAACATTTGTTTTTGAATCTTATTTGAAGAAGAGAGACTGGAAATAAACCTCATACTCATGATGAAAAAGGCGATCAGCCTACTGTAAAGCACAGTAGCAGAAGAGACGCCTTTTTTTGTTAGCTGTGATCGTGGCAAATTAAATGCCTTGACTTTTACGGTCACTTAGGCAGGTACTTGACAGGGGTATGGTATAGTATAAAAAGTTTGGATGAATAGAATGAAGATGTAAGCAGGAGGTTTAATCGTGTACCAATATAAGGATCAGGAATATGAAGCGGTGCATTTTGACGGGCATGACTTGAGATACGGGGAGCTGATGCGCTGTGTTTTCAAGCAATGTACCTTTATGAATGCCTCCATGGAGGAGATCGAGACGAGCAATTGCCGGTTTATCGAATGCGACTTCAGAGGAGCGAGCATGAACGGATCGTTTCATACGGAATCTGCTTTTGAGAACTGTACATTTAGCGGAGCTAACCTTTTTGTTTCCAAATTTACGTCCTGTAAAATGACCGGTTCTGATTTCTCTGGAGCACAGATGGATGGTGTTACCCTTATTCAGGGGGACTGGTCGTATACGAATCTGAGACACACGAAGCTGGGCAAACAAGATTTGCGGGGCATCCGCTTCTACGAAACGGATTTCTCGGATACGGACCTTGGAAAGGCAGATCTCAGAGATTGTGACATGACCCGAGCAACACTGAGCAGGGCCAAGCTTATGGGAGCGGATCTGCGCGGAGCTAATCTGGAAGGCATTGATCTGAAATCCCTGGACGTCAAGGGTGCACGTATAGACACGGAACAGGCTGTATTGTTTATGCGTTCTTATGGCGCAAAGGTTGATTAACACCAAATGAAATGGACACAAACCCGTATGAATCCACAGGTTTGTGTCCATTTTCATGCCATCTAGAAGCCGACGTTATATGTAATCACTAAGAAGTTAGCTTTTGAGAATTTGTTGAAAAGGTACGAAGCGCTTATTTAACTGTACCCGTTTGACGATCTGACAGTAGACTGAATCCGTTGTCAACCGAAGCGGCGGAGGCAGAAGCAGCAAATGAAGCGAACAGACAGAGGGCAGCGAGGAATAACATGCTTTTTCTTTTCATAGATAAACCTCATTTCATATATGATGGTTATACTTATCCAGTGTAATCCAAATTGGGGTAATTTGGAAAGTGAAACTTTATGATTTATGGAACTCCGTCTGGTAATGAATAGGTAATCCACTTCGTTGTGCATTTTATAAGTGCATGTATTCATGGTACACTCATACTTGCTATATCATTTTGGATTGAGATGGAGGCGCTAATGAAAGAAATACATGAGTTAACATCCATGGACATGGTTGATTCGTTTATCCAGCAGCATAAGCTGACTTTTCTGTATGTCTCCAGGCAGGAATGCAGTGTATGTCATGCCTTGCTGCCCAAGATTAGAGAATTGCTCCAGCCTTATCCTTCAATTGCTCTGGGACACATTGATGCGAATCAGGTGGAAGAGGTGGCATCGAAGTTCCTCATTTTCACCGTTCCGATTATGCTTGTTCTGGTTGAGCAGAAGGAAGTTGTGCGGGCGGACCGGTTCGTTCGTCTGGATCGTTTGGCAGAGCAATTGGAGCAGATTTACAGCTCATACGCATGAAAAAAAGCATAGAGCATCAGCATTAAAAAATTAAAGTGTTGTGCTGAAAGCGGTTTTATGCTAATTTAACAATATAAAAACGTTTTTATAGCAAAGGACTAATCATTATGGCTAAGATTACGATCAAAGATGTTGCAAGAGAAGCAGGCGTTTCCATATCCACCGTTTCCAATGCTCTGAATGGTGTGGACGTGCTGAATCCGGAGACGAAGTCTCATGTGCTGAAGGTGGCTGAGCGGTTAAATTACGTTCCCAATCTGAATGGCAAGTTGTTAAAATCCGGACAAACCAAAATGCTGGGCTTCTTCACGACCAGTGTATCAGGCCCGTATTTTTACAAGCTGGTTGAGTCGATGTCCCGCGAGTGTGATCGCCTCGGATATGGGCTAAATGTATTTGTCACCAAGGATAAACAGGTCATCATGAGCAATATCATGGGGCGCCGCGTGGATGGTGTCATTATTTATGAAGAGCTGCGAATTGATGAGCAGGATATTCTGTCCATGCAAAAAGACAAGATCAAGGCAGTCTTTCTGGACCGTGTCTATCAGAGTGAAACGATGGGAAGCGTCATTTTTGACTCGTATGTGGCAGCATACGAAGCAACGAAGTACCTGATCTCACTTGGACACAAGAAGATTGCTTACATCTCCGGGGTGGATACGATGTTTGACAGCGTGCAGCGTAGAGACGGGTATCTGGCAGCTTTGCGTGAATACCAGCTTCCGATGGATGATGACTATATCATTCAGGGTTATTTTGAGGAAGAGAGCACGTACAGTGCCATTAAGTCCTTTTTGCACCTGCATCCAGGCAAGCGTCCCGATGCATTTCTCGCGGGTAATGACCTGAGTGCGGTTGGCTGCATTCATGCATTAAAATCCGAAGGGTATGAAGTTCCTCAAGATGTTAGTGTGGTGGGGTTTGACGATATTGATATTGCTCCGTATTTTTCACCGCCGCTCACAACGGTAAGGAATCAGATTGCAAGGCAAGGAATACTCGCTATTAACCAATTGGTTGGCATGATCAAGAAGAAAGAGCAAGGTGCAGCTCAAAAATTATCGGGTGAACTCATCGTCAGAGGTTCAAGCCACGTAAAGATCGGCCGGAATGATATATGAAGCATAGTTGTGTAGGATCATTTCGGTCTTTTTTTAAATGAAGGAAGCTGAATAAGGGGGTTTTTATGCAGAAAAATAAAAACGTTTTTATGAGTATGGAAAGTCAGAGGGGAGCTATGGAACGTGAGTAAATTAGCTGTTGAGAAGGCAGCCAGGAATACGCCGATTGGGTCAGGTCCTAAACACAAAAAGCCGCTAGGACAGCGGGTTAAAGAGTTCTTCATCGACTATCGCAGGCAGTGGGAAATTCAGTCCATGATTATACCGGGCATTATCTTTATGATCATTTTTTGTTACATTCCGATTTATGGTCTAACGATTGCTTTCAAGAATTACACGGTCATTGATACACTCGCTACCGCACCGTGGGTAGGCTTGGAGAATTTCAGAATTATCCTGTCGGATAAATATTTCTGGGATGCGGTTGTGAATACGCTGGGCATCAGTTTTCTCAAATTGGGGATCGGCTTCGTCATTCCCATTATTCTTGCAATCATGATCTACGAGCTGAACAGTGGACGGTTCAAGAAATTTGTGCAAACGGTTTCATACTTGCCGCACTTTTTGTCCTGGATCGTACTTGGCGGCATGCTCATCACCTGGTTCTCAACGACGGGGCTGTTCAATCAGATCCTGCTCAGTCTGGGCTTGATTGAACAGCCGCAAAACATCCTGCTGGATGCCGGAAAGTACTGGTGGATTGCTACGTTATCGGATATATGGAAAGAGGCCGGCTGGGGGACCATCTTGTATCTGGCCATTATGTCGAAGATTGACCCCACGTACTATGAAGCTGCCAAAATTGATGGTGCAAGCAGACTTAGACAAATCTGGAACATTACGCTTCCGAATATGAGATCCATCATTAGCTTGAATCTGATTCTAACGGTAAGCGGTTTACTTGGCTCCAACCTGGACCAGACACTCGTTCTGATGAACTCGCAAAACCGAGAAAAAGCAGAAGTCATCAACTCTTATGTATATCGTATGGGGATGTCTCAGGGTGACTTTTCGTATGCGACAGCGGTTGGACTCGCTGTCTCGATTGTGTCCGTCATTTTGCTGGTTACCGCAAACAAGATCACGAGCAAGCTGAACGATAATCAATCTGTGCTGTAGAAGGAGGCGTAACGCGTGAATGGAAAGGTGGCAAAAGAAGATCTCGATAGCCGGATCTTTGATACGCTGAATATTATTTTGCTGGTCATATGTACCATTGTTATTGTGGTCCCGCTTTGGAATGTGGTTATCTCTTCCTTTAGTTCCGGCAGGGCGCTTGCGGAAGGCGGGTTCATTTTCTGGTCACCAGAGTTCTCACTGGAGAACTACCGGGCTGTATTTAATGATTCGAGTATTTGGCAAGCCTTCTTCATTTCGGTTTCCAAAACGACAATTGGAGTGGTTACTCATGTATTTTTCTGTGCCATGGTGGGTTACGGCCTGAGCAAAAAATACATACGGGGCAGGAAGCTATATGTTGCCATGGGTGTTATCACGATGTTCTTCTCGGGCGGGATGATTCCAACGTACCTGTTGATCAAATCACTCGGCCTGCTCAACAGCTTCTGGGTATATATCATTCCGGCGCTGTTCAGCTTCTATGATGTTGTCATTCTGATGAACTTCTTCCGGAACGTCCCGGATTCTCTGGAGGAGTCAGCCAAAATCGATGGCGCCGGAGACTGGCATATCTTCCTCAAAATCTTCATCCCGCTCTCCATGCCAGCAATGGCTACCATTGCGCTGTTCAATGGAGTGGGGCAATGGAATGACTTTATGACAACCAAGTTGTACATTACGGATCAGTCATTATATCCACTGCAGATGATGTTATATGAGATTATTGTGCAATCCCAGACGCAATCCATGCAAAATATCGGAGGCTCTGCGGTCATTGAAACAACGACCAAAGGTGTGCAGCTCGCCACGATCGTCATTACTACTTTGCCCATCGTGCTGATCTATCCCATCCTTCAGAGATATTTTATATCAGGAATGATGCTGGGGGCTGTCAAAGAGTAAAGCTAAGCTCAAGCTGGATCTATCAAGGTTTTTGAATGCCTGTGCAGGTATTTACCACATTCTGAGGAGGAATCTCGATGTTGAACATGAAGAAGGCCATCGGTCAGACGGGAATTAAACTAAGTGCTGCCCTGCTGACAGCAGTATTATTGGTTACAGGATGCGGAGGAGGAGCAGGTGGCTCCGGTGAGGGGAACTGGGTTTCCATTGAAGACCGATACACGGTTGATCCAGAGACGCCGGCATGGCAGCTGGACAAAAAAGAAGAGGTAACGGATCTAACCTGGTACGTTAACGCAGACTGGTGGAATACCGATTTTGGCAAAGACATCGTCACAAAGAAAATCAAAGAAGATTTGAACATCAACATTAAATTCATAACAGGGGACGATACGAAACTGAATACCTTTTTTGCCGGTGGGGAGATGCCCGACCTGCTGACCGTATTCGACTCGAACTCTCCTGTCGTGCAAAAGGCTGCAACCTGGGCACTGCCGCTGAATGATCTGGCTGAGAAATACGATCCGTATTTCAACAAGGTGGCTGCGGCAGATACTCTTAACTGGTTTCAGCTGTCTGATGGCAAGACCTACGGATATCCGAACTATTCCAATACACAAGCCGATTATGATAGCGGTAACATTCCAGCCAAAACAGCATTTATCATCCGTAAGGATGTCTATGAGGCACTGGGAAGTCCAGTTATTGGAACACCGGAAGAATTCCAGAGCGTAATGAAGCAGATCAAAGAAAAGTTTCCAACGTTGATCCCATTCGGATTTAACGCCATTGGAGAGGGTACAGGTTCGCTTGGAGATACGCTGCAGGATTTCATCGGTGTACCTCTGGAGAACGAGAACGGCGGATTCTATGATCGTAATCTGGATGAGGACTATCTCGCTTGGTTGAAAACGCTGAACACCGTATACAGAGATGGCAATATCAGTGATGACAGTTTTGCAGATGATGGTACGGCGTTTGAGGAAAAAGTGAAATCGGGAAAATATGCAACGATGCTGCTGGACGGCACACCACAGCAAGGAGGCAATCTTCAAATTTATATGAGTGCTAACCCTGGCAAGGAATATATCGCAATTGACGGTCCACAGAGTACCAAAGGCCATGCTCCAACGTTGAATCAATCCGGCATAACGGGCTGGATGATCAACTTTATTTCCAAGGACAGCAAGGATCCGGCCAAAGCCATTCAGATCTTCACGTATCTGCTCAGTGAGGAGGGGCAGACGCTAATGAACTACGGTATCGAAGGTGAAACTTACCAGACCCAAGCGGACGGTACGGTTGAATTACTGCCAGCCGTGAAGGACCTGCAGCTCAATAATGCGGATAAGTTCAAAAAGGATTATCGCATGGGAGAATTCATGTTCTTCGGTCATGATCGTCACAAAGCGTTAAGTGCGGATGCTTTTCCTGAGTCGATTAAACAAATGCAGGAATGGGGCAAAGGCAAGCTGAAACCTCATTTTATTCTGGAGAATATCAATCCGGATCAAGGAACACAGGAAGCACGTGCCTTGTCTGCCATCAACACCAAATGGAATTCGACACTGGTTAGCATGGTTCGAGCGAAGGATGATGCTTCATTTGATGGTGCACTTGCCGCTTACAAGTCATTCCTGGATGAAAATCGTTGGGACGAGATCGTGAAGGTCCGCAGTGAGAAGATGAAACAGAATAAGGAGAAATTAGGCATCCAATAAAAGAAACCCGGAGGGGATCAGATGAGTCAATTTACGATCTATCGATCAACAGGAGAACATGAACTATTTAAGCCGGTATCAGAGGAACAATTGAAATTGCTTCAATCGGACCGGGAGCCAATTGAAGTCAAGCTGGATGATCAGCATACTTTTCAGGAGATGGATGGTTTCGGAGCTTCATTTACCGATTCGTCAGCGTATCTGATTCATCAGATATTGAGTGAAGAACAAAGGGAGGATCTGATGATAAGGCTGTTCCACCCAGAAAATGGCATCGGCTTGTCGGTCATTCGCAATCCAATGGGCGCTTCCGATTATGCCAGAACGGTATACAGCTATAATGATCTGCCAGAAGGGGAAACTGATCTGGATCTCGCCCGTTTCAGTATTGCCCATGATGAGGAGGATGTAATTCCCTTAACCCGGAAGGCGCTCGAATTAAATCCGGATCTGAAGCTCTTTCTTTCGCCCTGGAGTGCCCCGGGTTGGATGAAAACAAGCGGGTCCATGATTACGGGACAACTGAAGCCTGAGTATTATCCGGTGTATGCCGAATATTTTGCCAAAACCATCAAAGCGTACGCGGAACATGGATTGCCCGTCCATGCAGTGACACCGCAGAATGAGGCATTGTATGAACCGGGCCATTATCCAGGCATGCTGATGCCTGCGGAAGCACAGGCGGATTTTATTAAAAATTATCTGAAACCTGCCTTTGTCAGCCAAGGTATTCAGACCAAAATTCTCTGTTATGATCACAACTGGGATGAACCGGGTTATCCACTTACGGTGCTGGAGCAGGCGGGAGAGGAAGTTGACGGCGTTGCCTGGCACTGGTACGGGGGTGAAGCATCGGCACAAACAAAAGTCTATCAAGCGTACGCCGGAAAGGAAGTACATTTTACAGAAGGATCAGGAGGGGAATGGATTCCTCCGTTCCAACAAGCGTTCTCAAACGTCATGCGTACGGGAATTCAAATATTACGCAACTACAGTAAGTCTTTTGTACTTTGGAATATGGCACTTGATGAAAACAATGGGCCGACGGTTCCGGGCTTTGGTCGCAGTACTTGCCGGGGAATCGTGCAGGTGAATCAGCAAACAGGTGAGCTTGTGTATACGCTGGATTATTATGCCTTGGCTCATTTTAGTGCAATCATTCGCCCGCAGGCCGTTCGAATTGACTCCAGTTCCAGTCAAGAATCCATATATAACGTTGCCTTCCGTAACAAGGATGGTTCAATTGCCGTAGTGCTCTTCAATGAGGGAGAAGTGTCCGAAAATATCCGATTGAAGATACGCAATGATGAGCTTCTGAATCTGACAATGGAGCCACAAAGCGCCTGGTCTATATTGATTCCCAATCCATCATAAGAACAGAGAAAAGCCGATATGCAGAGAGAAACCACTCTGCGTACCGGCTTTTTGCATACCTTTTATATCATCTGAATAGCGAGATTCGGTGTTCCTCCGCTATCGTCGACGAATAATACATATTGATTCCCACTCGTTCCTGTCAAAACCAGTCCGGGTTGGTTCAAGACGCCCGGATTATAATATAACAACTGCTGCAGAGCCGGTAAGACAGCGGGAAGGGTTGGCTGATTCAGAGCCATGATCTGGGTAGCTGCTTTTACACTGTCCCCTGCCTCGATCACTCCGCCGACACCAAGGTTATTCGTAATGGATGCACTATCATTAATCTGCAGGTTGTTCGCAATGGTCTGGTTTCCGTTGACCTGCAGGTCTACTCCGATCGTTTCATTGCCATTCACTTGCAGATCCTGATTGATGGTCTGGCTTCCCGTTACGAGAATGCTATTAAATGTTGGCAAACATATCAACTCCCATCTGGTCTTGATATATTCTATGAGGACAAGATCCGGATGGACACGGGGTTCTTGCACATTTATAAGGAGATTTCCCAATCACTTCTGGTTGAACACCTAAAAATACAACTCTAGAAACCTAGCCAGTCTTCCATGCATATTGTAGGCAGTGAGCGTCAATCCGCTTGAGACGGGAGGGATCGGTCATCGCTAAAAAGAGACGGATGCAAGTTAAATCTCAAAAAAACAAGCTTTCTGCAGAGCAACCCAACCGAATGTTGATAAAACAGGTGAATGCCACTTTGAATCGGAAACTGAAGTCAATTCAGCATCATCTGACCGCCCAACAGGCGGATCTGCAGCAGCATATGATGGAAACTCTACAGGATGTCATTCATCCACCCAAGGAAGTTCCTCCGGATATCGTCTACAAACAATTGAATGTTCTCTTCATTACGCCTTGTAATGATCGAGCATCCTCTTCCATTTCCATTCTCGTGGAACAGAGTTTGAGGCATCTGGTGAAAAGCATATATGAAATGAAGACGATTCAGCCTGTTGGACCTTATTTGGAACGTTCCAAAACGGACCTGGTTCTCGTACTGGGCGGGGAAGATGGAGAGATTTTGCCAGAGGAGAGCATGGAAGCCTTAAGGACCTCACCGATCAATAAGGCCATTTGGTTAACCGACCTATCCGGTGTGAAGCATTCGGAATCATTCATTTCCATATTTGACTATGTGTTTACACAGAAAGCGGAGAACATTCCAACCTATGGACGCATGAGTAATGCACGATGTTATGAGGTTCCTTTTCCGCCAAATCCTAACGTATATTACCCGCAGTCCGTACTCAAACAAGATGAGTCGGATGTCTATATCATTGGAGATGCTCAGCCGGGCAGCAGCCTTGTTGAGTTGGCGAATCATGCGTTGTTATCCGGCAAAAAGGTTCGAGTGGAGGGGGAAGGGTGGAAGCGATTCGGATCGTTTATACCCGTGCATGCACATGAGGATCGGGCTGCGTTATACAACGGCAGCAAAATGGTTATTCAGGACAACTCTTCGGTTAGGAGCGTGTTGGAGGTAGCCGCTTGCGGCACGTTTCAGCTGAATTCGATATCGACGAATAGGAATCTGGATACGGACGTGTTCCAAAGCTATAACTCGCAGGAGGAGCTCATAGAGAAGTTTGACTTCTACTGGAACCGGGTGGATCAGCGAAGACTGGCGGCTTCCAGGGCAATGGCTTATGTCAAATACAATCATTCCTATCTTCAGAGCAGCCTGCAGCTTCTGGATCGAATCTTCCGATAAATCCGGCTGACGTATGGAGGAATCCCGATTGAAACTTATTGCGTTGCATTTACCTCAATTTCATCGTATTGCCGAGAATGACAGGTGGTGGGGAGAAGGTTTCACCGAATGGACCAATGTGAAAAAGTCAGTTCCCTTGTACTCCGGGCATGTTCAGCCCAGGAAACCATTACAAGAGAAATACTATGATCTGACCGACCCTGCAGTGCGCAAATGGCAGGCAGATACAGCAAGGAATCACGGGATATACGGATTTTGTTATTATCACTATTGGTTTAAGGGCAAGCGTCTGCTCGAAAAGCCGTTTGATGAGATTATACAAACCGGAGAACCTGATTTTCCATTTTGCCTGTCGTGGGCAAATGAAACCTGGACACGTAAATGGGATGGTCAGGAATCGGACGTTCTCATTTCACAGGACTATGGGGACGAGAATGACTGGAAAGAACATTTCGAATATTTGGTAAGGGCATTTAAAGACAAACGGTATATCCGGGTGGACGGTAAGCCCATGTTCCTTATTTATCGGCCTGCCAGCATCCCCCGTTGTGAGGATATGATTCGGTACTGGCGCAAACTCGCAGTGAAGCACGGGCTTGAGGGTATTCATTTTGTTGAAACGATAGGCGGTTTCCCGACTTACGACAGTCAGGTGTTTGATGCAAGCATGGAATTTGAGCCGCATTATACCTTTGCCCATGGTCACACTAACGAAATTTGGATCGAGCTGAACATCGGCAGTCGCAAGCATACTGTGGTGAACTACGACAAGGTATGGTCTGCCATTCTGGAAAGATCACCGCATCGAAACGGGGAGATCATCTACCCTGGTGCTTTTGTAAATTGGGATAATACACCCCGTCGGGGCATGGACGGGCAGAGTACCATCGGCTCGACTCCGGAGAAATTCGGGGTATATCTGTCAAGGCAGCTGGAACGGAGCAGGCATGGGTACAAGAGTGAGTTCATGTTCGTCAATGCCTGGAATGAGTGGGCGGAAGGGGCATACCTTGAACCGGATGAAGAGTACGGATATGCCTATTTGAAAGAAATCAAGAAACTCATCCAGGCAAGGAGTCATTGAAATTCATAACCAGCTGTTGTAACTCACGGGGTTCCTTACTCAGGGAACTCCTTTTGATGTTCAGGAACAGGGATACATAACCAGTATTATGTTACCAATAGCGTCGTTTGTTTGCGGAATTCAGTCGGGGTTAAACCTGTATGCTTCTTGAACAGCCTCGAAAAATAATACAAATCCCGAAATCCGAGATGTTCAGCAATGATGGTAATGGTGTTCTGCGTACAGCTGAGCAGCTCCTTGGCTTTGTCCACTTTTTTGCCCGTAATGTAGTGAATGGGCGGTATGCCAACCTGCTGCTTGAAGAAGCGAATGAAATAGTTGGGATGCATATAAGCGATCTGCGCCAGATCCTGAACGGTAATATTTTCTTCAATATGGGCATCGATATAGGCCAGTATGGCAGACATTTTCTCCATGACGGGTATATTCAGATACGTGATCTGTTCCAGATCCAGATTCATCAGATAGTGGGATATAAGCTCCATCAGTTTGCTTTTGGCCATCATGTGAGCATACACTTCACCCGATCTCGCATACAGAAGAATATGATTGAAGATTTCATTGACCAATTCAGGGCGTTCTATGGTGCAGAAGTGAGGGAACTTCAAAATTTGAAATAAATTAATTCCCCCGACCTTAGCGCTGAAATGACACCAATACTTCAGAAAAGGCTGTTCGCTAATGACTGAATAGGATTGAGTAACCCCCTCAGGCATCAAATATAGCTGTCCAGGTACAGGATAATACTCCTGATCCCCAATCTTTAACCATCCTTCTCCTTCGCTGATCCAATAAAATTTGCTGTAGTCGGGGGTGTAATCCAGATCACGCCAGTCGGCATCGCACCGATTGTAGTTGACCATGTACAATTCCACCTGCAGGTTGGACAGGTAGTTCGTAAGCAGCGTCTGATGATTCATGAGCATATCTCCTTACAAGGTTATTATTGTGCATCCAAAAGTTAGTGTTCTGCATGTCTATCCCTTCAACCTACCGCTACAATACTAGGGAACAGGATAACGAAAGGGATGAGAACAGATGATGGAGCATACCGAATATTTGCAAAAGATTGAAGCCACCATTGCTGAAGGCCGATTCAAGGATAACTGGAAGTCACTCCGTGCGTATCAGGTCCCGGATTGGTACAGGAATGCCAAGTTCGGCATTTTCATTCACTGGGGACTGTATTCCATTCCAGCTTATGATAGTGAGTGGTACTCACGTAATATGTATATCCAGGGTTCCAAAGCCCATGAACACCATCTTGAAGTATATGGACACCCGAAGGATTTTGGATATAAGGATTTCATTCCCATGTTCCGTGCGGAAAAGTTCGATGCAGACGAATGGGCCACACTATTCAAAAAGGCTGGAGCCAGATACGTGATGCCTGTCGCTGAGCACCATGACGGATTTCAAATGTATAAAAGCTCCATTTCCCACTATAACACAGTTGAAATGGGACCCAAACGGGATCTTCTGGGGGAGATGAAGACCGCTTATGAGAAGCAAGACCTTACATTGTGCGTCTCCTCGCACCGGGCAGAGCACTGGTTCTTCATGTCCCACGGGAAGGAATTCGAATCGGATATCCAGGAACCCCTTAGTCGCGGAGATTTTTACTGGCCTGCCATGCCAGAACCCGACCACCATGATCTGTATGGCTCGCCTCCTTCCGAGGAGTTTCTGGAAGACTGGCTGATTCGCTGCTGTGAGCTGGTGGATCAATATCAGCCGCGAGTCTTTTATTTTGATTGGTGGATTCAGACTGCAGCCTTCAAGCCCTACCTGAAAAAATTCAGCGCGTATTACTATAACAAAGGAGAAGAGTGGGGAATTCCTGTAGTCATTAACTACAAACATGATGCGTTTGTGCTGGGGTGTGCCGTTCCCGACGTGGAACGAGGGCAGTTTGCCGACCTCAAGCCTTATTACTGGCAAACCGATACGGCCGTCGCCAAAAACTCCTGGTGTTACACGGAAAATAACAACTACAAAACAGCGAATGAAATCATCAGGGATCTAGTCGACATTGTGAGTAAAAACGGCAATCTGCTTCTCAACGTGGGACCAAAAGCGGATGGCAGCATACCCGAGGAAGACCGGGATATTCTGTTAGCCATAGGGGAGTGGCTCGAAGTGAACGGAGAGGCTATCTATGATACTTCCTTCTGGCGTACTTACGGTGAAGGACCGACAGAAGTGAAGGAAGGCCAATTCACGGACGGAGATACCAAGATGTTTACCAGTGAAGATATTCGTTTTACAGTAAAAGACAGCTTTCTCTACGCCACGGTTCTTGTCTATCCGGACAACGGAGAGGTTCGTATTCGATCCATGAAAGAGAATTCACATCACTTCCATGGAATAATCGAAAGCATTGAGATTTTGGGATTTGATGAACGCCCTCAATGGGTAAGAACAGCAGATGCGCTGACGATCACAACAACAAATGTGAAGAGCGAATCGCCTGTTGTATTCAAGATTGAAATGGACTAAGAAAAGGATGGAGCCGGCAGCATTGTCGGTTCTTTTTGTTATTCCAATGGTTGTGTCGAGGGTGTGCTATGTATTTCAGTTGTCTCTTACACAGCAAGTCTTAGTCATAAAGACATGATTTGAATCTAGCACAATACCAATGGTGCGCAATTATGAAAAAATGATTTCAAGTTAAGAGAGACATCAGACATATAAAAGCATTAAATAGTCTTATTTTCAATATTTTTCTAGAAAAGTGCTTGTATATATCAAATGGTGACGATATACTATTCCATAAAAATCCAGTTAAATTGCAATTTGGTTATTACATGTAATTTTAAAGAGATTCCTACATCACTCGCACAAATCGCAAATGAACGTTTCATTCACTCCCTGGCAAGCTTTCTGCTAACGCAGGTGATTACCCTCCTATATGAATGCTTATCAACATTCACTCTCATGTTTGGGCCTATCAATCTTCCATTTCTAAACTTTCAAGACTTACAATCTGCTGCTACCGTTTCATATCGCCTGTGTAACCAGACCTTTAAAGGAGGTGAGGCTCTATGTAATGATTCGGGCGTCTATTGGTGTCCGCAAAAGGCCGTAATTCCATTTTGATTTTAATTGAGAAGGGCTTAAGCACCAGAATAATCCAAAAACCGGGTAAAAGGAGTGGAAAAGTTTGATTAAGAGTAATCGGTTACGCAAGCCCATCTCCATGGGCCTCTCGCTTCTCCTTGCATTTTCGATTGTACATCCGGTTTCAGCTGAAAACTCCACATCACAAAAAATCAACATGAAATCAAGCCTGGCCAAGGTTTCGACATCCAAAGTCAACGCGAAATTGACCAAACAGTTTGAGGATAGCGACTATGTCACCTATCTCGTGAAAATGAAGGAGCAGGTGGACACGTCAGCAGTCTCGAAACAGGCCATGGAAAAGGCGACAATCGAGAAACAGACGGCTTCAGCGACCAAGCTGTCCGTACGCAATTCGGTTGTCAGCTCTCTCCGGGAAACGGCTTCGCGGACGCAGTACACGCTCGAAAGCTATCTCGAGAAACAACTTGACGAAGGCAAGGTCAAAGAATATAAAAGCTATTTTATCGTCAATTCACTCGCCGTAACGAGTACCAAGGAAGTCATGGAACAGATTGCTCTGCTGCCTGAAGTGGAGAAAGTTCTCCCTAACGAAACGCGTTATTTGCAAAAAGCTGAGGTGAACAAAGAAAAGGCAAGTGCGGCTCCGGCTGCAGATCCTGCAAAAACACCGGTCAAAGAAGATGCAGCAACTTCCAAAGACTCGGCAGCTGCAACAAAGGATAACCTGGCAACAGAAAATGTTGAATGGAATATCGATTATATCAATGCACCCGCAGTTTGGGAGAGAGGAATCGATGGAACAGGCATCGTCGTTGCCAACTTGGATAGTGGGGTTGATTACAATCATCCAGCTCTTCGCAGCAAATGGAGAGGATTCGATGCATCTGGTAATATCGTTGATCCAGAGCTTAGCTGGTATGATCCACATAGTAACGCTTCCCTGCCTGCGGATGAAGACGGGCATGGTACACATACGATGGGTACGATGGTGGGTTCGGAGGAAGATGGAAGCAATCAGATCGGTGTGGCTCCAGGTGCCAAATGGATCGGTGTGCGGATATTCAATCCGGAAACCACCGATGCCATTATCCTGGACGGCGGGCAATGGCTGATCGCTCCAGTGGATGCCGAAGGCAACCTTCATCCTGAGCTCGCCCCGGATGTTGTCAACAATTCCTGGGGTGGTGGTGCAGGACTGGACGAGTGGTTCCGGCCGATGGTACAAGCCTGGCGGGATGCACAGATTTTCCCTGAGTTTTCGGCAGGTAATGTGAGATTAACGAATCCAGGTGGCCCAGGTTCAGTTGCGAATCCAGCGAATTATCCGGAAAGCTTCGCTACAGGAGCAACAGATATTAACGGTAACCTGGCCTCATTCTCACTTCTGGGTCCATCTCCATATGATGAAATCAAGCCGGAAGTCTCGGCACCAGGAGTCAATATCCGATCTGCTGTTCCTGGCGGGGTATACGAGGGAGGCTGGGATGGAACATCTATGGCTGGTCCCCATACGACAGCACTTGCTGCATTACTGCTCCAGGCCAATCATTCCCTGAGCGTAGATCAGCTGGAACAGATCATTATGGATACGGCAACACCGCGAACGGACAGTCAATATCCGACTTCGCCCAACAACGGTTACGGGCATGGCATTATTAATGCCTTGGACGCTGTGGGTTCCGTCCTAGAAGGAATAGGAACCGTATCAGGACGAGTGGTAACGGCAGGAGATGATCTGGAAGAACCGGTACTCCAGCATACACCTGTGAATTCAGCTTTTACCGGACTCGACATTCCGCTGACGGCTCATGTAACGGATAATGTGGGAGTGGTCTCCGTAGAGGCTTTTGCCAAAACAACGGGAACAAGCCAGTATGTCTATCTGCCGATGAATCGCATAGCAGGGGACAGCAAGGATGGAACCTATTCCGCTTCCATTCCGGCATTCTTGATCGAACCTGCAGGCGTGGAATATTATATCCGGGTTAACGATTACGGCAACAACGGATTTGACAGCCAGGTGTACAAAGTGGCTGTATCCAATGGGGTCCAACCTGGATATGTTCAGGATTTTGAAGAAGATCAGTTGGGCTTCACAACTGGCGGTACAGGAAGCACATGGGTTTGGGGTGCGCCAACCAGCGGACCTGGCAGTGCAGCCTCCGGTGAGAAGGTCATTGCCACCAACCTGGAAGGTACGTATGCAGCAAACAGCAACGCCTATCTGCTCGCTCCACCTATTGATCTTACCGAAAGTCCAGAAGGGGCATTACTCTCGTTCAAACACTGGTTTGATCTGGAGAGCAATATTGACTTCGGTAAGGTATACATCGCCACGGAAGACAGTGACTATGTATTTGAAGAACTGTTAAGCTTTACGGGCACAGGCGGTGATTGGAAAACCCAGTATGTGGACCTGCGTGAATATGCAGGACAACAGGTATTCATCCAGTTTAATCTGACCAGTGACAGCACTGTACAGAAGGCAGGCTGGTATATCGATGACTTTTCTGTACAAGCACCAGATGATATCGCCCCGGGTGCACCTGTAGAGCTGAGCGCTACAGCTGACGTTTTGGGTAATGTGGCGTTATCCTGGAATGGACCTGACAATGAGGATTTGGAGTCTTATGTCGTGTATCGTTCGACAACTTCGGGTTCCGAATACGAGGCGATCGGAAATACAAGAGCGACAACATTTACGGATACAGCTACAGTAACGGATACAACGTACTATTACACCGTTGCGGCTCTGGATTATAGCGGCAATGAGAGTGAAAAGTCGAATGAGGTATCCATATCGGTTGAGGTGCCGGAAGACATTTACGTCGACCAATTTGACGGTAGTGACGATAATGGCTGGACTCATTCGGGAACGAAGGATGAATGGGAACGCGGGGTTCCAGTTAATGGACCAGCAAGTGCCGTTTCTCCGCCAAATGTCTGGGCAACGGATCTGGACAGTACGTATGAGAATGGTTCAAACTATTCACTGGTTTCACCCGTTGTGGATTTGACGGATACCAATGATGCTACCCTGACATTCAACCACTGGTATGAAATTGAGGGCGGATATGATTTTGGCTATGTGGAAGCTTCATCTGATGGTGGAAGCACATGGTCAGAGCTGGGCAAGTTCTCTCATAATTCTAATGGCAAGCAATGGACACCGGTTTTTTATGACCTGAGTTCGCTGACTGGAAACGAAGTTCAATTCCGATTCCGCCTGACCTCAGATAGCAGTGTGGTCAAGACCGGCTGGTATATTGACGATTTCCGGATCTTGAGCATTGCTCCAGAGACGGTTACACAGGATAGTTCGGTAGTGCTCAGCAGTGACAAGCCAAAACCGGAATATGACAACTCCTGGTACAAGGTTACACGAACCGATAAGGCAGAATTCAATCAATCCAAGCAGCGGCAGCCTGTGGCTGAGAAACCGGAAACAGGCACTGTTAATCCACAAAGCCTGCCTGCAAGTGCAACGGTTACGGTCATTGAAACCGGACGTTCGGTGAAAACAGATCCATCCACAGGGAAATACAGCTTCACTCATGTGGCGGGTGATTATACATTGAAAGCGGAGGCTTATGGTTATTATCCGCGTACACAAGCAGTAACCATTACCGATGGTAGTGGTGCAAAAGCCAATTTCAATCTGGAAGCTATACCTCATGGTACGATTGAAGGTATCGTTACTGATGAACGGACAGGAGAACCTCTGGCTGATGCTTCTGTTCTGGTACTGGAAGATGCCCAGATAGGTGAGGTTCGCACCGGGTCGGACGGCAGTTTCGTACTTGATGTGCTGGAAGGAAGTTACACCGTCTCCGTCAGAGCTGCAGACTATTACAGTAAAACCGTTAATGTGACGGTACCAGGAAATGGTGCTGCGGATGCAAGTGTGGCATTGAAGCCGTTTATTGGTTTCCCTGGAGAAATCGCATATGATGACGGTACAGCGGAAAATGCAAGAGCCTTTGTAGCCGCAGATAATGCCTGGGCGGTCCGGATGACACCTGAGCAAGCAACCGCTCAAGTAACAGGCGCATCGTTCCGGTTCTGGAACTCAGAGTGGCCTGTGCCTGGTGGAACCGCATTCCAATATGCTGTCTATGATGCTTCCGGGGCGAATGGAGCACCGGGGCGTTTGCTGGCAGGACCGTTTGAGGGAACAGCACTTCGCAATGATCAGTGGACCAGCGTTGAATTCCCAGAACCGGTCATCACGAGCGGAGATTTCTATATCGTGTATGTACAATCTGTTGCAGGAACAAGTGCTCCGGGACTGGCTACCGATGAGAACGGAACCAATGCCGGACGAAGCTGGCAGCGCGTAAGCGGCGTATGGGACACAGCACCGGCAGAAGAAGGTAACTATATGATCCGGGCAGTGGTGAGATATCCGGTAAACGCACCCGTACTTACGGCACCAAGCAATACCTATACCAATAAAACTACATTCACCGTATCAGGTACTTCTCCGGCGAATGGAGCTCAGATCAAAATTTACAATGGCAAAGATGTAGCAGGGACAACAACGGTAACCAACGGAACGTTCAAGTTTGACGCCAAACTCCGTTCCGGAGTCAATGCCTTTACTGCAGAGGCAATAATTGATGGTAAAGTAACGGATCGCTCACTTCCTGTTGTTATTATCCAGGATCTGACGCCTCCGCAATTAACACTTCTTACGCCTGAGGAAGGAAGCCGAACCAACGCTGAAGTCGTGCATGTTACAGGCAGCGCCGTGGATCAATTCCTCAACAAGGTTACGGTAAACGGCGAGACAGTCAAGTTGGAGAAAGACCGAAGCTTCAGTCATCGTATTCTCGTCAATGAAGGCGAAAACACGATTACAGTCATTGCGACGGACGTCGCGGGCAATAAAACAACGGTAACCCGTAAAGTCTACGTGGAAACAACGCTGCCTGAGTTGACCAATATTGCACCTGCCGAAGATGTGCGAATTGCGTCCGGAGAAACCGTAACGGTCTCCTTCGACAGTGCTCCAGGACTGCAGGCTTCATTCCGAATCCAGCTGCCGCTGAATCTGAATGCGGAAGGCGGATCGGAGATTCCACTGGTGGAGACAGAACCCGGTCATTATACGGGCACATATACTACACCTTCCTCGTTAGTCCTTGAGGGTGGAGTCATTGTGATTCGCGTTCAGGATGCAGCGGGCAACAAAATCGAGACCGAAGCACCAGGCCGGTTATACGTAACTGCCGGGGAAGAGAACACCCCTGAACCGGAACCAGATCCGGAACCAGAACCAGAGTCACCTGTAGAAGAGAATTTGCTCCCTTAAATCGCGAAAGGATCCAAGAAATAGAATCCATTCAATGAAATAAGACCAGGGCCATGCAATTGCATGAGCCCTGGTCTTGTTTTGGATGTTCAACATGAGCCTTTAAACCTCAATGTGAAGCCTTCTAACCGAAAAATCATGGAGGAGACAGCTTCTTGGCTTGTTGAACTCAGAATGTCGACTCTGAATAGGATGTCGTAATTTTATATATTTGTTGTCGTCTGTTTCTATTAAAATTAAACGAAGTCTGTGATAACTTATATTTAAATGTCAGGATATTATATACTAGGAGGTAAGACATCGTGACCATTCGAATTGGTAAAATAAGCTTGTGGCATGTGCATGCATGGGATTATATCAAGCAAGTCCAGGAACATGAGGATACTGAAATTGCAGCTGTATGGGATGACAATGCTCAACGCGGGCAGGAAGCTGCCGAACGACTGAATGTACCCTACTTTTCATCTCTTGAAGAGATGCTGGCACAGAAGGACATTGACGCCGTGATCGTGGATGCACCTACTCGTGACCACCAGGACGTTATCACCGCCGCTGCAAGAGCAGGTAAACATATTTTTACGGAAAAAGTCATTGCTTCAACGGTAAAAGAAGTGAATGCCATCCTGGATGAAGTCCGTGAGCAGGGCGTCAAGATGACCGTATCCTTACCTCGATTAAATGACGGATATACGCTAACCATTCAGGATGTGCTCCAGCAAGGTTTATTGGGGAAAGTGACTTATGTCCGGGTTCGCCTGTCTCATAACGGAGCGATTGCCGACTGGCTGCCACAGCATTTTTATAACTTGGAGGAATGTCAGGGAGGTGCTATGATTGACCTGGGGTGCCATCCGATGTATTTAACCAGACTCTTTTTGGGTCAGGAAGTGACAGGTGTGAGTGCCAATTTCGGCTATGTCACAGGCAAAGAGGTAGAAGATAATGCAGTTGCAACCCTATTTACGGATTCTGGAGCGATCGGTGTGGTTGAGGCGGGTTTCGTGAACAGTCACTCTCCATTTACCATTGAAGTTCATGGAACGGAAGGGACCTTGTTGTATGGTACTCCTGACGACAGGCTGCTGATCCGGACCAATGCGGGTACAGAGGCGGTTAAAGAGTGGACTGAGCTTCCGTTGCTGGAGAAAAGAGAAAGCGCATTCAGTCAGTGGGTTTCCCATATTCAGAATGATTCCTTGGCTGCTGAGAATCTGCAGATTGCTGCCGAGCTGACACGCCTGATGGAAGCTGCAAACACCTCTGCCAAGGAAGGACGCAGGATCTCCCTCAGTGATTTGCAAGGTTAGGCTGGTTGGGGAGGTACGATAATTGAACCGATATCCTTTTGAAAAAATGCTTGAACGACAGGATCTCCTCGAGCGTTTGGACATTACCATTGCTTGGGGACATTACGAAATACGGGTTTTACGATTTCACTTGACGTCATTTCCGGCAGGTCGAATCGTTGATTTTCATAACCATGCGGAATTTGAATTTCATTTTATACCGCGGGGCAAGGGGAAAGTTATTCTGGGAGACCAGATGCATTCCTTGTCCGAAGGCATGCTTTATTTGACCGGGCCTGGCGTCGTTCACTATCAGGAGGCCGATGCCGAAGAAGACATGGATGAACTATGTCTTCATGTGGATATTGTCGAGCAGCCCAGAGAGGATGTAGATCCGTGGGAAGCCGCAGAATCCGAGGAAACGATCGCCAAGCTCAAGGCGCTGCCCCTCGTTCCGGTGTATGATTATCACCGGGCCATGAACTGTTTTTTGGAAGCGTATGAAGCATGTGATCGTAAACTGATCGGGTATTATACATCCATTAAACAGCTTGTGATCAGCATTCTGCTGAGAACCGTTCGTGCCCATGATAACGGCGAAATCCGGGTTGAAGCACCGGAGCGGGATATGTCCATGTACAGGTATGAATATGCTGTGCAGTATATGGAGGCCAACTATTCCAATGTTGTCACACTGGAACATGTGGCAGAGAAGCTACATATCAGCACCAGACAACTGCAGCGGATATTTTATCAGGTGCAGCCAGGCATGCCGTTCAGCCGTGTGCTGGAAGATATTCGTCTTGGCGCGGTGTGCCGCAATCTGGAGGAGAGCAACGGATCGATTGAACAGATCGCACTTGTCTCCGGTTTTACCAATGCCAACTATTTGCATGCCGTCTTCCGCAAGCGCCTGGGGATGACCCCGTCCGCTTTTCGGAAGATGAAACAAACCAAATCAAAAGTGAGGGTGAATGGATATGAGTAAAGTGTATCGAATTGGAATTGTTGGATGTGGCGGGATTGCGAATGGCAAGCATCTGCCAAGTTTGAGCAAGCTCGATAATGTTGAACTGGTTGCATTCTGTGATATTGTTCCTGAACGGGCTGAGGAAGCCAAAGAGAAATATGGCAGTGCAGAAGCCGAAGTATACACGGACTATCAGGAGCTGCTGAAAGATGAAACGATTGACATCGTTCACGTACTCACACCTAATATTTCGCATGCCGAAATCTCCATTGCTGCGCTTGAAGCCGGCAAACACGTCATGTGTGAAAAACCGATGGCGAAGACATCCGCCGAAGCACAGAGCATGCTTGAAGCAGCTGAACGCACAGGCAAAAAGCTGACCATTGGATACAATAACCGCTTCAGAGAAGACAGCTTGTACCTGAAGCAGATGTGCGAAGCAGGCGAGCTGGGATCGATCTATTACGCCAAGGCACATGCGATTCGCAGAAGAGCCGTACCGACATGGGGTGTTTTCCTCGATGAAGAAAAACAAGGCGGCGGACCACTGATCGATATCGGTACACATGCACTGGACCTGACACTCTGGATGATGGACAATTACAAACCGAAAGTGGTTCTGGGCACGACCTATCATGAGCTCTCCCAAAAAGAAAATGCAGCAAATGCATGGGGACCGTGGGATCCGAAGAAATTCTCGGTTGAGGATTCGGCCTTCGGCATGATCGTGATGGAAAATGGTGCGACCATCATGCTGGAATCCAGCTGGGCGCTGAATTCGCTGGATGTGGATGAAGCAAAATGCAGTCTTAGTGGAACGGAAGCCGGAGCCGACATGAAGAATGGCCTGCGCATTAACGGCGAGAAATTCAGCCGTCTCTATACGAATGAGATCTCCCTTAGTGCAGACGGCGTAGCGTTCTACGACGGGAAGTCGGAAAGTGCGCCGGATGTTGAGATGAGAAAATGGATTGAAGCTATCGATAAAGATCAAGAGCCTGTAGTTACACCTAAACAAGCTCTGGTTGTATCACAAATTCTCGAAGCTCTCTATGAATCTGCCCGCACAGGAAAAGCGGTGTACTTGAACGAGCAAAACTAATTCTTTAGATGCCAAACCAATTAAACGATGGGAAGACGCTGCTGATATTTGGCAGCGTCTTTTTCGTTATTAGACTATGCATTTCGTCGGATTAAAAAAATATTTGTAACATTTCGAAAAAAAATCATTGCATATATGTTTACTCGGAATTATATTATGAATAAGAGTTTAATGGTATAAGGTTTAGACATTATATCGATCGGAGTGTTGATATGTTCAACCAAGCGACTTTCCAGTTTGAGAAAGTTTCTGCAATAAAGGTCAGTGAGTTTATCAGAGAACAGTTAGAGGAAGCTATTATCCTTAAAGAAATCATGAGTGAAGATCAGCTCCCTTCGGAACGTGAACTTGCCGAAATATTCAATGCAAGCCGAATTACGGTTCGTGAAGCCTTATCTGCTCTTGAGAGTAAGGGATTGATTGAAAAACGTGTTGGTGCCAAGGGAGGAACATTCGTACTCCCTATTACGGCTAATGCACACAAAAGAACCAAGGAAGAAATTATGCGTGACTGGGATCAGATGTTACATGTGTTTGAATATCGGACAATCGTGGAGCCGGAAGGTGCTTTTCTGGCTGCTGAGCGGATCACCGCAGGCGAACTGGAGCTTCTGGAAGGTTACATCAAACAGAGTACTGAGCCAGATTGTACCCGGGAATGGTTCAGGGCACTGGACGTCAAGTTTCATCTGTCAATTGCCAAGGCGTCAGGGAATCCTTACCTGGAAACGGCAGTCAGACAGATTCGTACCAAGATCAATCCTGCGCTGGATCTAATGCCATACGATGAGAACATTCGGGTCCTTAACCAAGGAGTACATACCGAGATACTTGAAGCACTGAAATCACGTGATCCGGTGAAATCTCGAGATACGATGAAACGTCACATTGCATTTTCCGCTGATGCCATCTATTCACGGTTGGTCTCATCAGAACCACAGGAAGGGAATGAGCACTAATGGAACAAACAACACTATTTGAACTCGCACAGCAGCTGCAGCCGAAGCTCACGAACTGGCGGAGAGACCTCCATCGCCATCCTGAAATCGGATACGAAGAGGTGCGGACTTCAGGCATCGTGGCCGAGCATCTGGAGAGCCTTGGGCTTGAAGTGACCCGTCATGTTGGCAGGACCGGGGTTGTCGGTTTGCTCCGGGGGGAAACGGATGGTCCAACCATTGCACTCCGGGCAGATATGGATGCCCTTCCGATCCAGGATCAGAAATCGGCGGAGTACAGTTCCCAGGTTGAAGGCAAGGCTCACTTATGCGGTCATGATGCCCACACCACCATTTTGATGGGAGCGGCTGAACTGCTTACCGGTCTCGGCAGACCGAAGTCGGGCAACATCAAGTTTGTGTTCCAGCCAGCAGAAGAGGGACTGGCCGGCGCACGGGCCATGATTCAGGACGGTGTACTGGAGAATCCGAAGGTAGATGCGATCGCAGGTCTGCATGTGACACCTGGCCAGGATACGGGCACCGTTGGTGTTAGTAAAGGGGTTGCTTTTGCTTCAGCAGACCGTCTGGTGATTCGTGTATTTGGCAAAGGTGGACATGCTGCACGGCCGCATGAAGGCATCGATGCGATTGCTGTATCTGCTCAGGTCATCACAGCGCTGCAGAATATCGCCAGTCGTTTGGTGGATCCGCTGGAGCCTGTTGTGGTTACCATTGGCAAAATCACTGGCGGGTATATGGGCACAGCCATTGCGCCAGAGGTGGAGATGATCGGTACGGTCCGCACACTGTCACCCACCCTTCGTGAACGCATGCCTGCATTGATTGAACAAGTCGTTAGCGGGGTGTGCGCTTCCTTCGGCGCAGGGCATGAAGTTGTTTATGGCGATGGATATCCGGTCGTGGTGAACGATCATGCGATGGTTGACCTGCTTACCGAAACTGTTGATGGATTGGATTGGGCAAAAGGATGGAGCAGCATTCCACCTTCTACTGGCGGTGAGGATTTTGCCTTCTATTGCGAACAGATTCCTGGCGTTTTCTTCCGTCTTGGTTCGGGCAATGAGGAAGAGCGGACAAGATATCCGCTGCATCATCCGATGTTTGATCTGGATGAAACGGCAATGCCTTATGGTGTAGGCATGCTGTCATCCATAGCGCTTGAGTTTTTGGCAAGACACACGACTTCTGAGGGGGAACGTTCCAAATGAAAAAAAGACAATGGACTGGCATGTGGATTACATTACTGGCTGTAGCATTGGTGCTCAGCGCATGCGGTGGAACAAGTACAGGCACTGACAGCAACTCGGCATCAAGTGGA
Organism: Paenibacillus sp. FSL K6-2862; assembly: GCF_038005125.1. NCBI lineage: Bacteria > Bacillati > Bacillota > Bacilli > Caryophanales > Paenibacillaceae > Paenibacillus > Paenibacillus sp. FSL K6-2862. The sequence goes on from NZ_JBBOSN010000001.1 coordinate 2,893,471, forward strand.
AGCGAAGGCAGCGGAGCTGCCAGCACAACACTTACGATTGCAGCAGCTACGGATATTGAGAGCTTCGATCCGCATAACAACAACAATACATCCAGTGAGGCGGTTCTGGTTAACGTATTCGATTATCTGATCAAAAACGACAGTGAACAAAATAAAGTGCCTGGACTTGCTGAATCCTGGGAACAAGTGGATGACACCACCTGGCGTTTCAAGCTGCGTGAAGGGGTTTCGTTCCATAATGGCGATCCATTCACTTCAACAGACGTCAAATATACAATCGAGCGTGTAGCCAAAGATGAAACGCTTAAACAAAACAGCTATTTCAAAAATATCGTTGAAGTTAAAGCCGTAGATGAGCATACGGTGGATATCATTACAGACGGACCGGATCCGCTCCTACTTAACCGTCTCTCCAAAATGGGAGCAGGCATCCTGCCTGCCAAATATATCGAGGAAAATGGCATGGATGCTTTCCTGAAACAGCCGGTAGGAACCGGACCATATAAATTCAGCAAATGGACCAAAGATGATCGTGTGGTACTCGCGAAGAATGAGAACTACTATGGCGATGAACCGAAATGGAATGAAGTCGTATTCCGCGTAATCCCTGAGGCTTCCACACGGGTATCCGAACTGCTCGCGGGTGGAGTTGACGTAGCTGCATCGATTCCATCTACAGACATCGCCCGCATTGAAGGTGAAGCAGACAAGAAAATTGTCAAAGCGCCAATCCAGCGTGTGCTGCAGCTGATCTTCCGTCAGACAGAAGGCAGCATTACAGCTGATCCGAAAGTCCGTGAAGCCATTGATCTGGCCATCGACAAACAAGGTATTGTCGACAGCATTGCAGGCGGAGCAGGTATCGTCACCCGTACATCGGTAACGCCAGGTAACTTTGGTGCAGATCCGTCATTATACAAAACATCCCTATATGATCTGGAAAAAGCCAAACAGCTTCTGAAAGAAGCGGGTTACGCTGAAGGTGAAGCCGAGATGACTATTTCCGTTTCATCACAATATAAGGAACAGGTCGAAGTTGTGGCTGCCATGCTGGAGCAAGCAGGCTTCAAAATCAATATGGACGTGCTGGAGCCAAGTGCTTTCAGTGAACGTTACAGCTCCAAATCATTCAAGGAAATCTTCATGATCGGTATCGGCAATTCCTTGTTCGACGCTTCAAACAACTACAATCGTTACATGTTGGAAGAAGCAAAAGGAGAGTCGGATTACGATAATCCGGAAGTGGAGGAATTGCTTCAATCTGCATTGGTGAACATGGACCCTGAGGCTCGGGAAAAAGAGTACCAGCAAGTACAGCAAATCTTCGCAGAAGAACGTCCAGCCGTGTATCTGTACCAGATGGAAGGGGTCTACGGAACGAATGCACGCGTGAACTTCACGCCGCGCAGTGATGAAATGTTCTATGCCGACGAGATTACACCTGCAGCACAGTAAGACCCGGCAGAACAACTGGTCATTGCAACGTTAGGCCGTGAACGGCAGGGACTGGGTAGACCAAGTTCCTGCCGTTCTTTTGTATCGCATGGAGGTGAATAAGGATGGGGAAGTACGTATTCAAATCTTTACTGCAAGTCATTCCGGTATTATTCATTGTATCGCTGATTGTGTTTATATTGGTCAGGGTCACGGGTGATCCTGTTGCCCTGATGCTCCCCGAGACTGCCACAGCGGAAGACCGCGCAGTGCTTACAGAAGCGCTTGGGCTGGATCAACCGCTCTACACGCAATACATGAAATTCCTGGGCAGTGCATTGCAGGGCGATTTTGGTCAATCTTTTCGCTATGGACAACCAGCCCTGCAGCTTGTTCTGGAGAGATTGCCTGCCAGCTTTGAACTAGCTGTAGCAGCCATGCTTTTTGCCGTTCTGATGGCTGTGCCGCTGGGTGTCATTTCGGCGGTTAAACGTAATACGTTTACCGATCTGATCATTTCGGGGATATCCGTCATCGGTAAGGCGATGCCGAACTTCTGGATGGGTATCATGCTGATCCTGTTGTTCTCTGTAATATTGGGTGTTCTGCCCGTCTCGGGCCGTGGTGGTCTGTCGCATTTGATCTTGCCCGCATTTACCCTTGGTGTAGGTCTGGCCGCACAGATGACCCGTCTTATTCGTTCCAGTATGCTGGAAATTCTAAGTCAGGATTATATTCGTACGGCACGAAGCAAGGGGCTTGGCCGGATGGTCGTGATTGGGAGACATGCGTTCCGGAACGGCTTGATCCCGGTGGTAACGATTATGAGCTTGCAGTTTACGAGTCTGATCGGCGGAACACTTATTACGGAAACGGTGTTCTCTTGGCCGGGGCTGGGACAGCTTCTGGTCGTCGCCGTCAATACACATGACATGGCGATTGTACAGGCAGCCGTGTTTGTCATTGCATTAATCGTAGTTATAACCAATATCCTGACGGATGTAGCATACCGGCTGCTTGATCCGCGCATTAAATTCGACTAGAGGGAGGTGCAACCCATGTCAGGGAACAATGAAATGCCAATTCCGGGTGCGGATCAGGCAAACGGAAGTTCACGTACGCAGGCAGGATTTCGCTATCTCTGGAAACAACTGATCCTCAGTAAAACCGGGCTGCTTGGTTCAGTGCTCGTTTTGCTGGTTGTCTTGATCGCCATATGTGCACCTCTGTTAACGAGTCATGATCCCGCTGCTGTCGACCCGCTTAATCGTCTTAAACCTCCAGCCTGGCTCGAAGGAGGAACTTCGGAACATTGGCTCGGTACGGATAACCTGGGCAGAGATATGTGGAGCCGGATCGTCTACGGTGCGCGTGTTTCATTAATTGTAGGTATGGGCGCGGTCATAGTCTCGGGAGTGATCGGCGCCATACTGGGGCTGTTATCCGGATTTTATGGGAAATGGCTGGATGCGGTCATCATGCGGGTGGGAGATGCCTTCATGGCCATTCCTACCATTCTGTTTATGCTCGTTGTGATGGCCATCGTTGGTCCGGGCATAACAACATTGATCTTTGTCATCGGTGTGACCAACTGGGTTCCGTTTACCCGTATCGTTCGAAGTGAGGTTCTCAGTATCAAGGAGCGCGATTTTGTTCATGCTGCCAGATCCATTGGAGCCAAGAATGGACGGTTGATTGTAAAACACATTCTGCCGAATATTCTATCTTCCTTTATCGTCATCTGCGGTATGAACGTCGGAACGACCATTATAATGGAAGCTTCGCTCAGTTTCCTCGGTCTGGGCATTAAACCGCCTGACGTTTCATGGGGAGGCATGCTCAGTGATGGAAGACAATATGTAGCCACAAGCTGGTGGGTCGCCACATTCCCTGGACTAGCCATCACACTCACAGTGCTTGGTGTTATTTTCCTCGGTGATTGGTTGCGAGATGTACTTGATCCACGTACGGAAACGAGTAAAAAATAACAGGACTGGGGAAAGGGGACCTTCATATGAACAAACGACCGATCATGCCGAAGGATTTATATCATTATCGTTCCATTAGCCAACCCGTAATCCATCCGAATGGACAGGTGGCCTACGTAGAGCAGACCATAGACCGGCAAAAGAACGAGTACAACACCCGGATTCGGGGAATCTCGCTGGATGGCAGCAATGATGTCGAGCTCACGAATGGAACCAAGGACACAGCGCCGAGCTGGACACCGGACGGAACACGGCTTGCTTTCTTGCGTTTGGAAGAGGGCGGCAAAGGATTATGGATACTTGCATCAGGTGAGGACGAACCTGTTAATCTTATTCCGCCCGATCGTAAAATATTGGATTACGCTTGGTCACCTGACGGCCAGTATGTTGCCTTCACCAGCAAAGTGCAGATAAAAGGCGCAGGTGACAAAGATGAGGCGAAGAATGAAACGGCATCTAAGCTGCGTGGCAAAGTGTATGAACGTACAACGCCGAAAGCGGAGGGATCCGGTTGGTGGGACGGTCTCTACAGCCATCTGTTCGTTTATGAGGTTGGAAGTGGAGAGATCACTTCAGTGACCACCGGACCATGGAACGTCAGTGGGCCCGAATGGTCACCGGATAGCCAGAATCTTGCTTTTATCTCAAAGCAGGTGGAGGATAAGGAAGCCGATGCGGATCTGCTGTACTTCGCTGACGTATACACGATTCGGCTGGGAGAAAGTGCGCCTTCCAAAGTGACGGACTCCAGTCTGCTGGTGAGCCAGTTCTCCTATTCTCCGGATGGTCAGGTACTTAATCTGATCGCCAGCGACAGGGAATTCGGCAGCGGCAGTCATAACCGATTATATACAGTCCCCGTGCAAGGCGGAACACCTAAGCCGATTACAGCAAAATTGGATATGCAGTTAGGCAACACTGCGCTCGGAGATATGAAATCCGCCGGTCCGTCTCCATCTCCGGTCTGGGATGTGAACCATCCTGAACGAGGCATGCTTGTACTCGGTACGCACGATGGAAGCGTGGATGTGTACCGAATCCATGCAAATGGAGACTGTCAGCCCTTGACCGGAAAAGGTGAAAAGGATGTGTACCAATACACATTGTCACCCGATGGAGCTACACTCATTATTGCTGCACTTACTGCTGATCACCCTGCGGAGCTGTATCGCGTGGATGTTGAGACTGGCAAAATGATCCGGCTCACCCGGAGAAACGACGAATGGATCAACGCACTCCAAGTAAATGTACCTGAACGGATTGAATTTACATCCACAGATGGCTGGCGCATCCAAGGTTGGCTGTTGCAGCCTGCGAGGCAGGATTCGAGCGCCAAAACTCCGCTGATTCTGCAAATCCATGGAGGCCCGCATGCAATGTATACGGGCACTTTCAGTTATGAGATGCAGACACTTGCAGCACAAGGGTATGCCGTTGTATGGGTGAATCCGCGAGGGAGTATGGGATACGGACAGGAATTTGCCAGAGCTTGCCGTGGCGATTTCGCGGGTGGAGACTTTCGTGATTTAATGGAGGCGGTTGACCATGTCCTGGACACATACGAAATATTTGATGAATCACGTCTGGGTGTTGCAGGCGGCAGTTACGGAGGGGTCATGACGAACTGGATCGTTGCCCATAGTAACCGGTTCAAGGCCGCTGTAACCCAGCGCTGCATCTCCAATTGGCTCTCCATGTACGGTACCAGTGATATAGGCATATCTTATGTTGAGGGAGTCATTGGGGGTAATCCGGCAGAGAATGCCGAGCTGTTATGGGCCCGTTCACCGCTGGCTCACGCACATCAGATCGACACACCGCTTCTTATCATGCACGGAGAGCAGGACTATCGGACTCCAATTGCCCAGGCGGAGGAGCTCTACACCACGCTCAAACGTTACGGCAAAACAACCAAACTGATTCGCTACCCTGGTTCCAATCATTCGCTGCTGAAAAGCGGCAAGCCTTCACTACGAGTAGATAGTTTCGAACAGATCAATGCCTGGTTCAATCAGTATCTTCAAGAAGAGACGGTTGAAGCATGAGTCAGGTGCGGCTTTCGATTCCTGTAGGGATGCTGGTGGAGAATGTTCTGACGAGTGGTGAACCGATTGAGGTTATTATCGATCGTTTGCACCGAAGGGATCTGGCTCCTTTGCGGTCCAAGCTCAAGGAACCAACCATGGATTTGGAAGAACGGTTGCAGACGGCAGAGGAAGCTGGTGAGGATTGGGCTGAGGCCATTCGCAGCGGATACGAGTTTAAGTTTTTGCATATCAACGGGCTGAAACGAGTGCTGGACTTTCGGTTTAATCGTAAGATTGATCGGGACTACAGCCAAGAGGAGTTAACGCTGCGGAATATCCAATTAAGCACTCAAGAGATAGAATTGCTGCGCATGCTTATTGGCCGGCAGTGGGAGATTGTTGAAGAAGAAAATAATGAGGCGGATACTGTGCTCTTAACAGATACTCTCGTGTGGATAGAACTAAAATATCAATAATTCAACCTAGATAAATTGCAATCGTATAGTGAAAGGTCCTGGGGAGTTGTACCAGGGCTTTTTTTGTTTTATTGAGCGAAGAGGCAAGATGCGCACGATTATGCGGTGCATGAAAAAGGAACAGGATCATTCGCTGAGGCACTTATATTAGCCGTGACGGCTGATAGACAGAAACATAGTATAGTCTAAACGGAAGAAGTGTACCTTTTCCTGCTAAGAAGGGAGTGAATTGTTTTGCCGAATAGTACAGGTCTTGTCTATAATCCCGTAACTGGAGAGACGCAATCCACTCAGGTCATTGTAACCTGCATCAACGATTCACTTAATGCTCCCGCCAATATTGAACTTGAAGTATTCAGGTGGGACACAACCCAAACTACACGCATTCCAGTTGGTCATGAGCTGTTTCAATTGACTCCCCAAGCTACGAGAACATTTATCTATCCACTGCTTAACGCTGCTTTTTTTGAAGTGCAAAGTGATTATTTCAGTGCTACAAGCACCATTATCGATGTGTATGCTGTTAATTCTACAGGTCAAATTATACAGCGAATTCTCCAGTCGGAGATGACCTTAATAGATCGATTTACAAATATCCCTTAAAGGAATAGAGGTGAGTATATTGCCAGTAGTGAATATTACCGGTGCCTTGGCAGGCAACCAGTTTGAACCTTCCATTGCTGTAAATACGCTAAATCCGAATATCATGTGTGTTGTTGCTGTGGATACCAGTACAGGGCCCACGCTAACAGGTTTCTATCGTTCAATCGATGGTGGAAACACATGGTCGACGACAGTGCTTCCACAGCCAGCCGGATATTCGGGGGCAGAGGCACCTACCATTGACTATACTTTTCCAAGTACCTTTATAGTGACCGTTCATGTGTTCAATGGAATCAATGATGGGACAATCGTCAGTTATACTTCGTTTGATGATGGTGAAACATGGCAGCCTCCCGTAATTGTGCAAGCAGGATATGGGACAATTGTTCATAATGATGAGCCATTCATTGCCGTGGATCGGTCTCCAGGCAGTCCGTATCGTGGGCATGCCTACGTGGGGTATACACCCCTCGCAACGACATCTTCTGCCATTTTTACGCAGAGATCGGTGAATCAGGGTTTGACCTGGGAACCACCAGACAGACAGTCCAACCCGCGTGGGATTCATGACCGTGCAGCGTTAGCCGTTGGTTTTTCTGGTGAGGTCTATGCCGGGTATATTATTACAGGACCTGCCAGTCCTTCTGCATTACTGAGGATATCTTATGATGGAGGAATCAATTATCAGCCTCCCATTGAACGTCAGGCTACGTTTATCTCCTCAGTTGTACCAGCTCCTTCGCCATTACCAGTGCCCAATTATGCTTTTCGAGTTCAAACCAACCTGTGTCTGGGGGCCGACATATCCATTGGACCGAAAAGTGGAACCGTATACGGAGTCTGGAACGATGCCCGAAATGGTTACACGGATGTGTTCCTCAGCCAATCTCCTGATGGACTGCTCTGGTCAGCTCCTGTAAGTATAACGGGTGCCCCTCCAGGTACACAGAATTTCTTCCCATTTATAACCGTGTCCCCGTTTGCGGGAACGATTCGGGTCATTTATATGACCAACCGGATCGACGGATTCCTTCTGGACGTATTCGTTGCTGAATCTTTTGACGGCGGGGTGACGTTCAGTAATCGTAGACTCACGACGACTTCTTTTAATCCGAATGGAAATAATCCGGTTCCCACACCGCTCATTGGGGATTATATTACGGCTGCCACCGCCGCTCCTGATAATCTGGCTGCCGTGTGGATGGCGACCACGCCACCAACAGGAAAACTGGACGTGTATTTTGGTACGTAACCATGCTTGGGGAGCCTTGGCAGGTCAGCCAGGGCTCAATCTATAATTCTTTTCTATTAGCCTACACCTGATCTATTCTTCTACATATGATGAAAGATCATTCATAGAAGAGAGGTTAAGCCTTGAACAAGACAGAGGGTGGACATGGGGTTTCCATTATAGTATGTACGAACCGATCACAGTTTTTTGATAACATTCTGACGAATTTTAAGAGACAGCGGTACCGGAGCAAAGAGTTGATTATCATTCTGAATCATGATGGCATGAATCTGGAATCATATCGAAACCGTGTTCGAGGCCACGCCAATATTCATGTATATCAGGTTCCTGAGAGAATCTCGTTGGGACAATGTTTGAATGCAGGGATTGAACGTGCCCGCTTCTCGTTAATTGCTAAGTTTGATGATGACGATTATTATTCTGCCTATTATCTGAAAGAACAAGTAGGGGCATTAAAACGGACCCGAAGTGATATCGTGGGCAAACATTCCTGTCTGGTATATCTCGGCGCTTCGAAAAAACTACTGATCAGATCCCCTAAGGAAGCCAGTAAATTCTCAGAATTTGTGCAGGGGGGCACGATCCTGTTCAAAAAGGAAGTGCTCAAGAAGGTTCGATTCACCGACCGTTCCGTGGGGGAAGATGTTACTTTTCTGAGGCAATGCAGGAGGAAAGGGTTCAAAACATATGCGACCTCACCCTATAACTATGTCTATCACCGGAGGCAGAACAAGAAAAGCCATACGTGGAAAGCGGATGATACATTTTATCTGCAGGGTAGTAAACTACTCACCGTTACAGATCAGTTTCGCCCATTCGCAGACAAGGAAATTTAAAAGGCGGCATCCATGAAGTAAAACGGCGCTCCTGTGAGCGCCTCCTTAAACTATCGAGTGATTGAAGATAAGGCTGAAATCAAACCTAGTGTACACAGCAGATCAAGTCACACGGATTCAAACAGTTGCAGGAATATCGCATCTAATCTTGAAGTAATCTGTAAGAAGTCTCATTTAAGGAGGATGAAATGACGACAACGTTAACGATCGTAATCATTGGTATAGCAATTGTTGTGTTCGGGTTGACCACAGGATTGATTCTCGTCTTAAATGTCACTAAAAGGCTGCGAACGGGTCAAGAGAAGATGCAAAACAAAAAGGAGATTTTGAGCTTCGGAATGCCTGCAGAAGCAATCATCCAGGATATCGCTGAGACTTCATCCAGCATGGATGGACGGCCTGGCGTACGTCTTGATCTGTTAGTTACCCAGGAAGATGGTCAGACCTTTCAAACCATTGTGAAGACATATATTCCAATCATACATGTCCCAAAATTTCAGAGAGGAAGCGTAATAGATGTGAAATACATAGAGGATGGAGCAGTGAAAAAGGTAGAGGTTGTGGATGCTTACATCCCGTAACAATTCATTTCAAACAGATGAACGTATTAAAACCGCAGCAATGCGGTTTTTTCTTATGTTTATGTACTGTCATTATTCCTCATGTCGAAATCCAAAGAATGCTATAAAATGATTTTCTTGAAAAATAGAAAATTGATAAATATTATTTATCGAATTGCAACTAAATTCCTTTCATGAAAGTTTCATAACTTCGTTTACATCATAGTGAAAAAGTCATATAATTGTCATCGGAAGGTTAACAACTAACTTAAAGTTATCTAGTGTTAAAAAGAAACTAAAGAGACATCATGAAAGAAGGCTAGTAGCGATGAACACATTTTTTGTTGATTCGAGCGGGAATCTGAAAACACAATTAAGAGGTAAAGAAGTTCTATCCAATCCAATTCTGAACAAGGGTATTGCCTTTACCGAAGAAGAGAGAAAAGAACTGAACCTGAACGGCATTTTGCCGCCGATGGTTTTAAATATTGAAGAACAGGTGAGCCGGGTTTATCAGCAGCTGCAAAATGAGTCTGATAACTTGCGTAAAAGCATCATGCTGAATGACTTGTTTAACCGAAACATTGTTTTATTTTATCGATTATTGAAAGAACATCTTAGTGAAATGCTGCCGATTGTATATACACCTACGGTCGGTCAAGCGATTCAGGAATATAGCCATCAATACCACAGACCTGGCGGAGTGTACCTCTCTATTAACGATATGGACGGCCTGGAGGAGGCATTCCGAAACAGTGGTCTGCAAGCTGGAGACGTGGATCTCATTGTGGTAACCGACTCGGAAAGCATCCTTGGTATCGGAGACTGGGGTGTAGGCGGCATTAACATTGCCATCGGTAAACTAGCAGTGTACACCGCAGCAGTAGGGGTTGATCCAAGCCGAGTACTTCCAGTGGTACTTGATGTAGGAACGAACAATCCTACTTTGCTGAATGATCCATTATATGTAGGGAATCGTCATGAACGTATCCGCGGTGAGAAGTATGATCAGTTTATTGAAGCTTTTGTGAAGGAAACGACCAAATGGTTCCCCGACGTGCTGCTTCACTGGGAAGACATGGGCAGCGTAAATGCCAGAAACATCATCCATAAATATGGAGAAGAGCTTCTCACCTTCAACGATGACATTCAAGGAACGGGTGCCGTTACACTGGCTGCTGTGATGTCAGGCGTTCAGGTTACAGGTGTACCACTTCGTGAGCATCGCGTACTGGTATTTGGCCCAGGGGCTGCCGGTATTGGTAATGCGGATCAGATCAGAGATGCCATGATGGAAGAAGGACTTACGCAGGAAGAAGCAGAAAACCGGTTCTGGGCGTTTGACTATCGCGGTATTTTGACGGACGAGATCGAAGGATTGTTCGAGTACCAAAAGCCGTATGTACGCAAAGCGGACGAGATCAAAGACTGGAATCGGGATGAACAGGGGCAGGTTAATCTGCTTGAAGCTGTTACTCGTATTAAACCGACCATTCTGATCGGTACATCGGGTGTTACAGGTGCCTTCAACGAACAGGTTGTGAAGGAAATGGCCAAGCATGTGGAACGTCCAATCATTATGCCGATGTCCAATCCAACTTCCCTCGCCGAAGCAGCTCCAAAAAGCCTGATTGAATGGACGGATGGCAAAGCATTGATCGCAACAGGAAGCCCATTTGAACCTGTAATGTATAATGACATTCAGTTCGAAATCGGTCAATCCAACAATGCGTTTGTTTTCCCTGGTCTGGGATTGGGAGCTATTGTAGCGAAAGCTTCGAAATTTACGAAGAATATGTTTACAGCAGCGGCGATCGCGGTAGCAGGTGCAGTAGATTCTTCTGAACCTGGAGCTCCACTGCTGCCAAGGGTGAAAGAATTGCAGGATGTTTCTTACAAAGTGGCAGTTGCAGTAGCGAAAGCAGCAATCGAAGACGGCGTTGCCCGCCGTCAACTCGAAAACGTGGAAGAGGCGATTAAGGATGCCATGTGGCACCCTGTATATAGACCGATCCTTGCAGCAGTTTGATAACTGTGAACACGCAATGGTTTGAATATGACAATACGTCACACCGAGAGAATACCTGTCCATCCGTACAGGTATTCCTTGGCTGTGTCCAAAATTGAAAATAACATATCACATGATCAAAATTTTTGTCATTTGTTGAAGTGTTGCAAATGCTCAGATCATAAATGGAGGTTTGACCAACATGTCAGTAAGTGACATTTTCATTATATTAATTCCTATATTTTTCGTAATTTTACTCGGTTTTTTTGGAGGCTATTTCAAAGTATTTAACTCCGCATCCTCCAAAGGCCTGAATACACTGGTGACCAAGTTTGCGCTGCCGGCGCATTTGTTCATTGGTATCACTACGACTAAAAAAGAGACCCTGATTGACAAGTGGCCATTCTTCATGACCATATTCTTGGGGATTATCGGTTTCTATGTTGTGCTGCTGCTGGTGATGCGTTTCATTTTCAAAGTCAATCTTAGCCAGTCATCGATCTTTTCATTGAATGCTACTCAACCTTCGTTTGCATTTATGGGGATTCCGGTTCTGGGTAACCTGTTCGGTGCGGCTGAAGTCACCATTCCAATTGCAATCACGGGCATCGTAGTTAATGCGCTGCTTGATCCAATCGCGACCATTGTCAGTTCTGTGGGGAAGAAAACGGAAGAAGGCAAGCAGAATGGTCATGGCGAAAGCTTGTTAAAACTAACGATCCATTCCATCATCCATGGTCTGAAAGAACCGCTTGCCTGCATTCCGCTTCTGGGTGTAATCCTGACGCTTGTTGGTTTCCAGTCACCTCAGCTGCTGCAAAGCTCTTTTGATCAGATCGGTAGCATTACTTCCGGAGCAGCGCTGTTTGCAATCGGGGTAACGGTGGGCATTAACCGGATCAAATTCAGCCTGAATGCCATCAGCATTTCACTGTTGAAGGTGATTGCGCTGCCGTTGTTTACGTACATGTTTGCATTATTGATGGGACTATCATCAACCGACATGACTATGGTCATCCTGCTTGTATCCTTCCCAGGTTCAGCCGTAGCTGCGATGATTGCATCCAGGTTCGATACACTTGAGGTGGAGACGGCATCATCCTTTGTCATGAGCTCCGTCCTGTCATTGATCTCACTGCCAATCCTCATCTCCATATTGGTTTGACTCAGAAGAAGCCGCGATATTCGCGGCTTTTTTCCGTTTCTGAACTTAAAAAGTTGCGTATACGATGAAAATTATGAATAATGTTTAGATGTGCGGAAGGAGGAGGTTAATTGAAAAAGAAGAAGAATAGAATTCCGTTTACAATTCTCGTATTTTTTGTTCCTGCGATGATCTTGACGGTACAGATCTGGAATGATTATCGAGGTGGGGTTATGAGCGTCCAAGATCAATATTCCAATTTGACAGGCATGTATTATCTTGATGGCGGGAACAAAATTGTAGCTTTAACGGATGAAATGGACGGCGAGTATTCGAGGCTCCACATGTATGAGGCTAACACGGGAAACCTGATCAAAGAACAAATGATCCGTGCCAATTCTCAAGGTCCATTAGCAGCAACTACATATCAGAATAACGGTGTGATCATCCCAACATTAGATAGCAGTCAGAGCTTACAGCTGACTCACGTACGGGATACGGGAGAAGTGGCAGAATTAGCCCGAAGTACAATGCAGCTCGATACTCCTTGGGCAGGTGTACACGCATGGCGTGGCAGGCTCATTGTGAATGGAGAAACACAAGGTTCAACGACATACCTTGCAGAGGTCAGGGACGCAGAAGTAAAACTAGTGATTCTTAATAGTCCAGATGTACTTCCGTCGGATCCGGAAAATATCTCTGACTTAGACGTGAGCTTCAAAAACGAGCTGCCTGTTCCTGTATTTGAAGTTGTACTTGAACATGGCCGAAGGGCCCATGTAAGTGGAATTCTTCAACAGGATGGTCTTCCTGCCGTGAAGATCCAGTCCGAGGATGTAGGCATTTTCCTCGCACAGGAACAGGCTTCCAATATGTTCGCCAAATCATTTGGCGTTGATAACACTCGGTTGGTTCGCGCCGAGGATTCCAATCCCAAACAAGTCCGTTTCTATAATGCCAAAACGAATGAGTGGGGATCTGTAGTCAATACTCCCAAACCGGTATACCAAGCGAGTGTTTTCTTATTGAATGACCAGGAGGTTTTCATTGTCGGATCTTCCATGGAAGCTGAGAAACAAGGTGAAGTTCGCGGTTATATCTATAATGAAAAGAAAAAGTCTTTCATAGATACAGGAGCAATGGTGGGGCATTTAACATATGAGGACCTGAAGAACACGGACGTTGAATTTTACAAAGCTCTCGAAGATGATACGCTCTATTATTCCGACGGTGATCAGGTGGCAGGCGCCATGAACGTGGAGACAGGACTAGTCCATATGCAGACGAAGGATCAGATGCTCGAATGGATCAAAGCAGCGAATGATGGACAGTTATCCTTCCGTGGTTTCCTAGGTCGTATTGGTGAAGGGGGGGTTCTTGTCCTCAACTGGGCAGTTTGGCTTGCCATTCCGCTGTTAGTTATTATCGTTCCACAGTTCATCCTGCCACTAATGTTTAAACGGCGTACACGGCAGATTAATGAGGGTGAACTGTTGAATGGTACGATCATGGAGATGGCAGAGACAGGCACCTACGTCAACAATCAGCCTCTCGTTCGCTTCAAAATTCGTTTCGAGCTGGATGGTGAACGGAAGGAGGTTGAACTCAAAAAGGTCATCTCTCTCCTGAATGCTAATCGTATCGGCGATCAGGTAGTTATCAGCTATAATCGGGAAAAGGAAAAGGCCATGTTGATATCCGATGAGGATTTACAGGACCAGATGCCTTCAACCATACATCATGCTGTTCTTGAACGTATTGATCACTATGGATTCCTGAATCGCGGCAAGGTCCTCCTGCTCCATTTTACAGCGGATGATCAAGAATACGAGGTGCCGGTTGTGCAGCCTCCGGGCTTCAGCTACCGTGTAGGGACCGAGGCAACTTTGATTCTGGCTGGAGGCCAGGTTCGTCTTCAAAGTTATGGTGTGAGTACTTCGGAACTTGCCGATCAATTGGCGCTGGAGGCAGAAGTTGTCCGAATGGAGAAGAAAGAGACGGAGTTCCTCGATCGGGAGCTATTGGTCATGGATTTGATGATAACAAGTGGTGAGGACAGCATACGCAAAACAAACAGCCTGTTCGTACCATTGGGTACTGATGTTCAGAACGGAACGCGGATTCCAATGCATATGAAACGTGAAGATTATGAGCGTGAACTTCGGTTAGCCAAAGGCAAACAGGGTGCGGCCACGATTCGCACCGTCATGTATGAAGGGATAACTGCCGGCGAGCGTCCCTTGGCGCGGATTACTGTGGATCGAGGTGGACAGATCTATGAAATTCGTCAGTCGATCGATCCTATATTCGGTGTAGAGATCGGCGACGAGCTCTGGATCAGTTATGATGAACAGACACGTGAAGCTCTCATCCTAAATTATTCATCAAATGGATAGCATCCCTCAGCAAACGCTTGTATTTAGAATTTCATAAAACACATTGAAAAGGCCGCAGATCTGCGGCTTTTTCAATGTCTATTCACTGTAGTTAATGATGTGTTTAGCTTACTGCGTTACTGCTCACCAAGTATTCATCCATCTTCGCTTTTAATTGTTCAGATGCCGGCATCAGCGGCAGGCGCAGTTGATCGCAACTAATGATTCCTTGATTGACAAGCAGCCATTTGATCATGGCAGGAGCAGGCTCTGCAAAGAGATGGTCAATAAAAGGAGCGACTCGAGTAAACTGCTCACGCGAGCCCTCTTTGTCCCCATTTTTAAAGCGATCGTACACCTCAATGAATTGCTCTGTGTTAATATTGGCAGATGCCAGCATGCCTCCAGCAGCACCTTCGCTTAACATATCGTAAAAGAATGCATCATCCCCGCACAGGATGGGTTTGGATCCGCTTCGTACCAGCTCCGACATTAATTCCACGCCGTTGGTGCTGTCCTTAAGGCCAATAACCCCGTCTAAGTTCATTATTCTTTTCATCGTATCCACGGAGACACGTACACCCGTGCGTGCAGGGATTTCATATACAATAATGGGTACTCCCACTTCAGCAGTCACACGAAAATGTTCAAAAATGCCTTCCTCTGTTGGTCTGTTGTAGTAGGGAGTGACTACAAGAACGGCGTCCGCTCCGAGTTCACCAGCCATTTGTGTACGCTTGACCGTTGATGCTGTATCGTTGGTTCCGGTCCCAACGACGATGGGTATTGTTTTATTTATGCTTTGCAAGGTTTCCTTCGTGACTTGAACGAGCTGCTCCACTTCATCCCATGAAACCGTAGGTGACTCTCCGGTAGTGCCGTTAATAACTAAACCGTGAATTCCGCTATTCGCCATATGTGTGATGTAGTTCCGAAAGGAAGGGATATCGAGCTGATTATCCTTCGTAAAAGGGGTGATTACCGGTACATAAATACCTTGAATCTGTTGTTCGGTTAGCATAATATGGCCTCCATTTAAGTTGAAATGACATTAAATTCACTTTACCATGGGAATTAGCATCATAGTTAACTATAATAGATGATGGGTGTTATCGATTATTTTGATAAGGTAGGGTTCAGGAACATGGATTTGAATTATTTTCAAACCTTTCGTGAAGTGGCCGTGCGGCAAAGTTTCACCAAGGCGGCAGAAGAGCTTGGCTACGCACAGTCGAGTGTAACGACACAGATTCAAAAGCTGGAGAAAATCTATCAGGTCAAATTATTCGAACGTTACAATAACAATAAAATCCGACTTACTTCAGCAGGGGAAGAATTGTTCAAGCTCTCCGGGCAACTCCTGGAGATATATGAACATTCGCAGGAAAAGCTGACCAAACAGGGCGGAGGTTCCCTTACCATCGCAACGATGGATTCGCTGGCTTCCTATTTTCTTCCTGCCCCGATTCAGACGACACGCAAGCAGTATCCTGAACTGGGTATTCGGCTGCAGACGGATCGCGAAGACATGATTTTGCAGAAAGTAAAAGAGGGAGAAGCCGATGTGGGACTTATTCTGGCGAATGCATCATCCGAATCAGGATTGCAGTGGATCACCATCCGGGAAGAGCCGCTCGTCCTCATCGTTAACACAGATCATCCCCTTGCGAAGAAGCAGAAAATTGAACTGGGCGATCTGGCTGACGAAGAATGGATTATG
The DNA here is from genome assembly GCF_038005125.1 of Paenibacillus sp. FSL K6-2862. NCBI lineage: Bacteria > Bacillati > Bacillota > Bacilli > Caryophanales > Paenibacillaceae > Paenibacillus > Paenibacillus sp. FSL K6-2862. The sequence goes on from NZ_JBBOSN010000001.1 coordinate 2,909,894, forward strand.
CCCGAGGATACCTGCAATTACAGACAGCTACTGGAGAGAGTATTGAGGGCTAACGTTATTCCTTACAAAGTAGGTCTGGAGCTTGGAAGCCCTGAGGCGATTAAGCGAAGCATTATGGCAGGATCGGGAATTTCGCTTTTGCCTCAAATGATCGCCCTCGATGAGATCCGGCGGGAGGAGCTAACCGTATTGCCGCTGGAGCATGGTGATTTCAGACTCGAAATCCAGTTAGTCATTCACACCCGAAAATGGGTATCTCATGCATTGCGCCAATTTGTCACAAACCTCGGAGCTAAGGAGACTGAATGGTAACCCATTCGGTCTTTTTGGCGGTGGAATATTTCGAAAACGTTTAGCAAAACCGGAAGTGATGAAATGTTCTATTGCATCTTATCTTGAAGCTAAAATATCAAAATTATGTTCTATTAAAAGCATGATTTTGTATATGACGTACAGAGGAAAACTCATGTTACCATGATGATGGCGCTAACAAGCACCCAGTAAACTGTAAGCGCTTTAATTATTCCCGGCCGGGGATCCTTTCTCTACGAATTCATGTTACACCAATCATGAAGGAGGCGAATGATCTTGGGAAAAAGCAGGTTCTGGAAGATAGGCGCCGCTGCCGCATTGCTCATATCCGTATTGCCAACGAGCATTGGTATGGCAGCAGCAGCACTCACGGAGGTACCTTATGCCATGGATTCAAGCAATCAGGCGGGATGGTGGACGCCGCTTGAGACATATGGAACGGGAAATGAGTATGCGTACTTGGCATATAACGGCCCGGGAGGCTCAGAGAGCACACATACTGTAAATATCGCAAGACGGGACGGATCAGGAACGTGGTCCAACATTCCGGTGATGAATGGCAGCAGCATTGCACAGTACAGTGATGACATTGGGCACAACCAACCTTCCATAGCACGAGACGGCAGCGGCCGATTTCACGTCTTTGCATCCATGCACAACGATAGCTGGCGTTATTTCAGGTCAGATACCGTTGGAGGCGCTCCGCAGAATCATTCTTCCGATATGCCTTCCTTCTCCACTTTCAAGGGGACATACCCCGTTCTGACAACAGCACCAAATGGTGATGTCTATCTTTTAATTCGATCAAGCGATGACACGACTGGATATCGGCCTGGAATTTTGTATCGCTGGAACAATGCCCAGTCCAGCTGGAGCCAAGAGGCGGTCGTCGGTGCGAACGCGGGTCGTTCATTCTATCCCAATGATCTGGTTTTCGATGCGCAAGGTGACTTACACATCCTGTTTGAATGGTCTACTTTTGTTTCGAGCGCACTACGTCATGATTTGTCTTACGTAAAGTACAGACCTTCAACAGGTACTTTCTATAAAGCTGATGGCAGTGTCATAGCTTCACCCGTATCGCTAAGTAATGTGGATATTGTCCAGCCGTTTGCTCCAACCGAGGCCTACGTCAAGGATGGAGGCGATCCAGGGGGACCGGGAATCCAGAGCGCCAAGCTGGCCGTAGATTCAGCAGGCAATCCGAAGATTGTCTACCGATACCGGGAGGAAGGAAGCACGAACTTCTCCGTGAAATATGCTTCTTATGATACAGGTGGATGGACGCAGCAGACCGTATATAATGCCACGGCAACAAGAGCGGGAATTGATATTACGTGGACGGGGTCAGAAGTCCGGGTCTATTATACGAAATATAGCGGCACCGACCGTGCATATATGGCGGTTCCGGACGGCAATGGCGGATGGACCCAGACGTCGATTGCTCCCGGCAAACCAATTGAGAGGCTCAGTGTTGAGCGCAATGCCAATGGTGTCGACATTCTGTACCTGGTGGATATCACCAATCGCAAGCTGTATTACGGAAGAAACTAAGCTGTTTATCCACTTCTGAAAAGTACCTCTGGAGAGTCAACCGCACAGGCAGTGCGGACTCACTCCAGAGGTGTTTTTTTGATCATATTCAAATATTAATAGAGTTCAGAATTTGAGATTTCATAATTACAAGAAATGATATAAATTTCTAGTAGACCCAAACAATTACCAAATTAAGACAGCATATTCGGAACAAGGAGGCTGGTATCCAGACATACTTTCCAGAGTGAACAGCTTGAACGCATTCCATCATATCCAATAGGAGGGATTCCATGCTTTATACGATTATTGTGCCAGTTAACCAGGATTATAATATTCTGAACCTGTTCACCGATTCACTGCTTCGGACGGTAAGCCCGTCTACACAGATTATCTTCATCAATGATGGTTCCGGCTCGGCTGTCTTTCAACATCTGGAGAAACTGAAGCAGGAAGTTCGAGAAGGGGTAACGATTGAAATTCTTCAGCATGATTTTCCACTCGGTTGCGCAGTATCCATTAACAGTGCGCTGCGGCGAGCGGAGGGAGATTATATTTTCTTCCTGGATTCCGACACCATTCTGCAGCCGGATTGGCAGTCCTTGATGAGAGAGACGCTGGATAGCGATATTACCATCGGCATGATTGGCGGTGTGCTGCTGTATCCGCAAACCGGGGGCGTGCAGCACTGCGGTATTGCTTTTGCGGACACCATCGGCAGGCACCTTTTCCTCAATGCATCTCCTGAAGATATTCCAAAAGAGACGTTCTCGGTGCAGCTGGTTGTATTCGCCATGTTCGGCATGAAGCGGGAAGTCTACGAAACGATCGGTACCCTGGATGAGAAATTTTTCAACGGATACGAGGATTTTGATTACCAGATGCGTGCACGTGCAGCCGGATATGATACAGTCATTAACCCAAACATTCGCGCTTATCACTGGGAGCGCAGCAGCGGCATTCATCGAAATTTCAACCGGAAAAACAATTTGGCCCGCTTCTGGAAAAAGTGGGGGAGTGAGATCGAGGCAGATGTTTGGCCGTTTGTGTTCAGCCACTTGAAAGAACAGCTGGGTAACCAACTGGAGCACCAACATCTGCCGATCGTCGGCATTGATCTCGCTGAAGTACGCAGTGATGCTGATACGTTCTGGACCAAGCTTGAGGAAGCTGAGATTGCACCTATTACAGAGGTGCGTGATTATTCCAACCGCTTCAATTCGAACGGGGCCATCTGGTTGCCGCAGGTACTGGGCAAGGAACTCATTCACAGTGAAAACCGGTTGCTGTTTTTGGTAGACAATTTCGCCCGTTTGCTGGAAAACCGGTACTGGATCGAGATGAGGCATGCGCATCGGGCCAAGGATCTGATTATCGATTTGTATGGCAATGTCATCACGATGGATCGCATCTATGACGGCTGCTGGCCTGGAACCAAGGTTCGTTAACCATTAAACCTAGTATAAAGGGAGGAACTATAGGTGAAATCAAAAGAGAGCACGGTGGACCGTGCCGTAAGGTTTACCCGTAATCTGGAGTGGCTTGCGCACGTTGAAAAGGTTATTCCAAGCGGATGCAGTACACTTGCCAAAGCGCCTGAACGGTTGTTTCCAGGCTACACGCCCGTGTGTTGTGCGGAAGCACGGAATTCCCGCTTTATCGATATTGATGGGAATGAATGGCTGGATTGCGAGATGGCCATGGGTACCGCTCCTTGGGGGCATGCGCGGCATGAAGTTCAATTGACCGTCATTCATCAGTTGAAAAAAGGGACAAGCTATTCCATCCCTGCTGACATTGAACTGGAGTGTGCTGATCTGATCCTTCAGCGGTTTGGTGGGCGATATCCTTCATTGCGATTCACGAAGAGCGGTGCGGATGCTGTCAGTGGAGCCGTGCGTCTCGCTAGGGCAGGAAGCGGCAAAAGCAAGGTGATTGCAACAGCCTATCACGGGTGGCATGACTGGTCAGCCTATGGTTATTATGGTCGGGAAACGAAAGAGCGCGGCATTCCGGTTGATATCGAACGTACAACGATCTGGGTGGACAAGCCTTCACCAGAACGAATTGAAGCTCAGATCATAGCGTCACCTGAAGACATCGCCTGCATTGTGCTGTGTCCCAATGAATGGAAGCGTGAACAGCTGGAGCAAGTCGTCTCCCTTTGCCGATCATTGGATATCATTGTGATTTTTGATGAAGTTACTTCGGGCATTCGTATGGGCAAGCAGGCCACAGCAGGAGAGTATGACATCTGGCCTGATCTGCTCTGTATCTCCAAAGGAATGGCGAACGGATTGCCCCTTGCTGCCGTGATGGGACCCGAACATTTGATGTCCCTATCAGGACAAGTCAGATTCAGCAATGCGCATTCCAGTGAGACCACTGCACTTGCAGCAGCCATCGCATGTGAGCGATTGATGCAAGCTGCCAAGGTATGGCCGAGCTGGCGGGATGCCACCATCCGAATCATGGATCTGATCGAGGCAGAGCTTGTGCTTCTTGGGCTGACGGACCAATTGGCATTGAAGGGTACCTATGCAAGCTTCTACATTCATTCAATTACGGAGGAGAACTTCCAATCGGATCCCTTCCGTGAGTTTATCGTAAAGAAAATGGCACACTTCGGCATTTTCACCAAAGGATACTTTATTTTCTCGGATGCCCATACGCGCGAAGAATTGCTATGGGTGGAAGAAGCCCTCTTGCAGACCCTTTCGGATTGGAAAGAGCTGCGTAAACAGGAGCATCTTGCTCGGTAACGTATTCGAAAACGTTTATAACTTCATCCCTACAGGGAATCGATTAGGAGGAATCATCCATGAAAGCACTCGTATATCAGGACCATAAACAGGTAGCGTTACTTGATGTTGAACAACCAAGCATCCAGAAGCCGAACCAGGTTAAAGTCAAAATTTATGGCTCAGGCATCTGCGGCACAGATCTAAACATTGTCAAAGGCAAAGTTCCGGCAAACAAGGGAACGATTATCGGTCATGAAGGCGTGGGTACGGTTGTGGAGGTGGGCCCTGAAGTCCGTGGATTTCAGGTAGGCGACCGCGTTCTGATTGATCCCACTCAATCCTGCGGAACCTGCTCCTACTGCCGCGAAGGATTGTTCATCTATTGCGAAAACTTCGATGACAATCAGGTAGGCATGACCACGCACGGTACATTTGCGGAATATTATGTGGGAGATGAGAAATACATCTACCCGATTCCGGATTCCATGAGCTGGGAAACGGCGATGATGATTGAACCGCTTGGTTGTGTGCTGCAGACGTTTATGAAAGCAGGCGTGAAGCCAAGCGATTCAGTACTCGTTCTGGGTTCAGGCGCCATTGGTTCCCTGTGTCAGCTCGTAAGCAAACGATTGGCACGGCTCACCGTTGGTACCGAAGTAGACCCGTACCGCAAAGAGTTTGCTTCAGGCATTGCTGATCATGTGTTCTATCCTCAGGAACTGACGCTGGATAATGTATATAAAATCAACAACAACAAAAAGTTCGACATCGTAGTCGATGCGGTAGGGAATCAGCTTCATGTTGGATTTGAGATGATTGCCAAAGGGGGAAGAATCATTCCCATGGGCTATGACGACAGCTACAAAGTAACCTTCAAATCAACAGATGTAATTAATGACGGAATCAGCATTATTGGCGCCGTAGCCGTGCATTCGATGATTAGTACGGCATTGAAATTCGCGCAAAGCATTCCGGAACTGGAGCGTATGGTGACGGCCAAGGAGCTGCTGTCTGATTACGAGGAGGCTTTCAACGGTACAGTGGGGTATCATCTGCGTACCGGGGAGCCCCTGCCGATGAACTCGGTCAAAACAGCTTTGATTTTATAGAAGTATAGAATTCTCGGAATTGCCGCTGCGATGGACCATCATCCGCGGCGGCAAGATCCGCAGAAAGAGGGGGATGTGGAGTGAAGCTGCTTCAGGATTTGCCGAGAAACCCGCGGTATTCCATTTTGCTTGAACCGGTATGGGCCATCCCGGGCACGATTGTCCTGTTTTATGCTCCTTTATATATGAAGGAAGCCGGACTCTCGGACATCGAAATCGGTTTGATCAATTCGGTGAATCTTTATTTTGCCTTTATATTTCAATTGTTCGCCGGTTCAATTACGAACAAGCTGGGCCGGAAACGGACGACGCTGATCTTTGATCTGGTTGCATGGAGTATTCCAATGTTCATCTGGGCATTTTCGCATAATTTCTGGCTGTTTCTGATCGCTTACCTGCTGAATGCCACCTCTAAATTCGTGACGGTATCCTTCAACTGTCTCATCATTGAGGATGTCGAAGAACATAAACGCTCCAGAGTGTTCGGCATTCTTAACATGATTATCACGGCAGCTGGAGTATTAACGCCGATCGCAGGTGTAGTTATTGCTGATTTTGGTATTGTGCCAACGCTGGCCAGCATCTATTTTGTCGGAGGAATACTGATGACCGCCATGTTCTTCATTCGCAACCGATATACCGATGAAACCGAGGTTGGAAAAGAGTTGATGGGCATGCATAGTCAAACGAGGGTGCTGCACAGCCTTGCTTCAAGTTTGCGACTGTTCGGCAGATCGTTTTATAAACGAAGACTCTTTCCGATCATATTGATTACCGTGCTTTCCAATCTGATTTTGCAGCTGAACTTTTTTCAGGTCATTTTCTTCAAGGAACAGCTCAAGTTTAATGATCGTGTGATTTCGTTTATCCCGGTAGTGACGGCATTAACGGTCATGCTGCTGTATTTGGTCATCATACCACGCCTGAAACAACGATCAGAGGAGAAGTATGTTGGGTTTTCCATCATATTAAGTACAATCGGAGCCGTGCTGTTTCTGTTGATACCTGTTGGAAACATAGCGATGCTGTTCCTGACCCTGATTGTGCTTGCAGCCGGTAATTTTATTCTGCAGACATACCGGGACTCCCTGCTCATGAACAGACTGGGCACGCATGAAAAAGCCGATATGTTCTCTGCCGTACAGACGGTTATGACACTAACTGCCATTCCATCAGGTTATCTGACAGGATTGCTGTACCATCATCATCCCGTACTTTTGTTCAGCGTCATTCTTGCACTGTACGTTATCCTGATGGTCATTATGTTATTCCTGCCTGATCCACAGAAACATACCCAAGTGATCGAAACTTACAAAAATATGTAGGAGAAGGGGTTTTCTGTATATAGGAAGAATATGTAATACAGAAAACGACTTGGGAGGTAAAGAGATGTCAAATGTATTTGCAGCAGAAACAAGAAGTCAAATGAACTGGATGAATGAACCTGAAAGCTGGTCTTACACAGAAGAGGGCGTACTTATTGTCGAGGCTCAGGCTGATACCGATTTTTTTCAGGACCCCGCGGGCATTAACGTCCGTGCATCCGCTCCATTCCTGGCCATACCTGTACCGGGTGATTTTGAAATGACCACCCAATTAACTGTGGACATGAAACACCAGTATGACTCCGGTTGCCTGATGGTCATGGCAGATGAACGCAACTGGTGCAAGCTTTGTTTTGAGTATGATGGAAAAGCAGCAACCATTGTGTCGGTGGTTACCCGGGACGGTTCCTCTGACGATTGCAATTCGATTGAAGTACCCGTACCCGATCCATACCTGCGCATACGCAAGGTAGAGGACTGCATTTCATTTTTTTATTCACCCGATGGGAAAGAGTGGAAACTAATTCGGTACTTCGGCATGCCGATTCAGGGGGAGATTCAGGCAGGCGTCGTTGCACAGTCACCAACCGGAGCAGGTTGTACCTGTCGCTTTTTGTCCTTGGAGGTTACAAGGCCTGACTTGACTGCACGCTTCTAAGCTATTTCCCCCGCCGATCATTGGAGGGAGAGGTTCATGATAAAAGCATTTATTTTGGATTTTGATGGACTGATCCTGGACACAGAGACACCTTGGTATTATGCTTTTCGGGACATTTATCAGGAACACGGCCTTGAACTAGGACTGGATCTTTGGTCCAAAAATGTGGGAACCAACTTTGAAGAGTTTCATCCGTTTCTGTACTTGGAACAGGCACTGCAAAAACCGATTGATCATGACCAGATCAAGCTGTTATCGGAACAGAAGTATACATCCTACCTGGGTCAGGCAACCATCCTGCCGGGAGTGCATGAACTGCTTCGGACAGCTCGTGAAAAAGGGATTCAGCTTGCCGTTGCTTCAAGCTCCACGCGCGATTGGGTGCATGGCTATCTGCACAAGCTGGGTATATTCGAACAATTTGCGGTCATTCATACGGCTGAGGATGTCAAGCGGGTCAAGCCAGATCCGGAATTATATCTTCTGGCTCTGCACAGTCTGGGAATCGAAGCTTCGGAAGCGGTTGTTTTCGAAGATTCGCCTAATGGGCTAAAAGCAGCCAAGGCTGCGGGGATTCGCTGCGTTATTGTGCCGAACGAGGTAACTCGCGATCTGGAGTTCCAGCTGCATGATCTGCGGTTATCCTCGCTGGCTGAGATCGATGTGGAAATTCTCTAACCCAGGTACTGCTTGCGTAACTCAATCGGAGAGATTCCTTCGAATTTCTTAAATACGGAACCAAAGTAACTGGCACTGTTAAAACCGACTGCTTTGGCAATATCATGAGCGGTAATGGCATCATTCTCGATGAGCATTTCCTTGGCTTTCAGCAGACGATATCGTGTCAGATACTCAAGCGGAGTCATTTGAAATTCCTTTTTGAATATCCGGTTTAAGTGCTGTTCGGTTACGTTCATCTGCTGAGCCAGCATGGAAAGCGAGATATCCACATGATAATTCTGTTTGATAAAAGTAACGAGTCCGCCAAGCTTTAGGCGTGCATCGGAGCGTTCATAAGCACCATAACGATCTCCTTCGATCGTCAATCTGACCAGAAGCATGTAGAGCAATGCGGATACGTGCCAGATCTGATCCTTGTGCCGGGACTGCAGCGCCAGCGTTATTTCATGCAGAAGGATATGAATCATTCCATCCGGCTTGAAGGCGCGCAGCTCCCCGATCTGCAAGGTATGCAGGAAGCGGGGCAACAAATAGCCATTAAACGTAAGACAATCAAACAACAATGAATCACTCAGATTGTGATAACGATAGGTAACTTCAGGAAACATAATAAGAGCGGTTCCTTCACGGATCAGGAATTCATGATTTTTGGCTGCGATTCGCCCGGTTCCTCCGATGCATTGTACAATGGTGTAATCCCGTGAATGGTCGCTCCAATGCTTGAATTCATCAGCATTCATCTGGATCTGCCCTGTAATCATTAGTGGCATATCGGCATCCAGCGGATTCTCCATGCTAGGTTTCGGCATCGTTGAGTTATTCCTCTTTTCGTTAAAGGATCTTGTGCGTTAAGGGCGCGGATACAGCGTTAAAAGAAACCTAATTTGAATTATATTACATAATTAACATTATTTTAAACGACATGATTGCAACATTGGATCAGAGAGCGAAAACCTTTTAGTTTTTCATGCTGACATGGGCATCTCTTGCTAATCGGATGCGAAACAGTATACGCTATAATGGAAGCAGTGATAGAGGAAAGGGATGCAAGCATGAAGAAAGTCATCGTAGTAGGATCAGGAATACTGGGGGCTTCGACAGCCTATCAGTTAGCAAAAAGGGGTGCGGAAGTCATCCTTGTGGATCGTGGTGATATCGGACAAGCTACGGATGCTGCCGCAGGCATCATCTGCCCCTGGTTGTCGCAAAGGCGTAACCAGGATTGGTACCAGCTTGCCAAGGCCGGCGCACGCTTTTACCCCAAACTTATTGAAGAACTGCAGAGCGAGGGAGAAACGGAAACCGGGTATGCCCGAGTGGGGGCATTGAGTATTCATTCGGATATCGAAAAGATCGGCAAGATGGAGGATCGTGCTCATCTTCGAAGAGCAGATGCACCGGAAGTCGGGGAAATTACAAAGCTTAACGAAGAGGAAACGCATGCACGGTTTCCATTGCTCGGTCCAGGTTATCATTCAGTATATATTAGCGGTGCAGCGCGTATAGATGGTCGTGCCTTGCGAGATGCCTTAATTCGATCCGCACAGCGGAATGGAGCCATCCTCATTCATGGAGATGCTGCTCTTCTATTCGATTCTGGTCGGGTAACCGGAGTGTCGGTTGGTACAGAGCAATTTCTGGCAGATGAAGTCATTGTATGTGCCGGAGCATGGGCCAATTCGATCATGAAACCTCTGGGTATTCACTTTAAGGTTCATTACCAAAAAGCACAAATTATGCATTTGCAGGTATCCGATCAGGAAGAGACAGGAAGTTGGCCTGTAGTTATGCCACCTTCTGATCAATATCTTTTGGCTTTTGCCGAGCACAAAATCGTGATCGGGGCCACACATGAAAATGAAATTGAAGGTTACGATACCAGAATCACGCCGGGCGGTATGCAGGAAATCTTGAATAAAGGGTTGGAGCTCGCACCGGGATTGACTAATAGCACCTTTGAAGAAGTAAGAGTTGGCTTCCGGCCGTTTACGCCAGGTTTTCTTCCGGTCATGGGAACTGTACCAGGATGGAAGGGATTGATCACAGCCAACGGGCTTGGTGCTTCAGGCTTAACGATGGGGCCCTTTATCGGCAGCCAATTAGCAAAGCTGGCTCTGAATCAGGAGCTGGATATCGATATCCATCCGTATGATCTTTCCAAAGCGATGGATGAATCTTAAGAAGAAGGAATGTTGAGGTGAACCATGACCTATTCACAGCGTTTAACCCAAGCAAGCTCTTCCGATGTATCCTATTTGGAGTACCAGATCGGTGCGGCGGAAGACGAATTGAAACAAGCCGAAAGGCAGCAGATCAAGTACGAATCTGAACTGAATCAGCTCAGAACGTCTCAGACGGATGATGCCCATTTATTCCGGGATACCGATATTGAAGAAGATCTGCAGAATCAAATAGCCGAAGTGAAGACTCGTATGGAAGCAATCCGTACACGGCTAATTCAATTGCAGGATGATATGGAGAAGTTGGCAGATTGAGAGGTATTTACCTTATGAATAAACGAAAACAACTGCTATTGGACACGGCACTTATACTTTTTGAGAAAAATGGCGTGTCTAATACAACCATCCAGATGATCCTTGATCATTCAGGTGTATCGAAAGGCACATTTTATAAATTTTTCAATTCAAAGGATGATTGTGTTCTTGCGATCCTTGAGCAGCGCATCCAGGAAGATATGATGATTCGTCAGGAACTTGAGGCACAAAATCATAACTCTGACTTTGATTTGCTGGTAGAACAGATCGTGGTGCCGATGATATCCCCGGACAAACAGCGAGTGGTTGAGTTGTTCTGGACAGGATTTTATTCAGGGGAATTTGATGTCGAAAATCTCACACGAATCCAGTTAAACTGGCTTGCTGGACGACTTGTACAGTTATTTGGTGAAGAGGTAAGGCCATACGCCTGCGAAGGGGCCATTTTTTGTTTCGGAATGGTTCACCAGATCTCGAATACATGGAGAAACTTTCATTTGAACCAGCCTCACTGGAAAGCACTTGTGCCGAAGCTCCTGAACTATACCGAGGTCCTGCTGAGAGACATGGTGGACAAGCAGGAGCATATTATTGACGCAGCCAGTCTGGCTGTTATCGATCCTGAATTCAAGCAGACGGTACCGGATAAGCAGCATCTGCTTGCTGAGCTGGAGAAGTTCAACCGTTCTATTCAGAAATCGCACGTGTCCATCCATGCCAAGGAACTAACCCAAGGACTATGGTCCCTGTTTCGGGAAGATAAGCTTAATTTTTCAATGCTGAGGATTACATTAACAGCCTTTCAAGCTGCTTTTGATTCCGGATCGGAACAGGTACAATCAAGAACGATTGCTCAGTTATGCTGGTGGTTTATTGAAATGAATGGAATGATCGAGGATGCAAAATAGCTGGTAAACAATACAACAATCTATTTGATATACGAATCGTATAATTAAAACCCTCTTTATTAGAGGGTTTTTTAATTAGTTCAAATGGTTTATATCATAAAATAGACGAATCGTATAAAATTTAACTAGGTGCTGAACTGTCAATTCATGTACCGAAGAAGGAGGAGTGGCCTTTACGATATTCCAAGCAAGAACCTTTACACGACTAGCATTCAAACAAAAAATATTCCAGGAGGTGGCGTCAGCATGTACAAAGAAGTGATTCGAGTTGAGGATATCACTAGATTTCAGTCCAGATCCGAGGAGTTTTTTCCCATCCAATGGTATCAAAAAATGTTGTCCGAAAGCCCAGTGCACTACCATGAGGATACCGATACCTGGAATGTATTTAGGTATGATGATGTTAAACAGGTTCTGAGCAATCATGAATATTTCTCCGCTGAGGGAACCCGAACAACCATAGCTGTTGGGGCGAAGAACAAGGAAGGCACACCTCCGGACAAGTTGAATATTTCAAGCATTGATCCGCCAAGACATCAAAAAAGTCGCTCATTGTTATCTGCAGCCTTTACACCCCGCAGTCTCAAAAACTGGGAACCCCGAATTCGCAATATTGCGAAGCAGCTGGTGGAAGACCTGGAGTTTAATAAGACGATTGATATCGTTGAAAAACTTGCTGCTCCACTTCCTGCCATGGTTATGGCGGATTTGCTCGGGATCCCACTCTCGGACAGCCACCGGTTCAAAAGCTGGGTAGATATTCTCTTTCAACCTACCACACAAGAAAACGCACAAGAAATTGAAAAAAAGAAACAGGCTGCTGCTCAGGAATACTATCAATTCCTATATCCTCTCGTAGTGAAGAAGCGGGAAAATCCCGGAGAAGATATCATTACCGATTTGTTGAATGTCGACGTAGAGGGAGAGAAATTCACGGAAGATGAAGTCGTTCGGACAACGATGCTTCTGCTTGGTGCTGGCATAGAAACGACAAGCCATATGGTTTCAAGCACGTTTTATTCTTTCTTGTACGACGAGGGGAATCTATACGGCCAGTTAAGACAGAACCCGGAACTGGTTCCACTTGCTGTGGAAGAAATGCTACGATACCGATTCCATAATGCGAAACGACATCGAACCGTCAAGAAGGACAACCAGCTGCTTGGGGTTGATCTGAAAAAAGGGGATGTCGTCATCTCCTGGATGAGCGCGGCGAATATGGACGAGCGTATGTTTGATAACCCGTTTGAAATTGACATTCACCGTCGCAACAATAAAAAACATCTCACCTTTGGCAATGGTCCGCACTTTTGTCTCGGGGCACCACTGGCAAGGATGGAGCTAACTCTTGTATTAACTGCCTTTGTGGAGAGGGTTAATCATTTAGAAGCTGTGGACACATTTGAGCTTGAACGTAATCTGTCCACTTCTGCTCCAGGACAGTCCTTGACGCATTTACCGCTGAAGATGTTCGAATAAGGTTAGTTTAACGATGATTCAAGTAAAGATGATTCAAGTAAAAAGCGCCAGACAGGACATGAAGTTCGTCCTGATCTGCCGCTTTTTTTAGTTTGCTATCATTCCCAATTTAATTCGAATTCATGGAAACTTTCTGTCTAACAGGCATTTTCACTTCTTCTTCAGTGGCCTGCTTCGTACGTTTGATGAAGAAGGAGAGTGCGAGCCCTACGACTGCTATGCCGATAATAACGACATAAGCATCGTTGATTCCCTGAATCATGGACTCCATCGCCAATTGTTCGCGGGACAAGCCGTTCGCAGCACCACTTGCGATCATATCCTGAACATGTGTCGTTGTACGACTGGTCATGACACTCACGAGTAATGAAGTACCGACTGCGCCAGCGACTTGTCTGACCGTATTGGAGATTGCTGTACCATGAGGACCGAGTCTCGGTGGCAGCTGATTCAGACCTGCGGTTTGAATTGGCATCATGAGCAGAGCCATACCAATTCGGCGTCCAGTAGACATCAGAACCAAGTAAGTGTAGCTGGTCGAATCGGTCAGATCGATAAAGCCGATCGTCGTTACGATTGTAATGACCATACCGATGATGGCAAGCCATTTTGCACCGAAGCGGTCGAACAAACGTCCAGTAACAGGCATCAGGAATCCCATGACGAGAGCACCTGGAAGCAGCAGTAATCCGGATTCGAGTGCGGTATAACCTCGTGCATTTTGAAGATACAAAGGCAGCAGCATCATGTCTGCATACATAATCATCGTAATTGCGATATTAATGATCGTGGTCAAGGAGAACATATTATACTTGAACGCACGAAGGTCGAGCAGCGGGGCTGCAGAAACGAGCTGACGCCAAGTGAACAAGGCGAGGGCCACGATTCCTGCCACAAGACAGATAAGCACTTCTGCACTGGACCATCCCAGACTTCCTGCGCGGCTAAATCCATACAGCAGTGCACCAAAACCAATGGTCGATAAGGTCACACTAAGCGTATCAAATTTCGTATCAATGCGTTCCGATACATTTTTCAGATATACAAATGCACATCCGATAACAATGACCGTCAATGGGATCATTCCGTAAAACATCGTTTGCCACGAATAGTTCTCGAGCACGTACCCAGCGAGGGTAGGGCCGATTGCCGGGGCGAAAATGACAGCGAAGCCGACCATCCCCATGGCAGCTCCTCGTTTCTCAGGGGAGAACAAAGTGAGAATGACATGCATCAGCAGCGGCATGATAATACCTGCTCCAGCAGCCTGCACCATACGGCCTGTTAGCAGTGTACCGAAGTTGGTCGCTAAAGCCGATATGATCGTACCGATCAGGAAGATGAACATGGAAGCCTGAAAGAGCTGCCTTGTTGAGAAGCGCTGCATGAAATAAGCAGTAATTGGAATAAGTACTCCATTTACCAGCATGTAGCCGGTGGTTAGCCATTGCGCCGTTGTAGCGGAGATATTGAAATCACCCATCAACTCCGGAGTGGCAACACTCATTAGGGTTTGATTCAATGTGGCAAGAAATGCACCCAGAATCATGACAAACAGTATGGGACCTTTTTTGATGTTTTTCTCATCATCTAATCTAGCCTGACTCAATCCATTCCATCCTTTCAATCTACACGTGACTAAATTTACAACGTGTTGTATAGTTTACATTGTATTTATTGAATTATATACATATTCCCGCAGATTACAATTTACACTTCTGGGCATATTTGTTGCTTATTTTACAGAATCGTTATTTATGTAGCTTATTGCGAAAATAAACGACTCATTATTTAAAATTGTAATTTTCTCAAATTGAAGGAGTGATACGTTATGAAAAACGATAACAAGTCAGCTACCGATCCGAGAATACTTCGCACAAGACAGCTTATTCGGGATGCCTTCGTAGATCTGCTGCAGGAAGTGGATATCGAGAAGTTAACGGTGAACCGGATTGCCGAGCGTGCAACCATTAACCGGGTAACCTTCTATCTTCATTATCGTGATATTACGGATATGATGGAGAAGATGGCGGACGAGATGAACGAGCATATTGAACGGATCGTTGATCAGTACCACCGATTTGACAATCATGAGACAGAGGACGCCTGGCCAGTTCTGGTGAAAGTGCTTGAGCATTTTGCGGATCATCCCAAATTCTATCGAGTCGTGCTCGCCTCCAAACGAACCCCTATCTTCACAGAACGGTTGTTGAAATTGCTCACTAGACTCGTTACAGAGAAGATAGAGAAGTTGGAGATGGAAAGTGCTTTTGCGCAGGCAGGCATCCATAAGGAAATTGCAATTTGGTACACCTCTTCGGCACTGATCGGAACCATTGTGGCCTGGCTTCGCAATGACATGCCATATGCACCACATTTTCTGGCTAAACAATTTTCGTTGATTCGCTCGTATTCATACAAAGGGTTCATGTAAATAACAATGAAGAATGGATGTGGGACAATTGAACATCATCATATTTGGAGCGACCGGAAGAACAGGCAAGGAGCTGCTGCAGCGTGCACTTGATGAAGGGCATACCGTAACTGCATTTGTCCGAAATCCTTCCAAACTGGGCATTTCTGATTCAAAATTAAAGGTTGTACAGGGCGAAGTAACCCGGTATACGGATGTCGATCATGTCCTGAAAAAAGAAAAATTTGACGCAGTCTTTTCGGTTCTTGGTGCGAAGAGCATGTTCAAAAGAGATCTCGTTCTTATCGATGCTCTGAAAAATATCATCCAGGCGATGGAAAACAACGAAGCAGGCAAACTGATTCATGTGTCGTTTATTGGTACTCACAGAGAGGCCGGTAAGCTCGGTTTCTTATACAAATATGTCATCCCGAACGTCATGACCAATCTGCTTCGCGATCACCTGGACAAGGATATCCTCGTAACCAGCAGCGAGCTAAATTGGATACTGGTTCAACCTCCCGTGCTCACGATGGATCGTTATAATGGAAAGTATGTTCACGAAGCGGAGATCCACCCGGACAAGTCTCGGAAACTCAAGCTGTCGCGTGCCAATTTGGCTGATTTTATGCTTAAACATGTGAACGATAGCTCGTATGATCGTAAGGCCGTCTTGGTTACAGAGTAGGTCATCCCGGACACCAATTCAGGACCGCCCATAGGCGGTTTTTTCAAATGACAAAATACTGTAAGGCGAGGAGGGAACGTTTATGCTGTTAGATTCTATCCAACATAAACATCTGATTGAGATCATGAAGTCACTTCCCCTGAAACAAAAGTACACAAAAGCGGATCTGTTAATTAATGATCTGAAATTGGGATCAGCAGGAAACGTTGAGATGTACTATTCTCCGCATAATGAATTCATTAATTCCTCTGCCAAAGTCATGCTTGTTGGCATTACACCGGGTTGGCAGCAGATGGAGATTGCTTTTCGCACAGCCGTCCAAGCTTTGAAGCATCAGGCCACCTACGAAACAGCCTGTCAGGAAGCAAAGTTTGCTGCCAGAATGGCTGGCGTCATGCGAACAAACGTAATCCAAATGCTTCAGGAGATAGGACTGCATCATTTTTTAAATGTACCTCATGTGGCAGCGCTCTTTGATCCTGAGTCTAACCTTCTGCACACCACTTCCCTGATCCGGTATCCCATCTTTGTGAAGCAGCAAAATTATACGGGACATCAGCCTGCCATCACCCAGAATAACTTTCTATATGAAGCTGTGATTGGGTCTTTTCTGCCTGAGTGGAGTCAACTGAACCAAACCTTAGTTATTCCGCTTGGGAAGTCAGTTGAAGCTGTGCTTCATCAATTGCTTGATGAGAAACGTATACAGGAGAAAAGGATATTGTGGGGCTTCCCCCATCCATCCGGTGCTAACGGTTATCGGCTCAAACAGTTTCAACAAAACAAGGCAGACATGCAGCATAGATTGAACAATCTCCATACAGCTGATCCTGCCTATGAAAAGCAATGAGAGTTTCAAGCGGCAGTCTGGATAAACATCACACTCGGGGTCAACCAAGTAAATTAATAGTATAATAGTTGAGACTACTTAGAATGCATTGGAGAAAAAGGAGAAGCACATGCCGACAATACTTGTTGCTGACGATGATGCGAACATTCGCGAACTGGTCTGTTTATTTCTGAAGAATGACGGTTTCACAACGGTAGAAGCAGCAGATGGCAAGCAGGCCCTGGCGGTTTATGCCTCGACACCTGTCGATCTGGTTGTGCTTGATATCATGATGCCGATTATGGATGGTTGGACATTATGCAAGGAACTTCGCAGGGCAAGTCCTGACCTTCCTTTGCTTATGTTGACTGCAAGAGGTGAAACTTGGGAGAAGGTAAAGGGTTTTGAACTGGGAACAGATGATTATCTGACCAAGCCGTTTGATCCGCTGGAATTGACGGTTCGGGTTAGAGCACTGCTGAAGCGCTACCGGATCGGTTCAACACAAACGATTCAGCTGGGAAAGCTCATTTTGGATAAGCAAACCTATAAAATCACGAATGGCACGGAATCCCTTACGCTGCCGCTGAAGGAATTCGAGCTTCTATACAAACTTGCGGGGACACCTGGACAGGTGTATACGCGTGAACAACTGATCGATCAAATTTGGGGAATTGATTATGCCGGAGATGATCGAACGATTGATGTACATATTAAACGTTTGAGAGAAAGGTTTGTCGCTTCAACTGATTTTCGAATTGAAACGGTGCGCGGCCTTGGTTATCGGCTTGAGGTTAGTGAATGATCAGGTCTCTGTATATCCGTGTGGTACTAACCTTTTTAATTTCCGTCATCGCGGGTACGATCATCGCTTTCGTGATTACCTTTTTGGTATTCAGGGGGAATATGAATGAGAATGTCCAGGAAGAATTATTGAGTTTCGGACAGGATATCGTGCGTATCTATGAGACTATTCCATTGCATGAAGCAGACAAATTTGTGGGAGGGATGAAGCAGCTCAACTCCTATTATATCCGCATTTACGACGAGGATAATACTGAGGTCTATTCCTATGGAGCACTGGGTGACCAGGCTTCTGCTCGGGTGTCATCGGATCAAGTAAAGAACGTACTGAATGGGGAAATCGTTCGTGCTGATTCGTCCAACGAATCTACAGGTTTTGTCGGATTGCCGTTAATGACGGAAACGGGGGCGAAAGCGTTATTTATACAGCCGCTCTTATCACCGTACACTTCTTTCAACGTAAGATGGTTATCCACTTTCCTGATATATTCTTTGGTCATAGGGAGTTTGTTGATTCTGATTGCTTCCATATACGTGGTGAAACCGATTAACAAACTTACCAAAGCAACCAAGCGTCTGGCATCAGGTGATTTTAATGTCAGGCTGAATATTAAGCAAACGGGAGAGCTTGGAGCTTTGGCTAGAAGCTTTGAAGAAATGACGCATGATCTGCAGCACCTGGAACAAATGCGCAGAGAATTCGTAGCTAATGTTTCACATGAGGTTCAGTCGCCGCTTACTTCCATCTCCGGGTATGCCCAAGCGCTCAAGCAGGTCAATCTTGCGGAGCATGAACGAGACCGTTATCTGGATATCATTATTGCTGAAGCAAAGCGAATGTCCAAAATGAGTGACAGCTTGCTGAAACTGAGCTTGCTGGAATCCGATTCGCAATCATTGCGATTCACGGAGCGCAATCTTGATGAACAGATCCGGCGCGTAATTGTGGCACTGCAGCCACAATGGACTGCCCGAAACATTGAGTTCGAGCTGGATCTGCAGGCGATTAAAGTAACAGCAGACCATCATCAGCTGGATCAGGTATGGATGAATATTCTCGGGAATGGTATCAAATTTTCAGAAGATGATGGTACTATGGCTGTCAGCATGAGACAAGTTCACTCTGATGTGATCATACGTATATCCGATAACGGTATTGGCATTGAACCAGAGGATCAGCAGCGTATTTTCGAGCGCTTTTTCAAGGCGGATCGTTCCCATGGCAGCAAATACGAGGGTAGCGGGATGGGACTCGCCATCGTTAAACAGATTGTTTTACTTCATAAGGGAGACATTCAAGTAGAGAGTAAGCCGGGTGAGGGAACAACATTTGTCGTGACCTTGCCGATCCATCCTGCCGAAAGAGATAGATAGAGATTGCAGTGTCTTCTGTGGTCTGGCTGCTATCTGCTGAGGATTACATACAAGAACACTTGTATGTGTCCTCAGCATTTTTTTCATAGAAAAGGAAAAATCACATAACTGGAAAAAACAGGTTGACAGGATGTGGTTCTGCGTATACAATCGTATACATATTAATTCGTATACAAATGTATACGATATGGAGGTGTTCTTGAAATGAGAGAACAATACGCTAGTGAGTCTGTAGAACGTCAAAATATGCGTTCAGGACGTGGACGCGGAGAAGAAGAACAACGTGGTGAACGGTCCAGAAGGGGCAGAGGACATGGTGAACATCAAGGTAAGCGGGGGAATGGGGCACAAACTTTCCGTCGTGGCCGCATTCTGGTATTTCTGGAGCAAATGCAAAATCGAAGAACAACTTTGGCTAGACAGCTGGGTCAAGCGGAATATGAGCATATTCGTCCGATGATTAGCGGTGAATTAAAAGCCATTGACCAGGTTATCGATGAATATATTCATCTCTTCGAGCTGCAGGATGAAAATGAAAGCCCTAATAAGGATTTGGAGAGTGAATAAGAATGATTCGTCGTTTCTTTTCGTATTACCGGCCTTACAAGAAACTGTTTGTCATTGATTTTGGATGTGCAGTGATCGCAGGTTTGCTGGAACTGGCATTTCCTCTTGCCGTGAGTAAATTTATCAATGAATTATTGCCAGGCCAGGACTGGCCGCTCATTATATTGGCCTGTATTGTTCTGCTGTCGATTTATGCACTTAACACAGCCTTGAATTATGTGGTTACATACTGGGGACATATGCTCGGTATTAACATTGAGACCAACATGCGTGAGAAGATGTTCGCTCACTTGCAGAAGTTGTCGTTCCGTTTCTTTGATAATCGCAAAACGGGCCATCTGATTGGTCATTTAACGAATGATCTGAACGACATCGGAGAGGTTGCTCACCATGGACCGGAGGATGTGTTCATCGCTGTGATGACCTTGATCGGTTCATTCTGGCTCATGGCGAATATTAATCTGGAGCTTGCATTGATTACATTTATTATTATACCGATCATGGCCTGGGTCATTATCGTGTTTGGTGGACGCATGACCAAAACATATCGTCGACTCTTTGGAAACGTGGGTAATTTCAATTCCCGGATCGAAGATAACGTAGGCGGAATTCGTGTCGTTCAATCCTTTGCGAATGAAGAGCATGAGAAAAAACTATTTTCCGTCGACAATGAAAACTTTCGTCAAACCAAACTGCTTGCTTATAAAACGATGGCCAAGAGCATCTCGGTCAGCTATATGATGATGAGACTGGTCACTGTATTTGTGATGATCAGCGGTGCATGGTTCTTTATTGACGGCAAAATCGATATGGGTGACTTCATGGCATTCCTGCTGCTGTCCAATATCTTCTTCCGTCCAATTGAGAAAATCAATGCAGTCATCGAGAGCTATCCGAAGGGAATTGCCGGCTTCAAGCGCTATCTCGAAATTATTGATACGGAGCCTGAAATTGCGGATGCCAAAAACGCAGTTGAGCTGAAACATGTTCGGGGCGATATCCGTTTCGAGAATGTATCGTTCGGTTATGAATCCAGCCGCCGTATACTGAATAACATCAGTCTGTCTATTAAACCGGGTGAAACCGTTGCATTCGTTGGACCTTCCGGTGCAGGAAAAACAACCATCTGCAGTCTGCTCCCAAGGTTCTACGAAGTGGAAGAGGGAAGAATCACAGTAGATGGCGTTGATGTTCGGGATGTCCAGCTGCAATCCCTTCGCAAGCACATTGGTATCGTTCAGCAGGATGTATTCCTGTTCTCGGGAACCATCAAGGAGAATATCGCGTATGGGGATCTTACGGCAACGGATGAGCAAATCTGGGATGCTGCCCGCCGGGCGTCGCTGGAGGAATTACTTCTCACATTGCCGGACGGTATCGATACGATCATCGGTGAACGTGGGGTTAAGCTATCAGGAGGGCAGAAGCAGCGTTTGTCCATCGCTCGCATGTTTTTGAAAAATCCACCGATACTGATCCTTGACGAAGCTACATCGGCTCTGGATACGGAAACGGAAGCTTTAATTCAGAAATCTCTCGCAGAACTGTCTGTGGGCAGAACTACGCTGGTCATTGCACACCGCCTGACAACCATCAAGAATGCGGACCGTATCATGGTTGTGAACGCGGATGGCATTGCCGAGCAGGGGAATCATGATGAGCTTGTTGCAGCTGGTGGGATCTATAGCCGACTTCATCAGGTGCAGTACAGTCATTCATAGAAAAAGGTTGTTGAGGCTGAACCGCGCAATTTGCGCGGTTTTTTGCTGTTTTATTTGCCTCCAATAGACTGCAATCGTATTTTTTTTCGGCCGGCCCGATCATTATGTTGACAACGTCCACTAATCAACTTATTATAATGTTGACAATGTCCACTAAAAGGGAGGGTTTCGCATCGACTCTCAGCATATACATTCTGATATTCTGGCTGACATGCGGCGTTTTAACCGTTTTTATACCAATATTCTTGGCGTATTGGATAAGTACATCCTTGGTACGGGGTATTCGTTTGCCGAGGTAAGGGTCATCATTGAAATTGGTATTCGTGGAGAAAGTATTGCCAACAATCTGGTGGATACACTGACCATTGATCGCAGTTATATGAGCCGAATTGTGAACAAGCTGACCAAGGAAGGTCTGCTCATCAAAGTGAATTCGGAAGCTGACAGCCGGGTCAGTCTTATTCGCCTGACGGATAAAGGCAAGGAACTTTACGCTGAATTAAACGATCGGTCTGACCAGCAAATATTGAAGTTAATGCAGAATCTGGATGAGGAAGAGATCCAAGAGGTCTATGCTTCCATGATGAACATACAAGAGAAGTTGACAAAGAAAGCAGGAGAGACAACACGATGATACGATTCGAATGTGATTATAACGAAGGTGCGCATGAACGCATTCTGCAAAGACTGATCGAGACCAATATGGAACAAACGAGCGGTTATGGCACAGATCCCCACTGTGATCGGGCGAGAGCTCTTATTCGTCAAGCGTGCGATAGCGAGCAGGCTGATGTGCATTTTCTGGTTGGAGGCACTCAAACAAATACAACGGTCATTGCATCCATACTGCGTCCCTATCAAGGAGTCATTGCTGCTACTTCGGGCCACATCGCTGTTCACGAAACGGGGGCAATTGAAGCAACTGGTCATAAAGTACTTACCGTTCCCAGCGAAGACGGGAAGATCACTGCTGGCCAAGTGCAAGCAGTCTATGAAGCGCATAAGAGTGAGTCTTCTCCAGAGCACTGTGTACAGCCAGGGATGGTTTACATATCCCAGCCAACCGAGAACGGTACGATGTATAGTAGGGCAGAATTGCAGGCATTATTTGAGACAAGTAAGAGATGCGGACTTCCTTTATTTGTGGATGGGGCAAGGCTCGGATACGCGCTTGCATCCCCGGATTGTGACATGACCCTTGCTGATCTCGCCCATCTATCTGATGTGTTCTATATTGGAGGGACCAAGATCGGAGCCTTGATGGGGGAAGCTGTAGTCATCCTGAATGAGGCACTGAAGCCTGATTTCCGTTACATGATCAAGCAGAAGGGTGGTCTGCTCGCAAAAGGCAGATTGCTGGGCATTCAGTTCGAAACATTGTTCGAAGACGGATTGTATCTGGAAATTTCACGTCATGCCATCGATATGGCCATGCGAATTCACGATTCGCTTGAAGAACAGCATATCGGGTTCCTGTACGAATCACCAACCAACCAGCAGTTTCCGATCTTGCCTGATGTTTTGCTTGAGAAATTACGCAGCCAATACACGTTCACCTTCTGGGAGAAGGTAGACGCCACACATAGTGCAGTCCGTTTTTGCACCAGTTGGGCGACGAAGCAGGAGAATGTGGATTCGTTGGCTCGTGATATCGCTCGATTAATGCATGAATTTAGTGAAACCCGAGAACTGGCTGAAGCACTGGTTTAAACAGTGAAAATGTAGGCTCGATAGTTGCGATATACTGAAAAAGGACGACATATGGTCGTCCTTTTTTTTGTTAGCTTTCACTGGAACAGTTGAGAAGTTATTCGCTCAAGATCAGATCATATTTTTCCTTCAGTCGTTTAATATCACTTCGTGGAGGCGCGCCGAACATGCGTGAATATTCACGGCTAAACTGTGAGGCGCTTTCGTAGCCAACCCGAAATGCTACATCAGCCGCATCGGCAGACTCCGCCATCAGAAGGCGCCGAGCTTCCTGTAATCGCAGTTGTTTTTGGAATTGCAGCGGACTCATGGCCGTGATCTCCTTGAAGTGCCGATGGAATGAGGATACACTCATGCTGGCTGTCTCTGCTAGATCTTCGATGCGAAAAGGCTGCTCCCAGTGATGAACGATATACTCGATGGCTTCCCTAATCCGGTACGTACTGCTGCCTTCTACCGCGATCTGGGCCAACTCGCCTCCGTAAGGTCCCTGGAGAAGACGGAACAAAATCTCCTTGGTGTACAATGGGGCCAGAAAAGGAATTTCCTCCGGAGTATCCAGTAAGCGGATAAGGCGAAGCACAACATCCTGAATGGAAGATTCCATCTGTCCCACGAACATGGCTCGTCTGGCGTTTTCTCTGGAAGTGACTTGTATATTGCATTCATTCAGTACTTCCAGAATTTGATTCTTCGTGAACTCTAGCTTAAGACTTAGATAAGGTGCTTCCGCGGACGCCTTAATAATCTGTCCAATTACCGGAAGATTCATCGAAGCGATCAGATAATTGGATGGTCCATATTCAAAGCGCTCCTGCGCGAGCAATACTTCTTTTACACCTTGCACGATGACGCAAAAAGCAGGCTTGTAAACTCTGTATGCCGGTTCGGTAATACTTGTATGGTGATAGAAAAACAGGGAAGGGATCAGCGTTTCCATTGCACCGTTGCGTACGGAGTGACGCTCAACCAACTCGCTCAGTTCCCGTTTCTGTTGAAGTAGTTCCTCGGTCATGTAGACTCCTCCTTACGGCTATAACCTCGTTTTATTATACGTCTTAATTCTCGAAAGCAAAAGAACCCGTGATAGGAATAGGCAATCAATTAAGATAAATGATATACCGCCTGGTAAGCATGCTTCGGCATAATGAGATTAACTTCACAGGATCAAGCAATTGGGAGCGTATGGGGTTCGAGTACTGGATTCTGATCATTAATGAAACTAATCAAATGAGAAAGGATGATGAATGATGCAAAAACGCATATTGGGAAACAGCGGGCTGGAGGTTTCGGCCATAGGCCTGGGTTGCATGGGAATGAGCTATGGGTATGGCCCTGCTTCGGAGAAGAAGGAGATGATCTCCGTTCTTCAAAAAGCAGTGGAACGTGGTGTGACGTTCTTCGATACCGCTGAAGTATACGGTCCATATACCAATGAAGAGCTAGTAGGAGAAGCCCTTAAAACCGTTCGAAATCAAGTCGTCATTGCCACCAAATTTGGTTTCGATATACAGCACGGCAAACAGAGCGGTATGAATAGCCGGCCCGAACATATTCGCAAAGTGGCGGAAGAGTCGCTGCAGCGTCTGCAGATTGAAGCCATTGATCTATACTATCAGCACCGGGTCGATCCGGATGTGCCAATCGAGGAAGTGGCAGGAGCCGTCCAGGATTTGATCCGGGAAGGAAAAGTAAAACATTGGGGATTGTCCGAGGCAGGAGTGCAAACGATCCGGCGTGCACATGCTGTGCAGCCTCTTGCAGCAGTACAGAGTGAATATTCCCTGTGGTGGAGACGCCCTGAAGAGGAGTTAATCCCTGCATTGGAGGAGCTTGGGATTGGTTTCGTTCCATTCAGCCCTCTGGGTAAAGGATATCTGACAGGAAGTTTTAACGCAAAAACGACATTTGAACAAGGTGACCTACGCAACATTCTGCCTCGATTCACACCTGAAGCGCTAGAAGCGAACCAGGTATTGGTTGATTTGCTAAAAGAAAAAGCAGAGGAACTGCAAGCCAGCCCGGCCCAAATAGCGCTTGCGTGGCTGCTTTCCCAGAAATCTTGGATTGTGCCGATTCCAGGCACGCGCAAATTAAACCGCTTGGAAGAAAATCTGAATTCGGCAGATCTTAAGCTTAAGCCTGAAGATGTACACAGCATTAATGAAGCAGCCTCAAAGATCACATTGGTGGGTGCGCGATATACGGAGGAACTGGAGCGAAGAACTGGTCTGTGACACCATCGCCAAATAAAAATAATTTGAGAACGTAAATCATGGAATATGTTAAACTTGGACGAACCGGAAATAAAATGAATGAAGTCGCCCTGCTGGCGACTTTTTTAATAGTCCACTCCGTTTTTCAGTTTTGTAGAATATAGAGAGGCCTTACTTTGGTAACGGAACAAATGAAATGGTTAAAATCGTATTGATTGATCAGGAGGGATGAATGGTTGGAACGTTTATGGACCAGGTCCTTTATTTTGATGACATTGGGATTACTATTTTTATTTACTGCCTTTTATATGCTGTATCCTACGCTTCCGCTATTTATTAAAGAGATGGGCGGCAATGAACAGCAAGTGGGACTGGCAATGGGAGCATTGATGTTATCTTCTGTCTTATTCAGGCCGTTTGTCGGTGGGTTGCTGGATCGATTCGGCAGGCGTCCGTTTATGATTGGAGGACTGCTCGTTTTCATTGCATCCATGTATATGTATAACTGGGTTGGAGGCGTCTTGGTACTGATGGGACTCCGAATGATACACGGTATAAGCTGGGCTATGTCGACGACTTCCATGATGACTGCCGTCACCGATATGATTCCGGCCAATCGTCGCGGGGAAGGGATGGGGTGGTTCAGTACCTCCATGACTTTCGCGATGGCGATTGGCCCCATGATCGGATTAAGTATCATGCAAGGCCAATCCTATCAGAGCATGTTCCTGTTTGCAGTTGTTCTATCTGCCGTTGCACTGTTATTGACGCTTGCTGCTAAAATGCCGTTCATACCGACAGCGGATCAGAAGAAGATTCAGATATTCGAAAAATCGGTTTTGCCTGTAATGGCACCGATATTTTTTCTTTTTGTGGCGTATGGAGGAATTACAACGTTTGTTCCGCTATTTGCAGCTGAGATCCAGGTCAATTCCGGTACTTTTTTTCTCATCTACGCAGCAACGCTTGCCCTTTCTCGTCCAATCGCAGGAAAACTCTCTGATCGAATCGGAGAGGTGGCTGTGATTGTGCCGGCTCTTATCATTACGATGGCGGCACTCCTTGTCTTGAGTTTCTCGACCAGTTTGTTTGGGGTATTGTGTTCTGCTGTTCTGTACGGCATTGGTTTTGGATCTGCGCAGCCTTCTCTTCAGGCCATAACACTTCGTATGGCGCCGAAGGAACGTCAAGGTGCTGCCAATGCCTTTTTCTCGACGGCGACGGATCTGGGAATTGGCCTGGGAGCCATTTTGCTGGGATTGGTTTCGGAATACATGAGCTACAGCGTTCTATTTAGTGTCAGCGCCTTATCTGTTTTTGTAGCCTTGTTGTTGTTTGCTATACATGTGAAAAAGTCCAATCAAGGGAAGAGAACGTATCTGCAGAAAGATGAGGCATTGTAGCAGCCATAACATCACCGTATGCTGTCTTTTCTCATATTGCTCTAAAATCATGATTGATGCCGTGGGAAAAAGGTTGGTTACAATTTTAAGCAATGGAAAATGGTTTTTGGATATCAGTCGATTGTGATTCGTAGCTTATAAAGAAACGGGGAAAAAGCATGAAAATAGATAGCCCGAAAATTCAGGAACAATCGATGACCGTAGAAACCATTCATGTGTTGGAGTCCAAAACAGAATACCGGAATCAACTCATTGAACAGATCTCACTCGATAACCAGGAAGCACTCAAAGTATCCTTCGAGAATGTCATTTTCAGAAATGTGATGATCTCTGATTCCACGCTGGAGCAATTTGAATTTACGGATGTTGTTTTTGAAAATTGTGATTTCTCCAACGTCAATTTCTCAGGTGCTATCATGCACCGGGCCGCATGGACCAACTGCAAATTTGTTGGCACGGATTTTTCTACCAGCAGAATGCAAAATGTTCAATTTGCTCAGTGTGTGGGGGACTACTCCAATTTTAGATTTGCCCATCTTAAACAAGTCGCTTTTGCTGAATGCTCATTAATTAGTGCTGACTTCGCCTATCTAGCCTTGCAAAAAATGCAGCTGGACCATTGTAATATCGATCAGGCTTTCATGACAGGTACGAAATTAAAGGGTTTGGATCTTAGCAATTGCCAATTTGACTCGCTCGTATTGAACATGGAAGATCTGAATGGCTGCGTTATTTCACCTTATCAAGCGGCGACCTTCGTCGGATTAATGGGAATTGTGATCAAATCATAAAAGACTTGCCCCAAGGGAAGAAGTGTGTATAATAGGTAACATAAAATCATACGACATGCTTTCTAGGGTTCCGCGAGTGAGATCGGCCTGGTCCGAGAGAAAGCTCATAACCTGATGGTTATGCCACGGAGGGATAAAAGCCTGGGAGATAAACTGCTTGAATGCAGTTTGTTTCCCGGGCTTTTTTTATTTGCTCTCTAAGACACAACCTAATCGTTGTTGTTGTATGAAATTAGATACCAAAAGGAGTAGGTCAAAATGAACAAAACCTGGTTGTCTGTTGTGATTGCAGCCCTTTTTGAAGTGGGTTGGGTGATTGGCTTAAAGCATGCGAGTGGTCTGTTGGAATGGGGAGCAACGGTGATCGCCATTGGTGTAAGCTTTTCCTTGATGATTGCGGCTTCCCGTACACTTGATGTCGGAACGGTATACGCAGTATTTGTCGGA
Source organism: Paenibacillus sp. FSL K6-2862 (assembly GCF_038005125.1). Lineage (NCBI taxonomy): Bacteria > Bacillati > Bacillota > Bacilli > Caryophanales > Paenibacillaceae > Paenibacillus > Paenibacillus sp. FSL K6-2862. The sequence continues at coordinate 2,938,101 of NZ_JBBOSN010000001.1, forward strand.
TTGGGAACGGCTGGCACGGTGTTGGCAGAGATCCTGTTATTCGGGGCTGCTGTCCAAGCTGGGAAAATGATACTCATTGGTGTGTTACTGCTCGGAGTAATCGGACTGAAAATGGTAAGCAAGCAGAAAACGAAGGAGGCGCATCATTCATGAATTGGGTATTTCTTATTATGGCAGGCCTATTCGAGATGTTGGGTGTATTGATGATTAATAAATGGAACAAAGACCGTAATTGGATATCCATCCTGCTCTTAGTTGCAGGTTTTGGGTTAAGCTTCTGGCTGCTGTCTCTGGCTATGAAAACACTGCCCATGGGGACGGCGTATGCTGTGTGGACAGGAATAGGTGCTTCCGGAGGAGCGATTCTTGGCATGATTTTCTATGGGGAATCCCGAAACGCACTCCGAATACTGTTTATTGCGATGGTGCTTGGATCTGCGGTTGGGTTAAAACTGGTAAGCTGACATTGGGATTAAAAGATAATATACAGATCGTCTTTTTAATGGTATCCTTATTCGTTACGTGTGATAACAAGATACATCTAATATATATGGACGTCATGAAGGAGACTCAATGAACTTTAAAGACTTGAATATCATTCCACCCATCTTAGAAGGATTGAACAAAGCGAACTATACGAACCCTACACCTATTCAGGAACAAGCAATCCCAGCCGTATTGGCAGGCAGAGACTTGCTTGGCTGTGCACAGACAGGAACAGGGAAGACGGCAGCATTTTCGGTGCCGATCATTCAATTATTAAGCGAAAATCCTAGTGGTCCCAGACAAGGACGCCGTATTCGCTCCTTGATTTTAAGCCCAACCCGAGAGCTTGCTATCCAGATTGCGGATAACATTAAGACGTATAGCCGTTATACGGATATTCGCTGCGCCGCTATCGTTGGTGGTGTTTCACAGAAGGTGCAAGAACGAGCGCTGAGCCAGGGTGCAGATATTATTATCGCCACGCCAGGCAGATTGATGGATCTGGTTAACCAAAAACGTATTGATTTGAAATCCATTGAGATTTTGGTATTAGATGAAGCTGACCGGATGCTGGATATGGGCTTTATTCATGATGTGAAGCGAATCATCTCCAAGATGCCGAGCAAGAAGCAAACCCTTTTCTTCTCAGCTACGATGCCTCCGGAAATCACAAAAATGGTCAAAACGTTACTCATAGATCCTGTGAAAGTTGAAATTACGCCGGTATCTTCTACGGTAGACCGAATTGAACAGTTTGTGTATTTATTGGAGAATGGCAAGAAACAACATATGTTGAATCATATTTTGCAGGATAAATCCATTGTTTCGGCACTGGTGTTCACCCGCACGAAGCGCGGCGCTGACCGTGTTACACGTGAGTTGACCAAAGTAAATGTTACTGCTCAAGCCATTCATGGTGACAAGTCTCAGAATGATCGACAAAAAGCATTGAACAATTTCAAAAGCGGAGTCACCCGAGTGCTGGTAGCGACAGATATTGCGGCAAGAGGAATTGACGTGGAAGAGCTCTCGCATGTCGTCAACTTTAACCTGCCTAATATTCCGGAGACCTATGTACATCGAATTGGCCGCACAGGCAGAGCAGGGCATAGTGGTATGGCAATCTCTTTTTGTGATAAGGAAGAAATGCCGTTCCTCAAGGATATTGAGAAGGTAATCAAGAAGAGCATTCCCGAAGTCAAAGATCATCCTTATCCGATGACGAGTGCTCCTGTGTTTGTAACAAACAGCAAGGGATCGAAGGCTGCAGCTAACAGTTCCATGACCAATAAACCGGCCAAGGCTAAGAAGAACCCTGCGCGCAAACCCAAGTCTGAATGGTTTACCAAGCCGGGGAAAGCACAAAACAGTAATTTCAAACCCCATAAATCCAAAAGCAGTAAAGTCAATAAGAAAACGGTCTAACAAACGGGCAGAATTGCTTAGTTGAACTATCCCCGAATCGTTCGGTAAGTCAAACACCTTAAAAAACCTTCCATGTTGTATGAGAAGGTTTTTGAGGTGTTTTTGCGTTGCGTTGGTTATTAGAGTGAATAACACTTTTGAAGTGAAGTTGAAAGCAGGCATTCGATAAAAATCATTTAATACAAAATAAAAGGTTTAATACAGCAAATTTGACTCTTTGGTAACATACAAGTAAAATTATTGAAATACAATCTTAGAATGAGGTGGATTACGCAATGCTTGAGCTTAGTTTTGATGACCCGGACAAGCTGGTAACGGTTACCCATGCCTTATCTACACGTTCCCGGGTAGATATCCTCCGCCTTCTTAATTCCAAAAACCTAAATATCGTGGAGATTGCTGAAGCTCTTAAACTTCCAGTATCCACCGTAGCCAACAATATCAAGATTTTGGAGGCTGCAAGATTAATTAATACAGAGCTGCTGCCGGCTTCTCGCGGCGCGATGAAAGTATGCAGTCGTAATTATGATGATATACACATTGCACTGAATTTGGATAAGGCGGGTCCCAGAGGTGGTGTTCAAGTCTATGAGGTAGACATGCCCATAGGTCATTATAGCGATTGCGAGGTATCTCCAACCTGTGGCATGGCCAATGCGGATGGAATGATTATACGTGAGGATGAACCTTCCAGTTTCTTTCACCCAAAGCATATTGGAGCTCAGATTATGTGGTTTCGAAAAGGATATGTTGAATATTTGATGCCACTGGAAATACCGCCCGGCGCAAGGATTGAATCGCTTGAAGTATCTATGGAAATGTGTTCTGAGGCACCTAACTACGATCACAATTGGCCTTCCGATATTTCGGTATGGATTAATGGCGTGGAGATTGGCATGTGGACATGTCCTGGGGACTTTGGTGACAGAAGGGGAAATCTTAATCCAGCCTGGTGGTATGAGTGGTCTACCCAATATGGTTTGCTGAAGACATGGCGAGTAGACAAAGAGAAGACTTCGCTTGATATGGAGAAGGTTTCGCCTGTTACATTAAATCAACTGAACCTCATGGATAGTCACAAATTGCGCTTGCGGGTGGGCATCAAACCAGATGCTGTTCACCAGGGTGGGATGAACCTGTTTGGCAGAGAATTTGGAGATCACGATCAGAACATCAAAATGACCATAAATTACGTAATGAAATCCGATGTGGATTGAAGAGAAAAGCTTTAGTTGCGGATAAATTGTAACTAAGGCTTTTTTTGATTGGATAATTACAATAAATATAATTGAAAGCGTTGACATTAAGGAGTTTGGTGGCTATAATCCCACTATAGATACATAAATAATGTAACAAATCAATTATATCGTTTGTATCTATAATATTAGAATAAAGGGGATACTCGCATGAAAAGAAGAGTGGGCTTGTTGGCACTAACATTACTTCTCTCTGTGTCTATGATTTTAAGTGCATGCAGTGGAAACAGTGGTGGTGCCGACGGTGATGCCGCAAGTGAAGGGAAAGTGAGCTTGTCCTTCTGGACATTGTTTGATGGTGGCGATGGGGCAAACATGCAAGCATTAGTTGATGAATTCAACAAAACCCATCCGGACATCGAAGTGAAAAATACCAAGCTTGCCTGGGGCGAGTATTATACCAAACTGGTCACCGCGGTTGGTAATGGCAACGGACCGGACATCGGCATATCCCATTCCTCTAGGCTCCCCGATTTGATTGATCAGGGGGTAGTCACTGAACTCGATACACCCGCTGCAGATGCAGGCGTAGATTGGAATTCCTACAATCAAAATCTTTTGAGTGCGGTTACAGTAGACGATCAGCATTATGCAGTGCCCATTGATACACATGCTTTTATCATGTTTTACAATAAAAAGCTGCTGAAAGAAGCTGGTCTGCTCGGCGAAGACGGAAAACCCGTGTTGGAACAATCAGCTGATGGTTTTGTAAGTTTCCTTAAAACATTAAAAGAAAAGTTGCCAGCCAAGGCTACTCCATTTGCACTATCCAATAACAATGATGATCCTTTTCGACTATGGTGGTCATTGTATTCGCAATTGGGTGGGAATGATTTAATATCGGACGATCTGAAATCTGCGGCTATTGATAAAGAAAAGGGGATCAAAGCAGCCGATTATATTCAGAAGTTGTATACCGAAGGCTATATCAAGAAAAATGATCCGGATTTTTATAAAAATTTCCAAAGCGGAACAGCCGCAATTACCATGACGGGTGTCTGGACGACAGGAACATGGGAATCCACCAAAGATTTTGAGTTTGGTGCAATGCCGATACCTAAATTTTACGATCAGGAAGCAACATGGGGAGACTCTCACACGATTATTCTGCCTTTGACTCAGGATGAAGACGAAGCAAAGCGTAAAGCGGCGATGATTTTCGCCGATTGGGTTGCGGATAATGGCCAGGTATGGGCCAAAGCCGGCCATATTCCTTCCAAACCATCCGTTCTGGAAAAACAGGAATTTAAGGATATGCCTTACCGCAGCGATTATTCTGAAGTAGCAAGTGTCGTTAAGTTCAGCAAAAAATCAACCAAAACTGCCCAAATCCGTGAAGAAGTCGCCTTTAAATTTTTGAATGAAGTATGGGTCAATAAAATGACTCCGGCTGATGCCATGAACAACATGGAGGCAGGCATTCAGAAAATACTGAGTGAATAGAAGGAAGACGGGTCACGCAAGCTTGCGCATATGTAAGCATTAAAGTTGGCTTGCGTGTCGATCAAAGGGGAGACGGGTATGAAGTTCAAAAAAATGAGGACGGAGATGCAGGCGCTTCTCTTTCTGCTTCCATTCCTTATTGTGTATGTGTTGTTTACCATCTGGCCGATGATTAAAGGCATTGAAATGACCTTTTACAAATGGACACTCATTAAGAAAATGGACTTTGTTGGCCTGGATAACTTCCGCAAGGTACTTCAGGACAGGGAAGTCTGGGAAGCGATATGGCACTCGACCTTCTTTGTTTTTCTAAGTACTCCGACCATGATTATACTTGCCATAGTGCTGGCTTTGATTGCGAATCGAAAATCGGTTCTGCAAAAGTTTTACCGGATTATCTTTTTTATCCCAAGTGTACTCTCGGTTGCTGTCGCAGCTTATCTGGGGTTGTTCGTATTCCAGCCTTATACCGGGTTTGTCAATTCTGTACTGCATCTCATAGGCCTGTTACCCCAAAACGCCGAAATTTTCTGGCTGACCGAAACAAACCTGGCCTGGATCGTCATTACCGTTGTAACTTTGTGGTGGACGGTAGGCTTTAACTTTATTCTGTATTTGTCGGCGCTTCAGGAAATACCGGATGAGATCTATGAAGCTGCACGATTGGATGGAGCGAGTGACTCGCAAATATTTTGGAGAATTACCCTTCCATATCTTTCTCCACTCACCAAAACCATTACGATGCTTCAAATTATCGCTTCATACAAGGTCTTCATGCAGATCTATGTTATTACAGGCGGAGGCCCACTGGATCAGACACGTCCGATTATCCAGTTAATCTATCAAACCGGATTTAGAAATAATAACCTCGGTTATGCCGCGACGATGTCCTATATTTTATTCTTCATACTCCTGGTGTTATCCGTGCTGCAATACTGGATGAACAACCGGAAGGGAGTGGATAGCTGATGAAGTGGCTGTTTCGTATAAGTTCTGCATTGATGGCTGTACTGTTTGCGGCTCCGTTGGTTTGGATGCTTGTTGTATCGATCAAGGAAGAAGGCATGAAGATCATTACAGTCCTGGATTGGTTTAAGCCTCCGTATTCTTTGGCTGTGTACGAAGAGATTCTAACGACGACCAAATTGTCTCAATGGATTGCCAACAGTTTGTTCGTGGCCGTGATTGTAACGTTGCTTACTGTTATTTTTGCAGCAATGGCGGGGTTTGCGCTATCCAAGGTACCATTTCGCTATCGTACCATTGTTTTCTTTTTCATCCTTGGAGGCCTGTTAATTCCGGGGGAAGCTACCATTATTCCACTCTATCAGGTGGCAAAAGATCTTCATTTGCTGAATTCGTACAGCGGACTCATCATTCCGGCTCTTGCTTCGCCTGTAGCTGTCATTGTACTCAAAAGTTTCTTTGACGGTGTTCCCAATGATCTGCTCGAAAGTGTACAGATTGATGGTGGTGACTTCTGGAGAATATTCACCAGCATCATGTTACCTCTCACTCGTCCAGCAATGGCTTCCATGGCCATTCTGACGTTTATCGGTTCCTGGAACAACTTCCTGTGGCCGTTCCTTTCGATCACCGACGACAATTTATTTACACTGCCGATGGGTATTCCTACGCTGATGGGTCAATATTCTGAGGATTATGTCAAACCAATGGTTATTAATGCAGTGGCTTCAGTACCTATCATTATTTTGTTTATCATTTTTGAGAAGCAGATTGTCAAGGGAATCAGCATGTCCGGAATTAAGGGGTAATGTGAGCAAGTCTGAATTTCATAAAACGATAAAACTGCTATATCAGGCCAGCGCGCCCAATGTAGCTCAAGGGAGAATGGAGAAACGATATGACAACCAAATTTTACAATAAGGATTATCCAAGACCGCAGTTTGTACGTAAAGACTGGCTGAATTTGAATGGCGAATGGGACTTTAGTTTTGATGACAATCAGGTAGGTGAGAGTGAACATTGGTATGATCAAGCTGAATTTCCAAAAGGACTCAAAATTAAAGTTCCCTTTACCTATGAAACTCAGGCAAGCGGAATCGGAATCGAGACATTTCATCCACTGGTTTGGTACCGCAAGCTGGTGACCATTCCTCAAGAGGTAAAGGGCAAGAGAACTATTCTTCACTTCCAAGGGGTGGATTATCGCGCAAAATGCTGGGTGAATGGAAGGGTTGCGGGTGAACATGAGGGGGGATATGCGGCATTTTCCTTCGACATTACACCATATATCACTTACGGTTCGGAGAACAATATTGTTCTTGAAGTAGCAGACAGTCAGAGTGCAATGCAGCCTCGGGGGAAACAGCGCTGGGTAGATGAAAACTTTGAATGCTTTTATGTGCAGAGCACCGGGATTTGGAAGAGTGTCTGGCTGGAGCATGTGAGTGAAGCAAGGGTTGAAACGGTCAAGATGACGCCCGATATCGACCGTCATATGATTCGTTTGGACTTTCAATTGAATGGGATTGAAGGCAGGAACAACTTACGTCTGGAAACAAGGATTGAGCTGAAGGGTCAGCATGTGCAAACCATCAGCCTGTCTCCGGATAGACCTTGGATGACCGTGGAGGCCAGTGTCAAACATGAGGCGGGCGGCCCGTGGAAACAGTCGTTGTGGTCTCCGGATTCACCGAATCTGTACGATATCGAGTTTGTTATGTACGAAAATGAGAAGGAAATCGATCGGATTCATTCCTATTTCGGCATGCGAAAAATATCGATTGAAAATGGGCAGGTTCTGCTGAACAATGCTCCGCTCTATCAACGACTTATTCTGGATCAGGGTTATTGGCCTGAAAGCCACTTGACACCTCCATCAGTAGAAGCGCTGATCGAAGATATTGATAAAATTGCCGAGATGGGATATAACGGCATTCGCAAACATATGAAACTGGAAGATCCACGCTTCTTATATTGGTGTGATGTAAAGGGTATGCTGGTCTGGTCGGAAATGGCTGCGACCTTTGAATTCAATGATGAAGCTGTTAGCCGTTTCACCAAGGAATGGCTCGAGATTGTACCACAACAATACAATCATCCAAGCGTGATCACCTGGGTTCCGTTTAATGAATCATGGGGAATACCGACAATCGCTCACGAGGTGGCACAGCAGCAGTTTACGCAATCCATTTATCATCTGACCAAAGCCATTGATCCTTATCGTCCGGTCATTACTAATGACGGATGGGAGCATACGGTATCGGATATTCTGACAATCCATGATTATGTGGAGTCAGGAGATGTCTTTTTGGAACGTTATCAGGATAAGGACATGATTGTAAACAACAAGATCTCCTCTAATCGATGGAAGTTTGCTTTTGCCGAAGGTTACGAGTATAAAGGACAGCCCATTATCATCAGTGAATTCGGGGGCATTGCCTTTCAATCGGATGAAGGCTGGGGCTATGGCAATCAGGTGGACTCCGTTGAAGCCTTTGTTGAACGCTTTCGTTCAATTACGGGAGCGATCAAGGCTATTCCTTATATCTCGGGCTATTGTTATACACAGGTCACGGATGTGCAGCAGGAGATTAATGGTCTGTTAACTGAAGACCGTCAGCCGAAAGTGCCGCTGGAAGTCATCCGCAAAATCAATCTGGCATAAAGGCTCAAGTATACATTACAGATTCATGGTGAACAGGAGTGTAGATCACAATGTTACGTGAAGATTACCCAAGGCCGCAATTTGTGCGACAGAACTGGATGAGTTTGAATGGGGAATGGGAATTTGTATTTGCAGACTGATGAAGTTCGATTATTCAGTCTGGAACCAGGAGATATTTATGGGGCTATGAGCAGGCTTAATGTATGCTGAGCTATTGCATAAAAATGGTGAAGAAGAACCGACTCGTACGGAGTCGGTTCTTCTTCAACCAAAGATAGACCATTAAAATTGGATGCCAATCCCCAACATTTTGATTATGTTACACTTGCAAGTAATCTTAATTATCAATTAACGCGCTTAATTCTGCCTGGAATACTTTTTGATGATTTTGATTATAGGTCGTGAGCAGGACGGTAACAATGCCATTGCCTCTGCGTCTTGGGAGCAGTTCAATCACCTCTGCAACTACGCTCAGCTCATCATCCGGAAATACAGGCTTGATAAACTGAATATGATTCATCCCCGTACCTGCGACAACATTTTCTCCGTAAACGCCTACTTCAATCCACAGCTTAAAGGAGATGTTCATCGTTTGCATGCCGGAAGCAATCAGACTGCCGAAACGTCCTTTTTTGGCCTTTTCCTCATCCAAATGCATGTACTGTGGATCATAAATCTTCGCAAACTCCATAATATCGGTCTTGGACAATTTAATCGATTTGGTTTCGTAGCGCTGACCTACGGCATATTCACTAAATTTCAATGCGGACACCTCGTTCATTTCGTATGTTTATTTATATATCATTCATCATGTCACTCATGGCAAATTTCTGAAGAGACTCTGTGGCCGTTTGTTTATTTTTGGCATAGTCCATATTGTAAATGCAGGAGAACAACACGTTTAACACATATTCCAGGGCAATCTGCGAAGAGAAGGTTCCAATCTTGGTGAACTTCTCCTCGTCATTGGCAACCTGTAAACATAAAGTACTCCATTTAGCCAACTCACTCTGGGGCTTTGCTGTTATTGTAACAAACGGAATGCCTTCACGTTTGAAGTGACGTGCTGCCTTCATGTAGTTTAATGACTTCCCGTGATACGTTAGAAACAGGGCACAGTCTCTTGAAGTTACATTGATAGTATGGTGCGCCCACTCGGAAAGTTCCGTCGCAATGATCGCATACTTGTTGATTTTAATCAATTTATTTTGGAAGCTTTTGGCCCGGATCTGCGAATCGCCCAAGGCATAGATGAAGATTCGATCTGCTTGGTTCAGCAGCAGTGCCGTTTGGGTAAGCAGAACGTCGTCCAGAATGGCAGCGTTTTTTGAGATCGTTTCTTTCATCAAATCGGCAATCTCTGCAGCCACCTGAAGAGTAGATTCACCGACACCAAAAGGATAATTGGCATCAACATGGTTGGAACCATTCTGGGTACTTTGCTGGAATTCACGGGCAAGTGTGATGATAAATTCCTTGTAACCTGTCATCCCGAGTTTGCGTGTTAGACGGTTTATGGCAGAATGCGATGTATATGTAACTTGAGCAAGCTCCTGAATATTGCAGTGAAGCATGCGTTCCCGCTGACTCAAAATATAAGATGCAATGCTCTGTTCGTTAGGTGTAAAATGCTGCATTTCTGACAATTGCATCAGCAGTTTCAATCGGTTCACCCCGGATTCTATCATTCTGTTGAGTTAAATTGATGTTTAATTGAACATTTTGCCCAATATTAATGTGCCATAATAACTGAACTTTGGTCAAATGTACCATAATGCATGGATAACCTTTACGCGCAGCACTCTTCTTCTATAATAAAAGAAACAGAGCAGCAGGGGGGAACAACCATGTTAACGATTGGTTATATTGGCAATGGCAAAAGCACAAACCGTTATCATCTTCCTTTTTCATTGAATCGGGAACACTTAAACGTAAAAACGATCTATGCCCGGAACCCGGACAAAACGGATTGGGACAAGGTGCCAGGGATTCACTACACGAACGATATGTCGAGCCTGATGAATGATGAGGAGATTCAGTTAGTTGTAATCTGTACGCATACAGAATCTCATTATAGCTATGCCAAAATGGCACTGGACCATGGTAAACATGTGCTTGTTGAGAAACCGTTCATGTTAACCAAAGAGGAAGCGGAATCCATATTTCAATACGCCAAGGAGAAAAACCTGGTCATTCAATGTTATCAGAATAGAAGATATGATTCGGATTTTCTGACAACTCAAAAAGTTATTGAATCCGGGAAGCTTGGGGATCTACTTGAAGTGGAGATGCACTATGATTATTATCGCCCGGAAATTCCGAACGGCACGACGGAGTTCTCTCCTTACAGCAGTTACCTATACGGACATGGAGTACACACGATCGATCAAGTGATATCCTATTTTGGTCAACCGGACACGATTCGTTCAGATGTGCGTCAATTACTCGGTGCTGGGAGAATGAACGATTACTTTGATCTGGACTTTTATTATTCAACCCTGAAGGTATCCGTTAAATCGAGCTTTTTCCGTTTGAAACCACGCCCGAGCCTGATTGCTTATGGTAAAAACGGAGTGTTTGTCAAACAAACGGAAGACCGTCAAGAGGAACATTTGAAATTATTTTACCTACCCAAAGGACATGCTGATTTTGGTGTGGATTTGCCCCAACATTATGGCACGCTAACCTATATAGATGAGGAAGGTATGTATCATGAAGAGAAGGTGGTCTCTGAAAGGGGAGATTATGCCCGTGTGTACGATGATATCTATGAGGCCATCATTCACGGCAAGGATAAAGTCATCAAGGATGAAGAAACGATAACGGTGATGGGCATTCTGGAAGAGGGCATAAAAGGCTTAAACTAATAACTTACAGGTACTGATCGGTAGAAATTACGGATCAGTACCTTTTTTCTATAAACAAGGTTTGCCGAGGAGACATGCACCAGATAGCGTGATAAAATGCAGTGAATGATTCATACGATGTTGTTTCTAATAACAAAAGGATTAGTTTTTTGAGGGAGCATTATAATGATAACCATTAAAGATGTAGCAAAGAGGGCTGGTGTGGCCAGTTCTACCGTATCCTGTGTGCTTAATGGAAAAGACAATGTAAGTGAACTGACAAGACAGAAGGTGCTTGCTGCAGCTACCCAGCTCAATTACGTGAAGCATGGACCTGCTTCGGAATTAAAACGTAAAAATACACAAACCATCGGCGTGATGGTTCACGATATGTCTAGCCCCTATTTTTCCGATTTGGTACCGGGCATCGAATCAGCGATTAAGAGTCATGGTTATGATCTGATTGTATGCAGTTCAATGGGCGGGGAGAAATCCACGGCGAACCGATATATTCGGGAAAAGCGAATCGATGGAGCCATTGTGATCGCGCAGGATATTCCGGATGAATTACTCACGGAAGCTGCAGCCAGGGAGTTTCCGATCGTGGTGATGGATCGGAAACTTGCGAATGAACATATCGTTAATGTTCTAATGGATGATGAGCAAGGGGGATATTTGGCAACAAAATATCTGATTGATCAAGGTCATCACACGATCGCTTACATTAACGGACCGTTCAGTTCGGATTGTAATCTTCTTCGTTATCAAGGATTTTTGAGAGCGCTGAGCGAAGCCGACATCGAGGAAAAGAGCGAGTGGAGACTGGGTGGACAATTCTGCAAAGAGAGCGGTTATCATGCTGCCAAGATGCTGATAGAGAATGGTCTTCCCTCGGCTGTGTTTTTTGCAAATGATGACATGGCAATCGGTGGTCTGGAAGCATTCCGCGAGCATCACATTTCAGTACCGGAGCAAGTATCTGTCGTTGGATTCGACAATATCCATGTATCACAATATGTTTCTCCGCCGCTAACGACGTTTCGACAACCTAAGACAGATGCCGGATTGCTTGCTGGACATTTGCTCATTCAAATGTTGAACGGGGAGCAGGTTAAGTCCGTGTTTACCTTGGATATTCAATGTGTGGAACGTCAGTCCGTTCGTGCAGTGACGATTGAGTAATCTTTTTAAGCCGCCCTATAGAGCGGCTTTTTTCATGTGTGAAATTTATTTTCCTGATCCATTCGAAAGGAATCCTGCTCTTCATGCATAATATGATTACTAGGGCTTGGAAATTGGAAAATATGGAAAGGGTGATCTGATGGGAGTTCCAACGTTTCTTGAAACAGGTCATATGACAGAAGGGTTCCCGATCCGGGTAATTCACACGGGTGAACAGTTTAATTTTGCTGCACACTGGCATGAAGAGGTTGAATTGGTCGTTGTGAATGGAGAACGCGCGAGAATTGGAGTGAACAACGAGGTCTATGAGCTTGTACAAGGAGACGTTCTGCTGATCAAGCCGGGAGATGTACACTGTTTTTTGCCAGGTACCGAGTATTTAACCATTATCCTGTTTCGGCTGGAGTGGGTAACGGGAAATGTGGCAGCAGATCCTGAATCCCATGACCTCCGCGAACTTTTTCATAAGACAACAATGATTCCGTCGCTCATCTGTAATGAGAAGAATCTGGACCGATATATCAAGGCCATTTCCGAAGAGGAGAAAAGGCAGCAGCCGGGATACCGCTGGTTAATGGTAGCAAGGCTGTACGATCTCATCGTCCACCTGCTTCGGACCAAGGAACCAACCACAGAGCCATGTGCTTCCAAAGAGACCTGTAACGGAGCCAAAAGATTCGAATTCCTTGAATCGGTCTGCGAATATCTGGAGGAACATTACGCTGAACCCATCAAGCTGGATCATGTGGCTGAGCATATTAAATTCAGCAAATTTCATGTATGCAAGCTGTTTAAGGAGACTAAGGGAGTCACGTTGATGGAGTACCTGAACCACTTTCGCATTATCAAATCGGAATGGGCATTATTGTTTAGTCAGACCTCCATTTTGGATATCGCCATCGGGCATGGATTTAACAATGTGAACTCCTATAACCGACTGTTCAAAAAATATAATGGCTGTACACCTTCTGAATTCAGGAAGAAGCATCAGACCCATATCACAAAATATGAAGGATGATTCACAATATTTGAGGAGAAAGCCCTCTCCAAAATCACTATACTCGAATAAAATGTAAGCGTTTCCTTTTATCGAAGGAGGGGGCCCATGAAGACATTTAAATTGAAGTATCTCTCGATTATTGCACTTGTAAGTGCAGTGATGATCGTATCCGGTTGTCAGTCCAAGGGAGAGCAGGCATCCAAGCAGGAAGAAATTACGGTGTGGAGTTTTACGGATGAGGCCGGTTATGCCATTGAGAAGTTTGAAGAAAAATATCCAGACATCAAGGTGAATTTCGTCAATATCCCCGGAAACTTTTACATTACCAAATTAAAATCCGCACTACAGACCACGTCGAAAGCACCTGATGTATTTATGATTGAAAATGCAAACATCAGAGAGCTGATTGATGTACCTTATCTGGAGAATCTGTCTTCATCCCCGTATAACGCGAATGAGCTGATTCCAGAACAATATCCATTTGTGCAGGCGAATGAAAAAGACAGTGAAGGCCATATTCGCGCCATTGGGTATCAGGGGACACCAGGAGGCATCTATTATCGCAGGGATTTGGCGAAAGAATATTTGGGAACGGACGACCCCGTGAAAGTGGGCGAACAGATCGGTACATGGGAAGACATATTTGAGATTGGAGAGAGGGTGCAGCAGGAGAGCGGAAATAAAGTACATGCACTGGCAAACTGGAATGCCATATCCAACTCCTATGATGGAATCCCTTGGGTAAAGGATGGCAAGCTTGTCATCGATCCAACGTATATGGAGGTATTGGACCTTGTGCGGGAAGCTCGTCAGCGCAAGGTGCTTGCGGAGTATGAAGAAGGAAGTGCGGGGCACGCCGCTTCGATGCAAAAGGGGGAAGTGATGTTCTACCCTGGTGCAACCTGGGCTTTGCAATATACCTTCAAGGCGAATGCGCCGGACACCGAAGGGTTGTGGGGGCTTGCACCTGGTCCGTCTTCATTTAGCGCAGGAGGCACGTATATCGCGATGTACAGTCAGAGTGAAAAAAAGGATTCGGCTTGGAAGTTTATTGAGTTTTATAACTTTGACCATGATTTCCTGTCTGAGCTGGCGAAGGAACAGGATTATTTTACAAGCAACATGGTCGTGAATGACCAGCTGGCACCATCCGTTACTTCAGCTTATTTGGGAGGGCAAAAGCATTTCGAGTTTTTCTCCGAGGCAGCCAAACAGGTTCCGGTCTACGAGCGAACCAAGTATGACTCTATTATTAATAATGACATTTATAAAAATGTGCTTCAGTTGTATCTCAATAATGATATCCAGACCAAAGAAGAAGCGGTGAAGCGAATCAAACGCGATGTGAAATTGAGATTTCCTGAGCTGGAAGTGGATTAGCCGAGGAGAACGGACCTTTTAATCATCCGATGACTGGAGGAACACATCATGTTTGTCAAATCGATCCGCAAAGACCACTATGGCTATTATTTTATCGCTCCATTCTTTATCATTTTCGCTATTTTTGGGCTCTACCCTATTCTTTATTCTCTCTATATCAGTTTTACCAACTTTGATGGCATTACGACCCCTGAGTTCGTTGGGGTCGGAAACTATATTTCTGTACTGCAAGATCCGCTTTTCTATAAAACGCTGTTCAACACATTATTCATCTGGGGGGTATCTGTCGTCCCGCAGCTTACCGTCTCTCTTGTTCTTGCTTTTATCCTGAACGATAAGCTGCTTAAGGGAAGAGATTTCTTCAGAGCCGTGTATTTTTTCCCGAATATCGTTACGGCAGCATCACTTGGATTGCTTGTCAGCCTGATCTTTGATTGGCAGTCCGGCGGTCTGAATCACTTCCTGGTGCAGATTGGGCTGATTGATGATCCGATCAACTGGAAGAATGATCCGTGGTTTATGAGACTTATTGTGTCAGCCATTCTGTTCTTTCAATATTTCGGATATTCAATGGTCATTTACCTTGCAGGGCTTCAGGGAATAGACCCGGCTCTACAGGAAGCGGCCCAGATGGATGGGGCGAAGAAGAAGCACATTTTTATTCATATTATCGTTCCAATGCTGCGACCGATCATTCTGTTTCAGATGATTACCTCCATTATTGGAGGCATTCAGATTTTCGACCAGCCGTTCACGCTCACCAATGGAAATGGTGGACCGGACCGTGCTGCCATGACCAGTATTATGTATCTCTATAATGTAGCATTCCAAAGCACACGCTTCGGTTACGGCGCAGCTATCGCCTTCTGTCTGTTCGTTATCATCATTCTCTTATCCGTTGTATCCTTCATCATGACCAGTCGGAAGAGTCGTTCATAGGGAGGGGGAAGTACTATGCAAACCGCAAAATCAATTGAGCAACCGAATGCAGCCATCCAGCAATATGCCAGCACGAAGCAGCTTACGATCGGCAAAGTGATCATCTACTTGTTCCTGACTGGTCTCGCTGTGATCTGTATCGTTCCGTTTTATCTGATGATTATCTATGCCACGCATAATAATGCGACCATTGCATCCACCTTTACTTTCCTTCCCGGACCATTCGTAGCGGATAATTACTTCAACATGGCCTCCAAAATCAACATTTGGCGCGGATTTGCGAACAGTCTTTTTATTGCCGGCACTTCGACTGTGCTATCACTGTATATCGGTTCATTAACCGCATATGGATTTGCCAAGTTCAAGTTTAAGGGACGTACCTGGCTGTTTATGTTTTTGCTGGCCACGATGATGGTGCCCGGGCAGCTGGCTCTGATCGGGATGTACCGGCTGTTCAGTACACTGGGGCTGTTGGACAGCTATGCAGCCATTATTTTACCAGCGGCAGCGAATGCTTTTAACGTCTTTTTTATCAAACAATTTATGGAAAGCAGTATCCCTGACGAAATCATTGAATCGGCACGTGTGGACAGTGCAGGAGAATTTCGGACATTCAATCAGATTGTGCTGCCCATTCTGGGACCTGCCATTTCGGCACTTGGCATATTTACGTTCATCGGCTCATGGAACAACTTCCTCACACCGCTTGTTTTGTTCTTCTCATTGGATAAATACCCGCTTCCAGTCCTCGTTGCTCTGGTTCAGGGCTATTATGGCATGGATTATGGGTTGTTATATCTGGGAGTTGCGATTTCGATCCTGCCGATCATCATCGTCTTTGCGATCTTCTCCAGGCAGATTATAGGCAGCGTGGCGCTGGGAGCTGTGAAGGGATAGGTACCTTATATAGTAGGATTAACCTCTGGGCCAAGTGCCCTTTTTTTGTGCTTATATTTAAAATGAAAAAAGGAAGACAGCAAGCATTATGCTCACTTACTTGAAATGAGTTATAATGAGTAAGGCCAAAGCAACGCTTTACCAAGTCGCCATATGGCGGCTTTTTCCAGTCCTGCACCATCATTTTAAATAATTAATGATTAATTCGAATTAATTGCGACAAAATGGAGCTATTCAGAGTAAAATAACCTATACGATGCAATCAAGACAAGGTGGTAGAAAATCATGAATTCATATCAGTTATTAAGCAAAACCCTGTTTGACAACTTTCACGAAGACCGCATTCGATATTCCGAACCGATCCGAAATTATACGTACACGCGACTCGGCGGGGAAGCAGATATTCTAATATTCCCCGAGACCATAGATGAAGTAGCCAAAATTGTGAAGCTGGCGGTTCAGCATGATATCCCGCTGACTATACTGGGATACGGCTCCAACATGATTGTCAGAGATGGCGGCATTCGGGGGATTACCATGTCGCTGCAGAATCTTAATCAGGTCCATGTGAATGGTCATACGATGACAGCACAGAGCGGTGCAGCCATTATTGATGTATCCCGGCAGGCGTTAGATGCAAGTCTTACCGGACTCGAGTTTGCCTGTGGCATTCCGGGCTCGGTAGGTGGCGCGCTCTATATGAATGCAGGAGCATACGGAGGACAGATGTCCGATGTGGTCGAGTCTGCCATTGTCGTGACAGAGGCAGGCGAAATTATTACGATGCAGAGCGAGGAGCTGCTGCTGGGTTATCGCAAGAGTGTATTTATGGGCAAAAGGGATATTATCATCGAGGTGAAGTTCCAGCTGCAGCCGGGAGATCCGGTAGAGATCAAGGCGAAGATGGATGAACTTACTTATGCCAGAGAGTCCAAGCAACCACTGGAATATGCCTCCTGCGGAAGTGTCTTTAAACGTCCTGAAGGCCACTTTGCCGGCAAATTGATTCAGGATTGCGGACTTCAGGGCACTCGCATCGGCGGTGCGGAAGTATCTCGTAAACATTCGGGCTTCATCGTGAATGTGGATAATGCTACGGCGCAGGATTACATCGATATGATTGCGCTCATTCAGGAGAAGGTGCGCAGCCAGTTCAATGTGAATTTGGAAACGGAAGTCGTCATCATTGGCGATGAATTGAATAAATAATGGGACGCAAGTCCACACTTTTTCGATAAGTCGCCTTCAGGCGGCTTCTTTTTTTTACTCTTTCCCGAAGAAGAGCACCTGAATGGAGAATGTGGGTCAGCATAAACCATATACATAAATATAAAGGAAACGACAGATTACAACGACGCTCTTAAGGGTAAGTGTTGTTAATTAAAGGATATCTCTCATCCACCATAGGAGGTTTAAAATGAATCAACCCTTGTATAACCATACGGATATCGCCATCCTGGGCATGGGAACTGCACTGCCTGTTCATGAAGTTGCCCAGTCCGATATTGCTGAACTCATTGCCTCATCGCTTGAGGATCAACAGGATTTGGCCCGGTTTGCCAAAAGAGTGTTCAGGTCCTGCGGCGTAGAAACACGTTATACGGTTGAACCCAGCTATCTTGGGACACTTGAGGACTGTCGTTACCTGCCTTCGGGGGACCATTCTCAGATTCCGTCCACGCAGGAACGAATGGATACATATAAACGGGAGGCTCTCCCGCTTGGAATGGAGGCTGCCCAGAGGGCATTGAAGGATGCGAGCATGTCTCCTGAACAGATAACACATATCATAACGGTCAGCTGCACAGGACAGTATCTGCCTGGTCTGGATGTCATGCTTATTCGTGATTTAGGATTATCTCCCCGCGTAAACCGGTTACCGCTTATTTTTCAGGGCTGTGCGGCGGGATTAAAAGCCATACAGATGGCTCGTGATGTCGTCCAGGGAACGCCTGATGCACAAGTGCTGGTCGTTTGTGTTGAACTCTGTACCCTGCATTTCCAACCGGTTAAGGAGAGAGGGGCGCTGTTTGCAGCCTCATTCTTCGGGGACGGAGCTTCTGCTTGTGTCGTTGGAGCACCGGAATCCGAGCAGCGGCATTATCTCGATCTTGGAACCGGATATTCCGTTCTTCTTCCTGATTCAACGGAGGATATGACATGGGAGGTAGGCAATCAAGGTTATGATCTGTACTTATCGCCTCGCATCCCCAAACTGCTGGGTGCTCACTTGCAGAACGAGCTCTATCAATTGCTCGGGAGCGACAGTTTACCCGAACTATGGGCTATACATCCAGGCGGACGGGGGATCGTTGACTCTGTTCAGGAAGTCATGAATTTAAGAGCAGAACAGACGATGTACAGCAGGGAAATTCTTAGAACCGTAGGCAACTTATCATCCAATACCATTTTATTTGTACTTCATGCCATGCGTGAGGATATGAAAGCCCGTAATCAATCTGTGACGGAGGGTGTGGCGATGGCTTTTGGACCTGGGCTGATCGCGGAGCTCATGAAATTCACTTACGTTCCGTCCTATACGCCAGCGCTGAAGGAGAAGGATCATGTCCTTCTTTAGAAACTTGTCGATCCGGGCGAAGGAAGATGAATTGATGGATGATTTCTCCATGGGCGGGGAAGAATTGCGTGAAGCACTGAAGCACCTGCGTCGTCTCAATAAAATATTTGCCGCTCCCGGCCCTACTCTCGATGGTGTTGAGAAGTTATGGATATCTGTCGGTAGACCTCTTAAGCTGAGCATTATGGATGTAGGAGCTGGCTCTGGAGACGTGAATCAGAAGCTGCTTCATTGGGCGAATCAGAAGGGGATTGACCTTACGATTACATTGGTCGATCTGACCGAGGAAGCTTGCGAAGAGGCAAGACTGCTCTTTCAAAATGAACCAAGGGTCAATGTACAGCGTGCCGATGTCATGAAACTGCCGGATGCATCGGCAGATATCGTTACAGGGTCGCAGTTTGTACATCATTTTGACGGACAGCTGCTGCTTGATATCGTTTCACATATGCTGCGTGTCTCCAGATATGGTGTTGTGATTAACGATATCCATCGCCATCCGGTATCCTATACCGCGGTCTGGCTTACAACCCGGATGATCTCGCGTAATCGTTATATCCGTCATGACGGTCCGCTGTCTGTTGCCAAGGGCTTCACGGCAAAGGATTGGCAGGAGTTAAAACAGCAATTGAATCATGACACCATGACCTATGAATGGAAGCCGCTGTTCCGCTACTCTGTCGTGATACCGAATCACCAGGCAGGTTAATGAAGGTGGCATTTATAGTCACGGCTGCTCAAAATTCAACTTAAAGGCAGGTGATACTTGGTGTCCGAATCAATAGATGTCATTGTTATAGGTGCTGGAATCGCTGGCAGTTCGTGCGCCCTGCAGCTGGCCAGACAGGGTCATCGTACGCTTCTATTGGATCGACAGTCATTTCCCAGGCACAAAACCTGCGGCGAATTCATGTCACCAGAGACCAAAGAAATGCTGGAGTATCTAAATATTCAGCTTCAGGAAGTGAAGCCCAGCACGATGGATCATGCACAGATCATTATGCCTCAGGGCGGTCAGATTGAAGCTGCCTTGCCAGGACCGGCTTATGGCATCAGTCGACATGAACTGGATCGCATTCTCCACAAGCAAGCTGAAGCTGCGGGAGCCAAAATCATAACAAAAGCAACCATCATTGGTATTCAGCTGCTTGAAGATGATTGTTACGAGGTGCAGGTCAAACAAGGGAAGGAACGATTAAGCTATAGAACGAAGGCTGTCATCGGAGCATATGGGACCAAAAAGCCACGTGGAATGACGTCTCCGCCTGAAATCCGGGATGAAACTGTATATGTTGGGATAAAGTCTCATTACAGCGGACTTGACATGCCTGCTAGAGTTGAACTCTATTTCTGTAAGGGAGGATACGTCGGCATTTCACCGATTGAGAATGGCTATGCGAATGTAGCAGCCTTGTTAACGCTGGATACGGTGCAGGGAAGCGGCAAGTCTGTAACCGATATCCTTCAGGCAGCCTCCGAAACGAATGGAAGGCTCGCAGCAAGACTGGCAGATGGAGAGCCTGTTCAGGGAACTCAGGTTTCCATAGCTCCGCTTCACTTGTCGAACGTGCCTGAGCCTTGGTCCGAGTTCCCGCATATTGGAGATGCGATGCTGATGATTCCTCCCCTGTGCGGTGACGGCATGTCCATTGCGCTGCGTTCTTCCATCTTGTGTGCGGAATGGACCAACCGTTATTTGCAAAAGGACATCGGATTTACGGAATGGAAGGAAGGATATACAAAAGACGCCAGCGATGAATTTACAGAGCTGCTTCGGCGTGCACGAAGAATCCAGAAGCTGGCTTTTGCCAAAACCAATAAATATTATCCCGCGCTCGCCCGCGTATTTCCTGGTTTGGCAGCATATCTGGTTAAGGCTACAAGGTTATCAGAGATGAATGCAGCTCGCGGATAATGTGGGAAACAAGCATAATGGTGGATCTGTAAGAGGCGGCTTATGTCGACCTCTTTTTTATTGTTTTTGACGAATTTGAAGCAGACCATTTTGTAAACAGAGAAGTACTCGTATAATAGAAAAGAATGTAGAAGTAGTATTGAGCGTCAGATTTGAAGCAGGGAGGCATTATATTAAGATGAACTATTCATTTTCTAACCGGATTGCTGCGCTGCAGCCGTCCATTATTCGAGAGATCCTGAAGGCATCCTCGGGTCAGAACGTTATTCCATTCTCTGCGGGAAATCCCGCTCCGGAGACGTTTCCCATTGAAGCCATACGGACATTCACTCAGTCCATTCTGGAGCAGGATCCGGTAACGGCTCTGCAATACGGGATAACCGAAGGTTACGCCCCGCTGCGTGATACATTGACCCATCACCTGAAGACGAACTATAACACAGGCACAGCATCGGACGAGCTATTTATTGTCTCTGGTGCACAGCAAGGCATTGAGCTTGCCTGCAAAGTATTCTGCAACGAGGGAGACACAATCATCTGTGAAAGCCCAAGCTTCATAGGATCGTTGAACTCCTTCCGGGCTTCAGGTGCAAGGCTGGTTGGCGTTCCAATGGAAAGCGACGGTATTGATATAGGCAAGCTTGAACTGGCACTGCAGACGGAACAGAATGTGAAATTGATCTACCTGATCCCGAGTTTCCAAAATCCGACGGGAGTAACGACAAGTCTGGAGAAACGCAAAGCCATTTATGCTCTTGCCAAACAGTATGGTGTGATGATTCTGGAAGATAATCCATACGGTGAGCTTCGATTCAGTGGAGAAGATGTGCCTACGATCAAATCCATGGACGAAGAGGGGCTAGTGATCTATGTGGGCTCCTTCTCCAAAATCCTGTCTGCCGGCTTGCGTGTTGGCTATGTGCTGGCACCGAACGAAGTCGTGCAGAAAATGGTGGTTGCCAAACAGGGAGAAGACGTACATACGGCGATGCTTCCTCAAATCTTGGCCTACAAGTTCATGGCTGAATACCAGTATGCAGAACATATCAGCAGTATTCGTGAAATATATCGCAGAAAATCTGCCTTAATGATGGACAAACTCAAGGAACACATGGGGAATTCCATTACGTTTACCCAACCGGATGGTGGACTTTTCCTCTGGTGTGATCTGCCGGCTCATATTCCGATGCTGGATTATGCCAAGGCAGCTGCAGCCAGCGGCGTAGCGGTTGTTCCAGGCACGGCTTTCCTCGTTGATGAGAGTGAACCTTGCAATGCGATCCGATTGAATTTCTCCACACCTTCCGATGAACAGATTGTGAAGGGGATTGAAATACTGGGGCAGGTATTGAAGCAGTATTCTTAATAACTTCTGATCTGGGTAGCTCCCTGTACAGCTGAAGTGGCATCTAGCCCTTTCAACTGTGAGGGGGCTTTTCTCCATTCAAAAACCCTACCGCATTTGCAGCGGTAGGGTTTTTGAATGGGAATCGATCGATGATCAATCAGATACGAGGAAGCCGTCAAAATTTTCGGGACCGACTCGAACCGTTCCGAGCAAGTTTGTACTGATAAACGCTGAATACGTCAGTTGTGGTGTAATGGGCGGGTTAAAGTCATTCGCTGAAAAAGTAATGATTTCAGGTGCGAGTATACCGCTCAATCCATAGGTGCTATTTGCCGAATAGATGATAGGGTCTGTGGCCAGCGTACCTCTCACAATGGTAACTCTCACTACGAAAAACGCCAGAGGTAATTGAACCGTAATCGTCCCTTTGAGTTGAACTCTGGGATTAGCTCCTGTACCCGCAGTAATAAGACCAATCTGGGCAAATAACGTAGGCGTATTGATTACCGGTATGGGTACTGAGATGGAGTTGGTCGACGTTGCATTGATCGCGACTCTTGCATCCAGAAACTGAGTCATTCTGCATACCTCCTATCCGATAAGATAGAATAGTATATTCATAGAAGAAAAGTTCGCATGGACTCATTTCATGTGAATGGCTTGATGCCATTCACATGAATTTTTTATATGAGAATGACTTGCACAAGGTATTCTTTAATTACTCTTTGATGACTGACGAATTCACGGCTTCTACCATTTGATTGTTGAATTCACGGAATAAGCCAAGGCGCCAGAATGCTGCTCCTTTGAGATCATATCTCTTGGCCAATCCAAGCTTGTCATCAACGGAGGTTCCCGTTTCGCTGTTTAAGTTAATCCCAAGCAGCAGCTTATCTTTTGGAACGCCTGCGTTAAGTGCAAGCTGGATGGCTTGGTCAACAAGACTATTGGGTTCCGGAACCTGTGCCTTGGTACCCGCAGGGTTATATTGATAAGCCATAATAATAAGATCATCTGCCAAGGAAGCGAGCGTTTTGTAATCATAGCCTTTATAGGCACTGTTCAGAGGTGGTACAGCCAGTGATATCGAAATGTCATGAGGCAAGGACGCTTTTAACTGTTTGACATAGTCGTTAAGCAGCTTCTGCTGCTGCTTGGCATCCAGTTTGAAACCCAATCCTTCAAAATCAAGAACGACGCCGCCGAATCCATTCTCCGTAACTGCATCGTTAATGCCCTGAATCGATTTCTCGCGCAGACTGCTGTCACTCAAAACTTTGGTTAGCTCGCCTTGACCATCCAGTGCATATACCATAAGGTATGGTTTAATATTCTGATCTGCAGCATCCGCCACGATGGTCTGAGGGGTCAGTTCGCCTGCTGCCTCAGGCAGATAATATTCATCCCCTTGAAGCGTGAATTGGCCATCCCGGTCGATTCGACTCCAGCCAAAAGCTACGGAGTTCATGGATTGGACCAGATCGATTTCATGAAATGCCCGCACGGCATAAAATGCTCTCAAATGCATTTCACGCTGTGGGGATACTAGAGAAACTGTACGTGTAGCCTGATCCCAGCCCACTCCGACGCCGAATTGGCTGCTGAACGAACTGAGCGGAATGAGTACGCGTCCTTCTCGCTGAACCGGGGCTGCAGCAAGCTTCACTTTGGTGCCATTGACGGTGGCTGTGGTATTCCCCACTTGAAGAAGTACCTCTGTAGCTTGACCTTTAACACTGCCTACGGCTTTGACGGTTTGCGTTTTGCTGTTCCACGTAATCTGGATTCCTAATGCTTCACCTACGGTACGGAAGGGAACATAAGTAACTCCCTTATCAACTCGCGGGGCAGCATCAAATTGGAGTACTACATTATCCAACTTGACCGATATGGCAGGTGCTGCATGCACATCACCGATGTTTACCGTCGTTCCAAGCAAGGACAAACCAATCAAGGTGGCAGCAATGGTTTTACCTATGTGTTTACGAACCATGTTTTTGTATTCCTCCACATTCATAAAATGGTAGAAAAAAGGACATATGGACAGTAATCTAGCATAGTGTAGTATAGCAAAATTTTCATAGAGTTCCAATTACAAGATAGACTAACTTGGCTTTATTGATAATCATTTTCAATTAGGCTACAATAGTGGAAAGAGTAAACCAAAATGCGGTTAGGCTGGTGGGTTTCCAGTGTAACTGCAATCAGGAGGAATAATGATGTTGATTCAGACGCGCAGTATGGTTATAGAAAAAGGACATAGTGACAAGGTGCTGGAACGTTTCAATGGCCCAACCCCAGTAGTGGACATGCCTGGTCTGATTGATTTTAGTGTCATGGTCAACAAGAAGAGCAAGGAACATGAAGAGGTTATGGTTTTGATCCGTTGGGAATCAGAAGAAGCGTGGAAAAACTGGGAGAAAAGCGATGCACACATCCAGGGCCACCGCAGCAAAAGAGGGCAGGAGAAACCTGCGTATCTGATCAGCACAATCGTAAATATGTATGAAGTCCAGACGGTGAAAACAGGCACAGGTACGGTTCAACAATAGGTTCTACAATAGTGTTTATATGAAGATCATCAGGACCTCCACGGGAGGTTCTTTTCATTCAAACCAGCAACAAATAGAGCGCACGCATATATAGAGAAATTAACATCCTTTGCGGCTGCAGAGCGCTTTTCTTGCCGAAACGATACGTAAATTGCTATTATGAATGAAAATATATACTTGAATTAATCAATCTGGAGGCATATCAATGAATCAGCGTTTCCGTATCACCCGAACTATGCAAGAACAAAATGGGGAACCATCTATTACTCTCGAAGAGTGCAAGGCATACTTTGCAACCCAGCCTGACTTTACGTATTCACAGGTTTACATTGTTCAGGGAACCGAAAGTACCATGTCCATTGATGGAGATTTCTTTATGTGGAAGCAGGATAATGTGGACATTCCTTTCCGGCTATATTCTGGGGATCTGTACGTGGCCATTTCCAGTGAAGCTGTGGTTCCCAAGATGATTGAAGTCGCGACTGCTCTGCAAGCAGATATCGTGGAAGGATAATAAATTTGAAGTCTGGTCCTTAAGTGGATCAGGCTTTTTTTATTATGACAAAACAATAATTCGTAGACTCCTAAATATTGGTTTATTACCAATAAAATAGGTAATTAACCTGCCGCAACAACAAGAATTTGTTGCAAAATGTAATAATTTAGTTCAAAACGTAAATTTAATCTCCAATTATTTGATTTATCTTGTTATGATCTAGAGGATAGACTTGGTAACACACATCATAAGACAAGAGGTGAAAGGGATTTATGAAGCATCGTAGTAAGCTCAGCTGGATTGTCATCATGGTTTTGGTGTTCTCTACTCTTTTTGGTGGAATTGCGGCTGCCGAGACGTACACCGTTAAAAAAGGAGATACGTTGTGGACCATCGCCAAAACAAATGGGACAACCGTAGCAGAGATGCAAAAGCTCAATCGATTGAAAAACGTGAATATCCTTCAAGTGGGCCAAAAGTTAAAGCTTCCTGAGAAGCCGTCCACAGGGAGTGAGGTTCCTCAAAAAGAAGAGGAAGCCGAATCCACTACAATCACCATCCTGGGTACCTCTGACGTGCACGGGAATTTGTGGGGCTATACTTATGAAGATAGTGCGGAAACAACGAATAACGGGCTCGCACGGATATCTACATATGTCAATGATGTGAAGAAGACCTCCCCTAACGTGCTGTTGATTGACAATGGGGACACATATCAAGGCAATATTTTAACAGATGATATTTATCGTAAAAACACGGATGTCATTCATCCTGTTTCCAAAGCCATGAATGCCATGAAGTACGATGCTATGGTTTTTGGTAATCATGAATTCAATTTTGGACTGGATCATGTGGATCGAATTATGAAAGAACTGAACTTCCCCGTACTTGGAGCCAATATCCAGACAGAAGATGGCGGGACACTTGGCGAGCCGTACACGATTATCGATGTGGATGGCATAAAAGTAGGGATTATCGGTGTAACGACACCCAATGTACCTCGTTGGGACGGCGATAAGGTAGACGGCCTTACGTTCAAGCATATGGGTGAAACGGTGAAGAAGGTTGCACAGTACCTCAAAAATGAGAAAAAAGTGGATGTACTTATCGCGAGCGCGCATGCAGGCATGTTTGCTGAGTTCGACGAAGACGGAGCTTCAGACTCGGCTGAACGAATTGTAAACATGGTGCCTGAGCTTGATGCCATGCTGGTTGGGCACATGCACATCGTGGTTAACGAAAAAATCGGACAAACCGTGATCGGTGGCCCTCGCAACCTTGGCCGTGACATTGTGCGTTTTGATATCGAAGTGAAAAAAGATCAAGGTAAAAATAAAGTGACGGACCGTCAGGTTCAAGTGGTAGACATGGCTTCCTACACCCCTGATCCGGCGATTCGTGACTTGGTGAAGGAAGAACACGAAGCTACGATCCAATTCATTACAGGTGGTGGTTCTGCTGGAGCGGAAGGCTCGTCTGGTGGTATCTTTGGTCAGGCAACCGAGGACTTCCAGCCTGTGAATGAAATTAATGGGATTCCTGAGGGCAAGCTACAAGATACAGCCGTGGTTGATCTGATCAACAAGGTTCAGATGGAAGTGAGCGGAGCGGATGTTTCGGCTGCTGCACTCTTCAAAGACACCTCCAATCTGAAAAAAGGCAATATCACTTATGCGAATATTTTCGATATTTACAAATTCGATAATGTGCTCTATACCGTTAAGGTTACAGGTAAAGAACTGAAGGCGTATATGGAATGGTCTGCTTCACACTACAACCAGTGGAAAGAGGGAGACGTTTCGATCAGCTTCGATCCTGAAGTTCCAGGTTATTTGTATGATATGTTTGCTGGCGTAGACTACAAAATCGACCTGTCTAAGCCTGCAGGGAAGCGTATCATCGATGTAATGTATCAAGGCAAGCCTCTGGCTGATACGCAAGAACTGAAGCTTGCTGTAAACAACTATCGATACAGCAGCGCATTGAAAGCTTACAAATTGGTAGAAGCAAACCGCGATTGGGAATCACCACGCAGCATTCGGGATTACCTGGTGGAATACATTCAAGAACATCAGGAGATTTCCCCGGAAGTGGAAAATAACTGGGAGATCGTTGGAATCGATCTCGCAAGCCCTTATCGGGATGAGATCATTCAACTGGTGAATGAAGGCAAGATCGATGTTCCTTATGACCAATCGCTTAATGTGAACGAGCTGCTCAAGCAAGGAATTATTAAGAAACAATAAGAAGTAAACTGCTTCCATATTGCAAGAACAAGAAGTCGCCATCATGGCGGCTTTTTTGCATTGAAGTCAAAGGGGTTAGGTCAGTTTATGGGGGATAGTGTGGTTTTGGTTGTTCTTCTAGTTGAGATGACCATCAGATTAGACATCTGGTGGACGAAGGAGTATTCTTGTTTATACTTATGATCCATTGAAGGAGATCGAAAGATGAAGCCGCATTCCAATGAACGTATTAAGATTCCAGCCGGATTCTGGGCAGGCTTGGAGCAATTGGGGATCGACACCCATGACGTAGCCCGCAGAGCACAACTGCCACTCACCAAGATTACGAATACAATCGTCAATACTGACCAATATTTTGCAATCTGGCAGGCTTATTCCGACCTCATGGGTGACACGGCTGAAGGAATCATCAAACTGGCAACCGCTTTTGAAACAGCCCACTATCCACCAAGTGTATTAGCCACTTACCATGCTCGTGACTACCGTGATGCGCTATATCGGATGGCTCGGTACAAACGGATGTGTCCTCCCGAAAGCTTGCACATTACCGAGGAGGATGATCGCTGCATTATTGAACTGGAGTGGATGAATGGTGGACCGTCTGGACCTCCCGTCCTGGTTGGAATCACGCTGGCCTTTCTTCTGGAGCTAGGACGCCGTGGTACATGGCAGTCTTTGAATGCACTGCAGGTCGAATTCTCACAGCCCATGGGAGACGTGAAGGCTCTGGAAGCTTACTTCGGCTGCCATATCCAGATGGGTGCACCAAGCAATCGATTGATTTTGCGTCAAAAAGATCTGGATCTTGCCTTCATCTCGTATAACGAAGAACTGCTTGAGATATTGACGCCCATACTTGATCGCTCGCTAGATGAACAGAAGCAGGCTCAATCCATGACAGAAGCGGTCGTATGGATTCTGAAACGGAGCCTCACAGGTGGACGTCCCGATGTCCAAGTCGTAGCGCAGGAGTTAGGCGTAAGTGATCGAACATTACAGCGCAGACTTACCGATGAGAACACCAGCTTCAAACAGCTGCTGAACCAAGCCAGACATGAGCAGGCTCGAGTATACCTTACTGATCCTTCACTTGATATCAAAGAAGTGGCCTTTCTTGTAGGGTATGAAGACCAGAATTCATTTTATCGGGCCTTCCGGCTATGGGAAGGGGAGACGCCTACGAATTGGCGCTCAAAGCAAGAAAGCAGCCGTAACAGGATAGTCATGAATTGATGGATCGAAGGTAAACTACCTTTTTCTATAACAATATACGATAGTCTTCTGACTTACTGATCATAAGAACCTTGAAAATTCAAGGTTCTTATATTTTGTTCCGGACAGGTGGTTTAGACACCAGGTTGAACCCCTTTTAATAGGAGAAAAGGCTAGGAGAAATTCAAAAAAATAGATGGTTGACTTAAAGTGCACATTAATACTTATGATGTGAAAGAGCCAGCCGGACATGTGAATCCAAAGGAGGAATAATAATATGAGCTTTACCATCAAAGAAGCATCCGAACGGCTAGGTTGCCCGGCACATAAAATTCGTTATTACGAGAAAGAAGGTTTGCTCCCATATATCAGAAGGGATCAGAACGGAAATCGTTTGTTTGAAGAAGAGCATCTGGAATGGATGAGAGTGATGTCCTGTTTTCGAGCAACAGGCATGAAAGTGTCCGTATTGAAGCAGATGGTTAACCTTGCCATGGAAGGTGCTTCAACGATACCCCTCAGAAAAGCAATACTTACACAATATAAAAAAGAATTGTATCAACGACAAAACGATCTTAATCAAGCGTTAGAAGCGGTGAATCAAAAATTATCAATCTATGATGATATGGAAAAAGGCAAAGAGGATTCAGAAAATAAATTATTACAGGAAATGTCCAGTTTGAAGCACATTTAATCGAACAGGAGAGGAAGATTGGGATGAAGTTTAGTCAAACATTGGGAAACAGTAATTTGAAGGTATCGTCGGTAGGAATGGGATTAATGGGGATGTCTCCGGGGATGTACGGTGAGGTTAACGATGAGCTTTCTATCCAAACGATACATCGTGCTCTGGAAATGGGTGTAACGATGCTGGATACGGCTGATGTCTATGGAAATGGCCATAACGAAGAACTTCTGGGCAAGGCGCTCAAAGGTCGGCGCGACCAGGCGATCATTGCTACCAAATTTTCATATACGCCAAATTATGAGCAAATCAGTGGTCATCCTGATTATGTTAAAAAAGCAGTGGATGCAAGTTTGAATCGATTAGGCGTAGAATATATTGATCTCTATTATCAGCATCGCGTAGATCCCAATGTTCCTATCGAGGAAACGATTGGCGCAATGTCCGAATTAGTACATGCTGGAAAAGTTCGCTGCCTTGGACTTTCGGAAGCATCCGCAGCGACGATTCGCCGAGCACATGCGGTACATGCCATATCCGCTTTACAAAGTGAATATTCTCTCTGGAGCCGGGATATTGAAGATGAAATTCTTCCAACCGTTAGAGAATTGGGCATTACTCATGTAGCCTATAGTCCGCTAAGCCGTGGTTTTATCACAGGTGAATTACGTACGTTTGAGGATCTCGCTGCAGATGATCTTCGCAGATATATGCCTCGTTTCCAAGGTGAAAACTTTCAAAAAAATGTTGAGATCGTAGATCAAATCAAAAAAATAGCCAGCGAAAAGAATTGCACACCTTCTCAGCTTGCTATTGCCTGGACGCTGGCCAATGGGGCATTGCCGATCCCTGGAACGAAACAGATCAAATATCTGGAGGAAAATGTAGGAGCATTAGATATCGAGTTGACTCCTGAAGATCTGGTACACATTGAAAATGTAAGCCCCAAAAATGGGATTCATGGTACCCGATATCTTAAGGAGCAGATGAATCTCCTTAATGGCTAAATCAAATGATCATGGGTAATTGAATATAATCGAATAGATACAAAAAAACCACTGAATTAGGATTCAGTGGTTGTTAGTGTTAATGAAATAAATGAAGGATTAGAGCCTATTCTTCATAAGGAAGGATGGCATAGATCTTCCAGCTGTTATCATTCAATTTCTTGAGTTTATACAATCCGTCCATGGAAACCGTTTCTTCTTGTTGTTCTTTACCCGAATGGACCGTTACTTTCATCTTGCCGCCTTCTGCTTCTAATACAGCCAGACGGTTAGAGCTTTCGATCACGGAAAAGTCCGGTTGGGAGAGCATTTCAATATCCATTGAGTTTTCTTCATCCGCTGCAGAAGTTAAATCCTCCAAATACGTGAAGTTGGATGAAAGCTGATATCCAGTGTAATACGTTGCATAGGTTACGGACAACTGATCATATTTATGATCCGTCATGGCTTGAATCTCCGACTCCGTAGCAGTGGAAGCAAGTGCAGTCAGTTCAGATGTCTCCGGCAGCTCGGTTTGCTCCAATTGTAAAGCACGTTCTAGCATAACTACAGCTTGAGCACGTGTAGCTTTTGCGAAAGGTTGAAACGTAGTTGTTGTCATTCCTGAAACAATACCAGCCTGGCTCGCTTTGGTAATGGCGGAAGCTGCATAGTAGTTTGGAACGTCCTTGAAGGTTTTGGAGGCACCTTTAAACTCCACCGTATCGGAGAACGCACGTACGACCATTACCGCGATATCGCCGCGTGTGATCGGGAGGTCAGGTCCGAATTCAGTGCTGCTTACACCTCCAACGACGCCAAGTGAACTGGCAATCCGAATGGACTCAGCATACCATTTGCCTGCTTTTACATCACTGAAGGATTTTCCTTGAGCTGTACTATGTAGTCCTGTAGCTTGAACAAGAATAGCTACGAATTCTGCACGAGTGATGGGATGATTGGGCTTAAGAGCGACCTCGCCATTGCCCAGGCTGTAACCGTTAAGAAGGTCAGCGTTAACGAAATTGTCAAGCGTATCGTACGCCCAGTGGCCATCAATATCTGTCGGGAAATACAAATCTAGCGATTTGTACGAAGCGGCAGCATGGGCTTTGCTCCACGAAAAAGGGAATACCACAAGGATCATGGCGAAGAAGAAAAGAGTGATGCGGTTAATCGTTTGTCTCATCTAGGAAGTTCCTCCTGTAAATTGAAATTTGCCGTCATTCAGCATAACAGAGAAGGGGGTGGATGGCTAAAGGAAATCTTTACTAACGATTTAATCTATTAAATTTGAGACTAAAGATCCATTTATATTCCATTTATTCACTTATATTATATATAGTGTAAATTATATTTTAGGAGGATGAATGATGTGAAAAAGAGTAAATTGTTTTTTGCCATGATCATGAGCATACTGATAGCCATTTCGATACCTGGTATCGGACAAAGCTCAAAGACATTCGCTGCGACAGAACGGACACCTGTTGTCTTTGTTCATGGATTAACAGGTTCCGATAGCAATTTCACTTATATTGAAAGTTATCTGCGTGGTCAAGGTTGGTCCAGAGATGAGCTGTTTGCGATTGATCTGCCCAGCAAGCAGGGGAATCAGCTGTTGAATTCTGCAGCTATCAGTCAATTCGTAGACAATGTACTTCGGGAAACAGGTCATAGCAAAGTCAACATTGTGGCTCATAGTATGGGCGGGGCTAATAGTTTATATTACATATTAAACCGTGGGGGTTCTACCAAAGTAGACAAGCTGGTCACCTTGGGAGGCGCCAATCGTTTGACTACAACTTCAGCCCCACAGGGAGTTGAGGTTACTTCCATCTACTCTACTAGTGACACGATCGTATCTCCTGCACTTTCCCGCTTGAGCGGAGCGAATAACATACAGGTTTCGCTGGTGTCCCATATCGGTCTGCTCTTCAATTCAAGGGTTAATGCCTTAATTAAGACAGCATTGGATGAATAGAGAGACAGCGGCAGCTGAATGAAACATGAGTGATCCAAGAGGTCACTCGTGTTTTTTTTGTATTTTGCTAACAGATGAATTTATAATAGATTGTATTGTACATTGCTGCGTCCATACATAGAATTTTGGCTACTTAAATAGACACAACGAAGGAGCTTACACGAATGACGATGACCGAGAAAGAAAAAGCACAACAAGGACTCTTATATGACAATAACAACGATCCGCAATTGGTAAACGAACGCCTTGAAGCAAAAGAGCTGTGCTACGACTACAACCAGCTTCGTCCGCGCATGATATCCGAAAGAGAAGCCATGATGAGAAAAATTTTGGCAAAAACAGGAGAGAAGTTTTGGATTGAACAGCCTTTCTATTGTGACCAAGGATACAACATTGAGATTGGAGAAAACTTTTATTGTAATCATAATACGGTGATGCTGGATGCAGCGAAGATTACCTTTGGCACCAATGTGTTCATTGCACCGAATTGCGGATTTTACACTGCTGGTCATCCCCTGGATGCTGAACAGCGTAATCAAGGGTTGGAGATTGCCCTTCCAATTACAGTAGGGGACAATGTATGGATTGGCGGAGGCGTATCTGTGCTGCCAGGTGTAACGATTGGAGACAATACGGTGATTGGCGCGGGAAGCGTAGTGACGAAGGATATACCAGCAGGAGTCATTGCTGCAGGTAACCCATGCAGAGTCATTCGAGCGATTACGGAAGCGGATAAGAATAAATATCCTAGAGGGTAAATTGGTTATAGCCCAAGAGAATAGAAGAGAGAACGGGAGCCAGTTTACTGGAACCCGTTTTTGGTTTCATTGATTTGGCGTTGACGGATGCATACCTTCAGAAGAATGAACGAAATGATCACATGACTTGAGCTTCAGAGCAAAGTATTTCTTGCAGAAAAGCGTTATTGTTATGTTTGCAGGAGATGACAGAAGGTAGGAAGAAGAATGGATGTACGACGAACCGAAAAATTAATTCATGCTCCAAAAGGAATGGAACAGGCACCAGACAAAGAGGGAAGCTTGAAATGGAATGGGCTTACAGTCATCCAGTTTTGTTTGCATACGCAGGGAACCAGAGGAGGATTTTTCCTGAAAGATCATCTGCTGCTGTTCGTTAAATCAGGTGTATACACGGTTAAATTCAAGAACGAAAAGCATACGGTGCGGAGCAATGAAATGATATTCTTGCACAAAGCGATCAAGGTAGACTACGAGAAGTCGGGTGAGCCCGGTACCGAATATTTGCTGGATTATATGATGTTTTATCTGAATGAGGACATACTTCATAAGTTCGCAGATTTTGCAGATTGGAAGAGCATTCATCCCACCAATGATGTCGTTCCGTTATCTGTCATTCCAGTTAATGAACCAATGAGAGCATATATTGACTCCCTAAAATCATATTTTAACCAATCTGATTCGATCAGCGACGGATTGGTAGGCGTCAAGTTCATGGAGCTGCTGTTTCATCTTGCTGAAGCAAACACGAACTTGCTACAACAGCTGTTGTATCCCCATCCTGCTGAACGGAGTCAGATTGAACAAGTTGTAGAAGAGAATGTAACCAATCCCGTTTCCATTGAAGATCTGGCCTATTTGTCTGGCAGAAGCCTGTCAACGTTCAAGCGGGAATTTCGGGCATTGTATAACTCTTCTCCGCTAAAATGGATCCGTAATCGCAGACTGGATCTGGCCAGTCAGCTCCTGCTCGAGACGACACAGTCGGTAACTGATATTTGTTATGCCTGCGGGTTCGAAAATACGACTCACTTTTCCAAGGTGTTTAAAATGCGCTTTGATCTATCGCCAACTGAATATAGACGACGGAACATTAGAAAAGAATAACGAGGAGGACGAAAAGATGGACTATGTGAAGCTGGGGAAGACAGGGTTGGATGTGTCTAGAATTTGCCTGGGATGCATGGGGTTTGGCGATGCCAACCGCTGGATTCATCAATGGGTACTGAACGAAGAGAATAGCCGGCCAGTCATTAAGAAGGCTCTGGAGCTCGGTATTAACTTTTTTGATACAGCGAATGTCTATTCTCTGGGGGCAAGTGAAGAGATCCTTGGGCGGGCCTTGAAGGATTATGCCAAACGAGATGAGGTTGTAATTGCCACCAAGGTGCATGGACGAATGCATGAAGGACCGAACGGTGCCGGATTGTCCCGCAAAGCCATCATGAGCGAAATTGATAAGAGTCTGATGCGACTTGGAACCGACTATGTGGATCTGTACCAAATTCATCGCTGGGACTACCATACCCCAATCGAAGAAACGATGGAGGCATTACATGATGTAGTCAAAGCCGGAAAAGTAAGATATCTCGGTGCTTCTGCGATGTACGCCTGGCAGTTCCAAAAGGCCTTATTTGTCGCTGAGCGCAATGGCTGGACCAAATTCGTTTCCATGCAAAATCATCTGAACTTGCTGTACCGTGAAGAGGAACGTGAGATGCTTCCCCTATGCAAGGAGGAAGGGATCGGAGTCATTCCCTACAGCCCGCTTGCTTCAGGAAGACTGACACGTGACTGGTCGGAAACAACGCATCGCTCCGAGACGGATCAGGTTCAGAAATCCAAATACGACTCTACTGCCGATACGGATCGCTTCATTGTAGAGCGGGTTGCAGAGATCGCAAGCAAGCACGGTGTTCCGCGGGTTCACATTGCTCTGGCATGGCTTATGCAGAAGCAGCCCGTAACAGCCCCCATTATTGGTGCGACGAAGATATCACATTTGGAGGATGCCGTTGCAGCTATGGACCTGAAGCTGACAGAAGAAGAAATCGCGTGGTTGGAAGAACCCTATGTGCCACATCCGGTTGTGGGTTTAATTCCAATTCAATAATTGATGTGAATATATTAGCGGATGAAGGGCTTGCCCTATCGTTCGCTTTTTTGTTTTTCTGCCTTCAACATGAAAAAGGGTCAAGTGGGAAAGGATACCTTAAGCGGTCCAAAATATTACAGAAGAGGAATGAAGAAATGAGTAAAGCATCAGAGGCCTCAACGGAGGAAAAGAAACTAAAGTGGTGGCAGCTCAGCTTGCTTGGTGTAGCAGGCACAATTGGCACAGGATACTTTCTGGGCTCCAGCCTCGCGATTTCGATCGGTGGCCCGGCAGTATTACTGGCTTACATTTTGGCTGCACTCGGTACATATGTTGTTTTTGATGCCTTGGCGAGAATGACATCGGATCATCCGGAGCAGGGATCTTTTCGTTCCTATGCCAAGAAGGCATTCGGAAGCTGGGCTGGCTTTGCCAGTGGATGGGTGTATTGGTTTTCGGAGCTGCTTATTATGGGAAGTCAGTTGACGGCCTTGTCCATTTTCTCGCGTTTTTGGTTTCCGAATGTTCCTCTCTGGATATTTGCAGCCGGATTCGGAATTGTCGGTCTTTGCATCGTGTTCTTCGGGAATAAAGGGTTTGACCGGGTTGAAAATGTACTTGCCATTATTAAGATCGCAGCAATTCTTATGTTTCTGGTACTTGCCATCGCGCTTCTCGCAGGATGGATTGGGGGAACAAAATATGAGCATAACGTACCGCTGAGCATGACTGAAATTTTCCCGAAAGGCGGGATCGGTCTGTGGTCTGCGTTTCTATTTGCCTTTTATGCCTATGGGGGAATTGAGGTGCTCGGAATCATGTCCTACCGCCTTCAAAACCCGGAAGAGGCTCCCAAGGCAGGCAAAGTGATGCTGATCTCGCTTTCAACGGTATACGTTGTGTCGATTGGACTGGCTCTGACCATGGTCCCACTTGGTGCCTTCAATCCCAAAGAGAGTCCCTTTGTACTGGCACTGAGCAGTGATCATTTAGCCTTTGTTCCGCATTTGTTCAATGGAGTATTGATTGTAGCAGGTTTCTCTACCATGACCGCGTCACTCTATGCGGTGACTTCCATGATGCTGACCTTGGCCCAGGAAGGAGACGCTCCGCGGTTATTCTCACGAAAATGGAAGGAGAAGTTTCCATTATTCGCGCTCTCACTGATCGGATGCGGGCTTATTGCAACCATTGTCATGTCTTTGCTGCTTCCTGGCAAGGTATACGAATATGTAACAACTGCAGCCGGATTAATGCTCATGTACAATTGGTTGTTCATTTTGCTATCTTCCGGCCGACTTCTGAAAGCAGGGAGGTTCAGCGTTGTCAAACGATGGATTGGGTTGGTACTGATTGGCCTCGCTATAACAGGTACGCTTTTCCATCCGCTGAGTCGACCTGGCTTCTTTATCAGCCTGCTGCTTGTCTTACTTATTGGAATCAGCGATATGATTGTGCAACGAGTTCGCAAGAAGAAGAAAAATGAAGAGTCTTCCACCACAAATCAGGAAGAAAAAGAATCACACAACACCCTGGAAAGTCCCAGCTTCCACATTACCGGGATTCGGCTTCGCAAGAATAAAATCAAATGAAAAACAGAAACTGAACAGCTTTCGCTCCAAAATAACATCCGAAACCGACAAGAGAGAGGCCGGAAATGATGGATATGCCCTTAAGGACGCCTAAAGTAAGATACTTGCGAAATAAACTCGCAGCGGCGGCCATGAATATATCCCAGATCAGGATACCCAGAATAACGGCTCCGCTGTTGATTAGCGTCTGCTCCACAGTTGAATCATTCACGGCCTTGGCCAGAATGGATCCGTAAATGCCAAGCCAGAACATAATGGATAGGGGATTGAACAGTGACATCAGGAATCCATTCATGAACGATTTGGATAGCGCTGCTTCGTCCCCTCTAATATTCGACTGCGTGAGGGTTCCTGCATTTTTGATGCTCTCCACACCGGTATACACAAGTACAAAAAAACCGAACAGCCATAAGAAAGCCTTTACAAAAGGCAGATCCAGCAAATGAATGATGCCGAAATAGACGAGCAGCATGTAAATAATATCAGCAGCGATCGCGCCGAGTCCAACAAACCAGGCAGGCATGAACCCACCCCGAACACCCTTGTCCAACTGAGCGGCATTGATGGGACCGATTGGGGCTGATAATGAAATCCCCAGTAAGATATAACCTAGTATCATGGAACGTCGTCCTCTCCTTTCAAGTACTTTATCAGCTTATTCGAGGGATTACTTAAATAGGACAACGTCTAGATTTTGGCATAATCTTTACGGAAATGATCCATATTAAACGGAAAATAAAGGAGGTGAGATTATGCTGTTCCGCTGGATGAAAAGAGTATTTCAATCTCAGCCGCAGAACAAAGGGGAAGAACAACAGAGACAAACAAAACAACCAGTAAAATTGGGCCCATCTCTTCAAAATAAATTTGAATTGATTAAAAAGGCGTTTGAGAGTAGTCCTGATTTTGTCGCTCGTGATTTTCCTAATCCTGTGCCAAGTCATACTTCGCTGGCTGTCTGTTATCTTGAAGGATTGACAGACCCATCGCTTGTAGGAGAACTCATGGAGAAAGTCATTCAAATAGTCAAGACTTCTCCACAATGTGAAGAAGAAGTTCCCGATCTGTCCCTCGAATTAAGCCTGCCTTCAGGAAATATCGAAAGAATAGAATCCCTCGAGGAAGTGTATCAAGCGGTATTAACCGGACATCTGATCATTCTTGTTGAAGGGATTGAACATGTCATAGCTGTATCTGTTTCCGGAGGGGAACGAAGATCAGTAGAGGAGCCTACTTCCCAGACGGTCGTTAGGGGACCAAAAGAGGGCTTTACAGAAGAGCTTGCTACGAATATTACTTTGATTCGACGAAAGATACGGTCACCGGATCTGAAGTTTTTTAAACACAATATTGGTGAATATACCCAAACCTCGGTAGCTGTGGCCTATATCCAGGGGATTGCCAAACCGGAAGTGGTAGATGAAGTCAATAAAAGACTCCGTTCAATTCATACAGACAGCATATTGGAGAGTGGATACATCGAAGAATTCATTCAGGATGCGCCTCTAACACCTTTCCCAACCATGCTTAACACGGAACGACCAGATACCGTTGCTGGTAGTTTGCTGGACGGACAAGTTGCCATTCTAATTGATGGAACCCCCTTTGCCCTGGTTGCTCCAGTCACCTTTTTCAACTTTTTTCAGACCACAGAAGATTACTACCAGCGTTATGATATCTCCACTTTTTTGAGAACCATTCGTTTCTTGTCTTTTCTAGTCTCTTTATTGCTGCCATCTACTTTCATTGCTTTAACTACGTTCCAGCAAGAAATGATACCCACCACATTATTAATCACTCTGGCAGCTCAGCGGGAAGGCGTCCCTTTTCCTGCGTTACTTGAAGCCTTGCTTATGGAAATTACATTTGAGGTTATTCGTGAGGCTGGAGTTCGGATGCCGCGAGCAATAGGACCGGCGATCTCCATTGTCGGTGCATTGGTTATAGGTCAAGCTGCAGTAGAAGCTGGGCTGGTTTCGGGAGCGATGGTTATTGTGGTATCTTTCACGGCCATATCGAACTTTGTTATTCCATATTTCAGCATGGCAACAGCAGTCAGGTTAATGCGTTTTCCATTTATGGTGCTGGCAGGTACCCTTGGTTTGTTCGGCATATTGGCAGGTGCAGTGCCTCTGTTGGCTCATTTGGTGTCACTAAAGTCATTCGGCGTGGATTACTTAATGCCATTCGGTCCATTTTACAAGTCAAACATGAAGGATCTGATCTTGCGGGTACCTTGGTGGGCGATGAAGACAAGACCGGCTGAAAAAGCGGATTCAAATAAAACAAGGCAAGCTCCGCATCAATATCCGGCAGGTTCAGACAATGCCATAAGCAGTATAAACCAATCTGATGATAGCGAGTAAAGGAGCAGTTTATGTGATTCCTGTGAATAGACGACACATGTTTTTAGCGCTTATGTGGGTAACTTTACTTGGAGGTTGTGGTAATCGGACTGAAATGAACGATCTAGGCATTACATCAGCAACGGGTTTTGACAAACAAAACGGAAAATGGAACATCACTTATCAGGTTATTGTACCACCAGCGAGCAGTACAAGCGGATCCTCAGGGGGAGGCTCTCAGTCTACCGTGACCACCTTTACTTCTCAAGGAAAAACGATCAGAGAAGCTGTTGCAAAAAGCAGTGTAGAAAATCCGAAAAAGTTGTATTTTGCACATACCAACGTGTTAGTAATCGGGGAAGAAGCAGCAGAACAGGGAATTGCGGAAATTCTTGATAATTACTATCGTAATATCGAACCCCGCGAAACCGTAAAGATGCTTGTCGCAGATGGGGAAGCAAGGGATTATCTGAATAAAATGGTTCCACCGGAAAAGAACCCAGGTCGTGCCCTTTCCGATATCTTACAACGAAATCATGAGCGGGGATCCTACTATCCTCTAGTTAACCTACACGAATTTGCTATGAAAATCTCTTCTGACAGCGGAGCGGCAGGGATACCCATCGTAACCGTCAAAGGTCAAGATCATAAAAAAATTGAAAATATAGATGTTTTTAAAGAGACTTCATCACCAGCCAAATTAAGACTGGAGGGGTTGAGCGTTTTCTCTAAGGACAAGAAAATTGGAAAGCTAAGCCAAAGTGAAAGCTTGGGGGTAGCTTGGCTAACGGATCAGGTGAAAAGGACGAATCTTAGATATGTAGGTGAAAATGGAGAAATCAACTCATTTCTTGTTCGAAAAGCAACTGTAAAGACAAAGCCGATCAAGACGGGCTTCCATTATACCATTCGTGTAGATGCGAAAGTGAGCGGAGAGCTGGAAGAGAGCACTTCCCCGAAAAAAATCTCGTCTAAAGAAAGTATCAATGAGTTACAGCATCAGGCTGAACAGTTGATCGAAGCACAGATGATGGAAGGGTGGAAGGCAACTCAGCAACTAAAAGTGGACCTATTGGGGATTGGGAACAAAATTCATCAGCATCAACCCAAAGAGTGGAAGTCCCTAAAAGAATCCTGGCCAGAAGAAATTAGAAACATGGACATTAATATCAATGTGGAAGTTAGCGTGAGAAGAACAGGATTACTTCAGGACTCTTTTAGCAAATTGCTTGGATCCGAATAAGGAAAAGGTGTAAACTCACTCAAGGAGATGAAGAATAATGACCACAGCTAATTCTCTTCGCATATCGGAACTGGCTGTTTGTCTTTCCCTATTTGAAGTTGGAAGTACAACTTTATTTTTAATGGGTGGGGAAGCCAAACAGGATGCGTGGTTAGCCATGCTTGCAGGGGCTCTAGCCGGGTTGTTACTGTTACTTATTCATTTGGGAATTCATCATCAGGAACCTGAATTGGATTTGTTTCTGTTGTTTCGTCGTTATATGGGTAAAATCATGGGAACCATACTTAACTTGATGTTTGTGGGTTATTTTGCTTATGAGGCTTCCCGAAACTTACGTGACTTAAGTGAAGTCACCGTATTGACGCTGCTAAACAGAACACCAATGTGGCTTATCACCGTGATCACCATCCTGGTGGTCTCCAATACTGTACGATACGGATACCGTGTCCTGTTTTTAATGTGTATGATTTTGTTTCCTATGATGCTGTTGGGATATACCTTGATCAGCATTTTGATTCCTTCAACAGGCATTTTTCACGCGGAACTGATATTACCGGTTTTGGAGAATGGATGGAATCCCATTTTCAAAGCTGCATTTCCTGAAATCATTTCCTTTCCATTCGGACAAGTTGTTTTATTTCTGGTTTTTTATCCATATGCTCGTAAAGGAAGAAATTTTAATAAAGTCGTGATCACTGCTTATATCGTAACTGCACTTGCTCTAACTTTTATTAATCAACTTATTATTTTTGTGCTAGGCACTAAGATTGCTGCGTATAGTACTCTGCCACTCCTCGAAACGGTTCAAATGATTGAATTGACTGAGGTGTTCGAGCGGATGGATGCTCTGTTTACTTTGCTTCTATTTTTAGGGTTAGGCATTAAAATTGCCGCCTTCTTTCATGGTGCTGTTATAGGTCTTGAAAGAGTAACAGGAGTCAATTACAAGAAGTGGGTCTTTGCGGTAGGGATCCTTCTATGTGGTTTGTCATTCTTGTCACCGACTTATACTGAACATATAGAAGTCGGTCGGGGGGTTACATTGAATTATTCTTCTCCTGTATTCCAAATTTTCCTTCCGATATTGTTATTTGTAGTTATCTTACTAAAAAAAAGAACGAACAAAAAAACGACTCCGTGAAAAACAGAGTCGTTTTTTTTGATGGGAAAAGTAACATTTAGTTAGAATCCACCAGTTTTAAAGCTTTATCCGACTTTTCCAAATCATGCTCAACTTGTTCTTCGATATTGTAAGGATGATACATTTCATTTTTGATCATATAATCGGCGATTTTTTGATGCGTATCAATTGCGGTGTCCAGTTGGGCCTTCAGCACTTTTCGAACTCGCGGTGTCGCCGTTTCGGTAAGAGCAATCGCGTAAGTGCGTACAGCTGACTTGGCTGACAGAAGCATATCGGTAGCAATCGCTAGATCATCCATTGGTTTGATGGCCTTTACCAGCATTTCTTTGGTCATCGTCGTAGACATAATAAGCTCCTCCTTATTTCAATAGGGATTTCAACTCTTCAATCGCTTGGGAAGAATTGTTCAGATCGTCTTCAATCAAGGATTTCAGTTTCTCGTCTCGGACCAGTTCCAGCATGGTCACCGATTTAGTAGCACATGATGTTTTGAGCGTTAGCAGTTCGT
The DNA here is from genome assembly GCF_038005125.1 of Paenibacillus sp. FSL K6-2862. NCBI lineage: Bacteria > Bacillati > Bacillota > Bacilli > Caryophanales > Paenibacillaceae > Paenibacillus > Paenibacillus sp. FSL K6-2862. Next base: position 2,980,270 of record NZ_JBBOSN010000001.1, read on the forward strand.
GAATTTCAAGTTTCTCGTGTACTGCAAGTTCTTTCGTCGCCATCGTGAAACACCTCCAGATATCGTTGTCTATTGATTAGTACCCAAAATAATAGAGTAGAAACGTAAATCAAATAATATATTAAAATGAATTTTTCAATGGGTTAACGATTACTTATCGCTCGCTTTTCCGTCGAGGTCGTGATGAAGTTCTGTGGCAGGAATGACAGGCTCGTAGACTTGTCCTTTGGGAACCGGGTTGGAAACGTACACGAAATCACCAGTACCATCCGGAGCACTTCCTTTCGCCCATAAACCTTCACTGGATTCTGTTCCTTCGGAAAGATTCCAGAACTCATAGGCTTCAGGTTGAGATTCCTGCTCGGCCTCTGGTGGGAAGGAAGCAGGAACAACGACGCCGTTCTTTTCCTCCAATTCCTGAATGGCAGCCATCCACTGGTACTGATGGTAACGGTCACGTGCCAACATTTTGCGGAACGTCGCCCGAACGCCTTCATCGGTAGTCATGTGATAGAGTCTTGCTACCTGGAGACGGCCCTGACTTTCGGCATGCAGGTTGGAACGCATATCTGCAAGAAGGTTGCCGCTTGCCACAATATACGAACCGTTCCAAGGTACGCCGGTAGAGTTCGTAGGTAAGCCGCCGAGTCCGCTCACCAGCAGATGTTGAGGATTGATTCCTCCCATAATGGCAGCAGTAACAGGGTCCTCAGCTGCTTTTTGCTGTTCAGCAGGTGTGGCGCCATCCAGCAGCTGGCTAATCAAAGCGCAGAGCATTTCAACGTGGCCGATTTCCTCTGTGCCGATATCCATAAGCATATCTTTATATTTTTCTTCGCCACGACAATTAAATCCTTGAAAGAGGTATTGCATCATTACGGTCATTTCCCCGAATTGTCCTCCCAATACTTCCTGGACCTGACGGGCGAATACGGGATCCGGGCGATCTACTTTTACTTCGAATTGTAATTCCTTTTGGTGTCTGAACATGTGAATCCCTCCATTTGGTATGGTTGATTAATTCTAAATCTATATAACCTGTCCAATTAATTCTAAACAAAAGGAAACAAAAAAAAAGACAAAGAGGGAGCAGTATGATGCTCCTTCTTTGTCTTGAATAGGCATTAAATGTTGCTTAAATTAGGCGCTGCTTAGGCTTTGTCTGAATCTGGTCTTTTGATTTGAAGAGGAGGAGGAACAAGCCAGCCTTTTTCTTTGACCAATTGCAAAATGCGCACGCCTAGTGCCGCTTTGGTTACGTGATATTTGGCGAATAATGCACCGATATCTTCCCGGATGGATTGTCCCATGACCTGGCTCGCAGCAACCAGACCCAACGAAGTGTCTGCTGCGATTTTGGCTGCAATCTCAGGATCAGTGAACCTTGCGCCTGCGGGGATATCCTCCAATTTGACAGGAGGTCTTTCGGGCAACATTGGGGCTGGAGCAATGCCATTCTCGGTTAACAAAGCATCGCACTCTTTGATTTCCAGTTTGGCCTGATCCAGCAGGTCATCTAGGATTTTTTTAAGATCCTTATCTCCGGCATGGTTCATGTACGCCTGGTAACAGGAAATGGAGCCTTTTGCCACCATGGAGCATTGCCACACGCTAAAGATTTCTCCGTAGTGCATAGGTTCATCTTTGGGATTGCCACTTAAAATACCCATTATCGTATCCCTCCACATATTCAGTCATTTTACCGGGTTAGGTTCTCCTTAATAAAAGAATTATATTCTTGCTTCGAATCCAAACTTTGGTTGAGCTTACTTTCACATAAATCCAGGAAGAAGGCAGAAACTAAGGCTGTAATATACTTGAATGGAGGACGACCATGTTTTTTTATAGAGAAGATCTGATTAATATGATTGTACCGGATAAGCCGGATCCGGCAGCAGCCAAAGTGTTACAGGAAACATTGGGCGGACAATTTGGAGAAATGCGTACAATGATGCAGTTTTTCTTCCAGAGCAGCAACTTCCGCGGAAAAGCAACACAGTACAGAGACCTGCTGCGCGGAGTTTTTCTCGAGGAATTAAGCCATATTGAATTGGTGCAGCAAACGATAAATCAGCTCTTAACCGGAGCAGGCGCAGAAGGAGCGGGAGATGCGGGTATTGACGGGGCTCCATTGGACGAAGCCATCAAGCACGCCAATCCTCATCACTACATTATGGGGGCTCAGAGCTCATTGCCTGTAGATGCTGCGGGTAACCCATGGCTTGGAAATTATGTGTATGATCATGGCAATCTGGTCAGCAATTTGCTTGACAACGTTGTACTGGAATCGACGGGAGTATTACAAAAAACAAGAATCTATGAAATGAGTACAAACAAAGCGTTCCGTGAAACGTTGGGTTTCCTGATTGTTCGTGATAATGCACATCAAAATGCATTCGCAAAAGCCCTCGAAACGTTGGGTGTGAATTGGGGAAAAGTGTTCCCAGTGCCGAACTACGATATCAACAAATATCCGGAATGTCAGAAATACGTTGACCTCGGCTTCCATAATGCCCAGTTTAACTTCCGGTTGGACAATACCCGGATTGCTGAAATATATAGCGGCCAATCACCTAGTCGTAACGGCGGTGAGCTGAAAGTTACTGACCCACCACAGGGATTCCCGCTCCCATATATGCCTGAACTTCCTAATGAGCATAGTCCAGGCCTGCATGACTTGAATGCCTGAGCACTTCCTTACATGAAATAATAGCTGCAAAAAAAGAACCCATATCCATGGGTTCCTTTTTTTTATACATATGTTATTGACGATGCTGGTTTGGAAACTGTCCGAACGTTTGCCCAGTAATACCGACATTCGGGTTGTTGTATGGTTGATCCACGAAGGATACGTGTTGAGTTGTGTTTGCCAGTTGTTGAGCAAGGCTCGCGATTTGCTGCAATTGCTGGATAGCTGTTTGGTGTCCTTGAAGTGCTGTCTGAATAATGTGAGCCGCTTGCTGCTCGCGTTGAGCCAGTTGTTCAAGCTGCTGAGCATTGCTCTGTTCCTGTCTCAGCAGTTGTTGATACTGCATGGACGCTTGCTGTGTTTGCTGCGTGAGCTGCTGAGCCAGTTGGGAAATTTGTTGGGACTGTGAAAATTGATTCAAGTGAGTTGCCTCCTAAATGTCATTTGGATTACTTGAAGTAGTATGCAAATCAGTTTGGTGAAATATTCATGATTTACTAAGAAAAAGGGAGTATAACCGTTTCCTCAGGATGATCTAAGTTGAACAAATTACAGACAAGCTATAATTTGTTAATTGCTCCCAGATTAATCCTCTTGTATACTAGATTCGTTCCAAATGTTTACTTTTTACGCAATCAAGATTTAGTAGATTTAAGAGCTTTACTAACAAGAAGGAGGATTTCCATGCTGAACAAGCAGACTAAATCACAAACGGAGAAACGAAAATATCATCCCTACGTTCGCACCTTTACAGGGCTGACTGCAGCTATGATCGCTTTTAGCGGAGGGTACACTGCGATGCCTTCTCAGGCACTGGCGGAGAAAGCGGATATCTCCATCTACGATTGGAATTCATATTCCAAATTAACGGTACCTGAACTTAAACCTTCCTGGACAGTGAAGGTAGACTCTTATACAGATCAGAATGAAAGCTATCAAGGACAACAGGCTGTTGCAGAAGACGGTAAAGTATTTGCCTTTTCTAATCGCAAGCTGGTCGCCTTGGATGCAGCAACGGGCAAACAGCTCTGGACATTTGGTAAAGATCTGACCCCGAGCATGGTTTATGACAATGGCGTTCTGTATGGCCTAACCTCCAGCCATAAGCCATATGCGGTAAATGCCAAGACTGGAAAGGCTGTATGGCAATCGGGCACATCCACATGGATGGATACGCGTGAACGGACAGAAGCATTAATTCCTACTGCAGATACACTATATGTCATCAAGGGAAGCACCACCTATGCTTTTGATCGGAAGACAGGCAAGCTGCGGTGGAAGGCTGATGAAGCATCAGCCGAAGGCAATGGTACCGCCTATCTGCAGGAATCGGATGGAGTGGTGCTGCGAACCTTCTTCGTGCAGGGTGCACTGACTTCTGTGCAATTGAACGCTTATGACAAGAAAACCGGGAAAAAGCTATGGAGTGAGTTTGGACAGGGAGAGGCACTTCAAATTAAAAATGGATTGGTATATTCCGTCGATTATTACACTCCGCTGCTTCAAGATTATGAATCTGACCCGGACCGGAAAGTAAAGGTGAATGCCTTTAATCTCAAGACAGGAACACGTAAAGGAAGCATGGACTTCACTTGGAAAATGTCCGGCGACCCGCCGTATGAGCGCGGCCAAGGGAGTGTATTGGCTAATGATGGGAAGATATATATTGAACAGGCAGGCAAGATTGCTGAATATGATCTGAATACGTACAAGAATGGTGATGCTCCAACGAGGACGTTTCAGCCTCCTGGCGGGGTGAGTGGAGAACTGGTAGGGGTTGTTCAGGAACGTCTGATCTACAGGGACTCTGTTACAGATAGCGAATTAAAGGGTGTTAAGCTGGTAAACGGCAGTGCGGTTCAATGGAATGGCGATGCTCCTGTGTCGCAGGTTAGCATATATGGCAAAGGAATCTATCGTGCACAGCGTAACGGGACACTGCTTGGAATCAATATGCTGACAAGCCAGCCTGTATTCCGTGTGAAGACCGGGGCTGATTTTCACGAGGCAACGCTGAAGACCGGCAGCATGATTATTATACAGGCCGAAGGCAAACTGATTGGCGTCAAGCTGCCAGCATCGCTGAAGTAGTGGGCGATTGAAGAGTGGTGCCGTGAGGGAAAATAAATATAACTTAGAGGGACGGATATTTCCGTCCTTTTTTGCTGTGCATAAGTGTCTTATAAGATGGGCAAATATGGATTGACGAACGAGTATATAGTGTATATATTATATATACACACTATATACTTAATAAACACCAACGAGGTGAATGACCATTAAAATTCTGATATCCAACGCTTCGAGCGATCCCATCTATATGCAGATATTAACCCAGATCAGACAGAGTATTTTGAGCGGAGAGTTGGTTGCCGGGGATAGTCTTCCCTCCATCAGGCAGCTCGCCAAGGATCTGCAAGTCAGCGTGATTACCACCAAACGTGTCTATGAAGAGCTGGAAAAAGAGAAATTAATTGATTCCGTCGTAGGCAAGGGCTGTTTTGTCTCAGGGGCCAATCAGGATTTTATACGCGAGCAGCGGATGAAACGACTGGAAGAGAAAATGCTGGAGATTATTCGGGAAAGTAAGGAATTAAGCATGACGGAGCAAGATGTAATTCATCTTTTTACTATGTTGTCTGAGGAGGAAACTTCATCATGAATGCAATTGAACTGCGTAATTTAACCAAGGTGTATCCCTTATTTAAGGTGGACAATGTATCTCTGGATGTAAAACAGGGGTATATTACTGGGCTCATTGGACCGAATGGGGCGGGGAAAAGCACCCTGATCAAAATGATCATCGGCTTGATCCACCCAGACTCAGGTACGATCAGGACACTGGGACATGAGATGCCCGCACAGGAGGTAAACATTAAGCAGCGTATTGGTGTCGTATCCGATGAATGCTTTTATTATGAACATCTGACGATCCGTGAAATGAAAAAAATGATTGCACCCTTTTATAAGAAGTGGGATGAGCAGAAATTCAATGGCTACCTGGAGCAATTTGAATTGTCGCCGAAGAAGAAAATCGCTGATTTGTCGAAAGGGATGAAAATCAAGTTCTCTCTGGCCATCGCTCTGTCACACGATGCTGATCTTCTCATTATGGATGAGCCGACATCCGGGCTTGATCCTGTATTTAGAAGAGAGCTTCTGGATCTGCTCTCGGATCTGATACAGGATGAGACAAGATCCATTATTTTCTCAACGCATATCACGACAGATTTGGAGCGTATAGCGGACTATATTGCATTCGTCAATCAGGGAAAACTTGTTTTTAACGAAACGAAAGATGATGTACTTGAGAGATATACGATCGTTAAAGGAGATATGGAGCTGCTAGATGGGGATACCCGGAATCAATTTATCGGAATTCGCGAGACAGATGTTGGTTTTGAGGCACTGGCAGACAATAGGGAAGAGGCCGCACGGTTGTTTGGAAGCTTTGCCCTTTTGCAAAGACCAACCTTGGAGGATCTGATCTACTTTACCGCAAAAGGGGGACGAAAACATGCTTAACCTGCTTCGCAAAGACTTCATAGCATTAAGAAGTTCATTATGGACAATAGGATTATATCTGATTGTGTTTAGCTTGGCCTTTATACCTAAGAGTGAAATGTCGATGTATTTTGTGGGGATCTACACCGCATTTGGTTCGGTAATCTTGGCAACCATGATCGATATCAAAAACCACAATCATAATTTCTTGCTTACCCTGCCAGTCAGCCGCAAAAATGTCGTGCAAGCCAAATATGTATCGGCGATCCTATATACCTTATTTGGCGTGTTCGCCTCGTTCGGAATTCACTGGCTGGTCGACTTGAACTTCCCTGAATTAAACAAGCCAAGCTACACCCTTATGGACATCATGGTTTCCATAGGCATGGTAATAGTGCTGGTATCCATCTATATGCCGCTCTTTTATGCACTTAGTAAAAAGGGAGCCGGAATAATCAATGCCATATTCATGGTTGCACTCATTCTTCTTGCGCAGCCCTTTGCCGTGCTTATGAATATGGTCAGTGAGAAGGGCGTAGATGGCCAACTTATAGCCATAGTATCGATTGGGATAATATTCATCTTCGGTGCATCCTATGTGTTAACCACTCGTTTGTTTGCGAGAAAGGATTTATAAGAATTTGATCAAATGATATTAAGAAAACCCCGCCGCCTGATTCGTCAGGTAGCGGGGTTCTTCATTATTTTGGATCTGATTTCGTGATTTCGATCTGAAATTGATCGGAATATGATTTGAGGTTTCCCGCAAGGCCAGAGAGCTGCCCGGAAATGTTCGATAGTTCGCTCGCGGATCGCTGCTGCTCCTCGGCACTGGCCGTGACTTCTTCAGCCATGGCCGAAGTTTCCTCTGTTGCAGAAGCGATATAGCTTAGGTGCTGTTCCACTTCCTGACGAATGGAATGCATTTTCATTGTACGGTTCTCCAAACGCTGAGCCAGCTCATGCACTTCAGTCGATAATTGGCTAACCTGTCTGAACGCCTGAAGGCAATCAGCGATCTGCTCTTCCTGCTCCTTGACCGCTACCATATTCGCTTCAAATTGATGGCCCATCCGTTGGATTTCTTGAACAAATGAACTCAGAATCCCATCAATCTCCTGGATGGAACGTTCAGATTGCTGAGCGAGCTGGCCCATTTCACCAGCAACGACGGCAAAACCTTTACCTGCCTCACCAGCGCGGGCTGCCTCGATGGAAGCATTCAGTGATAAAATCTGGGTTTGTTTCAGGATATTATGAATTTGTCCACTAATGGAAGCAGCGAGCTCTGATTGAGTGGTTAAAGAATTGGAAATTTCCTGCTGATGCTCAACCCGCTTGGCATTCTCCCGACCCTTCTCAAGCAGAACTTCATGTTCGCGTGTAACTTGTACTTGTACGGCAGATAGCTGCTCAGAAGTATGGGTGAACTGCTGCACGTATGAACCAACCTCATCCATAATCTTGCCGAGGTTCTCTGAATGCTGGACGGAGTGTTCTGTCTCTTCTGCCTGTTTCATAGAGCCTATGGCGATTTCCTCGATTGCTCTGGAAAGTTCTTCGGTCTGACGCTGGTTTGTCTGAGCGGTTTCCGCAATATTTGCCGAGGACTGCTGCAGCGTATCAGACCCTTGCTGTATTCCCTTCAGTATGTTCGTTAATTGTGAAGCCATGACGTTAATCAGGTCACTGATGTCACCAAGCTGATCGTTGGACAGATGTTTGGATACCACTGTGAGATTCCCATCCGCGACCTGTTCGAGGCTTGACTTGATATCGCGCACTTGTCTGAGGATGCCTCTTACCACCAATAGCATCATGACCAGCGATAGAATCAATACAACCACAAAAATCGGGATAATGGTCCGATATGCATTATTCACCGATTCAGCGGACACTTGATTCACTGATGCAGCAGAAATATCAATGCCCAGATAGCTAATAACTTCACCTTGTGAATCCTTGATTGGTGTAAAGGAGGAGAGAAGCTGTCCCCAGGTTGGATCATCCACAATGCCTGTAGTAACGACTTCACTGTTTAGCAAGCGTTCCTGAATCTGGGGATTGAATTCCATTGTCGTTCCGTAAGGGCTGTATTCCGCATCGTCCCAATCTGCCCCATCTACCGTGTAAATCCACCCGTCCGCCGTTTTGTTATACATATATACATAGAGGGCTCCCGATTGAAGCCGGACTTTAACGAGTTCGTCTCTAAGACTTTTGTATTCATCGCTTTCCTCCGAAGCCGTAGAGGATAATGTCTTGATCAATTCCGATTCCTGGCCCAGCAGGGAGGCGGTGTTTACTGCTAACTGCTGATTGTTATGCTGCATGGTCATTACTGAAGCATTTTCACTGGAGTGGATGGTCGTCCACATAATGAGACCGCCCATGGCCAGTAGTGGCACCAGAATGATTAAATACAGTTTGAGTCTTAGATCCATCTTTATCTTGCGTGTCTGTCTCACGTTCTGTTCCCCCTTGGAAGTAGTTAAAACAACGGGTTTTTCGTATAACCCCATACTATTTATCGTAAATTGAGAAGAATAAATGAAGATCAGTCCTAGATTTACATTGACATATGTGAACATTAGCTGCTTAGAAAACAGAGAAGACCCTGATCTAAACCGGTTTGAACGGAACGATCTTGACCTCTGAGATAAAATGGTAAGTGGATGCTGTACAAAAAAAAAGACCTAATCCGGTTGGATTGGTCTTACCAGGGTTCATGGAATTTTTCAATTACTCAAATGCTGTACCAGCATCTCAATGAATCGTTTGGCGAATTTCAGATCGCTTTGAACGGTAACGTGATCTTCTTCTGAAGCCAGACTCATTTTCTGCAGCATACTCATCATGGATACAAAGATAAAATGGGCTGTGTTAAGGGGATCAGGATCAGGCTTCAACGTACCATCGTTATATCCGGTCTCCAGAGCATCTAAAAGGAAATGTTGTTCCTTTTTACGTTTAATAAACAGATTGTATTGTTCTTTCAATTCTTGGCCTGAATCATAGGCATCATAATGCAGGTCGAATAATAATACGAATTTGATATAACCGAGATGAGTGGAGGCGTAATGGACCCAGGCTTCGAGCATGGAAGCAAGCATCTCTTGGCCGCTCATTTCTGGTGAAGCCGCTTTTTTCACGTATCCGGTCATACTCTCCAGAATCTCCACTTGGACCGCCAGAATCAGTTCGTCCATGGATTGAAAGTGCTTGTAAAAGGTAACCCGACTTATTCCGGCTTCGCTGCATATATCTTTGATATTCACATTAAGAAAGCTCTGCTTCATGCATAATTCTTTGGCTGCTGCAATTAGAGCTTCCCGGTTTTTGTTTTTAAAATTTTGGTGCCAGTTCTCAGTCATAGGAGATAACCTGTTCCTTCACATGTTTTTTTGCATCGTCCGGACAGGGCGAGCCCAAGGATAAGTGCACCAACAATATAAGGAATATGGATGTGTTTGTCAAACAGCAATCCAGCAAACAGTGGTTCAATAATGATCCCTATGCTGAAATAAGTTGTATTAACCTGCAGCATATCCCTGACGAACTACGGCGGAATTGACGATCGTAGCTCTCAATAAATATGAATATATTTACATGTAATTTACATAAACATGCAAAAGTCAACATGTTCTTCTCTTATGATATAGCTGGATAATCTAGTAATCATTCATGTAATAGCGCTAGATTCACATTATTGCCAATTGAGAGGAGAACATGATGATTAACCCATTGTACAAAAAGGTTCTGGCCATCCTGCTATCAACCGCACTGGTTATTGGATGGTTTGGGGGACTGGGCTCAGCACCAGTAGTTAAAGCAGCGGAGACGGTTGAACCTCAAGCAGATATCTTGCTTAGCAAAAATTCAACGTGGAAGTATTTTGATCAAGGTCAGGATTTAAAATCGGTATGGCAGGCTGTCTATGAAGACGATACATGGGCAGTAGATAATGCTCCTTTTGGTTACAAAGACAATGGTAGCGGCATATCAACGACATATTTCGGACCGCTTCATACAGAAGTGGACTATGGTGGTAACAAAAGTCTGAAACACCGCACTACATATTTTCGGACAACGCTGACAGTCAACCAGGAGCAAATCCAAAACTATGGTCAAATTCTGGGTACCTTCGGCATTGACGATGGTGCTGTTTTATATGTAAATGGCACGGAAGTTCGCAGATTCGGCATGCCTGATGGTGAGATTAACTTTTCCACCAAAGCAACATCTTCGAAGGATCTGCCAGTCATGTATGAAGATGTGGATCTGACCGAACCGCTTCAAACTCTCCTGCATGACGGGGAGAATATTATCGCAGTGGAGGTCCATCAGCAAAGCGATGGAAGCTCAGATCTGTACTTTGATATGGAGCTGAGAGCGTTAACTGAGGCACCGGCAATCGAAATTAGCAAAGTTACAGCTACGTTCCATGGTGACGCCAAATCGAGCAAGGGGTTTACCTGGTATACACCGCTTGCTTCGACTAATAGTCAGGTGCAAGTGGTCCGGAAACAGGACGGGGCTCCTGATTTCAATGCAGCACAAACGTTTAATGGTGAAGCGATCATCTCCAGAAACTCTCCGGGAGAAATGGTTCATAAAGCAGAAGCTTCAGGACTTGATGCAAACACTTCATACTATTATCGCGTAGGTGACGAGACGCTTGGCCTCTGGAGTGAAACAGGAGAGTTCGAGACAGCTCCAGAGGGTGGAGCATTTACTTTTGTTGACTTAACGGATACTCAAGCGAAGGATGAGGAGGAGGCTCGTTTATCCGCGGAAACGCTGTCCAAGGCACTAACTACCGTTCCGAATGCAGAGTTTGTCGTTCACAACGGTGATGTTGTTGAGAATGGGACCTCGGAACAAGAATGGAACTGGCTGCTTGGGTATTCTCAAGAGGATTTGATGAGAACGACAATAGTACCTTCCGCAGGCAATCATGAGAACAAAAACTATGCATTCTATGATCATTTTAATGTAAAACAGCCGGAGAATGCGGCGACGGTCACAGGTGCTTATTATTCTTATGATTACAGTAATGCACATTTTATCGTTCTGAACTCCAATGAAAATTCGACGGATTATGCGAACTTCTCGAACGAACAAGTGGAGTGGATGAAGCAGGATGTGGAGCAGGCCAAATCTGCTGGAGCTGAGTGGATCATCGTCAATATCCACAAAGGACCGTATACAACGTCCAATCATGCGACCGACAGTGATATTATTGGTGAAAACGGGGTTAGAAATAAAATTGCCCCGCTTATGAATGAGCTTGGCATCGATCTTGTTCTTCAAGGACATGATCACATCTATGCTCGGACCAAACCGATCAAGCAGGATGGAACAGCTGAAGAAGTTTCCACAATAGAGGAAACTTTTCAAGGACAGAGCATTAAATACACCGTTAACCCGGATGGAACTATTTACATGATTCCAGGTACAGCAGGGGCCAAAGTATACTTCAAAAATACGAAACCTCAACTTGGCGATGCATACTTTAGCCTGTTTGAACGAGCAGAAGAGAATCATGCCCGTGTTTATGGAGATACAACGAGTGCAGCAAGAGGTCAGGTTCAGAATTTCACCTCATTGACTGTTAATGGCGGCAAGCTTACAGCGATCGTTTATGAAATCGATCAGAATCGATATAATGCTGAACCTTTTGTCGTAGATACATTCGGAATTACCAAGGACACACAATCCAATGATGAGCAAGTGAGCAAGGTTACAGTTACGTTTAATGGAGATCCAACCACTAGTAAAGGATTTGCCTGGTATACATCCGAACAGGTTCCAGGAAGTGATCTTCAGGTTGTTGAAAAAACAGCAAATATCGCTGACTTCTCCAGTGCAATCTCTTATGAAGGGCGTTCCGACCGCTCCGTGAATTCGTCTTCTGAACTTGTACACAAAGCGGAAGCAACGAATCTGAAGCCAGATACGCTTTATTCGTTCAGAGTGGGCGAAGCTTCCAGCAATACGTGGAGCAAGACGGGCACGTTCCGTACAGCGCCGAAGACAGGTGCCTTTACATTTATTGATCTGGCTGATACGCAGGCGAAGGAAGAGGATGAAGCGATCCTTTCCTCCGAGACACTGGACAAGGCACTTGCAACCATTCCGAATGCACAATTTGTGGTGCACAATGGAGATATTGTTGATAAAGGTGTTAAAGAAGAGCAGTGGAACTGGCTCCTCGGTCATTCTCAATCAAGTCTTCTGAATACAACGATCGTTCCATCGGCGGGTAATCATGAAGATGAAAACTTCGCTTTTATCGATCATTTCAACCTGGATGTACCGGAGAACTCGGCAACAGAGACAGGGGCTTATTATTCCTACGATTATAGTAATGCACACTTCGTGGTGTTGAATTCAAACGAAGATTCAGAAGAGTATAACAATTTCTCGGCAGAACAGGTACACTGGCTGCAGGACGATGTAAAAGAAGCGCGCAAAAATGGGGCAGATTGGATCATCGTCAATATTCATAAAGGTCCTTATACAACGTCCAATCATGCGACAGATTCGGATATTATCGGACCAAACGGAGTACGTAACAAAATTGCTCCGCTGATGGCAGAACTGGATATCGACTTTGTGTTACAGGGGCATGATCATATTTACGCCCGCACCAAACCGATTGATAAGACAGGAAAGGCAAAAGATGCTGTCAAGATTACGGAAACATTGAACAGTAAACAGATTGAATACGCGGTGAACCCGGATGGCACCATTTATCTGATTCCAGCAACAGCCGGACCGAAAGTGTACTACAAAAATCAGGATCCTGTTCTTGGGGATGCGTATTACAGCTTGTTTGAGTTGGCAGAAGAAAATCATGCTGCAAAGTATGGACCAGATCCCAATGACGATCGTCGTCCGAAACGCGGACAGGTTCAAAACTTTGTTGGCATCACCATCGATGGGAACAAACTTACAGCGGTAACCTATGAAATTGATCAGAATATTAATGACGCAAAACCGTTTATTATTGATCAATTTGGCATGATCAAGAAGTCGAATACGGAAACGCCGAACCCAGGACCGGGTACATCCAACCCTGGCTCAGGTGGCGGTTCTGGGAACAATGGCGGGTCTGGAAGCAGTACCCCAACACCTGGAACAGGTGCTGAGACGACGCAGCCCGGAACAGAACAGGGAGGCAAACCGGATACCAGCAATCCGGGTCAATCTGGTGGTGGCAACAATGAGAATGTACGACAGCTGAAAGATACGGAAGGACACTGGGCGAAGTCGCTTATCGATCAAGCTTTGACCGCAGGTTTTGTACAAGGTTATGGCGATGGAACCTTCCGTCCGAATCAAAAAGTAACCCGTGCGGAGTTCATTACCATGCTGGGCAGAGCCATGAAACTGAATACAAGCAGCACGGTAACCACGTATACCGATGCAAAACAAATTCCCATCTGGTCTGCTCCATACATTGTGGAAGCAGCTTCAGCAGGCATTATCAGTGGGTACACAGATGGATCATTTAAGCCGAATAAACCACTGAACCGTGCTGAGTTGGTGACCATGATTGCTCGTGCAAGCAGCACACCGGAAGGCTCCACGGCTTCGCTTTCTTTTGAAGACCTGGATCAGATTCCTGCATGGGCAGCGCCGTATGTGGCTTCCATGGTTGAGGCCGGCTTGATTGACGGTGTAGGCGGTAATCGATTTGCACCATTGCAAACAGCAACGCGGGCTGAATCGGTCAAATTAATCTTAAGTCTTCTGGACGAAAAATAAATATTCGTTGATAGTCAGCCTGACCCTGTAAGGTTATTTACCTGGGGTCAGGTTTTTTTTGTAAACAGAACGATCCTTATCTTTAAATTTCACAGATAGGTAATCCATTCTCTGATACAATGATAGACAAGTGCGGTTAACCCAAAATTAGGAGTTGAAATCATGTTGCCCATCATTAACTTGCAAGGAGTCTGGAGAATGCAGCTTGACGAGAACAAGCTGGGAATCAATACTCCGTATGACGACACGATTACCATGCCAAATACAACGTCCCATGCCAGAAAGGGAAAGAAAAACGAACGGGCTGAGATTGGAGCGCTCACGGACGAATACGCTTTCGAGGGATGGCTCTGGCTGGAGAGGGAGTTTGAGGTTCCGGAGGAATTGGCAGGAAAGTACTGCTGTCTGCATCTGGAGCGTACACGGGTTACAACAGTCTGGGTTGATGATATTCCACTAGGTACACGTAACAGTCTCAATACGCCCCATGAGTACGTGCTTAAGGAAGGGCTCTCTGCCGGTACTCATACGGTTAGAATCAAGGTGGACAACACGAGTTACCCAACCAAAGGCGGGCATATGACCTCCAAGGATACACAGACGAACTGGAACGGCATTACGGGCAAACTGGAATTGAAATTCAGCAATGAAGCAAGTATGAGTGATGTGCAAATTTACACCGATGCGACGCATAAATCGATAACGCTTTCGGTGAAATTGGATGGAGTGCTACAGAATACTCAAATTGCAGTGTCTGCCATGAGTTTCGCCATTGATGAGCAAACTTCCGATGCAGAAGAAGTTGTACATGAAGTTGCCGAGCGGATATACCCAGTTGATCATAACGAAATGAGTATCTCGTATTCATTGGGAGATGAAGCGCTCTTATGGAGCGACGATGCACCTCATTTATATAAGATTGCCATCACGTTGCGAGAAGAGAGCGGGAGAATTATCGATGATCGGGACATCGTAATTGGACTGCGGGATTTCAAGGCGAGTGGAGACAAGTTTACAATTAATAACCGGCCAACCTTTTTACGAGGCAAGCATGATGGATTGATCTTCCCGTTAACTGGCTATGCACCAACGGATGTGAACGAGTGGGTGAGAATCCTCGGCATATCCAAATCCTACGGTATTAATCATTATCGATTCCATACCTGCTGTCCACCTGAAGCAGCATTTGTTGCAGCCGATATGCTGGGAATCTACATGGAACCCGAGCTGCCATTTTGGGGAACGATTACGGATGAGAGCGATGCGAACCATAACCAGGCAGAACAGGATTATTTGATTGAGGAAGGCTTCGCCATTCTGCGCAGCTTCGGGAATCATCCTTCGTTTGTCATGATGTCACTGGGGAATGAGTTGTGGGGGAGCAAGGAAAAGCTTAGTGCTATTCTGAAAGACTATAAGGCATATGATCAGCGCCATCTATACACGCAAGGCTCTAACAATTTTCAGTTTACTCCGGTTATTCTGGAGGAAGAAGATTTCTTCAGTGGTGTGCGGTTCTCCCGCGACCGCTTGATCAGAGGTTCCTATGCGATGTGTGACGCTCCGCTGGGCCATGTTCAAACCGATCTGCCTGGTACCATGAAGGATTATGATGAGCACATCCACCCACAGCAGCACACTGGACTAAAGGATTCCCATTCGCAGGAACAGGAGATTCAGATCCAATACGGAACAGTCTCCAAAACGGTGAAAGCGGCTGCAACAGACAAGGAGCTCATTCCGCATTTACCTGTGGTCTCTCACGAGATTGGGCAGTATGCCATGTATCCTGATTTTGCAGAGATTGAAAAGTATACAGGCTCGATCAAAGCACATAACTTTGAAATCTTTCGAGAACGATTACAGGCTAAGGGAATGGGGCATCTCGCTGAATCGTTCTTCCGTGCCTCAGGTCAATTGGCCGTAGATTGTTACAAGGAAGAGCTTGAGGCAGCTTTCCGATCCGAGCGACTTGCAGGCTTTCAACTGCTTGACTTGCAGGACTTTAGCGGACAAGGGACGGCTCTTGTTGGCATATTGGATGCATTTATGGACTCCAAAGGTTTAATCAGTGCTGAAGAATGGCGAACCTTCTGCTCGGATGCTGTCCTTTTGGCTCGCTTTGAGAAGTATAACTATGCGGCTCATGAGACGTTCAACGCATCGGTAGAGTTGAGTTATTATCGTCAGGTCCCTCTGAAAGGGGAAACGTTGCGATGGGAATGTACTCAAGGAACCCGCGTTATATCCGAAGGAGAACAGCTCATTACAGAGGATCTTCTCAAACCTTACCAGAAGCTTGGGAACATTAATGTAATTCTGCCAAGTGTAGAGAATATGACTCAGGTAACGTTAAAGTTGTCCATATCGAATACGGACATTTATAAATCCTATAGCATTTGGGTCTACCCTGAGCAAGAGGATCGCCAATTTGCTGGCGCGCCAGTGTACAAGGAGCTGACAGAAGCAGCGCTGCAGCGGTTGGAAGAGGGGGGATCAGTTCTTCTGCTGGCTTCTCCCGGACAGGTTAGCAACGCTATTGAGGGCTTATATAGTACTGATTTCTGGTGTTATCCCATGTTCCGCTCTATCTCGGAAAGCATGAATAAACCTGTTCCGGTAGGGACGCTTGGTTTGCTGATTCAGAATCATCATCCGGCTCTTCAGCATTTCCCGAGCGAGAAGCACTCCACTTACCCATGGTGGAATATTGTTACCCATTCTCGTTCCATCATTTTGGACGACCTCCCGTCAGATTTACAGCCGATTGTGCAGACGATCGATAACTTTGAGCGTAATCATAAGCTTGGACTGTTATTTGAGGGCAAAGCAGGCAAAGGCAAAGTGTTAGTTGGGGCAATGGATTATGATCAGCTGCTTGGTCAGATCGAAGGGCGACAATTTATTCACAGTCTGCTGCAATATATGGAAAGTGATGATTTTCAACCGACTTACGAGATGACTGTTAACGCATTGAATCAGCTGCTTTTTAAATAAAATGGATGTAGGAAAGACCGCCTCTTGAGACGGTCTTTCTTTTTTGCAGCATACATTAACCAAAATTTATGCCGAATAACTTGAAGAAGCAAACTTCATAATACATTAGTCTGCGAAATGGGACAGCCAAAAATAACAGATTAATGGGAGGTAATTCTACATGCAATTGCAAAATCATCAAAACGTTGAAACAGGAACGATCCCACCACAACTCAACCATGGTGGACATGAGATGTTTGATGTCCATGAGGTGCTTGCTGGAGCCATTAATACGTTAAATACCTATACGATGCTGAGTCAGCATGTCCAAGATCCGGAACTGCGCGATATTTTGCTGCGTCAAAAACAATTTATGTCCGAAGAATACAACATTACGCTGGAATGCTTCAGAACTGGACAAGATCCATCCAAACCGACGCAAAGCTATAAAATGTCACAAGACAACGACTTCACATATGGCATGAAACCAAGCCAACCGAAGAAGCCAATGCTCTCTGCAACTGAAATTTGTGACCAAAGCATCTCTCTGAGCATGTTGAATGCAGTAAAATCAGGAGCAGTAATGAAAACAACGGCTGCGCTTGAATCCACAAACCCGGTGGTACGTCGTGTACTGGCAGATTCACTGCCAAACTGTATTGAGATGGCGTATGAGATTTCCATTTATCAAAACAAGAATGGATTCTATCAGGTGCCACAGCTCCCGCAGCAGGATATGCAGCAAATGCTGAACGGGTACGCGCCATCCATGATTGCATCCCAAACAGGTGGAAACTTGCCACACTAATCTTTAACGTGTAGAACCAGACCCCATAGAGGACATGCTCATGTCTACTATGGGGTTTGTCATGCGTTTTGTTTATAACCTTAAATATTTGAGACATTAATCTTGAGCAGTTTTTGATCCGAGGTGAACTATAAAAAAAGAACACCGGGCTGAACGCCAGATGTTCCTTTGCAGGTACAGGTCTTAAAGTTACAAGAAGATAAGCAATAATGTTCCGGCAATAAAACAGTAGTAGGAGAAGTATTTCAAATTTCCTTTGGCCATAATGCCCATGAACCATCTCATTGAGAAATACGTGACTACGAGTGTCGTTATGAAGGCAATCAGATAAGGAATGGCAAGCTCTGATCGATTGGGGTCGTTTGCGATGTCGGATGCTCCCATGACCAGTCCACCCAAGCTAATCGGAATATAGAGCATAAAGGAAAATCTCAATGCAGTTTCCTGTTTCATACCGACCGCAATGGAAGCTATTACGGTAGCTCCGGAACGGCTGATCCCCGGAATCAAGGCAACGGCTTGAGCCAGCCCAACCAAAATCGCATCTTTGGTAGACAGATCTCCATCACGCTTGCGGCCACGCAGATTGCGAATGAGCCACAAAGCAACTCCGGTAACTAATAAAGCAATGGAAACGGTATGTACGGAAGTGAAAACTTCTTCAATGCGATCCTTGAACAGCACTGCAGCAAGCGCAGCAGGAATGGTTCCAATAATGATGTATACCACAAACATAAATTCTGCTCTGTATTGTTGGTCCCGTGTACGAAGGTATTGAACTACGCCAACAATCAGCTTTTTGATATCTTCACGATAAATAAAAATGATAGCTATTAGCGAAGCTGTGTTGGTTAGAATTTCGAACGATAAGCCGTTTTGTTTCATCCCCATCAGCCGCTGTGCAATGATCAGATGTCCACTAGAAGAAACAGGGATAGGTTCCGTTGCTCCTTGGACCACTCCCAAAAACAAATACTTCAACCACAAAATAATGTCTTCCATCTTCTCCTCCTTGACGTTATTTCAAGAAAAAACACATAGGTTTTCATTCTAACATGATCATAGCTTGTTCCCTTGTTGAGTTGCAAGTTTTAATAAAGTTGCACAAATTCACTTGAAATCATTGGTTGATTTTAAGGAAGGCCAAAGGCTATACTAGACCATATCTTTTGAATTGAGGTGAAATGAATGTCTTACCGTATCGTTCGAAGTAACTAGTTTTCGGGCCGGATCAAAACGCGTACCGGCTATCAAGGGGGGCGTCTGCCCATTGATCGCATGAAACTGGAAACTTCGGATGGTGCCCAGGCAATCATTTTGTTCGCAGGCCAGGACACATCAGATCTATGGAACCTACAATGACCTTCTCATAGAGAAGGACTTGCACAGGTCCATAACTGAACTCGTCCTGGCCTTTTTCTCATTTTAAAAGATAAAGGGGCAGGAGAACGGTGTTAAAACAATGTTTATTTCAATTAAAATGGTGGATTTTCCTATACATTGCCTTAGGCTGGGCCATTCAGCTATTCAGCAGCCTGGGGATATTCTTCTTCCAGAAGATATTGGATACGACAATACAGGTTAATCGGATGGACGAGATGATCCATTTGATCATGATCTACGGAGCACTTTTGGTGGGGACGGTCATTCTGAACTACGTAGATGAGTATCCAAGCGTTTATCTTTCCAAGCGGTTGACCGAGCAATTGAAGATCATGGCACTAACCAAAATAGCAAAAATTGATTATCAGGCATATCAAAACGTGGGAACTGGACAAATGATCAAAGTCATCGAAAATGGTGCAGAAGCAGGGAATGAGATCATTTATGGCTTTTACCTCAAGACATTACATGAATTGCTGCCGACGATTTTGTTCAGCCTGCTGTTTATCAGCTTCTACGATCCACGGATTATGATCATTATTGCGGCGGGTTATGTCGTCGTTTTTGGCGTAACGAACCTGATCCTGAAATTTCTGTACCGAATGAAATCAACGATATTGAACGAACAGGAGTCCATCTCCAGATACTCTATACGCGGATTCATGGAACTGGTCGTATTTCGGACGAACAAACGATATGAGAAGGAAATGGCGAAACTCAGCGCATCAGCAAGGCTAATGATTAACAAAAGCGCGCAGCTGCGGATGATTCATGAAGCTTTTTTTGCGATATTTGAGGTGTTTATCACCGTCATTAAGCTTGTCATCCTGTTCTTTGGGGTTAAGAGCGTTGTTACAGGAGACTCCTCCATTGGCGTTATTGTGGCATTGTTTCTTTTCATAGAAAAGATTTACTCACCTATCGCCATTTTCAATGTGCTGTTTGTGGATTATCGGCTGAATCAAGTGACCTATAAGCGGTTTGATGCGTTCATTCAAGCTCCGGAGGACCGCAACCTGGATCGTGGTCATGAAGTGATGGGGCTCAAGGGGAATGTGGAGTTTCGCAATGTGTCATTCGGTTATAGTGGGGATAGTATCTTACATGATATCTCGCTGACCATTCCCCAAGGTTCCTCCGTTGCATTGGTTGGCAGGAGTGGGAGCGGAAAATCAACGATGATCAAGCTGTTAACCGGCCTGTTAAAAAAGAACAGCGGCAAGCTGCTGGTGGATGGCCTTGATATCGACGAGCTGAAGCTGAATAGCTACTATGACCATATCTCATATTTGTCACAGGAGACGCCAATCTTCGATGCGACCATCCGGGACAATGTTTGCTTTGATCAATCGATTTTGGATGAAGCTATCTACGAATTGTTGGATAAAGTTCATCTTAAACATACCATTCTGAAATGGCCGGAGGGATTAAATACGCTTGTTGGCGAGAGAGGGTTGAAGTTGTCCGGCGGGGAACGTCAGCGGCTTGCCTTCGCCCGAATCCTGTTACAGCGCAGAAACGTGTTGATTCTGGACGAACCGGTGTCGGCTCTGGACAATATAACGGAGAAAAGCATAATGGAAACGATCCTGAAAGAGTTCAGCGGCAAAACAGTCATTATCGTCGCACATCGATTGAACTTCATCCGGCAGGTCGACCAGATCGTGGTTATGGACGAAGGAAAAATTGTCGGTCATGGACCTTTCGACAAATTGATTCAGAACTGCGAACCATTCCGTGAGCTGTGGCTAAGAAAGGACGCGGAGCAAGCTTTGCAGCCGATTGAATGATGGTGGTGGGTAGATCCGTTTCTTATATACCTTAGGTTCGGATTGTTCCAGAAAAGATGAGAAGATACAACAATAAAAAAGGATTTCCGTCATTGGACGGAAGTCCTCTTTTTATTTTACTGCTTAATCCATATCTTAGAAATGTCCATAAAACCAAAGTCCGACGTCTGCAGACCTGAAAGGCTCTGATTAAGCTGAGCCCTTTTGTTCACATGAGCCCCATGCAATATCCAACAATTAAGGCGTAATATATCTTCAGCTTCATTCAGCAGGCTTATCCGATCAGGTTCATCCAGCTGTGCAAAAGGCTCCAGCTTATCATCCAATATGGATATCTGTTCAGTTGACATGCAGGCATTGAACTGATTGGACAACGTCTTGAAATAGTGAATCATGCCGTATTGCCAATCCTGCTCCAGAATCTCCTCCGCCATGATTAAATCGGCAAATGATGTCTCTTCAGGCTGCAAGTTATCGATGGAAGCAGCCACCTCAATGTGCAGTCCAATTGCTGCTGCACGTTGCTGTATCCAATGTGCAACACGCATATCCTTGTTAACGGTGCAAGATAGAATCAAGGTCTCGCCCTGATAACCGCTGCTGTCCAGCAATTCACTTGCATGATCAAGCGATGCTTCTGACCAATGCTGCTGCGCACTTCTCCATGGGAGAAAGCTGCTTGCGGGTGTAATCAGATTCTCACCCAATTCAGCGACCAGAGCTGCGGAGTCGTACACTATTCTCAGTGCTTGACGAAAATGGAGATGGTGGTGAACGCCAGGCTTCTGGAAGTTAAACAGTAAATACTGGCATCCGAGTGCAGGATAGTCAATATCTTTTGGTGTTTCATCATTTACAGACTTCTTCAAGTGATCTTTTCCTTGCAATTCGTAATATCGGTGCTGGCTGCCCAAGTCCGGCACAAACCAGATATATACCTGATCGAGGAGGGGACGAAGCCCATAATAGCTGTCAAATGCACGAAGTACGAGCACTTCATTATCTAGTTCACTAATCTGGAAAGGGCCTGTACCGATCAGTTGGTTCGAACTGTCAACATCATAGGGGAGAATTGTCATGGGAATGCAGCTGAACAGGTGTAGAAAAAAACGATTGGGCTGATGGAGATAAAAACGAATACAGTAATCACCATCTAATTCGGTGTGCTCGATATCCCGGTACAGCCATAATGAAGGACTTTGGACCTCATGCAGACGCTGCCACGTTGACTGCACATCTGCTGAAGTCATGATACGTCCATGATGAAACCGGACACCCTTACGCAGATAAAAGACCCACATCTTGTAGTCCTCACTGCATTCCCATGAATGTGCAAGACTTGGATGGAAAGTCCCGGACTGAGCATCAAAGGTAATTAATGTATTGCATATCTGACCTAACAGGTAAGTCTCAAATGCCGTGTAGACAGAAGCCGGATCCAGGTTCCCCAGACGACGCGAACGCATCATTCGAAGTACATCCTGACCCGAGCGTGTTTCCATATGGCTGTGAAAACCCATCTGCTGGTTCAACAAACGGAGCAATCTCTGCCTGATCACGCCATTCAAGTCCCAAGATTCCAGCGAACCGATGAGTTCGACAGCTTCCTTCATTTTGCCGTTGCTTATTAAGCCAAGAAAGTGATCTTCCATTACTTCGTCCGTACTCTTTAGAAGTGTCAATTTGGAATGATGTCCCCTGCCTATCCCCGGCTGCCAACAAATGAAACCAGCTGCTTCCAGCTTACGCAGTATGAATTTGACATTCCGTGGAGTGCAGAATAGCTCGGTCGAGAGGTTTTCTATGGTTATCGCAGCAGGTTCATTCACTTTAAGGGACAACTGCTCTGATGTGACAAGCCGAAGGTAGTGTGTAATGTATGTATCCATAGGTCTGCTCCTTTATAAAGGGTGAAACGCAAAGTAAATTGCTTACACTTTTATTTCCCCCTTTGATCCTTACAATTATAACTAATGAAAGTGACATGCGCAGTCCTTTTTTAATTACCCGGAATAGGAGATATACCTTATGAAGCAGCTTCTCAGGCAAATACACCCTTTGGCGTTGACCATCATTATCGGTACCATGTTCGGACGTCTGGTGACATCCATGAGCATTCCGTTCTTATCCATCTATTTAACTCGCGTATTGGAGGCCTCACCGACAGAAACGGGCCTAACCGTTGCCGTAAGCTCGTTGGCTGGCGTACTAATTAGCTTCTACGGAGGATACATCTCGGATCGGATAGGTCGTCCAATTGTCATGCTGGTCTCGGTGTTTAGCTGGGCAGGCGTTTTTTTCATCTTTTCATCGGCGCAGCATTTATGGGTATTTTTCATTGCCAACACACTAAATGGCTTATGTCGTGCTTTTTTTGAGCCGACTTCACGGGCGTTATTGTCGGATATAACGCCTTCACGGCACAAGCTGCTCGTTTTTAATCTGCGCTATGCCGCGATTAATCTTGGTGTTGTTTTTGGCCCAATTATCGGACTTTACCTTGGATCGGCCGAATCGACGTTTCCGTTTATCATAGCAGGCATGGTATATGTGATGTACGGACTGGTCTTGTTGCTTCAGTTTAGCATTAGGCATACGGATCTCCCTAGACCAGTCAACACTCTTGCACCAAGCCTGAGGACTGCTCTGAGTACAACCACTAGAGACCGGGTATTCCTGATGGTCCTCATTGGAACAACGTTCTGCGAACTGGGTTATGGACATTTCGGTTCAACGTTAGCGCAGTATCTGACCCTGAATCCGAATATAGAGAACGGAAGCCAAATATTCTCTTATATGTTCTCTCTTAACGCCATGACCGTGCTCCTCGTGCAATACCCGATTGTACGGACGGCCAGGCATTATTCGCCAATTGCCTCGCTCATTCTTGGTAATATTCTTATCGCTGGAAGCTTGCTGCTGTTCGGATGGGCAGACGGACTGGTAGTGTTATTCATTAGCGTCATCCTGTTTACCATTGGAGAAGTGCTGCTGTTTACCATGATGGACTTGTTCATTGACCGGATTGCTAAGCCGGAGAACAAAGGAATCTATTTTGGAACCATTGGTTTTAATCATTTGGGCAGTGTGATAGCACCGGTGTTTGGAGGTCTGCTTCTTGGTCATTTTGGGGCAGCGAATGGGGTTTCTGTCTTTGCTCCTCTGGCGCTCGCAACAGCGCTGGGTCTCCCTTTTCTATGGAAGGCACGTCAACATGAAATTTCGCGAAAACGTCAAGAAAAAGTGTTTCAAGCGAGTGCTTAAAAAGGTAATGGAAGGTGCGGCTGTTGACAGTTATAAGTACATGGTTGAGACGAAACATTTTTGATTGAAAGAGGGATTATTGTAAATGATAAACATATTCCGGATGGATTCCGTACGAAAAAAACACATATTCAACATTCACCAAAAATTGGTTGGGTTGCGGGATGATCGAAAGGACGAGTGCGCTTTACAACGGTAAATAAAGAGTGGATGCGAAATGAACCCTCATCAGTCACACGGGAAGCCTCCTAATGGAGAAGAAATCAATACTTAAAATTTAAAATGTTTATTTTCACAAAAACAATATGACTGTATAATGGGCAATACGTCTGAAAAAAATGTAACACAGTAACGTAGTAGACCGAGAAGGGGAGGACATATGAAAACAACAAAGGTCTCGTTTTTTGTACTTTCGCTAGTGCTGCTCTTGGTGACCGGACTATCCGGTTGGGCGGGGGCTGCTGATGCAGAATCTAACACCGGCAAAACCTATGTCATCGGCACAGACATTACCTTTGCTCCGTTTGAATTTCAGGATGTGAATGGTGATTTTGTCGGAATCGACATGGATTTGCTCGATGCCATTGCCAAAGATCAAAATTTTAAGTATGAAATTAAAGCTCTCGGATTTAACGCTGCGGTGCAGGCACTTGAGGCAAATCAGGTCGATGGTGTTATTGCGGGAATGAGTATTACTGATGAGAGAAAACAAAAGTTTGATTTTTCAGATTCATACTTCGACTCAGGCGTAGTTATGGGCGTTAGCGCCAATAACGATTCCGTAAAAAGTTATGAGGACCTCCGAGGCAAAAAAGTCGCCGTGAAAACGGGAACAGAAGGATACACTTTTGCAGAGTCTATTGCCTCGAAATATGGCTTTACAATTGTACCGTTTGATGATTCTTCACAAATGTATGATGATGTCAAAACCGGAAACTCCGTAGCCTGTTTTGAAGATTATCCTGTACTTGCTTACGGGGTGAAGCAGAATAACGGTCTTAAAACGGTTACAGAACCCGAAATAGGAGGTTCCTATGGGTTCGCCGTAAGTAAAGGGAAGAACCAGGAACTTCTGCAAATGTTCAATGATGGACTAACAAATATCAAGGCAAACGGGGAGTATAAACGTATTACTGAGACCTATGTTGGTGAAAATGCTTCGACAACTGCCAATATGGGGCGTTGGGAGTTGGTTCAGAAATCCCTGCCATCCCTGATTAAAGGTCTGGGTAACACGCTCTTATACACCATTGTTTCATTGTTTTTTGCCTTTATTCTAGGATTGATCTTCGGATTTATGAAAGTGGGACATAATAAATTTCTTCGCGGTGTAGCCACCGTATTTGTGGATGTATTCCGCGGGATTCCATTGATTGTCCTGGCTTTCTTTATCTACTTCGGGATTCCGCAGGCGCTGGGCTTCACCATGCCACTGTTCCTGGCAGCCATTCTGACGCTTAGTTTGAATGCAGGAGCATATGTTACCGAAATTATTCGCGGGGGGATTCAATCGATTGATCGTGGACAGATGGAAGCTGCCCGTTCACTGGGTCTGCCTTATCGCAAAGCGATGATGAAGATTGTTATCCCTCAGGCCATCCGGATTATGATTCCATCATTCATTAATCAGATGGTCATTACACTGAAAGATACGTCGATCTTGTCCGTCATTGGTCTGGTGGAGTTGACGCAATCGGGTAAAATTGTCATCGCAAGAACGTTCGCCTCTTTTGACATCTGGTTGACCGTTGCGATCATGTATCTGATTGTCATCATTGCATTGACTAAAATCGCTGACTATCTGGAGGTGAGAGTTCGCCGTGGGTAAAATTAAGGTTGAAGGATTGAAGAAAAGTTTTGGCTCGAATCAGGTTCTGAAAGGTATCGATATGACGGTCTCCGAAGGTGAAGTGGTTTGTGTCATCGGCCCGTCCGGTTCGGGGAAAAGTACGTTTCTGCGCTGTATAAACCAATTGGAAGAGATCACTGCAGGCCGGGTTATCGTTGATGACCAGGATCTGAATGATCCGAAAACCAATATCAATAAAGCTCGTGAAAACATTGGTATGGTATTTCAGCACTTTAACTTGTTTCCGCATTTCAACGTGCTCAAAAATATCATGTTCGCACCAAGAGAGCTTGGGAAGTTGAACGAGCAGCAAGCTCGGGAAACTGCGCTGCGCTTGCTTGAGCGGGTAGGCTTGTCGGATAAGGCGGACAGTTACCCTAACAAGCTTTCGGGTGGTCAAAAACAACGGGTTGCCATTGCTCGCGCGCTTGCAATGAATCCAGACGTCATGTTGTTTGATGAACCGACCTCTGCGCTGGATCCCGAGATGGTTGGTGAGGTTCTGGGCGTAATGAAGGACCTCGCTAGCGAGGGAATGACGATGATGATCGTAACCCATGAGATGGGATTTGCCCGTGAAGTTGCCGATCGGGTGATCTTCATGGATGGCGGATACATCATCGAGCAGGGTACGCCTGCCGAAATATTCGGTAATCCGAAGCATGAGCGGACGATCAGCTTTTTGGAAAAAGTTCTTTAATATCCAACAAAAAAACCTTCAAGACACTGTGCTTGAAGGTTTTTTTGTTATATATAAATCAGAAATCGAGAGGTTAAATATGGTAATATTAGAAGGGTTTTATTTTTCTCATAAGTTGATTTAAATAACAAGGAGGTTCGGAGATAATGCAACTTCGAATGAAACGACGGATCGTGATACTTTTAGTTGTGATTATTTTCTTGATCTCCTCGTTTTTATCTTATGTCTATCTTAACGATAGACCGGGTGGATTTTCAGATCAACGGATGTCAAAATTGCTTGGCATGGATGAGACCATACATATCCCTACTGGGAAAACTCCGGAAATGGCGATTCAAAAGTTTAGATCTGAACAGTATACATCACAATTTATCCATGAAGAGCCAGTGGAAGGCGGTATGATTGTATTTACACAAAGAGCAAGCACAGAATCCAGTAACCTTCAAATAGAGTATGTGCGAAAGAGGATTTTTGGTTGGAAATGGGGATGGGGAGGAGGATACGGGATTAGTAAATCTCCATCAAATTCACGCGCATTGGACTATATGAGTATGCCTCGCTTGGAACATATCGAATCTCCTTTTCCCATCATATTCGGAAATGTACTGAACCCTGCAATCAAGAGGATAACGGTCGAAACGAAGGGAAGTGGAAAACAGATTTCTACTGAAGCTAAAATGGTTGAGGTGGGGGCTGAAAGAAACATATGGTTTGTATTGCTTCCCTCGTCTGCAAGCACTCCATTCGAAATAAAGGCATTTAACGAAGAAGGCGTACTTATAGCAATTAAGGAGATTAATGATCCCAACGACAGTGGATCTCTACTGATTGAAGACTGATTACAT
Source organism: Paenibacillus sp. FSL K6-2862 (assembly GCF_038005125.1). Classification (NCBI taxonomy): domain Bacteria; kingdom Bacillati; phylum Bacillota; class Bacilli; order Caryophanales; family Paenibacillaceae; genus Paenibacillus; species Paenibacillus sp. FSL K6-2862. Next base: position 3,007,851 of record NZ_JBBOSN010000001.1, read on the forward strand.
TTAGTGTGTTAAGAAATACTATCCGAAACAATGAGCTTAACTGCTGCGTATCTTAGGTCGCCTCATATGGCGGCCTTTTTGATGATTTTACCCGTACCAACCGATTCTCCAGCGAATGAACCAATCCTGCGAAAGGTTGCTGTGTAAGCGATTGGTTCATGATTTGGCCGATTGCACGATTGTTGATCATGCTGCTCCTCCATATGATGTGAACAGAGGATCCTGCTCATCATTCACATTATTAACTGCTAAAGGGGGCCCGAGATTGTATGGCTGAGCTCACGGAAACACCTGCACGGCAACCCGGAGTTACAGTGGGCAAACGCATCAAAAAAGGATATTTGCGAAACATGAGGAAACATTGGATGCTGTACGTCATGATCTTACCCGGTATTTTGTTTTACATTATATTTAAGTATATCCCTTTGGGAGGAAGCGTCATTGCATTTCAGAATTTTCAGATCATGAAAGGGATCTGGAGCAGCCCATGGGTGGGCCTGGATAACTTTAAGTTTATTTTTACGTATCAGGACTTCTATAATGTACTTCGAAACACAGCTCTGATTGCGTTCTACAAGCTGGTCGTCGGATTTCCAGCTCCCATCCTGCTTGCGCTGCTGTTTAATGAGGTACGGAAGATGCTGGCCAAACGTTTCCTGCAAAGCCTGTTCTATTTACCGCATTTCCTCTCTTGGGTCGTAGTGGGGGGAATCGTCTTTGAAGTTCTTGCCTCGGGTGGTTTTGTAAACGCTGTCCGTGGATGGTTTGGCTTCGAGCCCATTCTGTATATGCAGCAAGAGCAATATTTCCGGCCCATTGTTGTCTTGTCTTCCATATGGAAGGAAGTGGGGTGGGGGACCATTATTTATCTTGCAGCCATCAGCGGTGTTGATCCAACCCAATATGAAGCTGCCGTCATGGACGGAGCTAATAAGTGGAAACAGGCGATTTATATTACACTGCCCGCGTTGTTCCCAACGATCCTGATTCTGTTCCTGCTGAATATCGGCAATTTTCTAGAGCTTGGTTTCGATCAGGTGTATAACCTGCTGACGCCAATGACCTATTCGGTAGGGGATATAATTGAGACATATGTATACCGCTCAGGTGTGCTGCAGGGGCAGTATAGTGTCACGACAGCCATTGGACTGTTCCAATCCGTCATCGGGTTTATCCTGCTCTGGGTCTTCAATCGATTGGCCAAAAAGACAGGGGAGGGGTTGTGGTGATGAAACAAACCTTTGGTGAAAAATGCTTTCAAGTCGCCAACTATGTGTTCTTGACAGCTGCAGCTTTAACCATGATCCTGCCATTGCTTCACCTGCTCGCTGTATCCTTAAGTTCGCCGGTTGCCGCCGATTCCAAGGAAGTTTTTCTGTGGCCGGTAGGCTTTACGATGGCTTCCTGGAAACATATTTTACAGAGTTCGGGCCTTTGGCAATCGTTTGGTGTAACCGTATTCATCACGGTCGCAGGTACAGCGCTGAGTATGCTCTTTTCTGTTCTGACCGCCTTTCCGTTATCACGCAAAGAGTTTCTGATTCGCAAGCAGGTCATGCTTGGGATAGTCATCACGATGATCTTCAATGCACCGATGATTCCCTTCTTCCTGACGGTCAGAGAGCTGGGGATGATGAATTCCATATGGGCACTGATTATTCCGGGGGTCATCGGTACGTTCAACATGGTCATTCTGCGCACGTTCTTCATGAACTTGCCGAAGGAATTGGATGATACTGCCCGGATTGATGGCTGTCACGATTTTCGAATCCTGTTCCAGATCTATCTGCCGCTGTCCAAACCGGTTCTTGCCACAGTCAGCCTGTTCTATGCCGTAGGATACTGGAATACGTTCCAACGCGCCGTACTCTTCGTTCGGGATCCTGATCTATGGCCGCTTCAGATGAAGCTGCGTGCCTATTTGACCAGTCCAGAAGAACTGGCTCAGGTAAATATGTTCCTTGATGATTACGACTTCAACACCACGACATTGAAAGCAGCAACGATTCTTTTTGCAAGCGTTCCCATTATATTGGTGTATCCTTATTTACAGAAATATTTTGTCAAAGGTTCGCTGCTTGGATCGCTAAAAGAATAAATCTTGATCAAGGGGATGATTCGATGAGAAGACGACTGACCCAAAAGTTTGTACCGATCGTGCTCAGTATGGCCATGCTGGTAGTCGCCGGTTGCAGTTCCAACACCGGCGATTCAGGGAGTGGTTCTGCTGAAGGGAGCTCCGGTATCCCAATCGTGAAAGTATTCAAGAGTCATATGGGCATCGGGAGCATGCCCGCAGCTGATGATCCACACGTGAAATATGTTGCTGAGAAGACGGGCGTCCAATACGAGCTGATTACAACGCCTCCCGGCTCGGAACCCTCGGAATATCTGAACCTGATGATCGCTTCCGATGAGCTGCCGGATATTTTACGCCCGATCGGAGGTGTAGAACAAACATTGATTCAACAAGGTGGAGCGCTGCCGCTGGATGATCTCCTCCCTGAGTACGCTCCGCATGTCTGGGAAAGTATTCCTCAAGAAGCCTGGGATATTGTTCGCTCAGCTTCTCCCGACGGCAAAATTTATTATGTACCTAAAGTATTCCTTGTCCCGGAACGGGCACCTTTGATCCGCAAGGATTGGCTGGATAAGGTGGGCATGGAAATGCCAGCAACCGTTGACGAATATGTTGAAATGCTCAAAGCCTTCCGTGACAAGGACCCGAACGGCAATGGCAAGGCAGATGAACTGCCCACAAGCGGAAGGGAATTCGGAAGATGGATGGACCATCTGTTTGCCATGTACGGAGTCGCCATGTGGGAAGGGTATCCGGAATGGGATGAATACAACGGCAAGATTCAGTATGCCGGGACAACGGATAACATGAGAGAAGCAATTAAGTTCATCCGGATGTTATATGAAGAAAAATTGCTCGATAATGAAACGTTTTTGAACAAAGGCGAAGTATGGCAGGCCAAAATTAACAATAACCTGGTGGGCAGCTGGTACCACCTTCCGGCGAATGTTCGGGATCGTCTTAACGCCATGCTGACACAGGCACCGGATGCCTATATCGCAGCAATGCCGCTGCCAAAAGCCGAAGGCTTCGAAGCGTTCGTAACACAGAAGAGCATGGGTGAGCCGGAATGGATGATCCCGGCCGCGAAGCAGGATAATGCGCCTAATGCATTGAAGCTGCTTGATTTCTTTTACAACCCTGAAAATGATGAATTTGTCCGTTTCGGACTGGAAGGGGAGCAGCATGAAGTCAAAGACGGACGCAAAGTTATTCTTCCGCCTGCCGACAACAAACCGCTTGCCTTGGGTATGAAGAACTTGACTACTGCAGAGGACATGAACAAACGTATTGAAGAGACTTATCCGGAGGACCAACAACAGATGGTGAAAGACATGTTCGTTGTGAGCACAGCCGATGCCCGGCAAATTGCGGGTGATGGCCTGCCGGCTTCCGTGTATGAAGGGTTTCCTGATATCCAGTCACACAAGCTGTTTCAGGAAGTATTGACCAAGATCGTTATCGGAGAGCTGCCTCTGGAGGCTTACGATGAATACGTGAAGAAATGGAATGCCTCTGGAGGCGAAGTGGTCACCCAGCGGGTCCAGGAATGGTATGAGAAGGTGAAGAAGTGAAAAAAAGATATGCTATATGCGGAGTGAGCGGCAGAGCTTTGGGGCAGTTCGCCAAGCCTATTCATGAGGTGTTCACTCACAACTCGGAGATTGTGGCACTGTTGGATACGGATCCCGCGCGATTCGAAGCTTATCGTGCGCGCTTTCCACATCACTCCGAAGTTGCTGTGTATGGAGCATCTGATTTTGCATCCATGGTCGAGGATACCAAGCCAGACTGCATTATTGTCGCCGGCAGGGATGATACCCATGTCCACTATATTACCGCCGCGCTGGAGCGGGATTTGGACGTAATTACCGAGAAACCAATGGCGACAACCGGAGCAGACGCCAGGCGAATACTGGATGCTGAAGCGCTGAGTAAAGGCAAAGTCATCGTAACATTTAACTACCGATATATGCCCATTCACATGCGGATCAAGGAATTGATACAGGAAGGCAAGATTGGCCGAGTCACTTCCATCGATCTCAACTGGTACATTGATACGCATCACGGCTCCAGCTATTTCAAGCGCTGGAATCGTGAGCGGGCTTATTCGGGTGGACTGTCCGTTCACAAAAGCACCCATCATTTTGACCTGGTTCAGTGGTGGATTAACCAAAAGCCTGTGGAAGTCTTTGCTTATGGAGCACTGAATTATTATGGTGCAGATGGGGAGTGGAATCCGGCACGGGAAGATGGGCGGCATTGTCGTACGTGCAATGTCTCGGAAGATTGTGCGTATTACTCCCGTTGGACACCACGCAGTCGGCAGATCCGCGTACCGGATGATCATCTGAACCTGCTGGGTTCGGCCACTACGGACTTTCCATACACATCATATCGTCCAGATCAATGTATTTTTGATTCCACCATCGAGATTGAAGACACGTATACAGCATCTGTGAGATATAGTGGCGGGGCACTCATGAGTTATTCGGTCAATTTTTCACTTCCTTATGAAGGCTATCGGCTGGCTGTGAACGGTACGAAGGGGCGCCTGGAAACACTTGAATACCATATGCCTGCACGTACTCCTTTTCCGACTCCGGTTCAGACCATCGACTATTTCCCCCTGTTTGGTTCCAAAGAGACCATACACGTCGTACATCGGGAAGGCGGACATGGTGGAGGGGATCCATTACTTCTAGAGGATATCTTTCTTGGAGAAGATCAACACCGTCCTTTCCGGATTCTCTCCGGAGCCGTGGATGGAGCTTACTCCGTCGCAGCAGGCGAAGCCGTATGGCGTTCGGTCTCCGAGCATCGTCCCATAACTATAGAAGCGGTGCTAGGAGGCTGGGGGAATAAGGTGTCTGTGCAGAATTCGAGAAGTGAGTGAACATTTAATTACATTAAATGATGGTGAAAACAGCCATAACAGCGGGCAAGTGTGAGATCGAGATGCTTGAAGAAGTCAAAATAGGCTGTTAGGCCGGGTCGCACCGGGCAGGGCGAAACTGTATAATTGCGGTATATTGCACATAAGGTGGGAGATAACTGTGACCCTTTCCTTTTTGAAGTGGTTAAAATTCAATTTCACCAATACCCAGACCCGGCTGCTGCTTATTTTGACCATTGTTGTCTTCATGATTATTATCGCAGTAGGCATGACAACGTATTATTCGGCCAAGTCGGTATTACAGCAGGAGCTCAGTGAACCGCAGCACCAGATGCTGCGCATCAGTATGAATGATATTGATGAAGTCATTCGGGAAAGCGACCAGATTGCTGTGAAAATTGCACTGAATAACCATGTGTATAAATTTCTCACGAGTGAGGTACAGGGATCATACCGCAATGTCACCGAATTGGTACAGTTTCTTGAAACCTTGACTAGCAGTACTCCTTTTATTAAAAGCGCTTACATTTATGATGTGGAAAGGGAGAGCATGGTCGCTTTTCCTCAGGGATATAGTTCAAGCAAAGTCAATTTTCCAGATTCGGGCTGGGTAGGTGTGGCTGCTGAATTAGATGACCGCCCCATGCTGGTGAAGCGGAGGGAGATTGCTGCAGGTTCAGCGGTTCCTGCCTCCCAGATTACACTGTATCGCAAGATTATGCTGGCGGGTCAACTTAAAGGGATTATTGCCATCAATTTCAAAACAGATCAAATGTTCAAGCACATGCTTCTTTCTTCCGTCTCTGATCTCGATAATCATCGTTTCATTCTGGATGCCAACAATAAACCATTATATGACCTTGGTAATTATCCAGTAGAAGAGGAAGCGGTGGAGCAGGTCCTCGCGACTCTGGAAGGAGAAAAGCTTGGTGAGTTCAAGCACGAGGGCCAATTGCTGCTCGCTTCACAGACGATGTCCCCGTATACAGGTTGGCGCTATCTTTCAATTATTTCCCAGGAAAGTTTACTGTCCAATGCCCAGAAGATTAGGAACATTGTATTCTTCGTTTCACTGTTGGCACTTGCCGCAGGCGCCGCTACGATTGCTTTTTATAACAGAGCAGCCTTTAAACCGGTGAAACGGATGAGACAACTGCTTAGCGGATATGACCGTCACCGTATCAGTCCAGAGTTGATTGATCTCGAGAAAATAACAGGGCAACTGCTGACGGACCATGCACAGCAAGCCATTAATCTCAGACAAACACTTCCTGAAGCATCCTCCAAATTTCTGACCGATATCTATGCGGGACACATGACGGGTTACCGGGAAATTGGTGAAAAGTGGAATCGATACTTCAAGGAATGGAGTGATAGTCCGCTGACCGTTGCTATATTGTCTATTGATAATTATCATGCATGGTGCGAAAGGTTTAAGAAGTCGGATCAATCCCTTCTGAAGTTTGCCATTGCCAATATCATTGCAGAACTGCTGTCAGGGGAGTGGCGTCTCACTCCTGCAGATCTCGGCAGGGACCGATTGTTAATCATGCTGCAACCGCTTGATCTCGTAAGAGAAACGGATGCATCCACTTCAATTGGTGAAGCACTGAGAATGATTCCGAAACTGCTCAAGTTCCAGGTCTCTGCAGGCGTAAGCGAGGACCAAGGCGGACTCAAGGACCTTCAACAGGCGATGCAGCAAGCGGACAGCGCGCTGGGTTTCAGGTTGTACCACGGTTATGAACAAGTGATACGGTTTGAGGACATTTCTGGTCACGAAGAACCTGGACGTGCAGAGGAAAATGAATTCATGTCCCAATTGACTGAAACGATCGAAGCCGGCAGTGGTGAAGATGTAATCAGGCTCATGGATAAAAGATTTAACCGCATGAAGAGTGAACGGTGGCACCCGTCCTCGGCGATATCCTTTCTTGAATCTGTAGCGGAGACGCTGGAACGAATTCGCATGAAACGGGATCCTAAGGCTTGCGGGTTCCGAGTTTCCGGTCTGCGGACGATGAATCTGGAGTCTGCATGGTCAATGCTGCGCTATGAGGCAGAAGCGCTCGCAGCATGGTATGACAGTATGCAGCTCAGGAAGGACTATATCGTTTGCCAAACGATGATTGCATTCATGAATGACCATCTGGAAGACCCGGTTAGTATACAGGACATTGCTGAGCATGCAGGTATCGGTTCCAGTTTGGCAAGTCAGCTGTTCAAGCAGGAAATGAACGACACCATTCTTGGTTACTTTACGAAGCTGCGTATGGACAGGGCTTGTGAGCTACTGCTGGAAACCGACTACAGAATATCTGAAATCGCTTCTATGGTGGGGTATCAACATGAGAATAGTTTTATTCGCGTATATCGCAAAACCAAGGATATTACACCGGGAAAATACAGAGAGATGATGCGGGCCCGCAGGGATTCCTTGTTGGAATCCTAGTCTCCCATCCAAATGAAGAGAAGGAGGAACGGTTTACATGAACCGTAAAACGATTGTCACTCGAAATCATCCGGTATTGACCCAGCTTGAGCCCAGGTCTCCTTTGTCTGTCGGCAACGGCGAATTTGCGTTCAGTGCTGATTTTACCGGCCTTCAGACCTTTCCAGAGGCATACGAAATCCCTCTTGGCACGCAGTCCAATTGGGGATGGCATTATACTGGAGGGCATGAGGTTTTTAGCGATGAGGATATCGTCTACCAGTCGTTTGAAACGTATGGACGGAAAGTGGAGTATCCCATGAAACCTGAGAATCGAGAAGAAGCTTATCACTGGCTGCGGCAGAATCCACATCGACTTCAATTGGGACGCCTCGCGTTTCGGATACTGAAAGAAGATGGAGAAGAAGCAGATTCGTCACATGTGATTCCGCTACGACAAGAATTGAATCTGTGGACAGGTACAATTCACAGTGAGTTCACCGCAGATGGGTTCAGGGTTCAGGTGGAGACTGCCTGTGATCCTGCGAACGATGGCATCGGCATTCGTGTACATTCAGAATTAATCCGCAAGGGGCGTCTGCATTTGTTCCTTGTTTTCCCCTGTCCGGATATGACACATCGGAGCTGGTCCAAGTCCGTATTTCCCGATTGGGAACAGGACTGCAGACATCGGACCGAGCTAATGGAGAACGATTCGGCTTCAGCTTCATTGAAACGGATCTTGGATGAAGACGAATATGGAGTGAGGTGGATCTGGGACAAGGGGCGACTGGAGCAGACCGGAGCTCATAAGTTCACACTTATTCCCGAAGCGCTGCAGCATTCGGATACCTGGTCTTGCAGTGTTGCTTTTGCAGCATCAAATCCATCAGTTCAACCAGCTGAGACCGTATTCCAAGCCAGTTCGGTCCACTGGGAGCAGTTCTGGAACAGTGGAGCAGCCATGGATCTATCCGGCAGTAAAGATCTCCGAGCAGCAGAACTGGAGCGACGAATTGTGCTGTCCCAGTTCCTGTGTGCCGTGCACACTGGCGGCTCCATGCCGCCTCAGGAAACGGGCTACATGTATAATAGCTGGTTCGGTAAAATGCATCTGGAAATGCACTGGTGGCATGCTGCACATTTTCCTCTGTGGGACCGTACAGATCTGCTTCGCCGAAGTATGGATTGGTACATCACCATTTTGCCCAAAGCTCGTGAACTGGCACGTTCACAGGGATATGCTGGTGCGCGCTGGCCCAAAATGGTCGGATATAACGGTGGGCAGAGTCCGTCACCGGTAGCACCAGGGTTAATCTGGCAGCAGCCTCATCCGATGGCACTTGCCGAGATGTGTTATTTGGCCCGGCCTGAGAGGTCTGTATTGGAACGGTATAAGGACATCGTATTTGAGGCAGCTGATTTTATGGTGTCTTTTGCCCACTGGGATGCAGAAAAAGAGGCATATGTACTTGGACCGCCGTTGATTCCGGCTCAGGAGAATCATGCCATGAATGAAAGTCTGAATCCGCCATATGAGCTGGAATACTGGAAATTCGGGCTGGAGATTGCCGCTATGTGGGCGGAGCGGCTGGAGCGGCCAGCGAATCCGGATTGGAAAAAGGTTGCGGCTCATATGGCAAGTCCTGTGCATGAGAATGGAGTTTATCTTGCGCACGAGAATTGTCCTGACACATTTACTGCCAAGAACCATGATCATCCTTCCATGCTCGGAGCGCTCGGCCTGCTTCCTGGAACTCTGATCGATAACAGAATCATGAAAAATACACTTCTCAAAGTGAAAGAATGCTGGGATTGGGAATCCGCATGGGGATGGGACTTTCCGATGTGTGCCATGACAGCGGCAAGGCTGGGAGAACCTGAGCTGGCCGTTGACTTTTTATTGATGGATGCCACCAAAAACACCTATTTGCCCAATGGACACAATTATCAAAGGCCAGGATTATGGGCGTATCTGCCCGGGAATGGTGGACTGTTAACTGCAGTAGCGATGATGGCTGCCGGATGGAGTGGTCAGGAAGGTGGAAACAATCCGGGATTTCCGCAGGATGGGAGTTGGTCAGTTCAATGGGAGGGGCTACACACCTTGACCTGATCCGATTAAGTGATCGTTTGTTCACACGTTGAGAAGTCGGGATTGGCTTGAGCAATAAAACGCGAGCGAAAAAGGAGCGATTACGTTGGTTGAAACGTTAACAAAGGTCTCTACTCAGAATCGCAGAATGTCTGCCAAAATTGCGGATACGCTGGTCTCCGAATGCCGGGATGGCGATCACCCCAAAATTGCAGGGAAGTGGGGGTACGTTGCCGGAATGACGCTTCTGGCCCTGGAACGTGCCGCAGTATGGAACAGTGAACCTCGATATAGTGAACTGGTTCTCCATCATATGGATGGCCTGATCGATAAAGACGGTACCATCAGAAACTACCAGCTTGAGGATTATAACCTGGACATGATCAATGAAGGCAAAAATCTCTTCTCCATGTGGAAGCGTACTGGGGAAGAGAAATACCATCAGGCCATCTTGCGACTGGTCGCCCAGCTGAAAGGGCAACCTCGAACCAGTGAGGGCGGATTCTGGCACAAAAAAATATATCCGTTCCAGATGTGGCTTGACGGGATCTATATGTCTTCTCCGTTTCTGGCCGAGTATGGCCGTGTGTTCGATCACCCTGAGAGCTTCGATGAAGTCGCGCGTCAGATCCTGTTGATTGAGCGCAAGACCCGGGATCCGCGAACCGGTCTGCTGCACCATGCATGGGATGAGAGCAGGGAACAGCGCTGGTGCGACAAAGACACGGGTCAATCCTTCCATGTCTGGGGCAGGGCGATGGGGTGGTATGCGATGGCTGTAGTGGATGCATTGGAGCATTTTCCAATGGATCATTCTCAGCGCGGCCAGATCATGGGTATCTTCGAGAGAATGGCTTATGCAATCGCCCATGCCCAGGATCAGGAGAGCGGACTGTGGTATCAAGTCATGGACCAGAACGGCAGGGAAGGCAACTATTTGGAAGCGTCGGCTTCATGCATGCTGACTTACGCCCTCGCCAAGGGCCAGCGTCTGCATTATTTGGCTGAACTGGATCGCAAAGTTGTTGATCGGGCGTATGCCGGTATTCTCAGTCGCTTGGTCACGGAGGATGAACAGGGGGTGCACCTGCACCGCATTTGTCATGGAGCTGGACTCGGAGGCAAGAAATATCGGGACGGTTCTTATGCCTACTATATTAGCGAACAGATCGTCAGCGATGCCCAAATGGGAGTTGCGCCATTCCTGCTGGCCAGTATTGAAATGGAGATGCGGGGAGCAGGGAAAGCGTGAGGAAATTAAACGGAACTCATGCGGGCAGACCCGAAAAAAACAAGATGCTTCTAAAGTATCCCGCTTCATGGTGGAAGGGGATGTGGCGGGAGGCGCTTCCTTCCGGTAATGGAATAATGGGTGCCTCTGTGCGAGGTGGTATACATCAAGAAGTGATTTTACTGCAGCATGGTGAACTATGGCATTGGGGAAGAAAGGATGAACTCCCCGACGTCAGTCACACATTGCAGGAGACCCGGAGACTTATGGACGCTGGGGAATTTTCGGAGGCGAGCTGGCATCTGACCCGTGCCATGCAAGCAGAAGGATATGCTTCCAAATTGTCCTCCCGTTTTCCTCTGGCTGAATTGACACTCACCATGAATTGTGACAATGCTTTTCACCATTATCGCAGGGAACTGGATATGGAAACGGGAGAAGTTCATGTCTGCTGGGAGGAAGGGGACCGAAAGATTTCAAGAAGTCTTTTTGTCTCTCGTGCAGATGATTGTGTTGTGTTCAGAATAATCGCTGAAGTACTGAGCACGAGCGATTCGGTACAGGTTCGGGAATTAGGAAGTACACAATTGATATCGGGAAGTGTGGGTCTTCAATTTCCGCCGGGTGACCGTGAGCGGGATGATGAAGAGTTTAAGGAACTGAAAATGTCCGTTACGGTCAGAACGGATGAAGTTGAGCAATACGTATTTTATAGTGGCAAAAATGATGATGGACAGGATTATGGAGCTGTCATGCGGCTAATCCGTGAGGGAGAGGAACCTGGGGCTGGAGTGAAGCCTTCCCATAGAACAATACATTTCCCGGGAAAAGGGGTTGCCATTCTAGGCAAGGATCAGCGAAATGACAGCGGAAAACAAGCAATTCACGCAGAACTCCCATTTGAAACGTCGGGCGATGTGCTCGTTCTCGTTAAAATGTTTGTTACAGGCAAACGAGAAGAGGAATGGGTACGACTGAAGCGGGAGTTGTCAGGGTTAGAGGCTGATTATAATTTAATACTATCCAGACATACAGAGCTGCATAAGCCCCTGTTTCACTCCGCAGAGCTTGATCTGGATGATGCGGCTGATGATGGGCGCAGTAATGAGGAGCTTCTGTTAGATGCCTATGAAGGCGATGCTCCCTTGGGGTTGATTCGCAAGATGTGGGCATTCGGTCGATATTTATTCATTAGCGGAACCTCTGAGGAAGGACATATGCCTTTTGGGCTTTACGGGCTCTGGGGAGGAGATTACCGATTAATCTGGGGTCATCACATGGCGAATGAAAATGTTCAGATGATGTATTGGCATTCGGCTGTTGGCGGATTATCCTGCATGAACCTGTCTTTGTTCCGGTATTATACCGGTATGATGGATGTCTTCAAGGAAAATGCACGCAAGCTCTATGGCTGCCGCGGGATCTACATCCCTGCTGGAACTACGCCAGGCATGGGCATCCCTAATCAGATTGTTCCTGTAATCATGAACTGGACCGGAGCCGCCGGGTGGCTGGCCAGACATTATTATGAGCATTTTTGGTATACCGGTGATATGCAATTTCTGCGTGAGCAGGCGCTGCCCTTTATGAGCGAGGCATTGCAGTTTTATGAAGATTTTCTGGTGCTGGACGAAGAGGGCTTGTATATGATATATCCATCCGTTTCACCCGAGAACACACCGCAGAATTTCATGCCTCAGGATGGTAAACAGCTCGCACATCCGATGCCTACAGCCATTAATGCCACAATGGACGTCGCCATCATCAAGGAATTATTACAGCATACCATACAAGCGAGTCGGATAATCGGTGTTAATAGCAGCAAAATACCAGAGTGGGAAGCCATGCTTACACGTCTGCCTTCCTACATGTTGAATGAGGAGGGTGCTGTCAAGGAATGGCTTCATCCTGCGTTTGAGGATCGGCAAGATCATCGTCATCTGTCTCATCTCTACCCTGTTTTTCCAGGACAGGAAGTCAATCGGGAAGACGACCCACTATTATTCGAAGCCTTCGAGCAAGCAGTACACCAGCGGAGGCTTGGAGCACAGAGTGGGTGGTCCCTGGCTCACATGTCATCGATCTATGCTCGGCTGGGCGATGGAGAACGGGCTTTGGACAGCCTGGATCATCTTGCCCGGTCCTGTGTACTATCTAACGGATTCACACTCCATAACGATTGGCGCAATATGGGAATTTGCCTGACGTTAGATGCAGCTCCAGTTCAGCTGGATGCCAATATGGGCTGGGTTAATGCCGTACAGGAAATGCTGCTTCTGGTCTCGTCTCAACGGATCAAGCTGCTTCCGGCACTTCCTGCCAGAATGCTTCGTGGAGAGCTGCACAATTGGCGTATACCCGGAGGCGTTCTGTCGCTTGCATGGGACCGCAAGTCAGGGACATTTCAAGCCGAGTTAGCCGCCACTCGGCGGATGTCCTCAAAACTCCAGCTTCCAGATTGGGTCGATATCTCATTATGTAAACAGCAAGGCAAGAAGAAATTCAAACCAATTTCCATGGAAAACGATGCATTCCTGCTTCATTTAGAAGAGGGAGAATGTTGGTCAGTGAAACTGAACACGGTGTAATATGAGACGCTTAAGAAGTCGCCCAAGTGGCGGCTTTTTTTAGTGGATTTATAGATCATAGAATTCCGGAGGGTTAGGAAAAGTTAATATTATTAATATATTTTCGCTGTTTATATTAAGAAAGTAAATTGAAAAACGATTAAAACTTTATATTGTTAACTTTCGGATTGTCTGTTATACTTCGGTTCATAACAAGTTAACTAATATGACATGAGAAGATGACAGGAGGAGTTACGAATGGGAAATCGACTGAAATGGAAGGTTTTCGCTGCTTTTTCCATTGGTTCACTGCTAATACCAGGTGTAAATGTAGTTAATGCTGACATTGATCAAGTGTCGATCAAACCAAGGACGCATGTCCTGAAGGCAAATTCTGAAAATGTCCGGTGGGGTAACATCGGCAAGGGTGAAGCAGTACTAACCGTCAACTCCGGAGATATCGTTACGGTAGATGCGATTACCCACCATTCCGGCGACGACTATGAACGAATGATCAAAGGTGACGCTGGTGTCGAAGATATTTTTCATTGGACCGAATCCGAGAAGACGGAAGCAGATCGTGGTCCGGGAGTACATATCATGACAGGCCCAATCGCGGTTGAAGGAGCGGAACCGGGAGATGTACTGGAAGTGAAGATTTTGGATATGAAACTTCGTCCTAATGGTAACGGCGAATATGCAGGGAAAACATATGGTTCCAACGTGGCTGCAAACTGGGGCTTTCTATACGGAGAGATGGAAGAAGAACCGGTGACACGTGAGGTTGTGACGATTTACGAAATGGATTCAGAAGGCGGTACGGATTACGCTAAGGCACTATATAGCTACAGATGGACTCCTCAAACCGATCCGGATGGAAATGTGCATCCTACAATAGATTATCCTGGTGTGGTCGTCGATCATACAACGGTGAAGGAAAATCACAATGTCCTGAAAGACGTTCGAGTGCCTGTTCGACTCCATTTCGGTACCATGAGCGTAGCGCCGAAGGAAGCGGATATCGTTGATTCGGTTCCACCTTCTTATTATGGCGGAAATATCGATGACTGGCGTGTTACGGAAGGAGCAACCATGTACTATCCGGTTTCCGTCCCGGGAGCGCTGCTGTCGATCGGTGATCCACATGCAGGGCAAGGAGACTCTGAATTAAATGGTACAGCCATTGAAACTTCTGTAACCGGAGATGTTCAGATTATTCTTCATAAAAAGGATAAGCTGGATAACAAATTAAAGTCGTTAAACTTCCCATTGTTGGAAAATGAGAACGAGTGGGTGGTCCATGGCTTCAGCTATGCTAACTATCTTGAAGAACTGGGTGAGGATGCCCAGAAGGAAATCTTCGAAAAATCTTCTCTCGATAAGGCGATGAAAGATGCTGCGCATAAAACCAAGGCTTTTCTAATGAGAGGCATGGAACTAACCGAAGACGAAGCTTACTCTTTAATGTCGGTAACCACCGATTTTGGAGTTACACAGGTAGTCGATGGGAACTGGGGAGTTCATGCGATCATTGACAAAAAATTGTTTGGAGAAGCTGAACGGGTTATGACACCATTACGCAGCAGCTTTGAACAATTTGGTGCCAAGATCGAATGGGAGCCAAAGTCGAAAATGGTATCCATCCTGTATAATGGCAATACACTGTCAGCGAAACTTGGAGAAACGAAGGCTTCATTCAATGGAGAAACTGTTAGACTGATTGCTCCTATTCAATTAGATGCCCAGAAGTCAGCTGAGGTAAGCGAGTATTTCGTCGATTTCTATCAAGCCAAGCTTTCCAAGACAAACTAACTCATTTCATAAAGCAATAATTCCATATCATTAATAACAAGAACCGTTGGTCTTAATGCCTGACGGTTCTTGTAATTTATATATTCAATCCATCCTGATTTTTGTGTCGTTTCATCAGAATCTGCGTTTCAGCGCGGACGATACCTCTCAGCGAATATATGGATTCGTTCATGAATTGTTCCATCTCTTCAATACTCTCGACAAGAATATGTATATGGAGGATGCAGGGACCAGTCATTTCGTATAACACAGCAACTTTATCGTTTTGTTTCAACGCCTCTATGATCTCATTCAAATGTGCAGGCTCCACTTCTAGCTCCAAATAGGCAGATATCTTTTTGCCGAGCTTTTCAGCGCTAATTACAATGGAGAACTGTTCAATGATTCCTTGATTGACAAGCCGGTCTATGCGCTCTTTGACGGCAACTCCAGACAATCCAACCTCTTTGGCCAAATCGGTATAAGATATCCGGCTGTTTTGAGCCAGTCTTCGTAAAATATGACTATCAATTGAATCTAACATGAGTTTCACTCCTTTCCGCTTCATATTGTAACAGAAAAAAAGACAGCCCGCCCGTGCGGGGTACATAATCCCTGAAATTTGGAACACACTAACAACCGAATTGGGATGAAGTATTTCTGCTGAGTTGCTTCAATATTTCCGCTTAATATTACTTGGCATGTTAACTGGTAAATATATAGTAGCTTGACAATACTCATTAAGAGGAGTACGATTAATTGTGTCAAATAAACGACAAAACTTACGTAATGACTAAATCATATGATTATGGTTACATATAAAATTGCGTTAGTTTTGTCTAAAATTCAACAATTACTGGAGGAATCACCATGACTAATCTTAAAGACAAAGTAGCGATCATTACAGGCGGAGCTTCCGGAATTGGTTTGGCTACAGTAAAAGCCTTCTTGGATAAAGGATCCAAGGTTGTTATTGCAGATTATAATGAAGAGCACGGCAAAGCTGCCGAGCAGGAATTGAAACAAACATATAATGATGATGTCGTGTTCATCAAAGTTAATGTTGCCGACGAAAAACAAGTTGAAAACCTGGTTACCGAGACAGTGAAGCAGTTTGGTAAACTGGATGTCATTTTCAATAATGCAGGTATTGGTGTTCAAAAGCCTTCGCATGAATTAACGGACGAAGAATACAAACGTGTCATTGCAATCAATCAGGACGGTGTATTCTACGGTGCGAAATATGCGATCCGTGAAATGCTGAAAACGGGTGGAGGATCTGTAATCAGCACTTCCTCGATCCTGGGTTCCGTTGGTGAACCAACATCTATGCCTTATGCGGCAAGTAAAGGTGCAGTCAACCAAATTACGAAATCACTCGCTTTGGAGTATGCTGACCGTAACATCCGTGTCAACGCAGTTGCTCCCGGATTTGTAGAAAGTGGCATGGTAAACAAAGAAGCTCTTGGTGAATTCTATGATGGCCTGGTTGCCAAACATCCACTTGGACGTCTGGGCAAACCGGAAGAAATTGCACATGCAGTCGTATTCCTGGCTGAGAATGATTTCGTTACAGGAACAACGGTCTTCGTAGATGGCGGATATCTTGCTCAATAAATATGGATTTTAATATGAAGAAGGCTCCCTTAAAGGGAGCCTTTTTTAATTCCTACTTTGTTTTGTTGTCATTTTAAGTAGGTGCTCACATTATTTCGAAATTCCCTGGGTGTAATTCCATACATGGCTTGAAAAACGCGATTAAATGTCCGCTGGCTTTCGAAGCCTGCACTGCTGCTTACAGTGGTTAAGGATACATTCGTTGTTCGGATTAATTTTGCTGCATATTCGACCCGCAGCATGGAGAGGTAATTGCGAAAATTCATCTGTATACGTGCGGAAAAGATGTGGGATATATAATATTTACTCACATTGAACTCGGCAGCAAGTGTGTCTAGGGAGAGGGGCTCCGTAAAATGATTAGCCATGTATTCCATAATTTTATAAGGCATATCCAGTACAGGAGTTCGTTGTCGCTGTTCCAGCTGGGTGTGAGCTAGCAGATGCGACAAGATGATATGGGCCCAACCAAGCTTGATGGCATAATCATCTTCTTTTTTCACCTTTCTAAATGCATACACCGCATCTCTATGTATATATTTCTTCAAAACAAAGGGAGTTACAGGCTGAAGCTGATTGAAATCGGGGAAAATGCCTTCAAATACTTTGGGATTAATAATAAGCAGAATGGCATTTGCAGTTTGTTGACCACTTTTAACATATCGGTGAATGATATCCGGAAAAATGACAGCTGCGTCACCTGGTTGCAATTCATAAGAAACGTCGCTAATCTCGACAGACTGTGTGCCTGAGTAGACGTATAATACCTCAATTGCACTGTGCATATGTGAGGGAAAAGCGATTTGCCTGGCATTGCGGATAATTGCAAAATCATCTTTGCGAATCTCGTAAAATGGCAGCATGATTCAATCACTCCTGTGCAATATTTGGCTACTTTCGAATACGTTATGTCTAAACTCATATCATTTGCTGTGTTAAAATTCAAGTGAATATTCCCAAATGAAGGGAGAAAAATGATAATTTCTCCTCCTTTATTTGTAATCGCTTACAATTAGGATACTCCATAATCTTTGGTATTTGTATGCCGCTGGATAACCAGTGAATAACGCACAATGTGGAAGGAGGGATCTGTACTTTGAGAAAAAGTAGAACGTTTTACAATATTTTTATTCCGGTTCTGCTTCTTAGTGTTGGGATTGTAATCGGTTTTGGAAGTTACATCTATATCTCAACCACCAATTCTGTCGTGGACCGGGTTGGGGACGGCCAACAGAGTCTCATCACACAGATTCGTAATACACTGGAACAGAAAATCCAAACCATAGAATATGCGTTTGCTACCTACAGCACGACTCCGTCATTTCGATCGGTCATCAATAGTCCGATGACGGAGCAGCAATTTGAAGCGTATCGGGAATTGAGGTCCCAACTTGGCTATATTGCTACCATGGGTCTTGAAGGTGTTCAGTACACGTTAGTCAGCTTGCAGCAAAAATGGAGTTTGTCCAACGGTACGGTATTCCGGCTGACTTCCGAAGAGACGGAGGAGTTTCAGAATCAGTTTGCGAAGCAGGAAGGCAGCGGCTTATATTGGACGAAAACAGCTGACGGTATCCGGCTGCTGCAAGGACTTCCTGCACATTCCAAGAAAAAACAAGCTGTTGCCTTGTCAGATCTATCCCTTCAAACGCTTAATCGTTCGTTGCTGGTTAAACCGAATACATCCATCTATATTCTAAACAGACAAGGGGAGCCGTTGTACACAACGAGGTCGGATCAAGAACAATTATCCAACCAGCAAATGAAACTCATCAGCGAGCGTACCGTTAAACAGGCGCAGACTGGACAATTGGAACTACCAGGCACAGCGGGAGATAAAATCATCGCCCTATACGCACGATCAGATTACAACAGCTGGACGTATGTTACGCTACTTGATCCAAAAGAAGTCAGCGGCGCCTTAATGCCGATCCGAATTGGTCTTTTTGTGATGGGAATCGTGATTATGGCGCTCATGGTCATTATAACCTACATGATTTCTATCTATCTCACCAAGCCTTTTCGCAAGATTCAAAAGAGTCTGGCAGACGCTTCCAAGCCAATGGTCAAGGATGAAGTTGATTGGATTATTCAGTCGATCGATTCAATCGTTTCCGAGAAAAAGGATTTGGAACAGCTTATTCAGCTAGAAAAACCAAAGCTCGAATCCCAATTTGTTCTTAATTTACTACAGAACCGCCTGACAAGAGAAGAAGTAGAGAAGAATCTGGAGCGATTCGGATATAACATCGACAGCAGTTCAGTTTTCATCACGATGCTGATCCAAGTGGATCGATGCGGTGAAGGGTCACTGTCGGATAAAGATGTACTTTTACTTACTGTAAACCAATTGGTACAAGAAATTATTCCGGCGACAGAACGTATGCTGCCCGTCGTATTGAACGAGCGTACCCAAGCGACGTTATTGTTTTGCAGTTCTGACAAAGTAGCTGAGATGCGGAACCTGATCTCGCAATATGCGAAGAAGATGATCATCTCTTCAAGAGATTATTGGAATGCCTCGGTGAGTGTGGGTGTTAGTGCACCTTATGAGGATCTAATGAACAGTCGTGAAGCATGTGCAATGAGTCTTGAAGCGTTATATCAGCGATTGAAACTGGGTAAGGAATCCGTCATCTTTTATGAAGATATCTCTAGAGGGAATACCGGACCAACGTTACTTCATTACCCCAAGGACCTGGAATCCCAGCTGTTTGATGCCATTCGGCTTGGAGACAAGGATGAAGCAACCCGAACGCTGTATCCTCTTCTCGCCGACATGATGAAGCATAGTCAGAATCCAATGAACCTGGAGATCACACTGATTCGATTCGTGAACAACCTGATCCACCTGGAGCAGCTGATCGGAGCAGAAGTTTTGTTAACTCAGAGCAATGCCACGCTGTACCAGAGGCTTCTGAATACGCTAAATCCGGAGGAGATCGAGCATATCCTGGTTCATGAAGTCATTTATCCAATGGTTGTTAGTATGCAGGAAAAGGCGAACCACCAATTTCGTTCGGTCGCTGATCAGATCGCTGCTATTGTACGTACGGAATATGATCAAGATCTTTCACTCGAATCCATTAGCGAACGGCTGCATTATACACCCAATTATCTCAGCAGCATATTCCGCAAAGAATATGGGATGACCTTCAGCGATTATTTGATGGGGTTCCGGCTTGAAGTGGCGAGGAAATGGCTGGTTGATACAGACATGCCGATCAAGGACATTGCAGAACGTCTCGGTTATCAGAATTCGCAGAACTTTATTCGTTCGTTCCGCAAAAAAGAGCACGTCACACCGGGCGCATATCGAAAAATGAAGCTTGAGCTGTGAAGGTAAGAGAGTTATTCCAACATGGCGATAACGTTTGGAGTAATGTAAGCAAACCAATCCCCTTAGGTCTTTGGCCTAAGGGGATTGGTTTTATATTCAGAAGCAGCATGTTGATTAACCTTTTACTGAACCAAGTAAAGCTCCTTTTGTGAAATGTTTCTGTACAAATGGATAGGCAATGAGCATGGGAACGGTTGCAACAACGATTACACTCATCTTAATGGTCTGTGACGGAGGTACAATATCAACCGCGGAACTATTGCCTTCCATTCCGCTCGATACAATGACGATTTGACGAAGAAGTACCTGCAGCGGCCACATTTTGGATTCATTGAGATACAGAATGGCGTTCATATAAGTATTCCAGTAGGACACACCGTAAAAAAGAGATAATGTGGCAATCGATGGCAGAGCTAGTGGGAGCATGATCTGCCACAATATGCGGAAGTCGTTTGCACCGTCTATTTTGGCGGATTCCTCTAGGCTGTCTGGTAGGGATTGGAAAAAGTTGCGCATGATAATCAGGTTAAACGCATTAATTGCTGTAGGGATTATCATGGACCAGTAGGAGTCGATCAACCCGGCTGCTTTTACGATTAAAAAGGTGGGAATCATACCACCGCTGAACAACATGGAAAATACAACGATAAAGTTGATGACGTTTCTTCCCAGAAGATAGCGTCGGGATAATCCGTATGCCATAAGTGCTGTAAGTGTCATGCTGACAGCGGTACCGACGAGGGTGATGAAGATGGAAACACCGAGCCCTTTGAATATGGTTGGAGTGGACAGGATATACCGATAGGCGTCGAGTGAAAATGACGTTGGAAACAAAATGAATTTCTTCTGCACGATCTCCTGGGTTGAGGCAAACGAGCTGGCAACCACATTAATGAAAGGCAAGAGGCAGGCAAGGGCAAAGAGAAGAAGAAGTGTATAGTTCACAACGTTAAATATGACGCTTCCGAGCGTTTCCTTCTTGAGTGCGGCTTTTGACATGTCGATAGGTTCCTCCTTAAGTATTGATCTCTTCCCACCATATCAAGGGTTATGGATAACGTATATAATCATATCCTAAGACCTTGCTGCAGCCGGCTTGAGAGGGTATTTCAAGGAGAATCAACCGGATAATCATTAACCGAGTTAATAATCATAAGCTACAATTCACACTGGAAAAAGCCTTGTCGCAAGCCTTTATGTCACGATTACCGGAAGCATGATAGCTAATGATTATGTACGGAATGAATCTGAGCGGATATGCTTGACTTCGAACACATGTTAACCGATCAAGGAGGTCAGCGAGCAGTGAAAGATTCCAATTCCTCAGTTGTTTCGTTACAAGGCAAACTGCATCGAAAGACCGGAATCGGTCATCAATTAAGAAGTGTCGTCGCCAACAAACTTCTGTACCTGATGATTCTTCCGGGGTTTGTCTACTTTGTTATCTTCAAGTATTTTCCGATGGGTGGATTGATCATTTCATTCCAGGACTATCAGCCGTATCTTGGTATTAAGGATAGCCCGTGGGTCGGTTTCAAGCATTTCATTCGGCTGTTTACCGAACCAACCTTTGCCATGCTGCTCAGCAACACACTAATATTGTTTGCGCTTGAATTGATCATTTTTTTTCCGATTCCCATTATTCTTGCGCTAATGCTGAACGAAGTCAGGAGTAAGATGTTCAAAAATTCAATTCAGACCATTGTCTACATTCCACACTTTATGTCCTGGGTCATCATCGTATCGATTACCTATGTATTTCTGAGTGTGGATGGTGGGCTTGTTAACGAGATGATAGCTGCTTTTGGCGGTAACAAAATCAGCTTCCTCACCTCGCCAGAGTGGCTTCGTCCCATGTACATTCTGCAGATTATCTGGAAAGAGGCCGGATGGTCCACCATCATTTATCTTGCGGCTATTACGGTGGTAGACACGCAGCTTTACGAAGCGGCAGATATGGACGGTGCGAGTCGTTTACGTAAAATGTGGCATGTGACCTTGCCAGCCATTCGCCCCGTTATTATTACGTTGTTGATTCTTAAAATCGGTAATACGCTTGAGCTGGGCTTTGAACATATGTATCTGCTTCTTAATTCACTCAATCGGGAAGTTGGAGAGATCTTCGATACGTACATCTTCACGGCCGGCTTGAAGAACGGGCAATTAAGCTTCAGTACCACGGTTGGTTTGTTCAAAGGCTTGGTTGGACTGATATTGGTGATTATAGCCAATAAGCTCGCCAAAAAGTTTGGTGAAGATGGAGTCTATTAACTCGCTTAGAATAGCTGAAATAGATAACAACAAAACATAAAACATGTAAAGGGGATATGTACATGAAATTCCGTTACGCCAAGTTGATAGCGTTTTCGATTTGTACCAGTCTGCTGCTGAGTGCCTGCGGGGGAGAGAATGCAGAGCCGCAAACGAATGCGGATGGAAAGCCTATTATTAGCTGGTTGAACATACTGCATTCTGCTTCGCCGCCAACGGATACCGTGTTGAACAAAATCGAGGAACTGACGAATACGGATATTCAATTTTCCTGGATTCCGGATGCCTCGAAAGAGGAGCGTTTGAACACTTCTTTAGCCTCCGGCTCTCTGGCTGACATTGTTTCACTCACGATTCTGGAGAATTCGTCGGTTCGAAATGCACTGAAGGCCGGTGTCTTCTGGGAAGTGGGGCCTTATCTGGACGAATTCCCGAATCTGAAAGAGATATCTGCGGATATGAGAAACTCCGCTTCGATTGATGGGAAGTTGTATGGGATTCCAATGCAGAAACAGGTTTCCCGTAACGGTGTCATCATTCGCAAAGACTGGCTCGATAACGTGGGATTACCTGTACCCAAAACAACCTCTGAGCTGATGGAAGTTGCCAAAGCATTTACCGAGCAGGACCCTGACGGTAATGGCAGCAAAGATACGACCGGTTTCATTGATCGCAGCGATCTTGTATTTGGTGCTTTCAAGACACTGGGTTCATACTTTGGAACCCCGAGCGGATGGGCGGTCAGCGAGGATGGCAAAGTAACGCCCGAGTTTGAATCCGAGGGTTACGTTAAAGCAATGGATTATATGAAAGAGTTGTACGACAACGGCTATATCAACCAGGACTTTGCAGTAACGGCCAAAAAAGATCAGCAGGAGGGCTTTGCACAGGGCAAAGCGGGAATCTATGTTGGTGCGCTGTTTGATAGCAAAAACCTGCTCAATCTGGCCAAAGGTGTACAGGATGACATGGATTTGATCATGGTGAATGACATTACTTCAACAGGTAACGAAAGTGATCGGGCCATCTGGTCCACGTCCAATGGTG
Organism: Paenibacillus sp. FSL K6-2862; assembly: GCF_038005125.1. Taxonomy (NCBI): domain Bacteria; kingdom Bacillati; phylum Bacillota; class Bacilli; order Caryophanales; family Paenibacillaceae; genus Paenibacillus; species Paenibacillus sp. FSL K6-2862. The sequence goes on from NZ_JBBOSN010000001.1 coordinate 3,031,217, forward strand.
TAGGAGGGTTGCTGGCATTCCCCAAATCGGAAGTGAAGGATGAGGCTGAGTTAAAACAGGTCTTGAAATTTATGGACGATCTGATGAGCGAAGAAATATATACATTAATGACTTATGGTATTAAAGATGTACACTACAGCCTGGAGGGCAATGCGGCAACAATTACCGATACCAAACTCTGGGAACAAGAAGTACAGCCGTTCTCTTCATCACGTCCGAATGAGAATGGGTACGACATTCATGATTCAGACCCATTACGGGTGGAGTCCGATCGTTTAATTCAGGAGAACACAAAGTATGCAGTACTTAATCCGATGTACTCCCTTGAATCTGCGACGTTCTCCGAGCAAGGATCGGAACTGCAAAAAATCATCACGGATGCTACGTACAAATACATTCTCGGAAAGCTGGATTTGCAAGGGTTCCAGGATGCGGTGCAGACTTGGAGAAAATCAGGTGGTGACAAGATTATTACGGAATATGAGGCAGCGTACCAAGCTGTGCAGAACAAGTAAAATCATGACTCATCGAAGGAGGAAGAGAAGCCATGATTCAGATTCAATCTCCATGCCTGTGGGCAGTGCATACCGCAGATACCATTATGGAGCGTACGCCCAGACTGTATGAGGCAAACGGGTATCATGGAAAATGGTCGTATGATTATGGGGTTATTCTGAAGGGGTTCGAGCTGCTGTGGAAAGTGACCGGCGAAAGCAAGTATGCAAAGTACATTCGGGACAACATGGATTATTTCATACAAAGTGATGGAACAATCCGCGGATACCGCCAGGATGAGCATAATATTGATCATCTAAATAACGGCAAGCTGCTTTTTGGATTGGTTCAGATGACTGGCGAGGAGAAATACAAAGTGGCTGCCTCTCTTCTAAGAGAGCAGCTTCGCAGTCACCCGCGTACGTCAGAAGGGGCGTTCTGGCATAAGCAAGTGTATCCTTATCAGATTTGGCTGGATGGATTATATATGGGCGCTCCCTTTTATCTTGAATATATGCTTCAGTTCGAACAGGAAGATGAGCAGGACCTGGATGATGTGACAAGGCAGTTTATTCTCTGCGCACAACACAACCGTGACGGGAAGACAGGTCTACTCTACCATGCCTGGGATGAGAAGCGTACGCAGCCTTGGAGTGATCCGAATACCGGACAATCGCCCAACTTCTGGGGCCGGTCCATGGGTTGGTTCGTCATGGCGCTGGTTGATGTACTGGAATTGCTTCCGGACACTCATCAGGACCGCACGAAGCTGATTGAGATTCTGAATGATACGATGTCAGCACTGCGAAGTTTCCAGGACACTTCTACCGGGGTGTGGTATCAGGTGATTAATGAAGGAACCCGAAAAGGAAATTATCTGGAGGCCTCTGCCTCAAGCATGATTGTATATGCCATGGCCAAAGCCATTCGACTGGGTTGGTTACAGGACGAAAACTGGCTGAACTCGCTGGACCATGCCTACGCCGGTTTAATTTCAGAATTTGTCATGGAAACCAAAGAAGGCTGGGTCAACCTGTACAAAAACTGTCAGGTTGCAGGTCTTGGAGGAGAACCGAGACGGGACGGTACCTATGCTTATTATATTAGTGAACCGACTATTACCAACGATCAAAAGGGGCTGGGAGCTTTCTTGCTGGCCTGCACCGAATATGAATACATGTTAAATCGAAAGGGATAGTTCATTCAGCTGTAATGCCCGTATTCGTTAAATGGATCAAAACGATACGGGCATAACATACTCCTTACACCTTTTTTGTTCACAGGACAATACGGGTTATTCAATTTGATTAAATGTGATAACGCTTACATTTATTGAAGGAGGTGATCGAATCTGCTGAAAGGTTAATTGCCTCTCAGTGCTGCGTTTGCCAATTGGAGTATACGAAACCGGAGGAGGAAGATTTTATTGAAAAGGATTGTGTCGCTCATCTTGATCGTATCAATGCTGTTCAGTGTTTTGCCGGGAATGGCTGCTGCGGAAGAAACAGGAGATTCAGGTATGCTGCCTGCTTTTCCTGGAGCTGAGGGCGGTGGGATGTATACGACTGGCGGCAGGGGAGGTGCAGTTTACGAAGTAACTACCCTGGCTGACTCGGGCCCTGGCTCTCTTCGCGAAGCCGTTAGTCAAAATGATACAACCGTCGTATTCAAAGTGGGTGGAACCATTCATCTGGAATCTCCTCTGGCAATAACGGGTTCCAATATTACGCTGGCAGGACAGACTGCGCCTGGAGAAGGGATCACCGTCTCCGATTACTGGACCACATTTCAGGCAGATAACATTATCGTAAGACATATGCGCTTCAGGCTTGGAGACAAACACCCCAGTGAGGATGATGTATTTGGAGGACGATATCATAAAAACATCATCATCGATCACTGTTCATTCACCTGGTCTGTGGATGAAGTCCTTAGCATGTATGTAAACGAAAATACTACCGTGCAGTGGTCCGTCATTGCCGAGAGCATGCTGATGACGACTCATCAAAAGGGCAGGCATGGATATGCCGGCATTTGGGGCGGAAACAATACCTCATTCCATCATAATATCATCGCCCACAATGTAAGCCGTAACCCGAGATTTGCCGGGTCTCCCGGATTTAATACCGAATCCTACAACAATGTCGTATACAACTGGGGATTTTTCTCTGCCTATGGCGGTGAGGAAGGCAACTACAATTTGATGAACAATTATTACAAATACGGCCCTAATACGTATCGTTCCGTACGGGATCAGCTTTTCCTTGATGTAGGAGCCAATACCCGCCTCCATGTTAGTGGCAATATAGTAGACGGATATCCGGAGATTACTGCGGATAACTGGCTTGGGGTCGGGACTCTGGCAAATCCGGAATCGAAGCTTGAATCTCCGGTTGTCATGTCCAATCCATCACCAATGGATGATGCGGAAACGGCGTATGATCGTGTCCTTGCCGAAGCTGGAGCTGTTTTACCGAGAAGGGATGCGATTGACGCAAGAATCGTTAATGATGTTAAAAACCGTTCCGGTCAGCATATCAATTCCCAAAAAGAAGTGGGAGGATATGTGGAGTTTGAAGAAGTGTTATCCACGCTGGCAGATGATGATCATGACGGAATGCCGAATGATTGGGAAATCGCTCAAGGGTTGAATCCAAACGATGCCTCTGACCGAAATGAAATTCATGAATCGGGATATACCTATCTTGAAATGTATCTGAACAGCATAACAGGTAATGGGTCTGCGAACCCTGTAACTTCGATTGATTCTCCTGCCAACCATACGATTGCAAAAGAGGGTTCTTCCATTGAAATTGTGGCTTCAGCCTCTGATCCGGATGGCACAATCTCCAAGGTGGAATTTTATCAAAACGATATTAAACTGGGCGAAGATGATACGGCTCCATATGCTTTGAGCTGGGACAATGTAAAAGATGGTACACATTATCTCACGGTTCGAGCCATTGACGATACGGGAACGGCAACCCAATCGAATAATGTCACTGTACATGTGAATAAGGAAGGCAGTATTACACCATGGGCTTCAACAGACATTGGAGCACCTGGCATTGCCGGCCATACACAGCTTGGTGCAGGAGAAACGGATGTAACTGTAAAATCATCAGGTGACATTGCCGGCACTTCGGATCATTTTCACTATGCCTACCAGACACTGGAGGGAAATGGTGAGATCGTCGCTAGAGTCGATCACGTGACGGCCACGGATGATGGAGCAGAATCAGGTGTAATGATGCGCGAGAGTCTGGACGCTTCCTCTCCATTTGTCGCCCTAATGACATCCTATGTCAAAGGCGGGCAAAAGGCGGTTCATTTGACGCGTGAAACCGAAGGGGCGGATGTCTCCGTTCAGGAACCAGAGACGTTTATCACGCTCCCTTACTGGGTGAAGCTGGTCAGGCTCGGTGATCAAGTTACATCTCTCGTCTCCAAAGACGGAGCAGACTGGTCCGTCGTGAATGCTGTAGACTTCCCCGTGAGCAGCACCGTTTACGTCGGACTTGCGGCGGATGCTTCCAAACCGGACGACGAAGTAGATAAACTAAATACATCTGTATTTTCTGGTGCAGCTGTTCAGCAGCTGGATGCAGATTTCCCTGCGGCCCCTACGCAACTAAGAGCAGAAGCAGGACCGAAATCGGTCACATTATCCTGGGATGAGGTGAACCATGCTGTCTCCTATTCTGTTTTCCGTGCGGAAATTTCCGGAGGGCCATACACGGAGCTCCAGAGCGGGATTACATCTTCTTCATATACGGATATGGACCTGACTGTCGGGAAGACATACTATTACGTCGTGAAAGCAGTAAATGACAAAGGAACGAGCTTCTCCTCTGAAGAAGCGTACGCCGTTCCCGAAGGTGAGCTTGAAACCATCGAATATATTCATGATGACTATGAAGGACTTGAGGTTAACCAAACACCACCCGGGTATGTCGTGCTCCCTGATCCTCAAGATGCGGACCATCGGGTTGAGGTGGCGGAAGTACCCTCTGGAACCACCGGTAATACGTCGACAAAGTCTTTAAAACTGTATGATAATGCCCCAGGCACAACACAATTTACACGTGCATTTCAACCTCAGCTTGGCAGCTTTGTGTTGGAAACGGATCTCATGTCACCTTCCTGGCCTGGAACAGCCTATGTATTGCAGCTGCAGAATAACGCAGGAACCCGCACGCCTCTTTCGATTGAAATGCGCAAACCGGCTGCTCCCACAGCAGAAGACACCTATACGCTGGTTTATAAGAAAGACGGCCTGGATCATAAACTGATAGACGCTCCTGCAAACAATCAATGGTACAACCTGAAGATTACTGGCAATGTAGCTATGCAAAAAGCGGATATCTATATCGACAATGTACGAGTAGCGGATAACATTCCGTTCCAGGCGGATGTGCTCTCCGATGGAATTGGTCGCATTCTGGCCAAAACCCCTGGTACAGGAAAAGGAACCATATATTACGATAACCTTCATCTCTACGTTGAACCTGTGGCAGCACCTAAAGGGCTCACTGCACAGCCCGGAAACGGAATGGTTAAACTTAACTGGGACGAAGCCGAAGGAGCATCAACTTACAATATCAAACGAAGCACAGGGGGAGAGTCAGCTTACGAACCAATTGCTTCTGAAGTCGCAGAGACCAGCTATATCGACGACACTGTTGTAAATGGTACAACATACCATTATGTCGTCACTGCACTGGGTGCTTCTGGAGAAAGCGGACCCTCCAACCAAGTGGAAGTCACACCTTCAGAGGATGCCGTGAAACCCGAAGCTCCAGAGAAACTGGAGGGGAAATCCAGAGATACACAGGCGGAATTGGCATGGCAGCCCATCGAACAGGCGAGTCATTACACGGTTAAACGCAGCGTTCAGGCAGAAGGCCCATTTACTTCTGTAGCGGCGAAACTGACGCAACCTTCCTTCCGGGATGGTGGACTGGATAACGGGGTCACCTATTATTATGTCGTTTCAGCAACTGGCATTGGTGGTGAAGGAGCCGATTCAGCGCCTGTTGCTGTTACACCGTCCAGAGCGTTGTCTACACCTGAGCCTGTCGTAAAACCTCAGCCTAATTCAATCGAGGCGGAGTGGCAACCAATTGAGGGAGCGGCAACCTATCAGATCAAGCGCTCCAATGATTTAAATGGAACATATGAAGTGGTAGCTGAAGCCCAGTCCCAAACTTCATACACAGATACAGGACTCACGAACGGTGTACCTTACTATTACAAAATTATTGCTGTAAACGGAGATACGCATAGTCTTGAGTCTGCCCCAACAGGAGCAAGACCGTCCGCTGATGACGGAACCCTCATGTCTCCAACAGGATTGCAAGCAGAGCCGGAAGATCGTGGAATCACTTTAACCTGGGAAGGCGTACAGGGAGCAGACAGCTATGCTGTAAAACGTAGTGACTCCCCCGACGGGTCTTTCACATCGGTTGCTGCGGAGGTGACCGAAACATCGTATACCGATTCGGGCCTAACCAACGGGAAGACATACTATTATTTGGTGACAGCAAAAAACGAAGCAGGAGAGGGGATGTCATCTGTTTCAGTATTTGAAACTCCGGCAGTCACTTTAACCGTTGCTTCCGATGGTAGTGGAGAATTCGAGCGAGTGCAGGAAGCCATTGATGCAAGTCCTGACAACGCGACTGTACCTACCATTATCCGAATCAAAGATGGGGTCTATCGTGAAAAATTAAATGTGCCATCGAGTAAAAACCACCTGCGGATGATCGGAGAGAGCCGTGAAGGGACCATTTTGGTCTACGGAGATTCGGCTAGCACACTAGACGGGAATGGCAATCCACTCGGTACATCGAACAGCTACAGCTTCAGGGTTCAAACGAATGACTTTACAGCTGAACATCTGACAATACAGAATGATGCGGGTGATCATGCCGGGCAAGCGGTAGCGCTATTGGCACGTGGGGATCGCCTTGTGTTTCGTGATGTCAGTCTGAAAGGCTGGCAGGATACGTTATATGTCAATGACGGCAGACAATATTATGTTGACTGTTACATCGAAGGCGATGTCGACTTCATATTTGGTAATGCCGCTGCTCTCTTTGAGAACAGCATCATCCATAGTCTAAGTAACGGGTATGTGACTGCGGCCTCCACAGCTGAGGGCAAGCCAGGGTATGTTTTTCTAAACAGCCGAATTACTGCCGAATCTGGACTGACAGGCAATGTGGCTCTTGGCAGACCGTGGCGGCCGAACGCGAGTGTTGTCTACATTAACAGTTATTTGGATGATCATATCAGTCCTGCAGGTTGGAATAATTGGGGCAATGCTGATAATGAAAAGACCGCCCGTTTCGCTGAGTATGCCAGTTATGGACCCGGTGCCAATGCCAAAGGAAGAAGTAACTGGTCCACTCAGTTGACTGCGGGAGAAGCAGAAAAATACCTTCCGGCTAAGCATTTTGCAGGATCAGATGCATGGAATCCATCAGTAGAGGTTTCATTGATTCATGCGAATCGGGATCTGGCCAGTTTATCCGTGAATGGTAAACCTCTGTCGGGATTTAACTCGTCTCAGAAGAACTATGAGGTTGAAGTTAAAGGGGGCAGCCCCCTGCCTCTTGTTTCAGCGGATGCTGTATCCGGCAGATCTGATGTTGAAGTGAAGCAAGCTGCGGCTGTACCAGGTCAGGCCGTGGTGAAGGTTACGGGGCAAGACGGTGGCGTGAAATCCTATATCATCAACTTCTCGGCGGAAACCGTTAGAGATACCACGGCACCTGTGCTGCGGCTCAAAGTGAATAAACCGGTTTTGAAAGAAAATGCAAACAAAATGGAGACCATCCGTGTTACAGCGGATGCCACCGATCAAGGAACAGGGGTAGCCTCTGTCAAGCTCATATCCATTACAAGCAACCAACCGGATAAAGGCAAGGGAAGTGGAAACAAATCACCTGACATTCAGGGAGCAGCGTACGGAACTCCTGATTTTGAATTTAAGCTACGTGCCGAACGTACAGGAAAAGGTAAAGGTCAGGATCGTGTATATACGATTACTTATGAGGCAGCAGATCGAGCAGGAAACACTTCGCGATCATCGGTTAAAGTCGTTGTAAAAAAGTAATTTTCATACTAAATTGACCTGGAACGGTCTGAGTAAGTAGAGCTTAAAGGTTAGTTTTCTAGAGGAAAAAGAATTCAGTCAGTCACAATAAAGGACGCCAGTATTGGCGCCCTTTTTGTGATGTTATTGAGGAATAAGCTTCAAGAAAGCTTTGTTATCAAAATCGTCAGCTTGAATTAGCCAATTACCATCTTTTTTGATAAGGGAAAGTCGTCCTTCCAATGGAACACGTTCCAGATTTCCATTTTGCTGATCCAACACGAGATCCATTGTGTAGTCCAGATCAACATAATTTTCGAGCTCCTGATACACAGTGAACTTCATATTTTCGGGTTGAAGTGAGGCTTGTTGAATCTGTGCTGCGTTCAATGCCAGCAATGCGTAACTATAATTCACTGGTTTATCCTCATAACGTTCAGCATAGTAAGGCTCCATCTCGGCATAGCGCTCAAGCACAACATCTTCAGGTAAGGGCGATTCCGGGACCTCGTCGATGGTATATTCTTTTGTCTTAAAGACTTCCGCTGCAATGGTGGCTTCTTGAGTAGGTGTCATGGTCGTATTTTTATTAGGTACGGATTGCTCGGTTTCGTTCGTTGCCTCGGTTTGAAAACACCCGGTCATCATTATAATGATAGACAATAACATCAACCCAAACAGCCAAGAATGTCGCTTCATCCATCAAAATCCCCTTTCTATTAGAATGACTATCCATCTTATACGTTTCAGACGGGAATGAGTCTCCTAATTTTTGCTAAAGGAGTCATTGTTGGATGGTTAGACCATTTCTAATGTCAGTCTTAATACTTAGTTGGGGCCAATGTTAGTTCGATTGGCTTTGACATATTTAAGCTGGGCGACAATGATGACGCTAATGATCACGAGCAGGAACCATGAGCTGATTTTGCTGAAACTAACCAATTGCCAGGCATCGTGCTGGTCAGGGTATTTCCAGCCATTAAAGAATGTAGCAATATTCTCGGCAGCCCAGATGAAGAACCATACAATGACAAAAGCGAGCGATAAAGGCATGCGATATGTCATGGTCCGTACCCGGTAGATGATCCATGTTTTCCAAAAAACAATAAAGACCAGAGCCGTGAGCCACCAACGAAAATCAGGAATGAAATGGTGGGTGAAGAAGTTGAGATAGATGGCTCCTCCGAGCAGAAAGGAGGGTACAAATCCAGGCCATCCTGTCATGTCCATGCGTAATCTGCGCCAGATCTGACACATAAAGCTTGCCACACTCGCATACATGAAGCCGCTGTACAGCGGCACTCCGAATATTTTGGTGAATCCAGGCTCTGGATATGACCATGAACCCATGCTTACTTTGTACAGTTCAAGTACCAGTCCAATAATATGAAACACACATATGACTTTGATTTCATCCCGGGTCTCCAACCCACTTCGGTACATGAGATATTGGACACCAAGCAAGATCAGTAGAATGGCATCATAGCGATGAAAGAATGGAATCTCGATCACGCTGGTGATGGCTAGGGTTCCGAAGATGGCCACAGGGAAAATGCAGCTCATCGCCTGATGATAGCCGAAATGCAGCAATTGAATAAAAGCTTTCAAATCGGGAAATCTCCTTCCGGTACTTGTTCTAAAATGTTCTGGAATTCATGTTTGTCTTCTATAAGTACATATGTAGAGCTACCGTTAATCATACAGAGTCGAAATCGAAGAAAAAAGAGAAATTAAATGATGAATCTCTTCTTGTTTTTGTTTAGGCATATATGTGTCAAAAGACCTGAAAAGGTTTAAATTTATATACAAAAGTTGCTTCATAAGAGAAAATTAGGATTTATACATAGGAGAGAGGAAGATTAGGTTTGAAGAAATGGCATTACACTTTATTACCACTTATGCTATTCGGATTACTTGTGGCTTGTGGGGGCAAACGGGGGTAACCCCGGAAGTGTACAAACAAATTCAGGAAGGCATGAGCCAGCAAGAAGTAGAAGAACTGGCGGGTCAGCCCGCTGAGAAAGAAACCAATAATCCCTATGATGTATGGATTTATGATGGACAAGATGGAATTGAACGAGGCGCAACGGTGCGCATTGAATTTTCCAAAGAGGATCAGGTTCTGTTCAAATCTCAGAAAAAGCTGTTTGAGGCGCCCAAGGCCGAAGAGAAAAAATACACTCCGGAAGGAGAGCTGAAGGAGTTCATCACCGCATTCAACAACCTTGTCAGTCAATATGAAGACGTGGAGTTCCTTCAGCCGATTTCGATGGAAGGTCTGGATTTCAAGAGAACAATCTTTTACGATGGACAAGGCACGATCATTACGGTATCCGATCCAGCAATGATTAATGATGCCAATCAATATACGAACAAGATGCATTTTGAAATCGAAGAGGATGGGACATTAAACGAGATCTACTATATTGGTGCGGATCTTGAATATCCTGTGCTGGTGTTACATGCCCTGAACGTTAGGGAGGAAACCATTGATCAAATCCTGACAAGTTATAAGGACATTGATGTGGAGACCCTGGAAAGTAAAAGTTTTAACTTTAATGAAGAGCCTTACTTCATTTCCATAAAGAATGGATCACCTAAAACTTTAGTCGTTACCAAGAATGATAGCGAGTAAATTATGTGTCCAGCGTACTGTCAGACTCGACAACTTTTGTTGTCGGGTTTTTGTTGTTGAATAAAACTCAGGTGATTATTCAAGGCATAAAGCGTAGGTATGGATCACGGTATGTTATGATACTATATATTGGATTCTCAAGTGTGAATATATAGCGTGAGAGATTAAAAATGATTGTGGAGCCATTTATGAAAATCAAATCACTGATTTTACTAAGTTTCAAAATTATCCTTATATTCCTGATCGGTTATACCATATCGCACTTCCTACGGGAGTGGATTAATGAGGTTTGTTATTCCCTGAGAGTAGCTAATGAAGTGCGTATTATCCTATCCAGATTTAGTGTGATTGCTTACATAGTTCCTTTCCTTATGATTAATGTGCGCAGCATTTTTTCTGCTGAAGTTCTACGAGTAGGAAACTTCCGGGCAAGCATTTCTTTTCCCTTGATATGGCGAGGAAAAGAAGACCCGGTGTGGAGATTTCTTGGCATTTTTGCAGTTGTAATGGTGATCGGAACAAGTTATTTTATCTATTCCTATGCAAGTGGTTTAAATCATAACGAATTCAGGCTGCTGTTGTATTATGGACTGATATTCTCTCTCGTAAACTCCATTTTAGAGGAGTGGGTATGGAGGGGCGTCGCACTTAGCCAATATATAAAATGGTCTGGTAGCGTTTATGGATTAATCGTTACAAGTCTGCTTTTTGGGATGTCCCATTATGACTTGGGTTTCTCCATTTGGGTATGCATTGCCTTTTCAATCGGTGGGTTCTTTATGGGGGGAGTCGCCATTCGATCTAAGGGAATCATTGCTTCCATTCTGATGCACATCTATATGAATATCATTTTTACGATGACGGGTATGATCTTTAGTTGAACCAGGAATCTGGATAGAAAAAAAGTACATCTATCTGAAATTATATAGAAATAATCTCCAGTAGTAGATTAACTCGTGGTATGCTACAATTCTCAGACGTGCCAATTTTTGCATTCATATTTTGGCTTGTAATATCTCTAGAAACGGCAGATGATGATTTGATTAAGAAAAATTCCAAGTTGATCTGGATATTCGCAGTCCTTATTTTAATTATTATTGGGTTCTACAACTATCAACTCCATGCGGCGAGGGAACAGACGGAAAATTTGAAAAAACTGTACCAAACCAAGAATGATATTGGCTTTTTGACGCTTTTGAGAGAAGGGCATTCCTATATCCCCTTGGCAGAAACACTTGAGAAAATCAGCAAAGTAACCGACGAGGAAGATCCTGCTAAGGTGCAGAAACTCATCGAACTGGCCAAGAGCCAAGCAGACGAAGCTGATTACTATCTTGGAACTCTTATTCAGTTTAGTGATAGTTATGTAAATGACATCAATCCTCAATTCATGGTTAATCACACGGTTATGACCTCGAAGAAGCAGGAGGATATGTATATCCTTGCTTCGCAAGCAGGTGTGTTTATGACAATGTACCAGATTAGCTACAACTATTGGAAAGATAAACCCAAACAGATTCCTCAGGAAACAAAAGAAATGCTCCATTCCATGGCCAAAGAGCTGAGAGCTCTGGACGATACGCTGCAAGAGTTTAAGGAAAAGGCTATTTACGCTATCGAATGGGGAGAATTTTCAACCAAAGAGCAGATTAAGGATTTTACTCAGAGAGCCATCAAGCCTCATTTAGAGAAACTAATCAAAATGAAGAGCGAGTTTGGAGGATAATCCAAGTTATATCACTGAAAGACGAATAATGGTCCATAAGTAAAATAGATTCCAGGATTGATTACGATACAAGTCGCCGATATGGCGGCTTTTTTTCGATTACGTCGACAGTTTCGTATTTTTTCCATAATAAATGTGACGTATAAATTTATATCCTTTATAGTAGAAAATAAAAGCAAAATCCGAGGAGTCCTTATATGAACAAACAAGCAGTACCGTTAAATTCGTTGACCAGTGTCACGGACGGAGGCCATATCATTTATTTGTTCGAGGATTTCGATCGTTATGTTGATAATGCGGTATCCTATATTCTAACGGGTATAGACCAAGGTCATCACATCTTATTGATAGAAGAAGCAGACACATATCTTGATATTTATAACAAGCTCAACGATGTTATCTCTGGTGACCAGCTTCAGTATCTTCATTATGCTAACAACGTGGATTATTACGGATCACGAGGGGATTTTAGTTTTCAGCATATTCTCACTCATTTTCATCAGGTAATGGGGATGGTACAAGAGAATAACATGTCCATTCGTACGTGGGCCAATGTAATGACGTGGGGGGAACATAGCGAAGAAAAAATTCAGGGGAATTTGATCAATTATGAGCGACAGACTTGCGGTGTAGTCTGTGAATACGGGATGGTATCTGTATGCGCATATAACGCATCCGCCATTTCTTCGTCATTGCAGCTTAAGATGATGAGAGAGCATGAGTACATAATGACTGACGTGGAATTTGTAAAATCACCCTTATATAGTCACCTGCCTTCGGAAGAGGTCATATTCCCTTCACTTTCAGTACAGAGAAGATTGCTGAACGAACAGAAGCATCTCTTAATCGAGAAGGAAGCCATGGAAATGGCCAACCAGGTGAAGAGCGAGTTTATTACCACCATGAATCACGAGATTCGTACCCCGATGAATGGCGTGATGGGAATCACGGATCTGCTGGCTTCAACCGATCTTACCGATAAGCAGAAGGAATATGTGGCCACACTGCAAAGAAGCGGGAAGTCTCTGCTGCGTATCGTCAATGATATTCTGGATTATAGCAAATTGGATTCAAATCATGAACAGCTCCTGAAGGAAGCCTTTAGTATCAGAGAAGCCGTAACGGATACGCTGGATATTCTTAGGGTTGGAATTCTGAATAAGAAACTGCAAGCCAACGTTTCCATTGATCCGGATATTCCAGAGATTCTGATCGGGGATGATGGAAGATTCAGACAGGTGATTCTAAATTTGCTGGGAAACGCAGTGAAATTTACGGGTGAAGGTGACATTTCCTTGGAAGCCAGACGGCTCTCCACAGATGCTGGAAAGGTCCGGCTTCAATTTACGGTCAGGGATACAGGAATCGGAATTCCTCAGGATAAACGGAGTCAATTGTTTATTCCATTTCACCGAGTGGATAACAGTGTTACTCGCCGGACGGAAGGTACAGGTCTCGGATTAGCGATATGTCATCGAATTGTACAGTTCATGAATGGTGAAATTGCTATTGAAGCGGAAGATCCGACTGTGCGCGGGACCACAATTACCTTTACAGCGGAATTCGATACGTATACAGCATAAGGAATGCAATAAACCTATAACTTAGAGGCTCATTTAGAGGACATAGTAGTGCTCACCGATGTATTGTAAGCGGTCAGTTGATTACGAATTGTTATTTCTCCATGAACATATGGTAAAATGAATGAAGTATTTATCTTTTAGACCACATAAGGAGATCACTATGCAACTTATACAACCTCAAGATGTCCAAGCCCGGCTCAATGGTTTCATTGATCAGGATCTATACTTACACCTCGAAATGACGACAGGTGCGTACGCCAATCACTATGATAGTACTCGTCACCCTGCCTCGGCTTTTATTTCCAATGCGGCCATTCGATACACACAGGGATCTATTTCAGGCACCAACCCATACCGGGTTGGTTTAAAAACGACGACGGGTTGGGTTTATGCGGAAGGCCTTACCCATATTGATGAAAATGAAAAGGATCGGCTGATTTTGGCGGGTCACGACAGCCAGGGGAAATTGGTTGTGGCCTTTCAACTTAGTCGGGAGAGTTTCTGATGGAAGCGGAGGATCGAAACAGCATGAACAATAAATCATACGAAAATGAACGAATTTTGGTGATATATCCCCATCCTGACGACGAGGCTTTTTCCGTTGCCGGAACGCTCGCAAAATATATTGATGGCGGTGCATACGTTACGTATGCTTGCCTGACTTTAGGCGAGATGGGACGCAATATGGGCATTCCGCCATTTGCGAACAGGGTCACTCTGCCTGCCATCCGCAAGGTGGAGCTCGAAGAGTCTGCTCAGGCGATTGGTATTCAAGACTTGAGAATGCTTGGTTTTCACGACAAGATGATCGAATTCGAGGATGCACATCTGCTTGATAGCCGCATCATGGATTTGATAGAGGAACTCAAACCAACCATCGTATTTACCTTTTATCCAGGTTATAGCGTGCATCCCGATCATGATGCTACGGGTGCTGCAGTAATACGGACTATTTCCCGGCTGCCGGCAGAAGAGAGACCCGTCGTATATTGTGTAGCCTTCTCCAAAAACCATGAGCAGGCCATCGGAAAGCCAGATGTACATGTTGATGTAAGGGGATATCTGGAGCAAAAAATGGGAGCCATTCAGGCTCACCGTTCGCAATTTCAGGCTGCGGAGCTTGTCGGCAACCGGAAATTGGATGACGAAGAAATTCAGCGCAGATTCGGCAGAGAAGCATTCTGGACGTATCGCTTTGAGTAAAATGTCTTCACTCTGTTCAACCAAAGAACAGCGGAGCCGCCTTCATGGCGGCTTTTCCATTTTAACCGAGAGAACGTACGGATCAGAAACATTAGATTGACAAAGATTCAAATTAGGGATATTCTTCTTAAAGAATATTAATAGGCTATGCTAGTATTTCAGGGAGGGCTTAACCTGATGTCAACTCATCAAGAGAAAGATCCCATTGGATTGTTATTATCCAGAACATACTTTGTCCACAAAAAAAGAGTTACCCATCTACTGCAGGATTACGGCATAACACCTGAACAATATGGGATGCTCGAACAACTGTATCAGAACGAAGGCATTACACAGAAGAAGTTATCCGAACTTCACGGTAAAGATCAAACGAGTGTCGGCAAGACATTGGAGCGCTTGGAGCACAAGAATCTTATTATTCGAAGCACCGATCCTGTTGATCGACGAGCCATCCTGCTGCGGCTTTCCGAGGAAGGGAAAGAGCTTTATTTACAGGTAGTTCCTCTGATGAATGATATGGATCAGTCATTAAGGGAATTAATTACCCCGGAAGGGGCAGAACAACTTGCCGTACTGCTCAACAAAATTTATGAAGGAATCTCCAGCTGATTCGTCAGCTGACTTTTTTTGCAGAGATACATGCATGGCCTATTATATGTTAGCCTATTAATTTGCATCTGGAGCTTTTCCAAGAAGGAGAGAAATTCATGTCTGTTTTTTCAGTATTAAAAGATTTTTTGAAGATTCTACAAACCAAGATCGGGTTGGTCTTTGCTTTGGTCGTTCCGCTGATATTCACCATTGTCTGGTTAACGGGTTACAACGGAGCAACTGAACGATTGGACCAACTTAAAATAGGTATTATTAACTCGGATGGAGCAAATGGACAGAAAATAGAAAAGATCATTCAGGAAACAGTCCCTTTCAAAACAGCAAACTATGCCTCTCTTGAGGAAGCTGAGCAAGACATGAATGATGGGGATATTGGTATGATCGTAAGTATTCCTGCCCAGTTCGCTGCGAACCTGGACAAAGGGGAAGGGCAATTAACGTATTATGTCAATCAGGCAGCATCGGAAGTTTCCCGATCCATATTGGAGGGTTCGGCTGAAGGTATATCTACCAGCGTAGGTGCTCAGCTATCAGGAATCGTTCAAAAAGAAGTGGTCACGACAAATGTGGTGAAGTCTAACAACATCACCAATTTTGCACTAAGTATGCTGCCCATGATCCTTGGTTTTATCACATATATCGCAGTGATGACCATGAATATTCAATTGAATCTGTCAACCATGATCCTTAGCCACAAGTACGATCGATGGAAAATTTTCTGGGCCAGACAGCTTCTGCTATTGATGGTGTGCATCGTAGCACCTCTCATTATAACGACTGTAGCCATGTTGTTTGTCACACCTGTCGCTTCCTTCTGGGAAATGTGGGGATTCCATATTCTCGTATACATTGCCTGCGTATGCCTGACTCAAATGTCATTTGTATTATTTGGTGGATTGGGCGCACTGTTTAACGTAGCGATGATTCCTTTCCAGCTCATGACTGCAGGCAACATTATCGCAACCGAAATGCTTGCACCATTCTATCGTCACATCGGGGATTTCCTGCCTGCATCCAACGCGGTTCGGGGATACGTCCGACTCATCTATAGCGGAGCACCAGTGACTTCAATCGTGATTAACCTTATTTTGATTGCACTGGTTACATGGGGAATAACCTGTGCACGTGTGGCTTTGCATAGAGCACCAGCACCTGGCGCAGCAACCACTAACGCTCATTAAATATGACGAGCAATATATACGCACAGAAATGAAATGTGTTTGCATGATAAGTCGCCTAGCAGGCGGCTTTTTTGCTGGAATGACAGGGTGGCATTTCGAAGGTTTTCCGCTGCATTCAGTTCAAATGGCATACTCCATCTAATTCTTGGGTACGATTGACAATCAACGTTTGCATATGTAACATTTAAATAGTAACAAACAAAAATATAATAACTAACGGAGGGATTTTCCTTGGCTAAAGTAAATGTAGGCGAAGAGAATGCACAACCAATTGAACTGTATTATGAAGATCATGGCGCGGGAAAACCCATCATCCTTATTCATGGATGGCCATTGAGCGGACGATCCTGGGAGAAGCAAGTACCTGCCCTGATCGAAGCAGGCTACCGTGTTATAACGTATGACCGTCGTGGCTTTGGTCAGTCTTCCCAACCTTGGGATGGTTATGACTATGATACCTTTGCTTCGGATTTACATAAATTGATTCTGCAGCTTGATCTGCGCGATGTTACACTGGTAGGGTTCTCCATGGGAGGCGGCGAGGTAGCTCGCTATGTCGGAACTTACGGAACCGAACGTGTTTCCAAAGCTGTATTTGCGGGAGCAGTTCCTCCTTATCTCTATATAACTGAAGACAACCCTCAAGGTGGATTGGATGATGCAACGATTGCAGAATTCCAAAAAGGCGTAAAAGGGGATCGTCTTGCATTCCTGGAAGGCTTCACAACTAACTTTTTCGCCGCAGGGGACCGTACGGACCTTGTGAGCGAACCGTTCCGCATCTATAACCGGGATATTGCAGCTCTGGCTTCCCCTAAAGGAACATTGGATTGTATCGCTGCCTTTGCTCTTACCGATTTCCGTCAGGATCTGGAGAAATTTAATATTCCGACACTGGTTATCCATGGTGATTCCGATGCCATCGTGCCTTTGGAAGTGAGTGGACAACGAACTCATGAATCGATCCCTGGTAGCCGTCTGGTGGTTGTAGAAGGTGGACCACATGGATTTAATGCGACCCATCCTGAACAATTTAATGCAGCATTGATTGATTTCTTACAGGGTTAAGGTTAACTGAACTGATAACTTTAGAAAAAATCAAGAAATGAAAAAGAGCAGGGCACCCCATGAGAAGGAGGGGCGTCCTGCTTTTTAAATTTACACCGCTTTGATGGAATGATGTTGTTCACGAGCGATTTGGGTCGCCTGAACCATGTTACGCAAGGAAGCAACCGTTTCTTCACGTCCACGGGTTTTCAGGCCGCAATCGGGATTAATCCAGAAGAGCTTGGGATCCAGCACACGCAGGGCGCGTTCAATCATGGTTGTCATTTCTTCCACGCTCGGGATCCGAGGACTATGGATATCGTACACACCCAGGCCTATGCCGAGCTTGTAAGTATTTAATTCAAAGCTGTGAATCAGCTCGCCGTGACTTCGTGATGTTTCTATGGAGATGACATCAGCATCCATGGCTTCAATAGAATCGATCATGTCATGGAATTCACAGTAACACATATGGGTATGAATTTGCGTTGTTTCTTGTACCGTACATGTGGAGATGCGGAAAGCTTTGACCGCCCAGGCCAGATAATCGGCTTGCTCATTTTGCTTAAGTGGAAGGCCTTCACGAACAGCAGGTTCATCCACTTGGATCATGCCAATACCCGCCTGCTCAAGAGCTTCCACTTCCTGTCTGAGCGCATAGGCCAGCTGATAAGCAATGTGCTCGCGCGGTATATCATCCCGGACAAAGGACCAGTTCATAATGGTTATCGGTCCGGTCAGCATCCCTTTTACAGGTCGCTGGGTCTGTGACTGAGCGTACTTGGTTTCTTCAACCGTCATTGCCTGAACAAACGCAACGTCACCGAAAATGATCGGTGGTTTTACACACCGGGAACCATAGGATTGAACCCAGCCATACTGAGTGAAGGCAAATCCTGCGAGTTTCTCACCGAAGAATTCCACCATATCTGTACGCTCAAACTCCCCGTGCACGAGGACATCCAATCCGATCTCTTCCTGAATTTGAATCCAGGCATCAATTTGCTCCCGAATAAACTGGGCATATTGCTCGTTGCTCAACTCACTCTTGCGCCATAGTTGCCGGGTCTTGCGTACCTCTGCAGATTGAGGGAAACTGCCGATCGTGGTTGTCGGAAAAAGAGGCAGCTTCCATTTTTCCTGCTGGGCAATATGACGTTTAGCGAACGGGAGCGAACGCGCAGGCTCTTGTAATCGGAGTGCTGCAACAGCTTGCTGCACGTCAATGCGATTACGTTCTTGTGACTGCTTAAGAGGCAGAAGCACCTCATCTGCTTTATCAATCGCCTCCAGAATGTCGGCATGTCTTGATGTGCATGCTTTTGTCAGAAGAGCAATTTCCTTCAGCTTCTCATCTGCAAAGGCGAGCGAGCTCTTCAGCACAGGGTCGAGGTTCGACTCGCGTTCTGTTGTAACAGGCACATGCAGCAAACTGCAGGACGATTGCACAATGATACGATCAGGTGCGACCTGTTCAATCAGTACATCAAGCAGGGACAGTTTCTCTTGAAGTGAAGCCTTCCAGATTCCGCGACCATCAATAATGCCTGCACCCAAAATCTTGTCAGCCGGGAAGCCATTTGTCTTAATGGATTGCAGATTGCCCGAGAGCCCTTGTACAAAATCCAGTCCAATTCCCTGTACCGGAAGGGTAATAATGTCGCTATAATTCTCCACAGATTCAAAGTAAGTCTGCAATAGAATGTTCAAGTTAGGGACTGCGGCTGCAAACGTCGTATAGATGTTTTGCAGAAGCTGTAGGTCATCCTTACTTAATTCGGTAACCAGAACAGGTTCGTCAATCTGCACCCACTGTACACCTTCTTCTGCAAGTTCCCTAAGCACCTGCGTGTAGAGTGGAAGCAAACGTTCCAGCCAGGCTTCCGTCTCGGATTTGTCGTAACCTTTGGAGAGCTTCAGGAAGGTTAAGGGTCCGACGATCACCGGCTTGCCTTCAATCCCGAGCTTCTCTTTGGCTTCGCGGTAAGCGATAAGAGGTTTATTTTCGGTAAGTGCCGGAGTTACATCATTCAGCTCCGGGACGATGTAGTGATAGTTGGTGTTGAACCATTTCGTCATTTCGCTGGCTGCAGCATCCTTGGTACCTCGTGCAATGCCGTAATACACGGACAGAGGAACGGCTCCGCCGTCATATGTAAATCGTTTGGGAACAATACCGAACATCACGGCCGTATCAAGAATGTGATCATAATAACTGAAGTCGTTGACTGGAATGAGATCGATTCCTTGATCATGCAGCTTGCGCAAATGGTCTAACCGAATCTCCTGTAAACGGGTGTGAAACGTGGGTTCATCCAGTTTGCCCGACCAGAAGGCTTCGAGTGCTTTTTTCCATTCCCGATCAGGGCCAATTCGTGGGTAACCCAATACACTGCTTTTAGTCATCTTCATAACCCCTCTTCAAATGTGTTACAGAAAAGTTATCACAGTTATGAAGTTATAACGTAATTCCATTAAATTATATCTAGCTATAGCCTGAGACTATATCAGAAGAGCGGAGATTGGTGGAAAAAGAATTGGAAGTTTACTCCATATGGTATGATTGCCTAAATGCATACACAAACACTGACTCTGATGAGAGAAGTCATCGATCTGAACCATTGGAGGGGAAATGATGAATAAAGATCAAGAAACTCCCGAGAAGATGAGAGAGCGACTACAACGAGAAGAGCAGCGTGATCATGCTGGGGGTACGTTCAAGAATGGATTGGATCGTGCACAATTCGGTAATCTGGGAGAACTGGCAAGCAGTTTGGGATGGATCGGTACAGGCGTGGTTATCGTAGTAATTATTGCTGTTTTTGTATGGTTGAAATAATTTTTTACTTATACAAAAGATCTATCGATGGAATGATTGACGCTGGGATCAACAGGTGTTATTTTATACACATCCGTAATACCAATAAAACCAATAGAGTAAAGGGGGTTTGGCATATGTCGTTGGTTGTACAAGCGGCTGCTGAGGACGTACGCAGTGAAGATTCAGTACAGTTGATCCGGGAATTAAGCAGTGAGCTGGGCTTGTTATACGGTGGGGATGGAACCGCAGGCTTTCAACCATCGGACGTCGAAACGCCACGTGCTGCTTTTATTGTAGCCAGACTGGATGGGCATCCGGTAGGGTGCGGAGCCATTAGGCCGCTGGATGATCAATCCGTTGAGGTTAAGCGTATGTACACCAGACCCGGTTTTCGTCGTAAAGGAGTTGCTCAGGCCATACTTGAGGAAGCCGAACGCCTTGCCGCGGAATTTGGTTATACCAATCTGAAGCTTCAGACAGGACCACTTCAGCCAGAAGCTGCAGCGCTTTATGAAAGAGTAGGGTACTACAGCATTCCGATATTTAGTGGAGACTGGGACAGGGTTCTGGCTTTTCAGAAAGACCTAGTGCATCAGCGAGTGAATTGAATTGACTAAATATGTATTAGTAGATCACGAAAATGCATAAATAAAGCACTCTCAAGGCTTTTTAATTGTCATAGGACAAGTAGAGGCCAAGAAAGTGCTTTATTTTGGTTTGTTAAGGGCTAACAGATTCAACAAATCATGTGTTTATAACGTAGGAAATGAGTCCAGTTTTGTCACAACAGACAGGTGAAATCCGATCCTAATTATCTTACTGTTTTTCCTTTGCATTCAGTTCAGCAATGAGCTTGTCACCTTCAACATCGAGGTTGGGAAGCGAGCGATCCAGCCATTTTGGCAGCCACCAGGCTTTATCTCCGAAGAGAGACATGACTGCCGGAACCAGCGCCATCCGAACAACGAATGCATCAATCAAAATGCCCAAGGCCAAGGCGAATCCAATCTGTTTAATCATAATATCATGCGTGAAAATAAAGCCTGCAAACACGGATACCATGATAATCGCCGCTGCAACCACAACACGGCTGGCCATTTGATAGCCGTTCATTACACTTTGATTCCCGCGATGACCATGTACATAAGATTCTCTCATCGAAGAAACAAGGAAGACCTGATAATCCATAGCCAGACCGTAAAGAATTCCTGTTACCATGATTGGAATGAAACTGAGCAGAGGACCGCCCGTGTCAAAATCAAACAACGCTTTTGCCCAACCCCACTGGAATACGGCAGTGGTCAGACCGAATGTAGCCAGAATACTAAGCAGGAATCCAATCGTTGCCTTGATTGGAACCAGGATGGAGCGGAAGACCAGAAGCAGGATAACCAGAGACAGAATAACGATAATTCCGATATATACCGGGAAGACTTCAGCCAATTTGGCTGACATATCAATATTGACCGCTGTAAGTCCGGTAACGCCAAGCTTCATATTGTGATTGGTTGCAATGGTAGAGTCAGGAGAACGCAATTCTTCAACCAGCTGTTTGGTTGCGGCATCGGTTGGACCCGAATCTGGAATGAGACTCAGAATAGCCATTTTTCCATCTTCACTCACACCTGCTGGTGTGACGACAGAGACATGTTCAAATTGTTGCAGATCCTGGGCGATGGCGCCCAATGTTTGTAATGATACGGTTTGAGAAGCGTCCGTAGGTTCCGCAACAATGAGTAAAGGACCGTTAAATCCTTCACCAAAACCTTTCGTAATGGCATCGTAACTTTGCCGTGCAGTCGTATCCAGGTTAGCAGTTGCGCCAGAAGGCATGCCCAGTTCCATTTTGGCTACCGGGATTGCAGCCGTACCCAGAACGACAATAACAGCTACAATGACAAGCCAGCGGAATTTAACGACACCAGAGATCCAGCGATTAGCAAACCCGTTTGATTTTTTGTGTGCATTGGCCTGATTTTTCTCTCTTGCTTTACGAGAGCAGATGCGCTCACCCAGTAGACCCAGCAATGCAGGGAGAAGAGTAAGGGCAATCAGTACGCTGAACAGTACGGTAACCGATGCGACGATAGCCATCATGCTCAGGAAGGTGATACCAATAACCAGCATTCCACAAAGTGCAATGATCACCGTTAATCCAGCAAAGAACACGGCACTTCCTGCTGTTCCTACAGCTCTGCTGGCCGCTTCGCGTGCATTCAGATTCTGGTCGAAAATCAGTCTGCGCTGACGATTGACGATGAATAATGCATAGTCAATACCAACGGCAAGTCCGATCATGAGAGCGAGTACAGGCGTAAAGGATGTCATGCTGACAAAGTTGGAGACAGCAAATGCTCCACCAACACCAGCCGCAACCCCAAACAGGGCAATGACAATCGGCAAACCTGCGGCAACTACGGATCCTAGTGTCATGAACAACACAATTGCCGCAATGACCAATCCGTAGATTTCGTTGGTTCCAATCGGTATGCCCACTTCTTTCAGGGAATCACTTGGCAAAACCGAGATATTTGTACCTTGTTGGGCTTCGCTTACTGCATTCACAACCGAATCCGTGACACCTTTAGGCAGGGAGTTTTGCTGCACTGTGAATTGGAACTGGAACAGCGCAACATCTCCAGCGTTTGAGATCAACACGCCAGGTACTGGCATTCCTTCAATCATGAGTGGTCCATAAGGAGGCAGGTTGCTTGGATCCGCACTTTGCTCGCCTGCTCCAGCAGCACTCTGACTGGCCTGTTCCTGCATAGCTGAGGCATCGGCGCCACTGGCAGCAGCGAGCTCAGCAGGGTTAATAACATAATCCAGTTTGTAAACTTCACTTACTGCCTTACTGATGGCTGCCAAATTCTCAGGCGTATCCAAACGCTCGCCTTCAGGGATATTAAATATTACGCTGCCCTGACCACCAGAGGCTTGAGGAAGCTCCTTTTCCAATTTGTCCAAGACGTTCTGGGATGCTGTTCCTTCAAGTTTGATGTCTGAAGAAACGTGCACTCCGTTTATGCCAAGTGCCGTTCCTACAATGCCGAGCACCAAAATCCAACCCATAATGAAATACCACGGTTTATCGTAAGCCGTTTTCCCCAGCCTGTAGAGTAATTTTGACATCGAATTGATTTCTCTCCTTCTATCTCTAATGTTCGCCTCTTCTAAAATCCATCTCGCAAATACGTAAACATAGAATCTATGTATTCATCAAATGAAATAGATTCTTCCTTATCTCCTGAAGGAAGCCCAGGAAGTTGTACGTGTACACTCCCATCCAGCATAGGGATAATTGCCGCACAAACAGCGCCAGCAAGAAAGTGATTATACCCCGCCGGGTAACGATCACCGAATAGTTCACTTAACATCAATTTAGCACCGTTTTGCAAGCGATTCAGCAGGGTTAGCGTATGAGGCATTAAGCTTGGATAGATCTTTGAAAGTTCCAAAATCTGATAAATTCGACGAAGGACTTCTTCAGTCAATTGCATCTTAATGAACTGATACATCACCTCCAGTGGTGTTGTATCCTCAGGCAGCTGACTGATCATTTCGAAGTATTCCTCCATTCTGTGAAAGTGTTCACCAGCCATGACCACGGCTTCTTCCTTACAGGAAAAATGATTGGCGAACGTTCTTCGCGAGTATCCGGCACGCTGCACAACATCCTCAACCACAAATCCGTCCATTCCATGCTCTAATGCAAGTTGGAATGCAGCTTCAGATAGGGCACTTGCAGTCGCTTCCTTTTTAATGGCTCGCAAACTCTGTTTCAAATAGTCTCACCTCCAGTTCCTCAATGGATTTGTGAATGGTTCTATCATATCAATTCATTGCCCATTGTGCAATTTTACCCAAAGGGTAATTTTGCTCAAAAGGAATTTAATCATTTTATTAAGACTAAGCTTGCTGAAATTTGTGGACAGCGTTGTGAAAATCAATTATGTTAATACTTAACGAAAGTATTTTCATAAGTGTGAGAGGTGAGAAGCATTACAAAAGGACCCATTACGAACAACACCATGCGAGTGAAGAAAATGAATGAGGAATTGGTGCGACAAACATTAAGGACAATGAGACAAGGTACCAAATCCATGGTTGCACAAGCAACAGGGTTAAGTGTCGCTACCTGCCGCAGCATATTAATCGATCTGTTGAATGCAGGTGAACTGGTGGAACTGGATATGGAGCAATCGAGTGGGGGCAGGCCCGCTCAGATTTATAAGTATAACGAAAACTATGCCTACATCGTGTGTCTCATCGTGAAGGCAGGAATCAGTCATCACTCTATCACTTATGGCGTGGTTAATCTGGCAGGGGAAACTGTGGAAAAAGGGGAACTGAATACGGAAACGGATCAAATGAATGAAGGCTTCATCATTCAGCTTATGGATAGCCTCATCAATAACCATCCGCAGATCCGAGCTGTGGGTATCGGTGTTCCAGGTGCTGTTCATCGAGGCATAATCAATGTGTCGGATATCCCTAACCTGGTCAATGTTCCACTGGCCGATTCCATCCGAGAAAGACATGGGGTCGAGGTTATTGTAGAGAACGACATGAACCTGACGGTGTACGGTCTATATCAGAAACAGGAATACGAAGATGAGGAGTCTATTATTGTCGCGACCTTCATTGAAGGCTCCTTACCTGGTGCAGGAATCATGATTGATGGGCATATTCACAGGGGGAACACCCAGTTTGCCGGAGAGATCGCCTTTTTGCCACTTGGCCTTTCCCATGATGAGCAATTCATGTTACTCCATAATCGAGATACGTTCCATACACTTGCTGCACGTTCAGTATCAAGTCTGATAGCCGTAATGAACCCCGAGACCCTTGCATTGACTGGCACGTTGGTACAGCCGGAGGATGTAGAGATTATTCGGAATGAATGCTTGAAGTACATACCAGAGATGCATATGCCTCAGATGAGACTATTGAATGACCCAGATGAGAATTATATGTTTGGATTAATATCAATGACTCTGGAAAGCCTCTCATATTCGCTGCAGCTTGTGGAAAAACGGAGGTAACGTGAACTATTACAATACGGAGAGGGATGTTAGATATATGGATACAAAAACGGAAAGACAGAAGATGCTCGCTGGAGAGCTCTATAAAGCTTGGGACCCTGAACTGACGCGTGATCGAGCGTACGCAAGACGGATGACTCGTATGTATAATCAGAGTACCGAAACGGATGAGGAACTTCGAACAGATATCTTGAAAAAATTGTTGGGATCAACTGGTGAGCACTTAAGCATGGAGCCTAACATCCGGTTTGATTATGGCTACAATATCCATGTGGGTGATCACTTCTACACCAATTTCGATTGCACCATCTTGGATGTGTGTGAGGTAAGAATCGGCAGTCACTGCTTGTTTGGGCCAGGTGTTCATATTTATACGGCGACACACCCGATTGATCCGTTGGAAAGAAATGAAGGGCCCGAATACGGTAAGCCGGTAACCATCGGAGATAACGTGTGGGTAGGTGGACGAGCGATCATTAATCCTGGAGTCACCATTGGCAATAATGTAGTCATTGCATCCGGAGCCGTGGTTACCAAGGATGTTCCGGACAACGTGGTTGTTGGGGGGAATCCAGCCAAGGTGATCAAGAGCATTGAAGTTTCGCAGTAATCTCCCATGCTGTAATGAAAGCTGAGAACACATATTTTTGTAACAGGTTGTTGTTATGAGATTCGTGGAAGACTGCTAAATCTGCATAATGGGATGATAGAATTAAATCAAAGCCGATATGGAGAGCGTTCCATATTGGCTTTTTTGCATCTGGGCAATTGAATCCATCTTGTGTTAACATGTGCACTAACTAATCCTATACCATGCTTATAAAGGGGAACCCATGTCCATTCGAATAAAGATGCTGCTATCCTTCACGGGCATGCTCGTGATAAGTCTGCTGTTTATCCTGCTTACGGCAAGTCTGTACACGATTGCGGCAACAGGAGATCTGCAGAGTTTTCGTGATATTTATAAGGTGCATTATCAGATCAACCCACTGACTGAACAGGGAGAATCGATCTTTCAAGAGATGAAGTTTATGGCCAAAAATGAACCGGATGAGCTGCAAAACAAAGATTTGCTGCGTGAATATGACATGAAACTTCGAGCCGAGAAGTCAGGTCTCTATGTCAGACGCGAGAACAGCCAGATCTTCGAATCGCTGACCTTCAACCAGCCTGAACTGAAGCAGGCACTGCCTGCCTATGATCTGAACAACTATCAGATACGCAGTACGTTTAATATTGGTGAACGCTTCTATGCCTATGCCAAATTTGACTTTAAGTATACGGACGGGGAACGGGGAAGCATCTTCGTCATTCGTGAACGGAGTCCTTTTGCCGAACTGACCCGTAAGCTGCTGCCCGTGATGTCACTCCTGCTCATCGGGGTGCTCATTATTGCAAATCTGCTGCTGTTCCGCTGGATTACTCGAAGCTTCATTAAACCATTGAATCAGCTGAAGAACTCCGCAGAGCAGATTAAGGAAGGGAATCTCTCCTTCAAGCTCCAGGTTCATTCCAATGATGAGGTAGGTCAGCTCAGCGAAGCGTTTGAGAGCATGCGGAACCAACTGCAGCGTTCCAATGAACTAAGGCAGCAGGACGAAGCGAATCGCAAAGAGCTCATCTCCAACATTTCGCACGATCTCCGGACACCGATCACCAACATTAAAGGCTATATTGAGGGGATTCGTGATGGCGTGGCGAACACTCCGGAGAAAATGGAGACCTACGTTAATATCATTCATTCGAAGGCAGTCAGCATGGATAAGTTGGTGGACGAGTTGTTCCTCTATTCCAAGCTGGATTTAAATCAGGAGCCTTTCCTGTTCAAGGTCATAGACCTTGTTGATTTCCTTGAAGACAGCATTGAAGAGCTGAGATACGATCTGGAGGATAACGGGGTCGCACTCGATTGGGATAACCAGTCGTCAGGTCCAGTAATAGCTTCAGTAGATCTCGACAAACTAAAACGTACTGTCGTCAATATAGTCGATAATGCACTGAAGTACATGGAGAATGAACACAAACGATTCGGCATTACACTTCAAGCAGATAACGAATGGATTACGATGGCGTTTAAGGATAACGGCAAGGGAATACCGGAAGAGGCGCTGCCTCACATCTTCGAGCGTTTTTATCGTGCAGAGCAATCTCGCAATTCCTCGACAGGAGGAAGCGGACTAGGACTTGCGATCGCCCGTCAGATTATCGATGGACACGGAGGATGCATTTGGGCAGACAGTGTGGCTGGTGAAGGTACAACGATTTATATTCAATTAAAAAGGCTCATGGACAGGGGGGAGTAGCGGAAGTGACAAGCATATTAATCATTGAGGACGAAACAACCATTGCCGAACTGGAGCGCGATTATTTTGAGCTTAACGGATTTACGGTGGAGCTCTGTCATAACGGAGAGGAAGGCCTGAAGCTCGCTCTGGAGGGAGATTATAGTTTGATCATTGTTGACCTGATGCTTCCAGGGCTTGACGGATTCGAATGCTGCAGGCGTATACGTGAGGTGAAGGAAGTACCGATTCTTGTCGTCTCTGCCAAAAAAGAAGAGATCGATAAGATCAGAACCTTTAATTTGGGGGTCGATGATTTTATTACAAAACCGTTCAGCCCAAGTGAGCTGGTTGCTAGAGCAAAGGCTCATTTAACCCGCTACGAGAGACTGCTGGGCATGAGCAAACCGGTTGAGCAGGATGAGATTCACATTCGCGGGCTTCATATCGATAAAGGATCGCGCCGCGTTTTCTTGAACGGGGAAGAGGTCGCGATTACAACCAAGGAATTCGATCTACTTGTGTTTTTGGCGAGTCATCCGAACCGTGTGTTCAGCAAATCCGATCTGTTCGAGCGGATCTGGGGTATGGATTCCAGTGGAGACATAGCAACAGTTACGGTTCATATTCGCAAGCTGCGCGGTAAGCTGGAGACCAATCCCAAAAATCCGGATTACATTGAAACCGTATGGGGTGCGGGCTACCGGTTTACCGTTTAAGTTTCGGAAAAAATTAGTTTCTGTTTATATTTTGTTAATCATTTTGACCTTGGGAGTTTCTTTTTGTCCTCTATTCTATAGATACAGGCAAGAACAACCTATAGAGGAGGAATTCAACCATGAATCCGACAACCCGAAAAATCGCTGCATTTCTGACCATATCTGCATTAGGTACATCAATATTCCCGCTTGCTGCGAACCAAGTACATGCAGCTACATACGTTACAAACGCTGCCGCAACAACGGCACAGCTTAGCAGTCAGCAGATCGACACTGCCATCAAGGAACTGAACAGCTTGGGAATCATGAACGGATATGCCGATCAATCCATGGGTGAACAAAGAGCCATTACTCGCGCAGAACTAGCTTCACTAGTGTATAAAACCTTCAGTCTAGAAGACAAGACGGGAGATAGCGTAGATTTAACAGACGTTAATCCGGCTGCATGGTATGCAACTTATGCAACAAAGCTCGTTGAACTGGGCATCATGGAGGCAAATGACGGTCAATTCAATCCGCAAAGCCAAGTTTCCGATGCCGAACTTGAGCAGGTTGTATCCAAAGCGATGCAGCGTGACGTGAAATCCATTCACCATTGGATGAGCACGTTCTATGCCGAGAACGGGTCGTCTACCCGCGGCGAAACAGCGGTGCTGCTGAATACGGCCCGCCAAGCCATTCCTTCTGAGCAGGCTAAGATCGAGAGTGTACGATCATTGAATGCCATTACGCTGATCGTGACTTTTGATAAACCACTCACAGCAGCAGATGAAGTATTTGCCAAAGCACAAACGGATTTTGCGCTAAGTGGCGGATTGACGTTAACCAATATGCCTCGCCTGAAAACAGGATCCATTGCAACTTACATCGTTCCAACATCTGTTCAAAAAGCAGGTGAGGTGTATAACCTTACTTATAAAGGACAAGATGCGGGTTCCTTCGAAGGCAGTGGAACAAAATTAAATATGACGAAAGTTAGTCAAGTAACGAACGATACGTTCGAGATTGAAGCGTTACAGGAAAACGGTGTAGTTGATTACGGTTATATCATCTCAGCTTACAGTGGTGGTCGAGGGGCAAATGCGTTCGTGCTGGACGACCAGGAACAAGCTGGAGGACAAACGTATCAGATTATCTCTTCCATGCAAGCAAGACAAGTCATGATTACGCCGGAAGGCGGAGAACCGATCGTTGCCAGATATGTTCCGTTTACGCAATCAACAGACGGCAAACAAGAACCAAAGTTCAGATTGCCTGATGGACAGACCCTGCAATCCGGTGTCCAATATACCGTATCTTCGGATTGGGCGAACATCGATAATGCGACATTCACCGCACAATCGTTTGATGCGCTGCAAGTTGCAAGTGCACAGGCGGTGAGTGAAACATCCATTGAAGTTACACTTGCACAAGATCCTGGGGATGAGCTCTTTTCGGGCCGAAGTGTAACGTTAACCTCCCCGAGCGGTGATACCCTGACGGCGACATATAAATATTCAAGCCGGAAAGGTGCAACAGGAGTTTTCGATCTCGTTAACGATGGCAAGTTAAGTCCAGACACGACCTATGAAGTCAGCCCAGTGGGGGATTGGAGTGTCGCTTCGGAGGTAACCGTAACGCTACAGTAAGGAGGCAGTATGAGCAAGTCAATATTGATAGCTATTCTAATCAGCACGGTGTTCGTCATCCAAGGCTGTGCTCCGGCAGTAAATGACAACTCCATAGTGGAGGAGCAGGCAACTTCCCTGAATGAACAGCTTCTAGAAGCGGCGGAGGATTCAAACCCTGAGAGGATCGAAAGACTAATCCAAGAGGGTGCCGATATCAATGCTCAAGATAATAGCGGAAGAACAGCTGCGATGATTGCGACCTACAACCATGATCTGGCATCGGCTCAAATCCTGATTGAAGCTGGTGCAGATGTTAACATACAGGACGATATGAAGAACAACCCGTTTCTGTACGCTGGTGCTGAAGGGTACTTGGATATTTTGAAGCTCACAATTGATGCTGGAGCCGATCCATCGATGACGAATCGATATGGAGGAACAGCACTGATTCCCGCTTCAGAGCATGGATATGTGGATGTGATACGGGAGCTTCTGACTGAAACTTCAGTGGATGTGAATCATGTCAATCAATTGGGCTGGACGGCATTGCTTGAAGCGATCCTTTTGAACGATGGGAATGCACGGCAGCAGGAATCGATCCAGCTACTGATTGACCATGGAGCAGATGTGAATCTTGCGGATGCTGATGGTGTATCGCCACTGATCCATGCCAAGAAGAAGGGCTTCAAGGAAATCGAGGAGATTCTGCTTCAGGTAGGTGCGAAATAGAGTAAGGGAAGATCGATAGTATGTAAAGAAACAGCATTGCAACGTAGCATGTGGATTATCTATTATGCATATGATTGTAGAAGAAGTCGCCGATGTGGCGGCTTTCTTTGTTTTAGGGATAGAAGTTTGAAAGTTGAAATGAATTCATTCCAATCCACTCGTTTTTAGGCTTTGCAATCGCAAATGTTAGGCTGATGGGTGTTAGATATACCTTTTCATTTATAAAAATATATCTTTATTGGTGTAATATGGGTTATCATTTGAGAAGATTAAATCTTGCGGTGTGAATTTTAGGCGGAAAGGAACGGGAAAGTGGAAAGAACATTTAATACGGTTTATTCAAGAGTGAAACGGAATTTGATAACGATGTCCATGATGGGAATTTATTTTTTTGTTAGTCTCAACAGGAGCGATGAGCGATGGTCTACGATTTTTCTCGCGTTTTTTACCATATACGTTTTGACTTATATCATTGTGCTGTTAAAAATGTTATTTACGAAACTAACGTTTACGTTCGGAACAGATTACGTTGTTTCCTCGAAGGGAAAGAAATTCGAAGCTTCTCAAATCAAGTGTATCTACATGAATAACCAGAGAATTGGTTTCAAACTGCATGGCCGGTGGTTAGTGCCAATGGAATTATGTTTCTTTTTTGATAAGAATGAAGAACGCGAAGGGTTACAGCAGCTTCACCAATGGGCAGAGCACAATAAGTTAGAAGTGAAAAGGAGATTCTTTCAGACATTGACGTAATATATCGGATGATAATAGTTTCATTCAGCTCAATCTCAATGAGGTAGGTGTGAACATGGATCGAGACCGCATGTATCTTCTAAAAGCATTTGAACAGGCTGAAATGGCAAGAGATGAAGGAACCTTTCCCATTGGCGCAGTCATTGTTGATGACCATGGTGAGCTCATCAGCGTTGGCAGGAATAAAGTATTCTCCCAATGTGACACAACCGCTCATGCGGAAGTAGAAGCAATTAGAAAAGCAGGTTCATACATGTTGGATATGAAGAGCAAGAGATTCAACCAGAATAACGTTTTAACATTATATACAACTTGTGAACCTTGCCCTATGTGCAGTTGTACCATAATGATGACATTCTCAATCAAGCGAGTGGTGTGGGCTGCCAACGATGTAGCTATGGGGGCAATGCGCAAGTTTACAGAAGAATTTTTATTGTTGGATCAATTCAAAGACATATCTATTGAAGCTGCTCCATATAAAGATCTCGAAGTGAGGCAAAGAAAACTAATGGCGGATTTCAATACAAGTCGTGGTTATGAAAGCACAGACTGGCATTTGGAAAAGATGTAACAAAAAATTTTAAGAAATAGTCAGGACAATACACATAAACCTATGTCACCTTTAATCTAATAGATGGTTGAAAGGATTTCTTATGAAAAAAATGCTGTTCTCTATACTATTACTACTTTTTCTTTGTGGATGTAGTAGCAATCACTTTGATCAAAAAACATGGTTTAACGAACCAGAGAAAAGAAATAGTATGGTGCATAGCCTGCTAAAGCAGTTTGAACTAATAGGCATGACGGAGACGGAAATTATTGACTTGCTTGGAGAACCTGCACAAAAAGTAGACGAGCCTTCTCGTCAATATGTTTACTATTTGGGAAGAGCGGGATTAGGAGTAGATGATCGCTTGTTACGACTTCATTTTAATAAAGAAGGTGGAATTGAAAGTCATGAGGTTACTAACGATTAGATCGTTTGCGACATAAAGTCATGGAAGATCTAAATTATGAAAGGAGGGATCAACTAATCGTGATAACACTCAGAAAGATTACATTGGATAACCGACGTACGATCTTTAACTTAGAAGTTGCAGAAGAGCAGCAAAAATATGTGGCATCCAATCTTTCAAGTGTAGCTTCGTGTTTTGTTTTAGCAACCAATGGAGGCTCGCCTTCATCGGGGTTGCAACGAGACATGAATCTCGCGAAAACATATCAGAAAGGAACACTTAATGAAAAAACATCCTAAACATAGATTAACTGCTGTAGCAGTTGTAATAAATGAGGAGAATAAGATCTTACTAATCAATGGTCCCAAAAGAGGTTGGGAAATGCCAGCAGGCCATGTTGAGGAGGGAATTGAGAACATCAAGTGAAAGTATCGAGTTAGGTTATTTCGATATTGAGAATGCGAAGAGAATGGTGACTTGGCGATCTTTTAAAGAACAAATTGAGTATTGTACTCATCATAAAGATCCGTTTGTGTTTGAGTTCAATCACTAGAGAGCAGAGGGACCATGGATTATATAAAATGGATTAGAAATAAGGTCGGAAAAGATATGATTATTCTAAATTTTTCAGGCGCGATTATTGAGAATGAGGCACAAGAGATTCTACTTCAGAGAAGGCGGGATCGAAATGCGTGGGGGTTTCCCGGAGGCGCAATGGAACTGGGAGAATCAGCGCAGCGGTAGAAACAGCAGTTAGAGAAATAAAAGAAGAAACAGGTCTATTCATATCCATTGGGGAACTAGTTGGCATATATACAAAGTATTTTGATGAATATCCTAATGGTGATAAGGCTCAGACCATTGCATTTATGTATCACGGAAAAGTGATCGGTGGACAATTAGCTGCTTGCAGTGAAGAGAGCCTTGAGCTGAAGTTTTTCCATCCTGACTTTATGCCGGAGTTGTTTAACCAGCAGCACAAAGATGCTTTTGACGACTTTAAAAATAACCGTATAGGGGTTACTAGATAATCTGATGATATGAAGTTACATAAGATATGGCCACATAAGACAATCTTTCAATATGCCTGGGAATTAATTAAAACCATGACAGTCCTGATGTCATGGTTTTTCTCATGGTATGAGGAATATATGAATCCCCTGACAGGTAAAAATCGGTTTCTAATGAAACGTTACCTATATCCCAAACAACAGGATACCTATAATTATTCATATGAGGAACATGACCAAATTAACGAACGAAAAGGAGTAAAGAAAACAAATGAAAGACTTTTTTCGATATGACACGATGGAAGAAAAAGAATCTATGCTGGCTAGAGCCAGAAATGTGGCACTAACTGCATTACAGCAGTATGATTTGGCATGGGAACGCATTCAGTTTATACACTTATCCGATACGATCACGTACAAAATTGAAACAAGTACACCCGATTCTTATTTGCTTCGGATTCATTCCGATCGTTGGAGCAAGGAAGAAATACAATCCTAACTTCTATTTCTTCAATCCTTGAATGCAGTGAATGACATTCATGCCCCAGTGGGGATTGCCTCTCTTACAGGCTCTCATGTCGTAGAGATGGATACAATTAAGGGTTATAGACGACCGTATGTTACGGTGATGAAGTGGGTGGAAGGGGAGCATATAAAGGGTGAATTGACGGGAACTATTGTAACTAGAATGGGAGAAATGATGGCCAAGCTTCATGAAGCTGTTTCGGGCTTTACCTTACCTTCCAACTTTGTACGTCCGGTCTGGGGAGCAGACGCTTTTCGAAATGAGCTGGTGAAGCTTGAACGTTATTATAACCGATTTTTGTCCGATCAAGCCTGGACGGAATATCAACATGCTATCGAGAAAATATTAAGCAGACTTGCTGACATGGACAAAAATGAACAAAACTATGGAATAATTCATGCTGATTTGCACGCCGATAACATCGTTTTCAAAGATGGTCTCCCGTATCCAATCGATTTTGGAAGATGTGGCTTTGGCTATTTTCTCTATGATCTGGCAGGTAGTTTAATTGGACTTTATCCCAGAGAACGAATGACCTTTATCCAAGGTTACGAGAACGTGAGAAAACTGGGAACAGATTATCTTCGAGACTTGGAATGTTTCTTCATTATGTTCATGATTGAGAACTACTGTCATCACGCCTCTAATCCAGAAGAAACGTCAAATTTAGTGGATGAACAACCATATGCTCAAGCATTAATCAGAGAATTTTTAAAAGGAAACCCTTTTTTGTTTGTTCCGATTGAACCAGTGGACGTGGGTAAGGTTCAACAGTGAATTGCAAACAATGAAATCATTGAATCGCTAGATACGAGTTAGGGTTGATTCCTAACTCCCCATTCACATAACTCTTCCATAATCGGCAGCAAGCTCTCTGCCTTAGCGGTGAGACTGTACTCGACCTTGGGTGGAACTTGCGGGTACTCCTTCCGGTTCACCAGACCATCGGCTTCCAACTCTTTGAGTTGTGAACTTAGCATTTTATAGGTTATCGCTCCAATTTGCCTCTTCAAGTCATTGAATCGAACGGTTTGACCTTCAGCCAGAAGGTAGAGGATCACCATCTTCCATTTACCTCCGATGACAGACACTGTATAACCAAAAGGGGTATCCTGAATGTTCTTCACTTTACCTTTATATTCAGCCATGCTCATACGTACACTATCCTTCCGGGTAGTACTTATCATTAAAGTGCGTACTACGATTATCTTTTCGTTCAGTTTATACTAGCCTTACTTTCAAGTAAAGGTGAGTATCATATTTCTACAAAAACAATACGCTTGCTCATGCCGCAATGGCAGGGGGGACAACAATCCTGACATTCTTTTGGAGCCGAACTTTTAGCCTGTCTGGCACCCGATAAATTTGGATTGATGCACACAGTGATCTGGTTCGATATGTTGGCTATGATGACGGACATACGCTGCCACTCGGGAATCTTCTGGTGAGGGAGACGAGGAGTTCTCGAGACATGTGAAGGTTCCTTTGAAACCCGAAAATATCTTTATGGCTGGATTGGCAGTTCCTACAGAACAAGAGATGGAAGTGATTTCGGAAGCATTTGAAAGATTGGGTGTATACACTGAGGAATCAGATAGAGAAGTCATTCAAAGAATGGGAATCAAAACAGCCGGAACAGAGGAGTTATCCAACAGCACAGAAGTGATTAAAGAATGGATCAGAGAAAGTGGGATCAAACATCTCGCTATCCATATTGATCTGGATGTGCTGGACCCCCAAAAATTCCGTTCTCTACTATTTGCTAACCCTGACGAACCGTATGTTTTCTCACCTGCCGGAAGCATGCAATTACCACAACTTCTGCATTTGCTTAAGGAGCTGTCGGAAGAAACAGAGGTCGTGGGACTGGGTATAACCGAGCATATGCCGTGGGACGCGATTCATATGAGAGATCTACTCAGCGAGATACCGATATTAAATACGTAATTGTGCAAAGATTCGAACATAGGTGTGGCTAACATTCTATCGGAATATTTGATACGATGTAGGGAGTCTGAATTAATTGAATAGAGAGCTAAGAAAGGCAGGCTGACCATGAATCTTATCTTTCCGAAAGTTAGTACACCTGAAGAAATCGCTGAGCTGTCCCGATTGGCCGCCGGAATTTGGCAGGAATACTACGTATCCATTATTACGCTTGAACAGATTGATTACATGATTCAACAATACCAATCGGTATCAGCTGTTACAGAACAAATCCATGAGCAGGGCTATGAATATTATTTCATGCAACGTGATGATAAGCCTGTAGGATATATGTCTGTAAGAGTAGAGGAAGGAAAAATGTTTCTGAGTAAGTTTTACATCGGGAAGGAACATAGAGGCCAAGGCTTTGCCAGCCTGGCGTTCGCTTTTCTGGAGCATCAATGTATAGAACGAGGCATTAACCTGATCTGGTTGACTGTCAATCGCCATAACGAATCAAGTATTGCTGTCTATGAGAAAAAAGGATTCAGGACTGTCCGGGAACAGGTTGCGGATATCGGCAATGGGTTTGTCATGGATGATTTTGTTATGGAAAAGGCAATCCACGTTTCTTAAACGAAGCTTTCAGGTCAGTTCAATAGGATGAGTCAAACGGTGAATGATGTATTGATCATCTTGAGAGAAGAAGTCGCTTAAATAGCGGCTTCTTTTTATTTAATAAAACACGGATCTGAAAATACACATATTAATGAAAGCCCTTTCTTCATTCTATGATATACTACGTTGTAACTGACAACCCATGAATAACGAAGAGATATTTCTGCTGGTTATCCTCTCACTTTCACGCGCAAAGGAGATGTCTGGATGTTTAATGTTCTTGTTGTGGATGATGAGTGTGTTCAAAGAGAAGGAATCAAGGATTTGATCGCCCTGTATGGATTTCCTTTTCACATCATGGAAGCGGAGAACGGAAAGAAAGCAGAGCAGCTATTGATACGAAATGCAATCGATATTTTGATTACCGATGTCAAAATGCCGCTCATGGACGGACTGGAACTTAGCAGGATCGCACGCAAAACACAGCAAAATATCGATATCGTTATTTGCAGCGGGTATGATGAGTTTGAATATGCACGCAGTGCCCTAAGGCTCGGTGTCGTCAATTATTTGCTCAAACCGCTTATGAAGGAAGAGTTTTTGCAGGTGATGGTGGAGATTACGAAAATGAGTCCTTACGCTGGGAAGCCTGAGCCTGAAACGATGGAAATGAAGGTGATCCGACAGGTGAAGGACTATGTGAAGGATCATTATCAGAAAGATATCTCTCTAACAGAAGCAGCTCACGACGTGTACCTGTCTCCAGGATACTTAAGCATTCTGTTTAAGAAAGAAACCGGAGAGAACTTCTCCAAATATCTGACGGATTACCGGTTGAGCCGTGCGAGCCATCTGCTTGTTCACTCCAATATGAAAATTAATGATGTTGCGGTGGCTGTCGGCATTGACAACCATTCATATTTTGCCAAGCTGTTCAAAAACAAGTTCGGCGTTAGTCCGTTACAGTTCAGAGAGTGCGGGGTGCTTCATGATCGGGTGGATCAAGAGCAGGTTCAATGATATCAGGTTCCGCAACAAATTATTGCTGTCTCATCTGGTCATTGCCCTCATTCCCATTCTTTTGCTTGGGCTGCTCTCTTTCATTCAATCCTATCGTATTCAGATGAGAGAGCTGCGAAGCGAAGCTGAAGCAAGCATGGAACAGGTAGCCAGCATTATGGATTACAAAATCAATCGTTACAATACGCTTAGTGAGTTTATGGTACTTAATCGAGATTTCTCACAGATTTTTACCAAAGACTACGATGAAAATTATTATCAGATGTACCTGGATTTTCGTGACATTATGGAGCCGATGATCTCGAACATCAAAATGATGGACGATGATATTGAAGGGATCACCTTCTACACATCCGGAGAACTGCTCGGAATTCGCAATAACATATTGCCGATAGGGGAGCTCAGGAGCAAGGCGTGGTACGATGGTTTCCGGGGCAGACGCTGGATAGTGGACGGAGAGAAGCTCTACCTGGTTCAGGAACTGATCAGCAATCCCAGAGACAGCAACTTTATGGTCATATCCATACAGCATGACAGCATTTTTGGAGATCTGGATAATCTGTCTGAGCACGTATCCGTTCATATGGAAGATCCGGATCAACATATCATTTTTCAGGAAAAAAGAAAGCGGATTGGTGCAGTCGATTTGGAGAAAAGGGAAATAACAGACCTGAGCTTAAGCCGATCCCTTGCCAGCAATGGCTGGACGATCTACTACAATTTGCTGAATACCAATGCCTACGCGAATGCAATGAGCATTTTTCAAATCACATTATTCGTCATCATCCTCAGTCTGATCATAACCTTTCTGCTGATATATATCATCTCCACTAACTTTACACGCCGAATTCTTCGCCTCAAGACCAAAGTCGACAAGGTGGAACGAAACAATCTGGATGTGATCATTCAGAGCTCCTCCCGTGATGAATTTGGTGAGCTGACGAATGGGATTGGGAAGATGCTCAGAAGGATCAACAGTCTGATCTCACAGGTCTATCGCGCTGAGATCGCCAAGAAGGAAAGTGAATATAACAGGCTGATTAGTCAGATTAATCCTCATTTTCTGTATAATACACTCTCATTTATCAGATGGAGGGCCGAGAAGAAGGCCGATATTGAAACAAGCTATATGGTATCAGCGTTAGCACGTTTCTACAGAACGACGTTGAATCAAGGAAGGCATATGACCACGATTGAGGCTGAGATTCAGCATATTAAGGCATATCTGGACTTGCAGCTCATTATGAATGATGGTCTGTTTGACGTGGATTATGATGTTGACGAAGCGGTACAGCTGGAACAAGTCATTCATTTTGTGCTGCAGCCGATTGTGGAAAATGCGATTAAGCATGGTTTTGTAGAGGCAGCAGCGAAGGATTACTGCATTCAGATTACGGTCCGGCGAGTGAGCGAAGGCATCAGTTTAGCTGTTACGGATAATGGCGTAGGCATGACCTCACAGCAGATCACACAGCTGTTAACCAGTGAAAATGGAGGCTGCGGTGTGCGCAATGTTAATGACCGAATGAAGCTCTATTACGGGCAGGACTATGGGCTCGTTATTCGTAGTGAACCCGGTTGTGGAACAGAAGTATCCATGGTGATTCCGGCATCTTCACCGTAAGCAGCAGGAATACTCCAAATAAAATGCTAAGAAACGAAGGCGGTTGCTGCGGCAGCCGCTTATTTTGTTTCCGTGTTAGAAATTACAAGGCCCACAAGATAATTGAGGTCATGAAAAAAGTGATACATATCCGAAAAAAATTGCATATACGCCAAAAATGAAAACGCATACAATTTGGTTATTCAAGTAAATCACATAAAGGGGATGACAGGATGCACAAACGGAGCAAGATCGCTTCACTGATGATGGCCTGTATGGTGCTGGTTGTATTTAGTGGCTGCAGCGGGGGTAACAGTGATAACGCACAGCCGCAGATTTCAGAGCAGGACTACGAACCTTACGGCAAGTATGAGACGCCAGTCGAGTTCACGATCGGCCGTAATACCAATCATGTGAATAACCTGCCTCCTGGTGACACCATTGAGGACAATTTGGCCACACGGTATGTAGAAGATCGGGTGAATGTCAAAGCGAAGGTGGCTTGGGAAACAGACGACATGGATCAGAAGCTGTCCTTATCCATGACCACGGGTGAATTGCCTGACGTTATGTTAGTTAGCCGTGAGATATTTAATCAGTTAGTAGATAATGATCTGATCGCCGATATGACAGAGGTTTATGAGAAGACAGCATCCGAAGGTGTGAAGAACATCTATGGCTCCTACGGCGATTTGCTGCTCGATCAGGTGAAGGTCGATGGCAAAATTATGGGGCTTCCGATGACAAACATCGGTAATCAGCACCAATTGCTGTGGATTCGGAAGGATTGGGTAGATAAGGTGGGTGCCAAGCTGCCAGAAACCGCCGAAGATGTGTGGAATCTCGCCAGAACATTTGTTGAAAAGGACGTATCTGGCACAGGCAAGACGGTGGGCATGGTGATGGATTCGAATGCGATGAATTTTAGCCCGATGTTCGCGACGCATGGCGCGTTTCCAACGAATTGGATCGAGAAAGAGGGCCAGGTGGTATACGGATCCGTTCAGCCTGAGATGAAGCAGGCACTCGCTGAGGTTAGCTCCATGTACAAAGAAGGCTTGATTGATAAACAATTTGCAGTCCGGTCGAGTGAAGAGAAGGAAGCGCTGGTGATCAACGGACAGGCAGGAATTGTCTTTAATCCATGGTGGATCGGCTATACCAATTACAAGGATTCCATCAAGCAAAATCCCGAAGCCGTATGGGTCGCGGTATCTGCACCGCTGGATCAGGATGGCAAGTTCAAAACGATTCGTCAGGATCCTGTAGGGGGAGGAATTGTTGTCGTGAACAAGAATTTTGCCCATCCTGAAGCCATAATGAAATCGGTCAATCTGACTACGGATTTTCTGTATTCCTTAACGGATGATGCGATTAACTACAAGAAGGAACATCCCGATGAGATGTTGACTGATGCGAGCCGCTGGAATAACGATCCTACTCAGATTCCAATGCAGGTTGATTATGACGATGTGCTCAAGCGCTATTACGAAGATCTCATGAAAGCCGATGAGTCCGGAGATGCTTCCACCGTTCAGGAAGACCGGGTTGTCTCGTTCAAGGCTTATCAGGAATTCAAAGAGAAAGGCAATGACGTTGACGTCAACACCTATGGCGAATATCTATCTCGAATTGAAGGACAACGAGAAGCGAATAATCCCAATCTGGAAGTGACTCCTGCAGGCTTTTACGGGACTACAGAGACGATGAAGCTGAAATGGGCGAACCTGCAAAAGCTGGAAGAGGAAACAATTCTCAAGATCATTATGGGGCAAGCGCCTATTGATGAATTTGATACGTTTGTCGATACATGGAAGCGCACAGGCGGAGATGAGATTACAGAGGAAGTGAATGAGATGGCTCAAAGGTAATACAGACTGTGTGAAGCAGGACCGCAGTATAGCGGAAGCCTGGTACCAGACTTCCGCACTTCTTTTTGCGATATGAGCTGCCTGTAGATACAGCAAGATGGAGGTGAGAAGGCAATGGCGCAAGCAGAAACGTCGATACCACCCAAAAGGGAACTACGATCAGTCCAGAAGAAACGTAAGCGATTTGACGAAATGACCTATCATTTTATGCTGCTGCCTGGCATGGTGATGCTGTTTATTTTCTCGATTGTGCCCATGTTCGGTGTAATCATGGCGTTCCAGAAGTTCATTCCTGCCAAAGGCATATTCGGTTCCAAATGGGCGGGGCTCAGCAACTTCACCTATATGTTTCAACTGCCGGACGCGAAGCAGATTTTTATCAACACGCTGGTCATCGCGGTCGGGAAAATTGTGCTGGGATTGATTGTCCCTATTGTATTCGCCCTTCTGCTTAATGAGGTTCGTTTGAAAGTGTTCAAGAGCTCGATTCAAACAATTGTGTACTTACCGCATTTTATGTCATGGGTTGTCTTGGGCACGATGCTGACCATGATATTTTCTTTTGACGGCATGATTAACAATTTCCTTGAGCTTCTCGGTTTGGAACGCATCATGTTTCTGGCAAGCAACGATTGGTTCAGACCGCTGCTGATTGTAACGGATACCTGGAAGGAGTTCGGTTACGGAACCATAGTCTATCTGGCGGCATTAACGGCAATTAACCCTGCCTTGTATGAATCCGCTGCAATGGATGGTGCGAATCGTTGGAAGCAGACGCTCCATATTACGCTGCCAGGCATGTTTCCAACCATTATCCTACTGGGTACATTGAGTCTCGGAAACGTACTTAATGCCGGATTCGATCAGGTGTTCAACCTGTATAATCCGCTTGTATATGAAACGGGTGATATCATTGATACCTTTGTGTACCGCATGGGTCTGATCAATATGCAGTATTCGTTCGCAACAGCCATTGGTTTGATGAAGTCGGTAATCAGCTTTGTTCTGATTGTCATTTCGTATAAACTGGCTTCCAAGTATGCAGGGTACAGAATTTTCTAGGAGGGTTAGCATGATTCAATCCAAAACACTCGGTTCCAGGCTATCCCGACTATTGATTATGTTCACGTTGATCCTGATTACATTCATGTCCCTGGCCCCGATTGTAAATACGATTATGGTTTCCATCAGCAGCAGTACGGCAGTTAATGCAGGCCGGGTTTATTTTCTTCCGGTGGAGCTGAACTTCTCATCCTACGCACAGATTTTGAAAGATACGAAGTTCTGGAATGCGTTTCTGATTTCGGTTGAACGGGTGGTGCTTGGCGGTGCGATCAATATGATTTTGACCATTCTAATGGCCTATCCATTGTCACGCAGTATTTCACAGTTCAGATCCCGGAACACATACATGTGGGTTATCGTGTTTACGATGTTATTTAGCGGAGGTATTGTTCCTTGGTACATGGTGATTAGCAAGCTAGGGCTGATTAACAGCATCTGGGCGCTGGTTTTACCGGGTGCGGTACCCGTATTCAATGTGATTCTGCTCATGAACTTCTTCAAAGGCATACCCAAGGAACTTGAAGAGGCTGCCTTTATTGACGGAGCGAGTCCGATCAAAATTCTGCTTAACATCTTCATCCCGATTTCCATGCCGAGTTTGGCGACCATTATGTTATTTGTCATCGTTGGACATTGGAATAACTTCTTTGACGGAATCATTCTCATTAACGACAGCTCCAAAATACCACTACAGACTTACCTGCAGCGGCTTAGTCTTACGCGAGACCAAATGCAGAATCTCTCTGTTGAACAGCTTCAGCAGTACAATAAAATTTCGAACACGACTTTGAATTCTGCCAAAATTCTGGTCTCGATGATTCCCATACTTTTAATCTATCCTTTTCTACAGCGTTATTTGATCCACGGTATCGTCCTCGGGGCAGTAAAGGAATAATCTGATGACTTTAAGAAGGGAAGGGATATTCGAATGCGAAAGAAGAAAATCGTAAGTCTGACGGTGGTGCTCAGTATAATTCTGGTTACGACGATGGGTGCAAGTGGTGGAGGCAAAAAGCACTATGCCAGTCAAGCGCAGTGGGCGCAAGAAAAACTGGAACAATATTACTGGAACGATGAAGCACAAATGATGAATAACGCTTATCCTTCGACACCGGAAGGTGAAGAGCCTCTGAATTATTGGTGGAAAGCTCATGCGGTTGATGCACTGGTAGACGGATACGAACGAACAGGTGACGAAGCGTATACGGAACGGGCGGAAGAACTGGTGCGCAGTATTATTGAACGCAATGGTTCACTTCATAATGAATTTTATGATGATATGGAATGGCTGGCTCTTGCTGCTCTCCGTTTATACGATGCCACAGGCAGTGAAGAAATGAAAGATTACGTGCTGGAACTCTGGGCAGATATCAAGACAGCCTGGTGGGAAGATGACCTTGGAGGCATGGCTTGGAAGAAGGACCAGCGATACAACCGTAATGCGTGTTCAAGTGGTCCGGCTTCGATTCTGGCAGCAAGGCTGTATGAGCGTTTTGGTGATCCTCAGGATCTGGAATGGGCTCAAAAAATATACGAATGGGAAAAACGCTATCTCGTTAATCCGCAAACAGGACTTGTCGCAGATGGCTTGGTGCTGCGTGAAGACGGTACACTTGATGTGAATGAAGCATGGATCTTCACCTATAACCAGCGCACATTCATAGGTGCCGGAGTAGAACTCTACCGGATTACGGGAGATCAGGTGTATTTGCAGGATGCAGAGAAGACAGCAGCAGGTTCCCTGAAGACCTTGACGAATCAGAAAACAGGAATTTTCTTAGAGGATGGGGATGGAGATGGTGCCTTGTTCAAAGGCATATTGATCCGTTATATGGTGGAGCTGTATGATGCCGGGCATAACAAGACTCTGAAGCAAGCGATCTTCCGAAATGCAGATGCGTTATGGAAAGGCAGCCGGAAAAACGGATTATTCGGTCAGGCCTGGGGTCAACCCGCTCAGAATCCGCTCCATCTTACGGCCCAGCTAAGCGGTGTCTTTCTGCTTGAGGCAGCTGCGAAGCTGGAGACAGGTAAACATTCCAAGCCAGGAAAACAACAGAAATAGCAAAAGTTAAAAAAGTGTTAGGTTGAAACCTTTTGGGCATGAGCAATTC
Organism: Paenibacillus sp. FSL K6-2862; assembly: GCF_038005125.1. Classification (NCBI taxonomy): domain Bacteria; kingdom Bacillati; phylum Bacillota; class Bacilli; order Caryophanales; family Paenibacillaceae; genus Paenibacillus; species Paenibacillus sp. FSL K6-2862. The sequence continues at coordinate 3,075,466 of NZ_JBBOSN010000001.1, forward strand.
GGGTTGTCGCACTACGTAAAAGAAGCATCGTAGCCCTATTAAGGGTTACGATGCTTTTAAGCGTTGGGGTACTATGCCGTATGAAGCATGAAGACTATTTAATAGCAGGCAATTGCTTACTTTCTCGAATGAGGGAGAAATAGTCATCCGCTCGAACCACTTCAAATTCTCCTCCCAGCTCTTCGGTGAGTGCAAGTGCATCGGATGGAGTCATGCTCCAGGCAAGCAATCCAAGAGAAATGAACAACGGCGACTTTCCATCCCAGGTCGCTTTTGCTTCATTGAGGACCTGTAGCCCGTCCTGGGCCGTACTTATTCCACGAATCGTAGATACCGGCAGACTCTTGCCAACGATCTCAACGCCATAGTTATCTTCATAACTAATGAATAGACCTGGCGAATGATAGTCTTTCTCGTAAGCGTTTGCCTTAAATGGGGTGAGTGGTATATTTTCGCTGTCTTCCCGGTTTAAAACATACGAGATTGTCATGCCAGTCTTTTTGAGATATTTTTCGGTTTGTTGCAAAAATTGCCGGAAGCTCGAATCTGGCCATGCACCCGGATAGAAATATCCCGCACCGGATGGTCCGGCAATCAGCAGATCATTGGCAGTTGCCGTATTCACATAATGATTCAATATCGCTGGTGCGCCCTCATAGAGAAGCGGGCTTGACGTCCAGTTGAGTGGAACCTTGCCTCGCGCCGGATCGTCCCACATCACGCGCATGCGATGCTGGTTGTATTGAAAATTATCGCCTTCAGTGAAGGTATACGTTACATAAATTTTATTCTCCAACTGGGGACGTGGAGATTTTTGGACAGGCTTGAACTTCGGCTCGGTTCCCGAGAATACAGTCAGATTACTGAACCAGTCGGCAGCGAGTACGTAAACACCATAACGGGAGGCAATTTCAACAGAGCTGAATTCACCTTCCACATCATTGCTAAACCAGCCAAGGTAGGGCGTTCCCGATTTTACATCAGACATGATTTTCTCAAAAAGAGCTTTTTGCTCAGGTACATTGGAGTCAAGCCAAAACACCATCGCTTTATTGGCGACCGCATAGTCCCTTAAATAACCATAGGGTTCACGCTGTTCTGCAGAGAGAGGACGGATATTCCCAGCGGATACCTTATACTGGTTCCACATGTCCACTTCAGCTGTCAGTTCATTCGTTCCGGCAGGAGGACTGAATTCATACACAAAATAATTGCCATTATCGGCGAACCGATGACCGCCCTGACTCTCAGCAACCTTGGAATTCTGTCTGTCATACAGAAATGCTTCTTCTTCGGGGGTGCCTGCAACGAAGTTTGCAATTACTTTTCCATCTGCCTTCACTGTGACTTCATGCACGGCTGGTCCCCAGCCATCCTGAGTTATAGCGTCATCAAACCGAAGGTATACCTCGGACTTGCCAAGTAAAGAAGAAAGGTCAAGGGAGTATATGTCTCGGTTGCTGGCATCACGTATTGGCTGCTCTTCCTCAGCAATGGTCACAAAGGACTCCGGAAGGCCGGATGGAATTCGAATCGCTGTATCTGGACCAAGTCCGACTAACATCTGGTGGGTCGTTTTCTTCCACAGATTCTCATATTGCCAGGTATAAGCATCAAGCCGGCTGCTGAATTTGCCCTGCAGATCATCAAGGATCTTCAGTTTATATGGGGCTTTGGACAATCGGGCGGCAAGCTCTGGACTGGCAACAACCGCATCTTTCAGACCAGCAAGCGTGGTGGCCACATTAATTGAATCAGGCAACTTCGGGTCATACACAATCATGCCTTTGACATCGTTACGATATGCCGAGAACACTTTCCAGTAATCCTGATGAAGCGTATAGGGTACATTGAGATCATTGAGCCAGGTCATTTTTCCTTCTTCCTGGGACTCGATCAGATAAATCCGCGGTTGTTTCCTGTTAACGATCCCCTGCAACGTTGCAAAGAGCAATTTGATATCACCTGGCGCATCATAGATATCAGCTGCATCCAGATGTTTCGGCTTCTTGAAACTGGGTAGTTCCCGGTTAGCTTTGGAATCCACAGGCTTCGTGGTTTGAACAACGGTTTCCGAAGCAGACGCCGCTCCAGCAGTTAAGGAAAAAGCACATAGGAAGGCTAAACAGAGCATCTTGAATCTACGAGCCATGGCGATTTCACTCCTTGTTTGTAGTCAGAAATTAGAGCGTGTGTATCCCTCAGTTATCTCATCCTCCTTTTGCGGCCGAAAGCCAGACACACTTCTCATTTCAAGATATATTAAATATATTCATATATGTTATTGCAAGGGTTTCGACAAAACTTCCCATTTTTTTAAGGAAAAGCGACATTCCTATCCAGATATTTACCTGGAAGAGTAATATAATACTGCGGTTAAGTTCAGCTTGTTTATTGCGCTTGCTTGTGAAAGGATATATTATATATCTCAAATATTACGAATGAATTGGTGATGTGATCCGAATGAGTACAAACGAACGAATTCCGTTGTATCAGCAAATCCAGGACTATGTCAGACATATTATAACTACAGAAAAGATGAAACCCGGCGATCGCATACCGACAGAAAAGGAACTGATGGATCAGTTCCAGGTCAGCAAAATCACCGTGGCCAATGCCTTGACCGGATTAGCGAATGAAAAGTTGATCGACAGGGTGCCCGGTAAGGGGAGTTTTGTGGCTGAAGAAAACGATATCGTAGCTGCGCCGCGAGCAACGACGATTGCATTGAAGGGAAGAGAAGGTACACTGGCAACCGGGATGGTCGGTGTGGTTATGCCTTCAATCCATGATTACTTTGCCATCAGACTTGTTGAGGGAATTGAACAGGCGCTTAGCGAAAAAGGTTATCGCAGCATGGTCATGTTTACACAAGGCAGGCTGGATAAAGAGAAGGATGCCATCAAGGAACTGAAGGCACTTGGCGCTGAAGGCCTGTTAATTTTTCCTGTCGATGAGGAAAACTATAATGAGGAGATCCTTGGCATGAAGCTTTCTGGCTTTCCTTTTGTACTGATCGACCGCTATTTGCCTGGTGTCGAGACACACTATATTGCGGCGGATGGACGACGCGGTACAAAACTTGCCGTAGAGCATCTGTGGGAGCTTGGCCATCGCAATATCGCCATCTGTTCGGATTCGCCACTGCAAACCGTCACGGTTCAGGAGCGGATCGAAGGTTATATCGAGGCATTGAAAGGCAAAGGATCGTTAATTAATCCGGCCCATATGATTACAGATTTCCAACCTTTAAGTGTGCTTAAAGATGCGGAATCCCACCCCTTGTACAGGTATATAGTTAACCGAATGGTCACGGCATACATTTCGCTCAACGGAAGGCTTGGTGTGCAGATTTATCAAATGGCGAAGCAAGCAGGGCTTCGGGTGCCTGAAGATGTATCCATCGTAAGCTTTGACGATCCAACTTCCATTGTGGAGGAATTCAGCATTTTTACCCATGTGAATCAGTTTGAACGAGATATGGGATACCAGGCTGCGATTAAATTACTTGAAGTGTTGCATGGCCATGAAGACACGAAGAGTTATAGTAAAATACTGATTGAACCTGAACTTATGATACGCCAGACCACTGGCAAAGCTTCTCAAACCTGAAAAGGATGCACATGAAAACCTTCTCCGTCAACACCGGGAAGGTTTTTTGTTTTATTAAAAAACATATTGAATATATTCAATCCATATATTATAGTCTAGAAAATGATGGATAATCATACAACACAGTCCAAACCACATATCACAAGGGGGTTAGAATGTGTCCCGAGACCGAAAAGAAGAGCGCACCGGATTTCAGGAATCTGCTCCGTATCATCCCGACTATGATTTGCAGACTGACTTTGTAATGGTTTATGGCATCGACGAATCCATGCCGGAACGCATCAAGCAATGGAAAGACAAAGGATATATTGTGCATCTCATGACCGGGGTTGCCTGGGGAGAATACAACAATTACCTTGATGGCGAGGTAGATGGCATACCCCACTGGGATGAGGCTCAGATGGATCGTCACCAGCAGATGATTCTTCATGGAAATAAACCGGTTATTCCGTACATGGTACCAACCATTTCATTCGGACGTTATCTAGCCGAGCGCATTCGAATCGCTGTAGATGCTGGCGTTGAGGCTATCCATCTGGAAGAGCCTGAATTCTGGGTGAATGGTGGATATTCTGAAGCTTTTAAGAGGGAATGGCAGCTGTATTACAAGGAATCCTGGATTCCGCCGCATGCTTCGCCGGATGCTCAATATCGTGCTTCCAAATTAAAGGCTTACTTATACACCCGGGCCCTTGATCGGTTGTGTGCCGAGATGAAGGATTATGCACTGCAGCGATATGGCCGTGACCTCCGCTTCTACGTTCCGACGCACAGTCTGATCAATTACACACAGTGGCGAATCGTCAGTCCGCAATCCCAACTTGTTGAGCTGGCTTCCATCGATGGATACATAGCACAGATATGGACAGGGACATCGCGTACAGCCAATGTGTATGAAGGGGTGCGCAAGGAACGCACATTTGAAACCGCTTACCTTGAATACGGCGTGATGCAGGAACTGGTACGCGGAACCGACAGACGCATGTGGTTTCTGCATGATCCGATCGAGGATAACCCGAATTACACCTGGGCGGATTACAAACAGAACTATCTAAAGACGGTTGTCGCCTCGCTTCTGCATCCCGGGGTTGCCCATTACGAAGTCGCGCCATGGCCACGAAGGATCTTTCAAGGGACTTATCCTACGGAAGAAGGTTCCGCCAAGGAGAGAATCCCCGCAGACTATGCAACAACGCTGCTTCAGGTCATGCATACGCTGGGTAACCTGGACCAGAGTGTGAGCGAAGTCGATAAGAATTCGCTGCAAGTTGGTGTTCTTATTGCCGATTCTGCGATGTTTCAGCGAATGAAGCCTCATCCAGAGGCGCCAAGTCCAGGAAAGTATGATGGAACAGATCCTGAAGGGTTTCAAGAAGAGGGGGATACCGAACTGCTCGATTTTTCTCCTTTTTATGGTCTAGCGCTTCCACTGCTAAAACACGGTGTGCCCGTCCGTCCCCTTTTACTGGATAATGTGCGGCGGTATCCGGGTTATCTGGCGCCCTACCATGTCCTTGTCCTGAGCTATGAGTTTATCAAGCCACAGTATCCGGATGTTCATTATGTGCTGGCACAGTGGGTGCAGGATGGCGGGGCGCTGATCTATGTTGGCGATGATAGTGACCCCTATCATGATATTCGCGCGTGGTGGAATCTGGATCAGGAAGAGGGAAGGTCTGGAACCAAGTATCATTCCCCGCGTGAGCATTTGTTCGAGCAGCTTGGTCTGAAGGAGGAAGTGGGCCGCGCCCACCGGATAGGCAAGGGAGGGATGGTCTGGCTGAACGAACACCCAGCAGAATTTACACGATCCAGGGCAGGAGCTGATCTCCTTCGTCAATCGGTTCAAGATATCATTGCCGCGCTCAACCCATCAGCTATCCAGTGGGAACCGAGACCGTATTTCAAAATTAGACGCGGCCCTTACATCATCGGTTCTGTTTTGAATGAGTCGGTAAGCGAAGAACCCCTGGTCATATCCGGCCCAGTGGTGGATTTGTTTGATTCGAAGCTCTCTGTACTAAGCCAGGTGGTTCTGAAACCTGGAGAACAGACGCTGCTCTATGATGTTGAGTCAGGACGTCCAGCGACTGGAGAAGTTTCTCTCATCGCGGCTTCTTCCCGAATCGAAAATTTGTCCGAATCGGGTACAGGTTTTCAATTTTTGGCGAAAGGACCCGCCCGTCTGCAAGCAACCGCGCGTTTGTACAGCAAGGTGAAGCCTGTATCGGCCCATTACATTGTTCAAGGTCAAGCGGTATCCGCAGCTTGGGAATGGGATCCGGATTCACAGACCGTGCTTGTTCAATACGAGCATGGGAATGAAAACAATGCAGAGGTACATGTGAGATGGTCTTCCTGATTTCTTAGCCCAATCACCGTAACAGAGAGGAGCAACGAACATGCCATACGAACCGATCAGGCCGGAACGGTTAAAACAGATGTTATATAAACTTCGAGAAGCCATATATAAGCCAATTACCGAGCTGGAAGTAAAAGCGTGGGTTACGCCTGAGCCCGTATCCTATGAATCCCGGATGTCGGGAACGGAAGTTACGCTCCATCCAGGAGAACGCTGGGGAGAGCTATGGGACTGTGCCTGGTTCCGTTTCGCAGGTAAAACTCCAGCCCTTAAAGTCAACAGTCATGAGAGCATCGTCCTCTTGTTGGACGTCAGTGGCGAACTATGTCTTGTCGACCACGAAGGAACACCAGTTCAGGGGTTGACGACCATTAACTCCGAATTTGACTTCTCCTTGGGCCTGCCTGGCAAGCGAGTCGTTCAGCTCCGTGAGGCATGTATCAGAGGAGATGAAATCGAAGTATGGGCTGAAGCGGGCAATAATGATTTGTTTGGCAAGTATCAAGGCGGTTCTATGAGAGAGGCTGTTATCGCAGTCTGCCGGGAAGACATTCGTAGTTTGTACTACGACACCGAAGTTCTACTGGAGACGGCAGAACATCTCCCAGCGGGAACAGCTCGCAAGGAGAGAATCTACCAGACACTCTATGACGTGTCCTTGCAGCTGACTGATTTCTCGGAAGAGCGTATTCGACTAGCGAAGAGACAAACGCATGAACAGCTCAGCCTTGAAGGGGGAGACCCGGTTTTAACCTTGAGTGCTGTAGGTCATGCACATATCGATTTGGCCTGGTTATGGCCGATTCGTGAAACGATCCGTAAAGGGGCTAGAACGTTCTCAACCGTGCTTCGCATGATGGAACGTTATCCGGACTATGTGTTTGGAGCGAGTCAGCCCCAGCTGTACGATTGGATAAAGCAGCATTATCCCAAGTTATATGAGCAGATCAAGGGACGAGTACGTGAAGGAAGATGGGAGCCGCAGGGAGCCATGTGGGTGGAATCGGATACGAATGTGCCGGGCGGAGAATCCCTTGTACGGCAGATTCTGTATGGCAAACGTTATTTTCAACAAGAGTTCGGGATGGAGATGAAATCACTTTGGATGCCTGACGTATTTGGTTATTCGGCAAGCTTGCCCCAATTATTGAAGAAATCCGGGGTCGATTATATGATGACCCAGAAACTTTCCTGGAGTGAGTACAATCGGCATCCCCATCATTCTTTTATGTGGGAAGGGATTGATGGCTCAGCGGTATTAACGCATATGCCTCCCGAGGATACGTACAACAGCCCGGCAGCACCCCGTTCCATCGCCAAGGCTGAGCAGGGATATCTGGACAAAAATGTATCCGGCTACGCGCTGATGCTCTTTGGAATAGGGGATGGGGGAGGAGGACCGGGTGAAGAGCATCTGGAACGACTCGAACGGACCAAGAACCTGCTCGGCTTGTCTCCCGTTATACAAGAGCCTTCATGGACATTTTTTGAAAAACTCAATGAAGATCGAGAGAAATTCCAGACGTGGCGCGGGGAGCTGTATCTGGAAAAGCATCAGGGTACCTTGACTAGTCAGGCGCGAAGCAAGCGGTATAACCGAAAAATGGAGAAAGCGCTGCGTGAATTGGAATTTGCATCCGTTCTGGCGGCAGCCCAGTTAGGTCACTCTTATCCCTCTGATCTACTTGAAACCATCTGGAAGGAAGTCTTGTTGTACCAATTTCATGATATCCTTCCGGGATCATCAATCAAGCGGGTATACGATGAATCACTAATCAGGTATGAAGAGCTGTTCATCCAAACAGAGAACATGATTGCAGATACCTACAGCCGTTTGGCAGATCAGATGGCTCTACGCGAGAAGTCACCCTCAGTATCTGCAGTGGTGTTTAATTCATTACCTTGGGAGCGACAGGAATGGCTTCACATGCAAGGCCGATGGATGAAGGTTCAAGTTCCCTCCATGGGATACACGGTTGTACCTGAATATTCAAACCAGAGCAGCATAGCTGAGTCCGGAGCCTGCATTGTACTGGAATCAGGGATACTGGATTCAGAGTTACATGTAAATGTGGAAGAACGCTTCATCGAAAGCGACTCCTTCTTCGTGAAATTTGATCCGAATGGTGCCATTCTCTCTATCCTGGATAAAGCAGAAGCACGAGAAGTCATTCCACAGGGACATCAGGGAAATAAACTCCGTGTGTATCATGATGAAGGAGATGCATGGGATTTCAGCCATGATTATTCAGAAAAGGCCGGTGTGCCGCTAACATTGCATGAAATTCGTGAACTTCGCGAAGGGCCCAGGATTGGACTGATCTTCCAATACAACTATGGCAAATCCGAGTTGACTCAGAGTGTTATTCTTACTGAGGGCAGCCGGAGAATCGATTTTGTAACCAAAGTGGATTGGCGAGAAAACGCCAAGATGCTGCGTACGTCTTTCCCGGTGAATGTTCGCACAGATCAGGTGCATTGTGAGATTCAGTTTGGCAGTCTATCCAGACCGACCCACCGGAATACCATGTGGGATTTTGCGAAGGATGAGATCTGCGCACATCAGTGGATCGATATATCTGAGCCCGATTACGGTGTGGCATTACTCAATGATTGCAAGTATGGTCACAGAGCCTTTGATAACGTGCTTGACCTGAACCTGCTTCGCAGCAGCTCGTATCCTGATCCTGAAGCAGATCGTGCTGAACACGAATTCACTTACTCGTTATATCCGCATCAAGGGAATCACGTTCAAGCCGAAATCTATAGAAGAGGCAATGAACTGAATATCCCTTTGCGTGTAGTGACGTTACCCTCGGTAGGCGATAAACAGGATGGAAATCTGCCTTTCTCAAAATCATTCCTGCAACCCGACCATACACACGTCATGGTGGAGTCCATCAAAAAGGCTGAAGAGGGTGACGAGATCATCGTTCGCCTGTATGAAACGTCTGGAACACATGCTCAAACGGTCATTCACCTTGGATTCGATACCGCTGAGGCCTGGAAAACTGATCTGATGGAGAACATCATGTCGCCACTTCCGATGACAGATCCATCCCAAATATCGCTATCGTTTACGCCATTTGAAATCATTACTCTGCGTTTGAAGTTGTTGCAGGTACAGCAAAGGTAGCGGGTGTCCTTCATTTTGAGAAAGGAGAGGTGGGAATGTGATCAAGCCAAGAGCAACCAACAATCGATTGATGAAGCGAATCTGGCAGCATAAACTCTTTTATTTGTTCATGCTGCCAGGTATTATCTGGTTTTTTCTTTTCTCTTATGTCCCATTGTACGGAATCCAGGTTGCCTTCAGGGACTACAACTTTATGGGTGGATTTACCGGAAGCCCATGGGCGGGTTTCAAGTATTTCGAACAGTTCTTCAATTACTATCAATCCGGTGACATTATCCGCAATACGATCATCATCAGTCTTATGAAGCTGCTGATCGGTTTTCCGATGCCCATTATTCTTGCACTTCTGTTAAATGAAGTCCGCATGATCCGGTTTAAGAAGACAGTTCAGACGTTATCCTACTTGCCTTATTTCGTATCCTGGATCGTAGTGGTCACGCTGATGCAGAGGCTGTTGACCCCATATGGCGGACCAGTCAATGACTTCATGGGAACGATGGGGGCAGAATCAATCCAGTTTCTGAATAATCCAACCTGGTTCTATCAACTGATTGTTGGATCGGACATCTGGAAGAACATCGGCTGGAACTCCATTATCTTCATGGCTGCCATCGCAGGGATCGATCAGCAGCTCTATGAGGCTGCCAAGATTGATGGTGCTGGACGTTTCAGGCAGATGTGGCACGTGACACTTCCCGGCATTCGCAGTGTGGCGATCCTCTTGTTCATTCTTGCCGTAGGCAGCTTGATGAGTGCAGGATACGAACAGCTGCTTCTTCTGAATGGCCCTGCTACCGCGAGCATTGGGAGCGTACTGGACGTTCATGCCATCAACTCCGGGATTCGCGAAGGGCGCCTCAGTTATGCCGCAGCTGTTGGGTTATTCCAAAGCATTATAGGACTTATTCTGGTACTGACCGTCAATCGCATTGCCCGCAAAGTCAGTGATGTATCCCTGTTCTAAGGAGGTGACGATATGGAACGAAAATGGTCTGTATTCTCAGTGTTCAACTATACTTTTCTTGCGTTGGTCGGTTTCTCCATGATCTACCCGTTTATTTATATTTTGGCCTACTCATTAAATGAAGGTAAGGACTCGATGCAGGGGGCAATCTATTTTTTACCCCGAAAATTCACATTGGAGAACTATGCCGAGGTATTTGATAATGCACGCATCTGGAAGGCATACCAAATTACCCTCATGCGCACCGTGCTGGGTACGTTCCTGCATGTGATATTGTGTACCCTTATGGCTTATGCACTTTCCAAAAAAACATTGCCTGGCCGATCCTTTTTTACCTTTTACATCTTTTTGCCCACGATTTTCAGTGCGGGTTTCATTCCGTTCTTCATTACACTTCAAAAACTGCATCTGATTAATACCTTTTGGGTGTACGTTTTGCCTCTGTTATTCAATTTCATGCACATCATCATTATTCGAACGTTTCTGCAAGGTATACCGGAGGAATTGGAGGAGTCTGCCCGTATTGACGGCTATGGCGATTTCCAGATCTTTGTGAGAATTATCCTGCCTCTTTCCGGCCCGGTGCTCGCAACCATTTCGTTATTTATCGGAGTAGCTCATTGGAATGACTGGTTTTCTGGTGCCTACTACGTATCCAACAAAAATCTGATCCCGGTGCAGACCTTGCTGCAAGAAATGCTGACGGAAGCAGAAGCATTATCCAATTCCATGCAGAGGGCAGCACAGCAAGGTGGCCAGACGGTAGGTGGAGTCGGCGGGGCAGGAGCAACACCGGAATCCATGCGCATGGCCCTGCTTGTTATTACGGTTTTTCCAATCTTGTGCATCTATCCGTTTCTTCAACGCTATTTTGTCAAAGGAGTCATGATCGGCTCGGTTAAAGGTTAATCATATCGGTTCGATCGATCAGGCTTAACCTTGATTCATTGATATCCATATCCAGGAGGCGATTGGTGTGAATAGGATTTGGTCGAAAGGCATGTCCGTATTACTCGTATCCATTATGACTGGAAGTTTGCTGAGTGGTTGTATGAATTCATCAGGGAATGGAGAAGGCGATGGAGAGGGTGGCGGAAACACGCTGAAAATATTGCATAATTGGAATGGTTCGGGCGGATCGGATAATGGAATCACCCCTATAGAGGAAGTCATTAAGGAAAAGACCGGAGTGACCCTGGAATGGGAATATACCAAAGGCAGTGAGACCGAGAAAGTGAATCAGATCTTCGCCACACAGGATTTGCCTGATATATATACCGGACCGGCTTGGGGAGGGGAGCTTGATGGGATCATCAAAGCCGCCAAAGAAGGTCAGTTAGTCGACATATCCGATAAGTTGGACAATTATCCCAACCTCGCCAAGTCGATCGCGGAAGAAAACGTGCCGCCAGCATTATATGAAAAAGCGATCAATGCATATGACGGCAAAAAGTATCTGCTTTTGCAGAATCAGCCCGCTACAAACGAAGACGGTATTGATTGGCTCTACGGGTTCTATGTACGCAAAGACATTGCCGAAAAGGTAGGTGTGGACCCGCAGTCGGTAGTAACGAAAGAGGATTTTTATGCATTTCTCAAAAAAATAAAAGACGCCAACCTGCAGGAAAACGGGCAGCCCGTATTCCCACTGGGCGGATTCAGTAACGGTTGGGCAGTAGGTATCGGCAATACAATGTTCTATTCTGGAGCAAGTTACGTAGACAAAGGTGATGGTTCATTAGAGCACAGTTTCTTCACGCCAGGTTATGAAGAATACATGCTGTTCTATCGTAAACTGTTGGCAGAAGGCCTGCTCGATCCGGATGTATTTACCCAAACAGACCCCATCTCTAAAGAAAAGATTAATCAAGGCCGTATTGCCATCCTCGCCGCACATTATCCGGCCATCTTGGATGCTTCGAAGGAATATGTCACCTCTCATCCCGGAAGCGATTACATTCCGGTTGGTCCGTTAGAGCGTGCGGATGTTGATCCGAGTCGCCCCGTGGACCTTGGTATTCAGGGCAACAACGTAACGGTTATCACCAAAAGCTGCCAAGGTGCATGTGTGGATGCAGCACTTAAGTTTCTGGACTACATGGCTTCTGACGAAGGCTTTATGCTGGCCAGATATGGGGTGCAAGGCGTTCACTGGGATATGAAGGATGGCAAACCTGTAGCCAATCAGGAATGGTTTGAAAAATTCGCAGCTGATCAATCCGGTAAAGTTCGCAAGAGTGTAGGTATTGGCATTGGTCTGGAATCGCTAACCGGACTTGATCGCATCAACTCATATGCCGGAGGAGATATCTGGGCAGATCAGGACAGACTGGATGCCATGGATCATGCTCGTAAAATACTTCGTCCAAACGGTACTCAGGTTATTACCGCCTATAATCCGGGGGATGTCATCACCAAAGCACCTGAATGGGAAATGTTGAAGCCTTCCATGGACAGGATGGGAGATGCCTGGAAGGAAGCTGTTTTTGCGAAATCGGATGAAGATGCCTTGAGCATCATTAACGAATTGAGGGATCAGCTGAAGAATACCGGATACGATCAAGCGATGCAGTTTACCAATGAAAATCTGAAAGGAAAAGACGTGGTGACCGTCCAGATGCCGAACTGATTTTCCTAACACGTAAAGCCATCATGAGAGAATCCATGGGCTTTGTAATGCCTTGCCAGGAAGGCAAACAAAGCCCTTATGGATGAGTAGAGCAATGACCTTTAGAAGTTTAAAGTCGTATACATTTTAATATTCAGAATAAACAATAAATCATATGAAGGAGCTGTACGTCATGACAACAAGTTTCAGGCCGCCAGCGGTGCCGCTAGTAACGGTCGACCCGTATTTTAGCGTATGGTCAACAGCCGATCATCTCTATGAAGAACACACTCGGCACTGGACTAACAAAACTCAGGGCATGGTAGGCATGGCAGTGATCGATGGGAAAATCCGAAGATTTATGGGGAAAATGGATTCACTCGATCGTTCTGCAGATGTGGAGGGAAACGCCACACTTGTACAGACGAATCTGACAGTTGAACCTGTGACGACTCGTTACACGTTTGAAGGGGAAGGCATTGAGCTTCAGGTTGAGTTTATCACGCCGCTATTACTGGATGATCTTGAGGTCTTATCCAGACCCGTGACGTATGTTACATTCCTTGCTCGTGCGATCGATCGTCAGGAACACCAATTGAAGATTTATTTTGATGTAACAGGAGAATGGTGTGTGAATACACCAGAGCAGCAAGTGACCTGGTCTTCTTCTATAATCAACCAACAATTGCATGCATTGACTATGGGAACGGTTGAACAGCCCCTATTGAAGCTTGCTGGCGATGATACAAGAATAGACTGGGGATATATGTATCTGGCGGTTCCCCTGTCCCCCCGAAGCCAATCGGTTGTTCAATCAGTATCAAGTCGTGAGCAATATGCTCAAACAGCGGAGTTGAAAGTAGAAGAGGATGGCCATAAGCCAAGGGCAGTATCTGATCATATGCCTGTCATGGCAACGGAGATGGATATGGGTCTCGTCCATGAAGAAACGGTTTCCGGTTATCTGATGTTAGCGTATGATGACATTCACTCGATTGAATATTTTCAACAACCTTTGAACGCCTATTGGAGAAAAGATGGAATGAACTTTCATGACATGCTGATTATGGCAGCACAGCAGTATGAAGAGATTAGGAAGAGATGCGACACCTTTAATCGTGAACTCCTGCAGGAAAGTCAGGAGGCGGGCGGCGCTTCTTATCGAGACATTCTGGCGCTCACTTATCGTCAAGCCATTGCTGCGCATAAACTGGTTGTTGATGAAGCGGGCGAAGTCTTATTTTTCTCCAAGGAAAACTTCAGCAATGGCTGTATTGCCACGGTGGATGTAAGCTACCCATCGATTCCGCTGTTTCTGAAATATAATCCTGAATTGGTCAAAGGCATGATGCGTCCCATCTATAAATATGCCAAGAGCTGTGAGTGGTCGTTTGATTTTGCGCCCCATGATGTCGGGACTTACCCGAAAGCGAACGGGCAAGTATACGGGGAGAACAAGCTGGAGTACCAGATGCCGATCGAAGAATGTGGCAACATGCTTTTGATGGCGGCGGCGGTTAGCAAATATGAGATGCATGCTGAATTTGCTCGTGAGCATTGGGAACTTTTGACGAAATGGGCATCTTATCTGCTGCAGCATGGTCTGGATCCGGACAATCAGCTATGCACCGATGACTTCGCAGGTCATCTAGCACATAATGCCAATCTTTCCATCAAAGCGATATTGGGGATTGCTGCCTATGCTTATATGTGTGATCAGCTCGAGCTGCAGAAAGAAGGAACCATATACCGCGAAGCGGCTGCAAAGATGGCGAAAGAGTGGGTCTCCATGGCGGATGCCGATGATCACTATAAGCTGACGTTTGACAGCTCCAATGAATCATGGAGCATGAAGTACAATTTGGTGTGGGATCGTCTGTTAGGCTTCAATCTGTTTCCAAAAGAAATTGCTGTGAAAGAACTCAATTATTATGCACGTCAACAAAATCGATATGGAACGCCTCTGGATAGCCGGGATACGTATACCAAATCCGATTGGCTAGTATGGTGTGCCTCCATGAGCGAAACACAAGAGCAGTTTGAACAAATGATTTTGCCACTATGGCAATTCATGAATGAGACAACAAGTCGTGTGCCAGTAACCGACTGGTACGATACCCTAACCGGTAAACAGCTGAACTTTCAGAATCGATCCGTTGTTGGGGGATTTTTTATTCATCTGTTAAAATAATTCCTTTTTCACAGACATACGCTCTCTCAAGGTAAAGTTAAAAAGGATTGACGTATCCTCATCTGGGAACTAATGTAATAATGTAATGAACCGGAATCCACCAGGAGGCATTATGAAATTACGTTCCCTTTCTTTTTTATGGAAGCTATTGTTATTCTCTATTGTCATAGGAACTCTCCCGGTAATTGTTCTTGGTAGCTTTTCCTACTATAATTCCTCCTTGACCGTCCAGGAAAAGGTGAATGAAGGCAATAAACTTCTGCTGCAGCAAACGCAGATGGGTGTAGAGCAAATGCTGAGAACCGTAGATAACTCGGCGACGCAGTTCTTGCAATCTCCGATCGTTAGACAGGCATTCAGCAAGCCGATTACGAATGAGGATTTCGAAATGGTTCATGAGCTGTATAAAGGTATTGCTACGATTCAAACGTACGAGATGGGAATTAAGGAGATCTATTTGTACAGCCTGAACAAGGAATGGCTAGTCACAAGCACCGGTGTGAATGAATACAGCTCCCCTGAATTCAAGTCACAACTCGAGATGTTTTCTCGCGAGCAGGCTGGATCCTTCTGGAGCAGAGGGCAGGATAATCTGCCGGATTCGTCGGAGTCTGTCTATTTCGTCAAAAAATATCCCTTTAACGCTGCGAATCCCAAAGGCCTGATCAGTGTAGCGCTGTCTCCTGATGTGATAAGGAGAACGTTATCCGTTCAAAACGGCAAAATAGCAAACGCTTTCATATTGGATCGTGATTATAAGCTTATTCATCGAAGTGATGGAGGTGCGTCACCAGGAAGCAATATGTCGGGGGAGTCCTATCTTCAACAGCTTCAAGAAACCGAATCTGCCACCGGGCAGTACATATCCAAGCATGAGGGAGAGACGGTAACCGTCACCTATCGTAAATCTTCCTACAATGGCTGGGTGTATGTCTCGGTGGCCTCTAACGAACAAGTGAACGAACAGAATCAGATTATTGGCTGGATTACCTTACTCGTTTGCTTTTTGATATTGTTCATTACTCTGATTCTGGCCTGGTTCGGTTCGAAGAGAATGTACAGCCCGATTCGATCCATCTATTCAACCCTTGCAGCTGTATACTCCCCGCAGGCAGGGAGGGAGAGAGCTGCGGGAGAGCTGCAAGTGATCGGAGAGCGGGTAAACGATCTGATTCATAACCACTCTGTTGTCATGAACGAGCTCCAGGGCCAACAATCTCAGTTGAAAGAGTTTTTCATGCATAAATTATTGAAGGGTGAGATTGCTCATACTGATTTTGAAGAGAAATTGGGACTGTATGGCGTTAAGCAAACATGGTCGTCCATGAGTCTGATTGCGATCCAGATGGATACCCTTATAGGTACCCGCTATGAGGAGAGGAATCGGGACTTATTATTGTTTGCAATCAGTAATATGGTGGGTGAACTGATACCAAGTGATAGCAGGTTGGTACCCGTAGTGGCCACTGATTACCAAGTTACCCTGATCGGCTCATCCAACGAGGGTGCAGAGCTTAAGGAAGAGTTGTTCATGTTGTGTGTGGAGGTCCAGAAGGCGATTGCCCAATATCTGGGGATCCGGGTTAGTATCGGAATTAGTCGTCCATTTCACGTTTTTGACCAGGCAAAGAATGCGCTGCATGAAGCCATGACATCACTGAAGTTTAGTGTAGGACTTGGGCAAGAATCCATTCTGTTTATAGAGGACGTGCAGCCGCAGAAAAATGATCCAGGCAGGTTTCCACATAACCGGGAACTGGCGCTGTTTGATGCCATACGAGCAGGAGATCTGGCCCAATCCGAGATCGAATTGGAACATTTTATGGAGGAACTGTTTCCGGCCCAAACACCATTTCAGCACTATCAGTTGTCACTTTTGAGGCTGCTGGTGAATTTTCTCAAATTCGGTCATGAGCTTTCTATTCCAATGGAAGGCATTGAGGGAGATGAATCCTCTTTAATTGATACATTATTTAAGCTGCGAAACGTTACGGAGATGAAGTCCTGGTTTTGGACATTATTTGTTGTGCCCTACGCCAAGGAGCTGGAGCATCGCCGAGAATCGCAGTTTAAGCATATATCGGAAGCCATCGTCGACATGATTCATCGGGAGTTCGATTCGGAATTAACCTTGGAAAGTTGCTCGGCTCGAATCAATTATCACCCCCATTATGTGAGCCGGGTATTTCGACAGGAGACGGGGGTAAACTTCGGGGAGTACCTGACAATGTACCGAATGGATATGGCCAAGAAGTGGCTAAAGGAGACGGATATGAAAATTGCTGAAATTGCAGAACGCCTGCAGTACAATAATTCGGCCAATTTTATTCGCTCCTTCCGGAAAATTGCAGGAACGACTCCCGGAAAGTACAGGGAAGAACATTAACTTGCTGCCATACTTGTCTGAGACAAAAAAAACCCCAGGTCACGAGATAAAATCATCGTTCTGGGGGCTATTTATGAATTGATGAGATTATATCCGATACTACTTATTCACAGATTTGGCGTAATCTGCATTAATCTCTTCAATAATCTTGCTTCCGCCACCTTGCAGCCACTTATCTACCGCCTGATTCCAATCCTCTTCGCTAGCAGTACCCATAATGTACTTGACTGTGGCATCCTGTATGATTTTATTGAGTTCATTGCCGAGCTCAATGGCGGTATTAGAGATATAAGGAGAGGCAGGATTTTGAATGGCAAAAGTGGCGTTGTCTTTGAACAATTCTGTGCTGAGCTTCTCCAATTCAGTACCGAAGTTCTCCACCTGATCCTGCAATATCATAAACTGGTTGCTATCCGTCATTTCTGACCGCAACTTGGGATCCGGGTTTTGCTTGTATTCTCCATTTTCAACGGTGTACTGCTTACCTTCAACGCCATATTTCAAAAGGTTTTGCATGTCCTTCTCCGATACCTTATCGAAGTAAGCAAGAATTTGCTTCAATTCCTCTTCCGTTTTGACACTTGTTTTCGGAATCATGTACATTCCCAAATAACCTGTGCCTGCTCGAGTAGCATCTCCGTTCGGGCCAGAGATCCGGTTAATCAGATTGATTTTGGCATCGGGGGTGACCTTCTTGATATTCTCTTCAATGTTCTTTCCATCCACCATGTTGTCAATCCACAATCCTGCCTTACCTTTATACATCACCGATCGACCGTCCTGAACGAGCGCAAAATCCTGATTGATAAGGTTCTCGTCATATAGTTTCTTGTAAAACTTCATGGTATCCATGTATGCAGGGGTCATGTGAGCCGGGGTTAACTGCCCGTCTTTTAGTTCCCATTCATTTGGGCCTCCCAGATAGACCAAGATGTCTTTGAATCCGGCGATATTATTTCCCTGCATGCCTACCGCGAGACCAACGGTATCCTGTCTGCCGTTTTGATCCGGATCTTTTGTGGCAAACGCTTTCAAAACATCATAAAGTTCATCCACATTCTTAGGAGCTTCCAGACCCAGATTGTTCAGCCAGTCCTGTCGAATCATCAGACCGAATCGGGCAATATCCCTTTCGCGATACAGGCCATAGATTTTGTTGTCTATGGATGAGTTGCTTAACACAACATCAGACATCTTGCTCAGATTTGGATAACTTTCGAGATACGGTCCCAATTCCCAGAACATGCCTGAACGGGCAGCATTAATGATAAAAGAAGCTTTTGGCTCCAAAGCAACGAACGTTTTGGGCAGCTCGCCGGAGGCAACGGTAGCACTTAATTTATCTGTGTAGGATGAGGAGGGGACCCAGGACACGGTTAGATCCGTGTTCGTTTTCTCCTCAAGCTGAGCCAAAATGGAGCTGTTCGCATTCATCTGTTCCGCGCTGTATGTTGGCAGCATCATGGTCAAAGAGAGAGTGCCTTGGGCACCGCCCGTACCTGTCCCCTGAGCCTCGTTGGAATTGTTACTGGCACATGCTGTAATCATTAAGCTTAATGAAGCGATAAGAGCTCCAGTGCTAATCAACGACTTCCGATATGATTTCTTCATATTCAAATCCCCCTAATCGTTATTTTCATGATTTAAGTTACGATCAGCCTTTTACAGAACCAAGTAATACGCCTTTGGCGAAATGTTTTTGCAAAAATGGATACACGAGCAGGATCGGTAGAGTGGATACAACAATGACAGCCATCTTAATGGATTGCTCCGGTGGGGAAACATAGTCTGATTCCATGGCAGTGGAGTCCCCGATTCCGCCAGAAGCCAAAATAACGAACTGCCGTAATAGCACTTGAATAGGCCATTTGGTGTTATCGTTAATATAGAGCACAGCACTAAAGTAAGTATTCCAATGCCCTACGGCGTAAAACAGGGAGAAGGTAGCGATTGCCGGCATGGAAAGAGGCAGCACGATGCGAAAAAATACGCTTAAATCATTGCATCCATCAATCTTGGCTGACTCTTCCAAGCTCTCGGGAAGCTGCTGAAAGAAATTGCGGATAATGATCAAATTAAAAGCGCTAATGGCTCCAGGTATAAGCAGGGACCAGTACGTATTGATCATACCTAACTGTTTGACCACGAGAAACGTTGGAATCATGCCGCCACTGAATAACATCGTAAAAACGATCAGCATGAGAATAGGTTTGCGGAAGTCCATGTCCCTTCGCGCCAATGGATAGGCCATTAAACAGGTTAAAAATATGTTGATCAGCGTGCCGAACACGGTAATGTAGATGGTAACAAGCAAGCTTTTGACAAGAGTGGGGGTTGAGAAGATGTACTTGTATGCATCCAGTGTAAACTCTGTTGGAAATAAAATGAACCCACGTAATAATAATTCCTTCTGAGTGGCGAAAGAGCCGGCAATAACATAAACGAAGGGGAGTACCGTGAGCAGAGCAAATACAGTCAACAGCGTTATGTTTAGTACATCGAAAACTCGACTTCCCACGCTAGGTTTGATAGGCATTTCATGATGAGCTCCTTCCTTAGTAAATTCCTTCTTCACCAAACCTCTTGGCCAGATAATTGGCTACAACTACGAGCACCAAACCGATTAAAGACTTGAACAAACCAACTGCGGTACTGAAGCTGTATTGCCCTTGGCTGATCCCCACGGAGTATACGTAAGTATCAAACACTTCACCGACTTCACGGTTCATGGCGTTGAGCATCAGGAAGATCTGTTCGAAGCCGGTATCCAGGAAGTTCCCCAGACGAAGAATCAACAGAATGATAATGGTGCTGCGAATGGCAGGCAGGGTAATATGCCAGAGCTGGCGAAGCCTGTTCGCTCCATCCATTCGCGCAGCTTCATACAACTGCGGATCGACCCCTGACAGCGCGGCAAGGAAAATGATCGTTCCCCAGCCGGTTTCTTTCCAGATCACCTCAGCAGTTACGATGGTTCGAAACCACTCATTGCTCGCCAGGAAATTAATCTTATCCCAGCCAAAGTACACCAGAAGGTCATTGACGATACCGCCTTCTGTAGTTAAGAAAATGTAAGCAATCCCCACGACAACTACCCATGACATAAAATGCGGGATATACACCAGTGTCTGAATTGTTCGCTTAAAAAAGTGGTGGCGAAGTTCATTTAACATAAGTGCAATAACAATGGGTAAAGGGAAGAAAAACAAAATGTTGAGCATGGCAAGCATGAGCGTATTCTGGAAAAGAACAATAAAGTTAGGATCGTTAAATAAGCGTTCAAAATGTTTGAGCCCTACAAAGGGACTATCCCAGAAGCCAAGGAATGGCTGGTAATCCTTGAAGGCGATGAGTATTCCATACATGGGCCAGTACTTAAATAAAAGAAAGTACAGCAGGCCGGGCAGAAGCATGAAGTATAGCCATCGATTTCTTACCATTCTGCCTAACAGCGTTGGTGCTCTGGAGGCGGGGAACATGAGTGAGGTAGCTTTTGTATTTCTTTGCATCTGACATCATTCCTTTCCTCAAGAGTCTCATATGGGGATGCAACCTTAGCTGTATCATAGTGGCGGACTGAAATTACCGTCGATAGTCCCTGATTGTGGAGATGGTCCTTAGAGTGCGGAATAGCGCGATATTACAGCGTGTAGTCATCCGTTGCGCTGGTGTTCATTACTTGCTTTTTGCCGTGTAAACAGCGATATAGCGCCATCAGGAGCACATGTTCATGAAGACACAACAAAAAAGGAACCCTAAAAACGGGCTCCTTATGTATCTCGTCATTCTTTAAGATTTGGAGGGTTGTCCAACCAGCTAAGGTAATCACTGAATATACGTCCAGAGAGAAAGTACGAATTCATACAAAAAATAAAACGAAAACCCGAGCAGAAGTATGCCTGCTGCAATGGAAACCCAATGGATCATTCGCCGGCTCATCACTTTTCGTGTGATAGAAACCAGAGAGACCAGGCCAAGGTCGTGGATCAGAATACCGCACAGCACACCACAGGCCGCAATAGCAAAGCTTTCCTTCCCAGCTGAACGATAGGAATCAGACAGCACGGCTCCGAATACGGAAACCCAAAAGATCAGATTACCCGGGGAGATGGCTACAAGCAGGCCGTTACGGTACGTTTTCCAAAACGATTTCTTCACCTTCTCGTCGGCTGGTGTGATATCCTGGTCTGCATTTCGAATTGAATCATAGCCGAGATAAGCAAGAAAACCGGCACCAACAAGCCAGAGAGGTATCTGGACATAAGGTAGGGAGAGGATGGAGGCGAATCCAAAATACATGGCAAGGATCAATGCTGTATCCAGGGTCATTCCGCCCAAACCAACAGCCCAGCCGTGAATGAAGCCATTCTTCAAGCCCTGTTTGGTCATCTCTACGGTGATTGCTCCGACTGGCATGGCGATAGCTAGTCCAATCAGAACATATTTGATATACAGTTCCATGTCCATAGTCATTTCCCTTTCCTGAATCCAGTTAATGAGACGCTCCTCCTAATATCTGCAGAGTACAGCTTATTCGAAGGAGGCCTCATTTAGGACAAGAAAGGGTAAACTACTATTCCTGAATCTTCTCCGCTTGAAGAGCACGAAGAAAAGGACAACGAGAAGGGGAGGTGTCATCATCTCTAAGAAAGTACTGCTTATATTCGAGATTCCCCTGCGATCCATACTGTTTTAATTCAGGATGAGCAGGGACAGCATCGTATTCGGCAAGTCGTTCACGAATCTTGGGCCCGATGGCAGCAGCTTTCTTGGGGTGAGCATTCCACTGGTCAAGTACCCAGCGAGGTGTCAGTGCGAGTATAAAATATGGGAAACTTCGGCTCTGCCTATTGGTGTGAGCAGGGGTCCCGCAATAGACGAAATAACGCTCATCGTCATAACAGAATTCCCATAAGGGATTCTCCGGGTTCTCCGGTATATCATCCGGCCATGGCTTTACATCCAAATCACTGACCTGGCTTAACAGTCCCCAAAAAAACGCTTCATACTCCAAAACCGTTCTTGCTGTATCCCTTAATTCAAGAAACACAATCAATGAAGAATATTCACCAAAAGAACGCGAGGTCCGGCCGTATTCCGAAATGATCTTCGCGAGTTTACGATCGGCGGTCTGGTGATCTGAGCCAGAAACAAAACCATACCGGAGATGCCCCATGGCGAATGCCTGCGTCGCCGGAATACAAGGGAAACGTGCTTCCCGATCACTCATTTTGGAGGCAAACAAGCGGTAGGCATCCTTTTTCCATTCTTCCAGAGGAGCATCGTTGTTCTCCAGTTCAGAATGTTGATACAAAAGCGACATGAACAGTCCTCCTTTTACCTATAGGATATCGTCCAGAGGCAAAATGGTGACTGTCCCACATCACTTCGGGTGCGTTAGGCGGGGGGATACCATTCAGTAATTTAAAAGGCGCCCACCGTCATGCCATTGACCGTACATTTTGTTATCTCTTGTGTGTGTAATGAATTTATCCAATCTGTGATTAAACGTTGCTGGGTGATTCTTAACACTCTGGATTGTGTCAATGCGTACTCTTGTATATAAAGCGGGAAAAGCCATGAAATTTTCATAAGTCTGTGTATCCTCTTTAAGCCGAATCTCAATATCCTCAGGAATGTGAAAAGACTCAATTTCCATGGTCGGAAGCACGCGCCTTCCTTCATCTCTCATGAATCCCAGCTTTTCAAGACGCCTTACCCGTTCTTTGTTCAATTCAGTCCAAGAGCTGTTATGGATTCGGGGTGACAATCTCTGTGCAAGCTCTGTATTCGAAATTTTCTTCTTCAGCCCATCAATCCAACCAAAGCAAAGGGATTCTTCCACGACGTCCAAATAAAATAACGTACCCGGCCTAGGAGTCATGCTTACAATAACCCAGCAGGAGGTTTCCGTCCTGCAGTGGGTCTGCAACCATGATCTTAAGTCTTCTCTTGAGTTTACAGAGAGTAAATTCTGAATTTCCATTGTGCGACTGCTCCAATCCTGTTGATCCTGATTCGTTGTTGATTTAATTGGACTGCACGGGTTGCTGATACCAAAACAGACAATAGTCGTTCATGACGGATGCATGCCCCATTTGACGAAGCATTGTAGATACATTGCCCCTGTGGTAGGTCCCGTGATTCACCACATGCAGCAGCATGTTGGACAACGTTGTTTCGCAGATGCCGGCGTATGGATTATCAAGTATGATGGTTTGCTCCAAATCGGTTTGACGCTGTATCCATTCCTTGTACCGTTCTGCCAATTCGGCATAGGTGTCCATGTACTCATCGACGGTAAGGAATGTTTTTCCATTCAATGGCATGCACTCTTGCAGCGCTTCACCCATTGCCATACCTGATAAAACGAGATACCACATCTGATCGACTGCGTAGATATGGCTTAGGGCATGGGCGAGGGTGGGGAAGGAACTGTTCAATTCCTGACTTAGAACAGATGAGGGCAATTCTTTGATTCTGCCCAAGATGGTTTGGTTGGCCCACGTGTGATAATTCAGCATCTCCATTGGAACATTTGACATTTGAAAGGTCTCCTTTTGTTGTGCAATGATTTTTGTTTTGGTATCTGTTGTGATTATAAAAAAAAAAGTATGACAACAGAGTGTCATACTTCTTCGTATAGCAGGATTGCTTGTTGCAGCTGTTCTTTCAAAATCCCTCGAAGTTCTCGCGGCTTAATCACTTCGACTCTACTACCCAAACCCAGCAGAAATGATTGAAGCCACCTTGCCTGTAGGGGTTGGTAAACGGAAATTTGCATGGTCATGCTTCCGTCCTCGTTAAATTGCTTCTCTGCCTGATGAAAATGATCCAGCGCTTCTGCTAGTGCCTCAGGCGCAACACGAAACTCAACGTCACTTATCTGATTTTTCCATTCCTCGTTTCGCAAAGAACGCTCTTTTGGCATCTCACTATGCGGTAGGAATGAGTCTTGGGTTAGCGAGAGGTTCATCATACGAGACAGACGAAATTCCCGGTAATCCTGCCGTATTCGGCAGAAACCATATACGTACCAATTACGATATTTAAAATAAAGCATCACCGGCTCCAACTCGCGGGTTGTGCGTTCATTCCGGCTGTTAATGTAATCGAAACGGACAACGGTATGCTTTGTGATCCCCGACCGTAGCTCACGAAGCGCATGGTGATCCGTACGGTGAGTTTCCAAGTCAACCGCCAAAGTGGGTGATTGCTGCTCAGAGCCAACCGTTTGTAGTCTTTCAATCGTGCCCTGAGCACGCTCATCCTCAAATACAGTGGAGAGACTGCGCAGAACGGTAATAAGAGAGTGAACATCGTACGACCCGAGCAGGCTTTTGTCCATTTTGTATCCGTCCATCATGCCATACCCGCCGTTCATTCCCTGATAGGAAACCACTGGAAAGCCGGCGGCACAGATCACGTCGATGTCCCGATAGATGGTTCTTGGGGATACCTGAAACTCTTCGGCCAGCATGGAAGCAGAGACAACTTCGTTGTTCAGCAGCTTATAGATCATAGAGATTAATCGTTCCAATTTCATGAGTAAGGACCGCCTTGTCCACTGGTTTTATTCATAATCGTTGGTCGTTATTATATCACAAATGATTGCATAACAATAATAAAACAATAAAAATCAATAATTATTTATTGTAAAACGATAAATAATGTGATAAATTCAAATCACTTAAAACAAGAGAGGTGCTTTTTGTGAAACGAGGTTCAACAATCTTTCTGAAAATGGCTGTTCTGCTTATTGGGCTTCCCATTCTGGCGTTGTGCATCTTCGGCATACCTTGGTTAGCGAATCATCCGGTGAATCCGAATTATGCTGGTTCGCTATATCCTATTGTGATCATTATGTATATCTCTGTCATACCGTTTATCATTGCGCTGTTCCAGTCATTCCGTCTCCTGAGCTACATCGACAAGAATGAGGCTTTCTCTTCAATTTCGGTCGGTTCTTTAAAAATCATAAAATACTGTGCTATTGTAATTAGTAGCCTATATCTCGTGATGCTGCCGTTCGTTTTTCTTGTAGCAGATAAAGATGATGCTCCAGGGCTTATTATTGTCGGAATGGTTCCCATCTTTGCTTCGCTGGTCATTGCAGTGTTTTCCGCTGTTCTCCAAAGACTGTTACAGGAAGCCATTGATATTAAATCCGAAAATGACCTAGTGGTTTGAGGTGAAGACATGGCTATTATAATCAATATTGATGTGATGCTGGCTAAGCGGAAAATGACAGTTACCGAACTTGCGGAGAGAGTTGAGATTACGATCGCCAATATTTCCATATTGAAGAACGGGAAGGCGAAAGCGATACGTTTGTCCACTTTGGAGGCCATTTGCAAAGCGCTGGATTGTCAGCCGAGAGATCTATTGGAATATAGAGCGGATGAAGATGAAGACGCCATTGAGCAGTCTTGATAATGATGTAGATACAGAAGGCAGTCGAACGATTATGTTCGGCTGTTTTTGCTTAGAAAATAAGAATTTAATCATGATTTAAAAATAATAGTCACCTTTTGTGAACCAAATGAAGCCATTGGTGATCTAATGATTAGATAGTATTGAGGAGGAGGGGAATTTTTCGTGGATTTAAGCGAGAAAGCAGAACTTGCACGAAAAGGGGATAAGCAAGCATTTGTATCATTAATACACACGATTCAGCAGAGCCTCTATGTTATAGCAAGATCAATCGTAAAGAACAACGAAGATAGTGCAGATGCGATGCAAGAGACCATTACCAAAGCATTTACGAGTATACATACATTAAAAGAACCTGCTTATTTTAAAACATGGATTATTCGGATACTAATCAATGAGTGCAATCAAATGAATAGAAAAAAGAAGCGAGTATCTCTGCTCCCTTACGACTTGAGAAAGACTTCATACCAGGACGAGTATGAACAGGTAGAGCTATTTGAGGTGATTGATGAACTGGATGAACAGCTTCAAACCATCGTCACACTCTTTTATATCGAGGATTTGGCGATTAAGGACATTTCCAAGGTGCTTGGAATTTCTGAGGGCACTGTAAAGTCACGTCTGTTCAGGGCTAGAAAACTACTTTCTGAGCTCATGCTAGGGGAAGGAGAAGATAAATATGAGTTATCATGATCCGTTTGATCACGAAATTAAACAGTTTCTTAAGCAGAAATCACAAGACGTCGTCCTCCCCGATACAGTCCAAATGGCTGTGGAGAATGCTCTTTCTTCACTACCTGAGCAAAGGTCGAAAAAGAACGCTCGCCTTAATCGTTGGAGAAGGACTGCAGCGTCCATAGCTCTTTTATTTGCTCTAGGGGCGGTCATGATCTATACAGTTCCAACCTTTGCTGAAATGATCAGATCTTTATTTGCCAAAGATAACCCCGATATCGGACTCCTGCGAGCACAAGAGCTGGGATTAGTACATAATCCACATATTAAAGTAAAGGACAAGGGTTATACGCTTGTCATTGAGGAAGTTGTAGCAGATCCTACACGAGTGACGCTAGCGCTCCAACTTTTTGATAAAAAAGGAGAGCATGACCGGCATAAGCTGAGTCTAGGGGAGCAGAACACCATTACTATTAAAGATGCTCAGGGAAACAATGTGGGCAGTATGTACGATATGGGTTATACAAATGATTTTTATTATATGGTCGAATTCTTTAGTGAGCCGCTCCAAACGGACAAGATTACGATTGAGGGAAATATTAATAACCTTGGAACTGGCAATCAAAGTACGATTGAAGGAAATTGGAATTTTAGCTTTGACCTGGATATGAAAGAGGCGAACAGTAAGACCCGAGTAGAGGAACTCTCTGGAACTTACACAACACCTCATGGAATGACCGTCAATCTAAAAAGGATCACACGAATGGTACAGGGTGTACGATTCGAACTGGAGACTGAGCTCGATGATGCAGCAATGGCTAGATCCCCCGGTGATTTATGGGAAAAACAAGCATTGAGCTTTCACTTTGAGAATCTCGAAAACGAAGAAATACACTCAGTAAATCCATGGAAAACTGGTTATATGGACAGCCTGATGACATCTGACTATAACGTTATTGAAAAAGGAAAAATGAGATGGAGCTATACGTTTAAGTATCTCCCTGAGAATGAACCTTACCGTTTTGTATTGGATGGATACTCTATTGCAGAAGTGGATGGTAGCAAGTTTTCCTTTAAACCTGCGGAGTTATCAGAGCCTAAGTCTTTTAAGGTTTTGAAGGATAGATTGGACGTCATTGGGACTTCGTTGGAGAAATCACAAAGTGGTGGCGAAACAGAAGAACTAGCTGTTTTATTCTACGGAGAAATGCAGAATGAAATTCGTAATGATGAGTGGAAAGCATATGATTCTGCAGGTAAACAGTATAATGTAAGCAAAAGAGGCTCATCGGGACTGGAGAACAGCTTACCTGATCATTGGAGAGAGGGATATATAAGCATGGGAGACCGTACAATGGATAGTCCTTTCGAATACCGTATTGAGGGGTTAGATCATATTCCAGAAGAGCTTAGCCTAGTGAGAGAAGTGGTCGATAAACGATATAAAGACCCTAACTGGTCCGTAATACTAAATGAGTAACCCAAAACGAACTTATTCCTGTCATGGAGTAAGTTCGTTTTGGGTTTCTAATGAATGAGTTCAAACCATTGAGCCCATTCCTGTTTGTTGATTTTTTGTACTGGCTTAACTTGATTAGTCTTTGTGTTATATCTAAACAGAATCAGTTGATCAGAGGGATACTCACTAATGTAATCCAGAGTGTTCCCGTTTTTTTGCCATAGAACAAGATTAGTACTTATATAGTTGGTTCTTCTCGGGAGATAGTGGAAGCTGTCCTTACTTGGATCATATATGGCTAACGAGCTTTTTGCAGTATCTCCAAATGAAATGGCGATCTCATCTCTTTTGGGTGACCAATGATAGGAGGCAATGGTTTCAATCGGTTGATTTCGATCTTCTTGCAGACGATCATTTAATACCATTAACTTTCCGGTTTTAACATCCACAAGAATAAGGGTTTTGCCCGCACTCCGCTCAGCATGAATGGCAATCCAATCCTTCGACCGGGAAACATCCATCCTGATAATATTCAGCAGTTGATCATCGAATTTTCCCGTATTTATGGTGTATGTTTGCTCTCCTGAGGTGACCGTAATGGATTCAATCACGTTTTGTTCGAATGAAGCCCGATCAGGTTTATTCACCACGTCTGCTTCTAAAATAACATTCATTCCTGTCCAAACTATTTTTTTCGCACTGATCTTCTTATTAAATTGGTTTGCGTTTGGGTAAATGGACGAATCAACGACTTTGTATTCTACTGAACTTTTAGCAGCTGTCTTTGCAGCAGATTGTTGTGGCACAATCAGCATGTACAACGAACTGAGCAGGATAGCACCTGAGAAAAGAATATGCGTATATTTCATGATTACATCTCCTTATTGATGGGAGGAGTGAAGTGAAGTCGATCCTCTGAAGTGGCTGTCTGTAGAGATAAACGCCAAAAGAGTCTGTAAGGTTTATAATGAAATAAAAAAATCAGCGCAGAGAATAGGACATCATATTTACTTCTTTTCTTTGTTCTCTTTTTTGTTCTTATCTGACAGTGAAATAGTGGCTATCAAAGAAGCAATAAAAACGACGATTAATATGGTATTAGACGGTACCGTTTTGACGATGTAATCTTGAAGCAATAGAAAAATGATGGATATGGCTAAGATAGCTCTCATGACTCGAGCTGATGAACGGTCCGGATCCTTGGAATGTTGGGATATAAGATACATGACATACCACAGCCCGAGAAAAAAGAATATAGAACCTGTAATGACGATTGCAAACATGTAAGAAACACCTTTCAAAGAGCGATTTCGTTAAACGATTCTTCAGATGACTAATTAAAATCAGATGCTTACCGATTCCTGAGTTGAGATTGCTTTCTCGATGGCGAGAGACAAACGCACATCCTTAAGAGCTTCGGTCAAGGGATAAAAAGAGATATTCTCTCTTACGAAAGCAGACATGCGCGTCAAAATTTCAACCATGGCCAGCTCTTCATCGGAAAACGGGGCAGAAGAGAAGGGATTACGGTACAGGCACTCTTGTCCTGCGCGTAGCTCACGAAGGGAGAGCGGTCCCAGACTTCCTTCCATGCCGCTTTGAATTCGGTGGATGGAGTATGTATCATACGCATCGGTACCCAAGCTGATCGTGACTTCGTTATCCCGGATCTCCCCATGGGACCCGCGAATCAGAACCCGGTTTTGACGAAGAGGCGAAAAGTATTGAGAACGGGTAAAGTCAAGCACAGCACTCTTGCCGTTATGGAAAGACATCATGGCGATCTCTTGAACTTCATTCTCGATTCGATCCTGGACTTGTCGACCGCGGTAAGGTACTTCCAGAATCGGAAGTTCGAATCGGCGGCCGACAATTTCACAGCTGATATCCGTGAGCGACAGCCAGTTACGGATCAGACTGATCCCATGATAACCGTGTGCTACGGATGCTTGTACATGATGAACCTGACCCAGTTTCCCTGACTGGATCAGGGACATTCGAGCGAGCTGATGCGGCAGCAGGGGATACTGTTCTGCAATCTGGATCTGACCGTTTTTCTCGGCAAAAGAGGACATTGTCCTCAGGCTTTCTTCATCAAAAGCCGGCGGCGTTTCAACCAAGAGAGGAACTTGTAGTGAGACAAGTTCTTCTAGGACGGCAGGAACGGATGTTTTGGACACAGCAACCAAAAGAAAATCACAATGATGGGCCATCTCATAGGATGACTCGTACAGGGTGACGCCCCAACGTTTGGCAGCCTCCGCATATTTAGCCGAATTACGCACGACTATTCCGCTGATTTTGAATACATGGGGGAGCTGCTTCGCGATCCGCAGATAAGCTTCTGCTCTCCAGCCGAATCCTATAATCCCAAAGCTGATTGGTTTACTCAAAAAAATCTCCTCACTTCTCATGCTTCTACTGAAAGAAATATGTATGTGTATTACCTATATTTTCTATTCAAGGATACCACGTTGCTAAGCATTTACAACGAAAGAATTGGAAAAAGGAGGTGTAACCCGAATATCGACAAGAGTCTGATCGATGTTTAATCCG
The DNA here is from genome assembly GCF_038005125.1 of Paenibacillus sp. FSL K6-2862. Lineage (NCBI taxonomy): Bacteria > Bacillati > Bacillota > Bacilli > Caryophanales > Paenibacillaceae > Paenibacillus > Paenibacillus sp. FSL K6-2862. The sequence continues at coordinate 3,105,848 of NZ_JBBOSN010000001.1, forward strand.
TCGTATGATGAAGTTAACCTACACAGCGATATGAGAAAAAGCCCTGAGTTGTTCGATTTGAACGAATTCAGGGCTTTATGTGATGTTAGTTGGAGAATGGGACGGATAGTTGTCCAATCGCAGCAGCAGTTTTAACCGGATACAACGCGACTTGATATTGCGGAATGGCTTCGATTCGGCGGAATTCGGCGATTTCGACTCCCTCAAAGCGCTCAATTTGTGCCTGATTGACAAAGGTATGGACCGTTCCTCTGCGCTGCGGCGTTATGGATAAGTGCAACTCAGAGAATTCAAGCTGAGTGTAGAATTCCTTTAAGCCTATGGACCAGGTCTTGCCGTAAAAAATATGATCCGTAATAAGCTGGCCATTCAGGAACGCTTCGGCCACATCACCTTCATAATCGATCTCAAGCCACACATCATGAACATGCGCCGGCCATTCTCCGGCAAATTGCAGCAAGGCCGATTTGTCCGCTGGTTTCTTCATCAACACCTCTGGTGTATACTCAGGCAGGTCTATTGTATAGGTAGTGAAAAGAGTGGACCCCCCGTTTTGACAATGAACAGTACTTGAACTTTGGGTTTGCAAATCTTGCTCTGGCTTGGGATACAGCGAAATAGCAATATGGGAAGACCCTGTCGATGTGCAGATAAGCTGATGATTACTGACTGTTACGGGGCAATCGCTGATAACCAGCGTTGGTTGTCCCCATAGTTCAAAGGTGTATGCTTTTTGCGCTTCTTCTCTTGAAAGCAGCACAAAACGTACGGAATCTCCATCTGTGGTTAGGAAGTTAACTGGATTATTTTTGTCCACGCTTGGTTGAATCACATAATAAGATCCGTGGTCCAATATTACACTTCCGCTGCACTGCACATCCTTTAGATTCGTTTTGGAAACGACGTATTCCGGTGTCATGCCTTCATGTGCATAGAAGAAAACCGCTTTGTCTTGATTTGTATCGATCATGGTGAGCAATGGAGCCGTTGCGCTAAGTAGGGACACGCCATGAAGTTCCAGATTGAATGGCAGCATCAATCCGATTCCTTCAGGAAGCTCAAGTTCACCTTCAGCAGGGAAGGCAACGCTGCCTTTGGAAGTTTCCAATTCGATTCGTGTTTTACGGCGGGGCAGGTCGATCTGGTCCTGAAAATTATTCAGGAAAACAAAGCCAGAGCCGTCCTGATGTCTGACGCACCAGCGTAATGTCTCAGTATCTGTCGGATCGATGGCAGACTGTCCCTCTGGCAGTACCGTTTTCATCGGAGCAAGGACCGATCCGAAAGACTCAAGAAACAAGGAGATGGCGCGGATGCGGTCATAGGATGCACCGACTCTGCCGAATTCACCCAATGGAGACTGGTAGTCATACGTAATTTTCGGCAGGAATTGCTCATTGAGGTAACTCTTCTTGCCGACGGGGTTGGAGCCGCCGTGATACATGTAATAACCCAGCAAATTGCTGCCACTGGCCAGTTTGACAAGGGTCATGGCTTCAATGCTGTTTTCCGGGACATATGGCCTCACATTATAACTAACCTGCATACCGCCAGCCATTTCACAATACGCAACGGGATATTCAGGCGTGTCGAAATGAACGGGCTCTGCCGGAGTAATATGAAGATCACGATACACAAATTCCTTGCTTGGAGGCTGGTCAGGCAGCCATGAGGTATAAGCATAACCTGCAAGCATGGGCAAAAAGCCCTCCTCCGGAACGGAAGCTCCGCCCCAAGCGGTAGCCGTGAAGAACAGAGGACGAATGCCTGCATCCTCGGCAATGCGGCGCAGTTCGGCCAGATGAGCTGTACCTCCGGTTCCCGAGGACAGAAACTTACCGGCTTTGTAACCCCAGGCATCATTCGGTGCTCCGGCGTGCATGAATTCATTTTCCAACTGCACGGCTATCACGGGTCCTCCATCCTGATACAGGCTGCCTTTCATTTGACTAGCGATTTCCCGATACAGTCTGCGTGTCAGCTTCAGATATCCGGGATCATTCGAGCGGATCTCAATAGGCTTGGAAACTACCCAATCCGGGATTCCTCCATTGCGAACTTCGCCGTGGCAGAATGGACCGATACGAAGGATGAGGGGCAGATCCAGTTTGGCACACAGATCGATGAAATGGCGCAGGTTCCGATTTCCACCCCATTCAAAAATCCCTTCTTCTTCCTCATGAAAATTCCAAAATACATAGGTGGCGACGATGTGAATTCCACCGGCCTTCATTTTCAGCAGTTCTTCTTCCCAATACAAGTATGAAAACCTGGAGAAGTGAAATTCACCTACGATCGGGATGAAGGGCTCGCTATTACGAGTCATATAATAATTGGTGAATCCAAAGGCATCTCCTTTGGGATTGGCTCCGCCAAGCATACCCAATTTTCCCGGATGGATTTTCTTACGGTCGGCATCTATTAATGATAATTTTGAGATGTGACTCATTGCTGGGACAACCTCCTTGTGATATGTTCTTTACGATGAATTCTACTGTGTTCAAAAATAAAAGAAATATCGATACAGCTACATTTTATATGGAATAGATCATAGCGAGGTAGTGTGATAATGGCTGAAAAACATGCGGATTATGCTATAGTTGGACACAGACCCTTTGGAATATTGATCGCAGGTCATTATAAGGAGTTGAACGGATATGAGATTCATCGACCAACAGGGAGCATCGACTGGTTATTAATGTATACGCTTTCCGGTGAAGGGGAAATACAGCATAGCAAAAATTCGATAACCTGCACAGCGGGGGATGTGGCGATTCTTATGCCAGGGCTTCCGCACCATTATAGAACGAAGCAGGAACATTGGGAATTTATATGGGTACACTTCATACCCGATCCCCATTGGAGTACTTGGTTGAAGCTTCCCGAAACGTCAGCTCGATTCATCTACCAGCGGATTGTTTCGGAAGACGTACAGCATGATATTCAGAATGCTCTTCAAAGATTAGTGCGTCACAGATTTTCGGAAGGCCGTTCCGAGCAATATCGCCGTTTATCCGAGGTGGCCCTGGAGGAGACGTTGATTCACATTCAACACAGCTATCCACCGGATGTTCCGGCGGCTATGGATCCCCGAATTGCGGAGATCATGCGGTATCTGCAGATGCATCCTGCGCAGAAGATAAGCATACCGGAACTTGCGAACCGATGCTGTTTATCCACCTCACGCCTCTCTCACTTATTTAAGGAGCAGGTAGGGGATACGATTCTGAATACAGTTCACAAGTTCAGGTTGGAGAAGGCAGCGCAGCTTCTCGCTGGAACGAACCGGCAAATCGCAGAGATCGCTGCGGATGTTGGATTCGACTGCGGTATACATTTTACAAGAAAATTCCGTGAAGCCTTTGGCGAGACACCATCGGCATTTCGTAAACGGAAAAATAATCTTCAAGCTTGATTGTTAGATTGATCTAATAAGCTGCTGAAGCGAAAGACAAACCAAATGAAAGCATTTATAATGTGTAGAACGTAAAATACAGTTGTAGCATCAGAGGAGGACAAGTGCAGCATGAACCTTTTTTACATCCAATCCACCGTACAAGGAACTGATCGAACTGCAGCCTTCCTGGAAGATAACTTTATCGGGATCGATTGGCCAGCTACAGGGGATTTGGAACAACTGCCGGCTGAAGAATGGAAAGAGCAAATCAGGCAGCATTATGCAATACCTGAATCGGAACTGAGCGGAGTAATAGCTACACTACAGACATTTGTAAACATCATGCAGGATGGAGATCATGTCTTAATTTATGACGATGAGTGGGTATATGTTGGGGATGTGGGTGACTATTTTTACGATGATTCCGTTAGCACTGGAGAAGATTCGATATGTCATCGGAGAGGCGTAACGTGGTTGGGGCGCATTCCACTGAGAGAGATAAACGATAAGGTACGTGCTCTGATTTCGAGTGCTTCGATTATTTCAACATTCGAGTATCCACTCTCACAGGCTCAATTGGATCCGTGGCTTTCAAGAACTCCCGAAACAGAAACGGCAGTTCAACATTCGTTTGGCGTAGATGACGGGACGGTACAGGAAGCTCTCGATGTACTAAAGAATGCATTACAGAGCGAAGATGAGGAACTTCGTATTCGTGCGGCGACGGCCATTTTACAATATGCCAAAAAATAAAAGAACATGAACAGTTAAGTAGTAACGAAAATTGAATTAGCAGACGTACGAACTTTCAATATACATTAGCCCTTACTTTTTTACACTAAGAAGCACGTAAAGCCCTCATGAAACGAGTGAGCTTTGCGTGCTTTCATACACATTATGATGTTTTTTCAGATTGCATGCAGGCTGATTTGATCGTGTGTTCGATCAGTGTAGCAATGGTTACGGGACCCACCCCGCCTGGTACGGGTGTAATGGCAGATGACGGAGTCAAGCAGGATGAATAGTCCACATCACCGATATTGCCTTTATTGTAGCCTGCATCAATGACAACTGCACCAGGTTTAATCCAGCTTCCTTTTACAAAACAGGCTTTGCCAACGGCAGCAATCACAATATCTCCCGATTTCACGATTTCTTCCAGATTGACGGTTTTGGAGTGACAAGTAGTTACCGTTGCATTTCGGTTAAGCAGCATGGCTGAAACGGGTTTACCCAGAATTGGACTTCTTCCTATGACCACAGCATGCTTGCCTTCGATGGGAATGTTATAGAAATCCAGAATACGGATAATCGCTTGTGGTGTGCAGGAAGGGAAAGCGGCGACTCCAAAGGCATTTAACGCAAACCCTAAAGTGGTAACGCCATCCACGTCTTTCTCTATGCTTATTGCATCAAAAGCGGCTCTTTCATCAATATGATGCGGTACCGGGTGCTGCAACAGAATGCCATGAACGGATACATCTTCATTTAATTTGGTTATTTCCTGAATCAATTGTTCCGTTGTGGTCTCCGCAGGCAAAACCACTTTAATCGAATGTACCCCTATTCGGGCACATGCATTGCCTTTCATTCGTACATACGTTTCTGATGAGGGATCATCACCAACCAAAATAGTAGCCAGACAAGGCGTGATTCCTTTCTCCTTCAACCCGGCAACCTTCGCAGTCATCTCTTTCTTCATGAAGTCTGCTACCGTTTGTCCATTCAACATTAGCTTCTCTGTACTCATGCTCATCATCGCCCTTTCCAAATAAAAAGAGGCAAGGAAATAAAACTTCCTTACCTCTGCCCAGGCGTACGGCTTGATTAGACATCATATGCTCCCTCACGGTTCACCGTGTTCGCCAGTTACATATGACCATATTACATTGATAGTACTTCATTTTGAAATGTACATCAATCCTTTTAACTTTTAGCTATACTTGGAACGGTGTGCAGATTGGTATATACTTTTTTGAGTTAAGAAGATTAAAAGGAGATTATAAGCAGTGTATATTAAAAAATGGCTAGGTGCTGTACTCATTATTCTTGCGACGATGCTGTTCGCAGGTTGTTCACTTGAATCGCTATCTGTAGATGAACCGAACCAGACTCGTGCTGTCTTGAACCAATTTGATGATGTTGCCAATTATCTTGCCGAGCATCAGGAACTTCCGGATAATTATATTACCAAGAAGGAGGCCAGAGCTTTAGGCTGGGAACCAAGTGAAGGAAATTTGCAAGATGTGGCCCCAGGCAAAAGTATCGGCGGTGATATTTTTCAGAATCGGGAAGGCCTGTTACCCAAGAAAAAGGGAAGAACGTGGTACGAGGCAGATATCAATTATTCCGGTGGAACCCGGGGGAGTGACCGAATCCTCTATTCCAGTGATGGCTTAATATACAAGACAACCGATCATTATCGCACGTTTGAACAAATCAAATGACCAAAGGTAGGATGGTATGAAGACAGTAATCATTGATGGAAATGATATTCATGGAAAAGAAGAGCTGCATGATATTCTTCAGGCGAAGCTGGGATTAGATGACTCTTACGGGCGGAATCTTGATGCGTTATGGGATGTCATTACAGGCTTCATTTCAATTCCGCTAACCATTCGATGGGTTAATTTTGAGGCCAGCAGGGCTGTGCTTGGAGAATATGCTGATCAGCTATTGGAGTTAATGCGTGACGCAGAAGAAGAGCTGGATCAGTTTCAATTGGATCTGAAAATGTAAAATCGAACGGGCAGTCCCCTGAGGACTGCTTTTTTTGTTGTGCAACATGTTCCATGAGATTTCCGTTAATGAGTTTAGGAATCCATAGGAGGTGAGGGTCATCCCCAGGAAGTTATTGTACTTCATTTATGTTCTGTCACTGGTTAGTTTGACCACATCTTGTTCGAGCGCATCTAAGAATGTAGAGGCTGATAACAGTCTAAGCGGACTATATATTACAGCATTGGAAGAGGTCATACTGACAGATTCAGCTCTCAATAGATCGATGGAGTATATATCAATAGACTATGATCAGACTCCCGCATTAAGTGATTCGGATGGACAACATATAATGGAGTTCTTACGAAGGAAATATAAGGTGGACGTTTATAACCTAACGTATGAACAATTGCTTAAGCAAGGTTTGAATGAAGGTAATGAAAGCAATCTCCGAGGAATTTTACTGCAGATCGAAAAGGTTGAGCTGGCGGACGAGAAGAACGAGGGCACACTTGTGGTAAGTAAATATCGTTCAAATGAGGGTTCCATCTCTGTAAAAATAACGTTGCAATATAGGGATAATAATTGGATGGTAGTTGATCTTGTTACCTTGAAAGAGAGCTAATACTGGAGAAGGTTGCGAGACTAAAAAGTTTTACGAAGACTAAACAATCTGTCTTGAAAGTCGCCAATGGCGGCTTTTTTTGATCCTGGAATGGATGTATGTTTGAGGGGTGAAACATGCATTATAACTACATTTTACAAAGAAAACTAGAATTAGCTTGTCAAATAGACTGCATCATGATAAAGTGATAACGATTATCAATATCATTTAAAAAAGGGTGGGTTTACATTGTTGAGACGATCTAATTCGATCTTGCTTATAGTGGCATTAACCGTGCTGCTGGTACTAAGTGCATGCGGTCAGACAGAGGCGACGAGTACAGCAACGGATGCAAGTGCAAACACGGCAGAGAAGACAACTGACTCAACATCAGCAGCTGAACCAGCGACAACTGACGAAGGGGAGACGGTTACATACCAATCGGATGCGGGAGAAGTTGAGGTACCCAAAACGCCACAGCGTGTCATTGATTTGACGGCGTTTACGACAGGATACTTTGTAGCACTGGATGTTCCCGTGGTAGGAGCTCTGTCTGGAGCAATGGGCAATAAGTATATTAAGGATCAATTGATAAGCGAAGGAACGACCGATCTGGGTGAGCAGCCTACAGCGGAACAGCTGGTAAGCCTCAAACCGGATCTGATCATCGCTTATACGGGCACAGAAGGTCTTGATCAATTGTCTCAAATTGCCCCTGTAGTGCAGATCCAATATGGTAAACTCAACTATAAAGATCTTATGCTTGAATTAGGCAAGCTAACGAATAGGGAAGATGCAGCGAAAGCGTGGGTTACAAACTGGGAAGCGCAGATTAGCGAATGGAAGCCCAAAGTAGAAGCCGCAGTCGGTGACCGCACTGTCTCCATTCTAAATCCATACGCGAAGGGATTGTACGTATTCGGCCATAACTATGGTCGTGGCGGTGAAATCCTCTATGGTGAATTTGGCTTGAAAGCCCCGACCAAGGCTCAGGCAGAAGCGATTGACAGCGGAACAGGCTTTGCTTCGATCTCCATGGAAGTCCTGCCGGAATATGCAGGTGACATCATCTTTACCAGCCCGTGGTCGGGAGATACAAGTGATTCCGAAGTCGTATACAGCAATACATTGTGGGAGAATCTTCCTGCTGTTAAAGAAGGACATGTCTTCCAGCTGGATAACACGTCGGACACATATAACGATCCGATCACTTTGGAAGGACAACTTAAATTTATTACAGACAGCTTGCTTTCTGTGAAGTAAGCAGCAGAAGAACACTCCTGACCGTCATGAAGTTGACGGAGGAGTGTTCCTTTTTTATAGCTGAATTATAATACGTAGGATTCTCCATCCTCAGGAACAGCAATGTTACTGGTGATCCCTTTATCTTTCAAAAAGCTTCTTAAGTCTTCTCTGGAGAGACCCCAATGGTTAACTGCTTCCATGTGGACTACAATGATTTTCGCGTCTGGTGCAGCTTGGTATACTTTATAGATATCGTCTATGCCCATAACCAAGGAACCACCCTCCAGAAACTGATTATCTCCTCCATTAACAACAAGAACTTCAGGTTTGTGAGTGTGGATCACTTCTTGAACAGAGTCGACCCAAACGGTGTCCCCTGCTACATATAACGTCTGCTCACTAGTGTGTTTAAAGACTACACCACATACTTCGCCAGCAAGCTTCAAGACTTCTCCTCTCCCATGCTCCCCTTTTGTTTTAAACAGTTGAATTCCATGAAATACTGAATCTTCATGGAGAATCTCTACGTTGTTAAAGCCAGCATTTTTAACTTCAGACGCATCAGCTTCGTTCTGTACAAACATTTTGATGTCTTTGGGCAGCGCTTCTTTTGCCTTATCATCAAAGTGGTCCAAATGAAGATGAGTAACGATCACCGCGTCGATACCTCGGATTATATTTTCAACAGATGTCGGAAGGTCGACCAGTGGATTCATCTGATCCTGCCTCGCAGAATTTGGGAATGGAGGATACACGCCCTTGTCGGCCAGGAATGGATCAATTAAAAAGTGTTGTCCTGCATATTCAACGATAATTGTAGCATTTCGGATTTGAGTTATTTTCATTGTAATTCTCCTTTGATCATGAATATATAAATAGCTTACACGCTCCGCATGTCTGCGTACATGCATAGAATCAAGTCTTTCTTCTCATTTGCTTGAATAATGAAAGTATTTCTTTTCTTGAAGGGTTTGTATGTAGAATAGAGTAAGCTTTACTTATCTCATGATTTGGGTTTTCATTGGTGTTGATACTAAAATTAAAAGGGGTAGGATAACGAGTGCTTGATCACATAGATGAATTAATTATTAAAGAGCTGTCCGAGAACAGTCGAATAACGATGAAAAAGCTGGGGGAGAAGGTTCATCTCACTGGACAAGCAGCTGCTTCGAGAGTGTTGAAACTCGAGGAAAACGGAATTATTGAAAAATACACCGTCCAAGTAAACCAAGTTAAATTAAACTGTTTAATCCATGCGTTTATCACGATCAAACTGACGAATCCTCACCATCAGTCATTCTTGTCTTTTGTTAAAAACGAAAAAGATTTTGTAATCAATAACTATAAAGTGAGTGGAAACGGATGCTACATTCTGGAGACCAGATTTCCATCGAATGAAGTGTTAGATCAATTCCTTGTTCGTTTAAACGAACATGCGAACTGTAATCTTTCCATTGTCATTAACAAGCAAAATTGAATATGAAACAAGGATAAGGATGCCTGATCCATCCAGCTCTAGCCATCGGAGAGTACTGGATTGGTCGAGCATCCTTATTATTAGTCTGAAAGTGCGAGACATGATAGCGTTATTTTGTCCTAACCATCAACTTAGTCATCGGAATACACAGTTGCGTTAAAACTTTCGGGTCCGAGCCGGACATTACTTACGCCGGTATCCGGACCATATGAGAATGTGGCATAGGCGGAGTAGACGAGCTGGCCATTTGCCGGGGGAGCGACATTATAATCAGAGCCCGTAAAACTAAGCACACACGGACTGAAGAAAGGGTTGCCGAGGACAGTCCTTTCTGCACGGTACACCAGCTGCTGCGAAGCTCCCAGACCACGATATACCTCAATGGCAAGAGAACCATTGTTAAATAACTGATTGGCGGTTACCGTTACGATACCTGAGAAAAGTGTGCGGATGATTGGTCCCGGATTACTTACTTGCAGCCCAACCTGGGCGAACAATAACGGAACACCGTTTGTGAAACTGGGAGTGAGAACGCCCTGACCTTTAGATCCTTGAGAAGTTCTTGCATCTAATGTCTTAACCATTTGAAGTTCCTCCTTTCTTCGAAGCTAAGGAGTAATCGAAACGTAGAGTTAATCGTCGCTGTAAGCGACCGCATTGAAGCATTCCGGTCCAAGACGGGTGGCTTGTTCTGATGCGGATACAGGAACGAACGTTGCAAAGCAGGAGTAGATGAGCTGCTCATTGGCTGGTGCAGGCACATTATAATCCGAACCTTCGAAGCTCGCCAGAATCGTACTGTCGTTAGGAAACACAGGCTGAGAAAGCACATAGATCGGTTGGCCCGTATAGGATGCCCCTCTGAATATTTCAAAACGAATAGAAGAAGGCAAGGAAGACACATTGGACACCGAGATCCGATAGGTCCCATTAAATTGCGTTCAAATGATCGGCCCCGGATTAAAAATATTGAGTCCAACAATCCCTAGCAGGGTAGGGATATTTGCGCCAAGCGATACGTTGAGCGGGGTAATGCCTGCTGACCCCAGTGACGTACGGGCGTCAAGTGTACGAACTATAGCCCTTTCCTCCAATCTATCAATTTGCCATATGATATGTTGCTCATCGGGAGGAGTTGTCCGCTTAGCGGCAAGAACTTTAATCTGCTCCAGAGAGATACAGCATGAATCAAACGAATTTTTGTTTGGAGACTTGAAACGAACGTGTATACTTGATGAAAAGAGTAAGTTACCAAATAAACAAACGAACTAAACTATTTTCTACATAGGAGGAATTTACTTGAAAGAATTTGAAGATTTTCTAGCACGGATGGATAACCCGGAACAGCGTGCTCGAGCAGAAGAAGTGCTAAATTGGGTGTCTACGAAATTTCCTAACCTTAAGGCCAAGATTGCTTGGAATCAGCCAATGTTTACGGATCATGAGACCTTCATTATCGGATTCAGCGTTGCCAAACAGCATATGGCGATTGCTCCCGAGAAGGCAGGCATTCTTCAGTTTTCAGATGAGATTGTGGAGGCTGGCTATGATCACACGAAGGAATTGATTCGAATCAAATGGAGACAACCCGTGGATTTCTCTCTGCTGGAGAGAATTATTGCTTTCAATATTGCAGACAAGGCAGACTGCTCGACTTTTTGGCGAAAGTAAAAGCAAAGCATGATATAACGGCTTTTCACGAATGACAATGATTATGTAAAGGTTAAATAGAAAGGTGTGAGCCAGATGGGGCAACATACGGGTAACCAAGCTAAAGATCAGATCGAAGAGACATCTGCTGAAGAGACTGCAGGGTATGGCTTGAGCGATACACCGGATACATCATTAATGGATGCGTTCATGGAGGCTGAGTATAACGTTGGCGGTCATGGCAGTCGCAAAATCAAGGTTCTCCAGGAAGCATTTCAGCACATTGATGGTGAGATGTACAGCGATCATTACGGGAGCGGAGAAACCATTGAACATTTCCAGCGGCAGATGGCTGAAGTACTGGGCAAGGAGGCAGCCATCTTTTTCCCAAGTGGTACCATGTCACAGCAGATAGCGCTGCGGATTTACTGTGATCACAAGGGACTGAAGCGTGTAGCTTATCATCCCCTGTGTCACATTGAAATTCATGAAGAGAATGCATTGAAGGAGCTTCATCAGATAGAAGCGGTTCTGCTCGGTGACAAGGACCGATTGATACGATTGGAAGATGTACAAGCTATCGAAGGCGACATAGCCTGTCTATTGCTTGAATTGCCCCAGCGGGAGATTGGCGGCCAGCTGCCTGCATATGAAGAACTCGAAGCCATCTCGGCTTATTGCCGTGAACGGGGAATCAGGCTGCATTTGGATGGAGCGAGACTGTTTGAGATCACACCTTACTATCAGAAGTCGGCAGCTGAGATCTGCAGCTTGTTTGATAGTGTGTATGTATCTTTTTATAAAGGCATCGGCGGTATTGCAGGAGCCATACTGGCTGGTGATACGGATATGATAAAGGAGTCCCGAGTTTGGAAACGCCGGTTTGGCGGGGATCTGATCGGTCTGTATCCATATATTCTAAGTGCCCAATATTATTATGATCAACGCATCAATAAAATGGGAATTTATTATGAACAAGCGAAGCAGCTCGCTTCTTTGCTGAATCAATGTCATGGAGTACGCACGCTGCCCGAAGTACCCGTGTCGAATATGTTTCATGTGTACATCGAACGAACCCCAGCTGAAGCTGAACCCATTCTCAGCAGAATGACCGAGCAGTTTGGAATAGGGTTAACTTCGTATCTAAACGAAAACAGCGAGACCGGGCATTGTTCATTTGAACTTTCTCTGGGAGACCGATATGAAACCATACCGGAAGATAGGCTGCAATCTGCTCTGATGTGGCTGGATGAGCAGCTGCGTTCACATGGTCCGAAGGGCTGAGTTGGACTTCATTGTTAAATTCATGAAATTTGTTCGAATTGGAAAAATCAGTCTTTAGTCGGAGGCGTGGGAAGATGATGTCCGTATAATTATGATTTGAAAGGAGACGTCAGATCATTAAAGTATGGACATCTTTATGACAAATGGAGGTTGAGGGGATTGAATAGGCAAGTCCAAGGCACTAATGCACCAAGCCTGTTTCGCAATCGGTTTCTTCAGACAATCTTGTTATCCAGCGTTCTCCTACAGATCGGCATATGGGTTCGGAATTTTGCAATTTTACTGTACGTGGCAGAGACAACGAATAATGATCCATACGCCATTTCACTCATTAGTGTGGCCGAGTTTGCCCCGATTTTTGTGTTTTCGTTCATCGGAGGTACCTTTGCTGATCGCTGGCGGCCAAAACGAACGATGATTTGGTGTGATGTATTATCTGCCGTATCGGTATTTGCAGTTCTCCTGACCATACATTACGGCTCATGGCATTCGGTCTACCTTGTTGCATTTATTTCGGCAATTCTGTCACAGTTCTCCCAACCTTCAAGCATGCGATTGTTTAAGTATCATGTTGCAGAAGAACAGCTGCAGCAAGGCATGGCTCTATTCCAATCGCTGATGGCCATCTTTATGGTGCTTGGCCCAATGCTTGGCACCTTCGTATACAGCACGTTTGGCCTGGAAATATCCATCGCTGTTATGGGCATCGTTTTCCTGCTATCCGCACTCGTTCTTGTTCGCCTGCCCGAGGATCAGATGCAGACACAAACGGCTGGGGCTAAAGGACAGTTCCGAAAAGAATTCGTGGAAGGGTTTCGTTACGTTTGGCAAAGTCAGGTGCTCCGGATGCTCGGGCTGGCGTTTATACTTGCTGGTCTCTCCGTTGGCGTAGCTCAAGCGCTCAATCTGTTCATTGTTACAGAGCAGCTTGGCAGGAGCAAGGAATTCCTGCAATATCTTCTGATGGTGAATGGTGCAGCCATGCTAATTGGTGGGGGAATAGTAGCCACATTTGCGAAGAAGGTTCCACCACAAATTCTGCTGGCGATTGGAATGGTAGCGGGTGCGGTCTGTACGGCCATCGTGGGTTATTCAACAAGTGTTCCCGTCACGCTGACCGTTCAATTTTTGAATGGACTGGTCTTCCCTTGCATACATATAGGAATCAGCACCATGATTCTGAAATGGTCGGAGGCTTCCATTGTGGGCCGTGTGAATGGCGTTTTGAATCCGATGTTCGTAGGCATGATGGTCATTTCCATGTCCTTCGCAGGTGCGTTAAAAGATGCCTTTTCACTGAGCACCATCTATAGCGGAGCAGGTTTTCTATTTCTCATTGGTGCACTGGCCATGATTCCAATCATGAACCACAAAGCACCGGATAAACTACCGCAAGTTGCGCAAGAGGTGTAGTACAGCAGTAGCTTCATATATGCAATTCACGGGAATCGGCATGAAGTGCCGGTTCTTTTTTGTCATTCACGATGATGTAACCTTGCATATAACCACCGGTTCATACAGAATGGGATGGAGGGATTTTATACTGAGCGTCTTTCGACTCGACCTGATTCATTGCAATGAGGATGGAGTAAACTCAGAGAACGATAATGGAGGAAAACAGATCATGACGTTGGAAGAATTAACGGAATACTGCTTGTCGTATCCCAGTTCATATGAAGATCATCCATTTGGAGAAGGATGGACGGCGATACGCCATCAAGGAAACCAAAAATTATTTGCACTCATATTGCACAACTACAACGGACATGTCAGTGTCAATCTGAAGTGTGAGCCGGAACGTTCAGATTTCCTGCGAAACGCATTCCCGGAGGTTATTCCCGGTTACCATATGAACAAGGAACACTGGAACACGGTTAATGTGGAAGGTAATCTGCCTGTGGAGGATGTGCAAGGAATGATTAAGCACAGTTACGAATTGACAAGGCCCAAGCGGGTAAAAAAGAAGAGCGAAGCTTAGTGCAGGATAGTATCTTCCCATTAAGTTGAAGACAAAGGTTAAACGACAAAAACCCACCTTGTTAGGTGGGTTTCTTAGGGTTTGATTAAACATCGTGAGCTCTGGTTGTAGAGCTGCTTAGCCTTTGACAGCTCCAGCTGTGAGGCCGCTTACGATGTATTTCTGACCGAATAAATACAGGATGAATACAGGCAGCGAAGTCAGTACAAGATTGGCAAAAATCAAATTCCAGTCCCGGCTGTACTTGCCGTAAAAATTGTAGATCGAAAGCGGCATCGTCCACGTGGAGCTATCTGTCAGGAAGTAAACCGGAATCGTGATGTCATTCCATACCGACATGAACACCATGATGGCTACCGTCGCGTTAACAGGCAGAATGAGCGGCGTGACGATCCGGAAGAAAACGCCGAACACGCTTGCCCCTTCCAGAAACGCAACTTCGTCGAGCGCTCTTGGAATGGTTTTGATAAAACCACTGTACAAGAATACACTGAATGCCGTATTCAGAGCGGCATAGATCAGGATAACGCTTGTAATGCTTCCGTAGAAGCCCAAGCCCTGTACAACCCGAATCGTTGTAATGATCGACATTGGAGCAATGAGTCCCATGAAGAAATACATATAGATCGCTCCGGAGACTTTCGTTTCTCTGCGTGCAAGAATGAATGATGCTGCCGAAGATGCCACGATATTGATTACCGAGGATACACCAGTAATCCAGATACTGTTGAGAAAAGCCCTAGATAGGCCGCCTTCTTCGAAGACCCGCACGTAGTTCGAGAACTGCCATGTATCAGGTAAACTAAGGGAGAAGCTGAGTACCTCGGCGCTTGTTTTGAATGAACCGAAGATCAGAATCACGAGCGGCAGGAGAACAATCAGGGAGGCCAGAATTAGAAATCCTTCCACAATGTAATTGCGGATGGCAAGTTTGCGAGTATAGCCCATGTTATTCGGTAACCTCCTTACGACGCATGAAAATCAGCAGCGGAATGGCGATAATGGTGACAACGACGAACAGCAGTGTGTTGACTGCGGTACCGAGTCCCCAGTTGCCTTCACCGAAGGAGCGCAAAATAATGGTACCCACAACCTGAGAAGCATTACCCGGACCTCCGCCGGTCATGACGTAGACTTCCGAAAATACTTTGAGTCCACCGATAAGTGTCAGCATCAGGTTGATATTAATGGCTGGCAGCAGCAGTGGCAGTGTGATTTTAAAGAAGCTTTTCCATGAGCTAGCCCCGTCAATGGTAGCCGCTTCGTAATATTCCTGGGAAATGGATTGCAGCCCGGCCAGATAGATGGCCATTTGAAATCCGGCGCTTTGCCAAATGGAGACGATGGCGATGGTCCAGATGACGATGGACGGATTGGTCAGCCAAGCCTGGCTTAATGAGTGCAAGCCTACAGCTTCGAGCAAATTGTTAATCGTGCCTTCGGTTCGCAGCATCGGTGTAAACAAAATACTGATGACGAGAATGCTCAGAATGGAAGGGGAGTAGAAGATGGCACGCAGCAGATTCTTGGTTCTTAATCTCATGTTCAGTCCTACGGCCAGCAATAGACCGATGACATTTTTGCCAACGACAGTGACAATCGCGAAGATCGCCGTGTTTTGCAGTGCTAGGATCAGCGTTTTGTCAGAGAAGATCTTCTTGAAATTGTCCCAGCCGATGAACTGAAGTTCCAGTCGATCCAGCCGCCAATCCGTAAATGAGTAGTAGAATCCTGCGATGGCAGGGATGACGAAAAAGATGGAGTAGATCAGCAATGCCGGATAGATCATGTAGTACGAATACAGATTTTTAGCCCTTTTCATGTCTCACGCTCCGTTATAGCTCGGGCAGCATAGATAACAAGAATCTATACTGCCCGGTTTTTTATCTTCTTAGAAACCGGCCACACCTTTGTCCTGCATCAGCTGGCTGAACTTCTCGTCCCACGCCTTCAGTACTTCTTCCGGTGTCAGTCCGCCTGCAAATTGATCCTGCAGCAATCTGTACAGTTCACTACGGTCAACGAGCATATACGCATCAGTAGTTAGCACCGTTTTCTTAGGCGTAATGTAATTGTCTACGATATCCTGTTTATAGGCAGGCAGCTCAGGCGTTGTTACGTCACTGAAATTGGATACATAACCTTTCGAATCAACGATCTGCTGAGCAACTTCCTTCGAAGCAATAAAGTCGAAGAACTGTTTGGCTTCTTCCAGATGTTTGGATTTCTTCGGAATGAACAGCTGCCCGCCGAGTGGACTTGCGCCCAAACTCGCATCCTGGGAAGACGGAATAGGGAACACGCCGAGTTCCATGCTAGGGTCCTGCTCTGCCACACCTTCAATCAACCAGTCACCCATAAACATCATGGCGACTTCCTTGTTCAGGAATTTACCCACGGCCATATCGTAGCTGTCGCTAAGCACGTCTGTGTTGGTGTAGCCTTTGGTGTACACTTCGTACTGCTGCTCCAGGAAGGTTTTGAACTCCGGAACATCGGACCATTTTTTCTTATTGCTGTTCAGGTCATCAAAGAACGTAGGATCATTCTTGGCTACGAAGTCGGCAAAAGCTGCAGCGGGCCAGATGTTGGCTGCCCAGGCATCTTTGTAAGGCATAAATACGGGAGTGATGCCGCTCGCCTTGATCTTTTCGCATATAGCCAAAAACTCTTCATAGTTTGTCGGAATGGACAAACCAAGGTCCTCAAAGATCTGTTTGTTGTAAACAACCCCTTGCATGCCTGTATCCTGGCTGACATGGAAACTGTAGAGATGACCGCCGGAAGAAAGGACGTCCTTGTTCACAATTCTGCTCGCCCAAGGTTCGTTATCCAGAATTTCAAAATTACGTTCCAGGTTCAGGTCCGTCACAGCGCTTGCCAGGTTGTATTGAATGATATCTGGGGTTTCATCAACAGCCAGCTTGGTTTGCAGTACGGTCGTGGTCTGTTCTGCTGGTATAAGCTGTAGATTCACACGTACATTCGTCTGTTTTTCAAACTCATCCAGAATGTCCTGCTGAATAAAGGCAGAGTCCTGCGAGCTTTTGGAAATGGCGAGTTCCAATGTGACCTTGGAACCTTTGCTGTCTCCGCCAGCAGCTGTTCCGGAATCACTTCCTCCAGATCCGCATGCGGTTAATGATATGGATAATAAACTGGCCAAAACGATGGATGCTGCTTTTTTTCTTTTATGATTCTTCAATGCAAATCCCCCTCTAAAACGTTTAATGAATCCGTTTACAATCTCGATTATAAATTTTTATCTGTTCCCGGTACATGTCTGTGCTTGAACGTTCATGTGTAATATTCTGAACTTGAAATCGCTATCATTTCAAACGTTCACATGATACAGTAGGACATAATTGATTGAGAGACGCAACATGATGGGGGAACAGGAGGACATGGAGAAGGATGATAAAGCTGATACATCGGGCAACACAATTCAGTTTGCAAACGAAGGTATTATTGACATTTCTGGCCCTGCTAATGTTCGTGCTGGGCTGTTTTATCGTTTATGTAAACATTATCGTTATCCGCCCGCTCAAACAAAAAACGGAGCAGGATATGCTTGTGACAGCGACTAAGGTCAGAGAGCAGGTTGATCTCTATGTCGAGCAGCAGAACCAGTTGTCCCAGCGAATTTTGGCCAGCAAGGATATCTTTGCAACGATGGAGAAGAGTTCCGCGGCTCACAGTAATTACGAGAGGCTGAATCAGATCCGGAAGCTGAAAGACATCATGTTTCAGGCCATCGGACCCAGCATGAATATGAAGGACATGACGATCTATGGCAAGGAAGGGGTGCTGCTTACCTCTTACTTGGGAAGTGGAGATCTTCCCGCGATGCTCAGCAATATGGTGGCTAACAGCGGCGATGGAAGAGAGTGGGAAGGGAACGGATTCATTCTGGTGCGCCAAGAGGATACGATCTCCTTCGTCCGCACGATCAATGATCAGAACGGGAAGGTGTACGGTTATCTGAGTATTCAAATGGATCAGGCTTATATCCAAAAACTCACTGACGGAATTGCTGCAGGCGAGGTGTATATTCTGAACCAGCAAGGTAATCAAATGACCGGATCGGAATCAGGAACCACGTTGTCGAAATGGACCAAACCGTTATCCGACGAAGGATTGGACGTGGACAAACTGAACAACTACGTCACGCATTCGACCTCCCCCAGCACGGGATGGATTACTTATATTGTTACACCGAAACAGTCAGTACTGGGCTCGATCCATTCGGTACAGAGTATGTCGATTCTACTGATTACAGCCTTGATGCTGGTGTCTTTTGTGTACATCCTCTTGACCACACGCAATTTGCTTCTTCCGATCCGCAAGCTTCGCAGTCAGATCTGGCGTATCAATTACAGCAACATGAATCTGAAGGTGGACGAGAGACCGAAGAACAATGACTTGCTGCTGCTGAATGAAGCTTTTCAGGATTTGATGGAACGGTTGCAGCAATCCATAGACCGGGAAAAGGCAGCACTACATGAAGAAGTCATGGCACGCAATTCGGCTTTGCAAGCTCAGATTGCTCCTCATTTTATACACAACGTCCTGTATCTCATCAGCATTGCAGCACAGGAGGGAAAGACCAAAGTTGTATCGGATATGTGCAAACATCTCTCGGACAGTCTGCGTTATATTGTCTCCTCGCCTTACGCACATGTGACTTTGGCAGATGAGCTGGAACATACCAGGCACTATTTATCACTTGTACAGCAGAAGTATGAAGAAGATCTGGAGTGGGAGATTCATGCCGACGCTTTGGCGAGCGAAATACGACTTCCGAGGCTGGTTATTCAACCTTTTGTAGAGAATTGCATTGAACATGCCTTTTCCAATACGGCTCCGCCTTGGCGTATTCAAATTACGGTGAAACAATATAACGGACTATGGGCTCTGGAGATTAAAGATAACGGAGAAGGCTTCCCACTTGATAAAATGCAGGAGATCCTCGCAAAGGTTCAGGAATCCGCTGCTGGAGAGAACCATCTTCTCAACCATCCAACGTCCCTTGGTAATATGGGGATGCTCAATAGCATCAACAGGCTTAAACTCATGTATAGCAATCGGCTTTTTTTCAACATTTTCAACAATCACGCGCATGGCGACAAAGGAGCCACCATTCAAATCATCGGCTCGCTGACAAAGGACTTCTACTAGGCAAAGGGGAGACATGTGATGTATAACATCATGATTGTAGAGGATAGCAAACCAATATTGCGTAATATAAAAATGCTTTTGGATGCGCTTACCCTACCCATTCAAGTGGTGGCTACGGCAGCGAATGGAGAGGATGCCCTGGCTGCAATTCAGCTTGAACCCATTGATCTGCTGCTAACCGACATTCGGATGCCGAAGATGGATGGACTATCGTTGATAGAGCAGGCGAAGAAGGCAAATCCGGACTTGAAAGTGATTCTGATTAGTGGCTATAGCGACTTCGAATATACACGAAAAGCGCTCAACCTGCAGGTGTTCGACTATTTGCTGAAACCGGTGGAGCAAGAAGCGTTAGAAGAGGTCATGAGACGGGTGATTGACCAGCTTGATCAACAGAAATCCAAAAATCAGAATGACCTACGAGAGATTGTCGACCCTCAGTGTTATGCTGAAGTTCAAAAGGGAGAGGATTTATCGCTCTTTTCTCAGATGATGATCATTTTGCGCAAGCAGCCATTTACACCCGGGAAGGAACAATGGACACTGCAGACGCTTCTTGGCGCCGTGGAGGTTCTTTTTGCTCCGCAGCCTTGTCGTGTGTTACAGAGTCAAACGCCGAATCAATATATCCTTTTCGTAAACAAGGGAGCGCTTGCTGCTTATTCCTCCATGCATGAATGTCTGGAATCACTTCGTCGGCATTTGGCTACGTATCATATGGATGCGATGATTGGAGGGCAGCTGCTGTCCTCTGATTCGGGACATCTGCCTGAAGTCTATCATCAAATAACGTCGATATTGTCTGCACAGCAGCGGTTGAACCAAGGATTGGCACTCGATACCGGAAATCCGGTTTCGACGGCCAGGCTGGAATCAGGATGTCTGGATTCCGCCTTGGAATCCACATTTGTGCAAATGATACAGGCTTATCAGAAAGATCGCTTCGCTCTGAAGCTCTCCGAGCTGCTTGAACGATGGGCGGGGGAGCATGTGCATGTGAGAGAGGTGGAACGTTTCATTGGGTTATTAGTGGATACATTCGCTCATTTGTACGAAGAACAAGGATCGGGGATCAGGCTCGGTCTTGAGCATCGGGCCAAACAGCTCTTGGAAGCACCGACATATGCCGACTTCTGCCAGGAAATACAGGAATGGACAGGGCAGTGTTTTGATATGCTGCAGTCGCATGTCCGAAAAAGCAAGGAGCTCCTATTCGAGCAGATAGATGAATACATCAAGCTTAATAAATATTCCCAGTTATCCATCAACGACATTGCTTTGAAGTTTCACGTCAGTCCATCTTATGTGAGCAGGGTGATCAAAAACGTAACGCAAGCCACGTTTGTTCAGTATTATACCCGGCTGAGAATTCAGGAAGCCTGCAGGCTGATGGAACAGCAACCTGGTATGAAATTTAAGGAATTGTCGGACCTCCTATCCTTCAGTGATCAGCATTATTTCTCTAAGGTGTTCAAGGAATATACAGGATACAGCCCTACGGAGTATAAGGAATTGATGCCTGATATTTAGAATAATTTGTAATAATCCTTCTTGGGTAATAGTTAGATAGAAGGGGGGATTTGCATTAGAGCATTCAAAGGTTCGTTATTTGGTTGTGTAGTTGTTATGTTATTTTTGTTGCTTGCTTGCGGTGCAGATGATATTAAACACAGCAAGACGGATCATTGGGATGTTTCGCTGCAGCGATCCACAGGTTCATACGGAATTGTCTATATAGGGGATGAGACAAAAATTAGCGATTTCAAATATGATGTTTCCGGAACGAACATCTCTCAGCAAGGTAGTGCTTTGAGTGATCATACCACACCCTTTAATATGTCCGGAACGGTGACGGACTCTGAAAAGAACAGTGATCCCATTCAATTCGTGATAAGCTGGAACAATCAAATTGAATCCGTAACCTTTCAGTAAGAAACACCAAAAAACCTAGCTCCCAAATGGATTCTAGGTTTTTGGTGTTTTTCTTTAATTGGTCACCGATTGACCCATCTTATTCTTTTTATGAATATCTTCCGTTCCTGCAGCGATGGCGGTTTTATAATAGTCGCATTTGTGTTCAATGACTTCCATGGTCTTTCTCAATTCTTCCATTTGTGCTTCCACACTGGCTTTACGTTCAATGAACATGTCGTATCTCTCCTGCAGCGTGGAGTCACCTTCGGAACACCATTCAATGAAATCCTTGATATCCTTAATCGGCATACCAGTGAGCTTCAGGCACTGAATAATTTTCAGAAAATCAATGTCCGATTCTTTAAACTTGCGCACTCCGCTCGGGGAACGTTCGACAAAAGGCATGAGCCCTTCTTTATCATAATAACGCAATGTATATACGGTGAGATTCAATTCCTTGGCAA
Organism: Paenibacillus sp. FSL K6-2862; assembly: GCF_038005125.1. NCBI lineage: Bacteria > Bacillati > Bacillota > Bacilli > Caryophanales > Paenibacillaceae > Paenibacillus > Paenibacillus sp. FSL K6-2862. The sequence continues at coordinate 3,127,757 of NZ_JBBOSN010000001.1, forward strand.
CTTCGCTGATCGAGTATGTCATACAGATCTTCCTTTCTAACAGCATAGACTTCGAGTTAACTCTAGTTTCTGTGGGGAATCTTATCACGGTATATATAGGATGTCAAAGTCAGCAAAGACATAATGGGGGCTTAGAAATATCTTTATCTATTCCTATAAAAAATTGGAAAAGATATTTGACCTAGAGTTAACTAGAGGGATTAAGATGATTTTGCGAGAGAAAGAGAAGGAATGATTGACCAATGTATCAATCGTGATTCTTGCCCCTGAATGGGTGTATTCTCTTGGAAAATGAACATCTTAGGAGGTTTCTATTATGATAACTGCTAAAGCACGTGCTGTGGACGGACCGGATCAATCGTTCCGCTCAGCTGAAATCAAACGACGGGATCTGGACACACATGATGTCCTGATTGAAATCAAATATGCCGGCATTTGTCACTCTGACATTCATACGGCTCACGGTGAGTGGGGCCCTGTGAATTATCCGCTGGTTCCCGGTCATGAAATTGCAGGAATTGTCACAGAAGTAGGACCTGAAGTTTCAAAATATAAAGTGGGTGACCGAGTAGGCGTCGGATGTATGGTTGACTCCTGTGGGGAATGCGAAAATTGCCGCCGCGGAGAAGAACAGTACTGCCTTAAAGGCAATATTCAAACGTATGCTGGGGTTGATAAATACGGTGAACCCACACAAGGTGGATATTCGACTCACATCGTTGTAACGGATAATTTCGTTGTCCGGATTCCGGATAACATTGCGCTGGATGCCGCTGCGCCGTTACTCTGCGCAGGGATCACGACGTACTCGCCTCTCCATCATTGGGGAGCAGCTCCAGGCAAAAAAGTAGCGATTGTAGGTATGGGCGGGCTCGGTCATATGGCTGTCAAAATCGCACATGCCATGGGCGCCGAGGTAACAGTGCTGTCTCAATCCCTGAATAAAAGGGAAGATGGTTTACAGTTTGGTGCAAACCATTATTACGCCACAAGTGAAGCTGAAACGTTTGAGAAACTTGCGGGTTCCTTCGATCTGATCATTAACACGGTAAGTGCCAATATCGACATTAACGCTTATTTCGGATTGCTTACGCTAGATGGTACACTTGTAAACGTAGGTGCACCTGGTGAGCCGCTCGCAGTTAACGTCATGTCTCTCATCGGTCACCGTCGATCATTTGCAGGCTCCATGATCGGTGGTATTCGTGAGACTCAGGAAATGATGGACTTCTGTGCGAAACATGACATCACACCTCAGATCGAAGTGATCTCGGCTGATCAAATCGACGAAGCTTATAAACGCGTACTTGCTTCGGATGTGAAGTACAGATTCGTTATTGATACAAGCACAATGTAAGTGCTGAATTAAAATTAAACTTCATGTAAAAAGACTGTGAGGATGTCTCCAAAGTGTTAACTTTGAGGACATCCTCGCTTTTTTTATGGGCAGTTAGTTATAAGTTAAAATGTATATTTCTATTGTTTAACTCGGAGATTTTCTTTTATATATAGTCGCACTTGAATTCAGAGAATTCTGCGTGAGCTCCTTCGGCATAGGCATACAAACCAATAACGACGCCTGTAAATCCGCCGGCTACCTCAGAGGATAGATATTTCGTATGTGCGCTGCCTAATTCAATCTCCTCGCCCTGGGTATCCAAGCTAAAGGTATAACGATCATTGGTTGCCCGGATCTTCAATGTGGCGTGATTACGGCTTCCGAGATCCACTTCTTTTTCAACCGATTTGATATCTCCAATATTAAGGCGCTCGATTACCTTATAACCTTCAGCGTCTTTCCGTATAGCCAGATCATAATGATGGTGCTCATCCATGTACAGGGTGATGCCTGCTTCTCCGTCTGTAAGATGAACATTACAAGAAATAATGGCATTGAAGTCCTTTTGCCGTATACCGATGAAGGTAGGTGTGCCCGGTTGATCGAGTGAGACGTCGGTTCCTTTAAGCGTTAGCTTGTTGGATTGCAGCTTATAATTCTGTGGATGAGGATGTCTGAGATAACACCAGTCCTTGTCCCATTCCGTGTTGTCAAAAGTAAATGACTTCTTCTCCGCCTGAACGACAGATTCGGATATCCGGTCTGTTTCAAAAGTTAATAAAGTCGTTCCATGGTGACCTGCTGTAAACCAGCCGTCTTCATCAAATGTTACAGGTGCTACAAAAACTTCGCGGCCCAGATGATGAAACGTCTGCCATTGTCCAATTTGCCGGAATCCCAAGTGGAAGAGCCACCAATTTCCCTCATCATCCTGAACCAGATCGCCATGCCCAACACCCTGCAGCTCATAACCGCCCAGGTTACGGTTGGTTAACACCGGATTGTGAGGATAGGCTTCGAAAGGTCCGGAGACAGAGGATCCGCGTGCGTACGTTTCCATGTGACCGTATTCGGTGCCTCCTTCAGCAGCCAGCAGATAATAAAGACCGTTGATCTTATACATATGAGGACTTTCCAGGTAACGTCCACCCGTACCTTGCCATATGGTCCGGCTTGGCGTAAGCTTTTTGCCGGATTCAATCTCAATCTCACATTGAACGATCCCCGAGACCCCGAAATCGTCGGAACCGTTACTCATAAAGTACGCTTTTTGGTCTTCGAAATATAAGTCCGGATCGATGCCACCCTGATCCACGAATATGGGCTCAGACCACTCGCCATAGATATCGTCTGTCCACACATAGAAGTTCTGGCGGGTCGTATCATTCGTGGTCGTCATGTAGAATCGCCCGTTATGATGCCGAAGGGTAGGAGCGAATACGCCTCCTGAACTGTTCACATGTGCAAGCTGAACCTGACTCGTTTTGGTTAGACAATGACCAATTTGTTCCCAGTTAATTAGGTCTTTGCTCTCGAATATGGGTACTCCGGGGAAGTATTGAAATGAACTGCAAATCAGGTAATACGTATCGTCCACTCTGCATACGCTTGGATCTGGATAGAACCCTTTGATAACGGGATTGTTAAACTGCATTCGTTCTTTCACCTCGATGATAAATTCATAAAAATAAGAATTCTAATAATAGGAAGCTACTGAAATTAAACACCAACCCGCTGTTCATTTCAATAGAAGGGACTTGTAATTTCAAGTTATATTCTTTAAATTTATATAAATGTGATTTCATTGAAGTGAGCAGGAGAGTGTGAAAAATGATTCAATCGAACGGGGAGTCCCGGTTTATGCCTTTATACGATGCGCTGGCCAGTGAAGTTCGCTGGCGGATTATGGAGTTGATAGCCGACCAGGAGATGAGTGTCAAGGATATTGCCACACAGATCAAACTTAGCCCTTCCATTGTCACAATGCATATTCGAAAACTGGAACAAGCCGAATTAATCGGAAGCCGCAGAGTCCGCCGTAATGGAGGAACACACAAAATGTGTTTTCTCAAACAAAAAAAGATCGAAATTGAGCTGCCCGCAGCCAGCAAAGTTACCAACATGAGGGAACAGACCATTTCGGTGGGTCATTATACTGCGTTTGATATTCATCCCACTTGTGGTCTGGGTACAAGGGAAAAGGAAATCGGGGTATGGGACGATCCTCGCTATTTCCTGGATCCTGAACGGGTTCAAGCTTCCATCCTGTGGTTTGGGAGAGGTTATGTGGAGTATAAGACGCCTAACTATCTATATCCTGAGCCCAGTGTGAATGCTATAGAAATTTCCATGGAGATCGCTTCTGAAGCACCCGGTCTAAGAGATGATTGGCCATCAGATATTACGTTCACCTTTAACGGTATTAAGCTTGGAACCTGGACAAGTCCAGCGGATTTCGGCAGGGCGGCACGAGGCAAATATACACCCGAATGGTGGCATCGCAACGTGAATCAATATGGATTATTAAAGACGATTCGAGTGGATGCTTCGGGGACAACGATAGATGGAAAGTGGATGTCAGACGTGACGCTGAATGAGGTGAAGTTGGGTGAACCGTTCTGGACACTCAGGTTTGCGGTTGAAGAACAAGCGAATCATGTCGGGGGAGTGACGTTGTACGGAGCTGGTTTCGGTAACCATGATCAGGACATTGTGATCCGAGTATATGTTGATGACAAACCAAATTATGGTTAACATAGCCGTTCGATCTATGCTATAATACAAAACAAATAAGGCTTGTTACTGATTTTTATCAGGCAATACCTGTGTATATGTATGCTCAACGTTTCTTTGAGTGTGCATATATATGGGTTTTTTTGCGTTTACATACGGTAATACATCGACAATTACGGGAATTAAATCACTGAAGAAGTGACGTCTTTTACAGAGCGATTATTAGCTATTAATAAAAATAAATATATACCATTAATTAAATTATTTACTAGATATACCGATATATAGTTTTGTTCTTTATTTTAACAAGAGAGGGAGATCCATTTGAACGAAAAGAAGAAAAAGAAAAAAGCGTCATTATTCACGAGACTAGCATCTGTATTACGTTTGATGAGTACCAGACTTATAGCTGCTTTCCTAACGGTTCTTATCATTCCAACAGCACTTATCGGATATTTCTCTTATCACAGTGCACAAGAACAGGTTCAAAAAAGTATGACCGATCCGATGAATACGATAATAACAATGGCAGGGCAGCATATTAATAATCTAGTAGGGACAAAAGCAGAACTGTTAAGTTATATAGATCAATTGTTAAATGCTGATGCCAGTCAGGTGAACATTGAAGCAGTGCAAGCAGAATTAAACCAGTTAGCATATACATATCCTGATATTCTAGCGATTACTGTAGGTAACGATCAGGGCAGCTTTATTGCTTCTCCAGAGATCGGAGATACAACATATGATCCACGCAGTACGGAATGGTACACCAATGGTAAAAATAATAATGGATCGGTCTATTTTTCTAACATTATGAAAGACTCCGATTCCGGGGAGATTTATGTGGAGATATCCCAGGCTCTCTCAAGTGGACAAGGCGTAGCAAGCATAAAACTTGATCTGGCGCCATTAGCAGAAGAGATCTCCTACGTGGATGTTGGGGGGAACGGAAGTTTGATTGTAGTCGACTCCAATCGAACCATCGCCGCCTGGGCTGGTGCGATTGTTGAAGGTGGAGGAGGAGAGCTTGGCGGGGCACTTATTGATGGGATACCTGTCCATCCGAATACAGCATCTAGTCCTGATGAACCCATGGCATTCTCCCAATTTGTCCGAACCGACCTGGAATATGACTTGGAGGTTTACAACGGCGTTAATGCGTTAACCGGCTGGAATGTCATCGCTTTGATGGGGCATGAAGATTTCATCGCAGCTGCGAAACCAATATTGGTCACTAGTCTTACCGTAATTATCATTTCTACATTGCTGGCTGGAATAATCATATTCTTTATTTTGAGATCTTTCATGGTTCCTATGCAAAAATTACGAACGGCAACCCGTCGTGTTCGAGAAGGGAATTTGACAGAACGGGTTGATCTTAGGAATAAAGATGAGTTCGGCATATTGGCTAATGATTTTGACCAAATGACCATTTCATTACAATCTGTCGTGACAGAACTTAATGAGACATCGTCGCTTCTAAACCATACCTCACAAATGATACAGGAAAGCACTGAACAAACGAACACATCTGTTCAGCATGTTGCTGAAACGATCCAGCAGACCGCTGAAAGGGCAGTCGCTGGTGCAGAAAGTTCTGAACAAACAGCGAACGCAGTGGAAGAGATGGCCAGAGGGATTGGTACCATTGCTGAATCTGCAAGTGCCATTGTAGATTCGGCTGAAGAGACAGAGCGAGCTGTCGCGAACGGTGGGAGGACCATCAACCAGGTTGGCGACCAAATGGAGCACATCCTAGTGGCCGTCCAGGAAACCTCAGCATTGATTAACGAGCTGTCTAATCTATCAGCAGAAGCGGGTAGAATGAACGAGGCGATTGCGGATATCTCTCGCCAAACGAATCTTCTATCACTTAATGCTTCAATTGAAGCAGCGAGAGCAGGGGAGCATGGAAAAGGTTTTGCTGTCGTTGCAGGTGAAGTACGCATGCTGTCCTTGCAATCCAGACAAAGCGCGGAGGAAATTGGCGCAACCATCGGCAAAATGCTCGACCTGATCGAGAAATCCACATCACTAATGAATGAAAACGTTCGAAATCAAGTCAGCGAAGGGATGCGCATCAGCCGCGAGGCTTCAGCAACCATCTCGAACATTGAACAATATACGGCTCATATCGTGGATCAGATCCAGGATGTGTCTGCTGTATCAGAGCAGCTGGCAGCAAGTACGGAGCAAGTCTCTGCTTCAGTGGCAGAAATGGCCAATATCTCCAAAGTGTCTGCTGACAGTGCCCAGACCACTTCGGCAGCAGCCCAAGAGCAAATGGCGGCCATGGAGGAGATTGCTGCTTCATCCGTGCAATTATCCAAAACGGCTGAAAATATGCAAAACTTGGTCCGTCGATTCACGCTCTAAGTTGAATAAAAGTTTAGGTTTGAATGACAAAGGCGCTCCTTATCAGGAGCGTCTTATTACATGTTATCTTAGTAGCCGTGATAGTGTGTTAAGGATTAACTAGATCAGGGAGATATCTCTTTTATGATGAATGGGAGCTAGTATCCCCGAACATATCTTTTTGATTTCGCTTGCGAAAGCTTCGCGGGGATTCACCGACCGTTTTGGTAAAAAGAATGGTGAAGTAATTGGGGTTATCATACCCAACCAGCTTGGCAATTTCCCATATTTTCTTCTTGGTTGAAACTAACAGCCGGGTAGCTTCACCCATTCGTCGTTGGATCAAGTAATGATAAGGGGAGGTACCGTAGCGATTTTTATACATATGAATGAGGTAATAGAAATCGATATGAAACTGTTCGGCGAGTTCCTTCAGTTTAATGTTTTGCCGGTAGTTGGTATCCAGATAGTCCTTAATACTCTCAGCAAGGGTATTGCTCCGTATGATCTGTTCAGAAGACTGTTGATGTCGGGACATGCGTTCGATGATCAGTAGTACGGCTTTTAACACATGTTGGGAGATGCGCTCGTATCCATCCTCACGAATGGAGAATTCACTGAATAAGGTCTGCATTAACGTATGCAGCTCTTCCGAATACCGGTTTGCGCGAATGATTGGTTCACTACCTGGTGGTACGACCCAATCGGCATCGCTATGGATATCCTCTTTGAAACGAAAGCCACAATAAAAGGTGGATAACGGATATTCGGGGTCAGACTTTTCTTCGTGAAGCGTTCCTCTATTGTATATGAGCAGGTCTCCCTTTTGGGCCAAGTGCCTCGCACCATCAATGGTGAATGATCCTTTGCCTTCATTAACATAAATAATCTCGTGCAAATCGTCATGCTTATGCGTCGGAAAACTCCACTGGGGATTGCCGGCCAGCTTCCCGACATAAATAATGATACAATCCTGATCTTCATATCGTTGTTCGGGTTCGTGGCGTGTATCCATCTATGTCTTCCCTTCGAGGTTCTATGATGAAAAATGACAACATACATCATGTTTTGAATCAAATCCACAACAACCTTGATTGTCGTCTGACAAGTCTGACAGTACAATTTCACTATCCAATATGTACTATATATCGAAATCGAAGGGATGGGAAAGCAGAAAATACATAGAGTAGGAGCTGTCTTAAGAATTGAAGCGCTTGCAACATTAGAAAGGATTAGTGAAATTAAATTGATGACCAGAACTAGAGAAAATCTACTTATTTTAACGCTTACGCTCGTCAGCTTTGTACTGGGAACAACCGAGTATGTCATTGTGGGTGTGTTGAAAGAAATTGAGAGTTATATGAAAGTATCTCTCGCTGCTGCAGGTGCCCTAGTGTCCGGATTCGCTATTGCTTATGCAGTGGGGACACCATTCGCCGTGGCTTCCTTGGCCAAAATTTCCAGAAGAAGCTCCATCTTAATTGGATTTGCCATTGTGCTTGTGTTGAATGTATTAACTGTGTTCTCAACAACATTCCCTTCCTTGATGGCTATTCGCATCGTTTCGGCCGTTGCTTGCGGACTTACGATATCGCTTTCGATCTCAATCGCAAGCGACGCCGTTCATCGGGATCGGAGAGGGGAAGCTATTGCTTGGATTTTGGGCGGGTTTTCTATCGCGAATGTACTAGGTGTGCCGCTCGGTACATTTATTGGGCAGCATCTGAACTGGTCCATGACATTCGTAGTTACTGCATGCTTCGGTGTTGTTCCGTTTGTATTCATGTTCCGAATCCTTCCACGCCGCACGACTACCGTTACCGGTTCATTTGGTGATCAGATGGCTCTCTTTATGAAACCTCGCATATTGTTGGCCTGCTTAATTCCCGTGCTGGGCAACAGCTGTATCTTCGTCACTTTTACTTATATTACACCGCTACTCAGCGAGTCTATGGGGGTGCCCGTACGTTGGATTAGCGCTATACTCCTAATCTATGGGGCATGCAGTATTCTGAGCAATTGGATCGGTGCCAAAATAGCCAAGGGTGATTTTCTACCCAAACTTAAGTGGCTTTTCGTCATCCAAGCGGTTATTTTCCTCGGACTGAGTTTCGCTGTGTCCAATCTGTGGCTAGGTTTGACATTCCTGCTACTGATCGGCTGTCTGTCGTCGTCAATGAGCGCAGCATCCCAGTTGTATCTGTTTGATGTATCTGGATCGATTGCACCGGAATCCAAAGCTTTTGCATCCACACTGCTGCCTGTGGCGGCCAATGTGGGCATTGCTCTCGGTTCTGGGGTCGGTGGAATTGCCGTTAATCTTGGCGGTGTGGCATGGGTGCCTGCGGTAGCCGTGGTATTAGCTTTGCTGGCTTTTGCCATTACAAGAATATGCCAGCGTACCATTCAGTTGAATGCGGATGAAGCGACCACAGCAAACGCTGCGTAGATACATGAGTACCAAAAAAGACCAGGTATATGGGCTTACCATGTACCCGGTCTTTTTATTTATAATGGACCGAAGAGATTTGAATTAAGCTTTTCCGTTTTTGCTTTTCGGAATAATGTATAGTTCTCCGTCGTCACCATATTCTGCATAGGCGATATCCTTTATATTGTCATAGCCCTGCTTCTGAATTTCTACCTTGACCATCTCCATATCGATATTTTTACCTTTCATGGACTTCTTAAGCAGCTCTCCTTTATCAATTACGGTTACCGCAAAACGATCAGGTGATGTCTCCATACCCATATCTTCTGCGGTAGGTGGTTCGTACTCGGGCTTGCGAAGCACGGATAACGATCCATCCGTTTCCAGGATGGCGTATTTCACTTCCTGAATTGAAAATACATTCTGTTTACGAAGCATGGAGAGCAGCTGCTTAAATTCAATGTCGTATTTTTTTAACAAGCCTTGATTGACTTCTCCATTATCAATTAAGAGCACGACTCGTCCTTCCGCGACATATCCGAACTTCACAAATCGCGTTGTGGCTTTCTCGAAAAGGTATGAGAGTGCAGTCCAAAGTGCTAATGCGAATAATAGATGAGATACCTTGATCTCATCATCATACAGCGTATTTCCCACAATCTCACTGAGCACCAACGAGGATAGGAAATCGAGCGGTGTAAGTTGGCTTAGCGTTTTTCTGCCGGTAATAAAGGCAATGGCCCATAGGCCGAAGAAGCTAATGACTAGTTTGATGCTTAACTCCAGGAACATTCCTATCCCTCCCAAGTTCGGAATCTTGATTAATCATTACCCGGGATATTCTATAAATAACATATTGGATTATTTACCAGTGAAGCTAAATCTGTAAAAGGTATGCAGGATTGAGATAGGCAATGGGTAGGAAAATGCAATGATTTGGTGAGTTTGTATATCAGGAGAAATGATAAAATAAATGAAAAGATTTCCGTTTTCTCACAAAGCGATGAACATGAAAATGACCCCATTAGGAGGTAAGCCAATGAAGAAGCCGATGATCGGAGTCCTGCCGCTGTATGATTCCAACAAAAAAAGTTACTGGATGCTTCCAGATTATATGAACGCAATCGAGAGTGCAGGCGGAATTCCAGTGATGCTGCCGTTGACAACAAATCTCGAAATAATCGCAACGTTGGCGAATGAGTTTGACGGGTTCTTGTTCACGGGCGGACATGATATTAATCCGGAGCTTTATCATGAAGATGCAGAAGATACCTGCGGGGAGTTATGCATGGAACGTGATATGATGGAGTCCTTGTTATTTCAGAAAGTAATCGAACTCGATAAGCCTGCCTTCGGCATATGCAGGGGATTACAGCTGTTTAACGTGATACTGGGTGGATCTTTGTATCAGGATATTCCTACACAGCTTCAAGTAAGGAATACCGTTAATCATAAGCAAAACCCACCCTATACGAATCTTGTACACGATGTACATATTGAAAAAGGTAGCTTGCTGCATGACATTATTCAAGTAGATACGATCAAAGTGAACAGTTACCATCATCAAGGAATCAAAATGCTTTCGGATAAGCTGCAAGCAGCTGCAGTCGCTGAGGATGGAATAGTTGAATCCGTAGTAATGCCTAACCAAAAATTTGTGCTGGCAGTGCAATGGCATCCGGAGTACAGCTACACAGTAGATTCATACAGCCAAAAGTTGTTTTCAGCCTTTGTTAGTTCTTGTACATTCGTTGGCTATGATATCAATATGAATGAGATAACAGCATAATGAAAAAAGCAGCTAGATCCTTGCGATCAGCTGCTTTTATTAATTTATAGCGCACATAGGTATATACATTATGGATATGTATTGATTCATGATTATAGATAAATATGTAAAAAATGTATGGTACAATAAAATAGCATGTTAAAGTTTGATCTTCATCCGGATTGGAGGTGAAAATTTGCGATTAAGACATTACATAATTATCTTCTTGTTTGTACTAACAGGTTGTTCGGCAGATAGCGCAGAGGCTATTAAACCGGACCAATCGATAACTGACAGCATCACATTAACTCCGGTGGATCTGACTCAAGGAGAAACGGCAAAATTAAGACCTTTCCTCGGTACTATGTCTGGTGCATTTAAGTTAAGATACGAGGAAGAGAAACCGAGCGCTAGTTTGGATATGGATATATGGGAGAATGGAGTGAAGGTAGATTCTGCAGGATCTATAGGGGACCTGTTCTTCAGTCCGGAAGGACAGGTGAATAACAGTAATGAAATTGAAGTCATTATATCCATTGATACGGTAAGAACAGAAGAAGACAAAGAAGTATGCATTGTTAAAATCAGTACAGGGTCAGGCTTAGCTACGTTTACGCTTCCTTGGAAATCGGAGCTGAAAGGACGAGGGTTGATTCAAAACACCGAAACTTTAACGTTTACACCAGATCATCCAGTTCATACATTCGCTATGCATGCAACAAGTTCAAACCAGGTATTTGCAGGAGGTTTCTCAGAGGAAAGTTTAAGCAAAATCGAATGGGCTCTTGTATTCACTTTGCGCTTTGACGAATAGGAGACTGTGAAAAGGTAGCATCTGAATATAAATCAGATTATCAGATTAAAGTTCATACCGGATTATGAAGCAGCTGCAGTGGCAGCTGCTTCATGTTTTTATTCGAAGTTAAATGAACTTCTGATCAAGTGTTAATCTAATCAATATTTTCGATAAGCCAATTTCCAATGATTTCGTACCATCAACTATTTCAATTAATGAACAAAATGAATGGCAAAAAGTTTGAAACCACAAAGAAAAGGTTTAAATTTATCCCTATTTACAATATTTAAACATATGAAAAATTCACAATAGAAAAAGCTTTCTACGAACTTTGCTTCTACCTACCTTAGCATTCATCAACTCACCCTCGTTGTTTTAAAAAGTTCACGATCCTTAAGAAAAACACAAGCGCTTTTTCTGAGAAGTTGAAGTAAAAGCAAGAACGAGCAGCAAGTATATGGAATTTGAATCTGGGCGATTAATCTATACATGGCTTGAAAAGACAAGGGGAATAAGCGAGAACTTAATTTGAGAACGTTCGGTAAAATTTAATTCTTTACTGATCGTTCTCATTCTGTTAGGATGATTTTACAGGAAAAAGAAACCTATGAGCATCTGTAGAATATTCTTTAAAACGTTATAAACACATTATAATTTGGTGAAAGGAGGGAACCTGAGATGGCGAGAAGCAAAGAATTTGAGGAAAACGAAGTTTTAGATAAAGCCATGAAGCTGTTCTGGGAGCAGGGGTATGAGAAAACGTCGATGAGCGATCTCGTTGAGCACATGGGTATTCATCGGAGAAGCATTTATGATACGTTCACCGATAAACGTACCTTGTTCTTCAAAGCAATGGAACGGTTCGGTAATCGTACCGATGCCAAATTGGCCGCAGGCGTCAAGCAAGCGAAAACAGCCAAGGAAGCTCTTCATTTTATCTTTGATTATATGAGCAGCACTGAAGAGGGCGAGCCACCTGGATGCATGTTTGTCAATTCTGCAGTGGAAATGGCCTGCCGAGATGAAGATGTAGATGCCAAAGCGGTTGGAGCCTTTGAAAAAGTGGAGCATCTTCTTGTGGAGATCGTCACCTGGGGGCAAGAAAATGGGGAGTTCTCAAGCCAGTATGACGCGCAAGAATTAGCGGAGTACTTGCATAATTCTTTAATCGGGATAAGGGTAATGGCCCGGACATCAGTGCCTAAGGAAAAGCTAGAGCGTATTTCCACAATGAGCATGCTTTTGTTAGAAAAATAAGATGAAGTGGTGTCATCTTGACGGGATATTAGAATGGTCATACTCAATAAAAGCAATGGCGGATGGTTAAGTGCAGGAGCCAGCTCTTGCCTTAACCAAATGCAGAACATTCTTTTGCGCCATTTTTAGAATGATCATTCTCATATAAAAATTAAAGGAGTGTTTAAACATGAAGACACTAATTATTGTAGCTCACCCGGATTTGCAAAATTCACGGATTAACCGGGCATTGGTTGATACCATGAGGGAGCAGCCGGATACGACCGTACATGTGCTGGATGAGTTATATCAAGATAAATCTATCGATGTGACCCATGAGCAAGGACTGTTGGAACGTCATGACCGGATTATTTTCCAATACCCTTTATATTGGTACAGCACGCCACCACTCTTGAAGCAGTGGTTCGACGAGGTGCTCGCATACGGCTGGGCATTCGGCCCGGGTGGGGAGTATCTTAAAGGGAAAGAGATCGGCATCGCAATTTCAACAGCAGGCACTGCGGCTTCATATCAGCCCGGCGGATACAATCTGTTTACCATTCGGGATATTGCAAAACCAATGGAGGCGCTCGCCAACTATGTCGGGGCCCATTATCTGCCGCCATTTGCTATCCATAACGCCAATCATATCACGGATGAGCAGATTGCCATTAGCCAAGAGGCTTACGTGGATCATCTAAGAAGTGTAAGACATGTGCAAACATCGGGTTTGGTAGCCGCACGCAACCAAGCAACAGCTGATGAAACAGCAAACCAACTAAGCAAGAAAGGCATCGAAGCCGTGGGTGTAGAGCTGAATGTGACAAACCCGGAGCATATTGCGAAGGTATCCAGATGGATTAGTCACACGTATGGTCAATTAGATATCCTGGTCAATAATGCAGGGGTATGGGCTGAAAAAGAGGATTACGAAGGCGATGCACTACGTGATACGTTTGAGGTCAACACTTTTGGTCCTTATCATCTCACAGAATCATTAATGCCTCTGCTTTTGAATAGTGAGGCCGGTCGGATTGTTAATCAGAGCAGTGCTCTCGGTTCCATACAATTTCTGCTGACCAATGAGCTTGCGCAGCGGATTGCCACACCTGCATATTCAGCATCCAAGGCAGCATTAAATATGCTGACAGCATATTGGGCTCAAAAAGCGCAAGGAACGAATCTTAAAGTGAATTCCGTACATCCCGGTTTGGTTAAAACACAAATGGGTGGTGAAAAGGCAGAGTTATCCCCAGAGGAAGGTGCCAAAACGGCTGTGCGTCTGGCTACCTTGTCTGAAGACGGTCCAACAGGCAGCTTCTACTATATGGATAGTCAGCTTCCTTGGTAAGTCATTAAAGCCGCATATTGCGGCTTTTTTTGTTGGTGGATGTTAGATGAAGAAGCAACAAACGTTTTAATCCAAACGTCTAATATAGGAGGTAGCTGTGTTGTGAGGAGGAATATAATTGAGAAAATCGGTCATAAGTGTGACGCTACTCGTTCTTCTATGTACACTTAGTGGATGTAAAGTATTCTCGACAAGTAAAGTTGGGAATTACATTCTTCAGAAGGAAGAAGATCGAATTCTTGTAGCGGAAAATATATCTAGAGAAGATGCGGATCAACCTTTTGGCGATCTTAGAGAAAAAAAGGTCACCCTAATCCATTATATTGTTGAAGATACTGAGCTCCTTGAGCAGCTTGAAGTAGGAGACAAAGTTAAAATTACTCCCAAAGTGAATGAGGAAGGGTTCTATCATGTCAGACAATCTGATCCACCTCAGATTATCGCAGGCAGGATTGAGAGAGAAGAATGAACCATAAACTTCAATGATTCCTAAAGTAAATAAGTACAAAGAAAAGGGAGAACAATATAAATGGGTAAAGGTGTAAAGTTTCAGTAACTTTAGTAACTATACTAATGTCTGTTGATAAACTTGATTCCATAATTAACTTATTGTATCCGGGAATGCAGAAAAGACTTGTAATTCTTGCGGATATGGTTCGTGACCTTATAAAAATGTTCTTTCTTCAGTGAAGAAGATGATCACTCATATGTTCCTGTTACATTGTGCAAACTATAAGTAAGCATCGGAGCAGAAGAGAAAACCATAATGAATGTCATTAACCAGCTCGGAAAGCTAAACAGAAAAGGCATATCGGATTAAAGGAAACTCTGGACCAGAATGAGGAAAAAAGTTTTTTTGAGTTATCCCTTGATTTTTTTAAAAGTGTTTGTTATTGTTTAACCTGTGATTTTGGAAAGCAGTTATATCAATTGGAACGAGCACTTTCCAGCAGATAATTTTGACCACTTCCATGAGGGAGTCAAGGCCATACGGACAGCCGGGTCAAACGCCGATTGGCAACTTATGTTGCCTTATTGATTGAGTTAAAAGCTCAAATTTTATAAGTTGGTTACTTTACAACCAGTGCAATAGCACATCAACTTGTGAAACGGTCAATAAGAGTGGTAAAGGCGAATTATTTGCTATATAGACTCTGATCTGATATTGATATACATGAGGGAGCTTTCCACCAGAGGAGTTCTTTGAACTTTTTTGGTTATGGAGACTTTACGTTTTTTCACGATGTATATCGACAAGCAAGTGTGATGATGCGCGGATTGCGGCATTTATTCACCTTGCTTTTTTTGTTGTCAGGAATTGACGGAAGTTGAACAATGAGAAGACCTTGAAACGGACATTTGAATCAAAAACCAAAAAAATCTACATATGGGATAGGAGAATGTAAAAATGGGAAAAGCACTAATCATCGGCGCCGGCGGCGTGGCTTCTGTGGCAGTACACAAATGCGTTCAAAATAGCGAAGTTTTTGAGGAAATCTGTATTGCGAGTCGTACCAAATCCAAATGTGATGATCTCAAAGCGAAACTGGACGGTGGCAAAACAAAAATTACTACAGCACAAGTGGACGCGGATAATGTAGACGAATTGATTGCTCTGATCAACGAAGTTAAACCAGATATCGTCATGAACCTGGCTTTGCCTTATCAAGATCTGACGATCATGGATGCGTGCCTTGCAACCAAAACACATTACATGGATACGGCAAACTATGAGCCAGAAGATACTGCAAAATTCGAATATAGCTGGCAATGGGATTACAAAGAGCGTTTTGAAAAAGCAGGAATCACTGCACTGCTCGGCAGCGGTTTTGACCCAGGCGTAACTGGCGTATTCTCTGCCTATGCCCTGAAGCACTACTTTGACGAAATCGAGTACATCGACATCCTGGACTGCAACGGCGGCGATCACGGCTATCCGTTCGCAACCAACTTTAACCCGGAAATCAACATCCGCGAAGTTTCGGCAAACGGAAGATACTGGGAAAATGGTGAATGGATCGAAACCAAACCGATGGAAATCAAACGTGTCTACGACTTCAAGGAAGTTGGCGAAAAAGACATGTACCTGTTGTACCATGAAGAGCTGGAATCTTTGGCGAAAAACATTCCTGGCTTGAAACGGATCCGTTTCTTCATGACATTTGGCCAAAGCTACCTGACTCACCTGAAAGCACTTGAAAATGTGGGCATGACTTCCATCGAACCTATCGAATTCGAAGGCAAACAAATCATCCCGCTGCAATTCCTGAAGGCGGTACTCCCGGACCCGGCATCCCTTGGACCACGTACGGTGGGCAAAACGAACATCGGCTGCATTTTCAAAGGCAAAAAAGACGGCAAGGACAAAACATACTACGTTTACAACATCTGTGATCACCAAGAGTGCTACAAAGAGGTTGGTTCCCAAGCCATCTCGTACACTACAGGCGTTCCAGCAATGATCGGTGCAGCTATGGTCATGACAGGCAAATGGAACAAACCGGGCGTATACAACGTGGAAGAATTCAACCCGGATCCGTTCATGGAAGAGCTGAACAAATGGGGACTTCCATGGGTAGAAGACTTCAACCCGGTTCTTGTTGACGAACTTCCAGAAGAAGCGAAAGAATCGGAGCTCGTTCGTTAAGATGCGGTTTGAGCAATTACCGACACCATGCTTTGTTGTTGATGAGGCGCTTATTGAGAAAAATGTAAAAATCCTTAACGGTGTCATGCAGCGTACAGGTGCCAAAATCGTGCTGGCTCAAAAGGCATTTTCCATGACAGCGATGTATCCACTAATCGGACAATATCTGAGCGGGGCAACAGCAAGTGGGTTATATGAAGCCCGTCTGGGCCACGAGGAAATGGGCAAAGAGAATCATGTATTTGCACCAGCCTACCGCGAAGACGAGATCGATGAGATTATTTCAATCTGCGATCACATTATTTTCAACTCTTTTTCGCAGCTTGCGAAATTTAAGGATAAAGCACTTCAGGCTGGCCGCAAGATTGGCTTGCGTATCAATCCTGAATGTTCAACCCAAGAAGGGCACGAGATTTATGATCCGTGCTCTCCGGGTTCACGTTTCGGTGCCAAACAGGAGGATTTCCGTGCAGAGCTGCTGGAAGGCGTCTCCGGTTTGCATTTCCATACATTATGTCAACAAAATTCCGACGATCTGGAAACGACGTTGAACGCGGTGGAAGAGAAGTTCGGACAATGGCTGCCTCAAATGGAGTGGATTAACTTCGGTGGTGGACACCACATTACGCGTGAGGATTATGACATTGCAAGACTGGAAGCATGCATCAAACGCATGCAGGATAAATATGGCCTGGAAGTTTATTTGGAGCCAGGGGAAGCTGTTGCGCTTAACGCGGGTTATCTGGTGACTTCTGTGCTGGATTTCCACAAAAACGGAATGGACATTGCCATTCTGGATACGTCAGCCACTTGCCACATGCCAGACGTACTGGAAATGCCATATCGTCCGCCGCTTGTTGGCTCCGGAGAAGCAGGAGAGAAGCCTCACCTGTACCGTCTTGGCGGTCAAACTTGCCTGTCTGGTGATGTCATTGGAGATTATTCGTTTGATGAGCCTTTGAAAGAGGGCGATCGTCTGGTGTTTGAAGATATGGCGATCTATTCCATGGTCAAAACGAATACATTCAACGGAATGCCACTGCCAGCCATCGCTGTAAAACGCAAAGATGGCGATTGTGAAGTTGTCCGTGAATTCGGATATCAGGATTTCAAAATGAGACTGGCTTAATTAGCTATTATCTATATTATCAATCATAAAACCGGATTCCGCCAATAGGAATCCGGTTTTTATGTTTTATCTTAGATGCACTACGATGAACTAGGAACTATAGTGTTTTATAATCTCGGATGATCACATCGATAACCCGTTTTCCCCAGTTGGATGACTCCGAACCTGGTTCATTCCAGGCATAAGTGATAAGTGCTTTCCATAATGCCCATCCACGTGCACGGTTAATCATATCTTGGTCAGCATTCATTCGGCGGAGGAAAATATCACGACTCCTATCATCAAAAAAGTTCCATGCCATCACCAGGTCGCTGGAAGGATCACCTACGCCCATCGTTCCGAAATCAATGACACCGCACAATCGGCCGTTTTGTACGAGCAGATTTCCTACAGCAACGTCACCGTGCAGCCAGAGCGGTGCAGCTTCATATTTTGTGGCAAGGGCAAGCTCCCATATTTCCAATAACAGCTTTGGATTGTACTGACTGGGTAAAACGTCTATGACGGATCTGGTGTCCTGGTCATAAACAGCCAGGTTTCCTCCGCGATGAAAATTTTGGATGCCTGCGGGAATACCTTGGCTTGCATCAATCGCTTCCAGTTCAATTAGAAAACCAGCGAGATCCTCAGCAAATGTGTTCAGATCCGTTATATTTTCAACTGTGACTGTGCTGCCTTCAATCCATTGGTTAACAGACCAGGGAAGAGGATATTCTACCGTTGGTTCACCTTTTGCAATCGGTGCCGGAATCGGCAAGGAGAGATAAGGCTTGAAAAAGGGCAGCCATGTCAATTCTTTTTGAACAGCAGAGGCATATCGCTCATGACTCGGTAAACGAACAGTCATCTCATTTCCTAATCGATAGGTCCGATTATCGTGTCCACTTTTGTCTACGGGTGCAATGGTTAGGTGTTTCCACTCGGGAAATTGACTCTGGATCAATTCACGTACCAGTTCAGTCGTAATTTCAATCATTTCACTCGCCCCCTGCGGAAATCGTTAGGTGTTCGTTGTTGATGCTGTTTTTTGAAAGACTGAATAAAGTGATTCACATGATTGAAGCCCACTCTATGGGCTATCTCCGTTATTGTATAGTCGGTCGAGCTTAATAACTCGCAGCTTTTTTTAATTCGATACTTAATCAAGTAGGCGTAAGGGGTCATATGAATTGTACGCTTAAAACTTCGGGTGCATTCCGAAACACTCAGATGAGCTGCATCCGCGATCTCCTGTAATGTGATCGGATCTGCATAATGACGGTGGATGAAACTGAGCATGAATTGAAGTCTCTCCTGTTGCCGCTTCACGTTCGCTGATGCTTCCTCTGTCGATAGCGAGAAATTGGAGATTATGGTCAGCCACAGCTGTACCGTCTGAATGGAAACCTCGTATTCCCAGCCCCATTGTTTGGTCTTCTCAAATCTTGCTTTCATATCCCACAGCATTTCTAATACTTGGATTTCCCATGTAACTTCGCCTTTGATTACAAGTGATACGAAAGATGAGTTGGTATAGGGGAGGACATAGTTTCTCTCCATAGCACTATCAGAGTAGAAAGCCAGCAGTTTCTCCGGAAAATTAAAACTGACATACTGTCCGTTATGCGTCAAATGGGTCGTCACATGAAGAATGCTTTTATTGATCAGAATGGCCTGACCTGTATGTAATTCATGATCCATCCCGTTAACCTGGATCACCAGTGTTCCTTTGGTAACCAACGTGATCTGTAAATCTTCATGCCAATGCAGGTCGTTAAACCCTCTCCCTTCAGGGATGCTATCGTGGATCGTATGCGTGTACATGATATAAGGGAAGGAAGTATCGGGATATTGGATGGTCTCATGTAAGGGTTTCTCCATGGGGTTAATTCCTCTCAAATGACGATATTTCGATATAAATGAAAGATATTATTACACTAATGATCGATAAGCGGTGATATTATTATATCAGATCTTAAGGTTATCAATACAATCCTGTGCACAGACGATTGGATAAAACATCCTGGAGGCCTTACATGTGAAAATCAAACCATCGTCATTACCGCTTCATCCGTATGTATTGCTTTTAATCAGCATCCTGTCTGTTTCGATCTCATCGATTATGATCAAATCATCAGATACGGCAACAGCTGTGGCTGGAATGTACAGATTGTACATATCCGTAATCATTATGCTTCCTTTTGTACCCTGGAAAGCCCTTCGAATCTCTAAGATGAACAAGAAAGACTGGGTTACCGTGATGGTAGCAGGTCTATTTCTTGGATTACACTTTTTATTTTGGATGGAATCCTTGGTCCATACTTCGGTGGCGAGTTCCATGGTCATCTTGTCATTGCAGCCTTTATTCGTAATGATTGGCTCTTATTTTATGTTCAGAGAACGAAACAGCATGCTAACGATCATTTGTTTAATTGCTGCCCTCATTGGTTCAATTATCATAGCTTGGGGAGATCTAGGGATTTCGCGTGAGGCGTTACTAGGAGATGGGCTATCCTTGTTGGGAACCATTTTGGTCTCTGCTTATATGCTTGCAGGGCAGAAGGTCAGCCGTAAAATAGACTCGAATTTATACAGTATCCTTGTTTTTTTCCTGGGCGGGACCGTGATGCTGGTTTATTGCTTGTTCAATCAAATCCCTTTGGTGGGTTACAGTTCTTCGGATTGGACCTATTTCTTGTTGCTCGCCGTAATCCCAACCATTTTTGGTCAGAATATTTTTAACCTGTTATTAAAAACGATCGGCGCTACGACGGTTTCTGTAGGGATTATTGGAGAGCCTGTTCTGGCAATTATTCTCGCATATCTATTTTTGGGAGAAACGATATCTACATTTCAATTAACAGGTGGATTGATTACATTGTTAGGCATGGGCATGTACTTTTGGATACGATCCTCAAGTCATTTCGTAGCTAAAGAGAAATGGATTTAGTGTATTATATTGGAATAGAATAAAAGATGAGGAGATTATATACATGGCAACCATTGATGATTTTATGAAGCTGGATATCCGGATTGGAACAATAATTCATGCTGAGTTTTTTGCTGAGGCAAAAATGCCGGCGATCAAGCTGGAGATTGATTTTGGAGAAGAGATTGGTATCAAGAAATCGAGTGCACAAATTACGAAAAGATATGAAGCGGAAGTGCTCATAGGGAAACAAGTTATTGCTGTTGTTAACTTCCCTCCGCGCCGTATAGCCGGATTCAAGTCGGAGGTATTGGTTCTAGGAGGTGTACCCGAAAAAGGGGATGTGGTGTTGTTAAAACCGGACATTAAATTACCACCAGGAACACCTATAGCGTAAAAGATTCTCGGGTTAGCGATCAAACTAAAAATCGTACGATGTAGAGGCATCAAATAACGACGTTATATAGAGGCTATTTCCAGACGTGTTTATCTGTCTGTGAAATAGTCTTTTTATTTTTCATAGATAAAAGCGATATAAACGGTTGTTATATTGTCATGTTAAGCGTAATTAGATCATAAGATGGGGAAATAAACTGGACAAGCGAGTAGGAGTGAGGAAGTCTTGAGTGTTCAACTTCTGATCAGTTATATTTTCCTTGGTTTGACGCTTGCTGCTCCCATTGGGCCTGTCAATTCAGCCCGGTTGGACAAAGGCATCAAAAATGGTTTTTGGCATGCCTGGATGGTCGGGGCAGGTTCCATGATCGCCGATGCTGCCTTTATGTTGTTGATTTATATGGGCTTGGTTCAATTTCTCAATATCCCCTGGGTACAAATTCTCCTCTGGCTCGTTGGCGGGTTCACGCTAACCTATACTGGCATCGAAAGCATTCTGCAAATGAACAAAGTGAAGCTGCATTCGGCCAAAAATCGCAAGGATTCCCTCTTTCACTGCTTTATGCTGGGATTTTTCATGTCGATTACCAGCCCGATGTCCATTATTTTCTGGTTAGGCATTTATGGATCCATTCTGGCCAAAACAGCAGTATCATTTGGGACAAGTCATCTGCTGATTTACAGCAGTATGATCTTCATCGGATTGACGCTCTGGGATTTGCTTGTGGCGGGGTTAACTACAGGAATGCGGCGTTATCTCAATCAAAGAAGCCTCTCCATCATATCCGTTGTATCCGGTTTGTCTCTGGTTGGGTTCGGCGTTTATTTTGCGCTTCAAGGGCTGCGTGCACTGTTCTCATAGAGGATGGGCGTACACCCAAATGCTTCAATTCTGGAGTGGGACAACGCGACACCGCCATGATAGGCACATAGACTGCTCTCATCAGTTATGCAGAAAACTGCATGATAATCAAACTGAAGGGACGATGTACTTTCATGCTGCGAACGATAGTTGTACCGAACAAGTACAAACCGATGCTGAACCTAAGGGAAACTGCTGAGGCCATACATTTTTCAAAAAAGAAGTTTCAGGAACGATTGGAGCAGCATTTAAATCTCATACAGGTACCCTCACCTGTTCTTTTGCAAGAAGGTACAGGAATTAACGATAATCTGAACGGAATAGAGCGTATCGTTTCCTTCGATGCATTGGATATGGAAGAAAGACAGATTGAAGTTGTTCAATCCCTTGCGAAGTGGAAACGGATGGCTCTGAAGACATATGGCTTTCAGGTGGGTGAAGGATTATACACCAATATGAATGCCATCAGACGGGATGAGTGGATGGATAACCTCCATTCCATCTATGTGGATCAATGGGACTGGGAGAAGGTCATTGCTGAAGATCAACGCAACCTAGCGACTCTGAAGGAAGAAGTAAGCAAGATCTATCGTTCAATTCAAGCAACAGAGCAAGAACTCTGTACTCGATACTCATGCCTTGAACCCATTCTGCCCGATCAGATTTTCTTCATTACAACACAAGAGTTGGAGAACCGATTTCCGGATCTCACCCCAAAAGAGCGGGAGAATGAGATTACACGCCAATACAGTGCTGTTTTTATCATGCAGGTAGGCGGGCTGCTGAATTCAGGGATTGTGCATGACGGTCGCTCACCGGATTATGATGATTGGACGTTAAACGGAGATATTTTATTATGGTTTCCTGTGCTGGAGCAGGCCCTGGAAGTCTCATCCATGGGAATACGTGTTGATGCCGCTGCACTTGAAAAGCAATTGAACCTGAGTCAAGCGAACGAACGGGCCGCTCTTGATTTTCATCAATCTGTCTTGAATGGAGAACTTCCTTTCACGATTGGAGGCGGGATTGGTCAATCCAGACTGTGTATGTTTTTGCTGCGAAAAGCGCATGTTGGAGAAGTGCAGGCGTCGGTGTGGAATGACAGAACGTGGCGGGAATGCGAAGAGGGAAATATTCCTCTATTATAGATAGCGTTTGTAACAGGAAGAGGATATCCTCGCGGGATACCCTCTTTTTTGCTACGTCGAGATCTTATGTTTTTTCCACCATCTTGTCATGATCCAGGTGACCAGAGCTATAACAAAAATCATGATCAGACTTACATAAAAGCCTACCCGGATGTCCGGTTTCATTAGCGTCCCACTTACTGCGCCCAATAACAGAACCAGACCGGAAATGCCAAGTATCACATCCCTGGCGCGGATCTGAAGTATTTTGAAGGCAGCGATAATGATAAAGGACCAGTTATACATCTGCAATATACCGGCTGCAGTAGTGATATACTCATATATCTTTCCTGGGAGCAGCAGGGCTGTCACAATGGAGGCGCATAGTCCAACCGCTGCAAGCACAAGGGAAGGTAGAGGAAGTTGTTTGAATTTTAATTTCGCCTTGAATAGCTTAGGCGCGTCTCCATCCTTGGACATGGTCACCAGAAGGTTGACGACAGCAAACAACGAAGCGCTCATGGCCGAAAAACCGGCCAAGATGATGGCGCCATTGAATACATGAGGAAAGAATTCCAAATGATACGACGATAGAGCCGTAACAAACGGGCTTTCCTTTTCATTCATCTTCGTATAGTGCACCATGAACACTGCCATGCCAATCGATAACATATAAAGGATGGAGAGTCCGGTTAACATCACCTTTCCGGCTTTAGGGGCGTCCTTTTTATCCTGTAACTGGACGGACATGAGTCCAATAGTCTCTACACCGCCATATGCGTAAAACGCGTAGAGAAGTGAAGACCAGAAGGCTGAAAACTTACCTGGGAACAGTTCAGCAGCTGAACTTGGCATGCCAGGCCGTTCATTGCTTCCCCCATGGATCCAGCCGAAGAGTGCTGCTGCAGCCAGCAGAATAAACATGACAATAGCTGCGGTTTTGACCACAGCAAGAACATTCTCAATCTTGTCAAACCATTGTGTCCCAAGTAGGACAACAAAAATAGAGAGTACAGCATAACCCGCCGCAAAAACCCAGAGGGGAACATTAGGAAACCAAAATCGGGAGAGAATGGACAAGGCCGTTAACTGGCTTCCCATGATTAAAATTTTGGTGCTCCAGTAGTTCCATCCACTGCCAAAGCGGGCCCAACGCCCAAAGGCTTTGCCTGCATAATAACAGAATGAACCTTCCTGAGGATCTGCAGTTGTCATTTTAGCCAGGAAGTGAAACACAATATAGGTACCCAGAGCGGCTATCAAAAAGGATAGTACCATTGAAGGTCCGGTCTGTTTGATCCCTATTCCCGAACCCAGAAAGTATCCGGTACCAATCGTACAGCCGATGCCAAGCAGGGATAGCTGCCACCATTTTAAGTTTCCCTTCTCCTTACCTTCCGATGAAGAGGAAGCATCTTGTGCAGCACAACTTAAATCCGTCAAAGTAGGTACACCTCTCCTTCTCAGATAAGGTGAACCAATAGAGGATAAAATATGCCTCCACTTGTTACTTACGCTTTTTCGGGAAAAGAATAGAGGTTCGTTGACACAGCTCTAAATGGTGTCTTACAATCTAAACGTCATGACATGGTATCTAATCCCACAACCGTCTACACACATTGAAAATCAAGATGGATCCCTCTCAATGAAAATTGAACTTGAATGTCCAAGTTATGGCTTTATCCTATGAATAAATAAATCGGAGGGTTCTAACGCATGAGCGAATCTAATCAGGAGTACATTGTACTCACTGGTGCAAGGGAGAACAACCTTAAGAACGTATCCTTGCGCATCCCAAAGCGTAAAATTACGATCTTCACTGGAGTATCCGGATCCGGCAAGTCATCGATTGTCTTTGATACAATTGCCGCAGAGTCCACACGATTGTTAAACGAGAACTTCAGTATGTTCGTGCGTACGTTTCTGCCTCGTGTACCGCAGCCAGATACCGATGCCATTGAAAATCTGAGCATGGCGGTGATTGTGGACCAGAAGCGGCTCGGCGGCGGATCTCACTCCACAATGGGAACAATCACCGATATTTCACCTATTCTTCGTCTTTTATTCTCTCGCGTTGGACAGCCTTATGTCGGGCCAGTAAACATGTTCTCGTTTAATGATCCACAAGGCATGTGTTCTGAGTGCAACGGAATTGGACGCAGACTTGGCGTGGATATGAGCAAGGCTGTGGACATGGAGAAATCTCTAAACGAAGGGGCGCTCATGCTCCCGGATTATGCCGTCGATGGCTGGGATTGGAACATGGTGCTCCAATCAGGAGACTTTGATCCCGATAAGAAGTTAAGCGAATACTCCGAAGCGGAATTGGACCTTCTTTTATATGGAAAGGCAAGAAAAGTAAAGATGGATTTCGCTGGTAAAGCAACGAATATTACCGTAGAAGGTGTTATTGAGAAATTCACGAACAAGTACATCAAGCAGGATGTTAAGACGAAATCGGAACGTACTCAAAAAGCGGTAATGCCGTTTATCTCTGAAGGTCCTTGCTCCAGCTGTAATGGTGCGCGACTTAGTCAGGCAGCACTCAGTTGCAGAATTAATGGACTGAATATTGCGGAGATGTCTGCCATGGAAGTGGGGCAGCTTATTCGCGTCATTCGGGAAATGAATGATGCAGTTGCAGTACCGGTCGTCAAGTCTTTGTTGGAACGGCTGCAGCATCTAGTGGATATTGGACTGGACTACCTGACATTGGATCGTGAGACAGATACGTTATCCGGCGGCGAGTCGCAGCGTGTCAAAATGGTGAAGCACCTAAGCGGCAGCCTTGTCGATGTCACCTATATCTTCGATGAGCCCAGTGTTGGCTTGCACCCTCGTGACGTACACCGATTGAATGAATTGCTTCAAAAGCTGCGCAACAAAGGTAACACCGTGATTGTTGTTGAGCATGATCCGGATGTCATCAAGGTTGCGGATCATATCGTGGACGTCGGACCTTACGCTGGCAAACGCGGTGGTACTATTGTATATGAAGGAAGTTTCAGTGGATTGCTTGAATCTGGCACTCTGACTGGCACACATATGAAGCGGCCTTTGCAATTAAAATACGACTGCAGACAGCCATCCGGCAAACTGCTTGTTAAAGATGCAACGTTGCATAACTTGCAGAATGTGAGTGTAGATATTCCGACCGGAGTGCTTACTGTCGTTACAGGTGTTGCCGGATCGGGGAAAAGTACGCTAATCAACGAGGTGTTTCTCAGTCAGCATGCAGATGCAATAGTAATCGACCAGTCTGCAGTAGGTGTAAGCACACGGTCGAACCCGGCAACGTACACGGGCATTATGGATGACGTGCGTAAAGCGTTTGCCAAGGAAAATAAGGTGAATCAGGGCTTGTTCAGCTTCAATTCCAAGGGAGCGTGTGACAACTGCCAAGGACTTGGTGTCTTATATACAGACCTTTCCTTTCTGGACAGCGTGAAGCTGCCATGTGACGTATGCGAAGGCAGAAGGTTCAAAGACGAGGTGCTGGAATACAAACTTGGCGGCAAGTCGATTGCTGAAGTGCTGGAGATGACCGTTGAGCAAGCGCTCGAGTTTTTTCAATTAAAAGAAGTGGTACGCAAGCTTCAGGCGATGAGCGACGTCGGATTGAACTATATTACACTTGGACAGCCGTTAAGCACACTCTCAGGCGGGGAATGCCAAAGAATCAAACTCGCAAGTGAACTGCACAAAAAAGGCAGTATTTACGTAATGGACGAGCCGACGACAGGTCTTCATATGTCGGATATCGGTCATCTTCTGGAGATCATGAACCGTCTCGTGGATGCAGGCAACACGGTTATTGTGATTGAGCATAATCTCGATGTGATCAGCCAGGCCGATTGGATTATCGATATGGGACCGGATGGAGGAAGCAAGGGTGGACAAGTTGTATATGAAGGTATTCCTTCACAGATCATCCATGCAGAACAGTCGATTACAGGGCAATACTTGTCTATGAATTGAAACATTATTGGCTGTCCAGCCATACGATTCAGAACGTCTGATGACTACTTGGCGTAAATGGAACAGGAACATACTTACGGAGGTTTACTTTTATGTTGATCAGAGAGATCGAAGAAAGAGATAATCAACAGGTGGAACATCTGATCAGAACGTGTTTGATCGAATTTGACGCGAACAAACCAGGGACAGCCTGGACAGATCCACATTTGGGAGATTTCTATCATCTGTACCAAAATGCGGGGTCTAAATATTGGGTAGTTGAGCAAGATTCTACGGTCGTAGCGGGCTGTGGTATTGGTCCGATTGACGGTTATCCTCAGATTTGTGAGTTGCAAAAAATGTATGCATTCAAAGAAACGAGAGGTACAGGTATTTCAAGAGAATTACTGCACGTTGTCCTTGATTATGCGAAAGATCATTATGAACAATGTTACCTGGAAACCCTGAGCAATATGACTGCAGCCAACAAGTTTTATGCGAAAAATGGATTTATTGCATTGGACAACCCCTTGAATGGATCTGAACATTATGCATGTGATACGTGGTATTTGAAAACATTATAAGTGATCTGATTATCTCGAAAATTTGCATTACCGGTAGACCCAGAGAGATGGGGTTTATCGGTTTTTTATTTTTATAAATCACTGCAGGCGAGCCAACAGTAGCTAACTGCACAGGATTACCTTTTTATGTATAATCAGAGTGGGAAATGGTTTATCCATGAGCTTGTAACTAATAATTATGAATAGAATGGAGGAGGGAATATATGCTCGCTATCATCTTAATTTTGGGTTTGCTCTTTATTGTTGCTTACTTGCGTGCGATCTATATGAAGCTTGAACGAATTGTTGAGGTCTTGGATCAAAAAAATGAATCCTGATAATAGATTGCCATGGGACTGCAATTATTATCAACAAGAAGGTACTCATCTTAGAAGTGTTACATAATAGAGAACGATAAAGAGGAGCTGCAGCGGGCAGCTGCTCTTTTTCATTTTGAAGCACGATTTTAATCTACTTGGGCTAAAAATATGCATCGATATGATTAGTGGTTTCGGATAAAGGTGACTTTGCTCTGCCTTCACGTAGTTCTTAAATTTATAGCATAGGAAGCTTAAAAAAACTGCATACAGACATCTCAAGACGAGTGGTATTCTAAATTCGATATGTGGTCCAGATTGGCAAAGACAACTTCTCAAGAAGAAAGAAGGACTGATGTATGCTTACATTAGACGACAAAACGGTATGGGTAAATCACGTTGTAGACAAAATCACGGCAAAAATGGATTGGGTCAGTGTTAAATCCAAAAACAAAATTCCATATACGACCATTGATGGTGAACATGATGACAGATCGGTCCATAATCCAACCCGTTCAGCTGACGACGGAATATGTTGGTGGACGAATGGATTCTGGGGAGGCATGATGTGGCAGCTGTTTAATGCAACGAGAGAACCAAAATACAAACAAATTGCTGAAATCTCTGAAGTAAAATTGGATAGCTGCTTCCTGGAGTTTGATGGGCTGCACCATGACGTAGGATTTATGTGGCTGCCGACGAGTGTAGCCAATTATAAACTTACTGGGAATCCAGATTCGCGCAAAAGGTCCCTGCATGCCGCCAATCTGCTTGCTGGCCGGTACAATCCTGCAGGGGAATTCATCCGAGCCTGGAATGATATTAAGGGTGAAGACACAAGGGGATGGGCGATTATTGACTGTATGCTTAACATACCACTTTTATATTGGGCCTCGAATGAAACAGGAGATCCGCGTTTTAAGCACATTGCGATGAAACATGCCGATACCACGATGAATACCTTTGTAAGACCAGACGGTTCGGTTAACCATATTGTTGAATTGGATCCGGCGGTGGGTGGGGTCATTAGAACCTGTGGAGGACAGGGATACGCGGAAGGTTCTTCTTGGACGCGGGGACAGAGCTGGGCACTGTATGGTTTTATGATGAGCTATAACTGGACACAAAAAGAGGAGTATCTGAATACGGCTAAACGAGTAGCCCACTATTTTATCGCGAACATTCCTGAACACGGAATCATTCCTATTGATTTTAGGCAGCCTGCAGAGCCTGTACTGGAGGACTCAACAGCAGCGGCCATCGCTGCCTGTGGCTTGATTGAGATTGCCAAGATTGTCGGAACTCACGAGAAACAGTTATATTTGAATGCAGCGTTGAAGCTGCTCCAAACGCTAGAACAGTTACGGACCGATTGGACTCCCGGCTGCGATTGTATTCTCCAAAACGGTTCAGCAGCTTATCACGCCAAAAGCCACCATCAGTCTATTATCTATGGAGATTATTTTTTTATTGAAGCCATATTCAAACTAAAAGGTACGGATTTATATATTTGGTAGAATGATAACGATAATGAAGAGAAACAACCCACAACCGGTTAAGTCGTGGGTTGTTTCATATGACTGAAACATATCGTTGTATAATCGATGAATGAAAATTGTGCAGCACAATTTCTAAATAAAACGTACAATGAGATGCAATAGATCATATTCCCTCCTGCATGCTTATGATCATTTGGGGTATAGAGGCGAAGTTAAGGAAGGTGAATGTATGGAATACATAAAATTATTACTCGCAGATGATGAACCCATCATATTGCGTGGGCTAAAAAAACTGATGTCCTGGGAACAGCTTGGAATCCGGATTGTGGCTGAAGCTAATGATGGGATCGAACTACGAGATCTGATAGCCAGACATAATCCTCAACTTATTATTAGCGACATCAGTATGCCAGGTGGAAGTGGGATAGATGTGATTACGGAGTTGAATGAACAGGGATACAGCGGCAAGGTTATATTTATTAGTGCTTTTCAAGAGTTTGGATATGCCCGTCAAGCGATTCAGTTAGGAGCACTGGATTATCTGGTAAAGCCAATAAATAAAGTTCAGCTGGAGAGGGTAGTTGGGAAAGCCGTATCTATGATCCGCGAAACATCGGATGGTGAACGAAACAAAAAGATGTTAAATTACTATGAGGAAAAAAATCGAGCCAATACCATTGAGAAGCTTCTTGACGGATTACTGGACGGTGATACGAATACCATACCTGACTTGACACAATTGGGTGTCATCGTAGTTAGCCGATTTACTACCGTTTGTGTATTGGAAATGGATGATTATGCCGACACCTCCCGGTGGGAAGATCGTGAACGTCATTTGGTGAACTTTGCAGTGTCCAACATTATTCGAGAGACATTGGATCAGGAACCAGTGATGGGAAAGGGTTTGCTAGTTCAAAAGGAAGGATTGTTTACGATCCTGGTTCAGCATGAGGAGAAAGACTATCCTCTTCAATTGGCACAAGACCTTCGCCATAAGATTCAGCAATATTTGAAGCTAAGTGTCTCGTGCGGAGTTGGAACGAACAAGGCTGGCTTGGAGAAAGCAGAAGAAACTTACCGCGAAGCATTGAAAGCGCTTCATAGCAAGTTTTTTATGGGAACAAATCAAGTTATTCGTTTTGGAGAAGCAGACACGGAAGCGAATAAAGAGAACAGGCCCATTACCGTTCTTCAATCCCATCTAGTCAAAGCATTAACCGCTATGGAACGAGAGAAGATCGAACCGCTGATTAAGGAGCTCCTTGAACAAATCAGGATACAAGCGGGAAACAACAAAAACCTCGCGCTTACAGGAGTATATAATGCGGTTTTGACATTGATTCAGGAATTGGAGAAGTTCGGTGGAGAGTTAGAGGGGTACCAAGGAGGCTTGCTTGAAAGATGGAATGACTGTCTCTCTTATGCAGATGTTGCTCAAGAAGTCGAAGCAATGTTAACGGAAATGCAGCAGAAACTTGCGAGTAAGGTGTCAGGAAAAGAAAGAGCGCTGCTTACGAAAGTCAAATCGTATATTGAAGAAAACTATGATAGCAACATCACACTGGAATCCATGGCAGCCCTGGTCTATATGAATTCCTACTATTTCAGCAGTTTCTTCAAAAAGCACACCGGTCAAAATTTCAAAAACTACGTCACAGAAGTGCGTATGAGTCACGCGTTAAAGCTGCTTATGGAGACGGAACTCATGGTTTATGAGATTGCCGACCGTGTGGGCTACAACAACGTAAGGCATTTTAGTGATATGTTCAAGAAAAGATATGGAAAGGTACCGCAAGACTACAGGCAGTCCTTCCGTCAGTTTGAAACATAACCGATAAAGAAGGTGTTTCCTTCATGCGCTTTTTGACCAAAAGCATATTTGTCAAATTCTCAGCTTCCTTTATTTTGGTGGGGCTAATCCCGCTCTTTGCGCTAAGTTATTTCTCCGTGCAAATCTTCTCAAGCTACGTGGAACGGTACACTACGAGTAATCAGCAGCAAATGATTATGTATATGAGTTACAATCTGAACTCAGCATTTCAGCAATATAATGATATTTCCAAGCTTATGTATAACGTACGCTACGAGGGTTTGGCCGAAAACATCAATCAAAATCAGACGTTCAATGTCAATGAGCTGGAGCAGATCAATTCAATTCCCATCGACTCGTTTCTGAAGACATTAGTGTTTAGCGACAATTATATATCAGCTGCTTATTTTATGAGGTCGTCAGACGGCAAAATCTACTCTCAAGAAAGAGAGAATAGAGGCATAACAGAGGATGCACTTCCGGTTCATGAATGGATAGAAACGATAAGAAGCCAGCCTTCCAAGGCTGCGCTTTTCCCGACGCATAAGGATGATTACTTTACTGGTTCCAAACGCGAAGTATTTACTCTTGCACGTAATCTGATCGATACCTCCGGACGTCTAACACGGGAACCTAAAGTGGTTGGTACGCTCTTCCTGGACGTCGATACCACCATGTTCCAGCAATTTCTGAATGAGCTTTCTCTTGGTACTCAGGATGAATTAGTTCTGCTCAATAATCAGAATGAGATGTATTTCAGCAACCAAAAGGATAGGACACTGGATGAATTCATCTCCAAAAGTAAGGATACCGAAATGCTGGTACTCCGGGAAGACATCCCTTTTATTCATGGTCAATTGGTTGCAATTATTCACCGAGCCGGGTTGTTTGAACAGCTTTTCTCCGCCAGGGCTACCGTATATCTCGCCATCCTCATTTGCACCATTGTATTAATTGTTATGGGGGCATGGTTTTCACGACGGCTCGCAGCACCCATTCGCAAGCTGATCCAGCAAATGGCCGTAGTGGAGTCCGGGAAGCTGAATGCCAGACTCCCTGTTACCAGCAATGATGAAATAGGCAGACTGACCCATGGATTCAATCGAATGGTTGAGCGGTTGCAAGTACACATTGATGAAGCTTATGTCGCTCAGATCAAACAAAAGCAAACCGAACTAAACGCACTAAAAAGTCAAATCAGACCGCACTACCTGTATAACACGCTTGAAGTGATTCGCATGAATGCAGTAGATAAAGATGCGGAAGAAGTCGCTGACATGATTCATTCCTTGTCCAATCAACTGAAATATGTCATTGATTACGGAGAAGATCGTGTAAGTCTATGGAGAGAAGTCGAACATCTGCATGATTATTTCTACATCATCTCCATTCGTTATGAAAATAGATATGTACTGCAATGTGACATTGCTCCTGACGTGCAAATGGAATGGCCGATCTTGAAATTATGTTTGCAGCCTATTGTCGAAAATGCCATTCAGCATGGACTTCGTGAAAGGAAAAAAGGGACGGTTGGGGTAACGATAGACAAGCAAGAGCAGAATCTGGTCATTGTTATTTATGATAACGGTATAGGCATAAGCGAAGAGAAGCTCAAAAGCATTAATGAAGGTCTGTACACGGCCAATCCGCATAACAGATCAGTGGGGCTGAAAAATGTACATGAAAGAATCCGATCGATGTATGGAGAAAATTATGGCCTCTCTGTGAGTAGTCAGGAAAATATCGGGACTTCCGTGCTGCTCAGCTTTCCTGTTCCTGAATAGCGCCACCTTAAGAGCGAATGATCTTGTCCGCTCTTTTTTTATTCTTAAATTTACACCACATGAGGCTTTAAAAAGTTCATACAAACAAAAACCAGGCAATGCTATTCTAAATACGAAAACGCTTACCTGTAAGGGAAACTGATTTTAACTTTGTTGATATGGAAGGGAGTTTTGCACGATATGCTGAACAAATCAAAATTCAAGTTGTCGGCTTTGCTGCTTGCAGTGACTATGACCTTAGGTGCTTGCAGCACAAGCAGTAGTCCGAATTCCGATGAAAACGGGTCAACAAGCAGCAGTGACAAAGTAAGTTTCACCATTGGTTATGCTTCAGGTGATCCTGCTGCCAAAAAGGCGATTGCTGATTCCATCAAAAGATTCACGGAGGCTAATCCAAGTATTGAAATTAAGGATATGAGCGAGAACACAAGCAATTCCTACTTGGACTGGTTGAAAACAAAGGATGCGGTCGGCGAGTTCCCTGACCTTGTTGAGATGAGGGATACAGAGGTTTTTGCGGATGCAGGTAAAATCGTGGAACTTCCTTCTGACCTGATTGAGCTGTTTGATTCACCACCTGAAGTAGACGGGAAAATTTGGAATGCTCCTATAGCCAATAATGTGCCTCAAGGGATTATATACAGCAAAAAGGCATACGCCGATGCGGGGATTACTGAGCTTCCCAAAACGTATGACGAATTCATTGCTATCCAGGAAAAACTGAAGGCCTCCGGTATAACTCCGATCGTTGTTGGAGGCAAAGATATTTTTCATATGGGGTTCTGGGTGAACAAGTTTCTTATTGATGAAGTATATGCGAAAGATCCAGATTGGAATTCCAAAAAGACAGAGCAGGCTGTCAGCTTCGCAGATGAAAACGTCGTGCAGGCGATGACGGATTACAAAGCGTTGTTCCAAAATTATGTAGACAAAGGTTGGCTAAGTACTCCTGATAACCAAACAGCTTCTTTTCTGATCACGGGAAAGGCGGCACAACTATACTCGGGTACTTGGATGTTCTCACAGATCGAAGAAGCAGACCCAAGCTTTGAATACGGTTTCTATGCAGTTCCGGACCGGGAGGGTCATGTGAATGTGATCGGACTTCCATCACCTGCCGGATGGACACTTTCTGCTGAGGCGGCTAAGGATCCGAAGAAGACGGAAGCCATCAAGAAGTTCATTCGTTTCTTCTTTGAGCCAGAGCAGTACTCCCAGTATCTTGCAAGTGTTAACGGAATCCCATCTACGCAAGCAGAAGTGACATATGAAACCGGAGAAGCGATGCAGACGGCCCTGGATCTGATGTCAGATCCGAACGTAACGAAGTCCTTGGCGATTAACAATTGGTGGGGAGAGAACTTAATACCGCCACAATTCCGGAACTGGTTCTATAAAAAGCTGCAGGAAATGGTCCTCAATGATGGTGATGTGAAAACGTATATGGAACAGGTTGATGCGGAATACGATAACCAGGTCAAGGCGAATTCGATGTAAAACTAATTCGCGGGGGACCGCTGCTCGGTGGTTCCTCCTTGGATAAGGAAGGAGTATATGAAATGGGAATACCTGCATCAACGGAGAAAGCAACTTTGGCAGCAGCAGCAACTCGAAAACGGAAGAAAAAGCATCATCCTTTTGCTGTTGTTTTTATACTTCCGTCGTTAATTTTGTACACGCTATTTGTTATTGTGCCTACTCTGGGGAGCGCATATCTAAGCTTTACGTCCTGGGATGGCATAAGTGAAGATATCCGTTTTATCGGCTTTGCTAATTTTGTTGAGATATGGAGCAGTCCGAGGGTTCATAATGCCCTCAAAAATACGCTAATCATGACGGTGAGTCTGGTTGTACTGGAAAATATCGCTGCGATCGCCATGGCCCTCATGGTGGACAAAGTCCGTTGGTTCAAAAATTTATTTCGGAGCATATTTTACTTTCCTACCTTACTGAGCGGAATCGTAATGGGCTTCGTGTGGGCGATGATCCTGAATTACAACTTTGGTGTGGTAAATCAAATTCTGAACCAAATTGGCCTCGGAAGCTGGACAGTGGATTGGTTGGGTGATCCCAAATACGCTATGCTGTCCGTGATCCTGTCTACCGTATGGAAGGGGGCAGGTTACTATATGATCATTTACTTGGCCGGACTTCAAAGTATTCCCGCAGAACTGTCCGAAGCAGCCAATATAGACGGTGCCAATGGCTGGCAACAATTTCGATTCATTACATTTCCACTGCTTGCCGGGTCCGTTACCGTATGTATGGTTCTTTCGATGATTAGTGCACTGAAAATATTCGATCAAATTGCGGTAATGACCGATGGAGGACCAGGCTTCGCAACAGAAACATTGACTTATATCATCTACAAAGTCGGTTTCGGGGAATTAAGACAGGGTTTCGGGACAGCTCTAGCCATGGTGCTCTTTGTGATTATTCTTATTATCACTGTGATTCAAGTGAAAATCCTCCGCAAGCGGGAGGTGCAGTATTAACATGAGTATGCAGACACGCAAAAAAACAACCGATGTCATGCTCTTCGTCATTATTTTGATATTCGCTATCCTTTTCTTTTTTCCCATCTTCTTTAATTTAATGTC
The DNA here is from genome assembly GCF_038005125.1 of Paenibacillus sp. FSL K6-2862. Lineage (NCBI taxonomy): Bacteria > Bacillati > Bacillota > Bacilli > Caryophanales > Paenibacillaceae > Paenibacillus > Paenibacillus sp. FSL K6-2862. Next base: position 3,163,365 of record NZ_JBBOSN010000001.1, read on the forward strand.
TGCCTTCAAAAGCAATGGTGAAATCATGCGAAATGCGCTCTCATTACCAACTTCGTTGTATCTTGAGAATTTCAAGTACCTGTTGACCGAGACAGAGTTCCCGAGGGCGATCCTGAATAGTCTGATCCTGACCGTAGTCTCCATTGTGATGCAGATATTGATCATCCCTATGGCGGGTTATGCCATTGAACGGAGAAATGCCAGATGGACGAATTTTGTATTTCTCTACTTCCTGGCAGGGATGATGATTCCATTTCAGGCATACATGATTCCATTATTTAAAGAATTGAAAATGCTGGGCCTCTATGGCAGTCTCGCTGGTCCAATATTGGTTTATATCGCAGGAGCTATTGGATTTGGTTGCCTGCTGTACACCAGCTTTGTTAAAGGGATACCGAAGGAAATTGAAGAAGCGGCGGAAATTGACGGATGCAGTCGTTACGGCATTTTCTGGAAAATTGTATTCCCACTGCTCGGACCGGTCACAGCCAGTATGATTATTCTAAACGGCTTGGGTATCTGGAACGATTTTCTCATGCCAATGCTCGTTCTTCCTTCAGGTGAGCCCAAAACCATGGTTGTCGAAATTTACCGTTATATCGGTGAGTTTTCCTCCAGATGGGATATGATATTTGCCGGAACTGCCCTGTCGGTGGTACCTGTGCTGATCGTTTTTGTTGCTCTGCAAAGATACTTTGTGAAGGGGATCTCTGCCGGAGCAACCAAGGGATAAAGATCAGTATACTTCTTATAACAATTGAACAAATAAGGATATGATAATAAAAACTGATGAAAATAAGAAATGAGCCAGTCGCCATAATATTTCGGGCTCCTGGCTCATTTCGGTATCGGTGTTGCTCTAAACCAGGTAACCTAGGTTCAATAGAATCGATAGAGTCGTACGCCGTGCGAAGGAATCTTCGTCTGTAGAACGTCTCCTGCAAGTTCTGCTGGCGTTTCATTCCACAGCTCGGTGCCCGAGGTATAGCCCGTAAGACCGATGTCATCAACAGACATACTTACCGGGAGCTCAGAATCACCTACATTGAATAATGCAGCGTAACGGGATTGATCAGCGGCTTCTGCTGTCCAGACAATGAGATTGTCTTGGCGCAGCCTTTCCTGGGCTCCATGGCTATCCTGATTCAAGCGCAGCACTTCTTTGTTGGTTAACAGGGATAGGGTCCATTCGTCACAGTCACGAAGCTCACCGCCGAAAATGAGCGGAGAGCGGAAGATGCTCCAGAGTGACATCATTGTCAGCTGCTCATCCCGTGTGAAGCGAGTCCAGCGATCCGCGCCACCTCCGTCAACGGAACGGATTCCGATATGGCCGAGCGGGAGCATGTCGCAGTCCGGCCAGCAGCCCGCCTCCGGGATACCTTGCCAGGTTCGGCAGCGGTCAAACATATCCAGCAGCAGCGGCCATTGATCCCAGAAGTCATCCGTGACCCGCCACATATTGGCATGATCAGCGAAGAACGCGGAGTATTCGGCAGGAGCGGGACCAGGAGAGAGACTCAGTACCATGGGCCGGCCGCAGCGTTCAATGGCTTTGGAGATTAGCTCGATCTCAGGCTGATGGGTATCATACAGTCTGGAGGCAGCGATGTCGTCTACCTTGACCAAGTCCACGCCCCACTCTGCGTAGAGTTCAAAAAGAGAGTCGTAATAGGCCTGTGCACCTTCCTTCGATGCGTCAATGCCATACATATCCGTATTCCAAGGACAGATGGAATTGGTATGTGCAATATCACGTGCTGTAACGCTTGTATTGAGAATAGGGGTAGCTGCATGTGCAGCCTGCCTTGGAATCCCACGCATAATGTGAATGCCGAATTTTAATCCAAGGCTATGTACATAATCGGCTAATGGTTTGAATCCTTGGCCACCTTCTGCAGAGGGAAAGCGGTTCTCGGCAGGCATAAGCCGGGAATATTCGTCCATCACCAAAGGAACAAAAGGCCGGTATTGAGATGAATTCGCATAAGGTTCATACCATTGGATGTCGACGGTAATGTAGTTCCAGCCGAAGGCTTTGAGATGTTCAGCCATGTATTCTGCATTCCCTCGAATTTCTTCTTCCGTTACGGCCGCACCATAACAATCCCAGCTGTTCCAACCAAGCGGTGGTGTGGGTGCTGCATGCTTGTGATTCATGTGTAATCTCCTTTGACTGATTAATTATTGCTGTGGTTATGTTCATCTTAATCAAGGAGATACGCAATATCTATAGTAATCTTGGAAGTTGAATTGTACTATATTGCTGTTAATCAAAGAACAGTTTGCGATAAGCAAGGCTCTCGCCCCCGCTGCGAAATTCTCCTGGGGTAAGTCCGATCATGGTACGAAATGCTTTAATAAAATAACTTCCGCTGGAATACCCAATACGCTCGGCAATCAAGTCAATGCTCTGCTCGGTTCCCCGAAGCAGTTCCATGGCTTTGTCAATGCGAATTCGAGTTAAATAAGCAACGGGAGTAAGTCCTGTGCTGGCCGAGAAGCGCCGTATCAGATGGTATTTGGACAAAGAGACATGTTCGGCTAACTGATCGATACTAATCATTTGTGAATAATGCTGCTCTATATATTCAGCTGCACGCTTGACGTTATCCGGCCAAGTATACTTGTTCCGCAGAGTCGTAACCTGCAATCTGGCCAGCTCGGTCATGAATTGATATACCGAAGAAGATGCGATCAAGGGATCGGAGATTCGGCCGGCTGCTGCGTCGTTCACAATCATTCGCAACAACTTTACTGGTGCACAGTCTGCTGGGAGGTAAGGGACTTCCCCGGCTTCGCGTAAAAATTTACGCCAGTGAGGCAGAATTAGATTCGGGCGGAAAAGCAAAAACAGAAATTCCCACGGCTCACTGGATTCAGGGTGATAGTAATAACGATGGGGTCCAGGGATTTCAGCAAGAAAGGCCTGTCCGGCAGAGACACGGTGCAGCTGTTCTCCTGATTCGTATACTCCTTGGCCAGAAAGCGTATACTGGAAAAGGAGGAGAGGCCCATCGTTTCGTGCAAACCCGTCCCAATGATAGGAAGGATTGCTGATGGTATCGGAGCCTGCCGCGTATAATATACATAGCTGCAGTTCCGGATCTTCAGCGAATCGAAAGCCATATGTACCTTTGGGTATGTCCATGAATATCTCCTTATGGTTCTAAGAATATATGCGATTTAGCTAGTGGAATAAGTATGATTATAATGGAAATAGCGACCGTTTGTTATGTTTACTGTTCGCACGGGAGGATTTCATGAATCTGACCATGAGCTGGCCTGATGGATGAAACGTTCCAAAATTCTTTTGGTCAAAGGCATGAAGATATTCAATATGAATCCGCCTAAACAAACGGTTAGAATCGTTCCCATCCCGATGGGTCCTTTTAAGATCAACGCTAATCCAAGGAAAATAAGATAAATGATCGTTCTAGCTACAAAGAGATTCGTTCGGGTTAGTTCCTGTACAATTAATGTTAATCGGTCCAGTGGGATCGGTGCAAAATGGGTCAATAAGTATGTAGCCGTTCCTATTCCGATGAGGATCAGACCGATGACCATGTACAGCAATTTATGAAGCCATAACTCAGGTGTACTCCAGCTGTGCAATAGAAAAAGCCAAATATCGATGCCAATTCCCGTAACAAATGCGGTTAACAATCCTAAAATTTCCGGTCTGCTTTTCAGTATGAGCGAATTACAAGATAGCAGAAGTAACGCTACGATAATCTCCCAGCTGCCTACAGAGAGCCCCAACTGAACGGACAAACCTACCAAAAGAGCGTCAAAAGGGGAGGTTCCGAGGTCGGAATGGATTGTGAGTGAGATACCAAGAGTCAATATCAAGATTCCAACGCAAAAAAATACATATTTCAACTGCATCTACCTCTTTTTTTATGTTTTTTTGTTGCAAATACAACATGTTTGAAGTAGATTAAATATAACTACTTTTTATTGCATTTGCAACAAAAAGAGTGAGGATTCAAAGCGGGAAGAGGACTACGAAAAGCGTTTAATCCATAAAGGGGCGATATCTTAACATGACAATGAAAATTACGAAGTGCAGTCGTGAAGATCTGCAGACACTCCAAAAAATCAGTATAGAAACGTTTCATGATACATTCAAAGATCAGAATACGCCTGAGAATATGGAGGCATATTTGGCAAAAGCATTTCACTCGGAACAGCTGGAAACGGAGTTAGCTAATCCATCTTCAGATGTTTATTTTATATATTTCAACGAAAAACTAGCTGGCTATTTGAAGGTCAATGTCAATGATGCACAATCCGAGAAAATGGGGGAAGAGTTCCTTGAGATTGAGAGGATCTATATTAGAAGCCCGTTCCAAAACCATGGTCTGGGTAAGCATTTATTGAATAAAGCAATCGAACTAGCGATGGAGAAGAACAAAAGCAAAGTATGGCTAGGGGTATGGGAGAAAAACAGGAAGGCAATTGCCTTTTATAACAAGATGGGATTTATCCAGACAGGGGCCCATTCCTTTTATATGGGGGATGAAGAGCAAACCGATTTTATTATGAGTAAAACTCTTGTATAGCATAGAAAACTTCATAGTTCCTGCATTGTGAAATCAAAATATGAGTACCGTAAAAAAGAACCTGAATACTGCATTCAGGTTCTTTTTCTATGGTACTCGCAGGGGGAGAAAGCTTACTGATAAATGAATGATTGATTTCACTCACATGGCCTCTTCAATCTCTGGCAATGCCTTGGATACTGAAGAAGATCTCATTCGTTGATTCACATACAGAACGAGGCCAAGAGCGATCCAGCCCGTACCAAGGAGCAAAGAAGAAGCTTCAAGTTGAGTGATGAGGTATAGAATGAACAATGCGCCTAACAAGGGAAAGATCATTCTCACAATCCAGTCCTGCACACTGCGTTTTTTCTCGCGAATGATGTAATGACAGATGACGGAAAGATTAACGAACAGGAAGGCCGTTAGCGCACCGAAACTGACAAACATGATGGCGGTCTCCAGACTAATGAATAAGGCAGCCAGGGAAATGACGCTGACCAGCACAATGTTGAACACAGGTGTACGGAATTTGGGGTGAACAGAACTAAATTTCCGAGGAAGCAAGGAGGATCTACCCATGACAAACAGCAGCCTTGAAACGGTTGTCATGGAGGACATGCCCTGTGCGAGTACGGAGAAAATAACGACAAAGGTGAAGATGGATGCAAGCGTTCCGCCGCCTATAACTTGCATTAATTCGAATCCTGCAGCGTCCATATGTGTAAAAGTGAACGAAGGATACATTTGTTGAATTAAATATGCCGTTGCAAAATACATGATTCCCGCGACGCTAACGATAATCAGGATGGCCCGAGGTATCGTTTTTTCGGGTTTTCGCGTTTCTTCCGCCATCGTTGTAATGGAGTCAAAACCAAGGAAAGAGAAACAGACAAGAGATGCACCCGCCATTACCGCGGAGAAAGGAACTCCTTCTACGGAATGAAGAGGATTGAATCCTGCAGACACGCCTTGTGTCACTGCTTTGTATACAAGAAATGCACAGAAGCCTGCTATAAAAATGATCTGCATCAGAACAAAGATTTTGTTGACGTTCGCTGATGTTTTAATGCCGATAATGTTGATGGTCATCACAATTAGGGTTAGAAGCACAATCCAGACAGGAGAAGGGATGGAGGGAAACTGAGCATGTAGATTTATGCCAAACATGAGTACAGCTACAATGCAGGAAAACAGATAATCAAGCAGAATCACCCAGCCCACCAGAAAACCAATAAATGGATTCATAGCCTGGCTTACATAGGTATATGCGGAACCTGAGACTGGAAAAGCCTTGGCCATCTGTCCGTAGCTGCCAGCTGTAAATAAAATGGCTACAAAAGCAAGGACATAGGCAGCCAGGAGCATGCCTTGTGAACCCTCATGCAGCACGCCGAAACTTGTGAAAAAAATCATGGGAGACATCCAGGCCAGCCCCATGGTCACCACATGGCTCAAGGAGAGATTTCTTTTAAGTGTTATATTTTGTGACATTATAAAACCTCCTTCAGAATCGAGAATGATACATCGTTATGCTATGTCATGACACTTCACATTTTTACAGGGGTTTTATCAAAAATCAAGTTATTTTTTTGGAGCTATACGAACATTAGTGCATTTTCTATAGTAGGTATTTCGTTATTTTGAGAAGAATGAGAAAAAAGTGCAAGTGAAATTGTTTTTTTTATCGTATATTTTTAAAAAAAGTATTGTGAAATGTAATTTTACGTGTTAGTATTCATAACATCAATTAAATAAAATGTTTTCTAGGGTTCCGAGCCATCCACTGGCTGACTGGTCCGAGAGAAAACGCATTGGGAGATTAAACCTGATGTACACGGCGGGATAAAAGCCCGGGAGAATCGATCAAAGAGCAATCTTTGATGTTTCTCCCGGGCTTTTTTCTATACTTTTCTACAGGAGGAATGAACAATGACAGCTCTATTTACAATGACGATGCAGCCTGGAAGCAAATGGTCTGCTCATGTAGGAAGAGGAAAATCCATTACATTAAAGGCAACAGGGGATCGAGCCAATGTGTCGGCATTGTTCTTCCATGCACAAGATCCAGCGGAACGGTACAACATGCCGGATACGCTCAAAGCCCAACATACCGCTTTTCTGACAAGAGGCAATATATTGATGACGGATCAAGGAAAGGCGCTTGCTTCCATTACGGAGGATTCGGTAGGGTGGCATGATCCTTTATCGGGATATACAACCCGAGAGGGTACGGATGAAAAGTATGGGAAGACCACATATCAGGAGCAGCGCAATGACTGGCTGAGAAGCGGGGAAGAGAACTTTAAGGTTGAACTGTTCCGGAACAATCTGTTGCCACGCGATATCGGGGTACCGATCAACTTTTTCTCCAAAGTCGTTTGTGAGCTGGACGGAACGATCAAATACACGCTGCAGGAAACGTCAGCACGCTCGGTGACTATTCGTACAGAAATGGATATGCTGCTCGTGTTATCGAACACACCTCATCCACTTGATCCTTCGGGACAATACCCGGACGCATCGATTGTTGTTTCCGTGGCAGATGCCGAACCTGTCTCTGAGATGGACCCTTGTGTGCTGCACTGTGCAGAGAACCGGAGAGCCTTTGAAAATACGTGGAACGCATATGCTTTGCTGAAGGGAGCCAACTAATATGAGTACATTTCAACCTGTCCAGAGTCCATTATTGACCGAAAAAGCCTTGTATGAGCAAGTCATCACTGCGGGTGATGGCTGGATACATGATTTGCTCCCAGGCCAGGTTCTTCGCATAGTTGATATGGAAGGCAATCAAGCTGTTGATACGCTGTTCTATTCCACGGAGGATCCGTCAGATCATTATAGTGCAGTGAGAACGATTACCCGCCAGGGAAATCTGTATTTGACAACAGGTTCAACGCTGCTCGCTGAATCAGGCCGAGAGTTGTTGCGGATTACAGCCGATACCTGCGGAAGGCATGACACCATCGGTGGCGCCTGTTCCGCTCAGAGCAATACCGTCCGCTATGCGCATGAAAAGCTGCCCATGCACAACTGTCGTGACACCTTTATGTTAATGCTCTCTCAGCGGGATGAATATACCAAGCGGGACCTCGCCCCGAACGTCAACTTTTTTATGAACGTGCCAGTGACACCGGAAGGAGAGTTAACCTTCGCTGATGGTTTATCTGCACCAGGTCGCTATGTTGAACTCCTTGCTTTGGCACCGGTAACCGTGCTGATCAGTAACTGCCCACAGTTGAACAATCCATGCAATGCCTACAACCCAACACCAGCCAAAGTCCTTATATGGGATGCAGAAGGAGTGAGCGCCAATGTTTAATAAGGTACTGATTGCGAATCGGGGTGCCATTGCGGTACGCATTATTCGGACTTTGCGTCAGATGGGTATCTCCAGTGTAGCTATCTACACGAAGGCAGACCGAGACAGCCTTCATGTTGAGCTTGCGGACGAGGCAGTACTGATTGGAGAAGGCCCTGCTAGAGAGAGTTACGTGAACGCCGAATTGGTACTCCAGACAGCAGCAGAGGCAGGGGCAGATGCGATTCATCCCGGGTACGGATTTCTGAGTGAGAACGCAGCTTTTGCCAGAGCGTGTGCTGAGCGAGGTATTACGTTTATCGGTCCCTCTCCTGAACATATTGAGCTCTTCGGCTTGAAACATACGGCACGAGCAATGGCTGCAGAAGCTGGAGTGCCCTTACTGCCAGGCACAAGCCTGATACAATCGCTGGATGATGCGGTTCAACAAGCTGGAATCATCGGTTATCCTGTAATGTTGAAATCCACTGCCGGTGGTGGTGGAATCGGCATGCGGGTCTGTGAACACGAGGATGTGCTTAGGGAGGCATTTGAATCCGTAACACGTTTGGCATCCGCCAATTTTAATGACGGGGGCGTGTTCATTGAAAAGTATATTGCACGTGCACGTCATGTTGAGGTTCAGATTTTTGGCACAGGTAATGGTGAAGCAGTCGCTTTGGGAGAGCGTGATTGTTCGGTGCAGCGGCGCAATCAGAAAATCATTGAAGAAACCCCTGCGCCATGCCTGCCGGATGTAATCCGGCAAGAGATGCATGACTGTGCCCGCAGACTGGCGATTTCGGCAGGTTACCGTAACGCGGGAACCGTTGAGTTTCTGTACGACCCTGATGAGCAGCAGTTTTATTTTCTCGAGGTGAACACCAGACTTCAAGTGGAGCATGGAGTGACAGAAGAGGTACTTGGCATTGATTTGGTGGAATGGATGGTCAAGGAGGCAGCTCACGAGAGCGATTCATTGAACATTACGGTTCCCGTACCAACAGGACACAGTCTCCAGGTACGTCTGTATGCTGAGGATTGCATGAATGATTTTCGGCCGAGCGATGGACGCATTGATGCCATTCACTGGCCTGATGACGTGCGAGTTGAAAGCTGGATTCAGCCTGGATTGAACGTAACTACGTTGTATGATCCGATGCTGGCCAAATTAATTGTGCACGCGAGCACGCGTGTTGAAGCTATAGACAAAATGAAGAATGCTCTTCGTCAGCTTAGGGTATATGGTGTCACCACCAATCAGGCTTATATTGAAGCGTTTTTGGATAACGATGCATTCGCTAAAGGAGAAGTATATACCCGAATGCTTTCGGGCTTTAAACCGACGGAGCGCGCGATTGAAGTTCTGGACGGAGGTGTTCAGACGAGTGTACAGGATAATCCCGGCAGAATCGGCTACTGGGATATCGGCGTACCGCCGTCCGGCCCGATGGATCAGCTTGCCTTCCGCATTGGCAACAGACTGCTTGGTAATGACGCACAAGCGGCCGGACTGGAAATGACACTGCGTGGGGGAACTTATCGCTTCCGGGATGAAATGACCTTCTGCCTGACAGGAGCAGATATGAAAGCTGAACTGGATGGCGTACATGTGGAACCCTACACACCGACAAATGCATCTCCTGGTGCGGTGCTGACTCTGGGTGAAGCCAAACAGGGAATGCGAACGTACCTGCTCGTATCCGGGGGGCTCGACATGCCGATCACACTTGGCAGCTCAGCAACCTTTACATTGGGGGGATTCGGTGGGCACCGAGGGAGTGCGCTGCGAACGGGTGCAGTGCTCCGCGTGCATGAAAGAGGAGGGAATGCTCCGGCTCTGCTTGCTCCGCTCAGTACAGAACGCAGACCACAATACAACAATGAATGGACGATTGGCGTGATACCGGGACCTCATTGTACGGACGAATATGTTCTTCCGGCTTATCTGAATCAGCTGACGGAGACGACATGGGAAGTGCATTTCAACAGTTCCCGAACAGGTGTACGATTGATTGGTCCGGCCCCGCTGTGGGCAAGAAGCGACGGTGGAGATGCAGGACTTCACCCTTCCAACATTCATGACAACGCCTATGCCGTCGGTGCACTGGATCTGACAGGCGATATGCCGATCCTGCTCGGTCCGGATGGTCCAAGTCTTGGCGGTTTTGTCTGTCCGGTGACAACGGCCACCGCTGAATTATGGAAGCTGGGTCAACTCAGCCCTGGTGATAAAGTCCGTTTCAGACTCATTACCCTTGAGGAAGCCGAGCAGTTAAGAGTAGAACAAGAGTTGTACCTGCGTGAACTGGACGTTCCGCATGAGTTACCGGTTTTGGTCGAAACTTCAACTGGTGAGTATATGCCGATTTTGGCACAAGCGGTGGAAGACAGACGTTTCTCCATTACGGTACGCTGCTCTGGTGATGAAAATATTCTGGTCGAATACGGAGAACGCGAGTTGAACTTGTTATACCGATTCCAGGCATACGTACTTATGGAAGCAATCAAGGAGAATGGAAACATTCCTTATATCGAACTGACACCAGGCATTCGCTCTCTGCAGATCCACCTGGATGCAACCCGTATGACGGCAAAAGAAGCGGCAGCACGAATCATGGAGCTGGACCTGCAGCTTCCTGAGCTGGAAACGATTGAAGTGCCTTCGCGAATTGTCAAATTACCATTGTCTTGGGATGACCCAGCGACGCAGCTCGCTATTGAGCGATATCAGCAAAACGTTAGACCTGATGCACCTTGGTGTCCCAGCAACCTGGAGTTTATCCGGCGTATGAATGGACTCGGTTCGCTGGAAGAGGTAGCGGAAATTGTATTCAACGCCTCGTATCTCGTCATGGGACTTGGTGACGTTTACCTGGGAGCACCAGTTGCCGTACCACTGGATCCGCGCCACCGGCTCGTAACCACCAAATATAATCCTGCACGGACATGGACTCCGGAAAATGCCGTAGGCATAGGCGGCGCTTACCTCTGCGTGTATGGCATGGAAGGTCCGGGTGGATATCAATTTGTCGGTCGTACAGTGCAAATGTGGAACTCGTTCAGGGAAACAAGCAATTTCGAGGCAGGAAAACCTTGGCTGCTGCAGTTCTTTGATCAGCTTCAATTTTATCCTGTTACGGAAGCTGAGCTGCTGAAAATGCGTGAAGAATTCCCGCGAGGAGGATTTGAACTTCAAGTAGAGGAAACCACATTCCATCTGGGGTCCTATCTGAACTGGTTGAAAACGATTGAGAACGAGTCCGGAACTTTTCGTCAGCAGCAGCAGAGTGCATTCCAGGCTGAACGAAATTACTGGAAGGAACTCGGTATTGCGGAGTATGTTTCCGAACCTGAAGCAGCGGCAGCACTGGAAGAAGTGGAGATGCCGGAAGGGAGTCTGGGTATGAGCAGTTCAATGTCGGGTAGTGTATGGAAGGTGCTGGTTGAGCCTGGCCAGGAAGTGCGAAAGGGAGACACTATTATAATAGAAGAAAGTATGAAAATGGAGTTTCCGCAGCTCGCTCCAACGGATGGAATTATTGCTTCCATTTACGTCTCGCCCGGTGATCAGATCAAATCGGGAGACTGGATTGCTGCCATCATTCCAACGATTAAGGAGGAGGTTGCACGATGACGGTAAATGCCATCCCGGAAATGATGTCGATCAGTAATCTGCGTACAGGATATCTACGAGGAAGCTTCACACCAGCGGAAGTGGTGGAGAGCATCATCGAGCGGGCAAAGGATACGGAGGATTACCATGTCTGGATCACGCCGCCGTCTAGGGAACGAATTACGCCGTACCTGGAGAAACTTCAGCACTTGTCCATTACCGAATACCCGCTGTGGGGCATTCCTTTTGCCATCAAAGACAACATTGAGGTTCAAGGGTGGCCGGTAACGGCTGGTTGTCCTGAGTTCTCATCAGTTTCAGAACAACATGCCGTTGTTGTAGAACGACTTATTGCTGCAGGTGCCATACCTGTCGGTAAAACCAATCTGGACCAATTCGCCACAGGACTGGTCGGAACGAGAAGTCCTTATGGGGAGACGTGTAACGCATTGCGGCCCGAACTGATCAGCGGAGGATCCAGTTCAGGCTCGGCCGTAGCGGTGGCGCTTGGGCAAGCAGCGTTTTCACTTGGGACAGATACCGCCGGGTCAGGCAGAATTCCGGCTGCACTGCATGGTCTGGTTGGTTACAAACCTGCAGTAGGCGCATGGCCTTCCGCTGGTTTGGTGCCTGCATGCCGCAGTATTGACTGCATTACCGTGTTTACCCATGACCTTGAAGATGCTGTTTCTGTTGACCGGATCGTACGAGGCCCGCACGCCGAAGATGCTTTCTCCAAAACACGTCCTTTGGGACCAACCCGTGCACCTGCCAAATGGTTGTTACCCAAAGGAGAGCTAACTTTCTTTGGTCCCTTTGCGGAAGCGTACGAGACGGCTTGGCAAACCGCCAAACAAGCCTTGCTGCAGTCAGGAGTACATGTCGAAGAGGTCGATATATCCATGCTGCAAGAGGCCGCAACGCTTCTGTATGAAGGACCGCTTGTTGCTGAACGATGGGCGGATCTGGAGATGTTCGCCCAGCAGCATCCTGGAGCGTTATTTCCTGTAACGGAGAAAGTGCTCCGAACAGGCAGTAAGGAAACATTTACGGCTGCTGCACTATTCCGGGCACAGCACCGACTAGCTGAAATTCGGCGAAGCACGGCAGAATGGCTGCATAACGCCGTTCTTGTATTGCCAACCTGCGGAGGAACATGGACAAGAGAACAAGTGCAGCAGGATCCGATTCAAACCAACAGCCACATGGGATTGTACACGAATCATTGCAATTTGCTCGATTTGAGCGCCATTGCTGTTCCGGCAGGCAAGGTAGCAGAGGATATGCCTTTTGGAATAACCTTGTTCACATTGCCTGAGCAGGAAGCTTCCATGGTTGAAGCGGCAAGAATACTTGAGCCCCATCACAAACGTCTCTTGGTTGCTGTCTGCGGACTGCATATGAGAGGTATGTCACTGGAACCCCAGATGACTGGGTTAGGAGCCTTTTTTGTGGAGGAAACCCGAACCGCTCCAGAATATCGTCTGTACAAACTGAACACAAGTCCTGCAAAACCGGGGTTAGTAACTTCCCTTGAAGAGGGGACATCCATAGATCTGGAACTGTGGAGCATGCCACTATCCTCCTTTGGTTCATTCACTGCAGCCATTCCTGCTCCATTAGGGATAGGGAAAATTAAGCTTCAGGACGGCAGGGTGGTATCCGGATTCATATGTGAAGCTTCGGCTGCTCAGGATGCGGTGGATATGTCTCATCTCGGAGGATGGAGAAACATCGTTGCTGGTGATGCAGAAGGCACGAAATAGTGGTTTTTGTTTACGGAGGATAAGTAAGGCTAAAATGTTGATTAATCATTCATGGGTCACATCTCACATTAGAGTCGCTATTTTTAGCGGCTTTTTTTGTATAGCTTTCTTTTTTTGTTTGAACATTATAGGGATATTAGTATAGAAAAGAGAGAGTGACTTTATTTAGAAAACACATCTTCAAACTAAGGAATATTCATAGTATTTATTATGTAAACTTTCATTATTTATATTGATAACTGATTCTATAAATTCTACAGATGGTAGACCCCCATCTATGGATTTGATAAATACACTGGGGGATATATTCCTCTCTATACATTTTGAACGATTAACATGTCTGCGCCTTATTGAATTGTTGAATAATCATATTCAAATAGTTTAAGACCCTTGAGATGGTATCTAAATCAAGTGAGCTAGCAGCCTCATTTTCCAAAAAAATTATACGATCATTCACAAAATGAATAGAAGTATACACATTAAACATAAGGACAGCGGTCTCTTCTGTAATAGAGGTAACAACACTTTTTCATCTGCGTAAGAGGAATAGGCAAACATATGAGACAAATGAGATAACTGATATTATTTCATTTGTTGCATAATAGGATTAGGCGTTTCGTGGATTATCTATAGCTTGAATAGGAGGAATGAAGAATGGAATATGTAACATTAAATAATGGGGTACAGATGCCGATTCTCGGATATGGAGTTTATCAAATTCCAGATCAGGACGAATGTGAAAAATGTGTGCTAGATGCGATAAGTGTTGGATACCGTTCCATTGATACGGCACAGGCTTACCGGAATGAAGAAGCCGTGGGTCGTGCCATCCAAAAAAGCGGTGTGCCGAGAGAAGAATTCTTCATTACGACGAAAGTCTGGATATCCAATGCAGGTTATGAAAGGGCGAAAGCTTCAATTGAAGAGTCCCTGAGAAAACTACAGCTTGATTATCTGGATTTGCTTCTGATCCATCAGCCGTTCAGTGATTACTACGGAACATACCGGGCTATGGAGGAATACTATAAGGCTGGTAAGATCAGAGCCATCGGGGTAAGCAATTTCTATCCGGATCGATACATCGACCTGGTACAGTTCAGTGAAGTAGTACCTGCAGTCAATCAGGTTGAGACACATGTTTTCAACCAACAGAATAAGGCGCATGACATTATGAAGAAATACAATACGCAGATTGAATCGTGGGGTCCTTTTGCTGAAGGAAGAAAGGAACTGTTCACGAACGCTACTTTGCAAGAAATTGGGGATCAATACAATAAGTCGACAGCACAAGTCGCTCTGCGCTTCCTCATTCAACGTGGTGTGGTTGTAATTCCGAAGACGGTTAATAAAGATAGAATGGTACAGAATTTTAACGTTTTTGATTTTCAATTAACCGCTCAGGATATGGAAAAAATAGCTGCTCTGGATACAGAAGAAAGTGCATTTTTCTCTCACTATGATCCGGAAACCGTTGAATTTTTGACGGACTACGCCAAAAAAGGGTTGGAATAAAGTTGTAATATATGTGTACTAGTGGTGACCGTCCAATTGGACGGTCTTTTTTTGGCTTAATGCGATAGCGTGATTCTGACGGGGAGAAGTTTATTATTCGAATTAGTACCAATACTACATATCCAAGGGGATGGTGAAAATGAAGTTACAACACGAATTTTCCAAGCAAATTTACCAAAATATAGATCTCATATGTGACTTCATGGGAAAAAGTTCGGATTTTGTTGTTCGCGAGATCACCGTTGGCAGTTACCACGCGGCCCTTTTTTATTTGGACGGTATGACAGACATGCAGAAGATACAGGATAACGTAATTCGTCCGCTGCAGGAGACTTCTGCAGATGAGTTAAGCTTATCTTTCCTAAAAGATAGCGTTCTTGACGTTGGTGAAGTAAGTTTCTCTGACAACATTGAAGATGCATTGGAACAGATTCTATCAGGTGGACTTCTCCTGCTAATCGACGGGATGGGGGAAGGGTTAGTCGTTTCCATACCTGGTTGGGAAGAACGCAGTATAACGGAATCGAAGACGCAGCCTGTAATCCGAGGTCCACAAGAATCGTTTACGGAGAATCTTCGTACCAATACAACGATGGTCCGTCGCCGAGTGAAGGACACAAGAGTTCGACTAACAAACGTCAAGGTTGGCGAAAAAACAAAGACAGACATATCGGTCATGTATATGCATGGAGTTGCTGATGATGAATTGGTACGAAACATGATATCCAGACTGAAAAATATGAAAGTGGATCGCGTGCTTGAAGGGGAGTACCTCGAAGAATGTTTAGTGGAGAACAAGCAATTGACCATTTTCCCTATATTTTATAATTCGGATCGCCCAGACTCTATTGCAGCAGGTGTGATGGAAGGAAAAATCGCGATATTTATCGACGGAACTCCCTTTGTCATCCTTGCGCCTGCAGTATTTGTTGATTTCATTCAATCCGCGGAGGATTATTATCAATCTTTTATTTACAGCAGCATCATTCGAGTCTTAAGGTACATCTCCCTGGCAATATGTTTGCTGGCTCCAGCTATATATGTGGCACTAACTACATTTCATCAGGACATGATCCCAACGGTTCTATTACTGAGTTTATCTGCGCAACGTGAAGGTGTACCGTTTCCTGCATTTGTTGAGGCGATGATTATGGAGGTCATATTCGAGATCCTGAGAGAAGCAGGTCTACGAATGCCGCGGACGGTCGGTCAGGCCGTTTCGATTGTTGGGTCCATTGTCATCGGCCAGGCTGCTGTAGAAGCTAACATCGTTTCGCCCGTTATGGTCATTGTTGTTGCGATTACAGCGATTTCAAGCTTTGTCATCCCGTCCTACACCATGGCTATTCCCATCCGGATATTACGGTTTGCTTTTATTGGAATGGCCGCTATGTTTGGCGTATACGGATTGACGGTAGGCATGCTCATACTCCTTGTGCATTTGAATAGTCTTCATTCATTCGGTGTGCCATATATGAGTCCAATAGCCAATTTTCGATCGTCGAAACAAAGTGATGCCGTACTGCGGTTTCCATTTAAGAACAAAGCAAATCATCACAACAAACCAAGGGAGTAAGCCAATGAACTCGTACCGATCCACCATGTCTAAAGTGATAGTCTACATCTTGCTTATGGTCATTGTTACGGGTTGTTGGAGTAGTAAGGAGTTAAACGAAATATCCGTCGTGATGGCTATGGGCATTGATACCGTAGATGGCCAGTATGAGATTAGTCTGCAAGTGGTTGATCCGTCTCAGATGTCTCGTAATCGAGCGATGGAACGGTCACCTACAATCGTTTTTTCCAGCCGAGCAAACACGCTGTTTGAAGCTCTTCGAAAACTCACCACGGAATCATCAAGGAAGATGTATCTGTCTCACTTAAAGTTTGTAATCTTTGACGAAGATACAGCAAAAAAAGGAATCAAGAAGCCGCTGGATTTCCTGTTTCGTGATCATGAAGTTCGGCCTGATTTTCATTTGGCTGTTGTCAGAGGCAGTTCAGCTAAGGATGCTGTTACGTTTGTGGCTCCAACCGAGGTTTTGCCTGCAATGGATATGTATAAAGCTCTGAATGTGTCTGAAAAGACATGGGCACCCACTTCCGCGGTCAATGTCAAAGACCTTCTGCAGCGTTTAAAGAAGGATGGCATTGAGCCGGTCTTGACTGGCATTCGGCTGAACAATCTAGACAAAGGATTAAAGGTGGATAATGTGACTAAATCGCCACAACACGCAAACTATTTATTTACCGGCATTGGTGTCTTTCAGGGAGATCGTCTGATCGGCTGGATAGAAGAGTCCAAAAGCAAGGCGTTTACCTACATATCAAACCGTGTTTCCAGTTCTGTAGCTTCCGTCACATGTCCGAATTCAGAAGGGGAATTTGCTTTTGAAGTCATACGTAACAACGTTAAAATGAAACCGGGCATAAAAAACAATGAACCGATTGTCTCTCTTGTCGTGGAAACTGAAGCAAACATCGGAGAGGTTGAATGTGATGCTGACCTGAAGGATGAGAAGACATTTAATGAGTTTCAGGCAGTAGCCAGAGAAGAACAAGAACAGATCCTGAAGGAAGGTATTGAAAAAGCGCAGCAGATTGGCTCCGACATATTCGGATTCGGGGAAGCCTTTCATCAAAGATTCCCTCGTGAGTGGCACCAATGGAGAGGGGATTGGAAGCAGAAATTTCAAAAGCTTGAGGTCAATCTGGATATTCATTTCCATTTAAACCGGGTTGGGAAAATCACCAATCCCATCGACTCTGAACCGCAACATTAGGAGTGAATGTATATGCTGTATGCGGTACTTATCATCTCGATCCTGAACATGTTTTATGAGTTTCGTCAATTGAAGGAGAAGCACCATGTGCGTGAAATGGTAGTTAGCTCCATTTTGTTCGCCGCAGGAGCGATATTGATCGTTCTGAAAATCGGACACGTTGAACTACCGAGTCCGTTAGCGGGTATCCGGATGATATTTCAACCGGTAAGTCAGTACATTGCAAGTATTTTATCTTAAAGGGGGGGACGGGAGTGGGTAGCAAGTTAACTGTTCGACAAGCCATCACATGGTTTGTGTTGTATCAGATCGGAAGTGCATATTTGGTGCTTCCAGCTGCGATAACTTCAGTTGCTAAACAGGATGCCTGGCTTTCCGTTCCGATTTCCCTGGCTTTTCATTTGCTTTTGATACCGTTATACACTTCCATCGTCAGGCAAATGAAGGGCAGAACCTTCGTTGAGTATCTCCGAAATGTCTTTGGTCCCTTGGGCGGAACCATAAGTATAATTTTTATATTTGCCTTTCCCTTTTTGGAGTGCATCATGACACTTCGAAATCTGGGAGACTTTGTCACGACCTCAATAATGCCCGAAACTCCTTATGATGCCATATATTTTATTATGCTCCTAGCTGTCTATTTTGCCGTTCGCTCGGGTCCGGTTGTTATCGGGCGTTGTGCGGAGATTCTTATCTTTTTTCTTCTGGCCCTATACTTGTTGGTTAGGATCACACTTTTTTCGGATGCAGATTTCAAAAACCTTCTTCCTGTTTTGGAAAACGGACTGAAGCCTGTCGTTCTCGCATCCATTAATCTGTTTGCTTTTCCTTATCTGGAGGCGGTATTGTTTCTTTTCTTTGCCCATCACTTCCCTGATCCGAAAAAGTGGAGAAAATCGGTGATTGTAAGTGCTCTGATTAGCGGAGCCATGTACTTTTTCATGGTTATGCAGATCATCGCTGTGATCAGCGCTGGTGTCGTGGCGGACTTGACGTTTCCTACTTTTTTTATTGATCGGACGATTAGTATTGGTGAGTTTCTTCAGCGATTTGAAATCATCCTTGCCATTGTTTGGTTCGTTACGATTTTCTTTCGACTTGCATTGCTTCTATATGTTTCAGCAGAAGGGCTTGCAGAAGCTTTTCGTCTTCGAAGCATGAATTCACTATTCATTCCTTTGATACTGATGGTGTTGGCCATGGCTGATTTTATCTGGCCCAACGTTTCATATATCATTGAAATAAATCAGATTTGGCCTTACTACGCCATGATCTTCGGCATTGGGTTCCCAATCGTGCTCTGGTCGATTAGTAAAATGAAGGGTCCATTGGAGTCTATCAACAAGTAGCAAGACCCTGGATTCAATGTAAAACACCCTGATTGTGCAGATAACCACAATCAGGGTGTTTAAGTATTAGAAACAGCTGAAGGAGCTAATCCGCTGCAGGTCAATGCCGCTGTACACCCAGAAGAATCCAGTCCAGCGGAAGCCGGCTACCGAATTTCTGCCGACAAATACCGGGTACATCCAGAAACCGGGACCGCGATTCGGCCAAATATAAGTGTAGCGGAACAGACACCCGGATATTGCTCTTGGATCTACTGCAAACAAGGAAGGCGACTGCTGTGGAACAAATGAAGGCGGCGGTCCGGGAGGGGGTTGCACGCCTTGCGGTCCACCGCCTCCACCTCCGGGGAACGGGGGAGGACCTGATGGACCTCCAGGGCCTCCAGGAAACCCAGGTCCGAAAATTCCACCAGGACCGCCTGGTCCACCAAACCCACCACCAGGTCCAAAGGGAGGTAAAAATGTCATACATCAT
This sequence comes from Paenibacillus sp. FSL K6-2862, assembly GCF_038005125.1. Lineage (NCBI taxonomy): Bacteria > Bacillati > Bacillota > Bacilli > Caryophanales > Paenibacillaceae > Paenibacillus > Paenibacillus sp. FSL K6-2862. Next base: position 3,182,714 of record NZ_JBBOSN010000001.1, read on the forward strand.
CACTCCTGTTCATTAGTCTAAGGTATTGTATGTAGGCACTTGAACAGGGGAATGGGTTGAAGCCCATGGATGCCGAAATTTTGTAGGCTGTTCGGTTTTATGGAATCAACACTCTTGTCCTGAGTATTGAGCTTAACGTATAGTATTTAATTGCTGGGCAATTCATTAGATGGGTAGGTTTTCCGTGGCATCTACATTGAAGGAAGAGAAATTATACATCAATTTGATTCGTATACTAGGAACTTTGCTCTTGGCATTATCCTACTTTTATGAATATACCAATCAGGCTGCCATCAGCTTAATTGGTGGGTTTCTTGTATTGTTGCTGTACATGGTCTTAATCTGGGCGGAGACAACGTGGTGGAATGAAGTGAAGTATTATGTTGTTTCAATGATGATCATCTCGATTATTCTTGTTCTCCACTATGTTTTTGACTCACCACATACCACATTACTATGGCCGCTTTACTTTATTATCCTGTTGATGAATCGAGTGTATCCCCGTGTTTCGCTGATTATGGGCTTAATTACGTTATCTTGTATTGCTTGGGTAAATGCGTTGTCTCTGAGTACGATCTTAGGACTGCTTGGCGTGATGCTTGTTGCTCGAAGTATCAAAATTCGAAGAGATGCTCATCTTCTGACAACTCTTCATCTTAAAGAACTAGATAGAGCACATCAGGAGCTGGAGGTAGCTCATAAGGAGCTTCAGGAAGCGACTGTACATTCGATACGTTATGCAGCGTTGGAAGAAAGGACAAGACTTTCAAGAGAAATTCACGATGGACTCGGCCATCAATTAACATCACTAATCGTACAATTACAGGCGCTACAGATTATGCATGTAACTGAACCTGAAAAGGCTTCGGATTCCATCAACCAGTTACTTGGCATTGCCCGTCAAGCCATGGCCGAAGTACGAGTAGCTGTCAAGGAATGGACCAACGACGAAATGGGCTTGGGAATCGTTGCCCTCAAAGGCCTGGTCTCTCAAACACAAGGTAGATCTTCCGTGCAGTTCAAATTCAATCAAAACTCGGAGTTATCCGAGTGGCCAATTGAAACGAGTATTGTGCTATATCGAGTTCTACAAGAATCGTTAACCAATATCCTTCGTCATTCAGATGCAGATCAGGCCTGGATTGATATTGATGAAGCTGGTGACAGAATACAACTTACAGTCACAGATAATGGCAGAACTGAAAAGGGAGGAGCAGGACATTTGGGTTATGGGTTGAATGGAATCATAAAGCGATGTGAAGAGTGGGGCGGAAGTGTTTCTATTTCATCAGTCGAGCCACATGGTTTTCGTGTAAAAGTTATGCTCCCTGTTGAGCGTATAGCTATTGTGGAAGAGAAGGAGTAATGTTTATGAAAGATGTAATTCGGATTGTGCTTGCTGATGATCAACCTTTTATCCGACAAGGGTTAAAATACATCATAGATTCTCAGAGTGATATGGAATGCGTGGGGGAAGCGAGCAATGGGAACGAAGCTTACCACATTTCATTGGAAATGAATCCCGATATTGTATTAATGGATATTCAGATGCCGCATTCATCGGGGCTTGAAGCAACTCAAAAAATTCTGCATGATAATTCAAAAATTAAAATAGTGCTCTTAACCACCTTTGATGTGCAAACCTATGTTATCGAAGGTATACGAGCTGGCGCAGTAGGTTACTTGTTAAAGGACACGGATATGAAGGAAATCCTTGAAGGTATACGCTGGGCATTTCAAGGGAATGCGATCTTCAGGACACCAACGGCCAGCAAAGCACTGGCTGAAGCTATCTATAGTGATGGAAAACCCATACAATCAGGGCAAGTAACGAATTCGTCAGATTTGCTGACAGAACGCGAGTTAAATGTGCTGCAACAAATGTCTTACGGCCGCCGTAATTCTGAAATTGCTGAAATTCTATACATCTCCCAAGGTACAGTCAAAACTCATATCCATCGCATTCTCCAAAAACTTGAAGTTGAAGATCGTACTCAAGCTGTCGTTTTGGCAATACGAACAGGGATGGTAGAGTGACCAGTGAAGTAAAGCAATATATAGAAAGACCGGCGAGAGTTGAGCCGGTCTTTATTGATTTTATGACAAAAGTCAGGTTGACTGGTGACATGTATATCTCTAGATAGAGCTATTGCAAAACCAAAATCAATCGCTAAGTGGATGTGGGGTATCATAAAATTCTTTACTATTGAATTATAAGTTCAAAAAAACTTCATTGCATAAGTGCATGAGATGACAATAGGAGGAAATATAATGAACATCACAGTCCAACAGATTATTGTAAACACACCAACCTGGGTATGGATGCTCTTAGTGGCTTTATTTATACTGGGCATAAAAAATTCACAGGAAAGAGCGGTTAACTTGGCCAAGATGTTTGTTGCCCCATTAATATTCATGATATGGGGTCTGTGGACCATAACGACATCATTCTCTCATATCGGTGTAACCTTAACGAGTTATGTTATCTTTATCGTTCCTGGCTTTCTGATTGGATATGTCCTGAACAAAAACTTTCAAGCATTTTATATCAAAAATTCAACCTTTTATAAGAAGACAAGTTATCTTCCTCTGGTGATCGTCCTGCTTAACTTTGTAGTTAAGTATGGTCTGAATGTCATGCTGGTCTTCTATCACAGTGATCTTTTCCACGTGATATACTCTTCTGCGAACGGATTAACTGTCGGTTTGTTCTTTGGTGGAATAGTGTATACCATTCTTATCAAATCAGAAATAAAGAATTCGAAAGTAGTAGCATAAATATTGTTGGGAGCAATTATCAATAAGCGTCGTTCAGAACATAGACTTTCCTTTCACAAAAGACCCATTGACTAACTGGATAAACGTAAAAACACCTCATAAGAGGTGTTTTTTTATTTGGAAATTTGCTGTGAACCGAGAAAGAAGCCGCTCATAGGCTAATTTTTAAATGGTGTTGACACGACACCTTTTGGTGTCATATAATCAATTCGACACCAAAAGGTGTCTGATTAGAACATTTCACAAAAATATATAGCGACATTAAAAACAAATCCTCCGTATCATCCGTGTTCCGATACAGCAGATTGGAGGGAAGTGGCGTGAGTGAGAACCAAAGATCACGTGATGTATTTGATGCCATTGCAGATCCAACCAGGCGCCGGTTGATGGAGATGTTAACCGAAGAAGAGGAGGTACCGCTTCATGAATTAACCTCACAATTCGAAATGGGACGGACAGCGGTATCCAAGCATCTGACCATTCTTAAAGAGGCGAATCTGGTCGTTGACCGAAAAGTCGGCAGGGAAACGAGGTATAGGCTCAATGCTTCACCATTACAAGAAGTTCAAGATTGGGTGGCTTTCTACAGCAAGTTCTGGAGTATAAATATGATGCGCCTGGACCAACTATTAAAGGAGGAAGAAGAATGAGTTTAACATTGGAATTGGACTATCAGTATGCGACGTCGATCGAGAAGCTCTGGTCAGCCTTAACGGATTCAAGCAAGCTTGCCAAGTGGGTAGCCAACATTCATACCGGTCAAGGAATGGAGAATGATTTCAAACCAGTGGTTGGTCACCGTTTTCAATTTCGAACGCAGGCAACGGAGTACTGGGACGGAATTATTAAAGGAGAAGTCCTGATCGTAGAAGAACCACATTGCCTCTCCTATACCTGGGAAAGCGGAGAGAAACATACGGTTACGTGGACATTACAAGATTTAGGAAACGGTACAGTAAACCTTCACCTTGAACAAACCGGAATTTCCAATCCTCAAGCACTGGCTGGTGCCAAGTATGGCTGGAGTAAATGGTGCGAAGGGCTTGAGAAGCTTCTGGCATAATCTAAGGAGGGACATCGATGTTAAAAGGTGAGAGAAATACAAAAATTGATCCCTATTTCAACAAGCTGAAGAATTGGAAAGAAGAATTCGAGCTGCTGCGGGAGATCGTTCTGGATTGCGGGCTCACAGAAGATTTTAAGTGGATGCATCCCTGTTACACTTTGGACGGCAAAAATATCGTTTTGATCCATGGTTTTAAGGAGTATTGTGCCCTGTTGTTTCACAAAGGGGCGCTGCTAAAAGACCCTCATGGAATCCTGATTCAGCAAACAGAAAATGTGCAGGCAGCACGTCAGCTTCGGTTCACCAATGCTCAGACGATTCAAGAAATGCAGCTGATCATTCAGGATTATATTGAGGAAGCCGTCCAGATTGAGAAAGCGGGTCTGCAAGTTGAACTTAAAAAGCATGACCAGTATATCCTGCCTGAGGAATTAGCCAACAAATTTGTTGAAATACCTGATCTGAAAACAGCTTTCGAAGGACTGACACCAGGACGCCAGAGAGCATATATCATGCATTTTTCTTCACCCAAACAATCCAAGACCCGAGAGTCGAGAGTCGAAAAGTACATCCCGCATATCCTTGATGGGAAAGGACTTAATGACAAGTAATTGAGTATTTGTGGGTATAAAATGCGTCACACCATAAGTCGCTGATATAGCGGCTTTTTTGTGTTTTTATTAAAAATTTCATGACTGTACTTTTAAGGTTTGTCAGGGGATACAACGGGTAACAAGAACGAAAAAAAGCAATACTAACAGTCATAACTAATGCGAAAAATTTGTCAAGTTGGTGATTATTAATATAAACTATATTTTATGAGTTCTTATCCAAGGAGGAAATTGAATGCATCAAAGAAAGAAAGCAAAATCGAATAAGGCAAGAATTTTTTCGAAAATTTTATTGATCATCATCGGGGCTTTTATAACGGCATACGGTCTTGAAGCCATTTTGATCCCCAACAATGTCTCGGACGGTGGTGTAACGGGTCTGAGTATCGTTGGTTCACAATTGTTTGGATTGCCGCTGGGGATGCTGATCGGTATAATCAATATTCCTTTTGTGTGGCTGGGATATAAGCAAATAGGTAAAAGCTTCGCTCTCTATTCCATTATCGGTATTGCTTCACTCGCAGTAAGTACCAGTCTGATGCACCATGTACCTACAATTATCGAAGGGGACACCTTGCTGGTTACCGTTGTCGGCGGGATTATCATCGGTTTCGGTATGGGTCTGGCACTTCGTAATGGCGGGGCGTTGGACGGAATAGATATGCTCGCAGTACTGCTATCACGAAAAGTTCCTTTTGGTACCAGTGATCTAATCTTGTTCCTAAACATGTTTGTATTTATCGTCGTTTCATCTGTGTTTGGTCTGCAAGGGGCCATCTTGTCAGGGCTGGCTTATTTCATTGCTTCCAAAGTTATTCATATCGTTGAAGAAGGCTTGAGCGGTTCCAAAACGTTTAAAATCATCACCAATCAACCCGAAATCATGGTCGAAACTATTCGTGACCGTTTAGGTCGTGGAGCAACCTATACGGATGCTTATGGCGGATACTCTAATGAACAATTTAAAGAAATCACTTGTGTAATCAACCGTATGGAAGAGAGCAAAATTAAAGAGATCATTCATGAAATTGACCCGAATGCTTTTGTAGTTGTGTATGATGTAGCAGAAGTGAAGGGCGGCAGCTTCAAAAAGAAAGATATTCACTAATACTTAAGCATGATGGAAAATCATAAACATAGATACAACAAAAGGTCGCTAATTCTAGCGACCTTTTTTTATTGCTTTTTATATTTTTTATTATCAAACGTCAATTACAGGCTTCCGATCCGCTTCAAACAGAAACAAGAGACTGTTGTCCCTGTCTTCTTTGCGTTTAACCTATTTTGCTGCCAAATTCATCTCGACACACATGAGTATGAAGGCACCTGCCCCGTGCAGATCGTTTTCACTGGTTGGCCGAGCAATATAGTGATCATAGTCGCCGATTCCCGTGCCAATACAGATATTACCGATGATAACGTTCCCATTTTCGTCAAACTGTAGTGTATCAATAACGCCTTGGTAACCTTTCCATGCATATTGCAAATATTTAGGGTCCAGATAGCCGAATCGAACGGCTTTGGCAATGGCATGTGCAAAGAGAGCCGTACAGGAATTCTCATGCCAGTTATCCGGATGATCTCCTTTGTCGATGACTTGATACCATAATCCGGTGGCGGGATCCTGGTAATTGGTCAGAGCGATCAGCAGATCCTGTACGATCGTTACGAGTTTATCTTTGTCCGGATGATCCTCAGGCATGTATTCGAACATTTCAAGCAGTGCTACCGGATACCAGCCAATGGCCCGGCCCCAGAATTCCGGAGCAAGACCCGTAACAGGGTCAGCCCATTTGGCTTCTTTTGTCTCATCCCATCCGTGGTAGAGCAAGCCAGTGACAGGGTCTTTTGTATGCTTTTCCATAAGCAGCGCCTGATAGGTCATCATATCGATGTAATCGCTCTCACCGAATGTTTTGGCGAATTGCACCGCGATCGGTCCAGCCATATATAAACCGTCCAACCACATTTGGTTCGGATAATGTCCCTTATGCCAGAATCCGCCTGATGCATTAGTGGGCCAGGATTTTAGGAGAGGAACTAAGGTGTGAAGCGCCTTTTTATACCGTTCATCTCCCGTCTGCTCGTAGAGAGTGAAGAGAAGAACACCGGGCTGGATGTCGTCGAGTTCGTCAGACTTAAACTTTTTGATGCTGCCATCCTCCAGAATCTGACTATCGACCCAGCCTTTCAAGTAATCATAGAGCTTTTGTTCTCCGGTTTGTCGCCAACTTTTCTCCATCCCGGATAAAAAGACACCCTGATGATAATGGAATCGGTCTGGCGGAAGATGCTCCGGCTCGAATGTATCCATAATGGCCTCACAGGCTTTTAACGCCCATTGAATTGGCGTCAAGGTAGATGAAGTGGTTTGCATGTATCCTTCCTCCTTGGTTGGTTGTAATCCCATTTTACCAACAGATAATGTACATGATTTGCGGAAAATGCCCATTTCTTCTTATTTCTTGCGATATAATATAAACATCAAGGACGGAACGGAAGGGAGCATGACTTTGATGGGGAATCTATACTTTGAAAATTCGGAGAGTACATTCCTGGTATCCCACCGAAAAGCATTAAGCCATCATATGCCGGTAAGCCATTTTCACAGCACATATGAAATCTATGTGTTGATGTCAGGGCAGCGGGAGTTTTTCATCCAGGACCGGACGATTACCATCGCGGAAGGCGACGTGGTTATTATTTCTCCCAACGTTCTTCATCGCACGACCAATGCGGAACGGCCAAAGCATGAGCGGCTTATTATTAATATGCATGCCCAGTATTTTTCGGTGGACGGTTCCCATGAAGAAGTGCTTCAACCTCTGCTTCAGCGGGATTATTTGATATTGAAAGGTTCCCTGCGCAGTAGAGAGCTGATCGATATGCACACAAGAGCCATTATGCAGGAGATGAAGGAGCAAGGAAGCGGCTTCGAATTGTATGCCCAGACACTTGCCGTGCAGCTGCTTATCATGTGCTGTAGACATTTCAAGCAGCATGATGCGGAACCGCTGGCATCGCCAAGTCCCATGCATGAGCGTATTTCAGAAATTGTCCGTTATATTAACGACCATTACATGGACGAACTGTCGCTTCATTTGCTGGCAGATCAGTTCTATATCAGTCCTTATTATTTGAGTCGATCGTTCAAAGAAGCGACAGGATTCGCTTTTGTAGAATACGTCAATAGTGTGCGAATCAAGGAGGCAAAAAAGCAGCTTGAGAGCTCAAACCTCAAGGTCAATTTGATTGCGAGGAAGGTTGGATTCGGGAGTGTAACCCATTTCGGTCGGGTATTCAAAGCCGTCACAGGCCATTCACCATTGCATTATCGAAGGAAAGGAGACTGAATTTCATGCATAAGCTTCACTCTCTTATGGAACACTTCTGTAGTGCGAATAAACAGCACTGATTCCATTTTTGGGGAGGTGAGATGTATGAGCAAACCGGATAACCGTGAAGACAATGTGCAGCATTTGCAAAATGCAGTTCAAAACACAATCGAAAATTACCGGGAAGCCGAGGATTATCTTGAAGAATTCGGTGATGAAATTCCAGCTCGGGAAAAAGGTCAGATTGAGGAAAAAAATGAGCGCCGTAAACATAGCATTTCCGGATTCCGTGAAGAAATTCAAGATGAATCCAAGCATCAGCAAAACTCATAAAGTGGAGACTATTTCGGTGTTGTAGGAGGGTTAGCAGATGACGAATCAGGATCCACAAGAACTTCTTAAACAAAAACACGAGCTGGACGAGCATAAAAGACAGTTCACCAATTTTGCCCGAAGCGTATCAGGGCAGGGCGAAGTAGAAGCCGGGCAAGAGTTCAGTCATGACCGGCAGGATGACGACCAAAACCGCATGAAATCTGTTGAGAACAAGCGTGCTTAACAGATGAACCCCGCAAATAAGCTGATCCTTTATCGGATCGGCTTATTTGTTCCTAACCTATTTTTATTCGGTTGTGATTCTCACCTGGATTTCCGTCAAGAATTGATCGGAAACGATGGTATCCCGATTATCAATTTCATAAATTTCAAAAGGATCTCCGGATATGTTCAGCCCTTGTTCGCTTGCATACTTAATCACGTCCAGCATTTTCTCGTGACTTTGACGATAATGACCCCGATAGTAGAGTGACAAATAATCACCTGCAGGCAGCGAATAATCTGGATCAATTCGTTCTGCTTCATCCGAATTAAATATAAAGAACACGGAATTAAATACATCTTTTACACCTTGCTTCAAGTCTTCAAGAGAAACTGATGCCCCGTATAACTGATTCCCAAAATCCAACACGTGACTATTATGTTTCTTGTGCAGCTTCTTAACCGCATAATCCATCTCCTCATCCCTGGTGATCCGTGTATTCAATTGCAGACAAGGTCTATCGGGGTAGGTTTTGATGGTAAAAACACCTGTCTTGATCTGTCTCGCTTCGGTCAGTACCTTGATTCGGCTCTGAATGATCTGCTGGTTCATTTCAAGCTTGGCAACCTGCGCCTGGATCAGCTGTTGTTCCTTGAACAACAATTCAAGCGTATTTTCAACACTTTGATCATCCAGATACGCTTTAATCTGCTGCATGGTGAAGTCCAGCTGACGCAGGTCGCGGATGATATTCAGTTTATACATATCTTGAAGACGATAGAGGCGATATCCGTTGCTATCCCGCGCAGGAGACAGTAATCCCAATTTCTCATAATAACGCAGCGCATCAACACCTATGCCGTAGAGCTTTGCGATTTCATTGATTTTATAATCGTTTTTCATGGTTTTCCCTTCTATCTGCACTTATCTATTCAATGTGTACACGTAAGAGTCGGAGGCGCCATACACTTCCTTATACAATACGTTTCGAACCGTTTCAAACTCACTAGAAGTCAAAGGGGCCGGATAACTCATGATCTGAAGAGGCAAGGCACGCTGCCCCTCACGAAGAGCCGGCTGAACATACGCATAATCTTCCAATTGAAATCCCAGTCGTTTATAGAAACCGATTCTTCTGCATTTCAGATCATCCTCAGGTAGTTCAACTTCCAATACAACGGGTTTGTCCGACTTCTTAATGAAGCGTTCCATCATCCGTCTGCCTATACCGCCACCGCGAATGGCTGGAGAGACGGCTACATTCTCAATATACCTGAATTTTTCGAACTCCCATCCAGCGAGGAAGCCAATCACTTCATTTTGATCGTTCTTCTCAGTAAATAGGTGATAACGTGGATTAGCCAGCAATCTCTTCTGGTGTGCGTATTCCCGGTACTCTGATTCAGGAAAAGACTGCTTCATAATTTCAAATACTTGATCAAATGGATCAATAAACATTATTATTCCTCCTGATTCGTAAAAACCATATCTGCTATGGATTACGATAAACCCTGGTACAATACCAGAGTCAAGCCAGCTGGAATACCTGTTCTAAAGGGTACACTTCAAATCTATACATTAAATCGGCATCTACATCCTCAAAATGAAACGTCATTTTTTTCCAAGCGTATCAGTTGTTTGAAGGCGAAACACATTGTCTATTGAATGGAGAATGCCCATGAGCGAAATATGGTTGACTGACACTGGAATATCCCCAAAAATGAATGCAGCAGTAATGAAAGCGGTGGTCTACGATACCTACGGAACGCCAGAGGTCCTGCGAGTAAAAGAGGTAGATGTTCCGATGCCGAAAGACAATGAAGTATTAATTGAAGTACATGCGACTTCGGTGAATTCCTGGGATTGGGATCTTCTTCGCGGGAAACCATTTGTTAACCGCATAGGTGCGTTTCGTCACCCGCGTTACCCGATTCTTGGTGCAGACATTGCAGGGAGGGTAATCATGGCTGGACCCGCTGTCAAACGATTCAAACCGGGTGATGAGGTGTTCGGAGACCTATCCAGCTGTGGCTGGGGAGGATTCGCGGAGTATGTGTGTGCGAATGAGGAGGCGTTGACTCCCAAGCCAGCGGGAATCACTTATGTACAGGCAGCATCCATTCCACAAGCGGGCGTTCTAGCTCTGCAAGGAATTAGGAAGCATGGGAACCTGTTAAAGGGAGAACATGTTCTAATTAATGGAGCCGGGGGCGGAGTTGGGACGTTCGCCATTCAATATGCCAAATTACAGGGAGCAGAAGTAACTGCGGTGGATCGTGGTGAGAAGCTGGATATGCTGCTTGAATTAGGCGCCGATCACGTTGTGGATTATACCAAAGAGGACTTCACAGCGAGTAGAGCAGCATATGATTTGATTCTTGATGTTGTCGGCAACCGATCTGCTTTTGCGTTGAAGCGAGCGTTAGTGAAGGGGGGCACCTATGTCATGATCGGAGGCCCTATGCCGCATATCTTGCTTAACTTAGTATGGAGCCCGTTCGTTTCTTGGCTGGAAAAGAAGAAATTAACTCTTCTTATCCATAAACCGAACCATGGAGACCAGACCATCTGGAAGGAACTTGTTGAATCAGGCCAGGTTACTCCACGTATTGATCGGGAGTATGCTTTGAGTGAAACATCTCAGGCCCTTCGTGACCTGGGAGAAGGTAGGGTAAATGGAAAAGCTGTTGTCAGCTTGAAGAAAACTAAAAATGATGATTAATGATGGCAGTATAACGTATAAAATTGATGTGAGATGATCTATGATTATTTTAAAATTAAACGAAGAGATTGCAGCCGCATACTTGCGGCTTTTTTTGTGCTGGCTTCTCCGTATAACGTTAACCTAAAAATACTGTACTTCAAGGCACAAACAAAATGCACTGCGGGCCCCTTTATAATCAATAACTGAAAGCGATTACAATAAATGGGGAGGGGTGCAGCGCATGCCAAGCATTTTAAGACAAAAAGTGGGCAAGAGGATGCTCTCAATGGTAACGATTGCGAGTCTGATGATGGGTTCATGGGCCACTATACCGTCATCTGTTTCCGCTGCGAACGAAGTTAAGTTTAATACTCAGCAAGGAGGCGTATTTGATGGGATGCCTTTGTTTGACGGTAATCCCGAGCATTTAAACTCTTTCGTGGATACCTATTTTGATTACACCGGGCTAGAAGGACCAGCAGTATATGTTACAGGTTCTCGTAACCACTATACCCTTACGAAAGGACCGAATGCTGGCAAGGTGATTCCCGGCGCATTATCGGCTGCAGACAACGTTCAGGGGGTATCGACAGATTTTCCCGCGCTTATTGGCATGGGACAGAGTTGGAATAAGGATCTTTTGTCCGATATCGGAGAAGTAATGGGCAGTGAGAAAATCAGTAAACTGAAGGTTAAACAAGGCGAGTCCAATATTCACGGGGGGAACGATGCTTCTCTAAGCGTTGCATTCACGGTTGTCAGTGACATGCGGATCAATCCGCTCAGCGGCCGCTTCGACGAAGGATTTTCTGAGGACCCGAATATGGCTGGAGTACTGATTGACAAGATGGCTACCGGTTTAAGCGGAGTGGACCAGCCGGCCAGTGAGGATGGATTCTGGATGCGAGCTGCCGTAGGAACCAAGCATTATTCCGTCTATAATGCACAATGGTTTAGGCAAACCGCTAATAACAGCGCGGGAGCACGTTCGTTATTCGAGTATCAAACGAAAGCGGCACTGCCGGGTTTCGAATCGGGTGCTTTAGCTGGTACAATGACTTCCTATGGCCGGACAAACGGAATTCCTAATATCCTTTCTCCACTGCAGCTATTGGCCAACATGAACGCCAAATATGGCGTATACAGCTCACCTGATTTTAACGGTGATGCCATTGTGTCCAACGCAAACCAGCTCGGGAACGGGTACGATGATCGGTATGCTGTGGATCGTGGTCATGCAACCGTCCTTATGGCTCTTGCCAAAGCCAATGCGGGACGGCCTTCAGGTACGACTCCTGCCGATGTGACTGACCTTGTGGCCCTTGTGGAACAAGGAGAGTACGGTATTACCAAGGAAGAGCTTATTGAAGCGGCCAGACCCCATGTAAACCAACTTGTGCGTTTAGGTATTTTTAATGAAACCGATGAGCAGGGCATTCCGAAAGATTATCCGTTCGCGAGTGAAGCGAGGGACGTACGAACATCTCCACCTTCTGACTACAACCAGTTGGACCATCAGGAAGTAGCCCTTCGTGCGGCTCAGGAAAGTATTGTGCTACTCAAAAATGACAGTACGCTTCCACTCAAAAAAGGAAATCGTGCTGCTGTCTCCGGCGTGTATGCCGATGCCCGTTTCAAAACGACATACTCAGTCGGGGAGACACCCGAACTGGAGAACTCCGGTGAATCTCCACTGCGTTCCATCATCAAAATGAACGGAAGCAGTAACGTAAACTATGCTCCGGGAGGTGAAGTCATTACGCTGACCTCCAAAGCCAACCAACAAACCGTTACCGCAGATGTGTACAGTCCAAATGCCGGAACGGAGGGAGCGCAGCTCATCACGACTTCGGATACGCCAGCAGAGGACAGTTCTTCCCATTTGTTCCGTGTATATGATTGGGGTCAAGCGGGGGCGAGTCTGCTGTCACTTCATAATCAACGTTGGATTACTTCGCCTGCGACCTATAATGCAGCGGTGGGTAACACGGATGGCACGAGCTTGAATCTGACAAATAACGATTGGAGCCTGCCGGATATGATGGGAGACACGAGTGCCATCCCGCCAACGCTGCGAATGGAAAACAATGAGGATGGATCCGTATCTATTGTTGCTAATGGCTACCGTACTGGATTCTCCGGCGACTTCACCAACTGGTATTATGCCAACGGGCGCTTCATCCAAGTAGATGGGAACGGAAAGCTCGTGACTGCACCGTCACCGCTGGGAACAAGAGAAAATGCTGCGAATCGCCCCGACGTGGCTAAATTTGAGAAGAGCATTGTGAGAAGTGCGGGCGAAGATGCAGCAGCAAGAGCTGCTGAAGACGATTATGCGATCGTTTTCGTAGGAGCACCACCACGTCACAGTGCAGGCGAGGGCAATGATCGTTCAAGCCTGGATATGGGTGAGGCTGATTATGCACTAATTGATAACGTATCCGCTGCTTTTGCAGCCGAAGGTAAGAAAACGATCGTCGTTATTAAATCGAGTTTTCCTGTAAGTATGGAACGCATTCAAGACAATCCAAACGTATCCGCCATTGTATATCAGCCGTATGGCGGTCAATATGATTCATATGCACTGGCCCAGGTACTGTATGGTGAATACGCCCCGACAGGCCGCTTGACGTCCACATGGTATGCGGGCATGGATGCTTTTCCGGCGATTAACTCCTACGTCGTGCCGGAAGGAAACACATCTAATCTCGACAACATCGACCCTCGTTTCACAGTTGATATGACAAATGCAGATCCCATTGAATCTGGGTTGACGTACATGTACACGGATGCCAAGGTGACCTATCCGTTCGGTTATGGACTGTCTTATTCTAAATTTACCTACGATTCACTTAACGTACCTTCTTCGGTTTCAGGGGAAGAGCCGTTCGCGGTTTCAGTCCGTGTTACGAATGCGGGTGAAGTTGAGACGTCCGAGGTGGTGCAGTTGTACGCCCGTAACAGAAGTTCCGCTTACGGTGCGCATGCGCCCAAGAAGAAATTGGCCGCATTTGATAAGGTCCATCTCGCCCCAGGTCAAACGAAAGAAGTGCAGCTTGAGGTCGATCCACAAACGCTCGCATTATGGGATGTGAATCGGAACGATTGGATCGTTGAGCAAGGAAGCTATGATTTTATGATTGGAACTTCGGCGGCAGATGCGGACATGCAAGTTTCCAAGTCGTTAAACATTACTGGGAAGTCGGTGGCGACTTTATCTCTTACCGAGCCCATCAATGTATTTGATCATGCATTTGCTTCCAATGAAGTCGTTTATCACGAAGTGTCCAAGGAGCGCACTGCAGCCAAGTTAAAAGCAAAAGCGATTGTAGGAGGCTACTATGCCGTTCGTTCGAAGCAAGATGGATCGTGGGTTGCCTTACCGAAGGTCGATTTGACAGGTGCTCATAAGGTGAAAGCCTCAGTCGCATCCAATGCAAAAGGGGGGACGATCTCATTACATGCAGATAAGCCTGACTCTGTCCCACTTGCTGTATGGAATGTACCGGTGACAGAGCCTGTCTCTTACAAAATCAGTAATGCTAACGTCTCAGTCAAGGAATTAGGATACGCTGAGGTAGAAGCCGAAATTTCTTCTGCCCTGAGTGGTGTGCATGATCTGTACGTGGTGTTTCATGAACCAGATCTTCGAATCGACGGATTATCATTCACTGTAAAAGATACAGAGGTAAATCCAGGGAACCCAGGAACAAATCCGGGAACGAATCCTGGTTCGCCAAGCTCGCCAGGTTCGGGTAGTGTTGGTACACCTGGCGAGACACCCGCATCAGGATCCGAGAATAAAGGCGAGATTGATTCGGGAGGGAATACCGCTGCTGCCGTCTCCGTAGAAAAGGGAAGTGAGACGGACCAACAGAAGGTAAAACGCATTCAAAAATCGGGCGTGAAGATAATCGGGGTGCCGTGGAATGTGACCATTAAAACTAAGCAAGGTATATTCTTCACGACAACTCTGCCTGTTGACGCTAGCGTTGCTGCAGACGCCACAACAATTGCATATATTGGAGAAGAAGGAGCACTTACTCCAGTCCCCGGCGTCTTGACTCAGGATACAAATGGTAACAAGGTATGGAACGTGCTGCTTAATCAAGGAGGAACCTACGCAGCTATTCAGGCATCACGCAGCTTTGTTGACGTTGATTCATCGGCTTGGTATGCCAGAGATATAGCTAAAGCAAGCAGTTTGCTTCTGATCAACGGCGTTTCGGATCAGCGCATGCAGCCGCAGGGAACGACAACATCCCCCCAAACGTTAATGGTCGCTCTGAATGTGTTAGGCATCGAGCCGGAAGCATCTGCATCCAATGAAAAATGGTTTGATCCGGTATTACGAGCTGCCGTGAAGTATGACCTGACGGAGGAAGGGCAATACGAGCCTAACGCTCCAATGTCCAGAGAGAACATGGCGGTGGTACTCGTTCGAGCATTGAAATTGGCTGGAGTAAATACAGAGCTGTCGGAAGCCGAAATGGATTCCTGGCTGGAAGACTTCAAGGATCAGGCTCAGCTAACACCTGTGAGTCGGCCAGCCATGGCAGCAGCCATCAAGCTCGGTATATTCCAGGGTTCACCCGATGGACTACTGCAACCTCAGAGCACGCTGACACGCGCACAACTTGCTGCCGTTATCGTCCGAGCCCACGATCAGGTTGCGAAATTGCTTGATCTTTAAGCCATTAAACAGCACTACGACAACAAGGAACTGGGCCATCAAACATGGCCTGGTTCCTTGTTATTTGCGGAGAAGGATTTATGCTGTTTTCGGAATTCTTCTGGAGTCCAGCCTGTCACTTTTTTAAATACCCGGAAAAAGTACTTTGGATTATCGTAACCCAGCTGTTTGGCAATACGGTAGATTTTGTCGTCCGTACTCGCTAACAGGTATTTGGCATGCCCGATTCGTAGACGGTTCACGTAATCGGTAAAGTTCTCGGAGGTCTTTTCTTTGAATAAATAGCTGAGGTAACTCGGGTTCAGATAAAACAGAGACGATACCCACTCCAGCGTCAAATCCTTGGTAAAGTGATTATCTATATACTTTTTTACGTTATCGATGACCTGATCCGATGCGTACGGGTTATCATCTTTCAACAGAAGTGCTGCTCCGGTCAGTACCTTTCTCATGTATTGCCGGATGCATTCCATATCGAAGGAGACGTTTAGAACAGCCTCAAGACTTGAGGAAGCATTATTGCTGCTCCCGTTTTGAAGATAGTCATTTAACAGCCGCTTAGTTTCTGTAATAATCTCCCTGCATTGTTCCTTCAGATGGGTAAGCAAGGTGTCAGGCTGCCGGATGTAGAAGGCAAAAAAATCGGTGATGAGTTCGTCAACCTTCTGTGAATTTCCGCTCTCAATGAAGAACAGCAGTTCAAACATTCGAGTCCACTTCAGAGGACTGAACGGAATGTTTCTCTCGGAATACACGTAACATTTGCCAAAATCAGTTATGGATCGTTCATCTAAGGCAAGGATGGTTTGGTGGTGCGCTTCTCGGACACCGTCAGTGCCTGTGAGCGGCGAGCTGATCCCAATGCAGATGTCTGTAGATTGCGCTTTCGTCAAAATCACGTTTGCTGTTTGAAGCGCCTTTTTCTGCAATTCATGAAATTCACATTCCGGATCATGAATCAGGAAAAACAGAAGCTGCTCCGATTGCGGATGAGGAATGTACAGACCATTTGAAAATGTAGGCAGCTGCTGTGCCGAGAGCGGTTGAGGGCTATAGACCGTCATTAGAACAGACTGCTCAGCTGCAAAGATGGCAGCAAATTCTGCAGAACGGAACGCAGGCTTTTTGCTGGATGCATTGGGAGCCAGCACAACATTCAAGAAGGCCTGCATATCAGCATCGATTTTCATCTGTTCTGTTTCTACGGTTCGCAGAAGGACCTCACGCTCCAAGGAACGCTCCTGTTCGATGGCATGAATAGCCTGATGGAGCGTGCTGTGAATCTCCTCTCTGCTAAAAGGCTTCAGCAGGTAATTAACGACCTTGGCTGAGATAGCCTCCTGCATATAATCAAAATCGGCATGACCACTAATGACAATGAGCTTCATCTGCGGATATTGCTGCCGTACCGTTCTGATTAGCAGCTTGCCATCAACTTCAGGCATGCGCATGTCCGTAAAGATAATATCCGGCTTGGTTGAATCAATCAGAGCGAGTGCATCTGCACCGTTATCCGCCTCGCCAAGAAGTTCAAGCGAATGATCGAAATTCTCTAATTTTTTCAACAGACCTTTGCGTATCAACGGCTCGTCATCCACAACGATAAACGTGTACATCCTTTGGTCACCTCTTTTCCCAATCAGCTGGAATCTCAATCGTAATTTGTGTTCCCTTATTCAACTCGGTATCAAAGGAAAGTCCGTAGGCATCTCCGTAATACAGTGCAATTCTTGAATGCACGTTTTTGATGCCGATACTTTGCTTCTGCCGCTGGCCAACGGCGACAAATTCAGGTGGTTGCATGAGCAGCTGTCGAAGCTCTTCCGCCTGTGACTCAGACATGCCAATACCATCGTCCCGGATTTGAAATACAATTCGGTCACCTTGAAAGAAGCCTGTAATGGAGATGGATCCTTTTCCGCGTTTGTTCTCGAGCCCATGAAAAATGGCATTTTCCACAAGAGGCTGCAGCAGTAGTTTCAGCATGCGACGGCTATGTATCTCCGGGTCCACATGAAGATCGAAACTGATCTTGTCACCGTACCGGATTTGCTGGATAGCCATATAGTTTTCGACATGTTTGAGTTCCTCGCTGACCATGACCAATTCGCTATCTGTTTTGATGCTGTAGCGGAACATGTCTCCGAGCGACTTGGTCATCACCACGATGCTCTCGACTTCTTCGATCTCAGCAATGCTATTAATTGATTCCAAGGTGTTGTAGAGAAAGTGCGAGTTAATCTGGGCTTCGAGCGCTTTCATCTGTGAATCCAGCATGAGAATTTTATTTTGGTAGCTCTCCCGTATATGGGTATCGATATCCTTCATCATTTTGTTGAACTCGTGATACAAAATGCCAATCTCATCGACTTGCCTGGCCACTTGAGGTTTGATGGTTACGAATCGGTGAGATTTGGTTTTACGCATCATTTTGGTCAATTCGATGATGGGTTTGGTGATCAGGTTCGACAAAAAGAAGGAAAGCAGCAGGAAGATGACTCCACAGCTAACAGCCACATAGAACAAGAGCTTCTGCGATATATTATATTCCTCATACAGCCGATCCATGGAGATGTTGGCGATCACATTCCAGTTGCGTCCGGGTACCTTCTGAATCACCGTCATCATGTTATCCTGTATGGATTTGTACTGGGCATTGCTGCCGACCTGCTCAGTTGCCTTAACAAGAGAAGCAGAGAGAGGCGTGCCCATTTTGCTTCCATCTGATGAATAGAGAATCTCGCCAGCATCATTTGCCAGATACAGATTGGACAGACTTGGGGCCGGATTTCGGTTCAAACCGTCGAAGATGTTCATACTGCAATCCAGCATAAACACACCAAGAAATTCATTATTGTTAGGATCGTAGAGGGCTCTGGAGAAACCTATTGATTCCTTGGCGTTAATGATATACGGTTTGACGCCGACTTCACCAATATAGAGATCACCTTTACGCTGAATCGTATCTAGGTACCACTCATCCCGAAGAGCGATATAATCGAGGCGAAGGTCGGTGCCGCTGCTGCCATAGCTGATCCATTTGCCATCTGGCGTGAACAGGTATAACCCATTGATGTAATTGTAGCCAAGCAGGATGTTCTCGAAGATTAATTTCAATTTGCTGCGGATCATGAAGATTTCATACTGGTCGTTCGTCCCGTTGAGCTTGATGAGTTCGTCACTCACTGTGCTGTAAGCGGTTGCATTAGAGGATTGCTGAAGTAGCGTGACGGAGATTCGGTCAATATTCTGCAAAATCTCTTCCATGCTTTTGACCGAATTGCCGATGGTTGTCGACGTCACGAGTGAGGTCTGTTCGTTCACCAGCTTCGTGTAACTTCGATAGGAACTGACAGAAACGACGATAATCGGCACAATCGACACGAGGACAAGGACCAGAAAAAGTTTAGTTTTGATGTTGAACAGAATCATACGTGCTCCTCCCGCCATTGTCAAATCTAAAAATAGTGCACCAAACGAGCCAAAGCAAATGCACTTGAGCGCACCTTATGATGAGAATGTGCACAAAGCAAGAATAAACATGAATTGGGGGAATGACAAGATGGAAAAAAGAAAACGACTCTGGTCCTTAACGTTAGTGCTTCTCATGATCTTCCTGAGTGCATGCAGCTCTGGCAGCTCGGAAGAGAGTGGAACGGATAATAGCAATGGGGGAACAGATGAGTCCGGGAAGGCCATTACGTTAACCATGATGCTATCGGGAAACAAGGCCTCTGAAGGAGAGGATTTTGAGCTGGAGACCTTACCGCGTCTAGTCAAGGAAAAGTTCCCGAATATTACGCTGGAAGTGCAGAAGCTGCCTGACGACCAGTACAACACATCTGTGCGAACCAAGCTTGCGGCCGGTCAGGGTCCGGACATTTTCTGGATCTTTCCGAAGAATGCGGCTGGCGGCGTTAATGATTTTGCGAAGGCAGGATTCGCTGCAGATCTATCCGACCTGACGTTCTGGGATAATATCAGCGAGGGAGCGAAGGAAGACATGTCCTACGAGGGCAAACCCTATGGAGTAGCTGAAGGGCTTGATTTTCTGGGTGTTTACTACAACAAGGAATTGTTAGAGCAGGTAGGGTATACCGAGTTTCCGAGAGATTGGTCCTCTTTCCTGGAACTGTGCCAAAAGCTGCAAGCTGCAGGTGTAACCCCAATAGCAATGGGCGATAAAGACCCGTGGATGATTCAATTCGGCATGTATCCGATCGCTGCCAATGTTGTATATCCGGGTGAGATGGATTTTGATGTTAAACTGCAAAACGGTGAGAAATCGTTGACTGATCCAAAGTGGATCGAAACGATATCCAAATATAAAGAGCTCTATGATAAGAACTATGTGGTTAAGAACTCGCTTGGCATTGGAAGTGCCCAATCTGCACAGTTGTTCATTGATGGGAAAGCAGCCATGACTTTTACCGGAACATGGGATTACGCTTCCATGACCTCCAAGGGTGCAGCTGAATTTACACGCGGATTTGCCTCACTACCGGGTAACGAGCCAGGACAGCCAGTGTTTGTGTCCGCGGCAACGTCAGCGGGGTACGCTCTGAACGCGAAATCGGCAAATTTGGACGCTGCTAAGGAAGTGCTGAACTACCTGTTCGACGGCGAATCAGATCTTTTCAAAGCGTTTGTGGAAGCCAACAGCTCCATTAGTGTTTATAAAGATGTGCAGCTTGAGAACGAATTGTTCAAGGAAGTTAACGACAACTACCAACAAACCGGAAACTCCGTTTATTTCAGTAATCAGATGTGGCCGGCAGGAGTGTCGGATGTTATGCAATCGAAGTTTGCTGAAATCATCGCAGGTCAGAAAACAACACCTGAGGATGTGGCAAACGCCATGGAAACCAAGTTCAGAGAGCTGTGGAAAAACTAGAATGATGCTGTCTACAGCAATGGGAAGCAAAGTTAGCCTTTCTTCCCTTGCTGCAGGCCTTCTTGGAAAGGATGGAGCAGGATGAGCTCTACTGTAATGAAAAAGTCCATGTACTGGTTTGCCTTACCGGCATTACTTTTCTACCTGACTTTCTGGATCTTCCCGATCCTGCGGTTGTTCCAGTACAGCATAACGGACTATAACGGATACGCCCAAGCCTACAACTATATCGGATTCGGCAACTATAAGGAATTGTTCAGCAGTGATATCCTTGGTATTTCATTAAAAAATACGCTGATCTACACGTTTGTCACCGTGATCGCCGGCAATATCATCGGGTTGGCACTGGCTCTGCTGTTAAACATGAAAATAAGAGGAACCGGGATCTATCGTTCCCTGGCGTATATTCCCACATTGTTTAGTGCAATTGTAGTCGGATTTTTGTGGAGCTACGTATATATGCCGGATTACGGACTGATTTCTTCCTTTCTCGATAAGTTGGGTATTGCGAACGAATTGAATTTCCTGGGGGACTATTCGACTGCCCTGTATTCAATTATCTTCGTCGAAATCTGGAAGACCATCGGAACAACGATGATTATTTTTCTCGCAGGGCTCCAGACCGTTCCCACCGATCTGTTGGAAGCCGGTCGAATGGACGGCTGTGGTTCCTGGAGATTGCTGCGGCATGTCAAAATTCCATTGCTGTCAACAGCGATTACGATCAACGTAACGCTAAGCTTAATCAATGGCCTCAAAGCCTTCGATTTCCCGTTTATCATGACCAATGGCGGCCCCGGAACGGCTACCAACACGCTGATCTATACGATTTATAAAATGGCATTTACAGAACAGCTCTTCGGTAAAGCTTCGGCACTTGGTGTCATTTCATTTGCCGTAATTATCGTGATTACCGCCGTCTTTGTGCTGAAAATGAACAAACGGGAGGTGTCGGCATGATGCTTCGTAAGTGGCTCAGCAAAGGGTCAGTTCAGCTTGTTGTACTCGCCGTTATGGCACTGAATCTCATTCCGTTGATTATCGCCTTTTCGACTTCGCTTCGTGATCCTAGCAATAATACGAACCCGCTGGCATTGTTTCAGGAATTATCTCTCGCAAGTTATAAGTCTGCCTTCGAGCGTATGCATTTCCCTGAAGCGCTCTGGAACAGTATTGTATTGACGGGCGTATCGGTCATTTTCGTAGTTCTGTTCGCAGCCATGGCTTCGTATCCGATGGCGCGTTTGAAGACTAAGTTAAGCAAGTTTATGTATCTGTTTTTCTTGTCTGGACTCGTGGTCCCTGCGCAGATGGTACTGATCCCGATCGTGCAGATGATCAATGCACTGCATATTCCAACCAACCAATACACGCCCATCTTTATGTTTATTACGTGCAGTCTTCCGTTCTCCACTTTCCTGTATACCGGCTTCATTCGGAGTGGTGTTCCTGAAGAAGTGGAGGAAGCTGCACACATCGATGGGGCAGGATTGTTCCAACGCTTCTGGACGGTGGTATTTCCCTTACTTATTCCCGTGACCGTATCCGTCATTATTACGCAGGGTGTCTGGATCTGGAATGATTACTTCTTCAATATGATCTTCATCTCGGGAGCAGATGACTCTCCACTGCCACTTGCCATGCTTGGATTTCTTGGGGATCAGCAAAATCCCACGCAGTGGAACGTGTTGTTTGCAGCATGTTTTCTGTGTGCTCTGCCGCTGCTGCTCGCGTTTCTGTTCCTGCAAAAATATTTCATTGGCGGCATGACCGTCGGAGCGGTCAAGGGATAGGGAGGATAAGTGTATGAATGAACACATGATAAATACGACCTGGTTAGACCAAGCAAAACGCCTTACACCTGAGCTGCATCAACAGAAAGTTTACCCGGAACGCATGGTGAGTGTGGTTCAGGAAGAGGAAGCTTTTCAAGGGTGGGGCGTGGAATCGGGCGGCTCGGCTGCTCAAGTATACGATCAGATTTTAAAAAAAGGCGATTGCATCACGCTGGATTTTGGAACACACCATGTCGGTTATGTAACAATATCACTCCGGAACGTACGGAGTAATGCCGATGCGCCACTCCGGCTTCGATTGACATTCGGCGAAATGCCATGCGAAGTCGGAGAGGATTTCAGTGAATACAAAGGATGGCTTAGCCGATCTTGGCTGCAGGATGAGATCATCAACGTGGATGTGCTGCCGGGAACGATTACGCTGGATCGCCGTTATGCATTCCGTTATCTGAAGATTGAAGTCCTTGAAACCTCGATTCGCTATGACGTCCAACTTACTGATCTGTACTGCACGACAGTAACCTCTGCTGATTTGGCAGCACTTCCCCCATTGCGACAAGACATCGGACTGGAAATGGCGAACATTGATCGGGTTGCTGTGAAAACGTTGCGGGACTGCATGCAAACCGTCTTCGAGGATGGTCCCAAGCGGGATCGACGTTTATGGATCGGGGACCTTCGACTGCAGGCGCTCGTCAACTATGAAACCTTCGGCTGTAATGACCTTGTTAAACGCTGCCTGTATCTCTTTGCCGGATCACGGCTTGAGGGCGGTCGAGTAGGGGCTTGTTTATATGAGTATCCGGAGCCTTATGTGGACGAGACTTATCTATACGATTACGCGCTGCTGTTCGTAGCCACTCTTTACGATTATTATGAAGCGACAGGGGATCGGGATACGTTGGAAGAATTGTGGCCAGTAGCGTACGAGCAGATTCACATTGCAATCGCAAGGCTGAACGAGCAGGGGATCGTACATGATGATGACACTTGGTATTGCTTCCTGGATTGGCATGATGAACTCAACAAGCAGGCTGGGGCGCAAGCGGTGCTCATCTATAGTATGAGAAGAGGTCTGAAGATTGCCCATGAGCTGGACTTGGTAGACCAGGCGGCTTGGATTAACGTTCAAATCGAAAAAGCGGTGAGTGCAGCACTCGCATATCTATGGGACGAGGAACAGAAGTTCTTCATTAGTGGAAAAGGGAGACAGGTGTCTTGGGCATCCCAAGTATGGATGATCCTGGCAGAGGTCATTGATGCACCAGTCGCCACAGCATTGCTCGAAAGACTTAAATGTCATACGAATGCTATAGGTATGACTACTCCGTATATGGTTCATCACTACGTGGATGCATTGCTCTTATGCGGAGAAAAGGAAAAGGCGATTGAGCAAATTCGAACATACTGGGGAGGCATGTTGAAAGACGGTGCGGATACCTTCTGGGAGTTATACAACCCGGATGACAAAACGTATTCTCCTTACGGCAGCAACCTGGTGAACAGCTATTGTCATGCATGGAGCTGTACGCCAAGTTATTTTATAAGACGATATTTTTCATCATAGTTAATAGCAGAGTAAGATGACCAAGTCGCGATTTCTGCGGCTTTTTTTGATTTTGAGTTAGTGGTTTCAAAAGATTGAACGTGTACAAACAAATAAAAATTTGTATGTTGGGAGGATTTTATCTGTATGGACAGGTTCATGGGGCCAAGTTGCTCTGGAGGAAACTTACCTGTTGCTAAAATGGCATTCTATTGTACAATATTTTCGCAACGATTAGTTTAAGGTGAAAGGGAAGTCTTGTAGATCAGGAGAGGTTGATGAAGTTTGATTAAACGAATTCAATTCAAACCGGGAACGTTCAGCCGGTGGATTCATGGCATCTCATTTAAACAAAGAGTTCGATTCGCCTTCATAATTATGATAACGCTTGCAATAGGTTCGGTAGGCATGACGACGTATTGGATCGCTTCGAAGGAAATTCAAAAAAACGCATTTGAATCCAGCCAAGAGACGGTAAACAAAACGAACCAGATCTTGGACGATAAGCTGTCGGGAATCTCCAATTCGGTTCGTTCTCTTATGTTCAGTTACGCCTTTAAGGACATGATGCTGGATGTACAGAGCAACGATATATCGAACTATTATGTTCACTTGTCCGAACTTCAGTATGTATTCTCACAAGTCTCCTTTAATGAACCTTTAATCGACAGCATCCTCATTGCTACACCTATCGGAGACTTTTACCCAATAGCGCAGCGGCGTACGCAAAACCAATCCTTCTATGAGTCCAGCATGTATTACGATGTAAAGGAAAACTACGGGGGGATATGGATTAAGGGGCACATTGACAAGTTTTTTACCGGTAACAGTCGCGCACTATCCTTTGTGACGAAGGGAACACTAGATAACAATTCCAATACGAATGTGTTTATCGTCGTAAACGTGAACGAGAGCGGATTGATTGGTACGGTGAACAAACATTCCTTGAATGATGACAGTGACTACTTTGTCATTGATTCAAAAGGTGAGGAAGTAATTCGGACTGCTTGGTCCTCCAGCCATAATCTGATGAAGGACAGCATGCTTTTGATGAATTTATCTGAAGACGTACAAGGTTCCTTTTTTCATGCATTCGACAATACCGATTATCTGGTGAACTATACCCGTTCTTCCATTATGGATGACTGGAGTTTGTTCGGTATTCAGCAAAAGGATAAACTGCTTGAGCAAATGAATAATGTCAAACGAACCACCTTTTTCATTATGCTTTTCTTTTTACTTCTTACCTGGTTTTTATCCACCCGATTGACTGCACTCCTGTTAAACCCACTCTATAAGCTGCAGCGCCTCATGAAGGAGGTAGAAGATAATCGCTTAAATGTCCGCTTCAAAAGCCGTTCTACTGATGAAGTAGCTCAAGTGGGTTACCAATTTAACCGAATGCTGGATGAGATCAATCGTCTCATCGATGATGTCAGACTCAGTGAATCCGGGAAAAGGAAGGCAGAGATGCGAGCGTTAACCGCGCAGATGGAACCTCACTTTTTATACAACACCCTTAACACCATATATTGCAAATCCATATTAGGTGAAAATGATGAGGTCAGCGAGATGATTATGTCCTTGTCCCAAATGTTCCAGTTAGGTTTAAGCGGAGGGAAAGACTGGAATACACTTGAGGAAGAACTGCTTCATGTGAAACAATACTGCCTCCTTCAGCAAAAATGCTACGAGGGGATGTTCGATTTTGAAGTTACGGTGACTCACGATTCGCTATTAACGTCACTCTTGCCGAAAATTTTGCTGCAACCCATTGTTGAAAACAGCATTCAACATGGCTTTAAGGATATAAGCACAGGTGGCCGGATTCAAATGCATGTCACTCTCCAGGATCGTTTATTACATCTAATCATAGAGGATAACGGAACAGGAATGGATGTTGAGCAAGTAGATAGGCGGATGCGGGAACCTCGGATCACTAACAAAGGGTATGCCCTAAACAACATTGTAAACCGGCTCAACCTCTTTTATGGAGAAAAAGCCGGAATTAAACTGACCAGTCTTCCTGGAAAAGGATCAAGAACGGAAATATGGATGCCCATTCTAGAAGGGGAGGTAGAAGCATGATCCTTGAACAACAAATGGTAAAACTCTGCATCATCGATGACATTCGAAGCGTGGTTGATATGATCGCACGAAAGCCCCCTTGGGAGGAACATCACATTGAGGTGGTTGGTACAGCACTGGATGGTGAGGAAGGTATTCGCCTTGTGCAGGAAAAGAGGCCCGAAATTGTGCTAACCGACATCCGCATGCCCAAAAAGGATGGTCTCGCCATGACTCAAGAAATCCTCGAAAAATCTCCTTCCACCAAAATCGTTATCCTAAGTGCATATACGGATTTTTCATTTACGAGACAGGCCATTCGTTTAGGTGCATTTGACTTCGTCAAGAAGCCGTTCTCGATCGACGAGATTGTGCAAGTCGTATTGAAGGCGAAGAAGGCTTATTTGGAGGAATGGCAGGAACATAGCAAAGTGTTGGAACTGAAACAAAATATGATGCAAAGCCTGCCTGCTCTGCAACAAGAACACCTGTCTCTCTTGATTCATCATCGAACCAATGCAACGACTGCCTATCTCAGATGGCAAACTCTCGGCATTCAGCTTGATTCTAGGGACTTCAATCTTTTTATCGTGGAATTGGATCGTTTCATGGACAAATATAAACAGCAGCCTGCGCGGGAAGTAGAGCTCATCCGCTTCAGTCTGCGAAATGTTCTGGAGGAAACGATTCGAGGTTTCACTCGTGGTGTCGTTTTTGGCGAGGCATTAAACCGTTTTGTATGTCTTATCAATTGCAGGGACATCGAGCTGGCAGAACGGATATCGGAAGCGTGCCGAACAAACATGTATCAATTCACGCATTCAACGATTTCCATTGGGGTTGGAACCTGTGTTGATGCGATTGATGAACTGCCTGATTCGTATCAAAAGGCATTAAATGCGCTGGAGTATCAATTCTATACCCATGGCATGAATAGTTATATAAGCACTTCGGAGGAAGAGAAAACACTCTTGAATTATACGGTTTCGACGGAACAGGAATTGCTATTCTCCTTACGCTCCGGTCATCGCGAAAAGTGCCGGCTTATTTTGGAGCAGATTTTTAATGATCTATTACAGCGGGACCCCCTGCCGAAACCGCAGCAAGTCGAAAACATATGCTATGAGCTATCCTCCAAAATCTGTAGGGTGATGTCGGAGCACTATTCACCGGATTGGGTAAAAAAGCTTGAAGATCAATGGAATGCAGTAAGGCGTTCAGGTCATGTTTCATTCCAGCTGATGAGGGAGACGGTAAAGGGAATATGTCTTGAAGCTTGTTCATGGATTGAACATGAACGATCCGACGAATCTACGAAACTGATCTATCAGGCAAAAGAATATATATGTGCACATCTGCATACGAACTTATCCCTTGATGTTTGTGCCAAGGAGTTTAATATCAGCCCCGGATATTTTTCGAATCTATTCAAAAAAGTACTGAATATTTCCTTTCAACAATTCGTTGTTCACCAGCGGATGGAGAGAGCCAAAGAGATGCTGATCGACGATTATCAGGTTCAAGAGATCGCTCAAAGCCTTGGGTACGAGCATCGCCGCTATTTCAGCGAAATGTTTAAGAAGCATACCAATATGACTCCATCCGAGTTCAAGCTCTATAGTACAGGGAAAATCAGTACGCCTCCCGATCTGGTCTAGAGTTGCTCGTTTATAGATTAAGCCTTGTTTCCGAAGGATATTTGGATGCAGGGCTTGTTTTATTGAATGATGGCACATTGATGAAGAAACCTGCCCTTGATGTGTGGTTACCCGCATTATGTAAGTGAAGAGCACCCCCTATACTAAAGGAGAAAGAACGAGATTGCAGATATGATGAGGAGGCTAGGTAAATGAAAATAAGCAAAAAAATTCTCATCTCGGCGATGTTTTTGGTGCTTACAGGGAGTTTGGCAGCTTGCAGCAGCCCCAAACCTTCCGAACAAGGATCGGGAACAGAAGCGAATGCCAAGACAAAAATCACATACTGGACGGGAGATCGCCATGATTCCGAGTATGTCAAAGAAACGATCAATACATTCAACCAAACGAATAAGGACAACATTGAGGTTGAGCTGGTCATCAAGGGAGACGATTTCGATCAGGCACTGGATATGTCCTATCAGACCTCAGAGCCACCGGATATTATCCGCGTGAAGGAAAATACCATCCAGACATTCTATAAGAAAGGATTTCTTGCACCCATTGATGAGTTTTTGACGGATGAGATGAAGGAAAAGTTCCCGGTCATGGAGGACTTGAACAGTTTTGAAGGTAAACGCTATAGCCTGCCAAACTATGGCACGACGATGCGATTGGTCTATAACAAAGAACTTTTTGACAAAGCAGGCATTAAGCAACCACCCACCACTTTGGAGGAGCTGGTCGAAACAGCTAAGAAAATAACCGAAGTGGGGAAGGCTAGCGGAGCCTATGGATTCGCTCAGAATTTCAAGAGTCCTTCGAGTGCATTTGGGCGCTCTGCGCGAGTAATCGCAGAGGTTAGCGGGTACGGAGGGTTTGGATATGATTTTAAGACCGCACGCTACGATTTTAGTAGTTTTAAGCCCATTATAGAGGCTTTCAAAAAAATCAAAGATGATGGCAGCATGCTGCCGGGTGTTGAGTCGCTGGATATTGATCCACTGCGCGCACAATTCGCAGAAGGTAAAATTGGCATGTATTTATCCTTTTCCGCAGAGGCAGGAGTTTACCAATCGCAATTCCCGGCGAAGATTGACTGGGCCGCAGCACCAGTACCATCCATTAATGGACAATTCAATGGCGCATCTGGTTTCTTGGGTGGGCAGTGGTTGGCCATTAGCTCTCAGTCTGAACATAAAGAAGCTGCATGGAAATTTCTCACGTACATGTACGACGAATCCATCCTGAAACAGTACCAGGAAAAAGGATTTGGCATATCCATGGTTCCTTCCGTTAGTGCGGTCGCCGCCAAGCCGGAAGTGAAAGGGATTGACGGATTCCTTCCAAACCAATACGACGGTGTCTGGCCAGTATATCCGTCTGTAGCAGTTCAAGGCATGAAGTCGGATGATGCGTTTTTCAGTTATATGCTGAGTGGTGGCGATCTGGATTCCATCATTAGCGATTTGAACACTCGTTATAACGCCGCATTGGATGCTGCCATCGCAAGCGGGGATGTGAAGGCGGAACCAATAGCAGATTTTAATCCGCTTGATCTTGCGGGGCAATATGCGAAGTAGAAGCAGACCGGGGATGGTGCTTATACCATCCTTACCTTTAAAAAAAGTGAAAGAAATACAGGGAGTTGAGAGGATATGAATAAAGCGAAGAATGCTGCCTTCTCATACAGTTTTCTTTTGCCTAGCTTTATTCTGACCATGGTTTTAGGCATTTACCCGATGGCATGGGCGCTGAGATATATGTTCTATGACTACAAAGGATTTGGCACGGAGCGATTTGTAGGTTTGGCCAACTTCAAACGCATTATGGGAGATCAGCAGTTTTGGGAGTCCGTTGCCAATACGTTTATTTATGCCGGAGGCAAACTTCTGCTATCGATTCCGCTTGCCTTGATCCTGGCTGTGATTCTGAACTGGAATATTAAAGGAAAGAATCTGCTTAGAGCCATTTTCTTCATGCCGACGATTATAAGTACGGCGGTCATGGCAGTTGTCTTTTTTACAATCTTCAACTCGTATAATGGCATTCTGAATCAATTTCTGATGAAGTATCTTTTTATTCAAAATGCCATCGACTGGCTCGGCGTGGATTATGCAATGCTGACCGTTATTCTAGTGGCGGTATGGGGAGCGGTTGGAAATTACATGCTTTTATTTCTGGCGGGTCTCCAAAACATTCCCCAAGATGTGTACGAGAGCTCTGCACTGGATGGAGCTAACAAATTCCAGCAGTTCAGATACATCACTATTCCAATGCTCGGTCCTGTCATGCAGATGATTATCATGCTCGCCATCATTAATGCACTCAAAGGTTATGAAAACATCATGGTCATGACCGATGGAGGTCCGATCGGGAAAACGAATGTCATGTTCCTCTACGTGTACAAATTATTTTTTCCACCGGCTGGCGGGGCCGCGGCGACGCAAATTCAGGAGTTTGGGTATGGGAGCGCCGCCGCCTTTGTTACCGCCTTGATTGTCGGCGTGATTACAATACTTTATTTCTACGGCTCTCGTAGAATGAGTCAGAACGATTAAGGAGGAACGTTCATGAAAATCGCCTGGAATACCGCACTATGGACGTTTCTGATTGTCGTTGCATTCCTGACCCTGTTCCCTGTGGCAATCACCTTTCTCGGTTCTTTCAAAACCAATGCTGAGCTGACGGCCGGGGCCACATTTCTGCCGGCTGATTGGCAGTTTTCCAACTATCTCGAAGCATGGAAACAGGCGAATTTTTCAACCTATACGCTGAATAGCCTCTTCGTTGCCAGTGCCTCGACGCTTGGGACATTGCTCGTGGCTTCCATGGCAGCGTATGTCGTGAACCGCATGGATTTTATCGGTAAAAAGATCTACGTCAGCCTTCAGGCATTTACGATGTTTGTGGCCATTGGAGCTGTCGTGCTTCGACCTCAATTTGACCTTATGGTTAAGCTTCATCTACATGACTCACTGTGGGGAGTCATTCTGATTCTGATCAGCGCCCATGCTTCAGCCTTTTTTATCCTGCTAAGTTTTATGAACGGGATCCCCAGGGAGTTGGACGAAGCGGCTCGAATCGACGGCTGCTCACCGGGAAGGACATTTTGGAGAATCATCATTCCCTTGCTTACGCCAGGACTTGGTGTCTGCGCGTTGTTTGCCTTCCGAGGGGCGTGGAACGAGTATCTGCTCCCGTTTGTATTTACGCTTAGCAAACCTGAATTGCAGACGTTGACCGTCGGTTTGGCCAATCTGAAATACGGGGTCGCCGCCGCTTCACAGACACACTTCATGATGGCTGGGGCGTGCCTCTCTATTCTGCCGATTCTAATCGCTTATATTTTTGCTAACAAATCTTTTATGCAAATGACCGCCGGTTCCTTGAAGGGCTAGCAGGAATCGATCCAACCAGGAGGCATATGCCATGAATTCAATTCATATCGGAGATTTGACCTCAAGTTCTGTCATTAAACGTTATCCGGAAAATCCGATTCTGGATGCATCCCGGGTTCCATACCCGACTGCTCTTGTATTTAATGCAGGCGTAACCAAATTCAACGGGACGTATGTGATGGTGTTTCGGAACGATTACGGCTCCACCGAACAGATGACACTTGAACCACATCATACCACCGACCTTGGAGTCGCTTTCAGTACAGACGGTATCCATTGGGAAGTACGGCCTAAACCTTGTTTTAAGCTGTACGATCAAGAGATCATTCGGGCATATGACCCTAGACTTACGGTGCTAGACGGTCGTTGTTATATGTGTTTCGCCGTGGATACGAAGCATGGTATTCGCGGTGGAGTTGCTGTTACGGACGACTTTGAGAACTTTGAAATTTTGAGTCTATCCACGCCGGATTTGCGCAACATGGTATTATTTCCCGAGAAAATCGGTGGAAACTACGTGAGACTTGAACGGCCATTCACCGTGTACAGCCGAGGAGGAATGGACCGGTTTGATATGTGGATATCCGAATCTCCGGATTTGAAATATTGGGGCAATTCCGACTTACTGCTGGCTGTTGAAGACGTTACTTTTGCCAATGACAAGATCGGCCCTGCCGCTCCACCAATCAAGACAAAGCATGGGTGGCTTACCACATTCCATGCTGTAGATATTGATCCAGCAAGGGGGAAGAATGGATGGGAATCATCCTGGAAGAAGAGATATACGGCTGGCTTGATGCTGCTTGACCTGAATAATCCGAAGAAAATCATTGGCAGGGCCAAGGAACCCTTAATAGCGCCAGAAGTAAGTTACGAGATCGAGGGAGGGTTCAGGAATAACGTAATCTTTCCTGGCGGGATGATCCTTGAATCTGATGGTGAAGTGAAAATCTATTACGGCTCGGCGGATACGGTGGAATGTTTGGCCACGGCACATATCGATGATCTGATCAAGCTATGCCTAAACGATTAAAACGAGGTGGATAAACTATGACAGTATGGAACCTGCTAAAGGATCCGCCTGTTCGTTATCGAACAAAACCATTCTGGTCATGGAATGACGATCTAAATAAGCACGAGCTTTTAAGGCAGATCGAAGAAATGCGTGAGGCAGGTATTGGCGGTTTTTTTATTCACGCCCGAGGAGGCTTAACGGTACCATACATGGGTGAGGAGTGGATGGATTTAAACCAATTCTGTATCGAGAAGTGCCAGGAACTTGGGATGGAGGTGTGGCTGTATGATGAAAATGGCTGGCCCAGCGGTTACGCAGACGGAAAGCTGCCTGCCCTCGGTCATTCCTATCAGCAAAAGCGACTTTCATACGAGTGGGCACCCTTTAATCAAGAAGAAAAAGTGACGATTGCCAGCTATATTCAGATTGGAGATCAGCTGCATCTCCTTAAACAAGATGATCCACGCAGACCTGACTTCCGCGTGTATTACGAGGTCAATCCGTATTATATTGATACGCTAAGCAAGCATGTAGTGAGCACATTTATTGAGATGATTTACGATGCTTACTGGCTAAGGCTTGGGCCAAAATATGGTTCTGCAATCAAGGGAATATTCACGGATGAACCGCAGTTTGGTCGAGGTGATCTTCCGTGGTCACTGGAGCTTACGAATGTATTTGAGAGCCGTTACGGTTATTCGATTCTTGAAGCTCTTCCAGGACTGTTTCTGGATACGGATAACTGCCGCAAAATGAGATATGATTATTGGTCTTGCGTTACCACGATGTTCACAGAAGCCTATGCCAAGCAGGTAGGTGAGTGGTGCGGGGAGAGGGGCTGGATGTCTGTTGGTCACGTCGTAGACGAACAAACGCTTATGAGTCAAGTTACCTCGGTAGGCGACCCTCTTTGCTTTTATGAGTATCTGCATATTCCAGGGTGTGACTGGCTGGGCCGATCTGTTGGCGAAGATCCGCTGGTTCCCAAGCAGGTCAGCTCTGTTGTGCGTCAACTCGGCCAAAAACAGGCCATCACTGAAAGTTACGGCTGTACGGGGTGGAATATCAGCTTTCGGGATCTGAAACGAATCGGCGAGTGGCAATTTGTTCATGGAATGAATCTCATGTGCCAGCACTTGCAGGCATATTCGCTAAGAGGTCTGCGAAAGCGGGATTATCCTCCTTCTCTTTTCTATCAGCAGCCTTGGTGGGAACACTATCATCGCTTTAACGATTACTTTGCCCGGTTATCGATGCTTCTGGTCGAAGGCTCCAGGCAAGCGGAGGTATTGCTGCTGCATCCCATCGGCACCGCTTGGGTGGAACAACAGGGTTCAGATTCAGCAGGGATAGAGCCGTATCATCAATCGTTTGCACAGCTGTCTCGCTGGTTGTGTCAATCGTTCATTGAACATGATTACGGAAGTGAAGGGATGTTGAAGCGCCATGGAAATGTTGATGGCGGACAGTTCGTTGTAGGAGAAGCCCGCTACTCGGTTGTAGTCATACCTCCATGCGTCACATTAAGCAGCAGGACAGTCGGTTTGCTTCATCAGTTTATCCTCCAGGGGGGGATGTTAATTGCACTTGAACCCTACCCACGGTTGATTGATGGAGAACAGAATCAAGAGATCGATCGTTTGATCCATGCTGCCCTAAAACCCGCCCATACCCGTTTATCCATAGCCAAAATGATATCCGGTCAGGTTGCGCCGTCGATCTCAGTACATGACAGGTTGGGAAAACCTATTGTATCCGATATGGTTAACGTCCAGATACTTAAGCTTGACGACGCTTACCTTTACTATTTGGTAAATTCAGGTGATGAGTCATATTCGGATATTGAACTAACCATTTATCAAAAGGGAACGCTTTGTCTTATTGATTTGGAAAGCGGTGACCTCAAATCAGTGAACCAAAGAACGGTCGATGGCGGTACGCGCGTTGCATTGACGCTGTATCCGGCTCAGTCCTATATGTTCCTGCTTACACAGCATGATGTGAAAAGTCATTCCGATCCAATAAATCTGCTTCAAACGGACCTAAGCAATAGTCCTATTTATCATCTGGATAACCAGTGGAAAATCGAGCAAATCGATGTGAATAGCATCACGCTGGATACCTGCAGGTATCGCGTAAAGAATGGGGAATGGTCAACGGAAATGCCCCTTATTTTTATTCAGGAAAAGCTGCTGCAGATCGGTTCCCCCGTTCATATCGAGTTGGAATTCAGCATTAACCTTGCATTCGAACCTGCTGACGGGCAGGAGATGTATTTAGTCGTGGAAAAACCGGAAAAACTGCAAATTGTAGTGAATGAAATAGATGTTGAATCAATCAGCAGCGGTTGGTGGAGGGATATCTCTTTCCAAAAGATAAATATCGGGGGATGCCTATTCAAAGGAAGAAACAAGATCAGGTTCAGCCTGTACTTCTGGAATTCACCTGAAACGTATGCAGCGATGGCTCGGGCAAACCAATTCGAATCCGAAGCGAATAAGCTTACACTGGATACGGAACTTGAAAGCATATATATTATCGGTGATTTTGCTGTCATTTCCCAAGCTGGTTATGTGGGTGATGAACATGGAGTGAGATGTACGGAGGGACCATTTATACTCGCCGATTCTCTGCAAATATGCTCGTTGGAAGACGATTTGGTAAGTCAGGGTTTACCGTTCTTCGCAGGAAGCATTAGAGTTGCGCAGACGATCCAAATACAATTCGGTGATGGAGATTCCTGGCTTTGGGATTTTGGTTCACAACCAGATGCAACAGTCACCAGGTTAAGGATTAACGGAGTAGAGATTCGTCTTTTCTTATGGGAGCCGTATGTCTCCAATATCACGGATTTTCTTAGACCAGGAGAAAATCACATTGAGCTGGAATTGACCGGAAGCTGCAGGAACTTGCTCGGGCCACATCATCATATAAAAGGGGAGCCAATTAAAGTAGGCCCAGACAGCTTTAAGGATAAGCCGGGATGGACGGATAAGGATCTGGATCCGAATACTTCTATTTACCAGGAGCGTTATGCGTTTGTACCTTTTGGACTCTCTGCCACTCCCAGATTGGTTCGTATTCCTGAATGATTAGAACAAGGATAATTTTGCTGAAGAATTATTGTATGCGCTTTCTAAGGTGATGAAATGACTGGAGGCGATATGAAATGGCATGGGTTAGAACGCATTTTCGTGCAACCATTATGCTTACTATAGTTTTTGCTTTACTGCTGACACCCTATTCGAATTCTCACGTTAACGCATTGGAGAGTGAAGAACAGCATCTTCAGGGGAGTTCAGCGACAATTACAACCTACGAGCCATCGGTCCGGTATGCACGTTCCGTGAATTACACGCTTAAGGCAAACGGTGTGCCTGTTCCTGTTGTGAAGGGGTTCAGCGATTATGACTATGCGCATTTTTCGATGTCAGATGGCCCCGTCACTTACGAATTAACGATCCTGAACACGGACAAGGTGCATGAGTATTCGATAAGTCCGAAGAAACTCGGAATCCAAGCGGACAAGATCGAGGGGAGAACCATCACTTTCACGACTCAATCTGACGAATACCTTATCGTAATGATGAATAATCGCAAGACCCGCATGGTCATCGCTGCAGATCCACTCGAAACGGATGTACCTGCTTCAGGTGGGGAGGGGATCTTTAATATCGGAGCCGCGCCGTATCATGTGGCATCCTCAGGTTCGTCATCCACTGGAGTTTCAGCAAGGACCCAGGCCATTCAACAGGCCATTGAAGATGCCAGCCAATACGGGACCTTAAAAGGCGGAGGAGCCCAAGGGATAGTTTATGTACCTGAAGGAACTTATTCTATTGGCAACTTGGTCTTAAAAAGTAATACAGCCATCTATATGGCACCCGGAGCCACCTTGGTAGGTACGGGCAAAACTACAGATTACACGGAGCACTGGTTCAAGGATTCGATGGGACGACCCGCAACCTGGTGGATCTCCACGGCTTTCCAATCCGAGAACATTCGAATATATGGACGAGGTACAATTGACGGCAACGGGCAAGCGCTGCATGATGACAAAAGTACCAATGGAAAAGGAATGATTAATAACCTGGTTGTTCCGATCGATACGACCCACTTTGAGATGGAAGGCATTGTCATCCGAGAATCAGCGGGCTGGGCTGTGGTTACGGTGCGTTCAGACGATCTTGTCTTCCGAAATCTAAAGCTCTTTAACAGTTTGGGCATGGGGGAGAACGATGGTATCGATATTTGTGAATCTCAAGATGTCATTGTACAGAATGCCATTGGCATCTCACTTGATGATCCTTTCTCCACAAAATCATGGAAATCGGATACGGATATCGCTTCCGGAAGAGTGCCATGGCCGGGTAATCCTGAGCCTGTTCGCAATGTGCTATTTGAGGACACGATTGCTTGGACGTTGTGCTATGGATATAAGGTTGGTCAAGGCGTTATGCAGAATCAGTCCGATATCGTATTTCGCAATGGCGTTGTTTATAAAGCAGCAGTCGGGTTCGCCATTCATCACAAGTACGGCACCGGTGCGGTGAGCGATGTTCGGTTTGAATCCATGGATGTGGAAGACATTAGCGGGAAGAACGAAGACAATAGTGCCTGGATGACCCTATTTACGGTGAATGCTGGCAATAACGGTGTTGGGCCCATCAGTGATATTAGGATTAAGGATATTACGGTACGTGACGCTGGCGAAAGTTTTGCGAAAATGAAAGGCATGGAAGGTGCCAAGATCACGGATGTGACCTTTGAAAATATATATATGCCTGGAGCAAGCCAGCCGGCCACTACACTTCACGAGATGAACTTTTTGAGCAAGGAACATTACGATGATATTACAATCAGGCCAGTTCAAGATGAGGAACCACTTCCCAGAACAAACTTAGCGCTTCATCGTCCCGCAGTAGCTTCATCTCGTGATGGAGTTGAAGATACCGCTCCATACGTAAATGATGGAAATTTCACTACGCGCTTTGGTTCAAAACGGGGAGTGGACCCGGGCTGGGTATATGTGGATTTAGGCGAGAGTAAAACGATAGATGAAGTGAGGTTGTATTGGGAAACTGCTTATGGCAAGAGTTATCGAATACAGGTTACCGAAGATCCGAGTCATGAGGGGAATTGGCAGGATGTATACAGTACCACAGCAGGTCAGGGTGGTATAGAAACCATAACCTTTGACGAAGTTCAAGCACGGTATGTTCGAATGTATGGAACGGTTCGAGCAACCATATACGGATATTCGATCTGGGAGTTGGAGGTTTACGGTCCCGAGTAGAATATAATAGCATTGCGGCAGTCTATATCCTTGAATCGATGCATTAGGAGACTGCCGCTTTTTAAATTATTTTGAGATGTGATCTTTATCCAAGCAGAGTTACGATGAAAAAAGTGCTTCCGTTGCAA
The DNA here is from genome assembly GCF_038005125.1 of Paenibacillus sp. FSL K6-2862. NCBI lineage: Bacteria > Bacillati > Bacillota > Bacilli > Caryophanales > Paenibacillaceae > Paenibacillus > Paenibacillus sp. FSL K6-2862. The sequence goes on from NZ_JBBOSN010000001.1 coordinate 3,220,219, forward strand.
CTGGTTTATGGATCGGGAGAGGCTGAAGGGCAGTTGTCTGATCAAGATGGACAAATGCATCATAACGGTCCGCCATGCTGGAAGGTACATAATTGCCAAACCGTTCAAGCTTCGGATCATATACCACACCGATGGCGCGGTGACCAATGACTTTATGCAGTAACGAGGACGCTTCGGAGAGCATGACCATGCCATTACGGCCTCCTCCTGCCTGATGCATGTAATCCTCCCAACTGCCCGGCTGCCCGGGTGGCACGACCATTTTCTCAACAGGATCTCCCCAGGCTCTTCCCGCAAGGACTTCTCCTTTATAGGTTCCGAAGCCAACGGCAAACACCCGATGTTGTGCATCCTCACGCAGCAGCTGACCAACATTCACCATGCCATCTTCCAGCATGTCTGTTGCTCGCGCATCTCCAATGTGTGTATTATGCTCCCATACAATGGCTTTGGCAGAGGATCCGTAATAGGACATGATACGCTTCAGTGATTCCACCATATGCATGTCACGTACATTCCATGAATCCGGGCCACCGCGGACCATCGTTCGATAATAGGCTTCGGAGCTGGAAGTTACCAGCATGTTAACCTCTGCATTCAATTCTTCTTCACTACCAGGGTGCACCATACGCTGTTTCTGCATCTGCTTTAGTAGTTCGACCACTTCATTCTCACAGCTCTCGGAAAGTAATCCTGCTGCAATACCATAACTCTGATGATCCTTGTTGTATGGATCGAAGCAGGCATAGGTGCGGCGGGCCTGTTCCAATTGAGGAGACCTGGTTTTCTCCAAATACCCAATAATGGCCTCCATCGATTCCCATAAGGAGTACATATCGATCCCATAAAATCCGACCTTAGAACGTTCACTACTGTCACTGATTTCAGCTGCATTATATTCTTTTAGCCACTCGGCAAAATCACGAATTTCTGTATTCGCCCACATCCAGGTCGGCCAGCGAGTAAAATCACCTAGTGCGTCTGCTGCCGAAGAATCGGTACCCGGTGCTTCTTTTATATACCGATTCAATCGATAAGCAGCAGGCCAATCCCCTTCAACACCGATGATGTTGAATCCCTTCCTTGAAATCAGCTTTTTCGAAAGCTCAGCCCTGTATCGATAGAAGTCAGCTGTCCCATGACTTGATTCCCCCAGGAGCACAATATCTGCATCCCCGATCGCATCAACCATTCGGTCCAGATTCTCCATCTCGTCCAAAGGGATAAATAAGGCACCCAGTTCTTTTAAATAAGCGTCTTTCTCTGATTGAGAGTTAAAATTCATGAAGTTCTTCCTTCCTATAAGCGGTATGAGAGAATTATTTCCGAATTGTTCACTGAATAACCGAATCAAGCCGCTTAGGTGGGGAGGGTAGGTTTGATATTGTCTTTTATAAGGCTTTCTTTAGTGCTCCATTTTCAGCTAGGTCCAGGCTCCTTAAGGATTTTCGCTGATAGTAATTGTTCTGAATCAAGGCAAAAATAACAAGTAGTGCACCGTAGAATTCATTCATACTGATTTTGTAGCCTTGTAAGGCCATGAGTACAAAGGTCGTTACCGGAACCACACTCATAAATAGGATCCCGTTTATGGTGGAGAGCATTTTGATTCCTGCATTCCAGCTCAGCAAAGCTATGAGACCAGGAAAAATAACCATGAACGTCATTTGATACTTAACAGAAGACAGCGTATGCCAATCAGGCGTCTGCAGTAAACCGAACAAGGAACCTAACGCAACAATAAAGAAGGAAACAATCGTCCCCAGCAAGCAAGTTAATGCAGAATATCGCAGAACAGACCATTCACCGAACTGACTTCCTCCCAGTGAATACAGAACCCAACCTACCGCTCCAATAAATATAAAGAGAACAGGGACAAGGTGTTCAGCGGCCATTGCAAAAAAGGTAAGACTCCCATTGGTAATGACAAGTAAAGCACCTGTTAGAGCAATCAGGATACTGATCATCATGAATCGTGCGGGTTTGATTTTTGTTCTGAACCATAGGATGACAATGGTAATCATGGGCATAAGTGCTTCCATAATAGAGGCAATAATTGTACCTGAATCGCCCATCAAGTCCTGTCCGGAAAAAATCATGAAGTTATACAGCGTGAAGCCCATCGTTCCATAAAAAAGGAGTTTTCCTCCTTTTCCCTCCAACCGGAATGCGGATTTTCCTTCCTTGAAGACAAGTAATATCACAAGTACAACCGTCACGAAGAAATAGCGGAAAAACGAAAAATACAGTGGATCCATGAATTGTAATGCGCTGTGCGCTACGGGGAACATGGCACCCCAAGACATGCTGGCAATCAGGCACAGAGCAGTGCCCAGACTAACGTTCTTTCTGTTCATTTTGACAACTCCATCATCATTGGTGTCCAATTTAATCCACTGAATCATATGATATAAAAAGTGGAGAGTAAAATGATTGAAAATCGTACTTATCATCATTTAAAATGATAGGTGAACGAGATAGATAAGATAGATGGTTAACTGCATGATCATATACATGGGGGAACGAGCAAATTGGAATTAAATGACTTGAGGATTTTTAAAACTGTTGCGGAGCGGGGAAGCGTGAGCCAGGCTGCTGTTGAGTTAAGTTATGTTCAGTCCAATGTAACCGCAAGAATCAAACAGCTTGAAAAAGATTTAAAGACCATGTTGTTCACCAGGCATAAACGAGGAATGATTCTAAACGCGGAAGGTAAACGGCTGCTGATATACGCGGAAGAAATATTGGCCAAGTTTGATGAGATGAAACGTACTTTTCAGAGCGCGGATGCCCCTTCAGGTATTCTTAACATTGGAATCGTAGAAACGATGATCAGCTTGCCTGGTATACTATCCAACTATGTTGAGAAGTACCCCAATGTGGATTTCTCCTTGAATGTAGGTGTGAGTGAACAATTGCTTCAGGATGTGATGAATTTTAAATTGGATGGGGCTTTTGTTACCGGACCGATCAATCATCCTTTGATTGAGGCGAGTGAGATTTTTCGGGAGGAACTCATTCTTGTTACCAAGAGCAGTTCATTTACAATTGAAGATGTCACGAACACACCGCTATTGTTATTTAACAAAGGGTGCAGCTATCGTGAGAGGTTAGAAGGCTGGTTAAGGGAAGAAGGCATTGTTCCTAGAAAGATAATGCAGTTTGGCACATTTGAAACGATAATCGGAAGTGTTACCGCAGGGATCGGGATCACAATTTCTCCCAAATCTTCTGTAAGTCACCTGATTGATGAAGGCAAAGTGCACGCATATCCTGTTTCTCAAACGTATAATGAGGTCTCAACTGTATTCATTCACCGGAAAGATTCCTTCCTAACCAGTACACTTCGTTCATTCATAGACGAATTAATGTTATCCGCAGATCGTAAGACAAATGGGTCAAATGTAAAAGGGTCAGAGTGGGGAAGGAAATGAAGAAGCCGGAACAATTACAAGTACATAATAAACCGGCAGTACCTCGACTGAAAGATGTAGCTATAGGTTATGTATCCTTGTTGTTCATGTGCTCTGCGGCACTATTCGTATTCGTTCAGATGGATATGGTCTCCATGCAGCGTCTGTTAGCTTTTGAGAAACCTTTGCTTATGGTCCTTCTTGTCCTGGGATGCTCGCTTGGCCTGATCTTATTTGGTGTTTTGATGACGTATCTGGTACCTGAGAAGTATATTCAGGAGTCCAATAAGGAGTATGCCAATCAGCCCCTCTGTTACATTTTTATTTTTATGAGTTTGGCAGGTCTCTTTGAAGAGCTGCTGTTTAGGGGGATCATCCAGAATTTATTTTATATCGTATTGGATGAGAAGTGGGTCGCAATTCTTGCTTCTTCAGCCTTGTTTGTAGCTTTTCACTTTTCCTATTTCAAAACTCCTATCATGCTGCTCAATATTGTGATACCAAGCCTTCTATTCGGCTCATTGTATGGGGCTACTGATAATTTAATTGTCCCTGTAATTGTTCACGTAGCGATGAATGTGGGTGTGACACTGCTATTCAAGTATAAAGTCATCGTTCTTAAAAAAGATAAGTAAGACAAGGGCAAGGGAGCTGATCATTATTACCCATAACACCTGGATAAATTGAACGAAATACCAAAAAAGGACCAGACATTTAGTCAGGTCCTTTTTTTAATTATTGCATATAAATTAACACGATGGTATGATCAGTTCACGAGTATCTTTATGTATACGAGCATAGTAAGTCTATCTTATATTTTTATTGTAGCATGCCGCTAAAATCTTGTCAAAGGATTTTTTTCTCAATTTGATGATTAGGAGAGATGTTGAATGAGTTCTATGGTTCTCAGTTTCCAGGAGATCGAAAAGACACAGCTTTGGCTTGTGGGTGGGAAGGGTTTGAATCTAGGAGAATTATCCAAGAGCGAAGGGATTCAAGTTCCAGACGGATTCTGCGTTACAACGTTGGGATACCAGAAAGCCATCGAACAGAACATGACATTCCACGCTTTGCTCAGTCGACTAACGATGCTTCATGTAGAAGAACGAGATCAAATTGGTGAAATCAGCAGAGAGATTCGGCAGATCATTTTAAATTCGGAAATTCCTTACGATGTTGTCGATGCAGTAAGCCGCTACCTCAGCCAGTATGGGGATGAACATGCATATGCGGTGCGTTCCAGTGCAACTGCCGAGGATTTGCCGCATGCTTCATTTGCAGGTCAGCAGGATACCTATTTGAACATCATCGGCAAGGAAGCCATACTGGAGCATATCCGCAAATGTTGGGCGTCCCTTTTCACGGATCGTGCTGTAATCTACCGAATGCAGAATGGATTCGATCATAGTCAGGTATACTTGGCTGTTATTATTCAGAAGATGATTTTCCCTCAGGCTTCAGGAATTCTATTTACTGCTGATCCCATGACGTCAAGCCGAAAACTTTTATCCATCGATGCCAGCTATGGTTTGGGAGAAGCACTGGTTTCCGGCTTGGTATCTGCTGATGGTTATAAGGTACGGGAAGAAGAAATTGTCGATAAAAGAATTGCAACCAAAAAACTCGCAATCTATGCCCGTAAAGAAGGAGGGACTGAGACGAAAACAATTCGATCTGATCAGCAACAAGCTCAAACACTCACGGATCATCACATTTTGGAGTTAGCTCGGATAGGAAGACAGATTGAAGGATACTTTGGTTGCCCGCAGGATATTGAGTGGTGCTTGTCCGATGGCGCGTTCTACATTGTCCAGAGCCGACCAATTACGACGTTATTTCCGATCCCTGAAGTGAATGATCAAGAAAATCATGTGTATGTTTCTGTTGCCCATCAACAAATGATGACTGATCCCATCAAACCACTCGGACTGTCATTTTATCTCATGACAACTCCTGCACCCATGCGTGTAGCGGGCGGGAGGTTGTTCGTGGATGTAACGCCTATGCTAGTCTCACCTGTCACCAGAGAAAACATTGTGAATGCCCTTGGGAAATCCGATCCGCTTATCAAAGATGCTTTAATGACTGTAATTGAGCGAGGAGATTTTGTGAAAACATTACCGAACGACAATCAAGCTGAGAATTCCGGTAGAGGCAATAGAGGTTTGCCCCCAGCAGGCACTCAAACTCCAATTAATGAACAAGATCCGTCCATCGTTACGGATTTGATCAAGAAGAATGAAGCATCTATAGAAGAATTGAAACAAAAGATCCAAACAAAATCAGGATCTGACTTGATTGATTTTATTCAGGAAGATATCCAGGAACTTAGAAAGATATTATTTGACCCGCGAAGTTCAGCTGTAATTACAACGGGTATGAATGCTTCATTCTGGCTCAATGACAAGATGAACGAATGGTTGGGTGAAAAAAACGCAGCAGATGCGATCTCCCAGTCTGTTCCAAACAATATCACGTCCGAAATGGGGCTCGCCTTATTGGATGTCGCAGATGTGATTCGTCCTTATCCTGAGGTCGTTCAATACTTACAACATGTACAAAAGGATCAATTCCTGGATGATCTTGTTCAATTCACTGGTGGCCAGGAAGCACAAGAAGCGATTCATGCCTATCTTGAGCGATATGGAATGCGCTGTGCCGGAGAAATTGATCTAACCCGAACTCGCTGGATTGAAAAACCATTGACACTTGTTCCCCTGATTCTGGGTAATATCAAAAACTTTGAGCCTAATGAAGGGAGCCGGAAGTTTGAGCAAGGGCGACAGGAGGCTTTGAGAAAAGAAGAGGAATTATTGAAGCGATTGAAGCAGCTGCCTGATGGAGAGCAGAAAGCACAAGAAACAAAAGAAAAGATCGACATCATTCGAAATTTGAGCGGGTACAGAGAGTACCCTAAATACGGCATGGTTCATCGTTACTTCATTTATAAGAAAGCTTTGCTCAAGGAAGCCGAGCGACTTGTTCAAGCGGGTATTTTGCGGGAAAAAGAAGATATATATGATCTTACTTTTGAAGAACTTCGCGAAGCGGTGAGTACCCGTAAAGTAGATGACCAGATGATCCGCAGGCGAAAAGATGAATACAAGCTATATGAAAAACTCACCCCACCACGTGTGATCACGTCAGATGGTGAAATCATTAGAGGTAAGTATAAAAGAGATAACCTCCCAGCAGAAGCATTAGTGGGTCTCGCTGTCTCTTCAGGTGTTATCGAAGGGCGTGCACGTGTGATTCTGAACATGGAGGAGGCTGAGCTGGAAGATGGAGATATTCTCGTTACTGCTTTTACAGACCCTAGTTGGACACCACTATTTGTATCCATCAAAGGGCTAGTCACCGAAGTAGGTGGACTGATGACCCATGGAGCCGTTATTGCACGTGAGTACGGCTTGCCAGCGGTGGTTGGCGTGGAGAATGCAACGAATCGTATAAAAGACGGGCAGAGAATTCGTGTGCATGGAACAGAAGGGTATATTGAAATATTGTCGTTGTAGCTACAACTTCAGAAGGGCAGCATGAGATTGAGTTTAAGACTAAGTTAGTTGCAGTTAGAGATATGCATGTTACCTTCAAGCCGCTAGTTTAGCGGCTTTTTTTGTTTTTGCGGAACAAGTTATTTCGGATGGTAGTCAACGCTTACAAATGGTCGTATAGTAGTAATATGTGATTCGTGGCGTGACCATGGTTCACAGTGTGCAATAATAAAAGATTCTACATAGAAGGACGGATAAACATGGACTTTAAACCGCTTGCTTCATTTATTGATCGCATCACATCCTGGAGAATTCCATGGGCTGAGGTGATGGTCATCCATCAAAATGATACCGTTTTCCACTATCGTAACGGTTACGCTAATCTAGAGGAGAAAACACCGATCAACGATGGGGCCATCTTCAATCTCTATTCCATGACCAAAATCATGACGTGTGTTGCAGCACTTCAACTTGTAGAAAGAGGGCATATGCTGCTCAGTGATCCAGTGTCCGACTATCTGCCGGAGTTTGCAGAGATGAATGTGAAAAAAGTCATGCCGAATGGTGAGATCCGATTGGAGAAAGCCACAAGAGCCATTACGGTGCGAGATTTGTTTACAATGACCGCGGGCTTCTCGTATGACGTTGGTGCGCCATCTATCAAAGAAGCTGTGCAGAGCACCGATGGGAAACTGCCAACTCGCGAGTTTGCGAAAGCGCTCGCGAAGGAACCGCTTCTGTTTGAGCCAGGCACACATTGGAACTATAGCATGTGTCACGATGTGCTGGGAGCATTGATTGAGGTGGTAAGCGGCAGACGTTTCGGGACATATCTGCAGGAAGAAATCACCGGACCACTCGGCATGAACGACACAACTTTTGATCTGAACGACGAGCAGCAGTCACGTCTGATTCCGCAATACGCGTACAATGATGAACTCGAAAAAGCCATCCGCATGGACGGTAACGGGTTCCGTGTTGGTACGGAATTGGAGAGCGGAGGCGCGGGACTGCTATCTACCGTACGCGATTATGCGTTGTTCCTGAACGCACTCACTGGTCATGGTACCAGTCCTGAAGGTGTTCGGATTTTGTCGCAGGCATCCGTGGAATTAATGCGGACAGATCATCTGAATGAGATGACGCGCCCTGATTACTCTTGGGATCATATGGGCGGATATGGTTTTGGACTCGGTGTCCGTACGCATATCTCCAAGTCGGAGAGCGGTTCATTAAGCCCTCATGGCGAATTTGGCTGGAGCGGCGCTGCCGGATGCATGGCGATTATTGATCCCGACTCCGGGCTCACTGTCATGTATGCCCAGCATCTGCTTAATAGCCAAGAGCCTTACATTCAGAGACGTTTGCGCAATGTTGTGTACTCCTGCCTATAATTTTGAAGACGAAGGCAGAGCACCAGTAAACAAATCAAGTTGGCTGGAAAGTGAAAGTTTACAAGATCATCGTATATAAGATATATCCTTATAACGAAAGAAACAGGGACACGTGTTATGGCGTGTCCCTGTTTCTTATTTTTTCGTCTATTTGGTCCTGTCAGTTAGTATCTACATTGGAATTGAGACCAACCATGTGGAGTCGTAACGACTAATACATGGATGGATTCAGTTTCATTTAAGCTACCTGTTTTATAGTTGATTTGTGCTCAAGGAGAGCTTGATCAAGTTCACTGAGCTAATAGTTTTAACTTGCTTAACAGAGCAAATACATCATACAGCGTACATCGTACATAAGGAGACATGCACATGAAATTCAGAAAAATAAGATCGGTCCGAACAAGGCTCGCTGCTTCGCTGCTCGCCATGCTACTGCTCCCTAGCTTGGTCATCGGCGGATTTTCGTACTTCACGGCCAAGAATCAGGTGGATACACAGCTCGCCAATATGGCGGATACAGACATTTCATTAGTAAGCAGCATGGTTGATCAATACATACAAAGCACAATAGCAGATGTGGGGCAGCTGTTCGATTCCATTTCATCTGCTGAAAATCCGGATAAGCTGTTAAATGCCTATACCAAAAACCATCCGGAAGTGGAAGCTGCGGTATTTGTTACGGATGATGGTCAATTTTCATATAGCTCAAGTAACCAGAACGAACCAAGCAATTACAATCCAAAGGATCATGAGTTTTATGCCAAAGCAGTTGCTGACCCTAAAAACGTCGTATTGTCCGAGCCTTACACCTCTGAACAGTCGGGCCAAACTAGTGTAGACGTAGCACTAGCGTCGAGTGACGGCAAATCCGTTGTTGCCGTTACACTGGACTTAAGTACACTTCAGGAAACCGTAGGAGATATTCAAATTGGCGACAATGGCTTCGTCGTTATTTTTAGTGCTAATGGTTCCATGATTGTGTCACCGTCTTGGGGATCGGAAGGTTCCGGCACGGAAGGAGAAGCACCGGAATCGGGAGATGGGCCGCAGGAAGTTTCCACGAATCTCGAACAGGGAGTTCCTCAAGAGGGCGAAGGGTCTCCACCATCCATGCTGGATGAAGACTCCGGGCAGATCGAACAAACGTCACCGGAAGGAGAAACGCGCGATCTAGTGTACATCACCAACGCGTTGACAGGATGGAAGATTGCTGGCGATCGCTCTCCCATCGAGGTCGTACAGGCGGCTGAACCCATCTGGAACAATACACTTCTGGTCATTCTTGTCTTTGTTCTGCTTGGCTTTGGACTCACCGTAGTCATTGTACGTTCTATCACCAAGCCATTACAAACGTTGAATGAGTTTTCCATTGAAGTAGGCCAAGGGGACTTGAGCCGTAATACATCGATTGCTTCACGAGACGAATTTGGTGATTTGGGAAAAGCCTATAATCAAATGGTAGGATCCCTGAACGGGATTGTATCTGAAGTTGCGGATTCATCCAGTCAGCTTGCCGCAGCTTCTGAGCAGCTATCTGCGAATGCTGGACAAGGTGCAACGTCAACAGAACATATCACACAAATCATTGAACAGATGGCACAAGGTGCTGATCGCCAGGTGTTGCTCGTTGAACAAAGTATGCGAACCATTCAGGTTGTTGCCGGAAACATGGGTCATATTGCAGACAACGCCTCTACTACAGCTGTAGCCACGGCTCACGTTGCCCAAAAATCGAAAGAAGGCGGGGAGGTTATTCAGGGAGCTGTGTCGCAAATGAACAACATTCATCAGTCCGTCAACCATGTGTCGGATGGCATCAACCATCTGGTTCTAATCTCGCAGGAGATTGGACAGATCATTAAGGTGATCTCTGACATTTCAAAGCAAACTAATTTGCTTGCTTTAAATGCATCCATTGAAGCGGCCCGAGCAGGCGAGCATGGTAGAGGATTTGCGGTCGTGGCCAGGGAAGTGGGAACGCTGGCTGAGCAGGCAGCTCAATCTGCCGACCAGGTAAACGGACTGATTGGATCCATTCATGAAGGAATCAAGCAGGCAGAAGGTTCCATGGATGCAGCAATGGATGAGGTTTCAACGGGGATGGTCATCATGGATCATGCGGGACGTCTGTTTGAAGAAATTAACCTCTCCGTAGACACTGTTAATGGCAAAGCAGGTGAAGTGTCTACGATGGCGGAACATATTGTGAAGGAGACTTCCAATGTTGTAGCTGCAATTGAGGACATCTCTCATCTGTCTCACGAAACAGCAGCAGGAGCACAAACTGTATCCGCAGCAACCGAGGAACAGTTAGCCTCCATGCAAGAAATCAGTTCATCTTCTACTTACCTGGCGCGTATGGCGGCAAGACTTCAGGAGTTGACGGATAAATTCAAAGTCTAAATGGGAGCGCTAGTTTTTCCATAAATGAGCATTAGCTAGCCTCAGTTGTAAATTCGTAATGAATCTTTATCAGATTCCTTGAAGATTGCATGATCAAAACATATATAGTATCTATGTCTAGCAGCCGTTTCCCGATGTTGCATCGGGTGACGGTTGTTTTATTTTTTTGAATCATACCCATTTATAGAATTGATATAATAAATGCAGATTTTTCTCCGGAATTTTTGCAAATATGAAACCTTATGTTCATGTTAACCATCTAACACTCGTCAACGCGGAAGGAGGGGAACTTATTGGACGTACCCAAAGAAGTAAGAAGAGCTCAAAGAGGCAACGTTCAAGCTTTCGAGAATCTGATACAAGCACATAAAGTCGTTATGTACCAAGTGTCCAAAACTATTCTTACACGGGATGCGGATTGTAGAGATGCCATGCAAGAGTCAATTTTGAAGGCGTTCGAAAAGATCAAGACACTACGAGATCCTATTTTTTTCAAAACTTGGCTGCTCCGCATTGTTATTAACGAATGTAACCTGATTCATCGGCAAAATAAAAAAGTGACAGACCTAGGTGATTTTAATGTTCCTTTTACATATGAGGATGGATATGAACGGATTGAATTGGAACAGTTACTTGAGACGTTACCTTGAGAAGACAGGCGACTCCTTGAGCTGTATCACATTAATGATATCTCCATTAAGGATTTGGCTGAGATCTATCAAAAATCCGAAAATACGATCAAAACGAGGTTACGCCGTGCTCGTGAAAATGCACGACATATCTTGGGGAAGCAGGAGGGCTATGCATGGAAAAATGGGAGCAGCAACTAAAGGAACAAGTGAATTGTCAACTTCCCGAAAACATGGATATATTCATGACCCAAACGCTTAACGAACTGACAACAAAACACAAACATAAAAGATCACGTAGACGCCTGTTCTATACATCAACAGCTATTACTGCTTCATTAGCTTTCTTGGTTGGCATGGCGTCTTTGTCTCCCGCATTTGCAGATGCTGTGAAATCCATACCAATCATTGGATCTGTCTTTGAGTTACTAGGGGACGATGGAGTAAAGAGCGGGAACCAGTTAGGAATATCACAAAAACTTAATCAACAGGTACGAATTGGTGATCTGGACGTTACGTTTATAGAGAGTCTATACGATGGTTCTTGCATCCACCTCGGCTGGATTGCATCCACACTTAACGATAATATTTTTGAGTTTACAAGCAATATCAAATTTACAGTGAATGGTAAGCCAGTTTGGAACTATAGTTCGGGCGCCCCTGCTCTGAACCTGGAGAATGGCACGTATGCTGGAAGGCTTCATATAGATCCAAAAGAAAAGTTGCCAGACAAGTTTACCCTGGGTATTGTTTCACTTGATGAGACAACCACGTATGTCGAGATCCCGATCGAGCGTCAAGGAAGTTATCAAACAATTCCAATTGCTAAATCAGGAATGTGGAAAGACTATGAAATGAGTTATGATGCACTTGCGCTGTATCCAACGACAACGCAGTTGACCTTTCGCCTACAAGATACATATAGCGCGATCGGGATATTAGAATTTATGGTGAGAGATGAACATGATCATGTTTTGAGGACTACGGGTAAGCAAAGTATGAGTATGACTGGGGACAGTAGTGAATACAAGTACCTTTATGAGCCCTTTGATTCTCAGCCCAACCATGTCACAATCACACCCTATATAAGTACAGTTTATACGACGGCAAAATTAAACTTGGATTGGAAGGGGAGACCGATCACTATTCTGCAGGGAGAAGTAGGGTCTCTCATCATATTGGATCAGCAATGGGAGAATAACCAACTGACCCTTACCTTTGAAGTTACAGGAGAACGTATTAATGAACAAGTAAGCGATATTTGGCTTTACGATCGAATGGGTAATCCATTTCCAAGAGTGAGCCCTCCGATTCGGATTGAGGGTAGTGACACGTATGAGGTTACATTTTCCAATGTCAACAGCACGGAATCTATCCAGATCGCCACCCCTGTTTTCAATCCAACGAAATATTTTCAAGACCTTGAAGTCACTGTTGATATGAAAAAACCGAACTGAAGTTATAACATATTTATCCATGGAAATGAAAAGTTTCTCGTGAGTTTAAAAGTAAAAAGTTATATTCATCCATATGTATTCTTCATATGTCTCAAAACAGGAAAAATAATGTTACACAACTACAAGTCGCTAAGTTTAGCGACTTTTTTTGTTTCAAGTTTGGAGTCTGTCTTTCCAAAGCAAAATGCATATACACGTAAATAATCGTCATAATAAGGAAATGCTGCTTGAAGAAGGGGGTGGAGTGAGAAAATGAGCGAACCATCTGGCACAATTCCGAAAGATGATAGCATCACACCAAGTTTGAATGAATCCACCGCCAGAATTCAAGAAATCTTTACGAATACTCCCGACTTGATCATTCGGAAGCTATACATTAAACAAACCGGTGAACAAGCTGCCATCATATACATGGACGAAATGACTGACAAAACGATACTGAATCATGATGTTCTTGCTCCGCTTCAGCTAGAGTCCGGTAACCCGTCGGAAGACTTCATCACAACAGTGGGGTATGTAAAGCCTTATTCTAAGTGGGAGGACCTCAAACGTTCCATTATGATCGGTTATAGTGTGCTTTTTATTGAAGGGCGAAGTGACGCCTATGTACTGGATACGAAAGGTATTCCCCAGCGTGCAATTGAAGACCCTCAGCAAGAGCCTTCACTGAAAGGGGCGCATCAGGGATTTATAGAAAACGGCTCTCAAAATGTAGCCTTAATTCGACGCTATATCGCGGACAAGGAATTAAAGCTTAAACGGTATATCGTTGGGACACGAGGCCAGACGGCCGTATCGTTGCTTTATTTGGAGGATGTAGTTGATCCTGAGGTTGTAAAAGTTCTTGAAGAACGCATTCAATCCATCGATGTAGACGCCATTATTAATACGGGCGAATTAGTTGAGTTTATTGAAGACCAACCGCTCGCTTTGCTTCCTCAGATCATCACGACAGAAAGACCGGATGCTGCTGCCTCGCAAATATTGCAAGGTCGGTGTGTCGTGGTCGTTGATGGTTCGCCCAGTGTAGTGGTAGCTCCAGTTACGTTTATGTCCTTTTTTCAAACGGTTGATGATTACAGTTCCAGATGGTCCATCTCGTCATTTCTTAGATCATTGCGTATTTTTGCTTTTTTTGTCGCTATCTTTCTGCCGGGTTTTTTCATATCCGTTATTTCATTTCATTATGAAATTATACCCATGAAGCTGTTGTTAACGCTTGGTGAATCCAGGGGCCAGGTTCCGTTTCCTCCTTTTGTGGAAGCAATCATCATGGAACTGACTCTTGAAATGCTAAGGGAAGCAGGGGTTCGACTTCCGGCTCCAATTGGTCAGACGGTGGGCATTGTTGGAGGTATTGTCATTGGTCAAGCGGTTGTACAGGCTGGTTTGATTAGCAATGTCATGGTTATCGTAGTCGCGTTCACAGCGATATCCTCATTTATTATTCCGAATCAGGATATGGCTGCTGCTGTGCGATTAATGCGTTTTATGATGATGGTTTTCGCCACCTGGTTCGGGTTCATTGGACTGGTAGTCGGCATGATGACCATAATCGGCAGATTAATAACGTTAAACTCACTAAACACTTCTTATAGTACGCCTATTGCTCCATTCAGACCTGTAGATTGGAAGGATACCTTACTCCGGTTGCCGTTATGGATGATGAACACGCGCCCGATCAGCACGCGATCACGCCAGACAAGACGACAAGGAAATAGCAGGGAATGGAAGGAGAAGAATTAGTAGATGAAGACATATCGCCCGATAACGACGCTTCAATTCATCCTTATCATTTCTACTTTCCAGATCAGTGTTGCCTTCCTGGCTCTTCCAAGAGAGCTTGCAAGACATGCTGGAACGGATGGTTGGATGACGGTCTTCTTAGGATGGGGGCTCGCCATGTTAGCCTCCATGGCAATGGTGAAATTAATGAAACATAGTCCGGACAATACAATACTTGAATTAGTTCAGCGTTATATGGGCCGGTGGGCGGCAAAACTGGTTACTCTTCTATTTATGATTTATTTTTTGCTGCTCGCATATGACGGTTACGCGGTTGCTACGCTTGTCATTAAACTCTGGTTGATGCCGACGACGTTAATTTATATTCTGGCCTTTCTGCTTCTGATTCCTACCTACCAGATTGCGCAGCATGGATTTCAGGTGATCGGGCGGTACACCGAAATTGTTTCGATGCTCTCCATGTGGATTCCCCTGGTTTATGTGTCAACGCTGAATCGTGCTCACTGGCTTTACTTGCTCCCACTATTTAAAGAGGGTTGGCTTCCCATATTTACTTCCATAAAAATCATGATCTATCCCTTGCTGGGTATTGTACTGGTTTTGTTTCTGTACCCTCATTTGGTGAAAAAGGAAAAGGCTATGACTGCTATGGTAATCTCCAATTCCCTGACTTGCCTGGCATATTTGGGGATCACCATTATTTGTTTTGTTTATTTTAGTCCTGATGAGATCGGAGAATACAATGATCCGGTGATTAGTATTTTGAAGTCTATTGAATTTCAATTTATTGAACGGGTCGAAGTGTTGTTTATTGCATTTTATCTGTTTATCTTCTCATGTATTTGGATTCCCTCCATGCACATTGTTTCCAGATGCTCTGCCTCGTTGCTGGGAAAAGGTAAGGACAATATTCACCTTGCTGTATGGTGTATTGTGATACAGATCAGTTTTTTCATCTATCGCCCGAGTTTTATGGCAGCTGGACAAATCAACAATTCACTCAATCTCATCGGATTTGTGATGGAATTCGTATTGCCTGCAGCCATTCTTTTGTATGTCGTTATTTTCAACAAATGGAAGGGGGGGAACAAACATGAAATGGGTTAATAAAACGGGTATTTTTATTGTAGTTTGCATAGGGGTGTGCTCAATCACAGGCTGCGGAAGTGGAAAAACCAATTTGGAAGATGCTACCGTACCATTGGCATTGGGCTTGGATGTCGAAGACCAAAAGCTCCATTATTATGTCTCCGCCCCTGTATTCAGCAAAGACATTCAAAAGAAAAGCCGCGAAGCGCAAGGGTTAGCTGAGGGATTAAGATCGTCCAAGAATCAGCAGGATGCTCAATTTCCAGGTTCGGTAGGAGGACGGAATTTTCAGGTCATTGTTGTAGGGAAAGAATTACTTAAATATAAAGATTGGTTTAAAGTATTGGATGTGACCTTTCGTGATCCGCGAAATACGATTACCGACAGGATCATCGCAGTTGATGGCCCAGTTTCGGATATTTTTAACTTTCAATCGAAGGATCAGCCGCCAATACTCATGTTTTTAAAAGCGATTGTCGAATCAGGAAGCCAAATTTCGACTACGGTCTCAACAACTGCGCAAGAGCTGCATCGACAATTGTACGACCGGGCGATGACTCCTGCCATCTCGGAAATCAAGATTGAGAATAACAAGATCATACTTAAAGGAACGACTCTCCTATCTAGGCAAGCCCAGTACCGAACGTCCCTGACCTATCAGGAAACTTCACTTCTTCAAATTTTGAAAAGGGAGGCGGGACCCGGAATCAGTCTCACTTATCCTGTAGATAAACTCCAACAAACAGTTCCGTATAACATAGATAAAGTAAGTTTTACGCTAGGAGGCACCTCAGTAAAGATTAAATCTTCTCATGAGAACGGGAAATTTCGATACAAGGTAAAAGTAAAATCAACTATTGCCATCACGGAAAAGTTTCTTGAATTTGAACTTCAGGATAATTTCAAAAACATGGAAAAAAAATTGAGCGAGGAAATGACAGTAGCCATTGAGAAGCTCATTAAAAAAATCCAGCAGCACGAAATAGACCCTGTCGGTTTCGGGTTCTATGCACGGGCTTTTCAGTACCCGTTGTACAAGGAAGTGCAGGACCAATGGGGAAAAGAGCTATCCCGTGCCCAGTTTGATGTCGAAGTTGATCTTCGAATCGCTGCCACCGGGGCAGTAGAGTAATCTAACAGATCAAGACTATTCCTATGTTTATGGAATACCGCAATAATTGCTCGTTCTTCTGGTGGTTAGGTGATTGGGATGGAGATGAAAGCCGACTTACAGAAGAACAATTCAACGCAATCGATAATGCCGTTAGCTCATTGAACGAGATGTACCTTTTCATGAATGTGAATTTAAATTTAAGAATTTCTCTCACTTCCTAACATAATAAATATTATGTAAACTAATTGAGCGCGAAATTGGAAAACCTGAAATAGGTGTGCCTAATTCGGATCTAAAAATTGAATAAACATGCTTAACGCAATGTTATTGTTACCATAAAATCGAACACACAACTAACTCCGTGACTCTTAATATACTCAATAGGTCGCGGAGTTAGTTCGTTGTCCTTTTTTAATTTAGACAGGGAAAAGTGGGTTTCCATTCATTCCTATCCACAGTCCGGATGCTTCCAACTGGCCAGCCAGATGGAGCAGCCAGTCTTCACGCCCTTTGGTTGCCATAACTTGCACGCCCATCGGCAAGCCATCAGCTGTGAGGTGCAGCGGAACACTCATCGCAGGCTGGCCTGTCAGGTTAGCAAGTTGGGTGAAGGGAGTGTAGGTGAGACTTGGCTCAAACATTTCATAGATCAATTGCTGCTGATGCACCTTGTCCAATTCGCTAATCTGCATCAGATGCTGAATTTGCTCCTCATGAGGAGTTAGCTCTCCAACCTTTGGTGCAGGAAAAGCATTAACGGGTGTGATATAGAAGTCGTATCGCTCGAAGAGCGTAGACATCTGTGCGGCAGCCACGTCCCATTCGGCGAGGCTGTGAACGAATTCCGCAGCCGTTACCTTTTTGCCTGCCTCAGCCAGCACCCAGGATTCAATTTCCATATCGCTCGATGTCAAAGATCGGCCCAACGCATGCTCCATGGAGGCGATCATCGCCGCCATTTCACCGCTGTTCATCATATAATAGTTCTCCATCAACCGAACACCGTTGACCGGACTCAATTTCTCCTCCACGTGATGACCTTGTTCTTCCAGCCACCGAACCAGCTTGTACACTGCTTCCTTTGCATCCTCGCTGACAGGGGTGCCAACAGGTGAATCCGTGGTATAAGCAATCTTTAGTTTGCGTTGGTGCGGATAGTTCATATCGGCCAAGTAACTGCCCGGAAAGAGCGGGGCATGAAACGCGGCTTCAGGCTGAATGACCTGCAGGGTGTCCAGTAAGGCGGCACTGTCTCGTACAGTCCGGGATAGCGCGAAGTCGATGGATGCACCTTGCCATTGACGGCCTACACCTGGTCCAACAGGAGTCCGTCCCCGAGTAGGTTTTAGTCCGAATAGTCCACTGAAGGAGGCTGGAATCCGGATCGAACCCCCGCCATCACTGGCTCCGGCCATAGGTACGATACCTGAAGCAACAGCTGCGGCTGCACCGCCGCTTGAACCCCCGGGTGAATGATTCGTGTTCCACGGATTGCGACTCGGACCATGAAGAAGGGGCTCAGTAATATTTTTGAGGCCAAATTCCGGTGTGTTCGTATGTCCAATAATAACAAAGCCTGCATCCCGGAGTCTGGATACAAAGTTAGAATTGCGCAAAGCCCGATGATCCTTGAGAAGGCGGGAACCGGAAGTCAGGATTTCCCCCTCCAGCGATTGCGAGATGTCTTTGAGGAGCAATGGAACGCCTGCAAAAGGCTGTTCATCTGGACGAACGTAGCCGGCTTCCTCACGTGCGCGTGTTTCATATGTACGAATGACCGCATTAAGCTGCGGATTAACTTCTTCTAGGCGAGCATAAGCCGCTTCCAGCAATTCAACGGGGGAAACTTCCCGTGAGCGAACCAGTTCAGCCAGACCTATGGCATCATAGGACGTATATGAGAATGAAGACATGACGATCGTTCCTCTCCGAAAATATGAAATAGTATTAATAGCTGTCCATATGTCATCGTACCACTGGAATTATAAAAAGACAAAAGGCACTGCCGATCCAGAAGGATGTGCAGTGCCTTTAAGATATAAATAAGATCTTTATTACTCTGTCCGTAGCTTAGGAGCTGCGTCTGCAGCTGTGGTAGATCGTTCCTGCTGTTTGGATATAGCGAACAAAGCAATCCAGATGAGAATGAATCCAAGCAGTTGTTCCCATGTGATGAGCGTTCGGAATGCAATCCAGTTCACAAGCACACCTGCCATTGGGAAGCTCAGCTCAGCCAGTGTGGCCACGGAAGCTTTGGTGGACGAGAGACCTTTATAGTATAACAATAGACTCAATAAACCTGGCAATAGCGCCTGCCCCAGAATATTAAGCGCTACAGCTGCCTGTTCTCCTGCACCGGATGGCAAGGTCCACGCTGCACCTTCGTTCCAGGTCATGAAGATCAGCAAGGGCAGAGCTACGACGAAGCGAAGGGAGGTGACCGTCTCATAACGGGTTTGCCCCAGCATCAGTCGGCCCATCACCGTGGAGCCGCCCCATAAGGCAGCAGCGCCAAGTGACAACAGGCTGCCCGCATGAATCCAATTGTTCCAGTTTCCAAGCGGAAGTGTAAACCCAAATGTAAGCAGATAAGTTCCGATAAGAGCAACAACAAATAACCAACCGAAGCGGCGCGGCAGTGTTTCCTTCAGTAAGAACTTAGCTAAAACAATCGCGAAGATAGGCTGCATTTTTTGCAGCAACAAAACGGTATTCGGATCATTGTGTGTCAGTGCGAGCGTGAATAAAACCGTTGCCAGTGCAGAGCCACCCCATGAGATAAAGATAACGGCGATCCAGTGGCGGGCTCGCAATTGTTTCAGGTCGGCGCGGAATTTCCATAAGACGGGTATAGCGACTAAGCTTACGATAATATGCTCCACCAGTACAATTTGAGTAGAGGTCATTGTTTGCAGCAAAATGATGCGGAACAATGGATCTACGCCCCATAGGGCTGCACCGAGAACAACGAGCCAAAATCCGGTATTGCTTCGTTCCTTGCGATAAACAGTTGATGCATGCTGTGTCTTTTCCATATTCAGGACTCCTTCGTCAGAACACGGAATCTTCAGTTGGTAAAATCGACAAAAGCCCCCGTTTTGGCATAAACCAAATAAACGGGGGCTCATCCATGAACATATCGTCAGGAAAGAAACCTTCCCATAGGCGGTATGTCATGTGTTGATCTTCTCTCATCCGGACTGTACCGTCGGCCTTGGAGTCACACCAAGTCAGTCGCTGATAACTTAAGCAGTTAACAGCGAGTCGCGGGCTGGTTCCTGAAGGAACATCACCGCCGGTTGGGAATTGCACCCTACCCCGAAGATCCTATTCAATTTATAGGTTATAGTACAAGTTGTAACATTAATAATTTCATCTTATTCCTGTAAGCGCTAGCAGTTCAAGCATTTTTTTAGAAGATGATGTTCCAGCTTCCTTGCTGCCTGCGCAGAAGCACAATCTGACCGGCGTGATAAGCATCGTGAAGGACCCAGCGGGCGAGCGTTTGAGCCCAGTTTTGTTCGGAATCCAAATAAGCTTCTTCGAGTCTGGAATCCTGTAAATTAACCAGGTTATCGTGCAACTGCTCTGCCACCTTAGTGGTTCGCTCCACAAGTTGGCTCCAGCCAACTTGGTCCAAGGGGTCACCGGGACTGTCAAACGTAGCTTCATTCGATTCGGCAGCGGGTACAGATGGAGCCTGACCTTGAAGGCGCTCTAAGATACGCTCGTTGTAATAATACATATGATTGACCAGCTGCCATATGCTTAGTCCTCCTGAAGGAGGGATCCAAGCTGCTTGCTCTGCGGTCAGCTCTTCAAGTGCCTTCGACAATGGGACGATCCAGTTACATTGATCCCAGGTATCTTCTTTTTGAATAACCAACACATCTAATGCAGTTGTAACAGACGTCATCTTTAAAGTTCATTCCTCTCTAGTGGAACTCATCTCATGACTTGCGTCTTCATGCTTGTAACTAGCTAATATGGTTTGAAATGGTTACAATTAATATAACACAATACAAAAGAAAGTAACCATCTTTATTTGATTTAGATAGTTACATTAGCGGGGGTATAGATGGATAGGTTATGGACAGATTTTGTGAATAGCGACTATCATGATTGGCGCGGCGGGGATCGATCTGAAGACAGACTGGGAAAATCAAGCTGGCAGCAGAATTTCTTGAATCGTTGGCAATTAGAGGCACAAGTGCCTGCATCGACTGAAGAGGAATCCACCATGAGAAGCTTTAGAGATGAGTTACAGTCTCTGGCTATCCGCTTGTCAGCGGGAACGCCCCTAACGGAGAAAGATCTAGCATGGTTAAATGACTTTATGCGGAGTGGTGGGGTGATCAGACGACTAATCTCACAGGATCAAGGACTGGATGTTAAGCTGGTTCCCATCCATGCACATTGGTTTCAGGTGATGGCAGAGGTCGCTGCTGACTTTGCCCTAACACTGGTAGAGGGCGAAGGTAAGAGAATTCGATGCTGTGACAACCCGGACTGCCGCTGGGTCTTCTATGACGATACTCGGAGTAGGACACAGAAATATTGCGATGAAAAAATGTGTGGTAATCTAATGAAGGTCAGGCGTTTTCGAGCGAAGCGTAAGCTGGAATCCAGCGAAAAAAAGAATGAAGTTTAACAATTTAAGAACAGTCATCACTATTGATAGTCGTTTGGTGTTCAGAATTGATAAATATTAACAATCGGTATATAATGTATATATACTAGCGAAAATATAGTCACAAATCATATGTAAGGACAAGCAATGCGGATCAGATCATTTTACAAACCATTACGATTGGAGAGGTGTCTCATGGGGACAGGTTATCTATTGAAAAACGGTTGTGTATTATCGATGGATGCTCGTATTGGTCAGTTTAACAGGGCAGATGTACTTATTCAGGACTCTTTGATTGCAGCCGTTCAACCGAATATCGAGGTGTCCGATGCAGATGTTGTGGTGATCGACGCATCAGACATGATTGTCATGCCTGGATTGGTGGATACACACCGGCATATGTGGGAATCTCTTGTGAAAACAGCTGGAACGAACTGGTCGCTGCCTGTGTATTTGCAAAATCTGTACTATGGTGCCATGGGAAGCAAGCTTCGACCACAGGACAGCTACATTGCCAATCTTCTAGGTTCTTTGGAAGCGCTTAACGCGGGTGTGACGACGGTACTTGATTGGAGCATGCCATATTCACCTGATCACACCGATGGACTTATTCGTGGGCTGCAGGATGCAGGGATCCGAGCTGTCTTTGCTCACGGTGTTCCAGGGGAAACCGCCTATTGGAATCGGGAAAGTACCCTTTCATACCCGGAGAATATCAGAGGGGTGAAGGAGCGTTATTTCTCCTCTAGTGACCAATTGGTCACTTATGGACTAGCTATTCGCGGCCCAGAGTTTAGCCACTGGGATACAACGGTGCAGGACATTCAGCTCGCAGAAGAACTGGATGCAATTTGTTCAATGCATGTCGGGTTTGGTAGCTGGGGATCTGCAGACCGTTCCATTAGCCGAATGTACGAGGCAGGGCTGCTTACCCCGCGTATTAATGTCGTTCACGGCAATACGATGGGCATGGACGAATTCAAAATGCTGGCAGACACTGGAGCCTCTTTGTCAGTTACGCCTGAAGTAGAAATGATGATGGGACATGGCTATCCTGCTACAGGATATTTTCTAGAACATGGTGGTACGCCAACGCTTGGAGTGGATGTGGTGACTTCGACAGGTGGAGACATGTTTTCACAGATGAAATTTGCGTTGCAAGCTGAGCGTTCCAGAACGAACGAGTTATTGCTTGCGCAAGGCGAAATGCCTGGAGAGCTGAGTTTACAATCGAGTCAGGTACTGCGGTTTGCAACTTCGGCCGGTGCACAGGCTTTAGGGCTGGAGCGGAAAACAGGTTCAGTCACACCGGGAAAAGAAGCCGATTTGATTATGATTCGCACAACCGATCTGAATTTGTTCCCCGTTCACGATCCGATCGGTGCTGTTGTGCAATTCGCCAATCCATCCAATGTGGACACGGTCTTTGTTGCAGGAAAACTTGTGAAGCAAAATGGTAAGCTGCTGCATGTGAACCTGGACGACATTCGAAACAAAGCGATGGAAAGTAAGGAATATTTATTAACACAGTATCGGATGTCTGATACGGATCGGATTGTATTTTCTTAAGGATCGGGCAGAAATTAGGCTGGAAGTAAAGATCTCGTATAAATTGTTTAGCCAAAATCAATTGTCGAGAGACACCTGTATCACATAAGAATATATCGCATTGAAGGAGCCGCTAAATGTAGCGGCTTTTTTTATATCTAAACAAAAGGAAGTCAACTATAGACGAGAGCAATGAGGGGGAGAGGTAGCCCTCAGACGAATTATGGCGCGAAGTGACAGCAGAAAAAGACGAAAAAGCCCTTAATTTATGAAGATGCTTATAACAACGAGTTAAAGTGGTTTACGCTCTTGTAAAAGCACTCAAAAAACTGCGCATAATATAAATTATACGCAGTTTTGTTTTAAATCGATTTTCATTTTGCGACCTATCCATCAGTTCATGATATTATTCGCCTCAAAAGCACAAAATAGTACAGTGATCAAAAATAAATTTAGTATATCAACGCGACAACGTGTAGAATACGATAGATTTTTGTAGGTGATCGGTAATATAGAACAAACGACTTTTTTATAGAACAGATCGAGATGAAGCAGCTAGGAAGGTATACTTCAATCTACGTTTGTAATGAGAGGAACATGTCTATGTCAGAGAATCAGAAACGATCTTCGCTGCTTCGGAAAAAGCCACTTGCCTTCGGACAAGAAAATAGTGCGTTAAAGAGGGCACTAGGTCCTTTGGACTTAACAACACTTGGAGTAGGAGCAATTATCGGTACAGGGATTTTTGTATTAACAGGAGTCGCAGCGGCAAATTATGCTGGTCCTGGATTAGTGCTCTCCTTTTTGCTTGCAGGCATCATCTGTGCATTCGCTGCACTATGTTATTCCGAATTCGCATCCAGCGTACCTGCTTCAGGGAGTGCATACACGTATAGTTACACTGCCTTTGGTGAAGTCATTGCCTGGATTCTTGGCTGGGATCTGATTCTGGAGTATGGATTCGCCAGCGCGGCAGTGGCCAGCGGATGGTCCGGTTATTTTCAGTCGCTGCTGTCAGGCTTCGGATTACAGCTTCCGTATGCACTGAGCAGTGCATACAATCCTGAAAAGGGGACCTATTTCGATGTTACCGCAGCAGCCATCACGTTACTGATCACCTTCCTGCTCACCCGTGGAGTCAAGGAGGCAGCCCGTGCCAATGGCATAATGGTGGCGATCAAAATTATTGTCGTGCTGATTTTTATCGGAGTGGGTGTGTTTTATGTACAGCCTTCCAACTGGCAGCCGTTTTTGCCGTTTGGCATCTCAGGAGTAACCGCTGGTGCGGCGACGGTCTTTTTTGCCTATATTGGATTTGATGCGGTTTCCACGGCAGCGGAGGAAGTCAAACGACCTCAACGGGACTTGCCGATTGGTATTATTACTTCCTTGGCGATCTGCACTGTGCTGTATATCGTTGTATCCTTGATTCTGACAGGCATCGTGCCTTTCCACATGCTAAATGTTAGTGATCCGGTTGCATTTGCGTTTGAATTCGTGAATCTGCATGGTCTGTCCTGGATTGTGGCTCTTGGTGCAATCACGGGGATAACAACCGTTCTGCTCGTTATGATGTATGGGCAGACTCGTCTACTGTATTCCATGTCACGTGATGGATTACTATCCCCGGTATTCTCAAAAATCAGTGGTAAAAGTCAAACACCTGCGACAGGTACATGGGTGGCAGGTATCATCATCGCGTTATTCTCAGGGTTCATCTCACTCGGTCATCTGGCTGAGCTTACCAACATCGGTACATTGTTTGCATTCGCAGTCGTAAGTCTGGGCATTATCGTTCTGCGAAAAAACAACCCTGATCTCAAACGCGGCTTCAAGGTGCCTTTTGTTCCATGGATTCCGATACTGAGTGCAATTGGTTGTGTATATCTGATGACCCGTCTAGCTGCTCTGACATGGATCACGTTTTTCGCTTGGCTAGTTATCGGTTTGATCATTTATTTCATGTATGGACGTCACTACAGTCACCTGAATCCTCTGCGGCGGGGATCAATAGCTGTTGATCCACAGCCTTCGAAGTCAGAGGGAAATAAATAATAAAATATAATGGCTAAGTATCACTAGATATTCCTGATGCACTCACTACCCCATACTGCCTAGCTTACACTAGAGCAATATGGGGTTTTCTGTTATAAAGCGAAGGGGAAATAAGAAAAAGAAAGTTGGCTTTAGACCTATATTCGGGTATCTATTAAAGTACATGTCCATACTCGATCATACCCAGCTCGGGGTTGCGGCCAATTCAAATATGACATATATTGAGGGATGTGACATGCCATCAGACATAGGAGAGGGGATGTATCATGAACACACCAATACATACTACTAATCAGCTTCACCTGAATCCGAATTTCGGGTTTGCACTAGCAGACTCTGTCGTACTCGCAGAGGCAAAAGTGAATATCTCACATCCTGAGGGTAAGAATGCCTTTCAGCTGGAAATGGACCCGGATCGCAAGTTGAAAGATGGACGCAAAGTATCCGTTATTGCACAGCAGCTTGATACGCCGATTCACCGGGATGACGCTGCGATCATATATGGTCAGGAACTGGGTTTCGTTCAATATCCTGTTTCTTTGAAACCTGAAAGCACGATTTTCTTAGACTCCATAGAAGGAATCCAGCAGCCTATACAGTGGGGATGGACCGATTTTGCAGAAGGTGATTACGAGCTTCGGATTTCATTGCACCTGAAGACGCCCCGGATTGCTGAAGGTCCTCTGGAACCTGAACAAGAAGCTATGGTAAAATACGCGCAGGTCATTACGGTATTAATGAATTTGTTTCCATCAGAAGCAAATCAAGATCAATCTGCCGTTTCATCCACATGGAGCAGAGATCATCATGTATTTGACGGGTATGGCAGTGGTGGGTTTATATTGGCGGATCTGCAACGCATGTCAAAACGAGTGGAAGAGCTTATTGGTTCTGGTGATCATAACTTGATTGAACAATTCGGAGAGGGTGATCTCTCGGACACATTATTGGAGGAAGGGCTCGTGGCTATGGCCTGGGGCGTATCTCCGTGGTGTTACTCAATCTACTCCGCACCCGACAAGCAAGCGGCTTCCCTACTTGCAGTGGACAAGCTTGGTGAGGAGCCTGAGTTCAGAGGTGTTTACCGGATTGCACCGGCTGTACAGCAGTTAAGCATCGTACCTGCTCATGAACTGGCCAACTGGCCGGCATGTACCACGAAGGATTGGCCCGTGATCGATGTATCAGGCGAAGGGGAGACTTTGCATATGGACCTGTATGTACAGATCTGCGAATCGGTTAACGGTTTGTTCGAAAATCCGCTGCCATCCTTTGTGCTAACGCGCAGCGAAGGTTGTCCGAAGGAGATCAGCCCACTTATTGATGTCATCATTGTTGATTAAATGAAACGAAGTTTTATTTCAGGAACATAACGTGAGCAGAAATGGCTCTCCTTACTTATATACTAGAATGAATCGTGGTGACGAATACCGATGATAAGCGAGGAAATTCAGGAGCAATACTCTGATGAGCTTGAAGCTTTTCACATATGGATGAAAGATGCAGGTTACACGGGACACACTGTAAAATCATACACGGGTGACGTCGCCGAATTTCTCTCTTCTATTCAAGGAAAGTCGCTGGAGCAGGTGAAGAAGCTGCATGTCTTGTCATTTCTGTCACGTGCCCGCGAACGTGGAGTTAGTGATGCGACGAGAAATCGCAAACATGCAGCGGTAAATTGTTTCTTCAAGTCGCTGATTGAATTGGAAGTGTTAACGAATAATCCCGCGTCAGGTATCAAAAAATCCAAAACCGAGAAAAATCGGGCCCCCGTCTTTCTGGATGAAAGCGGTCTGGAACGATTCCTGCAATCGGTAGAAGGAAAGTACCGTACACGCAATCTTGCGATCTTTCTGTTAATGGGTTATATGGGATTGCGGGTTGGTGAAGTCCATGCGCTCAATTGTAAAGACTATAATGCGGAGCGGCGCACGCTGGACGTCTTCGGTAAAGGCCGTAAATGGCGCACACTCCCTGTTCCCGAGATGGTTGCGGAGCTGTTAAACTTGGCTGTAGAAGAGCGTTTATCTCCATGGCGGGCGAAGGAAGAAGCGATGTTTGTTTCGCAAAAAGGGAAGCGGTTATCCATTCGCAGTATTCAGCTCATATCTACGGAAACCTTCGAACGTTTTCAACAGGAGTCTCCGACTCATCAGCGTCTGCACTATTCCAGCCATAAGCTGCGACACTCATTTGCAACCATGATGCTGCGGCGCGGCGCCGATCTACGTACGGTTCAGGAATTGCTTGGTCACGCATCGATTCAAACCACAACCGTTTATACGCACGTCACCAGCCGGGAGAAGGAAGAGGCGATGGCTCTGCTGGACGTCAAACTTCCGGAGTTTATGGTATCTCAACGACTCTATGATTAGGAGAGATGTGCAGAATGGGAGGGAACAAAACTACCCCAACGCTGGACGGGCTACAAGAAAAAACAGCCTCTCTTTGGGAGGTGCTCCTGGTGTCAACTAAACTGGGATTGACTTCCTTTGGAGGACCTACTGCACATTTGGGTTATTTTTACAATGAATATGTACGCAAACGACAATGGATGGATGAGCGAAGTTATGCGGATCTTGTGGCGCTGTGTCAGTTCCTTCCCGGACCAGCCAGTAGTCAGGTTGGTATTGGAATTGGTGTAATTCGGGCAGGTATTATTGGAGGGCTGATTGCATGGATCGGTTTTACACTTCCTTCCGTAATTGCTCTGGTGTTGTTTGCTTTCCTACTGAAGGAATATGATATAAGTAATGCCGGATGGCTTAACGGATTAAAGATTGTAGCTGTCACGATCGTCGCTCATGCGATTCTGGGAATGGGCCAAAAATTAACGCCTGATAAAATGAGGGTTACGCTTGCTGTGTTGACAGCAACAGTTGCTTTATTATGGACAGCTGTTTACAGTCAATTCATTCTTATTTTGTCAGCAGGATTGATTGGTTTGTGGTTGTATAGGAAAACATCTGCTCCGCAGGTTCCTGATCTTGTTGTCCCGATAAGTCGAACGGTCGCCGTACTTTGTTTGACTACCTTTATTGGTTTGTTCATAGCACTGCCGATATTGCGTCAGTTTACGGGGATTCAGTGGTTATCCTTATTCGATTATATGTACAGATCGGGTTCGCTGGTCTTTGGGGGAGGACACGTGGTTCTGCCACTTCTGGAGCAGGAATTGGTACCCAGGGGATTGTTGACAAAAGATGATTTTCTGGCTGGGTATGGGGCAACGCAGGCCGTACCAGGACCGCTGTTCACTTTTGCTGCTTATCTCGGAGCAATCACAATGGGTGTTTCAGGGGCGATTGTTGCTACGATAGCCATTTTTTTACCGGCTTTTTTACTCATCATTGGCACGCTTCCTTTTTGGAGTTCCCTCCGCAAAAATCAGTACATGCAAGCAGCACTGATTGGAATAAACGCAGCGGTGGTTGGCATTCTTCTGGCAGCTCTATATCAACCGCTATGGACGACAGCCGTTACTACACCTGCTGATTTTTCGTTGGTATGCATTCTCTTTATCATGCTTGTTTTCTGGAAGTGCCCACCGTGGCTCATTGTCATTACCGGGATTATAGGTGGTACGTTAATTGAACTATTATAGAAAGAACTGATGAATCCTCGGATTCATTGGTTTTTTTTTGGTTATGAGGCGATTGAAATAAGTGGAATTATAGAAATTCGCTTATTTTCTGATTAGTGGATCGATACAAAGAATAAATAATACACGTAATAAATATTATGTTAACTAAAATGAAGTGTCGGACTTTGTTTAGGCCATTACCGTTTAATTCATACGAAAGAACCATCCGAATCGGCATGAAATCCGATCCAGATGGTCCTTTGGTTATATTAAAATAATGACATTATTCCAGTCCTTCAATCTGTTCCTTTAATTTGTTTGCTGAAGCCTGGAAAGCGACTTTCTCTGTCTCATTTAGAGGAAGCGGCAATATTTCACGTACTCCGTTACGATCCACCACGCATGGAACCCCGAGATAAACATCAGAAACGCCGTTGTAGTCCTCCAGCAGTGTAGATACGTTTAGGACCGATCCTTCATTGCCCAAAATGGCTGCTACAATACGATCCAAAGCAAGTGCGATTGCATAGGAAGTGGCTCCTTTGGCATTAATAATCTCATAAGCCGCATTCTTGGTGCGATCAAAGATATCCTGCTGTGTTTCCTCGTCGAGTTCCAGATCTGTTCCGGCTACGTTGGCTAGACTCCATACAGGTACTTCGGAATCACCATGTTCCCCAATGATGTGTGCATGAATGCTGCGGGGATCAATACCTTTGTTTTTACCAATCAGGTAGCGGAAGCGTGCGCTGTCGAGCAAAGTACCGGAGCCAATTACCCGTGAAGCAGGCCAGCCGCTCTGTTTCCAGGACGTATAAGATAATATGTCTACAGGATTGGTGGCTATGAGCAGAATACCATGAGAGTTCACTTCGGTAATACGTTCAATGATATCTTTGAATATGCTTGCATTTTTCTTCAGGAGGTCAATGCGGGTTTCACCCGGCTTCTGGGAGGCCCCGGCCGTAATGATTATGATGTCTGCGTCTTTGCAGTCCGAGTAGTCACCAGCCCATACTTTGACGCCTCCGGTAAATGGAAGCCCGTGGTTCATATCCAGCATTTCGCCTGTGGCCTTATCATGATTCACATCCACAAATACCAACTCGGATGAGCGCTGCCTTAACATCAGCGTATATCCCGTTGTTGTTCCCACCGCGCCCATGCCAATAATGACTACGCGACTTGGTTTGAGCATTGCACTGTTTACCATGTTCATATCCTCTCCTTTTTGAGGTAGACTTCCATCCATATTAAGGTATAAATGTTTGAAAAGAAAGCGATGTCTATAAAATATTTCACTTTCATTGTCTGTTTAAGGAAGATTGAGTCGAAAGTACGCATGGGCATCCAACGATGGTACGAGGACTTGATACGGGTTCGCTCCTGATCCCTATTACCCAAGATGAGCCTTTTCGACATCGTTTGTGGTAGAATGGGAGAAGTGGATTCTAATGAATCGTAAAATGTATACCGATCGGACAGGCATGCGCGCCTGCTATTGGATGAGAGAGGTGAACTCCACTTGCGTTTGCAATGGACCAAAATCGCGCAGACAGCATTGCTGTCTATAGGAATAGCTGCCCTGCTGGCTGCCTGCACCGACACAGGTCAGACCCCGGTGGCAGAACCGCCCCAAGAGCAGGAAGAGATCGGAAATACCGGACAGACATTAACGGTTGTTCCTCCTGATAGCAGTACGCAAGCGACAACAGATACAGCGGAATACCAGATCCAAACACGTCTGACCGACTTCCAGCTGCTTAATGACAACGGAGGGTTGGCGTGGGGTGTTACGAGAAACGCACTGCGTTTATACTACACTCAGGATCAGGGCGTAACCTGGACGAATATTTCTCCTTCGGAGAATGTGCAATTTCCAGCCAACCCGCAGTATGGGCAAAGTATTTATTTTGTGGATCGTACCCATGGATGGATCGTTCGTGAAGGGTTGGGCGGAACCGATACGATGGTCTTGCGCACGAATAATGGGGGAGTAAGCTGGAGCTTGTCTTCCTTATCCAAGACGGACAAAGTTACTGCCATATCCTTTGTATCCCCCGAGAAAGGCTGGATTCTGACTACGGTGGATACCTCCATCGGAAAGCAGGATAAAAAGCTGTATGTTACCGAGGATGGAGGCATCACCTGGAAGGAGATGTCATCCAGTGATGAGGATGATCAGCCTCCTTCGGCCGAGATTCCGACACGCGGATATACAACAGGCCTGACTTTTTCCGATCCGAAACACGGCTTCTTGACAGCCCTTGAATTTGGAACTCCGAAGCTGTATGTCACGACAGATGGCGGAGAGAATTGGAAGACTGGACCGACATTTTTTGACCGCAATGACTTCAATGGGTGTGGCAATTTCAACATTGGTTCGCCTCAGTTTTTTGGTCGGGAAGCGAAGGGGGCCTGGATGCCTTTAACCTGTTCCAGCGGTGATTATACCAAGTTCAACGGATACTTCACAGATGACGGAGGTAAGAGCTGGACGTTATCGACCTTCGGCCTGAATAAGCAGAAGGGAATCAATCGTAACCTGACTCCCGCTTTCCTGAATGCTTCAGAAGGATGGATAGTTCAGTCGGGCACGACATACCAGACCAAGGATTCGGGAAAAAGCTGGAAAGCACTTCCGGGTAGTAAGGTCATGGACGGTATTCTGGAGGATTACCCGGAGATTGTGAAGCTGCAGATGGTTTCCTCGAAACTGGGCTGGATTCTGGTAGAGAATACGGATACCAAGAGATCCTTGCTCCTGCAGACTGTAGATGGTGGTATGCAGTGGAAAGTGCTGTAGGTAAGCTGAAAATAGGCATTGTTTAGAAGAGAAACCGTCGGGTTTCTTTTCTTTTTAACCACTTTGTGAAATTAATCACAATAACTTCGTATAAATAATGTTATATTGAATTCAAGAAGAGATGGGAGTGATGAAGATGAGAACCAATGAACAAACTCAATTCACGCAGGCGGACGAATTAACGAGATACATGCTTCACTTATGCTACAATTGCGATGATGCCAACCGTTGCACAACTGAAGAAGAAGTGAAGGCCTGCATGGCGCAATACGCTCAGGCAGAAGAACCGGAACAAGCGGAGGGAGCAGAAGCAACCCGCGGCTTCATGAACCTGATGTATGCATAAAAGCAATGCAAGATAGAGCATGGTGACAGATAAAGAATGCTGATGTACTGAATGCAAGGCCCCTGATCAGGGGCTTTTTATTTGCAACTAATCATGAACCTCAAGCTGCAACATGAAAGAGGTTATTCGCGAGGAACATTTTCTGTCCGTTCCTTACAATTTGAACTCCCGATAACAAGTTCCATATTACTCGCGCATATACATGTACAGGAGACGGGTCAAGACTCTGGCTGTCCTAGGTGTAAGAACGGAGGGGAGAGACATGGGCATTGAATCATCCTGGATGTTTGATTTTTTCGGAACCGTCTTTCCAGTCGTATTTGTTCTGATTATAGGTATTGTTCTTCTGTCTGTGGGGAAAGAAGTATGGAGATGGGGGCGCAACAACGCAGAGCCTCTGCTTACCGTACCTTCGCGGATAACGGGCAGAAGGATGCAGATCAGTCAGTCGCAAGCTGAACCAGGCAGTTCAGCCCGTACGCTGTATTACATTACCTTTGAAGTAGAGAGCGGAGATCGCCTCGAGTTCAAGGTGAACGGAGAAGAGTACGGATTGTGCTCCGAAGGAGATGAAGGCCGTCTTTCCTTCAAGGGAACACGGTATATAGGCTTCGAGCGCTACAACCGCCTGTATTCAGAACGTGTACGCGGATAATCCGGCTGGC
This sequence comes from Paenibacillus sp. FSL K6-2862, assembly GCF_038005125.1. Classification (NCBI taxonomy): domain Bacteria; kingdom Bacillati; phylum Bacillota; class Bacilli; order Caryophanales; family Paenibacillaceae; genus Paenibacillus; species Paenibacillus sp. FSL K6-2862. Next base: position 3,252,594 of record NZ_JBBOSN010000001.1, read on the forward strand.
TTGCGCCATAGTGGCGTAAGCTTTTTTTAATGTTAATTTTCTTGGACAAGCGTTTCTTAAAGGTGGTATCGTGTTTTTATATAAGGAGAGGGTCTTTATAACAATAAGGTTTCTTGATTCAACATATTCGTATGTGATGACAGAAGCGTCTTAATAGAGGAGGAGTTCATGATGTCATTTACAGATCAAGTCGTTGTTGTTACGGGAGCAGCTCAGGGGATCGGACGCAGCGTTGCCGAAGCTTACGCGGTTGCTGGTGCCAAAGTTGTACTTGCCGATTATCAGGAGGCGGAAGGAGCCGCTGCTGCTGCTTCGATTCGCAATGAAGGCGGTGAAGCCATCTTCGTTCAGTGCGATGTTCGCAAGGAGCAGGATATAACGAATTTGATTCGCACAACCATCGAAGAATTCAAACAGATTAACATCCTGGTGAACAATGCCGGTGTAGCCAGGTGGAAGTCTCCGTACGAGCTGACCTTGGAGGAATGGGACGATGTGCTTAATACGAATGTAAGAAGCTGCTTTCTCGCAAGCCGTGAAGCGGCCAAACATATGAAACAAAATGAAGATGGAGGCGCTATTGTTAATATGGCATCGACACGTGCGTTTATGTCTGAACCTGAGACAGAGGCCTATGCAGCGTCCAAAGGAGCCATTGTGGCCTTGACACATGCGATGGCGGTCTCACTTGGCAAGGACGGTATTCGGGTCAATTGTATCAGTCCGGGATGGATTGAGACAGGCAATGTGGACGAATTGAAGCCGGAAGATCATGAACAGCATCCTGCAGGACGCGTAGGCGTCCCTTCGGATATCTCCCGCGCATGTTTATATTTGTCGGATCCAAGCAATACCTTTGTCACTGGGACCAATCTGATGATTGATGGGGGCATGACTCGAAAAATGATATATGAGGACTAGAACCGGGATTCCCTCGATCTGTTGTACAAATTGAATGCTCCAGCATCCGTAAGCCCAAGTTAAGCACTTGGGCTTATTTGAAATTCAGAAATCGATTGCTATAATGAATGTGATTTTACAACAGAACAAGAATGGAGGGAGTATATGTTCGGGAATTCATCCCGGAAGATCATTGGCTTATTACTGCTGATTGGAGGGATCATAATGACAGGAATGGCTTCGCCTGTGGAGGCAGACACGGGCGACATACGGGCAGCCTGGGTATGGCAGGCCAAGTCTGTCCAAGATGATGGAGGAGACGAGCTGCTGGCTAACGCAGCTAAACATAAGATTAACAGACTCTATGTGAACGTGGATATGAATATCTCGGATGAGGTATATCGCACGTTTATATCCAAAGCCAGTGATGTGGGTATTGCTGTTGAAGCACTTGGAGGGGACCCATCATGGGCCATTCAGGGCCGTGAAGCGCCAATGCTCCGTTTGGCTGCGTGGGTTTCCGATTATAATCAGGGAGCTGCTGCAGAAGAACGATTTGATGCCATCCATCTGGATATCAAACCCTATGTTCTGCCTGCATGGAAAGACGATTCAGAGTCTTTGGTTCAGTCATGGGTAGCGAATATGAAATTGTTGCTTGAACAGGTCGAGGCAAATGGTGCCATCGACATTAATGTGGATCTGCCATTTTGGCTGGATTCTTATACGATCGCTGGTACAAAAACAACAGATGATACAGATAACCTGCCGTTATCACGCTGGTTCATGGAACAGTTCAATCATGTCACTTTACTAGCTTACCGCGATAACGCACAAGGGAATAACGGCATTATTCAACTCATTGAACAGGAGATGAATTGGGCCGATGCCAGCGGTGCGTCAGTCACCGTTGGCGTAAATACGAAGCCGATGCCTGGTGAAGAGTTTACGACTTTTGCCGGAAAGGGAGCAGCGCAGCTGGAGAGTGTCTTGGCAGAGGTTGCGGAATCGTTACGTAATCACGCTTCATATGCCGGTTCTGCCGTACATGATATCGTATACTGGGGACAGCTTGAACCTGAAGAACAGCCTGTGCCGGAGAAGCCAACCTTACAGCCTGAGATTCGCGGAACTTACATCTGGGAGGCCTCGCAGGTGACGGATGATGGCGGTCAGCATATTCTTGAATTCGCCGCAGCACAGCATATTAACTTTTTATATGTCCGGCTTGATCTGGACCAGCCCTACTCAAGTTACCGCAGTTTTGTTAAACGAGCCCAGGCACAAGGGATTGAAATTCACGCCATGGGCGGTCATCCCATCTGGGGTAGATCCGAGAACAGACCACGGATCGAGCGACTGATCAATTATGTGAAAAATTATAATGCCGAAGTTGAACCCGAAGAGCGATTCAAAGGCATTCACCTGGATATCGAGCCCTACACACTGCCGGAATGGAATTCCGACCGGGATGCACTTTTGACAGAGTGGGCTGCCAATATCTCTTTTTTCCAGGAAGAAACGAAGAAGGACAGCAGTTTGGAGACCAGTGCCGATCTGGCCGTGTGGCTGGATAGCTCCCCTTTGCCTGGACAGGACATGTCTGTTAGTGAATTTATGATCCGCACATTGGATCATGTCTCTCTCATGGCTTTCCGTAACAACGCTGAAGGGTCCAATGGCATTGCGGCAGTGGTCAGTCAGGAGATGGAAATCGCCGACCGTTTAGGTAAACCGCTGCTGATTTCGGTAGAAATGAAAGAGAATCACGAAGGCGCACATATCTCATTTTACGAAAAAGGTGCTGCCGAGATGGAACAGCAGCTTGCGAAGCTGCCTGAACTGCTGAAGGCTTATGAAGCCTACCAAGGTAACATGGTACATGCGTACGATTACTGGATTAATGCCAAGCCTTAAATTGGGCTGGTTATATAGGAAATGTTTGTTCTCGGGACTTCACATGGGGTGAGGTTCCGGGATTTTTTTGTGGAAAAAAGTTGGATTCGTGTCACCGAATAGGCTCCTGCACAATACGATGTACGGTGATGAAGAGAGCTGAAGCAAGGGAGGAAACAGACTATGGCTGTTATTAAAGCCAACTCAGAAGACGTCAGGCTGCTGGCAAGGCTTATGAGGGCAGAGGCTGAAGGTGACGGCGTACAGGGCATGCTGCTTGTAGGTAATGTGGGTGTGAACCGGGTACTGGTTGACTGTCTGGATTTTGGGGATATTCGTGATATTAACCGCATGGTATTTCAAAATCCCGGTGGGTTCGAATCGACGCAAAAAGGCTACTTCTATCAGCGGGCAAGACAATCCGAGATTCGTTTGGCACAACGTGTAATCAATGGAGAACGGATTTGGCCAGCCAGCAATGCCCTTTGGTTTTTCAGACCTGTAGGCGACTGTCCTGCAACGTGGTATAACCAGCAAAATACGGGCCGTTTCAAAGCGCACTGTTTTTTCAGTCCGACAGGTGAAGATTGTCCGGAAGTTTATTAAATTTTAGGAGGAATTACAATGATTAATCAACCATATCAACCAACAACACAGGCAATGGGTCAACAAGCCAACTCGCAAGTTCAAGGAACATCCTACAAAATCGGTAACGGCGCGCCTTCGATGTCACCAACACCAGGCATGGTTTCTCCAAGTATGGTTTCACCAAGCATGGTTTCTCCAAGCTCTACAAGCGTACCACCGCTTGTATCCAGCGGCAGTCCAATGACGCCAACAGGTGGAGTTGTAACGACAACTGCGCCGCAGTTTGAACAATCATACATCGAAAATATCCTGCGCCTGAACCTCGGTAAATTTGGAACGTTCTACATGACATATGAAGGTAACAAGGAATGGAATGCCCGCATTTTTCAAGGAGTCATTGAAGCTGCTGGACGGGACCATATCATTATCAGCGATCCAAAAACAGGAAGACGTATTATGCTGTTAATGGTTAACTTCGATTATGCTACGTTTGATGAGCCATTGTTGTACCAATATCCAGGCGTTATCGGAAACTTTCCTCAAGCTCCAAGCAGATTCTAATTCGTTGTAACAGGGGGGTCTCCATACAAAATGTTTAACCAGGCTGTCCCGCATGTGGAATGAAATCCACAAGTGGGACAGTTTTTTTTCGTTATAATGGAGATTATAGTAACCTTTACTCGCAATCATGGCACTTATACATATACAGGCTGAGCAAGACGCTCGCAGAGAGGAGTTTACATCATTGAACGAGTGGATTGAGGGAGCCATCCGGGGCGAGCCTGAGGCTTATGAGCAATTAATGAAACAGTTCCGCGGAATGGCGCTTGCTGTAGCTTATAACAAACTGGAGGATGCTTTCTGGGCTGAAGATATTGTACAGGAGGCGTTCACAGAAGCATTCGCTAATCTGTCGAAGCTGGAGACAGCCGAAGCCTTTCCAGGATGGTTCAAAGTGATTGTTGAACGGCAGTGCTACCGTTGGTTAAGGCGCAAGCAGCACAGCACTTCCCCTGAACAGGAGTTAATGTACAACATCGATTCGAGCGAAGAGAGGGACAACCCTGAACAGCTTGTTTTGCAAAAGGAACGGTATCGGATTCTTCGCGATTCCATATCCAGTCTGCCGTTATCCATGCAGCATGTCGTGGACGTGTTCTATTTTCAGGGATATTCGCTTAAGGAAATTTCCGATTTCCTTAGCGTATCTGTTCCGGCATTGAAGAAAAGACTGTTCGATGCCAGGGCGAAGCTGAGGCGCAGATTACCTGTGGCGGACGTTATAACCGTATTTAATGAACTTTATGAAGGGGGCAAAGGCATGCTGCATATTACCAATGGGGATCATGCTGCAGATCGTTTGCGGCAAAGCGGGATCGAAGGAGAGGTTATGGTCTGGCGGGAACTTTACACCTTTGGTCCTGTCGTCCAAGATATGGGGAACGAGTTGGAGAGAAGCAAGCGCGCTGCCTATCTGGAACAGCAATTAGGGATTCCCCAGACGGAATATCTGCAAATTGCGGAACTGGAGCGAAAGCTGCATGCGTTTCATCAGTACAAGGAGATTGTACTCTGGTTTGAATATGATCTCTATGATCAGACGATGTTATCTTATCTGCTGCATGTTTTTAATGATCAATCGCTTGGGGATACCAAGCTGAATCTATTATGTATTGATGCTTATCCGGGAATAGAGAACTTTCGGGGACTGGGCCAGCTTACCCCCGGACAGATCGGACGTTTGTCTGGTACGTGGCATGTCATGGGGACGGAGGAGATTAAGGCGGGAAGTCAGTTCTGGCTAGCGTACACCTCTTCCGATATTCAGGATCACATGGATTATTTAAAACAAAACAATACGGTTCTCCCATTTGCGCATACTGCATTTGAAGCTCACTTGACCCGCCTGCCTTCACAGTCCAATGGTCTGGGTGCAATTGAACAAGCGACTCTGGAAGCTGTGAGTCAAGGTGTTGATCATCCATATCCACTCTTTAAGCATGTGAGTGAGCGGCTGCATGTGTTGGGAATGGGAGACTTGGAATATTGGGCACATCTGAGAAGAATGACCAATGACCCCCATGCTCTACTACAGATTAGCGGAGCAAACACGTTCCCTGATTTCACCCAGCACCAAGAACATTTCCGTAATGCAGTCTTGTCTCTGACTGAGCTCGGCATCCAGGTACTCGCTGAAGAAGCAGACTATGCAGAATTAAGAAAAGACGAAATGTGGATTGGAGGTTTGTGGAACGCACAAGGCGAAGAACCTCATTGGCGATGGGATACGGCGTCCCGTTTCCCTGTCAAAATAAGCACATAAGGTTATGTCCTTAAATCGCAGTACCATAAAAGAGTATTCCCCTATTGAGGATATCCAGGGGAATACTCTTTTTACATTTTACTTGGAATTCAATTTTGACACCCACCGAGCACGAGATATAAACAATAAACCTGTATGAGATTTGTTCAACATAGTCAGTTAGCAAATGTAAATAAGACGGCGTATTCGCTACCTTTGTAAAGTAATTTGCTGGTTAGCATCATTTCGTTGTCATAGGACACGGATTGACTGTGTAGTTTAGAGTTATATAATAAAAGAAGCATATCCTTTTATTCGACACAATCCAGAAGGAGGTGGAAGCATTGGGAAGTTGAACCTGCATATGAGCGGCAGAATGGCTAATATCCTACATTTTCGAAGGAGGTGGACCTATTTGCCGAAGAATGACGGCGAATAGGATGACAATTTGAGTGACCCCTTACCGAGTATATTAAATTTATTTTTAATTGCTTTGCTTGTTTTGATGAACGGTTTTTTTGTCTCGGCAGAATTCGCGATGGTAAAAGTTCGCGGCAGCCGAATTGAGGCTTTGGTGGAAGCAGGCAACAAAAGAGCCATCTATGCTTCCAATATTGTACGTAACCTGGATGCCTATCTGTCTGCGTGCCAATTGGGCATAACGCTGGCTTCCCTGGGACTCGGCTGGCTCGGAGAGCCTGCCATTGCACACTTGCTTGAGCCCATGTTTACCGCGTTTGGACTCGGCCCGGTATATGTACACGGAATTTCGATTGTGATTGCATTTGTTATTATTACGATTTTGCATATTGTACTCGGGGAACTTGCTCCCAAGACGATGGCAATCCGCAAATCGGAGACGGTCACGTTATGGTCTGCGGTACTGCTTACGTTCTTTTACAAATTGATGTATCCTTTTATCTGGGCTTTGAATGGCATGGCAAACAGCCTGCTGAGATTGTTTCGAATGGCACCTGCTTCGGAGCATGACTCGGCACATAGTGAAGATGAAATTCGTATTCTGATGAAAGAAAGCAATAAGAGCGGTTTAATTGACAATACTGAATTGGCGCTTGTTGATAATATATTTGATTTTACGGCAACAACTGCCCGTGAAATTATGATTCCGCGGACGGAAATGATCTGTCTGAACGCCAATCAGTCCATGCTAGAAAATCTGGAAATCGCCAGTGAAAGCATGCGAACCCGCTATCCCGTCTATAACGGTGACAAGGACCACATTATCGGCTTTATTCACATCAAAGACCTGATGCGGTCCCAGCTCACAGATACCATTTCTGTAATCCGACCAATTCTCGCTGTTCCCGATTCGACGCCAATCAGTGATCTGCTGAAGCGTATGCAGCGCAGCAAGACACAGATTGCCATTCTGATTGATGAATACGGCGGAACTTCAGGAATGGTAACGCTGGAGGATATTATGGAAGAGATCGTGGGCGAGATTCAGGATGAGTTCGATCAGGAGCGTCCTGCCATTGAGAAAGTGGATGAGATGGAATACTCCATTGATGGCATGATGCTGATTGAAGAAGTCAGTGAGCGATTCGAACTGGATATGGATCGGAGCGACTATGACACGATTGGTGGCTGGCTGTACTCCAGAGTGGAGACGATTCCGCCTGAAGTCGGTCAATCGGTTGAATATGGAGGATATGTTTTCGTCATTCAGGAGACGGAGCATAAGCGGATTTCACGGGTAAATGTAATTAAGCTTGAAATGTTGGTTGAGGAAGAAGGGGCTTAAGCTTAGCTGCTTCATTCCAGAGAGAGTTATTCGAAGCAGTCTAGGATGATATTTCATCCTGGGCTGCTTTTTTCATGCTTATAAGATTTCAAAACCTTAGGCTGAGGTGCATGATATTAAGCTCGGTATGGCTGTTCTCCCTATGGAACATTCCGTGCAGGCTAGATTAAATGTTACAGTTTTCTGGATTTGGATTAAAGTAATAATTATATCTGATTTTGCTCATAGGATGAGTATTGACAAAGGAATACCATATCCCGCATATTTAACTTAAACACTTTATAAAGTATATTTATTAATCCGAATGATCGACTACATCAAGAGAGGAGTTACAAAGATGGCAACCTGGTTTCTCATCGTAATCTATCTGGCTTTTATAAGCCTGGGACTTCCGGATTCACTGCTTGGATCTGCATGGCCGGTCATATGGCCGGAAATAGGTTCCTCCGTAGGCTCAGCAGGTCTCATTTCCATGATTATTGCCGCAGGCACCATCGTCTCCAGTCTGGCAAGTGGGAAAATGATACAAAAAATGGGCACAGGTAACATTACATTGTTCAGCTGTTTGCTAACCGCAATTTCGTTGATTGGATTTTCCATGGCACCGTCCATGATATGGTTTATGATCTTGGCCGTTCCGCTTGGCCTTGGCGCAGGAGCCGTGGATGCAGCGTTGAATCATTACGTCGCTGCAAATTACCAAGCGCATCATATGAACTGGCTGCATTGCTTCTGGGGCGTTGGCGCTACCATGGGCCCAATCATCATGGCTGGTTATATAGCGGATCAGAACTTTTGGAGAGGCGGTTATGCTGCAGTTGGTGTCATCCAGTTCGTACTGGTTATCGTACTTCTGTTAACGCTGCCGTTTTGGAAAAGGGTAGCTGCATTGCGTGAGACCGCACCAACAATTATGACCGATAACGAGACAAATTCGGAAATACGTATGCCAGGGAACGTCTTGAAATTAAGAGGCGTTAAGCCCTCATTGCTCGCTTTTCTGCTTTATTGCGGGGTTGAAACTACAATGGGCTTATGGGGAGCCAGTTACTTGGTTGGAACGAGAAGCATTTCGGCAGAGATGGCCGCGGGCTGGATCTCTCTTTATTACGGAGGTATCACGTTTGGCAGGTTCATTACAGGTTTTATCTCGTTAAGAGTCCAGAATCGATTATTGATTCGCTATGGGCAATGGATCACGATCCTCGGAGGACTCCTTTTACTGCTTCCGCTTCCTTCATCATTTTCGGTAGCAGGTTTTATTTTAGTCGGGCTGGGTCTTGCTCCAATCTACCCTGGACTTTTGCATGAAACGCCGGCTCGCTTCGGGAAAGAGAACTCCGTCAAGTTAATGGGATACCAGATGGCTGTCGCTTATAGCGGTACGACGCTGCTTCCTCCGCTTTTTGGGTTTCTTGCAGCGAAGACCAGTACAGATTCATTTCCGGTTGTCGTGCTTGTGCTGCTCATATTGATGTTATTTAGCGCGGAAACCGTGAATCGCATACTTCTAAGATCTCAGAATGTGGGGAGGTGAGAAAATGGCATATGTTATTTTAGCTGTTATCATCTGGGCCTCAGCCTATGCGTGTTTAGCGTTGTCGAAACAGTCTATGGAAGTGAAACCGATGCGCTCCGTCGATGATTGGTTCGAGTGACGGATGTACGGTCGTTAAAAAGTGGGTTGACATGAAACCAGTTACATGGATTACGCTTGTTATGTAGTCTAATTGCATACCGATTCCGTGAGAACATGATCATCCTATGTTTCTGCCCTCTTTATAAACATACATTATAAAGCGGGTGTGAAAAGTGTTATAAATTATCTTTAAACAAAGAGGGGATTGCTACATGATTAAACTTGTTGTAACTGACTTAGATGGAACGTTCCTCAATAACAAGGGATTATTCGATATTGAATTATTCAACAAAGTGCATGCAGAAATGAAGAAACAAGGAATGACCTTTGTGGCATGCACAGGAAAACAGTGTGAACGGGTAGAGAAGTTGTTTGGAGAACATGGCAAGGGGATATGGGTCCTTGGAGATAGTGCAGCCAGAATCAAGAAAGATGGGGAAGTCGTAAAAGAATTCAGCATTGAACGAGAACTTGCTTTACAAAGCATTGAATCGATACAACGTTTTGCTCCAGACCTGACCCTCATAGTATGTGCAAGCGATGCAGCATATGTTCATTCTTCCATCCCAGAGGAGATGTACAACGTGGTTAAAAGCTCATACGAACAGGTTAAGAAGATTGAATCTTTCGATGAGATCGACAGCCGCTTTATCAAAATAACAGTATACGATATCAATGAACGGAGTAGTGCCCTAAGGAAACATGTAGAAAAGACACTTGGCGGCCAAATCTATATTGTGGATTCAGAACCCAAGTGGCTTGATATCACGGCCCTGCATACGCATAAAGGAGAAACGGTTAAAAAATTGCAGGAGCTGCTCGGCGTCACTTATGAAGAAACGATGTCCTTTGGGGACGGAGAGAATGATGTAGAGCTTATGGCTATTGCCAAATACAGCTTTGCCGTCAGCAATGCTTGTGAGAATACCAAAAGAGCAGCGCGTTTTATTACAAAATCCAACGAAGAGAACGGTGTTCTGCTGACTATCCAAGACTGTATGGACCTTCAAAAAAACGTGAATTGATTGGGAGTTGAAAACATGACTGAGGAAGAACGGATATTAAACGGGATTTTATTCAGTCCCAGCCATCCGGAACTAAAGGCCATCAAACTTCGTTCGCACAACTTAAGCCATCAATACAGCCAGATGTTCGAGGATCAGGCAGAGGAACGTGAAGCGATTCTGACACAGCTCCTTGGTCGCAAAGGCGAATCCTGCTTCATTCAAGGGCCTGTATTCTTTCATTATGGTGTTCACACAGAGATCGGTAATCATTTCTTTGCCAACTACAATCTAACGATTCAGGACGATGCCAAGGTAACCATTGGAGACTATACCAGTTTTGGTCCCAATGTAACTATTGTTACTCCCATTCACCCGTTTATCGCTTCTGAACGCCGGCAAATGTTTGATCAGAACGGTGATCCGAAGTCTTTGTGTTACGCCAAACCCGTAACGATCGGAAACGATGTATGGCTATCTGCTAATGTAACGGTATGCGGAGGAGTTACCATCGGAGACCGTTGTGTTATCGGTGCCGGAAGTGTATTAACCCAGGACATTCCAGCAGACTCATTCGCAGCAGGTGTCCCCTGCAGAGTCATTCGCAAAATTACAGAAGCAGACAGCATGCGTTATAAACCGGAAATCATGGCGGATTGCCGTGTTATAGAATAGAAATCCATTCTAAAGGGAGCAAGTGCTTGTCCAGACCTGGATAAGAACTGGTTCCCTTTGCTGCGTACTTACCGTTCTGGGAACTCCGAACCCTTATCCTTGACCCACGAATCCCATCCATGTTAAGTTTTCTGTATCTGAAAGTTGAAACATTCGATTATAAAGGGGGATAGAGTTATGACTGAATTAGAGGTTGTAGATGTTTATGTGAACCTGTCACTGGATATGAACATTGGCATGGTTCACCAAATCATGAATCGGAATTCGGAGCTTTATCTATCCACGCAACGATTTACCTGGCTTTGAGTTTCTTTTTTGCTTGGATTCATCCGAGAGTGGATACAATAAGGGAATCATGTCATGATCATAACCTCATTTATTTAACATCAGAATATAAATGAAAAGGATGATCCCTTATGTCAATGATAAACGTATCAAACCTGACTTTTGCCTATGACGGCAGTTACGATAATATTTTCGAAAATGTGAGTTTTCAATTGGACTCCGACTGGAAATTAGGCTTTACCGGAAGAAACGGGAGAGGGAAAACGACTTTCCTCAACCTTTTGCTTGGTAAATATGAATATAGTGGCACCATCTCAGCCCATGTTGATTTTGAGTACTTCCCTTTTCCTGTTGAGCATAAAGACTCGATGACGCTTGATGTGATCAGTGACGTTTATCCAGACTATCAGCATTGGGAACTGGTACGGGAGCTTAACCTATTGAAGGTTTCCGAAGACGTGCTTTATCGACCATTCGATTCCCTATCCAATGGAGAACAAACGAAAGTCATGCTGGCTGCCTTATTCATGAAGGAAAATCAATTTTTGCTTATTGATGAGCCCACCAATCATCTCGACATGCATGCCAGAAAGCTCGTCAGCAGCTATCTAAGCAGAAAAAGTGGTTTTATTCTCGTATCACACGATAGATCCTTCCTGGATCACAGCGTAGACCATATTCTTTCGATCAATAAAACGAACATCGAGATTCAAAAAGGCAATTTTTCCGCCTGGTGGGAGAATAAGAAGAGACAGGATCAGTATGAGCTTGCAAGCAACGAAAAGTTACAGAAAGACATTAAACGCTTATCCGACTCCGCCAAACGAACGGGTGGTTGGTCACATGAAGTCGAAAAGTCCAAAAATGGGACTAGGAACTCCGGTTCGAAAGTGGATAAAGGCTACATTGGCCATAAGGCTGCCAAAATGATGAAGCGGTCCAAAAACATCGAACAACGGCAGCAATCTGCCATTCAAGAAAAGTCCAAACTTCTCAAAAATATCGAAAGTGCAGAGCGTCTGCAAATTCATCAATTGGAGTTTCATAAAAATGAAATAGTCCAATTGGAAAATGTGTCGATTGCATATGGCTCCAATATCGTTTGTAAGGATATTTATTTAACGGTTGAAAAAGGAGACCGAATCGCTCTCTACGGTAAGAATGGTTCAGGTAAATCAAGCATTCTTAAATTGATTTGCGGGGAGGATATTGCCTACACAGGTCAACTTCGCAAAGATCCGCAGGTCAAAATATCGTATGTATCACAGGATACCTCGGGTCTGGCGGGAAGCTTATCCGAGTACGCGATGACACAGGGCATTGATGAAAGTCTCTTCAAATCAATATTACGGAAACTGGATTTCTCCAGGCTGCAGCTGGATAAGGATATTTCAACGTTTAGTGCGGGACAAAAAAAGAAAGTACTGATTGCCAAAAGCCTCAGTGAGGAAGCACATTTGCACGTTTGGGATGAACCACTTAATTTTGTTGATGTCATTTCCCGTATGCAAATTGAAGACTTGCTGCTTGAGCACTCGCCAACACTTCTTTTTGTGGAACATGACAGCGAATTTTGCTCGAATATTGCCACGAGTATCATTGAGTTATGAATAATGTGGATGTGACTCTTTATAGCCTATACGGAATGGAAAATATTTAGGTTTCACTCACGCTGCAGAATTCACAGTAAGAAAAGACGCTGCCGACAGGAAAGTCGGAGCGTCTTTTTTATTTTTGAAACCGATAACCTCCTCCGTCCGTTATACCTTACACAAAATCAAATATGACATTGGAGGAGGAATACATATGTTGAAAATGAGTCTGTCATCCATTTTGAAAATTACCCTTGTTGCTGCATTATCGGTGCCTGCACTTCTATCCATTCCCGTTGGCAGCACTGCCGCAGCTAGTCCTAACATTGCATCTGGTGCACTCACCGCACCACCACCGCCGGAGGAGCAAATTGTTCACTCCCTGGCAGCTCTCAAGTATATATATCAGGCAGCAGGGAACGTTTCTCCGGGAGGAGGGCTGACAGCAAACGTCAGTACATCTACAACAACTTACAAGGAAATGAAATCACTTCAGGTGGATTACCGGCTGGAACGCTGGACGGGCTCAAATTGGGTGACGTATCGGTCTGGTACCAAAAGTAAAACACAAACACAATCCCTGTCGGCACAGTCGAGCTGGACGGTGATCACAGGTTATTACTACCGGGTCGTTAGCACACATACGGCGAATGACGGAACGAATTCTGAAAATACAATCCATATTTCTAATAATGTCTTATTTTAATTCATTGTCTCGTGCTGCCAGGGAATTTTTGTTCCTGCAGGTCATTGGCAATGGCAATCATTTCTTCCTTCGTGACCGTTCCAAACAAGCTCATGTTGACCGAACCCATCATCCACTGAAACGTATTATATGGCGGGCCGATGGATACAAAAGCATCACTACCGTCAGCTAATTTGACTACACTGGTTTCACGAAGCATAGTCCCTTGGATGACCTGCCCAGGCTTAACATGGTAATAATCAAATTGAATAATTTGTTCTTCACCATTCACGCTCTCACCCGTGTAGCGGACTCTCATACGATCGGATTTATAATACTCATCTGAATCGACCGGAATTTCAGGATTCACGGTAAGTTCAAATTTTATCTCTTTAAAACGCTCGGGTATAGCTCTTGACAATAAAAAGTCACCATTGAATCCCGAGCGGGCTATTTCTTCCGTTACGACGATATCATCAAATAAAATGTCTTTCTCCACGGTTTGTTTTGGCAACTCCTCGGCCTCCTCGCCAGTAGCAATTATAGGAGCTTCGTTAAGTCCGGGTTCAGGCGGTGGGAGTGTTTTGGCCGTAGAAGGATCTGCGCCAAGCTGTGCGGTGCGATCTTCAATAATGATGGATTTCATACCATTGCCCCAATCCTTGATTGACTGAACAAAAGGGGACACGGCCTGCGTTCCGGATGGCAGACTGAAAATGACGCCACCAATCGTTAGGGAGGCAGCAACCACAACGGACAATTTCAAGGTACGCATTCTTTTCTTTCTGACAGCAATCCGGGTAATTTCCTTTTGAACACGGAGCCAGGATTGATGCATCTGCTGGGAGTCAGGGGCAGGGGGAGCAGAGAGAGCCTGATTGAAAGCCTCATCAAAGGCCAGATCAAAGGCGGCATCAAAATACTCTTCTTCTTGCTCTGTATGATAGTGCTCAATATGTCTATCTGACTTGCCTTTGCTCAATGGTCCCACCCCATTCCTTATGTAATTGCTTCTTGATACTGCCTCGGGCCCTGAACAAACGTTGTTTCACAATTTCTTCCGAAGTGTCCAGCAGCTCAGCCATTTCCCGATAGGACATACCTTCTTTCCAGCGCAGCTCTATTAATACCCGGTATTCGGGTTTAAGTTGCTCCAGATAGAACTCAATAGATTCCTGCATCATTTGTGTCTCCACGGTACTCTCTACGGAAGCTGCCGTCTGATTGATCGTCTCCATATCTATAAAAACACTATCCGTATCCAGTTGGTTACGGTTATTTTTATTTTTTCTAAGATAATTAATGGCGGTATTCCGGGTGACGACCTTAAGCCAGGCTCTCAGTTTGACTTCGTTCTCGAAAGAGGGTTTGTTTTTAATAATTTTAATGAATGCTTCCTGAATAATGTCTTCTGCTGCAGCACGTTCCTTGATGATATAAACGATGAGTCCATGAACCATATTATAGTATTCGTAATACACTTCTTCCTGAAGTGAAGGGCTCAAATTATGGAAATCTGAGGCCAAGAGTAATTGGAGCCGATTGGCCATGATGTTCTCCTTTCTGGTGAACAGTCCACAAACATTGGTATCATTTCATTTTACAACATTATATGGAAACGATACAATGGGAGGTTGTTAAGACAACCTTAGAAAGGTGCACGCCGAAACCTAAAGAGGCTGCCCGCCACACCAGTCATTCTGGTCTGCAAGACAGCCTTAAAATATCGATACAACGTGATTATTCATTGAAAAAGCTTAAAATGCCCAATCTCCATTCAGGAAGACTGCTTCCCGTTCTCCGTTTGCCGTAATGCCATAAATGTTGGTTTCCGGAGAACCCATCATGAAGTCTACATGCGTGATGCTGGAATTCATGCCACGAGAAGCAAGTTCTTCGGAGGACATGGTTTTTCCGCCTTCCATATTGAAGGCATAGGAACTGCCGATCGCGAGGTGGCATGAGGCGTTCTCATCATACAGCGTCGTGTAATATAGAATGCCGCTCTCGGAGATCGGAGAATGGAAGGGTACAAGTGCAACCTCGCCAAGATAGTGAGATCCTTCATCCATGTTGATTAATCTTTCCAGCGTATCCTGACCTTCTTCCGCATGAAAATCAACGATTCGTCCATTCTCAAATGTGAGAGAGAAGCGATCGATAATACTTCCGCCATAACTCAGCGGTTTGGTGCTGGACACTGTACCGTTGACGCCATGTTTGCTAGGAGCAGTAAATACTTCCTCTGTCGGAATATTAGCTACGAAGCGAGTCCCTTGTTCGTTTACACTTCCTGCTTGTGCCCAGATATGACCTTCAGGTAGTTCAACCGTCAGATCCGTTCCAGGGGAGACAAAATGGAGTGCTTTATACTTTTTGCTATTTAGGGCAACTGCTTTATGTTCCAAACGATCAATATGCTGTTCCCAAGCTTCAACTGGATGATCCAAATCTGCTCTGACAGCGGCAAAAATGGCTTCCCAAAGCTGCTTCATCTGCTCAGCGGCAGGCAGGTCGGGGAACACTTTTGCAGCCCAATCCGGTGAAGGGCAGGCAACACCTGTCCAGCTCATTTTGTCAGCCTGCTGATACTGTCGGTATTTGGCCATGGCTTGTCCATATGTACGCTGATGGGTCGAAATTCGTTCAGGATCAATTCCTTTGAGCAGATCTGGGCTTGAAGAGAGTACGGTCAGAAAAGCAGCGTTGTTCGCTGCAAGCTCTTCAAGTTCCGCAGCATGCCACTTGGGCGGCTCCTGGAATGATTCCAGTGGAGCCATCTCGAATCTTAGGCGATTGACGGTTTCATCTCCATATTTTACGATGACTTGTTTGGCCCCGGCTTCGTACGCTTTACGAACGAGCAGGCGTACAAATTCAGCGGTATCGATCATAGCGCTGATGACCAGAATTTGACCGGGTTGTACGTTGGCCCCCACCTTGACTGCCAGCTCAGCATAACGATCCAATTTTTGTTCAAAACTTAACATGGTAGTGACCTCCGTATCTGTAATTTTACCTGCTTACGCAGGAAAAGAGAGGAGTACTCTCCTCTCTCCATGTAGCGTAAAAATTAGAATGCCCAGTTACCTTGCAGGAAGATCGGCTCTTCTTTTCCTTCGGAAGTGACACCGTGAATGTTCATGTCAGCTGATCCAACCATGAAATCCACATGGGTAAGGCTGGAGTTCAAACCATTATCGATGAGTTCTTGCTTCGACATCGTTTTGCCGCCTTCCAGGCAGAATGCATAGGCATTACCGATGGCCAAGTGATTGGATGCATTTTCATCGAACAGAGTGTTATAGAACAGAATGTTCGTATCGGAAATCGGTGATTTATGAGGAACAAGAGCGACCTCACCCAGATAGTGCGCACCTTCATCCATTTCGATGAGGTTTTGCAGGGCATCATGTCCTTGCTCGGCAGTAAAATCAACAATACGGCCATTCTCGAAAGTAAGAGAGAAACCATCAATCAGATTACCACCGTAGCTGAGTGGCTTGGTGCTGCGAACGGTGCCATTGACACCCGTTTTCAGCGGAGCCGTAAATACCTCCTCTGTTGGCATGTTGGCGATGAAGACATGACCCTGTTCATTCACACTGCCACCGGATACCCAGATGTGTCCTTCTGGAAGCTCAATGGTCAGATCTGTTCCAGGGGCAGTATAGTGAAGTTTCTTATATTTTTTTGTATTAAGCAGATCGGCACGAGAATCGAGGTTTTGCAGATGTGTTTTCCATTCGGAAACAGCATCCTGCTCGCCAATACGAACGGTTTTGAAAATAACATCCCATAGCCTATCCACTTGCTGCTCCGCAGGCAGATCCGGGAATACTTTGGCAGCCCATTCCGGGGAAGGGACAGCAACGATAGACCAGCTGAATTTATCAGCCATCTGATAGGCACGATATTTTTCCAGTGCTTTTCCGCGCACTTTTTGACTGGTGACGATACGTTCTTGAGCCACACCATTTAAAAGATCAGGGTTTTCCGCGATGACATGCAGGATGGCAGCCCCTTCTTCAACGAGTTCTGTCATTTCACCCGCAAACCATTTTGGTTCGATAGAGAATGCCTCATCCGGTGCGAGATCATAATGAAGACGTGTTACGGTTTCATCACTCCAGTTTACTTTGACCAGCTTGGCACCTGTTTCATAGGCAGCCTTCACGATCTTGCGTACAAAATGTGCTGCAGTGATTGGTGCATTTACAACGAGTGTTTGTCCAGGATGGACGTTTACTCCCACTTTGACAGCTAGTTCCGCGTACTGCTGTAGATGAAGCTCAAAATTATTATTCATTCTATATTCTCCTCCTGTAATATAAGGTTTCCGTAGCTCGTTCACTGGAACATGAAGCCCTCAAATCATGTATGTAAGGATACCCCCGAGGACCTTCATTTGAATAAGGTATACGTTGCTACGATATATATTGTACAATTAACCAATAATAATTACCAAACTAGGTTTACCATAATTGTTGTAGACCTGTTACAGATGAGAGATTAAAGGAGTGTATGTTGGTGAATATCGAAATTATTCGTGCCGAGATGCGTCGGGAAGACGAGAAATCCTATATTGGAACAACCGTTTTTCGTGCAGAAGGGGAAAAGTCCATTTATGAGGTAACGTTCATGAGCAAGAATGGCAAGGATTGGGATTATAGCCTCCATTTCACGGAGCAATCCGGTGATGAAGAAGAGCTTCTGCGGATGGACGAGCTGCTCGAAAACGACGACGATATATACGACAAGCTGCTCGACGCGGCTTTGGATGCTTTTCCTGCATGAATCAGAACATTAGGAAGTTGTTCTATTATGTGAATGAACAGACTATACTAGACGGTGTGTGCCCGAACGGGTATGCATCGTCTATTTTTAATTAGATGAGGGGAATAGATATCCAAAAAAGGGGCAGTCTATGGATGGCAAACAGAGGGACAATCGCCTGAATGGGAGGTAACCGTGGATGACATCTGACAATCTGATCACAGCAGGAATGACGGGGCTTGAAGAAGTCGCGCATGATATCCTCAGTCTGCGTACATTATTTGTTAATGTAGTATTCATCGGTGAACCGGGAAGCAGGAACTGGATTCTAGTGGATACCGGGATGGCTGGATTTACGGATCATATTGTGCGGATCGCAGCAGAACGGTTTGAGGGGCCACCGTCCGCCATCATATTGACACATGGTCATTTCGACCATGTAGGTACTGTAATAGAGCTTGAACAGTTCTGGGGTGTGCCGGTCTTTGCCCATTCACTTGAATTACCTTATTTAACAGGCCTTAAAGATTATCCACCTGCCGATCCTTCCGTAGGTGGGGGACTGATGGCAAGATTGTCATTTGCCTATCCGAACGAAGCAATTAACCTGGATGATCGCATCTTCAGCCTCCCGGAGGATCATTCGGTACCTGGTATGCCTGGATGGCGTTGGATCCACACTCCAGGACATACACCTGGTCATGTGTCGCTCTTTCGCGAGGAGGACCGTTTCCTGATCGCGGGGGACGCGATTATTTCGGTAAAACAGGAATCGCTATGGAGTGTGCTGCTGCAGGATGTACAGATGCATGGCCCACCTGCATACTTTACGACGGACTGGGACGAGGCTCATCGATCCGTTCATGTGATCAGGAACTTGGAGCCACGTATCGTGGTCACGGGGCACGGACATTCGCTGACAGGAGATTTTTTGCATGAATCGCTTGAGCAGCTTGATCTGGATTTTGAACAGGATGCTGTGCCGGAACACGGTAAATATGTCGATTAAACGATATGGAATGAACATTTGGAGGACAGCCGCGGACAGTGCAGCTGTCTTTTTTGTCGCCTGATGATGAAAATGTTCTATATCACAGATTGGTATTTTGTGCCCAGTCATGATATATTCGAGCCGTATAATATAACCCTAGTATGCAGGAGGTACATATAACAATGACACAGAATTCAGCGTATGAGGAGCAATTTGGCGGAATTCCGGCGGTATGGCTTCGATTCAATCAATTTGAGGCGGCCATAATTCCAAGCGTGGGCGCGAACCTGGTTGCGTTTCGTGATACAGAGCGCGGTCATCGCTATCTTCGTGAACCTGATTTGAATGATATGGATGCATTCAAGGCTGCACCAGCCGTATACGGCATTCCCGTTCTTTCTCCACCGAATCGCTATGAAGATGGCCGTTTTCCTTGGAATGGCGAAATCTATCAATTACCTGTAAATGAACCTGCTACGGGCAATCATTTGCACGGATTTTTACACGAGGCAGATTGGAAGGTAGAAGGATATGGAACGACCGAACTGGAGAGTTATATCCTGCTGAGCCAAGAGATAAAAGAAGGACACCTTTTCCATCAATATTTGCCGTTCACGTTCACGGTAACGCTTCGTTACTCTCTTGACAGCACAGGGCTCCAGCAGCAGCTGAAGGTTCGTAATAACGGCAAAGAGCGCATGCCCAATTTGTTTGCATTCCATACAGCCATTAATGTCGCCTTTGTTCCCGACAGTGAGGTGTCGGACTATACCGCCAAAATCACCATCGGCCAGCGCCGTGAGCTGAATGAACGTTCTTTGCCTACCGGCCAATTTCAACCGCTTTCACCGAATGAGGAGAAGTTGAAGACAGAAGGGGTTAGCCCATTCTTCGAATCCATGGATAATCACTATACAGCTGAACCACAGAATGGTCGAAATTATATGGAGCTCACGAACCAACGTACAGGGGATAAATTTGTTTATGATGTTGGAGCTTCATACAAACACTGGATGATCTGGAACAACAACACGGAAGGTGGATTCTTCTGTCCTGAACCCCAGATGAACCTGGTTAATGCACCGAATGTGCAAGGCTTACCAGCCGAAGAAATCGGATTAGTCGGACTTGAGCCGGGTGAGATCTTCGAACAAGCCAGTCGTTTGTATCCGATCTATTCATAATTTCATGAGTCAATAAACGATTTCGTGTTTTGATGCACGCTTACAATTTTGTCGAAAAGGTGAAAATCTGATCGACAATCATGTATAATATTACGAGATAATTAAATTTTCGAGAGACATAATTCATCTTTTTGGAGGAGGAAAATCAAGTGGAATACCGCATTGAAAGAGATACGCTCGGAGAGATGAAGGTACCAGCGGACAGACTATGGGGGGCTCAGACACAGCGCAGTAAGGAAAACTTCCCGATTGGTCGAGAGCATATGCCGATGGAAGTCATTCGTGCACTTGCCATTTTGAAAAAGAGTGCTGCAGCGAGCAACCATAAGCTCGGCAAGCTGTCTGCTGCCAAATCGGATGCGATTGCCTATGCAGCGGACGAGATCATTGCCGGTCGCATTGACGATCATTTCCCGCTTGTGGTATGGCAGACTGGAAGCGGCACGCAGTCCAATATGAATGTGAACGAAGTCATCGCCAATCTGGGTAACCAGCTTCTTGAACAGAAGGGCAAGGAAGAGCGTTTGCATCCAAATGACGATGTGAACATGTCCCAGAGCTCCAACGATACGTTCCCGACTGCTCTGCATGTTGCAGGTGTACTTGCTGTCGAAGACCAGCTCTTGCCAGCCATTGCTGTACTTAAATCTACCTTTGCAGACAAATCAGAAGCTTTCAAGGATATTATCAAGATCGGACGTACCCATCTGCAGGATGCTACTCCTATCACACTCGGACAGGAGATTAGCGGCTGGGAAGCGATGCTGGACAAGAGTGAGCGCATGATTCGTGATAGTGTTCAATATATGAAGGAACTGGCCATTGGTGGTACCGCAGTTGGGACAGGCATCAATGCTCATCCTGACTTTGGTGATTATACCGCCAAGGAGATCGGCAAACATACAGGTAAGGATTTTGTATCAGCACCAAACAAATTCCACGCACTTACAAGTCATGATGAAGTCGTTTACGCCCACGGCGCTGTTAAAGCGCTTGCAGCTGATCTGATGAAAATTGCCAATGACGTGCGCTGGCTTGCAAGTGGTCCACGTAGTGGACTCGGAGAGATCCGTATTCCGGAGAATGAACCGGGCAGTTCCATCATGCCGGGCAAAGTGAATCCAACCCAGAGCGAAGCACTGACAATGGTTGTAACGCAAGTGATGGGGAACGATGCTGCGATCGGATTCGCGGCAAGTCAGGGTAACTTTGAGCTGAATGTGTTCAAACCCGTCATTATTTATAACTTCCTGCAATCCGTACAACTGCTTGCGGACTCCATCATTGCTTTTAACGATAAATGCGCAGTGGGTATTGAACCTAATCTGGGTCAAATCGAACATAACCTGAATAACTCGCTTATGTTGGTTACTGCTCTTAATCCGCATATTGGATACGAGAATGCAGCCAAGATTGCGAAGCTGGCTCATAAAGAAGGATTGTCTCTGAAAGAGGCTGCTCTGCAGACCGGTTTGCTTACCGAAGAACAGTTCGATAAGTATGTGGATCCTGCGAAAATGATTGCTCCGAAGGCTTAAGTTTTTTTATAGTAAAAAAACACTAGAGGAAGAAACGACCCGCATAAAGCAGGTCGTTTTTTCTTGCTAAAAATATATCTAAACCTTCTGAACTATGTCTGAATTTGTCAGATCTTACAACCCAAGAATACTCAGATGAACCAAATGACCAAAATGCGTTTAACCCCAGAATGACAACCTTGCGTTATGTCAATGTCGAAATAAGACTTGATTGGATATAATGCTTGTCAGACTTCCTCTATCCATATAAACTACATAAGCAGATCAAAATTGTTGTGCGGTGAATTGATTGATTCCATTGGAGGTTTCAGCGTTGTCGAAGAAGAGAAGGTTTACGATACGCTCCAAAATTTTGTTGGGCTATCTCGTGGTTGTATTGTTATTTGGAGCTGCCTTGCTGGTTCTATCGGCTCAGATTAATGAATTGCAAAAAGAAAACGATTTTATAAGCCATCATGACCTCGAAGTACACAACCTGACCAATGCCATTGAGAAGGATGTACTTGATATGGAGACCGGACAGCGAGGATTCATGCTAACAGGAAAAGACAGCTATCTGGAGCCCTATAATCAAGCACTCTCGGAGTGGAATTCGAACTATGACCAGTTATACGGACTCATTAGTGATAACCCGTCCCAGCAACAGAGATTGCAAACGATCAAAACGCATATTTTACGCTGGATTGAGGTTGCAGCAGAACCTTCCATTGCATTGAAAAATCAGGGTGATCAGGAGCAAGTAGTTACGTTTTTCCAATCCGATCCGGGTAAAAACGAAATCGATTTGCTCCGTTCACAACTTACAGGCTTTCGTAATACAGAAATTGCTTTGACGGAAGCACGAGTAACCAATCTTGCCGAACGCAGTTCCACCTTGCTTACGATCATGTATACCCTATGGGCTGCTATTGCAGCATTTTCAATCGGAGCAGCGATCATGGTCTCTGGTAATATTGTTAAAACGCTACGTGACGTAAGACAGACTATTCGAGATATTTCTCAGGGTGGCAACTTGGCAGAACGGATTCAAGTGCGAACGGAGGATGAAGTGGGTGACCTTGGACGGGAGACTAACAAGCTGCTCGATAAGGTACAGGAGCAGAATCGCGTGAAGGATCAGCTTACGAGTATCGCTACACTCCTGCAGAACCCGACTAATCTGGAGGGCTTGTCACGTCTGTTCCTAAATGAGCTTGCCATTCTGCTGGAGGTTCCCTACAGTGTCCTGTACTATTGGAAGGATAATCGGCTCTTGCGTATAGCAGCTTATGCAGCAGATGGGGACAAAGAGCACTCCATCGGCAAAGTGTCCCTTGCACCGGGCGAAGGGCTCGTGGGTCAAAGTGCGGTGGAGAAACGCATACTGCATATGAATGACTTGCCACAGAACTATATTCGAATCTCTTCCGGACTGGGCCATGCTTCTGCAACATCTCTTACAGTCGTGCCTGTAATCTTCGAAGGCCGAACGATCGCGGTCATAGAGTTGGCTTCATTAAAGCCATTACAGGAGAACGAACTCGAACAGCTGAATGAATTAGTTGAAATATTCAGCGTATCTCTACACTCTACGGCGACACGCATGGAACTGCAGCAGTTATATGATGAATCCCAGGTACTGAACGAGGAGCTCCAAGCTCAATCGGAGAAGCTTCAGCTGCAGACCGAGGAAATGCTGTCACAAACAGAAGAACTGCAGATGCAAACCGAAGAGCTGCATATGCTGAATGAGCGTCTAGAAGTGCAAAAACATGCAGCAGAAACGTCTGCGAGTGAGCTTGCGAGTGTAGCAGACCAGCTGCGGACAAGTTCGGGATACAAATCTGAATTTTTGGCTAATATGTCACATGAATTGCGCACTCCCCTGAATAGTATGCTCATCCTGTCCGAGATTTTGGCTGAAAACAAACATGAGAACTTGAGCAGCGAAGAACAAAAATACGCATCGGTAATTCATACTTCAGGCAAAGATTTGCTTAATCTGATCAATGACATTTTGGATCTGTCCAAAGTGGAGGCAGGGGAGATGGACATTGATCTTGGCGAAGTTTATCTCGGCGTCCTGCCGGAGACGATGAATCAGTATTTCTTAAAAACCGCTGAGCAGAAAGGAATCGACTTCCGGATTCAGTTGCAAAGCCATTTACCGGAAACGATTGTAACGGATGAGATGCGCTTGCATCAAATTCTAAGAAATCTGCTCTCTAACGCATTTAAGTTTACAGACGAAGGCGAAGTTGCTCTGACGATCTCCCGAATGACTCTGGCAAGCCCGGAAGCTGGTGGCCCAGAGACGGATGTTATTGCATTTTCGGTCAGTGATACGGGGATCGGCATTGCAGACGACAAGCTGCTGCAGATCTTCGATGCATTCAAACAAGCGGATGGCGCGACTGCAAGGAAATACGGTGGAACCGGACTCGGCTTATCCATTTCCCAATCTCTTGCGACTTTGCTCGGGGGTTCCATATCAGCGACCAGTCGCGAAGGACAGGGCAGTGTATTTACTCTTTTCTTGCCATTGAGACTTGAGGAGCCTGAGACAAAGAATACTTCACGACTATTCATGAACGAAGTAGCTACAACGATTCCCATCGCGGGATCCCTGTCTAATACATCAAGGGATGATATTCTGCTGACACCTCTGGAAGAATCGTTATTAAGGGGGCGCGAAGTTTTTGTCGTAGATGATGATATTCGCAACGTATACGCTCTTGCGAATGCACTTGAACAGTATGGCATGCATATCATTACCGCGCAGAACGGGTATGAATGTCTGGAGATGCTGGAACGCGGGGAAGCTAAGCCCGATATTATTTTGATGGATATCATGATGCCGGAACTGGACGGTTACGATACGACACGTCAGATTCGGGAGCGATTGAAGCTTACCCAGCTGCCGATCATTGCATTAACGGCTAAAGCCATGAAAGAAGATCGTGATAAATGTATTGCAGCAGGTGCTTCGGACTATATTAGCAAGCCGCTGAATATCAAAGAGGTCATATCCCGAATGAAATTGTGGCTTAGTCCGGAAACGCTAGAGATTTAGGAACTTATTTACCGCAAATCAATCATTTCATACACGTTATAAAACCAATGATAACTTGCCAAGCTCAGGCTGCAATGTTGTCATTGGTTTTATTTTTGTCATGTAAGCTCTGAAATCAAATTTGATGTTATAATACTTAACAAATAGTTTGGTTTCGATGAAGTGAATGGGTTGTGGACCATGGTAATGAGCTTTTATTTCCATTATAAGTGATATATATAACTTGGTGAGTTATATATGTGGGAGGTCGTGTCTATGCAGCTTACGGTTAAAGAGGCTTTGCAAGTATATCCGTTGTCTGAGGCCAGACTCGTTGCCGGCGGGGAGGGGACTTCACGGATGATGAAATCCGTTAACGTCATGGACGCCCCAGATATCGCGGATTGGATTAAATCCGGAGAGTTGTTATTCACAACCGCTTTTATCATGAAAGACAATGAAACAGATGCCCTTCGATTAATGCGCAGACTAAATGACCGCGGATGTGCAGGACTCGGCATTAAACTCGGACGTTTCTGGCAGTCCATCCCCCAAGGGATCATAGAAGAGGCGGACCGTTTACGTTTGCCGCTGCTGGAATTGCCATTCCAGTTCACGTTTTCGGACCAAATGAATGCTCTGTTCAAGGCGGAACACGAGCGAAGTCACCGGCTGCTGCATGAAGTTGTACAGAAACAGAAGAAGCTGATGCATTTTGCATTACAACAACAACAGCAGCATCGAAATGTGTTTGCCGAGCTTGCTACCGTATTAAACTACCCGCTTGCAGTTATAGGCTCCAGGGGACATGTGCTCTATGGTAGTGAGACGATTGCCGGAGATGCACTGGTACAGGGGTGGCCATGGAAATCTGTAATGCATCGCGTGAAATGGAATCAGGGCAGTTGTCATCGGGTTCCCATCAAACAAAATGATGAAGAGTATGGGTTCCTGCTCGTGTTCACAGATTCAGCACTCTCCCTGCGGGCAGAGGAAGAATTATTTCAGCAGGCTGCGGACGTACTGGCATTTTATATGGATATGACCTATCGTGAACACATTAATCCGACCGTGCAGGATGAGATGCGTACATTGTTAACCCAATACCTCGATAACAAAATGACGGTGGAGGAGTTGACCAGACTCAGTGAGAACAAAGGCGTTCATCTGTTCCAGGGTACTTATCAATGCGTGCTCATTACGCTGGAACCTTCGGTTTTCGCCGAGGGGAGACTGCTGAAGCAAATTCATCGTGAACTGCAATACAATCCATTGATGCAATTTACGGCGTCGCAGCATTTTCAGATGGAAGATGGCATTCTGTCGATATATACATGCCCGACAGGGCGCGACTATGGGGAGGAACTTTCGGGTTTTCTACTCAGTCGCTTCGCGGATGTATTATCTGCCCAGGAGTCAAAAGGAGCATCTGTGCCGAGATTCTGGATTAGTAAAATGAAACATGAACCCAAATCATTACGTGAAGCTTATCAGGAATGCCTGGATACCCGGCAGCTGGCACGCCGCTTCGGAATGAAGGATCGCGCACTCCAGTTCGAGATGTTGGAGTTTGCCTATGTGTTCCAGCATGTCCCGGATAACATCATGGAGAATTACTGTAATAAAGTATTGGAACCTCTGCTGGCTAGAGATGGGGACCCTAATCACATATTGATGAACACACTCGAATCTTTCATTGAGAACGATGGACTGATCAACGAAGCTGCGAAGCAGCTGTTTGTTCACCGCAACACCATTACGTACCGCATGGAGAAAATCGGAAGTCTGCTGCAGATGGACTTTAAAAAAACGAATGACTTGTTAAAGTTAAAACTGGTATTTACGTTCCGTAAATTTGGCCGGGATAAAAGAACCGAAAGACCATAAGGATGCATTAGACAGAGAGTGAACAGATCATGGATAGAACTACAGCACTCGAACAAATCCAGAGTTGCCGACTTTTGTGCTTCATAACGATCATAATCATTTAGATTACAAACCGTACGCCCCTTATCTGGCGTACGGTTTTTTAGATTATGTGACATGGAGACTCTTAATTCCTGTGCACAGATAACAGTTCGTGAATATGATGTTATGTTATATTACAAAATTGCGTAGATATTATTGCTGCATCCTGCCCTGAACCTTAGAATGAAGAACAACAATTCACAGAAGACCGGAGGTTCTAACATGAGCGATTTTATGAAACTCGTTAACAGCTGGTCTGTCACACAGTTCGTGCATACCTTTGGTGGCTTATTTGAGGAATCACCATGGGTGGCTGAACGTTCATGGGCTTTGCGACCCTTTAATTCATTGGAACACATGATGAATATCATGAAACATGTTGTTGAAAGGTCTGACGACGAAGTCATTCTGCAGCTGCTGCGCAACCATCCCGATCTCGGCGCAAGAATCAGCATGAGCAGCAATTCCGTGAAGGAACAAGCTGGTGCTGGACTGGATTCTCTCTCCCCAGAAATGTATGGCGAATTGAATCAATTAAACAAGGAATATACAAGCCGATTCGGCTTTCCATTCATATTGGCGGTAAAAGGTCATACCGCTCAGTCCATTCTCGAATCGATGCGTCAGCGTCGCTCACGAAATAGGGATGAAGAATTTCAAACGGCTTTAAATGAAGTATTCAAAATTGCAACTATTCGTCTGGAGAAGTGGCTGGTTCAGATTGGGCATGAACATGAAATTGAACCGAAGCCTGCTCTCGAGCCGAAACGAACTATGTATTACGGCAAAGGTGACGTTTGGTTATATCGCTCCTATGCCAAACCTCTAACCGGGATCGGATCAATACCGGAATCCCCATTTACCGGCAGAAGCAATGTTCTCTTCGGCATGAACATTAAGGTAGCTGTACAAGGGGATGCATTCTTGCCTTCGTTTACGGAAGGGGATAATTCCAGCATCGTGGCAACGGATTCCATGAAGAATTTTATTCTCAAACACGCTGCGAGTTATACCGGTGCTACCGTTGAGGGATTTCTTGCGTATGTGAGTCAGCTCTTTCTTGAGACATACCCTCAAATGATGAAAGTTCAGATGACCGCGGATCAGATCCCCTTTGAAGATGTACCCATTGGAGTCGATGGAAGTTATCGATCTAGCACGATGGTATTCCGATATTCGCAAAATGATCGGGGAACGGCTGCAATAGAGGCAGAACGAAACGGTAATCAAATTGAATGGAGTAACCATTTCAGTGGTCTAGCTGATCTGCGACTGATCAAGGTCAAGGGTAGTGAATTTGCGGGATTTATCAAGGATGAATATACATCACTGCCTGAGACAAGAGATCGTCCCTTGTTTATTTTCCTGGATATCAATTGGCGGTACCACGACCCAAGAGATGGAATGGACGATACGCGCGGACGTTATGTGGCCGCTGAACAAGTAAGTGATATTGCTGCTGCCGTGTTTCACGAATGCCGTTCTGCATCCATTCAACATTTGTTGTATCAGATCGGACTCCGTGTCTTGAAGCGTTTCGGTCAATTGAGTGAAGTATCGTTTGAATCCAACAATCGGACTTGGGATACCGTGCTGGAAGAAGTGAATGAAGGAGAAGGCAAGGTGTATACCGAGCCCAGACCACCATACGGGTTTCAAGGTTTTTCAATGACCAGGGAAGATCTTGAAGCAGAGGACAATGATTCGAAGAGAGAAGGTAGATCGTAATGGCAGAGGCTGGAGGACGCATAACAACACACGTACTGGATACATCCAAAGGAGTACCAGCCGTGGGAGTTCGGATCGCACTGCATCTTGTCCAAACGGATGGAGAATCGGAGTCCAGGATAAAAGTTACTGAATCGGTGACCAACGGTGATGGCCGTCTGGATGCTCCCTTACTGGCCGGGGGCCGTCTGGAGCAAGGCATTTATGAGCTTCATTTTGACGTCGAAAAGTACTATGCAGCTCGATCACCTGAACAATCGGTGCAAGCATTGTGGACGGTTGTACCCATCCGTTTTGCCGTATCCGATACGGAAAGTCATTATCATATTCCTTTACTAATCGCCCCAGGAGGTTACAGTACATACCGCGGAAGCTGAAGAATTTTTAAACACTGGTTCTGACACAGGGAGGGCATCCAAATGGCAAATTTTGATTCGATCATCCGGGGAGCCCGGGTCGTGTTAAAAGATCGTGTACAGCAGCTGGACATTGGTATCCAAGATGGGAAAATCACAGCTTTATCCACTAGGCTGAAGGTTGAGGAAGGAACTGAGGTAATCGAAGCAGCCGGTTTCACCGTTATGCCTGGCGTAGTGGATATCCATGTTCATTTTAATGAACCGGGGCTGGCCAGTTGGGAAGGATTCCATTCGGGATCGGCTGCGCTTGCTGCAGGAGGAATTACCACTTATGTTGATATGCCGCTTAATGGAGTCCCACCGACAACAAGTCCGGAAGCTTGGGATATGAAAAAGCAAGCTGCACAGGATCGCTCCTATGTCGATTATACATTCTGGGGAGGGTTAGTTCCGGGTAATCGGCTGCAGCTAATGAACTTAGCTGAGTCCGGTGCAGCCGGATTCAAGGCATTTATGTCGGAGCCGGGCGGAGAAGGAGAGGACATCTTCGCGAGAGCCGATGAGCAAACGCTTTTGGACGGCATGCACGAGATAGCGAAACTCAATCGTGTACTTGCCCTTCATGCCGAAGATGAAGAAATGGTTGCGCAGCTTGGCACGAGAAGTATTGCCGAAGGAAAGACAGGGCCAATGGATTATGTGAGTTCCCGTCCTGCAGAAGCAGAGGTCTTAGCCGTCACCAGGGCGCTTCAATATGGAGAACAAACCGGGTGTCCGCTGCATTTCGTGCATATCAGTACGAGAGAAGCGTTAGAACGAATTGCGGAAGCCAAGGGTCGCGGTCAGGACGTCACTTCTGAAACTTGCCCGCATTACCTGACGCTCACAGAACAGGATGTAGTTCGGTTGGGCGCTGTGGCGAAGTGTGCTCCACCTCTCCGCAGCAGCGCCGAACAAGAGACATTATGGGATGCGCTGGCATCCGGGCTTATTGACGTCATCGCATCCGATCATTCACCGTGCCCACCATCCATGAAACAGTCGGATAATTTTTTTGAAATATGGGGCGGTATTTCCGGTGCGCAGAGCACGCTGCTGATCATGCTGGATGAAGGTCATCTTCGCCGCCGTGTAAGCTTGCCTTTACTCGGAAGGGTTCTTGCTTTGCAGCCGGCCAGAAGGCTTGGGCTTGAGAGTAAAGGTGAAATTGCGATCGGTAAAGACGCGGACCTCGTGCTTATTGATTGGAATACGAGTACCACATTAAACATGGACGATTTGCTATATACCCATAAACAGAGTCCATATATCGGACGTACATTTGCATGCGCCGTAGCTGAAGTGTACTGCCGAGGGATCAAAGTATATAGCGCAAAGGAAGGGCTATCCGCTAATCCTGCAGGTCAGTTTATTGCTGCTGGCTCGTATGGTAAAAATGGCACGCGCGGAACGGAGGAGTATCATGACAGAGTTTGAACCGTTCATGGGTTCCGAGACGGAAGTGCCGATTCTTCCCTTGCCGCAGCTGGCAGAAGTGAAACTTCAAGGTATGCTGGATTGGCTGTCCACATTCGGGGCTGATGCCAAAGGCGGCGTAACTCGCCTGCTGTATGACAAAGCCTGGTGCGAGGCACAGCATGCACTGGCTGCACGGATGGAGCAAATGGGACTGCTTCCCGAATTCGACCAATCCGGCAATCTATATGGCACGTTACGAGCTGCAGATTCTGCAGAAGGAGCTGAGCAGCTCCCCATTGTGACCGGATCACACATTGATTCTGTCGTTTACGGTGGAAGGTATGACGGTGCCTATGGTGTAGCGGCAGGAGTTCTTGGTCTGGAGTACTTACGAAGGCATTTCGGTACGCCGAAGCGTACGCTGCAAGTGGTTTCGCTATGCGAAGAGGAAGGAAGCCGATTTCCATTTGCCTATTGGGGATCACGAAGCATTACGGGGATCACCTCTCTTGAAGACATTCAACATTTGACGGATAAGGATGGAATACCTTTTTCACAAGCGATTCGAGAAGCCGGATTCGGGTCAGACAGCGGCTACAGACCAGCTGCTCAAAAGTATGGTGCCTTTATTGAACTTCACATCGAACAAGGTCAGGTGCTTGAACGACTTGGTCATTCGATTGGAATTGTATCCGATATCGTTGGTCAGAAGCGATTGAGCATTTCGATTAGTGGCGAAGCGAATCATGCGGGCACAACGCCTATGTCATGGCGTAAGGATGCACTGGCAGGTGCAGCCGAGATGATTACGGCGGTAAGAACGATTGCTATGGCAGCAGGTGAACCCCTTGTGGCAACGGTTGGCCGGATCACGGCTGAACCTGGTGTAGGGAACGTGGTCGCGGCACAAGCCGAATTCTCGCTTGATATCCGTCATATCCGGCAGGAGAGTATTGATCGGTGCTGGCATGACATGCTTCAGGCCTTTCTTCAGATTGCATCCAAACTGCAGCTTGAATTGAACTGGGAAGAACACTTGTCGGTTGCTCCGATTCCAATGAACGAACAGATCACAGCGGATCTTCAGAATATATGCAAACAGGAGCAGCTGTCCTATATGCATATGCCCAGCGGAGCTGGCCATGATTCACAGATTTTTCAGCCGGCCTGCCCGACAGCGATGATTTTTGTACCTAGTCAGGGCGGGATCAGTCACAGTCCCCTAGAATTCACAGCTGAGGAGGACTTGATGCGAGGATTTCGGGTTCTCGTTCAGCTACTTTATAAATACGGTTACGGGAGTTGATTGACCATGTCCAGCTATAGAGAATTATCTCCGTCCTTGCGAACCATCATGACACCGGGACCAGTTGAAGTCGACCCCCGAGTTCTAAGGGCTTTATCCTTCCCGATCCTCGGACAGTTTGATCCGGAGTTTACTTCCCTGATGAATGAAACGATGGTCATGCTGCGTGAATTATACATGACGAACAATGAGTGGTGTTATCCGGTAGATGGCACCTCACGTTCCGGCATTGAAGCGGTGTTGGTTAGTTTGATCCAGCCGGGGGATAAGGTATTGGTCCCTATATACGGACGGTTTGGACATTTGCTTGTAGAAATATCGGAGCGCTGCGGTGCGGAAGTTGTATGTATTGAAACGACTTGGGGATCGGTCTTTGATCCGGAAGAAGTGATCAAGGCCATTCATACTCATAAGCCGGATATTGTGGCCATGGTTCATGGAGAGACATCCACCGGCCAGATGCAACCTCTCGCGGAGATTGGCAAAGTATGCCGTGAATTGGATCTTCTTCTCGTCGTTGATGCGGTTGCCACCATAGGTGGTACGCCCGTTAAGACCGATACCTGGTATCTGGATGCGGTAATGGGCGGAACGCAGAAGTGTTTATCCGTTCCTTCCGGCATGGCCCCGTTGACATATAACAGCCGCGTGGAGAAGAAATTGATGAGTCGCAAAACGGTCGAACGCGGACTCCGTGACGCGACCAGCGCAAGGGCAGAGGGACGTACCATTGCAAGCAACTATTTTGACCTGAGTCAGCTGCAGGATTATTGGAGTTCTGCCCGGTTGAATCATCATACAGAAGCTACATCGATGCTCTATGGTTTACATGAAGGTTTGCGTATTTTGCTTCAGGAAGGACTGGAAGCCCGTTTCGAGCGGCATCGGATTAACGAAAGCGCGCTCGTCGCAGGAATTCAGGGTATGGGGCTTCAAATTTATGGAGACATGTCCAGCAAACTTCCGGTAGTTACGTGTATCCATATTCCGGAAGGGATCGATGGTGAATCGGTACGAAGCATGCTTCTACATGATTTTGGCATCGAAATTGCAAGTTCATTTGGTCCTCTTAAGGGAAAAATCTGGCGAATTGGAACGATGGGCTTCAGCTGTCAGCGCAAAAACGTACTGCATGTGCTTGGTGCCCTGGAGGCGGTTCTGCTCCGTCATCGCCAAGGGCTACCTGCGGGTGAGGCAGTGCAGGCAGCACTCGACGTGTACGCTGGAAAGGAGGAAGCCTTATGTTAAATCAGATGCCGGTGTCCCGAGAGGTGATGGTTACCTCACCACATTATCTGGCGAGCGCGGTTGGAAGCTCGATTCTCCAAAAGGGTGGTAACGCTTATGATGCAGCTGTTGCGGTGAGTGCAGCACTTGGCGTAGTTTATCCGCACATGACTGGACTTGGCGGAGATGCCTTTTTCCTCATTCACGATGGAGCAAGCGGAGAGATAACCGCTTATAACGGAAGTGGCCGCTCGGCTGCAGGTATCCATGCCGATACGTTCAAAGCAATGGGCATGAATGCCATTCCCCAGCGCGGCGTGCTCAGTGCGATAACGGTTCCGGGAATGGTGGATGCATGGTGGGAAGTGTGGTCCCGCTATGGGCGATTACCATGGGAGCAGCTGCTTGAACCAGCCGTGCAGTATGCGGAGAAGGGGTGTCCTGTATCGCGTAATCTGCGCCTGTGGCTGGAGCGGGATGAAGATTTCATTATGGGACATTCGCCGCTGCGAGCGGTATTTGCCCCCTACGGCACATTGCTTCAGGAAGGTGAGCTGCTCGTCCAGATCGAACTGGCTGCTTCCATTCGCCTGATTCAGGCGGGAGGACGGGATTCTTTTTATACAGGAGAGCTTGCAGATCGTCTGACTTCAGCGATTCGAGAAGATGGCGGCATGCTGGCACCACAGGACTTTGCAGCACACAAGGGAGAATGGGTTAAGCCTGTCAGCACGGAATACCGGGGTTATCAGGTTCACCAAATGCCGCCCAACTCGCAGGGCTTCTCCATATTGATGATGTTAAATATGCTCGAACACATAGATCTCTCTTCGGTAGGTCGTACTTCGCCGGAGTTCTACCATCTGATGGCCGAAGTGGTGAAAAAGGCGTTTCGTGATCGTGACCGGTACCTTACCGATCCTGACTTTCGCGAGATCCCTTTGAATCAATTGTTATCGAAGACTTACGGGGATGAGTTATGGAATGAGATCCAGTCTGCACCTCTAGTAGCACAGCCTTTCTTGTCCAAAACGATCGGGCAGGATACAGCCTACGCTGCTGTAGTCGATCAGGAAGGCAACGCCGTCTCGTTTATTCAAAGTCTGTACTTTGATTTTGGCGCAGCCTACGTTCCGGGAGATACGGGCGTAATTATGCAAAATAGAGGCTCCTTTTTCTCTCTCGATTCATCAGATGCGAATGTGCTTGAACCCAATAAACGCTCTTTTCATACGCTCATGCCTGGTCTTGTCACCCGCGATGGGAAACCTTATATGCTTCTGGGTACACAAGGCGGAGAAGGGCAGCCTCAGACACAGTTATCCGTACTTACTGGCGTTCTGGACTATGGTCTAACCATTCAGGAAGCAATCGGTTTGCCACGCTGGGTCTACGGACGGACGTGGGGTGAAGCAGGCGACACGATGCGGGTAGAGAATCGCTATCATGATGACGTATGCGAGACGCTGGCAA
This sequence comes from Paenibacillus sp. FSL K6-2862, assembly GCF_038005125.1. Classification (NCBI taxonomy): domain Bacteria; kingdom Bacillati; phylum Bacillota; class Bacilli; order Caryophanales; family Paenibacillaceae; genus Paenibacillus; species Paenibacillus sp. FSL K6-2862. The sequence goes on from NZ_JBBOSN010000001.1 coordinate 3,286,964, forward strand.
ACTGGGGACATAACGTGGAGATCAGAGCTCCATGGGATGACATTATGGGTCAGTCGCAAGGGATTGTCATCCGTGAGGATGGCATGATTAGCGGAGCTGCCGATCCCAGAGGAGATGGTATGGCCATCGGATGGTAACCACGCTTTGTTGCTGCTTGGATTGGTTTTGATTTCTCATGAAAACAGCGTAAAAAAAGACATAGATACGATAGGGGAGATTATCATGGGAACGATCCTGCTGAAGGGTGCACAGCTTGTCACGATGAATGCGGAAGAAGATATATTTACAGGGGATCTGCTGATCGAGGATAACAAAATCAAAGAGATTGCCGAGCATATCGACGTTCAGGCTGATCAGGTTATTGATGCCCGTGGCAAAGTTCTGCTGCCAGGCTTTATTCAGACACATATTCATTTGTGCCAGACACTCTTTCGCGGGCGTGCGGACGACCTGGAGCTCATGGATTGGCTTCGTCAGCGAATCTGGCCACTGGAGGCAGCGCATGATGAGGAATCCGTCTATTATTCGGCGATGCTTGGGCTGGGCGAACTGATTTCGAGTGGAACCACGACCATTTTGGATATGGAGACTGTGCATCACACGGATTCGGCTTTTCAGGCAATGGCACAGAGCGGCATTCGGGTGATATCTGGCAAGGTCATGATGGACCATGGCGACGAAGTGCCTGAACCTCTGCGTGAAAATACGGCAACCTCGCTGCAGCAAAGTGTTGATTTGCTGGAGAAATGGAATGGTTTCGGGGGCGGACGCATTCAATATGCGTTTTGTCCACGATTCGTCGTTTCCTGTACAGAGGAGCTGCTCGTTGAAGTACGTGATCTATCGAACAAGTATCATGTGAAGGTTCATACGCATGCATCGGAGAATCGTGGCGAGATTGAACTGGTCGAACATGAACGCGGAATGCGTAACATTGTCTATCTGGATCATATCGGTCTGGCAAACCCACGTCTTGTCCTTGCACATTGTGTCTGGCTTAGTGAAGAGGAGAAGGAAATCATTCGTAAGCGAGGGGTAAAAGTTACCCACTGCCCCGGCTCGAATATGAAATTGTCATCGGGTATAGCGGAAATTCCTGACCTGCTTAACCGCCAGATCGCGGTGGGAATCGGTGCGGACGGCGCACCATGCAACAATAACCTGGATATGTTTCAGGAAATGCGTCTGACAGCATTAATTCAAAAGGTTCCTCATGGGCCTACAATTATGGATGCACGTACGGTTCTGCGCATGGCAACGATGGGTGGTGCCGAAGTGCTTGGCCTCTCTAAGGAAATTGGAAGTCTGGAAGTGGGCAAAAAGGCAGACATGGTGTTGTTGGATCTGGAAGATTTCCATACGTATCCTTCGTATGAGACAGATGTTTATTCCCGTGTAGTGTACTCCGCGACTCGGAGCTGTGTGGACACGGTCATTATTGATGGCAGCATTGTGCTCAAAAACCGCAAGATCCAGACGATTGACCGAGGCATCGTGCTTCGCGAATCGGATAAGAGCATTGCACGTTTGATGAAGAGAATCTGAGTTAGGTTATTTTCAGAGGGAAATGTTGTATAACTGCTGCTCGCAGAAGACTTTTCGGAAAGGTGGAGACGAATATGGAAATGCATGATCTGTGTGCAATTGCAGCAGGTGAGGCACGCTGTGTACTTGCAACGGCGGTCAAGGTAGAAGGTCATGCTTACCGTAAGCAGGGAGTCTCTATGCTCTTGACCGAAGATGGCAGAATGTATGGCAGCATCAGCCCGGGATGTCTCGAGAGTGATCTGCATGCGCGTGTAAAACAAGTGCTGGACACGGGACACATGGCATTTGCCGAATACGACATGCGCCCTGAAGATGATCTCTCTTGGGGAGAAACGATTGGCTGCGGAGGATTGGTTGTCGTTCTGCTGGAACCTGTCTGCGGCGAACTGAGAAGTGCATTAACTGAAATGCATGATTGTTTCAAATCTGGTTCAGCAGCCGAGTTTACCCGTTACTTTCAGCATAACTATTCTCTTATTCAATATGAATGGCATCGAGTTGATTCAATCGATAGGAAACTTGTTCCTTCCATAGATGTACCGCGCCTGTCTTTCGATTCGTTCAGTACAGAAATCGATAAGGACGAAAAATCAACTGAAACAGATTACTGGAATCTGCCTTTACGAATAACGACCATATATACTCCGAAACCGCGACTTATTATAATCGGGGCGGGAAATGATGCCATACCTGTTGCTATGCTTGCGAGGGTATCTGGATTTCATGTCATCATTGCTGATTGGAGAGAGGGTCTATGTACGTCTGACCGGTTTCCGGATGCAGATCTCGTTCTTGGTTTTCCCGCTGAAATCATGCCTGTGCTGAATATACGACGTGGGGATTACCTCTTACTGATGAGTCATCAATTCCCGCGCGAACGTGAATTCTTGGAGCTGCTGTCAGGAACTGAATATGCTTATCTCGGTATTATGGGGTCCAGAACACGGACAGCACGACTATTGAATGATTTATCACCGCTACCGAATCTCCATTCTCCGGTTGGTATCAGTATCGGGGCAGAGGGTCCAGAAGAAATCGCCATTAGCATTGCTGCTGAACTGATTGCGTGCAAACGCGCTGCTGGGACTGAGAATCGTTCTGTTCAAAGGGGGAGTACGCATGCGATTGACGGGCATTCTGCTCGCCGCAGGTAGGAGTACCCGTCTTGGCCGAGATAAATTAGCAGTGCCTATGCCGGATGGGAGAGCTTTGGCGGCCTGGTCGCTTCAAGCGGCACTCGATTCTGAACTGGAACAGGTCATCTGTGTGGTGAAACCGGAGGATTCCTTGGAGTGGCTGCCCGAGAATGTACTCCACGCATCAGTATCTTCAGCAAACTATAGGAGCCAGACTAAGCTCCAAATTGCTCTCAGTACAGAATATTCTTCTGGTATGGCCGCATCCCTTCAATGTGGTCTCAAGGAAGCCAAGGAATACGGGGCAGAAGGTGTAATGATTCTATTGGCGGACCAGCCTTTAATAAGGGCGCAGGATATTAATCAGGTTTCGGCAGCACTTGCAGTGAACAAACAGTCTGATTATGCAGCTGCTGCGGACGGCGAGGGGCGGAAGCCTCCTGTTGCCTTTCGCTCTCATATGTTTGATCACCTCCTTGCTCTTGTCGGAGATGAGGGTGCGCGGAAGATAATGCGTAATGACACCTTCTCTGGAACCCAGGTCAACTTGCCTGACTTTTGTTTCTGGGACGCTGATACGGAGGCTGAACTGAAACGCATCATGGATTATGTAAATGAATCAGCTCAAATGAAGTAACTTCGACCCAATAACATGCCCCCTCAATTGAATACAACGAAGTCGTAAGTTATCTACTTATCTCTGCTCTCTTAACATAAACAGGTCATCCAGTTCGTTTGGTTGGCCTTTTTATGTCGTTTATATGATTTCACGTGAGGAACAGTGTTAGGTATCGTAACTCCTATCATGCATGAAGCACAAAACGTGGATCGTATTTATACATTTATCCAAATCGATGTGAAGCTAATTGACGCTAATCCTATAGTCTCATATGATTTGAAGAATTATCTGGATCCTGTAGGATGAATCTTCTTCATCAGTCAGTGCCTATACGGATTGAATCCAGCGTCCTATATCGTGCTTATAAGAGAGAGGGGATGGAACGATGGTAATACCAGCATATGGGTCAGGAGCGAAGCCATCGGTATGGCAGCCGGAAGATCTGGAAGAACTCCGGATGTTGAGGAACAGGTTGAACGGAAGCTTCTGCTACGCTGCAGGCGCAACATTGCTGCGGACCCAGTGGGAAGGCGGTCTAATACCTTCACCGGAGCATATGATCAGTCTGGCACGTATTCCGGGAACAAGTGACGTATATATGGATGGAGATCGAATGGTGATCGGGGCCCTGACCCGATTGAATAGATGTATTACGGACGAATTACTTCATCATCTGCCGTTATTACAAGAGGCTGTGAAAACGATAGCTGCGCCGTCCATTCGCAATGTAGCGACAATTGGCGGCAACATTGTATCTGGAGTCGGAGATACGTTACCCGCATTGCTCGCATACAACGCAGAACTGCAGTGGATGACGGACGAAGGGTTGGAATTCCGTACACTAGACTCCTGGTTAAGAGGGGGGCGTGATGGCAGTCGCAATCCAAGTGATGTGTTAATCTCGATCCAGATCCCGCTGAATAAGTTGCCTGTCTCTAATCCGAAGAACCAAGAGCCTGACGCGAGAGAAATTACATTTTTCCGCAAGCTGGGCAGGCGAGAGACGTTTAGCGCATCTCTGGTAACCATTGCTTTTCGAGGAGAGATTGATACAGATGGTCGATGGAAAAAGGTTGCGATCGCTGCAGGCGGAGGGTCAGGTGCCGCCATGCGGTTACCAGCGTCGGAACAGCTGCTGCTTCGCGAAGAAGCTTCCCTTATGCAAGCAGAGCCGCTAGGAAGGACTGCGTCTGCGGAATTTGTGACCTATGGCGATGTCTTTGCAACTGAACAATATCGCAAGCAGACTGCTGGTAATTTGCTGGGGGCTGGTCTGTGGGAAGCACTGTACCGTTGATTCAAATCTTGATCAAGAAAAGGGGAGAGAGACCATGCTGCTGAATCGGAAACATAGCGGAAAACGGTGGCACTTGAGACCGGACGGAATTCCAAAGGTAACAGGACAACTCCAGTATCTGACGGATATGACGCTACCCGGAATGCTTCATGGAAGAGTTCTGCGAAGCACCTATCCTTATGCTCGCATTCTATCTATAGATACTACAGAAGCAGAGGCGATGGAGGGAGTATATGCTGTCCTTACCTCCAAAGACGTACCTGGCCTGAATCGTTTTGGAATTGCAACGCCTGATCAGCCTGTATTTTGCGAAGATGTTGTACGTTATGTCGGTGATGCCCTTGCGGCAGTAGCTGCGGATTCCCCGGAACGGGCAGCACTGGCACTCCGTGCAATCCAAGTGGAGTATGAGGAGCTTACCCCGCTGGACAGCACGGATGCAGCTCTCGCTCCTGACGCACCGGAGCTGCATCCACATGGACCGGGCAATGTACTGCATCGCACCGAAATTAAACGCGGGAATGTGGAGCAGGCTTTTGCTGCATGTGAACATATTGTCACGGAAACGTATTATACACCTCGTCAAATGCACGCTTATATGGAGACAGAAGGCGGCCTGTTTGTCCCGGATGACGAAGGAAGGCTTAATGTCTACGCAGCCACTCAGCACGGGTATAAGGACCGGATGCAGCTTGCACGGATTATCGGTTGTCCTGAGGAAGATATCCGTGTCGTATCGTCTCCCATTGGCGGTTCTTTCGGGGGGAAAGATGAACTAAACGTGCAGCCTTATGGCGCACTTCTTGCATTGACCAGCGGACGTCCCGTGAAAATGCACAATTCCCGCAAGGAATCCGTTCGTGCAGGACTGAAGCGGCATCCGATGAAAATTGAAATGCAGACGGGAATCAGCCGCGAAGGTATCATTCAAGCTCACCGGGTTCGCATTACGGCAGATACAGGAGCGTACGCCACGCTTGGAGCGCCTGTGCTGAACTTCTGCACGGAGCATTGTCTAGGTCCTTACTCTATCCCCAATGTGGATGTAGAGGGCTTGTCCGTGTATACCAACAATGGGTTATCAGGTGAATTTCGCGGATTTGGTGGGAATCAGGCTATCTTTGCTGTAGAAGGCCAAATGGATCGACTCGCTGAGATCATGAATATGGACCCATGGGAGTTCCGCAGACGGAACATGAGGGAAAAGGCCGACCCTGGTCCGTTAAATCAGAGAATTCTGACTACAGATGGACTGTCACAAGTATGGGAAGCCATGGATCGTTCTGAATTATGGCAAAAGCATCAGCATCCCCAGGCAGATCCTTCTCTGCCTCCCTGGATCAAGCGCGGCGTAGGAGCTGCAATTGCCATGCATGGTGCCGGATTGGGTTACGGGATCCCCGACCCGGCAGGAGGGCGCCTATCTCTTAATTCCGAAGGGAAAATAGAAGTGGCTTTCAGTTACGAAGAATTTGGTCAGGGGTTGATCGCTACATTGGAGATTATGCTCTGCGATCTGTTTCAATGCAGCACTTCGGATCTGAATATCATCATTGGCGATACGGATCGGGTTCCTCACAGTGGCTCGAGCACCGCTTCACGTTCGACAACGATGGCCTGGATGGCTCTGCAGCGATTGCAGACCCCTTTCCGTTCCAGAGTCCTATCGGCAGCTTCGGCCTTGTCGGGCATTCCGGCTGATGAACTGGTGACAGGACCTGGCGGTGTATGGCGTAAAGGCCAACTGCCTAGTACTGATGTAGAGACGAAATCATTGGGATTTGTTACTGCCTACTCAGATTTGGCGGGCCAGGGCACAGCGGAAGAATGGGTATTTGATACTCATTTCGATTATCCAACCACGCCTGACCATGTCGTGGGCGGACACTATCTATATACGTATGCGGCGGTTGCCGCAGAGGTAGAAGTGAACACGTTAACCGGAGAAGCCAAATTGCTCGATACACGTCATGTGGTAGCGGCGGGACCCGTCATTAATCCGATGGGCTTCATTGGACAGATCGAAGGTGGAAGTGTGATGGCGCTCGGGTTTACGTTAACGGAGGATGCTGTCATGCAGGATAGTCGATATCTTACGACCAATCTGGATACGTATTTGATTCCAACGATTAGGGATATCCATACCAATCTCGAGGTTGAGGCCATTGAAGACCTCCCCGAAGGAGATCCTTTTGGACCGAGAGGGATTGGCGAGATTGGTTCTGTGGCACTCGCGCCGGCAATCACTGCAGCAATTCATCAGGCAACCGGGGTGTGGGTGAATCGATTGCCGGTTCCGCGCGAACAACTGGTTCAATCACTACATGTACCTTTACAGGAAGGGGTGAGTCCCTCATGAGCAAGCCGCTTGGTAACATCTGGTCAGCAGTAGTGAATGGAGAAGAGAAGCGTCTTGACATTGCTCAAACAACCCGGCTGGTGGATGTGCTTCGAACTCATCTGAACCTGACCGGAACCAAGGTGTCCTGTGAAGTTGGTCGCTGCGGTGCATGCATGGTGCTTATGGATGGAGAGCCGGTCAACTCCTGCCTGATTATGGCTTATCAATGTAAAGGAAGTGAAATTACGACCATTGAAGGGCTTCATGGTGAGCAGGAAGGGAGTCTGCATCCGATACAGCAGGCCTTTGTAGAAGAGGGCGGGTTTCAATGCGGTTATTGTACACCAGGGATGGTCATTGCCACCAAAGCACTGCTTGATCATCATCCCCAGCCTACACAGGAACAGATCGAAACGGGATTATGCGGCAACCTGTGCCGATGCACCGGATATGGAGGAATTATAAGAGCAGTATGTAAGGCAAGTGAGAGTTGTAAGGAAACGAAGGCAATTTAGCCATGAGGTACAGGTGAGAGATTATATTTTAATATTAAAAGAATAAAAACCGGGCGTGAAGGGAGTGGTCAACTCCATTTCGTCCGGTCTTTATTTTATTGCCATTAGAAAGGGGAACGACTTTCCTGGAATGACTTTGAAAGGTATGAGTATGAAGATGAGGGATCAGGACAGTACATCCGAAAATATAATGTTGAAGGGGGACATCATTTAATAGTTAGTGGTAAGAGTTTGGATAAACAACCGGATCACATCTATGTAGTTCGTATGGATGGTCAACAAATAGATTTCCTAAAGGAGAATATTGAGGGTTTAGAAAAATAAAAAAACATAATAAATATTATGTAAACTTATTATTTTCGATAACTTCCATAAGCCTCATCTATATTGAGGAATAAAATAGTTGAACCAGCATCTACCGACATATTTAAAAATTCAACGCTAAATCATGAAATAAATATAACCCACTCTCATGATTGTTTCCGCTTCTTTATTTACTGGAGAGGGTAGAAATATAATCGTTTTCGAAGCTTGATAAAAAAGTAAGACCGCTATAAACAAACATCACAAATATATCAACTGTATGTTGTTTAAAGAAGTTTGGAATGCGTAAACTAATGTTCCTTTTTATATTCATCATTCTCGTGTTCTTAATATCTAAAAGGCACGCTGCAAGAAATCAACGTTGGAATCCCCTGCAGGTTATCTTTCAAAAAAACAACTCAATAACGATGGAAAATGATAAGAATTAGCTCCTTTATAGTGAAGGGGGTCAATTCCAAAAAAATGATTTTCAGCTGATTATAGATCATTTTCATATGGATTTGCGATGGATTTGGGAGTACTTTCCATGTATGCTGTTGAAAACTGGAAAGGAAGTGGGAAAAATGGAACGCGAACTGGCGTTGGAAATTGTCCGAGTAACAGAATTGGCTGCGTTAGCTTCAGCCCCCTGGATGGGACGAGGTGACAAGAACAGTGCAGATGAAGCGGCTACTTTGGCCATGCGCGCCATGTTCGATTCCGTGTCCATTCGCGGCACGGTGGTAATCGGTGAAGGAGAAATGGACGAAGCACCCATGTTGTACATCGGCGAGGAAGTGGGTAACGCTGAAGGACCTGAAGTAGACGTTGCTGTAGATCCTCTTGAAGGTACAGAAATTGTGGCCAAGGGACTGAACAACGCTTTATCGGTTATTGCAGTGGCGGGAAAAGGAAACCTGCTCCATGCACCGGATATGTATATGGAGAAACTGGCTGTAGGTCCAGCACTCGTCGGCAAGGTCAGCATCGAAGACCCGGTTGAGGTTACGCTAGAGAAAGCAGCTGCCGCACTGAACAAAAACATTTCGGATCTGACTGTCATGATTCTGGACCGTACACGGCATGAGAGCACGATTAAAACGCTGCGCAAGGTTGGCGTACGGATCAAGTTCCTCAGTGACGGCGACGTAGCGGGTGCCATGGCCCCTGCATTTCCTGAAGCAGGCATTGACCTATACGTTGGTTCTGGCGGAGCTCCTGAAGGCGTGCTGGCTGCAGCAGCGCTCTCTTGCCTGGGAGGCGAAATACAAGGCCGCTTAATGCCGGCCAATGCAGACGAGTTCCAGCGATGCCTGCAGATGGGCATTGATAATCCTTACAAAGTCTTAACGATGCAGGACATGATCGGTACCGAAGATGTTATTTTCGCTGCAACCGGAGTAACGCCAGGAGAGATATTGGGCGGTGTGCGTTATCTTGCAGATGACCGTGCCGAGACAGATTCCATTGTCATGCGAGCCAAAACCAAAACGATCCGTTACATTCGATCCGTGCATTTCCTGCCCAACAAGGAAGTGCTGCACAAGGTACGGAAACTGCAAGCTACGCCGGAACCCTCAGACCGTATCCAGAGCCCGGCTAAAATAGTGGAACAGGCAGAGTTTAGCCAATCTTCAGTTAATCAGAGTGTATTGACTTAGACAAAACTGCGCTTTAGTGGTCTAAAAGTCGCTTCTAAACCATAGGTTATCTATTAGAATCATCCCTAATTCTTAGGACAAGATTTGTGCTCTTAGATCAATCAAACAGGAAGGGAATCTGCATATAGAGATCCTCTTCCTGTTTTATGTTAAAAGCATTGACAACGGTTACAACACATGAGAAAATGTACGCGCGTACATAAAAATTATCTTCTACAAATAGTTTCGTATTTAAAGGACCTAAGGGGGTGAAATTCATGGCATCCCGCAAAGAGGTCGCTGACTTGGCAGGAGTCTCCGAAGCTACGGTCTCTCGGGTTCTTAACGGGGTTGGGCCGATCAAAGAGGAGACAAGGCGCAAAGTAATAGAAGCTTCCCAGAAGCTGGGGTATGTGCCGAGTGCCCTTGCACGCAGCTTCGCCAGAAGTAAAAGCGGCAACCTTGGAGTTGTTTTGCCTTATGTTCCAAAGGCACATTTGTTTTCTGCTTATTTTTTCTCCGAAATGCTAAGTGGTATTGGTAATAAGGCCAGAGACAGCGGTATGGATCTGCTGGTCATGTTTAGATCACCAGGTGAAGTCATGAATTATGCCGACCTGTTCCGACGTCAAAAAGTGGACGCCTGCATTATTCTTGGGGCCAAAGATGACCCTGGGGAACTGGCAGCGATGCAGCAGCTGCAAGAGGACGGTCATCCTTTTTGCGTTATGAATCAACACTTTGCTGGTGAAGCCTTCCTGGAAGTGGATGCGGATCATGTGGAAGGCAGTCGGCTCGCTATTCGTCACCTTACCGATCAGGGTTACCGCAACATTGCTTTTCTCAACGGTCCAGACAGTTATTCCAACAGTCAGGAGCGGCTGCAGGGTGTTCGCGTTGGTTTGCAGGAAGCCGGAATGGAGCTGGATCCCAGCCTGCTGTTTGAAGGGAATTATAGCAGAAGAAGCGGTGTGGAGGCTGCATCCACGATTGCAGCAAGGCTTGAAGAGATCGACGCTGTTTTTGCTGCCAATGACCGTATGGCTATTGGTGTTATGCACGGATTGCGTGAGCGTGGGATTAGGATTGAGGATTTCCCGGCTTTTGTCGGGTATGACGACTCCGATGCTGCTGAGATGGCCGTGCCTCCGCTAACTAGCGTCAGGGTACCTTTCTATGAAATGGGTGAACTGGCCGCATCAAAACTCATACATGGTTCTCTGGTTGGAAGCGCTTCAACTAAGGATTTGGATTTTTCATCTGAGTGGCCCAGAGAGTTATTGCCTGCAGAGTTAATCATCCGAGCTTCATCGATTCGTAAGTAACATAGAGCATGATTTCAAATTCCAAAGGAGGAAAAGAACATGTCACAACGTCTACGTGTCGGAATGGTAGGATACAAGTTTATGGGGAAGGCCCATAGCAATGCTTATCGCAGTCTGCCAATGTTTTTCCCGTCAGCACCACTGCAGCCTGAAATGGCGGTCATCTGCGGCCGGAATGAAAAAGGGGTCCAGGAAGCAGCGAACCAGTTCGGCTGGTCCGAAAGTGTAACCGACTGGCGTGAATTGGTACAACGCGATGACATTGATCTGATTGATATTAACGCTCCGAGTGATGCACATAAGGAGATTGCACTGGAAGCTGCCCGTCAGGGTAAACATTTGTTCTGTGAGAAACCGCTGGCCTTGTCGCTTGCCGATTCGAGAGAGATGCTTCAAGCAGCAGAAGATGCTGGTGTTGCCCACATGGTTGGTTTCAACTATCGCTTCTCCCCGGCAGTGCAGCTTGCCAAGGAATTGGTTCAGAGCGGTCGCCTGGGCAAGATATATCACTTCCGCGCGTTTTTCCTGCAGGACTGGATCATGGATCCATCATTCCCGCTTGTCTGGCGCTTGCAAAAGGAAGTGGCTGGCTCGGGATCGCACGGCGATCTGGGTGCACACTTAATTGATCTTGCACGCTTCCTTGTTGGTGAGTTCCAAGAAGTCATTGGAATGAGTGAGACGTTCATTAAGGAACGGCCGCTTGCTTCCGAAATGACTGGACTCAGTGCCAAAGGCAGCTCGAATGCGGACGCACCGAAGGGCGAAGTGACAGTAGATGATGCGACATTGTTCCTGGCCAGGTTTGCAGGCGGGGCGCTCGGCAGCTTCGAGGCTACACGCTTTGCAGCAGGTCACCGCAGTACAAATTCATTCGAGATTAACGGCAGCCTGGGCAGTGTCCGGTTTGACTTTGAACGAATGAATGAACTGGAAGTGTATTTTACGAAAGATGAAGAGGACGTTCAGGGATTCCGGCGTGTTCTGGCTACAGATCCGGCGCATAAGTATGCCGAGGCATGGTGGCCAGCAGGACATACCATCGGATTCGAGCACACGTTTACACACGAGATGCTGGAGCTGGTGACAGCCATCTCTGAAGGTCGTCAGCCTTCACCAAGTTTCCATGATGGTGTTGCCTGCCAGGCTGTGCTCGAAGCCGTAGAACGTTCTGTAACAGAACGGCGCTGGGTTTCCCTTGATGAGATGTGAGCAATGTTTAGCTGTTTATACATGCTAGAGAATTCGAAATGAAGAGAATCAAACGATCAGCGTGATAGCGATACACAGGCAGAATCTATAAAACTATCCGAAAGCGAGTGATAAAGCGATGAGTAAGGCACTTATTGTATGGGGCGGCTGGGATGGACATGAACCGGAGCAGGTAGCAGCGATTTTTGAGCGCATTTTGAAGGAAGAACAGTTTGAAGTTGAGGTCTCGAACACATTGGAAGCCTATGCAGATGCCGACAAACTGCTGGGACTCGACCTGATCGTTCCATTGTGGACGATGGGACAGATTGAACAGGAACTGGTCAACAATGTATCGGCTGCCGTTCAGAGCGGCGTTGGGCTCGCAGGTATTCACGGCGGGATGTGTGATGCGTTCCGGAACAATGTCGATTGGCAGTTTATGACTGGCGGTCAATGGGTTGCACACCCGGGCAATGATGGCGTGGAGTATACGGTTAACATCAAACGCGGTTCAAGTCCGCTGCTGGACCACATTGAAGATTTTCAGGTGAAAAGCGAGCAATACTACCTGCACGTTGACCCTGCGGTGGAAGTACTGGCAACAACTCGTTTCCCGGTTGTGGAAGGTCCCCATTCAGCGAATGGGCCAGTGGATATGCCGGTTGTATGGACGAAGCGTTGGGGTGCTGGCCGTGTGTACTACAACTCGCTCGGTCATCATGCAGATATCGTAGAGATGCCTCAAGTTATTGAAATGATGCGCAGTGGCTTCAAATGGACTGCAGCAGGCAAGGCGGTTGCCAATAATAAGACAGGTGAAAAAGCTGAAGTGTACACAGGCATGGCCGATAACCAAACTTAATTTCCGTTACTTTTTGTGATAAACCAAGGGACATACGTAAGTGAGCAAATCTTGACCAGCATTCCACAATTCCGATCCGCTTGAAGGGAGCCCACCTGCATGAAAACAATGAAAGTTGGCATTATTGGCTGTGGTAAAATCAGTAGTATTTATATGGAAAACTGTCACCGCTTCGAAATCCTAGATCTGGTTGCCGTAGCGGATATTGACCGCAAGAGGGCTGAAGAGCAGGCAGCAGCCTATAACGTTCCGAATGTATATACGGTAGATGAGATGTTGGCTAGTCCAGAGATTGAACTGATTATCAATTTAACGATTCCTGCTGTCCACGCAGATGTATGTTTACGCTCTCTTGAAGCCGGGAAACACGTCTACGTCGAAAAACCACTCGCCGTTACACGCGAGGAAGGGCAGGCTGTTCTGGAAACAGCCAAGCGCAAAGGATTGCTGGTAGGCTGCGCACCTGAAACGTTCTTCGGATCAGGCATTCAGACCTCACTCAAACTGGTTGAAGATGGCGTTATCGGCAAACCTGTAGCTGCTACGGCTTTCATGATGAGCCGAGGGCATGAACACTGGCATCCCGATCCGGAATTTTACTACGCTTCAGGCGGTGGACCGATGTTCGATATGGGTCCTTACTATCTGACAGCATTAGTGCAGCTGCTGGGTCCGATCAGCTCCATTGCTGGCATGACAGGCAAAGCGATGGAAGAGCGTACAATCACAAGTGAGAAAAAGAGAGGGCAAACCATCCCCGTTGATATTCCAACGCATGTGGCAGGATTATTGCAGTTCGAGCAGGGTGCTATTGGCACGCTGATTACGAGCTTTGATGTTTTTGGGGGAAGCGCACTGCCACCGATTGAGATCTATGGCACACACGGCACGCTGCAGGTACCTGATCCTAACACATTTGGCGGCCCTGTACGTTACCGTTTGCTGGGTGAACAGGAGTGGACGGAGGTTCCTCTTCTTCCGGGCTATCAGGAAAATACACGCGGGATTGGTGTAGCTGATATGGCGTATGCTGCTAACAGCGGCCGCGCTCACCGAGCGAGCGGAGAGCTTGCCTACCATGTGCTTGAAGCAATGTGGGCATTCCATGACTCTTCCGATGAGCAGACTTTCTATAAAATGAGAAGCACCTGTCAACGTCCTGCTGCTCTGCCAGAAGGTTTGGCTCTGTATAGTCTTGATCAATAATTTTGGATACGCAGCATGAATACAAATCAAACAGCCCTGTCTTCCGCTCAAGGAAGCAGGGCTCTTCGTTCATTTTTATCTTACAAATTGATCGTGCAAACCACATTTAAGGCTCAAATCCCGCCTGACTGATCCAGATCTCATGTTCCGTAAATTGCTTTCTCATCCGTTCCTCAACGATCTGATAGGCCTCAGGTTGATACCAGTCTTCCACGCCTAACTCCTGATAGAGTGACTCCATGCCCAATCTGCGCGTGCGTTTCCCTTGACTGCCATCGCCCATGAAGTAATCATCGATACATACACGTTGAACCAGAGGCCGAAGGAGGGAAGGAAAATTATCGCTGCTCGGAAGCACAGGGGCAATCGCAACTTGGGTTGCTATACCTGCATCCCTTAGTTTTTCCAATGCAAGTAATCTACCGGGAATGGGTGGTGCAGCCGGACTAAAATGCTTGCGAATATCATCCCGATCCGTTTCAATCGTCATGCTGACACGCACCCGGTCGCCCAATTGCTGCAGCAGGTCCATATCCCGTGTGACGAGAGGACTGCGTGTTTGAACCAGAATGAAATCCGGAGGATGCTGTATCATCACTTCGAGCAGTGAACGTGTAATTTGCTCTTTATATTCGACAGGCTGATATGGATCGGTACTGGATGACATAAAGATTGTGACTTTACCTTTGGAGCGAGCACGTTTCAACTCTTTGGCAAGTACGCTGGCCGCTTCCTGCTTCACATCAACCCAGCTTCCCCAATCCTGCTTGCGGAACAAAGAAACGGGCATTTGCCTGACGTAACAGTAAGAGCATCCAAAAGAACAGCCTGTATAGGGATTTAGCGTGTGGGTATATCCGTTAAGGAAACCGGACCCTTTGTTCAAAAGGGTCTTGGGTGTTTTATATAAATATTGGGTCTTCATCATTGGTGTTGCTCCTGTTCCCGGTAATGAGCAGGTGTCTGCCCTGTAAGCTTGCGAAACACAGCACTGAAATAGGCCGGATTCGTTATGCCTACTTGGCGACCGATATCTGAAATCGAGAGTGTAGCGCTCGCAAGCAATTTTTTCGCTTCGGTCATCCGTGTGTCCTGAATATATTGTACCGGAGTTACGCCCGTAATCCGCTTGAACACACGATGCAGATGATACGGGCTACCATGACTAATCTGGGCAAGAATATCCAGAGTAAGAGATTCTGAATAATGATGGTTAATGTAATTTGTTACGACGGAAACCCATTCCTGATCAGGAACGCGCTGTCCTGTAGGTTTGCAGCGTTTGCATGGTCTGAAGCCTTGTGCCAGTGCATCTTCAGGGTTATGGAAACCGAGTACATTTTCGTATTTCGGATCTTTGGATTTGCATGAAGGTCGGCAAAAAATACCTGTCGTCCTGACACCATAATAAAATTTTCCGTCATAGGAGGCATCATTGCTGATAATGGCTGTCCATTGCGTTTCGTCTAATGAAAAAGAAGGGAGCTCTTGTTTATCCCGAAGCTTCATAGGGATCACCTCACGACACATTATACCCTTGTACGAAAGATGTTCAACAGATTCTCGCATGAAAAAGCAAGATTTCAATGGCAAGCAGACGACGATCCTTTCCGTTCAAGGGAATGAAATATGCTACAATGAGCAGGATGAAGTACATGCGAAATTCATTCACGAAAGAGGTAGGTAATAATGGTTCGTTTCGGAGTTGTAGGTACCAACTGGATTACAGAACGGCTTCTTGAAGCTGCAGCACATGTGAAGGGATTCGAATTGACCGCTGTCTACTCACGGACAGAGGATAAGGCGAATGCATTTGCAGATCAATATAACGCCAAGCATCGATTCACTGACCTGGAGGAGATGGCAGCGAGTGACACGTTTGATGCCGTCTACATTGCTACACCCAATACATATCATGCTGATCAGACTGCACTGTTCCTGAGAAACGGCAAGCATGTATTATGCGAGAAACCACTTGCAGCCAATGCTGCAGAGGTTTCCCATGTGATTAACACAGCTCGCGATAATAACGTTTTGCTAATGGAAGCGATGAAGTCAACGCTGGCTCCCACGTTCAAAATGGTCCAGGCTCATCTGCACAAAATTGGACCTGTACGCAAATATATCGCGGGGTACTGTCAGTATTCTTCCCGTTACGACAAGTACAAAGAGGGGGTTGTGCTTAATGCATTCAAGCCTGAACTTGCAAACGGAGCTTTAATGGATCTTGGAGTGTACTGTCTGTACCCGCTAATCACTTTGTTTGGAGCACCAAATCAGGTTCAAGCTCAAGCCATCATGCTGGATTCAGGCGTCGACGGACAGGGCAGTGTACTTCTAGGCTATGAAGGGATGGAAGCCGTGGTGACTTACTCCAAGATATCCAACTCTCATGTGCCAAGTGAAATTATGGGAGAGCGCGGCAGCATAATCATTGATAAAATCGGTTCCCCCGAACACGCGGAAATACGATACAATGACGGTACGGTTGAACTGTTGACAGCTGAGCAGACCTATCCAGCCATGTATTACGAGGTGGAGGAATTCGTTAACCTCGTTCAGCAGGGGAAACAGGAATCCGAGCTGAACAGCTATGAACGCTCCTATGAAACGATGCAGGTGATGGATCAGATCCGCAAGCAGATTGGTCTGGTTTTCCCGAACGATTAATGGAATGACAGGAAAGTGAGCTGAGACGAGATGAGTAGAGAAGAGCAGCATGAGAACAAGAGTTTAGGTCTTGAACTGGAGAAGATTATTTTTATTGGACGAACGTATGAGGAATATATGTCAATGTTCAACCTTACAGCAGAAGATCTCCGTGGCAGATCCATACTGGACTGTCCGGGTGGGGCTTGTTCATTCAGCAGCTATGCCCGCAGGCATGGTGTGGACTCCATGGCAGCAGATATCGCATACGAACACGAAATCGACAAATTGGTACTCAAAGGGCAGCAGGACGTTGAACACACCATCGAGCAATTGGAACAGGTGCATGACAGATACAGATGGGACTATTTCGGCTCAATGGATGGCTTGAAGCAAGCAAGAATGAGTGCACTTCGGGATTGTACGGCAGATATGAGGAGCTTTCCCTTGCAGTATGTCTATGCAGAGCTTCCCGTGCTGCCTTTCACTGACGAACAATTTGATATGACGTTATCTGCACATTTTCTGTTTACGTATGCTGATCGATTGGACTTCAGCTTCCATGAGCGAACTATTCTTGAATTGCTGCGCGTTACAAGACAAGAGCTGCGAATTTTTCCTACAGTAGACTTGTCCGGGAAACGCTATGAACATATGGACGAGATCAAGTCCTTTCTGAAGAACCTTGGATGCAGTGTTACAGAAGTCAGCACGACGTATGAATTTCAGCAAGGAGCCCATACGATGCTCAAAATTACAAAACCTGAATCCTGAGTCATGATCAGAGGTCTTTCCGTCCTTGAAACACAGGTTAACTGTTGAGTTACGGGGTATATTTGTTGTAGTATTGCAAACCTCGCTATAATATACGAAACACCAGAAGAGGGTAGGAGGTCTATCGGATGAAAAAGGTACTCATTCTTGGCGGGACACGCTTTTTCGGCAAACGTCTGGTCGATCATTTGCTGTGGGAAGGAAAATCGCAAATTACCGTTGCGACGCGCGGCAAATCGAACGTGGACTTCGGGCCGGAGGTGAACCGGATCAAGATGGATCGGGAGGATCCACAATCTCTAGCTGAAGTGGCACAGATTGACCAGTGGGATGTGGTGTATGATAACATCTGTTACTCACCGGATGCGGCAAAGTCGGCGTGTGAAGCTTTTGCGGGACGTACCCAAAGATATGTGCTTACATCAACACTCTCCGTATATGGCGATCCTCAACCTGGATTCAAGGAAGAGGATTTTGATCCATACACGTATCCATTGAAATACGGGAATCACGAGGACTTTTCGTATGGAGAGGGCAAGCGGCTAGCGGAGGCTGTGTTTTTTCAGGAAGCGAGTTTCCCTGTCGTGGCGATGAGAATTCCAATTGTTCTCGGAATAGACGATTATACGAGAAGACTGCATTTTCATATTGAACATGTGCAAAAAGGAAAGCCAATTGGCATGCCGAATCCGGACGCCGAAATTGGTTTTATCAATTCCACGGAAGCAGCCAGATTTCTTGCCTGGTTGGGGCATTCGTCGATTACCGGACCTGTAAACGCCGCTTCGAAAGGATCCATTTCGCTGTCTGCCATGATGGACCTGATTGAGACTGTGACAGGCATGCAGTCCCAAGTATTACGCGAAACCGTTCAGGAGGATATGTCCCCCTTCGGTATCTCGGAATCGTGGACGATGGACACAACCAAGGCAGAGCAGGCCGGATATACGTTTGAAGCACTGATGGATTGGTTTCCGGGTCTCGTACGTGAAGTGGCACTGGCTCTGCAGTCCGAAGGTTAAATTTTTGGTGTATAAGCATGAAGGTAAAACAGGACGCACGGGAGCGAGTAACTCCTTGGCGTCCTGTATTTTTTTATATTAATTTAAGTCCAGTCATACGGATTCTATCATGATTCCAATGGTTTCGATTGCCCTAATGGTACGGAAGCTGAGGCACGGATACGCAGTTCGGATGGAAGAATGACCGTTTGCGGATCCGTTGGTGCGGTGCCTTCAATTCTGTCGATTAGCATATGCATTCCTTTGGCTCCAAAATCATAGGCAGGCTGTGCTGCTACAGTGAGGAAAGGATCAAAAGCGGAAGCCAGATCCAGATCATCAAAACAGACGACCGAGATGTCCTCTGGTACACGCAGTCCTCTTTTACGCAGCAGACGAATGACCCCAATCGCGAGCATATTATTGGCCGCAAAAATAGCCGTTGGCTTATCCGGCTGTGTAAGTAACTGTTCCATTCCAGCCTCATCACTGAAATCACGGTAACCTGTCCGAAGGACAAGCTTCGGATCAACCTTAACTCCTGCTTCACGTAACCCCTCAGCATATCCCTCTTCACGTAATCTGGCCGTAGAAACCTCGGAAGAGCCGTTAACGAGCGCAATGCGGCGGTGACCCAGTTCCGTCAGATTTCGGATCAATAGAAGTGCACCTTGCCGGCTGTCCCCCGCGATGACATCCGATGTGATTCCTGGTACTGTGCGATCCAAGATCACAAACGGGATGTTCCTCTCATGTAACTGCTGTAGATGATCGAGGGAACGGTCGCCCGCAGGGGCAAACAGGACTCCGTCTACACGCGTGGAGAGAATCGTCTCCACGTAGTTTTTCTCCTTGTTGTAATCTTCATCACTATTCCCGAACAACAGACGATATCCACGAGCGTTAGCTGCATCCTCAGCGCCGCGTGCGAGTGTCGTATAAAATGGATTGGTGATATCGGTAATCAGCAGAGATAACATCTGTGTTCGCTGAAGTACAAGGCTGCGTGCATTCGAATTGGGGATATACCCGAGTTCATCAATAACCTGCTGTACGCGTTCCCTGGTGGCCGTGCTGATGCGACCTGTTTGATTAATCACTTTTGAGACCGTCATGGCAGAAACATTGGCTTTCTTGGCAATATCATAAATAGTAATCAATAGAATCTAACCTCTCATAACATAGTCTTACCATTCTATAGGATAATGCCGATTGACAGCAATATGGGCGCGTGCTATGTTAGGGTTACCGATAACCCAAAATACAAAACGAACCATTTTTTTCAACAAAACCATTCTCAGTACTCATTCTTTTTTGCTCTATACTTCCGTTCCTGCATAGAGACAGGACTTCATCATGGTGATTCATACATAAAGTGGACTTTTGTTCAATTTGAATATGTAAACGCATTCATTTAATGAATTGCTCTCTTGTCCAGGACTGACGCACCAACGGGTATCGGGGTTACATCGTCAAGGTCTGACCGCTTTAACTGCATCCTGAAAGACAACGTGAAATCAATTCGTACCTATCCAGAAACCACTTGAAGGAGGACGTTTTAGTATGACACATCAGGATTACCGTTATAAACAGGCTTTTCCCAAGATTGGTATTCGTCCCACCATTGACGGCAGACGCAAGGGAGTACGTGAATCCCTGGAGGAACAAACGATGCGGATGGCAACATCGGTAGCTGAGCTGCTTACGGCAGAACTTCGTTATCCGGACGGCTCCCCGGTCGAATGCGTCGTTGCCGAATCCTGTATTGGCGGTGTAGCCGAAGCAGCTGCGGCGGCAGAGCTGTTCAATCGTTCGAATGTAGGAGTCACCATTACGGTTACTCCATGCTGGTGTTATGGTACGGAAACGATGGATATGTCTCCATCCATCCCTACGGCCATCTGGGGTTTTAACGGTACGGAACGGCCTGGCGCAGTCTATCTGGCAGCCGTACTGTCTGCACATGCTCAGAAGGGGATTCCGGCCTTCGGAATCTATGGCGAGGATGTTCAGGATGGCGGGGATACGACCATTCCAGATGACGTCCGGGAGAAATTGCTTCGCTTCAGCCGGGCGGGTCTTGCAGCCGCTACGATGAAGGGGCGGGCCTATCTGTCCATTGGCTCGGTATCCATGGGGATTGCCGGATCCATTGTGAACGATTCTTTTTTCCAGGAATATCTCGGCATGAGGAACGAATATGTGGATATGAGCGAGCTGACCCGGCGGATTGAGGAAGAAATTTATGATCCGGAAGAATATAAGTTGGCACTGGCTTGGGTGAAAGAAAATTGTATTGAAGGGCCGGATAACAACCCGACCCATCTGCAAACAGACCGCAAGCGGAAAGAGTATGAATGGGAAACCGTCGTGAAAATGACTCAGATCGTACGTGATCTGATGGCCGGTAATCCGAGATTGGCAGAACTCGGTTTTACAGAAGAATCAATGGGTCATCACGCGATTGTATCCGGCTTCCAGGGTCAGCGGCAGTGGACGGACCATTCGCCTAATGGCGATTTCCTGGAGTCGATCCTGAATTCATCCTTTGACTGGAATGGCAAGCGCTCCCCTTATCTGGTCGCCACAGAAAATGACAGCCTGAATGGTGTGTCCATGCTGTTCGGCTCACTGCTCACTCATACAGCCCAGATTTTTGCAGATGTACGGACGTATTGGAGTCCGGATTCGGTAGCACGGGTCACAGGACACCAATTGGAGGGAAAAGCGAAGGACGGAATTCTCCACTTGATCAATTCGGGCTCCGCGGCACTCGATGGCACTGGGCAGCAATCCAAAGACGGTAATCCTGCTCTGAAGCCTTTCTGGGAGATTACAGATGAAGAAGTTCAGAGCTGCCTACAGTCGACATCGTGGAGACCAGCCTCAGTCGAATATTTCAGAGGGGGCGGCTACTCCGCTGACTTCCTGACCAAAGGCGGTATGCCCGTCACGATGACACGTCTCAATCTGGTTAAGGGTCTTGGTCCTGTACTGCAGCTCGCGCAGGGTTACACCGTGGATCTGCCTGATGAAGTGCATAATACGCTGGACCAGCGGACGGATCCGACTTGGCCATCAACATGGTTCGCACCGATTTTAACAGGAACAGGCGCGTTTACCTCCGTTTATGAAGTCATGAACCAGTGGGGCGCCAACCACGGCTCGATCTCATATGGGCACATCGGAGCAGATCTCCTAACCCTGGCTTCAATCTTGCGGATTCCGGTGAGTATGCATAATGTTCCGGAGTCCGAGATATTCCGTCCACGGGCATGGGGGTTATTTGGAACAAGTGAACCTGAAAGTGCAGATTATCGTGCTTGCAGCGTGTTTGGACCTTTATACCGTTAGACTATCCTGTCAGACGCCATATTCTGCCTAATCAGAATGTGGCGTTCTTCCAAAGGAGGAGGCAAGAGAGATGGGAAATAAGGCAAACCATGTGCTTGCTGCTGACTATGGTGCCGGAAGCGGCAGGGTAGTCAGGGGAAGTTTTGACGGTGAGATGCTTGCGTTACAGGAAGTACATCGATTCAGTAATGATCCCGTTCAGCTTGCGGACGGATTGTATTGGGATTTTCTAAGACTGTTCCATGAACTGAAACAGGGCATTGTAAAGGGGACTCAGGGATTAACTCACCCGGTTCGTTCCATTGCCGTGGATACCTGGGGCGTTGATTATGGCTTGGTGGATGGAGCAGGAAAATTGTGCGGGAACCCACGTCATTACCGGGAGTCGCGTAATGCCGATTGGATGAAAGAGACGCTGCGTATGGTTAATGACGAAGATCTGTATACCATGTCGGGTGTCCTGCCTCAGCAGATTAATACGGTGTTTCAATTGGTTGGAAGCTTACGGGAAAACGCTGAATTACGTCCGGATACGCGGATGTTATTCATGCCGGATCTGTTTCACTTTTATCTCTCGGGACAGCAGGCCTGTGAATATACAATTGCCAGCACAAGCGGACTTTTGCATGCCGGAGAGGACCGCTGGAATGAATCCCTGTTTGGTCGACTCGGTTTACCTGAAACACTTTTCCCACCCATTATTCGGCCAGGCACTGTACTGGGGCAGTTAACAGATGATCTGTGTGCGGAGTTAAGGATCGAACCCATGCAAGTCATAGCTGTAGGCTCACATGATACAGCATCAGCACTTGCAGCCATTCCTGCTTCAGATTCGAATTTTGCCTTTATCAGCTGTGGAACCTGGTCATTAATGGGCATGGAACGCGACTCGCCAGTACTGGATGAACGCAGCCGAAGACTGGGTTTCACCAATGAAGGGACGGTCAGTGGCAAGACAAGAATATTGAAGAATCGATCTGGTCTCTGGCTTCTGCAGGAGTGCAAAAGGCAGTGGGAACGGGAAAACCATATTTTCAGCCATCAGGAACTGGTTCACCTTGCAGCATCGGCTCCAGCGCTACAAAGCTTTATCCTGCCGGGGGATGCGATATATCTAACACCGGGTGATATGCCTGAACGAATACGCCAGCAGTGCAGTGCCACCAAGCAGGTTACTCCGGAAACCATCGGAGCGATTGTACGCTGCATCTTGGAAAGCCTGGCTCTGGAATTCAGGCAGACACTGGATGAACTTGAACTTGTCACGGGGAGCCGGCCGAGCGTCATTCACATGGTAGGCGGAGGTGTTCAGAATCGTTTACTGTGTCAGTTTACAGCGAATGCTACCGGTATTCCTGTAGTAGCAGGGCCAGTGGAGGCAACTGCCGCCGGGAATTGCATGCTGCAATTCATGGCCCATGGCGAAGTAAGCAGTTTGTCTGAGGTCCGGGAGATTGCCGCCGCTTCCTTCACGTTGGAAACCTATGAGCCAGAGGATAGCCTGCCATGGCAGGAAGCCTATGAAATCTATCAAAAACTGAATGGGCGGTTTACGAAAGGATTGAAATAAAAAGAAGTTAAGGGAGTGGAGGAACACATGACTGAACAGCTGGTAAGAGAAGAACTGACCAAATATGCCCGCAGATCGGTAGCGCAGGGTCTCGTGGTTGGACCTGGAGGCAACCTGAGTGCCCGTTCGGAAGGGACGATGCTGCTCTCTCCGAGTGGTTATGCACTTGAGGATATTGAACCGGAGGAGTGGATTGCGGTTGATATCGGGACAGGGGAGACCCGAGCCGAATCAACACGTCCTTCCTCAGAAGTGTTAATGCATCTGTACAGCTATCGCGTGAATCCCGATATTCAAGCGATTGTTCATACACATCCTGCATATACGATCGCTCTGAGCCTCGTGTACGATGAACTGCCTCACCTTTTTCCGGATCAATCCGCACTTGTAGGGGACGTCGGTTTCGTTCCTTACGTTCTACCTACGACCAAACTGCTGGCTGATGCAGTCGCAGCTAAGGTGGACTCCCATTCGGCACTCATTCTTGTTAATCATGGACTGGTCACGACAGGAAAAAATTTGCGTGAAGCCTATTATCGGACTCAAGTGGTCGAGGAAAGTGCAAAAGTGTACATGATAGCCAAGGCAGCTGGAGAACCAAGGGTTCTTACGGCTGAACAATATAAGGAGATCCAATCTCTGGAGAGTGAAGCGTATCGTGTCCAGCTGCTGCAACAGCTCAAGTCATAATACCAAGAGTATCCTCATAGAGTTATTGAGTGCCAATATAGAGTGTATTCAAAAGTATTTCGTCATAATTCGACATAAAAAGCAAAAAGCTGAACCTTATTCCGACACCTATTGCAAATCCTGAAAAACCGAGTATAATACTCGGTAAATAGACGAAAAGGGGATGCAATAAACGATGAAAACACATGCTGAATTGAACTCACTTCTTGTTGACGATTATCTGGATCTCCTGAACATAGCGATACAGTTAGGTGACGATGAGTGGAAGAACTCCATTCTGCAAGCCCTAAAAGAAGAGGTGGACGCTAATCGTCACTTGGATTCTCGAGAAGTACGCCAGGATCTCTGGACCCAGTTTGAAGGGATTAATGAACAGATGCATGATCTCTTAATGCAGCTCAAACATGCCGATTCCGCTGAAGAGAAAGAGCAAATCGTTGAAATGCTCTGGGGCTTGAAAGTGGACCGTAATGCGATTACCCGCAAACTTGAAACCATAAGCCGTGCCAGTGCTGGTCAACAGTAAACTTATATCGTCTGGTATTATATAAAATAAAAGCCCGCTGTGTGCCCATTCGTACGAATAAGGGAGCATAGCGGGCTTTACTTTTTTCATTTCATGATTAAAACTGCTTCGCTACAGTTCGAGCCTGTTCAATTGCATCCTGTTTTATCTGATCCGCCCGTTCTCTGAATTGGTTGTGGCCTTCAATGAAGATCCCATCCAGCTTGGGTACACCCAGGAATGACATAATGATGCTCAGATATCGATGCCCGGATTCCGTTTGAGCTGCGGGACCTTCGGAATAAATGCCACCACGGGCCTGAATATGCAGTGCCTTTTTGTTCGTCAAAAGTCCGATCGGACCTTGCTCTGTATAGCGGAACGTTTTGCCAGCCACACATATGGAGTCAATGTAAGCCTTCATGATTGGAGGAAATGAGAAGTTCCACATCGGAGTAACAAAAACATACTTGTCAGCTGATGCAAACTGATCCGATAGCTCATTCAGACGGCTTACCTTGGACTGCTCTTCCGAAGTGAGTTCACTGCCGGATTGGAGTTTACCCCAACCACTAAACACATCAGCATCAATATGCGGGATGTTGGAACGATACAGATCGAGATGGACAACCTCATCCGAGGGATTGCTTTCCCGGTATGCATCTATAAAAGCTTGACCAGTGGCCATACTGAAGGAGGTCTCATGATCATGTGGATGGGCAGTAATATACAGTAGGGTTGGCATACAATACTTCCTCTCAGTCATGTATTTGGGTGAATTCATAACTCCTCAAACGATAAAGTGACCGCTGTAGTATGCACCCTAGAGTTCTTTTTATGCTTGGATTACACAAATCTTCTCTTATGACATTAGCTACAGAAGGAATAGTGACCTGGTACTTCATGATGTATAATAAACTGGACTAGCAGTGAATTAAAATATGAATCAGTATGAAACAAGAATTGCAAACGATACCATGGATGAGTGAGATGATTGCAAATGGGAATGGATATGGAGAAACAACGATTAAGCATTGAAGCAGCCAAATTGTATTATCAGTCGGATTACAGCCAGCAGGATATCGCCGTTAGGCTGGGCGTGTCTCGTCCAACCGTATCCCGGTTGCTCCAGTATGCCAAGGACCGAGGTTATGTCCGTATTGAAATTATGGACCCTCTGGAGGACATTGATATCATTGCCGGAGAACTCAAAGCCAAATATAATCTGGATACCGCACTCGTCTGTTTTGCACCATTGAAGAGTGATGAAGAGATACAGAGGCATATTAGCAAAAGAGCTGCGGACTATCTGCAGGACACCGTACAGGATGCAGATATTATTGGAGTGACATGGGGAACAACGATGTACGCGGTGGCCAAACAGCTTCGGGCCAAACAGGTTAAAGGTGTTGAAGTCGTTCAATTAAAGGGAGGCGTAAGTCATTCCCACGTCAACACGTATGCAGCGGAGATCGTGCATTTGTTTGCGGAAGCGTTCCATACCGTTCCGAGGTATTTGCCCCTGCCTGTTATTTTTGACAATATTGAAGTCAAGAAAATGGTGGAAGCTGACCGGCACATCGGACGCATCGTAGAGCTCGGCAGGCAGGCCAACATCGCCATCTTCACTGTGGGTACGGTGAAGGAGGACGCACTTCTGTTCAAGCTGGGTTATTTCAACGAAGAGGAACAGCAATTGCTGATGAATTCGGGTGCAGGTGATATCTGTTCACGTTTCTTTGATGCTGAGGGTCAATTGATTAGTGAAGAGATCAACAGCAGAACCGTAGGGATTGACCTGGCTGAATTACGGAACAAAGAGAAATCCATCCTTGTTGCCGGTGGTCAACGCAAAATCGAAGCCATCCACGCAGCGCTCAAAGGACACTATGCTAACATTCTGGTAACAGACCAGTACACGGCGCAGGCTTTGCTTCGATTCTAAATCTGAGGATGACAACATCTGCCACGGAAGAATGGTGGATGTTTTGCTTTTTTAGGGCAGAAGCTATAAGCGTTGGTTCGCTCACAGTAATGGGTGAATGAGAGTGAACAAAGGTTCATATTGATTTTTACATATGTTCATGTTAGTGTAAGGCTATAAAATAAACAGTTCAGATAAGGGAGAGATTCAATTGACTACAGCTCAATTAGCCAAAATGATCGATCATACCTTGCTTCGTGCGGATGCAACACAAAGCGAAATCAACAAATTGACTGAAGAAGCGAAACAGTACCAATTTGCTTCCGTGTGCGTAAATCCGGGCTGGGTTTCTTATGCTGCAGAGCAGCTTCAAGGCAGTGGCGTAGATATCTGTACAGTAATCGGATTCCCTCTGGGAGCTTCCACTTCCGAGACCAAAGCGTTCGAAACGACAGATGCAATTGCTAAAGGTGCTACAGAAGTAGACATGGTTATCAACATCAGTGCATTAAAAGATGGAAAAGATGACTATGTCGAGCAGGATATTCGTGCTGTTGTTGAAGCTGCAGCGGGTAAAGCATTGGTAAAAGTCATCATTGAAACGTGTCTGCTTACAGATGAAGAGAAAGTACGTGCTTGCCAGGCAGCGGTTAGAGCTGGCGCCGATTTCGTCAAAACATCCACAGGTTTCTCTACAGGTGGGGCAACACCAGAAGATATCGCTCTGATGCGTCGCACGGTTGGACCAGATATGGGTGTAAAAGCATCGGGCGGGGTACGCAGCCTGGAAGACATGCAAAAAATGATTGAAGCAGGAGCAACTCGTATTGGTGCAAGCTCCGGCGTGAAAATCATGCAAGGTGGACAATCTACATCCTCTTACTAAAAACCAGGTGGTTGATCTGTTCTCCAGAATCCGGTATATACACCGATCATGGGGAACAGGTTTCCAACCTTTATAAAATGAATTATTTGTAAGCGCTTAATAAACTTTCTGAAAGTTTAATTTTATTGTATGGCCTTTGAGCTGAATTTAACATCTGGCTAAACTACCTTCAAAGGAGAGATCAAATGAAATTTCTAATTGCCATACTTGGTTTACTTGTTGTTTTTGGACTGGCTTACATTGCAAGTAACGGCAAGAAGCAAATTCGCTACCGGCCGCTGGTCGTCATGATTATTTTACAGATTATATTGGCTTATGCCTTGCTGAACACCGAAGTAGGAACATGGCTGATTGGCGGATTTTCCACGATATTTAAAAATCTTCTGGACTATGCAAACGAAGGAATTACCTTTGTCTTCGGCAGTTTAGTAAACGTTGGAGCAGAAAGCGGTAGTGGCCCGTTTTTCCTGACGGTCTTGATGCCGATTGTCGTCATCTCTGCCCTGATTGGTATATTGCAGTATATCCGAATCTTACCTTTTGTTATAAAATATATTGGTCTGGTATTAAGCAAAGTCAACGGAATGGGCAAACTGGAATCATATAACGCGGTTGCTTCCGCCATTCTGGGGCAATCTGAAGTGTTCATCTCCGTAAAAAAACAAATCGGCTTGCTACCGAAGCATCGGCTGTACACACTATGTGCCTCAGCCATGTCCACGGTATCGATGTCCATTGTCGGTGCCTATATGTCCATGATTGATCCGAAATATGTGGTTACAGCGCTTGTGCTGAACCTGTTTGGCGGTTTTATCATTGCTTCCATCGTGAATCCTTATAAGGTAACCGAGGAAGAAGATATATTGGAAGTGCAGGAAGAGGAAAAACAATCGTTCTTCGAGATGCTGGGTGAGTACATTCTGGACGGTTTTAAAGTGGCGATCGTTGTTGCAGCAATGCTCATCGGTTTCGTTGCCCTGATTGCGCTCATTAACGGCATATTTAGTGCTGTTCTCGGCATTTCGTTCCAGGAACTGCTTGGTTATGTGTTTGCACCCTTTGCGTTTATTATGGGGGTTCCCTGGAAAGAAGCGATTCAGGCGGGAAGTATCATGGCGACCAAAATGGTATCGAATGAATTCGTCGCCATGCTGGATCTAACCAAACATACCGCACTGTCTGCCCGTACGACAGGCATCGTGTCGGTCTTCCTCGTATCGTTCGCCAACTTCTCCTCCATCGGTATCATTGCCGGTGCGGTCAAGGGACTTCATGAGAAACAGGGCAATGTGGTGGCCCGCTTCGGTCTGAAGCTGCTTTACGGTGCATCGCTTGTCAGCGTGCTGTCTGCGATCATCGCCGGACTGTTCTTGTAAGCCGGATAATTGGAAGGAGTGCGTAAGTTATGTCAACATTCAAAAGAGTACATCTGATTGTTATGGATTCTGTAGGTATCGGTGAAGCACCGGATGCGGCAGAATTTGATGACTACGATGTGGATACGTTTGGTCACATTGCACGTGAGCGTGGAGGTCTGAACATGCCGAATATGGCAAGTCTTGGACTATCCAACATTAAAGAAATTGAGGGCATTCCTGTCGCGGATGCACCCAAAGCGTATTATACCAAAATGCAAGAAGCGTCCCGGGGCAAAGACACGATGACAGGCCACTGGGAGATCATGGGACTCTATATTGATACGCCGTTCCGTGTATTCGAGAATGGCTTTCCGGATGAGCTGATTCAGCGCATCGAAGAGAAGACAGGCCGTAAAGTCATCGGAAACAAACCGGCCAGTGGTACGGAAATCATTGATGAGCTTGGTGAAGAGCATGTGAAAACTGGAGCGCTCATCATCTATACTTCCGCGGATTCCGTTCTGCAGATTGCAGCACATGAAGATGTGGTGCCGTTAAAAGAGCTGTACGAAATTTGTGAATTCTGCCGGGAGATCACGCTTGATGATCCATACATGCTGGGCCGTATCATTGCTCGTCCGTTCGTTGGGGAAGTGGGTAACTTCAAACGTACAGCGAATCGTCACGACTATGCTCTCAAACCATTCGGCCGTACGGTGATGAATGAGCTTAAAGACGGGGGATTCGACGTCATTGCCCTAGGTAAAATTGCAGATATCTATGATGGTGAAGGTGTGACAAAGTCTGTCCGTACAGTGTCCAACATGGATGGCATGGACAAATTGTCCGAGACGATGGATGAAGAATTCACCGGGCTTAGCTTCCTGAACCTGGTAGACTTCGACGCATTGTTCGGTCATCGCCGTGATCCACAAGGATATGCTCAAGCACTTGAGGATTACGATGCACGTCTGCCTGAGATTTTTGAGAAAATGACCAACGACGATCTGCTGATTATTACGGCTGACCATGGTAACGACCCAACGTATCGTGGTACGGACCATACACGTGAGTATGTGCCACTGCTTGTGTATTCCCCACGTTTTAATGAAGGTAAGCAACTTGAACTGCGTAGTACATTTGCAGATCTCGGTGCTACGGTAGCCGATAACTTCGGTGTTCAATTGCCGGAGTATGGTACAAGCTTCCTGAAAGATTTAAAATAGATTTCGTCGTTCAAGCTAAAACCAGATGAATAATGAAACTGTAAAAAAATATATGCAGAACACCGGAGCAGCTTCGGCTGCCCGGGATCTGGCATGACTATATTAATGGATAAAATGGAGGAGATTTAACCATGAGTACACATATTGGAGCCAAACCCGGAGATATCGCAGAAACGATCCTTTTACCAGGAGATCCATTGCGCGCTAAATATATTGCGGATACGTATTTGGAAGATGTTGTTTGTTATAACGAAGTTCGCGGAATGCTGGGCTTTACCGGTACATATCAAGGAAAACGCATTTCGGTGCAGGGTTCAGGCATGGGGATTCCATCGTTCGCCATCTATGCCAATGAGTTGATTAGCGAATATGGCGTCAAAAACCTCATTCGCGTGGGAACATGCGGAGGTATGCAGGAGCACGTGCGAGTTCGTGACGTCATTTTGGCTCAAGCGGCATGTACGGACTCCAGCATGAACAAGCTTGTGTTTGGAGGGTATGATTTCTCCCCAATCGCAACGTTCTCCTTGCT
Source organism: Paenibacillus sp. FSL K6-2862 (assembly GCF_038005125.1). Lineage (NCBI taxonomy): Bacteria > Bacillati > Bacillota > Bacilli > Caryophanales > Paenibacillaceae > Paenibacillus > Paenibacillus sp. FSL K6-2862. Next base: position 3,317,419 of record NZ_JBBOSN010000001.1, read on the forward strand.
GAAAGAAGCATATGACCGTGCGACAGCAAAAGGCATGAAAATCCATGTGGGTAACGTATTCAGTTCCGATTCGTTCTACCGTGACGACCGCTCTGTTACTGAAAAGTTGATGCAGCACGGCGTATTGGGCGTGGAAATGGAAACGACAGCACTGTACACGATCGCAGCGAAGTTTGGCGTTAATGCATTGACGATTCTGACAGTAAGCGACCACTTGCTAACCGGCGAAGAAACCTCTGCCGAGGAGCGTCAAAAAACATTCAATGATATGATGGTCGTTGCACTGGAAACAGCAATCACGCTTTAGGTTTTATTATTAATCAAGCAATTGATTTGAATTGAAACTTTTGTTTTTGCACGTAGTGAAGGAAACGGATCAATTCTGAAGAAGCGAAGCGTTCGCCTTTGTCTCCGAGTTTTTTTACCACCACAATAACATACAAATTTACACGATAACGGAGAGGGCAGAATAAACCTGAAGAAGCGAAGCGTCCGCCTTTATCACAGGATTTCCCCCTTTAAAGGAGGAATCAAGAAATCTGGGGATAACAGTGGTCGGAAGGTTGTTCTGCCATCGGAGTGACTGTGTAAACACTCACCACAACAAAGGAGAGATCATCATGAGAATGGTAGACATTATTGCCAAAAAACGTGACGGAAAAGAACTGACAACAGCTGAAATTGATTTTGTTGTTCAAGGTTATACCCAAGGAGAAATTCCGGATTATCAAGTCAGCGCTTGGGCGATGGCCGTTTTCTTCAAGGATATGACGGACAAGGAACGAGCAGATCTAACGATGTCGATGGTTAATTCGGGTGAAACGATCGATCTATCCGCCATTGAAGGCATCAAAGTAGACAAGCACTCCACTGGAGGCGTTGGTGATACAACGACATTGGTACTGGCCCCGCTCGTTGCTGCACTGGATGTTCCTGTAGCTAAAATGTCCGGACGCGGTCTGGGTCACACTGGCGGAACAACAGATAAACTGGAGTCCGTTGCCGGTTTCCACGTCGAGCTGGAGAAGGAAGAATTTATTAGACTCGTAAACGAACATAAGGTAGCGGTTATCGGTCAGAGTGGTAACCTTACCCCAGCTGACAAGAAGCTCTATGCACTCCGTGACGTAACAGCAACAGTTAACTCCATTCCGCTCATCGCCAGCTCCATCATGAGCAAAAAAATTGCTGCAGGTGCTGATGCCATCGTACTGGATGTAAAAACAGGTGCGGGTGCATTTATGAAAACGACGGAAGATGCAAAAGAACTTGCACATGCCATGGTCAGCATCGGTAACAATGTAGGGCGCAAAACGATGGCTGTCATCTCCGACATGTCTCAACCACTGGGCCTTGCGATCGGTAACGCGCTTGAAGTGAAAGAAGCAATCCTGACACTGCAGGGCAAAGGACCAAAAGATCTGGAAGAACTGTGTCTTGCACTCGGACGTCAAATGGTGTTCCTTGCTGGCAAAGCAGACTCCTTGGAACAAGCGGAAGAGAAATTGAAAGAAGTGATCCAGAACGGGAAGGCACTGGAGAAATTCAAGCATTTCCTGGCCAACCAAGGTGGCGATGCGTCTGTCGTTGACCATCCGGATCGTCTGCCACAGGCGAAATATCTGATTGAAGTTGAAGCTGACCGGGACGGTTACGTCGCTGAAATCGTAGCGGACGAGATTGGTACTGCTGCGATGCTGCTTGGAGCAGGTCGTGCTACCAAAGAATCCGAGATTGATCTTGCTGTAGGCTTGATGCTGAACAAAAAAGTTGGCGACAAGGTTAATGCTGGTGAATCGCTGGTAACCATCCATGCCAATCGTGAGGATGTGGGAGATGTAATCGCGAAGATCAAAGAGAACATTACCATTGCGGATCATGCCGATGCTCCTGTGCTCGTTCATGATATTGTAACAGAATAATCAATCAGATCCCCCGAGTACAATATATCTTGGACTCGAATTGAAAAACCCGAAGCCGTGGATTCATGGCTTCGGGTTTTTTCTTGTTCAATGAATATGAGAATCGGTCTGGGCCTTAACTTAGGTTTAAACCAGACCTTTCATTTCCCTTGGAGTTTATCATAAGCCATTACGGAATCTGCATTGGTATAAATATAAGGCGTGGATGGCTCGGAAACAGCAGTTATTTTTGCTGCCCGGATCTCGATGGTATCTTTGCCATTCACCTGGGCAGATCCGATGCTGCCATCAATCTGTACCCAGCTGTCGGTAGGGAAGCTGTCGGCTTCAGGAATGTGGATCATTACGCCAAATGGCGCTGCATCTGCTGGACAGCACATGACGAGGAAACGACCAAGCGCAAAGTGCGATTCATGATCCATACTTTCATCCCGATAGACAAAGCCAGTAAGGGAGATCGATTTGCCTGCAAATTGTCGTTGAAACATGTCAATGGTGCCAAGCGTTTCTGAAAAAATCTCTGGATAAACCTTGATGACCGGTTCTGCAAACAATTTTTCCGCTAGCTCAGCAAATTCACGGCTGTATTCATCAGGAGGAATGAATTGGACTTTACTCGCTGACCCAGATGCAGCAGAAGATTGGTTCTGGGCAAAATCTTGAATATTCAAGCTGGCAGCTTCCTCTGGTGCAGGTTCTTTACGCCGGATTTCGGGAGGAGCGTAAGACAGCGACATGCCTTTCTGACTGGCCATGGAACTTCCGAGTGCCTGATCAGGCAGCAAAAAGCCGAGCAGCAGGGGAAACGTGATTAAGCCGTAGGTCACCAAGCTTCGAAGTCCTCCAGGCGGAGGTGGATGTTCACAATCACAATGGACCTGGCCGTGACCGAACAGTCCATGCCAAGCCATAATGACCGCGATGAACATGAGTGGTATGGGACAGCATAACAGCAAGCGCTGCATCGTAGGTGCCAGATAATAATGTAAAGAATCATTCTCATTCAAATGCAAGATGTATACGGCAAGACCACCAATCCATACCGCACGGATTAATGAATGCCACTGGATGGAGTGCCTCCTTGGAGTGTGACTATAGGCGTGAAAGGATGCAGGTTGAATCATCTAATCACCTCTTTTCAATTTTCAATGAAATGATCCTATACGCTATACCAGAAGGTTAATCAGCCATGATCCAGCGAAGACAAGAACAATAATGGATATGCTTAACCCAATGACAAACCTTGTGCGGAAAGTGGACAGCAGCATCAGTGTGCTTTTGAAATCGAGCATGGGACCAAGAACCAGAAATGAAATGAGTGGGCCGAGAGCGAAGGTATGCGAGAATGCAGAGGCTACAAATGCATCGGAAGTCGAACAAAGAGATAATACGTAAGCAAATCCCATCATAAACACATAGGAGGCAACCGGTCCGTTCCCAAGCGCAATCAAGTCATTTCGACTAATAAACGTCTGTATACAGGCTGTAATCATTGCACCAATGACCAAATACTTGCTCATATCCACAAATTCATCTCCGGCATGGATAAAGAAGCTGCGCCAGTTTTTCTCATGGTTATGGTCGTGGTCGTCGTGCTTAGATGGGTGTGCCATTTTGAATGCGGAGTGAGTCTTGACCTCTGTCACGGCAGCCTTGGCTTTGCGCAGAGGATTCTGCCGTACAAACAAATATACCAACAAGCCAATCGAAGCTGCGACGGCAAAAGCCAGTCCCATGCGGGCAATCGTGATTTCGGGATGAGATGGAAAAGCGAGCAGTGTTGCGGTAAACACGATAGGATTGACTACTGGGCCGCTAAGAATAAATGTAACTGCAATATATGAAGGCATGCCTTTATGCATCAAACGGCGAACAACGGGTATCATACCACATTCGCAGATCGGAAATATGATGCCGAGTAAACCAGCAACTAGTACTCCACCAACGGGGTTCTTTGGTGTAAGCTTGCGAACCATTTCTTCTGACACGAACCACTGCATGAGTGAAGAGAGCAGTACACCGATGAGTAGAAAAGGAGCAGCCTCGAGGAAAATGCCGATGAATACGGTTTTCACATTTTGCAAAGCTTCGCTGTTCCACGCCTGTTTCAGATCAGAGGACATCGTGATGAGCACGGGAACAAGAAAGGCGCAGGGAAGCAGGATGGACAGGAGCTTCATATTGGCTGCAAGCTTCATACAACAGACCTCCACAACCGGACTTTTAGTAATCTATATGCTTGTACCTTAAGCAACATACGCAGTTTGGTCTTTTAATCATAAATTTTACGATTTGTTGATTGGTATTGAATCGAGAAGTTGACAAGCGAAAGTCAAGTCAAGTATAGTGTTGAATGTTAATCGTAATAATTACGATTAACATTCAACTAAAACATATTGGTTCTTCCTTTTTATCAAAGAACCTTGGAGTGGAGGATTAGACATGTCTGAAAAACAAGAGAATCTCCGGGTACCCGTAACCGTATTAAGCGGATATCTGGGTGCAGGCAAGACAACCTTATTGAATCATGTGCTGCATAATCGGGAAGGTATGAGAGTCGCTGTAATCGTAAACGACCTGAGTGAAGTTAACATTGATGCCGGGTTAATTCGAGATGGAGGCGGATTATCACGTATTGACGAGAAGCTCGTGGAGATGTCCAACGGCTGTATCTGCTGCACGCTTCGGGAAGATCTCCTGAAAGAAGTGGAACGTCTCGCTCTGGATGGTTCTTTTGACTATATCCTGATTGAATCGACGGGTATTGGAGAACCTGTTCCCGTTGCACAGACGTTTACCTATATCGATGAAGAACTTGGAATTGATTTAACGAAATTCACCAGACTTGACACCATGGTAACTGTTGTGGATGCGGCGCAGTTCTGGCGGGACTTTTATTCAAAGGAAACATTAATGGATCGGGGTCAGGAAGCAGGAGAGGACGATGTCCGGGGAATCGTGCATCTATTGACCGATCAGGTTGAATTCTGTGATGTGCTGATTCTCAACAAGTGTGATCTCGTCTCTGAGGAGGAATTGCTGAAGCTGGAAAAGGCTCTGCATGCGATGCAACCCGAAGCTAAGCTGATTCGAACGTCTCACGGGCAGATCGATCCGAAGGAGATATTGAACACGGGACGGTTTGATTTTGAAAAAGCCAGTCAGTCTGCAGGCTGGATCCGCGAATTAATGAAGGAAGAACACACTCCGGAAACGGAAGAGTATGGCATTCACTCGTTTCTATACCATCGGAAACGTCCGTTTCATCCAGAACGATTGCTGCGCTGGATTGCGAAGTGGCCGGAGAGTATTGTCAGATCCAAGGGCTTGATGTGGCTGGCTACACGGAACCATATGGCTATTTCCTTCAGTCATGCAGGGACATCCAAGCAACTTGGACCAGCTGGCCTATGGGTGGGTGCGATGAGCGAAGAGGAACGGCAGATGCATTTTGGAGATACGTTACCAGCCATTCCGGATTGGGATGATACATGGGGAGACCGGGTAACGAAATTGGTGTTTATAGGAATTGATATGGACCGAGCAGTGATCGAGCGAACATTGGACGATACTTTGCTTACCGAAGAAGAGATGCAGCTTAACTGGCGTGAACTGAAAGATCCGTTTCCATCATGGGGTTGACAAAAGAAAAAGGATGGGATAGTATCATTAAACAGTAATCATTACGATTAAAAAAGGAGGTCACAACCATGAGAGTCATTGTAACTTTAGCATGTACAGAGTGCGGGGATCGCAACTATACCACGACGAAGAACAAACGTAACCACCCGGAGCGTCTTGAAATGAAAAAATATTCGCCACGATTAAAGAAAATGACGATTCACCGGGAAACGAGATAAATTTTTTTGTCATTTTTAAATCGTAATATTTACGAAAAGAGGATCTACCATGATTCTATCTTCCATGCGCGACGTGGTTTTTGGATATGGCAAAGAACCCGTCATTGATCAATTATCGCTGGATATTCATGTGGGCGAGTTTGTAGGCATTACCGGACCCAATGGTTCGGCGAAGACAACCATGCTGAAATTGCTGCTGGGGCTGTTACAGCCCTGGAGCGGCACGGTACATATGAATATTCAGAACAACAATGGAAACAAACTGGAGATCGGATATGTGCCCCAACAGGTGGCATCATTCAACAGTGGCTTTCCCAGTACAGTCATTGAACTGGTGCGATCCGGATGTTATTGCAAGCTTGGTCTATTCCGAAAATTCTCACCCGAACAGGAAGCCGTAGTCGAACGCAGTCTTCGGGAAGTCGGTATGTGGGAATATCGCAATACACGGGTAGGCGAGCTGTCGGGTGGACAGAAGCAGCGCATCTGCATCGCCAGAGCTCTGGCAGGACAACCCCAAGTTCTAGTTCTGGATGAGCCGACAACAGGCATGGATCGCCGCAGCCGGGAAGGTTTCTATGATCTGATGCGACACTATGCAGATGTCCATGGATTGACCATTATTATGGTCACACATGGCCTTGAAGAGATGGGCAACCGATTGGACCGGACTATCACCCTGGAGCGACAAGAAAGTGAGGAATGGCAGTGTTTGAGTACGAATTCATGCAGCGCGCCTTTTGGGCAGGCGGACTGATTGGCATTATTGCTCCGATTCTTGGTGTCTACCTGATGCTCCGGAGGCAGGTGCTGATGGCCGATACGCTGTCCCATGTTTCTCTGGCGGGAGTGGCCCTTGGTTCGGTCATGAATCTCAACCCGGTCATCTGCGGGTTTGCGATCGCTGTCATTGGTGCGTTATTGGTCGAACAACTGCGTAGAAGCTATCGTACATATAGTGAAGTACCAGTGGCGATCATCATGACCTCAGGCCTGGCACTGGCTGTGGTGCTTATGAGTTTGAAAACAAATTTGTCCAAGACCTTCAGTTCCTATCTGTTCGGTTCCATCGTTGCAGTCAGCAATGTTCAGTTATGGATGATGGCAGCTGTATGTGTCATTGGTTTGTTATTTTTCATTGTACTACGGAGACCGTTATATAATTTGACGTTTGACGAAGAGACAGCCTCTATTGGAGGCGTTCAGGTAAAAGGGTTATCGTTTGCTTTCGCCGTACTGACAGGACTGACGGTTGCTTCAGCTATGCCGATCGTAGGTGTACTGCTTGTATCCGCATTGATTGTGCTGCCAGCAGCGCTGGCACTTCGAATCTCTCGCAGCTTCGCTGCTGCATTGGTCATTGCCGTCATTACCGGGTTAATCGGCATTTTTGGCGGATTGACAACATCTTACCATTTGAATACTCCGCCAGGTGGAACGATCGCACTCATTTTGCTGGCCTTTCTATTGACTGGAATATCAGCTCAAAAGCTGATTCAACTATACAATCGTAAACGGCATCGCAAGGAAGTAAAACAGCAAGGCGCAAGGATATTAATACAATCAAGGGAGAATACACCACATGAAATTCAGTAAAAAATCAGCAATGGGACTGCTGTTCAGTCTCACACTTATTGCAGCAGGTTGCGGGCAAACCAAACCCGCATCCGATTCGGATGCAGCTTCAACAAGTACTCCGGCAGCAACTGAGAAAAAATTGAACGTACAGGTTAGCTTTTATCCGATGTATGAGTTCACCAAAAATGTAGCAGGAGATCTGGCTGATGTACATACACTCGTTCCTGCTGGTATGGAGCCTCATGACTGGGAGCCTACACCTCAGGATATAGCAAGCATCGAGAAAGCAGATGTACTTGTCTATAATGGTGCTGGCATGGAATCATGGATTGATCAAGTAAAGGATAGTCTGAGTAATGACAAGCTGGTACAAGTTGAAGCAAGCCAAGGCATTGATCTGCTTGAAGGCGTAGAAGATGGCCATCATCATGGGGAGTCTAGTGCAGATGAGCACGACCACGATCATGCAGATGAAGCAACTACAGAAGAACATGATCATGATCACGAGCATGGGGAAGAAGCTGCTGCAGAAGAGCATGACCATAACCATGCAGATGAAGCGACGACAGAAGAACATGACCATGAACATGATGCCGACACCGAAGAAGGGCATTCACATGATCATGGCGGACTTGATCCGCACGTTTGGTTATCACCTGTTCTGGCTGTTCAGGAAGTGCGGAACATCGAAGCCGGACTGGCACAAGCTGCGCCCGAACATGCCGAACAATTCAAGCAAAATGCGGATGCTTACATCGCCAAGCTGGAGACACTTGACCAAGAATTTAAAGCGGCTGTAACCAACAGCAAACGAAAAGATTTCATTACACAGCATGCAGCGTTCGGCTATCTTGCACAGCAGTATGGTCTGCAGCAAGTACCTATCGCCGGGTTGTCTCCCGAGCAAGAGCCATCTGCAGCACAGATGGCATCTGTAATCGATTTTGCCAAGGAACATCAGGTCAAAACGATTTTCTTCGAAACACTGGTATCTTCCAAAGTATCCGAGACTATTGCCAGTGAAGTGGGTGCCAAAACAGCAGTATTGAATCCCATTGAAGGATTAACCGAAGAGGAAATTGCTGCGGGTCTGGACTACATTGGTGTAATGGAGCAGAATCTGGAGGCCCTTAAACTGGCTTTGAATGAATAATGAAAACCCGTTTGATACCAGTCATCGAAAAAGGTACAATGGTACAACATGCTGAGGAATGGCCGTGCCATTCCTTTGCCTTTTGCCACGCAGAGAGCACAGCGATGTGCTCTTTTCGTTGTGTAAGATGCTTTCGGAGAACCAATGGGGGGAGGAGGAGAAGCTTATGGGTCTAAGTGAAGAACATGAAGTATTGCTAAGTCAGCAGCCGCCTCATCTATGGAGAAGACGCAAGCAGGAGCTGCTGCACTGGACGGAACGTGATAAATATACCGTGTCTGCGAAAAGAACGGTGTTGTGGAACGGTGTAGAAATAGATGCGGAGCTGCTTGAAGCCTTATCCTCACTTCAGCAAGCCGGTGTTGGGACCGAATTTTCATGTGCTGGAGTAAGTCCGCTAGATGAACCGATAGACCATTCGTTATATGCTTATGTTACACTAGTTCAAAGTGAAACCGCCGATCAATTCGTCCAATATGCACTGAAGCATATGCGAAATCGTCTGCTCGTTACGCTCGAGGTCGAGAAAGGACGTTATGATCTGTCTTCTTTCTTCATTGGGCATAATCGCAGCTTCTGCTGGTGGATAGAATATTGTGCAGCCCACTTCACAAGGAGAAACGAGAAGAGGGTTGATACGTAGTATAACGATGGGCATGTATAGTCGGTGATGAGGAGGGAACACGGAATTGAATAAATGGCTCAAAACCATATTGTTTTTGGTGGCTTCAGTTTTTCTAACACGTTTTATTCCGTTTTCTTCGTTGTTCCGGAATCTGGACACGATGATTCATGAATTCGGCCATGCTTTAATGACCCTGCTGTTATCCGGGAAAGTATTACGAATCGAATTATACGCCGATCACAGCGGCGTCACGTACTCTTCCATGTTAACACCAGGCAGATCCATTCTGGTGTCATTGGCAGGGTATGTCACGGCTTCTCTTTTTGCATGGTTGTTATTCTATCTTTACCGCAAAGGGCTGCAGTTGTGGGGGCTGGGTATCATGACCGCTGTAGCACTGGTTTCCCTTTTGTTGTATGTAAGAGGAGAATTCGGCATGTTATGGCTTACAGGTTTCATTGCTCTGAATGTCGTGATTATGATCTTTGGCGCCAAGATCGTGAAGTACTACTATCTGTTACTTGCTTTCTTGACCCTTGAAGAGTCTGTGGTTAGTGCCATGTACGTTGGTTTCATGTCCTGGACACAGCCTTCACGGGCTGGGGATGCAGCAAATCTGGCTCAACAGACGTTCCTGCCAGCCCTGTTCTGGGGTACACTCTTTGCCTTGTTTGCGCTCTGGTGTGCAAAGGGGGCGCTGAGTCTGTTTTTCCGCAAAGAAGGTATATCTCGCAGTCCACGTTCACGTGGTGTACGGTCGCGAAACGCTTAAATGCATTTAAAAAGGCACTTCCTTTTGCGATAAAGGAGGTGCCTTTCTGTATCATTTGTGATTTGGTCTACCCCTAATCTCCGAGATTCTCCCATAGGACGTAGAAATAATAAATCTCCTCCAAAATCGCCTGATCATCTTCAGCGGCAACGCCTCCCCTAATTCGTGCAAGGGTACCTAAAATGTCGTAAATGGTCTCACGTTCCACACTAAACTGAATACGATTGACGATGCGGTCCCAGGCTTGCAGTGCATATTCAATTTGAGATTTGGCTTCAGTCCACTGTTTTTTCTCCACTTGATTTTCCAATATTTGTACGGATTCGAGCAAACGGTCCTGTGTACCAAATGGTTTTTTGAGAAATGAGCCTGTGGCCATGATGGCTACAAACAGAACAAGCAAAAATATGGGTAGTACATACAGCAACCAGAAACGTGTTTTCATTCAACCGCCTCCATGCAGATAGTAAAAGAAATTAGAAGGGTCCCTTATAATCACCCATATCCGTTTTTTCTGAGAATTGGTCTTTGAAAAGATCGACATACAATTTGTCGTTAGGCAAGATAGCCGCAAAAGCAATGTCCTGGATCGTAATATTTTTCTTTTTTAATTGTTCAGTCAGCCAATTGATGTCCTTATTTCTCTCTTTCAGGTTTTGCTTGATCAAGACACCTTCAATAATGAGCTCGGTCATCAGTTTGCTTTTTGGAGGATGCATATGCATGTCCTTGGCTGTAACTGGCTGATTCTCGGGCTTCAAAACGACGGAGAGATTGCCGTCCGGTTCTAGGATTGCATAATCCAGTGTCGTAATGTCAAATACGTCTTTTTGACGCAGCATCATGGTCAATTCATCGAATTTGACACGCATTTTCTGCAGGTTCTGCTCAAGGATTTTACCGTTCTGTATGACAACGGTAGGATCAGAATCCATCAGCTTGGAAATGGTTCGATTTTTAAGTGTAATGTACTGAAAGATAATCGTAATGATTGTAAAAATGGTAAGTGCGACAAAATGAATCCATGCTTTAGAAGACAAATCAGTAGCGAAAGTTCCCGCAATGGAACCAATGGTAATCCCATTAATATAATCGAAATACGTAAGGTTACCCATTTGCTGTTTGCCGAGCACTCTGGTATAGATGATCAGGGTCAAAAAAGCAATTATGGAGCGCACAACCACAACCCATGTTTCTTCCATCATGTATGTATCACCTTCCTACATTTGGCGTACTGCAAAATCACATGTATATTAGTAGACAACTAGCTGCCAATTGTTAATGTTGACTATTACAAGCGTTGCCTCGGCTGGATGATCTTATTCGGAAAATGAAAAAACCCGAAATCAGGATACACACTCCTGATTACGGGTCGTTATTACATGTTAATAATTATTTTTAGTGCTTTACTATTAAGATATCTCTTATAAATGTACCGATCGGATCATTAGACTCCAGCATAAGCCATGAATCCCCCGTCGACGGGGATCACCGTGCCGGTGACGAACGCAGACTGCTTCTCATCCGCAAGCCACATTAGTGTTCCCAGCAGATCTTCAGGCTTCCCGAACCGGCGCATTGGCGTATGTGCAATGATTTTGCTGGAACGTTCAGTAGGAGAGCCATCAGGATGAAGCAGCAAATTCCGGTTTTGTTCCGTAAGGAAAAATCCTGGGGCAATGGCATTAACCCGGATTCCCGATTCGGCAAGATGGACTGCCAACCATTGTGTAAAATTGTTAATTGCAGCCTTGGCTGCACTGTACGCAGGCACTTTGGTCATCGGCGAAGGTGCACTCATCGACGAGATATTAATGACTGTTGCAGGCACGTCACGATCAATCATTTGTCTTGCAAAGATCTGGGTAGGAATAAGGGAGCCCACAAAATTCAGATCCATGACCTGACGAAACCCATCCACACTGACGTCAAAGAACGTGGTGACATCAGGCTGTTCGAGATCTTCCAATCTGAAAATTTCATTCGTCGTATTGGCACTGGCGTGATTACCGCCTGCACCATTGATCAGGATATCGCATGGACCCAGCTTTTCCTGTACCGCTGCCGCCGCGGCCTTCACACTGTCCACTTGGGTGACGTCACAAGCAACGGCAATGGCTGTTCCGCCAGCAGCTTCAATAGCGGCAACAACTTCTTCTCCTTTGGAAACCGTACGATTGAGAATGGCCACACGGGCCCCGTGACGAGCAAGTTCTTCGGCCATTGATCGGCAGAGGACGCCGGCACCACCTGTGATTACCGCTGTTTTGCCTTCCAGACGGGAAGATGTTTCAAATACATAATCGCTCATGCTTTTGTCCTCCTTTGTAGCGAATCCCAGACACCCCAGAGATACATGATACCCAGAGCACGATCGTACAGACCATAACCAGGTCTGCATTGTTCGCCCCAGAGGTGACGCCCGTGGTCCGGTCTTGCATAACCTTCAAATCCAATGTCGTGGTAAGCTTCAACTACACCTGCAATATCCACGTTCCCATCCTGGCCGCGATGTGAAGTCTCAATGAAGTCACCGTTATCATACACTTTGACATTACGAATATGGGCAAACGGAATCCGGTCACGGAATTCATGAATCATACCAATAATATCGTTATCCGGGTTAGCTCCAAGAGATCCGCTGCACAGGGTCACAGAGTTATAAGGGCTATCATAAAGATTCAGATATCTACGCAGGTTATCTTGGCTGATAATAATCTTTGGTAAACCGAAAATAGGCCATGGCGGATCATCCGGGTGGATCGCCATTCGAATGCCAAGCCGCTCAGCCGTAGGAATGATCTCCTGTAGAAAATATCGGGCATGCTCCCACATATCTTCCTCAGTCACATCTTTATAAGCTTCGAACAGACCAGTCAGGTACTGCAATCGTTCCGGTTCCCAGCCTGGCATCGTTAACGCGGAATTTTCGGTTATGCGCCGCACAAGTTCCAGTGGTTCAATATCTGCGAGCTTGCTGCTTTCATAGAAGAGGGCAGTGGATCCGTCTTCCATTTCCTTATGAAGATCCGTACGCAGCCAGTCGAAGATGGGCATAAAGTTGTAACAGATCACTTTTACGCCAACCTGGGCGAGTTTTTCCATTGTTTTTTTGTAATTATCGATGTATTTGTCCCGAGTAGGCAGACCCAGTTTGATATCTTCATGAATATTGACACTTTCCACTACATCCAAATGCAATCCTGCCCGATCAGCTGCCGCTTTGACAGCCAGAATTTTGTCCATGGGCCATTCTTCGCCTGCCGGAACATCATGCAGTGCCCACACAATGCCCTCCACTCCCGGAATCTGCCGAATATGATCGAGCGTCACCGTATCATTGCCTTCGCCAAACCAGCGAAAAACCATTTTCATCACGTTCACCTCATCAAGTGTAATTAGAAAAACCAGACATGTCATTGTTGAAAATAGGAAGGATATGTATCCTGAAGGATGGCCAGATCTGTGACGGTCAGGTGAAGATGTTCCTGCATAATTCGTTCTGCCGTCTGAGCATCATGCTGCTGAATGGCCTCCACCATGGACCGGTGCTGCTCGATCAGATGATCCCACTGATGATCCGAAGACAAACGAAGCATCCGGCTTCGATTGAGGTGTACATTCATCTGCTGGATCACGGTCCATGTTTTGCTTTTGTTGCATCCTGCAAAAAGGGTGCTATGGAATTCCTCGTCCAGTTGAAACATTCGTTCATCGTCCGGTTGCAGCAAACACGCTTGCTGCTGAGCAAGGTTTTGCTCTAATAAAATCATCTCCTGATCCGGAAAATGCTCGCATGCAAGCCGGATCACGGCCCGTTCCAGCTGCTCACGCATGAAGCGTGCTTCTTCAACGAGGTCTAGCTGTATAAGAGAAACATACGTGCCGCGCTGAGGATACACTTCAAGCAAACCTTCCTGTGCCAGTCTAACAAAACTCTCGCGAACAGGAGTACGGCTTACCTGAAACTCCAGCGATATTTCCTTCTCGGAGATAGCTGTGCCGGGAGGCAATTTTAAACTTAGAATCAATTGCTTCAATGTAGCATAGACGACATCCCGTGTTGAGGAGGCTTGCTTATTCTTGGACGACAGACCGTTTAGGGAAGACGACAAACCGGCTTTGGACGAAAACTTTGGGATATATTCCACAACTTCAACTCCTTCAATGACATACTACCATACTTGTATGGTAGTATGGAAGCGCTTTTATTGCATTTCAAATGAAATAATATATGAATAATTGAGTTTTATCTGAAGTAGGTATAAAATAGAAGTCGATAGGTTTAAACATTTAAACCAAATCACATAAATGTTACAATGATTGAGCAGATTGAGGTGATCATATGAGTCAACATGCGATAAGTATTTTCCAGTCCTGCATTCCATTATTTCAGGTTCTAAGCGATAACCACCGTCAAAATATTTTGTTAATCCTAACCGAGCGGGGTCAGATGACCGTAAACGAGATTACTGAACAATCCAGTCTGTCGAGACCAGCCATCTCTCACCATCTCAAGTTACTGCTTGAAAAAGGGCTTATTTCCGTGGAACAGAAGGGTACCCAGCGGTATTACTCTGCTTCCCTGAAGCCATCCGTTGAACTGTTGAAAGAACTGGTTGCTGCATTGGAGAAAGAGTGTCTGTAGACAACCGATAAATCTTAACGATGAAGCACGTAGTTTTCCGTTGGTTACGTTCGTTTGTTTAAACGTTTCATCAATACAAGTAGAGGAGACATACGATATGAGCACCTTGCAGGAATTAGATCATCAAGCGGTTAAGCTGATTTTGGAGCAGCAGCACCAGTTTTTCCGTTCCGGGGCTACCCGTTCAGCGGAGACTAGAATTGAGCGTTTAACCCAGCTGAAGCAGGCTATTCAGAAATATGAATCCAGACTCACCGAAGCGCTGCATCAGGATTTGGGTAAAAGTGAGTTTGAATCCTATACGACCGAAATAGGTTTTATGATGGACAGCATCAAACACACCATACGAAAAGTGAAAAAATGGGTCAAACCCGTTAAAGTAAAAACGCAGATGGCCCTGGTCGGCTCCAAAAGTTACATTATCCCTGAGCCGTATGGATCCGTGCTCATTATCGGACCTTTCAACTATCCGTTTCAGCTCCTCATAGAACCTCTGGTTGGTGCGATTGCCGCTGGAAACACCGCGGTGCTCAAAGCCTCTGAAAACACACCTGCGGTGTCGGCCGTTGTTCGTGAGATAATCTCCTCGGTATTCGAGCCGGGTTATGTACAAGTTGTAGAAGGCGCCAAGGACACAACGACAGCACTGATTAATGCTCCGTTTGATTACATCTTTTTTACGGGCAGTGTACCGGTAGGTAAAATCGTGATGGAGGCCGCTGCCAAAAACCTCGTTCCTGTTACCTTGGAGCTTGGTGGGAAAAGTCCTGTCATTGTGGACGAGAAAGCAGATATTAAAGTTGCTGCTGAACGAATTATATGGGGTAAACTGCTCAATACGGGACAGACCTGTATCGCTCCGGATTATTTGCTTGTGCATGAACGAGTGAAGGAGCAGCTGATCTCGGAGATGAAAACAGCTGTGGAGTCCTTCTTCGGTACAGACATTCAGCATAATTCCGATTATGGGCGCATCGTCAATCAGGCTCATTTCAGAAGATTAACGAAGCTTATTGAACGGGACCAGGACAAAGTGATCTATGGAGGTCACTCTGATGAAGCGGATCGCTACATTGCACCGACACTAATTGACGCTAAATCCTGGGACGCAGCCACCATGGAAGATGAGATCTTCGGACCGATATTGCCCATAATCAGTTACCACAGCATTGATGAAGCCATTGACGGGATCTTGAAGCGTCCGAAGCCGCTGGCTCTTTATTTGTTCACATCAGACTTACAGCTTCAGGATAAGGTGTTGAGCCAGGTTTCTTTTGGAGGAGGTTGTATTAATGATACGATCACTCACGTAGCCAATCCACGGCTGCCATTTGGCGGTGTAGGACATTCCGGTATTGGCTCTTATCATGGGCGGTACAGCCTCGAAACCTTCTCACATATGAAAAGCGTGCTCAAAAAGAGCGCCAAACTGAATTTGTCCATTTTGTACCCGCCATACGATGGCAAGCTAAAGACAATTAAGCGTTTGTTGAAATAAGCACTGCTGAATCAGCAGAGGGATTTCATATTCATCTATTTTGCTCTACATTCTGACAGACTCACTGTACAGCAGGCTGTTCTTGTCGGAATCGAGACGGTGACATGCCTGACCAACGCTTGAATTGACGGCTAAAGTGAGCGATATCCTTGTAACCGAGCATTGCTGCGATACTTTGAATGGATAGTTTCGGATTACCAAGCAGTACCTTCGCTTCGTGCAAAACCATCTCGGAGAGAGCCACGCGCGGAGACTGACCAAATACCTGCTTGAACACACGGTTACAATGAGAGGAGCTAATCCCCAGTTCAGCAGCAATGTCATCAATTCCATAGTGGCTGTCGGTTTCATTGCCTTGCTTAAACTGCTGGTTTACCAGCCCTTGCAGTCGATTCCGGATCTGATGAGCAAGCTCAATCCGTTCATATCCTTCGGAGAACAGATGCGCTGCCTCCTGAGAGACGGCTTCCCACAAATGCCCGAATAATTCGAATACAGCGGATTGCAGCTGCATGCGCTGAACCATTGTATTCGGTGTCGATTCTTCCTTTGCAGAATTCATTAATTTGCTCAGAACCGGCTCAATTTTTAATGTAACCGGATTGTCTGCATGGAAGAGGGTCTGCTTGATTCGGGCAAGCAAGGAGAGGAACAACTGATCATCGATATCAAAGTGCATGCAGAAATAGGTAAATCCCTGACCGTCCTGGCTCTGGCTGGAATGAACGCTTCCTGGAGGAATGAGGAGCAGTTCGCCAGCCTTTTGTGTATACATTTGGCCGTTCACCGACATGAGCTGTACACCTTCTGTCACATAGTTCAGCTCGTACTGCGGGTGTTCATGTGCCGGATAATTCCAGTTCGCACCAACACTCCGCAGATGAATGGCAAAGAGATTGACGGTGGTCTGGACATCTGGATAGAAGACCTCATGTACACTTTCACCCAGAGCGGGAGGCAAGTAAGTAGAAGACATCGGAGACCTCCTTTATAATAGAAACTGATTAAATGGGCAGTCAGCTTACAAGGCTGGCAATGTTCAAAAATAAATGTAATCGCTTTATTCCATTATATACGACCAGCTTGATTTGGGTAAATATCCGATTGATTTGTCCATGGTCTAGGGTGGAATGAGCATGTTAGGATGAGGCTATGAAAACGCATGCAAACCATATTGAGAGGGGTCATCGTTCATGAGCACATCCAAATCGATCTTTTATAACGCCCACCACTCACCGATCGGGGCTTTTGCAAGTTTTACACTTGGATACAAAGGTGCCAAGGGCGGACTCGGCCTGGAGCTGGGAAAACCTGCAGACCAAAATATATATATAGGATTACAATCTAGTGATGGCGAACATTATGAGGCACTACCTTTTTTTGAAGCTACCGAGGATGAGAGTGTTCGCTACGATGTTGAGAAGCTGGACAATGCAGAAAACGGAATAGAAGAGGGAGCCGAATCACAGGTTCAATCCCAGTCACATACTTCAACCCGATCGAAGCGTCCGCTCATTGCAGCATTTCGTGATGAAGAAATTACACGTGAATTCAAGTCCGGTACAGACACCTGGACAGCGGGAGATCTGACTTTCCGGATCTATTCACCAGTTCGTCCTGTACCTGAACCGAAGCATGGGGATCTTGAACAATTAAAGGATGCTCTGGTTCCAGCGGTTCTCGTGGAGATGACGATTGATAACACGCAAGGACAGCAGTCACGAAGAGCATATTTCGGATATCAGGGTAATGATCCGTATTCGGCAATGCGCATGATCGGCGGACCCGAGGGCGGAAAGCTCACGGGTGTCGGACAAGGAAGGCTTACAGCGATTATGTCATCTGATGATGGACTGTACCCTGCACTTGGGTTCACGTTAGATAAAATCCTGCAGGAAAAACATGTGGAGAATTTGGCTTTTGGATTAGGTCGCACCGCCGCATTGCTAATGGAAGTTCCAGCTGGAGAGAAACGTACATATCACTTCGCAGTTTGTTTTTACCGCGGTGGCATCGTCACTTCCGGTTTGGATACGACGTACTGGTATACCCGATATTTCGCGGATATCCAGGAAGCTGGCCAGTATGCCCTGGATCGTTTCGACACATTGACAGCATCTTGCGAGGAAGCAGAACAGCGTCTGGGTACCAGCTCACTGTCGGATGATCAGGCATTTATGCTCGCTCATTCTATTCATAGTTATTATGCAAGCACGCAGCTCCTGGACGCAGATGGAGAACCGTTCTGGATTGTCAATGAAGGCGAATATCGGATGATGAACACCCTTGATCTGACAGCAGATCAGTTATATTTTGAACTTGCCCTGAACCCTTGGACGGTTCGCAACGAGCTCGAGTGGTTTGTGAAACGTTACAGCTATACCGATCAGGTTCGCTTCCCCGGGGAAGATCAATTGTATCCAGGCGGCTTGACCTTTACCCATGATATTGGTGTGGCGAATGTGTTCTCCCGTCCAGGACATTCTGCCTATGAGTTAGTGGGAATAGATGATTGCTTTTCCCAGATGAGTCATGAAGAGCTTGTGAACTGGCTGTGCTGTGCAACTGTCTACATTGAACAAACCAAGGATCAGGAATTTGTGAAGCAGATGCTTCCTGTAATTCAGGATTGCTTCCAAAGCATGCTTAACCGGGATCACCCGGATGAAGATCAGCGTAACGGTCTCATGGGACTGGATAGCAGCCGCACGAAGGGCGGAGCAGAAATTACGACTTATGACAGCCTTGATGTGTCACTCGGTCAATCCCGTAACAATATTTATCTGGCAGGGAAATGCTGGGCTGTATATGTGGCCCTTGAAAAGCTGTTTGCCGCGGAGAAACTCTCGGATTTATCCCTTCAGGCAGGACGTCAGGCTGATCGCTGTGCCGCGAGTGTTGCAGCCCAGTTGACGGAAGGAGGCTACATCCCGGCTGTTATTGCGGAGAATAACGATTCCCGTATCATCCCGGCTATCGAAGGGTTGGTATTCCCTTACTTTACAGGTTGTGAAGGTGCACTGGATGCACACGGCCGGTTTGGTTCTTACCTGCAGGCACTCCGAACCCATTTGAAGAACGTTCTAGTACCAGGTACTTGTCTATTTGAAGATGGAGGATGGAAGCTGTCCTCAACAAGTAATAACTCGTGGTTAAGCAAAATCTATCTGTCCCAGTTTATCACTAGAGAAATACTGGGCATGGAATGGGATGAATCAGGGCAGGCATCCGATGCCGCGCATGTAAACTGGCTGCTGCATCCCGAAGAGTCTTACTGGTGCTGGAGTGACCAGATCCTGTCGGGCGTTGCTGTGGGCAGCAAATATTACCCGCGCGGAGTAACATCCATCCTTTGGCTGCTGGAAGGGAAAGGTACTCGTTTGGAACAGATCTATGCTAGCAAGGAGGCGGTACGATGAAGCGTTCAATCGTTCAACAAAACTTAGCTGGCCCGCAGTATGATGCGTGGCTTGGATATCTCTCTGGTGAATACAGTCGTAAGGGTACTGCAAGTCAGACTGTTCCTGCTTGGGTAAAACGTATAAATACAATCGAGAAGCATGAAGTCATTGCTACAGCTCTGGAGGAGCTTACACAAGGATTGGAGAGATTGTTCGGAGAGAAACCAATAACAGTCTTATCCGGTATCGACCTTGAGGGTAAACAGGCTTCCCATGATCCTGGTATCTGGATTGGCACATGGGCAGGCAATTCACTTCTTGCAGAGGCGTTCAGCGAGAGTGAACGTGCCGCTGTTCAAGGAGAAGGCTTCGTCATTCGTGAAGACGAGGAACTAGCCAGACTCTTCATTGGTGCTGAGACACCTCAAGGTGTACTGTATGGTACATTCCATTTGCTCAGAGAGCTGGTACTGGCACAGGGGAGTTCAAGTGAGGCGGATACATCCCCGAAGAAATGGAGTCATGTGATTGAGCAGCCACGGAATGCACTGCGGATGATTAATCAATGGGATAACGTGGACGGAAGCATTGAACGTGGATATGCCGGTAAATCTATCTTTTATGAAAATGGAGAATTCACGCAAGATATCGTACGCATTCGGGATTATGCACGATTGCTCGCTTCGGCTGGCATCAATGCCATCTCCATCAACAATGTCAACGTGCATCAGCGCGAAACATTGTTTCTGACAGAGCGCTTTTTGAGTGATGTAGCTCGTGTAGCCTCTGCATTCAGAGCTTACGGCATACGACTTTACTTAAGCGCCAACTATGCAAGCCCAATGGAGATCGGCGGATTGCTTACCGCTGATCCACTGGATGAGCAAGTACGAGAATGGTGGAACATTCAGACTGCCAAAGTGTATGCGGCCATCCCTGACTTTGGTGGTTACCTGATCAAAGCGGATTCCGAAAATCGCCCGGGTCCATTCACCTACAATCGGGACCACGCAGACGGAGCGAACATGCTTGCTGAAGCACTTCGTCCATTTGGTGGATTGGTTATTTGGCGCTGTTTCGTCTACAACTGCAAGCAGGACTGGCGTGATCGCTCCACAGATCGTGCGCGCGCTGCCTATGACCACTTTAAGCCTCTGGATGGACGGTTTGCTGATAATGTCATTTTGCAGATCAAAAATGGTCCGATGGATTTTCAGGTTAGGGAAGCTGTATCTCCGCTGTTCGGAGCGATGGATAAGACCAATCAGGTGCTCGAATTTCAGATCACACAGGAATATACAGGTCAACAGCGGCATTTGTGTTATCTGATTCCACAGTGGAAAGAAGTATTGGATTTCGACACCTATGCGAAGGGACAAGGATCGGAAGTTAAACGTATTGCGGATGGCTCCCTGTACAACAGACCTCATAGCGGTTTTGCCGCAGTTTCGAATATTGGCGCAGATACATGCTGGACAGGACATCCACTTGCTCAGGCCAATTTGTACGGTTATGGTAGACTCGCCTGGAATCCCGAACTGTCTTCGGAAGAGATTGCGGACGAATGGGTCAGACTCACGTTTGGGCACGACGAAGAGGTTGTTCGTCTGATCTCTGGCATGCTTCTGGACTCTCTAAACATCTATGAAAATTATACGGCGCCGCTCGGAGTAGGCTGGATGGTTAATCCGGATCATCATTATGGCCCCAATGTGGACGGTTATGAATATTCCAAATGGGGAACCTATCACTTCGCAGATTGCAAGGGCATTGGAGTAGATCGGACCGTACAGAGCGGTACAGGGTATACATCGCAGTATCATACGGAAAATGCGGAACGATATGAAAATGTCACGACCTGTCCGGATGAACTGCTGTTATTCTTCCACCATGTTCCTTATACGCATGTGCTGCATTCTGGCAAGACCGTCATTCAGCACATTTATGATACACACTTCAAGGGTGCGGAACAGGCGCAAGCTTTAGCGGAAACCTGGAGAAAGCTCGAAGGTAAAGTAGACCCGGAAACTTTCGAAACCGTAGCTCTGCGTCAGGACAATCAGGCCGAGCATGCCAAGGAATGGCGGGACATGATTAATACGTACTTCTATCGCAAGAGTGGTATTGAGGATGAGCAGGGACGAACCATTTATTAATAGAGAATTCAGCTACACATTCTTGTTTTCTTGAATTAAGGGTAGCATTGGCAACCAAGAGGAGGCGAAAACCCAATGGGACAGCATCAATTACCCCAGACCATGAAAGCAGCTGTAATGACTGAACCTGGACGAATCATTATCGAAGAACAGGCTGTACCGAAACCTACTGAGGACGAAGTTCTGATTCAGGTCATGGCAGTAGGCGTGTGCGGATCGGATGTGCACTATTTTGAACACGGGAGAATCGGCAGATTTGTAGTGGAAAAACCCATTATTCTGGGGCATGAATGTGCGGGTATTGTAGCTGCTGTAGGCTCGAACGTATCACGCTTGAAGGCAGGTGACCGGGTTGCCATCGAACCAGGCGTTACTTGTGGACGCTGCGTGGCATGTAAGGAAGGACGCTATAATCTGTGTCCAGATGTACAATTCCTAGCTACCCCGCCTGTTGATGGTGCATTTGTACAATACATGACCATTCGTGAGGATATGGTTTTTCCAATCCCGGATCATCTGTCCTTTGAGGAAGCTGCCATGAACGAGCCTTTTTCGGTAGGTATTCACGCTGCGCGTCGAAGTAAACTTGCTCCTGGAACCACGCTGGCGATCATGGGCATGGGACCTGTTGGACTGATGGCTGTCGCGGCTGCTAAATCATTTGGAGTCGACAAAATTATAGTTACAGACCTGGAGGAAGTTCGACTTGAAGCAGCTCGGCGTATGGGAGCCACGCATACGATCAATGTGAGAAACGAGGATGCACAGACGGTCATTCGTGAGTTAACGAATGGAATCGGTGTGGATACGGCTTGGGAAACTGCAGGGAATCCCAAAGCGCTCCAATCTGCATTGTATTCACTGCGGCGGGGAGGCAAACTTGCCATTGTGGGCCTGCCGGCACAGGATGAGATTGCACTGAATGTTCCTTTTATTGCCGATAACGAGGTTGATATTTACGGCATATTCCGCTATGCCAACACCTATCCAGCGGGAATTGAGTTTCTGAGCTCCGGTGAGCACGATGTATTGTCCTTGATCACGGATCGTTATTCACTGGCTGAAACTCAACAAGCCATGGAACGGGCGCTTCACAATAAGAGCGGCAGTCTGAAAGTGATAGTCTATCCAAACGGCATTTAAATCTCTTACTCAGGAAGTCCCGATTCAGGGACTTCTTTTTTTTCATTTTCACCAAATAAATGATTATACAAGCTCCCATAACATGGTATAATTCATGAAGATTTTAATATATAAATGGATACAAACCACTCTGGTTGATAAGCTACTTAGCGAAAGGAACTGAAGGTTGTGAGAACACATGAATTTACGATTCACTCTGATTTTCACCGGGATGATCTGATGTCTATATCTTCTCAAGCGTCACGTTTTGCCTCGGATATTTCATTGTCGTTTGTTGAGTCTGAGCATGAGCATCGTGTAGATGTCAAAAGCCTGCTTGGTATGGCGCTTCTTCCGATTCGTCATGGCAGTATAGTCAGATTACAGACGCGTGGAAGAGATGAATTGGAGGCTCTGGAGTACATGCTGGATGTACTGGAGAAGGGAATAACTTAGAACGCGATCAGGTGCAGATTGTGGCGAATAGGTAAATATTTATCGTTTCTTCAAATCCTGCTGGTACTTTGTCCAAAAAAAGAGTATAATAAAATTTAGTTCTATTCAAGGAAGTACCCATTTAAAGGAGTGTAAATAGATTATGCCAAAAGCTGATATCCATCCAAAGACACAAACGGTTATTTTTTACGATGCAAGTGCTGATTACAAATTCCTGAGCTCTTCGACTAAATTCTCGAACGAGACAATGGAATGGGAAGATGGCAACACTTACCCTGTAATCCGTGTGGACACTAGTTCCGCATCCCACCCTTTCTTCACTGGTAAACAAAGAAACGTGGACATCGGTGGTCGTGTTGACAAGTTCAACCGTAAATACAACCTCAAAAACTAGTTTGTCCATAGATGACAAGATCAACCTCGGGAATTCGTTTCCGGGGTTTTTCTATGTCTTAAACATCATTTGCAGGTCTACAAGGCTCCAAACTCTGACAAATTTTATTAAGGATTGCGCTTACATATCATTCAGAGGTAAACTAGGACTTGAGTGAAATCATATTGGAGGAGGAAATAGAGATGAGTAGCATTACACATATGGTTACGTTTACACTTTACGCTGGCAAAGATACAGCAGAGGCAGAAGCTTTTCTGAAGGAAAGTGCGGAAGCACTTGCAGTAATTCCAGGCGTGGAGAACTTTCAGGTTCTGCGTCAGGTAAGTGCCAAAAATGAGTTTGACTACGGTTTCTCAATGGTTTTCGCCGATCAAGCAGCTTATGATGCTTACAATGAGCACCCGGTTCACCGCAAATACGTGGAGGAACGTTGGGAGAAGGAAGTTAGTCGTTTTCAGGAAATTGATCTAATCAATCACGGAATATGATATAAGTCTTTCATTTTTAGGTAAGGGAATGACACGTTTCGAAACCGTTTTAGTTCATCATGCTGCATTTGCAGTGTTTTCATTCATTGATATAGAACCAGAGAGGTGCTGTCGCCATGCAATTGGATCTTACAGGCAAGACCGCGCTGGTCACTGGCTCCACTGGACAACTCGGGAGAGTCATCGCCCGTACGCTGGCTCGTTGTGGTGCCGATCTCGCGCTGCATTACATAAACAATGAAACGAAAGCTCTCGAACTTAAGCAGGAGATTGAGGCTTTTGGCAGACAAGCAGTTATCGTGCAAGGAGATATAACAAAACAGGAAACGGCTATGCAAATGCGGGATCAGATTCAGGCTATTCTTGGCGTCGCTGGAGTTGACATTGTGGTGGCTAATGCAGTTATTCAATATGAATGGACCACTGTGCTCGAACAATCTCCCGAAGACTATATCAGCCAGTTCGAATCTTGTGTGCTGCAGAGTGTGTATCTCGCCAAGGCATTTATTCCGTACATGAAGGAAGCTAGAGGCGGTCGATTTATCGGCATTAACACGGAATGTGCCATGCAGAATTTTGCAACACAATCGGCATATACCGCTGGGAAACGTGGGATGGACGGACTATACCGGGTTCTTGCCAAGGAAGTGGGAGAGTACCAGATTACCGTCAACCAAGTCGCTCCAGGCTGGACGATAAGCGATCGTGATCGTAACAGTGAGCCTGGACATGATGAGGGTTACACGCGTACAGTTCCTTTGAAACGCAGGGGTGAAGATCAAGAGATTGCCAATGCGGTAGCCTTTTTAGCCTCGGATCTATCCTCTTTTATTACAGGTGCCTATATCCCGGTCAGTGGCGGCAACGTGATGCCAGCTATTTAATATGAAGAAGTGTTAGAAGAAGTTTTAATTGAAACACTTATATAAATATCTTTGTTGAAAAAGAATCATTGAAACACCCCTATCTAGCTCCGTGCAGACGGAATGGCTTAGGGGTGTTTTGTTTTATATATCCAAAACGACATATGATTTTGATTCGTTTTTCGAAAGATTGGGGTATTAGAATAGGTATATTAACCCGGTGGAAACATAACTCAAAATAAGCGATTAAAGGAGATCAGCTATGAAAAAAACAATCGCAGATGTACTGGTAGAAGCATTACTAAATGCAGGAATTAAACGAATTTATGGCATCGTGGGTGATTCTCTGAATGCCGTACTGGATTCCATCCGGCGGTCGGGTAAAATCGAATGGATTCATGTTCGTCATGAAGAGGTAGCGGCATTTGCCGCTGGAGCTGATTCGCAGGTCAGTGGGAGTATCGCAGTCTGTGCTGGCAGCAGCGGGCCAGGAAACATGCATCTAATTAACGGCTTGTACGATTGTCACCGAAACCGTGTACCTGTACTTGCTCTTGCCGCTCATATTCCTAGCGATGAAATCGGAAGCGATTATTTTCAATCGACTCATCCGGAATATCTCTTCCAGGAATGCAGTCATTATTGCGAGGTCATTACGACACCCAAACAAATGCCTCGATCGGTTACGATGGCGTTACAAACTGCGGTCTCGCGTTCAGGCGTATCTGTCATTGTTCTTCCAGGAGACGTGGCAGGTCTTGAGGCAGCCGACCTGCCCGTTCCCGAGCATGTTTACCATGTGACACAGCCTGTTGTTCACCCCTCTGAGCAGGAATTGCGGAAATTGGCCGATTACCTGAATCAGGACAAAAAAATCACATTGCTCTGTGGTGCGGGATGTGCAGGTGCAAGAGAATCTCTCATGCAGCTGTGTGATCGTCTGAAATCCCCAATGGTTATCGCTTTGCGCGGTAAGGAGTATCTGGAGTATGACAATCCCTATTCCGTCGGCTTGACTGGCTTGATCGGCTACTCATCCGGTTATCATGCCATGATGGACTGTGATGTTTTGTTAATGCTTGGAACAGATTTTCCTTATCGTCAGTTCTATCCGGAGGATGCGATCGTGCTTCAGGTCGATATACAGTCATCCCATCTTGGTCGGCGTACGAAGCTGGACTATGGGTTGTGCGGAGATGTCAAATCGACCATTGAGGCTTTGATGCCTTTACTGACGCACGAGCATCATGACAAACATCTTCGTAAAAGTGTGGACCATTATCTGAAGGTACGTAAGGAGCTGGATGAACTTGCTGTCGGAAAACCTGGAAAAAAACCGATTCATCCTCAGTATCTTACCAAAGTAATCAGCGATGCTGCTGGGGAGAATGCAATTTTCACCTGTGATGTAGGTACACCTACGGTATGGGCCGCACGCTACCTGGAGATGAGCCGTAACCGAAGATTACTGGGTTCATTCAATCACGGTACCATGGCAAATGCACTTCCACAGGCGATAGGCGCACAGGTAGCGAATCCGGGAAGGCAAGTGATTTCGCTGTCCGGAGATGGCGGGCTTGCGATGTTAATGGGGGACATGCTAACGCTCAAACAGCATAACCTTCCGGTCAAAGTGGTCGTGTTCAACAACGGTGCGCTGAGCTTTGTGGAGCTGGAGATGAAGGCGGCAGGATTCCTTGAATCTGGCACGGAGCTCGTAAATCCAAACTTCGCCATGGTTGCACAAGCGATGGGCATTGAAGGTATTCGGGTGGAAGACCCCGCGGAACTGGAGGGAGCGGTGGAACGTGCACTTCAACATGATGGACCTGTCCTGATCGATGCAGTTGTGAATCGTCAGGAACTGTCCTTACCTCCGAAGATTAATATCAAACAGGCAGAAGGTTTTACGTTGTGGATGATGAAGGCGGTTCTCAACGGGCGTGGCGATGAATTGATCGAGCTTGCCAAAACCAACTTGCTCAGATAATGTGCGTGTAATGCGCAATCTACTTGCTCTATAGTACATCTCACATGAATGGAGAGCGTAAATTCACTGAATGGTGATTGCTCTCCTTCCCGAGATGGCAAGGTTGTGATCCAAATCATGGTATGTACTCATATGATATGGTTTGTTTTTATATCGTAAGTCCATTAAAATAGATAAAGTCAGGCAGGATTTATGTCAGTTTTAACCTACATATGTAGCAAATTGTTGAATTACACGCTATCGCAATGAGCCGATCCGATGACAAGATGACTAACACAACTGGAGGAGATCAGAATGAGTCACACAGGTAAAGTAGCCATTATTACCGGAGCAGGAAGTGGATTGGGTCAAGCAGCTGCACTGAAGCTGGCAGAGAAGGGCGCATCCATTGTCGTTGTTGATCTCGTCGAGGAGACTGGTCTAGCAACAGTGAAACAGATTGAGAAGCTTGGTGCCAAAGCCATCTTCGTACAAGCCGATGTTAGCAAAGCCAGTGACGTTGAGAATTATGTCAAAAAAACAGTTGAAGAGTTCGGTCGAATCGATATGTTCTTCAACAACGCAGGGATCGCAGGGCCTGGTATTAAACTCATCGAACACACGATTGAGCAGTTCGACCAGATTATCGATATTAACCTAAGAAGCGTATTTTATGGACTCAAATATGTCATCACCGAAATGCTGAAAACGGGTGGCGGTGCCATTCTGAACACAGCTTCAACGGCAGGTATTGTCGGTGTTCCGGCAGTTGCTCCTTATGCGGCTACCAAGCACGGCGTAGTTGGTTTGACTCGTACAGCCGCCATTGAGTACGGCAAAGACAATATTCGTGTCAATGCGATTGCACCAGGAACAATTGAGACGCCAATGGTCATTCAATTCGGTAAGGACAACCCGGAAGTGTTCAAAGCAACCGTGGACAGCATTCCATCCGGACGTCTTGGTAAGCCGGAAGAGATCGCGAATCTCGTTGCCTTCCTGCTTGGTGATGAAGCTCCTTACATCAATGGTGCTGTGTATCCGATTGACGGCGCAGTAACCGCACAATAATATTGCATAAAGAGAAAGAGGCCTGTCGCACACAGGGCCTCTTTTTTGTCTTTGCTCTCCAATTTTATATCCGTCACGACTTTGCTCATGTAGCGTTAGCAGCATCGGTTTCGAGAGTTAACAAGCAGATCAGGAAGAAGTACGTTCTAATGTATCAACATAATCTTTGGCGTCTTTAAGAGAAAGGTTTCTGGCTTCGCGAAGCTTTTTAATGGCCTTGATCTTATTGCCTTGTTGAATCATTAGGATTAATTCCTGATCCAGCTCTGACAACTCCGTTGGCTGTTCGGACGAAGATGACAGGGTAGATGATGAAACAGGATAATTGAATGAGGAACTTGGCGTTCGTTGCGTTATGCCAGCACCATTCTCAATGCGTTCCACATCTCGTTTAAGTTCATTCAGTTGGCTTTGCAGACTGATTACTCTGGTGAGTAGTATCACAATTAGAAGTAATAAAACGATTAAAAAAATGGTGTTGATTTCCATGGTGTAGAATGCCTCTCTTTCATTACGTGTGTATCATTTTATCATTTGAGTTGAACCGGGAGTTCCTTCAGTCCTCGAACAATCATGCCAGGTCTCCACTCCAGTTCGGTAACATCCGTTTGAAGCTGTATCTCAGGATAACGGGCTAGCAATGTACTGATGGCGATTTCGCCTTCCAGACGTGCCAGAGGCGCTCCGAGACAGAGATGAATGCCTTTACCAAAAGCGAGATGCTGGCTTTTCTCCCTTGTTATGTCGAAGATATCGGCATCCTTGAATTTCTCAGTATCCCGATTGGCAGAATCAAGCGCCACAATCACAAGCTCACCTTTGGCAATGTTCTGTCCACGGAATTCAACGTCCTCCAGCGCCCAGCGTGACGTACTGAATTCAACAGGGCCATTGTAGCGCAGCATCTCTTCAACTGCATTATGGATAAGCTCTGGCTTCTGAATCAGCAGATCTCTCTGCTCAGGGTGTTCAAGAAGGGCCAATACACCATTGCCAATCAAATTAACCGTAGTTTCGTGGCCAGCAATAATAAGCAGGGAGACAACACCGAGTAATTCATTTTCAGTAAGTTGTTGTCCGGATTCCTCTGCAATCACAAGCTGGCTTATCAGGTCTTTACCTGGCTTCTCGCGTACTTTGGCAAACCAGTCGGTCAGGTACTCGGTAAACTCCTTTGCATGCTGTTCAAACATCTCCGCGTGATCCGAACTTGATGCATCAATGATCGAATTGGACCATACGCGGAACTTGTCCTGATCCTCAACAGGTACACCCAGAATCTCACTAATGACAATAATCGGAAGTGGAAAGGCATACTCATCAATTAAATTCATTTTATCTCTGGTGCCTATTTTGTTCAGCAGATCATCGGCGATGTCCTGAATGTGGCTTCTCATATCCGCAACCAATTTGGGCGTGAACGCTTTCTGTACAAGTCCTCTCAGGCGGCGGTGATCCGGCGGGTCGGAGAATAGCATGTTATTCACAAAAACCGTTTGATTTTCAGGTCCATATCGTTTGGCTACATCCTTACTGAAGCGTTGATCCTTGAGTACTTCGACCGCATCCTCATACCGGGTTATAATCCATCCGAACTCGCCATGAGGAAACATGACCTTGAATACAGGGTCTGTCTCTCTCAACTTTTCGTACACGGGGTAGGGGTTTTGAGTGAATTCCTTGGTAAAGAATGTCGTTTGTGACGTTTCATTCGTATTCAATTCAATTCTCTCCTCTCATCCAAGAGCTTAAATATGAAGTCCTTTGCTAAAAGGATCATATGTATGCTTCTTCGGCTTGATACCTAAAGCCTGCATCCTCTATATATTCAATATTAAGAGCGTAGAAACCTTGTTTTCATTGAAAAATCGGTTTTCCTGTGGAGGAGCAGAGAAGTGGACATATCCATGGAGAGGAAGATTTTATTGGAAGGAGAAGGGAAATACAGACTGAAGAGAGAAGCAGTAGTGAATCAATACTAGTGAAAATTTCAAAGTTAGGAGCAATCTATCATGAATGAATCACGGCTTCCTCTGAATCGTCACCAAATTCCAGCGAGTCCGCTTGTATTAGGCTGTATGCGATTTGGAGGCGAGTGGGACGGACTTCCGATCACCGATGATCTTGTACATGAAGGGCACCAAGCCGTTGAGGCTGCTCTTGAGATCGGCATTAATCATTATGACCTGGCTGATATCTATACACGTGGCAAGGCAGAGCATGTATTTGGACGAATCCTGTCCGAGAGAAAAGGATTGCGTGATCAAATCATCATTCAATCCAAATGCGGCATACGTCTTGCTATGGAAGACGAGGGTCCACAGCGCTACGATACATCTGGTGCGCATATTCAAGCCAGTGTTGATGGTATTTTATCTCGACTCGGCGTGGATTACCTGGACATTCTGTTACTTCATCGTCCTGACCCTCTCGCGCATCCTCAGGAGATTGGTGAAGCACTAGCGAAACTCCATCAATCCGGAAAAGTCAGACATTTTGGTGTATCCAACATGGGTTCGGAACAGATTCGTTTGCTGCAGCTCAATAGTTCGGTGCCTCTAATCGTGAACCAGCTCGAGATGAGTTTGGACAAAATCGGATTCGTGGAAGCGGGGGTTACCGTGAACCGTCTACAAGCCAAGGACCAAGTCTTCCCTTATGGTACGATGGAGTATTGTCAGGCCGAGAATATCCAGCTGCAGGCTTGGGGGCCACTTGCGCAAGGTAGATTTACGGGCAGGGTAGTCGAAGGTCAGAGACCCGAGATAGAACATACCGTCCAGGTCGTGAATAAGATTGCCAGGGAACGGGGCGTAACGGCTGAATCTATTGTACTCGCTTGGTTAATGAAACATCCCGCAGGCATTCAACCTGTGATTGGTTCAATTCGGCCGGAACGTATCCGTGCCTGCCGTGATGCTACACAGATTGAACTAACGCGACATGAATGGTATGAGCTGTATTCAGCGTCCTGTGGAAGAAGAATGTAAGCAGAAGACATATGGATTGCTCATTAGTTGAAACATTTTTTCCTTAAACGAGAACGAAACACAGGCCGGCGGTCTGTGTTTTTTATTTGTCTATTTATTGATAGATTCAATACGGGTATTCGTAGTCTAGTGAATACATAAATGCGCTATACTCCATGTCCATAGACTTAGTTCAGAGTTCTGATAAGAGGGACGTTTCAACCATTTTTCCCGGTTTCTAGGGTGGTTGAGAAACCACTGTGATAAAATAAGAGGAATAAGAACATACGATCTGTTTTGTGGAAGGAGATTAAGGATAACGATGGAAATACTTAAGCCGCCGGCTGAGACATTATATGAGACTGAATTACGCGCACTTCGGGAGGAAGACAAGGGAAAACGGCCCCCCAACTGGCTATTATCTCCCGCATATGTGCGAGATTTCATTATCGGCAGGGACAAACCCGCTATATTGGATGGAGACGCCATACCGATTACTCGTAAATTTTATGGGAATGACGTCTTAATTGAACGTGCGGTGGTAACGCTGGCGGGCAATCGCGGCTTAATGCTGGTGGGAGAACCGGGAACAGCGAAGACGATGCTCAGTGAGCTGCTGACAGCTGCGATCTCGGGAACCAGTCTGAACACCATTCAAGGTACAGCAGGCACAACGGAGGACATGATCAAGTATTCTTGGAACTATGCGATGCTGCTTGATAAAGGTCCATCGGAAGCGGCTCTTGTTCCAGCCCCGTTATACAGCGGCATGAAAAAAGGCATCATCACCCGTTTTGAAGAGATTACACGTTGTCCGGCTGAAGCACAAGATAGTCTAATCAGTATTCTAAGCGACAAAGTCATGAGTATTCCTGAGCTTGATGGTGGTGTGCTGTTTGCCAAGCCGGGGTTTAACGTAATTGCTACAGCGAACATTCGTGATAAGGGTGTTAACGAGATGAGTGGTGCGCTGAAACGCCGTTTCAACTTCGAAACGATCAAACCGATCAGCAGTGTGAAGATGGAAGCGAAAATTATTGAATCCCAGGCACGAAGCCTTTTATTACATAGTGATATTGATATCGAAATTAATCCCGATGTGGTCGAGCTTCTTGCGACGACATTCATGGAGCTGCGTACCGGCATAAGCCGTGAAGGTTACAAGCTGGACACGCCACAAGCTTCCATGAGTACTGCAGAAGCTGTTTCCGTATACGTTCAGAGTGCAATGACTTCCTATTATTACGAGGATAAGGGAATTGCATTGGATCGCCTGGTTCAGAACATGCTTGGAACCATTGCCAAGGAAAATGACAAGGATCTGTCCGTTCTTAAAGCCTACTTCTCCAAGGTTGTGAAGGAACGCTCCAAAGAAGAGGGCATTTGGAAGGACTATTATGAGGAGAAAAAATGGATCGGGTAGCACCAATAGTGGAGCCGGATGTTACCCAGTTACAATCCCTCTTTGAGTCTCGGGTGTATAACCTGAACAATGGTACGGTTTATTTTCCGATAAGGCATCATAGTCCGGTTTGTTCTTATCATTTGTTACAACTGATTGAGGCATATCAGCCGGACAATATTCTGATCGAAGGACCCGAGAGCGGGAATCCATATCTCTCCGTGTTGGCTGATGATGCAACGATCCCTCCGGTTAGCTTGTATTATACCTATGAGAGCGAGGATGACCGTGCAGCGTGTTACTATCCGATGCTGCGTTATTCCCCAGAATATGTAGCGTTACGTGAAGCTTCAAGGCTTAACATTCCTGCACAGTTCATTGATCTCGATTACTATCATTTCGCTAACACAGAGAAAGCGGAACAGCATGAAATATCTGTTCAGGATGAGACGCTGCTGGCCAGCTCGGACTTTATCAACCGTTTGTGTCAAAAAATCAACTGCCGCAGCTTCGACGAGCTATGGGAGAAAGTGTTTGAGATCTGCGGCTTGGAGAAATCCACACAGGAATTTGTGCAGGATATGTTCACCTATTGTACGTTATCTCGTATGTGTTACACAGCAGATCGGTTACACCGTTCCGGTGATCTTGTCAGAGAAGAACACATGCGAAACTGCATCCGTGAGGCTTCCCTGAAATATGATCGTGTGCTCGTCATTACAGGTGGATTCCATACGTACGGACTACTGGGCTTGGAAACAGACTCGGCTTCGCAGAAGTCTTCAGACATGCCTGTGAAGAAGAATAAAAGCTATGGAACCACGAATTCGGTGCATCAGCAGATGTATCCCATGGTGTACACCTTTGCAGAAGCGGACCGTCTGAATGGTTACGCGAGTGGAATGCCATATGTGAATTACTACGACATGATATGGAGCGAGCTGCTCCGCAAGAAAAGTACCGCATACAACGTAACGGCAGTGAATCTGCTGTCCAAGCTTACACGTGCACTCCGTAAGGGCCATGAGCACGTTTCGACCAGTGACGCGATTGAGGCATACAGCATGGTTCAGGGGCTTGCAGCACTTCGGGACAAAAGAGAAGGCGGAGTTTATGAATTGATGGACGCAGCGACATCTTCTTTTGTCAAAGGTGAGCTGACACTGGCTACAGAAAAACCGCTGCAAGAGCTCCAGCTTCTTCTGACCGGAGATGCCATAGGAAGTGTGGCCCCCAATTCATTCAACATTCCGATTGTTGAAGATTTCAAAGCCCGCTGTGCGGTAGCGAAGCTGCAAATTCGTACGACTGGTCAGCACAAGAAGGTCCTTGATCTATATGCCAAACCAGAGCATCGGCAGCTTAGTCAATTATTCCAATGCATTACCTATCTGGTTCCCGAATTCGCGAAACGCCAATCTGGACCAGACTGGATTGCACAGCGAGATATGAATCTGGTCAGGGAAACTTGGATCTACACCTATTCATCAAGGATTGAAGCAAGATTAATCGAAAATTCACTCTATGGGGGTACCATTCAGGAAGCGGCAACGCGAAAAATGGCGGAACACATGCAGGATATTCCGGATCATCATAGTGGTGAGCTTGCTAGATCCATGCTCCAGGCTCTGCTTATGGGTTTACAGGATACGGCCGCTCAATTGTATGATCAAGTCCGCTCAGCACTGAGAAAAGACGGGAATTTCCTATCCCTATGCGGGAGTCTTCACATTCTGGACCGAATTCATCAGCACCGAAGATTACTTGGATTATCGGATGACAGCCATCTTCCCGAGCTGGTTGCCGAAGCCTACAATAACGCAGTGGACAAATTGCTGCAGCTCGCGAGAACGAATTCTGATGAGCATCAGCCTGTTATACAGGGGCTGAAGCTGCTCGCGATGCTGGCGGAATCTTCCGAAGAACGTTACCGCGATGAAACCTTCAGAGCTCATCTGAATGAACTGCTGGCAGATCACAACCTTCCGGCTCAACTCGAAGGTGTATGCTTGGCCATTTCCTCGGGACTCGGTGATCGGTCAAGGGAAGAGATCGTTGATCGTGCTCGGGGATACATTCGCGGTACCCCGGATCAAATGCGGCAGACAGCACTGTATTTACAGGGTGTGTTTTCCGTGGCACGAGATGCATTTTTATATGAAGATCAGCTGCTATCCGAGCTGAATTACATGATAGAGCAGCTGGATCATAATGATTTTATGTTGATGATCCCGGAACTAAGGCTTGCATTCACTTACTTTACACCTATGGAGACAACACTGATTGCGGATCGGGTTGCGAAGCTGCATCAGGTTCAATCCGAAGAGATGGCGATACCGGGGATCGACGAACACACACTGCTTCAGGTGAAATCCTGGGATGAAGCCATCCGGAAGGAGTTTGAGACATGGAAGCTGATCTGAACAGAGGGGCGAGAACTCCTGATCCATTGAAGTCCCTTCCTGATTCCAATCAGGCTGAAACGCTGAACCGATGGCGATTGATCCTGGGCGATTCTGCTGAAGAAGGCTTATCGAACACGGGTGCATACGACGCTGAGCATTTCAAGTATACCGAAATCGATGAAATTCTGGGTTACCTCTACAATCGGGAATACGGTGAAGAACAGGGATACCGAAAAGAAGGAGGACGCGGCTCCTCTAATCTTACGGTTCCAAACTGGTTGCATAAGGTTCGGGAATTATTCCCCAAGCCAACCGTGGAGCTGCTGGAGAAACAGGCGCTGGATCGTTATGGCCTAACAGAGCTGTTAACCGATAAAAAACTGCTTGAGTCTCTCGAACCCAACATGAACCTGCTGAAAAACATCATGCAACTCAAAGGACGAATGAAAGGGGACGTCCTGCGGAGTGCGAAGGAGATCGTACGGACTGTAGTAGAGGACCTTCAGCGTAAATTGGAGTCCCAGACCAAAGCCAGTATCATGGGAAAACGCAGCCGTTACACACCTAGTTCTATAAAATCCCTGCGTAATCTTAATTTCAAACGAACCATTACCAAGAACCTGAAAAATGTCGATCGAGTAAACCGCAGATTGGTGATCGATCGTCTTTATTTCGATGGTAATATCCAGCCGCATAATAAATGGAATGTCATTATTGCTGTTGACGAGAGCGGCAGTATGATGGACTCGGTCATTTACAGCTCAGTAATGGCTAGTATCTTCTATCGTTTGAATGCGCTGCGCACCCACTTGTTTATCTTTGATACCCAGGTTGTCGATCTAAGTGACAGGTTGGATGATCCGGTTGACGTGCTTATGAGTGTACAGCTTGGTGGAGGAACTCATATTACCAAGGCTCTGCGTTATGGCGAGACGCTGATCGATAATCCTGGCAAAACGATCTACATCCTTGTAAGTGATCTGGAAGAGGGATATCCGATCCAACAAATGTATAAAGCGTGTAAGGATATTATCGATGCCGGTTGCAAACTGCTTGTGCTCACCGCGCTCGATTTTAATGGGGATACCGTCTATAACAAACATGCCGCACAAACCTTAACCGATATGGGAGCGCATGTCGCCGCAATCACCCCTAACGAGCTCGCAGACTGGATCGGCGAGATTATCACGTAATGAGTTTATAACAAGGTTTTTCACTCAAAATTTAAGGAGGAATGTGTAATGCTTACTACAGATCGCGCTGTTGAGGCGTTAGTTGAGAAGTTTGCTGAGATGTGCTCGAAGGATTACTCCCTAAAAACAGATCGGAGTCAGGAAATCATTGATTATGTGCTGGGAAACACGGACAAGTTTCCTGAAATGATAGGGAATTCCAGCCATTATGTCTACTATACAATTGATGCGCTCATGAAGCTTGCCAAGAAAGATGATGGAGATATATTTTTCCGGGCAGGAGCTATTGTCATTCACCTGGAATCCCACTACTCCAGACGCAATTCGTGGGCCACGGATGGCTTTACCATATGTCTCGGCAATGACTCTGAAGCCTACGGCTTGAGTGGAAAGAGCAAAGGCCCAGATCGGATCGGTGGTCTTCTGTCCCGATTGGAGAAAATACGTCAGTTTGCCGGAGAAAAAGAAATTGTAGATGAGCTCAAAAGCAGGCTAAGCCGTGTACAGGTATTTGTTGAGTCCAAAAAAGGCAACGGATATGGTAACCATGAGCGGGAAATTATCGACGCCTTGCTTCTACTGAAACTGTATTCCAGGCTGAACGGAGTTCCTTCACAGGCAGCACAGTTGCAATTACTAAACAACCACCTGCCTGAGTTACTTCAACTGGTCGTTGCTGATGATGCAGAGCAGCTCCGCCCGGCGTTACATAAGCTTATTGAGCCACTGGTTGTTTGCTCCATGCAGAGCCGATCTAATCGGTCTGTGCATGATCTGAAACCGGAATTTCTTCAGCAAAAACGAAACCGCCTGATGGAAGAGCTCTACCCGGACACTTCATTGAATAAAAAAGAACAATTGTCTCAGAATGTGTTCCATCAGACCATGATCTTGATAAGCAGCTCGTTGTTGTATCTGATCAATGTCCATGGGGGAAAGGACCGGTTCCTCGAAAACAAAGGCGAAACAGGTCAAGCTCTATTGGAGGCAATTAATCAGCTGCATGAAATCTATCCGTTTGAGACGCGCATGTATCTGATGAGCATGGATTCCAGAGCCAAAAATGCAGACGGGCTGCTCGCTGGGCTGCTTCCTCTGGATGAACCATACCAATTGATCGAGCTTATGAATAACGAATTGAATATGTATACGATATCATGGCAGTCGATCCAGTCGGCCATTATGAGTGATCCGGAACAATCCATACGAGCTTATCATATTCTCAAAACCCCATACCTCAAGCTGGTTATCCAAAAGATAATGGAAGATCACAGTAGAGAAATCCCTAATGCGGACGGTACGCTTGAACAAGCCGTTTCTGCAGTACTCCGGGAGCCACTCGATGGAGGTCGCAGTGGTCTTGCCATCGCACGGTATCTGGAAGGTCAAACTTCGTTTGAAGATTACTGGAAAGACTCAAACAGCCGCAGTCTGTTTAACAATCTGAATCGTGACAAAAAACGTATTCAGACTCTGATTGCGATCAGCTTCCTGCCAGTGGATTCAGAGTCAATGCGCCGGTTTGTAATTTTGGCGACCTATCCGGAGTGGACGCTGGATATCGTCTCGGATATGTATCGTTCCTACGCTTTCAGCGGTGAGAAGCTGCTGCAGCGTTATGGGCAAGATCCAGAGGTACAGCAGGATAAACTATTGACCAGTTTGATCTCGCTAAACGGTATGACCGATTACAGGTACAAAGCAATGCCTCAGGATGAGTACCGCCGGATTATTCAGCAAAATCTGGATTATGCTCTGGGACAGTATAAAAAGCTCCCAACGGACACACGTATTTTAATTTTGGAGATTACCTTCGAGCAACGAAGTGAACTCAAGACGGAGAAGCTTGCCGAGGCGATTCGCGCCGGATTGCAGGATTCATCCAAAAAAGCCAACGGACTCGCATTATCCGAATTCAATCGTCTGCCCGATCCGGAACTTTTCACAACGATCTATCGTTCAGAGAAAAAAGCAAGCGTGAAAGAAATGGCGCTTAGCGCAATTCGCAGCCTGGATCATAATAAAGAGCTATATCGTGAGCTTCTGGAGGGTGAGAAGTCGGCGGAATGGAAGAACTTGATTCAAATTCTGCTGGATACTGCAGATCAAAGCCCGGAATATGCCCATGCTGCACTTGCTGATCAGGCGGATGCCAAAAAGCTGGCTAGATTTAGTTGGTTATCCCTGAAGGACTTGCCTTCGCTTATTCGTTCGGAAGACAATCAACCTCTGGATGATCGAATCAAGCAATATATTTTGGTCCAATCGGTAGATCATACATCTGCACCTAACGAAAGACTGAATGAACTGCGGGAGTATGCAGACGAAGAATCGTTATCTCGATTCTCGACGGAGCTGCTCCAGTTATGGATTCAGGACGGTGCTCCTGCGAAGGAGAAATGGGTGATGTATATCTCTGCGCTCTTTGGCAGTGTGCAAATCGTTCACATTCTGTCGCTTCAGATTAAGGAATGGACCGAAAATAGCCGTGGAGCTATTGCCGCAGATGCCGTGAAGGTACTAGCTTACCTGAAAGAGCCATCTGCACTCATGGCCATTGATAAAATTAAACGAAGCGTCAAGAACCGTCAGGTGAAAGGCGCGGCAGAAGAAGCACTTCAGCTTGCGGCCGACAACTTGGGACTTACACCGGAACAGTTAGAAGACCGGCTTGTGACCACGCTTGGCTTTGACGAGTCAGGAACGATGAGGCTGAGTTACGGTGAGCGTTCATTCCTGATTAAAGTGAATGGGGATTTGCAAATCGTCGTTCTGAACGAAGAAACGGGTAAAACGGTGAAAAGCTTGCCTGCACCAGCACAGAAGGATGATACAGAGCTCGCTGCGCAATCCAAAGCACGTTTTACGCAGCTGAAGAAAGATCTCAAAACAATGGTGGGCATTCAGGCACAGCGCCTGGAGGAGTCATTGTCCAAGCAGCGTCTGTGTTCCGCTGAAGAGTGGAAAGCACTCTTTGTTGAAAATGTGATCATGCAAAAATTCGCTGTAGGTCTGATCTGGGGCACGTATGAAGATGGTCAGCTGATCAGCACATTCCGCTATATGGAAGATGGCACGTTTAATACCGTCGATGAGGATGAATACGAACTTCCTTTGAATGTGCAGGTAGGACTTGTACACCCTCTTGAACTTGAAGCATCCACCCTGGACGGCTGGAAAACACAGCTCGAAGATTACGAAGTGAAGCAACCTTTCGAGCAGCTTAACCGGGAAATTCACCTGCCTGAGGAAGAAGACATCAAACTTGAAGAGTACTCCCGACTTCCGGAATCGGAGTTTTCACCGACAGCCTTCCCGAAAGCATTGGAGAAATTCGGTTGGATCAAAGGGACGGCAATGGACGGCGGCTGGTACCATGAATTCTACAAGGAGTACGATGAATACGTAGCTGAACTGCGTTTCAGCGGTACCAGTATCACGTATTATGAGGGGATGGACGATATTACGCTTGAATCTCTCCATTTCTTCAGACCGGAGAACAAGAGAAATTATTACTACAGCAATAACAAAAGCATTGCTCTGGGTCAGATTCCGGGACGGGTCTTCAGTGAAACGCTCTATGATATCCTAAGAGCAACGGGGCGTTGATTACGTGAGTGAATTCGAACATAAATTCAGGACATTTTCCAAATTATGCACGGAAGACTATCTCATAAGACATGCGAATAAGGGATTGTACAAGAGGTCTTTGAAAGACATAGATAACGGGGTGAGTGTGCAATATACGTGGAACGAATCATCAGTGAGCTGTCTGTTGAGTGATGGAACTCTCTGTACACTGGAAAGTACGATCGATCACTGGGATTGCTCCTGTCCGTCAGATCACATCTGCAAACATGTTCTGATCTCGATCCTGTATTATCAGCGTGAACATCAGACGGATGAAGATGCTATGGGGCAAGACATTCAGGTGGAGGCTGTACCAACACCTGAAGCGACTGACAAGGATTCTAAGTCCAGTTCGATTGCTATGGATGCAGAGGAGTTAACACCGGGCCATGAATCTCGTTTCCGCTGGATGACAGAGTCTGACCTGTCTACCTTAATCAAATCGTATAGCTCCTCGATGATTGAAGAGGTTTGGTTCCGGTTGAAGTATCCCGAGCAGATCGAAGTTCTGGAGGATTCGCTTCTTACCGTGCGACTTGTAAGACAAGGCATCGAGGTTTCATTCACCCAGGAACCCAGTCTCACGAAGGCGCTGTGTAAGGTTAAACAAACGGCTGGTAGTATGGCGAAGCTGGAAGCCTTGCTTCGATATCGCAGACAACAACATGTGGACGATGAAAATGTCTTGAGTGCAAGAGTATATGATACCAAGTTCTCCATTGAAACCGTCCGTGAATGCCGGAGCATGCTTGCCGATCTTTTAAAAACCGGGCTTGCCAGGCTGCCACAGTCTTATATGGCCCAGCTAGAGACACTCGCTGTAGCTGCGCATAGCGGTAACCTCCCTGATGTTGAACGAAATTTACGGGGAATTCAGGGTGAATTAGAGCTATTCTTCAATCGACATATTCGTTTCTCTATGCAAACCATGCTTGATCGGGTGTCTAAGCTGTATCTCGCATTACAGGTTTTGGAGCAAGAGTGTACTTCCGCTTATATGCAGAGCCAGCTTATTGGCAGTTTTCGCAGTAAGTATTACACAGTTCCACAGCTACATCTGTATGGTTTAGGAGCAGATGCATGGGAAACCAGGTCCGGTTACCGAGGCATTACGTACTATTTCTACTGTTTTGAAGACGAAGAAATATACACGTACAGCGATGTGCGCGCTGTTTACTATGGCGACAATTCATTTTCCTACGCAGAGCATTATGGGGCATTTACGCCATGGCTTACCAACGTGACTTTCCGTCAATTTGCTGGGGAAGAGCTGCAGTTCCAAACGGTAAAAGTGAACAATGACCGCAGGCTCTCTTCAGGGGAGGGTGCGAAGCTGGAACTTATGACGCGAACGAAAGTGGAAGATGTGAATCTGGGTAAATACATGCAGAATGTTCCTTCTCTACTTCTTGAGGATTCAAGGACATTTGAGCTATTTACCAATCCGAAGGAGCGTTTTGCCATCCTTCGGGTTGCCCGGATCGTAGATCACAGCTTTGACAAACGAACTCAACAACTTATCCTTACCATTGAAACGGAAGAAGGGGAACTGCTTCCTCTGACGCTTCCTTACTCCATGGACTGGCAAATGATGATCCAACGTCTCGAGTCAGGATACGGAGCCGCCTCGCTCGAACACTTTTATGCTTTCGTTCGAATGGAACAGAGCGCATTTTACCCGATCAGCTTTTTGAAGGGACAACGGGTAATCAGCCTAAAATTGGATATAGGCTATGGGAGGACGGGTAGACTTGGAAGACTATAATCAGTTCGTGCAGCAGATCGGCGGCTGGACAGAAGAATTGCTGCTGCGCGGGATATCCCAATTCACCTTGAAGGATGTAGGCGTGTTAGAACAGTTTCTTGTGGAGATCAAACGGTATCAACTGACATTCCTTGAGGAAATTGTAGGGCTATTGATAACCGAAGGACGCAGCCTGGCTCTTGGCAATGGTAACGAGGAGCTTCTGCTGAGCCATTATTGCCGCTTAACCCAGTATGTACAACTGAGCATTCAGGAATCATCCTGAAGCAATACGAAAGATTTGCAGAAGCGAGTGCCTCTGCAAATCTTTTTTTGTGGAGAGAGTGTTATTTGGTTTACTTTACCGAATCTACTCAACTCTGCATACTATACACCTTGCTGCTCACGATTCAGTAGTAATATTCGCTTAGATGTCATATCCC
This sequence comes from Paenibacillus sp. FSL K6-2862, assembly GCF_038005125.1. Lineage (NCBI taxonomy): Bacteria > Bacillati > Bacillota > Bacilli > Caryophanales > Paenibacillaceae > Paenibacillus > Paenibacillus sp. FSL K6-2862. The sequence continues at coordinate 3,359,181 of NZ_JBBOSN010000001.1, forward strand.
GGTTTATGATGCATACCATTAGGCGAATGCGGTCATAAGGGAGGAAACAGACATGTCGATGAGCGAGCCACTGTTAACTCAAATCGTAAAACAACAACTTCCGGCCGGCGCTAATGTCGTCACTATACTTAAACCTGTCGAACATCCAGCCATCTATGCGGCAGATCTCACCGGAGACGGGATGCCGGAGATCGCTGCGGTTTATAAACTGGATGGAGAATTAACCTTGTTGATTTTGAAATTTGTGCAAGGACAATGGACGAAGATGTCGGTCACCAAAGGATTGGGGTACAACGCAACCTTGCTGACAGCTGCCCCTGTAACATCTACGGCAAGAAGCAATCTAATTGTTGGCTGGCAGCTCGGTTCCATCTGGTCCAAACTTGCTGTATATGAGTGGACAGAAGCAGGGTTAACGGATGTAGCCCCAGCTGATCTATATTTCAGTCATGCCGAGATTATTGATATGCCCGGTCAGCATGGAAGAGATGGGAAAGTGGAGATTGCGCTTTGGACGCATGATACCGGGGAGGCTTATCGGGTTGATATTATTAGATGGCAAAATGGGAAATGGGTACCTGCCACAGACGTATACATGTATTACTTTCCTAAGGTTGTGCAGTACTACGAACAATTAACTCAGCATTATCCGGACTACACCTTTTACTGGTATTATCTTGCCGATGCCCAGTATCGCGCCGGGTTATTACCGGCTGCCCTGATTTCAGTTCAAAAAGCGCTAAGTTTCAACGAGCCTTACCCATCGCGGGAAGCGCTGCTTGAATTGGAGAAGCAGATCAAACAAAGTATGGGAGGTAGTCATGTACGTGAAACCACCTGGTTATTCCCCATTTCAGTAAGAACAATCCAGGGAACCCGGTGGGGCTATATGGATGCACAGGGTCGGATCCGGCTGGAGCCCGTACTTGATGATGCTCGTGATTTTCAGCCGAATGGCCTGGCTGTAGTTGTGAAGGATGGCAAGGCTGGTGTGATTAATCTGAATGGCCAGTATGTTGTTCAGCCTGTATATGATTCCATTAATTCATTCGAAGAAGAACGGGCGATTGTGATTGACGCCCAAGGCTTTAAAATGATCGATGAACAAGGTCATGTGCTTACGAAACGGGCTTATCCCTTTATCGCGAATATGAAGGATGGGCGGGCGCTTTTCTATGATACTTCCGGAGGTCAAGCAGGTGGAGATGTCAGTCGTTACGGCTACCTGGACGCTGCTGGCAATGAGGTGATCCGAGCACAATTCGTATCAGCCTACGATTTCAGCAACGGAAAAGCCGTTGTTCAGATCAAAGACAACGAGTTCGCACTCATAGATCGTAATGGAAACCGACTGGCGACATACCCTTACGCGTATGTAGGACCGCTAGGAGACGGTTTACTTGCTTTCCAGAAGGAGACACCCGGAAAATACGGATATATCGATGAACGAGGTCAGGTCCGAATTGAACCTAAATTTACTACAGCACTTCCTTTCAATGGTGGGCATGCGATTGTGAATACAGCAGAGGACTACAAATCGATTTATGGTGTCATTAACAAGCAAGGAGCTTTTGTCATTCAACCGGGTTACAATGATATCCGAGATTTAGGGGAGCAGCGTTTTGCGCTGGGGCAGGCCATTGATCCGGAGCAGCCTTTCATTGGCTCATTGTATGCGATTGCAGATGTTAATGGCAGGAGACTTACAGAGTTCATTTACAGGGACGTAGGCGACTACAAAGGGGGGCTCGCGTCTGCATCGGATGGAAGACAGACTGTTCTGCTTGACCTGAGTGGACGCCCAGCACCAGGATATCCCCGAGTAGAAGGTTCCGGTACACTGGAAGTCGTAGCACCGGATTTGATCAAAGCAAACGTTGATCAGCGTCTTTTGTATGTCAATCGAGCCGGACAGATCATCTGGCGGCAAAATACGATCGTTCCCCTTCAGCCACCTTACCGTGTTCGTGAAGAGAAGTATAAACCCAATATCGATTATCTGGTTTATTATCCGCAGGTGGAGGGATTAACCGACCAGGCCGCACAACTGGCACTTAATTTGAAATTGAGGAACTTGTCTCAAGTTAAACCGATTCCTCCAGACCAAAAGCTGGATTACAGCTACACAGGGGATTTTGATATTACTTTTTATCAGCAACAGCTGCTTCAGCTGCAGCTTACGGGATATAACTATCCCTTTGGGGCTGCACACGGTATGCCTACAATGATCTATGCCATTATTAATCTCAGCAGCGGGCAGCTGTATGAGTTAAAGGATTTGTTTAAGCCGAATAGCGACTACGTAAAAGTATTAAGCCAGATTGTAGGAGATCAGATCAAAAATGATCCTCAGTATTCTTATGTATTTCCGGATACTTATGAAGGAATTAGCCCGAACCAGCCATTTTTCGTGACGGCAGACGCGCTGCATCTGTATTTCAATCCATACGAGATCGCTCCGTACGCAGCCGGATTCCCGACATTTACCATTCCTTTTGTCCAGATCAGAGACATTATTAATACCGAGGGTTCGTTTTGGAAAGCGTTCCATATGTAATTTTAAATTCATAGCGTATATATGTGAGGCCATAGGCTAATTATGGCTTCTTTTTTATTTGATGATTTGGAAAGTGTGCAACATGGTTTGACACCATGATCGAAGACGAAGAATATAAGAGCCTTGATGATTAAATGGAAAGTTTATTTATGCTATCTGAAGATTTACGCAAACAAATTAAATTAAATTAATGTCTTGGTAAAGGAGTTTTTTCAATTTAACCAGTTTGGAGGAAACATCTTGTATAAAGCTGGCTTTTGGATAAGGCTCGGTGCAAGTATTTTTGATGGTATTATTATTGGGCTGCCTTTGATGGTTATCGCAGGGCTCATTACAGGTAACTTTGACAGCGATGAACCTATAGCGCAAATATTAAGTGCATTATATTCCATTTTATTGCCGGCATTCTGGAACGGAAGAACGATTGGAAAATGCATCTGTGGAATTCGAATTCGAAAATACGATACACAGGAGCCCCCGGGAATTAGAACCATGCTGATGCGAGTAATTGTAGCAGGACTTGTATATGGAATAACTTTTGGCATTGGTTTTATTGTAAGTGTCATCATGGTTGCTGTACGTGAAGACAAACGTGCATTACATGATTTTATCGCAGGTACCGAAGTCGTCTGGGACTAAACATGAGAAGGCATGCCCTGGCCAACATTTACGATGTATTCAAATCTCTTCATATTCACTCACGTTACAGATTATGAACCTTGTTCGTGGTCTGTTTTTTTGTGTTGTCAGTAGAACGGTCATAAACCCGCGCCAACACGGCAAATTTAAAACATTCCAGATGATTATTTAGTGAATTCGTCTATCATTTTGGCTAAATGATCAGTTGCTTGCGGACGAAATCAACATGTCATTTCATCTTTTGCGAATATCTCTGCAATGCGCTCTCCCTTACTCTGAGATAGAGCACAGACATTCCCAAAAGGTGGAGGATAAGTTCCATGAAAAGAAAAGTGTTATCTACGAGTTTGATGATTCTGTTATTAGGTACAACGATCCTGGGGTGTTCGTCCGGAGCCAGTACAGCGGGCGATACCGCTAAAGGGACACCAAGTGGATCAACGGAAGCAACCACCTATCCGATTCAAACGGATAAGACGCTTACGTACTGGGGTGAAATTAACGGAAACTTGATCGGGGTCAAAAATTCGCACAGTGAAATTCCATTCTTTCAAAAATGGCAGGAAAAAACCGGCGTGCCACTCAAATTCACCGCACCACCGACAGGTCAGGTCAGAGAATCCTTTAACGTGATGCTGGCATCCGGGGATTTGCCGGACATGCTGGAGTACAATTTCATCGGAGATTTCCCCGGTGGACCAGAGAAAGCCATTAATGATGGTTACATTCTCAAGCTGAACGATCTGATTGACCAATATGCTCCGAATCTGAAGAAATACCTGCAGGACAATCCGGACATCGACAAGATGGTGAAAACGGACAGTGGCAGCTACTATGTATTCCCGTTCATTCGGGGAGATGAGTATCTGCGTGTCTTCCAGGGACCCATCATTCGTAAGGATTGGCTGGATGAGCTGGGACTGCCAGTACCGGAAACGATTGATGAGTGGACAACAACCCTGAGAGCTTTTAAAGATAAAAAAGGCGCTGCCGCTCCATTCTCTGTTGTAAGTAAGCCACGATTCTTTAACGATTCCGGTAATGGTGCTTTCCTTGGCGCCTTCGGTGTAAACCGCGGATTCTACCAGGAAGACGGACAGGTCAAATTTGGTCCGGCGGAAGATGGTTTCAAAGAATACTTGGCGTTATTCCAGGAATGGTACAAAGAAGGTTTGATTGATAAAAACATCTCGACAGCGGATACCAAATCCGTTGACGGTAACCTCGCTTCGGGTGCTACTGGCGCAAGTGTAGGTAACGCAGGCGGAGGGATAGGCAAATGGCAGCCGCTTGTAGAGGCCAATGATCCGGATGCCGTCCTGGTCGCTGCACCATATCCGGTGCTTAACAAAGGTGATATTCCTAAATTCGGCCAGCTTAATCAGGGCTATGCCTCAGAAGGTACGGTTGCCATCACGACGGCAGCCAAGGATCCGGAACTTGCCGTTCGCATGCTGGATTACGGCTACAGTGAGGAAGGGCACCTCTTCTTCAACTTCGGTGAAGAGGGTGTCAGCTATAACATGGAAGGCGATTATCCGAAATTCACGGACTTGCTGCTGAAGAATCCGGATAAACTCGCTCCTGCACAAGCGATTTCACTATATGCCCGCAGCAGCTATAACGGTCCATTCGTTCAAGATAAACGTTATGCCGAGCAGTTCTTTGCTTTGCAGACCCAGCGCGATGCGATTGATATCTGGAAGAATACACAGGCCGCAAAATATAATCTGCCTTCAATCACACCTACACCTGAAGAGAGCTCCGAATACGCGACCATCATGAATGATATCAACACGCTCGTCGATGAGATGACCATCAAGATCATTCTGGGCAACGAGCCGGTGGATCAATTCGAGAGCTATGTCGCGAAAATGAAATCGTTGCATCTGGATCGGGCGATTGAAATCCAAACCGCAGCACTCGAACGCTACAACAAACGGTAATTGTAAAAGGGGAGGGCTCTGGCCCTCCCGATTGAAAAGAGGTGAAAAGGTACATCATGAGCAATCGTCAATCCTTTAGAAGCCGGTTCGTGCGGGACTTCATGATGAATAAGTATTTATACATCATGATGATTCCTGTGATTGGATATTATTTAATATTTCATTACGGTCCGATGTATGGTGCAATGATTGCCTTTAAAGATTATTCTCCGATGAAGGGCATTTTGGGGAGTGATTGGGTTGGACTGAAGCATTTTGAAGAGTTTTTCAACAGTTATTATTTCCTGCGTGTTCTGAAGAACACCCTTCTTATCAGTTTGTACACGCTGGTCTTTGAATTCCCCGCACCGATTATTCTGGCGCTGCTCATCAATGAAGTTCGCAAACGTACGTTCAAGCGGGTCGTTCAGACGATAACGTATATGCCTTATTTCATCTCTCTTGTCGTCATATGCGGTATCATTACGGACTTCACGAACGCGGATGGTTTAATCAACCGTCTGATCATGATGCTCGGATATGACGGTCAGGCGATGCTGCAGAAGCCTGAGCTGTTCCGTCCAATCTATGTCCTGTCTGAAATATGGCAGCGAATCGGTTGGGAATCCATTATCTATATCGCTGCGTTGATGAGCATCGACCTGGAGCAGTATGAAGCGGCGAAGATCGACGGAGCGAGCCGTCTCAAGCAAATGTTTCACATTACGCTGCCCGGGTTGCTGCCTATTATTACAATCATGTTCATTCTCCGGATGGGTAATATGCTGAATGTTGGGTTTGAGAAAATCATTCTCCTTTATAATCCGGTAACATATGAAACAGCTGACGTCATCTCCTCCTTCGTATATCGAAAGGGATTGCTGGAGTTCGGATGGAGTTACAGCTCGGCAGTCGGCCTATTTAACTCGGTGATCAATCTCGTTCTTCTTATTTCGGCGAACTATATCAGCCGCAGAGTGAGTCAAAACAGCTTATGGTGAGGTGGGAACTTTGATTAAGGAAAACGGTTGGTTTGACCGGATCTTCACAATCTTCAATTATACATTTGTAATCCTGCTTGTCATCGTCACATTGTATCCGCTTCTCTACGTGTTATTTGCGTCCTTAAGTGATTCGGCGCAGCTGTTAGCAAACAAAGGTCTGCTGTGGAAGCCAGTGGGCTTTAGTCTGGAAGCTTACAAGAGCGTGCTTGCCAATCCGGGTATAGCCACAGGATTCCGCAATACGTTGTTTATTCTTGTGTTTGGCGTCATCGTTAACCTGTTCATGACAGCGCTCGGAGCGTATGTGCTGTCCCGTAAAAACGTGATGTGGAACAAGGTGTTCATGTTCTTTATCGTGTTCACGATGTTCTTTGGCGGGGGGTTAATTCCGCTGTATCTGGTTGTCAAAGGCGTTGGCCTGTTAGACACACTGTGGTCGACTATTCTGCCTTTTGCCATCAGCACGTTTAACCTGATCATCATGCGAACGTCATTTATGGGTATTCCGGATAGCCTGGAGGAATCGGCCAAGATTGATGGAGCGAATCACTTTACCATTTTGTTCCGTATTATTATTCCGTTGTCCATGCCCGTCATTGCCGTGATGATTCTGTATTACGCGGTAGATAAGTGGAACGGGTGGTTCTATGCATCCGTGTTTATCAAGAGCCGAGAGCTGTTCCCGCTGCAATTGGTGCTGCGTGAGATTCTAATTGCCAATTCCACGGAGAGCATGTCAGCCGGAGCATCGGCCGGGGATCGCTTCCAGATCGGGGAGACCATCAAGTATGCAACGATTATGGTAGCGACGATACCAATCCTGTGCATCTATCCGTTTTTGCAGCGCTTTTTCGTAAAAGGTGTCATGGTTGGTTCATTGAAAGGTTAAATCTGAGAATTGAAGAGCGGTAAGGAGGTATGACAACATGAACGTATTAAATGAAGTGAACAAGGACGTGTGGGATCAGATTAAAAGTAAAGCCGACCAGATGCTTGTAGCCATCGGTAAAAAGTCTCCGCATGTTGCTGGAGCCAATGGCATCTATGACGACATGAGAATCGATTGGTGGACCTCGGGATTCTGGCCGGGCATGTTATGGATTGTGTACGATATGACGGGTGATGAGAAATATAAAGAGGCTGCATGGAATTGGGATGAGCGGCTATCGGAACGGTTTCTCGAAAATAACTACTTTGATCACGATGTGGGCTTTCATTTCCTGCCCACGGCTGTCATCAAATACAAGCTCACCGGAGATGCTGATGCGGCTAGACGTGCCTTATTTGCTGCCAACTTCCTGGCTGGGCGCTTCAATACCAAAGGCAGCTTCATTCGGGCCTGGAATGGAGACATGCTGGGCTGGTCGATCATCGACACCATGATGAATCTGTCGTTGCTTTTCTGGGCATCGGAGGAAAGTGGAGACCCACGTTTCAGCCATATCGCCAAAGCGCATACAGATATGGTCATGAAACATTTTGTCAGGGAAGATGGCTCTGTGCATCATATCATTCGGTTTGATCCCGAGACAGGTGAACGGGCAGAAGCGATAGGGGGTCAGGAAGCGGCGCCGGATTCGGCATGGAGTCGTGGAGCTGCTTGGGCTTTATATGGATTAACGAATACGTATCGTTATACAGAGGACCCGTCATATTTGGATGCTGCACAGCGTGTGGCGAACTTCTTCATTTCCAGCCTGCCTGAGGATAGCGTTCCGCATTGGGATTTCCGTGCTGAGCCGGAAGAAGGAGAGGAGATTTCACGGGACAGCTCCGCGGGTGCCATTGCTGCTTCCGGATTGCTTGAGCTTGCAGATGTGCTTCCTGATCCAGAGGGTAGACTCTATGCGACCGTTGCCAAACGTATCCTGAGTTCCCTGCGGGATCATTATGGAACATGGGATCTTCCTAAGCACGAAGGTATGCTTCTGGAGGGAACCGGTCATAAACCGGCAGGTCAGAACGTTAACGTCTCGCTAATTTACGGTGACTATTTCTACATGGAAGCGAGTGCCAAATTAAACGGATGGAAGCATCGCATTTTCTAAAAATGTTCTAAAAACAATTAAAAACATTCTCATTTTGATACCGAATGCCCGATAGACGAAAGTAGTCTATTCGGGCTATTTGTGCTTGATTTGACGGGAAAAATCGGTGGTGGCTACCCTTTTTGTCAATCGAATTGAACTTTTTATCTATATCCCAATCTCGCTCTTGCCGTTATAATAAATTCCTGATCCAAACATCGATAATCTACGAAGAGTTGGGTGATGAGTTGTTGCTAAACATTCGATATTTGTGGCAAAAACGAGAAAGCATAATTGTGACCTGGCTTCTCTCTTACAGTGCTGTTTTGATTGTGCCGATTCTGATCAGTTTGGTTATTTACATGCAAGCAAATGAGACACTGAAGAGTGAAATACATCGGGCCAACGATTCTTTATTGAAGCAGATGCGATATACGATCGATACACAAGTTGATCTGATGAAGCGGTTAAACATGGAGATGACGTGGAGCCCGAATCTGCAAACCCTGATGTATTCCAATCAGCCAGCCAAAGAGGCGCCGTACACGGCTTACCAACTGGTAAAGGAACTCCGTCTCTATAAAACATCCTACGCATCCATCGATGAATTCTACGTCGTGTGGAAAAAAGATCAATCCATTCTTCGTTCAGGTAATATTCGGGATATGCGAACGGCATTCCATACCATACATAATACAGGTGCAATGTCTTTCGAAGCGTGGCGGGATCAGATTCTGGGTACAGAGATGAATCAGTTCGTCATACTGCCACATCAGACTGCAGCACCGACGGAGTCTTCCATTGCGTACATTACACGTCTGCCCGATGATTTGAATGGTCAGGAGACGGGTACGGTTGTCGTCATGGCGGATACGCGAAGATTCCAGGAAGCAATTGAGAGCATTTCCGGTTTTAGTGATGCCACGCTGCTGATTCTGAATCAGAATAACGAGATTCTGATGAGCAATCATCCCGGGTCAGAGGAATTGAAGCCATTCATGAATGGCAATCAGGTTCAGTTGGATAACGCGAAGGTAGGCAAGTCGGAGATGTTCTACATGGACTCTGCGGTATCCGATCTGAAATACGCATTGATTATTCCCAGCAGCCTGTATTGGGAAAAGGCAGTATATGTCCGCAATTTTACGTATATCAGTATCGTGGTAAGTCTCATTAGTGCGGGTGTACTGACCTGGTTCTTTATGCGCCGGAATTACTCCCCAATTCAACAGCTCGTGGAATCACTAAAAGATAAAAATAGTCAGAACGAACCCGCTGATCGGAACGAACTTCGATTTATACAGAAGGTCATTATGAACACACGATCAGAAAAGAATGAGATTGCTCAGCAGCTGCAGAAACATCAGCAGGTGCTGCGCTCCAATATGATTAATCGGCTTCTCAAAGGTAAACAGGATACGCTCGTGCCCTATGAAGATGCATTCCGTTCCTTTCATATGCCGCTCTATTCAAGTGAATTTGCTGTTATCTTATTTGTCATTGAGAATGAAGAGAATCTCTATGGAAAACTGCCGGGTATTGATATCAACGAACGAAACAAGTTAATCCATCTCATTATTTCAAATGTGGTTGAAGAACTGGCTTCAGAGCGTCAGCACGTTGGATATGTGGCAGAAGTCGATGATATGATGGTCTGCCTTGTAAATATGAAAGCGGATTCTTCGGATTGGAACCAGGATCTTCATCACATTGCGGCAGAAGCGCAGCATTTCCTGGAACGCTATGATATGGAACTGACGATTTCCATCAGCGGACGCCATATGTCGTGGATTGGCATCGCCGAAGCATACCAGGAAGCAGTAGACGCGATGGAATACAAAATGGTGCTTGGCAAGAAAGGCATCATTACCTATGGGGATGTACGCAGCGATGCGATGGCGGATGACCCATTTGGCTACTACTATCCGCTTCAGGTGGAACAGCAGCTTCTTAATTTCATCAAAGCGGGAGATACCGACCAAGCCAGTGCTTATATGAACGAGATTACAGAGCGAAATTTTGATAAACCGATTATGTCACTCACACTTGCACGTTGCCTGATTTTTAACCTGGTAGGTACAATGATCAAGGCTATCAATGATCTGGGGGACAGGGATAACCATACGTTAACTCAATACCCGCATCGGATTGAGGACATTATTGCGGGTGATACCATCCAGGAGATGCAGGAGGCATTGCAGAACTTGCTTGAGGAGGTATGTTCATATGCCGCTGACAAGCGCGCAACGAATGTATCACAAGAACGTGAGGATTCCCTGCGTCATCTCAGTACCCAAGTCACACAGTATATTGAGAGTAACTATACTGACGTGAATTTGAACGTCAACGCAATTGGTGAGCATTTTGAGCTTAAGGGCAGTTACTTGTCCAAACTCTTCAAGAATCAGACTGGTGAGGGTCTGCTGGACTGTATTCATAAGTGTCGTATCCGACAGGCTAAAGAAATGATGGAGCATAAACAGGAATCCATTACCGAAATATCCCGATTGGTCGGATATAACGATGCAGCAACTTTCATCCGGGTATTCAAGAAATATGAAGGCATTACTCCCGGTAAATATAAAGAAATCAGTTGATTGATTTGAAAGGAGACCGGAACATGAACGTAAATAGGAAGTTGGCATTCATAACAAAGTTGACAGGATTCATCCTATTGCTTGGCATGCTGACTGCTTGCGATCAGAACGGGACAGATTCGGATGCCAAGTTGGATGAACGTTCCGGCTCATCAGATTACCAGACCATCTCAATTGCTTCACCCAATGACGATGGGAAATTAACCTACTGGGCAGAATTGAATGGCAATGCAGCGAGCATTAAGTCCAGCTTCAATGAAGTTCCTTTTTTTCAGGAGTGGCAGCGGAGAACCGGAGTCAACCTTCAATTCATCCGGCCTCCCGCCAATCAGGCCAAAGAAGCGATTAATGTGCTGCTTACGTCCGGAGAACTGCCGGATATGATTGAATACGAGTGGAGCAATTATCCCGGCGGGCCCGAGAAAGCGATTAAAGATGGATATATTCTGAGATTAAACGATGTTATTGATCAGTACGCACCTCATCTGAAGCAGTACCTGACCGAGCATCCGGACATTGATATGCAGATTCGTACAGCCAGCGGAAGTTATTACGCGTTTCCTTTTATCCAGGGAGATGATAAGCTTCGAACCTATCAAGGGCCGATTATCCGGAAGGACTGGCTGGATGAACTTGGACTTGATGTGCCAACAACGATTGACGAATGGCATACGATGCTTAAGGCTTTTAAGGACAAAAAGGGAGCTGACGCCCCGCTTACTTTTCTAGGTGTTCCGAATCCGTTGTTCGGTATTGAAGGTGGCGGTTTTATTGGCGCTTTTGGCATTAAAAAGGGGTTCTACGTGGAAGATGGCCAAATTAAGTTTGGGGCACAAGAACCTGAATATAAGGCGTTCCTATCCTTATTTCGTGAATGGTATGCGGAGGGACTCATTGACAAGAATCTAGCTGCCGTCGATTCGGAGACTCAGGATACAAACATGACCACAGGACGCAGCGGCGCGAGTATCTGGAATGCAGGGGCGGGAATTGGTACATGGCTCCCCATCTTGCAGGAGACGGTTCCCCATGCAAAGCTTGTGCCAGCGCCATATCCTGTTATGAACAAAGGAGATCGCCCGAAATTTGGTCAACTTGCTCCCGCTATCGGTTCCAGTGGAGTCGCCATATCCAGCAAGAGCCGTCATGTGGAAGAAGCAGCGCGGATGCTCGATTACGGATATGGGCCTGAGGGGCATTTGCTGTTCAACTTTGGTATTGAAGGTGTCAGTTTTGAGATGAAGGACGGGTATCCGACGTATACCGAGACTATTTTGAAAAACCCTGATAAGTGGTCGCCGGCACAAGCGCTTGCGATGTACACGAGAGCGAGTTATTTCGGTCCATTTGTCCAGGATACGCGATATATGGAACAATACTATATTTTACCGGAACAGAAAGAGGCGGTGCAGTTATGGTCCAGTACAGATGCTGTTCTGCATCAGGTACCGACCCTTCCCAAAACCGAGAAAGAAAGCACGGAGATGTCAGTCATCATGCAGGAAGTGAACAAAGTGGTAGACGAGATGTCGCTTAAAATCATTTTTGGCATGGAGCCGGTGGATGCTTTTGATACGTATGTCGAGCAAATTAAGTCATTGCAGATTGATCGTGCGATTGAGATTCAGCAGCAGGCGTTAGAGCGATATAATCGCGCTGTATCTTCTGAATAAATCCTTATATTGTATAAAATGGGTATTGAAGTGTCGTTTTTGTTAATGTAATTTCGTTCCCTCGTGCTCTACAATCGGTTATGACATGCTGAGTTGGCATGCACATGACTCTTGCTTAAGCAGGATCGGAGGTGACTACAGGGTTTATTGAAACCGCTCACATACTCTGAAATCCAAAAGGAGGAGAACGAAAGAATGCGTAGAAAGTGGCCTTTATTATTGTTGGCATTTACGTTGACTGTTGGATTGTCTGTACCTGGAGTCCATGAGGTTCGAGCGTCGGAGGGTGACTCTCAGCCGTCTATTGATCGTATTAGTGAGAATCTATCTCTGGGTATGGATGGCAGAAGCAGACTCTATCCAAACGATTGGTATCCGGGATTTAAAGACGAACAGGGAAGGTTTCTGCATGACTTTTCGTATGCCGGTTATCGGCGTGGGGAAACAGAACTACCTAAAACGGCTAAAAACAACAGTATTGACGTTACCAAATCACCTTATTTTGCCGATCCTTCAGGGAATCGAGATGCAACGCAGGCTATTCAAAAGGCAATTGATGATGCTGTTGCGTTAGGTGGGGGTGTCGTGTATCTTCCCAAGGGTACATATCAGGTTAACCCTCGGGACGGCAAGGATTATTCACTAAACATTCCTGCAAGTCGTGTGGTCCTGAAAGGTGACGGGATGAACAAGACTCATATCTATAATGCACAGCAAAATATGAAAAACAAGGATATTATCCGGATCGGCAACGGAGATTGGAAGAAAACCGGAATCTCTACGAAACTTCGCAAGTCTGTTACTGATCCAACCGTCCTGCTACCCGTTGAAGATACAAGTGGGTTTGCAGTGAATGATTACCTGGTCATTTCATTCGAAACGACGCCAGGTTTCTTACGTGAACTTGGCATGCAAAACAAGTGGTCGTCACGTCTTGGTAAAGTAGAACCATTATTCTATCGCCAAATCGTGGGCGTAGATTCAGAGAACAAAACGATTACGTTAGACATTCCGACGCGTTATCCCATGAAGCTGCGCGATGATATTACGATTAGTCAGACCGCAGATCCGATTGTCGAAGTAGGTTTGGAAGATTTCTCGATTGCAAACATTCAAAATGCGAAGTCGGGGCTTGGTGAAGATGACTTCAAAGTCGTTGGCACTGCTGGGTATGAAGCCGATAATGCCAAAGCGGTCAATGTGATTGCAGTGGCCAACAGCTGGATTCGAAATATTAACACCTATAAGCCAACTGGCAATGCGAATTATCATCTATTATCCAAAGGGATTATTCTGGACCGTACGAAGAACGTCACTGTGGATCATGTAACCATGCAGTATCCGCAGTATCGTGGAGCGAATGGGAACGGTTATTTATATCAATTTATTGGCAATGATAATCTCATTAAGAATAGTAAGGCAATCGGAGCTAGACATAGCTTCACATATGCCAACTTCTCTGCGAACGGGAATGTCCTGCAAAGTTCGTATTCTGAGAAGCCTTCATTATTGACTGATTTTCATATGTATTTGAGCATGGCGAACCTGATCGACAACCTGGTCGTTAACGGGGACGGGATCTCTGCCATTACACGGGATTATGGATCATCCGAAACGAATCGTCATGGGGTAGTAACCACGGAAAGTGTGTTCTGGAATACGACCGGTCAGGCAGCACACCCTAGTAAATCCGGCGTTATTGTAGAATCAGAACAATTCGGGAATGGATATGTCATTGGAACAAAAGGAAAGGACAGCGGCGTGAACGTCAACATTGTGGGTACCATACCGGATGCGAATACGCAGCCATTTGATATGGCAGAAGGTATTGGGGAGGGCGATCGTTTGTCCCCGCAAAGTTTATATCAGGATCAGAGCAAGAAACGAATCAAAGATATTCATCTGGGGCTTCAATCCCTGTTGGTTAATGGCGAACCTATAGGGGGTATGCAGTTCTTAAGAACGGATTACGATCATACTTTGCCTTATGGCACTACCGAAACGCCGATCATTTCTGCAAAAGCTTATGCCAAGGATGCAAAGGTTAAAATTAAGCAACCGCAAGGAACTAATGGAACTGGAGAGATTACTGTATCTTATCGGGATCACACCCAGAAAGTGCGAGTGAAGTTTAAGGTAGCTGATACACCCGTACTTCCAGAGAACATCTCCATCAGTCCTAATAAAACAGTACCCGGCTGGAGAGTCGCAGGGAATGCGATCAGTGCAGGCGAAAGCGGAGAATTATCCTCGTTTCTAACTTTAGATAATGGTGAGATCGTAAACATTGCAGAATTGAATGTTCCTGTGACGTACACATCAAGTGATGATACAATCGGATATACAGAAGGAACTACATTCCATGCGGTAAAAGCGGGAAAAGTCGACATCATCGTGAGCTGCGTCTTTAATGGCGTAACGGTCGAGGCACGGGAGAAATTTGAAGTTAAAGAGCCTGTGGCCGAACCGGAGGGACCTTTCGCTGTCGTAACCAAGGTTACGGCAAGTGCAGATGATGGCAATCTGCCGATTCATACGATCGACCGTGATCCGGACTCCAGATGGTCCGCAGATGGAAAGGGACAATACCTGCAGTTGGAGCTTGAGCAACAGACTCAAGTAGGGCAGGTAAGCATACAATTCTATAATGGACATACGCGATCCAATTATTTTGACTTGGAGATATCAGTTGATGGTATTAATTACCAAAAAGTATTAAGTAATGTGGCAAGTCAAAAACAGGCTGCTTATGAGAAATTTTGAATTTGAACCAGTTCAGGCCAAATTCATTCGATATGTCGGGCAAGGAAACGAATCCAATACCTGAAACAGCATTATTGAATTTTGGGTACACGAGAATTAAAAATGACGTAGGATCAGATTAAAAGAATTCGATTCAGATTTATAGTATCAAATATAATATGTGCTTATTTTAAAACTAAAATGGGTGCATATTATATTTGGATAGATTGGATAGCTGAAATGTGAAGAAGTGATATTAGAGATGTTAATGTGATTCGTATACAGATCACATATTTATCCATATGAAATTGAAAAGATCTCGGGGGTTATAAATCAAAAAAGCCACATTGATCCATATGTTAAAACTAAAACTATGATACTGTTTCACAAAACTCGTATTTTGTACATATGTAAAGGACAAGAGTACCGTTCAAAACAAAAAATTTTTTTTATTAGATTGATTTGTAAATTGTTCTTCAACAAAAAACAGTCGATCGCTAGTGACCAACTGCCTCGCTTAATTTATTGAACTAACGTTTCCCGTTAGCTTAACTGATTATCTTAAATTCACCGTTAATAACAGCTATACGGAGTGCATGGTCATTCACTTCACTAACGACCCAGTTTTTATATTCCGATACCCCCTTTGAAATGTCGTATAGATTCAGTTTCTCTAATTGCCCGTTCTTCATATCAAGATCCCTCTTTTCTTTATCGCTACATTAATACTGAATTTATTATACAAGAGACTAAAATCAAAATAAGGAAATAACAGAGCTTTTTTTTAGAAACCACAAGCTCTTTTCACTAGTTGAACCCTTAAAAGCACTCTCCTGTTGTAATAGATATTCGGTATTTAATTTCCTTTTAATGTAACTATCCTGCCCGTTAGTTTAATGAAGCAGATAAATATTGTAATCAACATGGGTATAAGGTACTTAGGCTTTTCATTAATGGAATAAGTTCTTGCCATAAGAAAAAAACCTAGGTCCTAATAAAAGAATCGTTTATTCAAGCGAAGTCATAATTAACTGCTCTTATCTCGCTTAACGAATTCCATCATGATACTATTTAGATAACTACCTAATCCGAAATGACACAATGTTCTAGTCCCTTGACAAACATGTAATAACCAAAAACAGATACAGCTAGAAGCCAGCGCTTCCGCCATATCTGTTCTCAACTTGTTCTCTTAATCTTCTAACAAACGAAGTAACATAACTGAAGCTTCTGCACGTGTTGCTGTATCGTTAGGTGCGAAAGTGTCGCCACCCCGGCCACTAATGTACCCTTGCTCACGCATTACTTCTACAGCTCCTTTTGCCCATTTGGGAATTTCTTGGTCATCAGCAAACCCAGTCGTGGTACTAGCGTCCATTGGAAGATCCAACGCCCGCGCGATCATGACTGTCATTTCTGTTCGGGTGACATGAGCATTTGGACGAAATCCTCCATCTTTATAGCCTTCGATTAATCCCGCACGTACAGCCTGGGCAGTTGCTTGCTTTGCCCACGGGCTAATCTGATCACGATCTGTGAAGTTAAGCTCAGTACTTCCCGCCTCTAATTGCAAGGCACTAGTCAGCATTACCGTAAATTCCGCCCGCGTAACGCTATTGTTTGGTTGGAACGTTCTATCTGGATAACCACTAATAAGACCTTTAGCCGCGGCGCGTGTAATATCTTTTTCCGCCCAGTGTCCGGCTAAATCGGTAAGTTGGATGATCTCCCCAGATTGATTTGGTTTTTCGCGGTGAATAGTCAGCTGGTATTCCTTCTTGCTTCCATTCTCTGCTAGTACAATCAATACGAGCTGATTATCTCCTTCCTCCAAATTCACCTTTATTCTATCTACCATCACTTCATC
The DNA here is from genome assembly GCF_038005125.1 of Paenibacillus sp. FSL K6-2862. Classification (NCBI taxonomy): domain Bacteria; kingdom Bacillati; phylum Bacillota; class Bacilli; order Caryophanales; family Paenibacillaceae; genus Paenibacillus; species Paenibacillus sp. FSL K6-2862. The sequence goes on from NZ_JBBOSN010000001.1 coordinate 3,376,212, forward strand.
CTCAAACATCACCTTCGCTGCAGAGTGAACCGGTTTTATCGCAATTTCAACCTGGTCGGCTTCCGTTAGGATGGTAAATCGAGTGGTGTCAGGATTAAATGGAGGATTGGGCATCAATCTCTTGTCTTTATCCCCTATTTCTAATTCCCTTAGATCAGCGTTAGCGGATAGTACATGCTCATCTCCAGAGCAGACTGAACTCGAACCGCCGCCACTGCCCGTAGATGGTGCTGGTGCAGTTTTTGCTGGTTTGCTTAGCGGGGAGCTTTCATTACTCGCTGCGTCATACGCGGTTATGGAGAACGTGTAATTCGTACCTGCCGCTAGGCTTCCTACATTTACCCCATAGACACTGCTACTTACCGTCTCTTTCTCCAACCCATCTACGTAAATTTTATAACCCAACACACCAATATTATCCTTCGCGCTCGGCCAGGATAGCTTCACGCTCGTTGAGGTGATATTTGAAATCTCCAATTCACTACCATCCGGCCATTGCGGCGATTCAATATCCGGTTCAGGCGACTGTGGCAACGTCTTAGCAGACGCACTAAGTGCCGCGCTTTGGTTCCCTTCAGCGTTTAATGCCATAACTTGGAACATATAGGACGTGTCTGCAGTTAAATCATCCATAGTCATAGCATATACACTGCCGCTTACCGTCTCATTCTCCGCTCCATTAACGTAAATTCGATATCCGGACACCTCGACATGATCCATTGCACTCGGCCAGGATAGCTTCACGCTAGTCTGTGTGATCTCCGATATGCTTAGCTCGCTACCTTCTGGCCACTCGGGTGCCTGAGTTGTGGGAGCCTTCGGCGTGGCGCTAACTTCCTCTGAATAGTCACTTTCGATTTTGTCATTTCCTGCTTTTACTGTATAGTAGCGAGTCATGTTGTTAGGTAGTCCCTTTATTGAATAATGAACCGATCCATCTGTGATCCGTGCTACCTTTTCATAACTTCCTGGGGTATAACCTTCGTAAATATCATAATAAGTGGCTCCGTGTACAGGCTCCCATGACAAAATAACCATGCCATCACCGATTTCAGCTTTTACTCCATGGGGTGCAGATAAAGCTACCTTTGGCTCGATAGTCATCATGATTGTCTTCGTTCGCTTTTCTTGAGCCGAATCCATAACTGCAATTGTAGCAGTATACTTCCCTGGGGTTGTTGGAATTCCTGAGAGCAAACCAGTTTGCGGATCCAGTCTTATCCCATCAGGTAAGCTGCCCGTTTCGATCTGCCAAGCTGGAGCCCCAATACCACCTGAAGCCGTAAGCTGACAGGAAAACAGCTCTCCCGTGGTTCCGTTACATGCATCAGGTCCAATGATAACTAGCGGTTCATAGATCGTGAGATCCCAGCTATTGATCAAATCGAATTCGACCCCGGGCGCCTTAATTATGATGATTTCACTAACTGCAAATGAAGGGGCTGTGTACGTAAAAGAAAAATGTCCTTGTTCATCTGTGTATTTATGGATATTCCCCTGAGTCGTCGTAATTGAAATCGGCAAACGAGCTTTTGTATCCAAGCTTCCTTCGACGGTTATCGTCTTCCCCGTTTCCAATTTGGATGGAGCATTCAGGGAAATAACTTTTGGAGCTTGTATTAAGGAAATAGATTCTGATTCACTTTTAGTATTCGATCTGGCCCAGACATGTATCAAGCTGCCTGTATTGACAACAGGCTGAGATTTAAATCGGAGAGCATGAATATCCATCATCGGGTCTGTAGAATCAATCCCTAACGAATCCGCTCCCTCTATGATTGATAAATTGCCCAATGGATCTTTTAATACACTCCCTCTGCTAACCCCATCCACAGAAACATTGGCCAGATCAATTCCTTGAGTCGTGAATAATACATCTGCATAAGATTCATTTGTGAGATACACATTCTCATCTATTAGTTTAAACTTTTGCTGTTTATCATCTACTTCCGGATGATCCCAACTATGGGGAACTGGCCACATCCGTGTTATTAATTTACCGGAGTATTCCGGTTTAGGGAGCGTCACAGCTGTACTCACGATTGAACTTAGACCTGGGGTCTCAAATGAAAGCTGTGCTCCAGTGATTAAGTCATCATTAGTGGCACCAAGATCAGTAAAGGTAACGACCCCTGCTTGAGCTGTCACCGTCTTCACTCCAGTCAGTGTCCACGTTCCCTTATCCTTCTTTAACGCTGTCACCGTCGTACTGTTGTCATTTGAACTCGTATTACCATAAGTGTCCCGAAGCGTGATAACCGGTTGCTGCCCGAACAACCCACCATTACGATCTGGAGAGGTAATATCTTTTGTCAGCGTCATTGTGACTGCTTTTCCTGCTACTGGATGTATGATCAATGGATTAGCCGCTGGCGATGCCACGTCTGCAACACTTAGAGATATCGTTTGCGGCTTAGCTTTATGAAGCCGCACGTTAAATTTGGCAACCCCTCTAACAAAGGTAACACTAACCTTTTGCGAAGGTGCACTTAAAAGCGTTCCCTCTACGCTGCCGTAGGAGCTATCCGGTGCTTGCAAGTACCCAGAGATCGTCACATCATGAATTCCAGTAAACGTCGTATCCGTATAACCCTCAGCATTTTTTACGGTTAATGTTATAGCATTGTTTGTGCCGACTTCGGGGATGGAAGAAGCCGCAAACGCAACCACGGTCCGGGCACTCACATTCAAGCTTAATTCCCGAATTCGGCTATTATAAAGATCCGCCACATACAAATCTCCACTTCGATCTAAAGCTATCCCTTGGGGGGTAAAGAGTTCTGCCGATGTCGCTGGTCCTCCGTCTCCTCCATATCCCATCAAGTCGGTACCTGCTATCGTGGTGATTTTCCCAGAAGAATCCACTTTTCGTATCCGCTGATTGGAGGAATCAGCGATAAAAAGATTTCCACCACCGTCTATCACTACTCCGGTCGGGTTGTATAGATATGCCTCAACGGCAGCTCCTCCGTCTCCATTAAAGCCCCCGTTATCATTACCTGCTACTGTGGTAATCTTTCCTGAAGAATCCACTTTTCGTATCCGCTGATTGGAGGTATCTGCGATATACAAATTTCCTTCGTCATCTAATGCGACACCAGTAGGGAAAAACAGTTGAGCGGATGTGGCGTCTCCTCCATCTCCCGAAAATCCATACATCTCCCTGCCTGCTACAGTAGTAATCTTTCCTGTCTCATCAACTTTACGGATTCGGTGGTTTCCATAATCAGCAATATAGAGATTACCATTATGATCTAACACCAATCCTTCTGGGAAGACCAATTCAGCGGATGTCGCCGGTCCTCCATCCCCTGAAAACCCTGTACTTCCTTTACCCGCAATCGTGCTGATTTTCCCCGTCATATCCACCTTGCGGACCCGATGATTATTGTAGTCAGAAATGTATAGATTTCCGCTGCTATCCACTGCTAAACCGCAAGGCTTATTTAAGGCAGCTGATGTTGCCGGTCCTTCGTCTCCCGAATAACCAGCAACACCCGTACCCGCAATCGTACTAATCTTTCCGGACGTATCTACTTTCCTGACCCGGTTGTTGTCCGTATCCGTGATATAGAGATTCCCACTGCTATCCAGCGCCACTCCGCATGGTCTATTCAGGGAGGACAACGTTGCCGGCCCTCCGTCTCCAGAATAACCACTTGTACTCGTACCTGCTACCGTATGAATGGTGTAGCTACTTTCAGCATAGGCTAATTTTCCAGACCATTCAGGCATCATTGTAATTATTAATATAAACGCTAGCACAATGGTTATTGTCTTTCTTATCCGCTTGCTAATTTCCTTTCCCTCCCAAGGTAAGATGTATCATTTTGCAATTCCATATAAAAATAAACCTGCGATCTCATTTGCTAACATTTCCGGATTTTTAAATTGGCGTTTTTTTTGTGTCGCAATAAAGCGCTCCATCATACCTACGATACTATCCGCAACGATTCTCATGTCTGTATCTTCACGAAAATAGCCTTCCTGTTGTTCTGAAATTAGATTGTCATGGATATCATCAGCCAATTGGTCTTTAATCTCAGCCGCCTGGGGAGCAATTAAAAAACCAATACAAGCTAGATTCGGTTCTTCAATAAAAAATCGGAAGAATGGCGTTAATCCTTCTACAATTCGTTGGCGAATGATGTTCTTCTCTATCCCCGGTTCAAGACGACTGTTTCGAGTATAATTGCTCAGACGAGAACGAAATAAATGGACTAATTCTTGAAAAATCGCTTCTTTGTTCTGAAAGTACAGGTAAAAGGTTGGTTGAGTAACTCCAGCCTTCTCAACGATGCTGCTTATTTTAGTCTCATGATACCCCCGCAGAGCAAATTCCTCTGTAGCGATATTTAGCAATAACTCCCGACTTTGTTCTCCGCTCGACCCCCTCTTTCTTCCTCTCTGTGCCATATGTATCAATCTCCTTTTTATTATTATACTACTCTAGAGTATTATAATAACAATATCCCCTTTTTCGTCAAGTTATTATTTTGCGTTAGATATTTGACTATTCAGTAGCGATACAAAATTCTTGTACTGAAAAAACAAAAAAAACTTTAAACTAACCTGTCCATTAAATACAAAGAAGCAGGCGATCAGATTGATCAGCTGCTTCTTTGTATTAATGGGCTATCGTTCTCAATTAGTCGAAAGCTTCCCTATTTGGTTGCACTCTTCAGCAAACCAAACTGCGTTGTCCGACCCGATAATAATACCGTGAGGTTCCGCGTTCGGTGTCGGAATAGGGTATTCGGAAATAAAGCCGCACATGGTTATTCGGCCGATTTGATTTTGCCCCCATTCAGTGAACCACAATTCGCCTTCCGTTCCAGGCGTGATTGCATGAGGGCACGCTTCTTTGGTCGGAATTTCATACTCAGTTATTTGACCTTCCGTCGTGATCATCCCAACTTTATTTCCTTGGATCTCGACGAACCATACCGCCCCATCTGAACCACATGCTAATCCGACAGGAGAGGCGTTTTCCGTCAGGATTTGAAACTCATGAATTTCTCCATCTGAAGTAATTCGTCCGATCCGCTTGGCTTGGTTCTCCGAAAACCACATGGCGCCATCAGCCCCTCTTGTTATGAATGAGGAAATGCCTAAATACGGCTTTAGTGTCGTCTAAAGTAAGAATGGCGAGTTTCAACCTGTCTGTCTCTATTTGAGGAAATATAATAGACAATTCTTATGGCCTCCGTTAAGTAAATTTTTCTAACTATACAATACCACATATTGGAACTAACCTGCCCCTTAGTTGAACAAAAGCAGCTGATCACTTTGGATCGGCTGCTTTCTTTGTTCTATTACGCTATCGTTTCCCGTTAGTTTAATGAACTTATTGACTTCCAGGCGTAATCAGGTCATTTAAGGTAATTAAAAACCAACCACTTACGATTAGTCATAAGCTGATAATTTCGGCTCCTTTTTATTATTCTGCTAAAGTTCCTCTGTTAGTTTTATGATACAACAGCTCACAAGTGGAGGTCCTTTAATTCTAATTCCCATTGTTCTTCTAACAATACTTTATTGGAGAGAATCGAACGTTGAGTTATTTTTAATTTAAAACCGATCTTTTGGTAAATAAACCTTGCTGCCTCCAACTCTTCATTTGTCCAAAGAATCACTTTATTAAATCCATTATCTACACAAAAGCTGAGGGCCTTTATTATCAGATCTTTTCCGTATCCAGAGCCCCGAAAGTGGGGTTCTATAAGAAATAATCCTAATTGTGCTGTGTGCTCAGCAACTTGTTTAATACTTATAGACCCACTTGGTTTTCCCTCAATCTCTAGTATGAAAATATTTTCTTTTTTGTTTGATCTCACAATAAAACTGTTTACAGTTTCAGCAATGTAACTTCTGAAAGAGGAATCATAGTTGAATTCCTTTTTGTAAAGTTCGTAATGTGAATTGACAATGTAATCAACATCTTTGTTAGTATACGAACGTATCATACAATAATCCCTCTCATCCTTTGGATTGATTCATTTTCTCATTTGAACTCCACTGAGAAGGTAGCAGAAAGACGTAAGAATAAATATCTTAAAAATACTTGTTGTCATCGCTAAGTAAAGGCTTAGGGGCAAGGACCATAAACATGCGATTACCATTATAGAACGCTGTTTTTTTATTGAACCTATTAATGCGAAACATGCTGGGGCTAGAAGGAATAGCCCAGTTATTACTAAGACATGGCTACTTGTAAGGTCAGAATTGTATGGATTGTAGAAATTAAGAACTAGCCATAGCATGATCATTACTATTGATGAGAAAACGCCTAAGTAAGACCAATACTTCACCTTAGCCCTCCTTTGATTGAAACTTAATACATCGCAATTATACCATATATTGGTACTAACCTGCCCGTTAGTTGAACAAAAGCAGCCGATCTCATGGATCAGCTGCTTCTTAATTATATTAAACTAATGTTTCCCGTTAGTTTAAATAGCAGAGAGAAATGGCATAACTTACAGTATACCAAGCATTTTTCACATACAGAAAGCGCACTGTGGAAACATTAATATTGTACAGACTTCGGTCGGTAAGACGATATTTAATTCATTGAATAATATATTGGAACGAAAAAAACAGGTTGCAAAAAGGTGTTGCCTTAAAGTTACTTCAATGTTGTAACATGAAATTATTCCACAAGAGAAGGAGGGCTACACATTAAGATCAAAGAAGTGTCCGAGTACTTCAAGTTACCATCAGAAACCATTCGATATTGGGAAAGTATGAAGATCTTATCGTCTATACAACGAAATGATTCCGGATACCGCGAATATACACAACAAGATATTGATTGGATTCGTTATGTGAAATGTCTGCGAGAAATAGGAGTACCTATCGAACGAATTCAAGAATATACGGCACTTTCTTTAGAAGGTGACAGTACGTTAGAAAAAAGAAAAGAAATTTTGGAAGAGCAAAGAGCTCAATTAATTGAAAAATCCAAAGAACTTGATCAAGCCCTGGAACTTGCCAACTATAAGATCGAAAACTATGCTACTTTACTATCACCATCAAAAAAAAATAAAAATTAGGAAGTTATTGTAGGAGGAAATAATAATGAGGAAATTCACTTTCGAACTTCATGAAAAAGTTACAAGAACAGATATCCGTTTTATGAATCGCTTTGGCATTCAATTAGCTGGTGATTTGTATTTACCTAAAGATGTAGATGACAGTACACTCCCTGGACTTGTAATTGGTGGACCATTTGGTGCTGTCAAAGAACAAGCATCTGGCCGCTATGCAAATGAAATGGCCTCCCTTGGATTTGCTGCACTTGCTTTTGATGGATCATACACGGGAGAAAGCGGCGGAACGCCACGTAACACTGCAGCACCGGATATCAATACTGAAGATTTTATGGCAGCTGTTGATGCAATAGGAATTCGGCCTAATATTGACCGTGAACGTATTGGCATGATCGGAATTTGTGGCTGGGGTGGATTTGCATTGAATGCAGCTTCGGTTGATAAGCGAGTTAAAGCTGTGGCTACTGTTTCCATGTATGAATTATCTTCAGGAATGGCAGAATTACCAACAGATCAAAGAACTGCTATTCTAAATCTTCAAGCACAACAACGTTGGATTGATGCTGAAACTCAAACTAATGCTTTAGGCCCTGATAGATTCCCTGATGGATATCCGGAGAATGAATCAGATGAAGCCAAAGACGTATATAATTTCTATCGCACAGATCGAGGATTCCATGAAAATTCAATTTTATCAAATGGTGCATGGAATGCTACAATGCCATTATCTTTTATGACAACAAAAATGCTGCAATATATCGATGAAATTTCGCCTAGACCATTACTAATAATTGCAGGCGATAAAGCAGAGACAAAACCAGATAGTGTTAGGGCGTATGAACAAGCTAAAGAACCTAAGGAATTGTATATTGTGAAAGAAGCTGGACATTGTACTCTATATGATCAGATGGAGAAAATACCTTTTTCTAAATTAAGAAATTTCTTTGTGGAAAATTTGTAATATATTCAGATAAATACATCCGATCAAGCGTGGAGACCTATTAAGTCAAAATTTAGACTATGAACCTGTTTCACATAACACGCTATACACACTATATCGATCCAGGGCCTTGTGTAGCTCTGGATCGATACAAAATACCTCAGACTTCAAGATTACCTCATCGTTCCCTCACTCATCTATAGATAACTCATCATATTGCCTGTTATCAATTCAAAACAAAAAGACAGAAACTTTGACGATTTACTTTGTAATATATTTATCACCTTTAACTATAAGTTTCGCTCTATTAACATACCCAATTGTTCTGCCACAACTTCAGGAGGGTCAGGAATCCCTTTCATAAAATAGGTTTCCACTACTCCAACAATAGCTGCCCCAAAGAAGTTAAGAAGTACACTTTCACTAAATCTTTGATTTTTCCCTTTGATAATTTCTACGTCAATCTTTAATTCTTCAATGATGAATTCTAAAAAGTGTTTACGAAAAGCAAAAGCTCCTTTTCCTGCTAGCATTGTTGAAAAAAATAAATAATGATTATCCAAGTACTCAAACCAAATGACATTCGCTTCTTTAAAGTCTAATCCAGAGTGAGGCTTACACAATTTCTTAAGATTATAGATATGTTCTTCAATGAGTTTATCCAATAAGTCAAACTTATCAAGGTAATGAAGATAAAATGTTCTGTTTCCCACATTCGCTCCTTTGCAAATATCTTTCACAGTTATTTTATCAAACTCTTTTTCTGAGATGAGTTCTATAAAAGCACTTTTTATAGCTTCTTGAGATTTAAGTATTCTTCTATCGACCTTAATCATTGTTATAACCCCCGAACCTTCTAGCAACTATAAGCCTTATTATGGACATTGCTTCTCTAATTTAGCCTTGATAATGGATTTAGCAGTAGAAATGCCTCTCTTCATTGTTTTCGCAACAAAAGCTTCTTTGGTTTCTCAATTCCACAGATGGGCATAATTCTCTGAGCTACAGTATTTCTTTTTCAATCTATCACATAATGAACAAAAAATCTTTTTGTATAAAGAGAAACAATGCCTAGAGCCTTCTTATTCTTGTATCTATAGAAAAACACCTCCGCGTTGAACTATATCCTTCAACGAAAGGTGTTTTTTCTTCATATGTGATTAGAATGTATTTTATCAACTTCATTTCAGGACACTTATTATACTTATATAGGTCAAAAAAACTGGCAAAGATTAGATTAGTTTGTTTCTAATAAAATGAAGGTTTGTCCCAGTCGGTTCCTGGTTCACTGACTCCAAGGCTTGAACGAATAAAACGGCTGTCGTCATCTTGGATAATGTCTACAACCAATTGAGCTACTGCTTGCCGAGTTACCTGCGTACCCACAAAGGGTTCGCCTTTGTTAGTGAGCATGTAGTTGGTATTACCATCCTCGTTATACATCCAAGTGATTCGTAGTAAAGTGTAATCTAGAGAAGAGTTTTCAAGCACTTCAGCTGATGCAGCGAACTTAGGAAGTTGGCCTTGAGACATAGGAATAAGCCATTCTCCAAACTTCCCACCAACCTCATTATAGATTCCGAGGGAGGAAGCGGCGATAATTCTTTTTACTCCAGAACGTTCCATGGCTTTTACAATAGATGCAGTTGCTGCTTCATCATACATGTCGTTTACATAGACAACATCAATCCCTTTCATAGCCTCTACAAGACGATCTGTATCATTGAAGTCTCCGTCGATCAGTTTTACACGGTCAGATTCATTGCCCTTCAAACGTTTAGCGGCTTGACGTGCGTAAAGGATTAGGTGAGTGTCAGTCTGTTTGAGTAGCATGTCGGTGAGATAACGAGAGATTTCTCCAACCGCTCCTAAGATTAATATATTTTTCATTTGTTAAACCTCCATAATTAGAATTGAAAACACGGCATCATTTACGACCGTATCTCGTTCAATATTTAATACACACTAATGTATTATTACTCATATGTGTATTATAGTTATAAGGATAGAAGGAAAACATACTGTATGCAATCGTCAATTTCGTTGTTTTCAAGCATTAATGCGCAAATTAACAAACATTGTGCATTTACTTTGATTGTTTTAATGTCATCTTGTTTTTATAAAACATAGGCAGTTAATTTAATTCTATAATGCTATCGATAATATAATTTTAATTACCATCGATTATTGCGACTTCATTTGCTCGGTTCGAAGGTAATGAATTTGAAAGTCCTAGTACATTAACTTTTAAAATTGAAAAGAGAAGTGCACGAATTCATGAAGAATCCTCGGTCTTATATTGGATCAACCTCCTATGAATAGACGAAATACCGTTGGTTTGAAATAAATTTTATTAGACTAACCTGACCGTTAGTTTAATAAAAGCAGCTGATCATTTTGACCAGCTGCTTTCTTAGTTCTGTTACGCTATCGTTTCCGGTTAGTTTAACAACTTAGGGTGGTTTATTTTTTCACTACATTCATGACGACAAATCCTAAATCGTAATTGTGGCGAAAAGTTATTTGATATTTTTCTACTTTCTTGTCTACCTCATTGTTAATTACCTTGTGAACACTTGCTATTACATCCAGTACATAAAAACCACCATCTACCGTTCTCATATTCGCTACTTGAAACGGATCGATGCTATAGACATTTTCTTTCCCCGTCTTTAAGTATTGTTTTTCTTGGAGCGCAAATAGTGTCTTCCTTTGCAATTCAGTCGTTAACATACGCTCCAACTGTTCTTCTCTTGTTTGTGGAAATCCCCATAATGCAACCCATTCAATCGAATCCTTACCTTTAGTCGCTTCATCATGTGGATGAGCCACACTTACTGACGGAATGGATAAAATAGTCCCAATAGAAAGGACTAGAAACGACATCCAAATTTTTCTCATACAATCACCTCACCATGATCTTTCCTCATATGGGTGAGTTTTATGTATAAAGGAGTTGGTCTGTTAAACAGCCCGTTAGTTGAACAGAAGCAGCCGATCGCATGAATCAGCTGCTGATTTCTATTACTCTTCAATATTAGAGGGTTCTATCTTGTGCCACTTCTGCAAAAGTAATACTGGAGGGATATACACAGGCATGATCCACTGGTACATTAACGCTTTGGTTAAATCCCCCAACCAGAATCGCCCCTGGTCATCCAACTGCATTTTGTAAGCACCACTTGCCATAGAATAACCTTTGCTTATCAGTTCGCGAGCTTCATCGTAGCTAAATTCTTCTCCCTTATTCTGCTCAATTTGTTCTAAGACAGATTCATATGCTATTCGTTGTACCAGCTCTTCTCCCTCTGTCTTCTCAAGATCATATACTACTGAAAAATCCAACCCTTTCAGCTTATTTTTCTCCACCCAGTCTTTAAACTTGTCTGTAATAAATACTTCCACGGCAGCTGTTTCCTTAATTTTAAAAATATATGTATTTTCAGGTATTTTAGCTTTATTAAACACCAAATTTTCGAAACTCATCCACGATCCATCTTTAAATCTACGAATATCTGAACGATGATAATCCACACAATCCAGTACATTCGTAACATTTATCATAAATATATTTTTATCTTCATTACATAATGGTAGAAACTCTACTTTGTTTAGCAGAATGTGATCTTTCTCCATCATAAGCTTAACTCGCTCTGAAACAACGGGTTGACCAATAACATAATGAGGGAAATCGCTATAAACTCTTTTATAAAGAGTCTCTACATCAATTTTTATCCAACCTTCTAATTTTGATCCACCTTCAAATGAACTATTTATTGGATGAGATTCCTCTTCCACCGCTGCCAACAATTTAACATTAGGATGTTTAATTAGCTTAAAAACCTTCAAATTGTCCTCTCCTTACCTAGATAATACAACACAAACAATTATTATGTTAAGCTAACCTACCCGTAGTTGAATTAAAGCAGATGATCAAAGGGATCAGCTGCTTACTTGGCGTGATTACGCTATTTTTAATAACCTGCTATACATCCTTCTTGCGACGCACAAAGCTAAATCTATATTAACATACAGAATCCAACTTTATAGGGAGGTTTCGTTAACCTTCTAACAAATCCACTTCTGACCTTACTCCTCACTATCTTTCTGTTCAATTACAATTTGCCAGCCATTAGCTTTACCTGTTAAATATCCTTGCTCATAGAAATCTATTCCTTCAGAAGTGATGCTTACCGCAACCATTTCAGGTTTTTTTTCGACGGGTTGTGCGATTATATATCCTTTATCCAATAGATAAGATATTGCTCTATGCTTCTCTAAATGTTCTGTTTGATAGAATCTATCTCTTTCCACAAGCACAGCAGAATTTTTAGTAAACCAAGCTGTATATAATTCTTCTGTTATGTCATACCTCTCCTGTATCCTTTCCTTAATTTGGATCTCTCGTTTATTAAACATGCACACAACCTCCATTAATGAGATCAGGGAGCCTTTAATTGGGCTCCCTGGATAGCGGTGAATCGTACCAAATTGTTATTGGGCTAACTTTTCCTGTTAGTTTGATCCTGCTCGTTGAAGCTATTCCAGCTTAAATACAATCTTTGTTCCCGTCTCCTTGTCACTGAATGGCTTAATATATTCTATGAACGTTAATTCAAGTCCTGAAGTTTTATCGGGTAGTGGCGGAGATATTACATAATTGGTTGAAGCATGACCTGCGTGGCTGCCACCATGAATCATACGGCAATCATATTGTTCTCCAATTTGCAATTCAAAATGGCTGCGAGGCTTAGAGATGGAGGATACCTCTGACACATTCACATCCCAATCGATACTAAAAGTCACTACACTTGCTTTACTGTACTGCCTGATTGAATTTATAGTATAGAAAAAGCTTCCTTCTTCGACTGACTTTAGAACAGGTATATGTTTTCTAAAGTCTGATGGTTCAATTATTGGCTTATAAAACTCTTCACTTCTAAAAGTTCCGAAAACAGCTTTCAGAAAGTCCTCGTAAAGTTCAAAAGTTTCAGCCCATACAGAGATATATTCAAATGGCGGGAAACCAGGATTGTTGTTTGAAATCTGCTTCCGAAGTTTCAACATCTCACAAATTTGCTCGTCAATTTTAGAAATCCGTTCGTCATAGTGCTCCGTTGGTCGTTCAAAAGGCATTCGTTTCAAACTTTGATCTCCCCTTTACCTTGCTTTGTTATCGACTTCTCCCAGAGGTTATTCTCCAACTTCACTAAACTATCCTGCCCGTTAGTTTAATGATAAATGGAGCGGTCGCCATCAGACAAATCTTAGCTAACCGTCATTGTCAGCAGAGATTCCCTAAAACAACATCAAACCTCGTATAGATACGAATAAAGCAAATCCAAATACGATCATCATTAACCAGCCTTGGCGCTTTTTACTTTTCTTAAATTCTTGCAGCCCCATCACTAATATTGATAACCCTAAAGCTAAAATCATAAATGGTTGAAAATCAAAGTTGTTTGATATTAATCCATAACCCGCTATTGCTACTGCTACAATTAGAAATAATATCCGCAAAAATACTAACAAAACTTTTACCCCCTTTATGGAACCGCTCATTTTTCGCTACCGTAGTTGCAAGCTCTCTCCTGAAATTTACTTTAGTCCTCCTTTATTTGAAACTTAAATACATCGGAATAATACCATATACTGGTACTAACCTGCCCGTTAGCTTAATGAATTAATGAGTAAAATAATGATTAGATATACGCCTAATCGGCAATAGGAACATGTTCTTGTCCCTAATAATGAAAATTCAGCTCAAATTACGATATTGATGTTTTCAACCCTTGATACAAAAGCACATTCATCATTCTCCCCTTTTCCTTGCTAATGTGCTTATCAAAGAGCTTGTTGTATCTATTTCAAATAGGATTGCAATTCCAGTGGAAGTACTTCCGAGCGTTGGATCTGCTCTCTTGTTCACAATCCAGGTTTAGCCTGTTAATCGCTCAAAAGAGAGTCGCTACCCACACTTAGATATTTATCTAATCGGAAATGGGTACATGGTTCTTGTCAAGACACTACGTATAAAGTATTTCAGTTCAACAAGCGAATCAACGTTGGTTTCATTACAATTGTAACTATGAAGCCCTTCCTCCTATTGTCATAATGTTGTTAAGTACTCAAACAAAGGAGGTTTTCGGATGAATATCGCTACAATGAGCAATATCATTAAACGCTATGGGAATCACATTGTCCTTGACCACGTAAATATAGAGATCAGGCAAGGTGAAATTTTAGGTTTACTTGGACCCAACGGGGCAGGCAAAACTACAGTAATCCATGCATTATCCGGTTTAATTGGCATCGATTCCGGGAACATAGAGCTGTTTGGTGAACGGCAAAGCGGTTCTATGCTGGAGGCTAAACGAAATATAGGACTGGTCACGCAAGACATTACCATATTTGAAGATCTTACCGCGAAAGAAAATCTCGCGTTTTTCGGTGGGATTTATGGGTTGAGTGGCGCTGTTTTGAAACGGCGAATCGTTGAAACACTTCACTTTGTCGGGCTAATGGATCAAGCCAATAAACGCCCTACTAAATTTTCCGGGGGAATGAAACGGAGACTGAATATCGCCTGCTCTATTATTCACAGGCCCAAGCTCCTAATCATGGATGAACCTACGGTCGGCATTGATCCCCAAACCAGGAACCACATCCTCGAATCGGTACTCGAGTTGCAAAAAATGGGAACGACAATCCTTTACACGACCCATTACATGGAAGAAGTACAATTTCTTGCGTCCCGCATTGTGATTATGGATCAGGGCCACGTGATTGCACAAGGTACCATTGATGAGTTAGTTAAAAACATCCGCCATGAGGAGAAAATCATGCTCGAAGTTGTGGAGTTGACTGAAGCTCTATTAGATGACATCAAACAGCTAGATGGAGTCAAACATGTGACTTTGTTAGGAACAACGATTCAGATCACCTTACAGGCAGGGACGGGAAATCTGGATCGAATCCTGTCCTTGGCGAAAGGTGCGGGAGGTGTTATTAACATTCATGCGCAGAAACCTACACTTGAGGATGTATTGCTTACCCTTACAGGTAAGCAATTACGTGACACGGAGGGAATATAATATGCTTATATTCAGGATGACGTCTTTCTCCTTATTGCGCCTGATACGTGAACCCATCGGACAATTACTTCTGGTGATCCTGCCGCTGGTTATTATCTCCGTGCTGGGTCTCGTTATTGGTCCCTATCAAGGCATGGAAGGAGTTCCTCCGCTGGACTTAACTGCGATTACGACCATTATGGGTGTTCAGTTCTTTGGCGGGACCTATCTAATGAGTTATTTAGACAGCGATTTGCTGAAGACTCGAAGATGGAGAATCTATTCACTGCCCATCAACGTGACGGTCTATTCCAGTTCTCTTATTCTTGCCTGCACACTCTTCAGTACCTTACAAGGATTAGTTATGGTGCTGTTCACTTCATTGGTATTCGGTGTAGCTTGGGGTTCATTTGGCTGGGTCTTGATGGTATTTTTTATTTTTTCAATTTTTGCACAGTCCGTACATCTATTGCTGACATTAGCCGTCAATAACATAAAATTAGCCGAAAGATTTTCTGAAATTATCGGACTCGGATTCTTAATCTTGACCGGATTAATGTTTCCTCTTCCTAATCATCCTTTCTTTCATTTCATGTCATCTTATGGAAACCCGATATCTCTCGGAAAGATGGCAGTCATGGAGATACTTGAAGAGGACGGCCAAGGAATAGCGTACCTTGGCATTACAATATAATTAGCCTTCACGTTAATATGTATGGTGATCAGCGCATGGCTCGGGAGGAGGAAGCTCGCTTGACGATATTTAACTTTGCGCTTATTCGAAGTATCCGTAGCTTGCCCAATCTCATCCTGTTATTAGGTGTTTCCTTAGCCCTCGTTTTCCTTCCAGTAGACGGTTGGCATGCATTACCCCTAGGATATCACTTCAATGGAATTTTACTATTATTTTCTGCCTCCAAACTCGTTCATATGATTATGGAGGATAGGAAGAATAAAATTATGACTCGGATTGGTGCTGCGCCAGTGACCCATTTCAACTATTTGTCACAGAATCTACTGGCCTTTGCTTTGCTACTTATAGGACAAAGCGCTGTGATAACGTTCGGTGCCTGGTTGCTGCATGGTAATGTTTTTAGCAGTATGATTCAATTATTTACTGTTTTCAGTATTTTCAGTGTTTTCTCGGTCACCGCTATAAGTTTCTCCCTTGCTTGGTGTTCCTTGTTCCGTCAGCCTGAATCTTCTACAGCCGCCATGCTCGGAATCGTCATGGTGTTGGCCCTGCTTGGAGGAACTTTATTACCCATTCAGGCTATGCCAACACCATTACAAAAAATCTCCATGACATCTCCTATCTATTGGCTCCATGAGGGAATCATGCTTGTTAAAGGCGGTAGCATATTTGCAGAACTACTCACTCCGCTCGGCATTCTCCTCCTATTTGCGATAGCTTTTATACTGATTGGCAGCAGAAGAAGACTGGCTTGAAGAATATGTTACGATAGGGGAGAACATAACCTTTGGAGGTCTTCATGAAAAGTTATACCGATTCGTGGTCCCCTAAAATAGCCATATTGATTTGGAGAATTTTTACGTTACTAATCCTATTCGTCCTTTGGTTTATGGGAAATGTGGAAACCGAAGGATTTACGCTGGTCTTTGTCTTAGTTACCCTGTCATTAGCCAGATGGCGGTTTTCCCTGCCTGCATGGACAACACTAGTCGATCAAATTCTATGCATGACGATCATTCCATTTTGGCCTGAAGCCAGATTCGGACTGGTTCTCCCGCTTTTTGAAACCATGCTTGCTGGTAAACCACTATTTTCTCTTCCAATTCTGGCTGCAGTTGTCATCGGCTATGTCCATCATGACTTCCCCCTTATTTTTATGTTCGTTCAAGCTTCATTTGCAGGATGGATCGTTTTATGTTGGTCGAAGCAGATACATCACTATCGATTGGAGGCAGATCAGGAGCGGTGCGAGCGCTATGAGTTGGAAATGTTGAAGAGTGATCTGTTAGTGGCCAATGTACAAACGGCTCAACTAGCCGAGCTCAGAGAGCGCCATCGCATCTCTCAGAAGCTGCATGATGAGGTTGGTCATGAATTAACAGCTGCTATCCTTGCCTTGCAAGCTTTTGAAACACTGTGGAGGGAAAATGACCCGCAAGCGAAAGATATGTTTGTCCAAGCAGAGGTACGTTTGTCGAACAGCGCCTTGGAACTGCGTCAAACGGTCCAAAATATGCAGCCTGTCCTAGCGACAGGTATCCGTAACTTAGAGGAGATCTGCCGTAATTTCAATGCTTTGCCTGTTGATCTTCAGATTTATGGAGATACATCCAGAATAGCTGCACACCTATGGGTCATCCTAAATTCCTGTTTGAAGGAAGCCTTGACTAATGCGGTTCGTCATTCCAAAGCTAATCATGTTGAGGTGTCCCTGGATGTAAGTGAACATATCGTGCGGTTGATTGTCCTGAATGATGGTGTATTAGATTCAGCCAAGCTGCCTGGGACAGGACTTCGCAATCTAAGACAAAGGATCCAGGCTGTAGGTGGCAGTCTATCCACCAACATTTCCAGCGGCTTTCAATTGATCTGTGTACTACCTATGGGAAAGGAATGGATTGATGAAAATACTTATCGTGGATGATGATCCATTAGTATGCCAGAGTCTACGGCTGCTTCTCTCCAGGGAACCCGATATGGAAGTGATTGCAACCGCTAATGACGGTACTGCAGCCATTGAATGCTGTGAGAGGACCCCGCCAGATATCATACTTATGGATATTCGGATGCCTGGTGTGGACGGAATCCAAGCGACGAGGCAAATAAAGCAGAACTGGCCCAAAGTGCGAATAATGATGCTGACCACATTTCAAGATGAGCATAATATCCGTATGGCATTACTAGCTGGCGCCGAAGGCTACATGCTGAAATCCACGAAGGTTTCCAGTATGGCTCAGCAACTGCGTGCCTTGTCTTCTGGTAGTTCCGTAGTGGATGTTAATGTGCTGAAAACCTTGATGCTGTCCGAAAAAAAGAATCGTTCCGACCTTACCCCAAGAGAAAACGACATCTTGGAGTTGGTAGCCTTAGGCTGCTCGAATCGAGAGATTGCAGAGCAATTGTTTATAAGCGAGGGAACCCTGCGCAACACTCTATCGATCATACTTGATAAGCTGGAGCTTCGAGATAGGACTCAGTTGGCTATTTATTATTGGAAGCGATCGTTGTAATATTATTCTCTATCCTAAAGATAGATCACTCTAATTCCAGATTAATTCCACATCTCCTTCAAATCTAATTTCCATAATAAACGTAAATTATTGTCAAAACGGATAATCTCCTCCTATAGGGATCACAACCGTCATAATTAGCGTAGCAACATTTAAAGCCTTCTGATAGAGCTATTAAATCTATTTTGCTCAAGTGGGAATTTCACTCCATGCATATACGTTTCTCGTTAGTATAATAAGAACTAAACGGATGTAAAAGAAGATTAATCAATTTATATTGATGATTAAGATAGTTTTATTCTCAGAATGAAAGGAGTAGTAAGGTGCGTGACAATGTTAATAGAATTGATAGCTCTTCAAGAGTCATATATGCATCACCGAAGGCAATCTTTAGTGCTTTTTTAAGACCACGAATCGTAAGATAAGTCTACTTAGTTTTTCTAGAGTAAATCATGCAACTTCATCCTCAAAGAGACCCTCAATGAATCGTTTATGTAGTGGGTGCTTATACTCAAGTATTCCAGTTTTGTTGTACGTGCTCAACTGGCTAAAGCGATAAAAGAAAAAGTCGCTATAATAGCGACTTGTCTCTCCAGTGAGTCCTGATTCTCCAGTAACTCCGGTGGCTCCGGTCGAGCCAATGCTTACTAACAATGTAAATTCTGGAGATGTGCCTGGTGTTCCTAAAGGGTCGGCAGTATCGACAACATAGGAACTACCTTCATAAGTAACAACTTGACCAGGTACATATGAACTAGCATTGAAAGGATTGAACGGTTCAGTGTTCGGTAACCCCAGCGGTCCTGGTGGTTCTGGAGGACCCGTATTCCTGGCGTCCTTGAGAACCAGCTGGTCCCTCATTACCTTGTGCCCCGGCTAGACAGCTGAACTTGTGCCACTAATCCCCACAGACGCGATGACAAGAGCCACGTTGGTAGACCTGATTTCACCAACTAGATGATCCTTATTAAGAGGTGAGATGCTTAGAAGAAGCGTAATTTGCATTAGTTCGGCTAGTAAATATTGTAAACTGATTGATGTATTGAGCCTAGGAAAGGGGCCAACCTCTAATCCAGTGATGGCAAGCTCGAGAACGGATTGCAATTCCGCTTTAACAGCAACCGGAAACACTGACGTATATGTGAATAGAAGTAATTCCTTCAAAATCCCCTGTAGAGCGCCAATATTAAAAGGTGTTGGTTTCGAGATAGCAGCAGGTGCTGTCTTCGAAAATAAAATTAATAAATCTTTTAAACGCTCCAATTCCTTGAATGGAATAGAAATCTCTATAAAATCCCCTTTCGATAATTTTAATTTACTCCCTCTTACTGGCAAAGAACGAAGTAGACGATCTCGTTTTTTTTCTTGGACACATTATTCACCTCAACCCATTTTATGACTTTAAGATGAACAATATTTTCTTAAAGCTAAGGACTGCCTGTAAATAACCAGGCATCGAAAAAAGGAGTTATTTCATATCGCTAACTACTCCTTTCATTAAACTAACGTACCCGTTTAGTTCAATAAAACAAAGAAGCAGCTGACCAATGATCGGCTGCTTCTTTGTTTTATTGGGCTATCGTTTCCCGTTAGCTTAATCTTGTATCTCGTCGGAACGTCATTTGAACTGTTTCTGGCTGCTCTTATTTCATCACTGTCATTTCCAAAATAGAATTAGCCTCCAATTATTTGAACCTTGGATTGGTAGCATGTGGACGTTCGCGTACAAAAAGTTGTCATGGTACTTTTGACGAAGAGTACTCATCATTTGACGAATTATTTCAATGATCAACGCCTGCAGGATTTACGAGCATTGCGTTGTGTACTGACAGGGTTTCTTCGCCTGAAGCTGAAGTTCTGATTAGCGAAGAAGTTAACCCAAGCGCTAAAACGATTGTCAAAATTAGCTTTATCAAATGGAAGCAACTCATAGTTGGGATATTTTATTTTTCTCAAAATGAGGAGTTTAATACGGTCTTGAACTAAACTGTCCATTACATGAACAAAGGCAACCAATCATGTAGATCGGCTGCCTCCTTGGTTTTATTGAGCTATCATTTCCCGTTATTGATAACTTATGGGTGCTGTTTGCTTCAATATTCCCCTTTTATCACAAAGAACGTACCTCGAATTGTCCCAGCCAGTTTGGACTTCTGTCTAGCAAATTTAAACTTCTTTTCTTCCAGCTCTTGAGGCACTTCCATCCCCTCTGAAAGCTTAAAACCAACGGCCCGCTTTTTGGGGTTATCCAATGTATACATGATGTTGACCGCCAGACCATCTTCATAAAAGACGTAGGCCCATCTAATATTATCCACTTGAAAGTGAGATGTTTCCAATGGTTTGGCCGCAAACTCAATACCACGTTCTTCTTTCAAAATTCGGCTCACATACGCAAGCGTCTCCTGGCTCTCGCCGGCTGGTACGACCGTAAATTCATGCTTGTATTTGTTCATAAAGTAACGAGCTTCATTCGCTCGCATACCAGCAAGCGCTTCTGCTACTGGTGAAGATTCTAGACCAACTGTGGACACATTTTTAAAACCAACGATAGGGGACATCCTCGTTCCTCCTCTGATTTCATTTACTTCTCCACAACCGGAATCCACATTTCCCCATATACTAGGCCGTCTCGCTGCCCCATCTCAACCGTTGCATTGGGCCCGCCAACATAAGCAAAATCGTCTGCAGCTGGCAAGACTTGACCAAAGGCAATACCAGTCAGCCTATTACTCAACTCATCAGCCGTCTTTCCTTCCCCTTTGACGACGAGATATTGTCCTTTAGGGAATTGGATCACTCGGTGTTCTTCTGGTACCGATGCTTCGGTCATGACACCGGCATAATACATCATCTTGTGATTTATCGCTTCGTTCACAGCAAAAATGTAGTCGTTCGCAGCGACGGCCTTTAAAGCGTCAAGCCTTCCATCCTGCGCCACGGATTGCCAAAAGTCTTGCTTCTCCTTGTTCATACCTGCATAATCCGTGTAATCGCTCTTCAGCTCCGTGCCAATACCTAGAACGATAAAGCTGTCTTTTTTTTCAAGGGTATACACTGCCATGATTAACACTCCTTTTTCTGAAATGGATCAAATGAATTGTAATTCACTTGATACGTCTATAATAACTATAAATCATGTCAAAATGTGATACTGTTCATTGGAGCCATGCACGGCCCTGTGTTAATTTCCCTATCCATTACAATTTGCGGCTTTTCGGACGCAGCGCCCAGGAGGCAATGCTAAGCAAGGCATATAAAAGCGGAAGAATAATATGGAATCCGTAATCGCCGTAATCGTTAGCGAACGCATGGGATAGGGCAGCACCCGTCATGAGAAAAAAGAGACCACTATAAGCCCATTCCTTAAGCCGGGGGGAAACCTGGCATTACGATCACGATGACTCCAAGCAATTTCCAACCTCCAAGAATGTTCGTGACATATAAAGGGAAACCAATATCGGTCACCAGATCGACATTCCCCCCATATCGCATCAGTTGTCCGATACCGCTTAATGCAATGGAGAATGCGAGTACTATTGTGACAACCCAATAAGCGACCATCCTTCCAATAGGACGGTATTCTTCTTTCGCAATTTTTTCATTACCGATGATCGTACTCATTTTCATTCCTCCAATGATCTCGTTTATTTTGAATTGATCAAATGATTTGTTATTTCCCTTGATACGTTTATAATAGCTATAAATCATGTCAAAATATGATACTGTTTAGAGGGCCAAATGAAAAAAATTGAACGGATTAACATCATCATGCGGTACATCAATAACCGCGCTCAATTTACCATTTCTGAAATCATGCGAGAATTTAACATCTCTCGTTCAACTGCCATTAGAGATATCAGAGAAATTGAAGCAATGGGGATGCCTCTTGTCGCCGAGGTCGGGAGGGACGGGGGTTATTTTGTTATGAACAACTCTGTCCTGCCGACTGTCCGCTTTACCGATAATGAGATTAAAGCACTATTTATTGCCTTCATGGCCACAAAAAATCAACAACTCCCTTATCTCAAGAGTCGCCATTCTTTAGCGGAAAAATTACTCGGTCTTATCTCGGAAAGCCAGCAAGATGATCTCGTTCTGTTAAATCAAACCCTGTTGTTCGAAGGAACCAACCCCCACAATCCCGACCTGCTTGATCTGTCAGATCTGCCCCATCCTATGTTAGAACAATTGATCCAAACCATTCTTATGGACAGCTATTTAATGGTTTCCGTCGAGGAATCGAGGCAAATAAAGTCTTATCCCATCTATTTGTTGCACCTCTACCGCGAAAAGAGCTCTTGGCAAATTAAAGGCTTTGATCTCGAGGAGGAAAAGAGGCGGATTATTCCTGTCGACAATCTTACAGATGTCAAACCATACCCTAAGAAAAAAAGAATAAATAAGAAGAAGATTGTAGAACAACTAAACAAGCAGGAAGAAGCCATTAACCTTGTCCTAGAACTTGGTCCAAAATCGATTGCCCAATACAAAAAATACCATCCCTTAAAAATCTCAATTTCATACACAAACCCTTTTCAGACTACGGCTATTTTAAAGACTTTCATCAATGTTCATCATCCGGATGAGTTGGCCGAAATAACAAATTGGCTGCTTTTCCTAGGTCGAGATATTAAGGTCAGGGAAATGCCGATAGAGGTTGTGGAAAGTTTGCAGGAGAGTATAGCTTTATTAGGGAACTCTTGAGGATATAATTTTATTTGCATTTGCGATCTATTAGGGAGCCCCCACTATTCACGAACTTTGCAAATTACCTAGCCATACTTTCGTACCTGAATCGCAAGCCCACCAGCATTCCTCGGTACACTGCAAATGATCTCAAACTAACCTGCCCGTTAGTTTAATAAATTGAAGGACAAAATGACGATTAGATACACGCCTAATCGCCAATAGAAACATGTTCTTGTCCATTCCGACAATCGGTACAACTGCTGTGTTACCGGATACTTCATTACATAGAATGGTTCGATCTTTTCAGTCCATGTGACTGCTTTCTTAACACTTTCAGGGTTTGATAATGTGTAATCAGAACTAAGCCATTTATCCATATTTAAATAGTCACGGAATTCAATGCTTCCTCCCTTTATGGGCACACTCAAATTAATTAATTCCCTTAGAAGCCGCTCTCTGTCACTTTCGTACTTTGGAATTTTCATCATTCCCACATCTCAAAATCTCCTGATCTACTTAAATAGCAGATGAATTACCTTCTTTGTTCATCATTATTTAGCCATAAGAAAGTTGATCTCGTGTCCGTTTTACATAATTATTCTCCCATGCTAATTACTATTCTGCTCAATTAAGAGCATCTACCTGACTCTCCATCCCTTTTCCCCTCCAAATGGGATAAGTAAGTTCTATCCGTGCCTAACATCGCAAGATAACTAAATGCTTCGTATTGCTTCTTAGCCAATTTTATCCCCCGCCCTGTTAAGATCCCTTATATGGACTCTGTAGATGAAACATAGCCTTAGAAGTAAAAGTCAGATTTTTAGAAAGAACAACGGTTGGTGGCACTTCAAATCAATTTCTTCCTTCTAAATCGTAATTGTTTTCATTATTGTCTCACAAAAACAAAGCTTTTAGCATGAATTCGTACATAATTTAAGATAATTGACAATAAAAAGAAAATGAAGTACTTTGAGAATGAACAATTCATTCTTAAAACGGGAGGTGTTCACAGTAAGTTAATTAACGCGTTCGATTTAATTAGTTCAGGTGATTTCATTGTTAATTCGTTAATTCTTACATTGAGTTAATCTATACAAACTCGTTAATAAAGGGGAAATGACGACGTGAACACGGAACGTGCTATTGTTATTGGTGGAGGCATTGCCGGACTATTGGCAGCTAAAGTTCTGTCTAATTGTTATACTGAAGTTGTGGTTGTAGACCGAGATCACTTTTCTGAAGAACCTGAAAGTCGTTCTGGAACACCCCAAGCATTTCAGCCTCATCGTTTAACGCCGCGCTGCAGTTTGATCCTGAACCGTTTCTTCCCTGGACTGATGGATGAATTAATCAAAAAGGGTGCTTACTCTACTCGCGGGAAAACGACACATCTCCTCAGTCCTTATGGCAAAATGACTTCCGTCGAACATAGTCATAACGCATCTTTCAGTAGAGCTCTATTCGAATGGGTCATTCGCCAATATATTCAAGACATTCAAAATGTCAGTCTGCTCGGGTTGAATGAAGTCGTCCACCTTCATGCTTCTGAAGATCGTTCAAAAGTAACTGGCATTATAGTCCGAGAACGTATTTCAGGTGAACGCAAACAATATACGATGACGGCAGATCTTATCGTCGATACCAGTGGCCAATTCTCCAAGACTGTTCAGTGGCTCTCGGAGCTAGGATACGAAGTGCCTCAGTCAGAGCGATTAAAAATATCTCTCGGTTACAGCACTCGGCGTTATCGCATACCGGGTGGACGCAAAGAAGAGCTGGATGTCATCCGTTTAGAAGGAGATCCGCTCAAGACTACCCATGCAGCTGCGTTTTCGATCATAGAAAACGATATAGCTGAAATGGTACTTTGGAACTTAAATGGTCAGTATCCCTCCAACGATCCAGCATTATTTGAACAAGATATACGCCATCTGGGTTGTCCTTTATTAAATGAGGTCCTTGAAGGATTGGAGCCTATCGGACTACCTCGTGGTTTTCGGGTGTCTGAATTGTCCAGGCAACACTTTGAACAGATGCAGCAATGGCCAACTGGGTTACTTGTCATGGGAGATGCCTTCTGCCAACTTGATCCTGTTTATGGTCAAGGTATGACGCTTGCTGCAATGGAAGCGGAAATTTTAGAAACAAGCCTTCGACATCAGTTAATTCATCTTCAACCTAGCTTTGAGATCGATGTCCATCAAAAGATGCAAAATTGTATTGAAGTAGCATGGTGGTTAAATGTTGTTTCAGACCTTAGATGGAAAGGTGTAGAGTATGTCGGTACAAAGCCGATTCAAGGGTTGCAGTTTGCTCAGAACTATCTCGAGCATGTCCTTCAGGTGTCCACGGAGCAAACCAATTATGAGATATTTGGATTGTATTGGCTCGTTAACTCCCTATTCTTATCCCCTAGCGAACTGTTCAATGTGGAAATGGTGACAGCCTTGCTCGCTGCGGGAGGATCCGGAGAAGCTAAACAACGGTTAGATCACTGGATGAAGGAGTCAGATGAACCACTTGAGGAACGACTGGAACGTTTGCTTCCCTCATTCAAGGGAGCCACCTTTGCAACCATAGATCAACTTATGCCATCATAAGTCATTACTAAAAAAGGAGTGCCTAGCTGGTGACACCATTATCTAAGGAACAATTGAATACACGAAGAGAATCTCGAAAACAGCAAATCTTAGAGGCAGCCTTAAAGGTGTTTGCAGGCCATGGTTTACATGGAGCTAAAATGAGCATGATTGCTGAAGAAGCCAAGCTGAGTGCAGGGCAGCTTTACCGATTTTTCGAATCAAAGGAAGAACTATTTATCACCTTGATTCGGCAAGTAGCCGAGGAAACTACACTGGAGGTTATTTACGATATTCCTGGTTCTCCTTTCGAAAAAGTTCGAACCTTTATTGCAAGTATTTTAGAGGAGGAAAGTATACAATATCCTTTTAAGCTCATTCAACACGCCAATAATGATGAGAATGTGCCAAATGAAGCTAAACAATTACTCCACCAATTTTCCGTGAAGACCTTTATTGATCAACTTCTACCCCTGTTCGAAGAAGGACAACAGATTGGGGACTTCGCACCAGGAAATGCACACGAGCTCATTTCCGCTTTGTTGACCATGCTATCCGCATTAATCACGCTTAACATGCCAATGGATGATGATCACCATATGCCGAATGCGGATATGCTGATGCGAATTGTCGCGGGTCCACGAGTCCAAAAATGGTAAATGTAATACTACTGAACGTTTAACTATAGAAATAAAGGTAGCCGATCACGTAGATCGGCTGCCTTGAATTGCAGCTTAAACTAAAGTAAGTTATTTCATTTTTCGAGTTGTTCCATTTGAGAATCTAATAGACGAACTTACCAAGTTCTCCTATTTATTTTTTGGGTTATCTGATTTGAAGTTTATAAACCATGTTAATGTCTAGGTGGTTGAAACTGAGTGCGGTAGTCTCTTTCAATATTGTATTAAACTAACGTTTCCCGTTAGTTGAACAATATAACAGGCCAACAGCAAGTAAGTGAATACATATTGTTTTACAATCAAAACCGATTTCAAAAAACTAATAATTTGGCATCTATTACTGAGGTGCTTACGCCCAGAAAATTACACCCCGTAACCAAAGAAACGTACACAAAAACTAAACACAAAACAAAAAGATATTTACGCATCATAACCCCCTATAACACTTTTATAATATCATCTAACTAGTAGACCAGAAAGACGAATTATATATATCCTTCCGCTATCTTATGCTAACCTGCCCGTTAGTTGAACAAAAGCAACCAATCTCATTGATCAGTTGCTTTCTTGTTGTTATTGATCTAACGCTTCTTCGTTGGCTTAACGATTATAAGCATATAATCCTCGAAGAATTCCCTCCGGTTTTCAGTTGAAATAATGTAGTAACATGACCTCTTTTTTCACTGTCCACCATGAGTCGAAAATACCATTCGTAAAATCAGAAATGCGAAACCAGCGTATTTACTTCATTTTCAATCGATAAGATGTTCCCCCAGATCTTATCATTAAATACTCCATCTTCACTAATTAATTGACTCTGCTGCAATGATAGATCTTTATAGAGAGTAGATAGCTTTTTCAAAAGATCCATTTGTTGTCTTGAGAGTTCATTTTCTTTAAATGTTTCGTAAATATAGTCACTCGTATTCGGGCCATTTAATAGATGTTGATACTTCCTTTCAAGAGCAACATACAAGGCATCGGATTCGTAACCGTTAAGTGTCAGCAATGAACGAACAAATTCTGTTTCAAGTTTATTATTCTCTACCGCATAGGTCAACGTATCACTTATTCGCAATTGAGTTTGCCATATTACTCCGTTTAATAAATATAAAGTATGTGGGATATCGTTTTGTTTATCCTGGAATTTTTCTTGGACTACGTATGCTAAACCACAGATAACGATTAAAATGCTTAAGATATATATGATCTTTCTTTTCAAGTGAACACCCCGTAAAAAATTTTGGTTGAGTTAATGAAGTCGCTCTAATGAGAAAATACTGACTAAAACTCATGATTATAATATGTCTCAATTTTTGGCGTTACGAAGAACGTAAGTGATTTTCCAATATTACATAGGTATACTGTCTTAGCTTTAATAAACATTTTATTCGTCCCATCTGTTTGCTCCTCAAAGAAGAAGTGTGCCGCAGTACCTCCATCTAAGTCTGCGGAAGAGGTCATTCCTGCAGTTTTACCTGGAAGATCCGCTTTCTTGGCAATAGCGCCGTTCCCAGTAAGCCGTCATCACTTCTGTTCCATAGATATTATCTTCTGTGGCCTTAAGATACTCTTCTACAGAAGGTGTGTTACTCCATTACCTTGTATCGATCATAGAAGAGCCATCTCCCACCTGCGGTCTCTCTCTAGTGTATATATTGACGCCCAGAGTAGCATATTTTGTTGCTGGAAAACTACTTGGTGTGCCTGCAGCTGTTCCAGTTTTGCCTATCGCTTGAGTCATAAATGATGTTTTATAATTGAACGTACTCGACGAGTCTATTTTAAGAGTGTCGGCATTATCCACTCCTGACCCAAAAATGCTGTTGAAATTCGATGGTGTAGATGAAGCTACGTTTTGTTCATTAGCATTTTCCATATCAGAAACAATTTGATCTTTCAATTCCAAATAACTTGAGGGTACCTCTCCAAAAGCTAAGATGCCAACCCCGTTGTCACTTTGTAATGTTCCATAGGTCTCTGTAACATAAAATTCCTCGGTCTGAGGATCAATGAACAGAGTAATCACTGTATCAATATCTATGTTTTTTTCATTTTTAGCCTCAGCAATAACAAGACCAATATAAACAGTTTGATTATTTACGGTATATTTCGTTAGCTCTCCATCCATCAAAAATTTAAATTTTTCAATCGATTTAACTTTAATCTTACCTTCCCCAATAATATGTACTAAAGTTTCATCTATTTCATCAATAGAGAATTTAACTTTGCAGATCCGTCTGTTTTAGCCGAATTCTTGAAATCATCATTAAGAAAATGTTCATTACCTTCTTTTAGGGCATATAAGTATTCTTTTAGGCATATCTTTAGCACTCTCCAATATGTAAATTTAGCTTATTAAACTTATCACATATAAGTGTATGTTTTAATGTCCAACTATTGGTAAAAAAAAGCGCTCCACTTGGAACTAAAAGGCTCTAGTTTGATTTATCATTAAACTTAAGCATTGGATAAATAAGATTCTGTTCTTTAAGAGGAAGCCGTCAAAGTTCGACTATATAGTTAAACTGAATAGTCAACCACAAGGAGTTCTCGTTTGCAGCTAAAACAATCTGATATGTTGAGAGATTAACGGAGTATCCACACTAATAAAAAGATTAACACAAAAAAGCCGCTAAGTAGCGACTTTTTGTGGGACATGTTCTTGTCCTCGACAAAACTTATTCATGTTTAATTGAGTGAATTCTTGCAAATATGGCGAAATCCATTTCATAAGGTTTGTAATTATAAACTTTATCGCCATTCCTTACATGAGCCGAAGAACGAGTTTAAAATCATGCTATTTTGGCTCTATTGATGGCTTGTTGGATGATTTTCCGTCACTGGAATTTGGTTTTTTAGCATGCGATTGATGTCCCCTGCAAGGCGGAGGTAAAAGTCAGAAGATACGGCAACACCGTCGGCATCTAGCGACAGAAAATATTGATTGGATGGAATCATGGAGCTGTTCTCTGCCGCCTTAGCAACGGCAGTACCTTCATCGTATTCGTCAAACATCGCGATATATCCGGTATTGATACCAATACTCTTCAGATTGTAGGCTTGCCTCCACATGAAGTCACCATGCAAACGCGGTATTTGGTTTTTTGCACCACCGGTCATGTTGGACCAGGCAAAACCCGGCCAGATAACGGGCTGATAATCAATTCCATTCTGCTGGGTGAAGGACAGGTCAGGCTGAAGTAGATTCGTTTTGAAATTGTCGGCTTCCTGAATATTACCGAAGCGGCCAACGGACCAAGGCGAGACCATATCCAACGATTTGTAGACGTTTATAAAATCAGATCGGGAGTCATTGTTACCCGTTCTCCAATACGTAGGCACACCGCCGATGACATAGATCCCCTGGTTTTTAAACCAACCGATCAAATCGGCCGCCTCTGCTGCAGTACCCGGCCGATCAGTGAAACCAATCCCCCAGATGCAGACAACCAATTTTCCGTTCTGCTTCGCATAAGCCGAAGATGATGGCAGGTGCATGTTGTTCACGACATTGGTCGTCCAGTCATGCTTGACTGCCTGGACCCAATTGCTCGCATTCATTCCCGTAATGTCGTACATGACATAGAACTTGCGGTTATAGGATTCCGCAGCATTCTTAACCTTGACGGCTACGCTGTCCCGGTTGCTTTTCCAGTTGTTAGGTGTGTCACTCTCATCTGCGCCGAACCGTTGCAATGCTGCACCGTCGATATTGTAGGTCTGCATCCACTCAAAATGTTTGTTGACCGTCTCCTGATCGTATGAAGAGAACAATTTGGCAGGAGAACCATTGCCGAGGTTCGCCAAACTTGTCTGATACAGCTTGGAATATTCCCGAAGATCCGGATACAGTTCGAAATTCACATTGTTATTTGCTAATGGAGCACTGCTATTTTTGGCCCAATGCACCCAGGCTCCGTTCGGAGAACCGTCCCCGGCAGTGTTGAACCAGCCTTGATATCCCGCATACAATTTGCCTATGACATCGCCTCCGCTACCTGCGGTGGAAGCGCTGAACTTGAACCAGAGTATATTGAACAAATTTCCGGTTCCACCAGTGAATTTAAGGTAGACCGTGTGTACACCAGTGGCACCACTGATTGACCCGGACTTGGTTTGCCAGGATTGCCACCCACCCGTACCTGGAACAGCAACAGTTCCCGCGAGTGTTCCGTTTAAGCTATCCAGACGGACCTCAATTGAACCGCCACTGTTATTGCTTGCAACTCTCACGTCGATTGAATTGGCACCGCTACCAAAATCCACATTGTTGAATACAATGTAATCACCGTTGTCGATAAATGCGACATTTTGACCGCCCTCACTGGAACTTTCCAATTGGACGCCGGATTGACTGTTGTAACTGGAAGCCATCGTTTGATTAAAGGCGGAAGCTGCCGATACGATGGAAGGAGAGATAGACAAACACAACGTAAGAATCAATAATGCCGCACTTGCAAAAGCCAATGCCCTCTTGTTTTTTTGCATGAAATTTAGCATAATATCCCCCTATTCATTTTAGTTGCGTGTGAACTATCCCTGTTCTTCATCTGTCCATGAACGCTTCGGTACCCAGGATAGAACTTCTTTCGCCGTTCCATTACTGACAATAGCTTCTCGATTAGAGAAAGGTGTACGCAGATCTTTTACATTGGGATAAAAACTGGCCAGTAATTCTGTAGTTTTGCGATCACTTAACGTATCATCAGCGGTAACATTAACATGAATAGCCCCATCATAATCGGCATGCAGAGCAGCCAAACAAGCATCCACGGCATCCCTGATATCGATGTAGCTCCACAATATGTGCTTGAACGTTTCCGGCTTCGCAATAGCCAGATTTCTGTACTCTCCCTGGGCCACAATCATTGAAAAACGTAGGGAAATCACCTGCAACCCGCTTCTCCGATGAAACATCTCTGCTGTGACCTCATTAACGATTTTGGACAGACCGTAACATTCCTGCGGCTGTTGCGGATGCTGTTCATCCACGGGAAAATAATCAGGTGCGAAGAACTTGTTTGCCCAGGCAAACCCGTAGGATGATTCGCTGGAGCCCATGACCACCTTTTTTATACCGAGCAAAGCGGCCGCTTCCAGCACATGGTAGCCGGAGAGCGAGTTATTTGCAAAGATGTAGGTGTGCGGGTAGTGAAGCGGTGCAGGAATAGCTGCAAGATGGATGATTTCATCCACTCCGGCAAGTCCTCCCACGACTTGACCATAATCATTCAAATCAACAATGATCTGCTTGCAACGCACCCGGTCAGAGAGGTGTTTATCCAGCGATACGACATGATGACCCTGTAATTGCAGCTTCTCAATGACCTGTGAACCCAGCTTTCCGCCTCCGCCTGTAACTGCGATCGTCTTCATTTCTATATCTCTCCTGTCTGTTCTTGTCACTTCGTTAGGGTCGTACCAATGTCCCATCTGCTTTGCGGTCCAGAGGATACGGCCGATGGTATTTGTTGATATCCCATGAGTCACTTCGTAATGATTGGGCCTTCACCTCATCCAGTTCAATGCCTAATCCTGATTTGTTGGAAGGATATAAATATCCACCCTCTCTGACGACATGTCCCGGGAATGCCTCCAACTCATGAGGTTTAAAATGATTGACTTCCTGGATACCAAAGTTCCACAGCGCCATATCTAGATGGACAGCAGCTGCCTGATTAACCGGATCATTCTCCCCACCCTCCTGCCAGGCTGTTCGTACTCCGTAGGCTTCGCCCAGTGTAGCGATCTTGCGGCAAGCGCTGATTCCGCCTGCTTTCGATACCCGAACCCTGATAAAATCGATCAATTTCTCCTGAATTAGACCGGTCCACTCTTGGGGGTTAACAAATAATTCTCCTACTGCCTGCGGCGTCGCGCTTTGCTGACGAAGCTGTCGATACCATCCAAGCTGTTCCGGAGCCAGTGCATCTTCCAAAAAGAAAAGATGATAAGGCTCAAGCCGCTTCGACAACTGAATGGCATGAATGGGAGATAAATGCTCATGCACATCATGGGTAAACTGAATTCCATTACCAAATTCCAGGCGCAACTTTTCGAACATATCAGGGATGGCATGCAGATACGCATGTTCATCGAATACAGTACCAGTGCTCCAGGGGTCTCGCGGCAAATTCGCGTCCTTGCCGCTGACAAATCCTCCGCCACCGTAGCCTCCCATCTGCACTCGAATGACCGTGTATCCTTCTTCCATAAAACGAGAAACGTCTTCTTTCAGCTCGCTGATATCAGCACCTCCGGCATGGCCGTAACAGGGAACTGCCGAACGGCAGGCCCCTCCTAACAGTTGATATACCGGCAGATTTGCTTCCTTACCTTTGATATCCCAAAGGGCCATGTCAATTCCACCAATCGCCGTATGAAGGATTGCCCCATTTCTCCAATATCCGCTCATATGCATGAGATGCCACAGATCTTCAATCTGGGATGCATCCCTCCCCATGAGCAATGGTGCCAGCAGTTGTTCGATGACCTGTACCACCGCTTCGGGATTATAAAGATCGGAAGCAGAACCCAATCCGTAAAGACCATCCTGATCCGTCGAAATCTT
Organism: Paenibacillus sp. FSL K6-2862; assembly: GCF_038005125.1. NCBI lineage: Bacteria > Bacillati > Bacillota > Bacilli > Caryophanales > Paenibacillaceae > Paenibacillus > Paenibacillus sp. FSL K6-2862. The sequence continues at coordinate 3,409,006 of NZ_JBBOSN010000001.1, forward strand.
CACAATGGTCCAGCTTCCGTCATGCCTTGTACGTATGCATTCTATCCTTGTAATTTTAGCCATACGCGCACTCTCCTCATTTGCTCCATTTCGATCTTACTGGAAGATTTAAGGCAAACGGTTGTATAAACGATACAGCAGCACTGCGGTCTCAGCACGTGTCATTGTATCTTCTGGATGGAAGCTGCCATTGCTTCCTTCCATAATGTTTGATCTGGTTAATGAATCAATGGCATCGCGGGAATATGCCTTCATCAAATGAGTATCTTTATAGTCATTCAAACCGGATTCACCTTCTGGATGAGGATGCATCCCGATAACTTGCGTAGCTCGGTAGATCATAACCGCAGCTTCTTCCCGGGTAATTGGAGACGCTGGCGAGAATCGGTCGGCGCCTGCCCCTTGAATGATGCCCAGCGCTCTTGCGGTATTCACGGACTTTTCGTAATATACATACTCAGGTACATCCGCGAAGCGTTCCACTTTGGTTCCCTGATCAGGTTGTAATTCTAAGGCATTGACAAGCAAGGTTACGAAATCCGCTCGGCGGATCATGGAATGAGGCTGATATTCAGCCTTTGATATTCCACGAATAACCCCTTTGGACACTAGAACTTCGATGGCATGACGGGCCCATGATAGCTGCCGTATATCCTGGAATGTTCGATTATCCTGAGTGATTGCATAAACTCCGTTTTGCCGTGTTTTGAAAATCATTTGTTCCGATGTTTTGTTGAATTTCCCATTTGGAATGGAGATCATTTGACCGTCATCCACTATGCGACGTACTGCGAGTTTTTCCAGGTCTAGCAGTTCAGTTCCATTAGGCTGATAAGGTAAACTTACGGTGATTGGCGTAATGGTATTTTGCCATGCAACGGAGTTACCGCTCGATAGCACAGATAATGAAATCGCAGGTCGCTCTCCAAACTCTGATTTCAATTTGGCATTCCAAGGGCTACGGTCAGCCTTGCTTAATACGAAGGTAACGTGCTCTCCAATCGTTCCTTGGGAATTAGTCAGCAAACTGCTCGGAACCAGCAGCACTCCCCCTGCTGTTCGAATCTCCAGCCAATGGGTAGATGGACTTTCTTGCAAAAAGATGGTTGGAAGTGTCAAAGCATACCCTTCAGCACCATTCACGGATTCGATATTCACAATCAGCTTCTTTTTCCCGTCCTGCTCAGGAGTAATGCGGTTCAATACATCCTCTATCATCTGGTTAGTGATCTCGGCTGTTGCTAATGCAGCCGTTTTATCCAGTTTAGGTTGAAGCTGTATTGTAGCACCAGAAGCGGCTGGTGTTGCTTCATTCTTCCCTCCAGTTGTAGAGCCCCCTCCAGCACTTGGCGTCGAACCAGAACTCGAGCCTGGCTGTGGATTGGGTTCACCGGGATTTGGATTGGAACCTGATGTAAGAGCAGCGAGTCTCACGAGTAATGAGGACTTCAATGTGCCGCCTGGTAGCAGAGTGACGAAGTTGGTTGCTGTATCTATAGAGGTAACATCTTTCTTTTGCTCCGCAGTATGAACCCTCGCCTCAGCCGATTGCTCCAACAATGTCACGTAATCACCCGTAAGTAGATATAAGTTTCCGAATAATCGTGCGTCTTTACTTGTACCGATCCCTCCATTGAACTCCATAAAGCCTGATCTTCCTTCACCATCGTTCTCGTTCACAAGGATTGCAATACCGATAGGTTTGTCAGGTTGGAACGAATATCCTTCCTCATGGAGTGCTTCAAAAGGTAGTGTAATTTGATAATGAGTACTATGCGTTGTCTCGTCTCTGGTGATATTTGCTGAAGCGGATTCCAACAAACCTGTAGCAACCCCTTCTGGTGCTCGCCATCTCCATTTCGTGATGACACCATCCTGATTCAGTGCAAAACCAAGCTCATTCACTTGTTTGCTGGCCGCACCATCCTCTTTGCTAAGGTCGATACCGAGTTGTAGACTGTCTCCTTGCCATATATCGCCATTGGTATTGGATTGATCGTGGATATCGTCCTTGACGTCCACCTTGATAACTAAATTTTCCGCTTCCCAACTTGCTTTAGCTTGGATGCTGAGGTCATTCGGACCTCCCCAGCTTCCACCGACGCTGTTGTAATGCTCTGGACTGGAAACCTCAATGAAGGGCAGCGTTCCAACAGCATCTTTTTGCGCCGCAAAGGATTGTGACAGCTTGACCGAAGTCTCATAACGGAATCCGTTCTCAAGCGTTACTCTGAATTTGAGCAAGTCACTTGATATATAAGGAAGCGGCACATCCACACTTTTCCCAATGCCTAATCCCTCAAATCGCACTGGCTTAAACATCGCATGATACACACTCGGTTCAATCAGTTCGATCTGCCCTTTAAGCAAAGCCCCACCTGCAATATTAGTCAAAGTCAGCGTGCTTCCGGGTTCACCTGGTCTGGCTGGATCATACCCAAGCTGGTTCAGTTTGAGCGCTAAAGGAAACAGATTGGTACCCGTCACTTTGCCAGGAGGGGCTCCATTCTCAATCTGAAAACCGCCATTAAACAGGTTGTTGGATATGACCATCTTCTCTACGTTTGGACCTGCAATGACATGATTGGTGCGAGGCTGTTGAAAATAGGAGTTGTAGAGGTTAATATCACCACCGATTGCGTTAATGCCGATTTCACCAACGTTTGTGAAGTTTCCCTGCTGTATGCGGATATCTCCTCCGTGAATATCAAAAGACCTTGTTGTGTCTCCCCACATGGACGTATTAAAGAACACCGCTTTAGAGCCAAAGTCTGGCCCAACCTCAACGTATACCTTGTCTGTTGTACTCATGGAAACAAGCTCTGTGTTGATAAACGAAAGACCTGCTGTTCCCGCATGTTGCAATACGGCTCCCTTTTTACTGCCATCCGTGCCATGACCAATAACGACGGCTTCGGGCCCTCTTCCATTCTGTTCTTCAAAATGAATACCGTACTTTGAACCGTATACGAAAGTATTGAAAATAACCTGATTGGTGACATCTCCAATACGAAAGGCGTCCAGATTCTCCTTTTGATAATTCCATATTTGATTAAATTCTTCGTCATTCGAAGGATGATTCGGATAATTGTTCCGTCCATAATAATGCGGATTGAACTGCACATTCCGCATGTATCCTCCATCTGACTCGCCACCAAGATATATGCCTTCCTTGAGCGGAGATCCCGCTACATAATCGATATAATGACCACTTGTATCATGGGTGCCGAAGTCGACAGCCTGATAGGGATTAACCAAGGTTGTATCGATCAGATAGACGTTTTCCCCTTGACCTTGCACAGTCCAGGCATACGGTTTCACCGGATTAGCATCAGACCATGTTTGTTGATCGTAATAGACGGATAATCCACGTAATCCCGCTGCTTCCTCTAGCTGAATGAAGGCATCGGCATCCGGATCATTTTCGCCATAGTTCGTAAAAATAACGGTTCCGTTTCCGATCGTATGGTGAGGTACATCATAATTGCCCCGCAGTTCTACAGCAGTCGGGACCACCAAAGCCTGCTCAACGCGGTATATGCCAGCTGGCATATAGACCGTTCCTCCACCTGCCGCTTCGGCATCATTCAAAGCCTGTTGAATGGCTTGGGATGAATCCGTATTCCCTGTATTATCAGCCAAGTAGGGCTGGCTCACTACGTTAAACAATTCGCGAGTACCTGGCTTGGGCTTCACTGTAATATCTACTGAAGGAACATTAGGGATCGTTTCTAACACCAAATCTTCTTCCTGATGGATGTTCAGTTCCGCAGAGGTACTCTCATCGTTCACTGCGAGATTGCCTTCGTATCCGGAATGCATGGCATTGATTGTCGCCACATCTCCCTGAAGAAGCAGGTGCCGATCCGGCTTGGCGAAGGTAGAACTGCCCAGTATAAGCGACCCACTTTTGGCAACTATGGCATAATCTCCGCTTCCTTCACCCCAATTCTCGAAAGTACTGCTCTCAAAGGACAACGTTCCACGCCCTTCATTCACAACCGCATGTTTGGGTTCTCCGCCCACCGTTACGCTGTTAAACTGGGCAATGGAGTGAAAGCCTTCCGTAGCATAAATGGCAACAGGATTCGAACCAGCACTCGCTTCAAATTGACTGTCTGTCACCAGCAATCCATAATCATTGACGCCTTCAATCTTCATCGCTACGTTGCAGTCGTCGATCTGAATCTTGTACAGCTGCGCATTAGCTGTTTCAAGGCTTCCTGTTCTTGTCGTAATTCGTAGCCCTGTCTTATAACCCGAGATATGAATGTTGGACATATACTCCCAATCCGAGCGACCCATTACGATGCCTTCGGATTGCTGTATCATATATTCACGCAATAGAGACCGATCAGGTGCTCCTGGCAAACCGGAGTTCGCCCATACATCCGGGGAGAGGTGAAGCTCTTCCAGTCTCCCAATGTCTGTTGTAAAGTCTAGAAAGATACCGGTTTTCAGTGTGGTGCCGTATACATCCTTCACGTAATGAAGTTCGTTCCATTCGGGGCCAATCTTAATCCCCTGGTACGCATTGACCAGTGTCACATTTCTTACTGTGGCACTGTCACCTGGAAGCTGCTCCATCGTCCATGGATAGGCCACCGGGTTATTGATACTCTGTTCGGGATACCAGATAGACAAATGTGTTACTCCACTAGAGGGCTCCATCTTAATGAAGCTGTTCCCGTTAGCTTGACCTTTACCGCTGTATACGGCAAGGATCGTACCTCTGACTAAACCGCCATAATGTTCTGGATTCGCCCAATCGCCGCGAAGCGTAACGCCTGTTGGAATAACCAGCTCTCCGGTTAATTTATAGGTTCCTGATGGTACGAATACAACGCCACCACCTTGACTTCCGGCTATTTCCAGCGCTTCTTTAAATGCTTGAGTATCGTCTGATGCCCCATCTCCTTTAGCTCCATAATCGATGACGCTACGATCTGCAATGACGATATCTGATGTAGGGAATTCCGTATCGTAGACCTTGGTTTGAGTAATCGTCTGTTGCTGAGGTTGCTTACGGACGGTTACTTTCGCTAGATGAAGTTCAGGATTGTTGGCTGGTGTCCCAGCGCCGGTAACTCCAATCCGAAAGTCCGCATCATGGGTGCGGTTACCGAAATTAGCATCGCTCAGCTTGAAGGTATGTGTCTTCCAGGTTCCCGTATTTTCATACCGGAACAACGGAGCATCCTTGAAGTTGATTTGCTTCGAATCGTATTGCAGAGACATCGCTCCACTATTGCTATCGTAATATTCAACAGTCACGAATACGTCCTGATCGGTATTTTCAAACAAATATTCATCCGCAACATTGAAGTAAAAGTACAGGATGTTATCGGCCGGATTTGTTGGATTTACCGTCTGATTGGTTTTCCAATACTCCTTCCCGTCAAACGTCCCCACTTGAAGACCTGCTGGAGGCCCATCGCCAGGACGCGCAGTTATGCCCTGCTGCACAGGAGTTTCCCCCAACGTAATACTTACCGAGTCAGGTGACACATCATATGGATGGACAACCCCCTGTTCAGCAATATCTTCTCCCTCTGCTGCCGCGTGTGTGGTTGCTGGTGTGATGGATAGCCCTGAACATAACATGACAATCGTCAACAGCACTGAAATGGTACACCTGGCACCTAACCATAATCGTTTGTTCACAATCGTACCTCCCATTCACTTGATCATGTAATCAAGCTGCACGAAAACAGGATTGTCGTATGTGGAACATGATGGATCCGTTTTCAATCCGCAGCAGTGGAGAGAACTCCAAGACTGAATTTTTACTTTACACGTGTTGTGGTTTGAATGCCGATCGTCTGAATTTTTGCTGGTCCCACATTCAAAACATAACTTCCCTCATCCGTTACCCTCATGGTTTCACCTTGATCTTCAACAATTGTACTTTCGTACACTTCCTTAGCCTCAAATGAAGGTGTTACCTTCAGTGAAGTTGTCTCCGATGATACATTGAACACCCTGAACAACATGTCATCAATTGCCTCACCCCGTTTAAGCGCGCTAAAAGCGAGATGATCACCCTCCCATTGCAAAAACTCGTGGGTAGCGGGTAACGTACCACCATGTACCCCTGTCTGTTGAACGGTCCAGGGAACCGGGAACTGATACGCCTGCACATATGCATTGGACTCAATAACATCCAAATCATGTGAGATGAGCTCCATTTCCACAATGTGCTGGCCGAGACATTGGGCCTCCGGCGTTGCAAATACCCCCCAATCCCCAAGCTCGCGTACCCCACGCAGTAGTGTCACAGCAATGGTGTTCTGACTAGCCAATACTTCGTACTCATTAAGACCTTTATTCGCAATCGTCAGCCCTTCACGACCATTACTGATACTGACAAATGCATTTTGATGCTGTGTATTGCTAGGATTTCTCCACTCCGCCTTCGGCTGTATCGGGCGTTGCGCCAGTTCGTAAATAGAGTCAACGGTCACATGATTTGCTTCGAGTCCCGTTTGAAACAACATACGAATTCGATGATCCTTAACCGTGTTATCGATATAGCTTTTGATGCCAACCGAACGCCCTGATTTTTCAAGGCTCAGCTCTGTACGAATGGTCACCTCCCTTGTTTCATCAAGCCGCCGGGATTTCCGATAACGAAACGGAACCATGGAACGAATCTCTTCATCCAGCAGTTCATCCGCGGAGACTGGGAGCCTCCAGTTATGCACGATCTCATAAACGGCTTTCAGTGATGTATGATGCACCAGCTTAATCTGGGCAGGCTGCCCCTGTGTAGTTAACGGAGTTTCCTGATCCGGTTGTCTGTACATATACTCATTTCCGATATCCCCCGTATCCTCATAAATGCCAAGCCCTGTATAATTACGACCGTTCACTTTATCCAACATGGTAAACGATCCATCCCCCGCAATCTCGATCCGCACATAATTGTTCTCCATCATTTGCCCTTCTGTAACAAGTTCAGGGGTATTCCGTTGGCTAAGCGGGTTCTCTCCAGAAACACTCTTAGGAACAAGAGCAAAAGTATGATATCCAAAACCTGGGATGTTCTGAACATGAAGCTCTATCTCCACTTGGTATGCCCAGTATGGTTGACGGAATCGATCATCCGGTAAATCATATCCAAATGTCGGTCCAACAGATGTGATAACAGCTTCCACTTGCATGCCTTCCGCGTTCAATATAACCCAATCGTTCGGGTCAAAGGCTTCATATTCGCGCTTAAACTCCTGGTACTTCTCATGCGGAGGCTGATGGTCAAAGTACCGTCGCTCAATATACATTCTAGTTACAATCACATTGGATCGACGATGTCCCGAAGTGTTAAACACGACAAAAGGCAACGCAAAATCTGCGTAAAAGCCTGATGTATCCACGGATTCGGCTATTGTACGAGCACTCTGAACTGATATGGTTTCAGCGACTTCTTGCGATTTGGCAAATCGGGTCATCATTTCCCGATGGACCTCGTCAACACTGCACCCACAGATACTGTCATGAGGATGATTCTTCAGCAATGTCTTCCAGGCATATAACAGCTCATACCGTGGATAAAGCCCTGTAGACAGAGAGGCCATGACTGCCAATGGCTCAGCCACTTTCTCCAGCAAGGTTTGGCTTTTTACATTTTGCTGTTTGATATACACCCTTGCTGAAGCCGTATTTACAAGTGTAATCCAGCCGTCAGTCCATTGGCTTCGAAGTTCACCACGAATGACATCCAAGGATTGTGGTTTTGCTTTTTGAAAAGCCTGAATGTACTCAGGAAAGCTGGAATGACGAAACGTCACATCAGGCATTATTTCGGTGGCAGTTTTTAAAGCTCGTGTTAGATCCTTCTGGAGTGGCTGATGATCACATCCGTTCATGAACAGGAGTTCCGAACTTGAAGCAAACTGTTTCGCTGCACCCAGCTTATCGGCCCAGAAAGCTTTCGCCTTCTCCGGCTCCACCGGAATCTCCATGCCATTGTTGTACCAGTTGGCGAACAGGATCGCCAGTACACGAGTACCATCGGGTGATTCCCAGTACATCTCAGAGTATTTGGAGGTATGTTCATTGCCAGACTGAATTTCGTTATTGAATCCAACTGGCTTCACTCCACGTCCATATACTGCTACCTCAATGCCGGCCTGGCTAATGAGCTGTGGTGCCTGACCCATATTGCCGAAGGAATCCGGGAAATATCCGATTTTCGCATATCCTCCCATTTGTTCAGAGGCTTGAATGCCGATTAACAGATTGCGTGCATTGGCTTCACTGCTGACGAGGAATTCATCTTGAAGGATGTACCATGGACCGACAATCAGCTTGCCTTCTTCAATTAACTTGCGGACTTGGTTCGACCTATGCGGCATGATTTCCAGGTAATCTTCCAGTACAATAAACTGCCCATCCAGATGGAAATTCGTAAATTCCGGGTCATTTTCAAACGTCTCGATTAAATTCTCCATGAGCTGAACGAGCGACATTCGGTGCTTCTCGAAGGATAGATACCACTCCCTGTCCCAGTGAGAATGTGCAACAATATGCGCGGTTTGTGTAGTCATTCATTTCATTCCAATCTTGTATGATTTAGTTGTTGTATATTTACATTTTCACTGAACCTACGGTCATGCCCTTGACATACATCTTCTGCATGAACGGGAAGGCAAGCAGAATTGGAATGACCGTAATCAAAGCCCCTGCCATGAGTTCATTCCATTTCTTAAATGAAGATGAATCCAGATACATGAGTCCCATCGGTAACGTAAACATATCCCGGCTATCCACGATGATCATCGGCCACAAAATATTGTTCCAGCTTCCGATAAAGTTCAGAATTGCAATGGTTCCGATCGCTGGCAACGCTAATGGCAGATAGATTCTGTAGTAGATTTTGAAATTGTTGCATCCATCCAGTACAGCGCTCTCGTATAATTCATGTGAGATTGTACGGAAGTAACTGGTGAACAGGAAAATGGCGAAGGGCGCAGCACCATTAATCATGGGCAGGATCATGCCAATATACGTGTTTTGCAGCCCCAGATTGGTCATGTTGATATATAGCGGAATCAATGTGGTTACACCTGGAACGAGTAGCAATGCAATAAACGTGTAATAGATGATTTTTTTGCCTCGATAAACAAATTTGGCAAACGAAAAGGCCATCATAGTATAGATGAGAATAACGCCTATAATCACGACGGCACTTACGATCACACTGTTGATGAAAAACTGATAGAAATTCAATTTGTTCCATACGTCACCAAATGTGGACCACATCGGTGCCGCTTGTGGAAACGGACTCTGTGGATTGGCTAGTGCATCCTGTGATGTCTTCAGGGACGTGCCGATCATCCAGACAAAAGGATACAGACAGGTCAATCCGTACAAGATTAGAATGATATGCTTAATATATTTGACCATGTGCTCCTCCTTTTAGATGTCTGCCTTGAATGAGCGAATACTGAATATGGCAATGGCACCTGTAATCAGAAATGATACCCACCCGATCGCGCTGGCCAGACCATAATCATTGTTTAGAAAAGCAGTACGGTACACGAGTGTACCAATAACCTCTGAACTGCCAGCCGGTCCGCCGCCCGTCATGATGAACACATTCTCAAAGGCTTGAAAGGCTCCGTTTACCATTTGAATGACAGCAATAAGTGTGATTGGCTTCAGTAATGGCCAAGTAATTTTCAATATCATCGTTGTTTTCTTGGCACCATCCACACTGGCCGCTTCATACAGTGTCGGATCAATGGAAGTCAGACCAGCGTAGTACAAAATCAACGTCCCTGGCAGACCGCCCCAGATTGATGTCAAAATAATACCGAGTAAAGAAGTAGACGAACTTCCCAGCATTCCACCAGGTACAGCAAGGAAATCCAAACCCATCCAAAGGAAGAATGAGTTGAATGCTCCACTAGGTTCAAACAAGCCTTTCCATACATAAAAGATAGCTACGCCAGATGCGATCATCGGCAGAAAATAAATCGTCCGGTACCACGTTGCTGCCTTCGTATTTTGCAGCACAAATGCCAGCACAAGTGAGATTGGAATGACGACCACCACCTGTGAAACCGCAATAATCAGATTGTGCAGAACGGCATTATAGAAATTCCGGGTTACAATCGGATCATCACCGAGCAGGAACTGACGAAAATTCGCCAGCCCTTCAAACCTTGCGGTGGAAAAATCAATCCCGGACCAGTTATAAAAGCTGAGCATGATCGAGAATCCAACCGAATACACACCGATGGCAAGAAACAAAAGCACGCCAGGCAATAAAAAGAGATATGGCATCCACTTATTTCGACTTTTTATCATGAGCAATCACCTTTTACTCCTAATTTGGCAATCAACAGCCTCGCGGGGCCTGTCGATTGCTTTGATTGTGCTAGTTCCCGCTGGCTTTCAGACTTTCCATAGTGTCGTCGAACTTTTTGGCGACTTGTTCAGCAGTCATCTTTTTCTCGATCATGGATTGCATGGACTGGGCATACACTTCCCACTCTTTGTGCTTGCCACGATACGTATTGATTGCTTGTGAAGCTTGACTGTAAGGACCAGGTTCGGTAGCGAACGTATCTGAGATTGATTTCAATCTTGGATCTAAATCATTTGCACGGTCTCCCAGATTCAACGCAGGCACTGTGTACGCCGCATTAGCAAAAGCAACAGCAGCATCTGGATCACCCGTCAGGAATTTAATGAAATCGAGCGCTTCAGCCTTATTCTGCGAATCTTTATTCACCGACAACATCGTTAACGTGAATGGATCAGTTGTCCAGCTGTTAATATTCGATCCTTCAAGTGGAGGGACAGGAAAGGTGAAAATATCGTCAGAACTCATCCCCATAGCCAGTAACGTTGACATTGTGAAGGAACCACCGAGGTCGAAAGCAGCCTTGCCAGCAGCAAAAGCTTGGTCTGCTCCGTCAATATCCGTTGACAAAATTCCTGGCATCAGTAAGTCTTTGTTTGCCAGTGTCTCGATTGCTTTCACTACCGGCAGATTTGAAGGATCGCTTAGTTTGGACTTTCTTTCGAGCAGATCCATATAACCTTGAGGTTCGTTCAGCATGATGGACAGTGCCGATCCCGCCCAGTTTTCCCACAAATCAGGCAGCTTTGCACCAAACACAAGCCCCGGAGTACCGGTTTTCTCTTTGACAGTCTCCATCATGGTGACAAATTCTTCCCATGTTTTGGGCGCTTCGGCTGTCAGCCCTGCTTCTTCGACCAACTTCTTGTTACCATAGAAAGTAAAGAATCCTCCGATATCCAGCGGCAGTCCGTAGAACTGACCAGTTTTCAGTGACTTTTGAATTGTGGTGGCATTTTTGTCTTCTTGCCAAGAGTCAACCTGGCTCTGTGTAACGATGATCGGGTCCATTGCAGCACTGTAATAGCTGTTCAAGAGATCATCGTCGACTTCACCTGACAGTTCGAGCACCGAGTTTTCGATGGAATCGCCTGCCGTCGCCCACCAGTTCACGATATCCGGCAAATTTTTGGAGTTGGCTGCTGCCTGGAATTTTTGGCGATACGTATCATCTGGTGTAAAGGTCTCAAGTTTGACTGTGATCCCTGTTTTCTCTTCATACAATTTCGCGGCTGCTTCGATTCCTGGCGTGTAAGCAACCTTCCACGTCCACATCGTCAGTTCTTTACTGGCTTTGGGTTCCGTCCCCCCGGACTGTGTGTCACCGCAAGCGCTTACAACGAGTGAGAAAACAGTTAACAAAGTAACGATCATGCCTGCTCTTTTTTTCATCCCGCAACCACCCTTATCTTTAATTTTGGTTCGTTTCTGGCTTAATGAATATCCCACAAAAACAAATGGGCGTTAAAACTGCTGCACCCCCTTTTTGAATGATGGAGGACTCGAGAAAAAATCAAGGTGAAAAAAAAATTGTGAAGGCTCGTTGGAAACGCTTTATTCAACGAACTTTTAAAGAAAATATAAACAACATATTTTTACTTGTAAATGTTTATTTTTAGATACAACTTAATAAAGTGTATTGTTAATAAGTTGTTTATTTATAAGGGTTTTATATCAGATTTTTTCGTAACCTTAATCTTCTTGTCTTACTCACTTGTTATTGATTATTTGCACTTGTATATGTTGTATCAATGTAATATATTTAGAACGAACTGATAGTGAATGGAGATAAAATGCCATGATGAGAACCTTTAAGCCGATGTACAAGAAAATCGAGACATTTATCATTGACCAGATTCGAAGCGGTAATTGGAAACCAGGCAGCCGAATTCCTTCCGAAAATGAATTGGCTGAACAATTCAGTGTGAGCCGCATTACGGTGAAAAATGCCCTTACTGCTCTAGTCGATAAGGGAGTGGTCTACCGACTTCAAGGTAAAGGCACCTTTGTTAACAATCACAGCCCCGAGGAGATTCATAACATCACTTCAGCGGTCAAAGAGCAGCTCACAGCTCCAACGATCGGGTTCCTTCTTCCCCGTCTCGACAATCGATTCACAGCGAATCTGCTGAGCGGAATTGAAGACATCCTTTCAGAGAATGGCTATCAATTGTTATTTGCTAAGACGAATGATTCACAAGAGACAGAGATTCTCAAAATCCAGGAAATGAAACAAGCAGGCGTCAGAGGACTAATTATCTATCCCGTTGAGGGCGAGCACTATAACAATGAAATTCTTGCACTTACGCTAAATCGCTTTCCTCTTGTTCTTCTGGACCGAAATCTAAAAGGGGTGGAGACTAACTCCATCAGCTCAGATAACCATGAGGCAGCTATTCAGGCTGTTGAGCATCTCCATAAGCTGGGGCACAGTCGAATTGGCTTTATTTCCACTCTTGCTGAAGGGACTTCAAGTATTGAGGACAGATTGCATGGGTATGAGAAAGCCTTGGAGGATCGTCATATTCTAATTGATCGCAGTATACAGATGACACGTCTGGCTATGAGTGACAGTGATGAAGATGTTATCGTGATGATTCAAGCTTTTTTACAGGCAAATCCGCAGATGACGGCCCTTCTATCCTCCAATTTCAGTCCTCATGTAATACAAGCGGCAATTCAGATGGGAATCTCTGTACCGGAAGATTTATCTGTCGTGTTCTTCGATGATGTGGAATTTCCTGAGTTCTGTACCATTCCTCCTACGGCTGTTGTTCAGCAAGAACTTGAACTCGGGCGTGAAGCTGGTAGAGTCATCCTAAAACAAGTGGAAGATCCCGCCAGTGAGTATCTTCAGATAAAGTTACCAACGATGCTAATTCCCAGACAGTCAACAGCAAAGGTGAAATTATAGCGACCGTACTTCGCAAATAACAGAATGTCCCTACAGAAAACGTTTATAGTGGTAGTAAATATACCATTCCCATGCCTCAACTTGTTTTTCACGTAACTATGAAGAAGGACCCTTTCCGCTTGAGAAGGGTCCTTCTTCATAGTTACGTTGAACCATTTCTATTGTGAATTACTGAGATAACTGTCTTCAGATGAATATTCGTTCGTATGTTAGACTTTTTTTCGGCAAAGTTCATTTTCCCCTCTAATTCATTCATTGATCCATATCTCATTAGCTGTCAAATGACTTTGATGTTGTCCTCCAGTTTTACTCCATTCCCCTGTGTTTTTTTCATCCTTTGATCTAAAAGCACATCATCATGTGTCCCCTTTCTTTAATAATTTTAGGTTCTTATGGAGCCTCATTCAACTAACCTGCCCGTTAGTTTAACAAAAGCAGCCGATCTCATGGATCAGCTGCTTCTTAATTGTATTGAACTAATGTTCCCAGTTAGTTCATATCGTACGAGATCACGAAATAAAGAAATGGTGCACGAAGTAATCGATTTTCAGTCCTAATCGATATCCCTCGATATTGCTAGAGATGTCGATATCCGTCTTGATATTAGTGCTGCATTAGCCCGTTTGAATGAATTAGATCAGCAAATCATATCATGCGTTTTTTCGTCGATTGCACTTTATTGGAAATATCCAAAATCATCGGGATGACTGAGAGCGCAGTCAAGAACAGACTCTATCGTGCCTTAAACAAACTAAAAAAGAATTAAAAGAATGGGGTGACATTACAATCATGTCTATTAAAAAATTGATATCAATTGTGGATAAAAGCGAGGCTCCCTCCAAGAATGCTAGTATGAACAAGGTGTACCATGACTTATTTGAAGAGTTGAAAAGCAATGAAGAGCGAATTATTACAACCTATCGTCATCAACATTCTCAGAAAATCGCTATTGAGATCTATCCAGATCTGCCCACTTTTCATCAAGCAATAAACGAGCTGGATGCGCCCAATTGGTTTATGGGAACCTATGAAGACAATAAAATTAAAATCGTATCCCCACTCAACCCAGGCCCTGAACATACGTATCAATCGGTACTACGGCACGCTATAAGCTTGTTTACGGTGTGGTTAGTGAATGATATTAATCCGTTGGCACCGAAATGGCTAACACACGGTCTCGGCGGGCATGAAGCCAAACAAATGTCACAAGAATATATCCTGCCCGTTAGTTTAATGAATTAACGGATATAAAATCCCGCACTTAGATATTCATCTAATCGGCAATCGGTACAAGTTCTTGCCCCTCGACATGTATCGTAGAAGCTTCGTTCTTACTTTATTACATAAAAAAAGTAAATTATGAACTGCAAGTCCAGTTAGATGCAGATAACTTTTGCAACCTATAGATGGAGCATAGACTATAAATATGAAAGCAGCAACTTGATTCTCAAGTTAAAGTTTCTTCTATATCTATCTACTGAATACGAGTTTCATGCCATCATGACTATCAACAAATCCAAGTCGTTCATAGAACCTATGGGCATCTTTTCGTTTTTTATCTGTTGTCAGCTGTATCATCTCGCAACCCATTGATTTTGCCTCACTAATTGCATAACGAAATAGCGACTCGCCAATACCTCTACCTCGATAACCCTTGCCAACACGAACACCCTCTATTTGACCCCTTGTTGTACCTAATCTTGAAATCCCCGGAATAATAGTGAGCTGAAGGCATCCAACAACTTCGTCTTTATCCATAGCAACGATGATGGAATTACCAATCTGTTGTTCAATCTTGGCGAATGCCTCAATGTATTCTTTTGGCAGTGGTATTTCATAACGTTCTCGGGTGACACCGAATTCATCGTCCGCTAATAATCGAACAATTGCAGGAAGATGGTCCACAGTTGCTGTTATAAATTCCATAATTACCTCCCATATTATATTGAATTCCTCCGTAAGTTACCATAACAGAATAGGCTCAAAAATCTTGCTTCAAATACCAATTAACTGCATTTTTATACAGCACTTTTTCACTTTGTTCCTCATCTAGAGTATTATAAATAAGTTCAATGTCAGAATTATGATAAGGTCGCCTTGCTCTCGTTGAAGGCAAATCTGTACCAAACATTAAAGCATCTGGATTGACTGCATAAATGGAACGAATAGCCTGCGCTACATCGAGTTCAACCCTGCCAAAGCCCGTTGCTTTAACTCTAATTCCTTTATCAACTAAGGAAAGAAGATGCTTAAATCCCTCTTTTGATAAACCCAAATGATCTACTGAAACAGCCGGAAGACTGCTCAATGTTGATGCAATTTGAGGTAAAAAAGTGGAGTCAATATATAATTCTGCATGCCAGCCTACTAACTCATGGACTCGTCTTGCAAAGTACTCCAAATGAGAAAGATCTTCTGAACCTCCTCGTTTGACATTAAAACGGATGGCTCTTACACCACAGCTGTTAAGTTTTAAAATTTCATCATCCGATGTATCATGTGGTAATTGAGTCACCCCAACATAGTTTTGGCCGAGTTTTTGTAATGAATCAATCAAATAAGTTTGATTGAATCCTTGAAAGGAACCTGATACAACTGCGCCACCTTTAATATTAAAACCCTTAATCTTCTCCAAGTAGTCTTCACAAGTAAAAGGATTAGGTAAAAATCCTTGGTTTTTTATTAATGGGAATTTCGGATCAATGATGTGTAGATGAGTATCAAATATTGTTTGCATAAAATTCTCCCTTTCTAATAATTAAACACTTCACTGTTTCATCAGATGAAACTCAGTTCCGTTTATGTAATTGATTGTACATTACAATTGTTTAAATGAAAAGCAGCCGATCATCTTAGTTCAGCTGCTTTCTTAAATTTATTGAGCTATCTTTACCCTTTAGATTAACAACTAACAATAGCGTTTCTTATGCTTACGAAAGCTCATCAAGTTCCAATGTATACGTTTTAACTTACTGTGTCTTATAATCCGCTGGCTTAAAAAGTACATAATTTTATGAACAATTACTGAATATTTCGAATCTAACTTTTCATCGAATTATAGTATGCACTACAATGTGTAGTACATCATTATCTAAAATTTTATATATCGGGAGGCTTATAATAATGCTACTTACATTATTAAGCATATTAATGGTTTTGGGTTTATCTGGAATCATCGTTCTGAATACCTATAGACGAAAAGAGAGAATTACAGGTATGTCTGGAATGATGATTGCTATGAGCATTGGAATGATGTCTAGTATTGCTCTTGGATTTCAACTTGGTATTGTTTTTGATCATGATCTGGCCATCCCTTCAATTATTGCTATTTTATTCGGTTTGGGCGTTGGTTACCTTACAGGCAAGCCCATAAGTGTACTTGCCTCGTTGGATGGCATGTTAGCTGGGATCATGGGTGGAATGATGGGTGCCATGCTCGGATCTATGCTTGGCTTTACTTATATCATGGTATTGTTTATTGATATCGTATTTATCTTTATATTTTTTGTTGTTCTTCAGTTGACAAGTTCAGAGTCAGTGGAAAGAAAAAAAACAAATAAAAGCGGGATCAGCATACCCTTCATCGCAGGTATAGTAACTGTCGCTTTTGGTGCTGTTTCAGTAGGCTTGTTGCTATTTAATCAGTACCAAGATAATCGAACCACCGTTGTTTCTTCTCAAAATCAGGAGCAGAGTACTGTTCAAGAAAATAATGGCTATCAAGTCATTTCAGTCGATGTAAAATCCAATGGATTTAGCCAAAATAATATTGTGGTCAAATCCGGTATTCCAACAAAAATAAATTTCTTAAAACAAACAGGATACACTTGTATAAAGAGTATCGAATTTTCTGATTTAGATATTGATGTTTATCTTGAAAAGGGAGATAACTTCATTACTCTGGATGATTTAAAACCTGGAACATATCATTTCAATTGTGGGATGTACATGTACTATGGAACCATCACAGTTGTGTAACTGCATTTGAGATTATGCTGCAAGGTCTTAGCGGCGGGTTCTAACGAAAAATCGTCGCTCCTTGCTAAAACATAAATTGGCATTTTTTTTGTACAAGAATTAAGCAATGTATATTCTCGTTTTCTAATGACCAAAGGCAGGTCCGTTCAACTAACCTGCCCGTTAGTTTAATGAATTGAAGGGCAAGATGACGATTTCATGGTAATTAATAATCTTTAAGTGCGTGTGACCAATGATTAGACGTACATCTAATCGGTAATCGGACTATGTTCTTGTCCATTCCGGCATACCGATAAAACAAAAAAAGTTGCTAAAATTGCGACTTCAATGGGATCATGTTCTTGTCCCTCGACACCACTTCAGCCATGCCCCGAATCCTGCAGCCATACCGTCTCCCGCCTTCGTTGCCAAATCCGTGAGATCGATTACATATTTCTGGTCATAACCTTCCGAATAAAAGGTAATTACCGAATCTGTCGTTAGCGCAGCACCGCAATCGTATCCAGCGTAATACTGCCCGCGAGCACCCTTACCATGGTTATGATCCAATGGTTGCCCCCGATTTCGCTGTGTCCAGCCGCGCTGAATAACTTGCTGCCCACTTGTACGCCAAAATACTGTCCGAATGATTCATTGAGCTGCGTGTAACGTGCTGTCTGTTCTTCCAGTTGTTGCTGACCATACATTTGGGCAAGCAACGGTTGACCTAAAGTGGATATGGATATGCAGCATTTATTTTTCTACCTGAATGATGAACGATAGCGGGATTACTTCATGCCCGTTTCTTTTCCATTATCTCAGCTTCGTTTTCCGAAAAGGTAGGGTAGGATTGAAAGTTTGTAAGCGTTTTTTAAAGTTGATGTCTTCACAATCATACGGGCTTAACGTCACTCCAATGTAAATTGATTAACTCAGAAAAGGTGCAATGCTCTCCTCCAACGAAGTTATTGGTTTGCCCATCAATTGCTCAAGGTCCTTAGACGTAGATCCGGTATCAATACTGCTTAAAAAAGGATAGATCCAATGCTGTACCGACACATCCTCGATGTGCATGACAGGTTTTTCCGCCAATGCTGTGAGCACCTCAGCCAGATCAGCAAAGTTCCAAGTCTTTGGCGCGGCCAACTCATATATCCTTTGCTCATGCCCTTTCTCTGCAAGCACGTTCGCAATGGCCCGTGCAAGATCACTGCGTGTAACCGCATTAAACCGCCAATCTCCGGCTGAAGTTGTTAGCACGCCACTTTGTATCGCCTCCTGTAGCCCAAGGACATTCACAAAATCAATATACAGCCCATTGCGCAAAATCGTATACTTCATCACCGAATCAAATATGACCTGCTCGGTAAGTCTATGCACGCTACTCGAACCTTTAAGACTCGTCTGTGGGAAAGCAAAACTGGTATAAAGGATATGTTCAACTCCAGCATTCTTCGCCGCATTCATTACACTTGTATGTTGAGTTAGCCGGACTGTATCATCGGTATGTGAGCTGGAAATCAGCAGCAATTTATTCACACCGGCAAAGGCTTTCTGCAGCGTTTCCGCCCTATCATAGTCAATACAGCGAACCTCCCCACCCTGATCCTTTAAAGCTTTTAAGGTTGCGGACATCCCCCCATTACGGACACCTGCGATAATTTCTGTAGCGGGGACCCGGACTAGAAGATTTGCAATAATCAGATTGCCTAATTGACCTGTGCCTCCTGTAATCATGATCGTCATCCTGCTATTCCCTCCTGTAAATGAATTGCATCAAGTAGTTAAGTTATTAACTAAATGAACAGAGTGTTTCACTGGACTAAAACACATTCCTTAAGGATCAAGATCTGTTCAGCTTCTGTAACAGAACAATCAACTTATGCTGCTCCTGTTCATCCAACTTGCCCATTTGTAAAGCCACAGCTTCACGGTTACCCGGCAGATGCTCCCTCAATAATGTCCGTCCTGCATCGGTAATGGAAATCACCGTCTTGCGACCATCTCGGGCGTGTTCAGCCCTCGCAATGTATCCATCACGCTCCAGCGGAGTCAGCAGCAAGCTAATGTTGGCCTTGGTGACACCGATTTTTTCGGCAAGCACTGAAGGCAGCATCATTTCCCCAGCTTTTGCAATCTCTACAAGTATGCGAATTCTTGCTCCATTCAGCCCTTGGGATTGCCAGTATTTCTCCGACACGGCCACCAGATTGGCAGTCGCCTCAACCATCGTAAAAAAAGCTTCGTTGGGCAGTGGCAGACTAAGCAAATATTCTTGCAGCGTATCTTGTTTAGGATCAATTGGCAGTAAGTTCTCTTCTTGCAGATTATCCATGTGTTCTGTCATCTCCATTTAGTTAATAGCTTAACTATATGGGCAAAGATAACTTACCCCACAGAAAATGTCAAATCATTATTTCTTTTCTATGAAAATCAAAACGCTCGCATGCTGGACTTCGTCGATTAAAGGTAGCCGTTTCTTTAAAATGACCCATAGATGCACGGCCTTTCGCTTTTTAAACATATTCATAATCAGTTCATCCAGCTTCTTCGGTAAGGCATGGAATCCTGGCTTCATCCAGATCTGCCTGTAAACGATCTACCTCAAACAGAAGCTCAAAAATATAGAATTCGAACTGAGTAATGTCTTCAATAATTTGACTCTTGTTGCCGAACATAATCGCTTTGGCCACTGTATCCGTCATGTAGATATAACCAGGAGTCGTATCCACCCCAAGAACAAAGTCTTCTGTGTATAGATGATATCCGCATCAATGCGCATCAGCCCTTCAGACAAAATAGATTGAGTACGTTTGCTGGTAGTTCCGTGGTAGAGGGTAATCTTTTGATTTATTACGTTATCCATCAGGCTAAAACCTCTTAAATTCAGTCATTGCATGACTATAATAGAGTACGATTTGAACGGAGCTGGGATGAGGAAATCCATGATTAATACACTGCTCAGTAAAATCAGAAAGCTCCTTTGTTGAAAATGGATTGATCAAAGTAGAACTATCCAGATTTATGGCCATTATGTATTCGGATCCGGTAGACTTCTTCACAAGCATTACTAGATGATGGGATTCATCGCCATGGTTTATTGAAACTTCCAGTGTTTTAATTATTTGATCATCGGCATCAACAATTCATACAAACGGCCAGAAGCTCGCTGGTACTTTTGTAGCATCGTAGTTTTTCCTCATATTAAGCTTTTGTGTACTAGATGCATCAAATGTATCTGGAGTAGATGCACCACTTCCCAACAATAAGGCAACGCTTGTCACAACAGCAATTCCTAAAAATCCTCCTGCAGTTAAAGTTGCTCCTTTTTGTTCATTAACCCCCCTCCTAATTCTTTGTGTCTTTAGGACTGCAACCCTAAAAAAACAGGAATTAAGGTATCTTAAATAAAAATGAATTAAAAGGAATGATTTTATACGAAGATTAAAACCATCTTAATGTATGTATTTTTAACCTTGTTAACCGCAATAATTAGCAGGACAAGGAAATAATTACTAACGTCAAAGGTAAAAATCCATGAGGTAATAAGTTTCAAACCATGTAATAAAGTAACTAAGTTATTTGGGACTCCGGAAATGAGCAGACGGAAAATTGTTAGCAGTCCCCGTCATCATTGTTCAAAATTAAATTAGTGTGGGAATCCAACTAGGAAAGCTAAATAAAACCCTTTTCAACGAAACTAAACTGCCCGTTAGCTTAATCAAAAGCAGCAGATCTCAATGATCGGCTGCTTTCTTGGATTTATTGAGCTATCGTTTCCCGTTAGCTCAAATCTTTGGCGGACCAAGGGAGGAAAGGATGAAGTCAGCCTGCCGAGTCAGTCACTTTGACAGAGTTCATCCATAATTGTTGTTTAATCTCTTTATAATAATGTCTACAATTTCAGTTGTTTTTAAGTGATCCGTTAATAAATGCTCTTGATAAATTTCGCTCCTAAAAGCTTCGACAGAAGTAGAAATCCGTTGGAATGACCATCCCCCTACCTTGTCACCGCGCTTGACTAATCTGTTATAAATGGTGTCCTCTGAAGCTATCAAACAAAAATGATACAGTTCTTTATCCAATTCTTTAAATCCATTGTAAATGTAATTGAAGTTCTCCTCTTTATACAGGGTCATAGGCACAATGAAGTGTTTTTGATACTTCTTCTTTACCTCCCCCGCCACATTTACAGTCAAGGTTTTCCAAAGCTCCATGTCCTGGAAATCATCCGTTTGTTCGTGGGTATGCCTCACTTCTTTAGGTGCAATTTTCCAAGTCATAAGTCCAATATCTTCAGGATCAAATATCATACTATTGGCAATTAAGGGTTGAAGCATTTGAGCTGTGGAGGTCTTACCAGAACCAAAAGCCCCATTAATCATGATAATCACGTGATCACTCCTCTGGTAATATAGCCTTCCTAGAACATTGTACTTCATTGGTTATTGTCCAAAAAAGTCCAATTTTCATGTATCATCTTTACATGTTAATTTGGTCATTTCCACGTTAACCTGCCCATTAGTTGAACAACAACATGAATTATTACTATCAGATATTGTAGACAAGATAATGTCCCAATACTCCAATCAAACAAATACTAAAAGTATCAATCATGTTGTTCCCTCCATCCTCATAGCTTAATTCACTCGAGATAAGATTATCTCTTACTTTATATAGCCATAATCATATGTACACTATCTTTTTAGATAGTATCTATCAATAAAGTGCGTACTATATTTTTAATTAAGTTCATTTTATACTAACCTTACTTTGAACTGAGGAGAGAAAAAAATGACTAACATTAAAACCTATAATCACGACCTTTGGGATCACGGTATCGCTCAGGGGTACAGCGTCAACGGCACAATCTACATTTCGGGACAATTTTCCCACGATACGGAGGGCGCATTCGTTGGCGAAAATGACATCGAGGCACAAACCCTGCAGACGCTGAAGAATCTCGATCGCGTGTTAGCAGAGTTCGGTATCACGAAGTCAAACCTCGCTTATGTTGAAATTTATCTGACAAATGCACAAGAGCATATCGAGCCATGCATACATCTCTTCAAGGAATACATGGGACAACACCGGCCGGCCGGCAGTTGTATCGGCGTGACATACCTGGCGTCTCCTGAGCAACTGATCGAAATCAGTGCCGTCGCTCACATAGATTAGATTACGGTGATGTATTTTTTATGTCACACCAACACTAGGAGTATTTTGCCCGTAGGTTAAGGGAACTGCAGCCGATCAATTGATCGGCTGCAGTTTTATCTGAATTTAGCTATCGTTTCCCGTTAGTTGAATGAATATTTTACTTATATAACTTCCAATCCCCTCTTCTCTAGAAATAATTAAAAGTGGGGCTCGAATATGAATACGTTCTCATTATGTTGCATTAAGAATGAATTGTCCTTCTTCAGCTTTAGTCTCAAATAAGTACTCTGTATCATTAATCAGGCCATCTAAATGCTTGCTGGTCCCAGGAGATACTTGGAATTCCTCAATAACAATATCTCCTTTTGCATGTTTAACTCTCAATAACACGTTTCGGTCACTATTTGCATCATTAATGATGGCCTTGTGATGACTATGAAAAGGCGGACTCATTATTCCGGTACATTCTTCATTAGATGTTCAGGTTTAAATGTCGAAGCTTCCTATCACTATCATTACCGGTTAGTTCAGAGACAATGCTCGCCTCTAGCATCGACTCGCATAAGACTAAAACTAATCGCCGTAGTTTTTTCTAACATTTTCAACTTAATTAAATTTTTGAAGTCACAAGCATAAAATGTTTTGTTCTTAGCCAGAAAAAAATGTGCGCAGCAGCCTCCGTAGCCTCGGTTATTAGGCTACTCTGAAAGATTTGCTATGATCTATGGGCATTTCCAAAAGGCAGTAATTTCTCCAATAAGACCACTGTAGAATACCCAGCAAGTCAGTTGAACAAAGGCAGCCGATTATGAACTGCACCCCAATTGTTAGACACAACTACCCATTGGAGGTACAGTTTTTTCATGACTAAATTCAGTTCAGAATCTCTCCCTGAATCGAATCGTTCTACCTCTATGGTTTTGCCGAAATAATCGGCTGGATCAACGTCTTCCATTAGTCCCCATTCGACCATATCTGGCGTACGGTTCAGCAATTTCCGATGCCACTGTCGAGAATCCTCTCTATCGCTGGATATTCCTCGAATCTTCTTTCGATGAAATGTTGAATAACCGTCCTTTAAATGGACGATTTTCTTAGGCTTGCATAAATGATTCTAACGGTTCCAGAATCGCGAACGTCTTCTTTGCATCCTTCTTCCGTTGCTCATCATAAAGTTTGGTCAACTCTTCGAATGATTTAGCTTTAATCTTCGTATAACTCGATTTGGTGTATCTGATTATGTACGTCTTTACCCCTTCCTCTTCACTCCACTCGTAAACGACATCATATTGGTCCCTCAAATTCTTTAAATGAAGTGACCGGCGCAACACTGCAAAGTGTTCTTCAATGGCTTCATCGCATTCCTCCATAATCTTCTCGTATGTGCAGCCAACTCGCATCAGAATCTCCGATGCCCGTTCATCGCCGTATCTCGCGAGAAATTCCTTCAACGAAACCAGCGCATATAGCAATATTTGTTCCTTGTCATTCGGATTCCTATGTTCATAACAGCCTACAACCAAATTGCGGTCGGTCATCTCCTCCTTACTGAATTGCATATTAAACAAATACTCGAGTGTCTTTTGCTTCATAACGGTTTCCAACATCTGTTCTTTATCAATCCTGATGCCCGTTGTCACCCACGGAAACGGTAGTTGGCCGTTACCTTCACGCGGTATGCTACCCCTAAGATTTAAAATCGGCATACCCGTAGCAATTGCGTACGACCTGTTATATCCTTCACCCGCGAATATTTCCTGTTCTTCTAGCATGTGTCCTGCCTCCTTTTTGTATCAAGTTCCATTCGGCGACTATTGCATATCCATAAAACTACCACTTTTATGTGCTGGTCTCTTATTAGTTCATCAGCGCTTTTCATTAACCCACGAAGATATTTCTGGAATATATTGTATCACAAGAGAACAATAAGTCCATCTAATGGTTCCGTTATCCTGCCCGTTGACTAATGCCGGCGCAACTCACACACCCAGGACGTTCCTATTAAACTAACCTGCCCGTTAGTTTAATGAATTGAAGGGCAAGTTGCCGATTAGATATAGGCCTAATCGGTAATCTGTACAAGTTCTTGTCCCTCGACAATAAACGTTTCCCATATATCTTCAAATACGGATGATGTGTATTCAAATTCAACTTGGTTGTTCCTAATTTGGTAGCTCATAGACTTTTCTCATAAGCCGCTGACCTCAACTCCAGTTTCTATTGCATTTGTTTCAGGTGTACTGTTTGTATTAGCTTACTTATGCTCCAATAACACTATCGCGACGACGTACATAGTGAATTTCGATTATGTCCACAAAAGCCTCTGCGTAGTCTAAATAGCTGATATAGCTTTTGCATTCATCGTTGGTAAAAAATTCTTCTCTCCCAATGATATAATTCCCACTTTCCAGACCATCAATAGTTTGGTATAAGTCCCCTCTAGCAGCTGAGCCAAGTGGGAAATACTGTCAGTATGAATATAAAAGGTCTCTTCTGTCCAACCACTAACTGTGTGCAACCTGAATTATCTTAATTTATAGAATTTTCTTGCATTCTCTCCAAACAGACCGGATCGGTTCTCTTCCACCCATGATTGTGGAATTGTATTATTCAAGATGCCAAGAACATCATCGTAGCTTGCTGCTAGCAAACAGACCGGCCAATCCGAACCAAACATAATACGCTCCGGCCCGAATAAACGAAGAATATGTTCAATATACGGCTTAAAATGTTCCACATCCCAATCATCATGATCAGCTTCGGTTACCATTCCAGAAATTTTACAATAGATCTTTGGATGTTTTGCTATCTCTCCCATCAGGAATTCCCATGGTTCAAAAAGATGTTCCTTTATACGAGGCTTACCGATATGATTAATAACCCCTCTTAAGTCAGGAACCTCTTTGAGAAGTTCATTAAGTACAGCCAGTTGATTTTCTTGGACAAGAATATCTATAGGGATATCCAAGGTTGCATAGTATTTAAGCGCTTCCAAATATGGCCGTTCAAGTACTCGGCTGACATCAACCATCTCCTGCAACATAATGCGGAAGCCAACGAATTTCTTATGCTTACGGAAACGATCGAAATGTTCCTTATGAGATGGAGTAAATAAATCTAACCAACCTACTACACCCAATATCGAATCCGACAGATTGGCCAATTCCAACAAATATTCGCTTTCTTCAATAGTAGGTGCGGCCTGCACAACTATTGTTCCGTCGATGTTATGCTTCTCTAAGTGAATTTCATAATCTTGTGGCAAAAAATCTCTGTATAAAATAGGTAATTCTTTATTTATCCAGCCATAATCGTTACGTGACATTGACCAATAATGCTGATGAGCATCAATTCGCATAATAAACTTACTCCCTCTCGTGATACTTATAATTTTACACACCTATAATGTGGATAGGAAATATCTAATTCTTGCAAGTTTATATCCAATTATGATGTTATATATTGAAAACATGTACACTATGGGGTGCTTACATGGATCCTTTTCGTCGGTACAAATTCTTGTGCTCAACAGCTAGTTTCAGACCGATATTTCTCTTTTTAATACCTAGCCAACCGTCTTAACCTCACATCTTGACAGTTTTCACATAACAATGTGAACATTTTCTGTATTATGGTACTTAATAAAAGCCTTAAGTACATGTGATCAGAATTTAGATGTATATATAATCGGTAATCGGACTATGTTCTTGTCCATTCCGGAAATCGGTACAAGTTCTTGTCCCTCGACAATTTCTTTACATATCAATGCTGCTCGATGAGCTTCTCTCATCAAAGTTATATTTCTTTGCGAACATTTTGTAATCTTCCATACCAAGATTTTGCTCACCAATTTGATCTCCAACGAGTGATACGCTTTTCCTAGGTGGTGCCCTCAATTAGCCCGCAATTAATCTCTCTATACGCTCATCAGTGAATACGTGTACTCCTAAACATTGCTGAATGATTTCAGCAGTTTGGCCTGGCTCTTGTTAGATTACATAGTACCTAGTACCACATACTGGAACTAACCTGCCCGTTAGTTGAACAAAAGCAGCCGATGACATTGGTCAGCTGCTTTGTTGGTTTTATGAGTTATCGTTTCCCGTTAATTTAATGAATTATTACATAAACCTGCCTCCACAAGCTTCTCGTCCAATCTTGCCTTTTGGCGCAAATGATGTCTGCTGTGCATGCCAATCATCTCAAACCAATCACTCGCGTTAAGCCAGCCAAACCAGCCATGACGCACCTTGCAAGCCTGATTCGTTCCGCGAACGTGTTCCTCCCAGTATTTCATTTTTTTTAACACCTGCTCTAGACCGGCTATGAGCTCTTCCTTACTATTGGGGTTACGTGTCCTGTTGACTGGTTCCTCAAGTTTCACACGGACATCGGGCCACACTTTTTCGATAAACGCCTTCGTTCCGACTTCAGTCTTGCCTCCATGTTTTTCTTGAGTCTCCATCGTACAAGTTTGAATATGATCGATGTACTCTTCTGCCACATCGATCACGTGAATATACATTTGTCCAATCGACCAAACGTCTTCCTGGAATTTATACCGCAACTGGTCTATCGTATATCCAGCCAGGTTTCGCTTATATTGCTCGATAATAGCCACGGAATCATTTTTTAACATACGGTTTTCACCCCATCACATCATAGTCGTTAAAGCACCTGCGCTATCTCCCAAATATGCCCGTCAGGGTCGGCAAAACAAGCCGTCCGCCGCCCCCAAGGACGCGTTATTGGCCCATTTAACAATGTAACGCCTCGTATTTCCAACTCATTGCATACCCGGTCAACGTCGGGCACTTGGATTGTAAACAGGAACCTTGCACCATCCTCTACACGACCAAACTGAGCCGGATCATGTATTTCCGTAATCAAATACTACACAGTTTTCGTCTTCGTATTGGATGAATAGTTGAAACGACTCTTGGTAAAACGTCTTCGACCGCTGCAGATCTTCCACAAATAATGTGATTTCGGTAATTTTATTCACCCAGCCAGTTATCCCCATCTACATCCGCTCCTATCATTTATTAGAAAACTCTCGAATCATTCCGGTCATCTGCTTGTTCGTTCCTTCTACTCTACATCTAGTAACTCTATTTCGGTTGGTTGGATTTTTCTGTATGCAATATTGTTTCGACGTTCTTATTCAACTAACCTGTCCGTTAGTTGAAAGAAAGCAGCTGATCACTTTGACCGGCTGCTTTCTTGGTTTTATTGAGCCATCGTTTCCCGTTAAATTAACGCCGTTATAATAAGTTTCAGTATAATGAGGCTACCGTTGTTTTTTGATCTAACATTTTTTAGTCAAAATGAAACTGGGCTTCTACCATATCACTTGCGGTTGGTAACTCGTCACCCTTTTTCCAAATGAGGATAGGTTTTTCCGGTGACCCATAATATACGGCTCGAATTCCCACACCTTGATTGGCTCTTATTTGTTCAAGGTCAACAAAGTCATACATATTGGCTAATCCTTTTTGATACCCTTGCTTGGATTTAATAAGAGGACGAACCGGTACCATATAGACATCCCCATCACTATTTACTTTATAATTGATTTGGTTTACATTGAACCCGTCCGTCATTTTTACATGATATACAATCTTTCCGTCCCTCAACTGACTTATATCCGTTATACGTATTACCTCAGTAGGTACAATAACAATATTCCATTGAGTAAGGCCTAAATAAACCAAGATCAACAGTGAGAATACAGAAGCAGCAACTAATAATCCCTTAGCAAATGCCCTTGCCTTTGATTGTTTCCAAAATGCCGCTAAACATTTAAGTTCGTTTCCTTCCAACTTATTTTTTTCTATTATTTCAATAGAAAGATACTCTTGATCTTTTAAATTTTTCAGCATCTGCTTGCAGCCTGAACATGTAACAATGTGCGCTTCTATTTCTCCTTTTGTGGCTGTGCTGCATACATTATCATAATATAGCGGCAATAAATCTCTTACAACATTACATTGCAGTTTACTCAATTCTCTTCCTCCTTCAAGAAATCTTGTAATTTATTCCTCGCTCGGTGAAAAGTAACCCTTGCCCAACTTTCCGTTTTACCAAAAACTTGGCTTATATGGTTGAAGGATAACTCTCCGAACACTCTTAGCATAAATACTTCCTTGTATGGATCATCCAATTCATGCAGCAATTTATGGATGCGTAGGGATTCTGCTTTGTCGATTAGTTTCTTTTCAATATCAATATCATTAGCTTTTGCGAGCGATTCCTCTGTCTGTAACCGTTCTTGCTTGTGTAAATACGTAAAGTAGCTGTTTTTAGCAATTTGACACAGCCAGACTTTAATGCTGCAATCCCCTCTAAACTGATTTATATTTTTCAACGCTTTAAAAAAAGTTTCTTGTGTAATTTCCTCGGCAATTTGCTTATTTCGACTCAAAGATAAAGCAAAACAATACACTTCTTGAAAGTACTGATCATAAATCCTTCTCAAATCCGTCAATTGTTCACCACCTTCAGTAATAAGACTGCCATACAAACAATTCGTTACAAATTAGTTCATATATTTCTTAAGTCATACTAAAAAAGGACCGCGGACGGGTCCTCTTTAGCTGACTTTCATGTTCATCGTGATTGTACTACTATTGGTCATTGTTTTAGGAGTAAAATCATTCTTTCTTGTCTTGATAATTTTACAACTTATCGTTCCAAACTGTCTCTTATTCATCAGAGTGTCATATACTCTTCTTACAAAGACATTCATAAGACATTAATTCTATTTTGTCATTGTACTAACCTGCCCGTTAGCTTAATGAAATAGATAATGATTCTTATCAACAGCGATACCATGTTCTTGTCTGTAATAGAACCTTTTGACGAAAAACACAGTTTCTGTTACAAAAAAATCGTTCTACAAGCGAAGTCTTATATTCATATACTTTTATGTAGCCACATGATCACCATCATGATACTATTTTGATAAATATCTAATCCGAAATGACACAATGTTCTTGTCCCCCGACACCCCTCAAAAGTGGTACAATTCTCTGTGACTGCTTTTTGAGTTAAATACTTTGCGCTAGGACTGCAGCTATCATCCAATTAATAAATTTAGCTCTCGTTTTATATCCTCGTTTAGGCCATGGATTTTGATTAATTCTTCAATTAAATTAATGTTCAACTTTTCTTTGCTTGAATTTAAATATTTTAGGATGATGTTCGCTTTTGATTTTCTGTTCATTAGGTAATAAGCTACGTACCATAATTCTGGACTTGAGACATTTATGATATCCCACTTACCCATAGAATGAACAGGTAAATTGATTATAGTATCATCGGAATATAATGCAAAGTATCCAATAAAGTCTATCTTAAGCGACTCTATACTAATTCGGTACTGACTAGCAAAAGGATAGTCCCCACTCTCTTGTTCCGTAAAATCGTATTCGTTTATTATACTGAACAATAGGTGTTTTGGGCATTCCACAACGATATCCCAGTCATTCACAAAATCAATTAAACCGAGATAGTGCAATAATCCACTGCCCCCAAGCGCGTATGGAATATTGTTTTCTTCTAAGCGTTTTATCAGCGGAAGAAGCACTTGATAATTCATTAGAATCACCTCAATCATATTTAATGAACACGGCCAGTTAACCATAAGAACAAATTTGCTTGTCCTTTCGGTTGATTCTATACAAAAATGATGTTAATACTTCTTTAACCTTACTTTACACTCCGTGGTGGAGTAAACCTCTCTTTACTTTGCCTCTTGCCGTTTACAAAAGCCGAGCAGTTTTCCCAGTTCAAGTCCTCAATTTCTAACTTCTTCACCTCACCAATACGACATCCTGGATTTGGAGATTGCTTTCGTTGAGTTATGACGAAAAGAATAAACCGCCCAAAGTCCAATAAGGTTTTTGTGCGGTTTATTATTCTGCCTATTTTGCTTGAACTGCCTGTCCATACGCTGTTCTGAAACACTTTATGATTGTTCTCGACAAACCTTTCATGGCTTTCTTATTGAGATGCTTGGTTAAGAGCTTTTATAAATACCTCTGTTGGTTGTGCACCGGATATCGCGTATTTTCTATCAATGACAAAGAAAGGTGCTCCTGTTATCCCTAATTGTTTTGCTGTGGATTCATCTGAACGCACTTCGTTAGCATATTTGGATTGAACATGGAGAACTGTCATTGACTCGTCCCTATTCATTCCAATTGATTCTGCAATATCTGCTAATGTATCATGATCGCTAATCAGCTTGGCATCCGTGTAATAAGAATAGAATAACTTCTCTGATAATTCCATATCTTTACCAACAGATTTGGCATATTGGGTTAAACGATGAGCATCAAACGTATTGGTAGGTTTCATTTGGTCGAAATTATACACTAGACCCATCATCGCCGCTTGTTGTCCAAGTTCAGCATTTGCCTTTTTCGCTTGCTCGATACTCATACCATATTTCTCAGAAAGTTTTTGGTGCATATTTTTGCCTGAGTACATGGATGCTTGCGGATTAAGTTCAAAGCTTTTATATTCAATAACCACTTCATTCGGATGAGCGAATTGCTCCAGTGCAGACTCTAATCGTCTTTTTCCGATATAACAAAATGGACAAACATAATCCGACCATACCTCGATTTTCATTTTGAACGCTCCTTCACTATCAATTACAATAACCTGGGAAGGTTCCCAGCATCCCTAAACGGTATTTTTCGAGCTTATTTATTATAAATAATAGGCATTTTTCTAATCAATTGGTTGTCACGAGCGGCAGAGTACATGAATTCGGCAACATTTTCCCTGGAAACTGATAATTTAGCCGATTTATCTCCGAATGAAAAGCCATAAGACTGCCCTGTGTATTTAACATTTGGGTTAATAATTCGAACGACTGTCCAATCCAGATTCGATTCTTTAATCATTCCTTCCATTTTCTTCATTTCTGCATAACCGTTTGGAAGGAGAACTTTGGCTAATACACCTGGAAGTATCGTGGACATGTTTTTCTTATCGTCATCTGATTGCAGAGCTGGCGTCGCAAGTGTAATGAACCTTTTTTTGTTAAGTTTGTTCATAGCCCTAATCATCAATTCGTGTCCGTCAGCAATCGGCGTGCCTTTAAGCTTTCGTGACATATCGGATGCTGGCCCCAATGTGCTGATTACGACATCGGATTCGGCAATGGCCTTCTCGATGGTTGAAGTATTCGAAACCTCCCCTTGTACAAGGCTCAAATTTGGATGTTTGAGGCTGATTTTTTTGAGGTTTCTAACGTATGCCGTAACGAAATCTCCGTGATCTAAAGCTAATTGTGTTACAAGCTGTCCAATTGCACCACTTGCACCAAAAATGGTGATATTCATATTCTTTTCTTATATCTCCTTCAAAATAAATTATTCAACTCACACTTTATCTTCAGTTATAAACTCTTCTACTCTGTCTCTTTTGGTGTACATGTCGTACCAAATATCAGCGATTTCATCTTGAACTCCTGAGTTCGGCTGCATCCAGATTCCGATCGAAAGGTGACCTGCATAAACCCCTTTGTCCGCTAGTTCGCTGTTCAAATTAAAGATATAATTGCGAAGTCCTGATATTGCAATTCCGACATTGCCCATCATCGGTACCGGGTGAATTGCAGCACCTCCAGTCGTAAATAATAGGGCACCGCTTTGCTTAACCAACATCTCCGGAAGCACTTGTTTAACACTCGATAAAGCACCTAAAACATTATATTGAAATTGGTATAACGCATTTTCTTCGGTTACCTCTAATGCTGGTGCTACTGTGTCAAAGCTCGGCGTTGGACTGTATTCAAGAACATCAATAAATCCGTATTTCTCTTTAATAGCGGCAAATGCCTTATCAATTTGTTCTTTATTCAATATGTCCGCTTGAAAAGAAGCAGCTTCGATTCCCAATTGTTCTAATTCAATCACCAGTTGGTTCAACTTTTCTTCATTTCGCGCAATAAGCGCTACGCGAAAGCCATGTTGTCCGAATTTCTTAGCTATGGACATTCCTAAACCTGCTCCTGCTCCAACGATTGCTATCGTTTTCATTTAAAAATCTCCCCTCTAATTAGAGTTAATTATCAGCAAGATAAATAATGGTCAACGTGTTGTATATTTATCTTTTGTTTATTATGATTAATACAAGGTCAGCATTCAATGTTTAATAATTTTGATTTTGAGAGATAAAATACAGTTTGAGCCCAAATGTCGTATATCTAACAAAAAAAGTTAAGGGAACGAGTCATAATGAACAAAAAAACCGATCTGCGTATTCTTCGCTCCAGACATTCGATAAAAAAGGCGTTTATAGAACTTCTTAATGAAAAGGGATACGAAGGAATTACGATCCAAGATATTGCCGATAAAGCAATGATTAACCGGAATACATTTTACCTTCATTATCAGAACAAACCAGATTTATTAAATGTATCTATGGACGAATTATTAGAAGAATTAAAGAGTACACTCAATCTTTGTTCGAGCAGCAAATCTCCTATAAGTGGCTCTATGCTTGAACAACTAATGCAAACCATACTGGAGAAAATTAAGAACAATATTCCCTTTTACAAAGCGTTGTTACTTGATGAGAATAGAATTTATGGTTTTCAATCAAAAATGGAGGAAATTATAAAAAACACAGTGGAAGATGGCTTGGAAAATACGCCCCTGAAGATTTCAAAGGAATTATTACTTCAATATATCGCATCTACTTTTATGGGCATTGTAATATGGTGGGTTAAAAATGATTTTTCTTATACTCCCAATGAACTCGCTTCTCAATTCGGAAAAATTCTAACTCATGGACACTTAAAAGCCGCAGGTATTTCAATCGATGATTAAAGTGATAAATGCGTACGAACAGTAGCTGGGGAGATAGAAAAGAGGAGCCCCTCGAATGACTCGAATGATGGCTCCTTTTCTGTTATTACACATTCAAAAGGGAGTAACCTAATTTTTAACGGTAAATCAAAAAAAATTGATCTATTACCCTAACCTGCTCGTTAGTTGAATAAATAAATCAATCCAGCAACTGCAAACGAGCATACACCAGCTAAAGCAGACCATGTGGCAACTTTCTTCTTTATTTTACGATCTTCCTTAGACTCTGAATAAAAATTACCTCTTTGTTGGTTACCAGTCGTCCATGCTCCAATACAAATTCCAGAAACAAAAATGAGAATGACCCCCAGATAAATAAAAAAATTCATATTTCATCTTCCTTCCTAATTTCCCTAGTTCTTAATAAAACGTATATTTCAAGGAAAGGTTACACGCTAAGAAGTAAAGTCCTATTTACGTTAAACTGCCCATTAGTTGAACAATTGCAGCTGATCACATTGACCAAATCGGTACAAGTTCTTGTCCTTCAGCACTATTTTCTTGTTTAAGTGCATGTGATCAATGTTTAGATGTACATCATACTAACGATAAGCATTTTTTTGTTTAATTTGGGCGACTGGGACAAGAACTTGTTCCTTAAAACAAAAAAGCCGCTATAATAGCGACTTTGAATGAAACAGTGTTCTTGTCCTCCATTGACGATTCACGTTGTTCCTCTCTTCATTTTATCCGGGTAACGCCCAACCTCCTCTTGATGCAGATTCATTTGTATTTTTACTCACTTTGCACAGTGAATTTATAATAACTTTAAGCTTTGCGAAGCATTTGTCTCTCGCTTAGCTGTGAAAGCATATCCTTCGTCATGGCCTTCAAGTCGTAGCGGGCATGAAATCCCCATTCTGTTTTTGCTGCCGTCGCATCAATGGAATGCGGCCAGCTATCGGCAATCGCCTGTCTTTTCGGATCAACCTCATAATCGAGGACAAAGCCGGGTAACTCTTCCCGAATCGCTGCAGCGATTGCCTCCGGATCCACGCTCATTGCAGTAACATTAAATGAGTTTCGATGCTTCAACCGGTATGAATTCGCTTCCATTAAATCGATGATCGCGTTCAGGGCATCTGGCATATACATCATGTCCATGTTTGTGTCTTTGGCGATATAAGATGTATACCGGCCAGCCGTCACGGCTGCGTAATAAATTTCCACAGCGTAATCCGTCGTTCCTCCGCCGGGAGGCGTCATATAAGATATCAAACCTGGGAATCGCAGCCCCCTAGTGTCCAGGCCGTACTTGTGAAAATAATAATCACAAAGCAGTTCGCCGGATACTTTGTTCACGCCATACATCGTATTGGGCCTCTGGATCGTATCCTGCGGAGTATTGTATTTCGGAGTCGTAGGGCCAAAAGATCCAATGGAGCTTGGAGTGAACAATTGACAACCGAGCTCTCTGGATATTTCAAGCGCATTCATCAATCCGCCCATATTCAAATTCCAGGCAAGCAGGGGTTTCTCCTCTGCAGTAGCCGACAGCAGCGCAGCCAAATGGATGATGGTATCCACTTCGTACCGCTTGGCGATTTCGAACATTGCCTTATCATTCGTCACGTCCAGCAGCTCGAATGGTCCTGATCGGGTAATTTCGTGGGCTGATGACCTGAGATCCGTAGCAACGACATGATCCGCACCATAAATCTCACGTAATTTAACAACTAACTCAGAACCGATTTGGCCCAGTGCTCCGGTCACCAAGATCTTGTTCATAAGACATTCCTCCCGAAATATACTCCCGCGAAAGCAGCTAAAATGCAGCTAAATCAGCTTCATTTCCTTGCCAACTTTCTCATAAACAGAGATCACCTGGCCCAGCATCTCCTTGGTATGAGCAGCTGTCGGCATGTTGCGTATTCTTCCAGTTCCTTTCGGGACCGTAGGAAATACGATTGCCTTAGCATAAACGCCTTCTTCATAGAGCCTTTTGCTGAACTGTTGGGTGGTTACTTCATCGCCAATGATACAAGGTGTGATCGGAGTTTCACTTTGGCCTACATCATATCCAAGCCGTCTCAAACGTTCTTTCAAATGATTGCTATTCTCCCACAGCTTATCGATCAGCTCTTTGTCATTCATCAAAATGTCGATAGAAGCGCTACAAGAAGCGATTGCAGCCGGAGGTAGCGATGTCGAGAACAGAAACGGACGGCTTCGCAGCTTCAGCCATTCGATCAATTGTTTTTTACCCGCCACATAACCGCCGACAACGCCGATCGCCTTGGAAAGAGTACCAATTTGAAAGTCAATGCGGTCGGACAATTCAAAATGTTTCACGGTTCCCGCACCTGCTCCGAGAACGCCCGAACCGTGAGCATCGTCCACATAAGTAATCAGATCGAATTCTTCTGCTATTTTCACGATTTCGGGTAGCTTTGCTATATCACCATCCATGGAGAAAACCCCGTCGGTGATGACCATAATTTTATGGTACTGACCGGATTCCTTGGCCTCTTTCGCCAGCCGTCTTAAATCATTCATATCCGAATGCTTAAAGCGTATCACCTTGGCTCTCGACAGGCGGCAGCCATCAATAATTGAAGCGTGGTTCAGCTCATCGGATAAAATCGCATCATGCTGGTCCATTACCGCGGATATAGCAGCCATATTACAGTTAAATCCCGATTGATACACGATAACGGCTTCCGTTTTTTTGAAACGGGCCAGTTTTTCTTCAAGCTCAATATGAAGATCCATCGTACCATTAATTGTTCTCACAGCGCCTGCCCCTGCCCCGTATGTCTGCGCCGCCTTAACTGAAGCATCAATCAGGCGGTAATCTGTTGCCAAGCCCAAATAGTTATTAGAAGATAAATTGATTAGGGACTTTCCGTCAATACGAATAACAGGACCATTTGCACCCTGCAGTGTATCGATGAAGTTATATAGACCGTTATTCTTTAGATCTTCGATGTTCGAACTTAAAAAATGGTCCAATGCTTGACTTGACATTCGATTCCCTCCTTGATATACGTTTGTCCTCATACAGGAGACATGTTATTCTGCGGAAAAACCTTGTTATACAGGGGGTTATACTGATTTCAATGTAGCATCTTTTTTATTCTTTGTACACATGTGGAGGACAAAAAGTAAAAAAATACGCAAATATACATAGTGATTATTCCCCCCCTTCTCCGGAAGCAATCGCTATTCAATTTTTGTTTATATCTTTTGCTGCTCGGTAACTTCTTGTGCAGCCATTATTTCTTTTGTTTATTCCTTTAAATCAATCGATTTACCCCAGCCAAACGGGATTCTTCCATGGCCAACACAATGAGATGAGTCCGAACGGGAGCGCTTGCCAAAGTTAGCTTCGCCCCAACACTTAGATATCCATCTAATCGAAAAAAGGACTATGTTCTTGACCATTTCGGCAATCCGTACAAGTTCTTTCCTTGGCTCGGAATTTGGAACTTTTACGGATAAAATAAAAAAGCCGCTATAATAGCGACTTCAATGGGACTATGTTCTTGTCCATCGACCATTTTTATTTAGAATTATCCTCCCTCTTGATTGAAACCAGATACGGTAATCGGTACAAGTCCTGATAATAAATAGTTTGTTCAACTACGTTTTACGTTAGCACAGTGACTTAATGTGATTAGGTTCACCGCGCTGTCTCTAACCGCTAAGTTTAATGGTCATCTACCCGGATGGCCTTTTAGTGTTAAAAGCTACAAATTTTACAACGATTACTCTGATAACGGGACGATAGCATCAATGAGAACAAGTCGTCGGAAACGAACGCGTTTACGAAATGGTTTGTAAAATGCGAATGATTTCTTTTTCGACAACTGAATCGTCAATAGTATCCAGATATTCAGGACTAATCACTTGATACTGTTTCATTCTATAAAACTCCATAACAGCTTGTTTCAAGGTCAGATCATACCATTGAATACTAAAGGTCGGTTCCATAATGCGCCGAAGCGTCGCATCATCTTGAACTAAGGACAGTGCAGCGTGCATTCTGTTAAAAATCTTCTTATCCATACCGGATTGAAAAAAAGATTGTAAATTTTTAATTCTATTTTGTTGAGCGATGGAAATATTTTCAAAAAGTCGTGGATAAAACTCCTTAAGATCTTGCAGGAACAAATCGGATATATATATAACACCTATTAACGATTCCAGAAACGTTTTTTGAAATCGATCAATATATGAAACGGAATCATCATTTACAACGGTGTCGGCCTGCTGCAAATACTGAATTCCATATTCTACAACCTGTTCGATGATTTCATCTTTGGATGAAAAGTGCTTGTACAGCGTCACTTTACTAATATCCATATGTTTTGCGATATCGTCAATTTTCAGTTGGCTGAATCTGGTTCTTCTAATTACAGGTTTGATTTTGTTTAGATATTGATCTGCGCTCACGGGTTTTCTCACGATTGAAGCCTCCTCTAATGCTCATCAAATCATATTATATCAAAATAGCTGTATCAACAAACAATATTGAATAAAAATATTAAATTAACTAATTTTATTATTTTAGTTTACTTAGTTAAATAACCGTTGTATAATCTCTCTTGTAATGAATAGCCAATCGAGGAAGGGTTAACGGTCTCATAAGCAATATACATTTCTCGAAATTACATTATTAAAAGGAGAATACACAATGAAACTCACAGTTCTCGGCTCACTCGGCAATATTAACCGTAACTACCTGCCATCCCTAATCGCAGACGGCCATGATGTCACCGTCATCACAAGCTCCAATGATCGTATCGCCGACATCGAAGCGCTTGGTGCCAAACCAGCGGTCGGATCAAACCTCGACGTCGAATTCCTCGCACAGGCCTTCTCGGGTAGTGACGTCGTTTACCTCATGATTTCGGGCATAAATTATGCCTCTGGCACCGACATGCGGCAGACCGCTATTGATCTTGCTGAAAATTATAAGGCCGCTGTGCTAAAATCAGGCGTAAAAAATGTCGTCAACCTCAGCTCAGTCGGCGCGGACAACGCAAACGCCGGCATTCTATACTGCTATCATTCTGTAGAAGACGCGCTAAACTCGCTTGAAAGCGTGAATATTGTCCACATCCGGCCTGTCGGCTTTTACAGCAATCTTTTTGCCGACATGCAAAGCCTCAAAACCCAGCAGACTATCTTCAGCCCAATTTCTGTTGACATCCCACAAGGCTGGGTCAGCCCTGTTGATATTGCAAACGTTGTTTACGCCATGATTTCTCACACCCCAGCGGGTAAAAGCGCGAAGTTCATAGTTAGTGACTGGGCCACAGGCAACGACTGGCTCAACGCCCTTGCTGAAGAAGGTATCGAAGCCAAATACCAACAAATATCTGTTGAAACTCTTGCTGAGAATATGATGAAAATCGGCTTCCACGAAAACACTGCCAACGGGTTTGCCCAAATGAACCGCGCCTGCGAGAACGCCGACGAGTTCTACGCCAGCCTCCGTGCAACCGACTACCACCTTGGTAAAGTTAAGGTCGGAGACTTTGCGAAAGTTTTTGCAGACGTGTACAATAAATCTGTTTAAACGTCCAGAATACTGTTAACCTGCGGATGAGAATGCGTCTAAGTGCGTTCTTCATTTGACAACTTGACCTGGAGACTCTTGAGATGGCAGCCTGTTCATCCTGCTCTAATCTCAGACCTCGAACAAGAGTTTTACTCTGACTTGGTTTTGACATATAAAGAACAGAGCTCGCTGAAGTGTTAGCGAGCTCTGTTCTTTCTTGATAAATGCGCACAAAAAAAACTAACTGTGATAAGGTTCATATCGAATGACTTAAAACTAACCTGCCCGTTAGTTTAATGGTCACTTACAAGTAACGATACTAGTCCCCCTTTTACTATAGAATCCTCACTTTTAAAAAATAAAAACGAACTATCTAATGATAGTCCGTTGAATTAATTAGAGTTGAAGCCATCTAGTCACATCTTCAGATATAAGACCATTCTGACGATGTGTGACAGGCATTTCACTGATTTGTAGTAAAAAGTAACTATCGTGTGTACGCAGACACTCAAGAAAGTACTTCTCTAACAATTCAATATCATCCGCTGTTTTAATTAAATACACTCTGTCATGAAGATGTTTGACCTCAAAGAGATTATCCAGATGAAAATTGATACATTCCTCGGTCCATCCTTCATTTTTAGGCTTATAGGAAAACAAATAGAGCTTAGATATAGTATTCTCCCCCTTTTACTCTTATAGCCTGCCTTCTTTTAATGCCGTTTCCTTACGTGGCTTAAATAACACCTTTAACAAAGGTGGCGCTATTAAAGTTGTAAGTATGACCATTATCACAACTGAAGTGAAGTATTCAGGTAAAAGAAGCCCTGCTTGTAAACCCGTCGATGCAATGATCAATGCAACTTCTCCTCGTGATACCATCCCAGCTCCTATAGCAAATGAAGAAACATTGCTGAATCCTGTAATCTTTGCTCCCAACGCACCACCAAGTAATTTGGTTAAAACAGCAGCAACGGTTAGAACGATAAGGAATCCGATCTGTTGTCCTACACCTTCAAATGAAACATTGAGACCAATGCTCACAAAAAATACGGGAACAAAAATTGAA
Source organism: Paenibacillus sp. FSL K6-2862 (assembly GCF_038005125.1). Taxonomy (NCBI): domain Bacteria; kingdom Bacillati; phylum Bacillota; class Bacilli; order Caryophanales; family Paenibacillaceae; genus Paenibacillus; species Paenibacillus sp. FSL K6-2862. The sequence goes on from NZ_JBBOSN010000001.1 coordinate 3,448,867, forward strand.
TATGCAATGGGCTCGACCTTTTTTTCAACAACGTTCTTAAAATTCGTTTGTGAGATTGCAATACCGGCAGCAAATGATCCGATTATCCCGGCCATACCCATCAAATCAGCAAAGTACGCAAATCCAAAACAAATGAAGAGTGCGATTGATATTATGGGTTCAGTTACCTTAAGAGTGGAGAGCCACTTCATAACCCGAGGCACTATAAATACCCCTGCAACAAATACACCTATGAAGAACAGCACTTTTTTACCTACTAACAGTCCTAACGACACATCCTGACCTGTACCCAAGAAACTCATCATAAATGCCAAAAGGATAACAACTAAAATATCGTCTACCACAGCAGCTCCAAGAATTGTTGTGCCCTCCCTGGAACTTAAACGATCCATATCCTTTAGCACTTGTACTGAAATGCTTACAGATGTTGCACTGAATAAAACTCCCATAAAAAGTGCATAGTTCGTGGTTAATCCAAATACATCTGCTACTCCGAACCCACCTATAAAAGGTAGGATAATTCCACCCACAGCAACGGCAACTGCTGATCTCCAGTTTTTCTTTAACTGATCTAGGTCAGTTTCTAATCCAGCAATAAACATAAGTAATAACACACCTATTTCAGAGACATAATGAATGAATTCATTATTATCAATCCACCCCAGAATTGCAGGTCCCAAAATAATACCAACAACCAATTTCCCAAGCACAGAGGGTTGCCCCAACTTTACTGATACATGTCCTGCTATTTTTGTGCTAACAATGATTAAAGCCAAATACCATATAAACTCCATTCTACCTACTCCTCAACAATAACATATCAACCATGCGAACGCGTTCCTCAACATAATAATAGACCCAAAATCCTAGGTCAATACAGCTTTTAAACCGCCTTAAACAGGCCTCTAACCCCTATAACAACCACAATTAATCCCTGTATACGCATTTTTAATATAAACCTTGAAAACAAGCGTGAATAAGGTTTTTATATATATAAATGTATACATAATAACAAGTAATAGTATGTAATCAAATTCGTTCTCATGGTAAATATAGCTTCGCTGAAAGACGTCCTTTTGAATGGTGGGTAATTTAATCATCTTGTTTGTTCTTTGTAACATCGTACATTCCGTTTTTGTCTTGCCGAAGTAGGCAACTAAAACACTCAATTGGATTTACTATCTATGCATTTATTAAACAAACCTGCTCATTAGCTGAATAAAAGCAGCCGATCAATTGACCAGCTGCTTTCTTTGCTTTATAATGCTATCGTTTCTACGTTAGTTTAACGATTAAGATCCTTGTTCTAGTATATTTCCTTTAATAATTCCTTTTGCATAGGTTTAATATTGATGATACTTCTGATACTTTTTGCTCTTATTTCAGCATCCTCAAACATATTTGCCAACCCTAGCTCTAACAATATCCCAGCTGCAACGGTTCCCGTTCTACCCTTGCCTCCTCCACAGTGAAAGGCAACTTTCTTGCCAATGTTATACGCTCCAACAACCTCAACATTTACTTACCTTCTTTCAAGAACTGCTCGATCCGAGCTTTAATTGAATCGCGGACCTCAGCGAATGTAGCTGTGATTTCTTCCTCTGTACCTGTCGCCTTGGCTGGATCATCGAAGCCCCAGTGCCATCTTTCAGCTTTATCATTACGTACAACTGGACAATTATCGTTGGCATGACCACAAAGCGTGATGATGTAGTCTGCTTGTTTTAAAATCTCAGGATCAATCACATCTGATGTATGACTCGAAATATCGATTCCAGCCTCTTTCATCGTTTGAACAGCACGAGGATTTAAGCCATGGGCCTCTAATCCAGCACTTCTCACCTCATATTTGTCACTACCAAGTGCCTTTAAAAATCCATCGGCGATTTGGCTTCTGCAAGAGTTTCCGGTACACAAAAAGTAAACAAGTGGTTTGTTGTTCATGATTATTGATCTCCTTTATCTTTGGTTTGGCTTACTTGCATTTTCATTTCGTCCATTTTAGAGTTAATCAACGTTTTTATGATGATAGCGATAACAACCAATGCTACTGTGATTACGGCAATCATTAACCAAACATTCAAGTTTGTTGAATGTATCAAATGTAGCCACAAATACAGTCCGGTTAACGTAATAAAGAGAGTTGGAATAGTGAGAACAATCCCAATTTTGAAATAACTTCCCCACGTGATTTTTACATCCTTACGGGACAGTACATGTAGCCACAAAAGTGTGGCGAGCGATCCAATCGGTGTGATTTTGGGACCCAAGTCACTGCCAATAATATTGGCATAAATCAGTGATTCCCGGATGACACCTTGCGTACTCGTCCCATCAATAGCCAGCGCATCAATCATCACTGTCGGCATATTGTTCATAACCGAAGATAATATTGCAGCTAGAAAGCCCATACCCAGTGTGGAGATGTAGAGCCCCTGGTCAGCAATAGCTTGAATGACCTTACCAAGTTCATCCGTCAATCCCACATTTCGCAGTCCATAAACAACGACGTACATACCAATGGAGAAAATCACAACTGCCCATGGAGCCCCTTTAATGAGCTTCCATGTTTGAATAGCGTGACTCCGCCTTGCAGCTAATATAAACAAGATGGCAATAACCCCAGCGATAACAGACACCGGAACTTGAATGAACTCGCTCATCAAGTACGCCACCAGCAGCACGGCTAAGATCACCCAAGATATGTTGAACAGTTTCTTGTCCTTGATCGCTTCAGCTGGCTTTTTGAGCTGACTGACTTCGTAGTTCCCTGGAATGCTCTTTCTAAAGAACAAGAACAGGACCAGAAGACTCGCTAATATTGAAAAGAAATTTGGAACAATCATACGACTTGCATATTCCACAAAGCCAATACCAAAGTAATCCGCAGAAACGATATTGACGAGATTGCTCACGACGAGCGGAAGTGAAGTTGTATCTGCAATAAAACCACTTGCGATGATAAAAGGTAAAATCATCTTTGGATCAAATTTGAGCGCTCGGACCATAGCAAGCACAATGGGCGTTAAGATCAGTGCGGCACCGTCATTTGCAAAGAACGCTGCCACACCTGCCCCAAGCAGCACAACATAAACGAACATCAGCTTGCCATTACCTCTTGCGAGCCTTGCCATGTGTAGTGCAGCCCATTCAAAAAATCCGATTTCATCTAATATCAGTGAGATTAAAATAATAGCTACAAAAGCAAGCGTGGCGTTCCATACGATTCCTGTGACCGTACCTACATCGGATAGACTGACGACTCCAAAAAGAAGAGCAAGGACAGCTCCGGCTGACGCTGACCATCCAATATTAAGCCCCTTAGGCTGCCAAATCACAAAAGTCAGTGTAAGCAAAAAGATTAAAATCGCGATAATGGTCATGCTTCCTCCTGAGGACCGCAGCAGTTTTTCAATCCTGCTATTTTATCTTTCATGGATGGCAGATAGGGATACACACACTGAACATAGGCTTCTGCATCTGGATTAAGAGAGTAGTACACCCACTGCCCTTTTTTCTTTTCATTAAGGAGACCGGCTGCCTTTAGTTTTCGAAGATGCTGACTGGCGTTTGGTTGTGACATGCCAATAATGTCTGTGATGTCACATACACAAAGTTCCTGTTCCTGAAGTAACGCAATAATCGTCAAACGTGTTTTATCAGCTAATAACTTATACGCCTCAGCCATCTCCTGAATGTTTTGTTCCATATGTACACCTCCTGTGACTATTCTCGTCGGTTTCATTTAATGATATAAGCATATAATAAATCACTTATATAAGCAATGACGAATATAAGGGTGTTGTACACCAAAAAAGCTACTGCATCACGATTTGGATGTAGTAGCTCTGAATTCTTGATTATCCGCAGCAGGAATTTGATCCTGCCTTTTCCGTTTTTGAAGGTGAGCAACAATTTGCAGTGTCTTCCTTCACTTGAACTGGTTCACAGCAGCTGTCCATAATACTCGCACCTAGACTGCACACGCCCGTCTCCGGCAGTTCCAGTTCTACTTTTTGAGCTGACTCCATATCTCCCACTAGTGCTGCTACAATGGATCTAACTTGCTCATATCCCGTTGCCATGAGGAAGGTTGGCGCCCTTCCATAACTTTTGGCACCTACGATATAAAAGTCCTTTTCAGGTTGACGGAGTTCTTTTTCGCCATGTGGTCGAACTGTACCGCAGCTGTGGATATTGGGATCAATCAATGGCGCCAGTTCATAAACACAGTCTAAGCTTGGGTCCGTTAATATCCTTACTTCTCTCACCATCGATAAATCAGGACGAGAACCTGTATTAACTACAATTTCACTGATTTGATCTATAACCACTTGTTGACCTTGAATGGTCCCAGAAACCTGGATCTGTTCACCTTCTTTTTGAAGTTCTTCAATATAGAATCCTGTCAGGACCTTTATGGCGCCGGATTCAACCACTTTCTGAATTCGAGTACCCAGTTCACCCCTTGCCTGAAGCCCATCTAATTCTCGCCCGCCATAAACATCCTCAATATTTGCTTTGCGAATAACCCAAACGATCTCCGTTCCTGACTCCTCTTTTTGAAGCTCGGCAAGCTCAAGCAGCGTGTTGATCGCAGAATGTCCGCTTCCTACAACAAGCACCTTCTTGCCGCTATACCGATTTCTCTCTTTTCCTAACACAGCAGGAATGCTGTATGAAATGTGACTATGAAGTGCTTTTTCCTCTTTTGAAAATATACCGTCTGAACGAAGCGGGTTGGGATTGGACCATGTCCCCGAAGCATCAATAACAGCCCGCGCTTCATAAATAAACGAAGATCCGTTTTGTTCAACATGGATCACAAACGGCAGTTTCTCACGCCCACTTGTTTTCACTTTGCTCAACCCTTTGCGACTGATCGCGGTAACTTTCGTATTTAAATGTACATTTGGACTTAATTCAGGCAGCGCAGCCAATGGTTTTAGATAATGCTCAACAATCTCCCTACCCGTTGGGATCGTTTCGTTTTGTGGAACAGTCCAATTCGCCGATAACAGTAACTCTTTAGCAGCTTTATCGATGTTATACTGCCATGGCGAGAACAGGCGTACATGTTCCCATTTTCGAATGTTTGCCCCTACTTCATCTCCAGCTTCAAACAATATAAACGGCTCACCTTGAGAAATGAGTTGTGCTGCAGCAGCAAGACCAACGGGTCCAGCTCCAATGATCGCAACAGGTAAGTTATCCTTCTCTTGCACTGGTGCTTCGCAGCAGCTTGCTTGGTTCAAAGGGATATGTTTAATCATCTTAGTTTCCTCCTCATAATTAGTTGCATTTTGCAAGTATTATATTAAATAAATGGGATAAGTATTATCCCAGTGTTGTACAGCATACGCTGGATTTCGCCATACTTTCGTTTAGCAGTTTAACGGCGTTGATGACCATATCCCGTTCAAACTCAGACATGTGCGAAAAGACTTCTTTTAAATAGTCATTCATCTGCTCATCAATGACCGTAGCAACAAACTTACCTTGTGTAGTCAAGGATAATATGTAAATACGTCGATCTTCAGGTAAGGGCGTTTTCTGAACCAAACCCAACTTTACGAGACTTTGAACCTGGCGACTAAACGTTGTGATGTCAATGGAGAGTGCATCTGCCACTTGCTGAATGGATGGATTATGCTTACGGTCAATTTCATAAATAATATGACTCTGAACAAGTGAAATATCCAGCCCTCCTGCAGTGCAGCAGTTTTTATCCAATAATCCAAAACGCCGTGTCATGATCTGAAACATCTCTCTTACGTTGTTTTCCAATGACCTCACCTCTTGTTATAGTTATACCCTCATTATTTGCAAAATGCAAATGTTTTTTTGTTTTTCTTCCCCCTTCCCATTTCAAGTTACATTGTGATATAAACATGTACAAAAACAAAATGTAGGAGTGATCAACATGGTAATTCTGCGGCAAGCTACCGAAGTGGATCTGGGAAGCATTCTAACTATTTATAATCAAGGTATTGAAGACCGCATTGCCACGCTAGAAACAGACATAAAAGATGAAGCTTATATGTCTGATTGGTTTAACAAGCACCAGGGGCGTTATTCGGTACTCATAGCTGAACAGAGTGATCAAGTGGTCGGGTGGGCTTCTATCAATTTATATAACCCTAGAAGCGCAAATGACGGTGTCGGTGATATCTCCATTTATATTCATCGTGATTATCGCGGCAAAGGGATCGGAAAACAGTTGCTTCAGAAATTAGAGGAAATCGGTAAGCAGAATAACTTTTATAAGTTTGTTCTTTTTACCTTTCCATTTAATACGCTAGGTCAGCGCTTATACCATAGAGCCGGATACCGAGAAGTGGGTATATTCCGGAGCCAAGGCGTTCTAGAAGGCAATTTTGTAGATGTGATGGCAATGGAAAAATTATTTTAAGCGTCGTTGTTTAATGTCCAGTTACAAAAGGTCTTATCATCGTCGGAATTTAAGATGCTAGCAATATATTTAACTCGGTTTACGAATTACTCAAACACAATACATTAAACTAACCTGCCCGTAGTCATCCATGCCCCTCTCGGGGCACCACAGCGTAATGAACATTTTGTTACGGCGTTTTATACTATTCTTACGGCTGGTGAGGAAGGTCGTTAAGCTGTGGTGTCGTGAACCCATCCGTTAGTCACTAAAGCTGGGTGATATTGTTATGATTAAAAGAGAAGCGTTATTTTGTTTTTTTAGCAGCATGGCGGAAGTATTTTATCACCCTTCGATACATTGTCTTGTCCTTTAATTGGTTGAAAATATAAGGGTCCGGTTTGACGTTCACCTCAATAATCCAGGGTTTCAAACTCCGGTCCAGACCAATATCCACGCCGATTTGCTTAAGGTACGGGTATTTTTTCTTCATGTGGCGTGCAATACGTAATCCAAGCTCATTCATCTCCTGGATGAGTTCATTTCTGCGTTTCAGGGATGCATGAGATTCCAGCAGTCTGTGAACATCCATTGGTTTACCACCGCTGTGATAATTGGTCACGATTTTTTTCGGATGACCGAGTCGGCCGATGATTCCCGTAGCCTCCCACTGATTGTCGGGACTTAACTGTATCATGACTCTTATATCAAAACGCCTCTTGTTGTGCTTAAGCAGATTGATTCCTCTCTGAATGAGATAGCTTCTTTTATTTACCAGACGTACAAGACTTTCATGGAACGAGTCAAAATTGTCAAACGACAGTCGTTTTTGTTCAATCTGATAGGCAAAATTCTGATGACTCACCATCTCCGCCTTTATGACACCCATTCCGTAAGTGCCAATCTCGGGTTTAATATAAACCATACCGTATCTGCTGATCATGGACCACAGGTTGGTTTTGTTATATCGCTGCGTATCAGGTATAAATGGTTTGATAAAACCATTATTGAGGATCACTTTTGTTTTCAACCATTTGCTTCTTAACGGCTTCAATCTATCCACCCCCATATAACACTTCTCCCTTCAACAAATGAATCCAACCCTGATGTTTCATCAAGATCATGCAGTATATGTAATACCGATAAAACTACCCTAAACAAATGCCCTTGTTCGTAAAAATGGTATATTCGCACATGCCCTGACCAAACCAATTTTGCACACATATCATGAACAAGATGTAACCATTTGTCCAAGGAGTTGAGAAGATGCCAGTTCAGCATGAAATAAAGTTAAATCGTGCGCCTATGATCGATGTTCTTATACCTGCAATCGAAAAAGATTTGAGCACTCTTCCTCAAGTTATCGATAGCATTCGTCGTTATGTGCGGCACCCGATTGGACAGATTTATATTGTTTCCCCGACCAGCAACAAAATCAGAAACCTTTGTTCCCGCAAACACTGCATTTTTGTTAACGAGCAGTCAGTCCTGCCTATCACCAAAAACGATATACACTATCAATCATCCCGCTGGGACCGCTCAGGCTGGTTATATCAACAACTGCTTAAAATGAACGGGGATCACATTGTGAGAGCGAAGCACTTTCTGGTGATGGATGCGGATACGGTGCTCATTAAACCTCATTCATTTATTGTTGAAAATAAGACGGTATTTTACTGTCGCGACTGGAGTCAGCCAGAATATTTCAACACCTACCGCAAGCTGTTAGGCATGAAAGCGCCGCGCCCACGCTCTTTTGTCACCCATTATATGCTGTTCGAAAAATCGAAACTCTCTGCTCTGAAGAAGAAAATTGAAACGATCCATCAGCTGCCATGGTACAAAGCGATTATCTCAACTATCAATAAGAAGAAGCAGTTTGGGTTCTCAGAGTATGAAACCTATGCCAATTTTATGTATTCGAAAAACCCGGCCAGCATAATCCTAAAGAGTTCCATGAATAAAAGTCTCAACATGAATGCTTCTTCGTTAAAAGAACAACAAATTCGCAATTTTGCGCTTAAATACCGATCTCTTTCCTTTCACAAACGTAAAATCTATAGCAAAACTCCCCGAGTTTAAGGAGGAAGCCAATGCATATCGTACTGCTATGTGGCGGCGCAGGCAAAAGGATTTGGCCGCTGTCCAATGAGCTTCGCTCCAAGCTGTTCGTGGATATACTTCCGTCACCTGGAGGCGGAAGAGAATCCATGATCAGCAGAGTATGCCGCCAGCTTGACAGCTCAGACCTACTCGACTCAACGCTCATTATTTCACATCAGAACCAGACCGACATTACCACCCGTCATACCAAAGGCAAGATACCCGTCATTGGAGAACCTTTTAAGCGTGGGACTTTTACTGCAGCTGCCTTGGCGAGCTTGTATCTGAAATCCTACGGAGCGGCTGAACCTGACGATATGATTTGTATCGCGCCAGCGGATGTGTTCGCAGACGAGAACTTTTTCAGGAGCTTCAAATTACTTCCGGAAATATTGAAACAGAGTCATGCCGATATCATTTTAATTGGGACAAGGCCCACATACGCTTCAGAACAATATGGATACATCCTGCCAGGAAAAAAAGAACCTAATGGTTATGCACCGGTTACACAATTCATAGAGAAACCTGAATTGGATGTCGCTGAAACCCTGCTACAGCATGGCGCATTGTGGAACTGCGGGGTGTATGCCTTCTCTCTTGCGTTTATGTTGTCCCATATTGAAAAAAATGGCCTTCCGGTTCATTACGAACAATTGTTAACCCTGTATGAACAGTTGCCTGAACGCAGTTTTGACAAACAAGTTGCTGAACAATCGCAACGGGCTGTTGTACTGCCATATGAGGGTGTATGGCAGGATATCGGGAGCTGGGATGCTCTGTGTGATCAGTTGGATTCCAATGTATTGGGACACGGCAGAATATCCGAATCTTCCCCGGATTCCTACATCGTTAACGAGCTCCCCTACCCGATCCACGTCATCGGAGTCCCAGGTATTATCACTGTCGCAAGTCCGGACGGAATTCTCATAGCCAACAAAAAAGATTCAAATGAAATTAAAGAGCAATTGGGCAGTATTCCACTGCAACCGATGTACGTCGAGGCAACTTGGGGCAGCTATCGCGTCATGGAGAGAGCGGTAGAAGACGAAAATACAACCGTAACCACATTAAATATGACGCTTTTGCCTGGCAAACATATCGGATTACGCAAGCATCGATTAGGGTGCCGAGCATGGACTGTCATTTCAGGCAGTGGGCAGGTGCTTATTAACGGGCAGATCAGGCAGGTGACCACAGGCAATCAGTTTGCGATTACCTTGAATAGCCTCTTTTCTATTCTGGCCGAAACCAGGATGGTAATTCTTGAGGTCCAGCTTGGCGTACCGGAGAATGAGGTAAGCATGCCTTATAAAGCAGAGGATTGGAAGGTAATGATTGAGCTTGCAGGATCTTATAAATCACCGGACTAATGCAAGATGAAGAAAAAGCCGCCCATATGGCGACTCCTTATGCTTTCTAGACAAAGGTAAGCCTTACGGAAAGGGCTTTATCGTCCTTCGCACTCGTGAAGGACGATAAAGCTTTTCATACGTTCTTAAAGCTTACTCGAGGAGCAAACGGATCACCAACCTATGATCATTTTGGAATCAACAGGACATTACCATCTTCCTGTTACTCGTTTTCTGGAAGATCATCATTACTTGTTTGAAGTCGTTAATCCGATGCTCGCCTATCAGCCAAGAATACTAATAGAATGTAATGCACGGTTTCGACAAAGGCAACAATTTATGCTTCATATCCGCTCCCCTCTATTCAGTTCGACTATGTAGTTCAACGGAATAGTCAACTTCAAGACTTTATGTTTATCAGCTAAACCTATCTGATTCGAAATTGGTATTATATTTGGGATGTAAACTTGCATTTATAAACCGATCGGTTTATACTAATACAAACAGTACAGAAAGTGAGGAAAATGTAATGAATAATTTAACTCCCCCATTCACTCTTGAGACAGCAATCCAAAAAACGCGTATGGCCGAAGACAGCTGGAATAGCCGCGACCCTCAGCGCGTCTCTCTTGTGTATACTGAGGATTGTTATTGGAGAAATCGGAGCGAATTTATAACAGGCCGCCCAGCAATTGTTGCTTTACTAACTAGAAAATGGGCTAAAGAATTGGACTACCGCCTCATTAAGGAGCTTTGGTCATTTACGGATAACCGTATTGCCGTTAGATTCGCATATGAATGGCGTGATGATAGTGGCAATTGGTTCAGATCGTATGGAAACGAGAATTGGGAATTCGCTGAAGACGGCTTAATGCAACGTCGATTTGCTTCGATTAATGACATGCCAATTAAGGAAGAGGAACGAAAGTTCCATTGGCCTCTCGGTACGCGTCCCGCTGACCATCCAAGCCTAAGTGAGTTAAACCTATGACGCGGACTGTTTTTGAAAAATCTGATGTCATCCCTCTCATTACTGAGGTATTTCGTGAATTAGGTTATGAGGGAGCATCTTTGAGTAAAATTACAGCCCGGACGCGTTTATCTAAAGGAAGCTTATATTATTTCTTTCCGGGTGGAAAAGATGAGATGGCTGCTGAAATTCTTGCTCATATTGATCAATGGTTTATCAAGAACATTTTTGAGCCGCTCGAACAGAATGAACCCCAGGCAGCCATTGATCATATGTGGCAAGAGGTCAATACTTATTTTCAATCCGGACAGCGTATATGCCTTATTGGTGCATTCGCTTTGGACGAAACAAGAGATCGATTCGCTGCAGTAATTCGGCAGTATTTTATTAGATGGATTGAAGCATTAAGTGCGGCACTAGTTCGAACAGGCATTTCTAAAGAAGCTGCTGACCAGATTTCAGAGGAAACGATTGGCAGTATTCAGGGGGGATTAATTCTGAGTAGAGCACTTCATGATGAATCCTATTTTGAACGTTCGCTGGCAAATCTGTCACAACGAGTCTCAACTTATGTTTCTAAAAGCAACTCTGCTCACTGACTCAAAAGAGTTTTTTTGTAAGACTCGCGGAATTTCTTCACCCAAGAAACAAGTGATTTTTCTTAACGATTTCATTAGCGACTTTACGGGAGGTCAATATCATGAGCAATGTTGTCACAGATCAATTGGGATTTGTTCGCCGTCAGGCAGTTGAATACGTGAGGAATATAAATGACCCCGACTCGGAAATCATTCCAACAGGTTTGACAAACAATATAAAATGGAATCTAGGCCACATGTATGTTATACATGAGAAGTTCGCTTTCCAACTTACTGGGCAAGAAACCACATATCCTGCTAATTTTAGTAAGTTGTTTGATCCAGGAACTAAACCCTCTGACTGGAATATAGAGCCTCCAACGTTGTCTCAAATAATCGACTTGTTAACTGAACAAATTGCAAGGGTTGAATCGGTACTTTCAAGCAAATTGAAAGAAGAAATCAATCCTCATTACAAGTCTTCTACAGGACTTATCTTTACAAATGTAGAACAATTACTGGGTTTTCTGATTTACCATGAAGCAATGCACTTTGCAACCATTAAAAATATCAAGAGCATAATTGACAGTTAGAATTAATAAAGAATTAGCTAAATCGACCATTCTGGCAATCGGTACAAGTTCTTGTCCCTAGACAACTAGAATTACAGCACTCTCCCTAACCTGCAACAGGGTCGCCAACGTGATTCCTTGGACTTATCTGTAGAGCGAAAGTAAAGGCACCCATTTGGGTGCCTTCGTTGTTCTTACTGTCTCTCTTTGGCTAGTTCGATAAACGAACTTAAATTCATCAACCAACCTTATTGGGACACTTATTCACTGCACAGAACGTGCAAGTGCTGCAACCGAACCGCGGAAATCGGGTCTGCCGTCAGCCGTCCACAAAAGCTCCGTCACAAATGTATGGCGATTCGGATCGTACAGCGGATCTCCTATAACTTTCTTGTACGTTCTTGCATGGAACACAAATAGCGTCTTTTCGTCGGTCTCTGACACCGTGAAGGAATTATGACCGGGACCATACATCGAGATGCTCTCATCTGTCGATAAAACCGCTGACTGCGACTTGCGCCATGAGGCGGCATCGAGCAAATCAGCATCCGCATCGGCTTCAAGCAGGCCCATGCAATAATTAAAATCAGTGGCGCTAGCCGAATAAGAGAGGAATACCCGATTACCCTTGCGAAGAAATGCCGCGCCTTCGTTCACTCTATAACCAATGATCTCCCAGTCATATTCCGGCATCGAAATCATCGTTTGCGGCCCAGTCAACGTCCACGGATTGCTCATTTTAGATATATACAGATTAGAGTTGCCTTCGATATTCGGATCCTTTTGTGCCCATACGTAATAACGGCTGCCATTATGCTCAAAGGTAGTAGCATCGAGGGCGAAGGTTTCCCACGCGGTGCGAATCTGTCCTCTTTCCGTCCAACTGCCTTCTAGCGGATTGGCATGTTCATTCTCTAGCACATACATCCGATGGTCGAACAAGCCTTCATTCGTATCCGTCGTGTGTGCGGCAGCGAAATATACGTACCATTTGTCATCAATAAAATGCAGTTCAGGCGCCCAGATATTGGCACTAAGGATACCAGTCTCGCGCTTTCTCCAGATCACTACAGGAGTTGAAGTAACAAGCCCCTCAAGGCTCTGGGCTCTACGGATTTCAATCCGATCATACTCAGGGACAGATGCTACGAAATAATAATGTCCATCCGAATGTCGGTAAATAAAAGGATCAGCTCTCTGCTCAATTAATGGTTGAATGTCGTGTAACGATCTTTGTTGGATTTCCATCTTATCACCTGCTTCATCATAATATACACTACCCTTTAACAGCACCTGCTGTCATACCGTCTATGAAATATTTCTGGAAGGCAATAAACAGTATGAAAATTGGAATGATGGAGAAGAAGGAGCCTACGATCAATAGGTCATAGTTATTGCCATAAGGAGTTAACAACGTTTTCAAACCGATTGGAAGTGTGAATTTACTCTGATCTCCGAGCACCATGAATGGCCACAACAGATTATTCCAGCTATTCATACCATTCAGAATGGCCATTGCTGCAAAAGATGGCTTCATAATCGGCATAATTAGTCTGAAATAAATCGCATATTCGTTTGCGCCATCAACCCGCCCGGATTGAATAATCTCTTTGGGTATGCTTCTTAGATATTGCCTAAAGAAAAATATCGTCGCGGCATTGGCTACACCTGGAAGAATGATTGCTGAATAGCTATTCACCATTTTCAAATCATTAATCAGGCTGTACAAAGGAACCAGCAGTATTTCGAAAGGCACCATCATAATGAGCAAAACACATATAAAGAGGAAGTTCTTACCCTTAAAATCATATGCTGCGAAACCATATCCAACAAATGCGCTTACAAAAAGTGTTAGAACCACTTGAACGATGGTTAAAGTCATACTGTTCCAAAACCATACAAAATAATCATGTTCTCCAGTAAACAGATAGATGAAATTGTCAAAACTCATGATACTAAAATCCAAACTTAGGTTAAGACCATATCTAATTAATGATTCACCTGGTTTAAAGGAAGATAGGGCCACTGCATAGAATGGAATCATAATTATAACGAATAGTATAATAAACAAACAAATAATTACTATTCTGGAAATAGAATTATTCCTCGTCTGGCTTTTGCCCACTTTAATCCTCCTCCTTTTTGAACATTCCACTAAATTTCAACTGCGTTAAATTGATAATCATAGCAATGACTAACAGAATGATCCCAACTGCAGCTGCGTAACCCAGCTTATTCTTCTCAATCCCTTGTCTATACAAAAATCCAACAATGGTTAAGCCAATATTTTTGGGTGAATTGTTACCGTTAAACATCATCAGGCTCTCGGTAAACATGGCTAAACCTGCATAAACACTAATTGTCGTAACATATACCGTGGTCGGCTTCAATAATGGCATTGTGATCGTTCTAAACTTCTGCCAAGCAGATGCCCCGTCAATTGAAGCAGCCTCATAATATTCATTGTCAATGCTTTTCAAACCGGATAGATAGTAAAGCATATTAACACCTGTCCATCTCCAACATGCGAGGATTAACAGTGCTGCCATACTCCATTCTCCGTCTTTCAGGAATTTAATAGGCTCTACACCAAATAGACCTAGGAAACTGTTCATTAATGAACCTTCCATTTCACCAAATGTAAGGCGGAAAATGGTACCCGCAACTGCGACAGATGTCAATGCAGGGAGAAAGAACGAAGATTTAAAAAACTCTCTTCCCAGCATTAACTTACTGTTGATCATAACGGCGAATAACATGGGAAAGGGAATTAATAGCACTAAGGTTCCTAACATGTAAACAACGCTATTTTTAATCGACGTCAAAAACACTTTATCTGTAAGTAATTTCGAATAATTCGCTTCACCAATCCATTTAGGATCCTGTCCCAACATCTTATCTTGAAAGCTCATTATGAATGAATTTACAAGCGGATATAACCAGAATAACAAAAATATGAGTATAAATGGCAATACAAAAACATAAGGCGCAACCTTTTGAGAGTATACAAATTTCTTTATCATATTCTCAATCTCCCTTGACTATGGTTAAACCTGCCGACTACTATACCTGCCGACAGGTTTAATCAAATCATTTACTTATTATATTTATTTCAATTCTTGTTCGATTGCTTCTTGTGCTTCATCCAGCGCTTCCTTCACGTCTTGGCCATCTTCAAAGATAGCATTCAAGGTAACCGTATTGAATATATTGCCGATGGTCGGTGAAGCTTTAACGGACTTGATCGCTCTAATTTCGTCCTTGATTTCATTCAAAGTATCAAATGCATTTGTTTTAAAGTATTGGACGTATTCATTATCAGGGTTTTTCGTTACTGCATCATCTTGCCATACCTCCATGTTGATTGGGTCAAATCCAAGTGTATTCCAGATTTCAGTCGTAGCTTCTTTCGAAAGCTTGGCAAAGGCTACAAATTCTTTGGCCAACTGAACGTCTTTACCATTCTTAGTAACAACTGTGCCAGTACCGCCTAAGCCAACAGAACGAGGATTACCTTCTTCAAATACAGGCAATGGAGCAATTGCATACTTCCCTTTAAGGTCCTTCATTTCATTTACAAAGCGGGACATGTACCACTCAGGCATCAATGCGCTCGCGTAGTTGCCTTTGTTGTATTCGCCTTTTGCTTCTTCTGTGTCGGGTTGACCGCCAGGGATCGTATGAATAACATTGTTCTTCTGCAGATCGACTAACATTTCATACGCTTTAATCATTTCAGGCGAGTTCACTTTTGGATTACCATTTTCATCTGTAAAATCAGCGTTTTGTTGAGCTAGCAGCAGCGATGCTTGCCAAGTAGCTGATGTATCAGCAGTACCTAAGTACTTGCCAGTCTTTTCATAAACCTTGATACCTGCTTGTTTGTAATCTTCCCAAGTTTTGATTGTCTTGTAGTCAACACCTGCTTGTTCCAGAATTTCAGTGTTGTAGAAAGCAAGCGTAGCACCTACGTGATAATCAAAGCCATAAACCTGGTCGGCTTTGGAGTAAATCTCCACACGTGAAGGAACAACAACGTCTTTGTATGGTGCAAATACATCATTCAAAGATTCCAGTGGAACGTTGTCACCTTCCAAGAATTTAGGGAATTGACCCAGCTCGATATCCGCGATATCAGGAGCACCTTTTCCGCTTGTAACTGCCAATAAGAGCTTGTTGTGCATATCGTCGTAAGGCATAACCGTTACATTCAACTTAATCTGTTTGTCTGGGTTCTCTTGGTTCCATAACCCCAGCATTTTATCCAAATGCTTGCCGTGCAAATCTACGAAGGTCCAAAATGACAATTCCGTTGCATTCTCACCGGCATTAGCGCCTAATTGCTGTGTTTCCGTTTTTGAATCAGAAGGTGTACCACATGCTGTAAAAACAAGCGACATAATAAGGACTGTAACGATGGAAATTAAAGTACTGCGTTTTTTCATTTGTTCGTCATCCTCTCTTTTTTGGTTATGCATTTGAAAAGTCGGCTGACTAGTTAGATCTGTTAATTTAAGCGGGTTCAATCCACCTTGGCACCACCATCCTTAACATAAATTCTAACCGTTTAAAGAAAAGACCCCTTCGCAACATTTTCTCAGATTCCATATTGTAAGCGCTTTACATGCCGTATTATAATATAGATGAAATATGCTTTATATAACCAATTGATTATAAAATCATAAAGTTTATGGGGAGATGCAACTTTTTGAAAAAGCTGGCGCTCTACAAACAAATTCGAGAAGATATTCTACAGAAAATTAAATCAGGGCGGCTTCGGCCAACGGACCGCATTCCTTCTGAGCAAGAACTAATGGACGAATTCAGAGTAAGTAAAATAACCGTCAGGAACGCCCTAACCCTACTAGCTGACGAAGGATTGATTATACGCGTACAAGGCAAAGGCTCTTTCGTATCTTCTAGTCTCGTTGTTTCCAGCATCAATTCTCTGCCATCCCCATGCACCGCGTCCTCCATGCCGCTCATCGGCTTCATCATTCCGACGATGAGGACCCGTGTCATTCAGAAGCTCGTTGATTACACGGAACAATTCCTGCATGAAGCCGGTCTCAGCATGATACTTAGCATCACGCGCGAGTCCTCCTCTATTGAATCAAACGTCATTCGTACACTGACGGAGCTTGGTGTGAAGGGGCTGATCGTTTTTCCGACAGAAGATGAGAAATACAACGAATCATTACTGCGTCTGTCGCTCGATAAATTCCCGTGTGTGTTCATCGACCGTTATCTGCGAAACATTGAGACGTACACCATTACTTCCGACAATTACGGCGGCGCGTACAAGGCTGTCTCCCATTTGCTATCCAAGGGTCATCAGCAGATTGCGCTCATCTCACCTGAAAATGCCAATACAGCCGTCGAGGATCGCACGCTCGGCTTCGAGCAGGCATACACAGATCAAGGCATCTCGATTGACAAGAGCTTGTGGTGTCACATCCCTCTCGACATTCTACGCGGCGAGCAAGCATTGGACTATGTAAGCGACTTCTTGCAGGAACACAGCGAAATTTCGGCAGTCTTCTCCTTGACTGAAGAAACCGCACGCCTTACATCGGCCGCTATCCGTCGTCTGAACGATCACTCCAATATCGATTTGCTATCTTTCGATAATCCACATCTTTCTGGCGTAGCTTATGTACAGCAGGATGAACAGGAAATGGCACGAACAGCCGTAAAGCTGTTACGTGAACAAATGGAAGATATTTATTCTCCTAAGAACGCCGTCATTCCCGTGCAACTCATCTTCCCTTGACACGGCAAAAGTTGCAGCCATGGCGGAGCTGTTGCGGGAAGAATGGCAGTTCGCTCTAGTTTCTCGCCACAATAACACGCCCAACACTGGGAAACATCATAGACCAAGAATAGCGAAAGAAGCGAATGTGCCGTCAAAAGCACGTTCGCTTCCAGCCGCGACACTCCTGACACTTTTCTTTCCCAGCCTCGGAGTGTCTCCTCCATTCACGAAGCCCTCTTCCATCCGTGGGATGTGACGAGGATGCACCACTCAAAACGCGATAGCCTATGTACCTTTTCAGCGTTACCATGGCCCGAAATCTGCACACATATATACCAATCCATGCCTCGCAAGGAACCTCGCAAAAAACTTGCGCTTATTTATGATACGGTTCACCGTAATACATCTAAAACACAAAATACAGTTTGACCACAGAATCTACATTAGTATATAGACAAAAACCACTCCCGATGTTTAAGGAGTGGTTTCTTTGCGTAGAGATTCCCTCTTGTTTCACTAACCTTTCCGGTTGTGTATAACCCTTTTTTTAGTGTGTTCATTGTGTATTACTACATAAATATTACCTTAAATTTGAACTTAACTCATGAACCCTCCCATGCCTCACAAAGTCTTCGCTCCCACAATCCTTCATCACCTGGCCATGAGGTGGAGGTCAGAATATGCTACTCCGTATGTTAAGGCTGTCCAACTCATCCGTGCTGTTGTTGTCATGGTTTCTGCTATTGAAAACTGTTACTTATGCGGTCTTCTTGGAGTAGAGGTTTACTACAAGGTTCATATTTAGATCGTAAGCACAGCTTTGCCTGTAAAATCGCGATTGATTAATTGACGTGCCACGGAATCAATCTGCTCCCAGGATTCTTGCACCGCGATACCCGTCTGCAATTTCCCTGCTCCAACCAACCGAGTGAGCATGGCAAGATCTTGCGAAGGCGCATGGCGGTTCATTTCTTCACCGAGAAAAAAGCTATACAACGTCCTTCCGCCTAAACCGATCATGTGCAAAGAAGAGGTATCTGAAGAAGAATGACCCAGGGATACGCAGACGCCTTGTGGGATCAACTGTGGGAAAAGAGCCGCAAGTGTATCTCCGCCAACGGAATCGATGATAAAATCATACGGGCCATTCGTGGCGATGGCTTTCGTCACGTCTTCCCCAACAAGGACTTCATCTGCGCCAAAAGCCATAGCTTGCTTGGCCTTGGACTCGGAACGTGCAACGCCGATTGAATAAGCACCAGATAAGGCACCCAATTGATGAGCGAATGCACCGACCCCTCCGGTTGAACCTGTAATTAACACTCGCTTGCCTAGCAAGAGTCCTCCTTTACGCAAGGCGTATAGAGCCGAGAGGCCGGCAACTGGTAAGCTAGCAGCTTGTTCGAAGGTGATCTCGTCTGGAATTTCTGCGAGAGTCAGGGCAGGTACCGCGATTTGCTCCGCCCAGGCTCCCGTTAGCAATAAACCGACTACACGGCTTCCTTTCTTTGGGCCGACCCCGTTTAAGGCCTCCTGCCGTACAACACCGGAGAAATCCCAGCCGGGCCTGCTCGTTTCCTGGCGCTGGATTGCATCGACGATTTCGCCGCGATTAAGCGAGAAGGCTTTAACTTCCACGATGGTCTCCCAAGGTTGTGCTTGCGGTGTTTCGACTTCCTGAATAGTGAACGGATTTTTGTTGTGCGGGTTGACAAAAATCGCACGTATCATAATCATTCCCCCTTTTTTCAACGCCTGGTGAATTGGTATAGTATGTAGTATATTCACAACAATCTCATTTCCCAAGTGCAGAACTACACCTGTTTTTTGAAAGGGGAGAACACCGTGACGACATCGAATCAAGCTAGTAGTGCTGCTGAATTAAAGCGTGTACTAGACACGATAGAACGGCTTCGGATACAGCGGCAACAGAACCCGGGTAAGATTGCCTCCCAGATCCAGAACAAGAAGCGATTTACCCAACAGGAATTGAATGATGAGGCTTGCGGCACATACAAAAACTTGCTGACAGGACGTTCACGGCGCTTGCCTGATCGTAAAACCCTTATGGACATCGCGAATTATTTGGATTGCACTGGCGAAGAACGGAATGATCTGCTTCTATCCGCAGGTTATGTGCCGATTCCCCTTCCCTTATCTGGCCGACAATTGGACAGGGTTCTGGACCAAGCCAGATCCATGCTGCATCAGTTGCCTTATCCGGGGATGATCGTGACCGATGTGCTGGATATCGTCGGATTTAATGAGGCTTTCTGTAACTTGTTTGGTCTGACCGATTTCTATTTTGCCTCTAATC
Source organism: Paenibacillus sp. FSL K6-2862 (assembly GCF_038005125.1). Classification (NCBI taxonomy): domain Bacteria; kingdom Bacillati; phylum Bacillota; class Bacilli; order Caryophanales; family Paenibacillaceae; genus Paenibacillus; species Paenibacillus sp. FSL K6-2862. The sequence continues at coordinate 3,468,902 of NZ_JBBOSN010000001.1, forward strand.
CGCCTAATATGATTGATCTTCACTTCAATGAGGATATGCCTATCCGAGCAGCTTCTTCATTTGACGAGAAGTCGCAGGCCCGCTGGGAATCCCATGGAATTGTTGGCATTCAAGCCTTTAAGAGCCACCACCCAGCTCTATTTGTTGACCCTAAGTATGCGCGTTTTCATAGGATGATGGAGAAATATCCAGAGCTGCACGAGTTTTGGAATAGAGAGGCATGGACGGTTGAGCAGGATTTAACTACGGCGAAACATTTCCTCGCAAGGCAGCCATGCTCAGCAGAACGTAAACCTATACGGTATAACCAACTACACCTTGCTGTGACCTATCAAGCTTACCCGCGAATCGAATTCTTTGTACCGGCGGATGAATCCGCACGGCAAGTGTTTGCTGCTTGGGGTTGTGCTACCGATTGCTCATTTAAAAGTTGGCGCTACGTATGATGTAAATGGCGATTTGAACAGGTAAAACTGTTCGTAGCTTGGGAAGGCCAAGCAGGAAAGAGGGAGAGGGAACGTACGCATTAGCTCAAGACAAGAATAGATGCAATTCCTAATATATTGAAGGACACAAATAGCAAGCCGTGCAAGAAATGCCGCCAGCTTGCTTTCTTTTTTCTACCCCACACAATTAACTAACCTGGCAAACTTGAGAAGTGGCTTGTTGAGAAAACTCGTACAAAATTCGAGTCGTTTGATCCATAAGTGATCATCCGATCAATCCCCCATACTTGTTTATGATTGAGCTAGATTAGACAGCGACAGCCAGGGAATTGAAAGTAAGTCAACGACTAGTCGTATTTTGGTTAATCTTGCGTTTCCCGGTCTCTTAATCAATTTAACGTCTTCGCCGTTCAGTGCTCATCCACTCAGGAGTCCAGCTTTGTTCTTTATCGTCAATACGTTTGCCCGGTGGATTAATGGCATCGATAGCATCCAACACATTTGTATCGAGTTTCACCTTAGACCCAGAGATATAGGCTTGTAATTGACCTATGGTACGTGGTCCCCACAGGGTTGATGTGACAAACGGATGACTTTGCGTAAAAGCAATCGCCATGTCCGCTAATGAAATCCCCACTTCATTTGCCAGTTGCTGCAACTTCTCAATGACCTTAAACTTATATTCATTTTCAGCCAATTCGGGATCTAATGTATCTGCATAGCCTTTTAATGCAGCAGCACGTGAACCGCTCTGTGCAGCCTGACCAGCTTTGTATTTTCCAGTTAGTAGGCCACCAGATAAGGGGCTGTACACAAACAGAGATAGTTCATAAAGCTTTGCTATCTCAGCAAGTTCAAACTCCATTCTTCGATTAATCATAGAATATGGCGTTTGCTCGCTTACGAAACGTTGAATATGAAATCGATCGCTACTGTTTTGTGCGTGAACAATTTGCCATCCCAGATGATTTGAAGTTCCGATATGATGAATTTTCCCTTCTTTCACCAAGTCGTTTAATGTCACTAGAATCTCTTCGTAAGCAACGAATTCAAAAGGAAGATGAAGTTGATAAAGATCTATATAGTCGGTTTGTAAACGTAACAGGCTTTGTTCAACAGCGGTTCGTATCCATCCTCGTGATGCACCATTTTGGTTTATTTTATCAGCAGCTTCCGCTCCAAATTTAGAAGCTACTATGACATTCTGCCGTTTATTCTTAATCGCTTTACCGATAATACGCTCTGATTCCCCTTTTCCGTAGATATTAGATGTATCAATCAAGTTGATTCCGAAGTCTAAAGCTTCATCAATGATTTTTATGCTCTCATCTTCGCTTGCTCTTGTTCCAAAACTTGATCCGCCTAATGAAAACGCACTAACTTTTGTACCTGTCTTCCCAAGATATCGATATTCCATGGTACCCTCCTAAATGTAGTCAGCTTAAAATAATAAACACATGTTGATTAAAGCTGTAGAACCTATTATAATTTGACATTATTGGATGATCAATAAACACAAAAGGCTACGTGTTGATTAATAGACACGACGTGAAAATTGTTCACAAATATATACAATTTCAGACTAGGAGAAAAATAGTGATCAAAAATAGTACTGATATGAGAGTGATCCGTAGTCGCACACTAATGGAGAATGCATTGATATTTATATTAGAAAATGAAGGTATTAAGGGGTTGTCCGTTAAAAACCTTTGTAAAATAGCAGGAATTAATCGAGGAACATTTTATTTGCATTTTAATGATATTTTTCATCTGATAGAGGAAACTGAGTTTGTTCAGGGATTATTACGTGTATTCGAACCCATCAATATTCAAGAGTTAATGAGCCACGAGTACGATAATGCAGCTTACCCTCCAATCACGAAAGCCTTTCAGTACTTGCATGTTCATGCTAACTTCTTTAAAACACTAATTTGTTCGGGAGCTCCAACTGAATTAAGAGAGCGACTCCAATATTTGGTGGGCACACGAATGTTTGAAAATTTAACAAAAGATCCAGCCTATATGTTTTCTGACTATGCAATTGCTTATTTAGGAAATGCACAGTTTGGAATTATTCAGCACTGGTTTATGACAAATCGTGCATTTCCACCAGAAGATATAGCGAGGATATTAACCGGATTTATCCGCAAATCTCCGTGTCTTGTTTAATGAGGATTATTGAGGAATTTCAAATTTGAAGAGCACCAGTTCACTTTTTGAACTGGTGCTCTCATTATTAATGACTTTAAGAATGTAGCATTTTAAGCACTGCAGATGCTGAATCCATGTTGCTCTATGTACGTGCTTCCACTGTTTATAGAACGCTATAATAGCCAAGCCTGGCCTAAGTATATAATTAATAAGGACGGTCACCAATAATGGAAATCCGTTCCGCTATGCGACGGTTTGGATAATAACCGGAAGAAGCGTAATGCTGGGTCGAACGGTTAGCCCACAGCGCAATTGAATTTTTCTCCCAATGGAAGCGCACTTGGTATTCTGGAATTTCTGCCTGACGGAACAGGTACTGGAGCAGCTCCTCTCCTTCCTTCTCATCCAGGCCAACAATTCGGGTCGTAAATACCCGATTAACAAACAGGGTTTTCCGCCCCGTCTCCGGATGCGTGCGAACAACCGGATGTTCGGCTGCAGGGAATTCCGCCTGCTTCTGTGCCAGCAGCTCAGGCGGCATTGACCGTCCGAAGGTTGGCGTGAAACCGTGAATGGCCTACAGCCCGTCAATGCGCTCCTTCACCTCATCCGGAAGGTTGTCATAAGCAGCGCCCATATCCGCCCACACCGTATCCCCGCCTTGCGGCGGCACCTCGGACAAGCGAAGAACGGCACCCATGGAAGGCTCAAGACGCCAAGTGACATCCGCATGCCAGTTGTTCTCCTGCCCCTTCATATTCGCATCTTTCTCGAAACGGGTAAACTCCGCTGCCGCACCCTTTGGTAGGAACGGATGATTCTCAAGTTCTCCCCAAAGGCATGCGCAATTTATCAGGGGTTAATAAATAAAATTATCTTATTCTGGATAATGAATTTAACGGGCGAAAGTTCGTAAGTGACCTCCCATGGAAGTCAATGAGATTAACGCATTCTGGTTGTCCATCGTTACTTTCAAACTGCTGAAAGGGTATCTCCGTTATAAATATATATCACAAACGACGTCATTCAGGACCTACGAGCACGCCATGGTCCTGTTTGGCTCTTGAAGTTAGCTATGGTTTCCTGCTCGAGTTATTACAAGTGAAGAAAGAAAAAGCATAGCAGCGACAATTGTACATCTCGAATAGCCCCTATTTAGTTACAGCAAGATTTGAAAAGTGCATTTTTAACCTCTGTGTTATCTTGAGATCATTCATAATAATTCAAAAAGAACGGAGGGCATGAAGTAAATTATGGTAGTTAATATGCTGAATCAATCGGCAGTTTCTTGATAGGTGCATAAATGTGGAAGGCAGATTGAAAATTGTGTATATCATCAAAAGTTTGAATGAGCTCAATATGTGAATCCTCGGTTTCCTGTCTGGAAATTTTCAAAAATCTTGCATAATCAGTTTTAAGGATATCTCCTATTTCAAGGAGATCACCGAAATACTTGAATTTGGCACAGAAGAGTTGTGGTACGTCAATAGTAAAATAAAAAGGTTTATTGATCTGAATGTCATGCGGAATTCCAAACAGGACTTTAAAGCGGGTTGAATTAGGTTGGCAATTGGAATAGATGACATAACATGGACCACTTATTGTTTTATCAATGGTCTGCAACAATTTGTCAGAATGAGAGCGAATCTTTGTCTTATAATCATCTTCAGCCAGATCAACTTCAAAAGCTATTCCGGTAACCCGTATGGATTCAAAGTCTGTTAGGGTGAAGTCAGTGACAATATCACCATTGATGTTCTTTACGGGTCTTTTGACCACTGAAGGCATTGGTGTTAGAGGGATTTTCATATTTTGTACTCTTAGAGCGCTCGGGGTTATTCCATATTGGCGTTTAAAAGCACGAGTAAATGATGATTGGGCTCCAAAGTTAAGTAGGTACGAAATATCTGTAAGGGATAATTGATCGGATTGTATGAATTGTAGTGAAGCATTCAATCTTCTGGAAAGTATGTAATTGTTTAAGGAAGAACCTGTTATGGCAGAAAACAGTCTGTGAAAGTAATATTTCGACATGTTGACTGTATCCGCTACAGAATCTAATGATAAGGGCTGATCTAAATTGTTCTCAATATGGAGTAGAGCGCTCTCTATGACTGCGTAATGGTCCATAATAACCTCCAATACATTTTTCAGGTTAACTCAGCAATGATATACCTAGACAGTAATTAATTTAAGGAGGTACGGTACAATGACGCAAGACAGAAGGAATGGAATTATAATCGGAATTTTTTATATTGTTGCTGCAGTCACTTCAGTTATCGCTGTTATCTCTTATGAGCCGGTATTATCTGAACAATGGTATTTGTCCGTGGCAAATGGTTTTAAAACAAAGGTCTTGCTCGGAGTACTTAACGATCTCATACTCGTTCTAACTGCAGTTGGTACATCGGTTATGCTGTTCCCTTATCTTCGTCGTTGGAATGAACAACTCGCGTTAGGATATCTATGCTTTCGATTCATGGAAGCTGTGCTTATTGCCGTTGGTGTGGTAAGTATACTAGGTTTAGTGCAGCTTAGTATATATTATGAAGGAAACAGCTTAGCGAGTATAGAAAATCTTAAAGAGCTCGGTTACATGCTGCAAGCTTTTCATCGATGGACATCGATGTTAGGTCCTAATTTTATGCTCGGTATTAATACTGCACTGTATAGCTATTTACTTTTTAGAACAAGGTTGGTTCCAAGAACGTTAGCGCTATCTGGTATTATTACTGCTACACTTGTATTTATAGCGGGTCTTTTAGAAATGTTCGGTATTATAGAACCTCTTTCTGCAGTAAAAGGAGTGATTGCTCTTCCCGTTGGCGTATATGAGTTGAGTTTGTCTGTATGGTTAATTGCAAAGGGATTTGACAAGAAAAACCTCAAGAAACTAGAAGCGAACTAGGGATGTAGTCCTCAATATTTAATTTATCCACCTCACCTTTACTACACTTAAATCTTTTGAATTGCCATTTCAATTGGTTTGTTAAATTTCGCATTCTTCGAATTCTCTACGGTTTCATGATGCCAATAAAGAATAAGAACATTTTTGTATTCATAGATGTTCGGTATTTGCATATCATACTTTTCCTTTTGATGATTGAAATCATGTAGACCTTCTTTTCGATCTGTCTCTGAATTAAAAATGTATACTGAAATGTACTCTTTATAAACTTCTTTTACAGTTAGTCGAGACACAGAAAACCTGTTGGCGTTAACGTTATTTAATACCCAATCATTATTCAGTTTCTCTTTAAACATATCAATTCCCTCAATTTTTAGGCCGGCTGTCACTTTTTCCAAAGTAAGATTGTTTTCGTTTTCCGTCACAAGTTTCACTTTATCATTCACATTCAATGGCTCATTTCCCGTTTGATTAGAAAAGCATCCAGTTAGAATGAAGCAAATGCCTATCAGTTTAAATATCATATTTTTCATTATAATCCCCCTTATCATCAGTTATCGACGTTCCGAAATGGAGGAAGGTTGCTAAGATAAGGAATTATAATATTATGTCGATCCTGCCCGCAGGTTCTTTTTTTTTGTTCGCAATATAGCCCCCAAAAATCCTCCCTGACTCAAAACTTGCCTTACTTATTATTGTCCAGATCGGAAATTCACGTTGAATTGTGTGGTCTTCACAGGAAACAAAAAAGTCGCTAAAATAGCGTCATAAATGGGATTATGTTCTTGTCCCTCGACATTTTTCATGTTAATAATGTCAGGAGACCCCCTCAATTAATTGTGTACATAGGTCATATCATCAACTCTTCGTCTATCGGATATTCCCATAGTCCCAGTTTTCCCTTCGCGGGAATATAGGGCTTCAGCAGACGGAAACCCGCTATTTCCCACGCAAAATAACCTGGACTATAATCGCCTAACAGTAAGTCCTCACCCGTCACAACCTTCCCGCAATCCAGAATGGCTGACGTATGATTAGCGTCGATGACTTGATAACAATTGGAAAGCTCGCAAGTTGCAAGGATCACCCCTGTAGGGAGGTTTTGTTGCGTATAGCCATTCTTGGCGAGTAAAGAGCGTATGGGTTCATATTTGCAGGCCTGCTTATCGACTTTCTGGCTTGCATGAATGGCCAACGGACCGCGATAACGGGTCTTCCAGGATCTTGTTTCATAGAGAGTCTCGCCTTGGACGAGCAGGGTCGCCCAGGGTTGAATCATAGATAATACTTTCATTCCTCTACGCTCCATTCCTGTTCATAATGAATTACTATTCCCCAAACATCCTCGAGACTTTCCATACTCGTATGATGCGACTCTAGATATAAACCGAGACCTCCCTGCTTAAATAACATCAATTCAAATTAACAACAAACAAACCGTTGATCATCATGAATCAGATCAACAGTTTGTTAAATGTGGAAACAGCAATTTTATTACTGTTCTTTATACACGCGTACATAATCCACTTGCATAGTCGCCGGGATATCGGAGGCGTTCGGAGTACGGCCTCCGTCAAAGTTTCCGCCGATTGCCAAGTTCATAATGAGGTAGAACGGCTCATCGAAAGGTGCATTCGGATTATTCGGTGCAGCTGCGGAATACCACTGATCGTTAGTGACTTTATAGTAAAACTTGCCGTCTACATACCATTTGATATTGTCCTCTTCCCAGACTACCGAGTATACATGATAATCATTGGCGAAAGTTTGCCCCTCCGGGAAGTGATAATCCCCGCCCAAATACTGGTTCGCGGGCCATTGTCCACCAAAGTGTATGGTACCGCTTACTGATCCAGGCAGACGGCCTCTCGCTTCCATAACATCAATTTCACCTGATGCAGCCCAAGTACCGTATACCGAGTCTTGTGGAAGCATCCATAGTGCTGGCCATACACCATCACCTGTAGGAAGCTTGGCGCGAAAATCAACTCTCCCGTACTTCAAGGACAATTTATCCTTGGTGTTAATCTTGCCAGAAGAATACTGTGCATACCGATTCGGATCCTGCGGGAAAGATTTGCTATCGTTCATGGCTTTGATATTCAGCTTTCCGTCCTGTACATATACATTTTGGGTGCTGTTCGTGTAGTGCTGCAGCTCTGCATTACCCCATCCCCATGTAGCGGGATCGTTGTTGAGATAATAGCCTGTTTCATAGTTCCATTTGCTTGTATCCAGCGTAGTTCCGTTAAACTCATCCTGCCAGATAAGGTTCATGCCCGCGATTGCCGGGTTGGTTGGCGTCCCGATGGAGATATCCTCTTGATCGGATACATCCGGACGCGGAGCATTTGGATTGCCAATGAAGGTATAGTTGACAAAGTTGTTGCCAATATTCCCACCCGCCTGTCCGTTCAGTGGATATCCAATACGAATCTGCATATTCTCTTGGATCGGCTGAAACCAAAGGCCATAGACGTAATCGGCCCAGTATCCCCATTGATTGGCATCGGACATATTGTTGTACCCATTACCGGAGTATGCAAATTTGCTCTGGCTGGAGTTACTCAAATCAACCCATTGCCCATTGATGTTAATCTGGTATACAAAATTGCCCAGTTCCTTGGCGATTGGCGCCCCCCCATCAATTTTCGGAAGCGGAACCCCAATGGAACCATTTGCATCTGCTGTGAAGGTTGTTCCTTCATATGGCGTAATCACATATGAATTTCTTGTAGGTTCATTAAACGTAATCGTATAAACAAGATTAGCCGAAGAAGTCTTTGATTCCAATTTGACATTAATCGACTCCGTTACGTTAAACCAGTATCCGCCGCCGCCATCTGTGAATTGGCCAAAATTGTGGTCGTAGATCCAGCCGCTGGCTGCGTTATTGTCAATATCGATCCAGGTGCTGCTGTTAACAGGTTTAACATACACCTTCAGATCATCCGCAACAGCTTCATAAGTGACCGCAGGATCATTGTTAAACGTTGGATATGTAAAGCCTGCACCGCCTGTGAAACTTGCTGTGATCTGTGGACCTTGTGTTGCATTCATCGCTGTGATGGTCGTTTTGTTGATGTTTTGGAATACAAGTTGATACTCCAGCTTAACACCATTTGCTTTGGAGTACAGTTGAATCTCGGTTGTTGCGGAGAGGGTGAACCAATAGCCATTGAAACCTCCATCGCTCCAGTGCCCCCAGTTTTGGTTATAGATAAACCCCCCTGCCTGGTCGATATCAACCCAGTTGTTGCCCACTTTTACATTAACGCCTACATCACTGTTTACATCATTCCATGTCGCGGAGCCTCCATTGAACTTAGGCATAACAAATCCGTAGCTGGCCTTGCCAACACCTGATTTTGAAATAACAGGCCCGTCTGCTGGTGAGAAGTACTCCATTGAGGTTACGGTAGTTCCCGCAGCTTGAACCTTTGAAGCTGGGAGTATGCCAACACTAGCCAGCATCACAACCACAAGGAACATACCAAGTACCTTTTTCATAAATCGTTTCTCCGTAAAATGAGATGGTTTCATCATTGCCCTCCTTTAATAGAATAATAGATTCTCCCAATCCATGCGTATTAAGGTAATCGCTTACATGAGGGATGTCTTTATTCTATCGAATAGGATAAATTGCTGAAAAGGTACAATTGTTTTTGTGGTATCCCAATTTTTTGGATTTTGATTCAATCTGCCCTCTGCCGCATCATCTGTCGGTACTCTGTGGGTTGGATCTGCATCACAAGTCGGAATGCGCGTGTAAAGCTTTTGTAACTTTCATAGCCTACCATAGCAGCCACCTCAACAATTTTATAATCGGTTTCGGCGAGAAGCCGCCGCGCTTTATCCAGACGCACATCTCGTAGGTATTCAGCAAAACCTTTACCAATATTCTTCTTAAACAGATTTGAAAAATAAGCATAATTAAGCGATACATGATTGGATACCATCGCGAGGTCCAGAGGTTTGTGGTAACTCTCGTGGATAAAACGAATGGCTTCATTTAGATCCTGCGAATGACGATAGCTGCACTTATAGTCATAATAGAACTGATTGAGCCGAAGCAGCTGTTGTTGCAGTGCTTGTATATAATCACGCATCCCTGGATAATCAAAGAGATTACGCAATGATTCAAGGTTCAGCTTTTCTTCCCCCATATAAGGGCGGATAACCTGTTCGTATTCCTCCATCATCTGAACGGTGGCGGCGCAGAGGTGTTGGGTATAGCGAATAGGATAGCGTTGCAGCACCTTTTTGTGAAATATTGCAGAAATACCCTTAGTAATGGTTCCACTGTTATCTGTTCCAACCGACTGGAAAAGTTCATATAAGTCTTCATAGGGAAGCTGCCACTGCTGCTCCATATGCTCGATATGCGCTGGGAAGATACTGTACTGATCAGGAAACAGGTAACTGTGGCGATAGAGCTCAAGCACTTGGGTATAGCTGTCTGGTAGTGCTTTTAACCCCGAAATCGGATTAGTCATGGCCGTTATGGAAGCGATCTTTGCTTCCTTGAGCGCTGCAGGCAAAACACTTGGATCTATGGACGCATCCACAGCAATGATAAGGTATGGGCGATGCTGCAGGCAAATACAACCTTGTCTGCCAAACACCCGATAAGCAATGGATTCCATGCTATGGGCGCTGCTGGCTCCGGGCTGGCTCATGCAAGCATCTTCTCGCAGCAGGGCCAGGCGATAATTTCGCCATAACGCCTCATGTTGTTCCTCAATCTGAACAATCCATGCATCATCACTTAACGCACCTTGCATAAACATTCTTAATTCTTTACGATTAGTCTCTTGGGCTAGACGGGAAACATGCTGCATATTATGCGTAAGTGCCTGCCGTGTCTGGATCTCCTGCCATACATGCTCCAGGGAATTTTTCAGATCCTCTCGTTTCAAAGGTTTTAGCAAGTAGCCTTTTGCACCAAGCCCGATCGCTTTTTGGGCATATGTAAAATCACTATAACCGCTGATAATAAGGTATTCCACATCTATGGATTCCTCTTTGGTTTGAGCCATAAGTGCCAACCCATCCATATCCGGCATCCTGATATCGGTAATAACGATGTGAATGCAGTGCTGCCGCAATAGGGTCAGTGCCTCAATCCCGCTCGCGGCACAGTATATGTTGTTCAGCTCCAGAGGAAATTGATGCAGCATGGCCTGCAGGCCGTCGCGAATGTGTTTTTGATCGTCCACAATCAGGATATTAATCATGCTCTACCACCCTCCGAGATTTTCATTTTCCCAAGGCAAACGTATCGTTACACAGGTATATGCACCTTGCACACTCTCAATCCAAAGACCGCAATTCTTGCCATAATGAAGCTGCAACCGCTTATTCACATTTTCCAAACCAAGTCCGCTCCTGCGAGTAACCATCGGCGTATCTGATTCGCTCCGCAGTACCGCCTGAAGACGATGTAACGTCTCAGGTTCTAACCCCTCTCCGTCATCTCTAATGTTAATGAAAAGTAGACTGTCATCCTCCACAGAAAAGGTAATCTCTATAGCTACCCCGCCGCCCGAAGGTGCCCCGTGATGAATTGCATTTTCAACGATGGGCTGCATACACATTTTGGGAATGGCGTAGCGAAGTATCTCCTGAGGAAGATCTGCCGTCATAACGATACTGCCGCCTTCCATAAAGTTGATAAATTCAATATAACTTTGGATATTGGCAAGCTCCTCCCGAAAAGCAACGGTATCGCTACGCCACTGCATGCTGTAGCGCAGCTGGGAGCCGAGCGACACCAATGAATTGGCTATAGCAGGCTGCCTCTGTACCTCTGCCACCATGCGGATCGATTCCAGGGCGTTATATAAAAAATGGGAGTTAATCTGCGAATGCAGGGAGTGAAGCTGTGCGTTTTTCGCAATTAACTGCTTATCCACGACCTGTGTCATTAGACGTTTGACCTCATGTAACATTTTATTGTAATTCACCGCCACCTCATCGATTTCATCTCCTCTTTCATTCTCATCAAGGCCTGTATCAATCATTGCATCCAGCTCGCCTTTCCGTACCTGACGCATGGATACCAGTACGCTGTCCAACCGTCGGAAAATACGCTGCGTCGTTTGGGATACGAGTAACATAATCAGCAGCAATACACATAATGTAATCGTTACCACAAATGCATACCAACTGCGCGGCCCCTTCATCAATGCCTGATGAGAAGCAATATCGACCACATAAGTGTTCAACGGAGCGATGTATCGATACAATGCATAGTAGCTCTGATCTCCTACTTTAACCTGAAGTGGGCTTTCCTGCTGCGATATATCGAGCTGGCGATGAATACTGCCAAGGATCTCCTCCAGCCCCTGCCCGTACTTTTCAGAAAACTCATGCTGCGGGTTGTAAACATACTGGGGAGGATCGCTTGCGTTCATCAACACCGAAAAGAAGTCCCCCTTGCTCTCCTGGAGCAGGTCGCTGAAAAACATGCTGTGCGGGACTCGCACTTCCATAATACTAGGGCGTTTTTGTTCCTGCCCTTGAAGGCGAACCAGACGATAGTAGGATAAGGTGTGTTCACCATCCCTAAAAGAAAATAAACGGTAAGCCGCACCACCTTCATCCCGAAGCTTTGTCCAGTAATCCTGCGGCCAAAATTTCTGATAATGATAGATTTCAGGCCAGATTTCATACAGGTTTGGGTTATCGACGTAAAAGCTAAGCTCACTGATCATCGCATTGCTTTGAATAATATTGAGCATTTGCTCAAATTGATTTTGCTTAAACTTTACCAAGCGTAGTCCATCCACAAGCATATTGGAATGAATAAAATCCACAAATGACTTTTGAGTTAGGGCTGTATTGGAAGCGTTCTCAATCATATCCATTCTTCTGCGCAATTGTTCATTCAGCCATGAAACATGGCTGTTGCCCGTTGCCATAGCGTCCTTATATAGCTGCGTTTCTTGCATGCGGATATACACAAAGGATATCAAAATAACCGGTATGGCAATCATCAGGCTAAATGCCAGAAACAGCTTCTGGGATATACGGGCATTGCGATAAAGCTTCCTCAATCTCGTCAGTAGGTATTTCATTCTGATGTATTCACCACCTTTGTTATACCCTATATTACGAGTGTAATAATGTATTAGGAAATGGTTATCTGGCTATCTTGGCTTTCCGCAGTTCCAGTTCAGCCTGGCGATATTCCATCACCTGGTTGAAGCCGTAGTTCACACGACGGATCAGAAAATTTTCAAAAATTTTGTCAAAGGCAGCTTCATCCTTCGCTGTAATCAGTTCTGGCAGTACTTCTTCCCAATTCTGAGAAATACGTGACCAGGCTAACGCTATATCGGAATCACCTACAGGATCTAATCCCTAATAGATGCCGCTGTCCAGATCGGCCTGTTGGTTGGCGAACTCCTCCATTTGCTTAATGGATGGGGTATGCTCTGGTCTCCACTGGTTAACGAAAGCAGGATTTCTCAGCATCCAGTAGGTATCCATTATGCCATATTCCTTTTCCAGCCGCTCCCGATCCTTGTCATGCAACTGGACCATTGCCGCCTTTAACTGCGGTTTACCGTTCTGCATCGTCCAGGTTTCACCTTCTTTGCCCAAAAATAAATCCCGTTGGCCTTCTTCGCTGGCCAGATAGGTCAAAAATCGGATGGCTCGTTCAGGGTTTTTCGTGGATCTGCTAATCATCGTAACCATCCAGCCGTCCATGCTGCCGGGGAACAGTTTGGCGGGTTCTCCCCTGCTGTTCCGGGGGCCATCTACAGCGATATAGTATGAATTCTGGTTCGTAAGTACTTCCAATTTCGAATTGAGGTCCGATATGTCTGTCCATTCCCGGATCATCATAAAATATTGGGCATGGTTGGTTTTTTCCTGCACCTGTGCACTGGAGTCGACCAGAAAATCAACATTAATCAGGCCCTGCTCGTAAGCGGTACGAAACGTTTTCAACCACTCGATATAATCGGGATCTGTCATTCGGTCGTATACTTTACCGTTCTGCTCATGGGGGATCGCAAGCAGATTTTGCAAATATTCGGTCATCCCATAGGAAGCATTCCCCTGTGCCCAAAATGGACTGATCAGCTGGCCTTTATAAACCGAATATTGATTCTTTAGCAACTGTAGTGCATTTAGAAAACCTTTCGGCGTGCTAAGGTCCGGTTTGCCCATCGACTCATAGAGATCTTTACGTACGAGAAAGGTTTGGTTTGCTCCCGTCAAGCCGGTTGAACGCATCTGTTCGGGACTGTACGCATCATTGGGAATAACATAGGTATGGCCGTCTTCCTGCCGATACCATTGTAGAGCACCATCACTTGCTAACTTGTAAAAGTAAGGATCATACTGGTTGGCTAACTCATCCAGGGCATAGATGAGATGACTCTCTCGAAGTTTGTTAACCGCACTTTCCCAGGAGCCGATGGTTATCAAATCCGGCAGACTACCGGTCGTCAACATCCGTGATAACATCTCGCTTGGTTCATCAGTTGCTACTTCGAATTCGATATTGACCCCTGTTTTTTGGGTGATATATTTGGAAGTCAGGCTCTCCCCCCAAGTGTGCCCGTACCATTCGGCTCCAACGAACCACGTTAGATTGACGGGGGTGGTATCCAGCTTCCATGATGGTTCTTCCATATTAGGGCTCTGTATCTGCTCCGTGAAGTCAGCCTTTGTCAAAGCATCCCTATCTTCCGATTGCTCTGACTCAGAACAAGCAGTCAGGCCTGACATCAGACACATCATCAACAAGGCTAAAATATAAGGACTTCGAAACATGTATACCTAAGCGCCTCCTTTCGATACTTGCCTTTTCCAATTCCCATCTGTCCCAGCATTCCTACTAGTGGTGGTACAACCGATTTTACTATCCTTGGATTAAAATGGAAATGTTTTAGTGGTCGATTCTCATATGATCCACATCATTCGCCTAACGAAATATAACTTGTACTGATATAACAAAATAGCCGCTAAAATAGCGACTTTCAATATGACTTATAGAGGAAGCATTCGCCTCAATCTCGCTGCGCAGATCATCCGGAATCATGCCCGTCGCCGTTGCTCCCCCCGGAAACAACATATTGACCGAAATTCCAGATTCCTTAAGATCCTCTGCCATGATCGCTGACAGCGATTCTGTTGCGGCACGCGACGGACCGTACGGAACAAAACCCTTTCTTTTCATGGTCTCATGATTCATTGAGATGTTAATGATTCGTCCTTTTCCTTGTTCAATCATGAGTGAGGTAAATCCTAGCGCTACCAGAAAATAACCGGTGAGTTGGTTTCGATAAGATCGCGGAAGCCTGGGATCGAATGCATACATTAAATCCTATGTGATATCATGTATCTAATCAATCGAGAGGGAGAGAACTGCAGTTGTTGAAATGTTCTTCATGCCATTAAACGTTACAGCTTTCATATTCACCCTACTGTTATGGCGTGCCTTGGATTTGCCTGCATGCTCTTAATATAGAATTGAAGAGTGAGGATCATACATTCGATTCACGGTATTTTCGATAGGATAATCGAAGTTCTAACTGTCTACTCTATTCTATATTTAATCTTCGATATTCATCCTTGTTCAATGTCTTCTCTACATAATCCTGACCCCAATCACAAAGAGCTCGCAAAGTAGGTTCAAGTGACATACCCATTTCTGATATTGCATATTCCACTTTTGGTGGTACCTGATTGTACACTTTTCTTATAATCAAATGATTACTCTCCAACTCCCGCAGCGACTGTACTAACATTTTCTGAGAAATGGATGGTATGAGCCTTTTCAATTCACCGGTCCGTTTAGGTCCTTTTATTAAGTAATACAGAATAAGAGGTCTCCACTTCCCACCAATGACATCTAAGGTAATTTCCAGATCGCAATAAATAGTTTTCAATGGAGAAACACCATCCCTCATTTAATTTCCATTATTATAGTACACTTATTGATTAAATCCACCTTCTTGCCATATATGCTGTCTGTTTTTATCAATACGCTTGTCATAATAAGGAAAAGGGAGCTCGATAAGCTCCCTCCTCTGCACGAATAGCATCTATTGGATAATCAAATTGAATCCATTTTGAATCTGATGTACATTGGGGTTCGCAATGTTGCTCGTTATCAGATGGTTAAACGTTGCTGAACCATTGCCGGTATACGTATATATCGCTGCTCCTTTGTGCGGCGTTGTGAAGCGCGATGTCTCAATTCCATCTAGACCGGTACCATTAATATTGATGTTGTTAAACACTATGTTCTCGAAACCACCGCCGTAGCCGAATTGAATGGCACTCCTCTGTGTATTGAGAATATCGATGTTCGTAAAGGTTACATTCTTAATGGCATCATTGGAAGCTTCCAGATCGATCGCTCCGCGTTCCCCGTTATACAGATCCTTGCTGGTACCACAATTAATAATCGTGGTATCCGAGAACTGAATGCCTGTGTTGTTTTGGAAATGGTACCCCGGGAAGACGGTATTCATTCGGATTGCTGAACCGCCAACTGTATCAATAATCAGATTGTTGGTGGCCTTATGTCCGCTACCTCCAAAAAAGGCGATTCCCGCTGCACGCCAGTTGTTCTCGATGGTGTTGAACGAAAAGGTGTTGTTCACTCCTGCAGGGGCACCATTCACGTTGCTGGTCCATACGGCCAGACCATCATCGCCGTTGTTGCGAACACTGCTATTGCGCACTGCCGAGTTGCTCGTGCCTTGGGCAAAATTGACACCATCAGCAAGGTTATTCCGAATACGACTGTTCTCAATTACCAAGCCATCGGCGATGATCGCTGGTGTGTGTGCATAATCCCCTACCCAGAACCCGCATTCAAAATGCTCAACCCAAACATTGCTGACCTTTGAGTTTTTACCAAAATTGTCCATAAAGCCCTTGTAGACTGCATTCTCACTATAGCGTGAGCGAAGCATGGAGTTCATATAGACATTGCTAAAATCCAGTTTTCCTTGCACCCGGAAAGAAATACCACCCGATGCTGCATTCGGATTGGTGAATTGAATATTTGTGTGCCAAATACCTGCACCAACCACAGTTAGGTTATTAATCATGTTTGTTGGCGTTCCAATCTTCCACATGTTGCCCAGATGGAATGTACCTTCTGGGATATATAACGTTTTTCCTGTAGAAACGGCGGATTGAACGGCTGCTTCAAATGCGGCAAGGTCATCCTTTCCATCGTTAGCCACCGCACCAAAATCGGTTACAGAAACAGCGTTGGCCGGACGCGAGATTGCAGCAGGTACAGATTCAATTTCAAGAAAATCAACGCCATATTCAAGGCTATCCCCATTGGTCTTTTGAATACGAATCGTGTCTCCAGCTTTCAGAGGTGTATCCAGTTTCCAGTGAACTTCGTCAAAACGGAACAATGGACGTCCTGCGCTTGGCGTATCTCCCGGATGATCACTAGAGAAATACTGCCAGTTGTAATAAGAGGTCAGGGGAACGGTTTTGACCTTGCTGTCATTTACATACACATCCAGCGATCCATCCAGTCCCATACCGTCTGCCGAATCCGGCATCGTAAATCGCATGGTAACTCCGGCGCCGCCTTCGCCTTGTCTGACCGTCCATTGTGCGTAGGAATCATTGGTTGGCAGGGCAATATACTTCTGCCCCGAGGCTTCCGACGCCGTTAATGCCTGGTCAAAAGTTGGTGCTGACTTCAGCGTTGCACTACCTCCACGAGTAGCATCATCCGTATCGTACCTTGTGTACGGCATGCTTGCTCCGCGGGCAGAATATACAGTCAGCGCAGTTGTCGATACGTTGTTCGATTGTTTTACCTGGGCTTCATTACTATCAGCGGCAACGGTCGTTGTCACATTATAGTTTCCGTTTGCAGCTGTCCAGCTGCCGACATTGACATTGACGGATGCACCCGGAGCCAACACACCGTTATACGAGCCAGAGTACGTCTGAATCGTTGCTCCGGCAGCATTTTTGAGTCCAACTGTAACACCGTGCGCACCGCCTGCTGAAGGCTGATTTCCCTGATTTTTCAGATTAACAGTAAAAGCTACCGTGCTGTTTGCGGTAGGATTGCTCGGACTCCAAGAGACTGTTCCTACCAGATCCGAGCTTGTAATTGGTGCAATGATCAGAGCAGATGAATGCGTATAGTGGTTGTTACTTTCATTCTCTTCGATGATCTGATTTTTCTCATCCACCTTCGCGCTTAGCGTATATGATGCGGCGGTCCGGTTGCCGGCGTTAAGCGATACTGTTGTTGAAGCCCCGGCCTGAAGAGCATTTACAGATGCAGAACCAGCCAGCTCATTATTCAGATAAAAGTTGACGATAGATGCCGGAGATGCAGCAGAGCCCATGTTTTTAACTATGGCATTCAGCGTGATTGGACTGTTCTCCACAGGTGAAGAAGGCGTCCAGGACATGCCTGTAATCGTCAAGTCGGGATTCGGTGCAGCGGTGCCAAATACCTGAAATTCAGCAATTTGACCAGCTGGTGCGCCCGAGTTCGCTGTAATGTTTAATTGCAGACGTTTCACTGTTGCTGGAACGGGAATCTTCACGTTGTTACCTGAAGCTGGATTAAACGTGTACGATTGGGCAGACACCAAATTGCTGAAAGTGGTTGTGTCCTGGTTATGTCCAAGTACTTGAATCGTCTGCGTTCGTGTACTCCAAATCGGATCCGGGTTTAGTCTCAGTACAATGGCTGTAATCTGATGATTGGAACCAAGGTCCAGCGTCAGCGTGCTCGGATTGCTGCCTCCCTCCCAGTACGTATAGATATTATTATCGTTTGCATTCGCAGCGACATAAGACTGACTGCTGGAAGATGCCGTGATTACTTTACCGATTGCAATATTCGTTCCTTCCACAGGCGCTCCGGGTTCAGTCGGTTCAGGATTGGGTACCTGCGAAGGTGGACCGTAAATTTCAAATTCAGACAATTGAGCAGCGGGCCATTCAGTATTTCCGGTCACCATGAGACGAACATATCGTGTTTCTTTTGCTTCAAAATTAATCGTAGTCGTATTCTCTGCCAGGGATGGATCAAATATATAGTCCTTGGAAGCAACGATATCTGTGAACGTTGAACCGTTACTGCTTCCTTGGATGGTGATCGTCTGTGAGCGAGTTTCCCAAGCTGAAGGCAGCTTCAAGTTGATTTGTTCAATAGTCGTATTTGCTCCAAGATCCACTTGAATCCATTGCGGAAAGGCGTTGTTTGCACTCTCCCAATACGTCGTCTGATTATTATCAATCACATGGGCCGGGCTGTACGTTTGGTTATAGCTGCTTGCGGTAACCTGTTTACCCAGTGCAAGATTCTCCCCACCAGCAGCCGAAACTTTGGCAGGAAATCCTACATTCAGGAATACGTTGGAGACCAGCATCGTTAATACGAGTGACCATACAATGTATTTGCTGCGCATTTAATTCCTCCTCAGGATGCTATATAAACCGCTACTTAAAACATTCTCTGGGTCATTACGAGCGCAGTACCATCTTCGATCGCTGATATCCCCGGATTTTTTGAATCCCCTTCTCAAAGGGAATATCCGGTGAAGCTTATGCTTCCGATGCAGCATTCTTTCAGAAAGCTTTTAAGCGAGCACTCCGTTTCATAAGATCAGTCGGCTCTGCCTCACCTTTAACGCATGGAAGTTCCTGCGGGTTATATAGCATAATTTTTTTCAAAAAAAGGTGAAACTAAATTTCAGCTTATTTAACGTTCATATAACGCTCGTAAGCATCATTACGGATGGTCACCAACCGTTCAAGACCCATGTCATTCAGCTTTTTGACATAAGCATCCCACCCCTCTTCAATGCCACCTTTCGTTACCCATTGGGCACGCATCGTTGCCACATAACCATCAATATCCGTTGTCAGCGTTGGCAGCTCCTGAAACTCTTCTGCATTGTACATGACCTTAGGATAAGGCGTTGTCACATCTGCGCTGCCCAACTGATCGATTTGCAGTTTGAGTCCGTCTCCCGCCTCTGGATTGAGCTTGATGTTTTTTTCAAAGGGAGGGCTTACATATTTAGGCCCAAAATCGCGCAGCGATTGATCCCAGTACCAGGCATCGGCGCTTGTGCCTGCAGGAGGATCCATAAGTGTGTAGGTGCCATCATCATTTTTCTCAATAACAGTTCCGATCGCACCCCAGAAATTCTGAATGCTAGCTTCATTCGTATAGAATTGATCGGCCCAGCGTGCTGCTACTTCCGGAACCGCACAAGAACTTGTAATGAGCAATTCATTACGTGCCAGATTCATGCCGCCAGGGTCACCTGGCTGATAACGTTTGCCATCAGGTCCGGCAATAGGCGCAATCGCTTCATACTGGTCGCTCCACTTGCCAAACACCGCATCAGGGGTCCATTGGTTACTGAAGCCGACAATGGGAATGTCTGCATTTTGCCATTTGGCTGAGGTCATGGTGTTGTCTTGGGTGAACAATTCCTGATCGATCAAACCTTCTGAATACAATTGGTGTGTGTAAATAAGAGCTTCTTTATAAGCGTCCGTTGTCGGAAAATAGACTGGTTTGCCATCCTGAATGATCATGCTGCTCGCATTAATATCCGTGATCCCGAACGGATTCAGAAAGTCCATATTCAGACCCGTTTCCGTGTATGGAATTTCATCCGGTTTCCCGTTTCCGTTTGGATCTTTCTCCTTAAACGCTTTCAATACCTGATACAGTTCTTCTGTGGTTGTAGGTGCCTTCAACCCTAGTTTATCGAGCCATGCCTTGTTGATTACAGGTTGATTCCTGCTCTTCGGACGGGAAGGTAATCGGGTAGGCATAGAGTAAATTTTGCCGTCAGGAAATGTGCTTAGTTTCTTCATGTCTGGCGTCTCTTCCATCGCCGCCTTCAAGTTAGGCATATACGAATCGATGTATTCATCCAGCGGACGGAAATAGCTCAGGTTATTGACAATGTCCGAATCGCTGAACACCTGATCCCCCAGAATAATATCCGGAAGCGTACCACTCGCAAGCATAATCGATTTCTGCTCACCCCAGTCATTAGAGGACATGACCTGCCACTCAATTTTCACGTTGGTCTCCTTCTCCAAATCCTTAAGCCATTGGTTCTGGGTGAAGGTGTCACCCATGTTCCCCCAGCGCACCGTTAGTACTTTGAGTGTTACCGGATTATTGACAATCGGCAGTCCTTCTTTATTAAAATCGCTTGATATTGGAGTCTCTGCAACCTCGCTGCTATTACCACTGCTGCATCCAACAACGCTTACCAGCATCACTGTAACAAGCAGCAAACTATTTATTTTGGTGAAAAACTTCTTACTTATCTTCTTCCCCATGTGGGACCCTCCTTGATTCGTAATGAATGACATCTGCCTTATTCCTTCACTGCGCCGATCATCACCCCCTGATTGAAATACTTTTGGATGAACGGATAGACACACATGATCGGAATCGTGGCGATAATAATCACGGAATACCTCATTAGATTTGCAAGACGCAAGGCGACTTGTGCTGCCTCCCCGGTTCCCATGCCCGACTGCATCTGATTCGTAATGAGAATGTTACGCAGAATCAATTGAAGCGGATACAGGTTAGGATCTTTCAGATAGATGAGGGCATTAAAATATGAATTCCAATACCCTACGGCAATCCACAGCCCCAAAACTGCGATGATTGCTTTGGACAACGGCAGTACAACCAGCACAAAATACCGCAGATTACCACAGCCATCGATCTGGGCTGCCTCCCATAGATCCCCAGGAATGCTGGTCTGAAAGAATGTCCGGGCGACGATCATATCGAACACCACAACAGAAAACGGAAGTACCATGACGAGAAACGTATTGTAAAGGTGAAAATCGCGAATGGTTAGGAAGGTTGGAATTAAACCGCCACTAAAAAACATCGTAAAAATAAAAAACAGAGAGAAAAATTTTCGTCCAACCAGATCTTTTCTTGATAAGGCATAAGCCGCCGAAATATTAACAACAAGTCCGATAAGCGTTCCTACCACCGTGTATAGAATGGTATTACGATATCCGATCCATATATTTTCGTGCCTCAGCAGTTCCTGGTACCCCTCAAGAGTAAAGCCTTTGGGAAAGACCCATACCTGTCCGTTAGCCACAGAAGAGGGATCACTGAAGGAGGCAATGACTATAAAATAGATTGGGTACATGATTGCAATCAGAAATAGAATAGCAAAAGCGTACATTATAGCTCCAGCCACCGTCATGCGTGATCGTCGCTTCACTCGGGGAGTTCTGGTGGTTGCTGCCGTCTCCATAACGCTCATTTGGTTTTTCTCCCCTTCACCATAGACTGTTCTCACTGTATTTCTTGGACAACTGATTCACCAGAATCAGCAAAATGAAATTAATCACCGTATTAAACAGGTTAATTGCCGAGGAGAAGCTGTATTGACTGCTCAGCAAACCGATTTTGTATACATACGTAGACAGAATCTCACTGGAAAGGATGTTCAAGTCGTTCTGCATAAGATAGACCTTCTCAAATCCAACACCCAGCAGTCCGCCCATCCTTAGTATGAGCAGCGTGATCGCCGTCGGCAGAAGCATCGGAATATCAATATAACGAATCTTGTGCCACCTGCTTGCCCCATCGACCGTTGCCGCTTCATAGAGGCTTGGATCTACGGCAGACAACGCGGCAATATAGATGATGCTGTCCCAACCGACGTGCTGCCACACATCAGACCATACATAGACACTGCTGAACAGAGCCGATGAGCCCATCAAGTCCGGCGCCTGTGCTCCAAACAGCTGATACATATTGCCAACCAGTCCAGTGCTAGGCGAGAACAGAATTAGCATTAATCCGACCATGACTACCGTTGAAATAAAGTGGGGCATATAGGAGACGGTCTGGAAAAATCGCTTGAATCTCCCTGCTCTCATCTGGTTCACCATTAATGCAAGCATAATCGGTAGAGGAAATGTAGCCAAACTGTACAGGCTGATTATAAGTGTGTTACGTATCGTATTCGTAAATTGATAGGAATGAAAAAACTTCTCAAAATACTTGAATCCCGCCCATGGACTGCCCCCGATTCCTGAGGCCGGACTATAATCCTTGAATGCGATAATAACGCCGTACATTGGCTTATAAGCAAAAAGTAGTGTTAACACGACAGCCGGTAAAAGTAAAACGTAAAGCCCCCAATTGCGCCTGATTCTTTCCATTGTCTTTCCAAAGAATAGTGGGTAAGTCCGCACAGTTCTTTCTTCCCTCCTTCCAATATACTGATGTTTTTTTCCCGTTTGAATCTTTCATCTCAGGAATAACCTCAGTATAAACGGCTTCCCACTCTCTTTATCGGACCCCTTCGTACGGTATTCGGACTTCTGATGTTCCTTTCTGGGGTTGCCAGCGAGTAACCTCAATCTTGCGTAAGAAAACATATTGCAATCCAGACCTTCATGTGTGTATTCCGGACTTTTGAACTCGAAAGAAGCAAATCTTTATGTTTTTTTCAAGCAAAGGTTTTATACTATTTCTGAGATATTAAAGCGTTTACATTATGAAGCATTCAAGAAAGGGTGTATTGTTCTGGCAAACCTGGGCGCCATTAAACCCTATCCGATTCGGCATTATATTCGCATGATGTTCGTCATTTCATTTGTCGTGTTTGTTCTGGATCTGATCATCAGTGTCGCTTCCATCTCCTTGGTCAGGCAGCAGTCCGCCCAATACTTGCAGGACACCACGGATCTGTACATTAATCGCATTAATCATGATTTTGCCTACATTAATCATTTCATGGGATGGACTCTTGCCAATGACGAAAATCTAGAAACGATGAATACGTATGGTGTGAATAGCATTCCTTTTCTGAAGTCCAACGAGAAATTACATAAGCTTTTTGCCGAATTACAACGAAACTATGGCCAGTCGTACAATTTCTTTTATTATTTGGAAAACAGTGAATACTTCCTCAACTGTGCGCCAATAAGCATCTCTTATTCGGATTATTCTGAAGTGAAAAGACAGATCATTACTCTTACTCGTGATAAAGCTGTATATGAGAAGTTCTATTCCCATTGGACACCTATTCACGTGAATGGCACTTCATATCTGATCAATATTGTGCCGTACTACAATAGGTATCTTATTGCGTTGATCTCCGCAGATGATCTCATCGCTCCGTTACAGCAAATGAATCTGGGTGCGAGCGGATACGCCTCTCTCGTGGATGTGAATGGCATGCAGCTTTCCGGACCTGCCAGAGGAGAAAACAGCGTTGAAGCGAAGCCTTCGTTCATGGATGTGCTCCAGTCAAATAGCGTTGTCAGCAGCGACTTTTCCAACGCGGATTTTAGTGCACGCATGGTTATCAAATTCGGTGCATTTGAGAAAATCATGGTGGCTCAGCTGCTCATCATGCTGCTTTTTTTGATTGTAACCTCCTCATTAAGCGCAATCCTTATGTTTTTCAGAAAGAATCTCCTTGTACCCATTCAGCGTTTTTCCAAAAATCTTGCTCGAATAAACGAGGGGGATGAGGCGACAGATCATAAGAGCAGCCGGATTATGGAACTGGAACAGGTTAATGCACAATTCAAGGAACTGGTCGGCCAGATTAAGCGTTTCAAGATTGATCGCTATGAGCAGGAATTGGAGAAACAGAAAATACGTTTGGATTATATGAAGTTACAGATCAAACCTCACTTTTTCCTTAATTGTCTGACAAGCATGTACAGTATGGCACAGATGCAAATGTTTGAGGAGATTGAAAGTATGGCACTCGCCACGTCCCGGTATTTCCGTTATATCTTTCAAAGCGGAGATAATTTCGTTCTGCTGGAGAACGAAATTGAACATGTGAGAACGTATCTGGACATCCAGAAATCACGTTACCGGGATGCGTTCTCCTATCGTATTGCAACGTGCGAAACGATCACAGGTATCGCTGTTCCACCACTGGTTATACAAACCTTCATCGAAAATGCTGTCAAATACGGAGTCTCACGGGAACGGGAATTATGTATTACGTTATCCGTAAATGTAGAACAACAGGAAAATGGTGATCGAGTGCTGATCCATATCTCTGATACGGGACCTGGATTCAAGACAGAAATTCTTGAAGCTCTCATCCGTGGAGAAGCACTGGAACAAACAGGAGGCAACCGGATTGGCATTATGAATACCATTCAACGTTTGGAGCTGTTATACGGGCATGAAGCTGCAATTACGTTTGCAAACGACACAATTGGCGCTCGAATCACGCTTTCCTTGCCTAAAATGGTATTGAATTCAGAGCGTACTGGAGAGGTGATAAATCATGAATGTATTGCTGGTTGATGATGATTACTTTGTTGTCATGGCATTGGAGAATAAAATTGACTGGGGAGCCCTGGGAATTAATACGATCTTCACTGCCTACAATATTGCGCAAGCCAAAGAGGTACTGCAAAATCATCCGGTTCAGATTCTTGTTTGTGATATTGAGATGCCTCAGGGAAGCGGACTCGAGCTGCTCGCCTGGGTCCGTGATGAATCGTATAACATACAAACGATCTTTCTTACCAATTATGCCGACTTCAACTATGCGCAAAAAGCCATCGAATTGCAAAGCTTTGATTATTTTCTAAAGCCCATCGAATTCGACAAGTTGACTCTGATTATTCAGAAGGCAGTTGCCAAAGCCCAGGATCAGCAGTTTATTCAGAAGGCTATTTATGAAGGTGAACTTTGGCAGAAAAATAGAAGCAAGCTTATTGAGGACAGCTGGCGCAGGCTCATCTCCAGTAAAGTCTATCTGTCCAACTCCGCTGATGTTTCTGCATTTTTGACTGAGCAGCATCTGCCTTATGAGGCAACGGATTTATTTCTTCCTATGCTGGTTAATCTGTTTCCGTATGATGGTACGCTGGGCAAAACCGACAAAAACCTGTTTGATTACGCTTGTTTGAACGTGATGGTTGAACGGTTTCAAAACCGTTTGTTCTCTATTGAAGCGATATCCGAGATCAAGGATCATAACTGGATGGTTATTATAAAATGGAACAGGTTACCGGATGTACAACTTATCGAATTGATGTGCAGCGCCTTCATTCCGGAGGTAAACAACTACCTGAAATCGGATGCCTGCTGTACGATCGGCTTCTCCCTGCCGCTCGGGCAAATCCGTCATACGGTGAATGAGCTATTGTTGATGAATGAAGAGCGAATCAAACACCGCAACCAAACCTACTTGCTGGAGAACTATAAAAAGCCCGAATTAGATTATATCCCGCCTGATCTGGGATTGCTGGAGCAATTGCTGAATGAGAATCGTTTCCAATCCTTTCTGGATGAAACCGGTCGTTATATGCATCAACTTGTCCATGAA
Source organism: Paenibacillus sp. FSL K6-2862 (assembly GCF_038005125.1). Classification (NCBI taxonomy): domain Bacteria; kingdom Bacillati; phylum Bacillota; class Bacilli; order Caryophanales; family Paenibacillaceae; genus Paenibacillus; species Paenibacillus sp. FSL K6-2862. The sequence goes on from NZ_JBBOSN010000001.1 coordinate 3,494,761, forward strand.
GGCAACGTAGGTACCGCTGTTCTCAGTCTGCTTCGACTTGATCTGGTGCAGCTTGTTTATGCCCAATTGAAAAGTAAGGGAATTGAAGTCCACAAGCTGTACATGGGCAGTACGAATGATCAATTGTTCATGCAGTCTCTGCATTCGATTGAAGATATGCAATCATACATTGCCTATCTGGTCAATACGGCTGCGGAATATTTGAATGTTTCCGAGCAGCCGACGTCGGTTGTACACGAGATCTCCCATTATATACGCACCCACTATGGAGAAGATCTGACAAGAAATAGCCTTGGAGACAGGGTCTATATGAACCCTGATTATCTCGCAAGACTGTTCAAGAAAGAGATGGGCATGTCCCTCGGCAATTATGTTATTCACATCCGTCTTGTAGCTGCCAGGCATCTATTGGAGACCACCACACAATCGATTCATTCCATTGCCGGACATGTGGGGTATACCAACTACTCACACTTTACCAAACTGTTCAAACAGGATACAGGATACAGCCCCAATGAATATCGTAAAAAGTATAGAGAAACGAGCTCATCGATTACGACTTATCAGTAGGCGGCATCTGACGATGCCGTCTTTCACCTTGACAATCAAGGATTTTCAATAAAAATAAAAGGATTTTCCTTTTATCTCGCTTAATCCTCCTTTAATCATCCATGTAGAGAAATGTTTTATTTCTATATGCTTATACGAAAGCCAAAGATTTTTAATCGGCAAAACACAAACAAAGGAGATTTTTTCTTGAACTCAAACACTGCTCTTATAAGAAAAAACGATGCTAGCATGTCGTCTTCCAAACGTTTTCCCTGGGTCGGGCTGCTGGCCCTGGCTATGGCAGGATTTATCTGCATTCTTACAGAAAGCCTGCCTGCTGGATTACTTCCGCAAATTGCACAGGATCTTGGAGTCACAGAAGCACTCGCTGGACAATTGATTACTCTCTATGCGGTTGGATCTCTTCTAGCCGCCATACCTTTGACAACTGCCACCCGCGGCTGGAGACGTCGGCCGCTTCTTCTGCTGTGCATTATCGGCTTTCTTGTATTTAACACGATCACCGCATTATCTTCCAATTATGTGCTGACGCTTGTCGTGCGTTTCTTCGCAGGTGTCTCGGCAGGTGTTCTGTGGGGGATGACGGCCGGTTATGCACGTCGTATGGTGCCTGATTCGCTGAAAGGTAGAGCGATGGCCGTAGCCATGATTGGCACCCCGTTGGCACTCGCGTTGGGGGTTCCGGTTGGCACGTTTTTCGGTGCTTATACAGGGTGGCGTTTCATTTTCGGAGCAGTATCTTTACTAGCTGTAGTCCTTATAGGGTGGGTGCTCTGGAAGGTACCGGATTATGCAGGTGAACCTGCGGGGGACCAACTCCCTTCGCTCAAGGTTTTCCTGATTCCCGGTGTACGGCCGATTCTGTTTGTCGTGTTGGCGTGGGTATTAACCCATAATATTTTGTACACTTATATTGCACCCTATCTTGCGGAAACTGCGTTTGCTCAGCGTGTGGATTTGGTTCTTCTTATTTTCGGAATCACCTCGGTTGTTGGCATTTGGGTGATAGGCATGTTGATTGACCGTTTTCTAAGAATACTGGTTTTAATCAGCATCACAGGATTTGCTTTGGCTTCTGTAAGCTTGGGAATCGGAATGAATCAACCTGCAATCATCATTCTTGGTGTTTCGGTGTGGGGGCTCACGTTTGGCGGGGCAGCTACTTTACTGCAAACGGCAATCGCACAAGCTGGGGGAAGAAGCGCAGATATAGCCCAATCTATGCTGGTGACCGCATGGAATATCGCAATCGGCGGAGGGGGCATTATCGGCGGATTTCTCCTCGAGCTGTTTGGAGCTGGATTCCTTCCGGGATCATTAGTTATCCTCTTACTACCCTCTTTGCTTGTAGCTTGGCTAGCTAAAAAGCATGGTTTTCCTTCCTAAAAAAATCCATAAGCATGTATAAGATAAAAAAAATGAATCCGCTGTAGAGCGGATTCATTTTTGGAGTTTATAGAAATACATCTTATACAAGCAAATTCGTTTCTCCAATCAGATTTTTATAAGCGATCGGTGAAGACATCGCGATCAGAGTCGTATAGGTTCCGTATTGATCGCACCGATTTTCAAATTCCTCCAGCTCCTGAGTGGTTTCCGTGAGGATCTTCAATAAATAATTATGCTCTCCACTTATCCGGTAACATTCCGTGACCTCCGGTGAAGAACGACAAAAATCAAGAAAAGGATAGCAATTCCGAGTCCGAACAAGCATATAGGCTGTGCATTGCTTACCCAATTTTTGCGAAGAAATGACGGTTCGGTATTCCTCGATAGTACCCTTTTCTTCCATGCGTTTTACACGTTCAGTTACGGCTGGCTGAGACAGCCCTACCAACTTTCCTAAATCTGTCATTGATAATCTCGCCTGGTTCTGTAGATGGAGCAGGATGTTTTTATCGATTTCGTCCAAGAAAATTGCCTCCCTTTATTTTAAAAGTTATTTCATTTAAATACCTTTAGAATTATCGTAAAGTTCTTAGACTAACTTGTTTGCTATATGTAAGGTAACAGAAATTATTTATATAATAAACACACTTGCTATAAATAATCAAGTGAATTACATCAGGAAAGGATGAGAAACATGAGAAATATAGATTTGGAATTGGTGCATAAAAGCGTCAACGATGTAATTGAACGCACACTGGAGGAAAAAAGGATCGTGGGTACCGTCGTTCAAATTGCATTAGGCGGAAATCTCATTTACAGCAGGCCTGCTGGTTGGGCCGATCGCGAGCAGAAACGGCCGATGCAGGAAAATGCTTTGTTTAGATATGCTTCGGTAACTAAGCCGATCGTGTCAACGGCAGCCTTAGTATTAATTTCGCAAGGGAGATTGCACTTGAACGATCTGGTGGAAAAATGGTTGCCCACCTTTCGTCCAAAACTGCCAAACGGACAGTATGCTCCCATGACCGTACACCATCTGATGACACATACCGCAGGCTTAACTTACCGTTTCTTCCAGGAAAAAAAGGGAACTTATGAGCTTGCCGGGATATCGGACGGCATGGATCTTGCGGGCATTACACTAGAAGAGAATCTGCAAAGACTTGCTTCTGTCCCACTTCTATATGAGCCGGGGAAAATGTGGAGGTATTCCATAGCAACAGATGTGCTCGGAGCGGTCATCGAAAAGGTTACTGGAATGCCGTTAAGTGAAGCTGTACGGCTGCTTGTAACTCATCCGCTTTCCATGATGGATACAGATTTCAAGGCCGTGGACACGGACAGATTGACTGCGGCATATGCAGACAGCACTGGAGAGCCCCGTCGCTTGCATGATTTTGATACCGTTCCTTTCGTCGAGGGGACGGCAGGGTTCATCCTTTCACCCAATAGGTTTACTGATAAGACTGCTTACCCTTCTGGAGGAGCCGGCATGATTGGCAGCGCAGGAGACTTTCTTAAACTGCTGGAAGCTTTGCGACAGGGAGGGCATCCGATTCTGCCGAGGCCTCTTGTCACGGAAATGACAACCAATCAAATTGGTGACCTTGTGATGCCCTATTGGCCGGGGAGAGGTTTTGGACTTGGTTTCACGCTGCTAAAAGACTCAGCAGAAGCAAATACACCTGAATCGCCAGGTACGTGGCGGATGGGCGGTACCTATGGTCACTCCTGGTTTGTTGATCCGAGTGAAGAGCTTAGTGTTGTAGCGTTCACCAATACGGCGCTTGAAGGAATGTCAGGCAGGTTTACAACGGAGCTGTGCGAATCTGTCTACAAAGGTATTCGAGAAGGATGTAAAGAGTAAGAAAGTAATACAATCCGTAGTTAACTAAACGGAGAATGAATACATTAAAACAGCCGCAATCTAAGACTTTATTTCTCCAGTTCAAGACTGCGGCTGTTTTTATATTGCAGCGATTCTTCCAGTGAATCGTAGGAAAACGTCACGTACATGGACATGTTTTTCTTCGCATGAGGCATCTGCCTTGTTCGATGTGGCGCAAAATCCTCTACTTAAGAAAGCTGCAGTGGATCCTAGGATCTCCTGCAGCTTTTGTAATTAATAGGCTCCATGTAGTTTAAAGTGATTGCTCACTTTGAATAATATAATTAACTATTTTTTGAGCATCGTATCTAACCCAACCTAATAATGCAGAACCTCGTGAAGTTTGCCAAGGTAATCCAATAAAGTATAGCACTTTCACAGGAGACACCCCTTCTCTATGTATAATAGCGCATCCTGAATCAATGGCGTTAGCAATATCAATCCACTCATCATTTCGTTTGAAACCTTGCTATAATCTACTCTCTTCTTGCACCTTATTTATTTTAGTCTAAAACAAAATAAACACTTCTATTATAAAATAAAAGTCGCTCATTAATGTAATAGGGTAAAAGCAAACAGAGCACTCTCCAGGAGAGCGCTCCTAGTAATTCACTTATAGTTGATGCTGGAATTAACTTTTGTAACGGTATTCATTTTATTTAGGATGACCAATGCAAATATTGCAATCGCAATCCCTACAGCACCAATCCATGTAATCGACGTGAGAGAGATCGTTTCAATAGCTATCCCTCCCACTCCAGCACCTGCTGCCATAGCAAGCTGCATCATGGACTGATTAAGACCAAGCATAACTCCTGATGCTTCAGGTTCGATTGTCGTTAAATGATATTGCTGCGTTGGACCGGATGACCATGCTGAGAAGGACCACAACAAAAGTACGATCATTACACCAAGTAATGTATGGGTCACAACGGACAACAGGATCAGCATGACAATGTGGAGTGCCAATCCACCAGATAATGTTCGATGAACGCCCCAGCGGTCCGTACTGAAGCCGCCGATTTTGGAGCCAATCATGCTGGCTATACCAAATATAAGCAATGCGCCGCTGAGATATTTATCACCTAGTCCCGATACTTCAAGCAAATAGGGAGAGAGATACGTATAAGCGATGGAGTAACCTCCAAGCCAAAAGAAGGTAATCGATAATCCCAATGCAACTTTAGGCTTTTTCAATAAACTTAGCTGCTGTCTTAGCGGAATGGGCGCGTCCCCCTTAATACGCGGAATGGCGAAAGAGAGAATGATCATTGCAAGGATCCCCAAAAGTGCAATCCCCCCAAACACGGATTTCCAACCAAGAGTGTCGGCTGTGATTCGTCCAAGAGGTACACCAACGATTAATGATGCCGTGAAACCCATAACCACTGTGGCTATAGCACTTGCTTGTTTACCTGCAGGTGCTATTTTAGCTGCAATATTTAAAGCAGTGACCACAACAACTCCTGCACCAATCGCCATAATGATACGAGCAACTACAAACAGTCCATATCCTGGTAGGGTAAATGCGAGGATATTAGAAATCACAAATATTCCTAGGCCAATAGTGATTAATTTTCGTCTGTCCATACTCGCGGTTACTGCCATTAGAATTGGAGTGAATATAGCATAGACCAGAGAAAAAATGGTGATTAACTGACCAGCTGCAGCCAGTGAGACATCAAAAGACCCAGCTACCTTATCTAAAATGCCAGATAAAATATACTCAGAAGTCCCAACCAAAAAACTAACGATAGCTAAAATATAGACTTTCAAACTCGATGACATATATAATACAACTCCTTTAATAAAGTATAAAAAATGACATATAGATAAATGTGGATATGTATAATTACAAATAAACATATAACGAATTGTCGAAATGATTGGCGAAGAAAAAACTGAATTCTTGGTAAGAACTCAGTAATGACTTACATATCATTCATCATATAACGAGCCAACTGTTTTATGGCTTCCTCGTCTCTCTGATAATACGTAAATTTGCCTATCCGTTTTGTTGTAATCAACCCTGCCCGCTGTAATATCGTAAGATATTGAGAAGCCGTTGACTGTGTCATGTTAAGCTTGTCGGTTATTTGACTTACACAAACCCCTACTTCCTTCATATCCACTCCTTCATGGGGTTTGAAATGCACGTATGGTTCTTTGAGCCACTGTAAGATCTGTAACCTGGATTCATTCGAAATAGCTTTAAATACTTCAATTGGATTCATAACATTTATTATATCGATCATTTGCGATATGTCAATTTAATTTTCTTAAAACATATAAACCATGGAAAGTACCAATAAAATAACTGCGGTATAAAGTCTTTTGAGCTAAAATCCAGATTTTTTTAGACGTTGCTACAGTTCAACAAAAACTATCGGAACCTACGAAAAAAAGGTTCCGATAGTTTTGTTTTTTTCAGTCTTATTCAGATACCGGATAATCATGTCCGGCAAGATCAATAACAGAACGAGGCTGCTATACAAACCAAATGTATAACTACTCGCATAGTCCAAGCCGAAGCCTTCATTGAACGTAAACGTGATTAGATGAATCAACATATTCGTAAAACAGAAAGCATAACTTCGGATCATGTAATTCCGGTGTTTTACGATTCGTTTCTTTTTAATATGCACAATCGCCATAACTGTCATGACCGGCCAAATGATGTTGATTATGTTAAATGCGATGCTGTTGATTTTGCCGCCTGTGGAATAAGGAGCCATGTACCCGGATGTCAGCACAACCATCATCACAGAAACGACATAGACATACCCGTTGATCCGATGAATCTTCCGGTGTTTCTCCAGCATGAAGCGTGAAAAATTGACTAATCCTGCTGCCATTGCTAAACATGCAAATGCAACATGAATGTACATGATTTTCAGCCATACCGGAAGATTCAATTCACGCTTCAGCCCGGTCTTGTGACTGAGAAATACGGTTGCTTCCGGATCGAATACGTAGTGCCTAACTAGCGAATACAGAATGAAAATGATGCTGACCCCGACCAAAACGCGGTAGGCCATGTTTGTTTTTTTCATAAATGAACCTTTCCATTTCTAATTTCATCTGTCGTTACATTGAAGCTCAATCAATCTAAGCGATGCCCAGTCAGTTTCGATGCTGGCAAGAAGCCAGCCTTGGCAGTTCCAGTCATCACATCCCCTTGCACGATTACCTCAAAATAAAGCTGTAACTTCATCGGTTTGCTCACCCGAAGATCCCACACTAGTTTATCACCCTGAACCCGGGGATGAATGAGTTCCACAGTCTCACCATCTTGCGTAGCTGTGCCCCGAATGCTGCCGTTATCTGTATGAATCACTAACCTAGTTTCAAGTTTTCCAATTGGTGTTGAGATGATGACTTCCCATTTCCCTTCGTAAAGAGGCTCAGAGGCATGCACCTCATCTATGGCAACCGGCGCGAATTTTATTCCCTTTTCTTTTCCTGTCGCGTCCATGTCATCCGCCCGCACCACCCCTTCTGCTTTCCATACCGTTCCCCGCCGCTCAAATTCAAATAGCTGTTCCACAGCATGTGCAATGCGAGGGCCTAGTGTACGTTCCACTAAGTATAACGCAACATCAAGTCCAGAAGTCACACCACCTGCACTCACCAAATTACCGTCATCTACAATGCGTGCCTGAATAGGAAATGCTCCAGTAGCGCCCAAAACTCCCATGCCCATATGATGCGTAACTGCATGCCTGCCTTCAAGCAAACCAGCCATGGCAAGCAGAAGCGAACCGCCACACACCGTAGCAATTAGGACGTCTTCTCGCTCCAATGCTTGTCTAATTTGTACAGAAATTTCTGTACCAGCAGCACGGTTTAGAATAATTGGAATTGAATTAGCCTCCTCTCCAAAGACTTTACCGGATGAGCCTGGCACAAGGATCATGCCCCCACATTCAGGATCCAGTTTCCCTGTTGCCTCGATCTCCAGCCCTTGAATGCCACTTGTGACGTGCCGTGGCCCTTCCGCGGTGACTAATTCTACCCTCAGGGCTTCTTCGGCATACATCGATGCCGCAATAAATACTTCATAAGGCGCAATTGCATCCAATAGATCAAAACCATCAAACAACACAATTTGAACATTCAGCATAAATATGTCCTCCCTATGATTTCGATCTTGATGCAGGGGATTCTCCCTGTTCCTTTTAAAAGGATACCAACAAAACCTCTCGAAAGAAGGCGCACACTCGCCACAAAACCATCAACAAAATATCACAAAATTATAAACATTCATTGGTTTTCAATACGACCATGTTACACTAGGTTTTGAAGGTGGGATACGTATGAACGATTCAATTACTGTGCTTATTGTTGACGACGACATTAGCATTGTCGAATTATTAAAAGACTTTTTGGAACACGAACAATTCCGCGTCATCACGGCTTGCAACGCTACTGAGGCCTGGGATACCCTCCAGCATTGTGCCATTCAATGTATTGTTCTGGACATCATGATGCCTGGACAGAACGGCTTCGATTTGTGCCGCCAGATTCGCAAAGTAAGTCCTGTGCCGATTTTGTTCTTAAGCGCCAAAAGTGATGACGTGGATAAAATTAGAGGGCTTTCGCTGGGTGGAGATGACTACATTGTGAAAACGGCTTCGCCTGGCGAAATTGTCGCTAGAGTCAAGGCCGTATTAAGACGTACCTCTTCCCCAGCTCAGACCACGGTAGAATCTTTGCTGGAAAACGGTCATCTGCAATTAAACCTCGTATCAAGAGAAGTATTTGTAGAAGGCAACAAAGTCATGTTTACCCCCAAGGAATATGAATTGTTGCTGCTGTTTACCCAGCACCCCAAGCAAGTATTTACGTATGATCAATTGCTGGACAAGTATTGGGCTGGCATTGGCGATAGACATACGGTTCGTGTGCATGTAAGCCGCCTGCGTGAGAAGATCGAAATCGATCCGGCTAATCCGCAATATCTGGTGAACGTTTGGGGCGTGGGATATCGCTACGAAGGAGGTTCACGTGAGAACGTTACGGATTCGTAAACTCATGCTGCTTTTTCTGCTGTTCATCCTGCTGTTACCTTGGCTCCTCTTTTTGACCACTCATTATATCGAAACCGGAACCTTACGATTTTCCGCAGCTCCACTGGTGAATGAAGAACAACAAATGCAACAGAATGAGATCATTGGGCAGATCGAAGCGAATATGAACCGCTGGAGTGTACCCGAATGGCAGGTGCAGTTGAAAGGCCTGTTGGATGATACAAACATGAATGTTTCCCTGTTCTCCGCTGCCGGACAGGAGATTTATCGTACTAATGCGGACCATAACAATAGATATTCATCTGTTGAACGATATACATTGCTGGCAGATGGTCAAATAAAAGGGAAAATCGAACTTTACATTCCTAAAACAAACCAGCTCCAAGTGTTCTCCATCTTTATCGGATTTTTGCTTGCCTTGTTTGTCATCAGCATGGCGATGCGGCATTTTTTGATCAAACCGCTTGAGAGGCTTAGTACAACTGTGCGATTGCTTGCTTCTGGGGATTGGAATGTGCCTATTCCTGCTTCACACATCAAGGAGATTGCCGATGTCCGGGATGCTTTCGACGAGATGGTGCAAGGATTGCAAACGTCTCACTTGAAACAAACGAGCCTCGAAGAAGAACGTCGTTTCGTCATCGCCGCTGTGGCACACGATCTTAGAACCCCACTCTTTGCACTGCGTGGATACCTCGAAGGACTTGAGCTGGGGATAGCCCAATCACAAGAAAAAACAGCGAAGTACGTCGCCGTATGCAAAGAAAAAGCATTACAGTTGCACCGTTTGGTCGAGGATCTATTTACGTTTTCCAAAATGGATTATAGCGAAGTTATGCTTATCGAAGAAGTCGTAAACCTGCACACTGTTCTGCAGCAATCGGTAGAAAGTGTGGCGCCATCGGCTCAGCAAAAGAATATCTCAATAAACTTGCATTTAACAGGTACATGCATTGTTCGCGGCGACGCTCACCTCTTAGAACGCGCGATCAGCAATTTGTTAGATAATGCAGTCCGATACACGCCTGATTTCGGAAAAATTATAATAGAGTGCAACAGCATAACCGACCAAGTCAGGTTTACAATTCGGGATACGGGTTCAGGATTTGCAGAGAATGAACTGAAGCGGGTATTCGAACCTTTATTTCGAGGCGAATTGTCCCGGAACCGTTCTACTGGAGGCAGCGGTCTGGGCATGGCTATATCCGAACGCATCATTCGGCGACATGGAGGCGAACTTATGGCCGACAACGATACCCGCGGCGGAGCGCTCTTGTCGGGATGGCTTCCATCCGTGAAATAATAATGTAAGAGGCTGACAATTGATTGATAGAGAGCGGTCCATTAATCAAAAAATAGCAGCTGATCAAATAGATCAGCTGCTTGCTTAGTTTTATTAAGCTATCGTTTCTTCGTTAGTTGAATGACACACTCTCTCCAATTTGCGAAACTGAGTATCTTGTCCAAAGATCAATAATCTAAGTCTGTTATTATTCGATGCAATATAGTTTTGCCATCTTCATCCTTGGCTCGGGACAAGAACTTGTACCGAAAAATAAAAAAGCCGCTAAAATAGCGACTTCAATGGGACCATGTTCTTGTCCCTCAACATTTTTCTTTTCTCCTTAGCGGATTAAACGGATTAGAGAAGGTATTAGTTGTCGGATAATTAAAGGGTCTGTTTGGATATCGTCCCGAAGTATTCCACAACTACCTCACGGAATTCGAGAGCAGCCTGCGATATGTACCTACTCCTGTGCCATAACAAAGCAATCTCCCGTACCAACTCATGATTCTCTACTTTGAGATATTTGATATGTTCCCCAGAATACCTTGCTGTACTTGGTATAAAGGCTATGCCAATCCCCGCTTCCACTAGAGAACTTAGCCTTGCAGGTTCATCACCTTCGTACACATATGTAGGTGTAAATCCAGCCGATTTGCATATAGAATCCACCAGATCGCGAGTACCGTAGCCTCTTTTCACCCCAACAAAAGATTCATCCCTTAGCTCAGTCAAAGATATGCTGTTTCGGTCAGCAAGCCGATGCCCTTTGGGAACAGCTACAAGGATCGGGTCGATGAACATGATTTGACATTCAATGTCTTCCCCTCGTATAGGAGGTGAGGACAAGCAAAAATCAACCTCTCCTCTATGAAGAAGCGTAACCATTTCCTGCGTGGTGAGCATTTGCACATGAAATTGGATATCAGGTCGCTTGTTCCGAAACTCTCGAAGGATCTGAGGCAATGTACTTGCGGTGGTCACCGCCAATTCGAGTGTGCCATGTTCTGCGCTGGATAAATCGCTAATCTCCTGCTTCCCCTGTTCTAATTCAAACAATGCCCTTTCTGCACGGCGATAGAATCTGCTTCCAAACTCATTCAATCGCAGTTTCCTCCCTACTCGATCGAATAAGGGGACTCCCAAATCCTCTTCCAAGCGCCCAATCGTTTTGCTTAGTGATGATTGAGTGACATGCAGACTTCGTGCTGCTTCGGTCATATGTTCCAAACGAGCTACCTCGAGAAAATATTTCAGTTGTAGAAGTTCCATTTTTCACCCTCCGCTCATTCCCTTGAGTCAATGAAATTATAACATAAAATGCATTGGAATAAATAAATGATTTCAAGTACGATGATGACACTAATATACAGAGTGGGGGATTGAAATGAGTATTCGCAGTAGGTGGTTAATGATTTCCGTTGGACTAGGGATTCTTTTGAACCCTTTGAATTCATCAATGATTTCAGTTGCTATTCCAAGGCTGCAAAATGTGTTCCATCTCGACTTTACAGTGGTATCCTGGATTATTTTTTCGTTCTATATTGCGAGTGCTATCGCTCAACCGATCATGGGAAAAGCCAGCGATTTATTCGGTAGGAGGAGGATATTTCTTAGCGGACTTGTTGTATCCTTCGTTGCATCATTATTAGCTCCACTATCCCCAAACTTTGGATGGCTCATCGTGTTCCGTATTGTGCAATCCGTCGGAACAAGCATGATGGTTGCGGTTGGAATGGCCATTGTGCGAATTCATATTACGGAGAAACAAGCAACTGCACTGTCAATGTTGTCCATATTCCTATCCGGAGCGGCAGCGATTGGCCCCTTTATTGGCGGGGTCATCATTCACTTGTGGGGCTGGCCTGCTATCTTTTTGGTTAATATTCCTTTCGTGGTAACAAGCTTTTTAGTAGCTTGGAAGCATATTCCTAAGGATGATCCGTCCACGACATCAGTTTCTCGCAACATGTCCTTTCGCAAATGGTTTGAATTGATTGATGCATCAGGAGTTCTGCTATTCACCGTGGGTCTGGTTGCTCTGCTCGTTGGATTATTGTCCGCAAAATCATCTGGTCAAATTTCATTTAATAACGTTATCGTCGGACTGATTGGCTTCGTTGGACTGGGAGCTTTCGTGCGTCATGAGTTAAAAGCAAAGGCACCCTTTATACCTTTACGCACATTCGCTAAATATCCTGCAATGACTTGGATCAACGTCGAATTCATGATCGTTAACCTGCTTTTTTACTCTCTCTTTTTTGGGCTTCCCTCCTACTTGCAAATCGTACGTCATGTCAGCGAGTTTCATACAGGGATGCTCATGCTAAGCTTAGGCTTGTGCTCACTCATTGCTTCTCCAATAGCAGGAAGCTGGATCGATAAATCAGGACCCTGGCCAGCATTGCTTATGTCCGGAATGCTGATGACATTGGGGTCCGTGTGGATCGTAACACTGGATCAGACTTCACCGGTTATCAGCGTGTGTCTGGCTTTAGCTGCATTCGGTATTAGCAACGGGTTGAACAGTGTCGCTATGCAAGCAGCCTTATTTAGAAGTTCACCAAAAGAAATTATTGGTGTAGCATCTGGAATATTCAATACTTCAAGATACCTGGGAACCATTCTCTCTTCTTTGCTGATTAGCATTGTAATGGGAGATAACTTCAGCTTCGAAGGATTTCGAATACTTGGAATGATCCTCACGTTAATTGCATTGTCATTGGTATTCATGAATTGGCGGCACAAGGAGACAGGGCAGTTGCATGAGTCCTAGTTATCTGACAGATGTAAATTATCCTTTGTTACTCAACAGAAAGCGGCAGCTGATCGTGAAAATCGGCTGCCGTAATTTCTTGTTGAGCTCAAAGATACCCATTGTAATTTCCCGAGATGTTGAGCATAAGCCCATTCGTTTGGGTTGATCTGACTTATCAATGACAATTAAGTTACCAATTACAAAAGTTACTTCATGCACAATATATAAACCTGCTATTAATCTTCTGTCAGGACTTGAAATTAGTTCTCTCCAAATCCAAGGATCAGTAACTTCAGATACACAACTAATTAATACCTTCCATGCATCATTCGTTTTATATTTTCAAAAATAACGTTCGTAAAGAGAAGCAATGCAACGTATTTCATCTCGGAATTGCACTCTTTTTCTTCTCCAATTGGCTTCATAATCTTCAGGTGTTCCTTCTCTATTAGGGTAAGGAATATCTAAGTCGAATTCTTTTAAAGTAGGCAACTTGTGAATCTCCTTTCCCAGCTAGCCTGAACTAAATCATATGACGAATTTATTTACTAATCCTATTCTTAAGTTCTGAAAAAATAGGCGTCTTATGACCGACCGGCTCCTACACGACATTGAAGTAAAGTTCCCCTGTTAGTTGAATCATTTCATTGATTTTGCTAAGGCGATCATTTCCTCTCTAGTTAATTCTCCGCTGTCAATTTCAATAAAAGTATCATTGTGGACCCATCGTAGGTATCCACCTGGTACATGGTTGACCCATGGTTCATAACGCCCTTCAAATCCATTCATGTTAATTTTCTCACCACGTTCACTAAACTTAAAATCCTCGACTACAGTTCTGGTTGTACTTGTTTGTTTACGAACATCAATGGTAGTAATTACTCGGTTTATTTTATATTCAAACGCCTTATGTTCTTCAATTCCAAATAAATATGTCTTTCCTGATTCATCAAAGAAATGAAGTCTAACTTCTGAAACGGATTGACCTGGAATAAACGGATATGGTTCCTTAATTTCCAATCTATAGATTTGGTCTACGGAAGAAGGTGTGAATATTTTGAAGTCTGCAACAAGTTTCAGCCTGTCCAATTCAACATTTGATAACGCTAACGCAGGTTTAGCTGATGCAATGTATTGGTTAGTGTTGATCTCAACAGAAAATATAAAAATGAAAATCATTGAAATTATCCATTTAAACAAAGGCATTCCCTCCTCGTTGAGAATATTATGCCCTTGTTAAATTTAACTAACCTGCAATGGGACCATGTTCTTGTCCCTCGACACTCGCTGTATATTCTTCTATGGACATTTCTCAATACCACGACGATATTACAACAAAAAACCGTTAATATTAAAATTAACAGTTTTAAAGTTTCGATATTTTTACATATGAATAAATTATTTTGAGATTTCACACAATGTAGTTTATTTGCTTATTGATAACTATACTTAAGAGCTATTTTGGGGAACGATTGATATCTCATCTCAACGATTTCTTTCCCGAGAGGAACACTGATCTCCTTACTTCTCTACCCTGCTATTTTCCATAAGCGCAAAGAAAGACACGTACGCCTTCTGTGATTATATGTTTGGTTTGTTCTTCCTCCAATTCGCCTGCTTTTATCGGTTGATCAAATACCAACAAAAACGTTAAGGCAGCGAAGTGCTTTGTAGCCATTACAGGATCGGGTACATCAAGTAGTCCGGTTTGTCCAAACTCGGTAAACCTCCTGATAATCCCCTCTTCCGTTGCGTTATCCAGCTTTTCTAAAAACGAGTCTGGTAGGTTGGCGGCTTCCATAGTAACCAGACGGATCAAAGCGCTGTAATCGGACGAACCATTCGCAGAAGCTACGAATTGTTCGCAGAATAAGATGAGCGCCTGCTCCAGATCCTCGAAATCCCAGAGGTAGTCTGATATCCCTTGCTTGATCATGTCCAGAACCGCCTCACTGGTTTCTTCCACAACGGCAAGCAGTAGGTTCTGTTTGTCGCCATAATAATCATAAACGGTCCGTTTGGAAACTCCCGCTTTAGCTGCGACTGCATCGACGCTGGAACGATCAAACCCATCTGAGAGAAACAGATCTCGTGCTGCCGCAATAATTTTGGCTCGTTTGTCTGAAGAGCCTTTGCGGATTTTTTTGTTTTCCGTATTATCCATCCTTATGTTTCCCCCCTATAGGTATACTATCAAAAATGAGTTCCACTTTACAAACTACACTGCACGGTGTAGTATAATCGATGTAATTTATCATTATTAATGATCAAGGAGGAATTTATCCATGAAAAACGCTCAGTCTTTTGTTGATGTTCTCATTGTCGGGGCCGGACCAACAGGTCTTACACTTGCCTGCGACCTTGCCCGTCGAAACGTCGACCATCGTATTATTGAACGAAGCGCCTTATATAACGAAGCGTCTCGTGCCAAAGCAATCCAGCCCCGCTCGCTTGAGGTTGTTGATGATTTGGAGGCCGTTCGTTACATTATGGACACAGGTGTTGTGGATTTGCCTGTTCGTTACTATACCGAAGATGGCAGGAGTGTCGATAAGCCTGCTATTACCGTTGCAGCCAGCGCAGAATTGGAGACACCCTATCGTCATCCGGTCTGGATTGCTCAGTATGATGTGGAAAAAGCATTGCGCGACCGCTATGCGGCGCTTGGCGGTCAAGTCGAGTTGGGCGTGGAAGCTGTAGGGCTTGAACAGGATGTGGATAGTGTGACAGTAACCTTGAATACACCGCTAGGAGAAGAGCACATTAGCGCTCGTTATGTCGTCGGGGCTGACGGGGGCAAAAGCAATATACGCAAGTTTATTCACTTACCGCTGGTTGGGGAAACACACGATCAGGAGCGATGGTATCTTGGCGATGTACGATTGGAAGGGTTGGATCGCGATCATATTCATATCTGGACATCTTCGGAGGGGATGATTGGGGTGACACCACTGCCGAAATCCGATATTTGGCAGCTGCAGGCTACAATTCCGGCAGATATCGAAGAACCTGAGCAGCCATCACTAGTGGCATATCAAGCCATGTTTGACCGCCGGGCCGGGGCGGGACTTGTTCGGCTCACGGATGCTTCCTGGCTTTCCATCTACCGGGTCAACGTTCGCATGGTTGAATCTTACCGCAATGGCCGGGTCTTCCTCGCTGGCGATGCTGCTCATGTCCATTCGCCGGCGGGCGGTCAAGGCATGAATACGGGGATGCAGGACGCGTACAACCTCGGCTGGAAGCTGGCGACTGTCATACGCGGAGCGGACTCCGCCTTACTCGACACGTACGATGAGGAGCGCCGCCCAGTAGCTCAAGCCGTGCTTGAGGACAGCACGAAGAAGATGCAAGGGGTCATAGGAACAGCGACTGAAGGCGGAGGATTGTCCCAATCTTTGAGTACCATATCCGACGATCTGACGAGTGGACTTCTC
This sequence comes from Paenibacillus sp. FSL K6-2862, assembly GCF_038005125.1. Classification (NCBI taxonomy): domain Bacteria; kingdom Bacillati; phylum Bacillota; class Bacilli; order Caryophanales; family Paenibacillaceae; genus Paenibacillus; species Paenibacillus sp. FSL K6-2862. The sequence goes on from NZ_JBBOSN010000001.1 coordinate 3,511,118, forward strand.
ATTTCCTACCGGTCAAGTCCTCTTACACGCCCGTCTGCTCGAACGAATGTTACCCGTTCATTGCCCGGCGATCGTGCACCTAATGCCGAGGGTCTGCAAGGTATTGGGTTTGCAGGAAGTGTATTTGACCTGCTGCGTGGCCCAAATTGGACGCTTTTGGCTTTTGTAAACCGCACAGATCATCTTACTTTGGAAAACTTCGCCTACGACGAACTCCTTGTGCATTACATCCTTCCATCTCATGTGGAAAAAGTGGAAGGCATAATAGATACCGCTGGGAATGCCTATCGGATTTACGATGTAGCAAGTAATGAATTCGTATTGATTCGTCCCGACGGTTACATCGCACTGCGGGCCTCCATTAATGATACCGCATCGATTTCGAATTACTTGAATTCCATTTATCGCGCGAATTGATTTGGTCAAGGCCAGCGGAATTCGTTCCAACATCTCATATGGCTGCCGGCTCTTATATTCGTTTAATTAAGGTTATGGAAGGACTGTTACTATGGAAGATATTATTCGAACCGTTAACTTTACAAAGCAATACGGAAATAAAGTCACTGTAGATCGCGTTTCGATTTCCGTTAAGAAAGGAGAAATCTATGGATTCTTGGCTTGAACGGTGCAGGGAAAACAATTCATAGACAAATTCATTGTGGCATGTCCAAGTGTAAACGGGGCGCATCCGTTCCCTGAAATCACGTATCAGCATGCTTTTATCTAGTCACATGATCTCCATCGTGACGCTACTTGGATAATTATCTAATCCGATATGACACCAAGTTCTTGTTCATTTCGGCAATGGTACAATGTTCTTGTCTTCAGCTTGGGACAAGAACTTGGTTCCTTAAAACAAAAAAGCCGCTATAATAGCGACTTGGAATAAAACAATGTTCTTGTCTCGCGACAAAAATCTCGTATAACTTAACAAAGGTTGCCACCAGATATATTCTTCTCCATTTGTTGCATCAGATTTCTTAATATCAGACGGTCTTCCTCAGGTATGGAGTGAAGCAATTTTTCTTGTTGCTCTCTCCACTTTTTATCAACTGGTTTTTCTAATTGTCTTCCTTTTTCCGTCAGATAAATACGCATGACTCGCGCATCTTGTACATCACGTTTACGATATATAAATCCGTTATGCTCCAGTGATTTAACCATATTTGTTACTGTTGGAGGCTCACATTTTAAGTGTTCACATAGCTGCATCTGTGTTACTCCGTCACCCATCCACAGACGATACAGCAAATTATCTTGCCCTACATAGAGATTAAGTTCCCTCAGTGATTCACTATAATTTCGACGCATTTGGGAGGAAATCCGATCTAAAGACTGTCGAATGTCACAGTCTACTGCATCTGTCATGTATTATCTCTCCCTTTATGCTAATTAATATTTAGTAAACTAAATGTATCACGACGTCATTTTAGGAGTCAATGTACTTTCAAGTTAAACTTATTCTAGTGCTAAAGACATCATTTATAGCAAATTTCTATGCTGGAAATCGTACTGTGTGTGACCAAAATTTTAAAAAAACGACAGATAGACATTATTGCGTGTCCCCATCTGCCGCTTCTTCTAAATTAGTATCAGAGTTATTGATTTAGGAATTATACATTTCTCTATTTAGGGTGATGATTTCTTTATGCGAATATCCAACAGAAGCCGTGATTAGCTTCTCCATAGCTTTGTCCCGTAGAAATGGGGCTTGTTCTTTATTTGCCTTTTGAAGTGCTTCATTTAATTCCTCTTTGGTTAGTTCTGTGCAATATGCTGGTGTTCCTGGCTGCTGTCTCCATGAATTATTTAAATTCCCACTATCGACCGTATCGAAACCTAATTCGCTGACGATGCTCATCATGGTTTGCTTTTGCTGAATGTCATCACCGGCAATAGCTACCGCAATGCGATGACTGCTACCTTCCGGTGTACCCTCATGTTCTAAAGTATAGGCTAACAAATTGTTAAAAGCTTTGATAATTGATCTGCCTAATTGTTTTGTAACCCAGACACTTTCAACCATCCCGTTCTCGATCTCATCAATTTTCACTCCCATTTGAGGATAATAATTGGAAGTGTCGACGACAATAACTTCATCCGCCGCTTTTTCAACTACACTACGAATAGTAGGTAGTGCATGAAGAGGAATAGATATGATGAGAACATCAATATTGGAAATGACATCTACTACCGTTACAGGTTTAGCGTTAATCGGTTTCCCTTTCAATCGTTCTATATCACGAGCATCTGCAATTTTCACGTCATGGTTATTATTCACCAACTTTTTTGAAATAGATAAAGCAATGGGGCCTGCCCCGATTATTCCGAATCTCATTTTTTTCGCTCCTTTTTGAAATTCTATTTTGTGAGTTTGATATTTGGGTAATACCTCATTTAGTTAGCAGACTAAGTAAATATGAATGTTAGTTTACTTTATAGTGGATTCATAAATGGTCAGCTATATGCTGTGCGGTGTTACTTTTTGGCAAATCCTTGTTTGTTCAAATAGTCCATCATTTGAGGTAGGATACTTCTTTGTAGATGATCCTGAATGTGGTCACTCCATCCTGTTACTTTTTTCACTGTGAAAGGAGCTCTTACCGGACGATTCTCATAGTACTTCAACATCGTTTCGTCATAGCTAGCCAATTTATCTTGATCGAGTGCTTGATACTGATTTTCAAGTAAAACCATAGATTGAGGCAGACGAGGTTTCAGTTCAGGTTTATTCCCCTTAGGGCTACCTATGCTTAATCCTACCAAGGGAATCACATACTTTGGTAAGCCCAACAACTCTGTTAATTCTTCAATATTAGCTCTAACTGCACCAATGAAAACACCGCCTAGTCCCATGGATTCAGCTGCAGTTAATGCATTTTGTGCCATGAGCCCGGTATCGAATGAACCAATCAAGAGGAATTCAATATATTCGATATCTACATCCGGAGCAATTTGATGGTTTCGATTAAAATCGGCACAGAAAATCCAAAACTCTGCCGCTTCTTCAATATAAGGTTGATCAACACAAAGCTTTCTCACCTTTTTTCGTAGAGCCGGATCCGTGATACGAATAATGGACACGGCTTGCAGAAGACTGAACGATGAAGTTTGACTGGCGGCCTTAAAGATCGCATCGACTTGTTCCTCAGCCAGGGGTTGCGATGTGTACGAACGAAACGATGTATGATTATGAAGCAGCTCCAGTGTGTGATTCATTAAAATCTCTCCTTTAATGGTTTATTCCAATTCCCGCATCCCATATTCATATGGAACGCCCATATTCTCTCGAAGGGTTTTCCCTTCGTAATCGGTGTGAAACAGACCACGTTCCTGTAAGATAGGTACAACCAGCTCTACAAAATCCGCAACACCATCAAAAGCTATATCGGGGACGACTGAGAAACCGTCACACGCTTCAGCCAGAAACCATTCTTCCAAAAAATCAGCAACTTGTGATGGTGTTCCTGCAACGACGGGATGATAATTAATGACACCATGAGCAAGAACATCGCGAACAGATAGCCCTTGCTGCAGTAATTTCAAGGCTTTTGGTGAACGTGGGTCCACTCGTTGAGCATATGCATTTTTTAACAAGTCAGGAGGTAGTGGTTTATCAATATCTACCGAGTTTACCGACAAAGGTAAACTGATCATTGAACCGAGATAACTTACCCGACTAGGAATCTCCTGAGGATTAAAGCTCATAAGCTGTTTTCGACGTGTCAAGGCTTCTTCTTCGGTTGAAGCTAGCGAAAACATAAAACCCGCAAACATCTTGATATCATCAGGTTTTCGCCCAAAATGAACGGCACTTTGCCGAATCGCTTGTCTTTGTTCACGAGCAGATTCGATATCATATGGATTCGCGTACACGCCCGAGGCATATCTCCCGGCTAATTCTAATCCCTCACCGCCTCCTCCCGCCTGAAAAATAACAGGTTGGCCTTGTTCAGAAGGGGGAATTGGCAAAGGACCACGAGAAGCATAATATTGACCTTGAAGGTTAATTGGCTTGATTTTGTCCATATCAGCGAATTGTCCTCCTTCGACATCAAGTGTCCAAGCATCCGACTCCCAACTCCCCCACAAAGCCTGAACAATTTGTATACTTTCATGTGCTTTGTCATACCGTTCTTTACGGTTGGCAACTTTTGCACCAAAATTTGCAGCCGCTGAGGGGTCGGATGTAGTAACCGCATTCCAACCTACACGTCCATGACTAATTACATCCAGTGCTTTGAACTGACGCGCAATGTTGTATGGATAGTTGAATGTCGTAGAGAGTGTAGCAACAAGTCCAATGTGTTTCGTTTCTCGGGCTACGGCCATTAGAGCCAACGTATTTAGCTTGCTAACTATGACATTAAAAAATATAATAATTACTTAGCATGCTAAATATAAAACCATAAAATTATTCTTCTTTCTTTTAGAACAATATTAAATGGATTCATTTTGGTTGTTGACTCAAGCATAAGTGCAATCGTTTCGTTTGCACAGAGGGCAATTTAAATGAACATAGTACATTTTTCTGTACCTATAGAATAGGAATGATGTCAATGCGGGTTTGTAATGAAGGATTTGAACAAGAGTTTATCAATGAAAATAGTGATATGTACGCGATAGCCTTTACGCAGAATCTTCTTTCCGGACGCTGGAAGTATTTTATATTATGGTATCTAAAAAATGAAACACGTCGTTATTCAGACATCAAAAAATTTCTTGGAGATCTCTCTCAAGGCTCGCTTACCAAGCAGCTTAAGGAATTAGAGAATGATGGCGTTATTCAACGTGATGTTTATCCGGTAGTTCCTCCACGAGTCGAGTACTCTTTGACAGAAAAGGGAATGAAGTTACTTCCAATCCTTGAAAAGATGAAGGACTTCGGTAAAGAATTCGGTGGAAACAGGTAATTTGAATGGACGTTGTTTCGAAGGTGACTTTTCTAGTTTTTATCGATATACAACGAACGTAAACAAATCAAAAAAACCGCCAGTAAAGTCTGGCGGGAAAAGTAAAAAGTGAACTCTTACACTAAGAAAGCCTTGGAGATAATGACCAATAAAATAAAGAGTACGAGTATTGCCCCAATGGACGTAAAGCCACCATAACCTCCACTTACTCCTCCTACATTACCGTTACCATATCCAACTTCACTCATGCTTCCATCCCCCTCTTTGTGGTATGGGATAGATTATTCAGGTATATCCATTTTGACAAGGCTCTATAAAAAAAAGGCGACCAACCAATTGGTAAGCCTTCTTCGATCAACTATGAATGGGAATCTTCTTTATCATACCTGCACACATAGTAGGTTGTTCTTCAAACTGACCATCCCATCGAATCACTCTGCAGTTATTTGACTGGTAATTGCCCTTTTTTAATTGATAGCCACTTCATCCATGCAATCTATCAGGTTTTACATATATTATGCTATGTCTACAACGTTAGGAGGTGAGTATCTCATGACAACATTTTTGGATGCTCGAACATCGCAAAACGCAAGTTTAGCTAACTCTATCTCTGTACCCATTCTAGTTATTAATACGCCTCAGTTATTCGGACAGATTGGTCTACTGACAGCAGGTGCTGGGACAAACCCACGTGTTCAGTTTAAAGGAACGGTTTCCGTTACACTTCCGTTAGCTCTTGCTGGAATAACGATTAGAGTCGTAAGAGGAACCCTTGCAACTGACCCTGCAGTCTATTCTGCCACGGCTACATTTGGGCTAAGCGTCTTAGCGCCACAGGTCATCACTTTTTCAGGAAACGACTTCAATCCACCTATCATTCCCCAATTGACGTACACGGCGTTTATCAGTTCCAACCTATTAGGCACCGTGCGTGTGGGGCCGGAAAACTTCGATGGATTTCTTGTATCCGATTAAAGAAAGTTTATTGATAGGAGGAATTGCCATGGTACGTACACTAGATGCTCGTACTTCTCTCGGATCCAACGGTGTTACTCCACTCAATGCTCCACTTGCATCCAATACGCCGACTCTTGTAGGTATCCTGGGACTCAATATCTTTAATCCAGGGCCACTAATTCGCACACAATTTAACGGCACATATCGCATTTCTGTTGCCAATTTGTCTTCTATTCCTTCTGCCGTTCGATTTGAAATTTATAGATCCGCTTCAAATTCAGGAACTCCAGTCTATGTCGTCCAACAACCTGTGTTTCCTTCGGAAGGAAGCATCTTAGCGAGCTTTGAAGGATCCGATTATAACATTCCAGCTCCCCCATCTGGCCAATTGATCTATTCATGTTATGTCACTTTTGTTCCAGTTTCATCATCCGAAGTAGCTACACGTGTGGGGCCGGAATGTTTCAATGCCGTTGCATATAGTGATGATTGAAGTCGATCCACTCCTAAATAAGAGAGGAGGACTACCATGGTCAAAACGCTAGATGCACGTACTTCTCAAGGCTCCAATGGACGAAACATTTTAACGCCTAGTTTTACAAATGGAGTTCCTTTACTCTTTGCTCAATTAGGATTACAAGTAAATAACCCAGGTGCATCGGTCCGTACCATTTTTTCCGGTATAGTCGAACTTACGGCCAATGATTTGCCTATTAACGGAAATCTTGTTATCGATGTATACCGGGGATTAGGAGCCTCACAGCAGCTGGTTTATCGTGCTGGTACGATAGTAATTGCTAACGAATTCTTTAGTCCGTGTGTATTCAGCTTTACGGGCTCAGAATACAATGTTCCCACTTCGGGAAGTGGACAAATCATCTATTCAGCTTACGCAGTATTCACTTACAATCCTTTATTTAGTGTAAATAACGTCAGATTGGGACCAGAAAGTTTTAATGCAACGATGTATTCAGATGATTAAGGTTACGAAAACGTATAGCTAAGTTACGTTAGTCTGTTGTGCCAAATTAGCTGTACAAGCTCTACAATAATATGATAAGTACCACTTCAGAATAAGTGCAAATTTAAATCAAAATAAAAATATTCTTCCTGTTAGTTTAACGAAAAGCAGCTGATCACATTGATCAGCTGCTTTCTAATCAGTATTGAGTTATCATTCCCCGTTAGTATTATCAATGCATCATCTCTGCAGTACAGAGGAGTTAATGAACAATGAGAACTGGGCAAATTGCCAGCTGTGAAACCTTGTGGCTGACACTTCCAAGCATTATTTCTTTTATGCCGCTTAGCCCACGGCTTCCAATAATAATGAGTTGCTGCTCAGTATCCCTTGCATATCTTAATATTTCATGTGCGGGGTTTCCCTTAAGATGAACTGTTTTCGGGTTAATTCCCGCAGATTCTAATTTGGATTTGCCTTGTTGTAATTGTTCCAAACTCGCTTTCTCTATTTCGTTCAATATTTCTTCCAAGAAATTCTCTGGTACATATGTCATGCCATTCGACACATATTCCTGGCTGACAATAATCAAGGTAACTTGAGTTGGTTTATTTCGGGCTATTTCAATGGTTGCATCGAGGATTTTGTTTGTTATTTCATCTTGATCAATGGCCACCATAATGTTCTCAAACATTTTTATCTTCCTTTCCGTGCAGCTCGTAGCTATATCGGTTACCTACAAAACGGTTTCTTGCGGCTCCTATACCAACTAAAAAGAGTAAGACCGAAGCACCAAGCAGAATGAAAAGTGGCTGTTTCCAACTGTTTGTCGCATCATGCAGATATCCTATAAGGGCAGGACCGACTGCGGCAAGAAGATATCCGATCGATTGCGCCATGCCTGACAGTTCGGCTGCTTGATGCGCATTTTCAGTACGTAATCCAAAAAACATCATGGACAAACTAAAGGCAAAGCCTCCCCCGATTCCGAGTATTATGATCCACAATAATATGATATCGGAACTTCCATAAAGAAGTCCGAGCGTTCCCGTCAAAAGCAAAGTGGTTGTGATGACCACTAACAAACGTTGGCTAGACATACGCCCAGCAATAACGGGGACAAGAAATGTAAATGGAAGCATGGCTAACTGCATGATTGAGAGGTACCATCCGGATTGGTTGGAGTCGATTCCTTGTTGCTTTAAAATTTCAGGCAACCACGCGATCAACACATAGAAAACCATAGATTGTATACCCATAAACAAGGTTACTTGCCAGGCAAGAGGGGAACGCCAAACATTCACATCGTTACGGTCCTTCTGTTGGCTCGTCGTCGCTGTTTGCCTTGTTTGATTTCTTAATTGGGGTAACCAACAAAGGATCGATAGGAAACTTAGAATCCCCCATATTCCCAATGCTCCCTGCCATTTTAAACCTGCGTTCACGGCTAGCGGTACACTGATTCCTGATGCAATTGCTCCACATAAACTCATTGAAATGGAGTAAAGCCCTGTCATGGAACCTATTTTATTTGGGAAATCCCTTTTGATAATACTGGGCAATAATACATTACATATCGCAATTGCGAACCCAAGAATTGCAGTCCCAATATACAGATTAGCTGCGCCAGATAAAGAACGTATTACAATACCAACCGTCAGAAATATGAGTGCAATCAAAATGATGCGTTCAACCCCATACATTCGTCCTAATTTGGGTACTACAGGCGATAATAAAGCAAAGGCAAGTAAGGGTAGCGTTGTTATGAGGCCGGCTAATGTATTTGAAATTTGAACGTCATCCCTTATGAGACTCACTAAAGGCCCGACCGAGGTTAAGGGAGTACGTAAATTAGCTGCAATCACAATAATGCCGAGAATGATAAATCCTATAGAGGATGGTATGGTTTTTTTATTTTGTGGGTTCGGCATTCTTCAATTCTCCTTTCTGTATTCATACGTATGGTTTGTTTCCTGCTGATTGAAAAAAGAGGCAATATCATCCGCGCGGACAACAAAAGTATATTATAATATATTGTTATTTACAATAAGTATTCTATAATATATTTTAAATCGTATAGAAACAAAAATACAACTCTGAATTCCCGTCATAGAATTCGGAGTTGTATGATAAGTAAAATTTTGATTTTTAGAAACCATACTTTAAGGAGATATGGAGCACTGTCTCGCTATTCGTATGATTGGTGTAAGAGTGAGGACTATCTGCACGAAAACTGATCGTATCATATTGATTCAATGTATGAATCTCTTCGTTGACTTGAATTTCAATGGAACCCGTCATTACTGTTGCAATTTCAGTTGTATTCACATGATGGCCTTCAGGGTGATACGAGCTCTTCGGCTGTAAGTAAGCCCGACACATTTCAATACCGTTGCTTTTAAAGACGGGTTCAATGATCCAATTTTTTTGATCATTAGAAAATCGCAGTCCTTCGCCTGCTCGATACAAACTCACAGGGTCTTCTGATTGGAACAACGCCAATAGCGGTAAAGATATACCTTTTGAAATTTTCCATATCATCGCCAAAGTGGGATTTGTTTCGCCACGTTCGATATTGCCCAGAGTAAGTTTGCTTACGCCTGTTAATTCCGCTAAGTCATCCAAGCTCATATTGTTTTCTTTTCTGTACTTTTTCAAGGCACTGCCCATTTGTAATACCATTTGTTTTGATTCATTGACTTCATCCATTAAATATTCACCTCAACAAAAACTGTTATAGCTAGTATATTGTTTATCTGAATGCTTTTCCATACTTCCCTCACGTTCCAAGGAAGAGGTGTTGCTGGATCGCTGGGATTCATCAATATGAAAAAACTCCCCTCACAGTATCAGGCTGGATTATTTCACCTGTCTACTGTATGGGGAGAATACAGATTACGGGAATAAGCTCTTCATGTTGTAATAACCAATTGGCTCAATGTGACATGAAAAGTTATCCGTATTGTTAAGCTAGGTACACTTTCATATCAGGCTTTACTGTGAAGGGTAACTAAGTAACCGTCTGGGTCTGCAAATGTAAAGGTTCGCCCGAATGGTCCATCGATTGGTGCAGATGTGATTTTTACGCCTGCTGCAACAAGCTTGTCGTGGATTTCTTGCGTATCAGGGGCTTGAAGCCACAGAGCGACACCAAGTCCAGGCTGACTACCTGAACCGAGCTCTACTCCTGGCATTAAGTCACGAAGGGCAAATGCAATAGGCTTTGTTTCAAAGACTACCGCATGAGGTGGTCCTGCCTGTGAGCGAACCAGTCCAAGATATTTTTGATAGAATTCTGCAGAGCTTTCAAGATTACTCACTTGAAGTGAAATGAAGTCGGGTCCAATTGCTGACATAATGTTTATGTCCTCCTTTGTTATTAGGGGTTGTTATGTTATTTGTTGTAATTTATTTCTCAATGGTACTCTTAACTCGCTCTCTCGTGGATCATTCGCCATCGCCTTGAAAAAGTGTAGGTCATCCTCCCTCTGTGCACCCTTCGTTTATTATAAAGTCATGTAAATAACCTCTCTCTCACTTTGTATGTCTCGATTATATAAACCCGTTACTGCCAACAGTATGTCAGTAGCACTTTTCAATTTTTGATTTCTTTTCTTACCTGGTCTTGGTAAGCTTCAGGTTGTCGGACACGAAAAGGCACAAGTTCTTCTTGTCCTTGTTACGGAACACGAACTTGTACCGATTTCTGTAGTGATTGATGAACGTTAATTCAAAGCTGCCGCTGAGCTTCGGCGCTGATAGTGTCAAAGACCAGAGAGGATTTGCCTGAACCCGAAACACCGGTGAAGACCGTGATTTTTCGTTTCGGAATGCGCACACTCACGTTTTTCAGGTTATTTTCGCGTGCTCCTTCAATGATGATTTCATTGACGTTCATAGCCTCACCTCGGATTTAATTTTCATCTAAATGATAAATTAGTTGTACAACACCCGAAGAGAACGTTCTCGTATTCACCATTTTTAAATTCAACCTCTGTTTTATATCAACAAACAGTGGTTTTCCTTCTCCCAAAACAACAGGGTGGACTGATAATCTAAATTCATCAACAAGCCCTAAATTGATAAAAGTTGTAATAAGACTTGCTCCACCATATAGCCAGATATCTTTACCAGGCATACTTTTTAATCTATTTACTTCTTCAGAAATACGATCGTTTATGAATATTGCTTTATGGTATTTCCCCATTTGTGTCCTAGAAAAGACATATTTCTCTTTACTATGAAATAATCCCCATAATTCTTTATCGGAATCCGTGGGTTCTTCTGGAGTGAAATTCCCCCATAAATCATAGCTTTTTCTCCCAAATAAAATGGTATCAATTTGATTTAAAAACTGATCGAACCCCATCTCTGCATCCATAATGCACCAATCAACTTCACCATTCTTGCCTTCAATAAAACCATCTAGCGTAACCGCCAAATCTAAAATTATTTTTCGTTTCATATTTTGCTGCTCCTTTCTTTAATGTAACACCATTATAAATCTTAATTACGTCAAATTATGTCGCATTTAAAGCAGATCTATTATTCTTTCGGTCATCACAGATTTTATTTCCTAAGGTGTCCTTCTCCATTAGAATACGATTCAGCTGATCATGGCAGTGGATCGGGGGGCTTTAGTTGAGTTTTACAACATTTTACTTTTTGTTTAAAATTGTTTGATACCGCGTTTTCCGAAGATATTGCTAAAAACAGGTTATGAAAGGTGGTTTAACAATGAAGATTCTCATCGTTGGCTATTTTAGCGAAACCTCAAAATCAACTATTTCAAGGTATTTTCCACAAGACTGGAACGTTGTTATTGTCCCGCCCGGACAAGAAATGCTGCATCATATTGAAGATTGCCAGGTAATCATCCCTGAACATATTAAAGTGGATCACAGCCTGCTTTCTGCCGCAAAAAAATTAAAATTGGTACAGACGGGTGCAGGATTTGATAATGTAGATATTCTTGCCTGCACACAGCTTGGCATTTGGGTCGCTAATGCTGCAGGGGTGAATGCACAGGCAGTGGCCGAGCACGTAATGGCAATGATAATGTCCTTTTATAAAAACATACCGTTTCTTGATTCGTTCATGAAAAACAAGATGGATGAAAATCAATTGGACTATACAGGGAGTGAATTAAAGGGCAAAACGATTGGGATTATCGGTTTGGGCGCTATCGGAAAAAAGGTAGCTGCGTTTTGCAGGGTTTTTGATATGAATGTGCTTGCTTATGCAAGAAATGCCAATGTACAATCGGGTGGTTTTGTAAAAATGACGGATTTCGATACTCTTGTAAGCACATCGGACATCGTCACTGTACATATTCCTTTGAATCAGCAAACCAAACAACTGATCAACAAAGCGGTGTTCAAGAAAATGAAGAATACTACACTTTTTATCAATACAGCCCGCGGCGGGATTGTCAACGAAAGAGACTTGATTGATGCATTAAAAAACGGGGACATTGCAGGTGCATGTTTGGATGTGTTTGAATCTGAACCGCTTCCTATGGACAGTGACCTCAGGAATCTGGGTAATGTAATACTCACCCCCCACACAGCAGGATTGCCTGATGGTCGGAAATTTCATAAAAATAGATATGATTTCTTTATAAAGAATATAAAACGTGTTGAAAATGGTGAAGAGCCTGAAAGCAAGCTTAATCAGATATTGTAGCTTTCGTGCAATAAAAATGGGCTATCGGACGCAGTTCGAGTAAATACTCGTGTTCTTGGCTTGGCATTTGCGAATTTCATCTTCTTCTTACCTCCACGATTCGAACTCATTGCTGACCTAACAATGTCCTCAATCTCAATGGGCAAGTGCAGATGTTGTTCTTTGAGATATAAGACTCTTTAGACGCTAGGATATCCTATTTGTTAGAGTTAGTTTAAAAAAAGCGCCCTACGAATCAGGGCGCTTTTTGTTCTTAGTCACTTGATTATAAAAGTTCAAGCATCGTTTTAATTTTGGAGTTTAACTTTAAAGTGTTAAGGATGAGTTGCAATGCTTCCGCTCTTGAGGCTGTGCCTTTAGCATTGATTTCCCCATTTCCATTCCCTTGAATAACACCCGCTTGGGCTACCATTTGAATTGGATTGGAATGATCAATCTTGTTTTGGGTTACCCCTTGGAAATCAACGATCTTAGATAGGATCATGGCCATCTCTTCGCGTGTAATTGCCTTATTTGGTTTGAATGTTCCATTGCCGTTTCCACTAATAATACCTGCTTGTGTAAACTGTACAATGGCGTCTTCTGCCCAATGATCTTTAATATCTTTTAAAGTAACCTGCTTCGTCCCACCAACATCGAAAATACGTGATAATATCCCTACGAACTCACCACGGGACATATCTTGATTAGGTCTAATCGTCTTGTCTTCATAACCTTTAATAATGTTCAACTTAGTGAAAATATCAATGGTCTGTTCAGCCCAATGGTTTTTAATATCAACCGGGCTAAATGGGTTGCCTTGATTTTCAAGAGCATTATTAATTTTTGATTCTAGAATCTGTGTTGCACTAGTTCCAGGTTTAAATATATCTTTCTTATAACCACCATCAGTTGCTGTCGGTGCCGGCGTTGGTTCCGATGCTGGCGTCGGTGACGGTGCTGGTGTCGGTGTCGGTGACTGCGCTGGTGTCGGTGTCGGTGACGGCGCTGGTGTCGGTGTCGGTGACGGCGCTGGTGTTGGTGTCGGTGACGGCGCTGGTGTTGGTGTCGGTGACGGCGCTGGTGTTGGCGTCGGTGACGGCACTGGTGTTGGTGTCGGTAACGGCACTGGTGTTGTAGATTCGCCTGCAAAAATCAACTTGTAGTGAACAGGGTTCAGCAATTCATCTGAAGCAGTAACACTGTAATTTTCAATGAAGAACGGATATATTTTGTATACGCCACTAGTCATCATAATACCATTATCGAGAACCTGTAATGCTTTTGCAGTATACGTAACAATCATGGATTGATCAGACGCACCCCTAGGTATATCGAACGTTATTGTCTTTTTATCTTCATCTATAACCCCAACATGGTTATCCAGCGAGAATGAAGTAATGATTTTATCTCTATTGATATATCTAACGTTTACGAAGAAATCACGAGTTTCAAACACACCATCCACATACACTCTTGCAGTCAATTTAACTACATGATCTATATCATCTAGCGTCCGATACACTCTACCACCGGAACTAATGATGGAAGGATCGCTTGATATCCAAGATATGGATGATCCATATTTCCCTCCTGTAGGCAAGCCTACCTCTGAACTTCTAACCCCATCGGCCGTGTCTCCATAATAATAAGTAATCTGTAACTCATCTAAGGCTTCACGAAGCTTGTCCTCTGGTGTAGGTTCTGCTTTGACAATGTTAAGGATAAACTCCTTCGTTACTGGCACTTCAGTTCCAGCTCGAAGTGTAGCCGTAAGTGTAACCTGCTTATCTCCACCAACATATGGAGGACGTTTAACGTTACCGTCGTTTGCAATAATCGTTGTATCAGATGAAGACCATGACAAAAATACATTCTCCATTTGAGTAGGCAAATTAATTCTTGAGGTTACTTTATCCTTAGTCTGACCACCGGTAAATGGTAGTTCTAATGAATCCTTAGTTTCTTGTAACTTTTGGTATGTTGCCCAAGTTACTGTGACAGGGAACGCACTCGAAACTTTCCCATCACGTGATGCAGTAATATTGGCTTTACCCTCCGTTCCCCCTGTCACAATTCCTCCGGGGGATACAGTTGCAACCGCTTCGTTATCTGAATTCCAAGTAGCTGTTGAACTGATATCTGTAATGGTGCCATTGTTCATCATGCCATTTGCCGTCAGTTGTAAGTCATGATTAGGCGAAAATTCAAATGGTCCTACAATATAGATTGAATTAGCCTGTGGTTCAGCGGCAAAGGCAATATTGCCTGCTCCATAAAAATTGTGGATACTAGCCGGTGGCAATACCATAGGCGATAACAGAAGAACCGAAAGAAATAATGACGTTTTTTTGTTCAGTTTCAAGCAGAAGACCTCCATAAGATGTTATATAATGACTCAGAAAAATGAAATAAATTCGCTTTAGTATAACAAGGCTCACTGAACAAATTCTGAACATTATAAGAGATCTAATACGAAAAATATATAAACGGTTTGTATCTGCTTAGTAATGATTTGGCAGAGATCCGATGTAGATATGAACATAAGTACGCCGTTTTTCGCTTTGAGCGGATGTGAGGCATAGTAAATTCTACCTTCATTAGATATCAGCATCTATCCAACGTATTGAAGAATTAGCTGGTACAGCGCTATGGAAAGTCCTAGAAGACTTGCTTTCATTTTAGATGGATGGTATCTTTTGCTGCTCGACAGGTATAATAAAATCAATAAAAATCCAATGGGTATCGATAACTTAAAAACACCTTCTGTTGTATTATGGGAATAAATTGGTGTAATGAACGTACTGATCCAAAAGTAAAAGAAAACGGTAAAACGTCTTGTTTCCAATTGTTTGCTCCACCTGATTAACAAGAATATAAAAACGATCCCGATAATCGTAATGTATAAAGGAGGAAGAAGAATAGCAACGTTCCCAAATCTTAATTCCAATTGGCATAGCCCTCCTCTTTAAAGTGATTTTCCACGTAGGATCCGGTGTGTTATAAAAGAAAGGTTTATTTTACCAAAATTAAGGTGTAATGTAAAAAACAATTTATAGTCTCTGTAGTTCTTATCTGTATATTTGTTTGTCTCTTTAATGTCTAAAAACGCTCTGAAACTAAGAGTAGCCCTATAAATGTTGTATTCCACTTGTTTCATAAATCTAAAAGAATATCGGCCACTACAACCTGAATAGTAGGAGTCCATACCACGGAAATCATTACCAATCACACATTTTTAATTACGAATTTAACTGCTTTCTTTATAATTCTTTGAAGCTGGTCTCTTGACCATAATCCATACTTTAGCCTGTTAGTCGTTTATAAGAGAGCACAAAAAAAGAGCGAGCCATCTTTTGGATGACCTGCTCTTTTTCTTCATGTAAAGCCTCCTCTTCATGACATTGCCAATGGGAGGTCTTCAAGTTATTAGTATTGGTTCGATTGTCCGCCATCAATAGGAATGACAGCACCATTAATAAATTCGGATTCGCCGGATAGCAGGAAGGCAACAAGACGGCCCACTTCTTCAGGTTTACCAAAACGTCTCTTAGGGTTTACGCTAACAAATTCTTTGCCGGCTTCTTCCCATCCTTCTTCGCCACCGATTTGTTTAAGGGAACCGACAACCATTGCAGTCATAATTGCCCCTGGAGCGATAGCGTTGATGCTCAGATTATATTGTCCGTACTCGATTGCTGCATTTTTGGTCATACCCGATACAGCGTGTTTACTTGCAACATACGCCGCCTGATTCAGAACTCCGCGAATCCCGCCAACAGAGGCAACATTGACAATGGAACCGGATTGTTGCTCTTTCATCACGGGAAGAACGTATTTCATGCCATAAAAGACACCTTTAAGGTTAATGTCAATGACTTTGTCAAACACTTTACTGTTATATTCAGCTGTAGGAGCCTGAGTACCTTCGATACCCGCATTGTTGTAGAACCCATCGATGCGACCGAACTTTTGAACCGTATCATCTACATATTTTTGAACAGCTTGCTCATCAGATACATCAGCAGTAAGAAGAAGAACTTCTGTCTCAGGTGCAATTTCCAGAATCAATTTCTTGGTCTCTTCAAGTGCAGGTTGATTAAGATCAACGAGAGAAAGCTTGGCACCCTCTTTTGCGATTTCAAGTGCCGCTGCTTGTCCAAGACCTGAGCCTGCTCCAGTAATTAAAACAACTTTTGATTCAAAACGTTTACTCATAATCCATACTCCTTTATTAAGTGAATTAACGAAATGTTCGTCTATTTTAGATGAGAATAGAATCCTCAATAAAAATACTTACATTGGAAATAATAAATCACAAAAAATTCACTTGCAATAATCAAACACCATCCCAAGTGTCCGCTAAACAACGTTTCATACTCATATGTTCACCCAAGTAAGCAAAAATAAACATTTGAAATATATTATGTTGAAACTGTCTCTGGATCCTCGCGAGTGCTCATCAAAAAAAGTCACTCAGGAACAAATCCTGAGTGACATTCGGCTATTCTGGCAACCACAATGCAAGGACTTCGGAAGGAGTCCAAGTATATATGGATGTGTGAGCTTGACGGCAAATATAAATGACCTCTTTGTAAAGAACACGATCCCCGATGTGGTATGGCGTATTCTCAGCCCAAGCCTTAGGTTCATCCGGTTCTACAACTGGAGGAGATGACTCAAGTGTAGTAACAGTAATCACGTTACTCGCTGCAGATACATTTCCAGCAGAATCCTTGGCTTTGATTGAAAATGTATACGTCGAGCTTGATTTCAGACCAGTTACCTCATAACTTGTCATTGTTCCATTTACAGTAGCAACCCGCTCTGATCCTTGGTAAATGTCGTAGCTGTTAACGGCCACATTATCCGTTGAACTGGACCACATCAGACTTACTGATGCTGCACTCACGGTATGTGCGTGAAGATTACTTGGAGCCGTTGGAGCAGAGGTGTCTGGTATGGTTGCAGAAGTTGTCTGCACCGTAATCTCCGAACTGAGAGGTGATTCATTACCTGCGGCATCAATCGCTTTTAATGCATAGATATAAGTTGTTCCTTGACTTAATCCACTTACATCATAGGATACAGACGTTCCTGGAATAGTCGTGATCTTATGTCCATTTTGATAAATTTCATAACTCATTACACTCACATTATCAGTCGAAGGATGCCAACGAAGTGTAAGTGATTTTGTCGTGATGTTGCTTGCTTTTAGATCGGTTGGAGCTGTTGGCGCTATTTCATCGGTGTTTGATCCATTTCCACTACCCGGTTTCGTTAAATTTACGTCAAGCGCTTGATAAAAGGCATTACCTGTATCAGCGATTTCCCAAACGCCGAGAATAACATGATAACCGGTACGATCTGCTGGTATTTCACATTGATGTGAGACCGATTTTTCTGGCAATTTACCGCCATCACTGTAGGTACAAAACAGTTCTAAATCCTTACGTTCAATCGGAGCATTAGGGTTCCAGTCTTTCTTGGTTATGTAATATTTCCACTCTTTTGTTGCATGTGCCGCTGTCAATTTCCAGGTAAATGTTTGGCTTCCTGTTTGCATGTCCAGCTTCGTCCAACGTTCTGCCGTTTGAGTATATAACTCCGGAAAAATACCTCCACCTGTAATTTCCCCATCTGATGGACCTCCTATCGGAAAGTTTCCTTTTGCTTCCACACTCTGTGGTTCATATTGAACCTGACCGCAGTTACTATTGAGATTCTGTTGGCATAAGTATGCACGACTGGCTGGTGACTCTAGGTAACCATGAGCTGAGATGACATTTGCATATACTAGCAAAAAAAATATACCAGTTGCAAATACCAGGATCGTTTTCGGTATAAAGGATGTTTTCCTTGCACCTGAGATCGAGACATAAGTTGACATAATAATCCTCCTGTAAAGTCTGATGATGTGAACAAGAAAATTTTATATAATTTTACATGGAGCTGTAAGAGAACAAAGTTCTAATTTCTTTTGGATAAAAAACCCTTGTATTGATATTTGTTTTGCTGAAAAACAGGAGAAAAGTCGTATTTTATATCTAACCATTTCAGTTTGTTCATTTATATTGAAGTCTCCCTTTATAGCTAATCTTGGCTAGTGATCTGATTAGGGTTATTTGAGTATAAAACCGCTGCATACCTTGCTTCGTTGACAAATAGAATTGCAATTGTTAGCATAACCTGAGTTACAGAGACAGGAGGTTATCCCTATTCAACCCCGAGAACGCCAGGAGAATGAGCGTAGCGTGCTGCGAGAAAAACGTCGTTTAAGCATCATTGAAGCTGCCATTTCTATTTTCACACATCAAGGATTCGAAAAGGCTACCATGCAGGAAATTGCCAAGGCGGCAAGCCTTGGCGTAGCTACTGTATTCCGCTATTTTCCCAAGAAAGAACATTTGATTGTTGCCGTTGCTTCACATATTGTTCAATCCGAAGTGGTTATCTTTGAAGAGATTGTGCATGGAGAAGGAACATGTTACGAAAAATTAAACGAAATATTCGATACCCTGATTTTCTTTCAGCAAGCTGAGCACCAACAAAACTCCAAGTTAATTGAAGCCTTTGAATGTTACGTAGCGCTTTCCAAAGAGCCTGTAGAGCATATAGAATTGTATCAAACGGAATATAGCAAAATTATTGCTCTGTTTACCGAATTGGCAGCACTGGGAGAACAGGATCATTCTGTCCGTGCCAGTTCAAATTCCGTCAACATTCTACTTACGATGATGAATGTATTCGGAACATTTTCCAAGAAAATGTCCATGCTAGAAGGTATCGATGCATTCAACACTCGTGTAGACCCATCCGAGCAATTCAACTTACTTAAATCTCTTTTTCTAGAGTCTTTGAAACCTTGAATTCAATTCGTATGAACGCTGTAAACTGATTCATGACATCCGACGGAGAAGGCGCTGCAGTTTTGGGCAGCCCCCTCATCCTCTACTTTTTACATCTGGTGAGTTCTTCCCAATAATAGTTTGATCAAAACCACTGGTGGCTTTATGGTTTTCTCTCATAACCGATTCGCCTTCTACATCGATGTTAGGCAATAAGCGATCAAGCCATGCCGGGATATACCAGGCGCTTTTACCAAGAAGGGTCATTATAGCTGGCACAAGTGTCATACGCACGATGAAAGCATCAACAAGTATGCCAAATGCCAGGGCTAATCCCATGGATTTGATAATGGTATCTTCGGCAAAAATAAAGCTGGCAAACACGGCAATCATAATCAAGCCAGCAGCAGTAACGACTGGCCCACTATGGATTATCCCGCTTTTTACCGATTGTCGTGCATCTCCAGTATGAGTGAAGTCTTCACGCATTCGGCTGACAAGGAATACCTCGTAGTCCATGGCAAGTCCAAACAGAATTCCAGTGACGAGAATGGGAAGGAAACTAAGCACCGGCCCAGGTTCAGGAATACCGAACATACTGGCCAGATAACCATCTTGAATGACCCAAACAATAAAGCCGAGTGTTGAACCTAGTGTAAACAGAAAACCAAGTACAGCCTTAATCGGTACAAGCAAAGATCGGAAAACGAGCATGAGCAGTACAAAGGCCAGACCAACAATCAATAAAGCGAACTTAGGTAATGCCTGTTGCAATTTCTCCGAAATATCAATGTTAACCGCAGTCCCACCGGTAACCATAATCTCGACCTGTTTATTGTTTTGTTGATCAGCTTTTTCACGTATAGTCTCCACAAGTTCAGTCGTTCGAATATCGTGCGGGCCTGTCTTGGGTAACACTGTAATGATGGCTGCATTTCCCGATGAACTCGGTATTGCGGGTGTTGCACTAGAGACATTCGGCAGATCGCTGATGTAAGCCGTTGCTTGAGCGATTGCTGCTTGAGGGTCGTCACTGTTATTAGCTTTAGCGACAATCACGAGTGGGCCATTGAACCCTTCACCGAATCCCTCAGCCATCAAATCATATCCACGGCGCTCTGTCGTTTCAGTTGATTTCAGGCCATTGTCCGGCAAGCCCAGCTGCATATGCAGAAAAGGCAAGGTACACATCGTTAAGACGGCAATACATAGAATGGTAGTAAGCCAAGGTTTTCTAGTGACAACTCGACTCCATGCGTTTTCGTTTGTTTTCTCTTTTTTGCTCCCTGACCATTTTCTCAGCCAACGATTTTCGCGAGACGGTCCAATGCGGTCTCCTGCTGCAGCTAATATGGCTGGTACGAGAATGATTGCAATGAGGACAGCTACAAATACGCTAATAGCAGCCGCTAGTCCCATCATTGTAATGAAGGGAATTTGTACGACGGATAAACCCACTAGCGCAATAATTACAGTCAGTCCTGCAAATACAACCGAGCCTCCTGCTGTTGCGTTAGCCTGGGCTATCGCTGTTTCTCTGTCATATCCTTCTGCCAATTGCTGACGGTATCGTGACATGATAAATAGTGCATAATCAATACCTACTGCTAAAGCAAGCATGACTGCTAACGTAATGGAGAATGATGACATCGATACGAAATTAGAACCAATAATGACAGTCATCAGTCCAATTCCGAGTCCTATGACCGCTGTAAGTATGGGTAGTCCTGCTGCTAGAAACGAAGTGAACGTGAACGCTAAAATCATGAAAGCAATAAGGATACCAATGACTTCGGATATGCCCCCAACTTCTATTTCAGAAAAGGCAACGCTGCCTCCTATCTCTGTTTGAATCCCTTCCTTACCGAGCCACTCTGCAATGTTCAACACATGCTCTTTCGAGGTCTCATCCACTTCACTGGCAGGTTTGGAATACGTAATGTCCGCATAACCAATCTTTTTATCTGCGCTGAGAGTCATTGACTCAAATGGGCTAGCTACAGATTTGACTGATAAATCCGTCTTTACATCTTTCAGGGCTTGCCGAATGTAATTTTTGTTAGCTTCGGAAGTCAATGTATCATCATTTTTCGTTTTGAAAATGAGCCTGATCTGACCACCGTCATCTGATGATGGAAATTCTGATTTTAGTACTTTCGCTGCCTGATCCGACTTCGTTCCTGGTATAGTCATTTCACCCGTAAACGAAGTACCCATACCAAGTCCTAAAGATGCAAGCACAATAAGAAGTGCTAGTCCCATCGTAATGACCATTTTCCGTTTTCTCGTTGACCAAACTCCGAGACGATATAACCATTTTGCCATAACTTATTTCTTCCCCTTTCACTTCCACAAAAATCCAAGAGCTATCTAAGGAAATGCTCTGTACCCTCATGTTAACGAAATAAAACCAAAAAAAAATCGTACGAAAGGGCAAGCCTTTCATGTACGATGGGGCATAGAAGGGATAGGTCATAACGGGCATACCATTTTTTATCTTTGATTACGAAAGGGTGCCTTACAAGTTATAGGTTTACAAGTGTAAGATCCCCTTTTCGACAGCTACTGCAACTGCTTCTGATCGCGAATTCACTCCGAGTTTGTTGTAAATGTTGGTGAGGTATGCTTTTACTGTTCTCTCGGCAATACCCATGTCAAAAGCAATATCTCTGCTGCGTAAACCACGAGCCACGGCTTGTAAAACGAGTAACTCTCTCTCACTAATCAGGGTTGACTCCTTGTCAATTAATAGTTGTGGCTGTGTTTTGGGTTCTTGAGCAGACTTCGTATGAAACGCAAAGACTCTTGACGTTATTTCAGGTTGAAGCAGTGTTTCTCCACGAATGGCAGAATCCAACGTTCGAAATAATTGTTCTCGGCTCGTATCCTTGAGCAAGTACCCTTTGGCTCCAAGAGAAAGTCCTTCGATCATCAAGTCATCTTCGTTGTAAGTCGTTAGAATAATCACAGGTATACGAATGTGTTGCTCGTTCATACGTTTCAAGGTATCCAAACCACTGAGTCCCCCCGGCATATTTAAGTCCAGGAGAATGACATCAGGCTGTTTGTCTAACATAATTCGGATAGCTTCTTCTCCTTCCTCAGCCTCTCCGACAATTAGATAGTTGTCACTGGTCTCCAATATTAATTTAAGTCCTTCGCGCACCACCCAATGATCATCGACGATGAGTATGTTATATTTCATTCAGATTTCTCCTTTTTCAAGTGGAACACGAAACAAAATAGTCGTTCCTTGTTTTCCGCTTTCAATCTCAATGCTGCCACCTATCAACCTGGCCCGTTCATTCATCCCGATCAAGCCATAGTGCCCGGATTGTTTTCCGATTCGGTCTACGCTAAAGCCCCTTCCGTTATCTCGTATAACAAGATGGAAATCTTCTTTCTCCATAGCCATGTGAATGGTTACGCTCGTTGCCCGAGCATGCCTGGCTATGTTCATTAGCGATTCACTTAAAATGTGCAATACGTGCTCCATTCCTACTTTGGATATGAAACTCGGCGCATTCCCGTCCAAAACAACTTCAATTCCGGTCGCCTGTTGGAAACGTAGCGTCTGTTCCTGTATTGCTTCTCCAAAGGTAATAGCCGGTGTGGCCTTGGTTCGAAGGTCATCAATGGCTTTGCGTGCATCAGCCAATGTTTGGCGTGCTTGGCCCATTGAACTGCGGATAATCTCGTGGGCGCGCGGAAAACTCCCTCGATTCATGTGCTCATCGACGGCCTCCAGCTGCATTATAATACCGGCGAGTCCTTGAGCCAATGTATCATGCAGATCTCTTGCCATACGTTGTCGCTCGCTTGTTAGCGTCAATTCCTCTACTTTTTGATGAGCCTTCTCCAGCTCATGCAGAAACGTTAATGTTCTAACACGGGCATTGACCTGACGATAGAAAAGCACCGCATAGGATACCACAACAACGATCATCATGAACAGTAATAGAATTAACAAGGCAACATCCATACCAGATCGTGTAAACAGGGTTACCGTGCAGAATAACAAATATAATACGAACGCAACTAACACAATTTTTGCCGTCTCATAGTATATGGCAAGGGTCTGTCCAATCAATACGGGAATTAAACCAATCAATACAGCAGGCATACCGTCTGGCATTAACATGGCACTTCCGTAAATCAACCCTGATTGAAGAAGTATGTAGAGTAATTTGGATCGTTGTATAAGTTTGTTTACTTCCCAGTACACCATGGTATGAATTAACATTGCAGCTACAAAGATAATACTGGGTACTAATATAGGGGCTGACATCGTTTGCAGGATCATAGTAGCCATGGCAACAAGCCAAAGCCAGATGATTATGGGAATACGTGAAGACGCAATCGGGTCCGTTTCTTCATTTATTCCGGCCGGATTCGTCTTCTTCCGTACTATTTTCATGGGATCACCTCTTGTATAAGTCATTATAGTCCAAATCACCACCTAAAAGATGTACGATCGTGCATGCCCTTTCGTACATCCCTTTTTATAATGAAAATCGTCCACAAGTTAGACTTATGGACGATAACTTTGAAGAATTATGCGAAACTTGCCAAAAGGGTCCTCCCTCCGGAAAGTTCCTATATTTATAGCAATTCAGAAGGTGAATTGAACCAATGATTAGAGTGTGATGCCACCATCTGCGAGGATGATTGATCCTGTCATATAACTGGAATAATCAGATGCAAGAAACGCAACGATCTGGGCGAGTTCTTCTGGCTCTGCATAACGCCCGATCCGCATATTCGGAAACTCTTCAGGCACGTAACCACTCTCCTGCAGCGATTGGGGAACCGCAGCCGTTAATGTTGTAGCTACCCCGCCTGGACAGATGGCATTGATACGAATACCTTTGCGTACATATTCAAGGGCCGCTGCTTTGGTCAAACCTGCAACGGCATGCTTGCTTGCGGTGTATGCAGCCAGACTGTGTTCAGCACGAATAGCCGTAGTGGACGCCGTATTAATGATATGCCCGTATCCCTGTTTATCCATAACCTGCAAGGCATATTTCATGCCTAAAAAGATCCCTTTCACATTCACATCCATGATCCGTGTAAATTCTTTCTCGGAGATATCCTGAAAACGTTGGAATTTCTGGAGTATGCCCGCGTTGTTGAATGCCACGTCAATTTTCCCATAGGCTTCTACTGCTTTTTGAATATAATTTTGAACATCGCTCTCTTTGGATACGTCAGCCTGTACAAAAGTAGCTTCGCCGCCATTTTCGCGAACCAGTGCTAACGTTTCTTCCCCTGTCTGCTCATTGAAATCAACCAGTACAAGCTTCGCTCCTCGAGATCCCATAATCACGGCGCTGGCTCTTCCAATTCCACTCCCAGCTCCCGTAACAACGATCACTTTACCTTCCAGAGAAATACCTTCTTTATTTCCTGTCGGTGCACCAATTTCTTGCTTCTGGACTGTTGCTTCAGTCGCAATGGCTGACAGTTCCTGCTTCAAAATCTGAAGTGTAGGCAAAGGAATATCTACCTGAGGCAATGCAGCTAGTTGATCCAACGTAAAGTTAGTGGCCATCTTGAACGTTGGTTCCTTCACGAATTCCGGCAAATGCTTTTCAAGTACAGCAAACGATTCTGCGTTGTTCAACAATTCACCAATTCGGATATTCTCGTCATAACTCATTAGGTTCATCTCTCCAATATATTGATAATTTAGGTTCGAACTATTATTTCGATTAGTATACGACTGGAAAAGCTTTGAGTCCCCGGATGATCATACCTGGCCTCCACTCCAGCAGTTTCGCATCCGTATTTAACCGAATCTCCGGCAGCCGTTGAAGTAAAGCGTTGATCGCAATCTCGCCTTCAAGTCTCGCAAGTGGAGCGCCAAGACAATAATGAATTCCTTTACCAAAAGCAATGTGGTCATTGACTTTACGAGTAATGTCAAACGTATCGGGGTTTTCATATCGACTGGAATCCCGATTCGCTGAGGATAAAGCGACCAGGATCATGTCTCCTTGGCGAATTTGGATTCCTTGAAAATCAACATTTTCCGCAGCCCATCGAACATTGCTAATTTCTGCCGGCCCATTAAATCGCAGCACTTCCTCAACCGCCGCTTGAATCAGATCCGGTTGATCCATAAGTAGTTGCTTTTGCTGCGGATGTTCCAGCAATGCCAGCATGCCGTTCCCTATCAGATTCACTGTTGTTTCATGCCCTGCTATGATGAGTACGAACACAAGTGCATATAATTCCTGCTCTGTTAGTTTGTCACCTTCTTCCTCTATACCGATGAGATCGCTGATGAGGTCCTGTTGAATATGATTGCGCCGCTGCGTGATAAGTTCTTGTAAGTAATTCACAAAAGCCTTCATCACTTCATCGCTCTCCTGGTTCATCTGCGGATTGCTGACACTCTCCATAATGGTATTGGACCAGGCTCTGAATTTGTCTTGATCCTTCAGCGGAACACCTAACATTTCACAAATAACGATAATGGGCAGCGGGAAAGCATAGTCCTCGATCAAATCAAACTCCCGAGTTTTTCCGGCCTGAATCTTGTCTAGCAATTCATCGCTTATTTCCACAATTCGTCCCCGCAGCCTCTCAATCATGCGGGGAGTAAATGCCTTCTGAATCAAGCGCCGCAGTCGACGATGATCTTCTGGACCAACACTGATCAGATTCCGTGAGATAATCGCCTGATGCGGAGGAAGGGACTCCTCCGTTTCATCGTTCCTGTTATCGAGAACCCCGGTTACAAAGCGGCCATCCTGCAAAATGTTGACGGCATCCTCATATCGGGTAACCATCCACGCAGCATGCCCACTTGGCAGTAATAGTCGATGGACAGGCTCTTCGGCACGCAGCTTTTCGTAGACTGGGAAAGGCTGCTGAATGAAAGAATGATCCATGAAGTCTACTTTGGACTTGGAACGACCTTGATTTTCATTGATAAACATCACATCACCCCTTAAAATGATAGTGTTAATATTACTAAAATATAAAGACTATCATATTTAACGATTCACTTTCAAATAAGTTCATTTGATCCCAGTAATACGCGATAACTTGCATCTTCCTAAGGTTTCAAGCGTTCTTCCAATTCTTTTACAATTTGAGGATACTTCTCATCCAAATCGTACTTGCGCAAGCAGAGATACGTAAGAACGAATATCACCAAAGGAAGATATACCGTCAGAACCAGGATGCTGGTAATCGCTGAATCCGCCTGTGTTACTAACGCTCCATCGTAGCTGCCCATGGCAAGAATCCAGCCGATCATCGCGGCAGCCAGGCCCGTACCAATTTTAACGCCAAAGCTGTTTGCGCTATTGACCATCCCAACTAAGCGTTTACCTGTCTTCCATTCACCGTATTCCACGGTGTTGTTCACCAACACCCCGCCGACAGCCATCATTGGAATGGTTGCCAGTGTCGCGATACCGCCAAGTACTATAGCTGCAATAAAGTTATATGGCATGAAGCAACGAATAAGTGATGAAACGATGCCAAGAATCATGCCTATCCGTGCAGTTCTGGTAAGTCCGAATTTCTTGATCATGGGTCCCACCATAACAAATCCCAAAAAAACCGGGACTAATCCAACTGCCCCCATGATTCCGATCAGGTTCTCATTCCCGAGAATATACTTGGTGTAATAGATTCCTGTTGAACCATTAAGCGTATACAGCATGTTGATCAATAACTGAGCAAATAGCATGATGACCCAGTATTTGTTCTGGAATAGGAGCTTGATGCTTTCCCAGAAGGGAATGTTATCGCTTTCAACAATACTTGCGCCAGCATTGTTTTCTTTGGATGCTAAGAAGGTCAGAATTAAGGAAATGAAAGATACAATACCCAGAACAACCGCAACGATAATCCATGCTTTTTGATCCCCACCAAGCATATTGGTTATTGGAATTAATGCGATAGCGATAATCATCCCGATAATATATCCAAAGATGGTTCGGGTAAGGCCCATTTTACCGCGTTCTTCTACACTTCTGGTACGGATCGCCATCAAGCTCCCGAAAGGGATCGCAATTCCCGTATACACAATGGCTGAAGCAAACGCTACTGTAGCTAAAGCATAGAAGGTTTTTACCGTTGATGATGCCTCGGTGGGCACTGTGAACAGTAATATGATAGATGCCAGGGTAGGTAGAGCCATCCATAGAATCCAAGGTCTAGCCTTTCCATATTTGGATTTTGTCGCATCCACGATTCTACCCATCAGCAAATCTGCTATTGCATTGATAAATTTGGTGATGAGCATGATCGTACCCACTGTGGCAGCTGCAATCCCTACCTTATCTGTATAAAAATAAGTTAACATCCCGATCAGTCCGTTGATGGAGTTTAAGGCAACTTGGGCTGCTCCGTCGCCTAAATAATGGTAAGGGCGCATTGTTTTCTGAATTCCTTGGGCATCAAGGCCTAATAGCCTGGACTTTTTATTTCCCTTTCCAACTGGTGGATTAAAAATATCCCGCTCTGCTTTCATTGCTGTTCCCCCTTA
Source organism: Paenibacillus sp. FSL K6-2862 (assembly GCF_038005125.1). Taxonomy (NCBI): domain Bacteria; kingdom Bacillati; phylum Bacillota; class Bacilli; order Caryophanales; family Paenibacillaceae; genus Paenibacillus; species Paenibacillus sp. FSL K6-2862. Next base: position 3,538,970 of record NZ_JBBOSN010000001.1, read on the forward strand.
TTCTTTCGCTTCATGGTACCGCTTTCAAACATTATTTTAGTCCTCCGCAAAACATAAATATGGTAACTTCATTATTTTTTTAGTAATTTTATGATGGAACTTCGCTTTTTTTATGCGCTATAATTTCGTTATTCAAAAACGAATTTCTGTAATACAAAATGGCGCTGCTCGTTTCCTGCAGCGCCTTCTATATTCTATCCTTTCCCCTTCACGCCTTGGAGGCATTCAGCATTTGAATGACGCTTCTAAATAACTGTTCAGTCTCCGGCGGAGTATTGGCCAGCATTTCGCTTACAGAAAAATCATAAGCATATTGGATCATTGGGTGATCCAGCATACCGGGAGCGTGCTCGTTTAACATTTGAACTGCTGTGGGCTCTTCCACAATCTCTTTGAGTGTGGAATCCATTGTAAACCTTTCTCTTTCGAGACTAGTTTCCGTCGGATATTCGAAACTGTATGATCCGGAACCAACCTCCAGAGGCACTGGTTTCTCAGGCAGTACGATAATTGCTGTTGTATTTGCTGGTATAGTTACATTTACAATTATTTTACCCGCCCTGCATGACCAAGAGCTTTTTATCTCTCCGTAGACCGATTCAAAAGCAGCATCTACCGAACTGATTCCTCGGATGAACTGAGGTTTTATTAGAATCTTCTTATAACCTGCTTCAATTGGATTAATTCCCGCGAGTTTTCTATACATCCATTCCCCAATGGATCCATAGGCGTAATGATTCAAGGAGTTCATACCTGATGTGTCGAAATCACCATTTGGCAGAATGGAATTCCAGCGTTCCCATATCGTGGTAGCCCCTTTTTTTACGGCATACAGCCAGGAGGGGAAATCCTCTTTTAAAAACAAGGTACCAGCAAGGTCATGCAGGTCATTGTCCGATAAGGCATGACACAGATATGGAGTACCAACAAATCCTGTCGTCAGATGGTTTTTATGTTTCGCAATATTGTTTTCCAGCGTCTTGAGGATCCGATCCTTGTATCTTTCCTCAGCAAGGTTGAAGTGTAAAGCTATCACGCAGGCCGTTTGAGTTTCGCTGACCAGTCTGCCAGTTGAAGAGATATATTCTGCATTGAAAGCCTGTTTGATCTGGCTATGCAATTCTTCGTAACGGACGGCATCTTCGGTTTTGTCCAGAAGCTTGGCTGTCTTTGCAACCAGTTCGGTCGAATACGCATAATAAGCGTTTGCTACCAGATAAACATCTGTAGCCCCTGTTCTTTCGTTACTGATCTCCTCTTTGTCTAACCCTAACCAGTCCCCATATTGATAACCAGTCTGCCATAATCCATTGGCTCCACAACGTGCAGTAATATAATCGATCCACCCCTTCATGCTGTCGTATTGTTCTCGCAGCAATCGAAGATCTCCATAGGTTTGGTACATGACCCAAGGGACAATAACAGCGGCATCGCTCCAGGCAGCGGCACCTTCCTGATTTCCAAGAATGTTAGGAATGACATGGGGAACCCCATATTCCTCCGTCTGTTCAGAGGCAAGGTCGCGCAGCCATTTCTTGAAAAAGGAAGCAACATTCATATTGAACGCGGCGGTCCCGGCAAATACTTGTGCATCTCCTGTCCACCCTAGACGCTCGTCTCTTTGAGGGCAATCCGTCGGTATATCCAAAAAGTTACCTCTTTGGCTCCACTGAATATTGCTTTGCAATTGGTTCACCATCGCATTGGAGGTCACGAAACTGCCTGTTTCCTCCAGACTTGTATGCAGCACGCAAGCTGTGAATTGATCGAGCTGGATCTCATCTACCCCTTCAATGGTGATATACCGAAATCCATGGAAAGTGAAATGAGGGCGGAAAATTTGATCTTTACCGTTACAGATCAATCGATCAATGGATACTGCCTGCCTTAACGTATCCGGATAGAAATTTCCTTCCTTATCAAGGACTTCAGCATGCCGTATGGTTATCATTTGACCTTTCCGTCCTTTTGTTCGAAGCTCTACAAACCCCGTAAGGATTTGCCCGAAATCAATGACGCATTCACCTTTAGAAGTAGTAATCAATTGAAGTGCAGGAAGCCTTTTTGTGATTTTGACAGGTTCACTTTCCTGAGCAACAAGGCGATTTTTATCGAAAGAAGCCGTTACCACTTGGAAGGACTGACTTTCATGAAAACAAGAATCATAAGTCTCGCCCATGTAAATTTCACTTGAACGGATGGGTCCGGTAGTCACCTTCCACGTTTTGTCAGTTACAATGATCTCTTTTGTTCCATCCGTATAGACAATGTGGATTTCCGCAAGTGCAGCAACTCTATCCCCGTAATGATTCGGAGTGCAAGTAAAACCAAATATGCCTTTATACCAGCCATTCCCCACCGTAATCTCTATTTTATTCTGACTCTCCAGCATTCCGTCCAAACGGTAAGTCTGATACTGCAATCGCTCGTTGTAATTCGTCCATCCAGGTGCAAAGTAGTTTTCTCCTACTCTTGTCCCATTGATCGCAATTTCATAAACACCGAGGGAAGTCGTATAGATTCGGGCTTGCTGAATATCCTTTTCGACAGAGAATTCTTTGTAGAAAACGGGTGGAGCACTTTCTTCGCTTGGGAATGGATGTGTAATCCACTCTGCCTGAAAGTTGCTGCCTTTCAGCAACCCGGTCTCAAAATGTCCTTCCATGGCAGCGTGATTACCTTGGTTATCCCAAACTTCGACTTGAACCTGATACAAAGTCGAGGCCAATAAACGAGGACCAGCGTATTCCACTAAAACGGAGACGTCTTCATCCCTCTTTCCAGAATCCCAGATTTTCTGCAAATCTTGTGTGACTATTATTCGGTAAGCGGATTGCATAACGTCCTGTTCAGTAGAACCTAATTTCCATGAGAATCTCGGGTTTATTGTGTCCAGTCCAACCGGATTTGGCATGTATTCAATCCGGAAATCTTTTAATTTCATGAGATAACCACCCTTCAACATAGATCGTGTACCAAAATGTTAACGCTTACTAAAATCATAAATAATTTTCCTTATACAATATGGTAATATCATTGTAATTTTGTAATTTTGATGTGATAAGATGATTAAAAAAAGGAGCCAAACACAAAATGGATCTAAAACGTCAATGTAAACTCATTGCAGAACTTTTTGATATGTCCATCTTCTTCGTAAGCTCCACCGGAGAGGTTCAATTCGAACTGTTGGGTAATCGAATACTTAATCCGCTGTATAAAAATGATAAACAATTCTTTTTTTCAGTGTTGGGCTTTGATCCATCCGTGTGTAAAGAAGATCCTTCGGTTGTAAGAACGATGTTTTTTGAGAACTACATTCTAATTCGTATTGGTAACGATCTGAACGATGAAGGAACCATCATTTTAGGACCTTCCCTTCCATTTAGCTTGATTGAACATAAAATCAATGGACTTATCAATGACACACATCTCTTTGCCAACCGGGAACAAGTATTTCATTATTATCAGTCTGTTCCTGTGATAACCCATGAGAGGCTAATCAACATCACGATCTTGGTTAATCAAATGTTTAATCATGAATTGATCGAAGCTGAGGATGTAGTACAGGACTATTTGCGCGGTATGTATATCAAGGAAAAAGAAATACAAGGTTCCATAAATTCTTCAAAAGGCTATGATGAGACGCTCCATCACAATCCACTGAATGAAAAGAAATTGTTAACGATCGTCAAGGAAGGTAAATTGGATATGCTTAAACACTTTACACAACTTGGTCATGAAAATACAGGAGTCCTGTCCAAATCAAGTCATATCCGTTCTAAAAAGAATCTTGGCATCATCGGTATAGCTCTTGCAGCCAGAGCAGCAATTGACGGGGGTCTCTATTCGGAGATTGCTTTTTCGGTAAGTGATGTTTACATACAGCGCCTTGAGGATCTACGGACCGATAAAGAGATCGATCAATGCTGCCTGGAAGCATTTTTTTCGTTAACCGAGAAAGTCTCTCAGGTGAAAGAATCGCAGCATTCTAAAATCGTAACACTTTGCAAAAATTATATATATAACCACCGTTATTCCAAAATTACACACGAGGAAATTGCTGAACATGCTGGTATCAGCCCAAACTATCTGTCTGTACTATTTAAAAAAGAAGTTGGGGTTCCCGTGAATGAATATATTCAACAGATCAAAATTGAGGAAGCAAAACATATGATTCAATATACAAGCACTCCCCTTTCTGAAATCGGGTCTCTTTTGAGTTTTACGGATCAGAGTTATTTCACCAAAATCTTCAAAAAACATTCAGGTAGAACCCCTAAACAGTATCAACAAACGCATCATATGATAGAGGAATAAGCCCGGGCTGGGCCGGGCTTATTCTAACGATCCATGTATTCAACGGTTAATCGCGGATAAGATGCTCTGTAGTGTTTCTTCTGTGAACTGACCGTTGCTCATGAGTGCTGCATTGTGCAATGTGGTACCCATAATTAATTCCTGCATTCCCTCACCCAGTCCTGCTTCATTCCCGTCATATTGCCCCATCGCACCCATAATTTCAGCTCCAACGGGATGTTGCAGCAATTCAGCGAATGTGGAATGCCTGGTAATTGGTTTGGTAACTATAACGCTCGATTCTACCTCTATCGTCTCAACGAGTTCAATCTCTCTTGAAGATTTTCCGACCATAATGTCGAATTTACCTGTCTCCACATGCCAGTCTTTCAGCTTAACATCGTAGTAAGCAAACGCTCTTTTGTCCAGTTCAAAATGTACGGTGGTCTCTTCACCAGGCTGAAGTGAAACTTTGGTGTACCCCTTCAATTCCTGAAGAGGTCGTGGGACCGTCGATTCCACATCACGTACATATAGCTGAACAGCATCTTTGCCCGCTGTTTCACCCGTGTTTTTAACTTTTACTGTAACCTTTACACTGCCGGTATCTTTGATCTGTTTATGACTAACCTGTAGATCACTATATTCAAATTGGGTGTAGCTCAAACCGAAGCCAAATGGAAACAAAGGCTCCACATCTCTTGTATCGTAATGACGGTAGCCCGTAAAAATACCTTCTCGATATTCGGCAGTCTCGCCGTCTCCGGGGAAATTCAAGTACGACGGATTGTGGATCAGTTTTTTAGGAAATGTCTCAGCCAGTTTTCCGCTTGGATTTACACTTCCAAAGAGAATATCAACGATCGCACCGCCCAAAGCCTGTCCTCCAAGGTATGCCTCCAATACAGCCTTAACTTTATCCAGCCAAGGCATTTCAATGGGACCTCCGTTGCTCAATACAACAACGATATTCTCTTGAACCTCTGCGACTGCTTCAATTAAAGCCCTGTGACTTTCCGGCAATTGAAGGTGTTTCCGGTCGAAACCTTCGGACTCATAACGTTCAGGCAGCCCGGCAAAAATCACTGCAACCTGTGCATTCTTTGCGGCAGCTACTGCTTCTTGAATCAGTTCTTCGTTTACACCGTCTTCGTCTAATCTATAACCAGCCGCATACGAGATGCTTGCACTGTCAGTGGCTGTTTTAAGGATTTCTTCATAGATGTTATCCAGCTTCGTCGGCATAATGTGTGAACTACCGCCGCCCTGGTAGCGCGGGTTCTGCGCGAATGCTCCGATAACTGCAATGGAATCTTCGGTGTTTAGAGGGAGAATGCTCTCCTCATTCTTGAGTAGGACCATGCATTCACTTGCCATTTTTCTGGCCAACTGGTGCTGTGCCTCTACATCAACCGATACGGACTTCCGCTGGCTATCTACAGCTTTGAATACAAGTGACAATAATCTCTCAACAGACTGATCCAGCACCTCTTCGCTCAGCTTTCCCGATTGAACAGCCTCAATCATTTTCTTGCATCCTATTCCGTTGCTGGAAGGCATCTCAAGGTCCAGACCGGCAGCTAGTCCCTGATCCCGTTCATTGACAGCCCCCCAATCCGACACCACTACGCCTGCAAATCCCCATTCTTCCCGGAGAATTTCAGTCAGTAACCGGCTGTTTTCGGAACAAAAGTCACCATTTACCCTGTTATAAGCGGCCATGACAGTCCATGGCTCTCCCTCTTTCACTGCATACTCAAAGCTAGCCAGATAAATTTCCCGCAATGTCCGTTCATCGACCACCGCATCGACAGACATTCGCTTATATTCCTGGTTGTTTACAGCAAAATGTTTGATGGAAGTACCCACGCCTTGGCTTTGTACGCCTTGAATATAGCTAGCTGCCAAAGTTCCCGATAAATAAGGATCTTCAGAAAAATATTCAAAATTTCGGCCGCACAGCGGGGAACGCTTGATATTCACACCAGGCCCCAAAACAATGGAAATATCCGCTGCCAATGCTTCTTGTCCGATTGCTTTCCCCATCGTATGGGCAAGTTCACGATTCCACGATGAAGCAACTCCACTTCCAGATGGGAAGCAGGTAGCCGGTACACTTTTGTTTAAGCCTAAGTGGTCCGCGCTCCCCTCTTGTTTTCTAAGTCCGTGAGGGCCATCTGTCATCATAATAGAGGGAATCCCCAGGCGGTCGATGGATATAGTGTTCCAGAAATCTTTACCTGAGCAGAGTTCTGCCTTTTCTTCCAATGTCATTTGACTGATCAATTCTTTCAAATTAGGACTCATTCGCTCTCCTCCATTGGTAAACATAAATAATGAAATCGGTTACTTCATAAGAGTAGATGATATGACCCTAAATATATGGTAAAATGGTTTCCTTTTTGGAAAAATGATATGTTATTTATGTTGTGTGAACTCCGTAAGTACTAACCTTAGCTCTGCTTCATAAACCAATTCATGATTACTCCATAGATTAACGGAATAGAGTGAGTCCATATTACAATTTGACAAAAAACTGCACCTCCGATCTGTTAGATGTTGTCTAACAATTGGGGTGCAGTCACACATTGGTCAGCAGCTTTCTTGTTTGTATTCAGTTAACGTTCTCGTCGTCTAACTTATGCAATAGGAGTACCGTTAGGGATTTCAGTATCCGGCGTTAATAGAATAACATCTCCTTTTTCCGGGACTCCGCCCAAAACTAATACCTCCGATTTGAATCCAGCAATGCGCCGAGGAGGAAAATTGACGATTCCTACAATTTGTCTTCCTATAATGTCCTCAGCCTTGTAACGGTTAGTTATTTGTGCACTTGAGGATTTCATCCCGATCTCCGGTCCAAAATCAATCTTAAGCTTAATCGCAGGGATCTTTGCTTCTTCAAAAAACTCCGCTTCCTTAATCGTTCCGACACGAATATCTAGTGCTGCGAAATCATCGATCGTTGCCAATGCTTGACCTCCCCAGTGTTGTATTTTAATGCGCTGGACGAAACGGTTTCAGGAGTCGAATCCCTTCCTCAATGGATCCCTCCATCAGTTCTAAGAGCTGAGGCACCAGTTCCTGCATGCGTGGGGCGCTCAGGTGTCGATCAAGGGCATCCCGGTTTTCCCAGCGCTCATAGATGATGAATGTACCAGGCTGGCCTTCTACCTCGTGAGCCTCATAGTCAATGTTACCCTGGTCGTTGCGTGACGGGGTGACAGCTGCAGTCATAAACGCCTTCATCTCGGCTTCTCTCCCTGCCTTGGCTCTCGCCTCCCAGATTACAGTAACGTAACGGTTATTTGTATCGTTCATGCTAATTCCTCCTAATTTATAAATAGAATAGTCACTGCATACCCAGAACGGGATAACGCTAGCCCCATCATTAGACCACCGAAAGATCCCCCTACAATAATGGCATGTTCAAACGGTTGTTGTGACATCAGTCATACTCCCGTTACTGCAGCTTCATCTGGCTGCGGAGCATCCGGTCGAGAAGTTTATCCGGGAGAATACGAACCAGTCGGGTCAGCAGTGCCGAATCGCGGCCAGCCGTATAGCGAGTGCGCGGATTACTCGCGTGGATCGCTCGTGAAACCACTTCTGCCACTTTCTTAGGAGGAATACCGCTCGTTGCCCACGATTCAGCCTGCGCCTTCACGGCGTCAAAAAGCCGATCATGGCGTCTGTGCTGATCAGGCGTCATCAACTTGGACAGCCGATCGGCTGTTGTAACCCCTTTCTCCGACAGGCTGGTGCTGACACCGCCCGGAGTAATCATGATAACTTTGAGTCCGAACGAGGACATCTCTCTGCGGAGGCTGTCATTGATCGCTTCCATCGCGTACTTTGCAGCTGAATAAATTCCGAAACCGGGCATTGAGATTTTGCCGCCAACGGATCCGATATTAACTACGCGTCCGCCGCTCTTCAGCAAGGCCGGAGTAAGCGCCTGAATAACCGCAACTTGCCCGATCACGCTGACTTCGATCTGACGACGAAACTCATCCAGCGGAACCATCTCAAGAGGTGCATTAACAGCAATGCCGGCATTGTTGACCACGGCGCGCAGCGGGCGACCAAGCGGATCTTGCTCCACTCGTTCGGCCAGCGCCCGTAGTGTGTCGATAGTGGTAATATCGAGAATCACCGGTTCGATATTTTTTTGTTTGATTTTGTCGGCATCTTCCTGACGGCGAACCCCCGCTAAAACGTGAAATCCTTCAGCCGCGAGCTGCTCCGCGGTAGCTCTGCCGATTCCACTTGAAGTACCTGTGACGACAACCATTTCTTGAGTTTTATATGGCATTGTAAACCTCCCGAGTTTGATAAGTTATGAATCACTGTATAGCACTGTTATACGGTCATTATAGCACCGCTATATAGAACTGTCTATAGCGGTGCTATATATTTTTCATATTGTAATCCTCCTGCGACCTGAACATCATTAATGACAAGCGCAGTGTGATATACTTCGACGCTCGCGACATAACGTAGCCTGAGGAATGAGCTCATCGAAACCTTTGAAAATGAAAAAGATCGCCATCCTGCTTGGATAGGCGATCTCTCTTATGTGCTACCATTTGTGGTTCTTCATCTTTACCATGAAACAAAACAAAGCCCACATAGGGGCTTTGTCTGGAGTCTCCAGGCTCCTTCATCGATCCCTCATTTTGAAGCAGAATCCGGCATTGGGATCAAGATAATCTGCATCACGCTTTCTCGAATGAGATCAACGACATCGGGCTGGGGTGGGGGGGCCTTGCGAATTTGGGACGTCACATACAGCCAAGAGGCCGTATTGGCAGAAGCCCAGACCAGATCTGCCGCAGCTTCGGCTGAAACAGCTAATTTTCCTGCGGCAGCAACTCTTTGAACATTTTGCACCAGTGCTTGGTGCGACTGATCTGCCGCCTCGATATGGGCGCCCTCAAGCAGCCGCCCCATCATTGCCGCATATATTCGAGGACGGGCTGCCGCGAAGCGGACATAGTCATCCCACCCTTGACGAAGCGCCATCTCTGGAATAGGTGACTCCACTGCGGCAATTTTGCTTTCGAATAACTGTTTGAACGCTTCCACTATAGCTGCACTCAGGAGTCCATCGGCATTACCGAAATGGTGGTAGAGTGTAGGAGCCGTAACCTGCGCGATCGAAGTGACTGCTCGCGTCGAAAATTGGGCTCCGCCCTCTTCTTCCAATACCTTAAGAGCAGCTGCTAATATTTTGTCATATGTGTTCATAACCTCTATTATAGCAGTGCTATATACGTATGTCCATGACAAGGCTGTACCGTATGACCATGTTCATCCTGTTTGAGATCACAACATATTGAAACACTGCCTCTTTTTGTTTTAATGGGTTCTAATTATCAAAAAGTAGGTGCAGGTAATTCTTCAATTTTCAAACGTAGTAAACTATACGGTTTTTGTCGCAGATCTTTTCCATAATGAAATCTTGCCTGTCTATGTAATTGGTTCACAATTACATATAAGTATTGATCCGGACCAATAGAAAACGTATCTGGCCATAAAATTCGGGGATCATGGGCGATGGTTTCCATAATTCCATTCGGCAATATCTTTCGAATACTATCGTTTTCATAATCTCCAGCATACACGTTTCCTTTGGCGTCCGTGACCATCCCATCCGATGCACCCTTCTCTCCCCAATAGTGCACAAGATCACTTAACTTGAAATCCGGTATCGTTCTGTCTCTTAATGATTCTGTTGAGATCGAGTATAGCTGGCGACTGGTTAACGGACAATAGAATAACATTTTTCCATCAGGGGAAATGGCTATACCATCAGAGGCCAACTGAAAGGGAGATGTCGAGCCATCTGCGTTTCGATTCATCAAAATTTTACCTTCCACTTTCGGTACAAAATACGGATCGGGTGAGGTCGAGCTTACTCCATGCAACCGCCTATACGCATTTCCGTTTTCTAAATTTACGACGATAATAGCGCCTGGACCATTGGAAGAAGAATCCGTTATATAGGCGAAACCTGCGTTACCTACACGAAAGTCAAACCGAACATCATTCAGATACGTTGTTGGCAGGACCACATCATCTGCAAATGTATATACTTTTGTTATTGTATTTGTTTCTAAATCTACTGCGACTAGTTTTGCCCCTCCTATAATTGGCTCAGAAAAATTTGGTGCAGCTGTGTCCAGTACCCACAGGGTTCCCCTTCCATCTGCAACAACACTTTGAACACTGATAAAGGAGATCGCGAGATTCAATGGGTTGATCAAATTCGTTTCTACATTAGGATAAGGCTGCAGCTGACCCTCAACAATTTCCGCTACCGTAAATCTAACGTCATCTCCCCATTTCGGAAAGCAAATAAAGATACGACCGCTTTCAGATACACTAACGCCTGTAGGCATAGCCCCGTAAAAGGAATGAACGAGTTCTAACTTACCAAAATATTCTTCCATAGGTAACATAGGCTGTATGATGTCCTCCTCAAACATAGTTGAATAGATATTACCTATAATTATGATCAAGACTTTTTCTAATGCCTGGCCCTTTAATCATTCTTTTTCAACCTCGATTTTGAAATTATCCGATTCCTATAAACACAAAAAACTTCGGCGTAAGCCGAAGCATGTTGACCGTAACTATGTGTGTTCTAGGAAAATTGCTTCCTCCGATCGTCAACGCAGCGTAAATTCTCATGCAGAGAGTATCGAAGAAAATACGGAATAGAAGTAAAAACTCTGCCAAGCTTATCAGTACTAGGACCGTTTTATTGTTGGTCCGGGAGACGTAATGCGTTTGCGGAAGTTTGCGCTTGATCTAAAAACTCATCTGCTCGGGTCAATTGCTGCCGGGCTTTTTCCAACGCTTGTGAATTTGTTGCATTAGATTCATTTAACGAGCTTATTGCCTGATTTAAAGCCGTAAACAGAAATAAGTATCGGATTAAGATTTTGTTTATATTCCTGCAACGGTCTGGGAATATATTGATCTTCCTCTTCCGCAATCCATTTTAGTATAAGATCAGATCCGTTGGAAAATCTAACGTTAATGAAAAAGGAGGTGATCATTTCTCCATGAACAAACCTACACTAGCGCCGCACGAATCGATGGAACTGCATGAAGCTTTAAACTTTAAAACGCTATGCATCGCTAAGTCAAAACTGATGCAAGGCCTGGTCTTTGACCAAGAGCTAAAAGCTTTAATGCAGAAAGACGTCACTGAGTCCATACAACAGATCGCCGAGCTGCAAGCCATTTACGCGAAAGCTCCTTTCCAAGCGTCTGTCCCGAGTAGTCCGACACCTATAATACATTAAGGGGAGCTCAAATGAATACCGATTATTTAGACCCGATTAACTCATTAAATATGCCGGAAATGGCAGATATGACTTTTGCCATGGACTTCCTTATTCGTGCCAAGGAAGGTGTGCGTAATTTGTCCATCGCCCTGACGGAAACGGCTTCACCAGATGTAAGAGCCCTGCTGCACACTCAGCTTAAACAAGGGATTGCTATGCACCAGGAAATCTCGGAGCTCATGATTCGCAAAAAGTGGTTCCATCCTTACGAGCTGAATGAACAGTACCAACTCGACCAGCTATCGGCGAATAATACGGTAATGATCGGGCAGATGAATCTGTTCCCGGGAGATACGTCGCGTAAAGGGATGTTTGATCGGACCCCAGATGAACATATTGGAGGACATAAAGCATGAAGGCGGTAACGTATCAAGGGGTTAAAAATGTCGTGGTCAAAGAGGTTCCGGATGCGAAGATTGAGAAACCGGACGATATGATCGTAAAGATCACCAGTACCGCCATTTGCGGTTCTGACCTTCATCTGATTCACGGGATGATCCCTAACCTTCAGGAGAACTATGTCATCGGACATGAGCCGATGGGGATCGTAGAAGAAGTAGGCCCTGGCGTGACCAACCTAAAAAAAGGCGACCGTGTAATCATCCCGTTTAACATCGCATGTGGAGAATGCTTTTATTGCAAAAATCAGCTGGAAAGCCAATGTGACAATTCCAACGAGAACGGAGATATGGGCGCATATTTCGGCTACTCGGGAACGACCGGCGGATATTCTGGCGGGCAAGCTGAGTATTTACGGGTTCCGTTTGCCAATTTCACCCACTTCAAAATTCCTGAGAACTGCGAACAACCGGACGAAAAGCTAAGCTTGATCGCTGATGCCATGACCACGGCATTCTGGAGTGTGGATAATGCCGGCGTAAAAAATGGAGATACGGTCATCGTTCTCGGATGTGGCCCAGTCGGACTCCTGGCCCAGAAATTCTGCTGGCTGAAAGGAGCAAAGCGGGTCATAGCCGTTGACTATGTCGATTACCGCTTGCAGCATGCGAAACGAACGAACAACGTCGAAATCGTAAACTTCGAACAAGATAAGAACATCGGCAATACTCTCAAGGAAATGACCAAAGGCGGAGCCGATGTTGTGATTGATGCAGTTGGCATGGACGGCAAGATGAGTGATCTTGAATTTTTAGCCAGCGGTTTGAAACTGCAAGGCGGCACTATGAGCGCATTTATCATTGCTTCACAGGCTGTCCGCAAAGGCGGCACCATCCAAGTCACTGGGGTATACGGTGGTCGTTATAACGGCTTCCCGCTCGGTGACATCATGCAGCGAAACGTGAATATCCGTTCCGGACAAGCTCCAGTTATTCACTATATGCCGTATATGTACGAGTTGGTTACGTCTGGCAAAGTGGACCCCGGCGACATTGTTACGCACGTCATTCCGCTCAGCGATGCCAAGCGGGGCTATGAAGTGTTCGATACAAAAACGGACAATTGTATTAAAGTCATCTTAAAGCCTTAAATATGGATAGATACTTGGGAGGACAATCCGAATGAATTCCAAATACGCATTGCATGAGGTGCTTGAGGTACATGAAATAGCTACATTCAAGACAGTTTGCCTGACTAAATCCCAGACCATGCAAGCTCTGGTAACCGATCCGGAACTCATGCAAATTCTGCAACAAGATGTGACAATATCACAACAGCAGCTTCAGGAGCTCGGTGAAGTGCTGTCTAAAGCGACTGTATAGGAGATAAAAAAATGAACCCAATATTAGAACGCATGTCAGGCCTTCATACGCTTACTGATGACGTAATCGCAATGGATTTATTGATAAACGCCAAGAGCGGAGTCAGAAATTACGCCATGGCTGTGACCGAATGTGCCACCCCCGAAATCAAGCAGATTTTGATGAAACAGCTCGATGAAGCTATAGTCTCTCACGAAAAGATATCAAATTACATGGTACAGCAAGGCTTATACCACCCCTACCATATTCCAGAGCAAATTCAGCTTGATCTGAAAAACATTCAAACGGCTATGAACATTCTGCCCTGACACCGTTTAACCACTGCCGGAGACTTCAGAGTGCATAGTGTACTGTGTCCATAATCCAGCAATGAAACAAGGGCGGATGTACTCCGCCCTTGTTTCTGCTGCGTCACGAAGCAAAACTTAAACTAGCGTTTCGTTCCTTTTCCTTCGTCGAACGCTTCGATTCAATTTTAAAGCAACTTAATTAACTCTTCTAACTCATCAACCAAAACTTTGGCAAGTTCAAAATTAGTCTCTTTTAAAGCCAATTCTATTTTCATTTCAACTGATTTTTTCTGTTGTTCCGTTTCCAGATAGTTTTCATCGAAATGACTCGTATATATCATCTCTCTAAATTCTTCAATACTCATTTTAGTAATCGTTTTGTCCTCAATAATCAAAACATAATCCATACCATTCACAACAGAATAGAAATCATGAGAAATCATGAGAATCGCACCTTTGTAGTCCTCAATAGCTTTTTCCAATGCGATTTGTGAATAGATGTCTAAATGGCTTGTCGGTTCATCAAGAAGCAACACGCCCGCTTGACTGGCAGCAACTTTAGCCAGTTGAAGCATGTTTTTTTCTCCACCAGATAAGGATTCTATCTTCTGATCAAGGATTTCTCCTTCGAAGCCATAGTCCAAAAGATGCGATCTAATCTCATCATACGTTTGAAACCCGGCATCAATAAAGTCGTTTAGTATGGTATTCGAATCCTTGAGCATTTCGCCTTGAAACTGAGATAAATAAGCCATTGTAGCATCAGCATGTATTCCAATGGAATCCTGATTATTTTGGAAGATTTCTCGGAGTAACGTCGTCTTCCCGGTACCATTTGGACCGATCAGGGCTACTTTATCAGTTGATTTGATCTCGAAATTCACATTTTCCAAAAGCAGCTCGTCAAATGAAACGCTATAATTATTGACTTTAACGACAACGGTGTCTTCGATTTCCTTATCGATACCAAAACGGATATTCGGCTGCTTAATATCGACAAACGGCTCTTTTATTCGACGTGCTTCCAATCTCTCTTGAAACTTGACTCTGGCTTTTAAAGCTCTGCCTCTTGAGGCTTCGGAATTATACGTGGCAATCTCTCTGAGATTGTCGATGATGTGATCGTATCTCTCAATCTCTTCAGCTTCAGCAACCGCGATTTCTTGCAGCTCGATCTTCGTCTGAAGTAGCGAGAAGTTGTACTCGATATATCGCCCGTCAAATTCTTGGATTTCCGTATTTTCAAGGTGTATAATTTTGTTGAAACAATGATTCAATAGATATCGGTTGTGCGTAACAACCAGCAGCATGCCCTTGTAGGAATTAATTAATTTTTTAAGCGAATTTAGGTTTTCAAAGTCCAAAAATACATCGGGTTCATCCATAATCATTAAGTCTGGACGATTAAGCATTTCCTTCATCACTTGGATAAGTTTGAATTCCCCACCACTCACGTCGGATATATTAAGATCTTTGAGCTTCATGAGGTTGGCCAGGTTTAGCTGCTTATTAATGGTGTTTTCGAAATTATCCCCATCCATCGCTTCGAATGCATCCAAAGCCGATTGAACCTTCTCCATCAGCGAATCCATGTCAGACGTGGTGGACATCTCCGCATACAGTGCTGTGATTTCATCTTGTATCTTAATAAATTCTTCTCCGATATATTCAAATACGGTTGTTTCTTTCGTTTTGTCGACTTGCGAGAACTGACTGACATACCCTATTCTGCATTCCGGGTCTATCTCTAACTTGCCCTCGAACAAATATCTTTCCGGATCTATCAGTATATCGACGAGTGTACTTTTCCCACTGCCACTTGTGCCTATAAAAGCGCAATGTTGTGCCTCTTCTAACGTAAATGAAACGTTGTTATATAGTTCTTTTTGGGGAAATGAGAAGGATAAGTTATCAACTTTTATCATAGTGTTACCTTTCTTTATAACCTTAATGGTGACTGTTATTAAATATATTATTGAACATAGACTTTCAGAGTAACACTGTTTACCAACTAGTTCAATCTATTTAACGATGTTCAGGAGTTGTTGCTCTTGAACCATAAGTTTTTTTTCATTTTAACTTCAGCAATAACGGGACCAAAATAGATACAAAAAGACTCCGCTCTCGAAGAGGAAGTCTTCACAAAATTCACCCATATTCATAAAAAGCTAATTTCATCTGTTTCCCAGTCACGTTTTTAAAATGTAATGACAATTTTACCTACAGCGTGGTGTGTTTCACTCAAAGCATGTGCATCATAAATCCCCTGTCTACTAAACGGGAATGTTGCCCCTACAATGGACTTTAACTTTTTGTCTTCCATCAGGTTAGCTATTTTCTGTAATTGCTCACCATCTGGCTGCAGCCAGATTCCCTTTGCTGATACGTGGTAAGACTTAGCCATATCATGATCGGGTTCACCAACAATAGTAATCAGTCTTCCGGTATTTGGTTTAAGCACTTTATAGCTGTTCTCAGCTACTACTCCACCCATCGTGTCAAATACTAAATCGATCTCTTTTAGAATCTCCTCAAATTTTTCCTTTTTGTAATCAATGACTTGATCTGCACCCAATGAATAGAGAAGCTCATGGTTTTTTTCACTTGCTGTTGTAATAACCTGAGCCCCGGCATACTTTGCTAATTGAATGGCATACATCCCTACTCCACCCGCACCAGCGTGAATAAGTACAGTTTCCCCTTCTTTTAAATGGCCATGAGTAAACAATGCCTGCCATGCCGTTAAACCAGCTAAAGGTACAGCAGCAGCCTCCTCATATGAGATGGAATCAGGTATCTTTGCCAGAAGATGCTCATCAACAGCTGTATATTCAGCATATGTACCGAAACGAGTGGTTTCAGGACGACTGAATACTCGATCCCCCACTTTCCACTTCGACACATTCGAACCAATTTCAGTAATGACTCCAGCCGCATCCCAACCTAAAATAATAGGGAATTCCCAATCAAACATTTGTTTTAAGTAACCCTCTCTTAATTTCCAATCAATTGGATTAATCGATGTAGCCTCAAGTTTTACAACCACTTGATTAGCTTCTGCCCTTGGTTTATCCACTTCCTGCTCAACTAACGCATCTTTATTTCCATATTGATTAATCACAACTGCTTTCATTTTTTGAACACTCCTCTAAGCTAATAGCATATTACGTACATTCCCGTTTATTTATTTGTATCCAATCACTACCTATTCATAAATATTGATCTTTGGTCTTGCTTATTCTTCAACAACCAATACAAAATTATACAAATAATCCAATTGAATGTTTAACTAAGGATCGAGCTTCGATACTGAAGCGAGAAGGAAAACAGGCTGTAAGATTTTAGTCAGTCTATTCCAAATACGGATCACCCACTCTGAAAAGTGGAAAAATCCAACCTAACTGCTTTTCTACCATTCTAGAAACATGTCTACAAACGAAAAAATACCTGCCCCCTCCCGGGCAGGTATTAAAGGTGAATCGTATGAATGGCTTACCAATGTCGAGCACTATATCTTAGTCCAGAAGGCTGTAGATCTGAATGCTCTCTACCTTGGCATCCTTGATATGAAACGACATCACATCCACATAGTTGGACGGCTCGTAACGGAAGTCATCCTCCTCATCAGGGGCTCCATCACCAAGCAGTTTCCCCTCAGGGTAGGCGTTTTTGAGTGTATCCAGGCTATCTCCTGCTTTGATGTTACGTACTGTTGCGTACTTAGGATCTGTAATTTCGATATGAAAAATGGAGTCTTGTTTTCCCTCCGGTATACTGATTGTTTTAATTTCCAGACCAGGATACGTATAAACTTTTTCTGTAAAACCGATTAACGTATCCATGTTTGTTCCATCGTCGGCAGTGTACGTATGGGATTTCAGGTTATCCGGTTTGCCCAGCATCTGTTCCATCTGATCTTCATTCGCTGTGTCCGAAATTGCGATGGTGTGCTCATTATAGACAAAAGCAAGTTCCTTCAGCACCACATTGCCATCCTTCTCCATCGAACCTTCCTTAATCGCTTCACCACTCTGTTCTTCGGAATTTTCTGAAGCAGGCGCAGTAGAATTCGATGCTCCTTCACCTTTGGCCTGTTCGTTCTGCGTCGCCTCTGGCGACTTGGCACCACTAGACTGACAGCCCGTCATTGCTAATGCTACCGTTAGTAAAATACTCAGCAGGGTAACAGCTCCAGCTTTGTTTATCATTTTCATCATGATCCCTCCATAAATGTGTGATTTGTTCTTATGAAGTGATTATAAAAAAAGCATTTGTTAGTCTCATAACAGAAATGTACCAATCTTGTAACGTTACCTAAATAGGCTTGGGTTTAGATGCAGGTCTACACACGAGGCAAAACAATCGTAACGGTCGTTCCTTCCCCGATCCGACTTTCCATGTCGATATATCCATTAAACCGCTCTACAATCTCCTTGCAAATCGAGAGTCCAAGACCTGAACCGTTCGCTGTGCTTGCATTTTTCGCCCGGTAAAAGCGTTCCTGCACTCTCTCCAGCTCATCGCTCGCGATGCCGATTCCTTGATCACGTATCCGAATAACGATCTCGCTTGGCATCTGTTCCATCTCTACATTAATCTGTGAGTGATTGCCTGAGTATTTGATAGCGTTGTCCACAAGGTTGGCGATTGCATGGGACATTAACATAGGATTGATGTTGGCATAAACTTTTGTTGTACCCTCATCATCCGGTTCTCCCTGTGCTTTACTAACCATAATCTTGATCCCTTTATCCTTAGCCTTCGCTTCCATATTCATTACCACTTGCTGAATCAGTTCGTTCATTTCCGTTTTCCGGGCTTCCAGTTCGTTAGAACCAGCCTTGTCGAAGCGGGATAGCAGCAACAGTTCATTAATCAAGCGTGTCAACCGATCCGATTCCTGCAGCAGATGACCATAGATTTTTTGCAGCTCCTTGTTCTCATTCTCCCCTTCAACCAAGTATTGAGAGAAACCACGAATGGCTGCCAAGGGTGTTTTTAACTCGTGAGATACGTTAGAGACAAATTGTTTCTGGTACTGAATGTAATCATGAAGCTGACGCCCCATGGAATCCAGCCCATCTGCCAGCATACCCAGTTCATCCTTCCGGTTTAGATGAACTGTTCGAAAATCTTGTCTAGAGAAACTTTGCACTGCGCCAAGCAGCAGCTTAATCGGCTTGGTTGTGTTTCGGGCAATCCACAGACTGGCTAACGTAATCAGCACAATGAAACCGCCCGCACCAGCAAATAGGATATAACGGATTTGATCCATAATCGCATAAAAGTACGAAATGTCGTCCACGAACTCATACACATAAGCGTTTTCGTAATATTGATTCTGAATGGGCGTGGCAAAATAAAGCTGATGATTCTCTGTTACGGTGTAGGCATAACTGCCGCTTAGCGCTTTCTCAATATTTTTTTCAAAAATAAGAGGTTTGCCATCATTTATGATGATGCCATCCACAGCGAGGCCCAGCAGCTGCTTGGTGCTATCATAGATCCGTACTTCCTTGCCTGAAGCTTTCAGCTTCTCCAGAGCAAGTCTGACGATTTCCTTTGTCTGCGGCTCTCCTGACGATGATCTATGCTCTGCCAACACCTCACGGAAGGACAACTCGGACAGATCCGCCTTCTCCATCATCTGTTTTTCAATAGTAATGAAACTGTAATAATCAATGGCTTTATTCACCGCAAAAATGATGATGCCAAAGGACAATACGGAAAAAAATAAATAATTCAGCAATAGCCGGGTTGCATATTTCAGGCCTCGCCACCTCCAAGTTGATAGCCAAATCCATAGATCGTCCTGACATACTTCGGTTCGTCCGCGTTATCCTCCAGCTTCTTCCGTAATCGCATGATGGTCATATCCACACTGCGACTGTCTCCCATAAAATCATATCCCCAGCCGATCTGCAGCAGCTCATCCCGGGTAAAGATTTTGTCCGGCCTTTTGAGTAACGTTTCCAGAATTTTAAACTCTTTGGCCGTTAAAGACACGGGTACACCGTTCTTCAGCACCCTTCGGCTTTCCAGATCAAATGTCAGCTCTTCATGAATGATGCGTGTAGATTTCACCTCAGTTCCTTCACTGGATTCCTCCTTGCTCTCGTTTCTTCTCAGAATCACCTTGATCCGAGCGAGCAATTCACGATTGTCAAAGGGCTTGGTCATGTAATCTTCCGCCCCCAGCTCAAGTCCGAGCACCTTGTCGATTACCTCATTTTTGGCCGAGAGCATGATCACAGGAACGGCACGTTTCCCGGTAATTTCCTTGCACAGGTCATATCCGGAGCAGTCAGGCAGCATCAAGTCAAGCACCACCAGGTCCGGCTCAAAAGAATCCAGCAGCTGCAGGGCTATCTTTCCGTTTTCTGCCGTTTGAACTACGTAGTTTTCTCTTCTTAGTACGAGCTCAATTAAATCTCTGATGGCAACTTCATCGTCAATGACAAGTATTTTCTTCAATGTGCACCCCTTCTAGCCTTGTTCCCAGCTTGAATCATCATTTACCCTCATCTTAGCACAGACACTTTAGATTCCTCCACCAACTGGAAGATGAGGTATATTCCACTGAGCCCAACATAACTTGTAACAAACCCGAAGAAAGGAGAACAACACAATGGATCTGCTCTGGGTACTCATTGTTGGTGGACTTATTGGCTGGTTAAGCGGCAACTTGATTGGGCGTGACGTACCGGGCGGTGTACTTGGGAACATCATTGCGGGTTTTATCGGTTCCTGGTTAGGAACAGAATTGCTGGGACCAAGGGGTCCGGTGATTGGCGGATTTCATATTATTCCAGCCATCGTTGGCTCGATTATTGCCCTGCTCATCTTCTTCGCTCTGGCACGCGGCGGAGCCTTCCGAAGACGTTAACGAAGAGCGACGAAAACCGATACCGTCGTTTATTAGAATTTATTAATATGCTGCCACGGCATATAGGTACAAGATCAATATTAAAGGACCGAAAGCATTCATCGATGGAAGATGAATATTTTCGGTCTTTTTTTGGAGCCAAATTGCACTCGTTCGTCTCTGAATAAGTTCAGCGAAACGTTCAAATAATGAATCCAATACATAAATTAAACGCGAAACCATCGTCGGAACCTCAAGTTTCCTCCAGAAATAGATGACAAAAGCCCAAGCTTTGGCTTGGGCTTTTGCATTTGGATGTGAAGACAAACTATATTACAACATCTAGGTTTGTTTATTCTGATATGCATGCATTACCGTTCGGAATTGATCTAACGCTTCCTGATATTTCAGCCTATCCTTATCATTGGAGGCAAGCTCTTTTCGCATCATTAGATCATCCTGTAGTCGTTTCACTAACTCTGTAATTTGATCTTTCGGACTTGAATTGGCAGGTTTAGGGAAAGATTCTGTACCCGTCTGTACTGAAAGTTCTCCCTTACTATCGATCTGACCAATATACACTTGGTCCAATGTCAAATTAAGTTTGCGGAGTTCCTTTCGTACCCATTCTTCTTTCAGTTCTGCTGTTTTTAACACATCTGACAAGATATGTCCGTCCATAATGATTGTTTTCGGTTCTTCTTCAGATGAGATATGGTAACCTAATATATCTGCGGTGAGTGGTTGATACTCCTTTTTTAGCATGACACTGATATCTCCGCTCTGTTCCATGACTGCAAACTCAACATCAGCAACTCGAAACACATCTTTCTTACGAAGCTGCTCCAGAAATTCATCGATCGTCAATCGCTCTTTCTCTAATGCTTTTTCATTTACAGTCCCATCTTCGATGAGAATCGTTGATCTCCCATCCAAGATGTCCCGGACCTTTTTACTTTTCATCGTTAAATATTCCGCTCCCGTAGACACGACTACCCATACGGATAATGCGATGAAACCTAAGTACCAAGTGGTATCCGTGTCCAATGATATATACCCTACCAGGTTCCCTAAAGTAATCCCTGTTATATACTCAAACAAGGATAATTGAGAAATTTGACGCTTGCCTAAAATTTTTGTGATTATAAACAGAATTGTAACGGCAGATAACGTTCGAAATACAACCTCTAACCATTCTGGCACGCTGATGTTCCTTTCCTGTAAACGTTGTGTAATAAGTCTTTCTCTAAAGGTTAGAATTACCACGATTATCATACGGTATACAAGCAAGTCCTTAGGCTTCTCTTTATACATTAATTATTAAGTTTGTTTAATCGCATGTTTACTCGCTTGCGAACTGTATTAATTCCCATATAAAGTCTCTGTTCGTCGTTTTTATATCACCGTGTGCCATATGCTACTTTCATAAATTAGTATTTAAGGTAGATAGAATGCTTGAGAAGATTTTGAAAATCAGGACACATGTGCAGTCATAGGACATGTTGGTTGCGATATTTACAAAAATCCTGTGCAAATGATTAAACCTGTCAAATAATAATCATCATTTACCTTTAAATTAAAGAGGAGCTTTTTCTAACAAAAGCTCCTCTACTTTTTCTGCCTAAAACACGAGTTGAATAACTACAAATTTGCTTGCATTAATAAATCCTCAAGCGTCAATCTTCCAATAACCTCATACCCTCTGTTATTTCCCAGCGGTTTAATTACTACCGTCCCCATACATGGGATGTCACCTAGCCCAATACCGGATGGAAAAGAGTGAGCTATTATAACCCTATTTGAATGATTAGGTGGTACTTGTTCAACTTCATTGGTAAAGGCCTGAAGTATTTTTTGTTTATCTTCAGCACCCATGTTCTTGCTAAGATCATATATTTTCAACCAAAATGGTTTAACAGTTACAACTTGTGTACCGAATGCAGCTTCGGCAGTTTGAACAGTTCTACATAGTGGACCTGATTCTACCGGAAGCGTAACTGGTATATTGAGTTTTCGAATGGCTTCACCATATTTATTTGCTTGCTCTTTACCTCTAACACTCAAGTTCCTTTGGGTGGAACAATCCATCAGACTAAATCCGGGTTGATCCTCTCCTACATTCGCCTCACCATGACGAACATAAAGAATATACCCTCCTGTACGGAGTTCATTTATAAGTGAACTTGCATCTTCAGAGGAGGGGGAAGCATACGCTGGTGAAACCAACATACATAGACAGAGTAACGATATAAACAAACGATACATTTCTTATCCACCTTTTTCTTCATACCGTCTCCATTCCTAGTTCAATTTATACAAAATAAAAGAAAGATTTGGTTTGGACTTCCTTATGGAATATACAAGGATACTGTTTGGGGAATTATTCTTGACGAACAAAAACATGCAGATAAATACAATAATTTGATAACTTTTAACTTGTCGAGATGAAACACATCAACAAATCATAAAGATAAAGAAATAAAATAGATTTTTGTGGAAAAAGCAAGAAGAGCAGCTTTTTTGGTCTAAAGCTGCCCTTCATGTTCTCCTGGTGAGATCACAACCTCCTGGAGGGGACTGCAAAGTCATATACCCCTTATAAGGAGACCCACATAACTGTTTTTTTAAGCTTTGTTAAGCTCCAGACTACTTAAAAATTGTTTAACAAAAACATCACCATATATCTTCTTCATATGTAACGTATTGAAAATATACTGTTCCATATGCTCAAGCTTGCGCAGACTGCGTACCAATACTTTCCGTTCATCGTCAGAAAGATTGGCGTCATTGTCAATTTTCGTCATCGCTTTTTTCACACGTGAGGCTACCTGTTCAACATACAGATGATCTCGGGATTTTGGCGCAATACATTGCGTCAGATCATAGTTCACAAAACGAACACCGTCGAGGATGCACAATGATCAATCGTACTACCTGCGAAAAATCTCGCATTGGTAAGATCGCAGGAATCAAACACAAGCTGATTCAGATTACAGTTCCAAAATATAGGTGAACCAACATTTGAGTTTTTTATGGTCGCTCCGCTTATCATTACTTGCTCATACCTGACAATATCAGAAAATACTTCGTTGTCTATTGATATACCAGACTCGAGTCTCCTCATCCCTCTCACCCTTTCATTGTTTCCTTCAGAATCTCTTATCATTAAAAATACACTATACTTTCAAATGTTTCTCCTAAAAGTGATGATTCCCTCATAGATTTTTCAAGTTATATCTATATAACTAAAACACGAAATTCTCAATCCACCCACTCAGTTTAACAGGCAATTATCGATAATATATTATTTTGGCAGGATCAAAACAAACCGACGGGTGTTTCAACATAAGGCGATTTGTTTTATTTTATCAACAGCTGGCATTCCGAAATATTACATGCTGGACTAGTACATACTAAGGAAAAGTTGGATGAAGCTTACATAACGGAGGTCTCTTCATGGTATTTACAATCACAATTATCATCGTTGCCCTATTTGCAATATGGGGAGCCGTCGCTCCTGATCAGCTGGCTGATGCGGCTAACGTAGCCTACAACTTCTCTATTCAGAATTTTGGCTGGTTTTATTTGCTGGCGACACTGTTTTTCCTGATCTTCGCTTTTTATCTGGCATTCAGCCGATTTGGCAGTATTAGGCTGGGGGATGACGATGATGAACCGGAATATTCTACGGTTTCATGGCTGTCCATGCTGTTTAGCGCTGGTATGGGTATCGGGCTGGTTTTCTGGGGAGTTGCTGAACCGCTGTCCCACTATTTATCTGCACCGGAAGGAGCGGTACCCGAAACAACGCAAGCCGCAAGACTTTCCATGCGTTATTCCTTTTTCCACTGGGGTTTGCATCCTTGGGCTATCTATACCGTTATCGGCTTAGCACTCGCCTATTTCCAGTTTCGGAAAGGCTACAAGGGGCTGATCAGTTCTACCTTTATTCCTTTGATCGGTGAGCGTCTTGCTGCAGGCTGGCTTGGCAAGGTCATTGATATTCTGGCCGTCATTTCCACCATCTTCGGAGTTGCAACCTCGCTTGGTTTGGGTGCACTTCAGATCGGTGGGGGGCTAAATTACTTATTCGGTATTCCCAACTCAACGCTGTCCCAGGTTGTCATCATCGCCATTGTAACGGTATTGTTTTTAATCTCGGCAACCTCCGGTCTGGATAAAGGAATTAAGATTTTGAGCAACACCAACCTCGTTATAGCTGTGCTATTAATGTTGTTTGTTTTGGTGACTGGGCCGACTTCTTTTATATTTGACACATTCACGACCACCTTGGGCAGTTACCTGCAGAATATTATTAACATGAGTTTGAGACTAACGCCGTTCTCCAGAGAAACCTGGATTGGAACCTGGACGTTATTCTACTGGGCATGGTGGATCTCGTGGGCTCCTTTTGTTGGCACGTTTATCGCAAGGGTATCCAAAGGAAGAACCATTAAGGAATTTGTAATTTACGTTATGGTTATTCCAAGCCTTTTCGGATTTATCTGGTTCTCTGTCTTTGGGGGAACAGGACTTCAGTTGGAATTGTTCAACGCCACTCATCTGGCGGAAGCAGTCAAAGAAGATACAACAACCGCTCTATTCCTTATGCTGGAGCAGTTGCCTTTAGGCACGATTACAGCATTCGTTGCTACTCTTTTGATCATGATCTTCTTTATTACGTCTGCGGATTCGGCTACCTTTGTGCTCGGCATGCTGACTTCAGATGGCAAGTTGGACCCGAGTACAAGAGTGAAATTAACCTGGGGAATCTTGCAATCCGCCATCGCGGTAGTCCTGCTAATCAGCGGGGGATTAAACGGCCTCCAGACGGCCTCCATTGTGGCCGCATTGCCGTTCGCTGTTGTCCTTATCGGCATGTGTGTCTCCCTACTTAAAGCTCTGCAAGCTGAGGACAGAGAACGCCGCCAAAAGGAAAAACGACAGCGCCATAAACTGAAACGATTACTGGAGGAACAGGAACTCGCAAAATGAAATTCCCTGCAGATAATCATTACTTGATCTATATTGAGAAGGCACCTGCCTATAGGCGGGTGCCTTTTGTTTTGCCTGCCTACATTTACATCATCAACCTTCTATTGGTTATCAACGAATGTATAGAATACATAACGATTCATGAGCTCGATTTGGGTAGAGTTTATATCATAGTAAGCTAATTGGTGCATTCTTCCCGAATATTTCAATATGATTTGACATGTGAATCAATTATCGATATCGTGTGAATGAGTTCACACTTCATATTAAGGAGTACTCTATGCCAAAAAAATCTTTCTTTCGTTTAGATGAAGCAAGGCGCGAAGAGATATCTAATAGCGCTATGCATCTTTTTGTTGATAATCTTTACGAGGATATAACGATGAAGATGGTTTTGGATCGTTTGTCCATGCACCCCGGAACATTCTATCGATATTTTGAAGACAAAGATGACCTTTATTGTCACTTAATACGTAATGTGACCCAGAAAAGAGCTTTGTATTTTAATAACACGAATGAAGACTCCCTTTACCGGTTTTTCCTTACTGGCTTACTTGATAATGTTAATGGCATGATGACCGAGCCATTGAATGAGTTGGAAATCAAGCTCACTGAAACAGTACTCTACATTCCCCAGGACATTTTGCTTAAAGTCTATCTGGACGTGCTAAAGGGAGAGTCATTCCCCATCATCAAGAACATTTTACGCCGAATGAGGGTTGATGGGTCTCTCCGACCTGATATTGACGACGACCTAATTTCTTTTATGTTTGAGTCCATGCAGTTTAATCTTGTCATGTTTTTTCGAGAGTTCGATATTAAGGACTCTAAGCTGCAACTTAAGATTAGCAAGTACTTTGCTGACTTTATGGGTCATGGGTTGCTCGAAGATCAGAAATATTCTGAAATGGTTAGCGATCTCAAGGAAGCCAAGGAATAGAACTGTATCACTCGAAGATAGGATGTATCGCTCACCGTTTTGATAAGTACTTATAGCGCAATATATGTATTTCACATTCACCACTTTATTAATTAAGGGGGAATACGAAAATGAAAACGTATGACGCATTTCCAGAACCCATTGGCAGCTATACTGTCGGTCGAACCCAGATGGATTTTGAGTACACAGCATCCGACCACTCAAAAAGAGAACTGACGGCGTTTGTGTACTATCCGTCCGATAGTAACGAAGGTAAGACGACATCAACGTACATGTTTCCTGAAGTATACGAGATGTTGAATGAGCAGCCCCTTCTCGTTGCGTTGAAGGATGCTTACTCTATCGATATCCAGACCCAGTGTTACGACGACATTGCTCTCTCCGGGAAGGAAAAGCGCTATCCGGTATTATTCTATGTTTGCGGCGGGGGAGGTTCTCCAGAATGGGGTACCGTGATCTGTACAGACTTGGCAAGCATGGGATATGTAGTGGTAAGCATCGGCCATCAGAATAGCACGATGTATAAGTGTAAAGATGGGCGCCTGTTTAATGTATCAAAGGATTTTTCGGATGTCATTATGGCGTTTTCTGAAGATCCGGAGATGGTGGAGTTGGCTGGTAAAATGGAGATGCGGCCTGACGATGAAACTGCCATTGAGATGTGCCAAAACGTGCTTACACTACCGATACTATCCAAGTTAACAGAGTATAGCGAATTACAGGCAGAAGATATAAGGTATGTAGCCGATTATCTTTACAAACTGGACGCTGGAGAGCTGAATTCCATCTTTAAGGGCAGATTATGGCTTAACATCGGCATGGGCATAGTCGGACATTCTTATGGAGGGCCTACAACGGCGATTGTTTGCCGGGACGACGAACGGTTCGCCTGCGGAATTGGCTTGGATAGCGGTGCGTTTGGCCTTCAGGGCAGCGACCTTAAGAAACCCTTCTTGCTACTATTTTGTGAACCTAACTATAATATGAACGCGATAATTGGCGCTAACAATAGCATGGAAACCTATTATTTCTCTGTTGATCATGCTTCTCATTTAGATTACTGCGACATCGTGTTTACCAGTGTTAATGAGGAACTCAGAGGTGAACGGGATGTTATGGAGATGCGAAATCTTGTAACAGACTATACGAAGAACTTTTTTGATCATTACATACTGCAGAAGGCTGCAAGTGTGGAAAGCCTGGCATACGATGGCGTGGACTTGGTCAAGAAGACCAGCAACAAGTGATATAACCGAGGGGCAGCTAACAAACGCATGACAGAGAACTAGCCCTACACACACAGAGCCAATAACCTAATTACACGGTTATCGGCTCTCTCATATTTCGGGCATTGTTTTCAATTTGAGTTCTATCTCTATCTTAGCTTGGTATCATCCCTTTTATGTCCTTCGCTACCTCATTGCCTTCAGCCGAAATATTAAACATCTTCTGTCTGTGGATCTTGGGATTGGTGTGGTAATGGGTCCTTGAATCATGCTCAACTTGTACTGTCTTAAAAATGACTATGTAATTCCTTAAAAACAACCTGTTGATAGCGAAGTGGGCAGCCCCCAAATGGCTGTAAATCATTTTCCAGTAAAATACAATTAGACGAGATAAAGCAAGGTCATGTATGGTGATTACACAACTAAAAATACTGAGGAGTAATTTCACACTATGATCAATCGATTCGTTAGCCTATTTTCCATTCCTTCGTATGCCTTACTCTTTATGTGTATGGCATTACAGGGAATGGGCATTTCGCTCAGCACCCCCTTTTTATCAATTTATTTCACAGAAAAGCTTGGCGTATCTATTGGCATGTTTGGTCTTTATCTAGCCGTTACACTAATTGCAGGAATATGGATCAGTACGCTAATCGGGAGACGTTCTGACCTTGGCTTGAATCGAAAGGGCGTTTATCTTTTCTCTACACTCGCTAATGTCCTGGCCTTTAGTGGATATTTGTTCATTCATGATTTTCCGATTTTGTTCATTTACATGACTGTGTTTACTGCCCTTGGTGCACCAGGGATGCCCCAGTTGTTCGCTATTTCCAGAGAAGCAGTGATAAAGAGTCAATTTACGGAGCGTGCGTTTGCTAATTCTACCTTGCGTTCTGCTTTCTCTCTCGGCTTTATTACAGGTCCTTTAATCGGCACATTATTGCTCGCTGCTATTGGATTTAAGGGGATCTTTTTAGGTACGATCGGAGCCTTCCTACTTGTTGCTCTGCTTGTTTTCCTGTTTCTCAAATCAAACACAGAAATGAAGAGCAATCATGCTGAAGTGAAAATAAAAAGTTTCCGGCTGGCTCAAAACCCAGATATTTTACTTCCTTTTCTAATTCTGATACTCATGTATACCGCTCATTGGATGAGCAGCATAAACACGGCTCTCTTTATTACAAACAATCTTGGGGGAACGACAAGGGATGTCGGTTTAGTCAGCAGTATATGTGCTGCGCTGGAAATTCCTTTTATGATTGTACTCGGTCTACTTAGTGCAAAATATAGTAACCGAATTTTGGTGTTTTGCGGGGCTATTTTCGGAGGAGCTTATTATTTCGTTATCCTTATTTCGAACGCGATGTGGCATATGCTTGCAGCACAAATTTTGCTCGCTGTTTTTGTCGCCGTCATCTCTGCGATTGGAATTAGCTACATTCAGGACCTGCTGCCCAAAATGCCAGGATATGCTTCCACGCTATATTCCAATTCATCCACAATCGGCAGACTGCTTGGTAGTCTTGTTGGTGGTGGAGTAGCCAGCATTGTGGGTTACCGATACTCATTTATCTTCTGCTTTATACTTATCATCATTGCTGTAATTATGCTTGCGATAAGTGGACGACACCCTGCAGATGAACCGCAAATTTCAACCTAACTACTACGCCGATTCAACGGGGTAATTTAGATATTTGAGTTTTTCACCCATAATAGTAGTGAGTATTCAAACCTAAATACCTCCTCTGTAAAATTAACTGGCTTAATGTAAATAGTAGAAAGGCTTGGGCAATTTTCACCCAAGCCTTTCTTCATTTCTTTTTTTATAAGGATTCTAGCAGTTCTTTAATCTCTGAATGCAAATTTAGCGTGTTGAGGATGATTTGAAGTGCTTCAGTCCGAGTAGCCTTACCTTTAGGATCAAACACCCCGAATTCCTTACCTTCAATGATACCAATCTCAGCGGCTTTTTTAATTTCGTTAGCTGCATAGGATACATCAATATCTTTAAATTCTACAGAAGATGGGTTACTTTTAACCAAACTCATGTTTACGACACGAGACAAAATGACCACCATCTCTTGACGTGAGATTGTATTGTTTGGTCTAAACGTATCATCTCCATATCCTTTCAATACACCTGCAGAAGTTAATTTATGAATATTTTCTGATCCCCAATATCCATTAAGATCTTTCAAGTGTTCTGTATTTGTTCCTGCTGTTACTACAAAGATTCGATCGATTAGTGCAGCAAACTCGCCGCGAGTAATGCTATTGTTTGGTTTTGATGTACCATCTTCGTAACCTTTCAATACTCCTAATTTAGAGAAGATCGTAAGTGTTTTTTCACCCCAATGACCTTGAATATCCACCATACCGGATTTCCCTTCTGGATGTGTAGCGTACTTTTGGACCATTGAACTGATGTTCGACACCACATTACTGTCTGCCTCTACCACTTCAGGTCTAAATATATCATTATTATTTGACGCTGGACTCGTGGTCCCTGGATCTTCTGTTACTGGTGTTGTAGGAACAGGAGTACTTGGTTTCGTATTCCCGCTACTAGTACTACCACCACTGCTATTTCCACCTGTGTTCCCAGGATTGGTTGGAGTTGTTGCTACCTGCCGAGTTATCGTTAATGTATAAGTCTTTGTCAAACCACCATGGGTCGTGACTACAACAGTTACGGTGTTTTTACCTACACTAAGTTCCACTGGTTTTGCAACACCAGAGTTCACTATCTGCCCGTCAATCGTCAAGGTTGCATGTGTATCTTCAAGCGCAGCTGTAATAGGTAAAGTCGACACATTATTGTTGACAGTTATACTGTAGTTTTCTTCTGCAGATGAGAAAGATGGACTGAGATTTTTTGTACCTGCCTTAAGCTCAGTTAAATAATTGGATACAACATATATGGTACGTGTTTTTTCTTGAGAAGCGCGGTTCTCAGAATCAGAAACGTTATACTTGATTTGGTATGTTCCATATTCTGTTTCTGCCTCGGTACGTGTTACGATCACATTCTCAGTGAGATCTTGACCTTCCACATTTGCTGCGCTATATCCAGGTTCAATGAACTGCTGGCCTTTGAGCAGATATATTGTTGTGTCTCCCAATAGACTAATGGATGGAGAAAGATCATTAATCTCAAAAGTAACTTCAGCTGTTGCACTATTAAATCCATCTGAAACGGTATACTTGAACTTAGCTAAACCTGTAAAACCAGGGTCAGGAATAAATTCAATATATCCTTCTCTAATGGAAGCTGTTCCACCCACTAGTTCACTTACATTAGTAATAGTAAGGGTCTGTGTAACCTGTTCGTTTGGACTTCCAACGGAATCATTACCTGTAAGATCTGTAAATAATATGGTGACCTTATCTTTCCCTTTCGGTATAGAAGGCAGGACATCATCTGTAGCGATAGGCAAATGATTGTCTTCTGGAGCAGTTAGAGCAGAGATCGTGACCTTGATAGGACGACTGGTTGCTGTTGAAGTCTTATTACCTGTTTGACTATCGTCTGTATTCGTTACAGTGACGTAATAATATGATGTACTGGGTTGTTCGGTCGAAACAGTGTAGTTATCTTGAGTTGCCCCGAAAATTGGAGTTCCCTCAACGGTACTATTTGAATCATTTTCATACCACTGATAGCTGAGCAGCCCAGTCCCGTTAGCATTCACCATTAGGTTGACTGGATCATTAACATTGACGTTTTGATCGCTAGATTCAAGAAGAATAAGTGGTGCTGGTGCGTTGCTTAGTTCATTAACGACTACTTTTGCAACACGGCTAGTCACGCTAGATGCATTCATTCCCGTTTTTGAAGAGTCAACGTTGGTGACTACTACGTAGTAGTATGTCGTTCCAAGTTCAAATGTGGGGACTACAAGCGTGCTTCCCGTTTCACCCGTTAGAGCCATCCCACCTATTTCGGAAGAATCTTCGCTTTGGTACCACTGATAACTTATTGAACCGCTTCCTACCGCATCTACTTTCAATACTACAGGCTCATTGATGCTTACCGTTTGATCCGTTGGCTCTGTGTTAAGCGTGGGTGCCTCTGCATCTGTCAAATCATCAACCGTTACCTTGGCGATAGAGCTCGTCTGTGTTGCCACGATCTGCCCCGTTTTGGTGCTATCCGTATTGGTTACCACGGCGAAGTAATACGTAGTTCCAGCCATCATCGTCGGTACTGTAAGCGTGTTACTTGTCTCGCCTACCAGCATCGTTGCACCATGAGTAAGGTTTGTATCATTGCTGTACCACTGGTAACTCACCGTACCACTTGCATTCGCTGAGATGTTTAATTCTGCCGAATCTCCAACATTTACTGTCCGGTCTATTGGTTGTGTGGTTATTGAAGGTGCCTCAGCATTGGTGAGTGCTGCGTTGATGGTCACTTTTCCGTCAATAACCGTTTTCTTCATTTCTTCCAGTTGCACATTAGTAAAAGTGAGATGTCCAGGATCCTCTTGATTGCTTACTGTAATAGGCACATCGCCTGCAGCGGCATTCTCTTTAATCTTAAAAGAGATCTTGAACAAAGTGTCCCCTTCTTTTAAAGCATGATCACCACCCTCTGCATCAACCCAGCAAACCTTTAACCAGCCTTCCAGGTCGTTCTGTAAAGTGGAGAACGTATCTCCAGACAAGCCGGTGATTTTCTCGACCGCAAGTGCATTGGAATCAAAATCAAGCTGCATCCCATAAGCTGCGGTTGATCCATTAGCTTCGAGAATGGAAACTGGCACTTCAACGGTCTCACCCGGTGCTCCAGTTACCGTGCCAACTTTAACATGAATAACTTCCTGAACCCTTACGCTCCCAGAGGTTAGCGATGCAAAATCCGTCCAAGTTTGATCGTCATCACTATAATGACCGGATTCGATCTGTATTTTGGCGTCACCTGATCCCGCTTTTTCTTTTATCTTAAATTGAATATCAAACACTTCTTGCTTACTTGAGATGAAGGAAAGATCTCCAAAGTAGGCTGCAGAAACAATAATCCGTCCCAATGAACTATCATCTTTAGTAAATTTTAGAGCTCTCGCTTTATCTGTTACGGTAACGAGCTGAAGACGGTTTTCATCGTAATTTACATTAGTATCATATGCAATCAAATCTTCATCACCAGGATCTACCGTTACCCTGACTGTAACCATATCGCCAGGAGCATAAGAAGTTCCGTCCACCTCAACAGCTAGCGAAGGGGTAGTTGAAGCAGCGGCTTCAACAACAGATCGGAAAGGAACGAGAAGTAAGCATACGATCGTAAATAACGAAACTATCTTACCTAACGCGCTACCATGAAGGCGCTGTATCATTTTCCGGTTCCTCCTAAGTAAATCGCCATAATCATTTGTACATCCACATTATCCAAAATCCCGTTATTGTCCATGTCTAACGCTTTGAATTGATCAGCTGTCAAGGTAATCTTTCCTTTCATATGTTGCGTAATCATCAGAGCATCTGCGGGAGTGATTAGGCCATCACCGTTTGCGTCACCTTTTAGTATCTGTTTAGCATTCACCGTTTGTTTAACCATAAAGGTGGTATCGGCCATGTGATCTGCACTAACGGTAACTGTTCCACTGTACGTTCCAGATGGCAAATGATCTTTTACCCTTACTGTAAACGAGGTCGCGAGCGTTCCGTCATCCAGCGTTGTTACAGATGGCCCAGTGATTACGAAATGAATAGCTTGATCTCCACTTATTAACACAGTTACATTCGTCAAATCTCCTGTACCTGTACGGGTAATGGGAATCGTCTTCGTTTCTTGGGTACCAGGTAAGTATCCTTCTAATAAGTTCGAAAGTGTTTCATCTTCCATTGAGCTGATCTTATAGGTCAATGCAGCCCACTGTGCATAAAGTTTCACTTCAGCAGTGCCCATGATGAAGGTATCTGCCCCTTTGTAAACACCGCCATTACCTAGTGCATCGGTACTCCAACCCATAAATCGATAGCCTTCACGCTCCAT
Organism: Paenibacillus sp. FSL K6-2862; assembly: GCF_038005125.1. Taxonomy (NCBI): domain Bacteria; kingdom Bacillati; phylum Bacillota; class Bacilli; order Caryophanales; family Paenibacillaceae; genus Paenibacillus; species Paenibacillus sp. FSL K6-2862. Next base: position 3,572,659 of record NZ_JBBOSN010000001.1, read on the forward strand.
ATTCCCCGTATTATGTAATACAGTGACAACATGGCCTTCCGGATAACGATTACTGTCGACAGGAACAGTGCCCATCGTTCCTCCATTACTATCATATAAGACGGAGTAGGACTTCACATATGGACGAAGTCGCGGATAATCGTCACCTTCATTAATCATCCATATCGAATTAAAGTCCCAATCAACAAAGGTTGTTTTGCTTTTCATCTCTGCTGTAGTCTTCGGTTCGCCCTTTCCAGTGTCGGATTGATTAGCTACTTCTGTGTCGTAGTAACTGTTCGTGATGATCCCGTAGCCTTCGGTACCCAACAGTCCGCCATTATTACTTCCGGTTGTGGGCACTTGAACAGCTGCATAACTATTCACTATATCGCCTTGATAAAAACTACCTACTAAACCACCAAATAGCGTGCTATTCGCGTTTCCTGTTATTTGTCCAGTGGCGTAACTATTTAAAATTTTTCCAAAGTCAGATCTACCGACTAATCCACCAATTTCAGGAAAGCGCCCTCCTTCAGAAGTGATATTTCCCGTGGCATAACTCTGCTCGATATTTCCGCCTCCAGAGCCAATAAGACCACCGAGGTTTGTCCCTTCTATTGAGAACACATTGCCCGTTGCATAACTGTACTCTATAAGGTTCGAATTACTTCCACCAATCAAACCGCCAAGAGAAGAGCTATTCAGATTGGTGCCTCGTATATCACCGCTAGCATGGCTGTTCGTGACACCGCCGCCCCAATCGATATAACCAATTAAGCCTCCAAGATTGCCACCAGTACCTGTGACATTACCGCTAGAAGAGTTGTCAGCCATGGCTGTCCAGCTGCTGTATTTACCAATTAAACCGCCCAAGTTCTGGTATCCGTCAACCGTTACGTTTGCCGAACTCCCATTAACAACAGCTGAGGAGTAAGCCACTTCCCCTACCAGCCCTCCGGTTTGGCGATATCCTTTTACTGTGCCGCTTGCACTACTATTTTCTATTTTTCCAAAATTGATTCTACCTACTAAACTACCAACATAATCATATCCAACTATGTTTACTCCAGTTAGATGGACATTGCGAATTTGAGCAGATTCAACATATCCAAACAAGCCGACATCGGATAGATAAGAACGATTAATGGTTAATCCATTGATCGTATGACCATCTCCATCTAATCCACCGCTAAAAACAGCACTTTTTGTTCCAATCGGTGTCCAATCGGAATAGCTTGATAGGTCAATATCTTTACCCAGTTTATAGTAAGATCTCATCGATTTACGTATATCATTGAGTTGTGTAGCCGTTGTAATGATATAAGGGTCTGATGCTGTACCGGAACCTGAAGATGCTGCCTCCACTTCATTCGACAACCACACGAAGGAAGAAAGCATTACACCCATTACAAGTACAACAGTAAGAAAAATGGATATTTTTCTTGTGATTTTTCTAATCATTCATATTGCTCTCCTCTTTGCTCTTCATTTACCACACAAAATTGGTATCCTTTTGCAAGATACCCAAGCCACCTCCGCTCAAATTGCTGACTACATGCTAGAATGAGAACCTGATTTTTACCATCTGTTAACATTCCATCCATGTTTATCGGTAGGAAAGTCAGTTAATATGAGCACATATTATATATTTCAATAATAAAGTTTATACAGTTTTTTATATTAACATTGGGCTCCGCATCATGCTTGAAGCATTACCTGAAAAAGAAACCGACCTTGGTCCTGCATAAAACAGGATCAAGGTCGGTTTCTTTAATTATAATTGCAAGAAAATCTTATACAGAACCTGAGCAGCTTCTGCTCTGGTTGTCGTTCCAGCAGGACTCAAGATGACATTGCTTCGCCCGTTTATGAAACCCATTTTAACCATTGCAGCCATGTCATCAACTGCGTACTTTGCTACATTTGCCGCATCTGTGAATCTCTTGAGATCCTCAGCTGTGCGGGTCTGCTCGGATTTGCCCACTGCCCGCAAAGCCCGCATGGTCAGCACAGCCAAATCTTGTCTAGCAATTTCCGTTTCCGGATAGAAGCTGCCGTTCGAGCCCAGGGCGATCCCGAGTGCTTTGGCGATTCCGATTTCCTCATAATAGAGGTCTGTTTGCTTCATATCACTGAAGGTGGTGTTGAACTCTGCTTTGAGATCCAGTGTCCTTACCAACCAAGCTAGATACTCACCTCTTGTAACCTTTTGCCCGGGACTAAAGCTTATTGCTGATGTCCCGTCGATGAATCCTTTGGACGCCATGGTTTCAACCGCTGGTGCGTACCACGAATCCTTGATGACATCATTGAAGAACTTCTTCGTATAAACAACTGCATATTGACCTGTGTTTGCCGCTGGAAAAACCATGGCTTGTAGAGCACTGTCGTATTTGCCGTTCAGTAGCTGAACAAATGTACTATTTGCAGCCACGTACGAAACGGTAAGGTATTTTGAATTGGCCAATTCTTCAACATCAGGAGTATAAGGCAGTCTGATTTCGGCCGGTTCATTCAAGGCTACCACCTCTTCGCCATCTAATAGAACAGTGAATGCAATAATAGGTCTGCTGGTTGTTACGGATTTTACATCTGAATGAAGCTTTACAGTATCTAACCGGCTCAGTGACAGTTCCACATTTTTGGCACCTGATACATACTTCAGCAAATTAGAAGGTACTGCAACGGTTCCAAATTCCGTATTAATCTCGATCATGATGTTGGCCTGCTCTGCGGTTAGTGCAGTTGCAGGAAGCTCAACCGCATAGGAATTGGCTCCCTCTGCTTTCGGAATGTCCACCATGATTGTTTTAATATTACTGCTATTCGCCTTTACATGCTCCAGAGCCTTATTTAGATCTTCCTGCCGGATGGGTGCTCCTTTAGCTTTACCGGTTTTGGGATCCGTCTTTGGTGCCACAATCTTAATTAAATTCCCTTCGACTTTGATGTTTTCAGGAGCCGGTGAAGGTGTGGTCACTGACACAGGTGCATCCGTTGACGGCGGTGTTTCAGTAGGCTTCGGATTGATGACTGGATTGCTGATAACGACAGTAAGGGATTGGCTCGCATAATGAGTTGCCGTTTCTTTATATCTTACTTCGTAGATTCCGTTACCAAGACCTATAACCTCTGTGCCTGTGATCGCATTCCAGCTGCCAGCGTCCACTCCCACTTGCCGGTATTCCATTACAGGACTTACACCAGTGATCTTACCATCCTTGGCCCCAGCCGCACTAACATTTACAGCCTTAACCTCTGCACTGGACGGCGGACTTTGCACCTGCTTGGTTCCGTCAGGCACAACGATCAGGATAGCAGGACTTGGATTGCTCAAATCCGTTCCGGCGTACCGGAGCTCGTAGCTGCCGGCCTCGAGGTCTTCAATGCTGGTTCCACTAACCGGCATGTAACTACCATGATCCGCTTTCCGGTACTCCATTTCGGCAGTCACATTTTCAATTCTGCCATCATTCCCGCCTGCTGCTGTAGGCGGTGTAATGACAAGTCCTTCCGCTGTTGGTGCCTCTCTGTCTGCCTTGGCTTCATTGCGAATGTCCACGGTTACCGGCGGACTTGCCTTTAGGCTGTCTGTGGCTGCATACCGGATCTGATAGCTGCCAGGCTCCAGATCGTTGATACTTGAACCTGTAACAGGCGTGTAGTCCTCTTCGCCCAGCTTCCGGTATTCCATCGTATCATTCAAGCCCTCAATTATGCCTTTTATGTCGGTATCCGAATTGGCGTGTGAGATTACCCACCCACTCGCATCGGGTGCAGCCTGCTCCTGGGCCTGCCCTTCCGGAATAACGACTTCCTTATCCAGGCTGGCGCTCAGGGAACCGGTCTTCATATACCGGACATAATATTTACCGGCGGTGAGACCTGTGACCTCAATTCCTGCAATTGCAATATATTCTTCTTCGCCTTCCTTCTTATACTCCATTTCTGTTGTCACACCGATCAGTTTGCCGTCATCTCCATCAGGAATGGACGGTGCCACACCAGCCGGTGTTACTGGAGCCTCACGATCAGGACTGGATATGGCCTGGTGGACTTCCCATTCCCATAGGCCTACACCGTTATCTCCTGCCCGCGATTGCTTGGTCAGGGTTACTCGCACTGCCTTTACATTCAGCACCGAGTCAAACGTGTACGGATTGGAGGATTCCGCTGGAGTATGTTCAACCACTTTGATTCCCTCCGTAACCGTTCCCGCTGTTACCCATTCATCAGTTGCGCTATCCGCCGGGATGTAGGAATATACAATTTGGGTAGGCTTCTTGATTCCGCCGCCATCTGACCACAGCACCAGATTGGAACTCCGGATAGATGCACCCTGCGGCCATTCATATTGTACCCACTCCTCTGCGCCCTCATGGCCCCAGGTTCCCCAGTGCGAGATGTTGTTGCTATCCTTCCTTCCGTCATTCACTGCCGCCAGACTCTCCCAAGGTGAGGTGTAGCTGGAAGAAGCATTCGCGAGGAAAGCCATATTGCCGTCATTCGGACTCAGCAGACGCAAATCCGTCAGCAACTTCTCGAGCGCCAGAGCAATTTCCTCGTCTGTGGCATTCATATTCTTGATCACAGCAGATGCTTCTGTCTTCGCCGCTTCGATTGGCGCAAGACCTGAATCTGCAAGGTTCGAAGCATTTAATGTATTTACATAGTTATAGACCTTGACCAGTTCTGTCTTATCTACCGCTCCGGTATAGCCGTATACCTTCCATTCCAGAATACCACTGCCATTAACGGAAGGCTTCATGTCCATACGAACACCTGTAATATAGGCGGGCTCAAAGGTCGTTGTATTGTATTTATTAAGTTCATTGCCCAATCCCTTAATGTCCCGCGGGGTGTACCATTTCCCATCTTCGCCGCGAAGCATAAGCTGCATATCCTTCGGACGGAAGTTCCCGCCGTTGTCTTGAAATACATATACATCCATGGATGAGGCCAGGAATGGCTGATCCCATTCATACGTCACCCATGCAGGATCTCCTTCTCTACCCCAGTTATGCCATGCACTGTTGGGGGCACCTCGGTTCGGAGAGAAATCTGCCGAGCTTTTAGGTTCAATGCCGTTATTCATCGCTTCCGGATAACCGTCGCCACCAGAGAAGCTAGCGGAAGCCTTGGCTGTCAGCGCCGCATTTTGCAGCTCAGTATTCACGACATGTACGGTAGCCCATACTTCCAAAGCACTACCATTGACTTTTCCTCTGGCTTCAAATTGACCTACGCTAGCATAGAAGCTTGGATCAATAGCATCCCAAGTGATTTCCTGCTCTAGATACCCTTCCTCTGACAAAATATAGATTTGACTAGGAAGTTCTGGTTCAATATCCTTCTTGGTGACAACGCTGAGTGCCCGGTAAACGTCAACGGTATCTTCCTTGATCTCTATCGTTACATCTTTGCTGGACTTCTTATCTCCATCTGCCGCACTGAAGGTAAACGTGTAGGCGCCTGCCATGCTAACACGCGCATAGGCCACTGCTTTGTCATCATCCACAAATGAAATGTCCGCTGAACCTTCAGGCTTATGCTTGACGGCCCAAGTGTACTTCAACTGGGGTTCTTCTGCCTCGCTATGCACAGGGTCAGGAATGGCTTCCCCGGACAATACCACGATACTGTTATTGGCAACATCCTGAACCGCAGTCACTTGACCAATAGCTGGAGGCTGTTTCTCCGGTGGTGAAGCAAGCTCGAAAGTCGCCTGGCTGGAGCCAGTCAGTTGTCCATCACTTGCACTAAGCTTAACCGTATATGAGCCTGCTTTGGTACCCGCAGCCTGTGTAATGCTTGCTTTCGGATGAGTAAAAGTTAGCTTGCCGCCTTCCGGGGCGCTGACCACTTCCCATTGGTAAGACAGAGTCCCTTCCGGCGCGCCATCATCGGTTACAATCCCATTCAGCATCAATGGAATCAACGCCTGTGGATGTTGTGTCGCCAGCTCAACAGTAATTTGCGGAGCTTCATTTTCACCGCCGGCTGACTTTTCAATGATCAATTCAGCACGCTGTACGCTACCCATCTGAAACATGGCAACGCCTTCATTGTTCTGAACATAGAACTGTCCGGCAGCTGCACCATTCAGCTTCATGGTATAGTATCCATTCTCCATCCCCACTCCATCGAACAATATCCGTGAAGTATGCTCTTTCCCTGATGGATTCAGGAGCTGAAGTGCAAAACCCTTACCATCTTTTTGAATTTGCGCGCTTTCTACTTTATCGCTTTCTAGCTCCAAATAGATTTTCTCATCGATCAGATTGATCCGTTTGCCGAAACCGTCTTTCGGCGTGATGTTGTAGCTATCTCCTTCGTCAGTTACCAACGCTCCATAACCGAACAGCCCGAATATCGGATCTGTAGCTATATCGGAGCTGATGCTGAGAAGGGAACCATAGAGGCCTTCTTCCGATTCGCCCGAAAAATCATTCCAGCCGTTACTCATGACGCGTGAGCCGCCATCGTATACGTCCTTCGTACCTGTGCCTCCTTTATACATCGAATATCTCCAAGAGGTGCTGCCAACTGAATTAGCCGAAATCTGTCCCATATTGACGGCGTTAAAGTTCGAAATCTTCGCGGCATAATTGCGCTGCTGTGCAATTGCCTTCTGCTCCACCGATCTGCCATCATTCTCATACCTAAGCCAGTCATCCATAATGTATCCTGCTAAAGACGCAGTATATTGGAAATTCCACCAGCCTTCACCGCCGCGGAAAACGGGCACGGAATAATGGAACCAGGTAGGCTGAATTCCGCGCATGGCACGTGTTTTCCAATCGGCCATTTCCATACTTCTCTCAGCTGCACCTGTAAGTGCGTCTGTAGGATAGTAGGTGCGCAGCGCCTTCGCTGCGGCATAAGCCCCTTCTTCGCCAGTATTATCATATTCAAATTCCGAGCCGTAAGGATAAGATGCTCTTGTCATATTCCGTCCCTTGTCGAGAGCGAATTTCTTCTGCAGATTGGCTGACTCGGTCTGCATTCCCTCTTCCTTCAGTGCTTCAATCATATCCGGGATTTGCTGCTCGCCATAGAACCCAATGGCTTCGGTGGAAACACGCTTATCGTAGATGTTATATGCTTTTTCCAGATAAAACTGAGGCGATTCCCGGTACTCGATCAGATTAGGATAAGCCTTCTGAATCCGGTACATGTTGAAAAATCCGGTAGCTTCCATGATTTCGGAGAAGGTACGTGTATAAGGTTTATCTTTGTCGGTGTACGCTCCAGAGTCTTTTAGCCAGTTCGCAAGGATGTAGCTATCCTGAGTATTCTTCATGTATCGTTCCCACATGAAGTCGATCAGGTATGTCTCGATAGAGCGAATTTCATCGGGACTTGGAGCCAGATAGTTCTTCATCGTCATGAAGTTGATGTTGTCATGGCTCCAGTCATCCCCCCAATGGCTTGTGTTGAGATCCATGCCGCTTGTAAGATACCAGTCGAAATAGTTACCATAAGTTGGACTTTCCGGATTCTTATCCTGAGTTTGCTGGACCATGAATTCAGAATGGGCATCCGAGATTGCATCCAGCTCGGCCAGAACATTGAATTCAAATTGAGTAAATTTATCCACCCATTCGTTGCCGTCCTTCAGCTTATATTCGATACGCACACTGTTATTGCCGATCGAATCAAACTGAAGCGAATAGATATGATGCTGTTCACCATTTACGATCTTGGTCTCCACAAACTCAACCGATTCGTTGTAGCCAGGGTTCCCGTCAGGCAGTCCACGTCCGGCCCGTGAGTTGTCAACCATTTCCTTTCTGCTCTTCCCAGGCTTGATATCCGGAATATGCGCTTCGTCGAACGGATCATTCTCTGCCACATTTTGAATATCGATGGATTGTACATCAACGATACTGTCGTCGTAGTGCAAGCCTAGCTTGACAGGCATATTGATCGCTGTCTGGAAGCCCGGCACCGCTACGGCATCAATCATGCCTGATTTATATAGGATGGACCGGAGATTGGCTTCACGGTCTTCCATCGAGGTCGAACTGTTATTTGGGCTTTCGGCACTTTCCTGCGACGTGTTGTCTCCTCCACGGACTGCTGAGAATTTGAACTTATACGTCTTGGACTCATCCGGTCCTAATACGAGGCTGGAAGCATCGGTAAAGTATCCGCGTCCCGTTTTTTGGATATCTTTGGAATGGATATAGAGTACGTTCAGCCCCGGATACCAGCCGCCACTGTCCCCTGTCCAGTTCTTAAAAGTATCTGCAGCACGCACCTCTCCTGCTTCATGCATCCAATAATCCACATACTCGATTCGAGCGCCGCTCTCCGGCACCGGAGTGAAGAGCATAAAGTTCCCCTCACCACTGGTGCGGATGGCATAAGAATATCCACTGTCAGCACCTGCGAAATTATGCACCGTCACACGGTCATCATAGGTATCGGATAAGGTCTGGTATTTGTTGTTCCAAGGCATCGGTAAGCCGATATCCCCGAATTCGATATACTGATTACTTTTGTTCTTCACCGTAATTTCCCAAAGCATTGAACCGTCATCGGTCTCCATATCAAAAACGGATTTCACATCGAAGCCCTTCATTACCCGCGGGTCTGTAGAATTTAGGTTCTGTCCAATAAAGTTGACTTCTACCTTCTTGCCGTCTGCTGATGAGGTCTTGTTCATATAAGGGTTATCCGGATTAATGGTCGAAACTTGTGTAGATCCCCCGGCAGCCAATGTTTTATTGGTATCAACTTCTACAAAGCCGTCCCTGTTGTCAGGGAATTGTCCATTGGCGCCTGTACGGTAAGAGAAAATCATTTCACCCATCCACTGGTGCTCGGTACCATTCTGCGGCGATGTCGTGTTAGGTAGGACGAAATTAATTGGCTTCCCTTGTTTATTCGTAGGATTGTTGTTGATAAAGAGCTCTTCAATCTGGCCTAAATCACCGACTTTGGCCGACAGGCTGGCATTGGAGATATCGGTTCCTACTGCAGCCGCCGTGACCTCAGGCAATGCGCTAACCTGCAACGGTAGACTTGGGATAGCCAGGAGCAGCGCGATCATCAGCGGCTTCCACTTCTTCGAAATCATTGTCATTATAACCTCCTGTATACATGTGTTCATATCCATTAAAGGTTTAATTCTCTTATACCGGTAAGTATAGTTTCTTCTACGAAATACCTTTGACCGATCCATCGAAAATGACGTTCATTCTTTCGTCTAAAGTAGAATGTCTAAGTCGATTGTTAAGATAATCTAATCCTATAACCGTTACTCCACTTTCGTGGAGCTTACTTCATGTAGACATACAGGGGCAGGATAATAATTTCCATTGGAATCATCATCACAACCAGCACGAGAGTGAAGATTAGGATGTAAACCTGAATCCGTTCAGAGTAAAAAAACTGAACTTCGTAAGCGCTTTATTTTCTATGTTACTTGCTGTATCATAAAAAATAAATGCTTGATGCCAACATGAATTTTAAATATTTCAACCTGTTCGGAGGTGCCGAATTGGACTCGCCCATCCTTCATTTCATCACCCCGCCCATTCCCTATTTTATTGATTGCGGACGTGCTTGTTACGAAGCCGGTGAATATCACATTAGCCGCAGTGACATCGGTGTCTTTGATCTAATTGTCGTTACACGCGGTTCGCTTGCCATTAACGAGAACGGGACAGAATGGCTTCTGAACCAAGGAGAAGCACTGATCCTTAAGCCGGATGGACACCACTACGGCAGCGCAGCCTGTAAGGCGGAAACGGAAATGATCTGGATTCATTTTCAAACCTATGGCAGCTGGAGAGAGTCTGCCAACATGGACGAATGCCTCGCCAATCAAGCCGAATTAATTGAGACACATAAGGTGAGCGCATATCTGAACCACTGTGATGTCTGTTCCATTTTCATTCCCAAACATTTGCACATTGCATCCAAAGATATGGAACTGCTGGAGCATTTCTCTCAGCTTGATCAGGAGCCTCAGTCCATGCGCAATTGGAAACGACAGGCGACCTTCCAGCAATTTATGCAGCATCTGGACCTTGGGCTGTCTTCACTGTCCGACGTTGCTGCCATCCGGATTGCCGAGAAAGTTGAACTCTACATCCGCCACAATTACCCGCTACCGATCTCCAATCCGATGCTGCAAAAGGAACTCAACTACCATCCAAACTATCTCGCACGCAGCATGCTGAAAGTGTATGGCATGACCCCCATGGAATATCTGCTGCATTACAGAATTGAACAGGCCAAAAAGCTGCTGCTGCAAACCGCTTGGTCCATTGCTCGCATCGCCGAAGAGATCGGCTTCAATCATGTATCCTACTTCTCTTCCTGTTTCTCGAGAAAAGAGGGCATCTCTCCTTCCAACTTCCGCAGCAAGTTTACCAACTCAGATAAATAAACTGACTCATTCAGAACTGATGCCATGAAAAATAAGAAGTGTCCGCTCACCAAAGTTCGCGTTATCCTGCAGCGCGCATTCTGGGTCTATCGGGCGCTTTCCTTTTTGCCTACCTTTTTACAGCAGCACTAGTAGACTTCTTCTTATTAGCTCTCCCGAATCCAAACGCTCATTTCTCCTTCATCCCGATTGGCCCAAGTGAAGTAAGGAATGAACCGAAGCTCGGCAGGCTGTGTATCCCAGTGGACATCACTGCGATACAGATGAATTCCCCAGTCTTCTTGGGATACGATTCGCTGCGCGATGGTTGTAAGTGCCGGAACCCCCAGAGGCATCCGTTCCCCGCTACCGATATGAAACTCGGCATCCCGGGGCAGCTGAATGCGATGCAATCCGCGGCCATTGTCGACTTCTTCGAGACAGTACATAAACGGTCCCCGCTGGATGGCTACTTTTCCAAAAGTGGCTTTGATGTGATCATGCCCTTTCATCCGAAGCAACTCCATAGGGAAGTGAAGCTTGATCTCATCACCAGCTCTCCACGTACGGGTCACCTTTATGTAACCGCACTCATAAAAGAACCCATCCTGCTCTGTCTTCTCCCCATTAATCCACAGCTCGGGAATCTTGCACCAGTCCGGCTTTCTCAGAGCTATCGTAAATTGCATTCCCTCCGGGGAATCGGGTCGAACGATCAGCTTCACTTCTCCGGTGGAGGTATAGTCAGAGGCCATGGATAGAGCTGCTCTCCTACCCTCAAGTGTGAATTCCCCTTCCCCGCCGATGTACAATTGCACATACAACGTAGCCTGTTCCACTGCCGGGGTATATACATATTGATTCAATGAGGCAATTAGTCGCGCAATGTTCGGCGGACAGCAGGCACAACCAAACCACCCTTGCCGGCGTGTTCGCACGTGGGCATAATTAGGATTCACACGTTGAATATCCGGATCGACTTCAAGCGGATTCACATAGAAGAAACGTTGACCATCCAGGGACATTCCACTAATCACCGTATTGTACAGGGCCCGCTCCATAACATCTGCGTACCGGCTATCCTGCTCCATCTGCAGCATGCGCTTCGCCCAAAAGATCAGGCCAATTGAGGCACAGGTCTCTGCGTAAGCGGTATCTCCCGGCAGATCATAATCGCCTGTAAATGCTTCTTCCTTGGCTGATGAACCAATGCTTCCCGTAATGTACATTCGCTTGCTTACAATGTTGCTCCACAACTTTTCACAGGCTTCTTTCAGCGGTTTATCCTCCGTCTTCGCAGCTACATCAGCCATAGCCGCGCACATGTAAACCAGTCGAACCGCATGGCCTTCTGCTGTCGACTGCTCTCTAATGGGCAGATGGGACTGGGAGTACGTGTGGCGGTGAACCATGTCCAACTCGCCAAAATGTATGGTATGACCCCTTTGCTCCCATTCTTCTACAAAAAAATGCGGACTCGCTCCCCGCTGATCCAGAAAATAACGGCTCAGTTCCAGATATTTCTCTTCCTTTGTCGTCTCATACAATTTGAAGAGTGCAAGTTCAATCTCCTGATGTCCATCATAACCTGGCAATTGTCCCGGCTCTGTACCAAACACGGTGCCTATATGATCCGCCAGGCGAATAACCACATCCAGCAGCGTGCGCTTGCCCGTGGCATGATAGTACGCCACACCAGCCTCAATCATATGTCCTGCACAATAGAGTTCATGACACTCGGCGAGGTTCGTCCAGCGCGCCCCAGGTTCACGCAGGGTAAAGTACGTGTTCAAATAACCATCGGCTTGCTGTGCCCGAGCTATGGTCTCAATAACGGAATCTACGAGGACTTCCAGTTCCGGGTCGGGCTTCGCGGAGAGCAGGTACGAAGCTGCTTCAATCCATTTCGCAACATCACTATCCTGAAATACCATGCCATAATGAACGCCCTCTTCATCCCCTGCAGCAATGCGGAAATTCCGAATAGCCCGGCTTGGTTCAGCTCCTTCGATACGGTCATTGAGCGCTTCCCATTGATAAGGAACAACCACGTTGCGGACAAGTTCAATATAATGCGACCAGAATGGATCATTGATTTTATGGCTATAACCTGATGTCTGCGGATGGTGCGGGACGTCTGGCTTTGTCATGTGAACCTCTCCTTGTTCTTTAATAAGCCTATTTTACAAATCATTACATCAGGGTGAAATCATCGATTCCAACCGAATTTTACATAATTACAACCTCGTACGACTGCCTTCCTAGTTCAGACTTTTCTCCTCAAGATGGTACTCGGCAAGGAAAAGGAACAATGAGGTCAGGTGCTTAAAGATAGCTCAGTCGAGCCATTACCCTCCTCATCCCTTTCAATTAATATAGATCTGTTAGGTCTACAAATATTGAAAATAAAAAATAAGAGGAGACGTTATGAGCAATCAAAACACATTTAATCCATTCCGCAGACTTCATTTTTATGCCGCCTGGCTAATTACGCCCTTGCTTATTACCTTAACCCTATCAGGTATCGGGTACCTTTTCTTTACCAATGTAGAAGCAAATATCTATGAACATGAATTTTATGGAGAGAGCAACTTAAGTACGAAACAAAGCTTAGATGAAGCTGTTCAACAAATCAGTTCCGATTATGCTGGGTTCAATATTGGAAAAATTAGCATTATGGAAGAGCCATACAATAATAGGGTGACCATCAGCAATGAAGATAGCGATAGTCGTTACATTTTTCTGGATCATAACAATCAGGTCGTTGCCGAACAAGATGCCAAATTCACCTATGCCAATGTCATGAGAAATTTCCATAGCTCTCTTTTTACAGGCAGTACATTTATACGTTATTTAGTTGAGCTAACAGCCTGCTGGACCATATTTCTAATTGTGTCAGGCGTCTATATGACATTTAAAAAGAAACTGCTGTCCCAAAGAAAAAGTAAGAGAAACCATTCCTTCAAACTTCAAAAAGTACATGCTCTCTTGGGGTTAGTTACGGCAATTCCCTTGTTCATCATCATACTGACAGGCATACCTTGGTCCGTGTTCATGGGCAACCATATTAGTACGTTTGCTCAAGAGCATCCGGAATTAGGGAGAACAGAGTTGCGGCTTAATCCACCTCAATCCGATGTGAACGAGATTCCCTGGGCGACCAGAAGCATGAATCAACCAACTTCCGAACATGATCCCCATTCTGAACATCACTCGGCAGGTACTGTTGTAATCAATAGTTCTAATCAGCAAAGTTTAAAATCGATTATCCACAATGCGCAAAAAGAAAACATTAGCCGACCCTTCTCGATTGTATATCCTTCGAATGAGCAAGGTGTATTCACGGTTTCCAAAGGTAGTAATACTGGGGTTACAGGTCTTGATGTCAGCCCTTCTGAGGAGACCACGGCTTACTTTGATCAATATTCAGGTAAACTGATCGCCCAAATTGATTACGCAGACTACGGGATCATTGGAAAGTGGTTTACGTGGGGCATCCCGCTACACGAAGGCCATTTATTCGGAACAGCCAATAAAATTCTCAACCTGCTTGTATGTCTTGCTTTTCTCGCTGCAATAACCATGGGATTCCTATCTTGGATGAAAAGAATTAAACCCGGCGATTTCAATCGACCTAAGAGAATCAATAAGAAGTGGTCTCTTGGTGCAGTGCTCACGTTACTCATTATGGGTATTCTTATGCCTCTTTTCGGCCTTTCTGTACTCATTATCTTTATCATTGAAACCGTTATCTACTTCTCGACTAGAAAACAAATAAGAACCACATTATAAAGTGCTTGAAGCTTGTGTTTCTCTACATAACTAAGGAGAGGCCTATCGGCCCCTCCTTTTAAAGTAATTAGTAGTTAATAAAGAGAAGTCATCCTTAGCTTCTTCTCTTTTTGAGGCCAGAAAAATATGTACTGCCTCTTTAGCTGCACCCACCTTGAAATTGTCCTTTTAAACATTCTGTGAAAAAGGAATGCTTATTTAGGACGGCGACTCATGTCTTGAACAAGCCCTTGTTCCAACGCATAGCGAGTGAGTTGAACCCGATTTTGCAGCTGCAACTTTTGCAAAATGTTTTTCATATGATTTTTTACTGTATACTCAGAAATGTCATATTGACTGGCGATTTCTTTGTTCGTCCATCCGGCTGCTACACCATACAAAATATCTAACTCTCTCGTTGTCAGTCTGTCTTCTGTCTGTCTACGCTCGGATACATTAACCTCTTTAAGGATTTGGTATGCCACGTCACGAGATAGTGGTGCTTCTTCATTGATAATGGAGTGTAAGTACTCTAGCCAGGTCGAAGGTTCCAAGTTCTTGAGCAAATACCCTTGAGCTCCTCGTTTGAGCGCCTCCAATAAATGCAGCATGTCATCAGATACCGTAATCATGACAATCTTGACATATGGGAACATTAGCTTGATTCGACTTGTTGCTTCAAGCCCGTCCATAACCGGCATCTGGATATCCATTAAAATAAGGTCTGGGAGCCATTTTTCCATAAAATCCACGGCCTCTTGACCATTGGTGACGACCCCAATGACTTCAAAACATTCATCCATACTTAAGATTACATCAATGGCTTCTCGCGCATGCTCATGATCATCCACGATGAGTACCCTTGTTTTCGCTAAAGTCACGCGTAAGCCCCCTTGCGAATCTCAATGATCGTGTATGCTTCTTGTCGGTACATGTTCATCACCCAACCCATTTCCTCACAGCGTTCCTTCATAATGCGAAGGCCAAACTTGTTTACCTTTTCAAATGGATCACCAGTAAACCCTGTTCCATTGTCTTTAATTACTACCTTCCAGCTATTGCTCATTCCAGCGGCCCTGATGGATGCAGCTGTTGCGGAAGCATGCTTGTCCATGTTTGTGAGCGCCTCGCGAATGCAAGCAATCAGTTCAACCTTTTCCTTATCATCCAGTTGCTGATCTTTTAGATCCCATTGAAGTTCCATTGGAGTGCGTAAGTCTCTGGCCATGAATTGAATCTGCTTAAGTAAGGAAGAAGGATTGGACTTCACCATCTGACTCTCCTCCCGTTCCAGTCGGAGACTGGTAATCGCCTGTCTCACATAGCGGTTCACCTCGTGAATCGTTTTACGAATGGATCGTACATTTTGCTGGTGTTGTTCAGACGAACGTTCACTCTCGAGTTTCTCAGCTTTAACGGACAGTAGGAAAAGGGATTGCGCTATCCCGTCATGAAGCTCTCGTGCCAGTTGTTCTCTCGCCTCAAGTTGAACTTTGGCAGAACGCTCCTGCTCTAATTCTTTCTGGATTCGTTCCAGGATACGAAATAACTGGGTTAATAACGTAATACTAACGAGATACACGAGAACAGGTGTAAGCCAGTTTCCCAAGTTCATGGAGATATACGGCAGGAAAAATTGGTGTCTTACATATTCCCACAGGGCAACCGTTATGGTAGGTATTAATAAAATCATCCATTTAATCTGTTTATATGACATCAGATATTCCTCACGATCCTCAATTTAGCTCTCCATCTAATTTGGTGAAATCATAACCTTAATCATGAAATAACAGAATGGCTCAGTAGGGCTATGTCCAGATCAGATTCCTTACAAATGTATACAAATGATGAACATGTAGAGAGACTTTTAAAAATCAACAAACCGCATTGCTTTATAGAAGAAATTAAAAAAAACCGTCAACATTGCCGACGGTCTTAAGTTAGTGATCCATTCTTTTAGATGAATATACGTTTACAGCTCTTCTAACCACTGTTTGATAGGCATATCTTCACTGAGTTCTCCCCAGAGTATTCGATTGAAGTTCCCTTCACGATCAATAATCATGGTTGCAGGCAGACCCGTTACTTTAAACATTCCCGATAGCTTGCCAGTAGCATCGACAACCACGTTAAAGTCCAATTGATGCTGCTCCATAAACTCCCTAATGGTCCCCTTGGATTCTCCTACATTGATGAAAATGGCTTGTACATCCTTAGCATACAGTTGCGTTATGTCATTTAATAAAGGCATTTCTCTTACGCACGGTGCACACCATGATGCCCAAAAATTAAGAAGAACGACTTTCCCCCTATACTGGTTGAGCGATATGGGATTACCTGTTAGTTCTGTGGCAGTAAATTCGGGTGCCGGCCTTCCCTCTTCAATGTTTGTTCCCCGTTTCTGCTGAGGATCGGCTGTTTGATAGAGAATGACTCCAATCGTTACCATGATCGCGGTGATGGCAATAAGTGCGGTAAGCCACTGCCGCAAGGTCAACTTCTTGAATGACATGTAAACAAAAACCTCACTTTATTCCCAAACTATGATGAAATGCATGATATAAACTTCCAAATTGCTCCCTGAATGTTGCGGTCAGTCCAGTTCCTACATTTACTCCTTCATTCATGAACACGACTTCGTCGGCAACTTCCTCTGCAATCTCCAATTGATGCGTTGAAAATATGACCATTTGGCCATCCCGTTTGAACTCTTTCAGTAGATGAACGAGTTCACGCATCCAAAATGGATCCAGTCCATTGGTGGGTTCGTCCAGAACAAGTAAAGCAGGCTTGGCCAGCAGGGATTGTGCAAGAAGCAATCGTTGCCGCATGCCTTTAGAGAAGGTCGTGACGCGTTGTTTTCTATGGGTATCGAGCCCAACAGTAGCAAGAACATCATCCACTCTAGTAGATGGTACCCTTTTCAGATCGGCCCAAAATTGTAGGGTTTCTTGTGCAGATAATCCCTGATTGAACTGGAAATCGTCCGGCATGTAACCAACCTGTTCAGCATACGATTTTCGTTCAGCCCAGGGTCGTAGACTATTAACCACGATATCGCCCAAAGTTGGGCGCATAATACCAACAATCATGCGAAGAACGGTACTTTTACCAGCACCGTTTCCTCCACATATAGCAACGGTTTGCCCCGAGTGAATCTGGAAGGAGATATCTTTAACAAGTTGTTTTCCCTTTATGATTTTGGATACATCTGTCACTAGCGCAAACCCTTCTCTACGATTCTCATCCACGATAACGTCTCCTTTCCCATATCCAGTGAATCACCAACAGGGATACCGTGATCCAAACGATGGTAAGCGCCATTAGAATCCAAGTACCGACGGGTTGCTGAATCCATAGCACCCAGCGATAGTACTCTGGCCCAAGAACAGATCCGCCCCCGAGTTTAATAATGACGAATAATCGAACGAGTTCTGCCGGATTCAATAAAGTGAATATCGATAGCATCGGCTGAACCCATGTGTAGGGAACGAAACTCAATCCTGCAATTAGTAGAGTTGGCCAAGCAATGACAGAGAAAAACCAAACCGAAACTGAAATTGTGAGTGCTTGCCAGCGGTTTTTGCATACGGAACCGATGAATAGAGCGATGGTCAAGAACATGAACACAAGACCACATGAAAATAGAATAAACAGTCCATACGTCAACAAGTTAAACGAATTACCCATAAATCCACTAATAAGGACCATCAATCCATATCCAAACGAGACAATCGTAAGCAGGACGCATGATAGCCCTAAGTATTTCCCGAGTATAAACGAAGATGTGGCCAGTGGGTACGTGGATAACAACTGCCAACTTCCATCCTCCCCCTCGGATGTGAGCGAGAATGAACCGATGAATAACGTCATTAGTGGTAATAGATATAAGATTAAATTGACCAGTGAACTTGTCGTTCCGGAGTAACCTTCTACCACATTAAGCGAATTGATGACAAGAAGACTCATGCTGAATACGCAAAATAATATTAGGAAGGAATACGACCAGGGGTTGCGAAATCCCAGCTTCACTTCACGATTGGCTACATCGATCATATGGGATATCATAACGTCTCACCCACTTCTGTATTAATGATGGCCGGTTTCCCCCTATGTGTTTTCAGAGCCGTGCGTTCCTGCATCCTCCTGTTCATGTTCATGGGTGTGTCCCTCATCTCCCATCATATCCACCCCCTCGGTATTCTGCTTCCAATCATGGGATGTCAGATCTGCCGCTGTCATAATTACACCTACACCCTGTTCCTGAATGAAGTTTTCGGCAGACTCTTGGTCTTTGAAGCTGACAAGTCCATAGGCCATAGGTGTCCGAATAGAGGCGTCGTACACATACGTGGCTTTATTGAATTCGATCCATTCTTTATCGTTGTAGTCACGAACAAAATCCATACCGATCTGCTCGGTCCCATTTCTCTCTTTCCACTCATTCATACAACCAATGTCATCGAATTTGAAGGTTTGTCCATCTTTCGTAGTCAATTGTGTTGCATAGGCATCATCCTTAACTTGCATGTTACAGATAACGCAAACATCAACGTCCTCATTAATAGGCAGCGCTGCATATTTGGGTCCACACCCTGCCAATAGAAAGATCGACCACAGCGTAACCAATACCACTTTCCAATGTCTCATTTTTGTTTTCCTCCTAAATAGATCATACTGCAGGCAGACAATAGCATCAGCAAAACACCCAACCATGGCACAATTCGATGACTTGGATTCGATTTTCCCATCGCAATCGAATTTGTATCCAGCCTCATTAGAGGTGAAGTATCTGTCATCCAGTCGTCTCGTCCTTCTGTATGCAGTTCACTTAAAAACAACATGCCTGGTGACTGGAAAAAGAGCTGGAATGGTGCCTTTCGTCTGACCAGTTCTTGATAAAATGGATTAATGGCATATGCCATTTCACTTGCTCCATCCCGATTCAAATCAAGTCCTTGAAAGGTATCCCAGTAGTTGTTCCTGATGATGTTATTTTGACTTTCGACCGCTTGCGCTTCGATCACGTTCGACACAAAACGATTGGAATGCAGTTCATTTCCTTCCGCATCGAGCAGTTGCACACCGACAAAATTTCGAACCACATCGTTTTGGCTTATTTCGTTGCCGGAAGATTCTTGAATATACAAACCCACACGATTTCCTTCTAGCGCATTATGACTAATCTTTGAATTCTGCACGTCATACATCATGATTCCTTGTGAATGTACATTGGTACTTTGTTTACGGAAAGAATTGTTCATAACGGTGGCTTCTTGAACACCCATGATCATCGCACCAGTAATATTGAGTTCACCCGTGTTATTCATAATTTTCGAACGAACTAAATACATACAGTGAATGGCATATCTTGATCGCGTTAAAGTATTATCCATGACTTCGGTATCCCAACTATTCTCCATATAAATTCCGTCTCTCATGCCAGTGATTATATTATCCGTTATGCGAATATCCTGTGAGGCGTATAGATCGATCCCATTTCCTTTTTGAGCACTGGATACCTGTTCCGGTCCTGACCAGATCACTTCATTATTCTGTATGACCCCGTCTAAGGCTTTTCGAAGTACAATACCGTAACCTTGGGTGTGGATCCTTAGACCAGACAAGGTGACATTATTCCCCGAAACTTGAATTGCACCAAACTCAGCCACATACTCCTGTTTTACAGTGAAGCTGCCCAAGCTCACCCCGTCTGCCTGAATCGAGATAGCCGGCGCGGCCTCCTTATTGACCAGCGTAACTGTAGAATCCCCTTGAAGGATAACGCTTTTGTTAATTATGACAGGACCCTCATATGTACCAGAGGATAGAACGACGACCTCACCTTCTGAAGCCTGATCAATTAAGGGCTGCAAAGGAATTGATTGATTATTGGGCGTGGAATAGACATCATTCTCGATTAGGCATACACTCAGCAAGAAGAGGGTGCAGAAACAAATAACTAATCTCTTTATAAAACGAAGCAGCCTCGATTTCAGAAGGATTACTTTTACTATTTCAATACCATTTCCTCCTTCTATAAATGGATTTTCTTTTACGGCTAAAATGCCGCTTGAAGGTGCAATAGCAAACTGCTTTTAGTGTACAAACATTAAATATTTTTCTATATAGCTCCAACTGGCTAATGGATATGGGAAATATGTCTATTTTGTGGCTTGATTTGATTGGCATTAACATCTTTGGTCAGTGTGCTAAGAACAGGAAGCTCATACCGCAGAAAAGGATTGTAACTCAGAGTATGTGTTTGAAATTCGATGCTTTAATCGCTAATAAGAACATGTTCGTGATTCCGATCATCCGCAACAAGTTCTCGGCTCAGGTATAGACTTCTACCGACAAAATAAAAAAAGCCGCTATACTAGCGACTCGGTGAAACGTGTTCTTGTTCTTATCCCTCGACAAACAACCTCTACCTTGAACATAAACTCTAGTTAATCAAGTTTCTTAGCCTGCTCCTGTCCTTTTTGGGGTGGGTTGGTTCGAACTTAGAAGATAATAAACGACCGTTCCCCAGTAGGCTAACGGGAAACGGTCGCAGCTTAGTTGTGTCTTATGTAAGAATAAAGGCCTGGGCGGTATGCACACAGACCTTTCACCTGGTTCTGTTTTACCATCCAATAGCCGCACCATCACAGCGGGGGTCTGTGCCCCCGAGCAGGAACCCATTGTCATCGATCATAATGGCATGCGCATGTCCCATGACTCTAGCAAAATCTTCAACTGTGTGTACCTCGTGTCCGGCTAACCTTAAACGCTGCTGTACTTCTGCCTCGATTCGGCCCTCCACTCTCAATTCTTGCGTTGCATCTCCCCATGTTCTTCCCCACACCCACCGGGGTTCACGCACAGCGGTCTGGGGGGTCATACCATAATCCACCATGCGGGTCAGCAGCGCGGTCTGTGTCTGGGGCTGACCTTCTCCTCCCTGGGTACCGTACAAAATATATGGCTTCCCATCGCGGCAAGCCATCGCCGGCATCAGCGTATGAAAGGTTCTTTTGTCCGGTTCCAGCCTGTTCACATGCGACGGATCAAGGGAGAAGAACGAGCCTCGGTTCTGCAGCAATATACCAGTGTCTCCCCCAACCACTGCCGAACCGAACTCAAAATAGAGACTTTGGATAAATGACACAGCATTGCCCTCGCTGTCTACTACCGCCGCATATGCCGTATCGTGGCCTACCGGCTGGGTATTCATTGGCAGAGCTCGCTCCATATCGATGCAGGCTGCCAGCTTCGCAGCATAGGATTTGGATAGCAGCCGGTCTATGGGAATGGAGGAAAATTGTGGGTCTGTCAAGTAACGATCGCGGTCACGGAAGCTCAGCTTCAGCGCCTCCACGAGCAGGTGATAGTACTCATAGGAACCATGCTCTATACTCTCAAAATCAAACTGTTCTAGTATTTGAAGCGCCATTATACCGGTAAAGCCCTGTGAATTCGGCGGGACCTGATAAAGATCAAGCCCTCGGTAACTCCCTTTGACCGGCTCCACCCATTCACCTCTGTGTCTCGCAAAGTCCTCCAGTGTCAGTAGACCTCCCTGCTCCTTAAGTGAGCGAACAATCTCCTGACCAACACTGCCTGAATAAAATACGTCTCGGCCCTGGTCCGCAACCTGGAGCAGGCTGCTTCCCAAAGCAGACTGCACAAAGCGGCTGCCTTGCTCCGGAACTTTGCCTCCAGGCAGATAGATGGCGGCAGTCTGTGGATAAGCTGCCAGCACATCGAAACGCTCGGCCGTATTGACATGCTGGTCCGGCGACAGCGGGAAGCCTTCCAGCGCATAACGGATCGCGGGCTCAAGCACTTCTGCCAGCGTCTTCGAGCCATATTCCTGTAATATGGCATCCCAGCCGTCCACCATACCCGGCACAGTAATGACGCTACGGGGTCCCCGCTGCGGGATGGCTGATTCGCCGGCAAAGCAGGCCGCGGTAATCCGACTGCCCGAACGTCCACTCGCGTTATATGCCCTGACCTTTCTCTCGTCGGTGCTATAGGTCAGCCAGAAGGAATCGCCTCCCAGTCCCGTCATATGGGGGTATACGACGGCAAGACAGGCGCTCACCGCCACGGCGGCATCAAAGGCGTTACCTCCCTGCTGCAAAATACGCGATCCTGCCGCGCTGGCCAAAGAATGAGGGCTGACTACCATCGTCTGTGTGCCTGTGACTTGTGGAACCATCTTGCCACCTTCTTTCTCTTCTATGTTCAACTGAGGGTAATTCCTGTTTGTTGCTAATCATGTTACCCATTCAGACGCTAATGACCGAGAAGTATGCAAAGCAGACTGCCATCTGCCGGAGGCATACACCCAGCGACTCATTTTTGTACCTGATAGCAGCTGTGTGACATCCGAAGCATCCGTGACAACAAAGTTGCAGTCATGCCCTTCTTCTATTCCATACTCGTCGCGGCCCGTGATTTCAGCAGGTATATCCGTGATCATCCGCAGCAGCTGTACGAAATCCCGTTCACTGCCCATATGGGCCGCATATGATGTGATTTGGGCGATCTGTATCAAATCCCCGCGGCCGAATGGATGGAACGGGTCTTGAATATTGTCGGAGGCCGCAGCAAGCGGAATGCCTTCTGCAAGCAGCTCGCGAATGCGTGTTGTGCCCCGTCTTACCAGGCCGCGATCTTCCCGTCCCTGAAGATACAGGTTCACCGCAGGCAGCGTTACCGCGTTCAGACCAGCTTCCTTCATCTTCGCCATCACATGCTGTGCATCTTTTTCCGTCATTGCAGACAATGAGCACAGATGATCTGCCGTCACTCTGCCCTGATAACCGTAGCGAATCGTATGCTCTGCGATGTTCAGCACGGTTTTTTTTCCGGGATTATCACTTTCATCTGCATGCAGATCAATGGGTACGCCAAAACGTTCTGCTAACCGAAAAATCCTGCCAATCTCTCTTTCAGAGTCGTCTGCCAGATGAGGGGCTCCCCCCAGCACATCAATTCCCATCCGCAGTGCTTCCTCGATGGCCTCATCCGCAACTTCATGATTGCCGCGGAACGGTACCATAAGCGCATATTGGATAGCCATACGTCCCTTCAACTTCTCCCGTACTTCCAAGGCTGCCTCAATCGTCCGAAAGGCCACCTCTCTCCCCAAATGAACTGGGAAGTCGAGGTGGCTCCTTATGGTTGTGGTCCCGTAGCTCAGTGCCATTCTGGCAGCCGTCAGCATGCGTTCCGCTAGCTGCTCCTTGCTGAATGTCTGTACAGCCTGGCTGTAATTAAGAATGGCTTCATGAAGCGTGCCGGATCGGTTCGACACCTGCTCAAGCGAGAAGGCCTTATCCAGATGCATATGACAGTCAACCAGGCCAGGAAGCATCATGCCGCCCTGCAGATCGATGCAATCCGCGTCTGCGAGCCGTTTCAGATCCGATCCGGCCTGATGCGGGACCATCAGTCGGGAAGAAGCACTTTCCCGTGCATCAAGGAAACAATCTTGCCGACGGATACTAACCCATTTTCCAACCTCCGCCTTTAGTTCATAAAGACCAAGGTCTTCCCGGTGCGGAAGGCGTACATTAATGAAACGCAGCCCCGCACTCATTGTGCGGTAGCCAGCGCCTGAAGCACGGCCAGATCCTCCTCGTCAAGCTCGGTGGCCGGACCCGCTTTGATCATATCCGAGAACATTTCGTCCGGTACCATGGTCGTCAGACAATACAGACGTGTGCTGCCCGTGTTAATAATATCGTGATGGTTGCCCGGTGGAATAATAATGAATGAGCCTTGGCGGATTGGAGTCTCATACTCGTTGCCAACTTTGGCTAGCCCCTCCCCTTTTAACACATAAAAATATTCATAAGCTTCCCGGTGTTCATTCGATGGAGTTCTGCCTCCAACCTCGAAGATCTCCACAAATGAAGTGAAAGGAACCTGCTCCCTATCGCACAGCAGGATGAACTTATTCGTATCCTGTGCGGAAATTTTGTGGACGGGACAATTCTCAAAGTTACCAGCAACCAGACCAGGAATGTTCACCATATACATTCAACCTCACTTTGATTGATTTTAATTTATGCTTCGCTTTTTATCTTTTTACCGGCAGCCTCAAACAGGATATGTCCTGTTCTGTACTGCGAACAGCCGTGGTGGCAATCTTCAACCCACCTGTTCCCGTGCAGTTCATCTCGTCCCTAACACCGTTTGGATGGCGGGCGAATAACGGGAAGGCACTGCCTGTCAACTCAAGCCGGACATACGAGCCAGCCGGAAGGGTTGCCGCCAAGGGACGCAGCCGGATCTGCGCTGTTCTCCATTCATTGGAAGCATCTTCTCCTTCACTGCAGATTTCCGTGCGACCCACACTCAGTAGACGGGCCGTCCCTTTCTCGGATACGGTGGTGAGGATGGCTACCAGATCCGTCGGACCTCCCAATGTTTGGTACTGCACGGATAACTCCGGGGACCCAAAAATCGGGATATCCTCTGCAAGCGGCCCTCCCGTATATACCAGAATCTCTTGCCGTTCCTGAATGGAAGCTCGGTCGGACGGCAGGTAAGAGTCCAGACGCATCGGCAGACGTGAGTCGTACACGAACACGTCCGGCACAGCCTCCTCCACATCTTCCTTATGCTTTTCGAGTCTCCCCCCTCCTGCCGCACCATTCGCCGGGGTCTGTGACCCCGACAGATAAAACCATTCGGACGGAGAGGCCCCATCCTCAAATTGCGAAGGTAGCTGTTCCGCTGTATGCCATCCATGACTCAATTGGTCAAAATATCGGATCGGCAGTTCACCAGACAGTTCCATGTCTTCCTTGCCCTTCAGCCAATAATCAAACCAGCGCAGCTGCTCCAGATGATGACCACCATCCGCCTGCTCGCCATGATCGATTCCGCCCGCTCTTCGCCCCCATGGAATATGGGCCCACGGGCCGACAATGAGCCGATGAAAGCAATCCGGCGTGGCCGTAGCTTGCAGAGCTTCGAACGACTGTAACGTGCCCATGAGGAAACCGTCATACCATCCCCCAATATGAAGCGCCGGCACGGGTTCCTTTACGATATCGTTGATCCAGTTCATCTGCTCCCAGTACTCATCGTACGCTTGATGATCGATCCAATCATAAAATGCGGGAAAGTATTGCTCCAGAATCGGATGTCTTTCATTCAATGGCATTTTCCAAAGCATCTCATCGGGGCTGCGCATGAGTCGTGAGCATTGCTCTGCCGTTTCGAAGTCACCCGCTCTTTGTGCCGTGTCACGAGCCAGTTGGAAAGCCCACGGCAAATGATTGCCAAGTGCGAAGGAGCCATGTGGATAAAATAAGCCATGATACATGTCTGCCGGACACATGCTCGGTGCAATCGCCTTGAGCGCAGGGGGGTGAAGGGAAGCTGCTGCCCATTGTGTTAGGCCTTGATAAGAGAAACCGTACATGCCTACGATCCCGGTCGAGCCGGAGAGACCGGCTGCCCATTCAATGGTATCAAATCCGTCCTCTGCTTCTTGAACAAACGGATTAAATTCGCCTTCCGACTCTCCCCGCCCCCTGACATCCTGGATTACCACGATATATCCCTTACTTGCATACCAGACGGGGTGGGCATGAGTAACGGTAGAAGCAATCGACCGTCCGTAGGGCTGGCGCATCAGCAGCACAGGATATTCTCCCGTCTCGTCCGGCAGGTATATATCTGAATACAACGTTATGCCGTCGCGCATCGTGCAAGGGACCTTTCGCCGGATGACCACATTTCCAAATTTCATGCAACTCGCTCCTTTGCTGTAGATACGGATTGACTATAAAAATCCGCATGGCACTTTAACTGCTGCAGGTTGCGCCATTCTTCCGTCACCCGTTGATCAGATACCGCTAACTGCTGAACGCTTTAATTTCTCCTGATTCAAAATTCCCTTCGGGTCATTGCGATGTTTGATTTCCCACAATCGATCATGGGCGTATGATCGTCCGCCATCCTTCAAATCCCATGTATGCGGATTGTTAACTATAACGCGGTTTTTCTCGTAACATTCCATCAGCTGATTCAGGTTTTCCTCCGTTGTGAAGGGAACCAGCGGCAAGCCGGAGATCAGCAAATTCCCGTTTTGCCGGGCAAACTCGATATGATTCATCACTTCCGGATATTCCTTTTTCATAGAGGAGATTTGCTCAAGGGCACTGGATGGTTCAAAATTCAACTGTAGGTAGGTCAAGCCAGGATCTGCCTTGCGCGCCCACAATGTTGTATGGTTCCATGTGAAATCGGAGACACCTACACCTTTGTGATACTGTTCGGCAGAGACCTTCATAGCCAAGTGACCTCCATACTCCGATAGGATACGTTCAAGCTGGGATTCGTTGGCCGTATCCACTTCCAACAATGCGACAGCATGGTCAGCAGGGAGATCAAGCGGAAGAAAATAGGATGGTACCGGCCATTCATGGATGGAGATTAGCCTTTTCACCAAGGAAGTGTCCTCAGCAACCGACTGCCCGAAGCGAAAAGCCTGTTCAAAACGGTCGAAGGTTACGGCCCACTGCATCCATTCCACTCGGGGAGCCAGATTTATTTCCACTTCGGACAAAATGCCGATTGTACCGTAAGTATGCAGGTAAGGCAACACTTCGTCCCCCTGGAGCTCAATGGTACGGGGGTGAACCTCAACGGTCTTGATTTTTAGTGAACGTACCAGCCCATCCCAGATTGTTCCCCAGCTGATCGAACCGATGCCGCCAAAACCGCCGCATAAAAAACCGCCGATCGTCGCGGATTGAAAGGTGGAAGGCATCGTACGCAGCTCGTAACCTGCCTTGCGGGCAGTGGATTCCATTTTGCCGAGTCTGGCCCCGGCCTGGATCCGCATCGTGCCTTCTCCCATTTCGAGCACTTTGTTGTATTTGGCCAGATTCAGGACGATTCCGCCTGTGACCGGAACGCATTGGCCATAGTTGCCGGTGCCGTTCCCCCTGATGGTCAGCGGAACTCCCAGCTCTGCTGCTATGGAGAGCAGATCGTCAAGTTCTTCCTCGGTGCGCGGACTGGCGATGCACTCGGCGACCTTACCCTGCAGCTGACTGGCCAGCACAGGAGAGAAGTGATGATAATCCATCGAATATCTGGCAAGGGCTGCCTCCTCCCACTGCAGCAATTCCGGATCCATACGTTCTTTCAATACGGCTATCCAATGTTCATTCATTCGGTTCCCCTCCCGTATGTTGTAATACTGATCTCATTAAAGGAATCTCTTAGGAATTCGGCAAGAACTCATCCGTAAATACTTTGCTGACATCAGGCTCCTCTTTCAAGGCCCCAATCTCCTTTAGCTGCTTTCCGAGCTCCGTCCAGCGTTCCTCTGTCATGTAACCAACGCCGTGTTCCGCCGCATCCCCTTCGTATACGAACGGGATAAGCGCTTCTGCGGCATAGTTCAGCTTTTCTTTCGTAAAATCAGGGTTTTCCTTTAAAATGACGTCATTCACGGTATCATAATTGGTCTTGTAATAATCCCAGCCCTTCATCGAAGCCTCGACATAACCGCGCACAATATCAGGATGATCCTGGATATACTGCTCCGTGGTGAACAGCACATTGGAATACGGGTTATAACCGGCATCCGCCAGTAGCAGGAAATCAATGTCTACATTCTGCTGCTTCATCTCGTACGGCTCACTGGTTACATATCCCTGAATGGCAACCGTTTCATCGGCTACAAAAGGAGCCAAAGAACCGGTATAAGCCAATTCCTTCACGTTACCCAATTGGTATTTACTCTTCACAAAATCCCAAAACACCGAGCCTGTCCCCACGTATACGGAGCGGTTGTTCAAATCGGCCAGGGAGGACATGTTCTGATTGGCATGAACCATAAGTCCCTGCGGGCTTTTCTGGAATATCGTTGCAATCGCTACAAGAGGGATCCCTTCTTCACGAGCGACCAGCAATTGATCCGCTGTAGCAAGTCCGAACTGCGCCTTACCAGAAGCCACGATCTGTGTTGGAGACACCTGCGGCCCACCTGCCTGGATGGTCATATCGAGACCAGCCTCATTGTAATATCCTTGTTCCTTTGCCGCATACAGACCCCCGTGCTCTGCTTGTGCAAACCAGTTCGTCACCTGTGTAATTGCCGTGAGTTCCTCGCTTCCCCCTGTAGCAGAGGCATTCTCAGCAGTTGGCTGATTCCCGCAAGCCGCCAACAATGTGGATAAGGAAAACAATGCTGCCAGTAAAGCTAAAGTTCCTTTTTGTCTGTATTTGTTCATCTCATTACCACTCCCCAAGAGAAATTACGGATGATTTACTCTACTACTGCTACCGGATTTCGAAGCGTCATAAAGCCACTGATTCTACACTCGGCGACATCTCCTTGCTGAATCCGGGCGGACCCGGGTGTGCCTGTCATGATCACATCTCCCGGATAGAGAGTCATCATCTGTGAAAAATACGAGACAATGAACCATGGATGATACATCATGTGAGACACCGTATTGCTATGAATAACCTCATCATTCAACACAGTTTCAACGACGAGGCTCTGCAGATCGCCTATTTCGTCAGGTGTTATGAGTTGTGGTCCAAGACTGAAAAATGTATCGAATACCTTGGATCGCTGCAGGAATCTGGGGTTCCGTGCGTGAATGTCCTGGTTAGTCATATCCAGCGTTGCAGCAAAACCTGCAATGACCTCCTTCGCACGTTCTTCCGGCACATTTTTGCAGGTTCGGCCGATGATAATGCCAAGCTCTGCTTCTGATGTCACATTCACATCCTGAGCCGTCAGCTGGATATACTCTTCCGGCCCGATCAGGCTTGAGTCCGGCTTCATGAAGCAGACTGGCTCACGCTCTGGAGGAGTAGATGCGAGATCGATCGCTTTTTGCACATAATTCATGCCAATTCCCCATATTTTACGAGGGTGGCGGAAGAGAGGAGCGGATATGGCTCCTTCTAAAGGTATGAAAGGGATTGATGAAACTGCTCTATCCCCGTGCCTCTGATACCACTGGATTAGCTCCTCTAGCTGGCCTTGCTGCAAAATCTCCATAACCGAGGTGCCCCATGAGCTTCCTTCCGCCCTGTTGATCTCCTCCAGAAGAAAGAATCGTTCCGCATGTTCAATTGCGGCCTGTTCACCATCGCCGTGTTTCAGACTGACGAGCTTCACGGGGTGCTTCCTGCTGGCTGTTGAACCGGTTCAGTCCCGCGGACATCGGTGATTTCAAAATCACACAGTTCCTCCAGCGCCTCTGACAAAATCGTTGAGATTCTATCCTGAATAATACTGCCTTTCTCCGGCGTGGCCGTCGTAGCATCACCGGCAATGCCGGTAGTAGAGATATCAGCCATCTTCCAGGCGAAACGAATTTTCCCTTCTAATGTAAGAAAGCGGTATGAGGACATATCAGGAAGCTCCTTGACAAGGAACTCCTCCTTCACCCAGTCCGGTTTGATGGACATTACGAGAGAAGTCTCATAATCACCACCATGAATACCGAATTCCAGTTCCTCGGAAGTGAGGAGATCCTCCGCCACATTCAGACTGCTGGGACTGAGATAGAAAACCATCATCCCCGTTCTGATCCGTATTTCTCGTGATACTGTATTTAGCAAATCCACGTTGCCGCCATGGGTATTAAACAACAACAGCTTGCGAAAACCACTGGCCTTCAGACTTTCTGCAATGTCCAGCATGATGGCATGCAGTGTGCTCGCCGATAAGGAAATGGTGCCAGGAAGCCCGATATGTTCATTGCTTTTGCCGTACGAGATCGGAGGCAGCAGCCAGATCTCCTTATCCGCCCGCACCCGCTCCAGCGTTTGTGTTAATGTCGCTTCCCCAATCAAAGTGTCCGTATATACGGGCAGATGGGGGCCATGCTGCTCCACAGCTCCGACTGGGAGAATAACCAGCGCCTTATCCTTTGGCAGTTCTTTGACCTGTTTGCTTGTCAGACGGGGCAAAAATCGTTCCTCCCACGCTGTTCCTTCATATCGTTGAAACATAACTGACACCCTTTCTCCTGCGGCTTTAATGTTTTTACGCGTAGCTCCATGTCCATATATCGAATGATGCTCTTATCCTTTTACTTCTGAATTTACTGCTGAAAGAAAGGATCTGGCCCATTCCAGCAGACGTTGATCCTGTCCCGGACCGACAATGATCGAAATACCGACCGGGCAGCCCAGTACCTCCGCAGCCGGAATCGTAAGCTGCGGCAGACCCGACAAGCCGGAAATGCAGGTTAAACGCATCGTTTTCACTCTTCGTTCTTCAATTAAAGGCCCGCCCAAGCCCAGCTTCGGGGCCGCTCCAGTCGTCGTCGGAATCACAAGCACCGTATCCGTTCTGAGCAGGTCAGCCATGTGCTTGCACACCTCAACCCGGCGTTTGGCTGCCTTCTCCTGATCGGCAAGTTCAACAGTGCTTGCCCAGGAGAATCGCCCGGCCGTATCTGGTCCGAAGGTCGGCTGCTCACGTTCAATCCACGCCCCGTGCTCCTGCCATATTTCATAGCCCTGGATCGTCCTGAACATGGTCATCCATTCAGGTAGACCCTGCGGGGCGATGCGAACCGTTTCATGGTTCGCAGCCATGCCGCAAAGCAACTTCAGGTAAGGGGTAAGTGCCTCTTTGCTCTCCGTATCAGCAAGCTCCCACGCATCCTCACCGATGAGCACCCGGCTGAAGCCTGTACCCGAGTCTGTCTGCGGCAAAAGCACTTCTCCTACCCGGCACAGCGTCTCGAGATCACGTGCCATCCAGCCGACGGTGTCGAAGCTGGGAGCGAGTGGGATAACACCTTTCTCGGAGACAATGCCATGCGATGGACGCATTCCATAAATTCCACAGTACGAGGATGGAACACGGACCGATCCTCCCGTATCCGTTCCAAGGGAGAAGTCAGCAAGCCCAGCGGCGACAGCAACCGCCGATCCGCTAGATGAACCGCCAGGGATACGATCGGGTGCCCTTGGATTCACTGGTGTTCCATAATGAACATTTTCACCATTCAAGCTGAACATCAGCTCATCCGTATGCGTCATCCCCGTTAGCCTAGCTCCTTGCTGCAATAGCAGGTTGAGCGTTTCCGCGTGTTCCGTTGCTGGCCCGTGCGTCTGGAGCCAACGTGGATTACCCGCGCCATTTGTATTGCCACGGACGGCAAATACATCCTTGACCATAAAGCTGAGTCCTTTCAGCCTACCCTGTCCTGTGGGTTCAACGATCACCTGGTTGACAATGGCGTTCCATTGGTCCTTCATTGCTTCATCCCATCCTTCCGCTCAGCCTTCTAAAGATGCCAGCTCTTCCGAGGTGTTTCTTTCTATAGGAGTCGCTGCCCCGCTAAGCTCTTGTACCAACCAGGTGGAATCCGTAACGAAGCCATAACATTGCTTGATATTGTACAATGTCGCTTCTATGCAGAAATCCGGGGAGCTTGTTGCTGAGCAATCCTCCAGAAGTATGCCATCATATCCGAGACAAGCCGCGTCCTGCAGTGTATGCATGACACACTGATCGAGATTTACCCCGGCAAACAACACCGTTTGAATATTGAGATTGCGTAGAATACTGTCCAGTGGTGTATCCCAAAACCCGCTCATGCGATATTTATCCACATAGATATCATCGGGGGACGAATCCAGACCATCGACAATTGCCGTTCCCCAACTGCCTTTCTCCAGCACTTTGGAGCCGTTCCCCGGCAGCGGGTCCCCGATGCCGTTGCCCCGACCATCCGAATTGTACACGTGGAGCACGGATGGCGGCACGTTCATTCGGTCTTCCCGGTTGCCCCAGTTCACCCAAATAACAGGCACTCCCGCTTTGCGCAGCTCGGGCATCAGTCGGTTCAGCCGGCTGACCGGGTTTAGGAGCGGAGAGGTATCGACCCCAATGGAATCCAGCCATCCACCCGGTGTACAGAAATCATTCTGCATATCGATGACAATAACTGCCGTATGCTCGAGATCAAATATGACTTCCTGCGGCTGTGCAGGGAGGGTTACTGACTTGCCGTACTTTTGCGTTCGCCTCAGATCCACCAGCGTTTCGGACACTTGCCAATAGCTCTTTCGATTTCCAAGTTTGAACATATTAAGTCCCCTCATTTTTTCTGAAATTTCTGATTTGAAGCTTTACATACTTTTGGTTCAGGTTTATGGCTTCATCAGATACTCCGTTGTAAACGCCTGGGTAACATCTAGTGCCTTCGTCAATCCTTCACCCTTGATCATCTGATCCTGGAGGGTACTCCAGCGTTCCTTTGTCATGTAACCAATACCATTTGCCTCAGATTCCTTGTTAAGAATAAAGGGCTTTTCCTGCACTGCTTCATAATTCATTGCTTCTACCGTCATATCGGGATTGTAGGTTTGAATAAACGGGTTTACCTTTTCATAGTTGTCTAGATAATAGCTCCAACCTTTCTGACTTGCCTGCACGACAGCTTCAACAACATCAGGGTGCTCTTTAAGGTAATCTTCCGTCGTAAAAAGAACGTCTGCATAGTTCGCATAACCGGAATCGGCGATTTTCAGATAGTCCACCTCAACCCCCTGCTGAGAAAGTGCGTAAGGCTCATTCGTGATGTAACCCTGATTGAGCGATCTGGGGTCATTGATAAAATTGACCAGCTGCCCGTTATACTTCATTTCTTTTACATCTGTCAGATTGTATTGGCTCTTGATATATTCCCAGTAAGGCACCGCTGTACCGATGTATACGGTTTTGCCGTTCAGGTCTGTGAAATCCTGAATGTTCTCCCCCTTGTGGTACATCAGAACCTGCGGTGTGCTTTGAAAACCGGCAAGGATACCGACAACAGGGATTCCCTGTTCCCGCGCCTTCAAGATTTCATCCGCATAAGAGATACCGAATTCAGCTTTGCCTGCAGCGACAAGCTGCATGGTTGACACCTCGGGGCCTCCTGGCTGAATCGTCATGTCGATTCCTTTTTCCTTATAAAAGTTCTGCTGCAATGCCGCAAAATAGCCTCCATCTTCCCCTTTGGCGTACCAGCCCTCGATCAGTTTTACCTGCTTCAAATCTGTTCCGGCCTCCCCTCCCGCCTGGGCGGCGGATTCTAGAGCGGAGGAATTGGAGCATGCGCTCAGAAGCAGTAGGATCAAAGAAGCAGCCGACAGCAGCCATTTCTTATAACGAAAGTTCATATGATGTTTGGACATGTTGGATCTCTCCCCCGGTTCTGGTATCATTTCATTGCTGATTCATGCCAGGACTTCAAAAGTTTGTTCGACACCATGTTGATGATTAGGAAAAATGCGATTCCTAGGGCCGAAGCCGCTAAACCGCAGGCGAACAGATAAGGCGTTTGCAGGCGGGTTGCCGCAACGGTAATCCCGTAACCGAGTCCGCCTTGTCCGCCACCAATGCCTGCAATGTATTCACCCACGATCGCTCCGACAACCGAACTGGAGCATGAAATTTTCAGTCCTGCCATAATGTACGGAAGTGCCGCCGGAAATCTAAGCCTCCAAATGGTTTGCAGCTTGCTTGCATTATACAAATAGAATAAATTCTTCATGTTCTGATCCGTTGAGTTCAATCCGATCAGCGTATTCGATAAAATCGGGAAAAAGCTGATTAAGAATGAAATGATCACAATGGCATTTATTCCCGCTCCGAACCAGATCACTATGATTGGCGCTACCGCAACGACCGGAATAGTCTGTAGGATAATAGCGTAGGGATATACGCTTTTTTCCACCGTTTTGGACAGGGCCAGTAGAATGGCCAATGAAATACCGAGCACTACACTGATCGTAAAACCGATCAACGCCTCAACAATGGTTGTGCTTACCGACGTAATCAGATTCGCGCTGTTCTCAGCAGCGGCTGCGGCAATATCGGATGGCTTGGGCAAGATATATGGGGGCATTCCGAGTATCCGCACAATTAATTCCCATCCACCAATAAACAGGACAAACACGACGATTGGCGGCAGAATTTTTTTCAGCAGTCCAATGACTGGGCTCTCTTCTGCCGGATAATGGCTGCGGGCATTGTCCTTCCCAGAAGCTCGGATACCTGGTGTCGTTTCAACGGCTGGATTAGCTACCATCTCTTCCATGTTGCTTCCCTCTCCTCTCATTTCTGGCTATCAAAGATTCAGTACATTGGACACGCTGCGTACATATTCACCGAATTCAGGTTGGGTCCGGAATTCATCATCCCTCGGATAGGCAAACGGAATATCAATGAAATCCGAAATTTTACCGGGACGAGGCGTCATCACCACGACCTTTGTTGATAAGAACACACTTTCGAACACGTTATGCGTAATGAACAGAACCGACATCTTCTTGTCCTGTTCCCAAATATTTAGCAGTTCATTCTGCAGCGTCTGCCTGGTAATTTCATCAAGGGCGCCAAACGGTTCGTCCATTAACAGCAGCTTGGGACGAGATATCAACGCTCGTGCAATAGATACTCTCATCTTCATTCCGCCTGACAACTCACGCGGCAGCACTTTCATATAATCCTTCAGGCCTACCAGCTCTAGAACCCGCTCCCCTTCGGTAATCCGCTCCTTTTTGGATACGCCACGCAAAGTAAGAGGCATGGTGACATTATCAATCAGCTTGGCCCACGGGAGCAGGGTATGCTCCTGAAATACAAAGGCAATTTCATTCTGTTTACGCGCTTCCTTTGGGGAAGTACCCAGCACGGTCAGATGACCGGAGGTCGGTTCCGTCAAACCGGCAATCATATTGAAAATGGTAGATTTCCCGCAACCGGAAGGACCGACAAAACATAGGAATTCTCCTTCCCCCACATGCAGATTCGCATGCTGCACAGCTACAGTGCCATTGGGGTAGATTTTGCCGACATCATCGATTACAAGCATGGAACGACTGTCCTTTTGGGTCGCTGCCTGTTGATTTTGGGTGAGCTGCATCTGAATCCCCTCTTCTCTTTGAAGTTGTGTCCTATCATATAGCCAAAAAATATTCGTGTAAATATACCTTACACAATTTTGGTTTTTTATCTAATGGTATACGCTTTACGTTGGTTCAAAAACAGAACATTCTTTGTTTTAGGTTAACTTATGTGACATATATATAACGAAAGGGATTGCAGAAATTCGACAAGACCCTATATAATTGCTTAAAAAGTTACGTGATGTCCGGTACCTGATTCAGATATGTATCGTTTGGGAGGATGGATTGACATGCAATTAACTATAGAAGAGGCGTTGGCGGTGTACCCGTTATCGGAAGGGAAGTTGGCAGCCGGTAAAAAAGGAATTTCTCGAACGATTAGCTCCATCAATTTGATGGATGCGCCGGATGTGATCAACTGGATGAAAGAAGGGGAACTCTTGTTGACTACAGCGTATGCGATTAGGGATTCACCCGAGGAATTTGTTAATTTGCTACAAAAGCTGAATGAACGTGGGGCCTCCGGGCTTGGCATCAAGCTTGGTCGATACTGGGCGGAAATACCAGAGATTGCCCTGCTGGAAGCCGATCGGCTGGGCTTGCCCCTAATTGAGCTGCCCTTTCAATTCACCTTCTCCGAGCAGATCACCGCTCTCTACCAATCCGAGTTCCAACGCGATACCCGCCGGCTGAATGAATTGCTTGAAACACAGAAGAAGTTGGTTGATTTTGCGATGCAGGCGGATGAGTACACCAATTATTTTCAAAGTATCACAAGCATTTTAGGGGTTCCTTTAGCCATCGTTACCTCTGAAGGACAGACCTTGTATAACATGACCCGCTGTTCCGATATGGAGCTATTGAGCGATTGGCCCTGGAATCAGGACAATCGGTTTTACAAGTCGGCGAGCAACCTGTTGTATCGGGTCCCCCTGCTGAAAAACGGAAAGTCATACGGTTACTTGCTGATACAAACTGAAAATCTGCTGGAAGCACATGAAATGGAAGGCATTTTTCACCAAGCTGCCGTGATTCTTTCCTATCATCTGGAGGTCATCCAGAATCAGGAGGCCACTGCGGCAGGTAGTCGTCTTGGCGCAGCCATGGAACGTTACTTAAAGGGGAACGCCTCGCTGAAAACGGTGCTCGAATTTGCCGAAGCATTGGGAAGCACATTTTGGAGCACGCCCTACGTATGCATGGTATCTTCCTCAAGAGCGGATGCTTGGGACCATGAAAGTCAGAGGCGCAAACTGAGGGAGATTCAGAATAGGCTTCAGGACCATCCCAAAACGTCCTCCTTGGAATCCCATCATTTTTATGTGATGAATCGCATGTATTCACTCTTCCCCCTTCTAGAAGAAGAGGCCAAGGATCGAAGGAAATATGAGAATTCGGTACGTTTGTATGCTGATTTGATGCATTCATGGGACCACGGAACCAGGACATGTTTTATCAGTAAAGTGAGAA
The DNA here is from genome assembly GCF_038005125.1 of Paenibacillus sp. FSL K6-2862. Taxonomy (NCBI): domain Bacteria; kingdom Bacillati; phylum Bacillota; class Bacilli; order Caryophanales; family Paenibacillaceae; genus Paenibacillus; species Paenibacillus sp. FSL K6-2862. Next base: position 3,609,164 of record NZ_JBBOSN010000001.1, read on the forward strand.
CGGGCATGGAGGAGTTCATCGACGGCTTCCGGGAGTGCCGGGAGGCTGAGAGAATCAGTACAGAGCTTGGTTTAAGCGAACCGGTTGTCATGTTTGCTGACCTGGAGTTTATTTATCTCTTCAAGCATATTCCGCAGGAGGTTATGGTCCGGTATTGCTCTTATTTATTCCGTCCACTGCAGGACAAAGAAGAGGAGTACACCAGTGAGATGATGCACACACTTGAAGCCTACTTCGCCAACAACGGCCAAGTGAATGAAACGGCACGTGAGCTATATATCCATCGCAATACCGTACTGTACAGGCTGGAGAAAATTTCGGGGCTGCTGAATCTGGATTTGAAGAATACCGATCATCTGCTGCTCTTAAAGCTGGGACTTATGTTTAGGCACTTGATGTCGCCTGATAGACAAATTTAAAAAAGGTCAATTGTCGTCGCGCTCCATTCCACCCCAATAAAAAAAACCTCAGCAGGTTTACCGAGCTGAGGTTAATAAATTCACTATACTTGTTCACGTTTCTCTTTATCTGCTGCCACTCTAGTGTCTTTTGATTCCGCTTGAATTTCACATCAGGTGCTTCGAATACTCCCTAATTGACTACTAGAGCCGCACCTAGCTTATTCATTTAATAACTTCCACCTTTTTATCCCCTGCTGTCTTCGCTACCTCTAACGTTGTATTACCTTGGATCGCGACGATTACGCCAGCAGCCAGCAGAGAAACGATTAAAGCTGCGCTGAGAGTTGTGGACATTTTCTTCTTGACCATAACCATACCTCCGGTATCTATTATGTAATAAGCAACTATAGTTTGACGAGTCTAGGGTGACTACATGATTACAAAAAAGAATTACAATATTTCACTTTTATTGTGAAGTAACCCACTTAATGATTGTATTATAACCCAATGTAAATGATTGTAAAGGGATTTTTCCCTAGGTTAGACAAACAAAATATTCGGCGCGGCAAATAAAGCTGTAGACTTTAACTCCGTTAGTTGGCCTCTTCCAGCACAACTACATGGCTAGAATGAAAGAAGCAACAGTTATATTTCACGCCCCTCCGCCTTGGCCACCGTCAAATATGCCCAATCTTATCCGAGCCTGATCGGACCGCATCCATCCGCTTGGAATTTGATGACAGCCTCATCATACTGCTTTTTCTGCGCTTCGCTTAGATTGGCAACGTATCGCTGTCTCGCCTGTTCAAATTGTCCTTCTGTACCGTAACGATAGTAAAAATAAGGGCTGAGGATTCTTTTTGGAATCTTAGCATTTTCTTCTATGACACATTGAGGATCAGATAAGAGCTGCTCGATCAATGGTATGTTGTGCTGTGTAATATGCTCAGTAATAGACATCAGGCTGTCCTTAAATTCCTCTTTCCCGAATAACTCATACCATCTCAGTTCAGAATGCTGATAGTAGCTTTCCGGTAGACCCGTATGTGCCTTTTGCTTGTTATGCGTGACTTTTCAGTGCACCATTACTTCCATACTCGTTCCAGCTACATTTTGTCTATTGGCCTGAAGATAGATGGATATCAACAATTCCTGTGTTTTCATCTCGAGTGCTATGCGGGATTTTACATATTTGAAGCCAGCGAGTGGTAACAAATCCTGCAGTGATTTTAACGTAAGCTCTATCAATTCATGAGCCGATGACTGTTCGTTAAAAGTATACTGACCAAGAATGGCGTTCATGCTTGCATCTATACTTGATTCCGCACTTGCACTTTGACCTGCGTTTTTGTTCATAGTAGATCATCAGCAGAGGATGCGTAAAATACGTCTCCATGCATATGTTTAATTCGATCCCAGTTAGCGGGATTGGTTGTGTCTAGGGAACGGTTCTCCATTATGGCTTGATATAAAGCGGTCTTTTCTTCCAAATGCGCTAAGTGCTGTTTGGCTTCTTCAAACTTAGCAAGAGCTGCCTCTCTATGCTCCATCATAAGTGTGTACCGTTGTGGGATCGTTGAATCTCCTTCGAGACAGTAATCAACATACATTTTAATATTTTCAATCGGCATCCCGGATTGTTTGAGACATTTGATGCCATGTAACCAGTTGATTGATTCTTCGTCAAACATTCGAATATTATTCTGATTGCGCTGTACACTTGGCACCAAGCCTTTATCTGTATAAAAGCGAATAGCGTGCTCGGTGAGTCCTGTTATCTGCGCGGCCTCTTTGACGGTATGCATGTGAAGACCTCCTTGAAAAATATAAATTCCGAAGATGCTTGCCTTCGTGTAACACGAAGGTGATAGGCTCATTGTAATGCAACTCGACCATGAAGGTAAACCCAGTTGAGGTGCCCGAATTCGAATCAAGGGCCATTGCATTATATTTAAATATTAGGAGGAATTACGATGCAAACCGTAACATTAAACAATGGGGTAAAAATGCCGGTTATCGGCTTTGGTGTTTACCAAGTTCCGGATGCTGAAGAATGTGAGAATGCAGTATATGAAGCGCTGATGGCTGGTTATCGGTTGATCGACACTGCATCCGGTTATTTAAATGAGGAACCGGTCGGACGTGCGATTAAGCGCAGTGGCGTGCCTCGTGAAGAACTGTTCATCACGACCAAGCTCTGGGTCCAGGATGCCAGTTATGAGAGCGCTAAGCTTGCTTTTAACAAATCCTTAAATAAGCTGCAGTTGGATTATCTCGATTTATATCTTATACACCAGCCGTTTGGCGATTACTATGGTGCTTGGCGTGCAATGGAAGAACTGTACCATGAAGGTAAAATCAAGGCGATCGGTGTTAGTAACTTCCTGCCAGATCGTCTGATGGACCTTATCGTGCATAATGAAATCGTGCCAGCTGTTAACCAGGTCGAAACTCACCCGTTCTATCACCAAACCGAGAGTGCCACTTTTATGAAAAAACAAGGAGTTCAACATCAGTCGTGGGCTCCATTCGCTGAAGGGCTCAATAACATGTTTGGCAACGAAGTGCTGATATCCATTGCTGCAAAACACAGTAAGTCTGTCGCGCAGGTCGTGTTGCGCTGGCTTGTCCAGCGTGGAATCGTTGTCATTCCGAAATCAGCGAAAAAAGAACGGATCGTCGAAAACTTCAACATCTTCGATTTTGAGTTGGATACCGAAGATATTGAACAAATTACGGCCCTTGATACGCGGAAGAGTCTTTTCTTATCGTATCACGATCCGGAAGTCGCCAAGATGATGGGAAACTGGAAGATTGATCTTTAAACCATATTGTAATGTGCAAAAAAGAATGTTGATCTGTCAGATCAACATTCTTCATTTTTTTAATCATCCAATTCGTAAGCAGACTATTTAAGGACTGGTAATTGAAGAATTCTACATCCATATAACCTTGTTGTGTTTCGCGGTTCGGGTTGTATATCCCACAAGTTTTCACCATGCAAGTTCCAGACCGATCTCAGCCATATGCTGGATGCATTAACCGACGGTTCCCATATTCGTTACCAACTTTTCAAGTTTATCAGCGTCATCCATCGTTAACGAATTGAACTGAGTATCAGCCAAGTTATACAGATTGGGAAGTATACAATCTATTAAGTGTCTACCTTTATCCGTTAGTTGTACGAATATCACTCGACGATCCGAATGACAAGGAATCCGAGTTAGCAGCTTTTTATTCTCCAATTTATCCAAGATATACGTCAAAGCACCACTAGTCAAAGAAACATGTTGAGAAATCTGTTGAATTGCTTGTTTCTCTTCATGTTCAAGCGATACTAACACAGAAAGTTCCGTGAAATTGAGATCTGCTTTCTTTAACTCGCTCCGAAATTGGTCCTGAATCATTTTTGACATTTGAATGAAATGAAGACATGCTTGATATCGAAAATTATTCATTGTTTTTCACTCCATTTCATATATCTCAGTTTTAAGATTCTTTATTTAAATATTACTCGTTATATGTACTTTTGTCAATTTCAGATCAAGCTCAGCATCAAAATTTCTTGTTACTGATAACTACAAAAAGCCTCCATATTCAATTCCCCAGGATGCCAGATAAACGCAAAAAAACCTCCCAGGCTTCAAAGAGCTCGGTTCGGTTTTTATTCACGGCATGATGACAGCTATCTCAGTCCAACATCTTTAAAACGATTGCCGATGGTTTCGGGAAAGGCCTGCTTAATCGCATCAATGGCACGTTGTTCCGTCTCTCTCGCTTGATGGATAAGCGCTATCACAGACTGTACACACTCCGGTTCTTTGACATCCCATAAGTTGGACTGATCAACCCAACCAATCATCTCCAAATAAAGATCTGACAACGACGTATATTCTTGTATGACCTGAACCATGTGGTCAGAGAGGTATCCAAGCTCTGTAATATAGGAGGCAATATTCTCTCTTGATTTGCCATAATATCGGAGGACTGCAGCAGCTTGCCTTGGTTCATAAACTCTTGATTCCAGTGCTGAAGCAATGGCAGAATATGCAGCAGATCCACAGGCGTAATCCTGAGGTGGCAGCATGTAATCATGGATTTCCCATTTGTATACGGCCTGAATCAACGATTCCTTGCAGACCTCCCATACATCTACCGTTCTACAGGATTCAAGCACTTGATAATACCAATAAGGCGTACTATTTCGCCCAAAAGAATCGTAAGGCAAACGAGTAACGTCTTGGCCTTCGCTGTTACAGAGGAGCAAAATCTGCTCCACATCATCATACCCGGCAGCAATAACAAATTGGTCATGCCATACTATAGCCCCCACACCCCGATCAATGGATGACTTAATGTCCACCAATGCCTGTTTTTGATACAGTGGAAACGTCGGTGCAAATGAAAACCCTGCTGCCTGGCTGGCCGTTACTCCAATAAAATCAGCAGCTACAAAGTTCTCTGCCATCCAGTTGTAGGCTGAGATTGATTCTTCGGTCAAATGCCGATCTACGACCAACCGAAACACAGTTGCTGTCATGCCCGCAATCATGTGACGCGGGAATTCGGTCCACTTCTTATGTATTAAAATGCGGTGCATCACATCTGCATATGAACCCATACCGCTACACCTCATGTTTGGATCCTTAGAATACTGCGCTTGTTTGGCCTGAATCAAGTCCAGATAAACTTGTTTTGTCATGATCCTTCCTCCCTCTGTCTATCTTGCCGAGTGCGCCCCCCATCGTGGCACAGTAGAACGCTTACGATCAGGGAATTTCAAGGATATTACGCGAAAATGATTGACCGCTTGCTCTTCTAGTGCTTTCGCTTCCATTAGAACTTGTGCCAGTTTGTCCGCTGCATCCAGCTCCAGGGTCCATTTATCCTCCTGCTGAATCATGAATTCCCTCATCTGGTGAATTAACGTTCCAAGCTGGTCATAACATGAATAAGCTTGGTCCAGCTCATCCCATATTCCTTGCATATCCTGCAGGTACATTCGAATTTCATCACGAGACTGACAATAAGATTCTAAAAGATAAGTTACCCCCGTTGGATCATAATCACCACTTCGTAGAGCTTGCACCCATACGTCATATGCCAATCGGCCAGAAGCGATGTTTTGATCTGGTAGTAAGCGATAAGGGATATCCCAGTCCTCGATAGCAAGTCGTAAGGATTCCAACAACATATCCTGTTTGGGTATTGGAAGTTGCTCACCAAAGACCTGACAATACCAGAAACCTGTGAAATTTAGCCCAAAATTGTCATATAGCAAAATCTGAGGCTCCTTACTCGACCCATCTTGTAAGTAAAAGATACAATCATCGTCATCATATCCATGTATAACGCCGAACTCCGGAATCCAGTAAATTACTCCTTTTCCCTCGTCCAGACTTCGCTTAACCCATTGCACTGCATCTCGCTGATAATAATTGAATGTAGAATGGCGCGTACGTCCTCCATCCCAGATCGTGAATATTCCCAGGTTGTCGATTCCAGGACGGTGTGCTTCTCCCCATTGTCCATACGCCGTTACCGACATGGGAAGAAGCCTGCGATGCACCGAAAGTTTAAAAGCCATTCCTGTATACCCGGAGAGCAAATATTTTGCACCTTGAAACTGACCTGTATGGGTCAATATAGCATGCAGACTATCCACAAATGATTTAGACTCTCGCTTTAACATCAGGTTGTTTAGCTGTACTTCTGCCAAGATAAGTTCTCCCTCCATGGTCTTTACTTCACGTGAGCATGATTTGAATTATGAAGTCTGTTAAGTATTACGTTTGCATGGCTCTGCATCTTGTTTCTTAGCCACCCAGGAGATATTAATTCCTCCCACTCACTTATAAGTAAATGCTGCATGAAAGCCTCTGTATCATAAAATTCTATAAAGTGAATTTGATCCTGTTTGTCTCGAATGCGGTATCCTTGCCACTGCTCTGTTTGTTGCACTTCTTTTAAGCGAATCTCAGCTACAAATGGTTTTCGAACAGGTAGAGGTTCTTCCCATCCACTGAGCTGCATGTCTGAATTACATTCGAATGTTTCATCCGTCAATCGCACATGAACGATACCCTCCAGCCGTATGGCACTTTGCTGTACAGGATCCGTTTCATAGCCAATGACGTAATCAGCATTGTACTGGGATATGATCTTCAATGGACACCAAGGAAACTGCCTTTCTCCGGAAAAGTCTCGGTAATACATATGTACTTTAAGTGATTCTGTTATGGCATGGGATAATAATTCAAAATGCTGAAGAAGCTTCGGCGATGCCGCGAATGTGGGTAGTGGTCGGCTCAATATCTGCTGCTCTTCAGCCGTAAATCGCTCTAACAGATGCGCCACACGCTTTACCACATCAGATTGTTCGTGATTAAAATGCCGATAACGATGAGCCAAATACTTGAGGACGCTCTGTTCTTCTTCTGTCATATATAAATGGGGTAATCGATAGGTCTGGTCCTCATAACAATACCCTCTATATTTCGCAAGATATAGTAAAGGGGCACGTAATGAAATCGCCATATATTCAATATCACGCTGTGCCTGACGCCGGGATATTTCAAATTCACGGGCAAGCCAGCTGCTGTTCGGAAAACGTCCGCTTCGAATCTGCTCGTCAAACCAGTGAATACGATGCATATTACTCATCTTTACAGGCCCCCATTGATTCCACATTGTGCTAAACGTAAACCCATTATACCAAACGAATGGCCCGCTCCGAAGAACAGGCCTGTTACGTTATACGGTTGCTCTATCCACTCTGGATTGTACAGCCTTGGAACATTTTTTGCATACTTTCAGGCTGGTACCATCTGTTTTCGTTTGCGAATACAACAGTTTAATACGTGTGCTGCTGCATACCGGACATGTTCCCCGCCCCCTGGAAGGAATATTCCACAAGACGCGTCCTCTTTTGGTTTTTGCCAATGGTGTGAACCTCTTTTCAATGTAGTTTGTGTGTTCACCGTTATTATAGAGGTCATGGTACGACATAGAATGTCGCAGCAGTTCGTATTGAAATCAGATTGATCTATAAAAAATGAAAAGCTCGCACAGGCAGGGTAACATGACTTCCCTGCCCAATACGAGCGTCTACACCAAATTGCACTCAAACCGTTTGATCCGAGTGGGTACGTTTAGCAATAGTTCATTTCATCGAGCGATATTCCAGTAAATCCGTCAAATTCGAGATCTTCTGCAGCAGCTTTTCCCCGATATTGGTTTCCCTCACCAGTTTCCGCGCCAGTTCTTTGTCCACCAGTCTTTTTATAGATAATACATCCGTTCCGTTACACAGTACATCTTCTTTTGAATTAAATTTCTGATGGGCGACGAGCTGCATGCCAAAGGAATTATACAACAAGGTATATCCCGCAATGCCCGTTGTGGATTGATAAGCTTTGGAAAATCCACCGTCAATGACGACCATTTTCCCGTTTGCTTTAACAGGGCTCTCTCCACGAATTTCTTTAACTGGCGTATGTCCGTTAATGACATGTCCATGATCCGGATTCAAATCGAACTCCAGCAAGATCTTTCGACAGATCTCTTCCTTTTCACGCAAATGGTAGTAAGGGTTCTTTCTCTCCTTATGGGCTTCCTTATCTTGGATAAAGTACCGTTCAAAAGTGGTCATTTCTCTCTTGCCAAAGAGCGAGGAACATTCCCCTGTCCAGATGTACCATACCATATCTGTTGCCAGATCATCTGTCTCTTCCGGATGCGCAAAGGCGTAACGTAGGTTCTCTTCAAAAACATCGAGCAGCTGACGGCCCGCATACGTCTTGTCTTCAATCTGCATTTCTTCCATATTCCCTTCTTCATCCAAAGGAATACAACCGTGGATTAACAAATTCCCGTTGTATTTTAAATAAAGGCTGCCCTTTTTCATAAGGAAATTCATATGCCTTGCCAGCTTCTCGGAATGCTGAACGGAGAAAAGCAGCTTCTCCATCACCTGGCGTTCTTCCTCCAGCAATTGTTCAGGGTTCTGTGGATTTACGGTTCCAAAACAGGTGTTTTCCAGCTGGTATGTTTTTCCGCAGATGTTGATTTCATTTTTGTCGTAATCAATCTTCTCCAGCAGAAGTCTTTCAGACATATTAAAGTCTGGGCGTCTTTTGATAATCGGGATTTCAAGCTTAAACTGGATCATGGCGATGGCTTGGTGAATCTTGGTGATCTGCAGAATTTCCTGCTCCGATACGTTATGGCCACCCTGCAGCTTAGGTCTGAAAGAAGGATTATCTTCATAGTATTTCTCCGCCAGGTTTAACAGTGGGCGAAGATTGATTCCGTATACATCTTCGATGATGTCCAAATTGTCGTATCTCGCGCAGATCCGGATAATATTCGCAAGGCAGACCAGAGAACCTGCATAGGCGCCGATCCAGAGCACATCATGGTTTCCCCACTGAATGTCTACAGAATGATAGTTGATTAACGTATCCATAATTTTATCGGGGTCCGGCCCCCGGTCATAAATATCGCCAACCACATGAAGGTGGTCAACCACCAGACGCTGGGTCGTATAAGCAAGGCCGATAATGAGATTGTCCGCCTGACCCAAAGATATAATTTGCCTATATATTTCCTCGTAATACGGATCCTTATTGTTGGTCGTATCCGTCTTGTATAGAAGCTCTTCTACAATATATACATACTGTTTCGGCAGAGCTTTCCGCAGTTTGGAGCGTGTATATTTGGAAGAGGCATAAGAAACAAGCTTAAGCATGTTTTCTATCGTTTGTCTGTACCACTGGTTCAAGGCCTGTTTATTGCTCAGGTCCCCTATAACCAGCTTTATTTTTTCTTCCGGATAATATACCAATGCCGCAAAATCATTAATTTCCTGCTCCGTCCAAACCTCACGGAACAATTCTTTGATTTTCTCTTTAACGGTACCTGAACCGTTTCGTAGTACATGCTGAAAAGCCTGGAACTCCCCGTGCAAATCACTGACAAAATGCTCGGTTCCTTTTGGAAGATTGGAGATCGCTTCAAGGTTGATAATCTCTGTTATGATTTTTTCTTCCGTATCATATTTCTCAGCAAGTAGATCTAAAAATTGCTCATCCAAAACAGATGTCCCCTTTCAAGGAATTATCGTGATGTATAGTTGGGTCCAATCTTTGCAAATGCAATTATAACCACTCTATATATGTTTTTTACCAAACACAGAATTCCTTCTAAATGCGATCCGCAAAGGTCATTATACTCCAGTTTCTCATGGTTCAACAAATTTCATTGAATGAATGTACTTGGCGTTTGCTTTATTTAAGTCCACTGGACAACATCAGTCCATATGGAAGCAACGTCAAGCTATGGCTGAATTCATATTTATCGTTTAAGTTCATTGTAGTTATTTTGAAATAACAATTGTGTTTACACTATTCATACTTATGAAACTAGGATTTAGGAAGGAAGCGAGATTATGAGCAATCATTCGTTAATGGGGTTTGCCCCTGCACTAGGATGGAATTCATGGAATACCTTCACGTGGGACATTAATGAACAATTGATTCGGGATGTTGCCGATGTGTTTGTTACGGAGGGTTATCTGGACGCCGGATACGAGTACATCGTCATTGACGATTGCTGGAGTCTGAAGGAACGTAATGCAGATGGTAATCTGGTCGCAGACCCCGCTAAATTTCCGAGTGGAATGAAGGCGCTTGCAGATTATATCCATGACAAAGGTCTCAAATTTGGCATGTATTCCTGTGTTGGTACACATACTTGTGCAGGTTATCCAGGCAGCTTCGAGCATGAATTCCAGGATGCTGCGTTATTCGCCGAGTGGGGCGTGGATTATTTAAAATATGACTACTGTTTCAAGCCGCGCCATATCTCAGGTGAGCTGTTATACAAGCGCATGAGCCTTGCACTCAAAAACTGCGGGCGGGATATCCTATTCTCTGCCTGCAATTGGGGAGAGGACAACGTATATGAGTGGATTCGTGAGTCAGGGGCTCATATGTATCGCTCCACCGGTGACATTCGCGACAACTGGCAATCGGTCAAGGACCTGGCTCTGTCTCAGCTCGGCAAACAAAGCTACACTGGCTCCTTCTGCCATAATGACATGGACATGCTCATCGTTGGCATGTATGGCGGAAGCAACAACGACTTTATTGGAACCATCGGCGGCTGTAACGACACTGAATACAAAACCCACTTCTCGCTCTGGTCCATGATGGGATCCCCGCTTATGATTGGATGTGATGTACGCAAGGCCAATCAGGCAACCAAGGATATTCTGATGAACCCGGACCTGCTTGCCATCAACCAGGATGCGGAGGCACCCGGAGCCTATCGCATCAAACCCGAGCCTCAATGGTTCCATACCGATGATGTATTCATGCTGGTGAAGGTGCTGACAGACGGTGATCTTGCCATCGGATTCTTCAACTTGAGTGACAGTCAACGCGAGCTGTCCCTTCAATTCTGGGATATGGGGCTGCCTTACGCTGCGGGTTATTCCCTGACACTCTACGATTGCTGGGAACACAAGGAGCTGGGTGTATTCCGCGAGCGTTATGCACCGGTGGTTGGGGCTCATGATTGTCTCGTCGTGCGAGCCAAATTGGTGAAATAAATGGCACAGAGCAGGCTGTGCACCACTTGCCAGGTTCCACTCTCGTCGGATGATGTGGGTATCTATCTCAAACTGGTCTCTCGCACAGCCCAGCAATTCCTCTGTATCGATTGTCTCGGTGTGAAGCTGAATTGCGGGCGGGATCCGATTGAGAAGCTGATTCGTTACTACCGTGAATCCGGGAACTGTGCACTTTTTCGATAAAAGCAATATGTAATCTGTCTATCCGTTAGTGTACTGAACGTTTTCCCTTAGAGTTCTGCTTGTTTCTGATGTAACAGCATATAGGCTGATGGTGTATGTGATGTTGCCTTTTTGAATACTCTGGAAAAATAAAGCGGATCATTATACCCAACCGAATAGGCTATGGATTGAATGGACAATCTGGATGACTTCAGTAGCTCACAGGCGCGCCGGATACGGCAAGCCGTTATATACGCCGAGATGGATTCGCCTGTAGCTTCTTTGAATCTGCGGAACAGGTAGCTTCGCTCCAGATTCACGGCCTGTACAATCTCCGCAACCGTCAAGGTCGATTTCCAGTAGTTCTGCTCAATATAGGTCCTCGACAGCCACACATAATCTCTGGCTTCCTCCTGCGTCTCGCATGGAAAATACTCCATGTAATAGGATAATAACAGGTGCAATCGTGCATCTGCCCTAAACACTTCACTTGGTGATGCCCCCGCATTCCAAGCCAGGTGAAACCAGGGTTCCAAGGTTTCCGGCGCAGCTGGCAGTACGGGGTGCTGGACCGAGAACTGTGTCAACGCTATAAGTCGTCCTGCGTCTCGTCCATTGAACTCCATCCATACGTATTCCCACGGGTCGGCGGGATCGGGGTAGTAATAGATTTCTTTTTGCGGAAAAATAATAAAGCTCTCTCCCGCACCGAGCCGAAATTGCTGGCCTCCGGTTTCCAGTGTACCCTGCCCTTGCATGATATAATGCAGCGCATAAACATCACGCACGCCCGGTCCCCACTGGTGAAGATTGACGGGTTTATGGGCGCCGCTTATAAAATAAACCTGACTCGCCCTGCTCCCGTCTGTCCATAATGAGTCCACATCCGGCTCCTCCCTTCTTGATACCAGTCATTATATATGATTTTGTGGAGTTTTGATTTATTTTGATGCTAGAAACTTCCTTTCAAGTTGCTTATGATCGGAATAGTGGTCTCATAACCAAACAGAGATATGTAAGCGCAACCACACACATCTTGGATCGACATGAATAAGGATGCTCAATTCAGAGAGGAGAATGTTGTGTTGCTTAGAATCGTTCAGGTAGAAAATGGCCAAGTTCAGGGGCTGCCTGCCGCAGACCCACGTGTTACAAGTTTTAAAGGTATCCCATTCGCCGCCCCACCGGTAGGCCAGAACCGCTGGCGTGCACCACAACCTGCATCCGATTGGGATGGGGTGCTGCAAGCTTTTGATTTTGCCCCCACCTCTATGCAGGCCCCGACCGTCATTGACGATAATAACATCTATACGCGAGAGTGGTCTGTTGATCCCGATCTGCCGATGAGTGAGGATTGTCTATATTTGAATGTGTGGACACCTGCCAAACGAACGGATGAGAAGCTGCCTGTGTTTGTCTGGTATTTTGGCGGTGGGCTTCAGGTGGGTCATACTGCTGAAATGGAATTTGATGGTGAGCGCATTGCCCGCAGGGGCATTGTCGTGGTTACCGTCAATTACCGTCTGAATGCGTTTGGTTTCCTGTGCCACCCCGAGATTAGCGCTGAATCCCCACAAGCACCTGCGAACTTTGGTCATCTGGATCAGCAGGCAGGTACGGCCTGGGTGAAACGTAACATCTCTGCCTTCGGCGGTGATCCGGATCAGATAACCATTGGTGGACAATCTGCAGGCGGCGGCAGTGTGCTAAGTCAGATGACTTCCCCGCAGAACAAAGGCCTGTTCCAGCGAGCTGTCATCATGAGTGGAATTGCGACCGAACTGTATCCCAATGTGCGTGTACCTTCAGTCCGCGGGACACTGCGGGATGCTGAGCAGAAGGGCGTTGATTTTTTCCGTTTTCTGGGCGTATCCAGTTTAGATGAAGCCAGACAGCTGGACGCGGTCACGTTGCGGGATAAAATCCTGGAATTTCAAAGCTTCTGGGGAACAGTCATCGATGATCAGTTCTGTACGGGTGATCCGTTCATTCGTTTCATGCAGCATAAGCGCGAACTCGTTCCCGTTATGCTTGGACATACCTCTTCCGAGTTTTGGACCAAGCCTGCGGTAAGCAGTATGGAGGAACTGAAGCAAACGGCAACCGAACTGTTTGGAGAGGATGCGCCCGTCTTTTTGCAGCGCTGTGGAGCCGATACTGAAGATCTCGATCATGTATTAAAGCTGGCATCGATCCGCATGATTGAGCATGCGATTCAACTTGTGATCCGCTCCAATAGTGGTCATCCATCCGAGACACCGCTCTATTATTATAATTTCGACGCGGAGATTCCGGGCTGGGATCAGCCAGGCACATTCCATTCCGTTGATCTGTGGTTTTTCTTCGAAACTCTCGCCAAATGCTGGCGGCCTTTCGTCGGTAAACATTATGACCTGGCACGCCAGATGTGTAATTATCTGTCCAATTTTATCGCGACAGGCGATCCGAATGGTCTGGATTCCACTGGCAAACCTTTACCCTATTGGATTCCAAGCAGTACCGAGCGGCCTTACCGCATGGAATTCGGTGATACGTCCCAGTTACAGCGTGCAGAGCCGGGGCCTGTACTTGAATTGGTCATTAAACAGTATTTCAAAAAGCAGAATGAGCCTGTTGTGTAAACATTCATCCGTGTATATGAATCAGACAATGAAGAGCCATGCAAGTATGCACGGCTCTTTACGTTGTCCAGCCTTTTATTGCTTACTCTACTTAGTCAAACCATAGATTATTGATGCGTTTGAAAAAGTATAAATCTGACTGAAATCAAACCTTTTGCTTTTTGCGGGACCAAACGACAACTGGAATAAGCAGCAAGGAAAGGAACCCTCCGATAAAAGAAAGGGTTGTGTAACTGGATTGGGCCACGACCACACCCGATAATGCTCCACCAGAAGCACCAGCTAGTGCGATTAACACATCCACTGTTCCCTGTGTTTTTGCCCGTGATTGAGGGGGTGTAGCGTCAATAATAGCTGCTGTTCCACTAATTAATCCAAAGTTCCACCCTAAGCCAAGAAGTGCAAGACCAAGAATGAGAAGTACCATTGAATCGCCTGGAGCAAGCGCAGACACCAGGCCAGCTAAGAGCAAGGTTATACCTGAAGCGTAGGACATTAATGTACGCCCGTATTTATCGACAAGTGCACCGGTAATCAAGGAAGGCAGATACATTGCTGCAATATGAATACCAATGACAAGACCAACATCTCCTAAACCATGCCCATGATGCTTCATATGAACCGGTGTCATGGTCATAATGGCTATCATGACAATTTGAGTTAGTACCATCACTGCAGCTCCTACGATGATACCAGATTTATTAACAATTGGTTCTTGAGGAGTTGTTCCATCCACACTGTTTTGGATGTCTTTTGCACGCTGTGCTTCTGCTATAGCTTTGGAGACGATAAATGGGTCCGGTCGTAAAAAAATGAGAAGAACCACTCCGGCAATGATATAAGCCAGGGACGCGAGCATAAATGGTCCTGTAAGGGCTGGTGCCCCTAGTGAAATGGCCACTTGCCCCGTGATGTTTACGAGATTCGGTCCGGCTACTGCACCAAATGTTGTGAAAACCATGGCTGCACTAATGGCTTTGGCACGCTGTGTGGGCTGAGCCAAGTCTGTACCCGCGTAACGAGCCTGTAGGTTTGTTGCCGTACCAGCACCATAGATTAACAATGAAATAAAGAGCAGCGGTAAATTGTCCATTACAGCAGCTAGTACAACTCCGATTGCTCCAATTCCTCCTCCGATGAATCCGGTCGCTAATCCTGCACGACGCCCAAAGTTCTGAGAAAGGCGACCAACCAATAACGCAGCACCTGCTGAACCTAATGTAAATAGTGCTGCCGGCACTCCCGCGAAACTATCCGTTCCTAGCATATCCTGGGCAAGCAGCGCGCCCACCGTCACGCCCGCAGCTAATCCAGCTCCTCCGAAAATCTGTGAAAGAATAACGATGATCATGGTTCTTTTATACAATTGACGCTGCTTCTCAGGCGACTCCACATATTTTGTTAGTGATTCTGAGATATTTTTTTTGCCGAAGGAATCTAATGAGTGTTCAGACATTTCCTGTTCTCCCTTATATTATATCTAGCGGTATTCAGAGTAATTTTTTGTTTTCCCATGATCGACTATCCCTCCATATATGATTTGAAAAATCTAGAGTTCCCCGCATTACTTTCCCCAGACACCTCATTAGATTGATGTCATAAACTGACACAACTGAATGTAATGCTTATTAAAATCTATTATAAATTCGAATCTCTGGTTCAGCTTGAAGCAAGTCTTTCAGTCCAACAACAACATCATTCGTGAAAAGGTCACTTTCTAAGTATGCATTAGCTTCAGCCTCGCTGTTAAAGCCATGAAGAACTTGTACATCTTCATCACGGACTAACAATTCCTTAGATACGGCACCAGCAATACCTGAAAGAAATGGCTCTTTATATTTTGTATAAACATTTACAGCCGCCTCTCGTTCCTGTGCATTAATTATGAGTGTAATTTGAAGATATGCTTTGGCCATGATTGTAAAACCTCCATTAAATAATGTATTGATTGCATAATTCAAATTGTCAATCAATTAATTGAATTATATTTCACTATGAATTACTTCGTCAAGTAAATATCTTTTGACCGGTTCTTGATTACATGGAAGAACATGATACAATTTTATTAATCAATTGAATCAATTCAATCATTAAAGCTAATGATTGATGATAAACACATTTCATATCATGTCAGAACATTATTACTTAGAATAGAGGTTATTCACGATGGAAGATAAATTGGATACAGCAAAAGCATTAAAAGAAGAACTGTATAGACAGCTCGCCCGAATCGGCAAAAGTTTATCAAGCGACAAACGACTTGAAATATTGAATGTACTAGCTCAAAGCCCTAAGACTGTTGAAAAGCTGGCACAGTTCACAGGCATGAATATAGCGAACGTATCACGCCATCTGCAAATTTTGCTTGATGCCAAGCTTGTTAAGTTCACCAAAAAAGGGACATATGCCATTTATTCCATAGCAGATCCGGAAATTATTGATTTTATGTCTTCGCTTTGGCGTATAAGCGAGAAGCAACTTCCAGATATCTCGAAATTAAAAGATGATTTTATAAATAACCTCAATGATATTCAAACCCTCTCCATGGATGAAGTCATGGAGAAAGTTGATAATGAATCCATCATCTTAGTGGATCTACGTTCGAAGGAAGAATTTGAGACAGGACATATTCCTGGAGCCATTTCAATGCCCATGGATAAGCTGGATATCATGCTGCGAGAACTCCCAAAGAACGCTGAAGTCGTTGCTTACTGCCAGGGACCCGTTTGTGCATACTCAGCAATCGCTGTAGAAAAATTGCAACAAGAAGGTTTCAAAGCCTACCGTATGGATGCAGGTATCAATGAGTGGCAAAGCCATTTCATCAATTAAGCCTTCTAAACAAAAACCACCTAATCATCATTTTGATGAATAGGTGGTTTTTGTATGCAAATAGACTTCTTGCTCTGTTTATTGAACTACCGATGATATATAGCCAGAGACGAGCGAATCATAGTATCCTATGTCACCCGAAGTTCTGGATAACAATTGAGCACCTTGTACAAATGCGATAAGTGTCTTAGCTTGTCCCAGAGCAGAATTAGAGAACGAGAATTCGCCACTTGATTTCCCTTGTTCAAGTACATCATGGACCCAAACCGTATTGGCTTTGAAAAACTGGTTTAATTCATCACGAATTTCAGTCGGAAACGAATTCAGTTCAGCAGCCATCATGGAGCACAAACAGAGCTTGGTGTTGTTTTCCAAAGTTTCACGATAGAGTTTGAAAAAAGATTCTAACTTCTGCTTTCCACTCGGATCTTGATCGTTTATTTGTTGAAGTTTATACATAAATTCTTTGCGGTATCGTCTCAAAACAGCCTGAACCAAGTCTTGTTTAGATGGAAAATGATAATGAATACTCGCTTTACGTATTCCAATAGCATCGGCAATGTCAGCATAGCTAAATCCATTATACCCCCGCTCTTGAACCAGGATGAGGCCTGTATCCATAATCTCCTGTAATGTATTTCTTTTAATAATCATTAACGATCTCTCCATTGTCATTTATTGAATGTACCGTTTAATGATTTCATTTGCGACTCTTTCGGCTGATTGTAGAGCGCCTTCAAGATGACCTCCTTGCTGTGATGCCATTTCGGTTCCAGCGAAAAAAATATTCTGTAACGAATCTTTTTTGTTTATTACGGGACCGTAATTTGGAAAATCGAGCAGCGGCTCTGAGTCCTTCTCTACTGCAGTGTGTATATCTGAAGACCAATCTTTGTATAGAATTGCTTTTACATGTTTAGCTGATGGGCCGAATAGATGTATCAGTTGATGCATCACAAGTTCAATGATCTGTTCTTTTTCCATACTTAAACGCATCCTAGCAGAGAGGCCAAAGAAGCCAAAAAGTGCACCTGAACCACTAGAAGGTGAGGCATCATGTATTTCCTGTAGAGGACCTACTCTACTTGAAACAAATCCGGAAAGTCCTTGATCACGCCAGAAGGGGTTATCGTAAACCGCTACAATCTTCGCTTGACCACCCATCCAGGTCGGTTTATTTATTAAATTGGATTGTACTTCAACAGGCATTTTGGGTAAGAAAGAGATATTTTGTTCAATCACCCTAGGCGGGAGAGCAATGATAACTGAACTTGTATGAAATTCCTTCTCATGCGTTTGAACTTTCACCTTGCCATTGCTCTGCTGATGAATAGCAGTAACTTTAGCATTCAAATGAATGGTTTCGGTTGGTAGTCTGGCAACTAATGCATCAATAAGTGCTTTTACTCCACCTACAAGCCGAAATGAATAATCCATCGCTCCTGCGGGCAAATCATGCTGTAATGGCGGCTCGGTTCGGGATCGTTCTACCAACATTTTTCCTTCAGTGAATTGTTCAAATGTCTGCAAACCAAGCTCTTTGACTAAGCGGTCCATTGCATATTCATAACGTGGCCAGTACCAAGTCGGTCCCAGATCAAATGTTCCTAATGCCGGATCCCCTTCAACCGCTAAGCTCAGGACCCTTCCTCCAATGCGATCCCTCGCTTCCAAGACCATGCATGGGATTCCTTGTTCATGAAGTAAATGAGCAGCACGAAGCCCACTTAAACCTGCTCCGACGATGATTACAGACTCATCCTTGTTATACTGCATTTTCATTCGAATACCCCTTTATAATGATAGAAAAATCCAGACTACTCCATAAAGAATTAACGAAGGCGAGCAGTAACGCCGCCATCTAAAGGCATAACTACACCTGTAATCCAGGAGGCCGAGTCACTAGCCAAGAACAAAATGGCTTCAGCAACATCATTTGTTGTTCCGTTTCGTCCGATGGGATGAAATGCATTGAAACTTGGCAATACTTCGGCGACTTCTTCTTCACTCATAAAGGTGTTGTAAATTGGGGTTTCAACAACGGCTGGTGCCACTGCATTCACTCGTATATGATCCCCAGCAAATTCCACTGCCAAGTTTTTAGTCAAAGCATGTCTACCTGCCATCGCTGCTGAATATGCAGAGGATGGTGTGGATTCAACCGCACTAATGGCCCACATTGAACCGGTATTTACGATTGCTCCGCCACCTCTTTTTTTCATCTCAGGGATCACGGCTTGTGAAGGATAGAAAGTCCCTTTAATGATTGTATCCAAATATGATTGCAAATCATCTTCCGTGTGGTCCAGAAATGGGGTTGGGTTGAATTTTCCTGTGTTATTTACTAAGATGTCCACCCCGTCAAACGCTTCAACAGCTGCTTGAACCAATTTTTTCGAGGTTTCTGGCAAGCTTATATCCCCTGAGACAGCGATAACTTTTTTGCCAGATGGGTCAATTTCCAGGGCAGTCTTCGCTAAAACATCTTCACGGCGTCCATTAATGATTACATTAGCTCCTTCTTCAAAAAAACGTTGTGCAGTTGTTTTACCAATCCCTGTTCCTCCACCAGTTACAATTACCGTTTTATTCTCGAATTTCATCTTTCTGCATCTCCTTTTTTTATCTACCAGTAGGTAGTTTGAGTTTATATTTTCTGTCTTTCATATGTTTTAAAAAATAATCAGCAACAATGTAGGTTGCTGCTGATTCCCTTATCCATTAATTATTGGATAAGGTTAAGAATTTTGGTTTTGAGTACATCTCTTTGATGGATTCCAATCATTGTTTCAATCAGTTTGCCATCCTGAAACAAAAGTAACGCTGGAATGCTCCGAATACCAAATTGCGAGGCAAGCTCAGGTTGTTCATCCACATTAACCGTAGCAATTGTAGCTTTTCCTGCTAGACCATCAGCTAATTCGTGAATGATGGGAAGCTGAACTTGGCATGGACCACACCACGCTGCCCAAAAATCGATAAGCGTAATGCCTGACTCTATTTGTTTTTGAAAGGTCTGACTATTTAATGAAACTGCACTCATAAGGAATACCTCCTATTATATATATTATTCAATCGATATTATATTCAATTGATTGATTGAATTATAGAACAGCAAAAAACTTATGTCAACATCGTTTTATATTTACTATTTATTATGAACTCCCCCCGTCTCAAGTTTGTCGACCATTCTTAAGTAAAAAAACACGAAGGGAATTCGTTCGAGGAACACTAAACATAGCAAGGTAATTTCACATTTTTATTCAGACATACTTAAGACTGCTCGAAATCTTGTCTTTGCTGATATCATTTTTTCATATGCTTCACTTGCCCGTTCTAGAGGAAACACTTCAATGATTGGCCGTACATCAGTCAAAACGCTAAACTGGACTGCTGCTTCAATTTCTTTAGACTTTCCAGTGAATGTTCCCTTCACAGAATGAGACCCCTTTAAGAAATCCATTGCTGATAACTCTAGACGATCCCGTGATCCCGCTACAATAATCAGTTCGCCGCCCGTATCCAGGCCATGAATAAGAGAAGAAATTACGCTAGCATTTGGTGCCGTGGCAAGAATAACTTTTGCTCCACCAAGTGTTTTTAGAGCTGTGGCGGGGTCTTCTTTTTCCGAATCAATGTAAATATGTGCCCCGAGTTCTCTGGCCAAGCCTTCTTTATCCCCTCCACGGGATATTGCCACTGTTCGGTAACCAGCTTTGTTCGCATATTGGACGGCAAGATGTCCCAATCCACCAATGCCCGAAATGGCAACTACATCACCTGGACGCGCCGGACTATTTCTTAACGCACTAAATGTAGTTTCACCGGCACACAGTAAAGGAGCCGCCTCTTCAGAAGAGACTTCGTCGGGTATAGAAACGAGCGCATCTTCATATGCGATCATGAACTCTGCGTACCCACCGTCGATGGTCAATCCTGTCACTTGATCGTGTCCACCATGATACCCCAAGCCTACACGCTGCCCAATCTCCCACTTTGTCGATCCATTACCTCGCTCATCAACTATACCAACGACTTCGTGGCCAGGAATTCGCGGATACGCTGGAGCAAATCCTTTGATTGTACTTGAATCCCCGCTACAGATTCCGCATGCTTCTATTCGAAGAAGTACTTGCCCTTCTGCAGGTTCAGGTACCAAAATTTCAACCAATTTCATAGGTTCTCCTTTGGCCGGAACTTGAATTGCTCTCATTTTCTTCAATCGTTTTTCCCCCTATTTCGGTTAGTAATAGTAGTATAGAGAAATAATCAATATTATTCAATTGAAAGATTGAATAATTGATCAATTTAACTTCTCGTACTACAAGTCCGAAATACAGCACCATTGTCTATATATCGAAATTGTTGATCAATATAGAGTGTTATCCTGTAAGTGATTTAGATCAGATAAAATGACCATCCAGTTTCAGCATTCTTTCCGCGAAAACCTCGTTTGCTCTGGTAGGAATATGACCTATCCGGCGAACTAAGGAAAAGTTTCGTTCAAGGTGGATATCTGGAATGGTGATTTCCTTCAACATGCCAGCGGATAACTCCCTTTTTACAACCCAGCGGGACAACATGGCGATGCCTAATCCAGAGAACACCGCTTCTTTGACGCCCTGACTGCTGTTGAACACATAAGAACGGTTTACCCGGAGTCCTGTCTGAGCCAGAAATCGATCACTAAATGATCTGGTTCCTGATCCCATTTCGCGAAGTATCCACACTTGATCTTGCAATTGTTCCAGATCCGCATTCACCGAAGCGTTAAGAGGATATCCTTCCGCTGCCACAATAATCAATTCGTCCTTCATGAATGGTGTCACGGTCAGATCTTGGGCCTCAATGTCCTCTTCAATCAAACCAAAATCCATTTTATTATCTCGAATTGCTTCCACAACTTGAGATGAATTACCGATGAATACTTCCATGGCTACTTCAGGGTATTGCCTG
The DNA here is from genome assembly GCF_038005125.1 of Paenibacillus sp. FSL K6-2862. Taxonomy (NCBI): domain Bacteria; kingdom Bacillati; phylum Bacillota; class Bacilli; order Caryophanales; family Paenibacillaceae; genus Paenibacillus; species Paenibacillus sp. FSL K6-2862. The sequence continues at coordinate 3,630,769 of NZ_JBBOSN010000001.1, forward strand.
GCAAATGACGAAAATAGGCGAGGTAAAACATATTCTCCAATCGTAAAACTAGCTCCAATCTGCAATGAGCCACTAACATCATCCTGCAATCTGGCAATATCCAATTTCGCCGACTCATATAGATTCACCATTTCCTTGGCACGTACATACAGCAGCTCCCCAGCCTCCGTCAGTTTCACCCATTTGGGCGAACGATGCATTAACTTTACATCAAATTCCTTTTCTAATTTACGAATGTGTAAGCTAACACCGGGTTGTGATAAATGCAATAGTTCTGCCGCTCTAGAGAAATTGCGCTGTTCTACTACAGTTATGTACACTTTCAAGCTTTCCACGATCATTTAATACATCTCCCTGATAGGATTTAACCCAAATATCACTCAATCATTATGATTCGTTATGATAAGCATTTCATTCTGGTATTTCTCTTTTCAATCATAACTAATTATAGTTACAAATGAACAAGAAATAAAGAAATCGGACGTGATATCCATGAATTCAACTTCTGTCATGCAACAAGAGAAAAAGAATAAACAAGGGTTTGTGCTGGGAATTGGGCTTACTCTAATGCTTGCGCTTGCTGCCAAATATGCAGCCAATTTTCCTTTTCTACACATCATGGGCCAGCTTGTACTTGCCATTTTGTTTGGCATGATCTGGAGAGCGGTTAGGAAAGTACCTGATCATATGGTAAGCGGAATTTCCTTTTCAGCTAAAAAGCTTTTGCGATATGGAATCATTTTGCTTGGCATGCGGCTCAATTTGAAGGACATTCTTCATGCGGGACCCAAGGTTGTCTTGATCTCCTTCCTGAACATTACCATCACTATTTTTGTTGTGTATGGCATTGCAAAATTTTTCAACGTCGAGAAACGTTTGGGGCTATTAACTGCTTGCGGAACAGCGATATGCGGAGCCGCAGCAGTTGTAGCCATTGCACCTCAGATCCAAGCCAAAGACGAAGAAGTCGCCATCGGTGCAGCTACTGTAGCGATTCTAGGAACAATTTTCACGATGGTTTACACCCTTCTATATCCATTTCTACACTTGTCTGCATCCGAATATGGCGTGTTTTCAGGTGCTACTTTACACGAAATCGCACATGTGATTGCAGCTGCAGAACCTGTGGGTCAAGATGCTGTTGACCTGGCTGTCATTGTTAAATTAACGCGTGTAGCCATGTTGGTGCCCGTCGCTATCTTGATTGGATTCTGGACGAATCGATTGGATCGATCCAAAAATTCAGGAAACAGCAAGTTGAATAAAAGAAGCCTGAAATCCCTCCCGATCCCTTGGTTTATTTTTGGATTCCTCATGATGAGTGCTCTCAATACGCTGCAGGTTATTCCTTCAGATTTGACGAATCTAATCATTCTTGCCGCTTATATGCTGATTGCTATGGCCATGGCTGGTCTGGGTCTTAGTGTAGATATAGTTACGTTTCGGCAATTGGGCCTAAAAGCTTTTGCAGCCGGCTTTATTGGCTCCATCGTTCTTTCACTCATCGGATATGTATTTTTAAAAACATTTAATCTTGGCTGATGGAAAAAGTATGTGCCATCTATCCCACCTTAGAACCCCATTAGCTGGACTAACCTTACTATGATAACTGAAAAAAGCCGCTAATATAGCGGCTTTTCATGAAAATTCTCTTGCCTAGCAATATCAATAAAGCTTTGGCAGTTTGTCCAGTGTAATAGCATAGTCACAATGATATGCGCTGCGTAACTCATTATTGGTCGTAAACTTCTCTGTCTGCCCAAAATCACGGGACCACGTCATAAACCATAACCATGGAATACGCGATTCGGATAAGTTTCTGATGCTTGGTACGGGTCCAATCTCACCGATGGCAGCCAATTTGGGGGTGCGTGTGACGCCTATCAGTTCCTCATACTCCTCACGTAAATCGGTATGTTGATGGGCCGGGGGATACATATCCCTTGAAATGATGTCTACCACGTCATCTCCGACATAACCTTCAACTAAAGGTGAATTCCAAACCCAAATCAAATGATTCAAACCATGATCATTCGTATATCGCTTATACATGATACGGTACAACTCTTTCGCAATAGCCGGACCTTGACTCCCCCACCAAAACCAGGTGCCTTCCGCTTCATGAAAGGGTCTCCACAAGATAGGGATGCGTTTATCACGAAATTCCCGGAGAATATCGGCCATATGGTCCATGTCGGACAACAAAGCTTTGTGTTCTTGGGTCCCCTCTACAATGGCTTTCCTCACATCATAATCTGTATGTTCTGTATAAAAACTTTTGTCCCGTCCACCAAGAGGAGAAAACCAATGCCATGTAAATGTAATCAGTCCTCTTTTTTTCTCCGTCCACTCCCAAGCTTTTTGTAGTGTATCCTGATTTTCAGCGACTTCCAGCAAACACTCTTCACCACTATCGTCATAATTGATATTTGGAGAATAACCGAGGAGCTCAAATCCGCATAGCGCAGGCCATTTCCCTGTTACCTGATTAACGTAGTTCAATTCTTCCTGCGCCATGGTTTGTGTATGCTGTCCTGTAATGATGCCCTTTCCTTGAATCTTGCTCAAATAGTTGAGCACTGACCGTACTTCTTCCGATGCATTAGGATTGCAAGGTATCGTTTTCATCTTTGCCTGCCTTTCTGATCATGGAAGGGTTATTGACCACTCCATAGTTTAACGCGATCTTTCACATACTGACCAAAAGCCTCTTCCATCTCTTCTACTCCTGCTTTTTCCAATTCAGCCATGTACTCATCCCAGACTTTATCGAAATTTTCCGGTTTGGCCATAACTGCCTCAGGAATTCGTTTCCAAGTGATATCCTTCATTTTGGCCATTAGAATTGTTGCCTGACTATCACTTGGCAGTGCAATATTGTATACCGCACCGGCCTTCCTTTCAGGAAACTCCTCTTCTTTCGGGAAAAGATCTCTCCAGTGCTCGACTTGGTAAGCAGCCAAGGCTTCTTTTTCAGGTCCACTATAGGTGGCTGTCAGAAGATCACTGTTCGTTTTCGTAAAGTAATTGCCTGTCGAGTCCTCAATGCCATCCCCATAATGAACCGAAAGGTTCCAATACAGTCCAAGACCGGATTCCTTCATGTAGGCACTACCTTCACGGTCCATCTTTTCTTGAACTTCCTTCGGTACAATTCTTTTTCCGTTCTCGACAACATAGTCTTGTCCCTCGATCCCCCAGTTCATCAGAATCTGACCTTCTTCTGAAGCGAGGTAATCCAAGAATTTGATGGCAGCTACCGGATCTTTGCATTCGCTGGAAATCGCTATTCCATATCCCCCATCAAAACCAGCGGACCAGAAATTTGTATCCTTATACTCATCAGACAACGTTACTGGATAATGACCATAAGTCTGGTCAAATTTGCCCGCAGCTTTCAGTGCTTGTTGAGCATCGCCATAATCCCATGCAGGGTCGATCAGACCAAGCACACGACCGGATGACACTTTAGATTTGAACTGATCCGTCTTTTGCACGAAACTTTCCTTATCCAGTAAACCGATATCATTCATATGGTTCAACCAGCGGAAGTATTCTCTCTCCTCCGAACGTCTAAAATGGTAAGTTACATCGAATGTTTCTTGGTCCACATAGTATTCACCATCATCCGGCGCGCCTGTCGTAAAGAATCCCATGTTCGTCACCTGATACATATGCCAGTCATCCGCATTAATGGTGAGTCCGATATTTTTGTTGCCGTTTTCATCTGTTGGGTGTTTAGCCAAATAGTCTGTAATTACCTTTTCATAGTCTTTTACTGTACGGATTTCGGGATATCCGGCTTCCTTCACAACACGATGCTGCAGCTGGAAACCACCGTCGGCTTTGAACTTTCGTTCTTCGATGGCAGACCAGGTTGGAATTGCATAAATGGCCTGATCCTCTAAGCTGTACTTGGCACGAACGATTTTATCGCCAAGCATTTTTTTAATGTTGGGCGCATGTTCATCAATTAAGTCAGTTAGGTCAAGGACTGCTCCTACATCCACGAGCTTGCCCAGATCAGCCTTTGCAGCTATAAGATCGGGAACTTCACCGGTGGCGGCCATGATCGATACCTTTTGCACAGGGTCTCCCACTGCGAATTCAGCATCCAATACGACGCCTGTTTTCTCTGTAATGACTTTTCCTATGCGGTCCTTCATATTGTTCCAGTTAGGACTCCCATCTTCTGAAAAGTAAGAAAGCGTAATCGGATCCGATCCGTTTCCAGCGGCGGATTCCCCTCCACTGCTTCCACTGCAGGCTGCGAGCTGACTGAGTAACAGACCCGCTGAAAGTATGGCTGCCGTTGTTTTTCGGGTTCGCTTTTTCAAAACAAACACTCCCCATGAGATACAGATTATTTAAGGTGAATAGACCAATAACATATCGCTTGAATACTAAGTCATTGACGTTTCAGTGTCTCATTAGCTTTTAACAGCACCCAGCGTCATGCCTTTAACAAAGTACTTCTGCAAGAAAGGATAAACAATGAGAATAGGCACGGTTGCGATGATGGTAATCGCCATTTTCACAGCGTCAGGAGACACCTGCGACATCAATTGGGACATGTTTTCCCCGCGTATATTGTTAGAATTCGTAGTTGTACTCTGAAGCACTTTCATAAGCTCATACTGCAAGGTCGTCAGGGAATCATTTGACCCATTATAAAGGTACGTATCAAACCAAGAATTCCATTGCCCCACAGCAAGGAACAAGGCTACAGTTGCAAGTGCAGGCTTGGTAAGCGGGAGTATGACACGCCAGTAAATGGTGAAATCATTAGCCCCATCAAGCTTGGCTGATTCTTGCAGTGCATAAGGGATGCCATCAATAAATGAACGGATAATAAATATATTGAAGGCGCTTACGAGTCCGGGCAAAATATAAACCGCGAATGTATTAATCAGATCCAGATTCTTAATAAGGATAAAACCAGGAATCAACCCGCCGGACACATACATGGTAATCGCCAAAAATACGGAAACAAAGCGTCTTCCCTGAAATTCTCTCCGAGCCAGTGTGTAAGCAACCATTGACCCGCTTATAAGACCCGCGAGTGTCCCTATAAGCGTTCGAAGAACTGATATTTTAAAGCCGGTGATCAACCCTTCATAACTAAAGATGAGCTTATAATTTTCCAGAGTGAATTGTCTAGGAAAAATAGATATTCCACCCCGTACGGTATCCACGGAGTCGTTGAACGAAATAGCAAGCACATTCAAAAAAGGATAAAGAGTCGCAATAGTGACAATTCCTATGAATACATAAACAAAGGTGTCGAAAATCAAGTCTTGGGGAGATTTTGCGCCAATCTTCGGTCGTTTGGGTTTGACAGAAGAAGGTGTCTGCTGGAATGCTTCCATGTCTGTTCCTCCTCTTACATAATGCTCTCGTTAGCGAATTTTTTGAAGAGGCCATTCACGACGAACAGCAAAATCACGCTAATTACCGAGTTGAAGATACTTATAGCGGTACCGAAGGAATATCTCCCCATGGATAAACCATAATTCAATGCATACAGATCCAATACTTCGGAATAATCACTGACCATGTGATTGCCAAGCAAAAATTGTTTTTCAAATCCGATTCCAACGAGATGGCCAATCGACATAATAAACAGTACGATAATGGTTGGTCTGATGCCCGGGAGTGTAATATGCCATATTTGTCTTAATCGACTGGCTCCGTCGACCCTCGCTGCCTCATACAGTTCAGGCCCAATCCCCGAAATGGCCGCCAAATAAATAATGGCATTCCAACCGGTCTCCTTCCAAACATCCGCTCCGGTCACTATTCCCCAGAACAAATTCCCCTTGGCCATGAATTGTATGGGCTGGTCTATTAAATTCAGCCCCAAGAGCAAATCGTTTATCGCGCCTCCGTCGGTTGACAGCATTTTAATGACGATTCCAGCGGCCACGACCCAAGACACAAAGTGAGGCAGGTAAGAAACCGTTTGTACGAAACGCTTCATAAACTGAACCCGCACCTCATTCAGAATCACGGCGAACAATACTGGAAACACGAATCCTGCAACCAGTCCCATAAGGCTCATGGCCAGCGTATTTCTTAGCACCAGATAGAAGTGTTCATCCTGAAAAAGTGCCTGAAAATGATCGAATCCAACCCATTTCTGATCGAAAAACCCTTTGCCCGGTCTGTAGTTTTGAAATGCCATCGTCCAACCCCATAAAGGCAAATACTGAAAAACAAACACCCAAATCACAAATGGAAATGACATCATGTACAAGTACTTTTGATTTTTGAACACTTTCCACTTTTGTGATTTTTTTTGTTGATGCATGCGAAACTTTTTCTCTTCTGTTATCGCTTTCATTTCATCCCCCCCTTTCTTCTCTCATCATAAAGCGATTACAATTTTGGCAACATATCAGAGATCCATTACAATTTCATTCAAAAATCTATACTCTTTTCAGCAAATTCATTAATATTTTCATAAAGTGATATATAAAAGTCCTCTGCAGTTAAACAAGGCAGAGGACTTTTTAGGACATTGAATAGTATTAATTAAAAAATTCTATATTTACTTGATCTTCTCAATGAGCAGCTCTTAATTTGAACCACACACTGGTGTAATCTCCTGTAAGAGGCGGGATAATCAATCCTGCTTGCATTAAACGGTCCCCATGGAATGATCCCACGTGTCCACTCTCTCCACTCACCTCATACGTATACGAATGATCCAAGCCTCTGAGCTGAAGAACATCCGTAGCAGGATTGGGCTTGGCTAACACTTGAAAATAAAATACGATCGCTTCACATCGATCTTCCGAAACAAACATCCAGGAGGTTTCATTGCCTTGAAAAGGACTTCGAAGTCTAAATAAATCACCCTTTTGTATGAGGGATCGATGTTCCTTATACATGGCCACCTGTTCCTTCACCTGGATTTTCTCAGCATCGGTGAACTGGGTCAGATCAAGTTCATAACCAAAATTCCCCGACATTGCGACGTCTCCTCTGAATTTAAGCGAGGTTTCCCGGTGGACTTGATGGTTCGGAACGGCAGAGATATGAGCGCCGATGGTACTAACGGGATACACCAGGCTTGTTCCGTATTGGATTTTCAGCCGTTCAACGGCATCCGTGTTATCACTTGTCCACGTTTGTGGCATGTAATAGAGCATTCCGGGATCAAACCGACCTCCGCCGCTGGAACAGCTCTCAAACAAAATTTGCGGAAATGCAGTAGTCAATTTATTTATAAGTTCATAGAGTCCAAGTACATACCGATGTGCAATCTCCTGTTGATTTTCGGGTAAAGCCGCTGCGGAGCAGATTTCGGTCAGTGGGCGGTTCATGTCCCATTTCACGTAGGAAACAGGTACATTGGCAAAGATATCAGCCATTGCATTGTACAGATAATCGCGGACCTCCGGCCGTGAAAGGTCCAGCACCAATTGCCATCGCGCTTCGGTCCGCCTGCGGCCTTCTGCGTGCAGACACCAGTCCGGGTGTTTTCGATACAGTTCACTGTCGGGTGAGATCATTTCAGGTTCAAACCATAAACCGAATTGCAGGCCTTGACGTTCAATTCGTTCAGCCAAGTCACGCAAACCGTTAGGAAGCTTTCGACGATCTTCAACCCAGTCCCCGAGAGAGCTGTTGTCGCTGTCACGTTTGCCAAACCAACCGTCATCCAGCACCAACAGTTCAATCCCTAGTTGAGAGCCAGTTTCGGCAATGGCTTCAATCTTATCTGCGGTAAAATTAAAATAAGTAGCCTCCCAATTATTCACAAGGATCGGGCGCTCCTTATCCCTATGTACTCCGCGGCATAAACGGTTACGATAGAGTCGGTGATAGATTCGGGACATGCCTCCGATCCCTTCATTTGAATATACCAAGACAGCCTCAGGGGTTTGGAAGGATTCACCGGGAGCTAGCATCCAGCAAAAATCAAACGGATTCAACCCGATGCCCAAACGAACGACTCCAAAAGCATCGACTTCTGCTTCAGCATGAAAATTACCGCTATACACCAAATTCACTGCAAAAACTTCACCATGCTCCTCATCGGCACCCGGGCTAACCACAGCCGCAAAAGGATTGTGCTGATGACTGCTCATTCCGCGTCTACTCCCAAGGCTTGTACCTCCTGGGCCCAGCGGCCTGCGCTGAAGCTGGGCTTCTCGTGCCCAGTGTCCCGCAAGGTATAATAACTCATAATTGCTCTTACCATATAAATCGACATTGGCGCTAAGCGCACGTAAAAGTCTAACGGTACTCTGACCATTGTTCTTAAATGACGCAGATCTGGTAATAGCCCCATCCATGAAGATGCTATATTGTAGTAAAACGGTCAATCCTGAATATGCATCCTCCAATTCCAGCTCCAAGGTATCTGCTTCATGATCCGACTCCGTGTACACATAAGGCAAACCTTCAATTCCCGGTTTACCGGCTCCTGTGGAATACCCTTTGTAGCGAAGCTCTGTGATTCGGCTTCCGTCTTCAAGCTGAACTTGATAGGCAGGCGACCTGAAATCACCTGCTCCATATTGCGGATACTCCTGAGGCATAGAATCAGGTTCCTTTTTTTCCAACCTCGGTACAAGGTTCTCTAAATTCCCTTTCTCAGACAACCGTTGACCCCAGTATACCAATAATGGAAAACCGTCTACGATCTGAATAACATAACTGGTTACACGGGATTGCAGATGAAAAATATGCTGTGACTCGTCAATATAAATGGCCATACACTATTCACTCCTGTTAAACTGGTTTGTTCCTGCTCAATAATAAAATGAATGCTATTTCCATCTAGGACTGCCGTACAATCCCTTGGGAAGTTCATCCAGTGTGATCACGTTGTCATGATTGTAGACTTTTTTCAAATGTTCCTTTGTATTCGTTTTTCCGTCACGCAGAACATCGCCAGTCCAGGTATTGAAATAGCTCCAATGTGCACCGTATGTCTGCAGCAGATCAGGATCGGGAATAGGCCCATTTTCGGCGAGTCCCACAAGTTTCTTATGCTTGCTCAGAAACAAGAGCTCATCGTACTTGGCAATGTTCGGGCTGTGATCACCGGGTGGATTATAAATGTCGACACTTACCATATCCACCACATCATCTCCCGGGTACCACTCCTCCTTAACAGAGTTCCAAACCCAAATGAGGTTGTTTAACTCATGCTTCTCCGTCAATCGTTCGTACATTAATCTATACAATTTTTTGGCAGGTTCAGGACCTTTGGCTCCCCACCAAAACCAGCCGCCCTCCGCTTCATGCAGCGGTCTCCAAAGTACGGGAATATGGTGTTCCTGCAGCCGCTTCAATTGAGCAGCGATCGCATCAATATCCCGGATTAAAAGCTTGTAATCTTCCGATTCCGGATGATTCAGGGCATACTCTACATCGAATGTTGTGAATTCTGTATTAAACCCCCGCCACCACTCGTGGCCTGGTTCATTGCCGCCGATTCCTTTCGGCGCATTCCAGTGCCAGCTTAAGGAGACAATTCCTCCACGCTTGTACCACTCCATCATCTTTTCTACCTCATTCGAGGTGCTTCCGTTTTCCACACGGGATGGAGAATAATCCATCAAATCACTGGAAACCAGTGCAGGGTACTTACCAGTCTGCTGGTATATCCACGTTGCGTCCTCTAGGGTTTGCTGCCCTGATATAATCTTTTTTCCGTACTGGTTGGTCATAAATTTCATTAATGCTTTGGCTTGCGGGGATGCTTTGGAGTTGCTTAAGGGATCCATCTTTGTTTTTTGCGTGGTTATGCGGGGTTCTACACGTTCAAGCTTGATATACTCAATGCCATAGTACCCCCACCCCCGTAATATTTGAATGGAGTTATTACCGCTGTTCAGAAGCACCTTTGTCATCTTTTTTTCTGCTCGGACCGTCCCTGGCTTTGGCGCACTGAGCGTCAGCTCGCCGGCTCCCGAACCATTTACTTGGATGGAAGTCGCTTTATCCCCATTTCCTTCTGGGATGTAGTATCCCAAACTTAACTCATAAAGCCCATTTTCCGGTGCTTTAACCTGGAATGTAGTGCTTCCCTTCTGAGCTGTGGCCTTTTCATCCTCTTCAAAAAAATAAGAGATATAACCTGTACCATCATAGAGATGGTCCTCCGCTTTGGCTGTTGTCTCATCGCGTTTCTTGATCCCGTACCCTTCGATTGAAGCATCTTTGAATGTGGCAATTATGGCCTGGTTTTGATCAGAAGAAGTATGGGGTTCAACAACAAATCCCGGTACCGTAATAGCTGCTTCCACCCTGGAATGAGTAAAACTCAACATGAGGATATACAGAACGAAAATGGCCGATCCAATCATAAAATACGTATTGTTTGATGTTGAATATCTAATAGGTGAACCTGATTTTCCCTTCATTTTATTGCCTCCCCTCTGTTCATGGCATTTCTGTTATCGCTTTCAAATGATTGTATTCCCTCCTTTCGTATCCACTATATTGGCACAGGGACATCCAGGACATATCATAAATCTCAGATCCTTTCATTCTAAAATTATCTATGTTTTCAGAAAACCTCATTTTATTTACATACTAATAACAGAAAACTCCCCTACTATTCGTTAATTCCATTAGTAGAGGAGTTTTGCTCATTCTTTTTTCTGATAGAAAGAAGGTGATCTTCCTTCCAGCTTTTTAAATTTACTATAAAAATAATTGACGTTTGAATATCCTACCCTTTCAGCGACTTCGTATACCTTCATATCCTGAGCCAGTAATTCCTTCGCTTTTTGGATCCGTATCCGGTCAAGATATGCGTTAAAATATTCTCCTGTATAACTTTTGAAAAGTTGACCCAAATAGGAGCTGCTGTAATTAAACAAGACGGCCAGCATTTCCAATTTTAGATTATCTCCATAGTGGCGATCTATATAATCCAGCAATCGTTTCATTTCATTATCCTTGCTGTTATAATCTGCACATTGGGCCAGCCTCTCCATGACAACTGATACTCGGTCAACGAGATCCCGCATATAACGGGAATGATATACTTCAGCAAGAAATTGGGCCGGCTCGCCTGGATAACCACTCATAGACCAGACACGTGGATGGACTTTTCGAACCGTTTCATTGGCCAGGTAGAAGAAACGGTCACGAATCTGCTTTTCCTCTGCTTGAGCAGCCACTTGCTGCCATGCTATTTCGTTTAAAAAAGAAGAGATCGCACTTGCATGTCCAACATCGACCAGGTAAGGGAGCCTGAAGGCCTCTTCTTCTTTGCTGGATAGGTAAGATCCTGAATGTTGATCCGTTTCCTGTCGATAAGATTCTGGTGTTTCCTCGGTCAGGAGCCTTCCCCTATCGTAAAAGAAACTATATTCCAAAAGAGATCGTGCCGTTTTGAAAGAATGAATGATGTTATCTAGTGACCGAACAGGCTGGCCCAACGCTATGTCCATTTCGAATCGAAGCTCTCCCGATAAGAGTTGAAGGTTCTTATAGAGTTCACTCCACCCTGCTTCGCTTACAGGAGAGCTACCAAGCAGCAGGACGATGTACGGAGCGAAATATAATACGACTCCTTGACGCCCGGAAGCATAGGTTCTGCTCACCACATCCTTGAAATTCTGAATTTGTTCGCTTTCTTCTTGGTCCAGGCCAGAGAAGGCAATTAAAACAATTTGATAGGTTGTCCAGTTCACTTCAAATGAGTTTGACCATTCACTCAAAAGGGAATCATCTAACGCATGTTTACCGGTTAGTAATGAGTAAAGTATCCATTCTGGCGTATTTGTTTGTTGTAACAGGCTTTTTTCGTGCACCTTCGAGAGCTGTTCGTGAATCTTTTGGAGAGATGCCGACAGTTCTTCCTTGTTCACCGGTTTCAACAGATAAGCATCGACGCCGAATTGAAGGGCCTGGCGCGCATACTCAAAATCAGCATAACCACTGAGAATAATAACATGACTGGGCCAGCCACGGTGGCGGATTTCCTGAAGGAGTTCAAGTCCGTCCATTCCCGGCATACGGATATCCACCAACAATACATCAGGAATCGTTTTTTCAAATATCCGAAGCGCTTCATTCCCACCAGCTGCTGTTCCAATCACTTCGAACCCCAATTCCTTCCAAGGTATTAACGTTTGTAACCCCAACCGTAGTTTGGGTTCATCATCAACAATGATCACTGAAAACATTAAGTTCGACCCTCCTTCGGTATGCAAAATGTGATACAGGTGCCTTTCTTCTCTATGCTATTGATGGTGAGCCTTGAAGCTGTACCGTAGGTGAGTTCCAATCGGTCATTTACGTTACGAAGACCAATACGATCCCCTGACTCATCGGAGCCCGTTAACTGTTTTTCTAGCTGGCTCATTTTCATGGGTGAAATACCTGCGCCATCATCGTGGATTTCGATCAAAAGCATATCCTGATCATTAAACTTAGTCCGAATAGTGATCAGCGTTGGGCCCTCTTTGCGATCTAGCCCGTGGACGATCGAATTTTCAACCAAAGGTTGAATGATCAGCGGTGGGATTTCTATCTGTTCGGTTTCCGGATCGATTTCCATACTGTATTGAAGCCGGTCTTCATATCGAAATTTTTGTAGTTCCAAGTAACAACGTACCATATTCAACTCATCCGATAACGGAATCTGACGGCTTCCGACCTCCAAACTGTTTCGGAGCAACATGCTTAGCTGCCATACGGCTTGGGCCAGCACCTCTTCCCCGCGAAGATGAGCTTCCATTCGGATGGATTCAAGTGTATTAAACAGAAAGTGGGGATTGACCTGACTTGCCAGCATCTTGAATTTGATATCATTTTGTTTTTGTAATAATAACTGTTTCTGCTGATTGCTTTCTTCGACTTCAAACATCAGTTCACTGATCCGGTGAACCAGATCATTGAATTGCCGAGATAATTGTCCAATCTCATCTTTTCCGTCGAGGTCTAGGTATGTATCCCAGGATACCGTGCCTACTCGGGACATATGTTTACTGAGTCGGAGCAATCTTCTTGCTATAAAGGATGCGGAGATATAAACAAGCACTATTGCAATGATTAGACATCCACCTATCACCAAAGTAGCCAAACGTATGATAGCGTTTGCATCTTGCAGAATGTCCGATACCGTAAAAACGGAAATAATGCGGAATCCATTCCAGCTGTTTTGAGGAGTTACGTTTGCGATGACCACCTTGGATTTCTTTCCATCCATGACAGCTTCGTAACTGCCCTGGGTTTGAGACATCATGTTGCTCCCCCCGTGTACAGAAGCGAGACTCTTACCGTAAAGATCTGGCCGATTGGCCGCAACGATATGGTTGTTGTCATCCACAATCATCGTGGAAAATGTCTCCTGAGACAGAATTGAATTCAGTAAATCAGAATTCACGTTAATAACCAAAACACTCTCATTTTTCAGATCATCCAGATTGATTTTTCGAACAAGGCTGAGGTAATGTTTTTGATCACGCTCATCCTCAATATAGCCCCAACCAGCCAGCCCCTTTTGACTTAAGGCAGACTTGAACCATTCAGACTCTTTTGTTCGGTCATCTGGCTGCATAAATTCCCAGTTATTAAGCATGGTTGGATTGTCCGTGTATAACCGTATTGACTTAATCTCTTTATACAGCCGCATATAATCTCGAATGTCCGTGTATTGACGATAGGTTTGAATAATTTCGTTATAGCTTTCATAGCTTCGGCTCACTATGGATTTCATCCGGTTATCATTGGAGAGTTGATAGGAAATATCTATGGCTACATTAATTACCTCCTCGGTTCTTTTTTGGACACGTTCTACGTTATTCGTTGCTTGCTCAAAGGCGTTCAGGATCATGACTTCCCTCAACTTGCTTGTTAGATAGATACCACTTACTAAAAGCGGGAGTACAGCCACCGTTATAAATATCAAGGACAGCTTACTTTTAAGTCTGATGTCATTTAGTCTTCGCATAAAACGCATAGCACGATCCTCTTTCCTACATTTAGTTCTCCTTTTAGCATAAAACCAAATGTACTCTTCTCTTTTTAGATAGTCAATGAAACATTTTGATGAGGTATGGTTAGCAATGACCTAACGTTCTTTTCCATTTCGGCAAAGGTACACGCTTCTTATCCACTGCATGGGACATAACGTAGTTCCCTAAAAAATCAAAAAAGCCGCTAATAATAGCGGCTTCGATGGAAGCATTTTTTTGTTCCTAGACAATAGGTCTACGAATTGATGACATGCCCTGATCTCTTTTTATACTTCTTTACCAAATACGATTTCTTTAACTTCTGAAATAGGCATATCTTCCCCAGTAAAAAGTTTATAAGAAAGTGCGCCCTGCCACAAGACCATACCGAGACCATTGATCGCTTTGGCACCAGCAGCTTCGGCCTGTGTTAGTAGTTTGGTTTTGCGAGGATTATAAACCACATCTGTCACAATCAAATCTTTGCGCAATACATCAGTCATCTCATCAACGATACTTAATTCGTCTAATGGTTTCATGCCCAAGCTTGTTGCGTTTGCCAAAACAGCACTTTCAGCGATTTCTTTGCGAAATGCTTCTTTATCTTCTAAAGGAAAAACGTTAGCCTTCACGCCAAAGTCTTTCATTTCGTTGTTAATATATGCTGCATTCTCTTCTGCTGCGGAGAAGAATTTGTCATTTCTTGCGAAGATGCTGATCTCTTTAATGCCGGACTGCACCAATTGTATGGCGATTGGTGTTGCAGCACCTCCAGAGCCAACTAAAGTTACTTTTTTCCCTTGTAAGTCGACTCCATGTTCTTCAAGATTTTTAACATAACCTAATCCATCCGTATTATATCCGATCAACTTGCCATTTTTGTTTACAACCGTATTGCTGGCTCGTGAGAACTTCGCAGTATCATCTAACTCGTCCAAATACTGAATGACATCCATTTTATTAGGCATGGATACATTGAATCCTGCAACGCCCATCGCTTTCATACCCTCAACTGTTTCTTTCAACTTGTCCGGTCCAACCTCAAAAGCCAAATAGGCATAATTCAAGCCACTTATTGTATAACCCACATTATGCATTTGAGGGGAAACGCTATGTCCAATTGGTGTAGCGAGTAATCCAACCAAGGTTGTTCTCGCATCTATTTTTGCAAGGTTTTTATCGTAATTATTCATTGTAAAGACTCCTTATACATTATATTTATTAACGAAACACTTTTTTGCTACGAACAAGCACATATGCTGCCAGCAATGCACTCAGAAGTGCAATAATCATATCAAGTACAAGTG
The DNA here is from genome assembly GCF_038005125.1 of Paenibacillus sp. FSL K6-2862. Classification (NCBI taxonomy): domain Bacteria; kingdom Bacillati; phylum Bacillota; class Bacilli; order Caryophanales; family Paenibacillaceae; genus Paenibacillus; species Paenibacillus sp. FSL K6-2862. Next base: position 3,646,007 of record NZ_JBBOSN010000001.1, read on the forward strand.
TCATCGAAATACCCACCTGTCCCACCAAGAAGCTGGAGATGAAAGGAATCAATATGAAAGCAAGACTTCCTGCTATATTTACATATGACGTTGTCGTTCCTTTGTTCTTGACGAAAAATTGTGTCATCACAGTGATAGCCAATTGGAAGGTACCCGAAGTAGATAATCCTAAGATAAACGTCATAATAATAACAATTGGATATGATTGAACAAAGAACAAGCTCAGCATGGATAAGAAGGCAATCAATGGGTATAGAATCATAACAGTGATTGGTTTAACGAGCTTATCCAGTACAGCTGCAAGCAATAGAACCGACACCAATGCTCCAATACTAAAGTAACTTAGAAGCTGTACCGAAACATTTTCACTCAGTCCAATAAATTTAGATCCCAGCTCTGGAAGCCATGTTTGCCAAACCACAAACAATGAGGTGGACGTAAATCCAATCAAAATAATGGCAAGTCCTTCTCCCCAGAATTTCGGTTCTTCCTTGAAACGACTTTTTCCACCTTCACTTTCTACTTCATCTTTAGAATTGGTTTTAAATGCTGGGAACGGCATAAAGATCAAGTAAATTCCACTGATCAAAAACAAGGCACCCAGAGCGTAAAACGACCAACCCCATGAGATATCGTTAGCAACTAGAATTGCAAGAATGAATGGCAGTAAAGTAGCTCCAATGGACATGATCGCTTTGACAAGGACCGTCGCCGAGCTGGATTTCTTAGGAAAGGATTCAATCAACGCAGGATATGTTCCTGAATCAAGTAATGAATTCGCTATCCCGGCCGTGATAGCCAATACAAACGCCACGGGGTAACTTGTCATTAAAGGAATACCCACCAAGAACAGTAAGTACAGAAAACTTCCTGTGATGATAATTGGTTTACGACCAATTTTGTCGGACAACCGGCCGGCAAAGAATAAAGCAATCAGCTTACCAATACCAATTGCAGAAACAAGCAAGCTGATCTTTTCAACTGGTCGATTGTAGTTTTCGGATAAGGCACTCATATTGGAGGCTATAATAATATTGATCATCCCGAGCATAAAATAATTCAAGTACATGCCAAGGGACGTTTTAATATATGGATTCTTCATTTCATTTCTCTCCTCTTATATTAAAAGCAAATATTTAGTGAGACTTTATTTGATAGTAATCTTTCTTATTTGCTTGGATAAATAAAGCGCCAGACATGTACTCATCACAGCAATACATAAGTCAAAAACAAATACTGCGGATATGCCAATATATTTAACGAGTAAACTTGTGACAAATGGGATAACCATGAAAGCCACACTGGCAGCAGCACTTACGTATGAAACGCTTACCCCTTTTTTTGCCGGAAATAAATCAATCATTACCGTCATAGCTAATTGATACATTCCTGAAGTAAACAGTCCAAGGAAGAATGCGATAAACGGCGCCAACAAAGGATTACGGGACACAAGCAGCACAACCAAAAAGAGGGTTGCGACACCTGGTGTAACGATCATTGCCGTAATAGGTTTAATGAATTTCTTCAACAAGAATGCAAGCACCAAAACACAAATTAATCCGCCCATGCTGTAAAAACTAAGTAACTCTACTGCACTCTTCTCATTTAGAAGTAAAGCTTGTTTACCATAAGTAGGAAGCCATGTCTGAATAACAGATGACAAAGACACAGAAAAAAAACCGATGATGACCAGAGCAGAACCTTCTTTCCAGCTATACAAGTCGGTCCTTTGCTCACCGGAATCTGTCTCACTTCTCTGCTTGTCAGGATTCTGGGTAGTCATTCCAGGAAATCGAATCGTTACAAAATACATTCCTAACAGAGCAAACAGAAACGCAGGTATGAAAAATGCATAACCAAAAAACAATTCTTTAGACATAAAAAAGGATATTAATGCCGGTAGAATGATGGCTCCTATTGACATGAATGCTTTTATTAACACAATTGCCGTACCTGCTGCCTCTTTGAAGCTTTCATTCAAGGCTGGATAAGCACCAGAATCCAAAAGCGAATTACTGATTCCGGCAAAGAAAGCGAATAAGAGAGCAATCTGGAAGTGAGTTGATAATGGTGTTCCGACAAGAAAAACAGCGTATAACACAGCAGCTGCAATGATCAAAGGTTTTCTTCCATAACGATCGGATAATTTACCTGCAATATTAATGGTTAGTAAGTGGCCAATCCCAACAACAGAAATAAGCAAGCTAATATCTGTTTGGGCAACATGTAATCGCTCCGATAAAAAGGTCATATTGGATGCGAGCATGATATTGACCATTCCTAGCAGTAAATAACTCAGATAAATCCCTAATCCCATTTTTAGATACGGAAATTTCATTTGCTGTCCCCTTTGCGAAATACAACTTCAACAATTCGTTAAAATTTCATTCCTTTGCCCCCTAATGATACAATTTTGTACGCCTATATTCGGAAATATACCTTGATGTATAAACCGTGGTATATCGATGCACAAAAATAATAAAAAAATATAAGTATCATCCTTTTAAATCAAGGGTTAAATCTAGTATATCGATATACTAATGTTGCGCAGAACCTACTATACTCCCCTAAAAAAAATGTGTCAATATTGTGATTAATTTCACAGTTGTTTCGTTATCACGTTTAGCGTCCTATGGGGACGTCCTTTCATTTGAGTAATCGAATGATAAATCAAAAAAACACCTTTCAGCGATACTTGGAACGTTAGAGTAACGATCCTTTTCTCACTGAGAGGTGTTTTTGTGTTTTATCCAATTTGGAAAAAATTTATATTATTTAGATGTTTCTCTGACGACTAGCTCCGGCTTAAGAATAATCCGTTGAAGTCCTTCACTTTCACCAATAATCTTACTATGCAGAAGCTTGGCTGCTTGAATCCCGATCGATTTAGGGAAGGATGAGACCGTTGTTAGTGGTGGGTGGTAATTTTCTGCGTCTGGTATGTTATCAAATCCGACGACATCTACATCCCGTCCCACAACCTTCCCCTCTCTAGTTAACACCTTCATTACTCCGAAGGCAATCAAATCACTAAAGCAAAAAATGGCTGTAGGAGGATTCGGTAAACGTAATAAAACGTTCGCGGCTTCCTCTCCGCCTTCGCTTGTAGGGTCGCTGGCTATGATAATACTCTCTTCGAGTTCTAAATTATGATCCATGAACGCCTTCCGGTATCCATCCATTCTTTTCGTCCATGTCGAAGATTCTTTAATGCCACCTAGAAAAGCTATTCTTCGATGTCCTTTTTTTGCCAAATGTGTGATAGCCAGGTACGTTCCTTCTTCATAGTCGATACCCGCATAATCGGCATGAATATTATACATTTCCCTATTCGCCAGCACTAAAGGAATTTTCAGATTATTTAACTGTTTTACGGTCTTTTCTAAGCTTATGGAGGATGGATTCAGGATCAGACCATCAATCCTGTGTTCAACCATCGTTGAGATTAAATTTTGCTGCTTGCTTGCATTATCTGAGGTTGTACCGAGTAACACCGTGTAACCGAATTCCTCAAGTTTGTCCTGCGCTCCAATCAGAAATTCTGAGATGAATTTATTTGCAATATTAGTCACAATCACGCCAATCAAATTTGAACTTTGTGATCGCATATTGGCAGCTACTCGATCATAGATGTAACCTAATTCCTCAATCGAACTCAACACTTTTGCACGAGTTGCTTGTGGAATTCTGGGATTATTTCTAACCACCAGAGAAGCAGTCGTTGTAGAAACACCGGCGTGCTCCGCTACATCCTTCAGGGTTACTCGTTTTTTTGAATTTGTGTTTTTCATCTATTCCACCAACTTTTATCTATGTTAATATATTTTCTTATTTGAATCGTAGTAAAAATATTTTTTTATATCAAAAGCTTCAACAAGAATTTTACTACATATTCTCGTCTACAACCACTTTCGGTGATGTTATTGCTTTTCACAGGAACGTGTTCTTCTTCTGCAACTCATTCGTATATAGAGAAGTTGTATCAAAGCTGACGTTTCAGTTCGTCAAAATACTTCACTGTAGTGGGTTATATCACAAATTTTCCAATAGCATTAGCCACACCATCATTATCATTTGAATCGGTTATGTAAACGGCGCATTTTTTCAGTTCAATGATCGCGTTCCCCATGGCTACAGGAAATCCGGACAGATGGAATAGGCCTAAATCGTTAAAATCATCCCCAAACACCATCACATTTTCTGAATTTACCCCAATTTCACTTAACACCCATTCCACGGCTTTTTCCTTTGAAGCTGATTTCTGCATGATTTGGATCAATACGCCTCCATCCGTTGCGATCACGTTTACATGGTCACCAAATTGCTCGCTTAGATCCTTCCATGTGTTACAACCTAGAACTAATATTTTTGGTCGGGGATAGAGAGTCTATATAGTGTTGGTCAACAACTTGAGGTTTCAGATCATTCGGACGGATACCGAATTGAGTGCATTGCGAGTCCAGAATTGGTTTTCTTGTGTACCATGAATCATTAACCTCGTATGAGATTATGGATTGAGGCATGTTTAACTCGATGAATGTATTAATCTGTTGGTTGATCTCCAGAGGGATAGGAATATGGCGCTCATTTTGTTTGGATTTGCATGTAACTAAAGCGCCATTGTAATAAATCATGTAATCTACAAACGGAAACTGCTTCACAAATTGATTTGCCGCTCTTGGCGGCCTTGCCGTGGCAATTATAATATGTATCCCCGAATCAAAACATCGTTTAACAGCCTGAACATTCCTGGGCGATATCGATTTATCACTTCCGAGCAAAGTTCCGTCCAGGTCCAGTACAATGGCCTTAATCGTAGACATCCGAATCCTCCTCACACAGCTAAATTGGTAAAATAATACTACGCTTTAAGAGGTATCGTCAACGAGAACAATTATGTTATCCACTGTTGAACAACTATTGATCTTGGCCTTATTTTCATCGTTTGTTTCTACAGAGGACTATGTGCTGTAAAAGTTAAAAAAATAGATAGCAGAAATTATACACAGATAAAATTCTATAGAAAAAACGACATTCTCTTTACAGAGTATTGTCGTTTCTCGATTTCTGGTTTCACTCATTATCAATAAACTTAATCACTGCATTGCTTTATTTGCCTAAACCATCCCAGAAGGTTTGGAAAGTACCTTTCTCCACCTCAAAAACGACGGGTACATTACCGTACCGCACCAGTCCTTCTTTGAACAGAACCAGTGGGACTTGTGTCTTGTCTTCAAGCGCTAGGTAGATGATCTTACGATCTTCCTGACCATAAAGATTCTCTTCCAGGTCTGAAGTCATGGCTAGTGGTTTGGACTCATATAGTGCCGAAATGAATTTTTCCAATGATGGGTCCGCTGCCAACGGCTGTAACTGTGATAAGCCATTACTCCAGCTTTCAAAGGTCTCCCATTGTGCAGAATGGATGTTACCTTCGAGATTCAGCTTGCCAAACAGATCGACACCGCTCCCGATCGTGATATCATTGTTCTTGTCAAACAATTGAGCGTATACCTGACCATCCACTTCAGTGGTTGACATGATTCGGAAGTCCTTATCGTAGCCATCAACCCTATAGATATCTGCTTCACCAATGTTGGAGGCCAGCTCTTTATATTCATCCTGACTACTCAACTCATGAATGCCACCCGTTGTAGTACCCAGTTTTTCTCCGCGCAATGCCAGCGCATCCTCACCGTTAAGCGACGTTGGGGACTGCGTATAGACATGCCCTTGGTATACAACCAGTTGAAGCATATTTGCCTTTGGACCGCTGCTATTTGAATTGGGGAGTTCCGTCTTCGGAATCACTACCGGATCATATGTAACGTTCGCAGCCATTTGTGTCCCCGGTTGTGTCGAACCGTTCCACTGCTGCCATAAGCTTGGAGCAGCCAGTCCGATGCTGGCAGCAATGACAACACTCGCTGCAATGTAAAGAGGCTTGCGCTGGCGTTTTGGTTTATGGTGCCGCACATTGGAGATGTGCTCCATGCGTTTTCTCATCTGGTCATTTGTTTTCATCTGATCCACCGCTCTCTTATAATTTCGTTTGAATTGTTCCTCGTTCATTCGGTTCCTCCCCTTCAAGCTCCAGTTTTAACAGCTGTCTCCCCCGCTGTAATCGCATCTTCACCGCTGACTCGCTAATCTGTAAAATTTCACTGATTTTTCGGACTGGATAATCCTCGTAATAATACAGATGAACCACCGCTCTATACTTGATGGGCAATGACAGCACGAGTTCAATGAGCACCCGGTCTTCAGGGTCATCGGTGGTTAGGAATTCTGCTCCCTCCAGATGGACCTCCCGTTTGCGCCAGCCTCTACCTAATAAGGATTTGCAGTGATTGGTGATGACTCGGATCAACCATGCTTTCTGATGCTCTGCATCGTTGAACGTAGGGGCTTTTTCCATTAGCTTGATGAAGGTATCCTGAGTAGCTTCCTCCGCGTCCTCTCGTCTACCCAGGTGTACCATGGCTATTCGGAACAGAGTATCCGCATAAGTCTCATAAATGTTCATCACATGATCGCCCAGTTGGGGCACGGATCGCCGCATGGTTGTTCAGCCCTCCTTTATACCTCTAACACTCTTAAGGACGGCATTTGGTCACATTTTGTTGAAAAGTTTCAGGATGTTGAAGAAATGATTGGATTCCGCATTCAAATTACAGACAAAAATACCGACCCTCAAATTTCAAAGGTCGGTTTACCCATTCGGGAGAAGAAAACAATGGTTATAATTGCATTATGGTCCACCCTTTGCAGTTATATACCCTTCTGCTCTAACTCTAGTTGTTATTTGGACAATTCAGTAATATCAACGTTCATATGCTCCGTAAGCATTAAGGTAACATCCACTTTCACTTTGCTCCATAATAACGTCATTTTATGAATGTAACCTCTCACCGAATAATTTACCGTTAGACTTAGCTCAGACCTCTGTTCATCAATGATTTTAATATGGTGTTCCTTTAAACTTTGTTTGGATCGGTACATCTCTAAAGCGATTTTCTTTTGGGTACCGTCTAAGTAATCAACATAGACCGATTTCATCTTAAAGTTTGAAGCGTATATTTTATGCTTATCTACCTCCAGAGCACTTAACAGATAGGGAAGCTCTACCAGCCTCTTTACGAGTGCAAGTTCCTCAGAAGTCTGTCTCACCGTACACGCCTCCTTCTTCAAGTTTGACCGTGACCAATTGATCAAAATCGACCCATTCAAATCCATTGTGCATTTCAATTTTGATTTTCTTTCCAACGGTACTGACTGAAGTAATGATTCCGTGTATATATCGATTGCCCGACTCATTAAACACTTCAATGGTGGCTTGTAATGTATAGTTGAGCGACATATCTACATTTTGAGCAATGATCTCCCACTCATCCTCATGAATTAGCGGTTTAGCTTGAACATGAATTTGAGTACGATGCTGTATGATTCGTTCTTTATGTTGTGGAAGCATCATGCGGCTCGATTCCCATAATCCATTGGCCTCAAGTTTTTTGCTCATTTGTAGTGCCCCCCAATTTTAGATGCTCTATCGATTGCCTGACCAGCAGCTGTAATGGAGCTTGCTCGAAGTATGGCAATGTCGCCAAATCGATCCTTAATGTCGTCCATCACCTGATCAATAGCCCGTTTGTGCTCCTGATCATCAAAGAAAGATAGTTGATATGTATCCGCGTCGGATAATTGAGAAAGGGATACGCCTACACGGCGCACCGGTTGCCCATCCCAGTGTTGATGAAATATGCGTTTGGCGATCTTGCACACATCAACGGTTATGTTTGTTGGATCAGACAGCTTAACCTGCCTGTGAAAGCCTGTTGGATGGTCAAAATCCGCTCCGGACACACTCACGGAAACGACACTACCCATCAGTCCTTTTTTACGAGCTCTTCGGCATACTTCAGTACAGATATCGAGGATTACCACTTCGATCTCCCAAGCTTCTGTGTAATCTCTAGGCAGGGTCATTCCGTTTCCAATATCCTTTTGTGTACTGTGTGTGTTGACGGTTACCGGCGAGTTATCGAGTCCATTGGCGATGCGCCAGATCACCTCTCCATTAACGCCCCATTTACTTTTGAGTTTGGTAAGTGGTGTGTTCGCCAAGTCTCTAATGGTTCGGATACCCATCTTCCACAGATGTTTTTCCATTCTTGAGCCAATCCCCCACATATCGCGAATGGGCTTATCTCCAATGTGGAGGTGTAATTCTTCTTTCTTTAAGTGGAAAATGCCCCCTTTGACCTTTTTAGCGATCATATCGCAGCACAATTTACTGATGATTTTGTTTTCGCCAATGCCCGCTCTTGCGTAAACCCCTGTTTCATTATAGATCTTATCTTGAATTTGCTTGGCTAGATCGACGGGATCATTACCGAATAGATGCATAGACCCTGTAAAATCAGCGAATAATTCGTCTATACTGTACGGCTCAACCAGATCGGTAAACTCCTCAATAATGGACATGATTTGAGTGGATACTTCAATGTATTCTTGCATATGAGGTCTAACAATGATTAGTTCAGGGCACTTCTGAAGCGACTGCCAGAGTGGTTCTGCGGTGGATACACCCCTCGCTTTGGCTAATGGACAAGCAGCAAGAATAATGCCAGAACGTCTTGCTGGGTCGCCTGCAACGGCAAGTGGTCTATTTTTGTATTGAGGCATTTTCGCCTTTTCGACTGAAGCATAAAAGCTCTGCATATCAATGAGCATAATGGTTCGCTGCTTAGTCAACACTGAAATCACTCCTGTACTTTAAGAACGTATGTTTGTATATATTATAAACCGAACACACGTTCTTTATGCAAGAGGTAAATATTTATATTCATCGGAGGGATGGTCCTACTCAACTTTCATAAGCGTGTCTTACGACAAAGAAAGACCTTGAGGGAATAACCCTCAAGGTCGATCTGAGACTTTTTCATGATTGATTTAATTAATATAAAGTGCATATCCCTTCTATATAAACAGATTATGGTTTGATTTGTCAGCCTGGCCCAGATAGTAACCTACACCACCAATCGTAACCTGATCCATGATCTCTTCCCGCTGGATACCCATCAGATCCATAGACATCTGACAAGCAACCATTTCAACACCTTGTGCTAACGCAGTTTGAATCAATTCTTCCAGAGAGGCGACGTTGTTTTTCTTCATAATGCCGCGAATAACTTTAGGACCGACACCAATCATATTCATTTTGGATAAGCCTAACTTGTGACTACCACGTGGCAGCATAAGATCAAACATACGGCCTATCATGTTTTTGGATACCGGTCCCGGCTGATGCTTGCGAATAATATTTAGTCCCCAGAATGTATAAAACATGGTTACTTTGCGCCCGCTTGCAGCTGCGCCATTAGCAATAATAAGAGAGGCTATGGCTTTATCCAGGTCGCCACTGAAGACAACCATCGTACTGGCAGGTTCCACATGTTGAGCTTCAGAAGAAGATGATTTGACCATTTCTGTCTGCTTGGTTAGTACTGCTTCAATGATACCGTTCTTACCACGTTCCAACTGTATGAGTGCTGCACCAGACATTGCTGCCCATGCCTTTACATCCTCGTAAAACCCTGGATCAGAAGCTTTTACCCGCAGCGTTTCTCCATCGGATAGTTGATCCATCTTCTGCTTTACTTGTATTAACGGACCAGGGCAGCTCAATCCGCATACATCCATTTCTTCATCGATACGCAATGGCTGAGAAGAGAGTTGATCCGTCTGATGTAATGTATTTTGCTTTGGATGAGAAACATGATCGTTATGATTCTGATCATCTGTAACCTCATGCTTTTGGCCAGAATACGGAGCTGGTTTAAATTGCGCTTGGCGATACGTTTTGAATCCACCACTCAAATTATTAACGGTGAAACCGTGCTGACGCAAAATTTGTGTTGCAGTATATCCCCGTAAACCTACTTGGCAGTATACCCAGATTTCTTTAGAGATATCTAGCTCATCCATTCTCTCACGAAGCTCATCCACTGGGATATTTAATGATCCGGGAATGTGGCCATTCCGATGCTCCAGCTCGCTACGTACATCTAGTAGTATGGTTTGCTCCGGCTGGCGCATAGACAGCTGATCATAAGTGAACGTTTTGACACGTCCGGCCATAATATTCTCTGCTGCATACCCAGCCATATTAACCGGATCTTTTGCTGATGAATAGGGCGGTGCATAACTCAGTTCAAGTTCAGTCAAGTCGCTTATATGACCCCCAAAATGAATAGCAACCGCAATGTCATCAATCCGTTTATCCACTCCTTCAAATCCAACTGCCTGGGCACCCAGGATTCTTCCTTCAGGGGAAAACAGCAATTTCAGAGTAATTGCACTCGATCCTGGATAATACGATGCATGAGAAGCAGGATGAACAATCACCGTATGATAATCCACGTTATGACGTTTTAATACCTTTTCATTGCTGCCCGTGGTTGCTCCAGTCAGTCCAAACACTTTAATAATAGAAGTCCCTTGTGTTCCTTTGTAGGTAGAATTAATGCCAGCAATCCGATCCGCAGCAATACGTCCTTGTTTGTTGGCAGGACCTGCAAGCGGAATGGCTGTCTTGGTTCCATGGATGTAATCACTGACTTCAATTGCATCACCAACCGCATATATATGCGGTATATTGGTTTCCATGGCCTCATTAACAATGATGTGTCCACGTGTCCCCAAGGAAATACCACTGCTTTGCAGAAATGAGGTATCTGGCGACACGCCAATCGCGAGAATCACAAGATCTCCTTTTAAAATGTGACCATCTGCAAGCTCGACCCCGATGCCATGCTCCAGTGAACGAAAACCCTTTACACGCTTGGAAAACTGCAAATTAACACCATGCTGCTCCATTTCTTGTGCCAGTGAAGCTGCGAGTTCAGGATCAAATGGAGTGAGCACTTGTTCGTTACCCTCAACCAGCGTTACATGTAGTCCAGCTTCCCTCAAATTTTCTGCCATTTCTACACCGATAAATCCACCACCAATAACGATTGCTGACTCGTTGTTAGATGCACTTATTGCATCTTTGATTCGATCAATGTCTGGAATGTTACGCACTGTATAAATCAATGGATTATCTATACCCGGCAAATCAGGGATCACCGGACGTGCACCTGGAGACAGAATCAACTCGTCATAGGTTTCTTCGTATTGACCGCGCTCCTCGCTGTTCACTTGAATCGTTTGTTGTTGTGGATTGATTGATATGACCTCACTCTGTGTACGTACATCAATTCGGAAACGATCTGCCATTCCTTTAGGTGTTTGTACCAGCAAACGGTCACGCTCAGCAATCGTTCCGCCTATATAATAAGGTAAGCCGCAGTTGGCGAATGAAATGTAGGGCCCCTTTTCAAATATGACTATTTCAGCATGTTCATCCAGTCGGCGTAGGCGGGCAGCTGCTGACGCCCCCCCCGCTACTCCACCAACAATGACTACTTTCTTACTCATGATTCACATTCATCCTCTCCAAATAAAACAGTTATAATCTGTTCAATACGTTGGTTTGCAAGTATATAATTCACTTCGAGGCCATTTCGCTCCGTATCAACAATTCCTGCACTGCGCAGCTTCTGCAAATGCTGGGAAACGGTTGATTGCGGCAGATCCAGACACTCCTGCATATAGGAAACATTACATTTCTTTTTACGCATCAGCCCACGCACAATGCACAGGCGTATAGGATGAGAAAGGGCCTTCAGTAAGTTAGCAGGTTCCTCAAACTGCTTCAAATCACCGCTATCGTTAAAACCGAGTTTATCCAAAGTTAACCCTCCTGTATCGTTATATTAGAATAATACGATATAGTAAAATGAAAGTCAAACGCCTGTATTTGTTATTTTCTATCCTTTGTATTGAATGCTCTTCTTGGATACGTCTAAGCTACGTTGATCTCGCTTCCTTGACTAACAAATTCATGAAACTTACTTATGTCACCAACAGTGTGAATTTCATAACGTAAAATGCCTCCAATGCCCTTGGGAAACAACTTCTACTGTTCCATCGATCACTTTGATGGCGGTTTGATCATTAATCGCATATGTAGGCCCTTGAATTTCAGCGGCCCAGCTTTCAGCAGCACCCATGGTGTTTTCTGGAAGCATTTCATGATCAAGATGCGGAAAAATTGCAAAGTCAACCAGGCCCAGTGTCGCATCACCACCGCCAGGTGGAATCAGCCAACAAAGTATTCCCCAATGTTGGGTGCCATCACCATACTACCCGCGCTCATTCCCACATAAACTGCCTGGAGCAATGGTAAGAGGTCTGCCAATCCAGACTTCCGCATCCAGTGGTTCAGGAAGAGGGCGTCGCCGCCCGCCACCAGCAGGACGTCTATTTCCTGAACCAGCGGCACCCAGCGGTCTTTACTGATGCTTGGCAGCGCGGTGAGCTCTAACACACCAACAGACTTCCAGCCCAGGTCAACCATGGGGTTCTCGGATTTCCCGCTGATGAACTGCCAGGTATTGACGCCAGGTCCGACCCAGGGGTGTCCGTACATTGCGGTGGGAATACACAGTGCGTTGGAGTCGGCGATCGGCTTGTCCAACATGTCCACTAACGCGTCGCGTATGCTGTTGTTATTAACGCCCAGATGTTAGTAATAATTTCATAGCTTCACTCCAAGTCGCTTGGAACTTCTTAATTCAGCTTACTGGCTATATCATCTACCCTATATCCATTAAGACCATCTCGTAGAAACGTCATTTGAACTGTTTCTGGCTGCTCTCCTTTCATCACCGTCATTTCTAAAATAAATTCTATCTGCAGAGTGTCTGAACCTTGGATCGGTAATACATGGACATTCGAGTACAAAAAGTTGTCTTGGTACTTTTGACGAAGAGCACTCATTATTTGAGGATTCAATTCGACTATCAGTGCCTGTTGAATTAACGTGCATGGCATTGTGTCTGTTGCTGGCAGAGTGTCTTCGCCCGAAGCTGGGGTTTCTATTAGCGAAGCTAACCCAAGGGCTAAAACGAACGCCAAAATTATTTTTATCAAATGCAATCACCTCATAGTTGGGATATTTTATTTTTCCCAAAATGAGGATTTGAATGCTGTTTCAACTAATTTCTTACAGCTTTTTTGAAGAAAGTAGACATTTGATTGAAACCGTACAGACTGTTGCTAGTAAATATAATGGTTTGTCCCTTGGTGTTTGTTAAAAAATGTTCATTCCAAGAATCAATCATGGAGGTAGTCAATTCAGCCAATTCTTTATTAGCGAAATACCCTAGAGAGATGTGAGGTGTATAGGAATATCCGCACGTTTCTAATCCGAAATGTCCCTTATACTCTTCAATAAGGTATTTTCTTTCTTTTTCAATCTTATGTAAGATGGCTTGAGAATGAGAATTCGCAGGTTTTAGACTTGCTACTAACACAGAATTCCCCCACTTTAGGAGTCTATCAAATTGAAATGTAATGGGTTCTTTCATGTTGATATTTAGCGGCTGGTTTTCGATACAGAGAAACTCATTTTCTCTCAGAAAGGAATGCGGTAAACCTTCAAGCAGATCTTCGGCTTTGAACCTATGTTGGCGTGAGACAGCTTGAACGTTGGCTTCATTAATTCCATCCCAAAGCGTCACATGATAAGAATGAGAAGGCAAAGGGCAAAACAAATATGTATTGTTCAACTCTGTGAAAATTGTAAGAGTTTGATATAAACTTTTGTATAATTTTAATTCTTCAGTTTCAATATCACAACTAAGTGACCTCAGCTCTCTACTTTCATCTAAGGGAAATAATCGGTCTGATGGATTATCAAATAGAATTGAGAATCCTCTAAATTGTGACCACTGGGGCGTAAATCCAGAAACTTTAGGATTAGTAATGAGAAACATATTCACCCTCCATTTAACAATCTACTTTGACTATTATTATTTCCATGCGAGTAATTGTAATCCCTTTTATTTCATTAAACTGTCCTACCCATTAATTCAACGCGATTATGATAAGGTTTCCCATACATCCTGTTCAGCTAATTAGCTGTCCCTCTAATCTATTATTTCTCATCTATTAAATAGGTAGAAGCACGATCGTTGCGATTAGTAGAATCATATATTAATACATAAACATGAATAACTATGAAGGAAGTGATAAGATGCTGGATTGTATAATCTCTCCTTCCATTACGATACTAGGCAGCAGCGGAGGTGCGGCTAAAGCGGTATTAGCCATTCTTAATCAATCCGTTCAAGATAAAAATGACCCTATGCACTCTATCATTAACCAATCACAATTCCACCTCATTGATATGAACCAAAAGGATAAAGCATATTATGATCAACTCTGCCCCCATCTTTCGAAACAAATCAAAATCCACCAGTTAGATCTTAAAAAAGTCAGCGACTTCCGAAAGCACCTTACTAAAACAAACACAAAAGTAGTCATTGATGTATCATGGGCCGATACGATCGAGATGCTTAACTGCTGTAACGAACTAGGCATATTATATGTTAATTCTGCCCTTGAGAATGAGGAGGTGGATAATAACGAGAGCATGCACGGGTTTCCCCTTGCAGAGCGAAATATTAAATATCAAACTAGAAAAACTGATTTCACCCATACAACCGCCATTACATGCTCAGGTATGAATCCTGGCGTCGTACAATGGATGGCTATAAAACTGATGCAAGAAAATCCAGATAAAAAACCTTTAGCCTGCTACATTGTTGAGCATGATACCTCCTTTTTTGCAGACCAAACATTAATTGAACCTAACACCATTTATACTTCTTGGTCAGTCGAATGTTTCCTGGATGAAGCCATATTAAGTTATCCGATGTTTGTTCATAATCATTTGCCTCATTATTTTTATGAACAGGTCTATTCAATGGAATACAAAGTAAGGTTAGGAGACAAGGAATTTTACGGATGTCTGATGCCGCATGAAGAAGTGCTAACACTAGGTGAGTTGTTTGATATGCAGATTGGATTTATTTATCGTGTTAGTGAGTATACAACGAATTTAATTCGAAACCATTTAGATCGAGTAGACGATTTATGGAATTGGAACCAGCGCATAATTGATCCAGACAAAGGGGAGGTTGAAGGGGCTGACCTCGTTGGAGTTCTTTTGGTTTACGAGGATCATGAAAAGTTTATGTATAATTCGATGAAAAGTAGTAGCATTTATGCTCAGTACAAAACAAATGCCACGTATTTTCAAGTCGCATGCGGCATTTATGCTGCCTTGGCCAGCCTAATACTGGATGATATTCCTGTAGGTATTTATAACGTTCATGAGCTCCTGCTCAAAACCGAAAGCAAGTACGAACAATATCTAACGTACCATATGACTGATTTTGTCGTGGGAGAAAATAAAGATTCCGATGGATTACTTCATCAAAGATTAAAATGGACTAAATGATAGATGGCTTAGAGTACAACCATATGCAATAAGCTGACGAAGACGGACAAGTCTATAGAGCAGGTATAAGGTAATGGATAGTACTGCACAAAAATGGAAAGAAGCCGCATCTCAAGAATCCTCCCTAGTTTTCACTTCCAAAGTTTCATTCATCTAAACTGCCCTTAGCTCAATAAAAAGACAGCCGATCATGTTGGTCGGCTGCCATTTTTCTTACGATAATTTTTCAAAAAAAGCCGCATGACTGGAACTGCCCTACAGTGAATATGACATGACCTAATCACTCTGCTGGATGCTCAGCTAGATTTCGCAAGAAAAAGTTCTCCCGCCTTGGCTGCCTCTATGAACAATTTGTCTGTGATTTGTAGCATAATAGCCCGGTTCATTGCTACTTTGGAAGGAAAAACAATGTTGGATGCAAGCGGATCAGCCCATGAGTTCCAATTGCTATCATTTAGTTTATCATAAATCATTGAAAAAATATGAGCATCGTCTAATAGATATTTCCATTTTAAATAACTTAAGTAGTCATCATTTCCACTTGAAAAGATGGATGGGCTGCTTCAATGGTCAAATAAAGATTACATTTGTGACCCGAACTGTATCAAAACCTCTGCATCTTCTTGAGCTAATCCTTTGCCAATCTTGGCTTGCACTTGATGGACAAATCCGTTGATTGCGCCTTTTTTTCCTCCCTCATTACCTGATTCATCGGCTCTTTCTACTTTGGTCAATTGTTCCTTTAGTCTATCAGCCAGCTCTTGATCATTAGCGAGAAACTTGTCGATAAGTCCTGCCATACCTTTATAGGTAAGGATCACCTCATAAGAAAAAGAAGAATTCGTAGCGTTCCCAGCGATATCATGGGCGGAAGCATGGACCAAATGCTCCCCAACACCATTCAAATAGGCGTGGCGATCCGCAAGCACAGCATCACAATCACTTTTAGCTACACCTGATAATGCATCCTGAGCGGAGCATTCGATCCGCACTTCCTCATCCAGCTCGTAGACGGATTTCCCTGAAAATTCGATGATAGGAGCCGTTTTGTCAATCTTAACTTCGGTAGTAGAGGGTACCCCGGGCACACCATAAGCCGATGCCGACCAATAAGTTACGGCCGTCACTCCTTCTTCGCGTACGGTAAACTCAGTGGTACCACCTTCGGTCTCACGCTGATTGATTTCCTCAGCCCCCGTAGTTTCGAAAAAGATAGAGCTTGCTCCTTCCGATTTTAGAGTAATCGAAACATCTTCATGGTGCCAACCCTGCTCATTTGCCTGCGGATTAAACGCAGCTTCAGTTAAGGGAGCCGTATTATCTTTAACCGTTACGGAAAAATCGTCATAGTAAGCTGTGGAGATATTATAGCGGCTGGTTACCGCAATTAGTCTGGCATAAGCCGTTCCTTCCGGTGCCGTACCGCGGAGAGTTACTTTTTGCCATTGGTGAAGTCGCGATTCATCCAGATGCGTTTCCAAAGTAGACAAGCTGTGCCCTTCTGCATTATAAAATCGGAACATGAAACCAGGCTGGCCTGACTCAATATATATTTGAGTACTTGCGGTATACTCCTCTCCAGGCACTAATGCGATTGGATCGCTTTGCACTGCAACGGAGCCAGTACGAATAAGATCCGTTGTTTTCAGGCTGTAATCACCTGCATAACTCTTGTTGCTGCTACGCTCAAATTTAACATCCCCACTTGTTGCAAACAGTGAAGTCCAGCCCGGCAGCTTTCCGCTCTCTTCTGGCTGCTCCAACCCGGCATTATTTACCGGCAAAGGAAGCCCCGGCGGTTCGGCCACAATCTCACCATCAATTTGGATTCGATACAGAACCGTATTGGTTGCGAGATCTGTGAAATACAGGTCCCCATCCATCCCAAGATCAAATCTCGAAGCATCCGTTAATGTTCTGAAATCCAGTGTTTCGGGATCAATCACTGTCAGCTTGTTGTTAAACAGGACATACAAAAGTCCGTCTTCCGACCAACGCATCGGATGATGATGCCACTGGGTGTAATAGAGCTTCGGATAAATCTTTTTATATTTTACAAGTTGGTACGTATCCGGATCGATTGCAAATATATATTCGTAGGATGCTCCCCAGATCAATCCATCCGGCCCGAGAGACAGGTCCCCAATGAAAATCGGATCGACAAGTTCGGGAATATCCAACGTAAACTCCGTTATTTTTTGCTCATTTTGAACATCCCACACAAAAATTTTGGCCTCCTGCTCGCTCGGCGTGGAGCCCAGTCCTCCTCTGATGGTCGTAGATCCAAAAACCTTCCCGTCTACATAAGCGGTACTAAGCACACTCTGATTCTGAACTACATTTCGATGGACTTTGGTTTCACCTGTAGCGGTATCATGGACTGTAAGCGATCCTCCCAGCGTCCCGTATCCTGAGATGGTCGAAATAAACAGTTTACCGTCCCCTTCAGACATATGCACAAGACGTTCCTGATCGTTCCCGAGTACAGCGAGACGCTGCGGATTTGTGCTTCCCGGTTCTTGATTCAGATCATAAACGTACAAGCCACCTTCCGGGTAGACTCCCATATAGACTTTATTTCCAATTGGATATACACTATCCGCTTGACCAATGCTGAAAGGTTTTGTCGTCATGGTCTCTAAGTCAACTAACGAAGATCTGGCTTGAGAACCCGTTGTTATCAGCTGTGTATCGGAAACACTTTGGAGACGATTGACGACTCCCGGCAATCCCGGAATAATCGGCGGCTGTACAATGACTTTTTGGGTATCGATATTGAGCATGGCAACTCCGCCGTCATATCGTACCGTAACGAGCGTTTTTCCCGGCAGCTCGGGATTGTTCTGAAACTCTACCCAATCCGCCCCTCTGAACCCACTCTCATAGGTCATGCCGGTTTCCTCTACCTGATGTGTCGTGAGGTCAAAGGTTTTCAGTTTTTTCTCGGACATATAATACAGCTTTCCATCCACAGAGTCAGCTGCGTGAAGACCGGTTACCTGCTGGAGCTCCACATCAAGCCAGCTTCCTGTTGTAGTATCGTAAATATAACCCTCACCCGGTACACCACTTCCATCCGTATAACGCGCGAACAAATAACGGTTATCGATCGTACTCAAATCGTATACTGTATCGTTTTTGACGGTAAGCGAAGCGGCAATATTCGTTTTTTCACCCGTAGCCAAATCCACACGCACGATCTGTTCATGGGCTGTACCGGCATAAATATATCCCCCCTGGTAAGCAATGGAGCGAACATACTCCTGATCAAGCGCACCGATAACACGGCCATAATCCCTCACTTGCTTGGTCACAGGATCATACTGCCAAACCTTTCCGCCCGGATAAGTCCCCACATACACTCTACCCTGTTCATCCGTCGTGATACTATTAGAGACAGACTGTCCTTCGAATTGAGCCACTTGAACAGCCTGATGGGTGACTGGCGAATACTCCCATAATCGTGCACCCGATCCTTCGGCAGCCACATAAAGCGTACCGTTCGGCGCAACAGTATGCGCCCAGGAGCTTTCCGATGGCCCAAGTGAAATCGTACGAAGCAGTTTGTACTCTTCGAGGTCAATCACATTCAGGAAGCCAGGCTTGCCTTTACTCGTGGCATACATGACTGGTTTTCCATCCTCATAGCCTACAGTTCCGTTAAAGACAGCTACCGTGTAATTGTTGGGAACAAGCAGTTCTTCAGGGTCGCCGAAGTTTTTTTGAGTAAGCCTGGATTCCTCTGCTTGGGCAGGAGCAGACTGCACGGGAAACATCACAATAACAAGTAAACAACTCATGAACATGATGATCAGGTTGAAAAAAGGCTTTTTCATCACACATCTCCCCTTCTTCATGCATTAAAAATACTTGATCAACGTGGCAAGTGCCCCTTGAGCCGAATCAGATTGATAATTTTCATAAGCTTCAGATGCTTCATCCAAGGCATACATATGCGTGATGGCAGGACTTACCGTAATTCGCTTATCAGCAAGCAGCCTGACGTATTCGTCCAT
This sequence comes from Paenibacillus sp. FSL K6-2862, assembly GCF_038005125.1. Lineage (NCBI taxonomy): Bacteria > Bacillati > Bacillota > Bacilli > Caryophanales > Paenibacillaceae > Paenibacillus > Paenibacillus sp. FSL K6-2862. The sequence goes on from NZ_JBBOSN010000001.1 coordinate 3,665,435, forward strand.
ATTTCTTCCTTCTGTCCACCGCACGAAACCGATGGGATAATCCTGATTGTGCTGCTCGTACTGCAGATCGTACCTTCCAGGTCCGCCTGCTCTAGAGATAAGTACCTGGGCTTCTTTGCGAAACATCAAATCTCTAGAAAACTCCATAGACAAATCACCAACAATCACGACTTTTCCCCGATCACGAAGCCACTCAAGTGACTTGTTGATCAGCACTTCTCCAGGCCCGCCAGCACATAAGAGGATGGAATCAAATCCTAAACCTCCCGTTTCGTTCATCACAAAACGCTCCACTTCCTCTTCAGTTGAAAAGCCTGCTTGAATGCCCATCTGCTCCTGAAGCAGCTGAACCCGTGCTTTGCTCAGATCGTATGCAGCCGTGTGACATGCACCAGCAGCGGCGATTTGGGCCACAAGATTACCGAGAATGCCCAGTCCAACAACAAGCACCTTGTCGCCGAATCTCACGTCAGCCGTCCGAAGCGCATGTATGGCGATGGCTCCGAGCCCCGTAAATGCGGCCTCCTCTGGTTTGACATGTTGAGGTACTTTGGTTACCAGATTGGTCGGTACCGAAATGAGTTCAGCATGCCTTACATAAGGCACACCATAACAAGCTACCCGGTCTCCCGGTATAATATCTCTGACTTCACTTCCCGTTTTTTCCACAATCCCAACAGCGCTATAGCCAAGGTATACCGGGGATACGCCTGATCTTTTAATCGCACTCATTTCCGTACCAGGACTAATGCCAGAATATTCGGTCCTCACTTGCACATGTCGTTTGTTCAGTTCGGGTATATCCGCTTGCAGTATCGTGACCTTCCCTTCCTTTGCAGCAACGATTTTCATTAGATACGGCTCCTCCTTCAGTCGATTTAGCCTTTTTCCGAACCGAGCATCACCCCTTTAGCGAAATACTTCTGGGCAAACGGATACATGAGCAAAACGGGGATCATAGAAAGTACGATGGTTGCATTTTTAATAGACTGTGGGGCAAGGGCTGAACGATCCACAAGTCCCGCGTCGTTTTCTGCGCTGTAGATTAACATATCCCGCAGCACGACCTGCAAAGGATATTTATCCGGATCGTTCAAGTAAATCAGCGGTAGGAAAAAACTGTTCCAGTGGCCCATGAAATAAAAAAGTCCGATGGAAGCAAGCGCAGGCTTGGATAAGGGAATGACAATGTTAAACAGAATCCGGTATTCGGAAGCTCCGTCGATCAGGGCTGCTTCGCGTATCTGGGAAGACATGTTTTCGTAAAAGCTTTTAAGAATGATCAGTTCCATTGTCCAGATGGCATTGGGAAGTACGAGTGCCCAAACCGAATCTGTTAACCCCAGCTGCTGCACGACCACATACGTGGGAATAATGCCGGGATTCAAAAACATGGTGAGGACAATGGCCATCATAAAAAACTTGCGTCCGAAAAATCCTTTTTGCGACAAAGGATATGCAGCTACAGCCGTAAAGAGTAAATTCACAAACGTACCGAATGCCGTATAAAAAATAGAATTCAGGTAGGCTCTTGGAATCGTGTCATTTTTAAGCACCTCGATATAAGCCTCAAGGTTCAGCCCTTTCGGAAAAAGAAACACCCTACCTTGAACGACCGCTGCAGTATCACTTAAAGAAACAGCCGTAATGTACACGATGGGATAAAGTGTAGCTACAGCAACAAGACAGAGGATCAGCGAATTCATGACACTAAAAACCGATATTTTGCGCTCACCTACCATAAGCCATTACCTCCCAGCCGTTTGCTGATCGCATTGGCGGACAGCAGCATCACCATTGCCACGAGCGCTTCGAATAATCCTACTGCGGCTGCATAACTGTAATTGGATTCAAGCAGTCCTTTGCGGTATACATACGTTGAAAATACGTCTGCAACGTCATAGGTCATCGGATTATAGAGCAGAAGCACTTTCTCATAACCGACGCGAATCATGGAGCCCATTTTCAAGATGAACATGATAAGCATCGTGGGAAACAATCCAGGAAGCGTAATATGGCGGATCGTATGGAAACGACTGGCACCGTCCACCTTGGCTGCTTCATAAAGCGTAGGACTAATTCCCGCAATGGCTGCCAGATAAATGATGGATTCGTATCCTGCGTTCGCCCATATTTCCGAAATGACATAGATCGGACGGAACCAGCCCGGATCTACGAGAAAGTATTTTTTCTCAAAACCAAGTGCAGCCAGCATTTGATTCAAAATACCATGGTTTGGGGAGAGAAAATCGATAATCATGCTGCTGATAATGACCACGGACAAAAAGGCAGGCAAATAACTGAAGGTTTGAACCGATTTTTTAAACCATTTGGTTCTGACTTCGTTCAGCAGAAGGGCGAGCATGATGGGAAAGGGAAAGCCGAAAATAAGCGTATATAATCCCAAGAGCAGCGTGTTCCGGAAAAGCAGCCAAAAATCCTGGTTCGTAAAGAATTTGATGAAATGCTCCAGTCCGACCCATTCACTGCCAAGCACTCCTGTAAACACACTGTAGTCTTTGAAGGCAATAATCAATCCATATAGGGGCCCGTAACGAAAGATGACATAAAATAGGATGCAAGGAAGAAACAGCAGAAGCAGCTGCCTGTCGCGCTTAATATGATTCCACGTCTGTTTAAGCCGACCTCTGAAGCTCTTCTTTCGCAGTTCTTTATGGTAAGCTGCCGAATGTTCCGTGCCGATGTCTGCCATAAGATTATCGCCTCCAATACCTTTTTCCCTAAGGAGGAAACGTTCCAAGCATCGCCTCCTCCAGTTCAATCATGTCTTAAGCTCGTTTATTTGGATTCGTCATATCTTTTTTGAGCTTCATTATAGATTGCCATCAGTTCCTCCACACCGCCTTTGCTGATCTGACCTCTGAAATTCTCCCACTCGGCATCTCCGTAGCCGGCGTCAAGAATATATTTGGAGTTGAATTCTTCAGCTGATTTTTGCAGTGACGTCTGCTGCTCGGCAATCTTGGAAGTTTCGTCGTCCGTAAAATTAAGTATCGGATCAAGGGGCTCGAAACGCTCCTCATTCACGATTTTATCCTGCGCCTCCTGTTCTTTCTCCGAGAAACGATAATAGATGCTTCGATGGTCCGGTCTTAGATAAGCTCCTTCAAGCCACATGGCATAACGATCCTCGAGCACGGTTATATCCACAAGGGGAAGATCCTTTAATTCCGGGTACACGGGATATCCGTCCTCGCCCCATTCGAAGTTCACCTTTTCCACTCCGATCGTCATTAACTCGCTCCCGGATGGGCTGGTCAGATAATCGAGCAGTTTAAGCGAGGTTTCTGTATTTTTGTTCTTGGCAACAGCAACGCTGAAATCTGAAACCTCAGGCAGTGTTCTAATATTGCCGGTCGGTCCCACGGGATTGGCATACCTGAGGTCATAGTCTGGATTTTGCTCTTTGATCTGGTTATAAAAGAGATCCAGGCGTCCAATCCAGTCAAACGTGACAAACGATTGGTCTGTCGTCATCTTGGTCGTCCAGGAATCCTGCGTATCCGTCAAAAATTCTGGATCAAGCAGTTTTTCATTGTACAGCTTCTTCATGAAATCAAGCATGTCCTTATGCTCTTGCTGTACTGCGGCGTACTTCCATGTGCCGTCTTTTTCATCGTAATAGGCAGGGTACTGATCCGTATTGCCGAGTCCCCAGCCGAAGGTCCAATCTCTAAAGATATTAGCCAAGCTCTTGGAAGCATAAGGGTAAGAATCGGGATAAGCTTCTTTTACTTTTTTCAGAGCTTCATAAAACTCGTTTGTGTTCGTCCATTCCTTGATACCAAGCTCATCAAAAATATCCTTCCTGAACATGAATCCGTGATTGACTTTGCGATTGAGATTGTAGATAGGCCAGGTATATATATTGCCGGCTTCATCGCCGAAAGATTTGATGACCCAGTCGTTTTCTTCCATATATAGCTTTTTGAAGTTAGGGAGCTGATCTGCGTATTCATTGATGGCAACGACACCGTTTTGTTTGCCGATTTTCTTGAGTTCAGCCGGTTTTAGCCCTGTAAAAATGTCCGGCAGCTTACCGGATGCCACAATGACTTTTAATTTATCCTGGTAGGTTTGAGGGGAATACGTTTGGAAGTTAACTTTAATACCGGTCCGTTTTTCAAGCTCCTGGACAACCAGTTTGCTCGGGCCAAGGTCTTTTGCATTGCTTGGCAGCATGTACGTGATGGTCGTCGGTTCATCAACAAGAGGCAAAGTGAGACCCCCTGTATCACCGTACTGTCCGGGTTCCTGGGGAGGTAGGGCGGTCGAACCGCCTTTGTCTGTACCGCTGCTGCATGCGGCAAGGATTGAGGTCAACAGTGTGATCGCAAGTAGTATGGAAATCCTCTTTTTCAGCTTCATCAAACATTCCTCCTTCAGATAGGTGGATCTGATTCACTAGAGCAAGGAGTCAACACGTATAAGGTTTGATCACATTTCCATGGGGATGGTGCATTTTTGTAGACGACTTTGCTCTGCGCACTCCAAAAACCGGATGACTTCCAGCGTTTCAGAAGGATGCACGGTGCACACGCCGTTTTTGAGCCAATTCATGACCGACTTCAGGAGCCCTTTGTAGCTCGGTTCAAGCGGTATATGCTGGTTAGCGTTTCTGGTGTGCAGCGTTATTCCAAAGTTCTCTGGGCCATTTCGGATTCCGCGGATCGTTCCCATCCTCCCCTCTTTCCAGGTTCCAGTAATGAGATCGCCATGATCGGTAGAGAAGGCGGTCACTTCCCTGCATCCAGGGCCCATGATTTGAAAGAGTAGTTCTACCGAATGGATGCCGTACCAAAAATAATGTCCCTGCGTAGATTCGATGTGCATTGGGCCGTACACGTCCGCCCCCAAGATGTCTCCTCTTATGCATTCAGTCAGGACTTCGGCATAACGCAAGCTTGAAGCACTCATTAACGGGATTTGAAACTCTTCTGCGTGTCTGATGATTTCACCTGCGTCTGCTGAAGACAAAGCAAAAGGTTTATCGATAAATACGGGTTTCCGGTAAGAACAGATCGCTTTGAACTGATTCAGATGTATCCTACCGTCGGCACTCAAAATAAGGATGGCATCGGTGTTTTCTGCAACTTGCTGCATCGTGGGCATCAGTCTCACTCCGTATTCTTTCGTCATCCGGCCGGCAAAAGTCTTAACACGGGTGATGCTGAGAGGAAAATCCGGAGATCCGCCCGCATATGCAGCCGTCACAGTCACATCTGCGAAAAGAGTCTCCTGACTTTCGTGAAGAATACGGGTGAATGCCAGGGCATGAGAGCTGTCAAGGCCGATGATTCCGATATTCATGACTGGGAGAGCGAAGCAACCCTAAGCCACTCATCCAGATGCTGCTTCACAAAATCATCATCATTCAGGTGAGGATACTGGCGGTATACACGATCGATTTCCTCCTTTTGCCCTTCGGATAAGGTCTCATGTGGAATCAAGCACCAAATTCCTCGCATGAGACCCTGCCTTCGAAGAACCTCGTGTATCCCCGGTATACAGCCAGCAAACTGATGGGCAGGATCAAAAAAAGCGGCATTGGCATCTGTAATCTCCACGTTTCGTGTGAGCAAGTCCCGTGACAACGGTGATCCCTTGGGCTTGCGGAGACGTTTCACTTCTTCCAGCAGCTGGACCGCTTGATGTGTCCAGACAGCGAAGTGACCCAGCAGCCCGCCAACGATTTCTTTTTCCATGGTACCTTCTTCCGTTTCGAACCGAAAAGTTGTAAGTAGATCCATCAGGATGTTGTCATCGTTCCCTGTGTACAATGCAATTTCATTACGGCGGCTTGAGCAGCAAACCGCTCGGACAACATCAATCGTTTGATATCGGTTGAAAGGAGCTATTTTGATGGCGATGACATTATCAATTTCAGCAAAAGCCTGCCAAAAGTCGAAGCTTAGCCAGCGGCCACCAACAGAAGGCTGAAGATAAAATCCGATGACCGACATCATTTCGGCTATCTTTTCCGTATGCCGAAGTAGGTCCTGCTCACTCCAATCATGAAGTCCACCCATACTCAGCAGTACCGCATCATATCCGAGGGATTTACTAATCCGGGCTTCTTCCGTCGCCTGTTCACTATCCCCGCAAACGCCCGCCACCTTGATGAAGGGCCGCTGCAGGCGAGCTTGCTCCGTTTCCTCTGCCGCCAAGCGGAGCACCCGTTCATAGAGGTTAACCTTGGGATCCCGAATCTCAAATTGGGTGGAATGCACACCAACTGCAATTCCGCCAGCTCCTGATGCAATGTAGTACTTTGTCAGCACCCGCTGATAGACTTCATCCAGCTCTCTGCGTTCATTTAAAGCAAGCGGATGAGCGGGGATGACCAACCCTTCATGGAATGCAGCTGCCAGTTCCGGTGTAAGTGAAGCTTGTTTTTTGTGCATTCAGAACCTCCCCTTCCTCTCCGTAAAGTGGGTTGGTTTGTTCCACGTAGGTCCGCCGGATTCAACCCATTCAGCAATGAAATCGATCATCTCCAGCAAGCCTACTCTCGGATAACCAAATTCGCGAAACGCCTTAGCTGCATTGCTGAGTAGAGCCGTTTCGGATTCACTTCCCTCAAACGATGCGGTAACACCAAATCTTTTGGCAAACTGCTGCGCTGCCCAGCGTACGGACATGGTTTCAGGTCCAGTCACATTCAAAATTTCGGGAGGACTTTGGCACTTAAGCAGGCTCCTTAAGGCAATCTCATTGGCATCTCCCTGCCATATCACATTGGCATGCCCCATCGTAAGTGATACTGACTTGCCTTCATGGACCTTTTGGGCAATTTCGAGCAGCACCCCATAACGTAAATCAATGGCATAGTTCAAGCGGTACAGCAGCATCGGCGTGCCATACTTATGAGAGAAGTATTCAAACATTCGCTCTCTCCCCAGAGTGGATTGTGCATATTCGCCGAGAGGTTCTGGGGGTACTGATTCATCTACTCCGCCGAGAGCCACCGGGGAAAAGGGATACACGTTCCCGGAAGAAAAAACGACGATACGCGAATCTTTATACTTTTCTGCCACTTTTCCCGGCAAATACGTATTCATTGCCCATGTATAATACTCTCTGCCCGTTGTACCAAACTTGTTGCCAGCCATATATATGATGTTGTCCGCTGCAGGCAGCTGCATGAACTCTTGATCGTCCAAAAGATTGCAGGAAATCGTCTTAATTCCAGCGCTTTCAAGATCGTTCTTCACCTCCTGATTCTGAAACCGGGATACAGCAGTCACCTTCTTGTTCATTCCTCCCGCTCTGATGGCTTGTGCGGCCAATCTCGCAAGACTTGGGCCCATCTTCCCGCCTGCGCCCAAGATAAGAAGATCCCCATCCACTTTATGTAAGTCATTGATTAGCCGATCTGATGCCTCCGAAAGCTTTGCTTCCAATTCAGCCACGGTCTTCATCCGAATACGGTCACCTCTCCCTGTTAACTTTCATAGTTGGATCATATGTGGTTCTTATTTTCAATAAGAAATTAGCATACGGCACGTTTTCTGTCAACTGGTTCTTTTGTAGTTCATATAAAATAAAAAAAGCACTACCTGATGGCAGTGCCTTTTTAAAGCTTCTATTCGTATTTTATAACTTGAGGCTTTTAGACGGAAGCAATACTTCAGCAAGTCCCTCTTCATCCATTAGATAAGACATGTACTGCTTCAGGCTTTCTCCGAAACGAATCTGAGTTTGCATGGAAATCGACAGATCCCGATACGTCATGTATTTCGAACTATAGTCACGGTGAAGCTCCAACCTGGACGGTTTGTTTTTAAGCTCCACTGAACATGTTTCCGTTATATATCTGCTTGCAGGCAGACTATAGGTCTGCTGCCTAATATAGGTCTGTGCCTCATCTGAATGGAGATAATTCACAAAGCAGGCTGCCGTGTCCTTTTGGCTCGATTCTGCACTGAGAGCAATGGCTGTTGACAGAAGAAGTGTCCTATCATTCTTAAAATGTGGTAACTGTGCGATATCATAGGAAAAATCCGCATTTTTTAGCTCATTCAGCATGTAATATGTGGTTAGCATGACGGATATCTTCTGCTCCTTAAACAACTTCTCGGCTTCAAATTCACCTTGTGCCAAGGCAAGTGGAAATATGCCTTCCTCTGTCACAAGATCCCTCAACCATCTTAATCCTTCTGTAGGAAAGCTAGTTCCGTTCTGAGCTGGACTGGGATCCGTCGAAGATAGATCGTCCTCATTTTGCATCCAAAAAATCGGCCACCGATTCATGGAAAATAACTGAAAAGCGATACTGTAGCGATGAGGCGCCTTAAGTTCTCTGAGCAGCGCCGCCAGTTCATCCCAGCTCCAGCTACTATTGGGTTCGCCCAGTCTCTTCTCTCTCAGATGCTCCTTGTTGTAACACAGAATAACAGGTGAATATATGAAAGGCTGTGCTGCCAAAACACCCGATTCCTTCTCAAAATATGTTGTCAGAAAAGGGTAAATTGTATCGTCTCGATCCTGGTCGACCAACAAATCAAGGTACTTTTTTTCTTGGAATTGGTACATATCCTGCAAGTTGATGGTTAACGCATCGACAATCCCTAATTTGACAAGATTGGCGATACTGTCTGAATTCATATAAGGAAGCTCAATGGTCTCCACATGAATATGTGGGTGTTTCTCGTGGAATCGCTTAATGAGTTCCTCCATCCCTGCTTCTTTATAAAGTGAGGGATATACACCAAAACGAATGGTTTCCCTCGAAGCTGGCTTTGCCACCTGCGTGCCCACCCTGGGGATTTTAACGATCAATCCCTCCTGTACAAGCTCATCCAGTACGTATCTCACGGAGTTTTTACTTAAATTGTACTGTTCTGTTAGTGCCAACTCAGAAGGCAGAAATTCTCCCGGGCTGTAAGAGCCGGAGTTAATTTTTTGCTTCAGGTCGGCAGACATATGTCTGGTTCTGGTCTGAAAAGTATGACGATCTATTTTCGCCATGGGCCGTTCCACCTATCCTCTTCATCTTTTTTTATATTTTACCTATATTTTCATTGTATTTCCTGATTATTATTTTTATTATACCAGATATGAACCAGATTTACACAGTAAGTAAATGAATTCACAACCACATTCACTCCAAGCTTCTTGGAAACAAGAAAAATCCGGAACTGGTTGTCCCGGATTTCCTTGAGGTTAACTCTGCTGCCCATGATTTTTATCCCCATATGCTTTAACATAATTCCAAGTGAATTCGCGCTCCCTGGTGGTTAGGCTCCAGCTGTAACGCTTCATTAAATCGTTTTTTGGCCTCTTCTTTGTTCCCAAGACCCAGTAATCCAAGGCCAAGCATAAACAAGCAGTGGGTTTGATTCCGCTTATTCAAATCATCCTCAAAAACCAGAAAATCGGGTAAGGATACAGCAAAGTAATCGATTTTCACATCATCAAACAGATGTCGTTCTGCGTAGTCGATCAGCTTGTTAAATCGGCGCTTTGCCTCTTTCGAATGCTTCAATTGATTCCAAGCAAGGCCTTGATAGAATATCATCTCTGGTGGCTGATCATTGTAATACATCGCGCTAGCCGGTTCATCCAACCCCTCCGAAGCGAGTTTCCAATGATAAACAGCCTCTTCTCGCTGTCCGAGTCCCTGATAAGCCATGCCCAGCTCGTAGTGAATATTGTTCTCTTGCGCGCCTTCAAGTTTGCCTTCACCCAAATTTTCCGGATATTGAAGCGCCCGTTGAAGCAGCAAAATGGCTTCTTGATAGGATTGACGTGTATTCTCCTGCTTGGCAAGCTCAACGAGAGCTAGTGTATATTGTCCCGTTGCTTTCCCCTCCCCGCCTTCCCAAGGATGAAATCGGCGACTTAATAATAAAGACAGTGCTTCATTATGTTTGCCTAGCGTGTTCAGCAGTGTAATATGTTCGAGATAAAGATCGTCGCGTTGTTTGACCAAGTGAATATGTTCCTGAAGCTTCGTTAATCGTTCTTGTGCTGAAACGCCCGTTTTCTTAAGCAGCTGATCGAGCTCGTAGAAAACTCGTGCATCATCCTTGTCACATGCAAACGCCTGTCGAAGTGATTGCAATGAAGCTTCTGCGTCATGACGTTTGTTATAATAGGCCAGCGCAAGATTGCGGTGAACCGTGGCGAATTGGTGTTCAAGGCCCGTGGAAATCTCCCAGTGCTTTATGGCCTCTTCCGCTCGTTTTTTATCGTAATACAGGTTACCTAAATAATAATGGGCCTTACTGTCAGATGGATTTTTATGGACTGTATGAAGCAATACACTTAGATCAAACAGGGTGTTCGGAAAACAGTAATCCGGCGCAGTAGCCCCTCCAAGGTGACGTTCATGTTCAGCTTTATCAGTGAGTCCCATCTTGTCATAGACGTAGGCAAGTGTGTAATGAGTCATAGGATACGCCAGTCCATCCGGATGGGACGAAATTTCTTCTAACAGACGTGATGCTTCTTCGTATAGACCACTTCCTGCATAATCCCAAGCCAGGTTCAAGTAATTATGTGCGTCATCTCTCAACAACCGGCGGAGTTCCGATTTCACCAGATGAGCATCTTCACTTTTCCCCATGGCTTCTAGATTCATGAATTTCTCATATCTAGCACCAAAATCCGCAATGTCCATCGTCAGCGTTTCGTCTGCAAACGCAATAGCTTCCTCATAACGACCCAACTTGCGAAGCAGCGCCGTTTTTACGAGCCTTGATTTGTAGTTTCTTGTATTGCGAATCAATGCACGTTCTACCAGATCCAGCGCTTCGATAAACTCCCCCTGCTCGGAAGTAATCTGGCTTAATGCGTAGTAGCCACTATCCTGATATGCTGCAGACCATACTGCCTTATAAAAGGCTTTGAAAGCCTCTTCATTTCGTTCCTGAAGCCGGAGCGTCAAGCCTAGTTGATAGTAAGCTTCACTGTCATATGGATTGGGATTTCTCCAGGTCAATGACTCAATGGCCATACGGAAATGCGACTCCGCTTTCTCCAAATACCCTCTTCGAAGCAGAAGTGTACCATAAGCGATATTGAGACGAATATCAGAACCATCTCTTCTTAATCCTTCTTCGTAATAGCTTTCCGGTTCAAACGTAGCGTGCCTGTACTGCTCCAAATGAAGGCCGGCAAGATACAACTGTTCTGTACTCTTGAGTTCTTCTGGAAGAGGAAGCGGTTTGGCCGCATCCGGAATCTGTTCGATAGATGGTTTCGCCGGCTTGTAGCTGATGAGCAGCTTTTGCTTGGCATCTCGCACTGTGACAAGTAAGTCATGCGGTTGATCTTCATCGTCCAACGTAATGATGGTTTTATAAGTCGACTCGGGCGAAAGTGTAACAGTATCATTGACATACGTACGCTTACGTCCCTTTAGTTGGATTTTCGCACCTTCAAATATAGAGCTCGCATAGGCCATTACTGTCGCAACGCGTTGTTTTTCATCCACCTCTAAATTCACCGCTGCATCGATAGAAGCGTTTTTGACAACGCCAATGTTTTTGTATGGCATGAAATATTGGGTAAACGACTTTTCTTCATACGGCTGAAGCCAGGTGAAATCGGGTTGGTTATCAGTGAATACGCCTGTCATTAACTCAATGTAAGGTCCGTCTTCATCCGTCAGACTTCGGTCCCAAGCTTGGCCGAATTCACCGTTGCCCCACGTCCATTGCTTCTTGCCTGGAGAGACATGGTGGTTGGCTACATGCAGCAAACCTGCTTGCACGCCATGGTCGTAACCGCCTACAAAATTGTAGTCAGATTTATATGCCATATAAGAAGTCGGGACCGGGATATTTTTGTACCTAGAGATATCAACGCCTTCGGAATAATCCATTTTGTAATAGGTCCCTGTAGCAATCGGGAATTTGGACACATCCCTTTTTCCGTGGTCAAAGACTGCTGTAACATCAGGTGGAAATACGGTCTGTGTATGATCATTGACAGCCACGGCCGGGTTGGCCCACCACAAAAACGTTTGCGGCTCGGAGGTCCGGTTATACATTTGCGCATTAATTTCGATATAGGCCTTACCTGGATGCAATGTAAAACCGGTAGTTACTTTTGTGCCGTACATGCGATCAATCTCACTAACCCATACGGTTGCGCTGCCGTCCTCATTCTCCGTTGCCGTGTGCTGTACAGGTCCAAACGTATTCGGTCGATGATGCTGCGGCCAGTTAAATTCGATACCTCCTGAAATCCATGGGCCAGCAAGCCCAACGAGAGCCGGTTTGATAACGCGATTGTAATACACGAAATCATAATTGTTTGTTTTATCTAATGCGCGGTAGATCCGCCCACCAATTTCAGGCAACATTTCGACGCGAATGTATTCGTTTTCAAGAATGGCCATGCAATAGGATTTGGATTCTTTCACATCCAGGATTTTATCGATGACTGGATGCGGGTAGACTCGTCCGGAACTCCCCTGGTACACGCGTTTCTCCAGAAACATGGGGTTTTTGTCAGGTTTGCCTGTTCCGTAAGTGGGAATTTCAACCTGTTCCTCCCATACTCGCACTTGATTAGAAACCGCTGATGAATCTGTTGTACTCATATCGAGATCCTCCTTTGTGTTATACGTTTAATGTAATGCCGCCCCCCCTTTCATACAATTAACGAAAGTCGGTAGTTGATGGATTATATTCTTAAACTTGATTGCACAAATGTGGGTAATGAAATAACCGCTCTATTCAATAGAGCGGTCTCTAATAAGTTAAATAACGATTAAATAGTGTGTTATTCTGAAGCCATGGCATCAGCTTTTGTTGGATGGACGGTGCCAAATGGATGTTGCGGTGGAGCGTAAATCACATAGACTTTAAGTGGTTTGTTGCCTGTGTTTGTTATGTTATGCCACTTGCCAGCAGGTATCATGATTGCATAGTCTTCGAAGGCATTCACACAATAAAATCGAGATTCTCTCTACGATCCCCCATTTGAACCAATCCTTGACCTTCTTCAATCCGAATAAACTGATCCGTATTCGGATGAACTTCTAATCCGATATCTTCACCTACATTTATGTTCATAAGAGTTACTTGGAAGTGCTCCCCCGTCCATAAAGCTGTACGAAAATTATTATTAAGCTTAGTTACTTTTTCGATATCTACCACCAAAGGTCTCTTCCCGTAATCCTTTAGAAGCATCACTTGCTGCCCTGTATTTTCCATACCCATTTGAGATCCTTGGTCTAGTGGATGATTGTTTCTTTCTGTATAAGTTGGATAATAATATGGATTATGTCCAATCGTGTATCCACCATATTGATGTGCTGGTGTGTGGTAGTAATACAATTTGCACCATCCCTTTACAAATATTATGAAGTCAGTATATGACTACATACAGGGAATGTGCCTAGCGAAACAAAGGGCTGAACTGGTTCCTCAGTTTTCATGGATACTTTTTTCAGCTGAAAATTGATTAGATACATCTTTAAAGTGAAGTTGCATCAATTCCTCCAGGTTTTTTTCTTCATTATCCCACGAATCACTTAAAGCCCGACACCAATCATGTTCATTCTGGACAAGCCAAGCTTGTGACTATTTTCTGAGTCAAATTTCATTTCTAATCTCCACCTTGAGATAAGGAAAAAGCCGCTAAGGTAATAGCGACTCTAATAGGGTATATGTTTTGTCTCTCTACAGTATCTAATATGAAATACCTACACGATATCTGATATAAGAACTATTATTGATTTGATTGTAGGTGAATTCTGCTGTATCACTCACGGATATCTCCCTGCCGCCTTCAGGCAGAACGTCACGCTCTACTCGGTATACGCCAAAATGTTCTCCATCTGGTAAATACGTAGGACACACTATCGTCCATTCCAATGTAGATTCTTGAAGCAGCGAGTACACTCGATGATGTTCCTCAGCAGCACGGGTGGATTTACGCCTCGATTCACTGGATTGATATCGTAGAATACTCGGAGAAAGCCTGCTTTGCAGAATACCCGCTGTCCCTACAGTAATGATTCGTTTTATCCCTTCTTCATACATTGCATCAATGATCAAAGGTATACTTTCAGATAGTGTATGGGTCCCATCCGTGTTTAGAGCACTAATAACGACATCGGCTCCATGGATAGCACGCTTAATATCTTCCTGATTCAATACATTACCTTGAATGATTGTTAAATGTTCATCATGAAACTGGCATTTTTCAGGATGACGAACCAGTACAGTTACATGATGCTGTTCCTTAAGTGCCTTGGCAACGATCTGACTGCCTACTCGTCCAGTTGCACCCAATACTAGAATTTTCATATTTCTAATGACCCTCCATCTTCTGCAGTGTTCCATCTATTATCTTTTTGATTAATAACAAGTAGCTTAGCCAGCAACAACATTTCTGAATAAAAGTATCAGACAGTATATGACAAAATCAATAGCAGACATATTTTAAAAAGAAAAAAGCCGCTAATCAGCGGCTTATTTACCATCAATTGAATGTATTACATCATCATCAACAGGACGTAAGAGCTTAATTCTAATTTACTTGTAAGACACAAATGTACGAATTAATATTCGAACTAACTTCCTTCATTGCTCAGGATCTACAGTTTCACAACGGCTCTGTAACAGTCCGTCTACTGATGGCAAAACCTACTATTCACTGGATACGCCAAGCGCTTTGTTCCGTTCCTTAAATCTCTCGTTATGTGACGATACATAAGCCATTCTAGGCGCCTCGGGATCGATATACCGTTTGGCGCTGTTAAGTGCTAAGGCGGCATCCGTGAATGCCCCTGCAATCAGGTTGAGCTTGCTTTCGTAATTGGCAAAGTCACCAGCCCCGAAGATACCCGGCAAGTTCGTCTCTAGTTTCGGGCTGACAAATATGTTCCAGTCGTCCATATCCAGTCCCCAATCCTTGATCCCTGTAAAATCGGACTTCAGTCCGTGGTTGACAATAACCTCATCTACTTCTAGCTCGCGTGAATCACCTGATTCGATGTGGTTAATCGTTACCCGTTCAATCGACTTTCCGTTGCCGCTGTATAACTGCGTGACTTCATATGGCGTAAGCACATCTGCAGAAGACTCCCTCATTCGAACAACGTTTTTTTCATGCCCGCCAAAGTGGTCGCGTCTATGCACGACAGTGACCTGAGCAGCGATGGAAACCAGCTCGTTCGCCCAATCGACAGCGGAATTCCCCCCTCCCGAAATAAGGACCCGTTTCCCTCTAAAAGGCTCAAGTTCCTGCACCGTATAGTGCAGATTGGATACCTCATAGCGCTCAGCCCCTTCCAGCTCCAGCTTCGCCATTCGCAGAATGCCGCGGCCAATGGCCAGAATGACTGTACGTGTCCAGTGCTTCTCCCCTGTTGCCGCCTCCAGGATGTACGTCGAATCCGCTTGTTTCTCCAATCCAACAATGTGCTGGCCGAATACAATGGTCGGGTCGAACGTCTTCGCCTGCTCTGCCAATTGGGCAATTAATTTCTCGCATAGAATCGGCGTAACCCCTCCAACATCCCAGATCATCTTCTCGGGATAAATAAGCATCCGCCCGCCCAGCTCGTCTTTCGCTTCGATTAGCTTTGTCTTTAAATCACGCATTCCACTATAAAAAGCAGTATACATTCCCGCAGGACCACCGCCAATAATTGTCACATCGTATAATTCAAGCTGCCCAGTCAATTGATGTCCTCCTCCAGCCGGCTTATGTAACATCCGTGCTTATGATAATCATTATCAATATCATTGTAGCTTCGACAGCGTGACAATAACAATGGACAAAACCGACGGTTACTTTATACAAAATGGAAGTTGCCGTTCCGCCATTCACAAGTGAAACCAAATCAAGCTAACGATCACAGGATATCATCGATTTTTTTGCCGTTGGAGATCATTCCATTATACATCCAAGTTAGAAAATCCACCTGGTGCATAATGTGGTCCGCCGAAATACGCTCTTCACTTGCTTACTGACTATTAAGTGCCATCACTACATCGTTTTAAAATGAACAACAAATAACCGCCGAGTTAAGGTTAAGCTCCGCAGTCATAATGTCTTCATTATTTAATAATGGTTTCCCTTCATAAGAGCTACATTTGCAGCTTGTTCAATCCATTTAACATCCCCACTCATGAATTTTTTAGTAGAACACCAGTTAATTGTTATAGATCCTTTCCCTACCGTTGTCATTGAAGTAACTTGCTGTCGATAAGACAAGCTTTTGCTTCTTTTTAACATCGTAGGATAACTGTATCTTAATATACTCATGCTCATCACCTCGGGTTTCGCCTAATGGTTATGTCTATCCTATCGAATACATAAAACACTAGTCAAATAGGAGAAATTCAGTGGCCAAAGGACCAACATTTCATTCAGCCCCACTGACCCGAAACTCAAGATACACGACTAGCTCTGCTACATCATTCGAGTTTTTATTCCATTTTTCAACATCCATGTTAAAATCGATATAACTAAATAAACGCTAATAAGGAGTATATTTTTACATGAAAGCTATTCTTATTGACGATGAAGTTTTAGCGTTGTCTTATTTGGAGCTTCAACTACTGAAGATGGAAAACTTCAGCCTTAATATTATTGGTAAATTTACAAACCCATACGATGCCTTGGATATCGTTGAACATGCCAAAGTGGATATCGCCTTTATTGATATAGAGTTACCTGAGATCAATGGTATTGAACTGGCGGAACGCTTGTTAGAGTATGACCCTGACCTGATGGTGGTATTTGTTACAGCCTATCAAGAATACGCTGTGGACGCCTTCGAATTAAACGCCATAGATTACATTGTGAAGCCGGTTCGCTTTGATCGATTGTCCAAAACAATGAATCGGATATTGAGCAAGAGTACCGCCAGATTGGATAACCCTGATCCCCATCAACCTCTCAGGATGACCATGTTCAAACAAGTCATGATTGAGGAACCACAATCGCCTGGACAATTTACGTTGATGCAATGGAGAACCTTCAGAGCGCAGGAGCTTTTCCTGTATCTTCTTCAGCATAGGGGACAGCTTGTTCGTAAATCGTTTATCGTTGATTTATTGTGGAGCAATACAGATGTAAACAAAGCCTACTCACAGTTATATACAACCATTTATCATATTCGCAAAACGCTTACTGCGTATGGAAAGAGATTTCAGATTAAGAGTGCAAATGAAGGATATTTACTAGAGCTGAACCATATCATTTTGGACGTAGCACTTTGGGAAGATTCTATGCAGACCATCGATATCTCAGAGGATAACCTGGAGCTTCATTTGGAGAAGATTAACAGCTATACGGGTGAATATTTACAGGAATACGATTATTGGTGGGCCGAGGCAGAAAGGCATAGGCTTAAACAATTATGGCTAAACACAGCTCTAAGTGTCGGCAGTTGGTATGAGGATCAGCAGAGATTTGGCGATGCGTTGACTACATACTTGAAAATTCACCGCCTCTATTCAATAGAGGAAAAGTCTTCGTTTGCCTTAATGAAGCTGTATGACAAATTGAACGAGCCACAGAAAACGATAGAAACTTATCAAGAACTCACGACACGACTAAAAGAAGAATATGATATCCTCCCCGGAAACGATATTCAACTATGGTTTAAGGAGTGGCAAGAGAAACAACTGCCCTCTTGATCCGTATTTTAGATGTATAACAGATAAGAGCTTTTTTACAAGCCCACTATAACGTATGATAAAGGATTGTTCATGTTGCCATCATTCACACCTATTAAGAAAACCATATCCAAACACAGGATGGCTTGGCTCATCCTCATATACTTAGCAGCTTTGATTGGAGTAAGATTTTTCTGGTATACGGAGTTCTACCCTCCGAATCAGCCACATGCAGCCCAGGGAGAACTTGATTTGTCCAACTTGAAATTTACGGATCAACAGACGATCACACTTAACGGGGAATGGAACTTTACTCCGGGTACCTTCATTCAGCCAAGCACATCCTTTAGTCATACATTACATTCTGCTAATTTGACAGAGGTTCCCGGTACTTTTAACGATACGAGTCCAGAATCCAATTTCGGAACATATCGGCTTCGCGTACTTTTGCCTAAATCTAATGCGTCTTATGGCATTCATATTCCTGAAATCAAGACGGCTTATCGCTTATATGTTAATGGAAGCCTTCTATATGAATCAGGTCATCCTGATGACAATCCGATTGGAACGATCTCTAAGGTTGTACCCTATACAGGTAACTTTACCGTGGAGCAGTCCACCATGGATATTGTCATTCATGTCAGTAATTTTCACTATCATAATAAAGGTGGCATTATTCAATCCATTAAATTTGGTACTCCATCTGCTGTCCTGAATGAAATACACTTTAGCGAAAATATGCAGCTGCTCGTCGGAATTATTCTGCTGCTTCATATGTTATATATCGTTATTCTTCTTTTCGTAGGGCACCGACAGAAAGAGCTTCTTTATTTTGCCGGAATTATTTTGTTTGCCTTGCTTGTTACGTTAATAGACGATGATAAAATGCTGCTTCAATGGTTACCAATCAACTTCGAATGGGCAGTACGTATGAGGATTATTGGATACTCCGCCCTTTGTTATTGTCTAGTGTTATGTACAAAGCACCTGCTTGGCGTACATAGTTTTAAGAAACTGATTTTTATTTTCTCTATTTTCTTTTACACCTATGTATCCATTACACTTTTCTTTCCGATCCGTTGGCTGGATTATACCTCTAAGATTCTAGGAATTTTCATGGTCATAGCCATCTTACTCGTACCGATTATTTCAAGACAGGCTGTGAGGAGTGGTCAAGAAGCTGCCACTTCAATATTACTTGCGGGCATTGCCGTATCATTTAATATAGCATTCAGTGGATTGTTCAAGTCATGGTTTAATAAAGACCTGCCGTATTACCCGATTGACCTGATTGTAGCCTTTGTTGTGTTTGCATCCTTTTGGTTTGTACGCTTCACCAAAACAGCAATACGTGCCGAGAAACAAGCGGAAGCGCTCAAGAAAGTGGACAAACAAAAAGATGAATTTCTCGCGAATACGTCGCACGAGCTTCGTAATCCGCTCCATGCAATCATTAATATGTCTCAATCCATCATCATTCGGAGGGGCAGTAAGCTCGATACATCTGATCAAGAAGATTTGATGCTAATTACCAAAGTTGGACAACGCATGTCACGTCTGCTCGATGACTTGATTGATATTACCCTACTGAAGGATAGCCGGGTTACGCTAGAACCAACAAGTGTCTCTTTACCAGCAGTGGCCAAGGGAGTAGTCCATATGCTGAACTATATGACGGTAGATAAGAATGTGAAGCTGCAGAACGAGATTCCTGATACATTACCTAACGTAGCAGCTGACGAAAACCGACTTACCCAAATAATGTTCAACTTAGTGCACAATGCATTGAAATATACCAAGGAAGGCTGTGTTTCTCTTCGTGCGGAGATCCTGAATGAAGCTGTTTATGTTCATATTATAGATACGGGTATTGGAATTGACGAAGAGCTGCAGCAGCGCATATTCTCCCCGTATGAACAAGCGGATTCCAGCATAACTTCTCCAGGCAGCGGCTTAGGTCTGGGACTCAGCATAAGCAAAAATTTAGTAGAACTTCATGGCGGAACACTAGAGCTGACGTCTAAGATTGGACAAGGATCCGTCTTCACATTTTCCTTACCGTTGGCCGACGCCGTACCGGCTGTTAAAGGAGTACAGAACGGTGAAGAAATAGAGTCTCATTTCAATCACCTGGGATCCGACGTGATGGATGCAGCGATGGAAGCAGCTGTTTCTTCAGAGAATAGATACAAGGTGGATCATATCAAGGGGTCTATTCTTATCGTGGATGACGATGCCATCAATCTGAAGGTTATAAAATCATTGCTGGAGCTGGACAACTATGAGGTTACCGCTGTAAATAGTGCTCAAGAGGCCCTTAGACAAATTAACCATAAACAACAGTGGGATCTGATCGTAACCGATGTGATGATGCCGGAAATGTCCGGATATACCCTGACTGAAATGATACGAAAGAAGTTTACCATTTTCGAGCTGCCTATACTGCTGTTGACGGCTAGAATCAGACCAGAAGATATTCATACCGGGTTTCTTGCGGGTGCTAATGATTATTTAACAAAACCGGTTGATATGTTAGAGCTTCAGTCAAGAATTCGCGCTTTAATTCATTTTAAACAGTCTGTAGACGAGCAATTACGTATGGAAGCTGCGTGGCTCCAAGCTCAGATTCAGCCTCACTTTTTGTTTAATACAATCAATTCCATTGCTTCGCTTAGTCTATTAGATCCAGATCGCATGATCACGCTGCTCGAGGCATTCGGTGATTACTTAAAGGGAAGCTTTAATTCAAGGAACTTAGAGCGCCAGGTCCCTCTGTCCCATGAACTTGATTTACTGCGAGCTTACTTGTATATCGAAAAGGAGCGATTTGGAGAACGATTGGAAGTAGAGTGGAATCTGCCCGACCCGTTGGATGCTAAACTTCCTCCACTTACGATCCAACCTATCGTAGAGAATGCCATCCGGCACGGAATATTGAACCGTACCAGTGGAGGAAAGCTCACTCTATCTGCTACAAAAGAAGCGGATTACATCCAATTCATCATACATGATAACGGAGTGGGTATGGATGAGACCAAGCTGTCCTCCCTATTAGATCGTAATAAAAATGCGGGGACCTCCGGTGTGGGATTAACGAATACCGATCGACGGCTCAAAAAAATGTATGGACAGGGCTTAACGATTCAAAGTAAACCTGGTGAAGGAACTACGGTTTCCTTCATCGTACCGAACCCATAGAATAATAAAAGAAGGAGCGAGCATAGTTTCATGCGGCTCCTTCTTTTTAGATTTCTAGCCAAAAGCTTGCCTTTTACGATATCGCTCGCCGAATGGCGCCATTGGATGCTTTTCTTATAAATGAACCATGTTAGCTACAATCTCAGTCTACATACTAGGATTACCTGGTTCCTCATTTCCTAAGTACATCTCGGTTTTTTCTCCATTGAATAACTGCTGAATTTGCTTTCGCAATTTGGAAGGATACAATGGTTGCCCAATCAAATTATCGATATCAAGCCATTCATAACGGACTTGATGTCTGTCACCTTGGAAAAGTAAATGGTCAGTTAATCCTTTATATTCGCATAAAAACACAAAATCCACACGGTGAAACGCCTCACCATATACACCTTCAATGACAAATTCCAATGAATTAGGAATGATCTCGACTCCAACTTCTTCTGCGACTTCCCGCTTTACGGCTTCAGTTAATGTCTCCCCCGCACTTTGGCTTCCACCAGGCAGTATATAAAAAGCATCGCCCTCATCGTCTATCTTAATTGCCAACATTTTCCTGTCTTCAATGATTAAGGCCTTTACGGAATTTCTTATCCTTCTCTCCATCTTATCTACTATCCCCTATATTCCTATTGATTTTATCCTCAGGTTCAGTTGCGCTTAAAACTAAGTTAGCATATCAGTCTCAACAAATTCTGAACACCTCTAATGTATTTTTCGTCAATAATAGCGTACAGATTTAGTCAACGGGCGATGCAATTTTTATTGGTAATATTTACTCATTAAACAGTGCTCACATCTTTGCTAAAGTGGATAAGCATTATGATGACATAGACAGGAGTTTTAATAGACATGAACGTTCGCACCAAATCCATCATTGGTCTGCTTTGCGTGACGACTTTAGCAGGCGCGTATTTCAGCTATACGGAGCATCAGAATAATCGACAATGGGAGCGGCAGCAACAGAGCAGTACGCAACACTGGTCGAATATACAATCAATCTACCTGCGCGATTTTGACTATGCGCTTGCGGAATCCCTTGCGGCATCTACGATTGCAGATCGGCAAGCAGCACTTCAATCTGCGATTAAACATGCCAATATTATCTCGGAATATGTAAGGATCGGATCGATCACGATGAACTTTCAATCTTCGTCCTCGTATGAGTGGTTCATCACGGAAGGCAGCCACTACTTGGCCTATCCCGCCAGTGAGAAGGGAATGTCGCTCACCCCGGATCAATTAGAACAAATTCAGCGCTTGAGAACGTTCGCGAGGACCGCTCTGCCGTATCTCGAGCAGATGAGAAAGAAAGCTTTTGATTCCTCTTCTTCAGATATACAACAGATTTCGACCGAAATGGAAGAGGCCTTGTCTGAGCTCGACATGGTCTTCACATCCGGCAATAAAGCCTATAATGAATTCCGGTACAACCAAAATCCTTACATACCTCTGAAGCCAGGAACCGTTTTCGCCGGTGAAACCACGTATACGGCTATGGAGCTTGCGGCCAAAGCAAAGATCTTCATGGGAGAGACTTGGAATAAAGGGGCAGGTAAGCAAATCGTCCACATGACCTCTGGCGGGAGCAGCCCCGAGTTCGGAGAAGTCATGGATTTCCGGTTATCGGACACTGATGGAAAATCAACCAGTCCCTATACCGTCAAACTAAGTAAAAGCGGACACGTGCTCCAAGTGAGACGCAAGGGCTCGATCTCCAAAGATGCTGCTGTAGAGAAAAATATGGACTTAAAGCAGTTTATCGAAGTTGCGGACGCCTGGATGACTCGCTGGTCTGACGAACGTCTGACATTAACAGCGAAAGAGATAAAAGAAACTTCCATTTATCTCGTCTATATTCCAGTCCGGGAGCAAATCTCCATTACGCAGATGAAAGTCGTATGGCGATTTGATCGTCGTACAGGTGCGTTGATAAGCTTTGATGCGTCTAATTATTTTTCCCATTATAATAAAAACTTCCCCCTTCACCCGAAGCTGACAGCGGAGCAAGCCTCTGCGAAGCTTGGCCCATACGTAAACGTCTCGGGTAAGCCAAAGCTGAAGCTCCACAACGACAAACTCGTCTATGCATTTCCCGTCACCGGGATCGAAGGCGTTACTCACGTATACATTAACGCCCGCACAGGCGCTGGAGAAGGTATTGACTATAACCTGTAACCTATAACAAAAAGAGGCAGCCTCGCGAATACCATCGCTATGGACTGTCTCTTTTTATGTGTTGTTAGGATTGTTCATACTTCTTTTTGATCCGAGAGCATGGTTACGGCTTACCTTTATTCATTTCGTAACGCTTCAACAGGATCTTTCGCGGCAGCCATTCGAGATGGAAATACTCCCGCCAAGAGCGTAAGCAGCGTGCTTCCTACAATGAGATATAATGCATGAAGAGGACTCAGGTTGGCGATATTGGAAATATCAGCGAACTTCTGAACGAGAACATTGATGGGGTACGAAATCACGTAAGTGATCCCTACACCAAGCAGTCCAGCAGCCAAACCTACAATGATGGTTTCTGCATTGAACACCCTTGAAATGTCTCTTTTGCGTGCACCCACACTGCGAAGGATTCCGATCTCCTTGGTACGTTCAATAACAGAAACATACGTAATGATACCAATCATAACTGTGGAAACAAATAACGATATTCCGGCAAAACCAGTTAACACGGAAGTAATCCCATCGAGAAGTTTTTTGGTGATAGAGGTGATCCCTTCTGCAAAATCCGAGTAAATTACTTTTTCTTGATTGGATTTCCCTTCATTATATCGATCGAGATCATCTTTAATTTGTTCTTTGCCTTGAAAATCTGCAGGGAAAATGTCTATGCCAACTGGCGTATTCGTCACACCAAGCCATATCTCCGCCCTCTCCCTTGCTTCTTCACTCACAAAAGGTACACCCCGTAACACATCGGTATTTGTCTTGGCCTGTGCCTGTGCAATAGAGCTTTTTTGTGAGTCATCGAGCATCGCGCTTGTTAGATCGGAAGAATAAGCAAAACCCTCCGTTAAAAGACTGCTATTGATTCCTTCTTTAGGACGTAAAATCCCCGTTATTTTGAGGTTTGTTCCTGATGAGTTATTATATAATCTGCTGTAATCATTCGGAGTAGCAGCTACAAATAATTCATCAGTCTTTTTCGCATAAAAAAGATTGTTAGGGATGACCTTCAGGACTGTTTTTCCGATAAAATCAGTCAGTGGGTAATCAGATTTCACATCCGTTATCCCGATCTTCTCAAAGAAGGCTTCCTCCAACCGATTAAACTTGTCTACCACAAGGGCCACTTCATTCTTCTGAGTAGGTAACTTACTTCCTTTTCCAATCAGGTCATACTGGGATAAAACGAGGTCGTGGTTCTCCGGAAGCTGCTGCCAATACGCTTTCCCTCCAGCTTCGTTCCCTTTGTTGAAATCAACTACGGTGTTTTGTGCTTTCGCCAAAAGATTCAGGTGCAGTCCGTAATTAAACGTAACATTGGTAACGGAGCTTGGCATATCATTCTGAATGTTCTGGATGTAGTTTAGAAATTCATCTGTTATCTCGTTCGTATGCTTCTGATACTCCAACTCCGGACGAAAAGGATATACAACATCCTGAGTGGGATATTCTTTTAACTCTGTTGTTGGGCTTGGATCTTCATCTGTTCCTTCAACAGTGCCGGCGGTGATGTTAATTGGTAGTCCGCTTAAGGTACTGGCTTGCATGGAATCCAGATAAGTAGATAAACCATTGGAAAGAGCCAGAACCAGTGCCACTCCAATAATACCAATACTGCCTGCGAAAGCTGTCGTTAGCGTTCTTCCTCTTTTGGTTAAAAGATTTCGAAACGAAAGCATCATTGCGCTTTGCATGGACATGGATGTTTTCTTTATTTTCCTCTTATCTGTATTTGAAGTGTGCTTGGTTAACGATTCATCTTCATTCAGCGGATCACTGTCCGATATGATCTGGCCATCCAGCATTCGAATTATGCGGTCTGAATACATTTCTGCTTGCTCAGCGTTATGTGTCACCATAATAACAAGTCTTGTTTCGGAAACTGCTTTTAAAATGTCCATGATCTGATCACTGGTATGACTATCAAGTGCGCCTGTTGGTTCATCCGCAAGAATAATATCAGGGTTATTCACCAGTGCCCTGGCTATGGCAACCCGCTGCATTTGACCCCCGGACAACTGATTTGGCTTTTTATTTACATGTTTAGAAAGGCCAACATCATTCAATGCTTGTTTGGCTCGTCTTTTCCTTTCGGCAGGCTTAACACCAGAAAGTGTCATTGCTATCTCAACATTCTGTAATATCGTTTGATGTCCTATTAAGTTGTAACTCTGAAAAACAAAACCAATGGAATGATTACGGTAAGCATCCCAATCACGTTCTTTAAACTTCTTGGTGGAAATTCCGTTGATCATTAGATCTCCACTTTCATATTGATCCAAACCGCCAATAATGTTCAGAAGGGACGTTTTGCCACAACCCGATGGCCCGAGTATTGAGACCAGTTCACTCTGACGGAATCCAACGGTTACTCCTTGTACGGCAGTAACTTGTTCACCGCTCATATACGTTTTTTTAACATCAATTAGTTTAAGCTTCATCATACGTTCCTCCAGATTGTTTCAATTAAAGATATGTCTTTTTTGCCTTGATGTAATATACCTGATCTGAATAAACTGAAAATAAACGAATAGGATGATGGCTATAAACCAATTGAATTGCACCCTCAAAAGATACAAACAAAAAGGTCCCCATTAGATATGGGCACCTTTGATTTAAAGACTCCTATTTAAGGTATTGCTACATCTTATTTTAAAGCGAGTAATCGGCGGGCGGACTGTAGGATGTGTTTACATTTGAGATAATTCTACCTTTATCTTTCTCCATGCGTCTGCATACCGATTTTTGGCCGCTTCATCCTCAATGTTTGTGATTGAATTCTGAACAAAATGATTCAGTTCATCCATTGAATGATTTTTTGCCCACTGTGATAATTCTTCCACGACCTCCTGCTGATAAATGACAAGAGAGCCATAAACCGTATCATCCATTCCTTCATGAGCAGGTAATTGAACACTCCTTCCCTGATAACGATCCAGAAGTAAAAGAAGTTTTCTTGGCATCAGCATTTCTGTTTCTGCCAAGCTGCGGGAGAACATATCTCGAAGATACGGAATATCATCGGTTACCCCTGTTCCGGATGTCGCTCGATGGCTCCCGTATGATTCTACGGTTCCATCGTCGTAGATATTCAGATTGAACGGTTTCTTACTGTCATACGGAAGTATACTGTCTTTATCTGGATCAGTAATCATAATGTGTTCTGTTCTTGTAAGCTCTGAAGGCAGTTCTTCTTCCAAAGAATGTCCGAGAACTCCTGGATTGCTGCTATCCAGTCTTGTCGAAAATCCATCCGGCATTGAATTTCCGTTTTCTTCATAGGTGAATCGTCTTGAAATCTGATCGATTGGAACCAAAACATCTGAGGTGACATGATTGATGACCATAGGGCTGCTGAAATAATCTGTGAGACCAACGGGAGAAAATGCTTCCCATCTCGCGATATCTTCTTTGTCCGGAAAGTTTTCTAAGATCGGATCAAACATTCCGGACAACATGCCTAAAAATGGAATCGGTAGGTCCATCATCGTTTTCAGCATTTCTTTTTCTCCGTTATCTCCGGCAGTTATCATCTTAAAGAATCCTTTAAGCATGACCCAGCCCATATTATCGTTTACTTTGTTTCCTTCCGGAAAGTACTGATAAAAATTAAAGTATACATTGGTGATCGGTGAATTCGCTATCGAAGCATTGATTCCCATCTGTAAAGCATTGAGCATCAATGTCGTGTATCCGCCTGCACTTCCGCCAATAAGAGCGATTCTTTCATGATCGACTTCTTCCATATGACGAAGTGTATATAAGGCAGCATTATTAAAAACCAAATCATCATCGGTCAGCTGTCCATTGTATTTATTATCAAAGTTCGTCGGTGAAGCAACCATCCACCCTTCAGCCAGATACTTGCCCAATTCAAGTGCATCTTCGGTCATCTCATAGTGCGGAACATAGATGAGGGGCATCGGCTGCTCTGTATCTTCCGGAATATAGAGCCTCAATTGTCGGGTATCCACGATACTGTCCTTGTTGATGTATTTTATATCAATGGTTCTCTGTTCTATATTTTCAAGAGGAGGAATATCTCCTTGTGATTGCGCTTGTTGAGCAAATATCTTATCCATATCTAGTTCACTGCTATCATCTCTTGAAGGAAATAACGTATTTTTAATTTTCAATCCCACGATCAAGAGAATGACTATCAATATACTAATACCCACTATTTTTATCATTTTTCTCATGTGAACTCTCCTTGACACATTACTTCTTCGTCTTCTGTAACTGCCACATAAACCGGGCCTTCATATCCTATCTGCCACGTATACTGCCTGTAGTTAATGAGACATATATTTGTCTAAATACTCATTGATTTTTTCAAAGTATAATTGTGATTCTTTCCTATCATTCTGTAAACCATGACCTGATCGTTTAAATTCGATGAAATCGTGAGGAACACTATTATCTCTTAACGCCTCGATGAAATTTTTGGTTAGGCCGAAAGGCACCACTTTATCATAAGTGCCATAGGCAGCTAATGTTGGAACAGAGTTTTTGGTAATGTGTGTGTAAGGTGAAATTTCATCTACGTATTTTTTGTACTCCCCGTTTCTCATCATCTCTACGGTGATGCTTTCACCTGTCATAACTGAAGCAAACGATGCACCTGCTTTGGCAGCTTCATCTGTTTCATATGGGTTATCCATATTATCCATACCAAGCCAAATAGAAGGTTCAAAGCTAGGAGGGCCAACTCCTTCGAAGACCATTTTTAACGGGATCGGTGAGGAATCTACATCGCGGTATGCATAAAGTAGAGCAAGTGCACCTCCAGCAGACCCGCCCGATATGGCCATTTCATCAAGGTTATACCCGAGTTCTGCCGCCTCTTTTGTAATGACGGGTATACTTTGCTTAATTTCCTGAGACATTTGATTAAGGTTAACTGTATTCGTATCGGTTCGTAAGCTGTAATTAATGCCCGCAGCTACATAACCTTTGGATGTAAAATACTTCAGCATATCGGCATCGTCACTCTTATCTCCACTCGTAAATCCGCCTGCATGAAGATAAACGACAAGTCCATAAGTCTCCTTGGATTGATCAGCTGGAACATACAGGTCATAGTTGTTCAATTCTTCTTCACCGTACACAAGATCTGTATACACCGTTCCAACGGAATCACTCCAGTCCACATGTAATGGGTTGCTAAGTGTAGGAACCTTTAGTTTGAGAAAGACTGAACCAGAGAAGACGAATACAAAGGTAAGGATACAAGTTAGTATCCACATCATTTTTTTCATTAAAATAGTCTTCCTCCCAATAGCATATTTAACAACACACTAACTGCTAATCTTCCTAATACAAAAGCGATAACTGCAATTATGGCAAGAATAACAACACGTTTTTTGGTTAACATCGTTTCTCCTTTTTCTTCGTTTTCTGGTAGTTCGATATATATAATTAGCGTTTATTGGAGTTACATTATCATGAAAAAATAAACTGAAAATAAACAAGAAGCGTATTACCCCCTTGTTCACTTGAAGCAATATTTTGTGATAGAATGCAGTTCAGTTAAGTTCAGATGTAATGGAAAGGAATGAGAAAGATGTTCAAAATCCTCGTTGTAGAAGACGACAAAAATACAGCCAGATTAATGAAAACCATTATCGGGTCTGCAGGATACGAGGTATTCTTGGCGGAGAATGGCATTATGGCGTTAGAGTTATTGGACAAGCAGCAGTTTGATCTGATTGTGCTTGATATCATGATGCCTCACATGGATGGATTCGAATTGACCCAAATGATTCGGGAGAGCAGAAATGATATTCCTATTCTGATGGTTAGCGCAAAACATCTACCTGCTGACAAGCGTAAAGGCTTTATATCAGGCACTGACGATTATATGGTCAAACCAGTGGACGAAGACGAAATGCTTCTTCGAATCAAGGCTTTGCTGCGGCGAGCCAAGATTCAGAACGAACGAAAACTTCAAGTAGGGAAAATCACTCTTCAATATGATGAATTGTCTGTGACAAGAGAAGGCGAAGTACAGACGTTACCGCAAAAAGAGTTTTTTTTATTGTACAAATTGCTGTCGTATCCAGATAAAATTTTTACCCGCATTCAGTTAATGGATGAAATATGGGGTATGGACTCCGAAACTAGCGATATTACGTTAAATGTTCATATAAATAGGTTAAGAAAGCGATTTGGCGATTATCCTGAATTTGAAATCATCGCCATTCGGGGAATTGGTTACAAGGCGGTAAAACATGAAGACTAGAAAAAACAACAATATATCCTTGCGTGGTTTTGGACTCACGTTCATGTTTATGTTCATTGTGCTCTTTATTTTTCTCATCTCCATTTTTCTAGCGTGGTTCATCATCGTGTTTCTTGTGTACACTGGCCTCTACACACCGCCTTCAACAGAAGATCCAGAGTCTGGAGGCGCTGTGATGTTTATTGTTTATTTCGGTTCGGTTACTGTTCTCGTCAGTATCTTTGCCTCGTTGATCTTCAGCCGAATCCCCCTAGCTCCCATCCGTGAGGTTATTCATGCATCCGAAAAACTGGCTACAGGAAACTTTTCCGTCCGGATTCATCTCAAAGGGCCAAAAGAGTTAAGACAATTGAACAAAAGTTTCAATTATATGGCTGAAGAACTCGGCAGCCTTGAAATGCTGCGTTCCGATTTCATCAATAATTTCTCACATGAATTCAAAACACCAATCGTTTCCCTAAGAGGTTACGCAAAAGTCCTAAAAAGAGAAAACCTGTCCGTCTTGGAACGCAATGAATATCTGGATATCATTATTAATGAGTCAGAACGTCTTGCTGAACTTGCCACAAATGTCCTCCAGCTATCCAAAATAGAAAGTCAAGCCATTATAGCCGAAAAGACTTCTTATAACTTAACAGAGCAAATTAGAACGGTTATTGTATTGCTTGAGTCAAAATGGTCCGCAAAACATATCAGTTTTCAGGTTAATTCAGCTGAAGTGATGATTATCGCAAATGAAGATATGCTCAGCCAAGTTTGGATCAATCTTCTGGACAATGCCATCAAGTTTTCGCCCTTGAATTCAGAAATTACCATTAGTACGAAGTCGAAAGATGGACAAGTCAGTATTTCAATTCACAACAATGGGCCAAGGATTGAGTTGGATCAACAAAAATACATTTTCGATAAATTTTATCAAGGTGATGCCTCCCACTCCTCCCCTGGTAATGGTTTGGGTTTAAGTATCGCTCACAAGATCGTGATATTGCACGGTGGAACAATTAGAGTTGCAAAATCTGACGACAACGGTACCACATTTGAGGTTGCTCTTCCATTAAGTTAGCGATTAGTTGAAAGAAAGCAGCAGATCTCAAAGATCCACTGCTTTCTCAGAAAACGTTGGAGAAGATGACAGACAGGATAAACAGTAAACCGTCTCATAAGGCTGATTAGACAGCACACTCTTTCCATTCATCCGTAGCACAATGAGCTGGATATTCTGCTTCTACCGAAAGCAGATCGATTTATTAATCCGATCATTGGGTTTGTGACAACATTTCAGACGATGTCGGTGTAAACGTATACGTTCCGCCAGCTTCTGCGTTGAAAGAAATCGGCTTAAGGCCAGGACCTTCCAACTGACAAAGTCCAGCAACTGAACTTTTTACGGTGACTTCAGTAATTTCTGATTTCGCCCAGGAAAATCCAATGGTATATCCGCCACGGGCCCTGAGCCCCTCCACACTCCCGTCACACCAATTGTCTGGTAAGGCAGGTAGAAGCCGGATCACATCGGTGTGGCTCTGCATTAACATCTCAGCAATTCCAGAGGATCCCCCGAAGTTGCCGTCAATCTGAAACGGAGGATGATTGTCAAAAAGATTAGGCAACGTGGAGTGCTCCAGGAGAGCTCTTACATTTTCATAAGCCTTCTGTCCATCCTGTAGTCTTGCCCAGAAGTGAATGATCCAGGCCCGGCTCCATCCGGTGTGTCCACCCCCATTGTCCAATCTACGTTCGAGCGTTGTACGTGCGGCCTTTGCGAGTTCGGGCGTGTGTTCTGGAGTGAAGCTTTCTCCAGGGTACAAACCAAATAGATGCGAGATGTGCCGGTGCCCCGGTTCCACTTCTTCGTAATCCTCCATCCATTCCTGGATTTGGCCGTGTTTGCCGATTTGTGTCTTCGGAATTCGCGTCAGAACAGCAGCAAGTTCTTCCCTAAAGGTATGGTCCCTTCCGATCAACTCTGCACTTTGAATGCATGCAGTGAATAGAGCCTCAATGATCTGAAAATCCATCGAAGCGCCTGCACATAGAACCCCTACCTCACCATTTGGCAGCTTGTAGCTATTCTCTGGAGAGACGGATGGACAGGTAATCAGACGGCCATCTGCATCCTCAATTAGATAATCAAGGAGAAACTGCGCAGATTCCTTCATCGTTTCGTATGCTTCCTCCAGAAAAATGAGATTCTGACTATAGCGATAATGCTCCCATAAGTGCAGGCATAACCAAGCAGCACCCAGCGGCCAGAAGGAAGCGGGCAGGTAGGTATCCTGAGGGGCTGTGTCTGCCCAAATATCCGTATTATGATGTGCGGTAAACCCGCCGCAGTCATACATCTTTCGTGCCGTAATTCGGCCAGGCTCCCGCATTCGCTCAATCAGATCGAACAATGGCTCATGGCACTCGGCTAGATTGCAGTTTTCGGCAAGCCAGTAGTTCATTTGGGCATTAATGTTGATCGTAAATTTGCTGTCCCATGGCGGAGTGAAACTGTCATTCCATATGCCTTGAAGATTAGCAGGCAAGGAGCCTGGCCGGCTTGAGGAAATCAGCAGATAACGACCAAACTGAAAATAGGTTTCGATCAATTCGGGATCTTCTTCTCCCCTTTGGAATTGTTTTAATCTCTCATCCGTCGGACCATCATGACGATCAGAACGTTTGGACAGGTTCAATGAAACCCTGCTGTACAGTTCATGATAATCCGATGTATGCCGTACAAGCAGTGTTTCATAAGGAATCCGACTGAGCTCTTCTATACGAAGTTTATTGTATAATTCAGGATCTTCCTGGCGGAAAGTCGTTTCCGCAGCAAGCAGCAGTGTGACCGAGCTCGCCTCCTTCACCAGCAAATACTCGCCAAGGAGCTGACAGGCACCTCCATCTGGTATCGCTTTCAACACAGCTGCGAAGGAGCTGCCGTCTGTACCACCGCAATCACCAAGCATAATGAGTCCGCTTTGCTCCCACTTCTTGGTTTTCTCCAGGTATCTCCAATTCTGTCGATTAAAACGGGCTTTCATAGACAAGGCATTCTTCTTGTCTGTTGAGATTCGGATGATAATGGCTTGATCCGGATGGCTGGCAAACAGCTCACGAGTATAACGGATACCATTAACCTGATAGCTAACCCGGGAGATTCCCCGGTTCAAATCCAGCTCACGTACATAATCTTCAACAGGACCATCATGATTGCCGAATGATAACTGCAGCTCACCAAGTGGCACATAATGTCTCTGGGCTTCAGGAAGCCCGGCCATCGTCATGCTGGCCAACTCTTCAGCCTCCCGAAGTTTCCCTTCCATGATTAACTTGCGGATATTGGGCAGATTGGGCAGTGCATCATCGTTATTCCGATCCCGGGGGCCCCCATACCACATCGAGTCTTCATTTAACTTCAAACGCTCCTCCGCTACGCCTCCAAATATCATTGCCCCAAGCCGGCCGTTCCCGATTGGCAAGGCCTCGTTCCATATCTCTGCCGGTTTGCTGTACCACATGCGATGATTGTTCCGATTAGATTCTTTCATTCTGAACCTCCACTATGAATTTCAATGAATGATAAGAGATTAATCTCATAATAACATCCCAACAAAGAATAAAAATAACGTATTAATGCAGATCCATACTCTTTCATGATATGAGAATCGAGAAGATCATGTATTGGGAGATTTTCTTCGATAAACATCAATGAGATTGGCTTCCTGCCATAAAAGATTACGGACCTGATTCGCAAGAATGCGAACCGGCCCGTGTTTGATAATAATAAATGATTTGTCGCCCAGGATTGGTATATACCTACCCATTCTCCCTACTTGGAAATGGATGAAGAATCAAACGCTGCCTGCATAATTTCCAGATAACGCTTGATGTTGAGGCCTTCCAGCCCTTTCACATAATCGTCCCAATCCTTTTCCAGACTCTTTGCTCCTGTGATGAACTGCAGGGCATTCTGGTCAATATAATCCTTGAGGTTCGTCTGCATCATGCTTGTTTCATCCGCATTTGCCGGGTCCACCCATAGGGCCCAATGCGGAAAAACTTCCTGGGGTTCTTTGTCTTCCATCAAGAGTGTTGCCTCATAAAGTCGGCGCTCATAACCGTCACCTGCATAGATGTCCTTGCCTTGTACTTCGGCATCGCGGTATGCTCTGTGGTGATTATACTGACTCAGCGCACCCCAGCTGTCATTACGAGGCTCCTCACCTGTGGGGAGGGGAATGGCTTTGTAGAGTGGCTCTACCTGATCATTAAGGGCAATGTCGCCTTCCTCCGGCTTGCGCCAGCTGGTGCCCTCCTCACCCAAATATGCACTCATGGCTCCTTCTTGTGTGTAGAGATAATCCAGCATTTTTATGGCTGCAATCTGTGTCTCTTCACTTGCCTTGTTTGTTAGTACAAACGATGCTCCAGGGTCAATTGGATAGTTATAGGTCGCATAATTGGCATGCGGCCCTTTCAAAGGCGGAATCGGATTATAATCCTTCCCATATGGGGCGCCCTCGGCCGTATTTACAAAAAGAGATGGGTGCATGGCTGCACCTGCACCAAGAAGCTGCGCATCTGCATTATCTCCGATTTTTTTAAAGGCCCCCACATTTTGCGTGAACGCACCGGGGTCAATCAAACCTTCATCGTACAGCGACTTGATATAGGCCAGTCCTTCCTTCCACTCCGGTTTGTTCGCAACCGTATCAACCCGGCCTTCCTTTGCAATGAGATAGGTTCTGTCATCGTCGTAGATAAACCCGTTCATCAAATAGGGAATGATGTGCACGCCGAAATTTTCAATAGAACCGCTCAGCGGAACTTCATCCGCTTTACCGTTGCCGTTCGGGTCCTTGGTTTTGAACGCTTTAAGCACTTCCTTAAATTCTTCCGTCGTTGTAGGCTCGGATAAGCCGAGCTGTTCTAGCCATTTCGTATTCATCCACATTTTGTTCGGGTATGAGCAGTGGAAACATTCATTTAAGCCCGTCAAACCGTAAATATTGCCGTCTGGCGCAGTATTCATTGCTTTGTAATACTCACTGCTGTCCAGTACCTTTTTGATATTCGGTGCGTATTGCTCAATTAGATCATTGAGCGGCACAATGACACCTTGCTGGCCAAATTTCAACAAGTCCGTTTGAGAAAAACGGTCAACCCATGGAATGAGCAAATACAGATCCGGGTAGTCCCCCGAAGCCAATGATATCTGTCTTTTTTCAGCCGCGCCATCAAAAGGAACCGTCGTCCAGTTGATCTTCACGTTAAACTTCTCTTCCATCTTTTTCGTAAACTTGTTCGTTTGAAGGTTGGTATCCGAACTTTGATGAGCAAACACATTAATGGTCACGTTGTCCCCGGATGAAGGGCCGCTCCCCTCTTCTCCGCTGCCCTGATTTGAGGATGAACATCCCGCTAGTGCCACAGACAAGAGCAGTATACAAGCAAGTACGAATGACCCTGTTTTTCTCAAATAGACCCTCTCCCTTATGAATGAATGTAGTGAACTAGCCCTTGACGGAGCCAATCAACATGCCCTGAACGAAATATCGCTGCACAAACGGATAAATGACGAGTACCGGCAAACTGGCCATAACAATGAGTGAGAACTTCATCAACTCGGCCATTTGCTGCTGCTTCACCATCTCTCCCACATCCATATTCCCCGTGCTGTTACTCAGAATCAGAATGCTGCGGAGAATCAACTGAAGCGGATAGAGCGATTGCGTTTTTAAATAAATCAGGGCATCAAAATACGCATTCCACTGCCCAACGGCATACATCAATGACAAAACAGCGACGATGGGTTTGGCGAGAGGCAAAATGACGCTGAAAATGAAACGGATATCACTGCATCCGTCAATATCGGCTGCCTCGGAGAGCTCTTCCGGGATGGAATTCTGAAAAAAAGTACGTGCGATAATCACCTGCCACACCCAGATGGCATTAGGAATCAACAGAGCCCAGCGTGTATCAATCAGTCCCATGGATTTAACCACGAGGTACGTTGGAATTAATCCGCCGGAAAATAGCATGGTGAATGTAATAAACATCATGAGAGGGCTGCGCCCAACAAAGGTCTTTTTGGAAAGCGGATAAGCAATCATAATGGTCAGCGCTACACTAATGATTGTTCCTATTGTGGTGTAAAATAACGAATTGGCGTAACCCATGATAACCTGATCGTTGCGCAATACAGACTTATAGCCGTCGAGTGTCATATCAACAGGCCACAGCCAGACTTTTCCGGATGTAACTGCTGCCGGGCTGCTCAGAGAAGAGCTTACGATATAGATCAGTGGATAGAGTACTGCAATCAAGACAACTGTCAGAATGAGGTAGATGATGGCTATAAACACCCGGTCCCCAAAAGATTCTCTGATGGTACTCCTCTGACTAACCGCTGAACCGGCTTGGGACTGCAACTTGCTCATCTGATTCCCCCCTTTCCTTTTGCCGCATTACCATAAGCTTGTATTGGACAGACGCTTGGCAGCAGCATTGACCGTTAACAACAGAATCAGGTTAATAAGCGAATTAAAGAGGCCAACTGCGGTAGCAAAGCTGTAATTGGCATTCAGTAAACCCATTTTGTACACATAGGTGGAGATAATCTCGGAAGCCGATAAGTTCAACGGATTTTGCAGCAAATAAATTTTTTCAAATCCGACGGCCATGATATTGCCAACGCTCAGAATCAGAATAATGACTGCCGCCGGCAGCAGGCCGGGCAGATCGATGTTCACCATTTTCTGAAACCGGTTAGCTCCATCAACCTTGGCTGCCTCGTACAACGAAGGATCAATACCTGCAAGTGCTGCCAAATAGATGACTGCGGAATATCCCATGCTCTGCCAGACATCTGAAAATACATAGATGGAACGAAACAGCCCAGGCTCTCCAAGGAAATTGACCGCTTCAAAACCAAGCGTTCCTGCGATTGTGTTCACAATGCCCAGCCGTGGCGATAGGAAAAGCATGATGATGGATACCATAACAACGGTTGAAATAAAGTAAGGTGCATAAGTAACCATCTGTACCGTTTTTTTGAATTTGGCATTCTTGACTTCGTTCAACGCCAGTGCTAGAAGTATCGGGACTGGAAAACCCACGACCAAACTGTAAAACGAAATATACAGTGTGTTTTTGATCAGGGTAGCGAACGCCGGATTTTGGAAAAGCAGCTCAAAATATTTGGTGCCTACCCATGGACTTCCCCAGATCCCCTTGATCACGTTGTAATCCTTAAAAGCGAGCACTGCATTAACCATAGGTACATACTTGAAAATAATGAAGTACGCGACGGGAGGAATCATCAAAAGATAGAGCTGCCAATGCCTCCTCCAGCTTCTGGACAAGGCCAGTTTCACTGCAGACCGCCTGCCTTGTTTTACTACCGTTTTGCCATTCGAGATTGTTGTTCTCAGAGTCATCCCCCCAGGAGGTAGCCTATATGAATAAGGCCCTCTTTTTTTGATAGCGCTTTCTTGTTCGTAATCATAAGAGGGCTCCCTCAGTCACGTAAAGGTACACTTTACTCGTTGAGGTACGAATCAAGGACAACAAGGCCGAGAAGCCTGATATGGCTTTAATTTCGCAATGATTTTTTTGATGTTTCTGCTTGGATTGATAATCATGATTGTGCCAGCTTCATTTCATTTCGTTCTCCATCTGGCGAAATGAACTAGGCAAAATCCCACGGACTCGCTTGAAGGCTCTTCGGAACGAATGCGCGCTGTTGTATCCGGTGGTCAGGGCAATCTCATCGATCGTCCGTTCAGTCTCACGCAGCAGTTCAGCAGCTTTGTTAATTCGTACCTTCTCCACATAGTCGGAAAGGTTCTCTCCGGTATACTCTTTGAATAACTGCGAGATATATTTTTCCGGTTTACCCATTTGTTCTGCAATGCGATATACCGTTAAGGTTGCATCCGCATAGCGTTCCTGAATGTAAGCCATCGTTTCGTTGATAATTTCAGTATGCATATTGGATTTTTTGCGTTGTATGTTCAGGCAGATGTCTTTCGCCAGTTGATGAAACTTTTCCCGGAGTATGGTTACACTGTCGGTTACCTGAATAGCCGCAATCCGATTCTTAAACTCATCGACAAGCGCTTCGTCAAGCATGACTTTAGGTTCCAGCTTCAGAAATGTTCCCTTCAATTCCACAACGAACTGCTGTGTCATGTCATAAGACAGCTCTCGCTCGGTAAAATTGCGGTGGAACAACTGATCCAGAACCCGAACTGATTCTTCCATTTCACCCGCCTTCAGCGTATTGAGCAGACGCTGTTCGGACTCCATCGGATAGTAATACAATTCGGTTTCCTTGACGGTGTCCTCGAATCTCACCAGATGCTCAGTTCCCATATGAATGGCATATTCCAATGCTTGTCTGGCCTCGTTAAACGAACGGCCAACATCATTCCACACCTCATAAGAAGCACCCATTCCAACAGTGGTCGATACCCGGTATTCCCGGTAAACTGCATCCATCTGTTTGCTCAGTTCGGATACCGTTGTGTGCAAGGATATATCCGAAGCTTCTACGCTAAGCGGTTGTACAAAAGCAATCTGATCTGTTCCCCAGTCTGTTATCAAGATCTCTGAATTCCATGTCGTCAAAGCTTCATGCACGATAAGCCTCGCAACGCTTAGTTCTTGAATAATTTCTTCGCTATCCGGACTTCCATAACCGTCTACCTTCACAATTCCTACAACCCCTCGGCTCGTATGAAGGGATATGTCGGTCTGGGAAGAAATCGCCTCCAACTCACGGATGGTGTAAAACTCACCTGTCAGCAGACGTTTGATAAATCCATCCCTTAACATGGGAATCTGTTCATTTAATGCATTCTTAAGTACATGGTTATTGGTGATTAGGCTGGTGATATTGCTTGCCAAAAAATCATATTCGTTGCTTGTCTTTCCAGGCAGCCCTATATCCTGTTCCCGGAAGACCGACAGAAGCCGGTGAATCGGCGCACTGTGTCGGTAAGCCAGCATTAGCCCAATCAATAATCCAATACCAAGTGTTGCTAGCGTAAAAGTTAAGGTAACCTGCTTGATCTGATCGGCTTTTACCATAAGCGCACCTTCGGGGATGCCAGCCATGTAATTCCAGCCATTTTGATTGGAGTGAATGGAAATGAGTAGCCGCCCGTCGTCCATTGGCATCACTTCATCGTTCTTGTTAGCAGGCATACCTTTCAAGTTTTCCGCCTCGGCTTCATCTATACCACGTGAAAAAATAATATCCCCATTCGAATCTGTCACCAATGTCCACCCCCCATATTGCTCCACAATATGTTGAGTCAAACTCGCCATCTGATTCTCATCAATCATGACGCCAATGGTAGCCTGCGGCTTGTTGAAGCTGTTTAAAGGAATCGACTGAAGAAACGTGATGGCTGGAGCGTCCACAAACACATCACTTCGAATCTCCTTCTTATAACTTTGTAGGGGAATGATTTCATTTAAATGCGGCTTTTTTAATACGTTCTCTTTCCACTCTGCGAACGTTATGCCTTCCAGGCGGTTGGCAGCAAAATAATGTTCAGGTCGGTAGTAAACCGTCGTAGGCGTAATAATGACATTATAGTTGGGGATATAGATGAAAAAACGAGACAAATAATCATTCGTACTGCTGTACATGGACAGGCTGCGCTGCATGCGGCTCAAACCATAGACATTATTAACGTCATGCGGCTTGGGATCAGCTATCAAACGGTTTAAATCCTGGTTAATGGCCAGTTGTCTCGTGAAATCTTCAACCAACATCAAATTTCGTTCAATAATCTCCTTGCTCAGGTTGAGCGATTTGAGGCTGTTCTCAATCGAGCTGGTCCTCGCTGCTTCAATGGATGTTCGATAGGAGGCATATCCGGCAATTTGAGGAATCATGAGAACAATAAGATACGAAATCATGAATCTGCGAAACAAAGGCGAGAATTTGGACCATAAGCGCTGCATATGTACCCCCTTCTTTAGTAAGCGTTTACAAAACTGTTTTGTTAATGATACACCTATCATTTGCACAAGGTGAAGGTACAACTTCGGCTTTTGGGTACAAATCCTTAAATTCCTACTTATGACCGAAATCATTCACTGAAAAGTCCTCGCTATTTCCAACCTATTGGTTCGTTTTTAAACGTTATTGTATGGTGTGGCGGTGTTTTTGTTTCTCACCTTTCACGCACTCAACCGGCTCAAGCCTAACGAAAAGAGCCGATCAGCTCGATCGGCTGTCTCCTTGCTTTTTTTAAGCAATCATTTCCGTTAGCTCAATCATGTATCACACAAACTCAATTAACTTCCTATCTATTTCTGCGATATCACCAATCTCCGATGTACCATCCCAAAGAATAATTGAAGAAGCTTCATCGTTTTCAACAAAATCATGAAGTTGGGATAGTTCCCCCATAAACAGAGCCCCATATTCTGTCCGTTCAGGTCCATGGAAACTTGGCTGAAGTTTAAACTTCATTAACCCTTTAAATTCAGCCGTGTCCATAGGTTGATTGGTTTCCTCAAACAATTCTCGAATGACACATTGTTCAGCGTTCTCACCGGGTTCGATCATACCTCCCGGCAGTTCCCAGTTGTTTCTCCACTTATTATGCATAAGGAGGAACTTCCCTTGGCACTTCACCACAATTAGGGCATGGGTTAGTGGAGCATCCAGCGTCATTGTAATGAGCTTTTCATCCTTGATAGGATTAAATTCCAAAAAAATGTTGCCTTTTGAATCCGTCATGATTGTCATGCACACATCCTCCATTTCTGTTATAAAAAAATAAAAAACGCGCCAGACCGAAGTCCTGCGCGTTGTATATCGCAGGATGGTAAGCGCGTATAGCGTTAACCCATCCCTAATTTTTCAAGGAATAGATTAACGCTCTCCATGATGATAACGTTGTTTTAATTCTAAAATGAACATGGTTCATTCCTCCAATCACTGACTATGGAAATAATACCCATCGTTGTGCTTTAGAGTCAAGTATAAGTTTTGATGACCTAATTTTTTCTTTACGACCACCCAAATATGTGTTAGCTTTTATAACATTACCATTACGAAAGCGAGTGGGTTGAAGATGGATCTGCAGCATTTATTGACTATCCCCATTCTATCCAAAGCAAAGGTTATCGCTGGGCATCACGGCCTCAATCGCTATGTACAATCCATTAACATTATGAACACCCCAATTCCCGCTCCCCTTCTCACACGCTGTCCGCGCAGGAGATTTTGTCTACGTCGCAGGTCAGGTAGGCGTAGATCCGCAGACGCTTGATCCAATCGGTGGCATTAAGGAGCAGACGGAACAGTGCATTCACTATATAGAAGTTATCCTCCAGGAAGCGGGCCTCACACTCGATCATATCGTTAAGGCAACCACTCATCTGGCCCGAGTAGAAGATCAGCCGGAATATAATGAAGTATATGGACGGATGATGAAAGAGCCCTATCCCGCCCGTATTACCGTATTCAGCGGATTAGGCCCTTACTTGATTGAGATGGAAGTGTTGGCGTATGCCCCTTCGGTGCGGGGTGAGTAGTATACCGCCTAGAGATGCCTCGAAATCTTCAGAATTCAATTAAGGAAAAGAAAAAATAATGAAGGATTTTAAAAGGGACGAAGCAGTGTTCTAAGCTGCTTCGTCCCCTTTCACGATATATGAAAATTCAGTTTGGCGCTCATCCAAACTATACGTTTCTATAGATATGAATATCTATTCCAGTATTCGAAGGTATGCCTTCGCCCATTAGTTCATCATTGTTCAAATAGGACAGCGCTTGGCTGTTCGTGATGATTTTAGGAGAGGTTCGAAACAATACATTCTCCAGTTTCTCATCGAACATTCCATTATTCTCGATATACATTTTACAAGCTTCACCTGTAAAATCCTTACCCTGAAGCATGTATCTTGCAGATAAGCTATGCCGGCCGCCATTCGGACCAATAATTTGAGTATCTACCCCTCCAGGAAGAATGTCACCTTCGAAATATTCTCCTGTGACATGGCCACCAAAAGAAATCATGACTACGGAGTCGCCATCATTATTGTTGGAGAGATCCGTAGTATCCCCTATCGCAACATGTACCGTGAATACTTTTTCCCATGCCATGAATTTCACCTGCTCTTTAAGTATAGAGTCATCTACAATTTTATCGTTATCAACATCTGTTGGACTGAAATAGTCCTTAAATAGCAGTTATCACAGCGTAGACAAAACCTTATAACATATCTTCTTATAAAACATTAGGTCACTAGTAACTTCAATCTTCAATCGTAAATATATTGACACACAGCGGAAGGCACTGATTGCAATTCGATTCTAGAGGACAGCCCAATTTCATCAATTCAACATGATGTTATTCCTTTCCTCCAAATGATCACAAATCTATAATTCCTGTTTCTCCACCATCTTGTAATAACCCCCCTTTTGCGGAATAATAGCTTGCTTTCATAAGAGGTTTTAGAATCGGGTTAATGATCTCGTTTCTCGTTAGCTCAAAGACTCCGTAATAGAAATTAGCCAATCACGGCTGCTATCTTCAGCCACGACTTCATACTGTAATGCCTTGCCCCTAGTCGGTCCTACCTCCGCCCAAATCAATCTCTGTGATTCATTGTCTCCGATGTAAACGGCTTCGTTGGAACGAATTGTTAACTTCTCAATCGTTTGTTTCTCCATATCAGGTACCTGAATACGACTTTTTGTCGTTCCGAAAATCCGGAATTGAAATAGCGTTTCATCTTTACGATATAATAAACTGACACCAACGAACGTATCATTTGGTTTGAGATCTCTCACAACATCTTTGCCAGTTTCTGAACTCTCCATAGCCATTTCATCGATTTCTTCCTCTGTCAGATTGTCAAATCCATAATAAACCTGAATATCCAACACATTAGCATCAGCAGGAAATACGGGCTCCCATGGTGATAGTTTTGCCATTAACTCTGTAACACCTCCGAGCCACTTCACTGCTCCGTAATTTGTTTGCTGACTGATTTTTTTATCAGCGGCAAGATATATCCCTCTTCCCATCCCAGGTTTTAATTGGCGAACAATGCGATCAATGGTACTCTCCCCTTGAGATGAATCGATATTTACAATGGCTAACACTTCTCCCTCTTCATTCCTCATTTCCAAAGTCTACACGCTCCTTGTAAGGTAGTAAGGACGCAGCTTCAAAATCATGAGTAACCCCCATCCCAGGAACCGATTAGCGGTTCAAAAGCAGGACGGGGGCTTGGCTAATTATTCTCTACATTGTCATAACGGTACACTTATTGGACTGCAGTGACATTGATGTTATCAATATTTGGCCCTTCTGTACCAGTTGTGACCACTTTAATCGTATTGGTTCCCGCGTTCATGGGGACCTGAATGGTTTTTTCACTCCAGGTCGACCAGCTGCCTGTTGCCGGGAAGGGTTCGTTGCTGATGACTTTGGTTCCGTTAACGAAAATGTCGAGATTACGC
The DNA here is from genome assembly GCF_038005125.1 of Paenibacillus sp. FSL K6-2862. NCBI lineage: Bacteria > Bacillati > Bacillota > Bacilli > Caryophanales > Paenibacillaceae > Paenibacillus > Paenibacillus sp. FSL K6-2862. Next base: position 3,708,153 of record NZ_JBBOSN010000001.1, read on the forward strand.
GTTCCGCTTTCCTGGGCGTAACGAAATTTCACGTTTTTGGTACCTGTTATCGTGTTATTGATGGCATTCCACTGAATGGCCGAACCTGTATACGCATTAAAGTTCACGTATCCGGTCCCAGTGTATCCCGGGTAGAGCGTCTCGATCACGGCATCGGTAAGTGTAGTGCCCGTTTCCGCCTCGTACGTGGTTCCGCTGCCTGGAGTGACACTACCACCGGTAATGTTGGCTACAAACGTTGTTACGCTTTGGGCTGGCAGTTGTGCTGTAAAGGCTCCACCTGACACCGTAATCGGTGCTCCGCTTGCCAGGTTTCGGCTGCTATCCGTAACCCAAGAGGATACAGTGGAAGCGTTACCATTCTGCAGGACAAATTTTTGGCTTACAGCCGAGGTGCCGCGATTAATCGCCACAATGACCGCCTTATTATCACCTTTGTAGGCTGAAACGAAAGTATTGGTATCCGGATTTTTGGTTGCATCGACTCGGTAATAGCCTGGCCGCACGAATTTGGAGAAGTGGGCCATATTATATCCACGTTTGCTAATGCTTCCATCCTCATTCATCGGGCCATATTGTCTCCGAATGTACCACCATACATAAGCCTGGAAATCCCCTTCAACCATGGCATTATGCATATGGTAAGATACGTCCAGTGCCTCAGGCCAACGGTCTGACGAGTTGTTATCACTGTTCGGGTAATACACTTCGGTCATCCACAGTTCTTTGCCGGCTCCCTTTTGCTTAAAGAGCGGGTATGCGAAATCTTTGAACTGTGTCCCGTACGTATGTGCTCCCAGAATGTCCATATTGGCGAGTGCCTGAGGATCATTTAGAATCGGATCAGACATGTTTTTCAAATACTGGAACGATTCAGGAGCCATGACTTTGGTATTCTGGATGGATCCTGCATTCTCCTTCATGAAACGAAGCATCTCCTGCGGTGTCCACCATGTCCATTCATGGGCATAATCCGGCTCGTTTTGTACCGAAATGGCATACAGATTTACACCGTTATCTTTCATGTAAGTGACAAAGTCGTTCAGATGCTGTGCGTACGCGGCATATTTGTCGTATCTCAATCGTTTGGCGTTTGTATCCCCGTTGCGATTGAAGGTTTCGACCATGTCGCTTGGCGGATTCCAGGGAGAAGCGAATACGAGCGCACCTTGCTCTATGGCTCTTTTCGCGGTAGCCACCTCCCTGTACCAGTTATTTCGATTTTCGTCGACATAGATTCTCAGTATGGAAAAACCCAGCTGGTTCGCTCCGTTGCCAAAGGCGGTTTCACGCTGAGCTGCCGTCAAGTCACCGATCCAGGCGGGATGATTAATGCCTCCAAACCCCTTGATAAGCTGTTTTTCGGAAGACAAATTAATGTTGGCATCACTTGCTGCTGATACGTGTGTCGGCGTTAACATGAGAGGCAGGGCTGTTAAACAGGCCAACAGAACATGAACTGATTTTTTTTAAATTCATCTTAAATTTCAATATCTTCACCTTCCTCAATCCTCAAATTGTTGTAGATATGAAAGCGTATTCAAAAATATCAACTTGTCCAGCAGCGAATAGAAATTCATGTACCACTCCCTTTCAGATCAAAAACAAAAACTAGATTTTATTTGTAAATCTTACTATATTATTCATTTAGCTAAAACCTGACAAATTATAGGTTATTTCTGGTTTGCGTAAGTTGGAGATATATAGCAGACCACCAGATCAGCAGCTTGGCAGATGTCAAAGCTAAAAAAAAAATGACCCCTGAAGAATACAGGAGTCATCTGTTAAGTACTTCGCAACTTCAAGGTTGGTCCTCACCTGTTTACTACAAAGGTCTTAATTCAGCATTGAATCGGTTCATTTATGTCGTTTCGTTCTTTGTTTTCTTATACAAAAAGTAATCAAAATCAGCATGCTTGCGGGTACCGCCAAGATCCTGCACACAGAGACCAATATATGTTCCTGTAAACCGGATGTATTCCGGAGATTCATCGGACAGATGTGTGACATCCAACCATCCACCTGCAGGATACCAGGATGGTTCATCATCACATGCATAGTAAAAGCAGGCACGGTCATACTCATACGCCACCTTCAACCGAATCCGACTCACTGATTTCAAGGGAATATCCTCCAACAGTTCATCGTATATTCCGTATCTCGACTGAAGAATTCCCAAGCACGTTCCCTTCTCTTCATGATAGGTGACCCGTAAATAGAGATAGTCTTTGGTATCGTAGTACAGTATTAGTCCTGCCATTTGCTGTGGATGGTCCGGGGCAAATTCCAGGCAAGTTTCAGCTTCACACCTGAAATCCTGAAGCCTCCGGGCAACCATGCTTTGTCTGTGTGTCGAGCTCATGGACTCCATCCCGCGCAAGCGCAAGTAACCAGGACGTTCCGTCATGCTGAGCCAAGATGGATCTGGTGGGATACGAAGGGTATTCCAATCGTTCCGGAGCTCTGATTGATCGAATTGGTCCATTTCGGGTGCCGGTTCAAATGGAACCGACGAGATTTTCGGTGCAGGCACCGAAACCTCCGGATGCCGACCACCGTTTGAAAGCTTCAGCCAGCCTTCATCGCTCCACGTACACGGTTGAAGAGCAGTCTCACGTCCTAGGATGCAAAATTTCTCATGAACTGGCCTTCCGACCAGATGAGCCATATACCATTCACCCGTGTGAGTTTCGACAAGACTGCCATGACCGGCCTTTTGCAGAGTCAATTCCGGCCTGCCGTATGAAGTAAGAATTGGATTCGCCGGATCAACTTCATAAGGACCTTGCAGGGAACGAGAGCGGGCAACCGTAACGGCATGTTCATAACCCGTACCGCCTTCAGCCGTAATCAAGTAATAATAGTCTTTGTATTTATATAGATGAGGCGCTTCTGTCAGCCCCAGTTCTGTTCCCTTAAAAATGTTAATGGCAGGTCCGATCAGCTTTTGGTCCTGAACAGAGTACTCCTGCAACACGATGCCTGCAAATCGATTTTTGCCCTTCCGATGATCCCAGATCATGTTAACCAGCCACTTGCGACCATCTTCATCGTGAAACAAGGAAGGATCGAACCCGCTGCTGTTCAGAAAAACCGGTTCGGACCATGGCCCTTCGATATCTGTTGCGGTCACAAGGTAATTGTGAGTATCTTTGAAAGCCCCTACACGGCTTTTGACATCTGTGTAGATCAGGTAAAATACGCCGTTGTCAAAGCTAAGGCATGGCGCCCATACCCCTCCGGAATTAATGTTTCCTTCCATATTCAGCTGAGTGCTGCGGGTCAGCGGAGAAGTTATCGGCCGCCAATGAACTAGGTCCCGGGAATGGTGAATTCGTACACCCGGGAACCATTCGAAGGTGGAAGTGGCGATATAATAATCTTCCCCCGCCCTGCATATGGACGGATCGGGATGGAAACCGGGAAGAATGGGGTTGGTAATCATATTCATTATAGAAGCAACCTCCGGTATTAAAATAATGGCAGATACAACAAATGATAAAAATGCATCACCATGCCAGTGCTTTTTTGCCGGCTTCCAGGGCAGTTATGATCCGGTCTACATCATATATATTCCCTCTCCATGTTCCGCCGCTGACAGCTTGCAGCGCAGCCCACAGTCTGGTATCATCTGGCAAATTTTCATCAGGACGCATATCTGGATGGAAGGTCCTTTGAGCCAGAATGATAGCTCCTTCTTCCGGCGAAAACTCCGTATCTCCTTCACCAATGAAGTTCACGCTGCCCTCCAGCTTGCTCCGATCCACAACGATGTCAATCAAGTCGCCGTTTCGGAGTTTGCCAATGGGCCCCCCTGCCAGTGCTTCGGGCCCAACATGGCCAATACATGCTCCGGTTGAAACTCCCGAGAAGCGGGCATCGGTGATGAGCGAAACATACTTCCCAAAAGACAAATGCTTGAGCGCAGAAGTAAGCTGATACGTTTCCTCCATCCCGGTTCCTGAAGGTCCACGACCGAGCAGTACAACAACGTCGCCAGCCAGAACCCCGCCAGTCTTAATGGCACGGATTGCCTCGCGTTCAGTTGTAAATACCTTTGCCAGGCCACGATGCCGATACACGCCATGCTCATCCAGCACATCAGGATCAATGGATGTGGATTTGATGACAGAGCCTTCTGGCGCGATATTCCCGGTTGGAAAGGTCACGGTCGAAGAAATCCCAAGACGCTGCGAGTGCTCTCTGCTCATGATCACACTGTCCGGATCAATCCCGTCCTTCTCTTTCAATTGCTTGCGTATGAGATGACGACGTTCCGACGATTCCCACCAATCCAGCACTTCACCCAGTGACGCACCTGTTACTGTAAGTACAGATTCATCCAGCAGGCCAAGCTGTCTAAGGTGAAGCATAACCTCAGGAACACCTCCGGCCTGAAAAACCCGTATGGTCGGATGGAAGATCGGTCCGTTCGGCAGAGCACTAACCAGTCTTGGAACGTTCTTGTTCACCTGTATCCAGTCCTGTACCGTTGGCACAGTTAAACCCGCTGCATGGGCAGCAGCCGGGATGTGAAGAAGTAGATTGGTAGATCCGCCGAACGCGGCATGAACGACCATGGCATTGCGAATGGACGCATCTGTAACAATGTCTGCCATCTTAATCCCTTGGGACTCCATGTTGATCAGTGCACGCGAAGATTGGCGCGCCATCTCGAACCAGATGGGCTGCCCTGAAGGTGCCAGAGCGGCATGCGGCACCGTCATGCCCATCGCCTCTGCTACCACCTGGGCGGTTGCCGCGGTCCCTAGAAACTGACAGCCGCCGCCCGGTGTAGCGCAGGCCCGACACCCTAGCTCCGATGCCATTTCAAGAGAGAGCTCTCCATTCGCGTACCTTGCGCCAATGGTTTGGATTTTACCTGCATCCTCCCCATCGGTAGGCGGAAGCGTAACGCCGCCGGGAACAATAACTCCTGGCAGCTGCGGCATACCTGCAAGTGCAAGCATCATGGCGGGTAATCCCTTATCACAAGTTGCAACGCCGAGCACGCCTTTTCGCGTGGGCAGGGATCGAATCAATCTGCGGAATACCATCGCGGCATCGTTCCGGTACGGCAGTGAGTCGAACATGCCGGTTGTTCCTTGAGACCTGCCGTCGCAAGGGTCGCTGACATAGCCAGCAAACGGGATTCCTCCGTGGCTCGATATTTCTTCTGCGGCAGCTTTCATCAGCAAACCGACTTCCCAGTGTCCCGTATGGTAGCCAAGAGCTGCGGGACTGCCATCTTCATTGCGGATACCGCCCTGCGTACTTAAGATCAGAAACTGTTTTCCGTTCAATTCTCCAGGCTTCCAGCCCATTCCGACATTCTGGGACATGCCGAACAAGTCGCCGCTTGGAGCATTCCGCAGCAAATCATCGGTTAAAGGCAGACGTCCTGTTGCCCCTGGAGCATGCGCTATAATATCATAGCTGCTAGACTCCTTCTCCCCCATAATCGACATTATCTGTTCGTACATGGTAGCCTCCCACAGTTTATGACTTCACAAAGACTGTTTTGATCGCCGTAAAAAACTCGATGGCCGCTTGCCCCTGTTCTCTGGAATGCGAGCTTGACATCTTCATTCCACCGAACGGTGCCTGCAGTTCTACGCCGGCAGTTTCCGCATTAATTCTTACGAGTCCGGCATCCATATCCCGGATGAAGGACAGCATGGCCCCAACGTTTTGTGTATAGATTGAAGCACTCAAACCATAATCGCTGTCATTTGCCGACGCGATGGCCTCTTCCAAGGAATCCACAGGAATCAGGGCCAGAACGGGGCCGAATATTTCTTCCCGGGCAATGGACATGTGCGATTCGACACCTTCAAATACGGTCGGCTGTACATAAAATCCTTCTGCGAGCTCAGGATTGTCCGGTCTTTTTCCTCCAGCGAGCAGTACGGCACCTTCATCCTGTCCTTTTTGAATGTAACCAAGCACGGTACTCAGCTGGCTTTCACTCGCACATGGACCCATCCAGCTTCCGGAAGACATCCCGTCACCCAGACGGATTTCCTGGATTTGCGACAGGAGTTTTTCTTTAAAGGCATCATATACTTTTCGTTCAATAATGACCTTGCTGGTGGCCGTGCATTTTTGGCCAGTTGATTTCAAGCCGCCGCTGATGGTGGCCTCAACAGCCAAATCCAAATCAGCGTCTGCCGCGATGATAATCGGGTTTTTGCCACCCATTTCAAGCTGATACTTGGCTCCACGAGCAAGTGCTGCAGCGCCGACCCGCTTCCCGACTTCATTGGAACCAGTAAAAGTTATCCCGTTTACATCGGGGTGTTCAGCAAGTGCGGAGCCGATTACCGAGCCTTTTCCACTTACGAGATTGAGAACACCAGCCGGGATGCCGGCTTCCTCAAAGCATTCCAAAACCTTGGCAGCCGTAACCGCCGTTTCCTGAGCTGGCTTCAATACAACCGTGTTGCCATAGATCAAAGCCGGTGCCGTTTTCCAGATGGGAATAGCCACCGGGAAGTTCCAAGGTGCAATTACACCTACTACGCCAAGCGGCACACGGGTTGTGAACATTAGTGCCTCCCTATCCGTGGAGGGAATCACATCACCCGTTTTTCGCATGCCTTCCCCTGCGTAATATCTCAAAATGGCGACGCCGCGCATCGTTTCTCCCTTGGCTTCCGGGAATGTCTTCCCCATTTCTCTGGTCATGGCTTCTGCCACCTCGTCGGCCCGGCGCTCCAGCACATTAGCAGCTTGAAAAAGATAATTCCCCCGTTCCGCACCCGTTAAGTTCCGCCAAGCCTTCGCTGCTTCTTTTGCCGCTGCGACTGCATTGTTCAGGTCCTCTACACCCGAGGCTGGCACATAACCCACGATTTCTTTGCGATTCGCCGGATTAATGCTCGGTTCCGTCGATCCGGACGTTGGTTTTACCCATTCCCCGTTAATAAAATTGTTATAGGTCTGCTCTAACTGAAATGCGCTCATCGCATTCATCCTCCTTCTAAACTAGTTTGTAATGACAGGATTGATCAGTGTTCCGATATCACTTATGGAAATTTCAATGCGGTCTCCTGGTTCAAGGGTGAAATCATTCGGAGGCACGATGCTAGTGCCTGTCAAAAGTACCGTACCGTCATACACATCGTTATCCCTTGCCAAAAAGGAAACCAGTTCATCCAGCTTGCGGTTTAATTCACTCGTACTCGCTTCACTTTTAACAACCATTGATTCATCCCGATAGATTTGGCAGACAATGCTGAATTCATAGGGATTCTTCACCGTTTCCGCTAGTCGAATAGCTGGACCTATGGAACAGGAATTGCGCCATATTTTGGCTTGTGGCAGATACAACGGGTTTTCCCCCTCGATATCGCGGCAGCTCATGTCATTTCCGGCGATGTATCCCACAATGCTGCCATCCGCGGCAAGCACCAATCCCAGCTCAGGTTCCGGGATCTGCCAAGTAGAATCGCTGCGCAGCGTGACAGCCTCATTCGGCCCGACAGTCCGGGCTGCTGTGGATTTAAAGAAGATCTCCGGTCTCTCTGCGTCATAGACCTTATCGTAGAAAGTTTCCGCATCCAACTTTCCATCCGTAGCTTCATAATTCCGCGCTTCCCGGCTCCGCTGATATGTCACACCTGCTGCCCACACTTCCGGTGCATCGACTGGTGTGATCAGGTGCAGAGAAGTCCAATCATCGGTCAGCTTGTTTACCGGTTTAAGAGCGCTTTCAATCCATTGAACCGGAGTAACACCCTTCTCCCTCGCCTGATAGATTAAAGTCATAAAATCTGCTTGCGGCAAACGATACGCTTGTTCATCATCCGTAACGGCTGCCAACCACTTCTGTTGTCCATCCAAAAATCGAATAATTCTCATTCCAGCTTGCCCCCTATCTCCCTACCGGGTTGATAACATTACCATAGCACCAGCGATGTTTCATGACGATGGACTTATCACTCCGACGACTTACCCTTTTCACGCATTATTTTTCTGTTAAAATAAATCTATTCGTATTTGGAATACAGAGCGTTACGAGGAGGTAGCTGTGACCAAACTTTCAGAAGCCGTATATTTAGGCCGTCTGCCCGATGTTCGCATGTCTTTTCAATTGTTGGGACTGCATGCAAGACAAGTAGATTCCAACTGGACGTATCCGTCTCATGAGCATTCCATGTATGAAATTCACTGGATGTTGGACGGCGAGATGAACATGGTGGTCAACGGTCAGTCGTACAGTCAATCCGTTGGAGACCTTCTGTTTATCCGTCCGGGTATGACTCACTCCTGCACAGGTGCCGGACCGAAGGGTTTCACATACTTTTCTGTTCATTTCAGCGTACACGATACCTCCTTCTGCAGAGAACTCAACCGCTGTAAGGACATTTATTATCCGGCAGATTCGAGCCTGGCTTCAGGACTGTCCTCTTCACTGTGTACCTTGTATGATCTGGCTACAGAACACTTATCCATGCCGTTGTCTTCCTCCAAACAGATGAAAGTCCATGCCGCCGTATTCGAACTGCTCGGCTCCCTGGTTGGCCAGTTATCTCAGAACGCATCCGTTACCTTATCGAGAAAAGAAACCATCGCCCACCAAATTGCCGAGCACATTGAGGACTCCGTAAGATATATCCATCTTCATGGTGACGTTCGGGAGAGCGAACGAACCTGGATCCAAGACATCGCGAAGTCACTGAACATTAGCCCTTCACAGATCAACCGGATCTTTCGGGAGGTATATGGTACAGCCCCGCGCAAGTTTTTATCAGAAACCCTTCTGAACGAAGCCCAGCGGCTGTTAAAACAAACAGACCTGAACATTGACCATATTGCGATGATGCTGGGGTACAAGACCAATGCGCATTTCAGCCGTCAGTTCAAGCGATGGACGGGCATCACGCCAAGCGAATTTCGCATCCATTCCCAGCGGACTGCTGCAGCCGAGCATCTCGGTGATTGAAGAACCTTTCCACATGAAATAAGCAGCTGCCGGGTTACCAGCAGCTGCTTTGCCTTGTCTTAACGATGTTTCAATCAATCTGTGGTATCCGTTATGCTAATGTAAAAGAAGCCAGGCTCGCGCCTCCTGATCCTCTATAAGTCAAATACAAAGCCTGCCTGCCGTCTGGAACGGTAATGTCAGCCGTATATTTTTTCCATTCATTTGTAAAATGGACCGGAATCGTTCCCAGTACAGGACCGTCCCATGCGGTTTTAATCTCAAATTCTCCATTGCAATATCCGCGGACCTTCACCGTGACCTGGCGAATCCCATCACAATTGAAATATTTAAAACCTGCTGTGGCTGAATCCACCATATTGGCAATATATCCGACCTCTTCATCACCGTCTCGCCCATCCTGGGTAATCTTCGGAAAGCGGCTGTCCAGCCACGCACCTCCTCCAAAACCACCGGTATACATTTGATCATCTTTTGCAAAAAGATTACATGCAAGGTAAGCGGGATATTCCCCTTTTCCTACAAGAGGGCCCCTATTCACGCCGCAGGAAGTCATTTCTACCTGAGATATCAATCCATGCTCGTCAAAAGAGATACGTTCAATGCAGCCCTGACGGTTAAATGCGTCCCCATTGGTATGGCGGTGATAGAAAATGTACCAGTCTTCATGGATCTCAACGATGCTGCCGTGATTGTTCCCGCCATAATACATCGGCTTGTCAGCTGGTTTATAGGAGTCAATATGTAGATCGCAGTTGCTTATGATTACACCCTGATATTCAAACCCTTTGTTAGGAAATTTACTGGTAGCATAACATAATTCATGCATGACAATGGAGGAGTAAACCAAGTAGTAGGTTTCCCCTCTTTTCCGGATGGAAGGAGCCTCGAAAAATTCATGTCCTTCGAATCCGCTGCCTTCGCTGTATGGCTGACTCGGCGCTATGAATACGGGCTCATCCACAATCGTGAGCATGTCGGGACCAAGCACCGTTGCCATCGCACCGTGTCTCGATCGGTCTCCGGGCGCACAGAATCCGGTATACAGATATGTACGCTCTCCTTCGGTCAGCACGCCTGGATCAAATTGGGGCTCGTCCCCTTCCCTTTCCCCCAGTCGAGTGCCATCCGCATATTTCACGTATCCGTAGAATTCAAATTTGCCTGCAGGTGTATCGCATACAGCCACAGAAACAACCGGCACTTTATCCAGCACATAATAAAGATAATATCGTCCGTCAGCACCAAGCGTAACGTCTGGGGCGTAAAGGCACATACTGCCGCCCGGATTAAGCGGATCATCTGCCTTTTGGTAGATTACGCCTTCATTGCGCCAATTCCCGAGGTCGTCCACAGGCGCCGACCAACATACGTAGTCGTTTAGACAAAAGACATGTCCGTTAAACCGGTCATGCGAACCGTACACATAAACTCTATTCTCAAATACATAAGGCTCACCGTCAGGGACGTACTCCCAGGATGGGAGATATGGATTTAACCCCTGTTTTTTCATAAAAGCTACACTCCTCGTCAAAGTAATTAAGCAATATGAATCGAAAATGAATTCGGTATAATAGAAAAATAGTCCATCTAACAAACTTACATGATATAGGTGAAAATCAATGACAAATATATTTTACGTTGAAAATGACGCAGCACATCATAGCAATTTTGTTTTTGATATTCCCCAAGGACATCCCTGCTGGCTTTTGGTCATTACAAAGACTCCCGCTCAGTTCTGGGTAGATGGAAAACTCAAGGAATACCCTCCTCATTGTGCTGTTCTTTTCGAGCCCCATCAAAAAATTTACTATCGGGCTTCCGCAGGGAAATATATTAATGACTGGATCCGCTTTGCAAGCGATGAACCTTACGTAACCGAAACTTCGCTTCCCTATGGCAAGCCTTTTCCTTTGGATGATCCTGAATATTGCCACAAGCTGTTCCAGCTGCTCGTCGTAGAGAATTCATTCAATAAGGATTACAGAGAATCCTCCATTGATTGTCTGCTCCGAACCCTGTTCAACAAACTGCTGGAGTCTTACTTTCAAGAGGAAATTAGTCCTCAGCACTACAACCTTTTAAAGCTGCGTGCGGCCATTCATAACAATCCAAGCCACCCCTGGACCATATCGGAAATGGCTAAAATTATTAGCATCAGTCCGGGATACCTGCAGTTGATTTACAAAAAATTGTTTGGCCTCTCGTGTATGGATGATGTTATTCACAGCCGGATTCGCCTAGCCAAAGAATATCTCAGGCATGATCAGTATACGGTTGCGGAGATTGCAGACCGGTGCGGTTACCGCAATGTGGAGCATTTTTGCAGACAGTTCAAACAAATGACCGGTTCATCACCCAAGAAATTCCACAAACGCGCGAGTAACTTAACTCCCGGCCCAGCAGATTCCGAAAAGGTCATCCTTTGATTCCGGTCATGGTAATCCCCTGAATAAAATATCTCTGTCCGATGAAGAAGAGGATCAGCACAGGAATAACGGTAATTAATGAAACGGCCATCAGCATCTGTATTTGCGAGGAGCCAAAAGAATTCTGGAAGAACTGCAAACCGATAGCGAGTGTGAAATTCTGATCGCTGTTCAGATAAATCAGCGGAGACATGTAATCATTCCAGTGAAAGGTTATCGACATGAGACCGACCGTAATCAAAGCCGGTTTGATTGCAGGCAGCAGGATTTTGTAATAAATCTGAAATGCATTGGCACCGTCGATATATGCGGCTTCATCCAAATCTTTCGGAATCGTTTTGAAGAATTGCCGCAGCAGGAAAATGTTAAACGCACCTCCCCCAAAAAAGGACGGAACGATAAGAGGCATCAAGGTATCGAGCCAACCAAGCTTGGTGAACAAGAGGTACGTAGGAACGAGAGTGACCTGACTGGGGAGCATCATGGTAGCAAGCACGACTGTAAATAACAATCCGCTGTATCGAGATTTAAACCGTGCAAAGCCATATGCTACGAATGAAGCGGAAAGAACCGTTCCAATCGTCGCAAGTCCTGTTACGATTAAGGTATTCCATGTATAACGGGTGAAATCCGCGTATTGCCAGCCCTGAATGAAGTTATCCCAAGTAAACGTTTCCGGGATGATTTTGGGAGGCAGCGTATAGGCTTCCGAAGGGATTTTAAAGGCGGTTGAAAGCATCCATATAAACGGAAAGATAAACACGACTGCAATGATCGTCAATATCACATAACTCAGGCTGACTTTAATCCGGCCGCTGTTTTTTTTACTTTTGTAATAAGCCTCCATGGTTGCACCTCCCAAATTTTAGTTATCGTAATAAACCCAGTGTCGGGAAGTCCGGTTTACGATGAGCGTGATGATCATAATAACGACGAACAATAACCAGGCCAGCGTTGATGCATAACCCATCTCGTTGTATTTAAATCCGCTGTTATAAATATGCATCATGTACGTGTAGGTGGAGTAGCTGGGGCCACCCTCGGTCAGAATGTAAGGCTGCATAAAGATTTGGAAACCACCAATGATTCCCATAACCAGATTAAAATAAAGCGTTGGCGTGATTAGCGGCAGGGTAATCTGCGTAATTTTAACGAAACTGCTCGCTCCATCAATCTCAGCGCTCTCATATAAGGCTTCCGGAATATCCTGCAGCCCCGCCAGTGTAATGATGATGGAATTCCCGATGGTCCAGATCCCCATTATAATAATCGCCGGCATGGCCCATTTCGTATCGCTTAACCAGTTAGGACCGGTAATACCGAATAGAGAAAGGAAATAATTGATAAAGCCAAACTGGGCATTAAAAATCCAGCCCCAAAGCAAGGTAACCGCAACCCCTGATGTGATATACGGGATATAGAAGCTGGTCCTGAAAAAACCAACTCCCTTTATTTTTTGATTGAGCAGAAGAGCAATCAGAAACGACATGAGTAAACTGGCCGGAACAGAAACCAACACAAAATATAATGTATTTAACAAAGAACGGTAAAAAAGTGGATCCTGTGTAAAGGCCCTGATGATATTATCTAAGCCAACAAATTGGCCTGAGCCGGTCATATCCATATCGGTGAAAACCAAAAAGATAGAATAACCCATTGGATATAAGGTGAATATGAGAAAACCTAAAAGCCATGGCGAGATAAAAAGGAAGAATTGTTTCTCCTCCCTGTTTGCAATGCGGTTGTTTCGCGCCTTCATTCTTTCGCCTCCAAAGCTGCCTCCTATTGAGACCGGTTTAGGATAGAAGGGGGAAGATCGCTCCCCCTCGTTGTAACCAGGTAATCATTATTCGTTTATTTACTCTGATGAATGGAGTCGAGAGCGGACTGAATTTGGGATGTATAGGCTTTGGCCGCTTCCTCTGCGGATTTCCCTTGAACGGTGACCTGCTGCCAGGTTTGCTCATAGAGGTCCCCCGCCTTTGCAATGGAGCCACCCCACGGGAAAGTTATGGCATCCTGCAACCCTGTTACGAAATCCACCATGGAGATATCTGTGCCTTCAATTTTCAAATTGGCAAAAGTACTGTCCGCTGATTCTTTTGCCGCAGGAAGATTTACCTTACTGTACAGATCTCCGACCTCTTTATTCAGGGAGACCGTTTTAATATAAGCCCACGCTGCTTCCTTATTTTTGGAGTCCTTGTTCATGGCGAAGCCTGTCTGGAATTTAATGTTGACGGTTTTACCGGATGGATCTTTTGGAGGCATCACGATACCCCATTGAAAATTGGGACCGATATTTTTGGCGATCGTCGAAGCTTCAAATACACCTAGCGGATACATCGCAGCTCTACCTGCAGCGAACATTTGGTCCATAGGCATGCTCTTGGCGGCTGCATCATCTGGCATTGCTTTTGCATTCACCAGGTCTCCGAACAACTGGTACCCCTTCAGGGTATCGGGATCATCCAGAGTCTGTTTGCTCCAATCCTCGTTATATGGCATCCCGCCGTATACAAAAGGAGCGAAGCTCTGCAAGATCCAGTGGGACACAATGCCATAGACCCGATTGGCACCTTCACCCGAGGAGACCTGTTTGGCTGTTGCCGAAAAATCATCCCAAGTCCAGTCATTCGTTGGATACGGGAGCCCCGCCTTGTCAAAAATGTCTTTATTATAAGCAATCATAAAATCAGAAGCGGTTGTTGGCATCCCTTCGCGTTTTCCGTCCGCATCGACATATCCCCCATCAACCCCCTGTGTTAACAAAGCCTCGAGGTCCAGTTGATCCTTCTCAATATAAGGGTTTAAATCTTCGAACCATTTGGATCTCAACCCTTTCCAGTCTGGAGACATCATGATCACATCACCGGCATTTCCTGCAGCCAGAGCTGCATCGAGCTTGACATCGATGTTATCTGCCGGGAGCCAAACTTCATGTACCTTCACTTTTGGATACAATTTTTTGAAAATTTTGGTGGCTTCCTTTCGAGACTGGAGCTCCTCGCCGCCGCCCCACCCAAATACGGTAAGGTCACCGGAAATTTCTCCATTACCCGATGAATTTTCCGCTGCCTGATCACTGTTTGCTGAGCAGGCGGTGATCACTGTCACGAATATTCCGATAAGCAGAATGATTGCAAATTTTCTCATATATATCCTCCTTTTTATACTTAGGCGAGCGACTGGTGTCGTAACCCGATGAATGAATTTGGATTCTCAAGTGGCAATCGAATAAAAAGGAAATACTAATCTATCCTCATGTAACGCCGAGGATCTACAACCTTCCCAACCTGAATTTGTCATTACATTGCAAGGTGAAATTACAGTTAGCACATATTAAAACACCACTCTTTCTGCCTTGTTAGCGTTTCCATCGTTATTTAAAAGTAAGGTTTCTTCGTGCTTGATACAATGACATATCCTTAAGAATTATTGATGAATAATCATATTCTGAATTTGAAATCCAGGGTTTCAATTCAATGAATGCCAAAAAAGACGACTCTGATCTCCGCTGTTCAAAACGGTTAGAGTCGCCTTTTCTCTTTCTATTCTTTCACCTTTCTTATTGGAATTATGATGTGCGATAATGGCTTCGATAGTCCAGAGTAAGAAGACCATTGGCAGACGCATTGGCTTTTTCTGCATCAAGCAGGCGGCGGAACAGGAACACCAAATTTAGCAGCAACAGGTTTTCGGTTTCTTTAAGCGGAATACCTATGAGCCGTTCCAACTTCTCCAGCCGGTAAGCCGCTGTATTGCGGTGAATGTACAACCTGGAGGACATTTCATTGATGTGGCCATTACAAATTGCGTACGTTTCCAGTGTCTGTAGAAGCTCAGGGTCATAACCTTCTACTGTAAGCAGGCTGCCAATATAGCGGTCGACATATTGTTGCATTTGCTCTCGTGGAATATCTTGAACCAATCGGAGAAGATCTTCCTGAACGGCAGACAATCTACCAGCTTTTGCGGTCATTGCTTTCCCTCCTTGAAATGGGACGTGCTCTTTTCAAGATCAAGCATGACTAGCTACTTATGTTCACCTCTCCCGGGCAGACGATACTGAATTCCCTCCCGGTACCTCGGTTAGGAAATGGCGAACCTTCACTATACGTCAACTGGCCTCGCAGCAGTGTCATCTTAACTTTACAGCCAAAGCTGCGGCCAATGTAAGGGGAATGACGATGCTTCTGATAGAGGTCTGATGCTTTAAGTGTGTAGGGAGCATTTAGGTCAACCAGGGCCAGGTCGGCATCGCAGTTCAGTGCAATGCGTCCCTTCGCCCGATCCAGTCCGAATCGTTCGGCTGGTGCACCAGACAACAGACGCGCCAGCAGCGGAAGCGGAACCCCCCTTTTCAAATATCCTTCATCCAGCATCAACTCCAACGTGCTCTGTACACCGGCAATGCCGCCCCACGTTTCAAACATATCATCCCCTGTCTTCATGCCAGCTGGGCAGGGTGAATGATCCGAAGATAAAAAGTCGAACCAGCCTCCCTGTAACCTGTCCCATAGCTTCCCCTGTTCTTCCGCATTACGCAGTGGAGGTGCACATTTCGCTACAGCACCCATGACTGCAAAATCATTATCGGTCAGACATAGATAGTGCGGACAAGTCTCCAGGGTTACATCGACTCCTGCTAGCCGGGCTTCACGGATTCGTTTTGCAGCAGATTCACTGCTAATGTGGACAAAATGCAATCGGCATCCGCTCTCGGCTGCATAACGCAGCGCCGTTTCCACTGCTTCCACCTCTGCCTCTATCGGACGTGAAGCTGTATAGCTCGCCGGGTCAAACCTCCCCAATCTGCGGGCTTCACGAGTGAGTCTTGCAATAGTAGGCTCATGTTCAGCATGGAGTGCCAGCAGCTTGCCTGTCTCCGCAATCATTCTCATCCCTTCTCTAAGGGTTTCGTCGTCTGACCGACGAAATCCGTCCTTGTCCTTGTCCCCCGGAGAAGACATGAAGGCTTTGAAACCGATGACTCCGGCGTCTGCCAACAGCGGCAGCTCCTTAAGATAACCAGGCATAAGTCCGCCCCAAAATCCATAGTCCGCATACGTTTTACCTGCCGCGCGGTCTCTTTTTTGCTGAAGTGCACGAACTGTAATTGTAGGAGGAACAGCATTGAGCGGCATATCCAGAAAGCACGTTCCTCCTCCGGTAGCCAGAGCAGCGGAACCCGTCTGGAATCCTTCCCAGGATTCCAGACCCGGCTCATTAAAATGTACATGAGTGTCAATAACACCGGGCATCACGGTCAATCCATGTGCATCAATGATTTGGGCCCCCGAAGGATCCATGTTATCTGCGATTTCAGCAATCAATCCATTCCTAATACCGATATCCTTTCGCTCAACGGCTGCTTCCGTAACGATCGTTCCGCCTGTAATGACTAGATCATGCGATGTTGCGGATTTCATGCTCCGCTCCTCCTTATCCATACGTAAGGTTGTAACAGCACACCAGCAATCTTCTATGTGTTCATGCCGATAAGCCTTGCCGGATTTGTCGCTACCATCCGGTAAATATCATCCGGAGAGAATTGATAATCGAGCATGCTGGCAATCATTGTTCTCATCCCTTGCACAGGCGTTGAGGCCGCACGGATCCCATAGTCCGTACCAAGAACGAACTGATCGATTCCCACTTCACGGATGGTATTCATCCATTTTGTCGCATTCGAGAATCTGCCGAGTTCAGCTCCCATATCCATGTACTCTCGTTCTACATAGTAATGGGTCCGGGGGACATCAGGATACAGCCAATCCACAAGGCATGCTTCTAAAAAAGCACCCCTGGCTGCAGCCGATTTTTGCTCTTCGATTGTCATTTGTCCGCGGACGGGATGAGCGATTAACACCTTTGCTATGCCGTATTGTTCTGCAAGGTCCAGCAGACGGAGCGCTTCCGGCACAGATACATGACCCGTATTCAGATAGACCTCCGGATGTTCTGCCACCATGCTTAAGATCTCATCCAGCGCTTCCGGAACAGGACCTTCCAGCGGTATCGACGTCGCCACAGACAGCTCTTTCTCCACAAATTTCGGATAGGCATCCTTAAACGGAACAAGCTTGCCATCGATCAGTGTGGACTCACGCTCAGCTGAATGGCGTGTACAATGTGAACCGAAGCTGATGAAGCGGCAGCCCTCTTCCAGATGTAGTGCGGTTTTTACGGAACGCGGATTCATACCGGCATGGCAGGAGTTCATCAAATAACCCCCATACGTGTGAATGCCCGGTACATGACGGTTCACTACCCAGGCCATCCCTGAGGCCCAGCCGAATACATCATAGTACACAATACTCCTCATGCCTGCAGCTGCAGCTTCTTGCGCTACCTGAATCGGGTCCAGATGCCCAGGGTTAGAGTTCAACACTGGCCCTGCATGTACATGACTATCAATGGCACCAATCAGAAGCTCATCTGGCAGTTCCATTGACCTCCGATAAAAGGATTCATTCCATCTGGTACGATCTGGTGTCCGTTTCTGTGGTTGTTCTTGATTGGAATCAAAAGTAAGCATAGTAATCCCTCCGTGAACGATGAATTTTTAGTGATTATCCCTTAATAGCTCCCGCCATAACGCCGGCAATAATCCGTGAACTGAATACAAAATAAATAATCGTGACAGGCAGCATCGATAATATCATTCCGGCCATAAGCTGTGGATAGTTGGTGCTGTGCTGGGACTTAAAATAGGACATCCCGAGCGGAACCGTGCGCAGCGACTCATCATTCAGCAGGACGAGAGCAAATGAAAATTCATTCCAACAGGAGAAAAATTGTAGAATTGCGACCGTTGTCAGTACAGGTACGGCTATCGGCAGGATGATACGGTACATGGTTCCACTGAAGCTAAGACCGTCGATTGCTGCTGCTTCCTCAATTTCTCTTGGAATGCCCATCACGTAGCTGCTGACCAGCATAATTGGTAAAGAAAGGTTAAAGGCAATATAGGGGATGATGAGCGTATACCATTGATCTGCCAGCCCCCAATTTTTAAATAACAGGTAGATGGGAACAAGTAGAGCGTGAATGGGTACCAGCATACCGAAAAGGTAATAAAAGATCATTGCTCTCTTCCCCTTGAAGTCCAGCCGGGCCGTAATATAGCCTGTTACATATGCAATTGCCGTAATGCCAATGACGGACAGGAAGGTGACCCGAGCACTGTTCCACGATAGCTGCAGCATATTCGTCAGCTTAATCGCTTCCCAATAATTACTAAACTGCGGTGCACTTGGCAGACTAAGAATATTGTTGGCGAATTCTGCTTGTGTTTTCAATGATGAATAACCGATCCAGAGCAGCGGTATGATACAGCTCGCGGTAAAGAGCAGTAATAAGGCGTTCACGGCCAGCTTGGCTGGATTGGGAAGGAACCGACGGGGACTGCGCTGCGATTGTAGTTCCAGTTGTAACTCCATTTTTACGCACCTCCCTTGGAGTGATTACGGCGCTGGAGTAAAAGTGTGGATAGCAGAATCATAAGCATAGTGAGCGTAATGATGGCTATGGCGAGCGCAGAACCATATCCATACCGGAAACGCAGGAAAGACGTTTCATACGCGTATAGCGCCATCACCGAGGAAGAGTTGCCCGGACCGCCCCCGGTCAGTGCGTAGATATGCTCAAACCCGCGCATATTGTTGGCAATACAGAGCAGTGAAGCAACGACCAGGGTAGGTTTGGCCAAAGGAATGATGATATACCAGGCTTTGCGCACACCTGTTGCTCCATCCAGTTCAGCAACCTCAAGAACTTCCTTATTGATTGTCGATAAGCCTGCCAGCATAAGCAGTGTGAAGAACCCGATGTTTTGCCAAGACAGAGGTATGGAGGCCAGCAGAACGATTGGTCCCGTCAGATCCAGCCAGGATTGCACCAATGCACCTAGGCCAAGCTTGGTTAGTCCGGCATTAAGTAAACCGTAGTTATAGTTGTAGACCAGCATCCATAGAAAAGCGATAATTACCGGGGCAAGTGTAGAGGGGAAATAGCTCATTGTCCGATGCAGCCCTTTCAGTTTTACCATCTTGGACATCAGCAGCAAAGCAAAAACAAAACCGAACCCTACTTGTCCAATCAAGCCATAAGCTGTCATCAGCACATTGTTCAGAAAGGAATGCCAGAACACATCATCCTGAAGAATTTCCTTGTAGTTTCCCATGCCGATATACGTTTTTTTGGGACCTCCTGTCCAGGAGTAGAAGCTGTCTCGAAGAGCAGCAAGTATGGGAACCAGCACGACAAATGAATAGATAAGTAGACCCGGAAGCAGATATGCCACAAGCACCCAGCCTTTCGGTCGCAGCGCCTTGCCCATGTTCTCACTCCTTCAATAATAAGTTAGGGTTGATTTAAAAAAGTCTCATAGGCTTGTTGAGTTTCCTCAGCCAGCTGCTCGGGTGTTCTGGAACCAGCCATTACACCTTGAATCCCCGTATTTAGCACTTCTACGATCGAAGCATCAAACCAGAGGTCAAAGATTTTAGTCGCGTCAGCTGCCGCGCTGGCCTCGTAAGCAGCCAGGGCTACCGGATGCAGCTTCCCAGTATCGAAGTCTCCGGGATCATAGGCCGGGAATCCTCCGACTTCTGCCATTAGCTTGGCGCTATCCGAACCGGTCATATATTCTAGCATCGTCATAATGGCGTCTAACTTTTCTCCGGCTTCTACCCCAGAGTTAACGCTATAATAGACACCGGCGCCTCCGGAAGAACTGAGTGGATTGCCAAGTCCGTTCTCGACCCCCGGAAAGACGGCAACTTGTGTACTCGCCTTAATCCCATCCGGTGCATTGTTTACGATATTCATTGCTGACCAGATTCCGCTGACAAAGGCAGCCGATCGACCTTCAAAGTAATAGTTAACCATGGTGTCGTTGTCGACAGAATTCAGGTCCTTATTCAGATAACCGGCTTTCGCCAGCTCACTCATGATGCCAATTCCCTGTATGAAACCTTCATCGGTAAATTTGGCACCATCACCGTTCAAAATGGACTCGGTCCATTCCGGGCCGTTGATCCGATCAGTCAACGCACTGATCCAGCTGGACATGGCATATCCTTTGGACTTGTCTCCGTATGAGAACAGGTTAATGCCTTTTTCGGCCAGTTTGTCTCCGGCATCCATCAGATCAGGCCAGCTCACGGGAAACTGGTCGTAGCCGATGCTTTCGAACATATCAGCATTATAGTAGATCAGATGCGTAGGCCCTGCTGCAATGGGTATCCCGTAAATTTGGCCTTCACGGGTTCCGGCATCCAGTGTTCCAGCACGGTAACCGTCTCGCCATTCAAGGCGCTTGTCCAATTCCTTGTCCAAAGGGCGTACGATTTCATTGTCCACAAAATTGGTCATCCATGAGCCGGGTACGATGAATACATCAGGCATATCGTCAGCCGCTGCCAGTGCCTGAGCCTTAATGGAATAGTCCTCGTTCTGAAGCTGCTCCTCTATGATCTCGATATCCGGATAATCTTCCCTGAACCGCTTCAGTCCATCAAGTACTGCGGTATCCTCCGGACTTTTGCCGATATTAGATTCCTGATACCTGTGCATGAGCGATATCGTAATGGTATTGCCACTTTCAGCTGCTGATTCCTCGTTCTCTCCACTGCCGCAAGCACTAAGCACAGACGATGCCACCACCATTAACCCCAGCATGAATGACCGTTTGTTCAAATCTCTCCACTCCTTTGGATGCATTTTCAGGTAATTTAGAATCCAAAATTGGATACAATCCTATCCAAAAAAAATCACTTTTGAAAGATCTCTTTAAAATTCAGGACATTGGGCGCCGTTTCTGTAAAATTTAGCGAACGTTCGATTTGCCAGAGATGCTCTGTCATAATGCGAGCTGCCTGCTCACCATCTTGCTGCTGAATCGTCGCTAGCAAGTCTATATGATCATGGCAGAAGCTCTGATCCGTCCCATACAAGGCGATGATGACAGAGGTGAGCGAGATCAACTCCTCGAGAAAATGATAGTAGTAATAGTTATCCGATAGTTCTGCCAGCTTAAGGTGTATATCAACCGTGACATCCAATGCGCCAACGATATCGCCTTCATGGCTAGCCTGATGCTCCTCCCGGATCAGAGTCTCGATAGGGAATAACTGCTCCGGCTTCACGGTTGCGCATAACTTTCGGACCATTGAGGTTTCGATAACCCTACGCATTTCAAAAACTTCTCTTGCTTCATCAACACTAGGACAAGAGACAAAAGCTCCCCGGTAAGGTATAACCGTGACCAGCTTCTCCATTTCGAGCCTTCTCAGCACGTTTCGGATTGGAGTGCGGCTGACCTCAAAAGCTTCGGCCAGTGCATCCTCCACCAGTTGGGAGTTCGGCAGCAGCTTGTGCTGTGTGATCGCCAGTTTGATGTCCCGGTAGATTTCCCTCTCCTTTCCTTTAGTCATATACTTCATCACTCCATCTCTTCTTAAGGTTACCTACTAAATTAAGAATGAATGAACTCTTAATTGAATATTATGATAGTTTTAGTCCTATCGAACGTCAATATATGTAACCTTATTTCGGAAAAATGCACAATAAAACCGACCAATACTCCTGTTTCTTCATCTACACACCATTTATAAGTTAATACCTAACATAATTATGATATGTATTCATTCATGTAGACATTTGTTAATGTGTAATTCCACGGAGCTTAACTAGAAATTGTATAGATAAAAATAAAAAAGCCGCTATAAAATAGCGACTTTCATCGGGATTGTATTCTTGTCTCACATTTAACGATACTGCATCTGTAAGGCAGTTAATTCTGAGTTGTTTATTTATTTACGACAGCAATTCGATATACCCTTCAGTTCCGTGTAAACGAATTCGTTGCCCATCTTTTATCAATTTAGTCGCATTCTCCACTCCAACAACGGCAGGCAAACCATATTCACGTGCGATAACAGCCCCATGAGTCATCAGTCCACCCACCTCCGTAACCAAGCCTTTTATGGATAAAAACAATGGAGTCCAGCTGGGATCAGTAAAAGTGGTCACAAGTATATCTCCATCTTCCAGATCCGCCTCCTCCATATTCAGAATGACACGCGCCCGCCCTTCGATCACGCCTGAAGATACAGCAAGACCGACAACAGCTTCAGCAGGAAGGTCCCCACGTCTGTACTTGCCTGTAATAATTTCGCCATCAGACGTGATCACCCGTGGCGGAGTTAGTTTTTCATACAACTTGTAATCATTTTTCCGTCTGTCAATGACCTCGTAATCCAATTTCATCGTGCGTACGGCTTCCTGCAGTTCTTCAAATGAAAGATAGTATATATCCTCCTTATTATCACGAATTACATGGGCTTGGACGAGTTGTTCCGTTCCCTTCAGCAAAGCCTGCTTATAAACGAAGTAACGACTAACAATGTCGTATTTCGGATATTCACGATAACCGATGAAATTACGGATCAGGTCAATCATTTGTTTTGTTTCTCTAGCTTTCTGTTCGCCGCCAGGTAATTGCTTCAAACGAGCTAATATGTCCTGTTCTTTTGACAAAGCTTCCTGTCGTCCTTGTTCAAATTTCCGTTTGCTGGCTCCAGGCTCAAGGTTCTTGATATTACTGAGGATCATGGGTATCAGCACACTCGGTTTTTCACTCCATCGAGTCCGTGTAATATCGATCTCCCCGGCACATCGCATTCCATATTTATTGAGATAAGCAGAAATAGCTTCATATGCTTGCTGGCCGCCTTCGAATTGAACCAGTTTATCCATAAAATGATCATCTCTTACTTGTTGTAAGTACTCAATGATTTCCGGATAGGGACGAATCACATCGGCAACATCCAGCAGCTCCATACCCATTTCTGAAGTAATGTTATGAGGTACAGACAAGGAAAGTGTGTCTGCAGCGTTTTTCTCACCTAACCAGTCATCCATTTTTTCATTAATCCATGCGGATGCGTGAAAAGCAGCCATGATCACACTCAAATTTTTCGAGTCGGAAGAACGCTTCTTCCGCTGCTGCATATCTTCCAGAATGCAATCAAATACGTCCAATCCCGCTTTCGTTTGCATCGTATGTTTCAACTCAGATACCGAGGTCTCACTATTCTGTATCAACGCAGCCACAATGGCTGAATCGCTTCCTGCCTCTTTTAAAATATCCGCAGGAGACATGCCCTTATGGCTTTTTATAGGTCCCTGTTCGCTTTTGTCATTCGGGTCCAGTGGTATAAAATCTCCCCGCTCTATAATGGTCATTAGTGCATCTTTTATAAGCGGATCGGAGTGTCCCAAGACACCCAGCAAATTCTGCCTGCCCGCCGAGGTAGACAGACCCTTGGTAATATCGACAAACAACCTTCCACCCCCCATTTTAAACATGGAGGGGTTGCCCGTTAGCTTCCAGATGGACATTCCCAATGGTTTGATTGGATCTGTCATCATTTGCTGATGACCAACAGATACATACACGTGATTTTCCTCATCTTGTGCTTCAGGAATTGGATATAAAGTGGTGATGGGGCGGCTCTGAACGATGTAAAATGTATCACCGTCCATACACCATTCGATGTCTTGGGGGCATCCGAAATGTTCTTCGAGCTGTTTACCCAAATGTGCGAGTTGTAAAATCTGTTGATCCGAAAGTGTTTGCGTCTTTTGCTGCTCAAGCTGAAGCTGCTTGGTCTCTGTTCCGCCTTCCTTCCGTCCATAAATCGCAAGTTTTTTGGTCTCAATTCGCTTGCTGACGATTTCCCCATCCTTAACTTGGTAACCATCAGCAGACACTAGGCCGGAAACAAGCGCCTCTCCGAGTCCGAAACTGGCATCGATTGAGATCAACTTCCGATTGCAAGTGATCGGATCCGCAGTAAATAATATCCCTGATGCCTGCGGTAACACCATTTTTTGAACCACAACAGATAAATAAACCTGCCTGTGGTCAAATCCATTCTGCATCCGGTAAATTACCGCGCGTTCTGTAAATAAAGAAGCCCAGCATTTACGGATATGTTCCAAGACGGCTTCTGTGCCGATAATATTTAAATACGTGTCCTGTTGACCAGCAAAAGAAGCATGGGGTAAGTCTTCAGCAGTTGCACTTGAGCGCACAGCATAGGCATGATCCTCACCAAAGCGAGAGAGAGATTGGACGACTGCTTTCACAACATCGGAAGGAATGACTACTTCCAAGATGGCCTGTTGGATCTCCTCACGGATTTTATTAACACGTTCTCGATCTTCTACCTTAAGCTCAGACAGCTGATCCAACAATGCATGAACCATTTTATTCTGTTTGATCGCTGTTTGGTATCCCACCGTTGTGACACAAAACCCTTCAGGCACATGAATCCCTTCCAATTTGGATAACAACCCTAAGTGCAGCCCTTTTCCACCAACCAGCCAAAGCTGAGTGTGATCTATTTCTTGAAAATCGAGAACCAGTGAATTCATTCAACCTCTCCTCTATCCGTTAAAATGTGAAAAACAAATATGATCGCTTCAGTCCTTTTCCCCTCAAATACCACCTTTCAAAAAAATAGCATTGACAAATCAAATTAAAAGATGTACTATAAATATAGGAATAATAATACTTACATACTTTTTTCGATTGAAATCAATGACGTTTATCGATTATATCATAGCGTTTTTTTGTGTTCAATTATTTTTTTGCTAAAAAGAGATGACCTTTGTTTTTATGGGGGCATCTCTTTTTACGTAAACAGTCTGAATAACTTTCTTATGTATAGAGAATAGATGGCCAGGAAAAGTATAAATGAATCTATTAAACAAATGCTCATAACAGAACTAGGAGATTTCTCTCCAACTCCTGTATTGACCCTACCTCTAACTTCTTAAAAAAAGGAACTGCCATATTAGCAGTTCCTTTTTTTTACATTACAGGCGAAACACCGAAACTCCGCTAGTCATACCAATTTTGCTTAAGGCACAGTTAGTTTTGAAGGTTTACAAGTTCTTATCTCTTCACTACTTGCGGCTTATTCAGTGATCATTACACCAAGAAAGCTTTGGAGATGATGACTAACAGAATAAAAAGTACCAGAATAGCACCAATGGACGTAAAACCACCATATCCTCCACCAATTCCTCCTACATTATCATTGCTGTATCCAACTGAACTCATATTTCTTCCCCCTCTTCTGTGGTATGTGTTAGATTATTCAGAAATGAATCTTTTGACAAGGCTATATACAAAAAGGGCTTATAGCAACGCTGCCTTTGCTTGTTTTCTGTTCGTTCATAAAAAACAAACAGCCGATCACGATGTCGGCTGCCTTATTCTTGTATTCAGTTATGTTTACCCCATTATCTACAAACACGCGACTTAGATACAGGATATCACCATGCAAGCATAAACTTAGGTTGCACCCTTTATTTGTTTGCTTCGGCAATGGCAGGAGACGCTTAGACTAAGGATTCGGAGGTGTTGGAACAGCTGGATCTCCTTCGCGGCCAAGCCGCCGACTTGCCGTTTCTCTACGCCCCGTTGCTGGAACGTGGGCTCCCGCTTTTGCCAATCCAAAGGTCGGCATATTGTTGTAGACACATTCATATTGCCCTTCAGGAACCACATAGGTTTCGTGGAAAATTCCTACATCTCCCCCAGTTCCAACTTTGCGGTTGAAATCCCTCCATGCCTTCAGATGGTTAGCTCCGTGTCGGGCATAGTGTTCCAGGTGTTCAAAGCTCCTCCAATATTGGATAAGTGTAAGTCCACGGCCTGAAAAGTGATAGGAACCATCCATGAATCCGAGCTCCTCTTTGTTTCGATACAGCTCCTGAAGCATCGGGGACATGGAATTCATAACAGGCAGCCATTTATGTATCGCCCACCATTTGTTAATCCGAAAACCAATCACGAAAACAACGAAGGAACCTTCCATCTGTGCGGTATAACGACCTGCAATCACTTTAGCCATGCTTATTCGCTCCTTCTCCTATATTTCAAGCAGACCCAGATGCGTATCATAAAAGCGGCCAATATCCGCTGAATTGTACAGTTGAGCCGTCAGAAACGCACCATAGAAAATGGTGAAACAGATCTGTACAGATTGCTCCAAGGTGAGAGATGGGTTGAGCTTACCCACTTGTTGTTCTTCCTTCATAAACTGTTGAAATAAAACGAACATATTAGGCGATTGACTCCCCGCTTCCTCGTGACCTGGAAAGAGCAGCGATACTTCCGCTTGACTCAGTTCAGGCATACAAGGCTGCATGTTCTGTTCTGCTAGAAAGGAAATCAAACTCGGCATCATCCCCGGCCTTACTTGATGCTCCTTGGCAACCCTGGACAATAAATGGCGGAATGCCTGGAATCCTTTTTTCTCTTCCTGTTCGATCTCGATCATTCGTTCAGTAAGCCAAACCCGCATAAAATAAATCAGCAAATCCTCTTTACGTTGATAAAATTTGAAAAAGGTGACCTTGGATATTTCTGCAGTCTTGCAGATGTCCTCAATCATGACTTGGCTGAACATTCGATCCTTCATTAAAGATAATCCAGCTTCATACAGCGCAATTTTGTTCTTGGCTTTTTTTAATTCCCTTAGTGAGATATCCTGGTTCATATTGATTGCATCCCCTCAAAGTTAACTACAGTTAATAAATTAACACGAGTTAACTTATTTAGTCAATACGGCTAAACAGACAGACTAAATACCCCTAACATTCGCTAGACAGATGCAGGGGTACAGCCCTAGTGAAATAATCTTTATTCCATTGGGACGCATATTGTATTGTTGTACCGATAAAAAAAGCCGCTTATCACGGCTTCTATATTTCATTTTCCATATTCTCTTTTACAATCTCGATAGATTTTACATTTAAATGTGTAGTGCAATTATACAACGAACATTCCCATCGAGGTTGTGCTGTATGCAGTATGGTGATAGAAGTATTCATTAAACTTTCTGTCATGTCGATATGCGGGATAAGTCTCTTCAAAGTCATCCCAAGGAATGCACCGTGACTCACGATTAATATATTCTCGTCTGGGTGTCTGTCTGATATGTCAGCAAGGCACTCCCTTCCTCTTTTTACAATCTCATCGTCTGATTCGATGCCGAGATCCAGTCTAAACCATCCATACCCCCATCGATTGACACGCTCTTGTTCTGTTGTCCCTTCTATAAGCCCACAGTTCATTTCTCTCAAGCGTGGGTCGGTTCTTACTTCAATATTCTTGAATTTGCCGATGATTTCCGCTGTTTCAAGTGCTCTGGACAAATCACTAGAATAAATATAATTCCACTGTTCTGTGCTAATTCTTCGGGACAAGAGTTCAGCTTGTTGTCGCCCCTTTTCATTGAGCGGGATATCTGAATGGCCTTGTGTCCGATATTCGTCGTTCCAATCCGTTACTCCGTGTCGGATCAATCCTAACGTCGTCATTGGTATCCCTCTTTTCCTCGGTATTATGTAATTTGGTCAAGAGAAAGCCTTCTATTTATTCAACGAATGTTCCCCTTAGACCAATGATGCTTAGCCCCGTTTCCTTTTCTTCCTTGCTCTCATGATGAAGACGGCACTCACCACAAGGATTATTGCAAGGACGATATACAAATCAAAATCCTGCTCCATCATAAACCACATCTTGGATTCCAGATTCACTTGTTGTTTTGGCCCGAATCCCTCACCGAATTGTTTAGTTGCTTGATTAAGGTTATTCATTTCAATTGTCGTGCTGCACGGACTACTGCTTAATTCGCCATCCATTTCACTAATAAATATGAAGTATTTACTGCCTTCCTTGAAGTTAAAACCCCAAGTGTAGTCGGTTGCGACAATGATTTGAGAATCAACTTCCGTTTTCCAGCTTCGCTCAACTTCCACTAGTATATATCTAACTTTCTCTTTTGTGCCCGTTATCCCTTCTTGCTTCAGGTCAACTTGAATTTTCTTTATTTCACCGTAAACAGCACCAGTATATACGTCTAACTCTTCTTGAAGGTTTCCCTTCTCAGCACAGGATAGAGCATTAACGTCTTGACCACTCGAAAAATAGAATATGGTAGTGATAAGAAATATGATCGTGAGTAAACGATGCTTCAGTTTCTCCACCTACTTATCATCATATTATTACGTACATCTTACATCTTACATCTTATTGACTTTCTCAGCAGATGAAAAGTTGCACTCATCCCTCAGCTAGTTGAACAAGAGCAGCCGATCACATAAGTCAGCTGCTCTCTTAGCTATATTGCTAAAGACAACCAATGACTTCGTTGTTATCCAAGGCAATGATTATGGAATTACCGATTTGCTTTTCCATTTTTGCAAAAGCTTCCACATATTCTTTTGGCAGTGGATCTATGAAACGCTCTCGGGTAGCACCCATTTCATCATCTGCTAATATACGAATAATGGTAGGAAGATGGGTTAACATTGCAGTTCTAACTTCCATGTAGACTCCAATACTGAATTCAAGTTATTTTATTTACATATAGAATACCAACAATATAGCTCCAAACACCATCGTGAGAAAAACATTAGTTTCTTAAAACAAAAAGCCGCTATTATAGCGACTTTGAATGGAACATTGTTTTTTTCTGCGAAACCCCACGTCTCTGTTTAATTTAATGTTGTCTGATGTGAGGTATCTATATAAGAGACTATTCCTGCTGTATCTTTAACCATGCCGAAATACGTATCCACTGTTTTCAACGTCATATCATGTTCTGCTTGTGAAAAAGCTGCGCAGGCATCTTGTATAAGGACAATGTGATAATCAAGCATAAAACCTTCCCTTGCTGTAGACTCAACACACAAATTCGTGCTAACCCCTGTCAGGATGACAGTAATCGTTACAACAAGAGATTAAACAGAATTTGAATTGATCTATCCTACCTATTCTACTCCCTCTAATTTAGTACGGTTGATTTCAAGTAAATCGTGCCATTTAAAATCAATTAACTGGTATGATTCTGTCCTGAGTTGAATGGTACCGCTCAATTTTCATCCTTACTTGTTCCGATATAATAATAAGCAGTCGCTATTAACTATTAAAAAACAGTTGCCTACATAGGCAACTGTTTTTAGGTTAAGTGACATCGACAGCAAGACGTTATCCTGGCAGTTAGCATAATGAAACTGATATTATTCACGATATTGTATCCTCTTACTCATATCATTCCATCGTTTGTTTTTCAGATACTTCAGATACTTCAGATACTTTAAACGTAAGTTTGGGTTTCTCTCCCAAAATTGCACTGGCTTCCTCTCGGAACTGCCTGGCCGCCTGTTCCGGTGTAACTCGGCCAAAAAGCAGCTGGTCGTAAATCTCCCGCAGGACCGCGGTCACTTCTGATCCGCTAACCGGATCGGGGGAGTCCATTGGGCTGCTGTTCCTTTCTACCCAATCCACATAATCAAATACCTGTTGTACCTCTGGGTCCACAATTTGTTTGATCTGCACTTTGACCCTTGATGAGAGAGGGACACCCCGTTCACCCTTAAGCAGTTTATTCGCTTCAATATCATTAACGAAAAAGCTGATAAACCGGGCTGCTTCTTCCTTGTGTCTGGAATTACTTGCAACTGAGAAGAACATGCCCGGCTTTAGGAAAAGTGCTTCCTGGCTATGGGGTCCCGGCATGGGGGCAATAGCCAAAGGCTTGCCGTATTCTCTGGACGTGGCAATGAACTGGTTCGAATAGCCCCAGTTAAACAGGGCTTGCCCCCTATAAAATGGATCCCTATCCGGCTTGCCAATATCCGAGGCCCATATATCTGGCGGAAAAATTAGCTTCTCTTTGGCCATTTGCTGCATACGGCCAAAGTAATCGATAAACAACGTATCATCCTCGTACCCCAGCCGCTGTCCATCCTCAGCATAGAGCTTCATTCCATGCTGCCTTAGATAATATGCAAAAAACTGTTCTGGCGTAAAGTAAGTGCCTAGATACATGTCTTTGTCATGCAACCTGTTTCCCATGGCGTAGAAATCGTCCCACGTCCAGTCCACAGTGGGTTCTTCGATACCTTGCTCCCGCAAAATCTCCGGGTCGTAATAGCCCATCAAGGCATTGACTCCCAGACTCATGCCGTAAACTTTACCATCCATTTCACCGATCCGGACCTTGCCTTCGTCCATGTCGCTTGTGTCAATTATGCCTCGATCCATGTATGGTGCAAGATCTTCAAGCAAGTTGAGGGAACTATACTGAGACAGATAGGAGATATCCATTTGTATAATGTCCGGCAACGTATTCCCCGCTGCGTAAGGGGCTAGTTTTTTCCAATATTCATTGAAGTTGTTGTACTCATACTTAATATGGACATGAGGATTCTGCTGTTCATACAGATCTATCACTGCAGCGGTTGCCTCGTTGCGCATCTGTCCACCCCACCAGGCCATATGCAGTGTAATGGGCTCTTCTTCGACAATCATGCCGGGTCTCGAGACAAGCTGGGGCGTACACCCCGCAAGAATCGTTAAGAGACACAGTATGCCGAGGAATCGAAACCATATGCTCATAGTGCTTCCCCCTTTGGTGGTGGTAACAGCAAGATAACCCGCGTTCCCCTACCCGGACTGCTCTCCAGAATCATGTCGTACTCTTCCCCAAAAGCAAGATGGAGCCGATCCCTGATATTCAATAACCCGATCCCGCTTCCTCTGGTTTGAACCTCTCCACGCAATACCTGTTTGACGTATTCTTGCTCCATGCCAGGACCGTTGTCCTCTACAAATACAGCCAGCTTATTTTCATGCATCTGAGCGTACAGACGAATCACGCAAGGACCTGTCTGTAATTCCAGACCATACTGGATGGCGTTTTCGAGCAGTGGCTGTAAAGTCATTTTGGGGATACTGCACTGTAAATAGGCAGAGGGCATATCCATTTGCAAATCCAGTCTTGTCTGAAAGCGGTATTGCTGAATCGTGATATAATGGCTCACAATTTCAAGCTCTTCCGCAATGGTAATTACATTTTGCTTGAAACTGATAGAAGTACGGAGCAAATATCCAAGAGACAAGACCATGCGTGATATCTGTTCCTGCCGGCTCTTTTTGGCAAGCCAATGGATCGAATCCAAAGCATTATACAGAAAGTGGGGATTAATCTGAGCTTGCAATGCTTTAAATTCTGTCTCTTTGATCACCAGCTGATTAGCATAATTCTCCTTGATTAACGTATTGATACGGGTAATCATGAGCCGGTACGTACGCTGCAGCATACCTAGCTCGTCCACATGCTTAGAAACTGGCATAGTAATGGTGGTATCCATATTCTCCAAACTTCCGTGCTGAATGTCTCTCATCTGGGTAATCAATTGCTGAATTGGCCTGGTCAAGCTGCGCGCAAAAGCCATACCGAGTGTCAGTACCACAACAATTGCAATCACATAGACCACGATGAGTGCATTCTTCAATAAAATAATGCGCTCAAATATCTGTTCATAAGGTGCCATATTATAATAAACCCAGCCTGTCTGCGCAGACTTCTTCTGTGCCACAAGTACGATTTGGTCATCCAACTCTTTGATCTCATACCCTCCACTCCCTGGAAGCGGTTGCAAATCTGCAGATAGGCTATCTGAAAACTCCCGGAACGGATATATTACCTTTTGCCCTGCTTTGAGCACAATATCACTGTCCTTGTTGTCTATGCCGGCATATTCCTCGATTAGTTTGTCAATGTTGATCCGAAAAAACAGAATGCCTATAGGCTCCAGCGTCATCGGCTCGTAGCTTCTCACTTGACGCACCATGGCCAGCATCGGATCGTCTTCATCCGGATACAGCCAGCGTACCGCTCCGTTTGCCCCTTCTGCCGCTCGGATCATTCGGTTGTACTTTTCACTGGAAAAAGTCAGCGCTTCGCCGTATTTAACCAACCCACCTTGAGAGTCAATAAGATGAACGGACTGCACATATCGTGCAGCCCCACTGGCGTGTTCCCATATCCGGTCAGCCATCCGGTTTCGCTCAACAAACCCCGTATAATCCGTATCATCCTGGGCAAGCGACTTCAGGGACTTTTGAATAACTCTATCTGAGATCATCGCATGCGATAATGCCTCCAGCTTCCTGAGCTCTGCATCCACGGTGGACGAAGAGAGGTTAAGCAGACTGGACGATTTGTCATACAACTGTCTGTCATAGACCGAGTACGTATAATATAAAGAAGTAAATGCCAGTGTGATGACCAGAGCCATCATCAGCATAATCATCAGAAATACTTTCATTTTAATGCTTAATTTGCGATAGGCTGTCATGGCAAGTGCGCTCCTTTGCACCACGTGTTCTCTATACTTATAACACATGTAGGAGAAATTTCCTGTCGAAACAAACATGAACAGCCACAAACTGACTTTTATTTTGATTGGTAGCGGTCGTAGGCAGCTTGATGCACGGCAATGGCCTCGTCGATGCCCATGCTTTTAATGGTTTCGACCATTTTATCGAATTCCGTGATAGGTTTCTGGCCGTTAATGATCGCGGTCATCGTTTCATTCAGATACGTATCGACCTGGCTCATGATCGAGGTGCTTTTACTGGCTTCTTGCGTAGTCAAGCGAATCGTGGGAAGGGTAAGTGCCGAGCTGGCTTTCATCCATTCCTCGTTGGCCGCCCGCTGCCCGTCATCGAAGAGAAGCGCATCCAGATACCTGCTGTCCTGATTGATTGGTCCATCCATGATTGATAGTGCATAAGAAGCCAGTGCCTGGTCATAGGTCAACCCCTGCGGATTATCGGTGATGACTTCTGTAAATTTCACACCATCACCTTCCTTCACATAGCTCTCATTCTCGATGCCAAAGTTGAACAGATCACTGCCATCTTCACTGTAATTATAGTCCATCCACTGTACGATGTACTTCAATTTATCCTCGTCCGCCGATGAAGTGATGGCTTCGCCGTAACTCAGCACTTTGTTTTCCAAATTAAAGGAAGAATAGCCTGTTCCATCCGGGGATATCGGCCATGGAGCGCCTGTCACATTAAAGTTCGGGTCTGTGTCCCGCATCAGGTTGAAATACTTGCCCATTCCGCTAAATACGCCACCTTGATAGGCTCCCGCCAGGTTGTTGGTGACTTTGTAATCAAACGCCTTGCCATCATTCGTCATGATTTCGGGATCAATTAATCCTTCCTTGTACCAGGTGGACATGTTCTCCAGAAAGTCACGATACCCTGGCTGTATAGGTCCGTACTCCACCTTGTCTCCATTCAGCTGAAAGCCACCGATGACACCAAATCCGGGTGCAAAATCATGCAGCTTGGTCAGATTTCCTGGTCCCCAGTTGCCGGTAAATGGCAATTCATCCGCTTTGCCGTTACCGTTCGGATCTTGCTCCCTGAAGGCTTTGAGTACCGTATGCCACTCGTCGATTGTGGTAGGAACCTCCAGCCCCAGCTTATCCAGCCAATCCTTGCGTATAATCAATCCTGAAGTGGCGTTCAGCTTCAGTGCATCCAGCTTCATTAACGGGAACATGTAGATCGTTCCATCATCCAGGGCAATTTGCTTTTTCACATCCGGATCGGATTCAATGATTCGTTTCAGGTTTGGAGCATATTGATCTATCAGTTCGTTAAGCCGAATAATTCGACCATCCTTAATCATCTTCTCCGGGCCGCCAACGGCATCCGCCCAGTTGTAGTAGATCACATCAGGCAACTGCTTCGTCGAAATCAGCAGATTGAATTGGTCACGCTGCTGTCCCAGAGGCGGATGTGTAAAATTTGCCTTGATGCCAGTCAGCTCTTCTTTCTTTTTGTAGGCTGCCGTTTCGCCGAAATTCCCCAGGGAAGCCGTCAATTTAGCATCATTGGCACGCCAGTATTCAATGGTAAATGGCTCGCTTGTAATCGGCAAAGGAATTTCGGTAAGTGCCTCTGACGGAGTTACCGTGTTGTCGTCAGGTTTAGTGGTTTCGCTTCCTCCGGTGCAGCCTGCCAGCATCGCCATCGTCAGAAGAGAAGAGAGCATGATGGACCCCATTCTTTTTTTCATGTCATTCGCCTCCACATAAGTCATTTATAATATCAGAAGTCGTGACCTTAGTCAGTCACGGCTCCTAAATATTTCAGTTAAATTGCTTTTATTGTTTGACAGCACCAATTAATGCTCCCTGAACGAAGAAACGCTGGATAAACGGGTATACGAGCATAATTGGCAGTGTAGAGATGATAATCGTTGCATATTTGATGTTTTCCCCGATGGCAAAACCGGTATCTGTCCCGGCGCCCATGGCTTCCGTACTGCTGCTGATCAGAATATCCCTCATAATGATCTGGATGGGATAAAGCTCCTGACTGCGTAAATAAAGCATCGGTCCTACATAATCGTTCCAGTGATCCACTGCATAATACAGCATCATCACGGCAAGGATCGGCTTCGATAACGGCAATACGATACGGAACAGGATCAGAAAATCGTTTGCCCCGTCCAGCTTCGCTGATTCGATCAAACTGGTCGGAATGCCTTCGAAATTCGTTTTCATAATGAGAAAATAAAATGTACTGATTGCACCTGGAATAATCATGGCCAGTCTTGTATCCACAAGGCCCAGATTCTGAATCAACAAAAACGTCGGAATCATGCCGCCACCAAAAAACATGGTGAAGGTAATCATTTTCATTAATGTTTTTCGCCCCATCAGATCCTTTCTTGACAATCCGTAGGCAGCCAAGGAGGTCATCAGCAGGTTAATCGCCGTACCGGCGACCACGTAGAACAGCGTGTTCATGTAGCCCGTATATATCCTTGTATCTTTGAAAACGGACTTATATGCTTCCAGCTGAAAGCCTTCCGGCAGCAGCATCAGGGATCTGGAACGCAGCATCTGATCCGGGTCGCTGATGGAGGAATTGAACACGTATAACATGGGGTAAAAGCAGATCAACATAAAGATGATCAGAACAAGAACATTGATTGCATCAAAGATGCGTTCCCCTACAGACCTTTTCATCGTTTCACCTCCGCTTACCAGAGACTGGTTGAGTTCATTTTTTTGCTAATCGCATTGGCGATAATAAGCAGTGAAAAATTGATAATGCCGTTAAATAACCCGATAGCCGTGGAATATGTATAGTTACCTTCCAATATCCCTGATCGGTACACGAAGGTGGAGATAACGTCTGATGTTTCATACGTTGGTGCTGTCTGCATCAAGAGGATCTTTTGAAAATCGGAGTTCATCACCGCACCAAGACGAAGGATCAACATAATGACAATCGTCGGCATAATGCCTGGCAGCGTGATATGCAGCAGTTGTCTCCAGCGTCCGGCACCATCGATTTTGGAGGCTTCATACAACTGGGGATCAATGCCGCTGAGTGCCGCCAAAAAGATAATGGATGCCCAGCCAGCCCCTTGCCATATGTTCGATAAGATATAAATGGGACGGAACATGTCCTTTTCGGCCAAAAACATGACCGGCTGTAAGTCGAAAAAATCCCGAATGACATTAAACAAGCCGCCATCGAGTGTTGAGAACGTTTTCAACATTCCGACCACCACAACGACTGATATAAAATGAGGCATGTAGCTTATCGTTTGCACTGTGCTCTTGAACCATTTCTTGCGAACCTCGTTCAGCAGGATAGCCAGCAAGATGGGTGCCGGGAATCCAAATACAATGCTGTAAAAACTTAAAATGAGTGTGTTTTTAATCAGCCGCCAAAAATAGTAACTCTCGAAAAACATCGTAAAATTGTCAAAACCGATCCACGTTCCTGCCAAAATCCCGTTGACGGGGCTATAGGATTCCTGAAAAGCCATCAGCAGCCCGTACATTGGGCCATAACTGAATATCAAATAATACGCGACGACAGGAACGAGCATCAGATATACATATTTGTTTCGAGCCAGTTCCTTTTTGACGACACCCCATCTGCCTGGTGGTTTCAATGTACCCGCTTGCACCACCGGACCTCGCTTCAGTTCCATTCCCCTTGCCTCCAATTCCGATGTTCATTCGTTAACATCCTATGGTAATCATAAAATTTGGAGGTCATGCTTCCCATGCTCATTTCCGCTCTCTTCATGTTCAAAACCGACTTTCAACCGACAAAAAACACCCTGACGCCTTTTGAGGCATACAGGGTGTATGATGCTGAGAATGCATTAGAACAACCGACAAGGCTATGGAACCTTCTTATATTCGGAAGGCGAGAAACCCGTATATTTCTTAAACACTTTGCTGAAATATGGCCAGTTGGCTCCAAAACCGGTCTTCTCGGCGAGCGATGAAACCGTGCAGCTGCTATCCTGCTTCAAGAGTTCCAATGCTTTGCCCATCCGGTAACGCAGTACATAATTCGTAAATTTCTCTCCAGTTTCCTTTTTAAATATTTTGCCGATATAGTCCGGATTCATGTAAATCTCACCAGCAATAGCCTGAAGTGTCAGAGATTCATCCTCATACCGTGACTCCACGAGTTCCTTGACAGCCTGCACCATTTGCGATTGTCTGGAGCGCTGCTGCCGGTAGCGCTCCAGTGCAATATCTCGTGCTGTATCCAGAATAAAAAGTTGAAACGACTGAAGTGTACTTGATTCCATCATACAGGGCAGTCGATCCATGTATTCTTTCATCCCCGTAGGACTGCTAAGCCGAATGATCTCCATAAAGGTCTGAATGAGATAGGACTTGGTCTGAAATATGTCATAACGTTGATCTGACAGTAAGCAGAACGTCTGCTTCAGCTCATCCTCTGCCACCTGCCAATGTCCAGCCTGAATGGCCGCAACGAGCCGCTCCTGATCCATCTCAAATTCCGAATAGCCATGTTCCTCCGGGGATAGAATATCCCTTTCCATGATAAGGCTGCCCTCCCCCAGGTAAAAGCGATGGTTCAGGTACGATATAGTCTGCATGTACAACTGACGTGTCTGTGCCAATTCTCCCGGCTCACTGAGAGCCATCGTCAAGTCATAGTGATAGTACCGGGTGAACGTGTGACGAATCTCGTCGATATTATGAAACAATTGCTTCTCTGGAAGTTTGTCTTCCATGATCAACAGCACATGACGTCCCAAGGTTGTGCTGAGAATGGGATTGTGAAAGACATCTTCGGCGATGTTCTGGATGGCAAACAGGTGCAAGTACTCATGCTCTCCCTCTATCTCAACCAGCAGCATCCGCACCTGCTGACTTCGAAAATCCACGCCGAACAACTCGCCGAAGTGTCCCCACTCCTTGGCACCATAGGTCTTGTTAGTGACGAGTTCCTTCAGGAAGTATTGCTTCGCATGCGGCAATACACGTTCCAAGTTAGTTTGGATCGTTTGCACAAACTGGGCCTGATCCGTCCATTCATCCTTTTCGCCTACCAGTTCAGCGATAGCCTCCATCAGGCTCTCTTCACTGCACGGCTTAAGCAAATAGTGCTTGACTCCGTACTGCATTGCTCTCTTGGCGTACTCGAATTCAGTAAAGCCTGTCAGCATAACAAATGATATATCCTGATACATTTCGGTAACCGCTTCAACCAGCTGCAGGCCATCCATGCCAGGCATACGAATATCCGTAATAATAATGTCAGGACGTTGAAGCTCTATAAAAGCGAGCGCTTCCAATCCATCCTGAGCGGTGCCTATCAATTCTGTACCAAGTCGATTCCAACTCATTACGCTGGCAATTCCGTCAAGAATCATCCATTCGTCATCAACCAGCAGAACCTTGTACATTCGCTATTCCCCCTGTTGGATATGCTTATGTCTCTATTATAATGAGATAGTGCCTCATGACGAAGAATGAATTGTAGTCTAATCATGAAATATCTTCAATTCCTGCACTTCCTTTTAACCAAAAGGTTTCCATTGCCGCATCTAGTACGCTGGCTTATTAAATTCACGAGGTCTTCCGTTTTTACTCATGATATCTCCTTTCTCAGAAGCAGGTACAGACACAGTGCAGGTATTTTGTAACGATCTGTCAAGAATTCTGATTCCCTATTCACTTCTGGCTTACAAACCCACGCTGGACTTGGATGAAAGCAAAAAGAAGCACCTCCTCAGGTGCCCCTTCTACTAAGATTCCTTCCAGCTATACGCTATATAGACGATACAGAATAGGATGATGACGAGAAACGAATAACGATACATCATCGCATAACTGCTGGCTTCGGCTAGACGCCCAAGAAGTAACGCACCTCCGCCGATGCCAAGGTCAAACGCCGAATAAAAAGTCGCATTCGCAGGTCCGCGCAGTTCGGGTTCCACGCGGTTTAAGATCCATGCTTGCAGCGAAGGCTGCACTGCTCCGAACCCAAAACCAAAAAGAACTGCTGAAATTGCCAGCATGGTCATGCTATGGGCATAGGACAGAACGAGCAGCGAAGCGGCCAGTAATACGCTGCCGGGCAATATGACCCAGGTGTGGCCCTTGCGGTCGAATAGACGTCCTGAGATAAACCGCACAATAAGCAGGCAAATGGCATTCAACGTAAAGAACAAACCAACGTTACCTATCTGAGCTTCTTCACCAAACAGTGTAATGAAGCTGACGATCCCGCCATAAACAATCCCGATCAGCAGACCAAGCAAGGAAGGAAACAGCGCCTTTGGCTCGAACAGCTGTGACCGAAAAGAGGTTTTCGCTTGTACTTGATCTCCGCTACCCAAAGAGGAATCGCTCTGTTTACGCTGTTTCTGAACGCCCCATACGCATAGCAAAGACAGGGCCGTACTGACGGCTGCAACGACAATAACACCAGGCATCTGCCATTTTCCGTCCAGAAGTGCAAGTCCGATCGCAGGCGCCAAAGCCATGGCAAGAGTACTTGCAAGACCGAAATAACCAATCCCCTCTCCCCGCCGATTAGCCGGAATAATATCTGAGGCGATGGTGCTCGATGTGACCGTGACAATCCCCCAACCAACGCCGTGAATGCAGCGCGCCAGTAGAAGCATGGCAACCGAAACCGTCCAATTGTACGAGGATATAATGAGAAAACAAAGGATAAGTCCTGCAACCAGCCAGCCTTTTTTGCTCCGATTCATAAGTGCTCCGACCAATGGCCGTGTGAATAAGGAGAATACGGTAAAAATACTAATGATCAAGCCGACCGCCGTATTGTTTCCACCCAAGTCCAGCATATAAACCGGCAACGTAGGCAGCAGTATCTGAAACCCGAAGAACAAAAAGAAGCTTGCAGCTGTGATCAGTACAAAATCCATTGTCCATAACCTAGGCGACTGCTGTTGCTGTGAAAGTTCATTGTCCATCACACGCCTCCTTAGAACTGCCGAGCCAGGCTTGCTGTGTTTGCCAGCCCTTGTACAGTCAGTCTTGGATTTGGTCTGACGAATAATACGTTAGTCATGGTGAAGCCTCCAGTATGGTTAATTTAGTGAGTAACCTCACCTTTTTTAATATATAGTGAGTTTACTCACTAATTTTCAGGAAGTCAATCCTTCTGGGCTGACACAATTTGAAAAAGAGATTCTTTACGATAAAATAGAAGGAGACTTATTGTGAAAAGAGGATATATAAGCAAATGAACATATCGTCAAATGACTACCCGGATGAAGAAGCTGCCGATACCTTTTATTTACTCACCACCACCTCACGTATTTTGAAATTCGAATTCGATAAACGTCTGGCTTCGTTGGATCTGCCCATCCCCCTCTCAGGGGCCCGTCTGCGACTGTTGATGGAAGTTTGGAAAGCGGAGCATATACGCATGAATGAGCTTGCGGCTGTCATGGACTTAAAACCACGAACGATCACGGATTTCGTGAACGCCTTGGAAGAAAACGGACTGATTCAGCGTACCGTTGACCCGACAGACCGGCGTGCGACCATTCTTTCACTTACTGATAAGGCCAAGCCCCATATTCGGACGATTCGCTCAATAAGCGCGGAAATCTCTGAAAAGCTCATGGCTAAACTTACAGTCGAGCAGCGGCGACAAATGAGGGAAATGCTTCACGTTTTAGTCGAGTAATGATGCTTCCTAAATGCAAAATCCCTGCACTTGAGTAGTTGTGGAGGGATTTTGCACCTGATCAGATATGTCTCGGGACTGCTTTCCGTTTCGCTAATCGCCCGTTTGATACCGAAAACAGCCGATCATGTTGATCGGCTGCCTCCTTGTTTATTCCCTATCGTTTCTCGTTTGTTGAAAGACATCTTATTAGGCATAAAAGTGTTTCGTTCGGAAAGGGTTATCTAAAGGGAAGCCAGCCATCGACCCCGGACAAAATGTGAGCCGCTGTATACTCGGATGCTTCTTCTTCAGTCAGCCTCTTAGCCCACGAAACCCTCTCTTCCGTACTCGCTGCTCCGGGACCCTTACTATTAAATTCAGCGTATACAACAGTAGTTTCGGCATCTGGTTTGTTCCAGTTATGCCAGCCCTCCATCTTAACATGAGCACCCATCCAGCAGTTCAGAAAGCACACTTTAGCATGGTTCCGCCACGGCCGGCCGAGGTATATCGACTGCGGGGGAGCATTGCTGGTCAGGGTGCAATCGATGAACACATAGCCATGGCGAACGTCTTCGGGTGTCGAAGCCGCAGTAATCCACCCATTTACCGTATTCTCTGCTGGAGCAGTATCTGATATATGATTTTGGGAGAAAATTTCACACCCCTTGAACACGGCCGTAGCCGAGCCAAAAATAAAATCAACATCGCCCTCTATATAACAGTCCTCAAAGTACTGACGGAGTTTCCGGCGTTCTGCCCCATCGCGCGGCCCCCCGAAAAAGCTTCGGTCCATGGGCTTTGACGGGAGCGGTCCGGTGAAAATGGTATCCTGATGCCCGATGAAGCGACAATTGCGGAACGCTGCACGGTCACCATCCACGTATATGGCAAGGGCTTGCCCAACATCCTTGCCTGGACCTGCAGAATTCACAAAAGAAAGTCCCTCTGCTGTGAAATCATCCTCTCCGATGAAGGCCGTGTACGAATGAAACGTATGATATAGCTGTCCGTCAGGGAATTTTTTTAGCGCATAGTCATCGTAAGTAATAACAGTTTGCTCTGCGCCCTCTCCGATTAAATGAATCCTAGGCTTATCCATATAAAGCTTCTCATAATAAATACCTTGCTTGATTCGGATCTCCAGCTCATTGATGGCATTATCTGGCATGGCGTTAATTGCAGCCTGAATGGTAGAGAAGTCTCCGCTTCCATCTTGAGCCACCGTGTAGTAACGAGATGGACAGGGCTGATTTATACCATTGAACACCTGTTCATCCCCCGCTTTCGTTTCAAGTCTATTTATACAAGAGTTGTTCTTGTGTGCCTCCATATTCCACCTCCTCTATCGTTGTTATTGCTAAAACTCCCTGGCTATCGCAGTTGAATTACGATGATTCAGTTTCGGTTGGATGACAACTGGATAATCCACTTCTTCATTGCGGATTAA
Source organism: Paenibacillus sp. FSL K6-2862 (assembly GCF_038005125.1). NCBI lineage: Bacteria > Bacillati > Bacillota > Bacilli > Caryophanales > Paenibacillaceae > Paenibacillus > Paenibacillus sp. FSL K6-2862. The sequence continues at coordinate 3,749,882 of NZ_JBBOSN010000001.1, forward strand.
TGATACGATTAGTTCTGCAGCCTGAACAGCCAGTTCATCCAGTGCAGGGCCGATTGTGGTCAGAGCAACTTCAGCATATTGCATATCTGGCAGATCATCATAACCGATTAATGATATCTCACGGGGTACATTGTAGCCTGCCTCCAGCAAAGCCCGCAGCGCTCCTCGGGTTACAAGGTTATTCAAACCGATAAAAGCCGTCGGTGCCTTTGGACCAAATGTATAATTTCGAATTGCAAAATACCCGTCCTCCCAAGAGGAATGTGCTGGCAGTACGTAATCTTCTTCAAATTTTAGATTTGTGCGCTGCAAAGCTTCTCGGTACCCTTCCAGCTTGATATTTTGCGAGTTACCAATGAAACCGATACGGGTGTGTCCGAGCGAATTCAAATGCTCCACCGCTTTAAATATTCCCTCTTTACGATCAACTTTGATATAAGGGGAATTGGGCGTCTCATCTGTACCCAGCACAAAGCAAGGCATATTAAGAGTGGAAAACTTCTTCCAAAATGCATCCCGATTTTCAAGTGCATAATCCCACAATATGCAGCCATCTACGCGGAGCTGGCTGAACACATCTACCCCATCATCTGCAACGACCAGAATCATTTGGTATCCACGCTGTTTCAGTTCTGCATGCAGAATGCCCGATATATTCGAGAACAATGGATTGCTCAATTCATCAAGCACAAAACCTATAATATTGCTTCTTCCAGTAGAGAGCTGCTGAGCTAGAATGTTTTTTCGATACTGGTGTTTCTCGGCGACTGCAAGGACTTTCTGTCTAGTCGCCGGTTTAATCCGGGGGTCTCCATTAAGCGCCTTGGATACCGTACTATAGCTAACCCCCGCCAGTTTGGCAATGTCCTTAATCGTTATCAGTTCAATCAACACCTCTCATACTGACCGCCTTCAAATACTACTGCTGAGCAGCCTTGTAACGGTCATATTGTGCCTGTCTGCCAGCAATAACCTGCTCAATGTTCATTTTTTTCAATGTTTCAATATAACTGTCAAACTGATCCAAGCTGGTATCTCCGCTTATAAATTTAAAATTCATCTCTTCAACATAGGTTGTAATATCTGGCATTGACATGCTCTCTACACTGGCTTCATCCGGTAGAGCATAAACAAATGGAAAAGGTTCACGAATATATGGTTCTAGCTCCTTGTCGAGCTTTGCATGCCACTCTGCCACCACGGAATCGGCAGAGTCAGTGGACTGAATATTAGGCAGATTGACAGGACCAATGCCGAGTTTCTGGATATACTCATTGTCTTTACCCTTGTCCGTAAACGCTTTCACCCCATTCTCCTCCGTATACGTATCATCTTTGATGCCCCATGTATAAAATGTTTGTGCTTCCTCACTTACCGCATAATCCAGGAATCGAAAAGCAAGTTCTGGATTTTTGCTGTCACGCGTAATGCCAAAGATACCACTTACAGGTGTACGTCCCACATAGAACTGATCTCCATTTGGCCCTTTCAAAGGTAGAATGCCTTTGAAGATGGGCTCCTTCGGATCGTAATCCTTGAACAACGGACTGTAGACCATTGACATGTACCAGCTAAAATTAAACGTTGCTCCGGTCACATCCTGAGATATTCGTGAGGTTACCTGATCGCTTGTAGTACTCGCATAATCCACTCCAAGCAGTCCTTCTTTGTAAAGCCCGTTCAAATAAGTCAGGTATTCTTTGTAGGCAGGCTCATAATAGCTAAAATGGACCCTGCCCTGATCATTCGCATAAAACTGGTTGGCCAGATCCAGGCCAAAGACCGGTCCAAACGCCATCGACACAAACTTCGACTCCATAGATAATGGGATCTCATCTGCTTGACCATTGCCATTTGGATCATCTGTCTTGAATTTGCGAAGCATCGCCGTGAACTCATCCAATGTTGTAGGCTCATTCATTCCGAGCTTCTTCAACCAGCGCTGATTGATCATAAACACAGGCATATAGTTTCTGGTCAATGTTTGCTGCGGAATATAATACATTTTACCATCTGGCGTGGTTAAACTGGCTTTGACTGAAGGAGATTTTTCATATATTTTTTTGAGATTCATCCCATACTTATCTACCAATTCGTTAATCGGAATAAATAACCCGCTGTTAATATACTTCATAAGTTGATCCTGATCAGGCAAATAAACGATGTCTGGTAACCCCGTACCAGCGGCAAGTCTTGGATTCACAGCATCCGCATAGTTTTGCGGCGGGATTAGATCCCAATCAACCTGAACACCCGCAATATCCTCAATTTTCTTCACAATTGCAGCAGTAGATAGATCTACATTTGTCGTCCATGCATTCGTCCCGAGGATAGATAACTTAGCATCCGTCTGATCCGTCACAGGTCCTGCACCTGTGTAATTAAATGCCGGTTCCGAGCTTGGTGGACTGCTACCTACATCTGTTCCTGTTCCGCCACTACAACCCGCAAGGCTGACTGCAAGTATTGCTGCCATTACACTTTTTCTTCCTGCCCCTTTAATTCTCATCCATTATTCCTCCTTGGTATGAACAAACTTGGTCAACCATGATGCTCAATTGGACTATCCTTTCACGGCTCCGAGTGTAATACCCTTGACGAAGTACCGCTGGATAAACGGGTAGATCGTAACAATTGGCAGAATACTGACTACGATGGATACATATCGAACCTGAAGTGTGGAGACAGCCAGCGCACCTGAGGTCATCGTACCCCCCATCTTCTGCATCACTTCTGGGGAAGCCATAATCAGTACCCGCCTCAGGAACATCTGTAAAGGCTGCATATCCTGTTTGCCCAGATACAGCAAGGCCGAGAAAAAATTATTCCAATGAAACACTGCGTAGTAGAGGGTAAGGACAGCAAGTGTCGGCTTGATGATGGGAACTGCCAAGCGATACAGCATTGTGAGTTCGTTTGCTCCGTCTATACTCGCACTCTCAAAGATTTCATTCGGAATACCTTCAAATGCAGAACGACAGATCATCACGTTAAATGTAATAACCAGGACCGGCAGCACCATTACCCAGCGGGTATTATACAGACCGAGTGATGTAATCAGCATGTAGACCGGAATGAGCCCGCCGGAGAAATACATCGTGAATGCGATAAAAAAATTAAGTTTCCTGCGCAGGAAGAACTGCTGTCTGGATAACGGAAAAGCAGCAAGACAAGTTGCCACAATGTTGAGCAGCGTTCCCACAACGGTATACCAAAGGGTATTATAAAAGGACACCCATAACTCCTTGTATTGAAGTACCATTTGGTATCCTGAAAGGGTAAAACCGACTGGCCACAAGACAACTTTTTGTTTATCGATGGCTTCCACGGAGCTGAATGAAATACTAACCACATACAGGAACGGGTACAACGTGACGACAACTGCCAAAATGGTAAGCAGGTAGACAAATCCGTAGAACATCCGGTCACTTCTCGATTTTTGCATACAGGTCTCCTTTGATTCAGTTTGGAATCTTACCAGAGTGACATCTTAGTCAGACGACGAGTCATTGTATTCGCTGCAAAAACAAGTACAAAGGTGATAATGGAGTTAAAAAGGCCAACAGCCGTTGCAAAACCATAGTTTTGTCCTTCGATTCCCATTCGGTATACATAGGTTGATAACACATCGGCAGTCTCGTACGTGGCCCCGTTGTATAACAGATATACTTTCTCGAAGCCTACGCTCATAATGCCTCCCAGTGACAGCAGGAGCAGAATAACTATAGTCGGCTTGATACTCGGAAGGGTAAGATGCCAGAGCTCCTGAAACTTGTTGACGCCGTCAATTTTTCCGGAATCGTACATCTCTGGATCAATGCCCATAATGGCTGCGATGTAGATAATGGAGCTAAAACCGAAGCTTTGCCAGATATCGGAACTCGTGAAAATAGTACGGAACCAGCCAGCTTCCATCATGAAGTTCACTTTTTCCATTCCAAATTTGGCAATCAGCGTATTGACGATCCCATCCGTGGGTGACAGAAAGTTAATAATCATACCAGCCACGACCACGGTTGAGATGAAGTGAGGGAGATACGTAACCGTTTGGGCAAAACGTTTGAATGTTCGGTTTTTAATCTCTACGATGCAGACAGCGAATAGAATGGGGATGGAGAAACCAAAGAGCATAGGAAGAAAAGCAAGCAAAAATGTATTACGCAACAGTCTCCAGAAGTAAATTGAATTCACAAATTGCTCGAACCATCTCAGACCTACCCATTCACCACTGAACATTCCCTGACCTGGCATAAAATTGCGAAAGGCAAGCAGTACACCAGGCATGGGAACGTACATAAAAATGATGTAATACAAGAAAATAGGCGCGAACATAAGCAGCAAATACCTATCCCTTTTGGCCAGCACATACAACGTGAACAAACGTTTTTTCACCTTGAAGACACTTCCCTTCGCTCAGAATTACAACGTTGTAATTTTTAAGTATACATACTCCCACATTCTCGAAAGTAATTAGGATTTAATAGTATTAATACAGTTATTCGAACAAGGTGAGAACTTCAATCCAAAATTTACAACGTTGTAATTTCAATCTAAATGTATGCGCTTCCATAACGTTTTTTACATCTTAGCAAACTCCCCTGTATTTGGCAACAACAAAAATCAGTGCTATGTTGATGACTCCAATGGAGCACTTCTTATCATCAAGTATATACAATTGCATAAATGTTACGTAGTTAATGTTGACACAAACATTACCTTCAAATACAATGTACCTGTAAAAAAAATACATTTATCAAAGGATGGTGACTTGTTTTGAAAAGGCTTTCATGTTTGGTACTCGCTTTCGTTCTCATGGCTCTGAATTTCTCCACTCTTCCCTCTACGTATGGGGCAGCCAATTTTCCGAACACTGGTGCAACTGGTCTGACAGGGTTTGCAGGAAATGCTAAGAATGAGAATGGAGTTGCGAAGTCTGCCGTAACAGGCGGCAAAAACGGCCAAATTATTTACATCAACAATCTAAATGATCTGAGGACACACATTGCTGATACTGTACCGAAAATTCTTGTCATAGAAAAAAATATTTCCTCTTCCACTTTACAAAAAGTAAACTTCGGGGCTAACAAAACAATCGTTGGCTCGTATGACAACCACACATTGACTAACATTCATTTCCGCTCAACTTCCTCTTCAAGCAATGTTATTTTCCAGAACCTCAACTTAGTTCATTCTGCTGGCATCAATGCAAACGATGATATCCAAATGTACATTACCTCTGGGTCAAACTATTGGATAGATCATGTCACTTTTTCAGGCCATAGCTATAGCTCTAGTGGTACTGAAGTAGATAAATTGCTCTATATTGGCGACAGAGCGGATTATATAACCATCAGCAATTCCAAATTCGCAAATCACAAATATGGAATTATTCTGGGTCACCCCAATGATGGCAACAGCAGTTATAACGGCGTGCCTCATGTGACTATGGCCAACAATTACTTTGAAAACTTGTACGTTCGAGGTCCTGGGCTGATGAGATATGGATATTTCCATATCAAAAACAACTATGCAAACAATTTCAACCAAGCAATTACGATTGGGGAAAAAGCGCGCATCTATTCAGAGAATAACTACTTTGGAGCCGGTGCGGAAAAAGGCGGCATCCTTGATGACAAAGGGAATGGGGAATTTACCGATACAGGGAGCACACCAGCTTTATCTGCCCCAAGATCACCCAAAACAAACTGGAGACCAAGCAGTAATTACAGCTATGAAGTGAGGGATGCAAACTATACACGTGAATTCGTAACTAAATACGCTGGTTCTTCTAACACAACTCTTGTTTTTGGCAAATGAGCGATCCATTGCATGGATAAAAAGTAGAGACCGCTATTTTATACAATAATAGATAAACATTTAGAGTTAAATTACAACGTTGTAATTGTGTTGACTTGAAAAAATGAAACAAAGTTCTTGTCTAAAAAATCAAAAGACAAGAACTTTGTTTGTAATTATAACACCTTCATGTATAGCTGAGTCGTAACATCATTGAGACTAAAAAAACATTCTTAAGTGACCAGGAGATGAAACTACTCTACTGAAAAAATACGTACCGTAAGACCATCGGTGAACCCCTCAAGAGTAGCAGTCAGATCTGCATGGTTCAGAAAGTCAAGTGCTTTGCTATCGGTAGTTATAGTAGGCTTCAGTTCCCCTTTCACATGCTGGTTAACGATATGAATAATGCACCTTTTCTCCTCATAGTCTACCCCTTCCAAAGCATACTCTGCTCGAACCTTGACCAACTTCCCTTCATGATAGTCTTGTATGTCCTCGGCTCCTTGTAAAATCTCGCCTTTGAAGTAAGGGCATTCGCAGCTCCCAGTAAAAGAGATAGAAATTTGTTTATCATCGCCTTCTTCTATACGTACTTCACTGCCTGTAATCCGTACATCGATCGTTAACACTTCTTTCTTTCCAAGTAGAAATTCATGTATGGATACAAGAACACTCGCCTTTTGTTTATCGGTAAAATGATGTCCGGCTTCCTTTACTAATTGTAAATGACATTGGCCTAATTCATAAGATTTTTGGGCTTCAACGGAGTAATTATAATGTACTGTCTCATCTGCGGTACCATGGATCAGCAACACTGGATTTTTGTAAGGCATGATTTCTTGATACGGATTCATATCAACGACAGTCTCATGAAACTTTTTGCCAATCGTCATCTTGCCGCACTCTATTATCTCAGGGACATCATGGACATCATAGGATGATCCTGCTAATGCACCTTGCCGGGCATCGTCTGGAATACACAGCGCTGGATAAAGGAGAATTAAAGCTTCCACTTCTTTTGCACATTTGGCAGATGTAAGCGCTGAAACAAATCCGCCCTGACTAAACCCCATCAAAGTCAATCGGTTATCATCAACATAAGATAATCCTTGAACATAATTCATTACGACTTCCAAATCATCACATTCCGTCAGAACTGTCATATCCGATGATTTCCCGTCACTTCTTCCCTCTTCATTCGCGCAACCACCACAGAAGTCAAAACAATACGAAGCATACCCCCACGATGCAAACGTTCTACAGTATTCTTCCAAATCCTTGGAATTCCCTCCAAATCCATGACTTACGATTATCGCTGGAAGTTGATCTCCTATAGGCAGAAATTCTTTTCCACGAATAGTCAGTCCATCTCTTATGCAACTAAAATCACGTTCAATGACCTCGTTTTTCATTACATTTCTCCTCTCAAAGTATAGACAACAACTAAACATTTCTATTTGGTATCGCTTACATAAATATCGTTTCTGGATCAAGCAGGAATCAATTATTGTGTGAATATCTTAATATAAGTATACGAATAGCACGCTTAACATTTTCGATCTGCGAATTCTGATGCTTAATTTCCCCAGTGGGCAAGTAAGAAATCATATTCATGCTGTGTAATTGGCAGTACAGATCCATGCCGTTTTTTTAGAATATCGAACGAGTAATCTTCTGCCTTCAGCTTCTCCCAACATGCTCCACTGGTATCTCCAATGTCGGTCGTTACGATCGGCAAGTATCCTCCGCTTGTAGCATATTGGTCAACAAGTAAAACCCACCGTTTTTGATCATTAAACTTGAAAAATACAGGTCCCTCGACATCCTTGCCTGTTAATTCTAGTCCCAGAGATTGTAACGTGGATACTTTCTTCCAGTCACCGCGAAGTTGTTCGGAGGACTCAATGGTAATCTGACCATCACCTGAAGCCCGATAATATTTGTTGCCAACTTGAATAATCGTTGTATCAATAATCGATTCATTCGCGCCGCGGGTAATATACCGTTCGGCAGGCGAGAAAGATTTGAAGTCTTTCGTCGTGCTGCAATAGATGTGCATTCCCCGGCCTTTTCCGTCGCTAGCTTCCATACTCGAAGCCCAGAATACGAGATATGCATCCACGAGATCATCATAAATGGCTTCCGGAGCCCATGCACATCCCGCTGCCTGTGGTGCTACGTCGACTTTTTGTGCCACGGACCAATCGATCAGATTGGAAGACTCCCAAATAATTAGCGAACGGCTTCCGGTGAGCATGGCCTCTGTCTGCTCCCACCCTCCCCTGTGATAAAATACTTAGATCAGTTGCAAGGATGTAGAATCGATCGCCGCTTTTGCTGCGCAGGATGTAAGGGTCTCTTACGCCCTTTTCTCCAATAACAGATCGGAGGACCGGTTGACGCTTATGCAAATCCTCCCAATGCAGCCCATCCCGGCTTAACGAGAAATAGATTTGCTCTCCATCGGGGTTACTTTCTCCAGTAAAGTAAACGAACAAGTATCCATATATGGAACGGTCTCCTTCTTTTTTTAAATTTCCTGTGCTAAAAATTTCATGATAACGCCTGCTTTCTCATAGCTGCGAACGAAAGTAAGGTTTCAATAAAATGGAATTTTCATTCTGGTTACTCCATGCTAGCACAAAACACAGTCATTTGCTTCCACGTTGTAGAGCATAAATAAAAACTATGAAGGGGATCTAAAAAAAATCCGCTCCATAGATTTAATTTGATTACAGCTGATTATTGATTTTCTTTGAAGAACAACGTGTATTTATCTTGTAAAATCCGGGAAACTTCAGCAGACGTTTTCGTGCCTGCATAAAAGTCATCATATAGAGTATAGATTTCTTTCGAGAACATGGACTCATAGTTGGCAAATGATTTAATGTTCTTGAGCATGGTCATAAATTCATCTACATCTGTTTGACTCGGTTTTTTCAGGTGAAGATGAATTCCTTTTCGCGAGATATACTGTCCGTCTGTATAGTTGTTCACACTCTTTTGAATCTGTTCATGCAACTGATCCAAGACGACAGAGAATTCTGGTACTTGATCCAATTGATCTACATCCATATCCAATGCAAATTTGATATATTCCCATGCGCCTTCTGAAGCTTTGGAAGCTGCACTAATGGCATACAGATCATGTCCCATGCCAAAATAGGATCCGCTGCTTCCATCGAGGGTTGGATAACCAATCATTGTCACAGGCTGCTCGCCATAAAGAGCAAAATAACTTAAATATTCATCAAAATTCCCAAAGGCTCCTCTCTCCAGTAATCGCTGACCACTCTGGAACTTCGTTGCATCTTCGTCAGCTGACGCCGTTCCATGCGAATGACTGTGGTCATGTCCATGATTACTTTCATTCAATTTCGCAGAAAATTCCAATAATTGTGCATATACCGGATTGTTGTAATGAACGGTTTCTTGAACTTGATTCAGAAATTGGTTTCCGGCCCCAACAAACGTCATAAACTCCGTAGGACTTTGATGTCCCATAATTTCGATGTGATCTTCATGTACAGTTTGGATCACTTTCAGGAATTCCTCCATGCTCCACTGGGTCATGCCATTGGTTAATTTTGCATTGGCAAACAGACTATCCACAAAAAACGTTGGAGAAAGCCAATAGAGCCCATCGTCTACTTCGTTAGCTTGCAAGTAATTCGTTAGGAATGCTTGCTTATTATACTTCTCATCCGACTTCATAAAATCATATAAATTGATAAAAGCACCATTTTTTGCGTAAACCGTTCGGTCTATGCCATGAAGATTAATAATATCCGGAATATTTCCTACAGCGATATCCATATTCAACATCGTTTGGCCTTTCACATAATCTGCCTGATCATCACTATCATAATTATCATATTGACCATAATCTTTAACTTCAATCTGGTATTTGGTTTGAGAAGAATTAAATCCCTCTACTGCTTTCGATAACCCATCGCTTGCATGCCATGTCGCCAATGTTAACGTTTGCGTACCTTTTTCTTCTGCACTTTGTGAGGAAGAACATGCCACGGTTGTCACCACCAAGATGATCATTATTAATAGTAGTGCATATATTCTTTTCATTCTTTTTACCTACTTTCATTGGTGTAGTAGTTTATTATTCTTTGGTTCCTGTGTATGAAATCCCCTTGGACAAGTCTTTTCTGCCAAATAAAAACAGCAGCAATGGTGGGATCATATACAAAACTGCTGCTGCAAACGTCTGGCCTAGATGCTGATTGCCTGTTTTGGAGAGATATAAAGAAAGCGGCTGTTGCTCCGGCTCCAGGAACAAAAGTGGCTGTTCTACCATATTCCAGTAATCGATAAACACAAGCAGCAGGACGGATACGATCATACTTTTACACAATGGAATGACGACATGACGAAAGATTTGAAATTCTCCTGCCCCATCCAGCTTCGCAGCTTCAAAATAGGAACTTGGAATCCGTCTCATCGTTCGAGTAAGCAGATAGATTGGAAATACAGAGAAAACCCCCGGTAAAATCACCATCCAGCGGCTGCCATCTATTCCGATCGTTTGACCGATAAGGTAGTTGGGAACCAACATTACTTGATTCGGCATCAACATCAATATGACAAACAAGAAAAATACGATTCGTTTGATTTTGCCTTGGAACCTTGCAAAGCCATACGCTGCAAACAATGAAATGATAATCTGAATCAACGTAATGGGAACGACTAAAATCACAGAATTCCAAAACCGTTTTAAAAACGTAGGATCTGTGATGGTCTCCCTATACTGATCTATCGTCACGGTTTCGGGAACCAGTGTCAGTGATATGGCATCAGACACATTGTCTGTGTCGCTGCCCGGATTCAGCATGGCATGGTAGTGATATGTAATTTCACGATCTGTCATGAAGGAACTGCTAACGGTTAAGATCATCGGTATCAGAAATAAGATGGACATGAATCCCAGGCATGCAAATAGAACTGCTCTTTTAATATTCCGATTGAATTTTCGTTTCATTAATTTTCAACCTCCTTTCCAAATTTTCGTTCCAGCCCAAACAAAACGCCGATGATGATGACCATACCCACCGCTTGCCAGATTGCTGCAGAGGACAGCTTTGGATAAGCCCCGCTTTGAAACGTGTTGTTAATAAAATTCTGTAACATATACAGACCGTCTACAGGGTAGTTTCCCACGAGCATGTATACTTCCCGAAAAATTTTGAATGAACAGATCACAGCGTACAACACAACGAAAAATATAACCGGAGATAAATATCGCAATTTAATATGAAGAAATATATATCGTTCCGAGGCGCCGTCCAATCTGGCTGCTTCCACAAGATTCTCTGGAACACTGGAAAGGCCTGCCGTAAACAGAATCATGTTATACCCGATCGTTTTCCATACGAATATTAAGACAATAACAACCATGCCATAATCGGAATGAAGCCAGTGAAGCACCTGGTCTCCACCGAGTTGGAAGACGGAATTGACGTAACCCCGATCGTGAAACAAAGCTTGCCATATCAATACAACGGAAGCGGTCGGCACCATCATCGGTGTGAAGAAATATGTGCGAATCCAGTTCTTCCCTGGAATAGACCAATCCAACACTGCTGCAAATAACAGGGCAATAATCATTGAGAGCGGAATGGCAGTTATTGTGAAAATCAATGTATTTTTGACCGCTAATCGGAACGCATCATTTGAAAGTACATCTACATAGTTTTGTAATCCGACAAACTGCTTGGTGAAAATATTGCGAATGCTGCTGAAATAAAAGACAAGACCAAATGGAATGATTGAAAAAGTCATTACTCCAATTAGGCTTGGCAAGATCCAATGCCAACCGTTCCATGTATGTATCCATCGATTATTATTTTTTCTGATCATCCCACTCTGTCTCATAATCATCCTCCCAAAAACTTTCCCTGTTTATTAATCGTAATCATTACGTTATAGACAAAGGAATATATTATCGTAATAATTACGATTTGTAAACGGGTATTCTCCAGATATTTGGCTTGTGACATTTTGTTTACAACTTGATCAAACTTTAGCGACAAGTCCCTTATATATTGAGTTAGTGAAGTTGCTAAATACACAAGCTAACAACAGACTAAGGAGGAAGTTGAATTGTCATTACCCTTTTTATCATCAAATGTGCCCAGATCTAAGAAAGCGAAAGAGGTGAACACTGTTGACTCCGATTCTCAGAACGATAACTCAAAGTCTTCGACTGAGCGGGAGAATCAACGCGCAACGGGACGACGCCTTCTCGCTCTCGATGCAGCAAGGGGGCTTGCAGTCATCGGCATGTTCTTACAGCATTTCGCTTTGAATGAAAGAAATGCTTTTGTCGCGGGAAATACGACGCTGCTATTTGTTCTTTGTGGAGGCATCTCCTATTCGATAATGGCCCAGCGAATGAAAGAACGTGGAGAAGCAGAAACTATTTTTCGTTCAAAAATGCTTGCTCGTGCTGTATTTGTTGATGTGATCGGTTATTTCCTTATCATGTTAAACACCCCTTACGGCATTATCTTACCAGCGTACGCTGCCATGTTTGTCTTGGGATTGGTGCTGATCAACCGTTCAACTCGCGTTCTCGTATACACCACCCTTGTCTTATGGTTATTCGCTCCGCCACTTATGATTCTGGGAATGAGTTATTTCTCTGGAACGTATCTCTTTCAAGATATAGCTGGTGGTCCAATGTCTGCTCTCGCTCTTGCTCCTGCTTTTGTTGCAGGAATGACGATCGCACGTTTCAATTTATCTAACAAACGAGTAGCCATGACACTTGCGTGTGTAGGCTTCGTTATGCTCATCATTGGTAAGTTACTAGCCATTTATGTTCTACCAGATTTAACAACTTCCTTTGAAGCTTGGCTTGTTCGTGTTCAACCTTCAAGTCCAACTCCAATTGACGAATATGCCATCTGGCCAAATAACGTAACACCACCGCTAATGTGGCATATGCTCCTGCAGACAGCTCCGCATACCGCATCCACGTTCCAAACGATGATTGGAGTTGGGATTGCCTTTGTGGTCATAGGCCTCACATTCCTCGTACCAAGAAAAATAAGTGTAATGTTAACCCCTTTTGCATCCGTTGGACGTGTAGCTCTTACGATGTACGCCGCGCAGTTCACCATCGTTTGGGTGTTGACACTCTTTGGAATTGATTATGGTTTAAGCGAAGTCCCCCTTGGTGATCTGATCGTTATAATCGTCACACTCGTTATTGGCTCCATCATTGCTCTAATGCCCAATGGTCCGTTAGAGTCAATAATGCGACGCTTTGACCGAATATTCAGTTCGTTTGGTTCAGCTTCAACCAAATGAAAAGTTTCTAATAACCATAAGAGTAATGCAAGAACCCCACTCGAATTCGAATGGGGATTTTTGTTTTTAAGTTTAAGTTCTCGTGTATATGGAGCAACGGTGTTTCAATTGATACATTTAGAAATCAGCTGTCTCGCACTCACTATTGTTGTATCGTCTCCATCTCTTCAGAGGGGTCTGTATCATCAGATTCAATAATGGTACGGACATACTCTTTCAAATCGTTGCTGCTTGTTACGCCCAGTACTGCTGCTCTACCGACATAGGTCTCTTTAAGCAGCTTCATTGGGGGAATTTGCTCACTTGCCTCCATCTTGCTTTTATATCCGACCGAGGCCAACTGCCACATATCACTTACAGATAGATTGGTATCGATATACGGACTGACTTCCTCCAGGATGGATGGAAGCTTCATAATGGATGTCGTCGTTTTCATTTTTTCTACGATAGCATTGGCAAAATCGCGCTGCCGCTTCGTCCGGGAATAATCAGACAGGGCATCATGACGGAAACGAACATACTGAAGTGCTGTTTCCCCATCCAAATGCTGTTCCCCTTCTTTCAGATGGATATCATACTCGTGATTATCGGCTTTACTTTCATAAGTCATATCCTTCTCTACATGGAAATCAACCCCGCCGACAGCATCCACAAGTTTGATAAAGCCCTGGAAGTCCGTATAAACATAGAATTGAATTGGAATTCCGAGTAAGTCGCTAACAGCGCGCATTGCCGTCTTGGGTCCATGAGTGACTGCTGTGTTAATACGGTTTTTACCGTGCTCAGGGATATCGGTATACGTATCCCTAAGAATGGAGAATACGTGGATCTTTTGTTTGACCGGGTTCAGAGAAACAACCATCATGCTGTCAGACCTGGGAATCTCATTTTTCTTGTTTCCACGTGCATCTACCCCCATTAACAATATATTTACCGGCTCCGTACCTGTCCATTTTGGAGGCTCTACCACTTGTTCCTCGCTCGCCATCACTTCAGCAAAGGGAGAATTTTCGGACGCTTTTCTCAGACCTTCCAATCCTTTATATATGGACAAGGAATAATAAATTCCAAAAGCGATAACAGCTAAAATCATAATGCTTAGTATGAGTGCAATTCTTTTATTTTTGATTAACATGCGGCTACTCCCTTTTTGAGTCTTCAATGAATTTGTTCTTGCACATTTGCTTTCTCAACTCACCTGCTACTTCTGGAACCCGAGTTGTTACGACGAGAACCTCCTTGGCTTCAGTTAGAGATGTGAGCAAACTGCGTAGTTGATCTTTAGCGAAGGGACCGTTGGTTCCAAGTTCGATAATGATGTGGTCTCCCAATTTGCCCGTAGCACTTCATTGCTAAATTAATTTTTCGGCTTGTTACGCCTGCCTACCTTCCATCAACAGTAGCTTTGGGGAATTTCCCCTTTAAATATGGCTCTACACCAACGATGACTGAGTCTTCAAAGATGGTAACACCTTCACCGTTGCAAGTCCCCAAACCAACCCTGTTTTTCTTTGTCTCATCTTCCGTGCACTCTTTCATTATGTTTCTCTTGATATCGTTAACTTCAGTTCTGCATGAGGTGTTCCACCAGCTGAGATGCATAGTAGCGAGCTCCTTCCGGAGTCAAGTGAACACCGTCTTGTGTAAACAGCTCGCTTTTGTCCTCACTGGCTGCATACCAATCAATAATATTGACATTGGGATAATCATTAGCAACGTCTTTTAAAGCTTCATTCACAGTATCCTGCCATGGTCTGGGCACCCGCGTGGTTACCAGATAAAGCTGCTTGTCATGTAAAGTATCCAACAAGGTTCGCAATTTACCTTTATTAAAGACCCCATTACTTCCGAGTTCTATGATGATGCGGTCCCCTAACTCTCCTTTGGCTCGCAGTTCATCCACCACTTCTTGAGCACGTGACATTTGTCTTCCAACTTTGCCATCAACCACAATACCCGGAAGCAACTCTTTGATATGAGAATCCACATCCATCGTAATTGAATCACCGATCAGTGTGATTCCCTTTCCTGTAGAGGATGGGCTAACAAAATCATCCTTTTGACCGTTTGAATTTGAAAGATCATTACTCGCCGGATGCTTTTCATCGAAGTAGGCGGATTGATCGTGATCTGTCTTCTCCGGATTTTCATTTTGTACATTGTTTTGAATGCTCACAGGTTGAACCGATTCAGGTTGATTCTGTGCTGCATTGGTGATCCAAGATTGAGCCACTAAGAAAACCAACAACGTTAAACTTAATCCGATAAAAGGTTTGAAGCGATCATGATGCCAGACAGTACGCCATTTTTCACGAAATTGTCCCCTGCGAATTGGCTCTTCAATGAACTCGTACGATAAAACAGATAACACGACAATGATGACGAGACGCCATAAGATTTGTACCATTCCAAGCCCTTCAATCGTCGCTTCTGGTTTCATGCAGATAATCACGGGATAGTGCCAAATATACAGACTATAAGAACGCTTACCCAGCCAGGTCAGCGGTGGACATCCCAGGATATTGCCCAATCGGCTAGCTGGATGCACCAGGACAGCAATATTGACTACTGTCACAATGGACAGAAAGAGAAAACCGAACTGGTACAATGACTCATCATATTCATTCGTACGATTAATCAAAATAAGCAATATAAGCAAACCCGCCGCGCCAATAACATCAAGTGACGTACGTACTATAGGTTTAACTTTCTCACCCAACTTCCAACTCGGCCACATCACCGCCAAAGCCGCACCAATCAGTATGGCGAAGGCACGGGTGTCTGTTCCGTAGTATACTCGGCTTGGATCTGTACCTGGTACATACATCAACGCCATGGCCAATGCGGAGAGGACAGCCAGACCTAAAATAAGTAACACCAGCTTTCCACGCCGCGGAGCGAACTTTAAACCAATGAGTACTAAGATGGGCCACACGAGATAAAATTGTTCCTCGATGGAAAGTGACCAGAGATGTCCAATCGGTGAAGCAGGTCCATAACTTTCAAAATATGACACTTCATGAAATATGAGATACCAGTTATTCACGTAAAAAATCGATGAGATAAAATCTCCTTTGAGTGATAAGAGTCTCTCCGGATCTGTAGTTAATAACCACATGGCAACCAGAATGAGCATACACAACATAGCAGGCAACAATCTGCGAAACCTTCTCATCCAGAAGTTCCAAATCGAGACGTAATGGTTCACTTTCCACTCCATGAGGAGCTGATCTGTTATCAAATAACCAGATAGCACGAAAAACACGCCTACTCCGAGCAAACCACCCTGGGCCCACTTCAAATCCAAATGGTACGCAATGACAGCCAAAACAGAGATAGCTCGTAAGCCATCAATCCCAGGCAAATAACGCTTTAACGGTTGATTCAATTCCCCACTCATATGTCTCAGTCCTTGTCTGTATATGGGCTTGTTCTCTTTAATCAATATAATCAGCAGATGTCGCCAAAGTTTGATCAAGATGTAAACAAGTTGTCACAACAGCCGTATGTCTGTTGACACAGAAAAAACACGCAGACACGGATGACTCCGTGATGCGTGTTTGAATGAATTGGTGCTATTCAAATTCGATAATAAAAGCAGGCTCCTCTGTGGGATCATCACTCTGAATGACGTTCGGACTTGTAAAGGCCTTAGGGCCTTGAATGAACAGACGGTTATTGTCCGGACTCCACTTCATATTTAACGGTAAAACACCATGGTAGACGGGCCCGTTGTATAGCACATTTCTTCCTTGCATTATGCCAACATATACAGCATCCTCATCTTGAAGTGTATACGCTATAAACTTTTTGTCTGAAGAGAGTTCATATGCAGAGACTCTTTCCATAATGACGGATAACTCTCCATTACGCTGATCGTATTCATACAACGTACCGTCCCTTCCCAAAAACGCAAACTGATCATCTCCGATCCAGGTCATCTGCTTATCTGCTATTTGACGTTTGTACTTAATCTGCAATTGACCATCAATCAGTTTGCCAAGCACTACAGTTGTTCTGCTCGATTGAGTGGAATCAAACAGCTTGATCAATGCATTTTGGCCATCATTGGATACCTGGACCCCAATCAACGTGTCATCATCATTGAAACCATTTAATACGTACGATGCGGATTTCCTGGTTTTTAAGTCGTAGATCCTTAGCATATTCTTTTCTGGATGGACAGCGTCAACAATCAGATAACTGATATACTCGCTGTTGTCCGACCAGGACAAACTCTGCAAGTAATTCTGGCTTGTTAAATTAAGCGTTTCAACTTCTGTTTCTTTCTTGTTCTGTATAGAAAATAATTTTAACGTTGCAGTGATTCTTGTTGTGCTAACATCAGCAATTTGGGTCCCATCCGGCGAGAGCATCATACGCGTACTGTCCATATCGATCTCTGAAATATTTCCACTCTGTTCGAAGGGATACACCAACCCTTTCAACTGCAAGTGTTCAGGATCTAACGCAGAATTGAATGCTCCAATCATTGATTTCGTTGAGGACCAGCCCAACCAATATCCCTTATCTACATTTTCCTTGGGGAGACGATAGATTTTACGCACTTGAACGGGACTCAAGTCCTCATGTGTTTGTTCCGATTCTTCCGAGCCAGAAATGATAATAGTTTCGTTTTGCGGACGTGTACCACAGCTTGTAAGAACAAGGATCATAAGAACCATCATACCTAAAAACCATCCACTATGTGTTCTAGCCATGACGGGTCCCCTCCTCTACCGCTTTTATTCGATTAAATTCTACAGTGACTACGGTATGGTTATCTTGGTTCACCATCGAAATTGAACCTTCCAATTCGTCCACAATTGACTTGACGATGCTTAACCCCAAACCAACGCTACCCTCTTCTGAATCCTTCGAGTGTGCCAGATAGAAAGGTTCAAATAGTTTGGAGAGCTGCTTCGCATCGATTGGATCACTTGAATTTTCTACGATGAATCGAATTTTACTGTCCACGTGGAAACCTCTTACGTTTATTTCCGAGAAGTCCAGGCTGTATTTAATCGCATTATCCAACAGGTTAATAAAGAGTTGTCGAATTCGGTCCTCTTGCGCAAGCAAATATAATCCGTTTTCAATATCTACCGTTATGTTTTTTTTGTAACGCTGTGCTCGTATGGACATGGATTCACATACATCTCGAAGAACTTCTCCAGCTTCAACGTTGTCCAATTCTTGATTAGTTGCATGACGTCGAGACACTTCAAGCAGCTTGAGTACCATGTTGTGTAGGCGCTTGCTCTCTTCAATGATATGGTTCATTCCTTTTTCAAAAAAGCTTCGGTCTCGTTCTCCGTGGGTCTTAATGAGCTCCGCATAACCCAATATGGAGGTCAGAGGCGTTTTAAGTTCATGAGTAATATTATCAAAGAAACGTTTTTCCTGCTGATGAAGTTCTTTGAGCTGGTCCCGATCCTTTCTAATGATGCTCATTTGCAGTTCAATCTGATTAATCATCTCATTAAAATTGTCAGCAAGCCGGCCAATCTCATCCTTCCGTTTAAATCCGATACGTATGTTTAAATTTCCATTTTTCACTTCGGAAGAGGCCCGTGCAAGTTTGCCTAGAGGAAGAGTAATATGTCTGGACAAGATGAAGGAGAAAATAAAAGTTACGGCAAAAATAGCCAGCGTAATGTAGAGCGTAGTATCCAAAATTCGGTTGCTCTGTTGATATAACAAACTAAAATCTTTGTAAAAACGCAGAATTCCCACTTTTGCTCCATCGATCACAACTGGATAAGAAAACAATACGGACGTCTTGTCCTCATCGTACTCGATGTTAAATGCGGTGCTGCCATGAATAGCCTCTTGCAGATCCGTTCGCTGCGGTTGGGAGAATAGGGACTTATCTGACGCATACAACAACTCTCCGTTAACGGTATACACGCCAACACTATTTCCGGTGGCACGATTCAAGTTGTTTCCAAGTTCTTCGGCCATCTCTCCAAAATAAAGTTCATTGCTCGTGAAGTGATTTATCAGAAAGGTCTGACGTACATAGACATTGCTATTATTTTTAAGCCCTTCGAGTTCGGTGGTAATTAGGTTTTGATTGCTTGTATGAATGATCTCTTTCACTGTTTGACTTAGTACCACAAAAGAAAAAGAGAATATCAACAGAAAACCGAGGAGAAATTTGAGACTGATTCTATGCATGATTTAATCACCTGTTTTTTTGAACTTGTAACCGATCCCGAACACCGTTGCAATATAATCCATCGCATCCAGTTTTTTGCGAAGCCGCTGAATATGGGTATCCACAGTTCGTGTATCCCCTGCAAAATGGTATCCCCACACTACATCAAGTAATTCAGATCTGCTAAACGTTCTTCCTGGATTTCTCACTAGTGTCATGAGTAGATCGTATTCCTTTGGCGTTAATTCAACCTGTTGACCGTGTTTACTGACAAACCTTTCTTCAGATCGAATCTCAATGTGATGAAAACGAACGACATTATGATGTAGATCATGATGATCCTTTTGATTGGAGTGCTCCAATCGGCGAAGAATGGTCCGAATCCGGGCAATGACTTCTCGAAGGTCGAAAGGCTTGGTGATATAATCATCTGCTCCGAATTCAAGACCCAACACTTTATCGGTAATATCCGATTTTGCAGTAATCATGAAGATAGGAATGTTATACTCGGAGGTTACTCTTTTGCATATATCCAGTCCGCTCAGGTCGGGAAGCATCCAGTCCAGAAGTAACAGATCAGGTTGGAACATCTGTATTTCACTCATCCCAGCTGTTCCATTTGAGGCGATCTTTGTTTGAAATCCCTCCATGGAAAGACCATATGAGAGTAAATCGGCAATAGGTTCATCGTCTTCGATGATTAGAATTTTAGCGTTATTCATGATAATCCCCGTCTCGTATAAATAATCATGTCTTAATCCTCACTGACATTGTTACTTATGTTAACGATTTGTTTTGAATTAATCAATTTCCTGTTTTCTCGTGAACTTTCAACAGCTATGTCACGCTTCATCCGCCCATTTAAATTGTAGTTATCTGTATGTTTCTTCTGCAACTCGTTCACTTATATTGGATTGCCCAAAGGATCCTGCATAGTTATCTCATAAATAAGGCACTGAAAATAAGAACATCCTGCAAGAAATGAATCGTCAACGCCCAGAAGAATCCTTTCGTTTCTAACATCGATTTGGCTAAAAACCATCCGATAAACGCTGCCATCAATACACCCGCTATCCCGCCTGGATGTCCAAAATAATGAACGGCGCCGAAGATTGCAGCGGCCATTCCTTGAGCTGCATACGGGGACAAACCATATTTACCTACAACGGCAACAAATGAAAACCGAAAGATGATTTCTTCAGAAAAAGCATTCATTAGGGCAAATACAAGGATGAGGATAACACCGGGATACAACTCCAGTCCCACGGTTTTCCCGTGCACCACTTGGAAATAGATAACGACAGCCGTTACCAACGTTATGATGACCGCGAAGTTTAGACCTAAGTGTTTCCATGTCTCTGTTTCTTTCGGCTTAATGCCGATCCACGGTTCGGGCCGAATTTTTCCGTCTCGCTTTTTCAGATTTAAATACCTAAGTCCCTGCTTACCGGCCAAGCCATATACTATGCCAATTACTATTACAGCTAATAACAACACCGTGATCTGATAACTAATCTCCAGGTTGTATACATCGCTGTCGAAGACCTTTAATCGGAGAAGCGGACTGCTTCTAAACCATAACAGGAGGGGTGCGCAGGCAACCACCACGATCGTGATCAATAGGATGGGAATGAGGACGTATCGTTTTTTATCCATTTTAATCTCCCGTATTTGGATGATTTAACGTTTCCAGCGCATGCTTACACCATTCCAGGGTCATCCGAAGATATCTCTCCCCATAGTCCAGGGTTAATAACCAGAGCTGGGCCTGCTTGCTTTCCCCTGTGGGAACACTCGCTTTAATTCCTGCCAACATCGTGATGAGCTGTTCATTAGCTATTAATTCCTCTTCAAGAAAAGTGATGAGTTGCGGGATATGACGTTCATCGGAGACAAAAAGCTTCATAAGCAGTTCATTTCTCATAACAGGTTCTTCAGGTGGCAGAACCAGCCAGGAATCAAGTTGGTCACACCCTTGCTCTGTAATGCCGTAGACAATTTTACGTCTCCCCGTCTCTGCTTCTTCCACCACCGAAACTGAGCCTTCTAACTGCAACTGTTTGATGCTCTTATGAATATGTCCGTACGATTCGTTCCAAAAAAGGCCGATGCTCTCCTTCGAAAACTTAACCAGCTCATAGGCGCTCATGGGCTTCAACCGAAGCAAGCCGAGAATCGCAAAGTGTGTGGTATTGATTCTTTTCATATGCCCTCCCCGTCCAAAATGTATCTTTGAGATATATATAATTAGCATATTACTCCATTAAGATAAAGATTACAATTCATTTCTAGATATCTTTAATTCTGTTCTCCAATGCAAATAAGGAGTGATTACCGTAAGGTAACACCCCTTCCTATCTATAATAATGCATTATGCCTATAATCATTTTTGAGTGCTGCTTACACCTTTTAATTCCATGCCTCTTGTAAAGAACACTATTCCAATTGCAGCAAACGTTACGTAATTACTTATCTTGGCTATTACTTCTTCATCATCCTCATAATTAATCCAGAACAAAAGAACGAACGGTGATACTATCATTAATACTTTCATTGCCAACATAAATACATAGTGAACTCTTTGCTTCCGCAAATTGCCTTCTTGAGAGGTTATTCTAAGGCTAACCTTAGAAGAGTCGTAGATCGTTATTAATAGTGCGATAATGCTTGAGTATGCTGTTATTTTCAAACCAATCTCAATCCACGGAACAAATGCTGCGACGGCGATACCCAGATAAATCCCAGCAGCTAAATAAAAAAGGTTAATCTTAATCTTTCTGTGCAAAATCCTTCGCTCCTATCATATCACCTGTATATTTTACCATCATTATACAACAATAAGTGTTTGTTCACCTGTGTTTTATGAAACATCGCAGACAGGATATATTCATCCTCTCTACTTTGTGGAGAATGCATTTCTATGCAATCGCCACTATTGGTTTTTACAAATTCTAATTGACCTGTATGAGCAGGACAACGGAGGATTTCGTTTAAAGAGAATTCATCGCTCAAAGACTTCATTTTACCTCCTCTTTTTTCGATATATTAGGTACAGATTTAATTTAAATTTTAACGATCAGGTTCTGAGTTAGATCTGTACATTGACATACTTAGGGGGAACTGAAGTGAAAACAAAGATAGGATCCATTCTAAAAATGAGAACGTTAAGGGCCAAGTTAGTTTCTTTGTGTTTGGTTATACTTATTGTGCCCACAATCGTAATAGGGTTCAGTTCTTATACCGTTTCAAAAAATGAAATGAATGAATCCGGCAAGGCCGCACTTGAAAATAGTGTACGAATGGTCATTGGTATGATTAATCTCCTCAATGAGCAGGTAGAGAACGGAAGTTTAACATTGGAGCAAGCGCAGGAAAAGCTCCGCGTACAACTGCTCGGTGAAAAGAATGCAGATAATAAACGGCCTGTAAAAAGTGAATATACTGTAGGGGAAACAGGATATCCATGGGCTGTTGGCAAGGATGCACATTCCCTAATGAATCCTTCAAATGAAGGTCAGGATTTGACAGATGTCGTTACAGAAGACGGCGTATATTTGGGAAAAGAGATCGTTAATGTTGGTACAGCCGGAGGCGGATTTGTCACCTACAAGTGGGCTCTACCTGATACAGGTGAGGTAGAAACGAAAGTTTCATATGTTGAAATGGACCCGCATTGGGGATGGATCATCGGATCTGGTGCCTACTTAAGTGAGTTTAATAGTGGTGCCACACAAGTTCTCTATCTTGTTCTTATCGTTACGGCTGTGGCGGTTGTTCTAGGATCCATTATCGTTAGCATCATCTCAGGACGCTTAACGAAGCCGATCCTTATGGTCGCTAAGCGATTGAAATCCGTTGCGGACGGTGACCTAACCGTTGAAGAAGTTAAGATGAAGTCCAAGGATGAGATTGGTGAGCTTTCACAGGACTTTAACCATATGATTAAGAACATGAGAACACTTATTAGTCAAGTCGATCTCTCAACAAAGCAGGTAGCCTCTTCTTCCAAAGAGTTGACCCTTGGAGCGGAGCACACCAGTAAGGCAACTGAGAATATCACCATTTCGATCCAAGAATCTGCAGCAGGTGCACAAGAGCAGCAAATGATGCTTCAACGGACTACCAACTCACTCGAGGAAATATCGATCGGGATTCAGCGAATAGCGGAAAGCTCATCAACCATTGCCGATTCTTCTGTTAATGCGATGGAACTCGCGAACATAGGTGGTACAGCCGTAGAACATACGGCGAAGCAAATGAATCTGATCAACAAGTCGGTTAATGAAACGGATGTAGTCATGAGAATGCTGGATGAACGCAGCCAGCAGATCGGTACCATGCTGCATGCCATTACGGATATTGCGAAGCAGACGAATCTTCTTGCTCTGAACGCCTCGATAGAGGCAGCCCGCGCAGGCGAAGAAGGCCGCGGTTTCTCGGTAGTTGCTGCTGAGGTGAGAAAACTTGCTGAACAATCGAACCAATCATCCGGGCAGATTTCGACGTTGATTCAAGATATGCGTACAGATATTGAACAATCGCTCAAAACGTTGAATCGAGTTAAACAGGACGTCGACTCCGGCTTACAGATTGCTAATGAGACGGAACAACAGTTTAACAAAATCGTAGGGTCTACCAACTTTATCGCCCAACAAACGGAGGAACTTGCCAGCGTTACGCAGCAGATCACGGCAAGCGTCCAGGAAATCACAGCGGGCCAAGAGCAAGTCTCCAATCTTGCACTTCAAGCTGCAGACAACTCCCAAAATATAGCTGCTTCTTCAGAAGAACAACTGGCTTCAATGGAACAAATTACGAGCCTAGCCACAACCTTGTCCGATATGTCTCAAAAGTTAGAGCGTTTGACAATTCAATTTAAATATTAATTTGATTATTCCAGGTCAAAAAAAAGCAGCCGACCCCTCCAACTTTGGTCGGCTGCTTTCTCCGTTTTAAACCACGACTGTATAGCCCTCAGCAAACTACACTGATCAAGCTCGCTTAAAGTTCCAAATCTGCAGCCCGGGCGTTCGCTTCAACCTGCTCCGGACTTTTGCATCCTGGAATGACGCAGCTAACGGCTGGATGCTTCAGACACCAGGCAAGAGCCCACGAGGCCATGTCGACACCTTCAGGGACTTCGTTTTTCTGGATTTCAGTTACCAGCTTCAGTTTCTCATCGATCTCTTGACGCTCGCGTCCCTTTCTGACATTGTCATTGAACACTGCGCCTGGCTTGTACTTGCCGCTCAGATAGCCGCTGGCCAGTGGGACTCTTGCGAGCACACCAAGGTCCTGCTCCTGACATGACGGGAATACCCTCTCCTCGGGCTTCTGGTCCAGACGGTTATATACGACCTGTATAGCCTTCGCGTTTAACTCACTAGCCTTGCTCGTCTGATGCAGATTATCGTTGCTGCCAATGGAGATCCCGAGATTTCGAATTTTACCGGCCTGTACCTGCTTGTCCAGCATGGTCCACAGCTCGTCGTTATCAAACACCTCATCTGATCCGGAATGGAACTGATACAAATCGATATAATCTGTTCTTAGGGCTTTCAGGGATTCTTCCAATTGAACACGGATCTGATCCACGCTCCAGGCATTGGTCCAGTGATCATGCCACTGATGACCAAACTTCGATGCGATCACCCAATCCTCACGCCGGTCACGGGATATAAAATCACCGATAAAATTTTCCGACATATGGTGAGGTCCGTAACATTCCGCTGTATCAATCAAATTAATACCAAGTTCTTTGGCACGGTAAAGAATATCATCGACTTCTTTCTGGGTATAGTCTTTACCCCAGTCCCCGCCAAACTGCCAGGTGCCCACACCTACGACGGATACATCCAGCTCGGTCTTGCCCAATCTTCTGTACTTCACGCTACTCACCTCGAGGATTAATATGTTGGTCAAGTGACCGAATGGTACAATAGGTACTCAATTTACGATAACGCTTTCATAATAAAGGATAATTAACAAATTATCAATCTGAGGTGTGCTCTATTAAATAAAACCCCTTAGAAATTCATTGGATAAACGGCGCTTATTCCAATATCTTTTCTAAGGGGTACACTTGCTTGATTTCAGAAATTAGAGAGTGAAGTCTCTGTTTGCTTCATTGGATACCTGTAGGAAAATCAGACTTATTCTTTAGCTTAACCCAACGATGGTTTCATACGGTCGCAGCATCCTTGGCAGCTTGCTATCTTCGTAGTTGGTAAGCCAGATCTCGGAAAAGTTAAGGCTATGCTCTTCTTCCACAAGCTCTACGGCTTGGTCAGAGAGATTGACTACGACCAGCACCTGTTGGTCTGCCAGAGTACGTGTATAAGCAAATACACTAGGATGTTCCGGCATAAGAAGCTCATAGATACCATATGTCAGCGTGTCGTGTTCTTTTCGCAGCTGAATCATTCGTTTATAAAAGTGAAGGATCGAACGCGGATCCTGCAGCTGTTTCTCTACATTAATATGAACGTAATTGTCATTCACCTTAAGCCATGGCGTACCGTTGGTGAACCCGGCTTGTTCTGCTGAAGACCACTGCATTGGCGTTCTGGAGTTATCGCGACTCGATGCCCAGATGATGTTCATGATTTCCTCATGAGACATCCCTTCTTCACGTTTAATCTGATATAGATTCCGGTCAGCTACGTCGTTATAGTCCTCTATGGAAGGATAAGCCACATTCGTCATGCCTATTTCTTGTCCTTGGTATATGAACGGAGTGCCCTGCATGAAAAAGTACATGGCTCCAAGAGCTGTTGAACTTTCATACCAATACTCCGCATCATTTCCCCAGGATGAAACTTTCCGTGGCTGATCGTGATTTTCAATAAACAAAG
The DNA here is from genome assembly GCF_038005125.1 of Paenibacillus sp. FSL K6-2862. Classification (NCBI taxonomy): domain Bacteria; kingdom Bacillati; phylum Bacillota; class Bacilli; order Caryophanales; family Paenibacillaceae; genus Paenibacillus; species Paenibacillus sp. FSL K6-2862. The sequence continues at coordinate 3,776,021 of NZ_JBBOSN010000001.1, forward strand.
CATTCCAACCGATGCCTTCCAGTGATTTTTGCCACTTGGTCAAGACGTTTTTCAGTTTGGGAACATCCAATTGCCGGTCTGTGCTGTTTTTCCACAGGTCAAGGTGTTCGAATTGGAAGACCATATTAAATTTGCCTCTGACTTCACAGATCCAATCGTACAGATCTTCCTGGTCTTCTACTTTTACCCCATTGGCTTCCCCAACGGTTACCACGTCATATTTGGATAGAGTTTCCTCTTTCATTTCCTGCAGATAACGCTGAATGCCTTTGACATTCATGTGCTTCTCAAACGAAGAGATATATTTAAAGCCTTCTTTGACTGGCATATCCAGTAGGCCCTCTTCTTTGTGGATATGGCTGATTGCATCCACACGGAAACCATCGATACCTTTATCCAGCCACCAGTTCATCATTTCATATATGGATTTCCGCACGTTTTCATTTGCCCAATTTAAATCCGGTTGTTTTTTGGAGAACAGATGAAGATAGTACTGTCCGGAGACTTCATCATATTCCCAAGCAGAACCACCGAAGATGCTTTCCCAGTTATTCGGTTCTTCTCCGTTCTTCCCATCTCTCCAGATGTACCAGTCCCGTTTGGGATTATCCTGCGATGATCTCGATTCGATGAACCACGGATGTTCGTCACTGGTATGATTGATCACCAAGTCCATGATGAGTTTCATGCCACGGTGATGTACTTCTTTTAATAATTCATCAAATTCATCCATCGTGCCGAATTCATCCATAATGGAACAGTAATCACTGATATCATAACCATTATCATCGTTGGGCGACTTATACATTGGACAGATCCATATCAGATCAATACCGAGGTCTTGAATATAATCCAGTTTTGAAATGATTCCCTTGATGTCTCCAATCCCATCCCCATTGGAATCCATAAAGCTTCTAGGATAGATTTGATAAGCTACTGCTTCTTTCCACCATACTCTTTTCATTTGATGCAATCCTTCTTTCTCAACCACGATATAAACTGCACTAATCGATCACACAAGGGCACTACGAGCGCAGTACCATCTTCCGATCGCTGTTATCCCCAGATTTCTTGAATCCCCTTCTCTAAGGGGAAAATCCGGTGATAAAGGCGAACGCTTCGCTTCTCCAGATTGGTTCTGCCTCTCCGTTAACGTGTGTCTGTTTAAGCAGTTTATATAGACTTTATTTATAGTATTATTCTTTACACATGCATAAGGTACATTCTCACTTCATATGGACGCAGTTCGTTCAGAGGCAGTTCACCTGCATAATTCGATATCAGCAGCTGATTCGTCTCTGCCAAGTGTTCCTGAAGCGGGAGCTCGATCGTATTTCCTTTAAAATTACATACAACAAGGACTTTTGTTTCATTCAGCGTTCGGGTATAGGCAAACACCTCTGGATCTTCCGGGAAAACCAGCTCATAATCTCCATACACAATGACTTCATGTTCTTTTCTTAATTGGATTAACTTCCGATAGTAATGAAATATGGATTCAGAATTATTCAAATTGTCTTGGGCATGGATATCGGTATAGTTCGGATTCACCTTGATCCAAGGTTCGCCACTTGTAAACCCAGCGTTATTGGAAGAATCCCACTGCATCGGTGTTCGCGCGTTATCGCGTCCCTTGGCGAAGATCGACTCCATCACACTGCTTTCAGTGTATCCTTTCCCCATTCTTTCTTTATAGAGATTGAGCAATTCAATATCCCGATAGTCTTCAATCGCATATTGAACATTCGTCATGCCTAATTCTTCACCCTGATAAATATAAGGTGTGCCTTGCATGCCATGAAGAAGGGTCGCAAGCATTTTAGCCGATTCAATTCTATATTCTCCGTCATTTCCCCAACGGGAGACGATTCGAGGCAAGTCGTGGTTGTTCCAGAACAAGCTGTTCCAGGCATCGCCTTTGAGCTCTGTCTGCCATTTGGACAGCACTTTTTTCAATTCCAGCACATCCAAAGGCTTGAGATCCCACTTTCCTTTGCCTTCTTGTTCATCCAAGCCGATGTGTTCAAACTGGAACACCATTGAAAACTCGCTGCCGTCCGGGTTGCTGTACAGTTTGGCAATCTCAGGAGTAGCGCCCCATGTTTCTCCAACCGTTAGCAGATTTTCTGCTTTTTGAAACGTTTCCTTGCTAAGTTCCCTAATATATTTATGCAGATTAGGCCCATTCCCCGTAATCTTCGCATCCGGCTCTTTACCAATTAAGTCGATTACATCAAGTCTAAACCCGCCGACTCCCTTGTCGATCCACCAATTGATCATGTCGTAAATCTCTTGCCGGACTTTGGGATTTTCCCAGTTCAGATCTGGTTGTTTTACGGAAAAGAGATGCAAATAATATTGCCCAATTTCAGGAACCCATTCCCAGGCTGAGCCACCAAATGTGGATCCTAGATCGTTCGGAGGCGTTCCTTCCACACCATCTCTCCAGACGTAGTAGTCATGGTACGGATTGTCTTTCCCTTTTTTGGCTTCTTGAAACCAAGGATGTTCATCCGATGTGTGGTTCAATACCAGATCCATAATGATCCGAATATCTCGTTTCCCGGCTTCATGAATTAACGATTCCATATCATCCAGAGACCCGAACATTGGATCGATATCCTGATAATCGGAAATGTCATACCCAAAGTCATCTTGAGGTGACTTGCAAACAGGTGACAACCAGATCGCACCAATGCCGAGTTCCTGCAAATAATCGAGCCTTGACACAATACCCTTCAAGTCGCCGATTCCGTCTCCATTACTATCTTGAAAACTCCGCGGATAGATTTGATATACAACGGTTTCTTTCCACCATTTTTTATTTTCCATGTCTTACAACCTTTCTACCTTTTCCAGATTGGTGTGCCTCTCCGTTAAGGTGTGTTATAACCTCTCATTATTCTTTGACCGATCCAACGACAATGCCTGTTACAAAGTATTTTTGCAGCAGCGGATAAATCAGCAGCAGCGGAATGACCGCGACTACGATTTTAGCCGCATTCAGGTTTTTATTCGAAATCTCAGTCAGGTTGCTGAGCTCACTGGAATTCGTACCGGCTTGCAGCAGATCGGCAATATTTACGTTAAGGGACTGAATATAGGTCATAAGCGGATAGTTGCTGACCTTGGTCATATAGATCAAACCGCTGAAGAAGTCGTTCCATGTGCCCACGATACTGAATAAGGCAACGGTCGCCAGCGCAGGTATGGACACGGGAACATACACTTTGAACAAGACTTGGAGCGGATTTGCCCCATCGATAAACGCCGCTTCTTCCAGTGCTTTAGGTACTGCAGAGAAGAAGTTCATCACAAGGATGACACTGAATATCGGGACAGCACCTGGTAGAACAAGTGCCCATATCGTATTGAGCATATCCAGGTTTTTGATCAGCAGGTAACTCGGAATCATGCCTCCACTGAACAACATGGCAAAAATCATGATATTCATATAGATGTTTCTGCCTTTGAATTCCCTTTTCGACTTGGATAGCGGATAAGCCATCAAAATAATCAGAATCATGTTAAGCACAAGGGCCAGCGCAACGCGCAGTACAGATATGCCAAAAGAACGCCAGAACTGAGCATCATCAATAATTTTTGAATACGCGGCTGTCGTAAAATTGACCGGAACGAGACCTACGGCATTCGCTGATACAGCTTCGCTGCTGCTGAATGAAATGGCAACAATATTCCATAACGGAAGAAGGCAAGCCAATGCCAGCATGATTACGATGGCATAGATGACAAACCGGCCAATTCGATCTTTAAAGTTTGCAGAATAGGACACGGAATTGCCTCCTTAGAAAATTTTTCTGTCTGTATATTTTTTGGCGAGTTGATTCGCAGACAAGAGCAGCACGATGCCGATCACGGATTTGAACAATCCAACAGCCGTACCGAAGCTATACTGTCGTCCAACGAGACCAATGCGGTACACGTAAGTATCCAGAATATCGCCCGTTTCATACACTACCGGGTTATACAGGTTATAGATTTGATCGAAACCGGCACTCAAAATATTGGTCAGGCTCATTACACCCATGAGCAGAATAATAGGCAGCATACCCGGCAGTGTAATATGCCATACTTTTCTCCACCAACTGGCTCCATCCATTCCTGCCGCTTCATATAGACCGGGATCAATCGACGTGATAGCAGCCAAATAAACGATGGAACTATAACCAAATTCCTTCCAGACATCTGTTCCTATGATCAGTGGCTGGAACCACGTGTTGCTGCCTAGGAAATTGATATGATCCAGGCCAAAGAACGCGAGCATTTGATTCACGATTCCATCCAAACTGAACATGTTGACCACGACGGATGCGAGTACAACCCAGGATAGAAAGTGAGGCAGATAAACTATTGTCTGCACGGATTTTTTAACGTATTTAATACGAATTTCATTCAACAATACGGAAAATATGATCGCCATCAACGTTCCGAGCAGAATCTTGGCAATCGCAATGACTAGCGTATTGCTGATGACCTGAGCGATATCCGGGAGTTTGAACATATAAATAAAATGCTTCAGCCCTACAAATTCGGAGCCGAACATGCCCTTGGCAGGTACATAGTCCTGAAAAGCCGTAATGACACCGACCATTGGTATATAGCTGAATACAAGCAAAAACAAAATACCCGGCAGCATCATCATATGGTACATGGCACCTGTGCCGAGCCGGCCTCTTGCTTTTAATTTCCCCTGTTTCATGGATGAACCCCTTTCCTGAAGAAAGGCTGCATATCGCAGCCCTGCTACTGTTCATGGATGTCTATTGTTTCGATGCGATCTCGTCTTCGATTTCCTGAATGACTTGATCACCGCCTTGTTTCTTCCAGTTGCTGACGAATGTATCGAAGTACTCCAGCGGTTCGGAGCCCGTCACAATTTTGATGAACGATTCCTGCTCGAGCTTCGTCAGATTGGCCCACGTTTGTTTCATGCTTGATGTCGTTCCAGAGAAAGCAGGCGTCATCCAAACGAATTTATTCTCCTGTGTCAGCTTGTCAATCAGTCCAACTCCGTTAATCCGTGAATGGTATTTGGACCAAGCGGTCACGTCGTCCGTATCCATGTCGCTCAAATACGTTTTGATGCTACCGATATTGTTCTTCGATTCGGTTGTGCGAACCTCATCCAGACCAATTTCACCTTTAATTCCACGAACGACATCAGAGTAATCATCCAGCAGCGATGTAGCCGAATTGACTTCGATATTAAACGGTCTCGTAGAACCGTCTACCCCAGTCTCCTGATACTTGGCAGCTTCCGGCATGGTTGTTGCCACATCTTTATCATTTGCCAGTTTGTCGTAGAACAGGTTTACAATCTTAACAGCCAGTTCAGGGTGCTCATACCCTTTTCTTACCACGATAAACTGATTGGATGGATTAGCATGTGCCACGTTTACATTGCCGTCTGCATCTTCCAACGTATACGCCGAAAATTTCGCATTTTTATCCATCTGTTTCACGCTGATCAATCCCCAGTCCGGGATATGCCACGGTCCAAAAGCGATACCGCTCTGGCCATTGGTATAGAGTGCAGTAATGTCATCAAACGTCCGAGTTCCGAATTGCGGGTCAATGATGCCGTTCTTGAACCAGTCCGCCATGATCCCTAGCATTTGCTTCGTCTCTTCTGTCGTGGAACCATACACAATTTTGCCGTCTTCCCCATTCATCCAATATTGTGGGAACGCGCCCTGGGTTGAGGCAACACCCAGCATGGTATAGGAAGAGGCATTGTAATCTGTGGTATTCAGTGTGTTGACAAAAGGGATACCGACTGGATTACCGGTTTGACCAGGATCTCTTTTCAGGAATTCCTGTGCTGTTTTCTCTACTTCTTCGAGCGAGATGGCACCATCTCCGTCTGCATCGAGTTGGATCCCCAGCAGATCCAGCCAATCTTGACGTACCCAAACCATCGTTGGTGCGGAATCCAGGGACGTCGCCGGAAGACCCATCAAACGACCATCAATCGTCGCATTATCTAATGCACGCCCATCATAGGAATCGTAAATCTGCTTGATGTTATCTGTGGCGTATTGATCGTAAATGGTTGTCAGATCCTCAATCAGGTCATTGTCCACCAGTTCTTTCAGTTCGTCTTTGGAGTCGACACGCATCATGTCAGGCAATTCCCCAGAGGCGATGGCAAGCGAAACCTGACGACTGTAATCTTCACCATTGGCTTCAAATTGATCTGTAATTTGAGCGTTAAATGTATCTTTAACCAGTCGCGTATATGCGTTGTTCTCATAGGTATCTCCAGCCGGCAGTTTCGGGTTGGCTGTAGTCACCCGTCCCATGGTTACGGTGATTTCGTCTTTGTAGGCACTGAACGGATCCCCCGGTGTCACCTCATATTTGCCTGCTTCCTCTGCAGTAGGAGGAGTGGATGCGCCTCCACATGCCGCGAGAGCTGTAACCATCAGCGCAGACATCGACAGCACGGCCAAACGTTTCGTGAGCGGTTTGCTTTTCATGGACCATTTTGTTCTCATCTAATTCGATTCCCCTTATTGTGTTTATCATTTTTTGTTTACGCTTTCATTATAAAATGGAGTGAAGATCCACTGAGATAGGGATTGCACGCTCGTTTGGATAGAGAAATGATTACAGTTTTCAACCGCGATCCTGGAGCATTGGTTAGTTCGTGAACATTTATCCTACCTGCTGACTTACATTCATCTATCTATCCTTATTTCCATTCGAAAACAAAGGCCGGCAGCTCCTCAAACAGGAAACTGTCGGCCTTCAATTTATCCATAATCGATAAAATGTCTCTTGGACCATTTCCATGACGGCCTCCAACCATCATTATGGAGACGATCACTTTCCCTATGATGACTGTCTGTCTAATGGGAACACATCTGCTATTTGACTCCTCTGCCTTGCTGCCGATATTCGCTTGGCAGAAGGCCTGTCACTTCACGGAAAATCCGGCTGAAATATTTTTCATCCGTATAACCCACTCGCTCGGCAATCCAGAAAATCGTGTTGTTTGTATTGAGCAAATACTCCTTCGACTTCTCTACCCGGATGAACCTGGAGTACTCATTAAAGGTTTTCCCCATCAGATCTTTGAAACATTGACTGAAATAACTTCGGCTGATATTGAGTTGTTGGGAAAGGCCTGAAGCCGTATACGCCTGCTCCAAGTCATCCTGCATGATCATCACTGCTTTTTTCACGGCATGGATGATTTCCTGGGAATACGAAGTCTGTTCGTCGGCCTTACGAATAACTACCGCAGTCTGTTTGATCCATCTCTCAACCTCGTACCAGGAATCGAAACCATGGATCATAGAGATCCTTCCAAGCGTTGTTTGGGCAAAAAGGTGATTCCACTCCATAACGAGGGAGTACAGCAATCCCATCAACTGGCCCTTGTTTAATCGTAATGATGTAAACTGTTCAATGAGTTGGTTATAGTACGTGTCATGATGAGTCCATGGAGTTTGGAACCAACTTTGCTTTATCCGGTCTATGTCCTCATCCTGCGGTTCTTTTAAAAATGTCTCTTCCTCGTTCATTGAAACGGCAATGACTCGGTGTTCGGGGTTGTACGCATAGAATAGAGATGCCTCTGTATAATTCATAATCCAGTTTTTGATGTGGGACCAGGTTTTCTCTTGTACATCGGACAACACCAATAACGTACTATGGGGAACTTCATTCAGGGATGCCTTTAACTGATGAAACAGCGGGTCCTGCTCGTCATAGGAAGCTGCCCACATCCAGCTATTCCGTTCAACCTCCCACCTGATCACATCTCCATCTGTGGTCAGTTCCACGGGCCACTTTTGTTCGGATTTGCGATCTTGGGAAACGAGTGCATACACATTCGGGTAATGCACATTGATTTCATTGGTAGAAGGCATCTTTCGGATAGAAGTCGTTAACCCAGCAATACGAGTATGGATCCGGTGCAGAACATGTTCAAATTGCTCTTTCTCCAGCTGGACTTTGGCTATATAATCAATGGCCCCCAGCCTCAGTGCTTCCTGGATATAATCGAAATCCTGATGCAAGGTTAACACGACAACATGAAGCTCCGGATAGAGCTGTTTTGTAGCTCGCATCAGTTCAATTCCTGACATTACCGGCATCGCAAGATCCGTCAACATGAGATCAACCGGTTGGGATTTCAGGAAATCCAATGCTTTCGCTCCGTTACTTGCTTCTCCTACAACCTCCATATTGAATTCGTTCCATGGCATCGCTGAGCTAATGCCTTTGCGTACCAGCTTATCGTCATCCACAATCAATACCTTAATCATGCTGAGATATCTTCTCCTTTAATGGGCAGTATGAGCAGAATGCTTGTCCCCGTTCCCAATTCACTCTCAATGACCAATTGTGCTTGGTCCCCATATTGTGACTTCAACATGCGGTGAACGTAATTGAGTCCAATGCCCATTCCTACTTTTTGTTGTTCAGCTACACGGTTGTTCAGCAGTTTATGAATGGTTTCCTCGCTCATGCCTGCACCATTATCCTGTATCATAATGTTCAATGTTGTATTGCATGTCACTTCAATTTGAATAAAGCCTTCGTCACTCAATCCATGATAGAGCGAATTTTCAACCAGCGGTTGCAGAATAAAACGAGGCACAGGAATTTGAAGCACTTGTTCATCAGCAGTAATACGGACGTCGAATTCAAAGTCATACCGAATTTGCTGCAAGATCAGATACTGTCTTAATGCATCAATCTCCTCTTCCATCGTGGATACTTGCCCTAATTTGCCCAAGTTGTAATAGAGCAGCTTGTTCAATGACTGTACCAGCTTGTCGATCTCCCCTTGTCCGTTCATGACGGCCAGCCAGTGTACCGTATCCAGTGTATTCATCAGGAAGTGCGGGTTAATCTGATAGAGCAATTTTTCCACTTCAAGGTCTGCACGAATTTTTTCTTTCTGCTGCACTTCCTTGAAGAGATCGCCAATTTGATGCTGCATATTGGAAAATTCACCGAGCAGAAAATCAAATTCGGGAATCTGGGTGCGAGCTCTGCTCCCCGTCGTTTGTGGATTTTTGGACATCCCGTTGATTTCCGAATGGAACAAACCAAGTGGTTTGTACACCATCTTCCACAGGAGCCAAGCTAGAAAAACGGTAAAGCCGAGGAAAAATAATGCGACCAGCAATATTTGAAGTAACCACTGGTTTTTCTCCTGCTGATATTGAGCCTGCGAAATGACTGAAACGACGCTCCATTTCTGTGATGAATCCTCCTTGAACCAGTGATACCCCCGGGATATCCCGTCCTTGGCAGGATCGGCTGTCAAGCTGGAGAAATTCTCCCCGACCTTCATCGCTTCCGGTATCTCACTGTACACAATGTTGCCTTCACCATCCAGGATCAGATGAGACAGAGCCCCGTTGTACTGACTGTATCCCAAGTTATCCTGTGTGAGGCGAAAGCCCGACTCAACGTAAATGTACACGTCGTCCCTTTCGGGCAGTTGTACTCTTCGCAGAGCAGACAGAACGAGTTGGTCATCGAATCGGTTCATGCTGATATGCGGACCATAGTACTTAATCCCATAGGTCTGGAAGAGCACAGGCAGTGACTCCGGAGAAAAGTGGTCCTTAATCGGAAAGTTGCCAAACTGTGTCGTTCCATCCTTTTGGAAGTAATATAAGGTCAAACCAATATTCGGATTGGTAAACGTGACCACACTTAACTCGCTTTTTAACTCGTCTCTCGCCTCCATCAATAGGAAGATATCCGAGGAAGGCTTCAGGAATTGATCCAGCTTTTTGCCAATGGTTCCTCGGTAGGACAATTGCTGTGTAACGTGATTCAGATTAGTAATTGAATTCTCCAGTGAGGACGTCACCTGCTGTAAATTGCTGCGGATGCCATCATCAATCTTATTTGCGAAAATGGAGTCAATGGTATAATAAGAAATCGCAAATATGCTGATAAAAGGGATAAACGCACTGAGGAAGAACAATAAAAAGATCCTTTTTTTAAGTGTCATTCTGACCTAGTCTCCTTCTAAAAATAAAAACAGCAAGCCTCCTGGTTATGGAAGCTTGCTGTGAGTATACATACAGCTATACCGAATATCGTTATCCCCATAGGCTGAGGCCTACTTTGAAGCTTGTCGGCATTTCGATCCATTCAGGCGGACACACATCAGGACACTTCGTCAGTTCCCGTCCTCGTCCAATTTCCTTCATAATTATAGATCGATATTCGAATAAGTCAAACGCTTTCATATAGCTTTAGCTTAATTAAGTGAAAATTAATCACCTTGATTAAGTTCCAATACTCTTAAATCGCTGTACTTGTGAGGTAATGGCGACCTCCGTTGGAAGACGCTCCACACTGGATGCACCGAAGAAGCCAGAGACTCCCTTAGTACGGCTAAGAACATAAGCGGCGTCCTCCGGTTCGGAGATCGGCCCTCCGTGGCAGATGACCAGAACATCTGGATTAACCTGTTTACCCGCATCGCTAATCCGTTGTACCACATCAACTGCTTCATCCAGTGTCAGTGCTGTTGAAGCTCCGATGGATCCCTTCGTCGTAAGACCGACATGGGCCACCAGGATATCTGCGCCAGCTTCAGTCATCTTTCTCGCCTCGTCTTCATTAAAAACGTATGGCGTGGTCAGAAGACCGAGTTCATGAGCCTGCCTTATCATCTCCACCTCCAGATCGTATCCCATCCCTGTCTCTTCGAGATTTTGTCTGAAGACCCCATCGCATAGACCAACCGTTGGGAAGTTCTGTACACCGGTGAATCCCATCTCTTGAAGCTGCTTCAAGTACACCGGCATGACGCGAAACGGGTCCGTTCCACATACTCCGGCAAGAACAGGTGTATCTTTCACAATCGGGAGTACTTCTGACGCCATCTCCACCACGATTTTGTTAGCATCTCCGTAAGGCATTAGCCCTGCGAGTGAACCACGTCCCGCCATACGGTAACGGCCTGAATTATATATGATGATAAGGTCAGCTCCACCCGCTTCAGCGCACTTTGCGGATAATCCTGTACCTGCCCCTGCTCCAATGAGCGTTGTTCCCTGGCTAACCTGACTTTTTAAACGCTGCAGTGCTACTTCTCTTGATATAGACATGGTGGCCCTCCCTATTCGCCGACCGTTTGACGGTCTGCTGATGAGTAGGCAATGATCATCCTGCAGGGTTCCCAGCTCGTTACCTTAGCATGATGGGGTACACCGCGGGGGATCCGCAGCATCATTCCAGGCTCGAGGTGGAACGTTTCATCCCCGAGTGTATGGTCGCACTCCCCAGAAAGAATGAAAATAACTTCTTCGCAATTGGGATGAATATGCCGATTATTTTCCTTGCCCGCATCAATGTACACCATCCCGAACGTCATTTCCGCCTCTGGGTCGATCTCCTTCCCGCACAGCCACTGGATTTTACCCCAGCCCATATCCAATAGACGGTGCTCCTCTTGCTTGCTCAAACTTGTGATGGTCGCCATAATCTCTCTCTCCTTTTTAATACTTATTTTTATGAACTTCGCTATGCAGCATTATTGGGTCAAGGCCAACCTTTCCTTGTACGCCTCATTAATCTCCTTGGTGATCTGCTTATAATTGGAATCATTCTGGATATCCTGAATCAGCTTATCCCAGTCCTCAATTGTGGCTTTCCCCATGATGATCTGTGTTTTCATATCGGCCATCTTCTTCGCGTAGTCAGCACCGAGCTTCGTATCCGTCTCCGAAACTAGGCCAATGGCAACATCCGGCTTGGCGATTTTGGCTCGCTCGTCAATCACCTGTTTATTACGTTCGAAGACTTCCTTTGTCATGCCTGGTGCGTATGCATACATGTACGGGTCATATCGCATAAACAGCTTTCCGAATGCACCAACGCCTACACTGTCCACGACAGCTTGCTCCGTTGCTACCTTCATGCCATCCTCTTCGTTATAGTGAACACCCTTGATGCCATACATGGATAGAGTGCCTCCTTCTTCCGACGCGCCATAGTCCAGAAGAGATAAAATTTTCTTCACCTTTTCCTCCGGCACATTCTTCGGAATAGCGAGAACGCCAATGTATCCTCTATACTCAGGCGCGTATGGGCCATCTTGGTAAGTAAGGGAGGACATCGGCATCCAATCAACATTAGGGTCGCGCTTCCATTGATCATAGGTCCAGCGGAACTGCGCCTCGATGGTCTCCGCGGTCGCGCCTGCTCTTCCCGTCGTGGCCAGATCCCAGAATTGACTATCCTTCATAACGGAGAAGTCTGGCGGAATGAGACCCTCATCGAATAGCTTCTTTTTGAACAATATGGCTTCACGCATACCGGGATCAAAGTTCGCATCGATTAATTCCCCGCCAACATCCTTCCAGCGTCCATTCGAATTCGTAAACACCCCATCTAATACCTCATGTCCACGCATCGTGTAACCGTACGTATCCGCTTTTCCATCAGGCTTCTGTTCCTTGAAGACCTTGAGCATGTTATAGAAATCGTCCACGGTCTTTGGCACCTCAAGCCCCAGCTTATCAAGCCAATCTTTACGAATGTTGGTGAACACGAAGCCATTAAGTGGCCTTGCTACGGGAATAACGTAGTTTTTACCGCCAATCGACGTATTGTTCCATACGGATTCCGGATACGTCATCAAGTTCGGATAGGATTTCAGATAGGGTGTCAAATCCCAGAACACGCCCTGGTTGACCATCTGCTGGAAAAGAGGATTGGTGACATCGTTCAGCTTTAGTAAATCAGGCAGGTCTCCGGAACTCAGCACCACATTGATCCGATCAACATAATCCGTCCAGTTCGCTCCGGATACCCAAGTGATATCCAGCTTCGTATTGGTGTTTTTCTCAAATTCCTTAATGATGGGATTGTCTGCAGAAGGCGGCTGAGCGATGGTAAAATCCGACATGATTTTAATAGTGACGGGCGCATCCTCCTTCGCCGTATTGTTACCGTCCGTAGTATTGGCCGAGCAAGCCATTAGACTCGATCCGAACGCAATGAATAGTACCATCGCAGCCATCGTACTTTTCCATTTTCGTACTTGGAACATTTTTATCGACGACCTCCCAAGTTGAACGAATGCTTAAATCGCAATTGCATAATACACCTGTTGCTTAACCCTTGACCGAACCAAGCATGACGCCTTTCGTAAAATGTTTCTGCAAAAACGGATAAATGCACACAATAGGCAACGTGGAGATGACGACAGCAGCCATTTTAATCGTTTGCGTTGGAATCTGTTGTTCTGAAATCATCTCCATTGCAGCTGCGCCCCCAGTGGAGGTCGACGAGTCTACGAGCATATTGCGCAACACAATTTGAAGTGGAACTTTCGCAAAATCGTTGATGTATAGAACAGCCGAAAAAAACGTGTTCCAATAGGCAACGGCGTAGAACAGACCAAATGCAGCTAGAGCTGGCGCCGACAGCGGAAGGACAATCCGGAAAAAGGTACCGAGATCGGTACTTCCATCGATCATGGCCGCTTCTTCGAGCTCTACTGGGATGCTGTCGAAGAAACTTTTCATCAAGATGACGTACCAGCCACTGGTCAATACAGGAATAATTAGCGACCACACACTATTGATCAGGCCGAGTTCCTTGACGACGAGATACGGTGGGATAATACCTGGATTAAATAAAAGTGTAATTACAATGGCGACGAGCATGAACTGTCTGCCGCGTAGCCGCTTACGGGACAAGCTGAAGGCTATGCCTGCTGTGACAATGAGGCTTAATGCCGTACCAACCGTCGCTAGAAAGGTGCTCACTGCTGCCGCGTTAATAAAAGCCGAGGTAGAGAACAGATATTCATAGGCCGCAATCGACCATTTCGTCGGAAAGAGAATAAAGCCATTTTTCTCCGCGAACTCGTGCGAATCGGTGAAGGAAACGACGAGTACATAATAAAGCGGAAATAGCGTGACGATGCCAATCAATGAAAGTACCGCATAGTTTGCTGTATTAAACAGCCGGCTTGCTATGCGAGGTTTCATATGAGTCCCTCCTTCCTGATACGGCTGGTTTTAATAGACTCCTTCCTCACCGAACTTCTTGGCCATCTTATTGGCGATAACGACCAGAATCAGTCCGACAAGGGATTTGAACAGGCCAACAGCTGTACTATAGCCAAACTGCCCGTTTTGGATGCCGTTACGGTAGACATATGTTTCGAACACGTCTGCTACATCCGTCACAGCTCCATTCATCATGAGGAAAATCTGCTCAAATCCGACATCCATGATGTGCCCCAGGCGTAAAATCAATAACACAATGATGACATTACGGATCGCGGGTAACGTAATATGCCACGTTTGACGAAGACGATTGGCACCATCAATTTTGGCTGCCTCGTACAGTTGTGTATCAACGGAAGTAATGGCCGCCAAAATGATAATGGTTCCCCATCCCGTCTCTTTCCAGATGTTTTGTATGGTTAGCAGCGCCCAAAAGGTATCCTTGTTGGTCAGGAAATCGTAACTAGCCAATCCAGCCCACTGAAGGATCATGTTGATGATTCCAGATGACTGTGATAACAGCAAAAACGAGATCCCAACAATGATGACCCAAGACAGAAAATGCGGCAGATAAACAATGGATTGAATCGTACGTTTGAAAGCATGATGAGTCACTTCGTTGAGTAGTAAGGACAGCAGGATCGGTAGTGGAAAAAAGAAAAGTAAATTGAGGAAGCTAATCATCATAGTGTTGCGAAACAAAATGATAAAGTCGGGATTGGAAAAAAAGCGGATAAAGTGCTCAAATCCCACCCATTTGCTCTGAAGTATGCCTAGATAGGGTGAATAATCCTGAAAGGCGATTACCACTCCCCACATTGGCACATACTTAAACACAATAAAGTACAAGATGCCCGGCAAAGCCAGCAAATAGAGGTATCGATCTCGCCTTATGTCCGGCCATAGCGCTCGGCTACGAGCGTTTTCCTGTCTCCGGGACTTTCTACCAAGCTTAGCGATAAGGGAATTCACAGACGATTCACCTCCGGCTAGATTTACCCTGCGCCTCTTGAATTCCTTGCTGCATAAAATGGAGACATTGACGCATCCCCTCCTGGATCCCTCCGCCGCTTTCCTCATCTGCAGACATCCAGCCCACATATTCTATCTGGTGGATCGCTTGAAAAATCGGCACGAAGTTGATCTCTCCCTCTCCTAGTACCCGCCAGTCCCCGGCCGCAAAATCTTTCATATGGAAGTTATCGATGTATGGAGCAAAGCTGGTAATGATCTCAGCGACGTCCGATATCCCTGACTTCACCAAATGTGCTGTGTCCATCGTCAAGCCTACAGTTCTGTCCTGCAGTTGATCGAAAAAGATATCAAAATCTTCTCGGTACATTACGGGCTGGTCGTAATGGTGGTGCAGCGAAAGCTGGACACCCCGCTGCTCGCATTCCTTGCCGAGCTCTGACAACTGACGGGCGAAACGGCGAATATCCTCCGCCGTGACATGTTCCCGGGAGAGCCCGTGACAAAACACGATAGTCTCCGTACCCACGCTTTCACTGAAGTTAAGCAGCGGGGCTAGACGGGAGCGAATCTCGTCATCAACAGGTCCACCTGTAATCAGTGCCGACGCGATCCCGGGCCACGTTCCCCATTCGTCAAGGAAACGTTCTGAGTCATTAATGTATGGAGCGTACTGGGCATGTTTTAATTGAAGCCCTGCATAACCAGTTGAATGATATTCTCTGAATAGAAGGTCCCGTTCTTCATCCGTTTGGGTCGGCCGTGAAAAGGCAAACTTGATGCTCATACGACTACTCCTTGATTCAGCATTATTGGACGTTGCTCGGTAGAGGAACGATAGGCAGCATCCAGGATGGCCACTGTCTTCAGATTATCTTGTGCGCTATTTGGAGCTTCATCTCCGGTTTCAAGTGACACCAAGAGCTGATTTAGGCCTTCAAAGGTGGCTGTTTCACGAGAGACATCGTTGCGCCATGTTTGTAATGGGGACTTAGTGTCATTCCGGTACAGTTCCACCCTCTGATGAGTGCAGAACAAAGTGCCCGTTTCACCGATAACAATCATCTCCGTTCTCGGGAATGGAGACGAAAAGCTCTGAACATAGGTAGCCATCGAACCGTTCTCGAAGGCAACTTGAACCGTTGCGTCGGTTTCACCCGCACAATTGATTGCTGAAGAGGACCGCATCAAACTATTAACGGAAACAGCCTCTGAACCAAGAATTTGGCGGAACCCATCAAACCAATGAATCCCCATAACGGACAATGCATGACGCTCACACTGGAGTCGCCAGCCGCTGTCTTGACGGAAAAACAGATTGTTGAAAACAATTGAAGTTACCTTGCCGATCGTGTCCTGAGTCACGATATCCTTAACGACATCGAAGGCGAAATGCCTACGGAAGTTTTGGTTGACTGAGATTGGCACGCCAAGCATCGCTGCCTTATTGGTAATCTCGGTGGCATCAGCCAATGTATCGGAGAATGGTTTCTCGACAAAAAGTGGGATTCCTGCTTCCAGCAGGGGGTAAACAACCTGCTTGCGAATCGAAGTGGGGGTGCAGACAACCGCAACATCGATGCCGCTATTCTGAATAAAGTCATCCAATTCGGTGAATTGCTGCCGAATGCCATATTGTTCCGCTTTTTGAGTAAGAATCTCTACATTCGGATCACAAATGGCAACGATCTCAAGCCGGTCTGGGTGATTTTTATATCCCTCCAGATGAAGCTCTGTGACACCACCTGCACCGACAAGACCCACCTTATACGTTTTCATTTTCCGTTCTCCTCCTTAAATGAATACTCTGTTATCAAGCCTGGTGCTCCGCTTATGGACTACCCGCAAGCATTCCCTTCAGCAGGTTAACAGCTCTGTCCGCAAACGCTGGATCATTGATATTGACATCCATTTCATAAACCGGAATACTGTCCTTAACATGCTTGCGGATTGCATCAAAACAGGCGCGGTCTGCATCTGGATCCCAAAATGCTTGCCCAGGGCTACCCAAAATGGATACGCCTCTCATTGGAAGCAGGAAGGCAACTGGACCTGAACTAGCATTCGCCTTCTCCGCAAGTATGCGGCCAATCCGCATATTCTCTTCAGGTGTCGTTCGCATGAGTGTAATATTCGGATTCCACTCGTAAAGATTACGGCCCGCATACTGGACGGGGACTGTTGCCCGGGCATGAAAATTAACCATATCCACGCAGCCCGGAGCGATGACCTGTGGAATGCCTCGCTCAGCTGCTGCCTCTCCTCTATTGGGTCCAGCTGAAAATACCCCGCCCGCGATTTCATCGGCCCATTCTGTCGTTGTGAGGTCTAGAATACCTCCCAGTAAGCCGGCTTCAGCCAGACTTTCCATCGTTTGTCCACCAACGCCCGTGCAGTGAAAGACCAACACTTCCATTTTCTCGGCCTCAAGCTGTGCTTTCGCCCGCTCAACGCATGTAGTCGTATTGCCAAACATACTCGCAGCAATCAATTTCCGATCATTTGCAGGCATAACCTCGGATTCAGTCATACCGCATATCGCACCAGCTGCCCGTGTAAAGATGGCCCTACTGATTCGGTTAATTCCTGACACGTCAACAACGGCGGGAAACATAACAATATCCTTCGTCCCTACATACTCCCTTGTATTGCCCGCTGCAACTGTAGAAACAATCAGCTTGGGAAAACCGATAGGCAGCTCCCGCATCGCACTGCTTGCTACTGCAGTCCCAGCAGTTCCACCCATTCCGACTAAACCATGAATTACACCAGATGAAGCAGCCTTCGCGATGACTTTAGCAGCTCCTGAGGACATGATTCCCATTGCCTTCCCTCGGTCGTTTAGAGAGATTAATTCCTCTAGAGATGATCCCCCTTCAGCAGCGATCTGTTCTCGCGGAATGTCTGAATGCAACCGAGGTTCACCGATCACACTTGTATCAAATACGTATACTCCGAATCCCCTACGTTCAATTTCGTTCTTCATAAATGCAAACTCAGTGCCCTTGGAATCCATCGCCCCGATCATACCAATGATCCGCCTCACGCTAGCCCTCCTTCACATGGTCCTCCTTTTATAACAAATCAACTAGGTAAAGCTTAAGTTTACCAATTCAACTTTTATTCAACCTTGTTGAATTGAGATCATCATACCTCATGTCATTTCTTTAAGCAAGCGCTTTCTTTATGTTTGTTTTTAACTCCTAATAGTCGGTCATTATCGTCATTAACCGTCAAAATTTACATGAATGAACATTATCAATATCGAAGAGATTGAATATTCAACATAGTTGAAGTATATTATACATTGATACAAATCTTAGATTAGAAAGAGGTAACCATGGATTTGGGAAGGCGCATTCGTCTCATACGCAGAGAGCAAAAGAGGACTCAGGAGGAAATTGCTGAAGCATGTGGTTTCACTAAGAGCATGCTGTCTAAGATTGAGAATGGCGGTGCGATGCCAGCTGTGTCGACTTTAATGAAAATTGCGAATGCTCTTGGGGTTAAGGTCTCCGACTTGCTAGAAGAACAATCCAGCAGCGACACGGTCATGGTTAATGCGAGTCAATATGAGGACGTTGAGAAATGGATTAAAACGAACAAAGGCTATTCGTTCTTTGCGTTCGCTTCCAATCGACATAATAAAATTATGCAGCCCTATATGTTTGTGGCAAAACAAGGGGAAGTTAATGAACACACCTTCTCACATGAAGGTGAAGAATTCATATATGTTATATCTGGCAAGATGAAGTATCGTGTAGGAGGAACAGAATACGAGCTAAGTGATGGAGATAGCTTGTACTTTAATTCACTCCAGGAACATACGGTAATACCGATCTCGGAAGAAGTTCGCTATCTAGCCGTATTTACCGAGCACCAATCGAAAGACTCATAGTAAATCCATTCGTAGATTAACGAGGCTACCGATAATTTCGGCAGCCTCGCTTTCATTTACATTAAGCGTTGGTTGCAGCAACATCTAGACGCCCTTTTACATAAGATAAATTCAACGTTATTGTTCTTATTGTTTACTTTTGAGCAAGGATTATATAGACAGATTGGTTGGCAATTTGGGTCGACGGGTAGATCTTATTAACAATGGTAAAGCCAGCATCGAGCATTTCCACTTCCATATCTTTGGAAGAAACTCTCGGACCCGTTGAAGTCTCTGACTTTTCTAATTCGATACATAAGAACAAGCCTCTGTCTTTCAATATTCTGTTGATCTCTTTCAGAGCTGTTGCAAGGGGCTTAACTTCGTGTAAAGAAATGGATGCAATAGCTATATCAAGAAGCTGGTTATCTAACGGAATTTCTCTAAAGTCACCTACAACAGATGTAATATTCGTAATGCCTCTCTCTTTCGCTTGGGTCTCCAAATATTCAAGAACATCCTTATCATTATCCAACGCATATACGGTGTTCACTCGTTCTGCAATGGACATGGAAATATAACCAGTGCCCGCTCCAAGGTCCAATACATTATCGGTTTTCTTGATAGGCAATAGCTCCAATAATTCTTCTGCAGGAAATCTTCCGATATTTTCTAAGTTGTTAATTTTCTTTTGTAATTTTGGATTCAAATTGCTCTCTCCTTTAATTGCGGATAAAATAACTCTTTAATGACTATAATATACTTTCATTGTAATGTAAACGGTAATGTTCCTTAAGATCAGTGGAAGGCTCATTTTCGGTTAGTCGTATTTTTCAATTGATTTTTCTGGAAAAAAAGGTTATTTTATAAAGAGCTTAGTGATAAGCAAGTTCCTTACACGAAGGGAGATGTTTTTAATGGCAGCTACTTATATGGTGGTTTCGTCTTAAAACTGAATAGTTGGCATACACGAAAAAAGCGGGAAAACGCCCGCATTATTTGGTATGCCATCCAAAGTAACCTTTCGTGAATATTGCTGTTTGCAGATACGATGAAGGTCGTATCTTTTTTTGCGTCCTGATGCCGCGCGACAGCAGCTTCTTAAGAGGCTGCTTGTCCGTGGCATTTTTGCGTCCAAAAAACAACATTAAAGGAGCTACCCAATAACATGATTGATTTGAAAACCTATGGCTATATAGAGATAGATGCAGTTCAAAGCGGATTATTGCCCGGCAGGGTGATAGAGCTTAGGCGCGAGCGCTTCACGGTCATGACCGAGCGCGGGGAAGTAACAGCGGTTCTTAAAGGAACCTTTTATCACGGCGCGGCAACACGTGCGGACTTTCCATGCGTCGGGGATTTTGTCTTGCTGTATTACAACGAGAGCGGAGATTCTCTCATCGCTACAGTCCTGCCCCGCCGCTCCAAATTCTCACGCGCGGATCACTCGGGTCATGCCACAGGTTATACCAAAACCGTGCTGGAACAGGTCGTTGCAACCAACTTTGACTATGTGTTTATCCTTTCATCGCTGAATGGGGATTTCAACGTTTCCCGCATCATGCGGTACCTGACACAAGCCCGGCAGAGCGGCGGCCAGCCGGTCATCATTCTAACCAAGGCTGATCTCGTTGAAGATTATACTCTCCCACTCTCCGAAGTCACACAAAGTATTTCTGGTGTGCCAGTTCACGCAATCTGCAGTCATACAGCCATGGGGCTGAACGAACTCAATTCCTATTTCATGCCTGGTAAAACAATTGTCTTCCTCGGTATGTCTGGTGTTGGGAAATCGTCTCTCCTCAATGCATTGATGGAACAGAACGTAATGAAGGTTCAGGCAATCCGGGAGGTCGACAGCCGGGGACGGCATACAACAACCCATCGTCAGCTGTTCATGCTTCCCTCCGGAAGTATGGTCATCGACACGCCGGGTATGCGGGAGCTTGGTCTTTTTGATGCCGATGAAGGCTTACGCACAAGTTTTACCGATGTAGAGGCATGGTTCCCTCAATGCCGATTTACGGATTGCCGCCATCAGACCGAGCCCGGTTGTGCCGTTCTCACGGCGATTGCCGACGGTTCGTTGTCTCGTGAGCGGTGGGAGCATTATCTCGCCCAACACCATGAGAACAGGTATGTCCAGGATAAAACGAGTTACCTCATTAACAAGAGTGCGAGAAGCAAAACGCTTGCCATGTACAGCAAGAACATGAAGAAAAACGGGGGTAAGAAGATATGAATATTAAATCCGAAACGCTGAACGCTGTCTTGAGCAGAAGATTTGAGAGAGAGATCATCTCGGCCGATTACCAAACCATCCCTTTACATGGCGGTACTGTGGGAAATGTAAACTTGGTGTCGGGGGTTGCCGAAACATCCGAGGGTGAAAAATTGTCATACCGCATCGTGCTGAAAATTCAGAAGCAATGGACTCGTTACAATGATCCAGGCTCATGGCGCCGGGAATATGACCTCTATGCATCTGACTTGGGTGAAACATTCTCCAATGCCTTGCGCTGGCCAACATGTTATTACGCCGAGATGAATACCGAAGAAGATGAATTCCATCTATGGCTGGAATATATTGATGGCGTATCCGGTTTGGAATTGACCGGTGACATGTATGAACAGGCTGCGCTGGAATTGGGACGCTTTCAAGGCAAACTGTATGCCAAACAACCTGCTGTACTGCAAAGCCTGACTAACCTAAGCCATGCGAACCTCATGAAAAACACCTATCTGCACTACCGGTCATGGCCGGTTGTTCATGACTATATACGTTCAGAGGACTGCGAATTCCCGCAGCATGTGCGGCAAATGCTTATCGACATTGATGAGCACGCAGAAGAAATATTTGACCGCATTGAAAAACTTCCCCTTGTGCTATGCCATAGGGACTTCTGGGTGACCAACTTGATCTATACGGATGGGAAAATTGCGCTCATTGATTGGGATACATCGGGATGGGGCTACTTGGGTGAAGATCTAGCAAGTCTGATTGCGGATGAAGCAGATGTTAATTACATGGTCGATTACTACAAGCGGTGTGTTCCTGCGTATTACCAGGGATTTTCTGAATATGCAGATGCACCCCCTGCTGCAGACCATTGTGTCTATGAAATGATCCTGCTCGTATTTGGATACAGGTTTGTGGAGAGTTATCTCCACACAGAGGATGATGAAGAGAAGATAAAACTTGTTCAAACGCTCCAAAAAATCCATGAAATGAAGAACATCCCTGTTTAATTTGTCCTGACAGAGAAACTCCGAAACCCTGAATGTTGTGGGTTTCGGAGTTTCTTTTGCAGCATCAATCGATTCGACGAACTGAAATACTACTTTTAATCACTATTTAGACATCCTATATACCGGCCATAGTGCCCATCTCAAAATTTGGCTGCCCCAAAAAGCAAAGACGGTCGTTCCAGTCCATAAGCTGCGTCTATTTTCGCTGTACTGATCGTTGATAATATAAGTCCTTGTGGATGCAGGGCTTTTCAGACCGAGCTTTTCCCACTTCGATGGATCATCTGAGTCTCCAAGTCTTAGAAGCATCTTCTGAGATGCCTTATTGATTTTATACGGAATTTGCTCGTAGGCCTGGGTGATTTGCATATGAAATTGGTCGATTGGATTGCGGCTGGCTATGCTCTCCAAGTGGATGCTTTCGCGAAGGTAAGAAACATATGCCAGATGTTCCGCCCAGAACTCGTCGGTATAAAAAAGACGTACTCTCTGTTCCGAAGGGCTCATCGGTATATCGCCTTTTAGAATCTTAAGTCGTTCGACGTATAGAATTCGCCTCTGATCTTCCACCATATCCGAATAACTGTTCAGTTCCAGATGAATGTCAAAATTCTGACCCATAATAACGCGCTGAATATGCTCGATTTTACTGAGAAGCACAATGTCATCGAGAGCCTCATCCTGCCTAGGTACGTGAACCCATTTATGGATACCGAACTGAACCATTAGCTCATCTTCCAGGCTTACGAAAAATACGGAGGATCCCGGGTCGCCCTGGCGGCCGGAACGCCCACGGAGTTGATCGTCAATCCGCACGCTTTCATTCACATATGTACTGATCACGTATAAGCCTCCCAGATTGGCGACCAATCCTGCCTGCTCAGGATTTCCGCCTCCTAGCCGAATGTCTACGCCTCGTCCTGCCATATTTGTAGAAACGGTTACGGCACCAATTTCTCCTGCTTTAGCGATAATTTCGGCTTCTTTTGCGTCGTTTTTTGCATTTAAAACATGGCAATGTACATTAACCTTCGTCAGCGCTTCCGCTAGGTCATCGGACTCCTCAACACTGGATGTACCAATGAGAATCGGACGTCCCGTCGCATGGACAGACGAGATTTCTTGTACAAGTGCTTTTAGTTTGGCTTCTATATGAGTGTAAATTCGGTGCGGGTGGTCGATCCGTATGTTTGGTTGGTTCGGCGGAATTCGCATGACCTGCAGCGCATAGATATGTTCAAATTCCATTGCAGAAGCATGCGCTGTAGCCGTCATTCCGCAAATGCCCGGATACAGGCTAATGAAGTGTTGAATGGTAATCGTGCCGAGAATTTTCCCGCCTACCGTCCACTGCAGCCCTTCTTTGGCTACAAGCGCGGCTTGCAGTCCGTCAGGTAAATACCTGTTTTCTGCCACTCGGCCAGTATATTCGTCAATCAACTCGATTCCACCGTCTCGGACGATGTAATCGACGTCTCTTTTTAGTAACGTTTCCACATGCAGCGCACAATGTAATGAAGTTAACAAATGTGTATTATGGCTATCATACAGATTGCCGCATCTGAGAAGTGACTCCGCCTTCGCCGAGCCTGCTTCATTCAAGTAAACGTTCCGTCGGAACTCATCGAATTCGTAATGCTCTCCTTGTCTGAGCTGCTGAGCCACTTTTGCGAAACGAATGTCGTCATTCTTGGAAGAGCCCGACTCTCCACTAATAACTAGTGGCACCCGTGCTTCATCAAGAAGCAGCGAATCCGCCTCGTCGACGATGACGAAGTGGAACGGACGATGAACCAGATCAACTTCGTTGAGCGCAATCGTGTCTCGTAAGTAATCAAATCCAGCTTCTTTAGCTGTCACATAGGTGATATCGCTAGCGTAGGCATTCTTTTTCTCGTACAGATTCATGCCCGCGTGAACTGAGTTTACACTTAACCCAAGAAAGCGATAGATCGGTCCCATCCACTCGGCATCTCGGTTGGCCAAATAATCGTTGAACGTCAGCACATGCACGCCTTGGCCTGTCAGCGCATTTAGATAAGCAGGCATAACAGCGGAGAGTGTTTTTCCTTCACCCGTGTGCTGCTCGATTAGAAATCTCTCATGCAGAGCGATGGCTGCCATGATCTGTACATCATATGGGTTTAATCCGAGCTTTCTCTTCGCCACCTCGCAGACTAAAGCGTAGGCATCGACAAGCAGCTCATCCAAAGCTCTGCCTCCTAACGCTTCCTCTTTCAGTCGATGTGATTCCTCTTGAAGTCGTTCATCGTCCCAGGCCTCCAAATTCCTTTTTCTGATGAGTTTTACTTGGTCTCGATAGCCTTTCAACTGCTGCCGGCTATCGCGATCTTTGAGTTCACTCATCAACTTGGTGACTACATTCACGGTTGATCCCTCCTCGGTAGAAGTGCATAATACGATAACGACAGCAACCTCACTAAGCAATTAACATAATCGTGAAGGAGGCTTTACTGCAAACCCTTTTGATCACTGAAATACAATTGAATTCGACATAATGAGTTCCAAAAACTCATCCAGATCATTTGCCACTTTTTTGATTTCTTCAAATTCAGGTTCATCTCCACGTACGAGTGCACCTGTTTCATTGGATAAATCTATCGCATAAAAGGAATAACCACCGTTAACTGATATCATGATTGGCAGGTAATGATTCCACCATGTCGTTATTTCTGATCTCCATTGATCGTCATTCATTGCTGCTTCCAAGCTGAGCAGTTCTAATTCATTCCATCGAAAATCATCATCTGAGCTATTATTATATTCATTCTCACAGAGGAACCATGTTTTCTCATCAGGGGTGATGCATTGTTCCACAACACGTAAAAAATCTAAATATCTATCAGGAATTTTTTTGTATCTGGAAATAAAACCAACATCGAAATTTAAATGAGAATTCGTTCGTTGGGTTATTTTCCAACCGTTTGATTCAGCCCAATTCATGAATTCATGGATTTTACTACTCATAGCGCACCTACTTCCTCCAATGGACTCACTTTCCTATTAGTTTTGATTACTATTCTAGCTTTACGATTCCATACCCTTTTTGACGAAGTAATTCTTCACTGAGTAATTGCCTCTAAGATAGGCGTATCTAAATAATAGGTTCTCCTTCAATAGGACCGTAACATAGATAAAAAAACCGTTCCCTCAATATGGACGCTTGTATCGAGCAGCCACGTTGAGGGAACGGTTTATTAACATTAGGTGATACGTAATGAACGTTGTAATTGAACAATATCTTCATGGATTAAAGGGTATTCAGGCAACCTCGGCACGTCCATAATGAGTTTCTCTTTATATTTGATGGAGTGTGTAAGTCTTTCGAAATAGACTTTATACTCTTGCACTCGCTCTTCCGCTACTTCTCTTGAAGGATGGCGGGACGCTGCGAGTAACATGTAACCCAGGTGCAAGCAATCTCCCACTGCAGGCGAGAGACTTGTAACCTTTACATCCCTGCGAAGTGATTCCGCTAATGCACGGTCATATACTAAACGGAGCTGAAGCAAAGCATGTTGGAGCTCCTGATGTTTGGGGGCTTGCATTGGCGTATGTTCACTCTCTAACATGGAAATCAACATTTCCCCTTCTTTTCCAACAGCATCAGAAAAAACGGTAAGCAACCGTTTGGAAGAAATCTTCCTCCATAACAACGCCGTCCCGACAATGGCAACGATGCTTCCAATGATGATATCGAAGAGCCTGGCGGATATGAAGTACCCGCTAGTCAGTGCTGGATTAATTGTCGTTCCAATCAGAAGGGTACTGGGAGTAATGAACATAACTGCGAGCGAATAATTTCGGGCGTAGATTAATTCCACGATAAACTGCAATCCGGCAAGTGTTAACGAAACAAACAAGCCAGCAGGTTTCAGCCATAGCAAGGCTGCCCCTATCCAAATCCCAATGATCGTGCCCACCGAACGTTGTATACCGCGATGCAGGTTACTGACATAAGTCCCGCCTCCCATGACTGCAGCCGAGGATAACGGAACCCAATACGAACGGTTCAAATGGAAACCATACGCAATAGCTGCTGAAATAAAAATTATCGTTCCGTAACGGAGAGCCACAAAAGGGATATGAGAATCCCTGCTGAACAGTTTTTTAATTCGATCAGTACCACTTACATTTTTCTTCTCTTCGGCACCAGACGACGCCGGAGCAGAACTCAAAGCAACTGTCCCAGAATGTATCTCGCATGCGAACTTTACGTTTGCATAGAGATTTCTAAGGAAAGTACTGCTTCCTTCTTCCGACATTTGAACTTTTATATGTTTTTCCTTGTCTTTATCACGAAGCTGATTGCTCATGGTCTGCAGTGATTTGACGATTTGATCTTCCATCTCATGCTTTTTCTCTTGCGAGACATCGAGTATAGAAAGAAATATTACTTCAGCTTGTGCGTTTAATCGTATCAATTTTTCCAAAACGTAATTGTTCCGGTTCCGTTTTCCGAACAACTTGGCATGGGATAATGTTCGCTCTGCCTGCTTAATGAGAAACGCCGTTTGATGCTGCCTTTCTGTATACGTATCCATTCCGATCGAGGACAGAAGACTCGCCAAGCTCTGGTATACTCCCGAAACGGCCTTGTTCTCGTTACGGTACGGATTTACAAGCACTCCCGTCATTGCAACGATCCAGGCAAAAATGGCACCCAGCAATACACATAGCACTTTGGATCCGAGCAGAGCCAGATCATGCGGCATGGAAGTGCCAATCGCATAAGCAAGGACAATAAACAAGCCTCCAGGGCCGACAATTTCAAAAAGCTTAAACAGCATGGTGCTCAGAAACCCAATAACTCCAAACATAAGCACCAAAAGTACATCGTTATAAGAGCTTAACGCTCCAAGTGCAAATGAAGCAGTTAATCCAAGCGCAATCCAGAATAATCTTACAGCACGCTGGGAATATGGTTCATTCGTTACATATAGAAAGGTAAAACCTCCGACGGAAGCTAGTATGCCGAGAGCAGGATCTCCGATCAAAAAACCGATTAAAGAAGGAATTCCCACACTGATTGCCGAGCCAATTCCCCTGAACCAATTGAGCGGAATCGGTTTGATACGGAAGGCTTCTCTATACGTTGCTTTCTTCGGAAACTGATGCTTAGGACGTCGTCTGTTGTCATGGGTAAATTGAGTATGATCCATCTTACCAACCTCTATTTCAATCTAGTTTTGTGTATGAGTTCTTGCGTTATTTTCGATACGGGTTAACACACTGCTGAACATGGCAAACTCATCCTTCGTTATACCTTCCAATATTTTGGCCAAAGCAGCGGGGTCCTTATCCGTAAATGTGCAGGGTCTTTTTGCGAAATGCCTTCATTTTCTTACGTCGGCTTTCAATACGGTCCACTTTCGAATCAGCAGTCACGTTGTAGTTAGCATAGTAAAAAAAGGACGTCCTGTTTAGGAACGTCCATCTTTGTAGTCTAGCCATAAATGTATGTAGATTCACATAGACGTGGCCGAACATGAAGAGTTTTCAACTTGAAAATCTAAAATTTGGGTTGTTCGTTTCCCCATCATTGAAGAAGGTATCAGAGTTACTCAAAAATAGAGAAGTGCTACTCCTCAGATGGATGAGGAATAGCACTTTTTAATATACCTTATCTACTTCAGTTCTGAATCACTTGTGATAAAGGGAGACCTTAAACATTTTAGCCTACTTTCGTACGGTTACATTTAACTTGGAAGATCTGGTTTCCCCTGAAGAATTACGAAGTACAGCTTCATACTCATAGATTCCAGGTGCCCTTCCAGTGATTGCAGTAACCGCTGATTGAGCATTAGGCGTATTCGATTGCAGAGACTGTGCGTCGATCAACATACCATTTTCGTAAAGTTCGTATTCGGTTGCATTCGTTCCCCACCACAGATTCATGCTGACATTAAAATTACCATCTCCGTCCCAGTTGTCGTTTGATAGAACGGCTTGCCCCGGAGAAGCATCGGTAACAGTGACTGTCAGCGGAACACTCATCGTCGTGCCTAGTGAATTGATCAACTCTCCGGTATAAATGTAGGTGCCATTTTTCTTTCCGGTAATATCAACTTGAACAGACTGAGCGGATGGTGATTGATCGACCAGTGCTATTTCCTTGATCAATTCGCCATTCTCATACAGTTTGAACTGATTACCGTTATTACCCCACCACAAATTCATCGTGACTGTGTAGTCCCCGTCTTTGAGACCCGTGTCGTAACCGTTATTGTCAGATAGCACGGGCGTTCCAGGAGCCCCGTTCGCTAGTGGAGTTGCTTGGTTGAGCCATTCCTCCCACTTGATTAACACCTTGGCCTGCTCATCCGTAAATACGGTTCCTCTAGCTGCTTGAACATCATTACCGTAAGATGCAAGAAGTTGACGTGCTTTTGCTCCTTCATGATTGATAGCTGCCTGGTTGGCCTGCCCTAATGTGTTCGCAAGCTGCTCAGCAAGAGCACTTGCATTAGGATCGATCGATTCATTCGCAAAGGAGTTAGTCAGATGAATCAGGCTATCGAATGTAGCAATAACGCCAAAGCTATATTCTACCGTCTGTTCCCAACCAGCCAAATCGGAGACTGTTGCCGTCACCTTGTTCAGGCCGGGTTCCAGTGTATAAGCCGGAGTGTCCAGGAGCACACCCGTCGGTTCTGCCACGCCCGATATTGAATCAGCGGCTGTATAGCCAATTTCCACGTGCTGATCAATGGTGTATTCGGTTTGACCTTGAATTTCAATGGTTGGTGGTACGAGATCTATAGACAGGGTCAGAGACTGTTCACTCTCTTGATTACCATCCACATCGACGCTCCAGTAGGTGATGGTGTGTGTACCTTCTTCACTTAGTGTCAACTGTGTGCCACTCACCTTTTCGCCACCATTGATTTGATAATAGGTCCCTTCGATCTCGGAATCTTCATCATTTGCTGTAAAGGTTACTTGTACTGGAGAAGTATACCACCCTTCATGCTCATCACCTTCAACGGATACCGTGGTATGGGGTGCTGTCTGTTCCGGTGATTCCCCATCCAGTGTGACAAAGGCTGAAAGCGGTATATTCAATTCTTTCACAAGACGTGCCACAAGTTCAGATACCTTGATGGCACCGTTCATCTGCAAATGTGTATTGTCTTCCGTTGTTCCTACCCACATGAAAATCGATTTGGTTCCTTCCGTGCCAAGCTCCTGGAAATACTCCCAGCTTGCCTGGTTCAGATCGATGATGATCGTTTCCGTCTCGTCCGCCGTTTCTTTCATCGCCTTAACATATTCCGGGAAGCTTTTGTTCAGGGTCTCTCCAGTAAAATCACGACGGTTCACTGGTGTGACCAGAACCGGAATCGCACCTCTTTGCCGAGCTCCATCAATGTATTCTTTCAAGTATACCTTGAATTGCTCAGGCGTAAGATAACGCTCCGGGCGGGACGGTGTGGAATCGTTATGAGACCACTGCATGAACAGATAATCACCTTCATGAATGTCGAGCAGTAGATCGTTGAGATATCCACCGACCAGGAAGGTTTTGCTGCTGAGACCCCCGACTGCCCGGTTATCAATGCTGACTTCATTTTGATCAAAATATCCGCCCAGCGTTTCGCCCCAGCCTGCTTGTGGACGATAGTTCTCCGCGTAATTGGCAACGGTGGAATCGCTAGCCAAATAAATGACAGGCTTATCGCCCGCGCCGTTTTCAGGCAGACGCTCAATCTTCAGTCCATTAATCTTCGGTGTATTTCCAGCGAAGTCAAAGTTAAACACTCCGTCAATCAGAGCAATGTCAGTTGTGATTTCTTTAAAATCGCCCTTGGCAATGGTTGTAAGCGGCAGCTTCGTCATCTGCTCCGCGACGACACTTGCGCTTGTCGATTCCTCCGCATCCCCAACGGTCATCGTTACCCGGTAATTGGCTGGTTCCATTTCCACCAGGAAGGAAGTTCCGTTTACCCGCGTGAAATCCTCCTTGAGCGCATCTCCGGTTTCCCGGTTCACATCTTCGGTCAGCGCAGTATCGACAAAGCCATATCCATTTCCTTCGATGTACGCTCGCTTGGCATCTACCTTGATATATCCATCAGCAGTGCTGCCAGAACCAAAATCAAACTTGTATTCACTTACCTCTTCAGCCGTCTCTTTGGTCAATGAACCCTTGGCGACATTTAACATGTTAAATGCGTGGTCAACCTGGGCCTGAGTGGCTTCTGTATTGAATATGGCTTCCGCAGCTGCCAAAGCCCGATTCACCACTGCTTTCGATGCTTCTGTATATTCCGACAGATCCAGTGCTTTGATCTCATCATACAGAGCAATCAAAGCCGTTTGATCGCCGCCCTCTGAAGGGAGCTGAGTACCTTCAATTCGTACGTTATCGATCTGAGTCGTCCAGTTCAGCGTGCCTCCACCGCCTTTTCTCGTACCCAAGAACCTAAGGGCTCTGACGTTGTCCGCGTAAGCACCGGAACTCATCTGAATAGATTCGATCGTCTGTGTAACTGTTGGATCCGCTAGGTTCGTTAACGTCAGATCCAGCTTTTTCTTGGCGAAATTAACGGTTGCATCCACATTGACCCACTGGTTCTTGGAGATCTCTGTAGCCGTTCCCCCTTCAGGTATGGCTGTATCGCCTGTGCCGTAGTCCGGATTATATGCACCGACGTAATAATGAATTTTGGAACTTCCGGTTTTCGTATACAGTGTGAAAAGCGCATTTTCGTTAGAATCCATGATGGTAAGATGCCCCTCTGACGGATAGGCACTTACGTTGCCCGATTGCCAATCAAACTTCACGTTTACCTGATCGCCGTTTACGGCATCGAACATACGGAACACTTTAGCTCGATGTCCTGATCCAGATCCCGTGACGGACAGCACTTTATTTCCGCTTTGTTCTACAACCGTTCCCGTCATGGTTCCACCAATACCCGTAGCATTAACCATCGCATACTGGTAGCCTGCAGCGTCGCCTTCAAAATCCTCTTCGTAGAGCTGAATTTCCGGCTCCGGTTCCGGCTCGGACATATCCGGGTCGATAACCAGAGAAGAAATACTCAACTCCATGTCTTTGACTGCGCCTGCAACCAGTCCGGCAATTTTCTGCGCGCCATAACGACTGAAGTGGGTATTATCGTTGATTCCATTCGGGTATTTCGGATATTCACCCGGATTAGCGTAAAGGAACACTTTCTCCGTTGCAGCATTACCGATTTTGTCGTAGTACGCAATGCTCAGCTTGCTGAGATCAATCAGCGGCACGTCAAGTTCCTCCGCCACCTCTTTGGCAGCCTGCACATACGCCGGGAAGCTGACGTTGAATTCCTGAGTTACCGTGTTGAAATCTCTGCG
This sequence comes from Paenibacillus sp. FSL K6-2862, assembly GCF_038005125.1. Classification (NCBI taxonomy): domain Bacteria; kingdom Bacillati; phylum Bacillota; class Bacilli; order Caryophanales; family Paenibacillaceae; genus Paenibacillus; species Paenibacillus sp. FSL K6-2862. The sequence continues at coordinate 3,807,509 of NZ_JBBOSN010000001.1, forward strand.
TCCAACCGGAGTAAGCAATACCGGTGTTGCACCGCGCTGTTTGGCTCCGTTTACATATCTGGCCAGGTATATCTTATAATCTTCAGGTGATGCATAACGGTCCGGTATACCTGCACTGGCATCATTATGACCGAAGGAAATGAAGAAGAAGTCTCCCGGCTTGATTCGCTGCAGGATCGTATCCAGACGACCGTCTACCATAAACGATTTGCTGCTACGGCCGCCGATTGCGTCGTTCACGATCACTGCCCCACTTGAGAAATAACGACCGAATTGCTGACCCCACCCTTCTTGTGGTGCCTGCATCTCACTGTAAGATTGCATGGTTGAATCACCGGCCATATAGATCGTCGTTGCCGCACCGGCCGATTTATCCGGATATTTCTCTATGATAATGTCTTGGATGTCTATGGCTGTACCCGTGAAGAGGAAATCAAGTTGACCATCCACCAGGGCAATGTCATAGGAATACTCCAGCGGTTCTCCCGCTTTTACATTGGTCATAGCTAGCTTCTGGACATATTCGGATTTGACGCCGACGTTGGAGTCACGCGCGTCATTGCCCAGTCGCAATGTCACCTTATAGTTGGCATTCGGCAGGTCAACAGCAAATGTCGTTCCTGTCTCCACGGAAACCTGGTCTGCCCCTACCGTAACACCACTTGTTTCTATGAAGCCGTATCCCGGATCTTGTGCGTAAAGCGTATCCTGTACTGCAGTATTTCCTGACGCTGTCTCTGTACCGAAGTCAAAACGATAGACAGACTCCAGCATTTTTGCTTCACGCGTCAGTGACAGATCCGCTTTAGGGAATGCTGTAGCTTCCGCTCCAAGATAGAAGCCGGTATGAGGCGGCTGGTTGTAGGCAACATTTTGCCAGGCAACGCCAAGTCGGTACACAGGGTCCTGCATCAGCGTAGGGATGCGATAATCCGAAGGAATGGTCGTCGTATAGAGACGATATTCCGAACTATCTTCGCTTCGCAGTAGAATTTCCTCACGCCAATCGCCCAGAATATCCGCCTGTAGCGCCGGATTACCTTTGGTATGATTATTCGTTAATGCACCGGTCGCCCGAAAGATTTCATCCAGCTTTTTGTTCTCGTAATCCCATTTGTAAATGAGTGGAATTCCTTTGGCGGTACTGTTATCCCACTGATGGTCAAACAGCTCTCGTTGAAGATCTCCATCCCACCAGATGGCGAAGTTGGCAGTTTTGGGTCCTTCATCCACAGTGTAGATTGCCTCTCCTGCAGCCGAATAGGTATTGGTTACAGGTACACTTTGACCGTTGGTAACGGTCGTGGCCCATGATTCGTAGCCAGGATAGTTCGGATCAATGTCTGCGGACATCCCGCGACCGGTGTCAAAACCTGTTTTCTCACCCCAGAGAATTTCACCAGTTGCCGCATCGCGCATTTCCAATCCGTAGGCCGCATCTGAATGCTCGTGCACGCTTACCACCTGGTAGCCATCCCGGTTCGGATCGAGCTGGCCGGCGTGCATGGCATCACCGTGTCCAAGTCCGGTACTGTACATCAAGCTGCCGTCATCATCTATGGCCAGGGCGCCAAACATGATCTCGTCCTTGCCGTCATTGTCAGCATCCAGCACACTCAGATTATGGTTGCCCTGTGACTGATATTGTGATCCTGCTTCGTTGGTGTCGAACGTCCAACGCTTGACGAGTTCCCCGCCAACATAATCATAAGCAACAAGCACTGTGCGGGTGTAATAACCGCGGCTCATCACGACACTCGGTTTCGTGCCGTCCAGATACGCAATCGCGCCAAGGAAACGGTCTACACGGTTACCATAGCCGTCACCCCAATCACTGACGTTTCCTCTTGGGGGATCATAATTAACGGTCGATATAGCCGCGCCAGTCTCACCGTCAAAAAGTGTGAGATATTCCGGTCCTGACAGTATGTATCCGCCGTCGTTGCGATAATCCTTCGTGGCATCACCAATGACCGTGCCTTGTCCGTCTTTTGTGCCATCAGCTGTTTTCACAACAACTTCGGCTTTTCCGTTGCCATCCAGATCGTATACCATAAGTTGCGTATAATGGGCTCCAGCACGGATGTTGACTCCAAGGTCAATCCTCCACAACTTCGTGCCGTCCAGTTTAATGGCATCGATATAGACATTGCCGGTGTAACCTGCCTGCGAATTGTCCTTGGAATTGCTCGGACTCCATAGGAAGACGATCTCATATTCGCCATCACCGTCCAAGTCCGCAACCGAAGCGTCGCCCGCATAATAAGAGTAAGTTCCACCGTCCTTGGTCCGGCCGTCGGCCGGCTTATCAAGTGGAATAGGCAGATAATCGTTATGCCAGACCGATACAACCTCTGGCTGCATCTGCTCCTTGCCCGCAATGATGGTGGATATCTGATATTGCGAGCTGTCGAAGCCAGTTGTATCCACATAGTTCGTCACGTCGCTGATCGGTGACGCGTTCACTTTGGTTCCATTTTTGTATATATTGAAAGCGATCTCATCAGGGTCATTGTTCAAATATCTCCAGCTTAAAAAAACGCCGTTGTCTACAAGAACCGCAACGAGACTCCGGTTAAGATATTCTCCCTGGCGGCCCGTCAGGATGTCGGATGACTCTGCACGTGCCGGAGCCGGAGGTACAGCCAATGAAATAACCATAAGGAATGCTAGAAAAGATACAAATATTGATTTCTGGATGGAAACAGTTCTTCGGTCCATTGGATTAGCTCCTCCTTTATCCAAAAATTCATTTTAGAATCTGGGGATAGAAGTCTTTTTGTTTTAAGACATCCCCAGGAATTCAGATCAATCTGCCCTGCTTGATGTTGTTATTCGATGCACTTGTGCAGCACGAATCCTTTGATGCAGGAAAACTTCGTTCAAAAACAAAAGGAACACTAACAATAGTCACCCCCTTTTTATGTTACCGCTTACATTTATCTTACAGGTGTAAAAAAAGGCAGACAATCTAAAAAATGTGACGTATTATATAAGAAAATTGACTTTTTTAGGCAGGGGATGAAAGTATGGTCCATACGGTCTCTTATGCTTTTCGTAACGACGATACATCAATCATGACACTGGACTCTATAGGATGGCAGATCGTCTCCAGCGAGGAATATCGCTGTCCAAGTGACGATAGACCGGACCCCGGGCACGTTGTTTTTCAATACACCCTTAATGGACAGGGCTATCTGGATATTGATAATCAAACCCTTCCCTTACCTAAGGGACATGCACTACTCGTTAAAATCTCTGGAGAGCATTGCTATTACTATAAACAAGAGAATAATGAACCTTGGGAATTTATCTGGATCAACATTCGTGGGGATGAAGCGAACCGAATCTGGGATATGATTCATGATAACGAAGGACATGTCATTCAACGAAACGCGGATTCTCCCTTGATTCAGGAGTTATGGCAAATCATCCATTTGATTCATCAGGAGAAAGTAACGGACAAGTATCGCTTGTCCATGCAAGTCTATCAGTGGCTGCTTATCTTGGTTCAGACAAGTCGGGATGCGGAGAGAGATATCGGCGTCCTATCGATCACCACGATTGAGAAATGCAAAAAGTTCATTCGAGAGAATTATGCTTCCCCGTTGACACTGGATGTGCTGGCCAGCCATTGTGATATCAATAAACATTACTTGTGCAGATTATTTCAGAAATCAGAAAAAACTTCTCCTCTAGCCTATCTCAAAGACAGACGGATTGAGGTCGCAATCCGACTTCTCCGCACGACCGAGCTTCCAATTTTCCAAATCGGCCAACAATGCGGCTTTGAGAGTCCCAGCTATTTTGGCAAAGTTTTCAGGCAATATATGTCCATGTCACCCAAAGAATATCGCTTGAATAAATTAGCGTTTCCTTACGAGGCTATCTATTATGAGTAGCCAACTTTCCACTCCACTGCGGCATTCGAGGGCAAGAAATTTGTGCAGATAGCAAAAAAGCCACCATAACAGCGACTTTCGAAGGAACTCTGTTAACCATTTAAAGAATTACATCTGTCTGAATGTTGCCGTTGGAATGACCACCTTCCTCCAATGTGGTGGAAGCTCGTAGTTCTTGAGATGTTGATATGCAGTGACTTTAACCTCGCCGGAATTGTCTATATGGAATGTAATCAGATCCTGACCAACACTTAAGTGGGGACCAACGTACGGTTCAACCGTGACACGGACAATAATGTGTGAATCATGGTACTCTAACTTTAAATCATACCCGCCTAGAAAAGGAGCAAACGTAGGCTTCTCATTCAATCGATCTTTATAAAGGGTAAGTTGTTCTTCTATTTTTGGACTTAAAAGAGTTAGAATCAGTCTTTGGTCCTTACAATTTGTATCTGTTTCAGAGTAGGCTTTGGTGGGTTCCAAAATAAGCATTATACAGAGAAGCGAAACAAGTAATACAAGTAATCTTCTTATTACTCTTCCAAACAAGGACACACCTCCGGTTAGAGATTGCGCACTCCAACATTGCATCAATCTCCCTTTACTTCGATATCACTCGGAATTAATTCATACAAGGCACGAACGTCACAACCGATAGAGTCGGCGATCGATATGGCAATTTTGAGTGGCATTACTCTTTTGTTTTCCATAAAGTCGTAAACTCGTTCCGGTTTAAAAAGCAATTCCTTTGCCAGCCACTCTGCTGACTTTCCGGCTTCCATCAAGCGTTCATTCAGTAAGCAGTGCCCTAGTTCGAATTTCAAGAAACGATAACCTCCTGTGTAACATTATATTTTAACCTTATGCGTCTTCGTTTGTCAATATGGGTGTTTCCTTACTAGTGGCTCCACTTGGAGCCCGACAGATACAGTCCAAATTAAAATCAATGAAACAACCTGTTTGAACAAAGAGCACCCCCCAGCGTTTTTGTAGTATTGTACCCTTCGTTGATTTCAACTATCCCGTTCGTTAGCATATTGAATTTTGTTATTCTTCCACAACAAAAAAATGTCTAATGAACGAGTTAATCACTCATTCACTAGACACTTCAACTTTCTCTTTACTACATATCAGCTCTATAACGTAGTAGTGGAAACTTTATGGCCTCTGTGAATCTAAAGCTTTTGAAGTGGTGATCCAGATGGACACCATGAGGATCAGTTCAAATATATTGGTTACAGCTGTGCTTGCTACAGGTATTTGTAGCCCTTGACCTATAAATAATAGCAAGGTTCCAACAAACAGCCATACCCATTTTTGTTTTACTAGAACGATTACACCTATTAACAACAGCAGAAAACCAACGATGATCACCATGAATGGCGGACCTGCAAGACTCTCTGATGTATACCTCAAAACCCCATACTCTTCTATCGGTATAAGACTTTTTACTTCCTGTAATGTTGAACTTACAATTTGGTAAATGATTAAGCCCACTGTTATTAACCACGCCGTAATATGTGTAATGATGTGTTGTGAAAACTTGACTTGTGAGCTGCGCAGGATGTAGTAGCCTACAAGTATTAACGTCGGAGTTGCAAAGGCATGAAGCCAAAATCGAACACCGCTAAGTCCCTTAAGCAGCTCTCCTTCACCGATGAAGCGACCTGCTGCAATAATTCCGTTATCGTACGCGAGACTGAACAATACAAAAATCTGAAAGATGGCGTAATTGAGCCATTGTCTTTTTCCAGATAATTGAGCAGCAATCCTGACAACAAGAAACAAATAAATTAGTGCCAGTGCCGAATAAATGACAAAATCCAAAAAGAATCACCTTCCCTTATACTTTTTTGTGTAGCAGCTTACATTTATCAGAATAGTCAATTCCCCCGTTATTAACCCACAATCATCAACCTGATTGAATTAAGTTAGTCAGCCCCAAATTTTTATAAGCCTTAAATGATTTTGATAACGTTTGGAAAGATCATTCCAATCCTGATACACATGTTTGTTATCCTGGCTGTTGTTATAGTTGTGCATTCGTCTTGCTATATTACGTCTATGTACAGTATAAAAAGAACCGTTAAGTTCTTTCTACCTCAGCAGCTCATGTCAATTAATGATTAATATGTACCCTTCCTGCCCGTCGGTTAAACGAAAGCAGCCGATCTAGCATTCTAACAAGCACTGCACCCTTTTCTTTCTCAACTAGCGAGAAAAACAGCTGACACCTTCGAACCTTACAGTCCAAAGTATCAGCTGTTTAAATGTTGCTATTCCATCTGTCGTGACTATTATTCCTTGGCAGAGGATTCTGTATCCCCAGTGGAAGCTGCAGGAGCATCAGAGCTTTCATCCGCTGGATCAAGTGTGTTAACAATCGTAGCCTTGGAGCGCAATTCACTCATCCAATTCGTACTGAGCTCACCGACTTGCTGCTCCACCAGTATGTTACGAATATCTTCTTTTTTGTCTTCCTCAGTCGGATTGGTTGCCTCTTTATAATCTGTCCTCTTGATAATGTGGTAACCATAATCGGACTTAATTGGGTCGCTAATCTCATCGTTTTTCATGGAGAAAGCTGCTTTCTCAAATGCTTCTACCATTTCACCTTCTCCGAAAAATCCAAGATCCCCGCCATTCGCTGCAGATCCTGTATCTGTGGATTTTTCTTTTGCCAGGGTAGCAAAATCTGCTCCCTCATCCAATTGTTTTTTGATATCATCCGCTTCTTCTTTTGTCTTCACAAGGATATGAGATGCTCTCACCTGCTCCGGAGTGGCGAATGTTGCTTTGTTCGCCTCATAATAGGCACTGATATCTTCATCTTTTACAGTGGTTTGTGGTTCAAGAATTTTACGGATTTTCACTTGGACTTCTGTATTTTTCTTGAGTGAATCCATGGTCATGCCAGATTGAGAAAGTGCCGAGTTAAGCCCTTCTTCACCGCCATATTGGGTTTTTAGAGTCTCAATCTCTGCATTCACATCCTGTTCAGTAACAGACACGTTCGCTTTTGTGGCTTCCTGGTCGATCAACTTCATTGTAATCATGCTGTTTAGTGTGCTCTCGCCACCAAGCGAAACCAATTCATTATACAGCTCATCCTTAGAAATATTCGTACCATTGACCGAAGCCACAGACTCCCTGCCCCCACCAAACGGTGGATATACAAGTACAACGATAAGCGCTGCAGCTAAAACTCCCGAGATTGCCATCCAGACCACACTTTTTTTCCCTTTAACCACTTGTGGTTGCGCCTCGGATGAATGCTGTTGATTCTCTTCTTCTTGCATTTCGGGCAAAATCGTTGTTTCTTGCTCGGTTTCCCGCTCTTCGGTCAAAGAATCTTTCATTTCTTCTTCGTTGTCAGGTTGCGACGGCTTGTTGTTGTCCATTAAATTATGATCCCCCTTAGGTCTTTTCCTAAATCTACTTTTTAATTAAATATAATGTATTCGGAAAATAATACCTTAAAATAACATAAAAATTCTTAAATCCTTATTCATTTGATTCGTTTATATGTGTTATTTCGTTATGTAAATAGATATCGCCTTCTCCCACATCCACATGTGTAATTAGCTTTTAGCTCCCAAGGGGATATCTACAAATGGAAAGTATGGGTTTGGATCTACTTCTTTATATACGCGAACAAAATGGACATTAAAGGTTGGATAAGGAGCTAATTCGTTCATTGCTAACTGTTCCATTTCGAGGATTTCAGTCTCACTCAATCCCCAGTAGGTTTGCCCCAAGGTCAAATGCGGATGATACTTATCCATTTCAAAGTAGTGATCTATCAGTTCTTGTGATGGAGAAATCACGTTTACCAATCTTCGATGTAACTCAATTACTTTTCCAGTTTCAACGCTAAGAAATGCAACTTCACTTCAGAACGATCCAGGTACCGACAATGTTAATGGAAAAGTTTGAATTGAAGAGCATGTTTGTATTACCTTTTCTAACCATTGCAGATCTCCATAAAGACTTCCTTGCGCTTTTACAGTGATGTGTGGCTCTACTACATCGTTAAGATCGATCGTTACTAGACCAGCGATCACGGAATACCTCTATTTTTTCTTTGTAATCATCTGGAGGGGTAATTCCAATAAAATAGTTCATTATACAGTCACATCCTTTAGCAACCATTACGGAACATTTTCCACTTGCTCTCAACATTCTTATTTCTTCGATTATTCAGACGATCCTGCCTGTTAGTTAAATAATGTGTCACTCCCAAGCAAATTCACCGATAACTCATGCAAACATAATTAGATATAAAAATAGACCCATTCTTGTAGAATAGGCCTTACCTTATATACCTTATAACCCTCTTACTTTACTATAATCTTGAAGTAATGGGTATTTTACCAAGTATCGGCTCAACAGAATAAACTTATCTGCGTCCTGAAAAATATCCTGAATCTTTTTCAATCTTTCAAAATGCCGTTTCAGATTCTCAACATGAACACTTTTTAATTCAGGTGTCATAACTGACCAGATAATGATGAAGCTCTGTATTATAGCAGCCGATACTGTGCTCTATTAGTCTTCCTTCCCCGTCATAGGAGTTACGCAGGCGCTTGAGAACATGCATCCCCGCGGGGATCTCCAGCAGCCGGCACACCTCGGGAGGTGCTGGCTCTACAAAGAAACGGTCCCTGAAGTTTTCCAGCATAATGTCATTCTCCTCCAGTGAGTCGTACAGGGATTGAATATCTGTATTCATTTCTTGTGTACCGCCCGGCAGGGCAGCTGCAGCCAGGAAATGTATAAGATGAATATAAGGCTGACCGTTCAGAATGTAAAGCCTTTCAATCCGCTGACAATACGGACCGAAGCGGTCATATTCTTCTGTTCCTTCATCATTGGAGACTAATCGGGAGTTCAGTACTCTCTTTTCCAGTTTATGACCCTCTTCTACGAGCAGCTCTGTAAACCGCTTTCCCTTAGAGAGCTTCTGATGGGAGGTATTGCGCATCACAATCGTGCCAACACCACTTTTTTTCTGCACATATCCTTCTAGAGACAGCTCTTGAACCGCACCGCGGACCGTCATTTTACTGACGCCGAATTCCTTCTCCAGCTGTGGCTCAGAGGGGATGATGCTTCCGAGAGGATATACTCCATGCAGTATTCGGTCTTTGAGAATTTTTTGAATTTGCTGATATAAAGGACCTTGCTTGCGCTTCAAGGACACTCGCTGTTCACTACCTTTCAACATCTAAGGTATGGTCTGACAGCGCTCGGAGCACCTCACTCTCGCTAAAAAGCGCTGTATCGCCTGGAGTGGTATGGGCCAGCATCGCTGCCGCCACTGCCATATTAATCGTTTGCTGATGCGGGTATTGCTGCAATTCCCCATGGATAATGGCGCTGGCAAATACATCGCCGGCTCCGATTCGGTCATACACCGGGAAAGTCAGTTTGCCGGAAAACACAAACGTACCTTCATGACAGATATAACCTGTCAGGGAATGCGTATGGTCAGCATTAATCTCTCGTTGCGTTCCCGCTGCCGTTCTGACGCCGAAGCGCTCCAATACTTCGGGAATCACTTGCTTTAACTGTGTTATTCTATCATAATCTCCGGCCCCAATGCCAAGAATATAGCGCGCATCCTTCTCATTGATCAGTGCGATGTCCGCAAGTTCGAGCATTTCTTCATAGTGTGGACGAGCTTTGGTATAGCCATCTGTTCCCCATAACGCAGGACGGTAATTGCAATCAAAAACAACCTTCCCCCCAGCACGCTTCACTTCCACAGCAAGTTGTTTCATCTGCTCGCGAACGCCTTCATTCATTGCCAGCGTGATGCCGCATAAATGAAGAACGTCGACTTTGGCCGCAAGAGCTGGCATATCATAGTTACTTGCCGCCGCGGTATTGAAGCTGCTGCCTAGCCTGTCTGTGTAAGTGACTCTGCCGGGACGGGCTCCAAAGCCATTCTCCAGAAAGTACATCCCCAGATACTTGCCGCCACGGCTGATCAGTGAAGTATCTACTCCAAGCTTGCGCAGATAACCGATAGCTGCCTCGCCCACCGGCGTTTCCGGCAAGGTTGTTATAAGCGCCCCGGTATGGCCGTATTTAGCCAGTGCTGCCGTTACATTTACCCCGCTGCCAGAGAAAGAATACTCCAGCCTGCTGCTCTGGATCAGCGTTTCATAGCCCGGAACCTGCAAACGCATCATCACTTCGCCAAAAGCAGCGATCCTAGGCATACCGGTCCACCAGCGATTTCATCATATCGAGTAGTCTGCGAACATCCTGCACGTTCGTACTCCCCGTCTCTGGATCAATAATGGAGGAGTAGACATGCGGGATAACCTGGGGCACACCTGCCTCTAAGGCAATCTCCAATATGGCTCCGAAGTTAGCCAGATCGATTCCACCCGTAGGCTCCAATGCAAACCCAGCTTCTCCGCAGGCCTTGGCAACTGCTCGGTACTCCTCCTCCAGCTTCAGACCCTGCATGGGATAATATTTGAGCGCATTGCCACCCATGTCACGAACCAGTGCAATCGCAGCATGAACCGGAACAATGGCGTGCGGAGCGGTTCCTGAACTGACAGGCCCCGTGGAAATATCTACATAGCCGGGTTGCCCACATGGAGAAACCAGGCAGTTAATCCAACTGTCCTTAGCTCCCAAGTTCGCACGGGTTGCCCCCACTGCCGGAAAGACCTGATTGATATGGCTTCCCGGATAACTTGCTGCAATCTCCGCAACAACAGCCGCCTGGCGATTGTCTCCGGCTCCGAGCCCGATGGATACGGCATCCTGAATAGCCTGACCATATGCAGTCATGGCAATTACTGCTTCCTCCACCGTATCGTAGTTTTTCGAGAGCACACCTATCAGTACATATCCTTCTGCAGCTTCGTATACTTCCTTAGCGTTCCCGATACTGCCAGCCAGTACATTAAGTGCGGCCCTGTTCTTATACAGTCGCTGCTGAATATGACTCAATTACGCTCACCTCCCACGATTTCTTTTATTCTTGTGATAATCACCTGAAGATCATCACCTTGCAGCGGCCTTGGATCAATATCGAAATAACCCTGCTTAACGCCGTAGTCTCGAGTGTATACCGCAATTTCACCTTCACGCAGCTGGTCATTCACATCCTTCGCATCCATTCCTGCAACATTGGAATCAACCTGGATGCGTCCACGGTAGATCGCTCTGCCCGCTTCATCTTGCACGATGCGAACTGAAACACCAGAAATCTCAGCGAGCACCTGAAGAGCCTCCAGCGCTTGCTTCTCCCGTTCGCTGTTATCGGTCTTGTTCTGGTATTCCTCCAGTGCCTGAAGCAGCCCGAAGGTAGTCTCTTTACCAACCTTCATACTGCGGCCGATCCCGTGCAGCTGTACCTTCAGCCATTCGGTATATTTCTTTTTACCGGCAACAATCCCGGAGGTTGGACCCTCAATCGCTTTGGATCCGCTGTAAATCGCCAAATCTGAATAATGGACATATTTGGACAGGTCTTCTTCTGCTGCGGCATCAACAATTAGCGGAACCCCTCTGCGCTGTGCTACCTCCCAGGCCTCTTCCACAGAAATCATGTTCTTTTGGACAGCGTGGTGAGATTTGACATAGAGAATTGCCGCAGTATATTCACCGATAGCCTGTTCAATATGCTCCTGCCGGCCTTCATTGGCGTATCCCACTTCCACAACCCGGCCGCCGCCAAGAAATACCATGGTTTCAACAGGTGCTCCATATTGCACGTTATGACCTTTTAGCATAATAATTTCGTTTTTCAATATCGGCTCTTGGTGAAGACGAAGACTGAGCCGCGGATCTCCGCCGGTCACCATGGATGCCACCGACAGGGCTATGCCGCTGGACGCCGAGTTCACAACAACTGCCCCTTCCGCACCAAGCAGGTGTGCAATATATTCTCCCGATTTGTCTACAAGGTCCGCGATTTCTACGTACTGTTGGCCGCCTTGTTTCATGGCCTCCATGACCGAATCCGTTGGTGCGGAAACGCCAAGAATGCTCATTCTACCACTTGCATTTATCACACGCTTCAGTCCATATCTAGCTTGTAATGAGTAATCCATTAGCATAGACTCCTTTAACCTTAATATAGTGCTGTGCCATTCGAACATCGCCTTCCGAGTCCATCAGTTGCTTCTCACCTGCTTCCAGAGCAAACAAAGTCAGGTTCGCCTGCTGTCCCACACTAATCTGTCCGAGCTCCGGCTTGCCGAGCCATGCTGCTGCGTTGATTGTAACCGCGCGGATGACCTCTTCCAAACTGTAGCCAAGAACGAGAAACTTGGTCAGCACATTCGACATACTGTACACTGGCCCGTTCAGACGGTTGCCGCGGTAAATATCCGTACTGATTGTATTCAGTTCAATGCCAGCCACTTTGGCCTGTTCTGCAATCCGGAAGGAGAAGCTCGCTGTGCCATGTCCCACATCCAGATGAACTCCACGGGAAGCAGCATCAAGCAGTCCTTGTAGGGGTGTGCCGTCCTCATGGAACAGGTTATTGGACTTGCCATTAAGGTAATGGGTTATTACATCGCCGGGCTGTAATAGCTCCAATACTTCGGAGATTGCAGGCGGAGCGGAACCAATATGAACCATGAGCGGCAGCTTCGTTTCTTCGGACAATATGCGTGCCAGCTTGAGCGGTTCAATGCCGTTGTCTTTGACGACGCTTCCGCTTATGCGTGCCTTCAGACCAACGATAAAATCAGGATAAGCCGCCGCCGCTGCCTGGGCCTTCGCCCGGTCTATCCATTTCAGCTGTGACAGCTCATCTGTCCGTTCGAGCCCGATCCTCGAAATATTCAATAGAGCAAACACCCGCGTATCAGCCTTCAGGCTGGCAGTGTACAAGGCACCGATCCGATCTGCACCGCAGCTTCCGGCATCCACGAGCGTGGTTACTCCCTGCTTCACACCAATTTCGTCGATATCATCGCCATAGGGATCAAGCTCCGGCACAGCATGCACATGCAGATCAATCCATCCGCTAGACACATATAACCCGGAACAGTCTTGACCTCTCTTAGCTTCCTCGGCCTCGCTTGACGGTGTAATGTTGGTGATGACCCCGTCCTGAATGGCGATATCCATGATCCGCCCGTCAACAAGCTGCAAATTGCGCAGCACATTCTCTGTGCCCAATCATCCCATCTCCTTCTTCGACCCAGGTATACAGGCAAAATTCAAAATTGGATTCATTTCATGAAACCTGTACCTCCTTCTATTAAAAATAAACCTGACGTGCTACTTTATTCCAAAGATTATAATGTTATAATGTTTATGCTGACTTAAGTATACTCCAGAACAGAACATAAATTTATATTCCAGAATGACTAATTCTAACTTTTTAAATACGGGAGGGACAACTACATGGCTAATCCGGCACTCAAGCCATCCTTGCTCAACCAATTCAGACTCAGCTGGAATCATTTCAAATCAAGACTTCTTCTGAAATATGCGTTTTCCTACATCCTCATATTTCTCATTCCTCTAACAGGGGTTACTATTTTCGTATATGAAAACGCTGTCAAGGGACTTCGTGTCGAAATTGAACAATCCAATGTCAATCAGCTGAACCAGGTGAAGAACACCATAGATACCCGTATGAACGAGCTTCAGGAAATAGCCGGGCGAATCGCTTATGACAAGTATTTGACCCCATACATGGTGAAGGATCCCTACTACAGCATGGAGGCGGTACAGGCCTTGGCGAATTACAAAGCCAGCAGCAACATTGCCGAGGACCTACTTCTGTATTTCCATAATGACTCCAATATCTATTCTCACCGTGGTCTCGCTGATCTTCATGTCACCTTCGATACGCTCTATCAATTTGAACGCTGGACTCCTGCAGAATTGCGACAGGACTTAAATGAAACCAGACAACCGCTGGTACGTCCCGCGGAGAATGTAACCATAAATTCCCGGACAGATCCAATGCTTGTCATGCTCGTACCCATTAAACCGAATGACCCTTATCCATATGGAACGGTTGTCTATTTAATGAAAGAATCCAAGCTTACTGGCGTTATGGATTCGATTTTGAGTGACTTCACGGGGAGCAGCTATATATTCGGTCCTACTGGAGAGGTGTTGACCGCAAACAGCCACGGCGTCACCCTTCCACGGAACGACCTTGAGAAGATATCCGGACTTGAGCCTGGGATTCATAATCTGAAGCTGGACGGGGAACAACACTCCGTCGTTTCGGTGCAATCAGAAGAAAATGGCTGGACCTATGTGACCACGATGCCAAGCTTCCAATTTTTCAGCCGTGTGGCCCATGTTCAGACCCTGATTTTAATTGTCTTTTGTATTACGGTAATCACTGGAATAGCTGCCGCATTGCTGCTGGCCAAACGGCAGTACCATCCGATCAGGGATCTGATGGAATTCGCCAAGCTGAAAAGCAGCGGCAAGGATGCTCCCAAGGTTCGCAATGAGTGGGAATGGATCCGGCAGACTCTCCATGATTACAGTGCCAAAATTGATTTACAGGAGCCTTTCGTCCGCAATCAGTGTATGCTGCTGCTGCTCAAACATGGCAAGCCGGACGACCCTGAGATTGAGCAGATGATCTTCAGTACCGGCTTCAGCCATCCTCAGGGAGAAGGACTCTATTTCTCAGCTATATTATCCTGGGATGACACCAAGCCGGGCAGCAAGTCCTGGCAGGAACGGCATCTCCTGCAGGAAATCCTCAGCAATGTGTGCTTGCCCACTTCTGGTGCACAGATCTTTGGTGTGGAATTTTCGGTCAAGGACCAATTTGCCCTGATCATTTCGCTTCACGGAGATGCGGACATGCTCGTCCAGACCCGGATGGAGCAGGTTATTGAAGGCATTCAAGCGATCATTCGCGAGCACTCGCAGCTGTCCTTAAGCATCGGTGTCGGTATGGCATACAGCGACCTGAGCCGCCTTAACCAATCGTTTATTGAAGCTGCTGCGGCACTGGAACACCGAATGATCCGTCGCAGCGGACAGGTAACCTACTTTGAGCAGCTTGCAGAGCTGAACCCTTCCGCCACCGAGAGTTTCTGGATTCCGCGCAAATCCATGTTGAAGCTGGAGCAGAGTCTGAAACAGGGCAACGAACCCGTAGCCGTCCAGATGATTGCTGATACCATCGAGATGATCAAAGACGAGCCGCTGCAGGTTCATCTGCTGCGCTGCATCTGCTTCGAACTGCTGAACGCTTTTCTGCGCACGGCCTCCGAACTTGGGATGGACAGTGTGTTTGCCAATATGCCGGAATTGACCTCCTTTGAAACGCTGGAAGAGCTGGAGAACCGCCTGCTCTCTCTGGCCGCTGACATTTGCATGCAGGTCGAGCGGAACACGGAGACTAGCGAATCATCGTTAATGGATGACATTCTGGCATACGTGGACGAGCAGTTCGCAGACTACACACTCAGCCTGGAACATGTGGCGCTTAAGTTTGCCATTTCAACCTCTTATTTGAGCCGGAGTTTCAAAGAGAAGACTGGCAGCAATTTCTCACAATATATCTGGCAAAAACGTGTGGATGAAGTTATCCGGCTGTTAGAGAATACTAGCGCACCGCTCAAGGAAATTATCGAGCAGGTCGGTTATTTGGATACGCCGAATTTCATCCGCAAGTTCAAAAAAGAAATCGGTCTTACACCAGGGCAATATCGTAAAGAACATGCTTTGAAGGAGACTGTTGTGAAAAGGCCCATTTAATTCCGGGCTTCCTTCTTCCCCTGCAAAGCACCTGAAACACTAACCAAGTTAGCCCGCTTACTGCCCTTCTCGAAGGATATGCTCTACCAGTTCATCCAGAGGAACCGTGGCGAGAGCAATCGCTGTATCCGTTACTCCGTAATAGATATAGAGCAGTCCGTCTTTGACCACGTTTCCGGTCGGGAAGATTACATTCGGAATCTGGAATCCAAATTTCTCGTAGTACGTCTCCGGCTCCATAATGAAATGATGGGTCCGGGCAATGATTTTCTCAGGCTTCTCCAAATCCAGCAGCATAGCTCCCACACGGTAGACGATATCTTCATCGACGCCGTGATAGAGCATCAGCCAGCCCTTGTCGGTACGGATAGGAGGCGTCGAGCCCCCGATTTTCCGCGATTCCCAGGACAGGTTTCCGGCGGTAGCGAGCAGCTTGGGCTCTTCCCAGTTCACCAGATCCTCGGAGTAGGTAATCCACATGGCCGCCTTATCCGTACCGTAGTCTTCACCCACATATTCCTCGGGGCGGCGCAGGAGCACGAATTTGCCATCTATTTTTTCAGGAAACAGAATGTTGTCCCGGTCGTTAATATCAAGGGGCGTCGTATCCGCCACAAACTCCCAATCCAGGAGATTATCCGATTTCAGAATGGAGGAGCGGGTCAACCAGTGTCCCTCCTCTTTCCCCCATCCGTCCGGATATTCGGGAATAGTGCGCAGGGGGACGCCAGCTCCGGTAGGATAATAGCTCATTGCACAGGGACGCAGGGCGTAGTTCAGATAAAAGGTTCCATCAATTTTGACAATACGAGGGTCCTGCACACTGCCATAAGGAAAACCCAGCATATCGGGGGTCACAATGGGCTCATCCTTCACGTGGGTGAAGTTAACGCCGTCATCGCTCTCCAGCAGCCCCAGATAATTCTTGCATGGAGTCAGGGAGCCTGCGGTGCGCTCAATCATGTAAAATTTGCCGTTATCTATGATGACCGCCGGGTTGAAGACCGTAACCTTGCGCCACTCATAGCCGCCCGGGACGACAATGGGATTGTTCGGGTGTCTCGTTATCTGCATGTCTGTTCCTCCTGGAATTCATGTTCAAGGTATAGTTTACGCATGGGCTTGATTAGTTGGATTTCCAGCGGTCATACGCAGCCTGATTAATTTCAGCCACACGCTCTCCGCCCATTTTCTTAACGGTAGCCACATAATTGTCCCAACTGGTTAGCGGCTCTGCACCGGTGATAAACTTCGCTTCCATCTGCTTCACATAAGTGCTCAAATCCGAATTCAGGTTGCTGATTTCCGTCTGTTCTTCCACGGTCAGGAACAGTGTTGGGAACGGAATCCGAGCGCCTTTATCGAGAAGCTTCTGCTTCGTTTCCTTCTCTACCCAGAGATCAAAGTCTGTCTTCAGCCCTTTACTAATATCATCCATGGACAGGGTCGGAGCAGGAATACCGTAGTTAGGTGTCAGAGTGGCTCGATAATCTTCCATTTCCTTTCCGTCCGGTACAGGCAAGTATTTCTTGACCCGGTTTTCTTTGTCGGTGTATTCCCAGAGAATGCCCTCTGGCCCTTTATTGAAGAACATGGCACCTTCGTAGGAATAGAGATAATCCACCCAACGCATGGAGGCTTCCGGCGCCGGGTTGCTCTCCGTAATGGCAAAGGCACCCGTTGTAATGCCTCTGTTCTTCGCAATCGCCGGAGCATCAACCGATTCGCTACGGACAGGTGCAAACATCGGATCTGCAGTCGAAGGCTCTCCGCCTTTGGACATGTAGGCATGCCAGTCGGAGAAGAGGGCGACCTGGTTGTTCTGTGCCTTAGCCTTCTTTTGCTCTGCCGTCTGCGAGAAGCTCTCATGATCCAGTAGCTCTTCGGACCACAGACGATTCATATAAGTCAAATATTCCTTATAACCTTCTTCAAGCGGTGTATAGTGCACCTTATCGTTATCATCCACGTATACTTCTTCTTCATAAATACCGAAGGCGCCAAGCAGCCAGGTGCGAATATCACGGAGGTTGGCAGCAGGTGTTGTCACCGAAGATATCGGAATTTCATCAGCGATACCGTTACCGTTCGGATCCTCCTCTTTCACACGCTTCAGGTAGGTATACAGCTCTTCTGTCGTTTCGGGAAGCTTGTCAATGTTTAATGCTTTCAGGAAGTCCCCGTTGTACCACATTGGGTTGCGATACCAATGCTGACTTAGTTCTACTACCGGCAAAGAGTAGATATGCCCGTCCGGTGCTGTAATGGATTTCCGGACATCCGGGTTCTCATCCAGCAAGGCCTTGAAGTTCGGAGCATATTCTTCAATCAGATCCTCCAGTGGAACGAGGATACCCTGCTCTCCATAATTCATCTGCTCCGCAGTAGTCAAACCGGCAGCATAGAGTATATCCGGGTAATCTCCGCTGGCGAGCACCAGATTCTTCTTGGTCTCGAAGCTGTCCTTCGGTGCATTCCTGTATTCTAGCTTAATGCCTGTCTTCTCCTGCATCTGCTGGAGCACTTTCATGTTCTCCCAGTTCTGAATCCCTACATCCGGCGCCATAAGCGTAAGAGTTACGGAGTCATTGACAATCGGGAAACCCTCTTTATTCACAGCAACCGCTCCGGTACTGTTATCTCCTGCTCCTTTGTCAGCATTACTGCAGCCTGCCAGCAGTGTAAGAACTAGAGCCGAAGACAACAGAAGCTTCCATGGTTTGCGTGTGGTCTGCATAAATAATTCCTCCCTTGTTATATACACATTCTAATGGTTCAACCTTTAACTGAGCCAATCATGACCCCTTGGACAAAGTAACGCTGCAGGAATGGATAGACCGCCACGATCGGAAGCGTGGACACCACAATGACTCCATATTTGATTAGTGATGCTGTTTCAGCCTTATTGTTCATGGCCGTCGCCACCTCACTATTGATCGAAGCGCCCGTGGTTTCGGCCGACATCTCCTGAAGGACAAGGATCTGGCGCAGAACCATCTGCAGCGGATACTTGGCTTCATCATTCAAATAGATCAGGGACGGGAAATAACTGTTCCAGTGTCCTACTCCATAGAATAGAGCCATAACGGCAATAATGGGTGCCGACAGCGGCAGAATAATGCGAATGAACAGCTTCAGATTCGTACAGCCATCCATGTGAGCCGCTTCCTGCAGTTCTTTTGGGATGGTCGTCTGAAAAAAGGTGCGGGCCACGACAATATTCCAAACTGAAGCAGCCACCGGCAGAATCAATGCCCACATGCTGTTGATGAGTCCGAGGTTCTTGACCAGCAGATACGTCGGCACGAGCCCTCCGCTGAAGAACATCGTAAACAGAATGAGACCCATGAACAGATTACGCCCGACAAAATCAGATCTGCTAAGCGCATATGCGGCTGGCAGAGTAACGGCGAGATTGACCAGAGTCCCTACCACCGTATAAATAATCGTGTTCAAATAACCATTCCATATCTTCGGGTTTTCGAAAACAAGCTTGTAGCCGTCCAATGTCACATTCTTCGGAAACAGCCACATGGCTCCCGAATTGACGTCCTTCGGAGAACTGATGGAAGCACTGAGAATATAGATCAGCGGATAGAGAACAACGAGCAGAGCAAGAACCAAATAAATATAGGTGCAGATCACAAACAGCTTGTCTCCTCTGGATTCTTTCATGGCAGTAACCAAAGACCTCAACTCCTTTCTACCAGAGGCTATTCTCACTGGTACGTTTGGCAATCTGATTGACAGTAACAAGCAAAATAACGTTGATTACCGAGTTAAACAAGCCAACAGCCGTTGAGAAGCTATACTGGGCATCCACCAAACCGGCTCGGTAGACATAGGTGGAGATTACATCGGAGGCTTCCATATTGAGTGAATTCTGCAGCAGCAGAATTTTCTCGAAGCCAAGGCCCAGTATATTACCCATATTTAAGATCAACATGATTGTAATGGTGGGTACAATTGTCGGCAGATTGATATGCAGCATCCGTTTAATCCGGCTCGCCCCATCCATAATGGCAGCTTCATGCAGCTGGGGATCTACGCCAGACAAAGCCGCGAGATAAATAATCGTACCCCAGCCGGTACTCTGCCAGACTCCCGAGAAAACATAAATTGTCTTAAACCAGGCCGGATCCGTCAGAAATTGTGCTGGTTGAAAGCCCAGGAATTCGATGAGCCGGACGATCATTCCACTGGAAGGCGACAGAAAGGTAATGATCATCCCCGCCATAACAACGACGGAAATGAAATGCGGAGCATAGGTTACCGTCTGAACCGATTTCTTGAACGGACCGTTCCGAACCTCATTAAAGGCTAGCGCCAGAATAATCGGAAGTGGAAACCCGATCGCAAGTTCATAGAAGCTGATGCTGAACGTGTTCCAAAGCAGATCCCAAAAGAAATAAGAATTGAAGAATCGTTCAAAATGGTCAAAGCCAACCCATTCACTGCCTGTAATTCCTTTTGAAGGTACGAAATTCTTGAAAGCAATCTGAATGCCGTACATCGGGCCGTAATGAAAAACGAGGAAATACAACAACGCGGGAAGCATGAACAAATAAAGCTCCCAATTTTTCCAAATTCTTTTGCCAAGGGATTTGTTCTTTAATGAAGGTTTTACGGATACTGCAGCATGACTCACCTTCATTCTCCCACTCCTCTCTATGGTTTTTTTCGTTACATAAAATAAATTTGTATCCGCTTTGCATGTAGCTGACCTCTCTTATGCTAGCGCTTACAATTCAAATTGTAGTGAACCCTAGCTGACACCGTAAATATGTAGGTTGTGCATTGTCATCTTAGAAAACGCGTATAACCGGGCTGCAGCGGTACTTTCGGGCTTGCCGTGATTTAAATAACCACTGATAAATGATGGCGATAATGTGTGAATTATGAACCTCCCTTTAAGCTGCAAAAGTTACATATTGTGATCAACGGGCAAGTATGCAAACATTTGCTACGAATGCCAAGGCTACCACACGGACTGATGATATCAGAAGGTTTATATTATGAGCCGTGCAACCTTAACCTAACTATGTAGGAGGAGTTTTGACTATGAATCTGCCACCTTCCATTACCGAGTACTTGAATGAAGCCGACGAACGGCTTGCCCATCATCCCAAATTGCAAAAGCTGTTCCGCAACTGCTTCCCCAATACACTTGAGACGACAACCAAGCTGCTTGAAGACGGCACCACTTTTGTATTTACTGGCGATATTCCAGCCATGTGGTTGCGCGATTCTACGGAGCAGGTGCGCCACTACATCCCGTTTGCCAAAAATGACTCTGAGCTTCAGCGGATTCTTCGCGGCCTCATAGCCCGGCAGATGTTCTATGTGAATATCGACCCGTACACGAATGCATTTAATGAAACAGCAAGCGACAAGCATTACCGAGCTACGGATGATTGCAATTTAAACCCCTGGATGTGGGAGCGTAAATACGAGCTGGATTCCCTCTGCTTTGTCGTTCAGCTGGTTTATATGTACTGGAAGGAAGCGGAGCAAACCGATATCTTCGATACCGAATGCTACCGAGCACTCAGCTCCATTGTGAACGTTATTGAAACGGAGCAGTACCACGGAGAGAAGTCGTCCTACCATTTTATCCGACAGACGCTTCAGGATACGGAGACGTTGTACAATAACGGACGCGGCATGCCTGTCAACTACACCGGCATGAGCTGGTCGGGCTTCCGCCCGAGTGATGACAGCTGCGAATTCGGCTACAACATCCCCTCCAACATGTTCGCTGTGGTGATTCTCGAGTATATCCGCGAGATTGCCAGCGTTATTTATAAGGACGAAAGGCTGGCTGCCCGAGCAGCGAAGCTGCGCAAGGAAATTGACTTCGGTATCCGGACGTACGGGATTGTGAATCATCCGAAATACGGTCGAATCTACGCCTATGAAACGGATGGATTTGGGAACTATTCACTGATGGATGATGCTGGCACACCGGGATTACTATCTATTCCTTATATTGGTTATGTAGGGGTGGAGGATGAAATATATCAAAACACCCGCCGATTTGCCCTCAGTTTCGATAACCCCTTCTACTTCGAAGGTAAACATGCCAAAGGCATTGGCAGTCCGCATACGCCAGGAGGTTATGTGTGGCATATGGCACTGTCTATGCAGGCGCTAACAGCAGATAACGATGAAGAAATGAAAGAATTAATCGATATGCTGATCAGGACTGATGCAGATACCGGGTATATGCACGAAGGCTTTCACCCGGATGATCCCTCTGACTTTTCACGTGAATGGTTCGCCTGGTCTAACAGCCTTTTTGCTACGCTGATCGGCAAAGCGATGGACAAGGGAATTATTTAAGCCCACTAAGATATACACTCTTTTAGAGACAGCTACAGCGAGAATTATCGTATTCCAACAAAAAACCTCTGCACCGTCCTGTTTATAGGGAAGGCCGCAGCAGGTTTTTCGTTTTTTGTAGGTTTCCTCACTATTCTATATTTAGTAGCTAATCCGAGTCCGATCGATTTTGACATTAGACACGCTGTCGCTTGCCTCATAATACGTGCTTCAACGCCAGCGTAAATGATTCACAGACAATACAGGAGCACCAATGTCTCAAGGTGATCCTGTTGAAAAAATTCTCATGTTATTTAATTTCTGAACTCATTCAATTATCCCGGTGAGCATTAGTACGTTCGTTCTTGACAATGATAATCGTTATCAATAATGTGAATATAGGAAATACATTGATTAATTAACTTCAAAATTTGATCACATACTACTATTGAAGTGAGGTCGCACTGTGAACATAAACATCAATCTACTAGCAGAACACTTTGCACAAATTCCTTTTCAAGTAGAAGGAGTATACCGATATGGTAATACATCTGGAGTGCCCTACGCAGATTATACAGATTCTTTCCCGGGATTTGTGTTCCCCTTGACAGGGAAAATACAATTTCATTTTAATGGAATGCCTTATATTTTTACGCCAGGGAAAATTGTTCATGGGGGAGCGAAAATGAAACTAGAACAAACAATGTTTGGTGACACTAACTGGGAGTATATTCTTGTGTTATACCGGATACATGACTCAAAATTAAAAGAGTCGTCCTTTTCTCATCAACATTTTGAATTGCCAACCGGAGATTCCACCCGTCTAACCGAATTAATTATACGGCTTTGGCATGTGTATAATCAGCAAGGTGGAATTTCGATGTTTCAGACAGAAATGTTGTTTCGTGATGCACTAAATGAAGCATTATTATGTGCGGATAACAGGCAAACTAGCAGTGAATCACTTGCCTTATTCCAAAGTGTATCGAAATTCATACATGAATACTATTATCAAGGTCTTACAATATCATCGCTCGCAGAGCATTATGACGTTAATCGAAATCGACTTTCTTATGTGTTTAGAAGACATTCTGGTATGGGGCCCGCAGAATATGTACTGAAATACCGCATTAACATGGCGCAAAAAATGTTATTTACAAGTGATGTCTCAGTACAGCAGATTGCAGAATCTGTTGGAATTACAGACCCCTTTTATTTTAGTAGAGTGTTCAAGAAACAATTTGGTCTTTCTCCAACCGAGTATAGGCAGAGATTCACCAATAATCCATGTTAGTTTCAACAGGTATCCATTTTAAACTGAAAATAAAAATTATATGCTAATAGCAAGCCAGGAAAACAAGATGTCTGGAATATTGCGTATGTAAAAACGTAAATGTCTGATCATCCCAAAATGATATGTTACGGACCCCAGGTGGTGAATCGCCAATTTCAGTGTTTGCATTCTTGTGAAGCAAAGTACATAAAAATAAGGAGTGATTACTATCCATTATCAAGTTATTAAACTGAGTGAGGAACTATCTACAATTCATGATCAATGGACTCCAAAATTCATTGGTGAAATGAATGACTATCAAATTAAGCTTGTAAAGATTGCCGGAGAATTCGATTGGCATGTTCATGAAGAAACAGATAAGGTATTTTTCGTGATCGAAGGGGAAATGATCATTGATTTTCGTGATAGTCAAGTGAAGATTTACAAGGATGAGATGATTGTTATCCCGAAAGGAATAGAGATCAAGCCATCCGCCATAAAAGAATGTCATATCATGTTGATGGAGCCAAAAGCTTAGCAAATACGAACGGGAATTGGGGCCCACTATACAGCCGTCAAAGGTCTTTGAACCTCATGGTTTGTTTGTGGCAAGAGCGTCAGTGAGCTTATTCAGAACATTCATTTACCTAAGAAAGGAGCTGGTAGCAGAAGCTCCTTTCTATTTTTTTCAACTCTTTGGTTATTAGCTGTTATTCCCAGTACTTTTTTATTGAGCTACCTTTAAGTGTTATCTCAAAGCCACTTCAATTCAGTTTATTGGTGATTATGAGCCGCCGTTAAAGCCTCGCAAACGTGATGTAATCGATTGGGACAGGCTCTGACGATTCAATTCGAAGCGCTTGGTTGATCTGTCCCCGGTGATATTGCCCATGTAAGATAACCTGTGACAGAATGTCCCGGACGGACGTTTGAAACAGAACCCCGCTCTGGTTCGCGTAGTCGAGCATCTCATCCAATTGGGATTCATCAAGTCCTTCTATATAGACGCGATATTGCTTGGCGTTTTCTTCGAACATCGACCGAATCACGGAGAGGTCTTCAGCCTCCTCCCACAACGAATATTGCCCGCTGCCCTTGCCATGCAATCGGGATAGCCAGACACGTTCTGCAACCGCGACATGCCTAACCAGCTTTAACAGGTCTTTGTTCCTCGTCTCACTTTTCAAAACCGCGTCCAAGATTCGTTCGTCGGCCCAGTACAGATGCTCCATCATAGCCTTAATTGTCTTCATTTCGACAACCCTCTCTTCTTCTCATCACTTTAAATTCACCAATTACCTTCTAATCAACTACATTCGACAAACGCTCATTTTCTTATTGTGCAATTGAACAATACAATCGTTCATCTCATAGTTTGGCATATTTTAACAGAATAAAAAAGGTTGAAATGATTCAAGAATTCAATTATATTTGACATATCAACTATTGACTAGTCAAATATTGATGTATCAACTATTAGATAAAGGGAGAGAAATGATTATGAAACCATCTCAAAAAACAAACGATTTTAATGAAATTATATACGGACGCCGCTCGATTAAGACTTATGATCCATCCATCAAGATTACCAGAGAAGAAATGACTCAAATGATCAACGAAGCGAGCACTGCTCCTTCCTCCATTAACATGCAGCCTTGGCGTTTCCTTGTTGTGGATACGCCAGAGGGAAAAGACAAACTCGTGCCACTGTCCCGCTTCAACAAAGAAAAAGTAGCTCAAGCGTCAGCTGTTATTGCCGTGTTTGCGGACAAAAACAACTTCGATTATGCCGAAAACATTTATGGAAAAGCCGTTGATCTCGGATTAATGCCACAGGATGTCAAGGACTTTCAGTTGAATGCATTCAAACCGATCTATAACAGCATGTCTGATGCTGAAATGAACGATGTCATTATGCTTGACTCCGGTCTGGTTTCCATGCAATTGATGCTGGTTGCCCGTGCGCATGGATATGACACCAATCCAATTGGTGGATATGAAAAAGATCAAATTGCCGAAGTGTTTGGATTGGATAAAGAACGTTATGTACCCGTCATGCTGCTGACCATCGGTAGAGCTGCGAGCGAGGGATATACGTCCTACCGCCTGCCAGCAGAAGAAACGACATTCTGGGCTTAAATCAAATAAGCTGCATGCCATAATGCGAGCAGCCATCACATTGTGATATAGTTGCCTTTAGCTGCTGAATGTCTTGGAAGAGATGTGCCTTGGTTACCAGGCTGCTTTTCCAAGATATTCGGCACCATTCAAGGAGGGGCACACATGAATTGTTCATTGGAGCAAGAAAATCTATTAATTCTACTTAAAAATATAAGCAATCAGCTGAAACCCAAATTTGAACGTTGTACGGGGATCAGTTCCTCACGATATGTTCTGCTGTATCATCTCTATATTCATGAAGAGGTGACTCAAAGCCATTTGCAAAAAGCCATTCACATCGACAGTGCTGCCATTACACGCCATTTGAAGCAGCTGGAAGCAGATGGTCTCGTATCAAGAAGACGAAATCCCATTGACCAAAGAGAAACCTTCGTTCGGTTAACAGAACAAGGACTCACACATATAGCCAACTTCAAACAGGATCGTAACCAGTTCGTTCATCAGATGCTGCTTGATTTCAGTGAGGAAGAAGTTGCCATGATGACAGACATGCTCGCACGAATGCAATTCAATATGAAAGATATGTAACATTTAATGGAAACGGTCTGGAACTGCCGAGCTTGGTCTATCTTATGGAGATCCTTACGTCCTATTAACGTAACGATTTTTATAGACCGTTTTCATCTGTTCTTCTTCACATTAAATTCTTGGATTTTTTTTAACCACTGCAGTACCTTACTTGCCTTTTCTTGTATCAAATCCGGATCATGCGTCTTTTCCAATTGAGGAAAGGATTCAACATATCTAGTTAAGTATTCACTAACAGACCAACGGACTGCCCAATTGCTATCTGTGGAACATGGAATCCACTTGGATACTTCTGACTTATTCGTATTTTGTAACAATCCGTGCGCATACCAACCGCGCACTCCTCCCTCGCTTTCCTCGCTTAATCGTTTCCAATAGCGCTTCTCTCATATTCGTCTTCTGGTTTAGCTAAGGCGTATACTGCAATTTTCCTTATTACATCGGATTCATCTTCTGCATACTTCCATAATTCTTGTCGAGTTACGATTTGTTGTTGAACAAGTTTGGATAAAGCTAACCCCCTTTCAATATCATCTAAAGATTCTATAGAATGGTCATGGCCAGCAATACGGAAACTCGATACACATTGGTTTGCTTTTTTCAGGTTAACCTGCATTTCTAAACTATGAATTACATTACCTACATTTATTCTTGGTGCATTATTTTTGTAGTCTTCTATTGGATCAGCATTCTCAATCAATTTACTACGTAAGTTTTTTGTATCTAATTCTGGATATTTAGAAAATAAGTACGCAGCAATACCCGTTACGAGCGTTGCTGCACCGGAAGTTCCCCAATAATATGATACCTGTTCTTCTCTCTGCTTGGACTCACAGAAAGGAAGCGTTAGATATACTCTTGGAGCTAGAATATCTGGCCTGAAATGTCCATCTCCATTCTTGCCAAACGGCTCATCGGGATAAGGCAAATGTAGGTGACGCTCCGCCTTCCCACGATCATTGAAACCGCCCACAGTGAAATGTTCGATAGGCGGCATAATGTTGCCCAATCTGCTATTGCCGTTCGAACAGATGACCATCAAACCTCTTTCGACTGCAGAATTTAAAGCTTGGACTGTTGAATTCTTATGAGTTTTCTGTAGGAGTACAGGATTATCTGAAGCATGCCAACCTGTGCATAAAATAATTTTAATATTCCAGTTTGGCTGTTTCAGGACCCAATCCATTCCATATTTTAAACGCTCACCTTCACCTTCTCTGAAAGCACCATGGTCAAGCACAATGAAGTTTGCAGCAGGAGAAAGACCTACATGTGTTTTTCCTTCTAAAAAGAAAGGTTTATGAGACAGGGTTAATATGGTCATCAAGCCATGTTCACCGACTTCCTCATCTACCTCACCTGAAGATTGGAATGCAATATTATTGCAATTTATAGTTAGATCATTTTCGACAATTACGTACTTAATTCGGTCACCCAAGTGGCGAATCGTATGATGGGGCTTCATTTTATCAATGATTACTACTCCAATATTATGGCCGGAATTATGAAAATCCGGTGGTTCCATAAATCCTAACCTTGCCCATGTCGGATCAGGAAATGCCATCGTTGTTATCCCCCTATATCTTCTAACAGCGATTGTATAACAGAAAAGACTCCCTAAGGAGTCCCTTCTTTCAATGCTTAAGCCTAACAATATATTTGTTATCACTCTGGTCAATAAGATCAACTACACTACTTCTCCATTGGGAGCGGTGTAAAGAGCAGGTTAACTGGCAGGTTGCTTCCTGGCGCTGCTGAAAAAAGAATCGTTACACTCTCCGAAGAGGATCCTGTTCGGTAAAGTACGCTTTGTTCACTGGACGTGTTGATCGATATGCTACCATCGACAATTTGTACAACTTGACCGTTCACAAGTGCTACTCCAAAGTACTTTCCTCCACGTGGGTTAAACGAAATCAGTGTACGCGGAGCAACATTGCTTAACGTGATTTTGTATAACACCCCAAAGTTACCTGCATTGGATGCATCCGTGTAAGCCATTGGATCCGTTCCAACCAAATTCGGGTCGCTTGCATTATCTCCAAGGGGTAAGCGTGCCGGCGTCGCTCCCACTTGCTGGTCGTACGTTATAACACGAGTTGCATTCGGGTATGTGCCACGGTTGTGCACACCGTCACGATCAAGCACAGGCAGCGTTGGTAACGCTTCGAACGGGTCTTTATTTTCTTCGACCAGAATAACGTTATAATCCAGAGAATAATCGCTGAGTGCATCCGAATAGAGTGAAATCACTTGTCCTTCTTTCATCGGAGTTTTATTAAGTTCGGTCAAAATCAGTTTACTTTCCCCAGGTTCAAAATATTCTTTCTTTTGATCCGCTCCAGTCTGTATAGACCTGAACCATTTATCAATAGACAATTTACCAGCCACAGTAGCAAACGGAGTCGGTCCTGCGAAGCCCATATTTTGCTGCTCGAATACTGCCGGATATGGGTTGTTATTTGTTGCAATAACATACATTTTTACTCTTTTGCCTGTATTGTTCACATGGTGAATCATGAAGCGCGTCTGCCCCGAAGAAGACTCTTGGTACACAATGCCTTCCGTATTAACTGTTTCCGGACTGTTGCTGCGAATGAGCAGACTTGCTTCATCCCTATACGTATAAGGCACTTTCTCCATGGAAGTCACTTCGCCACCATTGAAGGTGAATTTCTGTCCTACCGGTGTGAAAAGTAAATTAAAATCCGAGAAATTATATAACGTTTCATTGGTTATGTTAATGACTTTAGAATACGTATCAGTAGCCCCATGGTTATCAGTGACGGTCAAGGTCACCGTTTTGGGTCCAGGTTCAAAGAATGCGAGCGGATTGTTATCCCAAGCCGTTTTCTCAATCTTGCCTTCATCATCTGTACTTTGATCCAAATACGTTATTTTTTCGCCCATTTTATATTGGTCCTTGTCCGTTGTGAACATGGCTACAGGTGGAAGATTAGGCTGCAAAATTTGAATGGTAACCGAATAGGGATCACTCCACTGGCCGTTTGAATCCTGAACTTGATATGAAATGGTATATGTACCCGCTTGATCAAACGAATCCTGACGACCTGTCCAGCGTTCGCTCGTGATCTCCAGACCGTTTGGCGAACTATAGGAAGTCACATAATCCACTGTATCTCCCGCAAAAATTTCCTTTTGGGAAATCACAAAGCTTGCAACAGGTTTCTTATGTAGATTGAGCACAACGGTTTTCGCCGACTGATTCACTTTGTAGGAAATGTTCAGCGCTTGAGTAATGGAAGTTAACGGCACCATAAACGTATTTTTTTGCTGATACGCAGGGCCTTTCATCGTTTTGGACTCACCATTAACGGTATAAACCTTGCTGTTTGTTTTGAATCGGAGCTCATTGTCACCACTGATAATAATGGTCTCCTTGGTTTTGTTATCGTATTTAACTCCGTATCCCACACGATCCACCAGTGCACGAATCGCAACATAGGATACACCGTTTTTGACAGTCATTGGCTGGCCTGCAAGATACGATTTTCCATCCTGCTCCATTTTATTGCTGTTCATGTACAATATAAGGTCTCCACCTGATGTAACAGCAGTGGAATCTCCTGTTGCAGGTTGTTGCTCGACTTGAGCTGGAGTAGCTGGAGTAGCTGGCGTCTTGTCATCCTCGGCAGTTCCCTCCTGGATTGCAGAACCCTCCTCGGATTCATTCGTTGTTGCTGCTTTATCAGTAGTATCCGGATCATTTTCTGCCGCCGATGTTGTCTCCACGACTGCTGATTTGGAGGCTTCTGTGTCTTCTTCAGCAGATTCAGCTTTTGATGATGCTGTGCTACTTTTTATTTCCACTACATTCTCGGTATGCTGCTGCTCTTCCTTAATGACCTCTACGGATTCTACTTTGGCAGGCGTTACAACTGCTACATCCCCTTGATCCATGGGTTGTGCGCTCGCCGAACCGACTGTAAATGCTTGAAGTACAGCTACAGCGGTAAATATGGACATATTCCTCTTCAGATTCATTCTTCGTTTCTTCCCCTTTCGTTTCCTAGCAAATTTGATTCTATTAAAAGTCATACTATTAAACGCTCGAATACGGAAAAAGTTACTAAATAAATTGAATATTATGGATGTGGTGCAGCTATTTTCAATGGGGATGCTATTCATATAACAAGATTATTGAGTCATCTCTAGCTCAGACGCTATCCTTTCGTTAGGTTAGAAGTAAATCAAAAACAGCTGATCCTATTGATCAGCTGCTTTGATTCGGTTTACTAGTTTATACTTTCAACCTCTACTGCTAAACCGTTTAATCGCTTCTTCGGTCACCGGCTGGAAGAGGTTAATGAGATTTCCGTCGGGATCACGGAACAACATCGCACGATTCCCCCACGGCATCGTGGTCGGTTCCTTCACCCAATCATCAACAATGGGCTTTAAGCGCTCATATTCAGCATCGACATCGTGAACACGGAACTCGAGGATGACACTGCGATTATCGGCAGCCACTGCAGAACCAATACCGAACAGTGGTACCGTCTGGGAGTGACCTATAGCCAGAGTGCACGAAGGAAGAACGAGTTCGGCAAAGACTGGCGCGGGACGTTCCGCTGTTATACCCATGACTTCCTCATAGAACTCGACAAGACGATCCACGTCGTCAGTAATCACACGTACAGAAGCAAAATTCATAAAAGTACATCCTTTCTCTTCTAAAAGATAAATACCATATCATCTTTGGGTTAGAATAAGCTTTCCATCCTTCTGGTTTACTTCATGAATCATAAAAGAACGCTACTGACCACGGTATGTCAGTAGCGTTTACACCTCATAACTTCTTAGATCTTTAAATTCTTAAATCATTCAAACAGATTGAGATTTCATGTATTAAAAAAGACAGACTGCCATTCCGCAGACTGCCCGTGTTTTTAGAGTTAACGTTATCGTTTCTTAATCATGGTACGTGGCATAAATTACCCGCTTATATGGGTATGATCGGCTTGGTCCCGGAAAGCCCGGTAGCTCAGCAAACCTACCAGGAGTGCTAGAATGGTCAGTCCGGCCGCGAACAAATAGAGATTCACAATCCCGATGTATTCGGCAAGTCCAGCCATGCCCAGTAGCGAAATACAAAATACGAGATGCATAAGTGAAGCTTGAGCAGATAACACCTTGGGCAGCAGCTGTTTGTCTACACTATGCTGAATCAATGTGCGACGGTTAATCACGGAGAGTTCCGCGAAGGGCCCCATTAACATGACTAAAATAAGAGCGACAAAAGGCAGCGTGTTAAGTGCATAAAGCGCGGTCAGCACGCCATATCCAGCCATTCCAATCATCATCACCATTACATAACGGTTACCGATGGTCCGTGCCAGTGCCAGTACCAGCAAACCACCACCTATGGTCCCTGCGAAATAAGCGGCATTAATAAATCCCCACCATTCTTCGCCTTGACCAAGTGCAACTTGTACAAAAGCAAGGGTAAATGCGCCTACCCAAATGGATGCCCCGAGCATGTCGATAATGTCCATAAAGGTTAGCACCCTCAGACGTGGCGTTTCCCATATCATTTTCCAGCCTTCAGTTAACGTATGCCATTTGGATGTGCCAATTTCCGGTATGGCATTAGAAGAAAGTGCATCTAATTCCTTTTCTACTACTTCCGATCTCACGGGTTCTTTGACACCCAGCGTAAATACCGCGGCCAGACCGTAAATAACAGCGGTGAGCAATAAAGTGGGGCTAGCTCCCATAAATGCAACGATGATACCGCTTAGTCCCCAGCCTGCAAATTGCACGATCTGGTCGCTGACGCTAAGCAGTCCGTTGGCTTTAAGCAGACCTTGCTCACGCAATACCAAACGTGGAACAAGTGCATTACGAGCCGGAGTTGTCCATCCATCGAGAAAAGACATCACGAATACTAGCAAAAATACTAAAACAAGTGATGAAGCCTCTCCGTTAAACTGCAAATAAACCGCCAGGCCAATGAATAACAAAAATTGTCCCACTTGCGACATTAGTAGAAGGTTGGACAACTTGAAACGATTAATCAGTAATGGCGCAATCAAGCTGCTCAACATTTGGGCTCCGCTGCGCATTAGCGGCATCAGTGCTGCCGACACAAGAGAGTCAGTTCGATCAAGGACCAGCACGGTAAGTGCCATGATATAAAGCACGTCTGCTGCATTCGCAGCAGTTTGGGTCGTCCAAAGAAAATAAAATGGACGGGTTAAATCAGATGACTTCATCGAAGCTTATTCTCCATTTCTCCATAAGTTACTTCATAAAACAATATAATCGATATTACAATCAAAATAAGATTACGGCACTTAAAACCGTTTTACAACAAAAATCAATACAAAAAATATAGATAGTAGCAGCAAATCACCGTATAAGTGGTACACCTTATACCAATATATAGAGGTCACCCTCCTATCTAACTAGTCCTGTCAAAACAAAAAAAGCCGCAAAATAGCGACTTCCAACACATTGCTAAGATGCGATCAGAAAAGGACCGTTAATTAAAGACGACATGGATATCTTCTGGATATCCATAGGATACTCTTAAAAACTGTGTATACAACGATAACGGTACAGTGAGACAAGTTAATTGCATTCCAGAACAATGTGGAGCTAACGAAAAAAGGCGAGCCCATAAGCTCGCCAACATGTGACTTTCAAGCACTAAATGATTGAAATAACTACTATTGTACCTACATCCGATCATTAAAAATGAACATATACGCAACCAGTGTAACAGTTATTAATTCATTTCCAAGCTGATATGTTTAGTAAATCGTTGGAACCATTCCTCCATCCATACGAATCGGTGAACCTTTAAACGGTGCTGCATAAGGGCTGCATACGAATGTAGTAAGTCTACCGATCTCGCTCGGTCTGATGAAACGCTGCAGCTCGGATTGCGGAAGATTCGCAGCCATGAATGTTTTTTCTTTTTCCTCAAAAGTCATGTTCTCATCCTGATAAACGCTCTCGATAATCTGTTGTACATTCTCCGAAAGTGTTGGTCCAGGCATGATTGTATTGACCGTTACTTCCGTTCCCGCTGTCAGTTTGGACAGACTCTTCGATAACGAGAGCAGCATGGATTTGGTAACGGCATATTGCGGCATATGACCTGGCATCACGGCTTCTTCACTCGCTATGAAGACGATTCGGCCAAATCCGCTGTTCAGCATAGCGGGCATATAAAATTTGGTCAGAGCATTTGCGGAAAGCACATTGGTCTGAATGTATTTTTCCCACACGGCGTCATCTACATCGTAATAAGACATGATCTCATAAATCCCGGTGTTATTTACCAAGATATCAACCTGCGGGAATTTTGCAAACAATGCTTCGCGCTCAGCAACAATAACGATATCAGCTGCCGCATTTTGAGGCGAAGTATTCGGATACGCCAACTTGATTTCTCCGACAACACGTTCAACATCTTCATGTTTCCGTCCATTAATCAGTACGTTGACCCCTTCTTTGGCCAACTCGATGGCAATTGCTTTGCCTATTCCTTTCGTGGAACCTGTTATCAACGCTGTTTTGTTATTTAAACCCATATCCATGATGCATTTCTCCTCTGTTCTGGTTGATTAATGAATATTCATTCTTTCTGAAGGCATATCTACTGCACGGATCTAATGATACGCTCCACAATTCGATGTGTAACTAGCAGAGAGCGACAACAAACTAGCAGATCACGCCTTTCTCGAATGATACGTTCCAGAAAACAAACCAGGAGATCTGGGGACTGAATCCACTTGTTTACAGATCAAAGGTACACATCAAAAAACCGTTGATCTTTAGATCAACGGGTCAAAAAATAATAATTTGTTTCGCATAACTGTTATGTTCTTTGAGAATCTATTAAACACCCTTCATAACCGAATCACTATGGATTTCATTTGTGAATGGCGTTCTGATCTTTGACATCTCAAGTTGTCTCAGTATATCGGAGTACCGGTCGTCTGTTGTTTTTGCCCAATCAGGAGAAAACGGCATAGTGCATAGCCTGCCACAGCGTACGCGCCGATCATACCTACAATGCCGATCCATCCAAAATGGCTGTACAGGTATCCCCCACCAGTTCCACTAACACTGGAACCAACATAATAAAAGAATAAATACAGGGCATTTGCCTGCGACTTATGATGGGCCGCAACAAGACCGACCCAGCTGCTGGCGATGGAATGTCCACCAAAGAAGCCGAAGGCGAACAAACCGAGACCCACAATTTTGATCCACAATGCCGGATGCATGGTGCAGATAGCACCCGCCAGAATGATCGCAATGGTAATGCTAAGTACATGGGACCGTCCATAACGGTCGGCAAGCCTGCCCATCCAGGTACTGCTGACTGTGCCCATAAGATACACAACGAAAAGACTTCCTACCAAGGATTGGCTGAGATGATACGGAGCACCGGTCAGTTCAAAACCGATGTAATTAAACAGCGTAACAAAGCCCCCCATTAGCAAAAAGCCTAGCCCATACAAACTGAGGAGCCGCGGATTTCGGCATTGTGACCATAGAAGAGGCAGCGCCTTGGTTAATCCCGGAGAAGTCTTGATAAAATTCCGTGAGGGCGGAATGACCAACCAGAAAACAACAGCTGCACACAGGCCAAGCACACCGATAAATCCAATGGCTGCTCGCCAACTGAACCAGTCCGTGATAACTCCACTTATAAACCGCCCAGCCAGACCCCCGATGGAGTTGCCACTGATGTACAGCCCCATGGCGTACCCCAAACTAACAGGTTCAATTTCTTCCGACAAATACGTCATCGCCGTGGCAGGCAGACCCGCAAGTGCCACGCCTTGCAGGACGCGGAGCAGCAACAAATCTGTATATCCCTGGCTGAATGCGCTCAGAATAGCGATGATCGAAGATAGCACCAAGGATGCCGTCATGATAAATCGCCGCCCAAGGGCATCAGACAACGTACCGATAAACAACATGGTGATAGCCATGGCCACCGTTGAAACGGAAAGCGTCAGGCTCGATTGTGCCGGAGTAATGTCAAATGCCTCACTAATCTCCGGCATAAGAGGTTGGAGACTGTATAACAACGCAAACGTAACGAATCCTGCGGCAAACAACGCAAGGCTAATGTTTCGA
Source organism: Paenibacillus sp. FSL K6-2862 (assembly GCF_038005125.1). Lineage (NCBI taxonomy): Bacteria > Bacillati > Bacillota > Bacilli > Caryophanales > Paenibacillaceae > Paenibacillus > Paenibacillus sp. FSL K6-2862. Next base: position 3,842,564 of record NZ_JBBOSN010000001.1, read on the forward strand.
AACGTCTTGGTTCCCTGCTGAATCATTGAAATTCCAACTTTCTCGGCAGGAAAGCTCCTGATCGGCAGCTGCCTGATCGCTTGCTCGAAGCCTTCCGGGATTCGTTATTTAATGAATAATTTGCGCTCCATATGCGTCAGAAACTCATATCCGTCTGGCGTTACGACAACCGTATCTTCGATTTGAAAGCCACCTGCGCCAAGCTCGTAATAAGGGACTTCCACGCAAAGAACCATACCAGGCTCCAGTATGTGCTGGTCACCCGGGGAAATGGTCAAGTCGTCATACAGCTCGAGGCCGATCGCATGGCCCACATGCTGTCTCCGGTAATGAGGGATGCCTTCCTGCTGTACGCGGGATACCGCCGCATGAAATACATCCGATGCTCTGACACCAGGTCGTACGGTTTCTAAGGCAGTTTCCCAACCGCTCTTCACCGCATGAAAATGTTTTTTCATCCAGGCCGTTGGTTCACCCGCGACGACGGTACGGCCCGTATCCCCCCAGTACCCGTCCAACTGCATGCATAGATCGAAGCGGATCTGGTCTCCCTGCTCGATCGTGTGGAAATAATTTTCGATCAGCGGCAGAGCACTGCGCGGTCCTGCTCCCACGGCAGTCATCGCTGGTGTACCGCCCGCACGCATCACGGCGATCCGGTAATGATCGGCGAGTTCCTTCTCGTGCACGCCTGCGGCGATCAGATGAATCAACTCCTGCTCGATTCGTTCATTGACCTCTGCCGCGCGGCGCAGCCGTTCGATTTCGAATGGTGTTTTGACTAGTCGAATATGCCTGAACAATTTATAAGCAGGTACAACAGCACCATCTGGCAGTGCGTCCTGTACCTGTGCCATAATATCTGGCGCAATCCGCATTTCGTCGATACCAATAGGCTGGTTCTCGATGCCGAGGTGTTTCAACGCAGCAAACAGGGCATCTGCTGCCCCTTGGTGAATCACGGTCGTTTCCAGCAAAGAATAGAACAGATCGATGTCTGCGGTGGATGGTTTGCCTTCAATCGTTCCCTCAACGAAGAAATCGCTATAAGCAAAAATGTCAACGTTGGTGATACCAAACTGAGCAACGACGCCCAGACGATTCGTCGGAATGACGATGCACGGCCTTGCAGAACGGTCAGCGGGTAGTATGGCATAGATCTGCATCGTCCAATTGCTGGCACGCAATTGCGATCCGATGACATAATGGATGTTTTCCGGCGTCGTTGCGATAAGGGCTTGTAGTTCCTTCGCTTTCATTACTTCTTCTGCACGGTCCCTGTTTAAGCCTGAAGCTTCGGATGGTTGCTGTAGTTCCATGTTCTCAATTCCTTCCATTTATTTTTTTCTGCTACCAAACCATCCTTCGAGCCCCGGAATGGAGCGAAGCACCAGCTTGATGGCCAAGAATAGTGCCAAGGCGCCAACAATCAATACGACCGATACGGCTGCGATCGTTGGATCCTGCCACTTCTCCATATAGAGGAATAGCTGGATTGGCAGTGTATAGCTGTCCTGACGAAGAAGCAGCAATGCAGCTTCGACTTGATCAAACGTAAATACAAAGGCGATCGATCCAGACAACAACATGGCGAATTTGAGCTGAGGCAGCGTAATGGTAAAAAAGATCCGCCAAGGGCTTGCCCCCAGATCCGCCGCAGCTTCACGATGGACGGACTTCAGGTTGGCCAGTGCACTGCCCACGATGGTGAGTACAAACGGGAGTACAATGACGGCTTCGCCTAATACAAGCCCAAATAATCCACCTGCGATGTGCATTTTGGAGAACAGAATCAGATATGCGATACCCAATGTGATTTTGGGCATAACCATGGGCGATACAAAGAAAGCTCGCAGCAACCCCGCACCCGGAAAAGGATACTGCACGATGGCTACCGCAGCGAGCGTGCCCGTCACCAATGCCAAAATGACAGCTCCTGCTGAAGCAATCAAGCTGTTTTTGAAAGCATCAAGAAACTGGGTTTGTTCCTTCAGGTTGGCGTACCATTCCAAGGTGAACCCTTGAGGCGGAAATTTGCTTGCTGAACCCGAGCCTATGGAAGTGAATGCAATCATTAATAGTGGAAGCAGCAAGTATATGGCGACCGCTCCAACGAACACCGTGAGAAGCCATTTTGTCACACGTCCCGATTTAACCACGTGCACGTCCTCCTTCCCGGGAACGGCGGAACATAAGCCACTCCGCTCCTTTGTTGACCAGCAACGATACCACGACGGACGACACCAGCAGGAATAAGCTAGCCACTGCCGCCATCGGCCAGTTGGTGTCCAGTGTTCGCTGGTAGATGAAGACCGGCAGCGTCATTACCCTTCCCCCGCCGATTAGCTGAGGGGTCGTGAATGCCGTCAGGCACAAGGTAAATACGATTTGGATTCCGCTTGCAATACCTCTGGCCGACAACGGCAATGTTATGGTAAAAAAGGTCCGCCAGCTTCCGGCTCCGAGATCATGTGCAGCTGCTTTGAGTGAAGCATCACTCTGGGAGAGCACATTCAGAATCGGAAAGACCATAAAGGGCAGGAAGATGTGTACAAGCGCAATGACTACGCCAGTCTCGTTGTTCATCATATTGAAGCCTTCCTCGGTCATGCCCAGATGAATGAACAGCCAATTCATGAAACCCTGCTTGGACAGAAGCAGCTGCCAGCCATAGGAACGCACGACCGCGCTCACGAGCAGAGGCAGAAACGTAAGCAGCAGCAAAAACTGCTTCCATCCCGGCTTCTTCAAGCCCGCGATGCAATATGCGAGCGGATAAGCGAGCAGCAAACTCCACGCGGTTACCTTGAACGCAATGCGGAACGTATTTCCAATCAGTTTCCAATAATATGGGTCCGTCAGAAAAGCCCGGTATGTGCCCCAGTCCCAGCCGCGAACCAGTTTGCCATTGTCGTATATGTCGAAACTGTATCTTCCGAATATCAGCAACCCGCCGAGATACACGATGCCCATCAACAGCAGCGCAGGCAAAAGCAGAAGCAATTGGGTCGTCCATTTGCGATTGCCGGACGAGTATATATTGACGACCTTGTCGGTAATCCGGCTCATGATGCCGCACCCGTGCCTGAATCTGCGAGCAGGAGAGCATCGTCTGGATCAAAACCCAGCTGGACAGATTCGCCCGGGGAATATCGCGTTCCTCCGCGTTGATGCGGTACACTCGCCTGAATGCGAAGATGATCCAGCGTTTCGATGACATATCGGATACTTGCCCCGCCATATACACTCTCAATAACGCGACCTTGCAATTGGTTTGCACAATGGGCCGCCTCTTCCCCTAGACGAATATACTCGTAACGGATGGATAAGGAATGTTTCGCCCCTGGCCGGAATGAAGCAGGTTCTTCATTGCTTCCGGCGAGCAGCGAATGTCCCAGAATGCTTACACGTATTCCATTTGAATCCGGCTCGACAACCGAAACCTCCAAAAGGTTGGTATCCCCGATGAACTTGGCTACAAAGCTGTCGGCAGGTCTTTCATAAATTTCATCCGGCGTTGCGTATTGAAGCAGCCGACCTGCACGCATAACGCCGATGCGGTCAGACATGTTCATCGCTTCACTCTGATCGTGTGTGACGAAGATGAAGGTACCGCCGAATTCCCGCTGGATGCGTTTCAACTCCCGCTGCATATCAAGACGCAGCTGCATATCCAGCGCGGAGAGCGGTTCATCCAGCAGCAGCACTTCCGGTTTGTTGATTAACGCTCTCGCAATCGCTACACGCTGTGCCTGCCCGCCAGATAGCTGAGACACGGCCCTTCTGCTGTAGTCTCCAAGTTGTACGAGTTCCAGCATCTCATGGACCTGGCGTTTGATCTCTGCTTTTGGGGTCTTTTTCACCTTGAGTCCATAAGCGATGTTATTGAATACATCCATATGCGGAAACAGTGCCAACTGCTGGAAAATCATATTGCTGTTCCGGCCGTATGCCGGAACACCCGTGACATCTTGCCCACCGAGCAGAATGATTCCGTCGTCGGGTTGTTCGAGCCCACCCAGCATTCGAAGCAGCGTTGTTTTGCCGCAACCGCTCGGACCGAGAAGGGAGACGAACTCTCCCTTGTTGACCTGAAGCGTGACTTGATCGACGGCAGCCCGTCCGTCATAGATTTTTGTAACATGCTTTGCCTCAATCGAGACGGATTGGTGCTCATTGCTCATCTCGGATCCTCCTATTCCTGCCTGGTAATCATCTCGTCTATGTTCCAGGCGACCATGTTATTGAAGATTGGTTTTCACAAGACGATCCCACAGGTCCTTCCATGCGGAGCTGTTCTGAGCGAGTACGTCCCAATCCGGATTGATGCCATTGCTCTGGGTCTCAACAGAGAACGATGGATCACCCTTGTATTTATCCGGTACAGCAGCGGCTGTGCTGGTCACGGGTGTGCCGGTTGCTTCGGCGTAACGTGTCAGCGCGTCTGCACTTAGCAGCTCATTGATAATTTCGTTGGCCACACGTGTTTGTTCCGGCGTTGAACCTTTAACGACCTGGAGCGAGTACGGAAACGAGATGGCCCCTTCTTTCGGATAGGCTACCGCCAGCGGTGAACCGCCATCAATCCAGGTTTGAGCGACTTGCGCACTGAATGGTGCAATGAGGGCATCACCGGATTCGAGCAATGCTTTTAACTGGTCGTTGGATGTAACGAGCGTGCCGACTTGATCACTGTGGTCAGCCCAATATTGAAATGCAGGTTCAGGATTGTCGTAGGATGCGCCGATCTCCTCACCTTTGGTTGCAATCAGAGGTGAAATATAGGAATAGAACATGTAATCCCATAATGCCGTTTTGCCTTTGAATTGCTCGTTATCCCACAGATCATTCCAACTGGTTGGCGGCGTAGTTACCAGATCTTTGTTGTAAACCAGGCCGAAGCTGGATACGCCCCATACGATGCCCTTGTTGTCAGGCTGGTGAAATTGTTCAGGAATGTCCTTGATGTTTGTTACAATGCTGGTATCCAGCGGCTCCCACATGTCATCGTTTACGCCTTTGGCTGTAGCATCTGCATTAAAGTAACCGAAGTTGACGACTGGATTGTTCGGATCGGCTTGTTTGCCTGCTACCATTTTGGGATACATGATCGCATTGGAGGATTCCTCGAAAGTAACTTCAACGTTAGGATGTTCCTTGACATACTCCGCAACCACTTCTTTAGGTACGACGTCCTGATTGGAGCCTGCCCAGATAAACATGGTCAGCTTGATTTTGTCACCGCTGCTATCCGAAGTGCCCCCATTCTCTGAAGCGGTTCCCGAGCTGCTCGCTCCGCCGCAGGCTGAAAGAATAAGTGAAGCAGTCAGCGTTAATGAGGCCAAGCTTAAAAAACGTTTGCGTTTTGATTTAAACATACGAATTCCCCCATAAGATTAGTTGGTTTAATACCCATACACCTTCACATTTTGTAGGCTTACATACGACCTGTTCCCTGCAGTCCGATGCTGTTCCTTAATCCGCTCACGGTGGAGGCAATTTCCTCTGTTGTCACGGACAGTCCATCCACATGCCTTTGTTCCAATATATCCATCGTACGGCGCTTCAGGTAATCCCGAAGAGCAAGCGGATATTCCTTTAACGCTTGTCCCAACGTCAGCTGCATCTCATCGCTCCAGATGGCTTCGAATTGGTCTCTGGTTGGACCATAACTGAAATCTTCCACATTGATCTGCATAGTCGCCCGCAGTGATTGCGTTTCGGACTCGTTAACATTCGTGCCCTTCACGACGACGCCATAAAGTTCCCGTGCTTTTGCGATGGAAAGCAAACCACTTCTAACGTCTGCGAGCACGGACTGGACATTTCGATTTAAAGGATCTCCATATCCTCCTCCTCCTTGGGACAGGAAGGTCACCGTATCCCCAGGCTGCAGCAGCAGTTCGTCGATTCGGCCAAGGTCTCTCTCTTCGGGAAGCCCCTCATTCAGAATAGCCTCTCCATGCGTTCCAACATCGCCGCCCATTCTGCCCCAAGGCTGAAATTCCATGCGCTCCATGTTGCGTGCCGTCATGACCGTGTCTGGTGTGACGATTCTAACCCGCAAGGCGATCCCGCTTCCGCCGCGATATTCCCCGGCGCCAGCGGAGTCTTCGCGAAGCCCGTAATGTTCAATGAGAACTGGCATCTCGGCCTCCACCGTTTCTGCCGGAATGTTGCGCAGATGACCAACGGCGAAATCCATGCCGTCAATGCCGTCTTTCATTGGTCTTGCTCCGGAACCACCGCAGATTGGCTGGATGACCCCAACCTTTTTCTTTCCGTCATTTGCATCCGTCATCGCCATCATGACGATACAGGCTTGGCCTGCTCCGGCCGCAGGCACTTTACTGGCCTCGGCTTTGCTAAGAGCACCCGTAATCACGTCCATCAGACGGATAAACGTAGCTGCTCGTGCGCCGACAGCGGCCATCGGTTCCGGATTCAACACCGAGGCTGGTGGCGCATAATTGCTCACCATACGGATCATGCCGGAGTTCCATGGAATTGTCGGGTCCAGGGTGCGGAAATAGCGAATCAACGCAGGTACTAGCATATAGTGGCCTTGCTGATTATGCGTCGGAATATTAAACGAAGCCCGGACCTGAGGGTCGGTGCCGCTGAAATCGAGATGAATGTTGCTATCTTCGATTGTCATTTTGCAGCGTAAACGGATTGGATATCCTCCGGGTCCCTTTTCGAGATAATCCCAGAAATCGTAAGCTCCATCCGGAATTTCACGAACGATGGCACGAGCCTTCATTTCGGCATATTCAAGCAATTGCTCGATGCCCTGCTCAATCCGTTCCGCGCCATAACGCGCGATCAGTTCGGCAAGCCGCTGTTCACCCCGATTTAAAGCAGCCATCAGTGCCTTGAGGTCCCCAAGGTTTTGCTCTGGAATCCGGCTGTTATCCAGAAACATTCGCATAACCTGCTCGTTTAACACGCCTGCTTCATATAACTTGACAGGGGCGATTCGTATGCCTTCCATATGAATATCGTATGCACTTGGAGAGACACTTCCAGGTACCTTACCGCCAACATCGGATGAGTGAACGAAACACATCCCGTAGGCAATGATGCGCCCCTCGTGGAAGTAAGGTTTGATGAGATGAATGTCGGGAAGATGGGTTACCATGCCTTGGGTCGCATAAGGATCATTGCAGATGACCAAGTCTCCTTCCTGCCAATCCTCAATGCTGCGTATCGTTGCTTCTGCTGGAATACCGAGCGAAAGGTTATACCCTGTTTCCAGCGGTGAACCAAACGTCTCTCCGGAAGGAGACAACAGATAAGTACCAAAATCACCGGTCTCTTTTACAAAAGCGGTAAATCCCGTTCGCAGAACGACGTTTGCCATCTCTTCGACCGCCGCTTGGATTCGATTGTTGAAAATTTCCAGAAATACCTTGTCTGCGATCATTCCGCCGCCTCCCCGATCAGATTGCCATGCGCATCCCTTCTTACGTTATAACCTGGAGGAACAAAAATGGTCGTATCGTATTCCTCCACAATGACTGGACCCGGAATACTTGCTTCCAGCGGGATCTGTTCCCTAGTCAGCACTTTCGCCGTTCTACGCGCATGATCGAACGTTATCGTTCGTTCCTCTGCTCCTCCGCCATGACTGACTTGGGCATACGAATCCACGCTTCCATGGCTTGGTACGATGCCGACAATTGTCGCCCTCAGGCTGATGAACATCACTTCGGATTCTGGCTGGCTGATTCCGAACACATTATGGTAGAACGCATGGAACTTCTCCTTGGCCTGTTCAGGATCGGCTATTTCCTCCTGCGTTAGTGCAATCTCCAGATCAAAGGCCTGTCCTTCGTATCGCATATCGGCACTATAGAGACAGTAGACGCTCTCGAGTTCAACACCGCCACGTGCCTCTACCTCTACCCAGCTTCGCCCCTGCTGCTCCAGATCTGCATAAAAGGAGGCCAATTCTCCACTTACTAATGCATGGCTGCTCTTGTGCAGCGATAGGACAAAGTCATTTCGGAGATTTGCCACCGTGCAGCCCATGGCACAAAGTGTTCCAGGAGCAGGTGGCACAAGTACACGCCGGATCCCGACTTCCCGGGCCATTAGAAACGCATGCATTGGTCCCGCTCCTCCGTAAGCCAGCAGTGTGAAATCACGCGGATCAACACCCTTACGAGCCATTAGAGGCGAAAATTGGGCGTACATATTCGCTGTGGCCACATCCAGAACCGCCTGTGCGGTCTGTGATGCGTCAAGTCCCAGCTTCGTGCCGACCGTATTCAGTGCACGTTCTGCGAGCTCTGGATGGAGTCTCATCTGACCACCAAGGAAACGATCTGCCTGTAAAATACCAAGCTGCAGGTAAGCATCCGTCGTTGTCGGTTCCTCGCCACCTCGGCCGTAACATGCAGGTCCGGGATAGGCTCCGGCGCTGCGTGGACCAACCTTGAGTACACCGACGCTGTCGAGCCATGCAACCGATCCACCTCCTGCGCCAATCGCCGTAACGTCAACTGCCGGCAAAATGACAGGAAAATCACCGACTTTGTTTTCGGTTGAATACGCTGGCTCCTTGTCAATTAAAGCCACATCCACACTTGTGCCGCCCATGTCGAACGTGATGACTTGATCAATGCCGGCCTTCCTGGCAATATGCGTCGCTGCAATGACACCTGAAGCCGGACCCGAGAGCAGGGTGCGAACAGGTTCACTCGCAGCACTTGCCGCTGTCATGATGCCACCGTTGGACATCGTGGAGAGCAGATTTGCTTTTAAACCGTACTGGTGAATACCTTCCTGCAGCCTGACAAAGTACGAACCCATGCGTTCACCCACATATGCATTCATGGCCGTTGCGAGTGTCCGTTCGAATTCACGCTGCTGCGGCCAGATGGCACTACTGCGGCAAATGAACAACTGCGGATGCCGTTCCCTGATGATCTCTTCGGCTTCCTTCTCATGAGCAGGGTTAGCGTAAGAGTGCATAAAGCTGATCGCCAGTGCGGTAATGCCTTCGTCCACCAATTCGTCAACCGCCTGCACCAGCTGATCTTTGTTGAGTGGTTGCAGTATGTCTCCACTAGCTAGCGCTCGTTCTTCAATTTCTTTGACGAGATATCTCGGTACGAGCGCCTCCGTTTTATCACCGTACAGGTTCGTCGTATCCTCCAGGCGAAGTCTTCGAATTTCGAGAATGTCCCGAAAGCCCTGGGTTACGATCAGCCCGGTTACAGCTCCATTGCGTTCGATCAACGTGTTCACACCAAGCGTCGTGCCATGCACGAACATATCGATATCGCCAATGTCCACACCTTGTTCCTGAAGCTGATCCAATGCATTAAAAATAGCCCGTTCTGGTGCTTCTGCGATAGATGGCGTTTTCAGTGCAGCCACCATCCTGCCTTGCCGATCCGTCACCAGTGCGTCCGTGAACGTGCCTCCGATGTCGATACCTAGGCGATAGTTTTTGTCCACAAGTTCATCTCCCTTTTTAACGCGCTTCCTCGATGTTTAATATCTGGTTTTTTATAGCAAAATAACGTTTGACGTCTTCGATCATCTGATTGATGTGATTGACCATCGCGGCTTCGGCTTCTTCCGGGGAACGTGATATAATGGCATCCAGGATCTGGCGATGATCCACCACCAATTCACTCCCTACAGTGCGCCGAATATACGCAGTCTCCAGAAAGTCTCTGCTGGTGTCCCATACCAATTCCACGGCATGGCGCAAAAACTGGTTCTGGGCTGCAAAGGCGAGCAACCGGTGGAATTCCCGATCTTCCTCATAAGGTATGATATTTTGCTCCAATTTCCGCTGCTGCTCCTGAATGGATTGTTCGAGCAGATGGATATATTCTTTTGTGGCATGCTCCGCTGCCAACGAAGCAATCTCCCGTTCAAGCGCTTTGCGTGCAACGAGAATGTCAAGAAGTGCCTTTTCCCCTGAATGATTCAGCGTCTGCATCAGGCGTGAGTTAGCATTTTTCTGCTGCAGCTCCCGTTCAATTAACTTCAGCCGTTCTGAACCCGCTTCTGTCAAAATACGGCCTTTCCTGCCTTCCAGTGCCGTATATCCTTCAACGTCCATCTCCATTAGCCGTCTGCCTATAGTTGCCTGGCTTAATCCGTATTTTTTGCCTAAGGTATGAACGAGCGTACTTGCACCGATAGGAGCAGTTGCATCCTGAAGCTGCTTGAGCAGGTCGTACTCCAATTCCAATTCATATAACTCTGGAGCCACATGTTCCCCTCCTATATATGTAAGTTTCACTTCCTTGTTACTCACTGATGATTAACGTAATAAACAGAAGTATAACTTCTATCGAACATAATATCAATCATTCGCACCAAAATAGTATGAATTAACTTTATAGAATGTGGTATATCTAGGGTTTCTTATCGGTGATGTTTTTCTTATGGGTTTTTCATTCAAAGAATGAATCAATCAGTAAATGCAATCAAATTGTTATCTAATTTCAACCCAAAAAGACTAGCTTACAGAGCCAGCCTTTTTAGATCTTCCCCTCCATTTCTATCCCCAAACTTGTAGTTCTAATAATTAAAAAGAATGCTGAAGGCCCTGTCTATCAGCATACAGGCAGCAAATAGAAAAATGGTCATTTCCGTCGATTAGACAGAAACGACCATTATGACGCAACCAGAGTTCCTCTGCCTTCAGCTCGCTTTCGCGAGTTTCGTGCCACGTACTGATGATATCGCATATACGATCAGTGAAATCCAGATCAACGCGAACCCAACAAGGAGAACCGGCGATACGGATTCCTTAAATACAAATATGCTTAGGAACAGCATGATGGTTGGCCCGATGTATTGCACGAATCCGAGTGTGGACAGCGACATCCGTGCAGCAGCACGCGCAAAAAATAACAACGGCAGCGCCGTTACCACGCCAGAAAGAAGCAGTCCGATGAACATAGACGAAGACAGCGTCCATGCAGTCGATTCTCCTACGACCGCCAAATAGATCCAGTAGCCTAGCGCGATGGGAAGGACTACAGCCGTCTCCGACAGTAAGCCTACAGAAGCGTCTTGCACCGTCTTTTTCTTCGCAAGTCCATACAAGCCAAACGATGCAGCCAGCGAGATCGCGACCCACGGAAAACGACCATAGTCGATGGCGATAATAAGTACTGCGGCACCAGCGATAGCAATGGCGAGCCACTGCCCGCGGTTTGGCTTCTCATGAAGGAAAACAACGGCTAGCAGTACGTTTAGCAGTGGGTTCAGATAGTAACCAAGACTTGTCTCAACAACGTGCCCATTGTTGACCGCCCAGATGAAAATAAGCCAATTCACTGCAATCAACAGTCCACTTGTAGCGAGCGATAACAGCTGTGAACGATTAGCAGCAATCCGCTTCATATCACCCCAGCGGCGCTGGACAGCCACGAGAATACCCATGAAGACAAACGACCAGACGACACGGTGGGACAGAATTTCGCCTGCTGGCACATCGTTGAACAATTTCCAATAGAGTGGGAGAACCCCCCACATGATATAAGCAATTATAGCGTTGACTAACCCGTTGTTCATGAATCCAATTCTCCTCTTCTCTCTCTGATGTCTGAACGGATTATACGCCTTGATCCTAACCTAAGTAAAGGAAATAATCTGACATGCAGCAAGCCACGCTCATGACCATCCCTCCTGGTATTTTGCAAAGAAGATATCAAAAAGCAACATTTCATGTTAGCCCGCTGCTCACATGAAATGTTGCTGAGTCACTAATAATAGGATAAGTGAAAAAATACAGCTTGTTATTGCAATGATGATCTGAAAACAAGTGAATGAGATTTTTTCCAGAACATTTCTTCTCTTCTTTTTTTGATTAAAATACGAGTAAATTAACACAGTAATCACAACAGGCAAATATTGATGAAGGTCCGGTCCTTCCCTACTCGGCAATATTTTATGTATATAACCACCTATAGTCTCGTCAATGATCATAAAACTATATATAACTCCGATGATCGCAGAAATAAGAAACGAAAAGGCTACCTGAACTAGACCTTTATTATGAGTGATAAGACCCAGTTTTCGGTGTAAGTCTTTTATCATAAACGATTACTAACCTCCTCCATTTAGTTGATCTCCCTATACTTTACCACACCCTTCCAATTCATGCTGGTTTGGGCAGCAGCAGTAGAGTATAGTGGAAATAGTTAAAAAAATATTCCAGGAGGCTACAGCCATGTCACAGGATATCTGGATTAACCTGCCGGTCAAAGACGTTGAGAAATCTACTTCCTTTTTCAACGAGATTGGATTCCATGCGGTTAGCGTTGGTAATGAAAGAGCCAAGCTTACCATTGGCCAAACCACAATTCTGCTGTTCCCGGATGCAGCGTTTGAGAAATTTACAGGTTCAACCATCACAGATACTTCCCATAGCGCAGAAGTCATATTCTCAATTGGTGCTGATAGCAGAGAAGAAATCGATGCTTTTATTCAGAAAGTTGAAGTTGCCGGAGGAAGTATCTTTGGCAAACCAAGTGAAAATGAAGGCTGGATGTACGGCGCAGGATTTTCAGACCTGGACGGTCATAGGTGGAACCTGTTGTATATGGATGAGAGCAAAATGCCGAAACGCTAATTGAAAAACGCCGGTAGCCTTATTCAGGTCACTGGCGTTTTTGTTATACCTCTTCACTTTTACCCTCTTGTCTCTTACTGATTACTCATGACATGGAGATAAAAGTTCAGATCGTTCTCGAGGTGCTTTTTCATCAACTCTTCAGCTTTCTCGCCTTCTCTGGACTTGATTGCATTATAAATTTCTTCATGCTCATCAATCAGATGAGGACGATTATAGATGACAACGGTTTTCCTGAACAGATAAATAATAGCCTGCATCCGGTCTATAATATCGATCATGAGTGGGTTATTACTCGCTTTTACAATGTCATTATGGAAGCTTTCATTCGCGGACATAATCTCATCCTTGGTCCCCGATCTCCCGATTTCCACATACTTGTACAGTTCCTCAATCTCGTTGTCTTTTAGGAAATTCGCCGCGCATTTAGCTGAATACCCTTCCAACAATATCCGAACATTGAACAAATTTCGTAAGTCCTTTTCCGTTGGCTTAACCACTTTCTTTTGAACAATTAATCCTTCGTTCTCCAGTTTTCGTATGGAATCCCTTATGGGCGTTCTGCTAACACCAAGCTCTGCAGCTAGTTTCTCTTCAACGATCTTTGTACCGCTAGGAAGCTCACCGTTTAAGATCTTGTCACGGAGAATTTCGTAACACTGATGATACGCCGGTCGTGAGCTATTATTGTCATGCACTAACTTCACCTCAGTTTCATTTCTCATCATAAATATAGTACCAAATTATGTTCATAAAATCATTCCAATAAACGATACCAAGTAATAAAAGTATACGCAAATTCATAAATTGTATACAATTTTATATTTTATTGTATACAATTTTAAATTTTTAGTATACAATGAAAACGCAAACAACGATGTAAGCGGTTGCTGAATCAATCATTTTATTTTCAGTAACTCAAGTTCACTTCAACGTTGTTTGAATCTAATCTGTGTACAGAACTCAATTCTTCGGCATATAAGCCTTTCTTAGAAAAGTTATTAGGAGGAAAACATCATGGCAAAAAAAGTTGGTTTTATTGGACTCGGCATCATGGGGAAACCGATGGCTCTAAACCTCAGAAAAAAAGGACACGAACTAACCGTTAATGATCTGAATCAGGATGCGGTACAAATATTGGTAGAATCCGGTGCAACTGCAGCCTCCTCACCTAGAGAAGTCGCTGAAAACTGTGAAATCATCATCACAATGCTCCCTGCATCCCAACATGTGCAAGCTGTAGTTTTGGGTGAACAGGGCATTTTATCCGGAGCCAAAGAAGGCTCGATTATTATTGATATGAGTTCCATCACTCCTGCTGTTTCCATTGCTCTTGCTGAAGAAGCAGCGAAAAAAGGCGTCGGCTTTTTGGATGCACCCGTTAGCGGCGGAGAACCTAAAGCCATTGATGGTACGTTAGCCATTATGGTGGGCGGTAAAGAAAGCGTATTCGAACAAGCCAAGTCTGTGTTGTTTGACATGGGAACGGCTGTCACCTTGGTTGGAGATAGCGGATGCGGAGTTACAGCGAAGCTCGCGAATCAAATCATCGTTAACTTGAATATTGCTGCGATGTCCGAAGCCCTTGTCCTGGCTGCCAAAGCGGGCATCGATATTGAGAAAATGTATCAGGCAATCCGAGGCGGATTAGCAGGCAGTGCTGTTCTGGATGCCAAAGTACCGCTCATTCTGGACAGGAACTTTGCCCCTGGAGGCACGATTGCTATCAATATGAAAGATATTACGAATGTCATGGATACAGCTCACGAGATTGGAGTACCTCTTCCCCTTTCCAGTCACCTGTTGGAGATATTCCATGCCCTAAAAGTTGACGGGAAATTAATGGACGATCACGGCGGGATCGTACAATACTATGAAAAATTAGCAAATGTCGAAGTTAGGGGTCTTGGCCATGAAAACGAATAATCGGTCTGTTGAAGAAGTATTCAGCAATATTCCTTCTGTGGATACCGGCCTTGTTCATGAAATGATCGCTAAAGAGCTTCAACGCTTTAATCACAAAATTATCGTGTTGGATGATGATCCAACTGGTGTTCAAACAGTACATGGTGTATCGGTCTATACGGATTGGTCGTTGGAAAGCATCGACAGAGGTTTTAAGGAAGAGAATTCGATGTTCTTTGTTCTCACCAACTCACGCGGATTTACTGCTGCAGAAACGAAAAAAGCACACCAGGACATTGCTGCAAATATCGTAGCAGCTGCCAAGAAAAACAACCGCGAGTTCACCATTATTAGTCGTGGAGATTCCACACTCAGAGGTCACTACCCGCTGGAAACGGAAGTACTGAAGGATACCGTGGAAGCACAATCAGATATCCGATTTGACGGTGAGATCATCCTTCCTTTCTTCAAAGAAGGCGGACGCTTCACGATCGATAATGTTCACTACGTTCAATATGATATGGAACTGGTTCCTGCTGGAGAAACCGAATTCGCCAAGGACCGCACCTTTGGTTATACCAAATCCCATTTAGGTGAGTGGGCTGAGGAAAAATCGAATGGTCAGTATAAAGCCGAACATATGACGTACATTTCGCTTGAAAGTCTGCGTGCCATGAACTTGGATCTGATTGAGCAGCAGCTGTTGAACGTTGAGGATTTTAACAAAATTATTGTGAATGCGGTTGACTATGCCGATGTACAGATCTTCACTATTGCTTTAATTCGAGCCATCAACCAAGGTAAACACTTTATGTTTAGAAGTGCTGCTGCCCTTACGAAGGTTATGGGAGGCGTTAGTGACAAAAGTCTGCTCACTCGTGAAGAGATGATGAGTGATCATACAAACCATGGCGGATTACTCATCATCGGATCTCATGTTAAGAAAACAACGGAACAGTTTGAAGAACTGAAGAAGTCCGGTGCAGTAGAATTTGTTGAATTTAATGTTCACCTTGTTCTGGAGCCCGAACAATTCGAGAACGAGCTTAATAGAGTTGTGGAGACTACCAACCAATTCATTCTTCAAGGTAGAAATGTGGCTGTCTACACCCGAAGAGAACGCTTGGATCTTGGAGAAGACCGAAAAGAAGAGGAATTAAAACTTTCCGTGAAGATTTCGGATGCTGTCACGAGTATTGTCAAACGTTTGAAAGTAAGACCATCCTATATCATTGCTAAAGGCGGGATTACCTCGAGCGATATCGGAACGAATGGCCTTGAAGTAAAACGAGCGACCGTTGCTGGACAGATTCGTCCAGGTATCCCCGTGTGGACAACTGGAAGTGAAAGTAAATTCCCGGGGATTTCCTATGTCATCTTCCCTGGTAACGTCGGTACCAAAACGGATTTGAGAGAAGTCGTTGAGATGTTGAGTTCGTAATCATTCTTATTAAATTTAATATGACCAGAACTGTAAGGAGTAACACGGATAACGAAGTAATACCAGAATCAATCGTGCACTCCTTACAATAGGGTCTTCTTAATCAAGCCAATAAAGAAAAGAGGACAAATACATGCCAATTATCTCTGTTACCATTGGGGTCATTTTACTGCTCATATTAATGATGGCTTTTAAGTTAAACGCTTTCATATCGCTCATTATTGTATCCCTGGCCGTTGGCGTACTGGAAGGAATGACACCGATTCAGGCTGTCGAATCCATCGAATCGGGTCTGGGCGGAACGTTAGGACATTTAACGATGATTATTATTTTCGGAGGTATCCTGGGTAAACTAATGACCGATTCCGGTGGTGCGCAGCGTATTGCGACAACCATGATAGGTGCCTTCGGTCAAAAACGGACTCAGCTAGCAGCAGTTATTACAGCGGCTATTGTTGGAATCGCTTTATTCTTTGAAACAGGTGTAGTGGTATTAATTCCACTGGTATTTACCATCGCGAGAGCTGCACGTGTGCCAGTTTTGTATCTGGGAATGCCCGTTATTGCAGCGCTGATCACCATGCACGGATTCGTCCCTCCGCATCCTGGACCGACAGCGGTTGCTAACGTTTTTGGAGCGAATATCGGATTAACGATGATTCTGGGTA
Source organism: Paenibacillus sp. FSL K6-2862 (assembly GCF_038005125.1). NCBI lineage: Bacteria > Bacillati > Bacillota > Bacilli > Caryophanales > Paenibacillaceae > Paenibacillus > Paenibacillus sp. FSL K6-2862. The sequence continues at coordinate 3,859,188 of NZ_JBBOSN010000001.1, forward strand.
TAATTATTGCAATCCCTGCCTTTATTCTTGCGGGTCCTGTTTACACCAAGCTGTTCAAAAAAGAAGCACTGCAGATCGATATCCCTAAAGGTCTATTTAATCCGAAGGAATTCAAAGAAGAAGAACTTCCTAAATTCGGAATCAGTCTTTTTACAGCTCTTCTACCGGTCATTTTGATCGCGCTTCAAACCGTTGTTGAGATTTTTGCTCCTGATTCAGCAATTTCGCCAGTAACGGACTTTATCGGTAATGCAAATGTGGCTCTGCTAATTTCAGTTATCGTGGCTATCTTTACTTTCGGGTTAAATCTGGGCAAAAAAATGCCTGAGATTATGACCTCACTGAGCGAATCTGTAAGCGGAATCGGAATGATCCTTTTAATCATCGCTGGTGGTGGTGCGTTTAAGCAAGTTTTGATCGACAGTCATATTGACCAATATATTTCTGATCTTATGTCAGGCTCGAGCCTCTCTCCACTCCTGTTAACCTGGCTGATCGCAGCAATCTTAAGAATTGCTGTCGGTTCTGCAACCGTAGCCGGTATGACAGCAGCTGGTATAGCCGCACCTCTGGTTGCTGCAACGGGCGTAAGTCCCGAATTGATGGTTCTCGCAGCGGGTGCCGGTAGCGTTACCTTCTCTCATGTCAATGATGCGGGATTCTGGATCTACAAGGAGTACTTCAATCTTAGTATCGGTAAAACGATAAAAACCTGGTCGGTCATGGTAACAATAATCTCACTTGTGGGACTTGCTGGTGTTCTGATTATGGATATGTTCATGTAAACCGTCAATAGGTAACGAAGTAATAAAGGCACGTTCTTATCAGAACGATGCCTTTATTTTTTGGAGCCAAGATGGAGACAGCCATTGATAACCTATGTACCTGATATCTGTATTTTTGTCCTCAAGCTTTTCAACACAAGGTATGATGATAGCTATTCGCCCATTTTCCATTCTTGAATATATTGTAGGAATTCGAAATGGAAGGACGGATTGGCATATGAATCGAACTGATCGTGAAGCAATCCTTTTTAATTCTAATGTTGGGGGTGGTTCGTACGATATTTGGCTTTATCACGTTTCAACAGGTCGGACCATGAAGTTAACCCAGAATCTTGGTGAAGAATTTTCAATTCCATATTGGTCCCCAGATCTTCAGCATATCGCCTTTATCGGCAAGAATAATATTGTGATCGTATTGAATCTAAACAGCAGAACATGGGCACAGATTGATCAAATCGAACCTTACACTTTACTGAGCTGGTCACCGGATAGTCATTACTTGACTTATGTAAAGAATGATCGAATTGTAATCTACAATATCTACGCCCATACCAGCGGCTCGATCGTTCAATATGGAGTCACCGATGTTCAATGGTTTCCCTCTGGAGAAGCTTTCCTGTATGCAGCACCGGATGAAGCAGGCATCACTCAATTATATAAGATCAACCGGGATGGCATGAACAAACAGCAATTAACTCATAATACGGAGGGGCCTCTCCACAATGTCAGAATATCTCCTAATGGAGAGTTTGCTCTATATACATCCCCAGGGGCCAGCATTTCCTTAATCACTACCGTGAATTTATCAACAGGAGTGAGCTACCAACTCCAAGGTGGACCTCATGCCAAGAACTATTTTCCCGAATGGTCTCCAGACTCTACGACAGTCGCATACAGTGCTACAGATATTGTGAATAATCAATACGTCTCACTCATCCAGACTGACAGCCGAGTTGGCGGACAGCAAAAAACATGGGCCGTCTCCACCTGTTTCTCTACCCCGCTCAGTTGGTCTCCGGACGGGAAACGACTTGCATACTTATCAGGATGCAGCAATCAAGAACAAGCAGATGAAATTTGGGTTATTGATTTAGATCACCCTAATCATCCGACCAAAATTATTGAAGCCAAATGGATTACATCTATAGCCTGGTCACCACAATTCCATGAACATGATTCCTATAAATTATACCAAAACCAGATATACAAGGTATCCTTCTATTATCCGCAAACCTGGCGCAAAGTGACCGAAGAACGGTTCGAAGGATCGGACGGATTTTTTCAAATATCGGCCATATCTTCAGAAGAGGAACTTCACGCAGTATGCAGTGCGGAAGCCTTCCATGTCCTGCAACCCTATGGTACCAATCCTCGAATCTTCCCTGCTTTGGTTCAAGCACAGGAAGCCTGTTTCATATTTCCTTCTGAAGACCAACCCATAGAAATGAGAAATCAGGCGGCACTTATTGTCAAATACCCTACTCCTGTTGTGATTCAAGGAAGTACGTATTCCTATTTCATCTTGTGGGCCGATCAGGATCACTTAATCTCACTGGTAAAGACTTTTAGTTTTATTTAATTGAACAAGAAAAGCCGCCTTGAAAAAGGCGGCTGTTTTCTGTGAGGTATGGTGATATGATCGACCTTGTGTACCTTTCAATATCGTTTATCTCAGAATGCGACTCTCTTCGATAATGATCTTCGTACTGACGAACATCATTCTTCAACTTTACTACGAATCCCCATCCCATTAAGGCAAGTAAAAGTACAGTAATCAAGGCATAAGCGAAACTGAATAAATTCATGAAAAAATTAATAAAAATTGCGGCCAGCGTGAATCCCAAAATCCATAATACCCATTTTGTGCTCTTTTTCAACCAACTTCCTCCTTGAAGTGATTCCTTATTTTTCCTTCTATGTATCATAGTACATACGAAGGTAATTATAAATAGTTTCCAATCAAGGATTCGAAGATTCACAACTAGATATTATCGATTTATCAGGTTAAACCATGCTTCGAGTCCAGCTACTACTTCCTCCAATTGCTGTTCCTCACTGATTGCTGGTGCATGATCTCCTTTTTGTTCCCCATACGAACCAAACTGTCCATGATTACCGCCTTTGATGCTTACATATGTCGTGCTTTGCGGAAGATTTATTTTGGATTCTTCCCATCGTTCGAAATTCAGCACTCCATCATCTGTACCTGTGATCTGTAATGCGGACAAGTCCGTCTCCTTCAGGCTTCCCTCGTCGGCGTAGGATGCTAAGTAAAAGACACCTTCTAGCGTGTCTGTGTGCTCGGCAGCATACCGTGATGCAAAGACGCCTCCCAGCGAGTGACCACCAATTACAAAGGTTTCATCTGGATGTTCCTCAATAAAAGAATCCGCCTTGTTTTCCCCAAACATGGCTAAATTTAAAGGCATATTGGCAATATAAACTCTATGTCCTTCTTCTGCTAATTTTCTGGCAAACGGAGCATAACTGGCTGGTTCCACTAAACCTCCCGGATAAAAAATGATGTTGGGTTCCACGATCTCTGTACCCTCCGGTTCAAATCGATAGCCATTTTTAATCTTATTAATGCTAACCTGACCATCCGGATTAAGGGCAGCTTCGGCTCTTTCCGACGGACTATACGTGACGGATTGGAGATAAACGAAAAGTCCAATCACAACTATAATTACGGATAGACAAGACCAAATGAGTACCTTTTTCCACTTGTTACTGCGTTTCGCTGTCTTCAACTTCATTCCACCTTTATTCATAACTCGTTTTAGTTTCATATAAATTATACTTACCGGTAAGTATAATTACAAGTTGATTTTGCTTATGAACGAGGTTTGTCATAAAATATTCAAGGAGGAGAGTGTGCAATGCCAGATAAATCACCCAAACGTTTACCCGGAAGACCCAAGCAAGCGGATACCCAAATTTCCGTACAGCAAACGATCATTTTAACGGCTTCCAAATTGTTCATGGAATACGGCTACGAAACTGTCACGCTCCAACAAATTGGAAAACGATGCAATGTGTCCAAGCCGACCATATACTATCACTTTGCTAGCAAGCCTGAACTTTTTAAGGTAGCTATGATAACCATGTTCCAGAATGTACGCCGAGTAACTTCAGAATTTCTTGATCATGCTGAACATCTGGAGGATGGACTTATACAGTTGGCCGAGGCCAGACTGGCGAACCCGCATGCAGAGGTTGAAACCATGATTAGAGAAGCCGAACCTTTTCTTGAGAAAAATCAAATTCAGGAAATCAGAGAAGCCGAGGCTCGCATTCATGAGGTATTGGCGACCCATTTCCAATTGGCCATGGACCAGCAAACTCTCCGCGAAGACGATCCCATGTTCTTAGCTGAGACTTTTTCGACCCTGATGTTAATGGGGAATCGGGAGAACACCCCCCAAAAGTATGAATCTAATCTTGCACTGGGCCAAAGGTTAGTAGGTATCTTTCTGAGAGGTACGAAATCAACTTGAATTACTGTTTCTCTAGTGTAGATATGTTTTTTTGATTTCCTGAGGGAACTATTGCAGATCAGTTCTTGAACTGCCTTATTAGATTGTTACCCGCAGTCGAGCTTAATGCTTGGCTGCGGTTTTACATATTGTGTTGTAGTAAAACAACGAACAATATAATTACCTACTTTATGCTGTAGGTGATTTTCAATTAAACAATTATTTGTATAATACGTTTTTTTCAGGTATAGCTATTCGTACACGTTCTTATTCCTGCATCAGAACTGGGCTCTGGTCCCTATATATAAAAAAAGCCGCTAAATGGTATTAGCGACTTTTCGAAGTACAATGTTTTAGGACTCGTATCACTACATGTTGAGATCGGACTGAACCTCTTGAGTATGGTCAGGTACCTTTCTAACCAGTACGAAGTAAGTGATAATAGCAACAATACTCGTCCCTAACAAAGTAAGGCCCAATGGAACAGCCGTGTCTTCACCGGCAACCCCTACCAACGGAGCGACCAACGCGCCAAGCAAGAAGGGAACAACCCCAAGCAATGCTGCGGCACTTCCGGCACTTTTGGCTTGACTCTCCATGGCAAGTGGAAATGCTGCTGTTGACGTAATACCTATAGAGCATACAAAGAAAAACAGCGGTATAACCAGAGCAAAAAGAGGACCATGAGCCAGAGTAACCATCAAGGCAGCAATACTTGCCACTAGCGCAAGCCAAAGTCCCGATAATAGGAGTGTCTGCTCAGAGATTAGCTGTGCCAACCGGCCTACAAGTTGAGAGCCGATGATCAGGCTGATCCCGTTGGAAGCAAATAATATAGCAAAAACCGTCGGCGTGACTCCATATATATTTTGATAGATAAAAGGTGTGCCTGCTACATATGCAAAAACCCCAGCCGTCATAATTCCCTGTGCCAGCATATAACCTACGAACTTCCGGTCACGTAGAAGCTGTCCATAGTTACGTAACTGAAGTTTGAAGTTGGGAGCAACACGTCGTTCCGGCGGGTTCGTCTCTTTCAGACGCCATTTGGTCATTGCCCATAAGAAAACTCCCAGAACGGAGAGTGAGATGAACACACCAATCCATGTCGTAAATGAAAGAACGCCACTGCCTGCGATCGGTGCTGCCAAAGGCCCCAAATTCCCTACGAGCAGTAATAAGGAGAAGAACTTGGTAAGCTCATGTCCACTGTAAAGGTCGCGAGCTATCGCGCGGGAAATAACGATCCCTGCTGAAGCCGAGAAACCTTGAGTGAAGCGAAACAAAATCAACAGACCAATATTCGGAGCGTAGGCGCACGCCAATGAACAGATGATATAGGCAGCCATGGAGATCAGTAACGGTGTACGTCTTCCATAAGCATCGCTCAGTGGTCCCATGACCAGTTGTCCCGCACCCAGCCCTAATAAGCAAGCAGTAAGACTGAACTGAACAAGTGAAGCGTTCGTATTGAACGTTGCTGCAATCTCAGGGAATGCTGGTAAATACATGTCGATCGTGAAGGGGCCTAATGTTGAAAATAAACCCAACAATAAGGCCAAGCCTGCAACATTCCATTTGTTGCTTTTAATCATTAATCCATACCTCTCTCTAAAAATTACTTTAAGCCTTTAGACAGTATAGCTCTTAGAGTTAACTTTAGGTCAAGTTATATTTAAACGTTCATGATTCATGCGTTGTAAGAAATGTTATTAGTTAGCCACGCTTCATTCACGAAGTAGTAGAACGATTGCAACATAAAAAAACGAAAAAGCCGCCAAACCACTCGGCAGCTTCGTTGCTTCTATTTCAATATAACGTTGGGACCGGAGAACAATTGTAGGAAGCAATTTCACGTAATCCAATCGAGTACTGATTCCATCTCCCGCCAAAAAATCTGTAGCCATAGGCTCTCGATTCACTGACCGCTGTCAAGAAAAACCAGAAGTTGTCTCCATTCCTAAGCCACATATACGTGAATCGATTAATGCAATTTTGAAGTCCAAACGGATTAGCAGGATAGGGAAACATAGATTGTGGGTAAGCCATATTTTCAGATTCACTCCTTATGGATAATTGACCTATCACCACTTTATGCCCAGCGTTACGATTTGGGTTGGGTGTAAGCCCAGGAGATCACCTGTTACACAGCTGAATTTACATTGATTTTGACTCTTAACACTGCACGAATTTTTTTGCCCAGAATGCCTTTCAACCCTATTCTTCGCTTAGCATAGCCAGAGGACTAAACGCTTCATAATGAATGTGAGACTTACCTACTCCCCACTCTGTTAAGATCCGATATATGGACTCCATAAATGGAATCGAGCCACAGAAGTAAAAGTCAGCATGTTTTGAAGGAACTACGGTTTGCAGCCACTTCAAATCAATTCTTCCTTCTAAATCGAAATTATGAGCTTCCCAATCATGCGGAGTTGGTGAAGAATAACATATCACTGATTTCACGTTGTGGTGACTCTTCGCTATCTCAAGCAGATGCTCCTTAAAGGCATGTGTCTCGCTGTTGGCAGTGGCGTGAATGAAGGTCACTTGACGATCCGGTTGTTCTTTGACAATCGTATTCAGCATGCTCAAAACCGGCGTGATTCCGATTCCCCCACTGATAAAGACAAGAGGTTCATCTGTGGTTGTAATAATAAAGTCACCCGCTGGAGCGGAGAATTCTAAAGTATCACCTGCTTGAACATGTTCATGCAAGAAATTAGATACCAGTCCTTCCGGATCCTCATGGCTTGCATCCTCGCGTTTTACTGTAATTCGGTAGTGATCGCTGCTTGGCGCATCAGACAGGCTATAGTGACGAATATGAGTATACGTTTCACCAGGTATGTTTGCTTTTATCGTCAAATACTGACCGGCTTTGTAATTGGCGATGCTTTGTCCGTCTTGAGGCTTTAGATACAACGAGGTAACCTCTTCTGTTTCTTTTACCTTTTTGTCTACAACGAAGGTACGATAATCCGCCCAACCTCCCATCTGATGCTCTGTCTCATCATAGAGTTCTTTCTCGATACGAATGAACGCATCGGCTATGAAGGTATAAGCTTTCCCCCACGCTTCTATGATTTCATCCGTGGCAGCGTCACCCAAGACATCCTGAACTGCTTCTAGCAACGTTTCGCCTACGACTGCATACTGCTCAGGTTTAACTCCAATAGCTCGATGCTTTTCTGTGATTCGCCGGATAACTGAAGTCAATGCATCCAGGTTGGTGATGTGTTCGCCAGCTGCATAAACGACATAACCTAATGCTTCCTGCTGAATTCCTCTTTTTTGATTCGTTTGATTAAAAATGTTGTTCAGTTCTGGGGCTTTCCTAAATAAGAGCTCATAAAATCGTTTCCCTATTTGTCCACTATGCTCCTTCAATACAGGAGCTGTTGATTTGACGATTTCTATTGTTTTTGAATCAAGCATATGTCGTACCATTCCTTCAAATGAGATTTTATGTTAAACGGTTAAAGCTTCTCCAAACAAAAGGATGGGTATACTCGACTGACAATCCATCAGCTTAGCTTTCATCCTTAAAATGAAAATGTTCACGATGAATCTCGTCCATCCCAACCAACTTACCACTCTTTTTATGAAAATAGGCGAAGTTTATATTTAACGGCATTCGAAGTACTTGATAATTGCTATCTCTTGGTAGAGCATTAACTTCATTCATAGCTAATTCCCGTGTAGTGTAGCTACCTATTGGAAAAAAATTAGGAAAAATTGCTGTTCCATCAGCAACGAAAATTCCCCATACATAAATCACTCGTCACATCCTACACCCCCTTTGCTTTCATATCATAAGCACAAAATTCTGTTTTCCTAAGTAAAAAAAGGTTTAGGCATAAGTAAAATAAGTGCACGTTCCCTCCTTCTCCATTCTCCTCTCAGCTTCAAAAGTAAAAAAACGAACGCGTTCTCGTCAATAACTTTGATATCGCGTTATCCCTTTCTAGATTACAATATTTTCAAGAATAGATTTGCTGAAATATTGCTAATAAGGGGGAAAAGAAATGAACAAGAAAAGCAAATTGGTCATGTTGTCATTATGCATCTCATCTTTATTACTGGCCGCGTGCACCAGTGACAGCAGCTCCGGAAAAAGTCCAACGAATACAGATTCTGGGAGCAACGAGCCCGGAACGGTAACCATTCACACGGTAACCTCTGAATACACTTCGGCCAAATATCCTAAGGGTGACGATATCACCAACAATGTGTGGATCAGGAGATACAAAGAGAAACTTAATATTGATGTAAAAACAGACTGGGTCAGTGATGAATACGATACCAAACTGAATCTGGCCATATCATCGAACGATCTTCCTGACGTCTTTCGGGTGAATCCTTCACAATTACGGCAATTAGTCGAAGCAGATATGGTCATGGATCTTACAGAAGCATTTGATCAGCATGCCTCCGACCGCCTCAAAGGTTATATGAAAGCGGATGCAGACAGTTTCGAATCGGGTAAAAAGGACGGCCAATTGTACGGGATACCTCAAATGCACTGGGGTTTAATTGAGCAACCGGACTTCGTCTGGATCAGGAACGACTGGAAGGAAGAACTGGGTCTCGAAGATCCAAAATCAGTGGCAGACATCAAGAATATCGCACTGAAATTTATGGAAAAGCACGGTGGTTATGGCCTGGCGGTAGATCAATCGCTGGATTATCTGAACCTGCTCGCCATCGCATGGAACGCCCATCCGGATATTTGGATTGAGGATAGCAGCGGAGAACTCGTATATGGCTCAATTCAACCGGAGATGAAAGCAGCACTGGCTGAATGGGCCGAATGGTATAAGCTTGGCATCATTGATCCAGAATTCGCGATCAAAGACTTTAATGCCATGAATGCCGATATTGTCGCCGGCAAAGTGGGCATGCAGCCTTACTATCAGTGGTGGGGTTATAACCCTGGCGTTGATACGGTAGCCAATTTGGGCAAAGACGCCATCTTCTATCCGTATATCATCCCCACAATCGACGGTAAGGAAGCAAAACAATCGATCTCTTTCGCGAACGGCAACTATATTGTCATGAAAAAGGGATTTGAACATGCAGAAGAAGTCATTAAAATCCTAAACGACTACGCTTATATCGTAGATGAGGGCCAGGGCAAGGAATCCAAAGAAACGTTATCCGCCTTACTGGACAACGATATCGCTCACGTGGTTGGAGCTTTCCGTGTACTTAATCCGAACTCCGACTATGAGCAGTTTGAGGCAGTTTCCGCAGCGCTTCAGTCCAAGGACACCAGTGGGCTCACTACTTCGGGAATGTGGCAAAAATATAACAACAGTGTTGAATTCATGGAAAATGCAACGCCAGGAGCAGTCGGTGACTATTTGCAGCAAGGGGCTCCTAAGAATGCTTATAGTCTTGCGAAAAAAGTGCTCGATAGCGGGAACTATGTCAAAACAGGACTTTGGGGAGTAACCCCAGAAGCGCTGGCGAGCTACGGAACAACTCTAGATGATATCCTGACAGAAGGATTCACCAAGATCATAATGGGTACGGAAAGTATCGATTATTTCGATGTGATTGTTCAGAACTGGAGAGCTGCCGGCGGGGATGAAGCAACCCGGGCAGTCAATGAAGCTTACGGAAAATAAATAGGTTATGCAGCGGGGATGAGGAATTGTAACTTCTCTCCCCTTTTATTTTGCCGGAGTTTCGATTCTATTACCGTGAACGGAGGAAAATGAATGCTGAGAAAATTAAAGCAGCAGAGTCCCTACCATTTAATGTTGATACCTAGCTTAATTTTGGTTTTCATCTTCAGTTACATCCCATTCTATGGACTTGTTATTGCCTTTCAGAAATACAATCCGGGGCTGGGGTTCAATTCTCCATGGGTAGGATGGGACAATTTCTCGCACGTGTTTAATCAGCCGAATTTCGTTAGGACGATCTGGAACACGCTGTATATGTCTGTCTTCAAGATTATTGGCGGCATTATCGTGCCTGTTATCTTCGCCTTACTGCTTAACGAGGTCGTAAGAAGTGCAGTCAAACGCACGTTTCAAACCCTTGTTTATATCCCCAACTTCCTCTCTTGGGTCATCATGGCTGGAATTATGCTCGATATTCTTAGCGCCGACGGCATCGTGAATTCGTTTTTAGGGATATTCGGGATAGAGAAAATCTCATTTCTAGGCACACCATCCATTTTTCCATGGACCATGATTATAAGTGATATCTGGAAGGGCTTTGGTTTTGGTACCGTTGTTTATCTGGCAGCCCTAACGAGTATTGATCCCGGGCTATATGAAGCCGCTGTGATTGATGGAGCCAAACGGTGGAAGCAGACCATATATATTACTTTGCCGCTTCTTATGCCCACCATTGTGCTGATGACCGTATTGTCGCTTGGAAATGTACTTAATGCCGGTTTTGATCAAATTTATAACCTGTACTCCCCTGTCGTCTATCAAACAGGCGATATTATTGATACCTACGTGTATCGTTTAGGGATTCAACAGGCGCAATATTCAATCGGTACCGCTGTCGGATTATTCAAATCCATCATTTCCACCATACTGATGGCCCTATCATATTTCCTGGCGTATAGGGTAGCAGGCTATCGCATCTTCTAAGGAGGACGATCACTATGATCAACGATAATAGTATAGGTAGACGTCTGTTTCATATCATAAACTACACCATATTGATGATCATCTCTCTACTATGCATTCTGCCATTTATCAACCTGCTGGCCGTTTCATTTAGCAGCAGTGCGGCAGTGTCTGCAGGCAGTGTTACATTCTGGCCCGTAGAATTTACGACAAAAGCGTATGAATTTGCATTATCCGGCGGGGCATTCTATTCTTCCCTATGGGTAGCCGTCAAACGTACCCTGCTTGGAACCCTCGTTAATCTTGTCCTGATTGTGCTTACAGCGTATCCGCTCTCGAAAACGAAGCAAAAATTGATGGGACGTAACGTATATATGGGATTTTTCATCGTGACCATGCTTTTTAACGGAGGATTAATCCCTACATATCTCGTGGTGGTCAAAATGGGACTAGTCGATTCGATCTGGTCATTAATATTACCTGGCGCTCTACCAGTCTTCAGTATGGTCATTCTCATGAACTTCATCAGGGGGTTGCCAGAAGAGATTGAAGAATCCGCGATTATCGATGGTGCAGGTCCTTTACAAGTTCTTGTCCGTATTTTACTCCCCCTTCTTAAACCTGCTCTCGCAACTGTCGGGTTGTTTAGTATCGTTGCCCATTGGAATTCATGGTTCGACGGAATTATCTACATGAACAATCCGGCCAATTATCCTTTACAGAGTTATCTGCAGACGCTCCTGCAGAGCTTTGAGCAAATCATGCTGAAATCAGGCTCCGATTACACTCAGCTGCTCTCCATGATGAATGCCAGAACCGGGCGCGCAGCCCAGATGTTTTTGGGTGCCATTCCGATTTTGCTCGTTTATCCGTTTCTACAGAAGTATTTTACGAAGGGTTTGGTACTTGGTAGTGTTAAAGGGTAATGTAAGAGGCTTGCAGGATCACCTGCAAGCCTTTATTTTTTACTCAGGTACACTCGCAATAGTAGGAAGCAGGATGGAAAAAATCGTACCTTCTCCCACCTTACTCTCTACCCGAACTCCATAGGGTTTGCCAAAATGCAGTTGAATGCGCCGCTGCACATTATGAAGACCGATTCCATTAGAACCATTGCCCAGATCAACCCTTCCTTCCATAAATCTCCGAATGGCATGATGTTCCATACCGACACCATTATCGCAAACTTCTATCGATATATTATCGCCCTGCGCCTGAATACGAATCGTAATTACACCGTCTTCTTCGATTTCGGCCAGACCGTGAAAGATGGCATTTTCAATAATGGGCTGTAGAATCATCTTGGGCATAAGATAATCCAGCAGCTCATTTTCAATCTCATATCTCATCTGAATAGACCCGTAATATCTGACGTTCTGTATGGTTGCGTAATTCATGATATTATCCACTTCCTCACGAATGGTTACCAGGGTTCCATCCGACTTGGTCGCATAACGAAGCATCGAAATGAGTGCATCTGTCATTTCCACGATTTTATCTGCTTGCTGCATGGATGCTATCCATTTTACGGATCCAAGTGTATTGTACAGAAAGTGAGGGTTGATCTGGTCATGAAGTGCTCGCATCTCAGCGGCGGCTTTCTCTATTTCTTCTTTTTGCATTCGCTCAACCATACGTTTCAGTTCATGCGACATCTTATTGAAGCGGACCGACAAATGTCCGATCTCGTCTCGAGATCGAACCTCTTCCACCTGTTCAAACTGCCCTTTTTCAACCAGCGCGATATTACGTAAAAGTTTCTTGATGGGACGCGTGATCACATGCGAGAGAAAAATCGAAATAATGGCAGCAAACAGGGACATGACGATAGCCAGCATGATGAGATTACGACCTAGTATTTTCCCATCCGCAGTCAGCTCATCCAAAGGCATATATAAATAAGTGGTCCACTTTTGCTGACTTAGCGGGCTGGTAACGACAATATTCAATGATTCTACTGGACGAACGTTGTCACGGAACAAGGTCCCAATCAGCTGGTCATTTACGTTGTATACAATTTTGTCATCCTCATCGACGATCATAAATCTGGAGCGAAGCCCTTCCTGCAAGTTGCGATTAACGATCTCTATAAATCTGATATCGATGCTGACAACGATCACTCCAAGCAGTTTCCCATTGGTCACATCATGAATCTTGCGTGCGTGTGATACCGCCAGAATTTTATTTTCCAATTGCTTATCAATCCTGGTGGTCAACGTAATCGTTCGATCATTGGAATGCATAAACTTTTTAAACCATAATTCGTTCGCCATCTTGAAGTTGGGGTCTATGGGCTGGTGTGGACTAACGAACAGATCCTGTCCTCCGTTCAAGTTATAGAGGTAAATGGAAAATACGCGATCCTTCATCATGATGTAATTCATTAGAAGATTATAGGCCGCAATCTCATTCTGCTCATTACCATCCCGCAGGAAATCCTGTATTGGGAAGCTTCCATCATGTGTCGCAGACAAACTGTCGTTAAGTCCATTGCTGGCAAGCAGCGAGATTTTCTCGATTTCCTTGAGAAATTCGTCAATACGAATATTGGTCTGCTTGGCCAGATCGCTCAGCAGCTTGGTATAATTCTGTGCCAATAAGCGTTCAGAAGAGTAATATGAATTGATGGTCATCACAAATACCGGAAGGATAATCACTGTCATACAAATCACCAGAATTTTGTACTTGATACGGAAGAGCCCTGCACGCTTCATATGCTGCACCTCTATTCACGGGATAGCCTGGACTCCAGCTCTAGCTCACGGTATTCCTCTGGGGTTACACCTACTACCTTTTTGAAAATCTTGCTGAAATACGTGTAATTGTGGTATCCCACCGCATCTGCGATCTCATATACTTTTAATTCGCGGCTAAATAAATAAGTCTTGGCATGTTCGATTCGAACCCGTGTCAAGTAGGAGATAAAGTTCTCTCCTTTCTCCTGCTTAAACAATCTGCTAAGATACGACGGGTTCACATTGATCTGACCAGCTACGCTTTGCAAGGAAATGTCCTCGGCATAATACTTGTCAATGATTTGAATGGCCAGATCTGCGTAGGTAAGCTCTTGCATGATTTGGGAATCGGCTTGGAAGCAATAGGCGATATGAGTCAGCATTTCCTGATGAATGTCCTCCCAATATTCTCCTCTTAGAACCCTTTCATAGGGCGACTCTTCTTTTAAATAAGGCTTGCTGCCTCGTGTATCGCGTGTCATATGGGAGTGAAACATTTCCATCACCGTGATATATTGCTTACGAATACTGTTCTCATCTCCCTGCTTTGCTTCCAGATCCAATCGCACCATTTCAAGAAACTTCTCCGCCTCTTTGACGTCCTTGCTTACCCACAACTTATGAATGTCTTTTTGTTGCTGCGGACTCAGTATCCCATTTATTTCGTATCGTGCCGGAGCTTGAGCCAGATTCTCGTAAAACAATACCTGGTTGCTGCCTGTGAAAAAACTCTCCCTTAGTGCAGATTCTGCCTCCTGACATGCCTTCCTAAGAAAGCGAAACCCGGAAACCGATGTACTTACACCAGCCGTTAGCGATAGATTCATAAAATCCTTGATCGAGGATAGTAGCTTATTGCACAGTTTATTAATGTCGACCTGGTTAGACCCACTGCCAGAAGGGAGATTGATGATAACCCAATATTCGGATGAACTTTCAACTAAAATTTCCTTGTTCCACTTGGATGGAATGATCTCTTCCATAATATTCACGATCGAAAAGCGGAGCAGCTTCTCTCCTTTCTCGATATATTTCCTCTTCACTTGCTCGTAATAGTTCACGACAAATTTGATGACCACAAGCCTGTCAGACCGTATGCGAAAATGCAGTTCTTCGGCTTTGGTAATCATATCTTTTTCACATATGAATCCGCTTACAATATCCTGGAAGAAACTATCCTTGAGATGTCTCAAACTCTTCGAATAATCATGCTGCACAAATGGTACGTTTGTTAGACTGTGCTGTTCGCTTTGCAGTTTCTGCCTTATCTTCGTAAGGAGTTCAATCAGGGATGTTTCTGTAATTTCACTTTTGATCAAGTAGTCCACAGCACCCAGCTTTAAAGCTTCCTTCACATAATGGAGTTCATCAAAATTACTCAGAATGACATACTTGCAATTTTTCAGTACTATAGATGCTTCTTTTATGAGCTTCAGACCATCCATAATGGGCATCTTGATATCCGTAATGATCAGATCGGGAGAAGCTTCGATTGCTAGCTCCAAGCCTTCCTTACCGTTTCCTGCTTCACCGATAACACAAAAGTCAAACTCCTCCCAGTTCAGCATGGAACGAATTCCAACGCGCATTAACAATTCGTCGTCCACAATCATTAGTTTATACATGAGAACCCCCAGTTTACGTTATTTCGTGATGAACCCTATTCTATTGATTTTGCTGAAAAATGTGAAAGCCCTGGAGCTTTTTAGCTATTTTACCATTGCAAAGTGAACGAGCCTATCTCCTTCAGAACTAAAATTGTAGTCCATATGTAAATCCCGGAGCTTGTCTACTCTCCAAACCAAATTGGCCCAATAAACTTTATGCAAATTGGCTCTGTTGAATCATCCAATTTGGCTCATAATTTGATGTAATTCGATATTTACAATTTTGAGGAGTGAAATGAATGTTTCATGGATTAGCTGCTTTTCCCCTGACCCCTATGAATGAACATCAAATTAACGAAAGAGAATTGGTGAATCTAATCGAGCGATTGGTTACTGCCGGAGTCTCCTCTATCGGAGCTCTAGGATCCACAGGAAACTATGCTTACTTGAACCGCTCGGAACGTTTTCGGGTCTTGCAACTTGCTGTCGGTGCTGCGGATAGCGTTCCTGTGATGACAAGCATTAGTGCAATACGCACCGCAGATGTGCTTCAATTAGCAGAAGATGCGCAACGAGCAGGCGCTCAAGCAGTCCTGCTTGCTCCAGTTTCGTATCAGACATTGACGGAGGAAGAAGTCTACTCCTTGTATGAACACGTTACTGCGTCGCTCTCTGTTCCACTATGTGTGTATGACAATCCAATTACTACACATTTTCATTTTACGGATGAACTGCATGCACGAATTGCGGGACTCCCCCTTGTAAAATCCATCAAAATTCCGGGCGTTCCAAGTGATCCAGAAAAAGCTACGGAACGGGTGAACAAACTTCGTGAACTTATTCCATCCCATGTTACAATCGGAGTAAGCGGAGATCCATTTGCAGTTACAGGCCTAAATGCAGGTTGTGAGGTATGGTACTCCGTATTGGGTGGCTTATTTCCCAAGCTATGCTTGAGAATGACTCAGTTCGCTCTGGAAGGCCGTGCTGTGGAGGCAGATTATTACTCGGTACTGCTCGAACCGATCTGGAAGCTATTCCGGCAATATGGAAGTCTTCGTGTCGCTGCTGCAGCTGCAGAAATTATTGGTCTGACTTCAGGTCCTGGCCTCCCTCTTCCCTTACAGCCACTTCACCCCACAGTAAGAGATCTGTTGAAGCCCGTACTTGTGGAGATTGAATCCTTGGAGAATTCTTTCTAAAGGCTCCCCGGTAAACAAGACAATGGAGCACCTGCCGACTGACAAGCTGCTCCATTACGGCTTTCTTTTCTTATCAAATGAAAAGATATTCAATACGCTTGAAACAAGCTATTCCACGATTCTTCCACAAAGTAATAAAGCCGGTTGAATATCGGCTATACTAATCCAGCGACCCATGGGGATAACAGCAAACTGACATCACTGGTATTAATAACATCACCAACCGCAAATCCTGTAAGATTTTGAACTCTGAAATTGATTGGAATAGCGTCATCTACAGTCCCAGTTCCTGTAGTACGGCCACCAATGGATGAACCGTTAATTTGGTTATAAACAGCTAAGTAATAAACTATATTACCTGAAAGAGTAACTGGTGCAGTTAGTGGCAATATAAACAGGCCTGGTGTTATAGTTGTTGCTACCGTAGTGACACCAATGACACTCGCTGTTGTGCCAGTGACTGGCTCCAACACTGCCATCTGAAAGGTACCTGTATTTGTACCCATTTGTGTAACAAACGCTGCAAGTCTACTGATCGTAGAGTCTTGACCATCAAAAGCAAGTGCCCCAATGGCCTGATTATTTCCGCTCCCAGCATTAAATGGAATTAACGTATCGATGTCTCCTATTTTGAGAGTTTCAATAAATGGCGAATCGATGCCAGCAATTCCAGTCGCCCCAGTCACACCCGTTACTCCCGTTGAACCTGTAGCGCCCGTTGCTCCCGTTAGACCTGTGGCACCGTTTACTCCGGTAACTCCTGTCGCTCCCGCTGCACCCACGCCTCCTGTTGCTCCCGTTAAACCTGTGACACCTGTGGCTCCGGTAACTCCTGTCGCTCCCGCTGCACCCACGCCTCCTGTTGCTCCCGTTAGACCTGTGGCGCCTGTTGCTCCGGTAACTCCTGTCGCTCCTGCGGCACCCACGCCTCCACTTGTTCCGGTTGGACCTGTGGCTCCTGTTGCTCCGGTAACTCCTGTTGCTCCCGCTGCACCCACGCCTCCACTTGTTCCGGTTGGACCTGTGGCACCAGTAGCACCTGTTGCTCCTTGCGCACCCGCTGCACCCGCGCCTCCGGTTGCTCCCGTTGAACTTGTTGCACCTGTTGCTCCAGTGACTCCTTGCGCACCCGCTGCACCTACGCCTCCGGTTGCTCCCGTTAAACCTGTGGCGCCTGTTGTTCCGGTGACTCCTTGCGCACCCGCTGCACCAATGCTTCCGGTTGCTCCAGTTATGCCTTTAGCTCCTGTTGCTCCGGTAACTCCCGTCACACCCACTGGACCGACACTCCCGGCTGCTCCTTGATCTCCTTTTATTCCTCTATATCCACGTGGTCCTCTCCAACCTCTACATACTCTTTTGCACTTTCTGCTCTTCTTTTTCTTATTATATTTCTTAGAATAAGCATCCCTACTACAGGAAGGTTTATGATCTTGTAGAGGTTCATGATTTTGAATCTGGCTATAACAGGGTTTTGTCTTCTTCAATTTCTTCTTCGTTGAAGAGCGATGGCTGGCCTTTTTCGGTTGCTGACGCAAAGCGTTTTCTTTTATGCGAGTAATCTGATTGAGATCCAATGAAAAGGTCAACTTCAACACACCTCCTTATGCCTAAGATATGCGGTGGTTGAAAACTGGGACTAGGTAAACTCATCAATAAATAGCCTATCGTCATAAAGAAAAATGCTCATATTAACCAAATCCCAACAGCAAGCGAGGCCAAATATAAGAAAACCTCAAAAGGCAATACTATGTATAACCGGGATCACCTTAAGTCTACACTCCATGAATTTAACTCGAGTTAGCTCCCTCCACGCTTTTCGAGCAAACGATTATTTTGTTAGTCTACAAATACCTTGATATATTTATATCAAGAGATATACGTCAAATATATAAAAATCGGAGTTCAAGTTTGTGAGGTGAAGCACGTGTATACCATTAGTGAAATGCAATCTATATTGAATATCAATGCTTCGACTCTCAGATACTACGAAAAAGAGGGGATTCTCCCCGAAATTGAACGTAATGATGGTGGAAGACGAGTATACAGGGAAGAACATCTACTGCTGATGAAATTTCTCCTCTGCTTAAAGGAAACGGGAATGAGCATTGAAGATCTGAAAGCCTATATGAACTTAGGCTATCATGTGGAGACCATGCTTGAAGACCGAAGAGATATTTTAATCAAACACAAAAAAAGCGTAGAACACCAGATCGCCCAAATCCAATCCAATCTGGAACGCATCAATCAGAAAATTGGATTCTATGATGACTTGATTTCGAAGAAGAACCTTCCTGAGTGAGGATGCTTGACTTAAAGTTAACTTTAAGATGTATGTTATGTACACATCACATAAAGGAGAATTACACATGCACTCAAACATAACTTATCGTCGTACTCCTCAGGAGCCCATTACATCAAGTTTCGGAAAACATTCCACAGCAAAAGAAACGCTCCAAGAAATCAATCTAAACAATAAAGTGTGTATTGTAACTGGTGGATACTCTGGCATTGGACTGGAGACCACACGTGCTTTGGCAGAAGCCGGTGCTACAGTTATTGTGCCTGCACGAACCATAGAGAAGGCTCGTACGGCTCTAGCCGATATCCCTCGTGTTGAAATAGAAGTGCTTGATCTCATGGACCCCGCTTCCATAGATGCTTTTGCCAAGCGCTTCCTGGATTCACAACGCCAACTTGATATTCTTATTAACAATGCTGGTATTATGGTTCCTCCTCTGACCCGGGATTTCCGTGGGTATGAATCCCAATTCGCTACGAATCATCTAGGACATTTCCAGCTCACTGCACGTTTGTGGCCTGCCCTTAAACAATCAGGAAGCGCTAGAGTGGTATCGGTCTCCTCATCAGGCATTGTGTTTGGCGGAGTTAACTTTGAAGACCCAAATTTCGAACAAGAGCAATATGAGAAATGGAGAGCTTACGGACAGTCCAAATCTGCAAACTCCCTTTTTGCCGTTTCATTAGATAAATTTGGGTATGATTATGGCATTCGGTCATTCGCTGTACATCCTGGAGCAATCTATACCGATTTGTCACGCTTTTTGTCCGAGGAAGAATTGAATAATTTGGACTTTGGCATGGATCTCAAGACAGAAGAGCAAGGAGCAGCAACGAGTGTATGGTGTGCCACAAGTCCGACTCTGGAAGATCAAGGCGGGGTTTACTGTTTAGATGTGAACATTGCCAGAGCTGTACCTACGGTGCAAGATATGCCGGGTGTACTGCCTTGGGCCATTGACTCTGATTCAGCAGAACGATTGTGGCAGCTTAGCGAGAGTTTAACCGGTGTAAAGTTTGATCTCTAGCCTAACCGGAAGTTTACGAAACGGCACCTTTAATCATCATATTCAATTTGGATACGTCCACTCTAAGCCATAAATTTTATACAAAGCCGCTCCAATGATGGAGCGGCTTCACTTATCTATAATGATACTGACCACCTACACTTGCCAAGCCCTGCAACACCCATGCTATAGTTAATCCAAAAAAAGAGGGAGACTTCATGAGTTTTCAACAATTAAACACCATCATCCCCGTATTTAAAAAAATTGAAATGTTTCATGATCCTTGTCAGATCATGCCCGATCCAGGCTATGAGAAACTAATCATCATTCGGAAGGGTTATCTGCTCATCATAACAAACACAGGTGAATCCAAACCGGTATCGCACGGTTACGCTTGCCACTCCTCAAAAGGTCCTGTTACCGTACAGCTGCCATCAGGTCGTCAAGCCGAATATGTCGTTATCACTTATGGAATTGTTCCGGTAAATACTTCATGGAATTGGGACGGGCCGCTGCGCCTTCTAAGTGGGATCAAGGTGCAGTATATGGTTGACGCCTTGCTTCAGCTTCAAACCTCTTCGGCGTCCGATGAGGATGAGGATGAGGATGAAAGTCATGCAAGCAGATTCCGCAGCCGCATGATGCTTGAACGTATCCTTTATTTTTTCATGTATGAAAGCAGGATTAGTGATGATCTGCATTCGGCGGATACACGCATCGAGAAGTCTGTGCAGTACATTGAAGAGCATTACATGCTGAGATTGACGCTGACCATGCTTGCAGAACGAGCCAGTCTCAGTCCCGGACATTTCAGTGTGCGTTTCAAGGAACGCATGGGCATGACTGTCAGCCATTATCTCAAGCAATTGCGTATCGAAAAAGCAAAGGAGCTATTCGAGCTGGATCGCATGTCTCCAAAGCAAGCGGCACAGAGCGTCGGCTTTGCCGATTATTTTCATTTTAGCCGTACGTTTAAGAATGTGACCGGCAAGAGCCCTGTCGAATATATACGAGATTTGAAAAGAATCTAATAATACGACATGCTTCATCATGGATTTATACATGTTGCTGTTTGAAATGACATGATACTATCTGATAGAGAATAATTATCATTATCATTTCAAGGAGGAACTTATGGTACACCATCGCATGAAACATTTGATCTCCCTCAGTCTGATCCTTGTGGTTATGCTGAGTCTGGCTGCCTGCGGGCAAGCTGGCAATACAATGAATACTTCGGCACAAACGGAAGGCGCAGCTGGGAACAGCACGACCAATGTCTCTGCCAACAGTGGTACTGCATCCGGCGGAATCACTGTGACAGACGCCCGGGGTGAACTGCAGCTGGACAAAGCACCTGAACGAATCGTGGCCATGGACTTCAGCTTCACCGACATGCTTGTCTCATTGGGCGTGCAGCCAGTAGGCATCGCGGATGACGGCACACCTGAGCTGTTCATGGATTCGGTGAAGGACAAGCTTGGTGACTACCTGTCTGTAGGCTCCCGCTACGAACCGAACATCGAACTGATTAGCTCCGTGCAGCCGGATCTGATCATCGTGGACATCAATAAACACGGCGCAGCAATTCCACAGCTCGAGAAAATTGCCCCACTATTGGTGCTGGACGATTTTCAGGCGGATTATGATCAGATGCTGAAGAACTTCAATATCCTTGCAACAGCGGTTGGCAAGGAACAAGAAGGCTCAGAGCGTCTAGCTGAGCATGAGCAATTCGTACAAGACATCAAAGCCAAGCTAACAGGCAAGGACCTGACCATTCTGCCCGCTGTCGTCAATCCCACTGGCTTCTTCGGACACTCTGACCATTCCTATACTGGCTCAATCGTGAAATTGCTCGGTTTCACAGATCCATTGCAGAACGAAAAGTCATACCCTGAGTTAACGCTTGAGAACTTGTCCGAGCTTAACCCGCAAGTACTCTTCCTCATGCCGACTGCTGAAGTCACGATTGCGAACGAGTGGGAGAAAAATCCGCTGTGGAACAGTCTGGATGCGGTATCCTCCAAACAAATATATACCGTCGAGCGCCGCAATTGGTCACTCTCCCGCGGCCTGCTCGGATCGGAGCAAATTATGGCTGATATGACAGCCAATCTGGAGAAATGATCAAGGTGAGAATCGGATTTATACCGAAGAGTAGGCAGAACCATTCGATGGTTCTGCTGCTTCTTTTTTTCTCCGCTGTCATGCTGCTTATTCTTAGTTTTCTGCTCAGTCTCAAAGTCGGTATGGCACGGATCAGCTGGCATACGATCTTCGAGGCCCTCTTCTCCGGAACAGGTGACTCGAAGGAGCATCTCTACATACGCACACTTCGGCTGCCACGCGCGGTGCTGGCATGTATGGTTGGAGCACAGTTAGCTTTGGCAGGTCTGCTAACTCAGATTGTGACCAAAAATCCGCTCGCTTCACCGCATGTATTCGGCATCAATGCCGGAGCATCGCTGGCCGTCGTCACAGGAATGCTCCTCTTTCCTGCAGCCAGTCTACTGTCCTCCATCGGGCTGGCTTTTGCAGGAGCCATGCTTGGTGCTCTGGCGATCTGGATGCTTTCGGGCCAAGGAGCGCAGCAGCACGTTATGCTTGCTCTGGCAGGCATTGCTATACACTTTCTGTTTGCTTCGCTTACCGAAGGAGCTATGATTCTGAACCAGTACAATACAGAGAGTATGATTTTCTGGCTGGCCGGATCGGTCAATCATGCCAGTTGGCAGCATATTCAACTGTTGGCACCTTTGCTGGGCATCGTGCTGCTGCTAGTCGTCCTGCTACTACCTTCTCTGCGTACGTTGGCATTGGACGATGAAGTTGCTATCGGATTAGGGACCCGACTCAAAGGTGTGCGTGCATTTGCCATGATACTCGTTGTGCTTTTGGCCGGATCAGCTGTGGCAATCTGCGGCCCAATCGGCTTCGTCTGCCTGATCGTACCGCATGTCGCCCGTGCAATGCTTGGTTCCGGCTCTTCGCCTGGCGTTCTTCTGACACTTGCGATGCTGCTTGGCAGCATCCTACTACTGCTTGCCGACGTGATGAGCCGGTTGATATCCTTCCCGTTCGATTCCCCGGTAGGCATTGTCATGGCACTTATCGGGGCTCCCGTCTTTATCTATCTCGCTCGCAGGCAAGGAGGCAAAGGCTGATGAGCAATAACTGGATTCTCGGTTCAGGCATCATTCTGTTATTCCTGCTTGCCCTTGTTTCGATTGCTGCCGGAGCTGTCCCCATTGCACCAATAGACATAATCAGCGGGGTGACTGACCCTAATAGCCGATCCTATTTCATCGTACATGAAGTAAGACTGCCGCGTACACTGGTCGCCATTGCAGCTGGAAGCGGCCTGGCTGTAGCCGGAGCCATTCTGCAAACCATCCTGCGCAATCATTTGGCCAGCCCGGATGTAATTGGTATAACACAAGGCGCAAGCTTTGCCGCAGTCTCGGTCATTTTTCTGTTTCCAGCAGCAACAGCAAGCATTCTGCCTGCTGCTGCATTTGGCGGAGCACTATTGTCCCTGGCTATTCTTATCCTGATCAGCCGCAGACTGACACTTGCACCCGCAACACTTGCACTCGTTGGTGTCGCCGTAGGTTCTGTATTTCAAGCGGGTGTGCAGTACTATATCGTTACCTATCCTACCAATGTCAACATGGCGCTGCTCTGGATGTCGGGCAGTCTCTGGGGAAGAGGTTGGGAGCAATTACGACCACTTGCCCCACTCCTCCTTCTGATGCTGACGATTGCCATCGGCAACGCCAAAAAACTGAATATTCTGGAAGTCGGTGATGCAATAAGCATCTCACTTGGACTTCTTGTGCGCCGGGAGCGGTTATGGTTGCTCTTACTTTCCGTCTGTCTAGCAGGCGCTTCCGTATCGGCGGTAGGGGCCATCGGATTCATTGGCCTGCTAGCTCCACATATAGCCCGAACGCTTGTCGGTACACAGAACCAGTGGCGCCTGCCCATGGCTGCTGTGATTGGCGCCATACTGATTGTTCTAGGCGATATAGTGGGCCGGATCCTCATTATTCCGCGCGAAGTGCCTGCAGGAATCGTGACGTCCGTGATTGGAGCGCCGTACTTCATATATTTACTCCAGAGAGCAAGGCGAATAGGCAGGCATTAATGCCGAGACGTATGTAAACACCATGAAGCGAGCCGTGTACTGCTAACACGAGCTCGCTTCTTTTTTGTTTTATGGTAAGTTCAACAGGTTTCTGCCCTGTTTATTTTAATACACTGGTGAACTCCTTGATTTTTTCAGAGATTTCTTGGGGATGGGAACGATACAAGTAATGTCCCGCATCCATTAGGACCATTTCTGCATGAGTAGAATCCTTTATTTGCTTCTCATGTTCGGGAACCCATTGATCCGTTGCAGCGTTATTCGCTTGAACAAAGAGGAGAACAGGTAAGTTTTGAGGGAACGATAGCTTCTCGGCTTCAGTAAAGTTGGTATACATGTGCTCTGCCTCGTTCAACTGCGTGTTGTTATACATGTTTTTACGTATGAAGATGTCTATTTGCTCTTTGGTTTGTTGATCATATGGCAGTCCTTCATAAGGGTCCGTGCTTAATTTTAACTGTATGCGGTGGAAGCCCAGGTTACGAAACCATTTAATCGGAGTTGTCACCGATGAATCAATTGTCTGTTCTTCTTTCAGCGTTGGAACACTGCTATCCAGCCCGATAAATGCTCTCACCTCATCCGGATATTGGTTCACATAATCCAGACTATAGATCCCTGATATGGAATGCCCCATGAGAATGTACCGGTCAATATGGAGGCTTTGTAATGCTTCATGAATTTCACTTACAATATTTGCAGTGCTGCGATCCTTCTCGGTCTGATCGCTCAATCCGTAACCAAAAGGCTCTACGACGACGACTTTGTAAAATGGTGATAGTTCTGTAATGAGCGGTTTAAAATCAAGAGCAGGCGCCGCTGTTCCATAACCGGGTAATAGGACGACGGTCTCTTCGCCTTTCCCCTGAATCGAAACATTCATCTGTTTCCCGTCCACAGATACAAGCTGACCGTAGGGTTCCGTTCTTTTTTGTTCTGAATAACTGCTAACCTTGTTAAACGTATACACGCTGGCTACAAAAAGCAGGATGGCTATTACGATTGCAGCGATAATTTTAAGTAAAATATGTAACACTTTCTTGAATAATGTACGTTTCCTTACTTCCTTTGCTGCTTGTTGTGTCAATCTCTTTCAGCTCCTCTTGTTATCTGTACATTGACTTTCCGGTCTACTGATGCAAGTCTAACCAACCAAGTTGTCCTCTGAATGAATACAATATGAACGGAGTATGAACAACATAAAATGCAAAGAGATGAAGTTCCTAATCTCTTTCCAGACGTAAAAAATCAGTCCATGCAATTAAAAAAAAAAGCCGCTAAATAGCGACTTTTAGTCAGGAAATGTTCAATTGTTAAATCCCTCTGTACTCAAGTAACTCTGAAAAAAAGGACATGACTTTGAAGCTCCTAAACTCCTAGTGCTCTTCATGCATGTTGATTAATACTGAAACACCGCCGGGAATTGTTGTACAATTCCCATTGTCATCATGTCCGCCATCTCTAACGCCTGTTGTTGAATGGAATCACTTATTGCAACATTTCTTACGTAATCTTTCGCTATCCGAGTTGCCACCTCTTCCGTGAGGAGACGTAAATGTTCATGCATCATTCGTTGCCATTCGATTTGAGACCAGTATGGATTAATTTGTGCCAGAAAGGCTGCTATTGCATCTGCATTCGCATACCACCGTTTCTGAGCATCTTCTGCAGCTGTCGTGTTACCTGATTTCAAGTAACTAACAAGTTCAGCCGCAATGGTTAAATGTTCTCTGAACAACATTTCAAATCGCTTGGCAATAGCCGTCCCGTACAACGGTTCAAGCAACATGGCGAAATCACTTGGATTGCGTAAAAGTCTTGCAGTTGTTGGCTGGACATCCTCAAGCCCATCGACGATACTGTTTACGGTTAATCTCGTCCAGAACACATGCTGTTCCCATAATGATCTGAGCTTCCTGTTTAGTTCGACACTGGCTGGCGTCCAGCTCAAATGATCTGATTTTCGATAGACAGGATAATAATACGTTGAAACATAATTCATCACGATCCGTCAGCTCCTTTTCTACAACAATATATAGGCAATAGCCTTCAATGGTGCATTCTAATGAGCAAAGTTGATACTTTTGTCATTCCTAATTATTGATGAAAAAAATAAAAAACCAATGGACGAGTTAACGTCCACTGGTTTACATCTTCTAATCGTTTACACGGATTCTTCCCATATCTCGGGTTCAACATGTACATGTACAGTATACACGTCGTGTTCTCGGAGCAATTCGTCTTCAACATCGGTGCATATATCGTGTGCTTGCTGTAGGTCCAGGTCAGAACGAACCGTAATAACGACGTCTACAACCGCATTATTTCCGTAGCTTCTCGCTCTTACATCTTTCACTGTCTCTACCCCATCAATCGTAGCAATGGTTTTTCTGTACTCCCGAATAAGCTCCACATCAAAGCCGTCTGTTAAATGGTGTGTAGCCTCTTTGAAAATGTCCCATGCTGTTTTACAAATGAGGAAACCTACGATGACTGCTGTTACCGGGTCAAGCCAAGGCAGACCAAACTGCGAGCCTACAATTCCAATGACGGTACCGGCACTTACCCAAGCATCGGATTTATTATCACGAGCTGCTGCCATAACAGCCTGGCTTTTGATTTTGGTAGCAAGTCGTTTATTAAACCGATAGACCAAGTACATCACAACTGCACAGAAAATGCCTGTATATGCGGCAATCAGATCCGGCGATTCATTTTCCCCTTGAAAAACGGAACCAATGGCTTCAAATAAAACTTGTAAACCAACAGCCATCATGATGAACGAAGCAACTAACGATGCAACGGTCTCCGCTCTCCAGTGACCATATGTATGATCCTTGTCTGCTGGACGTTGAGCAAGCCTGAGTCCAATAAGGACGGCGATCGAGGCCACAATATCGGTTGCGTTATTCAAACCATCTGCTTTGAGCGCTTCCGAGCCTGCGATGGAACCAATAGCCAGTTTTAATGCAGTCAGGCATATATAAGCAATGATGCTAATAATGGCTCCTCGTTCACCCATTTTTAGATTGTCGTACTTCAGTTGATCCACGAATAAAATCCTCCTGCAATCCCCAGTCTTCTAGCACGTTTTTGATAGTATCATCGAGAGATTATGTGGGTCTAGAGAAACGTTTTGGGCACAGTGAAACATAATCTGAACGCGGCAAGACTGTTATAACAAACTAAAAGAATTGGAGCGGGTAAACTTTTCCCGTGTATAGAACTACAATTAGAAAAAGCGAGCCGTCTGCTCGCTTTTTCTACAATCCTGCATCTCATCCCGTTTTTTTGTTCTTCACGTATCTAGTTCATGTCGTGAGTCTTCATCTTGGCTAATTCCTTATTTCTCTTCAGATGAAGTGATTTTCTTCCCGCACTCCATTCAGCAATCAGGAAGAGCAATCCAAGTAGCAGATAAAGAATGAAACCAAAAGTACTTTCAATACGTTCTGTAACAAACATCCATGTGGAGATTCCAATATAAGCTACGGGTACAACTGCCCCCCAATAAACGTTGCTTCTGGTTGAAAAAAAGTACTGAACTGCCAGTATTCCAACAATGATCAATAACCTATAAACGTCGTTCATCATTCACTTTTCCTCTCTTGTTTATATTTCTGAATAATTAGTTTTGCATCATCTACGCTTATCCGGTCATCAATGGATAAATTCTTAATGAATTTAATAAAATCTTCGTTATTTTCTGCTTCATTGACCCTTATTTTCTCAATGAGCCGATCGAGCTTTATTCTTACGGTTGGATACGAGACTTCATATATCTTCGCAATTTCCTTTAACGATCCTGAGTTCAGAACAAATTTTCGGATAAACTCCATATCCTCATTTTCCAAAGCTAAAACCCAATTAGGCACGTCTTTAATATCCATATTTCCCCTCCCTTTATAAATATAATAACCAAATGATTGAATAAAATCAAACTTTATTTTAATAAAATTAAATATAAAGTTTATTTAAATATAAATATTATATAAAATAAATGAAACAAACACAAAAAACCATTGAGCTCTTCACAAGCTCAACGGTCCTTTTGTACTGAAAGTCAATTCTTCAAGGCCGGAATCAGAGTACTCCACTCTTCCCCATTAACGGTTCCCTCGAATTGGTACATTGGCTGGTAATAACCTTTTGAATCGTAGGTATAAGTCAGCTCATAACTCTTTACAATCAAATTGTCGCCTTTTTGCAGATCATTATACATGTAGAAATTCCCTCTGAGAACTTCTTCATACGCTTGCGCCGGACTGCTCACATCAACGGTACGAATATATTTATTTTTATTCATGGCATAGAACAAATCCTGTGGAATAAGACCCTCTGCCGCAGGAACAATGATGATCATCCCATGATCAAAGTCTCGCTGTTCTGTTGACATTTCGGAGTTGGTCATATGCAAATCCCATCGAACGGTATCTTCATTTTGTGTACTAAATTCAGCTTCCTTAGGCAGTAATCCATGCTGACTTAGCCACTTACCGTAGGTAGTTCCTTTTTCTTCCAGAACCTCCGCCTGCATTGAGTTCGTCGCATACTGATTAGGTGCCAACGACCAATTACCGCTATTCACGTTGTAATTAAAGGTGTAATCGGTCCCTCCGCTGTCATATAGATTCCAGATCCGGTTGAATCCGTCAATGGAGATGTGACCTCTCTGCTGCAGTTGAAAATGATCACTCAGTAATGAAACCATCTGCTTGGCATACTCCATGTTATGAATCTCAAAGCTTCGATATAGTGCTACGGGTTCAGCGTGATCGGGCAGTTTCGTGTCTAGCGTCACATTGACCTCATTCATTTTCTGCGATGTGGCTGGACGAATGGCAAGGTTCCCGAGCTCTTGGCTGGAATACATGACGAGTGCCCCTGTAAATAACAGTACAAAGGTCAAAGGAATACAGAACGCACGAACCATGGCTTTGAAGGTTATTCGTTTTTGTAGCCTTATATCATGAATCGCACTCATCAACCCATATCCGGCTAAACTGCCGAGCGTATTGTGCAATATGTCATCCAGTTCAAAAATCCCTCTGCCCGTCACCATCTGGAATGTTTCTATACCTATTGTGATCATCAGCGATATGATGAATATCGACTTGAAGCCACGTGTCTTCATTCCCAGAAGCGGAAGCAGGAAGCCTAGCGGTGCGAACATCAACATATTGAAAATAATAAGCTGGAATTCGCTCAGGGACCATTGATTCCATGCACTTACATAGCCGCTGAACAACTCCAGGTTTACCCATCCGTCAAAATTAGCCCCTCTGCTAAATGTTGTTAACATCATGACCATGATCAGCCAGCCCATCAACGAAAATGCGGCTATAAACTGCCATAATTTTATGATGCGTTTTCCACCTCTTTTTCTGTACAACCTATACGCCATAAACACGATTCCCAAGGCCATGAGACCGACTATTAATGCAACACCCATGACAGGCAATAGTTTCTGTATCACTTGAATGAAATCCATCTGTAACTCCTCCCATAATCATTGGCTATACTGAGCAGCCATTTATGGTTCAAGTATACCGACAGTGGAAAAAAGCTCCTATCTATCAAGCTTTCATGAATCTTTCAATCGTGTAAGATTGTGCTTGATATCCAAACAAAATAAACCAAAAAGGAGAGCCGCCTGTATAATTACAAGCAGCTCTCCTTCTATTTTAAATCGTTTTTTAGTGATCCAGAAATACAAGCTGGATGAAGAACAATACCGCAAACACGTAGAATACCGGATGAACATCCTTACCTTTACCACGAAGCAGCTTCAGAACGGGATAGAAGATGAATCCTACGCCAATACCTGTCGCAATACTGTGCGTTAGTGGAGTAAGGATGATAATCAGGAAAGCAGGAAATGTTTCTTCGAGATCCTTCCAGTTGATTTTGCTGATAACACTGATCATGAAGTACCCGACAATAATCAATGCCGGAGAAGTAATTGCCGGAATACCGGATATTACACTTACAATAGGTGTGAAGAACAGCGTAAGCGCCAGCAGCACACTTACCGTTACTGCCGTCAGTCCCGTTCTTCCTCCCGCAGCTACCCCTGTGCTGGACTCGATATAAGCCGATGTTGGGCTGGTTCCGAGCAAGGCACCGGTGGTCGTTCCTACGGCATCTGCCAAGAGTGCACCGCGTGAGCGAGGGAATTTCCCGTCCTTCAGAAGTCCTGCTTGCTCAGCAACACCCAGCATCGTTCCCGTTGTATCAAACAGCGTGATTAACAGGAAGGTGAAGATGATCGTATACAAGCCATTCGAGAATACACCTGCCAGATCCAGTTGGAAAGCCGTTGCTGTAAGTCCTTCCGGCATGGATACGATTGATTCAGGCATTTGAAATAGTCCCATCATCCAGGCAAGAATCGCTGTAACCACCATTCCGATGAACAGATAACCTTTTACATTGTAAGCCATTAACACAACCGTAATAATCAACCCAATAATCGTCAGGTAGGTCATTGGCTCTGCCAAGTTCCCGATGGTAATCAAATTCGATTCCGAATCGGCAATAATTCCGGCATTTTGCAAGCCTACTGTCGTAATAAACAGACCGATCCCTGCTGTAATCGCATGCTTAAGACTCGCCGGAATGGCATCAAGCAGCATGTAACGGAAGGAAGTAAGTGATAAAACAATAAATAAAAGCCCTGCGATAAATACTGCGCCCAGTGCAACCTGCCAAGACACACCATATCCCGCAACTACACTATAGGCAAAGAATGCATTCAGACCCATACCCGGCGCGATAACGATCGGATAGTTGGACCAAATCCCCATAATCAGCGTTGCCACAATGCTCGCCAGTACCGTTGCAATGAATACCCCGTTGAACTCCATTCCCGTGCTGCTGAGTATTCCCGGGTTTACGATCACTATGTATACCATCGTGAAGAATGTCGTGATCCCTGCGATGATTTCTGTTGAAACACTCGTGCCTCTTTCTTTCAGTTTGAACCAGTTGTTCATGGTAAAGCCAGCCTCCAACTTTCAAATTATTCTGGATTAGATAAAAACAAAAAAATCCTAATCTTCGTATAGGATTGTAAAATTATCGCTCCTATATTCGTCATTAGGATTGAACAGCTAAGCTTAGAGACCCAAAAAGTGATCCTCATATCTGTTATAACCTGATGTCCATTTCGTATTTTAATCAAAGTAACACGCATTGTCAACGAATCAACCGATTTGTTCACACTTAATTACGAACTATATAGATAGATTTGAATTGATTCATTCGTTTTTCCGGTAGGGATACATTCCCTTATGGGTCATCCGAAAATCGGAAATGCATAATAAAAAAACACGGTACCTATTACGGTACCGCAGTTTAATGATCAACCAATCTATTCGATATGCTTCATGTACTCTTTGAATTCCTCGGCAATTTCTTTGAATTTTGTATGATGCAGGTAATGCGAACCTTCCATCGGTATGAGTTTGCCCTGTGCAGATCGTTTGGCTTGCTCCTCATGCAGCGGAACCCACTGCGGATTGTTTTCATTATTCGATTGAACAAAGAGAAGCACTGGCAGATCAGGAGGGTAAGTGAGTTGTTCTCCATTTTTGAAATTGGAACCAAGATGCCTTAGCTCATCCATCATCGTTGGATTGGACGCAACTTGATTCGAAATCAAGTCCATCTGTTCTTTGGTATGTTCATCGAAATCAAGGGACGCATAAGGATCTGCACTCACTGCTTTAATGAATCTCATCCAACCTGAATCCTGAAGGAACTGCATCAATCCCAGAGGCAATTGCACATCCATGCCGGGTTGATTGGGAACACTGCTGTCAATGCCGACAAAAGCAAGAACTTCATCCGGATACGTGTTCACATAGGATACTCCATAAAGTCCCGTGATTGAATGCCCCATCAGAATGTAACGGTCAATACCAAGCTGCTGAACAGCTTCGTGATATTCGCTGATGATATTCTCCGTTGTTCTCTCCTTCTCTGTTTCGTCACTCAACCCATAACCGAAAGGCTCAATGGCTACGACTCTGTAATCGGGAGACAATTCATCAATCAACAATTTGAAATCAAGCACCGGCGATGGAGTTCCTTGTCCCGGAAGCAGAACAATCGTCTGCTCACCCTCTCCTTGAATATACGCATTCATCTTTTTCCCATCCACATGGACATACTGGCCATACGGATCGATTTTCTTTTTCTCCAATCCGTTACTGATGGCATTCACCACAAATACGATGCCCATGAACAGTATAAGTCCACCGACGATACCTCCGATTATTTTCAACCATAAGTTTCGTTTCTTACGGCTTTTCGTTCCCGTTGTTTGTATTTCCACCGTTTTTGCCACGTTCATCTTCTCCTGTCTTCGCTTCTGAAGCGTCGCCTTGGCGACATAGTTGAAGTGTAACCAAGCAAGATGTCTACTTCGTGACGGCAGTATGAACTGAATATGAACAAGTCAAAATAAGTGATGTCATTGTTAAATCAACACAACTGGAGAATATGATTCACAACCCTTAGGCCAGGTTTTGTCCCTCGTTATGAAGCGCTAAGCTAGATTCTCTCAATTTCCCTGGGACATAACAAAGGGGCTAGCGGAAAATTACCGTCTAACCCCTTTGCACTATCATCATTGTTCTACTTACTTAGCAAGGTATCTGCCTTCTTCGCAGCTTCGGCAATTGCTGCCTCTGCCGTAACGGAGGAATCAACAACCGCACGAAGGATCTCATCCTTAATCATCTCACCAATCTCAGGATAAACCTTCTGCATCGGACGAGGACCTGCATATTCCAGTTGGTCCACCGCTACTTTGAACAGCGGCTTTTCTTCATAGAGCTTCTTCATTTCATCACTTTCCACCGCGCTGATTCGGCTAGGTAAATATCCCGTGAAGGAGCTCGCATAGATCGTTTGCTCTTTCGAGGTCATCCACTTGATAAACTTCCACGCCGCTTCCTGCTTTTCGGGGGACAGGCCAGAGGTCATCACCAGGTTGGCACCACCCGTTGGTACACCAAACGTATCATTCGCAGGCATAAATGTTGTTCCAAGTTCAAAGCCCTGCTCTTCTGCAACCTTCATATTATTGGTCAAGTCTGCAGTGGAAGCGAACAGCATCGCTGAACGCTGATTGTGGAAATCGGTCTTGGCTTGCGTACCCGCATCATCCGTCGTACCGATGCTCATGATGCCTTCATCCTTCATCTTCAGCCACAACTTCACAGGTGCAATTCCCGTTTCATTATTGAATGCTGCACTTTTCCCATCTTCACTAATCATCGTTCCTCCGCTCTGTCTCACAAAAGCTTCATAGAACCAAATATCGACAGGCATCGAGATGCCATAGCGCTGATCCTTAATCGTTAGCTTGCGTGCATAATCTTCAAATTCAGTCCAATTCTTCGGTCCTGCAGGATCAAGTCCTGCCTCCTCCAGCATCGTACGGTTGAAGTACAGGATAGGTGTACTGCGTAAATAAGGCAGAGCATACAGCTTGTCATTCACGTAGGAATTCCCCATCAGACCTGGAATGAAATCATCCATATCAAGCTGATCCTTCTCTACAAAAGAAGTCAACTCCTGTGTCATGCCGGATTCGGCAAATACACCAACCGAAGCAATTTCATTTTGCCATACTTCGGGAGCATTGCCCGCTGCAAAAGCTGCCTGTGCCTTGGAATGCTGATCTGCATACGATCCCTGATATTCGGCCTTCACAATCACTTCATCCTGGGATTCATTAAACATTTTCACCAGGTTCTCATTGTTCTCGGCAATCTTGTCCCCCCATGAATACCAATATGTAATCTCGACCGGTTTACTCGCCGCACCATTCGAATTCCCAGAAGCAGCAGCATTATCAGTTGAAACTGCGGAATTGGAATCACCACAACCAGCTAAAGCAAGTGCAAGCGTTCCTGCCAACAAAAGCGAACCAAATTTTTTCATGAATAAACCCTCCCATAAATTAAGAATTGAATTATTTCACACCGGAATAAACAAATGCTTTGATAATTTGCCGTTGTCCAAATAAGAACACAATCAGAATCGGAACGACCAAAATCATGTTTCCAGCCATCAAAATGTGCCATGCCGCCCCTCCGTCCACCTCGCGAAGCTTGGAAATCCCAATTGGAAGTGTTCGGGCTGCATCAGAAGTCGTCATCACAAGCGGCCAAAAATAATCGTTCCAGTGTGCAATGAAGCTGAATAATGCAAAGGTTACCAGCGTCGGACGGGCCATCGGCACCATAATCCTAAGGATGATCTTCCATTCAGGTGTCTGGTCAAGCCGTGCAGCTTCAATAAGTTCTTCCTGTACCTGCTTGAATGACTGCCTGAGCATGAAGATCCCAAAGGCGCTGGAAGCGAAGGGCAGAATAAGTGCCAGCAAATTGTTAATGAGTCCCCACTTGCTGAGTAACAAATACACTGGCAGAAAAATGAGCTGACCCGGAATCATTAAAGTGACCATCGTAATTCCAAATAACAGCTTGTCTCCTTTGAAGGAGTATCTGGCAAACGCATAGGCTGCCAATATGATGGTTGTAAATTGAAGAAGAAGGATACTGATGGATACGACAACACTGTTCATTAGATATTTCAAGAAAGGTCCCGATTCCCATGCCGCCTGGAAATTGCTCCACATCACCTTGGAGGGGATCCATTGGGGTGGAAAGATCACGGTCTCCGGATACGACTTCAATGATGTTGAGATCATCCATAGAAAAGGGATAGCAAAAATCGCAACCAGTACGATTGTGGCCGTGATGTTCAGAGTACGCAGAACTGACTTTCTTGCCATGACATTTCCCTTCTCCTTTCTATTGGTAGTGAACCTTGCGGCTTAGCAGCTTGAAGTAGACTAATGTAAGCAAACCAACGACAACAAGCAGGATAACTCCAGCTGCCGAAGCGTAACCGATCTTGAAGTAGCGGAATCCGTATTCGTAGATATAAAAGACGAGCGTGTTCGTTGAATTGATTGGACCTCCGTTGGTCATGATGGCAATGGTTTCAAACACCTGAAATGAACTGATCAGATTAATGATAATTAGGAAAAACAGGGTCGGTGAAAGCATGGGCAGCGTTATTTTGTAGAATTTCCGCCACCAATTGGCCTCGTCCAGAGCTGAAGCTTCATACACATCCTTTGGAATGCTTTGAAGTCCAGCGATGAAGATAAGCGCGTTATAACCCACACCCTTCCAGACCGAAACAAGGACAAGTGACAGTAATGAACTGTCTGGACTGCTGAGCCATTCCAGCTTGGGCAAGCCAATCATGTCCAGTAAACCGTTTAGCAAACCGAATTTGGGATCCATCAGCCACATCCACACCAGGGATACAGATACAAGAGAAACAATATGTGGACTAAATAGCGCACCCTGAACAAACCCATACCATGCGCCTTCCCGATTCAGCCATATGGCTAGCAGCAGTGAAATCACAATGGATAAGGATACGGAAAGAAGCGTATAGTTCAAGGAATTGCTCAGGACCTGAAGAAACGCACTATCCTTAAATAACTCGGCAAAGTTGTTGAAGCCTACAAACTCCTTGACCGGATTAATGAAGTCCCAGTTGTAAAAACTCAGGAAAATCATATAGAAGATCGGATAGATGAAAAAGATCGAAAATATCACGATAGAGGGAGCCACCATGACATAGGGACGGAATCTGGACCAAACGGTCATGAATATTCCCCTCCCAGGACAATGAGCTCTCTCTCTTCGGATCTCTCATGCTGACGAGCACGGACTCCGTTCCGATCGAAGTAGTACAGGTCCTGCATGGAGACCGTGATGTTCACCTCGGAAGCTGACTCCAGCGGCTTCAAAAAACTCTTCACAGACACAAGTCCAAGCGCGGAATCCAGTTGATAGATGATTTCTGCACCTAGTGTCTCACGTGTCATGATCCGGCCCGGGAATTGAACAAGTCCGGAATGCGCGCGGTTCTCAAGCGTCATCGTTGCTTTCTCCGGTCTGAAACCAACCTGCCCAATGTCGTCATGCAGCAGCCCATTCAAATATGGCAGGATACGTTCACGATCAATCACATTCATCGGCGGTGTACCAATAAACTGGGCAGTGAACACATTATCGGGATCGTCGTAGATTTTCATCGGACCATCTGCTTGTTGAATCAGTCCTTTGTTCATGATGACGATACGATCTCCCATCGACATCGCCTCAACCTGATCATGTGTAACAAAGACAAAGGTTGCGCCTAGCCGTTTGTGAAGCTGAATTAACTCCGTTCGCATTTGATGACGAAGTTTGGCATCGAGATTCGACAATGGCTCGTCCATCAGAAAGACCGCAGGACTCTTCACCATGGCCCTAGCCAAGGCAACCCGCTGGCGCTGACCTCCAGACAGAGCTTGCGGCTTCTTATGCAGGTACTCTGCCAGACCGACAACCTCTGTGATTTCCTTAACGAGGCGCTCTCGTTCGGGCCTGGGGATCTTACGATTTACGAGTCCGAATTCAATGTTCTCCTTGACTGTCATCATTGGATACAAAGCATAGTTCTGAAATACCATGGCCACATTGCGCTTGCCTGGTTCTACGCCATTGACACATTGATCTCCGATCCAAATTTCTCCGCCCGTTTCTTTCTCGAGCCCTGCGATCATGCGGAGTGTCGTCGATTTTCCACAGCCAGACGGGCCGACCAATACCGTAAAGGAACCATCCTCAATGGTCAGATCCAGACCCTCAATGACTTTATCCTGCTTGAAGCTTTTTTCAATCTGCTTCAGCACAATTTGTGCCATGAGCTTCCCTCCTCTTTCCTTTATTGAGCTGCCGATGCGAATTGAACGGATAAAATAAGGTCACTTTTTTCTCCTAATGCACCAGCGACAGGGCCAAAGCCTGGCATATCACAGCAAAAGCTCTGAATATCAGCGAGGAGACCCGCACCCTGTATCGGATGGTGAGTTATCTCTACCTGGCCCTCATGGACTTCGATAACACGGTATGCCGGCACGTCCAAGCAAGCTGCAGTCTGAACATAGTGCCACTTCCCCTGCTTCACGATGGAATTGATGTGATTATGTCCGCAAAAATAGATGCCGCCTTCTGGTTGACTGTTGAATATGCTCTTCAGTTCATCCTGTGGACGAATGTACAGCTTATCAAGCGTCGAGCGTGCCGTGGTATCAAATACCGGATGGTGTCCAAAGAGAAGTACTTGCTTATCATGTGAATTGTTAAGCTCTTCTTTGAGCCATGTCAGCTGCTCTTCGTCCAGCTCCCCTCCCCAATCTGCAGGATTCATTTCCTGGGTCGTGTCCAGAAAAATCAGCTTGGCATGAGGCGTGTCAATCGCCCGATAGCGATCTTGACCTGTTAATTTGGAGATTTCATGCTTCGGTATCGAATACGTGTCATGATTGCCAAGCACATGAATGAAGTTCCGTTCACTCCTGGAAAGGAAGGAGAAAATCGATCGGAATTCCTGAGCCGTTCCTTCATGCGTCAAATCGCCAATGGAGACATGAAAGTCCGCCTCAACCTCCAAAAAAGCCTTGAGCATATGCTCATATGCGCGAACTCTCGCTGCTTTCATTTCTTCCGTTCCGTGACTCATGCTTGAATAGTGATAATCACCAAGTAACGCCAGTCGCATGAACTCCACCTCCATATTTTTCGATACGTATTGCTATTTATGTCCTCTTTACCTGTAACACCATTGAGTGCTTGGATTGGCTATCCTGCTCCATGATGCATTCGTTGAAAGAAGACCATACATAGTCTGGAAGGATCCCTGTTTCCTGGATATCCTCTCTTGAAGAGATACCTGTGAGCACAAGAGCCGTCTTCATTCCATTCTGTTGACCAAATAAAATATCGGTTTCCAACCTATCGCCTATCATAAGGCATCTGCTGCTGCTCACATTCAAAAGCTGGAGTGCCTTCTCTGCATAGTAACGGGAAGGTTTACCAATCACGACCAATGCTTTCTGCTGGCTGGCTGCCTCAATCGAGCTTAAAATCGAGCCGGTATCCGGAATGATATCTCCCTGGACGGGACAGCAGCTGTCCGGATTCGTTGCCATGAGAACTGCTCCATGACGAACTGCTTTTGCCGCCAGATGAAGCTTATCGTAATGGAACTGCCGATCCATGCCGACTAATACATGCGTTGAATGAGTTGGATCTTCCGTCATAGTGATCCCGATCGCTCGAAGTTCACTCCGCAAAGCCTCTTCACCTACAACCAGTACCCTGGCATCAGGCGCATACTCTGCAAAATACATCCCTGACACGTATCCCGCGGTAAGAATTTCGTCAAGCTCGCATGGTACACCCAGGCTCAGCAGCCTTTTATAGCAATCCTCCCTGGTATGTACGGGAGTATTTGTTAAGAACAACAGACGCTTGCCTTGTGATCTCAAGCTGCTTATGAAGCTGTTTACGCCAGGAAGGATCATCTGGCTAACATATATCGTTCCGTCTAGATCGAAGCAATACGCATCGTAATCATACACATTTTCCATAACCTTACCCTTGCCCACTCATACTGAGCTGGACAGCTCCAACACATCCCTGAAAGATTCGAGCTCGTCTGTACAGACCCACACGGACGGGTAATCCTGAAATTTCTTCATGATGGAAGTCTCGTTAATAGTCCAGGCCATCAGTTGAATCCCCAGCTCTTGACATCGATGAATATACTGCTCGGTCACAAAAGCGTAGTGCATGGACAAGAACGTCGCTCCCATCTCTACAGACCAGTCAAGAATAGCCTTCGAACAACCAAAGGTAATCAGACCGATGCGTGCCTCACTAGATAATTGTCTGATTCTCTCCAAGGCGTCAAAATCAAATGACGTAATGACGACCTGATCCAGCATGTTGAATTCCTTAATCACTTCAAGTATTTTCTCCTCCAGATGAGGATAGTAGGCACCCATCTGCTTAAGCTCGATATTAAGTCCAATTTTCCCCTTCAAAGCTCGAAGCACCTCTTCAAGAGTTGGTATGTGCTCATCTTGTTTTATGTGGAACGATTGCAGCTCCGAAGCTGAATAATCAGCTACTCTGCCCGTTACATTCGTCATGCGGTCAACCGTATGATCATGAATGACAACCGGGATACCATCTTTGCTGAGATGTACATCCAGTTCGAGATGTGTGAACCCAAGTTCTACCGCTTTTAAAAAGGATGACAACGTATTTTCAGGATATTTCTTTGGATAGCCTCGATGAGCAACTCCTTGAATGATCATGCTCAATTACCTCCTGTTATTTTTTTGGACAACACAAAAAACCCAGCAGCAAATCACCCTCCTTCAACATCAAGGTTGTATTGATTTACTTACCACCGGGTTTTCTCGTCGTCTCCACCCAAGGATAAATGTATGAAATTAAGCCCAGAATTTCTCATGGCCTATCGAAACATAATCTGCCCCACTCTTTAGGGCTTGCTGTATCTCTTCCTCATGCCGGATCAGCCCACCAACAATTAACGGCTGTGTGATGCGTTCATTCAGCTCTTCGATGACTCGCGGCATCAGCCCCGGCATCAGTTCAACCTCATCAGGTTTGTAACTCTTAATCATTCGAACTGCAGTCTCAATGGCTGCTGAATCAATGGCAAATATGCGCTGAATGCTCCGTATGCCTGCTTGCTTGGCCGCAGAAACCGCATTACTCTTCGTTGTCACGATACCATCAACTTTGAACACATCAGCAAGATATTGAATAGCCGAGGCATCTCGTCCAATCCCGGATACCATCTCGGTATGTACATATGCCTGTTTGCCGCTTTGATGCAACCTGTCTATGATGGAGCCAAGATTCGTAATGTTTCCTGTCATCAGAATAACTCGCTTCACATCGCTTGCTATAGCCTGTGCAATCTGTTCATCAACCGTAATGGAGGCGATGATCGGATAGTTCTTCATGATTCAGTCCTCATTCCCTCGTTTGTCATCTTAAATGTTAAAGCTGAAATATTTCTTTTGTTTCATGTTCATGTAAACGGGTTGTTAATTTCACGACTCCACATTCGCCATTCAGAGACAGCCTGAATGCAGTAGTAAAATTGGTTCGGAGCAGCTCAAGTTAACTGAACGCTTTAATAAAAATAGGTCCGTATCGACATAATCGACTACAGACCTATTCTGTCACGCTATTCGTTTGTTCTCAGGCCATGTCCTATTCAATTACTCCTTCACCGAACCCAGTGTAATACCGTGAATGAAAAAACGCTGAAGGAACGGATAAACAATAAGTACAGGAAGCATGGCAATGAAAATTTTTGCGGCATTTAGGGTTTGATTAGACAACTCATTCATCCGTTTATATTGATCTTCCGTCATGTTCGACGCATCGATGACCACAACGAATTGCTGGATTAATGTCTGCAGCGGATAATGATCCTGCCCTGAAGTCAGCACCAATCCATGGAAGAATTCATTCCAATGGTAGACGATGGTGAACAATGTGACCGTAGCCAGTACCGGTACGGCCAGCGGTACATAAATGGTGATTAACATTCGCCACGGCCCGGCCCCGTCCACGAGAGCAGCCTCGTCCAGTTCCTTGGGCAGATTACGGAAATAGTTTACGATCAGAATGACGTTGAATACCGGCACTCCCCCGCCAAGAACAAGTGCCCAGATGGTATCATACAGCCCAATCGCCTTCACCGTCATATACCATGGTATCAGGCCGCCGTTGAACAGCAGCGTGAACACAAGAATCCACATGAATACATTGCGCATCCGGAATTCGCGTGGGCTTCGTGAGAGCGGATAAGCCATCATCGTGGTCACCACAAACGTAATTGTCGCACCAAGCACAACCCGCTGAATGGAAATCCAGAAGGAATTGAAAAAGGAACGGTCGCCGATAATTTGCTGATATGAATTGAAGTTGAAGCCAACGGGCCATAACCATACTTTTCCGGCAGCCGCCGCTGATTTTTCACTTAGAGACACGGCCAGTGTATACCAGAGAGGCAGCATGCACAGGAATGCAATCAGGAGCAGCACAACCAGAAGCGTGACATCGAACACCCTGGATCGCAGCGTTGTTTCTCTTATCATCTCGCTCGACTCCTTCTCCTTATCAGAATATTCGGTAATTAGCGAACTTCGAAGCCAGCAGATACGAAACGATAATTAGTACAAAACTGACCACCGATTTTAGCAACCCAACTGCGGTTGCAAGTCCATACTGCATGTTTAGCAACCCTTCGCGGTATACCCAAGTATCGATAATGTCACCCGTGGAGTAGAGCAGCGGGTTGTACAGGTTGAAAATCTGATCGAAGCCTGCGTTCAGTACATTCCCCAGGCTTAACACCGCCAAGAGTACAATCGTGGTACGCAAGCCAGGCAGCGTCACATGCCAGATTCTCCTCATCCGGGTTGCTCCGTCAATCGAAGCGGCTTCATACAGGGATGGACTGATGCCCGTCAGTGCAGCCAAGTAGATGATCGTGTTGAAGCCGAACTCCTTCCATACATCACTGCCTACGACAATAAATGGGAACAAGTCTGCACGGGCGAAGAACAACACCGGTTCAATCCCCACGAAGTTCAGTAATCCGTTGACCGGACCCGTGTACGAAAACACGTCGAGCAATATGCCTGACAGGATAACCCAGGACAAAAAGTGCGGAAGGTACACGATCGTTTGAACCCAGCGCTTAACCACCATAAGACGCAGTTCATTC
Organism: Paenibacillus sp. FSL K6-2862; assembly: GCF_038005125.1. Classification (NCBI taxonomy): domain Bacteria; kingdom Bacillati; phylum Bacillota; class Bacilli; order Caryophanales; family Paenibacillaceae; genus Paenibacillus; species Paenibacillus sp. FSL K6-2862. The sequence goes on from NZ_JBBOSN010000001.1 coordinate 3,900,750, forward strand.
AGCATGATCGCAAAGACTAACGGCACAATCAGGTTACCCGCAATTTTCATAACGGCAATGTACACGGTATTGAAGAAAATGGTCTTGGTATCGTTCAGGCTAAACATATATTCGAAGTTCTCCAGCCCGATCCAGGTCGATTTCCAAATGCCCTGGCCCGGGTTAAAGTCCTGAAAGGCAATGGCAATCCCGAACATGGGAATGATGCTGATGAACAGCAGCCATACAAATCCGGGCAATAACATAATGTAGTAATGTTTGATGAAACTTCGGTTTCGCATCCGGTGTTCCTCCTCCGCAATCTCCCATCCCTGATCTTCTCAAGAAGAAGCGCCGGATGACTGACCCGGCGCTCTGGACAGCTGCCTACTTGACGTACTCCTTCACTTCCTCAGTGATTTTGTCGCCGCCTTGCTTTTTCCAATCGCTGACAAACGTATCGAACGTATCCAGAGGTGCAGCTCCCATGATGATTTTTAGGAAGGTTTCATCCTCCAGCTTCTTCAAATTGGACCAGCGGCTTTCCATGGTGCGGGTCTGGGAATAGAGAAGGCTATATACCTTGTTGTAGTCCTGCTGCAAGGATGATGATCCGACCAGCAGTGAATAGATACGGCTCCATACGCCAAGGTCAGCCTGAGGATCCCAATACTGGATGTCCATCTTGTCATACGGCTCTTTCTTCACCTTTTTGACGTTCTGAATGTCTGCAGCAAGCAGTTTGTAGCCCGGATCGGTAAAGTCTTCCGGTTTTTTCGTGCCGGCAAGTACTTCCTGCAAAGCTTTCGCTGAAAATTCGCTCTCATCCATATAGGACATCGGTACACGCAGTGGATAGTGACCTACAGGCACTGAGATATCAAATTTCGATTCATCACGAATGAGCAGATTCAGCATTTTGATGACCGCTTCGGGATGTTCATATCCTTTGCGCACGACAACAAATACGGTAGAAGGAGCGCCCATGTGAGCATTAAATTGTCCATCAGCATCCAGCGGCAGCAAGTATGCCTGCCAGTTGGCTTTCGGATCGTTTTTAATCGCATCGGGAAGAGGTCCATATCCCATCCACCATGGTGCGAAGAAAATACCAGCATTACCGTTGACTACAGGCTCGGACGCTGCTTTGCGAATGCCGAGTTCCTTGTCGATTAGCCCGTTCGCATACATGTCACGCAGTTTGGCGAGCGCTTCCTTCGTTTCTGGCAGAATGGAACCGTAGACCGCGTTACCTGCATCGTTTTTTAACCAGTAACCAGGATAAGCCTTATAAGCCCCGAAGATTGGATCAAGTCCGTACGTGTTGTTCGTTGATTCCAAGAAATTGGCATATAAACGGCCGCCGTTCTGCTGCCCTGCAATCCCAATCGTATCGTTCTTGCCGTTGCCGTCCGGGTCTTGTTCCACGAATGCTTTCGCTACGTTCTCCAGTTCCTCCATTGTTTTGGGCGGTTCAAGTCCCAGCTTGTCGAGCCAGTCCTTGCGTATCCACATTTGGTGAACACCATCGGATTGTACTTGTATACTGGGAATAGCGTACATTTTCCCGTCAAATGTAACCGCCTCGGCAGACACACCGTTTGTTTTCTCCATATAACTTTTCATGGCTGGAGAAGCATATCGATTAAAGGTATCGGTCAGGTCTTCCAGCTGGCCTGCCTTCACCATCGCCCGCAGCTGGGTATCCTTGACCACGAGCGCATCGGGTAAATCATTGCTTGAAATCGCGAGGTTTACTTTCTGCTCATAGTTCGTTCCGGAAGCCGCCTGCCAGGTGACTTTTGTATCAATATTCAGATTATCCTTCACATAACGGGAATACTGGTTGTTCTCTGGAGTATCCCCGGCAGGCAAACTTTTGTCTGTCGGATCGACCTCTTTGCCATATCTTAGTGTAATCGTCTGATCGTACTTGCCGAATGGATCTGCCGGCCCTTCTTCAACAACGCCAGGCTTAGTATTATTTTCCGCCGTTTCATTCTCCTTGTTGCCCGCGTCGCTGCAGGCGCTCGTGAATGCGAGCAACAGCATCATTGCCACCATGGCCGTTTTTTTACCCAAATGGATGCTCCCCCTTAAATGGAATGTCCTTCGCGTCCAGCACCAACAATATAACACGGCCGGAAAACGTTTATGGATAGAGAACCGAACGAAGAACAGGAGGTGAAACGTCTGTTTTTGTTAACGCTTACAATTCATTCATCCTACCTTCTCTCCATTCGTCTACCCTCTTCTTGGTGTACTGCGGTACTCGCTTGGCAGCATGCCCACCTGCTCACGGAAAATCCGGCTGAAGTATTTTTCGTCCGCATACCCCGTATGTTCCGCGATCCAGACAATCGGTTTGGCCGTTTGAGTCAGATAGTCCTTCGCCTTGTCGATCCGAATTTTGCGCAGATATTCGTTAAACGAATAACCCATCATTTCCTTGAAACATTGATTGAAATAACTGCGGCTGAGGTTGACCCGTCTCGATACATCGCTGGCGAATAGCGGATTCTGCAGCTCGTCATGTACGATTTTGACAGCGGTCATGATACTGCTGCTGACCTCCTTGCGAATATACTGTCCACCCGATAAACGTAGTGCTTCTGCACGAAAGTTCGCCATCCATTCAACCACATCGTTCCATGATGCAAAATGAACAGGTGTCGTCATTTCCGTGCTGACGATGTTTTTAAACGTGCGGTTCCAGTCTTCCGTTACACCGTACAGCAACTGCATCAATCGGGGGACAGGCAATCTCATGGTTTTCAAATCATCTAAAAGTTCAACCATATAAGACTCTTCATGAACCCAGCGAAACGAATGCAACTTGTCCTTAACGCTCACATCGCTCGCTTCAACGACTGATGACTTGAACCGTTCACGTTCACAGCGCGACTCACCGAACGATTGAGTTTCTTTTCCATGCTCCCCATAAAATAACGCATCCTTTCCGGATTCCATCATGGCTTCGTCATTGAACCGTTTTCGCCTGTCCGCCTGGATACGGTCATGAATGCGACCAAGCACTTCCTCGAACCGCTCTTTCTCAAGCTGTACTTTGGCAATGTAATCGATGGCGCCCAGACGGAGTGCCTCCTGAATGTATTCAAAATCCTGATGAAGCGTCAGAACCGCAATTGGCAGATCCGGGTATAGCTTACGAGCGGTGCGGATTAACTCGATCCCTGACATGACCGGCATGGCCAGATCGGTAATCAATAGATCGACGTGGTTTTCAGATAGAAATTCAAGCGCCTTCTCTCCGTTTCCCGCTTCGCCAACGATCCTCATTTCAAATCTGTCCCAAGGCATGGCGAGCATAAGCCCTTTGCGCACGAGTTGATCGTCATCGACGATGAGTACGTCAATCATGATTTTTCCTCTCCTTCACAGTGAATAGGCAGCTCAATGACAATCCAGGTTCCTTGGCCCGGTTCGCTGGATACGTTCATACTGGCTTGGCCTTCATAATAAGACTCCAACATGCGCTTGACATAATTCATGCCAATCCCCATTCCGACCCGATGACGCTCGGCCTGTTCTTGTTCCAGCAGCGCTTTGATTTTTTCTTCGGAGATTCCCCTGCCGTTGTCTCTGATCGAAATTTCAAGCCGGTTGTTGTACCTGCTTACTTCAACTTCGATTCTTCCTTTGTCATCCAGCCCATGGTACAGCGAATTTTCAACAAGCGGCTGCAAAATAAACCTCGGCACGGGCACGTTAAGCAGCTTGTCATCGATATGAATGCCAACATCGAATTGAAAATTATAGCGAATCTGCTGCAGGATCAGATACTGCTTGAGCGAATCAATCTCCTCCCGTATGGTTGAGCTCTGTCCGCCCATGCGCAGATTGTAATACAGCAGCTTGTTCAGCGAAGTAACCAGCCGGTCGATCTCCTCCTGTCCATTCATGACGGCCAGCCAGTGCGCAGTATCGAGCGTATTCATCAGAAAATGCGGATTGATCTGGTAGAGCAGCTTTTCAATTTCCAGGTCTGCCCTGCGCTTCTCCTTTAACTCCACTTCGGAATATAACCTTGCAATGTGGGACTTCATTCGTCCAAATTGTGTCAGCAGCATTTCAAATTCAGGTATGCGCGAGTTCGCTTCGACCACGTCGAAGTTGCTGTTCAGCATCTGCTTCATTTCCCGGTGGAATTGGGACAACGGCCGATATACCATTTTCCACAACAACCAGCCGATAGCCAAGCTGACTGCGGCGAATAACACGGTTAACAGAACCATCTGCATGATCCAGCGGTTTTTCTCCTGATCATAATCTGCCTTGGACACGAGCGACACAACGCTCCATCCCTGGTTGCTGTATTGCTGGTACCAATAATAGCCCGAAGCGATTCCTGAAGTTGTAGAAGGTTCGGAGAGCTGGCCCGAAACCGGGAATTTTGCGTTCTCAGGGAAAGCGTCCCTTAACTCACTGTAAGAGATGCGTCCGTGATTATCCAAAATGAGGTGGGCCGTGTTTTTACTGACATCATCCAGATCAAGAATACTCTGTGTTAGATTAAACCCGGTTTCAACGTATACATAGGCATCCTCCCGTTCGGGCAGATCCACCTTTCGCAGCGCGGAAAGAACATATTGATCGTTGAACCTATCGTTACTGATATGAGGCCCGAAATACGTGATTCCGTAATAACTCGCCATGATCGGCAATTTCTCCGGATCGAATGAGTCCTTCACCCCCATGGTTTCAAAGAGATAAGTGTCGTCTTCACGAAAATAATACATCGATAGCCCGATATTGGGATTGGTAAACGCAATCAGGTTCAGCTGATTTTTGATCTGGTCGGTCAAATAACTGCGGTCATATGGTTGATCCGCAAGCATGAGCTGCTCCAGTTGTTTACCAATGCTTCCCTCGAAGGCGAGCTGCTGAGATACATGGTTCAGGTTGCTGAGCGTGTTTTCCAAGGAAAGAGTCACCTGTTTGAGGTTACTTTGGATTCCGGATTGCAATTTGGTCGTCAAAATGGAATGGATTGTTCGGTAGGATAGGTAGCAGGATAAGAGGAAAGGAATGAGGGCTACGGCCGCAAAAAGGAAAAGAATTCGGTTTTTGAGCGTAATCCGTTCGATACGGGATCTTCGTACATGTTCTGGTTTCATGCATTCATCTCCGCTTCCGGGTTTCGAGAAGGCCAGACATGGCGGAAGTCCCCCGTTAATATATACGAGGGACTTTCTGTCCTGCCAATATAGAAACCACGCGTTATGTTCAGTTGCCATTCAACTCTTCAAACGATGGGGTTGCTTCGATGACCCACACTTCAGCTGCGCAGCCAGACGCTCATTTCACCCGGTTCACGGTTCCCCCACAGATAATAAGGAATGGCGGTAAAACGTACCGGAATGCGAGGTTTGCGAATCGGTTGGTACAGTTGATCCTCCGGCCATGCTGACCCATCCGTAATCAGTCCGTCGCCCTCGACAACAACACATCCGCCAAGTAAATTCGGTGCTTCGCGCTCTGTTAAGTTGGCTGCTTCGGCAATGGATAATGAAGCCAGCGGGGCTCCGTTATCCGCCTCTTCCACGCAATATACAAGTGGTCCGCGCTGAATGGCTGCTTTGCCTGCATCAGCTCGAATCTGCGGATGAGCTTCTATCAAGTGCGTTTCAAGTGGCAGTAACCACTCCAATGAATCTCCTTCCATCCAAAGTCGTTGGATATGAGCATAACCATTGTTCAATGTATATGCCTGGTCTTCGCCATTCACTCGCAAAACCGGCTGCCCACTCTGGAACCAGTTCGGAATTCTGAGTGCAAGCGTGAATGCAGCACCATCGGAGCTGTCTGGAGCAAGCGAGATATTGAAGTTGATTTTTCCGTTCCAAGGTAGCTCGGATTGTTGACTCAGCTTGACTGCCCGGCCTTCGGCAGACGTGAATTCTACCGTACTGCCAATGTATAAATGAACATGAACCACATTCTCTTCTGGAGAGACATCGTAGATATAATCGTTCAGCGAGCTGAGCAATCGGGCGACGTTTGGCGGGCAGCAGGAACAGCCGAACCACTTCTGACGGACCGGTTTCACATGATGCTTGTCCGGATTGCGCAAGCTGGCCTCTGGCCATACTTCAAGCGGGTTGACATAGAAAAAGTGTTTGCCGTCCTTGGACATGCTGCCAAGTACGTTATTGTACAGCGCACGTTCCATCACGTCCGCATACTCACTCTTCGCCTCGAGACGAAGCATGCGGCGCGCCCAGAAGATCAGTCCGATGGATGCGCAAGTTTCCGCGTACACCGCGTCATTCGGCAGATCATAATCAAAAGTGAACGCCTCGCCCAAATGTGTCGCGCCGATGCCGCCTGTAATGTACATCTGTTTGCGAGTTGTATTGGCCCACAGCCGTTCGCACGCCGTTCGCAAGCTGTCATCCTTCGTCAATCGGGCGAGATCGGCCATGGCCGTATACATGTAAACGGCACGAACGGAGTGTCCAACGGCTGCTGTCTGTTCCCGTACCGGAAGATGGGATTGGTACATTTCCAAATTCGGCGAACCGTGCGACCAGATGTTTGTTCTGCCTCCCCGTTCCCATTCCTGGATGAAATAACTTGGGCTGCTGCCCCGCTCATCAATGAAATATTGGCTTAGATTTAAATAACGTTCCTCACCGGTTGCATGATATAACTTGACGAGAGCCAGTTCAATCTCCTGGTGCCCGCAGTATGCCCGTTTCTGGTTCTCTCCCGTACCGAAGAGATTATCGATCAAGTCAGCGAAACGGCATGCAATGTCCAGCAGCTTACGTTTGCCCGTTGCGTCAGCGTAGGCCACCGCAGCTTCGATCAGATGTCCGGCACAGTACAGCTCATGGGCCTCATACATATTTGTCCACTCTTTGCCCGGTTCCTTGATTGTAAAATAAGTATTGATATATCCGTCATCCCGCTGAGCCTGCCCAATGAGATCGATTGCTCCATCTGCGGTGTTCTCCAATTCGGGATCAGGATGACTCCTTAGCGAATAAGCAACCGCTTCCAACCATTTATATAAATCGCTATCCTGAAACACCCATCCGCCGAATTCTCCCTGTTCCAGACCGGCAGCAATTCGGAAATTGCGAATGGCGTAACTGGGTTCCGCCCCTTCGATACGATCATTTAATGCCTCCCATTGATAGGGTATGACTGTTTGACGTACCAGGGTGGAATAATCTTCCCAAAATGAGTCCCGGATATGAACCTGTGTTGTCTGCATCAGTAGTACCTCCTATATTAATTGACTCTTTACGAACTCAATTATATGCTTGGTATAACCGTCTTAATAGGAATGGAATGAACCATTTTCTATAAAATATGACACAAGCGAAAGGAGGCAAATATTCTGGGTGAAGACAACTTGATAGAACTTCATATGCCCCCACTCCCCTATTATTTGGGATCGGGCCTGACAGAGTATAAAAGCGGGGACCAGCATCCCCATCGCAGCAACATCGGGGCGTATGATTTGCTGATGCTTGTCCGCGGAGAGATGTACATCGGCGAAAATGGATCACAATGGACACTAACCGAGGGAGACATGCTGCTGTTGCTGCCTGATGGAGAACACTATCCGATCCGACCTTGCGATCAGGATACCGTTTTTTACTGGGTTCACTTTGAGCATGCACCAAGACGGGATGCATCAGTGGCAGAGGAAGTGAAAAACAATACATCACCTTACACAACCAGGCCATTTATTAACCCTTACACGCTGCGATTGCCTAAATACATGCATTTGACTGATTCACGTACGGTGTTCGGTATGGTAGAACAGCTGCTCACCCAGCCGTCTACACTTTCCTTTTGGCAGGAACAGCAGCTTCTCGGAGAACTGCTCGGCTTGCTTGAAGAAGAATGTTTCGGTCGAACGGATTCGGTGGCTTCCCGATTGGCTGAACGGACAGTAGCTTACCTTCAAGCTAACTATCGGGAGAAAATAACGAATGAAGCTATCGCGACCGCCCTGCACTTTCATCCGAATTATATTGTACGATGCATGAAATCGAGATACGGATGTACACCATCCGATTATCTGCAGCAGTTTCGGCTGGAGAGAGCCAAACGCCTCCTGGTCACAACCGACTGGTCCATTGACCGGGTCGCCGAGGAAGTGGGTTTCCGTTATTCCCCGTATTTTTCATCCTGCTTCAAACAGGAATTCGGCTCTTCTCCGCTGCAATTTCGCAAGCAATACTTAAAATAGAATTGAACTTCATTCCTAACAGATTAGAAAGTCTTTATGATCAATCATGGTGGCAGCGATTGTCATGAAATCTTCGGCCCCAATTTCAAAATGTCCTTTGCGGAATGTAAATCCCCAATTTCGATTTCCGGGTGTAAAGTCGAGTTCGTTTAATAGAGAGGCAATCTTTACTTCCCGACACGGAACATAACGGATATCCCGCCGGTAGGGTACAAATGATTCCGTCATCTGATATTTGTAGACTGGGCTGTCCTTCACCTGGCCAATAGCGGTAAATGCCTGGAGTGGCTTCCCTGTCGACATGTCTGTGCGCGGAGAATAGTATATCAGCCAATCACCTGGGGACATCAGACGCAGTGATACTGCCTTGCCGTGACACAACTGTGCAAATCCGCCTTCTACGGCTGTATGGACATGAGAAGCAGAAACAACGCCAATCCAATATCTGCTTGTCTGATTTGTTAAAACCGACATTAGATTTCCCCTTCTCTCTGCCCAATGCCTAATTCCATCTTCAAACGATCCAATTGCAAAAAGTGATGTCTGTAATGCATTTCGATCAATAAAAACCATTCCTGGGCGTCCAGTGCCCCAAGTCTTGGGTGAATGACTTTATCCGTTGCTGGCGATGGACGTAAAACAGCTTCCATGTCCCTCATTCCTGCGATGACTTGATGCAGCCCTTCAACCAGCTGCTCCTTGTTCTCCGGTGACTTCGGAGTGTATTGCGGTGAAGCAGGGACTTTAACACGAATGGCCGGAAATTGTTCTTGCTCGAACACGCTTTCCCCCAGCTCCGTTTTTCCCTTATTCGAATTTACCGAAGGTTCGCTGTGAACCAAACATTGATTTATATTAGGCAGGTGCATAAAGAGCGCTGATTGAATCAAATGCATATAAATCTGTCCTATGGACCATTCCTCCTCATCCGTCTTTCTATGTAATTGCTCTATATCCAGCTGTTTCAATTCAGCCAAATACCTCTCTACCGCATTTTCAAAAGATTTTAATACATGAAGTGTGTTTTTCATTCTTCCAGCAACCCCTTTTCATCTTAGATATAATCAAAGTATAAAAAAACACTACTGACAGGGGTATGTCAGTAGTGTTTTAAGATATTTTTCGCAGCTTCTTGAATTCGCAAGCGCAGAGACTCCGGCTCAATCACTTGAATATCCCCACCCCAGCCAAGCAAATGATGCAATAGTTCTTCCGTATGCCGGACACGAAAATGAAAATTCACACCGTCCACATGATCCTCTATGGCTTCGATATAGAAGTTGACTCCCTCTATAATCTTGTCTGCTATTTCAGGGTTTGCCCTGATCAGTACCCGTTCATTCCGATCATCAGACGGCCGATATTTGCTTAAGTCAAAACTATCCGGTAAAAGGAAGTGATCCTCCAATACTTGAAGTTCCGTCATACGGGACAGTCGGAAATGACGAATGTCTTGTCGCATATCGCAGTGCGCGATTAAAACCCAATGTTCATGCAAAAGGGATAATCCATACGGAGAAACCTCCCGGAGATGGCTTCGACTCCCGTCTGCCCCCGGCATTTTTTTGCGGTACATAAAACGAATCTTGTGCTTTTCCAAAATGGCGCTACGTATTTGCATAAGGTACGTTTTAACCGTCTCCCCAGTTAAGGGATCACTTCCATGAAGGAGCCGCATGGTTTCCCGAACACGAGTAGATTCATTTCGAATGGATTCTGGTAAAATAGCTTCAATTTTACGTTGAGCCGATTCGGCTTCATGTGCGTATGTATGATCCAATCTCTGTTCAATAAAATCTGCCCCCATGAGCAGGGCTACGGCTTCTTCGGCTGTAAAGCTAACCGGGGGAAGAAAGTATCCTTCCATTAGTGAGTAACCCTGACCAGGTGCTCCTATTATTGGCACCCCAGCTTCGCTTAGTGCTTGCATATCCCGATATATCGTTCGTACACTTGTCTCAAACCGGGAAGCCAGATCTTCTGCCCTTAGCGTTTTGCTGCGCTGTAAATCAAGGGTAATTGCAAGATGCCGCTCCGTTTTATTCATACTTCTATCCTCCGCTTATCCATCATCCAAACTGCATTCATTTTATCATAGTAAGATGTTCATGTTTAATTTGGAGTAATGGATCGCAGAAAATCCTCAATTTCATCCATATACCCCTTCACTGTGATGTTACGGGGTGCAAACAAACTGATCAACAATGCACGCGCCAGTGATTCGGCCGTAGAGACGGACAGCATGGAGTGCTCTGTGTTTGGTAGGAGTTTGACTCGTAATAATTCAGATGGTGATACATGTTCCCTGTAAACCCTCTCTGTTTCCTGCACGTCGACGTTTATATCCTGATCGCCGAGCATTAGCAGGACAGGTGACTCAAAATTCGAGATATCGTTTGTTGCATCGGAAGTGTAGTTCCGGCTCACGAATCTCCATCGTTCTCTGGACATGGCATCTTCTTGCCCAGCGAGGCACACATATTCTTCATAGGAACTGCCTGTGAGCAGCAGCTTCTTAATTTGGTTATTCTCTTTAACCTGTTGCTCAATCTCATTCATGGGGCGTCCTTCTTTAGCCATTTCACTCCGTGTGTTGTACTCTCCCTGCGTCAGCCAGTTGATTGCCGGAGACACCAGAATGCTGAAGGCTAGCCGTTCTTGGCCAGCCAGCTTGGGAATAACCCATCCTGCCTGACTTGCGCCCCACACGCCTATGCGACTCGCGTCGATTTCCGGTTGCTGCCTCGCCCACGCCAGCGCCTGCCGTGCTTCCTCTACCCGATCATCCATACGCTGGTCAAGCCAGCTGCCTTCCGATCCGCCGATTCCCCTCTTGTCCAGCGACAGTGAAGCATAACCAAGCCCAGCAAGCCGCTCCCACAGCGGTTTATAGCCGTCGTTGTGTGTCGCGTCGATCGGCCCGTCGCCATGAATGAATAATACTAAACCCACTTTGCCGCTGTATTTCACAGGAAACGTTAACACCCCCGTCAATTTGCCTTGGGGCGTATCTATTTGCACCGCTCGTTGGACCATGTCAAAGCTATTTTGCCGTAAAATAATTGTACCCGTCCCTCCTAACAGCAGCAGGATGATCAAGAGCATCATTCCCCATTTTTTCTTCACGTTTTTTCTACCTCCCTTCCTCGTAAAAAAGACTATCCTTCATGGATCATGTAATTCCAGTCCGGGTCGTCAAACAACCACATCATGAAGGAGCTGCGCTGTACTTCGAGCGTGCGGAATCCCATGCGCTCATACAGTCGTTTGGCTCCGAGGTTACTACCTGACACATGCAAGCTTACATATCGGACTCCCGGCCTTGCTACTGCTTCGCGAAGGGCCCATTCCAGCATCGCTCGGCCTACTCCTGTTCCCCGAAACCCTTCATGGACGGTTATATCGGCAATATACATTTCTCCACGCACCGGACGATGACTCAAACATGCCAATCGTAGAGCAAAACCGAGTGCTTTCCGCCACCCAACGTCTTGAATTCCTTTCCACAAGGGAAGCAGGTCTGTTAGTGTAGTACTCGAACGCAGCTCGCCTGACCGAGCCTTAAACTGGAGGCACAAGCTGCCGAGGATGACGTCTTCCTTCATGGCAACGATGCGCTCGCTTCTCCCCTGTTGTTCATCCAGCGAGAGACATGTTTCAAACAACATCATCATTTGTGCGTTATTCAAATTTGCACCAAATTTGCTGCAAAACCCTTGGAATAATAGTTGGCTGACCGATGCTTGCTGTCCCTCTTTCATTCGCTCCATCTGAACGACAGGATGGATGATCATCGTTTTCCGTCACCATCCACTGCATCGCTGCCATTATGTTCAATACGTGCAAACAATTCATAATATAAGCTTTCTTGGGTGAACAGTGACAGATATGACTTCTCCACAAGAATCCGTGAACGATGTAGTACGAGGCCCCTGCGGTCAGCAATGGCCTGGAATTGACTGAAGTGCTGTTCCAGGTCTTCTTCGCCATGTATTGTAAACTGGTAAGATAAGTATTCGCCAGCTGGCAAAGCGATATCGCCTTTCACGCCATGCACTTCCGTGCACAGCAATACACGGTCGTCTCCCTCATACACGTAATGAATGTCCGCTTCAAATAACTCTAGCAGCGTATCCCCCTCCTGAACCAACATCCGAGCATCCAATTCACTCTCCATGTGGGTCTCGAACCATGTAGTCAGGACAAGCTGATCACGTTGAATAACCTGAAAGGAAGTTCCATCCTGCCCGTAGTGCTCGTTCTCATCCAGCACCTTACGAATAAAGCCGCTTAACGATCGCAGCCTGTCTATTTCGGCTTCCATCTTGGAAACCGACTGTACAAGCAATTTCTGCATATCGTCCGGGGTACCTTCTTCACTCCATTCCCGGATGGCTTTTACCGGCAACCCAACTTTACGGAGTAGTAAAATATGCGCCAATCGGTAAATCTCATTCATCCCATACATACGATATTGATTGTCATCGATATACGACGGCATCAATATGCCTTTTTCCTCAAAATAACGAATTTGATGAACCGACACGCCCATCAGTTTCGCTAACTCACTGATCGTAATTTCCTTTTTCAATTGCTTACCCCCCTCTGTTACGTGGAATACGAACTAAGCATATACCTTAGGTCAGACCTAAGGTCAAGTCGTGAAAGATACAGTGAACCAAGACTGCCTCGGATAGCAAACGTTCAGATGTATCATAGAGTTGATACTCCAATATAAAAAGACCATCATAAGATGGCCCACATTACGTTTTATAGTTTTTCTACTATTTTTTCAGAATTACTCTATTCGCTTTTCGTATTTGAATAAAATCAGCTTTTGAGTAAGCTGAACCTCTTTAGTTTTTTGGTATCCGAACTTTTCATAAAAGTAATGATTACGAAAGCTTAAATGCGGTGTATATAAGGTCCATAATTTTGTATTCGGAAAATGTGATTCCACAAATTGAATTGCTGCTGTACCTACGCCCTTACTTTGATTAGAAGGAGAAATGAACACCTTATCAATGTGCATGCGCTCATCGTTGCCTCTTACATCAATCGCACCTATAATTGTTTTTTTCTCTAAAATGGTAAAGTGTTGATATTTACTAATATTTTCAGCCAATTTTTCATAGGTTTCACATGCCGGATTAGATTCAAAGTCTTCGTACTTTTCCAAATCCTCTTGAAACGCTGCTTTTTGAAGAAGAAGCAATGTTTCAATATCTTCTAAGGTTGATTTCTTAAATGTAATAGGCATCTTTTATTCTCCTCTTCCATAAGAAAGCCAGTAATTTTATCCGCTTGTCTAAAAGAGCATAGAGGTTTAATTAAGTATGAATTGTACCTAGCAGTGATCGACATACATCCAAGGCACGATAGGCGGAGCGTTCCATGTATGCCAAGATCTCGTCTAACGAAAAAACACTCATCTCCTGCCGGATATGTTCCACTGGATAGTTAAAGTCCTCCAGCGCCTGTTTCTTCAATACGAATACATTCTTCTCATCAAGTTCATCCATAATTGGTATGTACACAGCGGAATTCAGTGCTTCGTAAAGTCCCTCAGAAATAAACATCTCATTCAGCTTCGCATTGCACAATCGAAAGTCATAGTGATAGCGATCGTACAGTGTAGGCTCCTTTTTAAGTCTCTCTTCAAATCCGCTAAAGTAAGATTTCATAGCCCAAACTTCATCTGCTACCAAATGAGTTAAATAACCCAGCATGAAAGGCTCAGTAATAAGCTCCTTATATTTAGTGATGAAACGCCCATATTCCCATCGCCTGTTGACGCCATACTTGAATTGAGCCCCTAGAAAATGGGTATCTCCTTTTTCAGAGTTGGCATCTGGCGCTATCGCGCCAAGGAGCATATCACCACGCTGCTTGATAGACAGCTCCTTGCACACCAAATCTGAAATCAACAAATGCATCAACCTAGAGCCCATCTTAATCATCCCCTTGATCCATTTCAGATGTTCTTATTCCAATGATAGTACCACATATTGGGATTAACGCTCAAAAAAAACAGCCGATCCATTGATCGGCTGTCTTGATGGAGGCTTCGGTATTACTTAATCATAAATGCAGACTACTCGTTCTGTGATGGTTTCATACCCAATAATATCTTGAAGTCCATCGTAATTTGTTTCAAATCCATCCGTAAAATCTTTTCTCTGGACTCTTGTGAAGCCCCCCAAGATAACGGAGTCATCCCAAGCAAAGGTGGAATGAGGTGCTCACTGAGGCTAACTTGATATTGAATGTCTTCAACCGCTATTAAATCGAACCGTTCGTTAAAATAACGAATTGTAGGTGTATTCGAATAGACCTGTTTACCTGTTCCTTTGTAGAGGATATCTCTTATTTCTTTTAGATAATGCTGCTCTGGAACCACTTTGATCACCAAACCATCATCTGTGAGCAATCTCTGGAACTCGGAATAATTGGCTGGGGATAGAATGTTTATGATGAAATTAAATCGCTGGTTAGCTAGTGGGATGTTTGCAATGTCTGCAACACACCACATGGCATTTGAATATTCCGCTGCTGCAAGACTGATCCCCTCTTTTGAGATATCGATTCCTACAGCCAATATAGCGTAACGTTCTCTCTGATTTATTGTGGATTGTATGCTATACAAATGAGAACCTTCTCCGCAACCTGCATCCAGTAAACGTATTGGTTCTTTGCTCTTGTTTTGATTCAAGATTATTTCACTTACGGCAGCCTGCAAGGGATGAAATAATCCGCTCTGGCTAATTATTCTTCTGGTTTCGAAGGTGTGTCTATCATACTTAGATTTAATGGAGCGGGAGGATAGATTGATATATCCTTGCTTGGCAATATCGAAACAATGCTGATTCATGCAGATTAAGCTCTGCAGGTGAATCAAGTTCATCGGTTTACTGCATAACGGGCAACGAAACATCTCTTGTGAGGCCTTGATTTTCTCAATACTCATCCGCTTTTTACTTTTATTGAACACAAAAAAAGCACCCTTTCATTCGTTTTAGGTCAACGAAAAGGCACAGTCAAACAAACCCGGCTTCTTGTTTTAAAATTCCGGGGTATGTGAGCTGTACCTATCATTACCTTAAACGAATGAATTGGATGATCATATTTAAGCGCTCCTTATAATGATAACTATAAAGCACTTAAATAGTAACATGTTTCGCATGTCTGTGTACATTTACTTAAATCATAAAAAACACCACTTTGACGAGCAATAAAGCATATCTTCACCTAGTTACTGTATTGTTAGTTTCCGAAGCACGTTGTTCGAAAACACCTAATTTTGCATCGAGTTCCAGTGAGTTGCCCATACTACGTACCGAATATATATAAGGGAGAGACTCGAATGGATCTGCAGAGCGGTAAGTTATACTGGCCGACAACAATAGCTAATCCCCCCTCTTACCCTAAGTTGGAGGAGGACATATCCTGCGATGTGCTCATTATCGGCGCTGGCAGCTCCGGAGCTCAGTGTGCAAATTTCCTTTGTGACCAGGGTGTATCTGTCGTTATCGTCGACAAGAGAAAAGTTGGAGAAGGCAGTACCAGCACCAATACGGCCTTGATTCAATATGCAGGTGAGAAGAGTTTTGTATCGCTCAGTCACTCCTTTGGTGAAGAAATAGCCTCTCGTCATCTGAAGCTATGTGAACAGTCTATTAATCATATTGAGCAAGTAAGCAGCCAATTACCCATCAATCCTGATTTTATAAGACGTGATAGCCTCTATTACGCAAGCTATGAAGAGGATGTTTCCGCTTTGAATGAAGAATATGCCCTTCTACAGAAGTACGGATTTAAGGTAGATCTGTGGAATGAACAGCATATATCCGGCTCGTACCCATTCCGGAAAAAGGCAGCACTGTACTATCATGACGATGCGGAAATGAACCCCTTAAAATTCGTATATGGACTTCTTGAGAAAGTAAAATCTCAGGGAGGAAAGATCTATGAGAACACGGAGATAACAGGCAGACGATTCGAACAGGATTATGCCGTCTTCTACACTAAGGAACGTCGCGAAATCCGAGCCAAACATGTAATTATTGCAGCCGGGTATGAAGATAGCGATTTTAAAACCGAAAAGAATGCTACGCTGGCAAGCTCCTATGCCGTCATTACGAAGCCGATTAACGACTTTTCAAGCTGGTACAAACGAACATTGATCTGGGAAACTGCACGTCCATATGTGTACATGCGTACAACCCCGGACAATCGGGTTATTATCGGAGGAATGGATAAGGATACTTCCTTCGCTTTAACCCGAGATTCCAAAATTCTGGCAAGCAAGGACAAGCTCATTCAAGAGTTTAACAAGCTATTTCCGGACATTCCGGCCGAACCTGAATACTACCTGGGCGCCTTTTACGGAGGCACGCATGACGGATTGCCTGTCCTCGGCCAATACGAGACATATCCCCACTGCTATATTTTGATGGCATACGGAGATAACGGAACGGTGTATAACGGTGTCCTGGCCAAAATTGTTTCGGATCAGATTCTCACTGGATCGAGTTCGGATCTCGATATCTACCTGCAAACCAGACCGCTTATCTCCAGGTAATTCAAGATAAAAACAACTTTCAAGGCAAATGGATGGGTACCGGGCTTAATACAAGGCTTAAGGTACATGCTCAGGTTCTCGTTCGCCTGGAACAAGAACCTGAGACACAAAAAAAGCCGATTTCACAATGGAAATCGACCTTCAATAACGCTCTTGTTCCCGTTATTCCGTGATTATAATCGGACCATTTTTGGTCAGGATAATCGTATGTTCGATTTGAGCCACATAGCTCTTTTTGGTAGCAAAGGTCCAGCCGTCATTTTTTTGGAATACTTCTTCTTCAGAAGTTGAAATAAACGGTTCAAATGCAATAACCATTCCATCCTTTAGCAATTCGTCATCCGATGTATCGTTGTAATTATAAATATGATCGGGTGCTTCATGGATTGTACGTCCAATACCATGTCCTGTAAGATTTTTGATAACCGTTAATTCATGCTGCTTGGCAGTTTGAAACACTGCTTTTCCGATACCGCTTTTTTTGGAACCGGGTTTTGCTTTTTTAAGCCCTGCTTCAAATGCTTTTTTTGCAACTTCGCATATTTTGGTTAATACTTCTTCTCCCTCGCCAACTACAAAGGAGATTCCCGTATCTGCAAAATAGCTGTTCTTGGAGCCGGATACATCTATGTTTACGATATCACCTTCCTGAATAACGCGCTGTCCAGGAATACCATGCGCTACTTCATCATTAACACTGATACAAGTGTACCCCGGAAAATCATATTCACTTTTTGGAGCTGACACGGCCCCTTCTTTGGCAAAAAGCTCTCCGGCTATGTCATCAAGTTCTTTCGTCGTTATACCCGGAACTGTCCGCTGTACCAATTCATCCCGAATGGCGGCTACGATCTTACCGATTTCCTTCAAACCATTAAAGTCTTGTTCTGTCTTTGCAATCATTTTTTTCTACCTCACTATCTTTTATCATCAGTGCACTTCATTAATGCTATTCTCTCGAATAACTCAAACCATGTAAATGAGTAACCATACCTCTAACAAAACTTACCTGCCCGGTTGTTGGATGAGCTTTATTATAATCTCTCCAAAATCATCGGTGTTCAGAAGTGGAACACGCGGCCATTTGTGACCACATTTATTTATAATAACGCAAAGATGCGATATTAACTATCCTGTCAATACAAAATTTAATTCCAAAACAACATAATTTCTTCAAATTGGTTCATCCTATAAATAGGAAACAAAGTACTTTCCAGAGAGAAGGGTATCCGAGATTGAATGGGATAAATGAATGGCTCAAGCAGATTGCACATAATTACGTACTGATTGTCATTGCGGCAATATTATTTTTTGCAGTTAAAGCTTTAATCGGCTTTATTACATATAAGCATTATGATAAACAATTAAAAATGGTAAACCAGAAGCTCAATACCCTTCTTGAGGATAAAAATAATAGGGACTAATGGATAAACTGGCTTAGTATTAATGGTCGTTGAACCTGAGGAGTGATCAACATGTTGGGGAATATTATTTTAGGTTTTATAATTCCTGTTCTAATTGGTGGATGGATTTTACGAAGACAGCCCAAAATTCTTTTCGTTTTTTATCCGTTGGGCATAGCCGCCTCTGCTTGCATTAACAGTGTAGGTTTCAACTTTTTCTGGAACATACTCCCTAACTCCAATAATCAGTCCTATACCGCTCTTCCAATGGATCTGGGCATCTACCCGATCTCAGGATGTCTTATGATGTATGCCATTATCAAAAAAGGCGTAAAACCCTGGCTCGCCATAGTCATTACATCCGCAGTTCTTACCCTCATTGAATGGCTGGCCAAAGAAATGGGCAGAGTAGTGTACTTCAATGGATGGAATATCTACTGGACCGCCCTTTCCTACCTTCTGCCTTTAGCTATAGCATACGGTTATGGCCTTCTTTTCAGAAAGCTGTTCATACATTCAGAACTATAGGAAGGGATTTTACATGTCAGCCATCGCCATTTCTGATTTCTTTGTCACCCGGAACATCAATCCTCTATGTCAAAAAGGAAAAGCCGGGGCCGTGAATATATTATGCTTCTTCCTGTTCAACCTGACTAGGCCCGGCCATGAGACCTTGGACAGCTCCCATGAACGGCTTGATAGACTTGATCATACCGTAGCCCATTTTCACGACGGGCACGAATTGCTGAATCATGCCGAATAACCGCATTCCTCCGCCAAGTAATCCTCCAGCACCTCCAGCTGCAGCCCCGCCACCGAGCCCGCCAAACAAGGAACCCATCATGGGCAGAAAGGACGAAACCTGCGCTTGCGACATTTGGCGCGAACGCGTAGACGGCTTACGTGTGCCTTTGCCCTGTTTTCTTTTGTGAGAGGAGACTCCCTTACTGCCTGAAACAGCCTTTCGGTTCCGGTTGGAACGATGGGAGCTGTCTCGTGGTGTCGGTTTGCCCAATGCGGTTCCTCCACCAGTTAGCACCACTCCACCGTTATTCACTTCAGCGATATAACCAATGTATGTTTCACCATTATGAAGAGTCACGCAGACGGGTTTGGCTTTATATCGCTTTGCCTTTAGGCGTATATCGTTGATTTTAGCCATAGAATTCACCTCGCTCTACTGAATCTCCTGTAGTTTACGCAATAAATGGACTGCTTGCCTGTGCGAATGGGACATATGTAAGGTATTCTCAACGTGAAGAATGATCAACCTGTATATCCTTGTTCAGATTTAAGCGAGTTTGCCTCCCCTTCTAACGTATACCGTGGTTTTCGCCTCTTCTTTTTCGGCTGTCCTCTCCAGGACAGATACGTCCAAATGCGCAGAATGTATTCCAGGGGGCCACTCCGGAACATCTTGAGATAAATTGGACTTAACCACAACTGAATGCAATAAACAGCAACAGCGATCAGCGCCCCAACGAACACCCCGGCATGCCCAAACAGTCCAAGCCCATATCCATAGAAAATCGACGTACATATTACACTTTGCATTAGATAATTCGTGAGTGAGAGACGGCCAACCGCTTCAAACCTTGCTATTAGAGCAGAACGTTGTTTTCCCGTATACAGGAGTGCAAAAGCGTAAATGTAGCCCAGTGCAAGCAGCATACCTCCGAGTGTTGATCCAATACCGGTACCGAGCCAGCTTTCTGCACCCAGTTGCGGGGCTAATACGCCGTATGCTTTAAGTAACAGTCCCACCGGCACAAGGACCGCTGTGCGGCGATAGTATGTACGTCTCATTGCTTGTGGGTTGTCAAATGTTCCGATTCTGGCGGAACGCATGCCAAGCAGAAACATCGGCAGCGTGATGATCGGGGCCAACACGATAACAAGCAAGATGAAATTTGATCCCATTTCTGCAAATGGATCGGCATTATTTCGAAAGTCCTTGATTTCCATATAGCTGCCATTACCGTATATATCCTGGCTCTGCACAATGTAGTTAATCATGCCCTGTGACGTAGCAGCCATCGGGTCTGACGAATCAGAAGATGGGAGACCAAGAAGCCCTGCAATCGTAAGTAGTATGATGGCCCATACGAATAACGTTTTTGGCTTCCGGTTCAGGAACATCAACAGTAAGAAACCAGTAACTCCGTAAAATGCCAATATGTCCCCTTCCCACAGAAATGTCGAGTGCAGCAGCCCGATAATCAATAGAAGCAGAAAACGGCGGGCTAGATGACATTTCGGCCTTAGTCCCCTTGTTTTCAAGCTATCCGATAGCTTAATCATGCCGAACCCGAACATAAACGCGAAGATTGGCATGAAGCTGCCTACCACCGTGATATTCAGGAATGAATGAAAAGCCAAGTCCGTCCCTTCAATCCCAAACAATTGCGATTCGCTCTCGCCAAACAGACCGTATTGAAAAATCAACATATTCGCCAATACAATGCCTACCAGGCTGAATCCGCGCAGTCCATCGATTAATTGAATGCGCTTTTTATTAATAATCAATTCAATCACCTCTGTATATAGCATAGTACTCTGCCCTAAATGAGCGCTAAAGCCTTCCTTAACATTTCTTTAACGCAGCCATGAAAACAAGCTGCTTACTTTAAGCATCGTTAAGGTTTCTCTGGTACAATGACTAATGCAATATGAAGACAAGGAGGAAATTCCCAATGAATTCTGCAAAAATTCTAATCGTGGACGACGAAAAAGCCATCGTGCAGATGATCGAGTTCGTACTGCGCAAGGAAGGCTTCGAGTATATCTATACAGCAGACAATGCGGAAGAAGGAATGCGTCTTTTAGTGGAATATGGCGCTGATATTATTCTGCTCGACGTGATGCTGCCTGACCGCACTGGTTTTGAGCTTGGACCCCAGATTCGGGCACAATCTGACGCACATCTGATCTATTTGACCGCTCGAGCAACAGATCTGGATAGACTGACGGGCTTTGCTGTAGGTGGCGACGATTATGTTACCAAGCCGTTCAATCCCCTGGAGATAGCAGCCCGAATTAAAGCACGCTTGAGACGAGGAATTGCCGAATCAACAGTCCAATCGTTAGTCACACCTAACGCGGATCCACGTCAACGATATGAATTCGGCGGTTTTATTCTTGATGAACGCGCAGGCGAGCTTATTGTTGGCGACCAAAACATGCCGTGCCCTGCCCAAGCCTACCAACTGCTGCTGTTCCTGTGCCGCAATCCAAACATTGTCTTCTCCAAATCCCAACTGTATGAATCAGTCTGGGGCTTCGACGGACTTGGCGACGATAATACGGTCATGGTTCATGTCCGAAAAATACGCGAACGCATTGAGCCCGATCCGAGCTCCCCACGTTATCTTTTGACTGTTCGGGGTCTCGGATATAAGCTCGTGAAGGGTGACAACGTATGAAAAAGCAAGCCAAAAAGATACATAGCCGCTTTACAAGGCGTTTGGGGTTACATTTTACCATCCAGTTCTTCACCATTTGGCTGTTGGTTCTCGCCATCGTATTAATTTCTTTATTCACCATTATGTATCACATAGGTAACGAACAGCTGAAGACCGACATTCCTTCAGATGTACTGGATTCACTGGCGATTGAAACCACGATCGAAGGCGACAGCGTGGAACTTCCTTCTTTCTGGCCAGCCCAGCTTGAACAAAAGGGATATTGGCTCCAGATCGTTAACGAAAGTGGTCGGGAAGTTTATAATCTAAACGTACCTGAAGACGTGCCGGAGCAGTACTCTGCTGCTGAACTACTGCGCATCAGTGATACTAGAAAGCTGAATGAATACCAGGTTACAACCTTATACGAAGAAATTCTAGGTGACCGAAATCTCTATCTGCTCGGGCGGAAAGACGTGGACGGAACGAAGCTTGAAGAGTGGTACAAACTATACTCCGAGAATGGAAAGGTACCGGACTCCGCAGCTAGAATATTAGAAAATGATGTGAAATCAATCGGAGTTTCTCTTGTTGTTCTAAACAAGAGCGGTCATATCGTTCAGAGCTTCGGGCTCCCTTCAGGCCATGAGGAATACAGGGCCTTCGCTCTGATTGAAATGAGCCAGCAACCAGCCAAATCCAAGATCGACGTCTCCTATCATTACGACCCCGCTTCCCAATATACATGGCTGATTGAGCGACCACGAGAGGAAGCAGAATCAACCAACCAGCCGATATTACGTACCATGCTAATCGTGTTGGTTACCATCGGCTTAGCGATTTTATTGCTGTCCCTTGGTCTTGCTGTCTGGCACGGCTACCGGTACGGCGGTCCCCTGCTATTGTTCATGAGGGGTTTTGAGCGAATGGGCCGGGGCGAGTACGAGGAGGTTTTTACCGAGAAAGAACGCAAGAAAATTTTCAGCAGAAAAGGCCGTTTTCGTGCCCGTTATAAGCTATACCATGAGGTTATCGCAGGCTTCTCTGAAATGGCAGATAAATTAGCCTTTGCCCGTAATGAACGCCTGCGTCTCGAGCAATCACGCGAAGAATGGATGACCGGCATTTCCCATGATCTACGTACACCACTTACAACCGTTCAGGGTTACGGGCACCTGCTAGAGAGTGGACAGTTCAGCTGGAGTGAGGATGAACTGAGAGAGGTTGGAGGCACAATCCGCGAAAAGAGTACATATATGCTGGAACTGCTGCAGGACTTCTCGCTTACATTTGAACTGAAAAATCATACGCCAGGTGAAAAGCTGGAGCCGCTTGAACTTAATGAATTCGTTCGACGTGCCGTTCTACGCTATGTTAACGATGCAACGCTGCAAAACGTGGTTTTCGATTTCGAAGAAAGCCCGGCTTCTCTTCCTATTTTAGCCAATCCAAAATGGTTCCAACGTTTGCTCGATAACTTGATCTCCAACGCAGTCAAGCATAACCCGCCAGGAACGGAAATCACACTGAGCGTTATAAGCGAAGGCGAGCTTGCCTTCATTATCGTCCGTGACAATGGGGTAGGTATGGACGCGGAGACGCAGTCCCGTCTCTTCGATCGTTATTACCGAGGGACCAACACCGACGAGGGAAGTGATGGCGCGGGACTTGGTATGAGCATCGCTTACGCAGTAGTGGCCGCGCACAAAGGCACGATCTTGGTAGAGTCCAGTATTGGCGAAGGTACGATGATCAAACTCACATTCCCTAGACTTGCATCTCCCGATAGCAACAGTAAACCGGAAACTCATCTCTAAAATAAGTGAAACGCTAATTTTTCACCTTGAAACGATATGTAACAGGCCCTGCTGAGAAACGGCAGGGCCTGTTACATTCTTCATTTTTCTAAATGGGTAGTATCCCGAATTCTACTAAGATACTTTCAGTCCCCATACGTTTGTTATTCAGTTCTCCATCTTCTACGTTGTCTGCCACTTATAACCGATTTCTCACTGTCTATCTCAACGGTGCAAAATGGCTGATTGACGATAGAATCTTCTCCGTTCGTTCGATAATCTCAGAAGTAAGTTCCAGTTCGGTTGCTTTGATGTTTTCTTCAATTTGTGCCGGTCTACTGGAGCCGATGATGGCCGAACTTACAGCAGGCTGACGCAGAATCCACGCCAGAGCAAACTGGGATAACGTTGCCCCGAGCTCATTGGCCAGTTCCGACAGCTGTACAGTACATTGGAGCACGTCTTCACGCAAGTAACTGTTGATAACCCCATTGGTTTGATCATTGGAAGCCCTTGTTCCTACTGGAATCTGCTGTCCAGGTTTGTATTTGCCCGTCAACACACCTTGTGCTAATGGAGAAAATACGATAAGCCCCTGTCCTTCCTGCTCACATTGTTCAATAATACCTTCTCTTTCGATATAACGTTCAAACATGTTGTAAATCGGCTGATTGGATATGATTGGACGCAGATTCAGGCGTTTGCCGATCCCGGAGGCTTCCGCAATCTGTGCTGCGGTCCATTCGCTGACACCCGCATACAAAATTTTGCCCTGTGCCTGCAGGTCATCTAATGCCCTAAGCGTTTCATCAATAGGTGTTTCGGAATCAAAGCGGTGGCATTGATACAAATCAATATAATCGGTACCTAATCGCTTTAAGCTCGCTTCGCACTGCTCCATAATATGTTTGCGGGACAATCCACGATCGTTTGGACCCGGTCCTTGTGGGAAAAAGAGCTTTGTAGCCAGTACGTAACTGCTGCGTGGATACTGCTTCAATGTACTGCCCATTACCTCCTCCGCACCGGGATAGGAATTGGATGTATCGAAAAAGTTAATGCCCAGTTCGTATGCCTGATGCATGCAGGCACGCGCAGCTTCCTCCGATGTAGCCGATCCGTAGGTCAGCCAGCTCCCCAATCCGATTTCGCTCACTTTCAATCCGCTTCTGCCCAATCTTCTGTACTTCAACCAAATCACTCCTCCATTAAAGTTAAAATAAGAGCTTATCTCCTGAAAACGCTCTATTGAACAATCTTAGGATAGTGGTTAAACTTAGGTTTAAGTCAAGCCATTCAATCGATTTTTTTGAAAGGAAGATTTGCTTGGAATTTACGATTAAACAAGTCGCGGAACGCACCCAATTACCGCCTTCCACGTTACGCTTCTACGACAGAGCAGGTTTAATGCCTTTGTTGAAAAAGACAGAATACGGTACCCGCCAATATTCCGAAATGGATATCTGCTGGCTGGAGTTAGTCCGCTGCCTGAAGGACAGCGGCATGTCCCTGGAGGATATCAAAGCATTTATGCTGTTATGCCTGGAGGGTTCTTCCACGAGTGAACAGCGAAAGGTTATGCTGGAACAGCATCGACAAAATATACTGAAACAACTGGATACACTAAACTGCAGTCTTGGTACAATTGACTATAAGCTGGAGCATTATAACGAAATTGGCATCTTTCACATCGACTCCAAATAGCATATCGATTGCTTAATATTCTATAAAAAAAGAGGCCCATCTGAATCAGCTGATTCAGGTGGGCCTCTTCATTTAAATGAAAAGTTTATAGCAGATCGAACCAATCCAGACGGCAAAGACGATCCACACAATGATAAACACTCCTCCTGTAATCCAATTCGTGGGTTTACCGTTCTTCCGGATCTCCTCCGCTTTATCTTTGCAATCCAGAATGACTTCTTGAGGAATCAGCTTCAAAGCCATCGTAATGCCGAGCGGCACTATAATCAGGTCATCAAGATACCCAAGTACAGGTATAAATCAGGGATCAGGTCTATTGGACTGAAGGCATAAGCTACTACGCCGACCGCAAATAATTTTGCATACCAAGATACCCGAGGATCCTTGTACGCCAGGTACAAGATGAATACATTTCGTTTGATCTCCCTTGCCATGGCTTTTAATTTATCGATCCATTTTGTTTGTTTCATCTTCTGCCCTCGCCGTTAGTCATCGTAATGAATTGATCATAAACCATTCACCTCCGGTTTGATAGCAAATTGTGAGTATACTTCACGCATGACCCTCGCAACATTTCTCCGCAGTGCTTCCTTCCATCTCCTGTTAATCATTTCTTGATATTAATTACTTATCATGTGAATTAATAAATAATGATCCGGTAGATATCCGTCAGGTCCTCTTTTTTGTAAATTATTTTACACAACGAATACAGAGGACTGGGACTTCTTTTACAGTCGAATGATAATCTTCATATTGACGGACAAATGAATAAAGCTACATATGTTCATGTTTAATAATAAAGGAGGAATTATCGTGAAATTATCCAAAAAAGTACTTCCTGCCGCTGCACTCAGCCTGGTCTTTGCCGCTTCTACCGTCTTGTCTGCCGGTCAGGCCCACGCGGTACAAGCCGTTAGTGTAGAGACAAAAAAAATCAAGAATATCATTTTCCTCATCGGTGACGGCATGGGAACGGCTTATACTTCCGCTTACCGTTATATGAAGGATGACCCTTCGACTAAGATCATGGAGAAAACGGTATTTGATCACTATCTTGTGGGCGCTCAAATGACCTATCCGGACGACGACACACAAAACGTAACGGACTCGGCTTCCGCGGCGACCGCAATGTCTGCTGGTGTGAAAACGTATAACGCAGCTATTGCTGTCGATAATGACCATACTGAAGTGAAAACGGTTTTGGAGCAAGCCAAGGAAAATGGAAAGTCCACCGGACTTGTAGCTACGTCAGAGATCACTCATGCTACACCTGCTGCCTTCGGCGCTCATGATATAAGCAGGAAGAACATGGATGCCATCGCAGATGATTATTATGATGAATTGATCAATGGGGAGCACAAAGTTGATGTACTTTTAGGTGGAGGAAAAACCAATTTTGTACGTGAAGATCGGGACTTGACCAATGAGTTCGAAAAAGCAGGTTTTAGCTACGTGAATGATCGCAGTGCCCTTCTCAAGGATACAAATAAACAGATTCTCGGACTATTTGCTGACGGAGGTATGGACAAGTTGATTGACCGTACTGGCGAAACGCCTTCGCTGGCCGAGATGACAAATACAGCCATTGATCGCCTGAGCTCAAACGAAAATGGGTTTTTCCTCATGGTTGAAGGAAGCCAGATCGACTGGGCCGGTCATGATAATGACATCGTTGGTGCTATGAGCGAAATGGAGGATTTTGCTGCAGCATTCGAGGCGGCTATTGATTTTGCCAAAGAAGATGGAGAGACACTTGTCGTAGCAACCGCTGACCATTCCACTGGTGGACTTACGCTCGGGAAAGACGGAGAATATAACTTTTTCGTGGATCCGATCAAAG
Organism: Paenibacillus sp. FSL K6-2862; assembly: GCF_038005125.1. NCBI lineage: Bacteria > Bacillati > Bacillota > Bacilli > Caryophanales > Paenibacillaceae > Paenibacillus > Paenibacillus sp. FSL K6-2862. The sequence goes on from NZ_JBBOSN010000001.1 coordinate 3,927,684, forward strand.
CCGCTGTACGCACTCCTGATTTCATGGCAGCTCAAATCGCTAAAGGGGCTTCCGTGGAAGAAACCCTTAAGAGCTATCTCAAACTTGAGTTAACTTCCGAGGAGATTCAATCGGTTAAAAATGCAGCTAAAGACGCAGATGTCACGACGATCGACAATGCCATCGAAGCCATTATTGATAACCGCTCGTTCACTGGCTGGACGACAGGCGGACATACGGGAGACGACGTGCCAGTCTACGCTTACGGTCCGGCAAGTCATCGATTCTCGGGCCTGATCGACAATACGAATAATGCAGAGATCATTTTTGATATCTTAAAGAAGCATAAATAACAATCTGCCTCTCACCAATAGCCCTTCTCTTTATCCAGCAGGAAAAGGAGAGGGGCTCTTCTGTTTCATTCTAAGTTGCCTTAGTGAAAGAATGGTTATAAGAAGAAATATGCAACTAATATTAATATTATTGCTTTAACTTTTCAGGGTTCTTCACTTTGATCGACACCACTTCGCCGCAGTCCAGACAAACGGTATAAATCTTTTCAGACCCCATTGCAAGTTTCTTATCCACTGGACGGAGATTGATAAAATCTGAAGCTTGTACAAATGAATTTCCTCCACAATCAGGACATCTCTTTTCCGTTGCTTCCATATAGACTGATTCCTCCTGGTCATTTACTTTGCTCATCCTTATGAATGGAATTTCCTGTATTATAGGAAATGAACCACTTTCAATATACCGTATTAACCAAATCAGGACAATATTAACACATGCTATAAATGACAATAACACTGCGTTTTTAACCCTAATCTGAAAGGTAAAAAAAAACAAGAAGCCGCGTCTCCTTGTCTATTTCAAGCTTCCCATGAACACGGCCAGGTACCTCCTTGAACATTTGCAGGGAGTCCATGGGCAATTCATTGATCTACAGCATGGATGTGTACTTCTCATTCAAGGACAGAAGATGAACTGGGCTTACCTAATGCTCGTTTTATTTTGAAGCTCGCCGACTAGAGACTGAGGATAAATACTTGTTCCGATAAAACAAAAAAAGTCGCCATGCAGGCGACTTCCTCTGTGTGAATTACATGTGCGAGTTGCATTACAAGATGTTTATTCATGTATCAGCATATATACTATTTTAGCCATTTCTGCCCGTGTGACTTTACCTTTCGGATCAAAGCGAAGATTCGCTTTGCCTGTCATCAGTCCCAGAGCATTCACATGCTCTACAGCATCGATGGCCCAAGCAGATACCTGGCCTTGGTCAGAGTATGCTGCTCTTCCCGTGGATTTCTGCTTTTCCATAAACAACACTTGCTGTGCTTTCATCAACATCACGGCTGCCTCTTCGCGGCTGATGGAATCCTTCGGCCTGAAGAGATTACCGTTTCCTTGTACAATACCAAGTTCGGTCGCCTGAGCAACGGCTGATGCATAATATGCATTGGCTGGTACATCGGCATACACCTCGGTTTTCCCCGAAGAATTCAGCCCTGCAGCACGCATGATCAGGGTAATGAAATCGCCTCGGCTTACCTGCAGGGCAGGACCGTAGTTATCATCGTCCATCCCCTGAATCAGATGTTTTGCCGCCAACGAGTGAACATAACGCTCAGCCCAGGAGTCCTCCATATCCTTGAATGGTTTATGATATTCCAAGATTGCATATAACCCTGGTTGCTCCGCCTCAAACGTTACCGTTCCGGCTGCGAAGCGGCCACCTTGATATTCCATTCCTTGACCAAGCAGATATACACCCGCATATTCAGATTGAATCTGTTTTTGCTGTTCAGCCGTCAAGATTCGATTAATCTCGACCGGACTGCCGAACTTCGTAACCTCCGTCTCGTTCTCTCCTTGGATGAGGAACATACGAAGCGATTGCACTAACTCCGTGCGGGAGTAATGTTGGTATCCCGTTAGACTGTTATTCAATAGTTGCTTCGAACTATCGTTATATACAGTACTGAAACGCAGGAGCAGCTGGTCTGTCTCTCCCCATTCTTGCGGCAGGGAACCAGCCGGGAGCGTGACTTTTAATACAGGTGATGAGATCACCATAGAGAGCCCGTCTGCTTTCACTTTTTTCACCGCACTGGCAGGTAGGTATACATCAAACTCCCCGTTATCGTTCTGCTCTTGTATGCCAGCAAGTGTAATGACTACTTTTCCTCCACTCGCTGAACTGGCGGCTTGCTCCAGCGCTTGTGCTTCAGCACGATAAGTACCATCCGAAGATGGATTAAGCGTGATTTGACCATTGCTGATCGGGGCTGCTGGCATCGTCACACTATTATTTTCTGCAGGAGCTGCCGGTTTACTGTTACCTGAACCTCCTCCATTACCCGGAGTCTGTCCCCCAGGAGCCGAGGTCCCTGTAGAGAATCCCCAAATATCGGATAGAGCACTTCCACTATGCTCGTCTTCGGCTTTAGCATACCATTGATAGTAGCTTGCGTTGGAAAGTCCCTTCCATTCCACAGAGGCTTCTCGTCCACTCTCAACGTTAGCCTTGGAGCCTATTTTCTGATCCGTGTAAACTTTAACCCCGATATAATCAGTGGCTACTCGCTTTGTTGCTGGTGCCAAACCAAGATCCAAGCTAAACTCATCTTTGCCTTGTTCGGTCTCTGGATCATAGTAGTTGTAGTCATCTAGATAAGGTGAATACGTTTTGATATGGAGCTTGTTGTTTGCCATGTCAAACTGCATAAGCCGGATATATCCAAGTCCTCCTTCAGGAGCACCTTGATAATCTGCCAGCATTTGATACACGTTGCGGTCAGGAATGCCATCTCCGTTATCATCCAGCTGATCGACCTTAAGCTCGGCATCGTGATAGTGCCCGGAAAGCGCAGCAATCACGTTTTTGTTCGGTTTTACAACCTTCTCAAAAATTTGGTCGGCGATCGGTGAACGGTTATTAGATACGAGCAAATACTCATGCAAACAGAGAATGGCTTTACGTTCCGGATACTTGGCAACGATGTCGTTCATCCATTCAATCTCTTTTTCACCAAGTCCCCATCCCATATACACAATGACAAAGTCATTCCCGTTCGCTGATACCAAATCATAGTGTCCACGGTTATTCTCATATGAACCGCTAAATACCTGATTATTGATGAACCGGTCGGCTCCAAAATACTGCTGGAACTTCGCGTAATCGTTATCCTGGTGCCCTACGTCGTGATTTCCTGCGAGTACTCCATAAGGTATCGAAGCATCCTCAAGAACTTTCATGTTTTTATCTGCTTCAATCCATTGATATTCCTGGTCTGCTTTGTCGACGACATCCCCGGTATGAATAACGTATTTAATGTTCATGTTTTCTTTTTGCCCGGCGATCCAGTTGACGATGTTTTGATAAATCAGTGGATAACTCTGGGAATAATACTGCGTATCCGACATCCAAACAAATGAAAAGTCGTACGGGTCCTGTGACTCCGGTGTAGGCTTATTGCCTGCAGCAGCAGCTGTTTCCGCTAGTTCGTCCTGCACCATAATTTGGATGACATCTTCGTTTTCATAATCACCTGCCTGTACCACAGCCTTTAATTCAAAATCTTCTGTACCGGCAATAACCTGATCCAGCTGATTCCATTTTTGCTCGCTTATGCTCCAGGCATATAAGCTTACTTTTCTTCCTTCAAGCGACTTGCCCTGCCATTCGATTTCAACACGATCTGTACTTTTCACGGTTGGATCAAGCTTCACTTCGAAGCGTTGGTAAGGAAACTGCTCAACCGAATCATTGACCAGATATGTTCCATCGATCGCAGCGATTTTTTGGTAATCCTCTGCATTCATGGCTTTTTCTCCGGAAGGAACCATTTCTCTAGGCGGCTCCGTAACGGAAGTATTCAGGTATCCTGCAAAACCTTCAGCTCGGGTTGCATCGTATTTATAACCTTTGTAAAAGGTCACATTCATGTCGTCTTTGCTTGGGTCCTGAACTTTAACTGTCAGGTTGGCGTCTGTGCCAACATTTGATTGATTTTGCTTAGGCGCCACCAATTCCGGTGGTAGCGGGTTCTCATCGGGCACTTCAAACTTTACCGTGCTCTCCGCAACGTTACCCACCTTATCCGTTGCCTGAATTTGCAGGACATGATTCCCACCTTGCATCTCTCCCGATGAGGTTTTTAATGGAAGAGTAATTACATTGCCATCCAGCTTCACATTTACCTTGTCCACGCCGGCTATCGCATCCTGGATTTCAGCATCGATGATGAATTCACCACGATAGGTTTTGCCTTCTTCCACGGTTGGCTTGATATCTGGTGGCGTATTGTCCACCATGACTTTGGCCGTTAACTGCTCTTGACCATCGGTTAGAGCGACTTGATGTGCTCCATCGCTGATACCGGTGGTGTCCCATTCATAGGCTTTAGCCGTAAGATGTTCCGGTTTCAACTCAAAATGGAAGCCGATCGATTCGCTTTTCCCGGCAGAATCGCCCATTTTAATCTGTTTTTCTTTCTCAGCGTAGGCCGGATCCCATATTTCAGTCCCATCAGCCAAGAGCAAACGTACGTTTTTGACTTCAAAGTCATCTTTGTTCTCTTCCGGACGTTCATCAAACGGCGAGGTTTTGGAACCTGCCCGGATGTAGATCACATTATCCCCTTGAATTAAACGTTCTGGATCAATAGGAAAGGATAATGTCGTATAGCTTGTAATCGGGTTCATGAACGTATAGAGAATCGACTTGTCCTCCAGCTCTGGTGGTCCCATGGTTACTGCATTTTTAAAATAATAATCGACATTAACGGCTTCAAAAACGAAATATGCATCATGCTCAAGCGCAGCATAAGTACTGTCATCCGGCAGAACTTCACCGTCTATACTGAGGCTGGCGTCCATCCCCACCGCTTGCGAGGTCCCTTTAATGGTGTGCACACCACGAATGGTATCCAGTTCCTTCACATTCAGTCGAAGCGGTTCATCGCTTATTCCTCCGGTCACGGATATAACTGCTGGCTCGGTTCTCGTTTCGTTAGTACCGTCCGAAGCAACGAAATAGTACTCGATGGTTTTGCGTCCGATGAGATCGGCCGGTGACATGTTATAGTGGTACATCAGGTCATCGTAATCTTCCGTCAAACGATGTGCCGTAAATTCAGCCTGTTTATCTGAACGAACGAATACCTCTACGGATGTTACCTCACGGTCATCTTTGGCATCGACGATCAACTTTAATCCGTTCGATTGATCCGCTTCGGTCGCTTTCGTCATATCCTGAACGGTTGGTGGAACGGTATCCAACTCGATATGGACGGGTACGGAAGGAACTTGTTCCGGCAGGATGCTGCCTGGCGATGGTGTTTCCATTCCGGAGCTTGACTTGATCATCATTGTGCTGCCGTTTCTCGGATAGGTGTAAGTGATTGCTTTATCTTCCTTCGTTTCATCACTTTTGGTTCCATTTTCATAAGTCTGATCCGCATCGTAATAGGCAGAAGAGATTTCCTTCCCCGTATTCGTTTTGATTACGAGCGCTCTGCGGCCGGAATTCGCCATGCCATCACTCTGGATTGAGTGCAGCGTAACATTGGGGATGAGGTTGGTTTGATAAAATTGGTTGAAATCTTCCTCGGTATAAGCAGTGTTGGTGCTATTTTTAATCCAAAATGCAACCGATTGCTGGGCAGGAATAACAAAATCGGGATGAGTTGCCCCCCATTCCACATCCGCGCTTGATCCTTTGTCAGGATAACGATAGTACAGGCTGTAATTTTTAAAGTTAACCGGTTGGTCTGTATTGTTAAATATCTCGATATACTCATAAGCATCCGAGGACGTACCCGGTACATTTGTTGTATTCGGTACAAGCTCAGTAATAAGAAGCGTAGGTGCTTTGCTCGGATCGAATGCATCCCATTGAACCTGTGCCGAATACGGCTTGTCCATATTGCCTGCTTGTATCCGGTATTGCAATTCAGGCTCGGTAAGTGCCGACGCCGGAATCGTTGCTGTATACTCGTCTGTTTCACCAATATTCGTCATGACTGCAACACTGTATCTGTGCTGGGAAGGCGTCTTGTACAATAGCTTGACCGCAGGCTTGCTTCCATCTGCATTTGTACCCAGATTCTTGATCTGCGCCTTGATCTCAACATCCTGAATGGCTAAGGCGTCGGTTGGAGCCGTATGCATAATTTCGATTTGGGACCCTTCTTCCACAACTGGCGGAACAGCCTGTGCCGGATCAATGGATCCTGGTGTGGCTGAGATTTTCCCGGCATTCTCCATAACACTCATCTGAGTGCTTCCAGCTGCCGGATGTTTGAAGAAAATCCCCATATTCGCTTTAACCTGAGCCGGTTCATAAGCTGCTGAAACGATACTCTCGTTGGCTTGATTTTTGATCACAAGTGACCTGGCACTTCCATTCGCCATACCAGCTCCGCCCTGTATGCGGAACAAGTGCTTCCCTTCCGTCAGAGATGTTCCATAATTTTGATTAAATTGCTCAGCCGTAAGATCGTTATTGCTTCCGTTCAAAATCCAAAATACGACCGGACTGTGAGCAGGAATCAGGATGTCCACATCCTCTTCTGTCTTCCAGGTATCCTTATTATTGTAGAAGAAAGTATAGTCTTTAAAATTAATCACTTGATCCGTGTTGTTATACACCTCAACAAACTCATACGCATCCGTACTGAGGTTGGGCAGATTGGTCGTGTCTGGTACCATCTCGGTAATCAGCAGATCAGGTCCTGTGGACTGCTGCATTAGAGACATGGATGGTCGAATGGCCGCCGAGTATCCTGTCGATTGAATGATTTTTCCTTCCACGTTCATTATGTCAATGTCATAGTCTAACTCTCTGCCGGTCAAATTCTCAGCAGGAATGATCCCCACATAGGTATCCGGACTCTGCTCTAAGGGTACAAATTCCACCGGAGCATACATTTGGCCGTCTACCGAATAAGAGATACGCCCGGGCCATGACTGGTCGGTGCCATATACCGTTGCAGTAACCGTGTAATCCTGCATTTCGTAAATCCAATCAGCCGGGGTGTGGTCTACATGAACGTTTACAGCTTGAGTGACTTGTGTCTGTTCCTGGCTGTCTTCCTGCGGCAGGCTTTCTGCATGAACTGCTGGCAGTGATGTGAAAGGCATCCCGGTTGTCAAGATCATGCTGCTTAATAAAGCGATTGCAATACTTCGCTGAAGAATCCTTCTTCTGTTCAATTTAACCCGCATCTCCTTTTATTCCATTTTTGCTTGCTCCACTTTGACAAACATTGTTTTATCATAAGTGGGATTTGTTAGGAGAGTGCGCTCCCTAGGTAAATGGAAAGTTAACGATAGTACCCTTTCTCGATTAACTAGAGTTGAACAGATCCAACAAAAAAAGCCGCAAATCGCGGCTTTTCATGGAATTCTATTCTCTATCAGGCAAAGAATTGAAACCAACAAAAATAACCTCAGTCTACCAGATGTTTAAATTCTTCAATGTTTGTCTGAAAATCAGGAACCGTTTGTGTCTCTTCAGCAGCTTGGACCAGCTTCACAACCAAGTCATTATACGGTGTCGCAATTCCTGTACCTTCTGCTTTGCTCGAAACAACTCCATTAATGTAATCAATCTCGGTTTTGCGTTTTTTCTCCAGATCTTGAAGCATGCTTGCTTTGAGCAGCCGGGAAGGTTCCATCACATATCGTAACGTTTTAATTCGCTCAGGAATATCTTGTTCACTTTGGAGTTCAAGGGAAACGATATCGAATCCGTTCATTTTGACAAATTCAACCCCGTTCGCATGTCCGACCTTAATCGTTTCGTCCGCGATATGAACGGCACTCACAATACCGACTTCATCATCCAGAATGTCTCCGTATTCTCCGTTTAATGCCGCCGACAGACCACTGAATGCATTATTGATCAGCAGCTTGGACCATTTGGTTCCCACTAAGTTATCGGAAATGTGTGTTCCTCCTACCAGGTCCAAAACCGATTTTACACGCTGAATGCGATCGGACGTTACTCCATTTAATTCGCCAATCTGAAAAGCATACTTCTTGAATTGTGTGTACTCCGTTGTGAGGCTTGATACACCTGGTTCCATGAACGTGGCGCCAAACTCAACGGACCCCGCAATAACGCGCTCAGCGCCCACAATGGAAGCCACGTTCTCTTCAGGAATCCCGTTTTGCAAGGAACACACGATACTCTCATCATGTAAGAACGGAAGCAATTCTCGAAGGATGGTACTGTTGGATAATTGTTTGGTCAATAGCAGCACAAGATCATAAGTCCCAGATTTTTGGTCAGGAGTGATGGCTTTAACTCTTGCATGAAACTCCGTAGTTCCGACCACTTTAGCTCCCGTTTCATTCAAGGCATCGACATGCTCCTGATATGCATCAATTAACTCAACATCCATGCCGCCATCTGCCAGGTATGCCCCTACGATGGTTCCTAGAGATCCTGCTCCTAAGATTGCGATTCTCATTGTAATTTCCTCCTTATTTCTGCTCAAGATAGTTATATACAGGCTGTGCTGCGTTTAAGGTTAGGTCTGTCAGGATATGTGAAGCTGAAACAACTTCCAATACAGGCAAATCGGCAAGGGGTGCGAGTGCATGTTCAAAAAGCTGAAGCCGTGCTGGTCCTGTCCATGCTTCCTTCACTTCGATATCCGTAATTTGGGTTCGAATCAAATCACATATTCTTAAATTCCCATTGTAATCCGTAGCAATCTTCATCATAAAGTTAGGCCGGCAGATTTCACTTTTGGCGAGTTCCTTATCCATCGGAGCATGCTTATATCCCATCGTTGCCGTTGCAACACGAAGCGTTCCGTAATCAAGCGTGCCCACAAGTGTATCTGAATCAATGTATAGTTTGGGTGCACCTAACTTTTTGGGATACGCCGTGAGCTCTCTGCCACTTGCAATCGCAGGAAAGTTATCCACGTACATGGAATGCACATAGTCACCATCCTCACCATTGAATCGCACAGGGATAACCTGCCCAGCTTCGGTATATGCACCTAATCCGGAGACATCCGGCATCCACATCACTTCAAATTTAACCAGCGGCTCAACAATTTCCAGTGGTTCTGGCACCGCTGCCCGCAGAGCTTTTTCATCCGTTCGATAAATAATGTTTAAGTATTCCCGATTCACAAATTTATAGGGTGGCATGGGGTAAGCCGGTGCCGTTAGGGGTGTATTCAGATTTTTGGCTATGTTATTCACATCGATTTTCATGAAGGACACCTACCTTTTATGTTATGTTTTTATCTCTCTCACAAATAAAATTCTACATTAATAATTAAATTTAATATAATACATAATAAGTACTATATATATTTATTGAAATAAATAAGGGGTGCGAAACGAATGGAATTGCTGCAGCTCAAATATTTTCAAACTGTTGCCTATACCGAACATATCTCCAAAGCAGCTCAACAACTAAATATTGCTCAGCCCTCCTTAAGCCTGACGATCAAAAGACTGGAGGATGAGCTTGGTACAACCTTGTTTGATCGAAAAGGAAGAAACATTCAATTAAATGCGTCAGGGAAAATTCTATTGAAGCATGTTAATCGAATCTTTACCGAAATTGAAAATGCTCAACTGGAGATCCAGTCAGAAGAGCAGCACGTATCTAACATCATTCGAATCTCGATTACGAATCCAAGATTCCTTACCGGGCTAATTAGCGAATATATTAATAGCAACCCGCAAACCCAGATTCATCAAGGCATTGGAACGAAGAACGAAATCATCTCAAGCTTGCAAAAAGGGGACATCGATGTAGGAATAACAGGTCATCCGATCCAGGATGAGGAGATTGAGAGTTGTGTACTGGTTAATGAGGATATTGTTCTTGTTGTACCTTCCCATCATCCGTACGCTGGAAAGACAAACATCTCGTTACATCTTGTTGCAAACGAACCCTTCATATCTCTTGCCGATAATGTGGAGTACAGCAACTTTACCACCATGCTCTGCGGGAAAGCAGGCTTCGTACCCAATCAGGCCTTTGAAGTGGATTCACACACACTGCTTGAAATCATCAAGCTTGATCAGGGAGTCGCTTTGTTACCTGTTTCCGTATGTAGAAAACTGGGGTTACACTATATAAAAATTGCTGATGATTCAGCGATCTATCCGATTAGCTTATCCTGGACCAAACAAAAATCATTGTCTCCTTCGGTTCGACATTTTCGAGATTTTATTTCTATGTATTATGAATTGAATGCTGACCTCTTTATGGTGGATTAAGAACGAAAAGAAGTCATAAAAAAAGGCAGCGGGATTCACCCGGCTGCCTGCTTAATTTATCAATATACCATTGTGATGGTGATTTAATCAGCTACGGCTGTCTGCACGGGTCCAAGATTGGTCAGGTTGACACCAGACAACGTAATTGTGGTGTTACCATCTTCGGCACCTGTTATCTTACCCATGTCAAACACGATACGGCTGTTTGCATAGCTTGGCTCGGTTGTATCGAATGTGAAGGTGTACTCTTGTTCTTCCGTGGATAAGCTCACTTGCTGTCCATAAAATCCATGCCACGCGTATCCAGCGGGAACATCCACCCAGCCGATACCAACCCCCATTTTGCGGGCTTTATCCGCTTTGGCCTTGAATGTCAGCTTATACTTGGTTCCCTGCTGCATTGCAAAACCTTCATTAATAACCTGCCGGTCCCACGGATTCGTTCCCGCCTGACCGATCACAGCTTGCAGCTGCTGATTCTCAACATGAATCGCAAGGTCAGATTCAACACCGGCTGCATATTTGAACCAGCCTTCACTTCCTTTGGCAAAGTCCCCATTCGGGATCAGATTGACGTGTACCGGCTGTCCCCCCTGATCCGCACCCGGGTTCACCTCGAACAACATCACATTTTGAATGGATACACTGTGCTCTTCCGCTAGCGGTCTGCCAAGACCAAAGTTCAGTAAGGCCGCCGCATCCGCTGTTTCTCCCATTGTAAATGTGAAGGTGTATGGCTGCTTAATTTCAGTCAGATCTACCTTTTCATCCATATACTTGGCTTCGCCGCCATTACCTTGCGAGACCACAGCCTGTATTGATTTAGGTACAGAGGCTGAAGCTTCAAAGCTCAGACGATAGGTCTTGTCAGCCTCAAGAGCAATCAAACCCTGCTGCAAAAACGAATCCCACTCATCGTCTGTTGCAGCCGGCAACGTAATATTAATTCCATGGTCTTTCCCATACGTAGCCGAGAGCACGTCGGGAATTAGCGTCCAATCGTTTCCATCTGCGGTCAGTTCGCCATTCCTTACTCTATTCTGTGAAACGTCCAACCAACGTGTATTATATTCGTTTCCTTCAAAATTGACATAATACGATGTTCCGGCTTTCAGTGAAACTGCTGGCAGATATAACGTCTTATAGGATTGCCATCCCCCTGTATCTCCAAGCAGAAGTTCGGAGCTTGCAACCGTTGTGCCTTGTTCATCCTGCACACTGAATCGGACTTTTGAATCGGCTTTGGCACTTGCCATCCTTGTGGAGAATGCATATACGCCATCGTTTGCTGCATCGATTTTGAATTGCAGCAGATCACCTTCGTCCATGTAGCTGACATGTTTGCCGCCTTCATCGGAATTTTCAAGCTGCAGACCTTGCATCATCCATGCATCCGCAGCAGGAATATGAGTATAGCCCTGGATTGTTACCGGCTTACCTCGTTTAGTCAGCTTCACATTGTCAATGTAAACCTTCCCTTCGGAACTGCCGAATAAAAGCTTCAGTTCGGCTGTTACCGTTGCTGCTGACGTTGCGTTCTGTCCGATCACAATTTCACCCGAATAATTCTTGAGTTCCTGACCAAGTTGGATCTGCTGCCCTTGATTCACCTGCACATCATGCCCCTCTGCGGTAGACAAATCCAAATCCATCGTACGTGGCGAATCCGCCTTTGCATCAAAAGTGAATCCGTAGGTAGTGCCCGCTTCCAGCTTCATTCCCGGCTGTACCACAGCCACCTGATCAGAATGGCCGTTCGTTCGTAGAACGTCGACCACGAGCTGCCGTTCCATGATCGGGAACTTTAGGAAGTTGTTCACGGTAATCTGCGCTTCAGCATCAGACTGAACCTGTCTGGACCAGAAGCCGAGGCGATCCTTCCCTTGATCAAATGTGCCATTAAAGACATAATTTCCATCCGGCAGTGCTTTGCGTTCCACTGGAAGAGAGTCGGCTTCACCGATATCTATCAACCGCACATTGGTCACCGTAACTTCCCCTTCATTCAATCCCAGATTGAATTCAAACCTTGCATTGTTGTCTGCCCCATTCCGCATGTTGAAGGTGTATTCATACGGTTGCCAATCTGTAGTTAATGAGAAGCTCTTATCCTCGGAGTAATTTGTCCAGCTTTTTTCAAACTGTGTCACTTTCGAACGGATGACTCGATCCGCAGATGCCTTTGCATCGAACTGCACTTTGTATTTTCTATTTTTCTTCAAATACATCGGCATTTGTGTCAGTTGTACAGAATAACTTTCGGTTCCGGCTTGTGAGATCGTTACTTTCGCTGCCTTGCCCTTCTGCACGTCATCAATAACCTCTACCTTACCAGCCCCGCCTGCATTCGTGAGGAAGTTCCATTCGTTCGGCACACCATCTACATCCACACCTTCAGAAAAGCGATCATTGTAGATCTGGTTTCCATCCGTTTGCGGTTCCCGCTGCCATTCCGGTTCGATCGGATTAGAAGTTACGTCCGGCCATTCGCTCAATTTCTTGTACTCGTAAACCCGAACGAAATCAACACTCATCTTCTCAGAGACAAAATCACTTTCCGGCGATCCCGGCCAGTCTCCCCCAACGGCAAGATTGAGAATTAAATAGAACGGACGATCAAACGGAGCAGGAAAGGTGTAACTCTCCGGCTGTCCCGCTGCTGTCGTCTCCCAGTTATTCACCTGATGATGCAGTTTGCCGTCAACATAGAAACGAATCATGCCAGGCAGCCATTCCACCTGAAAATCATGATAATCATCTGCGAACGATTCACCTTGCGGCAAGGTAAACTTGCCTTGGTCATGCCCGTGAGAACCATCTGGTTTTGGGGAATCGTAATGGATCGTACTGTATACTTCATGATCTTTGTTTGTACCGCCAATCAACTCCATAATGTCGATCTCCCCGGAAGCTGGCCATCCTCCGTAATGTGCTTCATCTGTAGGCATCATCCAGATTGCAGGCCACATGCCCTGCTGCGCGGGCAATTTCGCTCGTACGACCACTTTTCCGTACGTCCAGTCGCCCTTCTCTTTCGTAATCAGTTTACCAGAAGTATAATTTTTGCTGCCCTTCTGCTCGCGCTTTGCTTCAATCTGCAATACATTGCGGTTGCCATCCTTAACAATACGTGTGTTATTTGGGCTGTAATATTGCAACTCATTGTTGTACACAAGCTCCGTATCCTGAACGGTCCATTTGGATGCATCCACGGAAGGCGCATTGAATTCATCATTCCAGACCATTTCCCAATGCTCATCCGGAATCGTCGTTGCAGGAATCGGTTTTTCACCTGAAGGATTGCCCGGTACGGATGGTGTCGTTCCGCCTGAATTGGAAGAGCCGCCCCCACCTGTACTAGAATTATTGCCATCGTTAGAAGTACCTGGTGTAGCAGCGTTTGGTTGCTCGGACTGTCCTGTCCCAGGAGTAGTGCTATCCTTGTATTGTCCTGGTGAAACCGCCTTCCCATTAAGCAATACGTTGCCTGCATCTACGTCCAGCAGATTGATTTTACCTTTGCTGTCAATCATGGTATTACGGGCTTTGCTGCTTACTTTTAATGTATTAATCGTACTCTCGGCTGACAACTCAACGGTAGCTCTGCGTTCAACAAACATGTTTTCAATTTGAGTTGTCCCTGTGATCTTCACATGTACCGGACTTGTGTTTTTGTCTACCACAATTCGATTCAATTTAGAGTTATGAATATCGATAGAGTGATTTCCTCCGCCCTTCACGATCACACTTCCAGTGACCGTCACTCCGTCGAGCGCCACTGTACCTTCTCCAATGGCTTCTGTAAGTAACAAGTTTCCATTAACTGTGGTATTTTCCAACGTCACATCGGTTGAGCGGACAATCAGATTACCTTCTACGTTGGATTCATAGGTACCTGGTTTGCTTTGAATATCTGATATCAACGTAGACATGATCGTAGCAGCTTCTGCTCTCGTAATGTTGGATTCAGGTGCAAGATTTCCGTTGTATCCGTTTACAATTTTATTGTTTACAAAGTAGTTCATCGCATTCCTAGCATAGTCAGCTACATCTTTGTCGTCTTTAAACGCAGAACCGAGCGATTTATTCTCACTGCCTGTCGATAACTGAAACGCACGATCTGCCATTACCACAGCATCCTGCCGGGTAATCGGAAGCTGGGGGGACAGATGTGTTGCATTAGTTCCCTGAATAATGCCAGATCCACTTGCTCGTGTGATCGCATCATAGTACCAGTCTTTTTCAGTAATGTCAGTGTATGACGCCGCTCCGGGGCCTCCAGCGAATCCGAATACCCGATCGAGCATTACAACAAATTCGGCACGGCTGATACGTTCACTCGGTCTGAATGTGCCGTCCGTATAACCTTTAGTGAGCGTCATATCCTGCATACGAATAACTGCATTTTCAGCCCAATGTCCCTGCAAATCTTTGTACGGTGCCCGAAGCAGGCTTGACGCCTGCTCCTGCTCCGTTATCATATGCTGCTTCATCTGTTCTGCCCCGACTACGGCCGGAGCTGCCAGTGAAACGATCATGCTTCCTGCTACGAGACAAGCCAACCCTTTTTTCACTCATATTCCTCCCTAGAATGTGTGGTCACTTACAGGGCAGTACTACTCTTTTACTGCCCCAATGACGATACCTTTAACGAAAAAGCGTTGTAAGAATGGATATATGACCAAAATCGGCAATGCCCCGATGAAAATCTGTGCTGCGCGAACCGTACGCTGGGAAACATTCTCCAGCATGGATGGGTCCACGTTGATTTTACTGAGGTCTTGCTGCACGATAATGGTTTGTAGCAAGGAAGCCAGTGGGTAATTTTTGACATCGGACATATAGATCATGCCATCGAACCAAGAGTTCCACTGACCTACCATGGTAAACAATGACAAGGTTGCAATCGCAGGCATGGACAGCGGTACATATACCAGTGCCAGCGTTTTAATGTGACCTGCTCCATCCAGATAAGCTGCTTCCTCCAGCTCTTTAGGCAGACCACGGAAGAAGTTCATCATCAGGATAACATTCCACACGGACAATGCACCTGGCAGCACCAGTGCCCAGATCGTATCCATCAGTCCTAGTTTCTGGACCAAGATATAACTTGGAATTAGACCTCCGCTGAACAAAATCGTAAATACAAAGAACCAGGTGTAGATCGAACGGCCTTTGAAATTAATATCTTCCTTCGACAGTGGAAATGCCGTTAGAAGCATAATCACCATACCAATCACCGTAGCAATGACGGTTCGTTTAACCGAAACCAGCAAGGAATTAATGAAATTTGAATTGCCGAACGTTTTGACATATGCATCTGTCGTAAAGCCAATCGGCCAGAAGCCGACAAGATTGGCTGAGGCCGGTGCCATGCTGCTGAACGAAACAGCCAAAATATGAATGATAGGCAGAATGCAAAGCAGTGATAGTACGCCCAGAAAAATATAGTTCGCAACGCTGAATATTCGATAGCCTTTTGTTTTGTAATACAAGCCCTTTTTCTCCTCTCTACTAGAACACGCGGTAATTCGCCAATTTGTAAGCCATGCGATATGAGATAACGATCAGAATGGTTGCCACGACCGATTTGAACAATCCTACAGCCGTTGCGAAGCTCATTTTGCCGTTCAAGATACCTAGACGGTATACGAAGGTATCGATAATATCACCTTTGTCATAAACGAGCGGATTGTACAGATTGAACACCTGATCGAACCCTGCATTCAAAATGTTTCCGATGGAGAGTGTCATGAGTACAATCGTGATCGGCATCAGGGCTGGTATTGTAATGTGCAGTGTTTGTTTGAACCGGTTTGCACCGTCCACTTCCGCAGCTTCGTACAGTGCCGGGTTAATACCGGACAGAGAAGCCAGAAATACAATCGTGCCAAAGCCAAATTCTTTCCACACATCACTAACAATCAGTGTTATCCGAAACCAAGTTCCATCCCCCAGGAAAAAGATCGGATCTCCGCCTAGTGCAACGACCAGTTTGTTCACCATACCGCCCTGCGGCGAAAGAATATCAAGCAATATTCCGCCCAGGATAACCCATGACAGAAAGTGCGGCAGATACACCAGTGTTTGACTGACCCTTTTAAAAGCAGATAAACGAACTTCGTTCAACAAAATCGCAAACAGGAATGGAGCAATTAAACCTGCGATTATTTTGAAAAATGCAATCACCAGTGTATTCCAGATGACCTGGCCTACGTCCGGGTATAAGAATAAATACTTGAAATTATCCCAACCTACCCATTTGGATTCGGTAAATCCGAGGTATGGTTTAAAATCCTGGAAAGCAATCACAATCCCGCCCATTGGTATGTACTGAAATACAATTGCCAGCAAAACCGCTGGTACGAGCATCAAATGCAAGGACCAATTCCGCTGCATGTTCCAGCGCTGTCTCGCCTTGATGGCACGCCCCTTGCGAGGCGTTTCTAACGTATGTTCCTTCACCCCTACATCCCCCATGTTCTAAAAATTTGTATTTTACAAGTGGATATGAACTTGTATATTAAAATTATAGCAACGGTTATTAGCAATCTATATCCTAATATTGCAACAACGATAACAATATTTTAATGAGTTGAGGAGGCCCAGCATTGTTCGCACGTCTGAACGTCTTCACCAAAATTACACTGTTGTTTGTAGCACTGCTTGTCCTGGTTTTATTCCTGTACACCTATTCAAACCGGGAAAGTGTACGTGTAATCGAACACGAAATTCAGAACAATACCATGAATCATTTGTCCACTTTTGCCGACTCTGTAGAATCCAATATTTACCAATTATCTCTCTATGGGATGTCCATTGGGCAAGATTCGAGCATACAGGAATATCAGCGGCCGGATTACAAAGATGTGCCTTATGAACGGGTCAAAGTTGGAAGTGCTATTCTTGAAAAAATGAATCTGTATAATGCAGCCAGTAAATGGCATTCCACCATCACCCTTTATTTTCCAAGGTTGCAAAAAGTCATTTCCACGGATTATTATGCTTATATCCCGTATGGAGAGGATGAATTTTCCAAGCCACTTTCGAAATCATGGGCATATAAGCATAATCAATTTGAGTGGTACACGACCGATCCAACGACAGCGATCGACACTCCTAGGAAGTCGAGACTGATTACCAAGATAAGCTTTCCAGTGTATCATCTGACCAGCATGCTGGATCAGAACAAATTGAATAACAAAGGTGACCCTTTTATGTTCCATCCCGAGTTTGGCTTAATTAGCAACACTAGTGGAAATGATACATTGACTGCGATTCAGTCCAAGCTGAAAGAGATGACTTTGCAGGAAAAAGGCGGATTCACCACGACGCTTGACAGTACAGAATACTATGTCTCGTACATCCATTCAGACAGTCTGGGATGGTACTACGTAGACTACGTGCCTATGCAGCAAATTCTAGGGCCGATCACAAATAGTCGTAATCTCTTCTACGCTTCCATAGCCGTTTTGATTGCTATGAGTGTTGTGGTGTTGTATGTGCTTTATCGAAGTGTGCAGCTTCCATTGCTTCAACTGGTAAAGGGAACGAACCGTTTGTCGACTGGAGATTTCTCTGTTCGATTACATCATTCTTCACGTAATGAATTCAGTTTATTGTTTGCACGATTTAACATCATGGCACAGCGAATTCAGGAGTTGATTGAGAACGTGTACGAAGAACAACTCCGAAGACGTGAGTCCACACTAAAGCAGTTACAATCACAGATTAATCCGCATTTTCTATACAATTGCCTCTTCTACATCAAAAATATGGCGAGGATGAAAAATGAGAAAGCCGTTGTGGCGATGGCGCTTAATTTAGGTGAGTATTATCGGTACATCACAAGATCCGAGAATGATCAGGCCACCATCAAAGAAGAGTTGAACATGGTGAAAAATTACCTGGAAATCCAGGCACTCCGGCTGGAACGCATGCATTTTACCATCGATGTACCGGACGATATGCTTCATAAAACGTTACCCCGTTTAAGCTTACAACCTATTGTTGAGAACGCTATCATTCATGGCATTGAACCCCGTACTGAAGACGGCCATATCAACATAACAGGTTATCATACGGATGAATTGTGTACGATAACCGTCGAGGACAGCGGGCTGGGTATGACGGAGAATCAGATGCAAGAATTGGTTGATAATCTTAATAAACCGCTCGATGGCAATATGGGATGCGGAACTTGGAATGTTCATCAGCGTTTGTCTTTTTTGTATGGTGAAGACGCGGGTCTAAGCTATGAACATACGCCTGGCGGAGGCGTTAAGGTAAGCATTACATGGTACAACAATATCAATGAGTAGGTGAAGTACATGTTACAAATTTTGTTAGTTGATGATGAACGTTCCGTTGTAGAAACGCTGGCGGAAACCATTCCGTGGGAGAGCTGCGGAATCGGCACTGTACACGAAGCTTTGTCAGGTGCCGTAGCACTGGAAATTATGGAGAATCATGATATTGATATCGTAATCACTGATATTCGCATGCCGGAGATGTCTGGTATTGAGTTAATCACGGCAATTCACGAGAAATGGTCGCATGTGCAGACCATTTTACTCTCGGGCTTTGCTGACTTCGAATACGCCAAACAAGCGATGGCTCAAGAAAGCTTTGATTATTTGCTGAAGCCTGTAAGTGATGAGGATCTAATCGAAACCGTACAGCGGCTTGTTGACCGGATCAAACAAAAATGGGAAGCGGCGGCCTCCTATCAGCGTGCATTACATGCATTCCAGGATAACTTGCCTTTATTGCAATCTACGATGCTCCATGAATTGCTGACAGGCAAAACCTATTCTCCCTCAACGCTCGCAGACAAGCTCGAATTACTAAATCTGCCCTATTCGGTTGGTGAGGAGCTGGGCATGCTTGTTATTCGAATGGAAGAGCATCTATCCGAGATGGCTGACCATGATCTTTCGCTGATGCAGTATGCCATTAGCAACATTATCAGCGAGGTGACGCAGCAGCATTTTCATATGTGGCATACGCGGGATGTCCATGATTATCTGGTTGTGCTGGTTAGTGTCAAAAAAGGCGGCACACAAAGTATGAGCAAAGAGGAAAAACCTCAAGTGCTGCTGGAACATTACGCTGCCCAAATTCAGACAAACGTTCAGTTGTATTTAAAAGGGGCTATTTCAATCGCAGTCTCTCACTGGGGCAAATTCCCTAATGAGATTGGTGAGATTTATGAGAGTGCTGTCAGATCCATGCGGAAGCGTATGGGACATGCTCAAGGCTTGTTCATCACGGCTTCAGACGATAAGGATGTACACCCCCTTCCTGCCATCCGTTCTCTGTACAAGCCTCCAACCCTAATCAGTCTTCTGGAAGCTGGCCGCTTTGACGATGTGGAACAGAAAATTGAGGTCATTTTCGAGGAATTGCTCGAATCCGCGCAGCATCATGATATCGCAGAAACGACGATTGAGGTGTATCATGCCTTGGCAGGGGCGTTTGCTTATATCATCCATAAGAATGGAAAACAAATTTCTTCTGTCCTGCCTGCCGAAACGTATAAATACTTCCAGGCTCCAAGCTATGCTACCGCCCAGCAGTTGAAAGACTGGTCGATCCGCACACTTCATTCCATCAGTGAAGACGCAGAACAGGAGCTGAAGGACAATCACAGTACCATCGTTCGCAGTGTCAAAAGCTTTGTGGACCTGCATCTGGCTTCCGATGTTTCCTTACCGGCTATTGCCGAGCATGTCCACCTGCACCCTGTGTATCTTTCCAAAGTGTATAAGACGGAGACTGGAGAAGCGCTGACAGCTTATGTCTATCGTTTGCGGATGGAAAAAGCAGCATACTATTTGCGATCCTCAAGTGCCAAGGTATTCGAAATTGCGGAGCTTGTCGGCTACAACAACACGGCGTATTTTATTCGGGTATTTAAAAAATTTTACGATCTGACACCACAGGAATATAGAGAGAATCTGCCGGTTTGAAGCAAAAAGGCCTCGCTGGAATGATTTCCAGCAAGGCCTTTTCTTTGTACTTCCCCACCTGTTTGAGCAGCTTGGTGAGAATGAAATAACGGATAAGATAGTTACATAGCTCGTACTTACTTTCCGCTCGTAACGGATTGGTACCACTCATTAACTTCATTCGTATTTTGATCTCCACCGGATGATTTCCACTTCTCTACAAATGTATCAAAAGCATCAACCGGAGCTTTACCATAGATTATTTGCGAGAACAGGTCCTTCTCCATTTTGGTTAAAATGTCGTTGTTCATTTGCATTGACATCGTTGGTGCACCTGTGAACATCTGTTTTAAAGCGATATCTTTTTGATCCTGAACAATCTTGGCCGCTTCCACCATGGGTACCGGTACACCAGACTTAAGTTTTTTCTCGAAAGGTGTTGTTGCTTCTTCACCGTTAGCAAACTTCGCAAGTGTAGTCATGTTCAGACTTGGGATACGTGCACCATCAAACGTTAAGGTGTATTTCTCAGGTGCATAACCGCCTGTCACACTAGCATCCGTTGTTACTTTGCCGTCTTTCATTGCCCAGTCATACCCTTCAGCGAAGCCATTTTCGAATTCATCACCTGCTTTTGGATTTGCATAGTGATCAAACAGATAGTTTTGATAAGTGAAAAAGACTTCTGGGTTTTTCATATCTTTGTTAATCAGAACTACACCGTTGTCGTTCGCGGTACCGCGTCTGCCTGCCTTGCCATCAGGTCCAGATGGAATCGGGTAAGCTTTGTACTCCGCTTCCGGATTGTTTTTCTTCACATCTTCGAGCGGCCATGACGGCATCCAGTGAGGCCCGACAACAATCCCTGCTTTACCTGCTGTAAACTCTTCTGCTGCTTTGGTTTCATCATATACCCCAGCTTCTTCTGGTATATACCCTTTTTTCATCCAGTCAGCCAGTGTTGCCAAAGCTTGTTTTGCTCCTGGATTTACAGAACCGTACTCCAGTTTGCCTTCTGCGTTCAGATTCCACTGATTTGGCATCGTGCCGTAGGCTCCGAAGACCCAACCAGCATCAGACATCCATGTGCTGAGCCAGTTTTTGAATCCGATGGTCAGACCGTAGGTGTCTTTTTTACCATTGCCATCCGGGTCTTTATTCGTAAACGTTTCCATAATCACTTCAAGATCAGCCAGCGTTTCAGGTGCTTTCAAATTAAACTTCTTCATCCAATCCTCGCGAATCCACATCACTGGATCACTATTGTAGGAGTAATCCAGAATCGGAATACCAATCCGTTTACCATCCTGCATGTACGGATACCATACGGAAGGATCTTCATTCACTGCAGCTTTCCATGTATCACTTGCATATTTATCAAACAATTCACCAGCATCAACGAACTTGCCTGTTTCAATCAACTCACGTGCCAGATTGAAATCGCCGCGATATGAAATAATATCCGGCATTTCTGCATTGGAAGCCAGCGACAAGCGCAGCTTCGTTTCAAACGCATTGTTGGTGGACGGTGATACCCACTGATTTTTTAATTCAATGCCGAGCTTGTCTTTTGCCCATTTGGTGTGCACGTTATTGTCCTGATCTTCACCAGATTTGAATTTGATTTCGGGTCCCCAGGGACGTAAATAAGTAAGTTTTACGGGCGGATCATACTTCCCTTCCTTCAATTCCAGTGCAGTACTCGGAGTGCTCGGTGCAGCCTCTTTGCTTGCTCCACTGTTACATCCGCTAAGAACTGCTGTAAGCGCAAACATTCCTGCCAAAGCCAAACCGCCAATCTTTCTTTTCTTGATTGTTTTCAACTTGTGAGTCCCCCTGTATGTAGTGATGTTGTCTACAGAGTCCATCATAATGAATGAACCATATGAATGCCCATACTAATATTGCAACATTTATTGTATTAATTTAGGATATTAAAAAGTGAATACGGATGTTGTATTAGTACAACGTCTTACTCTTGTCTCTCTTGTTTATCAGGGTGACCGAAAGGTTCCAGCAAGGTTTGTATCTGCTTGGCATCATAAGGTTGGCCTAACAGTTCAATAAACTGCTCGGGTGATCAGTTGTTATTGGTATCGTTGCTGTTACTCATACTCATGGTTTTCCGTCCACTCTATGTCGAGTTCATTTCCACACTTTTCCCTCATCATCTTACGTTTCGATTGTTCTGTAAAGGTTGAAAATGATCATAAAAAAACAGAGGATTGCGGACGTAATCCGCTCCTCTGTTTCTTGCAGTTTATTGCACTAGTTGGACATGATCGTGAGTTTCTGTTAGTTACTCGTATATTTCACCCAATCGTATTCTGCGTATAACGGATTAGCTCCATTATATGCCCCTAACCAGCTGTCAACGCCGGTTCCGTTCCACAAGTTCATCATAATTTTACCTGGTGTTTTCGGAATATTGGTTGTAGCTGTATGTTTCAGCACGCCATCGACGTACCACTTAATGTGACCTGGTTGCCAATCAAACGCATACGTATGGAATCCCTGGGACGCATCGAAGCCCAGATTTACGATCTTCTCATGATTTCCAACGCCGTTTGTATAATAATTGAATTGTACTTTCGTTGTGTCTTTGCCAAGGAACTCGATATCAATCTCATCCCATTGTGTGCCATCAGAAGGACCGGTATAGGTGAAAAAAGAGGATACAATCCCTGTATTTTTAGCAGGCTTCATGCTAACTTCGTAAAGTCCATATCCATAACTGTTGGTTGTTCGGTATTCTCCGCAATCAAATTTGTTGTATGCCGAACTCGTCAAACCCAGTCGCAGTTTACCATCACTTGTAAAATTGACATTGTTCGCCAGCCAAGTACAGTTAAACATGGAGCCGTTGGAGTATCCATCTGCCTTTTGCCACGTACTAGAATTGAAGTAGGTTAACGGCTCCCAGAACACATACCCCGCGAAAGCGCTTACCGAAAAAAATAAAGAAACCACTCCCGAAACAATCAATGTGTACCATGTCTTCCTTTTCATCATACACCTCCATTAAGGATTCCACCCATTTAATAAAGCGCATACATTGGTTGGTATTTCCATTTTACCCGGATCGAAAATGACGAACTATAGCAAACTTCCAAGAATAAATATTCATTTTTTAAGATAATGTTCTCTGTCGTCTTCTATAAAAAAGGCCCTTCTGTTAGGAAGGGACCTCTTATATTCCACGTACGACTCGAAACCCCTGATCGGGGCCAAATCCATTGGCATCAAATTTACCCGGAAAGGAAATCTCGTTGTTGTTAACACCGCCAATCCAGCCGCCCCCCTTGACCACACGCCAGGTATTCTCCGGGCTCTCGGGATGACTGTACCAGTCCCAGCACCATTCTCTCACATTTCCTGACATATCATGGATGCCCAGTTCATTGGCCTTCATGGTACCCACTTTTTGGGTTTGATTTCGGTTGCTCTCAATCGCAGGCCAGCTCCAGTCGCCAGTCAATATCTTGTCCCCTGCATTGATCCAGTACCAGGCTACTTCATCAGGATTGCTGCTTCCACTATAGACGTAGTTCATGCTTTTTTGGCCTCCGCTTGCAGCATACTCCCACTCTGCTTCAGTGGGCAAGCGATAACCGTCTGCGCCTTCATTTACAGTGATCGTCCATTTGAGATTGTCGTTTTCGTTTTTGTTGCTTGGATCGGTCGTATTCTTGTCGATATTATAGTAGGGTTTCAGGTTTTCCTTGATGCTGCGCTGATTGCAGTATTCCACGGCATCGTACCAGCTCACCATTTCAACGGGCAGGTCGTCTCCCTTGAAGCCGGATGGATTCTCGCCCATGATCTCCATCCATTCCTTCTGCGTAACTTCGTATTTCCCGATATAAAAATCAGAAACGGTTACGTCCTTACCGCTAAACGTCGACTTGGTGCTCTTAAAGGTTCCACCCTCCACGTATACAAAATGATCCCCTACATCAGCATTCGTTGATGAACAAGCGCTTAGGCAAGCCACAGCTGCAATGAACAGAAATAGCATCCACTTTTTCATTCTAAGTCTCCTTCTGGTTCCTGGATTGAAAGCAAGACAGGCCTTGGACCTGTCTTGCTAGATCTCCTGTTCAGGAAATTACGATTGAACCATTCCCTGGGAATGATGACCAGAAGCTAGGACGTTACCAAACGGTCACGTTGGAGCTTCCGCTGCTTTGATATCCTTCAGTTGCCATCACCTGATAAGACCAGCTGTTGCCCAGATACATGCCTTTGCTTGCCCATGCATTCACGTGATTGCTGAACGTAATTGTAGAGTTCACACCAATGGGACGCTTGGTTTGTCTCACACTCCAATATTGAGGGAAGGTCTGCGTGCCATCAATGGAAGGTGCGTTGTATCTCATGGTGGTATAGATATCATATGTGCCGCCATCACTGTTCACTGTGCCTTTATATGTTCCGGTTGGACGGTATGTTCCCCAGTTGTCCACCACGTAGTATTCAATAAGTGCATTCCGTGTCCACCCGTAAAACGTCAAATATCCGTTGCCAGATGGAGAGAATACACCCGCATTGTAATTCACTACTCGATTAGGTGTACCGTAAGTCCACCCTTTACCGACAACAAAGTTCCCCGTGTTCTGCCAGTTTACACTGTAGTTTCCTCCCGAACCGTTCACGGCATTAACTGTACCCCCTCCATCTGTCCAGTTCTGCCAATAATCTGTTGCTGCGCTGGATGTAGCGGCAAATACTCCGAAGCTCATGGAAGCGGCAAGGACAACAGTTAACAATTTTTTTCCGAATTTAAACATGGTAAAAACCTCCTGATATTTGGATTAGTTTTTGAATAATTCGGTACTTTTTTGGGTAGACACTGGAGTTGGAGTTGAGTTGGTATTTATTTAAAAAGACGTTTGGAAAACAGATACAAATCATTTTTCCACACTGGCCAGTCATGACCTCCGCTCTCTTCATACCAGATGTGCGGTACGTCCTGCTGCTCCAAATATTGATGTACGTCAACGCTAATTTGGATAAGATTATCCTGATCGCCACAGGAGATCCAAAGAAGCGACAAAAGCGAGATTGCTTCCTGCGGATTAGGAAGGAGCAGCTCTGGCGCTTTGGTGTTTGGAGCGGGAGAGAAGGCACCGACCCAAGCGAAATGGTTGAGATTGCCCAACCCTATGTTTAAGGACTGTCCTCCGCCCATGGATAAGCCGGCGATTGCCCTATTATCCCTGGTTGTACTTGCGTAATAATTAGATTCAATATAAGGAATAAGGTCATGAATCAAGTCGGATTCAAATCGTTCAAAGGCTTTTATTTTCTCCGGGTCAAATAGATCTCCCTCGGCTCGATCGTTTGGCATGGCGCGACCGTTGGGCAAAACAACAATCATGGGCTCCAGCAGGTTATCGTTGTAAAGATTGTCCAAGATGATCTGCGGGCTACCATGCTGCTGCCATTCCATCTCATCTCCACCGATCCCGTGAAGCAGGTAAAGAACAGGGTATGTGTTTTCGGAAGAAAATCCTGGAGGTGTGTACACCAGTGCTTTCCGGGTATTCCCTACCGTAGTGGAATCATACTCTATCGTCTCTATTGCTCCGCGAGGTATATCATTGCGATATTGGTCAAATCCAGCCGGTGCTGAAGATATCATGTACAGTACTCCCTTCATAGGTGCATTTAGCAATTGGATTAATCTCCGGCCTTTGTTTTGTTAACTGACATAGCCAAAACCAAGAATCGTGAAGCGTTTATCCTCATGCCCTTCTGCCATTTCGATCTCGATCGTATGCTCTCTGACGTGCTTATCTTGAATTAGGAGCATGGCATGACAGCGTGTCCAATTTACTTCATGCGGATTGGCTTGTTTGGTGAGAACACCATCCACTTTGATAAGGGCTGTTCCGAACTCGTCGCTTCCGGAGTCTTTGAAAATTAATAGAAGACACCTGCAACGCATTTGCAGCTTGAACTTTTGCGCTTCGGCCCTATCACCGCGGGTATACATCCAATTGTGCGGGAAGAGCGGCGTAGCATAATCGTGATCATCCATCTCGGCCATCTGCAGGTCGGTATCCGTCTGCGCGAAGCACCCCGGGTTGATTTTGGCAAGCTGATTGCCGTTTTTTCGATCAAGCAGTTTCACGTGGACGAAATCATCCCCAATCACAGGCGGCCTTCTCAGATCATGATCGTCCTGGTCCAGTTCGGCATGATTCACGGCATCAAACAGGTGACCCAGTGCATCGGCCATGATCTGATGTCCCAGGTTGGTCGGATGATATATATCATGAAAATATTGCTCTTTGGTTATGACGTTACCTTCTCGCTTGGTCTTGTGGAATTGCTCGACAAGAGCATCCTTCATGCTCACCATGGGCAGATTGTAATGCCAGCCCACCGGAGCTAGGCGATCCTGTAGATTCCAGTCGTTCTCAAAGACACTGAACAAAAGGATGACTGCAGGCTTGTTATCTGCAGCAAGCGCTTTCAATATTAAACTTTCATAACAGTTCCCCCGGGTTTCATCGTCCGCATCATTAACTGCAAACTCAATAACGACGATATCCGGGTGAATTTGGCCATCTCCAAGCACATCACGATCATAGCGTATCATTCCCAGTTCGGAAGGCGTTCCGCCTACTCCGGCTTTAACCAGCTGAATGGAACGACTGTCTGATGGAGCAAACATCGCCTTGAACCGCTCATACGATCGATAGGCGTAACTACGGAGATGAATAGGAATTGCGCCAGCGCCGTGGGTGATCGAACCACCGATATAAGCCATAACAACAGGTTCACCCTGTCCAGCCTTCTGAATTGCCCGTTTTAATCTGGCATTGTGACCTTTGTTCAAAAGAGATTGGCTAATCATTTTGTGATATTCAGGGGAGCAGTAATCGAACGTTGCCTCGTTATTCGTCTCCTTCACTCCAACGGGATCGCGCGGTGCAGTTATCCCTTGGTGTATATCTGCTTCTGGTGTATCTCCTGCATCGCGAACCATGTTTACCACCATCCTTTCTTCGATCATAAAGTTCATCGTCATTTGAAGGAATCCAAACGGGTAAAACTTTATGCTTGGTGGGTCCTTCTTCACGAGTGTAACACTTACATAATTTTACAGATACCCGATAAAGTATAGGACTTGCAGCAATCATATCATTTCATTTTGGTCATGATAATCGGAAAAAGGAAAGAACTAAGATTTCCAATGTAAACGCTTTAATTTATACACATTTACCGTGATATAATGGGTTTAACGTTTGCAATAAGAGGAGGAAAACCCATGAATATCACCGGTCAAGGCGCCTATGATACAAATACATACAACAATCTCTTCCACAAATTTGGTTATGATGAACAGGAAATAAACGCACGGCTGGAGGAGTCATGGAACGAGCTGTTTTATGGAGAAGAGGATACGCGAATCTATTACCCGATGGGTGAGGACAAAGGCTATTTACTCGACACCGGTAATAACGATGTTCGCTCCGAAGGCATGTCTTATGGCATGATGATGGCTGTTCAGATGGACAAAAAAGAAGAATTCGATCGGCTCTGGAATTTTTCCCATACGTTCATGCAGCATGCTGAAGGTCGATACAAGGATTATTTTGCCTGGCACTGCAAACCTGATGGAACCCGCTTATCTCAAGGTCCTGCACCTGATGGTGAGGAGTTTTTCGCGATGGCTCTCTTCTTTGCTTCTAACCGCTGGGGTGATGGAGATGCGCCTTTTAACTATAAGGAACAAGCCAGAAGAATCCTCCGCGCATGCATTCATCAAGGTGAAAATGGCGAGGGAGATCCCATGTGGGACCCGGAAACCAAATTGATCAAATTCGTACCGGAATCTCCATTCAGTGATCCATCCTACCATCTCCCCCACTTCTATGAGTTGTTTGCATTATATGCGGATGAAGACGATCAAGCCTTCTGGAAAGATGCAGCGGCGGCAAGTCGAGCTTATCTGCATTCCGCCTGTCATCCTGTAACCGGGCTTTCGCCTGAATATGCGAACTATGACGGTTCACCCGCTCCTGTTCAGCCGCATGGTGATTTTAGACACTTTTACAGCGATGCTTACCGGGTTGCCGCGAATATTGCTCTGGACTGGGAATGGTTCGGCAAGGATCCCTGGCAGGTGGAGCAATCCAATCGAATTCAGTCCTTCTTCAGCAGCATTGATGTCGCCGAATATCGCCGATATACCATTGAAGGTGAACCGTTCGATGAACCTTCCTTACATCCGATCGGTCTGCTCGCTACCAACGCGATGGCCTCGCTGGCTGCAGATGGTCCACATGTCGAACATTTCGTACGCCTCTTTTGGAACACCCCCTTGCGGCAGGGTGAGCGCCGCTATTATGATAACTGTCTGTATTTTTTCAGCTTGCTGGCTTTAAGCGGTAGATATCGGATATATTAATCCCTCTACAATGAGTCATCGTACAAATGGAGTTCCTATGCATCACAGCACATCGCGCAGACTGAAATCTCACGTAAAGAGGACCTTTCCGGCGATAACAGCCGTGAAGGTCCTCTTGTTCAATAATGTTAATTGCTAACCGCGATAAATTTCCATTGTTGATTCGTTGCACCCGTGTACGTATTCTGCTGCAACTTGGCACCATCGGATGTGGAAGCGTTTTCTACTTCAATCGCTTTGTTGCTGTTCACGTTAATAATACTCCAATATCCATTCCCCAGATCGTTGACTTTGAAATGCTGTGCGGTCGTGTTCAGATTGCTCATGAGCTGAACCGCTTCACCGTTCGTGAGGGTACCGTTGCGAATATCAATCACTTTGTCCGGTGAGTTCACGCTGGTTAGTGTATAACTGCCACCGCCGATGGAGGTCAGAACCCACTTCTGAGGATTGCCGCCCAGATCGCTCCACTGCTGAAGCTGTAGATTGTTTTGATTTTGCCCCCCAGGAACGTCAATGACCTTATTAGAATGTCTGGCCACAATTTTGTAGGTTGCACCTGACACAAGCCCGGTTGTGGGTCCACCACCATTTCCACTACCTGGATACGATTGAGCACGTTCATGGTACCAGTTGAACAGGAATCGTCCCATGGCACTTCGTGAAGCATCGCCATCCCATTTCAGTCCAGCCGTTGGATCGGCAAAAGAACTGCGCTGCCCTGGCTCAAGAATGAAGCCGTTCATGTGAGCCGCAATACTAACGTTTCCAGCCGCGTTGAAGATGGTTTTGGTATTGGTACCGAAACCTTCGTTGCTGCCATTAAACAGGTTCCAATAGGCCGAATCACCAGCTTTGTTCTTAAACCAGGTTACTTCCGTGATATTGATCGGATACTTGTCTGCTGCTGCTTTCACATTGGTATTCCACTGATCTTGCAAAATGGAGAAGTTATCGTACGCGCCGTAACCCGGATACCAGTGAACGGCATATCCGTAGTTGTTCAGGGGATCCGTCAATGGATGGCTTGCCGTCAGACTGTAGAACTGGTTATACCCCAGACCTGCAGCCCAGATTACGTTATCGGCACCCTGGTTACGAATCGTGGAGATGATGGAGTTCTGGAAATTGCGCAGGTCATTCCAGTGATCCACAAAATCATTTTCCCCGTTGTATCCGCCCCAATGTCCATTCGCATACGATTTCACTGGCTCGTTAATGAGCTCAAAGTGAACGTTATCGGCACTTTTAATCTCGGGACGAGATGCAAGATATCCCCAGATTTGATTGAATTTCTGCAGGTTGGAAGCGGTGGTTGCCTGGTCATCCTTCAACGTAAAGTCGAGTCCCAGGACGACATACACACCTTTGGTTTTGGCATATTGAATGTATGGGATAATGACGTTCTGCGTAACGGTCTGCACACCGGCAAAATTGTATGTACCCGCCGCCACATCACCCATGTCCTCACGATCAATGAACAGACGTACCTGATTCATGTTCCATCCATGATTACTGCCGTATTTCGGACTTGTGTCCGCAAATGTATCGGTAATGTCTTTCAGGTAGGCCAGTGTAGCCGCATGACGATTGTTGCCGTGCAGATTAAGATAATAATTGCTGTTCTGATACGTCCAGTAGGCACCTGAAGGTTGATGCCAACCGTTCAGAAGCACAGGCTGATTGTTGCTGTTCACCAGATTCTTGCCACTTACGTGAAGCTTGCCCATAGGCATGCCAACCCACGCCTCTGCGCGGCTTCCTCCCCATGGAGCAATCGTAATCAGTAAAGCCAAAACGAGTAAAAGTTTACAAGACATCCACATCTTTTTCACTTTATATCCTCCTGTCATGATCGATTGCTTTTCCTCAATGCAATATCCGATGAATCGCAGCAAAGCCTAAGAGTAGACTAAGCATCGGTTGGCGCACGCTTCCGCAACCCGTTCCACACGTTCAGGGGCAAGACTCCTCCTCCTCTCTTCAGATCGTATCGATCTGTCTCGGATCTTTCTTCACGGTTAAGCCTAACGTTTTAGCCAACGATTCCTGTACGTTCTACACTTTCCACGAAATAACGCTGCACGAAGAGATAGATAACAATCAAAGGCAGAATGGCGAGCAATATTCCCGTATCCTGAATCATGCTTAGATAAAAAGGATCCGCCTTAGAGGCTCCATCACTTACTTGTTGGGCCAGATTATACGGAAGCGAAGACAGTTGGGTCGACATGACCTTACTTGAAGTCAGATACGTGGTCGTGTAGAAGCTATCATTCCACTGCCATACAAAGGAAAACAGCATCACGGTCACCATGGATGGAATTGCATTCGGCAGCATAATTCGGGCAAAGGTCCGCCCAATGCCTGCACCGTCCACATATGCCGCCTCTTCCACTTCCTTCGGAATGCCGCGGAAGAACTGACGAAAGATAAAAATATACAATCCGGCTTTAAGCGAATTGGCCGTAATGGCGGTCAGAATGAACGGCCAGTAGGTATTCAGCAGGTTCACCGGTTTGCCAGTAATCAGTGTCATCAAGCCCATCAGGTCGAAGCTTTTCAGATTGAGATACACCGGAATCAAAATCGTCGTGGGCGGAACGAGAATCGTGAGAATGACACCTGCGAACAGCAAATTGCTCCCCTTGAACTTCAACCTGGCGAAACCATACCCTGCAAGTGCACAGGACGCTGTCGTTAACAGTGTTGTTGTCGCTGACAGAGCGAAGGTATTGAACAGAGTCGCCCAGTAATCCATAACCCGGATAGCCTGCTGAAAGTTATCGATCGAGAAATTCTGGGGGATCCATACCACCACTGCGGAATACAGGTCACCCTTATCTTTGATGGACGTTGAGATTTTCTGAAATATCGGAAAGAGGATAACAAAGGAAAGTCCAGTAATCAGTACGAATCGAATCACTGACCAGAGCCAGCCTTTCCAGTGTTCCAGCGATAATAATCGAGAAGTCGTCACGCTGAACGTCCTCCTTTCTAATCTTGATAGAAGACTCGTTTCGAGAAAATAATGGATACAATCACGAGAATGATGGCAATCGCTAGAAAATACACCCATGCCATCGCCGAGCTGAGGCCAAAGTCAAATTTCACGAATCCGGTATCGCGGATCAGTTCAGTCATGGCGTTATTGGCAAACGAGTCGATAATCGTGTAGATCGCATTGACAAAGATCAGCGGACTGACCATCGGGAATGTAATCTTCCAGAATGCTTCGTACCCGGTAGCACCTTCCATTTTGGATGCCTCATAGAGCTGAGGAGAAATGGTCTGAATGCCAGCCAAAAAGATCAAAATTTGCACCCCCGACTGGCTGACAATCTGATAGATTCGATCAACGGCACTGCTCAGATACGTCACGATCCATTCGCTCACCCCGGCATCCAACATCAGATTTTCGAGCTCAAATGTACCTAGTGCGCTTCCTCCAGTACTATTCTGATTAACAGCATCAATCAAGCTGGTGCTTTCCAGTGACATGATGACACCGGATGCCAAAATAACGGGCAAGAAGAATATGGAACGTGCCACAGCCCGGCCTCTGAACTTCTGGTTCAGGATGACGGCTAGAAACAGGCTAAATATGACAATAAGAGGCACATTGACAAGCACATCGGTAATCGACTCGATCAACGCTCGGTTAAAACTGGTATTGACGGTGAGCGCCTGAATATAGTTGGCAACCCCGGTGAATTGAATGGCAATGCCTTCTGCATTGGCCTGAATCGTGCTCATGCTGTAACGCAGTGACGCGAGCAGCGGGATGAAGAAAAATAATACAAATCCGACCAGCCATGGAAGCACGTAGATGACGCCCCACATGGCTTTCTGCTGAGCATACGTACGACTTCCCGATTTCCATTTCAGGAGTGTCTTCAGAGCTGCTCACCACCTGTCACATAACCTTGGGCTTCCACGGATTGGCCCTCAACCTCTACAGGAAAATCATTATAATTCACGATCACGAAGCCACCGCCATCATAGGTTGTTCGGTACACACCTTCCGCCAATGCTTCATGCGATTTCATGGATCGCCCGGCAAATGGAAGATTGGTCTGATTGACCTCGTTGTACATCTCGGCAGCCAGATCTACCCACTGCTCGTAATTTGCCGCGTACAGATCGTCATAATCGGTCTGTTTGACTACATGATTAGGCGCATTAAACCAGGCAAAGTAAGGACTTGCACCATATTCAATCAGCTTCAGCACATATTGTCTCGGGTTCGTATACGTCGAGAGATTATAGGGAGATCCCGTGTAACTAATATTTCCATGAACCACCAATTGGAAAAATGGAATCTCCTCATCCTCCAGTTTGAACTGACTGCTGCTCATTGGAGCATCTGTCAGTCCGGTAACATAAGGCAGCGCGTAGCTATTTCCACCTTCGGCCACAACGGAACCTGCCTGCTGTTTGATCTGTTCCAGGGCTTTGGTGACTACGCCCAACGCTTCCGTTCGATCCAGCTGCTTCTTGGGATTCATGTCGCTGTTCAGCTGTTCAGCCAGATCCTGGAGGCTCAGTGATTGCGCTTGCTCTGCTTTTGAAATAGACTTCATCTCATCCAGCATATCTGTGGTAACCTGATCCAGCTTGTTGGGCGAAAGTACATAGGCTGGTGACCTTTCCCGGTCACGGCGCTGTAAGGCTTGATTCATCGGATACACAACAGCCGGTTCCTGGGTTAACGTTCGTGAAGCCTCTTTATTTGGTTTGAACCCTTTCTTCGACTGCACATTCAGCAGAGCTATATCCGGATAAAATCCGATACCCGCTTCCCGTGCGTAATCACTAAATTCGCGCATGCCCTTCTTGCCACCAATGGTTCCATCCACCGAAATGGAATCCGGCAGTCGGTGGTGCAATCCATCATTGAACCATCCGGCGTAGCGAACCTGAATGTTGGATACATTTTTCTCCGTGAGCGTGGACAGAATCTGCTTGGCTTCCTCAAAAGTCGTAAGCGCCTCAGTCGAATCATAAGGGATACCCAGCATATGCTGCCGGGTTGTCATCCCGCCGAACAATTTCAGATAAAATGGAATGCCCGCCTGTTCTTTACCCGCTTGCTGCTCGGGAAGTCCTCCAGTTTGCAGCAGATAATTCCGATAGAGTTCCGCCAGCCCTGAATAGGAAGCCTTCTCCCCGCCGACAAAGGCGTAACGGACAACAAAGTCTGACGCTGTCGGTTTTTTCTGGAATTTGGGAAGTGTTCGCACCATGTCACTTGCCTGAAGCGTTACATCGCTTTTATTCATGACATAGAAGCTTGGATATACGTTGTTATAGCTGTTCAGCTTGCCGCTGATATCCGCATTCACCACTGCCACAGCGTCCCCCTCCTCGATAATGCCAAGGAAAGCTCCCTCTTTGCGAATCAGTCCAAAGACCGGCAACCGGGCTTTGGCTTCCGCCGAGCCGGCTTCTCTCAACTTCATCGTCAAATCCGGGCCGTAAACATCTTGTTGGTAACCGGGATACTGGAGCTTGCCATTGTTAAAATGGATTAGTGCTCCCGAGCCGTCCGGTACAAATATCGAGCCCTCTTCATTCATCCCACCGGCTCCGAAATATTCCAGTACGGATATGGTGTTGATCGGATATTCTTCCGGAAAATGAATGCCGGATGCAGGAACACGCACCAGCAGATTCTCACCATCCAGTTCGTATTCCAGCGTCATCATGAAGAGCCTCGGTCCACTTCGCTCCTGATCGATCCCGTGCTCGGCATGGTCCTGTGCCAGGTCTTCTTCCGTATAACCGGCCGTGTCAAATGCCTTGAGAGCACGAGACAGCTGAAGTCCCTGCAGAGCCTTGTCGATTCGAACATAAACACCTTCTTCTTTGTCTTCGGTATACCCGATCTTCAAGGCGCGTTCTCCTGCCTTGTCGAGCTGTGCTAACAGCTTTTGCTCAAATCGTTCCTTGCTGATTTTGACCGGCAAATCTTCAATGGAGCGCTCCGTGCTCCCGAACTGATAGTGAACCCGGACCCCGCTTGGCATAGCCTCATAGCTAACCTGCTTATGACCGATGCTATCCGTATAAGAGTTCACCGTACTGCTCTGACCCTGGTTGTTAAAAAAGCTAAGTCTGGCTTGGGATGACAGAAGATCTTTGTTAATGCCGGCCGCAATCCCGTCCTGCTCTCGATCTGCCGGATTGCTGCGCCAGATCTGTCCGCTCTCTCTGTCCAGGACAGCAATCTCTGCCGTCTTTTCATCGATAAACAGCTGCAAGGCTTCATTCCTGGCAATACCAATCATGTCTTGCAGTCGAGGATCGCTGAAAGAAGATTTCAGTTGTTCTCCGGGAGGCAGGGAGGGAAGATCGGCCTGATCTACAGCTGCTGCTGCCTCACGAGCTTGCGGTGATAGCGAGACCTGGCAACCACTTAGAAGCAGACTGCCAATCAGCAGCATTCCGGTTATTTTTTTTGCTACAGCATATTTCACTGGATGTCCTCCTTCCTTAGCCCCGAAGCACGATTTCTTGATAGATGGTTATGACAAACGATACGATCTGCTGCACCAGACTGAAGAAAAGCAAGCACAGAAAAGCCATAAAAGCCATGGCTACAAGGGTAAGCAGCATCGTAAGCACCGTCTTAGCCGGTGTGTACTGATGAACGGTCATGTTGCCCACGAATAACAGATACACTGTCCAAGCCACAGCAAGTGCATTGGAGAAATAATAAAAGGCTGTCTCCTGCGCGGAAATGACGAGACTCAGCCAGATCCACGGGAAATGAATCAGGAGCAGCGGCACCAGTGCAAAACACGTCGACATGAAAATCTCCGAAAACTTGCCTTCTCCGTCCATCAGGGTCGTTAGCGACCAGTTGGCCACACACCAGAACAGTACCGGGATCATGACATACAACACTTCAAGCAAGCTATTCAGATACTTGGGATTGTTAAAATTAATGAGAAATCCGCTGTACTGGGCATGCAAAATCTTGGTAACCGTCAGCAGCACCATAATCATACAGGCAATCAGCAATGTCGTTCGTTGATTACGTTCATATTTCAGTTCCCAGTACCCATCGAACGGGTGAAAGATGAGGTGAAGCGGATACTGGTAAAGCTGCTTACTTGGCGCTTGCATTTGTTGTCCTCCTTTTCTGCCTGCGAACGATGACGACGGTAACAAACGCAGCAACAGCAAGGAATAGACCGGACATCATCCACGAAAAATGCTCACGCATCAGCTCCTTGCGGAACAAAAGAAAAGCTTTGGAGTAACCCTGCCGCTCCATGCTACGTTTGAAATATTGCGCAGATTCGGCATAATCCTTCTGGCGAAGAAGCGACTTGCCAATACCCGCATAAGCATACTCCAGGTTCGCATTCATCTCGGCGGCCTTGGCGAACAGCACCGAGGATTGATCTTCATCCCCGTTGTAATAACTGCGCACCGCTTCGTGCAGCGTGCGCCCGTATTCCGTGATCTCGAATACCGTAATCTCACCGAGCGCCTTATCCAGCACAAGCATTCGGTCTCCTGCACGTTCCAGTGCAACTGGTGTGTTAAACTGTCCCAACCGATTGCCTATCCCCCCAAAAATATGGAGCAGGTACCCATCACCGTTATAGGTGAATATTCTCCCTCTGCTGGAGTCAAGCACCGAGTACATGTCACTGTCTCCCACGTCTACATCAATCAGGCGCGATGGCCCTGCTTCATTCGTGTACATCAGATCACCTTGTGGGTAATGATAACCTTGTCTGCGCAAGATATCGGTCCCCTGGGCATTCAGCTTCTTGATTGGATCTTTGCCGCGGTCACCGCTCGTGGCATAGATGAATCCCTCTTCATCCATATCCAGGTTGGTGAATTCCGTCGGCGTGAACATGACCATCTGACTGCGCTGCTCGCGCGTGGCAAATCGTTTCCACAAATACTCTACTGGGTCAACTTGAACCCTGTTCGCCCCGATAAAGGAGGAAAATGTACCGTCGGCACTGAACTCCATGAATCCGTCAAATACACCCGCTGCCATGACATAAATGCGGTCTCCTTTATCCATGACAACCCGAACGGGTTTGAATTGGAAATCCGCTTGTAACAGATCCGATTTCGGTTCAGCCAGAACCTTGACCAATTGGCCTTGTTCATTCAGATGAACGACCCGTTGATTGTCGGTATCCGCAATGAGAAGATCCCCTTTTTCACTTACATACAGCCCTTGCGGATTATTGAATTGCTCCTTCTTTCCCTCACGTTCAAAGGAATCAATCGTCCGGACCAGCTTCAAATTACGATCCATTTCCACAATGCGACCATTGCCGGAATCCAGTACAAACACCCGCTGATCCGCGGTAACATGCATGTCACTTGGTTCTTTGAATGCACCAGCGTTCACTTTTTTTCCCGTAATGATGGACGTGGCCTCGTATGCTGCAGGAGCCGGAACGGAATCGCCCCAGTAGGAATATTGGTAAGCATCCTGCTTGCCATCTGCACTCACGGGTGCTGCCTCCTGGCTGAACCACAGGAGGCAGACCATGCCCATGATGATCCAGCCCTGCTTGTTCCATGTGCTTATCCGCACCTCGCTGCCTCCTTTCTACTCTTTCATGCCCGAAGTAGCCATCGTCTGCATGACACTGCTCTGGGAGATGATGAACAGGGTAATCGGTACGATCATAAGCAGCAGTGCAACCGCTGCACCAACCCCCGCTCTCGCTATTCCTCCCTGAACAATCTGGCTGAGCGCGTAATGCAATGTTTTAAGATTTTCACTGTAAATAAAACTTCCACCGTCTGTTCCCCAGAGGGCCGGAAACTGCAAAATCATCAGAGTAAGCCAAGCTGGCTTCACATTAGGCATCACAATACTCCAGAAAATCCGGTATTCATTCGCGCCATCAATTTTAGCTGCCTCCAGCAGTGCATCCGGGATCTGTTCCATGAACTGCTTCATCAGAAACAGTCCCAACGAGAATGCTAGGGATGGCACGATAATCGAAGCATGACTGTTAATCCAGCCGAGCCAGGACATAACCATGTAGTTCGGGATGGCAGTGACATGCGGCGAAAACATGAGGGACAGAATGACAATTGTGAACAGCACCTTAGAACCGGGAAAACGATATTTCGCCAGTGGATAAGCCGCCGCTGAGGCCAGAAGGATATGTCCTGCCGTACCCAGGATCGTAATGAGCAATGTATTGGCAATATAACGGGATAACGGTACCCACGAATTGCCCATCAGATTGATCAGATCCGCGAAATTCTCCGTTGTCGGATTGTTCACCCAGAAGCGCGGTGGAAAAATAAACAATTCATCCAGTGGCTTAAATGCGTTGTTAACAGCATAGATGAGAGGTAACACCATAAATGATCCAAACACGGCCAGCAGGGCAAACAGCATCAGGCTGACGGTAAATGACCGATTCAGTCTTTTGGGCATGCCGAACACGGCACGTACTTTGCTGGTCATTGTCATTCACCTATCTTTCTCAGCATTTTTTGCGTCAAGACGTTCGTACCAAGCATCAGTGCAAACAGCACCGTTGCAATGGCCGAGGCATAACCCATCTCGAAGCGAATGGTGCCGAAGTCCATCAAGTGGGTAACGACCGTATGCGCTGCATAGTTAACACTTGGGAAACCGGCCAGGGCAATCGAAATTTCGGCTACAGCAAATGAAGCCGTAATCTGCATGACTGCGCCAAACATGAGTTGGGGTCTCATCGATGGCAGGGTAATATACCAGAGCTCCTGCCAGCGATTTTTGATCCCATCCACTGTACCGGCTTCCACCAGCGAGCGGTCAATCGTCTGCAAACCTGCGATAAAAGCCAGGAAGCTGGTTCCAAGACTGAGCCATAGTTGAACGATAATGACGATGGCCAGCACGTATCTCTCATCTGCGAGCCATTGGATGGGTTCCAGGGTGACGCCCAGACGCATCAGGAAGCCATTCATGTACCCGTAGCTGTCACCGGAGAAGATGATCAGCCAGATGAAAAACACGTTACCGGATATGGACGGAGCGTAGAATATCAGCGTCATAACCGCCCGGATTTTGGGCGACAGTTCATTGATGATCCAGGCAAACAAAAAGCAGGCAATATAACTGACTGGGCCGGTGATGACGGCAAACAGCAGCGTATTTTTCAGAGCTATTAAAAAGACATCGTCCCCCAGGAACAAGCGTGAATAGTTTTGCCAGCCGATAAAACGCGGCAGCTCCAGCATATTGAAATGGAAAAAGCTGAGCCCAAGCGAAATGCCGACCGGAATGACAGTGAACATGAAAAAGATCAACATAAACGGTGCCATCAATACGTAATAGTGTCTGCTGAGATACAGATCCCTTTTCAAAAGGGACCACCTGCCCGCTGGACGCGTATGGATGGCAGGAGCGGCTGCTGTCTTGGCTGTTTTGGCTTGCAACCGTTACCCTCCCTTCCTTCTACTTCAGATTGAATTCCTTGCGCTTTAACTCGATTTCATTATCGATATACAGGACATAGTCTGACAGGGCCTCACGCGGGTTTTCGTTGGCGTTGACCACTTTACGGAATGCATTGTCCAGATGCCTGCCTGTGAAATAACCTCCCGGAAGCTGTGGGATACCTTGTACCCATTTCCATTGTTTCTCCAGATTTTGATAATCCTTCACGGGCCAAGGCAGCTGCTGCAGTGCCTTAATATTGGCCGTCGGATAACGGGCAGCTGCCCCCATCAAGCCTTCCATTTCTCTTCCGTATTCGATCTGGGTCTGCTCATCGGTCCACCATTTCATGAACTTCCATGCAGCTTCCTTGTTGCCTGCATTTTCGAGCATCATCACGGCGCTGGTCGCACTGGCTACCTCATGCCGTATAGTACCGTCCGGAAGCTCAGTACCCGGAACAATGGTAAAATCCCAGAGGTTGCGAATTTCCGGTGCCATAACCGTCAGCATGTTGTACGTTGTATAATCGGCGATGCCAATCGGCATTTCCCCAGTACGGAACCGGTTTGGAAAGTCTGCCTTGAGCGGAAATTTGTAATTGGTATAGAACTGGGTCCAGCGTTTAAAAGCATCCATTGAAATCTCCGAATCCAGTGCACTCTTCTTCTGATCTTCCGTATAGAAGGTGCCATCATTTTGATACAACAGCATGGCAAAAGTGGAGTTCGGTACAAGGTTTGCATTGTTCAGCGTATCCTCGATGGGCAGATAGAACTCCATGTTGTGTTTTTGCAGCACCGCGATGGCGTTATAGACGTCCTGCCATGTCTTCGGCGGTTCAAGGCCCAGCTCATTCAGGATATCTTTACGGTAAAAAAGCATCGGGAAGTGCTGCTGCTCCGGCAGCGCGTAGACCCCGTCATTGTAACGGTAAGGCGTCAGTCCGCTTTCACGGAACCGTCCGGAAACTTCTTCGAAGTCCGGGAACTTGCTCAGATCCGCTGCCGCATTTCTCATCGCATAGTTCACGGGTATGTCCTCACCCATCTGCATGGCCACGTCCGGTCCTTCCCCCGAAAGCGTTGCAGGCAGCAGAATGTTGGGCGGAACAAGACGCAATTGTACCGAGACATCGGTATCCGGGGTAAACGAATCATCGATCAGACCCTTAAGCACCTGGGCTTGGTCCCGTCCAGTTGTAATCCAGACGGTAATCGCGTCTTTCTTTTGCTCCACGTTGCCGATACTGTCGTAATCTTCCGTATAGGAAGCCACATAGGCACCCAGTTCATGCTTTACTTGCTGGATGGCCGAAGAATTTGCATCCGGCAGTGACCCACCTGGCTGGGATACGACAAGGTAATCCATCGTAATGGGCTGCTCTCTCACGGTCAGAATCCAGGTGCCAAGTCCACCCACGTTAATCTTGAATGTATCCAATCGTTTCGTTACCGTCTCTGGTCTGGCCACCATATCCTTAAGCTGAACGACCATTGCATTCAGAATCGCAACTTTATCGCTCTGCTCACCCGTGGCCTGCTCCAGATAGGCTGCAACCGAGCTAAGTGTATCCGCCTGTCGTTGAAACACCTCGGTCATCTCCGGAATACGCCGTTCGAGCTGATAGTCCCGCAGTGGATCGGGTTGGTTCGAAGTGATCATTAATATTTTGCGGTACATCTCGTTCAGTTCCAGCACGCTGGACTCTACCGTACGGAGCAGCGGGGCAATATCACCCAGTGTGACTGTCATCCGAATGCGGTGTTTCCCTTTTTCAAGATGGAACTGATAGGGCTGTTCTTCTCCGGCTCCGAGGACTTGCGTTTGCCAGGAAGGACTGTAATTAAAACGAATGCGTTTCATTTCCTTAAACGGTACCTTGCCGTCAATGGTGAGACTGCGGGTGGCATAAATGCCGCGCAGTTGGTCCTGCTTCACCTTCAGCGCGATCTGATATAACCCGTCTTCCGGCACGTCAATCTCCCACTCAATCCATTCACCCGGCAGTTTCCAGTTTATTCCTCCAATGGCGTTAATCCGAATCTTCGAAACGTGATATGGCTCAAGTGAAGGACTGGATCGATCCGAGATGGGTGACAGTGTCGGCGAGGACTTGCTCGCTGCCTGCTCTGCCTGAACCTTCAGCATGACAGGC
This sequence comes from Paenibacillus sp. FSL K6-2862, assembly GCF_038005125.1. NCBI lineage: Bacteria > Bacillati > Bacillota > Bacilli > Caryophanales > Paenibacillaceae > Paenibacillus > Paenibacillus sp. FSL K6-2862. The sequence continues at coordinate 3,968,888 of NZ_JBBOSN010000001.1, forward strand.
TCAGCCGGTTTCAAGCCACGTGTCTCATAACTTGCCTGCAAATCCGCATAAGAAGGGACGTCCTCTTCCTGATACAGTTCAATATAATCAATGGCCATGCTCTCTCTTAGCGAGGTGAGCGTTAAATCCTGTGTACCCTTTTCAAAATAAAATTGGAACGGCTCCTCGAAGTAACCTGCGCTATCCCTGAAGGAAGCGAGCTGCCACTCGGGCTGTTCCACCTGTCTCGGCCTGAGATCGTTGCCGCGGTCATCCCGCCTGATGTCTTCTTCCCGATTGCCCCACACCCTGTCGAACAGCAGGACGTCAGCCCCCCTGAATGGTACCTGCCCGTTTAGCTCCAGCCTGCGTTCAATCCCTGAACTCTTGCCTTCAACGGGATAATAATGGATGCGGACATGGTACAGACCACTCGCTTGTACGGGCACATCCCAGCGGATGCTTCCGGTTTCAGGCGTAATGACGGCTTTGCCGTCCAATTCCTCATATCCCTGTACAACTTCGAACGCTCCGCCGTCCGCCCGAACATAAGATTCGCCTTCAATTCGTATGACGTTATCCGGCTTGGCGCTGCTGGCATGCATACTCAGATAATGTTCATAGCTGCTTTCATCGTCCGTGTTCGAGACCGCTTCAAAATCTTCGAGCGCATGTACCGTTCCCGTGCTTTGATCACGCGATGGATAGATCGTCCAGATCGAGAACACTAAGGCCAGGACAAGCACCAGAATCAGCCCCATTTTCTTACGTGACCGCATGTTCGAATGTATCCCCTTTCCTGTAAGCGTAGCGACCATAAAACGGTTGACTAACTAACCCGGACAGACCACACCCATACTGATGCGTTCTGCCCGTGTATAGTGTAGGTGCTTATTTATATACCTCATCAATCGCTGCCTGGAATGGAGCCTTGTATTTCTCAATCAGCGTAGATACGGATACGCCCTCTTTAAGCTCTGCATCAAAGTCCCAGAATGGCAGGGACGGGAATGTATTGTGGTCGAGTACAAGCATGCCCTCTGCAACCTCTCTGGCGTTATTGATGTCCGCCTCATCTGTCAGGTGTGTCTCCAGCGTGGATTGGCCGGGATACTCGTAGATCGAATCGATCTCGTTAATTTTCTCCCAGATGTACATCAGTTGTTCCGGGTTCTCCACCGCTTTAGGAATTGTAATTGCTTGGTAGCGTGATTCACCGGAGTGATATGCCGAAGCACTTGGTCCTTTGGGAAAAGGTACAAAGCCGATATCATAATCCTTCATATCCGTCATAATGCCTTCCACTTCGTACATTGCCCCTGAATACATCAGCGTATTACCTTGACGGAAGAAGGTGGATGGTTCTGTCCAGTCACCGCCTTCTGAAGCTCTGCCGACTTTCTCCGTTGCTAGTTTGGACAGGAAGTTCAGCGCTTCTTTGGTTTTCGGATCTTCCAGGTTCTGCTTATCCTCTTTGGTCAGAGAAGCTTCGTTGGAATACAAAATTGGTTCAAGAAGGCCCGTCTGAGCAAGTCCCCACGTATCCAGCTTGCCATCATTGTTTCGATCCTTGTTTGCTTCCTTTGCGACGCTGAGGAATGTATCCCAGTTCCATTCATCGGCATCCACATATTCCTGCAATGGCTTCAAGCCCAGTTCCTGCATAAGGGTCCGATTGTAGAAAATGCCATTAATGAACGAAGATTGATCTTCGGTAAACCCGTAGCCCTTGCCTTCGTACTGCATGTATTCCTTGGTCGTTTTCTGGTTGAATACCTTGTCGTTCTTGATATAGTCATCTACTGGCCACAACAGATCCTGTTTGGTCAATGCGGGGATGGCGTAGTCCTTACCGAGCCTTACAAAGTCCCCAAGCGGTTCACCAGCCATCAGGGAAGCCACCACTTTCTCCTGATACTCACCAAAGTCGATGGAAATATATTCGATGTTAAAGTTGTGTTTTTTCTTCAGTGCTTCCAGATTTTCGAGGCGCTGAATATTGTCCGGGTTATTGTCCTGAATCTCCATATCCCACCAAGCAACCACTTTGATGGTCCGGCCGCCCATATCAAAATCCATCTCCGGTGTGGAGTTTTCATTCTCGGGCTCAGTTTCGGCAGGTTGTTGTTCCTCCTGAGGTGCCGGTTTCTCCGGTTCAGGTTGTGCGGTTGGCGTAGAACTGCATGCAGCAATTAACAGCATGACCGCGAATACCAGGCTCAGCAGCATAAACTTGTTCTTTCTCATCGTCTTCCCCCCTGATTGTCGTTTGCTCCCACAGTGTATCTCTCGGATGAAAGCGTAAACAACCTGATGAAAATTAGATATTTACCCTGTCAAATTATAGAAAGGCGGGCTTTTGAAGAGATGCGCTGTCTTTTTAATGTGAATTGGTAAAGAAATGCACTGTCTGCAAAAAGTTGCACATTGTATGCGCTTTCTTTTATTCCCATAATAAAATTATGCCTTTATCCAGAGATGAACCGCCGAACGAAATTCAGGAAGGTGAGGTCATGCTTCTTGTACAATATGCTGCTTGTCGATTACAGTGGCCGTTGGTGCAGAGAACTTCAGCAACTGCTGAACCATAACAAATCGCAGTATGTGATCGGTGAATGTGTCCATTCTGCTCCTGCAGCCCTGACTGCTTTGTCTGAACAGCAATTTGCCATTGTTGTTGTATTTACGGAGCGGTGTGATACGGCTGGGCTGTGGTTATGTCACCACATACGGAAAACAAGTGATATTCCAATCCTTCTGCTGGGTGGAAGAGATCACTACCGACTTGTGCGGAAAGCACTGGCTTATCAGGTAAATGACTATTTGTCGGGTCCAGTCGGGCCCTCTGATCTGCTGAACAGTTTACTTGGAATGCAGAACAGGCTGAGCTCTGAACCAGTCAAGCCAAGTCTGCCTAGTAAATTCCCTATTCCAATCTACGGAAAAGCAATGAACTCCAGTCATGTCATCCGCCTGGTCAAAGCCTATATCCGGGATCATCTGGGGGATGAAATCACGCTAAGGAAAATTTCCGATATGCTGCATTTCAATTGCGCTTACCTCGGCCAGAAGTTCAAGCTGGAGGAAAATATGTCTTTCACGGATTACTTGCTTCAGCAGCGTATGGAGAAAGCCAAGCAGCTTCTATCCTCTACCAGTTTGCGAATATACGAAATAGCTGTAGAGGTCGGTTATAAGGATATTGATTGGTTCTACAAAAAGTTCAAATCGTATACCGGTTCAAGTCCCAATGCCTACCGGAGACAGAAAACCCATACGGCATAGGTATAAATGAATCTGTTTGCTATTGGAACGCTTCCAGACAAAACCAAAAAACGCAGGAGCAACTGCTCCTGCGTTTTTATCATATCCAGATCCTTATGACATCTGATGAAGACAGTTGACCTATCGTCAATGTAAGGAAGCATACTTGACTCTTGAAACATGTCTCAGCCAATCATTTCTGTTTCTTACATTTCCCCTATCGAACCAGCAAGGATTCGCGATATTCCTGCGGCGTCATACCTGTCAGCTTCTTGAACAGACGCGTAAACGAATGAGCTGCTTCATAACCGACTTGCAGCGCGATCTCCCGCACCATAAGATCCGTATGGGCCAGCAGCTCCTTGGCTCTTCGAATGCGGCAATCGTCAATAAATTCGGACAAGTTGATCCCGGTTTCCTGCTTGAAGAACCGTGAGAGGTAGGATGGGTTGAAATGATTCATTTCAGCCAGTCGGACCAAGGATAAGTCCTTCTCCAGATTGTTTTTGATGTACGTGCATATCGTTTGGGTCACCAAATTAGCCCGTTCCGCTTCATTGGCCTGTTTGAATTGAACCAACTGATCAGCAGCTTGGTACAGGTTGTGTACGGCCTCTCTTATACTTCGATAATCTCCGAGATGAAGAAGGCGTCGCTGATCAGGGATCTCATGCGGAAGCCCCCAACGATTGAATGTGGTGTACAGCATCAGTGCCAAGTGATAGTACGTCTCCATCGCTCGCTCCATGATCATGTCCTGCTGCAGCAATTCGTTGATCAGCTCTTCAAAGACGTCATAAAAAGCCTGGAACCTGCCGGTTTCCAAATAACCGATCATTAATTCGATCCGGCTTGAAATGCGGATGTAATCCTTGGAAGCCCCCACTGCAGGTTCTTCGGTTCTATCTGTTAACACCATGGATACCCCATCCCCGATCTTCATCCATTGCAGGAGACGCAAACGTTCGTATTGTCTTGGAATTTGGGACCATGGACAGCCCTGTCCACTTAATGCGAATGCTATGGATACACCTAAAGAGGACTGGCAAGCTTCTTGAACAAGTTCCAATGTACCTTCGACATAGGTGACAAAATGATCGTCCCCGCTGACATTCTCTTTATTCGGTTGAATCAGCCAGACCGCATCGCCATAATGATCGGTTACACTGGCAGACATCGCATGTTCACGTATAAGCGAAGAGCCGATCACTCGAATGGATGCCTGAACATGCTCGAGATCAGCCGGGTTTACAGGCATCGTGTTGAATCGTCCAAGCACCAGGAACACCGGGGAATCGGCTTGCAATTCAATGTTTCTTCGGGTCAGCTCAGCTTGGATCTCATCTGCTGAACCGGCCGGCTTACACTGCTGAAGAAGCTTACGCACATATTCCTCCTGCTGCAGCGCGGCTAATCTGGAAGTAATCTCATCAGACTGTTCCAGCACTTCATTCATGGTATGACTTTGCCGAATCTCTTCGATCACCTGTTCGACGACGGTCATCACTTTGTCATAGCCCTCCGTTTTGAGTAAATACCTTACGTTGCCCATTTGAAAAGCCTTGTAGGCATAATCAAAATCACTGTGTCCTGTCAAGAAAATAACGCGGCATTGCGGCCATCGGGCCTGAATCTCCTCAGTCAGCTCCAGGCCGCTTGTTCCCGGCATGCGGATATCTGTCAGAACAATGTCTATCCTGGAGCGCCGCATCCAAGATAACGCCTCCGCAGCTGAATAGGCTTTGCACACGTCAAGGCTGTCTGGCATATATCTGGCAAACGTCTCATACAGACTATCCGTTATAATCTCCTCATCGTCCACGATTAAAAGTCTATACATTCGTTATTCGTCTCCCCTTCCTTCCGCCTGAATCCGAACAGCGACTCTGAGCCCCTGCAGCTCACTCTTGGAGAGAAAAAGACCACTTTTTTCCCCATAGGTCAGTCTAAGGCGCCGGTGTATATTCATTAATCCGGTCATTTCATCTGTACTTGTTTCATTCAGCAGCCGTTCTTGGAGGAGCTCAATATCTTCCATGCGCAGCTCGTTACCGTTGTCTTCCACGACAAATTCGATATAGGACTCCTCCTTATAGAAATGTACGCGCAAGAGACCCGTGTCTGTATTTTTTTCAAGACTGTGCTCGTAAGCATTCTCAATAATCGGCTGAATAATCAGCCTGGGCACCTGAATCTGTTCCATCTCCAGGGGTACCTGTCCGAAGTCCACCTTAATACGTCTGGAGAATCGCAGCTGCTGAATTTCCGTATAGATTCGCGAATGCTCCACCTCCTCCTTCAAAGGAACATGATCTGTCCCGTTTCGGGTAATGAAGCGGAAATACTCGCCAAGCATGTTCGTAAATTGTTCAATGCGATCCGTATCTCCTGTTCTGGCGAGGGAATTCAAAATAAAGAAGCTGTTGTACAGAAAATGTGGATTAATCTGGGATTGAAGCTGTCTTAATTCGGCCCGCTGCATCATCATGGTCATTTTGAAATCACGGTCAATCAACTGCCGAAGATTTTCGATCATAAGATTGAAACGGCTGTACAAAAAACCGAATTCGTCTTTTCGATGATGGTTGATTGGAATGTCCAGCACGCCTCCCTCCATTTTCTTAAACCTTTTGACAAGTAGCAGCAGCGGCATGTGGATCAGCTTGTAGCTGGAATACAGATACGCCGCAATGGCGATGAATGAAGTGATGGCAAAAATCCAGGCCCATTGAACAAATCTGCTGAGAGGTTTGGTTACGATTTCCTCCGGCAAATAGGTGGCTACGGACAATCCCAGCGTACTTATATGAAGCTGGTTCACATGATACAAGGTATCGTCCACACTCACCTGAAAATTGCTTTGCGGATTCGTAAGGCTGGACTTGCGGTGACTGGACAGAATGGCATCACGCCGCTGGTCCGAGATGGCAAGCCCCGTTTGGTCCTCAATCAGCAATGTTGCGCTCTCGGGATAAAGATTGAGCTGTGACAATTCATTCTGAACTTCAGCGTTATCCAGTTCCACTTGGACAACAAACAGCGGATCCTCAACTCTTTGGCCTGTTAGTCTCACAGCGCTAAGATTCAGGTTGTCACCTTTCACAGTAAAGCGAATTCCTTTTTCTTCTCGGGTTGAGCTAAAGTAGCTAAAGGATTCCTGATCAAAGTCATCAATGCCCTGCACCGCCGAAACGCTCTTGTTGACTGAAGGGATATGTACGTAAACGTTCCTGATGTAAGCACTGCTGTTTTTGAAAGCAGCCAATCGTTCCGATAAATAATTCAACGTTTCACGTCGTTCCACTTGATCCATCATGTTCCATAGAATGGCAAGCCGGTTCAGTTTGCGGTCTTCCGCGATGTCGAACTGCTGCAGTTCCATCCATTCGATCTCCCTGTTCAGCTCCATGGCAAATTGGTTCAAACGCCGATCTGTTGACAAGGATATTTCCTGGCTTGCAGTGTCGTAACTCCAGTGATATAGATATACGCCGAGAAGAATCAGCGGAATGACAAAAGCCAGGTAGGTCATGATTAGTCTTGCAAATATGCTATTGAGCCACGACTGGGCAGGAATCCTAAACAACCCTTTCACCTCCTGTGAGCCAAACCGCGAGAAGGTTTGTGAATTAATTCGAAGATGCCAACGAGCTGTGATCCCCTCCACCATTGATTCTGAACCACGCATTCACCTCCGATGTAATTTCTTCCCCACCGAGCTTGTACCAATCGTCGACGAACCGATCAAACTCTTCGGGGGGCGAACCGAGGATAATATTCATGTAGGCTTCAAGCTGGAGATCTCGAAGAATAATTTGCCGGTCAACCATGCTTTCGGTTATGCCCCCGGTATATTCGTCGTATATCAGCTGCCCGTTCAAGTCATAGGCATCGGCAATGCTAAAAGCACCCGAAGGGCCATAGGTCTGTTTCCATCCCCATCCACTCTTTATGCCTTCCGAGTCATAAGCAACTATTCGTTTGTGGATCGCAAGTGCTTCATTCTCCAGACTGGAGTAATCTCCTTTTTCTGTAGCGTCACGAATATCTCTGTAGGCATCTATGTTTTTTGTTCCTGGAAACGGAGTTACTGGCGAAAGCTTCCATACGGCAAGTGAGTCATCATTGTAGTACTTTTCATACTCAGCTTGTTCACCCCAGTTTTTGTCCAGATGCAGATTCATAAGCTTAACGATGACCTCAGGATGCGCAAATCCTTTTTTTACGGCAAAATATTGTCCTGTATTGGAACGAAGCGGGACCCGTATGTCTTTTCCAGACTCGGCCACAAGAGGGTATGCTTGCCACTCTGCGTCGGGGTCCGTATCGCGCGTAGTCTGAAGCATGAATGGGGTCCACTGTTCACCATACAGCATGCCTATTTTACCGTCCTGAACCAGTCGAGACTCCTTGCTTCCGTTTTTGTAGGCAAACTCGGGATCAACTTGGCCATCAAGGTATAAGTTTCGCAGCATCTCAAGCGCTTTTTTGACCTCTGGTTGTATGCCACCGTAGACGAGATTCCCCTTCTTGTCCTTGATCCAGATATTCGGATAAGCCTCGTAACCCGCCATGAATCCGGATACGCCCATGACGGGATCCCACAAATAACTCGTCATCGCCATTCCATAGGTGTCGTTTTTCCCGTTACCATCGGGGTCTCCTTCGGTGAACGCTTCCGATATGTTCAGGACATCCTCCATCGTTTTGGGGGGCTGTAGATTCAATTTTTCCAGCCAATCCCTTCTGACCCACAGATACTGCGCCGTTTCAATGGAAGATGACGATTCAGGGATAGCCATCAGTCTACCGTTTATGGTAGCAGCGTCGAATGCACCTCTACCCTCAGCCTCCAATATTTTTTTGGTAAGAGGAGTGGCTTGCGTCTGGTACACTTCGGTCAGGTCTTCAATCAATCCGGCATTGCTTAACTGCCTGAGTTGGTATGGGTTTACTTTGACAACGTCAGGGAAACGGCCTGAAGCAAGCGCTACCCCCAGCTTCTGATTATAAACGTCACCCGTTGCGATCCAGTCATAACGAATCTGAATACCCAATTCTTCTTCATACAAGCGTGTCCAGCGATTATCTATCAGACTTTCACCCGGTAAATCCTCAACCATTCGCTCCAGTTCCTCCCCTGTTTCCCTGACAAAAGTGACTTGTATGGACGGAACATATTTCCCTTCCTCCTCATAAGGCTCTCCCTGCTGCCCCGCGGGTAACGGTTGCGTCTGCTCCGACATTCCTTGCATAAGGCTTACAGGCATGAGCACCGTAAGGAGCAGAATTAAGGTCCATCTTATCCTGTACTTCCATCGATTAGACACGACAACTTGCCCCATTTCTATTGGAATGAATCATGCCATTTATTTGACGGATCATCCGGAATTCAACATTCTATATCCAATGATCTGTAGGCGTACAAAAAGCCGCCACCAGGCGACTTTATATACCATTGTGTATTTGTTGCCTAGACGACCCGGTATTCGAAATTGGAGAAATCCGCCATGCCTCCAATAACCTTCGTTGAGTAGAGGAATAAGCCAATCCGGCAGCCCATAAAATGGTCCAATTTATAGAACATCTTGTGGGGGATGCCAATAGGCTTCCACTCCGTATCATCAAGATAGGCAAATGAACACTCATCCTGATTATTCACAAAATTGCCTGACGCCTGGAGCGTAACGACCGGCCCGGCTACGGGAATTCGTGCATGTTCCGTCGCCGGCTCCTGATCAATCAAATTCCCGAATATGCTGGAATCCTCACTTTCCCTTGCTTGCATGACTAGGTAAAACTGTCCCTCATCCCTTGTTAAAGCAATCAAACCGTAGGTTCCTATTAAAAAACATATTCCTGCATAATCACCATCGTTTAATCCGCTGCCATCCAGTGTCACGTTAACCGTACATTCAGGTCCCATCGCGCGCTGGGTTAATGTATTCACGGCAAACGTTAAGTTCGGACTGAGCTGACCGCTCCGAATACGATATGTACCAGGCTTCTCGGTTACAGTCCAAAGCGCATCATGGGGCGTATGATTCCACTGCCAAAAATCACGCAGGCGTACTCTACCGTCTTCTCCAACGTGATAACTGAAATCGTCGCTGCCTACCAGAGGGCTGTATTGATAATCCGGCCTTGTACTGGGAATATCAATTTCTTTTGGTGCCTTGCTTGCAAAAACGGGTATACTGCCTTCAAAATGCACAGGAACAAGTACTGGAATACGACCCACCGCACCATGATCCTGAAACAGCATGGCATACCATTCTCCATCCGGTGTATCAACAATCCCACCTTGCGCAACACCTGAATTGAAATAACCCATATCATCGTTAAAAACTTCCCCACCGACAAATTCACCGTCTATCGTATCCGCCATGAAGTAAGCTTGCGTTCTTCGTCCCGCCTCTTTCGAAATGTGAATCAGGAACACATAATACTTCCCATTGATTTTATAGAAATGGGCTCCTTCGTAACCCAGATGGAAAGGCTCTCGCTCTTTTACGATTAAACGCTGCAATCCCCCCGGTTTAGGTCCTGACAGATCACCCTTTAACTCGATCAGATGAATTTCGGTATTGCCATGTACCAGATATACCCGGTCGTCATCGTCAAAGAAAAGTGAGCAATCATGATAAAAGCCCTCAACAATGCGTTTGTTCCATGGCCCCAATATAGAAGAAGAGGTGTACAAATACGTTTTTCGCGTATCATTGGCTACAAAAATTACATAAAAAGTCCCTTGATGATACCGAAGTGAAGCTGCCCACATTCCTTTACTATAAATCTGCTTGCCGCCTTCCAGTCTTTGGGCGGGCGTGTCATCCAGTCTATCATACACATGAGTTGCCACTTCCCACTGCATCAGATCATATGAACGCAGGATGACACATCCTGGCATCATATGCATCGTCGTACTCACCATGTAGTACGTATCTTCTACGCGGATAACATCGAGATCCGGATAATCAGCCCATAGGATCGGATTGTGATGAACCATGCCTTAATACACCCCGCTTATTTATGAATATTTTAAAAATAGCAATTCAAACACTGACTCCTCAGTCAAAATCATTTTACATGTTTTAATCCTGAAGCGACAGAAAAAAATAACATCTTTCTCCGTTATAATGTAGGTTGATGCCACAAATTAAGCGCTTTCAAAAATAGATAAGCTAATGTGACCTTTTCTTTAAAACCATATATATGCCCAAAAAAGAAATTTTTAAGGGCGGCTTCAAGGTATGATTATATAACTAGGGAGGCCCGTGAGGCCCCCCTTAAACTTGTTATTTTTCCGGGTATGGATCAATCATGCGAATGGTTCCATCGGAGTTATACGTCAGTTCGGCAAATTTGACACAGCGCTTGTAATCGACTCCACCGGACAGAGAACAGTCATGATAAAATAAATACCATTTATCCTTAAATTGAACAATGGAATGATGTGTTGTCCATCCCAAAACAGGCGGTAATATGGTGCCCTGGAATGTGAATGGTCCCATAGGATTGTCACCTGTAGCATATACCAGCTTGTGCGTTGTTCCCGTGGAGTAAGACAAGTAATACTTGCCATTATACTTGTGCATCCATGGTCCTTCGAAATATCTGCATTCTTCGTTGCTGGCGGTAAGCGGCTTGCCTTCCTGATCCACGATTACAATTTCCAATGCTTCCGTAGACATAGAGAGCATATCCTCGCTGAGCTTGGCAATTCGTGGACCAAGCGCAGGCGCATCCGGAGCAGGACCTTCGGCATCTTCCACGTAGCTTCCCGTCTGCCACTTCTCCAACTGACCGCCCCACAGGCCGCCAAAGAGCATGTAGGCTTCGTTGTCCTCATCAATGAATACGGCAGGGTCAATGCTGAAGCTGCCTGGGATGTACTGCTCCTCCGGTTGGAATGGACCTTGGGGAGAAGAGCTTGTTGCTACACCGATCCGGAAGATGCCATCATGATCGCGTGCGGGGAAAAACAGATAATATTTTCCGTTTTTGTACGCAGCATCTGGCGCCCACATCTGACTGGATGCCCACGGGACATCCTTAACGTGCAGCACTTCACCGTGATCCACGACCGGTGAATTCAGATCGGCCATGGACAATACATGATAATCCTCCATTTTGTATTGGTCTCCGTTGTCATTCACCGGACCGTCATGATCCAGATCATGAGATGGATAGATATAGATCCGATCTTCAAAAACATGTGCTGATGGATCTGCAGTATAGATGTGGGTGACTAGCGGTTGATGCGGTTTAGGCACTTCAGACATTCAAATACTCCCTTTCAAAAGAGATGATTCAATTTCAAATTTATTTTCGGACGCTTTAACGATATAAGTATCACTTTTTCTCCATTGCAGCACGCTTCGGAATTTGAGCGACGCGCTCATAAGCCGGTTTGGGAGCATGCGACTCATCGAACAAGAATGGCCAATTTTTCCTGCCTCTGACCGGGAAATGATCAAGCCAGGTATAATCATCGGCTGCTCCCCAGAATGTGACGGCACTGATGTGTTCACGATATTCGTAAAGGAGACGGAAAATGGATTCATAACGCTCGGCTTGCAGTTCCAGCATCCCCTTCTCAGGACGAGTCAGGTCCGTACGTCGGTCGTCAAAGCGAAATACCGATACGTCAAGTTCAGTGAGCTGAAGCTGAAGGCCAAGCTGGGCATAACGCTCAATGGCAGCACGCATGTCGTCCAGCGTAGGGTCGTATAAATTCCAGTGTGCCTGCAAACCTACCCCATGAATCGGTACGCCTTGGTCCAGCAGTGAACGGACAAGTCGGTAGATGCGCTCCCGCTTATGCGGGTTGGACTCGTTGTAGTCGTTATAAAACAATAGAGCCTGTGGATCTGCTTCATGAGCAAACTCGAATGCTTTCCCAATAAAGTCCTCCCCGACAATATCCAACCATTTGGAAGGCCGCAGAAATGCACTTTCATCATTCTCATCAGAGATGACCTCATTCACAACATCCCAGCAGTAGATCACATCCTTATATCTGCCGATGACAGTCTGAATATGCGAGCGAAGCCGTTCAAGCAGTAGATCCCGCTCCGCCTTTTCGCCCATTTCGTTTTCGAACAACCAATCGGGAGTCTGATTATGCCAGACCAGCGTATGTCCTCGCAGTGCCATGCCTTGCTCTCTGGCAAATGCAGCTATGACGTCTGCGTTCTCGAACGTGTACAGATTCTCCTCCGGGTGTAGGCTTGAAAATTTCATTTCATTTTCTGCGGTCAAGCTGTTGAAGTGGTAGGCCAGCAGCGAGCGCTGGCTGTCGATCGTCAGGGGATTAACCGCTGCACCGATATGAAAAGCATCCTTATATAAAGCCTTCAATGATTCCTCTTCACGCCTGGATTCCATAATTCCCCTCCTCCTGATTACCGAATAAGTAATATTAGTTCGTCTCGTTAGATCAGTTAGCTAGTTTCATAATCGAACCAATCGAAGCGTGCAGGTGTATGACTTGCCTGGCCGTTGCCCGTGGCATATAACCCGACTACCGCTCCGGTAAAGCACATTTTATGCACAAAGTCCTCCGGAGAGATGGCCCGTGCTGAACCCGTGCCAAGACTTACCCAGTCCTGTTCATCCAAGGAGCAGCTCAGTTTATACTCCGTCTCCGTTGATTCAATCCGAAGAAACAGCTGCTCAGCTTCAGTCTCATTCTCGTACACGATTTTCGACTCTCCACGTACCGTCAGACGGACAAAAATGAGGTTGCGTCCTTCCGACCTTTTAACACCAAGCTCATAATGCGCATCCTCATCCCGGCGAATGCACATGCCCGCTTCTTCTCCATCAGCAGTCGGCACAAATGTCATGCTCGTTGTGTAGCAGGCCTGAAGATGCTGCTGTCTACGGCCAATAAACGTAATCTGGCCAACGTCGCTGAGATTTGCCTCCTGCCCGTAAAGTGTCAAAGAACCCGGATTATCCGTTATGGAGCATGCTCCTTCTGACGGATTGCGCACAAACATCCACTGCGGACCCAATTCTTCATTGAAGTCATCCCGGCCTGCAACAATTGCTGCATTACCATCCGCTTGAGAAGGAACTGACATCGGCATACGCTGAATCGTCATGTCCAGGCTTACCGTGCCTTCATTGTTGTCAATGTGCGGCCAGCCCTCATTCCAGACAACCGGCGCAAGGAATGTTTCGCGTCCAAGCACGCTATATCCGTCTTCTGTCAAGCGGACGCCAAGGAATACAGCCCACCATTCCCCGTGATGATCCTCCACCAGATCGGCATGGCCCAAATACTGGATTGGGTGGTCCAAATGGCGGTGAGTCAGAATCGGCTCTGGATACCTTTCGAACGGACCATACGGATGTTCGCTGCGACCGATGATTTCGCGATGCTCCTTAGCCGTCCCTCCAGAAGCAGACATCATATAGTACATCCCGTTGATTTTGTACAAGTGCGGCCCCTCGGTCCACGGTCCACCGTCTCCGTGCCATACTACCTGCGGTTCGGATAACGCCTCTCCTGTCATGATGTCGATCTCATATTGAATGGCATGAGAATCGTAGTCCGCTCCTCGCTGCGCCGTAACATACACTTTTCCGTCATCGTCAAAAAACAGTGAGGGGTCGATTCCCCCATACGGAATGCGAATCGGATCAGACCATGGTCCGGCAGGGTTGGTTGCCGTAACATAGAAGTTCCCGATACCTCTAACATCTGTCGTGATCATATAAAACGTACCTTCGTGGTATCGAAGCGCAGGTGCGTAAATCCCGTCCGAGCTCTTCTGACCAGTCAAATCAAGCTGGCTCACCCGATCCAATACGTTGCCGATCTGCTCCCAGTGAATCAGATCCGGGCTCCGGAAAATCGGAACTCCCGGAAAATACTCAAACGAACTGCAAACAAGGTAAAAGTAATCCTCTGCCTTCACAATGCTCGGATCCGGATAAAAACCAGGAAGAATCGGGTTCGCATAGCGAATTTGTTGTACTTGAAGCTGTGACATTTATTCCTTCACACTCCCTACATTAAGTCCTACGACAAAGTATTTTTGCATGAACGGGTATACAAGCAAAATCGGAACGGAAGCCACAATGGTCACGGCCGCACGAATGGAAATTGGGGTTACCTGAGTCGAATGCTCCGCCCCTATACCATTGGCTACGGAAGGATTGCTGTTGGCGTTCATACTGGAAGACAACAATTTCATCAATTCGTATTGCAGTGTGCTGAGCTCTTGACGAGACGACGTGTACAGAAAAGCATCAAACCAGGAGTTCCATGCCCCGACGGCAACAAAGAGCGCAATGGTCGCCAGCACAGGTTTACATAGCGGAAAAATAATTTTCCAGAAAATCCGGAAATCTCCTGCACCGTCTATTTTCGCAGATTCAATCAAGCTTTCGGGTATGGTGTAAATATAAGTACGAATGACGATCAGGTTAAACGCACTTACCAGTGATGGCAGGACATACACCCAGAAGGAATTAATCAAATGCAGATCCTTCATCAGGAAGTATCCCGGAATCAGCCCGGCATTGAAATACATGGTCAGTACAAAAATAGTTGTAATCAGCCTACGGAAAATATAATCGCGCCGGCTCAGCGTATAGGCCAGCATGGTGGTCAAGAAAATATTAAGCAGCGTAGAAAGTACGGTCCGCGCAACTGAAACCAAAAACGCATTATAGATCGTGCCCGAAGCAAAAACTGCTTTGTAATTCTGCAAGGTGAAATCACGAGGCCATAAATATAAGCCTCCCCGAATGGTGTCATTCCCTGCATTAAACGAAACTACAATGGTGTTTAAAAATGGATACAGCGTCACAATTACGAGCACGATCATGAAAATCGTGTTAAAGGTGCCGAACAGAAACGGTTCAAGGCCTCTGGCACCAGGACGGCGTGCAGAAAGCGCCGATGTATTTCCTAAACCGGACAATGGTGTTTTTTTCATCTTATAAGAGCCTCTCTTCCCCAAGCCGCTTGGCTGTCCAATTCGCTACAAGCAACATCGTAATGCTGACCACGGTCTTGAATATACCGCCTGCAGTCGCAAGCGAATAGTTACCCTGTGCAATCCCGTATTTGAGCACAAAGATATCAATCGTTTCTGCCCAGTCAACAACCAATCCGTTACCCAGCAAATATTGAACCTCGAAACCGGCCTCTAGAATATGCCCGATCGACATAATCAACAGGATGACAATGGTAGGCTTGATTCCCGGCAAGGTAACATTCCACATTTTTTGATAACGGTTAGCTCCATCAATGTCGGCAGCTTCGTACTGTGCCGGGTCGATCGAGGCCATGGCCGCCAAATAAATGATGGTACTCCATCCGACTTCTTTCCAAATGTGGGAGCTTGCAACAACGCCCCAGAAATACTTGCCTTCCGTCAGCCATAGAATAGGCTCATTAATTAAATGCAATTTCATCAGGATATCGTTGATAATACCGTCAGAAGCGAGTGATGTCGCTACGATTCCGGTAACAATAATCCATGATAAGAAGTGAGGCAGATACGAGATCGTCTGCACTGTCCGCTTCCACAGGACCTTCTTGATCTCATTAAGCAGCAATGCCAAAACAATAGCGGTTACAAAACCCAGAATCATGTTGATGATACTCATGGCTAGCGTATTGCGAAGCACTCGCAAAAAATTGTCATCGGTAAACAAAAACTGGAAATGCTTAAATCCTACCCACGTCTGCTGTGAGAAACTCCGGGCCGGTTTATAATCCTGAAAGGCCATCGTCCAACCCCATACAGGCACATACGCAAAGACAATAATGTACGCAAGCAGAGGAACAGACATCCAAATGAGTTGTCTCTGTGCTTTAATATTCTGCCAAGTAATCCGCCTGATTTTCGGTTTTTTCTTCGGGCGGAGCGGCTTGGTACCCACTACAATTTCCTCCATAATATCAAGCTCCCTATCCATCTTTATAATCAAAGGAAAACGTCGAAACAACCAGAACACATCTGCAATAACCATGTTTCAAAAGAATCAGGAAGGAAGGTTATCTTCCTTCCTGACATAAGTTGTTTTTATTTCACAGACCAGTTATCAATTCTCCACTTCAACACTTCATTGATACGATCTTCATATGCCTTGATGTCAAGCTTTTGAATCTCGGAAACGTATTCGCTCCAAACATTGTCAAACTCTGATGTACCGGCCAAGATGGCTTTTGGCAAATATTTGGTCGACAATTCGTTCAACTTCGTATTGGCAATCTTGGCTGGAGATCCCTCTACCACATCGACAGACCAAGCAGGGTAAGTCACCGGATTCTCTGGTGGAGCACTGAAGAAATCGACATAACTGTTGAAACCATATGCATCCAAAACTTCCTTATCAAACGGTTTCAAACTTGCCTGGTATTCTTCTGGCTGATTACTTGCCGAAGTTGCGTTGCCATCGCTAAAGTACCCTTCCGTTTTCGGCGCAGTTCCATAAAATGCGTCAGCTTTGTTGGCAAGCTTCCAAGCAGCATCCGATGCATTGTCGCGTTGTTCTTGTGTTTTCATGAAGCGGCCTTCTTCATTGACATAATAGTCTTCATCCACAATGCCCCAAGTGAGTGTTTTCTGCCATTCTTCCTCCATCAGTTTATCGAGCACTTTGAGGATTTTTACAGGGTCTTTGGCACTCACGGTAATACCGAAACCATTGTTGAGATTCAGTGCTGCGCGGTCACGATAATAGTCTTTGGTGCTGCTGTCATACACAAGCGGGAAACCTACATAAGTGCGTTCAATTTTGTCTTGCGTTATGAGAGAATCTTCCGCGCTTTGGAAATTCCAATGTTGATCGAACATGCCGAGTACCGAACCACTGGACAATTTGGCCATATATTGGTCGTAGTTCTGTGCAAACGCTTCCTTATCAAGCAAGCCTTGGGCATTGATTTCATTTAGCTTCTGATAGTACTGTTTGGCATAATCCTTATCGGCGAAGATCTCCGCCTTGCCATCGTTGACGACCACTCCGCCATCATTCGGATGACCGATCAAATGCTGAGGCGGGTTCAACAAGCCCCAGTTTTTCCAGTCATAGTTCAGGACTTCAAAACCGATGGTCGGCTTGCCGTCAATAGTCGGATATTTCTCTTTGTATTTCGCGATCAGGTCGAAGTATTCATCCAGTGTTTTTGGAGTCGGGTAACCGAACTCTTTCAGCACAGCTTTCTGAATCCAGAACGCGGGACCGCTGTAATAGGTGTCAGCTACTTCGCCGTTATATGCACCATAGTTTGGCAGGTAGTAGATATGTCCATCATTCGGGTCCTTCATTTGATTCCAGTACTTCTCGTAATGTTTTTTCAAATTCGGGGCGTGTTCTTCAATCAGATCTTCAAGCGGAATGACTGAACCTGCAGCTGTCAGTTTGGTATCAGCTGAGATCAGGTCTGGATAATCCCCACCAGCAATCATAACGCCAAGCTTTTGGTTTTTGTCACCGGCCAGAAATTCGAACTTGAATGATACGCCAAGCTCATCCTTCATTTTCTTGTAAATCTTGTTGTCAGCGGTTGGCTGCTGTCCGGCCTCGTTAAGGAATACCGAGATTTCTATCGGATTGTCAGGCCCTACCTCTGTACCGCTTCCCTCTTCTCCGCTGCCTGGGTCACTTGTACCGCCGGAACAACCAGCCAGTACAACGCTCAGTGACAACAACATGGTTGCCCCCATACGGAAAAACTTCTTTTTACTTTCCCCCATAAAGCACCTCCAAAGTTTGATTACGCCTTCATGAAAGCCCTTTCATTTGAATAATTTCATTATAAATTTAATGGTAAATGGAAAATACACCCGAATTATAGCTCTTTCCGAGAAAAACTCAGGTCTTCATTCTATAATCTATAGATTCAACCGTACGCGATTTTATAAAAGGATTTTGTTAGACTTGTTTCTTATATTCATTCGGAGACATGTTCAGCCTTTTCTCAAACTGCTTCAAAAAATGATGATAGGTGGAATATCCAACTTTTTCCGAGACCTCGCTATTTTTGTATTGATTCATTTGGAGTAAACGGCAAGCTTCCTCAATCCTCAAATTATGTAACAGTTCATTGAAACCAATGCCATTTTTTCGTATAAGCAGCTGTCCTAGGTAGGCTGGATGCAAAAAGAAACGCTCGGCAAGCATTTTAATGCTCAACCCTTCCCGGTAGTGCTCATGAATGTAATCATTGATATCCTGTACAATACCCTGCGCTTCGGAAGCATTCTCCTTAAGCAAAAGTTCAAAACAGACTCGCCCGCACGATTGGAGCATGTCGATCAGATCATTCCATGTCAGCAGGCGTTCATCCAGATTGGGAATATCGAACAGACGATTTGGAGCACCGGAATCCTGTGCCAGTTCGGCTCTCATATATGCTCGAATTTCATGAAGTAGGTAGATCACGTATTTGCGGGCCTCCTCCGGGTGAACTCGTAACTGGCGAAAAGATTGCTCAATATAATCCACTGCTGACTTGTAGGCATCGTGGTCGATGAGTTGAAATGCCCCCAGAATTCTCGCCGTGAGTTCAACCTGATCATCGTGTCTTTGGAACGTAAGATCCTTAAGGCTCTCATAGTCCATCACGCCGTTCCTATTCGTTTCATAAAAGGTATGCAGGAGCGCTTTTTCTGCTGTGACCCTGGACTGATTAATGAAAAGAAGTGAAGACGCCGCTTCACCAATGGCTATAAAAGCATGAAAGTCCGCCAGACGGCGTGCCAGTTCCTCCAATCGCTGTCTGGCTGTACTGCTCGTGCCTTGGGAGGCTGATTCAGCACTCCCAAACACGATGGAAACCAGATCATTTCGCAAGCGAATCACATACATGGCTTTTGACCTGTCCAAAAATTCCGCAGCAACCGTGCTCCACCTGCAATAATCCTCTGCCGCGATCTGAACGAGGCATACATTCCAAACATGAGAGGAGCGCGACAAGGACTGCAGTACACCCGCAGCTTCTGTGGACAATTCTTTGCCTGTTAGAGCCTCCTTTATCGCCAGATTTTCCTTCTCTCTCTGTGCCACCTGCCCCACGTATAGTTGTTCCCGCTCCTTAGCCAGTTCCTGTCCCATCTGACGGATCTCTAGCTCGGCCTGTTCCTCATCCAGCGGTTTAAGCAAATATCGGGAAACTCTATGTTTGAGTGCCTTTCGTGCATAATCAAAGTCACTGTACCCTGTCAGGATAATGAATTTGGTAGACTCGTTGCCCCTGCGTCTCCACTCCGCAATCATCTCCAGGCCGTTCATCACCGGCATATGAATATCAACCATGACCAGATCGGGCTTCAGCTCCTCCATTTGTTTCAGGCCCTCCGAACCGTTTCCGCAGACCCCGCACACCTCAAAGCCAAGGTTCTCCCATGGTATCCATAACTGCAGGCCCTCAAGCGCCAAAGGCTCATCGTCAATTAACAACACTTTAAATGCCATCGTCCACGCCTCCTTTTACATCCTGACGTTCCAGCAATTGCAATGGGATTTCAAAGGATACCTCAGTTCCCTCCCCGATCCTGCTTACCAGGTTAAAATTGACTTTATCGTCGTAGTACAATTCAAGACGGCGATATACATTTCGTATTCCAATATTGTATCCGCCGCTCTCTTCCTTGCTTCGCATGTGATACAGAACCTCTTGAAGCCGTTCCTTGTCCATACCCTTTCCATTGTCAGATACGACAACACGCAGATGCTCGTTCACAATTTCAGCTTGAATCTTCACATAGCCAAGCCCCTCAATGGCCTGAATGCCATGTTTGCAAGCATTTTCCGCCAGCTGTTGGATACTCATTTTGGGTATTTTATATCGCCTTGCCTCTTCAGTAATGTCAATATAGTACTCGAACTTGTCCCGGAAACGGAATTTCTCAATACCCAGGTACATGACCGTAAAGCTCATTTCCTCCTCCAGCGTGACCACATCGTCCTTCCAATTCAACAGACGGCGAAGCAGCTTGGACAGATCCTTGATAATATCCTTCACGTCCACATAGTTATTCTTGGTGCTAACCACAAGCAGCGCATTCAACGTATTGAATAAAAAGTGAGGATTCATCTGGCTTTGCAGCAGATTAAGCTCAGCTCGAATGCGCTCAGCCTCCTGGCTTCGCTGCTGAATTTCAAGCTTGTACACATTGTTGATCAATGAATGGATTCGTGCTGTCATCATATTGAAATTGCTAATCAAATGCCCAATCTCGTCATGCCCACCATCCATGTTAATTAGTTCGAATTTCTCGTTACCCACCTTCTGCATATGTCTCGACAGCCGCTTAACACGATAATTATAGGAACGGAGCATGACATAAATGAAAATGGAAGTGATCAGCGTAATAATCCCGGCCAGCATTCCAAAGTAAAGCTGCATGGATAACATCGCTTGTTTGACACGCGTTTCCTGAGGAACACCAATAAGCTTCCAGCCTTTCACATAACTAGCACTACCAATTGGAACGATATGCAAGTCTTTGTCTGCCGCTTTGCTCATATCAAACAAAGCATAACTACTCTCCATCTCGCCCTGATACTTGTCATCCGCAGATACAATAATTTGATTCTGGGCATTCACCAGATACAGATCCAGAGAACTCTTTTCTCTGGCAATCACATCGTAGAAGCGACTTACGTAGAAATCGATGCGTACCAACTTCTGATAAGAGTTGTCGGCGTTGTAGTAATCCATTTTTTCGATCACGCTTAAATACGAAGAGGTTGCAGCACGATCATTCGTTGCCTGATCACGGTATGCAAGCACTCTCAGGGTTTCCCCAGCGGCTTTCCACTGCTCGAACCAGGTTCCGGAGCGTACGTCGTTGTCCAGAACATAATAATCCCCGCCAGGCACAATGGTCGGATTTTCGGTGTAAACCCCTATTCGCTGAATTTGGTTGTTCACAGGAATATAGGAAGTCACCCGATGACGAAGCTGATCATCGAGTGTGTTATAGAAATCCAGTTGACTGTCATACACCCGATCCATGGATTCGCTCAACAACTTGTCCGTAATCAAGGCATGACTAACGGCGACGCCACCATCAATCATGGTATGAATATCCTTTCTTGCACGCTCCAATGAGATTTGTAAATTCTGCTCTTCCCGTTCCTTGATCAACCCTGACATACGATCCATAAACAAAACATTGCTTACAAGGATAGGAAGTAAAATACCAATGACATATATCAATATAAATTTGTAATTCAAGGGTATATCGTTCACGATGCTGCGAAAACGGATTGTTCTGAACATGTTTGCTATCGCCATCCTTCATTCGTACTTCTCATCTCTAGGGGGATCTATTGCTGCTTACGATATGCAGAAGGTGCCATGCCCGTCATTCGCTTGAACTGACTTACAAAATAGTCTGCATTCGGATAACCAGACTGTACCGCAATGTCAGCAACGCATGCGCAGCTTTGGCGTAATAGCCTTTTCGCTTCCTCAATCCGTTTATCGTTTAAATATTCCCGAAACGTTTTGCCCGTCTGCTGCTTGAATGCCTGCCCCAAATAATTGGCGTTCATATGAAATTGATGTGCGAGCTCCTGAAGCTGCAGCTTCTTACGGAATTCCTGATTGACATATTGCACCACACGAAAAATGGTGCTGCATTCCTTTTCTTTTCTCTGCTGCTGCAGGGCCTCCAAAGCGTTCAAACATAACACACGTGCATAATCCCGAAATGCTGGATAGGAGTCGATTTTAGTAATGCCGCCTGCCTTATTTTGAACGTGAAGCATAAAACTGCCCATATCTCCATCCAGCTCTTTCAACTCCTTGAGAATACTCATTTCAAGGGCAAGCAATTGAACCCGGACGTATTCCATATTGGAGAAGGGCAATCCTAGGTCAGAATCTGCAAGAAGTGCTTGAATCTTCCCTTCCAACCTATCCTGTTCACCAGAAAGAATGACTTCCATCAGACTGGCTAAAGCTTTTTGATTTACGCTGGCCAATGGGTCACTCTGTGGCAGATCCTGATGATGAACAAATCCGCCCCCTCCCTGATAACGCTTCCATCTCAGAGCGAACAAAGCTTTCTCGTAGGCTGATCGCATACCAAATTCTGTGCCCGAATGATGTCCAACGGCGACAATCATGGATGAATGACCAGCATCGGTCTCCGCCATATTTCTGCCCATTGACTCAAGGAGCTTCAAGGAATCATCGATGTCAGCAGCGAACACTCCGAGGTTTCCTTCAGCATCCACAAAAGGTTCCGACCAATGGACACCACCAAAAGCATGTATTCGCCCTTTCACGTCATCTTTACTGATATCCGTGGCAATTAGAAGACAGGCCATATTCTCTTGACCTTCCATTTGCAGCATGGTATTCACTTCGTCCTGCAGCTCCATGCTGACTCCCCCTTGAATCAGGCGATCAAACAAACAATTCACATACAGGGCACGATCACGCTGGTGTATTTCAGCCGAAATCTGTTCTTCCTGAATTTTACGGCCCATCTGTTCCAATACGTTTTCTATCTCGATCTCATCTATAGGCTTGAGTAAGTAGTCCTCTACTCTCTGCTCCAACGCTGTTTTTACATACTCGAAGCTATCATATCCACTTAATATAACGAATCGGGGTGCTTTGATCAGTTCATGCTTGGAACGGTCGATCAGTTCCAGGCCACTCACAGAGGGCATATGAATATCTGTAAACACCAGATCCGGTTGAAGACTTTCGATCATGGACCAGGCAGCGTTCCCATTCTCCGCCTCACCACAGATACGAAAACCGTATTTGTCCCAATTCACCATGGTTCTCAGGCCTTCGAGCACCCACGGCTCATCATCCACCAACAAAACATTCATCATTCGTATTCCCCCTCTTCAGTAAATGAAGCATGCATCGTGTTTGATAGCGAACTTATAATGTTTTATTTCTTACAAACCAATACTATCATATGCTTAGCTTCATTAAAGCTAATAAATGCGTCGAATCTTCTCTCGTGATGGAAAGAGATTCAACACATCTGAGCAATCCCCAAGTCTAAGTGACTATAATAATAACTGTGTAACATTATAATTATCCAGAGCTTTCAGCACATATACAACATACAATACTTGATATAGCAGCCAAAGCTTTACTATTTGATAGTAAATAATGAATACTACGACATGTTCACAGTGGTAACGAAGAGATCTGCATGTAAATTGTACAGAAGAAAAAAAGGATATGATCAGTCTAATCACTTTGAAGCCTGCATGCATAAATTAGCTTCATAGCAACCACATCATTATGGAGGGCTGAAAATGAATGACATATGTAATAATGACAAATCGACACACACTAATTCAGATAAGTCCGGTTTTTACAGGGACATTTGGGAATGGAAGGCTTCCATCTCCTCCGTCAGTGATGATAAAGTCTCCCCTTTTGATCTTGGTGAAGCCGCTAAATACGAGATACCCAAAACCCTTGAAACGGAAATTCACCGTTATTTGATGCCCTATAGCGTTCATCCCGAAGGTGGGTATGTTGCATACATATCGAATGGGCGTGTTTGGGGAACATCAGGTTCTGTCCTGACGTCAGATGAAAAACTGATCTTCGACCTTTCTCCCGAATACGATGGAAGACTTAATAGAATGCTGACACTGGAAGAACACCCTGCTTTGTATCGGAGTAAGATACAGGAACTACATTATCTCCGTGGGACTTCTGCTGTTTTGACTTTTTGCGGGAGTCATAATTATTTTCATTGGTTATATGACGTGCTGCCTCGATTGGGTATGCTTCAAATTCTAAATGTTCCTTTTCAATCGCTTATCATGAATCCTAATCCTTCTGCATCGTTTGTGGAAGAAACGTTATTAATGTTTGGCGTATCGGAATCGTGCGTGATTCGTACTGGAGACAATCGGGAAATTCAGGCTGACCGCTTGGTCGTGCCTTCCCTAATGATGAATTCCCACTATCCGCCTTGGGCTACATCTGTCCTTCGCATGTTTATGCTACCTGGACGTGACACAACGCTTCATTCACCAGAACGCATTTTCATTTCCCGGAGCAAAGCCTCTGCACGACGGATAGCTAACGAGGGTGAAGTCATTCGGCTTTTGGAGGCGTATGGGTTTGTTTCGGTCTGTCTGGAGGATTGGAGCATTGCCCAGCAGGTTCAACTCTTTGCTTCCTCGAAAGCGATTGTTTCACCGCATGGAGCCGGGCTAGCCAATCTCGCTTTTTGCATGGAAGGCACCCTTGTCGTCGAAATTTTTCATATCCGGCATGTGGTACCTACTTACTGGATGATCAGCAACCATAACAAACTTGATTATTATATGATGTATGGGCAAGATGACGGAACGACGCCAGACCGTTTTTCAGGATTAGAGGACTTCACCGTGGATCTGAATCGACTGGAGCAAACGATTCGTATAGCTGGTCTGAATAAACTGGATACCTGAACAACCCTTCAGGTCCCTCAGAGCCACTCGTAACTAGTCGATAAGGATGCGGGTTCCTGGTTACTTAAAATAATAATAAAGGGCTACTGACCAAGAGAGTCAGTAGCCCTTTATTGAACTCGGGACATGTATCAGATCGATGATTATGGATGATGAATTTGCAATGTAACATCATAAACTTCATGTGACAGCATGAATGGGAAAGAATGTTATGCTCTCATAGGTGTTTTCTCTTGTTGCAATATTCGGTTCTTGGGATCGAAGGACGATCGTTTAAGCACCCCCGTCTTCTCCATGCTATGGTATGTTTCTCCAGCCTCCGTAAGCAGAGATATCCTCTGCTTCTTCTTCAGCATAGCCTTCGCATATAAATCCGGGTACTTCTGTCCCGTCTGCCAGTTCAATTTTCCCTATACCTAGCGGGGCCGGTATTAATGCAGCGAACGCTCCAAAAGAAGCCACAGGCATCTGCCACAATTCAAGCGTAAAACTGCTGCCGCCTGCCTTCTTCTTGAGCAATCCAGGCTTAGCCGGTATGCTAGGCAGCTTCACCATTTGATACTTCTCCGCGGTTTGCGACTCACCTATGAACTGACTCCCGCGCTCCAGCATTTGCTTCTCCAGTGGATAACCCCTCATGTGCAGGCCGCAGACGGCAACCAGCATTGTTTCTTGTCTGTTTGCTTCCAGAGGCGGCAAATTTACTTCAAGAAACGAGGCCGCAGCGTTTTCCATCAAGTGCTCATTTCCAGATAGCGAAAATAACGTTATTCCAAAGGGCATCTGAGACGCGGCATCCTCTGCCGGTACAGCCACCGCGCATAAATCCAGGAGATTGCAATGGTTCGTGTATCGTCCCATGTCCGAATTCGTGGTTATTGGGCCCGCTTCAACCTGCTCTCTCGTCCATGTGCCTCCGCAGGTCGGCATGACAAGCACCGCTTCCTTGAGAAGCTCGTTGCTCATCATTCGCAGCTCCTGAAGCTTATGCATCGCGGTAAATACGGAAGCTGCATCATATTTGTCTGATCCACCTGATCGCAAGACTTGTTCCTTCACCGGGAAAGTGACTCCTGGATTTGATTCGATGAATTCACCTACACTGGCCCAGCGCTCAGCTACCCAAGGTCCATCATATAGAAGTGCAGCAGCCTCCTCAAAGAGATCGTAATCGATATACGCGAGTGGAAGCTCCAACTGTTCGATCCTCTGGACGGCTGAATCCCATGCCTTGCTGTATTCCTCCGCCAACGGACCAAAAAACGTTAATGGTTTTTCAGGCAGATACAACTTTTTGGGAAGCTTATCGACCAATCGCGGTATTTCCTTGGACCACGGGTCTGATGATTCAACGACTCGTAATTGCACATCGACAATCCTTGCTTCCTGTATAGAATGGGTAAATACAGTTACAGAGTCCAGACTGGCACAAGCGGGAACAACACCTTTTGTCGACCAGGCTCCAAGACTCGGTTTATAGCCGATGAGACGGTTCAGCGCTGCAGGAACCCTTCCGGAGCCCGCTGTATCCGTGCCCAGGGCGAATGCCGCCTGCCCCCTCGCTACGGCTACGGCAGATCCCGAACTGGACCCGCCGCTTATCCACTCAGCGCTCAGCGCGTTATGTGTCTCACCGTAAGGACTCCGGGTGCCTACAAGCCCGGTTGCAAATTGATCCATATTGGTTTTACCTACAGGAATCGCTCCGGCGTTTAACAATCGTTCTACAACTGCAGCATGCCTGTCTGGAACATATGCATATTCGGGACAGCCAGCTGTTGTTGGTGTGCCAGCCAAATCGATGTTGTCCTTAATGGCAAAGGGTACACCCCACAGCGGCAAGGAAGTATCCATTGTTTTGAGCCGATCCAAATACGGCTTGATTCTCTCCAGTACAGGCGGAGCGATCCAAATATTCATCCCTTCGTCCTCACGGGATCGGCGGATGATCTCTTCAATGACCTGCTCGGGCTTGAGCTTCCCGCTCCCATATTGCGCTTGCAGCCAGTCTATTGTCAGTTCACACGGTATTTTCATATCCAGCTTACTCATCCGTCACCCCTCCTTGACGCGTACATATCAATCAGGCTGGTCTCATTTCATTCAGCTTCATCGCTAGATGCAGCTGCAGCACATCATCGCCATGATCCATGCTGATCCCCAGCAATTCACACACCCGCTCTACACGATAGGAAACGGTATTATAATGGGTAAAAAGCTCCGCTGACGTCTTTTTCACATTACGATTATGCTTAAAGTATACCTTCAACGTTTCAAACAGCTGGGAATTATGCTTCGCATCATAGGCGAGCAAGGGCAGAATAAATCGATCGCGGTACTCATGAACCTCCTCTGTATCAGGCAGATGGTATAAAAGCTGAAACACGCCTAGCTTCATATAGTCCACATAAGGTTCACGGTAATCGCAAATGGAGCTGATATGATGAATCTTTTTGGCATCGTTATAACTTTCGTACACCTTCTCCGCAGCTTCGGTTCGATTACCGATACAGAGAGAATAGCTCTCAGCAGGAAAAACCACCTTCATATCAGCGAGAATGGCTTCCATCGTCGCATTCCGAATCCCATGCATTTCTTCTGCGAAAAGAAGGACCAGCTCTCCCTCCAGTATAGTTGCCTGAAGCCCCACACATCTGGATTTGGTTCTCAATCTTTTAATCGCCTGCTGCATGGTCCTGATGCTAGGTTTGACGTTCAGAAATCGCACTAACGCGACATACCGCGTTTGATCATCATCAAGTGCATGCCCGCACGCTTCCGCTCGCAGCCTCAAATCCTCAATAGTGACAATTCGGCCCGTAATCCAGTCCTGCAGAAACTGATCAACGTACTTCAGCTCTACTTCCCGCCTGGCGTTGGCATTAATCATCTCGAGTCCTACCAAAACACCTACGCGATCAATCGTCAGCCGATCGACAACCGAGTGCTCCTGGTTCCATTCCAGCAGAACCAGCAAGCATTTGTCGTATTGCTTGTCATTAACGGCTGATACATATACCCGAATTCGGCGCTCTCCTAGTGTTATGAAACTCACACCGAGGCTGCTCTCCTCCCGCAGACCGGACCACAGCATCGGATTATCTGCCTCCACAATCTCCTCTGCCTGGGGGGAGAGAAACAGATGATTGGAGTCATCAAGCAATACAATGGGATTGTTCAATATGCCATCCAGCGTTTGCAAAAATTCCTCTAAACCTTTCCCGTACAGGAGCTGTTGAGACAGCTTTTGAAAACGGCTTTGCAGCAGTGAAAGCTCTCTTGCCTCCTGCACAAGGACCCGCCCCATAATATCCCGGACAACATCCGAAAATACGGTCGCGGCCGGAAGCTCGAAAATTGGAAAGCCCAATTGGTCAGCCAGCTCGAGTGCACGGTCAGGAATATGATCGATGAATCGTTTGGTTTTGATCCCCAGCGCCGATACACCTTTCTCCACCAGCTGCGGTATGATATCCGCAATAGCCTCCGGCTGATCACGAAACGGAAATCCACTGGTAATCAGAAACTCCCCCGGGCGTACCCAATCGATCACATCGGGCACTTCCATCACGTTGACACGGTTAATCATTCGCTGCATGCCACTCGCTCCAGCCAAGACGACAGCTTCCTTAAAGTCGGGGATCAACAAAACATCACTGCACGTGAATCCTGCCTTCTTGTGATCTGCCATCTCCTATCCCGCCTGACTATTTCAATTTGGTGGAAAAGACATCTTCCACTAATGTCGTATTAAAAAACGAGTTAACCGGAGCATTTTCTTCAACCGGCAAAAAAATACTGATCTGCTCTGTCGGCTGTACATCGTCATTGGCTACCGAATGAATAACGCCTGCCGGGACATGGAACGTATCTCCTGCCTGGTAGCTCTTCCATTCTCCATTGCACAGCAGTTTCACCTTACCTACCGTGATGTGAATGATTTCAGCTACATCATGATAGTGAGGCAGTACCTGACCGCCCACTCCAATCTTTTCCCACAAAACAGAGCTGGCACGAAACCCCATCTGATCCGCCTGTTCGGCAGACACAATCTCGCGGTGATACAGGTGAAGGTGATTCGGCATTAATCCCCATTGCATGTCTTCTCCAGTGATAACCTCAGTTTTCTTGGCTGTAATCATCGTGTCATTCCTCCATTTGTTTTTTATGGATGTATCCGTTTAATCCCTGCGTTTAAAAACGACAGCCACCGGCCCGCCGCCTGCCGGCCCCTGATGTTCGGCTCCACCAGACACATAGATCATGGGATCACCACACACCGAAGCAAGCACACCCCCGACGACAGCTCGCGCATGTCTCGTATGGTTAATATCCGAATCATCAAGCATCGTATGCCGGTGACCCCGGATGAACCCGGTGGGATCAGCCTCTGCCTTAGCCATCACCTGCACCATTTCAGCATCTGCATGAATATCCAGCAAGCGTTTGAGTGCAGGGGCGTCAATCGAATCTTTCATTACAGCATGGTCGATAAAATACGGACCTTCCGCAAAGTCGGAATTGCCGAAGACGATCACCTCACAATACGCCAGCTCGCTGCCTGCCGACGTGGAGGCTACGCTGCTGAACAGATGCCATGAATTGCAAATGTCCGTATCTTGAAGTCCAGCTCGTTCCACCTCGCCAAGAGCAACTGCCGCACCTAGTGCAGAGGCTCCTCGTGAATATCCCATGGATTTGTAGGTATCTTCTGTCACGGTGGTTTGAGATCTGCTCAAGGCATCATGCACGCCCTCGGACGTTAACAGCGGACACTTAATTTGCACAAAATGTACTTCTGCTGAGGATTCGATGCCAGCTTCCGCTATGGCTCGCTGAACGGCCGCAGCCACTTCGTCCACTTGAGCCAGCCTTCCAATCTCTTCGGGAAGAAAATCTCGTGTTTTTGCGACGCCAATGGCCAGCGATTTCTGATCTTGTCTCTGACCAACTTGGTTGTAAGCACCCTTGCGGCTAATCACTGTAAAGTGAGGGCTGAGTATGCCCTCGGTTCCTCCAGACATGACATAGGATATTGTAGAGGTTGATTCTTTTCGGTATTCGCCAAAAAATTGCTTCAACGCCAGCACAGCATAACCACGCGTAAAATCGTTCACGCAGCCATTGCCCTCTGTTTTGCCTAAGACTGCGACCACATCTTGAGGAACTATAATTCCCTCTAGGATGGCTTTCTCCATCGCAGCCGTATCGTTAGGCGAACGGCTTGGAATACGGTTCACAGTGCATCTCATCATAGGTCATCCGTCCTTTGCCAGAATATAATTCTTCTCTCAAGTAAGCTGATGGCCCAAAAGAGAACCAGTCCGCATAGTGCGGATGCAATAATTGCGGAGAACATCACAGGTGTATCCATATGGTATGAAGATACCAGGACGACATAGCCGAGCCCTTTGTTAGCGCCGACAAATTCACCAACAATGGCACCCACGATAGCCAGCGAGGTCGAGATTTTCAACGCAGAAAACACATAAGGCAAGCTTGCAGGCAGCCGTAATTTCCAGAAAATTTCCGACTTGGTGCCTTTATATGTGGAGAACAGCTCCCATGCTTCGTGCTCAATGGCTTTCAGACCCTTTACGCTGTTGACCAAAATAGGGAAGAAGCAGATTAGCATGGAGGCTACAACCTTGGAGGAATATCCCGTGCCCATCCATACGACCAGAAGCGGAGCCAGAGCGACGAGCGGAGTCGTTTTGAGTGCAATCGCCAGCGGGAATACTCCCTTTTCAATGGGTTTGGAATGCACGAAGATTACAGCGGTAATCAATCCCAGGACATTGGCAAGCACGAAGCCTGCCAATGCTTCCAGCAGCGTGACCAGCATATGTGACCATAAGGAGCTGTCCATAACCGATAAGATGCCTGTGGGAGATGGAAGCAAATAAAGAGGTATGTCGAAAAGGCGTACAATGAGTTCCCATAATATAAGAAAGGCAATGGCGAATACGACAGGATACATGGCATCTTTGATCTTGGTTTTCATAGGTGTTTGACCCGCTTTCTTAACTCATTGACAGTCTGGTGGAAGGCCGGAAGTTCATCCATGCCAATCTCCCTCGGTGAAGGCAGCGGAACCGAAATAATATCCTCCACGCCGGCAGGCCTTGGTGACATCATGATCACGCGGTTGGATAGCAGCACGGATTCCTGAATCGAGTGGGTAACCATAACAACTGTACTTAGGCTCGTTTCGGGATTCTCCCATAGACGCAGCAGTTCGAAATTCAGCTTTTCTCTCGTAAATTCATCGAGTGCTCCAAAGGGCTCATCCATAAGCAATACTGTCGGATCTGCAGCGAGTGCCCTTGCAATCGCAATCCGCTGCTGCATGCCCCCGCTCAGCTGATGCGGAAAATGATTCATGAAATCCTGAAGTCCAACCAACCGCAGCGAGGATTCCGCTTTTTCCTTGATCTCTTTTTTGGTGAATTTCTTCTCTCCGATCGTGAGAGGCAGCGATATATTTTGGATTGCGGTTAGCCAGGGCATCAATACAGGCTTCTGAAACACCATGCCGAGCGAGAGATCCTTCGATGGATAGACGATCTCTCCTCCTGCATTAGGTTGAAGCAGATCGAGCATTAACCGGAGCAGCGTTGACTTCCCGCATCCGCTTGGGCCGAGAATCGAAACAAACTCATTTTTATAAATATCAATCGACACATTATTCAATACGTTGACGTCACCAAAGGATAAGGAGCAATTTTTCAACGTAACCGCGATGTCGCTTTTGGAAGAAATGGTTGTCTGTTGTTCATGCAGCCCTGAAGCTTCTTTCTCCAGACCACTGGCCGTTGTCAGCATAAAATCACACCCTATTCGATAAATTCGTTTGAAAATACGTCTTCAAGGTTTTGCTCTTCCTTCAAGAATTCCAGATCGATCAAGTTCTGCTGCAGCACGTCCCACGCCTCTGATTCCATCTTGCCGAGTGGAAGATTCTCCGGCTCCAGCAAAGGAATGCTTGCGTTCATCATGCTCACCTCGTGATCAATGGTCAATTTATCCCCGTATTTCAAGCCAAATTCGGCAGCCTCTTCCGGGTTCTCAATAGCGTAGCTCCAGCCCTTCATGGAAGCTTGTACGAAACTTTTCACCATTTCGGGATCACGCTCGATGATGTCCTCTGTCGTAAACAACGTATCTGCATAAAAGTTAATATCATAATCGTTTGGCTCAATAATATTGACTTCATTCCCCTGCTCCTGTACGGCGAGGACCTCATTGATGACATAACCTGGCCATGCCTTTACCTGTCCGCTGAGCAATGGGCTGAGATCATATTTTGCTGGCATTTCCTCCACCTTGGTTCCGTCTATACCCGCATTCTTCACCATTGCTCGGTAAGTCAGCTCTTCATTCCCTCCAAGCTTCACACCGATCTTCTGGCCGACCAGATCCTCCATTTTCGTGATCCCTGAATCCTTGAGACTAAATAGCACAAATGGCGTTTTTCTGTAAATGGCGGACAGCGCCTTCACGGGAACCCCTTTCTCCCTGGCCATCAGTATCTGATCTGCGCCCGTCACGCCGAATTGCTCCGCACCTGATGCAATCATCTGTACAGAAGGAAAATCAGCGCCGCCTGGTCTGATCTCAACATCCAAACCCGCTTCTTTGTAAAATCCCTTTTCTACGGCGGTATAGAAGCCGGCAAACTGTGCTTGATGAACCCATTTTAGACGCAGAACCACTTTTTTCAGTTCACCGGATTCTCCATCTCCTGATGCTGAACTAGGCACATCGTTCGACCCGCAAGCTGTTAGTGCGAGCAAACAAACCGACATTACGATAAGCAGTGACTTTCTGGACCATCTCCACATATGATTTCCTCCCGTGTTGTTGTTTTTCTATTGCTGTGGCGGTGTTACTTAAAAGGCTGCTAGCGCCTTTAAAACCTCGCTGGAGTTACTAACGCTGCCGAATACGCCTCCCTGCATTTTGACCATCTGGAGCGCTGCAT
Source organism: Paenibacillus sp. FSL K6-2862 (assembly GCF_038005125.1). Classification (NCBI taxonomy): domain Bacteria; kingdom Bacillati; phylum Bacillota; class Bacilli; order Caryophanales; family Paenibacillaceae; genus Paenibacillus; species Paenibacillus sp. FSL K6-2862. Next base: position 4,001,544 of record NZ_JBBOSN010000001.1, read on the forward strand.
GATGATTATCAGGGTCGGTTGCTCCCGTGCAGTCTTCCAGAATCAGACATTCATATCCTCTGTCGTTGGCTTCACGCATGGTTGTGTGCACACAAACATCCGTTGTAATTCCCGTCAAGATCAGATGAGTGATGCCTTTATTCTTCAGGATCAGATCCAGGTCTGTGGCATAAAAACTGCCTTTACCCGGCTTATCAATGATCGATTCACCTTCGATGGGAGCAAGCTCATCAATAATCTGCCAGCCCGGTTCACCTCGAACCAAAATGCGTCCCGCGGGTCCCGATGAGCCGATTTCTGCCCCGATTTGCTTGCTGCGCCAACGTTTGTTTGCAGGCAGATCGGATAGGTCCGGTTTATGTCCCTCTCTCGTGTGAATGACGTGAAAGTCTTCTATCTGCCTGACCCGGTGCAAGAGCTTTCGAATAGGCTCAATGGGTTTGGCCGTCAGGGACAAGTCATACCCCATCTGTTCCACATAACCGCCTTTGCCGCAAAAATCGATTTGCATATCAATAATGACTAATGCGGTTTTACCGGGATCGATGCTCCCGTCATAAGGCCAATTGTAAGGTGCTGCTGTAATTTGCATAGATATTCTCCTTTCAGAACAGAGACTGAGATCCCTGTGTTGATTAAATTAGATGTAATATAACCTGACTTATCCCTTCATTTATTCTTCTTGTGTCATATTATATTACGAAGGTTTCTGGATGTCTTTGTAGTTTTCCATAAAAAAGATTCATTATTTTTTGTTGTTTTTCACAATCATTCAATCCATGTGTTATAAATTATTACATAACATTTTTCCCTGGCCTAAAGAGCAACATAAAAAAAGCCGCTGATTCAGCGACTCTCCATTGGTATGCATTGCTATGATGAACACCTATCTATGACCTTATATAGCATTCATAAAGTTTACTGTGCAGTTATGTAGCCACTCCCTGGTTCAGGATCATACTGTATTCGATAAAGTCGATCCGTTCCACGCGATACAGATCATAGATCTGCTCCCTGGCATTGATGAATCCGTATAATTCATCATGCGAATCATTGGCCAGTTTTACATAGGGCAGTTTTTGTGCAGCTTTGCTCGACCGGATATTTTGTTTGCGAATCTTCAAAAATACCGTTTCTATGGCATGTTCGAGAAATAGTTCACTCAAAAAGACGGATTTCGCCCGTTGACTGTATCCGTTACCGAAGTAAGGTGCTCCAATCCATGTGGCCAGAAACCCTGTATGGTTTACGATATGATATAAATCAATGGTTCCAATGGGCAGGCCCGCTTCGTTTAGAATTGTACGGGAAATCGTGGTTTTCTGTTCTTCCTCGTCCATCAACTGTTTGGTCAGGAATAAATATTCCTCAGGTGAATGACATTGATAACGAACATAAGGTGACACTGAGGGGTCGTTCAATAAGCTGTACAGTGCGTGGCATTCATGCAAATCGCGTTTTTTTAACATTCTGTCTACCACCTAGTCCTTTTAGTTCGCTATATAAGCAAATTAAGTATATAAAAGGTATTGTGGAGTTTAATGAATTCTGTATGTGGCTTATGTAAAATTCATTTGGCAACATGGTATTTGTGTTTGAACGATACCGAACGAGTCATAGATAAAAAAAGGCATGTCCTTTCTTGTGAGAGGACATGCCTTTCGTACGAATTAAACGCATGATTAGATCACTGCATACCTTGCATGATGGCATTAATAATCCCTTGCTGGGTAACCGTGTTGTTTGAGCGGTTAAACAAAGCGAAACCATGCTGACCGTTATGGCCATTGTCCCAATACACCGGCACGGCCCCGTACTTCTTGGCAGTTGCCGTTACCGCCTTGGCATAAGCTTGACGATAAACGTTATTGGTGGAGTCATACGTCGTTTTGTCGATGGATCCGAATTCTCCAATGACAACCGGATAGCCCTGTGTTACAAACTTATCGTACATCGATTTGAACTGTGCATTCAGATAGTCTTCCTGACCCCAGGTTGATTTCTTCGAAGGATTTGTTGCCGCTGCGCCCCACTGCGTTATATTTCCGTTCTCCTCACCAGCAAAATCCCACGGTGAGTAGTAATGTGCAGAGATCATAATTCTCTTCTGAGAGCTCGGGATTGCCGAGGATCTGAAATGATCTGTTGGAAGAGCAAAGCCATAGTTGCCAACGGTATAGTCAATATTCGTGTTCCAGCCTGGAATCAGTAACCATCTGGCGTTGTTGTTGCCCCCAGTCTGCCGGACCGTGTCCACAAAAATTTGATTATAGGCGTTCAAGTTAGCATAGTATGCCGCATTCGGATTGCCGTAATTTCCGTCGAACACTTCGTTCATCGATTCGAAAATGAGACGCTCATTATAATTGCTGAACTTGGTAGCAATCTGCTGCCACACCTTTTGGTATTTCTCTTTAATTGCAGCCTGATTGCTGCCATTCACAAGAAGCCATCCGCCCGGTATGGAATTATACCCATCTCCATGAATGTTAATGACGACATATAAACCTTCATTATATGCATAATCAACCACGGTTTGGACTCGATTCAACCACGCAGCGTTAATCGTGTAATTGGGAGCGCTTCCAATATGATTGAAATAGGATACAGGAATGCGGATTGTCTTGAAACCTGCTGCCTTTACCTTTTTAATCAACTCTGGAGTAACGACAGGATTGCCCCAAGCCGTTTCACTAGGGACGCCATTCACTGTTGCTTCAAGCTGGTTCCCCAGATTCCATCCTGCACCCATCTCCGATACGATCTGTGAAGCGTTCAATGATCTGAAATCCGCTGCCGCTGCTTTAGTACTCCACCCGGTCAATGCCGCAGCCGCAAACAATACAAGTGCCAAACTGCAAACGCCATATTTCTTCATTTGTTTGAGCATAACCAAACCTCCGCTTATTTTTCATTTTTACAAGCAGTGCCGTTACTCTCTTTATACCAATTGAATGAATCGAGAAGATATCCCTCCCTTCTATATCGATCACACCAATGAAATGGTCGCCTATCATCAACAGAATAACACAAAAATGGAAAATAAAGAACAATATTCTCTATGGAATCTTCGACGTAAAAATTTGTCCCAATCTCGGGTATATCCCGTCATACTTAGAAATTCTTTAGAAATATCCTACCCATATATTCAGAGTTTTGCTCTATCATTGCCATGACTATTTACCAATTAAACATACCATTCAACTTTTTTCGGAGTGATGTAGACATTGAAGGATTATTGGCTTTTGCAACAATTTCAGCTATTTCTCGCCTACCTATTTCCTATAATATTCACATGTTTTTTCGTTTTATTATGCGGTTTGGTGACTTGGCGCATGGTTAGGGATATCGCGGCTTTGGAAAGTACTGTACACCTTATTTCGGAAGAATTGGATCAATTCCAGGAACTGGTGACACAGACGCATAAGGACGACAGCGCCAATTGGAGATGGCTTGGAGGTTTAACGAATGATGTGGTTATTGCTTTGGAAGAATTGATCAGGAACATCGAGCTAATCCAATCGGTATCCTACGAATACAAGGAAGAATACATCCAGCTCGTACACGAAGCATATGCAGCAGCATACCAATTGCGAGAATTACTCCATGACGAACGTTTCTATTAAAAGTCTTGCCAACCTTTTGGCAAGGCTTTTTAGGTTGAATGAAGATATGTTGTTGGCTTATTTAAATAATCTTTAGATTTTCTTTAGAAATATACTCATGAATTCCTTAGTTTATTTCATTATGATTTTGCTATCGACAAGCGAGGAGGTAAAACCATGGTCAGTAATACAATCTTAGAGCTGCTTCATCAGTATGGATATCTGATTTTTTATTTTGCCTTCTCCCTTGGCCGTTCGGAATTCCCATTCCGAATGAGATCACGATTATCAGCGGGGCCATCCTGAGCCACACCGGTGCAATCGATGCCGGAATCACTTACTTCTGTATTTTATCCGGACTTTTAACAGCGATCACTGTCGCCTATGCTGCAGGTAAATTGTACGGCGCGAAGAACCTACGCCGATTTCAACATAATAAACATTTTATCAAAGCCGAACGAATGCTGAATCAACGGGGCCATTGGGCGATGTCGATCGGTTTGTTTATTCCAGTCGTACGATATGTTCTTCCTCTGGTGATCGGGCTGAGCGGAGTACATTTCAGAAGATTTGCAATGATATCCTATTCCAGTGCTCTACTCTGGACCTTAACGTATTTTGCTGCAGGCATCTACTTTGGAGATCCCCTTCTGTCTGTGCTTCAGTTATTACGCTTTTGAGTCCGTCTTGTATTTGCAAAATTCGATATGAAACCCATGGAGGAACTTAATTCATGAATTCCAATGAGACAATTTTGTTTTTGAAAAGCTTTGTAAAGAATCCCAAACATGTAGGTAGTGTCATACCAAGCTCTCGTTTTCTGGCGAGCAAAATGGTTAGTCATGCACCCTGGCCTGAATTCCAGGCCATCGCTGAGCTCGGAGCAGGCACAGGGGCCATCACCCGTTATATTGAAAAACAGGTACAGGATTCTACCAACGTAATCGTGTTTGAGTCGAATCAGATGATGAGGACCAATTTACAAAAGGCATTTCCCAAATTCTCCTTCTATCCGAATGCTGCTCAATTAGTAGATTCGATGAAGCAAGAAGGCATTCAGCAACTCGATTGTATCTTTAGCGGATTGCCGTTTTTCAATTTTGAACCTGAGCTCCGAAACACGTTCGTAGACCAAATCGATCTGGCTCTCAAACCTGGAGGTTTATTCATCGCCTTTCAATATTCACTTCAGATGAAGAAGACACTTTCCAAACATTTTGTCATCGAGAACATCGATATCGTGCCTTTGAATATGCCTCCTGCGTTTGTTTATGTCTGTCGCAAAAAGGAAACAATTTAAACATTCTGGACGATGGATTACACTAATAGATGTCACAAATTCATTATATTGATTTATAGACTGGACTTAAAAAGGAGCTAGATTTATGAACACCGTACTTGTTGTCGATGATGAACCCGATATCCGCGATGTCATTCATGTCTATTTACGTAACGAAGGATATCACGTCATTGAAGCAGCCGATGGTCTGGAAGCACTTCAAATTATAAAAACAACATCGGTTCAACTCGTCATTCTGGATGTGATGATGCCCGTCTTGGACGGAATTCAAGCCTGTCTTAAAATTCGCGAAGTATCCAACACTCCGATCATCATGCTGTCGGCCAAAGAAGAAGATATTGATAAAATCACTGGCCTGACTACCGGAGCTGACGACTATATGGTTAAACCATTTAATCCATTGGAATTGCTCGCTCGTGTCAGGGCCCAGCTGCGGCGTCAAACCCTGATTGGAAAAGCAGAATACAATTCTCTGATCCTTATCAAAGATCTTGTCATCGATAAAAGTAAACATTCCGTGAAGTTGAAAGAAAATGAAATTTCGCTAACGCCGCTGGAGTTTTCGATCCTTGAGCTGCTTGCCAGCCACCCCGGACAGGTATTCAGCTCCGAGAAGATATACGAAACCGTGTGGAAAGAACCTTACGGGTATTCGGATAATACCGTTATGGTCCACATTCGTAATCTGCGCGAGAAGCTGGAAGCGAACCCAAGAGAGCCTCAATATATTAAAACGGTATGGGGAGTAGGTTACAAAGTTGACTAAACCGCAATCCAAGCAAACGAAAAAGATACAGCTTCACATCCTCAATCGATTGGTGATCAGTTTTGTTATTTCAATAGTTGGTTCGGTGTGCGTGAATAATGTTCTTATTATGACGGTTTCCAAAATCAGTGATGGATTAGAATGGCACTGGCTTCTTACCTTTTTCCCTTATTTCATTACGCCTATTTTTATATTGATCTTTACATTCACTTTTTTGATTGCCACGCGAAAAATTGGCAGAGATCTGGTCTCCTTGGAACAAGGTCTTCAATTCATATCGGAGGGGCATCTGGATTATCGGGTAGCCGTTAATCGTCAAGACGAATTGGGACGGGTCGCTACCAACATTAATCTTATGACGGAGCAGCTGCAGCAACAGATTATGAAAGAACGTGAATTGGAAAAATCCAAAATGGACTTAATCACAGGCATCTCGCATGACCTGCGTACGCCTCTTACGAGTATTATTGGCTATATTGAACTTCTGCGAACCAATTCCTTTCAAGACGAGGCGGAATATACACGATTCGTAGAGAACACCTATAACAAAGCGACGCACTTGAAAAAATTGTTGGATGATCTATTTGAGTATACTCGCCTTACCTCCGTCGATACCCAATTGGATCTGAGAAAAATTGATCTATTTCAACTATTAGACCAGATGTTATTCGAATTTGAACCTCTCGCCATGGAAAATGGCATCCACATCGAGAAAGATATCGGTGATTCACCAATGATGACCTATATCGACAGTGATAAAATGGCTCGTGCCATCGATAATCTGTTGATGAATGCCCTGAAGTATTCCTTCAAACCGGGTACGATTCATATCCGGATGACCATGCAGCCTGAACATGTAATCATTGAAGTTGAAAATAAAGGAACTCCCCTAACGGCAGAACAGATGGACAAGCTGTTTGACCGGTTTTATAAGGTGGATTATTCAAGAAGCAGCGAAGGCATTCAATCGGGATCTGGGCTCGGCCTTTCGATTGCGAGAAATATTGCAGAGCTGCATCATGGCACCCTAACCCTCCAGCATGAGGATAATGTGTTTAAGTTTCGGCTAAGGCTGCCTACCGGCATCCGGTAGATTTTACAACAATGGAGGATTAATGATTGAAAATACCCAACTTTCTTCTTTTTCTGCTAGCTTTCCTCAAGAATCCGAAAAGAGTGGGAAGCATCTTCCCCAGTTCAGCATTTCTGGCACGTAAAATTGTTCAGTCTGTGTATTGGAAGGATGTTCGAGCCATAGCAGAGCTTGGGGCAGGAACGGGTGCTATAACACGCATCATGGAAGCTAATTTACCGAGCTCTGCAGCAGTACTTTTATTTGAAAGAGACCGAAGAATGCGGAAAGCTCTAAAAAAGGAATACCCTCATTTCAAGCTTGCTTCCGATGCCTCCTCTTTAGTCAAGAAAATGAATCAGGAGCAGATCCAACAGTTGGATTGCATTATTTGCGGATTACCTTTTTTTAATTTTTCCAAGACAATGAGAGATCACATTCTTGCTCAAATATCACAAGCTCTCCGGCCAGGAGGCATGTTGGTCTTATATCAGTACTCACTTCATATGAAGCAACTACTGGCTGAAGAGCTGATTATTGAGAACACCCAATTTGTCACCTGGAATTTCCCACCTGTCTTCGTGTATACATGCCGTAAGAAAGACAATGATGACTGAAATCTACAGTGCTTACCTGAATTAAAATCTCCCATGACTTCATCAGCATTATGTTCTATACAAACAGAAATAGCCGCTGTATTCAGCGGCTATTTCGCTTAAAGCTCAAGCTCATAGGTTTGTTCGATATGGCGGACTCCCCAGGCATCGTTCTGTTGTTCTTTAATTTTGACAAAACCTTGCTTGGTATACATGGCTATAGCTGTTTTTTGGTCCTCCGTCGTTTCCAGAAAAACATTGGAGTATCCCTTCTGTTTACAATAAGCCATGGCTTCACGAATGAGTTTCTTGCCAATACCCATACCTCTGTAGTCCGGATGCAGAATAAACCACCGGATCTGGGCTCTTTGGCCCGGATGCTCAATAACCGCGATACAGCCAACGATTTCATTATCGCATTCGGATATCCAGAACCGGTCCTTATCCGGATTGTACGTCTGGAGCAAATCATAGAACGTTTTGCAGACATACCCTTCAAATATATGATTATAGCCGCACTCCTTGGCGTATACCCAGCCGTGAAGATGAATCAATGCTCCAACGTCACCTGGTTTCAATTCAGTCCGGACCTCTATGCTCCGATCTTCTGAATTGCCGGATAACTTGTTCTGAATTGTGGTCATGCTTTTGGCAATACTTAACTGACTCTGTTCAGGCAAATCAACAATCATATTGTGTATCTGTTCATCGGATAATTCATTCAAGTGGGACAACTTTTCTTCACCGAGCTCCGATAAATACAGCAAGGACGATCTTCCGTCCTCCTTGGACTGCACGCGGTAGGTCAATCCCATTTTTTCAAACCGTTTTAACATTCGGCTCAAATAGCCCGGATCGAGTCCTAGCTGCTCAATGAGCATGCTTGCCTTGCATTCTTCGGATTGACCAATTTCATAAAGGACCCGGACCTCCGATAGAGAGAACTCGCTATCAAGCAGGTGCTTATCCAGCAAACCCAGCACCTTGGTGTAGTATCGGTTAAATTGGCGAATGATTGGAATAACTGATGTTGGTAAATTCATGGTGACCTCCTGCTTATAGTGAATATTATTTGACTAAGTCAACTAAATACATCATATCCATTTTAATTGACTTAGTCAAATAAACAAAGGTAGTGTAACAGCAAAAACCGACTAATTTCCTGATTAAGGATGATAAGTCGGTTTCATAACATAACCCAATATTAGTGTTTTTGTTTAGTACGAGACCAAACGATTACAGGAATAAGGAGTAGAGATACCCCCCCACCTAATAATGAAAGTGTGGCATAGCTTGTTTGTGCCATAACCATTCCCGACATGACGCCTCCTGTGGCCCCTGCCAGAGCAATTAGCACATCCACCTTCCCTTGTGTTTTCGCACGACAGTATGGAGGAGTTGCATGCACAATAACGCAGTTCCACTGATTAGACCGAAATTCCATCCCAGTCCAAGTAGAGCCAAGGCCAGAACAAGAAGAATCCTAGAGTCAGCCGACGAATATGCAGCCAGCAAGCCTGCGAACAATAATGTCACGCCAGACGCGGTTGACCCGTTCCCAACATTTCTTGAGCAAACAGTGCTCCCACCGTAATGCCGGACACCTCATTTTCTCATCTGCTCATTTCATTATAAAAGAGTACGATAAGTCTACAATCCCATAACATTGGGATATTAATGTTGAACAGGAAAGAAGTATGAACAATCATCTATTAATTACTTAAAAAGTACATAGAATCCCTATGCCCCAGAATCAGACCACAGCCAAAAAAAGCCGCTACATGTAGCGGCTTCTTCGGCTGTTCGAGTCATCCTACCATTAATAAACGCAACGTTGATTGACTTATCCAAAATCAGATTTTGATCAGTCCATCCGAATACCAGACACTTGGGATCATCTCACGTTCCAATTCCAGAAGATCTTTGATGATCTGATCCGCATCACCGATGGAACTGACAAGCGGATCCGTCAACATCGCTCTTCTTAGCTTCTCGAAGCTCTGCTCCACAACGGCCTCTGCCGTAAGCTCATGGGTATCCAGTACAAGCTCCTGCATCCCTCGAATTCCTCTCGGCATCTCACCAACATGAACCGGCTTCGCTCCCTCCATGCTTACATCACATAACAGCTCCAGGAACGAATCATCATTCATATTTGTCACTGCCCCATTGTTGAGCGTATTCACGAAGAAGCGTTTCCCCAGATTGCCCACCATATTTTCAATAATGTCTGTTGCATGATCCGGGGCGAAGGTACTCATGTAATCGGCAATAGGAATGTCCCCCGAAAGGAAACCGTCCACTTGGTTCCACATCTCGTCGTGACGCTGATAACGGTCCTCTGTCTCCCAGATCGATAACGGCGGGATACGATCCGACGATTTACCATGACCTTGCCAATAACGGACATACTCCTTCGTATGTGCAGTACATGTAGGGATATATCCAAAAATATCGTACAATTCATACGTAATGGCATCGTTATGGAGAGCTTTGGCACCTTGATCGCCACCGTTGTTCTCCTCACCGGCCGATTTCCGCATAGCCTCCGCAATCGTCGGCATGACGTCCTTGCCTTCGAACTCCGCTTTTAGGAGCCACGTGAAATGATTGACCCCGGCAATGCGGAAATCAAACTTCCGATCGATTTCCTCAGTGAACTCTTTTCTATCGCCGATGATCCCTGCTCGCACAGCATAATAAGCTTTCTTATGAGGCATATGATGACTGTCACAAAGCGCAAACGATTTCAGCTTCGGTGCATAACGGTGCAACGCTATACCGTGGACGGTAGACGGATTGATATAGTTAATCACCCAAGCATCGGGACAGAGCTCCTCAATGTCTTTGGCGCATTCCATAATGATCGGCAATTCCCGCATCGCACGGAAAATTCCTCCTGGCCCGATCGTATCCCCTGAGCACATACGGATGCCATATTTCAACGATACCTCGGAATCAATCCCCCGATATTTCACCGATTGCTCTGCGAAGCTGAGTACAACGAAGTCGGCCCCTGGAAGCACCTGTCTTCGGTCTATCGAGCCCTCAATCTTCAAGGATACATGGTTCTCCCGAGCAACCATTTCCGCAAGTTTCACCATTTTTGTCAGCCGCTCTTCGTCCGTATCGACCAGAGCAAGCGTCCCCTGGTTCAAGTAAGGGGAATGAACCATCTGCCATATGGACTGACGACCAAAAAATAGACTCCCTGCTCCAATAACGACAACCTTAGGATGCGGCATTTTCGTAGTGTTCATGAATTACCCTCCTCATGTGATATAAGTTCATTATAGAAGAGTGGCTAATAATCGGAATGTGCAATAGTTTTCAATACATGTCATATCGTACGATATTTAACAACGTGTAAAACCTTTGATATAATGAATTAATTTTAAAGATGTCAGGTGGTAAAGGCGGATGAGGAAATCGGATGAGTGAAAACAGACTGAACATGAGCATCCTTAACGAACTTTCGGAATATATTCATCTCCGGATGAGCTCCTACCTAGAACAAACTCACGATCAAGACTGGACTGAACACAAATCGCATCCTGATTACGATCTTTGGTTCATTCAGGAGGGCTCCGTCAAGATAATAATCGATGGGTTCGAATATACAGCAGTCCCGGGAGATGCCATATTCTTTTATCCGGATATGCCCTATATCGCCTCGACGTCCGAGGACGTTTGCCGATTCATATACATCCATTTCGATTTTGGCATCGGGGAGCAGCAGCGAATTCTGGGCGGTTTTCAACTTCCGGGAATTGTGCCGGGCAACCTGATTCAGGAGGAAACCATGCTGTTCACCAGAGCATTTCGTCGATTAAAACAGGAGAACGGCACGTCAGGGAACCAACTCTACTTAAAAGCCTCTCTTCTCGCCGTAATTGCAAAGATTCTCGAGCTTCACGGCCAGGGCGCCTATGTGGGTCAATTCCTGAACGGTAAAAAACCGAGAAAATCCGAAGGCAGCTTGGAAGTATTACAAGATGTATTTCAATATGTCGATGCGAACCTGCACCGTCCGATCCGAATGAACGATCTCGCAGCCATGACTGGAATCTCTGAGAAATATTTTATTTCCTATTTCAAGAAAACCGTCGGGATCACCCCGGGTCAGTACATTTCCCAGATCAAAATGAATCGCGCCAGGGATTATCTCTACGAGAAAAAGTATACAATTCAACAAATCGCCGGCTTCCTGGGCTATCCGGATCCGTTTACCTTCTCGAAAGCTTTCAAAAAATACTATAACGTGCCTCCATCCAAGTTTGAATGATTAGGTTACATGGATGTAGTGTGTGGGAAAAACGCAAAAAAGCCGCCTCATGGCGGCTTCTTATCCTAGATGTGCTCCGATTGTATGCTAATCGTTCTCTCCCTACCCTATCTATTCTTCATAGACTACAACGGTTCTGCTTTGCTCTTCCCACAGGACAGTTGCTCTCAACGCCTCACTTATAAAACGAACAGGCACATAAGTACTCCCTTTGGTGATGGTGGCTGGCGCATCCAATGATACGTTTTGACCATTGACAGTTGCGGTCTTACTGTCAACCACAAGTTTAATGCTTACTCCATCCTTGGTGACAGTTATGGAGCGTTCTTCAGGGTTCCAGGTGACTTCGGCGTTCAAAGTCTCGGCAATGGCGCGAAAAGGAACGAATGTGTTACCTTTTTTGATGAACGGTTCAGCATCTGTCCCTTCCCCATTCACATACAACTTCACTCCATTCTTCTTACCCGCCTTTTCATTCAGTTTCCCCAATGTTTTGTACAGATCGAGATTTTTGAAATTAGATTTTATCGCTTCTTCCTGCAAATACACAGCATCCGTCACACTACCATTATTCTCAAGCATCTCTGCTGCGGTTTCCAATGCCTTATCCTCTTCCATGATAGCTTCCAGTTCTTTTTTCTGTTCCTCCGTCAATTCAGCTGCATATTTTGTGAGCAAAATATCGGCCAAAACGGCACCCGCGGGCTTGTCTTTTACATTTTGAATGGCTTTTAACAACCCTTTGTATCCTTTGGGTCCTTTTTTACCGGGTTCTGATGAATCGGTTGTAGGGCTCTCTGTATTCTCTGCCTTTGATACTGAAGGCTCTTTCACTTCATCTTCTTCCGTACTAGCCGTTTCAGAAGGATCCATTTCTTCGGTCTGTTTTTCCTCCACTTGCCGCTCCTTGTCCTTAGGTGATTTTGATGATACTTCTTTACTTGGCTTTCCGGGTGGAGTGTTTCCCGGTTTAGCTGAAGCTGTGCCAGCAGCGGTGCCTAACATTAGCGCTAGACTTGTTAACAAGATGACCGTTTTTTTCATCGATGATTCCTCCTGAAGTAAAAATATATGCACCATCATTATCGGCAGAATGCATACGTTTCGATAGGGAGTTTGTATATGTTTTTTTGATGACTAAATCTTCAGAATGAAGTCAACACAAAACCACACACACAAGGAGAATCTAACATGAGTCATTTGCATTGTCATATGAATTATTTATTCGATGTAAACCTCCATCAGTAAGAAAAATACTCGTAACTTCAGCACGTTAACTTAACAAAAAAAGAACAGCTACCAACCGGTAACTGCCCTTTACCTTTGTATGATATAATTTAGAGTTGTCCTGAAGTTAGTTCAGTGTCACTTTTTCGTAAAACTTACTTATGCGGGGAAAGAGACGAAATGCGTTGCCGTAAGCAATTGCCTTCATATTATCTTCGCTAATTTGCACGGCTTCATGGAGTACCGACTCCCGCTGCATGCGTAGTACGCTGTCTGCCGGCCAGGGAATATCCGCACCAAATAGAATCCGATCCGGCCCAATTAACTTTTGGATTGTGCCGAGGTTCAGCGTGGAATCATAGTAGAGATGGTCCAGTTTGGCCATTTCGGCTTCAAATAGTTCCGGTGTCGCCTCCACTTGGATGGAATCCTGCCCTATGGCAGCAAGGGCAATCCTCCACTTGATGTACGGAACCATGCCTCCTGTATGAGGAAGAATAAACCTAATTGAAGGGTATTGGTCGAAAATGCGATGAACCGCCATCGTAGTGACAGCACGGGTCGTATCAAAGGTTCCTTCTAGCAGCGCAGGACTCAGTCCGGCAATTTTCTGGGGAATGAGAATCGGGTGAAGAAACACAACCGCACTACGTCGATCCAACTCGCTCAGCAGTTCAGCGTAATCTGGATGACTTAAATATTTCCCTTGATAGCTAGAGAGCATTGCAACTCCATCCAGTCCAAGAATATCTAGCGCATATATGGTTTCTTCCAGGGCAGCTTCAGGATTCGGGAGCGGCAGCGTAGCAAATGCACCATACTTTTCTGGATACTGCTGAGCATACGAAGCAAGCTCTTCATTCATTTTCCGCGCAAGCGTATTGGCAGATGGCTGGTCAATGAATGTCAGATCTGACGGGGCCGAAAGAAACGAAAACGAAATGTCGGCTACACCCATTTTCTCAAGTCCAATCTCGGGCGTCCACTTCGGCATAAAACTCGGAATCTCCATGCCCAGCTCCTTCTGTTTCCTTTGCATTTCTCTAGAAATGATATGATGATGCACATCAATAACGGGATTAAACATATATGATCAGCTCCTTTTATTTGTTTTCAAGCCATTGGTTTAGCTGGTTTTGCTTTTCTGCCAATATTTTGTCAACGCCTGCACTCTTTAATTTTTGGATATACGCCGGCAATTCTGCCGGGTCAAACGTTCCTGTCTGAAATCCAGCGTCATACTGATTCTGCACATTGGTTACCGATGTAATTTGCGTTTTGACCGGATTGATATCGAAGCTGAATCCCATCGCCCTTGATTTTACGGCACTTTCATTTTCACTCTTTAACACCTCCCACATATCAGGGTCATTCCCTTCCCAGATATAGGATAGAAAATTGTTGCCAACTGCGTATTGATTGGAATCATATCCTGATGAGCTCACACCGTCCGGCTTGGCAATGAGGCCATCGCTCTGTTTAACATAGTGCTTGCCCTCGATGCCATTCGTGAACAGATTAATGACTGCTTCGTCCGAGTAAAACAGTTCCAAAACCTGAATTGCCTTATCCGGCTGTTCACTGTTTCTTGCCAAAGACATCATGTTGGAAGCAACGCTATTTCGCGTCATATAGGAATCCTCCAGGGGAACACATGCAAGCTCTGTCCCTGCCGCCAGTGATTCCGAGTAACACTCATTGATATTCCGGATATAGGAGAAGGCTTTGCCCGCCTTAATCAGGTTGGATCCCGTTTCCTGGGATGTTGCAACATCTTTGCTGAAATAACTTTTCTCGTACCATTCGCGCATCAGATCGGCCATCGTTGAGAAGCGTTCGGTGGCAAAGAGATTCTGCACGGTATAATCCGTTCCATTGAAATCCAGTACGCCAGGCGCTGTTCCCAATGGATCGAAATTCAGCATGGCCTGTCCGGGAGTTTCCTGCGAGGTATAGCTGACGATTGGTGTGACTCCCGGCTCCTCATCCTTGATACGTTGCAGCACACCCGAGATATCACTCCATGTCTTTATGGACGCAAGGTCGATACCGTGCTTATCAGCCAGCTCCTTGCTCATCACAAAACTTGGAGATAGTGCCCAGGCTTTGATGCTTGGAACGCCATAGGTTTCACCATTCATTCTTCCGGCTTCCACCGCTTCTCCCGGAATGGTCTCCAGAATCTTTTGGCCAAATTCGTTCAAATGTTCGTCCATAGGCAGCAGCTGCCCCCTACTGATCTGAGACTCCAGACCGAACCACACACTGGTATACACCAGATCCAGTTTGTCGCTGCCAGCCAGCATCAAGTTCATCTGATTCGCATAATTGGAGCCATTCACAGGCAGGAGCTTTACCGTTGCACCTACTTTCTCAGCTGTAATTTCACTAATGGCATCTTGAACCTCCTTGACATCCGTCACGTCGCCAAAAGCCGGATACGTCATGACCACTTCGTACAAGCCGGTTTCTGCGCCATTTCCGCGTACCGCATCTTCCTCGCTGCCCGAATTTCCGCATGCTGTTACTAAAACACCAAACAAGGAAATCACCAGCGTGAAACCTACAAACCTTTTCTTTGTAAACATCTTACTTCACTCCCCCATGTTTGCTATTGGAACAACCTATTGGATGCCGAGCGCTGTTAGCCTTTTACAGCACCAATGGTCAACCCTTTAACGAAGAACTTCTGGAAAAACGGATATGCTGCGATAAGCGGCAGTACACCGATGACGGCAATAGCCATTCTCACGCTTGCAAGAGGTACGGATGAAGCGACAGCCGTCTGGCCGGACAAACTGTTCTGCTGCAAATACTGAACATCGGACAACATGCGGTTAAGCAGGTTCTGAATACTGTACAGGCTTCCGTCATTGATGAAGATCAGACCGTTAAACCAATCGTTCCAGTACGAAATCATGAGCATCAGACCAATCGTTGCTAGACTGGGGAGCGCTAGCGGGAGAACAATTTTGCAATAAATGACCCATTCACTCGCGCCATCCACGTAAGCCGACTCTACAACTTCACCGGGAATTGACGTGGAGAAGAAGCTGCGCATCAATAAAATGTAGAAACCATTAGTCAGTAAATTCGGAATGATCAAGGACCAGATGGTATCTTTCAAATGAAAGAGGTCCGTATACACCAGGTACATGGGCACGAGCCCGCCATTGAAAAGCAGAGTGAAAAATACAAAGAAGGACAGGAACGAACGAAACGGAAGCACATTTCTCGATAATGGATAAGCGATGAGGGTTGTAATCAGAAGGCCAAGAATAGTTCCCACAATCGTGATGAACGTGGTTATTCCGTACGAGCGCAGAATCAATGAATACTGATCGAACAAGTACACATAAGCATCGAAACTGAATTGATCCGGAATCAAGCTATATCCATTTCTAATGATGGCTTGTTCCTCGGTAAGCGAAGCGGATATGAGGAGCAGAAACGGAAATGCTGCAGCAATTGCCATCGCGATGAGCACGAAGTGAACAGTTATTTGATACACTCGATTTGAATACAAGTTGGCCACCCCCTTTTACTAAAACAGAGCCAGATCCTTGTCTTTTCGGCGAACAAACGCATTGGTCGTCAAGACTAATACAAAACCGACGATGGACTGGTACAGTCCTGCTGCGGATGACATTCCGAAGTCCCCGAAAGTCATCAATCCGCGGTAAACATAAGTGTCAATGACATCCGTAGTGGTTTGCAGTGCACCTGAATTCAACGGGACCTGATAGAACAGTCCAAAATCGGAATTGAAGATGCGTCCAACCGAAAGGAGAACCAGAATGACCATTGTGGGTTTAATCAGAGGAAGGGTGATGCTCCAAACTTGTCTCCACCTGGAAGCTCCGTCCAGCGTAGCCGATTCGTAATACTCCTGGCTGATGCCTACGATGGAGGCCAGATAGACGATGCAGGTATAACCAACATTTTTCCACAAGTACACAATACTTAATATGTAAGGCCATTTCCCTGCGTCTGCATACCACGACACCGAATCGATCCCCAGCCAAGGAAGCACGTAATGGTTGACGAACCCATTCTCCTCGTTTAGCAAGGCTAGTACCAAATAAGCGACTATAACCATAGAGATGAGGTAAGGGAGTAAAATAATGCTCTGATACAAGCGGGAGACGAATCTTTTTCTTACTTCGTTTAGCAACACCGCTACGGCAATAGAGAGTATCGTTCCGAGCACGATAAACGCGCCATTGTACAATAATGTGTTTCGGGTAATCACCCAGGCATCCTGCGTTTGGAACAAGTAGGCGAAGTTATCAAGGCCTACCCAGTCGCTTCCCCATATTCCCTTTGCGAAATTAACATTTTTAAATGCAATGATAATGCCAAGCATCGGCAAGTAGTTGTTGATGAACAGATAGATGATACCTGGCAGGATCATGACCATTAGCAACCAATGCCTTTTTATGTTTTGGATGCGATATGCAAAGGTACTACGACGCATGCCCTTCTCCCCCTTTTCTACGTAACGATACTTGGTGTCGTAAATCAAATATATCCCTCCTTTTCTCCTTCGTGTAAGTTTATCTAACGTTATTTTCTTCTTACAAGAATAATACGCTGTAAACACCCCCTAGTCATTGGTGTAATCGTCTAAAAAATTCAACGAATCTTGGACTGATCCACCAAAAGGAAATCTCTATCCCGGTATCCGTGTCAATAATAGTTACGTGACCACGAAAAATATCTAGTTTTTTATACGCTCTACTCTCGCAAACAAAAAAAAGCAACGCGTCGACAAAGGACGCGCTGCTTTTTACTCCTAGCAAAAAATAGTTATGAATGGATCTCTGCCATGTGCCTGCTGGTCGGGAACGCACGGCCTCCAACAAGTACACCTCCCGAGAATACCGCTTCTCGTGGAGGTGCCGCTGCCAGCGCATGCATCGCATTCAGCGCATTTACTAATGAGAAATTACCGCGTTCACCCACTTTTGGAATTAACGTCACATTGGAAATAAGCTTGTACGTCTCAAGCAACCAGTAGTCTTCTACCCAACCGGATGCTTCAGCGAGACGTGACCCACGTGAGAGCATGTCGCCATTGCCGAACGGACTCCACGAATCCAGAATATTATCTGAACCGACATGTACAGCTACTCCCGCTTCCAGCAATAGTTTAATGGGCGGCATAGGTCTATCGATAGGTGCACTCGTCATAATGGATACGCCGTTCGCACACAGCTTTTCTGCCAATGAACGTACCTCTGCTTCACTAACCTGACCCAAACAATAAGCGTGGCTCACTGAAGTGCGGCCGGACATGCCTGCTTGTTCCGTTAAATCAGCGAAACGATCAATTGTGTATGTTCCGAGGTGATCCGGGTCATGCAGATGCAAGTCGATTCCCGCAGCAAATTCTGCCCCCAGCTCAAACATCGCTTCCAGGCTGGCGTCCACTCGGCGGTCCAGCCCGGCCGGATCCACACCACCTACATAGTCGGCTCCAGCGCGGAGCGCTTGCCGCATGACGGCTACAGATTCGGATCGAAGTAGTCCTTGTTGAGGAAACGCAACGATCTCCATATCCATGCGGCCCCGATATAATTCGCGAACTTCCAATATCTCCTCAAGATGCGAGAGGCCGATTTGCGGATCAACGTCAACGTGCGTTCGGATCTTGGCCGTACCTTGGGCGAGCATCAAATCCAACAACCGTTTAGCACGTTCTCCTGCTCCGGTCGGAAGTTCTCCCAGCATACGTTTCTCGAATTCCAATTGGCCAGGCAGGGTGACAAAGGGCTGCAGTGTCTTCCACGGCTCGCCAAGAAAATGTTTGTCCAGGTGGATATGCATATCTGCCATGGGCGGAACGTAATGCAAACCTCCCGCTTCGAAGACATTTACCTCTTGATGGCTGGTACCTTCAGATGCAAACTCCGCATCGGTTGCGGCTGCTTCAATGCTGATGATCGTTCCCGTCGTTCGATCAATCGTTAGATTGAACAGATCATCTGCCCATTTGACGTTTTTAACGATGGTTAACTGTTTCTCCATAGCTTCATCCCCTTCAGTCGTGTTCCAATAGTATCCATAGCTTTTGATTTGCGCAGCCATTCTATTGCTTATGAATCATATTGCCCACCTGCACACCCGATTTCCAAACGATTCGCGTTTCCGGCTTATCCAGCAGCACATCCCTTTCGGATCGTTCCCGGAACAACACCATATCTGCCGGAACGCCTACCTTCATTCCATAATTTTTAATACCCAAAGCCTGAGCTGCGTTATACGTCAGCATCCTGATCAACGCAAGGGCATCCCGTTCCCCGCCCATATACGAAGTTACGGCCAGAAGCCAGGCAACCTCTAAC
This sequence comes from Paenibacillus sp. FSL K6-2862, assembly GCF_038005125.1. Lineage (NCBI taxonomy): Bacteria > Bacillati > Bacillota > Bacilli > Caryophanales > Paenibacillaceae > Paenibacillus > Paenibacillus sp. FSL K6-2862. The sequence goes on from NZ_JBBOSN010000001.1 coordinate 4,020,742, forward strand.
GGATCCGCTTTGCCAAACGGTGTAAACGCGTTGCGGACATTATTGACGCCAATTGCTACATTCACACTGCATTCCTGCAGCAATTTCACTGGCGCCAAGCCTCTGCGCGGCCCTTCCGCATCTCCCCGACCATTCAAAAACAGGTCGGTCATCGGCAGCGTAATGACGCTGATCCCTGCACGATGCAGAAGTTCCGCGATATCCATGGCTTCATGCTCAGGCAGAGAACCGAGCGAGGTTACATGTCCGGCAGATACCTGTCCCTGCATTCCTGTGATGAGTGTTCTTCTGGCTATGTTCGCAATGGCACGGTCCTTGGGATTGTCCGAAAAATCCGTATGAAAATCCAGCGGTTTTCCGTATTTTTCTGCCAGACCAAATGCAAAATCCAAGTGATCTTCCAGGCATTCATCCTGATAAGTGATTCCTCCGACGACGTCAGCCCCCATACGCAGTGCTTCCTCCATTAACTCTTCAGTCCCAGGACTTCTGAATACGCCTTCTTGTGGAAAGGCAACCACCTGCAAATCCAGTTGACCTCTTATAGATTGTTTCAGATGGAGAGCCGACTCCATAGCCTTGAGACCAAGAATCGGATCAACCTCGGCATGGCAGCGCATATGGGTAACACCGTTGCGGACAGCTTGACGAATGACAGCAAGCGAGCGCTTGTTCATGTCCTCGTCTGTAAAAGAACTTTTCAGTTTAGCCGTTATCTGAATTGCGTCTTGGAGAGAATCTGCATCCCGATCCATGACATCCAGTAAATAGGCTTTTTCCAAGTGAATATGCGGCTCGACAAAGCCGGGCAGCAGCAAGCCTCCTTTGGGTTGAACGACATTCATCGCTTCCGATATCCCTTCACCGGTTGGTAAGATAAATGCAATTTTACCAGAGGATACCCCCACATCCATTCTGCTTCCATCCTTGGATAACACGGTATCGGTGATAAGCAAATCAACCATGACAGCCCTCCGATCATGTACGCTTTTGTTACACGTTAAAAACAATTCAAGCATATTCCACTCTGCAGGGGGAAGTCATTGGATGATAAAGATAAAAATAATTTGGATTATTGGACGAACAAGCCAAAGATATTTACTCGAAAGGACCTTAATGTTATATTACTTAACAAAAGTTTAACTTGTTCCAGAAAGGGATGGGTCGATGTGCTGCTGATAGATTTGCTCAATAACGGCATTTATGATGATGCCAGAGTGATTACTGGGCACAAGGGTCTTACGCGCGAGGTTCAAACCGTTAACATTATGGACTGTCCAGATATCATACGGTTTTTGAGGCCAAACGAGCTCTTGCTGACCAACGGCTATTTCATGAAACAGCAACCTGAAGTGTTCATTCACCTGATCAGGGACATGCAGCGGCTTCGCTGCTCCGGTTTGGCCATCAAAACCAAGCGTTTTGAACTTCCGATCCCTGATGAAATATTACATGAAGCCAACCGTATCGAATTTCCTATCATTGAAATTTCCGATGTATGTCTATCCCTTGGTGAGATTTTGCAACGATCGACCAGTGTTATTCTGAACAATAAGAGCGACGAACTCCAATATGCACTTAGCATTCACAAAAAATTCTCCGAAATGATTATGCGCGGCAAAGGAATTTCAGGCATTATCCAGTCCTTGTCCAAACTGCTCTCATCCCCAGTCATCCTGTTAAACAACAAATGGAAAACCATTGCTTCCACCAATCAAAATGCAAATATTACTGAGCTTACTGCAGCTGCAGTTAGTGCACTTCACGGATTGTCCGACACCTCCAGCCCGACTTCATTGTGCTTAATCGACTCATCCCTTCGGGAACGCAGCTGCATGCTAGTATATCCGGTAAAAACGTATCGTCACGAAGGCTATTTGTTATCTACGTCATTGGAATGGAGCTAACCAAATCCCAAGCAGTCAAGGAACGTTCCCGCAGGCACAAAAACGAGTTTTTTTCCGATTTGATCGAGGGTTATATCACTTTCGAGCAGGAAGCGCTGAACCGCGGCAAGAGATACGGGCTTAGAAAGGGTTATTCATGTGTCGTGCTGGCTATTCGTAATGATGAGGCGGCGGCACTAAAGGGAGGCAACTTGACTGAACAAGAGGAGCAATACGAGCACATCAAACGTCATTTCGGTACGCTTGAGCATCCTTTTACCATGTTTACCAAACATGATACCTACTGCATTTTGCTATCCATCCCGGACTCAGGCTGGGACGAGGCGAAGCTCACCGAGCATCTCACTGGAATGCTTAAACACCTCCATCAGGAGAATGGAATGAGCATGTCGGTTGGCATCGGCAAACCTGCAATGAATGTGCTCGGCGTTCGCCATTCTTACACAGAAGCAGTCAATGCGCTGCAATTCGGCTATCGTTTTAAACGCAAACAATTTGTCCAATCCTACCAAGCCAAGGATATCGGATATTTATTCCATATGCTTCCCCAAGACGAGCTAAAACAATTTTACGAATCGACTCTAGATGGATTATTGCAAATCGCCGACGAATCCGAAAGAAAAGAACTGCTTCGTACCTTGAACGCATTTTACGAAACACAATGCCAGTTTGTCGAAACATCCAAACAGCTCTTCGTGCATCGGAATACGGTGGTGTACAGATTGGAAAAGTGTGAAAGACTCCTGGATGTGAAACTCAAAGATCCCGCAGAAAGTCTACGAATTCGTATAGCGCTAGCGATCGAACCTTTATTGCTGCAGAAAGATTAAGAGACACATCTTCATGAAGGCTTGTTTCGTCAAACATCCTATGCGATGCATCCCGCTGTTCTTCCGATATCTCACTACAAAAACAGCCGTTCTCAGGGTCTCTGTGATCGGCTGCAGATTATTTTTTAAATGAACGCTATCATCTACATGTAAGATATATACTCATCGCCGAAGCCCGAAAACAGAAGCTGCCGTAAGAAGGAGACCAATTGCTAACAGCCATGCCCATGAGTCATAAGTAAACATTTGAACAAGTTCCCATACGTTTGAAGGGCCCGAATGAGATCCATCACGATATGGAAAATTAAAAAATAGAGGAATAGCTGCAGTGATAATAAAAATCGCTCCAAGCACAAGTAAGGAATGTATTGCCATTTTTCTGCTCATGGACCACACCTCTAATTTCAGTTTTGTCAGTTCTTATGAACACACCGACCTGATCACACTTCTCCCCAGAATATCTCCGTTTCATAATCAAAAAGAACAGTACCCTCCCGTTTATTTCGATCAAATATATTCTGAAGCTCAGTCATCATCGGAGTATAATTGGGATGCCCGGGCACAGGACTGTAGGAAGATGATTGCAATCTGCCTTTCAAGCCCTCGAAGTCGAACTCCTGACTCATCTGAAAGTTCGCTTTCTGCATCGTGCCTTCCCTGAAAAAGGAATGAAGCACAGACTCAGAAATGTTTTTATGATTCACTTTTTCATAATCGGTACCATACGCATGCAGCAGCTGATCGTATTCTACACGAAAGGAGTTACCGCTAGTAAGACGGGAATTCCAGATTAATACCACTTTACCTCCAGGCTGTAAAATCCGCCTAAACTCGGTCTGTGCTGCCAAGCGGTCAAACCAGTGAAACGCCTGTGCGCACACAATAAATTCCACCGAACGATCAGGTAACCCTGTAGATTCTGCAGAGCCTGATATCGTCTGAAAGTTCGGTTCATTCTCTAGCATCTGCTCGGCGGCTGCGCGCATGGCCTGATTCGGCTCCACGGCTGTAACATAGCTTCCACGTTCCAGAAGCAATTTCGAGAAGATCCCTGTACCTGCACCGATATCTGCGATCTTACTGTTCGAATGCAAACCAACGGAGTTGTATAGATAATCAATGGCCTCTTTGGGATAACTCGGGCGGTAGTTCGTATAGGAATCAACCCGGTTTGAAAACCGTTCTTCATTTTTCATCTGTCAGCAGGTCTCCTTTGAATTAGACTATCCAAAACAAAACACCATTTCACTACTTTCTCTCTTTATTTCAGAAAACCTTCCTGTTTATTCCATTATTTGTCCCATAAAAAATAACAGACCTCGGGCAGCCTGTGCTCGTGATCTGTTATCTCTACTAAACTCGTTTGATGTGGACTGTGTTTACTTTAAATGGATCTTGAAGACATCTCCAGCTTCACCACCAAAAACGATAAAGCCAGCTTTGGGAAGCTCAATGGATTGTTGATCGGTGGCAACGGAAAAGTGAACCACTTCGCCCTGCTCATTATATACAGCGTAACCGCCGCCTTCCGGCGAATCTACCGTCAATGATTTGTTCGCAGAACGAGAATCGATAGCATACCAGCGGGCTTGACCGCTCGCCGGGATGGTGGCCTTTCCTGTCTTACCGCCAAAGATTGGTGTAATCGCATCCTCTGCAATATATTCCTGTCCGTCCTGAATCAAAATCTCAGCATTATTCTTGGTGTAAAATTGCAGATCGAAAGCATCTCTACCGTTCATCACGGGAATCTCTGCAACATTCACTGCATGGTCTGAATCTACAATTTGAGTGCCGTTTGCATAACCACTCTCCGTATCAACGCTCAGATTTTTGATTAGCATCGAAGGAAGCAGATAAAAAATCGATGTGATTTTTTCATCTAACGCGTAATATTTGGAGCCGCTGCGATCTGTCCATCTCTTTTCTGTGGCTGTGTTCAAAGGGTTGGGATCCAATTTTTGATAATCATACGTGTTCATCACCGTTTGACCTAGACCCGGCAATGATATCACTGCCTGCACCTTAACATACACTTTCCCGTTTTGTTCCTTCACGAAACTGGCCTTCACACTTCCATCCGTACTTGTGAATTGCCCCTCTCCAGTGTAGACATACGTCTGCTCTGGAATGATTCCGCCCTGCAAAGCTGGCAGAGTGATTTCGTCGTTCTTGACCTGAATATCCAGTGTTGTACCTACTGTACCGTATAGACCCGAATACGCATTGAGCTCCGTAGGCATCTTTACTTTTACGGGTGGGGAGAATGTCTGATCTTCCTTGATTTCCTCGATGACACCCTGATCCTCCAATACCTCCAGCAGTACTTTGCTCGCAAACATCTGATTGTAGATGGAGGACCCACCTGAGGACAGAACGGCCATTGAAATATCATGTTCAGGTATAGTAATTAGTGATGCATGATACATCATGGTGTCTCCGCCTTTGGCAAGTGCAGTAATGCCATAATCGCTAAATGGAGCAAGATCCACAGCATCCCATCCCAGGCCGTAATTGAACGTATTCCGCTCATCCGAGACCCATATTCCTTGTCGATATTCATGATTTTGCATGGACTTGACCGAGGATTCGGACAAAATGTCCGGTCTGTTACCCATCAATACTTCAGCAAATTCGGTCAATTCTTCGGATGTGGAGTATATTCCACCTGTACCGAGAATGTTCGCATTTTCAACTGGCATTTTGGTTTCAATCGTGGGCCAATACGCTTCAGATAATTGATCTCTATCGAATGAATCCTGCGGTGTTTTGGTTGATTCCAGCTGTAATGGATTGCTGATAAACTTGGCGACATAATCGCTGTAGCTTAAACCACTCACGCGTTCAACCAGGATCTCAAGCAATTGAAAGCCATCGTTACAATAAACGGAATATGAACCAGGTTTCGATTTTAACTTTTCGGTTTTGAGTTTGAGCAATAGTTCATCGTGGTTGCGCATATCATTGTCGTCAAACAGCATGCTGTTCCCGTAATGTGAACCGTAGAGACCAGATGAATGATTCATCAGCATCCGCGGGGTAATTTGGGTGTACCTGGCATCCGCCATCTCAAAGTCCTGAATATAGGTAGTAAGAGGCTCATCCAGATCTACTTTCCCGGAATCCACCAGCATCATGGTGGCTGCGGTGACAACCATCTTGCTCACCGAGCCAATGCCGTACATGCTTTCCCTGGTGACTGGTGTCTGCGATGCTTTGTCGTGAAAGCCAGTACTGCCCGACAATATGATTTCCCCTTGATCCCTAATGGCATATTGCAGACTTGTGACTCCATAATTTTGCACCAGATTTGTGGCCATTTGTTCTACCTGCTTTTCAATTGAAGTGCTCTTATTCGCCTCTGCCTTGACGTCTGTCATCGGAGCAATCACAAGCACAGCTGTAAATAACACACTGAACAGTTTCTTCATCCTCAGCTTCCTCCCTCAGTACTTTCGATAAGATGAATTCATCATATCTGGGAAGAGACACTCTGAACGTGAACAAACCCTGAATGGAAAAAAACAATCCCTGAACGGCATGTTCAGAGACTGTTGACTTCAAAGGGCAGCACAACCATGTTATTGAATGTCCGCTGATGATGTTCAATCGTCATATGCCCACCGTACTTTTCGCACATCCTTGATATATTCGTAAGGCCAATTCCGTGAAACTCCGGATTGGGCTTCTCACTCTTCATATGGGTTAGTGATTGCTCTGCATGATTCAGCACCTGGATGACAATCGCAGATGCAGTAGAATGAATGGCGATCAGGATATATCTGTCTTCAGCCTGTCTGACTTTTTTGGAAGCCTCGACTGCATTATCCAGCATATTCCCAAGTACAACACAGAGATCATAACGATCGATATGAACCTGTTGAGAATGAAGCTGAATGCGGGCGTCAATCTTGATTCCGTTTGCCTGTCCTACGGAAATGGTATTGGTGACAAGCGCATCGATCACGAGATTGCCGGAGTTTACCCGCTGGTACACGCCTTCAATCTTATTCAAGGTAAGCTTTATATGATCAGAAGCCGCTTCATGTTTGTTTTGCTTGATACATTCTTCAATGTACAAAAATTGCTGATGAATATCATGGATGATGCCTTTCACATTTTTGAAACTGTGCACTGTCTTCTCGTAGTTGGCATCCTGATAATCCATCTGACGCTGCAGCTGGGCATTCTCATTCGCAAGCTGAACCTTCTCCACCATATTATCGAATACATAGACAATGAACACATTGAGAAACAGCGAGCCCATCACGGAAATGATATAAAAGATGTTTTTCTCACTGTAGTTCGAAGCCACATTAATCTGATATAACGTAATGATCGGTACAATGAGAAATAAAAGATAATACCGATAGTGCAGGGCGAAACTTCTGCGTTTGGCAATAAGACGAACGACCTGAATGACAATAAACATGAGACTGCAGCCAAGCAGCATCACCTTGTAGAACACCCCATGATAACCCTCGTTGAAGTGATCCCATGTGGTGTAATCCGTAGCGTCCCAGACACTCATAATATATACAGCAATATAATTCACCATGGTGACCAGTACGGCATATAGGACCGTGAAAACCAGTTTTAGCTTCAACTCCACGTCATAGGATTGAGCCAAACTGAAGATAAATATTAACACAACCAACGACGAGATGACCGAAGGCAATGTAGAGGCCAAATAGAAAAAACATAAGACAATAAACAAGGCAAAATAGACCACTCTGTGCGGCTTTTGCCTGGATTTGCCGAGTACCGAATTGAAATAAAAATTCACCTGGAATGCCATAAGCAGCGTAACGACGATGACGGATAAGATTGTAAATGGTTCCATATCATTGAATCCTCATAATCATATATTTGGTGTAGGCATCCTTGACTTCCTTGACTTTGGAACGACCGATGGGCAATTCAGCACCATTTAACATGACGACCTGGGAGCCGCTAAACTTCTGGACATGCATCAGGTTAATGATAATTGAGCGATGAATTTGCAAGAAACCATGATCCTTCAAAGCATCCGCATAATTCGAAATAATGCCTTTACTTTCATGCGTGCTTTCGGTGGTCACAAAATTCAGTTTGTTTTTGATTGTTAGACTTTTGATCACTTCAATCCAGAGAATGTCATCGTATTTCAAAAGCAATTCTTCATAAGCTGATTTTATTAATACAAACTTTTTGTCCATTGATCTCAAGTACTGACATAGTTTAATCATTTTCTCCTCGAAGATATGTGTCTGGATCGGTTTGATCAGATATTGAAAAGTAACCACATCGAAGCTCTCTACCATATACTCCGGATAGCTGGTAAGAAACATGATTTGCACATCCAGAAATTTCAACATTCTGATTTCTTTGGCCGCCTGTATGCCGTTCATCCCGTTCATCTCCACATCCATAATGAGAATATGGAAGGTATCCCCAACCGTTTTGTAATAAGAAACTAACTCTTCACCGGATGCAAATAAGGTAACTTGGAAATCAATATTCGTTTTCAGAGATAAGGAGATCAGCATCGCTTTCACGAGCTCTCTTTGTTTCTCCTCATCATCACAAATGGCAACATTAAACATGATTGTACATCCGCCCTTCATTTGACGACAATTCTGAGTTTCACTCTCAAATATACTACTTTATCATAATTTTCAGGGGGAAATTGGATAAAACGCATGTTTCAAACCCTAAACTGCATGGAGAAGGTTGGATCGGGTAAAATTCCTGATTTATCGAACCACTATTGCTTGCTATCCGTGTCATTGATCAACTTCGAGAAACGTTCTTTATATATGTAATAAATAGGCTAGATTATGCACCATCCCAGCTGGTAGTACGTAATAGAAGTAACTACTCAGATATCGAGGTGGTTCAAATGAAGGCTGTAATGCGGTTAATGTTCCTATGTATGATTCCTCTGTTCTTGTCTGGCTGCTTACAAAACTCGGAAAGTAATCAACCGATAAATACTTCAGATCTGGAGCCCCCGGTTAATATTTCAGTTGAAGAAGCGGAAGCTAAGATTCCGTTTGAAATCAAACAACCGTCAGTTCCTTTCCATGTTACTCAACAATCAGCAAGGATTTTAGATACCAATGGAGAATTTGATGCAATTGAAATCACGTATGCAAACAGCGATGAAGGAATAAATCTCATCATAATGATTACAAACTCACAGATTGATACACCTCCGACTGGGAAGAAAGGTTTGAAATTAACTAACGGTTCGCAAACATGGGACCAAGGAAACGAACATGTGAGTGCCATCTATTGGAGAAACGAGGGTCTAACTTACTCTCTTATTTCAGGAAAAAACAACAATCTTGAACCGTTATACGATTACCAAACCTTAATTGATATAGCAAATACATTAAATTGAATTTGAAAACTAATCGTACTCATAATGAGAAAAGGAGCCAACTCCTAAAGTTGGCTCCTACTTGAATGTGAAGATATAATATCGTAACACATGAATTATATAAATTAGGTTATATTACAACCCCATATCATCAGCAAGCTTCTCAACACCTGTGAAGATGGAATCTCCGTAACCCCAGAAATTATTGAAATCAATAACATAGATCTTCTTGTTTTTCACTGCGTTAATACTTTGCACCTGCTTGTTAGCAAGCAACTTGTCAATCGTTTCTTGCGGATCGATACCGCCAGCATATTTGGAAATGATCATCACATCCGGATTGATCTCGATGAGCTTCTCCAGACTGAGTGTGCCTGTTTCATTGATCAACATATTATGTACATTGATTAATGACATTGCACTTTCGATAAACGAATCTCCATTCCCGTTGTAAACCGCAATGGTTCCATCACCATTATCAGAGAAGGACGCATAATTGATTGTTTCAGCGCTAGCACGAGCCTTCAATGCTTCTTCGCGTACTTTAAGTTCCTCAATATAGGCCGCCGCGTTAGCTTGTACATTAAAGATCTCGCCTAGCTCGGTGATATCCTTATACAGACTATCCAACGAAGCATCAGTAACACTCGTGCTCTGCACAAACGTTTTGATACCCATATCGTTCAAGCTGTTGACTGTACCCACACCCCAGTCGGCATCCTCAAACAGCCCGCCACGTCCCATAATCAGGTCAGGTGAAGCGCCAATGGTCACTTCCTTACCAACATATCCTTCGGCCAGAACAGGGATTTTCTTAAACTCCTCAGCAATATCTTCAGGCACACTACCAAACAATGCAGCTACACCCACGAGCTTGTCCGTCAATCCAAGGCGAATCATCAGCTCGGCTGCACCTTGTGTATTGGCAACAACGCGTTCAGGTGCCTTGTCGAAGGTTTGTTCCTTAGCGACCCAGGTACCGTTCTCTGTTGTATAATTCGACACGGTTACCGGGTAAGTTGTTTCAGATGCAGCTGAAGCATCAGCATTGGTCTGCTCCCCATCTGCTGCTGCATTCGTGGCGCTGCTCTCCGTAGCTTGCTGTGAGCTGCTCTTGGCATTATCGCTGCCACCACTTGAACATGCAGCCAGCACCAGAATCATTGCAGTAATCAAACAAAGAAACATCCCTTTTTTTACGGAAACCAACATGTAAATAACCTCTCCCTTTTCCATTCTCGTCTGTCTTTTTGACCATTATGTAAAATAACTATTGTCAGTATACAGTAAATGTCGGAGTGTGTAAATGAGAACAATAATCAATATCATTCTCATTCAGTTGAGAACAAAAAAAGCCGCTTTACAGCGACTCTCCATGCACTTCTATTCTTATCTCTCTATGACATCCGTTCAAGAGGCTGCACGAACAATGGAACAATATGATTACCAAAAACGTTCCTCAACCCCCTGTAAAACGTCGATCATGGTAGGCTTTATCCAAATTGACCTCTCCTCCGGACCATACCTTCTGTGAAGTCCACTCGGCCTCTCCCTGCCAGAAATCAGCCTCAGGCGAGAGTCCTAACGCAAGGAATACGGTCGTACACAGATACAAACTGCCCGTTGATATGTAAGCTTCACCGATTTCCGGCTGACTTCCGGCGAATCCAATTCGCAGCCATCCGGCATCGTCAAACGTGCCTGGCATCTGAATCTGCCGCTGGATCACAGCCGTAAGGGCGCAGCGAACTTGAGCTGGCTCCACTTCTACCGGGAGTTCCTCTCTGAGTGCCATGAGAGATAAATGCTGAAATGCTCCGAAACGGTAGGCAAGTGAACGCCCAATAGGCGGAAAGGTGCCTTCTGGTGAAATCAGGCGTTCCAGGATGGCTGCATAGCGAGTAGCTCTGTCCAACACCCTGATCCTAATCGCCTTCCAATCGTCGAATTGATCTCCTAACGCTTCTAATGTATCCACGAGCATGGGTTGAATCACAAAGCTGTTATAGTAATCCCAATGAAAGTCAGGCCCGTCACCATATGCTCCATCACCCATGTACCATTGTTCATGCTGCCTCACCGCATAATCCACTCGCATGCGATCCCAAGTTTCTACGCCCATACGGGCAAGGGCCGCTTCAATGATCGCACTAAACAACAACCAGTTGCTGAATACAGGGCGTATAATCCGTGTGGCGAGCAGGGCTGATTTCAGATGATCTTTAGCTTTCTCGTCTAGCAGTTCATACAGTTCATGCGGAGCCCGAAGCACCGCATTCGCAAGAAAAGCTGCATCAACAACAGGCTGGCCGCCTTGCGTGAAATTCATAAAATCGGGCGAAGCTGGATCTGTCGCCACTCCGATTGCACGTCTGGCCAGATCTGCCATCCTGGCTCGAATCTCCCCCTCCTCATCTGAACGAGGGCCATGTTCAAGCCATGGTGCAATCCCGGCCAAAGTCCGTCCCAAAGCTTCCAAATAAGCGTAGTCGGAACGATCTCCCCCCTGTGATTCGACAGGCATATCGATAACAAGTCTGCTTTCTGCTAAGGCATCGAGTACAGGATGTGCTATGCGAACCAACGTATCGACCCAATACTTTCTGTCAACCGACACTTATTTTGCCTCCTCTGAATAATCATTTTCAGAAAATTATAGAAGGTTGTTTAGACCTGAACAATAAACTATAATCATCAAAAACTGACCTATTGTGCTGAGGAGGATAAAGCATGCTTACGTTACTTTCTTGCGGATATCGTACCATTCACCATGAAGGGATTGTGAGAAACCGGCCAAGTGGTTCAGGAAATTACACCTTTGTGTTTTTTAACAGCAGAGCAGAAGTAAGATTGCATGACAACACAAGCACGGTGGAGAAGAATACCTTCATTTTGTTTCAACCTCAAACGCCTCATTATTACCGTGAGGTGGAGAGTCCATTTATTAATGATTGGTTTCACTGTAACGGCAGCGATTTCCACGAATTTCTCATAAGTATTCAATTTCCTGTGGACACACTTATTGAAGCTTCAGATCCCTTGTTGATTTCCAGAAGCATCGTGGAACTTCAGAAGTGTCACAGACTGGATGGAAAGCTGCGTGAGCGTATTATCGATTGCGACCTTCGGTCTTTCTTCATGAAATTGAGTGACTTGCGAGCAAGAACTGCTCCCCACCAACTTAGCCGTTATTACATGCAATTTACAGAACTGCGCAACGATATCTATCGCTCTCCTCAGCAAAACGTAACCGTAACAGAACAAGCTTCACGATTAAATATGAGTAAATCCTACTTTCAACACATCTATAAAGAGCTATTTGGTTGTTCCGTAATGACGGATATGATTCATGCCCGGCTTGACCATGCCAAATATCTTTTGGATCACAGTGAGCTCTCCGTTAATCAGATTGCGTACGCATGTGGATATGAGAATGACACCCATTTTATGAGACAGTTCAAGAAATTTGTGGGTGTTTCGCCAAGGAAATACAGATTCAGAATTGATTCCAGTTGAGATGTGTTCGTTTGCTCTTCAACTCGTTCTATAAAATTGCAAAAAACCGTTATTCTAGTTTACGAATTAACGGTTTAATGGGCTATGCTTTGGTTATACACTTTCCTTATGTACGATATCCATGTGCGAACGCAATTCTAGTAAAGGTAGCCTAGCAAGTCCAGCTCCCCTTCATCCCAACTCATCTCACTTACTTCCTTAATCATGATTTCGCTTATCGGCTCGTGACCTATTCCGTTCGTCATTTGTAATTCATCATTAATCTTCAACCACTTTACTCGATTTTCAACTCTTTTATATCCGTGCTTTAGATACAAAGCCATGTTATCTGCAAACAGAAGATGAAAGTCTATATTCCTACCGATGGAGAATGCATCAATTTCCTTAAGCAGCTTGGAACCCAGCCCTTGAGAACGCTCGTTTTGTAAGACGCACAAATCAATCACACCAAGGACTCTAATGCGTTTACCATTTAGATTCATCACCCTGTAATCCAAACCCACTTGTCCTACGAGTTCATTCTCATCGTTATAAGCCAAGAATCTAAACTGCGGTACTTGCTTGAAGTAAACTCGATCCACCGGATAAACTTCAGGAAAGCTTTTGATTAATAACGCTTGTATTTTCTCGCTAAGCTCCACACCAATTTCGTATTCAAATACCTGATCTATTCTCAAATGATTCCTCCTAAACGAAGATTTTGATTTAAACCTTTATCCATTGCCTTTCTACCCTGGTTCGCTAAAACCCTTTTATATTAGCACAATAGATTTCTATATGATTTCATTTAATCACTTAATCTTAGTATGTAGAAAGCAAAAAACACCCTTACGGGTGTCTCTTTCGTTCACTCTAAAACTTTTAGTTCATGAGAATCTGGTGGTTCACTTCGTCGTACTATCGTAAACTGCTTCCGTGACAGGTTCTAGCCATTCAGGTGTACCTGCAGTAATCGCTATATGTTCAAACCAGCTGTCTTTTGCGGCACCATGCCAGTGTTTTACACCATCATGCGTAACAATAACATCGCCGGCTTTCAGGAATTGGGCAGGTTTGCCTTCCTCCTGATACCACCCTTCTCCACCGGTAACTAATAATATCTGGAATCCGTCACGGTGAATGTGCCAGTTGTTTCGGCATTCAGGCTCAAAGGTCACGTTCCCTACGCCAACATTCACTTTCGGATCTGCAACCAGAGCTTGAAGATAGCTTTGTCCCACAAAATATTGTGCATAAGCTTCATTCTTCTCTCCTACCGGAAATATAACGCCATTCTTTACCTCTTCATGTTTTGTCATATCTGATTTCTCCAATCTGTTGATTATAATTATTTCTCTTCATTTTCCGGAATCACTTCATTGATGCAAGCAAGTGCATTTAGTGTTCTTGGAAAACCCATAAAAGGCAGACAATGTGTGATCGCCGCAATCAGTGTTTCCTTGTCATTTCCCACATTAATATTTCCCTGTACGTGTGCCTTAACTTGGCCTTCGGCTCCTCCCAATGCACTGACCATAGCCAGTGTTAACAATTCCCGGATTTCCAGCTCAAGTCCGTCACGGGTATAGAAATCACCGAACCTTAAGCTGAGGTAACGTCTGGTTGACTGTGAGGATTACCAAGGTCAGCAGTTCCCGCTGAATTTCAGTCAGCGTACCTTGATAGAACACTTCTCCAAAGATAAAACGGCTTAAGATGTCCTGAAATTCAGGATCTGTTGAATAGGCAGAGGGCACGCTCTCACCAAATAGTTCTTGGTATTTTTCCTTGCTCTTTTCGATTCGATCCAAGTGCTTCGCCTCCCTGTAGGCTTCTATTCTATTATTTCTGTGAAGGAAACATAAATGCTGGAGATAATACATATTGATGCGTTACCGCACATGTGTATAATATAAAGGGAAAGTAATGCAGCTTCAATAAACAAACCGTCTTCATTCGTGCGCTATTGCACAAATTTGAAATAATGTGCGACTACCCTTTGGAAAGGAGCGAAGCCTCATGTCCAAATTAAAATTGGATCGAAGAGTGCAAAAATCTCAAGATGCAATTAAGAATGCATTCACTCAACTGATGTCTGAGAAAAATCTGGATCACATTACGATTCAGGACATTTCGCATCGGGCAAACGTCGGTCGTAGAACGATCTATGATCATTACATGGATAAATTTGATTTGCTCGACAAACTTATTGAAGAACACATTAACGAGCTACGCAGAATATGCGAAGCCGCATCTGACTTAAGTTTTGCAGAGGGAAATCTCCTCTGGTTTGAATACTTTGAACATCATCTTCCCTTCTTTTCAGCCATGTTATCAAGCAAGGGCGCCTCTGTATTTCGTCATCATTTTCTTGCATTTGTTATTGAAGAATTAGAGGGCGAAGTGAATATAATCGAAGGAATAAATCAGGGATTAAGCAAGGAGATCATTCTTAATTTCTTTGGAGCGGCAATCGTGGAGATCGTCGAAGCGTGGCTTACCAATGGAATTTCGGAGTCAACTCAAGTTATTGCAGAACAAGTAGGGGTTTTGTTGGATCGGAATTTCTAGGAACGAGTTACAGAATGAGATATCACAGCAGAAGGAGCATTGAGCCATGATTTTTATTACCAAAAAATTGATGAATCGGCTAACTCAATCTTATAGAGAACCTGACATGTACATATGTTATTGCACGCCGCAGAGCTGGTCAGCGAAGACAAGCCGGGCTATATTGCTCATCAATGAGGATAAAATAATCATCCTCTTCCTCAATTTTTTCTCGACTAAAGTCGTACATACCATTGAATTCCAAACAGCAGAATTACAGGATCAAAAATATCATTCTGGAACTTTATTGTCTGCAACATGGTCATTCCACGTTCAAGGCCAGCGATGGAAATTCATGATTCCCAGGAAAATCCTTACACTGGGCTCGATGCAGAGCGACTTTTTGAATTTTATGAAACTGCGTATCTATCATTAATATTGAAATCATCACTTCGATCTCCCGCCGAATGAATAAGAGCAGTCGATCCAATGAATCGACTGCTCTCCTGTGTTCAATCAACAGCTGTTCAACCCATTGACGCTTGAGCATCTGCACATAACTTTATTAAACTGCAAGCACCCGTACAGCTAAACATGTCGATGAAGCTTGGTGTTACACTCCGATGTTGTCGCAGTGACATACTCCACGTAATTTACTGAACCTTGAAAATTCAGATACGCTTCATAACGCATGCGGATGGCAGGTAGTGTAATATAATCCAGCACCTGTTCCTTTGGAACCCACCTGCACTCGCTCGTTTCCTCAGATGCAGCTAATTCTCCACCTTCTAATTTGCATACAAAATCAAACATGACCTTTGTCGGAACATCCGTCACACCGTCATACCACTTATGTACTGCTGTATTCGAGACAACACTAATCAAATGACTAACACTGGCGTCTATCCCGCTTTCTTCCTTGATCTCACGGATCACGCCATCAATCAGGTTTTCTCCTACTTCAGTAATCCCGCCTGGGTACACCCAGCCATCATCATGGGCCTTTACTAACAGGATATTTCCATGTCCGTCTTCTACAATTCCGCCTGCCGATACAATATGCGTTGGAAAAACCATCTAATCACCCCCTCAACAGTAAATCTGTATATAAATTCCACATCCTTCATATAACTTCCTGCATAAACCACATATTCCTTTTCCCTGATGCTTAGTCCATTCAACTTTTTGATACAAGCTGCGGGAAATGTGATATGGTCTAGAATGTATTTGTTGCATAACAAACGCACTACTTGCTGAGGAGAAGATTACAAGTGAATGAGATTCAAGGAATTGAGAAACCACACAGATTAACCGATCCACTGGTTGTAACCCTAGTCGCAAGCCTATGCTGCTTGTTATGGGGAAGTGCTTTCCCATCTATTAAACTAGGGTATATCGCTTTTAACATCATGCCTGAAGATATTGGTTCCAAATTTGTATTTGCAGGGTATCGATTTATACTTGCAGGATTGCTGCTCCTGACCCTGTACCGCTTGATTCGAAAACGGAAGTTTGCTCTATCTGGACAGCAATGGACCAGCCTCACTATGCTGGGAGTCATGCAAACAGGCCTGCAGTATATGTTTTTTTACATAGGTGTATCCAATACGACTGGTGTTAAAGGCTCCATTGTGAACGCAACAGCAACCTTTTTCAGTGTGGTGCTAGCCCATTTCCTGTATCAAAATGACAAGCTAAGCAGTAAAAAAGTTATTGGCTGCGTGCTGGGATTTATCGGTGTCATTATTGTCAATTTCAATACCGATCTACTTTCATTTTCCGTTTCGTTTACAGGTGAAGGCTTCGTCATTGCAGCTGCATTCATATTTTCCATTACGGCCATCTACGCGAAGCATTTAACCTCTTCCATGGATGTATTGGTTGTCACGGGTTTCAGCCTGTTTGTCGGCGGATTGACGCTGGCTATGCTGGGTCTGCTGCTGGGCGGACAGGTAACACATTTCACCCTGGAATCCACCAGTAACTTAGTTTATTTGGTACTCCTGTCATCCGCAGCATTTTGTTTATGGAATATGCTTCTTAAATACAACAAAGTAGGAAAAGTGTCTGTATACAACTTCCTTATCCCCGTGTTTGGCTCATTGCTATCTGCTGTATTTTTGGGCGAAAGCATTATGGAACTGAAGAATCTGGTTGCCCTCCTGTTCGTGTCGCTCGGCATTTACATCGTGAATCGAGCAAGCTCTGCATAGCATCCGGCTGTTTGTAAACAATCTGTCCCGTAACGATAGAAAAACCAAGTTCATCTCCTCTTTACGGGATCGAACTTGGTTTTTCTTTACCTTATCTATTAATTTCGTGCCTGGTTAACCCTGGCAATAAGTTCATGAATAACATCATCAGGTGAACGCTCATTCATCCATTGTTGACCGAACATTTGAAATACTTTGATCATAGGGAAGTCTTCCCAAAATCCCACAAATTCCTCGTTGAGATATACCTTATCTGTAACATGCTCGTTCATGTCATTCAGACATTTTTCCAATTCCGCTTTCGCTGCCGGATCACTCATCCATTCGCTCAGAAGGCTGAATTTGTGAAACGTAATCTCTTCTTTCCCGAAGTCACAATGGAGACGTTCCGTGATTCGGATGTCTTTGGACGAGCTGCCCAGCGAAATTTGGAAGTATCCAGTCTCTGCCACCCAGCGGTTATACTTGGTGTTATAGTACGAAAAATCTCTCTCTTCCAGATCAAAGGTAATCTTGCGTTTCTCACCGGGCTCCAGTTCGATTTTGACAAAGGCTTTTAACTCTTTCTCCGGACGAGTCCATGTGCACTCTTCATCGTGTACGTACAATTGAACGACTTCTTTCCCTTTGCGCTTACCTGTATTTTTTAACTGGAAAGAAACGGTGACGCCGGTGTTCGTCTGAGCCACTTCCAGATCCGAATACGAGAACGATGTATAGGACAATCCGTGCCCAAACGGGAATTGAGGAGCCAGTTCTTTCCGGTCATAGTATCGATATCCTACAAAAAGACCTTCACGATAATACAGCTTGCCATTCTCTCCGCGAATCCGCATATGGGACGGGTTGTCCGATAGCTTCACAGGGAAGGTCTCCGACAGCTTACCCGATGGATTCGTGTGTCCGAATAATACATCTGCAACCACTTTACCCATGCCTTGCCCCGACAACCACGAGTGAATCACACCAGGTACATGCTGTACCCATGGACGCATCGCGAGTGCGGTGCCGCTGCTGGTTACGACAATGCACTTGGGCTGAACCGCGGCTACCGCCATAATCAATTTCACTTGATGCTCGGGAAGGTCAATGCCTTGCAGATCATGCATCTCCGATTCGGCATATTCCGGTTGGCCAACAAACAGTACAGCAACATCAGAATTCTTGGCTAATGTGACGCTCTCCTGAATTAACTCATCGTGAATGGAGTCATCCTCCGGGTATCCTTCTGAATATCCCATCGTAATATTCTCGCCGGCCAGATTCTTTATCTCGTCCCACGGAATGTCTACTCTTGTCGGCGTTACCTTCGCACTGCCTGCCCCCTGAATTCGAGGCTTCTTGGCAAACCGCCCAATCACGGCAATGGACCCCAATGATTCCGGCTGCAGCGGAAGAATCGCGTTCTCATTTTTCAGAAGCACAATACTTTCGGCTGCCGCTTTGCGAGCAAGTGCATGGTAATCCGCATCTTCAGAAGTCTCCTCGCCTTTGTTGCCCGTTACCCGCTCGACCAGCTTCAAAATGCGACCCACGCTTCGATCCAATTGTTCTTCGGAAAGGCTTCCGTTCTGAATCGCCTCAATGATGGCTTTGGCATTGTAATGAGCAGGACCTGGCATCTCCAGATCAAGTCCAGCCTTCAGTCCGCGTATGCGATCATTGACAGCTGTCCAGTCGGATAGAACAACGCCTTCATAACCCCACTCTTCTCTCAAAATGTCATGCAGCAAATGCTCGTTCTCACTCGTGTACGTTCCATTCAATAAGTTATAAGAACACATAACCGTCCAAGGATCGGATTTCTTAATAATTCGTTCGAAGGCGCTCAGGTAAATTTCGCGCAGTGTCCGCTCGTCGATTTCCGAACTGGTCACCATTTTCTCAAACTCCTGGTTGTTTCCCGCAAAGTGTTTAACAGAAGCACCTACACCTTCGCTTTGAATCCCATTAATGAATGCTGCTCCAAGTTCACCCGTCAAGCACGGGTCTTCCGAATAGTATTCGAAATTTCTACCGCCAAGCGGTGTCCTTTTCATATTGACACCCGGTCCAAGCAGCAGCTCTACATCCATGGCTTTCGATTCGCGTCCTAGAGCCACACCGACCTCATGCAGCAATTCCGTGTTCCACGAAGAACCGATGGCCGAACCCGTAGGGTAACAGGTTGCAGGTACATTTTCCGTTGTGATGCCCATTTCTTCATCGCTGTTCGTTTTACGGATGCCGTTTGTTCCATCGTACATATGAACTGGCGGAATGTTCAACCGCTCGATACCCTTCGTCATCCACATATTCAATCCCGCGCAGAGTGAAGCTTTCTCGGCCAGAGTCATTGCCGACAACAATTCATTAATCGATTTATCCATAGTACTCACCCTTTTTATTTAATTTTGTTTCTGTTCTTTCTTCAGTTCCTGTGCATCATACAGTTTGAAAAACGGAAACCATACCACAAATACAATCAGCAGGACCACCGCCAGCAAAATAAGACCATTAAATCCAGACATAATGTAGGTGGACAAGCCGATCGGCGTGTACCATAGCTGGAAGATCTGGCTCGGGATCCGCACCCAACCCCAGTCGAGAGCCAAGTACACAATCACCGGAGTGATAAGCGCGTTGATCCACATGGGCACCATAAGCAGCGGATTAAAGGCAATCGGTGCTCCGTACACGACAGGTTCATTGATGTTGAACAAGGACGGAATGATGGTCGCTTTGCCGACAGATTTCAGTTTTTTCGATCGTGCCATCAGGAACCAGACCACTAACGGCAAGGTCGCTCCCATCCCCCCAATACCAAGCCATCCAGAGAAGAAGGTTTCAAATGTGTTGATATTGACCGGATCTTGTCCAGCTGCAACAAGAGAAGCATTCTGTTCAATTGCAGGTATCCAGATTGCGTACCAGATCGGTGTCATCACCCATGGGCTCACGCCGAAGGAATAGAGGACTACGCCGATAAAATTAAATAATAAAAATCCGGTTAAACTTTGTCCCACAGCATTGATCGGCTCAAATATGTTTACAATCAGTCCAAAAATATCAAAATGAAGCTGATATACGAGAACCCATCCTGTGGTTAATACCAGAGCGATCGGTACGAGAAAGTCGAACCAGTCCATAATGAATTCGGGAAGTGAGGACCCCTTTTTGAAGAACGAAAATTTGTTGCACAGGATCATCACAAGCGCAACGAATACTCCCACCAAGAGTGCTGTGATCATTCCCGAAGGTCCAAATCGTTCAAGGATGAACTGAATGGTACCATCTTCGTTTATTGTCGGATTAAGCAGCATAGCGAACAGGGATACCCCCGTCATTCCCGCCAGCAGTTTGATTTTGTGCCGCTCCTTTTTTTCCATCACCACATAAGGCGTCAGGAAAGCAATAAACAACCCAAGCAAACCGAAACTGAACGTCGTGATCGGTGTCAGGTCCGGCATTCCCGGAATAAAGTCCTGCAAAATTGAAATCAATGTAATAATCGAACCGATGAAAATCATCGGAATGGCGACCATAATGGCTTCTTGAATCGAAGAAACCCAAATATTATTCGTAAACGCCTCCAATCTTGGCGCAAACGAATCTGTCATCCATTTCATGAACCGCTTCATCCAAACTCCCCCTGTCTTCCTCTTAGCTGCTACAACCATAGTATATCGATTCGTGTGAACGCTTTCTTGTTGGAACTTGCCACTTGATGGTTCGTTTTTTGTCCATTTCTAGTCCTACGTTCTAGCTTGCCTGCCTGTACAAGAAATAAACAACAAAAAACATCCCTCCATTACCGAAAGGATGCCTTAAGGATACTTTTTTTAATATTGTCTATTTAAAATGAGCAGCACCACGCCATGTGGCGGGAGCAAAATCTCTCTACGCCAACACTCATCTCTAATGATCTCTGTCCTCATGAAGGGTCCGCTTCTGTTGTTTAGATAAGAGATCTCTTCTTCCGTTAAGGCGTATGGCGATCCCATGCGTGTCCACTCATCAAATACGGAGCCATGATCCCGATCGAGTTGATAACTGGTGCATTTATAAGGTCCTGGGAGCTTGTTAAGCGTAAGTTCAAAAGCTTTGCTGCCCTTCTCCTCAAATACGTCATAACGGGTTGAACAGGATAATTCGGACCAATCTCCACTCGCAAACAGCTGATCTACATGCACATAATGATAGAACAGAAATTGCATGCTTCCGTCACTTTTTCGCGTTCCGACATAACCGTCTCCCTTGATTAGCAGCTCATCACCCAGCTTCTGCATAAGCTCAAATGCATAATAGCTAGGTTTCTTCAGACCATCGCGATTGATCAGGCCAAAGCCTCCATAGAAAGGAGAAGTAGGAACGATACTTTCTTCGAATACATCGGTAAAAGACCAAAAAGCCATGGCTTTCACATCACCGAGTGTATTCATGGTGTGATAAATGACGAACGGAGCCATGAACATGGTATCGTGCAGCAAGTTACGGTCATACAGCGAAAAATTCCACTCGGTGACATGGAGTTCAACATGATCGTACGAAGACGCCTTCATTTTCTGCCGAAGAAGATCAATACTTTCCTTATAAAAAGATGGCGGCATGATTTGAGTTAATCGATCCTCTTCAACTTTTAGCTTGGGATACTCCGAATAGATATGGAACGAGAAAAAGTCGAGAGCAACTTCATGCTTCCTGCAGTATGACAGAAACTCCTCAGCCCAGGTGTCGTTCCAAAGAGATCCATAACCCATCGCTGGGCCCCCCACTTTCAGATCGGGCAATACCGTTTTGATAGCATGGGCGGTCAATTCGTAAAAAGCGAAATATTCTTCCTTGCTTCCTGCCCAACAAACGCCAGCCAGGTCAGGCTCGTTCCATACTTCGAAGTACCACTTCTTCACTTCTTCCGCCCCATAACGATTCAAACAGTGCCTGATGAATTCGCGAACAAGTGCCTGCCACTTGGCAGGGTCGGATGGCGGACTAATATTCCCCCTCCACCAAAACAACGTTTCCTTGGATCTCGCCAGCTGGCTCGGCATAAAGCTTAATTCCACGAATGGCCGAACTCCCTGAGCCAGCAGGAAATCATACAACTTGTCCACATAAGACCAGTTATAGACAGGAGCGCCTTGCTCCGTTTCACTGTACACCATCATCTCATCATTAAATATGCCGTGAAATCGAATGTACTGAAAAGGGACTTTGCCTTTCAAAGCAGACAGCTGATTCCGCCAATCTTCACGCAAACCTTCGATGGCTCTCCCCGCCGTCATGGTGATATTCCAGTGCTTTTCGTAGACGAACGACGTCTGATCCGCACGAACCTCAATGCTGGTTTGGTCTGACAGATGCGCAGACGATACAGGCAGCATCTCCTGATTCGCGTTGCCCTTGGGATCCAGATATCGATACAGCGAGCCAATTGCGTTCAGCGTTTCCATCTCGTAATAATCTCCGCTAGAAGATTCCTCATACGTTTTGGGTTTGCGGTTCACATTCAACTCATGGGGCTCCGGTGTACGCGAAGCTTCACGGTAGGAACCGGGCGTGCAGCCGTACTTTTCCTTGAAGTATTTGTTAAACAGCTTGATGTTGGCGAATCCGCAATCCAGTGCGATTTCGGATATTTTTTTATCATTTGCTGCCAGCTGGGCCTGAGCTTTCTCCAGGCGAATGAGGGTCAGATACTTTTGGAAAGGTATCCCGATCTTGTCCGTAAAGAAGTGGGAAAAATAATGCAAGCTTAAATGCTCGGAATGTGCCATATCCTGCAGCGTAATCTTCTCATTATAGTGAATATCAATATATGTGAGGACCCTGTTCAGCCTTTTATAGTCATAATCCTTACTTCCTTCTTCCAACGTCGGATTCATTCCGTTTGAAAAATACCTCTGCAGGAAGCCGCATAACATCTGTAATCTGCCCATGGTGAAATTTTGATACCCCGGCGTTTTTTTGTTGATCTCCCACACCATCTGCGCAAGATGTTGTTTGATGCTATGCAGCCGGGGAACGTCCTGCTCTACGTTCAAGGCAGAGTTACAGGAGATAAACGCATTATCGTTCATCAACTCCGGACCAAACTGCAATGTTAATAACACGTTGTCCTGATTGGTTCGTTCCATCTTGTGCACGGACATGCTGTTTACCACAATCAGATCATCTTCATGCAATGTATACTGCTGCTGGTCCAGATACATGTTGATTGAGCCATGGAGAACATAGACAACCTCCACTTCCTTATGCCAATGGAAATCGATATGTTTTACTGAGTTCACGAAGAGTTTCATCGGCAGATCGTCGTGATGTTGAATAAACTCATATAGATAGCGAATGGTCTGCACCTTCCTTCATACCGCTTATTATAGACACAGCATTTTGAAGATATCAATGTGCAGGTCAGTTTCACGTCCGTTACATTCATTGTCTGTCTTTTTTGGAGCCACCCTACATTGTTCTTTAAGAATAACAAAAAAGCCGATCAATTATACTCCATTGATCGGCCTTTTTTCCTAACTATTCAGACTACCTACTTCATATCGAAGTCCCTTATTTCTTACCAACCGCGATCGGACATGCGCTCATCCGCAGACAATTTGGAAATCTCGATCCCTTTCATTGGTGCACCCAGGTTTTTGGACACTTCAGCAATCAGTTTGTAATCCGTGTAATGTGTTGTCGCTTCAACAATGGCACGAGCGAACTTCTCAGGGCTATCCGATTTGAAAATACCGGATCCAACGAATACGCCGTCTGCGCCCAAATGCATCATAAGTGCTGCATCTGCCGGAGTAGCTACCCCACCTGCAGCAAAGTTAACAACTGGAAGCTTGCCATTCTCATGTACTTCGAGCAGAAGCTCATAAGATACACCCAGGTTTTTCGCTTCAGCATACAACTCGTCCTTGGACATGTTTTGGGCTTTGCGGATTTGGCTGTTAATCAGACGCATATGACGAACCGCTTCAACAATATTGCCTGTTCCCGGCTCACCTTTGGTACGAATCATCGATGCGCCTTCACCAATGCGGCGAAGAGCCTCTCCCAGATCTTTGGCTCCACATACAAATGGTACAGTGAACTCATGTTTATCAATATGGAATACTTCGTCTGCAGGTGTCAATACTTCACTCTCATCGAGATAGTCCACGCCCAGGGATTCAAGCACTTTGGCTTCGATGTAATGACCGATACGCGCTTTGGCCATCACCGGAATGGATACCACTTTCATAACCTCTTCAACGATCGTTGGATCTGCCATGCGAGCTACACCGCCGGCTGCGCGAATATCAGAAGGTACCCGCTCAAGAGCCATAACAGCTGTTGCCCCAGCCGCTTCCGCAATTTTAGCCTGTTCCGCATTCATGA
Source organism: Paenibacillus sp. FSL K6-2862 (assembly GCF_038005125.1). Lineage (NCBI taxonomy): Bacteria > Bacillati > Bacillota > Bacilli > Caryophanales > Paenibacillaceae > Paenibacillus > Paenibacillus sp. FSL K6-2862. The sequence continues at coordinate 4,045,460 of NZ_JBBOSN010000001.1, forward strand.
CGTCCATGATGACGCCACCTTTTTGCATTTCAGCCATTCCTCTTTTAACACGATCTGTACCTGTTTGCATGATTGTAATCCTCCCAGTTTAACTTTTGATTCATTTCAAAAAGGACATCTTATTTCAACAAAGTAAATGATCTATTTTTCGATGCCACTATTGTTTCCCCTTAAACTATGAATTAGTATAAAATGAGAATGGATACATAAAAAGATCCAATATCACCGGATTTTATTGTACCACTTTGAATGTGTTGAACCACTTTATACAACCATTGGAGGATCTATGCAATTTCATCTAGCGTACAGTTCATATTTGAACCGACAATATACCAAAATGAAGGCTCTCTATCATGCGGTTCGTGACGCTATTCATGATGGTAACCTCGTATACGGCGAAAAGTTACCTTCCACAAGGGAGTTAGCAGCGTCATATCACATTTCCCGGGGAACCGTGAACCAGGTCTATGATACGTTAACTGCCCAAGGTTACCTTCAGTCAGAGCACGGCAGAGGTACCTTTGTTGCTTATCAAGCGGATTTAAGCAATGAGGATTACCAGGTAAAATCCTGTACTCATCACTTGTCAGCTTGGGGAAACCGTATCCAGCAGCTTGAGCAGCAGACTGCCCAACAAACGGCACAAGCTCGTGATCACAGCAAAGAGAACAGCGAAGTGATCGACTTCAGCAAATATCAGCCCGATCTTTCCAAGTTCCCTTACGATGAATGGAATAATCGATTGTATGCAGAGATACGGCATCGTGAGGAGAACGTTATTCATGCTTCTGCCTCTGTTAGCTCAACAGGAGACCCGAAATTAAGAGAAGCCATTGCTGCCTACCTGCGGAGAATGCGGGGGATTCATGTAGATGCGGATCATATCGCCGTTACTGCAGGTTCCATGCAGGCTATAGCGCTGCTCACTCAGTTGCTCGCAGACCCTGGCGACCATGTTGTGACGGAAAGCCCTTGTTATGTCGGGATTTCTCAAGCCATTATGGCTGCAGGCGCCAAGTTGATTGAAGCGAGTCTCGATGGTCAGGGACTGGTTCCCCAAAACTGGGATGCACGTATGTTGTTTGTCACGCCGTCAAGGCAATTTCCAACAGGTGAAATGCTTAGTCTTGAACGCAGACAAACCCTGCTGGACTGGGCACATCGCCGGGATGCCATGATTGTCGAGGATGATTACGACAGTGAGTTCCGATACCGCGGAATGCATGTTGAACCTCTGAAAACACTCGATAAAGAAGGACGCGTCATTTACCTTGGAAGCTTCACCAAAACATTGCCTTTTGAAGTCCGGCTGGGTTATGTGGTCCTCCCTCCCACCTTGGCAGACACCTTTCGAAAGGCCCAGGCTTTATATGAGCCAAGACCTGTCAATCTAATTGAACAGCGGGCGCTCGCCGCATTTATGACAAGCGGTCAGTATGAGCGCCATCTGCGCAGGATGAATCGTCTGTACAGCCGCAAGTTCCATATGCTACTCAAATTATTGAATCAGCAGCTCTCTACATGGTTTGATTGGGTGGAAAATGAAGCGGGTCTGCACGTGTTCGGCTGGTGGCGAGGTACAACCTCAGCTTATGAAGCCTTTCGGTCATCCGCCAGATCGGAAGGGGTGCACTACTCGGAAGTCAGCAGCTCAACATCGGATGGCATAAAGGTTGGTATTTATTTATCATTTGCCCATTTGTCGGATGCACAAATACAGGAAGGCGTTGCGAGATTACAAAAAGCTGTAATGTTCTAGTCTTATCTTGAGGCAATTTGACTCTTTAATAGCAGTAAAAAAAATCCTCTCATGTGTGGCAGGAAGAACTCACGATTAGATGTGATTTCTGATTGATCCTGTCACCCCGAGGGGATTTTTATGATTAATGCCTGGGGAATGCTTAATGTATAATGTGCCTATTTCATTTCATTCTCATTGCTTATTTATTAAATGTTACCTTCTCCAAACCGCCTTCAAGAATGATCGATGTATCCCGTGGTTTCGTTTCCGCGATTTTGCGGCCGCCTCTGTACGAGTAGAGCACACCGGCTTGTTTACGGATGGCTTCATATTCATTCTCTGCTTCCAGAACGATGAAGTTGGCCGGCTTGCCTTCTTCAATACCGTACACATCCTCGATGTGGAGCGTTCTTGCGCTGTTTTTGGTAATCAGGTCAATGGAATTCACGATTTGATCGTAACCAAGCAGCTGCGAAGCATGGATACCCATATGCAGCACTTGAAGCATGTTACCTGTACCGAGTGGATACCATGGATCGAAGATGTCATCGTGACCGAAGCACACGTTCAGATCTGCTTCCTGCAGCTCTTTGACACGAGTCAGACCTCTTCTTTTCGGATACGTGTCGAAGCGTCCCTGCAGGTGGATGTTAACCAGCGGATTGGAGACGAAGTTCAGGTCCGCCATTTTCAGCAATCTGAACAGCTTGTACGTATATGCATCATTGTATGACCCCATCGCCGTCGTATGACTCGCAGTCGTACGGGAACCCAGTCCACGTTCATAGGCTTCCTTGGCAACGACTTCTACAAAACGGGATTGCTCATCGTCTATTTCATCACAGTGAATGTCGATTAGACGGTCATATTTCTCAGCAAGGTCAAATGCAACCTTCATGGAATCGACGCCGTATTCTCTCGTGAATTCGAAGTGCGGAATGCCTCCCACAACGTCAACGCCCATTTTCAGCGATTCTTCAAGCAGCTCCACACCGTTCGGATAGGAATGAATACCTTCCTGCGGGAAAGCAACAAGCTGGATGTCAATGTAAGGCGCCATCTCTTCTTTTACTTCAAGCATCGCTTTAACTGCCGTCAAGCTTGGATCTGTTACGTCCACATGTGTCCGCACATGCTGGATGCCCTGCGCCATTTGCCATTTCAGCGCCGTTTTGGAACGAGTTTTAACATCTTCATGCGTCAGAAATGCTTTGCGTTCGGACCACCGCTGAATGCCTTCGAACAACGTACCGCTCAAATTCCATTCCGGCTCACCTGCCGTTAACGTTGTATCCAGATGAATATGAGGCTCGATGAACGGTGGCAGTACAAGCGAACCGCCCACATCGACGACTTCCTCATTCGCAGCAGCAGCTGGCTCCTGCGTGATTTGTTCGAACTTCCCGTCTTTTACGACGATATTCCATAGACCTTCTTTACCCCGCAATTTCGCGTTCTGTATAATCATTTATTTTCCCCTTTTCTTTGGATTCTTTCGCAGATAGGATCAGCATAAGTACAATGTAGGCTACTGCTGTACCAAGAAGTGCATTCAACGGCGTTACTCCGGGTGCAAGTTGAGCGAAAGCCACACCGATCGCCCAAGCCGCCATCGCTATCCAGTTTACCGTTTTGAACGTCATCTCGGCAAACGGTTTATAATTTCTGCGCTTCACGAAGAAGTAATCTGCAATGATAATGGCCCCAATGGACGGTACGGCTGCGCCGAGTACGTTCAGGAAACCAACGAAGTTGTTGTACATCCACATCGCAAAGATGGTACCCACGATGCCGTTAACGATAACGAAGAATTTCTTCGAAATTTTAGTGATGTTGGCAAAACCAAGTCCCGAAGCATATAGAGCATTGTCGTTCGTTGTCCAGATATTCAATCCCAGAACGATGATTGCAGGAATGATCAAGCCTTGCAGGAACATGACTTCCGAAATATCTGCCAGGTTATAGGCCATGGCGCCGACTGCACCGAACAGGAACATGAGCGAGTTACCCAGGAAGAATGCAATGACGGTTGCGGTAACTGCCTGGCGTGACGTACGGGAGAACCGGGCAAAATCTGGCGTTAACGTACCCCCGCTGATAAATGATCCGATACAAATGGTTAGTGCTGCTGCTGCAGTGAGCGACTGTGCCGGCGTGTAATCAAACAATCCTTGCAGGCCACCCAGCGTGTCTGCACCTTCGAACATGGAGTAACTCCCGAGAATGGCAATGGCCGGAACCGCGATATAACCCAAAATAACAAGTGACTTCATACCGTAGATTGCAGATGCCGTCATGGCGAGACCAAACACAAAGATTAGCAGGTACACATTCCAATCCATCGCTTTGGCAACAGGAATCGCGAACATCGCTACGCCAACACCGAACCATCCAACCTGCGTGAATCCGAGCAGGAACGAAGGCAGATACGACCCTTTCTCACCGAATGCATATTTGGCCAGCAAATGTGTGGACAAGCCTGTCTTCGCCGCGATATGTGCCAGTGCTCCTGTATAGATCCCGAGCACCAAATTACCCGCAAGCACGATACCAATGAACTCCATAAAGGTTAAGCTGACACCAAGCGTCCCTCCTGCCAGCATGCTTGCTGAGAAGAACGTGAACCCCAGCATAACGGACAACGTCTTCCAAAAATGATTTCTCTGCGTTTTTGGCACTGCCTGCCATGAAAATTCTTGATCTTGTTTGCTCATCAGAATACCCCCAACTTAAAGTGTCCTGATACCAAAAAGCAGAAAAAAGAGGCTACTCGTCAGGTCATAACTGACAAGTAGCCTCTTTTTTGCATCATAACCCGCGCGAAGACGCAGAGCATCCCTGAACGGAATATGCCCTGTTTCATGCGTGATTATAAAAATCCGCTGCCCTTGCCAGCCTCTCTGGACTGAATTAAAGGTACCAGTATTCAATTACGTTCTATTATTTTGGAAAACGCCACAGATGTCAATGTCATTATTATCCAAACACGATAAAACAGTTATGGAATCAACTTTTCTTCTTAGACCTTCTTCATGTTTTCAGCGTGAATAGCCCTTCATATCTTCCGTTAACGATTATCCTTGCATCCTTGTTCTCAACAGATCCAACCTGTGATAAACTGGCCTTGCTTGATCTGGTTAAGTCTGAAAGGTGTGATGACCATGGCATATAAACTTGATACTAAAAACAAAAACGTACGTTCATGGAAGCAGCAATCAATTTAAAGGAGATGTCACGTTAAAATTGACTATGGAGAAATTTGATTATAGGTCAGAGACAGAGCGATTAATCATCAGACCTTTACAGAAAGACGATTATATCAATTGGTTGAATGAATTCGAAAACCGCTTCCCCTCCCAATACCGTCATGATCAAGGGAAAGTGGACATGACTGAATGTACACGGGATTGGTTCCATCATCTGGTAGATCGACGTCAAGAGCTAGCATGCACAGATGCGGTCTATGTATTTGGGGTGTTTAGAAAGGAAGATGGTACACATCTGGGTACGATTGATATTGCAACCTTAGCCAGAGCTAATTTTCAATGGGCAAGCTTCGGCTATACAATCCATAATCAATATTGGAGGCAAGGATACGGCAAAGAAGCAGTAAAAGAAGCCCTTAATATGGCATTTGAACATTTGAAATTTCACCGTATAGAAGCCCATATTAACTTGGATAATATCCCTTCAGTAAAACTTGCTGAGCGCGTAGGTATGGAATTTGAATGTATACGCAAAGGCTTCATACACGAATATGATGAATGGACGGACCATTTGGTTTATTACAAAAATATCAATTAATCTTTTCCACTGGTGAATTCAAAGATCAAAAACAAAAGACGGACTCCGTATGGTGGAATCCGTCTTTTGTTTATTTTTTTGATTATTATCAATATGCTTTAATTCGTTTTTACTGGCAACTTGCCGGTAGCTTCTTGATGACCAAGCAGCACGTTGATTCCGGCTTCAGTATTGGGCTCCTGTTTGCCATAAACAGCAAGTCCTGAGCGAATGTTCTTCAGATATATCGTTTCATAAGGGTTGCCGAGCGACAACAGCGTATAGCGTTGATTTCGAGTGTTCATCTCATTAATTAAGGCTTGATAAGCAGTCCATCCAAACTGACTGGCCACGTTACGGAACTGGTAGGAAGCCAGGATGACATAATCGGCTTTGGCAACCGTCTCTTTCGTTTGTTTTTGTCCAATTAGGGCAATGTCGGTCTTTATCGACAGGTTATTTGATGCCTGCTTCAACTGTGTCTCAAGCTGTTTGGCTTGCTCTTCTTCCGATGCAACAATGACGATCCGATCTCCTTGTTGCAATGAATCCGGGCGTTTACCGTCACGGCTGGCCAACAGGGTGACTGCGCGCTCTGCAATTTCCCGCTCCACCTCGCGATGTCCCTCTGAACCGATAACTTGGTTAAGCTCGGCCAGCTTAGACGTAAGGCTTTCACTGCGTTCAAACAAGCCATACTTCGCTTTTAGTTCCAAAATGCGCTCAACGGATGCATGAATGGTATCAATCGGAATCGTTCCGTTCTTCACTGCATTCACGAGTGTTTGGTGAGCAGCGGCAGAATTCTGCGGCATTAGGATGATATCCACACCGGCATTGACCGCCCGTTCTACCGCCTGATCTTCACCAAAATGCTCCGCTATCCCATCCATGGTGAACGCATCTGAAATAATGATCCCCTCATATCCAAGCTCTTCCCGAAGCAGACCATTCAATACCTTTTTGGATAACGTGGCAGGAACAGGCACCCGTTGTCCATCTTTAAGCGAAGTGACCTGTTCGTTGTCTATGGCAGGAAAAGCAATGTGAGCAGTCATGATCATCTCCACCCCGTTTTCGATTGCTGCCTGAAAAGGTTTCAGCTCCACCGAATCGAGCCGCTCGCGGTTATGCGTCAGGACCGGCAATCCGAGATGGGAATCCACCATCGTGTCCCCGTGTCCTGGAAAATGCTTAACTGCCGCAAGGACGCCAGATTGCCGCAGCCCTGTTATCGTTGCGAGACCAAGTCTGGTGACCAAATCTGCATCTGAACTGAATGATCGCATTCCGATGATCGGGTTGTCCGGATTGCTGTTAATATCGAGCACTGGGGCAAAGTTGATATTCAGTCCCAGTGCTTTCAGCTCTTCGCCCGTCAGCTGTCCGGCCGCTTCAGCCAGGGCTGAATCTCCGGTTGCACCTAGAGCCATTTGACCCGGTAAATTGGTACCGCCAGGGATTCGCTTAATCACGCCGCCCTCCTGGTCAATGCCAAGAAACATTGGAATGTCCCCTGCTTCCTTTTGCAGATTGTGCGTGAATGTTGTGATCTGCTGAGTGTCCACAATATTTTTATCAAAAAGGATTAAGCCACCCAGATCCTGATTATGGATACTGCTTTTCAATCCTTCATTGACTGTCGTTGTCACTTTACCGTTCCACTGCCGAATGTCAGGCATAAGCATCTGACCGACCTGCTCACTCACGGTCATATAAGAAATCAGCTTGTCCCAATCCTGAGCCTGAATGGCTGCCTGGCGTTCGAACTGAATCAATCGTGACATAAATACGGCATATTCTGCTCGCGTGACCGTTTGATTCGGACGGTAGGTGCCATCTGAATATCCGCCGACCAAACCATTGGAGCTCATGACGAGAATGGGCGCTGCTGCCCAATGGCTTTCCGTATCGGACCAATTGGCGGTTTGCTTGCCTTCCGATAGAGAATATGCGCGTGTTAAGAAAGCTGCAGTTTCAGCGCGGCTAAGCGGTGCATCTGGACGGAAGGAGCCATCCGGGAATCCGCTGGCCAGTCCATTTTTAGAAGCGATCGCAATTTCTTTAGTAAAGGCGTGTGTCTCTAGAACATCTGAGTAAGTCGTACCTTCAGCGGGCTTCTCTAGCTGTTCAGGATATAGCTCCCGTACCAGAAAGGTGACAGCCTGTGCTCTTGTGACAAGCCCTGCGGGTTTAAATTTCCCATCTCCATACCCTGCGACGGTTCCCCGCTTCGCCATGTACTCAATACCATCTGCTGCCCACTTGGAATACTGTAGATCGCTAAAACGCTCTTCCGCGGCTGCATTTCCCGCCCATATGAGCATGGAGCCGAGAACGGCGCCGAATATGCCTATCATTTTTCGCTGCATTTGTTTCACTCCTGTTGCTGTTCTATGTAAGATAAATAGACGCTATTGATATCCGTTTAGTTGCGTTTTATAGCCTTGGACTTGATCATCGCTTACATACACTTGACTGAAAATGACGCATCTAAGATAATTAGGGTTTCACTAAAAATAGCCGAAGAGGAAGATTTTACATTAGGAAGTGAGGTGATTGTCTTGAACTGGTTAAATGAACTCTCTAAATCACAGAAACGCAAACCGAAAAAGGAGCTCGAACGCTCACTTGTTGAAGGCATCTTTCGGGTGTATGACCGTTTCCCCCGAATGGGTCTTCGCGAGCGGATCGGGCAGCAGGATATGTCTCTCGATATCACGGATGCCTATGTTAACGGGCGAAATGCCATGATTGAAGCTGGCGTGGGTATCGGCAAGTCCTTTGGTTATCTCATCCCCAGTCTGCTCATTAATCAGGTATCACAACAGCCCATTATTATCGCCACATCCTCCATTCAGCTTTCGGAACAGATACATAAGGATCTTCGCGTCATCGGCAGCCGGCTCGGCTTCACTACAGTTCGCTCTGTCGTAGGTAAAGGCATGGGCCAGTATGCTTGCCGAAACAGGGCTGCGGAGTTGTTCGAGCCAGATGATCCAAATTCCCCCTTGTCCACCCTTGCTCAGGGAGTAATTAATTATGAAATTGATGAAAGAGCGGACATCCAAGGTGGAATTAGTGATACTGAATGGTCTAACGTGTCCGTAAATGATTGCCAATTCGAACGTTGTCATCATAAAAATGGATGCTTGTTTTACGAAATGCGTGCCAAAATTAATGCTAGGCCAAGCGAGATTGATTTTATTATTGTGAATCAGGATCTGCTCATCCGGGATCTGATGAAGAAAAAAGAAGGAACAAGGGGCATTATTACAGAAAGACCGGCTCTAATCATCATTGATGAAGCCCATAATCTGGAGGCCAAAGTTAGAGACGCAAGAACGCTCGAGTTCACGTTAAGAGGCATCTGCCGTACACTGGACAACACGGTACAATTGCTCATGAAGCAGTCTATGGACAAAACTCTCCTTTCCCGATCCAAATTCATCAAAAGATGTACTCAGCATATTTTCAAACAAATCGAGGCTGACCTGCTCCGAGAGGCCAAACAGGATAGTGACCGTATCAAGATTGCTGAGATGCAAGGCATACCATTTCGCCAAGTCTCCCAACATTTGAAGGACCTTAGTCTTCGCTTATCGGTTCTGACCTCACGCAACGAGCGCGAGATTGACGAAGTTTATGAAGCGATGAACGGGCTTATCTCTCTCATGGATGTTTTGGCTAACACAAATGATAATCATCTTAGTTGGGCAAGTAGAACACTTCGGGCAACCACAATCAGCATCTGTCCCAAAGATATAAGCCAGTTTCTGAAACATACGTTATTTAACGGCAAAACGTCTGTGATTCTCACGTCGGCCACGATGTGTCAAGGCGGAGAAACGCTGGAGGAACAATATTCTTATTTAACACAATCGCTTGGTTACAGGGGCGATTATATGGACCGCAAACCCTCTCCATTTGATTACACAAACCATGCCATGATGTACATCTCGAACAAGGTTCCAACCTATCATTACGATCATCGCGAGCTGTATCTTGAAGCAGCCTACCACGAAATGATTCAACTCTGTAATCTAACCCAAGGTAGAACTTTGGTCCTTTTTTCTGCCAAGGAAGACATGAAGTATATTCATCAGAAGCTGATCTCAGATAAGGGTAAATATCCATGGTCGGTACATGTTCAGAAAGAGGGATCTTCCCAAGATGGGGTAATCGCAGAATTCCGCCGAAGTAAAGGTGTCTTGCTTAGTACAGGCGTTTTCTGGGAAGGTGTAAATATTGAGGGTCCTGACCTGTCGCAAGTCATTGTTTTTCGTCTGCCCTTCCCTGTTCCGTCCGATCCCATCTATGCGTATAAGGCCACTGTATCCGACAATTCGTTCATGGACGTCTTTGTACCGGACATGCTTCTTCGGTTACGGCAAGGAACAGGACGATTGATTCGCAGCGAAACGGACCTTGGCGTGCTCAGCATCCTTGACTCTCGCCTTAGCGAAGCAGCCAGGAAGAATTACCGGGAAGAGGTGCTGGAAACATTACCTTTTAAAAAGGTGACAGAGGATTTTTCGATATTGAAGAAATTTGTCCACGAAAAGGACATTAAACAGTAAGTTTGAAATGGGATACTACTGTTAACGATTGGTTGCGGACACTCATTAAAGAGTCGCATTATGGGCGTTCAACATAAAAAAGCTGATACGGTCTTGTCACCCGCATCAGCTTTTCAGTTTACAATCCAACAAGGGAATTTACCTTGGCAATTACTTCTCTATATACATTGTCTCTATTTCGTTGCACGTTATGCCCATCATCGTAAGGTCTGCCGGGGCAACTTCATCCCCAGATGAGCAGTGAATATTGATTTACTCCTCATACTCCTTAATAACCTGCTCAATCCCCATCAAAATCAGCTTTAAACCAAATTCAAAAGCCTGATCAGTCCCCATTACCTCAAAAAGTCCACTTTTGTACATTCCTCGGAAAAGTCCTGCTTCTGCCTCTGTCATGGAGTCCAGGAGTTCGTTCATCTGCCCGCCCGGAGCCACTCCCTCATCCTCCAGCATCACGGCGATATTACGCTGATGTTGATAATCATCCAAAACGAAATAGAACACATAGTTTGTAAGCGTTATAACGGCTTGCAATTTCTGCTCTTGCTCAAGTGGTGTCGATTCTACGCAAAGCAACATACGGTTGGTGAATCGGATCATGTCAGGTTCATGGGGCAGCGTCATCATCATGAGCTGCGTCGAGCAGGGATAACGACTCAACACGCTTCGAATGGTTATGGCTAGTTCCTCCAACTGCTCTTTCCAATTCCCCTCCGAATTGAATTCCTCCAAAATGATTTTCGATATCTGGTTAGCCAGTCGTTGATAGAGATTCTGCTTGCTCTTGAAATACCAATAAATAGAAGGCGCCTGAATCCCCAGACGATCGGCTAATCGTCTCATGCTGAATTTCTCGATGCCCTCTTCTCCCAGAAGTCCCCACGATGCTTCCAATATTTTATCTTCCGAGATTTGTGGCTGTTGTTTTTTCATTAATATCCGCCCTTTATCTAACAGTGTAAGTTTTACTTTACAGGTTCATACGCTCATGATATCATCTTACACTGTAAGGCACAAACTAACACTGTTAGATTGTCAGCAATACTAAATTACATGAAGAAGGTAGTGACCCACATGGATGCAGAAAACCTCCATTATTTTGAAAAGGCTCCAATCACCAAAGCCGTAGCTCACTTTGCCATCCCGATGATGCTCGGCACGTCAATGAACGTCATATACTCCATCTTGAACGCCTATTTCCTCGGTACGCTGGGCAATACTGCGATGTTAACCGCTCTTGCGCTAACTTTGCCTTTGTTTGCCGCCATCATGGCGTTAGGTAACTTGATTGGCATAGGCAGCGGTACCTTTATTTCCCGTTTGCTGGGCGAGCAGAAATATGATGACGTAAAACATGTGTCTTCCTTTGCGTTCTACAGCAGTTTAGCTCTCGGTTTGCTGGTCATGGCCATCGGTCTTCCATTGATCGATCCCATCGTTCATGGTCTTGGTGCAACAACAGAATCATTTGGATTCACAAAAGAGTATGTCACCGTTATGCTGATTGGCTCGCCATTTGTAATCCTGTTTTTCACACTGGAAAATATCGTACGTTCCGAAGGATCGGCCATCACGTCGATGGTCGGCATGATCCTCAGTGTGGTCGTAAACATCATACTTGATGCGGTAGTCATCTACGTCTTTCACTGGGGTGTTATTGGTGTTGCCTCTGCTACCGTGATCTCCAACCTGGTTGCGAGTGCATTCTACGCCTTTCATATGGGGAATAAAAGCCGTTTACTCACCATTTCTGCCAAATGGTTTAAGGCAAGCAAAGACATCCTGAGCAATGTATTCAAAATTGGTGTTCCTGTCTTTATCATGAGTATCTTCCTGGGGGCCATGTCACTTTTCTTGAACCATTTTCTTGCCGACTATGGGGATCAGGCTGTAGCGGGTTACGGGATTGCATCACGTTTGCTGCAGTTTCCTGAATTCATTTTGATGGGATTATGTGAAGGAGTTGTGCCACTGATTGCTTTTACGTTTACGGCGAACAGGCTGCGTATGAAACAAACCATTGGATTTACGATTAAAAGCATTCTCGTTCTAGCCGCCGGGTTCGGCATCATCGTTTATCTGATCTCCGATCATTTAATCGGACTATTCACGAATGATCCGCAGCTCATTGAAATGGGAAGCTATATTCTGCATGTGACATTTCTGTCCCTGTTCATCTCAGGAATGACGACGCTGTTCACAGGCATTTTCCAGGCAACTGCCCAAGGAACCGCCGCATTTGTTATGTCCATTATTCAAGGAGTTACATTGATTCCTGTGCTTTTCATCGCCAATTATATGAGCGGCTTCCATGGCGTGGTCTGGTCACTAGTTATTGCGGATGCTGTTGCTTTCCTCGTTGGTGCTGCCATGATGTTTATGCTGCGGAATAAACTGCAGCCTGAACTGGAACACCTTGTACAGTAGATAATATTATCGTGTACTTGTGTGACTAGTATGGAACTATGCAAAACAAAAATAAGCCGCTTAAGCAGCGACTTATTTTTGTATATTCCTAGGGTACTTATTTAATTTTTACAATACACTTTTGTTTCTATCCATTTACGGATTTGTTGACCATAGACCCGCATGCTTCAACAATACGCGTGGGTGCAGCTTCAGTTGTGCCACGATCAGGTCTGCCAGATCTTCAGGCTGCATCACCTTGTCCGGATTGCCGTCCGTCAACTTGAGCTCGACTGCCATATCCGTAGCAACGGTGCTAGGAGTCAGAGCCGTAACACGAATGTTTTTCTTACGTACTTCAAGCATCAAAGACTCGGTGAGTCCATTCACAGCTGCCTTGGATGCAGTATACGCGCTCGTAAGCGGCGCACCTTTTTGTCCAGCCGTAGATGAAATGTTAATGATATCGCCTGCGTTGCGCTCCATCATTTCTGGCAATACCGCACGGGTCGTGTAATATACACCTTTCACATTGACATCAATAATATTGGTCCATTCTTCCGGTGTTAACTCCATGAATCCGCCGAATTTGCCGATACCCGCATTGTTGATCAGAATATCGATCGCTCCGAGCTCTCCCCGCACAGACTCTACTGCTGCTGTAATGGAATCCAGATCGGTCACATCTGCTGCAGCAATCGCTACGTTCACATTGTACGGTTTAAGTTCTTCCTTGACCTTTTGCAAATTCTCAAGTGTCCGGCCTACAAGACCTACGTGAATGCCCTCTTGTGCAAATGCAATGGCAATCGCGCGACCAATCCCGCGACCTGCTCCTGTAATTAATGCTACTTTTCCTGCTATGGACTGCATATTATTGTTCGCTCCTTCGAATATTAGATAAGTTAAATGGAATTACAAACCTAGCGTTAAAAACAATCGTTCTCAACTTCTATTCCATTCTAACTGCCCTTACTTTAAATGAAAAGCATGCACTTTTTGGTGCGGTGGTTACCAAACGGTAACTGCCACATCCATTTAATTGCTTTCTTCCTTAAGCTGACTTAGCCGATTCAGACCCCAAGTATACATCATTTCCACAATGGGCAGTATGCTCATTCCTACTTCTGTCATCGAATATTCAACCTTGGGAGGGACATCCGGATAGACTTCTCGATGAACGATGCCATCCTCAATTAGCTCACGCAGCTGGCTTGTCAACATTTTATGTGAAATTTTAGGAAAGAGCTTTTGTAAATCGCTAAACCGATGAGGTCCTTCCACTCCCAAATGCCATAAAATAACCACTTTCCACTTGCCGCTAAGGATCGATAACGTATACTCTTTCTCGCAATGGTAATCCTTTTGGGCTAATCGATCCCGGATATCTTGTCTCAGCGAATCTGTCATGTCTTATCATTCCTTTATTGTATTAAACATTAGTTGGACATGAAGTTGCCTTCATGCATCAACACCATATTATTTAGCAGCCCTTCTATTATACCACCACAAGTTTGTATAAAAGAAGATAACATGATTCGGATGTGAACAAGAATAACGAAGAGAAATTAAAAAGAGACATTGGCTGCTGGTAAGACATATTTTTTTCTCAAACGTCTGTTGCAAAAAAAAATAAAAAAACCAAAGAATCAGTAAATCTCTAAGTTTTATTACATATATTTACAAAATTTGATACCTGTGCTATGTTTGTTTTGAAAGCGCATCCATGACTGGTTTTATTGACAATTCTTGATCTTATTTCACAATGAAAAGGGAGATGGAAATGAAAAATCAGCTCACAAAGGCAAGCGCACTAATGTTGGTATTTGTCCTCATGTTTGGTTGGATGAACACGCCTGTTCATGCAGATCCTCCTCTATTCACAATTGAAAGCGAAAATGCTCAGCTGACGTCCGATCTGCAAGTCGTGACTGAAATTTACGGACAACCCAAACCTGGCTTCTCTGGAAGCGGATTTGTCTGGATGCAAAATTCCGGTACGATCACCTTCAACGTTACTGTTCCTGAAACCGGTATGTACGCTATCTCCACTCAGTACATGCAAGAGTTGAGCCCTGATGGAAGACTTCAATATTTAACCGTTAACGGCGTAACCAAAGGGTCGCACATGCTGCCCTATTCGACAGCATGGTCGAATTACGACTTCGGATTTCACAAGCTGAATCAAGGGATCAATACCATCCAAGTTAAAGCAGGCTGGGGCTTTGCTTATTTTGACACCTTTACTGTAGATCACGCCGATCTCGATCCTCTGGATGTACAGCCTGTTCTCACCGATCCTGAGGCTACACCCGAAACCCAGCTTTTAATGAACTATTTGACAGAAGTTTACGGCAACCATATTATTTCTGGACAGCAAGAGATTTACGGAGGCGGTAATAATGGAGATACCGAATTGGAGTTTGAATGGATTCACGACCTTTCCGGTAAATATCCGGCCATTCGAGGTTTCGATTTTATGAATTATAATCCTTTATATGGTTGGGAGGACGGCACAACCGATCGCATGATCGACTGGGTTAATAACCGAGGTGGGATTGCTACAGCTGCATGGCATATCAATGTTCCTCGCCAATTCGACACCTATCAACTCGGAGAATTCGTTGATTGGAAAGAAGCAACCTACAAACCGACCGAAACTAATTTTAATACGGCGAATGCAGTCATTCCTGGAACGAAAGAATATGAATACGTGATGCTGACCATTGCGGATTTGGCGGAGCAGCTGCAGATTTTACAGGATCATGACGTGCCTGTGATTTTCCGGCCTTACCATGAGGCTGAAGGTAATGGTGGGTTAAATGGCGAAGGAGCCTGGTTTTGGTGGGCTTCGGCTGGCGCGGATGTATATAAGCAGCTATGGGACCTTTTATATACCGAGCTCACGGAAACTTATGATCTGCACAACTTGATCTGGACTTACAACAGCTACGTTTATAGCACATCCCCTGCTTGGTATCCTGGCGACGACCAGGTGGATCTGGTCGGCTATGACAAATACAATACGATTTACAATCGATATGATGGTTTGTCCGGCGTTCCCAATGAAGATGCGATTACATCGATATTTTATCAGCTGGTCAATTTGACAGATGGCCAAAAAATGGTGGCCATGACGGAGAATGACACGGTTCCAAGCGTACAGAATCTGATGGAGGAAAAATCGGGATGGCTCTACTTCTGCCCTTGGTACGGAGAACATCTGATGAGTCCTGCATTCAACAATCCGGCCACTCTCAAAACACTTTACCAAAGTGATTATGTCATTACGCTCGATGAGCTGCCAAATTTAAAGATGGGTACCGGAGCACCAAAAGTCTCCATTACTCCTGCAGACAATGAATGAATAGAACGAAGAAAAAATGAATACCTGGAAAATGTATTTAAACGAATTTTCGGAAGCTTTCTAAACGAGCTTCCGAACAATACATAGCATGCCCTTCCGCCCAATAAGCGGAAGGGCATGCTTCATGCTGCAAGTAGGATTTCAATTGTAGCATTTCTGCTCCAATCAAAATTCACCCTCTTAACTATTAACGTCATGAAGCAGCCAAATCCACCATGAGAAGGTTGAGAATCACTCCGGGCATATATTACAATTAAATCTAGAGCTATGAATCCCAAAGGAGGCGCTAACATGCTTGAAAGACCAACGACAGAGGAGTATGCAGCTTATTATGAAGGATACATAAAACTGGTTCCCGAAGGGAATATCATCGAGCGGTTGGAGCAGCAATCCAATATCGTAAAGACCTTACTGTCCTCATTGACTGAGGAGCAAGCGAATTACCGTTATGCTGAAGGCAAATGGAGCGTAAAAGAGGTCATTGGCCACCTGACGGATAACGAACGTATCATGAGCAGCAGACTGCTTCGCATCGCCAGAGGCGACCAAGCAAATCATCCCGGTTACGATCAGGATGTCCTTATGCAAAGTCATCCCTTTGATGCGTACACCGTAGCCGATCTGAACGAAGAATATACGGTCGCACGTCGCTCGACCCTTCTTATGCTCCGTCATATCACGCCGGAAGCTTGGCTGCGTAAAGGAATTGTTAGTGATAACCCAGCTTCGGCTCGATCCATTGCTTATGTTTTGGTTGGACATGAACTGCACCATCTATCGATTCTTCGTGATCGATATGCGGTGGATGTGCCATTATAATTAACTCAAACCTGTGAAGTGACGTCCCCATTCTGGTTATTGGACAGACGTTGAACTTTCGTTCCCTGAAGATATCAACCTCTGTCCGTCATCCTTTAATCCGTCCATCTACGCTTACGTTGATTCCCTATTATTTACCTTTCAAAAGAGATTGAATTTGTATCCTTATTCAATGTTAATGCAGAGTAATTATTCAGTATCGGCATATCGCCTTCCCATTCAATCGGCAGTACCACATAGCTTGATTGAAAATAATCTGCTCCATTCCAGCGGTCCGCAAAGTACAAATATTCCTGTTCGGATCGCTTCAGTACAAAAGACGGCTGCGTGTGATATGTCGTTTCGTCACCGAAATTCCTGAGCATCCCCCACGGTCCATCCATAGTCTCCGCCACTGCTACCTTCCCTTGATTCGGATCCCAACCCGTACAAAAAGAGGTTAGCATGTAGTATTTCCCATCCCGCTTGAAAACCGCCGGCGCCTCCCGATACTCCCCCTGCCACAACTTTCCGATCAGACTGTCGACATTCAGGTAATCCTGCTGCAGACGATAGATATGAAGATCCGCATTATCTCTGGCAGCTGATATAAAGTAGGCAGTCCCGTCATCATCCTGAAAGAGCGTACAGTCACGCGACATATAACCATATGGATTGAAGCTGCCATGATAGATGAAATGGCTATCTGGATAATCGGATGTGGCAATGGCACATGCAGCATCATTATAATTCGTTCCGTTCTCATAGTGGACCCATAGTACAAACTTTTTAGTTTCCTGATTAAACAGCACTTTGGGCCTTTCGAGGTTCACTTTTCCGACCCTGTCATTCATTAATTTCATGTTGGTTCGTACCCTGATGGGGGCAACCGGAGTGGAAGTCGTAAGGATATGATTTCGAAACTCCCAATTGAACAGATCTCTGGAACGGTAACAGCTGACATAAATATCATCTCTGCGGTCTTCCCCATACCAGTAATAATAATGATCATGGAACAACATATGTCCACCATGGGCATGGATCGGCTGACCACTTATATCACGCCAGATGGTGCCATTGGTTAATTGATGATTATTCAAACCGTTATCCCTCTCTTCTATTTGTTTTTCAGGTTGGAGTATTTGCTATTCTTCATCTGCTCCAAATACCTTCACTTCCCACAACCTTGGTGTATACCAGTTGTTCGGGTTGTTATGGAGCTGAGCATTCACCATATGGATTCTTACATATCTCGCCGTACTTGATAACGTATCCGAGGTGAAACCGTAAGAGGTATTATTGGTACGATCCAATGCTTCAGTCCAATTTACATTGTCTGTACTTGTCTCAATTTTATATTTGTAAAACCCTTCAGAGCCTTTTTGCATCCACCAGGAAATTTGTACATTATGAATCTCTTGAACCGAACCGAGGTCTACCTTCCACCAATGTGGCCAGGAACTGCCTGTACCGATCCATTCCGTTTGATAGTTGCCATCGTTCGCATAATTCGCCGGGTTCGTCCCCGTAGCCGTTTGCGCTGTTGCTGGTTTGCCTTGGGACAGCAGCTTTCCGTCCTGGACAGGGACTACGACATCATCGTTCGCACTGTAGAGGACTTGATCGAAATAGTCATAGAATGCGTAACCATTGGAGAAGGAAACGGGAAGAAGCCGCTCCTCTGTTGTTCCGTTTTCCGTGCCAGCCCAGCCGAACATCCATCGATAAGCAACCATAACCACTTGGTTACCCGTGTTTGGTTTTACCCGCATGACAGAACCCGATTGTGCCGAGAAGGTTGACGTGTTGCCTATCGTTCGTAATTCAGACCACTCTCCATCGATGCTTGAAGCGGAGGAATACATAGGTATACTCGGGTACCAACCCGCAGCTTGGGACGAGAACAAATAATAAACGCCATCCTTTTTGATCACTTTGGGCAGTTCCCGATGTTGATCCTGATAGATTACGGAAACCTGGTTTTCCACATCCAGCCAATCAGAGGTCAACTTGTACAAAATCGTATCTGAATTATTATTCGCTGTTGAGATCAAATAAGCTGAATCGTCGTCATCTTTGAAAATGGAGATATCCCGAGACTCATTCCCTTCTGGTCGAAAGCTTTTATGAAAGGTGAAGTTCTCTCCAGGCGTGGCAGAAGCTACTGACACCCTGGCAAGTGTGTAATCTGTGCTGTTCTCATAATGGGCCCAAAATACGAATTTGTTCGTGGGAGCATGGTATAAGACATTAATCCCTTCGAATTTGGAATTCGCCAAGTCCGGATGATCCGTGTAGGAAAGTACCACCTTGTCATTCCCATAAGTGATATCGTCAGTTGACGTCTGTTGTATCATCTGGCCAAAGCCGCCTGAGGACTTTTGAACAAAATTAAATCTGTAGTAGGTATCCCCTACTTTTAGTTCATTCGGGAGGTTTAAAGTAGATTGGTTCGTATTATCAAAGGTTGTGAGGTTATCTGGAAGGGTGTGGGGTGCATATTCGGGCGAGACAGCAGAGGTTATCAAGGAGCTTCCGCCATATGCTTTCACTTGATATCTGTATGTGCTGCCTATGGTAAGGTCATAATCATCCAGCGTTGTTCCCGTCAAGGTTTGCAATAAAATGAAGGGCTCATTGTTCTCGGATCGATATAATTCATATTCGTTTGCTCCATTAACAGGTGCCCAGTGTATTTTGGCATTGGACACTTCGGATGCGTTCTTAAGCACAAACAGTGTTGCTGCAATCTGGGTCCCCTCACTATCTTCAGCGTGAACGGTTTGAGCAGAGAATAATAGATGGCAAGTTAACACTATCAATGCAATCACAATAGCCGTCCCTCGTTTTTCTATAACCATGTCTCATCATCTCCTTTTTAGTAGACCAACCTTCCTTATGCCGGAAGGCTGATCTTGGTAGAGTGTGACTTTATTTCAACTTCATGAGTGCCATGACATCCGTCTCGCTGGCCTGGCTGTACCACTCGTTTACTTCTTCGATGACTTGGTCTCCGCCTTTTTCGTGCCACTGCTTCACAAAAGTATCAAATGCTTCAATTGGCTCATTGCCGTATATGATTTTGGTGAAGGTTTCTTGCTCCATGGTAGTCAGCTGCTCCCACACATTTTGCATCGTTGGCGTAGGTGGACCGTTAAACTCGTTTGGAAGCAGAACATCCCGGTTTTCATATGAAATGCGATATCCATCTTTGGTCGTTTGATCCTTTGAATCACTTTGGATGAGCACACCGGTATCGGCTTTGACACCGTTCGCCAGATCAAAATATGATTTTCCGGGACCATCTACACTCGGCGTATTTTTGGTGAACCCCATTTTCCCAACACTTTGTATCGCTTCCAGAGGTTTGTTGAATTTTTTCGGATCGAATGTCACCTCTTCATTGACGATATCGTAATCGTAACCCTGAGCGTAGCCATATTTGAAATCCCCCGTACTGAAGGCCGCATCGTACATTTTATCGTAGTACAGGAAGAATGCCTCCATGTTTTGGAATTCGTTATTGAACATGAATACGCCATCGTTTTGCTGAGCGGACTGATATGTCTTATCACCATTTACACCTTGAATGGTCGGGTAAGCTTGGATTTTGGCGCCCTCGATATTTTTCTCCACATCCTTCACACTGTCATAGAGCCAAGGACGTCCAATGATGATGCCTGCCTTGCCTTCGGTAAAATCGGATAATGCGTCCCATGCACCCTGAGTGGCCAGTTCTTTGTTCAAATACCCTTTGGCATACCAATCCCGCAGCTTGGCGAGTGCCTCCCTGTTGCCTTCAGCTACTGATCCATAGGTTAATTTGCCATTGTCGTTCACCCATTGCCGCGGAAGGTGTTTCCCTGTATATGCGCTGAAGATCATGACGGGATCACTGACCCAGCCCGTGTTGTAGGAATCCTTGCCCGAGAATGTAAACCCGTATGTGTCTTGCTTGCCGTTACCATCCGGGTCCTCCGTGGTAAATGCCGCAATGACGTTCTCAAACTCTTCTATGGTTATTGGCGCTTTCATTTTCAATTTATCCAACCAGTCCTGACGGATCAGCATGACTTCGCCCTCCGTCAGATTCGGTGCGATCGCCATTCCGTAAACCTTCCCGTCCCTGACCACCGGATTGAACGTCGTTGGGTATTGTTTGTAAATCTCTCTCATCCGCTCTGGCATATAAGCTGCAATATCTTCCGTTATCTCTTTGACCCGGCCCGATTCGATCAGATCATTAACCAGCATGGTGTCATACACTGGCAGAACGTCAGGCAGCTTCTCGGAACCGGTCAACGCCAGCCGAAGCTTGGTATTATATTGGGAAGCATCCCCGCCCAGCAGGGTCGTTTCGATCTTGATGCCCAGATTTTTTTCTCCCCAGCGGGTTAATACATTGTCATTCAAACTTTCACCATTGATATATTTGCCGGCATTTTCATCCTGTTGTTTCGCAATCGTAATCTTGAATGGAGGATCGTATTTTCCGTCCTTAAGCACCGATGTCGGTGCAGATTCAGTACTGTTCTCTCCTTGGCTGCATCCAGCCACAAGCAAAGCCGAGAGAATAACCGTGCTAACCATTTTCCATAGTTTTCTTCCTTCTTTCATAGAACATGCCCCCTTCGCTCATATCGTACTATTTTCTATTCATCCGACTGTTCATGATTCGAATGAAGAGCTATTCTTTGACAGCCCCTAGCACAATCCCCTTCACGAAATATCGCTGCAAAAATGGATACACCAAAATTATAGGCAGTGTACTGACAAAAATTTGGGCTGCCTTGATGCTCTGCTCCGACATGGCCGCGACTTCAGACTGGCTCATCGCCATGTTCTGCATGTTGCTCTGCACCACAACCGTCTGCAGGAAGGAAGCCAGCGGATACCTGCTCGCATCCGACATGTATAAAATCCCGTCAAACCAGGAATTCCAATGTCCGACCATGATGAATAAAGATACGGTAGCGATTCCGGGCAGAGATAGCGGCAGATAGATTTTGCTAAGGATCACAAAGAAAGATGCTCCGTCAATGAATGCTGCTTCTTCCAGCGCTTTTGGAATCGTTTTGAAGAAATTAACGAGAAGAATGAGATTGTAAGCTCCGAAGGCTCCTGGCAGTACAAGGGCCCAGATCGTATCCTTCAACCCGAGGCTTGTCACCAAAATGTAAGAAGGTATCAGTCCCCCGGAGAAAAGCATGGTGAAGATAAAGAACCACATGAGTGCGTTGCGGCCCCGAAATTCCTTGGACAGAGCATATCCTGCACAGGTCAGGATAAACATGCTGATGGTGGTCCCCAAAACGGTTCGGGTGATGGATGTCAGCATTGCACCATTGAAATTGGAATTGTTAAACGTTTTTACATACGCATCCACGTTGAACCCGACCGGCCAAAATGACACCATATTACCGCTAATGGCCGCTTTGCTGCTGAGCGATTGCGCCAACAGATGAAGCAGTGGAAGAAAACACGCCAGACCGGCCAGTATCATGAACACGTAATTAAAATAGGAGAATACTCTATAACCTGTCGTCTTATGGTACATGATCCCTCTCCCTCTTGTTAGAATATTTTATAATTGGCATACTTATAGGCCAGCCTGTAGGATACGACGATCAGAATCAGGCTGATTCCCGATTTGAAGAGACCAACCGCTGTCCCGAATCCGTATTGCCCGTTTAACAAGGAAGAACGATAGACATAGGTGTCGATAATATCTCCCGTACTGTAGACAAGCGGGTTATACAAGTTGAAAACCTGATCAAATCCGGCGTCCAGAATGTTGCCCAGACTAAGTGTAGAGATGACGATAATCATCGGCAGCATGCTGGGCAAGGTGACGTATCGAATTTGCTGCCGGCGTGTGGCTCCGTCAATCTCAGCCGCTTCGTAATAGGAGGGATTGATTCCCGCAATGGTAGCCAAATAGACAATCATGCCAAAACCGAAGCTTTTCCAAACGTCACTCACAACGACAGTGTACCGAAAGAGATCCGGATCACCCAAAAAGTAAATCGGTTCGCTCCCAAACAACCAGTTCAATATTCGATTGATGCCTCCGTCTAATCCCAGAATATCAATCATCAGTCCCGCGACAGTGACCCAGGACAAAAAGTGCGGCAGATACACCAGTGTCTGTACACTTTTCTTAATCCCGATATTTCGTATCTCGCTCAGCAAAATAGCCATGATGATCGGAACGATAATACCGACGATAATTTTGGAAACGGCAATAATTAGCGTATTAACGATCGCTTGAGTTGCTTCGTCGTACTGGAAGATCCTTTCGAAATTTGCTAACCCGATCCACCGGGAACCCGAGATACCAAGCCATGGTTTGTAGTCCTGAAACGCCATGAGCAAGCCAACCATGGGCCCATACGAGAAGATACAGACAAATACAAAAGCGGGAAGACACAGTACATACAACGGCCAGCTTTTCCTGATTTCGGTTTTCCATGGACTACGCCTTTTAATCCTGGTTTTTACTTTTTCTGCGGATGTAACGGTGCCCATCTCATTAATGCTGCATACCTCCTTTATGACAAGTCCTGGAAATCAATCCTCCAATTAAGCTTAACAAAAGCGCTTTCATTCCAAAATGCCAAAATTTCAAGATCATCACCCCAGCCTGAACCACTTTAAACCGCTTTCATTTTAGCGTTGTGCCGTCCTTCCTCTTTTCGGTCGTTTGGCTTATATTAAAGTTAAATTGGTAGAGACCTTATTACTCCCAAGCTTATGGTCAGGAAAGGGAATCACGATGCTAAGAAAAATGTACATGAAGCGATTTATCTATTTCTTTGTTTTTTTTCTGCTGCTGACGTTAAGTTTATTTTTCGTGATGAACCGTTTGAGTTCCAAAACACTGGAGGACAATCTGATTGGAGCTTCCAAGAACCAGCTTGATTATGTGAAAGGCATTTTGGACGGAATTATGTATGAGGCTAACATGTACGGGGTCCAGTTTGCAGCCGACAGTGACGTCCGGTTTTATCAGAGCCAAGTGATTGAGCTGAGTAACTACGATTCCCAAATGAAGAAAAATGAAATCGTTGATCGCTTACGTCAAATTTTGCTTTCCAGCCGTTCGATTGAGTCCATCGGCATCTACTGGAAGTCTGAAGAATCGTTCCTGTCCACCAACAATACGCTGGAGGCAAGACTTCCGTTCAAGGAAGTTCAAGAACGGGGTTGGCGAATTGTCGAAGGCAGCCTGTATTACTTTGCCGTCTACCCTTATATCCAAAAAAACGGAAAGGTTGAACCTGCCCAATATGTCGTTGGCGTAAAACTGAAAACCGATTATTTGAAGAGCCTGCTCAAGAAGGCGGTCAACAATGACAGCTCGAATGCTTTTTTCCTGTTTAACCAACAGCAATTGTGGAGTGAAAAAGAAGTTGACAACGATTTATTGAAAGCGGTTAACAGCATGCTCACGCCCCAACCGGAGTCAACTGTAAAATATGATTATCATACCAAATCGGATGATTACTATGTTCTCTCAAGATACATTGAACCGATTGACGCCTACCTGATTACATACACACGTACGAATGATTTTCTGCAGCCGCTGGATCGCAATCGCAAAGTTTTCCTTGTGAGCATTTTAGCCGTTTTGACGCTCGGTTTGTTTGTTATCTTCACGTTTTACCGGAATTATTACCGAAACATTCGTCTGTTGGAGAAGAAGTTCTCACAGGTTGAACAAGGCAATCACAACACACGAATTACCGAGAACACCGATAAGGAATTCTACAGCCTATTCCGCAGTTTTAACCATATGGTTGCAGAGATTCAGGAGCTGTTCGTATCCTTGAAGACCGAAACGGATCTGAGAAGAAGTGCCGAATTAAAACAACTGCAAGCCCAGATTAATCCGCATTTTTTATACAACAGTTTGTTTTATATCATGTCGGTCGCCCAGTTTTCGCCGGATGCGGTCATGCGAATGAGCAAGCACCTGGCGGAATATTACCGCTATTTAACCAAATTGGACCGGCATGAGGTAACACTGGAGAGCGAGCTTCAGTTTGCGGAACATTTCCTGATCATCATGACACTCAGCAAAAAAATCGAGTACAAGATCGACTTGCCGTCCGAACTTGCCTCCCTTCCTCTGACGCCGCTGATCATTCAGCCTGTAGTCGAGAACGCCATTCAACATGGAATTGAAGGACGACAGGGAGCCCATCAGGTCACGATCGATGTCAAACGGACGCAAACTGCCATAACGATCAGGATCTCGGATGACGGAAAAGGGCTCTCACTGGAGGAAATCCACAGGCTCGAAACTCAGTTGGAGAGCGACACCCCCCCTGAAGGAATAAGAGGCGTCGGGCTCTGGAATGTAAACCGGCGTCTGAGAAATACGTACGGCGAGCTGAGCGGACTTCAATTTTCCACCAATGATTGGGGCGGCTTGTCAGTACTGATGCTGATCGATTTTTCTGCAGAGAAAGGAGAAACGTATGCGACTACTGATCGTGGATGATGGACACTACGTTGTGGAATATATGAAACACCTGCTTGATTGGAAGTCCTTCGGCATCCAGCAGATCGAGACGACGACCAATTCAATTGAAGCCAGAGAATGGTTGAACCAACGTCATGTAGATATTCTAATCACCGATATCCGAATGCCCGAGGTTTCGGGAATTGATCTGCTCCAACACATCCATCAACATAACTTGCTCACTAAAGTCATTATCCTTTCGGGCTACTCCCAGTTTGAATATGCGCAGCAAGGAATTCGTCTAGGTGCACTCGATTATTTGCTTAAACCAGTAGACAAGGATGATGTGGAGAAAGCCATGAATAAAGCCATCCATAATATAAAGAACACCACTCCACGTCCTGCCGTCCATTGGGAAAACTTCGATGGTTTGGGCTATCTGCTATCACTGCTTGGAGAAAATGAGACGTTGAGAACGGAATTCGAGGCTTATACCGACTTATTAGGAAGTCGCCTTTTTTGCTGCTTGAAAATGGACAATTGCACACAAGCTGATATAGATGATTTGCAGCACAAACTTGGAGATCAATGGACCTGTCTCGTCTGGTCTTCCGGAACGCAGCTGGTCGGTTTAGTTCCCGAAGAGGTTGCCGAGATGCTGATCACCAAACCGGACTGTACATTCTTATCCCCACCATTTTCAATAACCGACCGGAACGAATTCCGTCAGCTGTTTTACGAATTCTTCCTGGGTGAGTATGTGCAGTCTGCGGACTTTGGCGGGATATTTAATCTTTCTCCATCATGCGGGGATTGGGAGTCGGCGGGCAATATTATGAAAAGTTATGATCGAATCCATCTGCGAAAGGAAAAAATCCTCTTCCTGATGGAAACCATCCTTTATGTGTATACGGTGGACAAAGAACGGAATCCCTCTAAGACTGCAGATTGGATTTTCAATCGACTGAAGGATCCTGACAAACTATGGCCGACACTCATGGATATAGTTAGCCAAATCAGGAACAACAAGCAAATGTCCATTCAAACGATCGTGGGTAAAGTGCAAAAATATATCGAAGATCATCTTTCACATGGCCTCAGTCTGGATGAATTGGGAAAAGTGGCACACCTTCACCCTGTCTACCTTTCCAAACTGTTCAAACAGGAGACTGGAGAAAATGTGTCCAACTACATTTCCAAGAAACGACTGGAGAGAGCCTCCCACCTCCTGCTGGATTCAGAACTCCGCATAGCCGATATTTCTCAAATGGTTGGCTACAAGAAAAATCAGTATTTTATCCAATTGTTCAAGGAAGAGTTCGGGGTTACCCCTTATCAATACCGCAGGAATATGGTTCATCAGTAAGGGGAACAGTACGTGGCTAGACTAGCTTGAAGAATCAACCCCCTCTTCACCCCAGCGATGCCTGAGTATTAGTAACTTTCTCATGTTTAACTCGATGTGCCCAACGATGAGCTGAACCTTAGAGCTGACTCTCAGCTCTAAGGTTCAGCTCATTTTTTGTTGCTTGATTACTTGCCATAAAGAGAAGGAACGATGTAGATCACATGATGTGATAAACACACAAATTTTCAATCAAGGTAATTTGATTATAATACTACCTTGACAGTCACAGTAGTATGACGTATTATACAATTGCGAGGTGATTACATGAGCCAAAACAAAATTACATCCGACCTACTACGCGGCCATACCGATACAATGATTTTACGGCTCTTATCCGAAGCTGACAGATATGGGTACGAGATTGTCAAAATGATTGCCGAGCGCTCAGGCGGTGAGTACGAATTAAAAGAAGCCACCATGTATTCCAGTGTTCGGCGACTTGAAGCGGAGGGTGATATCGAGTGGTATTGGGGCGATGAATCTCAAGGCGGACGCCGTAAGTATTTTAGAATTACCGAAAAAGGCAAAGCAACGCATGCCAGCAACAAAGAAAACTGGGAGTACGCGAAGCGCGTGCTTGAAAACTTATTATAAGGAGTGTTGAGGTTATGAATGAAAAGCTCACTCACTATTTAAATGGAGTTTTTGCACCGTACGATGGGGTAAAAAGTGTCACCGAATTAAAAGCAGATCTGCACTCCGATTTGCAAGAAAGGTTTCGTGACCTCAAGGCAGAGGGCAAAGATGATGAAACTGCTTTTGAGATGACCATTGAGAGCATCGGCGATATTGAACAGACCGTGCAGGAGGTTGCCAACCTCTCCCGTTCTCTGGAGCGGCAGGTAGTGACAAACTTTAACGCAAGTAACCTGTCAACGAGCGATTTTGCTGGTGTTACCGCACATAAAGGACAATTCAAGTCCAGTGCGCTGAGAGGCTCCAATTTCAGGGATGCAGATTTGACTGGTAGTTCTTTTTCTAGCAGCGATGTCCGGGATGCCAATTTTGACCGCGCCAATCTGACGGACTGCACCCTCTCTACACTGGACCTTGCAAATGCGAGCTTCAGACAATCCCTTCTTGTACGCACGAACTTCAGCAAGTCGGGTATGGACGGAGCCAAATTCACAGATGTCAGACTGACTGACGTTACGTTCTCCTTAACTGATCTTAGAAAAGCTATCTTCCATAACTGTATCTTCGACGGTGTGGAGTTCAAGTCTTCCGATCTGAGCGGGCAGCGTTTTGATGGGCAAACCTTTATCGGAGTCAAGTTTGAAAAGGTGGCATTGAACGAAGTTTCATTTCAGAACGCTACACTCAAAAACGTATCCTTTCCAACGTCTTCCTGGTCCAACAAGTATTATCGGGTGATCAAGACCGTCTGCTTTGACGGTGCGATGATGGATAAACTCACTTATGCTGCCCTCAAAGGCATGGAAGCCAATGTATCCAAAGTTACGGTTATCTAAGGAGGGGATCCTATGCAAAACAAGTCCATTCAAGTGATTGGCCTGCAAAAATCCTACAAACAGCTGCACGTCCTCAAGGGCGTGGATTTCGAAGTGGAAAAAGGCAGTATCTTCGCCCTTCTCGGCTCCAATGGTGCCGGCAAAACAACCGTTGTTAAAATTCTCACCACGCTGCTTCAAAAAGACAGCGGAACTGCTACCGTGAACGGATTCGATGTTGCAGCAAACCCTGACCATGTACGGCAGGCGATCAGCCTGACCGGACAATTTGCCGCCGTGGACGAAATTTTAACCGGACGGGAAAATCTGATCATGATTGCCAAACTGCGATATCTGCACAATCCGCGTCAGATTGCGGAAGATTTGCTTCAACGCTTTGGTCTAACGGATGCTGCGGACCGCAGGGTATCGACGTATTCGGGCGGGATGCGTCGCAGACTCGACATTGCTCTAAGCCTCGTGGGAAAACCACAGATTATTTTTCTCGACGAGCCAACGACCGGGCTAGATCCCGAAGCACGTATTGAGGTATGGAAAATTGTTAAAGAGCTGTCGGATAGCGGGACGACAGTATTTCTGACTACACAGTATCTGGAGGAAGCTGAGCAGCTTGCTGACCGAATAGCCATTCTCCACGAGGGAAGAATTATCGCCAGCGGCACGCTCTCCGATCTGAAGAAGTTGATTCCAACCGCAAAAGTGGAGTACGTCGAAAAGCAGCCTACACTTGAAGATATATTCCTCGCAGTCATCGGCAAAAAGGAGGCCAATTAAATGGAAACGGTAAAAAAGCACTTTTTTAGTGATATGAGCGTGATGCTGGGACGTTCCTTGCGCCATATTCTTCGCAGCATGGACACCATTATTACGGTTACGATCATGCCAATTGCCTTCATGCTGCTGTTTGTCTATGTATTTGGCGGCGCTATTCAAACCGGGACAGACAACTACGTCAATTATCTATTGCCAGGTATACTACTCATTGCAATTGCCAGTGGTATATCCTACACGGCGTATCGTCTGTTTATTGATGTACAGCGAGGCATATTTGAACGGTTTCACTCCATGCCGATTTCACGTTCCACTTTATTATGGGGGCATGTCCTGACCTCACTGGTTTCTAACACTATCTCTGTTGTCGTCATCATATTAGTAGCACTTGTAATGGGCTTTCGCTCACCGGCTGGGATCCTCTCATGGCTTGGCGTTGCGGGCATACTCGCTCTGTTTACACTGGCATTAACCTGGGTCGCAGCGATTGCTGGACTGTCTGCAAAATCTGTGGATGGCGCAAGTGCGTTCTCCTACCCCATTATATTCCTTCCTTTTATCAGCTCTGCATTTGTACCAACTGAATCGATGCCTACGGTTGTTCGTGTCTTTGCCGAAAACCAACCAGTAACCTCCATTGTCGAAGCGATCCGTGCGCTGCTCTTAGATCAACCGGTAGGCAATGAGATATGGGTCGCTTTGGCATGGTGTGTCGGGGTCCTGCTGGTCGCATATATTCTTGCAATGAGAGTTTATAATAACAAGCGGGTGTAAAAAAAATCCGTTCTATGTATATTCCTCCTCCCTGTTTAAACTCGAATTCCACATGTAAATCACTATTTATTTCACTTAAGTATTGTGCAGCAATTAAACAAAAAGGTCGTTGAAATCGATCCCTATCGGGTGATTTCACGATCTTTTATTGTAACCATTTGAGTCAATGAAACTTCCGCTGATTGTTCTATCTTTATCCTGTGTTATAATAAAACACAAACCTATTTTGGGTAATTCTAGGAGGTTCCAAATGTTGCAAAGTATTAATATCCCAGGCTTAATCATTCTCATCCTAATCGTTTTATTAATTATATGGTTCGTTCGTAAACTGATGGCATCCTTACGCCGTTAGGTACGTGTCCTTGTCATCGGACCGTGACACCTGCTGTACGCCTCAAAAAAAGCCGCTATATTAGCGACTTATATAGGGTATATATATATCTGTTACTCGACATGTCATGAATACTGGCTACTTACGACCATCGCTTGACCTAAAGGACTCCTGGGCTACGTATCGCTTTGCACGGTCGACAGTGAAACGAGAACTGGTCCTGCAAAAGCCGATGCCTCTTCCCCTTTTGGATTATGAAGCCGGAACAGAAAAGTGTCTCCTGCTTCAGACTTCCATACCATATAATCGCTTATTCCTTCCTCTCCGGAAGCTTGAAGATAGAGTTCCGCGAAACCAAGAGGATGTTCAACCAATTCGCCACTATAATCGGATACCTTACCAACTGCACTGAGCTCCCCTTTACCTTCAGCTTCAAGCTGAGTCAAATCGTAATCAGAGGGCAGCGGTTCAATGTCCACATAATAATCCGGATTACTGCTTAACGACAAGCGACCTGCTGTCTCATCGAAGGCAAACTTTTCAAAGACATACAAGGAAAAACCTTCGCCTTGCTTCAGTACTGCTTCCATGGACTGATTTCCATCTGCCGTCATCAACTCAAATCTATCTGCCTCTGGACGAGTCGTTTTAGGAGCTGGCTCCAGCTCGGAGGTTGGAGGTGAAACCGATTCAGATTCTGGAGTTTCAAGCTCCGGATTAACAGTAGACTCCGCTTCGCCTGTACAAGCAGAAAGGATCAGAACCAGGATAACCATCGGAAGGTTAAGCCACAGGACATAATGGGTTTTCAATGTAATCGCTCCTTTCGAAAGTAACCTAAGAATTTAAATCTGAATGATGATGTGCTCAACCCACACACGATCCAATTGTTCCTAATGTTGAGACAATATGTTATTACCCGTTATAGTGATCTACACTCAACCATTTTTCATCCAAGCTCCCCGTACTTTAAGTTTGATGATTCAAGTAAAAAAAGCCGCTACTTAGCGACTTCATCTTCAAATGTACTTCTTTATCCCATTTTAGATCGACATGGTTACATGAATCCGTCTTCTACAGTTTGACGTTATTAAAAAATGACTGCCGGACAGGTTGTCTGGCAGTCATTTGCTTAACTCGTAGTATGCTTCTCTTCATATTCGCTTGATAATTCTTTAAGCGATCTGATTTTACCATGAGGATGCTGTTCTTGCTTTCGTGACTTCCAAGCAGCTTCCTGCCTTTTCTTCTGGCGAGCCATAAAAGATCTCCTCCTCAGGAAATTAGAGTGATACTACTTTTCTATGATGTGAATTATCACTGACTTTCATTCATGTACAGCTTCATCTCAATAATCCACCATTCAGAAATCACCAGCTCTTATTGAGCAGTGTATCCACCATCCACGATCAGGCTGTTTCCTGTCATATAGGATGAATCATCGCTAGCAAGGAACAGAACGGCTTTAGCCATTTCTTCCGCTTGACCGAGACGTTTCATCGGTGTAGCTGCTGAAAGAGCTTGTTTGCTCTCTTCAGGAATAATTGGTGTATCGATAAAACCTGGGCATAGTGCGTTGACGCGAATGTTTTTCTCTGCATATTCCAGAGCCAGCGAACGGGTCAAATTCACAACGCCGCCTTTGGCTGCATTGTAGGCTGCAGATCCAGGTGAACCAACCCATCCATACATCGATGCCGTATTAACGATTGTGCCTCCACCGATTTTGAGCATTTCACGAATCGATTCACGCGCAACCAGGAATACTCCGTCCAGGTCGACATTAACCGTATTACGCCACTCGGCATAGTCCAGCTCGTGCGATGGATGAACACGTCCGATTCCTGCGTTGTTGAACACGATGTCCACTTTGCCAAAAGCTTCAACGGTTTGTTTGAAAATTTCAGCAACCTCTTGTTCGCTTGTGATGTTGGCTTTGATGAATAGAGCCTCCGCGTTAAGCGCTTTCAGCTCCTGCTCAAACGCTTTGCCTTTTTCTTCATTTAAGTCCACAAGGACGACTTTAGCTCCTTCGGAAACGAATAGACGAGCTGTCGCTGCACCAATTCCGGATGCTCCTCCTGTGATCACTGCTACTTTGTCTTGTAGTTTGCTCATGACTATATCCTCCAGTATACTATTTTGAATAGCGCCTATATCAATAGTGCTATATGATGTTTACAAAACTAATTGTATGCTTAAAATTGTAACAATCCAATCATTAAGATAAAGCCAAGTGTCTACCTTCTAGACACTTCTCCACACAATGTCTAATTTTATAGGAGATTTTTTGAATGAATGATGAACTTATTGTGACTTCTCAACATCGTAATCGTACCAGAGAGCATCTCAAAACGGCTCTGATTCAGCTTATTAAGAAAAAAGGCTTCCATGCAGTGTCTGTCAAAGATATCGTCGACCAAGCGGGTTACAATCGAAGCACGTTTTATTTGCATTATCAGGATAAGTATCTCCTTGCCGAAGAGTTGCTGATCATGAAGCTGGAAGGCTTAAAAGAAGCAACAGGTAAACCCTACTGGCACGGTCACAAGGTCTTTACAAACAAACTTAACGTGGAATCTTTTCAAATCGTGGATTATATTTATGAACACCGTGACTTCTTCGAATTAATCCAATATGATGATACGTTACCTGGTCTGCACACAGGCTTTCCACAAACCATGCTCAAAATTTATGAGGAGCAATTTGTATTCGAAACGATCAATAATACCCCTGTCAACATGGAGTATTTCAAGTACTATACAGCATACGGTTTTTTTGGACTATTAAACAATTGGATTTTAAGCGGATTCCGTGAGTCACGGGATGCGTTTATCCATAACGTGATTGAGCTCACCAAAACGCATATTCAATCTTTTCATTATGTGGGGAACAAGCTGGACTCTGATACCGAGTGAGCAGCTTAACTTAGAAACTACATACAAAAAGAGCCGCTTTATAAGCGGCTTCTTATTTGAGTGCATGATGTCCTCCGATATGTTCTACAGTTCACTCCATCTTTATGAATTGGTCAATCCTACACAAGCCACAGCTTTGTCCTCATTCCTGAGTATAATCAGTTTATATGGTTATATTGGATAATATAGTTAATGATCCGGGAGGCGAAGTACATTGGCTATTCAAAAATCACGCAGTAATTCAAACCCATACCCAAATAGCACGAATCACGATCTGTACTCCAAACGAAATGTATGGTCTGGTGTTCTATTCGGTATTGGTGCTGTCGCCTTCATGGATGAGGCGGTTTTTCATCAGTTGCTGCATTGGCACCATTTTTATGATAAATCCACAACCAACGTAGGTTTGATCTCAGATGGGCTTTTTCATGCTTTTAGTTGGTTTGCAACCATTGGCGGATTGTTCATGTACGCGGATCTTCGAAGAAGAAGTGCTCTTTACCGCGCGAGATGGTGGGGAGGATTATTGCTTGGAGCCGGAAGCTTTCAGTTATATGATGGACTGATCCAACACAAACTGATGAGAATCCATCAGATTCGATATGTGGATAATGTCATTCTCTACGATATGATATGGAACATCTTGGCCGCTTGTCTGATTCTCATTGGGCTCATTCTTGTTTACCGTACCCGAAGCAGCCAAGAGACAGGAAAGGTATACTCCAATGTACATTAATTCTCATTTACATCATTACCATGGAACTGAACAGCAGCCAATAGTATCGGCCCTGTCACAACTGCTTCTGGCGATGCTCTTTGTGATTGCTTTGATCTTGTATATTATCGCTGCACTTCGTTCTAATTCTAATAAGCCCTGGCCTCTACATCGGACAGTTTGCGGGTGTATTGGCGTTGTGTCAGCAGTTATTGCTGTAGCTGGTCCCCTTGCTAGTCTGGCCCATACTAATTTTGTTGCACATATGCTGAGTCATTTACTGTTGGGTATGCTCGCACCGTTACTTCTGGTCTTGGCCGCACCGATGACGCTTATGCTGAAAACGTTAAGCATCCCGTTAGCCAGGCGGATTACACGCATTCTGAAAAGTTGGCCCTCTCGCCTGTTGACTCATCCGCTCTTCACAGCGCTCCTCAATATAGGAGGACTCTGGCTGCTGTATACGACGAATCTTTACTCACTTATGCATGAGAGTGTCGTTCTTTATCTCTTTATTCATATTCACATCTTCATTGCAGGCTATCTATTTACGCTATCCCTTCTTTACATTGAGCCTATGCCCCATCGATTCTCCTTTGTGTATCGTTCAATCATTCTGATCCTATCGTTGGCAGGTCATGGCATTTTATCGAAAATGATCTATGTTCAACCGCCTGACGGTGTATCTCTGAACCAGGCAAAGCTCGGAGCCATGCTCATGTACTATGGTGGGGATATGATTGATCTCCTTTTGATCATGATTTTATGTTCACACTTGTTTCGAGCAACTCGACCACGCTCGGACTTATCTATCCACTGATAGCATATCGCAATCGACCACCTTGGGAGATTTCCAACAACTACAAAAGACCGTTGAACGGGCTTAAAATATGTTCAACGGTCTCTTTATTATATATGGTTGAGCATGCTTCGCCTGCAGATCTTGTAGTTCGCTATTTAATGTCCTTACCTGTCCACAATCTGACCCGATCTTTAATCCATTCCGTATATTGCTGTTCCATCTCGACGGCTCCAGCCTGATCAATTTCAGCAAGCATCCCATCATAGATGCCATCAAACGCACTCGGCGTAGTAGTGATCGCTTCGGCGATTCGTTTCTGGATGATATCCTGCGTTTTCTGCGAAATCACGTTGTAATCACCGCTATCCGAAGGTATAGGCATGTTATAGGCTGCTCCCCATTCTTTGACCGGAAACTCTTCTTCCGAAGGGAATAGGTCCTTCCACGTACTGATTCCGTAACCTGCAAGGGCCTCCTTCTCTGCTTCCGAATAACTTTGCTGTATTTGCTCAGGATAATTGGTTGTAAAATAATTTCCAGTGGAATCCTTCACTCCATCGCCGTAGTGAGCTCCGAAAATGTAGTACAGACCCACACCGGACTCCTTAGTAAATGTATTATTGTCTTTGTTTTTCTTTTCCTGGATCTCTGCCGGTATGGAGCGAACTCCATCTTCCAGGACATAATGCTCTCCCTCAACTCCCCAGTTTCTTAGAATCTGGCCTTCTTCGGAAGACATCCAGTCCAAAAATTTAATCGCCCGAACAGGGTCTGGGCAGTCCACCGTTATGCCAATTCCATATCCGTCAAAACCTATGTTCTGGAAGTCTTTGCGCTGGAAAGTCTCATCAAGCGTTACAGGATAGTATCCATAAGTCATGTCATCTTTCCCCACACTTTTGAGTGCATTTTCTGCATCACTGTAACCCCAGTTCGGGTCAAGCAAAGACAATACTCGCCCACTGGCAATTTTGGATTTATACTGATCGTCTTTCTGAACAAAACTATCTTTGTCCAGGAGCCCCTCATTGAACATTTTGTTCAGCCAACGGAAATATTCCTTCTCCTCCGGACGCTTGTAATGAAGCTTAGCTTCGTAGGTTTCAGGATCAATAAAGTACTCCCCATCTCCTGGGCCTCCTGTTGCCATGGCCGCCGGATCGGTTACGGTGATCATTCGGCGCCATCCGTCTGCGCTGAGTGTCAGCGGAATGGTTGGCTGTCCATCTTCAGTTGTGGGATGCTTTTCATAATATTCTCTTAGCACCTTCTCATAATCATCCAGCGTTTTGATCTCCGGATATCCCAGTTCTTTGACGACACGATGCTGGATGGCAGCGCCATTGTTCGCATCAAAGCTGATCTGGTCGATAGCACCATTCGTAGGAATCCAGTAAATGGATGGATCTTCATTGCTGTATTTCAATCGATTGAACTGCTCCCCATAGATTTTCTTCAGGTTTGGCGCATGCTCTTCGATTAGGTCCGTCAAGTCCAGCATGGCACCTGAATCTACCAATCTCGTTAAATTTCCTTTTGGAAAGATCAAATCCGGATAATCACCGCTTGCAGCCATGAGGGAGATCCGGTCATTGCCTCCTCCGCTTGATATATCATATTCTGCATCAATGGTCACGCCTGTTTTTTCAGTAATCTTTTTGCCTACAGCGTCCTGCATCTTGTTCCAGTTAGGACTCGCATCTGCCCCGAAAAAAGTGAACGTAATCGGGCTATCCGAGTCGACACCCTCCGAACTGGAATTGTTCGCTGTGTTACTGCTGCATCCGGCTGAGATCAGTAAAGTGCTCGTTAAAAGACATGTTCCTATTGCTTTGGATAGTGTGCGCATGTTTTTTTAACCCCCTGTATCTGGATTGACTTGTTTCCAAATGGCTGTTCTTATATTGATATCGCTTTCAAGAATACGTTTTCGATAATACTCCTTGAATCACTTTTATCTCTCGCCTCACTCTCCTTTTTTTCTATATAGTAGTATGTGTGCATTCATTCAAACCTTGATTATTCAGTCAGAAATATAGCATGATATAGACAAATCTCGATGCTGTGGTGGTGATTTCTTGAAGAACGTTCGTCTAAGATGGTTTACGAGAGACGAGGAATTTCCATTTTTTATTCAATACGGGGAGCATGCGGAAGACTTTTCCCTTCATAAACATACGGACTTCTCTGAACTCGTCATTGTGCTAAATGGCCATGCTACTCATATCGTTAATGATGAAATTTCTTTTATAAAAAAGGGACACGTGTTCGTCATTAACGGGGAAACCACGCATGCCTATAAAGACCCTTGTAGCTTTGAAATTTGTAATATCATGTATAAGCCGGAAATGATGATTCAACTTGGATCTGATTTGCGTTCGTTTGAAGGTTATCATGCGATGTTTGTGTTGGAACCGCTTTATCATAACAAGAAATCAATCCACAAACATATGTATCTATCGTTAAACAATATGAAATATATTGAAGAGTTTATCTCCGACATGATCGACGAATATCATGGGAAAAGGCCAGGGTACAAAACGTTACTGACTTCCAAATTTACCGAACTCGTAGTCTATTTATCCAGGCACCATGAATCGAGTGGAAAAACGACAGAAGGCCAGGTCATGCATCTGGCCGCGGCAGTCTCCTATATTGAAGATCATTATTTGGAACATATCACTTTGGAGGATATCGCATTATATGCCAACATTTCCGTACGACATCTAAATCGGATTTTCAAATCCTTTTATCAAACATCTCCCATTGCTTATCTTCACCGTTTGCGCATGGAGCGTGCATGCCAGCTCTTAAGGTTAACGAATCTGCCTATTACACAAGTTTCATACCAGTCCGGATTTAATGACAGCAACTATTTTACGAGGCTATTTACTAAAACGTACGGGTTGCCCCCAAAACTTTTCAGACAAAGAGAACTGGTAATGGACGAATCCACCTCTGAATAAAGGAACCTTCGCCTGAAGTTCCCTTAATAGAAAGTTTGAGTATTCATTCTCAGGCAGCCTAACCCCAAGGAGTAGATAAAAAAAACCGCCCTGGCGCATTCGGCCAGGACGGGATGTAAGATCATTTAGTTGTTTGCATTTTCCTTAGTCACCAGCTTCAATTCTGCCGGGATGGACTTCTCCACCTGTTTGCCGTCCAGGACATCCAGAGCAGCTTGTACGGCCAGCTGGCCAATCAGTACCGGCTGCTGAGCGACGGTCGCTGTCAGTTTTCCGTCCTGAATGGATTTAATTGCATCATCGTTACCGTCAAATCCGATCACTGGAATGTCTTTGCCTGAGCTTTGAATCGCTTCAATCGCACCAAGTGCCATCTCATCGTTATGGGCAAATACAGCCTGTACATCCGGATTTCCCTGCAGCAGGTTTTCCATCACATTCAAACCTTTGGAGCGGTCGAAATCCGCCGACTGTTTGGCAACCACGTCAAGCTTCTGGTCAGCCACCTCGTGGAAACCTTTTCCCCGTTCACGTGTAGCGGAAGCCCCTGGCACACCTTCTAGTTCAATCACTTTAGCACCTTCACCGAGCTGTTCAACGAAATATTCTGCTGCCATCTGTCCGCCTTTGACATTATCGGATGCTACCAGAGCCGCAACCTCACCTTTGTCTGCGGAACGATCCAGTGTAATTACGGGAATGCCTACGCTGTTGGCCGATTGAACTGCCGTAGAGATTGCCGCAGAGTCCGCTGGGTTAATCAGGAGTGCATCAACACCCTGCTGAATAAGGTCATCCACATCGTTGGTCTGCTTGGCCGAATCATTTTGTGCATCGACCACGATAACCTCAATGCCTTGTTTTTGAGCTTCGGCAACGACTCCGTCTTTCAATGAAACGAAGAACGGATTGTTCAGTGTTGAAATCGAGAGACCTATTTTCTTCTGTCCTTTATTTCCGGCACCGTCCGGCTTTGCCCATTCAGGCGGCTCCAGAGAGCAACCGGCCAGAACAATAATCATAATCATGCTTACAAGTGTTAATGTCCATTTTTTCATAATTATTTCTCCCCTTAAGCCGTTTTCTTGCGGTCCAACAGGACAGCAATCGCAATGACGACACCTTTGACCACCATTTGATAGAAGGAGTTCACGCCGAGTAGGTTCAAACCATTGTTCAGCACGCCGATAATCAGAACACCAATTAATGTGCCCACGATCCGTCCGCGTCCACCTGTCAGGCTTGTTCCGCCCAGAACAACGGCTGCGATCGCATCCAGTTCATAAGAAGTACCTGCTGTTGGCTGTGCGGAATTCAAACGAGAGGTCAGAATTGCACCTGCCAGAGCTGCCAGCATGCCTGCAAGGGAATAGATCATAATCTTTACACGTGTGACTTTGATACCCGAGATAATGGATGCTTTCTCATTACCACCAATAGCATACGTTTTGCGGCCAAAAGCCGTTTTATGCAGAATCGTCCATAGAATCACGAAGGTAATCAGCATCGTTATGGCAGGTACCGGAATGCCTAACAGATAGCCGCGTCCAAACAGTTGGAACAGCAGACTGTCACCGAGTCCTGTGATCGGATTACCATTCGTATATACCAGCGTTAAGCCGCGGAATATGGTCATTGTCGCCAATGTAGCGATAAATGGAGCCATTTTACCCTTCGTAATCATGAGTCCATTCACCATACCCATCACACCACCAAGTGCTACCCCGATAATGATGGACAAAATCGGATCCAGGCCAGACAACATCATGTTTGCGACAAACGCGCTGGATAAAGCCAGTATGGAGCCAACGGACAAGTCGATCCCGCCTGTCAGAATGACAAAGGTCATACCGAAGGCAATCAGTGCATTAATCGATACCTGACGCAGCAGGTTCAAGATATTAAGCGGTTCCAAGAAGCTTGGATTGAGTACGGATACGATAATAATCAGAATGATTAAACCAAGCAGCGGTCCTAATTTCTGTGTTACGCTCGATAAGCGGAATCCCGTTCCGGTTGTTTTGTTGTTCTGCATTGTTGTCATTTCACTGTCCCCCTGTGGCCAATGTCATAATGTTTTCCTGTGTTGCTTCTTCCCTGGCCAGCTCTCCGCTGATCTGCCCTTCATGCACAACCACAATTCGGTCACTCATACCGAGTACTTCAGGAAGCTCCGAAGATACCATGATGATGGCGACGCCGCGTTCTGTCAGTTCATTCATCAACTGATAGATTTCACGCTTTGCTCCGACATCCACACCTCTCGTTGGTTCATCCAGAATGAGCACGCTTGGTCCGATACCCACCCATTTGGCAATAACAACTTTCTGCTGGTTGCCCCCTGATAGGTTACGCGCGGCTGTCTCCGAAGATTGCGTCTTGATCTGCAGGCGCTTGATCAGGGTATCTACGAAATCCTGTTCTTTTGGAGCTGAAATGAACCCTTTACTGGAGAAGCTGAACAGATTGGTCAGCGCCATGTTTTCCCGAATCGAGAAGTCCAGTACAAGCCCTTCATCCTTACGGTCTTCTGTGATGAAACCGATGCCGTGTTTCACTGCATCCGAGGGTTTACGAATGCTCGCTTTTTTGCCACGGATCAAGACTTCTCCACTGTCCAGGGTATCCAGACCAAAGATCGCTCTCATGATCTCTGTCCGTCCCGAACCCATAAGTCCGGAGAAACCAACAATCTCACCTGCTCTTACGTTGAAGCTGACATGTTGGAACAATCCTTTAATGCTTGCGTCCCGTACTTCCAGAACAACTTCGCCATAGGAAGGATTACGGGCCGGATACCGCTCGGTTAACTCCCGTCCAACCATTTTCCGCACCACTTCATCGAAGCTTGTCTCAGGAATCGGCTTGGTATCTACCGTCCTGCCATCCCGCATTACCGTGATCCGGTCGCAGATGGTGAAGATCTCCTCCATACGGTGAGAAATATACACAATGGATACTCCGTTTTTCTTCAGTGCAGTAATCACATCAAACAACTTCTGAATTTCGCGTTCCGTTAACGCTGCAGTGGGTTCATCCATAATAATGACCTTCGCATCTGTCATCAGCGCCTTGGCGATTTCTATCATCTGCTGCTGTCCAACGGAGCATTCTCCTGCGGGCCGTTCGAGCGGGATTTGTACCGACAGCTTGGCGAATTGTTCTGAAGCGAGCGCTTTCATTTGTTTTGTATTGAGCAACCCTAAGGAAGAGGTCATCTCCTTACCGATGAAAAGATTATCGAGCACCGTCATTTCGGGCCAAACGTGAAGCTCCTGATGAATAAATGCGATACCTAACTTCTCTGCTTCCTTTGGACTGCCAAAATAGGTTTCCTTTTCATCAATGGAGATCTTTCCCTGATCACGCTGGTGAAGTCCGATCAAGATATTCATCAACGTGGATTTGCCGGCTCCGTTCTCACCCATCAGGGCATGAACTTCACCATCCCTCAGTTCGAAATCCACTCCGCTTAACACCTGGTTGGTGCCAAATGCTTTATGAATGTTGTGCATCTGAATATGCATCATGCAACCTCCTTTTAACCGAAATGAACACCTGATTGTAAAATGCAATTGGCATAGGGTGTAGCTTCACCTGTGCGAATAACCGCCTTAACCTGCCGGGTTAGTGCTTTGAATTGTTCGTGGTTGATGGAAGCATCAATGGCATCGATGCCAAATTTCTCTGTAACGAACTGCAGAGCTTCCGGATTGCCTTCCTTGATCTCTTCTGCCACGATCACTTTCTCAATGACCATATCGTCTGTGATCACTTCAACAACTTCCTGAAAGCTTGGCGTTCCGAGTTTCAGAGCGAGATCAATCTTAATCACTCCTTCAGGAACGGGTAGACCGGCATCCGCAATGGCAATCATGTCTGTATGACCCAGATCAGCCAGTATTTTAGAAATGTGACTATTTAGTATGCCGTTTCTTTTCATGATAAACTCTCCTCCACTTCGTCTCTCGTCGGCATGCCGCCCTGTGCTCCAAACTTGGTCACGGACAACGATGCGGCACGATTGGCGAACCGTATGCTCTCCTGCAGCGGCTTGCCTTCCGCTAAGGCGACCGCGAATGCAGCATTGAATGTATCCCCTGCACCGGTAGTATCCACTGCCTCCACCTTATATGTTGGCACCAGGATTTCCTCCGCTCCGTCAAAGTAACGAACTCCCTTACTACCTTCCGTTATAAACAATTTGTTCGGGTATTTGCGCAATGCCTCAGCTGGGTTCATGCCTTGAAACAGGATTTCGGCTTCATGCTCGTTCGGCGTGATGTAGGCGGCATTGTCAATGACTTCCTGCGGCACTGTTCTCGCCGGAGCCGGATTAAGCAGCAGAGGCGTTCCGTATTCAGCACACAGGCTGCTAACATGGACAACTGTTTCTTCCGGAATTTCCTGCTGGATCAACACGATATCGGCATCGCGAATTACTTCGGCCGCATGATCTACATAAGAAGGAGTGACTTCGCGATTTGCCGCCTCGACGACTACGATACTATTATCACCTTCTGCCAATATGATATGAGCCGTTCCACTTTCCGAATGTGTAACCGGTTTCACATTTTGCGTATTTACAGCATTTGCTTTGAAATTATTCAAAATGTCTTGACCAAAAGCATCGTCTCCTACCCGGCCAATCATCGTTACATCACCGCCCAGTCTTGCCGCGGCAACGGCCTGATTGGCTCCCTTACCGCCAGGTACCGTTTTGAAACTTTCCCCAAGGACGGTTTCACCCGCCCCCGGACGTCTTGATGAAGTAACGACCAAATCCATGGAACTGCTTCCGATTACGCATATTTTAGCCATCTGAATTCACCTTTCTCGTTGTGCCTCGTTCGATAAAACTTACGGGCATCTGTATGTTTTTGTTCTCAATTGGAGCTTGTTCCACAAGCCCGATAAGTAATCCCGCCGCTTCCCTGCCCATCTCGTATGCAGGCTGGCGAATGGTTGACAATGCGGGTGATAACAGGCTGCTCATCGGAATGTCGTCGAATCCAATTACTTGCACATCGTCAGGAACCTTTCTC
Organism: Paenibacillus sp. FSL K6-2862; assembly: GCF_038005125.1. Classification (NCBI taxonomy): domain Bacteria; kingdom Bacillati; phylum Bacillota; class Bacilli; order Caryophanales; family Paenibacillaceae; genus Paenibacillus; species Paenibacillus sp. FSL K6-2862. The sequence continues at coordinate 4,087,804 of NZ_JBBOSN010000001.1, forward strand.
CCGATTCGCGAAGCCTCATGCAGTACCGCCATAGCTGCGATGTCATTGCTGGCAATAACTCCATCCGTGTCACCATATTTACTGAACAGCTCTTCTGCCCACAATCCCGCTTCGTTAAAAGAGAATGAGGTCGTCTGGATCACATGGTAATCCAATCCGGCATCCCGGATGATTTCAATGGCTCCCTCGAATCGATCCTGTGCTGGCTTGATATGTGACGGACCCTGCATAACGGTTATCCGATGACTACCGCGCTTGATGATTTCTCTCGCTGCCAGTCGTCCGCCCTCTCTTCCGTCCGCATAAACAGAAGGACTATCCAGTGCAGTCCTGTCAAGAAACACGACAGGTATTTTTAATTTTTCATATATTGGAGAATGAGGGTAGTTCGTGGATGAGATCACACCGACTACGTTATTTTGGATAAACGTCTGGATGTAATCCTGCTCCTTCGATTCATCCTCATCACTATTTCCGAAAATGAGCCTGAAATCCTGCTCCTGCATCCGATCTTCTACACCCCTAGCTAACTGTGGAAAGTAAGGGTTTGCAATGTCCGGCAGCAGCAGACCAATCAGTTTGGACTTACGTTTATATAATGAGCGAGCTACTTCATTAGGGGAGAAGTTAAGCGCCTTCACGGCATCTTCTACTTTCTTGCGTGTATCCTCATGTACATAACCCCTGTCATTGATGACCCTAGATACGGTGGCTACTGATACACCAGCCAAATTCGCTACGTCTTTGATTGTTGTCATGAATTTGTTCTCCTTATGTGTAACCGGTTACAGACATTAAATTATCACATATCTTTTTATTTGACAATCCTTTTCTTGCTGGAAATTTATCCAAGTTGTTTTGTGTTTCCTGATGCTATTGAATATTGGAACAGAAAAAGCCACGGTTAACGTGACTTTTTATCCGTTTCAATTATTTTTCCGTCGTTTAATTCTTGTTGCTGGCGAGTGTAATTTCAAAAGCTGAACCGATTTCACCAGCAAAAACAATGATGCCATTCTCAGGAAGAACTACCTCGTTTTGGCCGCTGACCACAGTGTGATTAATGGAAATACCCGCTTGATTATACACGGTAAAAGCACCTTTTGAAGGCATTTGGACCGTCATAACCTTACCTGCTGCCGTCGCCGGGATCGAGTACCATGTGGCATAACCATTCGTCTGGATCGTTGTCTTCGACTGATTTCCGGAATAGAGCGGCTTCACTGCGTCCTGGCTCGCATAAACTTTGCCCCCTGCTGTAACATATTCCACTCCGTTTTCCTTGAAGAATTCGTATTCCATCGTATCACGACCGGCCAAACCGGGGATTTGCAGCTGGTTCACAGCGAGGTTGGCGTCTATGATTGTATTGGTGTATACCAAGCCTGGCATCTCGTCAAAGAGGTGAATCGGGATGATCGGTGTAGCACTGTCATATACCGTTGAAGTGTATTTCTCGTTCACAAGAAAGTAATTCTTACCTTCACGTTTCTGCCAGGCTGCCGCTACATCCGGGGACAATTCACTCTTTTCCAGCTTCTCAGCCTTGTATTCGGAAGAAGCGATCTGCCCAAGCCCAGGCATGGACTGATACGAGCGTGACCATAAATAGATATTCCCGTTATCTTCTTCAACGAACATCAATTTTTCCGTACCTTCATCGTTGGTAAAAGTTCCATCTGTGGTATATGTGTACTTTTGTTCAGCACTATCCGGTGTTAAAGGCGCGGTCAAAGTTAGTTGCCCATCAGCTTGCACATCAATATTCAGTAGCGAGCTGGCTCCACCTCCATAGATGCCCGAATAAGCTGATAACCCCTTAGGCATCGTTGCGCTTACAGGTGTCCCAAATGACTTATCCGGCTTTCGTTCCGTAATGATATCCTTCTCCTCAAGTGCACCAAGCAGCAGTTCCGTTGCAATTAATTGATCCGTTGTACTTGTTCCTCCCGAAGAAGTAACGGCTGCAGCCATGTTGTATTCGGGAAGTACAATCAGAGAGGAATGGTACGAAATCGTATTTCCGCCTTTGGCAACGGCCTGGATGCCGTATTCATTGAAAGGAAAAAGGTTTACACTATCCCAGCCCAAGCCATAAGAAATTGACGAATCTGCATCTTCCGGCCACATGCCATTTTTGTATTCTTCTTCTGCCATGGCTTCTGCCGATTCATGCGAGAGAATGCCTTCAAGCTCTCCCGTGAAAATTTGCGCAAATTGAACCAAGTCTTCGGCTGTGGAATAAATGCCTCCCGAAGCAATCATATTTGTGTTTTCCTGTGGAAGTTGTCCATTATGCAGGGCTGAATACGTCACGGCCATTTTGTTGTCACTAATCAGATCCTGTGGCGTTTTGGTGTTGTTCATACCCAAAGGCTCGGTAATATAGCTGTGCATGAATGCAGTAAAACTCATTCCACTAATTCGCTCAACCAGAATCTCGGCTAACGAAAAGCCGTCGTTACTGTAAACCGAATATGCTCCGGGGTCTGCTTTTAGCTTTTGCGTAGCGAGTTGATCCAACAATGTATCATGTGCGTAAGTATCGTTATCCCCGAACAGGATGGCACTGCTGCTTGAAGTTCCAGGAAGTCCGGAGGAATGATTCAACAGCATTCGCGTCGTGATTTCTTTGTAGCGTTCATCCTTCATTTTGAAATCAGGAATATAAGTTATCACAGGTACATCCAGATCGATTTTTCCTTCATCGACCAACATCATCACAGCAGTTGTTACCACCATTTTACTGGTTGAACCTATGCCATAGATCGTATCTGCGTTAAGAGGTACGGTGTTATTCTGGTCATTCTTGCCGGTTTGGCCCGAAATTACGATTTCACCATCATCTATGAGTGCATACTGTACGCTTGTTGTGCCATAGGTTTCGGTAAGAATTTGGGCTTTCTCAATCACTGCTTTTTTAGTCATCTCGTACGTAACATCGTTGACGTTACTTACCGGCACAGCCATAGCAGACATTGGAGCAAGTATGGTAAACACCAGCGTTACGGCTATAATTGAAGTTCGTTTCTTGATGGACAAAATTATCATCTCCTGTTTTTTCTGTGTTGGCTACCATCAGGTGGCGTCAAGATAAGTGTACTTAAGGAAAATGTACTGCCCGTGTCATCCATATGAACTGAACATGAACTACAAAAAAAGCCACGGATGCGGCATTATCATGACACCCATCAATGACGTTATTTAAATTCCAAAATATGGGTACAATCTACTTTCATTCTACTTTCGTTAGACTCTCGAATATTTTTCTTGACTTTTACTCATGGATAATGATGTTCGTTTTAACATTTCGGGAGCGTAAGTGCAGCTTAATTGTAGGTCGTAACAAGGTACGGAAAATGGTTTTATTATTGTGAATTTTTCATATGTTGAAATATTATAGTTATATAGCAAAAAAAGAACCTTCGGACTCAAAAGTGATTTGAAGGTTCTTGAATTTTTATAAATACGCATCCTACTAGTTTTCCATTGCGTTTTCCTTCGTTCGTTGCTGTTCCCTTGCCTGTAGGCGCTGATGTGCTATCCATAAAAAAGGAACTCCGCATACAGCACTGATCGCAATAGGTGCAAATACAAGCATTGGTTGGTTAGCCCCGAAGCTGTCGAGCAAAAAGCCCCCCAGGATTGGAGCACTGACATTGCCCAGATTGTTGAATCCGATCATGCCGAAATATGTGCCTTTCAGTTCCGGTTTCGCAACCCGATCCACCAGAACATCCATCAGCGTAAACATGAGTACTTCTCCTACCGTAAAAATGACAACTGCCGCCACCAGCATCCATGGGCTTTGTGCCAACCCAAACAGCAGCAGACTGACAGATACCATAATATTGCCTGTTATGAGCGGCACTACAGGTGGAAAGCGACTCGCGATACGAACCACCGGAAATTGAACGGCGAGAACAACCACTGCGTTTAAAGAAAGCATGTATCCAAACCATTTCGCACCATCAGTCATATTCGGGTTAATCGCCATGAACTGAGGTAGCGTCGAGCTAAAGTGTCCGTACCCGAGCACACAAAAGATGGTTCCAATCAAAACAAACATAAAGACAGGATCCCCACTTGTTATGCGGAATGCTTGTTTCAAACGGATCGGCTCCGTTGTCCCCGTGCTCTGCCCGTCCTGCTTCAGAGGATGAAGAATAAACTGAACAATTAATAGAATACCGTAAGCTATGTATACTCCTCCAGCGACCAGAAAGGACAAATTGGAATCCGATAATCCCAAATACAGGCCTAGCAGCGGTCCGAACACAACACCCAGATTTATCGCTGCATACCTCAGATTGAATACAAGCAGCTTGCTTGACGGTGGTGTGATATCCGATAACAACGCCCTGGATGTCGGTTCAAATAACGCCCGGCAAATGCCGTTGAGTGCATTCATGATAAAGAACAGCCAGATCTCGTCCGATAGAGCAAACCCAATAAATACGAGCGCCCAGCCAAATACCGACATGAACAACACTTTTTTACGTCCAATCCGGTCAGAGATGTATCCACCGTAGAAACTGGCAAAAACACCGACGAGCGCGCTCACGGCCACGATTATGCCTGTCTGGGTTGGCGACGCCCCCATCTGCTGTGTCAAATAGATGGACAGAAACGGAATGCTCATGGAAGTCGCCATACGTCCAAAGATGGTACCAACGATAATCGTCCACGCCAGTGGATGAATTTGTTTTAACTGTGAAGCCATGCTGTTCCCCCTTGTTGACCACTCCTGATTTTACATGTTCTTATAAACATATGTATGAATTCTATTATACGGCCCGTGGACTTTTTAGAGGTACATTTTATTTGGAAAACGGTCTTGACTTTTTACGTTTAGGCTTGATCCCCTCTCTTTTCCTCGTCACAGCCATACAATATATCTATATCCGGTGCAGATACATGATGAGTGTTCATTATTGTGAATTTTTCATATGTTGAAATTATATTATAAATGTCATACTAATTCTGTTTTTATAATTGTTCCGCGGGTTTATGCATGTCTCCTTTAGCTATGATGCTTGGATTCCATTAAAAAAAGCCGCCCTCGGGCGGCTTTCAAAAATCGACAGCTCTCTGTCGAACCGTTCGCTCCATTCTTCAATTACGTACGTCCGGTCCAATCCGCTCCGGCAACTTCCTTCCATCTTGTCCTGATTTCATCGTACAATTCCTGCGGAAGAGCGCCTTTTGCGATCAGATCAGCATTTTGCTGCCACCGGTTCGGCTTCGTTGTTCCAACAATAGCCGTATCGACTCCCTCCGTACTTAACGTGAAACGAAGGGCCGTTTCGACCGCGCTTTGCACATCATTACCTGCAAGAAAACCGTAGCCCAGCTCCTGCAACCGTCTCCAATATACGAATGGATAGGCATCTTCGGGGAGCGTGTCAAACGTCCAAGCTGCATTGGCAATCGGTCGTTTGGCAATGACACCCATGTTTCTTTTTCTCGCCTCAGGCAATGTCAGATCAATCGCTTCCTGGTCAGCAATATTTAGCGAAGTTTCTAAACTGTCGAACACCCCGGTTTCAATCGCGTACAACGCGTCCGTTGTGTCCCCGCTGTACCCGATAAACCTGGTCTTTCCGGCTTCCTTGGCTCGCTGCAGCACTTCAATTACCGCCCCTTGCCGGAGAACTTCTTCAGAACAGCTATGCAAATGAATGACATCCACATACTCCGTTTTGAGTCTTCTCAGGCTGCGGTCAATCGTTTGCTCCAGCACCTTGGCGTCCCAGTCAGGTCCATCTACACCGGCAGCATGTCCACATTTGGTAAACAAATAATAGTCATCACGCCGATGCGAAAGTACTTCCCCAATCAGTTCCTCACTGTCCCCATAACATTCGGCGGTATCAATAACATTCAATCCGGCATCCAAAGCGGTATTCAGGAGTGTTTCCACGTCTTGTTTGGATACGTTGCTTCCGATTTCAGATCCGCCAAATCCGAGCGTGCTTACTTTCATGCCTGTGTTTCCATATTCGCGCAGTTCCATGATTGATTCCTCCGACTTCGTTAATATAGGTACAACGTATGAAAGATTGACAACTCTATGGGTTATTACCCGTCAGACGAACATCACACCCACTTTAGATCTATTTATCCAATAAACATTTAAAATGCGTATAAGAAAAGTGATCCACTGTCCTTCCAAATGACAAATAGGATCTAATCGTGTCACACGCTCCTAATTCAATCCAATATGTATGAATGACAGTCGATTAGTTCTTCCCCTTCTGTTACGTTACAAAAAACTGGCTCGGGTTACCAAGTTCCGGATGAAATTTCTCACGAAATCTTCCTCCTGTATAGGCTCCGATTACTTTCCTCCAGAATGCCTGAGCGATCACATTGTTGCGCACCTGCGTTACTTTCCATCTTCCCGGAAAACGATGAAACAGCTCGTGTGCCGCTTGAGTCCCTATTCCGCTCCGCCGATATTTTTGCATGACAAAGAACTCGGTCAAATAATAATCGTTATCCTTGCTGCCAGGCTCGAAGCGTTCCACCAGTGCAAAACCGGCCGGGGCTCCATCACACGTGATAAGAAAAGCAAATTTACGCCCTTCCTCCTCCCAAAATGCTTCCAAACCGGGGTATTCCGGAAAAATGCCATTGCTGTCCACATCGATATTCAAATATTTTGTAAAATCATATAGATAAAACTGCATTAAATGCCGAATTACCTGACTCCGTTCCCGGGGAACCAGCTCGATTTGCATATTCATCCGGTTCACCTCCTCTGCTTAACTTATACTAGTTACTTTAAAGGTTTGTAAGGCGAAGGGCAAGAATACAGCCCTCCTCTGCACTATTCCGTGAACAGGCTGTGACCAAGCAAATTATGGTACACTAGGACATAGACGATTTGAAGAAGATTTAACCAGGAGGTGCCGAACTTGACCAATGTGCAAAAAGAGATTGATCGACGCAAGCTGGATGACAAACTGCCTTCCATGCCTTGGTTCGTTCAGCAATTCATAGATTATAAGCTGCCCGATTTATCACCCTCTACCCTGCTGGAATACTTAAGGGACTATGATACTTTTTTCAGTTGGCTGCGTGCTGAAGGATTGTCCCAGGCTGAGTCTAACCGGGAAGTGACGTTAACTGAACTGGAAGTATTACGGATGGATTCGGTAACCTCGTTCCGCTTGTTCCTCGCTACTAAACGCGAAGGAGCCAATTCGAGAATTACGGTATCCCGCAAACTGTCCTCTCTGCGCTCCCTCTTTCATTATTTGAGCCAAATTGCCGAAGATGAAGATTTCTATCCGCTGCTGAAACGAAATATTATGGCCAAGATTGAGATCAAACGCACACACAAGCCAAAGGACACCGCGGCGAAGCTCAAAGGGAAACTATTAGAGGATGAGGAGCTGCTTGAGTTCATCGGATATATCCTCGAAGGATATGCAGTCGACATGCAAAAAAACAAACAAGCTCTGTACTCCCATGAACTCAACAAAGAACGGGATGCATGCATCGCCAGTCTTATTCTCAATTCCGGACTACGGGTATCCGAAGTGGTTAACCTGAATGTCGATGATCTGGATTTGAATAATAAACTGTTATATGTTTACCGCAAAGGTAACAACGATGAAACGTTCAAAACACCCGTATATTTCAGGGAGCAGGCCAAGGATGAACTAGCCAACTACATGCAGCTCCGGCAATCAAGGTATCGCACGCCCAAACGGGAAAAAGGATTATTCATTGCGCTTCGTAACGGTGAGTCTGAAGGCAGTCGAATGACCAAACGAGCCATTCAGGCCATGATTATGAAATATGCCAAATGTTTTGGCAAACCGTATCTGACGGTGCATAAGCTGCGGCATTCCTTTGCAACAGACTATTACCTGCAAAATGATATCTATAAAACAAAGGAACAGCTTGGACACGCCTCGACAGAAACGACCGAAATCTATGCACATCTTACTGACAAAACGATGTCTGAAGCCATTGAGCGTCGTTCAGAAGGTACGGGTTCATAGGAGACTCCCATGCCAATCGAACAGCGGATACTTTTTACTGATAATCAGTAAGAATATCCGCTGTTTTTCCGATTATTCAGCTTTTCTATGGTAACGAATACGGTGGAGTTTGCTGAAATGAAACTGCATTATTCTTTTGATCACACCAAATTCTTCTCGGCTCACGACTGCTCTATATTCACATGTTCCAGCAACCATCGTGCAATAAGTTCTGGTTTCTGCACAGAGTGCCAAACTACCTCGCTTTTCAGATCAGGTTCACTCCCCGCTGAATGCAAGGTTTCTCTCGGAAACCAGGAAACAACTGCCATCACTCCCTCTAGCTTTTGAAGTATCGCCACATGCTGTTCTTCACGAATCATCACCAGTTTGGGGTAGGGTGCCGCTTTGTATCCTTCAATCAGAATCCAGTCATATTCCGATAGACGACTCAGCATCGTCTCCAGACTGGTTGGCTGCTGCTCGATGACAGCCGTTCGCTTCTCCGACATTACAACCACGGCGGAGGCTCCCGCCTGATTGAAACGATATGAATCTGTTCCTTCATGATCCATCTGGAAATGATCGTGTCCATCATGCTTTATGACGGCAACCCGTAACCCTTCCGAAGAAAGATAGCTCGTGAGCTCTGCAGTTAAGGTGCTTTTCCCCGTATTTTTGTATCCCACGATCTGCACAATGTGTGGAAGTGTTCTCTTGTTGACCATGAGCCCTACCTCACCTGTCCACTTGGCAGCTTGAGTATGCGCACTTGTTCTCCTGCAGCAATCCCTTTCTTGTCAGGCGGAATGATGATCAGACAATCACTGTCCTTGATCGTAATCATGACGCTGGACTCATCCACTCGTGACGCAGCAGGCTTCGCATATACCCTCCCATTCCGGATCTCTGTGCGCCCCCGTACGAATCGCGTAAAATTGTTCACTTTTGTATATTCTTGATCCAATGTCGCTGTCCACTCTTCCAAATAAGGCCGTGCATCGTTTTGCATCATACGAATGGTAGGCCGTACGAACAGTCCGAATCCTACAAAACAAGCTCCGGGGTTACCGGATAGGGCAAATAGTAACTTACCGCTAACAACCGCTGCTGTCGTAACACTTCCTGGTCGCATCGTTACTTTATTAAACAGCATCTCCTTGTTGCCTTCCCGTACCAGATCTCCCATAATGTCATAATCTCCAACCGATACGCCCCCTGTGGTCACAACGATATCGTTATGCTCGACTGCTTCTGCCAGTTTAGCACGAGCCGTATCCACATCATCGGCTATGGATCCATACATCACAGGTTCTCCCCCTGCCTCCACGACCAAGGATCGGAGCATATGACTGTTGCTGTTACGAATGCGTCCCGGCTGCAAAGGCTCGTCCACCTCCAGCAATTCCGTTCCCGTTGCAAAAATGGCGACTTTTGGACGTCTAAACACCGGTACATTGGCCACACCAAAAGTAGCCAATACGGATTGTTCTCCTGCCTGGATGATCGTGCCGGCTTCAAGCAGCAGCTCACCTTCCTGAACTTCCAATCCAATTGGCGTTATATTGGCATTGGGCTGGATATGACGCTTCAATGCAATCCATTGTTCTCCATCCTGTTCCCTGCTTTCGGTCATCTCCAGCATAACAACGGCATCTGCCCCTTCAGGCACTTGTGCACCTGTCATTATTCGCGCGGTCGTACCTGAAGTAATGGATATATTTGACGTGTATCCACATGGAATTTCATCAACGACTCGCAGCCAGATCTGTTGATCGCTGGACGCATGGGTTGTGTCACTGCTGACAATCGCATAACCATCCATACCTGATCTACGGAAAAAAGGATAAGGATGCGGGGCATGGATCGTTTCAGCAAGCGTTCGTCCATGCGCTGATTCCAGCGTTACTTTTTCAATTGAAGCTTTAGTAACATGAGGAGATATTTTGGCCTGAGCAGCTTCGACCTGAACGGCTGTACGGTTGAATTTGGGACTTGTCATATCATCTGAATGTGTATTGATTTTCAAAATGGAACGGACCTCCTTGGGACAGAACTTGTTTATGAAAGTGTAGCGTGAAAGCAGGGGTGTGACAAGTACTCGCTCGCGGGTAACATGAAACTGTGAGCTTATGCCCATAATAGGGATGAGAACGGAGGAGTAGATATGAGCAACCGATGCGAATTATGCGGTAGAGAGCCTGTGGAAACAACAGTTCATCATCTCACGCCCAAGGAAATGGGCGGTACTTTCATGCCTACTGCTGATCTATGTATCCCGTGTCATAAACAAATCCATTCGCTATTTACTAATCAGGATATCATCAGGCTCCAATTAACAGAACTTCAGGCACTGCGAGAGAATGAACGAATGGCCCCTTTTGTTCGCTGGATTCGCAAACAACCACCTTCCACCATTCCCCGGACACGTAAATCCAATCATGTTCGCAGATCTTAATGAAATCTATACTTCCTACTATAAAACAAAAAGAACAGCCACAAGGTGAGCTTTCGCATGGCAGGGTTCATTCTGCCTTACCTTGTGGCTGTTCTCTATATACTCTCCAGGCTGGCAAATCTCATCTTTACCTTCGCCTCATGATTCGCCCGCCGCCTACCCTTGTTTTGGGCTTCTTATAAGAGCTCTTTGGTGAATTAAACAATCCACCACTCTTGTTACGTTCGACGGTACCGGTGCTCGGTTCCTTTTTACGGCTAAACAATCCACCGCCTGAACCTACACTCGTATCGGTGTCTCCTCCCCGCCGGGTAATGGATCCTTTTCGGTCAACCGTGATGGGCGGAGCTGCCTTTTTGTCATTGTTTGTTGGTGCACGATAAGTACCTTGATTCGGTTTGTACGTATCACGATCGGTGTACCCTCTGTACTTTCCGTATCCGCTACCGCCAAAGGAATCAAACAAATTGCCAATGAGCGTTGCGGTCAAATACCCCTGTAAAAAGGAAGAATCATAATTCTGGCGTACGTATTCCTTGGAATCCACCTCAATTAAGGTATCTTCCTTCTTGTTCGGGTCCTGCTGCAAATGATAATACTGGTCCTGATACACCAGGAACATCCGCTCTTCGTTTTCCGCCGAGATCTGATCAGGTTTGCGCTGTTCGGATAACTCCTGAGCGACTTCCGGAACAGAACGATCAGCAGCCCGATACACATAGGATGTCGTATTGCCACTGCCACTTACAGACTCAAGCGGATAAGTGTCCTGAACGGAAGGCATCCCGCACGCGGACAACAGGGACATGACAAGGCTGAGGACCAGCATTAATTTTAATCCAAGTGCCATGCGCTTTTTCATTGGAACCTCTCCTAGCTCGAACGAATCACTTTGATATCCGCAGGAAGAATGGACTCACCTTCATACAGAGTAAATCTTCTGTCTTGCCATTCCACACGCAGAAGCATGTTATCATCGGACTGGTACTGCCAAACCAATTGCTCTCCAGCCTGACCATAAGGTGTCCTGCCGGCAGTGGTAACCATTCCTCCATATTCTTCCTCCAGATGATACGCGCGTCCGTCCAGATCAAGTAAGGTTGGTACTTCGTCTGGTGCGTCAAGACGCCCATCAATTGGCGTATAGAGGGAATAACGTGTCAATTCTCTTTCTTCTACATGCAGATGTCTAAACGTTGTACCGTCTTGCAGTGTTAGCACCACCGCTCTTCGGGCACGATGCTGCACCCGCCCCACGACTTCATACGTAACGAGCGAGACCTCACAGATATCTCCAGGCTCAAGGTCCAGCATGGTTTTCTCTGCTCGTGGTGGTTCGGGTTTGGCTAGTATTCCTTTAATCCGTTTCCATACACTCATACCCATTACTCCCGTTCGTTATCTTATAAACAAGCTGCAATAATTAATGCGCCCACGATGTGCAAGGCACCGGAGAACAAGCCATATCCTGTCTTCCCTTGCTGAATTCCTGTGTCCAAATCGAGATTGGCCCACGTGCGAATCATAAAATGCACAACGCTTTCCAGAATAAGCAGGATGACAAACGAAACAACGGATACAAGCAACGCTTCACCCAGATGACCCGCTGTCGAAATCGAAGTGGCAAGCACATAGCCTTGAGCAAACAGCTTCATGACCATCCGTGTTGTAACTGCCATGTTCCCTGCCTTAACTTCCGCAAAATCCTTATACTTCGTAAACAATGAATCCACATACATCAAAACAAAAAGCAAAACCGAACCAGATAATGTCCAGACCAGCATCGCCAAAATGTTCAAATCCATTTACACAGCCCCCACTTATCAACATGAACCGCATTTAAAAGCGAAGGAGAAACGCTGTCTCTCCTCCGCTAGGAACCCTGCTTAAGATGCAAGGTTTAGTTCTTATTTTCGTACTGCTTCATGAGTGCCGCCAGTTCATCTTCAACGGCCTGATCCTTGCCGAGTTTCTCGAACTCTTCATCAAGTGATTTTCCTTTGGAAGACATCTCGTTGCTTGCTTCAGCCTGTGCTTCCATTTGCATCATTTTCTCTTCCATACGTTTCATGCCAGCACTCGCTGTATCGGAGCTGAATCCATTCAACGCTTTGTTGATTTCGGTTTGTGCTTTTGCTGCATTATAACGCGCTACCAACGTTTCACGCTTGTTTTTCATTTGTGTCAATTGCTTGCGCATTTCATCCAGCTTGCCGCGCAGATTGTCTGCCGAAGCCTTGTTCTGATCATAGCTTGTTTTGTATTCTGCCATTTTTACTTCAGCAGCTTTTTTCTCTTCCAGAGCCCGGCGCGCCAGCTCCATGTTCTGTGCACGTGCTGCGGTATGAGCTTGCTCCTCACGTTTCTTCACCAATGCTTCCTGTTCCTCGAACAGCTGCTTGAATTTTTTCTCAATCGCGATTTGTTGAGCAACAGCCTTCTCTGCATCTTCCAGATCTTCCTGCATATCACGGATATATTGATCCGTCATTTTGATTGGATCTTCTGCCTTGTCAATAATGGCATTAATGTTAGACATCGTTAAATCACGCAAACGTTTGAAAATGGACATTATGGTATTCCTCCTAGTCGATTTACATCTTGTATATAATCATACATACGTGGTAACCTTCATCCCGTTTCAATTTTACCAAAAAAAATCATAAAACACGATTCAGATTCACCCAAAATATACTATTTTGTATCATTCGCCAGGGTTAAATGATCATCGAGCAGCTTTTCCGCCGTCTGTACGATCTCATCAATCTGTACACGTGTAATGGCGTCAAAATGAATCCCCATAATAACGGTTACAGTCACCTTAAGAGAATTTGCGGCCTTACGTGCAAGACGCTCACACAATTCCTGTTCCTTATGCCCCGGTATATGGACTGCCGTCCCCACCACGCGTTCTCTTTCCGGATAAAAGGTCGCCACAGCCCCTATATGAGCTTTCCCACCCGTGACCAAAAATATCTTATCTTCTCCAGCTTCAATGACCTGCAAACGAACCGATTTCAAATCATACGTACCCATCCTAATCCACCCATCCTTTTGGAGTATATGTAATGGTGGAATTATGAGCTTAATGACTGAATTGGACAATGAAACATCTCACATTTATGCATAATGGACCATCAACACGGGCATACCAAAGAGAACGCAATTTGACAAAGGAGGCTATATCATGCGTATTCGCCTCATCGCATTCTCCATGTTGATCCTTATCTTTATGAGTGGAAGCTATTCACCTGGACAACTGCTGGCAAAACCCGTTCGAGAGAGCATGCCTGCTGCAAAGCCGGATCTATCTGAGGATGAACAGCTGACACTCGGTCAGCTAAGGCAGAAATATGCCGATACGTTCAAGACCAATGGTCCTTCAACCAGACAGGTAGCACTGACTTTTGATGATGTACCTGATCCGCGCTTCACTCCGCAGGTATTGGATATTTTAAAGAAATATAATGTTAAAGCGACTTTCTTTATTGTTGGCAACCGGGCAGAGAAACATCCCGACCTCGTCAGACGGATCGTTAGGGAAGGTCACATTGTTGGGAACCACAGTTACAACCACCCTGAATTCAGTAAGCTGTCTTTGAATGCTTTTCGCAAACAAATTCTACATACCGGCGACATTATTCGTAAACTGACCGGGTATACACCAAAAATGATTCGTCCTCCATACGGGGATATTAATGAAAAACAGCTGCAATGGGCCGCAAGACAGCAATACAGCATCGTCAATTGGAATGTGGATTCGCTGGATTGGAAAGGCCTTAGCAAAGAACAAGTGAAGCAGAATGTCTTATCTGCAGTCAAACCAGGCTCCATCATTCTTCAACATGCGGGCGGAGGCGTGGGCTCCAATCTGTCCGGTACCATTGGAGCACTTCCGGAGATTATAGATGAACTGCGATGCAGGGGCTTCAATCTGGTGACTTTGGACGAGATGCTGCAATTGCCAAAAAGCAAATAATACTCGGCTTAGTAGAGGAAACACATAAGTTATGAATTAACAATCTTGCGCGTTTTAATAAAGACAAAGGGTACCCTTATTACGCGTTCATCGTGTAATAAAGGCACCCTTTTGTAGCACTGATACTTATTTCAAGATATAAAGTTCAACGTCCTGAAAACCAAAGGTACTCACAGACTTCTGGCTCCCAGGAATGAAAATGTCAATTCGTTTCCCTTTGATCGCTCCACCGACATCCCGGGCAGTAGCCACAAATGCCTGCTTAGGCAGCCCCGGATGGGAGTGACCCGTAACAAGAACCTTTGTACCCAGTGGGATGACACTAGGGTCTACTGCAATCGTGCCGAGTTCAAGTGGATTACCGAAGTAATCAACAGCACCCCATCCACCATTTTCGGAAGCGGCTGCAGAGTATGCTGTTGCTTTCACATCAATGGACTTACTATAATCAAACGTTTTGCCCCAGGCCTCAACGACTTTATCGTCAGCATTTACATCAAGGCTAGCGGTCGTAATCGTCTTTGCACCTGTAGAGCTCTTCGCAGCTGGAGCAGCTGAGGCTGTGTTTGCTTTTCCAGGAATCGTAATTTTCAAACCACCATAAATGTTGTAAGGTGAAATATCACTGTTTGCTTTAACCAGTGTGTTCAGTCCAACTCCATATTGTTTCGATAAGGTATAGAAGGTATCCCCCTCTTTGGCCACGTGAACAGAATCAGCGTGAGCTGGAACGGCCTGAATGAGCATTGCTGCTGTCAATAGGGCTGTTGCTGTTTTGGCTATAGTTCTCTTCTTAATCATGGTCTTCCTCCCTCATTGTGCCTGCGAAGTTAGTTGTCGGATTCGGATGGAGGAAACCACCCTATAGGTCTCTGTTACATTCGTCTTGCGTTATGTATCCCTAATTCACCCCAAGCAGCGTGCGTTTCAAACTTCCCCCCACGGTCTGCATCATTACATCCTCCACACTTCCTCCTCAGGAAGTTTCGGCAGGAACAATATATCACAATTTTGTAACCAAGGTCCGTAGTAAATGTTACCAACTGTATTGAACAACACATTATGCGGCTTTAGAAATAAGGATTTTTCTTGTTAAAGAGCGATCAAGCAGCTCTGGAACGATGACAGAAACGTTACTTTTACGACACTGGATACTTATCCACAATCAAAAAAAAAACCCTGCTAACGTGACGTGAGCAAGGTTGTTTGATTTCTTTTTTTGTTCGTTCTATTTAATCCGGTTCACTGACTGGATCATGCTCAAAGGTTATGACAAGACTTTACCGAGGAAGTCACGTGTACGTGGATTCTTAGGTTGACCAAATACTTCATCCGGTGTGCCCTCTTCCACAATTACACCGCCATCCATAAAGATGATGCGATCACCCACTTCACGGGCAAAGCCCATTTCGTGGGTAACAATAACCATCGTCATGCCGCCTTCAGCCAGGCGTTTCATAACGTCGAGTACTTCACCAACCATTTCCGGGTCAAGTGCAGACGTTGGCTCGTCAAACAGCATCACATGCGGCTGCATCGCAAGCGCTCTGGCAATGGCAATCCGCTGCTTCTGTCCACCAGACAGCTGACTCGGATAAGCATCTTTTTTATCCAATAACCCAACGGTTTTGAGCAAGTCTGTGGCGATCTGCTTGGCTTCCTGTGCAGATTGCTTTTTGACTTTAATCGGGGCAATGGTAATGTTTTGCTCCACGGTTTTATGCGGAAACAGATTAAAGTGCTGGAACACCATCCCCATTTTTTCCCGGGTTGCATTAATGTTGTGTTTGGGATCTGTGATCGATACGCCTTCGAAATTAATTTCACCTGAAGTAGGCTGCTCCAACAAGTTAAGACAGCGAAGGAAAGTACTTTTGCCTGATCCTGAAGGACCAATTACAACAACGACCTCGCCCTTGCCAATCGTGACATCTATGCCTTTAAGTACTTCGTTTTTATCGTAGGATTTGTATAGTTGTCTAACGTCTATCACTTGCACTCAACTTCCTTTCCAGTCGACCCAGCAGCTTGGACAAAATAAATGTCAATACAAAGTATATGGCTGCTGCAATAAGGAACGGATTCATTCCTTGGTACGTAATGTTTTTGACTACACTTGCCTGATACATGATATCAACCATACCAATGACCGAGATAATGGATGATTCCTTGATAATGGTTACGAATTCATTACCGATGGCAGGCAGTACAGCTTTGAAAGCCTGTGGCAAAATAATAAATCTCATTGCCGCGCCTCTACCCATCCCAAGCGAACGTGCTGCTTCCAGTTGACCCCGGTCAACCCCTTGAATCCCAGCACGGAAGATCTCTGCAAGGTAAGCACCACTGTTGATGGAGAGTGTGATAATACCGGCTTGAAGAGCTGAGAAATTAATACCGAAGGTCAGGGAAAGGCCATAATAGATAATCATCAGTTGAACCAGCATCGGCGTCCCGCGAATGACTTCAACATATGCCGTACCAATCCAACGTAAAATGGCCATATCATGCATCCGGAACATGCAAATGATCAAACCGATAATTACCCCGAAAATTACGCCAAGTGCGGACAATAGGAGGGTATAACCAACCCCCGTAGCATAAAAGCTTTTGTATTGCCAGAATACTTCAAAAATATTTGGCGATTTGACCTCACGGTCTGCCATTAATTGACTGGCTTCCGTTACCATCTGATCAATTTTATTTTCGCTCTTCAGTCGTTCAAGCGTACCATTAACGGCATTCAGCAATTCCGTATTGCCTTTGCGGATACCGATCGCTGCTGCTACCTGCTCTTCATCCGGAACAGCAGGCGCAAGTCCGATCATATCATCCAGGTATCCTGCGGCAACGGTATCTTCAACGATTGCAGCGTTGATCCGTTTAGTTTGCAGTTGAAGCACTATGTCCGAGATTTTATCAAGAGACGTCAGCTTAGCTCCAGGAATCTTCTGTCCGATTGTTTCCTGGATCGAACCTTTTTGTGCTCCGATCTTTTCATTTTCCAGTTCAGCCATGGTTGGGTATTTGTCTTTATCCTCATTGCGAACCATGATGACTTGTTTCGATTTATAGTAGGTATCGGAGAAGTCGATACTTTTCTTGCGGTCCTCTGTCGGTGTCATGCCTGAAATAACAATATCCACGCGTCCACTCTGCAATGCAGGCAGCAGGCCGTCGAAACCCATATCTTCTATTACAAGTTCTACGCCCAAATCGGCAGCAATCTCTTTGGCAATGGCAATATCGAATCCGACAATCTCATCCTTGCCATTAATCACTTTATGGAATTCATATGGTGCAAAGTCGGCACTCGTGCCGAGAACCAATTTTTTACTGTCTGAAGTGCCTGTAGTTCCACTTGCCAGCGCCGAAGGAACGGCAGCCGTCAATAAAACGACAAAGGTCAACAGCATCATGGTGTAACGACTAATCAATTTCAACCCTGTTCTCCCCTTACATACATTATGTGCTTCCTCATGTTGATGCCTGAGTCATTATAAAGTACAATGCATGATTATGCAATGAGTTTTCAACTTACAAATCCTGACTTGTTTCTGAAAAAACCAAGCAAACATGATATAATGACTAAATTATTTTCATTTTGCACGAAGGAGTTCACGATGACACATACCAAATCACAAATTTTGTCGGTTATTGATCAATATGCTTCCCGTTTTAAGGAGATTTCATCATACATTGGTGCCAATCCCGAACTCGGGAACGAGGAATACCTTGCTTCTGCCCGTTTAAAGGAAGAACTGATATTTCACGGTTTTGAAGTAGAAGCTCCCGTACTTGGATTGGATACGGCTTTTATCGGCACCTACGCTGCTGCCAAAAAAGGACCAACCATAGCGCTGTTATGCGAATACGATGCACTTCCCGAGATTGGTCACGCTTGCGGCCATCATCTGATATGTATGATGAGTCTGGGTGCTGCTGTCGGTCTAAAGTCCATTTTGGATGAAGTTGGAGGAACGTTAAAAGTCTTCGGCACACCTGCTGAGGAAACTCGTGGCGCCAAAGTTCCAATGGCTGAAGCAGGTCTGTTTGATGATTGTGATGTCGCACTGATGGCCCATCCTTACTATGCTTATGAGAAATCGGGCAGCTCTCTGGCCATTGATGCCGTGCAATTCGAATTCCACGGGAAATCCTCTCACGCCGCGGCCAGTCCGCATGAAGGGATTAATGCTCTCGATGCCGTCATTCAAACCTTTAACGGCATTAATGCATTCCGCCAGCAAGTGAGAAGTACAGTCCGGATCCATGGTGTTATTAATAGCGGTGGTCAGGCTGCCAACATCATTCCCGACTACGCTTCAGCCCAATTTTACGTACGCGCCGCAACCAGAAAAGAGCTTAACATACTAACGCAGCGTGTCATACAAATTGCCGAAGGTTCTGCGCTCCAAACAGGCTGTCGTCTTGTGACTTCGAATTATGAAACGTCATATGATGAGATGGTAACCAATGAATCTTTATCTGCAACGTTCAGTGAAAACCTCATGGAACTCGGTATTCCTCAAGACGAGATTGTTAGCGGAGATGATCATGGCTCCATGGATATCGGTAACGTATCCTTACGCTGTCCTGCAATTCATCCCTACATTCAGGTCGTTGATGAGGTGCATACCCTGCACTCCATCGAATTCCGCGATCTGGCTTTACAGGAAAGGGCACTGGATGGCATGATCTTGGGTGCAAAAGCACTTGCCACAACAGCTTATGATGTGCTAACGAAGCCTGAGCTGCTGCAAACGATTCGAACAGAGTTTGAACAAGCCTTACGATAATATAAGTTCTAAGTTAACAGAGACAACCAAAGAGGTGTTCTCTACAGATTTGATGGATATCACCAGGTCTGCAGAAAACACCTCTTTTCTTTATTTTGCATACGTATATTCAACCCTAACCTGGAGATGCTTGTGAAATGAAAATCATGAAAATGATGAAAATTTTACTAATTATGTAAACCCTTTATGGTTCATTTGCTGTCTAGCTTGGTTATGTAATGCTATACTCATCTTGATACAGGAGGTGCCGTCATGCTGCTCGAAGCGATGTATCACGTTCCACGTGACAAGTGGGCTTACGCCTACAACACGTCTACGATTCATCTGCGTGTACGTACGAAGAGAGATGATGTAGACTATGTGACTGCACTGACCGGTGATAAATATGATTGGGACGGAACCTACAGGGAAATCCAACTGGAAAAAGCTGCTTCGGATAGCATGTTCGACTACTGGGAGGCTGCGGTTAAACCCAAATTCAAGCGACTTACCTATATTTTTCGAGTCACTGCGGGTCATGAAAATGTATTTCTGGCCGACAATGGGATTCACCGAGATCCCCCTTACCCTACTGGAGGATATTACGAATTCTCGTACATTCATGAAATTGATGTGTTTAAGGTTCCCGAATGGGCCAAAGAAGCTGTGTTTTACCAGATCATGACCGAACGGTTCGCCAATGGCAATCCAGACCTCAATCCCGAAGGAACTCACGCTTGGGGAGGTACGCCCGAGCTGGATAACTACTTTGGCGGAGACCTGCAAGGCGTCCTCGATCATCTGGATGATCTAACCAAACTTGGCGTAAATGCTATATATTTCACCCCCCTCTTTCAAGCCAACTCCTACCATAAATATGACACCATTGATTATAAAAAAGTAGATCCGCATTTTGGAGACAATGATTTGCTCAAAAAAGTCACAGAGGAATGCCACCGGCGTGGTATCCGCGTCATGCTTGACGCCGTTTTTAATCATTGCAGTGAAGATTTCCCGCCTTTTCAGGATGTGCTGCAAAATGGAAAACAATCAAAGTATATAGACTGGTTCCATATCAATGAGTTTCCTGTCTGTATTAAGAATGGCATACCCACCTATGATACCTTCGGTTTTTATGGAAATATGCCGAAATTTAACACGGCTAATCCCGAAGTAAAAGCGTATCTGCTGGATGTCGCCGAATACTGGATTAAGGAAATCAAGCTCGACGGCTGGAGATTGGATGTAGCGAACGAAGTGGATAACCACTTCTGGCGAGATTTCCGTAAGGTAGTTAAAACGGCAAACCCGGAAGCCTATATAGTGGGCGAGGTTTGGAGTGATTCCCTGACATGGCTGATGGGTGACCAATTCGATTCTGTCATGAACTACCCTTTTGCCGACAAAGTTCTGGAATTTTTCTGCGGTTCCATGGATGGCTACAACTTTGCAAATGAGATGGGGTCCCTCATTATGCGGTATCCCCAGCAAACCAACGAAGTGATTTTCAATATGTTATGCAGTCATGATACGCCTCGTCTGCTCTCCCGATGCGGTGAAGACAAACGCAGATTAAAACTGTCCGTTGTATTCCTGTTTACCTACATCGGTACGCCGTGTATCTTCTATGGAGATGAAGTGGGCATCAGCGGTGAAGGAGATCCCGATTGCCGCAAATGTATGGAATGGAACCCTGCCAAGCAAGATCGGGAGCTCTATGACTTCTACCGGCTGATGATTGATCTCCGCAAGAGCAATGAGGCACTTCGCAAAGGGCGCTTCCGCTTCCTTAAAGCAGATCACAACGATCCCTGTATCGTATACGAGCGAATGGATGATCAGCTTCACTTTACCGTTTGGATGAATAATACGCCCGATGTACGCACCCTCTCTCACCCTATGGAGACCGAGGACTGGAGAGATGCTCTAACCGAAGACCCCGTTATTCCCACAGATGGCATCATGAACATTAAGCTCGATCCTTACGGTTATCGAATTCTATACAGACAGCTGGATCCTTCATAAAGGAATCTCCTAATTCATCAGATCCATGAACCCTTTTCTCGATCTGGTGTTTAGGAGGTTTTTTTATGATAAATGCTAAACCTTGGTCCCCTTAATATTACCATTGGCATCGACAGTGACTCTCCAGCGGGTGGAATTGGGTCCCGTCAGTACAAGGTCGTTCACCAGTTGGTAGAAAGAACCATTATTGTCCTTAACCACATCAATCACGACGTTTTTTCCATTCGAAAAAGCGCTGGACCCGAATAAATATCGACCAGTGGCACTAGAAGATACCAGCAACACATTATCTTTGATAATGTTATTTTCCACAACCCGATTGGCATTATCAAAATGAACTGCCCACCAATTTCCATCATAGTTCATGCGATTGCCCGTTATAACGCTGTTTGATCCACGAATTTTCAGTGATGTGCCTTTACCCGAAATTGTATTGCTTGTAAATGTCACATGATCATTAATGCTGACCATCCGGTCAGGATTGGTCGTGACAAAACCAGGCTGAATGATATTGCTGGTGGCGACTACCCCATTACTCAAGTCCATAGCAATGCCTGCTTTGGCAATATAATTGCCTTTGATGATGATATTTCCGTCTGCAATGATCCCCCAATGATTGCCATTAGGAATCACGATATTATCGGAGATAACGCCAATATCCATGCCTTCAATCCCGTTATTGGTTCTTGCCTCAATGGCTGCTGTAGGATTCGACCTTAAAATGCTATCAATATAATTGCCCTGAATCACAAAAATATGGTTGCTCTCATCATTTGGGTTGAATTGGGAAGGAAGAAAGGAGACAGAAACTACAGAACTGTTTCGAATATTACTGAAGAAGTTTGAAGTGACAAATGCGCCTCTAAAACCGATAAGTCCTACGCCAAAAGCTGTTCCGATCACACTGTTATCATGGATATGGAGGCTCCGGGCCCCTGTCTCGCCACCTTCATTGTTACATGTAATGCCTCCACCTACTTTGGGCACATTAGATCCTTGCTGGCCTGCTGTAAACGTAGTATAGTCTGCATCGGTTGACAATACGGGTGTATGAAGAAAGTTTGTCGTTACAAATACGTTCCAGGTTGCTTTAATGAGGATTCCATCCCCCAAGTATCGGTAGCAGTCATTTTGGCTAATGATGACAAAGGCCAGATTGGTCCTCACTGCAATGGGCTCTTCACCCAAGTGGTGAAGCTTGTTGTTTCTAATGATAACATTTCTTGAAGGATTCTCCTGACTGGTTGAACCATTCACGCCAATGCCGTCCGTAAATTTGCTAATATCATTATTCTGCAATATGACGTTGCTGGAATTCTCTACGTAAATGCCTGTTCGTCCTTTGGCCCATCCAGCCTGAGTTGTACGCCTTAACGTTAGACCACTTACTTCAATATGGTTGCTGTTCTCAAAGCGTAAACCCTGATCCGATACTTCCAATATGGCTCCCGGGTGAGCTCTGATGGTTACCGCTTTTCCATTAAACGTATAAAACCATCCCGATTTTACGACTTTGTAGTGTCCCGGCGTAAATAGTAAAATATCACCTTCTTGCGCTGAGTCAAAAAACGCTTTGATCTGTACGGACTGGTCAGTTCCATCCCCCGGAGCGAAGTTTCTAACGTCAATGATATTTCCAGGGATAGAAGATTCAACCGCTGCAATATTACCCAAAATCTGACTAAACATCGCGTTCATCTTGAGAGGATCAAATGTTTCATTCCCACCCCATGCCTCCAGATTCGGATTATAAGTGGAGGTGAAATTAATATGATTGGCCATTTTACCAACTCTCTTTCATCCAATTTTCAACCTCATTCACTTCATTCGACCTCAACAGGGCATACCAACATGGCTCCAGATTTATTCTCCAAAAAAAGCCACAGTACGTATACTGCGGCTCCGTGGTTTAATCATTATTTTGTATTCTCAACAGTAATGCTACGATAAATGTCCATGTATTCATCAGCCGAAACATCCCAGCTGTAATCCCCGTTCATGCCATTTTTCACAATCTTCTTCCAGTGGTCGGGCTCGCGATACAACTTCACTGCACGACGGATGGTATTCATCATGTCATGTGCGTTAAAGCTGGTAAACGAGAAGCCGTTCCCTTCACCGTTGAACTCATTGTATGCCTGCACGGTATCGTTAAGACCACCCGTTTCACGGACAAGTGGCACACTGCCATACCGGAGTGCTAACAGCTGACTTATGCCACACGGTTCAAACTTGGACGGCATGAGAAATATATCACTTCCTGCATAGAAACGACGGGATAAACCATCGTTGAACTTGATTTGGGCTGACATTTTCAGTGGATAACGATAGGACGCCTCCCGGAACCAATGCTCGTAGGCAGGATCCCCTGTTCCCAATACGGCAAACTGGATATCGTCGTAGTACAACAGTTCATCCAATATGCGACAAACGAGATCAAGTCCTTTAGAGTCAACAAGACGGGTAACCATTACCATTAATGGTACATCTGGACGGACAGGCAGCCCAAGCTCCTTCTGCAGCTCAATCTTGTTCTCCGTTTTCTTGGATAAACTTGTTCTGTACTTGACCGGGATTTTGTTGTCAGTCGCCGGGTTGTAACTCTTGGTATCAATACCATTCACAATTCCGGTAAAACGTTCGCCTAGCGAGCTAAGCAAACCGTCCAGGCCATAGCCATAATAGGAAGTTTTCACTTCCTGTGCGTAGGTGGGGCTTACTGTTGTTACATGGTCCGAATAGACAATACCTGATTTTAGAAAATTGACATTACCATAATATTCTGCGCCATCCATGGTGAAATATCGGTCGTCCAGTTCAAGCAGATCGCTGAATAACGAATGCGGGAATACACCTTGATACAACAGATTATGTATGGTGAATACGGTACGTATCTCACTATAGAATGGCTCATGTGCGTAATGTGCCTGCAGCAGCAGCGGAATCATTCCCGCATGCCAGTCATGACTATGAAGCACATCCGGCTTGAAGTCCAGCAGCGGCAATACCTCGAGTACCGCGCGATTGAAGAAAGCAAATCTCTCCCCGTCATCCATATACCCGTAGACACCGTCACGGCCAAAGTAATATTCGTTATCGACAAAATAAATCGGAATTCCGTCATGGACGAGCATCTCAATGCCGCAGTATTGCCTGCGCCAGCCGAGTGGAACATCAGTCACGATAACCGGCTTCATGGCCTCTTTATATTCGTCAGGAATCCCTTTATATTTGGGTAAAATAACACGAACATCTGCCCCAGCCTTTTTCAAGGCTTGAGGCAAAGCTCCAATAACGTCGGCGAGTCCACCCGTTTTGATAAATGGATGACCCTCGGCAGCAGCGAATAAAAGTTTCACGCCTTTTTCCCCCTTTTTGATTTGGCAGTGGTCTTATTTGTATTTTTGAGTGCTTTTGGTCTGACAGAAGCGACTTCAATTGCTGTCTCATCCGTTTTCCGACGTGTATTCTTTTTTAGAATAACCACGCTTAGCGGAGGCAAAACAATCTCCAGACTGTGGGGATGGCCATGAAAAGGAATCTTTTCGGTAGCTATGTGCATATCATTCAATATACCTGATCCCCCGTAATCGGGATGATCACTGTTCAGAACTTCGGCATACATACCGGGACGCATGACACCAATCCGGTAACGCTCCCGCTTGACCGGCTGGAAGTTAACAAGCACAAGGAGTGTATCCGCAGGTTTTTTTCCTTTGCGTACATATGAAATGACACTTTGGCCATGATCATCCGGAGTGATCCATTCATATCCGTCCAGGGAATGATCAAGCTCCCACAAAGCTTTTTCGCTCAGGTACAGCTCAGACAGGTCACGTTCAAACTTGTGGAGTTTGCGGTGACTGTCATAATCCAGCAAGAACCAATCCAGTTCATCCTCATCTTTCCATTCAATAAACTGGCCAAATTCTCCGCCCATAAAGAGCAGCTTCTTGCCTGGGAAAGTCATGAAGTAACCCAAGAAAGCTCGCATGCCATCAAACTTTTGTTCGTACGATCCAGGCATCTTGTCCAGCAAGGACTTTTTGCCATGTACAACTTCGTCATGCGACAGAGGCAGCACATAATTTTCAGAAAAGGAGTAAACCACAGGAAATGTCAGCAAATGATGCTTCGACGGACGATCGTGGAAATCGGTTTTCATATAATCCAGCGTATCGTTCATCCAACCCATGTTCCATTTATAATTGAATCCCAGTCCGCCTACGTCCACAGGAGATGTGACCATCGGCCATGCACTGGACTCTTCAGCCATCATCAGCGCATAAGGATAATACTTGAAAATCGTTTCATTGAGTTGCTGCAAGAAGGCAACAGCTTCTTTATTTTCCAAGCCCCCGTCTGCATTGGGACGAAATTGGCCAGAATGCTTTTCAAAATCAAGCCTTAACATGCTGGTAACCGCGTCTACACGCAGACCATCAAAATGATACATTTCCATCCAATACAGAGCATTGGAGATTAGGAATGAACGAACTTCCGGTTTCGAATAATCAAAACTTAGTGTGCCCCATCCTGGTTTCTCTGCCAGCAATGGATCTGCATATTCGAACAGCGGTGTGCCATCAAACAAACGCAGACCATGGGCGTCCTTGGCAAAGTGTGCAGGCACCCAATCAAGCAGTACACCTATTCCAGCCTGATGTAGTGTATCCACTAAATACATTAAATCCTTAGGACCTCCAAAACGGCTTGTCGGGGCGAAGAAACCCGTACTCTGATATCCCCAGGAAAGGTCATAAGGGTGTTCACTCAGAGGCATCATCTCCACATGAGTGTATTTCATTTCTAATAAGTAAGGAACGAGCAGGTCCGCGATCTCTCTATAACTGTATAAAGAGCCGTCTTCCTTGCGCTTCCATGTTCCGATGTGCATCTCATAAATATGTAAAGGCTTGTTATATACAGCCCTCTGTTTCCGTCTCCATGCACCATCGTTCCATTTGTATCCCTGGATGGAACTTGTCATGGAAGCAGTCCGAGGCCTAACTTCGGCGTGAAATGCATACGGGTCTGCTTTCAGCAGTTCTGTTCCGTTTTCCGTTAAAATACGGAATTTGTATAAAGTTCCTTCACTGATTTCCGGAAAAAAACGAGTCCAAAATCCAGAATCGGGTATCTTATATAAAGGTGCCTGTTCACCTTTCCAATCATTGCAGTCAAGAGCCAGCCCTACTTCTTTGGCATTTGGAGCCCAGACAGTGAAGCGATACCCCTGACGATGATCCTCAGTCGCAGGTTGTGCGCCTAATATTCGATAACTGTGATGAAGGTTTCCTTCATGAAACAAATAGATATCCTCCGGCGAAATGGCCGGATCTGCCAATGGTTGAATGGCCAAGAGATCACCTTCTTCCCCTAGAAAATAGATATAACGTTAACCATTACCCCATTCTAGCCAAGTTGAAAAGAAAAATGACGTGTTTAAAAAAATGTTGTAATTTTACAGGAATTTTACAGTATACATCGTTTCAACAGCTCCACTTTGCGTTTATGTAAGTACTACACTGGACAAATATCTTGGGAGGGAAACGATTATGTTTAATAAAGATTGCATCGCTATGCTGTTGGCGGGAGGAGAGGGGAAAAGATTAGCCCCATTGACCTCAAGTATTGCTAAACCCGCTGTACCGTTTGGCGGGCACTACCGGATTATCGATTTTCCTCTCAGCAACTGCGTAAACTCAGGAATCGATACGGTTGGAGTATTAACGCAGTACCAAGCTGAATCTTTACACGATCACATTGGTGGAGGAGAACCATGGGGACATGGGAATTCGGAAGAGGCAGGAATCTCCCTGCTTCCATCTTATCATACAGGAAATGACGAATACTTGGGAACGGCGGATGCCATTTATAAAAATATCGACTATATTGACCAACAAAACCCCGAAAATGTTCTAATTTTGTCGGGAGATCACATTTACCACATGAATTATCGTGACATGCTGGAATCCCACAAAGCGAATGAAGCAGTTGCGACCATTTCGGTCATGGAAGTTCCTTGGGATGAAGCACATCGCTTCGGAATTATGGCTGCGGATGAAAATATGCGTGTGACCGAATTTGCAGAAAAGCCCGCTGAACCAAAAAGTAACCTGGCTTCCATGGGTATTTACATGTTTAATTGGGAGTATCTGAAACGCCATCTTCTGCTGGATGCGGCTAACCCGAATTCCAGCCACGACTTTGGTAAAGACGTAATCCCTCAAATGCTTAATGAAAACAACTCACTTTTCGTGTATAACTTCGATGGTTACTGGAAAGATGTTGGTACTGTAAAAAGCTTGTGGGATGCACACATGGATCTGCTGCATAACGAAGAAAACTGGAGCCTGCACAAAGAACACTGGCCGATGTTTACTCGTGACTGGAAAACCAAATTAAGTGCTCACAAAGCTCGTCATTCCCGTGCTGAGCATGCGTCCTCCATGGTTCATGAGTCATGCGCCATTGAAGGTCGTGCAGAGCGCTCTGTTATCTTCTGCGGTGCTGAAGTAGGAAAAGGCTCTGAAGTCAAAGACAGTGTTGTTATGCCAAATGCCCGTATCGGTAGAGGTGTTCATATCGAACGTGCCATTATTGGTGAAGGTGCTATTATCAAGGACGGCGCCATTGTCAAAGGCACTGCTGATGAAATTGTCGTTGTAGGCCCGAATGAGGTTGTATCTGCCAAACCGGCAGTCCGCACTCAGCCTGCACGTATTCTGAAAGAAGTGTATGAGAAAACCGGTCGCTTGCGCGCTGGCGAACTCTCTTCATAATATACCAAAAAAGGCAAGCCGTTGACGGCTCGCCTTTTTTGGTGCATTCAGAATCTGTCCATTGTAATCGGTTTATACGCTTTTGCCTGTACCCGAATCCGGATTAATATGTTGTGGCCCGCTCTCTTGTTGCGGTTCTGAAGTGAGTTCATTAACCTGATGCTCAGTTACGATCTCTTCTTCCGGCAAAGCAGGCAGTTCTATCGTGACGGTTGTACCCGATCCAAGTTCACTTTGTATCCTAATCGTTCCTTCATGCAGCTCCACGAGTTCTTGCGTAATGGCAAGCCCCAATCCTGTTCCACCATTCTGGTGATTGACCTGGAAGAATCGATCACGTACTTTGATGAGATGCTCCTCGCTAATTCCGATTCCGGTGTCCTGCACAGCCGCTATAATCTTCCCGTCCTCTTCTTTTACGGACAAGTAAATCCACGAATTTTCGTGTGAGAATTTAATTGCATTATCCACGATGTTCAGGAATACCTGTTTCAACCGATTTCCATCACCATGCACGTTAAAAGCTCGAGTCTCATCTGTGTCCAGCTTCAAATGTATTTGTTTTTGTTCCGCTTTGGCCCAAACGTTTAACATCGTTTCCTGCACAATCTCGCGAATGCTGACCGTGCCTTTGACCAGCTTCATCTGATTTTGCTGCAGTTTGGAGAAATCCAGCATCTCTTCGACAAGCCCGATCAAGCGTTCTGTTTCTTTCGAGATAATGCTCATGCCAATACGTGTCTCATCCGGATCATATCCGCCTGAATCCAGCGTTTCACTCCAGCCTTTGATACTGGTCAGTGGTGTTCTCAGCTCATGGGAAATGGATGAGATAAAATCATCCTTGATCTGGTTACTGCGAACAATCTCATGAGCCATAAAATTCAGTGTGGATGCCAGCTCACCAAGTTCGTGCTTATAGTTCCCTTTGACTCTGACATCCAGACGTCCTCTCGCCATCTGGGCAGATACTGCGGTAATATTGTTAATGGGACGGACGATGGAGTTCGCCATACCAATGCTGATAATCAGAACAATGGCCATAACGGCAATCCCGACGGCAACCGCAAGCAATCCCATGACAAGCAGCTTCGAGTTTACATTTTCAAGTGAGGTCAGATATCTTACAATGTACGTATTCTCCCCACCCAGATCAAGTTTGTGCGAAACGGCCATGACTTGCTCTCCGGTGCCCGGTTGTCTGCCTACCCACCGTCCCGTATTACCATTTATGGCCTGCATGATATCACTTGTCTGCATTACGGCTCGGTCAGACTCGAAGGCCGCAGAGCTGGCAAGAACTCGTCCGTTGAGATCAAGAATTTCGAGCTCTGTGCTGGATAGTTCCAGGTTCGAGAGTAACTTCGACAGATTACCATTATCCGCATTATCCTCGCGGGCGATGGGCTCCAAAAAGTCTTTTGACATGGAAATATGAGAGCTGATGGTATTGTAGATACTCTCGTAATAATACCGCTGCACCGCAAGCATAAAAATAAATTCCACCAATAACAGAGCAAGCAGAACTACAAAAAAATAATGTAGTACGATCTGTCTGGTGATGCCTTTTTTAATCATTGCTCCCGGCCCTTCCATTTATAACCGTGACCCCATACAGTCTGCAGGTATTCAGGTTCGGAAGGATTATTCTCGATTTTTTGGCGTAAGCGGCGAATGTTCACATCCACAATTTTGGGATCTCCCATATATTCCTTGCCCCATACATGATCCAGGAGCAAATCACGGCTAAGGGGTGTATTCTCTTTTTCCAGGAAGAATTGAATAAGTGAAAATTCCGTTGGAGTCAATTCAATCAATTCATTTTGTTTTTTAAATTGTTTGGAGATCAAATCAAGAGAAAACGGCCCTGATTGGAATGTGACCTTAGCTGCAGTCTCCCGATGCACATTTACTCTGCGCAGCAAGGATTGGATTCGTGCGATCAGTTCGGTCGGGCTGAATGGTTTGCTTACATGATCGTCAGCTCCAACAGAAAGAGCATATACCTTGTCCTGTTCCTGAACCTTGGCCGTCAAGAAAATGATGCCCAAACGTTCATTGGTTTCACGGATGCGACGACAAACTTCAAAACCGTCAATTCCAGGTACCATGACATCAAGAAGAGCCAGGTCAATATCTGGTACAGTTTGCAAGATGCGAAGTGCTTCATGCCCATCTCCTGCTTCAAGCACTTCGAACCCGTTTCTCTTCAAATTGATAACGATAAAACTGCGGATGGATTCTTCATCCTCAAGAATAAGTACTTTACTCATTTAGTTCTCCCTTTCTGTTCAGCTGAGACATATTATCAAGTAATCCATCATTACTATCCTGCGCATTACGTGAAGCAATCACCCGGTCGTTTGTTCGGGTAATTTCCTTCCATCTCTTTCCTTTTTCCTGTTCCCACTGAGAAAGCGTGAAATATTTAATTTCACCCACGGTTTCATCCGTATCAATCATTTTAAATCGAATATATTTTTCTTTTTCCGATTTGGTGTCAATGGTAATCTTCCCGTACCACTCCGGCTTTAGATTTAAATGAAACAGATTGGCATCATCACGATACTGGAACGAAACAAATTCTTTTCCATCCTTGCCATCCCATTGATAAAAGGTATAAAACCACATGCGGGAGTCAAACACGTAATGTTCCCAGCCCTTTGGCGTTTCCTTTAGTCCAAACTCAATAATACCATCATTGTTGAAATCACCGCTTAAAATTTTGTCATCTCTATAGGTTTGATCAGGTGATTTGAAGGCATTCACCAGTTTGTTATCCTTCACATAGATCAGTTGTGAGAAAGAACTGCGGTCATCCAGCTCTGTGTCCAGCACAATACCCATCTTATCCTTGGCGATTTCTCCTCCAAGCGCATTGTAGATCTCTTTAACGGTATAATCGGTCTGCAGCCGATCAACTTCCTTAAAGCTGCCTTCGTCATACTGATACAACGCTACACTTGCAAACCCACTGTTATTTAGGGCTACAATGGCAAAATCGCTTTTTCCATCCCCATTCATGTCCAGTGTATTACCTTGCAGATCATCAATAATATACTGGTTATAAGGGACTCCACCCAATACCTGCTCAAGTGCACCGCCATTATATGAATACGCCGTCAGTGCTTTTTGGTCCTGCAGACTCACACCGAGTATGATATCCGGGTTTCCATCGTTCGTGATATCCAACACTTTAAAGGATTGCAATTCACTTCCCGGAACGTCAAACGTCAGTTTCTTAACCCACGTATCTCCCTGTTCCTCCAGGAGCATGCCATGGATACGCACATTCTCATTGGGTGTTTCGTAAAATACGATAGCTTCGCGCGTTCCGTCCCCGTCGAGATCTTCAACACGGATCATGCTGGTGTTGTTCATGTCTTTGGGGCGAATCAGATTGCTCTCTGGCGGCTGCTCCTTCTGAACAACGTAAAACAATTTTTCTTTGTCCGTGGACAGCATGGGTTTCTTCATCAAGCCCTTGGGGTCGCTTATGACCGTACATCCGCTAAGAACGGAGCCAAGCACCACCGTCACTGCTCCGCACGCTAACAGGCGCCCCCATCTTGAGTTAAGCAATTTCATCACTCATTTCAATAGTTTAAATCATGTTTTTTTCCTTCTGTGTCAGTCTACGTCCACGTATATCAAAGGCAATCTTGCCTTCTGCAAGACCCCAGATGCGAGTTGCATGTTTCTCCGCCATCTCGATTGGTAAAACGGCAATAACCGTTGCCCGTTCTTCTTCGCACAGTTTCCGCAGCGTCTCGAGAACTGTATCGGCAGTATGTGGGTCAAGCCCAATTACTGGTTCATCCGCGAGAATGACTTTGGCCCCATGGGCAAGTGCACGGGCAATCGCTACACGCTGCTTCTCACCACCGCTTAACTTTTCTGCGGTTTGATGAGCTTTATCCAAAAGTCCGAGTCCTTCAAGATAATCCATGGCACCCATATAATCATCGGAACGGACCATTCCAGTCACCATTCTCCACCAAGGCGTTTGACCAGACCGACCAATCAATACGTTTTTGAGTGCTGACTTTCTAGGATAGAGCTGAGGATTCTGTTCCAAGTATGCCCATTCACGCTTA
Organism: Paenibacillus sp. FSL K6-2862; assembly: GCF_038005125.1. Lineage (NCBI taxonomy): Bacteria > Bacillati > Bacillota > Bacilli > Caryophanales > Paenibacillaceae > Paenibacillus > Paenibacillus sp. FSL K6-2862. The sequence goes on from NZ_JBBOSN010000001.1 coordinate 4,119,920, forward strand.
ATTTTCCGTTTGCCGGACCAGCCTTCTTTCAAAATTTCGACACCGTCAACCGTAAATCGGCCACCATCCCATTTCTCCATCATGGCCAGGCACTTGAGCAGCATGCTTTTTCCACTGCCGCTTGAACCGACTACTGCGATCATTTCACCTTGTTGCATATCAAATCGTATATCCCGCAGAACCGGAACACGGTCCGCTCCAACGGATTTACTCAAATTCTCAACTCTGATCATCGCGATGTCTCCTCTTGTCCATGTTTTTCCCTACTATATAGTGTACTCGGAAATGGACATCAATTTCCATGCGAACACCAGCTTCTATTTTAACACAGAATGAGAACTAGGTTTTTGCTGGAACAGGACACCTGCGGCACCAAAAAGCAAATAAAAACAACCAAGCAGGATAAACATGCTTCCGGGTGAGATCCAATTGATCATCTGACCACCCAAGTTCGGCCCCAGAATACTGCCTATCGTAAAATGGAACGAGGCCACGACGTTCGCTGCTGGAAGAAGTGCCTTTGGTAAAATATCTGCTGCATAGGCAAGTCCAAGCGAGAAAAACGACCCTACCAGCCCACCTGCTACGGTTAGTAATACCAGCGTCCACCAGAAGTGAGTTCCGGCCACAGGTACCAGCATGAACATAACCCCACCTGCAATACCAGCAGACATTAACACTTTTTTGCGTCCAAAGCGGTCACTGAGGATACCCAGAGGTAGCTGCAGGAACAATCCTCCAATTCCCACAAACGGCAGTAAAGATGAGATCTGACTGGCATCTAAGCCGATCCGCAAACCGTATACCGGGAAGTTGCTGTTCATCCCGGCTTCCATATAACCATAGAGAAGCGCTGGTATTAGCGCATACCATGCCCATGCCCAGCTGCGTCGGAAGCGGCGTTCCGGGAGCTGACCATGCTCTGCTTTTTCCGGTTTGGTATCAGGAAGCTTCATTAATACAAGCAGGAGCACGGCCCCCATACAAACGAAAAGAACCCAGAACGGCACTGCCTCGCCAAATCCGAGCAGCTTGATGCCCAAAGGCCCGATACTGAAGCCAAGTCCGTAGGACATGCCATATAGGGATATGTAACGCCCTCTTTTTTCGGGTGCCGTCACGAGAAGAACCCAAAGCTGAGCAGCATAATGTAATGCACTATCGCCTATACCAACGACGAGACGAAGAATAAACCATAATTTAATATCCGGTAAATACGGAAAAAGAATCAGGGGAAACATAACAAACAGCAGGCCGCCGACAATCAGCTTTTTAAAACCAACTGCTCCGAGCAGCCGTTCAGCGACCAGTGTCATTGCAAAAGAACCTACATACAGCGCTGCTGCATTGAGACCATTCAACCCTGGTGATACCCCTTTTTGCTCCAGGAAAATGGATAGTACAGGAAGCAATAATCCTTGACTAATCCCTGCTACAACTATAACGATGATAAGGATGAGATAGTTGGATGTAGAATGTGATGATTTTGCGACATTAATGGATGACACGAATTTCATTCCTCCTGCGGACAACCAAAAGAAAAATCGCCATCGCTGACGACTTTTCGCATGTTATTCATATTCGTATGATAAAGCGCTGCTTCACCGGTGCATTTGCCCCGGACTTGAACATTATAGTGGACAACGCCCTGCAAAACAAGCCATAATAGTACATAAGTCGCTGCGTACATTTAGATGTGACGGGAGGATTCTGCATCGTTATGACTTATCATGTCAAGATTGATGTTTCACCGATATATGAAATGCTCAACAGTTTTCTTGTATATGTCACGAAAAAATGGATTCAACATTTGGATGTTGGACCCGAATGGATTCTTGAAGTGGAAGGCAAACTAAGTTCCAACGTACGTGCTGCTCTTGCACCTGCGTCGACTTGGCCTTTTGATGATTTTGATGTTTTGTTCGCATGGGCTGCCTACCGGACCTGCTCTTCAGAGAATCAGGACTTTCTCAATATGCTTGCGAGTCTGCCTTCAGAGGAATTGTTTGCACGAGTATCTCCTCTTCTGCCGAGTATTACAATAGAAGAAACAAGTCGTATTCGGGACAGTTACGTGCCGCTTCTTCGTCTCTGGGACCAGCATTACTGCCAGAATATAAGTGACGATTATCGTACCTGGCTGGAAGAGGACGCTCAGGAGAAGCGAATTCTTTTGGAGAAAATGGGACCTGAACTGCTTATCGAATATGCTACAGCAGGTGTTATTGTGGAACCAATGCCCGGATTAGATGAAGTGATTCTATTCCCCACAGTACATAACCGTCCAATTAATATTTACTGCTTCTACGAAGGCATGATGATTATGCAATACCCGGTGGATACTCCTGAAGAGAATGAAGATCAGCCGCCAACCTGTCTGCTGCGCTTTACACATGCTTTGGCTGATCCCGAACGGCTTCGCCTGCTTCGTTACGTATCCGATGAGCCGAAGTCGCTTGCGGAGATGTGCGAAGAATTGAACAAAGATGAAGACATGGTTAAAGATCAGGTTATGGCGCTGCGTGTCGCAGGTTTGCTGCGTACCCATCTGCTCGGCAGTAACCGCAAAGAGAAATACAGTATCCGGCCGGATGGCGTGTCTGAATTGAACATGTTCCTAGAATCCTATATACGCATATAAATGAGGATGTAACTGGAGTTGCCGGCTGCAAGGAGTGATTTTGAAATGAACACGATTAAACAGCACATCATTTTCGATCTGGACGATACGCTCGTCTATTGCAACAAATATTTTAACTTAGTCCTCGGTGAGTTCTTCGAGAACATGCAGGAGTGGTTTGACAATCATGCATTAACCGTCCAGGACATTCGTGACAAACAACTGGAAATTGACGTGACCGGTGTGAACCAGGTCGGATTTGCCAGTCACCATTTTCCACAGTCTCTTATTGATACGTATCGCTTTTTCTCTCAGAAATATGCAAGAGCCACTTCCACTGAAGAAGAAACGTTCCTCACGAAGCTTGGCATGAGTGTATATGATCGGGAGGTTGAACCATACCCTCACATGGTTGAGACACTGGAAAGTCTGCAATCAGCCGGACATGCCCTCTATCTGTATACTGGAGGCGAAACGGTGATTCAACAACGGAAAATTGATCAGATGAAGTTATCTGCTTATTTCGATGACCGTATCTATATAAGGCAGCATAAGAACGTCGAAGCCCTCGAAGGCATTTTATCTTCCGGCCCTTTCGACCGCAAGACAACATGGATGATCGGAAACTCATTACGCACGGATATTTTGCCAGCAGTCACGGCTGGAATCCATAGCATATATATCAAACAACCAAATGAATGGCAGTATAACATTGTTGAACTTCAGCCCAATCCGGAGACTTCGATGTACACCATCACGGCTCTCGAAGAGGTGCCTCAGGTCATTCATGAGAATATTCAGCAGCAGCAGCAAAAAAGGACCCTTGATTAAGGGTCCTTTTTGTTCACATCAAATCTGTGATTGCTTCATTTTTTTGAACAACCTTACTACTCCTGCCTTTCAGCTGACAGCTTGCCCGAAGATTGATCCTGCAGGATGATCCGGGCCTTAACCGTACTCCCGTCCTTACGTTTGAAAGACAGCACCTGAGTGCTTCCCTTCTCGATCAAAGACTTTAACATTGTACTGGTTATTTTTTTGCCAACGTACTCTTTCCAGATGACAAACCCACAGCCTTCCTTAAATCGCGTACACCCATAGCCTTTTTTCCCCTCTATAATCTGACCGGTGCAACCCGGCGAGGGACAAGATGCCAAGGGTTCACGAACACCGGCATTTGCCGAGCTCGCTGATGCAGCCTTTACTACTGAGACTGCTGTGTTACTCGATTTGGAGACAGATCCTGAAGACTGCCGTGATGATTTCGGAGCTGATGCTGCTGTTCTCGCTGTTGTTTTCGTTCCTGATTTTGAGGATTTTGCTCCCTTGCCTTTGCCACGTCCCCCACGTGAATCTTCACCAAATGCATCCGCAGGTGCAGGGGCTTGTACACGCACCTTATCAATAATGGACATGGTGAACTTCTTAACGTTCTCCATAAACTTATCCTGACCGGCTTCCCCTTTGGAAATCTGATACAATCTTCTCTCCCATTGTCCAGTCATCTCCGGGGAGGTTAACAAATCAACACCGGCTCGCCGAATCAATTCGATCGCTGTTCGACCTTTTAGCGTCAACTGCATCTTTTTCCCCTGCATCGTGATATAACCAACATTTTTGAGCCGCTCGATGGTTGCAGCTCGTGTTGCTGGCGTGCCCAGACCGCTGTCCTTCATGGCATCACGCAGTTCTTCGTTTTCGATCTGCTTACCCGCACTTTCCATCGCTTTCAGCAAAGTTCCCTCCGTATAACTTTTGGGAGGTTGGGTTGCTTTCTCCTTGAACTCGCTCTTGCTACACTGCACTGGAAGTTCTGGCTGCACAGAGAACGACTTATCCGTCCATTCTTCGGATTCTTCTTCCTCATTATTGTTCTTCTTCGTTTTTTTCTTTCCCGAGCCATTCTGCTCTTGATCTGTAGAAGGAAGAACGACTTTCCACCCGAGTGACAGCAGTTCCTTCACAGAAGTTTTGAACTGATGCTGCTCTACTTCAGTAAGTACGGTATGCTGTTTATACTCTGCAGGCGGATAGAAATGAGACAAAAACCGTCGGACGATCAGGTCGTAGATGTTCTGCTCATCCTTCGATAAGGTACCTGGCCTTTTTAACGTAGGCAAAATGGCATGGTGATCCTCAACCTTGGAAGGATTGCAGACTCCCTTGTTATTTTTATGAACCAATTCAGGTTTTGCACCAATAGCCAGCTCACTATAGGGCCCGTTCTTAAGCAGGTTTAATGTTTTGTGCATACCCTCAATATTCTGTTCCGTAACATAGTTGGAATTCGTCCGCGGATAGGAAATAACCTTGTGTTTCTCGTACAAGGCCTGTGCAATATCCAGTGTCTTCTTCGCTCCATACCCATACTTGGCATTGGCTTCACGCTGCAGCAGAGTCAGATCATATAGTCTGTACGGATACTCCTTCGTTTGCTTCGCCTCATACTTGGTAATATGTCCGGTTTTGCCCTTCACACTGCTCGCTATCGCTTCAGCAGCCTCCGCATCCGTGAGCTTGTCTCCTTGGCGTAAGCCTCTGTACTCTACACCCTCCTGACGGAACCAGGCGGCGACTTCATAAAATGTTTGTGATTGAAATGCCTCAATCTCCATTTCCCGATCATAGATCAACGCAAGAACCGGTGTCTGTACACGTCCCACAGATAACAGGGCGTTATGCCGAGTCGTGAAGGCACGTGAAGCATTCATGCCAATCAGCCAATCGGCCTCACTTCGGGCGCGAGCAGCATGAGTCAGATTTTCGAACTCTGATGCATCCTTAAGCCCGTCAAAGCCACGCTTAATGCTCTCTGCAGTCAGGTCCGAAATCCATAGTCGTTTAACGGGCTGACGCAGCTTCAGCTGCTGTTGAATCAATGCAAAAATATACTGGCCTTCTCGCCCGGCATCACATGCATTTACGATCGATGATGCTCGTTTGGCAAGTTCTCCAATCATCTTAAGCTGATCTTTTGTTCTGGGATTCGGCACGATTTTGAACTGATCCGGAATAATGGGCAGATCCGCAATATTCCATCGTTTGTATTTCGTATCATATGCATCCGGTTCAGCAAGCCCGAGCAGATGACCAATCGCCCAAGTGATAATGTAATGCTCACCTTCAAGATAACTGCGATTGTTCTTGGCTCTTGGTTCTATGACGGCGGCAATGGTTCGACCCATATCAGGCTTTTCCGCTATAACCAGTGTCTTCATCCGTCCATCTCTCCTCCTTCACCGTCCGCTTGACGGCAAAAAGGGGCCTTCCGCCCACGGAAGCCCCTTGCTTCTGAAACCTATTATATCAGATTTTGAATCCGGGAGCATCCTCCGTGGAACAATTAGCCTGCAGCTTGTTCATTTACGGCCTGCTTTTCCCTACATTCCCTGCATACACCCTGGAAGTCAAGGCGATGATCCGTCACGGCAAATCCGTATTGACGTTCAATCTGCTGCTCCAGACGAAGCAAGCCATCTTCCATAATTTCTTCCACAGTTCCGCACTCCGTGCAGATCAAATGGTGGTGATGATGTGAGCCATCTGTGCTCCGCAGATCGAAGCGTGCAGCACCATCTCCAAAATTTATTTTCTCTACAACCTGAAGATCACTTAGCAGCTCTAGTGTCCGATATACAGTTGCCAGGCCGATCTCAGGAAACTGCTCCTTCACCAGCAGAAACACTTCCTCAGCACTGAAATGATCCTTTTCATGTTCAAGCAGCACACGTACCGTCACTTCACGTTGTTGTGTCAATTTATATCCTTTGTCTACCAATTGCTTTTTAATGTCAAATATTTGTTCTGAAATGGACTTCTCCCGGTTTCTTGCCATAGCTGGTCGCACCTCCGGATTTAAATTCTCTATTTAACAAGGTCATTTGTAGTCTTATTTATAATTATTATAATCTAATAATAAATCTTTACGACTTAAAAAGCAATGCTATACCGCACACTAGCTCAAATTATTTGCTACGCAATAGAGTTATGAAATAAAAAAACAACTCCCACTATAAGCGAGAGTTGTTTTTTGTATCACATCTTTTGTTCCGAAATAATGTATGAAATTATTGCTTATTTCAAGTTAAGCAAGAACGGTGGCACCCATCAGGTATTTGTCTACCTCACGAGCGGCTTCGCGTCCTTCATTGATAGCCCATACAACCAGACTTTGTCCGCGACGCATGTCACCTGCAGCAAATACTTTATCCACATTGGTATTGTATTTGCCGTAGCGAGCTTTAACATTGGTACGACGATCTGTTGCAAGTCCCAGCTGTTCAACCAGCGTTTGCTCTGGACCATCAAACCCGATCGCGATCATTGCCATTTGTGCAGGGAAAACGCGCTCTGTTCCAGGGATTGGCTGGTAGATCTTACGACCTGTTTCATCGACAATACGCTCGATTTGAATCGTGTGCAGTTCTTTGAGGTTGCCCTCTTCATCTCCAACAAATTTGGTTGTCATGATGGAGAATTCACGCGGATCCTGCCCGAACAACGCTTTGGCTTCCTCTTGTGCATAGTCCAATGTATAAACATTAGGAAATTGCGGCCAAGGGTTGTTAATGCGATCACGTTCCATTGGTGCTTGGGTATGTGTACCAAATTGGGTTACGGTACGACAACCGTGACGGAGCGATGTAGCCACACAGTCCGAACCGGTATCTCCGCCACCAATAACGATAACGTCTTTATCTTGTGCAGAAATGTAGTTTCCGTCTTCCAGGTTGGAATCCAGGTAGCTTTTGATACTGCCATTCAGGAAGTCCATCGCGTAATGTACGCCTTTCAAGTCGCTTCCTTCAATATTGAACTCCCGCGGCTTCGTAGCACCACCACACAACACGACTGCATCATACTCGTCCACCAATTGCTGAGCAGGAATATCCTTGCCAATCTCGGTGTTTGTCACGAACTGAACGCCTTCCGCTTCAAGCAGATCCACACGACGCTGCACCACTTTTTTGTCCAGTTTCATTGTAGGAATACCATACATCAGCAAACCGCCGACACGGTCCGAACGCTCATATACGGTTACCGTATGACCTGCTTTGTTCAATTGAGCTGCCGTCGCAAGACCTGCAGGGCCAGAACCAACGACCGCTACGCGTTTACCTGTGCGTTTCTCCGGAGGTTGGGGAACCACCCAGCCTTCTTCGAATCCTTTTTCGATAATAGCTTCTTCAATCGTTTTGATGGTAACCGGCTGGCCGATCAGGCCAACGGTACAAGATCCTTCACATGGAGCTGGACAGACACGACCTGTAAACTCCGGAAAATTATTTGTTTTGTGCAGACGATCAAGCGCTTCTCTCCACAATCCACGATATACAAGATTATTCCATTCCGGAATCAGGTTATGCACAGGACAGCCCGACGTTCCGCCAATCATATCTATACCTGTATGGCAATACGGGGTACCACAATCCATGCATCGTGCACCTTGTGTTCTGAGCTCTTCTTCAGCCATATGTTTATGAAACTCTTCCCAATCCTTAATCCGCTCAGCCGGCTCCCTGTCCGCAGGCAGCTGCCGTTTGTATTCCATAAATCCAGTAGGTGTAGACATCTTACGTTTTCCCCCATCCGTTCTCGTCTTAATCCTTTCATTGGCATGGTTCTATATGAAATGGATTACTCATGCTGAGTTTTTTGTCTATTGTATCACAAAAACTTCTCAAAGATATTTCAATTATAGTAGCATTTCGACAACTGAATATTAAATGGATTATCCGCATAATTATTTGTATTTTATACATCATATCGTCAGGTTTAGCTGTGGTCAATACCCTTATTTTGGAGCTGAAAATGATGATCAAAAGTCTGTTCTAACGTTTATTATGTCGAAAAACAAAAAGAACGTCATGTAAATGTGAGCTAATTTGCCATTAAAATCAAGCAAGTCAGCCCTATATACCTCCTAATTCCGAATATTCGCTCGAATTTAGGGCTTCACAACGGTAAAAGCCCACAACTTTTATACTTTTTTACTAGTTATGTTGAAAATCTTATTTTCGAGCCCCAATTTCTCTTGGTTACAAATGTTATATTCGTGTAAACCACAAAAAATGGCTGAGGGCATCCTACATTTTTAAAATAAATTAAAAAAGACGCTGTTCACGAATATTTCGTCAATCAGCGCCTTTTGTATTTTTGCATTTCACACATCAAATTTCTAATCAATGATCATCTAACAGATTAACTTCAGCGTTTGCGTTCATAAAACTCAAACGTATAGGCATACACATTTTTCTCGTCCTGCTCGCCCTCAATCTGCTCCTTCAGCTCCCATTCGGTCCAATCCACATCCGGGAAAAAGGTATCTCCCTCAAATTCCTCATGGATCTTGGTAACCACCAACCGGTCCGCCAGCGGGAGGAACTCACGGTATACCTGTGAGCCACCGATTACACATAGTTCCTCTCCTTTGGTAGCCTCCAAACCTTCTTCAATGGAATGCACCACTTCTGCCTGCTCTACCTTGTAGTTCAGATCTCTGGTGACTACAATATTCCGGCGCTGCGGAAGCGGCTTACCTCCAAAGGATTCCCACGTATTGCGGCCCATTAAAATCGTTTTGTTTAACGTACGACGCTTAAAAAAAGCCATATCTTTGGGCAAACGCCATGGAATCGAATTGTTCAAGCCAATAACACCATTTTCACCCATAGCCCACACAAGTTCAATACTCAAAATGCTACACTCCTTCTTCGAGTCTGCTTATACCGCAATTGGAGCCTTAATACCCGGATGATGCTGATAGTTCTCAAACTCAAAATCCTCAAACTTATAATCAAAAATCGAATCCGGCTTACGTTTAATGATCAACTTAGGCAGTGCGAAAGGCTCACGCTCAAGCTGTGTTTTCACTTGCTCCACATGATTGGAATAGATGTGCACATCGCCACCCGACCAGATGAAATCTCCCACTTCAAGGTCACACTGCTGGGCAATCATATGTGTCAGTAACGCGTAGCTGGCAATATTAAATGGCAACCCCAGGAACGTATCCACAGAGCGCATCGTAAGCATACAGGATAGTTTACCCTCCGCCACATAAAATTGAAACGCAAAATGACAGGGTGGAAGCTTCATGTTGTTAATCTCTGCCACGTTCCATGCACTTACCAGATGGCGGCGTGAATCCGGGTTATTTTTAATTGAATCGATAACTGCTGAAATCTGATCAATTTTCTCCCCGTTTGGAGCTTCCCATGTTCTCCACTGTGAACCGTAGACCGGGCCTAGATCGCCATTCTCGTCTGCCCAATCGTCCCAGATTTTCACTCCGTTTTCTTTCAGATAGGCAATATTCGTATCCCCACTCAAGAACCATAATAGTTCATGAATGACGGATTTAAGATGGATTCGCTTCGTAGTTACAAGCGGAAAGCCTTCGGACAGGTTATAACGAAGCTGTCTGCCAAACACGGATTGTGTACCCGTTCCGGTACGATCCCCTTTATGAACACCGTTATCCAATATATCTTGTAATAAATCGAGATAGTTTTTCAAGTTGATTTCCCCTCGCATCTCTATATATGTTGCCACTCAGCTACAGATTGATCTGATTTTCATCATGTCTGATCATCTTAACAGTTTATCACACTGTGCACGATGGAAAAAGAGTTGAAAACACATTCAATTTTGCCCATGTTGTACAGCACAAAGTGCATGATGTAGCTCTACGGAAGCCATCTGCATTCACAAAAAAGAGGCAAATAACGCGTTAGCGCTACTCACCTCTTGATTTACGTATGATGCCGGACGAGTCCGAAGCTTAGACGATATTAGCGGGAAATGATGTGGATCGGATGACCCATAACCAGTTCCGCAGCTTCCATCACGATTTCGCCCAAAGTTGGGTGAGCGTGAATAGTCAGAGCCAGATCTTCCAGAGTAGCACCCATTTCGATTGCAAGACCAAGCTCAGCAATCAGGTTGGAAGCTTCCAGACCAACGATTTGGCAACCCAGTACAAGGCCGCTTTCTTCGTCAGCTACGATTTTCACGAAGCCTTCAGCATGGTTCAAAGATACCGCACGGCCGTTACCCGCATAAGGGAACTTACCTGCTTTTACTTTGTAGCCTTTTTCTTTGGCTTCTTTTTCAGTGTAACCTACGCTGGAGCACTCTGGATCTGTGAATACAACAGCTGGCATACATTTGTAGTCAACGACAGACGGTTGTCCTGCGATCGCTTCAGCAGCCACTTTACCTTCATAAGAAGCTTTGTGGGCAAGTGCCAAACCGGATACGATATCACCGATTGCGAAGATGTGCGGGATGCTAGTACGGCCTTGGTGGTCAACTTTAACGAATCCACGCTCGTCTACGTCAACACCGATCAGGTCCAAACCAAGCTCACCGTCTGTGTTTGGACGACGTCCAACAGTAACGAGCAGGTAGTCTGCAGTTACTTCTTTGGACTCACCATTTACGGAATATTTAACAGTTACATCTTTATCCGTTTGCTCAGCACTTTCAGCTTTTGCACCCGTTACGATTTCGATGCCTGTTTTCTTCATGTTTTTAGCCACAAGGCTAGTCATGTCTTTATCGAATCCTGGAAGTACAGTATCCAAACCTTCGATGATCGTTACTTTAGCACCGAATTTGGAGTACATTTGACCAAGCTCTGCACCGATATAACCGCCACCGATAACGATCAGGCTTTTCGGTACTTCAGGCAGGTTCAATGCTTCTGTCGAAGACAGAATGCGTCCGCCAAATGGGAAAGGTTTCAGTTCGATTGGACGGGAACCTGTTGCAATGATTGCATTTTTGAATTTGTAACGCGGAGATTCGTGATCGTTGAATACACGCGCTTCGTTTTCGTTAATGAACATGCACTCACCGTTGAAAACTTCAACTTTGTTGCCTTTAAGCAAACCAGCTACGCCGCCAGTCATTTTCTTAACAACGCCGTTTTTGAATTCTTGAGTTTTGCCGAAGTCCACTTTTACGTTTTCAGCAGAAATACCGAATGCTTCACCGTGAAGTGCATTTTCATATTGGTGTGCAGCAGAGATCAGAGCTTTGGATGGGATACATCCACGGTTCAAACAAACGCCACCAAGCTCGGATTTGTCTACAATCAATACGCTTTGGCCCAGTTGAGCAGCGCGGATGGCAGCTACATAGCCGCCAGGACCCGCACCAATTACTAATGTGTCGATATTGAGAGAAGCGTCGCCTACTACCATATCTTACACCTCCATAACGAGCAGCTCAGGGTTAGCGAGCAGCTGTTTAATGTAGTTCATAAAGTTTTGTGCTGTTGCACCATCGATGATACGGTGGTCAAAGCTCAAGGAAAGAGCCATTACAGGAGCTGCAACAACTTCGCCGTCTTTGATAACCGCTTTTTCGCTGATTCGTCCAGTTCCGAGAATTGCAACTTCAGGGAAGTTGATGATCGGAGTGAAGAACATACCGCCAGCAGAACCGATGTTACTGATGGAGATTGTGCTTCCTTTCATTTCGTTAGCGCTCAATTTGCCATCACGGCCACGAGCTGCCAGATCACGAATGGAATCAGCGATCATCCAGATGGATTTGCGATCAGCATCTTTGATAACAGGAACGATCAAGCCGTTGTCTGTATCTGTTGCGATACCGATGTTGTAGTATTTTTTGTAAACAATTTCGTTAGCTTCTTCATCAATCATTGCGTTCAGAGCAGGGAATTGACGGGAAGCTGCAACCAATGCTTTAACGATGAACGGCAGATAAGTAACTTTCGTTCCTTTTTTCTCTGCGATTGGTTTCATACGAGTACGGAAAGCAACCAACTCAGTTACGTCCACTTCGTCCATGATTGTAACGTGAGGTGCAGTGTAAGCCGATTTAACCATAGCATTGGAGATTGCTTTACGGATACCTTTGAATGGTACGCGCTCTTCTTCAAGGCGTTGGTCAGCTGCTGCCGCTGCTGGTGCTGCGGATTTTTTCTCTTCTTGAGCAGGAGCTGCGGAAGCTGCTGCGGATTGGCCGCCACCATTTTTGAAGGATTCAACATCTTCTTTGGTTACTTTACCGTTGTTGCCAGTGCCGTTAACCTGAGCGATGTCTACACCTTGCTCACGAGCAAATTTGCGTACGCTTGGTGTTGCCAGAACGTCTTTGGCAGGTACTGCCGGAACGCTGTTGTTGCCGCCTTCTTGAGCTGCATCCGAGCTGGAAGCTGCTGCAGAAGAACCGCTAGTGTCAGCTCCGCCTTGAGCTGCGTCTTTCTCTTGTGCACCTTGGTCGCCAGCAGGAGCGTCGTCTTGCTCAGGCAGTTCGCCTTCTGCATCGATAACAGCAACAACTTCACCAACGTGACAGATTTGACCGTCTTTAGCGAATACTTCAGTAACTGTTCCGTTAACCGGACAAGGTACTTCTACTACCGCTTTGTCGTTTTGTACTTCCATGATGATATCATCGTCAGTTACTTTGTCCCCGACTTTGATGTGCATCTTGATGATTTCGCCTTCGTGAAGGCCTTCGCCTAGTTCAGGGAATTTGTATTCAAATTTAGCCAACTGAAAAACCTCCTTGATTATGTGCTCAATCCTGAAAACAACCCTTAGCTCCAAGAACTAACTGTTACTGCTAATGCAAATAACTGTCAATCAAGGGGCTAATGGCTGTTTACAGTGCAGCCTGTGCTGCGATGTGAATCACCATACTGCGCCTTGCGGCATGTCAGATGATCAAATTAGAAATTTACGACTTTGTTAACCGCAGCAACAATACGTGCTGGGTTAGGCAGCCATGTATCTTCAATTTGTGCGAATGGATATACAGTGTCCGGACCAGCTACACGCAGAACCGGAGCTTCCAGGTGAAGAATTGCTTTTTCATTGATTTGGGCAATGACTTCAGCTGCAACACCTGCGCTCTTTTGAGCTTCTTGTACAACAATTGCACGATTTGTTTTCTTAATGGAAGCAACAACGGTATCGATGTCGATCGGGCTGATCGTACGAAGGTCGATTACTTCAACTTTGATTCCTTGTTTTTCAAGCTCTTCAGCTGCTTTAACAGAAGTATGAACCATCATACCGTAAGTAATGATCGTAACGTCGGAACCTTCACGAACAACGTTTGCTTTACCCAGTTCAACAACGTAGTCTTCTTCAGGCACTTCTGCACGGAAAGCGTGGTACAGGTTCAAGTGCTCCATGAAGAATACAGGATCATTGTCGCGGATGGAAGCGATCATCAGACCTTTTGCATCGTAAGGGTTAGAAGGAACTACTACTTTAATACCCGGAGTTTGCGTGAGCAAACCTTCCAGAGAATCTGTATGCAATTCTGCCGCTTTTACACCGCCACCGAATGGTGTACGGAATACGATTGGAGAATTGTATTTTCCACCGGAGCGGAAACGCATACGAGCAGCTTGCACTACCATTTGGTCAAGTGCTTCGAAGATGAAACCTACGAATTGGATTTCAGCTACCGGACGGAAGCCTTGAATACCCAAACCTACAGCCAACCCACCAATAGCGGACTCAGCCAGCGGAGTATCAAATACACGCTCTTCGCCAAACTCTTTTTGCAGACCTTCCGTTACACGGAAAACACCGCCTACATTACCTACGTCTTCACCGAAAAGCAGAACGTTAGGATCACGTTTCAACTCAACGCGAAGCGCATCACGGATTGCTTCTTTCATGTTCAATTGTGCCATTTGCTTCATTTCCTCCTTAAACATTGACAGTTCACATTTGAATTCATACATGTATACCGAGACACCAGAGCCGGCGCCGGATGTTTATGCTTTATCGGAAAAAACTTATTGGAAATCAGCTTTTTGCTCTTCCAAGTGCTTAGGCGTTTGTTCGAACATGCTGTCGATCAAGCCTGAAATCGTCATTTTCTCGGTTTTTTCCGCTTTTTTGATCTCTTCATTTACTTTAGCTTTTGCTTCTTCTTTCACACGAGCTGTATCTTCTTCAGTCCAAAGACCTTTTTTCTCCAGATACTTAGCGAAACGTGCGATTGGATCTTTTTCGCTCCACTCCGCCTCTTCTTCTTTTGTACGATATTTGGAAGCATCGTCAGAAAGGGAGTGAGGACGGAAACGATAAGTTACCGCTTCAATCAATGTAGCGCCTTCTCCGTTACGTCCACGTTCAGCAGCTTCCTGAACCGCTTTGATAACAGCGAAGATGTCCATACCGTCAACTTTAACACCTTTGATACCTGCTGCTACCGCTTTGTGAGCGATGGACAGAGCTGCTGTTTGTTTAGCAAAAGGAGTTGTGATGGCATAACCATTGTTTTGTACGAAGAAGATAACTGGCAGTTTGTATACACCAGCGTAGTTCAGACCTTCATAGAAGTCACCTTCAGAAGAACCGCCATCACCTGTGTACGTAATAACAACTTGCTTTTGTTTCTTCAATTTATAACCCATAGCAATACCCATTGCGTGCAGAATTTGTGCACCAATGATGATTTGTGGCATCAATACGTTAACGCCATCAGGAATTTGTCCACCATGTTGGTGTCCACGGGAGTACAAGAATGCTTGATAAAGAGGAAGCCCGTGCCACACGAGTTGCGGAATATCGCGATAGCCTGGAGCAATAAAGTCTTCTTTCTCAAGTGCAAACTCACTACCAACCATTGTTGCTTCTTGTCCAGATACTGGAGCATAGAAACCAAGACGACCTTGACGGCCCAGGTTTACTGCACGGTCATCCCAAGTACGGGTAAATACCATGCGATACATAATTTCTTTTAATTGATCGTCGGAAAGTTTAGGCATCATGTCTTTGTTTACAATTTCGCCGTCAGGAGACAGCACGGACAGAGCTTCTACATCCTCCGTATACACTTCATAAGGAACCTTGCTCATTTTTTTCTTCACCTCAACAAAAAATTTGAATATCAAGTTCCGCTGTTATAATATTATTATACACCTGTTTCACTGCATACGTCAAAGATATCCGTAATTTTTTTATGTTTCCTACCGGATTGTATGTATAACAGGGGCTTAATATTGGTATAACAGCATAATACATGATTGCGTGTTTGACCTATCCCCGCACCAGGTTAATCTTACCGTATTGCGCGGACGAATGCAAAAATAAACCGAGAAAGGTGACGTTTTATGACGGATTCCCGCTATTTGAAACGTACGATTGTAAAGGAAGAAATCGATAGCCGCTATCTTGGAGAGAAGCGCACACTTCGAATTTATCTTCCACCCGGCTATAACGAATTACTCAGCTACCCTGTCGTTTATTGTCAGGACGGCGAAGAGTTCTTCAACTTTGGTCGTATCGCTACGACTGCCAACCGTATTATTCTGGATGAGGGTGCTGAACCTTTCATTATTGTAGGTGTTCAGGTTGATGTTTCTGTTCGAACCCAGGAATATGCTCCATTTGGTAATCGATTCAAAGCATATACCTCATGCTTTGCTGAAGAGATTATTCCCTTTATTGAAGAGAAATATCCGGTAAGACGCTCTCCACAGGAACGCTTGCTCGCTGGCGATTCACTTGGTGGCAGTGTTTCATTGCATCTGGCCCTGCTCTATCCAGATCTGTTCACACGGGTAATCAGCATGTCAGGAGCCTTCTATTCTGCCTCCCAGGAAATCTATGCAGCTGAAGAAGACTTGTCCTGGCTATCCATCTGGATGATCGTCGGTTTACAGGAAACTGCCTTTGAGGCGGATACCGGCACTTATGATTTTGTTCAGCTAAACAGGGACACACGTGATTTGCTGGAAAAACGCGGTGCTCACGTCTCTTATCGGGAAAAGGATGGTCATCATCAATGGGGATTTTGGCAAAAGGAACTGCCTGAAGCCCTGTTATATTTCTTGCAAGAGAAATAGTGTGCTTCATATTATAAGCGGCTGTATTGGCCGCTATTTTTTATTTCTATTTGATAACGCTTACAAAAATCTTCTTAAAAAAAGCAGGAATCTCCTGCTTGTCTATAACCTCATTTTATTGAAACAAATCCTGTACCTATTCGGATTAGGCAAGAGAATGATCTTTTTGAATTTGCTCCAAAAGTACATTGCAACCCGCTTCGACCAGCTTGTACACTTCTTCGAAGTTACCTGTAAAGTACGGATCCGGCACTTCCCGAAGGGATTCATTCGGCAGAAGGTCCATGAATTTCATAATATCCGCCTCTGCTCCGCCAGTTATCTTACGCACATTCGCAATATTGGAATCATCCATGCAGACAATATAATCAAATTGGTTAAAGTCCGCACTTCCGAATTGCCTAGCAGCCATGTCGGCATAGGAAATTTGGTACGAATCAAGCAGCTTGCGCGTTCCTTCATGCGGAGGCTTGCCAATATGCCAATCTCCTGTGCCAGCAGAGTCCACCTGAATCTGGTGTTGAAGCCCTCTCTCCTCTATCTTGTGACGCAATACCGCCTCGGCCATAGGTGATCGACATATGTTACCAAGACAAACAAACAAAACACGAACCATGATTACTCCCCCTTGCTTAACGTACGCTTAAGCGCTGACTGTGAAGGCTGTGATGGAGCTGCTTCTGCGCTCACCAAGGAACGGCGAGGAAGCTTCCATTTATAATGTACAGAACACATCCGGAAAAATACCACTGCTGCAAAACATATCAACAGTCCCATATTCGAGGTAAACCATCCCATACCTATAACAAATCCGGCTGTCATAGCCCATACCGCATAGATTTCGTCGCGGAGTACTAGTGGCTTGCGGCCTGCAAGCAAATCACGAATAATTCCACCGCCGATCCCCGTCAGTACTGCAGCAACGATTACCGCGCTGATGGGATGTCCCATATTAGCAGCATACAGTCCACCTTGGATGGCAAACGCCGCCAGTCCGATCGCATCAAACAGCGCTTCTGTTCTCTTCCAGTGACCGATCCACTTCAGAGGAAGCAAGAACGCTACAGCAACTGATACCAGTGCTAGCATAATTAGTCCACCCTGACTCCAGAGCGTAGTGACAGGCACCCCAATCAGTACATTACGAACAACCCCGCCACCAAAGGCGGTCACCAGCCCCAATACGAGCACGCCCAAGATGTCATATTCCTCTTCCATTGCCACGAAAGCACCAGACATTGCAAAAGCAACGGTGCCTATAATGCTGAACACTTCAAAAATGTGCAAGTCCAACCTGTTCAAACCTCACTTTTCAAGTCATCTCCATGTCGCTCTACCCATTGTATCCGCGAGGACCAAAATTGTGCAACCACATTTTGTGTTTTATACTGAGAGCATTCGTGAATACTGTGAAATGATGTTATACGTTCTACATTAATAGAAAGGATGAATGGAATGACTACGAAACGCATTGTGATTTTTACAGGCGGGGCTCTCTCTCCTCAATTTCTCAAAGAAATTAGACAGGATGATATGGTTATCGCAGCCGATCGCGGAGCTCTGTATTTAATTGAACATGGCGTAAAGCCTCATATAGCAGTTGGAGATTTCGACTCCATTACAGAGCAGCAATGGCAAATGGTGCGTGAAAACAGTGAGCGCATGATCACGGTTGATCCTATCGCAAAAGATTGGACAGACACTGAAATGGCCTTTGAGACGGCACTAGAACACGAACCCACCCATATCCTGATGCTTGGAGCTACGGGGACTAGACTGGACCACACCTTGGCCAATGTACATATTATGGTTCGTGCTATGCAGCATCATATCTTCTGTACCATTCAGGACGAACACAACTATATGATGCTGACAACATCAAAATTAGAGGTGGAGGACCGGGGGTATGAATACATTTCCTTACTGCCCCTCACTCCAGAAGTTACGGGTATTACATTAGATGGCTTCTTGTATCCTCTTGATCAAGCTACCATACGCATGGGACAATCTTTGGGGATAAGCAATAAACTGCTTGGATCATCAGGAACTGTATCCATAGACAGTGGATTATTACTTATCATACAGAGCAAAGATTAACCTATATCCTCGATAGTTATTACGTTTTTGTAACCTGAAAAATGTACGTAATATAAGATCAAAACTAGAAAAGACCCTTGATAATCAAGGGTCTTTTCTAGTTTTCTGTCCAAACATATAAGTCAACGATTAATTTTTTGACATTTTTAATTATTTTTTAATAAAGAAACCCAAACCTAGGCTGTACAAGGGATTATAGCAGTTTATCCAATTTCTAGGCTGTTACAAACCTGTTATACTCGCTTTAGCAACTTAACGAAAACGAATTTTGGAGGTAACAAACAACATGAAAACAAACATCTTAGTCCAAAAGGCCGTAACCGTCGGGTTGTGCGCTACATTAGGTTTTGGAGCTGTATTAATGACAAATGCACCTGTTGCACAAGCAGCAACTGCATCCGTATCTACTGGACAACAAATCGTAAACTACGGCAAAAAATTTACGGGAACACCATATAAATTTGGCGCGTCAACGTCCACTACGAAAAATTTTGACTGCTCTTCTTTTATGAAATATATCTTTAAGAAGTATGGTGTAGATTTGCCACGTACGTCTGTAAAACAATCCAAAGAAGGTAAGGCTGTATCGAAGGCTAACCTGCGTGTAGGAGATCTGGTATTCTTCTCGAGCGGTAGTCGTTCCACAGGTTCAAACATTACTCACGTAGGAGTATACGCTGGCAATGGCAAAATTCTGCACACTTACGGCTCTCCTGGTGTAACCATCTCGGATTTGAATTCCGGTACTTGGAAAAGAACATATATTAAAGCTCGCCGCGTACTGTAGTTATACTCTAATATATACTATAGACAGGCAGTTGGGACCGGATCTTGGATCCGGTCCTTTTATATTTACCCAACTTTCTAAGGATTACAAACAGGCGTATTTTGGTAATTTAACGTCATATTTATACTGGGAGTCATTCATTAACTGGTATGAAGCATGTAGCCGATGCCGCGTACGGTATGAATCAGTTTAATATCTCTCCCTTTATCTACCTTAACACGCAAATGTTTAATATATACGTCCACTACATTGGTATCCATCGCAAAATCATACCCCCACACTTCCCTTAGAATTGCACTCCGCGTACACGCCTCATTCACGTGCCTGGCCAAAAATTCCAGCAGTTCATACTCTTTTGGTGTCAACATGAGATATTCCCCTGCACGGCTTACCCTGCGTGAACGCAGATTCACTTTAAGATCATGCACGACGATAACCTCCTCATCCGTTCGGGCTGCATTCGAGAAGACGCGGAGCAAATTTCGAATTCTCGCCATCACGATTTTCCACTGAAACGGTTCAACAATGACATCATTCGCGCCTTGATCAAGCCAAGCCACTATCTGTTCAGGGGTTGCGTGAGATGCTATGACGATAACAGGAACAATGCCTTCCTTTTGCTCCATTAGCCATTGCAGTTCCTCCACTATGGAAGTGTCACGCTCGTCCTGATTTTCAACCACCCCGATGATCATAGTGCAGGTTCCAAGCCCAGAGTCCTGTTCCTGATACAGCTCTTCCCAAGTAATATCAGAAACGGAGTAACCTTCGGCACACAACACTTCCATGTAAACGTTCGTTCGATCCTCTGCACCAATCAGTAAAATGGACGTTTTCATCTCGATTCACCCGGCCTGTCTCAAACCGCTGTCAAGGTGTAGGATGACGCATTCGATCCTCATTTTTCACCAGAAGGACAGCAACCTGTTGTTTGCTTAGCATGCCGTAAAACGAAAAAGTCCATTCCCCTATAGGGAACAGACTCGAGAAATTAATCATTTAGCCAAAGTATCGATGTACGAGTGTACGAGCTTCTGCAGTATCTTTTGTACCATGAACCAAAACACGTCCATCCTGAAAAATCACCAATCGATGCGCCCCTGTCGTAAAAGAGATCAGGAACGGATTAACTTCAACTGGTCCTTCATCAAGCCTCCTCAGACGCTCAGCCGTATCTTGAAGATTCAGCTTCATGGAGCGAGAAGGACGAATCTGAACCGTATCCCTACCGCATAACACATCGGTTTTCTCCAGATTGGCAGCGGAAAGGTAAGGATAGGAAGCGGTATTTCCACAGGAAGGACAATCTGCTTTTTTGGCCCCATCCACATTTATGGATATGTACTCATTCCGCCATACATCAAAAGACAACAGCTTACGCCGCAGCGCACCTTCATTACCGCTAAGAAGCTTCATCGCTTCTGCAGTCTGGTTCGCCGTTACCATCTGCACAGCCTGGGGTATAATCCCCGATGTATCGCAAGTATCTCCGCCAAGCGGTACCTCTCCAAGTAAACAGTTCAAACAAGGAGTATCCCCGGGCAGGAACGTATACGTGATACCATAACTCCCCACACACCCCCCATAAATCCAGGGAATGCGGTACTTCTGGGACATGTCATTAATCAGCAGCCTTGTATCAAAATTATCCGTGGCATCCATGATAAGATCTGCATTTTGAATGAGATCCTCCAGCTCGTCTGCACGGACATCCATCACCTTGCCTTCAATGACAATCGAAGAGTTGATATCGAGCAGGCGTTTTTGGGCTGCCATCGCTTTTGGCATTCGCTGAACTGCATCCTGTTCAACATAGAGCTGCTGTCGCTGCAGGTTGCTCCATTCCACATAGTCCCGGTCCGCAATGGTAATGTGTCCAATACCTGACCTGGCGAGCGTCTCTGCAATGCCAGTTCCCAGTGCACCTGCCCCCACGATAACAACCCTGCTGTTGTTTAGTCTACGCTGACCTTCTTTGCCAAACGGAGCATATCGTTCCTGTCTCGAATATCGATCACTTTGCTCCGTTGAATTTGTTTCTTCTATCATGTATGAACCATTCCTTCCGCCGGACTGCTGGCTGCCGCATAACGCTTAACGGGTATCATGCCTGCTTCATAAGCAAGTCTTCCTGCCTCAACTCCCATTCGCATTGCTTTTGCCATTTTAACTGCATCCGTTGAACCGGACACCGCCGTATTCAGCAGCACACCATCCGCCCCCAGCTCCATGGCATAAGCAGCATCTTTGGGGGAACGCAATCCCGCATCCACAATTACAGGAACAACCGCTTGTTCTATTATGATTTCCAAATTGTATGGGTTGATAATGCCTCTTCCTGCTCCGATCGGTGAGGCACCTGGCATGACTGCATGAACCCCGAGCCGTTGAAGCCGTTTGGCTAAAATCACATCATCCGAGATATAAGGCAGTACGATGAATCCTTTTTCCAACAAGATCTCGCAGGCCTTGTACGTTTCGATTGGATCAGGCAGCAGTGTGACTCCATCTCCGATCACTTCTACTTTTATCATATCACAAAGTCCTGAGGCACGGGCAAGTTCAGCGGTTCGGACGGCCTCTTCTGCAGTGGAAGCACCCGCGGTATTAGGAAGTAAAGTGAATCTCTTCAAATCGAGTGTATCAAGGAAGTGGCGTTTATCCCGCTCTTCCAAGTTCAGGCGTCGAACGGCAAAAGTCAGCACTTCGGTTCCTGAAGCTTCTACCGCTTGACTCTGTATATCCAAATCGTCAAATTTGCCCGTACCCAACAACAATCTGGAAGAAAATGAATGATGTCCTACCTTCAGCATATATTAACCGCCTCCCACAAAATGTACGATCTCAATTCGGTCTCCGTCTCTTAATACGGTCGATGCATGGTGCTCCCTCATCAAAATCTGACGATTTAACTCAACCACCACAGTTTTTACCTGCAAATTAAAAGATTGCAGCAGCTGATCCACATGATTCAAATCGTCATTAATGTTCATGCTCTGCCCGTTTACGATGATGTTCACTGCATAATCTCCTTTCTGCTCAAACGCTCCGGACTCAATTCATCAATGCCAAGTTCTTCCGAAGAATGGCCAGCAATCAAATCAGCCATCAGACTGCCGGTTATTGCGCTCAGTAAGATGCCGTTTCTGTAATGTCCAAATGCTGCATATAGCCCAGGTACGCTTTTACAAGCTCCCAGATAAGGCAAACCGTCAGGAGTCGCTGGTCGAACCCCTGCCCAAGCACGGATAAACTGGGCTTGCTGAATTCCAGGGACCCAGCCTGCTGCGGATGCAAGCAGCTTTTGAATACCTTCAACAGTTACATCACGATCCGAGCGCCCTGGTAAACTGGTTGCTCCGATCCAGACTTCGCCGTTTGCTTTGGGGACAATGTATACATTATCTGCATAAACCGTCTTGTCAGGTCTGTAATCTGCATCATGTTTCGCATATTGTATTGCAGCAATTTCACCTTTCACCGGAAGAGTGGGCAGGTTAAGACCCACCTGTTTCAACATCTCTCCACCTTGTAATCCAGCTGCGACAACAACATGCTTACACGTTAATCTTCCAATCGACGTTTCCATACCCTGGACTCCACTCGAATCCGCAGTTAGACTTACATTCTGTACACCTTCGATTAATTTGGCCCCCATTGTTTGAGCTGCGACCGCATAGGCACGTGCCAAATTGACAGGAAGAAGTTCACTTTCTGAAGCTCTATACAGAGCCCCGAAAGCTTCCTTGCTTATCCATGGGGCTTCACGTTGAAGATTGGAATGATCCCACCAAATTTGCTCTGTAAGCAAATCTGTACTTTTTCTGGTATCGCTATACTTTTTCATCTCGTCTTCATTCCGAAATGGTGTAATAAATCCATTCTGCTGCAAGCCAATTTCAATGCCGCTTAGTCGTTGAATCTGTTCTTTTTGCTGATGCAGTCGTTTTCTACTTTCATATGCTAGTTTTGACATCACAGTAGTATGAAACGTCTCGCTGTCTGCAGCTAACATGCCCGCTGCGGCAGAAGATGTCTCACTTGCAATACGCGCACGCTCGATTAAAATTACTTCTTTACCTCGTGAAGCTAGCTCATACGCGATGGCACAACCTATAACGCCGCCTCCCACCACTATCGTTTCCGCATGAAGCTTGCCACGAAGTTCTCCACGTATTTGGGCCGTAAAAGCAGCTCCATTTCGGTAAAGGCTGCCACTTCGTCTTCGACCTCTTGCTTCTCCGCTCATTCATTCACCTCCGCGATTCGTTCTTATTTCTATCGTTCAATAGCCTGCCTCAAGGCTGCTGCTGCGCTTTGCGGATTATCGCTAGCCCAGATAGATGATATTACTGCCGCACCACTTGCTCCAGCTGCACGTACAGCAGCTATGTTTGCCGGTTCAATGCCGCCAATGGCAATTACGGGAATGGAAACGCCTGAACATATTTCAGACAGGGCGGATAGCCCTCTCGGCTTGATCCCAGGTTTACTGCTGGAGGAAAATACATGACCATAAAAGAGGTAATCTGCTCCGCGTTCTTCAGCTTCTCTAGCTTCGTGAAGAGAGTGAACAGAAATGCCGAGACGAAGTCGATCGCTTTTGTTCAGGCTGCTGCCTTGAATAGTCGTCATATTGGACTGGCCCCAATGAACCCTCTGAATTAATACATGCTTTTCCAATTCATTCAGCTCACATAGACCATTGATCACGATCCTGTCAGATGGAATTCCTGCGTACAGCAAACTATACGCCCATTGAATTTTTTGTTCGGTGGTTAGATGTTTCTCCCGGATGTGAATATAGTCAAGCCAGGGCCATACATCCGTTGCAATCTTCACAAAACGTTGTTCATCCCCTATGCCCGGTGAAACAGCATGCAGTTCAAACGATAATGAATTCACAAGTTTCTTAGAGATATCCGTTTGGTTTCACCTTCCCTGCTGTCAATATGTAAGCACAAAAAAGCCACTCCCGTAGGGAGTGGCCGCGATAACATGTCAAGTTAGTTAAATGAGCTTTACATGCCAGTTGTCAGGTATACAAGCTATAAACCATAGCCTTGATATATACGAGATATCTTCATGCTCCACTCGTGAGCATTCACATTCGCTGCAAAATCGAATATTAATTTGCCCATATCATTAACTAAAACGCGCCACTTCCCTACGCTGGTATAATCCAGATCAGGTGCAAAGGGTCCGGAATCGCATTATTCCATCTCAGCCGCAACGAGCGGCCCCCCTAGTGATCATATGAAGTTGTAGCCTATGTTACCATAGTCACCTTTTTTTGTCACCGTTGATTTCTCAAACTCATGTTGATGTTTGATTGTAGAGTACTTCATTGCTCCACAACAACTAGTTTTTCTCAGACCAGGCTTCGACGTCCCATGTCTTGGTGACCCAATCCTGATAAAATTCAGGTTCATGCGAAACGAGCAATACTGTACCTTTAAACTCTTGCAGAGCTCGTTTTAGCTCCGCTTTTGCTGTTACATCCAGGTGGTTTGTCGGTTCATCAAACAGGATCCAATTGCTTTCACGCATCAGAAGCTTGCACAAGCGAACTTTCGCTTGTTCTCCCCCACTCAGTGCACTCAGCGGGCGAGTGATGTGCTCGTTTTTCAAACCACATCGGGCCAGATGCCCTCGTACTTCGTTCTGCGTCAGGTGAGAGAATTCGTTCCACACATCTTCAATCGGCGTAATATTGCCCGCACGGACCTCCTGTTCAAAATAAGCTGTCTCCAGATAATCCCCCAGGAACGTTTTACCGCTAATTGGAGGTATCTTTCCCAGTATGGTTTTAAGAAGTGTCGACTTACCTACACCGTTACATCCGACAATGGCTATTTTCTCACCACGTTCGATTGTCATTGTCATTTTAGGCAGCAAAGGGTAGGAATAACCAATCTCAAAATCAATTCCCTCGAATACTGTTTTGCTGCTGGCACGGGCATCTTTGAATTTAAATGTCGGTTTTGCTGCTTCATCCGGGCGATCGATTCGTTCAATCTTGCCCAGCTGCTTCTCACGGCTTTTAGCACGTCCGGAAGTGGAGGCTCTTGCCTTGTTACGCTGAATAAAATCTTCCTGTTTCTTAATATATTCCTGCTGTTTCTCATAGGCATCGATATGTTGTGCTTTTTGCATATCGGCCATTTCAAGAAACTTATTGTAGTTGGCAGCATATCGCGTCAATTTAGCAAATTCCAGATGGTAAATGACGTTAACGACTTCATTCATGAACTCCGTATCATGCGAAATCAGGATAAATGCATACGGGTAATCTTTTAAATATCGCGTTAACCATTCGATGTGCTCAACGTCCAGGTAGTTCGTTGGCTCGTCCAGCAAAAGAGCCGTCGGTTTCTCGAGCAACAACTTGGCGAGCAATACTTTGGTCCGTTGTCCCCCGCTTAGAGCAGCGACGTCACGATCAAGCCCAATAGCGGATAATCCAAGGCCATTCGCCATTTCTTCCACTTTTACATCAATCAAATAAAAATCGCCCTGCTCAAGCTGTTCCTGGATTTCACCCATTTCTTCCAGCAGTTTTTCAAGCTGGTCTGGGTCTGCATCAGCCATCTGGTCTGTAATGACCAACATTTCTTTTTCCAGTTCAAGCAGGGGAAGGAAGGCATCTTTTAAAACGTCACGGATTGTTTTGCCAGGAGTCAGCTTGGTATGCTGATCCAAATATCCGTACCGGACTTTTGGTGTCCACTCTACTTTCCCGCTATCTTTCAGCAATTTTCCGGTCAAAATATTCATTAAAGTGGACTTTCCTACACCATTTGCTCCGACCAGGCCTACACGCTCTCCTGCAAGTAAACGAAAAGATACATTTTTAAATAACGTGCGGTCACCAAAATTGTGACTGACGTTCTCTACTGACAATAAACTCATGAGATGAGGTTGCTCCTATCTATTTAACATTACTTTTTTTCGGTATTGTTTATACCGGTCAAGTTCTGAACTGAAACCCTATTTTAGCACAGGACCTGCCTTTTCTGAAAGCAATGTAGTAGGCTCAGCAGTCTTACTTAGTGAACAACCTTGTTAATGTAACAATTCCCCTCAAAATACCCCGCAGCCGCGGCCTGCTTCGCATCTGTAAAAACTTCTTCAGCTCGGAAGTTATTTTTACATGTTGCTGGATAATAATACTTTATGCCGGTTGAAGGTTCTATCCCTCCAATGACTGCTGTTCTTTTAACCAACCTTCCTCCGCCGATGGCATAGGTGTTTACCTTGAGGCTTCCTACAGGCAAGCCCTGAATAAATGCCATGATCCCCGTATCATTAATCGTATTGTACCAATCCTCCTGAGAAATAAGAGGCAGGGTAAACGTATAGGATATCCCGTTTCTTCTTGCAAACTCATTATGCCGATTAATGACTTCGGCAAGATTCTCCTGCACGCTCATGATGATACGAGTTTGTCTGACCTGCTCAAACGAATTTGAATTTTGCAGCAATGGAATTCCACTAGTTGAAGCGAGTTCCCTTTGAAAACCTTCAATCCATTTATCCTGAACGGCATCATAAGCATATACATAACCGTCGAGTGTAAAATTAATGCTGCTGCCGTCTGAATCTGAATATGTATAGGGCATTTTAGGACTCCATACCTGGTGGTACGAATCATCAGTCTCACCCGTCATCTCTGCTTCCTTAGCTAAGATATAATAACCATCGTAATCCAGTACAACTATGGCTGGTATGTAATCAAACAGTGCTTGTATCGCCTTTGGATCGTCATGTATACCCATATTCAAGGCCATCGTCTGAGTGAATGTCTGAAGCGCCAGTTCCTTATCGGCCTTTACGAATTTGGTGGAATCATACCCTGCCTCACTGTTTTGCTTCTCATTCTGGTGCATTACGTTTCCTGCGTCCAATACAGCTGTTTGGAGGGCCGATCTATACCTTTGATTAAGAAGCTGAGCTTCATCCGCATCATGAGTATTCCGAGAAACCATCCAAAGAAAGGGTAGAAATACTAGAACAAACACAATGGACAAATCAGTAATCTTCATTGAGAACCATGCCTCCATAAGTGGTAAACACTGCTGCTGCAGGAGCCGTACCATTCAGCCACTCGCGAATCAGCATGGCTGGTGTCCGGTTGGTATTTTTAAGTGTAATCGTGAAAAAGTCACCCATGGTCAGTGTGTATCTACGAAGCGGATCATCGGCTGCGTACGTGCCTGAGACAGGGAACAATTTTTCCAAGATTTGCGCTGAGTAATATGCATCCTGTACCGTCTCATACGTTCCTGTAAATGTACCTTGATCCATAGGATCTGTGTAGTGAGGAACATATTTTTTGTGCAGATGCTCCATGGTAATCTCGTAAACATTGCCTGTTCGCGCCAGCTGTTCTTCAAATTCGGCATACATCCCAGGAGAGATATAACCTTTCGTTCTGACTGAATCCACAAAACGGGTAACCGTCTGATATGTGACCATTCGCGCTATATCGTCTTGGCGATCTGCCGTTTCCGCAGTCGGATATACATATAGCAGAAGTACTGCCAGCATAACTGCTAGCAGCTTGGATACAGCATTTATCAATTGATACTGGCCTCCCTCCAAAATGCAATTCGAAGCAATCCCCCGCTATCATCTCTTACAAACTCCGGTTTATAGGAAGCAATCACGTCAACAGGTATGGACGCACTTCGGTTGATAAGCGGGTCTATCGTATACGTTTTCCCGTCAACCTGCACTTCGACTGCTGTACCCGTCATTTGTCTAACCGTATGTAACACCTCGGCTCCGCTGTAACGAAGGGGTTTGCTTATTTTTAATGTTGTATTTATTCTTCCTTCCATGTCTTCATTCGTGTGCACGCTGGAACTCAAAGCACTGGACAATAAGCTAACGCTTTGTTGTCCATACAGACAGGCTGTTACAAACAGGACAATGGCGGTACAAAACAACATGAGTTGCTGTGTATTCTGGGACAATGGAAACCAACTCCTGTCAGGATTGCTGGAAGATTAGTCCTCTCACCACATTTGATTTGTCTTTAACGATAACGGCCTTGAACTTTCCACTTGGGTTGACATATTGATTGTCCTTTTCGCTCATCGTCTGATTAATACTGCCTACTTTGTTATCCGGAGCAACAACTGAACCGTAGTCCGCATTATTGATATCCTGAGAAATATTCAACTCATTGCCATACCACTGACCACCCTTGTTTTTTCCTGTAATGACCTGGATACCAAATTGATCCTTGTCCGCATACTTACGCAGGGCGTTTGTAACTTGGGAGCCACTGATCGTGGTCCCGTCATACACCGTAAATGCTGCCTGAGACAACTCTGTCTGAATATCCGCAAAATTGTTTTGCGCTGTTTTGGTTGCCTCCTGAGCAGAAATAAACAGCAGTACCACAATCGTAATAAGGGCAATCGTCAAAAAGATCCCTGCGGCTACCTTTAAAGCACTTGAAGCATTGTTCATGTTAAATCCTCCTAAGTTTTGATAAATAAATGTATATCAGTCTGAACAGGTTCAACCTGAACCGCTACAGTTTCTGAATTTGTTCATAATAAATGTTCATTTGCAGGAAGCTCATACCAACAAGCGGGATCACCAGATAGAGAAAAATAAGGGCATACATCGGGGTAAAGCCAATCATTCTGCCCCATGAGGCTTTCACATCTATCATTCTGGTATACTCCTGCTTCCGCTGATCGAAATAAAAAGCCATCATGCTGTCCAGATCATCAAACGCTTCCCGGATCGAAATTTTACCGAGTGCAAGCTGCAGTTTGTCCACCAGACGCTGAAATTCAGGCAACCCTGCATCCTCTTTCAGCTGCTCAAGTGCATTTTCTGGTCCATGTTCAAAGTGCAGCAGACATTTTTGAAGGGGTCGTTTGAAAATGACGGCAAAACGATTGAGCCATTCCAAAATCTCTTCAACGGACATCCGGTCCATCTCACGCAGAATGGAGATCACCGTCTGATATTGGTAAATTTCATGCTTCATGTCCATACTTCGCATTTTACGCTGGAACATCATGAGCCATATGGGCATGTAATATCCGGCCGCGCCAATAAAGATGGCAATCAACAGCTCCCACCAGTGCAAATACTGCTTGTTGTATATTTCGAGCTTTTGAATAATGCGCAGACTCGTTTCAGTTTGTGTATCAGAGTCTAGTGGGTTGGAGGAAATCTGTTGTAACATGTTAAACACGTCATCATAACTAGTTCCACGTTTCATGTCTAACCGCTCCATTACCTCTCGGTCCAAAGCTGTTTTTTCGGCAGCCTGCTTCAGTTCCGCATCGGCCATCACTCCAAACATGCGGTCATCTCTCACCGGATCGTATAGAACATGATTTCGTTCAATATGATGAAGCAGTAATATGCAACCGATAGCCAGTGTAAAAGAGCACACAAACAACATCAGTCTGCGGATCGCCAGCCACTCGTATTTTAATTCAGCGCTGCTCTCCCTCATTAACCTTACGGTCTGGGTATAATTTGTACTCCCTGGTTTGGCAGCAAACAACATGGCCAATTTACGAATGTATTTTTGGTTATACAAAAAACGGTCCATGAAGGAAGGTTTGTGCCCTGATCGGAATCGCGTTTCATCGTAATGCTGAAGTCTCTGCAACAGCAAGTAGGCCAAAATAATGATGATATAGATTGATATTTTGGTTATAAATCCAAGCTTGCTGCGGTAAAACTCATCCATGGTCGGGAAACTGCCTCTCGCCCAGCGTTCAATGGGAGCCGTAAACAATACCGGAGCCAGCGCAATCATATTCAATCCTTTTAAAAGGTAATCCAACTTGTCACGTCGCAAAATTTCGAGGTGAATTTCCTGAGTCAGGTTTCCCAAACCTTTCAGGTATATTGAACCTTGAGCCCTGTCCTTGTCCCCAAACTCCATCACCATATAGGAGATGCCAGCAAAAGCCTTCAGAAAGCGATTGGGGGCTATCTCGTAATACCTCTCCAGCGCTTCATTGGGATCTGGTGAAGTCAGTGCCTCATAGATTAGCAGCACCTGATCAGCTGCTTCACCCACTCCAGCTTCTCCAGCTTCATAGAGTGCTTCTTCGATCATTCCGTGCTGGTGGTATCGATGTCGCACGTCCGCAAACAGATCCAACATTTGGACCAGCAGCCGTTTCTCTATGCGATTCAGCCACAAGTCCACGACAAGACTATGAATTACGACAGCGCAAAGTACAGACAAAATGAAGAAAGCAATCCCTGGTTGCATTAAGAACAGCACGATACTAATACTTCCGTATCCTCCCGCAACAATCAGAACAACAGTCATGGTCATACATCGTAAAGATGCTTCGTCTCCAACATGTCTGAATGAAATCCGCTTCTGAATTAGATAGATGTAAGATGCCAAAATCGGCACCCTCGTACCCCAGCGATAGGACTGCAGCAGAAATGACCTCACCCAGACCGTTGGATTAGCAACAGGAGTTGTTCCAGGAACTCTACCGCTTAAGCCCTTCCCCCTCTTTTGAAAGAATTGGAGAGTCAGGAGGGTAATCACGAGCCCGGAGATACATATACCCAGCAAAAGGATAAGCCACGATTTAGTTGTCATGCATATCACCCCAGTGCCGCTCAATAAACTGTTCAAACTGCGATGCATCGTGCAATGTCATTTGGTCCCGCATATCCATGATGCAGCTAGGTGACAGGGGAGCGGTTACCACATATTCGCCGTCCTTGTATTCAATGACATTCCGAAAAGCAAACCCTGCCCGTTCTTCCACACTGTCTACCTGATCAGCACGAGGCAAGCACTCTGTAATTCGCTCTATGTATCTGCGTCCTTCGGGATCCTTTTTCATGTGCACATCAAAATTGATGACACTGACGACCTGTTCCTCAGCAATGTGCTCATGTTGAAACATGCCTGTTTTGAGCAAAGAGTTGCGGAGCGAGAATACCAGATCCCGGAATGTCTTGGCATGGTGGGTAAACAGAGTGAACAAACTCGCCACCTGCGACATTTGAATCATCCAGGCAGCAACCTCATCACTCGCAACCTCTCCCAGTATGTTGACTGTTCCATCTGTTTTTTTCTGTAAATCCAGTCCTTGTTGACCTGAAATATGTTCCGTCTCCCGGAAGCTCAAAATATTACGACGACTGTAGATTCGACGCAGCTGCAGCTCGAATGCCATTTCTTGTACACGCAGGGTGTATGAGGCATAGATATGCTTGACCATCGCCATTAGGAGCGTCGTTTTACCAGAGCCCTGAGCACCAGTCACAGCTGTAATACGGCTTCCTTTCATGAGGTACTGCAGCAATGTGATTGGCAGTTCGGCATTGCTCCCGGTTATTAATTGCTCAAGCGACGCATTGGGAATATCGAATTTCCGGACAAAAAACGCCCATGATTCTGCAAAGGGAGGCCGTACCACAACTACACGTGAGCCATCCTTCATTTCGTTAACCTTATATCCATTCGCTTCAGATAATTGACCAGGATAGTTATATTTATAAATATTCTGACAAACCCTCTTCAGCTCGCGTGTACTGCCAAACGATAAAAATGAAAGATGGATCGACTTCCCTTTGTAAAAAATCCAAACACTTTCCATACCACTTAGCGGAACGTCAACGGGTGTATCCTTCAAGCCGTCTTCCAACAAATCATTCCAGGAAGCCGGGTGCTTAACTCCGATATCCTGCATGGCATCCAGCATACCGCTAACCCCACCGCTAACCCCGTCAATTCGCTGGTCTCTGATTTCATCTACAACCGAGAAGCCTTTGTAATGTTGGTATATCCGCTGGACGATAATATCCGTTTTTTCTCTAAATCCGAGTTCACGGTATTCGCATTCAAATACATACCGGATATCTTCCTCGGAAACATAATATCCGCCGCCATCCTCAGCACCATCCTCCAATCGGAGTCTGCCCAGATCGTAAGTGTCAATCAAGCGTGACAAGGCATCGACGCCGAACTGCTGTCGGTACAGGTAAAAGACAATTTCAAACTGGTCTTGAACGGATAACAGATCGGGTTCCGCAAAAAGGATGACTTCATCCACATTGGTTTTATTCAGACCTATGTTTCGAGTAAGTAAGTCAGCGATCAGGTTCTTTACATAGGTTTTGTCACTTATGCTGCCAGAGACGCAGCCTTTCAGCGCTTTTCTCATCTCGGCACGCTGATTGATTCTCCTGCGATATTCTTCTTCATGAAGACCGATATCAGCAAGCTGACTATGACTTAATTCATGCAGCGAGTTCTTCACCTGTTCAGTTAGCATTTCAATCGTAAATGCCTCACGTTCAGGAGTTCCTGCATTTTTTTGCCGATGGAATGATTTCGTTTTGATCCAGATGTATGTCAAAAGAGCTATTACAATAAAACTGATCCCTATCATATTCCAGAGCATTGGAGGTTCAGGCTCCCCTTTCCAGCCTTTTCAGAACAGTACGCATACCTGCACCGTCCATAATCAGGCGAGCAAGTTCAGCCATACTGGCGGCCATGCTCCCTTTTCGAAGATCTCTACTGTCACTCAATCCTTCAAGCTGCAGATACGTAGCCGTATCCTTCCGATTCACAGCATCCAGAAATGCAGTCGTATAAGGCACAATGGATATGGATCCTTTGTACCGGAAACGTCGGCGAATGTTGTTAAGAGTTGCCCTTGCTTGCGGATCATACTTGCTTATGACAACATGCATGTTTTGGTTACTTAAGTTATCAGGTTTGATGTGTTCAAAAAACAATTCCAGATCCCGCATATTTTGTGTCAAATTCACCACAACATAATCAGCTTGAGCCAGTAGATCGGTCGCATCCATTCCCTCACGGTCCACATCCAGCAAAACCATATCGTAGTACTCATTCGCCACTTCCAGCAGCGCTTTCAACGTTTCAATATGTTCATTGGGCGTACGTTCCATCTGGTTAATTCTTCCGGTCAATAAATCCAATCTATCCCGTAATAGTGGCTTCGCGTAATCTTTCAAATTATGCTTGTTGAGGCTTCCACTTATATGTAATCGTTCTACTGCATCCCAACCACCCTCTTCAAATCTGAACAGACTGTCAGCCTGCCCTAATTCCATAGATGGTAGCGGAGCTTCAATACCACTGCCGACTGGACCTGTGTTCACTAATAAAACTCGGGTCCTGTATTGAAGTGCCATGGCGTAGGCGCTAATAACTGCACTGGACGTACTACCCGAGCCTGCAAAAGGACTCCAAAACAAAATGTTGCTCATGCTCTCATCCTTTCCGCTTCCTTAATCGCTCGGCGACTTCGAACACTTTCCCATCCAGTCAATTGTTCGAACAAACGACATAGTGATTTTTTGTAACTCCGGGATAAAGGCCCTAACCGCACCCGGCGATGATGTTCATTTTCCAATTTCACCGCAGCAGTGAGTTCATCCCATGGAAGTATCAAAGATTCGCCTGTCCAAACAAAAGGACTTCCTTCCAGATAGGCCCATAGGTAACGTTCTTCCAATTTGCAGTCAACTGCATTAATCAGAATGCGCTGAAATGAAAGCTCTGTTGGTAAAGACTGCTCTTCAAGAAGCCGCCTCAACCAGCCTTTTCCTCGTTCCAAATTGTAACGTTCATAATCACTCACCCAGACTCGAATATCAGCCGTGAGCCATAATTCTCTAGAGGCGAAATGGGAGGTTTCCATGTCATACAAGACATAATCATAAGAGTCCAACCCTTCTCCACTAGCCTCCAGATGACTCTCAACCGCGGCCGAAGTTACAAAGTGACAGGCCATATCAAAACCCTCAAATTCAGTGATAGCCAGAGAATGGTGTCCTTCTCCAACCCCATACCCATACTTTTGCTGTAAGGTTCCGTCAACCAGTAACACCCGCTTTCCTGAAGTGGCTAAAATTTTGCACAGATATAACATAAGATCATTTTTTTCACATAATCCAGCGAAAATCCAAGTTTGCACGTGACACTCAGCCCCTTTCCTTTGAAGCATTAGTTCGTTGTTATAAGCATTATATTTTTACATTTTGAATGTCTACTACTCTCCTCCGGTCAACAGGCTTTTCTGTTCATCCGTATATGCGGAAGACTCCGTGGATTGATTGTTTACATTTGTCGTTTGCTGATTGCTTCCTGATCCGTCATTCCATATGACTTCGTCCGAACTATTGTTAGAGCGAGGTCTGCTGTTATGGGAAACGGATGATTGTGCAACATCTTGCTCAACACTTTGGGAGGGCGCTGTCATGGAAGCAGCCAGAGAACTCTCAAGGGAACTCCGTACCTGTCTCGACAACTCCTGTTCTGCCCTTCGAACAATGTTCGGGTCACTTTCAAGCAGTTTCAGCACTTCACTATTGGCAGGGTACGTTGGAATTGCAGCTGTCTGGAACTGAGGCTCAACATACGTTAGTGCATAGATTGAAGCTTTATGTAAATAGGCATCTACAATTGCGCTGGACAGCGACAGAATCTCTTCCTCGGTCATGGTAATCCACAACGTCGCTTCATTTAGGCGCTCTACTTTCTTCTTGGACAGAAGGATATAGTCCTGACCTGTTGGAAATTGGATGCGAACGTCTATATTATCGCCTTGTGCAAGTGAAGTGGGTAATAAAACGACCTGCAGTTCACGATTTCTTAGATCTGGCGGTGCTGGCGTGTCTTCATAAACCATTTCGGTTGTTATGGCTGTTCCTTTTTTCAGTTCTATTTTGGCTACTTGCCCATCCATCTGTTTGGTGCTGGACCATAAATTACGTGGTGCTTGAGCATCAGGTACTGCGATAAGCTTAATATCCTCGGGTAAGATCGGTTCTCCTGCTTCAACGTCGCGTACCGTTACCCAGCCTTGTGCTCCTGTGTTCCATTGCTGCAGCAGCTCAGCCTCTTTTTGTTCGTAAGCTGAAGCATACTGGGACTCCATTTCAGATTTGGTATCATTCATTGTAATCACGTTGTAGATGACATATCCCCCGAATAACAATCCTACTGCTCCCGCACCAGTTAGTCCGGCATATATCATTTGTCGGCTTTGTTTTCTTAATTTGGACAAAAAATGCTCTCCTCTCACAAGCTCCTCTAATCATGATTTTATTCTTCTTGCAAAAAACGAACGCTTCTTGGGCTGCTGCCCGATCAAATGATTCAATATATGGGCTAATACCTTGTCTGTCTGAGGATCCCTATCAAAAGGATCAATGTGCAATGGAAGTCCGTACACACTTGATGTATTCAGTGTTCTACGTACACGCTGAACAGCATCTGTCGCTGCAAGCGGCAGACAATAAATCCATTTGTCTTTCGGATAACGATGATGCGAACGAACAAATGCATTAATCTCTTCCTGTTTCCACTCAGCACCTGAGCCTACAACAATAGGCAGGTCTGCTCGCAGAAACTCCTCCAGTCGATTCTGATCCTGACCACTACCCAGATCCATTACGATAAATTGGTAGCTGCCACCCAGCAGAGACAAAATATCTGCTCGTCCGGACTGTTTCCAATAGTGCACTCCGTCTACTGCAAACTGTCTGCCTGCCGATAATGGCTTCCCGGCTTGGGCAACTTGCTGAATCCTTGCAAACGATTGGGAGCGCGGCGACATCTCGATGACCGCCACCTTAAACTGTTGTCTCTCCAAGTAATGGCTAATGGCTATGGCGGTATGCGTAACCCCTACACCGGAAGATGCACCTGTCAGAGCAATAACTCTAGTTCCACCGCTAATTGTCAATATTGTCGATTCATTACTCTCCGTTATTCCAGGTCTTCGAAGCAGTTCTTTGCGGACTTCATCGGCAGATTGGAAACGTTCCTCAGGGTTCTGTCTCAACAATCGCCGTACAACCGGAATGTAAGTGCGAGGTACATCACTGCGTATGGAACTTTCAACGCCTTGTATCCATTCTGTATACGTACCACCCGTCATAAGGTAAAGCAGCAATGCACCGAGCCCATACAAATCCGACCTTGCATCCGTCTGTCCAGTACCGTATTGTTCAGGAGCAGCAAACCCTGCTGTTCCCAGTTTCACCGTATCCTCTGTATGCTGAGCTTTGAAGCTGCGAGCAATGCCAAAATCAATCAACCTGACTTCATGGTCTGGGGTTATCATGATGTTGGATGGCTTCAGATCGCGATAGATCACTGCTGGATTCAGACCATGCAAATAACTGAGCACGTCAAGTAATTGGAGCACAAAATCTGTCATATGTTCGAGGGGGATCTTACCGCGACATTGCTTGTTATAATCACTCAGTGTCTGACCTTCAATGTATTCCATTACCAGGTAAGTATAGCCCTCTTCATCCGGCACAAAAAAATCAACAATCAACGGTAATCTGGGGTGCCTGAGTGAAGTCAAAAGAGCAGCCTCCGTCTCCATACTCGATTCGTAAGGTAACGTAGCAACACTTTCTTTTATCGCCCAGGTCTTACCTGGCAACTTCATATCTTCTGCCTTATATACGTGACTCATCCCACCTGTACCCAGTACGGACTCGATTCGATATCGTTCTCCCAGCAGGCTCCCATGTTCCAGCCTCGCCGGATGTCTCATGTATAATCCTCCTTTCTGCATAACAAAAAAGGGAAAGCTTACCAAAGTGCAACAGTCCGGTTATCCGGACTTGTCCACCTCGGGATGCTTTCCCTTGGATTTATTATGGTTAATATTGGTATCATTATAGTATACGCCACAAGATATTGTAAAGTAGTAAATTTAAAATCTTTACGTGCTTAATATTTAATCATATAAAGTGTTATTTCCTCGCGATTGTGAAACAATTGTTTGGATCGTTGAATCTGCATCCGTGAACGCTCAAACGTATCAATGACTTCCTTGATCAGCGCGAGTGGTTTCTTATGAAGCAATTTTACCGTAACAACCGCTGTTCCACCGGATTGAAGACTGTATAACAAGTCCGAAACGAGTCGGCTCATCAGTTTAGGACTCCAGCTCATGTCACAAACAAGCAGGTCAAATTCACCTTCACGAAACCGGACATCACCTGCATTCTTTTTCAAAAACGTAAGTTTGGGCGATTCCAGAAGTGTGGCATCCATTTTGGCTGGGTCCACTGCTGTGACTTCTAGTCCTCGTTCTAGCAAAAAGGAAGTCCAACCACCAGGGGCAGCACCAATATCAAGCGCTTTGTGAAACGATGCAAAATCGATGCCAAATGTTTGCTCTGCCTCAAGCAGCTTGAATTTGGCTCGCGAGATCTGGCCTTCCTCTTTTTGAAAGCGTACAGCTCCCCCGCTCCAGTCGGAAAGGTTCTGTTCAGGTCGTGATATCCCAGCATACAATGCATCATCTGCCGCAAACACAGAAATAACAGAGTCCGCAGCGCGAACAACCCACTCACAGCCTAGTGTATCCAGCTTTTCGGTCAACCATTGCTTCAATGATGCGGCGTTCTCCAGCCAAAATGAACCTTCCGTTTTACGGACTTGTAGTGCCACTTTGGTTCCGGTCAACTCCGTATGGTTTGTAATAAAGGCAATCAGTTTCTCCATCGCCTGATCAGAATCTTCCGTATTCTCCTGAAACTGAACAGGCTGAATGTGACGTAAAAACGTTGGATTTTCCTCAAGGAGTTTGATCGATACCTCTTCTTCTGTTACCGGTAAGCCGGCAAGAAGCACTTCACCCGGTACAATTACCGTGCTCTTAACAGCACCGAATGTACGGCGCAGTTCTTCCTGAGCATAAGGTGCAAAGCCATGATTGGCTGTGCAGATAAAACGGGAGAAGTTCCCTTCTCCGCTAGATGACTGTGTACTCAACTTGTGTTACCCTCCAGAACGTACGCGAATCCATGGTCGATCGTGATCCCACTGGATGTCGACCGGAATGTCGTACGTATGCTTAATTGTATCCTGTGTCAAAACATCATGTTTGTTTCCAGCCGCAGCAATACGACCTTCGCGAATCAATGCTACATGTGTGAATAAGGGCATGATCTCTTCTACATGATGCGTTACATATACTACTGTTATATTGCGCTGACGAAGTCGGTCGATTTCAGCCAACATTTTTTCACGTTCATACAGATCGAGCCCAGCGCACGGCTCGTCCATAATTAATAACTTAGGATCCGCCATCAATGAACGTGCCAGCATGACTTTTTTTCGCTCGCCCTGGGATAGTGTACCCAGCGGGTGGTTAGCCAATTTAGCGAAGCCCATGTCATCCAGAAGATTCAAGGCTCTGGTCTTCACTTCATCGGGAATGGTCTGATAAAAACGCAAAAAGGCAAATGCACCTGTCGCAACGACCTCCCAGACCGGGTCTCGCAATGTCAGTTTTTCAATCAGCGTTTGACTGATATAACCAATCTCTTTTCTGACTTCACGAACGTCACATTGCCCATATAAGTTCCCCAGCACCTCGATACGCCCTTGACTAGGGAACATATATCCATTCATCATTTCCAGCAGCGTTGTTTTGCCTGAACCATTACGTCCCAGAATGACCCAATTCTCGCCCTGCTCAATATGCAGATGAACGTCATCCAGGATCTGATTATCCTCCCGGCGAAGAGAAATATGCTCCATCGAAATAATCCTCATTTTAGGACCGCCTTTCGAATTTCATTTAGCAGGTGCTCCACCGAGGACATTCGATAAATCATTTTAGGTACATCCTGCTCACCATCAAACAGCATCACTGCAGGTACGCTTGAAATTTTAAACTGCTGCACAAGTTCCGGAATATCATGAATGTTCATTTCAAATAATGTGTTCTCCGGCAGCAAATGCTCCGCGATTTCCAGCATTCTTCTCGCTGCAGCACAAGTACCGCATAAAGGGGTGTAGATAAATACAGCTTGAGGAATACCTTCCCACACACCGCGCATCAAAAGCTTCGAATGAATGGGCTTCATCAGCTGAGCTCTCCCGCAGCAACCCGAAGCATAACCTCACCTGTCATCGGACCATTGTGTACCTTTACAGTGTCAGGTTTATTGGTATATAACAATTCGTACATCTGACGTTTGCCGTACATGCTGGAGGTGTGTAAATAAATTTCGCGCGGAAACAGCCCTTCCCGTACAATGGCAGCTGCAACTTCTCCACCATTTGGCGAATCCGGACCCAATTCATAATCCAGGGACAGGATATCCACATCACCTTCCCTGAGCAGCATGAGACATTCTTCAGCATTGGTAGCCAAGACAAATCCCTTAGGACATGCCCGGTAATCATCCAAGAAAACATGCATACAACCACTCCTCTCCCCGTTTACAACCAGGAACGCATGACCTCAATATCATCTTTGTGCGTCCCATCCTCACCTGTCTCGGTTTCCAACACAACGACTGCCCGTTGGAACTCAGGTGAACTCAACATTTCTTGCATCGCTTTGCTTCCTATAAATCCCTGACCGATTCGCGCATGTCGATCCTTGCACGAGCCGGAAGCATATTTGGAGTCATTAAAATGCACAGCAGCAAGAGTATCCCAGTACCCAAGCTGTCTGCCTTTTTGAAGCATATCCTGTTCACTATTACTGTGCCACATCCCTGAAGCAAAAGCATGACATGTGTCAAAACAAAAAGCAATATGCTCCGGATATTGGCTCAGCTTGCGAATCTGAATCATTTCTTCCATGGTCGTTCCCATTGGACCGTGGTCACCTGCCTGATTTTCGAGCAAAATCTTTGCCTGTCCATTCCAGTCTTCCAAAACCGTATCCAGACAATGGATAAGATTCTGATACCCTTCAAGCGGCTGATCGCTCTTAAGATGACCAAAATGAACTACCGTTCCTACTGAACCGCATGCATCTGCAATATGCAGATCATTTCTAATGGAAGCTACGGTAGCATGAAACCCCGCCTCTCCACGGGTCATGCCCAAAGCCGGATTCGTTGGATAGGGTGAGTGTGCAATGGACGCAATGCCATTCTCCTCACACCACTCCCGGCACAATTCAGCATTTTTAAGGTCAGGATCTTTCAAACCAAGGCTGCGGGGGTTCTTCGGAAAATATTGAAATGCCGTTGCCCCCATCTCATATGCCCTCTTGGCTGCTTGTAAAAATCCACCTCTCGTGCTGACGTGTGCGCCGATTCCGTAATTAGGCCTCATGCTGACAATTCGGACAGAAGAAAGCCTTCTTCCCCGTAATTTCCACTCGTTCAATCGTGCCTCCACAACGTGGACAGCTTTCCCCTTCGCGATCATATACCCTGCATTGCTCATCAAAACTTCCTGTTTTCGTGTCCCCTTGCATCAGCGGCATTTCCATATAACCACCCTCCGATGCTGCTTCACGGAGCACCGACTGCATAGAACGGAACAAACGCTCTGTGAGTTCTGAAGAACTGGCGATGTTCTGTGTTTTGGAACTAGGTCTCAAACCTGCAGCAAAAGCAATTTCATCCGAGTAACAATTGCCGATACCAGCAATAATGTGCTGATTAACCAGGGTCGTTTTGAGCGTTCCGCGGCGTCCTCTCAGCAATGAAGCAAAACGCTCAGGATTCATGCGTCGATCCAGTGGCTCCGGTCCAAGATCGGACAAGGCTTCTTCTGTTTCCTTTGATGTTAGCAGGTGTAAATAACCCAATCGAAGTCCAATAAAGAACAAGATACGATCACCAAATTGAATCTCAACTTGTGTCGACCGATCGGGACGATCTGCCTCAGTCCCCCAGTAAATCATGCCTCCCAGCATGAGATGGAGCACCAGTCGTTTACCGTTTGCCAAATGAAAAATAAGATGCTTAGCCCGGCGCTCGACAAAAATAATACGATTGCCTGTAAGTTTGCGCGTAAATTCCTCTGGCTCTTTATTGATGGATTTTTCCCGATTAACGACAACACCAGTAATAAGTAAATCAAGTATTTCTGCGGACAATAATGTCCGGTAGTTTTCCATTTCCGGCAGTTCCGGCATCTGTATCTATCCCTTCTTGGATGCTTGGCTCGCTTGTTGCGACAGCCACTCAATCAGTTTATGCAAATCATCAAACACATGATCAGGACGTATCTTGGTCGCGCTGATATGAGTGTCCATATTTTCTTTCGTTGTGACGCCGGTCAATACGAGCAATGTCTCGCATCCTGCTGCTGCTCCTGCTGCAATATCTGTACGCATATTGTCCCCGATCACAGCCACTTCATCAGCCCTTAGATTTAAACGATCAATCGCTGACTTCATAATAATGCTGGAAGGCTTGCCGATTACAGTTGGTGAAACACCTGTAGCCGCTTCGATCGCAGCACCAATGGTACCTGCTCCTGGAGTCAAGCCATCATCAGAGGGGAGCTGCAGATCTGGATTGGTCAGGATTGATTTTGCTCCATCATTAATCCAGCGAAGTGCCTTGGTTAGTTTTTGGTAGGAAAATTCTCGGTCAATCCCTTGAATGACGTATTCCGGCTTTTCTTCCGTCCTTTGCAATCCTGCTTCATCGATAGCCTGAAGTAAACCAGCTTCTCCAATGCAGGCAACCTTTGCGCCAGGAGATTCTTCAGCTACATATTCAGCAGCAGAAACTGCAGATGTGCAAACTTGAGAAGCTTCCGCTGGAATTCCCATTTCGTTCAAGTGATCTGCTACACCTTGCGGAGTACGTGAAGAATTATTTGTTACAAATAAATAAGGTACAGCTTGTTCATTCAGCGTCTGAATAAGCTTGTCTGCCCCTTCAATCCGATGTCTGCCATGATAGAGTGTTCCATCCAGATCGATCAGATAGGCCTTAATCATACAGAGCACTTCCTTTCTTTTAGACCATTAATAATTCATGTCCTTAATTACATTTTAATGATTTTTGATCCATAGCTATGTATATCAAAAAAATAATGTGGGCTTGCTCGTATAAGCACGCAACACGTCGAACCGAATCGAACCCAGACGTTTTGACTCGCGCGCCTTCTGTACAAGCTTGTCATTTCCTGCGCTTTCCCGGAAAATAATTCAATTCATTTCCCTGCTCATATTGCCCATCCTACACGCTTTCCGATCAGATTGCAAAAGGGACCTCAGGGCCTATCCCCCTCAGTCCCGTTTGAATTGCCACCTTTAAAACCAAACTTATTTGAAGCCCAACTGGCTTAACTATAACTGTGATCCATTCTGATGATGAATGACAGGAATTAACTGATGCTCATTCGCCAACCTGGAGTTAGGAAAAACGGCCTTTGCTTCGTCCAAAAGGGGCTGCAGTTGTTCTTCATCCTTATAGCGAGAGCTAAAATGAGTCATAATCAATTCTCCAACATCTGCTGCTCTAGCCGCCTCTGCCGCTTGCTTAGCAGTGCTATGATAGTACTCATGAGCGGTATCTGCCAAATCGTCCATAAATGTTGCTTCATGTACAAGGACATCTGCGTGCTTAGCGAGGGGCAATACATTTGCACACGGTCGTGTATCTCCCAAAATGGTTATCACTTTGCCGCGTTTGGGAGCTCCTAATACATCCTCCGGACGAACAGCTCTGCCGTCATCCAGGGTAATCGTCTCTCCACGTTTAAGACGACCAAAAAGAGGACCCGGCTTCAAACCATACTCTGCCAGCTTTACTTGATCGAGACTGCCTGGACGATCCTTCTCCGTAATTCGGTAGCCGTAGCTGTCGATCCGGTGCTCCAGCAATGCAGACTCTACAATGAAGCTCTCGTCTTCAAACAGCAAACCACCCGTATGCTCAACAATCTTCAACTCATAGTTAATCCGAGACTGACTTAACTCCATTACGGTTGTAACCATACGTTCTGTCCCAGGCGGTCCATAAACCGTAAGGGGTGTCGTACCTCCCTGGTAAGCTCTGCTTGATAGCAGGCCGGGAAGCCCGAATACATGGTCCCCATGAAGATGGGTAATGAAAATCTTCTCCAATTTACTCAGTTTTAGCGGTGAACTTAAAATTTGGTGCTGGGTTCCTTCCCCGCAGTCAAACAACCACAAAGCTCTTCGCTCATCCAACATGCGGAGCCCAATGGAAGTTACATTCCGCTGCAGTGTAGGTACACCAGCGTTAGTTCCCAGGAAATATAGTTCCATCCGGATTGCACCTCTTTCTGTTGCCAGCAAAAAGCCTCCGACGATGCGGAGGGCTCTGCCTGACCTCTTATTGACTATGCTTTTTCAACATTAAAATATTTGGCTTGCGGATGACTGAACACCATCGCGGATACGGAAGCTTCCGGCTCCATCATGAAGCCTTCCGTCAGTTCCACCCCAATGTCCTCAGGCTGCATCAGCTTGAAGAGTGGCCCCTGATCTTCCAAATCCGGACAAGCCGGATATCCAAATGACACCCGTATCCCTTGGTAACGTGCGCCATGACGCTGTTTCATGGTCATGTTCGCCGGATCCGGGAAGCCCCATATATCTCTCATCATATGATGCACTCGTTCAGCTAATCCCTCAGCCACTTCAAGCGCTACAGATTGCAGAGCATGTGATCGAAGGTAATCCCCTTGCTCCTTCCATGCCGTAGATAGTTCACGAACACCGTGACCGG
The DNA here is from genome assembly GCF_038005125.1 of Paenibacillus sp. FSL K6-2862. Taxonomy (NCBI): domain Bacteria; kingdom Bacillati; phylum Bacillota; class Bacilli; order Caryophanales; family Paenibacillaceae; genus Paenibacillus; species Paenibacillus sp. FSL K6-2862. The sequence goes on from NZ_JBBOSN010000001.1 coordinate 4,163,765, forward strand.
CTGTTACAACCATGAATCCAACGTAATCCATTTCTCCAGATTCAACTGGCTTCAGGAAGTCAGACAGGCACAGGAACGGTTCAACCTTTTGCCGCGGGAATGTGAAGGTATGCAGAATATTGCTTGTATTCTCGGGATCGTAAATGATGATGCTATTGCCGCTGGATTGTGCCGGGAAGAAGCGATACATCGCATGTGCCTGGATAATTCCATCCCGGACTGCTTCTTGCATAATCCCGTCTACAACCGCTTTGAGATCAGTTGCTTTGGGATCACCCGAAGCGAGCAGCTGCTCCACAGAACCACGAAGGCCAAGATGATGACCAAGCAGCATTTGCATGTTTACATACGGCAAAATGTGCGACAATGGATAATTACGCAGCGTGTGCCGCTCAAGATCCGGAGGAACTAGAACAGGATTGTCGATTGCGATATCCGACCGTTCAACTCGCGTAAGCTCCGGCAGCGGTTTAACTGTTTCTGCACTGGACGCATCCGCTTCTTTTTCAGCCTCCATCTCCAGCTGCATGACTTCACGGGAAACCGGGTTCATCAGCTTGTTTGCCAGATCCAGACCATCCATGGCGTCTTTTGCATATACAACCATCCCGTCATATTCAGGGCGAATACGGTTTTTGGTGAATTTGCGCGTAAGTGCTGCTCCGCCCACCATGATAGGTACATCGATACCCGCTGTACGCAAGTCTTGCGCGGTGACGATCATCTGCTGAGCCGATTTGACGAGCAAACCGGACAGACCAATCGCATCCACTTTTTCTTCTCTATATGCTTCTATGATTCGTTCTGGTGGTACTTTTATACCCAAATTAATGATTCGGTAACCGTTATTGGACAGGATGATCTCCACCAGGTTCTTCCCGATGTCGTGCACATCACCCTTAACCGTTGCCAGAATGATTTTGCCTTTCACAGATGTTTCATTTTTCTCCATGAATTGTTCCAGATAAGCAACTGAAGCCTTCATTACTTCTGCGCTTTGTAAAACCTCAGCAACGATCAGCTCGTTGTTGTTAAACAGGCGTCCTACTTCTTCCATCCCCCGCATAAGAGGCCCATTGATGACTTCAAGCGCTGAGTATTTGGCAAGAGCCTGTTCCAGATCTGGCAACAATCCCTCTTTGCTGCCTTCGACAACATAAGAGGCCAGACGCTCCTCTAATGAAAGATTCGAAATCTTTTCTTTCTTCTCAACCTTTTTGTTCCGGAATGCCGCTACGAATGCAGCAAGTGTTTCGTCATTCGTATTATAGAGCAGCTCTTCCGACAATCTGCGTTCTTCCTCCGGGATGGAAGCATAACGTTCCAGCTTCTCCGTGTTTACAATGGCGTAATCAAGTCCAGCCTTCGTACATTCATACAAAAACACAGAGTTCAGGACTTCCCGACCGGCCTCAGGCAATCCAAATGAGATGTTACTGATACCAAGAATCGTATGACACTCAGGCATAGCTTCCTTGATAACACGAATCCCCTCGATGGTTTCCTTGGCAGAACCAATATACTGCTCATCTCCGGTACCAACAGGGAATACCAACGTATCAAAAATCAGGTCTTCAGCCTTTAATCCATACTTGTTCACCAGCAGATCGTATGAACGCTTGGCAACCTCCAATTTATCTTCACGACTAATGGCCTGTCCACGTTCATCGATGGTACCAACTACAACGGCTCCGCCATATTTGTGGATAAGAGGAGTCACAAGCTCGAATTTCTCTTCACCATCCTCAAGGTTAATGGAGTTAATTATCGCTTTACCTTGAGAGTACTGGAGAGCAAGATCGATAACCTTTGCGTCAGTTGTATCAATCATCAGCGGAACTTTTACTTTTTTGACGACCAGTTCGAGGAATTTTTCCATATCCTCAGCTTCTTCGCGGTCCGGATCCTGCACACAAACGTCGACAACATGTGCACCATTTTTCACCTGAGCGCGTGCAATTTCCGAAGCTTCCTCATATTTCCCTTCAACGATCAGGCGCTTGAATTTCCGAGATCCAAGCACGTTGGTCCGTTCACCAACCATATATGGACGATTGTCCTGCTCTATATATACCGGATCAATACCCGATAATGCAGGCGGATGTGTTCCGTTCATTTCTCTTGGGGGGTACTTGGCAAGCGTATCACGCATCGCCCGAATATGTGCTGGAGTTGTACCGCAGCAACCTCCGGCGATGTTTAACCATCCCTGTTCGGCAAATGCCCCAATTTTCTGAGCTAGTGAATCAGGTGACTCATGATAATTACCATTTTCATCGGGTAGACCCGCATTCGGATAACAGCTGACTGCTACTGACGCCATGCCAGAAAGAGAACGAATGTGGTCACGCATAAACTCCGGGCCTGTAGCACAGTTTAGTCCCACTGAAATTGGGTTAAGGTGTTCTAAGGATATATAAAAGGATTCGATGTTCTGACCCGCAAGGGTTGTGCCCATCGGTTCTATTGTCCCTGAAATCATCAAAGGGAGCTTAATTCCACTCTGCTCGAATGCTTGCTGGATACCAATGCTGCCTGCTTTGACATTAAGGGTATCCTGCGAAGTTTCAAGCAGTAGCGCGTCAACGCCTCCCTCAATTAAAGCAAGCGCTTGCTCGGAATAACTGTCGATGAGCTCCTGGAACGTTACGCCGCCCGTAACCGAGAGCGTCTTCGTTGTTGGTCCCATCGCACCTACCACATACCGTGGAGAATCTGGAGTCGAAAAGCGATCTACCGCAGCTCTCGCAATTCGAGCAGCTTCGAGGTTAATCTCGCGAGCACGATCCTGGATATCATATTCGGCCAATACTACTGAAGTAGCTCCAAATGTATTGGTTTCGATTAAATCTGCACCAGCTTCCAGATATTCTTCATGAATGCGCTGGATGAGTTCTGGACGTGTAAGTACCAACATTTCGTTACATCCATCCAGATCATCTCCGCCAAAATCCGCACCAGTAAGATCAACTTGTTGAATCATGGTCCCCATCGCACCGTCGAGGATTAATATTCGTTGTTTTAATGCATCATGTAGACTAAGCTTATCCAATAACTTCACCCCCGCAAAACGTTAAATCTTAGTTTAACAGAAACTTACTTATTGTGAAAGATCGGTTTTATTCAGCTGTATGGCGGGTTTCAGGCGATCAAGGTCGAATTTGCGAATCGACAAAAAGGTAGACATCCGATATAATATCTATTAAACCAAGTGGAAAAGAGGGAAAGAACATGGCTGAAATTGTGATCAGAAATACGAACGAACGTATCACTGGAGACGAAAATGTTCGAAATTTCTTGGACAAATATGAAGTACTCTATGAAAAATGGGACGCATCCAAATTAAGTGCTGAATTGCAAAATAACTTTGGATTGACTGATGATCAGAAAAACCAGGTTTTAGAAACCTTTGATTATGAAATCAAAGACCTCGCTGCACGTCGCGGATATCAAATCTGGGATGTCATCACCCTCTCCGAACAAACGCCAGATATTGAAGAAAAATTGGCCAAGTTCGAGGAAATCCACACACATGCCGAAGATGAAATCCGTGCCATTGTCGCGGGTAAAGGGATCTTTGTTATCAAAGGCACAGATGATGTAGGTTACTTTAATGTAGAATTGTCTCCTGGAGACGTCATTTCCGTACCCGAAAACACGCCGCATTTCTTCACTTTGATGGAGAACAAACAGATTATTGCTGTTCGTCTCTTTATTGAGAAAGACGGCTGGGTTGCTGACCCGTACCCGGATCCTACGTTTATTAAACAGGCCTAATCTCATATTACGGATATCGTTCATTCAACAAACCCCTGTCCATTTGAACAGGGGTTTGTTGCGGTTTGGATCATTATACAACATTAGATGGATTATATAAAATAATGTGGATACTTTGCTTTAACCGTCTCCTGTTCAACGACGACAAGTCTAAGGTGAGCTTCCATCACCTTCATCGCTTGTTCTGTTTGGCGCTCCTTGATGAGCTGGTAGATTTCCTTGTGTTGGGAGATAATAATTTCGGAATTAATGTCTTCTGACAAGCGAAGGATACGCAGACGATTAAACGGAATGTTAAGCTGCTGAAGCATTTTCCACGTTCTCATTTTCCCAGTTCCCTGAAACAGGATCTGATGAAACTCCTCATCCAGTTCAAACAGTCGATAGAAGTTATTCTTATCCATGCACACTTCCTGCATGGCGATATTGGTTTCCAATCTGAATTTGAATTCTTCTGCAAATGAGGCACATGCCAGCGCTACAATTTCCTTTTCTATTTTTTCTCGCATAAATCTGCCTTCTTCCACATGCTCCAGATTAATATGCGAAACGATTGTTCCACTCTGCGGGATAATATCCAAAAGTTCCTCTTCAGCAAGCTTCATGAAAGCTTCGCGAACAGGCGTTCTACTAACCTCAAGTTCATCCGCTATTTCTTTCTCTGAAATCTTCGTACCAGGCTTAAGCTCAAGGTGCAAAATTCTTTCCTTTATCAGCTCGTATGAGTAAGCGCGGGTCGAACCTCTAATCTTTTGATTAAGTGACATTCCTTAACCTCTTCCTCTCAGCCGTATTCATTCATCTTAGCATAAATTGCCGTTTCACTAAAATGAGCTCAGCGAAACGGCAATCGTTTAAACGTTGTCTATCATGCTACTACTGTTTGTTCTCTTTATACTTTTTGTACGTATCGTTGGAAATCTGCAAGTACTGAGACAACCCTTGTCCTTCCAGTTCTTTTACGAAAGCATCGAACTCCTCAAGACTGCGTTCACCCAGAATAAATTTAAGGGTATTTTGGTCCGAATAGTCCTTAAGTGGAGTACTAAGCAATGTCACCTGTTCACGGTCAAGATCTGAGTACGGGATTGGAGGTTCAGCAGGAATAACTTCCTTGGTATCCTTCATGTCCTGCTGGAATTTCAATTCTTCTTCACTAAACATGGAGTGCAGCAGATCCGTTGTTCCACCATAAGCAAACACACCACCAGAGAAACCGTAATCAATACGCAGATCTTTTGTGCCTTTAGGATTCAATCCATTATAGTTCACATCATCCGCAAGCTTGCGAACCCCATCCTGTTTCGTGAAGGTCTCTCCTTCAACTCCCCATTTGGCGAATTCCTGGCCTTCATCACTGTAGTACAACCAGTCAATAAATTGCATTGTTGCTTTGAAATTTTCACTATCTTTAATTTTACCGGAAATCATGACACCGTTTTCAAGTCTAGATCCAGACATTAATTGTCCTTTCGGACCGCCTGGAACCGTAATTTTAGCAATGGAAAATTTTCCTGCACCCAACGTTTTATTCATATCATTGCGATGCAGCACTAACGTTTGAGAGTTACCATTAATGATAAACGATTTGCCAGAGACAAATTTTTGTGTCGCTTGATCATCATCTTGAGTGAAACTTTCCTTGTCCAGCAATCCTTCTGACACCATTTTGTTGAAGTAGGTCAGCATTTCTTTGTACTCAGGAGTAGTGGATGTATATACGAATTCATCCTTGTCTTCCTTATACGTAAGACCATTTCCGAAGCCCCAACCGCCCTTGGTTCCAAAACCAGCAGCCGCAATATTTAACGTACTGTTAAATTCAAATCGGTCCGAGAACGGAATCGAATCCGGATAGATTTCTTTCAACTTCTTGGCAGCATCATATAGTTCATCCCATGTCGTTGGGATAGGAATATTGTTTTCCTCGAAAACATCCGTTCTAACAATCAGTGTATAGTCTGGCCACACTTCTTCATGCAAACCAGGGAGAACATAATACTTCCCGTCTTCCTGACGGAGACCCTCCAGTTCATCCTCAAGCCCCCACTTCTCTACTTTGTCCTTGAAATTGGGCATCAAGTCAACATAGTCACTAACGGGCAATACGGCACCAGATGATACAAAGGCAGATTCTTCGCCCGGATAAGTTTTAGGGATTACGAGAGGTGCATCTCCAGAACTGATCAAAAGAGATCTTTTTTGCGGATAGTCAGACATCGGTACAATGGTAGGATCCAAGGTCACACCCGTCAGCTCGGTGATTTTTTGGAAAAGCAACCAATCTTTTTTGTATGGATATGCTGGCTGATCACTATAAAGGATGGATAAGTTGAATGGCTCTGAGGCTTTAAACGTTTCACCCACTCCGTAGGACTCCATAGCCCCTTTGGATTCAGGTTCTGCCTTCTCGGTTCCCGCTCCGCTGCTGCATGCTGCCAAAACGACACTCATCATTGTTGCCAAAACCATCTTGCCTACAAGCTTGCGTGGTCTCTTTTTCATTCCATTGTCCCCCTGCATGTGGTTTAGATTGGCCTTGCGTCTAAGAGATGTTAGCTATATGCACTTGGAATTACTGCTTAACAGATCCCAACATGATACCGGTTACAAAGTATCTTTGCACAAACGGATAAATCGTAAGAATAGGCAAAATCGTAAGTACCATCGTTACCGACTTGATATTGGCTGAGATTTGAGTCAAATTATCAGCCGACGCTCCAGCAGAAGCTCCTCCTGTTGCACCTGCAATCATATTGCGCAAATAAATGGTCACCGGGAACAGTTCCTTTTTGTCAAGATACAGGAATGCCGGGAACCATGAGTTCCAGTGTCCCACAGCGTAGAACAGAACCATAGTAGCCATTACTGCCTTACTTAGCGGCAATATAATACGAAGTAAAATACCATATGTGTTTAAACCGTCGATGGCTGCTGCTTCCTCAAGCTCCTCGGGCATGTTTTCGAAAAATGACTTCATAATTAACATGTTATAAATGCTGATGGCTCCAGGTACAACTAACGCCCACATCGTATTGTTCATGCCAAGGGAATTAATCAGGACATAGTTTGGAATCAATCCGCCACTGAAAAACATGGTGAACACGGCAAACATTGTCCAGAACTTGCGCCCCATTAATCTCCTTTTAGAAATCGCATACGCGAATATGGTTGTCATAAACATGGATATCAACGTACCTACCACAGTGTAGATCACTGTATTTTTATAATTCGTCCAGAACATGCTGTCACGCGAGATGGTCTTGTAGGTTTCCACATTAAAACCGCGCGGGATGATGCTGACTTTCCCTGAATTGATATAGGATTCGCTACTGAAAGATTGTGCTACAACATTCAGGAACGGATAGAGAGTGATGAATACCACCAGCAGCAAAAAGATGGTGTTAAATACTTTGAAGACTTTGTATGATTTTGATTCCTGCATGTTACCCCTCCTTTACCACAAGCTTCGTTGTGTTAGTCTGCGTGAGATTGCATTTACCGAGAATACCAAGATCAGTCCGATGAGTGATTCGAATAATCCAATCGCAGTAGCGTAACTGAAGTTGCTCGATTGCAAACCTACACGATACAGATAAGTGGAAATCACATCTGATGTATCATAGATAAGCGGATTGTAAAGGAGGAGAATTTTCTCAAATCCGACAGCGAGAAAATTACCCATATTCAGAATTAACAATGTAACAATCGTTGGCAAAATGCCTGGTATGGTTACATGGATTGTCTGTTTCCAGCGATTCGCACCATCAATCCGTGCAGCTTCATACAAAGAATCATCGATTGTTGTTAATGCGGCAAGATACAAAATGGCTCCCCAGCCCATACCTTGCCAAATTTCAGAGGTGATATAGATCGTTCTGAACCATTCGGCGCGCTGCATAAAAGGAATGTTGTCTCCGGTAAAGAATGCAACCAAGCCATTAATGGATCCATTCACTGCCGTTAGTTGCAAAATCATACCGGCTACGATAACGATCGATAAGAAATGCGGCAGGTAGGATGCAGTCTGAACGAACTTCTTGAAGCGTTTACTTTTTACTTCATTCAAAAGCAGAGCAAAGATAATGGGAACCGGGAATGTGAAGAGTAATGCAAGCCCACCCAGCATGAGTGTGTTTCCAAATACTTTCCAGAACGTGGGGTCCTGAACAAACATCTGAAAATATCTTAATCCAACCCAAGTTTCACCAAAAATGCTGCCTCCCGGTACAAATCTTCTAAAGGCAATTACATTACCAATCATGGGCCCGTATTTAAAAATTAACAAATAGATCACTGGAAGTATTAATAGTGAATACAGCTGCCAATCTTTGCGGAGTAATGCTCCAGCCGTTCTTAACCTGCTTTCTTTGCGTAATGAGGTCATCGTAAGCGTGGTTTTAGCAGTTTCTGACTTCATATCTGATTCACTCCGATCAAATAAACTTGATAAAATCAAAAGTACTTCATGACAGCTCCCATCTTCACTTCTTTCTATCGAAGACCTTGCAGAAATTCACCCCCACTGCATAATAGATATTTGGTAATGTAAGCGATATCAATTTAAAGTAGTTTAATGGATATACTTAGGTTTTGATTGTTATCTTACTGCTCAATCTCATGAGTACCTGATGTATTCCAGAAATTAATATTTCCCAAAACTATGTAAAGCGCTTACAATATACATAAAAATAATAAAGCAATAACTTCTGATTCCATAACCTGGACATGCCAAAAGAGTACTGCTTTTAAATGATTCCCATACTAGTCATACTAGTATGTTAGTTACATTCTAAAACAGCAGTCCCAACTTTTCAATACCTTTTTTTATTATTTTTGATATTTCTTCACTACACAAGTTTCAACCAAACCAAAAAACATTGATAACCCATGAATGATTTTGCATCATTCACCGAGGTTATCAATGTTTTAAAATGCACCATTGTTCAATTCTGAAATAATCAGAAATTAGCAATAATACGATCTAATTCTGATAAGTGCTTAATCTCATGATCAGGTACATACGACTCCGAGTTCACTTTGTTCTCCCGATTAATCCAGACAGCCTGGATTCCTGCTGACAAAGCTCCGCGGATATCCGTCGTGAGTTTATCTCCAACCATCAAGCCTTCTTCTGGTTTTACTCCAAGTTTGCTAAGCGCATGTTCAAAGATAGACGGATCCGGTTTTCCTTTTCCAAAAGTACCCGAGATGATGATCTCATCGAAGAAAGGAGCCAGTTCAGGCACACCATCCAACTTCTCTTGCTGCAGAGCAGGACAACCATTCGTCAAAAGCAACAGTTTGAATTTTTCCTGCAAGTGACGCAATGTGTCCATTGTTTCCTCATATACATGAGGTCTGGATCTTCGCTCTGCTCCAAATTGCGAGGCAAGACGTTCGGCCAAATCTTCACGGTCCACTCCCAGCTTCAATAAGCCACGACGCCAGGACTCCTTACGATATACAGGGGCAAGCTGCTCCAATTGACGGAATTCCGGCTGGTCACCGCCTGTAAAATTAGCCCATAGCCCTTCAAACGGATTGATACCAATCATTTTGGTGAATGGAAAGGTTTCATAGGATTCATATAGACTACGAGCTTCATTACGAACAGCTTCTTCCAATGCCCCAGCATCAACGCCGGTTTCTTGTGAAGCAAGCAGGCAAGTTTCGTGGAATGCTTCCCGCACACTGCGTTCATCCCACAATAAAGTATCATCCAGGTCGAACAAAATCGCTTTTAATGCCATTCCGATCATCTTCCCCTTTGTGAATAATTACTTTTTCTCGTCTGTTTCTACAGTAATCTGATGTGCTTTGGCAAATTTCAGAAGTCGTTCAGAAATGGCATCTGTGTCATAGCGGTTCAACAGTTTAGTGAACACCCATCTTTTGCCACGGCTGTTATGTTCGATAACTACCGTTCCCTGTTCGAATCTAAACTTAACGATGTCATCTACTCCAATGGAGCGTTCCCGATTCCCTTTGGTTGTTATAATCCGGTTGCTCCCGATTTTGATGTAAGGACGGCGAAGCATAAAAATCACAGCCAAAAATACATACAACAGCATCGTAACCCAGTCCCATGTTGTCATCGGAGCTTTAACAAGAAATGTGCTCATAAACAGATACAAAAACGCAAGTCCAATGAGGAAAATAGGAAACAGAAGACTGCGTCCTTTGAATATGTCCTCACCGGGCGTACCCGAAATCGGTTGACCATTTTTTTTGCGCTGCTGATTCAACTGCTTTGAATTTTTCCGAACCGTTCTCTCGAACGAACGAGCCATGAGAATCCCCCTTATGTCATCTTTGTATCGGCTTACAAAATTCGCAAACCGACATTCCCCCTATAAATTTGCATTCTCAAAATAAAAGGAAGAAACCTAAATATCATAATGATATCTTTAGGTTTCCTTAGTGTTTGAGTTTGCCTTGGTGGCCTTGATCCTTCTCATCATCAACAATTTCAATAGAATCCAGTTGCTGTCTGAAGTTGCTGCGGATGTTGTTTAAGTAAATTTCTCTAAGTTTAGCACGTTCGGCAAGTTCTTCCTCTGAAAGTCCAGTGGACTTTTGTTTACGAGCCAATTCATTGATGCGTGCTACCAGGCTATCTATATCCAAGCTTGTCCCCTCCAAAAATACAAAGTCATACTAACTTTGACATGATCGAGGCGGCTTGTCAAGGCTGCTACTTACTCGCTCGAATGAATCATGATTTTAAGGTGTAAACTGAGGCAAAATTAGGACTTGTCCAGCTTGAATTGAAGTCGATTGAAGCTGATTTACTTTCTTTATTGCTTCTATATATACACGTGTATCCATATTTTCCGGTTTATGCTCCAAAGATAAGCTCCACAATGTTTCACCCTGGGATACCGCAATTTTGCTGCCAGGAAGAACATTGTTCTCGTCTCCTGCAAACACAGTCAATACAGTGCTGCAGCCAATGAATATGATTAACGATGCCATAATCAATTTCAACATCCATGTTGGCATCTTGGCTTTTGCAAACCATTGTTTAAAGTTACCTATGTTAGACTTGACCGCTTCCGAGTTCATCGGTTCATAAATACTTTGATAAGTGGAATATCTCATATTAATCGTCCTCCAAACGTTTGTTCCTATCTGTTAAAATCAATATAACACGAACACTTGTTTTGTACAACAGATTTTTAGAACAATTGTTCGCTTTATTTCAAACCCCAAATCTCCTGTAAATCTCTAGATGAATCCAACTCGTTTATTTACTATTGTTAGATTTGAAGGACTATACGAATAAAAGACTCAAAAACATTGATTTTATCGGATTTTATTTAGAACTTATGTTTGTACGAACGGAGGTTCTATGTTATAATTTTCCCAAACGTTACTAAAATGGGGTTGATACGGTATGTCGAAGATATCCAGCAGGCAGCAAGCTATTCTGGAGTTTATACGCAATGAAGTCCGGTTGAAGGGATATCCTCCTTCCGTACGTGAAATTGGTGAAGCGGTTGGACTGGCTTCCAGTTCTACGGTTCATGGACATCTGGACCGCTTGGAGAAGAAAGGTCTCATTAGACGTGACCCTACTAAACCGAGAGCCATTGAGTTATTAAGCCAGGAGGAATCAGAACACTCCCATCAGTTTGCACACAGTGTTGCTCGCATTCCTGTCGTAGGTAAAGTCACTGCAGGGGTTCCGATTACCGCAACAGAGAACATTGAGGATTATTTCCCGCTACCGACACATTATGTTGGAGAACAGAAAGTATTTATGCTCTCTGTTGTTGGTGACAGTATGATCGAAGCAGGGATCGTCAATGGAGACTACGTTATCGTGCGCCAGCAGCAAACAGCAGATAACGGGGATATTGTCGTTGCGATGACTGAAGATGACGAAGCTACAGTTAAAACATTCTACAAAGAGAAAGACCATATTCGTCTTCAGCCTGAGAATGCAACATTTGAACCACTTCGTTTAAAACATGTTAGCATTTTGGGTAAAGTGATTGGCCTTTTCCGTGATATTCACTAGTCTTTCTTCCAACAGCAAGTCAGCTGAACTGTAATGACAAAAAGAGGTTGCCCTGTTTAACAGGACAACCTCTTTTTATATGCTAAATTTCGACTTCGTTAATTCCATTTGTTATCTTTTGAGAATGCTTTTGTGATGAGAGAATACTTCAAAACTTTGCTGACCATGATATGACCCCATACCACTCTCTCCTACACCGCCAAACGGTAAATAATGTGAAGTCATATGAGACAACGTATCATTAATGCATCCCCCACCGAAAGACACTTGATCCAAGACCTGATTCTGCAGCTCTTCTTGCTGCGTGAACAGGTATAGCGCCAGCGGTTTGGGACGGCGTACAATCTCAGCGAGCAGAGGATTAAGATCATCGTAAGTCATTACCGGTAGAATGGGACCGAATATCTCTTCTTGCATAACAGGTGAATCCCAGTCCACATTTCCTACCAAGGTAGGTTCAATCAGCAGCTGATCCCGATCAGAGCGACCACCAATGAGAGTATCACCATCTTCTAAGAATACAGACAGTCGATCAAAGTTACGTGTGTTGACGATATGCGGAAAATCAGGATTTCCCATGACATCCTTACCGAATTTATCTTGAATCTCCTCACCAATCTCTTCAAGGAGTTTATCGTGTACGTCCTGATGTACAAGTAAGTAATCCGGAGCAACACAGGTCTGACCCGCATTCAAGAACTTACCACGAACGATCCGCTGAGCTGCCAACTTCAAATCTGCGTCTTTATGAACAATTACAGGGCTTTTTCCACCAAGTTCAAGCGTTACCGGCGTAAGATGCTCTGCTGCTGCTTTCATAACGATGCGACCAACACCCGTGCTGCCTGTGAAGAAAATATAATCAAACTTCTCTTTCAACAAGGCTGTGCTCGTTTCGACTTCACCTTCCATGACAGCTACATATTCCTCAGGGAAAATATCCGTGATCAGGTCATACGTCAGACGTGACACTGCCGGCGTTAATTCAGAAGGCTTAATAACAGCAGAGTTACCCGCTGCAATTGCACCAATCAAAGGACCAAATGCCAGTTGGAACGGATAGTTCCATGGCGCAATAATGAGAGCAACTCCGTAAGGTTCTGGATAGATCGTGCTTGTACCATCAGGTATAACAGCACTTGTTGGCACTGCTCGAGGAGCCGCCCATTCCTTAAGATGTTCTAGTGCAAAATCCAGCTCACCCAAAACGATGCGAATCTCAGAGTTATACGCCTCTGTTTCTGATTTATTTAAATCTGTATGCAGTGCGTCCAATATCCGTTGCTGATATTTCTCTATTCCTTGTCTTAATTGCTGAAGAGCATGAATCCGATACTCAATATTTTTAGTTTGTCCTGTATAAAAGAATGCCCGCTGACTTGCAACGAGTTGTTTCGTTTGTTCCATATTAACATCTCCAATTAATGATTTAAAATTAAATTGCTAAAAATATAATTGAATTATATCTTGTTTATATGAAATTATCAACATATTAAAATGACTGTTCTCTGGAAAATATATATCTTCTCTCTTACTATTATATGTATACTATTAAATACTGCTATTTTCTTAGAAACCTAATCACCACTGTCCCATTATGTAATTCATTAAAAAAACCCTTGGCACTATTGCGCCAAGGGCTTTCCATATTAGTACAGCGTGATGTATTGATCGCGTTCCCATTGGTGGACTTGTGTACGGTACATATCCCACTCAATTTCTTTCAGCTCGTAGAAGTGAGCCAGGGCGTGATCGCCAAGTGCATCACAGATGACTTCACTGCGGATCAATTCGTTCAAAGCTTCTTTCAGGTCAGCTGGCAAGCTTGGAATGCCTTCTTCCACACGCTCTTCTTCTGACATAATGTAGATGTTACGGTCAATCGGAGCTGGTAAGGAAAGCTCACGTTTGATTCCGTCCAATCCTGCTTTCAATAAAACAGCCAAAGCCAAGTAAGGGTTAGCAGCCGGATCCGGGTTACGAACTTCAACACGTGTACTCAGACCACGGGAAGCTGGAATACGGATCATTGGGCTACGGTTACTGGCGGACCATGCTACATAACAAGGAGCTTCATAACCTGGTACAAGACGTTTGTATGAGTTCACAGTTGGGTTAGTAATTGCTGCAAACGCACGGGCATGCTTCAGCGTTCCAGCCATGAAGTGACGTGCAGTTTTGCTCAGACCCAGCTCGTCCGACTCGTCAACGAATGCATTCGCACTGCCTTGGAACAACGATTGGTTACAGTGCATACCGGAACCGTTCATACCAAACAGCGGTTTCGGCATAAAGGTAGCATGTAGACCATGCTGACGTGCAATCGTTTTAACAACGAGTTTGAACGTTTGGATCTGGTCTGCTGCTTTTAGAGCATCAGCATATTTAAAGTCGATCTCATGCTGACCTGGAGCTACCTCATGGTGGGAAGCTTCAATCTCAAAGCCCATTTCTTCAAGTGTGATAACGATGTCACGACGACAGTTTTCACCAAGATCCGTAGGCGCAAGGTCGAAATATCCACCTTGGTCATTCAGTTCGTTAGTAGGGTTTCCTTTTTCGTCTGTTTTGAACAAGAAGAACTCTGGTTCAGGACCGACATTGAAGGAAGTGAATCCCATTTCTTCGGCTTCCTTCAGGTTACGTTTCAAGATGCCGCGTGGATCTCCAGGGAATGGGTTGCCATCCGGCAAATAAACATCACAGATTAGGCGAGCAACACGGTTCTCAGCTACCCAAGGGAAAATCAGCCAAGAATCGAGATCCGGATAGAGGTACATGTCGGATTCTTCAATACGCACATAACCTTCAATGGAAGAACCATCAAACATCATTTTGTTATCCAAAGCCTTGGTCAATTGGCTTACAGGAATTTCAACGTTTTTGATAGCTCCAAGCAAGTCGGTAAATTGCAATCGAACGAATCGTACGTTTTCTTCTTTAGAGATGCGGAGAATGTCTTCTTTTGTATAACTCACGATACCTCTCCCTTTCTTTTCTGCTTATTTGGCTTGCATGTTATATTTGTACATTAGAAAGTTCCACGGGTCAAGGAGTCTGCCATCACAACTGCATGATTTCACCTCACTCGCCAAGTTATGCGAACTTACTTTTTATTAAAAAATCGAGAAAGCTCTCCCTGAATGAGAGATACTTGTCCAGGTCTCTTACCCGAAACCAGCTGTTGCTTCAATAAACGGTGCAGCTGTGTATCCGACAGCTCTCTGCGCTTCACTTCTGTATCAGCAGTGATAACTGTCGCTTCTTCGGATTCCTTGGATACCGGATTCATAACCTGCTTGATGCCGGCAATATTAACACCTTTTTCGATCAAAGCCTTGATCTCCAGCAATCGTTCTACGTCATTAAAGGAAAACAACCGTTGGTTACCTGACGTTCTTGCCGGTACAATCAAGCTGTGCTGCTCATAATATCGAATCTGACGAGCGGACAGATCCGTAAGTTTCATAACAATACCTATCGGGAATAAGGCCATATTTCTGCGAATTTCGTCACCCATGTTCATCAACCTTCCAGTCATCTATTCTTCACCCTATTGTACATTTAGTTATTACTAAGTGTCAATGATGTGTTAGATAAACTCACAATAATTTACGATCTTTCATTGTCTGGAGCGCCATCAAAACGCCATATTTAACATGAGAGTAGGTTAACCCCCCCTGCATGTAGCCGATATATGGCTCTCGAATAGGCGCATCCGCTGACAACTCCAGGCTTCCGCCCTGTATAAACGTACCTGCCGCCATAATGACGGGATGTTCATAACCAGGCATGTCCCATGGCTCTGGAACGACATGACTATCCACTGCAGCAGCCCGCTGAATTCCCTGTACAAAAGCGATCAGATGCTCCGCGGAGGAGAACTGCACAGCTTGGATCAAATCTGTACGTGTCTCATTCCAAGCAGGTTTGGTTACAAATCCTGAAGCAGCAAACATTGCAGCGGCAAAGGTACTGCCCTTGATGGCTTGTCCCACAATTGTCGGCGCCATGTAAAGTCCCTGGTAGATCCCCCGGGTTGTTCCCAACATGGCACCAACCTCACCACCTATGCCAGGTGCAGTCAAACGATACGCTGCCAATTGAACATACTTTTCCTTCCCGCATATGTAACCCCCGGTTTCAGCAAGGCCTCCGCCAGGGTTTTTGATTAGTGAACCTGCCATCAGATCTACCCCGACCTCTGTCGGTTCGCGTTTCTCCGTAAATTCGCCATAACAGTTATCCACGAAAACGATCACATCTTCTTTGATGGCCTTGACCCGTTTTACCATATCTGCGATCTCATCAATACAGAAGGAAGAACGCCAGTCATAGCCGCGTGAACGTTGGATACCAATGACTTTGGTTGAGGCAGTAATATTCCCCTTAACTGCGTCCCAATCGACACTGCCATCTGCCAGCAAAGCGGTTTCACGGTATCCAATACCAAAGTCCCGAAGCGATCCGGTTCCATCTTCCGGACTTCCAATGACTTTGTGCAATGTATCATAGGGTTTACCTGTGATGTATAACAACTCGTCACCTGGGCGCAGTACGCCAAAGAGAGCGGTAGCTATCGTATGTGTACCTGAGGCAAAATGGGGACGAACCAACGCAGCCTCTGCGCCAAATACGTCCGCATATACTTCATCCAGCACTTCCCGGCCGCGATCGTTGTATGCATATCCCGTTGAACCGGCAAAATGATAATCACTGACTTGTTTGCGTTGAAACGCATCAATGACCTTCCATTGGTTGTAATCCGTAATACCGTCAATCATTTTCATCTGTTGTTCAATCTGGGCCTCAACTTGTTGTTGCAGCTCCACAATCTTTGTATCCAAGCTTGCCATCTTACTTCATTCCCCTTCATTGCACTAATCTAACGCATAATATCGATTATCGTGTCAACTTACCATACCAATATGTCATGTATATTACAATTCAATGAAATCTTCAAGTAAATAACCGAATTTTTCATATTCCCCTTTTTGCAGCTCAACTTGATAGATCACATCGTTTTCTTCAAAAGTGGTTTCAACAACATCTCCAACCTTATAAAGAACAGATGTAAGATCTCCCCGCTCTGCAGGAATACGGAACCGCTTCGTATCACCCGTCAGCTCTTCCTGAATTCGCTCCCGAATCTTCAGCAGGTCAGCTTCTTCCAGTGCACTTACCTTCATATGGTCTTTGTCCAAAGGAAGCATTTCCAGCTGCTCAGGTGTACATGCATCTTTTTTGTTATAGAGCACCAATTGAGGCTTATCGCCAGATCCGAGCTGCTGGAGAATTTCATGCACGGTTCTCATCTGATCTTCCCTCATTGCAGAGGATGCATCCACAACATGCAAAATCAGATCGGCTTCGTTCACTTCCTCCAATGTTGCACGGAAAGCGGCAATCAGATCATGCGGGAGGTTTTGGATAAATCCTACTGTATCCGTAAGTACAATTTCTTTCCCGCTCGGAAGCTCCATCGTACGTGAAGTTGGATCCAACGTTGCAAACAGCTGATCCTGAATATATACATCAGCGGCAGTTAATTGTTTAAGCAATGTGGATTTGCCTGCATTCGTATACCCTACGAGTGCAACCTGTACAATGCCTGTCTTTTTGCGACGCTCGCGATGAAGTTTACGGTGGCGTGTAACCTCTTCCAGATGCCGTTTCAGATCATCAATGCGACCCCGGATATGACGGCGATCCGTCTCCAGCTTGCTTTCCCCCGGTCCACGTGTCCCGATTCCCCCTCCAAGCCGTGAAAGGTTTTTGCCATGCCCCGATAATCGTGGAAGCAGATAGCTAAGTTGGGCCAATTCGACCTGAATGATACCTTCTCTTGTATTTGCACGTTGAGCGAAAATATCCAAAATCAACTGGGTACGGTCGATAATTTTGAGATCCAGTGCCTCTTCCAGGTTACGAACCTGAGCTCCAGACAGCTCTTGATCAAATATCGCTGTGGTCGCGCCCAATTCCTCTGCGATCGCACGAAGCTCCTCCACCTTACCTTTTCCGATAAACCACTTCGTATCCCGGGTCTCACGGTTCTGGGACAATACACTCAGCACCTCAACACCTGCAGTCTCTGCAAGCTTCACCAATTCCTCCAAAGAGTACTCCGGATTAATGCCTGATCGCTTTACTTCATCTGTAATCAAACTAACTAAAACGGCGCGGTCTTTCTTAACCTGATCTGTATCATGGGTAACTGTCATATTCAATGTGTCCTCCTTATCAAACTCAGCTTCATCTATTACGGTTATTGTTCCCTCATAGCGTACTTTAAGCCGAACCGGTTAACCCGGCCGGCTGCTCCAAAAAGCCATTATCGCTTACTTTCGCTCAAACTTCAAATCCTCTGTTCGAATCGTCATCAGTTCCAATTTTCCCGGACTGCCTTGGGTATATTGTTCCAGCAATCGAACCGCCTGATGACGTATGGACCGCTCAATTGCATTTCGAACGTACCTAGCATTGCTGAAGGCATGCAGAGACTCATTTTTTTCCTGCAGTAAATGCTGCTTCAACTTCAGGATGGTCTGTGGCATTAAAATATAATCTCGCTCTTTCGCCATAATCTCTGAAATCTGTATCAACTGATCTATGCTGTAATCCGGAAATTCAACCTGGATAGGAAATCGGGATGGTAATCCCGGATTGGTCTGCAGAAAGAAATCAATTTCTTCAGAATACCCTGCCAGAATCAAAATGAATTGATTTTTGTGATCTTCCATGGATTTTACAAGTGTATCAATAGCTTCCTTGCCAAAATCCTTCTCACCACCGCGAGCCAAACTGTATGCCTCGTCGATAAACAAGATGCCTCCAAGTGCCTTCTTCACCAGATCACGCGTTTTCTGCGCCGTATGTCCAATGTACTCTCCGACCAGATCGGCCCGCTCCACCTCAATAAGGTGCCCTTTGCTGAGCACGCCCATCTTTTGGAACAGCTTTGCCACAATCCGCGCAACCGTTGTTTTTCCGGTCCCTGGGTTTCCTTTGAAAATCATATGATACACATGTGCTCCACTGAGCAGACCTGCCTCAGAACGCATCTGGGCGATTTGCAAAAATGCATAGATTTCAAATACGAGATCCTTGATAGTTTCCAGCCCAACCAACTGCTCGAGCTCACCTTGAATCTCTTGAAAATGGCTGTGCTTAGCTAATCCCTTTACTGCCTGAAGTGGTGTCTCATCTTCCTTCGCCAACATCTGAGGCTCTTGGTTACGCAATACAACATTAATTTGTCTGGATGGTCTGCCTCCCGGTTGCCCTCCTGCAGCCATGACCCGTCCGTTCATTCGCCATCACCTCTATTTTATCGGGCTGATCTCTCCTGATTATTAATGTATTCTATCAGATGCTCCAATATTAGAAGGATGGCGAAGTAATTCTCTGCTTGTCAAAACTCAGATTTGAACGTTTTTGCGAAACTCCCCGTTCTCAAACAAGGTCTTCCGATGCTTCAATGATAGTTGAAAATAAGGAAACACATGAGCGTCAATAGCATGCAGCAATTCCTTGGCCGTTCGGTTAGCCAGATCATAATCGCCGGTTGTAATATGCTTACGCGAGAGGGCGTCCTCAAGCTCATCTTCATCCAGTAAAAATACCTCTCCATCTTTCAGGACGACTACATCGAGATAGAGATCATCAAACCAGGGAACCCCCTGGTCCGTGATGCCCTGGCTTCGACAGGTATCAATGTACCATTCAACGATCCGTTCCTGATCGTCAAACATGGCTGTCACCACGAAATGCTCTCCCTTCGGATAATACTGCAGCCATGAATACCCTTTATCTGCGATGCAAAACGTACTCCCCCCGTAGGTTTTCCACAAGGGTTCTTTCAAATCCTGTATGGTATACAACGTAATGTAACCTGTAAAAACTTTGGATTGTACGAACCGGCATGTAAATTGTCGGTTCGTAATCCGGCGCCAGTTCGCGCGGTCCCCGAATTTCCGTTTCATACGAACCCCTCTTTGCCGACTACAGGCCCTTGACCTGTTCTCATATTGGTGAACACTGAATAACGTCCGCACAACCGATTCCATGACTTACGAATCAGTTTTGCACAACGTATTACGATAGCTACAGCTTACCATATTTAAGTTATACACTCAAAATTAAGCTTTGCCTCACCAATTTATCGATATGTATGAGTTAAAATATCGCTGTCTAAAACAAAAAACCTGCTTCACCGATCATACGGGAAGCAGGTTAAGAGCTGCGTTAAATGATATTTAGTTAAAGTTAACCGTCGTTTCCGGTCTGTGTTTCAACCGAACCATCATTTTCACCTGTGTTGCTTTCTGTTCCGGCATCCGGCGGAACAACTTCACCAGGAGTCGTAACCGAACCATCGCCGGATCCATCATTGTTCCCACCAGGATCGGTAGTTCCCGTTCCAGGGGATGTATTTCCATCACCAGACTGGCCGTTTCCTTGTCCCGGTCCTCCATTATTACCATTACCGTTGCCATTACCGTTATTGCCATTGTTTCCATTACCATTTCCGTTGTTACCGTTATTAGCGTTGTTCCCATTGTTACCGTTGTTTTCACCCGAGTTCCCATTATCCGGTGAACCGTTATCCGGATTCTCGGTACCAGGCTGTTCCGTTCCAGGATCCGTTCCTGACTCTGTACCCGGTTCTGGTTCCACTGGTTCGATCTCCTGCGCCTCAATCATAAGTGAGATCGTATTGGACGGATCCGTTTCAAGCCCAGAGGCCAAATCAAAGGCAGTAACATAATACTCATATGTCAGGCCTGGAAGTGCACTTAGATCCTGTGCACTAGTCGATCCCACCAAATCAATCAGATGGGTGAATTGCGCTTCGGACGTCTCTTTCCGATAGATACGATATTGAGTATTCGCATCTCCTGTTCCTGTCCAGTTAAGCGAAACCGTCTGAGAATTCGGGTCATATGCCCCGCTTAACCCACTAACCGATAATTGCGGCTGCTCCGGTTGTGTTTCTTCCGGCGGTGGTGCCTGTGCACCTTTAGGTGCTTCAAAGTCCTTTACAGGTACACCCTTCAGTGCATCGGTCATGACTTTGGCGAAGAAAGCAGCAGATAGCTTACTGCTGTTTTTGAGCATATGGGTGGCGTCCGGATTATCATATCCCATCCAGACTGCAGCAGTCCATTCAGGTGTATATCCAACAAACCATACATCACGGTTTGCGCTGTTGCCAGCGATGCCGCTCTGCACCGTACCGGTTTTACCTGCTACCGGACGATCCAGTCTTGCTGAACGTCCTGTACCATCATTAACTACGTTTTGAAGCATCTGTGTCAATGCGTATGCATTTTGTTCACTCATGACACGCGTCGTATCTGACTTGTCATGTTTGTAAACGGACTTATCCGAGCTGTCTTTGATTTCCTTGATCGCGTAAGCCTGTTGATATTCACCGAGGTTGGCAAATGCACTATAAGCTTGTGCCATCTCAAGGGTATTTGTACCTTTGCTCAGACCACCCAGAGCGATTGCGAGGTTTTTATCCTCATCTGTAAGCTGAATGCCTACACTCTTGGCAAACTGCACGCCAGTATTTACACCTATTTTATCAAGCAGCCACACGGCAGGAATATTCTCCGACTTCGTGATGGCCTCTGTCATACTGATTGTTGAAGAGTACCCATGCAAGTTTCCCGGGCAATAATTGCCAAAGCACTGCTTCTGATTGCTCAGCGGCGAATTGGCGTTATAGTCGCCAGACTCCAGTGCAGGGGCATACGATACGATGGGCTTGAATGCCGATCCCGGTTGTCTGCGGCTCTGTGTTACCCGGCTGTACCCTTTCGTTTGATAGTCACGTCCACCCAAGAGAGCAACCAGACTACCATTTTCATGGTTCATGATAACCATGGATCCTTGAACCTTCTGGTCGTCTTTGCTTTCTTCAAATAAACTGTCATCCGAGAAGGCACTTTCCATGGCCGTCTGTGCCTGAGCATCCATGGTTGTATAAATCTTGTATCCACCGATGTTCAGATCATCTTCTGTTTTGCCTGTTACGCGTTCTGCTTCACGAAGAACATAATCAATAAAGGCTTGATATTTTTGCTCTTTTTCCGGTGGTGTATAATCATAATCCACCGCTTTGGCTTCATCCATTTCTGCCTTCGTAATGTAGCCTTGTTCGTACATCAGCTGCAGCACCACACCGCGGCGTGCTTTGGAATCGTTCGGATTGCTCAGCGGGTTATAGGCGGATGGCCCTTTAGGCATCGCTGCAAGCGTAGCAATTTCCCACAGATCAAGGTCTTCAAGCTTATCCTTGCCAAAATAAAATTCGGATGCAGCCTTAATACCATAACGCTGATGACCGAAAAAGATTCGGTTCAGATACATTGTCAGAATCTCATCTTTTGTGTACTTGCGCTCCAAAGCCATCGCAATGGATACTTCCGTCGCTTTCCGGAAGAATGTTTTATCACGGGACAGGAACATATTTTTCGCAAGCTGCTGGGTTAGCGTACTTCCCCCCTCAACCATGGAACGGGCCATGATGTCTTTTACAGCTGCACGTCCGATGGACCAGATATCCACACCCTGATGCTCATAGAATCGTCTGTCCTCTGTTGCCACAAAAGCTTCCTTTACCAATTCGGGAATCTCATCTTCATCCACTGGTTCCAGCTTCTGAATCGACAGCTCACCCATTAATTGGCCATTGCGATCATATACTTTCGATGTCTCATTAATTGTTGTTTTGTCCATATTGGCTGTAAGCAGCCGCTCACCACTGACCATGATGAACAGATACCCGCCTAGTGCACAAAAGATGGCGATTGCCATAGTGAAAAACAGTGTCCACCCAACGCGTTTACCCGTAATTTTTTTCTTTTTAGAGGTCTTAGGCTTCGCTTTCTTAGGTGACTTGTTATTGTTGTTGCGATTGTTAGACCTCGACAACGGATCGTTTGGCATGTTACCTCCTGACTCCCTTTCGGTTGCTCAATTTCTATTTGCCTGTATAGGCTAATGCTTATCATAACCCTTTTTTGCCCGGAATGAAAAGAACAACCCTTGTTAAGGTTGCTCTGCTTCAATTCCTATACTTGTAGACGAAATGGTTGTAGAAAAGGTTTCGTAATTTTTTAAGCTTCGCCGCTGTTATCCTGCTGCATCAGCGATACGCTGCGTTGCGGCGTGAACGTGGAGATGGCGTGCTTGTAGACCATTTGCTGGCGTCCGTCGCTGTCAATGACGATCGTAAAATTGTCAAATGCCTTGATCGTTCCACGGATTTGAAAGCCGTTGGTCAGATAGACCGTAGCAGGAATGTTTTCTTTCCGCAGTTGGTTCAAGAACGTATCTTGGATGTTGATGGACTTGTTCATTAGCCGTACCCCCATTGGTTCATTTGAATTCGTGTTTAAGATAGTATTCAATATCGCTGAGTAGCTTTCGTGCTATTATATCATGAACAGTTTCATATAATCCACAAAAACCCCTTGTCTACTATTTTGCATCTCGGAATCAATCTGACGTGCAGTTAGAAGACTTATCCATTATACACCGCTTGTCTAAAATGCAAAAGAGGGACAAAACCATCGTTTTAGTGCGCTTTATTCCTGCCGTTCCTGGTCAACCAAAGGGTTCGCCAATGCTTTCGTTAACGGAATTTTCTGCCGTTCTTTTCGATCATGAATCAGCATTTTCAGGTATGTATTGGTATTGTACAGAACGATAATGACCCAAATTAGGGCAATAAGACCCAGAATGGTAACGGCAATTCCGAATAATCCAGAAAAAAATAGATATAAGCTCGTTCCTCCACTCACACTTGAGTCCATTCAGATTCCTCCTTTCGCATTTGAACACATCGTCAATGTCTCATGTTGTTATGTGTTTTCATCTTAATGATATTGTTATTTTTTTACAATCATTTTATTGACTAGATTCATTTATTTTCTATGTTTTGCACTCAAAATAAAAAACCTCTACTCTTTTTTGAAATCAAGAGATAGAGGTTCAAACGTCCCATAAGGGACCTATTCACACGTTTCGCAATCATTTAAACTTTTGATGAATTAATGCACATACCCGCTCATAGTTCCCTCCGAAATCTTCGGTATCTGTCATATCCACCCATTCAATGTCCTTCATATGCCGGAACCAGGAAAGCTGGCGTTTGGCAAATCGGCGGGTATCCCTCTTCAGCCATTCGACCGCAGCATCCCAGCTGACTTCGCCTTGAAGATAGGCCGCAATTTCCTTGTAACCCAGTCCCTGCATGGAGATATGTCCTCTGGCCACACCGCGTTCCAGCAGTGAGTTCACTTCTTCTACCAAACCTTGCTCAATCATCAGGTCAATACGTTCTTCAACCCTTGCGTAGAGCTTTTGACGATCCATTGTTAAACCAATAATACTCAGATCGTACGGGGATTCTTTCTTCTGCGACGCCAGTTGTTCAGATAACTTTTCCCCTGTCAGGTGGTAAATCTCAAGAGCACGAACAATTCGCCGCTGGTCGTTCACATGCAGTCGATCCGCACTAATTGGATCTATTTCCCTCAGCTTGTCATGCAGTGCCTGAGCACCGTGTAACTCTGCATAGCGGAACTGTTCCTCCCGAAAAGCGTCATCCGACCCGCTTTCCGAGAATTGAAATCCGTAACAGACCGACTCTACATACAGACCGGTTCCCCCAACAATAAAGGGCAGCTTACCGCGATCCTGTATTTCACTGATCAGCCGGGTGCAGCTCTCCTGAAATTCCGCAACCGAATATGGATATTCCGGTTCATGGATATCAATGAGATGGTGGGGCACTCCCTTCATCTCTTCACGGGTAATCTTGGCCGTCCCGATATCCATTTCACGATAGACCTGCATCGAATCTCCCGAAATAATTTCGCAATTAAACGCTTGTGCGAGCTCGATACTCATCCTTGTTTTGCCTACTGCTGTCGGTCCAACCAGTACAAGCAGTTTAGGTTTAACTTCCGCTTTCAACATTTATCACTCCGTACAGTGTTTTTGCATTGGCGCGATCCAGCACCTCGAATCCGAGCCTCATAAACTCCGCGCTGCCGCGCTTTTCTTTCATCACAACCCGCTTGCGGGCTACCCGTTTGGCCTCCATGATACTTTGAATATCCAGTGCATGGGAGTTTGCATAATCCCGCAAGGGCTGAATCGCACTTGAATCCATCATCGGCTCGCGGAACATGGGGTCGAAGTAGACTGTGTCGCAGCTTCGATCCGGCATCGAACGAAGAAGATCCAGATGATTAGCATGTCTTAATTCAATTCTGCGAAAGGCTTCATCGATTTCGGGCTGATTACTCTCGTAATAGGACATCCCCTCAACCAACAGTGTATAGAGCTGCGGAGAGCTCTCACAAGCAATAACCCGCCCCTGCTTACCTGCTGCGACGGAGAATACCAGTGCATCCGTACCTAATCCGGCTGTACAATCAATGATGGTATCTCCTTCAAGTACAGCTCCCGCTTCCAGCATAGGATCGGGCTCTCCCCGCAATACACGCTTCGCGCGTACAAATCCCATGCTTGGATGAAATTCAAGCTGCGGTGCATTCTTACGATACAAGCGTGCCTTGCCTTGAAGCACAACCAGGATTTCGTTAACGCCATAACGTTCAATCAGCTTGGGCAAAGACTTTTTATTGCGCGGCACATAGGTACCCCCCGTCTTTTCCGCGAGCTTGCGCGCGCGTTCCACAAGCGAAGGCGCCTCTGTATCACCGGTTGTAATATACATAACTTCCTCCTAAACAGCTACATGACCCGTTTGAACAACTTCTCCAGATCATAGGTTGAAAATGAAACCACTATCGGTCGCCCGTGTGGACAAGTGTAAGGCTGCCTGCAGGAACCGAGTCGCTGAATTAGCGTCTCTGCTTCCTGTTCTGTCAGCTTCTGATTGGCTTTAATCGAGGCTTTGCAGGAGCACATGATGGAAGCAGCTTCCCGCATTTTCCCCACATCAATGCTGCGCTCGCTGAGCACCCATTCAGACATTTCCTCAATAATATCCTTCTCATCCCCTTTGGGAAACCAGAACGGATGGGAGCGTACACGAAACGTCTGTCCACCGAAATGCTCCAGATAGACCCCAGCCTGTTCAAACCAGGCCAGCCTGGACTTGAGTTTTTCCGTCTCTGAGGGTGTAAATTCCAGCGTGATCGGCAGTAAGAGCTCCTGTGAAGCTTGAGCCGGATTTCCAAATTTTTCATAATAATATTCATAATTCACCCGCTCATGAGCGGCATGCTGATCAATCAGATAGAGGCCGTCTTCATTCTGGGCAATCAGATACGTACCGTGATGCTGACCAATCAGGCTGAGCTCAGGAAACGCCGGCATCGTTGCATCCGACTTCACCGCTGCTGCCAGCTTCGCAGTATCAGGTAAACCTGAACCCTTCCAGCTGCGCTCCATATTGGAACGATTAGAAGCTTGATAGGATGGCCGGTTTTCTCTAACTGGAGCATTCATGTTGGTTGGTCGATATGTCGGAGCTGTGTCCTGAGTTGGCACCTCGCGTTCATCTGCCTGAACCCGCTCATCAACAACAAGTGCTTGAAACGGATTTATCGGGTTGAGCTGATCTGGCGGTGGAGCGTCCGGCAAGGGAGGTACCTCTGAAAAGAGTTCCGCAGCCTGTCCCGGTTGAATATCAGCGGGGGCATCCAGATCGTCCTCTTCCATGGCCGTGTTTCCTGGCACAACGGTGTTATTCTTTTTGGACTGTGCACTATCATCTTCTATCGCTGGCTCATCCTTGTATGGTCCTCGCGGAAACAGAAACTGTTCCTGTATAAATGAACTGTCGTTCCCACGTCTGATCTGCTGTTTGGTCACTTGAGGTATAAGCACTTCCTGCCGCAGTATTCCCCGTACTGTCGTTTCAATAAATTCGTACAACTCGGCTTCCTTGCTGAACCGAACTTCCAGTTTTGCCGGATGCACGTTTACATCTACGAGTGAAGGATGCATCTCAAGCTGCACCACAACAAGCGGGAATCGATTGATCGGCAGTAGCGTGTGATACGCTTTAAGAATGGCCTGATTAAGACCATAATTGCGAATAAATCGACCGTTCACAATCGTTGACATGCCGCCCCGATTGGCCCGAGTCCATTCCGGAAGACTGACTAATCCACTTACCCGATAATCCAGATTCTCGCCCTGGATAGGCAGCATGGCTTTGGCTGCACTCGTACCATAGATTGCTGCCACCACCTGAAGCAGGTCGCCGTTTCCGAGCGTTTGCAGCAGCACATTGGCATTATGCCGCAGCGTAAAGGAAATATGCGGATGAGACATGGCCATCCGGTACAGCACATCCGAGATATGTCCCAACTCGGTTTGGATGGTTTTCATATATTTCAGGCGGGCAGGAGTATTATAAAATAATTCTTTGACAACAAACTCTGTCCCTTGAGGTGAAGTAGCATCCTCATGTGTACACAGTTTACCACCCTCAATCACAATCCGGCGTCCCCGGCCGTCGTCTCCGCTAGCCGTTAGCACTTCGACCTTGGAGACAGCCGCGATACTCGGCAGAGCCTCTCCCCGAAAACCAAGACTTGTGATCTGGAAGAGATCACGGCCGTGCGTAATTTTGCTTGTTGCATGACGATAGAATGCTGTTTCCAGATCCTCGGGCTCAATGCCTGAACCGTTGTCTTTCACACGAATACTGAGCAATCCGCCCTCTTCAACGGAAACTTCAATTTTGGTAGCCCCAGCATCCACAGAATTCTCCAGTAATTCCTTTACAACCGAAGCAGGCCGTTCAACCACTTCACCTGCTGCAATCTGGTTGGCAATATGTTCGTCAAGGACATGTATTTTCGCCACAGGTTTCCCCTCCCATCATATCAGGATAATTGCTGTGCCTTTAACTTAAGCTCGTTCAATATTTGCATCGCCTGCAGAGGCGTCATATTCATAACATCAATGTCTTTCATGTTGCGTATAAAATCTCGCGCTGGTTTATCCACTGCAACCACAGCATCGGGCATGCTTCCCACGCTGGGCTCATCATCACCGAATATCGACAGTTGGACAACGTCCTGTTGTTTGGAACCAGCCTTGTTCTTATTGCCTTGCTCCTTGGACGGCTCTCTCTCCATGTATGTCACCGTATTAGGTACCGAAACTACAGCTTCCTCGCGTACTACTGTGACACTTTTGGCATTTTCCGTTCCAAGTGTATTATTGTAGTCCGATCCCGAAATGCGGCTTTCCTTCCCGGCAAACTCACTGCCGACCGCCACCTGTGCGGCCGCATGTTCGAAGCCGTGCAGTAAACCATTCGCTCGTTCAATGATACTATCCGGCAGACCGGCAAGTCGTGCGCAGTATATACCATAACTGCTGCTGGCAGCACCCGGAATCAATTTACGTAAGAAGTTTACTTTGTCCCCGCTCTCCTGCACGGCCATGGAGTAGTTCGCCAGCTTATCCAGACTTTCTTCCAGGTGAGCCAGTTCATGAAAATGCGTCGATACGAGTGCTTTACAGCCTATAATGTCGTGTACATACTCAATGACGGATTGGGCAATGGCCATCCCCTCGCTTGTTGACGTGCCCCGGCCCAATTCATCAATAATGATCAGGCTCCGCGGCGTTGCTTTGTCGGTCATTACCTGGATATCCGCCATTTCCACCATAAACGTACTTTGACCGCCAATCAGATCGTCTGCTGCCCCAATTCGTGTGAAGATGCGATCCATGATGGGTACCTCAGCCTGACCTGCAGGTACAAAGCAACCGATCTGTGCCATGATTGAGATCAGGGCAACTTGTCGCATATACGTACTTTTCCCGGCCATATTCGGACCAGTAATCAGAAGAATCCGTGCTTCTTCCTTTTTCATTGCCGTGTGGTTGGCGATAAAGGCACCATCTCGCATAACAGCCTCCACCACGGGATGACGTCCTTGTTCCACAACAAAGTCATAACCATCTGTCAGTGTTGGTCTCACAAAATTCCGCTCTGCACTGATTACTGCGAAGGATTGATACACATCGATCTCCGCAACCTGTTCAGCCAGTTTTTGCAGTCTTGCAATTTCCTGATTCAACCGATCCCTCAGCTCAGCAAACAATCCGTATTCAATATCGACCATCTTGTCCTGTGCTTCGAGAATCAATGTTTCCTTTTCCTTAAGCTCCGGCGTAATGTAACGTTCTGCATTGGCCAACGTCTGTTTTCGCTCATAACGGCCTTCCGGCAAGGAGGCCAGATTGGACTTGGTAATTTCGATATAATAGCCAAACACCTTGTTGTAGCCAATTTTAAGGGAGCGGATGCCCGTAGCTTCACGTTCTTTTGCTTCCAATTCAGCGATCCACTGTTTTCCATTCACCGATGCTTCCCTTAGTTCGTCCAGTCGTTCATGGTAACCTTCCCGGATTAATCCTCCATCCCTTACGGAAACCGGAGGCTCGTCCACAATGGCACGCCCGATGGCATCCCTTAAGTCACTACAGTCATCCATCATCTCCGCAATATTCTGAAGCGTGGTAGAAGAAGACTCTGCACAATACTGGCGCAGTCCAGGTATTTTATCCAACGATAGTTTGAGTGCATTCAGATCACGCCCATTGGCATTTCCGAAGGCAATCCGCCCCACCAGTCGTTCCAGATCGTAAATGTCCTTCAGTTCAGCACGCAAATCCTCACGCAAAATAAACTGATTGTATAGCGTGTCCACTGCTTCAAGTCGCTCATTAATTTTCCCTTTTTGCAGTAAGGGTTTATCCACCCACCGCCGCAGCATCCGCGCACCCATGGATGTCTCCGTTCTGTCCAGCAGCCAGAGCAACGAGCCTTTTTTGGAACGCTCGCGAACCGTTTCCACAAGTTCCAGATTACGTCTGGTGAATGGATCCAGAATCATGAAGTGATCCGGCTCGTAAGTCGAGATTTGTGTCAATTGCCCCAGAGAACGTTTCTGCGTTTCACTCAGATAAGAGAACAGTCTCGCAACACAAACCTGACGTTCAGGCTCGAGTCTTGCCCATGCAGCTTCACCGAATTGTTGCCGAACGAGATCTTCCTTGCTTTTGGTCCAAGGCGTGTATACAACAGGTCTCCCGATTGGTGATGACTGTGCAGCGACGGTATCGAGAAGAGTCGCATCACCGACTAATTCGGAAGGTTCGTAGATGCCGATCTCGTCTTTCAGCCATTCCTTGGAATATGGCACGGACGTCACGTACAATTCACCCGTTGACAGGTCACATGCTGCCAGCGCCAGTGTATTTTGGTTTCCTGTCAGGCAGACCATATAATTGTTGGATTTGTCCCCAAGAGTCTTGCCTTCCATCACCGTTCCAGGCGTGATGACACGTACAATCTCCCGGCGTACCATGCCTTTTGTTACGGTTGGATCTTCCATCTGCTCACAGATGGCAACCTTGTATCCTTTTTCAATCAGACGCTGTATGTAATTGTCCGCCGAATGATAAGGCACACCGCACATCGGAATTTTCTCTTCCCCACCGCCTGCGCGTGCAGTCAGCGTAATTTCGAGCTCACGTGCTGCATTGACAGCATCATCGAAGAACATCTCATAGAAATCACCTAATCTAAAAAAAAGAAAAGCGTCTTGCGCTTCCGCCTTCACTTGCAAATATTGTTGAATCATTGGCGTATACTGAGCCATGAATATCCTCCATCCGTTCCTATGTTGTCAGGAAGAGTCCCTGCCCTAGAAGGAACAATAAGGCGGTCAGGCACATCTTCGTGCCTCCGCCTCATGTTTCGGCCATCTGCCGCTTCCTTCAATGACCAGTGTCTGCATGTCTTCCATAGCTGTAATCAGATCCAAAATTGACTTGCTTTCTATTATAACAAAAAAACATCTACTCTTCATGAACCTGCACGAATATTCCAGACTTTGCGAATGTCCCGGCTCTCATCCCACGTTTTCCCTTCTCTCAGGTGACGTATGAGCGGAGCAGCATACTTTTCATATCTTGCGTAGTCCTCCAAGCCGACCAGATCGTCCAGAAGCGCTGGAATGTACTCTTTCATTCGTTCCCTGTCTCCTTCGTAAAAGGCAGCATGCACTGTTGTATTCATCAAAGGACGAAGAGGAAGACTGGTGTAGGAGGCGGCAATAAGACCTGCGAGAGCGACCACTCCTTTGGCAACAAGTGGAGAGATCAGGAAGCTGGGCAGTGTTCGATATTCGAATCCACCATAATGCTTCAGTCGAAAATCACCCAGCGATCCGTACCTTGGACGCCTGCCCGAACCTCGCGGGTCCTGCAGAAACGCAAGCGGCAGGGCCAGATAATTGTCAAGCACACGCAGCAAATCCCCGTTAAGCGTCACTCCGCTGAAATGGACATGTCCCCCGAGCGGCAATCCACGCTGCGGCATTCCCCCAGCCTGCCAAATAAGCGAGTGGTCGGTTATGCTGCGGGATGCCAGGTCGAAAGCTCTAAGTAAATGAGTTAGCAGCTCTCGCGGTTCCGAACTGGGGGCAGGACGAAGTTCAGCAACCGGATAGATTCGCCTCCCCCCGATAGTCACGGAATCACAGCCTACCATTCCCGTGCGTCCGAGAAACCTAGAGGCAGGTATAATTTTGGACTCCGGCATCTGCACGAGTAGAAACTCCGGGTCCATTCCAAGCACGGGCGTTACTTTGTTCTGACTTTCCTCATCCAGTTGTGACTGCAGCTGCTTCCAGCCTTCCCGGTACATGACAGATAGATCTGTCATGCCCTTCCACGGACGCGGGTCAATCGAAACAACAGTGCACCCTTTTTTTCCCGAAGCTTCCAGCCGTACAGCGCCGTGATCGAGTCCAAGGGTATATAAGGTTTTAACAGCAAGCCGCTCGATTCGTTTGAACAATGTAGAAGCCGCTTCCCGGTCCAGTACGCTATCCTGTGCACCGCCCATGCCGCTTGTATCCCGCCGTTTAATCCGAAGTGCGTACAGGCAGCATATCTCTACATCGTAACGTACTCTCAGGCCAGGCTCCCTTTTTTGCCTGTCACGTGAAGCAAGCACTTCAATGCCGGCTCGCTCCAATCGTCCTGCCCGTTCTCCCGCCGACATGCGTTCGTAACGTCTAACCGCTTGCTCTGCCTCTTCCATTACATTCATTCGGTCCCTCCTTTCCATCGCCCAAAAAGAAAAAAGAGGGCTTGCGCCCTCTTCACTGCCGCTTGCGGCGCATATAATACCTTAGCTAAGGATACAAGAGACGAAGAAATTACAGTTCCTCGTCAAGCAGGTCCGGATCAAGATCATCATAATCTTCATCCGTGCTGCCAAAGTCATAATCCTTGTCTTCGTAGTCTCCGCAACCATCTGTGCATACCTTCACGCATACTTTGGTTTCGGCAACCAGTTCAACAGCGAATTCCCGTTCTACCCGGATAATTACGCTGCCTCCGCCTGCGGATACAGTGGCTTCCACACAGCTTGGTTCCTGCGTTGCATCCGCAGATACCTCTACTGTGGAAGCCCGGTGTTTCGGATCCACGTAAGACAAAGGCACATGTTCTACATACGACACCGTTTCTTTGGCTACATCTGTCTGCGAATTTTTGTCATAGGAATACCAAATGTTGATATCGTAAGTACCAATAACTTCAATTCCGTCCCCCGCTGATACGGCTTCATATTGGTGGTTGATAATCCAAGCCCCCAAAATACTGGTCGGACCATTAGGCGGAGTCACGGTATGTGTTACGGTAGAGAACTTACGACCTTTGCCGCAGATCGCCTTCGTGATTATCTCTCTACATTGATGTTTATGACTCAATGACATCTTTAAACCTCCTCCATACAATCATTCACTACAAGTGTATGCAGGGCATCCGTCTAGGGTGACAACTATTTTCTATTATTCGTTTGTAGATTGGGACCGGTCCGTAATCGGCGACGGCGCTTTGTCCTTTTTCGCAATTTTCAGATACAGCGCGAGTTCCCGGCACAGCTGGAGAATCGCAGAACGAATCTCGAATTCTTCCCTTGTATCTGGCAGCTCCATTCGTCTGAATTCTTCCTGCACATTTGCGAGAAGTTTTTCAGTTCGTCCAGTGTAAGACTCCGTGAGCACATCCTGACTGAGCTGGTCAAACAGCTCCGACACCATTTCGGCGTGTGGCATCTTCTGATAAATTTGGGATACCAGATGCATCATATGCTGAATGGAGTCCAGCTGCGTTTTTCGCATGTAAAAGTATACGCTCCATTCTTCGTTCGGATGAATGACCTGATTCTCCAGTGAACGCTTGGCTGCTTCAATGCCTCCAAGAACAGCCTTGTCCGCTTCGATCATTTCCTTCCCTGCCCAGACCTCATTCGGATTACGAAGAGTCGCAGCAAACTCCTTGAAGATCACGGAGAATAGTTCGTCAATCCTTTTGCGAATCTGAAGCATTTGCGGGTCCGCTGCTGGCATATATGCCAGATTAACGACCATCGCAGATCCCAGACCAATCAGCAGCAACCCGATTTGCACCAAAATGACTTGAACGTCCATCTCCCCGCCACTGAAGACACGAAAGACCACGACAGACCCCGTCACAATGCCTTCCTTGAATCCGGCCCGAACAATTACCGGAAACGCAATCAGTATGTACACGGCTAGAACCCAATAATGAAAGCCTAGAAAGTGAAAAAGTACACTTGCGAACAAAAGACCTACCACAGAAGCAAAGAATCGCGCCGAGATCGTGCGAATGCTTCTTTTTCTCGTAACATCGACACCCAGAATGGCTAGCAAACCTGCCGATGTTGGCCCGGGCAAGCCGCACCAGTCCGCAATCAGCACAGCCATCAGTGCAGCAATTGCGGTTTTTATTACTCTAAAACCCATTTCTCATTACCTCTCCTCTAAGCTGCTTATATGTCCAAGCCAGCTCTTCGTCCCATCCGGATGAATGCATGTCCTGCTTCATACCTCTAACAAATCTGCGTTAGCCTGGTTCTGCAATACGTAGTATTACACACCCTGAGGCAAACCATTTCCAGTTTTACAAAAAAAGAAACTTTTAAAGGGATGCATAGACCTATGCAGTCACATCAGAATCAATAAACGGCATCAACCGACATGCCCATGCATGCCGGTCACAACATCGCGTCCCGGATGTGGGACGCTGGCAATTTTGATTTCATGCGGGAGGAAGCCATATAAGGCTAATCTCCAATCTCCGCATACATGAAGGACTTCACGGAATATTCGTATTAGTATGGTACTTGATTTTGGGTTAGCGGGCAACGTGACACCCCTTGTGAAATTGTATACATAACACGATCTAGCAATATCTTTTAACTTTTTTCGTGGCACTACCTGCGTCCTGCCAGCAGTTTTCGCTCCACATACACCACAAGCTGATACATCGCTGTAGCTACGGCTGCGATAATAAGCAGGCTCGATAATACCAGGGTAAAATTGAAGACCTGAAATCCGTATATAATTAAATACCCGAGCCCCTGTTTGGCCACCAGAAACTCACCCACAATTACACCGACCCAGGCCATGCCCACATTGACTTTCAATGTAGAGACAATCGCGGGAAACGAAGCCGGCAGGACAACTTTGGTAAAGATCTCCGACCGGTCGCCACCGAACGTACGAATGACCTTGATATAATTGCTGTCCACTTCGTTGAAACTGTTGTACACAACCAGGGTCGTAATGATCACCGTAATGGACAACGTAGTCATGACAATAGCCGTAAAGCCTGCTCCGAACATGACGATGAAGATGGGGCCGAGTGCAACCTTTGGCATGCTGTTGAATACAACCATATAGGGATCAAGCACTTTGGACAAAAAAGGAGACCACCAGATCAGGACCGCAAGCAGCGTTCCGACAAGCGTCCCCAGCAAAAAGCCAACTGCCGTCTCCCCAACGGTGACTGCGACATGGATCCAAAGTTCACCACTGGCGATGTCCTTGCCGATCTGGGCAAAAACTTTGCTCGGATAGCTGAACAGCAGGACATCAATCCAGCGCAGCCTGCCCGCCAGCTCCCATAACAAAAACATGCAGACCAGCAGGGACAGCTGAACCGCAAGTACCTTGCGGCGCCACTCAGCAACCTGCTTCATGTGGCCCTGGTGCAGCTTCTGCATCCATTCTTCACGGCGCATTTCCTGCTTCTCTCTCGTCTGATTCACCCGTTCTTCTCACCTCCTCCGGACTGTTCCAGTTCGCTCCATAACGCCTGAAAAAGCTCATTAAAACCTTCCTGCTCCCTTGCAAAGAATGGCTGGGATTTCCGAATGGCTTCAGGAATGATAAACTCTTTCCGAATTCGTCCAGGATTGCGATCCAGCACAATAACGCGGTCACTCACTGCAATCGCTTCGGACAGGTCATGTGTGACCAGCACCGAGGTTTTTCCTGTTTCCTTGAGCGTATCTGACACCAGATCCTCCAGCTGCAGCTTGGTCTGATAGTCCAGCGCAGAGAACGGCTCATCCAGAAGCAGCAAGGATGGATCGGTTGCCAGCGTCCGCACGAGCGCGACACGCTGCCTCATGCCACCAGATAGTTCGGAAGGATATAAATTCTCTGTTCCAGCAAGGCCCATCTCTGCAAGCAGCTCGCTTGTTCGTTTACGACTCCGTTCATCCAGCCTGCCCGTCAATTCAAGTCCGATCAGTGCATTGTCCAAAATGGTACGCCATGGAAACAGATAGTCCTGCTGCAGCATGTAGCCAATCTGGGCAGAAGGACCTTCAACCAGTTTCCCTTTAACCTTCACCTCTCCCGAGGTCGGCGTGAGCAGCCCGGCGATGATGGACAACAATGTCGTTTTGCCACACCCGCTAGGACCAACGAGACTGACAAATTCTCCTTGTTTAACCTGAAGGCTCAGGTCTTCGATGACCAATGAGGCTTCACGCTCATTGACATACACTTGCGAAATTCCTTCCAGTCTAATCACCGTATCGGATTCAGGCATGGCGATCACTTCCTTTCCTGAAAGCCTGTTACTTCACAGATGCTGCTTGTTCCGCATAGGTGTTATCGACAATCGCTTTGGAATCCACTCGTTGTTCGAGTTCTCCAGCTGCACTCATGACGTCCAGCAGATTGTTCCATTCTTCATCGTCAATAATCGGATCTGTTGCATATGTCCCCTGTTCCTTATAGCGATTAATACTACTTACGAGAATGGTTTGATCGATGTCTTTAAAGTAAGGGAGGATGACATCGGCAATCTCTTCAGCCGAATGAGAATCTACCCAGACCTGTGCTTTGTGCAGCCCGTTCGTAAATTTCTGGACAATTTCCTTGTTGTCGTTGATGTAGCTTTGTTTCGTCATGAACACCGTATAGGGCAAATGTCCACTCTCCGTTCCAAACGATGCAACGACCTTCCCTCGGCCTTCCTGTTCAAAGATGGACGCCTGTGGTTCAAACAGCTGTACATAATCTCCTGTACCCGACGCAAATGCAGAAGCAATGTTGGCAAAATCAACATTTTGGATCAATTCCAGATCATTCTGCGGATCAATGCCATGTTTGTTCAACGTGAATTCTCCAGCCATCTGCGGCATCCCGCCTTTGCGTTGCCCGAGAAATGTACTTTGGTTCAGCTGATCCCAATCAAAGCTGCCTTCTGCACTCCGTGCAAACAAAAATGTTCCGTCTGTTTGGGTTAGCTGAGCAAAGTTAATGACCGGATCTTCCGCTCCCTGCTGATAGACGTAGATAGATGTCTCTGCTCCGACCAGGGCAATATCCACAGAGCCCGCGAGCAAGGCAGCCATCGTTTTGTCGCCACCCGCCGTTGTCTGGATCTCGACCTCCAGTCCCTCTTCTTCAAAAAAACCTTGGGCTACGGCTACATACTCCGGTGCGTAAAATACCGAACGCGTCACCTCGCCAATCGTAATTTTCGCTTCGTTTTTCTCTTGGTTGCAGCTCGTGAGCGCCACAATGATAATCAGCAATATAACGATGGCACGGATGAACCAGGGCGTGTATTTCATGCTGTTTCCCTCCTTCGCTGGTTTCAGCAGTTTCTCTCTACTATGAATATGCCGCTGCCCATCAAAAGGTTAAGAACTTGCACACCAAAAAAAGAGCCGGGCATATGCCCGGCTCTCTCTAGTACCAGCTTCGTGTTATGAGATTAAAAACTACAGTTTATA
The DNA here is from genome assembly GCF_038005125.1 of Paenibacillus sp. FSL K6-2862. Lineage (NCBI taxonomy): Bacteria > Bacillati > Bacillota > Bacilli > Caryophanales > Paenibacillaceae > Paenibacillus > Paenibacillus sp. FSL K6-2862. Next base: position 4,200,724 of record NZ_JBBOSN010000001.1, read on the forward strand.
AATCTCGGTATATTTTGCTTCCAGATAGTCGGCCAGATAATCCGGGTTCAGCTCCTCACCTGTCACAGCGAGAATCAATTCGGAAGGCGTACGGCTCTTGCCGTAACGATAAATCTTGTCCGTTAACCATTCCTTGATCGGTATCAGATTGCCTTCAGCAATATAAGCGTCAAACTCCGGCAGTTCCTGGCGCAGCGTATGTAGAATCTGAGCGGCATACATATTGCCAAGTGAATACGATGCGAAATAACCAAAATCACCACCGGACCAGTGAACATCCTGAAGCACACCTACACCATCGTTTGGAGGAACAATCCCGAGATATTCTTTGTACTTCGCGTTCCAGGTTTCCGGCAAATCCTTAACTTCCAGTCCCTCATTGAACAGCATTTTCTCAATCTCATAACGGATGATAATATGCAGATTATACGTCAGCTCGTCTGCTTCAATTCGAATCAGGGAACTTTCGACGCGGTTGATTGCACGGTAGAAATCTTCCAGAGCCACTTCGCTCAATTGCGGAAAATGCTGCTGCAAGTCTTGATAATAGCGAGTCCAGAACGGACGGCTGCGACCAATCATATTTTCCCAGAGACGGGACTGGGATTCATGAATACCCATCGACGTTCCTTCAGCCAGAAGGGTACCTGCCAGACTTTCGTCAATATTTTGCTCATATAGAGCGTGTCCGCCTTCGTGCAAAGAACTGAATACCGCGCTCGTCACATCATCCTGCAAGTAATTCGTCGTGATTCGCACATCCCCCGGGTTAAGTCCTGTCGCGAACGGATGAACACTCTCATCCAGTCTTCCGGCATCAAAGTCATAACCCATCTGTCCCAAAATGAACAAACTGAATTTTTCCTGTTGATCCGTATCAAACAGCTGGTTTAAGAACTCCGTATTCGGCTTGTTTTCGGAAGCATTGATCTTTTCCTGCAGCGGCACCAAACGTGCTTTCAACCGGGCAAATACCGCATCTACTTTCTCTACGGTCAGATCCGGCTCGTACATATCAAGCAGCGTATCATAGCGTGTGTCTTTCACACCCCAGTAGTCGATGAACTCCTGTTTGAGTTTCACGATCTCTGTCAAATATTGGGAAAAGCCTTCAAAATCGCTATTATGCTTCGCATCTTCCCATGCGGTTTCCGATTTGGCCGTGAGCACCGTATATGCTTGAACCTTCTCAGGCGGGACGGATTGGCTCCGATCGTATTCCTTTTTGCATTCCAATACCAGACGGCGATTTATATCATCCAGTTGATTCAACACCTCTGGTTTTGTCAGCGTGTCCAAATAGGTTTTCATCTCATCCGAAGTTTGAAGCTTGAACGCTTCGGTAGATAACATGCCGATGGTTTCCGAACGAGTCGGAACGCCTTTCTTCGGCGCACCAGTGCGCAGATCCCAATGAAGCAAACCAATGGCTTCGTGATAACTTTTGATTTTGCTGGCCAAATTAAGGAATGATTCCAGATGTTTCAGGGTTTGTTCTTCCATTGTTATCGTTCACCTCTCCAAAAAAAGTTTAGACTCCCTATTGATGATACTTTTTGCAATGCGTATAATCAACTTTTAACAGAGGTAAATGGCATGATTCTTATTTATAAGATATCGTGCCGTTTGCTGACCGTGGTATAATTAAGAGCAGGGCTTAGGACAAGCTGCATATCGATGCAAGCAGCCGTGCTCATCGTATTGGATAACAGGAGGCAATGGACATGAACAACATTCAAGAGATTTTGGCGTACAACAAATCATTTGTCGAGACAAAAGAATACGAAAAGTATACGGCTGGTAAGTTTCCAACTAAAAAAATGGCAATTATCACATGTATGGACACCCGTCTGGTGGAACTGCTGCCCAAAGCGATGAATTTGAAGAATGGTGAGGTTAAAATCCTTAAAACGGCAGGCGCCATTATCTCTCAACCTTTCGGTTCTGTTATGCGAAGCGTGCTTGTAGCTATTTATGAGCTCGGGGCAGACGAAGTTGTTGTTGTCGGTCACACCGAGTGCGGTATGGCCTCTTTGCAAGCAGACACAATGATTGGCCACATGCTTGACCGCGGTGTATCCAAGGAAGTCATAAATGCTCTGGACAACTCCGGAATCAATTTGAACAATTGGCTTCGAGGGTTTAACAGTGTGGATGAAGGGGTAAAACATACTGTAGGAGTCATCAAAAATCATCCCCTGTTTCCACAGGGAGTACCCGTTCACGGCATGATTATCGATTCCTCTACAGGCCAGCTTGAGCTTGTAGTTGAAGGGTACGAGTAACAGGCATCTCTCTAAATGGTTTGGGTGCGGACCTCAAGGTCCGCACTCTTTTTTTGTCTAAATTGAGGCAGTTATGCTGTCAGGTTGTCAAACCATACAGTTTCAGTGTACACTTTTATGAAAGCGGTCATTGATGACAATATCCATTGTTTTCACTGGCCCAGCCCTAATATTAAGGAGACATGTGCATGAACATACTTTCCTACGGATTGCTCGGGCTGCTTACCCGCGAGGAGTCGTCTGGTTACGATCTGATGCTGAAGATCCAGCCTCATTGGCAAGCCAAACACAGTCAGATCTACCCGCTCCTGTCCAAGATGGAAAATGATGAACTATTATCTTCCCGCTGGGTGCAACAGTCTGACAAACCGGACAAAAAAATGTATGCAGTCACGGAAAAAGGTATCGAGAAACTGCTCGGCTGGATGATTACTCCTGTTACCGCTCCGGTAACGCGTGACGAATTCAATTTGCGTATTTTGTGTGTCGGGATCGCCGAAGATGGAAGCATGAGACGCATTCTGAATGAGCGCAAAAACTGGTTTATGGAGCGCATCCGGTATTTCGAGGATCTGAAGTCCCGCATCCCTCAGGATAACCTCCGCGTAGGCAGCCGGGAATTTGGGAGCTACATTTTGGTTCAAAAGGGATTAATGAATGCCCAGACCGGCCTGGAATGGTGCAACTGGGTGACTCAGCTGCTGGATGGTCAGGCAGCCATTCAGGACCCTTGTCCGATTATTTCGGAAAATTAATAAAAATTTGAAACGTTCCTGCTTTTAGACCGTATTACATGAGTAAGGCCCATTTTTAGGGTTGATCACACAATTTAATCGGGGGGTTACGATCTTTACAATGAAGAAAAAATTTGGAATTAAACATCTGATGATGGTTTTTATGGCTTTCACTCTGTTGTTCGCAACAGTTGGCGTAGCAAATCCGGATTCTGCTGACGCAAGACGTGGTGGCGGTTTCAAATCAGGCACAAAGAGTTATACCAACACACCTAAGAAATCCGACAACAATGTGAGTCAGTCCAACTCGAACAACAACTCAGGTACAGGCGCAGCTGCAACGAACCGTGGCGGATTCTTCGGCGGTGGCGGCGGATTCATGAAAGGCATGATGCTGGGTGGTCTGGCCGGTATGATGTTCGGCGGATTGTTCGGTGGCATGGGAGCTCTTGGTAACATCCTTGGATTGCTTGTAAACGTGGCTGCGATCATGCTGATCGTTATGCTGGCAATGGCACTCTTCAGAGCAATTGCAAATCGCCGTAAACCGGCTGCAGATGGTCGCTATGACCGCCGCAATGATCGTGATGATGATGACCGCAACAGAAACGGACGGTACTAATCATTATGGTTCTAAGCATGGATGAGATTGTTAATGCAATCTGTCTTCACATGGCTGAACGCAAAGGTGTGCGCCCGACTGATGTCAATGTTGAACTGAGCTGGGAAGAAGATACGGGATACTCCGCTGAAGTCTGGATTCAAGGCCGTAGTCAATACTTGGTTGAATCCAACATGATAGAAGCGATCCTGCGCTACCTGCACAGCGAATACAACATCCGGGCTTACCGTGAAAACGTCAGACTTGATCTGGACGAAGAGATTACAGCCATTGTGAATCAATAATCAAATCAATTATTTGCGGATGATTTGTTAAAGGGCCGTCTCCCTAATGTCATTGACATTAGTGGAGACGGCCCTTTTGTTCACCTTGAGAATGATGAATATCCTGGGAATTTAACCTTACGTTGTTCTTCCCAAGATATTCGTGATACGGTACGTTCCTACTTCAATTTCACAAGGCTGTAGTTCTTTTTGCCTTTACGAATAATGATGAACTTGCCACCAATCGCATGCTCCGCAGACACTGTAAATTCCAGCTCTGTAATCTTCTCTCCGTTCATAGAGATCGCACCTTTGGTGACATCCTCACGCGCTTGGCGTTTGGATGGCTCAAGGCCCAGATCCACCAGCCAGTCCACGATGTTTTTGGCTTCGCCGTCTGTTTCAAACGTAGGCATTTCCTTGAAGCCCTGCTCGATCTCATCGGCTGTCAGGGAGCGGATATCTCCACTGAAGAGCGCAGCGGTAATGCGTTTAGCTTGCTCCAGCATCTCATCGCCGTGAACGAATTTTGTCATTTCTTCGGCGAGTGCCTTCTGTGCTTCACGTTTGTGCGGCTCGGTCTCTACCTTTTCAGCCAAAGCTTCAATTTCCTCTTTGCTAAGGAAGGTGAAGTATTTCAGGTATTTGATGACATCGCGATCATCCGTATTCGCCCAGAACTGGTAGAATTCGAATGGTGTCGTTTTGTCCGGATCCAACCAGATCGCACCGCCCGCAGTTTTACCGAATTTTGTACCATCGGCTTTGAGCATCAGAGGGATTGTCAGCCCGTAAGCTCTTGCTTCAGATCCTTCTTTCTTGCGGATGAGGTCCAGACCACTCGTGATATTCCCCCATTGATCGGAGCCACCGATTTGCAGCTGCACATCCTCGTTTTGGAACAGATGATGGTAATCCAGAGACTGCAGGATCTGGTAGGAAAACTCGGTGAACGAGATTCCGCCTTCCAGTCTGCTCGCCACGACATCTTTTGCCAGCATCGTGTTAAGATTGAAGTTTTTCCCGTAATCACGCAAAAACTCGATGACGTTAATTTGATGTGTCCAGTCGTAGTTGTTCACCATGCGAACCTGGTTGTCGCCTTCGGTTACAAACAGCTTTTTCATCTGTGCTGTCAGCTTATTGACATTTTCTTGGACCTGTTCCAGTGTTTGCAGCGAACGCTCGGATTGACGTCCACTTGGGTCACCAATTGTACCCGTTGCTCCCCCAATCAGGATCACTGGACGATGTCCCGCAAGTTGAAAACGTTTCAGCATCATGAACGGAATCAGGTGACCGATGTGCATACTGTCTCCAGTTGGGTCAACCCCACAGTACAAGGAGATCGACTTGGTTTCGGTCAGCTCACGCAGCCCCTCCGCATCCGTCTGTTGGTTTATGGCGTCACGCCATTCAAGTTCATCAATAATATTCAACCCAAACAACCCCTTTCTCTTCTAATCGTTCTTCAGTCATGGACTACGTTAATGGTCAAAAATACAGATGGAAGCAGCTTTTTTGGACACAAAAAAATCGCCTCCTTGTCTTCATTAGACATAGGGACGATTATCATAACCGTGGTACCACCCAACTTGCATGAACAGATGCTTACGCATCATCCATACCGCTTTTGGCAATATATCGTTTGCCCATTCCGCTTGGCATTACCCAAGTACTCCAGAGTGTAATTCGCAGCCCTTGTATGTATCAGGTTCCATCAACCCCTGACTTTCTGTAACAGGGACAAAGCCGCTACTGCGCTCCATCAACGTAATTCATGTATTAGATTATAGCCAGTATAGCCGAACGTTCAACCCATTGCAAGAGCCTGTATTCAATCTGCTCAACGTACAGCAAAAAGAGACACTGCTCTTTTATACTATGCCTCTATAATCAGCTTCCTATGATAATACGTATACGCCTTCTCCGCAATCTGATCCTCATTATCCCACAAACGCTGATCCAGAGTATCCAACCTCAGTTCCTCTTCTGTCGTGAGTAAACGGGGAATGTCCCATAATGCTGTCAGCCTTTCATCATCCGCCAAATGCTCGATCAAGCGATACTGCTCCTGAATATTGCCCAGCACCTGGTTCGCACCAATCGTATGTAATGCCCGCAAAACATGAAGATATGCTTCTTCTCCCCAATTGCAGAAAAATTGAATGAACCCACCGTTATATACGTCTACTTCCAACAGCCATAGGGCTGCAATTTCCTGCTCCTCGGATGTTAATCCCGACCATCCCTGTTCTTGTTTGTTCTTTTTGTCTACAAACTTCAATGCATAATCATACCATACATCATGAATATCTTGATTACTCATGCCCTTCATCCCTTCCCCTAGGCTGCATGCTCTCCAGTTCATGGCGTTTACCGGTTTGATGCCAGTGTACATAGGGTTCTCCCAATTGCTGAAAAGCGTTCGTAACGTTGCGGTCCATTTCCTGTATCACTTCGCTCGTGTATTTCAAATGAGTGTTGATATTATCTACGTCGTACTTTTTCAACATCTCCACATGCACCGTGGTAAAAATAATATCCTCCAGCAGCCAGTAGATAACCATCTCGGTCTGCTTCAACTTTTTCTCCAACATGGGCATTCCACGTTCATAGATGGTGACAATATAGGTTCCATTTTCCATTTCAACATAAGGCACGCCTTCCCATTTGAACGGGTCTAATAGACGGTTAACATATGTATTGCTCTGTTCTTGGTCAAAGTCTGTTTGGGATAACAGTTCAAGCAGTTTTACTACTAATTCCTGTTTCGTTAAAACATCTGACATGGCAGCTCACCACCTGTAATTCATTAAATTTCTTCCCCATGACATGATCATGAAAAAGCTGCCGGTGGCAGCTTCTTCGTGATCACCAGGTTGCTTGTACTCACAAGGTACCTATTGCAACTTATGATTGTATTTTCAATCTGAAAATTTTCAAACTGAAGGCTGAATCTGCACTCCCCATCAGGTTCCGCAAAATGTCCGATAAGATGGATCACAGGTCGTCGGCAATGTGGCGTATTCTTCCTGTTCCGGTGTATGTGCGTAAGGTTCCCGGAGAACGGCTAGCAGCTGATTCATTACGCTATAATCCCCATCATTCTCTGCCCGTTCAAGCGCCTCTTCCACTCTATGATTCCGTGGGATGATTGCAGGATTGCTGCTCTTCATCAATCGCTCTACAGCCTCTTTTGATCCAGACTGCCGGCCCAGTCTGGCTTTCCAGCGTTCGTTCCATTCCGCAAATTCCGGTGCTTCGTTCAGATTCGAGTTCTCCCACTTATCAAAAGTTAAAGCTAAAAACGTATTCGTGAAGTCCGCCGATTGCTTTTCCATCAGTTCCAGAAAATCTTTCATCAGCGTTTCATCTTCGTCCTCTTCTGTCAATAATCCCAGCTTGGCACGCATGCCGGATAACCATTCTAGATGATACTGCTCCGAAAATTGGGAAATGGCATCCTGTGCAATCTGTATGGCCACATCTTCATGTTCATGCAGCAGCGGCAGTAATGTCTCCGCAAGACGAGCCAGATTCCAGCCCGCAATATAGGGTTGATTGCCGTAGGCATAGCGGCCTTGCGTATCGATTGAACTAAAGACTGTTGCTGGATTATAAGCATCCATAAAAGCACAAGGCCCGTAATCAATCGTTTCTCCCCCGATGGCCATATTGTCCGTATTCATGACGCCGTGGATAAGTCCAACATTCTGCCATTTGGCTATCAGTGAAGCCTGTCGTTTGATGACTTCCCGGAGGAAGTTCAAGTAACGGTTATGATCCAAAGGAATGTCAGGAAAATGCCGTTCCAGCGTATAGTCCGCCAGTGCTCTCAGTTCGTCTACTGTTCCCCATCTAGCTGCATACTGAAAGGTTGCCACGCGGATGTGACTTGAAGCGACTCGGGTTAATATGGCACCCGGTCGTTCCGTTTCACGAATAATGCTTTCTCCAGTCGTCACGACCGCCAAACTTCTCGTTGTAGGGATACCCAGTGCTTCCATGGCTTCGCTGATAATATATTCACGCAGCATCGGTCCGATCGCCGCCCGACCATCTCCTCCACGGGAGTATGGCGTTCTGCCCGAACCTTTGAGCTGAATGTCCACCCTCTCGCCACGTGGCGTAATCTGTTCACCCAGCAGCAATGCCCGTCCATCACCAAGCATGTTGAAATTGCCAAATTGATGGCCTGCGTAAGCTTGGGCCAGAGGCTCGGCTCCAGGCGGAATTTCATTGCCTGCAAAAATTGCTGCCCCTTCCTTGCTGTTCAGCGTTTCAGCATTCAGTCCGAGGCTGGCCGCAAGGGTTTCATTAAAGATGACAAGCTCAGGTGACTGTACCGGTACTGCACCCTGACTCGTATAAAAGGTCTGCGGCAGCCGGGCGTAACTATTGTCCAAATTCCAGCCTGCGCCTAACTTATCCTTTTCCATGTGCACTCACTCCTTCTCCTCAACAAAGGAACTCCTCTGTTTGTATTCATGTAGCCTGTGTGAACCAATGCTCATTTATGTAGTCGCATGGAATTCCGAAATGATGAACATATCATATGTTCATAAGGAAACTTTAGCATATTTGTTGGGTGTTTGCATATTTCATGGTGCCCGACAGCCAAATAAGCCCACAAGGTATTCATTAGGAAGAATGATGTTTTCCACTCTTTCCAGCAATGAATTCGATGTGGGCTTTCTCGTTTAATTCGATATTATTCAGTTAAGATGGAATTAGGTATGTGCCTCCTGAGTTCCGGCTACAGGCTGAACAGGCAGACTTTCCTTTTTGAAACCAAGATTGAAAAAGATATTGAGCAGAATCGCTGACAGACTTCCTGTGATAATGCCATCGCTCACAATGATCCGAATGCTTTGTGGCAGCTGGGCAAACAGGTCTGGTACGGTTGTAACACCAAGCCCGAGCGAAACCGAACAAGCGACGATCAACAGATTGGACTGCTTGCCAAAATCGACGGTTTGCAGCATTTTGATTCCAGAGGATACGACCATACCAAACAGAACCACTGTTGCTCCGCCTAATACTGCACTTGGGATAATGGTAGCAAATGCCGCTACCTTCGGAATGAGTCCAAGGAAGACCAGAATGCCTCCGGCTGCAACCACAACATTTGTAGTTTTCACCTTGGACAATTGAACGAGCCCGACATTCTGCGCGAATGTATTGTATGGAAAGGCATTGAATATACCGCCAAGTACAAAAGCCAAGCCCTCTGCACGATAACCGCGAGCCAGATCCTTCTCATTGATGGGCTGATCGCAAATTTTGCTCAAAGCCATAAACACACCTGTTGACTCGATAATCACGACAGTACCTACGATGATCATTGTAATAATCGGGCCAAGCTCAAATGTTGGCATTCCGAAATAAAAGGGTTGTGGCAAGTGGAACCATGACGCTTCCTGTACAGGAGAGAAATTCACTTTTCCCATGAGAGCGGCAATGAGTGTTCCTGCGATGATGCCAATCAGGACGGCAAGAGATTTAACGAAACCCCGAGCATACCGGTTCAGTATCAAAATAAAGAGCAGTACTCCGAAAGAAAGTGCCAGATTGTCCACGCTTCCGAAGTTTTCACTATTTGCCCCGCCAGCCATATTCTTTATACCGGTAGGAATAAGTGCTAGACCAATAATGGTTACCACGGTACCAATGACAACGGGAGGAAACAGCTTGACGATTTTGCTGAAAAATATGGCACAGATGACGATAAATAAACCGGCTGCTATGATGGACCCATAAATGGCTGGAATACCATACTGAGATCCGATGGCGATCATGGGCGTAACAGCTACAAAAGAACTACCGAGTACTGCTGGCAAACCAATGCCCAGATACTTTCCCTTCCGAGCCTGCAGCCACGTTGCAACACCGCATGTGAGCAGGTCAATGGATACCAGATATGCCAGCTGCTCTGCAGTCAGATTCAAGGCTCTTCCCACGAGTAAAGGTACCAGAATTGCCCCGGCATACATTGCCAATACATGTTGAATCCCCAGTGAAAAAATTCTCATCTTCTTTGTTTCGTTCATCCGCGCTCGCCCCCGAAATTAGAATCAACCCATCGCACTGAATAATCATGTTATGTTGATTCACATTATATAAACTATTCCGAAAACTTCCATGATACATGAACGAGAATTGTTACAGGAGATAAAGAGATCGTATCTTTTTGGGCAAACGAAACAAAACACCCGATTTTTGGTGTAACATTATTTAACATCTCACTACATTTTTTTTAATGAATATCAGGAGAATAGAAAAAAGCCAGCACTACATGTGCCAGCCTGCTGTTCAATCGATTTAATCATCATCGGAATTTTCATTGGAGGACTCCCGATATGAACTTCGTACTCAAGATCACTTCAATCTTCCAAACGATATGTTCTGGTATTTAAACTCATGCTTAGTGTTCTCCTACATGACCTGACTTATTTCGAAGGGATCGGAAAATCCGTTACAATAACATTCTCTACCCATCCGTTAAGGGAAGCTACAAAAGCCTGATGCGCAGGATGCGGATCATATGCACGCAAGGCTTCTTGGTCTTCAAACGTCACTCTTAATCCAAGCGTGAATCCCTGAATATGATCCGTCTCTTCCTTTACATTGATTCCGGCAGTCAGATCGATGATCCCAGGAATCTCGTCCTGCAAGGCGAGCAATTGTGAGACAAATTCCTGCTGTTTTGCCGGCGTAATTTTATCGTTGAATTTGAATACCACCAGATGTTCGAACATGAAATTTCCTCTCCTTCGTTATAAAATGTTCATTTACGACATAGTTCAGATTCTATATGTTTTTTCCATATGTTTCAATCTGAGCTCCTGATTCTGCTTCGAACTTTAGACGAAAAAAGGTGCGTTCAAAGCCAGACTATCGCTGACCTGACGCACCTCTTCGCAGACACAGTGACGCTAAACGTGCTTAATGCCTTAACGCTCTGCTCTGAACATGGTGAAGGAGCTTCTCCAACCATGCAATGTTGCTCTCAATCGTGTGATAAGCATGATCCCTCATCAGCCACAGAGCATCCATCAAATCCTCACTTACCTCGATCTCCTCTGGTTTCTGCTCGTCAATATAATCGAGTTTTTTTCTTTGTTTCACGATTATATCTTCAATAAGATATGCGATCTTCTGATTATCCACCTTATCCAGATTAACCAGCGCTGCATAAAGGGACTGAATGCTCGTGAATTTCTGAAATACTTTATAGATGCTCTCTTCCAGTGCTAGCCGTCCTTGATCAGTGATCCCATACATCGTTTTGTCTGGTCTATTCTCACTCTGGATCGTTTCAATCTTCTCGATTAGCCCCTTCTTATGCAGCACTTCGAAATTGTAATAGATCGTACCTTCCGTGATTTTGGCCTCGGTCTGATCCAAATGTTTGCCTATTTGCTTTTTGATATCATAGGGATAACAATTCCCTTCACTTAATGCACCAAGAATAAATATTTGAATTGACATGTGACTGCCCCCATTCTGCTCTTACCAAGGGCACAGCTTCTTACAAATTCGCCTGAGCCCTTTTATTTCTTATTTTATACTATAGCGGGCTGTTGTGAAGACTCTTGCAGCGGATTGGTTTGCTTGGCCTGTTTGAAATGGTGAATCGCTGCATTGAGAACGAAAGCTACCATCCCAACCAGCGCTAATCCAATGGCGTAATGGGCCGTTCTGCCACCACCGAAGAGAATATTGTAATCCAGATGCGTGGAATAGAACATCGGCGTGATCTGACTGACGAATTTGAAATATCCAGGCATCATTTCAAGTGACATGGACGTACCGTTCGCAATGGATTGACTTAGCACGAATATCATGTTGATCAGCATACCTCCCTGACCGAGAAGCATGATGAAGATACTTGTAAATTCGATCGACACAAATAATTGCAGACTATGCACCAGCCACATTTTCAGAAACACTTCCACCCCATATCCTTGAACCATGAAGTAGATGCCTACTCCAACCAGAGGAGCAATCAGGGAAATGAGCAGATTCGCCCCCCGCAGGGCAAAAAAGGCTTTCCATTTTCCCATTTGTGCACGAAGCTGCTGCATTCCGCCCACGCTCTGCATGGCATAGATCATGGCTCCAACATAGAGCGCCATCGTGATGAACATCGGCGCCATCTGATTTTGCATACCGGCAGGCTGTGGGTTGCTCATGACGATATTGGATGAGACCTTGCCCGTGGTTGATTCCACAATCTGTTTGGATTGATCCGCAGGAACCTGCATTCCGTTCAATACCGCTTCAAAGCTTTGAGCCTGAACCTGTGCGCTGATCTGAGCGGTAATTTCTGCTGCTACACTTTTCATCGAACTGGTAATTGTCGTTGGGTTAGATTCATTAATCAAATATTCCAGCTGCGCTTTGCCGCTCTGTTCAGACAGTTTCTCCGTAAAGTCACCAGGTATACGTATCACCATATGGATATCACGGTCTTCCAGACCCGTCTTCGCCTGTTCCAACGACTCATCGGTTACGATATGGAACGGGAGCTGCTCCTGCAGCTTCTGAACAAATTCAGTACCAGATTGTTGGTCCTCATTAACGATGGCCACGGTAAGATTCGTTACGTTTTTGGGAATGGCGCTATATCCGGACATGAAAACGGTCAGCATCACAATCTGATAGAACACAATCATGAATATCCCCGCTTTGACTCCTTTATGCTTCAGCATGCTCTTCACTCTTTACTCCACCTTATTATTATAATTTAAACTACTTGAATTAAAGTACTCTTGTTTGTTATATTTGTCAATGACCCCAACTAAGGAGGTAAGATGAATGAAGAAGAGCACGATTATTTCTCTGTCTGAAATCACGAAATTCCAATCGAAAGAAGAAGAGTTTAGTCCTTATCGTTGGTATCGCCACATGCTCAAACAGGAACCTGTCGTTTACAATGAAGAGACGGATTCCTGGCATGTGTTCAAGTATGACTTGGTCAAAACCGTATTGAATGATCATGAACATTTCTCCAGTGTAAGAGAAAGATCGATTGTAAACGTGGGGTATTCAAGTGAGGGTGAAGGTGCTGACAGCGAGCACCACATTCCGGACAAGCTGGATATTCACAACGTCGATCCTCCGGAACACCGCAAGCGAAGATCATTATTAGCAAGTGCATTTACCCCAAGAAGTCTCAAACTTTGGGAACCGCGCATTCAGGCCGCAGCAGACGAGTTAGTCGCGGAATTTTCTCAGCTTCCCGAGGTGGATATTGTACAAGCCTACACAAGTATGTTTCCAGTAATCATCATGTCTGATCTGCTTGGCATTCCTTCCAAAGACAGGCTCCTATTTAAGGAATGGGTAGATATTCTCTTCATGCCAACCACGGATGCAACCTTTAGCCGGATCAATGAAATGAAGAAAATTGCGGGTCAGCAATATTTCGAATACCTTTATCCTTTTGTTGTGTCCAAACGAACAAATCTTGCCGAGGACATCATCTCGGACCTGATCCAGGTCGAAGTGGATGGTGAACATTTTACGGATGAGGACATTGTACGCACCACCATGTTCATTCTGGGCGCAGGAATAGAAACCACAAGCAACCTGTTGGCCAATTCCTTCTATGCGCTGCTCTATGATAAGCCTGAACTGTACACGGAGCTGAGAGATAATCCAGAGCTAGTTGGAAATGCAGTGGAAGAAATGCTACGGTACCGTTTCCATATCAGTAAAATGGACCGCATGGTCAAGGCGGATAATAACCTGCTTGGGGTTGAACTTAAAAAAGGAGACGCCATCGTAGCCTGGATGAGTGCAGCCAACATGGATGAGGACATGTTCGAGGATCCTTTCACATTGAATATTCATCGTCCGAACAATAACAAACAGCTCGCTTTTGGCTTCGGCACACACTTCTGCCTGGGTGCACCTCTCGCTAGGCTGGAAGCCAAAATAGTTTTGACCACATTTTTAAGAACCTTCTCAAGCATTGAACCTGTCAGCGGATTCGTTTTGGAAGACCACCTGACTCCGTCTGCAGCAGGACAATCGCTGACAAGCCTTCCCATAAGGTTATATAAATAGTACGCTATAGATGGTTAACAGAAAAGGAGCAGGAAATCTGCTCTTTTTCTGCTGCCCTGCTATTAATAGCATGCGAGGGAGCAATATCGTCCAAGAACCTACCTTCTTTTCCGTTTATAATGACAAGAACTTACGAGAAAGAAGGTGCAGCATGAATCGCGAAATACGAACCGTTGTATTTGATACCGATCTGCAGCTTGAAGCTTATCAATTCCAGGGCATTATGCAGAAATTCCCCAATCACTTTCATGACTATTATGTCATTGGTTTTATTGAGCAGGGCAAGCGACATCTGGTCTGCAATAATCAGGAGTATGTGCTGAATACAGGCGACATCATCGTATTTAACCCTCATGACCCTCATGCCTGTGAACAGATTGACGGAAGAACACTCGATTATCGCTGTATCAACATCCAGCCAGAGGTCATGAGAGAATACACCCGCGAAATTACCGGACAAGACTATCTGCCGCACTTTACAGCACCCGTACTCTATCAACACGAATTGGTCGGCTCTTTGCATGACCTGCATTTGATGATTTTGGAGGAGCAATCCGATTTTGGCAAAGAAGAACTGCTGCTCCTGCTGCTTGAACAGCTGCTTCGGGATTATGCGGATGTTGAATCCCCCATCTCTTCTCAGGATGTCACAACCGAAATCAAGCGTATCTGCGAATACATAGAATCTCATTACATGGAAAGTATATCGCTGAGTGAGTTAGCTGAACGAAGTGGAATGAGCAAGTATCATCTGGTACGTCTATTTACTCGCCAAAAGGGCATCTCACCATATCGGTATCTGGAAACTATTCGTATTAATCAGGCCAAACGCTTATTGGAACAAGGAACGCTGCCGCTTGAGGTATCCGCCCAGACGGGATTCAGCGATCAGAGCCATTTTACGAACTTTTTCAAAAAACTTATCGGTTTGACGCCCAAACAATATCACCGAATCTTTAACCATGAATACGAGTCCCAACGGCAGCAGGACCGTGTTTCACGATGAGTGAAAATAAACATACGGCTGGTCACCTACTCGCCTTGCTTACGATTTTGATCTGGGGGACCACCTTTATCTCCACAAAAATTCTGCTCATCGATTTTACACCTGTGGAAATCTTGTTGTTTCGTTTTCTGATTGGATATGTGCTGTTGTTCCTGATCTACCCTCGTGTGATGCGGATATCAACGATTCGGGATGAGATGCTTTTTATGGCGGCCGGACTGTGCGGGGTCACATTGTATTTTTTGATCGAAAATATCGCGCTTGTTTTCACACTGGCTTCCAACGCAGGTGTCATTGTGTCCATTGCACCCTTCTTCACCGCTTTGCTTGCACATTTCTTCCTGAAGGATGAGCCGTTATCTCGGCATTTTGTCGTCGGTTTTGCTATTGCTTTGATAGGCATTGTGATCATTGCGTTCAATGGGCATTACAGCCTGCAGCTAAATCCGCTGGGCGATCTGCTTGCTTTTGTGGCTCCTGCTGTCTGGGCAATCTATTCCGTCCTTATGCGTAAAATAGGCGATCTTCACTATCACACCATTGGTGCAACACGCAAAGTGTTCTTTTACGGGCTTTTGTTCATGCTCCCTGCCTTATTCCTGTTCGAATTCCATTTTGACATGGAGCGGTTAGCCGATCTGACCAACCTTTCCAATCTTCTTTTTCTCGGGGTAGGCGCTTCTGCGTTGTGTTTTGCAACCTGGAATAGGGCGGTAAGCCTTCTGGGAGCAGTGAAAACCAGCGTTTACATTTATTTGGTGCCTGTAATTACATTGTTAGCCTCTGCACTGCTGCTGCATGAACCCATTACTTGGATTACCATGCTTGGTGCGGTGTTAACACTCCTGGGTTCAATCATCTCAGAACGAAAAGTTCGGAAGCACGCCCTCGGATCGAAGTTGTCCGAGAGCCATTAGACTCTGGTCGTTTGGAACGCAAAGAAGGCACCATTCATCCTTTCAGGATTAGTGCCTTCTTTGTGTTTGCGTGCGATGACTTACCTTTTGCACAAATGTTATTATCCAAGCTAGGAGTAGTTAGCTAATTCAGCCTGGCAAGCAGCGTACTCAGCTCATGCTTCTCCAGATGCCTCCATTGTCCTCGCTCCAGTTGATCCAGTGTTATATTCATAATACGGATGCGCTCCAGTTTCAGCACTCTGTACCCCAGGGCTTTGCACATTCTGCGAATTTGCAGGTTAAGCCCCTGTGTCAGAATAATCCGAAAAATATTCTCACTGTGACGATATACTTTGCATGGCTTGGTTATTACGTCTAGAATCTCGACTCCTTGGGACATCATTCTTAGGAAATCATCTGTAACCGGTTTATCCACGGTCACCACGTATTCTTTTTCATGATTATGCTCTGAGCGCATCATTTTATTAACAATCTCTCCATCGTTCGTAAGCAAAATTAAACCTTCCGAGGCTTTATCCAGCCTGCCAACGGCAAAGATACGTGATGGATAATTCACATACTGTATAATATTGCCCTCGACTTGTTGTGCTGCCGTACAGACAATACCTATTGGTTTGTTCAGAGCCAGATATACAGGTTGGCGATCAACCTGAGGGATTTCCTTGCCGTCGATCAGGACGCTATCTTCTGCTTCAACCTCTGCTCCCTTTGCACATACCTCGCCATTGATCGTAATGCGTCCGGCTGCAATTAAGCGGTCTGTCTCTCTCCGTGAGCAGAATCCCGTTTCACTTATGTATTTATTAATTCGCATGCTTCACCGCTTCTCATATCTGTAATATAGCCATCATCTCATTTATAATGAAAGGAAGCAATGAAGCCTATACGAAAGTCTTAGGATAAACAACTACCTTTGAGGAGATGCTCATGGACAAACAATGCATGAGAGTGCTTAAGAAGCTGTATCAGCATGCCAATGGCGAGTACGACAGCGAGCGACAGGTGACGGTGTATCGAACGGATACACTAACTGCTGACGAACAAGACGTACTACATACGCACGGCTGGGTTCCTAATGATCTGGAGCTAATTGCTCATGACGAGATCATTCAACAATTAATCGATTTGCAGCAAAATGAACATCTATCCTGGACCACGGTCACCAATGCATTTGTGGCGGGTGTTGGTGGAAGTTATCCCCGAGGCATATCTGCACTTGGAAGCTATCATATGATGGTTCACATGCAGCACCATGCTTATGAAGAAGCGAAACATTTCCATTGTTGTAAATACTGCGGTTTAAGCCGTAACAGCAATGAATCATGGGATAATTTGTCCTTTATTCGCTATGCCGTTCACTTGGGACACGATTACAGCTCGAATAGTTTAGGGACATATGCTGATTTGACAGAGCTAGTTTCCCTGCTTGAACATGAATCCATTACACCGAGTGAAGAGGACATTCACACCTTCAATCAACTGCTCCATAGTTTGGATCAGGCAGAGAGCGAGGAATCTCCGGGAAAATATGAGAAACGGCTCACAGCCGAGAAATTGATCAAAGGACAGGCTGGTATCCGCCGAGGCATATTGAAATCTTTATCCCGAGTAGGGGTTCTGCCAAACCAGATTCTCTCCCTTCATCCTGATCATTGGACCAATATCGAAGAACTGCTGAATGCCGAATTACTGCTCAGCAATACGAAAGGCCGCTCCGACATGGAGATGCCATGGGCCGGATGGCAAGGTAAACTCGGTGTGGATTGGGAGAAGGCCCGTCAGCTTTTTGGAAGTATGATCCTCCATCATTCCTAGTCGTAAAAAACAACCCAAACAGCTTCAATTCGATGAATTGAAACCGTTTGGGTTCGCTTGCTGCAATTGTTTTTGAACATGCATTTCTTAGAAAATGTCTAAACTGAAATATCCAGACTACTTCCCAGATTCGGATGTGGGGCTGGAACAGATTTTAACATTTCCGTAAGCTGTTGACCTTGTTGTTCTGCCATGTTTTTCGACAATGACATCACCTGCAAACTCGCCGACTGCGCCAGCGACGTTTGACTCATGGCCATTGATAATGCTGCAATATCCATGTTCTGCACTCCTTTATGTATCTAGTAAATGAGCGTACCTAATATATATCGGATAGTGCACAGGAATTGTGTAATCTAACGCACGCCATGATCCGATTCAGGAGGGAAGATCTCAAGAACGTTAAGACTGAATCAAGCCATACTTCACAAAACTGTGATACAACCCATCTTCCTCAATGGTTTCAGTAATGTCATCAGCGATGGCTTTCAGACCGGGCTTCGCATTGCCCATGGCAATGCCTATATTGCAAAATTCCAGCATCTCCGCATCATTCATGCCGTCTCCGATGGCCAGTGTGTCTTCCCGAGACATGCCCAGGTGTTCCAGCAGATCCGCAATTGCAATTGCCTTGTGAATGCCAGGAATCATGAGCTCCCCGCTTGCCTCTCCAAAGATAGGTACGGTGCACTGGATAACCTCGAATTTGCCCTGAAATTCCTGCTTGATCCGTTCGAACGGAACCACAGCACTTTCCAGAAAACAAACCTTATTGACATCATCCTTATATAAGTCGGCTTCACCGTAGGTCAGACCCGTAATAAAGGGATGCGGCTTCTGTTCCTTTTTCGCTCTGGCTGTCGGATCATTCTCCACATCACCGTATATGCGACGTTCGAGATGGGGTTGAAGATTGCTACTTGCATAGAGGGCCGAATTGGATTCCAGATAGAAATCAATCTGATGTTCATTGAAAAAATCGACCATATGACGAACATCTTCAGCCGTTACCTTTTTATGATATAGAACTTCATCACCAAACTCCACGTATCCGCCACCTGCACCAATCAGACCGTCGAATCCGACGTCCCAGATGGAATCATAGATCTCCGCCTTGGAACGCCCTGTGCACAAATAAAGCAGATGTCCATTGGCACGTGCCTGCCTGCAAGCCTTCTGAGCTGAAACAGGTATGTTCCCATCATCATCCACAAGTGTGCCATCAATATCGATAAAGACTATCTTACGTGTCCGTGTGTTCATCTGAATCTGCCCCCCATTATGTCTCAAGCCATGTTGTATCCATCCATTCATGCCAAAACACTTATTCCTTTATGATTTCCCAACCGGCCGGTCTTAGCACATAAACAGCATAGTGAAATTACGGATTCCGAGGGGTTCGTTGATCAATTAATTTCTCCAAAAATTCGGCGAAGGAGTCCGCATACACTTCAGGCTCGCCATTAAAATAATCCAGCCGCATAACCTTGTATTCCCCACGGTCATCAGCGTTTCGTGTATCAAAGTAGTAATACTCGTCCTCATCCGGAATAAACAGTTCCAACTTGCCTTCCTGCTTCGCCTGTTCATCAGCAAGCCGGTATATGTACAGAATATCCGTGTCTGCATATTCTCGGTCCTCTGGAGGCGCAACGGTTAGAATTTCTGTGCCGCTTAACATCGCCTGGCCATAATTCAGGAGCCACCAGCGATAGGAAGGAGGCAATGCGAAGCCTAGTTCCTGTTCTACTTCGATAATCCAGCTCTCCTGAACCTGATGATTGGGGAACCAGCGTATAGCCTCGGTATGCTTCAATTTTTCAATCAGACTTGTATACATAGATACATCTCTCCGATCTCAGGCGTTTTCGATTTGAGCGTTACCAACTGTGCTCGTTTGCTTGCTTTGACTTGATCATTGCCAGCTTCTATACAGTAAAGATCACTTCTCAGCTGGCTTCTCCATATGCACAATTTGCCACTCATTTTGCTCTTCGGTCACAATTGTAAATCCTTGACGTTCCCAGAAATCCACGGCCCCAGGCAAGAAACGGTGGGTATGTAGATATAACATGGTGTACGGCATTTCTCTTACAACACGCTCCAGCTCTTTCACCAAAAGTGAACCAATACCGTATCTGCGATAGGCAGGATCGACATAACATTTTACAATTTCAGCTGCGGATTGATCCGGATACCGACCTTCGATCACCTGAATCCGACCATCATATGGCAAAGTACCGATGGAGCCTACAATGCCCCCTTCCTCCGTTACGGCTACAAGAAAGACCCCACCTGCTGTCTCCATATAATGTTCTCTAAATTGCATCAGATCCGCAGGTATCTGTTCATGATTCATCATTGGGAATACTTCTCTGCGGACACGCATGGCAAAATCAACAGCTTGCTCAATCTGATGGAGCTGAACCTTCATTATCTTGGGCACCGTCTGAAGCTGTGTCACAATATTTTCATTCCTATCCTATAGATTAGAGCTTGGCTTATAGCAGCTACCCGAACCCGCATTCTTGGTGAGCTCACTCTCTTCCATCATCTTACCTAAATTAATTTCTTCTATCAATCTAGCTGCACTCCTATCCAAAATGATAGAAAGCCCGCGCGATTTGAGAGACTCTGCATACGATAAGACGTGTTACCAAATCAAACTCACAAGGGGGAAAAAGCGATGTGGCTATGGCTGGGTATCTCTGCAGCATTTCTGCTCATGCTGGGATTTGTATATCGTTACGTAGAAGATATCCTTGAAACGCGAAAGTTTCATCCCCATGCTCCCAAGCAGCTCTTGATCAAATTTAAAGACGGCACTACGGCAGATCAAATGCACGCTCTGCATAAAAAAGGAAGATGCAAAGTTGCCGAAACTTATGAGGATCTCGGCTGGTATCGGGTAGAATCAAGCAGAATCATGCATCGCATGCTCAAGAACTATAAGGATCATGAACTCATTGAACATGTAGAACCCAATTACTTCGTTCAGGCATCCTATACCCCGAATGACCCCTACTTCCCTTATCAGAATAACCTGCAAAAGATTAACGCACCTGCGGCTTGGGATATTAGCCAAAGCAACAGCTCCATCAAAATTGCCATTATTGATACCGGAGTGCAGCTAAACCACCCCGAGCTTGCCAGCAAGCTCCTTCCAGGTTATGACTATGTCAGCTATGACGACATTCCCGAGGATGGAAACGGACACGGCACACATGTGGCCGGAATTGCGGCTTCCGTCACGAATAATGGAGCTGGCATCGCTGGCGTTGCTCCGCTTGCGTCCATCGTACCCATTCGTGTTCTGGATGATAGCGGGGTGGGAACCATGGGCAATGTCGGCAACGGGCTGGTCTATGCTGCCAATAACGGTATACAAGTGGTTAATTTGAGTCTGGGCGGACCTGTCGGCGATGCCTTCTTGCAAGCTGCGGTACAGTATGCCTGGGACCGCGGGGCAGTCATTATTGCTGCTGCAGGCAATGACAATACTTCCTATCCAATCGTGCCCGCTTCCTACCCCAATGTGATTGCCGTCGCTTCCACCAATCCTTCCGATCTGAAATCCAATTTCTCCAACTATGGTTCATGGGTTGATATGGCCGCTCCGGGTGACAGCATACTGTCGACTTATCTCGGCAGCTCGTACGCATATATGAGCGGAACATCAATGGCAGCACCACAGGTGGCAGGTGTAGCTGCCTTGCTTGCTGCCCAAGGCAAAACCAATGCCCAGATCCGCGATGCATTGTGCTTTGCCTCCGATCCCGTATCCGGTTCCGGGGTCTATTGGCAGTATGGCAGGCTAAATGCACAACGGAGTCTGCAAGTCCCTTAATTGGTTTTTCTCTTAGATGGACATATAAAAGTGAACTTCCCAAAGTTCTGTTCAATTGAACAAAACAGGAGCAGAACTGTGTGTAGCACAGGACTGCTCCTCCCTTTTTCTGAATTTCACTTACTGGACAGAACTTAGAAGTATTGTGCACCTTGAGTAGCAATGACGTCCTTGTACCAGTGGAAGCTTTTCTTTTTCACCCTTCTCAGCGAACCCGTGCCGTCATTGTTTCGGTCTACATAGATGTAACCATAACGTTTCTTCATTTCTCCTGTACCTGCACTGACCAAATCAATCGGGCCCCAGCTCGTATATCCAATGATCTCGACTCCGTCCTGAATGGCTTCTGCCATCTCGGCAAAATGACGGTCCAGGTAGTCAATGCGATAATCATCCTCCACCGTGTGATTATCCAGCAATACATCCGTAGCACCAAGACCATTTTCCACAATGAATAATGGCTTGCCGTAGCGGTCGTGCAGCTGATTGCAGGTAATGCGCAGACCTTTCGGGTCAATGGTCCATCCCCATTCCGATGCATCAAGATAAGGGTTTTTCACGGAACCAAATACGTTGCCCTCGGTTGAATCCTTCAAAATCTCCGGATCGGTGCTTGTGCAGCGGCTGGCATAATAGCTAAAGCCAATATAGTCCACCGTATTCTGCTTAAGAAGGTCGGCATCTTCTGGCTGCATCTCGATATGAATCCCGTTTTCTCTGAAGAAACGCTTCGTGTAGCCCGGGTATGCCCCCTTGGATTGAACATCAATGAAGAAAAATGATTCGCGATCCTGCTCCATCGCCTTCCATACGTCCTCCGGATTGGAAGTGTAGGGGTACACCATACCTGCCGCCAGCATACACCCGATCTGTGCACCGGGTATCATCTCGTGACACGCCTTAACAGCAAGTGCACTGGCTACCAGTTCATGATGGGCCGCCTGATACAGGACCTGCTGCTTGTCCTCCCTCTCTTGCAGGACGATACCTGCACCAATATAAGGTAGATGCAGAAGCATGTTGATTTCGTTAAACGTCATCCAGTATTTCACTTTGTCCTTATATCGATGGAATAACGTCTTCGCATAGGTTTCAAAAAATCCAATCATCTTGCGGTCCTTCCAGCCGCCATATGTTTGCACGAGGTGTACAGGTACATCAAAATGACAAATGGTAACGACCGGTTCGATATGATATTTCAACAATTCATCGAAGACATCATCATAGAATTGCAGGCCTGCCTCATTGGGCTCGGCGTCATCCCCGTTCGGGAAGATCCGGGACCAGGCGATCGAAAGTCTTAAACATTTGAACCCCATTTCGGCAAATAAAGCTATGTCTTGCTTGTACCGATGATAGAAATCAATGGCTTCATGAGAAGGGTAGAACTCACCTTCCTTGGGTTCGAACGAATCCAGGTTACCCATCGCAATGGGGAAACGCCTAGACCCGGTAGGGATCAGATCGACCGTAGTCAATCCTTTCCCCCCTTCCAGGTAGGCACCCTCCAGCTGATTCGCTGCTGTTGCTCCTCCCCAGAGAAAATTCTCCGGGAAGGAAGTTGGCTTTTCAAACATAAGCACTCCTCCTATTCATCCAAACTTGATTTAACCCAGCACAGTCAGCAATTTGTCTTTTTCGTTCACCGATGCATTCTCTGTGCCCACAACATCCAGGTAATTCGAAGTATTCGTAATAATAATGGGAGTAACCGTCTCATAACCGGCATCCTTGATGGCCTGCAGATCAAACTCCATAATCAAATCTCCAACGTTGACCCGGTCACCATCTTTCACATGAGCATTAAAATGTTGACCTTTCAGTTGTACCGTATCTTGTCCAATGTGGATCAGCATCTCTACACCATCATCCGTCACAAGTCCAATGGCATGCTTTGTGCGGTAAACCGTTTGTACAACACCTGTGATTGGAGATACCACTCGGCCACTTGTTGGTCGAATCGCAATGCCTTTACCCATATGCTCACCAGCAAACGTAATGTCGTTAATTTCTTTCAATTGAATAACTTCGCCAGCCATTGGACTAAAGATTTCGTATTTGCTGTTCGGATTGGGATCGAGTGCAGGTGCTTGTGCAGCTGCCGGAGCTGATACCGGTGCAGCAGCTTCCTTGAAACCAACTACATACGTAAGAACGAAACCAAGTATGAACGCAACGGCTGTTGCAACAAGTGCCATGTAGAATGAAGAATCAACACCTGTAGCCGGGTTAATGAAGGTCGGATAACCGAATACGCCAAGGCCGCCAAACATGTACATTTTCGAACCGAAGAATCCCAGTATGGCGCCGCCAATACCACCAGCAATACAGCTCATGATAAACGGTTTTTTCAATGGAAGGGTCACACCATAGATTGCCGGCTCGGTTACACCGAAGATGCCTGAGATGAAGGCCGGAATACTCAAAGATTTCAGTTTGGCATTTTTAGTTCTCAACATTACGGCAAGTACCGCACCAATCTGAGCAAAAGAGGCAGCGAACGACATGGCAACCACCGGATCCGCTCCGGACGTACTGAGGTTCAGAAGCATGACTGGAACCAGACCCCAGTGAAGACCGAACAGTACGAACACCTGCCACAGACCTCCAATGATAAGTCCTGTAAGAAGTGGGCTCAGATCATAGATCCCGGTTGCTCCTGCACCTATCAACTGTCCAGCCCAAGTGGATACTGGACCAATCACAAGGAACGTTGCCGGAACGATAACAAGCAGTGTAAAGAATGGAACAAGGAATGTACTAACCACTTTAGGAATAACATTTTTGAAGAATCTTTCGATCTTAACGGCAAAGAATGTAGCAATAATAATTGGAATTACCGAAGATGAATAGTTCATCAGGATCACTGGAATACCCAGGAACGTAATATGAATCGGTGATTCAAACAACGTACCCGCGAATAGCGTGTACAATGGATCTCCCGCAGTCAAACCGGACAGCGTAGGATAAACCAGTGTAGCCCCGATGGCCATACCCAGGAACGGTGAGCCGCCAAACTTCTTGATAGCCGTATAACCAAGGAATACCGGGAAGAAGTAGAACAGACAGTCACCCGTTGCATTCAGCAAATGGTACGTTCCGGATGTGTCCGTCAACCAGCCGAAGGATAGAAACATGGCTGTAAACCCTTTGATCATCCCTGTTGCAGCAAGCAAGCCGAGAAGTGGAGTGAAGACTCCCGAGATCATATCGATAAATCGGCTGAACAATCCTACTTTTTTCCCCGATTCATCCTTCGTCTCTTCAACCTGACCTTCTGTCGGCAAGTTGCCCACCTTCACAATCGCTTTATATACATCCGGCACTTCATTGCCGATGACTACCTGATATTGTCCACCACTCTGCATAACCGTAATAACGCCAGGCAGATTTTTAATCTCTTCTGTTTTAGCAACGCTTTCATTTTTCAGTTTAAAGCGTAATCTGGTTACACAGTGGAAAACGCTGTTCACGTTTCCAGAACCACCTACACGGGATAGGATGTCTTTGGCCAGTTGATCGTAATTCATAGTTATTCTCCCTCTCTAAGTAGACTCCCCATGCTTGTGAAACAAAGAAAACCTGAACTACTGAACATACACAACGCGCCGGATGATCCGGAAACAAGTCGTGTTATTCAGCAATTCAGGTTTTGCCCTTAATGGTTGCAACCCTGTAAGGCTGTACACAGCGATATTCGGTTGTTACTTCAACAACTTCATCTTAAAGTAAGTTGCAACCAGTCTACTGACCTGGAGTGATCGGCATTGCCTGATTGAACAGTTACAATCCGATTTTGTATGCGCTTACTTTATGGATTTATAATAGTATAACTTCTGATCTTTTGCAAGCGCTTTTTTAGTGGAATATTTTGGTTTAATCGAACTACTCTGAAGTTGCGTGCACCACGCGTTCAATATGAATCGACAGATACATCATTTCCTCGTTAGTAAGTTGATACGTGTAGTTATTTTCAATAAATTTTTTGATTTTTTCGGAGCACTTGTGCGCTTCGGGATACTTCTTCTGGATCAATTCAAACAATTCATCATCATTGTTATTTTTATAGTGCTTTCCTTTGACAAGACGTTGGGCAAAAAATTTCAGATGTGTCACAAATCGGTAATAGTTCAGCGAGTTCTCGTCAAAATCCATTTTGAAATGGTACTTGATGATCGTCAGCACCTCTTGCATCACCTGCGTCATGCTCCGAATATTCGGCATTTCTTCGTTAAGTGCTGCATTTACAAAATGTAATGCCATAAATCCGGCTTCATCTTCCGGTAACAGGACACCAAATTGATCACAAATCATGTTGAGGGCCTCGAGTCCCACTTCGTATTCATCCTTGTACAACTGTTTCGTTTCCCACAGTAGTCCATTTCGTATAGGCAGGTTCTTGCGATATCGCTCAATGGCGAAATGGATATGATCTGTCAGATGGAGATAGATGCTGTCATTCAATTTTTTGCCCAATTTCAGTTTGGCATACGCGATGATCTCTTCGGAAACTTTCATGTATTCCAGCGGTATGCTGGCGATTAATGTTTTGAAGTTTTCCTGGATATCTTCATTCTGCAAAGTAAAGATCTTGTCAATATGCTCCTCGGAGACCCGATCACCTGCCCGCTTCTGAAAAGCTATTCCTCGGCCAATGACGATGACTTCGCGCCCATCCTGAATGGCAACTACAGCATTATTGTTCAGCACCTTCTCGATTTTCACTTTATCCACCCCAATATACAGAAAAAGACAAGCCATACCTTCAACGAGGTCATAGGTCTGCCCTTTTCAACTTCAATATCTACGATATGTGCGTTCATGGTATTACAATTTTCTACAATGTGCAACAATAAATTTAATTTGGTTCCATCTGTTTTATTTTATTCAGTCTCTCTCGTATGTTCTTGAAGCATTTGCATTAATTCCTCTTGAATTAAAAAAATACGCCCAAAAATGAAGATCACAATTCACCTAATTTTCAATCAACTATAGACAATATTCCATACCATTCACGGTTAATGAGAGAACGTCAAATGTTTACCGACCCGAGGAGAACTAGCACTCTTTTGCATTAAATTGCAGGGCGAAACGGGCGCGCACGCCTAGTTTTTCTTATTTCTATTTTCCTTCTCCAGCTCAGCTTCAATCCTCTTGTTGATCACACTCATCTCATCGGAATTAAGTTGATCCACTTGCTTGAACTCTTTATCGAATTCGTACTCTTTTGATTCCTTATTGTTCATCAGCCCCAAATGATTTTTAATCGCACGAATGTCCTCACGAACATACAACGTATTTCGATAATTATCCACCACAAGACCGAGTATAATGCCAATGACGATGACAGTGCCGTACGGCACCAAAAGACTAACAATAGCTCCTGCAACCATCAAGACTAATACAAACACTATGATTCAACTCCTTAGACCTTGCAAATATTAATACAATCGCTTCTCATACGATTCTTGTAAAGAACGGACGACATCGTCCTCCGTAACACCTAATTTACTAGCATGCGCAGCGATAATACGTGCTGGTTTGGGTAATTCCTCCTTGGCGAGCCAGTTCTCAGGTTCCCATGTGTGCGAACGTTTAAAGGCTTTGCCACAATGCATATAGCACTCTTCTACCGTTACAGCGATACCTAGTTTGGGTGTTTTGCCCTGCGCCTGCATTTGCGTCATCATGTCCGTATCCCGAATTATTATCGCTCTGCCATTGATACGCAGTGTCTCTTCAAGTCCAGGAATAACAAAAATCAATCCAATGTGCGGATTGGACAAAATGTTCAACAGCGAGTCAAAACGCCTGTTGCCCGGCCGTTCCGGAATGACCAGATGATGCTGATCGACGATGTGCACAAATCCTATTCCGTCCCCCCGGGGAGATACATCACAAGAGCCAGAACGATCACTGGTTGACATAAAGAGCAGGCCAGAACGGGCAATGAATTGCTGACAATGCTCATCCAGATAGGCAATCGATTTATTCTTCACCAATTCTCCCGGTGAACCGCAGATTTCTCGAAGAACGTCCTCCGATGTTACGATGTCTTTAAATATGTTATTGGTCAAAATGTACACGTCCTTTCTATCCTTCTACATATCTTGGTGATTAGCTGATTATAGATCAAATCTTTTCTTGATGGCTTCTGCCACCTCTTCAGGACTTTTATGTGTGTTATTGATTCGAATGTAGTGCTCATGTGTAAATTCTCCCGGGACTGAGTTCAGTTGGTGTTTGTTCATGCTATCTAGCAAATCCTGTTCGGACCATTCTACGTTTCGCTTCGTTGCCTTATGCAGCAGCCGGTGAGGACTCCGGTTACGTTTCAATCGCTCCGGCATATCTGCCTCCAATTCGACATAACACACCTGTCCGCCATGAGCAGTGAACAGCTCACTGATTTTACGGATATATTCTGCATCCTCTTTAGAATCAAACGCCCACACGTATGTAAAGATCAAGCCGGGAAGATTGCTCTTCGCCACTTCTTCAAAAATTTCCTGGCGAAACAGACTCACCAGTCGTTTACCTTGAGGTGTACCATAACTGAAATAGGGAGATACCAGCTCAATCGTCATGTGATTATGAAACAACTTCAGTTCCGTGATCTTCTCCAGTTCCTGGCCGACGGTCATCTTCCCGACCGCTTGTGGACCAAAAATGATGACAAACTTCATCCCATCACTCCTCATTTGGATATAAATGATTTGAATTTTCTGGACATTCATCCATAATACCTCTTTAAAAGCAAATAAAAAAGAGATTCAAGTTTCCCCTTTTTTCATCAGGAGCCTTAGAATCTCATTCATTTCTTTAAAAATAATATTCAAATTTATCGCCCAATCAGCGCCCAGCCCCATTTTATTCGCCGTAATCCAATCGCTATCAACCAAGAGAGCAGCAGGGCAACGACGTATGACAGTAGTATGCCAAAACTAAAATGCCGGGCCATTTCCACCGAGAACTCCCGTCTCCAGAATAACAATACTAATGGGTGCATCAAGAATACTCCGAAGGCCACTGTACCCAGTGAGTCGAAGAGACGATGAATCCGATGTGCTCGATCCCGCTTTTTTGCCGCTATTCGTTCACATCCCATCAGCAATAACAAACATGCAGAAAGTGTAAACAAATTCCGGAACAAAAACAGCAAGGTATACTGCATGATTGGAATTGCAGTTAAGGATGTTTTTATGTAGACACTGCCATATATAGATATAAAAGCTCCGCTTAAAAAGGCCAAAATTAAGACATAGCGGTATGAACGCAGTTTCTCCAGAGAAACGTTAAAGTTCAGGCCAATCCATGCGCCAAACCCAATAACGATCAAGTAACTCGGCAGTAGACTTCCCATTCGTTCGAAGTGAAACTGAAGATGCAGCACATAAAAGACAGCCTGAGCTGCAATGAAGAATAAGGGCAGATAACGCTTAAATAAACGAAACCGGGTTAGTGATAAAAGTAACGGAAACACCGCATAAAACTGAAGAATAATAAGAAAAAAGTATAAGTGCGTATGGGCTGTTCCTGTGAGTAATTGTTTAAGAAAAAACGTAAAATGAGACATTGGATCATGATGTGCCAGCTCCTGTTTGACCCCAAAATAAATGAATGACCACATCACATAAGGAACAAACACATAGAGCAGACGCTTTTTATAAAATGCGAACATCCACCCTGTTTCCTTCACCCTGGCACTATAATTGTAGAACAGAACAAGTGAGGACAAAAACAGAAACGCAGGCACCGCGAATTGCAGTATACTGTTCCAGAAAAAATAAAAATCATAGCCCTGCGAATGAGTGGGATAATGTGTAACTGCTGTGGATGTTGCATGGATAGCAACCACCGCCATGATGGCAATAGCCCGAAACAGATCCAGATATTCAATTCGCCGGGGCCGATTAACAGGTTGATTCATGATAAAACCTCACTTATGACTGATATGGGATGATAGTTTCCGGCCGCAATCCAGATTCTACACTTCATTGTAATCAGCCTGAGAGGGTTATACAATCGTTATCCATATTATTTTCGTCAATTCACACCCGCATTCAACATTATTCGACATTATCAATCCAGAATCGCTCCACTACGTTACCATCTGGCTCAACATAATGTTGATCCTGCACTCCCCCATTACGAAGAATGACTTTTTTGGAAGCGATATTATGGGCGTCACACACAACCAGCACTTTGGTAATTCCAAGCTCCCTAGCCTTAACCAGGCTCAGCTCAAGGATCTGTGAACCATAATGGTTCCGACGCTCATCTGGACGAATTCCATAGCCGATATGTCCACCACTGTTCAATAGTTTGTCTGTAAGCTCATGCCTGATATTTACGGCACCAACCATCTTGCCGGTCTCTGTTACAAGCCAGTATGTACTATCCTTGACCCACCCTTCCGGAATGTCAATTCCTTGTTCACTTCGATGAAGAGAGGCTATCATTCCTTCAAAATCACTTGGATCTTTTGCAATAACCCAAGGCACCATTAATTCTCCACTTTGTAGCCAATCCTGATAAAATGCCATGTATGCTTCTTTATAAACAATCGATGGTCTAACGAGTCTGACTTGTTCTTTTGTCATACGAAGTACACTCTCCTTTCCCTAATTCTACAATTACATTAAATAAAAATGAAGAAGGAGCTGCATTAATGCAGCTCCAGCAGCTCCTTTCACAGTTCTTATATTCCTCTATCTATTTTACTTTATGGTTACGGGCTCCGATTCCTCCACACACTTGTATGTGAAATGGTAACTTCCCGATCCCAAATCAATCTTCACGTGAGATTCTATCGTTTGAACACCCTGAAGAAGAGGCACCTTGTGCAAAGGAAGACCGCCCTCCATAACTGTCTGAAGGCTTGCACCCGGCAAAACAACGGTACCAGTTACATTTGCGGGAATGGTTACGTGCACTTCCATCTCATTGTTTTTCCTGCGATACCAGCTTGAACCCACACGTCCATACATCGTATCAAGACTTGCTTCCACCCAATCCAGACCCGGACCAGGCTGCGGCTCAATATGCACAACATGGAAGCCCGGAGATTTCTCATCGGAACGGATGCCTGCAACATAACGGTAAAGCCACTCTCCAATGGCACCGTACGCATAATGGTTGAATGAATTCATGTCTGCACTCCATAGGCTTCCATCTTCTTTTATCCCGTCCCAATGTTCCCAGACGGTCGTGGCCCCTTTCGTTACCTGATACAGCCAGGATGGATAGTCTTCCTGAAAGAGCAGCGTGTAAGCTAGATCATGATGACCCGTTTCGCTAAGTACCGGATTCAGGTATGGCGTGCCCACAAAACCGGTTGTCAGATGATTCCCTGCATCTGCAACCAGTTTTCCCAGTTGATCGATAGCCCGCTGTCTTGCCTTAGCATCCAGTAATTCAAAATGTAGGGCAAGAACATGAGCTGTCTGTGTAGGAACCGCCAATTTCCCCGCAGGCGTAACAAATTCCTCGCGGAATGCAGTTACAATGTGATCATGCAGCTTTGCATAGTATGCTTCATCTTCGCCCTGCCCAAGAACTGCGGCCGCCTTTCTCACGAGTGAGACCGAATAGGCATAGAACGCAGTTGCCACAAAATCCTTGTCCGTGGCACCAATATAGCTGTCCGGCTTGGAATCAAGTCCCAGCCAGTCTCCAAAGTGAAATCCCGTATTCCATAAGTATGGATTGTTACCTTGCTCATGAATATAATGAACCCAACGTTTCATGCTATCATATTGCTCGGCAAGCAGTCTGACATCCCCATACATCTCGTAAATGGTCCAGGGACAGATAACCGCTGCATCGCCCCAAGCAGCCGAGGAATGACTGGTATCTCCCCAGCCCTCTGAAGTTGAACTTCTTAGATCCGGAACGAAAAAAAGGAATACCGCCGTCCTCGCCCTGATCTGCCTGAAGATCCCGCAGCCATTTCGTGAAGAAGGGACCCGTGTTCATTAGATATGAAGCTGTCCGAATAAACATCTGGGCGTCGCCGGTCCAACCAAGACGTTCATCCCGCTGTGGACAGTCTGTCGGTACGTCAAGAAAATTCCCTTTTTGTCCCCAGAGTATATTATGATGAAGCTGGTTTACAAGCGGGCTGGAGCATTGGAAATCACTTGTTCGCTCCATATCGGAGTGCAGCACGACTCCCCTAAAGTCATCTAGATTTATGGATTCCGCGAAACCGATGAGCTTAACATAACGGAATCCCTGAAAAGTGAAATGGGGTTCATATGACTCAACCCCTTCACCTTTTAAGGTATATCGAATAGACTGCGCTGCTCCGCGCAGATTCTCGGTATAAAAATTACCCTCATGATCCAAAATCTCAGCGTGTCTTAACTCAACGGTATGCCCTTGTTCACCCTCTATGTTGAATTTCACCCATCCCACCATATTTTGCCCCATGTCCAGCACACGGTCTCCCTGTGGGGTTGTGATCAAGGCGATAGGTTCGAGCTCCTGCACCCTGGTAACAGGTACATTCTCCTGAGCAACGATAATATCCTTGGTATATTCCAGTACGTCCACAGGTGACCAACGGGTTGAAGTGTTATCTGTCCAATCCGTCTCCAAGCGTGCATCGTAGGTCTCCCCCATGTAAATATCAGACATACATATGGCACTGCTCGCCGTCTTCCAGTCCCCATCAGACAGAATGGTTTCTACCGTTCCATCCGCATAGTGAACATGAAGTTCCAGCAGTAAAGCTGCTTGATCTCCAAATATCCTTTTTTCCTTCTTCCATCCCAGATGACCTTTGTACCAACCGTCTCCAAGGTATGCACCGAGAATATTCCCCCCTGCTTGAAGAAGATCAGTGACATCATACACTTGGTATTGCAACCGCTTACCATAACTGGTCCAGCCGGGCGTAAAATAATCCTGTCCCACTCTTTTGTTATTCAGGTGCAGTTCATACAGTCCAAGAGCTGTTACATAAATTCTTGCACAGGTTACCTCTTGTTTCAGTTCAAAAGTTGTACGTAGGCGGGGACAGGCCGTATCATGCTCATCGGGCCTTGACGTAATCCAATCAGCCTGCCAAGCATTCTTGCTGTCCATCAGTCCCATTTCGAAGAACGCTGCTGCTGACCAGGCAGATTGCTCTTCAGCAGCGTCCCAGACACGAATGCGATAATAATACCGGGTTCGTGCCTGAGGCTCCCAACCAGCCAGTTCCACATGAATGGACTGATCGGAGATGACTTTTCCGGAATCCCACACGGTCTGTTCATGGCCATCCGTTAGAGACAATTGAATTTGATAGGCGGATTGAACGCAGTTTCGCTGGTCCGACTGCAATTGCCAGCTTAATCTGGGTGATTTGACATCCAGTCCAATCGGATTTACTTTATACTCGCAACGAAGATGATTGATGGTCAACATAGGGATAAACATTCCTTTCCATCGTGGTTTCCAATACAGGCTTACGCTATAATTATACTGATCCCGCTCAAGGAAATACCCGGTAAAGAGGACTATTTAACCCGGTAATTCGGCCATAACCATAAGGAGGTGAAGCCATGAACTCATCAGTACACCTGTTAAAAAGTGAACTCTTCTTCAACTCCGAACTGCAACTCTTTGTGAATAGATGTACCGAGGACTTCAACCTCCCTTTCCATGCCCATGATTTCTTGGAATACAGTTATGTTGCGGAAGGCGCGGGTTTCCATCACATTGCTCAGGACATTGTCCCGGTTCAAAAAGGCATGCTGTTTGTCATCCCGGTCGGCGTTCCCCATGTATTTCGTCCATCATCCTCCAATGTCTCAGAGCATCCGCTGATCATATATAACTGTCTGTTCCATACAGATCTGATACATAAACTGTCCCTCACCATTCAGGAAGAGGACATTCGAAGCCACCTGATCGATTTGGCCAACAATGAGGTCTCTTATATATCCATCGGTGATCAGAATCGTCAGATTGAAGAGTTGCTGGTGAAGCTCTACCGTGAAACCTCCGTTGCGGGAATCGGTTCTTCCAGTATGTTATTCACACTCGTTTGCCAGCTTATCGTAACGACTTACAGACAGCTGCATCAGAAAAGGCAAGGTGAACATGGGCCCTCTTCCGATTTTGAATACATCCTTCAATATCTGGATCAGCATCTTGGCATGCGCATTCGCATGAGTGATCTATCTCACCAATCAGGTTGGAGCGAAAAGCAAATTGGCCGCATGTTCTTGAGCTATACGGGACAGACGTTCAGCTCGTACCTTCAGCACCTGCGCATACAAAAAAGCCGTGAACTCCTGAAGAGTTCACAGCATAAAGTTAGCCTCATCGCCGAGCTTGTCGGCTACCGGGATGTAGATACATTCTACACCGTTTTCAAACGAATTACAGGGGAAACTCCACTGACATACCGCAAAAGGTCCAGAACCTGAAGTCCTGGACTTTCCTTTTGGTACTTTGACTAGCCACTTGCAGTCTCAAACAAGTCATCTATGTATGCCTTGGCACCTTTCCAACTGGACATCAAGGGAAACGGATACTGTTCCCGCTCACTCCCATTCCACGGATGAGGGATACAAATGACTTTCTTTCCCGCTTTCCAAGCCGGAATCAAATTATGTGCTCCGTCATCAATTAACAAGTCAAAGTTAATCAAATTTTTCCGTTTGCATGTGATAAACTGCTCCGCCGTGATAAAGGGCATATGGCGCTGAAGCCAGTTCCACTTTTCCACCACGGTCTTCGGGTCTGCTGCCGTCACAATAATAACATCATAAGCTTCATTCAGCTTCTGCATTTCATCCACAACGTACTCGTCGTACAGCTCCAATTCCTCAAATAGTCCCGGCCGACCATAAAAAACATCATGAGTGCTCTCCGGATGACGCAAGTGAGACGTATCCCAATGAGTCATATCTTCATAACGCAGTGGATGGGTCGGGAAGTTGATGTTGTTGTGGTAAATGGCTCGCCGGACCAGATGACAGATCGTATCATCCATGTCTACAGCAATGATTGGTTTTTTCATGTTATCCCTCCCCAGTACGAACACAGTATATCACCCCGGGTGTCATCAAGCTATTCTTTTTACCATCTCCTCTATGGATAAAAAAAGGCGCCCCCTGCGCTGCTTATCTGCTGCGCCTGGAGCTGCCATTATGAATTAAGCCAAATCTTCACCGTTGGAAGCAATGACTTTTTGATACCAGCCAAAGCTTTTTTTCTTATAACGGTTCAATGTACCTTGTCCGTTGTCGTCCTGATCGACGTAGATTACGCCATAACGCTTGGACATCTCGGAGGTGGATGCACTGATGATGTCGATCGCTCCCCAGTTTGTGTAACCCATGAGGTCCACACCATCCATGACGGCTTCCTTCATTTGCGTAATATGTTTTCTCAGGTAGTCAATCCGGTAATCATCGTTAATGGAACCGTCAGCCTCAACCGTATCCTTGGCACCAAGTCCGTTCTCCACGACAAATAACGGTAATTGATAACGGTCATACAGCTCTTTTAGCGCCACGCGAAGTCCAATCGGATCAAGCTGCCAGCCCCATTCTGTACGCTCCAGATTCGGGTTTTTAATGGTGCTGTACAGATTGCCTCCAGTGACTCCATATTCCTCAGGATTTACAGCAGACACCAAGGACGTGTAATAACTGAACGAGATGAAATCTACTGTGTGCTTCTTCAATATCTCTTCATCCCCTGGTTCCATCACAATGGAAATTCCGTGGTCTGCCCAGTAACGAGCCATGAAGGTTGGATAGCTTCCGCGAACCTGAACATCGGTATGCAGCAGATTTAGCTGATTATCAATCTGAGCCTGTAATACATCTTCTGGTTTCGAAGTGGCCGGATAGTGAATCATACGAGCAAGCATGCAGCCAATCTGGAAGTTCGGATTGATCTGACGTGCTTTTTCCGTAACGAGACTGCTCGCAACGAATTGGTGATGAAGCGCTTGATACGAAGCCTGCATCACGTTATCCACACGGTCTTCGATAATGCCTCCACCTGTGAACGGCTCAATAATGGTTGTGTTGATTTCATTAAATGTCAGCCAATATTTAACCTTGTCTTTATAACGGGTCATTACCGTTTCAGCATATCTCACAAAATGACCAATGACTTCCCGGCCAGCCCAGCCGTTATACTTCAGTACCAGTGCCATTGGCATTTCATAATGAGAAAGTGTTACGAGTGGTTCAATGTTGTGCTTGCGCAGTTCATCGAATACTTCGTCATAGAAGCGCAGTCCTTCTTCATTAGGTTCTGCATCATAACCGTTCGGAAAAATACGCGGCCAGTTAATCGATAGACGAAATGTCTTAAAACCAAGCTCAGCGAATAGCGCGATATCCTCTTTGAAGCGGTGATAAAAATCAATGCCGTAGCGTTTCGGATATCCCTCCGCACTATGGTGGGACATCGCTTTCTCAACGGTTGCAGTCGTCACATGCATGAGTTCTCTTAGATTGGTATAGTCTTTTTTCTCAAAATAAGGAACCATGTCCGCCGTGGACCAGCCTTTGCCACCTGCATCGAATCCACCTTCAGCCTGATTGGCGGCAATGGCGCCGCCCCACAGAAAACCTTCCGGAAATCCTTGTCGATTAATCATGCGTATCTCTCCTCTTCTCGTTGATTAAGATTAAATTTGGGCTTTCAATACCTCTTGCCCCATCGTGATTTCACCCAAGTTTACTGGTTGGATATCTTTGTAGTCCGCCGTGTTCGTAACAACCATGGCTGTTGTAATGTCATATTCTTTCGCAATTTGATCGAGTTCAAAGGAAAGCAGCTTGTCTCCGGCCTGTACGCGAGTTCCGGCTGCAACATGGGATTCAAAATATTGTCCGCGCAGCTTGACTGTATTGATTCCCACGTGGATCAGGAGTTCCATGCCGTTATCACTGCGTACAACGATCGCATGTTTCGTTTTGAACACATTCATAACCGTTCCTGTTACTGGAGATACGAGCTCGCCCACGCTTGGAACAAACGCAACACCTTTACCCATTAATTCATCGCCAAACGTTGGATCATTGACTTCTTTCAGCGGGATTGCTTTTCCTGTCATCGGAGCCACAGCAACCGCATCACTTGTTGGCGTTGGTGCACCCATGTCGTCCACGTTCACCGCTGCAGCCTCATTAGAAGGCGCTGCTGCTGGCGTAGAAGAAGCACCAGGGGAGAATTGAGCGAGCGCTTCTGCGTCTCCTTCTTCTTCCTTAATTCCGAATACCGTGGACATAATCGCACCTACCACGAAGGCAAGAATCATACCAATCAGGGAATACCAGAACGTTTGTCCAATCAGGGAAGGCAGTCCAGGAAGTCCGCCGTTACCCGCAAGTACATAAGCTTTGGCACCAAAGGCCAGTGCGAATCCGCCACCTACAGCACTACCGATCATCGCTGCAGCAAATGGCTTTTTGTATTTCATGTTTACCCCGTACATTGCCGGTTCAGTTACACCCATGAGGGCTGTAAAGCTGGTCGATAATGCAACGGTTTTGAGCTTTTTGTCTTTTGCCCGGAAAAATACACCGAGAGTTGCACCGGCTTGACCCATATTGGAGATATACGTCAGCGGCAAGAATTTATCAAAGCCCAGTGTAGCAATGTTGCTCAGGATAATCGGAACAAGTGCATAGTGCATACCAGTCATAATAATCAGCGCCATTGCACCGCCAAGTACGATACCAGCAATCAATCCGCCTTCATTCAGCAGCCAGTTAATACCACCGGACAATCCATTACCTACAAATGTACCCAATGGACCGATCGCGATCAGCGTAACCGGAACCATAACAAGCAAAGTAATCAACGGAACAAGCAGCAGCTTCAAAGCAGCCGGAATTACGCGGTCAACCCACTTCTCGACATAGGACATGAGCCATACAGCCAGCAAGATCGGTATAACCGATGATGCGTAGCTTACTGCCGTTACCGGAATGCCGATAAAAGCAACGGATTCGCCGCTGGAGAGCAGTGTGCTCATATCCGGATACATCAACGCCGTACCTAATGCAATCGCAACAAACGGATTACTGCCGAACTTGCGGGCAGCACTCACTGCAATCAGCAGTGGCAGGTAATGGAAGACGCCATCACCGATGGCTGAGAGAATACGATAGGTATCCGTTCCTGCTGACATCCAGCCGAGAGATACAAACAGGGCAAGCAAACCTTTGAGCATACCTGCAGCGGTGATCGCTGGCAGCATAGGTGCAAATACGCCTGCAATCGTTTCGAATATTTTAAGAATTACATTTTTTTTGTTGTCCGACTTGGTCTCTTTCTTTTCGGGGCTCTGCTGTAGTGCTGGATGTTCTTTGACTATCGCATCAAACACTTTTGGTACATCATTACCTATAATGACCTGGAATTGGTCGCCGGAGATGTTGGTCCCCATGACCTTGTCCAGCTTCTTGAGTGTACCGTTATCCACTTTGTCATTGTCTTTCAATTCAAAGCGAAGACGGGTAATACAGTGGTACACCGAGTTGATATTATTTGTGCCCCCAACGGCTTTGATAATCTCCTGTGCCGTTTCCTGATGGTTCATGATGTTTTCCTCCTCATATTTTCCAATAAAAAATACCCGAACGAATACGACACGTCATGTGCGCGTCATTTCATTCGGGTATTGCCTGATTGAACAGTAACAAGCCCATGGGATATTCAGTTAAAATCTAATTCTCTCGCTTGGTTTTCATTAACCGCTCCAGATGGAGCGTGAGATATAACTGCTCCGAGTGTGTCATGTCGTATTGATAATTCTTATGGATAAACGTTTCGATCTTGCCGATACACTTGAAGGTTTCCGGATAGTTTTTCCGAACCACCTCGTATAAATACTCCTCTGCATCATCATGAGTTGAATGCGTGATGACTCTCTGGCAGAAGTATTTCAAATGTGTGATGAAACGAAAATAGTTAACGCTATCTTCATCCAATTCGACATTGAAGTGGTATTTGATAATGTTCATGATTTCCTGAAGCAGCTGCATAAGATGAGTCACATCATTCATGGAATCATTGACTTCCGCATTAATGAAATGCAGTGCAATATTGCAAACCTCATCTTTGGGAAAATCAATATCCAGTCTTTCCTTCAGTAGCGTGAGCGCTTCTCGGGCGACATCGTACTCCGCCTTGTAAAAGTGCTGTACTTCCCAGGAAAGCGGATTCCTTGTAATCATGCCCTTTTCCATACGCTGGACAGCAAAATGAATGTGATCCGACAACGAGACATAGATCCCGTCACTGATGGTTTTATTCAGTTGCGTACGTGCCAGCGTTACGATATCATCCGTTGCCTGCAGAATTTCAATCGGCACTTCAGTGACGATGGACTTGAATTTCTCATAGATCGATGAATCCTGAAGACGGAACACTTTCTCTATCCGTTCCTCATCAATCTCATCACCGACTTTGAACTTAAACCCGATACCCCGGCCGAGGATCAGCAGTTCCTGATTTTTGTCATCCACGGTACTGACAATATTGTTATTAAATATCTGTTTAATAATCATTTTGGACCACCCGTTTTTTTTGAGGATTAAAAAAGGGCAAAACCAAAATAGAAATAATAAAATCATTTCCATAGTGGTTTTGCCCGCATTACCGGTAACAAGCCTCGGGTATAATTTATCACAACCTGAAAACGGTGTCAACCAAAAATGCTACCACTGTCTTATTTACAACGAATTATTATATGGAAAAATCCCTTTTATTAGGGCTTTAATCTTAGCAATTTACTTTCTATCAGGTATTTCACCTGTTTACCCCTATAGAGTATTGCCATCGAATGGTGGTGCGAAACCTATTTCAATTATCAACTTGTACCTGCCTCACAAATTGGGTTCTGTCGGTCACTTTAGTTATTAATGACTTGTTATCTAAACGTTTAAATCGTACGAGCTTGTAGCTGTTTATCCACTGATCATTATCTGCATTTCTTACGGTAATTTGTACTATATATTGTTTATATGTATCCGATATGTTCATGTCTATTGTTTTGTAATCACCCTCATCAATGCCATAATAGACGTAAATCCACCCCTCATGCTCAGCAGCTAACACTTCAAATTTTCTGGCTTTTTCTTCAATTACCTCCATGACCTCAAGTGGTGCCTGAGCAAGTTCAATCGCCTCAAAAGCAACCTCAGAAATCTGGGACTGGTCTCTAATCCAGTAGAGATAGCCAGCCAATATAACCAACATCAGACCAATAACGAGCACGAATCGATTTCGTATCCGGGAATGTCTTTTTGTGTTCAACTGATCATCTCTTTCTTAGAAGTATTGAATGTTAATATCCTAATTTCCGAAGTAAATAAGCTCTATTTATATTAACACAGGTTAGATGGTTTTGGTTTGCTTAAGCAAAGACACTTCCATAAAAAAAGACCCTTCCTAGGAAGGGCCTTTTACTATTATTGTTGGAAGGTCACATGAATCTGAACAATCTCAGAGCGACTGCTCGTGCGGATTGGCGGTCCCCAGAAGCCATAACCCGAGGTCACAATGGAATGCATCGAACCTTTTTGCAAGTAACCCCAATCGTTCTCGTAGATCGCCTGCGTGATGAATTGAGCTGGTGCAATCTGGCCACGGTGGGTGTGACCGGACACAACCAGATCCACATGATTCTGCTCCGCAATATCCAGATCATACGGCTGATGATCCATCATCAGCACCGGCTTGCTGAGGTCGGTATCCTGCATCAACGTTGCCACTTCGGCACGATCTTCTTCCGTTCTGTCTTTACGTCCAATCAAGGTGATTTTGTCATCCAATATGACCTTATCATCGTAGAGAACCTGCATATTGCTCTTCTCCAGCGCAGCAATCAGATCTTCAATCGGACCGTCAAACTTGTCATGATTGCCCAATGAAGCGTATACTCCGTAAGGTGCCTCAATACCACTGATAATATCTGCGATGCCGCTATTCAGGTACATATCCAGATTGTCATCGATAAGATCACCGGGATAGAGGACCAGATCAGGCTTCAAAGCGTTAATTTCCTCCACCATGCGCTTGGCATGTGCCGGTCCTGATAGAAGTCCAAAATGCATGTCTGCAGCCATAACAATGTTAAGACTGTCGATCCCTTCCACCTTTTTATCAATCTGAATACTGTACTCTCTCACGACCGGACTGTACGCATTGTATATCCCGTATGCCATCGTAGAGAGAAGTAACACCAAAGTAATTACACCCGCCCACTTCTGCGTGTGATGTCTGGGGATCCGTGTTAATCGGAGCAGCCACAATGTTAAATGGATCACTGGCAAGATCAGCAGCAGCAATGAGAAAATCGCAAGCCAGTAAGAACCTATTACACTTAAGAAGGATATACTTCCAAACAGCCGGGCCAGAATGAATGAAACTGCAAGAAATACAAGGGCCACAATATAGAACCATCGAAATCTGGCCGACACGACGGGCTTCATCCAGCTCCAGCCGCTCCAGCCTATGTAGAACACCAATAAACCGTATACCACCAAAAACAAA
This sequence comes from Paenibacillus sp. FSL K6-2862, assembly GCF_038005125.1. Taxonomy (NCBI): domain Bacteria; kingdom Bacillati; phylum Bacillota; class Bacilli; order Caryophanales; family Paenibacillaceae; genus Paenibacillus; species Paenibacillus sp. FSL K6-2862. Next base: position 4,241,817 of record NZ_JBBOSN010000001.1, read on the forward strand.
ATGCCTGCCAATACGAACATGCTCCGGCTAACCTCCACGTCAGTAAGTTGATTGCTGAATTTACACCTAACAAACGATAACTAGTAGTCTGTCTGAACCAGTATAACGCAGTTTGCAGGGTCCAGGCATCACCTTCACCAGCATAGATACGTACATTTTATTACAATTTGGGGATACTTAAATTCCAGCCATTCGCAATCAATAATATGGAGTAGTATGGTACCTAGTTAAAATAAAAAAACATGCCTGCATTCGCCTAGAATATAACACTTCTAAACGATGCAAGCATGCTTGCTTGTTCTATTCAGTACACTTGAATCAACAGATCTTACTCGTTTGTATCCATCCATTGGAAGTGGAATGAACCTTCTTTGTCCACACGTTTGAAGGTGTGGGCTCCGAAGTAGTCACGCTGCGCTTGCAGCAAGTTTGCAGGCAAACGCTCTGTACGGTAGCTGTCGTAGTAGGAAAGTGCGCTGGAGAAGCCAGGTACCGGAATACCTTGTTTTACAGCAGCTGCTACAACTTCACGCCAAGCATCCTGGTAGGATTCAACGATATTTTGGAAATATGGATCCAGAAGCAGGTTTTTGAGTTCTGCATCTTTGTCATATGCTTCTTTGATGTTTTGCAGGAACTGTGAACGGATAATGCAGCCGCCGCGGAAGATCATGGCGATGTTACCGTATTTCAGATCCCAGCCATACTCGTCGGAAGCCGCACGCATTTGGGCAAAGCCTTGTGCATAGGATACGATTTTACTTGCGAACAAAGCTTTGCGTACACTCTCGATGAACGCTTTTTTATCGCCAGAGAATGCTTCAGTCTTCGGACCATTCAGGATTTTGCTCGCAGCTACACGCTCGTCCTTCATGGCGGACAGGAAACGGGAGAATACGGATTCCGTAATCATGGACAATGGTACGCCGAGATCCAGCGCGCTTTGGCTTGTCCATTTACCTGTTCCTTTTTGTCCGGCCGCATCCAGAATAACGTCAACCATTGGTTTGCCGGTTTCCGGATCGTATTTGGAGAAGATATCCGCCGTAATCTCGATCAGATAGCTGTCCAATTCGCCTTGATTCCACTCTGTGAAGATTTCGTGCAATTCCTCAACGGAAACATTCAGGACGGACTTGAGCAGGTGGTATGCTTCACCAATCAACTGCATATCTCCGTATTCAATACCGTTGTGCACCATTTTGACGTAGTGTCCGGCACCGTCTGGTCCGATGTACGTGCTGCAGGCATCATCGCCAACTTTGGCAGAGATCGCTGTCAGAATCGGTTCAACCAGTTCGTATGCACTTTCTTGACCACCTGGCATGATTGCTGGGCCTTTCAGTGCGCCTTCTTCGCCGCCGGATACACCAGCGCCAATGAAACGGAATCCTTTCTCTTCCAGCTCTTTGCTGCGACGCTGCGTGTCAGGGAAGTAGGCGTTACCTCCATCAATAATGATATCGCCCTCATCCAGATGAGGCAGCAATTGTTCAATCGTGGCGTCAGTCGCTTTACCGGCTTGAACCATGATCAGAATTTTGCGCGGGGATTCCAGGGATGCCACGAACTCTTCAATGGAGAACGCGCCAGTCAGGTTTTTTCCCTCAGCTTCTTTCAGAAGATCATTCGTTTTCTCCGGGGAACGGTTGAACACCGATACGGAAAATCCCTTACTTTCGATATTCAGGGCCAAGTTTTTGCCCATTACTGCAAGTCCAATAACACCAATTTGTTGTTTACTCATTATGTCCTCCCCATGCTCTTTGTTTTATAGGAAACGTTAAGTCTGATTGAATTCGCTTATCAGAAGTTACCCTTATTGAACTGTTTTTTTCCAGTCCGCTGCGAATTTATCCATACCTTGATCCGTCAGTGGGTGTTTGGAAATTTGTTCAATTACAGAGAATGGAACCGTAGCAATATGTGCTCCAGCCATCGCTACACGTGTAACGTGGTCTGGATGTCTTACGGAAGCTGCGATAATTTGAGCATCCAGGTTATGTGTACGGAACAATTCAGCTACTTTGGCAACCAATTGAACGCCATCTTCCGAGATATCATCAAGACGTCCGAGGAATGGGGATACATAAGTAGCGCCTGCGCGTGCTGCAAGGAGTGCCTGATTCACAGTGAAGATCAACGTTACGTTCGTTTTAACACCTTTTTTGGTCAGGTAACGGCAAGCTTCAAGTCCTGCAAGTGTCATTGGCAGCTTGATTGTAATGTTTTTGTCGTTATTGTTGATTTTGATCAGTTCGTTCGCTTGAGCGATCATTTCTTCAGCTGTAAGGGCATCCGGTGTTACTTCTGCAGATACGGATTCAACTTCAGGTACTTCACGCAAGATTTCCTCAATGCGATCTTCGAATTTAATGCCTTCTTTGGCTACCAGTGATGGGTTAGTTGTTACACCGGACAGGACGCCGATTTTGTATGCTTTTTTGATGTCTTCCAAGTTTGCTGTATCGATGAAAAATTTCATGTTAAAACCCTCCAGTTAATTTGTTTTTTTTGAATTACAAGTTTGAATTTACAGCGAGTGGTGCAGCTAGTGAATCTTCAGCGAATTGTTCTGAAGGCTCATCGAACCACCAGTGATGACCTTCGGCAGCAAGCATCTCGTCTGATTCCACAGGACCATAGCTGCCTGCAGGGTAGAGATGAAGCGGCAGCAGATTTTCCTCAAATGCCTCCAAGATTGGTTGAACCCAAGCCCAGGACAATTCAACTTCATCCCAATGAGCGAAGAACGTTGGATCCCCTTGAAGGGCGTCACGGATCAGGTTCTCATATGCTTCGGCCAGATCTTCCCGATCAGGTGCCAAATCAATGTGAACCGGCTTGAATTCCCCTTTGTTCTGAGGGTCGCTCGCATTGAGTTGAAGTGTCATGCTTTGGTCAGGACTCATTTCAATGACAAGCAGGTTTGGCTTAGAGCCATTGCTCTTCGCTGCATTTGATTGACCAGACGGTTCCTTGAATTCAATGACGATACGTGTTGATTTCTCCTTCATTCGTTTACCTGTGCGGATATAGAATGGAACTCCGCGCCAGAAGAAATCATCAATCTGCAATTTCGCAGCAATAAAGGTATCGTTCATTGTATTTTCAACAACGCCCGGCTCGGCAGCATACGCGCTTACCGCTTTGCCTTGGATGAATCCTTCAGCATATTGTCCACGAATCACGCTTGCACCCACATTTTGTTTCTGCAGCGGCTCGATCGATTCCATAATATGCTTTTTCTTCTGCCCAACCTTTTCGGTCGTGCTGTTGTATGGAAGCTGGATAGCCATCATCATGAGCAATTGCAGCATGTGATTCTGGAACATATCCCGCACGGCTCCAACATGATCATAGTAAGAAGCACGCTCCTCCACGCCTACAGTCTCGTTGGCCGTGATTTGCACGTTGGAGATGTAACGGTTGTTCCACAATGCTTTCATGATCGGATTGCTCTGATGCAAGGTTTCCAAACGCTGTACCATCGGTTTGCCGAGATAATGGTCAATCCGATAGATCTCTTCTTCCGTGAACGCCTCACTCAGTTTGCGATTAAGATCACGGGCCGATTGCAGATCATGACCGAACGGTTTCTCAATTACGAGGCGCTTCCAGCCTTCAGTGGATCCAAGTCCGCTGCTTTGGATATTTTCGGCGATCGGCTCGAAGAATTCTGGGCCGACAGACAGATAGAACAGGCGATTGGACGGAATGCCCAGCTCTGCTTCTCTCTGTTCAACCAATTTTAACAGCTGTATATAATCTTCCTTATGGCTAATATTCAATACATTGTATCGAAAAGCCTGCACGAACGACTTCACACGTTCTGGATCCGGCTCGCGTCTAGAGAATTCATTCAGTGACTTTTCAACTTGTGCCTGAAAAAATTCATCAGACCATTCTCTGCGGCCCAGGCCAATCAGTGAGAAGGTTTCAGGAAGTTTCTGCTCAATATATAAATTGTATAAGGCAGGATATATTTTTCTTTTGGCTAAATCGCCAGTAGCACCAAATAGAATAATGCTCGTAGGTTCCATTTCACCGTTCTCCTTCCAAGTAACTCTGGTTTCTTTTCGGTAGTTACACTATAATACGTTTTATAGCCATACAAGTAATTAATATATTTCACAGGAGCTATAGACAATATCTATGACAACAAATTATGAGTTATATAAAGTCTTTTACTGGGCTGCCAAAACCGGAAGTTTGACTCAAGCTGCCAAGGCACTCTATATCACTCAACCCAGTGTCAGCCATGCCATCAAGCAGCTGGAGGAGAGTTTCGGCCTTACGTTGTTTTATCGGAATTCCAAAGGGGTGGCATTGACGCAGGAAGGCGTTAGCCTATATTCCTATATTGAGCAATCCCAGATTCTGATTTCTCTTGCGGAAGAGAAAATGGCTGCATTAAAAAGTTTGGACAGTGGAGAGCTTCGAATCGGCGGCAGTGACTCCTTGTTCAAGCATTACATGCTTGCCTACCTGGAAGAATTCCATACCCTCTATCCCAACATTAAGCTGCATCTAAGTCATGGGACAACGCCTGAAGTCATTACGTTTCTGAAAGAGGGCAAAATTGATCTCGGTGTTGTACGGATGCCGATTGTTGATCCGCAGCTGGAGGTACGCGAAAGCATTCAACTCAAGGATTGCTTCGTCGCGGGCGAACGTTATGCCCAGTTGAAGGATAAAGTCATGACACTGGATATGCTGCTTGAACACCAGCTTATTCTCTTCTCGCGGAACAGCCGGGTTCGGATGGCCATTACGGAATTGTTTAATAGCTACGGTTACACACTGAAGCCTGAAATTGAGGTCGGAAGCGTGGATCTGCTCATTGAGTTCGCACGGCGGGGCTTGGGTATCTCCTATGTCACCCGTGAATTCATCTCCAAGGAGCTGGAAGAAGGTTCGCTGTTTGAAATTCAGCTCGATGTCCCTCTTCCCCCTTCACATGTGGGGATTATGACCAAACGGAACATGCCTATTTCCCTGGCGGCGAACCGATTTATGGACCTTATTTTTAAAAGTTAAATAACTCCTTAAAACAAACAAGTGCTTCTATTCCTGAATAGGAATAAGAAGCACTTGTTTGTTGACGACTATTTAGTGACTAATGATAAATTTCCATTTTCACTCTTATAAAACTGCCGACTGCTGTATGCTCATTGCGCTCCGTACATTTGCTCCAGTTCTGCTAGACGGCTCCTGATTCGCTGTGGAATCATCTCATACAGCCTGTCCCACGTTACAAACTTCTCCGGCCCTAGTAAGTACCCCTCAAACTGCATTGTCGGCACAAAGGCTTTGGTCTGGAGATATTTCCTTACCCGTTCATCAATGACTTCATTGGTCTCAAAATAATTCTTGAACAAGTCGTTTACCAAAAGGCCATCACATCCAGCTTGGATACCTGCAGCGGAATACAAATCGGGAAGCAGCTCAAACACGACAGGAAGCGGGGAGAACGCGTGTTTACCTGGCTGTGAATAGAGGCATACGTGACGATCAACCATATTCACCCGATCCTTCAGCATCCCGCGCAGTACTTTACCATGAAAACTGGCTTCACAATCCACTACCTCTCCATCATGCCCCACATAGATCCATACATGTTCCATTTCATACAGGTGCCCTATCTCATAATCCCACCATATCGCATACTCAATCACAAATTGCACGGCCTCAATCGGGAAAAGGATCTCCCGCCTAAACGAAGGTGAAGGACCAGGTTTCTCGAGCAGTGAAATACCAACTAGATCTGGATAAAACGGTTCGTTCTGATCAAACATCAGAATGGGCGCATAACTCATCGCTTTTTCCAGCAATACCGTATCCATTGTCGTCATCAATGTTCCCCTCCGTTAACCCTATGTATGATTACATGCTAAATCTATATTAACCAGGAAACTTGTATGTGTATATTTATGCAAAACAAAAGCCAGTAACCAGACGTGTATTCTGGTCACAGGCTTCGCCATGATCTGAAATGAAACTAAAGTCATCCTTTGGTTTTAGATGCTGGGTTCACTTGATCCGAAACGGACTCCACACAACCAATTGGCGGTCCCAGGATCGCATCATTTTGTATGGATGCAACCGCTTGGGCATAAGCTTCTTCGTCAATGCAGTAGGCTCTATGCGCCACCTCAGGAGGTGTTGCAGCCAGGAAGTCTGCCCCCAGCACAATATCAGGCGTGGGCTGATCAAAGATGGTCAGCAAGTGAACATCGTCCGTATCTGCCACAAACCAGTGAAACCATCCTTTGGGGAAGATGGAGACTTGGCCGGGTTTCAAATGATAGTTAATCCGCCTGCGGGCAAAGGGATCAAACACGGAAGTAGTAATCTCTCCACTAATCAGAACAATCATTTCAGTCGTGTTGGTATGCCAGTGAGGCTGAACAATAATCCCCTTGCTCATGTGTACATTGAAAAAGCCATTTTGAATGGTGGGCAGTTGTTCCCCGAATAACTGCGTAACATAATTTCGCGGATCTCGCTGATAGTTCAGTACAACAGTGGAATCACCTGCGAGCTGAATATTCGGGATTTGCAAAATCGGATTGATCATACTAATTTTTTCCTCCTTATGGGCGAACATCTCATTGTTGTAATGTATTCCCGGAGCACTGAGATCATGCTGTTAAAAGGGGAGCGGTGCATATCTTTCTTCCTTGGTCTATCTGTATTTTCTTGTGAGTCATGGCGTATATGCGGGTAAGAACATATAAGGACGGAAAGGTGGGGTTATCATTTGAAGTGGAATACAATCACATATCTTGCACTCGGGATCATCGTCACTTTAGCTCTGGCGGCCTATAGTTCAGCTCCTGAGGAGCATTCGGAGATTCAAACCCTAGAGAACATGCAGAAACGACAGGAAATCCAGATGGAAAGCTATCCAGCGGCGGAAAGTGAAGTATTATCACAAGGAGCCAGAACTAACAAGAAGTCCAGTGAATCCCTGGAGAGTCAGCCACTTTCCGTCACCGAAGCATCAACAAGTATTATTAAAGCCCTTCAAGAAAAAGACATGGAGACTGTAGCTTCATGGGCTTCAGCGGATGGAGTCCGCTTCTCCCCTTTTGCCAACATTGACCCAGTCCATGATCTGGTGTTCACACCAGACGAGATTAGCAACCTACTGAGAGATCCTACCAGATATGTATGGCGAACTGTACCTGATATGGATGATGACAAAATCAAAATGAACTATGCGGATTATCATCTTCAATATGTGTATAACAAGGACTTTATTCATGATGGCGAAAACGCCGTGAATGTTATTCTTGGCCAAGATGCTCATCCTGGCAATTTACACGAGATATATCCCGAGGCCAATCATGATTTCGTTGAATTTCATGTTAAAGGCTCAGATGCACAGGGAAGAGATTGGCATACACTGCGTCTGGTATTTGAAAAGATCGGTCAGGACTACATCCTTGTCGGAATTGTCCATGATCAAGGGATACTCTGATAAGACTCTTCTTTTCTAGCACTCTTGTAGCCCAGACTGCAATATAAATAACGCCCCCGACCTGAATGGAAATGAGGTCTGAGGCGTTTTTGAATGCCTATAATATTCTATTTTAGGTTTTCTCACGCAAACTTTATCCTAGAGAATTGAATTACACTTCAGTCGAGCCAGATCAAGATGCCCGCAGCGTTGTTCCACAATACTCGCAATCTGTTGATTGTTTAGGATAGACTTTCGCTTTCGCCCCGCATCCTGGACAATTCACCGATACTGGTCTCTGTGGTTCTTCATCTTTTTCTTTTTTATCTGCTTCTCCATCATTTCCTATATTGGACAAATCCATGTTGCTAAAATTATAGGTTGTGTGGCTTGTGTAGCTGTTATTACTCGTGTAGCTAACCGTGTTGCTATTGTAACTTGAATAAACATTCCTTTGGGCATCTTCACTGTCTAGATTACTTCGATAGTCACCACCGTAAAATTTACGCTGGGGCTTTGATTTTTTCTTTCTAACCAGTTTAATACCCACAAAAAATATGATGAATGTGAAGATTATTGGACCAAAAATCATTTCTGAAGGGACATTCGCTGAAGATGTAATGAAAGGCATCATTATGGCAAATAGGATAAAGCACACACCAAAAAATTTTCTCAAAAGGAAATCCTCCTAAACAGCCAGGACAATTAAGTTATACTCCTAGCCATTATCGTAACTTGAACTAAATCATATCGTTATCTAATATGTAGGTCAGGATATTCGAACTGTCGTTCCACAATATTCACATTCTGTCGACATATTTGGATATACTTTAGCTTTGGCTCCACATCCGGGGCAATTAACCGAAACAGCCTCTTGGGGTTTCTCAAACTCATCTTCATGTTGTTCATACTCTTCATCATATTCTTCCTCGTAATATTCTTCATGATTGGAGTGGTGGTGGTAAGGATCAGCCCCATAAGTATGAGGGTGAAATTTCGGTTTACTACACATTTTAATCCCCGTTACAAGCACGATAACACCAGGTACAAAGAATATAATGGTACTAATGACGGCAACATCCGTGCCTTCTGATACTAAAAACAGCGAGAAAAGAATAGTTAGCGATGAAATCAAAATTAAGATGATCCCGAAAAATTTTTTCACAGCTTTTCCTCCTGAAAACTCATGATTTGCTAGCGATTAATTGTCGATTTCCGCTCAGTTAACCGGTATTTTAATTGTGATAATTGCCCAGCAAGCCGCTCGCTGTTAATCCCTTCACCGGAAGTATATTGATTGGCAAGCTCACTATTCAATAATTCAATATCCAGCAAAACTTGGTGATCGTTATATGTAAGTGAATCTGGAGTAATGGGATCACTGTATCTTACTAGCTCAATGAGGGATATGACATCTCTCCTCTGCTCATCCATGGATGCTGTTAGAGGATTTCCCAGCGTATGATGTAATTGTTGAAGAGCTTTTTCGATTTGCTGCAGGGTTACCATTTTCGTTTGCACGCCTGCTTCCTGACGTTGCATATTTCGAATATAAATCAAAATAATGCCGCACAGAATCAATGCCAGGGCCAATGTTACGATATGTGCTAACGTGAATAAGCGAAGTGAAAGATGAGCTATGCTTGTGAATAGGGAGTAAAAGACTACACAAAGGAGGTACATGACTGCAACTACACCCAATGCTGTATAACCAGGCACAAACCGTTTAACCTGTTCCAAATTCCTCATGATATAACGTACATATATCCAGATAGCAGTAATCGCGACGTAGGAAGCGACCAGATTGATCCAAAATGCAACAGACCCAACCGCATCATTAAATATCGTAAATGAAACGACAGAGGTTACCACAATACAGATCAGATAGATCGCATTTAAAATCAGGAAATTACTTTGTTTCGTAGTCACTAGACCTGTCCCCCCTCTTGCAGATTGTGTCCGCAATCCAAACAGAACTTCTGACCCGGTTTCACTTCATGCTGACATTGACTGCATTTTAATGCCAGATTGGTGCCACAATTGCCGCAAAATTTGGTGTTTCCAGAATTCATGTGGCTACATTTTGGACAAGGACTTGGCATGGGCTGATGACACTGAATACATTCTACAGCGGTCTCCTGATTATCTGCTCCGCACGAAGGGCATGCATGATATTTGTCACCGCAATTAGGACAGAATTTGGTCCCCTTTTGTAATGAATGTCCACAATTATTGCAATCCGTTGATGCTGCTTCCTTTTTCAAAGACTTACCGCATTTACTGCAAAAAGAGGCTTGTTCCTGATTCGGATGGTGGCAGTGCTCACACATATGCATGGTTGGTGTTTCAGTAGTAGACATTACCCGTGACATTTGGGACATTTCACTGCTGAAGGAACCTCCGAGACCAACACCCATACCCATACCTAGCCCTGCACCCATAATGTCGGACTGCATGCTTCCTTCATTTTTGGCTGCCCCTTCAAGCGTATCGAAAGAACGTTCCTGCTGATAGGTGTACCCGATAATATCCATCTCTGCTTTGCGTGCCAGTGCTTCCCTCAACCGGATGACCGAAGGGTCCTCTTCAGGCAGATTGATATTGTGAATATAAAGATTAATTAACTCGATGCCGAACTCATCAAATGTAGAAGCTATTGTATCTGCAAAATGCCGGGATATTTCTGCGATATAGGCGTTGATTTCCAAGACACTAACTTTTCTATGTACTAAATAGGAAGACAACATGGAGTTGATATTCATAATGATTAGCCCACGGAAATAATTGACCAGATTGATTTGGTTAAATTCAGGCAATGTTCCTACCAACTTAACCAGAAATTTGCGTGAATCAGCAATTTTGATTCCCATCTGTCCAAAAGTCCTTACAGGAACGATAATGTTATATTTGGGGTCTTGTATCTGAATCGGATTTGCTGTTCCCCATTTGACATCCAGAGCGCTTACTTGGTTTACATACCATACTTCTGCTGCAAAAGGTGACTTCCCACCGAACGGTAGGTTAACAATCCGGTTTAAAATCGGAATATTTGCGGTACTTAACGTATGGCGTCCCGGACCGAATAAATCTAAAGCCCTTCCATCCTTAAAGAGTATGGCTTGTTGTGACTGATTCACAATCAGTTGGGTCCACGTTCCCAGTTCGTTCTCTGGATGCTTCCAGGCAAACACATCCGGTGAGCCATCATACTTAATTACATCAATAATTGCCATGTTCAATTCCTCACTTCAGTATATGATTACTACAAAAGCTCAATCAGGCTATGATTCTAAAATCTCACTTATTAAACAAACTAGTTAAACGACTATATATTATTCTAAGGAATTCTTGTTTAAGCATTGCTATTTTACCATTTCTAACCTCTTTCCGCATCAAAATAGTTCATTTTTCCTGTGTTATTTTTCCTAAATAAATTAATCCTGCTCCAAGCAAAAAACGCCTTTTGGCATTTAGAATGCAAAAGACGCTTAAATGTAATTTCGTAGTAACTTTATGAAAAGTATACTCATGTCTTCTAGTTTAAAATCGCTTCGATAAAGGGTACAGGTTCCTCTATAAATGCATCAAACGTTCCAACGTTTGCATATTCCTGATGTTCTAAATCAACGTAACCAATAATTTTTTTACTGGGATTCCAGACCAAATGAATATGGGAGTATTGATCCAAATCGGAGGATAAACGAAGCAGTTTCTGTCTGCCCATCTTCATCTCCACAGTGTCTAACAGACTAAAAAAATCTACATATCTAATACCTGATTCGTTATCCGGCAATTCCAATCTCCGTGGTCCTTCGTTAAGAAAATGAACGAGTTCCTTCGGCAGCTTGTAAGGCTTCAACGCATGCAACTTGTTACTTAAGTCGTGAAATTCCTTCGGTTCGCGAGCCTTTAAGTAATCGGCCATCTCGTCATTTTTTTGACTAATTGCAATCGTGTATGCCCGTTCCCCGTCCTTTTCCTGAATGGTCACATCTGCCCCCTGTTCCACGAGAAATTGAACCATCTTCATATTGTTGTTGCGAGCCGCGACAGTAAGCGGGGTTGCTCTATAAGGGTACACCATATCCGGTTCATTATAGTTAATGTCTACCCCTTCATCCAGCAAGTACTGAATCGTTCTCATATCATGGTCAGACACTGCTGTACGCAATATTTTCCCACCATATTTCCGAATATCCAGTCCTAGCTCGTTCAACACTGCTATATTCTTTTTGTTGCCGTAATAGGCTTCATCGTACGCACTCGATTTCACCTTGTTTAAACCAGTCAACTTCGCACCCTTGTGGTGCAGATACCGGATGACCTCTTCTCCGCCATATCTGGCTGCGGTAAGAATAGCCGGCTTCCCTTTCCTATTGAGATTGACACCGTTCTCTACGAATAACTCTACGATCTTCTTTTGATTGGTGATCAGAGCAAGCTCTAGCGGTGTCAGAGCTATGTATTTGCTGAGGGAGATAGGTTCTTCCAAGTCCATACCCTCTCTAATCGCTTCTTCTACAGCAGCAGTATCTCCCTTATAGATCGCCATGGCGAAATCAGGTAGCGTTTCAAACGTTCCTTGACTTCCAATTTTGAACAAAGGTGTACCCTCCCAGTTGGTTTATATTGATATAGAAACTACTTTTAGTCATCTACTCTATTATACCTTCGATCTATATTTTTGCCTAAACGGATCTCATCTCCTTCACCACATTTGAGCTCTGCACTATCCTATGCTAATATTATGAACACCTATTTTATTAACAACCTCAGAAAGGAACATTATGAATCCTTCATCCGTACAATCTATATTTCAACAACAGATTCCGTCATTGGACCTGCGAAGCTGTCTCGTAAGCATGCAAGGTGAGAACATATACAAGCATTATCGCAATCAGGAAGCAGCAAGTCAGATCGCCAAAGTCAATTCTTGCACCAAAAGCGTGCTGTCTGCACTTATCTGTATCGCTATGGATCACGGTTGGCTACCAGATGCATCTACTCCACTGTCCGCCTTTTTTCCGGCGCTGGTTTCAGATCCTGACCCCCGGAAATCGCAAATCACCCTGGAACAGCTACTCACCATGACAGCCGGTTTCAACTGGGATGAGTTTGGCGGACAGAATTCGTTTCCACGTATGACACGCACGGAACATTGGGTGAACTTTGCGTTGGAACAACGTCTCAGTCATACGCCCGGAACCCATATGGAATACAATTCGGGGGTCTCCCAAATTCTTGCGGCCATCCTCATGCAACATACAGGAATGAGTGTAGCTGGATTCGCAGAACGTTATTTATTTGGTCCATTAGGTATTAAGGAGTATCAGTGGGAGTGTGATCCTCAGGGTGTACATACCGGAGGATTCGGGTTAAAGATGCTGCCCGATGATTTGCTGAAATTCGGTCAGCTCTTTTTGCAGGAAGGCATGTGGCATGGTGAGCGTTTGATTTCAAGTGAACTGGTTAACCGTTCTACAGAAGCATTCATTCCCGTGACACCACCGAATCGTGGGAGCTACGGCTGGCACTGGTGGGTCGAAACTTGCAAGATTGATAATCCATCTGAATGTAGTGAAAAACGTGAACCATCGCCCTTGTCAGAGTCCACCTCCATTAACAGCGTTGACCAAAACAAAACTGTACTCGACTATTATTACGCCCGTGGATTCGGCGGTCAGTTTGTATACATTGTTCCTGAGCTTGAGCTTGTTACGGTCCTGACGAACGACAAGCGAAAAAAGGAAAAGCCTCCTCTGGATGTTTTCCCTAGATTGATCGCTCCACAGTTACTTAGTCTATTGTAGACCGCATCTATCAGTTTATATATAACCCCGTATAACCCCAACCATGACCGGATATTTTCCGATCGGTTGGGGTTATTTGCGTACATTTTTACTTCGTTACACCTCAAAAATTGTCTCTTCAATTGCACGCGTTATCGGATACGGACCTGACTCCTTATTGGAGAGAACGACCAGTTGCGCAGCATGTCCAGGATATACCGAAGACATAAACGACACGCCAGGATCAAATCCCATGACATGTATTTTGAATAACCCTTCATCTTTTTGATCAACCCAAACACCACGTCCATAGTAAGTCTCGGCTTCTTCATGTACATGAGGTGTAATCAAATGTTGTGTAGTCGATTCACTCAATAATTGATAAGTTAACAGTCCATCCCAGAAACGAATCATATCAGGTGCTGTTGTATACGCCCCACCATCGGCCCCGCCCTTGATTGGGATTGAGAATATGTTGGTGTTCCAGGTTCCATCCTCATGGTCAATATATCCGATTGCTGTGTTTCGAGGAAGTTGATCGGTCAAAAAATAACCAGAATTCGTCATTCCGCAACGTTTAAAAATGTGTTCCTTTACATATTCCGTGAAGGGTTGTCCCGATTGTTCTTCCACAATTAAGCCTAAAACGATAAATCCCGCATTATTATAGTGGAAACGTTCACCCGGAGCTGACTTCATCGGCAGATGCTGGAACATCGGCAAAAAATCGCTCCCATTCCGCATGGAATAGACAGGCCGTTCTTTCCACAATTCAGCGAAATCCTCCATGACCTCTTCGTCAAAGTAATCCGGTATGCCTGAGGTGTGCGTTAGCAATTGATGAATGGTAATCTCCTTGTTCCACAGAGAAAAATTAATATTCAATGCATCCACAAGCTTTGTGTCATATGACAGCCTGCCCTGTTCAATCAGTTGACATATGCTCACTGCCGTGAAGATTTTGCACCCTGATGCAATTCCAAATCGGGTATCGATCTGATTGAGAAGCTCATCGCTGCGATTTGCGTATCCCCGGCTCAGATTCAAGAGTGTCTGTCCGTTTTGTTTTAACAGAACTACTCCTGAAAAATCATTAGAATTCATTACTTCTTCCACTTTACGTGCTAGATCCGTTATATTCGTCATTTATTATTCACCTACTGTATTGATTTTCCAAACAAATATACCTTCTTAATCTGCCTTTTTATAAATTTCATAACGGTTAGCAGTTACAAATTCAGCTTCTCTTTCAGAGCAAGCTCCATACTTTTCGTAATTACTCCTACCTTCTGACAAGGTCATATGGTTGGGTCCACTATACCGGCTTGGTTCATTGTTACCATCGTCCTCCCAGAAGCAAACTGGACAAATATCATATTCCCCTCGTTGTTCCAAGGTTTCGTAATGACAACAGGGACAGGGTAATAATTTCTCTACGTAGCCTTCAACCTCAATATGGCTTCCTACGATCTCTGAGACGAGTTTAGATAAATATTCGTTAGGGATTCCGTAGAAACTGCCTTCTGTAACCTTCAATAACAATTCATTATACCGGTTGTCCATTACATCATGTGTTGGTACATCTGAACTTAATAGTTCCTCCTGCAGCACCTTTGAAAAAAAATGAAACTCAGGGTCATGTTCATCGATTCCCCAAGAATTCCATAACATGGCCTCACGTTCATCCCTAGTAAGTTTAGTAATATCATTTTCTATGATTATCTTTATAGCTTCTTTCCTTAACACCATATCACCCCATATAGACCTTTACTATGTAGCTATTCTCTATCCTATTAAGATTCCGCTATAAGCCCCTTTACTTTTGATTCAAATACATCCCACTTTAGATCAAACCCCTTTTCAAAGCTCCACCCGTTTGAACGGAGTTTCTCGCCTAAATCAATGAAATTAGCACGCTGCTCATCATTTAAGCTTACATCAAAAAGTTCTTCACTATACTTGAACTTATCCAAGTACTCGAGCAATGCCCAGAACGTATCGTCTTTCTTATTGTCTTCCTCCATTCCATGATTTAAGAGAATAGAATCAAGGGCATCATCAAGTTTCTCTGTAACGAGGGTTTCATTTTGCCAATTATGATCGATTTGGTACTGAATCGTCTCTTCAAGTTGAGCTAGATCTCTGTAAATGGAAGAATTCAATAATTCATTTTTAATTTCTTGTTTCCTGCCTGCACGTTCATGATTTTGAAAAAATGCCAAATTCCCGAGCAGTGAGAATATCAAGATTACTTTAAACCAGTCTGATTTTTTCATATTCTCCTCTTTTCATCACAACTATGGACCATTTACGGCTTATAGTTCAACTGCATAATACTCTTCATGTGTTTTTTAATGAGGGTGTATTCCTTCTTGCAAAATTCCAATTTTCCGTATAGCTATGCTAACCTGTTTGTAAAGTTTAACTGAATGCTTACCTACTAAGTACTAATCCCCCTTACGTGAATACTGATATTCCCTATAGTATAGTTTTATTAAGAAACAATATCATTTAATATAAACGCTACTTCTTCTGGTTTTGTTTGTTTTTACCACTAAAATATCCAGCCCTCTGGTTGAATGTTCCCGATAAAATAAAAAAGTCGCTGTATTAGCGACATTAATCGCAATATGTTTTTGTCTCTCTACATCTGAAGAAAGCCCGGATGGTTAATAATCAATTTTATATGTAGACTTTGCGTTAACGAGATAATACAGCGTCACGTAGATGGTAAGAATAAATACGCCAAAAAACAGGCAAAACGCAAGCGATGGACGACTGATACTTTCTATCATTAAGTTAAACAGCACATCACGATTAGTTAATGCATCCCAGCTGTTAAGTCGGTAGACCCTGCCGAGCAATACACCGTAACTTCCCAACGCACAACCCGCCAATACAAAGACCCATGATGCCACATTTCCCATTTTTCGATGTATGATCTCTTGGATCTGGTACATGGACAGAAAACCAAGCAGCAGACCTGTCCAGACAAACATCAGCAAGACAATCAGATCGTACCAGTACTTATAATCCAGACCGTTGCCAGCATAATAACGGGAACTTCTCGCCGTCAAATGAACAAGATCCGTTACGATATAAGACGCATTCGGGAAAAACAACAACCATAAGAACCCACTTGCCACCGCAAGCCATGGAGCAGCTCTCCACTTCGATTCACTGAAGCCATATGATATATAAGAGAAGACAAAAGGAATCCAAGCCAAAAACAGATTCCAGATGAGAAACCGGTAATATCGTTGGTCCAGCCAATCAGCAGCTGCAAAGTACAGTCCCACTGTCACCACAGTAACTACGCTTAGGAAAATAAAAACTTTAAAATAATTCAGCTGTCTCAATAGTGCCTACCTCACTTATTTTCGGAAATTGCGAATGATCACTTCCATCCTTATCCTAAAAAATGCATCAATCACCACATTAGGATCATACCACGTAATCAGTGAGAATCAAATTTATCTGAGTTCGGTACTACTATGAAGTCCCTTGAAAAACATTATGCCAATACTGGAATCCATACTTGAATAGCACAAAAGCGGCTGTTCCGTTGATAGGAGCACGCCGCTTTTAATTTGTTCACTTTTTCTTCTCCATTGCCGTTCAATGACCTCCTGCTGCAATGGTCCTTAATTTATCTGGATTCACAACCAGATAAACCGCCTCAATTCGTTGACCGGACAAGTCGGACTGAATGCATATGACTTCGCTTACCTCTCCTTTGTTCATGAGTGCAATCTGCACTTCTCCATTGATGATGGTTGGCACCCACTCCCGCTCCCTTAATCGGGTAAGCACACGCCGTGAAGTCAGAAGAGCTAGGACACCCTTGTGAACCTTCATCGTTCTCATCACCGTATGTACCCGCCCACCACCGTCAGCAGTGAATACTGGTTGTTCAGAGAGCAGTTCGAGCATGGCCGTCACATCATAAGCAAGAAAGGCTGTCGTGAAACGCGCGAGCAATTTTTCTTTGGTAGCATCATCTGTGGTGGTCTGGACCTTATCCGGAAGTTGCTCCGGCAGGTTACGTCTGGCCCGACTAAAAATTTGACGGCAATTGCTCTCCGTTTTGCCAATCCAATCGGCAATCTCCCGGTACTCATACTGAAAGGCTTCACGAAGTACAAATACAGCCCGCTCCACGGGTGTCATACGTTCCAGCAGTACCATATAGGCATAGGAGATCATTTCTTTCTGCTCATAGGTTTGTTCAGGCAGATCCAGCGCCTCGCCTATCGGCTCCGGAAGCCACTCACCAACATAATGTTCTCTTTGATTGCGTGCAGAATTCAGCAGATTCAGGCTCCGATTTACTACAAGTTTGGCAATGTAAGATTTGGGATTACGGATAATCTCGTCAGATTTGCTTTGCAGCCCTGCAAAGCAGTCCTGTACGACATCCTCTGCCTCCATTACACTCCCAAGCATTCGATAAGCAATGGAGAACGCATACGCTTTATAACGGATATACAGTTCACCAACTTCCAGAGAAGACTCTTCCGGTTCAGTGGTGAGTTTATCAGGATTCATATGAAGGCCTCCTCTGGCAGCGGTATTTAAAATGTTTAATTAAAGCAGCCTGGATACATGCCTGTCGTGATTGCGATTCGGTTCCAGTTGTTAATGGTATTGATCGCCATAACCAGATCTACCAGTTCTGCTTCACTAAAGTGTTCCCGGACCTTATTGTAAATTTCCAGTGGAACCCCTTGTTCAGAAACACGGGTCACAGCTTCAGCCAGTTCAAGCATAACACGTTCTTTTTCCGTAAATAAAGGAGCTTCGCGCCAAACGCTAAGCAGTAAGATATGATCTGCGTAATCACCCAGCTTCATCAGATCTTTGGCATGCATATCAAGACAGAAGGCACAGCCATTGATTTGTGAAACTCTGATTTTTAATAGTTCATATAATACTTTATCTTCAAATTGACCCGATATAAACTGCTCCATTGCCATTAATGCCTTGAAAGCCCCCGGATTCGCTGCTCTGTAATTCATTCTCAAAGTCATCTCATTCGCCTCCGTATTGTAGTGTACATACTGAAGACAAATGAACAGATGAATCTGTGACATTCATTTCATAAAAAAATTATGGAGGATAATTAGTATCTCCAACCATTACCAATAATAGGACGCTGTACAGTGTACGGCATATAATCTGACTCTGATGGTACATAAGCAGCATTTGGATGATGCCCATACGTTGGATTCATTGGATCGGGATAAATATATTCCGGACTTGGCGCGTATTGCATCTGTACATAAGGCTGAACGTTTGGTTGAATGTTTGGTTGGACGTTCGGCTGGCTGTTTGGTTTAGGCATGTTATCGGCAGCTGGTGACACTTGAGTTGCACAATCTGCAGGCGGTCCAATGAATACCGTCTTTTGAATAGGAGCTAAAGTCTCTTTAACCTTGTTCTCATCCAGACAATACGTATGGGCCAGTACACTTGCAGGCGTCAGACGCAGAATGTCTGAACCAAATATCGCTTCTGGGACCGGAGCATCGAAAATAGCCAGCAGGTGAGTCTGATCAACCGTCGCAACTTCATAATGCCACCAGCCTTGGGGAACATTCGCTACTTGGCCAGGACTAATAGGGAAGTTTAATAACTCGTTGGTAAAGGGGTTAATGAGGGATACGACTGCAGAACCACTAATACAATAGACCAGTTCTGTTGCATTTTGATGTATGTGAGGTTCAACGACATTGCCAGTACTCAAATAAATATCCAGCAGGGATGCATTCCCTAATGTATTTAGCTGTTTAATTGATAGGGAATTGATGTAGTTATTTTCATCCTTTTTGAACAATTGATTCTGGTTCACATCATACGTGAACTGTGTGGTTGGTAACGTATAATCCATATAAGAAGTCGCCAAAATTTAACGCCTGCCCTTCGCTCATGGTTTAGGTAAAAACCTATACGCCAGCTTATGCCCTGGGCATTTATGCGTGAGCCCAATTTTGCAGGAGCCGATTTCGGGGCAAATAAAAACATGAAAAACCCTTGAGCCAATTCAAGGGTTCTAATATAAACAGACAGGATCAAGAGTAAAGGAAGGTGATTACCTTATACTCTAGATCCTGTCTGTCAATGCTGAGATGCGCGTGGAGGGACTTGAACCCCCACGTCAAAGACGCTAGATCCTAAGTCTAGTGCGTCTGCCAATTCCGCCACACGCGCATGTCGTTTTATGGTGCCGGCGAGAGGACTTGAACCCCCAACCTACTGATTACAAGTCAGTTGCTCTACCAGTTGAGCTACACCGGCGTTTTATGGTAGCGGCAGAGGGGATCGAACCCCCGACCTCACGGGTATGAACCGTACGCTCTAGCCAGCTGAGCTACGCCGCCACATTATGTAGTTTAAAAACACCCAAAAGGGTTTCGCTTGGCAACGTCCTACTCTCCCAGGACCCTTCGGTCCAAGTACCATCGGCGCTAGAGGGCTTAACGGTCGTGTTCGGGATGGGTACGTGTGGAACCCCTCCGCTATCGCCACCAAACGAGCATTTGTGTAACAAATGCATTTTGTGGAACTGAAAATCATACACACATTGGAGTGATGTACCGATTTTCATTTCAGAGATTATTCTCTGAAAACTAGATCCGAAACGAAATTTGCGACTAGAACCTGCAATTTGGATAAGCCCTCGACCGATTAGTACTGGTCAGCTCCATGCATTACTGCACTTCCACCCCCAGCCTATCTACCTCGTCGTCTTCAAGGGGTCTTACATACTGGGAAATCTCATCTTGAGGGGGGCTTCACGCTTAGATGCTTTCAGCGCTTATCCCGTCCGTACATAGCTACCCAGCGGTGCTCCTGGCGGAACAACTGGTACACCAGCGGTACGTCCATCCCGGTCCTCTCGTACTAAGGACAGCTCCTCTCAAATTTCCTACGCCCACGACAGATAGGGACCGAACTGTCTCACGACGTTCTGAACCCAGCTCGCGTACCGCTTTAATGGGCGAACAGCCCAACCCTTGGGACCTACTTCAGCCCCAGGATGCGATGAGCCGACATCGAGGTGCCAAACCTCCCCGTCGATGTGGACTCTTGGGGGAGATAAGCCTGTTATCCCCAGGGTAGCTTTTATCCGTTGAGCGATGGCCCTTCCATGCGGTACCACCGGATCACTAAGCCCGACTTTCGTCCCTGCTCGACTTGTAGGTCTCGCAGTCAAGCTCCCTTATGCCTTTGCACTCTTCGAATGATTTCCAACCATTCTGAGGGAACCTTTGGGCGCCTCCGTTACTCTTTAGGAGGCGACCGCCCCAGTCAAACTGCCCACCTGACACTGTCCCCGTACCCGCTAAGGGCACCAGGTTAGAACCTAGATACGATCAGGGTGGTATCCCAACGGTGCCTCCACACAAGCTGGCGCTCATGCTTCAAAGGCTCCCACCTATCCTGTACAGATCGTACCCAAATTCAATATCAAGCTGCAGTAAAGCTCCATGGGGTCTTTCCGTCTTGTCGCGGGTAACCTGCATCTTCACAGGTATTAAAATTTCACCGGATCTCTCGTTGAGACAGCGCCCAAGTCGTTACGCCATTCGTGCGGGTCAGAATTTACCTGACAAGGAATTTCGCTACCTTAGGACCGTTATAGTTACGGCCGCCGTTTACTGGGGCTTCGGTTCACAGCTTCGGGATTACTCCCTAACCGCTCCCCTTAACCTTCCAGCACCGGGCAGGCGTCAGCCCGTATACTTCGCCTTACGGCTTCGCACAGACCTGTGTTTTTGCTAAACAGTCGCTTGGGCCTTTTCACTGCGGCCCCCTCGTGCTATTCACACTACCGGGGCACCCCTTCTCCCGAAGTTACGGGGTCATTTTGCCGAGTTCCTTAACGAGAGTTCTTCCGCGCGCCTTAGAATTCTCTTCTCGCCTACCTGTGTCGGTTTGCGGTACGGGCACCTTCATCTGGCTAGAGGCTTTTCTTGGCAGTGTGAGATCATGACCTTCGCTACTGTAATTTTCACTCCCCATCACAGCTCAGCCTGTCGATGTGCGGATTTGCCTACACATCAGCCTCACTGCTTGGACAGACATCCATCAGTCTGCGTCACTACCCTACTGCGTCCCCCCATCGCTCGTAACGATTTACGGTGGTACAGGAATTTCGACCTGTTGTCCTTCGACTACGCCTTTCGGCCTCGCCTTAGGTCCCGACTTACCCTGAGCGGACGAGCCTTCCTCAGGAACCCTTAGGCTTTCGGCGGATCAGATTCTCACTGATCTTTTCGTTACTCATACCGGCATTCTCACTTGTATAATGTCCAGCGCTCCTTACGGTACACCTTCAACCCTTATACAACGCTCCCCTACCCCTGGATCGACTTCACTCCAGCTTCGAAGTCCTGTGTTTATCCCCTGAGAAACATTTGGTCATCCAAGATTTCAACCCTTGTCTGACAAAAATGTCCTTGTGGTAAACACCGCCTCAAAGAAGCAGTGAAGTCGATCCAAGCCATAGCTTCGGTGGTGTGTTTAGCCCCGTTACATTTTCGGCGCAGAGTCACTCGACCAGTGAGCTATTACGCACTCTTTCAATGGTGGCTGCTTCTAAGCCAACATCCTGGTTGTCTGTGCAACTCCACATCCTTTCCCACTTAACACACACTTGGGGACCTTAGCTGATGGTCTGGGCTGTTTCCCTTTTGACAATGGATCTTAGCACTCACTGTCTGACTCCCGGAAGTAAGTCTATGGCATTCGGAGTTTGACTGAGCTTGGTAACCCTTGCGGGCCCCGCACCCAATCAGTGCTCTACCTCCACGACTCTGTTTTCCGAGGCTAGCCCTAAAGCTATTTCGGGGAGAACCAGCTATCTCCGAGTTCGATTGGAATTTCTCCGCTACCCCCACCTCATCCCCGCACTTTTCAACGTGCGTGGGTTCGGGCCTCCAGTGCGTGTTACCGCACCTTCACCCTGGACAGGGGTAGATCACCCGGTTTCGGGTCTACGTCCACGTACTATGTCGCCCTATTCAGACTCGCTTTCGCTGCGGCTCCGGCTCTTCACCTTAACCTTGCACGGGAACGTAACTCGCCGGTTCATTCTACAAAAGGCACGCCATCACCCCTAAAATGGGCTCTGACTTCTTGTAAGCACACGGTTTCAGGTTCTATTTCACTCCCCTTCCGGGGTGCTTTTCACCTTTCCCTCACGGTACTGCTTCACTATCGGTCGCTAGGAAGTATTTAGCCTTGGCAGATGGTCCTGCCGGATTCATACGGGGTTTCACGTGCCCCGCACTACTCGGGATCCGTCTCGGAGAGAGCAGACTTTCAATTACAGGGCTTTTACCTTCTTTGGCGGGCCTTTCCAGACCTCTTCGTTTAACCGGCTCCTTTGTAACTCCATGTGAGACGTCCCACAACCCCAGAGAGCAAGCTCTCTGGTTTGGGCTGTTCCGCGTTCGCTCGCCGCTACTGACGGAATCACTATTGTTTTCTCTTCCTCAAGGTACTTAGATGTTTCAGTTCCCCTGGTATGCCTCTACATAACCTATGTATTCAGTTATGAGTAACTGGATATTACCCCAGCTGGGTTTCCCCATTCGGACATCCCCGGATCAAAGCTTGCTTACAGCTCCCCGAGGCAGTATCGTTGTTCGCCACGTCCTTCATCGGCTCCTAGCGCCTAGGCATCCTCCGTGTGCTCTTAGTAGCTTAACCAATTGCTCCAGTGAGCAATGCAGTTATCACTATTATTTGAAACTTGTTTAACACAAGTTCAGCTAAAAGGAATGTTCTAATTCGCAATTTTCGTTTCGATATCTAGTTTTCAAAGAACAAGCTCCATGCAAAAGCAAGCTGTTTTGAGAGTTTGAGCTCTCAAAACTGAGCAACGAGTGAGTTGAAAGCTTTACGAAGTAAAGCTCGCTTCGG
>NZ_JBBOSN010000001.1:4267500-6608948 GCF_038005125.1 Paenibacillus sp. FSL K6-2862
TCAATTCATCAATTAAATATCTATAGGCATCGCCAGTTGGAGCCGTATGAAAAGGTATTATTCTCATGTCTATCCCCCTACATGTTCAATATCTCTGACTATTTCTACAGTGTCATGCGATTGCATTGTGGCATAGGCTGATATCATCTATTCAATAACAGGAGGCTGATCACATGGCATACGGACCTGGTTCGACTTCATCTCCGTCCTCTACGGGGTATCCTTATCCATATTATCCACCAACACCGCCACCCCCTTATCCCTATCCTTATCCGTACCCCTATCCATACCCGCCATATTACCCACTGCCTTTGCCCATCCCCTTTGGCGGTCCTTGGTGGCATGGAGGATATCCGGGAGGCGGGTACCCAGGCGGACATCACGGACCATTCCCTGGAGGCGGCTATCCCGGTGGACCACATGGCGGAGGTCCTGGAGGTTTTCACGGTCATCGCTTTTTCCAGCAGGGATAACATTTGGAATCGTGCAGGAGCTGCTACAGGCAGTTCCTGCAATTTATAATTTCACTAGTTATCTAATACTCAATCTCATCCATAATCTCCAGGTTTCGATTAGAGTCTTTCAGCAGGTTAGTGAACGTGTCTGTAATAAAATAAACAAAATCGGGATCATGTACATAAATAATAATCTGGCCATAACTCCCCTGTTCTGACGGGTCAACGTCCAGCATCAAATACAGGGAACCACCGGCCATTGTCGCAAAGGGAATCCACGGTTTATGAAATAAATAAGGTTTGATCTCGGGGTCAAGTTTGCTGATCTCTTCTGCGGAATAATACTCACTCAGCTTCTCATCACGCTCACAGAAATATTGCTTGGTTTCCCGTATCTCATCAAGTGACATCATGTAAAACGGGGTGCATTCCTCTCTCTCGGCATCTCCGGGATACAGGATATGAAAGGCATAACCGCTACCATCTTTACATTTGTAGAATTCGCGAAAATCTTCGGGCAGCCGGACATCCATCTCGGTTTCAAAAGCAGCCAAACGATCCTCAGAGGCTCCTTTCTTCTCCTGATACTCGTTGTAAAGCTGCCTAATCTCTTCATCCTTCACTTTAACATCCAATAATTCATTCAAATGATTCAACAGTTCATGCATTCTTTCGCGTATATCTGACTTCACAACCTTCTCCCCTTCTCACCATTTTCTGCCTGTTCCCTCACATATTCCTTATATCCCCAGAACGCTTCTTCTTCACCGCCATCTTCAATCAGAATCATGACGGCGTAAGATAGAAGGTCCAGCCATTCTTCCATTAAAGCAATCTGCTCATCCGAAATAAGTTTGTTCCTGCGCAGCATGCCATCAGGCAATATCGCCCACGCTCGCCCCAAATGGATGATGCTCCATAAGCAGGACATCACTTCCCGGTTTAGTACGGGCTGCTTAAGTTGTGGTGCCAACGTGCGGACAATTTCCATTAACTCGTGAAAGTTATCTTCAATTAACTGTCCGCGAAAAGGGCGCAGGCTTCCCAGAAAGCCGTTCTCCATCTTGGGATGATCCAGATCGTTATGAACAAAGGCATGACATTTCAACAAAAGGACAGCTTCTTCAATTCTCAATGAGCGTTCCCCATTTCTGTTTGCATGTTATACAGCACGCCACTCTACCATCTTAAAGGCTGCTCTCCACGCCACACAATAAAGCGCTCTACTTCACGGAGTGTTCCTGTTCCAATACTATAGTCATCCATATGGTCAGCATGCAGATCAAGAATATGCACCATGCCTCCAAACGTACCTACAGCAAGCCTGGATTGGTCAGACGAAAGTGCCAGTGAATAGATGGTGCTGCCTACAAAATGTCTCCAAACTTCCTGACCCTTCTTATCTATACATTTGAGATAGCCGTAAGCATCACCAAGAACCATGCCTTCAGGTATTTCTACCGAAGCGTAGACACGAGCAATCTCATCCATTATCGGCCAATCTTCTCTGGATTGATTGCCTTCCACTTCACTCAATTCCACCTGCATTGTAACTCCATTATATAAATGACATGCATTAAACCATACCTTCAGGCTATCTCTGGTAAATAACGCATGATGCGGATAGCTGGACTCCGGATAGAGCGAATAAGTATGATTACGTTCAAGATCCAGAAGCATATGGTCACTGACCTGACTGCCAAACGCAATCCATCGTCCAGCCTGTGATACCGCAGCGTGACCCATGGAAATTTGTGTATCCTCCAATTCATGCTCCTCCACCTCTGCAGGATCAGGATGAATTGGAGATACCTTGCCATGTTTCACCAGATAAATTCCGTAAGTGGACAAAATGAGGAGTGCCTGACCTTCATTAAATGGAATAAGCCCTTCAAGTGTACGCTCCGGGTATTCACAGTCTGCAAGAGATTCAATTCGAGGCAGCGCCTGATGAATGGCCGATTGAATCTCGTCCCAGCGGAACATGGCCACTTCTTTTCCTTCCAGATGACGATCTGGATGTGTTATCACCCGAATCCCTTCACTGCCTGCTAGAGCATACTGTGCAGCATCCGGGGACTGCCCCGCAAATTGATATTGCGGAAAAGAAAGTACTTGCTCGGAATCCGCAGTATACACACATCCTTGATCCGTATGAAAACCACTATTGAATACAACGGTACTGTTGTTCAGATATCCGGCTATACGCACGGCCTGCATGGATGACTGGAAGGTTTCACTGAAAGGCCATGTCGCTGCTGGCAACTCCGTGCGCAGCCTTTGCAGATCGTTCTGCTCATTGGCCTTTTTCACCATGTCCCATACTTGCGCACTGATTCCGGCTCTTCCGTCGTCTGTCAGTTCGGATTCATCCGGCTCTTCTCCCGCCATACCTCTGCGCACAAAATCATTTACACTCTGGGCATAGCGTCTCCCTTCATTCCTCCACTGCTCCGCGATCTGTTCATTTAACCAACTCATCCATGATTCCTCCACTCCGTGTCAATTCATCATTTTACAGTGATGTGCCAGCAAAAATTGTTCGATGTCATAATCTGTCGTGCCTCGGTTGCCGTCCGTTTGCTCATAGAAAAGAGCAACTTCTCTCCCATACGCGTAATTAAAACGCAGGTATCCACCGATCGAAGCCATAAACAGCTTACAGGTATATTCATTTTCCATCACGGCATCCCACTTGAACTGCGATTGGCATAACTTGGACAAGCGGTGTAGGGAGAGCCCTTCCCCGTTATCCTGCAAGTGGTAAAAGATATGATTCCTCAGCTCATTCCACGGTTCATAATATCTTAGCGTGCTTGGAGCAGCTTGGCGGTAGTATCCACCATAGATCTTATCCAGCATATCTCCAAATTCCGATTCGGAATGTTCCCACAACGTAATCTGTTCATCGTGGCGAGGGAGCCACAGCAGCCCGTCAATCTCCGGATGAATGGCCAGAAAATCTCCATCCACAGAGCTGCCAATACTAATGCACTCCTTCAGCTGATCTTGACTGACAGGCGTATCGTCGGTGTGCATCCAAAAATCATACTCTGCAAAAGGCTTCAATACCTCCTGATCGGGCCGCTGGATATTCATCCAACCCGAATAGGTTCCTTCTCCGTATTGTTCAAGCCACTGACGATAGGATGCAGGCAATGATACAGAATACTGCTGCTCAAAATGTCCAAGCTCCTCCGCAGATACCGGTTTTAACCTATGAGTTACCACGTACATGAACGACATCTCCTATCTTCCAATCAGATCTCTGTCCTATAATTCAAATGAACAATCAGGCAAGCTCCTCCTGAACAATTTCCGTTGTTACGCCTTTACGATTCACGATCCTAATCGAGAATGCATCATATCCATCCCGTTTAACCTGGTCAAATTCCATATGTTCACCCGTAATCAATTCGTAGGTTCCGTCTTCATCCACATCTTCACCGAATTCCTCATCCCATGGAACGTTATAAAAGGCGGACAAGTGAACTTCAAACGTATCTTCTCCTTCTACATCCAGATAAGGACGCAGTGTCCTTTTGCTTAGCTCTTCCTCAGGATAAGTTTCACACAGCATCGCATCATAACCATGTTTGGCTGCATCAATAAGCAGGTAACGCTCTCCGGTCACCGTGTGCTCGGCATATACAAGTAACGGTGTCGAATCCTGCCAGGTTATCAGATCATCTTCCATCAAGTCACCATAATAAAAGATATGGAACTTGTCATGCCCATCACTCATTTGCAGCTTGCCTTTCCACTCCACTTCCTGGTTCTCCCCATCCGTTACTTTCTTAATGATCCCTTCCAGATATGCAGGTCCATTATGTACGCCAAACAAATTCATGGTCTCGCCTCCGCTTTATTCATTCGTATCCATACGATTTTCTTTTCTTCATCTACGGTCAGGTTGACATCCACATTCAGCTTATCGTGAAATAGTGCCGTAATGTTCAGGTACGGGTCACGTGCCGGTTCACTTCCTCCGTTATGGGAGCGTGTCATCCCTTGGTGAATAATGGATTGTACCAGATTCCCATCGCC
The DNA here is from genome assembly GCF_038005125.1 of Paenibacillus sp. FSL K6-2862. NCBI lineage: Bacteria > Bacillati > Bacillota > Bacilli > Caryophanales > Paenibacillaceae > Paenibacillus > Paenibacillus sp. FSL K6-2862. Next base: position 4,272,003 of record NZ_JBBOSN010000001.1, read on the forward strand.
TTTGCCCGTAGATTCATAAGTATAAATCTCCTGTCCTTCTTTGTTGTAAAAATGAAGGAAGGTGGTGTAATCCTTGGCATTGGAATATTCCATTTCCGATTTCACATACGTGGTTTCAAGGCTATGGTAGTCCACCTTCCCTGCCAAATAGGGATTCTCATTGTCGGGTGAAATGTCGTACTCCTGATAAGCCAATTGAAAAAGGTAGTTAATATCGCTCATATCTACCCGGTAATACAGCTGGGGATGGTCTCCACTCTTATCCATGGCAGCGAAACTGTTAATAAGCGGCCATGCAGCATACGGTTTTCCATCCACATCTATCGCGAGCGCATAGTCCGATAAAACTTTTTCTTTTTGGAACACGCCGAACGCCTGCAAAATAAAAAAAGCCGGGATCATCAGGATCCCTAAAATAATAGCCAAAGTAAGCAGCTTGCCGCGCAATTTCATTCCTTTCCTCCTTCAAACATGTACAGCACCAACCTTAGCCCGTCTTGTGCTGAAGCTTGGTGAGTGTACGCACCATTTGATCCCTGTTTTTTGCTTCCTTCATATATACAGGTAGATAGTGTGATGCTGTTTTTAACGGCACATTTCCACGTCGTACCCGCAGATCAGCGGAAACATACGAAATCAGATAATTTAAATGTGCCCTGTTAACAGCCCATACCAATTTGCCTCGAACGTGATCCAGGAAATATAACTCCATCCCAAAAACGGGGTCTCTCCCGTCACGGGTATCCATAATATATCTTCTGCTAACCGGCTTGCTATGCAGCTCGGCCTGATTGACTGCGCCGCAATGTGGACAATGGATGTGCGTTGATTTATGTGATACTTTTTTCTCATCTGTTACTTCAACATTGAACCATCGTTCACAGAGAGCACAACTACCCTTGGCATGATACTGATACACTTGTTTCTCCACCCCATGCGCATAACATGACGGGCACTTCCACGTGATTTCATCCTGACATTCTTCAATATACGCATGACCACCGCACGATTGACATGTGACATCCACACGCTCACCTCGGCGGAGTACCCAATAAAAATTATATTTATAGGCCCCTTCGTCCACAAATCGCTTCATTAATAAAACGACTCCTTTCTTGACTGAATTTTATTCGGCTTTCATCCACATGGCAGTAAACAGAAATTTCAACCCTCAATATTTCCCATCCGGCGCTACCTAAAATTATAAGTAACTCCATCGCGTAGTACAAGAAACATGACTATGTCTGCGGAAATTTTGAATATCGAGCCTCTGGGGAATGTGTTTCACGTCACACCTGTCTCCACTGAACTGTCGTACACTAGACATGGCTGCAGCAAGATATTGATTAGTTTGTGAATGATATCACTTAAATAAGGTTGTGTTCCCATGTTCTCCTGGATGAGTCTCATCAAATTGTCTTTCGCATTGGCATTAAGTACGGCCGTCCTATCCCATTGCAATGCTGCAGAAATAGATAAACCGGATCATCACGATACTGCTCCTGTTGACTCAATCAGTCATCAACCTGTTGACCCCATCATCCGTAGAGAAGGCACTAACGTATACATCGAGATGACGGCCCAAGTGACCGATATCGAGATCTCCGCAGGTGTCGTCTATAATGCCTGGACTTTTAACGGCACTGCACCTGGACCCGTTCTGCGCGTAACCGAAGGTGACACACTGATTTTCACTTTGAAAAATAAGGATTCTTCCTTGCCCCATTCTATGGATTTCCATGCCGTACACGCTTCACCAAGCAGCAAATTCGTCGACGTTATGCCAGGTGAGGAGGGTACATTCACTTATAGCACATCGTCGCCCGGAGTCTTCATGTATCATTGCGGAACCAGTCCGGTACTTGCCCATATTGCAAACGGTATGTATGGCATGATTATTGTTGAACCGAAGGCCGGCTACCCTTCTGACGGACAGATTGATCGGGAATACACACTCGTACAAAGTGAATGGTACAAAGAGCATAGCTACGATGCTTTTATGAATGATGAGCCGGATTATGTTGTCTTTAATGGCAACGACTATGGACTGGTCAATTCTCCTTTGCTCGCTAAAACGGGGGATACGGTTCGAATATATGTCAGCAATGCAGGGCCGAACGAAGTTTCGTCCTTCCATGTGGTAGGGACCATTATGGACCGGGTTTACACGGATGGAAATCCCCGCAATATCCAATATGGATTACAGACCGTTATGCTTCCTGCGAGCGGAGGTGCAGTCGTTGAGTTTACCGTAACAGAAGAGGGCGATTATCCCATTGTAACTCATCAGTTTAACCATGTATCCAAGGGTGCTTCAGCTGTTTTGCGAGTTACCTCTGATGGCAAGGATCACGGTGGTAAAGCGATGCAGCATTAAGTCCGTCTCCGTGCTTAAACAATAAAAAATTTGAACCCTGCGAGGTGAATTTTGATCATGCTATGTAGTTCTCAGGGTAAGACTCCCTGCCATGTCAAAGTCCCCCTTTTTCAGCACCTTGGACCTGAAGCATCATCCCTGCTCGTTTCCCTGCTGCAATCGCAGGTCTTTCATAAAGGGGAAATGGTCGTGAAGGAAGGAGAAGGTTCAGCTAAGTTATACATGGTTCATCAGGGATGTGTGAAATTATCCAAATACACCGAAAACGGCAAGGAGCACATTGTCCGTTTTCTGTTTCCTGGTGATTTCTTCGGGCATGACGCTCTGTTACATCAAAAACCGTATGGATTTCATGCAGAAGTATTGGAAACATCAAGTTTATGCACCCTTCATAGGCAGGATTTTGACCAATTGATAGAACATGATCCGAAGCTTGCTTATCATTTTCTTCTAGCTGTCACCGAACTTCTTGAACAATCTGAAGAATGGAATACCGCCCTCAGTTCCATGAACCCTGAACAACGAATTACTAAACTATTATTGAATTTTCATGTGAAAAATATAGAGACAGATGGAATCAAGCTTCCTGTTTTTAAAAAGGATCTAGCATTACTGGTAGGCATTACGCCCGAAACCTTGAGCCGCAAACTGGCCATTATGCAGTCCGAAGGTCTGCTTCAGGTAGCTGGGAATGTCATTCACCTTCTTCAACTGGAAGAGCTTCAGCAACGAATCCAATAACTCGGTATAGAGAATCCTGACAGGAAACGTTACATATTTCACACAAGATGTGAGTATCGTCACAGTGCACTATGGGGATCAGGTATACAGTGATACGTAAGAGAAACCACTCTACAGGAGGTTAACAAGATGAGTACAATCGTAAAAATGGACAAACAGGCGATCATGCTAAAAATGGAGGAATTATGCTCCGTGTTATTACAGGATGAAGGTTACCGTGAGATGCGGGAGATGATTGATCAGTTTGCCGCAGATGAGCAGGCTACAGCGCAATATGAGCAGTTTATGGAGAAGCATCAGGCTCTGGAAGAAAAAGAACGTCAAAATATTGAATTGCTGACATCTGAAATGCAGGTGTACGAACAAGAAGAACGTGCCCTCTACGATCACCCGCTTATTCGCAGATTCATGTATGCACAGCGTGAGTTTAGCCAGATGCATCAGCAGATCAGCCAGTATTTCACCAAGTCCGTTGAGTTAAACCGACTGCCCAAACCGGGCGAAGTATATAAGGAAGCATGTGGTTGTGGAGGGAACTGTTCAAGCAATCACTAGTCAATGGTCACTGGGGAACAATGTATATGCATTGGTAAGCAAAAGAGTATCCGTACCTCAAAATTACTTGAGCGGATACTCTTTTTTTGCTATGTTGCTTTTTTCGTGGAGATCTTACAGATCAAGCAGCAGGGATACAAGAAGCCCCATGGAAGCAATGAAGCCCACGACAGGACCACCTTCTTCAAAAGCTTCAGGCATCATGGTAGAACAGATCATGGCTATAATACCGCCGCCTGCAAATGCCCCAATGGCCGCAGCCATCTCATCCGGAAGCTGTTCGAGAAAAAGATATCCGCACAAGGCTGCAAGTGCAGAAATCAATAGTACACCAAGCCACATCCATATGATTCTGGACTTGGTGTAATGATTGCCTCGCAAACCAACAGTGCTGGACAAACCCTCCGGGATATTGCTGACGAATATAGAAACGATGAGTACTACGCTCACGCCTTTTCCGGTCAGCAAGCTAGCACCAAGCATGATGGATTCAGGAATGGCATCCATCACTGTTCCCGCAAAAATGCCGAGCCCGCTTTGGCTGCTGCCTCCGGGTTTCGGATGTGCTGAACGTTTACGTCCGGCACCACCCTTACTGGAAATAAGCAGGTCGAACAAGGTATACACTACAGCACCCGCCGTAAACCCTATGGCTGTTGGGACAATTCCGCCATCATTCAATGCATCTCCAATCAGCTCAAATGAAGCTGCCCCAATTAATGTCCCCGTACCGAAGGCCATAATCCAGCCAATCACTCGTTTCGGAATCTTGAGAAACAGTGCAGCAAGTGCACCAATAACTACTGCTGAAGCGGAGATGCCTCCCCACATGAATGCAGTCCACATTCGGGTCATCCCCTCTCATGTCTATATCACATCTATCCTTTCATTAACCTGCCTTGCTGCCGCAAAAACATATCGGGTAGCACTTGCTGCAAGATACAACCCATCTTGTCTGATCGTTAGTATTCCTCATCACATCCCATGTGATCTATGTCACTCGTTCATTTCTAATATCACGTTATGATAAAATGATGTTGATTAAAAGAGAGCAAACCAAATCAGGAATTGCACCGCGGCAGCAATCTCAATCATACCCACTTTCATCGGACGCAAAGTGCGACCAGCATATAGAAATGCTCGAACAGCTGAGTAGATATACGCTAAGCTCATCCATGGATATCCGGCGATGACGGGAATGATGAGCAGGATAATATGCAGCAGACGGGTCATTGTTACCCAGCGTTTGTTGTTTCGCTCCCGGAAGACTGATTTCACAAAGAACGTACTTCCTGTAAAATGTAAAAAGGAAAACAACAGCACGATCGCCATCCGGTAATCCCATACTCCTGATCCAATGAGATATGCTGCTGCACCTCCAAGCGAGAACATCAACATGGCGCATAGATCATTCGTAAGCGAACGCTCAGCCTTGTGTCTGACATGCCAGATATTAACGAGCAATAATATGACCAGAACCGGGGCAAATGCCAGTATGGAAGGATGTCCGATTAACGGGGGGACCAGACATACCACTGCAGCCATACTATATATCACCGCCCATGTGTACAGGCGTCGAAGATCCGCTTTTCTTTTAAGAGATTGCAGCAAAGGGTACGCCGCCAGGTATAGCCCAAGCCATGCCATGGATAGTGGCAAATGCAGCCACTGTGGTCCGCTGGCCATTACGCCTGCCGCAAAAGGCACACTTACCATGGCCCAACCGCCATGTTCATGTGGAATAACAATTTTATGTACTGTCACTTCACCATTGACCTCCTAATTGATAAGGATATAGAAAGGAAGAATCATAATGCGCAGGGAAAACAAAGATACGGCAGCAGAGTTTCTTCAACAGTTCCCCATTTTTCAGGATCTAAGTCCTGAGGAATTGAAGCAGGTTGAAGATATCGCCATTTCCAGAAGCATTCATAAAAAAATGGTCATTTTTGCCGAAGGTAGCGAAAAGGAAGCTGTATTTTTTATCCGAACCGGCATCGTAAAAGCATATAAAACGGATGAGAATGGGCACGAGCAGATCGTTTCCTTCCTGAAAACGGGAGATATGTTCCCACATACGGGGTTCTTCAATACCCATCCTTATCCCGCTACAGCAGAAGCCATTACTCCAGCTGAACTGATTGCCATTCCGGTCAGATTGTTTGAACGTCTTATGCTAAATACGCCATCCATTGCGATCAAAATTATGCGGGTCCTCGGCGATAAAATCCGCGAACTGCAGGATAAACTGCAAGTGCTCTCCGGCCAGGATGTCCGGAACCGCGTGCTGTCCTTCCTGCTGATGTTGGCAGAGCAGCACGGTCAGCTTTCCGGTCAAAAAATCATTATCGACCTGCCCATGACGCACCAGGAATTTGCCAATTCCATTGGCACGACCAGGGAAACCGCCAATCGTTTGTTGAATCAGCTCACCAAGGAAAATCTGCTCGAAGTCGATCGGAGACAGATCATCATCCATGATCTGCAGGCCTTGAAGCATCAGCGTGATACTAGACCCTAGCATGGTATACATCTATTTACGAATGAAAAGACCTTAACAAGAGTGGCATGTTGTTAAGGTCTTTTGCTGTATTTATCCTGTCATGTGGCTACTATGCTGAAGGAAGATCCCTTTTTCCCATATCACTGAACATGCCCGCGTAGAACTTTACTTCCCCTGCTTCATTGCGGATCGCTGTAATACTCAGCCATTCCAGATATATCTCTCCGTTTTTCTTCCGATTCCATATCTCTCCCTGCCAGTACCCTTGCTGCTTCAGATCAGCCCATAGCTGTTCGTAGAACGATTTATCCTGTTTACCTGATTTCAGCAAGCTCGGCTTCTGTCCCACCGCTTCATCGGATCGATAACCGGTGACTGCCGTAAATGCCGGATTCACTGAGCGAATAACGCTGTTTGTATCCGTAATCAGGATAGCCTCAATCGTATTTTCCAGTATGCTTGCGGACAGCTGAAGCTTCTCTTCGTAGAACATCCAGAAGACAAGTACCAAACTTACCAGTGCAACCATGGAGAGTGCCATGAATCCAATCGCATAGTGACCTGTCATGCTGTAGAGCAGCGTCAACATTAGTGGCGGGAAAAAGCCACCGAGTCCCCCCATTGCAGATATAATACCGTTAGCGACACCTGGTTGTTTAACGAAATACATTGGGACCAATTTAAAAATAGTTCCGTTTCCTGTACCGGCGCATAAGGCTACGGTCAGGCAGCCAACCGTATACATGTAGATTGACGGAGCGAAGGATAATACGATCGCCGCTACCGTTAAACCACCGAATACAAACATCAGTATTTTAAAAGAATTAAATCGGTCTCCAAGCCAGCCACCGACCGGACGCATAATGGTAGCAACCAGGATGAATCCCGCTGTGCGTATCCCTGCATCCACTTTATCCATCTGAAAGTGACTGACCAGGAAATTGGGAAGGTACACGGTGAATGCTACGAAGGAACCAAAGGTCAGGAAGTAAAATAAACAGAGCAGCCATAATTTAGGGCTACGCGATACCGCTTTTAATTGTTGAATTAGCGGCACGTTAACCCTTGTTTCCTGTTTGTCGCCCAATACAAAATTCAAAGCGGCTATTCCCAGCAGCAAAATGCTGTACAGAAGAACCGTTTTGGACCACCCTATGTGATCCGCAATCAGTGGGGCACCAAAAGCAGACAATGCCGTTCCCAGATTACCGATACCATAGATCCCATTAACAAACCCATGTTTCTCTTTTGGATAATATTTGGGCAGTGAAGTTACGCCTACAGAAAATACCGCTCCGCCAATCCCGAGAAAAAAGCCACCTATAATCAAATCCAGAAAAGAAGTGGATCGACTGATCCACCATACTGGCGCGAGCAGCAGAACAAAACTGATCATAAAAATATTGCGTGCTCCATATCGGTTCGTCCAGTATCCAATGGGGATACGGGCAACGGAGCCAATGAGAACAGGGATGGCTGTAGACCAGGCTAGCTGCGAAGAGGTTAACGCAATATCCTCCTTAATAAATGGCATTAAGGAAGACAGTATAACCCACACCATGAAGCCCAGAACCAAACTTGCCGTCTGCAAGGGCAGTTGGACTTTGCCTTTGTTTTGCATCTACATCGCCCTTTCTTTGTTCGGTTTTGCTTTTGGATCCGGATAAACAGATCCGTCACGTCTGCGGTACAATACGTAGCTTCGCTTGAGGTAGCCGAGCGGCATGCTCAGCATATGCACAAGACGCGTAAACGGAAAAACGCAGTACAGGACAAACGAAAGCAGGATGTGTACTTTAAAGTTCATAGGCACGGTCACCATCAGCGTTGGATCAGGCTGAAATACCATCAAACCGCGCAGCCAAGGGTTAATTGTCGTACGGTAATCAAAGCCCGTATGGTTCATCGCATTTGCAGATGTCGCCAATATGCCGGTTATGATGACAACAAGAAGCATGATGAGGGCCATCCAGTCCCCTACACTGCTCGTCGCTCGTACTTTGGTGGCCACATATCTACGCACCAGTAGTATGACTCCCCCGGCAAATGCGATAATCCCCGCAGGCAACCCGCCCGCTATGGCAATCAGATGATAACCTTCGTCACTTAGCCCGATCCAGCGATAGAATTCTACCGGAACAATTAATCCGGCAATATGGCCGCAGATCACTGCGAAGATGCCAATATGAAACAGCAAGCTTCCCCATTTCAGCATGCGTTTTTCTAACATCTCACTGGACTTGGATGTCCAACTGAACGGATTCGTCACGTACCTCCATATGGTTGCAGTGACACAAAAAATGAGAACCATGTATGGGAGAGCCACCCATAAGAACAAGTCCGGTGTACTCATCGGCTTCCCCTCCCCATCCAGATTGGCACGGTATGGGCTGCTGCAGAGTGGTCATGAACTTCTTCGTCAACATGAGCTGGCTTAGGGATAACCTTCAGCACTTGCTCCAACAATGGACCGTAGGGACTCTTCTGCCCTAATACACTATCTGTGATCGTTACCAAAGACTTATAACAACTCGATATCACTCCAAAAGCATCTTCAGAAGGAGCCTCCGCTATAAATTCAAGCACCATGGGTAAATAATCGGGCAGTTCATTCAATTCCATGTAGAATCCCGCAGCTTCGTATCTGCGCTTTAATTCAATTAGTGCCGGTCCACGGTCTCTTTCGTCACCATAGAGAGCATAGGTTAAGTACAGATTTGATTTTTTGTCAAAATCAAATGTCCGTACGTATTTGTCCTGCCAATACGTGGAATCTACTGATTCCGCTTCACCCACGAAGGTCAGAAGAATTTTTTTCATTGTTTCATCCGTAAGGGATTGCACAGCAGTTCGTACACCCCGCAATCCTTCCCTCCACGCAGGATCTGGATATTGCAGCAGATAGGAGGTCAGCTTACATGCTTTTCTGGCCTCATCCATTCGTTCATCCGATGCCTGACTCCATTCCGTATTCATATTGGTCGCCATCGTAGTCGTTGTCTCCTCTCCCATCAGAATACACCGCAGGAACCTGGACCCCCTGCAAAATCAAGCCCGCAGCTTCCTTGTTCCTTGAAGAGATCCGCTACTTCTTCCCGATGAGCAGGCGGGATCACGAAGCGGTCATTATATTTGGCTATGGCGAGCAGTCGGTACATGTCTTCAACTTCCTGCGTGTCCATCCCCACTAGCTTAAGCAATGCAGGATCACTGGTTTTTCCGGTTTGCTGATTCCGCATGTGAATCCGCATTACCGCCATTTTGCGCAGTACATCACGAATTCGTTCCGTGTCTCCTGCAGTGAGCAGATTGGCCAGATATTCCACAGGTATGCGCATATTGTCAATGGCAGGGAAGATATCACTCGCATCCAGTGAACTCCCCTGTCCTTCAACCCGATTCGTGATTGGACTCAGCGGCGGAATATACCATACCATCGGCATGGTCCGGTATTCCGGGTGAAGCGGAAGCGCTATGCGCCAGTCCACAACCATTTTATAGATAGGCGACTGCTGAGCAGCGATGATCCAATCTTCCGGAATGCCGGCCTCCCTTGCTTCATGAATTACTTCAGGGTCATGTGGATCCAGGAAGATATCCATTTGCGATTCATATAAATCCTGTTCATTCTCCGCTGAAGCCGCCGCTTCAATACGGTCTGCATCGTACAACATCAGACCAATGTAACGGATACGACCGACACATGTCTCTGAACAAATCGTTGGTAAACCCGCCTCAATCCGCGGAAAACACAAGGTGCATTTCTCGGCTTTGTTGGTTTGCCAATTGAAATACACTTTTTTGTAAGGACAGCTGGACACGCAGAATCTCCAGGCACGGCATGCGTTTTGGTCGACCAGTACGATGCCGTCTTCTTCCCGTTTGTACATCGCTCCTGAAGGGCAGGAAGACACACAGGAAGGATTGAGGCAGTGTTCACAAATTCGCGGAAGGTACATCATAAACACCTGTTCAAAATCCATTTTGATCGATTCCTCGACACCCTTCATGTTGGGATCTTCCATCCCCGTTACATGGGCACCTGCCAGATCATCCTCCCAGTTGGGTCCCCACTCCAGGTTCATGTATTCACCCGTAATTTGGGATTTGGGTCTCGCCACAGGCTGATGCTTTTTCTCCGGACTGCTCGTTAGTTTCTCATATTCATAGGTCCAGGGTTCGTAATAATCGTCGATGGTCGGCTGATCGGGATTGTGGAAAATGTTAAGCAATCGTCTGGCACGTGTGCCCGACTTTAACTCAAGCTTGCCATTCTTCATTTCCCAACCGCCGCGATACCTCTCCTGATCCTCCCACTGTTTGGGATAACCTACCCCTGGTTTGGTCTCCACGTTATTCCAGTACATGTATTCCGCGCCCGGTCGGTTCGTCCACGTGTTTTTGCACGTTACGCTGCACGTATGGCATCCGATACATTTATCCAAATTCATGACCATGCTGACTTGTGCTTTAATCTTCAAGCCAATCCACCTCCTGCAGTTTTCTTATGATGACATTCAGATCACGCTGGTTGCCTGTTGGGCCATAATAATTGAATCCATAGCTTAACTGGGCGTATCCGCCAATCATGTGGGTCGGCTTCACATGAATCCTCGTCGGACTGTTGTGCGTACCTCCACGTGTTTGCGATATTTTCGTTCCGGGAACGTTAATATGTCGATCCTGGGCGTGATACATGAACGCCATTCCACGAGGAATGCGGTGGGTGACGACTGCACGGGCAACGACTACACCGTTCCGGTTAAAACATTCGATCCAGTCATTATCGACGAGTCCTGCCTCTTCGGCATCCTCATGATTCATCCAGATTGTCGGGCCACCTCGGAACAGGGTCAGCATGGGCAGTGCATCATAGTACATGCTGTGAATCGACCACTTGTTGTGCGGAGTCAGATAGTTCAGGACAATTTCCTTGCCACCTTCGATTGGACGTTTGCTGCTCGGATGAAAAGGTGTATGTTTCAGTACAGGTTTGAACGTCGCCAGTGTCTCTCCAAACTCGCGAAGCATCTCATGATCAATGTAAAATTGCTGTCTGCCTGTCAACGTGCGCCAGGGAATAAGCCGTTCCACATTGGTTGTAAATGGCGAGTAGCGTCGGCCGCCCTTCTCCGAGCCGCTGAATGCGGGTGAAGTGATAACCGTTTTGGGCCTGGAAGTAATCTCATCAAAAGTAAAACATTCTTCCGATCGCTCTTCAGCCAAATCCTTCAGATGTAAGGCCGTTTTTTGCTCAAGCGACTCCCAAGCACGTACCGCCATTTTGCCATTTGTTGTTGTGGAGAGCGTCAGAATGGCTTCCGCCACATTTCGGTCTGTACTCAGATCAGGACACCCTTGCCCCACTCCTGCTTGCCTGCGCGTACCCAAAATACCCTTGAGCTTCTCATATTCTTCGCTTGCTGACCAAGAGATCCCCTTGGTTCCAATGGGTTTATCCTTGACTACAGGGCCAAGAGTGATCATCTTGTTATATACCGCCGCATAATCACGTTCCACAATCTGAATGTGAGGCATCGTTTTGCCCGGAACAGGTTCACATTCTCCTGCACTCCAGTCCCTGATCTCGCCATACGGTTGAGCCAGCTCATCAGGTGAATCATGCAGCAGCGGTGTCGCCACAATCTCATGCTGGGGTCCGTCGAATTGCTGCGCAGCCATCTCCGAGAAGACACGTGCAATCTCCTTGAATGTGTCCCAGTCCGAACGGGACTCCCACTGCGAGGCGACTGCCGGATTAAACGGATGTACAAATGGATGCATATCCGTGCTGCTCAGGTCACTTTTTTCGTACCAGGTTGCCGCTGGCAAAACAATATCGGAATACATCGCTGTTCCCGCCATGCGGAAATCCAGGTTGATCATCAGATCCAGCTTACCCTCGGGTGCTTCGTCCACCCACTCCACGTGTTCTGGCCGGAGTCCGTGATCATCATCGTTCAGCAAACCGTTCGTCGCACCAAGCAAATGCTTCAGGAAGTACTCATGACCTTTCCCCGAGCTGGAGATCAGATTCGCTCTCCATACGAACAGTACTCGCGGGAAATTCGCAGGGTTATCCGGCTGCTCAATGGAGAACTTGAGTTTTTGACTTTTCAATTCGGATGCCACATATGCACCGATTTCGTCTTTCGTTACAGCTCCGGAATCTATAGCATCCTGATGCAGATCAATCGAATTCCGATTGAATTGTGGATAGGACGGAAGCCAGCCCATGCGAGCAGCCATGACGTTATAATCTGCAACATGCTGGAATCGGGGTTCACCCTCCAGTGCCGAAGTCAGCTCGCCTACTTTCGTTTCTTCGTATCTCCATTGATCTGTTGCAAAATAGAAAAACGATGTACCGTTCTGAAGACGGGCTGGCCCTGTCCAGTCACGGGCAAAGGCAATTGTCTGCCACCCCTCCGCAGGACGAAGCTTCTCCTGTCCGACATAGTGAGCCCAGCCTCCGCCGTTCACGCCCTGACAACCGGTCATAAGAATCAGATTGATAATCGCTCGGTAGATCACGTCCGAGTTATACCAATGGTTGATTCCGGCTCCCATAATAATCATGGAACGCCCCTGGGTATCGATCGCATTCTGGGCAAATTCACGTGCAATCTGCACCACGGTTTCCTGCGGAACGCCTGTAATCTGTTCCTGCCATGCGGGGGTGAAAGGCTTCTCGTGCTCGTCATTCAGCTGACCATTCACTGCATCATACGCTGTAGTTTTTCGAGCACGCCGCATGTCAGAGATTGTGATTACTTCGGCAGAATCTGCGGAACGTGTCATTTCACGTTCTACTCCGTATTTGGCAAGAACCAGATCATACACCGCTGTAACCATAATCCAGTGATCCTCAAGCCAGATTTGACGAACAGGAATTTGACGTTCCATAACATGTCTTCCCTCGTCGTCAAAATAAGGCAACTGAATCGTGACCAAGTCATGATGCACCCCTAGAAGAGATAACCGTGGATCAATGGGTTCCCCATTCTCGACCTGTTCCATTTTCAGATTCCAGGTCCCTTCCTCACCCCAACGGAATCCCAGGCTGCCTTTCGGCATCGCATATGTACCGCTGTTTTCGTCATAGACGAGTGTTTTCCAGGCCATATTGTTGCCCGTAATGCCTAAGTCTTCCCCGACAAGAAATCTCCCTGCTGTATGAACCCCGTTCTTCTCCTCAACGATCAGGAGATTAGGAAAATCCGTATATTGTTTGGCATACTGCATGAAGTATTCCGTAGGTTGTTCAATATAGAATTCTTTGAGAATCACATGTCCCATAGCCATGGCAAGAGCTCCGTCGGTTCCCTGTTTGACTGACATCCATGTGTCCGCAAATTTGACATATTCAGCGTAATCCGGGCTGATGGATACGACCTTCGTTCCCCGGTAGCGTGCTTCAGCCAAAAAGTGAGCATCAGGTGTACGAGTCATTGGCAGGTTGGAACCCCAGACGAGAATATACCCGGAATTGTACCAGTCGCTGCTCTCCGGCACATCGGTTTGATCACCCCAAATCTGCGGTGAGGCCGGAGGCAGATCGGCGTACCAGTCGTAGAAACTGAGCAGTGGCGATCCCATCAGGGACAGGAATCTTGAACCTGCGGCATAACTGACCATCGACATGGCAGGAATAGGCGAAAAGCCGATAATCCGATCAGGTCCGTACTGCTTGATTGTATGAATAAGGGAGGCCGAAATAATCTGCGTTACTTCACTCCATGACGCACGAATCAATCCGCCTTTGCCTCGAACAGACTTGTATTTTTTGACCTTATCCGGATCATCTGCAATACTGGACCAAGCCTTGACGGGATCACCATGCAGCTGAAGTGCCTCACGCCACAGATCCAGCAATGCTCCCCGAACGTATGGATATTTGACACGCAGCGGACTGTAAAGGTACCAGGAAAAACTCGCTCCGCGCGGACACCCTCTTGGTTCAAATTCCGGCATATCCGGACCCGTGGAAGGATAATCGGTAGCTTGCGTCTCCCAAGTGACAATCCCGTCTTTCACATAGATCTGCCAGCTGCAGGATCCGGTGCAATTCACGCCATGTGTCGAACGCACAACTTTGTCATGCTGCCAGCGTCGCCGATAGACGTCCTCCCAGTCCCGGTTATCGGGTGACATCTCGCTCCATCCTTCTGCATTCTTTTCACGTTTCGCAAAATATTTAAGTTTCCCCATCCACGGTGTGCTTTGCTTACTCATTGTTTTCCTCCTGCTAATATGACATGTAGTTTCAGATCGGAATAACATCCCTTGCCGACATTTATCACTTACATCCAGCTAACCTCCAACTTGGGACATATGTCGGAGAGACGGAACACCTCGAATTTCTTCGCCTTTAAGAGCTTTGAGCATGTCATGCGTTTTGGGCTTAACCCCCAGCGCTCTAAGAAACATGGCTTGAACCGCACTGGCATTACCGACATGTGGACGTACGTTGAATTCATCCGACCAATAAAGGCAGGGCTTGATATTGCCGTCTGCCGTAAGTCTCAATCGGTTACATGTACCGCAAAAGTGACTGCTTACAGGATGAATCAGACCGAATGTGCCCGCCGCTCCTTCAATACGGTAACTATCTGCCGGTCCATGGCTATAGACATCACAGCTTGTGTAATTCCAGCTGTTCTCACATGTATCCAGTACATGCTGCAGTGACATAAAACCCGATTTCCAGGCTTCTCCGCTCTCCCCTATGGGCATGTATTCGATGAAGCGAACATGTATCTCTTCATCGAGAGTCAAGCGCAAGAAGTCCTCAACCTCGTCATCATTCACGTCTTTCATAAGCACCACGTTCAGTTTGATTGGCTGCAGACCAGCTTTTTGGCTGGCTCTTACACCATCGAGCACCCGTTTCAGCTTGCCTCCCCTGGTAATTCGGGTAAACCGTTCAGGTTGCAGGGAATCCAGACTGATATTTACTCTTGTCAGCCCGGCTTCTTTCAGACGATCCGCGCATGCGGCCAGATATATGCCATTGGTTGTCATAGCGATATCCTCAATGCCAGGAATCTCAGATAAACGGGAAATTAGCCCATCAAGTCCTTTTCGGACAAGAGGCTCCCCGCCGGTCAGACGCAATTTCCTGATCCCAAGCGGAGCAAGCGCCTGAACAACCGAGACAATTTCTTCATGTGTCATGATCTGATCCGGTGGTTCAAACTGCATCCCTTCCTCCGGCATGCAGTATACACAGCGCAGATTACAGCGGTCCGTAACCGAGATGCGCAGATAATCATGAACTCTTCCAAAAGGATCAACCAGTCCAGCTTGCATCTCAAACTCCCCCTTCCTCTGGGTGTAATTTCACTATGGCGGGATGGAGGGATTCACCTTTCCTCTCATCACTTGTCATCTTGTCGCTAAATATAAGGATGTCTCTGTAACGTAACTGTGCAAAATATCACAATGAGTGAAACATAATGCACATGATCTATATCTCAATCTCCCGCAATCCCGGTTCCAAGCAGGAATCCGTAAAAAATGAGGCAAGATTATGACAAAACAAAATGTGTGAGCACGCTCACACAGGGGACCGTACATATTTTCTATACTCAGTTTGCAACACCACACTAAACCGATCCAGGAGGAACAACCTATGAACACATATGCAGCAACAATTAACGCAACCGAGTATCCACCGCATCTGAAACATAAAATCATCTTCGAAACGTTTGAACAATTGCCGAAAAATGAGGCCATGCTGCTTATCAATGACCATGATCCGGTGCCTTTGCGATTTCAATTTCAGTCCACTCATCCAGAAGGTTTCACCTGGGAATATATCGAACAGGGGCCATCTGTCTTCCAGGTCAAAATCAGTAAATTGTAAATGGATGGACCAAACAAAGCATGAACTTACAGGAATGGATGTGAGCCATATGTCTTCAACGGATAACCGAATCATTGAACTCGATGTCCGGCCGCATTTAAGCAAAAAGCTTGAGCCGTTCCAACTCATCATGAACACCGTCAAGGGGCTGGACCCCATGGATGTTTTTGTGCTCCACGCTCCTTTCAAGCCGACACCCCTGCTCGGCATACTAAAAATGAGAGGCTATTCCCATTCATCGGAACGAGTCAATGCTGAGCACTGGCGTACCACATTCGTACACAGGAAAAATAAAACGTGGTCCAAGGAAGGGACGTTTCATACTGCAAAAGACCTGAACCAGGAAGAAACTCCTACTGGCTGCGCCGGAGAGCCTGACTCAACTGAATTTACTTACAGCTCTGATGAGATGCCCCTGTCCCCAACCATCACATTGGATAACCGGGGATTGGAGCCGCCACAGCCAATGATGAGAACCCTCGCCGCACTAAAGCGCTGTGAGCCTGGTCAAACGGTTCTCATCCATAATGACCGAGTTCCTGTATTTTTGATGGAAGAACTGAATAATCTCGGATGCTCTTACACCGTAGAGGATCAGGCGGATGGTACAGCCAAGCTAAGAATCGTAAAAGGATAAGGGAGGGAAACGCCATGTCCAGGCTGCCATTTTGGTTTATCGTAACAGGCATCCTCGGATTTATCGCGTACCATGCGTTTTCCCTTCTGTCCCTGACAGGCTGGCTTGGTGATGAGTTACGAGGGCCGGAAGGATGGTTCCATGCCCATCTGTTTGTCTTGGGATGGGCGACCATGCTGGCCATGGGGGCTGTATATCAACTGATTCATGTGATTTTGCAATCGGATATTTATAGTACACGGCTTGGTTACATCCATTACGTGATGTTTAGCATTGGCGTCACTGGCATGTTGTATGGATTCATTCAGGCAGATGTACGCTGGCTTGCAGGTTTCGCTACCTGTGCCCTGATTGGAATTCTGTTGTTCGGATGGAATATGGCGGTCACGTTATTTCGAGCAGCGCAATGGAATCCGATTACGGTAAGTACGGCTTGTGCTTGTCTTTATTTGGTTCTTACCGGCCTGACGGGTATGTTAATGGGCTTGAATTTTGCATTCGGACAATGGAACGGACTGCATGAACGAATATTCGGGGCTCATATCTGGATGGGGACCATCGGGTGGTTCGGCATGTTAATTACAGGATTCAGCTACAAAATGCTGCCCATGTTCTATCTTTCGCACCATTATCCGGTTCGGCTTCAAAAGATAGTCCTGTTGTTGTGGAATGCAGCTGTCATTACAGGCGTTGTGGCATTTCTAGCTGATATGAAACGAGGCTTGCTCTGGCTCGCACTCCTGCTGCTGACAGCAGGTATGCTTGTGTACGTCTACCATTTGGAACAAATACAGGAGAAACGTCACAAAAACAATCCCGGCCCAGGCATACGCTGGTCAGTCTATGTAAGCCGTGCACTGGCAGCATTAATGGTCGCTCTGTTGATCTATGCATCACAAGGACCGGAACTGCTGCTTCATCCGCGGGTAGTCCTTCTGGCAGGCTGGGTCTATCTTGGTGGATGGGTCTCATTAACCATTCTGGGTTATGCTTCGAAGATTGTCCCCTTCTTATGGTGGACACACAAATATGGCAAGCAAGCCGGAAAACCAGGAACACCTCTTATGGCTGGTATGTTAAATCAGCGTCATGTGAGCTGGGGTTTGATTGCCATGGCTACTTCCAGCCTTCTGCTTGTCAGTGGGGTATTGATCAATCTGGCAGAGGTGATGATGGTCGGTGGTACTCTTTTATCGATTTTCTCCATGGCTTATATCTT
Source organism: Paenibacillus sp. FSL K6-2862 (assembly GCF_038005125.1). Taxonomy (NCBI): domain Bacteria; kingdom Bacillati; phylum Bacillota; class Bacilli; order Caryophanales; family Paenibacillaceae; genus Paenibacillus; species Paenibacillus sp. FSL K6-2862. The sequence continues at coordinate 4,289,903 of NZ_JBBOSN010000001.1, forward strand.
CATGATCGCAAGGGTGTTCCAACATTAAGAACAGAAATGGAGCGTGGAACATATGGAACAGATGCAACAGGTAAACCCACTGCTTGAGTATCTTAAGGAAGTATACGACCCGGAGCTAGGCGTTAACATTGTTGACCTTGGGCTCGTATATGAAGTGCAGGAGGAGCCGGAACGGGTCTCGGTCCGCATGACCTTGACCACACCAGGCTGCCCGCTGCATGATACGATTCTCGGTGCTGTGAAATGGGTACTGCAGGAGCATACAGACCATAAAGATGTAGATGTACAGTTGGTATGGGAACCTCAGTGGTCTCCCGATATGATGTCGAAAGAAGCCAAGGAAATGCTCGGATATTTTTAAATGGGTAATCCAACTGGCTCCTGATGAACATATAGACACGATAAAAAACGTACTACAACTCTGCATACATGAGAGTGTAGTACGTTTTTTGCTAGGTGTTTTGATAATTTTTTATGAAAAATCTACAGGCCTTGAGTGACTCCGAACCATTTTATATGTCACGGGCGTACGATTCATCGGGTACCTTGTTTAATACAACAAACAACCGAGCTTCACGGTTTCCCTTGTTATGGAAAGCAAATGTGTCTTCTCCACTACAGCAGATTACATCTTCCTGTTGTACTTTCTGTTCGACTCCATCCAATATAATTGTTCCTTCTCCTTCGATAATAAGAACCAGCACATCCGATCCAGGATGTTTATGGACAGGCAGTTGCTGTCCGGGCAGAAAATGCAGCGCAAACGTGACCCCACCATTCTGCTGAAACAGAATGCGTTTGGTAAAACGTTCGGTCTGAAACTCTTTGACGGCTTGCAAAGAAATCTTGCTCATGATGATTCCTCCTTCTCTAATCTTAAGATGAATTCATCATAGAACACCAAAGCTGGATTTTCCTTGATTGAGATCAAGAAATCCCTAAGTGGAAATAATTGATTAGACAACGAGACGTCCCCGCTTCTCTGCAAGACCAATAGTGGCCTCCACCCCGGAATTGAATTCGAGAAAGTCCTGTTCCACCCCATCGCTAAATATGACCCCATCCTCGGGCATTTGCGATACGATCCGCAGGGGCTGTTTCGGGTGAACCTGACCAAACACCAGGTTAACTGCTGTTGTCCGGCTCGGGAACGGTTCACGAACTGTAAAGTACAAATAGGGCGCATCCCACCCAAAGTTCTCCCTTTGATTCCCTCGGGCAACCGGACTAACAGCGTTCACATCATCATTGATGTGCATATGCTTCCAAGCTTCGGACCCCACAATGCCGGCTGCTCCAGCCAACACACTCTTGAACCAGCCTGTCGATCCGAGCCCGGTGGAAACTATAATACCGCTCGATGACTGCTGTTCTACCGAGGAACCCAAACGGACCTCATACCTGGCTGAGACATGGGTCTTCCGTCCGATGAACAGATCGTTAACCCCATACAGAAACTGTCCATCGTTAAGTTCCACTTTTGCCAAAGTTACTTCTTTCAAGGAACGCTGTTTACGCATCACATCTGGAATAATCATCTTCAGATCCTCCACCGTAAAAGGAAGAAGTACGCCATCCCATCGCATGGGATCGGGATTCACACCGATGAGCGGCTGTTCCGTCACATATTTGAGCGTATTCGCCACCAGTCCATCCTGCCCTACAACCACAACGATGTCCTGTTCTCCGAATATAAAATTGGGCACATGTTCCCGGTCAATGGTCTGTACCCGGCCGAGTTGACCCAGCTGATGCTGGGCCTGCTGCACGGAATGTCGATAACGTCGATCCTCTTCAATATAATCACTGAAATCGGCACCAAGACGTTCAATGTAAAATTGGGCCTGCTGCACCGTGTTATAACGCACTACGAGTTCTTCCAATCTTGTTCTGCGTTTGACCAGAATCAGCTTGGCATCGCCAAGATGGTTTTGGTCAGCATGCTGTGTACGTGTAGACTTATTGGAGTGCCCCAGTCTCATCGTGCATGGCCTCCCCTCTCTCTTCCAGGTGTCGACATTAAGCCTTGCAGCAGATCAGGTGAAATGTTGAGCTGACCAATTTTCCCTGCATTCTCTGCCAACTCCTGAAATGCCAGCGCAATCAGTTTATCCGAATTCATTCCCATATTGGCCATTGCTTGAAGTACATTCGGTTCAACATCCTGCAATGATCTCATAACAGCAGCAATTTCATAGGCTTTCGCATCCGCTTCAGCATTTTGGTTGGCAATGGTCAATTCAATGAGCTGCTGTTTCCGTTCCTCCATGGCCGTGTTGAATTGAAGCTGCTCCTGCTCCATTTCATTTTCTTTCTGTTTGACCGAACGCTCCGCCTGTAATTGTGTCTCCCTGATCTGCTGCTTTTTCGTTTCCACGGCTATTTCCGTATTAAGTTCGTTTTCCTTCACTCGTCTCTCCTGCTCAATGGAGGCATTGCGGCGCACATATAAAGCCTCATCCGCTTGACGTAAAATTTCTTCCCGTGCCTGTGCCTCCAGCGCCCGCATCGTTTCCTTATTCGGCAGAATGGCCAGTATGGATAAACTCATCAGCTCAACGCCCAATTTTTCAAGCTCCTCACTTTGCACCACTTCGCGCTTCATGCTGCTTGCAAGCCGTTCACTGGATTGAATGGCCTCCTTCAATGGCATCTGCTCCAAGTGCTTCTTGGTTAATACTTTGGCAGTCGTAATCACACGTTGATCAAGCTTGCCAGGATCGTCAGAGATATATTTGTTTTTGCGTAAGTTGTACGTGTAATTTAAGCTTTGCGTTATTTTCAGGTAATCCACGATGCGGTAGCTTAATTGGCCCTGAACCGTCACCGTTTGATAGTCCGCCGTAATCTCTTCGAACATAAACGGAACATCGACGGATGATACAGGCAGGACAACAACCGACGTTGTAGGCTCATAATAATAAAAGGACAGTCCTACACCTTCGCGCTGCACCTTGCCATTTTTAATTTTCATTACATATTCACTGGGTTGAAACTTCACGAATCGTAATCCAAACATCGCTCATTCCCCATTTCTCAATAATGTCATTGTGATATTATCGAAATGATAACAAACAAAAATGATAATGTCAATATGACATTAATGAATTCCTAAAAAAAAGAAAAGACCCATCTCTTGGCTGCAGCCTTAAGACAGGTCTGTATTTCATTGCTTCCCTATTTCAATATAGCAGTTCCATCATTCTGGCGACGACAACAGCACCTTGTGCACGGTTAGCCGTCTGTTTGGGAGCGAAGTTTCCATCGCTCATGCCCTTCAATAAACCTAACTGCTGCATGGATGACACGGCTTGCTTCGCATAACCTGAGATATCTTCGTTATCCCTGAACTCCGCACCAGTGGATACATCCAAATCGGACGTTTCATCCTGCTTCACAGCATTCATGGCACGTTCCAGTATAACCGCCATTTCTTCACGGGTAACCCGTTCATGCACTCCAAAAGATCCGTCAGGGCGTCCCTGAATAATGTTCATCTCCAAACCAAGACGAATCGAATCTGTATACCATTGTCCTTCGGATACATCATTTAGCAAATATCCGTTTTTGTTCGGAATATGAGACTCACCAATTCCCTGAACAACCATATGCAAGAACTGGGCTCTGGTCAGCACACCCAACGGCTCGAAACGGTCACCGGACATCCCGGAGACAATTCCTTTAGCATACAAACTCTTCACTTCATTCACTGCCCAAGAATGTGCTTGTATATCCGTCAGAGGCACATTCACCTCTCCAATAATGAATGAACCGGATTGAAGCGGCTTGAATGTCATGACCTGTGCAGAATCATCAAATGCGGAATACAGGACTGTCTTCATCTGACCATCTGGCGATATGGATTGAACTATGGGAACTGTATTCGCTGTCGCCGGTTTAGCTATACCCGCAAATGCGACCTCAATAGCTCGATCCGTCCAAGGCAGCACTTTGCCATCCACCAACAGTTTGACATCGATAACGGAGTGATTACCGATCAGTGCTTTTTGCTGCTCGGACAGATTCGCAGTGGACCCCTTCGATATCACCACATCCAGTGTTTTGGCGGTCGATGCATGGATCTCCTGAAGTGATTTCATCGGTATGCGTACCGAAGTCTGGCCCACTCTCAGCTCCAATGACTGTAACGCCTGCATCTGAAGCCATGCTCCGAGTGAACTCACAGGCAATTGGAATGTGACTACTTGGTATGGTTCAGCAATGTCTGCAACCAAACTCAGCTGCTGGTTACCTGCTTCCAGCCCTTTAGCTAATTGAACCAGCTGCTGTTCGTTCAGTGAAACAGAATACTGATCTTTCCCGGTCAAAACTCCTTTGATTAGGGTAGAACCCTTTTCGGTCTGAAGTTCCGTTTCAGGTGCAGGTACTGTAACCGCTGGATTTCCTGGTGAGGATGGCTGTGACGGTTGGACTGGTTGCGATGGTCCAGGTGTTGACTCCTGCCGGACCAACTGACCCATGGCTTCTTTTAATGCGCTGTCTGCTTCACTGATACTCTGAATTGAAGCTTCGATATCGTCCATCCATTCCTTGGCAGTAGTCAGCGCTTCCACCAATCTGCTCCAACTCGCAGCCGTGTATTGATTTTGCTGAAGCTTGGACGCCGAGTCCACGGTCATCTGAAGAGCAGTTTTGTCTGCAGGAAATGTTCCATATGCCTCAAAATCCATGAATCCTACCCACGTCGAACCGGCTGTGATGGTAACCCGAATGTAACGTGCCTGAGTGTTTTCCAGCAGTATGTGTCTTGGACTGGTGGATACAACGACATCACTTGTGGTATCCACCACCGTGACATAATTTTCATTGTCTTCAGAGACTTCGATTCTGTATTTGATGCCTCCACTCCACATGGACATTTCTAACTTACGAATATTGGCAATGGTGCCCAGGTCCACCTGCCACCAGCTGCCTACACTTTGATCCGTTCCCCATGATGTATTCGGGTTGCTGTCAATCGCCCCATCAGGTGAGTTGCTCTGTCCGCCGCCCGTTCCTGCACTGGTGGAGGCTGTTGCTGTCTTTCCTGTTGTTAAGGCTTCGAGTTGAACAAGGTCACGACTGGCTTGCTGAAGCTGTCCCATTGCTTGATTGACTTCAGACTGGATAGCATCGGGTTTGTCTCTTACCACAATGGCTGCCTGCAGCGCCGTCTGCAAAAGGCTCCAGCTTCGGTAAGTATACGATGATTCACTCTGCTGCTGAGTCTCTTCGATGAGCTGTATAAGCAGAGTCTTGTCTACATCGGACAATCCCTGAATGGCTTTCTCCAAATGGATCAATACCTGATTCACTTCGGTCTGGGTCGCTCTTGGATCAGCAAGTACTTGTTTAGCCTTGGAGAGTGCTTTGCTGAAAACGGTCCATGTTGCGGTAGACCAATCTGCTTCATGATATGATTTTGCTTCTGCAATTTTGCCTTCAAGCGCCTTCCGATCAGCCGGAATAACTTCAAGCTGCTGCATAACGGCTTCGAGTACTGCTGCAGCTTCATCGGTCTCCTGTTGTGTCAGAACCTCTGAAGTATAGGCTTTTTGATATGTGTCCTTCGCTGTCTGAATGGCTGGTGCCAGGGTTATCCAGCTAGACGGCGTATAATCAGAAGCCACCATTTCACTCCCACGTTTAATGGCTGCCCATAATTGCTGGCGGTCTACAGGCAGGGTATCCATCCCTCGTTTGTACACATTCAGTGACTCCAAGGCACGACCTTCGAACGAGTACCCTCCATTGGCAGGATATTCATCATAGTCAAACATGGCATGGTTCTCCCACGCATCTCCCTCTGAAGCAATCCAACCCACATTGGCGGCAATCCATGCCGGCTCCCAGTAGAAAAAGCCCGCTCCGCGGCCATCAGGAACTTCTGCAATCATATCCATAATGCCGGCGATGGCATCATGCTGGCCTTGCACCGTAGCCGGGAAAGTCGCTCCTCCCACATTCAGCGCCTCTGGACTTCCAATGATGTTGCCATGGGCATCTCCATTTTTGTAGGAAAACGGATATGAGGTCTCGGCAATGATGACTTCTTTTTTATATTTGTCGGAGACTGTATTCATCGTCTGCCGTACATCTGCGAAGGTTCCATGCCAGAACGGATAGTAGGATAACCCAATGATGTCATAATCCAGTCCGCGATCCTCCAGTTCTCCAAAGTACCAATCAAACAACTCCGGTTTGCCGCCTTCTGCCAGATGAATCATGATCTGAACCTGATCTCCACCATCGACCGCGCGCACCCCATCTATACCACTCTGCAGTAAGGCAACATTCTCATCAAAATTCACATTGCTGTTCAGGCCATTCAGAACACCGCTGTTAATTTCGTTCCCGATCTGAACCATGTCCGGCATGGCGCCCGACAGTTTCATCTCACCTACAACCTCAGACGTATAATTAAATACCGCCTGTTTCAGTTCTTCAAAGGATAAGCCCTCCCATGCCTTCGGCCTAAGCTGCTGACCTGGATGAGCCCACTCATCGGAATAATGGAAATCTAGCAGGATCTTCATTCCCTTTTCCTTAACACGTTTAGCTAGTCGAATTACATCATCTTTATCATTATACCCACCTGACTTTTGTGGATCATTCCACAGTCGGAGACGAACATAATTGACGCCGCGGTCCTTAAGGATGTCGAGCAGGTCCCTTTCCGTCCCATCACTGTCCAGATATTTACCGCCATTGTCTTCAATTGCCGTTAAGGTTGAGATGTCCACTCCACGTACAAAATCATTCCGGTATCCCCCAACCTGAATATCAGCTACCGGTTGAGTAGGCGCTCCATATACATCCCCCGTAACAGTGAAGCTTCCAGCGGAAGAATACTGAATCGGATCTATCGCGTTCCATGATACGGGAACATCTGCCGTCTTTCCATTTGAATAATGAGCCTGCACTTCAGCAGGCATAACGGGTGCAACACCTTTTACTGTGGAAATAGAAATTGGAGCATACGATGTAATGAGTTCTGGCGTAAGCCCCTCTTCTTGCCCCCAGACTTTCAATTCGGCAATGCCTGGCCACCAATCTGGACCAGCATAATATGGAATCGTAACCTTCACATACCTCACGTCGTTAGCCTGAAAACTCACCTTCGCGATGTCTTCTGCTGTTTCGTTCGTTCGGTGATCCGCTGCCGTTGTCCATTGAGCGCCATCTGCTGACACTTCAACATGGTACTTTACCACCTGGCCTTTATCTTTCCATGTCACTTCAGCTCCCGATACCTGGTACGTTCCTCCCAGATCGACCATTAACCAATGAGGCTGTTCTGCTTCATTCCTGCTGTCTGCACTCCATTTGGTATCGGCGCTGCCGTCCACGGCATTTTCCTTGTTGCCACTGTACTGCAGATCCTCTGCACTCACGGTAACCTGTTTATTCAATGCAACGTTTACCCCTGCTGCCCCAGCCGGACGTACCCAGAAGCCCAACTCACAGAGTAGCATGAGTAAGACCAGGCAGCCGCTTATGTATTTCTTGTTCACTCTTGATCTCCCCCTTTTTCGATTGACTGAACATGATTGAATCATTGATGAAATCTATATTATTGTAAGCGCTTCACAGTAAGCCGGAACACGGCATTTTCCAAAGGAAACAGCAGTTATTTCAAACAGTTTAATATCTTTGCTGCTGGCCGAACCATTCGAACCATGAAGTCGTTCTGCTCCCCCTGTCTTAAAAAAAAGCCTTGACGCAAAAAAACCTGCCCCTTTGCCTACGGCATCTGGGACAGGCTTTACTATCTATATTATTCCTTCCGATGAAATCGGATCAACAGTAATCCTAATTTGAATTAGGATCCGTGTCTTAACCGTTTCATGAACAAATCACTTATTTGTCAAGCTTCAGTTCCAGTTGGATCTGAATATCATTCTCTGTGGATAATACAACAGAGTGAGGATTCTCCATACCGAAGTCTTCGAAAGTCACCGTCGTCGTGGCAGACAGCAGTACCTGATCATTTTCATAGGCAGCCTTTGCATCAAAAGTAACCTCTTTTTCGACACCTTTAACCGTAAGGGTACCGTTCATTTTAAAATCCACGGTTCGTCCTGCAGTCCATTCCGCGGGCATACCTTCAAAAGAAGTGGCCGTAAAAGTCGCTTGCGGATGTGTGCTAACATCGAAGAAATCAGCTTCTTTCACGTGACCATCGCGCTGACCGTTACCCGAATCAATTCCGCTCATCTCAATCTGACCTTCCGCTTTCATCTGGGAAGCATCGTCCACATTAATCGCCCAGGTTCCACTTACCTGCTCGTCCACAAAATTGACGGTCTCCTGTGATGTCGTTACCGAGAAATATACCTTCGAGCCTTCGCTAGTGGTCCAATCCCCGTTTAATTGCTCCGCGCTTGCTGCTTCATTTGCAACCGTTGTACCAGTGCCTGCTTCCGTTGTGGATGCTGCAGTGCTTGCTGGTAGTACCTGCTCAATAGCTACGTTGTTCCCCATATAACTGTTAGCGACATAGTAACCTCCGCCCCCAAGAATTGCGATTGCAGCGACGCCGGATATCACCCATGTTTTTGTCTTTTTATTCATCTCTATCTCCTCCAATTGGTCATTGTATATGTTGGTTGTTGCAAGAATCTTATCACCCCAATGTGTCAGGATGACGTCAAAAAGGATGAAACCCTCATTCTTTCCTGAAAATATTTGCCTAATTGGCTTTAAGCCCTGGCTCATGTAAAATCAGTACACAAGCTTATGTCGTGAAAGGAGACACCTTCTTGAAATCCATACTTATCGTTGAGGATGAGCAAGCAATTGCGCGTGTGCTGGCTGCTTATCTGAGAAAAGCGGGTTTTGAGGTCCGTCATGCCGCCGATGGACCCACTGCTCTCACTTTATTTGATTCTGACGTACCCGCCCTGGTTCTGCTCGATGTCATGCTGCCAGGGATGGATGGTTGGGATCTGCTGAGAGTGATTCGCGAAAAAAGCCCTTGCCCTGTCATTATGCTAACAGCACTGGACGACATTCAGGACCGTCTCAACGGGCTGAATGCCGGTGCCGACGATTATATGAGCAAACCCTTCGTGCCGGAGGAAGTGGTTGCAAGAGTGAATGCTGTTCTTCGCCGCAATCCACATTGGACAGCTGAAGGGGAAGGTAAACGTTATTTTGGCAATCTGGTCATTGATCTGGCAGCCAAACAGGTACTGCTGAATGGTGCAGAAGTGGCTTTAACACCACGTGACTTGTCGCTGCTGATGTTCCTCTCTGAATATCCGAATCGAACATTCACCCGGGAGCATCTCATTGAGCAGGTATGGGGCATGGACTATGACGGAAGTGACCGGGCTGTGGATCTTTCCATTAAACGGTTGCGTCAGGCCCTCTCCCACTGGCTGCCAGAAACAGGAGAAATCCGGACTTTAAGGGGAATGGGGTATCAATTTTGGATCGCAAACTGAGCCGTAAAACGCCTAAACGAAAAACATCCATTCTCTCCTATTGGACGCTTCAATATTTTCTGATCCTCTGTATCGGCTTCATCATTATTGTTGCGGGGGCACTCTACTGGATCAGGACCACTTCCCTGGAGAAAGGTCTCAAAACCGCTGAGCTTCTGGGGCTTGAAATTGCGGAGAAGGTATCAGGGACTGAAAACAAACTGCACATCCCTCCTGATCTGGATCGATTGGTAGACAAGCGTACCAAGCTTTTTAATACCGATAATCATTTTTGCATCATGATTCTCGACAACAACAATCAATTGATCTATTCGAACCCGAAAATGACCCAGCAGGAAGTCTACACTAGACTGTCGGATGATCTATCGGAGCCGCGAAACCACAAATTTGCGGGTGTAACCGTCAATGTAGTGGATGCCGACCAGACGCTGGGTAAAGTATGGGTGCTGCAGTCCAAAAAAGCCATAACGTACAGTGCCGACACGCTGCTGATCGTAGGTCTGCTGTTTGCTGCTCTCATTCTGTGTGGCTGGTTTACAATCTATCTTCTGTCCCGCAAACTGTCCAAGCCCATTCGCCAGGTTGCACATGCTGCAGAGCAGATTCGAACCGGTAATTATGATGTAAACCTGAATCTGGACACCAGAGAGCAGGAAATGAATGAACTCGTCCATTCTTTTCGTGAAATGTCCCTGCGATTACAGCAGCTGGAAGAATGGCGTAATCTCTCACTGGCAGGCGTTACCCATGAGCTGAAAACCCCGGTTACCTCCATCAAAGGACTAGTTATGGCTGTTCGAGATGATATCGTCAGCCCGCAGGAAGGCAAGGAATTTCTTGATATCGCATTAAAAGAATCCGAACGTATGGAACGCATGGTGGCTGACCTTCTGGACTATAATGCCATGAGTGCAGGCAGTGTTGCCGTACGTCATGAGCGCATCGATCTGAGTCTGCTGGTTGGGGAGATTATTTACCAGTGGAAAATCGCTTACGAAGATCAATCACCGGAAGTGGCAATGCATGTACCTGCGGGGGCACTGTATACGATCGGTGACGCATTGCGGATTCAGCAAATTATCGTCAATCTGCTGAATAATGGTTTGCAGGCCACAGCTTCGGGGCAAACCACGTTGTTCGAAATTCGCCTGCGAGCTGAAGAACACGATCTCTACGTAGACGTACAGGACAACGGAACAGGCATTGCCGAGGAAGATCAATCCAAAATATTTGAACGTTTCTACCGTGGCGAGCTCAAGAAGAGTCGGTCTCGGGGATTGGGACTTGGGCTCACATACAGCCTCCTTCTCGCTCAAGCACAAGGTGGAGATCTGACCCTCACCTCAAGCAGCCCAAAAGGAAGTCAGTTTACGCTGAAACTGCCACGCTGGAAGACACCTGATGCAACAACTCCGGAAAAAGCTTACCGTTCACCAGTAAATGCTTAGAACATCTTAAACAGCAGAACAGCCCGGCCCGGTTTCCTGAATGGATTCCTGGCAGGGCTGTTTCGTTATATCATTTACATTTTGTTTATCGGACAATAATGTTTCGGCTCAGCTTCTATGTAGATAATAATCGCGGCATATACTCATCATATGCATCAGCTATCAATTGTTCATGCAATGGACTGTCCGTAATAATCGCTTTCCGTTTGGCTTTGAGCACAATCTGCTCCACATCGGCGTAACTGCACCCTTTTAACTGCTTGCACATATAGGTTTTCAGGTCTGGCTGATGCTCAAATTGTCCAACCAGTTTGTTGATATATCGCTGCCTGCTCTCTTCATCCGGCATGCCATACGTTATTTTGGTATCAAATCGACGCCATACGGCATGATCCAGTTGGGTTTCCAAATTGGTGGCTGCCACAAGTACGCTATCGCCTTCGAATTCATCAAGACACTGCAGCAAGGTGTTAACTACCCTGGCCATCTCTTTCACTTCATCATTGCTCTCCCTGGTGCGGCCAATGGCATCGAACTCATCCAAAAACAGGACACAGGGATTCAGGCGTGCATACTCAAAAAGTTTGCGTACATTCGTAGCCGTCTCTCCCAAATGACTGTGAATGATGGCGTCCAGTCGTACTAAAACCAGTGGGAGATTAAGCCGGGAGGCCAGGTAGGATGCCGTTAATGTCTTCCCGGTACCGGGAGGACCAAACATAACCAATTTGTTTGGCATGGAAACATCATGTTCCACAAAGCGTTCCTTCATGCCGAGAATGGTCAGGAATTCCTCAATGACACGCTCGTTCTCCTGTGAGAAGACGATGTGCTTCACTTTGCGTGTGCACTCTTTCGGTGAATAAAAAGCAGCCATATCTATTCCCTTGGCACGGGGAATACGGTTCATATGATTTGTTTTGCTCATGTTTTGATAACTCTCCTTCGTTCATGCCAGGAGAGTAAATTGCGAATCTCCAAGCCTAAAGTAATTGATGTTTAAGAAACCGAATAAAGAGGTCACGATCAACTAAGATTTATAATCGTCACTTTAAACGACTTATAAATAGTTTGTTGTGAGTTAGTGGTGAGTTTCTTATTTGAACTTCAACTTAATCGTAATTATTACTATTTAATCATAGCATACGACCACCTTTTTGCAAAGTCAGTCTTCCTCCCTCGCGCAAAAAGCTTTTGTATAAGCATTGCACATGTTGCATGCTTTGCCCAAATTTGCTATTCTGAAAGTGCATCGTTGTGTATAACGCAAATAAGCCCTCTTTATTAAGAGGACAAAATGTTCCGAACTTCAAGCGGCAACTTGAAAAGTCGGACTTATCTTAATACCAACGAATGTAATCTAACTCAAAGTGAGGTTATTAATCATGGCAAAAGACGTATTGTGTGAAGTAAATTCCTGCGTTCACTGGGCTGAGGAAAACAAATGTAATGCTGATTCGATCTATATCGTGAGCCACAGTTCTCAAGAAGCAAGCAAGTCTGCTGAAACAGACTGCAAAACCTTTGAAGTAAAATAAAAACTTTACCATTGTTTTAAGTTAAAGGAGCCCTGGCCGGTTCCTTTTTCTTTTTGTATTGTAACAAGAATGATAATTATTATCAAGCCTTTTTGCCAAGTTCGTTATTCCCCTGTCAGGATGCACATAAAGGAGGCTGCCCACGTAAACTACGAGAGCAGTCAATCTGCCCATGAACGATTAGATCCAAGAGGTGAATAACGATGCCTGTTAAAAGTGGCAAGCAGTACATTGAACGAATCAATTCCCAGACTGTCCCCTGCTGGTATAAGGGAGAACTCATTACGGGTAAAAGATCAGAACATCTTGCTTTCAAAGGCCTCATGGAGACACAAGCGCAACTCTACGACATGCAGTCAGATCCACGGCTTGCAGGCAAGATGACGTACGAATCCCCCGTAGACGGTAAACCGGTGGGACTATCGTTTCTGCCGCCCACCACAGTTGATGATCTGCGGAAACGCCGTGAAGCGATGAGTGTCTGGTCAAACGCTCATCACGGGTTTCTGGGTCGGTCACCCGATTATATGAACACGGCCATCATGTCATTCTATACTGCAGCGGATCTCCTTAACGACTTATCTCCGCAGTACGCTGAAAATCTGAGGAACTACTATGCCTTCTGTCGTGACAATGATATTACCCTCTCTCATGCTTTTATACAACCACACGCCAGCAAAATATCCGGGCAGATGGACGCTACCGAGGATGCAATCGCAGCCAAGGTGGTTGAGCACACCAAAGATGGCCTTATTATCACTGGGGCATTCATGATGGCTACACAGGGTGCAACTTGTGACGAAATTTTTGTATACCCGTCTCCCTCACCTGCCCCATTTGACGACGAGAATCCATTCGCCTTTGCATTTGCCGTACCTAATGATCTGCCAGGCATCACCCTCGTTTGTCGGGATACCTATGCATCTGAATCATGCTTTAATTTTCCGCTCAGCTCCAGATACGAAGAAATGGATAACATCGTCATTTTTGATCATGTCTTAGTGCCACATGATCGGATTTTCTTTGCCGGAAACGAAGAAATGTCCTCGCGTCTATTTAGCGGAAGCAACTTCCACATTCACGCGGGACATCAAGTGTTATGCCGATATATTGCCAAAACTGAATTCATCCTGGGAACACTTCAGTTGCTCACCGATACGCTTGACCTTGCCTCTGAAGCACACGTCGTTGAAAAAACGGCACGTGTATTAGCCGGACTTGAGTCTCTTAAGGCCTTAGCCATCGCAACTGAAGCTGGTGCCATCCCTGATGGTAGAGGTTTTATACTTCCTGCACCACAGCCACTGATGGCTGCCAATATTCTGTATCCGAAGCTGTATCCCGAGATGATTGAAATTATCCAGTTGATGGCTTCAAGCGGGATGATTATGGTGCCTCAGGAGGAAGAGTTCAAAACGGATGCAGCAACACATTTGGACATCTACCTGAGAGGAACGGATATGACAGCACAGCAGCGCACTTCCCTTTTCCGTTTGATCTGGGAGCTAGGTGCAGGTTCATTCGGTGGCAGACAGACCCAATTCGAACGTTTTTTCTTCGGGAACAGTATTACCGTATCCAACCGCTTGTACTCAACCTATTCTGGAGTAGACACGTACCGTCAGCTCGTTAGCCATTTTCTGGCAGACACGCATCGTTAATTTCTGTTCGCCCAAGAGGCAACGTTTTAAATCAGATGGTCATAGACTGTCATCAGTTCAGAGGCTGGTCTGCTGATATCCACGTCTCTTAATGCAGGCTGGTCTCCGTAACCGATATGAAAGACTCCTACTACCTGCTCTTCACTGGTTAAGCCCATCAGATTCATAAAAACGGGGTGCTGCTGATAATCATTCATTTTCCAAACGGCATGCAGTCCCTGTTCTGCTGCCAGCATGGAGAATCGCCTGCTCCAGGCTTTTGCAGGCAGCATATGATCCTCTTGACTGCCCGTTGGTGCAACGACAATCAGATGCGCAGGGATGGCTTCTGTATATTGATATGCGGCCCAGTCACCATATCGGTCTGCCAAGTGAGGAGGATAGCTCTGTCTGACTGCTTCCAGATAGAGCTGGCGCCCTTCTCCAGCAAAAAGCATAAATCGCCAGGGTTTAGAGCTCATCACGTACAGAGAAGGGTCTGCCTCATCCAGCAAACGTCCAATCACCGACTGTGGTACCGGAAGTGGGCTGAATTCGCAGCTACCTGCTCGCTTCTTGCCACTCCCCAACTGATTCACACCGGTTAACATTGTATCGCTCCTCCTTTATCTTCACTTTCTGTCAGACACTCTCCTTGCAGATCTACATGAGCCAGTTTTTCTTGGGCTCCACTTCACTTCTTCTTCGGTCAACTTCCTCATGTATCCGGGCTTTGTCACGGGAGGTGAAATGTTCCGTTTCCGAATGTTCCGTTTGTGGGATACTGTCACGTACAAGCCTGATGTAATCCATTGAACGAATCAGGGATTGACGTCCCGGAATGAATCGAATTTTACGACCTTCAAGCAAACAGTAAATTTCAATCATGCCAGGCAGCTTCCCGAAGGCTTCCCAGCAAAACACACTGGCCATATGCTGAAAAGCTTCAACTACGTTTGGATCGTGGACCACCATGAATTTTTGAAGCAGCAGAGAGTCCCACCCTTCCGGTTGCCAAGCTGTCTGGACAATCATCGACAAGTGCATGGAAAGTGCAGGAACTTCGGTTTTCCACTGTTCAAACAGGATCATGGGATGCTTCAAATCATCGTTCATGGCAATTGCCAATGATAGTTCATCAATGACTTTATTTTTCACATCCCAGTAATGAAGGATGGAGTCGAAACCTGCTGCCTTTTTCGGCCACCACTTTTCCAGCAGATATTGTACCGGAACCTCCTTGCGCACATCCGGGTCCATACTATAAAAGGCATTAACCGCATGACTGACCGCATACTGAACGCGGTGTCTCCATTGCAGCGGGGACCGCTCCGCAGGCGCCGATTCTGGGCGAATGAATCGATGCGGGCTGCGAAGCATCTCCTCCAATTTATAATCCTCAAGCAGTCGCTCCGAATGTTCCGTACCTCTCGGTTGAACGGCTGCCTGAACATTAGGTTTCAACATAGTTTCTAGGACACCTGTAATCCGGCAGCAGCGAAGCGTTTACCGAATTCACGGCATGTATCCTTCTCCTGCTCCATCGGACTGTACTCAATCTTCAGCATCTCTGGAGATACCTCCGCCCCGCGCTCCTGCAGCTTCGCAGCTGCAAGATCCACCGCTCCGCAAAATTGTTCATAAGATGTGTCGCCGCTGCCGAAGACAGCCGCTCTTTTGCCACTCAGATCCAGTTCATCCAGCTCTTCGTAAAAATCAAGGAATTCATCGGGCAGTTCCCCGTCGCCCCATGTGTATACTCCAATCAGGAAAGCATCATATTCAAGCACATCTGCTGCATTGCAATCCATTACATCCTTGAGGACTGCCTCATGCCCTCCCTGTGTAATTCCTTCTACAATCAGTTCTGCAATTTCTTCCGTATTTCCAGTCATGCTCGCATAAGCCACCAACAATTTAGCCATCTATTTTTCCCTCACTTTAATTTATTCATCAAGATCATGCAGTTCATAAGGACATCTGAATTATCAAAATCATATGTGATAATGATTATCATTGTCAAATTAAATTTTCATCTTTTCTTCATTTTCAGGATATAGTTACACAGCAAATCCAAAACAACAAAAGCCCCTTCTGCCCACCCCAACTGGCGTACAGCCCCTTTTTTGTTGTACAATAGTATCCAAATGACTTTTGAAGGATGGATAAACGACTATGTACGTAGCATCGAACTGGAAGGACTATGAAGTAATCGATACAGGAGGCGGCGAGAAACTGGAGCGTTGGGGCGATGTCATCTTGCGCAGACCCGATCCACAGATTATTTGGCCTCTCGAAAAAGAAACCAATGAATGGCGCCAGGTGCACGGTCACTATCACCGCAGCTCTTCCGGCGGCGGCAGCTGGGATATGAAGAAGCCAATTCCGGAACGCTGGACCATTGGATACGAAAACCTTAAGTTTCACATTAAACCGACCAGCTTCAAGCATACAGGCCTGTTCCCTGAACAAGCTGCCAACTGGAGCTGGATGATGGATAAAATCTCGAATGCAGGACGGCCCATCTCCGTACTTAACCTGTTTGCCTACACGGGCGGTGCAACGGTTGCTGCAGCTTATGCCGGTGCTTCAGTAGTTCACGTAGATGCAGCCAAAGGAATGGTGCAGTGGGCCAAGGAGAACGTTCAACTCTCGGGTCTTGCAGACCGCCCTGTTCGTTTTATTACGGATGATGTATTCAAATTCGTACAACGGGAACAGCGCCGTGGTAACCGTTACGATGCGATTATTATGGATCCTCCGTCCTACGGCCGGGGACCTAATGGAGAGACGTGGAAGCTGGAAGAGAACCTCTACCCCTTCTTGAAATCTTGTATGAGTATTTTGTCGGATAACCCACTATTCATGCTGGTTAATTCCTACACTACTGGCATCTCATCCACAGTTCTGCGCAACATGCTGACGATGACGATGTCAGCTCAATACGGAGGCAGCATTACTGCAGGAGAGATCGGTCTGCCGATTACACGCAGTGGTCTGGACCTGCCTTGCGGCATTCTGGGACGCTGGGAGTCATGATGTCTGATCACGTACAGCCATCGGGTGATATTCCTGTACTATACGAGGATAATCACCTGTTAGGCATTACGAAACCTGTTAATGTGCCTACCCAGGAAGATGCCTCGGGAGACCCCGATCTGCTCACGCTCCTGAAGCAGGATTTGAAGGAACGGTACAATAAACCCGGCAATGTATATCTCGGTCTGGTTCACAGGCTGGATCGCCCCGTCGGAGGTGCAATGATTTTCGCCAAAACCTCCAAGGCGGCTTCCAGGTTGTCTGAAACGGTCCGCGGACGGCATTTCCGCAAAATATACGCGGCTGTTGTCCATGGTAAACTACCTGCGCAGCAGGGTACGTTGAGGCATACTTTGCTGAAAGATGCGCGAACCAACACAGTAACAGCTGTACCAAAAGGTACACCCGGCGGGAAAGACGCTGTTCTGGATTACCGGGTTATCGGTCAAACGGACCGATACAGTCTTGTACACATCGAACTTCACACTGGCAGATCGCACCAGATTCGTGTTCAAATGAAAGAATCAGGCTGTCCTTTGTTTGGAGATCAGAAGTACGGGGCAGGTGTGAACAAGCCTGGGCAGCAGATCGCTCTCTGGTCTGCCATCGCGGCTTTTCCGCACCCGGTAACCAAGGAAGAGATCACATTAAGATCGCTGCCTCCCCGCGAGTTCCCATGGGCGGAATGGCCATCTGGCGTGTATGAGGATGCGTTTAAAGAATAATGGACTAACCGTGTATCCGAATCTATATTCTCGGTACACGGTTTTTTTAACAACGTTTCTTGATCGAGACGACAATGTATTACGACCATTCAAGATAAAACGAAGATCTGTTAGAGAACAGAGCCAGTACTCCTGGATGGAGAAAGGAAGTTTGCATTCAAATGACACCGTTCACTAAACAAGTCGTGGCCATTATTGCATCTATACCGGAAGGCAAAGTCATGACCTACGGCCAGATAGCCGCTCTTGCGGGCAGCCCACGTGCTGCAAGGCAGGTTGTGCGCATTCTTCACTCCATGAGCCGCAAGGAGCGACTTCCCTGGCATCGTGTCGTTAACGCCAAAGGAGAGATTGCCATTCCGGATGAACACTCTCGCATGATGCAGGAGACCGAGCTCATCAGCGAAGGTATTGAATTTCAGCTGAATGGGACCATTAACCTCCAGCAGTTTGGATATGATCCTGGGCCGGTATTTCTTGACGGTTTATCGGATAACCCGGAATAATTCTTGTCCCCTTTCTCCAATACAAAAAGAGCCCCCGCAGTTCAAACTGCTGGGGCTCTCTCTCATTCAATCGCTTTGTAAACAAGCGTAGATCGTATGAATATTAAACGATGATACCAGTAATATATTTAAGCTGTTGCATTCGCTTTTTGATGCTGTTCCACCGGTGTCGGTTCAATCGCCGGCTTTGTCTTACGGATAAAGAACGCCAGAAGCATTGCGGCAACGGTCATCCAGGTAGCTACCGTAAATGCGTAGTTTACCCCGTAGATGGTTGCATCTGCCGTAGCACCGAGCATAGCAGCTTGATCTTCAGGATTAATCTGTCCCAAGGCAAGTGTATCTGCCAGGTGGGATTTCAATTTACTGCTCATGATCGTAACCAGAATGGCTGTACCAATCGCACCAGCAACCGTACGAAGTGTATTAGACATCGCTGTACCGTGTGCATTCAAACGCTGTGGCAGTTGGTTCAAACCTGCAGTCTGAATCGGCATCATCAACATCGACATACCGAACATCCGTGCAGTATAGATGAACATCATGTAGCCATATGTTGTATCAATTGACAGGCGGCTGAGTCCCCATGTCGTAATTGCAGTAATCGCAAGACCTGCAACGGACAGCCAGCGTGCCCCAACTTTGTCAAAGATACGGCCTGTGATTGGTGACATAATCCCCATCAGAATCGCACCAGGCATCATGAGCAAACCTGATTCAATTGGTGAGAAGCCGCGAATATTTTGCAGGAAAATCGGAAGCAAAATCATGCCGGCAAACATCGCCATGGTCACTAGCATATTAATAATTGTAGTTAATGTGTACATGTTGTATTTGAAAATGCGGAACTCCAGCAGCGGATGATCCGTTGTCAGTTGACGAACAACGAACAGGATCAGCGATATGGCACCTACGACCAGGCAGCTGATAACAATTGCACTTCCCCATCCATCTGTACCAGCATCACTGAAACCGTACAACAAGCTACCAAATCCAAGTGTGGACAAAACAACGCCTGGATAATCGAGTTTCGGTTTGGATTGACGGGTTACATTTTTGACAAATGCAATACCGATTCCTGTTGCAATTATGGAGAATGGCAAGATGATGTAGAACAGCAATCTCCAGGAATAATGTTCAACGACATAACCGGAAAGCGTTGGTCCAATGGCTGGAGCAAGGATCATGGCGATCCCCATTGTACCCATGGCCTGACCGCGTTTCTCGATCGGGAAAATGGTCAGGAATACGACAGTCATCAGAGGCATCAGAATACCTGCGCCTGCTGCTTGAATCACACGACCAACCATCAGAATGGAGAAATTCGGACTAATTCCGCAGACGAGCGTTCCTAATGTAAATAACGTCATCGCCGTAATAAAGATCTGACGTGTTGAAAATCTGGCAATCAGATAAGCCGTAACCGGAATTAGCACACCATTGACAAGCATGTATCCCGTTGTCAGCCATTGGGCTGTATTAGCCCCGATACCGAGATCTTCCATGATTTTGGGAAGAGCCACGTTCATCAGGGTTTGGTTCAAGAAGGCTACAAATGCACCAATCAGCAGCGCGGCTACAATCGGTCCCTTCTTAATGTTGTCCATCGCAGAGGATGGAGCTGCAGCGGTAGTACTCATGGGTTGTTCATCTCTCTTCCTTCTAACTTTTCAATCATTTGAGTATGAATTCTTAGCAGATGCTCGAGATCTTCTTTTGGAATATCCAATATGGGAGATACTCTTTCCATCCACAACTGGTGTGTTTCCTGCTGTGCCTTATCTCCTTTATCCGTAATTTGCAGCATGACGGATCGGCGATCAGAATGGGAACGTGTCCGGACTATGTATTCACCCTTGACAAGACGTTCAACCACAGCACTCATGGAACTGCTGCCCATATGGCACAGTTCAGCCACCTCGTTGATGCCAATGGAAGGACGCTCCTTCAAAATGGATAACACCATAAATTGAATCGAAGTTAACTCGATCTGCTTGTTTTCATTCCAGAATGCCCGAAACAGCATTTGATTCACTTGCCGGAACGAATTGATAATGTAGAATACTTCATACGTATCAATCATTAATTCACCCTTTTTACTTTTGGAATATAATATTTCGCACACGAAATATCAGGGGAACAATTATTTATTATAACAAAAATAATGACATAGTCAACTCTTTACATATAAATTTTCTGAAATTATTCATAGCCCTATGAAACAGACAAATCATCTCACTCCAGACAAAATAAAATACCATAGCACTCCTGCTTGTATCCGCAGGAGTGCTATGGTATAGCATTAACTCTAAATCATATAATCATGAATTATCCCCTGTCCATCATCATTCATTAGGAAGTAGAAGACAACACATGCTCCTTTGTTTTGGGTGCTGTCATCTTACCCAGTAGATAGACAAGCAGCTGTTGGTTGTGCATTGAAATATTGCTGAGTACGGAATTCATGAAATCATTTCGAATGGCCACGCCACGTTCCGTCTCCATTCGTCCCTTGTCAGATAAGGAAACCCATACGATTCTTCGATCGTTGTCATCCCGATCTCTACGAATCAAATTATTTTTTTCCATACGGTCAAGCAGCATGGTTACGGCCGCAGGTGTTGTAGCCAAAAAAGGAATCAGATCGGATGGTTTCATTTTCTGATGATCCTCAAGAACCTCCAATACAGCCAGCTGTGCCTCTGTTAAAGAGGGGGCCAGTTCCTGATCCATATGCAGCTTATAGTCCTTGGTGAGCCTTGACCAGCACTTGGCAAAATCGGAATTATACATCTTGAATCGCTCCTCTCTGCAACCCGGTTTTTCACTTCACTAGCTTAACTTTTCGCGCTAAAAACCCGCATTCCTGCTGCATTTTTTCAATTTCCTAGCGATCGACCGTAATCGACGAAGGTTGTTAAACTTCGCATGGACAGCCTCTTTTAATCCGAGCTTGAACAACAAAAAAAGACTCTTTGCACGACAGAGTCAACTGCTGTGCAAAAAGTCCTTTTACTCATTTTACGATGTTGATGCTGGCTGATTTTCATCGAAATTCATGAGAAGTTCCACGATTTCATCCTGTTTCTCCACATGAACCAGCAGTTTGCCAATATGTTTGCGTTCCGTAATCGGTACACCTTCAGAAGAAATCGGATACGCCTGCCCTTCTTTGGTCATTACCGTAACGTTTCGTTGTTCCCTGCAATAGAAGGCTCCGGCTATGCGGCTTCCGTTCGGCTTCACACGCTTGCCTTCTTTGAATTCGAATGTGGCAATACCTTTGCCTCCACGACTTTGCAATGCATAGTCCAGCAGCAGCGAACGTTTACCATAGCCCAAGTCGGTCAGCACGGCAATCTCACCCTCATCACCTTCCACCCATAGGGCAGAAACGACTTCATCCGTCTCTTTTAACTGAATACCACGAACCCCTCCGGATACCCGTCCCATTGGATTGACTTCATCCTCACGGAAACGAATCGCCATCGCTTCCTTGGTGATCAGCATAATATCCTTGCCGCCTGTGCTCAGATGTACAGACAATACCTCATCGTCCTTACCCACTTTGCAAGCAGCTACAGCTCCGGAACGTTTGGTGACGTACTCTTTCAGCTCGGTACGCTTCACCTGTCCCTTACGTGTAACGAAGACGAGACTGTGACCTTCTTCTTCGAAGGACTTGACTGCGAGCACACTCGCGATACGATCATCCTTCGCTAACGGGATGACATTGACAATGGCTGTACCAGGGTCTTTCCACTTGAATTCCGGCACCTGGTGAACAGGCAGCAAAAAGTACTGGCCTTTTTGCGTGAACACGAGCAGGTTTTCAAGCGTATTGACTTCAAGCACCTGTGAAATATAGTCGCCTTCCTTTACACCGCTTCCGTTGCGTTCGCCGCCTGAACGAGTAAAGGACTGCATTCCCGTACGTTTCACATAACCCTCTTTGGATAATGTAACAAATACATCTTCCGCGTTAACGAGGACTTCCAGATTAACCTTAAGTTCTTCCACCTCGCCCTGGATGGCCGAACGACGGTCAATCCCGTATTTCTCCCGGATCTCCATCAATTCTTTGCGGATGACACCAATTAGCTTGCGGTCGCTATCCAGAATGGAGCGTAATTGGGCAATCTTTTTCATCAGATCGTCAAGCTCCTTCTGGAGGGATGAGATCTCCAGATTGGTCAAACGGTACAGCTGCAGCGTCAAGATCGAATCTGCCTGGCGCTCCGAGAATCCGAACATCCACATCAGATTATTTTGCGCGTCCTGACGATTTTTGGATGCCTTGATTGCTGCGATGACTTCGTCAAGAATGTTTAGCGCCTTGACCAGACCCTCCAGCACGTGTGCACGGTCTTCCGCCTTCTCCAGCTCATACTTGGTCCGGAATGTCACCACCTCGCGCTGATGGGCAATATAGGCTTCCAGGATGGATTTCAACCCAAGCTGTTGAGGTGCCTTGTTCACGATGGCAACCATGTTGAAATTGTAGGTTACCTGAAGATCGGTTTTTTTCAGTAAATAAGCCAGGATACCTTGCGCATCCGCTTCTTTTTTCAATTCAACCACGATACGCAGACCGTCACGTCCACTCTCATCGCGAACTTCGGCAATACCTTCTACTTTTTTCTCAAGTCGAATATTCTCCATGGCTGTCACAAGTCTGGATTTTACCACTTGATATGGAATCTCGGTGATGACAATCTGCTGCTTG
The DNA here is from genome assembly GCF_038005125.1 of Paenibacillus sp. FSL K6-2862. NCBI lineage: Bacteria > Bacillati > Bacillota > Bacilli > Caryophanales > Paenibacillaceae > Paenibacillus > Paenibacillus sp. FSL K6-2862. The sequence continues at coordinate 4,312,974 of NZ_JBBOSN010000001.1, forward strand.
CCACCGCGCATGTTCTCGATATCCGTTTTGGAGCGAATGTAAATTCTTCCTTTACCTGTCCGATAAGCATCCAGAATACCTTCGCCACCCATGATTAAGCCGCCTGTAGGGAAATCCGGACCTTTCATGAACATCATGATCTCGTCCAGCTCAATCGATGGTTTTTCCATGACCGCGATGCAGGCATCAATGACTTCACGAAGATTATGCGTTGGTATCTCGGTTGCAAAGCCGGAAGAAATCCCACTTACGCCATTAACCAGTAGGTTGGGATAACGAGATGGCAGCACAACCGGCTCTTTGGCTGTATTATCGAAATTGTCCTTAAACAGAACAGTCCGTTTCTCGATATCTCGCAGCATCTCCATCGCGATCGGCGACAATCGGGCCTCTGTATACCGCATCGCAGCAGCCGGGTCATCATCCTGCGATCCCCAGTTGCCATGACCGTCGACGAGCACATGGCCCATTTTCCAAGGTTGTGCCATCCGCACCATACCATCATAGATGGATGAGTCACCATGGGGATGGTAGTTACCCATCACATCACCGACAGTTTTTGCGGATTTGCGATAAGGCTTTTCAGGCGTATTACCGGAATCGTACATGGCGTATAGAATACGACGCTGCACGGGTTTCAATCCATCCCGAACATCGGGAATGGCCCGATCCTGAATAATATATTTGGAGTAGCGACCGAACCGGTCACCAACGACCTCTTCGAGAAAGGCCGGCAAAAATTGTTCTGATAGACTCATTCCAAGCACCTTCTATTCTTCGTACTCTGTAAAGTCGACGTTCTCTACAATCCAGCGTTTACGCGGATCGACCTTATCACCCATAAGTGTTGACACACGACGCTCCGCTTTGGCAGCATCTACAATCTCCACCTTGAGCAGCGTCCGTGTCTCCGGATTCATCGTCGTTTCCCACAGCTGGTCCGGATTCATCTCACCCAGACCTTTATACCGTTGAAGTTCGACGTTGTTTCCAAACTCCTTCATGTAATTCGCCAGCTCATCATCCGTCCAAGCGTAGCGAACACTTGCCATTTTGCCGGACTTGCGGGTGAGCTTATACAATGGCGGCTGTGCAATAAATACTTTACCTTCATCAATCAGAGGTTTCATATAACGATAAAAGAAAGTCAGCAGCAGCACCTGAATATGTGCACCATCCGTGTCCGCATCCGTCATGATTATGATTTTGGAATAATTGCTGTCTTCAACGGCAAATTCAGTCCCAATACCCGCTCCGATCGCAGCCGTTATCGCACGATATTCCTCGTTTTTGAGGATATCCGCCAGCTTTGATTTCTCCGGATTGAGCGGTTTCCCCTTCAGAGGCAGTATGGCTTGAATCTTCGAATCGCGTCCCTGTTTCGCTGAGCCTCCTGCGGAATCCCCTTCAACAATAAACAGCTCGTTCCGGGTAAAATCCTTGGATTGTGCAGGAGTCAGCTTGCCATTCAGGTTGGAACTTTCACTGCGCTTTTTGCCTGTACGCATCTCGTCACGGGCCTTGCGTGCAGCTTCTCTTGCCTTGGAGGCCTGAACCGCTTTGCGAATCAGCGTCTGAGCCACCTGCGGGTTTTCTTCCAAAAACCGCTGCATGTTCTCCGAAACGACCGAATCGACCGCACTTCGAGCGGAAGCGCTGCCGAGTTGATCTTTCGTTTGTCCAACGAATTCCACTTCGGACATCTTTACGCTGATGACAGCCATCATGCCTTCGCGCAGATCATTACCCTCAAGATTTTTATCTTTTTCCTTAATCATGCTGGTACGTCTTGCATAGTCGTTCATCACACGGGTATACGCCGTTTTGAATCCGGTCTCATGTGTACCGCCGCCCCTGGTCGGGATCGAGTTAACAAACGAAGCCAGCGTTTCGGTATACCCTGCGTTATACTGGATCGCCACTTCGACCTCGATGTCGTCCTTCTCCGCATAGAAGTGAATGACATCATGCAGCACATCTTTATTTTCGTTCAAATACGCAACAAACTGGCTTGCTCCGCCTTCATACATGTACTCATCCTGATTGCCTGACCGTTCATCTTTCAGAACAATTTTCAGGCCCGAGTTCAGAAAAGCAATTTCCTGAAGCCGTTCTGCCAGCGTATCATAATTCAATTGAATGCCATTTTGGAAGACACGTATATCGGGTTTAAACGTTACTTTAGTCCCTGTCCGGTTGGTATTCCCGAGTACTTCGAGTCCCGTTACCGGCTCTCCGACATGTTCAACACCCTTTTTGTCCTGCCAATATTCAAAACGTTGACGATGAATCTTGCCATCACGGAAGATTTCGACTTCAAGCCACTCCGACAAAGCGTTCGTTACCGAAGCACCTACGCCGTGCAGTCCGCCTGATTTCTTATATCCTGATCCACCGAACTTTCCGCCTGCGTGCAAAATCGTAAACACGACCTGGGGAGTAGGAATTCCTGTTTTATGTATACCTGTCGGAATTCCCCTTCCGTTATCCTGAACCGTAATAGAACCGTCCTTATGCAGCGTGATATCGATTTTGGAGCAGAATTTGGCGAGATGCTCGTCGACAGCGTTGTCCACAATTTCCCATACCAAATGATGCAGACCTGAAGTACTGGTGCTGCCGATGTACATCCCGGGCCGTTTCCGAACCGCTACCAGTCCTTCAAGTACTTGAATGTCGTCCGCGTCGTAGCCTGAAGATCCCTGTCCTCCGCCTGTCGAACCTGCCGACATATCGATTTGCTCGACCATTCATGCTCCCCCTTCTTAACTTGCAACTGAAAAAAAACCTAAAATGCAAACAGATGTTTTCTTATCCTTGTCCATTTTAATTCAAGATATCCCGTTTCGTAAAGACAAGGAATGACACAATGAGTGAGGCAATGCCCCAAACACTAAGCACAATAAGGGAAAAACCCAAATTCATTCCTTCAATCGGTGGCAATCCGCCGGACAAATAATCCGGAAGTTCCAGATTAACCATGAACAGGTATTTGGCTGACTGCCAAGAGGCAGCCATATTCGTAAGAATGGTTCCTGCAATAAGCGCAGCCATCATAATAACAATACTTGCTGCCGTGCTGCGAACCAGTACGGAAACCATGAAAGCCAGAATGGCGACAATGACGCTCACAAACCATATCAATCCTGCCTGCATGAGAAGATACAGCCATTGATCCACGGCGTGTACGGCAGACAGATCCACATCGGTACCCACAACCTTGAATCCGGTAAAGATCGGCATGCCGAAACCTTTATAACCGAATACTGCACCTGATATAACGTAACAGATAATATACGCAGATACGACGATTATAGACACAAACATAATCAGGGTGACCAGTTTGCTGAGCAGTACTTTCCAGCGTTTGACCGGACGAGTCAGCAGCATCTTGATGGTACCTGTTGTGCGCTCACCCGACACCAGATCCGAGGCAATGGCCATAATAAGCAGCGGAATAAACAAGCCAACCGCATTGTTCATGAATTCCCGGGTAAAAGTTACGCCATTGGGCTCCTCCGGATTCACGTCATTTTCCAGGTAATATTGCATTTGCTGGATATAAACCGTGCGGTACTTTTTGTATTCCTCAGGCACCCGGTCGCTGCCCAGTGAATTTTGATTATCCGTGATTGCCTGCTGAAGTTCAAGTCTCCAGTCGCCACCAAACTTGTCGCGGTTATTTTCCGCAGATTTCATCTGGGCATACGTAAACATCGGAACCAGAACCGCAAGTACAATAAATATAATATAAAGACGTTTCTTCTTCACCATCTTAATCGTTTCATTTCGGATGAGCGGCATGATATTACTCAATGGATTCACCTTCTGTCATCTTTAAGAATAATTGTTCCAGTGTCGGCTGAACCCGCTGCACACCTTCAACCTGAATCCCTGCCTGAACCATCTGATTCACAAGACCCGCGATGCGATCCTCGTGCATTTCAGCAACAACCGCATTGGATCCAAGCCCTGCGATAATGGTATCATCCATTACCTCGGCAGGACGATCCACTAATGCTATACCTGCATCAAGCAGCATTTTCCTGCCCTCCTCCAGAGGTGAGACATGCCATATGGCGAATTTGGAGTGATCTTCAATTAATTCATCTACGCCTCCAACGGCAAGAACCCGGCCTGCACTGATAATGGCAACCCTGTCACACAGAAGCTGAATTTCACTCAGCAGGTGACTGCTGACGAATACAGCCATCCCTTCGCTTGCAAGTTGTTTGATAAACACCCGGAGCTCCTTAATCCCTTTGGGATCAAGTCCGTTGGTGGGCTCATCCAGAATCAGCAGACGTGGGCGTCCAAGCAGGGCCTGGGCAATACCCAACCGTTGGCGCATGCCTAACGAATAGGTTCTCACTTTATCATGAATTCGTTGATCCAGACGGACAATATCCACCACTTCCTGAATACGGGCATGATCTACACCAGGCTGCATCCGGGCAAAATGCTCCAGATTCTCCCAACCTGTCAGGTATGTATACACCTCCGGATTTTCCACGATGGAACCGACATATTGAAGAGCGCGCTCAGGATCGCGATTCACATCATAACCACAGACTTTAATATTGCCTTCTGTCGGTTTGATCAGGTCAACAAGCATCCGAATGGTTGTTGTTTTCCCGGCTCCGTTCGGGCCGAGAAAACCAAAAATTTCTCCAGGCTTCACTTCAAAAGTGACATCTTTGATAATCCATTTGCGTCCTATTTTCTTCTTAAGATGCTGCACAGACAGTACATAATCGCTCTGCGGCTCTGCCATTAGTTCGTGCTCCCTTCTGCCGGTGTTTCAGCCTGATATTCCTGCGCGATCCGAACCGCAATCTCCTCGTATCCTGCACCGTTCGGGTGGAAGTGATCGGAAGAGAGATACTCGCCCAGATGATTTTCAAACAGATCAAAGGTGGGTACAAGCGTCATCTTATCCTCTTGGTTCAAAATTTGAAGCGCAGCATCATTCCATGCAGCTACAACCGCATTGCCGGGAACCTCCAGCTCCTTCACATCCCCAAATGGGTTATAAAGACCTATGTACGCAATCTGTGCTTCCGGATTGATCTCCTTAACTTTCTTCAAAATTTCCTGGAGACGTTTGGACGTTTCAGGCAATGCTGCAGCCAGGTTTTCGGCGGTCGGCGGATCCTCACCCTGCAATACCTGACCACCCTGAAAGAGATCATTAGCTCCAATGGACAATAAGATAAAGTTGGATTGCTGGAGTACATAGCGTACACCCTGTTCATCCAGTTTACTTAGTAATGCATCCGTTCTCAGGCCATTAACTCCCAGGTTGTTCAGAACCTGAACATCATGTCCCTGTTCCTTTAAAATATTACCTGCACGCCTTACAAAGCCCAGTCCTTCATCATCCCCCGTGCCTCTAGCCAGAGAATCACCAATAACGGCCATTCGAATTTTACCATCATCAACTGGAGTTGCAGGTTTGCTGGCCTCATCGGCCGGTGTTTTCGTCGATTGCCCCGTCCCTAAAGCTGGATCCCCCTCAGGAAAGATGACGTCTTTTATGGCATAACCAAAACCGAATAATAACAGAAGCGTTGCCAAAATGGACACTGTACTGATCGTTCTCCAGATCCATGGCGCTGAATCAAGGGTTTTTCTTTTCATTCATCACATCTCCGCTCATGAACACCTGGTTGGGTGCTTATAATTTAAAATGGTTTGACATTAAGATGACGCTTTTTCTAAATAACATAAATGTTCTGTCGTTAATTTGCAAATTTTGCCGCTCTTTCTTTTTTAAAATTTATAAATGGAAAAAGGCTATGCCTCACACAGATTTCGCTGTGCTGACATAACCTTTTTTCGAATTAAATCTGAACGTTATTCATTCAAATGACTTATTTGCCGATAAATTCTTGAGCCCAGTAACCGTTGTAGTATCCAACACCGATTTGAGTAAAGTTTTTGCTCAGGATATTCGCCCGGTGGCCTTCACTGTTCATCCATGCAGTAACGACTTCCTGAGGCGTTTTTTGACCTTTGGCAATGTTCTCACCAGCGTAGCTGTAAGTTACTCCAAATTGTTTCATCATATCAAAAGGAGAACCATACGTTGGTGATTGGTGATCAAAATAGTTGTTGTTACTCATGTCTTTTGCTTTGGCAAGAGCGACTTTATCCAGAAGTGCATCGGATGCCAGTGCGCTCAGACCTGCTTTGGCACGCTCAGCGTTCACCAATTTTACAACCTGTGCTGCAAAATCGGATTGAGTTGACTCATTACCAGTGTTGCTTGTGTTATTACCTGTGTTACCCGTGTTGTTCGCATTACCAGAGTTGCTGCTGTTCTCAGGCTTTTTCGTTGGCGTAGCAGCTGGTTTCTCTTCTTGCGTTGGTTGAGACGGTTTTGTTGTTGTTTCTGGTTTTGTTGTTTGTGGTTTTGTTGTTTGTGGTTTTGTTGTTTCTGGCTTCGTCGTTTCAGGCTGTGCTGCTGGTTGTTTGACAACCTGGCCATTTGATACCGTAATTCCGTTATCCTTCATCCACTTTTCAAGCAATGTTTTCAGGCTAGTTGCATCCGTAAGTTTAATAGTAGCTTTATATGTGGACACCTCTGCCGCGGAAGCAGAAGCAGGGAGCATAATTCCTACGGCCAGTACAGCTGTCAGACCTCCAGTGACGACGGTTTTCAACAAGTTCTTTTTCAAATTCATTCATCTCCTCGAAAATTAATTAGTTACAACTTTGTAATTAATACTCTAGCAGTATACCAATTCATACGAGTGATGTGAACCTATAAATTATGGAAAAGTTACTTTTTTGTAATCTTTGATTGCGTTTCAAAAGCATCAAACTGGTTTAAATGTTTAAGTCATGCTTTAAGACATGAACCTATATCTGTAAGTGCATTAAAAGTTGAATTATAGTTTTGAAATGATAAGCTCATTGCTTGTATCAATTATATAAGGCATATAGTTTTATTCATGTGAACTGCCTACTACACTATCATATATGAAAAACATCCTTTAAGGGACGTCCTTATTTAACCAAAAAAAAGACATCCGGAATCCATACTTGTCCGAATGTCTCGAGTTACCTGTACATCAACGATCTGGTTGAGGAATAGGTACCTTGTTTTGAAGAATCTTTTCTATAGAAGGACTTTACTGAAACGATATCCTCTCTTTTGAAAGCCAATGTGCTCATAGAAAGAATACGTTGATGAAGCAACTTCACGATTCGCACCGGTGACAAACAATTGTTTCCCACCTTGCTGTCTGCCCCAATCCTCAGCACGAGCCATCAGACGACGGCCAATGCCGCCTCCACGGTACTCTTGCCCTACAATCAAGGACGTAATTTGAGCGGCAGGTTCTGGATAGGCATGACTTTGCACACATTGCAAGCCGATCATACCAATAATTTGTTCATCCACTTCGGCAACAAGCATGCACGCGTTTGGATTACTCTCCAAACCTTCAATGCGCTCTTTCATAACATTGGCTGTTGTCGGATAGCTGACCTCTCGCATCAGTCCCGTTACCGCTTCAGCATCTCGCAGTTCACACTCTCGGATCGTCAGTACAGGGGCCTGGGCATTATTGGACATGATTTACCTCCACTTTCAGCATATTTGCGGCTTGAACCGCCGTTTTTCGAGCTTCTTCCACATCATGGCCTGCACTAAGTGCTACAGCCATCCGGCGTCCCACTTTGACCTCAGGTTTGCCAAACACACGAACCTGCGTACGTGGAAGAGCCAGTGCTTCTTCAATCCCGCCTATAGTAAAGTCTGATGTTTCATGATTGGCTTTCAGCGTAGCTGAAGCTCCAGGTGTAAGCAGATGCACATCTGTCACAGGGAAACCCAGAATTGCACGCACATGCAGCGCAAACTCGGAGCTATCTTGCGTTACCATGGTAACCATACCTGTATCATGCGGACGAGGTGATACCTCGCTGAACACAACTCCGTCCGAAGTCAAGAATAGTTCGACACCGAACAGCCCATAACCACCTAGCTCATCAGTCACAGACTTGGCAATATGGCAAGCTTGCTCCCATTGCTGCGGAGTCATTGCATGCGGCTGCCAGGATTCGACATAATCCCCATCTTTCTGAATGTGACCAATCGGAGGACAAAATACAGTTCCTGATACAGATCTTACGGTGAGCAGCGTTATTTCACTGTCAAATTTCACAAAGCTCTCCACGATGACACGTACAGATTTGCCGCGCGCTCCAGACAGAGCGATATTCCAGCAATTCTCCACGTCATCCGTCGTGTGGCATACACTCTGCCCTTTACCGGAAGAACTCATCAATGGTTTGATCACACAAGGTGTACCCAATTCACGAACGGCTTCTTGAAGCTCTTCCAAGTTGTTCGCAAATAGATATGCTGCTGTCGGAAGTTTCAATTGCTCTGCCGCCAAACGCCGGATGCCTTCGCGATCCATCGTTAAACGGGCAGCACGTGCCGTCGGCACAACACAGAATCCCTCTTCTTCAAGCTCTAACAAGGCTTCTGTCGCAATCGCTTCGATCTCTGGTACGATGTAATGAGGTTTTTCCTTGCGAATCAATTGTTTCAAAGCTTCGGCATCTAACATGTCGATGCAGTAAGACCGGTGTGCTACCTGCATGGCAGGTGCATTGTCATAACGATCAACAGCGATCGTTTCAACTCCCAGTCGATGGGCCTCAATAACGACCTCTTTTCCCAATTCTCCGCTACCCAGCAGTAGCATTTTTTTGGCTTGAGCCGTAAAAGGAGCACCCCACATGTTCTTTCCAATCCTCCCAAAGAGAAATCTTCTATATCTGTCTCTCTATTTTCGGGGTTTTGGTTAAAGATTGCAAGGGTGCTCCCTATTTTTCTTGTGAATTTTACAAGATTTTTTGTGTTTTTTCGATCAATTTTTACAATTACCGTTCACAGATTCGATACTCTTTCCATTGCTCCCAAATCAAGGATATGATTGTAATATTGATCTGAGATCACCAATGAACCTGATCCTACCTTCTTCCCGAGAGTTCAGCAACCTGTAATATGCCGATTTTTCTCTCGGAAAATGTCATTATGTGAAGAAACATAGGCCATCTTAGGCGCCTTCGGATTCAAGTATTGTTTCGCACTGTTTACCGCCACAATCGCATCATTAAAAGCTCCGGCAATCAGTCGTACTTTACTCTCATGGGTTGCACAATCTCCTGCCGAAAAAATACCGGGTACATTGGTCTCTGCAAGCTGGCTCATTACAATCATACCTTCGCTCATCTCCAGACCGCAGCGGGCAAGGCCACTTACGTGGCTTGTATACCCATGACTAACCACAATTTCATCCACTTCGAGCCAAACATTCTCCCCGGTGTCTACGTGAGTTATAACCACCTGGTGTATGCGGTCCCCATTCCCGTGTAACCGCGTAATTTGATAGGGTGTACGCACATCCGCTATGTTTTTCATATATTTCACATTTCGTTCCATGGCGCGAAATTCCGATTGACGGTGAACAACTGTTACAGTTTCAGCTTGTTCCGCGAGTTCGATAGCCCAGTCAACAGCACTATTGCCTCCGCCTGAGATCAACACATGTTTACCCGTAAATCGTTCCAGACTTTGCAACGTATAATGGAGATTGCTCCGCTCATATTCACTTGCTTCTTCCATTTCAAGCCTTTGAACTTCAGCCATTCCTCGACCTATTGCGATAATAATGGAGCGTGTATAATGCAACTCGCCCTCGTCAGTATGCAAGGCGAATAGTCCGTTGTCCAGGCGAGTGAATCTGTCTACGCTACGATTCAACACAACGGTTGGATCAAAAGTGGTCGCCTGCTGGACGAGCCACTCAATCAACCTGGAGCATTTCATAGGTGGCACTCCCCCCACATCCCATATCGTTTTATCCGAATAGGTATGTAGAAACCCGCCAAGCCGATCTTTGCCTTCAATCAATTTCACTTTCATTTCGCGCATACCCGCATAGAAGGCCGCATACATGCCTGCAGGGCCGCCGCCAATGATTGTCACATCATTAATGTCTTCTTTATGCATTTCGGACACATCCGTTCTGGTTTTATCAATCGAAAGCAACTCTGGCAATATTAAGGTCTACCTTATTTGTTCTTCTCTTTAAAAGCAGCAACGATATCATCAATCACATAACTGTCGGCAAGCGGAGACATCCCCAGATTGAACCATTCCTTTCCACCAACCATATAGACATGATCATTCTTGACCGCCTTCAGATTTTTCCACAGTGAGGTGGTTAACATCTCGTCAAACTTGCCTTTTATTTCCTTGTTCGTCTCATCATCCAGTTGTACGATCAGATGATCTGCATCGTATTCGGGCAATACTTCCAAGGATACGGACATTGCAGTTTCGGATTCAGGAAAATTAGGGAGTGGTTGCAAACCCAGCTGTTTATGGACGAATCTTCCCCGATCAATGTTCTCGCCATGTAAAATAATTTCCTTCTCCATCACTCTGATGTACAGCACAGTCTCGTCACCAATCAGGTTGTGCAGCGTTTCGGCGCCTTGTTTCTCATGCTGCTCCAGGGTTTGTATCACCTGTTCGGCCTGCTCTTCTTTCCCCAGAATCGCTGCTATACCACGCAGTTCATCTCGCCAGTCATTATGCTCTGGCAGCAGCACGGTTGGAGCAATCTGCGAGAGCTGATCATAGTCCTTTTTCGACCACCAGACAGGAGCAATAATCAAGTCAGGGCCTGCATCAAGAATCGCTTCAAAGTCAGGTGTTCTTGCGATGCCCATCTTCAACGTATTGGAGAAAGGGTCTTGCAGATACGCGGGAAATTCGGAATGATAGTTCTGTACCGCCACAGGTACGATACCGAGTGCATATAAAAACTCCGGGTATACAACCGACAGAGCGATTACCCGTTGTGGTGATTCCGGTATGGTAATATCGCCCATTTCAGTGTGGACCACTTTTACCTTGTCAGCTTCTGCTGCTGATGAATGGGGCGCTCCTGTTGCTTGCGCTTCACTTGAAGACACCTTCTGACTGGTCGGACTACATGCAGAAATCATGAGTAAAATCAAAATTGCACACACCATTGTAAACCCTTTGAACTTCACTTCGTATGTACCCCCTATATGTCAATGAGATATGATAATGAGCAATTAATAATAATTATCATTATCATTTAGATATAGGAGTAGTATATTAAATTACGTTCCTGCATGATATTGACGATTCGGACTTTTTGCTATGGACGATCTTGCCAGAGCTTTAATATTTCATCCAGCATCAGTTCATGGGTAAACGCAGTGTAATCCAGCAGAACGCCCGGCATGAGTATATCAATGCATCCATTTTGGACTGCTGTCGTATCATTCCAACCTTCAGAGTTTTGAAGAGCGTTCCACGTTTGCTTAGACTTTTCATCCTCCTCCACGATCAACAGCATTCTATCTATTGAGAGCTTCGACAGTTCTGTAACTTTCACTGTTCCCAGCTTCCAGAATGCCTCTATCCCTTCAGGACCGTTCATTTGCAAGTCCACATAAAATACAGAAGCTATGCTCCTCGGCCCCAGCACCTGCAGCACTTCGCCATGTACTCTCAGTACAAGCAGCCGTTCTTCCCGAACGCTGTCTGCAAGCTGTGTTCTGACCATCGCTGACTTCTCATCATATCTTTGCAGCCACGCCTCCGCAACATCTGATCTGTCCAAAAAACGGGCAACATATTTCAGGTGATCCCGCCAATCCCCCTCATCCTGCGGAATGATGCATACTGGTGCAAGAGAACGAAGCTGATGAGCCAGCGTGTCCGACATTTCTCCCTCAACGGTGATGATATAATCCGGATCCACCATGCGAAGCTGCTCCAGCCATATGGCTTCCACCTCAGCCAGCGGCATGACTTTGTTCGTTTCATATTTGCGTCTGTAATACTCAGTCCATGGATGACTCGCCTTTGCGGCACAAGGAATAATCTGCAAGGCAAGGAGAGTTCCTATACTCAAGGAATGAACAGCTGCTATTTTTTGCTTGCTGCCCTGTATAAATGCTGCTGGGGGAATACCCGAGATTTGCTTGAATTTACGCCGGAAGTACATTTCATCCTGATAGCCCACGTATGATGCAACATCCTTGAGTCGATAATTGTGATCGTTTCTCATTAAAATCTGGGCTTGCTTGATTCGGAAAAAGGTCAAATAGTCCATCGCACTGCAACCATGTCTTTTTTTGAATAAACGCATGAAGTGACGAGAGCTCATTCGTGCAATGGTCGCCAGCTCCTCAATCGTTATTTTGTTCATATAATTTTGTTCGATGTAGTCTTTTACATGTTCTACGGGAGAAGTGGAAAAACGCTCTTCTGCACGTACCACATCGTTGAACATTGTATACAGTAATTCCTGAAAACGAATTTGACCATAGTACCTTTGTAAACCATTCTTACTCCGCGCTTGCTGATAGATCATCTGACAGAGCTCACCAACCGCAACCGCCGAAGCACATATGACCTCAGCGTCACAGGGATCCCCCAGAAGTTGCTTCATAATATCGAGAACTTCAGGATCATCTTGTTCCGCCAAGTGCATCACTTCGAAGTTCATATGATACACCCCTCTTTCATCCAGTGAATGAACATTTGCCTCAACCAACTGCCCAGGCTGTCCGATGTACCAGGCTCCTGCACGTAATTCAATAAAGTTGCCATCTACTGTTAACCAGCCCTGACCACTAGCCATAAACAATAACATATATGTGTCCAGGAAGTGTTTTCTCAAACACCAATTCCTTACATAATCGCTTGCGCCAGGTTGATCCACATATATGAGCTTAAAGTGTAGATGATCCAGCTTGTCAAAACGTTTTAATTGCATTTCGCTATGTGCTTCCTGCATCGTTCTCCCTCCAGCCGTCCCGATTCGTTCTTCTGGTAATCCTTAAAATATAGCACAATTCCGTGAATGAACTAAGTGCCAGTAGGAACAGCTATACACGCGCCCCTTCGCAAAAAAACGGCCCGCACAGCACCTTTTGAATAAAAAAAAGACACTCCGGGCATTCCTATTCCCTGCCTCCAATAAAACAATTTGCTTATCTTGAAGGAAAAACCAGGGTTATAGGGTGCCGGAGTGTCAAGTGCATCAGTCACAAAAATCTAAAACATACCTAGGCCAGAATTCATGTTATAAAAATCTGTATTGCGCTTCGATGAGACCATTATAAACGCCTTGTTTCTGGATAAGTTGCTCATGGTTTCCTTCTTCCTTAATTTCACCGTGATCGAGCACAATAATGTTATCTGCATTCCGGATCGTGGAGAGTCGGTGAGCGACCATGAAAGAGGTTCTGCCTTTAAGCAGCACTTTCAGTGCTTCCTGAATTTTGAGCTCTGTCTCGGTATCAATGCTTGCTGTTGCTTCATCCAGAATAAGAATCCGTGGATCCGCGAGCAAGGCACGGGCGAAAGACAATAGCTGCCGTTGTCCCATGGACAGCACGTTTCCTCTTTCTTCAACCTCCGTATCATATCCACCAGGCAGCTTCATAATAAATTCGTGGGCATTGACCGCCTTCGCAGCCTCCTCCACTTCTTCATTGGTTGCATCCAGTCTGCCAAATCGAATATTGTCTCGAATCGTTCCGGAGAAGATAAAGGTATCCTGCAAGACAATGCTTACCTGACTGCGCAGACTCTCAACCGTAATATCCTGTATATCATGGCCATCAATTGTCAGTCTTCCTCCGGAAATATCATAGAAGCGGCTAATCAGATTGATAATTGTACTTTTTCCTGAGCCGGTGTGACCAACCAGTGCAATGGACTCGCCTGCTGCGGCCTTAAAGCTGATTCCTTTAAGCGCCTGTCTGCCTTTCTCGTATTCAAAAACGACATTGTCAAAAACGATATCGCCTTTAATAGAAGGAATCGGCTTCGCACCCGGTTTGTTCGCAATGCTTGGTTCCTCATCCATGAATTCGAAAATGCGTTCGGAGGAAGCCATGGCTACCAGCAGTTGATTGTACATCTGACCCAAACGGTTGATCGGATCCCAGAAGTTACCCACATAGTTGGCGAAGGCAACAAGCAAACCAACAGTTAATTGACCATCTTGAATCAGGTAGGCACCAAACCAGAACAGGATCAATGTACCGAAACCGCCGGTAATTTCAATGAGCGGTCCAAAGCCCTGGTTCATGGCCGATGCTTTGTCCCATGATTTTTTGCTGGACAAGTTCATGTTGTCAAAGTATTTCATGTTTTCTTTTTCCTGTGTATACGCCTGAGTCACGCGAATCCCCTGAATGGATTCATTCAAGTGGGAGTTAATCCGGGAGTTCTTCATGCGTACATCCTGCCAGGCACGGCGGATCAGTACCCGCAGCTTGGTGGAGATAATAAACATGATCGGTACCGTAATAATAACGGCAAGGCCGAGTTTCCAGTTGATGAGCATCAATATGACGATAATACCCAATAACTGCACGCAGTCGATCATGACGTTGACTGCACCATTGGTGAACAAATCCTGCAATGAGTTGATATCATTCGTGACACGAACGAGTACGGAACCCGCCGGTCTTTTGTCAAAAAAGTTAAAGGACAGCTTTTGAATATGTTTGAACAGATCCGAGCGAAGGTCATAAATGACCCGCTGTCCTATAATGTTGGTTAATTTGATCCGGTACGTATTGGCAGCCCATTGAATGAGATAGAGCAGGAGTACCGAACCCCCAATAATATATAACAGGGTCATGCTTGGCAGTCCGTTCTCTGGTGCTATGGCTCTGTCAATCGCCAAACTGATCAAGAAAGGAACTGACAACTTCGTGATTGTACCCAAAATCATCATTAATATGATCAGCGGCAGAAGCTGCCTTGCATAAGGTTTCATATAGCCGAACAAACGTCCAAATTCTTTCCAGTTAAACGGTTTCTCAATGATCTCATCGTCCTGATAGACGAATCGTTCATTTATATTCTTCTCAGAGGTCCCTTTGACCTCGCGCCTGTCTGCTACCGTTTCGGCACTCATGAGTTCACCTGCTCCCCAGCCTCCCGCTTGCCGCGGGCGATGTAGTCTGCGTATTGAATTTTGTAAACATCCTGATATGGTCCAGGTTCTTCAATAAGACGTTTGTGTGTACCGCGCTGAACGACACGTCCTTCATCCAGTACCAGTATCTCATCTGCATGTCGCAGTGAGGAAATCCGGTGTGCAATGATAAAGGTTGTTCTTCCTCGCATGACCTCCTGGAAACCGGACTGGATTTCATGCTCGGTCTCCATATCCACTGCACTGGTTGCATCATCAAGTACCAGAATTTTCGGATTTTTGAGCAAAGCTCTTGCGATCGCAATCCGCTGTTTCTGACCCCCGGAAAGACCCATGCCTCGTTCTCCAACAACCGTGTCATATCCGTCCGGAAACTCCATAATGAAATCATGTGCTTTGGCCAGCTTCGCTGCCCGAATAATGTCATCCATGCTTACGTTTTTGAGACCATACGAGATATTGTTGCGTATGCTGGAGGAGAACAGGAACGTTTCCTGAAATACGGATGCGATCTGGCTCCGCAAGCTGCGTATCCCCATGTCCTTAATATTTTTGCCATCCAATTTGATGGTTCCCGAATTGACGTTATACGCACGCATCAAGAGCTGAATAATGGTGGATTTACCGGAACCTGTGCCTCCGAGGAAACCGATAACCGAGCCCGGAGGTGCATCAAAATTGATATCGGTTACTGCCGCCATTTTATTGCCATACGCAAAGGTTACAGAATCAAACGTTACATGCCCCTTAACCTGATCAGCCTCGACAATAATTGGATCTTCTGTCTCCTGCACGTCCACCGGTGTATTCAACAGTTCAAGCACCCGTTCGCCCGAAGCTTTGGATTGCGTATAGTTGTTGATATGGAATCCAAGGTTCCACATTGGTCCGATTATGTACCAGATCAAACTGAAAAAGGCAACGAGTTCACCAAGTGACAACGTCTGATTGATGACCATTCTTCCTCCAATGATAAGAAGGAGTACAACGCTTACAGAAGCAAGAATCTCCATGATGGGAAAATAACGACTCCACAATGTTGCAGCATGAATCTGATTCGTTTTATAACGCTCGTTGCGTGTGGAAAACTTCTCCACTTCGTAAGGCTCACGTGCAAAAGATTTTACGGTACGCACTCCAGTAATATTTTCCTGTACGGCTGTCGTCAATGAACTGAGCGCCAGTCGCATCTCCTGGAATGCAGGGTGGATCTGGGATTCAAATCTTAGCGCAACAAAGGCAAGCAGAGGAATACATATGAGCGTCAGCAAGGTAAGCTGCCAGCTCATCGTCATCATCATGATTGCGCCGAATACGACCATCAAAACCATGTTGAGAATCTGTGCAAAGCCAAATCCGATAAAGTTGCGGATGGCTTCCAGGTCTCCCGTGAGGCGGGACATCAGATCACCCGTCTTGGCCGTATCATAATAACGGAAGGATAAAAACTGAAGCTTTTCGTAACATGCGTTACGTAGTCGGTACGCCAGAAAGTTACCAAGGCGTCCTCCATAAAACCCGTGTAAAAACTGCATTCCCGCTTTCAAAATCACAACACCTAACACGGTCAAAGCAAGTATGGGAACGTCTTCAAAATTGCGCGGTATAATTACGTCATCAATCAGTATCCTTAGCAAATTCGGATACACCAGCCCGAGCGCAGTCGCTATGGCGAGGAACAAGATTGATACAAATAAATACGTGCGCTTTTCCCAAAAAAAGGTTTGCAGTTGCCTGAGAACATCCATGTTTCTCCTCCTCTTGTCTCGTTCAAAAACAGTATGAACATTTATGAAGTTTATCACCGTCCCCCATTCGCGGCAAAGCGAATAACTGACCATATTCAGGCTACTTTCTCCTTAATGCGTCATTAACGGGAATAAAAGACCACCTATCAATCAAATGTTTGAATATTCTCTTTGTTTCAGGTTGTTCGGACAAAAAAAGGCTCCCTGTATGACCTGGTCGGTCAGGAGCCTTTTTGCGGATACATATGCATACACTTTGCGTGTATACTTATTCGTGTACGAATTGCTGCACTTGTGCTGAAAGACTGTGCCATTCCTCTGCTGGAACGCCACTTGTCAGTGTCTCATTTAATGCAGCCACAGCTTCTTTCAGTCGATCTTCCAACTGGCTGGCTTGATGCTGCAGCGACTGATGCAGCTGGGCATCATAGAACTGAACCAGTTTTTCCTGTGCAGCAGGAAGAGCTTCAGCCACCATTTGTTTGATGACCGGATCGAGCGCTTCCTGTAGTCGTTGTCTCCCCTCACCTTCAAAGAATTGCTTCGGGTTGCGGAAGTAACTGAGATACGTTTTCCATCCTGACGGTTCCTCCAGCCGGATCTCCTCGAGCACAGGTGTACTCCAATTCTCATTAAAAGCAAGCGAAAGATCCATTCCGCCTGATCGCTCTTTAAGTTCCTGAACGCAATCATCGATCTGCCTCATTAACCAGCTCTTCCCTGCCTGCTCCAGTCGGAGTGTCGTCGCAAGCAATTCCTGCTCCAGCTCTACAGCGATCATACGCAGCAGTTCACGTCCGCATGCTGCAAATGCACCTTTTAGATTACCACGGTCTTCCCGCAGAACAGAAGGATGGAACGCTTCTGCCATAAAGAGCCCCAGTCGATAACCCAGCCGCTGTCTGACATGAAAGAGCAGTTCAGCCGTCTCCTGAGCAAGCTCTTCTCTCATGGAGCGTTCGGCAAGGGTTTGGATTCGCACGAGAGACTGATCCATGACGGCGTGTAGTTCCTGCCTCCGCTGCTGCAGCACTTCTTCACCCTGAACGGCATCGTGGGCACGCTGATCTAACCGCTGGATAACCCTCGACAGTTCTTCGGCAGCACCTCCAACGGCAAGGTCAGCAAGTTCTGTGCCAGCGAACCGATTAAACTCTTCCTCAAAACGAAGGAAACCCGATTGCTCAAGCATATCCGCATCTCCCGTGCTTTTGCCTTCCATGGCAAGCAGGCTGGAAACCGGAAATAATCGTGGTGCCCGAATCCCATTGGTTCGAAGCTGAGTACTGACATGCTCCAGTACCTGTTCAAGTTCATCTTCGGATGACGATAAGTCACTGGCATTCACCACAAAGAACATCTGGTCCATGGCCGAGCTGTCTTTCACCCGTCCCAGTTGGTTGAGAAACTGTCGATCCCCTTGGGAGAAAGCATGGTTGTAATAGGTTACAAAGATAAGCGCATCCGCATTCTTCATATAATTGAATGTTACCCCCGTATGACGGGCATTCACCGAATCGGCCCCAGGTGTATCCACCAGCACAATGCCTTGTTCCGTAACGTCACAGCTGTAGTACAGATCAATGCTGTCGACAAAGCAGGATTTCCGTTCATTGGCCACAAAATTCCGGTACCCGTTAAGGTCCACCTGAACATCTTGACCAAGCTGATCCATCGTGTCATCCCAGCCTGCAGCTGCTGCCTGCAGGAAGCTGTAGTGCGGCCGTCCTGCGGGATGTACATCTTGTGGAGATAAGGATTGCACCCGTTTCTGCCAATCCGCTCCCGGTTCGCCCAATCCGAGCAAACGGAAGGAATAGGCCAGATCTTCCTGAAACGCGGCCAGGGTCTTCATTCGGACCCGGGCCGTTCCATGCTCCGCGCCTCCCGCTGGAGCCATGATCCGGTTAATCGCCGCTGTCGTTGGATGCGGCGATACGGGGAGTACAGCTTCGCCCAGCAATGCGTTGGCGAACGAGGATTTGCCCGCGCTGAAGGCTCCGAACAGCGCCAGAGTAAACGTGCCGCCCGCAAGCGAAGCCGCGCGTGCACGCAAATCCCGTACCGCCGACCCCATGGCGGGGTACGGCTCTACCAGTGCAGCTGCGGCTTCCAGCCGTGCCGCAGCTGCATCTAGGCGCCGGCGGCGCTGTGCGCCAGCCGCCGGCTGCATGTGCGCCGCAGCTTTGCGCGGCGGCGCTTCCGTCTGTGGCTGCGCAGCCACAGACGCAGATGTGCCCGGGTCAGAGCCGTGAGCTTCGCTCGGCTCTTGAGCGGGCACATGCGGGCCCTGTACCTCCGGCAACAGCCCGGAGGGGAGAGGGCCCGCAGGAGGCAGCAGGCTGCGCAGCCCTGCTGCCTCGGCGGCGGCGGTGCGCTGCAGCGCCGTATAGCGCGCCGCCGCCGCGGACTGCGCCAGCACCGCTGCGCGGCTGGCGTCCAGCGCCTGAAGCGCGGCTTCGCCCTGCGCGCCCAGCGCCTCAAGCATCCGGTCTGCCAGCATCATGGCCGACCGGCGGTAGCGGGCCTCAATCTCGCCCCGCACCTCCTTGCTGAATTGAAGCACATACTCGGGAGACACCTCTGCGCCAGCGCTACGTTTCATCTCCAATAGTGCTTCATCCAGAACAGGCAGTTCAGAATTCAATGCCTGTTCCCAGTCCGGGCTCCACAGCTGATGAGCTTCTCCCAGCTTGCGAAGCATAGTGCGAATATGCACTTCCACTTGACCCGAAGTTTGATCCTGCAGCATTTTAACGAGCTCAGCAGCACGGCGCTGCTTTTCCTGTTCGGTCTTCCCACCTGAGAAAAGCAATCCTACCCGGAACCCAGGTTTCCGGCTCTCAAGATAAGCTGCGGCCGAAGTACGGATATCTGCAGGAGTGAGATTGGCATTCGATAGCAGGGACTCCAGCTCCCCCCGGAACTTCTCACGCTCCCGAGAAGGCTTTGCACGAAGTTCGTCTTCATCATCCTTTAACTTATCCAGCTCTCGTTCAAGTCGTTCAATGCCTTCCTGTCCTCCGATCTCCTCCAGCAGAGCTGCCTCTTCGTCCTCTCGCTGTTCAGCCTGTCTGATTATGTGCTGCTCCGTGATATGACTGGCCGAACTTGCAGTGCTATGACGAATGAGTGCTTCCTTCTCGTTCAACATGTGTTGAATCAAATCAGGGAGCACATGCCATTGGTTATAACGATGATCCTTATCGCGAAGCGAAGTGAACAAGAGCCCATCATATCTGACTTCCCACGCGTCAAAAATGGCCTCTACACCTTTCACATACTCGTCAAACGCTAGCTCCCGTTCCCTATGCTTATCAATCTGATTCACGATGAGAAACAGCGGCTTCCCCCAATCCGACAGGCTCTTGGCGAAAGACAAATTGCTCTCAGACTGAACATGGTTATAATCCATCACATAAAAGACCACATCAGCAAGATGAAGCGCCGAATGTGTTGCCAAGCCATGTCCCCGGTCAGTCGAGTCCACACCTGGTGTATCCAACAGCACAGCGTTATCTGCCAGCAAAGGGATGTCATCCCACACTTCAATGGAACGATATGCACCACCATTCTTGCAGTACTCTTCCAGTTGTTCAGGAGAAACCTCAAGCGGATTTGCGATTACTTCCTGATTGTCAGCGCTTTCGTTAGCTGCCGTATAAATCAGCGCTCGCGGTGCGCCATTGCGTATGGACACCACATTGGCACTTGTCGGAACAGGGCTTGATGGCAGTACCCGTTTCCCACATAAACTATTGATCAAACTTGATTTTCCTGCAGAGAAGTGTCCACAAAACGCGATCGTCAATTGCTTCATCTCTGCCTTGCTCATCAGATCTGTTAAAGCATGTACAGCAGTATGGTCTCCTGTTTGCTCCATTGCCTTGCGTAGCGAAAGCAGTGGTTCAGCCAATTCTACTGGGTAATCTGTTCTGGTCATGTCTGGCCTTCCCCCTGGCTTCTCTTAATTGGTACCTGCATCATGTCTTTATCTCATAATAAATGTATTTTAACATTAGACGAACCGAATTTGAACGGTTTCGTTCATTTGAAGCTAAGCGTTGCAGAAAGAAAACATCATTTTTGCTAAAAAAAATAAAACCGTTCTGTCGGTTTTATCTGAGTTATGGTTCTATTGAATACACAATGATGTTCACTGCGCGTAGTTATGTATGCTGCATTCAATGCCAGCATGAACTTATGTGATAAGCTCGACGCCAGCATTGATGCAACATGTCTTGCATTGACCAGGAGAATTAGGAAACAGCATTCTCCAGGGAAGGCAGCAAAATTTCAAATACTTGACCATGCTGCAAAATCGTGATGTCTCTTCCTTTGTCTCTCATAACCACAACTTCCGGTTTTGTAGACATACGTTCCAAATAGTGCTCAGGCACGTCGCCAGAGTGGCTTACTGTGATGCCTTCGACTTCTTTCTCTTCATTTTCAGCCATTTCCTGTTCAACGATTTGTTCAAAAATATCGGAGAAGGCCTCAAAATTGTCAGTGTACACGGAAATGCATTTCATCATTACTCATCCTCTTCTGGTCATTAATTTATTTTTCGTTTTGGGCTTGTAGCACGTTCCTTATCTTTCCTGATTTGGGACGTTTTCATACGCTTTTTCCCTTCCCGGCATACGTCCAGCAATGGACAAATATGACACCCGGGATTTTGCGCCTTGCAATGGTAGCGTCCAAAGAAAATAATCCGGTGGTGAGTTAAAGTCCACTCATCCCGGGGTACGCGCTTCATCAGTTTTTTCTCGACTTCAAGTACGGAGTCGTCCCAGCCTGCCAGCCCGAGCCGTTTGGATACACGTTCAACATGCGTATCCACCGCAATGGCCGGTACACCAAATGCATTGGAAACAACCACATTCGCGGTCTTCCGTCCTACACCTGGCAGCGTTACAAGCTGATCATGTTCCTGCGGTACATCACCGCCATACTGCTCTATTAAAATACGGCACATGTTCTGAATATGCTTGGCCTTGTTCCGGTACAAGCCAATACGCCGGATGTCCTGTTCCAACTCTTCGAGTGGAACAGCCAGATAGTCGGCAGGACTGGTGTACTTTTGGAACAAGTCTGCGGTCACCTTGTTTACCGTTTCATCGGTACACTGGGCAGACAACAGGACAGCTACAGTCAATTCAAACGCATTGCTGTGATTTAATTCGCAATGTGCATCAGGGAACATCGCTTCCATCGTATCGAGTATGTGCCTAACCGTCGCTGCATTCATGAAGAGCTACCTCCCACAAAATCACCACACCGTGTGGAGACTTACTTTCAAGCTTATTTCGAGTGCTCTGCGGGGACGCCAAAAAGCTTGCAAAAAAAACGTCCTGATGGGGGAAAGATCCCGCATCAAGACGGTCATTCTTTTGATCCTCGAAAAATACGATTACTGTTTTTGGATCTCCATGACTACGTTATTCAGGAGATACAATACAATATTATCATTATCTTTGAGAGATTGCACGCTTAAAGTGTTGTCACCCTGGTGAACAAATACGCCTGTACCAAGTGCAAAACGGTAATTTGTATCTGAAGTGGACTCACGTTTAACCAGAATTTGGTTACCGACTCCATCATAAGACCAGAATTGCTTACTCATAATGGTCATCACTCTGAAGCGAGTGGAATTATCCGTATCTTTGGTCATTTCGACACGGTCACCCACCGTAAGGCTGTTTAACGTGGTTAATGTAGAGCCTGACTTGATCACTTTTACAGCACCGCTAACAGGTACGGTTTCGCTCTGTCCATTAAACAACTTCAGCGTTACCGAAGTCGCATCAACAGATGTCACTTCTGCCAAAGTCCGTTTCACGACTTGAACCGCTTTAGGCGTCGTTCCTTCGAAAGTGACGTTAATCAGATTGCCAGCAGTCAGTTGAGAAGCGGTAATACTTTGTCCACTTTCACCTGTCAAAACAGCCTGATCCACGTAAAACTGGCTTGTCAGTGAGTCCGATTTTACACGAACACGACCATTGGTCTCTACAGATACAACTTCAAATTGTGCTACGGTGTTTAATGACACTTTTTGTACGTAATCCTGATTGGAACCAAGCGTAACGGTTACTTTATCACCAATCTTCAGGTCACTCAGACTTGCTCCAGATTTGTTGTAGATCTCAATTGCCGGAACGGTAGAATAAGGAACTGTGATGGTTTGGTTACCAGACAATACGCTGATGGTTTTTTTATTTGTATCCATGCCGCTAAGCGTACCTTCGTATTTGTAAATGACTTTTACGGACAACGCTCTGGTTCCGACATACGTCAGATCGAGTTTGCGTCCTTCGTTCAATAGCGATTCCAATCCTGCAAGCGTAGGCTTGGTTGTGTTGTAGTCCAGTTTCGTTTTGTCATCCAGCGTAAATACAAATGGTTTTTTGTTGCTGTCCAGTACAGTCAGTACTTTGGTTTTACTGTTGTAGGAAACTACAGAAGCTCCGTTCATCGGTTCCATCTGACGTCCAATAACCTGAATTCTCGTTACACGATCTTCCCCATTTAGTGTCAGTTCAACCTGATCACCATTCGTTGCATCCGTAATCAGATCTGACAATGATGCGTCCTGGATTCCGTTGATCACTACCTCCGGATTTTCGGCCAGCAATTTTGCCTCAAGAGAGCCACCTTCACGTTTGAACGTCAATGTTGACTGATTGCCACCAATCTCCACCAAGGTGCCACGTACAGACTGCTCTACACCCTGAGACAATTCAATGCTTTGCAGAACACTGTCCTTCACCGTGTATTTTACGGTACTGCCTGCTTTAAGCTCTGCTAGAGATAGAATTCGATCCTGATAACGAATAATCAGATTATCACCATACGTAAACTGCTCTGTAGTTCCTGCTGCATTCGTGAACTTAATCGTTTTCCCGGTAGTGCTCACTTCCGCAATTACACCACTGTCACTTTTGTTA
Source organism: Paenibacillus sp. FSL K6-2862 (assembly GCF_038005125.1). NCBI lineage: Bacteria > Bacillati > Bacillota > Bacilli > Caryophanales > Paenibacillaceae > Paenibacillus > Paenibacillus sp. FSL K6-2862. Next base: position 4,336,701 of record NZ_JBBOSN010000001.1, read on the forward strand.
ACAATGCCGGACTTCACGCGGATGGCCACCGTTTTTTTGTCTGCGGAGAAGGTCTCGCGTTGTACTTCAATAATGCTGTCAGCTGTAATATCAGTCAACTTGATCGCATTTCCGTTTTGGTCGATAAATGCAGTTGCTTCATCGTACCCGTAGGTTTCATAGTTCTCGCCAACAAAGATCCCAATTTTATTGCCCGATAACGAACGTGCAAACGTACCTTCGACGCTCTCCACCTGCGGCGTCGCATCGATTACTTCCACATAAGCTGCATTTCCAGCAGATCCAACCACCTGTACTTTGGTATAGAGCTGAACATTGGGTTCTGTCGCACGTGTCTCACTATCTTTTGTAAAATATGGTGTGCTGCTGTTCACCGTAAAGTTAGTTACTTTACCATCAACCAGCAGGCTGATCTGACCATCTTTTAATCCAGTTACATAACCCGTGTACGTGTCCGGATAAGCTGTATCTGTTAACGCTTCTCCTCTGCTGAAGAAAGTTGCTAATTGGGCCCGGGTTACCGATCCGGTTGGATTAAATTTGTTACCTTCCACACCTTTGGCAAGCTCCAGGCTCACTGCCAGATTGACGTAACCTTTGCCATCTGTGGAGATGCTTGCATCATCGGCGAAGCCAGTGGACTGACTGTTCTGAGCCTTCGCTTCAGCCTCTTTGTCCAATGAACGGATCAGCAGCTTGGTAATCCACTCACGCGATGCAGGCTTTTGTCCCCATGTTGTTTTAGATACGTCTGCTGTAGCTTCTTCCGTTTTATCAATCAGTCCCAGTTGAAGCGCCAAAGCCACATATGGCTTGAAATAATTCCCCACTTCCATATTTGTCGGTAATGCCGTAGCCGTGCTGTCGTTCAACTGGCCTTCCTGGTTCATAAAACGGATCGCCATGGTTACAGCTTCCTGTTGTGTTACCGCATCTCCAGGACGGAACAGACCATTGTTACCGAGAAGGATACCTTGGTTTGCCAGCTTATATACATGCTTCTCAGCCCAGTATCCTACCTTGATATCACTGAACAAACCTGCGGGTGCAGTCGTATTGCTTACAGCCGAAGTCTGGCTCTGCTCCGCTTCTGTTGATTCCGCTGCCATGGCAGCTCCGCCAGCGCTAAGGGCCATCATGCCTGCAAGCACGGCTGATACTACTTTTTTAGAGTGTGATGGATTGTTATATTTAAAAGTCACCTATGATTTCCCCTCTCATGTAAAACGGTCGATATCCATTGGAAAACGGTAAAACAACATGCTGCAGCGAAACTATTCGGATCTTGTCATTGGATGCTCAAGATCGACATGGCCCATCAAGCTCTCAGATTGCTGCCCGTCCACCAGCAAATCAAGCGATTTGACTTCATCAAACTGGAAGAATGTTTTCTTCAAGGCATCAATTGCATATGCTTCTCCACCCGCACCAAGACGTGCAGTATCAGGCATATGAATGTCCAATGTAAGTGCACCTGCGTCAAATTTTACGGACTTCAATTCAATATCTTTGGCCCACAGTGGAACAAGTTTGTCATCAGACGTTTGTTGTAAAGCCGCAAATGCTTCCTTGTATTTATCATCATCTGCTGCGTAGGAGATATTTGCTGTGGCTTCATGCAGATCCAGCTCTTCCGGATCGGTATAAAACACCTTGATTGTTTCTTGCTCTGTACTCTGTGAAGTGCTGCTCGAATCCGTAGAAGTTCCTCCCGAAGAAGCTGTTCCTTCCGAACCTGAGCTGGAAGGTGTTGAATCCGGTGTAGATGTCGTACCTTCTGTTTCCACAGTTACAGGATCAGTAATTTCCGTATCATTTGTCTCATTCTCATTATTTTGATCCTCAGGGACGCTAACTTCCGTGCCTGCCCCTTGAGTCTGACTTGGAGCAGGAGCTGCTGTTGGCTTGCTTCCGCATCCGGCAGCAACTGCCATAACCGTTACCAGCAGTGCTGCAATCCATATTTTTTTGTTCATTCTAACTCCGCCTCCTGATCATAAGGGTTAACCCTTATTTAATTCCCAGATACTCCTTGATTCCTGCAACAATACCCTTGGCAACACTGTTTTGGAAACTTTCAGTGAACAGAGCTGCTTCATCACTCTTATTGCTCAGGAAACCGCCCTCCAGCAGAACAGCTGGCATTGTTGTTTCACGGGTAACATGGAGGCTTGCCGTTTTCACGCCACGATCCTTTAATCCCGAAGATTGCAAAAGATATTTATGCATGATGGTAGCCAATTCCTTGCTAGTGGATCGAGTATAGAAGGTTTCTACACCGTTCGCAGCAGCAGGTCCACTATTGGCATGAATGGAAATAAAAATATCCGCGTTTACCTTTTCGGCAATTTTCACACGTTCACTCAAAGCCAGAAAAGTATCATCGCTGCGGGTTAACACAACGTCAATTTTAGACTCTTTTTTCAGCAGTGCTTCCACTTTCAAAGCCATTGCCAAGTTGAAATCCTTTTCCCGTTTACCGGTAACACCAATTGCTCCAGGATCATGATCCCCGTGTCCTGCATCAATGACGACAACTTTCTTGCCATTATCTCCAACTGGAGGGGTAGGTGTCGCGCCTTGTTTGTTCAAATCAACCATAATCAAACCCGAATCGTTTTGAACGTCATAACCTTTGGCATTGGAAAGGTCTATGACAAAACGAACCGTAGAAGGGCTGTTGCTGTATAACGAATACCGAATCTTGGAAACATCGGGATAACCGCTGACTACAAGCTGTCCATTCTGGTTGCTGTCAAGAGCTTGTCCCTCACTGAAAGAATCAGCAAATGCTGTATTAGGTAAGTCGATAACAATCCGATCCGGTCCTGTCATCGTGAAGACGTTCGGCTTCGTTTCTCCGCTGGTTGCAATAAAGAAGCGGTTGTCACTGAAGCTGATGCCGTTCACCAGTACAAGACCTTCCTCATTCGTACTCCCGCCATTATTGCCGGAGTTCGGAGGAGTTGTTGTCCCGTTTCCGGAACCAGAATTCTGGGTAACTAATGTTACCGTCTTCGTAGTGTTGTTCCAACCCACCTTAAGACCCATTTGTTCACCGATAAATCGGAGTGGCACAAGAGTCGTACCATTTTTTACGAGTGGCGGGGCATCCAGGTTCACGTTACTGCCGTTCACCGTTGCCGTCTTCTGTCCTACAATCATCTGCATGGCAGTGTTGTCTTTGCTTATCGTCACGGTGCTTGTACTTTGCTTCCATTCCACACCGTACCCCAGACTCTCGGAAATAACCCGAATCGGCACCATCACTTTGCTATTGATGATTTCCGCTTTGGCATCCGATGGCTGCACAATTTCTTTCCCGTCTAGGATAATTTTCGTATCCACAGCCGCATGACTATAGCCCGGGAAAACGAGCCCAAAGACAAATAACAGTACCAAAAAACCGAACTTCTTCATCCTTCACCCCTACCATTCTCATATTTTTTCGCCGCATGTTGTGACTTACAGCTCCGACTGACCACGTGGGCATTACCAGACACCTATTAGACGCCCCGTACTCTCAAAAGTTGCGAATATATTCCAACATAACAGAAAAAAAACGTTGTCAAATCAAGCTTTTTCTACATTTTAATGTCTTTTTATTTCCTTTTTTATCAATTAAACATCTGAAAACAACGAGCTTTCCTAAACTGCGTATTTACGAATAATCGGACTTAAAGCCCTAAAAATTCTATAATTCCATCTACAATTGCTTCTGCACAGCGGTCCTGATAATCTTCTGTGAGCATAAGTGCTTCATCTGTTGGATTGCTCATAAAACCTAGCTCAAGCAGAACTGCTGGCATAGACGTCTCACGAGTTACATGCAGGCTGACCATTTTAACACCACGATCCTTGAGGCCTGCAACTGGCATGATATGTGTATGAAGCACATCGGCCAGCGTTTTGCTCTCTATCCGACTATAGAGCGTTTCTATTCCATTCGGATCAGGAGTCGTAAATTTGTTCCCGTGAATAGATATGAAAAGGTCCGCCTGATTAAGTTCTGCCATCTCGACTCTCTGCTGCAAGGTAAGTTCAGTATCATCCTGTCGTGTGATCACCGTTTGTATATCTTCATGCTTCTGCAGCAGTGCTTGTACTTTCAGACCCACTGCAAGATTAAAGTCCTTCTCATACTTTCCGGAGATACTTACTGCTCCCGACTGCCTCCCGCCGTGCCCGGGATCAATAATCACTATTTTCTTGTCGTCATCCGTTGGTAAGGCAGGTTGACTGGCAGACTCCCCATTACTTGCTGTCAGATCAACGAGCAGCACATGGTTATCTCCAAGCGACCACTTAGCCGTAGCGGATTGTTTCAGATCAAACACAATACGAACCGTGGATGGTGAATGGCTGAACATGGCGTATCGCACCTTGGATACCACAGTGGAATCTGTAACGACAATGCTGCCACTTCCATCCGAACTGAAGTCCTGTCCTTGGATGAAAGACTCAGAGAACGTGGTTTCAGGCATATCTACAATAATCCGATCCGGTGCACCGAGAGTGGACAGTTTCGGCTTGACTTCTCCACTTGTCGTTATCATCAATCGATTACTGCTGAAGCTGATACTCTGAAGCTCAGCATTCAAGCTGGGAGAAGGAGTTGTCGTAGCCTCATCCTCTTCATCTTGTTCTGCGACTGGCGGTGCGGTGCGTAGGCTGACTGTCTTGGTTCCATTGTCCCATCCTACTTCAAGCCCCATGCCTTCTCCGACGAAGCGCAAGGGGACCAGCGTCGTTCCTTGTTTAACCAAAGGTGGGGAATCCAGTTCTACAGGCCTTCCATTGACTGTTGCTGTATCTCTACCAGCCGTCATTGCTATACTGCGGCTCCCTTTTTGAACCAGAACAGACTTGGTTTCCTTTTCCCACTTCACCTGATAACCGAGGTTTTCTGAAACCATGCGGATCGGTATCATTACCGTCTTTCCGACATTCTCCGGCGCCCCGGATCCCTGATCTATGGTTACACCATCAAGAACAATAGAGGGCACCGCGCCTGCATGTGCTGCGATAGGAAATAAAAACAAAAACAGAAAGAAAACGACTGCAGCCGACCATTCCTTCATAGATCATCCACCAATCTGTCGTGTTCTGTACCTTTGACTGTACCTTCGACAAGTCCTCTATGTAACCTTCCATAATATACTAATCAGTTTATCAGATAATAGCTTTTCATCCGGTTACAACGTTGTCATATTTAGTCGGAACCAACAAGAAAAAAGAAATCAAATTGGAGAAATATCTTCTTTTTAGTCAACAGGAATTGAATATCTTGCCAAAAATATCATCTATTGATGCTATTATATTTTATGAGGCACCATAAGAAGACCCCCATACATAGCCAATTGTCCAATCTACTTTGTATTGTAAAGAAAGAATGAAAGTCATTTTATTCTTAGGAGGGAAACCAGTGATCACTTTGTATAAACAAGCATCCAATGGCAGGCTGCTCTACGCAGAATACTGGATCGAAGAGGATCAGGTTGTGGAGCATATCGGCGAAGTCGGTACGGTTGGTACAACGACCAGAATGGATTTTCCAGCCTCGTTTAGCAATGAGGACGAATTCAAAGTTGATTTTCTTCATCGCTACTCTGACCAAGGTTACAAACAAGCTTCTGAAGACGATGGTTACATGCTGATTATTCAATATCCGATGAAAAGTCTGACAGGCAGCAAACGTGATCTATGGCTCAAGGATAAAGCCAGTGAGGCACTGACAAGTGAGCTAGGGTGGAAAGGGCTCGGCATTGTAGATGGACATGATATGGGCAAAACGGCAAATCCAGTCCCCCAGTACGCTTTAAATATTTACTGCCTTGTAATGGATGAGACACTTGGAATTCAAGCAGTTAAGCGTGTGCTCCGAGAGACGCGACTGGACTATACTAGGATCAAAATCGCATCAAGAGATTTAAAAAATGACGGGGATTACATATTGAAGTATTCAGCAAAAAACAATCAGGAATTCTACGTATAGATCACTTGGTTTAAATGTGTAATTCTAAAAGGCAGCAAGATTAATCAGCACTGGATAATAGAAAAAGCTTCTGTCTCTGATCGGAACAACGTTCCTACGGAGAAGCAGAAGCTTTTTTTATTCGATATGTCAGAGATTATCCAAACAGTTTTGCGGCATGACGCTGCTCATACGCTGTAATCTCATCATCATGTTGCAATGTCAGACCGATATCATCCAGACCTTGCAGCAAGAATTGACGACGATGTTCATCCAGATCAAAATCGATATGCAGTCCGTGTGCATCGGTAATCGTTTTGTTTTCCAGATTAACATTCAGTTCATAGCCTTCATGAGCAGCTGTACGCTGGAACAGATCTTCTACTTGCTCTTCAGACAATTTAATTGGCAGGATGCCGTTTTTGAAACAGTTGTTATAGAAGATATCTGCAAAAGATGGTGCGATGACACAACGGAATCCATAGTCCATAATTGCCCAAGGTGCATGCTCACGGGATGAGCCGCAGCCGAAGTTTGCACGGGAAATCAGAATGGATGCTCCTTCATAACGGGATTTGTTCATTTCGAAGGAAGGATTGTTATTCCCCTCTTCATCGAAACGCCATTCGTAGAACAAAAATTGTCCAAATCCTGTACGTTCAATCCGCTTCAAAAATTGTTTTGGAATGATCGCGTCTGTATCTACATTGACCCGGTCTACCGGTGCAACGATGCCTTGCAGTGTTTTAAATTCTTCCATGTGATCCGTTCTCCCTTCTGTCCGTTACCTGTTAGATAACTGCTTCCGTTTTGAAATTCCAGTCACGTACGTCAACGAAGTGACCTTTAACCGCTGCTGCTGCAGCCATTGCCGGAGATACCAGGTGGGTACGTCCTCCGCGTCCTTGACGTCCTTCAAAGTTACGGTTGGATGTTGATGCACAACGTTGTCCTGGTTTCAATACATCCGGGTTCATTGCAAGACACATGCTGCATCCTGCATCACGCCATTCAAATCCTGCTTCCGTGAAGATTTTGTCCAAACCTTCTTTTTCGGCTTGAATTTTAACACGGCCTGAGCCAGGAACTACGATTGCCGTAACATTGCTGGACACGGTATGGCCTTTGGCAACCTTGGCTGCCGCACGCAGATCCTCAATCCGTCCATTCGTACAAGAACCGATAAATACATAGTCTACAGGAATTTCAGAAATCGGCGTTCCAGGTGTAAGACCCATATATTCAAGCGCCTTTTCAGCTGCTTTACGTTCATTTTCAGTTGGCAGTTCTGCCGGTACAGGCACTTTGGATGAGATATCCGTTCCCATGCCCGGGCTGGTACCCCAAGTTACTTGCGGAATCAGGGACTCCACATCGATCTCTACAACACGATCAAACTCGGCACCTTCGTCTGTAACAAGCTCTTTCCAAGCTGCAACAGCTTCATCAAACTTGGCATCAGCAGGTACATATTCACGTCCACGCAGATACTCAAATGTTGTTTCATCCGGAGCGATCATGCCTGCTCTTGCTCCACCTTCAATAGACATGTTGCATACGGTCATACGCTCTTCCATGCTGAGTTCACGGATCGATTCGCCCGTATACTCAATAACATAACCTGTTGCAAAGTCTGTGCCATATTTGGCAATCACTGCGAGGATCATGTCTTTTGCTGTTACGCCCGGATTACGCTTCCCGACGAAGCGAACCTCCATCGTTTTTGCTTTTGCTTGCTGCAAACATTGAGTAGCCATGACATGCTCTACTTCACTGGTTCCGATTCCGAATGCCAGTGCACCAAATGCACCATGTGTGGACGTATGGCTGTCACCGCAAACAATGGTTTTACCCGGGTGAGTCAGACCAAGTTCTGGTCCCATAACGTGTACAACACCTTGATCGATCGTATCCAGATCATACAATTTTACGCCAAAGTCACGGCAGTTTTGAGAGAGTGTATCAATTTGTTGCTTGGAAATCGGATCTGTAATGTTGAAACGATCCTTGGTAGGAACGTTGTGATCCATTGTCGCAAACGTTAGTTCCGGGCGACGTACCTTGCGTCCTGACAAACGCAAGCCTTCAAAAGCCTGTGGAGAAGTAACCTCATGCACCAGGTGCAGGTCGATATACAGAATGCTCGGTTTTCCTTCTTCCTGATGAATTACGTGATTTTCCCAAATTTTCTCAAACATCGTTTTTTTACTCATCATTTTCACCTCATCATAAGTTCGGTCCTTGGAAGAGCCTCTGTTTTTGTCTAAACCGTGAAGCTCTTGAATGACATAAATATATCACCCTGTCCTTCATTGTTCCAAGATATAATATCTATAGATGTAATAGGTTTGACCTATAATGAGTTAAACGACAATAAACCACTGTATCCACAGCGGCTCTTAATTGATAACAATTATCATTATCATATACAACTTATACTACGTTGCTTCACCGCGAGTGTCAATGCTTTTTCTATATATTCATAACAGAAAACTGATTTATTTATCCATGATGATATAATGGTGGCATAACGAAAGGAATGACATGTGCTTATGGAATTCAGACAACTTCAATATACGCTGCAGATTGCTGCAGAACGGAATTTTTCCCGGGCGGCAGAGAAACTTCATATTGCTCAGCCTTCGCTTAGTCAGCAATTGTCTAAACTTGAGAAAGAGCTTGGCGTTCTGCTCTTTCAGCGTAATACCAGCACGGTAGAGTTAACTCATGCTGGGGTCACCTTTGTGGAGCAAGCCCAAAAGATTGTGGATGCTGTGGAATTGCTTAGACAGGAAATGTCAGATATCTCCCAGCTGCGTAAAGGTAAAGTCGTTGTGGGCAGTATGCCGATCACCGGGTCCCACCTTCTGCCGCATGTACTCCCCGCATACCAGCAAGCCTATCCGGATATCGAAGTAACGCTGCTTGAAGACGCAGGACTAACACTGGAAAAGCTGACAGCCAGCGGCAAAGCTGATCTCAGCCTACTCTCATTGCCTTTGCAGGAACCAAGCCTGTCATATGTTGCAATCGGCGAAGAGCGAATTGATCTGGCGGTACCTCCTCATCACCCCCTTGCCGTCAGAGGGAATCCGGATCATCCGATCCCTGTGCATATGGAGGAGCTTCGGGACGAGTCGTTTGTTGTACTGAAAAAAGGACAGGGCTTCCGCAAACTGACCTTTGATCTGTGCGAGCAGGCTGGATTCGATCCGAGAGTCGTATTTGAGAGCAATAATATAGAAACCGTGCAATCCCTTGTAGCTACAGGCATGGGCATTACCCTTGTTCCACGCTTTATTGCCAGGGCACCACGCAGTGAGTTTGTACCTGTCTATGTACCACTTGCAGAACCTGTCCCAAGTCGCACTCTCGTCGTCGCTTACCGTCAGGGACGTGTACTGTCCAAAGCGGCAGAAGCTTTTATTGACACGTTTAAACGGACGGTTGCCATGCTTTCCGAAGGAGACAATGAGAATCCTGCCTCTGTAAATTAGTCATTTCGAAGTAACAAAATAAACAAAGGCTTGACCCATGTGGGCCAAGCCTTTGTTCTATACTCTTCTCCCGCATAAGCAGGATCAAGTTCTTGCATGAAATCGCAGTACATCGTTACATCACAATGTTGCTGATATCATGATCTAAAGTTAACGTAGAAACGTACATAAGAGATAATCATGTCATGTTGTTTATTTTCGCAAATTACGTTCACTCGTCAGCCTGTTCTGTTGATTGACCAGTCGGCCTTCGTCCTGAACGGTTTGTTCAGGCGGTGATAGCCCTCCTGCTCCATTCTCTAAGAATGGCCTCAAGTGATCTTCCCTTGTGTTTTCCTGTTCCAGTCTCCTGAGCGTATCTTTCACATGGTTGTCCATTGATTGATCATCCTCCTTGGTGACGGGATAGTTATCATTACCCGCCTGCTGGAAGAATAAACACTTTACTGGAATTATTTTTTTTATTATTTTGCACCAAAATAAATACCAGGTCTGCGGTCTTCAAAGACAGGAATGCGTCCCCGCACTTCATCAACAAGGGAAGGGCGAATCAGTCCGGTCACGATCTCTTCCCCTTCTCCTCCCTCAGCCACAATTTCGCCCCAAGGATCAATAATAAGAGAGTGTCCAAAAAATTCGGTGTCTCCCCCTTTACCGACCCGGTTGCACGCAATCACATACATCTGATTTTCAATAGCGCGTGCTGTCAGCAGTGTGCGCCAGTGGTGCAAACGTGGATTCGGCCATTCTGCAGGTACGATCAATGCTCTGGCCCCATTCAATGCAAGCGTGCGGGCTAGTTCTGGAAAACGGATATCATAACAGATGGACGCCCCCGCTGTCAGACCATTCTCCAGTTCGAAAATTTCAGGTTCAGCTCCTGGCTGCAAATATTTCTCCTCATCCATCAGGCGGAACAGATGCAATTTATCATAACGTGTAACCTGCTTTCCTTCCCTGTTGTAGGCATACATGGTATTAAAAATTTGTCCATTTCGCTTCTCTGCTATGGATCCACCGACAATTGAAATCTGGTGCTTCTCGGCAAATGCCGATAACCACTCCCTTGATTTTTGCCCATCCGGGTCTGCGAGCTCATGGATTTGTTCCAATGCGTAACCTGTATTCCACATTTCCGGCAGCACGGCCAGCCCCAGATCCGGATATTGTTCCACTGCTTGCTCAAGCAGAGTCTGCATATGTTTATGATTGGCCTCAGGATTACCAAGCTGAATGTCACCCTGAATCAGGGCAACACGCATTTCCCCCAATTGTTGTTTTGTCATGACGTGCACTCCTCCGAACTGTAATACCTGTTATCATAGCTTGATCCGCGCGAAGCCCGCAACAACGTTTTGATTAAGCTTATTTATGAGTTTAATGGCTGCTAGTGTACGATTATAGAAGATGGGCCAGTTCGTTTAAGCAATTCAGGGAACAGGCTCTGCAATCTGAAGTACGATAAAGCATCTCCTATATTCCACACCTGTTCATCCAACGTGTACATTTTTCCTTTTTTTACGGCAGGCAGCTCCTTCCATTCATCACTTTCAAAAAGCTTCTCCGTTGCTGCCCTGGCTGCATCACTCTCTGGCATCATGACAAAGATATGGTCACCCGCATACTGGCTTATCGACTCTGTTGAAATCTCCTTGTAGGCTCTCCCTGCTGCTAGAGCTTCCTGCACTTTGCTTACAGGCACAAACCCCTGCGGGTGATACAGAAACGGAGCCAGTCCGATATTGCCCATGACAAACAAGCGGGCACCTCGATGATGCACAAGCACTGAAGCCGTTTCGCCAAGCTGAATCCATGGTCTTATGCTGCTCCACATCTCCTCAGTTCTCCTATGATAAGATGCAATCCATGTCTCTGCATCCAGCTCCATGCCAAACCAGCTTCCCACTTTGAGGATGCGCTCTTCCAGGTTCGCATGGGAATTGTATATCAAAGTAGGAGCAATACGGGAAAGCCGCTGGTATAACTGTTCATTCGTGCTATCCAGCAAAATCAGATCCGGCTGCTTCTGCACGGTCCATTCCAAATCAATGGAAGGTAACACATCATACGCTTTGCCATCAAGCACGGGAAGCCCTAACGCAAGTAAGTCCCCTGCCGAATCTCCATAGAATAGAATCCGCTCAGGGTGTCCAGGAATGTTTACTTCATGTCCAGCCCAATCTTGAACAAGCGTATGTCGTTGAAGAGATCGATCATACTGCCGGGGAGCCAGTCCGGTGTGCTGCCTGAAGCGTCTGCTGAAATAGTACTCATCCCGGAAACCTACACGACCCGCAATATCGCGCAGAGGTTCATCGGAAAGGGACAGCCATTCCTTAGCCTGTTCAATGCGTACATGGTTCAGGTATTCAAGAGGCTTGCGGCCTGTAATTTGCCTAAACAAAGCTGTAAACTGAGCTGGTCGAAGATTCGCGAGCCGCGCTAATTTCTGTACACTTATATCCTGAGCGTAATGCTCGTCCACGTATTGAATCGTGCTCTGTACTCTGACATCCGGGCTTTGCTCAGTTTTGGGGAGTGTATAGCGGGACACCACTAGTTCCATCAATTTTTGAAAATGTACATTCAATCGGCTATACTCTGCATCCGTTTGATAGAGGCTAGCCGATTCCAACAAATCCAGCATGCTGAATAACGCGCCGGGTGAAAAGTCATTCATCTGGTCCCTCTCTTCAAATAAAGAACGTGTGTAAAGTTCCGGATCCCCTGTTACCATGTGCACGGCATCATAATGAAGCACCGTATATCTCAGCTCACCAGAACGGTTATGCTCCAGCTGATAATTCTCTCCTGGTGCCATGGGGTATATCTTGCCTGAAATAAATGGATGTAACTCAGATCCGATATATATGCGGCCTTCGCCCTGTTCACAGAACAGCAGCGTATGCCGTTCACAGCTGACTTCAAGCATAACCTGTTCAGAAGGTTCGATATGACGACTAATATGAACATATCGGAACAGGAATGCGGAGAAAAATAGGGGATTACCATTTGCGATCATTTGCTGCACTTCCGTTTCACCTCATACTTACTCTGAATGAGAATGGTTATCATTAATGTATTCTGATTATACGCCGTAAAGCCTCATTATTCCAGCATATATACAAAAGACACTTATACACGATCAAAAACGTTAATAAGAGCCCTCAACGATACGTTGAAGGCCCTGTTCAGGATAAGAACTGGTCTTTTATTGAATCATCTGTTTCGGCAATTCCTGCAGAAGCCACTCTCTTGATGTAGCATCGCTCGATGCTTTGACGATATCAAAACGATAAACCTTGCCCTCCTTGACCGCAGGCAGATTATTCCATACTACACTATTCATCAATTCTTCTGTCGATTGCTGTGCCGCTTGATCTACTGCATTCAATATAAATATGCGGTCTCCAGCGAACTCTGCCATTTTTTCCTGTGATATCTCAACAAATCCTACTTCTTCATCCAGTACCTTTTGAATTTCAGGGGTTGGCTTCATACCACCAGGTCCGTACAACAGCTGGGGCAATCCTGCACCCGCCATCACGAACAATCGATTACCTGGATACATGGTAAATACCGATGCGGTTTCGTCTTCCTTCAGCCCATTTGCACGCAGCTGATTCCACATTTCCTCTGTTGCCTTGGCATGTGCAGCAAGCCAGTCTTCAGCCTCCTGTTTTTTGCCGAGCAAATCTCCCAAGAATCGCATCCGTTCTTCGAGTGGCCAGAAGGAGTTGAACGTCACCGTCGGAGCAACTTTTGAAATCTGATCGTATTGCGTTTCATCATCATTCGAGAAAATGATCAGGTCAGGTTTAAGTGATAGCGATTTTTCAACACTGATTGGAAAACCAACATCTTCTGCATCTGCCACCTGATCATCGAATACCGTACCTTCATTTTTAAGAATACCTACAGGAACGACCCCGAGAGCCAATAGATCCCCGGTAACCTCGCCGTGGTATATGACACGCTGCGGATAGGTCGGAACTTCCACTTCGTGCCCGGTCCAGTCTTTAAATATTTTCGTTTCATTCTTGTTGTCTGCCTCTGCCACCTCTTCTTGCCCGGTGTTCTCTGCTGCTGCCTGCGAGTCATTGGATGTTGCCGCAGCAGTTGTCTCTCCGTCACCTGAACCGTTAGTGGACGAATTGCCGCAAGCAAGCAGCAGTAGGGATAACGCTCCAATCATGAATGTTGTGCTCATCACACGAAAGCCGCTTTGTTTCATTTTTTATTTCCCCCTAGATAGATAAACGTTTTCTTAATGATATTGATTATCATTATCGTAAAAGATCATAAGATAAAGGATCTTCTTCGACAATGGACAAAACCGAATCTGGTCAATTGGGTTTTGTACAAAAACCCATTTACACGGTAGACAAAAAGACTTCAAATCACTTATCCCCTCTATACAGCTCGGGATTAGCGTGATAAATTAATGAATACTATTCCCATTTTTATGAACCGGAGTGATGAAATTAATGAGTAATCTACAGCAAAATTCGGGTCGTTCTGCCTTTGATATACCTACCTCAGACGTCATGACACAGCTGCCAACGCAATTTTTTGCAACACTCGTGCAAAATGTTAACCGTGAAATCGCAAGTGGTCACGACGTGATTAATCTTGGTCAGGGGAACCCGGACACTCCTACACCACCGCATATCGTAAAAACACTGCAAGAGTCTGCCGAAAATCCGCTTTATCATAAATATTCACCTTTTAGTGGACATGTCTTCCTGAAGGAAGCCATCGCCAAACGTTATAAAGAAGATTATAACGTTGACCTTGATCCCGAGACTGAAGTTGCCATTTTGTTTGGCGGGAAAACGGGGCTTGTACAGCTGCCGCAAGTGCTGCTTAATCCCGGGGACGCATGTCTCGTTCCTGATCCGGGTTATCCGGATTACTGGTCCGGGGTCGCTCTTGCCAAAGCGCATATGTCCTTTATGCCTCTTTTGGAGTCGAATGCATTCCTTCCTGATTATGAGGCTATCTTGGATGAAGTTCGCGATAAGGCCAAGCTGATGTATTTAAACTATCCCAACAATCCAACATCCGCGACTGCCCCGCTGTCATTCTATGAAGATACCGTTGAATTCGCGATACGGAACAAGATTGTCGTTGCCAGCGACTTCGCATATGGTGCGATTGGGTTTGACGGACATCGTCCGGTCAGTTTCCTGCAGGCGCCTGGGGCCAAGGAAGTCGGAATTGAATTCTATACGTTATCCAAAACTTACAATATGGCAGGCTGGCGGGTTGGATTCGCCCTTGGGAATGCGGAGATCATCTCCAAAATCAATCTGCTGCAGGATCACATTTATGTTAGCCTATTCGGCGGCATTCAGGCAGCGGCAGCTGCTGCCCTGACTTCCTCCCAACAATGTGTTACCGATCTGGTCGCCCGGTATGAATCCCGCCGTAATGCATTATATGAAGCACTTTCCTCCATTGGATGGCAGGCTTCGAAGCCTGGGGGTTCTTTCTTCAGCTGGCTGCCTGTTCCTTCCGGGTTTACCTCAGCCGAATTTGCAGATTTACTGCTTCGTGAAGCCAAAGTCGCTGTGGCACCGGGTATCGGGTTTGGTACACATGGAGAAGGCTACGTCCGCGCTGGTTTGCTGAGTGACGAGAAACGATTGGAGGAAGCTGCCAGAAGGATTGGCAAGCTGAACTTGTTTAAGTAATTAAAGGCCGCATACCCCTTTGCATCTGCCAAGTTTCCATGGTATGTTATTAACAAATATCGAACGAAACGTGATGACGGGACCAGTACGAGAGAACAAGCCGCGCCCAGAGAGTAAATTCCACCGGGCTGCAAGAATTTACCGCGGCTTCTCTCCGAAACCTACCCCTGAGCGGCCTGTTTATGCAGGACAGTGCCTTCTGTTACAGGGCGAGAGCCGGATGATGCAATCATCAATAAAGGTGGTACCGCGGAAGTAACAAACTTTCGTCCTTTTTACAACAAAGGACGGGAGTTTTTTTTGTACCTGGATAACGGTCCATTGGTATCTCATTCATTATGTTTAAGGAAGTGAAAGCATGTCTTCACGAATAGTAGTCAAGATTGGGAGCAGTTCTCTTACCACCGAGGAAGGCGGCCTTGACCGCAGTTCCATATCATTTTACGCCAGTGAGATCGCTTCGCTCTATGAACAGGGCCATGAAGTTCTCCTGGTCACTTCTGGAGCCGTTGCTGCCGGATTCCGTGAAATTGGTTACCCTCAACGTCCCAAAATGCTGCATGAGAAACAAGCGGCAGCCGCAGTGGGTCAGGCATTGTTGATGCAGGCATATCAACAGGCTTTTGCAGCGCACCGCGTTACTACAGCACAAATTCTGCTAACCAGAACCGATTTCCACAGTCGGAAACGGATGGGGAACGCAGGCATGACCGTGGAAGAGCTGCTCAGACAACGCGTCATTCCCATTTTCAACGAAAATGATACGGTTTCAGTAGACGAGTTGAAATTCGGGGATAACGATCTGCTCTCTGCGCTCGTTGCCAATTTGGTGAAAGCCCAGCATCTTGTTATTCTCACGGATACCAACGGACTCTATACGGCAGATCCCCGCAAGGATCCGAGTGCTGTGCGTTATGATCGAATCCCTGAAATTACAGAAGAAATCTATGCGTATGCCGGAGGTTCAGGTTCATCGGTTGGTACAGGTGGCATGCGGTCCAAAGTCGATGCAGCCAAAGTGGCAACACGAGGAGGCGTGCCTGTCTTTGTGGGCAGCGTCAAGGAACCCGGAGACTTGCAAAACGCGGTGGAGGGCTGTGGCAAGGGGACCTATTTTGAAACTCGTCTGGCCGCACTCTCCCGCAAGAAACAATGGTTAGGCTTCATGTCAACACCTCTCGGTACAGTTGTCGTGGATGCTGGTGCCGAAGAAGCTCTTGTTCACGGCGGTCACAGTCTACTGCCTGTAGGAGTCAAACGGGTGCTTGGCACATTCCACGCAGGTGACGTTGTCGAGGTCATTGGGTTGGACGAAACACTGCTTGGCCGAGGCATTGTCAATTATGATGATGATCAGCTTCGCCTTATCGCAGGTTTGCCAAGCGGAGAAGTCATGAAGACACTGAATGCCATCCATCGGCTTGAAGTCATCCATCGAGACGAGTGGATTACGTTAAAATAACAAGTAATTGTATTGAACTGGATAGGGACATGAACTTGCATAAATGAAGGAGGAATTTCAGATGAGTGAAGTAAGACAAAAAGCCAGCAAAGCTCAATCGACTGTTCCACAGTTAAACCGTTTGAGTACAGAACAGAAAAATAAAGCCTTGCTCGCCATGGCGGATGCGCTTATTACGGAATCGGAATCCATTATTACGGCCAATGCGGAAGATCTCGAACGTGGCAGAGAACAAGGGACGCCAGAATCCATGCTTGATCGTCTCGCTTTGAACAAAGAGCGTATCGCGGGAATTGCGGAGGGATTGCGTCAGATTGTTGAACTCCCAGATCCTGTTGGTGAAGTACTGGAGTCATTTACGCGTCCAGATGGACTTCACATTAAAAAATTGAGAGTGCCAATTGGCCTGATTGGCATCATCTATGAGGCACGTCCTAACGTTACGGTTGATGCAGCAGGGCTATGCCTCAAGACTGGCAATGCCGTTCTGCTGCGCGGGGGTTCTTCTGCCCTCTCTTCCAATCGTCGTATTGTGGAAGTACTCCACCAGGCATTAGCCAAAACAGACATGCCGCCGGATGCCTTGCAGCTCGTGGAAGACGCTAACCGCTCTTCCGTCGATGAAATGCTCAAGCTGAATGGGCTACTGGACGTCATTATTCCAAGAGGCGGTGCTTCACTGATTCGCAACGTGGTGGCCAATGCAACGGTACCTGTCATCGAAACAGGTGCAGGCATCTGCCATACGTATGTGGATGAAACGGCAGATCCGGTCATGGCAGCAGAAATTGCGATCAACGCAAAAGCACAGCGCCCATCCGTATGTAATTCCATGGAAACCCTGCTCCTTCATGCTGCTTATGCAGAACAGCATTTGCCTGCCTTGGCCGAACAATTCCGTGAAGCGAATGTTGTATTAAAGGGTTGTGACACGACTCGTCGTCTGGTCCGTACTGCCCTTCCCGTGACGGCAGAAGACTACGGTACAGAGTATAATGATTATATTTTGAATATACGAGTTGTGCAGGGCCTGGATGAAGCCATGCAGCACATTGCAACTTATGGCACCAAACATTCCGAATGCATTGTCACCCGTGATACAGCACATGCGGAACGCTTTTTGCATGACGTGGATGCTGCAGCAGTTTATCACAATGCTTCCACACGCTTCACGGACGGATTCGAGTTCGGTTATGGAGCCGAAATAGGAATAAGCACACAGAAGCTGCATGCTCGTGGTCCAATGGGACTGCCTGCCCTTACTTCTACCAAATACCGCGTTACCGGCAATGGACAAATTCGGAAATAATATCGCAGCTACAGCCATATAGGAGGAACGATAACCATGAGTCAAGAACAACAGACGTTATTACAACAAAAGATTACTTTCCACGGAGCAGGTGCCATGGCAGAAGCCATTGTGCGCGGACTGATCTCCCGCCTCGTTGTACGCCCGCAGGATATTACGATGCTGAACCGGAGCAACCAGAAACGTCAGGAAGAGCTGAGTACTCGTTATGCCGTTCGCACAGGAACAGCCTCCCAATCATCGGAAGTGCTCTCCGCTTCTCCCGTTATTGTACTTGCCATGAAACCAAAAGACGCTGCGGCAGCTCTTCGTGAGCTTGGTCCCCTCCTGTCACCGGACCAGCTTATTGTCTCTGTCATCGCCGGATTATCCATCCGAACGATGCAAACACTTCTCGGCCGCAAACAACCGATCGCTCGATCCATGCCGAATACATCCAGTACGATTGGACTTGGTGCAACAGGACTTGCCTTCTCCGCCGAAATTACAGATGAGCAGCGCAGTACGGTTATGACGATGTTTGAAGCTGTGGGCATTGTCACCATTGTTCCGGAAGAGAAACTGGAAGTGCTCACGGGTATTTCCGGAAGCGGCCCGGCTTATGTATACTATTTGATGGAAGCCATGATTGCCGCGGGGATCCGTGGCGGACTGTCCAGCCAGCAATCCCGCGACCTGACTGTTCAAACTGTACTTGGTGCGGCGAGAATGGTTCAGCAAACGGGAGCGGAACCCATGAAGCTTCGCAGTGATGTTACCTCACCTGGAGGCGCCACACAGGCAGCACTCAAAACACTGGATGAGGGCGATTTCTTTGAAAACGTGATTGCAGCCGTCAACCGCTGCGCAGAGCGCTCACGGGAGATGGGAGCTGCTTTGGAAGGAGATTTACGATGAACAACATGTGTACTGCCACATATCGTCTGCATGATGATCGTGCAGATTTCCGCAAAAAGGCGGAATCCATAGCAGTCGGCATGACTGTCGGCAGTTGGACTGAATTGCCGCAAGCCAAGCGTGAAGCCATGCAGAAACATCTTGGCGAAGTGATTAGCGTAGAAGTACATGAACATGAGGGTATGGCTTCAGGAGAACGATATGCAGATATTACGATCGGATATCCTGATGTAAACTTCAGCCGCGATATTCCGGCTCTGCTCGTCACTGTCTTCGGCAAAATCTCGATGGATGGCCGGATCAAGCTGACAAGACTGGGCTTCTCGGACGGATTCCTTAGTGCATTCCCTGGTCCCAAATTCGGATTGAATGGGGTTCGTGATCTGCTTGGTGTTCATGATCGTCCTTTGTTAATGAGCATATTCAAATCGGTCATTGGTCTGGATGCGGATGAACTGCGCGAACAGTTTATCCGTCAGGCTCTTGGCGGAGTTGATCTGATCAAGGATGACGAAATTCTGTTTGAGAACAAGCTGACACCTATCGAGAAAAGAGTCGAGGTTTGCATGAAGGCTGCTGAGCAGGCCCGGCAGGAGACTGGCAAGAAATTGCTCTATGCCGCCAACCTGACCGGCCCAACTTCGCGTTTGAAGAAGCAGGCTGAACGAGCGATTGATGCGGGTGCCAATGCCCTTTTGTTTAACGTTTTGTCGTACGGATATGACGTTCTGCATGAGCTTACAAGCGATCCTGACATTAACGTGCCAATTATGGCGCATCCTGCCCTTGCTGGCGCACTGTACCCTTCACCGCATTACGGGATATCCGCTTCGGTGCTGCTGGGTCAGCTGATGCGTCTTGCCGGAGCGGATCTCGTTCTTTTCCCTTCGCCTTACGGATCGGTGACCATGCCAAAAGAAGAGAATATGGCCATTACGGAGCAGCTGCTCTCCAAAGAACTCCCGGTCAGAACCAGCATGCCAGTTCCATCCGCTGGGATTCACCCAGGTCTTGTACCCTTAATTCTCCGTGATTTTGGCACGGATGTTATCGTGAACGCCGGTGGAGGTATCCACGGACATCCAATGGGTACTGAGGCGGGTGGACGTGCATTCTTGCAAGCCATCGAAGCGGCACAGCGCGGAATTCCGCTCGCAGAGTATGCATCTGAGCACCCCGAGTTGAAAAGTGCCCTGGACCTGTGGGGTGGAGAACGATGAGAAGTGATAAGAAAACGGTCATTTTCTGTGATTTTGATGGTACGATTACCCTCTCGGACAATATTGTGGCGATCATGAAGCACTTTAAGCCTGAAGGTTTTGAGGCGATCATGAAAGATACGGTGGATCAAAACATTACCCTGCGTGAAGGCGTCGGGGCCATGTTCGCTCTGCTGCCTGCATCGCAAAAGGATGAAATTGTTGAATTTGTGCTTGGACAAGCGGGCATCCGCGAGGGATTTGGCGAGTTTCTGGAATATGTTCGGAACGAAGGCATTGAATTCAATGTGACCAGTGGCGGTATGGACTTTTTTATCGAACCACTGCTTGCACCCTTTAACATTCCACAAGATCACGTCTATTGTAACGGAGCAGACTTTACAGGGGAATTCATCCGCATTGAATGGCCTAATCCATGTCAGTCCCCTTGTGAGAACGGCTGTGGTATGTGTAAAACGACGGTAATCCGCACATTCCCGGAAGAACAATATAATCGGATTCTGATCGGAGACAGTCTAACCGATTTTGAAGGTGCCAAAATTGCCGATCTGGTGTACTCCCGTTCCATTCTGACGGACAAGTGCATAGAACTTGGTGTAGACCATGTGCCCTTTGCTACCTTTTACGATATTATGGAAGACATGAAACAGAAGCAAACACAAGGAGTGCTGTAAAGATGGGTTTTGAAAAGATTACATTGGAACACAAACGTCAGGTGCTGGAGGAACTTGCTGATATTAAAGCCCTCTTTGCCAGTCGCAACTGGTTCCCTGGAACAAGCGGTAACCTGTCGATGCGTGTGGGAGAGTTTGATCCCGAGCAATTTTATTTTGCCGTTACGGCTTCAGGCAAGGATAAATCGCTTCGCACGCCGGAAGATTTCCTGTTTGTGGACAAGCATGGCAAAGCGATCGAAACAACAACTTTGAAACCAAGTGCAGAAACACTGATTCACTGTGAAATCTATCGGTTGACTGGCTGCGGGGCTGTATTCCATGTACACACTGTATTCAACAATCTGATCAGCGAGTTCTTTGGCGCAGAAGGTCATGTTCCGATCCAAGGCATCGAGCTGATCAAGGCTTTTAACATTTGGGAAGAAAATGCCGAGATTCGTGTGCCTGTACTGCCTAACTTTGCTGATATTCCATCCATTGCCGAACTGGTTCCAGGTGTACTTGACTTAAAAGTGCCGGGAATTTTACTGCGCAATCACGGCATTTATGCCTGGGGCAAAGATGCATTTGAAGCCAAAAGGCATCTAGAAGCGTTTGAGTTTTTGTTCGAAGTGATGTATCGTCAGCTGCTGCTGAAAGGTATTTCGAAATAGCCATCATTTCCTCACTGTTATTCAGGACCAAAAATCAAAAACACACTATGACTGATTGTTCAGCTCATAGCGTGTTTTTTTGACTTTGGGGCTCCTACAAGCCCAAAATTTTCCTTAATTTAATTATCCCGATCCTTGAACAGGAACAGATTTGCCGAATCGTCATCTTTTCCGTTTAGTCCGCTATGCTGCGCAATTGGACGCTGCTTGCCAAAGAGCAGCTTCAATCCGCCAAAAATAAGCAATAGCGAAACGATCACCGTGTTCACATAAGAACGGATTTCATACGTCATAAACAGATTAGGGAACATTTCGTTCAGTTGTGGAATGACAAGCCGGATTGCCAGATAATACACGCCAAGTGCTGCAATGCCGAATCCAATCAGACGCTGATGTCTAGCCCAATCCTTAAATATCGGTTGATCCGTAAGCGGTTCCCGGCCATAGCGGCTTGAACACTGCAGCCCATCAAAGAAGCTGTAGAACCAAACGAGCGGAATCATGAACAGAAAAACGGACAAATGCAGCAGGTCCAAAATATAAATGCTGCCAAGGAACAGGAACATTAATTGCATTCCTCGCTTCTGAAGACCCAGGTACAGATGACCTGCCCCTGGAAAAGCCGACAAGAGGGTAGCTAACACCTTGCTGCGTCGTCCGGATGCTCTGCCCATTTCCAATTCTTCGAACAACGTACGGTCCTGCAAGACTTCACCTGCCTGCTTTCGATGTGCATGCTGCACAGCGTCAAACATGCAGTAAACCCAAATGACTGGCAGAATAAGCAGAAACATCAGAAAGGTCTCTTCATTGGTAATGGATGCAACAAAGACCATCATCGCGAAAGAACCAAAGAATGCGATCAAAAAGGATAGTCCCCGATGCAGCAGCCCCAGATGAAGATGTCCCAGACCTGGGATGAATGACAGTAAAATGGTAAAGAATCGTTCACCTTCACTGCCTTTGCGATACACGGGTTGGCCGTATGTACCCTCAGGAATACCATAGCCACCTGCAGAATGCTGACGCATCTCTTCCCCATTCATTGGCTCCATAACGCCATTTGGATCCGGATAGCCCTGTTCATATGGACCTCCTGGATATGGACCATATTGAGCTTCGTAGCCCCTGTAATGAGCATTACGTGCAGAAGGGGTACGCAGCAGAACAATGATGATGTCCAGCATGTTGATGCACCAGAAGAAAAAGGCAGCCATTGCTCCGAATATCATCAGGTCCCGCTCATCCCCAATTACTGCCAACATGAACGCACCTATCAAAGAGCCAAACACGAGTAATGGGTAAATCATCGCCTTAGCGGTTCGACCCCAATAGAGAAAACCAAGACCCGGGATCACATTTAATAAAAATGCAAATATTTTGTTGCGATCTGATTGCACAGTCGTCATCCTTTCTTTTCAGGCAATGCTATGATTTATGGTTTAGGCTTGAAGTTATCCAGCCAATTGGTGGCGGCTTCCGTCCATTTTTGTGTAAAAGATCCCCGCTGCTCGCCGTCATTGAACTTGTGATAGGGCGCTACCTTATCAAACACTCCGGAGGAGAGAAAGATTAGCGTCAGGCAAGCCGCTACAGCATAATGAAAAACCTTGTGCTCCAGCCAGCGTCTGCTTCGGCCTGAACGTGATTTGCGCTTGCTTCCTGACTGGTTCAGATCCGTAATACGCTCCATGATGGAATCCGCAAAGTGGGCCGGGTTCTCCAGCTGTGGCCATGTTTGATGAATCCCCATCGCTTCCAGATAGTTATCCAGGGCTTCCGGACCTTCAATGATAGCCTTTTCCATGTTTACAGCTTGGTCACCGGTAACTCGTCCTTCAATATAATCCGTCCAGTCCTGCACACTGTACATCTCGTTTTTACTCACGCCACTCATCCTCCTTCCAATGACTTCTGATCCACTGCCGGGCACGGTACAAACGGGATTCCACGGTTTTGACAGCCACCTGGGCATCATGTGCGATCTGCTCATAATTTTTTTCGCTTAAATAATACGCAGTAATAATGTCCCTATGCTGGGCAGGCAGTTGATTAATTCGTTCACGCAGGGTTTCCTTGCGCTCTTCCCGAACGAGCCGGGCCAAAATATCTTCCTCGCTTCCAGGCAGGTTGATTATTCGTTCTTCTCCACCCAGATCTTCACTGCTTCGCCGGCCTAACTTGCGTTTTGCATCAATGGCTTTGTGAAAGGCAATTCGGGTAAGCCATGTTTTGAAGCCTTCGGAACGGTACTCGGGGAGAGATTTATACATCTGAATGAACGCCTCCTGAGCTGCATCCTGCGCCTCCTGATCGTTCCTGAGTACGGAATATGCCACATGATATACATGCTGGCTGTACTTATCGATCAACAAGCGAAACTTGGATGCATCCCCTTGACGGATTTGTTCGATTAAGCGCGCTTCATCAATGACTCTCCCCTCCTCTCCACTACAATAGACGACAACGTTCTGGGCTGCCCCTGCGTATTTATTTAAATTTTTTAAAATTCTTATCATAACAGTGCCTGAATAGATGATGAGTTCATCAATCACTTCATTGTAGACATCCTTATTTCCTTCGAGCATCAAAAAACAGGCTCAGAATGTTTCTGGCCTGTTCCTTGATTTTCCTTTGCACTCAGACTAGCGTCCACCGCTGCGAAAACGCTGCGTGTATGCCTTCGCGTCCTGAACATTCTTCACCCGGTTGCGGCTCCACTCCAGCAAAATGCGGTCAATATAGCGGAAATGTACTTTACCGGCAAATACCGCCTCCTTCAGGGCCATCAATATCAGTTCTTCCTGATAACGGTCCTGATCCAGCCAGCTGGAGATCGTTTCGCATTCCATGGGTGAAAGCGGGCGACCAAATTCTTTCTCGAAGATGGAAAACATATTACGTTCTTCCTCTTCTATTTGAACACTGTTCGAATTAGGACGTGCTGTCATGCTCATTTGCTGCTGCCTTGCAGCTGCTGCATCTTCAGCAACACATGTTGCGAGTTTGGCATATAACCCATGCAGATCGTAACGCTCATACTGAATATCCCGCTCTTCGTCCCGATGCTCATCAATAGATATATACCCATCCCTCATCAACCGTTGGAGCATTCGGGCAATGCCTTCGGGGGCAAGTCCCATTCGTCCCGCCAGCTCTTCCAGGGTAGGAAACTCATTGAATTCTGCCTGACGGTAGCCGAGCAATTGAATCAGCAAAAGCACTTCGGCATCTGATAATCCGAGTTGGTGATAAAAACGCAACAAAGCATACGGGAGCTGTGCTGTCCCAGATGTTAACCCGTAAGCTACGCCACTGAGCCACGCTTTGGAGCCGGTTTCTTCCATAGACTCGCGATTAATCATTAAGGGTACAGACGGTAGAGCATACGCGGGAATGCAATTGTCTCACGTACATGATCCAACCCGCAGATCCATGCTACTGTCCGCTCCAATCCCAGACCGAATCCGGAGTGAGGTACTGATCCGTATTTACGCAGATCCAGGTACCATTGATATGCTTCGTCTGACAACTTGTGCTCTTCAAAGCGTTGCTGCATCAACTCGGGATCATCGATACGTTGAGATCCGCCAATGATTTCACCGTAACCCTCTGGTGCGATCATGTCAGCGCAGAGAACCACTTCTGGACGATTCGGGTCCGGTTTCATGTAAAATGCCTTGATGCCAGCCGGGTAATGCGTAATAAATACAGGCGTATTATACTTCTCCGCAATCGCTGTCTCGTGAGGAGCACCGAAATCTTCACCCCAAGGAATATCGAAGCCTTGTCCATTCAAGAACTCAATCGCCTCATCATACGTAATACGCGGGAATGGAGCTACGATCCCTTCCAGTTTGGATACGTCACGCCCGATGGATTCCAGTTCGGCACGGCAGTTTTTCACGACAGACTGAACCACGTGTGCAATGAACTTCTCTTGTACTCGCAAACTTTCTTCGTGATCCACAAATGCCATTTCCGGCTCAATCATCCAGAACTCGATCAGATGGCGGCGAGTTTTGGATTTTTCGGCACGGAATGTTGGTCCGAAGGAATATACTTTACCCAGCGCCATTGCCGCAGCTTCCATATACAATTGGCCACTTTGAGTAAGATAAGCATCCTCATCAAAGTATTTGATGTGGAACAGGTTGGTGGTTCCCTCAGCGGATGAAGGTGTCAGAATCGGAGGGTCAACCTGAGTGAATCCGTTACCATCAAAAAACTGCTGAACTGCACGGATGATCTCTGCACGAATCACCATAACAGCACGCTGCTTCGTAGAACGCAGCCATAGATGACGATGATCCATCAAGAAGTCCACACCATGCTCTTTCGGTGTAATCGGATAGTTTTCAGTCAAATGAATGATCTCCACGCCCGTAACCGTCATTTCATATCCGGATGCGCTGCGCGGTTCTTCACGAATAATTCCTGTTACATACAAGGAACTTTCTTGCGTGAGGCTTTTGGCATCATTCCATACCTCTTCGCTAACTTCACTCTTTACGACAACCCCTTGAATATATCCGGTTCCATCGCGCAGCTGCAAAAATTGAATTTTGCCGCTGGAACGTTTGTTATTAATCCAGGCACCGATCTTCACGGTTTCGCCCACATGCTCATTCACATTACGAATTACACAATCCGTACTCATGCCCATATCTCCCCTTGGTTCCTAAATTTGAAAATGCAGCGGGCAGGCGTTCGCCTGTCCCCTGCACTTCCTTGACATGCTATATTCACTTTACAATTAGATTACTTAGAATTCAATACGATTCGGTGTGTATCACGTGCAATCACCAATTCTTCATTGGTAGGTACAACGAGAACCTCAACCTTGGAGTTTGCTGTTGTGATTCGGCGTGGTTCGCCGGAACGGATGGCATTGAGAGCTTCATCCACTTCCACACCCAGGTAAGTAAGCTGTTCGCATACTTTTTGACGAAGAACGACGGAGTTCTCGCCCACACCTGCTGTAAATACAATCACGTCCACACCGTTCATTGCTGCCGCATACGAACCGATGTATTTACGCAAACGATATTCGTACATTTCGAATGCAAGGGTGGAGTTCGCATCACCGTTCTCCATTCCTTCCGTAATCTCACGCATGTCACTGCTGATGCCGGAGATGGCAAGCAGTCCGCTATGTTTGTTCAACATGGAGTTCACTTCGCTTACGCTCAGTTCTTCCTTGTTCATTACGTAAGGTACGATGGCCGGGTCAAGGTCACCACTGCGCGTTCCCATCATCAGACCTTCAAGCGGAGTCATACCCATGGATGTATCCACGGATACGCCACCTTTTACTGCCGTTACGCTACCACCGTTACCCACGTGGCAAGTGATGATTTTAAGATCTTCTACTGGACGGCCTAAATATTCCGCTGCAGTCTTGCTTACGTAGTCATGGGAAGTACCATGGGCACCGTAACGACGCACTTTGTATTTTTTGTACAGTACACGCGGAATCGCATAGAGATATGCTTTCTCAGGCATCGTCTGATGGAATGCTGTATCAAATACCATGACCTGAGGTACACCTGGCATATTGAGTTCAGCCGCACGAATACCCATCATTGCTGCTGGGTTGTGAAGTGGTGCCAAATCGAACAAGCGGCGAATTTCAGCCTTCGCTGCATCGTCAACCAGTGCGGATTCCTTGAAGGCTTCCCCGCCGTGAACGACGCGGTGTCCAACAGCCTGAATCTCATCGACTGAACCGAGCACGCCATTTTCTTTATCTGTCAAAATATCGATAACTTTACGAATTGCCGTTGTATGCTCCAGAATTTCACTGACTTCTGTAACATCCTCACGGCCAGTCGGTTTGTGCGTAAGAATGGAGGAATCCATCCCGATCCGTTCAACCAGTCCTTTAGCGAGTACGGACTCATCCGTCATGTCATACAATTGATATTTAAGCGAGGAGCTCCCCGCGTTGATTACTAGTATTTTCACAGCCGGTCACCATCCTTGTCGTACTTGAAGAATCCTTCGCCCGTCTTAACTCCGAGATGTCCTGCACGTACCATTTTCTTCAATACGGTAGAAGGACGATATTTCAGCTCTCCGAATTCACGGAACATTCTTTCCAGTGCAGCTTCAACGGAATCTAATCCAAAACGGTCAGCCATTTCAAGTGGGCCATGTTGGAAGTTGTATCCGATACGCATTGCATCATCGATATCTTCAGCAGAAGCCACGCCCTCTTGAAGGACATGAAGAGCTTCATTGATCAACAGGCAGATCAGTCTGGACGTAACAAATCCCGGTGATTCGTAGATCATTACACCTTTTTTGTCTACAACCTCTTCCACAAATCTTCTTGTTTCCTCGAAAGTGGAATCGGATGTTTTCAAACCACGAATAATTTCTACAAGGTCAACCCGGGAAACCGGGTGAATAAAGTGCATACCAATAACACGCTCTGGGTATTTGGTCGAGCTTGCAAGCTCGGTCAAACTCAGCGTGGATGTGTTACTTGCAAGAATAACGTTGCTTGGGCAAACTTGATCCAATTGGCTAAATACCGCCTTTTTGGCTTCCAGGTCTTCCGAGATCGTTTCGATAACCATATCGCAAGATCCCAGTTCTGCCAGATGAGCTACTTTGGTAATACGGGATAAAATCAATTTTTTCTCGGCTTTGGTAATAGCCCATTTCTCTAATTGCTTATCGAGGTTTGTTTCAATCATGTCATATGCATGGTTAAGCTTCTCCGCCGTGTGCTCCACCAGAAGCACATCAAGTCCTTTGGCTGCAAGCATTTGGGAAATGCCTTGTCCCATGGTGCCGCCGCCGACAACTCCTATTTTTTTAAAAAACATGGTTCTGCTCCATCCTTTCGGTTCTCTATTTCTCTATTGTACCCTGTTCGCCGAAAATTACAAATTTCGACCCAACATATAATAATATCTTAGCACGAGTGAAAAGTAAAAAAAAATAACCGGCATAAATAAATTATGCCGGTAAAAGGGCGCTGTCACGAAATTGACAACGAAATTGCTCCCCAGACAAAACTTCTTCTCTCATCAGCGTATCCAATGAATTGTCGAATATTGTCCGTTGTTCTTCGAGCAGACGTTTGGTCTGATCCATCAGATCCTGCAATATCATTTTATTTTCGCGCATGAGCTCTTCTGTTGTAACCATATCCATGTTGACAATACCAAGCGAGGTCAGACCCGAAGCCATCATGGTCTGTACAACATTGGTCGCCTGTTCAAAGTCATTGCGTGAACCGGTACTGCGACCACCATAGTACATTTCTTCAGCTGCTGCACCGCCAAGTGCAATCATGATCTGTTCTTCCAGAAAACGCTTGGTGTAAAGGAATTGCTCCTGCTGCGGATTGTGACGCACATAACCGAGTGCCTGTCCACGCGGGCTGAGAGCAACCTGGCTAACGCTGCCAGGACGTACGAGCTCTGCCATGATGGCATGTCCCAATTCATGAATGGCTACCCGTTTTTTCTCTTCGACACTGGATTCACGATCTGTCTTCTCACCCATCATGACTTTATCAATCGCCAGAGACAAGTGGCGCTGTTCAATGTTGAGCAGTCCATCTCTCATGGCGTAGATTGCTGCTTCATTCATGACACTTTCCAGCTGGGCACCTGAGAAGCCGTAGGATTCCTCTGCTGTTTTCTCCAGGCTTACCCCTTCCATAAGAGGTTTATTTACCGCATGGAGCTCTAAAATATGTTTTCTGCCCTTCTTGTCAGGCAGGTCCACCTGGATATGACGGTCAAAACGTCCCGGACGAGTTAAGGCGCTGTCCAGCATTTCCTTACGGTTTGTTGCCGCAATTACGAGAATGCGAGGTGTATCGGATGTATAAATTCCGTCCATTTCCGTCAAAAGCTGATTGAGCGTCTGGTCATACTCACGCTGTTGACCGCCTTCACGTTTACCACCAATAACATCAATCTCATCGATAAAGATAATGGCGTTCTCTTTGTTTTCTTTGGCTGCACGTGTTCTAGCATCACGAAACAAATCACGGATTCTTCCTGCACCTACGCCGACGTACATTTCTACAAACTCACTGCCTGAAGCGGCAACGAATACGGAATCTGTATAATGTGCAGCTGCTTTGGCCATCAGGGTTTTCCCTGTTCCCGGAGGGCCCGTAAGCAGGATACCCTTCAATGGACGAATACCGAACTTCTGAATTTCTTCATGTTTGATGAGAAAATCAAGAGCTTCCCGCAGCTCCTGCTTGGCACTATCCTGGCCGCCAATTTCCTCAAACGTCAGTTTGGATGGTCCTTTTTTCTTGCGCTTACGTTCCTGACCCGCTCCAACCGTAATGCCTCCACGCATCTGCATCATAAGCAGCAATCCGCCCACAACCGCTGCTGCGATCAGAATTGGAAAGATATTCACACCAATAAAAGCAAGAAAGATAATCAACACGGGGACAAAACCAATGGCAACTTCCTTCGTCCATTTAGGCATTAGGCCACACTCCTATCTGGCCGGGTACACGCGGCAGAATAATAAACTTGCTGGCATCTCCGTCTCTAAGACTTACATATACGTTATTGTCATCCATGGCTGTATTCACTTGAATACCATTGGTCGCCATCTTGGATAATGTTGGTGTTATTTCGGTATACTGCTTGTTCTCCATCGCCTGAGCAACGGTAAACATCGCATCGCCCCACCAGTTCTCCAGGGCTTCGTTCGAATGATCAACGACATCAAGTTTCAATGAGCGAGAGCCGATCAGGGTCTGTCCTTCTTTCTGAATATATTGAACCAATCTGCCCAAATCTACATTTGGCTGCAAATCAAGTTTCAATTGTACATCATTGCGGTTAATAGTTAACTGAACATCATTAACCCCTTCATACTGGGTTACCATTTTTTCAATCGGATTCTGCATGGCCACCTGACGATACACAAACCAACCTCCAAACAACACAACGGCTGAAATGACGGCAGTTAAAGCAATAGGCAATACTTTTAACTTCAAGTGAGTTTCCCCTCCCAAATTTTTGGCCCATCCCTATAGCTTATAGGCATAATATGAATTGTGTACGAATGACCTGTGATGTGCCCAACAGGTTTTATTCCTGTTTGATGTAACCTTGAATACATATTTGAGTATATCACATCGTATATACAATTTCGAAGGCGAAAATATGAATAAATTATTAATTTTAACTATTCAAATCCAGAATATTTTTCGAGATACGCCAAAAAACCGGATCAGGCGGGGTTCCGTCTGCCGGTTCTTTGAAGATTTTACCTAAAAATCTCTGAATATATGTTAACTGTTTGGAATCGTATAGACCAAGTCAACCTGTTCTCCATTGCTGAAGCGATAGAATCGATAATAGTTGTGCGTATCATCATTGTAATAAACTTGCCATACATAGACGCCATTGACGACTCCAGGCATAATTCGTTTGATCTCTCCGCCCGGTACGTCAGAGCTGAATCGATTGCGGACTTGTGCTTCCGATAACCCGTTCTGCAACAATTCACTGTGCACAGCATTACTTCCTGTGACCGGTTTATTGCTTGCATCAAATTTCACCCAGACAGCGATGTCCTGATTATCTTTATTTTTGGCCATCATCGTCCAGTAAATGTTATCTTCGCCTTCCTTTTGACCCCAAACGTATTTTCGAAGATCCTCATAAGAAGTTATCCCGAGCTGCTCCTGTGCCGCTTGAATAGCTAGCGCTTCTTCGTTGCGCTGGTCCTGGGTAATATAGACATAGAAGCGCTGTAATCCAAACAAAATCAAAACCAGGATGAGCAGCGAGATCCAGATCCATTTCTTTTTTCTTTTCAAAAGCCGAACTTCCTTTCCCCTTATGACGCTGCTGCTATTCTGAAATTAACGGGCGAGCAGTCCGTCAAATGCAAGTTGAGACTCGCGCAGAATGCGCTCTTCATCCATAGTAAGACATTCACCATGTTTCACCAGCTGTTTGCCGTCAACCCATACATGCTCCACATCCTTGGCTGAAGCCGAGTAAATGGTATGAGAAATCAGATCCGTGTGCGGATAGAAGTGTGCTTGTTCAATATTTAGTGCAATGAAATCAGCCTTCATGCCTACTTGGAGTGCTCCCGTATTGTTCAGGAAGATGGATTTGGCACCATATCCCGTTCCGAGCAGCAGCGCTTCCCCCGCTGGTACCGCTGTTGGGTCACCGGATACGCCCTTATGAATCAAAGCAGCCAGTCTCATCTCTTCAAACATATCCAGGTTGTTGTTGCTTGCAGGTCCGTCTGTTCCCAGAGATACGGTTACTCCAGCTTTCAGCAGATCCGGAACTCGCGCAACACCCGAAGCAAGCTTCAGGTTGCTTCCCGGATTGTGAGAGACCGCTACATCATGGCGTGCCAGAATTTCAATCTCCTCATCATTCAAATGTACAGCGTGAGCTACGAGAGAAGGACGAGAGAAGAAACCGAGCTTTTCCAAATGTGCTACTGGACGCAGACCATAATCCGTTACATTCTGTTCGACTTCGCGAAGGGTTTCCGACATATGGGTGTGCAGCGGCAGATCCAAATCATGTGCAACCTGTACCAGCTTCTCTATGTAATCCGGAGGGCAAGTATACGGCGCATGCGGTGAGATGATCGTCGTAATTCGACCACCAGCCTGTCCGTTCCACTCGCGTGCAAACGCAGCCGATTCCTGCAGTTTGCGCATTTGCTCTTCTTCAGAACAGAGACCAATGACACCACGTGCCAATGCGGCACGAATACCGGATTGTTCAACCACTTTTGCCACCTGATCCATATGATCATACATATCCAGGAATGCCGTTGTTCCGCCTTTCAGCATTTCTAATACAGAAAGGGAGGTACCCCAATACACGTCCTCAGACGTCATTTTAGCCTCCATAGGCCACATTTTCTCCTGAAGCCATACTTGCAGGGCCAGATCGTCCCCGTGACCTCTCAGAAGCGACATGGCTGCGTGACCATGCGTATTGATCAGACCCGGCAAAAAGACCAGTCCTTTGCCATCAACCTTCGGCAGGTTCTCATCTCCATCTTGCAGTGTCTCACCAATATGCACAATCTTGTCGTCTTCAACGACCATATATCCTTGAACTACAGTCCATTCCGTACCACTATTTACAGCAAATTTGCCGTTATGAATTACCCATCTATTTGTCGTCATCTTCCTCGTCGTCCTTTCCGTTCTCCAGATAATAAGCCAGGCTAAGCAGATCCGTTGTAAAATCAGCATGATGAATACGGACGTGCGGTGGTGTTTTCAAGATGGTTGGTGCAAAGTTCAGAATCGCTTCAATGCCGGATTCCACGAGCTGATCGGCTACGTTCTGAGCTTCGGTATCCGGAACGGTAATGATGCCAATACGAATATTATCTTTTTTGACCGAATCCGTTAGTTCATTCATGGGCTGTACCTTCAAGCTGTTAATCTGACTGCCGATCTTAGGGCCGTATGCATCGAAAACAGCAACAATTTTCATGTTGTCTTTCAGATAGGCATTGTAATTGGATAATGCATGTCCCAAGTTACCCGCCCCGACCAGAGCAACATTGATTTGCTGATCAATTTTCAAGATATGACGGATTTTTTCGATTAGATACGATACGTCATATCCAATGCCTTTGCGACCGAAGTCCCCAAAGTATGCAAGGTCTTTGCGAATCTGGGCAGGATTAAGATCCAGGCGTAGTCCCAGTTCCTGTGATGACACCGTGCCTACCTCACGTTGATGCAGTTCACTCAAATAACGTAAGTAAACAGGCAATCTGCGTACCACAGCTTCCGAAATTTTATCTGATTTCATTACATTGCTCCCCCTTACCAAGGCCACGATAGATAAATAAAAATGTAGCATCCCGCATAACCGTTTTCGTCTCCGAATGAAATTATGCAAGATGCCTTATGAAATATAAAGTTAAAAGTGCTTCAAGAATGAATCACACTCTAATAAAGTTTACAGCGAGAAGCCCTTATTACGCAACGACGTCATACTTAATTCGCCGTAGTTTCATCCTGTGCTGGTGTTTCCAACCACTCGCTAATCCGTGGAACCATCTGTTCAGTCAGCATATGTTCCATTTTGGGACCGGGTAATGAATATAGGAAATACTTTCCGTAATAAGACTCAATCACCCGCGTATCGTAAACGATGACAATGCCCCGATCCTTGGCTGTACGAACAAGTCTGCCGAATCCCTGCTTGAAACGGATGACAGCCTGTGGAACAGACAGCTTCATAAACGGATTCTTTTTCTGCTCCTGCAGCAGTTCACTCTTCGCCTCGACAAGCGGATGGTTCGGCGGCTGGAAGGGCAATCTCACAATGGCCAGACAGGTTAGCGCCTCGCCAGGGATATCCACCCCTTCCCAGAAACTGCTGGTGCCCAGCAGAACGGTTGCTTTTGCATCCTGGAACCTGCGGGTTAACTTGGAACGACTGCCACTATCAACGCCTTGACCCAGCAGCGAAATATCGTTACCCGACAGTGCTTCTTTTAATGGGTCATATACCTGGCGCAGCATTCGGTATGAAGTAAAGAGCACCATCATACGGCCCCTTGTCGCAATAGCCGTTTCGGCCAGAGATCTTACGAGCATGTCGACAAAGTGAGCATCCCCCACGCTGCCTTTTACACTTGGGAAATCACGAGGGATGACCAGCAAAGCTTGGTCCCTATACCGGAATGGCGACGGCAGCATGGACGTCAGCAAACGGTTATTATCGGCTGCCTCCTGCAAGCCAAGCTGTTCAATCATGAACTGGAATGACTTATCGACCGAGAGCGTAGCGGAAGTTAGGACAACGCTTTTCTTTTTATCGAAGAACATGTCCTTCAACTGCGCACTGACATCGACAGGAACGGCATAGAGCTGCAGTGATTTGCTGCGGAATTGGCCGCTTGCCTCCATCCAGTATACCGTTTTGGCATCATCCATTCGCATGAAGAAACGAAGGTTTTCTTTGAGCGTTGCCAAATCCTTAAGCAGACCTGTAATGTCCGTGATCAAGCTATCCGATTGATAGTCGTCCTGGTCTTCTTTGACTTCAAGAAGCAGCTTGTCTCCCTTACGGATCAAGTCCCCCAGTGTGACATAAATCTGGTTTTCGTAATCCTGGAGCTCCTGCCACTTCGCCGGTTTCATTGAAGGCTTCAGTCTGAGGGAAAATTGCCCCGTTTCTCCCGGAGAAGCATCACTCCGCTCAGGCAGCAGGCTAAACAAGGCATCGCTCAAACGATCCCACATCTCTTTGACTTCAACAGCAAGCGGGAACATCTGGTCAATGACTGAGCCCCACTGCACCGAATTCTCATGACCCGCCAGTTGTGTACGCAGCATGGGAAGCTGACCGTTCCGACTATCCTTAAACAATCGGGTCAGGGTATGAACCAACGTGAAATATTTCATGTGTAGACCCAAGTGCTTACCCGCCACATCCTCGAGATGATGAGCCTCGTCAATGACAAGACTATCGTAAGCAGGGAGCAGCTGATGAGCTGCTTTTACATCCGTAAACAGTTTGGAATGATTCGTAATGACGATATCGGACAATCCTGCTTCATGCTTCGCCCGGTGGTAGAAGCACTTCCTGAACCACGGACAGGAACGTCCCAGACAGGATTCCGATTCACTCTGTACAGTTTCCCAAAAGTCCCCACCGCGCGCACTGAGGTTCAGCTCCTCGTCATCTCCAGTCTCTGTCTGGGTGAGCCACACAATCATCTGAGCCGCTGTAAAATAATCTTCTTTCGGAGTAGCAAACTCACGTTTGTTGATCTTGTGCTCAAACTTCCGCAGACACAGATAGTGTCCCCGACCTTTGAACACGGCAGCCTTAAACGGAAAAGGAACCACTTTGGTCAGCAGCGGGATATCACGCTCCCGAAGCTGTTCCTGCAGGTTGATTGTATGGGTGCTAACCATTACCTTTCGTTCCTGCTTCACACTTTCATATATCGCCGGCAGCAAGTACCCCAGGGATTTCCCTGTACCTGTACCTGCTTCAATTAACAAATGCTTTTCTTCGTCCAGCGCCTGCCTTACACTGCTGAACATCTGTGTCTGTGCCTCGCGTTCTTCATAGTGATCCAGTGTATCCTGCAGATTGGCCCGGACCTGATCCATATACTGCTCAAAGCTTACACCTTCAAGCGGATTACCTTCGCGTTCATCGCGTGGAGCACCGATCTCGGTCCAGTCACTCACATTCAAGGCCAATTGGCGGTAATACGTATGTCCATCCAGATCCTGTATAGGCTCTGCTTCCTTCTCACTGCGCATGCCGTCGAAGAACCAGCCCAGATCACTGTCCTCAGGTGCAAACAAGTCGCTGAGACGCTGTATCGTAATCAATGGCAGTTGACGCAGTTCATCCAAACACTTCAGGAGCACATAGGCTGTTGCCAAGGCGTCACTGTCTGCCTGATGAGGACGGTCATGCTGGAATCCGAATTCTGAAGATACATACCCCAATTGATAAGAACCAAGTGAAGGAAATGAAATTTTGAGAAAATCAATGGTATCCAGAATACGTCCGGTGAACGGCAAGTAGCCGCATCGGTCAAGTGCATTCTGAAGGAAATGAAAATCAAAAGCCACGTTGTGTCCCACAAGGACAACATCGTCTAGCAGCGGAACCATCTCCATCATCATCTCTTCGAGTGAAGGAGCGTTCGCCACATCTTCGTCAGTAATCCCGGTTAATCCCGTAATAAACGGAGGAATAGGCACACCAGGGTTTACATAAGAACTATATATTTGAGTTATGCTGTAGTCATGATCTATGATGGCAAGTCCGGCTTGTATAATCTCACCATCGGACTGCGTGCCGGTTGTTTCGAAATCCAATACGGCAAATTTCATTGCAATGTACAAGTCCCTTCCATTCCAGTCTATGTTACAGCATAGCAAAAAAACGGGCATTTGAAAATTAACTGACAAAAAAGGCGGTGTTCCCTCCATGGTCTTAAAGGAGAAAACACCGTCTTGATGCTGCTGCTCTGCACTTGAAGTTCAAGTACAGTCAGCTTATTCCATATTGCAGTTGTCCGCTGTTCAGCCTGCAGGCTTCCATATTATACAACGGTTCGGTCAACGTCGGGTCATGCTGGAGTGCCTGAGCAAACAAGGAACATGCTCCTTTGGGATTCGCCATCTTCGCTTCGAGGCAGCCCAGCGCATTGCAGGCTAGCCCCTTCAGCCTCGGAGAACCATTCAGGTGCACAATGAGCCGCAAATGACTTCCCGCTTCTGCGGTTTGATTGAGGTTCATATGCGCAAGTCCCAGATAGTACCGAGTCAGTGCACTATCCGGATATTCGGCAATAATTTGTGAGAACTGCACAATCGCCTGTGGATACATCTGTAACTTGAAGTATCCCTGACCGCGACTAAATGATTCCAAATGGATTTCAGGCAGAGCAGTGACCGCTTCCTGTTCCGGTTGGAGTGCCACCGGCTGTTCTAAATCCCTGACCTGACTCATCTTCTCCTCAAACATCAGCCACTCATCAATCATCCCGTCACTCATCCGCTTCAGCAAGTTCCACTTTTGCAGCAGTTCCTGTTTGTTCAGACCTTCAGCGGAAGGGTAGCGCTTGATAATTTCATCTAACATGTCGTTCATTTCGGCGAAAACATGCTGGAACATCGATGCATCCCCACCCTTGAAAAAATGGATTAGTGCGTGACCTGTACTCATTTTTTGCAAGGTGGACCGATTTCATTCCCCTTACCAGTGGATTACATAATTGTCGCGTGCACTTCCTGCTTCATGGTCTGCACAGGTTTGTTTTGACCGTCTACAAAGACCACAGTAGGTTTGTGCGTATTCGCTTCTTCCTGAGACATCATTGCATATGAAATGATAATAACCGTGTCTCCTGGCTGCACAAGACGTGCAGCTGCACCATTCAGACAGATTACTCCGCTGCCTCGTGGTCCGGGAATTACATAGGTCTCGAGCCGTGCACCATTGTTGTTGTTTACAATTTGTACTTTTTCATTTTCCATCAGATCAGACGTTTCCATCAGATCTTCATCAATGGTAATGCTCCCCACATAATTCAGGTTGGCTTCCGTAACGGTGGCACGGTGAATTTTGGATTTCATCAATGTTCTAAACATGGGACAGTACCTCCGCTGTTTGCAATCTTGTATTATCAATCAGTCTCGTTTTGCCAAATTTCACAGCCAGCGCAATCAGGATATCATCTCGTCCATGCACTTTTTCCTGATCAGCAAGCGGCTCCAGACTCGGAAAAGCCTGAATCTCGGCATAATCAATAACAGCACGGGGCGAACGCCCGATGTTCTCACAGAGAATACGTCGTATATCCGCAGCAGTCGTGTCAGCACTTGTATCCACTGCTTCTTGAGCCGCACGCAGGGCCTTGGACAAGACCAGAGCTTCCAGGCGATCTTCAGCACTCAAATAGACATTACGCGAACTAAGTGCCAAGCCATCCTGCTCCCGTACAATCGGACATGGAACAATCTCAACAGGCATATTCAGATCATTGACCATTTGCTGGATGACTGCTACCTGCTGTGCGTCTTTCATTCCGAAAAATGCTCGCTGTGGCTGCACAATGTTAAACAGCTTCGATACCACTGTTGTTACTCCGTCAAAGTGTCCTGGACGGGAAGCCCCGCACAGCCGGTCAGTCAAACTCGACACCGATACTGTGGTTTGTGTCTGCTGTGGATACATCTCTTCAACGGAGGGAATAAATACGATATCCACTCCCTGCGCACGCGCCGTCTCCACATCCCTAGCTTCATCCCGAGGGTAGCTGTCAAAGTCTTCATTTGGCCCAAACTGAATCGGATTTACAAAAATACTTAATACGACAATATCACTTTGCTGTTTGGCAGCATGCATCAGGCTTGCATGACCTTCATGAAGATATCCCATTGTAGGCACCAAGCCTACAATAGACTCTCTGAATTGTGCAGCTTGACGCTTCAAACTAATTTCCTGTCTAAGCTCTGTGATGGTCCGAATCACTTTCATGAGTTACTCTCCACCTTTTCTTTGCGATGTCCATACAGCTGATCTACAACGCCGTCTGCGGCAGTAAATACATGCTCCTCCGCAGGGAAGGAACGGTCTTTGACTTCCTTGACATAAGCTCCAATGCTGTTACGAATCAGAGTACCTACATCGCCGTATGTTTTGACAAAGCGTTTCGGCATGTAAGGAGAGGCATACTGAACCACATCATGGAATACCAAAACCTGACCGTCACATCCACGTCCAGCTCCAATACCAATTGTGGGAATGGACAGTTCCTCCGAAATAGCTCTTGCCACTTCTTCGGTAACGAGTTCAAGCACAATCCCGAAGGCTCCCGCTGCTTCGAGTGCCTTCGCTTCATCCATTAGTCTTCTGGCATCCGCTGCATCCTTACCCTGGATCCGATATCCCCCGATCTGATTCACCGATTGCGGTGTCAGTCCGATGTGTCCCAGAACCGGTACGCCCGCCTGTACCACAGCCTTAACGGTATCCGCAATCTCCACGCCGCCTTCCATTTTGACTGCATGCGCATGACCTTCCTGCATCAAACGACGAACACCCTTCAGCGTTTCATCCACGCTGCCGTGGTAGGTCATGAACGGCATATCCGCTACGATGAATGTACTTCCTGCACCCCTCACAACGGAGCGGGTATGATATACCATATCGTCTATTGTCACAGGCAGGGTGGAATCATAACCCAGTACGACATTGCCGAGCGAATCCCCGACCAAAATCATGTCAATGCCTGCTTCTTCCGCAAGCAGAGCCGTGGGATAATCGTAAGCCGTAATCATGCTGAGCGGCACGCCATCCTGCTTGTATTTTTTCATTTTTACAATATTCAATGCTTGTTTGTTAGCCATTTTCTTTATGGCTCCTTTCTACTTTTCATTTAAGAACGCAACAAAAAAACCTTTTAGTTTTCCACTAAAAAGTCCCGAAAAGTCAAAAAAGAGTCACTTGCGATCGTCCCTTCTGTCTCGGTCCTCTTCGGCTCAGAGCAGAATCCAACAACTCACTTAACACATTTTCCATTTTGCTATGCATCTGTTCATGATCAAGCCAATCAGGCATACTGTTGCCGGAGTGCAATTCGGTCTGCAATAGCCGATATCGCCTCACGAACACAGTATACCAAAGATCAGCCCAAACTTCACGTGTTATGTTCATTATCTTAGTGGAAATTCGACAATTTCCTTAATCGATCAATGATATTTCTCCTGATACAACGGTTATGCGCTCGCCATTTTTCTTCTCTACAATCAAAGCCCCTGAAGGATCTAACCCAATGGCTGTTCCCTCAATATCTCCCTGCGGGTTCGAAACCTTCACTTCCCGATGAATCGAGACGGAGAGAGCTTCCCACAATGACGCGATTACACCGAAACCTTCCCTTTGATACAAAAGGTAAAGATGTTCCATCTCATTCAAAATGGCAGCAGTTAACTTCGTTCGATCCACCTGCTGTCCGGTCTCGACTTTGATTGAAGTCGCAATGGACGTCAGATCCTCCGGATAATCCGTAAGATCAAAATTCACATCTACCCCAATACCTGCAATACAGTACCGCAGTTCATGATCTTCTACCGCTGACTCAAGCAGGATGCCACACATCTTGCGACCGTTAATCAGAAGGTCATTCGGCCATTTGATGCCTGCATCGGCCCCCGTATTGGCCCGGATAGCCCGGCAGACGGCTACCCCCGTCAGTAAAGTCAGCTGTGGTGTGTTCCGCAGTGGCTGCTCCGGACGCAGCAATATGCTCATCCAGATCCCTTTGCCAGGAGGTGAGAACCATTTACGCCCAAATCTTCCCCGTCCACCTGTTTGTTCCTCGGCAAGAACTACCGCACCTTCTGCCTGACCCTGTTCGGCCATTTGCTGAACATCGCCTTGCGTAGACAAGGTTGAATCTAGGATGAGTGCTTTACGGCCAAACACAGAAGTTTGCAGAGCCAGTTGAAGGCCTGCTGCATCAATACTGTCTGGTCTCGTAAGTAGGCGGTATCCTTTGCGGGAGACAGCCTCAAATTCGTATCCGAGATCGCGCAGCTTGTTCACATGTTTCCAGACTGCTGTTCTGCTAATGGACAGGTTCCGGCTGATCTCTTCCCCTGATACAAATCGTCCATCCGCATTCATGAGCATATGTAACAGTTCTTCATGCTTGGTCATCTGCAGCCACCCGTTTCACTTCTGCGGTCAGCGCTTCATGCTGATTCGCTATATTTCCAATCGCTGTTTCACGTAACAAATGCTTCATCAACCGACCCAGCCAAGGCCCACCCTTGCGCTCGAGTAGTCCTAGAACATTTTCTCCGGTAATATGGAGCTCCTTCAGCTCATGAACCGGCATGGATCGACTCCACTCCGCTGCGTTAGCAAGAATCGCTTGGTATGACGCCTCTGCTGAAGCGGAAAGGAAATGGCCAGCGGGGAGAATAAGTTGAATCTTGAGCCAATCCGCAGCGGCTTGACGTCCGCACGTCAGTTCAGCACTAATCCACTCCGATCGTAGTAACACTTGATCCTTATGGTTCTGAACAACCGTCTTCAGTAACTCATCAAACTGTAAAACACCGGTAATGCGCAAACGATCATCGTTGGAAAATGTCCACTTGCGCAGTAAAGCATCGGCTTCATCCTTCTTATATTGACCTGCGATCAGCAGAAGCGACCAGCGCAGTAAGGAATCATGATCTTTCAGTTCCCCGATTCGGAGTAGTAGGTTCCTATTGAATCGGCTGCCTTGCACCGGAGCCTTGATATATTCAAGTATTTTACTGTGCAGCAGCAAATCCAAACCTCGCAGCGGATGTGGACCAGCCATCATCTTCACCATTTCGGTACGGACTCGCTCCATGGCAATATGTTGCAGCAAGTCTCTCTGCTTCATAAGACCTTTCCACGTGTTATAGGCAATGCTGAAGTCAAAAACCGAAGCAAACCGGACACACCGAAGCATGCGAAGCGCATCCTCACCGAACCGCTCACTCGCTGCGCCCACACATCTGACTCGTTCTTCACGAATATCCACTTGTCCACCAAAAGGATCAACGATTGTACCCCTTCTATCCATGGCCAGGGCATTCATCGTAAAATCACGACGCTGCAGATCTTCTTTGATATCCTTGACAAACTGGACTTCAGACGGTCTTCGATTGTCTTTGTATTCCGATTCCGTACGGAATGTTGTGACTTCGAAGTAGTACCCCCCTGAACGTACAGTAACCGTCCCGTGCTGAAGTCCTGTCGGAATACAGTCTGCAAACAGTTCCATCACTTGTTCAGGAGATGCTGAGGTTGTAATATCCATATCATCTACATTGCGACCCAGCAGCTCATCCCGAACACAGCCACCAACCCAAAAGGCATCATAGCCCTCTTCATTCAACTTGAGCAGCACCTGTTCACTCTGCTCAGCCATCTCAAGATCAACCCTTGTCCATTGCACCAAACCAATCACCTCATTGCTTGCCTGTTGCTTGATCATTCTGTATCGCTGCTTCTATCGAATAAATGGAAGTTCAACCGCAAACGGGTTTTAGATTGGGAACTTCTCTTCCCAGTACCCGATAGTATATTTGTTCATATTCATGACGGATGGCATCATTGCAAAAATCATGATGTGCCCTATGAAGACAGGCTTCTCTGAAATCTGCTGCCAGTCGATCGTCGGTCAACAAGCGAATGGCGTTCTCAGCCATGGACTGTGTATCGCCGATCGGTGATAAAAACCCGGTTTTCCCATGTAATACGAGTTCAGGAATTCCTCCTGCCTGTGATCCAACGGTCGGCACACCGCAGGCCATCGCTTCCAGGGCCACAAGTCCGAAGCTCTCTTTTTCCGAAGGAAGCATTAGGATGTCTGCCATGGAAATGACTTGTGCAATGTCATCCTGTTTACCCAGAAAATGAACTTTGTCATTCAGGCCCAATTCATTAATTTTCCATTGGATTTTAGGCAAATCCGGCCCCTCTCCAACAAACAGCAATTTGGCTGGAACCTGCTCCTGAACCTGACGGAAAACTTCAACAACGTCCTGTGTCCGCTTCACCGGGCGGAAGTTGGAGATATGCATCAATATTTTCTCGTTTGGAGCCGCAAAATCCCTGCGCAGACTGGCCGCATCCCGAGGATAATAAATTCGTTTATCAATAAAATTATATGTCAAATCAATCGGACGTTGAATGTCCAGAAGTTCAACCGTCTCCCGAATCAAATCCTGTGAAACCGCGGTTACCGCATCACTCTCGTTGATCGCAAGCCGAATGAGATCTTTCAGGGATTCATCCTGTGCCAGTACGGTAATATCTGTACCATGCAGAGTTGTGACAACCTTCAGATCGTCGCCCACCATCTGTTTGGCCAGGAAAGCACATACTGCGTGGGGAACTGCATAATGCACATGCAGCAAATCAAGCTGCTGGGCTTTGGCCACTTGAGCCATCTTGGTTGCCAAGGACAGGTCGTATGGCGGATAGCGAAATACATAATAATCATTCACTTCAACTTCATGGTAAAAAATATTTTTCTGAAAAGTACCCAGTCGGAACGGAATACTATTCGCAATAAAATGAACCTGGTGACCCTGTTCGGCAAGCAATTTGCCGAGCTCCGTTGCGACAACGCCAGACCCTCCGAGGGACGGATAACAGGTGATACCAATCTTTAGCTTTTGATCCATCCGGTGGACGCTCCTTTAATCTCCCGCGTGTGCGAGTTGATGTAATGCAACGGAATTTATATTTATATTTATATTAGGGTAAGAACTTGCGCAGCAACATATTATCTAGCTGCTGCGCCAAAGTGCCCAACGACATAAGGTGTAATACTCGCAAACCCTTCTGCGAAAGAAATCAAACTCCGCTGACCCAGCAAGGAGTCCCGAGCTCTTACGCGTTCGATATACCCCTGATTCAACGGAGTAGAGACCGTTCCTGCCCCTATCTCAAATTGGGAACGATAACTGAGCAGCGATTTTTCCTTTTGCTCATAGTGTTCCGTAATATCGACAATCAAATCCACTGGTCCCATATCGTTAATGAAGTAAAAATACAGCTCCTTCACTTGGGTGGCAGGCATGTCCGGCATATAATTACGCAGCTTGGCATTGAACACCGCTTCCTGCACAAGCTTGCTGCACATGACATGATCCGGATGACGATCTTCCCAATAGGGTGCAAATACAATTTTCGGGGCATGCCTTCGAATCTCAGCCGTCACTGCCTGTATGTGCTCAGGGG
The DNA here is from genome assembly GCF_038005125.1 of Paenibacillus sp. FSL K6-2862. Lineage (NCBI taxonomy): Bacteria > Bacillati > Bacillota > Bacilli > Caryophanales > Paenibacillaceae > Paenibacillus > Paenibacillus sp. FSL K6-2862. The sequence goes on from NZ_JBBOSN010000001.1 coordinate 4,380,363, forward strand.
TTATGTATAAACCACGATCCGGCAAGCCCAAATTGGTTCGACACGAAAGACCGAGGACGCGGGAGGCTTCCTCCGCTTCCTCGGCTCTGCGCTCTACAGTCCCGTTGGACGACATTTCTGCTTTTGTCAGATCACACACGCCCACTTTCAATCCCGCTGCAGTATGTTTGGCGATTGTTCCCCCCATACCAATCTCCGCATCGTCTGCGTGTGCTCCGAAAATCAGAATATCAAGACTCATTCGGAATCACCTGTTGTGACTCCAGCTTCCGGTTTGTATTTATGCACGAGCTCTCTCCATGCAAAATCGCCGCGATCCAATGCCTTAACCAGAATTTCAGCCGTTGCAATGTTGGTTGCGAGCGGAATGCCCTGTACATCACACAAACGAAGCAATGCATTAATATCGGGTTCGTGTGGCTGAGCCATCAGCGGATCACGCAGGAAAATAATTAGATCCATCTCATTCTGCGCTACTAAAGCACCAATCTGCTGGTCTCCTCCAAGCGGACCTGATTCAAACCGGTGAATCTTCAAGGAAGTTCCTTCCATAATGCGAAGTCCGGTGGTGCCTGTCGAATACAATTGGTGGTCTGTAAACACGGGTTCATAAGCTGTAACAAAGTTTACCATCTCTTCTTTTTTGCGATCATGGGCAATAAATGCAATTTTCAACATGACAATCTCCTTTAGTCGATAAAGTGATCAAATCCATAGATGAGTCCTGTATATTCCATAACCTTCTGTACACCGATTTTTACACCGGGCATGTAACCTGCACGTTCGTATGAATCATGACGAATTTTGAGCGTTTGGCCAAAATCGCCAAATACCACTTCCTGCTGTGCAAATACGCCTGGTAAACGAACACTGTGAATCCGGAATCCGTTATAATAACCTCCGCGGGAGCCATCAATGGTTTCCTCTTCATTAGGGTTGCCCTGACGGATTTCCTCACGGTTGGCTGCAATCAGCTCAGCCGTTTTAATTGCTGTTCCTGAAGGCGCATCCAGTTTTTGATCCCCATGATACTCAATGATTTCAACGTTAGGCATATGTTTGGCCGCTTGTGCCGCGAATCTCATCATCAAAATGGCACCAATGGAGAAGTTCGGGGCAATCAGACCACCGATCCCTTTGTCCTGACACTGCTTGTCCAGTTGTTCTATCTGCTCCGTCGTGAAGCCGGTAACTCCCATGACGGGTCTGACTCCATAACGGATCGCAAGTTCTGTATGAGCGAAAGCATATTGAGGTATTGTAAAATCAACCATGACCTGCGGTTTCGTCTCTGCAAAAGCCATTTCGATATCATCGGTTACTAGCACTCCGCATTCCGGAAGGCCGACCAGGGTTCCGGCATCAATACCTGCGCCGGAGCGGTTAACCGCGGCAGCAAGCTCCAGTTCCGGGTCTTGAAGAACCAGCTTCACCACTTCCCGGCCCATTCGGCCAGCCGCTCCGATTACGGCAACTCTTATTACTTCACTCATCTTGGCTGCATCTCCTCACTGTATGTTGGTTCAGTCACTATAAAATTCATTTCGTCAGCTTTCGCTTCAGATGAAATGAATTTCTTATTGAATAGAATTCTTACGTTGCTTGATTTGTTGGTCCATTTGATGCAATTGTGCGTTCTGCGGATCCAGCGATATCGCATCACGAACAGCCTTGATTGCACGATCAAATTCATTCAAATCGCTATAGGCCAGCGCAAGCATCACATGCGCTTCGACAGACAGCGGATCAAGCTTAACCGCTTCTTTCAGCAGAGCAGCAGCCGAAACATAACGTTCGTGTGTGCCGTTGCCAGCCTGTTCCAGCAAAATCTTCGCCTGTGTACATAGCTGTTTGGCTTCCAATGTCTGCAGATGCAGAACATATTCTTCTGTGCCACCGGACAGCTCAGCTGCCTTACGGGCATGTTCCAGTGCCGGACCAATGTGCTGGCTGCGGGCATGTGTAATGGAACAACGGTAGTGAAGCTCCGCATGTTCCGGGTAAGCAAGAATAGCCGATTCAAACCAACGGATCGCTTGCTCAAAATCATTTTGCAAAATACAGCGGTAAGCCTGCTGCATGTAATCTTCCGGCTTCATCATCCAAGCTGTCCCTCCCCAATCGGGTGATGGTACAGCATATGTAATCTACGCCTAATCGGTGTTTTTTGGAGTCCACCGATTTGCATCGCGTGTATTAAATTTATGCATGACTTTGTCGTGTGCCTGCGCCAGGTCAATCCCAAGCGAGTTGGCAAAACAAATCGTGATAAACAAAATATCCCCAAGCTCCAGCTCAATGGAATTGTCTGCTTCAGAAGCCTTCTTCGGCTTTTCACCGAACTCGTGATTGACTTCCCGAGCTAGTTCTCCCACCTCTTCCGACATACGCGCCAGCATGGCCAGCGGACTGAAGTAGCCTTCTTTGAACTGGGAAATGTAGAGGTCAACCTCGCGCTGCATTTCTGCGATGCTTTTCTCCATGAGAACGGATTCTCCTTTTGAAATTGTGTCGTATTTGTTCCTAATATATCAGTTATTTAGTTTGACTTCCACCATCCTGAGGCACAAATCATTTTTAAAGAATCAATAAATAGGTATACTAAGATGGCAAGTATTGCTTCATCATTAATTTACATATGGAGTGGGATCTAATGAGCACTGCCAAAACTTGGATTCAAATTAAACTGATTCTCCCTATTCTGCTAGGTACTGCATTGTATGCTTTTGGACTGTTGTACTTCATTATCCCTAACCAACTAATGGAGGGCGGCGTCACCGGGGTTACCGTACTGCTCAATTATGCGTTTGGCCTCTCTCCGTCTCTGACGACCCTTGTTATCAACGTCCCGTTATTTCTGATCGGGCTCAAGATATTGGGCGGCAGGCAGATGGTCTATACAGGGGTGGGCATTGGTGCCCTTACAGCGTTTCTGTGGTTGTTTGAGAAAATGATTCACTCTGGATGGATTGAGCCACTGCACACGGAGAATGATCTCCTGCTGGCAGCCCTTTATGCAGGTGTCACTCTCGGGGCTGGTCTGGGTATCGTATTCCGCTCAGGCGGTACGACCGGTGGTTCAGATATCATTGCACGGATTCTCAATCGAAAATATGGATGGAGCATGGGCCGAATTTTGCTCGGTATCGATTTTATTATTATCGGCATTTCACTAATCTACATTCCAAAAGAAAAAATACTCTATACGCTGGTTGCCGTCTTTATCGCCTCAAAGGTCATTGACTTCATTCAGGAAGGGGCTTATTCCGCTCGGGCATTCATGATCATTAGTGACCATGCTCCCGAAATTGCCGATCTGATTACCCGGGAAATGGACCGCGGTGTAACTCTGATTCCTGCCATCGGTGCCTACTCCAAACAAGCCAAGCATGTTGCTTACTGCGTTATTTCACGTCAGGAATTCAGGCGACTGCAAATCATTGTCAGATCTGTTGATCCCCGAGCCTTCGTTATTATCAGCGATGTTCATGACGTCCATGGAGAAGGCTTCAAGGAATCCTGAAAACCAACAGAAATATATGCAAAAAAACCTCTATTCCAAGGACAATCCAGTTGGCTTCCTTGCGGTATAGAGGTTCTTTGGTTTGAAGCTGATGATCAGCGCCGGAATGGAAATATGCCTTGCTGCTGTGCACGATACTTACGATATCCTGCATACGTTAGTGCCGCCACAATCACGGATGTGATGAATAATCCTGCCGCTCTCCGGTTCGGTCCCTGAACAAATGGAACAAAGGCACTCTCATCCTTCTCGCGACCAAACAATTGATTGACCAGTTCTTCGCCTTGGGTAATCATGCTTTGCAGCTGAGTGATATCTGGCTGTTTAGCTCCAGTCAGCCCTTTGGTATGGGATAACCAGGCGTCCAGCTGAGCGATCTCATAGGGTTCACGACGAATCATCGCTGCCGGTCGAATGGTTTCATAGTGTTCTTCAAGCAAAGCATAACGGCTCGTGAGTGCTGCTGCTTTCTCATGCTGACTCACAGCAGTGGATATGGCCTGAAGGTCATCTTTTACAATTTTATAATATTGGAGCCATAAGGGTTTGGATGGATTCGCAAGACTGTCAGCAGCGAGCCGCAGCTTGGCAGAAGCCTGCTGAAGACCGGTGTCATCACTTTTGACGCGTACGGCTGCTTGTTTTACTTCAACAATCGTTTCGGATAAGGCATGAATGCCTTCGACCGTCGTCTGACCTTCAAACGAGATATGCTCCAGCCGTTCGCTAATCCGCATAATACCGTTTCTGACTTCTTCGATATTATGATCCAAGGCATTCCTGTAGAGCGATGTCGCTTCCTGATTAAGCTGCTGAATGGAACTGTTGACAAGGGCTTGTTGATCCGCTTCCCCTTCGTTCCCTACACTTTGTGCAGATACACTGTATGACAAGTTCGTCCAAAATAACAGCGCCATGAACGATACTACCCATAATCCGGTTTTGTTCCAGAACATTCTCTTCATGGACATCCCCCCCATACCAATGTATGGCAGGGCGCGACCACTTAGAACAAGCTTGCAAAATCAGGCTCGTTTCGCCTGTTTTAATGCCAGCCACGCACACAGAATGCTAACCAGGGTAAGCCCGAAAGTGAAATTGCGCACACCATCCAGATGCTGATAGAGAGCACTAGGCAGCCAAGGAAAAATATCATATGTATAGTCCATCGTATCGTTCAATAACGTCCATAGACTGGCAATCAGCAGCGCCAACCATCCGAAACCAAAGAACCTGACATAAATCAACGCTTCAATGGCCATGGCACTGTGTGAGGCGATCAGCATCCAGTCCTGCCAATGCGGCGAACCACCCTGCATCCACCCCGCGAAAATAATCGAAACAGCCCAGACCCCATATTTCACCGATGTAACCACAGCGAGAGCTTGAATAACATGTCCGATTCGGTTGAGCACCACAGACTTAGGCTTATATAGAACCCATAGAAGACCAAGGGTAAAAAACAAACTCGCTGTAGGACTGTCCGGAACAAATACAACCTGCCATAGGGGCTGTTCCGCCAGTGTTAATTTCAGCTGATCTCCGTACCATATGTACCCGTACACGGTACCTACTGCATTACACCAAAACAGAAGCCACAGAAAATACCGATTGGTCAGAAATTCCCGGCTCCAGAAAAAAGATAAAGACACGTTCGCTGCCCCTTCCTTCTTATACTTCCTATTGTCTTTATGAAGCGTTGATTTGGTTAAACATTCAAAAAAACCTGACCGCAACAACAGTCAGGTTTTTGGCTTAATTTGATTTTACTGTTCTGCCTTCTGTTTCGCAAGCCATTCCGCCAGGTGATTGATATCGTCGTCTGTCAGACCTTGGGCGATGGCTTGATCATACATGGCCGGCATGCCGTTATATCCCTCTTTAATAATGGTCAAGATCTCTTCCTGGCTATGTTTGTCACCAATACCACGAAGCGAAGGTCCACTAGCTCCCTTCATATCTGCAGCATGACATGCCACACATCCTGCCTTTTTGAACGTTTCCATTGCAGGATCATCCTTCTCAACGATGGCCACTTCTTCCTTTTGGCCTGGTGCATTGGAAGTCGGCAGACCTTGTTCATGCTTCTCGTGTGCCTCTTCCTCACGCTGAATGTGTTCAGGCTTCTGGCCTGTTGCTTCAAGCTCGTGCTTGTAGTGAGTCCAAGCCACATTCGTGAGATAAAATACAGAGAGGATTGACAGAACCATGAGTGATGATGCAATTGGACGTCTGTAAAATCGTCGTTCCTTGCCTGTATCCAAGAACGGGGCAAGCAGCAACGCTCCAAATGCAACCCCGCTGACACCCAGAACACCGAGCAGGACATAATCGCCTGACGCGTATGGATATTTCAGATATTGGTACAGAAAAAGGAAATACCAGTCCGGCATCGGAATAACGGATGCACTTGGATTAGCCGGATAACCAAGCGGCGCAGGTTCAGAGATGGTCAGTACCAGGATACCCACCAGCACCACAACACCAACCATCCATTCCTTCAGCAGAAAGTTAGGTATAAATGCTTCTGATTTGCCTGGATACGCTGTATAGTCCGGTGGAGTAATAAAACCTGCCCCTTTTCGGACGCGTGAATCACCGACAAAGATAATCTTCTCCTGATCATCAGGCTTGTGTCCGTGAGCCATTGCGATTCCTCCCTTCTCAAGTTATAGTGGTCCCGAAATGCCCTGTCTGCGGATCATGATGAAGTGTCCGACCAGAAGCACCAGAAGCACAGCGGGAAGGAAGAAGACGTGCAGGGCAAAGAATCGTGTTAGCGTCTGTGCACCTACAATGGTTCCACCTTGAAGGAATTCTTTAATAATAGGTCCGAGCCATGGGACGGTATTGGCAATTTCCAGGGTAACTTTGGTTGCAAAATAGGCTTTGTTATCCCATGGCAGCAGGTACCCGGTCAATCCAAGACCCAGCATGACGAAAAAGATCAACATGCCGACAACCCAGTTCATCTCACGGGGCGCTTTATAAGAGCCTGTAAAGAATACACGCATCGTATGTAAAAACATCATTACGATTACCAGACTGGCTCCCCAGTGGTGCATGCCGCGCACAATTTGGCCAAAAGCTACCTTGGTCTGCAGATACTCGACACTGGCATAAGCATTGATAATATCAGGTACGTAATACATCGTAAGAAACATTCCTGAGAGAATCTGAATTACGGTGATAAAGAACGTCAAGCCACCAAAGCAGTAGACGAATGCGGAAAAGTGGTGAGCCGGGTTTACGTGCTCTGGAACTTCATGATCCGCAACGTCCCTCCAGATTGGCGTGATATCGAGACGCTCGTCAATCCAGTCATAGACATTTTTAAACATCTGCGTTCACGCCTCCTATTTCACTCGGGTGTTCGGAACAATCTCGCCCAGGTATACCCAGCCCTGTTCCTCCTTGACCACATATTCATCCAGCGGTTTCGGGGCTACGGCAAGATTTTTTCCTTCCTTGTCATAGTGCGCGCCATGGCAGGGGCAATGATACTCATCAGGATAATTTTTGTCACTGTTCCAGCCGACTGTACAACCCAAATGTTTACAGATCGGTGAAAGCGCATAAATTTTACCCTGCTCATCCTTACGAATCCATGCCACAAGCGAAGCATTACTCAGGTACCAACCATCTTGCTGCTGCAGTTCAAATGTGAATTCTTGAGGTTCGTTCGTGATTTTGCTGATCTCAGCTACTTTGACAGAAGTGCCTTCTCCCTTGTGCTGCAAAATTGGGTCCACCGCAAAACGGACCATGGGAAGAATCGCACCGGCGGCCATATAGGCTGTAGCTCCACCAAGCGTGTACGTTAAAAACTGCCTGCGTGACATCTCCATCCGGCTTGGTGGTTTGTTCGAGGCTTCGTGCTGGTCATGCTCACTGCTCATACTGTCTCCACCCCCCTTTTTCAGCCAACTCTCTCATACGTTTTCATTATCAGAAATTCCACGACTTACTAGAACATACATAATCATATAGTAGCCCTAGAACACCGTCAAGAATTTGTCACACATTTTTAAGGTTCAATTGTAAGCGTTATTAAAAAAGTGTTGATAAATTGTCACATTTCCAGTCAGATGTTAATTCTTCCACATCTCGCGTATTTTTTCCCCGACATACCCTGCTATTTTTGCTTCATCTATTTCCTCAACCATTTGAGAACGATTAAAAACCAGATCTGCAGAAGAAATTTTGTCTTTGTCCAATAAACCATCTGATGTCATTATCACCACATATCTGAATCCTGAGCGCTTCAGCTGCTCACATATGGTGTTTAATGCCATTGACATTTCTGGAAAAGCGAAATGGAACGCTGGATATGTCATGACCCTCCCTTTAAATGGGACTTCAATCAGATCCAGAAAATCTCTAAGCCTCTCTAGTGCTTCCGTGGCTTCAGCCGGCGAATGATTTCCCGTAAGACCGGTGAATGGAATAAGGCATGTATCCAGATAGAGTTGCAGTTCAGCCCAGCTGTCTTGAGTCATCTCACTGAATTTCAATTCCCTATTTCCCCTCTCTATCCATTTTATTCCCATATTATATATGAGCAAACGATGTAAATCTATAGAGTTATTCGTAAATCTCTCCCAAAAAACACAAAAGGAAATGCGTAATCACGCATTTCCTTCTTATATGGTTGGATCATCAGTTAATCAGTTTATGGTTTTCAGTTCATCCGTCAGACTCCGGAAAGCTACTTCGTCTCCGGTAGCCAACGCCTTGTCGATTTCCATATACAGCTTCTCGCTACGCTGTTTACGAAGCGCTTCGTCCCACACCATCTCAGCAGCCAGCCCCAACATGACTTCATACGTAACTTTCATTTTATCCAATAGGATGCACCTCCAAAACGGATTTAAGAGCTCCTATATTCCTTACCTTTGGCAACATAACCAAGTGAAGTCCTCGACATCCGCTCAAGGTCGGCATCCGTCAATTCACGGATCACTTTGGCTGGTGTTCCCAGAGCTAGGGTATAGGGCGGAATTTTAGTATTTTCAGTTACAACAGAACCGGCCCCAATCAGTGTGTACTCACCAATATCGGCTCCATTGAGAAGGATGGCTCCCATACCGATCAGCGAGCCTGTTCCGATGTGACAACCATGAATAATCGCGGCATGTCCCACTGAAACGTCATCTCCCAGAATCAAAGGTTGATTCGTATTCACATGTCCAACAGCATTGTCCTGAATGTTACAACGTTGTCCGATCCAAATTGGCGCCAGATCGGCCCGTAATACGGCATTGAACCAGACCGTTGAATCTGCACCTAACTTCAGGTCACCTATAAGTTTGGCACCTTCAGCTACATACACCGAAGAATGAAGCTGCGGTTGTTGACCCTTGAATGGGATTATCATATCAGTATCACTCCTTAATTTGGGAGTGATTTTAGCAACTTGTCCCCTAAATGTCAAACACAAGAGGAGTCGTGTCACCAGACAGCGATCGGCAGGTTGCAGCAAGCCGTAAGCCCCATGCTGTCATTTGCACGGTACTCTCACCCTCCTGCTCTCCGATGCGAAGCATTCCCAGATGCAGCATCATTTTGACAACTCTCGTTTCATAGATCGTCTCCGGTGTGTCGTAATAAAACGGCTGGATTAACGGGCCAATTTGTCGGAACAAGGACTCTGCAGTGGACCAACCAGGCGCACATTCTCCTGTCCAATACACAATGGAGGACAAGTTTGGAATAGCACCTTTATAAAGTCTTAACCAAAACCGAAATAGCTGTATCATCTCGGCTGTATTCTCTGCACCCAGTTTTTCCTCGCCGGCTGCAGTCAATTTCAGCAGCCCCTGTTCTTCCCGAACAAGCCGGTGGTGGAAAGCATAGTCATATAGCAATGCAAACCGGTCAGGGTAATCCTTGAAGGAACGACCGTAGCCAAACCTCCATCCCGCTTTTCCAACCAATGATTCACTGACATGAAGATGGTCCATCACCTGCTGCTGAGAACGACGGTACATCATGCCTTCTGCGTTCAAAGTAATTTCATGCTGCTGCACAAATTGCAGGAACAACTTCAGATCGTCTACCAGCAGATGGTATTCATCTCGATACATCGGTGGTTCATTTGTCGTTTTAATACCTGCCTTCAGGTGAGCGGATAACACATCCCGGAACCTCATTTTCAGATCCTGGGGTACCTGGTAAAGGTACTTCGTATGCTGTGTTGTTCCATTGAATAACCATCCACTCTTGGTGAACCGAACTATAAGATCTCGCGGACTGGCACCGGACTCGCTTTCTTTTTTGTCCATCGATTGACGGGCAATGGCGACAAGCTCCTCCATGCCAAAGTATTGCCGAGGATCAAATAGCAGGTTGTTCAGGAAACGCAGATGGGCCACATTAAGTTCGCTGACCTGTTGCTCAAAAAATCGTCTACTGCCCAACGTTGTGAGAATACTCTGGATGAGTTCATGTTTGGAATTGGGTTTACACTCACACTGGTAATAGTCTGCTATTCGATTAAGCTGGCCGATATCGGCAAAAGTTAGCATATCCGCTAGATTCATGGGTCCATCGCCTCGCCGTTAACTACTATTGGGCTACTGATTCGGGGCCGGAGTAGTTTGGTTTTGTAAACATGTTTGACGGAATTCCCATGATCTAAACCTCATTTACCAAATCTTTTATCTTTTTATTCATCCTATGCCCGAACTTGTCTGCTCAGAAGAAAAATGAGAGGCACAGAATGATACCAAACGACAGTTTCGCTGTTTCAAAACAAAAAAAACAACCTGAGTCCAATTACTCAGATTGTTTAGCCGCATCCAATGATAGATGTCGTGTGCAATTATATAACAAGGGACTCCAGTCATCCTGTTCTTTTTCCAGGATCGTAAGTGACAGGTTTCCAATTCGTTCCGTATAGCGGTCTTTGAACAAGGCAGACAACAGGTTTGCGAGAAAAGCGCCATGAGTTACAATCAAAACATTTTTGTCCTGATATGCAGCCCATAAATCTTCTAGAAACGCTAAAGCGCGAGTCTGTATATCAATAATCTGCTCCTGTCCCAGATCCAGCGTCTCCCAGTCCATTCCCCAGCGGGTGATTCGTTCATCCGAGGTCAAACCCTCGATCTGACCGAAACCTCTTTCTTTCAAACGCGCATCTGGCTCAAGCATAGGCACGTCTAGCAATCCAGAGATAATCTCTCCTGTCTCCTGGGCTCGCGATAAACCACTGGTAATGATATAGTCCCATTGATAATCCTCTGTCAACAGACGGTGTCCCAGACGTTCTGCCTGCTGACGCCCTTCGGCATTCAATGGTATGTCTGTCTGCCCTTGGATACGCCCTGCAGCGTTCCAATCGGTAAGACCGTGACGAATAAGCCCAATTCGCATCTCATCCCTCATTTCTCTAAACGGCGAACGCCTGGTTAACTACGCACGCGCACCTTGTTTACGTTTGTTCGTCGTTCGATGCATCCGCCCCAGCGAAAACAAAGCCATGCCAATGGCGAGTAGTGACAAGGCCATCCAGTATCCCGGATACGCAGGTCCCATACTTACGACAAAGGGTTCAATAATGCTTCCTCTGTCGGCCCCTGGCATGTCGTACTGATACATACCTGAAGCAGTCAGATCGCTTCCAGCAACAGCTGTTTCGAGAATCCCCGTAGAAACGACACTTTGCTGTTCAGCTTCTGATACCCCAGACTTAAACATCGCCATGTATAAGAAACTGCATAAAAAAATGGCCAGAAACGCAGCAATCCACAACGTCATATGCTTGCGGATCGCAGCAGAGAATCGATTCACTTTTGCCTCTTCAGGCAAAAGCCACGGGGACTCCGCATAAATGCGGTCCATTACGTTGCGATTGACTCTCTCTGCCTGCTGCTCTGTCACTGGTTCCGGTATGCTGTGCAGCAATACTTGGGCTTCTTCCCAAACTTCAAACTGCTGCGAGCACTCCTCACAACCATCCAGATGTGCATGAAAAGCAAGCCGCTGCGGATGATTTGCCGGCAAGTCCCAGATCAGTGCAAACAAGTCCTGGGCTTCATTGCAATTCATCTGTTCTTCATCCCTTCATATGGCTCGTACACCGGTTCGAAGAAATAAGGTTCCAATTGAGTTTTTACGCTAGATCTTGCTCTGAACAATAACGATTTTACAGAACTGACGCTCTGCCCAAGAATATTCGCAATCTCCTGGTAGTCTAGTTGATCATATTCACGGAGTATGATGGCAGAACGCTGCTTCTCCGGTAAGTTGTTAATGGCATCTCTAACCAGCATGACCCGCTCACTGCGCAGTACAGCATGCTCTGGGGCGTTCTCGGAAGGAGCAATGGGTACAATCCCGCTCTCTTCTAGAGGAACACTGCCACTGCGCTGTTTGCGCAGCTCACTCAGCACCGTATTTCTCGCAATGGTATATAACCACGTCGAGAATGAGGCATCCACCTCGCGGAATGAGTGTAAACTGCGGAACGCCTTATAGAAAGTCTCAGAACAGAGATCTTCCGCAAGCAGCTCCATATTGGAACTTTTCAACATATGATATACGAAAGCCAGTATTTTACGCTGATAACGACGCATCAGCTCGGAATATAACTCCAGGTTACCTTCCTTGATCTCTCGAATCAACTGGGAATCCGTCATTTGAGTGCGACCCCTCCTCGCCCATCCATGTGCTTCTCCCCGTTCGACTCTATCCATGTATTACCGAACAGGCACAAAAAAGTTGCGGTTCTCACCGCATAAAACAGCGTAAAGCCATATCAGGCCTCTACGCCAAATTCCCCTATGTAATGGCAATTTCCCCAACGTTTCTACATTAACAGTATTTATTGTACAACGGTCAGCAGCCTCCTGGCAAATTCTTTACGATTTACAAAAGCCCGACCTGTCATTCTTATGCCTCTTATTTCACGAGTATGACTACATAAGAACCCAACTGGCAAAATTGCACATTGCACACTCATTAGACGCAAAGAGATCCAAAAAGGTTGCAAAATTTTAACCTTTTTATTTCAGATCCTTTTTTGGAGGGTTTTATTTCCTGAATTTACGTAAGTTATAATTTGATTTAACAATTTTTTATAAAGTGTTGACAAAATGAAAACGTATACATATAATAAAAGTACAGTATGGTTTCTCTCCACTCCTATCCAATAACTGTATTGCTCCACGTGAGCAATGGCCGCTTATGTAAGCGGTCTTTTTTTTGCCCTTCTTTAAGGACGTATCATAACAACTGTTTATCAATACACAAAAAAAGGAGGGCTCTCGCCCTCTTTTTTCTATTCTCATACCCAGACCTGATATCCCAGGGAATCCAATAAAGACTTCGCACGTTCCATATCCTCTTCCTGACGGAATGACAAACGCATGATGCCTGGCACATCGACCCGGTTCTCGATAATCTCCAGGTTGCTCAAGTTGATATCATGTGTCCCAAGCTCTGTTGCGATCTTACCAATCATCCCTGGTGCATCCTGAACGTCTGTATACAAGTCAAACAGCGGCGAGATCATGCCTTTACGCCGTTCTGGCAATACGCTGCGGAATTCACGTGCCTGACGGAATGCTTCTTCGATTCCTGGACCATTCTCGTTTTCCAGCATATCCGTAAAAGCAGACATCTGGCTGTTCCAGTCCTTCAATAGACCAAGGAGTACTTCACGATTGCTCAGCAGGATATCACGCCATACAATCGCATCACTGGATGCAATACGTGTGATATCACGGAACCCGCCTGCCGCCAACATTTTATACAGGGGATTTGATTCATTATATTCACGTACCTGATTCACGAGCGCTACCGCGATGACATGTGGTAAATGACTGATAGCTCCCACAATATCATCATGTAATAATGGCTCAACTCTGACGATCTGTGCCCGCGTATACGCTAGTAGCTCGGATAATCTGGCATATGCCTCTTCAGGAACATGTGCAGACGGAGTCAGAACATAATACGCGTTCTCGAAAAGTACGGCCGACGCCGCATCAACACCAGCACGCTCAGATCCGGCCATCGGATGACCGCCAATGAAGTAGGCATCGGTCATGCGTACATGCTCAGCACAAGCCGCAATTGAAGCTTTGGTGCTGCCAACATCCGTGATGATGCATCCCTTTTTCAAGGGCAGCTTCGCCAATTGTTGAAAATATGATTCAAGCAGACCTACCGGAACGCACAAAAAAATAAAGTCGGCATCCTGCACCGCTTCTTCCAGAGAGAGTGTAGCATCGTCCACTACACCACTCGCTATGTACTTTTCTTTCAATTCAGGTAGATGTGCATAGCCCATTACAGTTACTCCCGGCTTGCCTTTGAAGCAAAGCGCGAGAGATCCTCCAATGAGCCCCACACCAATCATTGCAATTTTTAATTTCATGAGACCTCACTCTTTCATCGCCGGTTTTAGTGGCTTGTTGTCGCCTTCTCAGCCAGCGTGTTCTCCAATGCCGTCACAAAAGCACGGTTCTGTTCTGGTTTGCCTACAGACACACGGATGTATGTTGGATAGACTTGGAATCCAGGGCGGACAATGATCCCTTGTTTGAGCAAGGATTGGAACACATCTTTAGATGGCATATCCAAATCGACCAAGATGAAGTTTCCTTGCGACGCGAAGAACGGCAATCCAAGACGGGTAAACTCGTTTTGCAGATAATCACGTTCAGATGCATTCTGCTTCGCACATTCCTGAACAAATGGTTGGTCCAAAAGTGCAGCCGTTGCTGCCACCTGGCCAAAACGCGACGTGTTGAATGGTTCACGTACACGGTTAATCAGGTCGATGACCTCCGGACGTGCAATGCCATATCCAATTCGTAGTGAAGCAAGGCCATAGATTTTGGAGAATGTCCGTAAAATGACCAGGTTCGGATAACGATCCAGCATGGAAATGGTTTGTGGATAAGCCGCATCCGTTACAAACTCATAATAGGCCTCATCCACCACAACCATGACATGAGCAGGTACCCGATCCATAAATGCTACAAGTTCCTGTTCAGAGATAATTGTCCCTGTAGGATTATTCGGATTACATACCCAGATGACTTTGGTTTTATCACTAATTTCCGCCAGCATGGAGGACAGGTCATGCGTTCCATCTTGAAGCGGAACTTCAATTGTCACTGCCCCCTCAATGTCTGCATTGCTTTTGTACACGGAGAACGTCTGATCCGCCATGATTGTCTCATCGCCGGGAAGGAAGAAGGCACGGGTAATTAATGCAATAATCTCGTCTGATCCGCAGCCAAAAATAATGTTGTTTCGTTCCACGCCCAAATGCTTTGCCAGCACTCCTGTCAGCTCAACGGCGCTGCCGTCAGGATACAGACTAACATAGGCCAGCTCTTTCGTAATGGCTTCCAGTACGGCAGGAGAGCTGCCATATGGATTTTCGTTGGAGGCCAGCTTGATCACTTGCTCAAGCCCCAGTTCACGTTTCACTTCTTCAATCGGTTTGCCCGGTTGGTACACAGGCAGATTGACAATCTGGGATTTCGGTTTCAACCCGACCGCCTCCTGTAGTTAAGTTATAAGTTACATGCCGAAACATGCAGGGCAATAACACGCCGTTATCTCCCTATCCTTTTAATTGTGCCACAAAGTTGCGAATTTGCAACAGCCCTGCCTCACGGGTATCCGGATTTCCAAGAAGAGGAATCGCTTCTTCCACCTGACGAACAATGGCACTCCCGACAACCACCCCGTCACAGATGCGGGAAAAACGCTCTACTTGCTCATGGCTGGAAATGCCGAACCCTACCGCTACCGGAATATCTGTCAGACTTTTCACAGTCTCAATAAAACTCTCTACTCCGTCAAAGAAGGAGGCTCTTTCCCCCGTTACACCTAGTGAAGATACGCAGTAGATAAAGCCTCTCGCTCCAGTAACGATACGCTCAATCCGCGCGTTGGACGTAGGAGCTACCAGCGGAACCAGATGCACGCCTGCCTCGTCCGCCCTGCGGCGCATCTCTTCTGCTTCCTCAATGGGAAGATCCGGAATAATCATGCCGCTAATATCGTGTTTCACAAGTTCACCAAAGAACAAATCAAGTCCCGTTTGCAGTACAGGGTTGTAATACGTAAAGAGAACAAACGGTAGCTGTACCCCAGCCTCGCGTGCTTTGGCCGCTGTTTCCATGCAGGTACGAATGGAGATCTGGCTTTTCAGCGCACGCTCGGAAGCACGCTGGATGACAGGGCCATCCGCAAGCGGATCGGAATAGGGAACCCCAAGCTCCAGGATGTCAGCTCCTGCCTGTTCAAGCTCCTTGATAATATCAATTGTCGTCTCCACATCGGGGTCACCAACGGTCAGAAACGGAATAAGTGCTGTACGATTTTGTTCCTTTAAACGCAGGAAGGTCTGGTCCATCCGATTCATGACAAGTTCCCTCCCGTATATTTCATAATGGATTCAACATCTTTGTCTCCCCGACCGGACAGACAGATGACAACGATATCGTCTGCTGTAAGTTCAGGTGCAAGCTTAACGACCTGAGCCACAGCATGTGCAGATTCCAGTGCAGGAATGATACCTTCTGTACGACTGAGCAGCTGCAGAGCATCCAGCGCCTCCTGATCTGTGATCGGTACATACTTAGCACGTTCAATGTCCTTCAGATAGGAATGCTCCGGACCAACGCCTGGATAATCCAGACCCGCCGAGATGGAATGTGCAGGTTGAACCTGTCCATACTCATCCTGAAGCAAATAACTCATGGAACCCTGAAATACGCCATGTGTGCCTTTACTCATCGTCGCTGCGTGGAATTCAGTGTCCACACCTTTGCCGGCAGCTTCGACACCAACAAGCTTTACATCCTGATCCCCGATAAACGGGTAAAACATACCAATTGCATTGCTTCCGCCACCGACAGCCGCAACAATCACATCAGGAAGACGCCCTTCGATCTCCTGGATCTGTCTGCGCGTCTCATCCCCAATGACTCGTTGAAAGTTACGCACCATCATGGGATATGGATGAGGACCAACGACGGATCCAAGCACATAGAATGTATCCTCCACGTTGCTGACCCAGTAACGAAGAGCCTCATTCCCTGCATCCTTCAGTGTCCGTGTGCCAGACGTCACCGGAATCACTTCCGCCCCCAGCAGCTTCATCCGGAATACGTTCAGTTGTTGACGCTCTGTATCTTCTTCGCCCATGAACACTTTACATTCAAGACCAAGCAGTGCAGCAACGGTTGCCGTTGCGACGCCATGTTGTCCGGCACCCGTTTCGGCAATGACTTTCTTTTTACCCATACGTTTGGCAAGCAAGCCTTGTCCGATCGCATTGTTAATTTTATGTGCACCGGTATGATTCAAATCTTCCCGCTTCAGATAGATCTTCGGTCCTCCCAGATGGCGAGACAACTGTTCCGCATGATACAGCGGCGTCTCCCGTCCGGAATACTCACTTAGCAGATAGTTTAATTCCTTATTGAATTCCTCGTCTTGAGAGTAATGATCATACGCCTCTTCCAATTCGATTAGAGCGTTCATTAGTGTCTCAGGAACAAAGCGGCCTCCGAAGGGACCGAATCGCCCGTGTTGATCCGGCAATTGATGTGTCATGCCTGCTTCACCCTTTCTACAAATGCTGTGATTTTTGCAATATCTTTCACGCCGTCAGACTCTACGCCGCTGGATACATCGACGCCGTCTGGTGCATAGGTCTGTATCAGTTGTTCTACATTATCCGGATGCAGCCCCCCTGCTACGAACAGAGCAATTCCATGTTGAATGGCCCATTCGGCATAAGCGGGAATACGATCCCACGCAAACGTCTTGCCGGAACCTCCTCCGTATAACGGATCATAGGTATCCAGTAATATGGCATCCACAACGTTTTGATAAGGATCAAGTGCCTTCTTGGCAGTATCGTTCACTTCTGCAGCTGTTTCATCTTTGGGAAAGGAAAGAGCCTTGAACACCTCGGTGCCGAAACGCTGCTTCACCAGTCCGCAAAATTCCGGAGACTCCTGTCCATGCAGCTGTATAACATCCAGGTGAGCTGCTTCCATGACACCCTCCAGTTCTGTGATTGAAGGATTCACAAATACTCCCGTCAGTTTCGGACGATAAGAAGCATTCCAGTCCATGAGGACCGCTCTTAACTCGGCAGCCTTACGCGCATCAATTTGGCGACGGGACTCGGCAAAGACAACACCAATGTAATCAATCGGCAAGTTTATCATCGATTTTAGCACTTCAACGTCCTGAAGTCCACAAATTTTTACTGCCGCTGCCGATTCTCCAGGCGCCCTGTTATCTCTGCCGCCTATACCGTCATTCATGAGTTTATTCATCCTCTTGGCCCCATCAGTTCGTAAACGGCTGCTTCCACATCATCCTTACGCATCAGATGTTCACCGACAAGGATTCCCTGTACTCCGGCCTCTATTAGTGTTCCTAAACGCTCTGGACCGTCAATTCCGCTCTCACTGATTAACGTTACGCCATCCGGAATCAACTTCATCAGATCAAGCGTTGTACTTAAGCTGGTTTCGAACGTCTTCAGATTACGGTTATTGATCCCAACAAGAGTTGCCTGCGGAATCTCCAGTACCTGCTCCAGTTCCGTTCGGTCATGGACTTCAATTAAGACATCCAGTCCTATACTTTTGGCGAATGATAGATACTGGCGGATCTGCTCTGGTGACAGGATGCTTGCAATCAGCAAAATGGCATCTGCACCAAGCAATCTCGCTTCAGCGACCTGGCGCTCATCGATAATAAAATCCTTACGCAAAAGAGGAATATTCACTGCTTGATGAATGGCCTGCAAATATTCTCCACTGCCTTGAAAGTAGGAGACGTCGGTCAATACGGAAATACAATCTGCTCCTGCCCGTTCATAGGCTAATGCAATCTCTACCGGATGAAAGTCAGGACGTATAAGCCCTTTGGATGGTGATGCTTTTTTCACTTCAGCAATAAGTCCCAGGCTCCGATTACGATTCTTCGATAACGCCCGTTCAAACCCGCGGGTAACCGGCAATGTTTCAATCTGTTTTAATGCCTCTTCCATCTGAAAGGTCTGGGCCAATACTTCAACCTCTTGCTGTTTCGTTGCAACAATTCGATCAAGATACATGACTGTACGCCTCCGTTGTGTGTATTAGCTGTTCCAATTTCATCGCTGCTTTTCCGGAATCCACAGCATTCGCGGC
This sequence comes from Paenibacillus sp. FSL K6-2862, assembly GCF_038005125.1. Classification (NCBI taxonomy): domain Bacteria; kingdom Bacillati; phylum Bacillota; class Bacilli; order Caryophanales; family Paenibacillaceae; genus Paenibacillus; species Paenibacillus sp. FSL K6-2862. The sequence continues at coordinate 4,399,071 of NZ_JBBOSN010000001.1, forward strand.
CATGGTCACACCTTCCGCAATGGTCTCCGCAAGACCCGAAAGGTAGATGCATGCTCCAGCATTTAGCAGAACGACATCACGATACGCGCTCCGTTCTCCGTGAAAGATTCGTTTTATGATTTCGGCATTCTGGAGAGCATCTCCTCCAAGAACAGTCTCCAGCGGATGGAGCGACAACCCCATATCACGCGGGTCAATGTCATACGTGTGAACTTCACCATTACGCAGTTCAGATACCTGAGTCGGTGCGGATATGCTGATCTCATCCAGTCCATCATGACTTGCAACGACGAGCGCTCTCTTTAAATCGAGACGATTGAGAACTTCTGCAATCATCGACGTACGACTGCGGTCATACAGACCAAGGAGCTGCCGATCCGCTCCTGCGGGATTAGTGAGAGGACCAAGCATATTGAAGATCGTACGTACACCGAGCTCTTTGCGAGGTGCAGCCGCATGTTTCATGGAAGGATGGTATACCTGAGCAAAACAGAAGCAAATTCCGATCTCATCCAGGCATTGTCTGGCCTGTTCTCCATCCAGGTGAATGTTAACCCCCAGCGCTTCAAGAACATCCGCACTGCCCGCTTTACCAGAAGCAGATCGATTACCATGTTTCGCCACTCGAACAGAGACTGCTGCCGCAATGATGGCTGAGGCTGTTGAGATATTGAACTTGTGAATCCCCGATCCGCCAGTCCCGCAAGTATCGAGCAGCCCGCTGCTATCGGTAAGAATTCGGCCGCCCTGTCCACGCATGGCCTCGGCGAAACCGGTGATTTCGTCCACCGTTTCCCCTTTCATTCGGAGAGCCATTAGCAATCCGCCGATCTGGGCCGGAGTCGCTTCACCTCTCATGATGGAGTACATCAAGTTACGTGCTTCCGTCTGCTCGAGATGGTTACCCTCCAAAATTTTGGAAAGTCCGTCCTTCATTCCTTCGTTCAGGTTTAATGCAGATGCGGATCTCTTGGAGTCTTCATTCATCACAGGGTTCATATTCATATCCGGTCTCTCCTCTCTCAGTTCTGTACAGCCGTGGCTGGCGTTACAAAATAATCTGCATTAGCAAGTGTCAGGTGGTTATCTTTTCCTTTGGGAGGGAACATGGCCTCCGCTGTACGGATTGCTTTAAGTAATGCTTTCGCCTTGTTGACTGTTTCCTCGTATTCACTTTCAGGTACCGAGTCCCATACAATGCCTGCTCCGGCCTGCACGTACGCTTTCCCTTTTTTGAAAATGATGGTTCGAATCGTAATGCAGGCATCCATGTTACCGGAGAACCCGAGATAGCCGATAGCGCCTGCGTAAGCACCGCGTGCTTCTTTTTCCAGCTCTGCAATAATCTCCATTGCACGCAGCTTCGGTGCACCCGATACCGTTCCAGCTGGGAGACAAGAGAGGAATGCATCGAAGAAGTCCTTGTCTTCTCTGAGCTCGCCCGTCACATTCGATACCATGTGCATGACGTGAGAATAACGCTCAATCTCCATGAACATGTCACACTTCACACTGCCAAATTTCGATACACGGCCGAGATCGTTGCGGCCCAGATCAACCAGCATGAGATGTTCCGCCCGTTCCTTCTCATCCTGCAGCAGATCGGCTGCAAGAGCACGATCCTCTGCTTCCGTTGCACCTCTTGGACGTGTGCCGGCAATTGGCCGTGTCTCCACACGATTTCCATCCACCTTTACCAGAGCCTCTGGTGAGGTCCCTACAATGATTTCATCATCCATTTTCAAATAATACATATAGGGTGATGGATTCAGTGTCCGAAGTACACGATATACATGAAGCGGGGAAACCTCAGTATCAATGTGGAAGCGCTGCGACAGCACGACCTGAAAAATATCACCTGCACGGATATATTCCTTGGCTTGCTCCACATTGCCGATAAACTGTTCCTTCGTTAGGTTGGAACGAATATCCCCCAGATCAACGTCTCCCGGAATGGATCGCGGATTCAGGTTTTCCCCTGGTCCTTGCTGCTGCAAGCGCTCAGCGGCCTGCTCAAGCTTCTCTGATGTCACTGCATAAGCTTTCCGGATGTCCTCATCCGTTGCTCCTTCTTTGACATGAACGTTGCCGACAAGCAGCATTTGCTGTTTCACGTGGTCAAACACAATAATCTGGTCACAGAACATGAAACGGATATCATCCATATTCAGATCATCCAGCGCATGAGCTGGAAGCTTCTCATAATATTGCAGCAGATCATATCCAAAAAAACCAATCGCTCCGCCTGTAAATGGCGGCAGTTCGTCATCCTTGGGACTACGGTACTTGCGCAGCAGCGCTTTTAGTTCTTCAATGGGTTTGCCTGGCAGTTCGCGCTTCTGGCCAGCTTCTTCCACTTCCATCCGACCCTTTTTGGCCGAAATCATCAGAAACGGATCCGTACCAATGAAAGAATACCTTGCCCACTGAATACCGCCCTCCACACTTTCCAGCAGGAATGCCCGGTCATTCTCAGCATAACGGCGGAAAATCCGGATAGGCGTTTCCATATCAGCCAAAATCCGTTTGACTACCGGAATCAGATTGTATTCATTCGACATTTTCAGTACTTGATTAACGTTTGGCGTTATCATCAGATCACGTCCTTTCAGATTAGGTAGAAGAAAGTCGGTTGTATATAACAAAAAAACCTCTACCATCAGGTAGAGGTTCTGGGTTTATAAGCTGTAATTAACAGTTTGGCGCTTCATAAATAACAAGTCCCTATACTTCCATGCTGGATCATCAGACCAGTCTCATGAATGAACGTCCTACACCCACCAACCTGCACGTCTTGAATATGGGTTCACTAACTCTTCCGCTTGCACGATACCATCACAGAAACGAAATGGGATCTCAGCAAACAAAAATGAGCATATACCAAAACAAAACGGTGTCACTGGACACGTTTCACAATATGAGGTTCCTGTTCCTATCAATCCTGTAGCACGACGTACCGCGAATCAGTTGGCCGACCTTGTTACTCCGGCTACCACCCGCTGGACTCTGCTATATACTCCACTATCTCAGCTGCTCTCAGCTCAACTCATACTCTACTCAACTGGTTCTCACTATACAGCATTCAGAATGGTTTGACAACCACTCTATTTCTTACGAATTCGAAGGTGCAGCCAAATCGGGCCGCAGAGATTGTGCACCATTCAGGTACACATGATTGATTTCATGTTGGTCTTTGGTTGTGTTCACATGCACCATGAAACGAATGCATTGCGGCAGGGCACCCTTAACAGGTACTTCCAGTGCACACATCAAAGGTACCAACTCCCAGCCATCCAGTTGGCGAATGGCCTTCGCTGGAAAGGCTGCATCCAAATCACCCGTCATCGTAATCCAGACGCTGCAGATATCTTCCGGTTTGATATCATTGCGGTCTACAATCTCTTGCAGCAATACCGCTGTTTCCTTCAAAATCAGTTCTTCGTTATTTTGCGTGACTGTTGTAGCCCCGCGAATTCCACGTGTTACCATCGTTATTCTGCTCCCTTCTTAAGCAATTCAATGACATCCCGAACTGCCGATACGGGCACGTCTTTCACAATTCGCGCTGCCCCAATCCGATCCGGAATAATAAAAACCATATGTCCTTCACGGAATTTCTTGTCATGCATCATGGCATCCATCAACGCATCCGTATTCAGATGTTTTGGCATGGTGACCGGTAATCGCAGGGAACGAAGCATTCGCACCGTATCGTCATATAGACCTGCAGGTGCACCAAGCTTCTCGCCCAGCAAAGCCGATCCGGCCATCCCGATAGAGATGGCTTCTCCATGCAAAAACTCCCCGTATCCAGCTATCGCTTCAATTGCATGACCAATGGTATGGCCCAAATTCAAAAGTGCACGCTCGCCGTTTTCCCGCTCATCACGAGACACAATTTCAGCCTTGATGCCGCATCCGCGTTCCAGACCGTATCCGAGTGTTTCCGCATCAAGCGCGAGCAACGCTTCGGCATGCTCTTCACACCAATGTGCAAACGCTTCGTCGCGAATCAGGCCGTGCTTCAGCATTTCCGATAGTCCGGCTGAAACATCGCGCGGCGGCAAGGATTGAAGTGTATCCACATCATAGAGCACAAGCTCAGGCTGATGGAATGCACCAATCATATTTTTGGCCAGCGGATGGTTAACGGCTACTTTACCACCAACACTGCTGTCATGTGCGAGGATTGTTGTAGGTACTTGTACAAACTTGATTCCACGCATATATGTAGCCGCCACGAATCCAGCGAGATCTCCCACAACGCCTCCGCCCAAGGCAATAATGGCGGAACTGCGATCCAGTTTACCCTCAATGGCAGCTGTCATCATGTCTTGATAAACCGATAGGGATTTGGATGTCTCTCCCGAAGGAACCACTGCCGAAACGACTGTATAGTCAGCCGCCCGGAGGGTCTGTTCAAGACCAGCCAAATACTTGGGAGCCACATTCTCATCTGTAATAATGAGCAGCGGACTTTTTTTGGTCAATCCATATTGCTCAAAAAATCGAGGCGCCTCAGCGAGCAGACCACTGCCAATCAGAATGGGATATGAGCGTTCCTCCAACTGAACTGTCAGCTGACGCATATTAGTAGCTCTCCAATTGAGCGTTATAGTTGTTGTAGTTGGCGCGAATTTCCTCCATGGAATCCCCACCGAATTTCTCAAGGAATGCCTTGGCAATCTCCCATGCCACCACATGTTCCATGACTACGCTTGCTGCCGGAACGGCACAAGCATCTGAACGTTCGACTTGGGCAGTGAAGGCTTCTTTGGTATCAATATCAACACTTTGAAGTGGTTTGTAGAGTGTCGGGATAGGTTTCATAACCCCACGAACCACGACCGGCATTCCGTTGGTCATTCCGCCTTCAAATCCACCCAAACGATTGGTTGCCCGGTGGTAACCACGTTCCTCCGTGTGAAGAATTTCATCATGTACCTGGGAGCCGCGAATCGTTCCTGCTTCGAATCCGATACCGATCTCCACACCTTTAAAGGCATTAATGGACATGACACCTTGAGCAATCCGTGCATCCAGTTTGCGATCATACTGCACATGGCTTCCGAGACCTACAGGCACACCTTCAACAATGCATTCCACGATTCCTCCGATGGAGTCGCCTTCCTGCTTGATTTGATCAATATAGGCTTCCATCTTCTTCTCCGTCTCTGCATCCGTCACTCGAACCGAGGAAGCTTCGGTTACTTCAATCAGCTCATCGATAGGCAGGTCTTGGTAAGGTGCCTCAATCTCTCCGATACGCAGTACACGCCCCGCTACCTTAATGCCAAACTCAGCCAGGAATTGACGGGCGATCGCTCCACAAGCTACACGTACCGTTGTTTCACGTGCACTGGAGCGCTCCAGAACGTTGCGCAGATCTTTCAGGTTATATTTGAGTCCGCCATTCAGGTCCGCATGTCCAGGACGAGGACGATGAACGCGGCGTTTCTCTTCATCACTGCCTTCAATAGGCTCAATATTCATAATGTTCTGCCAGTGTTTCCAGTCATTATTCTGAACGACCAGAGCTACCGGTGCTCCAGTTGTATATCCGTGACGAATGCCACCCACAAAATTGGCCTGATCTTTCTCAATCTGCATCCGGCGTCCACGGCCATATCCTTTCTGTCTACGGTGGAGCTGGAAGTTCAGTTCCTCAAAATCAATATTCAGATTGCTTGGCAATCCTTCGATAATTGCGGTCAATTGGGGTCCGTGCGTTTCCCCTGCGGTTAAATAACGTAAACTCATAATACGTTCCCCCTTTAAACTGTTAAACTGCACATTGCTAAAATCCCATAATTTCTTTGCTCATTATAGTATAGCTGACCCGCTTTGACAAGAAAGCCCGTCGTTTCCTGCCCAAAAACGAAATTTTGGTCAGCTTGTGCTGACACAATTCGGAGTTGAAATTACGCTCTTCCTTACCCCGAAATACAAATAACCGTCTGGACACATGTTCGTGTGTAATCCAGACGGTCATCCAATCCATTGACCTTGTTTATTTTTTGCGATAGAAGAACGTTTCCGCTGTCTCCAGACCGTATTGTCCAGGTGAGAAGATCTGTTCTGTGCTGCCTACGAATAAAATGCCGCCTGGCCGTAAACTTGCTGCAAATTTATGATACAACAGATTTTTAGCTTCCTCGGTAAAATAGATCATTACATTCCGGCACACAATTAGATCATACCCATCATCAAATCGGTCCAGCAGCAGATTCTGCTTCATAAACTTGATTGAGCTTTTGAGCTTGTCATCGATTCGATAAACCAACCCATCCTGCTTAAAATAACGACTGGCTGTCTCTTTGGGGACATCCTTGAGCGAACGCTCCATATAGCGGCCTTCCTTGGCTTTGGCCAGTGCACCTTCGTCCAGATCACTCGCCGTAATGGAACTGTCCTTAAGAATCCCCATCGTATCCAAAATCATTGCAAGTGTATAGGGCTCTTCGCCAGTTGAACAAGCTGCACTCCACACCTTTACTCGGCGCTTTGGACCAATCAATTCAGGAAGGATCTCGTCACGGAGCACTTCCCAGCGGTTAGGATTTCGCCAAAATTCCGAAACGTTAATCGTCATCCGATCAAGAAATTCGTAAAACAGTGACTTATCCTTCTGCATGGCATCAAAAAAATTAGAAAATGTATGAAACCCGTTTTTGTTTCGAAGTGTGGTCAGCCGTCTTTTCATCTGGCCTTCCTTGTATTGAGCAAGATCAATGCCTGTGCTCTCTTTGATTTTCCGAATAAAACCGGCATAATCCGGGTCTAGTTGTTCCTGCTCCAGCATCGTATCACCCTTCTGGCTAATAAATTACAACCAGGCTGCGATGCTCTTGTCGTACGTCACCAATTCATCTGTAGTAAAGAAGTTTGCTGCTTCACGAGAGGCAGACTCCGGTGAATCAGCTCCATGAATCAGGTTATGCGGTGTGTGGCTTGCAAAGTCTCCACGGATCGTACCGGGAGCCGCTTCCTTTACATTGGTTTTGCCGATAACGATCCGCGCAAGTGCCACAATGTCATCACCTTCCCAGACCATGGCAAATACTGGCCCGGATGTGATAAACAGCACCAGATCATCAAAAAACGGCTTACCCTCATGTTCCGCATAATGGCGCTTGGCCTGATCCTCCGTCATCTGAACCAGTTTCCCAGCCACCATTTTAAACCCCTTGTCTTCCAGACGGCTAACGATACGCCCAATCAAACCACGCTGCACACCATCCGGCTTCACCATCAAAAATGTACGATCCATACGCTCACTCCTCACTCACGGTTCAAAGTTAGTTCATTATGTAGACGCAATCACTTTGATTGTAACATACATGTCCAATTCCTCCCAATGAGGAATCTCACATCCATATCTTTGGAGTAAACCCGAGCAATAAGCAGTATGATCGTATCCATGCACTTTAATGAGTCCGCTTGACAACAAAATGTGCGATATCGCGCAAATTTTTGCTTGTTTTGATATTGGGCAGCTGATCCAGAGCATCGAGCGCTTTCTTCATATATCGGTCAGCCAGTGCTTCAGCTTTAGCGATTCCTTGACTTTGGCGAATCATTCCAATCGCATCCGAGGCACTCGCCCGTCCATCTTCACGCTGAACACGTGAAATCTCGTTAAGCAGCGGCTCACGAAGATCACGTTCCTGCAGAGCGTACAGGACAGGCAGGGTAATATTCCCCTGTTTCATATCACTACCTGGAGGCTTACCCAGTTGTTTCTCCGTTCCCACCAGATCAAGTACGTCATCCTGAATCTGGAAGGCCATGCCCACATTATATCCGTAAGTATACAGGAGTGAAGAAACATGTTTTGGTGCGCGTGTAGCCAGAGCCCCAAGCTGGCAGCTGACCGCAATCAGCAGCGCCGTTTTGCGACGGATCCGCAGCAAGTAATTGCGAACACTCTGTCCTGTATTGAAAAAGTCACGAATCTGCTCCATCTCACCGATAGACATCTGCACCATGGCCTTCGCCAGAATACGATGGATGTCCGGATCGGACAGGCCAGCTGTCATCTGAAGTGCTTTTCCATAGATATAATCCCCGGTGTACATCGCAATACGGTTATCCCATTTGGACTTCACCGTAGGTTTGCCTCTCCGCGTCTCTGCATTGTCAATAACATCGTCATGTACCAGCGAAGCGGAATGAATCAATTCCAGCGGTACCGCAATCAACTTCAGGCGTTCAATGTCATATGTACCATATTTACCGCCGAGCAGTACAAATACCGGACGCAAACGCTTCCCGCCGGCTTTAAGCAGATGTAGTGAAGTTTCACTTAGTAGTTTCTGATCTCCCTGCACACTGCGATACAATTCTTTTTCAATGTAATCCATGTCTTTTTTTAACAACCCGAAAATATCCAATAGTTTCATTCGTTCACCCGTGTCAGCGTATTATCAGTCCAAAAATCCATGCTTACCTTCCCCTCCAGCAAGTCGGGCCTGCAGGCATCACGAAAAACCAGGGCTTGCCGTTCCTGCTTGTGTTCTACTAAGTCGTACCTTACTTCTTCGAATGTCATGGCTAACATCCGGGAATTAAACTCTTCGACTTGTTCTGAAACAAATTCAGAAGTTGCCGGAGCATGGGTCAAGGCTGTGGTTTCACCGAAGCTCTACCATCAGCGCTCACCAATACCCCGGTACCGGGGCGAGCAAGTCATATTCTGCATATAAGTTAAAACAGTTATAGAAAAAAAACTTTTAGCCCCGTTGATCCGGTTCTCCCCATCTTGCGAACAGTTGATGCTGAATGCGCAAACTATCCAGCACTTTACCTACCAAAAACAAAATCAACTCTTCCATCGTCTGAGGTTTGTGATAAAAAGCCGGCATGGCCGGAATCATTCGAACACCCAAGCGAGAGAGCTTGAGCATATTTTCCAGATGGATTGCATGCAGCGGTGTCTCCCGTGGCACCAGAATTAGTGGCCTTGCCTCCTTCATCATGACATCCGCAGCGCGAGACATCAGATTATCTGACGCCCCCTGTGCGATGGAGGAAAGTGTGCCCATGGAGCATGGCATGATGATCATGCCATCTGCCAGATAAGATCCGCTTGCAATCGAAGCCCCTATATCACTAACGGGATGATAGACCAGCGAACCGCCGAGGCCGCCGAATTTCTCTTCCAGCACACCTTCACGATTCGTGACATCCCAATCCATTTCTTCTTTTAAAACCCGCCAGCCGGCATTAGATATCACCAGATGAACAGTGAAATCCAGGCCGAGCAGCGTTTCAATAAGTCTTATGCCATAAATACTTCCGCTGGCTCCGGTAATTCCGACAACAAGTCGTTTATTGTCCAGCTGCTGCATATTTATTTCACCGCCAGGTCTATCAAAGTAAAGGTAAATACGACCAGACTCAAAACACTATTCATGGTAAAGAAAGCCGTCTGTACACGACTCATATCGTTAGGCGATACAATATAGTGCTCATAGAAAAGAATACCATATGTAATCAGCATGCCTGCTCCATACCACCAGCTCAGATCCGTCATCAACAAAAGCGCCAAAAATCCGATGGCTGTAATAATGTGAAAGAACTTAGCAATATTCAACGATTTAATAAGTCCGAAACGGGAAGGAATGGAATGAAGCCCCTCTTCCTGGTCGAACTCCAGGTCCTGACATGCATAAATAATATCAAAGCCCGCGGTCCAGAACACAATCGTAACGTACAGCACAATGGCTGTCCAATCCATGGACCCCGTAACAGCAACCCAGCCTCCAAGTGGAGCAAGGCCGATAGTCATTCCGAGAACAACATGGCAGAGCCATGTGAATCGTTTGGTGTATGAATACAATACCAGCATAAACACTGCGATTGGAAGTAATTGCATTGATAACACATTAAGATTGGATGAAGCCCAGAATAACAATACAAATGAAACAATAATAAAGATAACAACCTCGCCATTTTTGAGCAGGCCCGCTGGGATGGCGCGCATAGCCGTCCGCGGATTTTTGCCGTCGATCGCTTGGTCAATCATCCGGTTAAGTCCAAATGCCGCACTGCGTGCACCAACCATGGCCAGCAGCACCCACATAATCTGCATCCAGGTTGGGAACGTTCCGTTCACGACCATAGAGCCGAGAATGGCACCCATAAATGCAAAAGGTAAAGCAAAAAGCGTATGTTCAATCTTGATCATTTCTAAAAAGATGCGAATTTTCCTAAACATGCTGATTCTCCTTGGTTCCAATATGCAATGCCGCGATGCCTCCGGTCAGAGGATAGGCCTGCACTTGCTTCAATCCGGTTTCTTCGAAAATGGTAGCCAGTTCCTTCCTTCCCGGAAATAATGCCAATGAATCAGGCAGCCATTTATACTGCTCATAACGTTTGGCGAACAATTTGGCAAGTCTCGGCAGTACTTGTTCAAAATAAAAATAATAAATACCTTTAAACGGTTGCCAGGTCGGCTTGGACAATTCCAGACACACAACCATGCCACCAGGTTTCACTACACGTTTCATCTCTGACAAAACCTGTCTCAAATCAGGAACATTACGAAGGCCAAACCCGATGGTAACATAATCAAATGAATTATCTTCAAAAGGAAGTGACATGGCATTCCCCTGAACAAGCGTAATCTGCTTTTGTCTGTTTACGGCATTAACCTTGTTCTGTCCCACTTCAAGCATATTGCTGCTAAAGTCCAGTCCATGCATGTGACCTGTTTCACTTGCCTCTGCCATCGCCAGCGTCCAGTCACAGGTACCGCAGCACAGATCTAAACCTGTATCCCCTTTGGACATGTTCATTTTTTTCATTGTGAATTTGCGCCAGGCTTTATGCCTGCGGAAACTCAGGATGTCATTCATGACATCATATTTTCCCGCTATACTCTGAAACACCGAATGGACAAACTCTTCTTTCGGTTTCGACTCTGCGCTCCCCATTTGTCTCCCCCTCAATCTTCCCTTACTGCTGCGTGTGAAGGCTCCAGATAACCCAAATAGGTTTCCAAGATGGCATGCAGCTCAGCTAATCCCCGCTGGTCTTGTTCTTCCTGCAGCAAAAGCTTTATGCGGTTTGTACTTTCACGAAGCCTGTCCAGCAGAAGCCCATCAATTTGATACTTGACTGCCACAGCACCACATGCCCGCATATCTAGCTCTGGCTGGCCAAGCAGGTTCCGCTCATCGGCTGTACCTTGCTTGTATATATGCCAGAAAGCATAGCTATGACTGAATTTCTTCGCGTCATTCATTCGCTGCAGCTCTTCCACAACGGTCTCGCACAAGCTGAATTCTGCAAGAAGACTCTCCCATAGCTTCTGTTCCTTTGATCCAATCATGTCCGCAAAAGAAAGAAACAGCTGCATCTTCAGCTGTACCGTTTCACGCAAGTATTCTTCAGCCGAAACGAGAAGTTTTTTCATCCGATCATACAGCGTCATCTTGCGCACGTTGACATCAGATACGGCACCGCTGAGCTTGCCAATCATCTCAATACGACCCGCATGGGCAAGCAGCTGATAAAAGCGACTGCTCAAGTAATCACCAGCAAGAACGTTCAACTGGCGTGAGCGCATCTCCTGCTCATTCCGATCCCCGGAGATCGTATCGATTCGATCATGCGTATCCATGGCCAGCTGAACGAGCGAGGTAGCCAGAGCATAGAGCTCATCATGCTCCTTTTCATCTGTACGGCCCACAAACGCCTGCAGCAGACGAGCCCGGCTATCCGGAAACGGTGGTATTTCCGTATGTTGTCGAATCATGTCGTAATCCGTATATTTTTTTGCTAGTTGGGGTACGCGATATGAATTCATTCTCAGCCTCCGAGCCTTTGCATTGTTAAACCATTTCTGCACTACAATCTTATATATTATAGCATATGTTGAACAGACACGCACTGAATCCTGCTATTCTATTACCCTTCGTTCAACAATTCGAATTGCTTCTTCCACAGATCCGTCTCCATGATGTGAAACCATTCTTTTATTTCACTGGATAGGACGGGGCTTTTCCAATTTCGAAGTGCATCGATTGCATCTGTTGGCCACTCATTTCTTCGTATATCAGCAGCAAGCAGCAGATGCCTTTTGTGCAGCCACTCATCTTCTGCCATGACACGAAGCAGTATTTGCTCCACGTTATCAATACCGTGAAATCCAAGCTCGGCCACCGTTGCCATATTATCATAGATTTCGGTGTAACTTGTTCCGGTACCTGTCACCTTCAGATCCAGTTTCAAAATGGACTGCTTCCATTCCACTTTTGCAATCGGTGTAGTTAAAGGCATAGAGCTCAGCACGTCCACCAAATTCTCGTCAGACAGTTCCAGCTTTTGCTCAGCTGCAGATACCGGCTGTACCCGCTCTCCGCCCAATGTTCGCATATGTAAGGTTTGCACAGCAACCAACAGGAAAACTGCTGCAACCGTTGCCAGCAGCGAAGCCGTCACGATCATCCGCGGTTTCATAAAATGCCTCCCTGCCTTTACATGTTAGTGTAGTCTGTCCGGTAAAGGCTCATACCTCATTGTACAATGAAAAAAAGCAGGCTATGCCTGCAATTTTTCGTTCATACCCAAAGTATTGGCTCTACCCAAATCCACTTCGTAAACAGGCAGGAGTTTTTCGTAAAACGACGCTTAGCTCTGATGCAACAGACTCTTAACTCGTCTTTTATTCTGATTCTATTTGGCCATGCTTTGTAATCATGGTAGCTTTGCCGCGGATTTTGATCGCGGAAGTATGATTCGTAAACTGGGCAATCATGACTTCACCTTTGTCCAGCTTCTCGGTATGATGAAAACGCGTGTCCTGTCCTCGCGTCAAACCGATGACCTGAACTCCGTTTTCCTCTGCCTTAATGACAATGTAATCACTGCCGGTTGGATGGTCCATTACGTAACGTCCCCTCTCCTAATTGTTCAATAGCGTTAATGATGATTAAGATTGATTCATTTGTCAACTGAGTTTTGCTTGTAAAAGCTGCAATAATCTATGGGAACCGGGTCATACTACAGGATACATTCCATAGAAAGGAGCCTCTGCATGAAGTACACCCCTGCAACCTTGACAGACGAGCACATTCATCAGCTACAGGACATTGAACAGCACCTTTCGGAATCAGCAGGAGAAGATCTGATATTGATCGCCTATAGCAAGCAACCGGACGATTCCGCCGACACAAAAAACAGCGAGGCACATCGTTAGAAGACAAAAGAAAAGGCCGTGAACGAGTCACGGTCCTTTCTTTGACATATGGAATATGTAGAAATCTTATTTAATTCCGTCTTTGAGCGCTTTACCTGGTTTGAATGCAGGAATTTTGCTCGCAGGAATTTCGATTTCTTCACCTGTTTGCGGGTTACGCCCTTTACGTGCAGAACGCTCGCGAACTTCGAAGTTCCCAAAACCAACCAATTGTACTTTGTCTCCGCTTTGAAGAGCCTCAGAGATTGCTTCGAATACGGCATCAACCGCTTTCGTTACATCCTTCTTGGACAATTCAGTCGCTTCGGACACGTGTGTAATCAAGTCTGATTTGTTCATTTGTTTTCACCTCCTGAATCAATGTCCTGAATGTTATACTGTGTTTCCGTTTTAAAGCGAAATATACGTTCATACGCAAAAAATCTACGTACATCTTGAGCGTGATGAACACAATTCTCCGCCTGCGGTCAACAGTCATTTCCGGCAGAATGCAACCTGAAACCAAGCGCGTTTCAGACGCGGAACAAATTTTATACTAATACAGACAGCACACAATTTCAAGTGCGGTTGCGGTTTAGCACGTAAAATGTCACCGCCAGGGCAAGCACGAGGACGCCACCTTTTACAATGTCATGAGTAAAATACTGAACATTCATCATGGTTAAACCGTTCACCAGTACCCCAATCAGGACCGAACCAATGAAGGTTCCGATAACATTTGGTTTACCCGCACCGAAGACCGAGAACCCTACAAACACAGCAGCTACGGATTCCATTAACAACGGAGATCCAGCATCAATCTGTCCTGATCCCACTTTGGAAGCGTAGATAATGCCCCCTATTGCAGCAAACACGCCAGCAGCCACATAAGCAAGCGTCCGTACCTTTTTCACCTTGATTCCGGACAAGCGCGCAGCCTCTTCATTGCCTCCAGTAACGTACATCTGGCGTCCGTATTTCGTATACGTCAAAAAGATATGAACACCAATGACTGCAACGAGAAGGAGGATAACCGATATAGGCATGCCGAGCCATTTCCCCTGACCAATCAGCAAGAACGTTGGATCCATCTCTCCGGCTGCCTTGCTGCCATCAGGAAATTGCATATGATTATAAATGGTATACCCTTGCGCGTACGTTTTGTGAATACCTCCAATGATGTACATGGTCGCCAGCGTGGCGAGCAGATCAGGAATACGCAGTTTTACAATCAACAAAGCATTCAGGAGACCAATGACAGCACCAATCACCAGCGGAACAATAATGACAACCGCGAGCGGCTGCTGATACCAAATCATTAATGATGCGGTTACAACGGTCGTCAATGAGACGGTAGCCCCCACCGAGAGATCGAAACCGTCCACAATGAGAGATAACGTAACACCGATGGCGACAAAAGTCACAATTGATATCGATCCCAGAATGTCAGTCAGATTACTGTAGGTAAAAAAGTAAGGCAACTTTATGCCAAAAAAAGCAATAACTCCGATAATAACAATAATCGCCCCGTAACGGAACGCAAAATCCATAGATTTGTCCTTCATACCTGCACCTCTTGTCCACCGCTTGCGTAGTATAGCAGCTGTTCTTGGTTGGTCTCGCCACGCTTGAATTCTTTTACGATTTTCCCTTCACACATCACTGCAATGCGGTCACCTATACCGAGCCCCTCGTCCAGCTCACATGTGAAATAGATGACCGCCTTGCCTGCCAAAGCCAGCTCGTTAATGATACGGAAGATGTCACTTTTGGCTCCAATATCCACGCCCTTGGTAGGTTCATCAAATATAAAGACACCAGCGTCCGCATTCAGCCATTTGCCAATAGCTACTTTCTGCTGGTTACCTCCGCTCAGATACTTCACTTCCTGACGTACCGAAGGTGTTTTAATGCCGAGCTGTTGAACCAGTGATTCCGCGTTCTCCCGCTCCTTCTTGCGACTCACGAATCCGAATGTACTAAGACGTCCGAGCAAGGGCAGGCTCAGATTTCGTTCCACATTTTCCTGAATGAGAATCCCCTGCTTGCGACGTTCCTCAGGTACGGAAACAATGCCTGAAGCTGCAGCATCCGCAGGCTGAGAGAAGCGAAGCGGTTTATCGTTTAAATGAATATCCCCTTTCTCCAGCTGGTCAGCTCCAATCAGAAGACGGGAGCATTCCGTTTTGCCCGCACCGACCAGACCGACAACAGCCAGGACCTCACCACGGCGTACAGACAAATCAACCCCCTTGACCTTGATCCCCCGGTGCAGTCCACGTGCTTCAAAGATTATCTCGCCAATAGGTGCTTCCGTCTTCGGAAATTCCTCTTCGAATGGCTTGCCCAGCATTTGTGTGACCAGATCATTGACCGTTAGTCCACGCGCCTCACCCGTAAATACATGCTGCCCGTCTCTCATGACGGTCACTCGATCACAATGTCCAGTCACTTCTGCAAGCCGATGGGTTATAAAAATGCAAGCTACTCCCCGTTCTTTTAACAAATGAACAATCCGGAAAAAGGCATCGGTTTCTTCCTGGCTCAGCGGAGCAGTCGGTTCATCAAATATAATCACCTTGGCATCCTGAATCAGGATGCGCGCCAGCAGAATCATCTGTTTCTCTGCAAGTGTGAGATCTGCTACCTTTTTCTGAACTGAAATGTCTGCTCCCAATTCTTTGAGTGCCTCAAGAGCGCGCTGCTGGAGCTTACTCGGGCTTTTCCACCATCCACCATCTGGAGATGCCAGCTGGTCCAGCATAATGTTCTCAGCAGCCGTCAGCTGCGGTACCAGTGCAGCATCGACCTCCTGATAAACACAGTGAATCCCGTTTGCCTTAGCGTCCCCCGGCGAATTTAGACGTAAATGCTGATCATTTAAAAGAATCTCTCCCTGATCCAGTTGGTAGGCACCAGACAGAATTTTCATCAAGGTACTTTTTCCTGCTCCATTGGCGCCAAGCAGTGCATGAATCTCTCCACCTTTTACAGAAAAATCAACGTCTTTCAGCGCAGGAACGCCAGCAAACTGCTTATGAATATGTTCCATTTGAAGCAATATCGGTGCAGTTGTCATGATGTAGACCTCCATTCCCTCCTCCAGGGAGTCATGCTATCCTTACAATCTGTTGTTTTGCATATCTGCCTGCGAAAAAAGCGCACCTTGCGGCGCGCCTTCTAACGCTGCTTTATTTAGCAGTGATTCCGTAATCCGCCATCCAATCCTTGATGCCCTGTGTACTACCTCCCCAACCCTCAACATATTGGGACAATTCGGAAGTAGAGATTTGGGTCTCAGGCAGTGCTTCGCGTTGAACATAAACCGGATTAAGGACCACCTGATCTTCAGTCTCATCACCGTTCAGTTTCTGATAAGCATAACGTACCTGAACACGTCCAATGTCTGTCGGGTCTACCGCTGCGGAAGCAACCCAAGGATTTTTCGGATCCTGAATCATTTGCAGATCTTCATCACTCATATCGATACCGTAAACTTTAATTTCGTCACGACCCGCTTGCTGGATTGCACGTGCAGCGCCTTTGGCAAACTCATCCCACGCAGCCCACACGGCTGTGATTTCGCCTTTCGGATATTGTTTCAGAATCGCTTCCATCTTGGCTTGTGTATCCAGAGCCGGGTTTTGCGCGGAGCCAAATGTGGCAATCTCCTTGATGTCCGTATTCTCTTTCATGAATTCGCCGTAGGCAATCTGGCGACGTTCCATAGGAGCGAATCCGGCCACCCATACTTTCACGATATTCCCCTGGCCGTTAATATCCTTTTTCATTTGTTCCAGTGTAAGTTCCGCCATCTTCTGGTCATCCTGAGACAGTACAGTTGCCCCTGGTACTTGAATTGCTGCGTCGAAGACTACTACTGGAATGTTTTGCTCTACTGCTTTTTTCACACCCGGTTCCAGAAGCGAGTCCCCGTGATCCGTCAAGATTGCATCGAACTTCTGGTTAATTGCGCTATCCAGCAAAGAAACCATTTTGGCTTTATCATTATCAGCAACAAATGTAGTTAGCTCACCGCCGAATTTTTCAATTTCCTCTTTTACGCCTTGTACATACTGCTGTGAGAATGTGCCCGTGTTAAATTCCATGATTAGGGCAATCCGTTTACCACTAAGCGGGCCTGTCACTGCCTCCGTCTTGGGCTTGTCCTCTGATGCTCCGGAAGCTGGAGTTGCTGCCGGTTCTTTTTTGATCCCGCAAGCGGACAGTGCCAATGTAAATACAAGCAGAACACTTAACCATACCCATTTCGTATCTTTCTTTTTCATCTCTGTCTCCCCCTATTCGTGCACTCTCAGTGACCTTGATCACAATAGTTGAATATTAATATAACGGCTAATCCCTAGTATGTAAATGGGTTTTAACAATTTAAAGCTAAAACTCGCTAAGTTTTTCGAGAAACATGTAGCACACATCCAGTAGTACCATTTATATGAAATTAAATCATACAGCAAAAAGACCACAAGGATGGCCTTGTGGTCTTTTGTCTTACAGAATGATGGCAATCAAGCCGCCTGAACCTTCGTTGATTATACGTCCCAATGTCTCCTGCAATTTGTACCTTGCATTGTCCGGCATCATGGCGATCTTGCCCTGAATCCCTTCGCGCACGATGGAATGCAGTGAACGACCAAACATGTCTGAATCCCACACCTTGATTGGGTCGTTCTCGAAGTCCTGCATCAGGTACCTCACCAGTTCCTCACTTTGCTTCTCCGTACCGATAATCGGTGCGAACTCGGACTCGACATCGACCCGGATCATGTGAATGGAAGGTGCAGTTGCTTTCAAACGCACACCGAATTTGGTACCTTGGCGAATAAGCTCGGGTTCATCCAGTGCCATCTCAGCAAGCGAAGGTGCCGCAATGCCGTATCCGGTCGTTTTGACCATCTCCAAGGCTTCAGCGAAGCGGTCATATTCCCGCTTGGCATGAGAGAATTCCTGCATCAGCTGCAGCAGATGATCCTTGCCTCTGATTTCAATGCCGACCACTTCCACGAGGATCTGATCGTATAATTCATCAGGTGCGTATAGATCAATTTCGGCCACACCTTGGCCCATGTTCATGCCGCTGAGTCCTGCGCGGTCAATGAACTCATACTCCATGAACTGGGACACAACCCGGTCCACGTCACGCAGTCTACGAATGTCCTTAACCGTGTCGCGCACGGAATTTTCGTAGTTGTTACGCAGCCAGTGGGTTTCATTGAGGACCATAACCCAACTCGGCAGATTCACATTCACCTCATGAACAGGGAACTCATACAGGACTTCACGCAGCACGCCTGTTACATCATCTTCCGTCATCGTGGCCGCGCTTAATGTCATTACCGGAATATCATATTTAGCTGCCAATTCGCTTCGCAATTGAAGAGCCTCTTCACTGCGAGGACGGGTAGAGTTGATGATCAGTACGAATGGTTTTCCAACCTCTTTCAGTTCGGCAATGACTCGTTCTTCAGATTCCACGTAAGAACTACGGGCGATCTCGGCAATGGTGCCGTCTGTGGTAACCACCACACCCAATGTGGAATGCTCCTGAATGACTTTGCGCGTGCCAATCTCCGCTGCTTCCTGGAACGGGATCGGCTCTTCGAACCACGGCGTGGAGATCATACGTGGACCATTTTCATCCTCATAGCCCTTCGCACCCTCCACAGCGTACCCTACACAATCCACCAAACGTACATTAACATCGAGCCCTTCAGCCACTTTGATCTGGACTGCGTTATTCGGTACGAATTTTGGCTCGGTGGTCATAATCGTTTTGCCTGCTGCACTCTGTGGAAGTTCATCCACTGCACGGGCACGATCAGCCTCGCTTGTGATGTTCGGCAGAACGATCGTTTCCATGAATCGTTTAATAAATGTTGATTTCCCCGTCCGGACTGCGCCGACAACCCCGAGATAGATATCCCCTCCGGTCCGCTCAGCTATGTCCTTAAAAATGTCCACTTTCTCCAATGAAATCCCCTCCTTAAATTACTCCGAAGGAAAAATGCTAAAGAGCATCCGCTTCGTTTTTTCAATCAGAAGACTGAAATCCCTGCAACGGTAGAGCCGCCTTTGTGAGTGCCCGGAAGTCGTCCGCCGCCGAACGTTGCATTCTGATGAAACCGGCGAAAGCGGCGTTAACTCGTACATGCAATTGGACTAGTATCATCTTATGTATCCGTATGCAGCAATATGACGCGTTTTTTTTGTTTTTTTCTCAGGTTATCAACTCCGGTAAGTTGCCCTGCTCTCGGACTGCGCGTCATTATTTCAATCTACTTTATGAACACCGGGTCGCATTTATGCTGGTTTCATTCATTTCTATTTGGGGTACCGGACACTTGGAGTTAGAGGTATACTGTGAAGGAAACATGGTTTTAGAGCCGAGCTGAGTTAGATTGAAAACGAGATGAGAAAGGTGAGATGAGCATGGCACAAATTAAAGTTTTCGGTGTACGTGAGCAATTAAATCCAATGAAAGAACAGCTTGCTAGCGTGATTCATTCCGTTCTGATGGATGTGCTGGGACTGCCAGAGAACAAAAATTCCAACGTTACTTCCCCATGGATGTGGAAGACTTCCAGTATCCGCCAGACCGATCAGCAGCATACACCATTGTTGAAATCAGCATGTTCGAAGGACGATCTATGGAAACAAAGAAAGATTTAATTCAGCAATTATATAAACAAATACATGAAAAACTCCTGTTGCCTGTCCATGATTTGGAGATCACCATTTTCGAGACACCACGTGCACACTGGGGCATCCGTGGATTGCCCGGCGATGAACTTGAGTTGAACTACAGCGTTGAGGTCTGACGTATTACCTACTCCGGTTCTTTGAAGCTCCTGAGAACTTAATTGCATCAACAAAAAGAGATACTCCTTGATGAGGAGTATCTCTTTTTTGGGTGCATTTCATCTATGGTTCGTCTTGTGCAACTGGGGCATTATTCTGCCACGTATAACTAACCGATTTTACAGGAACGAAATAGGAGTGCTCCAGCAAATACTCGCGCACATCATCCCCCTCCACAGGAGAACGATCCGATTTTTCCACCGCTTGCATGATATCGAAGGCATAGTCCACGTACACATTACCTTCACTGTCCATGATAAATGGTAACTCCTGACCAGAATATACACTGTTCAGTGTAACCTCTGGAGTACCTGCCTGAGCCGCTTGTTTCATATCTACAGCATACAGACCGGTGTACAATTCTTCCCCGGCGGGCAGTTTGCCGTTATGTACTGATTTATACTGGTTAACCATGCGCTGTACATCATTGACCTTCTGTACCGTCAGCAAGTCCATTACTTTTACAGTGGGTGCAGTCTCTTCATTTTGAATAAGAAAGTAAGCGCTCCCACCACTTTCAAAAGCAGTACCCGGAATCTCGTCCAGATAACCTTGCTGTTTCAGCTTCGGAAGATCCACTCTGAATTTTTCATATTTTGGTGTATCCATATCCGCATTAATCATGGGCAGAATCCCCTGATCCTTCTGAAATGCCTCTACAGCACTCTGTATCCGGTTCACACTCTCCCTGTATGCTATTTTGGGGTCATCGTTCCCCTGGGAGGGATACATGCAGCCACTTACTGTAGCAACCATTAAAATGAAGAGAAGGCAGCGGACTCCCTGAATCCCGTACCTCCGCCCCGAACTAATGAAGAGTCTATTTTTGTTTTCGTTCATCCGCATCCTCCTTCAATCTGAAGAGTCCAACGGGAAAACCCATTCCAATTGAGCTCCATTCAGGCTAATTTCAGAACCAGTCGTCATTCTCCTGCTGCTGGCGTTCCAACTGCTTACGTATTGCGGCTTTGAGCGGATCCTCTGGAACATGAACAGACACGGATCCCCTCACCTTGGCCTGACAAGCAAGACGAGTTCCTGCTTCCAGCAGGGAACCCAGTTTCCTTTGTTCAGCATCTGTAGGAGGGTGCAGAGCCTGCATCTGATCACCATCTACTTTGACCTTGCACATTAGACAAGCGGCTTTTCCATCGCAACGGGTTGGAATCTTCACTCCTGCACGGCGTGCGGCACTGAGCAGGTTCACTCCCGCTTTTAGGCGGATGCTTTTATTTTGCGGTAAAAATGTAATCGTGTGCTCCATCCTCTTGCCTCCCCACCTATGAAGTCCATGTAAAACCAACCAACTCTTCTACCTCAGCGGAGAAGCGGCTTGTCCACACATTATGCTTACCCAATGAAGCCAGTAAGGGTTGATGAAGCTGTGGATCCTTACGGATTGCTTCAGCAATAGCCTCATAACGGTCAGCTCGACCTCTCAGCAGATTAAAAAGCAGCTCATGAGCAAGGGGCATCAATCTTAACGTGTAAGAACCAATTTGAGCCTGAGGCGCATGATGAATCAGCAGTTGTTCAATCTCAATCCGGTACCAGCTCTGCCTGGACCATACTTCAAACCCACCTACGAGTTCAAGTGCACACTCTCCGACTTGATAATGACTCAGCAATGAAGCGTATGGTCCTGTTCGATCTATCACTGGTTCATCCAGGGCAATTCCTGGGGCAGCATGATGCAGCCCATGTGCTGCAGCCAGATCGGCGTACACGTCAATATCTCTGGGAGCCTGCTGCAACTCGACCTGCTGCAGCAGCAGTCCACAGCTCCCCCCAAGAAGCCAAGCATAAGGTACTGTATTCCAGGCTTTTGCCGTTTCCAGCAACGCAGCGTGCAATTCCGGATAGTGTTCTGTAAGGCCCTCTGTTCCCTGTGGTCCCAACCGGCTCACCTTCCCTTCATCCGTTTTCATTGTGTCAGTTCTATGGTGTAGTTATGCGGATGTTAAGCTGCACGCAAGAATAAGATCAAGTGAGCGAAGCAATTCCGCCGAAAAAACCGATCAGCATAATCAGAAACGCGATTAATGACAGAATCCCTCGCACAAAGCCTTTGGTCTTGGCTCTCGCGAAAGTTATCAGGAATACAGACAATCCCATAATCAGAATTGCAACCAATGACAGCCACATCTTGTCCATTGCGCTCATAATCCAGCAGTCTCCCCTTCAATCCGTTATTCATCACTGACACGGTGACAATTGAAATTATTATAACACGAAATTCAGAGGACTTTTCCAAAAAAAAGACAAAAAGAAAGCCAGCCTTAGCTGACTCATCTTTTTGTCTTGCTTGCCCACGTTGTAGAAGCAAAAACGATCTATTATTTTTTCATCATCATTTTCATTAATGATTCCATGCTGTTTGGATTCAGTCCACTTTTTTTGACCGCACTTACAATATCCTGAACCGTATCTTCAGATACCGGAACTTTCGCCATGGCGGATACTTGTTTAATCAATTGGCGCAACTGAGCTTCATTTTGCATGGTGGACGGTTTTACTGTGCTCGCCAATTTCTTGACAGCACCTTCTGTAATTGTTTTGCCCGTTTTTTTATTGATCGCTTTTAGTGCATCCTTAGAAATGTTGTTACCCATTCGTCTCCCCTCCTCCGGCAATACTCATGTGTATAGTATGAGTGTACCGATGAAAAGGTGAATGAGCTTCTTGATTTCTGGTGAGTAAAGCAATGGAGAATCAGGAGTGCCACTGTTCCCATGTTTCCAGTTTCATAACTTCCATTTCGGTCTTGGGATCACGGCCCATAAGTGCCTCAACCGCATCACGCGGCTCACGATCCTGAAAGAGAACATGGTATAGTTGATCCGCAATCGGCATCTGCACCCCGTATTTCTGGGAGATAAAATAGGCTGCTTTTGTCGTACGAATGCCTTCTACGACCATTCCCATGGAATTCAGCACATCCTCCAGCTTTTGTCCTTGTCCTAGCATGGAACCGGCCCGCCAGTTCCGGCTATGTTGACTTGTCGCGGTAACGACCAAATCACCGATTCCTGCGAGGCCCGAAAACGTAAGCGGGTTTGCTCCCATCTCCACGCCAATCCGGGTGATCTCTGCCAATCCACGAGTCAAGAGAGCGGCTTTGGCATTATCTCCGAAGTCCAGGCCATCTGACATCCCTGCACCAAGTGCGATAATATTTTTAAAAGCACCTGCGAGCTCCACGCCAAGCATATCCCGATTCGTATACACACGGAAATAGGCATTCATGAATAATGCCTGAGCCGCATCTGCTGCGGCTTTATCCAGTGAAGCCACAACCACCGTTGTAGGACAGCGTTTGACCACTTCCTCCGCATGACTCGGACCCGAAAGTACAACGATATGCCCTTCTTCGCATTCAAGTTCCTCAGAGATCACCGTCGACATCCGTTTGAGGCTTTCCGTTTCAAATCCCTTGGTTGCATGGATTATTAACATGTCTGGCGTATAATACGACTTGAGTTGGTTGACTACCGAACGCATGGCTGAGGAAGGTGCAACAATCAAAACGGCCGATGCCCCTTGAACGGCATCTCCCATATTAGTCGTTGCCTGAATGCGAGGTGATAACTCTGCACCAGGTAGAAAACGACTGTTCCGATGCTGGTTGTTAATTTCGGCGGCCTGCTCTTCACCACGTGTCCACATCGTCACTTCCAGCCCATTGGCGGCCAGCACACTTGCGAGAGCGGTCCCCCAACTGCCTGCGACCAGGACGGCAACTTTTTTAGACAACGCGTTTTCCACCCCCAGGTTTATTGGCTCCTAATTTATTTTCCTGTCCTCTGGCAAGCTTCGCAATGTTGGTGCGATGTCTCCAAAAAGCAAACAGACAAATAATCAGACTTCCCCAGAATAGATTCATGGAATATCCCGGGAACACTAGGATGAAGATTGGTGTTAATGCTACAAAAATAAGAGAACCCAGCGAAACGTAACGTGTCAAAACGATGGACAGGATTGCAAAAATTCCGGCAGAAACTGCAGGAACAAATGCAAGAGTGGCGAGTACGCCAATTGCTGTTGCAATTCCTTTTCCCCCACGGAATCGGAAGTAGAGCGGCCAGTTATGTCCTGCAATCGCTGCTATACCACAAATTGCAGGAATCCACTCGGAGCCGTCACTGAGCCACACTCCAATCCATACAGCCGCAATACCTTTAAGGACATCCAACAGCAGCACAAGAATAGCCGGTCCTTTACCCAATATTCGCAATGTATTGGTAGCGCCTGCGTTTCCGCTGCCATGCTGACGAATGTCGATCCCCCGTATTGCCTTTGCAAGGAGGACACTAAAGCTGATTGAACCGAGCAAATAGCTCAGTACAATCGCTGCGATTGGTAAAATCACAAACTTCTCCCCTAACCTTCGTCGGACTTCCTCCGAGTAAATATGCGAATTGGCGTACCTTCAAAATCAAACGCTCCGCGGATTTTATTCTCCAGGTAACGCTCATAAGAGAAGTGCATCAATTCCGGATCGTTTACAAAAATAACCATGGTCGGCGGTTTTACAGCAACCTGTGTCACGTAGTTAATCCGCATTCTACGTCCTTTGTCTGTAGGCGGTGGATTAATAGCCACTGCATCAGATACAACATCATTAAGCAAATGCGTCTGAACACGCATAGCATGCTGGTGAGCTACACGAGTTACCACAGGTAGCAATTTTTGTAAGCGTTGTTTTGTTTTGGCTGACAAAAAGACTACGGGAGCATAAGTCATAAACAGGAAGTGATCCCGAATTTTTTTCTCAAACTCATTCATCGTTTTATCTGTTTTATCCACCACGTCCCATTTATTCACAACGAATAGGGAAGCTTTACCGGCTTCAAATGCATAACCTGCAATGTGCTTGTCCTGTTCAATGATGCCTTCCTCGCCGTTAATAACGACCAAAACAACATCAGCACGTTCAATGGCACGCATGGCACGCATAACACTGTATTTCTCGGTAGTTTCATACACTTTACCACGTTTACGCATACCTGCTGTATCAATAAGCACATAACGCTGCCCATCCTTTTCGAACGGGGTATCAATGGCATCGCGTGTCGTTCCGGCTACATCGCTTACGATTACGCGTTCCTCACCCAAGATGGCATTCACCAATGAAGATTTACCAACGTTTGGACGTCCGATTAGAGCAACACGAATGACGTCTTCATCGTATGTTTCTTCTTCAAGTTCAGGCAATTTTTCAACAATCGCATCCAGCAAATCACCAATACCCGTACCATGACTTCCGGATACACCGATCGGATCTCCAAATCCAAATCCGTAAAACTCGTAAATGAGCTCACTGCGCCCAATATTATCCACTTTGTTAACGGCTACAACAATGGGCTTGCCTGAGCGGTACAACATCTCTGCGACTTCTTCGTCAGATTGCGTAATTCCTGCTTTTGCATCACACATGAATACAATAACATCCGCTTCTTCAATGGCGAGCTCTGCCTGCATCCGAATTGATTTAAGAATGACATCCTCGCCGTCGATTTCGATACCACCTGTATCGATTATACTGAATGGTTTACCGTTCCATTCACCGATTCCGTAGATCCGGTCACGGGTAATGCCCGGCTTGTCTTCCACAATGGCCAGTCTGTCGCCGATAATCCGATTAAAAATAGTGGATTTACCCACGTTCGGTCGCCCGACAATTGCCACAACGGGTCTTGCCATACATTCCACTCCTCCTGTCCATACTTACGTTACTCATCATAGCAAAAAACACATGTCTTGGCTAACCTTTCATGCCAAGAATGCTCACAATAACAACAATCGGCGAACCCGCTGGGGCTCGCCGATCTTGCTTTTATTGTTCAGCAAAATATGCAGTATAACTTAGAACCATGCATGAATAACTTATTTGAATTTGCTGAGTTTGTCACCGAAACGTTCGCCGAGTGTGATGCTCATACCTTGATTGCTCAAGGAAACGTTCGGGTTGTTGATTTCTTCACGCGGAGCGTTGTTTCTAGCAGGTCTTTCAGCTTTTGGCGCTTGGGCAGGAGCTTCTTCTGTTTCTTTGATGCTCAGGCTTACACGTTGCTCAGCAGGGTTCATGTCGAGAATCTTAACTTGAACTTCCTGACCTTCTTTCAACACTTCGTGAGGAGTGCCGATGTGTTTGTGGGAAATTTGTGAAATGTGCACAAGTCCCTCAACACCAGGAGCGATTTCAACGAAAGCACCGAAATCAACTAGACGTTTAACAACACCTGTTACGATATCGCTAGTGTTGAATTTCTCGCCAGCTGTTTCCCATGGTCCTGGTTGAACAGCTTTCATGCTCAGGCTGATTTTGCCTTTTTCAGGGTCAACTTTCAGCACTTTAACGCTGACTTTGTCACCTTCGGAAAGGACATCGGATGGTTTGTCCACATGCGTCCAAGCGAGCTCAGAAACGTGAACCAGACCGTCAACTCCGCCTACATCAACGAATGCTCCGAATTGAGTCAAACGTTGTACTGTACCTTCGATAACTTGGCCTTCTTGCAGACCAGCCATAACCTCAGCTTTGTTAGCTTCGAATTCTTGCTCCAGAACGTCTTTTTGGGAAAGGATCACTTTGTTGTTCTCACGATCGATCTCTTTCACTTTAACGCGCAGTGTGCGTCCTTTGTAGTCGCTGAAGTCTTCTACGAAATGGCGCTCAACCATGGAAGCCGGAATAAATCCGCGTACGCCCACGTCTGCTACCAGACCGCCTTTTACCACATCAGCTACAACAACTTCGAATACATCTTGGTCTTCAAAGTGCTTTTGCAATTGATCCCAAGCGTTTTCGCTGTCGATTGCACGTTTGGACAGAACGAGTTTTTCTTTCTCGTCGTCGATGCTAAGAACTTTAGCTTCAACTTCTTGTCCAACTTCTACTGCATCAGACGCGCTGTCAACATGCAATGAGGACAGTTCGCGAATTGGAATTACACCGTCATATTTATATCCAATGCTCACATAGGCTTGGTTATCTTCCAATTTGACGATGGTTCCTTTTACAGTATCTCCTTTTTTCAAGGAAACGAATTGATCCAACTCATCTTGGGTTGCTTCTTGATTTTTCATTTCTTCCGACATGTCAAATACCCTCCTCAATTCAAAAACCCCATTATATTCAAACCTGCCTGTAGCAGAGTTCAAAACACTTTCAACGCTGAATGGCTCGGATTAGTTTCCCTCAAAAATATGGAAATAATGCATTCAGACTTTCGGTGAAGAGCAAATTATTTGCTCGGTACACCTGTTTTCACCATCTCATTAATTTTGGACATAATCTTTTCAGTTGCTCTTTCCAGTGCATCACCAGAAGGATCTTCCTTAAACTCGTCCAAATTCACCGGTGCTCCATACACCACTTTCATCTTACGAAATAGCTTGTAGTTGCCGATAATAGCAGTAGGGATAACGGTAGCACCACTCCGAAGAGCAAAGCTCGCTGCACCTTTTTTGCCGATGCCTCCATCGTTGTGCCGACTCCCGGAAGGGAAAATGCCGAGCACTTCACCATTGCGCAAAATGTTTAGTGAAGTTTTGATGGATTCCTTGCTAACGCCTCCACGCTTAACGGGAAACGCGCCCACAGCCTTAATGATCTTCCCAAGTACCGGAACATCAAACAATTCACTTTTGGCCATGAAGCGTACCTGCCGGCGAAGTTTAATACCTACCGTTGGAGGATCAAAGTTACTGATATGATTGGAACATAAAAGTACGCCGCCCTCTTGGGGGATATTCTCCCGTCCAACTGCTTCCAGGCGGAAAAGAATGGTGTAAATGATCCGCAGTACTGTGCTGCAAAATGTGTAAATCATAGACCAACCTCTCCTCTGACCATTGTGCAATAAGATACGATTTTGTCAACCACTTCATGAATACTCATCTTGGTTGTATCAAGAACAGTTGCGTCCTCAGCACAGCGAAGTGGGGATATTTCCCGCTCTTCATCCAATTTGTCACGAGTGGCTATGTCTCGCTCTAATTGCTTCAACGTCAGTCCTTCAGAGGGGTCCAGTTCTTTGAAGCGGCGAAGTGCGCGCTCTTCCACACTGGCAGTCATGAAGATTTTCACTTCCGCATCGGGCAATACTGTCGTTCCGATATCGCGTCCATCCATGACGACGCCCTTGCGCAAAGCCATTTGCCGCTGAGTATCCACTAATTGCGAACGCAGCCCCTCGATTTGCGCATATCGGGACACGATCCCCGTAACTTCACGGGAGCGGATTTCCGAGGTTACATCTTCCCCGTTACAGAACACTTTCTGTCCGCCCGGGTCCGGCTGTAAATCAATGACCAGTTTGTGGGCTTCTTGAAGTACCTCTGATACATTATCCGGAGAAATCCCTTTCCGAATCATGTGTAGGGTTACCGCACGGTACATTGCGCCAGTATCGACGTAAATATAACCGAGCGCCTCTGCAACCAATCGGGCCACGGTACTTTTCCCGGCACCAGCAGGTCCGTCAATTGCAACGTTCATCTTCCCGTTCTCTGATGTGTTCTGGCTTGCCAACGGGGCATTCCTCCTCAAACGATAAGCCTCAATAAAAAAACAGGCATTGCCTGCATCGTGAAAATTATACCACACTATACACATGGATGCAAAAACAGCCAATTCATTGATGTTCCCTTTTCGTTGAAAGCTCCTTATGAATTGGTGTCCCCTCCATTCGGTCTATCCGGGTCACATTTTGTTTGAAATATGGAACCTGAAGCAGCAATTGATATACCACCAACAACAAGAATAAAACGGCAATAAGCTGAAAAAGTCTTCTTTCCATTCGTTTGGAGAACACGTAATACAGACGCTCATATCTTCGGGATATACGTCGGTGATTCATACCCAAGCCCCTCTGTTTTTCCCCTTACGTTTCCCGCCATATTTCCTTTTTATTCAAAAAATCCGCCCTTACTTCGTACGATAATCCAGCTGCCGTTCAAAGCAGAACTTAATGATTTTTTGCCGCTCCGAGTCTGTGATTTGGGTAAATTTCAACATGCAGAGCTGTCTTCCAGACTCGAGGGTTTTAATGCGAACCACTTCAGCCTCGAAAGCCACATGTTCAATCGTAGAATTCCGATAGGGAACGAGCAGCCAGCAATTCAACTTTTGCCCTTCCGCAATCGGGAAATTTGGTTCTCCATATATAGACAACCCCCCGCCACCTATATCCTCGGTCAATCCCACCGCACGAGTCAGATCTTCTGCTTGAATGGCTAGTTCAAGATTCGCATGAACACGCAGGAAGCTGCGTCGTTGTATTTTTGAGATATCATCAGGCAGCGGTTTGCGTATACGCACAAGCCTTACCACATCTTCTTCAAATCCGGTCACGTACGTATTGAAATAATGTCTGACGCCATCCTCAGTGATATAAGAGATGGACAGTTCTTCGCCGAAATACAATCTTTTCAAACGACTGCTACCTTGCTGCATCGGTACTTCAATCAAAAAACTGTGATCATCCATGTCTGCTATACGGGATTTGTATTCCTTGCTCTCTTCTTTTTCATCTGCTGAGGCAATTTGGATGTGTAAAATTTCATTAATTTTCGGATACAAGCTCTTCACCGCCACCTTACTATTCATCATCGTATGTACAAGGACTATTATACCATGACCTTTCTCATAGCGGATAACAAAAAACAGACCACGAGGTGGTCTGTTTGGTAAAATTATTGTCTGTCGTTTTCCCTTTAAATTCTAGGAAGTCGCATTCACAGGTTTAATTTCTTCAACTGCTTCTTCGACCCCTGTATTAGCGTTGATATAAATTCGGTATTTCGTCCCGTTGATGCGTCCGCCGAATTCATAACATAATACTTCCTTGCTGTAATCATTCTCAATTAATGACTTACGTGCATAGCTCTCCTCAAATTCAGGATTAAGCTTTTTGCGAGCTTGTGCTTCGGTAAGAGTCGCTTTTGGTATTTGCCGTTGTTTTTGATGCTCATAGACATAATCACTTGCCTGGAAGCCAGTAACGTCTCCTGTATCCAGACCGACGCGTACAGACATTTTCTCCGGATAAAGCAGGGTATCCCCTTGTTTGCGAACATACGTTAAGTTTGCCAAGTTACCATACTCATCGTAGTTTACTGCTTTCATATCTTTGTAGCCCTTATTGACGAGAAATTGATCCGCTTTGGCCATGGCATCTGAACGTGAGACCTTTTTCGCGCCAATCGGTCTAGTATCGCTGTAGGAAATCAGCATGCCCCCATTGCGGGTAAAATCCATCATCAACTTGCTTTCTTTGCCTTGATTGATTGTAGCGGTATAGGACTCCCAATCCGTACCTTTACCATTCTCCTGAACCTGGATCTTGCTGCTGTCTGCATTCGAGAATTTCGCAGCTTTACTTTGAATTTGTTCTTTTGATACCGGAATACCATCAAGCTTTTTGACTGAACGTTTTGCATAAATGCTGGATACCGAAGGGCCCCAATCCAGTTCAGGATACTCCTGTACTTTTTTGTTCACCGTGCGAAATCCATCGACAATGGTGTTATCCATCGTTTCTTCTTCTGTCGCCATAGCCGTTTCGGCATCCATCCAGCGCAAGCGGTCAGAAAGCACTTTTTGCTGGACTTCCTGTAGGTTTTTAGTGATTTCGGAGGAATTTTGGTACAGCCTTTTCAGGTTGCCCACTTCCTTCTCACTTAGTGGTTCATTGGTTAAATCACGCATGGATGCCTGATAAGCAAAGTTTGAGATTCGAGAAAGAAATTCCTCCGTCTCGTTAAAAGGCAGCATGGTTAGTGGCAGTTGGTTAATCTCATTTTGCGCCTCGCTGGTAAGCCGCCACACATTCATCAGACCTTTACGGTGCATGCCCTGGGATGTGGAGTTTACCGCCAGTGTATTACCGATTTCAGAGTGCAACTTGTCCATATGGAAAGACAAATCATGAAATGCACGCTGATACTGATTCTCCGCCTTGATCAAGATCGCATTTTTCTCCTGGTTCTCCTGGTATCCCCAAACAAGGGCACCGATCAGCAATACTGCAAATATCGGAAACATGACTGAACTTAAACGTTTATACATCGGTAGAGTCTCCTTTCATCTGAACCACTATCTATATTGTGGATCGAAGAAAGTCCTCTTATGCATCGGTTTTCCAGCCGGCACAATGTTTGACTCTTTACGAGCTATTTAATTCATTTGAATCCAAGACGTACCGCCATCTTCTACAATTTCAAATTGATCCCGATTATCACACAGACACTGCTTGAATCCGGTCTCAATTCGCCCTCTTTCTTTTTTGCCGCGCAGCGTAAACCGCTCTCCGCACTGTTTGCATCTGATTTTTATTTTTATCCTCATTACGCTGTCCCCGTTTCTGTTGTTCATTCCCCGGAGATTCTTTAGGTCGAAAACAAAAAAACACACCGGGGCATCAGGCGCAGTACGCGCTCCATGTCCACCAGTGTGTCCGTATTTCTATAATTTAACCTCTTCCTCCCGTTTCACAAATCGAAAAGGAGAGCGGTTATTAGCCCGCGTAATTTTGCCCATGGCCCCATACCACAATCCCGCCATTAGCGGTGCTATGAACCACAGCCAGTAGTTTACCATCGTGTTCATGATGACATCGTAGAGTGCATGCCAGAAAAATGGAAGCAACAGCGATAGCATCAGGAACCAACGTTTCTTCTTGCCATCCGAAAACTTGGCCCGCCCCATGTAATACCCCATAATTACCGCAAACATGGCGTGTCCTGACACAGGAAGTAATGCACGGAGAAACATGGCTGAGACGGAGGCATTCCCCGCAAAGGCATACAATACATTCTCCACCGTTGCAAAACCAAGCGAAACAGCAACAGCGTAAAGAATACCGTCATATGGCTCATCAAACTCCGTGTGATTATAAATGATGTGGTATAACACAAACCATTTAACAAATTCCTCAACCCCGCCCGAAATGAGAATGGACTCAACGTAGGGGTTATCTCCGAGCCATAACATCATACCTCGCTGAATAATCATCACAGGCAACACCATCAAAATACCCATAACGAATACTCTCAGTACCATATGAAGCGGCTCGGAATCATAACGGTCTTTCAGATAAAAATATGTTAACAAGGCGAGACCCGGAGCTACTGCTGCCGCTAAAACCGAAAACAAAAGCACCGAAATTCCCTCCTCTGACTAAGACGCGTTTGCAATTGAATTTAATCCTGACGTTTGAAATGGGTGCAGATCACTTCAATGGCCTGTTCAGGCATAATAACTTTACCGTACTCTTCCATTACCGCTGGCGTAACCGAAGAACCCTCACCAAATTCAGCAAGCAATGCTATTAAGGCAGCATGTTTGGTGCTATCGACTTCGTCCGGTTCCAGATGCAGGAACCACTTATCTTTATAGGAATAAAGTCTTCCCGCATTCGTTACATGTTGACGCAACATATGTGCAGCCTCAATCAAGATTTCAAAATCCTTAAAGGCATATACAATGGAATCGCTCTGCTCCAGTGTAACTTCCATCTCGTATACTTCTTCAGGCAGATCATCCTCATGGCCGGAACCATATTGTTGCGGATCATATTTCCCACGCGTAACAATGACCACCATTCCTTGAGCGGGAAGTGCGAATACTTCGACAGCAAGCGGACCTGTAGCATCGAACCCAAGTTCGGAATATGCCTGATCCATCATTTCAGTGAACAGTTCATGAACTTTAGGTATTTCCTGCCACATATCTTCTTTTTGTATTCCGCGCTCGCTCAGATCGTCAAAGGTCAGGAAAATCCGTATCTTATCGTGACTTAATCGTTCTATTTTCATACAGGATCTCCCCTTTATAAGCAAGTCTTATAACAGATTATGAAGCACAAAACAATATGTGCTGAAAATAAATCTATGTAGTTATGTTATCATTTTATACCTGCAAATGCACGAAGTAAAATCGACAAAAAAAGAATCAATCCACATCAAACAAGACTGTGGTTGATTCTATTCCAGTAGTTTTGGTTTATAAACCGGGTACTGTTGTGTTTGTTTGACTCAAAATTTGCTCAACTTCATGTTTAACATCCGGATTGGTGCGAATAAAATCTTTGAGCATGTTCATGTTTTCTTCTTTTTCCTGCGGGGTAATGGCTCTTGGTGTTTTTTTCAATGCACTTTTGTGGGATTCACCATGCTCATTATTCTTAGGGCTGAATCCATCCATGCCTGGAAAAGTCATTTCCATCATCTTGTGCTTGGCTTGACCCATCATGTTGCCGGACGAGAGTGAAGACAACATGGGAATTTTGCCTTTGGACAGATATGAACTGGCAGCAACACCAACTACAATCCCCCAAAAAAAGGATGACGCCTTCATTACACCAACCTCCTCTTATGTTAAGATCACAACTAGTGTTTGCGGAAGCTCGACATCTCATTCCGCATAAATACAGGAAAGTGAGTTGAAATTATGTTAAAAACGACTGCCGCTATCCTTTTTGCCGCATGTCTCCTGTTGTCAGCATGTGGGGAGCAGGAAACACCTACTACCGAAAACACCACTCCTGAAAACGAAACGGTCTCCTCTGCACCAAGTGAAGAAAGCAACACTTCAAACGCAGTGGAAAATGGCCTACCTTCGTCTCAAGACAGCCTAGAGCAAACACAAGAACAAGAAACAGAACAAGAGACAACTGAGGATAAAAAAGAACAACACATTGAGAAAACGTATCATATGAATGAAAATTATTACATCAAACCCAATGATGAAAAGGGTGAGAAGAAGGTCGTTCTTCTGACATTCGATGACGGCCCTAAGGAAGCAGAAATGATTAATGGATTAATTGATACACTTGACAAACATGATGCCAAAGCCATATTTTTCGTTAATGGATATCGTGTCAAAAGCCATCCGGAATTGCTAAAGCTGATTTACGAGCGTGAGCAAATTATTGGTAACCATGCTTGGGACCACGAGGATCTCAAAAAAATGTCCGCTTCCGAAGCTGCCAAGCAGGTAACGGATGTTCAACACATCGTCAAAGAAACCATTGGTGTGGAGCCTGAATTCTTCCGCCCTCCCTTTGGATCTGGTAATGACGCTTTGAAAGAAACCGTCAAACAAAATGGCATGTTATACATGACATGGTCCAACGGTTCGCTGGACTGGGACAAGAGTACTCAGAACAAACCCGATAAAGTCGTTCAGAATGTGCTTGATCAGTTAAATCCCGGAAGCAATATATTGATGCATGAACTTCCTTGGACTGTAGAGGCACTAGATGATTTGTTAACGAAGCTGGAGAACAAGGGATATTCTTTTGTTGACCCTCGTTCGATAGAGCTTCAAGCCAGGTGAGGATATAGATAAACAGCCCTGATCCATATAGATCAAGGCTGTTTTATTTTATTTTCATCGATTTTAAAGTAATCTTGTGCATCTCAGCTGGACAGCATAACCTGAGCGGCAAATGATTCGTTCCATAACCTCTGCTAACCAGCATTTTCCCATCCGGATCATCGTTCATTCGTTTCAAGGTGTACCATCCGTTCGACACATTCCGGTAAGCTTGGTTAAGGAAAATCGGTCCAAGAAACGGGATCACGAGTTGTCCCCCGTGTGTATGCCCACTTAAGATAAGATCAGCATAATCATGAACACTCTTCGCTTGAAGCGGATCGTGAACTAAAACAATTACGCAATCATTTTGGTCCTTTTCCGTTAGGTGATTGCTAAGTTCACGAGACCGATAATCCGCTCCGGCCAGCTTTATGCTGGAATCCCTCTTTTGAAGAGACACAACCTGATCCTGCAGAAGCCGAACCCCGGTTTCCTCAAAAATCCGGGCCAACTGAGCTGTTCCCGCATGTTTGTCATGGTTTCCATAAACTGCATAAGCAGGACCGATATTGGTCAGTAGTTGCATATTACGTCTGACGATGGACCATGAAATCCCCTTCTCCGCCACATCTCCACCTATCAGAACCCAGTCCACCTGGCCCAATAATGGCTTAATGTCCTCCTGCCTCAATCTCCTCTTATGAAGGTCTGATACATACAAAATGACGCTTCCATCAAACGAAAGGGGTAAGGCGTTTATTTCAACATCATCCTCCACGACCCGGTGAAGGTGCGCTTCACGCCACATATGAACGATCAATATGAAAACCACCATAAACACAGATGCGAACCAGACCATCATTACCAAGGCCAAGGAAGAAATGTGTTTAGTGGCGGAGCCCCTTTTATGCCCCACCAGACCAGGCTGATCGTGAGTAAAACAAAAATAATGATGAGTGAGTTGACAAACCGTTTACTTAACCGCAATCGGCGAGAAGGATGAAGCTCAGTCCGGGTAGGAAGTGAGCCTGCTTCAGTGACCGTTTCATCGGTCGCTTTTTGCGGAGTTTTGGAACGTGCCGGAGCCCGGCTGGGGAGCACCGGGCTTTCCAGTGCTGATACATACGACTTGCGTTGTGATCTTGGTACGGATACGGTGGACAATGAAGCCCCCGCCCCCTCCAGTGCAGCAGCCGGTTCAGGAACCAAGTTCACTTGAGGAGCCGTAGTCCGCTCGGTCTTCTCTGTTTTGTCCGAGTGGCGGTGGCGCTGACTGCCATATGTCTTCATTCTGCTTAATTGCTGGTTCATGATCCCCTCCGAAAACGTATCGCTAATCCGGACACCAAATCAATAATAAAGTGACATAATATCGGCGCCCACAATGTGCCGGATTGCAAATAAATCCAACCCAATCCATAGCTAGAAACAAAAACCCAACCTGTAGGAATCCAGTGGCGAAGATATCGAATATGAATTACTGCAAACAGTATGCTAGTCCAGTAAGGGCCAATGGCATGCTGTATGGCTCCGCGAAACAATAATTCTTCACAAATAGCGACAATAGCTGCTATACATACGATATGCCAGATGGGGCGTGACCTGAACAGCATATCATTGATTCCTCCGTCATCCATGCTTTCCTGAGGAATGACATAAGACAGGACCAAATCCATGACGAGCATAATGCCGGCAAGACCAAGCCCCCACCAAATAAAATGAAAACTTTCGGGCCAAGCAAGCACGTCGAACAGATTTCGCTTCTGCAATAAAATCCACACAACTCCAATGATCAGAGTTAAACCTTGTGTAAAGTATAGATTAATCAGAAGCAAGCGCTCGGTAAGCTGCTGCGGTTCAGCCTTCTGAATCTTGAACTTGGAAAACTTTGATTTTTTCATTGCCTGCGTCTGTCCTCTTACTAGATATTTGATGGATAACCTACTTGGCTGCCCAATCGGATAGTATACTAAATGATAGCCAAAAATCCAAATTGGTTCAAGACCTGCCTCAAGTCCTGGTTCCCTATCCTTTGTTACCCGAATTTCACTCTCATCGTAACGTCTGATTTGATTTTTTAAATCTTGAATTTTATACGACTTTCAGTTATATGATTTAGGCATCTTTCATAGTAAACTCGCTGATAAATGAACCTAATCCCAGTCATCTGCATTAAAACATTTATGCCTATTGACATGGTCATGTTAGCCATGATACATTATGAAAAAATTAGTCACGTTAAACACGATGATGGAAAAAAGATGTTGCTTTGTTCTTACAGAGAGCCGATGGATGGTGCAAATCGGTGGCAGGCAATGAATCTTGAGCGTTCCTGAGTTATTGCATTGAAATTAGAGTAGGTGCAATCGGTTTAGAGCCGTTATCCTCTTCGGTCTTTATTGACCGTGAAGACTGTCGTTGCGAAGCGGCAGTGAATTAGGGTGGTACCACGACAACTCTCGTCCCTTATTGCGCAAGCAGTATGTGGATTGAGAGTTTTTTGATTTATTTTTAGGAATATACGTGGGTCCACTCTATTATTACACCCCTCTCCTCTGCTGCGACACCGCGTTGTTGGGCGGAAGGATGAACCCGGTTTTAAGGAACACCTCATTGTAGAGGTAAGTCCTTGACGATATAGATACACATACTAAGGAGGAAGAAACCATGTACAAAGTGTTAGTATCGGACCCAATCAGTGATCTGGGTATTCAGCAACTGGTGGATGCAAATGATGTTGTAGTTGAGAAAAATACCGGTCTTAGTGAAGATGAGCTTGTAGCCATTATTGGTAATTATGACGCCCTTCTCGTTCGAAGCCAAACTCGAGTTACAGATCGTATTATGGCTGCTGGAACCAATCTCAAAGTCATTGGCCGTGCAGGGGTTGGGGTGGATAACATTGACCTGGAGGCTGCCACTCAACGCGGTATCATCGTTATTAATGCGCCTGATGGTAATACCATCACGACATGTGAGCATACATTTGCCATGATGATGGCATTGGCACGTCACATCCCACAGGCTTACGCCAAAACCATTCAAGGTACATGGGATCGCAAGACCTTCCTGGGTGTGGAACTCAGAAATAAAACTCTGGGCGTACTCGGAATGGGACGAATCGGCAGTGAGGTTGCCAAACGTGCAAAAGCCTTTGGTATGGATATTCTCGCATATGACCCGTTTCTTACCCAAGAACGTGCTGAGAAACTTCAAGTTAAACTGGCCAGCGTGGATGACATCATTCGTAATGCCGACTTCATGACGGTACACACTCCATTGACACCTGAAACTCGTCACATGATCTCCCGTGCACAATTTGAAATCATGAAAAAGGGTATGCGCATTATCAACTGTGCTCGTGGCGGAGTCATTGATGAAATGGCTCTTGTGGAAGCGATCGATGAAGGTATTGTTGCAGGTGCTGCATTTGACGTGTTTGAAAGCGAGCCACCAGCACAGGATCATCCTTTCCTGAATCACCCAAGTATCATCGTTACGCCTCACCTGGGTGCATCCACCGTGGAAGCACAAGAAAATGTAGCGATTGATGTATCGGAGCAGGTACTTCATATTTTGCGGAATGAACCGTTCAAAAACGCTGTGAACATGCCAGCTGTTGCACCAACAGTAATGAACAAACTCCAGCCGTACTTTAAGCTTGGTGAAACACTGGGCAGCTTTGCAGCCCAAATTACACAAAATGCAGTGCAAGAGATTCGAATTGACTATGCAGGTGACCTTTCAGAAGTAGATACGTCGCCACTCACTCGTTACATTGTTAAAGGCATTCTCGCAAGACATTTGGGCGGAGAAGCAAATATCGTTAACTCCATGCATCTGGCCAAAACCCGCGATCTGAATGTAGTTGTAAGCCAAACATCCACAACTAAAGGGTTTACTAACCTCATCACAGTTACGTTGGTAACGACACAGGAAGCAGAGGAACGCCGTGTAGCCGGTACGCTGCTTGCTGGTTACGGAGAACGGATCGTACGCCTGGACAAATTCCCGGTTGATATCGCTCCAGAAAGTCACCAAATTTTGATCTCCCATAACGATAAGCCAGGTATCATCGGACGGGTAGGTACGCTGCTTGGTCAAAATGATGTCAACATTGCCTCCATGCAAGTGGGACGGAAAATTATCGGCGGTGCTGCAATCATGATTCTGACTGTGGATAAAGCAGTTCCAAAAGATGTCCTTGTCCAGCTTACAGGTCTGCCTGAGCTTAATACAGCTGTTGAAATTGTTCTTGAATAGTTGCCACATCGTGCATAGATAGTCAAAAGAGACGATCCCTGAAGGGTTCGTCTCTTTTTTTCTACTTTAGCTTAATCGAATAATGTTAAGTGTTGCACCCGGAGGTGACAGTACTGCTGTTGCAACTAAACCAAACAACTGCAGTTGAATGGTTGATCCAGCTGTGACGGTTACTATAAAGTCGGTTGCTAACTGGCTAAGTGAAAGTACTGGCGAGATTACACTTGGTGGAACTACAGCACCATTCAGCAGTATACGAGATTGGACAGCGAGCGCTGCAGTAAGATTGATTTTGTAACTAATATAATAACGTCCTGCCGTAGCGAGAGTAAACGTATCACTGGTTCCATTCACGGTAATTCCGGTACCAATGTTTTGATTATTAGGCAGAGCTACAGCCGTTCCGCCCAAAAGAACAAGAATTGTACCACTTGTATTCTCTGCATAAGAAGATGCTGCTGTAACTGAAGTTCCTGTTGCACCTGTGGCACCAGTTGCCCCAGTGGTACCGACACCCGTCTCTCCTGTTGCGCCTGTTGCACCTGTAAGTCCCGTTGCACCTGTGGCACCAGTAGCTCCTGTTGCACCAGTACTTCCCGTTATGCCAACTCCAGTGGCTCCCGTTATACCGGTTTCTCCTGTTACACCAGCTGTTCCTGTCGTTCCGGTACTTCCGGTTATGCCTACCCCAGTAGCTCCTGTTGCCCCGGTACTTCCCGTTATGCCTATTCCAGTGGCTCCCGTTATACCGGTTTCTCCTGTTACTCCAGTTGTTCCTGTCGCTCCAGTACTTCCGGTTACACCTACACCAGTAGCTCCTGTTACACCTGTCGCACCAGTTTCACCTGTTAAACCTGTGATGCCTGTTGCGCCGGTAATTCCGGTTACTCCAGTTGATCCGGTAACACCTGTTGCCCCTACTCCTGCCAGTAATGTGTAGTCTGGGGAGGTCCCTGGTGTTCCTGTTGGGGCTGCAACATTCGTAATATACGTGCTGCCGTTGAACGTAACTACCTGACCGGCTGGATATGTTGGTGCCACAGCTGGATCGAAAGGGACCACTCCACTCAAACCGATACCCGTCGCTCCCGTGGTGCCTGTAATTCCTGTCGCTCCGGTTTCACCTGTAATACCTGTGATGCCTGTGGCTCCGGTTAATCCGGTAACTCCAGTTTCGCCTGTACCACCCGTTACTCCAGTTAATCCGGTAACACCTGTTGCCCCTGCGCCTGCCAGTAATGTGTAGTCTGGGGAGGTTCCTGGTGTTCCTGTTGGAGCTGCAACATTGACAATATACGTGCTGCCGTTAAACGTAACTACCTGACCGGCTGGATATGTTGGTGCCACAGCTGGATCGAAAGGGACCACTCCACTCAAACCGATACCCGTCGCTCCCGTGGTGCCTGTAATTCCTGTCGCTCCGGTTTCACCTGTAATACCTGTAATGCCTGTGACACCCGTTGCTCCTGAACCTGCTAACAACGTGTAGTCTGGGGATGTCCCCGGTGTCCCAGTTGGTCCAGCGACATTGGCAATATACGTACTACCGTTGAACGTAACTACCTGACCCAATGGGTATGTTGGTGCCACAGCTGGATCGAATGGTACCACCCCACTCAAACCAACCCCTGTTGCACCCGTGATACCTGTATTTCCTGTCGCCCCGGTCTCACCTGTAAAACCTGTGTTGCCTGTGACACCTGTTGCCCCTACACCCGCCAGTAATGTGTAATCCGGGGAGGTTCCTGGGCTTCCTGTCGGTGCAGCAACATTCGTAATATACGTGCTGCCGTTAAACGTTACCACTTGACCCGCTGGGTACGTTGGAGCCACTGCCGGATCGAATGGTACCACTCCGCTCAAGCCAATACCCGTTGCTCCCGTTATCCCCGTGATGCCTGTTGCTCCAGTTTCACCTGTAACTCCCGTAACACCAGTCACTCCAGTTGCCCCTACACCAACCAGTAATGTGTAATCCGGGGAGGTTCCTGGGCTTCCTGTCGGTGCAGCAACATTCGTAATATACGTGCTGCCGTTAAACGTTACCACTTGACCCGCTGGGTACGTTGGAGCCACTGCCGGATCGAATGGTACCACTCCGCTCAAACCAACCCCTGTCGCACCCGTGATACCTGTAATTCCTGTCGCCCCAGTTATACCCGTGTCTCCGGTAACACCGCTAACCCCAGTAACTCCAGTAACGCCGGTAGCCCCTGCTCCCGCCAGTAATGTGTAGTCCGGAGAACTTCCCGGTGTTCCCGTTGGTGCAGCGACATTCGCAATATACGTACCGCCGTTAAATGTAACTACCTGACCCGCTGGGTATGTCGGAGCCACAGCCGGATCAAATGGTACCACTCCACCCAAACCTACTCCTGTAGCTCCAGTTATACCCGTTGCCCCAGTACTGCCTGTGACACTCAAGCCCGTTGCACCAGTTACTCCTGTCGCCCCTGCACCCGCCAACAACGTGTAGTCTGGAGATGTCCCTGGTGTTCCCGTTGGGGATGTAATAGTGGCGATATACGTACTTCCGTTGAAAGTGACCACTTGACCTGCTGGGTACGTAGGCGCAACGGCAGGATCAAACGGCAAAATCCCACTTAGCCCTACTCCTGTCGATCCTGTTGGACCTGTAGCTCCGGGACTTCCTGTGCCTCCTGTTATACTTACACCCGTTGCTCCGGTTATTCCTGTGGCCCCTGCTCCCGCCAACAACGTGTAGTCTGGAGACGTTCCTGGTGTTCCCGTTGGCGATGCAACAGTAGCAATATAGGTACTTCCGTTGAACGTGACCACCTGACCTGCTGGATATGTCGGTGCAACGGCTGGATCAAACGGTAAAATCCCGCTTAGCCCTACTCCAGTCGATCCTGTTGGACCTGTAGCTCCAGGACTTCCTGTGCTTCCTGTTATACTTACACCCGTGGCTCCGGTTATTCCTGTGGCCCCTGCCCCCGCCAATAACGTGTAGTCTGGAGACGTTCCTGGTGTTCCCGTTGGCGATGCTGTATTGGTAATATACGTACTGCCGTTAAAAGTAACGATTTGACCGGCTGGGTATGTTGGTGCCACGGCCGGATCAAACGGCAAAATTCCAGTTAGACCTGCTCCTGTCGCTCCCGTTGGACCAGTTGAACCAGTAGGTCCTGACCCCGCCAGCAATGTATAATCCGGAGATGTATTTGGCGTTCCTGTCGGAGATGCCACATTGGTAATATAAGTACTGCCATTGAACGTAACCACTTGACCCGATGGATATGTCGGAGCCGCAGCGGGATCAAATGGCACCGATCCTTCCAGGCCTAAGCCTGTTGCTCCAGTCGTGCCAGTTACTCCTGCACTCGCAAGTATAGTGTAATCCCCAGAAGTTCCTGGTGTCCCCGTTGGAGATGCCACATTCGTAATATATGTTCCACCTGCATAGGTTACAATTTGCCCGGAAGCATACGACGGAGCAAGCGCAGGATCAAAAGGAGCAATGCCTGTTAAACCTGCACCTGTTGCTCCCGTAGCACCAGTTGTTCCACCCGATAACAATAATGTAAAATCTGGCGAACTTCCCGGGATACCCGTTGGACTATTTACATTAGCTATATATAAATTCCCATCATAACTGAGTACTTGGCCTTGAGAATAACTGGGCCCTTCTGCTGGATCATATGGTGTTACATTATTAAACCCTACTCCAGTTGGTCCTGCTGGACCCTGAGCACCTTGTGGTCCAGCAGGACCAATCGGACCTACGGGACCTGCTGGACCTACTGGGCCTGCTGGACCCGCTAAGCCCGCCTCTCCAGGAGGCCCTGCCGGCCCCTGTACTCCAGGCACACCGGGCACTCCGGGTACTCCGGGTACCCCCGGTGGACCAGCAGGTCCGGTTATCCCGGACGAACCAATTCCTATGGTTGCACGGCTAAGTGCTATAGACGTATTCCTAATTAATCCTACAAGTTTATCCTTCTCTGGTGGGGGCACCTCAAGCAACAAAGTCACACTCAACAGATCATCAAGCAGATTCTGCAAGTTGCCAGACAAGTTGACTAATGCAACAGGTACGACCTCCGAAGCTGCAATGGTTAGTTCCAATACGGCTTGAAGCTCGGCTTTTACGCCAGCACGAAAACCTGACTCGTTAACAAAAGTAAGTACATTCCGTAATCCTGACTGCAGCGCAAGTATGTTAGCAGATGTAGGCTGACTAACTGCAGCTGGAAATGTGATTGCCAAAGATTGAAGTAACGTTTCAAATTGCTCCTGCTCACCTGTTGTTATAGGAATGAAGGGCGATCCCGCCCTGAACGATCTACCTTCCAAAAAAGCTTTGATATTTACCCGTTTACGCCTATCCGACATACGTTATCCAATCCTCCTTTGACTACCTTGTTTTTCAAGCTTATGTCACGTTGGAGGGAAAATTATCTTGGACAATATAATTGTTTCGTTAATTCAACAACGTTTATATGTTCCACGTTGAACAAGATTAAACGGTACACTTCAACAAAAAAACACCCTCCTGAGGAGGGTGTTTCCGCATTTTTCGTATGAAATCCGGCTATTTCGGGGAATTCACCGGAAATTGTAATATAAACTCTGTACCTTCGCCCAGCGTGCTGTTCACATGAATGATACCATGATGTGCATCAACGATATTTTTCACGATCGCCAGACCCAGTCCAGTACCTACACTTTCTCCACGAACCCGAGCCTTATCCGCTTTGTAGAATCTTTCAAAAATAAATGGCAGATCGGAGGTAGGAATACCCGCACCCTCATCCTTAATCGACACTTTAGCCATGGACGTTCGATGATCTCCAGCCAATGTGGCCGCAATAATGACATTTTTGTCGGGAGGTGTATGACGAAATGCATTATCAAGCAGATTGGTAAATACCTGCTCAAGACGATCCTCATCAGCCTGCTGAAGCATAATGGTAGACTGACTACATTCAAAATGAAGCCGGATATCCTGTTCTTTGGAGCGTACGGAGAATTTCCGATACACCCGTTCCAGAAGTTCCACCAAATCGACTTCCTTCATCGCCATATCCGTATGCCCCGCTTCCATCCGGGCCAGATCCAGCAGATCCTTGACCAGTCTGCCCATCCGTAGGGATTCATCATGAATGACCTGAATCAATTCTTCACTTTCCTCGGGAGAAGCTGCCATGCCATCCAGAAGAGCTTCACTGTAACCTTGCATCATGGATAACGGCGTTCGTATTTCATGAGACACATTGGCCACGAAATCACGACGCATTTTCTCCAACCGAACCTCTTCAGTCACATCACGCAAAACGGCAACCGCACCTCGAACAACACTATCTGCATATAGAGGTGTCATCTGAACAGACCACACTCCCTGCTGAACATGCACATTCGAGCTCTGATCGCCGCCATGCTCCATAACCAGTTTGAATAAAGGAATCAGTGGTTCAGGAACATCCCGGGAAGACACATCCCCATTGTTTACTTCCTGCCCCTCTTCGTCCTGTGCCCAATCCAGGTCACACCAAGCCTGCATGATCTTCTCCCCTGGAGGATTCGTCAGAATAACCTTACCTTCACCATCAAAAGTAACAACGGCATCCGTCATGCTACGAAGCACACTTGCCAAATGTTCCTTTTCATGGTTCAGGTTCCGAATGTTGTCCTCCAGTTGAGCCGCCATGTGATTGAATGTGTTAGCCAGTTCACCAATCTCGTCGCTAGTCACTAGGGAGAGCCTAGTCCCATAATTACCTTTGCGAATTGCATTAGCTGCCTGAATCAGCTGCTGCATCGGCTGAGTGATCTTCGTAAACAGAAAGAGGGCGAAGAATGTCGTCAAACTGAACCCGATGATACAGACATACGTGAACAGGCGCTTGATGTCTCTAGACTCCGATTCTGCAAAGTTCGTATCAATATACGGTAGCAAAAAAAGACCCAGCGCGATGAGCACACAGCCCACGAGACATATAATCGTAATCCATAACTTCCCGACCAGTGATCTCCAGAAATTGAAACTATTTCGGTACTTCCAGTTTATAACCCACACCCCAAACTGTCGTAATCATAGCCGCCGATTCAGGCGACACCTTGTTCAGCTTTTCACGAAGACGCTTGACGTGTGTATCCACGGTGCGGAGATCACC
Organism: Paenibacillus sp. FSL K6-2862; assembly: GCF_038005125.1. Classification (NCBI taxonomy): domain Bacteria; kingdom Bacillati; phylum Bacillota; class Bacilli; order Caryophanales; family Paenibacillaceae; genus Paenibacillus; species Paenibacillus sp. FSL K6-2862. Next base: position 4,443,859 of record NZ_JBBOSN010000001.1, read on the forward strand.
GAAAAACTCGTAATTCCAAACATCCTTGAGCAATTCCTCTCTGGAGAACACTTTGTCCGGAGAGGTCGCCAGGTAATGTAATAACTCATACTCTTTTGGTGTAAGACTTATCTCTTCCCCACCTGCAGTTACCCGATGAGCATCATGCTCAATAACCAGATGAGGGAATACGATATTGTTGCTTGAGTTACTCTCTTTGGATAGATAAGCAGTTGCCGAAGAACGACGCAGGATTGCCTTCACCCGATAAATCACTTCACGTGGGCTGAAAGGCTTCACCACATAGTCATCTGCGCCTACTTCAAATCCTTGAACACGGTTAATTTCTTCACCTTTTGCTGTAAGCATCAATACCGGAGTCGATTTCACCTGACGAAGACGAGTGCACACTTCTACACCGTCCATGCCAGGCAGCATAACATCGAGCAAAATCAGGCCATAATCTCCAGCTGTTGCTTTTCGCAATGCTGTCTCGCCGTCTTCAGCTTCATCAATTTCATATCCTTCTTTTTCAAGATACATTTTCAAAAGTCTGCGGATCCGTTCCTCATCGTCCACGACCAGTATCCGGTTCTCATGTTCTGCCATTCCACTCCAGCCCCTTTGCAATAACTCCAATCACTTCTATTATGTTCGATCTGGCGAACAATATTTGAATGCCCACGTTTAATGCAGGGGCAATGCATGGTTTCATGGATTTTTCTCCAATACTTCAGCGAAACTGCCTATCCTAGTCGGCTCCTGCATAAGAGTGCAGTCCGGCAATGATCAAGTTCACACCTACGAGCGTAAACATGACAACCAGGAATCCAAGCACGGCAAGCCAAGCAGATTTTCGGCCCTGCCACCCTTTGGATAAACGCAAATGCAGGTACACACTATAATAAAGCCATGTAATCAATGCCCACACTTCTTTGGGATCCCATCCCCAGAAACGGCTCCAGGCAATCTGAGCCCAAATCATGGCAAAAATTAATGCCCCTAATGTAAATATCGGAAAACCGATGGCGATCGCACGATAACTGATTTCATCCAAATCATCAGCATCAATGCCGTCCAGCATAGGTTGTAGTGCTTGTCCAAGCGGTCTTCTTACGATTAATCGTATAATTCCGTAGAGAATCAAACCTACAATCAATGACCAGACTACCGTATTCAATTTGCGCCCGGCGTTAACTCCATTCATCCAGGATGGCGTCTCAAGTAGAGGTTCCTTCATCCCAAGAAACGGTGTCATACTCTCCACTTCACTCTGATAAGGTGCAAAAATTGGAGGCATGCGATAAATCACTTTCTCTATTGTACTATCTTCCTGTACCTCTGTGTCAATGCTGACCGTTTTCTGGACAAAAACCGCCTCGTACCCCGTCGCGCGAAAGGCAAATACGGTTCCTATAAACCCGATTACAACGACAATCGTAACGAAGGTAAACTCCACCCAGCCCCGCTGACGTCTGGACGATTTGTCTTTCCCACTGAAATCAACGGTACGGAGCAAATACATGAAGCCGGCTGCGAACCCAACCGCGAAGAAGGCTTCACCCAGGGCTGCAAGCGTTACATGGATTTTAAGCCAGATCGATTGCAATGCGGGGATTAAAGGCTGTACTTCCTGTGGGAATACGGCGGCGTATGCCATAATAATAATGGTAAGTGGTAATGCAAACAGTCCAAGCAATGATTTTCGATAGATGGCATATACCACAATAAATGCGACCATGATCATCATGGATAAAAAAGTCATGAATTCATACATGTTACTGACAGGGATGTGGCCTGCTCCAGCCCAGCGCGTAAAAAAGAAAACGAAATGGGCCGCGAGTGCAACGATCGAAGCGATAAATGCTCTTTTCCCCCATCTGGCTACATGAGCCTGAGGATCTCGATTACTCCACTTCTTGCCCATAACAGCAATACCGTATAACAAAAATGCAGCACAATAGAGAAAAAAAGATACAATAAATGCGTCGCTGCTGAAATCCAATAAACTCATCCTTGGTTCCCCCCGTTATCCAACGACTTCTCATCCACTTCAAGATTCATCTGTTTTAACACGGCTGATACTTCACGCCTGAAGCCAAACCAGTTTTTGTTGGTGTGTCCTCCCAGCGTGAGCTGACCATCATCAATTCGGATCCAGATACGACGGTGATGCCAGTAGAAGCCCATGACCAATCCCAACATCACAATTCCGGCTCCAACCCAGACAAATGGCATTGCCTTATCTACACGTATATTCAGATAACTTACCGATTGGATGATATCAACCTTATCCATGCTGTCAACTTCAAGCTGCAGAGGAATTTCTCCCCCTATCAGCTGCTGGTTTATTGAATCCTGCCTAAAACGCTGTTTATCCACTTGTTTTGCGAAATAAAGATATTGAATGCCTTCCTCGGGCAGCTCCGGTCCTTTGATTACAAATAAAAAGGCTGGTGCATTAGGTGAAGGCGATAAGGATTTGGGCTGACCGTTCTCATCAAGTCCAAAATCCATAAACTTGTCTTTTACGGTAAGTAAATATGGACCTACCTCGAAGGAGCGCTCTGTATCGACCATGTCAATCTGGATTGAACCGTACTTCTCCCCCGTTTTGGCATTGATTAAATCAGGAGTTACCGAGCGTATGGTAGGTGTAAGGTCGTAATCGAACTGATACGCTTTCAACCCATGATAGTTTAATGGATGATTCACCCTTACATCATGCCGGGCAACCTCATTTAATTGAGGCTTCTTGGATAGATCCGAGCAATCGGCGGTGCATTCATACAACACGACTTTAGTTTCGAACAGTTTTGGAACAATTTTATTCAAATTTCGAAACTGCTCGGGAACTTCCTCTTCACTGTAAAATTCAACATTGAACTGCTCATTTTTCAAGTACATAGAGGTATTTGGGATTTTTTTTATCTCGCCTTCCGGAAAGGCAACATGCTCGTCCAGATTCAGTCCGGGAAGTCCACGGGCCAACACAGCCAGAAGAAAAATAATTAAACCGATGTGGATAACATAGGGTCCCCACCGGGCGAATCGTTGCTTCTCGGCCAGCAGGGCACCTCCCTCTGTATGCACTCGATATCCTTTCTTTTTAAGCGGCGTAACCGCTTTCGTAATCCATTCTTCTGCCCCCTCTTCAATGGGACCTTGGTATACCAGACGCTGCCTCGTTAGAAACTGCATGTGTTTACGGATTTTTTGCTTGTTGAGTGCCTTATAGAGCGGAAGCACCCGGTCTAAACTGCATATGACGAGTGAAGCCCCGATCATAACAAGCAATAGGATGAACCACCAGGATTCGTATGTATGCGACAGACCCAACAGGTAATAGATATGCCCCAACTGTCCATAGGTTTCTTTGTAATACACAGATGGATCAATGTTGAGAAACGTACTCTCTTGAGGGTAGATGGTTCCCAACATGGACCCTACAAGGGTAAATACAATCAGATAGACCGCAATCTTCACGGATGAAAAAAAGTTCCACACACGATCAATGATATTCGGGTTACTGCGCTGCGAACGACGGGCCCTGCCATCATAGCGCATTTCCAGAACTTCTTTCGATTTAGCCTCAGCTTCGAGCAGCGGCTTACCGCATGCTTCACAGAGTACGGTACCGACCGGGTTCTGATGTCCACATTCACATTTGGTATTCTGGAACACGACTAGACCTCCTGTCAGGGCTGCTTCGCCAGTTGTGAAATTTGAGCGTCAAGCGTATCCAAATCAAGTTGACCGATATGAATGGTAGAGATTTTGCCCGTATTCGATACGAAAAAGGTTGTAGGCATCGGCGAGATTCCGAAATCCCGAATCGAAGTTTTGTCCCGGTCAAGCATAATCGGAAAATTGACGCCCACCTGACGAACAAAATTATCCACGGTCATCTGATCTTCTCCAGCATTAATGCCGATAAATTGAACACCCTGATCTTTCCACTTGTCTGCTTGAGCTTGAAGCGCTGGCATCTCTTTCACACAGGGCTCACACCAAGTGCCCCAAAAATTGATCACCATGGCCTTACCTTCATATTCTTCAGACGTATGCACTTGACCATCCAGGCCCAGCAATTCAAAAGAAGGAGCCTTGTCTCCTTCTTTCGGCTTGCCATTCGAGCCGGATACCGATGTGGTGATCGCATATCCGCCCAACACCAGGATCAATAACAAAATGACGATTTGCACCGTTCTTCTTGATTTCCCCATGTGCTGCTCCCCTTTGCAGTGACTGATTCGTAATTGTTCATGGTCTCTCCCAACTGTGAACATCCTATGAACAATTATAGCGAATTTCGTCACAAAACTGCGGCGGTTTTATGAAAATTATGTGTCCTCAGATTACCTTTTTTTCATTTTTTTGGCGGGTTCTGATTTTGCAAGTGTAATCAGGTTATTGACTTCCTCTTTGGTCAAATTACGAGTCAGTCCCCGTTTCAGGTTTTGCAGCAAAATGCCACCAAATGAAATCCGTTTCAAGCGCGTTACCGGGTGGTTAATCGCCTCAAACATACGTCTTACCTGGCGGTTACGACCTTCGTAGATGGTAATGGAAATGACAGCTTCATTGTTAGCTGTGTCCACATCCTTGTACTCCACTTCTGCCGGAGCAGTCATTCCGTCATCCAGCATAATGCCTGTCTTTAATTTCTCCAGGGCAGTACCATGCGGAACGCCTTTGACCGTTGCCAAGTACGTTTTGGGTACATGGTGTTTTGGGTGCGTCAGCAAGTGAGCGAACTCACCATCATTGGTCAAAATGAGCAGACCCTCTGTGTCGTAGTCCAGTCGTCCCACCGGATAAACACGTTCTTTGACACCTTTAAGATAGTCGGATACAATTTTCCGTCCTTCGGGGTCAGATGCACTCGTGATCACACCTTTGGGCTTGTTCAACATCAAGTACACTTTCTTTTCACTGCGAATCGGTTTCCCATTAACCGTAATCATATCCTCTTCGGGGTTCGCTTTTGTACCCAGTTCGGTTACGACCTCCCCGTTAACTTCCACTTTGCCGGACAGGATCAGTTCCTCGCTCTTACGGCGAGATGCAATACCTGCCTGTGCGATAATTTTTTGTAATCTTTCCATGTTTGTCATGTCACCTCACACTAATGATACCCATCAAGGCGGGAAATCACAAGGATAATCCAAGGAAAATGTAAACAGGAGGCGATAATGCCCTTTTTCAGCCAAGATCTCGTGCATATTTAATTAAAAAAAGCCCATCTTCCCATTTCCTGCACCGTGACAGGAACGACGAAGATGAGCATGTTTAGTTTTGTGAATATGTATATTCACTTGGACGTTAACGACAAGGGTTAACTGGTTACCTTGCCTGCCACAGCAATCTGTTTCTTGGCAGGTGATGTGGTTTCTTTGATGAAAGACTGTAATGTTTTCGATGTAATATAATAGGTTTTTCCGCCATATACAAACGTCATCATACCAATGACCCGATTATTCTGATCGAGAACAGGCCCCCCGGAATTGCCTTGTGCCATGGCTTTCACAATACTGCCAATTCCCTTTTTACCCGGCACATCCGAAGCTTGGCTGCTGTATACCCGGCTTTTGGCAATCGTATTATAGGTAGTAGGAAACTCTTCGTCCAGCAGCACCAGATCACCGGCAGGATTTTTCGGAAATCCAATCGTATATACAATCTGGTTATCCCTCGCGCTGGCGAACGCAACCGGCTCTGCATCCATGTCCTTTTCCAGCTTCAGCAAGGCCATATCTGTTACGGGATCTGTCTTGATAATCTTTGCTTTAATGGGGCGTTCCAAGTGACCTGGACTCGCTACAGTTAACGTACCTTCGTCGCCATCCTTTAGTTCGGCAAACTCCTGAACGACATGGTAGTTGGTCAGAACTTCATCCTTGGAGATCAGTATGGAAGTTCCCACGTCATAGTACACCATATCCGGCTCATCCTGCTTGACCAGACGAACGTTCACCACAGGGAATGAATCTGCAGTAAAAGCCATTTGTGCACGCAGTTGTTTGTCAAAGTATCCTGTAAAATGAATCGTATTGACCGCCTGAGCAGCCGCCATGCCTGTCTGTCCAGCAAGCAAAGAAACGGCAATGATGCTTGACATACCTAAGCGGAGCATTTGTTTTATCCTTTTATGCATGTGTCACTCTCCTCCTCCGCTACCATTCTAGCATATCTAGTATATCGGAAGGAGAGTCGTTAAATTTTAACCAAAAACAATCAAACAAATAGCCAGAGCGGCGATAAAGCCGACCAGGTCAGAAAACAATCCGACTTTGAGTGCATATCGGCCATTTCGTATGCCAACGGCTCCAAAATATACTGTCAGTACATATAAGGTTGTATCTGTGCTCCCTTGGATTGTGGAAGCCATACGTCCGATCATGGAATCCGGGCCATATGTTTTGATTAGATCCGTTGTAAAAGCAAGAGAGCCTGTCCCGGTTAACGGACGTAATATGCCGAGTGGCAGTACTTCTCCGGGAACACCCATCCAGGATACAAGCGGAGCGAACAGACTGATAACATAATCCAGTGCGCCTGAAGCCCGGAACACACTGATGGCTACCATCATTCCCACCAGATGCGGGATAATGCTGATCGCCGTGGAAAATCCATCTTTTGCTCCATCAACAAAGGATTCATATACCGGAACTTTTTTAGTAAACGCATATAAGGGAACGAACGCGATAATAACCGGAATGGCCCAGACGGAAATCCAGTTGATGAAGGTTAACATGATGGATTCATCCTTTCATGCTGGAATTACCGCTCTTTATAACACGTGGCGGTCTGTTTAAGGTCCTGTTCCTATACCAGCGATCTGCCATAATTGCGGCGAGTGTGGCGATAATCGTTGCCATTAGCGTGGTGCCCACAATCTCTGTTGCATTGGCTGAATGGTAGTTCAAACGAATGGCAATAAGGGTGGTCGGGATAATGGTTATACTTGCCGTATTTAGTGCGAGCAATGTACACATCGCAGGGGAAGCTGTTTGTTTATCGGGGTTCAGCTCCTGCAGCTGCTGCATGGCCTTGATTCCCATTGGCGTTGCCGCATTGCCGAGACCAAGCAGATTAGCGCTCATATTGGACAAAATATAACCCATGGCCGGATGATTCCGGGGCACATCAGGAAACAAAAAGGCTACGACCGGACCCAGCAGTTTGGCTATTTTGCCAAGCAATCCCGCATCTTCTGCCATTTTCATCATCCCCATCCAGAACACAAGTACACTAATTAATCCAAAACATACGGTTACCCCCGTTGCCGCCCCATCAAAAGCAGCCTGGGTAACAACTTCAATATTTCCTTTCGCGGCTGCAAAGCCAAACCCGACAACAATCATCATAAGCCAGATTACGTTAATCAAGACGTTAAAACCTCCTCTGGAAGCGCAGTACATCGTGTTTTACCACATGAATGACGTACTATGCTTCCTGATGATTATGGAGATAACAAGTGACCTAGCACTGCCCGCCATGCAGTTGCCCATGTTGAAACTTCACCAATCTCGCCAAGAGCTGCTTCTTCTGACTTCGGCTCAGGTGGGATGTAGCTGCCTTTGCGATACACCGGGATTGAACCAATGAACTCCCCTTTGAGCTCCAGATCAATGCGCCCAGCGAGGCCGAAGGACGGATCCAGCTGCTCCTCATTCTTTTCGCTTCTGGTCTCTGATGAATTGGTCGTTAACACCAGTTTTTTGGTTACGGTCGACTTCTCACTCTCTGCAAGTGGATAAGTAAATCCACGCCCCGTAATAACATCCGTGTTAGCCACTGGCTGCTCTTTTTGAGCAATCTCCACTAAAGGGAAATTCTCAAATCCAAAATCAAGCATGCGCGCATGATCATTCCAATCATCTCCATCATTTAACGTGACGGCAGCCAGCTGCTGACCATTCCGGGTTGCGGAGCTAACCAGGCACCTAAACGCCTTTTTGGTATATCCGGTTTTCACCCCGTCAGCGCCTTCATACAATCGCAGCATTTTATTTTTGTTGTGCCAGGAGTACTCCCAACTCTCATTCGGATTAGGTGCTGATTTGTCCTCGGTAGCAACGATTCGTTTAAAAACAGGATTGTGCAGTGCATAAGCTGTTAAACGGGCCAAGTCATTGGCTGTGGAATAGTGTCCATCTGCATCAAGACCGTGTGGATTCATAAAATGCGAGTGCTTTAGGCCGATTTCCTCTGCCTTTTGGTTCATTAACAGGACGAAGCCTTCTTCCGATCCACCAACATGCTCTGCGATAGCAGAAGCGGCATCATTGCCTGACCTCAGCATTAAACCGTATAACATGTTTTCCAGTGTCATTTCTTCTCCCAATTTGAGATATAGGGATGACCCTTCCTTGGCAAAAGCAGTTGAGGATACTTTTACTTTGTCATCAAGTTTCCCTTGTTCAATGGCGACAATGGCTGTCATGATTTTGGTCAAACTGGCAATGCGCAGTTCCTTATCCCCGTCCTTGCTGTATAGGATTCTTCCGGAAGTCACATCAATGAGCGCTGCACTCTGCGCATGGGTTGATGGGCCAGGGATCGTTCCTTGTGCTTCAGCCACCTGTATGAAAGGCAGAAGCAGCAGCGGTACAAGCAAACCAATCATTACTTTTTTAAACATTCGCATCAATTCATTCCTCCGGGTCACTGGAATCTTGTACTAACTTATGTTCGGACAACCTAAAGTATGTCCCATCTTTCCAAACAACAAAAATCCCTCTCACAAAAATCTGTGATAAGGGATCCAGATAAAACGGCTTAGCTGTAAGTGGTATGATCCGGTGTAACGCGTACGCCAGAGTCATCATTTTGCGAAGTATTACGCTGGAACATCCCTTGTATTCTGTCAAGAACATAAGGTGTAGAATCAATGAGTTTCTCAAACAGATGAGTGGAGTTGTCCAGTGGCACGATGTGCACGCCTTGTTTTCCAACAACTAGGAAGGCAATCGGGCGGATGGATACGCCACCACCACTACCTCCACCGAATGGTGAAGCAACGTTGGCTGAATGAGCACTTTCAGTCTTTGCACCAGGAACGGAGCTGCCTTCTTTGCTCTTTCCATCATTCACATGGAAATCGCTGCCCCCAGCGGCGAATCCAAAACCGACTTTACTAATCGGCAGAATAACCGTGCCGTCTGGTGTTTCTACCGCATCGCCAACAATGGTATTAACATCCACCATGGCCTTGATATTCTCCATTGCGGTTTCCATTAAGCCTTGAATTGGATGATCTGACATTTGAATTCCCTCCAGTTTCAATTTGAACTAGGTTTGATCTAACCATATCATCCCCAAACCTGAACAGACTATGTAAGTCTCTGTGCAGAACAAGTAAGGAAACAGCACCCAACATTCTCGGAGACACTTCACGATTTCAGAACCAATTGAAACCGAGATACAGTAACGAACTACTCTTATCCCAATTAGCCTTGTTGTTCCTTCAATTTTTGCTTGTGTCTGCGCCGTTGTTCCCGTAGTATTTTCAGCCACATCCGCCATCCGCCGTCCACTTCTAGAACCCGGGTCATTAGCCTCACTCCTGCGAGCATAACCGCCGTAATACGAATTTTCATTTTGCAGTTCAGTTCCGTTTGAAACTCCATCTCATCTTCCCAAACAGGAACTACTTCAAGCATGGGCTGACGTTTAAATTGAATCTGATACGACAAAAAACCGATGATGATTGACTTGATGCTCCATACCCAGCCCGTAAGAATAGCGGTGTGTGCTGCATCTCCGATACCTATTCGGGTAGACCAGGACAGCTGCGTTATATGTAGACGGTTCAGCGTCTGCCTTGCCCAGATTTTGAGTGCATCCGTAGCCCTCATCATCATCTTAACGTCTTTTGCCCACTTTTTGACTTTTCGTTTGTTGATACGCTCATGCCCTTCTGCTTCTCCGTACGTATGATTGACATGCTGTTCGGTTTTCACCAGGAAACCTTCTTTCATGTTACGAAAGACGATACTTGGTATTTCATAGTTAATTCGTACAATTCCGTAGAAAAGGCGGACGTTGATCAGCGCGAAATCATCGCTTTTATGTTTACGGAACGTAAAATGTACATGAACATTCGAGATGAGAACAGCGGCAAGCAGCAGTGCGGCGAACAAGCCGATTCCTCCAAGCCAAATCCACACAGGCCTTACCTCCAAGCCCTCAATTCTTTACACGTCTAGTATGACACTCTATATAGGAAATAATTCACGGTTGACCTGAAAATTCCATTCAGGAGTTGAAATTCCCCACGTTTGCTAAGGGTTCATGGCATGCAAAAAAACCGCCACCTTATCAGGCACCGGTTTATTACTGTTTCCTATGAACAATTCGTTCTTACGAGTCCAGATCCTCGTCATGAACCTCATGATTGTTATCCATATTTTCATGATCAAAATCATTCTGATCCGTGCTTCCCAAGTCCACCTGTTGTCCATCCAGCTTGTTGAACAGCATCTGGGTCTCTTCTTCCAGATTCTCGGAGTCTTCAAACAAGCCCGGTTCCGGAAGATCTTTAAGTGAAGCAAGTCCAAAGTAGTCGAGAAACGATTTGGTTGTTCCGTACAGTATAGGTCGCCCAATCGCCTCAGCTCGTCCTACTTCTTGAATCAAATCCTTATTGACCAGTGTATGGATGGCCCGTTCGGATTTCACACCGCGAATCTCTTCGATCTCAACCCGTGTAATGGGCTGACGATAAGCTACAATGGCGAGTGTTTCAAGTGCAGCCTGAGATAACGAGGTCCGTGCAGGAGAATAAGCCAGCTTTTCAAAATACGCAGCATGCTCCGGCAGCGTTCCCAACTGGACCACTCCCGCAATTTTGAGAATTTGAACGCCTCGCCCCTGGTTCATGAAGTCAGCGATCATCTCCTCTACGGCATCTGACACCAGTTCTACCCGCTGATCCACGATCTCAGCAATTTGTTTGATGCTTAGACCTTCCTCTCCGGACAAAAAGAGCAGCCCCTCAATAATCGACTTCAATTTCGGAAAATCCATGATTCCTTGCTTCCCCTCTCCACTCCATAACGATATCCTCAAACATCCGTTCCTGATAACAGACAATCTGTTTCATCTTCATCAGTTCCAGTACAGCCAAAAATGTGACTACAATTTCATGCCGGTAAATCTGGTCATCCAGCAGTTTGGAAAATAACAGCCTTCCTCCGGGTCCCATACTCTCCAGTGCTCCAACGACATCACGTATACGATCCTTCACCGAGATCTCATCGCGCTGAATTCGTGTAACCGTTGTACGCTTCTCTGCCTTGCGCAGTGCCTTCTGAAAAGCAGCAATCAGATCCGAAGTATGCAAACCCTCTACCGGATTTGATTGGGTCTCCACAGGCATATATGGCCTCAGGTCCTCAGGCTCTTTGGAGAAAATAAGGCTCCGTTCCCATTCCCGCTCATGCAGATGACGGGCTATTCCTTTGTATTTGCGATATTCTATCAGACGTGCAATCAGCTCCGCACGTGGATCATAATCTTCTTCTTCCATATAATCATAATCCTCAAAGTCTTCAATCACCGGTGGTTTGGGCAGTAAAAGTTTGCTCTTGATGGACAGAAGCGTTGCTGCCATTACCAAAAACTCGCTCGTAATATCCAGCTCCAATTCCTGCATCGAATGCAGATACGCCATATATTGATCGGTAATATCGCTGATGGGAATATCCTGGATATGAATTTCTGCCTTATCGATCAGATGAAGCAGCAGATCCAAAGGCCCTTCAAAAGTTTCCAGTTTATATGTAACTACCGTCACTAGACGAATCCTCCCGCCAGAAAAATACAAAACCCCGCTAAGCCGCCGAATCCGATCTCCCGAATTCGTCTGCGCAGAGCAGGGCACTACATTAAATAAGCACTATTTTAGCTGTTTCGTCAAGTTCGCCATTTCAATTGCAGCCGTGGCAGCATCCCAACCTTTGTTACCAGCCTTCGTACCAGCACGTTCAATCGCCTGTTCAATATTCTCCGTTGTAACCAGACCAAAGATCGTAGGCACGCCCGTTTTGAGGTTAATGGCCGCCACTCCTTTTGCCATTTCGTTGCACACATAATCATAATGTGTCGTTGAGCCACGAATAACCGTTCCCAATGTAATGACAGCGTCATATTTGCCGCTCTCCGCCATTTTCTGTGCAATCAGCGGGATTTCGAATGCTCCTGGAACCCAGGCTACGTCGACTTCACTGTCCTGCACCCCGTGACGTTTGAACGCATCGAGTGCTCCGCTGAGCAATTTGCTTGTGATAAATTCATTAAAACGTCCTACAACCACTCCATATTTTAAACCTTCCGATACCAAATGTCCTTCAAAAAAGTTCGGCATTTAAGTCATCTCCTCTAATGAATAATGTAATGTAATTAACCGTTTGTGAGCATTTATTTTTCCATAAATTACATGAGCAAAAAGATTAGTTTTTCTCTTCGTTCTGTTCGATATCATCGAACTTCAACATATGCCCAAGCTTCGCCTGCTTGGTATGCAGGTAAAGCGTATTATCCTCGTTCTCTTCCATCTGGATCGGAACACGCTCCACCACTTCAAGACCATAACCTTCAAGGCCTTTGATTTTGCGGGGATTATTCGTTAACAGGCGAATTTGGCGAACGCCGAGATCCTTCAGAATCTGTGCACCAATACCATAATCACGCAGATCAGCGGCAAACCCGAGTTTCAGGTTGGCATCTACGGTGTCCAGACCTTCCTCCTGCAGCTTATAGGCTTTGAGTTTGTTAATCAGTCCAATGCCTCGGCCTTCCTGTCTCATATAGAGCAAAACGCCATTGCCTTCATCATTAATCTGTTTGAGGGCTGCATCGAATTGCGGTCCACAGTCACAGCGATGGGAGTGGAATACGTCGCCTGTAAGACATTCGGAGTGAACACGAACCAATACAGGCTTCGAAGAATCGATTTCACCTTTGACCAATGCTACATGCTCTTTATTGTCCACTGCATTCGTATAGGCCACTGCTTGAAACTCGCCAAAATCCGTCGGCATGCGGACAGCCACTTCACGTTGAACCAGCTGTTCCTTCTCATTACGGTAACGAATCATGTCCTGAATACTAATCAGTTTCAGGTCATGCTTGCGGGCAATTTCCTGCAGATCTGGCAGTCTCGCCATTGTGCCATCTTCCTTGATGACCTCACAGATCACACCAGCCGGATAGGAACCGCACATGATCGCCAGATCAACAGCAGCTTCCGTGTGCCCGGCACGGCGGAGCACTCCTCCGTCTTTGGCAATGAGCGGGAACATATGCCCCGGCTTGCGGAAATCACTGCTTTTGGCTTCCGGATCAATTAGACCCTTCACCGTAATGGATCGTTCATGTGCAGATATGCCTGTTGTTGTATCCTTGTGATCCACGGAAACTGTAAATGCCGTTCCATGGAAATCTGTATTTTGCTGAACCATCGGTTTCAGATTGAGCTCATCTGCACGCTGCTGCGTAATGGGAACACAGACCAGGCCTCTGCCCTCGGTAATCATGAAGTTGATTACTTCAGGTGTAGCCTTCTCTGCCAGCGCGATAAAGTCCCCTTCATTCTCCCGATCCTCATCATCCACAACAATGACGGGTTTGCCGCGCATCAAATCGTATATCGCTTCCTCTATGGGATCTAGTATGGATTGATCTGACATAAGTTCCCCTCCAGTCTCTCTTTATAATGGTTATGTTCCTTATGCAAAGCCATGGTTGGCCAAAAACTCTTCACTGATACTTTTCGGTTTGCCAGCACCCGTCTCGGGATGCCCTTTGCCGTAATGGAGCAAGTGGTCCACATATTTCCCCAAAATATCACATTCAATGTTGATGGTATCCCCCGGCTTTTTCACCTGAAGCACCGTTTCTCCAATGGTATGGGGAATAATCGATACGGTAAACGATGCTTCTGTTGTCTTCACCACGGTGAGACTAATGCCATCGAGGGTTACCGACCCCTTTGGAATTAAATATTTGAACAGTTCGTGGTCGTCAGGTTTGATCTCAAAAACAACCGCATTCTGATCACGTGTGATCCCGCCAATGACTCCCGTACCATCCACGTGTCCTTGTACGATGTGTCCACCAAAACGCCCACCCGACTGCATCGCCCGTTCCAGGTTCACTTTACTGCCTGATTGCAGCTGACTCAGATTGGTATGACGGTAGGTTTCAGGCATGACATCTGCGGTAAATCCTCCGCTTTCCAGCGTCGTTGCTGTAAGACATACTCCGTTTACAGATACACTGTCACCAATCTTCAGATCGTCCATGATGGCGGAAGCTCCGATATTCAGGACCAATGCTTCGCCTTTTCGACCGATACGCCGAATCTGACCGACCTCTTCCACCAAACCGGTAAACATGCTGCCGCCTCCTTATGCTTATATCTTGCCTTGCTCATTCGCTCCGTTATTCAGGCCAGACAGGGATTCCGCCTATACTGATATTATCTCCAACTTGCTCAATTTCCAGCTGATTCAATTGAATGGCCTGACTCATGCGCTCCACCCCTTCAAATCGGAAGCTTCCGGGTGTGTCGTATCCGCCCACAATCTTTGGAGCGATAAACATCAACAGCCGATCGACCAATTTGGCTTCCAGCATGGAACCATTCAACGTGCCTCCGCCTTCAAGCAGGATGGAGCCGATTTCTCGTTCTCCCAGCTTGCTAAGCGCACTCAGCAAATCCACACGTGGTCCAGGACCACAGCGAATAATTTCTACACCGTAGGCTTCCAGCCGTTCGGCCGCCTCATGGCTCGCCTCATCGGTCGTAAGTACCCATGTCGGTGCTAGTCCATCCTTGACCATCTTGGCTCCAACCGGGAGACGCAGCTTCGAATCGACAACAATTCGCACAGGACTGATCCCTTCCACTTGGAGGCGGGTGGTCAGCTCCGGATTGTCTGCGATAACCGTATCTACACCAACCATGATGCCCTGATGACGATGGCGGAGTGCATGTACGATTTCCCGTGCAGGTTCGTTGGAGATCCATTTGCTGTCTCCACTGCGGGTTGCAATTTTACCATCCAGCGTGGATGCCGTTTTTAAAGTGACAAACGGCAAACCGGTGGTAATGTACTTGATGAATTTTTCATTCAGACGTCTTCCGCGATCACGCAGAATGCCAACCTCAACCTCAATACCTTGTTGACGCAGCATGCTGATTCCTCTGCCGGATACCTGCGGATTTGGATCCTCACAACACACCACGACCCGCTTCACTTTCTCGTGAATCAAACGTTCGCTGCATGGCGGCGTCTTGCCATAGTGGCTGCAAGGCTCCAGCGTCACATATACCGTACTGCCCTCAGCATCGCTGCCAGCCATATTCAATGCGTGTACCTCCGCATGGCCCGTACCCCGCTTGAGATGACTTCCCAGACCTACAACCCGGCCTTCTTTTACAACAACACATCCGACGACAGGGTTAATCCCCGTTTGCCCCTGTGCACGTTCTGCCATATCCAACGCAAGCCCCATATAAAATTCATCATTGATCATTTCCAAGTCCGGTCACCCCACGGTTAGAATCTTAAATTATAGGCCTCCCATCGAGCAGAGAGGCGGTTATACCATATCCAAATAAAAAATCCCCACTCGAACAATCGTTCGGGTAGGGATGATGAGAGACATGTGTCACCAGCAGGATGTCGTTGATACGATTGCCAACAGCACTCCGCCATAATTCCATTTCAGGCAAGTGAAAGCAAACACATACCTAAAGAACACAATTACAGGTAAAGAGCTTCTATGATGTGGCATATGTATGGAAACCGCCGGATAACCGACATTCCCTGCACAGAAATAAAACCTCGTCTTACACTATGCAGCAACGCATCTGCGGAGTGCAGTCCAATTAGGGGCTGCACCCCTCTCCTTCTCCCATCCAGACTATACTGTCGGTTCTGGAATTGCACCAGATCAGCCATCTGCCACAGGCAGACAGGTCACGGACTTTGCAACAGTGCTGGATAGATATCCTCACACAGGTGCATCACCGCCGGTAGGGAATTGCACCCTGCCCTGAAGGATCGCTTTCGTTATTAATTGGATGTTAGCACTTTAACGCTGAAAAATCAATTGTTTTTTGTTCCTTTTTGTCACATACTAACTTTTAATAAGCAAAAGGACATAAAAAAACCGCTTCGTCTTATCAACGAAACGGCCATTTTATCGATTAGGATACGATTAAACTTCTACGACTTCAACAGTTTCCATTTTGTCGCGACCTTCGAAAGCATCAACGAACTCCATACCTTTGGTTACTTTACCAAATACAGTATGTTGTCCATCCAGATGCGGCTGTGGCTGGTAGCAGATGTAGAACTGGCTTCCACCTGTGTTACGGCCTGCGTGTGCCATAGCAAGTGTTCCGCGCTCATGTTTGTTCGGGTTGATCTCACAGTTGATTGTGTATCCTGGGCCACCAGCACCCGTTCCGTTAGGGCATCCGCCTTGTGCGACGAAGCCTGGAATTACGCGGTGGAATACAAGACCGTTGTAGAAGCCGGAGTTAGCCAGTTTCTCAAAGTTTGCCACTGTGTTTGGAGCTTCTTGATCGAACAGGTCGATTAGAACTTCTCCGCCGTTTGCCATTTTGATTTTCGCTTGTTTCGCCATATGTAAATGACTCCTTTCGTATTGACCATCGTTAGTGGTGCCATCCTGCATGACCCTGGGCCAAGCTCTATAGCACTTTTCTTAGTGTACACCGAAACGAGTCCAACCGCAAAATAAACCGCAATTTTTTTCAAAAATGTTGGGCTTGGAGGCAAAAAAAAGACAAAAAGGAATGTTCCTTTTTGTCTTTTTACTATTTAGTATTTCTTAACATTAACGAGTTACAGGCTGTTTGGTGATACGCTCAGGCACGAGGTCATTCTGAATGATGTCCTGGTACGTTTCGCGACGTACAACCACATCACCTTGGCCGTCTTTGACAAACACGACTGCCGGACGGCGAATCCGGTTATAGTTGCTTGCCATGGAGTAGTTGTACGCACCTGTGCAGGCAACGGCAAGCAGATCACCGCTCTGAACTTTAGGCAGGTCCAGATCCCAGATCAACATGTCGCCGCTCTCGCAGCATTTGCCGGCAATCGATACGGTCTCTTGAGCCGACTCATTTGCACGGTTGGCAAGTACAGCTTCATATTTGGATTCATACAGTGCCGGACGCGGGTTGTCCGTCATGCCGCCATCCACTGCGACATATTTGCGCACACCAGGGATGTCTTTGCTCGTACCAACGGTATACAGCGTTGTACCTGCTTCACCAACGATACTGCGTCCTGGTTCAACCCAGATTTCCGGAACGTCATATCCAATTTGGGCAAAGTGATTTTTGACCGCATCTGTGATGGCTTTTACGTATTGTGCGACTTCAAGCGGAGTATCCCCTTCTGTATAGCGGATACCGAATCCACCGCCCAGGTTAACCACTTTGAACGCTACGTTAATACGCTCATATACGCTTGCAGCAAATTCAGCTACACGCTGAATCGCCATTTGGAAGCCTTCCACCTCAAAGATTTGAGAACCGATGTGGGAGTGAACACCCAGCAACACAAGGTTGGACTGTTTGGAAGCCAGCTCAATCGCTTCAAATGCTGTTCCGTTACCGATATCGAATCCGAATTTTGAATCTGTTTGACCAGTGGAGATATACTCATGCGTATGTGCTTCAACACCAGGCGTCACACGAAGCAGGATGTTTACTTGACGATTCTTCTCTGCGGCTACAGCCTGCAGCAAGTGCAATTCATTGAAGTTATCCACAACGAAGCAGCCGATCTCGGCATCAAGTGCCATTTCGATCTCTTCCAATGTTTTGTTATTGCCGTGGAAATGAATGCGTTCAGCAGGGAATCCTGCTTGCAGTGCTGTAAATAGTTCACCGTCCGAAACCACATCCAATGAGAGCCCTTCTTCCGCAGCGAGAGCACACATTGCCATTACGCAAAACGCTTTGCTTGCATATGCGACTTGGAAACCAAGTCCGGAAGCACGGAATGCATCCATGTATTCTCTGCAGCGATCGCGAACCAATTGCTCGTCCACAACATACAGTGGTGTTCCAAATTGTTCTTTCAAGACCGTTGCATCTACTCCGCCAATTTCCAGATGGCCGTGAGCATTTATTTTACTTGTACCATGTAAATACATAATCAGCATTCCTCACTTTTTTATATACTGGAACAGCTTCTTCTATTCCAATGATTTTACACCAGTATATCAAATTCGTCAGCGAGAAGAATGGATTTTTAGGCAGATCATTTGTGTTTTTTACTTTTTCGCTTTTCACCGTCCGGATCGTCGGACATTTTTGTGTTATCTCTTGTTTTGTTGAATGATGGACGTTTCTTACTTTCAAGCAGAGGCATACGGAACAGGAAGTTCCCCAAGGCCTTTGCATTAAACGGTATAAACGGCCATAAGTAGGAGGAATTATAGGACCGATGTATGGTCAACGCTATCACAAGCAGTGTTGTACCTACCACAAACCCCGGTACCTTAAAAATGGCAACAGCGATCAGCAGGAACAGCCTCACCAGCCGATTCGCAAGCCCAAGCTCATAGCTTGGTGTGGCAAACATACCGATGGCAGCAATGGCCATGTACAGAACGACTTCATTGACAAAATATCCTGTTTTTACAGCGATATCCCCGACCAATATTGCTGCAATCAAGCCCATTGCCGATGCAAGAGGTGTAGGGGTATGAACTGCCGCCATACGTAACAAATCGACCCCAAGTTCAATCAGAAGGAACTGCAAAATAATGGGGAGCTTCACATTCTCTTGGGGACCTATAAAATCCAGCCCCATCGGTTTGAGCGCAGGATCAATCACCATCAGCATCCATAGCGGCAGCAAAAACAACGAGATTAAAATGCCGGCAAAGCGGACCCAACGCAAGTAAGTCCCCATAAACGCAGTCTGCCTGTTCTCTTCTGCATGCTCACACAGATCGAAGAAGGTTGTAGGCAAAATCATTACACTTGGCGATGTATCAACAAATATGACGACTCTTCCTTCAAGCAGGTGAGATGCTGTAACATCGGGCCTCTCCGAGTAGCGTACCAAAGGGAACGGGTTCCATCCCTTATTAATAATCGCTTCCTCCAGCTGTTTATCTGCTGCCGGTATGCCGTCGATATCTACCCGTTTTATTTTTTCTCGGACCGAATCCACCTGCACTTTATCGACGATATCATCGATGTACACCACGCAAACATCGGTTTGTGTTCTCCGGCCCACCTGCATAATCTCGAACTTCAATCCAGGATCGCGAATCCTGCGTCTCACCAAGGTCACATTAGTCAGAAGTGTTTCAGTAAAGCCATCCCTTGACCCCCGGACAACGCGTTCGAGAGAAGGTTCTTCAGGTGAGCGTACCGGATAACTCCGTGTATCCATCACTAATACGGAGCGATCCCCTTCAACAAACAAAGCACTCATGCCCGTAAGAACCTTGTTGATGACAGCACTCATTTTATCGACTTTCTCTACCTGAATATGTGGAATGTAGCAATCGAAATACGACTTAAGCGCATGGCCTGATATTTGATCAGGGGTAAGATAGGTCAGCCTTTTCAACACTTCCAGCAAAATTTCGTCTTTTGCAAATCCCGTCAGCATCAATAATCCAACATTTTTGCCTCCCAGGACCATCTCTCTCATATTGACATCAAAGGACTCCCCGAGACCCAAAACCTGCTTCAATGTATACTTATTCTCACTCATGCGAGCGGAGATATCATCCCTGTCCTGCCAGTACTGTACCGATTCTTCAACACTATCGGACATCTCATCCTGCTTCTTTTTTTCGTACGCCCGGCGCTCCTCTTCCTTTTGAATCTCATAAGGCGTCTTATGCATCAGCTCTTCGGGTACTCCCTCACCCGAACCAGGTCCAGCATTGTCAGATCTCACATCCATTTTCTTTCCTCCTTCGATTCCTTGACCTAACGCTGGTATACAAAAAAGTCAAATAAGGAACCTGTCATTTTGCCCAAAATCATGGCCAGCAGCAGTCCAAACAAATACGATTTCATGCCCAGACGTTTAGCAAGTACTGGCAGCACATTCAATACCTCGGTCAGTGCCGCGGCAAGCAGGCCGATAAACACACCGCAAAAACACCCAATAATCGGACTCAGGATCAGTATTCCATGTACCTTCCAATGCCAGAAATCCGCGATGGTTCCGACGAGCGACCCTCCGATCAATGCCCCTTCATACCAATGCGTCTTGTCATAAGTTCGGGTTAGCTGTGCCAATCTGGGGATCATATCAAGCACGAGAATGAGGGCAATCACGCCACTTCCTACGGCAACTCCTCCCGCAATCCCGAGTACGATACTGATCGCTCCATTAAGAACGCTCATCGACATTCATCTCCCCGCGTTCCTGCTCATGCATTCGTTCGGTTTCCTCAATGACGACAAACTTGTCTACATTCTGCTGATATAAAAACATTTCCACTTCAAGCGGAGTAGGTTCTTCATTCCACTTTTTCTTGAATAAATGATTAAAGAATACAGCCATACCAAACCCGATTCCGATGGAGTATGCCACCTGAAACAGATAAGGATGCTCGTCCCGGCGACCCGTTATCATTTCCACGATTCGAATCTGAACTTCCTGCATGTTCACATCTGCATGGAAATTCATAATGGTCAGTGCCGATCCAAAGAACAACAGCAGCCAGACCAGGATGAATAGAGATTTGGAAGGTTTGCCCGTTCCCGCAACGACCTCAACCAGCGTATGCCCCGAACCAATGAGTTCGACGGTAACTTCCGGCAGCATGCGACGTATCTGAGGGATGATCTGCAAAATGTCAATCAGGATCAGATTGCCGTCCTCCGGTCCCGGGCGCAGCAGTTCAAGCTCAAGCAGCCTTCGTTCCCCATCTTCCGGAGAGGTTAACACATGAGCGATATCACCAAGCTTGACGCCTCTGCCCCTCTGGATACGGATACGGCTGCGCAGACGAATATAGACCGTTGGAGTGGGTGTCAGAGACATCCGAAACACTCCTTTACTGCGTAATTTAGGTTAGTATTTGAAGAATGTGCAAATTTATTACATTCCGGTTGGAAAAAGGTTCGGGTACGCAGATGCTCCGGGATGGATCGGTCACTGGCCGCTGTTCTTCGAATGTTAAAGATTAGGACTTACACGCGGGCACTACGGCCGCAGACCAACCTTCCGATCGCTGTTGTCTCCAAATTTTCCCAATTCTATTTTCTGTTGTAGAAATTCGGAGTCAAAGGCGAACGCTTTGCTTCTTCAGGTTTATTCTGCCTCCTGCGTTGCTAGTGTAAGCATGAAGTAAACCTCCCGCGCTTCGCTCCCTTGACCGATTCCATCCCTCCGCTGCACGTGTCCCCGCTTTCCAAAAAAAATTCAATAAATATCCTGGGAAGTGATAGAAGGAAGTTGCACAAACATCCTATTCCACAACAAAAAAAAGCCACCATGTGGCGACTAGACTGGATAACCTGGCAGAAAAACGCTTAATTGTTTCGTCCCTCTGGTTTCTTCTCGGCGAGCTCTCTTCTGTATCGTAAAGGCGTCTTTTTCATACTTTTCCGAAACTGGTTAATGTAATAGCTCGTGCTGTTAAAACCGACCTCATACGCGATTTCGGTGATGCTTCGGTCGGAGAACCGCAGAAGTTCAATGCTTTTCTGGATCCGGTAATCCATAACATATTGCATAGGTGTAGTCCGCAGGATTTGCTTAAAATATCGACATGTCTCCGATCGGCTTAACTGTCCCGTCCTTGCAATATCCTCCAACCTGACCGGGTCGGCATAGTTCAGATGAATCCACTGCAGCATATCCTTCATTCTTCTGCTCCTGGTCATCTCGGATGCATCATGCTCCAACGCATATCCGTTCTTAATCAGAAGTGTCCATATATCCAGCAGCGCTGAAGCAACTTTCAATTCGTAATAGGGCGCTTGACTCACAAGCTGCATTCTAATTAGCCTGATGCCCTCCAAAATCTGTGTTCCCCAGGCAATACCCCCATCTATATAGAGAAAAGGCAAATTGGTAGCCGTTATATAGGGGTGAACATACTTTACGTACAGATCTGAAGGCGCTGCAAGTTGGGGCGTCAAATTTAGACATAGATAGATGCAGTTATTGTACCCTCCATGATCTTCGGCCATATGCATGGCTCCACTGTTAACAAAAATGCCATTACCTTTGGTTACACTAATTTTCTGGTCATTGATATGGAACAACGCTGTACCCTGGAGAACCGCAACAAACTGCAATTCATCATGCCAGTGCAGGGGGATGTGTCCATGTATATTATTCACAATGGTTGTTTCATAACAGGCAACAGGTAAAGTATCGGTCCGATGTTTCGTCATTTCCTTCAAATTTTGATCAATTATAAATTCTGTCTTTTGCATAAGCCTCATCTCAATATAATTATATTTTTACGTGTGATATTGATATTAATATATCGTATTTCTCCTTAATATAGCACTATTCTTATATTTAAGGTGAGGCGATCAAGAGTGACAACATCTGCAAGTTCCAAGCTCTCGGGTATTCTGCTTGTTCTAACAGGAGCCATCTGCTGGGGGATCGGAGGAACCGTATCGCAAAAACTGTTTCAACTGGATGGTATTGAAGTCAATTGGTATGTAACTGTTCGATTGCTGAGTGCGGGTATTCTGCTTCTGGTTATTCAATCTTTTACACACGGTAGATCACAGATTATTGATGTATGGAGAAATAAAAAGACAGCTGTACAACTGATCCTATTTGGATTAGCAGGTATGCTCGCCGTACAGTATACGTATATGGCTTCCATTAAACATGGCAACTCCGCGGTTGCCACTCTCCTTCAGTACCTTTCCCCCATCATGATTATGATTTATATCGCACTGCGGAAGCAATCTGCACTGACGCGCAAGGACCTTGCATGCGGCGTCCTCGCACTCCTTGGCTGTTTTCTACTGCTGACGAATGGCTCGGTTACACAGTTATCTGTCTCCTGGCTTGCGGTGATCTGGGGGTTATTGTCCGGTGTAGCTGCTGCATTCTATACACTTTATGCTGTACAGCTGATTAAGAAATTCGATTCACTTGTTATCGTGGGCTGGGCCATGATTATTGGTGGTCTGGGACTTAGTTTGATCCACCCGCCATGGAAAGCGGACTTTGCCAGTATCTCGACAGAAACATACGGGTATTTGATATTTACGATTATCTTTGGGACAATGATCGCTTTTTGGTTCTACATTGCGAGTTTAAAAAGTCTTACACCCAAGGAGACCAGCTTGCTTGGAAGTGCTGAACCTCTGGCTGCCGTTGGTACAACCGTCGTATGGCTCCATGAACCCTTTGGTTTCTATCAATGGCTGGGTACTGCCTGTATTATCGGGTTGATTCTAGTCATGCAATTCAATCGCTCAGGATCATCTAAACGGTTGAACGACAAACAACCTCACTCGCGTTAGGTGCGCGATGCAAGGTTGTTAGTTGTCGTATATTGGCGATTCGGCACCCTTGTTGGAGTCCGTACTCCACCATCTACTGCGCGATCTGATCGCGAATCGATTGAAGTATCTTTTTCTCCAGCCGTGAAACCTGAACCTGAGAAATCCCCAGCCTAGTAGCAACCTCCGACTGCGTCTGATCCCTGTAATACCGTAGATAAACGATCAGTCGTTCCCGCTCACTAAGGCCGCCGATCGCTTCATTGAGCGCCAGCTTATCAAACCAGCGTTCCTGAGATTCGTCGGCAATCTGGTCCATCAATGTAATCGGATCCCCGTCGTTCTCAAACACGGTCTCATGAATAGACGTCGGCGGTTTGTTCGCTTCCTGGGCAAAAACAACCTCCTCCGGTGTCACCCCCAGCTGTTCAGCCACTTCCTTGATCGTTGGCAGACGGTCAAGGTGTTTGGACAGTTCGTCCCTTTTTTTGCGGACTTTATTCGCCATTTCCTTCAGGGAACGACTAACCTTGAGGGTTCCGTCATCCCGCAGGAAACGTTGAATCTCTCCGATGATCATCGGTACCGCATAAGTAGAGAACTTCACATCATAACTAAGGTCGAATTTGTCCACCGATTTGAGCAGGCCGATACAACCAATCTGGAACAAATCCTCCGGTTCATATCCCCTGTTCATAAAGCGCTGAACGACCGACCAGACAAGTCTGATGTTGCAGTTCACCAGCGTATCCCGTGCGACATGGTCACCCGACTGACTGAGCGCAATCAGCCGTTTGACCTCGGCATCGTCCAAATAGGTCTGTGAAGACTGTTTCACTTCAGCATCCATTAGACCAACCCCTAATTATACATTGCTTTCTTGGATTCAATCCTCTTCTTCATCTTGATGGAGGTGCCTCTGCCGGGCTCGCTGCTGACTTCGAATTCATCCATGAAGTTTTCCATAATGGTGAAGCCCATGCCCGACCGCTCAAGTTCGGGTTTGGACGTATATAGCGGCTGTTTGGCCAGTTCCAGGTCTTCGATTCCTTCTCCGCGATCTTCCACAATAATTGTAATCATGTCTTCGCGAATTTGCGCCTGAATGGACACGACACCCTCGGGATTGTTGTTATATCCATGGATGATACTGTTCGTCACCGCTTCCGAGACAACCGTCTTCAGATCGCTAAGCTCGTCCATTGTTGGATCAAGCTGAGAAATGAACGCCGCGACAGTCACCCTTGCGAACGATTCGTTCTCCGACTTGGCCGCAAATTGCAGATTCATGAAATTTGTTCCCGTACCTTCACTCATGAGACGACCTCCAGACCCGAGAGAGCTGTTCCCTCATTTTCGTAAATCGGCATGATCTTGAACAAACCCGACATTTCCAGCAAACGATAGACCGGCGGATTAACATCACATACAACCATCTTGCCGCCTTTATTTTTAATGAGTTTGTATCTGCCCAAAATGACACCCAGACCCGAACTGTCCATGAATTGAAGATCTTTCAGGCTAAGCACCAGATGTTCACACTGTCTCCGCTGGATGGCCTCATCCATTTGCATTCGAACCATATCGGCTGTATGGTGATCCAGCTCCCCGGATAATCGCACAATCAGAATCCCACGGTGATGTTCCATTTCCACATGCAAGTTCACGTTTGCTCACTCTCCTCCCAGTCTTGAACAAGGATTTCTACGTTTCCGAAGGCTTTTCCTGCCCCCCGACAAAACTAGAAGAAAACCCCTAATTAACTACAAAATACGTTCAAGGAATGTATGCAGAACGCGCAAATCGGCATTTAATCAAACAGGTTCGATGTTGTTCGTTTAAACAGCTTCCACCAGCCAGCCTTATTCACATCCTGAGGGGCTTGGATATCGAACTCCTTGATGACCTCGTTTCCTTGGTATACGACAAGCTTACCTACGCTCTGACCAGCCTTGATGGGTGCTTTCACTTCTTTTGCCATTAACAGCTCATGGCGGAACTCATCGGATTTGGCGCCTTTGCGCATCAACACACTATAATTTTGCGTAGCCGTCAGCGGCAGTTCAGCGACTTCCCCTTTTTCAATTTTCAGACTGCCGAGCTGATCCCCTGATTTGTACAAAGGTTTCATCGTGTATTGTCCGAACGCATAATCGAACATCGAAGACACTTCAGCATTTCGGGTTTTCGTATTCGGTTCACCCAGCACTACTGCAACCGTACGCAGACCGTCCTTCATAGCGGTAGCCGACAAGCAGAATTTGGCTTCTGATGTATAACCCGTTTTCAGACCATCTGCGCCTGAGTAGAAACGGACCAGTTTATTGGTATTCACCAGCCAGAAGGGCTTTTCCGTATCTTTACGAAGGTAGTCCTGGTATGCTCCCGTGTATTTCGTAATACCTGAATGTTTCAGCAATTCACGACTCATCAGCGCAATGTCATGTGCGGAAGAATAATGATTCTCCACTGGAAGTCCGTTACAATTGGCAAAATGAGTATCTTTCATGCCGAGCTCTTTGGCACGTTCATTCATCAGCTGTACAAAAGCTTCTTCTGATCCGGCAATTTTCTCTGCCATCGCAACAGATGCATCATTACCGGAAGCCATGGCGATTCCTTTCAACATGTCATCGACAGTCATCTCTTCGCCAGGTTCGAGAAAAATCTGAGAACCCCCCATGGATGCAGCATATTCACTCGTTCTCACCTTATCCGTCAGCTTCAGCTTGCCGGAATCAATGGCTTCGATCGTCAGCAGCATGGTCATAATCTTTGTAATACTCGCCGGAGGCAGCTGATCATGACTGTTTTTCTCAAAAATAACCGTTCCCGTATCGGCATCCATCAAAATGGCAGAACGAGCGGACGGGGCAAGATCTGTCCCCCCTGCCGTTTTGGGTGCTTCTTCAGCCAGCACTGTTGTTGCCATAAGGGGTAGCAAAATACATAGGGTCATGAACGATGCCATTATTCGTTTCTTCACTAGGGTTAACCTCCTCAAATGACTTGCTTACTGCATGCTCCATGCATGTACTGCTAATCATTGTCGGCGCGTTTACAGTAAATTATTCCATCCCATGAATGATTTCCCGAACTTTTTCTAATCTCAACCTAATGCACAAAAAAACGTGCCCTCTAATTGAAGAGAGAACACGTAATTACCCACGATAATGTAAAGAGGGAATCATCCCCCAAAATCCCATGAATAGATATTCCAGAAGATAAGAAACGAAGTTAATACGACAGATATACGGATGTTCCACTTTGTCGGAGAGGTATAGGTTTGATACACCATGATCAAAACGATAATGAGACTGGCAGCCAAAAATGCAATATTCGTTTTAACAAAGAAAAGCAGTAACAGCACTCCAATATGTATGACTCCGATGACACGGTCAATATTCATATCAAACCTCCTCACATGACATATAGATCGTTATAACTCTACTGAATGATTTTTCCATAGGCAGAACATTTCCATGTTACCCTTTCTTTATTTTCTGAATTTCACTTTTTTGTAAAAAAATAAAAAAAGACAACCTCTTGAATGATCCCAAGGACCACCATAGGTTGTCTTACTTTAGCTTACGATTTACATTTGCGGAATTACGGCCAGAACAAGCGCAAGGAACGATTCACGAACACGCTCGGTCGTTTCCATGACCTCATCATGGGATAACGGCTGATCAAGAATTCCGGCTGCCATATTACTGATGCAGGAAATGCCGAGCACTTCCAGACCAGCATGACGTGCCACGATAACCTCGGATACCGTAGACATACCCACCGCGTCTGCACCCAGCGTACGCAGCATCACGATCTCAGCAGGTGTCTCATAGTTAGGACCCAGCAAGCCTGCGTATACGCCTTCACGCACGTTAAAGCCTTGTGAAGCCGCTGTATCTTTCGCCAGCGCGCGCAGACGGCGGCTGTAGGCTTCAGACAGGTCAGGGAAGCGCACGCCCATTGCCGGGTCATTAGGCCCGATCAACGGATTTTTGCCCGTCATATTCAAGTGATCCGAGATCAGCATCAGATCGCCTGGCTCGTACGAAGTGTTTACACCGCCAGCCGCGTTGGTTACGAGCAGTGAAGATACACCCAGTTCTTTCATGACACGTACAGGAAACGCTGTAAGCTCGGGGCCATATCCTTCGTACATGTGGAAGCGGCCTTTCATCATTACAACCGGACGGCCTTTAATGGTGCCGACCAGCAATTCCCCTTCATGCCCTTCTACAGTGGAGACCGGGAAGTGAGGAATATCCTGATAGGCAATACTTACCCCATCTTCAATAAGATCGGCCAGAATGCCAAGACCGGAACCCAAAATCAAACCGACTTCCGGCTTGATGGAGCTTTTGCTTTGAATGTAAGAAGCAGCTTCCTGAATCATTTGTTGATTTAATGCTGTCATTTCAAATGTTCCCCCTTGAGTTGAAACTTCCGTCTATGTCAGCTAGCCGCATCGTTCAGGTATATTCCTCTCCTGACCGATGCACTCGCTTATGTATAACGGCGTTTAAATGTGTACAGTTTATTTTATCCTAAATCAGCTATATGTTCCGCATCTATTATTGAACTTTTAGCATTAAAGCTCATTATTTTGCTCGCGGATGATGCGTTTCATAGATCTCCTTCATCGTTTTGCGGCCATGATTCCCATATTGTTGTCCTGCCTGCTCCACATGGCCCAGCATGTCCTGCACTGCACGAGTATCCGCCCCGTTTGCAATCAGGTGGGCTGCAAAGGAATGGCGCAGCGTGTGCGGTGTAATCTCTTCCGAAATCCCTGCATCCACCGCCGCTTTTTTGAGCAGCTTCCAGAAGCCCTGGCGGGTTAAACGTCTTCCGGACACGTTGACGAACAGGGCCTGCTCGTCCGAGTCTGTTTTGAGCAGGTGGTTACGAAAATCGTTAACATACACACTTGCCCAATGTGCTGCAGGTGCACCAATCGGCAGAATCCGTTCTTTGCCTGCACCTCCGCAGCGAATAAACCGCATGCCAGGTTGAACATCCCGTATATCCAGTGCGATCAACTCCGAGACCCGAATACCGGTAGCATACAAAAGCTCGAGCATGGCACGATCACGAACCCCTTGGGCAGAGCGAGTATCGGGCGAGGCCAGAAGGAGTTCAATTTCATCCACCGTTAATACCTGTGGCGGCGTTTTGTCCGCTTTCGGAGCCTCGACATCAAACGTTGGGTCCTGCAGAATCTCGCCACGGCGCATCAAAAAATGAAAATAGGAACGCAAGGATACCACGCTGCGAGCAATGGTCGCATTGGCACGCCCCGCCTGCTTCAGTTTGCCGATAAACAAGATAACATGAGTACGACGCACCTGCCCTGCCTCACGAATACCGTATTCCTTATCTGCAAATTCGATGAACTTGTCCACGTCCCGAAGATACGACTCCAGCGTACTGCTTGACATCCCTTTATCTTCTTCCAAGTATAAGGCATAGGGGTGTATCGTCTGTCTCATGTACAACGCTCCTCATCTGACAGCATTGCCGAACTGGCAACCTGCTTCCGTATTTGCATCCCTGGCTGTCCGGACTACTCCCCATACCAATAAAACAAACGGAGTCTCTCCGCCAGCGTAAGACGTGCTTCTCCATTGCCTGGCCAATCCGTCTCCTGAAAGACTTTAACTGCATTTCCTGTTGGCATTTGATACTGATCCACAGGTGAGATCCAGCCGTTGAACAAATCCAGAACATGATAGAACAGATAAACCAACCCTGCAAAAACTATAATAAATCGTATAAAACGAAGCCCTTGGCGCAGTGAAATAATCATGGGTTGTCCCCCTCCTGGTTTGAATCCAATTCATCTAGAATCAGGGTATGACGACAAACACAGGAATATGACATTTGAGATGACATCAGAGATAACCTCACATGATGTACTGGACCAAAAAAGCTCTCCCGTCAAAACCGCCGGTGAGAGCTTGAAGATATGCTATGTTATTCTTCATCTTTGGGCTTCTGGTCATTTTTAGCTTTGCAACGATAACAAATCCCATGAAAATCCAGTCGGTGATCTACTACCGAAAAGTTAAATTCCCGCTCCAGACGCTCTTCAAGCGGTCCAAGCCAGTCTTCACGTATTTCATCCATACTTCCGCATTGAACGCAAATTAAGTGATGATGGTGATGCTTGGATGTATCTCCGCGCAGATCATAACGCGCTACACCGTCGCCGAAGTTGATTTTCTCTACAACATGCAGCTCACTCAGCAGTTCGAGGGTACGGTACACGGTTGCCAGACCGATTTCGGGAGCTTTTTCTTTAACGAGCATGAATACGTCTTCCGCACTCAGATGATCTTCTTCATTCTCAAGAAGTACTCTTACGGTGGCTTCCCGCTGGGGCGTTAATTTATAGCCTTGGGACTGTAGTTGCTGCTTAATTTTATCGATCCGTGCTTCCATTTTCTCCCTCCCCCTAGGAAATCACTGCACACTGCAACTTAACCCACTTCTTTCATTATAGGGGGAGTGCGTAATTAAAGTCAACATTTTACACTGTCCGTTACGGCGCTACGCCGGGAGCAGCATTGGCGTTACCCAGCGCATCATCGCAGGTGTTACCCAAGTTTCAAAAGACGCGACGCCTAACAGCAGACCAGCCATAACCAGCGTCAGCAGCACATAAGAGGCAAATGGCCTTTGTCCACCCGGTGTCCGCTGCATGAGTACACGATTCCGAATGATATATAAGGAAAAGGTCATGGCCGACACACTGCAGATCAGCAATACCGGAATGACGAACAAATTATGCGGCGCGACGGATACCAGGGCAAATAGCAGCCCTTTCCAGGAATACTGTCCGACAAGATATCCAACGGTAAATCCGATCAGCACTCCTTTTAGAAAATCCAAAACCAATATACCCGGCAATCCGATGACGGATAAGCCCAGTACCCAGATGAGGCCAACCCATTTCAAATGTAGTAACGCTATATCCCAATAGGTTCCGGACTCGACAATCTGCCCGCTGTGCTGGACTGTCATGAAAAAATTGCCCAGATAACCCTCCAGATCCTGACGCTGTTCAAGTGACAGGGCATTAACCATCAAGGCGCCGAAAATGACACCGACCAGAAACAAGACAGCTACAAATACATATAACGAGGTTTGACCTTTGAACGTGAAGTAGGAAGAACGCATACTGGAACGGGTCCCCTTTCCGGTTATCATGCTGCAGGATCTCTAAGAAATCCACACAGTCATTCTATGAACCGAAGTACGTGGGTATGACTCCTTGTCCCGATACTCGCCCTATACTTCCCTTCTGCCTGTCTTAGTCCGTTTCTTTACCAGAGACCTTGCCATAGGTTCCCCCGCCTCCGGATGACAACTCCAGTCGACCATTTCGAGCAGCAACGATAAGACTGGCCAGAACGGGTCCCACAACACTCGCAAGCTCTTCTTCACTTGTCCGATGAAGTACATTCATTTCGGTACCAAAGTGTTCCAGAAGCTGACGCAGCTTTGCCTTGCCCAGTCCCGGAATAAACTCAAGCGGTACCTGATAGTAGTATGGTGGCCTGAATTCTGGAACGTTAGGGCTCTCCCGATCTGCTATAGCCAGTATACGATCCAGAACACCCTGCACCAGCTTCGTACTGCCGCAATAGGGGCAGCGTTCCGCTGACATCGCTTGTTCATTCATAATACTGCCACAGGCTGCGCAATACGTACGGTGGTATTTGCCAAGCCTTGGGTTCAAGCCGTAATTGGCCTTAATATTTCTTCCTGCCTCACCCTTCAGTGCCATGCTGAATTCGTCAAATGAAGGATGGGAAATCTGCAGCTCATTATACTCACGTCCGATTTTACCAAGGGAGTGTGCATCCGAATTGGTTAGAAAAGGGAGCTGGTCAAGCTCCTGAATGTAGCTGGCCATGGATGAGTCTGAGCTTAATCCTAGCTCCACCGCATCAATCAGGCTTGTATCCAGCACATCAGCCATACGCGGAGCCGTGCTACCATAGATGCCTTTGTGAGGTGTAAAGACATGTGCAGGCACGATGAGTCCGCCTCGGGCTTTTATCTCGGCCTGCATTTCGAGGGATGAGACATATACCCGTTGTGAACTGAGATTCACATTTTTCATATAGCGCTGCATCCACTCCGTGAATGACTTCATCGTTGTCAAATCACGAAAGTAGGCCAGCATGTGATATTCCCGCATCTCCGGTTCGCGCAGCTCGATTTCGGTACCGAGCAGAATCGTGGTGTCCTGGTAGGCAATGCCTCCATCCTTCAGTTCGGACATCGTGCCATTCTCAAGCAGCTGCTCGATATCCATCTGTACCACTGGTGAATGGCAGTCTATGACGCCGAGCAGATGAATCCCCTTGCGCTCTGACGCTTCACGAGCAATATTCTCGAAGGTCAGATCCCGGCTGCCACTGATTTTAACAGCTTCACCGCGGGACGTACGCCCAATGTGGATATGCAGGTCTGCGTAACAGGAATCCCACGTGTTAGACGTTGTCTGCTGATCTGCCATCATTAAAACCGCCCTGTCGTTCTGTACAGATCCCATGCATACACAGCCATCATCGTTTTGGCATCACTGATCCGGTTCTGATCCATAAGCTGATACGCTTCCTCAAGCGTGATTTCAGATACTTCTAGAAATTCATCTTCATCCAGTGCCATGTCTCCGGCTTCGAGCTCCTCGGCAATGTACAAGTGGATGATCTCGTCTGCGAAACCAGGTGATGTATAGAATGAACGCAGATGACGCAGCGACTTGGCTGCATAGCCGGTTTCTTCCCGTAATTCACGAGCGGCCGCAACCTCTGGCTCTTCTCCCGGATCAAGTTTGCCTGCAGGGATTTCCACCTCGGTACGCCCCATCGCCTGACGATACTGATCAACCACCAGCATGCGATCCCCGTTCAAGGCAAGTACAGCTACCGCACCGGGGTGACGGATAATCTCACGTGAAGCTGTCTGTCCATTAGGCAGCTTGACCGTATCGACCTGAAGAGAAATGACTTTCCCTTCGAAGATTGGCTTTGTCGAGACCGTTACTTCATCGAGCTTGGGATTAGACGGGTGGTTAGAGCCCGTTTGGTTGGTAGGATTCATATATGATCAACTCCAATTTTTAAGATTTTATATTCACAATACGTATAATCCCCCGTTGTTTGGCATATCGTGAGCCTATAGCCTTTCGAGAAATATAAACCAAAATCAGGGGGAGATCCAATGAACAGTTATGTGACATCTCAATCGGTACATGTGGTCGGACAAGCAAGGCAAGTCCAGCTTATACTCAAGCAATGGCTGCGTGAATGGGGTCCTGATGCCAAACTAAGTGAACTGATTGCGGGACGAAAGTAATCCTTGTTTACTTTCATTTCTCCCATGAAATATAACATGAATTCGCAAAAAGTCCGAATCCGATGCTAACCGGTTTCGGACTTTTACGTAGAAAGGTGCTTACTTACAAGTAAACACCTCTATATGATTACTTGCTGCCAGAAGCTGTCTCCTGAATGATGGCTACGACAACCTGGGACAGTTTAACGATATCATCCGCACGAATGCGCTCTTTCGTCGTATGGATATCCTCATAACCTACCGCCAGATTGACGGTCGGAATGTTGAAGCCATTGAAGATGTTGGCATCACTGCCACCACCCGAAGCAAAAGTACTTGTTTCCAGACCCAGACCGCGAATCGCACGCTGCGCAAGCTGCACAACCTCATGCTCATCGTGGAACCCGAAGGCAGGATACAAAATCTCGCTGCGGAATTCGGCTGTGGCACCGTATTTGCGGCAGGTTGTTTCCAGAGCTTCACGCATCTGAGCAATTTGCTTTTCCACTTTTTCCTGCAAGATACTGCGTGCTTCCGCTTCAATCTGTACAAAATCACACACAACGTTCAGTGCAGATCCGCCCTGAAACTTGCCAATGTTGGCCGTAGTCTCATCATCAATCCGTCCCAGTGTCATTGCTGCAATGGCCTTCGCCGCAACTTGGATTGCACTGATGCCGTCTTCGGGGTTCACACCTGCATGTGCCGATTTCCCATAAATGTTCATCTGAATCTCGGCTCTCGCCGGGGCAGCAACACAAATCGTTCCCACTGCACCATTGGAATCAAGTGCATAACCAAATTCAGCATCAATATCTTTTGGATCCATCGCACGCGCACCGACCAGACCGGATTCTTCGCCAACGGTAATGACGAACTGAATTTTTCCGTGTGGAACCTTGTTCTCCTGGATCGCCCGAATCGCTTCAAGCAGGGCAGCAATGCCTGCCTTGTCATCTGCTCCGAGGATCGTTGTGCCATCGCTGCGAATCCAACCATCTTCCCCGAGCTCGGGTTTAATTCCTTGGCCAGGAGTTACAGTATCCATGTGGCAGGTAAAAAAGATCGGCGCTGCCTCCGGTGCACCATCCGCTTCCAAGGTAACAATAAGGTTACCTGCTCCATGCCCGGTTTTCTCCATGGTGTCGTCCTCATATATGCTGAGACCCAGCTGGGTAAACTGTTCCTTCAATACGTTGGAGATGTTATGTTCATTCTTCGTTTCACTGTCGATCTGCACCAGTTCCATAAACTGATGTATGACACGTTCCTGTTTAATCATAGGACTTTCCTCCCTCTCATGGATACGGTACAATACAATTAATATGCTTGTTTATTTTTCATTTGTTGAAAGGAGTTCTCTCTTCATGCAAAAAAAGAAATGGTTCAAAATCGTGATCTATCTCATGCTGATTGCCATGATCGGGTCTACCCTTTTCATCGCTCTTGAACCTCTACTATTTGGATAGAATCTGAAGCCCTTGACTGTCTGAACTAGAGACGGACAACGGCTTCTTTTTCGTCTCTCCAAGTCATCTCATATGGAAAAATACGTCCGAAATAGGGGACAATCTGCTGGGCAACTTGCTCCACGGTGTAGGTTCTGCCGGTGATGTCCTCTAGAGAGGTCACGCCGTACTGCTCTATGCCACAAGGGATAATCCCCTGAAATCCTTCATCCTGAATACCTGAAGTAATATTAAAAGCAAAACCATGACTCGTCACGAATCCTCGCCGATGTTTACAACGGTTGAACTTTACCCCGATGGCAGCGATCTTCATATCTCCGATCCATACTCCGGTGTATGCCTCTTTCCGGCCTGCCTCAATACCCTCATCTGCCAGGTAATCAATGATGACCTGCTCCAGATTGCGCAAATACCCATGTAAATCAAGAGCTTCATCACGGCCGAGGACGAGCAGCGGATAACCAACAAGCTGGCCTGGACCATGATATGTAATATCACCGCCCCGATCAATTTGAAACAAGGTAATCCCCTTTGCCTCGAGCTCCTCCTTGCTGAGAAGCAGATGCTCCGGATGATTCTGAGATCCGATGGTATACGTGGGAGGATGCTGCAGCAGAAGCATCTGCTCGATTCCTCCACCTTCGTCCAGCTGCTGTACAATTGCTTTTTGGCGGTTCCAAGCCTGTTCATAATCAAGCATCGGTATGTATGTCACATCCAGCGGCTTGTTCATGATTTCCCCACACCCTTCCGCTTCATTGTCCAAACCATATTTGATCGTTTAACCGCAGACAGCGGGAAAAGTGCACGGCCTTTGGCACATACACTTTCCCTTGACAACTCTATTTCATTAATACACCTTTGTTTCCATATTATAACCTTCAAGGTTTTCTTTGACCCGCTGCAAAAATCGGCCGCAGATGACGCCATCCAGAATCCGATGATCCAGAGACAGACACAGGTTGGCCATCGAACGAACGGCAATCATGTCATTAATGACTACAGGCTTCTTCACGATCGACTCAAACGTGAGAATAGCCGCTTGTGGATAGTTAATAATCGGTTGCGAAAGAATTGAACCAAACGAACCGGTATTATTGACCGTAAACGTACCACCTTGCATATGATCCAGCTTCAGGGTACCTTCACGGGTTTTGCGTGCCAAATCATCGATTTCCCGGGCCAGACCTGCGATATTACGCTGATCCGCATGCTTGATCACCGGTGTCAGTACAGAGTCTTCCGTACCTACCGCCATGGACAAGTTTATATCCCGTTTAACGATAATTTTATCGACAGCCCAAACCGAGTTCATGATCGGGTAATCCTTAATTGCATTTACAACACCCTTCATCATGAAGGAGAGGTACGTCAGATTAATGCCTTCTTTACGCTTGAACTCATCCTTGAGCTTATTGCGCAGCATGACCAGGTTGGTAACATCCACTTCGATCATGGTCCATGCGTGAGGAATCTCCGATACGCTTTGACGCATGTTCCGGGCAATGGCATTACGCACAGGAGTAACATCGATAAAATATTCCGATCTTCCCTGGCCGCCACCTTCTACTTCAATCTGCGGAATTTTCGGAGATTCCGTCAAATGAATCCCTGAATGTCTCACGGGAACGCCAGCATCGGGCGCAGAAACCGCTTCTCTTGCAGAGATTCCCGTTTCTGCACCGCTTTTGTTCAAACGGCTAAACGGTGAAGCAGATGGACTAACTGCAGAGGAAGGTTGTGCTGGTATACCTGTTTGGCCTCCTTGAGCGATAACAGCAAGCACGTCCTTGCGTGTGATGCGTCCGCCTGCTCCTGTGCCTTGAATAGCCTGCAAGTTGAGACCATGCTCTGCTGCAAGTGACTGTACCGCAGGAGAGTAGCGATTACGCATAGGCTGATTGGGATCATGACCTACTGGAGTCACTGATCCTTGCTGTGCATTGTTCTGCTGGGATACTTGTGTCACTTGCTCTGCCACTTGTTCATCATCCGCAGCTGCTACCTGCATACGGCAGATGGCTTCGCCAACAGCAATCGTCGTACCTTCTTCCACCAGAAGGTCACCCATGATTCCATCAACTGTCGATGGAATCTCTGCATTGACCTTATCGGTGATTACTTCACAGATTGGCTCGTATTGTTCAACCCGGTCACCCGGTTTTTTTAACCATTTTCCAATGGTAGCCGAGACCAGCGATTCTGCCAGCTGCGGCATAATGACCTCGATCCATTTCATACGTTCAGCCATTTTTTATATCACTCCAAACTTAGCTTTTAACCTTTTTTCGAATAGATTGTCGAAACTTATGATCAACGAATTAATACTCCGCAAGGGTGCGCATGGCTTCCTTCGCTTTATCCTTGCTAAGCATGTAGAATTTCTCCAGTGTTGGGCTGATTGGCATTGCCGGTACGTCCGGTCCGCAAAGACGCTGAATCGGTGCATCCAGATCGAACAGGCACTCTTCGCTGATAATAGCCGCAACTTCGGCACCAACACCACCAGTTTTGTTGTCCTCGTGAACAATAAGCACCTTGCCTGTCTGACGAGCGGAAGCAATGATCGCTTCACGGTCAAGCGGCTGCAGTGTACGCAGATCCAGAACGTGGGAAGTAATCCCTTCTTCACGCTCCAGTTCTTCCGCAGCCTGCATTACAAAATGCAGCGGCTGGCTGTACCCGATAACTGTGATATCCGCACCTTCACGAAGCACATTTGCTTTGCCGATCGGAACGATGTAATCATCCTCTGGTACGTCTTCTTTAATCAGCTTGTAACACTTCTTATTTTCGAAGAACAGTACCGGATCCGGGTCACGTACGGCAGCTTTGAGCAAACCTTTGGCGTCATATGCCGAGTAAGGAGCAATGATTTTCAAACCAGGTGTACCAAAGAAAATAGATTCGGGACATTGTGAATGATACAATCCTCCAAAGATCCCTCCGCCAATCGGCGCACGGATAACAATCGGACAGCTCCAGTCATTGTTGGAACGATAGCGGATTTTGGCCGCTTCACTAATGATCTGATTGGTTGCCGGCAGCATAAAGTCTGAATATTGCATCTCCGCTATTGGCTTCATGCCATACATAGCCGCCCCAATGGCTACCCCTGCAATGGCCGATTCGGACAAAGGTGTATCCATCACACGCATCTCGCCGAATTGCTCTTGCAAGCCTTTGGTTGTGGTAAAGACGCCGCCTTTGACACCGACGTCTTCACCCAGTACAAAAACATTCTCGTCTCGCTCCATCTCTTCTTTCATCGCAAGACGGATCGCATCAATATATTCCATAACCGCCATGATTACCGTCCCCCTTCTTCGCTGTCCGCGTAAACGTGCGTCAGAGTGTCCTCAGGTTTCGGATATGGCGCGTTGTCTGCATATTCAGTCGCTTCTTTCATTTCCAGCGCGAGCTGGGAAGCCAGATCCGCATCCCGGGCTTCGTCCCAGATGCCGCAATCAATCAAATAATTTTTCATCCGAAGAACGCCATCCTTCTTCCAATTCTCGTCAACCTCTTCCTTGGTCCGGTAAGCCAGATCATTGTCGGAAGTGGAGTGAGGAGACAAACGGTACATCATGGCTTCAATCAGGGTAGGGCCTTCACCGGCAATTGCACGGCGGCGCGCTTCTTTGACAGCAGCATATACTTCCAGCGCGTCATTGCCGTCAACCCGTAGTCCAGGGAAGCCGTACCCCAGTGCGCGATCCGATATCTTGCCGCTAAGCTGCTTATGGACCGGAACCGAGATGGCGTACTGGTTATTCTCACACATAATAATAACAGGCAGCTTGTGAACTCCAGCGAAGTTAGCTCCTTCGTGGAAGTCTCCCTGGTTGCTTGAGCCTTCACCAAACGTAACAAAAGAAACAAATTCTTTTTTCTGCATTTTTGCTGCCAGTGCAAAACCTACGGCATGCGGTACTTGCGTAGTAACCGGGCTTGAGCCCGTAACAATTCGCAGCTTTTTATGACCAAAATGGCCCGGCATCTGACGGCCGCCGCTATTCGGATCTTCCGCCTTGGCAAAAGCAGAGAGCATCAGCTCGCGAGGCGTCATGCCTACCGCCAATACGAAGCCGTAATCGCGGTAATAAGGTAAGTAATAATCGTGATCCCGGTCCAGTCCAAAAGCAGCACCCACTTGCGCAGCTTCCTGACCTACACCGGATACGTGAAAGTTAATTTTGCCGGCCCGCTGCAAGAGCAGGCAACGTTCATCGAACTTGCGTGCAAGCAGCATGTATTTGTACATGTCCAATACTTCTCCATCGCTAAGTCCCAGCTGTTCATGCCGGTGGACCGCATCTGCAGTACCTTGTGAACTCATATGAGGTACCTCCTTTTAATCAGAGCCTGTGCCCGTCTTACAACCCGATCTTATAACCTGGTACTAAGACTTGGCTTAACCTTATTATAATCCCTTTTGCCCAAAAAAGGAAAGAACCTTTCTCATAAGTCTGTCCAGACCTACATTCCAATGGCTTTTCCGTCTACAGCCAGCATGGCTTCGCCCATAATTTCGGACAATGAAGGATGTGGATGGATCGTCTGTCCCACTTCCCATGGCGTCGCATCCAGCATTTGTGCCAGCGAAGCCTCAGCAATCAGTTCCGTTACATGGGTACCAATCATATGTACACCCAATATATCATTCGTCTTGGCATCGGCGATTACCTTCACAAAA
The DNA here is from genome assembly GCF_038005125.1 of Paenibacillus sp. FSL K6-2862. NCBI lineage: Bacteria > Bacillati > Bacillota > Bacilli > Caryophanales > Paenibacillaceae > Paenibacillus > Paenibacillus sp. FSL K6-2862. The sequence continues at coordinate 4,482,875 of NZ_JBBOSN010000001.1, forward strand.
CCGTCCCGTTTTCCATGAACGAGCGATTTGCCAATCGCCTGAAACGGAAACTTGCCGGTTTTGACATCGAAACCGCGCTCTTTGGCTTCACGCTCCGTGAAACCAATGCTTGCTGCTTCAGGACGAGTGTACACACACCGGGGAATGCGGTGGGATTCGACGGCATGAACCGATTCACCTGCCAGGTGATTTACGGCCAGAATGCCTTCATGACTCGCAGCGTGTGCAAGCTGTAATCCACCAATGCAATCCCCGATGGCATAGATATGTCCTTCACCAGTCTGTAGATGTTTGTTTACCGCGATGAATCCGCGGTCCAGTTTGATATCGGTGTTTTCGAGCCCAATATTTTCAACATTAGCCTGCCGTCCGACTGATATCAGCATTTTGTCCGCACTGAGCGTCTCCTGCTGATTGTTATTCATCTGAACATCAATTCGAACGCCTTCTTGACCAGCCTCATATGATTCTGGCATGATTTTAGCCTTTGTTAGGAAGCGTACTCCGCGTTTGCCAAGCAACCGCTGCATCTCCCTTGCCACGTCTTCGTCTTCCGCGGGTAATACATGATCGGCAGCCTCGACAACCGTAATGTCCACCCCGAAGTCATTCAGCATGGATGCCCATTCCAGCCCAATCACGCCACCACCCACGATGATGAGTGATGTTGGCAATTCATCCATCCGCAGAGCTTCGTCACTGCTCATGATATACCGGCCATCCGGCTCCAGGCCCGGAAGTACGCGAGGACGTGACCCGGTAGCAATGATGAGATTGGTTGGCACAACCGTATCCATCTCCCCATCTTCAAACTCCACAGCTACCGCTCCGCTCTGAGGTGAGAAAATGGACGGTCCGATTACACGGCCTTTGGCGTATACGACCTGGATCTTATTTTTTTTCATCAAATATTGAACCCCTTGATGCAGCTGCTCCACAATGGCATCCTTGCGCGCCTGTACCTTGGGAAATACCAGCGTTGCTCCAGTTGTTTCGATTCCGTAAGATTCGCTCTCTTGAATCTCAGCGTACACTTCCGCACTTCTCAATAGCGACTTGCTAGGAATGCACCCGCGATGCAAGCAGGTACCCCCAAGCTTGTCCTTCTCAATAATGACGACCTGTTTACCCAACTGGGCAGCACGAATTGCGGCAACGTAACCTCCGGTCCCTCCTCCGAGAATGGCAACATCACATGTAATTGGCATCTTTTATGTTCTCCTCTATCAATATGATTAGTTATGAATGGAACGATGATGATGATAAAAAGCCTTTTGCAGAACTTTACTATATTCCATTGTACTCCCCTTGGGCAGTCAACTCAAAGTTTGTCCCAACACATGGACAGCGTGCACAAACCAAGCTATGATGGAATCAGGCATGACCTGTAAGCGCAACCTTTATTTTACGTCGACATTTGGCAGAAGGGGTTAAATGGTGATGAATACTCGACTGGTCTTTGCACGGTTTTTGGCGATTTTGGTCTTGGTTATTCCCGGATTAATGGCCATGAAAGGTTTTTTGATGATGAAAGACGCCCTTTTCCTATATTATGCTGAGCACGGGAATGATCAGATCTCACCTGGTTTCCAGTGGCTTTCCTTTGGAGGCGGGCTTCTCCTGTTTGCTGCAGGCATGAGTTTCTTGGGAGGATGGATTTTGTTCCGTGACCGTAAACGCAATTATGTAGGTCCCCGTTTCCGTTCCAAAAACACAACCGAACAGGCAGAGACACCCGGCAAGCTTTCATAAGTCCGGGCTTTTTGCTGTTCTCCCTAGCTTTATCATTCAATTAAGATCAGGTATAATGCTTATTTATTCACATGGATATCTCTGCATCATTCCGTACGTGACTCGAAGAATTTATGCGAAACATCGACATCAAAAAAAGACAGGATGATTTAACATGATATCGTTTCTCATGACGCTGCAAAGATTGCTCAAGGGCATTTTCCACGCGTTCAAGGACCCCAAGTTTCTCGCACTTTTTATCTTGACTGCAGCAACACTGCTGTCAGGAACCTTGTTCTATACCCGTGTGGAAGGACTGCACTGGATCGATGCGCTTTATTTCTGTGCCGTGACTCTGACGACGGTGGGGCATCCTGAATTTGTGCCTACCACCGGATTCAGCAAAGCATTTACCGTAATCTACATGTATGCCGGCATTGGCCTTACCTTTGCCATGATTGCCAGAATTACAGCAGGTATTCTATTTCCTCGCAAATTACAAACAGAAGAGAACCCGGAGTAATCTCCGGGTTATTCGTATAATGCATCCCTCAGCTTTGTTGACATGCGGGATTCTTTGGAAGAAGACTTCAGAATGGTTCTGCGCAGGGTTAAATTGCTGGCCTGCAGCCGCTCTATTTCCGCAAACAGATCGGCAATTAGCGCCTCCGCGCCTTCATGAAGGGCAGCCTGTCCCTTTAATTCCTCATACCGCTGCTGCATTTGATTTATCGCTTCACTCACTTGTATAGCACCTCTTTTCCAATACTACTGCTTCACATCTGCCGTTACCAACAGTGTAATAATCCATATAGTAACACAAAGCAGCTTGGATTAGTTCTAGCTCTGAACGGAGATTTTGTGGTACTCTGTAATGGTCGCTTTTTTTGTTGAATCCGTATGTGAGAGGAGTAGCAGCACCGTGCAAACAGGACGTATTACCGTAATTACTGGACCGATGTTCAGTGAAAAATCCGGTGAACTCATTCGCCGTTGTCAGAAATTAATTCAATTTGGCCGTAAAAAGGTCGTTGCTTACAAACCAGCCGAAGATGATCGGTTTGCCCAGGACGAGATTGTCAGCCGAATCGGATATCGTCTTCCTGCCCATTCCATCCCCCGGCAATTAACTCCGGAATCCGTGGAGATGATTCTTGCTCAGACCAAAGATGCTGATGTGGTTGCTTTTGATGAAGTGCAATTTTTCAGCAGTGCCATTATGGACCTGGTCTCCGAGCTTGCCTATTGCGGCAAACACGTGATTGTAGATGGTCTTAATATGGATTATCGAGGCAAGGAATTCGGATATATTGGGGGTCTGCTCGCCATGGCAGATGACATTGAGAAACTCTCCGCATTCTGTGCGGTTTGCGGAAGCCCTGATGCTGCCTTCACTCAACGTATTGTGAACGGAGAGCCAGTCACTCTTGGTCCGGTTGTCATGATTGGCGATTCGGAAGCCTACGAACCACGCTGCCGCTGCTGTTTCATTCCTCCTCACAAAGTAGAATGCTAGTTCAGCTTTTATTATATATTCGGCAGGTCCTCTGAAGCAGAACTCTGAGTCAAATCTGCCTGTTCTTAAAAAGCCCTCAAGGGCTTTTTTTGCTTATCCACTGCATTCGCTATACCCGGTTCAACATTCATTACAAAAAAGCACCGCTTCAAAGCGATGCTCTCATTCGTAGTCTCCCACTAGTCGCGGGAAACAAAATATTTGTTGGTCATGTAGTAAGCGTCACCGCGGGACGTTTCTACCATTCCTTTTTTGGCGTCCAGAAATACAATCTCTTTACACTTCGTACAATACCATTTGGTTCGCTTATATGGAGATTCCGTTACATATGCCGTACCGCATTTGCAATCAATTTTCATCAATAGCTCGGTTGATTTATATGCACTGGACAAGCGTTCCAGATTATCCTGCTGCTGTGTGGGCATGATGGTCTGTTGATAATCGGATAAATGATTTTGAACTTTGAAATCTGCCACGAGGCCTGCATTCAATCCAAAGAACTCTTTCCCAATCTCGGTCACGAAGCGCTTCTCATTTCTGTAGCAATCCAGCCACTCAACAATCTGCTTATTAGACAGTGGAACCGTACCCTTGATACCGCTGTTTAAGGTGTAGGTCATGATGTATAAAGTATCGTCTTGTCTACCTGAGTACATTAGAATCCTCCTTCGAATACATTTGCTAATGTACTACAAAAATGCTCATAAATCAAAGCAATGTTATTTCCTGAGCAAGATTCTTCCTATTAAATGGGGTACATTCCACGTTCATCCGCCAACAGCTTACAGGAACTGCATACACCTGTAACATTTCCCTGAGGCGCTGCGTAATGAACGACTGATTCAACTTTTTTCTTGCATATGGAGCAATAGTACCTCCTTTCTTTTTTAGGGGTGTAGTCCGATAGCTTCACTACGTTTTGTTTGCGTCTGAATCCGCGTAAGAAGCCCAGCCATTTCATTTCACTCTCACTCTTTCTCTAGACTAGATTGCAGCCATTCTTCGTCGTTCTCCGGTCATATTGAACTTGCCGGTATTATGTATACAATTCCCAGTTGTGCACGTCTATCTCATAATCTATTCGACGTTTTAGAGCCTTTTCCTGTCTTTAATCGGTACACATATCAAAAAAACCGACAAAAGCTATCCTCCCTATGAAGGTCAAGGACAGCCATGTCAGTATTGAATCTTTATTTATAAAAGGTACCCAATACTTCCAGCGCAGGTGAACGCTCAATTCGGAACGGATAGATGTACCCTTGATTGAACCGGGTAAACCTTCTGCTCCACAGATCCAGCCCTGAGGTAAATTGATAGGCCTGATATACAAATTTGGAGCAATAATTTCGTTCAATGCTTCGCAGATTGGTTTGCAATCGATAAAACTTAACCTGCTTGTAGTGTTCATGTACCCACTCAGCCGCACGCTGCCCAGCCTGGTTTAAACGTGAACGAAATACAATGAAACGATCTCCCTCATAAAATCGGGTAAGATACCATTCCAGGGAATCGGCGAACACGGGCCCATAAGGATGAACATGATACACTTTGCCGTCCAGCCCAATAATCCCCATGTGACCTGCATAATAGGTTGATTCCGAACTTGGCGTGTAAACGATATCTCCCGGTTCCAGCTTCATTTGCCCCAGTTCTGCGACAGGAAGATCCTGCTGCAGCCTTCTGGCTGCGGATCGCTCACGCCTACTCTCCACCAGTAATCGATGCAAAGCACCGGCAACTGCAAGATAAATGGCTGCGTATTTGATTCGTTTCTTTCCTTTGGTAACCCTGAGGACAGAGGAAATGAAACTCCGAAACATTTTAGACATACCCCACCCCGTATTCTCCACTCTGTCAGATTTATTCGTCTATTTTCATATTATAGTTTTCACTTCGGAACTGATCAAACTGCCATACAATTTTAGCCACTGCATGTTTCAGTGTCCCTTAACAGAATAACCCAAAATTCCGATATTATAATAAGTATGATAAAAAAATCATGCAACTATCACACCCAGGAGGAATCCCTTATGTTATCCGTTTCATCAACGAACAGAAGCACCGGATCCAATCAGAGCAGCGGTAATACAACTACCAAAACAGACAAGATTATTCAGGACCTAATGAAACAAAAGGCGAGACTGAGCGAAGAAATGCAGACCGTGAGATCCAATGAAAAACTGGATACAAAAACGAAAATGCAGCGCATTCAAACCTTGACCTCCAGTATCCAGGAAATCGACGCTCAAATTGCTCAGATTAAAGCAGAAGAGATTCAGGAAAAGACACGACAAAAAGAGAATGAAAAGCCCAAAAGTTCTGATTCTCAACCTGAAGATACGGTCTCACTCGGTTCTGTAATCAAGAATAGCAATACATACGATCAATTGGGGAAGCTGGTTGGATCCCGTGAGAAAATGCAAGGTTCAATCAACACGCTAGAGGGCGGCGTTCGTTTTGATCGTACCTTATTAGATAGTAACCCTCATGCAGATAACGGAAAATCAGTAATGCTTGAAAATGCAGAGCATACCGTTTTTCAAATGAAGCGAGAAATGGTTCAGGAAGTTAAATCCCACATTAGAAGTACGGATAAGAAAATTGGGGAATTACTCAAAGATATAAACGATACAGCTCCACGGAATGAACCGACTGCTGAGAAAGCTTCTACAGAAGAAGTTAAAGCGGAAAAGGACAATAAAGACGATATACTTTCGGGTAACAACGAGGTTATGGACAACATTCAACATTCGAATTCTCCGACAATGATAAACACAAATACATCGATTGACATTTTAGCTTAATAAATTTAGAGCACACAAAAATAAACCACAACCCTAATACCTGGTATTTAGTCAAGGTAATTAAGGTTATGGTTTTTTAATTTGGTATTTATTCTTCTACAACACCGAGAGCTTTGTTCTTCTCTTTGAATCGGCTGTTATGAGAAGATACATAGGCTACTTTTTCTGCCTCAGGATCAAGGTATAGTTTGGCACTGTTGACCGCTAGGGCAGCATCCGTGAATGTTCCTGCAATAAGATATAGCTTGCTGCCATAATCCACAAAGTCGCCTGCCGCAAATACACCCGGTATATTGGTTTGAAGCTTCTCTGTTGTGGTTACATGCCACTCTCCAAGATCCAATCCCCAGTCCCGAATCGGACCAAAGTCACTCTTCATGCCGTGATTAACGATAATTGCATCGACTTCCAGCAGTTCACTTTCACCTGTTTCCACGTGGGATATCGTCACTTGTTCAATCACTTCGCCACTAACACTGTGCAGCGTATTCACTGCATAGGGTGTACGAACATCCACCGAGGATTCTCTCATACGAATGACATTTCGCTCCAGCCCGCCGAAGTGATCGCGCCGATGTACAACCGTAACTTGTTCTGCCAGAGCTTCAAGCTCGTTAGCCCAGTCCACTGCAGAATCGCCTCCCCCAGAGATAAGGACACGTTTGCCCCGGAAAGGTTCCAATTCCTGCACCGTGTAGTGCAGATTCGTTACCTCGTAACGGTCAGCTCCCTCAAGTTCCAGCTTCGCCATTTTGTATATTCCGTAACCGATTGCCATAATGACGGTCCGAGTCCAGTGTTTCTCACCAGTATCAGCAGTCAGAATAATTGTACCATCGGGCTGACGTTCAAAACCTTCAATTTGCTGTTCAAAGACAATCGTAGGTTCAAACGTTCTCGCCTGTTCTTCCAGCTGCTTAATCAGATTTGCGCATAAAATCGGTGTTACACCACCCACGTCCCAGATCATCTTCTCTGGATAAAAGAGCATGCGTCCGCCGAGTCTGTCCCGTGCTTCAATCAATTTCGTTTTCATATCCCGCATACCGCTATAAAAGGCAGAGTACATCCCGGCGGGACCTCCGCCGATAATGGTTACATCATATAGTTCCAACTGCTGATCCATATTAAGGTTACCTCCGTTAATTCGATCCATAACATCGAGTATTTGATATCGATTCTCATTATCACTTAATCCCTAGTTTAATGGGAATCATATCAAAATACAATGGATAAAAACAAAACAATTTTTATAGATATCTTTTACATTTCCAAAAGGTTATCCTATTCGGCTTTAACCGTACTTAAAAAATGTCCGACCACAGATCAAGCTGCTTCTCCAATGAGTTTCCGTTAAAATAGAAAAAATTAAAAATACGTATCTTCAGAAGAACGATGATCAGATCCAGTTCAAAGCCTCAGGGTTTTAGTTCAACCCAAGTGCCCAGTAAATTTACCCCTTCAAGTTCACTTTTGTATGCGGCTCCATCGAACATCCGAGGTACCAACTGGTTTTACATCAAGAGCTACCAGGGATTGTCGGATACTACGACTCGCCTTTTGACCGTTGAAATTGTACGTGTTTCATTACCATAATTTCGTCACTGCACCAGCAGTCTCGAGGTTGAGAAGGTAGTGCTATTCGGACTGTTACCCGTTCCTTCCTGGCTGTCCGCGTTGGTGTTGGTCCTGTACCACATGCAAACAACAACATGGTAAACTTAATATGGCTATTTTTTTCACTATCAACGTAAAATAAGTTTATTAACACGAATATATAACTTTATCTTCACTAGCTTCCTATAACATCCGATATATGTAAATAGATCCAACATATAAGGAAAAGGAGATCAGAACATGGGCATAATATCACCTGGGAACAACCATAGTTTCACACTAAGTAACATTCATTCAAATCGAGAAAAAGAGCTTCAGAGTCTTATGCAACGAAAAAATAAATTAAATGAAGACATTCAAGCGGTAAAATCGAATGACCAGCTTGATATCAAAACAAAAGCTGAACGAATTAAATCGATAACTAGCACTATTGCCCAAGTAGATAGTCGGATTGGACAGATTAAAGCTGAGGAATTACAAAAGAAAAATAAGGCTAAACAACCAGAAAAGATTCAAACTGAACAGGTTCAGCAACCGGAAGAATCCCAGCCCCACTCAGTGGATCATCTCATCAAACATAGTCAAACTTATGACCAATTAGGAAAATTAGTAGGTTTGCGAGAACAAATGAATGGATCAATACGAACAATTGAAGGAGAAACAAAATTTGATCGCATTGTTTTGGAACTTAATTCTGAAGCTGATACGGGAAAATCAATGATGTTGGAAAATTCAGAACGTACGGTTTTTCAGGAGAAAAGAGATCTAGTACAGGATATTCATTCTCAAATTAGTGAAGTAAACGAAAACATTGAAGGATTAATGAAAGATATTCAACAAACTGCACAGCAAAAAACCACCTCACCTCCTTTAGCTAGTAATGATAAACACAACGTGGAAGAACATATAGAGTCGGATGAATCAAAGAGCATTGAATTGCCTAAAGAGGCATTTGAAAGATCTGCAACCTCATCCTCCACCAAGGAACATGTATCATTAGATATTCGTATATAAATAATTAATACTACTTAATAAAATATCAATAGGTTATACTTAGAACAATTGAAGCTTAGCAATATTAAAATAAAATGTTTTCTACTTACAAAGCCGTTAATCGTGGATACTTACTTCCCTTGAGAAACGGCCCTTTTTATCTTGAAAGTTTATTTAATCTTCTTACTCTATACTAAACGAATATACTGTTTCGAAATGTATATGTGTGCTGTTGTATCCAGAGTCTACATCACCAGCGTAGATTTAATTAAATATATATGATATTTACCTCGAAAAAATAAAGTCTTATCTTTAGTTAATTCAAACTTTATGAAAATAAAAAATAATGCCGCAATCTATAGGACGCTAATGGACCTATAAATCACGGCATTCGTATGCTGTTGCTTTCATAATTACCTAACTACTCCCGGTCCTTTCAAGACACCTTATGCTCAATTCTCAGCTTGTCGGCAACCATCGCGATAAACTCGGAGTTCGTCGGTTTCGACTTGCTGATGTTGATCGTGTAACCAAACAGGTGGCTGATGCTGTCGATGTTTCCGCGTGTCCATGCCACTTCAATCGCATGACGGATGGCCCGTTCAACTCGGGATGGTGTTGTTTTGAATTTCTCGGCAATCGCAGGGTACAGCGTTTTGGTAATCGCACCCAAAATTTCGATATTGTTATATACCATGGTGATGGCTTCACGCAAATACTGATATCCTTTAATATGCGCAGGAACGCCGATTTCATGTATGATGGACGTGATGCTGGCATCCAAATTTTTGTGTTTGCCCATTGGAACTACATTGGATTTGTTGGTCATAAACATGGATGAACCACTGTTCGTGCTTGAAGAGACGGTTGTCTGGGATCCAACAAGCTGGCGAACCCGGTTAGCGAGCACTTCCATGTCAAAAGGTTTGAGGATGTAATAAGAAGCACCGAGCTGCACGGCACGCTGTGTGATGTTCTCTTGACCGAATGCCGTAAGCATGATCACTTTCGGTTGTGGATTCAGGTTCAGGTTGCGCAGACGCTCCAATACACCCAGCCCATCCAGATGAGGCATAATAATATCCAGAATCAATACATCCGGCACATCACGGCTTTGCTCCAACAACTGCAGTACTTCTTCCCCGTTGTAGGCAATTCCGGTAACTTCCATATCTTCCTGTTCGGATATATATTCGGCAAGCAAATTCGTAAATTCACGATTATCATCAGCCAGCAATACCTCGATTTTTTGCAAAACGGTATCCTCCTTTGGTTTAACCACTGTTTCGTACATTTCCTTACAGGTTAAATTTTCGACACAGGCGAGGAAATTCCTTCTGTCGAAAATTATTTTTCTTTATTTTTTTTTCGCATTGCTATATAATAAATAATTTATTTCATTATGTGATAATTATCTTTTCCATTCGACAAAAAAATCTTAAGGCGGTTTACCCGGCCTTAAGATTTTTCGCTTTTTCCTTTTTAATCATCACGCCGGCATCCTGTAACATCCACTCGATGAAACAGCCGTAACCTGATTTAGGGTCATTAACAAACACATGTGTCACAGCGCCAATAAGCTTGCCATTCTGAACGATTGGGCTGCCGCTCATTCCCTGAACGATCCCACCCGTTTTATCAAGCAGCTTAGGATCTGTAATGCGAAGTACAAGCCCTTTGGTTGCAGGCTCAGATTGATCGGCCACATGCACAATATCGATCGCGAAACGTTCAACCTGCTGACCATCAACAACAGTCAAAATTTCTGCCGGTCCTTCCTTCACTTCATGTGAGAAAGCGACAGGAATTCCTTTGGTGTATAAACTGTGATCGGGATTGTCAGACATCTTACCAAATATGCCAAAAGCCGTATTACGCTCAATATTGCCTAATATTTTGCTTTCCTTAAGAAAATGTGCACGTTTTTCACCCGGATCTCCGGATTCACTTTTGGATATAGACGTCACATTCGACTGGACAATCTGTCCACTGCCTACAACAATGGATGTTTGAGTATTCATATCCGTAATCACATGCCCCAAAGCTCCATACACGCCTTGATCTGGTGCATAGAACGTTAGCGTGCCTACGCCAGCCGCAGAATCACGAATGTACAACCCAAGCCTCCAGGCCTGATCTTCAGCATCATATGCTGGTGTGAGTCGTGTTTTAACTGTTTCCTTCCCACGCTGCAATACCACATCGATCCCTTTTTTGCTTTTTCCCGCTTGTTCTACAGCTTCAGCAACACCTGCAACGCCATCCAAACGTTTGCCATTCATATGGGTTATCAGATCCCCAAGTTTAATGCCTGCTGTTTCTCCTGGAGAGACTCTCTGGTCTCCTTCAGCACGGACCAAGTGATGACCTACAACCAAAATCCCAGCCGACTTTACTTTTACGCCAATGGTTTGACCCCCGGGTACAACTCGCAAATCCGGAATCACGTTCACATTAACCGTTTTGACCGGAATTTTGCCCCACAGCTTCAAGGTTAATTTCGCTTGCCCTGTCTGCTGAGGATGAAGATGCAATGGTTGCTGCTTCGTGACATGCACTGCTTGCTCCTGTCCATCTAAACCAACAATATCCGGTCGGTCTACAACGGCGCTGGAAGAAGCCGGTACAGCGAGTCGTACATCTGCTTGCCTGCCTGCAAATACCTGTAATTCGTCAGGTAAGGAGGCATAACTCTGCACAGGCTGAATCGCCTGGCTGATTACACATAGAAAGAAGGCAAATAAAAGACCTAGCAATTTCTTCCTGAGGGGGGAATTCAATGGCTGTCACACTCCCTTTGCTTCTTTCGCTTGACGAAAGGTGGTCGCCAATTGCGTACCTATAAGATAACCTTGCCCCCAGGCTTTTATTACTGTCAATCATTACGCCGGTCGCTCGTTTCCTCCTTTTTTGGCTTCCGCCAAATTCAGCATTTCCTGTGCATGATGCAATGTTTTTTCTGTAATTTCAACACCGCCGAGCATACGTGCCAATTCCTTCACTCTGCCCTCGTTTGACAGCGATTCCACCTGCGTCATTGTACGCCCGTCAACGACATGCTTTTCAATGAGGTACTGGTGGTCTGCCATACAGGCAACTTGTGGCAAGTGTGTAATCGAAAACACTTGGCAGGTTGAGGATAAACGGAACAGTTTCTCAGCTATGGATTGTGCCGCCCGTCCGCTAACTCCTGTGTCAACCTCGTCAAATATGAGGACTGGAATTCGATCGTGACGCGCGAAAATACTCTTCATGGCAAGCATCATTCTGGATAACTCACCACCTGATGCAATTTTCCCTAATGGACGCAGCGGTTCGCCCGGATTCGGGGAGATGAGAAATTCCGCATTGTCCGCTCCCTGACGACTGAGCCGGAGCCTGCGCCCGTTCCATTCAATCCCCTTCGGATCTTCTGATGGCGTTATTTGAACACGCAGCGTTGTACGCTCCATTTGAAGATCCTTAAGCTCACTCTCCACCTGAGCAGCGAGTTCATCGGCACACTGCTTGCGTACCCGGCTCAGATCCTCTGCAGAATCCATCACCAGAACCAGGAGCTTGTCACGCTCAGCACGCAGTTTCTCCAGGCGCTCGTCCTTGTTTTCCAGCTGGTCTGTTTCATGGCTAATCTGTTCATAATAATTCAAAATAAGGTCAACACTGTCCCCGTACTTCCGTCTTAGACCAGAAATCAAGTTTAAGCGCTGCTCAACCTCCTCCAGTCGACCGGGGTTAAACTCTATTTTTTCACGGTAATCCCTTAATTGAAATGTAGCATCCTCCAATTGATAAAAGGCCGACTGCAGCTGTTCCACGATAGGCTGTAGTCCTTTGCTATCGTAACCAGAGATATCTTCTATCCGGGAGAGGGCAATGCTTACTGCCTCAAGTCCGCGCTGACCACTAAGCAGATCATATGCACCGACAACGCTGTCCATCATTTTCTCACTATGGGATAGCTTGACCCGTTCTTCACCAAGTAATTCATCTTCACCACTTGTTAAACCGGCAGCAGCAATCTCCTCCAGTTGAAAACGATACATGTCCAGCAGCTGATATGCACGCTGACTTGACTCCTGAAGGGCACGCAGTTCTTTCTCAGCAGTAATGAATCGGCTGTACCTTTCCTGATATTCCGACTTCACTGGACCAATGACAGCTGCTCCGTAGGTATCCAATAAGCCCAGATGGCTTTCAGCACGCAGCAAACTTTGGTGCTCATGCTGACCATGAATATTAATCAGTTTTTCTCCCACTTCTCGCAGCATCGTCAGATTGACCAACTGACCATTGATGCGGGATGTGCTCTTACCCTGGGTATTCAGCTCCCGTCTAATAACGAGGTGTTCTTCAGGTTCACAATGGATCCCAAGCTTCTCCAGTGTTTCCCACACCGGATGACCCTGTTCCATCTCGAACAGAGCTTCCATCTCCGCCTTGTCACAACCGTAACGGATCAGATCGGCCGAACTGCGACCACCTGCGATCAAACCGAGCGCATCGATAATGATTGATTTACCTGCACCTGTTTCCCCAGATAACACATGAAACCCTGCGTGAAATACTACATCCACTTCTTCTACAACAGCCAGATTACGAATCGATAATGTAACTAGCATTGGCCAAAGCACCTCCGGATGACAAACTCAGCAATTATGTTTAAAATCGGATTTTAAGAAATGTAACCCATAATTCGATCGATAACCGTCACACTATTATCTTCAGTACGGCAGATGATGAGAATTGTATCGTCACCACAGATCGTACCCATAACTTCAGTCCATTCAATATTGTCCAGCAACGCCGCAATGGAGTTTGCCGTTCCTGGCAGACATTTCATTACAACCAGATTATTGGTATGGTCAATATGGAGAAAGTTATCCACTAATGCCCGTTTCAACTTCTGGATTGGATTATAACGTTGGTCAGTTGGCAATGAGTACTTGTAACGACCATCATCCATTGGAATTTTGATCAACAGCAATTCTTTAATATCACGGGATACCGTTGCCTGTGTCACCTGAAAACCGGCTTGACGCAGTGCTTCAACCAGATCATCCTGGGTTTCTATTTCATTCTGACTAATAATTTCACGTATCTTAATATGTCGTTGTCCTTTCATACATGCCTCCAGTTTAAATAGTTACCATTGATTCCCTAGCTCAGATCATCCCCATCATATACATCTTCCTCATAATCCATCAAACGGATGATCTTTACGCTGGATTCTTCCGTATCCACGTACAATATACCTTCACAACCTGGATACAACAATAAATAGTACAAAAAGCGATCCCGAATGGCAGGACCTGTGAATTCCACCGGCTGTTTACGCCTTGACGTCTTGACCAAATATCTGATCTCATCACGCTCGGCAACATAATCAACGAACAACCGACTATAATAAACGGATTCATTGACCTCAAAGGCGAGCGGTATCTTCATTTTGCCTCCGATGACTTCATACCCCTCTGCTTCAAGCAGATCAATAACCGGGGAATGCGGTATGTCGGAATTCAGCTGCATGCCTGACAAACTTACCGGTACCGGTCGATTCAGCCAATTACGCAAACCGTAAAAGAGCCATATGATTAAAATGACAGCAAGTACACCAATAACGATTGTGTCGGATTGCCCATTCATCATCGTTCACCTCGAAGACTTATTCGAGGTCCGGCAGTCAATCTCCTGTTAATAGGATCACCTTTCCAGCGAAAAGAAACTCATCCTATGATGAGTTTCCCGTAAAAGTATGAGCGGCTTCCATAGCAACTTGATGGGCAAGTGCATCGAGTGAAGCCAGATCCTTCTCTTGTTGTGATGCGTCCGGTTCTTCCAGACGCCAATGAGCGAGAAATTCGATATTGCCCTCTCCACCGGTAATAGGTGAGAAGGTTAAGCCCCGAAGATTTAAACCAAGTTCATTCGCGAAGTGAAGCATGGTTTCCAGTACTTCCTTGTGTACTTTGGGATCCCGTACCACACCAGACTTACCTACCTTCTCACGTCCTGCCTCAAATTGAGGCTTGATCAATGCTACAATATCTGCCGGCTGCTTCAGAAGAGCAAGCAAGGGCGGCAGTATAATACGCAGCGATATGAAGGATACATCGATGCTGGCAAAGTTCGGCTCAGGTCCAATTAAATCCTCAGGCGTCACATAACGAAAATTGGTTCTTTCCATCACGGTAACCCGGTCATCATTGCGTAACGACCAGTCCAGCTGGTTGTATCCTACATCAATGGCATATACATGCGATGCACCATGTTGTAAAGCACAATCCGTAAATCCACCCGTTGACGAACCAATATCAAGCATGACCAGACCGTTCATGTCAAGACCGAAGTGTTTAATCGCTTTTTCAAGCTTCAATCCACCACGTCCCACATAAGGATGCACTGAGCCTTTAACCTTTAGTTCAGCTTCCCGTGGTATTTTCATGCCTGCCTTTTCAATTCGTTCATTGTTGGCATACACCAGTCCAGCCATGATCGCCGCTTTTGCCTTCTCACGACTTTCATAATAACCCTGCTCGACCAACAGAACATCAATTCGTTCTTTCGGGAGTGACATGTCTTTCTCCTATCATATAGTTAATTCATTTACTTAGGTGAAGCATTCCATTTATCAAGAAGGAAAGCGGGTTCTGGACATGCCGTAAGAGGTCTGAGCTGCCAAACTGCGCAGCTGCACACATACGTTGTCCACTGTAAGCCCAACTTCAGCCCGTTGTTCATTGATGCTGCCATGTTCAATGAAGCGATCTGGAATCCCCATAAGATTAACATGTACATCATGCAGACCCTGTTCAGCATAGAACTCAAGCACTGCGCTGCCCATACTGCCAGCTTGAGAAGCTTCTTCAAGCACAATCAGTTTGGTACCACGAATCGCGAGATCACGAAGCATTTGTTCATCCAGTGGCTTGAGGAAACGTGCATTGATTACTCCGGCTGTAATGCCTTCCTTTTTCACGGTTTCAGCTGCTTCTTCAGCAATTTGAACCATGGAACCCGAAGCGATGATGGCATAACCTTCAGATGGTCGCAGCTGTTCCCAAGTGCCGATTGGAATCGGTACGAGCTGCTCATCCATTGGAACGCCTACCACATTGTTTCGAGGATACCGGTAAGCAATAGGTCCTTCGTTATAATCAAGTGCCGTTTTCATCATGTGACGCAGTTCATTCTCATCCTTCGGCATCATAAGTACAATGTTAGGAATGTGTCTCATAAAGGCCACATCATACACGCCTTGATGCGTCTCTCCATCAGGTCCAACAAATCCCGCACGGTCAATGGCAAAGATCACATTGGCATTATGACGGCAGATATCATGCACGATCTGATCATAAGCTCGCTGCATAAACGTAGAATATACGGCAAAGACAGGCTTCAAGCCTTCCATGGCCAGTGCAGCACACATGGTTGCCGCATGCTGCTCTGCAATCCCTACATCAATCATGCGGTCCGGGAATTCCTTGCTAAAAGGAATAAGCCCCGATCCAGTCGGCATAGCAGGCGTTACAGCAACAATACGCTGGTCTTCTTTTGCAAGTTCAACGAGTGTCTGCCCAAATATTTCGGTGTACATTGGTTTGCCAACTGCCTTGAGCACCTGACCGGATTCTATTTTATATGGGGAGATACCATGCCATTTGTGTGAGTCTGCCTCAGCTGGCTGGTATCCTTTACCCTTGGTTGTGAGAACATGAACGAGAACTGGTCCCTCCACGTTATCCGCTTGTTTGAACGTCTCAATTAATTTGGGAATGTCATGTCCATCGATGGGTCCCAAATAAGTGAAGCCGAGTTCTTCAAACAAAACACCCGGAACCATCATATATTTGACGCTATCTTTAATCCAGCTTGCCGATTTGGCCAAACGGTCTCCAATGGCAGGAATCTTTTTGAGCATTCCTTCCACATCATCTTTGGCTTTTAGATAATGCCGATCGGAACGGATTTTGCTTAAATATTTATGCATCGCCCCGACATTGGGTGCAATGGACATTTCATTATCATTCAGAATGACCATCAGTTTTTTCTGCTCATGACCAATGTGATTAAGTGCCTCAAAGGCCATACCACCTGTAAGAGCTCCATCGCCAATCATGGCAATAACCTGATTATCTTCACCCTTCAAATCACGTGCAAGTGCCATACCCATGGCAGCAGACAAGGATGTACTGCTGTGTCCAGCCTCCCATACATCATGTTCGCTCTCGTTACGCTTGACGAACCCGCACAATCCATTGTGCTGACGCAATGTATCAAAACGGTCCATGCGTCCAGTAAGAATTTTATGCACATACGCTTGATGCCCTACATCGTAAATCATTTTGTCTACCGGACTGTTATAACAGTAGTGCAGGGCTACCGTGAGCTCAACCACGCCTAAATTCGGTGCCAGATGCCCCCCCGTTACGGACAATTTCTCAATCAGAAATTGCCGAATCTCTGCGGATAATAAAACAAGATCATCCGGAGACATCGATTTTAGATCACTGGGTTGTTTAATTTGTGGAAGCAGCACGAGAATCTCCCCGCTTTCCTAGATTGTTTGATTAAGTGGATAACACTTTTTAAACTGAATTTTATTAAATAACATTAAATCATTATAACATAAAAGAACAGGAATCATAATTTACGGCTTCATACTCCAGATTGCGAGCTTTTTCGCCAGCAAGATAAGTGAATTGAACCATTATTATGTATCCGTTACGTCAAACGTAATCACCGTGCAAAAAGCACATTAACATTATTACACCGATCTGAATCTTACGAAACAGCCGCAGGGCAGTTTCATTTACTTTTAGACTAATGATCTCTGCGCATTAAATAATCTGCAATCTCCATCAACCGCGATGAATCTGATAGCTCTGCTCTGCCGAGGGCCTCTTTTGCAGATTGGGTCAAGGACTTCACCTGTTCTTGAGACGCTTCCATACCTATGAAAAATGGATAAGTCACCTTTTGCTGATTTACATCACTTTGGGTTTTCTTGCCCATTTTTTGCTCATCGCCAGTCAGATCAAGGATATCGTCCTGAATCTGAAAAGCAAGACCAAGATCACGTCCGAATACACGCAGTGCATCAAGCTGTCCTTCTTGTGCACCACCAATACGGGCACCAGCCAGCAAGGAGAACACGATCAAATCACCGGTTTTATGCAAATGAATATATTGCAGTTGTTCCAGATTCGTCATCCCTTGCTCACCTTCCATATCGGCTACTTGCCCACCAACCATGCCACGGGCACCAGCCAGTTCGGAAAGATCCTCCACAATAGAAAGCAAGGCTTCTGCCGGCACACCGTTCTTGCGGCCAGCTTGCACTACACTATAGAACGCATGAGTCAACAAAGCATCCCCTGCAAGAATAGCGGTGGCTTCACCATAAACCTTGTGATTCGTTAATTTTCCCCGACGATAGTCATCATTATCCATTGCAGGCAGGTCATCGTGGATAAGTGAATAAGTGTGTACCATTTCCACGGCGCAGGCTACCGGAAGCGCAGCTGCACGATGTGCTCCGAGGGCTTCCGCCGCAGCGACGACCAGAAGAGGACGGAGGCGCTTGCCTCCAGCCATAAGAGAATACTGCATCGCATCACGCAGGGATTGAGGCACATCCCAGTGAACTGGGAGAATCTCTTTTAAAGCTTCCGTAACCTCATCTGTTGTCTGTTGGAGATACTGTTCAAAGGAAGGACGACTACTCATTGCCTTCACCGCTCTCAACTTCCGAAGTTCCGAACGGCTTTTTCCGAAGTTCCCCATCTTCTTCTACGATCATTTCAATCTTGCGTTCCACTTGTTCCAGCTTGATTCCGCATAACTGGGAGAGTTTCATTCCTCGCTGAAACAGATCAATGGCCTGTTCTAATGGAACATCCCCATGTTCCAGCTGAGCTACGATATCTTCAAGTGCCGCCATTGCCTCTTCAAAATTCAGTTCCGGTTCATTCGCCATGGATGTTGTCATCCTCCTTCATTCCCCAAACCTGACAGTCCAGCTGTCCGTCTGTTAATTTAATCTTAATTGAATCTCCAGGCTGCACTTCCTTCAACGATTTGATCAGTCTTTGCTCCTGCTCGTCATACACCAGACTATATCCGCGTGACATGACTTTTAGCGGACTTAGAGCATCGAGGTGGCGCACGGAAGATTTCCATTGCTGCTGCTTCGATCTGACGATAGACCTCATCGCAAGTTCAAGCTGACGCCGCGCTGCGGCATTTTCCCGTTGAGCCGTATTCACCTGTTCGCGTGGATTGAACCGCTGCAGTGCAGCACGCAGACGCTCCTGTTTCTCCGCGGTCCATTTCATTCGGGTATCTACTGTTCTCAACAGCCGCTGATGCAGCATGTCCAATCGTTCTGTATGCTGCATCAATGTCCGTCTTGGGTGGACAAGTACCGGCGAACGCTGTAATCTTGCAAGTCGTTCACGGTTATGTGCAGCCCGTTGACGCAGACTATGCTGGAGCTGACGCTGTCTTAGCGCAATCTGGTCAAGCAGCTCTGCACGGTTTGGCACAGCCAGTTCAGCAGCCGCTGTTGGCGTCGCAGCCCGCAGGTCTGCTGCAAAGTCTGCAATGGTAAAATCAGTTTCGTGTCCGACTGCAGAGATCACAGGGATATCTGAATCAACAATGGCTCTGGCGACCATCTCTTCATTAAAAGCCCACAGTTCCTCCAGTGATCCCCCGCCACGGCCTACAATCAGCACGTCCGCTTCACCAAGGAGATTCAGGTTGCGAATGGCTTTTACGATTGAAGGTGCTGCGCCTTTACCCTGGACCAGAACAGGATATAGAAGCACTTTCGCAGAAGGGTATCTGCGCTGCAATGTAATCATGATATCCCTTACCGCTGCTCCTGTAGGAGACGTAACTACACCGATCGTTTTGGGATACCGAGGAATAGTACGTTTCCTGGACGAAGAGAAAAGCCCCTCATCCTCGAGTTTCTTTTTCAGTTGCTCATAAGCCAGATAGAGGCTTCCGATCCCATCAGGCTGCATCTGAGTAGCGTAAAATTGATATTGACCGTCCCGCTCATAAACCGATACATTACCACGAGCAATAACCCTTGCACCCTCCTTTGGCACAAAGGGCAATCGCTGATTGTGGGACGCGAACATAATAGCCTTAATCCGGCTGTCCTTATCCTTCAATGTAAAATACATATGGCCGCTAGAGTGATGTGTGAAGTTGGATATCTCCCCACGCAGCCAGACGTCCGACAGGACCTGATCGGATTCCAATTTCATTCGGATATACCGATTCAGGTCTTTGATGGAGTAGATCTGCCGATCTGCCACAGATGTACCTAGGCCAATCCGTGAGCGCGTTTGGCAGCGATCAGTGTATTTTGCATCAGCATGGTGATCGTCATTGGTCCAACGCCACCCGGAACTGGAGTAATAGGACCGGAAACTTCCTTCACACTTTCAAAATCCACGTCTCCAGCCAATTTACCATTGTCCAAACGGTTCATACCCACATCGATGACTACAGCACCCGGTTTCACATAATCGGCATCCACGAAGTTTGCACGACCGATCGCTACGACCAATATGTCGGCTTGACGTGTAATTTCTTTCATGTTTGCCGTACGTGAATGACACATCGTTACGGTTGCATTCTCACGTTGAAGCAGCAAAGATACCGGTTTACCCACAATATTGCTGCGTCCGATTACAACAGCATGCTTACCCGACATTTCCAATCCTGTCCGCTTGATCAGTTCAATCACTCCAGCAGGTGTACATGGCAGCAAACTGTCATCGCCGATCACAAGGTTACCCACATTGACCGGATGGAAACCGTCCACATCTTTTTCAACCGCTATTGCATCAATAACAGCTTTCTCCTCAATATGCTTCGGTAATGGAAGCTGAACGAGAATCCCGTTGATCGAGCTCTGATTGTTCAGCTTGTCCACCAGAGCCAGCAAGTCCTCTTGGGACGTACCTGCATCGAGACGATGTACTTCAGAGTAAAAACCGAGATCGTGACAAGCTTTTTCCTTATTTCGCACATAGACTTGGGATGCCGGATCTTCCCCGACGAGCACAACAGCCAGACCAGGCACAACCCCCTGTTCGCTAAGCTGCTTTACTTCTTCAGTTATGCCTGCGCGGATCTCCTGGGACACTTCTTTACCGTTAATAATAGATGCTGTCATTGTACTCTCTCTCCCTTATGTGAACATTTAATAAGTAACTCGCTATTTTAGGACAATTTCGCTTTAATCGTGTCAACTTCCTGGATCATGCGTCCAAGTACACCGTTAACGAACTTCCCGGATTCTTCTGTACCAAAATGCTTGGACAATTCAATCGCTTCGTTGACCGACACTTTCGCCGGAACGTCATCACGAAATACCATTTCATAAGCGGCCAGCCGCAAGATCTGACGGTCTACCCGAGACAGACGGCTAATTTGCCAGCCCTTGAGATAATCCACCAGCAATCCGTCGATGGCTTCCTTATGATTCCATGCTCCTTGAACAATTTCCGTTACATAACTGCGCATTACATCTGCATCGTGAATAACGACTTCCGTTTCATTTTCCTCTGCCGCTTCGTTAATCAGCATATTTACAGCTTCAGCTGCACCCACTTCATTCATTTCCATCTGATACAGACTTTGTATCGCAATTTCCCTTGCCAAACGTCTTTTCATGTCCTGCCTCCTGCAGCGCTCATCCGAGCGTCATCATGCTTATTTTAAAATAAAAGAACCATTCACGCACCATGTTTGTGATGCGAAATGAAGTGGCCTTTACGATATGGTTATTGTTATCCCTTTTCACAAAAAAACCTGCAGTACGTTTCCTCCAAAAAACGGGCATATTAAACTAAGCTCTTTTCGGAAGAAACATATTGCAGGGTTCAGGTGGCTCACTTAAACGGACGCCAGCGCTCTCCAAGCCATTGTCCCCATTCCCTCCAAGGAATGAACAAGCCCAGCTTCGAATCGCTTCGTCTGCCTAATGTATAACCGATGAACACCAAAAGTGCAAAGAACAACATATCCCAAAACCCGGTAAACAAATAAAGAAATCCAAAAAAGATGCCGCCCACAATTCCGGTTATCCGGCCTCTGTGACTATCCCAAATCTCTCTCCACAGCATCAGTGAAACTCACCTCATTCCACTCGACTCTTGTAGTTAGGCGACTGGGTAACATTGGCAACATACACGGTTACATTCGAAACCGGGATCCCCGTAATCTCGTGTACATGATCATGTATGGCCTTTTGCAAATCCGAACTCAGCGTTGGAATTGGCGTCTCGCCATCGACCACTGCACGGATCATAATCTCCAATCCCGACTCAACCACACGAATACGTGCCTTAACATCGCGTACTCCCCGGAAGCGGGAAGTTGCTTTCAGGCAGAGATTTTCAATGGTCTCCATTGAGATCTGCACATCACCGTATTCCGTACGCTGATCTACAGATGGCAACGAAGCCCGCCCACGCCGTACCGAGATGTAAAAAAAGCGCAAACTCAGGATAAACAAAATCGCAGCTGCAACAACGGCTGCAACAATGACGTTCTGTTCCTGCTGGTAATTCAATTCGTAAGGCAGTACTCCACTAATGAGTAGAATGACAACTGCCGATATTGCTCCAACGCTTATGCTGTATATAAACAACAGAAGCCGATCCAGTATTTTCGCCACGAACTGCACAGCCTCCCTTGCTCACTAACGTTGCTGTAACCTGAACATATGCATATCATGTCAACACGTTCTATCCATATGTCCTAATGGAAGATGAAGACATGTCCAAGACGGGATAACCCCCGGCAGTCATGCCGGGGGAATCTGTCTTCTTTTATTTTACACGCTGACTGTTCAGGTCAATCTCTTCCACTTTTTCAGTGCTTTTGAACTGAACGTCATGAATGTGCACATTAACTTCGTTCACATTCAATCCAGTCATATTCTCAATGGAGCGTTTAACATTTTGTTGGATTTCAGTAGCTACTTGGGGAAGACGATAACCATACTCGATGATAACCGACACATCCACTGCAGCCTCGCGTTGGCCCACTTCCACTTTAACGCCCTTGGAGAGGTTTTTGCGACCAAGCAATTCAGCAAATCCGCCAGCGAAACCACCGCTCATGCCCGCTACTCCTTTAACTTCTACCGTAGCCAGCCCAGCAATTACTTCAATGACTTCAGGTGCGATCTGGATTTCACCGATATCCGTTCGTTCAAATTCTGTCGGTAGTGTACTCATAACTGTTCAACACACCTTTCGCGTAATAAGTTTGCGGCCATCCGTCAGGGCGCTGTCCTACAGGCTTGATGGCTATGGACACCCTGCCGGTCCGGGCTATTCCGGAACCCCTGCAAGCAAACTTCACCACGATAAGTGTGGGCTTATCCCTTGCAGGAGACATGCGCTCTTATTATTACATACTATATCATTTGGGCTAGATTATGACAAACAAGCCCAATATGCTTGTTAAATCTCGTTTTCCTCGAGGAATTTAATATCAAAATCGCCCCGAATGAACGTTGGATGTTCCAGCAATTTCTGATGGAAAGGAATCGTCGTTGAGATGCCTTCAATGGCAAACTCAGCAAGCGCACGTTTCATCTTGGCAATCGCCTCTTCCCTATTCGCACCCCACACAATCAATTTAGCGATCATGGAGTCATAAAACGGAGAAATCGTGTAGCCCGGATAAGCTGCGCTATCCACGCGGACACCTGGACCACCTGGTGCAAGATAAAAACCGATTTTACCTGGTGAAGGCATAAAATTGCGATCCGGATCTTCAGCATTGATACGGCATTCAATTGACCATCCGTTGATGACAACGTCTTCCTGACGGAATGACAGTGGGTTGCCTTCAGCAACCGAGATCATTTCACGAATCAGATCCACACCTGTCACCATTTCGGTAACGGGATGTTCCACTTGAATACGCGTATTCATTTCCATGAAATAGAATTCTCCGTTAGGGCTGAGCAAAAACTCAAGTGTTCCTGCACCGGAGTAATCCACAGCCAGTGCTGCACGAACCGCAGCCTCGCCCATCCGTGTACGTACTTCCTCATTCAGCACTGGACAAGGTGCTTCTTCCACCAGCTTCTGACGACGGCGTTGAACAGAACAATCACGCTCGCCAAGGTGTACTGCGTTTCCATGCTTGTCGGCAATGATCTGAATCTCGACGTGTTTCATACCTGTCAGGAATTTCTCCAGGTACACCCCGCCGTTGCCAAAAGCCTTTTGCGCTTCCTGCTGAGCAGCTGTAATCTGTTTGATCAGGGCTTCTTCATCTTCTGCGATACGAATACCCTTACCTCCGCCACCTGCAGTAGCTTTGATAATAACAGGGTAGCCGATATCCCGGCCAAGCATGATCGCTTCTTCCATGCTTTCGACAAGACCATCGGATCCCGGAATAACAGGAACGCCCGCGTCTTTCATCGTTTGCTTGGCGACAGCTTTGTCACCCATCTTGGTTATCGCTTCAGGGGAAGGACCGATAAAGGTGATGTTGCAGGAATCACAAATTTCCGCAAAATCGGCGTTCTCCGCAAGGAATCCATAACCAGGGTGTATTGCGTCACATTCCGTCAATGTCGCCACACTCATCAGGTTGGTGAAATTGAGATAGCTGTCTTTGGACAACGTAGGCCCAATACAATAGGCTTCGTCTGCAAGACGTACATGCAGAGAATCCTTGTCCGCTTCCGAATAAACCGCAACTGTCGAAATACCGAGCTCACGACAGGCACGAATAATGCGTACCGCGATCTCTCCACGGTTCGCAATCAGTATTTTTTGAAATTTCATTTCGTTATTGTCCTCCTTCGAAGCTCAAGCGGTTGCCGCTCTCCGGCGATTTACCGTTATTCCGGTTTAACCAGGAACAGGGGCTGTCCATACTCGACCAGCTGTCCGTTCTCAACCAGCACTTCAACGATTTCTCCCTTGATGTCGGCATCAAGCTCGTTCATCAGCTTCATCGCTTCAA
Organism: Paenibacillus sp. FSL K6-2862; assembly: GCF_038005125.1. Lineage (NCBI taxonomy): Bacteria > Bacillati > Bacillota > Bacilli > Caryophanales > Paenibacillaceae > Paenibacillus > Paenibacillus sp. FSL K6-2862. The sequence goes on from NZ_JBBOSN010000001.1 coordinate 4,507,556, forward strand.
TGATACATACCGTTGTTTTATCAACAACCTTATCACCAACGCTTACAAAAGGACCCGCTTCCGGTGAAGAAGCTCTGTAAAAAGTACCCACCATCGGGGATACAATTTTATGTAAATGGCTTGTAGTATCCACTTGCGGAGCAGCTTCTGTTACGACTGCAGCAGGTTGTTGTGCCTGCGGAGCAGCAATGACTTGCGGTTGAACCGCTGCTGCCTGAACGTATTCGGTTTTACCCGGTTTGCGGATCGACAGACGTGATCCTTCATTTTCAATTTCCAACTCCTGAACGGAACTTTCATCCACCAGTTTGATCAGTTCTTTGATCTCACTCAATTTAAACATTTCCATTATTCACTCCTTCGGCATCATGCCAGTCTCACTAGGACGGTCATATGGCTTTATGTATTATATCATAATCGTTAAAAATGGAAAGAGCCCGAGACTTTAACAAGCTCCCGGGCACTTCTCCATGGATCAGATTACTGTTCCGTCACGTATTGCACGCTGATTCTGTTTTGCGTAACCGCGAGCTCTTTCATGACCAAGTCCACGATAGAAACGGCTTGCTTAACGTCCAGTTTTTCACTAAGCACGACTACTTTATACTTGTCCGCATCTTCTTGTACGATCGCATTGGCGAACTGTTGGGACAGCGTTTCTTCAATGCCGTTAATTTTCGCTTCTTTTTCCTCCAATGCACGGAGCTCTTCCGTCGCTTTCGCGTTTTCCTCTGGGGTTTTGCTCAGATCGCCGGCAATGGTCATAAGTTCCTCATATTTGCGATTGTTGCTCTCTTCACGCTGCCATTGATAATTTTGGAACTGACTGCTTGCGGATGCCGCCGTATTTTGTTCTTCCATCTCTTTCAGTACTTCTTCATCCGTTTTGGTTGCACTTCCCTCTGTCTGACTGCTGGCATCAGGTGTAGCGGTCGTTCCTTTATCTGCTTCTTCATTCGTTTCAGCCTTGTTCTCACCTGACTCAGTTGCTGGAGTTTGCTCTGTTTCAGCAGCCTGCTGTCCTTCAGCAGCCGCAGGATTCTCCGTTTCCTCGGAAGCTGGCTGGCCTGCAGGATCAGAACCGGTTACTTCGCCTTCGTTCACAACTTCATTGACAACCAAACCTTCTGTAGGATCAAGAATGCCGGCGGTCTCTTTGACTTCCCCCTGATTGATACCATCCACTTGCTGGCTCTCCGCCACTGGGACATTAACTGGACCAGAGTCCTCTGTGAACAGATAATATGCGGACAAAATGACCATCAGACTCAGCATAGAAACGAGCCATACCGTTTGGCGTTTGTTATTCATTAGAACTTCCTCCTCAAATTAGCTTGATTCGTATAATAACTGGGCCATTACACTTGGATTGCACTTGACTAGTCCTGTTTACGAGGCACAACCGATATTCGGTATGCAGCGACATTCAGTCCTTTTTCCACGGCATCGGTTATCAGATCCTTCACGACCTTGTTTTCGGCACCTTTGGCAACGACGAGCACCCCCCTGATCTGTGGTTTGAGCTTTTTCGTAACAATCGGTGTCTGATCCCCTGAAATTTCATAAGTAATGATCTCACCATCGCGGGTATATTGGGTCATGTGCCTTTTGCCTCCGTTTGCATCCGTCTCCTCGGTCAGCTGCTGGAAATCTTTTACGTTTCGTTGCACGACCAACTCCTCGGTTGAATCGACAGTGACCATGACATCCACCGTTCCTACACCAACGATGTTTTCAAGTACACCTTTGATCTTGTCTTCAAATGCGAATTCTATGGCCTGAAACGGATTCTGATCTGCCGGATCAGTTGGTAAAGACGCCATCGATGCTACCGGATCCGGGGGTTCTCGTCCGATGTTCTCGGAATCAATCTTTTTCACATTGACGAAGGAGTTAAACAGCATAATTCCTACTCCGATCAGGCCCAGAATGATGAGCCAGCGGAACGTCTGGCTTCGTCTGGCTCCGCCTTCCCCACCACCGAGCAGGCCTTCAATCTTTTTAAGCCATTGCTTCATCGGATACCCTCCTTTTTTTACAACGCCTGAGCGCTTTTCTGTTCCTTCACCTGTACGTTGGTGGCATCAATATCCCACTTTTCGGTGAGTACTGTAATAATTTGGACAGCTCGCTCGGAGCGGGACGTCCCCTGTTCTTCTTGATCATTGCCTCCAGATGCTCCATTCACAGGTTCGGATACGGTCCCATTCGTTTCATCCTGGCCCAGAGAACCTTCATTGGCTGCGTATTGGTTAGCATTCTCTTTTCCCACCTCAATCTGTACTTCAGGCACCTCTACCTGTCCAATCTCGATTGGCTTCGGAGATGAAGCTGCTTCAGAAGAATCCCCAGCTTGTTCAGATCCAAACACCGGACTGGAGTTTACCCCTGTACCTTGCTGTTCAGCATCATTTCGCTTCCCACTCCCAGGAGGGGACATTTGCACGACGACACTTTTAATCACGGGCAGATCCCCTGCGGAAGAAGCTTCTGTATCGGCCTGGCGTTTGGGCATGACCAACTGGACTTCAACGGATTGAACCCGTTCTCCCGTCGTTTCCTCGATCTGCCCTTTCATCACACTCGCGAGTTCCCGTGCCGTCCACTGCAGGGATTGTTCCTGCTCATTCGATTGCAGCTGCCTGCCTTGAGCCAAGATCTGTTCCAGTGTGACATTCCCTTCCGATGGAGATTCCATGGCTGTCATGGCCCGCTTCAGTTCACCAACCGGATCACTCCGCAGCAGCTTGGTAATGGGAGACAGGAGCGTTAGGAGGATAAGGAGGCTCAGCACAAGCTTGACGTAACGCTCCATGGAGCGGTTGGGTAACAGCATATCCACGAATGTTGCCAGCAGTACGATCATGATCAATTCCCGGAGCCAAGTGCTCAGCCACCCCATCCTTCCAGCTCCTTTCCCGGGATCACCTGCTCATCTCATCATGATTGTCAGGTTGCCCGCAGTAAGCAGTATCGTAATTGCCAGAAAAAACATCAATCCCACGGCCGCCAGAGCTGCGAAGACATAAATCATCGATTTTCCGATGGCTTGCAGGCAACCAACGATCGGCGTATCACCTAACGGCTGCATGATAGCTCCCGTTATGTTGTAGATAAGGGCAAGTGTCAATATTTTCAGCGCAGGAAACGCACATAAAAACAGGATGATGATGACACCCGTTAGGCCAATGGCGTTTTTGACCAGCATGGAAGCCGTGATAACCGTGTCTGTTGCATCTGCAAATGTTCTTCCCACAATGGGGACAAAATTGCCTGCGATATACTTGGCGGCTTTGAGGCTTACGCCATCTGCAACGGAGCTTGAAGCCCCTTGTACTGAGATAACCCCGAGAAAAATCGTCAGTAGAATGCCGAGTAATGCAACGCTAATGTTGCGAAGCAGATCTGCCAGTTGAGTCAGCTTATATTTGTCTGATATTGAGCTGACAAGGTGCAGTACAGCCGAGAAAAATAATAGCGGAAATACAACGATGTGGATCAGCGTGCTGACCAGATGTATCATGAAAATGATCAGCGGATGCGTAACAGAAACAGTAATGATGTTTCCCATGGAAGCTAGTAGCGTGAACAGTAAGGGCACCATAGCCATCATGAAGTTGACCATACCTTCAATGGCTTCCTTGGCATATCCAATGGCTACGCTAAAGCTGTTAATCGCAATGACGATGATGACCATGTAACAGATGGAGTAAGCGATTTTACTTATGTTGTTTTTCTCAAATGCGGTCTGCAGTGTTTCCAAAATCATGCTCAGCACACTCAGCATCACAATGGTGACGAGCAGTTTGCCGTTATATAAAATCTCATGCAGCATGAAAGTGCCAATGGCCACAAACACTGATTTCAGACTGAATCCCTCATTGCCCGGGATAAGCATATCCATGAAAGACGGAGTCTTCCCATCCGGAAAAAAGCCACCATATTGCTGCATGAGCTGATCCCAATATTTCTCCACTTGATCCTTGGGAAGCTGATCGGCCTGCTGCTGCATCCATTCATCCGAGGGTGAGCTTGAGCCTGCTGCGACCTGTCCCATTATGGCAAACAGAAAACACAGCACCAGCACGATTGTAAGGCGCCATCGCTGCTTGTCTTGCATCATGTTCATTTGCTGTATGCATGCCTCCTTCTAGACCGGCATCAGCTTCATGACGGTTTCAATAATAATGCTGATGATCGGAATAGCGAGTACGAGGATTAATACCTTACCGGCAAGCTCAATCTTGGAAGCGATGCTCTCCTGCCCAGCATCTCTTACAATCTGAGCACCGAATTCGGCAATGTATGCTATACCAATAATTTTCAACACCGTTTTCAGATAGATATTTTCCATGCCTGAATTTTCGGCCAGCCGCTTGAGCACCTCAATCACAGCGCCAATTTTGCCGATGAGCAGCATGAAAATCACAATGCCTGTCGCAGCCGCAATCAGAAAGGCAAACATCGGCTTCTGTTCCTTAACGATGAGAATAAGAACTGTTGCAATCAGGGCTAGACCCACGACTTGGATAATTTCCACAGGTCACCACCATCCCGGCTTCATGACCGTTTTCATTGAAACAGAAAGATCGATTTGATCTCTTGCAGCAGGCTGTCCAGCATGCGAACAACCATAAACAATACAACGACAAATCCGATCACGGTCACCCAGTGCGCCATATCTTCCTTTCCCATTTGTTTCAGCACCGTATGAATCATCGCAATGATGATTCCGATGCCCGCAATTTGGAAAATTGCGTTCACTTCTAGATTCATGACCTTGGCACCTCACTATCGCGGCAATTTCAAAAGATCAGAATGACGATTAACGCTCCGACAAGCATCCCGAGACTGCGGCTCATCCGTTCGTATTTCATTTGATCGGCTTGAGCACGGGATTCCTCATGCATAAGTTGTTGAATGGCTAGCGAAATGTGTTTGGTCTGATCCTGACGGTCGCTGGTGCCAAGGCTGTAGCTTAATTGCAGCATGACTTCCCTCTCATCTGCTTTCATCGCTGATTTTCCCCATGCTTGTTCGATTCCGGACTGCAAACTCTCTCGTGCCGTGTGACCCAGCGGAGGCTCCATTTGCTTGGCTGCATGAAGAAACAGGGTTTTGACAGGCTCTCTGGTTTGAACTCCCATTTTCCCCATCGCATCGGGAAGTGGGGTCAGTCCGTAGTTGATCTCCGTCATCAACCGCTGCAGGGCAGCAATCAATTCTCGCAGCTGTCTAGGTCTGAGCGCATACTGTTTGGCACGGTAGAAACCCGCGAGTGTGCTGGCAAGCAGAATCATTACGGCACCCAGCATGTTAACCAAAGGCTTCACCTCCTGCCTCGGTCTGCTGAAGACCTCGCATTTTGCCATCGGCCACCTTAAAGCTCATGCCTCGGCTCGTCCGCTGCAGCTGAACATAACGCTGAAACATCTGTGCTCCGATTAAGGTGCGCAATGCAGGCCTGGAAGACAGCTCGGACAGATCCCGGCCGTGGGCAGTTGCAATAACCGAAACACCGGAATGCAGTGCCTCCATCACAGCTTCTGCATCTTCCGGCCGGCCGATCTCGTCCACAATTAGCACGTCTGGCGACATGGAACGAAGCATCATCATCATGCCTTCCGCCTTGGGACAACCATCCATGACATCGGTTCGTGGACCGATGTCAAACCCGGGTACACCTTTATAACTTCCGGCGATCTCGGACCGCTCATCCACAATGCCAACCTTAAGACGTGGGCGTAGCCCCTGAATCAGCTCACTGACACCTGTTAGCTTGGTTCCACTACTGATTTGTCTGGCCAAATCTCGCAGCAACGTCGTTTTTCCTTGCTGAGGCGGTGAGAGTATCAACGTGTGGAATACCTGTCCGCTCTTCAGATCCAACAGGTAGGGCAGGATTCGATCAGCTACCCCATGTACTTCACGAGCTACCCTGACGTTGAAACCATTAATATCACGCAAGTATTCCACTCGGCCGCCGCTGAGCACCGTTCTGCCGGCCAATCCAATTCGGTGGCCTCCCGGAATGGTGATGAATCCTTTGCGCAGTTCTTCTTCCAGCGTATAGAGCGAATGATTACTGATCAGATCCAGAAGCCGGTGTGTTACCTCTTTTTGAGGAATATAAGCTTCTTCAGGCTTCGCTGTCGTGCTGCCTTGTGCGGTAAGGAAATGATAGGCGTTCCCAGCATTGATCTCGAGCGGCCTTCCTTCGCGGATACGTACTTCCTCCACTTGTTCCAATATAGCGGGCGGCATCCTTCCCAGAATGGTTCGAATCGGTTCCGGAAAGAGATCCTTCCAGTTCACCTTCATGAATAGGCCCCTCCAACCCTAAAATCGTATTTACCGCGTATCGGGTGCTTGTTCCTATCTCAATTCTATGCCTGTACATTCAATTTATGACGCTGAAATCTATCATTTCTTTCAGAACAAGCCTGAGAGTCAAATATCATAGATCCAGGCTTCTTCTAGGCACCCGTCTATATCATCATGCATATAGTGCTTGCAGACAGGTGAAATCCATTCCGGAGGGAAGACGGTACTATCTATCCCCAAATGAAGAGAGGAGTTGTGGGGAGTGCAAGTCGACGTGGTAGGCAATGTGAATGAAGTTCGAAGAATCGATATCGCAGGGCGAAGTGCCGTTGTCATCGACGTGCTGCGTACAACAAGTACAATCATTACAGCCTTGGCCTATGATGCTGCGGGTGTCATCCCGGTGGAGACCGTTCCTCAAGCCAAACAGATGACCGTTAGAGATTCGATTCGCGGAGGGGAGCGTTTCAACAAAAAAATCGCTGGATTCGAGGTGGGTAATTCCCCCTATGAATATATGACGCAGGAGATCGCGGGTAAAACCGTGATCTTGACCACTACTGACGGGACACGTGCGTTGATCAAAGCTTCCAGGGCAAGACATGTGCTGGCGGGTTCATTTCTGAACGTGCAGGCTGTTGCAGCTGCTCTCTGCCTTCTTCGTAGAGACGTTCTGTTGTTATGTGCAGGAGATCAGGATGAATTCGCACTGGAAGATGGATTGTGTGCTGGATGCATTATTGAGGAGCTGTACCGTCAGTCCCATTACCCACTCAGAGTGAACGATCTTGGCAGGGTACTGCATCAGGCTGTTGCCCAGTGCGAGGACAATTTACCGGATCTTGTCCGTGTATCTACTGGTGCGAGGCGGCTTGACAAACTGGGTAGAATGCATGATGTCACCTACTGCTCCCAATTAAACGTGCTCGACTGTGTACCAGAGATGAGAGAAGATCATCGTATGGAATTGTTTCGGGGCTTAGAGGGAGAAAGGATTTCCAAATTGCTGTAAAGCATAAAAAAGGTGTTCTGTCGCCTGGATGGCGATACAGAACACCTTTTGTTTATTTATACATAGGCATCAAATTATCTGCGAACTTGTGGACCGCCAACGACTGCCTGCTCTGCCGTGTCGAGATCATACGCTGTGTGCAGTGCTTTGATCACATCATGAAGTTTGTCACCATCGATGACGCAAGATACCTTAATTTCGGATGTGCTGACCATTTTGATGCTCACACCTTGAGAAGAGATCACTTGGAACATTTTAGCTGCAACTCCTGGATGGCTGACCATGCCAGCACCCACGATAGATACTTTAACCAAATTATCTTCCGATGTGACTTCACGGTATGGCAAACGGCTGTGAAGGCCCTCTAGGACACGCAGCGCGTTCTCGCGATCAGACAGTGCCACCGAGAATGAGAAGTCTGCTTTACCGTCCATCACACCGCTTTGTACGATAATATCGACATCAATCTGTTCAGATGCAAGTGCACCAAACACCTCGGCAAGAACTCCCGGTACGTCCGGAACTCCCAAAATACTGATACGAGCCACATTTTTGTCATAGGCAATTCCGCTTACCACGACGCCTTGTTCCATTGCTGCTTCCTCCTTCACAACCGTTCCTTCATTATGGTTAAAGCTGGATCTTACAATCAAAGGCACACCGGAGTGCTTCGCGTATTCAACCGCACGCGGGTGCAGCACTGCAGCCCCCAGATTTGCAAGTTCCAACATTTCGTCATACGAAATTTCCTTAAGCTTGCGTGCGACTTTTACAATCCGGGGATCTGTCGAATAGATTCCGTCTACATCGGTATAGATCTCACACGCATCCGCCTTGATGGCTGCTGCCAGCGCTACTGCCGTTGTATCCGATCCACCGCGACCAAGTGTTGTAATTTCTCCATCTTCGGTCATGCCCTGGAATCCTGCAACGATTACAATATTGCCGTCAGCAAGCGCTTCATTCACACGTTCCGGATGGATATTATTAATTCTAGCTTTTCCATGTACCGGTTCAGTACGGAAGCCTGCTTGCCATCCGGTAAACGAAATTGCCTTACGTCCCAGTGCCTGAATAGCCATGGATAATAGTGAAATCGAGATCTGCTCTCCTGTGGTCAGCAGCATATCCATTTCCCGCGCAGGCAATTCACTGTTCAGCAGCTTCGCCTGATCAATCAGATCATCTGTCGTGTCTCCCATAGCCGAAACCACAACCACACACTGATGTCCTTCATCAGCTTTCTCTACAACACGTCCGGCTACACGCTTCATGCGTTCCGTATCTCCGACCGAGCTGCCCCCAAACTTCATGACGTACAATGACAACGCAAATCCACTCCCTACCTTGTGCAGTATGCATAATTATGTCCATCGCCATTATTCTCTCCGAAAAATGACTTTAACCCAGTATATTACGAAAGTGACTGATAGGCTAATCTTTTTTCGAAAAAACCCTCTGCCAAATCATTGGCAAAGGGTCGAAATCATTGTGTATTTTGCTTACACCCCATGAAAGTTACGCGCGGGAAGAGTATTTACCTTCACGAGTATCAATCAGCAGTACATCGCCTTCGTTGATGAACAATGGCACTTGTACGTTCAGGCCAGTTTCCACTTTAGCGTTTTTGGTAGCACCTTGAGCAGTGTTACCTTTTACGCTTGGCTCAGTCTCGATAACTTTCAACTCTACGCTTGTCGGCAGGTCAATACCGAGGATCTCACCTTGGTAGCTAACGATTTTTACGTTCATGTTTTCTTTCAGGAAGTTCAATTCCCATTCCAGTTGGTCACTTGTCAGTGTGAACTGATCGTATGTTTCGTTATCCATGAACGTGTGCTCTGTACCACTTGCATACAGGTAAGATACACCACGGTTTTCGATGATGGCACGGCCAATCGTTTCACCCGCACGGAATGTTTTTTCAACTGTGTTACCGTTACGCAGGTTTTTCAATTTGGAACGTACGAAGGCAGCACCTTTTCCTGGTTTTACGTGTTGAAAATCCAACACTGTGTAGATGTCATTGTCTACTTGTACCGTCAAACCTGTTTTAAAATCGTTTACTGAAATCACGAAAAATCCCTCCTGATATGGTTGAAAAGTAGGCGATATATGGCGATGAGTTATTTATAGGTGGGTTCATTGCTGAATTGCTAACCATGTGCTACGTGGCCGTTACGAGTTCGGATCGTTCCTCTGATCGCTGTTGTCTCCTCATTTTCTTAATTAGACTTTACTAAGGTTGAAAATGAGGAGACAAACGCGAACGCTTCGCTTCTTCAGAATCGATTCCGCCCCTTCACTACTTTCGCAATAATCCAGAACAATCAGCAATAATCTGTACCTACAAAATAAAAAACGTCTTATATCGCTAGTGGCTAGAATGTTAGCCGATAACGGTGAACTTCTTGTCCGACTTCGTTAAGATATGAATGCCTGTTTCCGTGATAACCACGTCATCCTCAATACGTACGCCGCCAAGTCCATCAATGTAGATTCCCGGTTCAACGGTTACCACCATGCCCGGTTTCAACACATCGTCACTTAGTTTGGACAAGCGCGGAGCTTCGTGGACTTCCATACCCAGGCCATGGCCTGTGCTGTGTCCGAATTGATCTCCATATCCGTATCCTGCAATGATATCACGTGCCAGCGCATCTGCTTCCCGTCCGGTCATGCCCGGTTTCAGGTTTTCAAGCGTATGTAACTGGGCTTCCAGTACAATATCATAAATTTTACGCAGCTCTGGTACAGGTGTACCCGTTGCAATCGTGCGTGTCAGATCTGAACAGTATCCGTCAAGCAATGCACCGAAGTCAAATGTAATTAGCTCATTTTGTCCGATGACCTTGCTGCTCGCTACGCCATGTGGCATTGCGGAACGTTCACCCGAGGCTACAATGGTGTCGAAGGAAGAGGATGTCGCTCCATGCTTGCGCATGAAAAACTCCATTTCCAAATCCACTTCACGCTCAGTCATGCCCGGTTTGGCAAACTGCAAAACGTGGCTAAACGTAGCATCAGCGAGATCAGCAGCTTTTTGCATTACAGCGATTTCATTCTCATCCTTGAAGATGCGAAGTTGTTCCACGATGCCGGATACAGCTTTCAATTCAATAGATTGAAGTGCTTCAGCATAAGCGGAGTGCGTGCCAAATGTGACCGTATCCTGCTCGAAGCCAACCTCTTTGATGTTTGCTGATGCCAGCAGTTCCCGCACCGATTCCATCGGTTTTGGTCCATGCTCCACAACGGTAAATCCTTTTGCTTGCTGCGGTGCCTGTGTCATATAACGAAAATCAGTCAGCAGATAGGCTTCCTGTTCCGTAATCAGCACATATCCTGCTGACCCTGTAAAGCCCGTCATGTAACGACGGTTGATCGGGTTCGTAATCAGCATTGCGGTGAGTTCGCGCTCACGCATGGCCTCACGCAACTTATTTACTCGTTTGTTTTCCATCGGTAACCCTTCTTTCTCTCACATTCCCGGGTCCCCGGCTCAGGTTTGTTTGTCCAGATGACGCACGAGAGCCAGCAGCCCCAGTTCATAGCTTACTTCGCCAAATCCGGCAATCTGCCCGATTGTTTCTGCAGCAATCACTGAATGATGTCTGAAAGCTTCACGTGCATGAATGTTGGATAGATGTACTTCCACGGTAGGCACTTTTACTGCATTAATCGCATCACGTATAGCATAGCTGTAATGGGTGAACGCTCCGGCATTCAGCATGATTCCGTCTGCATCGTCCATCGCTGCATGAATACGATCAATGATGTCTCCTTCGTGGTTGGATTGATAAAAAGCGATGGAGACGCCAAGCTCCTCAGCCTGTCTGCGAATCTTGTCCTCAATATCCTTCAGACTAAGCGTTCCATAGATGCCAGGTTCACGTATACCGAGCATGTTCAGGTTCGGGCCATTGATCACAACAATCCGTTTCATAGCTGCTCCATCCTTTCTGCAAATAACCATCTGCTATTTTAACACAGCCATTGCCGGATTGAGAAGCTTTTTTGCGGCTATGCTCCCGCTTTCTCGGGCTCGCGTTTCCGTTCATCCGTGTACTCCATGGCTACGGTATAGCCGATAAACAGCCCCCACAGCAAAAAGAAGCAAAATTCAGTGATAATGGAATCCCAAGTTAGACGGTTTATCGGCTTCACCATGTCCAGTTTGGGCCCAACCAGTACAAAGATGATAAGCCACCAAACGATCCCGTAACCAATACCGGGCAAGGGACCCTTCCATTTTCTCAGTGTATATGTGTATATCAGTGCAGCCACAATGGAAAACACAATAAAAAACAACCAGCCTGTCAGATGCCCTGCAGCGGTATAGATGTACTCATGTTTGAAAAAGGGTTCTGCCAAAAAGCCTAACGGGACGATACTGAAGTGAAGCAGGTAGTTTAGCCAATGTATGCCTCCCCATATAAAACCTGCAAAGAAACCAAGCTCCACAGCAAAGGGGAACGGCTTGGTATAATAATGCTGCCCCTGGCGCTGTTTCGAGCGTGTGCCCTTGTTCGCATGACTTTTCACATCCCCATGCTTCGAATCCACATGAGATGCGTGTCTATCCGTATATTCTGCCATCTATATTCTCCTTTGCCTCGGTCTTCTGTGCGCGCTAAAACCAGATTTCAATCATTCTCTACCGGGTAGTATGTTCAGAACAGGACAAACTTAACAACAACATCTCAAGGTTTGTCCCTGAAACTAGAAATCGGTCTCAAAATTCGATACAATAGGGATATCAAACTACCTTTGAACCAGAGGGTATAGAACAGAATAGGAAGGTGAATAATTTGCCTCAACAATCCAAGCCTGTCAGCTACGGGGGGCAAGCTGTCATTGAAGGCGTAATGTTTGGCGGTAAACATGTCAACGTTACAGCTGTTCGAAGAAAAGACGGCGAAATTACGTATCTGGAAGTTCCCAAGCAAGACAAGACCTGGGTCATGAAATTGCGGCGGATTCCGTTACTGCGCGGGATTGTCAGCATTATAGATTCAAGTGTCAAAGGAAGCAAACATCTTAATTATTCTGCTGACGCTTATGCTGATGATGAACTCGAACCTGAAGAGAAGGCGAAACAAAAAGAAAAAGAAGGTTCCGGCTGGAGCCTTAGCATGATTATTGGTGTTACCGCGGTAGCCATTCTATCTTTCCTTTTTGGTAAAATTGTGCTCACGCTGCTTCCTGTCGTCATTGAGAATTTTTTGTTTAAAAATGCATTCGACAATCAGTTTTTGCATAATTTACTGGAAGGCGGCATTAAGCTGATTCTGCTACTTGCCTACCTATGGCTGATCTCACAGACGCCAATGATTAAACGACTATTCCAATACCACGGGGCGGAGCATAAGGTCATTAGTGCTCATGAAGCCGGTGAGGAACTTACACCTGAGAATGTTCAGAAATACAGCCGACTGCACTACCGCTGTGGAAGCAGCTTTATCATGCTTACGGTGATTATCGGTGTTTTCCTGTACTCCCTTTTCACCTACGACAACCTTTGGGAACGGATGGGACAGCGCTTGCTGTTATTGCCTGTTGTCCTCGGGATTTCATTCGAACTATTGAAGCTCACCAACTCGGTGCGTGACATTCCCGTACTGCGTTATCTCGGATACCCTGGACTTTGGCTGCAATTGCTCACTACCAAAGAGCCAACCAACGAACAGGTGGAAGTGTCCATCGCTTCATTTAACCGCATGCGTGAACTGGATGCCAAGCTTGCCAATGTATCAGCTACGTCCGAAGTACCTGTTGCAACACTCGATCCTGTGAAAGGGTGATTGATATGAACAAGCAGGCGGTCATGACTATCGTTTTTTGGGCGGCCATTGCTCTTGCTGCATTTGGAATAATAAGCACACTTGGAGACAGAGGAATACTCGGATTTATTATACCTCTTGTAGTACTCGGTGGTATATTCTTGCTCTATAAGTTCCCACCCAAGCGTTGGGCTCGCAAAACCAAGCCTAAGATCAAACCTTCAGCACGTACCATGGCTAAAATGAAGGCTCAATCCGGGTCCGGAGTAAGAAAAAGCAGCGGTTCCTCCAAAAAACGGAAAGATTATCCCTTTCATGTCATTCAAGGAAATAAGGGAAAAAGCGATGACGATATTCCCAAGTTTCACTAGTTCTTATCTGCAAAGTAAAAAGCACTGCTTCGTAACATGAAGCAGTGCTTTTATTTGGTTATACTGGCGTTAAAGTCGGCGTTTGAGTTTTTTTCCGCTCTTCTCTTTTTTGTTTATCCAACTGCTCACCATAGAACTTTGTGTTCCATCGACTGAAATACTCCGTACCTGCTGCAACACCCGATAAGTATAATGCAGTACTCTCCTGCACGGACAGATTAAACTGTGTTGGCTTAACGCCAAGGGTTGGTATTTTAATCGTTCGGAAACGGTTAATCTGCTCAATATATCGCTCATCATGCGCTGTGAGCATCGTCTCAACCAATGCCTGAAGCATGCTTAAAGGACCTTTGATTCTGCTAGGCTCCCCCTCCGTCTTGCCAACCAACTTGAAACCAATCGTGGGAATGATGTCTCCATCGCGCGCTGTTCGTTCCCCGTCAAACAGCCATAAGGGAAAATTGCTAAGCAATCCTCCGTCCACGACATACACGAACTGATCGGGAAAACGCATGCCTTTGGACATCACAGGCGATCTACGTATAGCCACCGGATCGAAAAAATAGGGAATACTGCAGCTCATTCTTACAGCCTTGGCTACTTCGAACTTATTAGGATCAATACCGAAACGCCGTATATCATCTGGGAGTACCAGTATAGTCCCGTTCGAGATATCCGATGCAGTAATCAGAAGCTTACCTGGTGGCAGGTCTGCGAATGTTCGGATTCCTTTTTGCTTGAGCATGTTCCCAATCCATGATTCAAGTGCTTCACCCGAATATAAACCTTTTTTCAAAAACAGCCTTGCTGCTGGTCCAATCCAGCGTATATCGAATATAGGTGAACGCCGCAGCAATGAGGCAAATGGCGTATTCTCAATGATGGATTTCATCTCTTCTGCGCGATATCCTGCGGCAATCAATGAAGCTACAATCGATCCGGAGGACGTCCCTGCAACACGATTGAACTGGACTCCATAGTCCTGTGCACTCTGCACGGCACCTGCAAGCGAAATCCCCTTTACGCCTCCGCCTTCAAACACCCCATTGATTAACATATTAAAAAACCCCCGTTCTCCAGGCAGTCCATTCCTACTGCCACTCTATGAGAACGAGGGTTGGTCATATTACGCTAAAATGAACTAAAGTCCATAATATGCTTTTAATTTCGCAATCAAGCCCAGCGGATTCTTCGTCAAATACTGCGAGCTAAAGTAAATGTCGCCTTTGATCGTATCGTATTTCTCATTGTACACGAGCTGATCAATAATTTCCTGGGAAGTCTGCCAGCCTATTTCAGGCGTACCCAGCTTGTAAGGCGAGTGCCCAATATACAGCTTAACGTCGGTATTAGCGACTTCGTTTGCCCACCAGTCCACCACTTTGTCATAGCGTGCTGCACTTAACGTCATGCTCCAGTATACTTGCGGTGCAACATAGTCAATCCACTCCTGTTTGATCCATGTACGCACGTCCGCATTCATGCTGTCATAGGCAGTTACTCCCGCTTTGGTATCGGAACCTGTGATATCGACAGCTTTATTGCGCCATACACCAAAAGGGCTGATTCCATACTCTACACCCGCTTTTACTTGGTGGATGCTCTCACCCAGCTGTTTAACAAACTGATTGATGTTATCCCGTCTCCATTCGGCACGGTCTTTGGTATTCAATGTGTTGTAGGCCTTAAAGGCAGCGTCATCGTTAAACGTTACGTTAGAAGGATAAAAGTAATCGTCGAGGTGAACACCATCAATATCATATTGCTTTACCACTTCCATAATGGTATCGATGATATGCTGTCTGGCTTCCGGAATTCCTGGATTAATATAAAGTTTACCAGATGCATTCACGATCCAATCCGGATGCAATTTGGACACATGATTGGCAGCAAGTCCGGTTGTGCTCGCCGAGTTGGTTGCCCGGAACGGGTTAAACCAGGCATGGAACTCCAGACCGCGTTTGTGAGCCTCCTCAATCATGAAGGCAAGAGGGTCGTATCCTGGATCCTTGCCCTGAGTCCCTGTTAGCACACTATTCCATGGTACAAGACCTGAAGGATAGATGGCGTCTGCATTGGCTCGAACCTGAACAAATACGGCATTGATTCCCATGCTTTTGAGTGTATCCAGCTGTTGAGTGTACTCCAGCTTCTGCTTTTCCACGTTGCCTTTGGCACTGGAGGAAGGCCAATCACCGTTCACTGTTGAGATCCATGCACCACGCATATCATCCGTGCTTGGCGTACTGCCTGTTCCTCCGGGATTTGCCGGGGTAGCCGGGTCTGGCGTAGGAGCGTCTGATGTCGTCAATCGAATCGTCTGTTCTGCCTGATTCCAATTCACTGTAATTCCAAGGTTTTCACTAACGAATCGAATCGGAACCATAACACGGCCCTTCTTCAATTCAACCGATGCATCCAAATCGACTGCGATACCATCTACCGTCGCTTGCTGGCGTCCACTAGTCATGGTGATGACTGATTCGGATTTCTTGATCGTTACGGTTCTCGGAGCTTGTGACCAAAGGACGGACGCTCCCAATCCTTCACTAATTACACGCAGCGGAACCATCGTCACATTCACTTTGGGCAAAATGTAGGGTGATACGTCGGATTCCAAACGTTGACCATCCAGATAAATATCAATCTCTTTTTGTGAAGCAGCCTGCGCACTCAACCCAGCTGTTTGTAAACCCAGCACGAAAATGAGCAGCAGGATCAAACCATTACGAAACTTCATCAGTACAATCCTCCATCATCATTAAAATTCTCGGCAAATTCTGCTAGTTTAATAGACGCTCCAAAGGATTGGTTAGTTGCGATAATTCACCAAATTATGGACAACAAAAAAAACAGAGGGTCTCTCTCTGCCATTTACAATGACAAAGATACACCCTCTGTTTTTTGAAAGTTTAAGCTCTTAAAGACCTCTGTGAATGGCCCTGTGCTGCCTCAGGATTCGGTATTGCTCATGAGTTCCTGAATATTTTGCAGATCACGCAATCGGCTCTCGTCCTGACGGAAATATTCTACCAGAGACTCGATACAGGTAATGGAGTCCCAACTTAGATGATGTTCGATTCCTTCCACATCCTTGTAGATATTCTCTTCCTGGACACCGATCGTCGTTAAAAATTGTTCAAGCAGATGATGGCGTTCCATTAAACGTTTCCCCATCTTTTTCCCTTTTGGAGTAAGTACCAACCCACGGTACTTTTCGTAAATCAGGTACTCGTCTTTGTCCAGCTTTTGGATCATCTTGGTCACCGATGAAGGATGCACTTCCAATCCTTCAGCTATATCTGACACACGAGCATAGCCCTTTTCATCAATCAATTTGTATATACGCTCCAAATAATCTTCCATACTGGGCGTTGGCATCTGCTTCCCTCTCTTCTCTCTGACCGGCAATATTCTTGCCTGATCCCTATCTTATAATGATACATGTTATCAATACGCATTGGCAAGTCTTGTACGAATCAATCGCTATGTCGTTTGTAACACATGGGCACTTCTGATCCGGTACGCAAGTATTGGCAAGGTTGACTCCTACCCATGTGAGGCAAACTAAGCGAGTTCCTATTGAAAGGAGTGATTCCGTGAGTACAAGTGTAGCGCAGCCCCCGGTTCGCAAAGCAAAAGGTACTAAACCCTTTATTCCCGATTTGGTCTATTTTGAACCCGGTGCGCTGGAATATGAGAAGGGCAAGCGAATCATGGAATGGGTGACATCCAAAGAAATTCCATACCAGATGACGACTTCCCATAACCGGATCACCAATCTGCCTGGTGAAACAGAGCAGGAAAAATACCGGATGGCGAAGCGAACCCTGGTCGTAGGTGTGCGCAAAACACTCAAATTTGATCAGTCCAAACCTTCCGCTGAATATGCGATCCCCATCTCAACAGGATGCATGGGCCATTGTCATTATTGTTATCTTCAAACCACGCTTGGAGCCAAGCCCTATGTCAGGGTGTATGTAAACACCGAAGAGATCATTCAGGCGGCCAAAGGCTATATCGAGGAACGGGCACCTGAAATCACCCGATTTGAAGCAGCCTGTACTTCCGATCCGGTAGGACTCGAGCATATTACTGAAAATTTGGGTGATCTGATCCGTTTTATGGCGGATGAGGAATACGGACGTTTGCGCTTTGTAACGAAATATCATCACGTGGACCCATTATTGAATATCAAACATAACGGTCATACCCGCATCCGGTTCAGTGTGAATTCGGATTATGTCATCAAGAACTTTGAGCCTGCTACCTCAAGGTTTGAAGAACGTATTGAAGCCGCAGGCAAAATAGCGCATGCGGGGTACCCGTTAGGGTTTATCATCGCCCCCATCATGTGGTATGACGGATGGCAGGAAGGATACGCGGAGCTTTTACAGAAGCTTGCCGACACGCTTCCGGAAGATGCCACGAAGGATCTTACATTTGAAATGATTCAGCATCGATTTACCAAAACGGCTAAAGCTACCATTGAGAAACGCTACCCCAAAACTAAACTCGAAATGGACATCGAGAAAAGAAAGATGAAATGGGGACGTTGGGGACAATATAAATATGTGTACAAGGATGACCAGCAGGATGCACTGCGTGAATTCATCACGGAGCAAATTTTTGAACACTTCCCGTTAGCGAACATCGATTACTTCACCTAACGCACATAAGTACTGACATCATATCCACGGTAGTGGCGATCAAAAAAGCAGGTTACATGGGACAGAATGTACTCTGGCCTTCATGTAGCCTGCTTTGCTTATTTTCATACGTTAAATAGATAAATGGCTTTAACTGATACGCTGCTCAAATAATCATCCAATCGGGTGTAATTTGCTGCAGCCATATGGTGATTTTGGTCATTTGATCCGTGAATAGCAGTACACCCAAAAACAGCATGATTGCTCCCCCGGCTTTCATCATCACATTGGAATATCGTAAGATCCAACGTGTTGAACCGATGAAGAAAGCAAGGATAAAGAAAGGTAATGCGAATCCAGCCGTATAGCCAGTGATCAAGGCTAGCCAGGTCGTCGGTTCACTCGCAGCCATCGCGATGATTGCTGTCAGGATGGGACCGATACACGGCGACCAGCCTGCGGAGAAACCAATCCCGAAAATAAAAGAACCCAGGTATCCTGCTGGCTTCCACTTCAGGTCCATCTTACGTTCTTTCATCAGAAATTGCGGTTTGAATACCCCTAGCAGGAATAAACCCATGAGCATAATTAAAATGGCAGATAACTGACGGATCAAATCACGGTTATCATTGAAAAATTGTCCAAACAATCCAGCTCCAAGTCCAAGCGAGTAAAAAACTGCCGAGAATCCCAAAATAAACGCCAGCGTGTGTGTTAACGTTTTAAACCGAACTTCACGCTGATTGCGATCGTCTTTTAACCTTTGTACTGTCATTCCCGTAATGTAGGATAAATACGAAGGGTACAGTGGAAGACAACATGGTGATATAAATGAAGCCAATCCTGCGACAAAAGCCAGCCACACATTAACATCAGGCATGAAGCGGTGGTCTCCCTTCCCTGGGGCTCACTTGCACGCGTATTTCTTCAGGCTCGGAACCCTTTTTTTCCAATCATCGTAAGAATCAGCATCATGATAAGCAATAATACAATCGTTGCTCCTGGAGCCAAATTCCAAATTCCTGCTACCACTAGACCAATGACTACTGCAATCTCCCCGATAACAACCGAGAGAATAATGGCTGACTTGAAACTGCGGGCCATAAGCAAACTTACGGCTACAGGTATGGTCAATAGTGCTGACACCAGCAGTGCCCCCACGATCTTAATCGCAGTACTAATCACCAGAGCCGTCATCACCGTAATCAGCATGTTAAGCAATTTTACAGGCAGACCTGTAACTGCCGCAGCGTCTTCCTCAAAACTGAGCAGGAAAAACTCCTTATGTAGCAGCGCAACAACGATGACTACAATCAGCGTTACCACTCCAACCAACTTCAAGTCGGTAGAGTCCAGTGTATAAATGCTGCCGAACAAGTAACTCATTACATCCGTATTGTACCCTTTACCTAGTGTAAAGAACAACGAAGCAAGCGCGACGCCACCTGACATGATAATAGCAATGGATAACTCGGCATAAGTCTTATATGCCTTGCGCAGCTTCTCTATGGCAAAGGATGCGAGCACAGCAAAGACAAGTCCCACTGCAATCGGATAAACCTCAATCAAAAAACCGAGGGCAACCCCGGCTATTGTTACGTGAGATAGGGTATCCCCGATCATGGACAAACGCCGCAGCACCAGAAACAGTCCAATCAGTGGAGCTGTAATACCGATCAGCAATCCTCCTGCCAGTGCACGCTGAAAAAAATCACTCATTAAAATCTCCAAAACACACGACTCCTTCAGCCTTGTCTAATCTAGTTGTACAATATCATTATCGTACCAGGGCAGTAGTATGCTGCAAATTGGTCTCGGCACAATCCTCCACCTCATGCGAATGACGAACATGAAAGTTGATTTTCCCGTTGGTTGTTGCCGCTTCTGAACCAAGATAGTTCTCCATCCGGTCCATATCATGTGAAACCATCAGGAACGTCATCCGGTGGTGTTCATGCATATGGGTAATGAGCTCAAAGAAACTTGCTTGAGACTCGGCGTCAATCCCCACTGTAGGTTCGTCCAAAATCAACAAATCCGGATGATTGATAAGCGCACGCGCCAAAAACACACGCTGCTGCTGTCCTCCGGACAATTGTCCAATCCGTTTGTTTGCCAGATCCTCGATACGCATAACCTCCAGTGCATCCGTGCACTGCTGCTGCGATTTGCGCGTCATCCGGCGGAACATATTCTTATTGTTGTACAAGCCAGACATGACCACTTCCCGCACGGTTGCAGGGAACAATGGGTTAAATGCATTTTTTTGCGGGACATAGCCGATCCGTTCCCAATCCTTGAATCTGCGAATCGACTGTCCGAACAATTTGATATCCCCCTGCGCTGGAGGCAACAGTCCCACCAACATGCGCAGCAGTGTCGTTTTTCCCGCTCCATTTGAACCGATAATACCAACAAAATCCCGTTCCTTGACCATAAAATCAAGATTTTCGATCACTCGCTGGTCACCGTAAGAGAAAGATAACTTCTCAATCTCAATGATTGGATCATGACATAGTGGCATGATTTGCTGCATGGCAAAGCCGCCCTTCATTATATATAAGGATTGCAAAACGAATCCTTCAGTCTATCTTATTTTAATGCGATCAGCAGATTTTGCAAATTTTTCTCCATCAGGGTGAAATAATCATCCCCACCTGCTGCCTGTTCCTTGGTAAGCCCTTCAACCGGATTCAGCACCATCGTTTCCACACCGGCTTCGCCAGCGAGTGTTTTGGCCAATTTGTCGGAGACCAGCTCTTCGAAGAAAATATACTTGATGCCCTCTTCCTTCACAAGCTTGGACAGATTCACAATATCCTGACCTGTTGGTTCGGCATCCGGGGATAGCCCCATGATGGCATGCTGGGTCAAACCATAATCACGTGCAAGATATCCAAATGCTTGATGGGACACTACAATTTCTTTATTGGAGACTTTGGATAATTCATCCGTAAAGCGCTGATCGAGCGCTTCGAGTTTGGTCCGAAGTTCCTCATAGCGCTGTTCGTAACCATCCTGATGATCAGGATCTACTTCGACCAGACTATTTTTGATATTTTCGGCCATCACGATAGCCGACTTGGGACTTACCCATGTGTGAGGATCCACGTGATGGTCTGCAACGTCCTCTGTGCCTTCTTCTTCCGCGTGTTCGTCTTCATGCTCTTCTCCATGATTATGCCCATCATCACCTTCAGCCGTCAGCAAGCTCACTCCATCACTTACAGCCACAGACTTCACTTGGGTATCGCTGTTAAGGGACTTAAGAAAGTTAGGTACCCATCCTTCAAGGCCTGCACCATTGTATAGGAACAATTGTGCTTTGGAGGTGTTTACAATGTCCTGGCTCTTTGGCGTCCAGTCATGGGGTTCAACGCCGGTTGGCAGCAAATTAATAACGTTTGCGTCTTCACCGCCGATGGCCGTTGTAAATGCATACACAGGATAAAAACTCGTGATCACATTCACTTTGCCTTCCTCGATCTTCGCACTTTCCGAATTACTTTGTCCGCACGCAGACAACATGAGCAAACTGAGAATAAGCAAGCTGCTCCATAACCATTTCGTTCTGGTTTGGCCACGTTTGCTTGTATGCTGTATCCGGGTACCCCTGGTTTGAGTTGTTTCATTATACCATTTCACTATTACTTCACTCCGCATCTCTTAATCGTAAACATTACTGAAAGAATTATAGGTAACCTGAACGTGGTTGTCAAGCGGTCGGGTCCTATTTATTCTCCCCTCGAGCGCAGAGTTCATAACAGTATATGCTTGGTTTGCTACGTTATTAGCCAGGGCAATCAAGAGGAAAGAAAAAAAGCGACCCGATAGTATCGGGTCACCTTCATTCGTCATTAATCAAGCATCTGACTAAATGTTCAACAGAATTTATTTTACTTGTGCACCATTAGGCATATTGTCAGGTACCGTAGCCAGTGTTAATTGGTCTCCATGTGATGCCGCCAAAATCATACCTTGGGACAGCTCACCGCGCAATTTTACTGGTTTGAGATTCGTTACACAAATAACTTTGCGTCCAACCATCTCTTCCGGGGAGTAGAACTTGGCGATCCCTGATACGACCTGACGCTGCTCATAACCAAGATCCAGCTGCAATTTCAGCAGCTTATCGGCTTTTTTGACTGGTTCACAGGCGATAACCTGTGCTACACGCAGTTCCACTTTGGCAAAATCGTCGATGCCGATTTCTTCCTTGCCCTCAGGTGCAGTCACGGGTTCGGATGCTTGCGCAGAATCGCCAGCATTACCTTGTGTGCCATCCGCTTGCGGTTCCGCTTTTTTGCCTCCTGTCATGGCTTCAGCAATATACGCAACCTCCTGCTCCGAGTCGAGACGTGGGAAGATAGGGTCACCCTTTTGCAGAGCATTACCCGCTGGTATTACACCCCACTGCTTAGACGTATCCCATGCTGTAAGTTCGCCCTCCTGAATACCGAGCTGTTCCCAGATTTTATGCGGAGCACGAGTCAGGAACGGCTGCAGCAAGATGGAAGCAATACGCAAACTTTCGATCAAGTGAGACATAACGGATGCGAGTTCATCCCGTTTCGCTTCATCGCGTGCCAGAGCCCACGGCTGTGTCTCGTCAATATATTTGTTACTCCGGCTAACAAATTGGCTGATCGCAGTCAGCGCAACGGAAAATTGCAGATTTTCCATCGCCTGCTCCACTTTATCCACCGCTGCAAGGCCAGCTTCTTCCAGTGAAGCATCGAATTCCGTTACACCCGAAGTAAATGCAGGTGCCTTGCCTTCAAAATATTTATCCACCATCGCAACGGTACGGTTGAGCAGGTTCCCCAGATCGTTGGCCAGATCCGAGTTCACACGCTCTACAAAGCTCTCTGGAGTGAACGTACCATCCGAACCAAATGGAACTTCACGCAGCAAATAATAACGCAGTGCATCCAGGCCGTAACGGTCAATCAGGGTCACTGGGTCAACGACATTGCCCTTCGATTTGGACATTTTGCCGTCCTTCATCAATAACCAGCCATGCGCAAATACTTTTTTCGGCAAAGGCAGGTCAAGCGCCATCAGCATGATTGGCCAGTAGATGGTATGGAAACGAACAATTTCCTTACCTACCAGATGAACATCTGCAGGCCAGAACTGGTCATACAGTGATGAATCGGATGATCCGTAGCCGAGAGCCGTAATATAGTTGGACAATGCATCAATCCAGACATATACGACGTGCTTTGGATCGCCTTTGACTTTCACGCCCCATTCAAACGTTGTACGCGAAACAGCCAAATCTTCCAGACCGGGCTTGATAAAGTTGTTGATCATCTCGTTCTTGCGGGATTCCGGCTGAATAAAACCAGGATTCTCTTCATAATATTTCAGCAAACGATCTGCATATTTGCTCATCCGGAAGAAATAGGATTCTTCTTTGACAAGTTCTACCGGGTGTCCACTATCCGGACTTTTGGCAGCGACAATTTCACCCTTCTCATTCTTCTCCACATCAACCAGTTGGGTTTCCGTGTAGTAGGTTTCATCTGGAATGCTGTACCAGCCCTCGTACTCACCCTTATAGATATCTCCCTGTTTAAGCAAACGATCGAAAATATCCTGTACAACTGTTTTGTGACGTTCTTCCGTTGTACGAATGAAATCGTCATTGGAGATATCCAGCTTGTTCCACAGCTCCTTGATGCCTACAACGATGTCGTCTACAAATGCTTGTGGTGTCTGACCCTTCTCCTGAGCCTTGCGTTCAATTTTCTGTCCGTGCTCATCGGTTCCTGTCAGGTAACGCACTGCATAACCGCGCAGACGTTTGTAACGAGCCATTGCATCTCCAGCTACCGTTGTGTACGCATGCCCAATATGCAATTTGTCACTCGGATAATAAATCGGCGTCGTCAGATAAAATGTTTTTTGATCAGTCATGAAAGACTTCTCCTCCTTCATATGTCATGCTTGCTTTCGCGTTCTTAGCTAAAAAAGAACACAAAAAACTCCCGCCCCTATGGGACGAGAGTAGATCTCACGTGTTACCACCCAAATTCCCCGTGCTTTTTGCAAAACACAGGCTCTGCCGGTCCTTCGACCGCCCATTAACGCTGGATCACGCCTCAGCCTTACGACAGCGTCTACATACACGTCTGCACGCTCGAAAGAGGTTCCTCCAGGACCATATTCCATCCTCCTCCCAGACCGGTTCTCAGCTTATCCGGCTCTCTGCACTGGGGGTGTGTCTGTACTTATCCCTTCACTGGAAATCATTATACGAAAAATATACTGAAATGCTGCCCTCTTTGTCAAGTCGGCAGCAGCACAACTACGACCTTGTCATCCGATCATGCCGTTAATGACTCCACCTTCATCCCTCATCATGTACCATGATCGTTTTTTCTGTCTTTGGCGGAACCAAATCAACGCCACCGGGATGAAACGGATGGCATTTTGCGATACGCTTGGCAGCCAGCAGCGAACCTTTGAATGCGCCATGAACCTCGATCGCTTCCATTGCGTATGCCGAACAAGTCGGATAAAAGCGACATGTAGGTGGTTTCAAGGGAGAAATGTAATTCCGATATACCCGAATCGGCGCCTGTGCCACTCTGCGGGATAGCTTCATTGTTAGTGTTTCCCGTGATTGTGTGAATGCCCAGTGGACACTTTCGCCGGAGCATATTCCGCACAATCTTTGCAGTATCCGAACACTTCGAATTTATGATCCACAACCTGAAACTGTTCTGGAGCATCTGCCAGCTGCATCGGACAAAAAACGATCGGATAGGTCTTCTGACATTTTAGACAGATCATATGATGATGATGGTGGTCTTCGCTGCAATGCGCTCTGAATTTTACACCGTCTTCAAAAATGACCTGCTCCAGCACACCCAAATCCTGCATGACACGCAAGTTCCGGTACACCGTGTCAAAGCTCAGTCCGCTGTAAGTCTTACCCATATATTCATAGACGTCCTTGGGTGTAAGATACCCAGGAGATTCGGCAAATAACCGGGCCAGTGTCTTCCGCTGATCCGTAATGCGAAGTCCCTGTGAGGACATAGTATTAATAATCTGTTCTGTCGACAGCATGACTTCAAGCACCTCCTGTCATACAAGCATTATGCATACATCCTAACAGCAAATCCAAATTAGCAAAAGGCTAGATTACTTAGGTTTATTCGTCCAGATGTTACCCATCGACTTCATGGGAATTACAATTATGCAACGCTGATACCATGCTTGTTATTATAATTCTAATAATGCCTCAAATTCGGATTAGAGTCAACGAAACGACTAGCGCACTGTTCACGTCAGATCATTAAAAAGGACCCCATTCACATGGAGTCCTTCTCTGACGGTTCAGAAGATCATTTCTTCGGGCGACTTTTGGGGTGATCGGGTATATGAAATATAAGCTTTCACTCCAAACCGTCCGTTCCTTGTTGCCTGGTCAAGATTACTTCTCAGCCGGAAGCGGGGTGAACAGCAGATTTACAGGAAGATTGCTTCCTGGTGCCGCTGAAAACAGAATGGTAACACTCTCACCATAAGAGCCTGTGCGATAGAGTACACTTTGCTCGTTAGGAGCACTCAAGGATTTACCCTCGGAAATTTGTACAACCTGACCGTTAACAAGTGCCACACCCGAATATTTACCACCACGAGGGTTGAACGAGATCAGCGTACGCGGTGCTACGTTATTCAGTGTAATTTTATAAAGCACACCAAAGTTACCGGCGTTGGAAGCATCTGTGTAGGCCATCGGGTCTGTTCCGACCAGGTTTGGATCACTTGCATTGTCACCAAGTGGAAGACGGGAAGGCTTCGCACCTACTTCTTGATCATACGTAATGACACGTGTTGCATTCGGGTAAGTCCCCCGGTTGTGAACACCGTCACGATCCAGCACTGGCAGCGTAGACCATACTTCCAGCGGATCCTTGTTTTCTTCAATCATAATAATGTTGTAATCCAGTCTGTAATCGCTGAATACATCGGAGTACAGGGAGATCACTTGGCCCTTCTTCATCGGCAGAGCACTAAGTTCCGTAAGAACCAGTTTGCTCTCTCCTGGCTGCAGGACCACGTCCAATTTGCCAGTGCCTTCCTGCATGGATTTGAACCAGCGGTCAATCGATAGTTTCCCAGCTACAGTAGCAAACGGAGATGGACCCGCGAAGCCCATGTTTTGCTGCTCCAATGTTGCCGGATACATATTGTTGTTGGTAGCCACAACGTACATTTTTACGTTTTTACCTGTATTATTCACGTGGTGAATCATAAAACGTGTTTGTCCAATCGAAGATTCCTTGTAGACAATTCCTTCGCTATTAACGGTTTCCGGACTGTTACTGCGAATCAGAATGCTTTGCTCATCATAGTAAGTGTATGGAACTTTCTCCATGGCAGGTACTTCTCCACCATTGAAGGTAAACTTCCCACCAACCGGTGTGAACAATTGATTGAAATCAGAGAGAGTGTACAGCGTTTCGCCCGTGATATTAATGATTTTGGAATAGCTGTCACTCAGACCGTGTTTGTCTGTAACTGTAATCGTAATGGTCTTCGGTCCTGGAACAAAGAATGCCAGTGCGTTGTTGTCCCACTCTGTTGTCTCAATGGCATTTTCGTCGTCTGTGCTTTGATCAATGTAGGTGATCTTTTCACCCATTTTGTACTCTTCCTTGTCTGTAGTGAACATCGCTACAGGAGGAAGATTCGGTTTTTGGACCTGGATTGTTACAGAGTAAGGATCACTCCATTGACCGCTTGAATCCTGGACAGCATACGTTACCGTATATGTACCTGGTTGGTCGAACGAATCCTGACGGCCAGTCCAGCGCTCATCCACAATGTCCAGTCCTTTGGGAGAACTGTATTTCGTTGTGTATGTTACGTTGTCACCGGCAAAAACTTCTTTGGGTACCGTGAAACTGGCTACCGGTTTGGTACTCAGTTTCAATACCACCGTTTTGGCGGATTGGTTCACTGTATAAGTAATATTGAGTGCCTGTGTAATTGAAGTCAGCGGCACCATAAACGTATTCTTTTGTTGGTAAGCAGCGCCCTTCATCGTTCTTGCTTCACCATTAACGGTATAGATTTTGCTGTTGGTCTTGAAACGCAGTTCATCTTCCCCGCTAATAATGATTGTTTCCTTGGTCGTGTTGTCATATTTCACATCATAGCCAACTCGGTCAACCAGCGCGCGGATCGCTACATAGGATACACCATTTTTGACAGCCATCGGCTGTCCAGCAAGATATGTCTTGCCATCCTGCACCATTTTATTGCTGTTCATGTACAGCGTCAGGTCTCCACCGGCAGTACCGGACTGACCACTAGTGGAAGGCTGCTCAACCTCTACAGGTGTAGGTGCTGGCGCTTCTTCCTCTGTACCTTCTGCATCTTCAGATTCAGCAGGAGCTGCAGGGTCAACTGGAGTAACGTCCGTACCTGATGAATCTGTGGATTCAGGGTTCGTCTCCTCCGTTGTATCGTTATCGGATGTCTGTGTACCTGATTGATCTTTTACTTCGGATTCCGCTATGGTTTGTTCTTTCTTAATAACCTCAACGGATTTAACTTTGGCTGTATTCACTGGTGTCGAATCGCTCTGATCAGCTGCAAGTGCATTCGCAGGAATGGCTGCAAACGCCTGAAAAACAGCTAAAGCGGTAAGTATAGACAGTTTCTTCTTCAAATTCATTCTTTTTCTTTGGCTCCTTCTGCTCCCATTTTATTAATATCCCCCTCAAAAAGTCATACTATTAGACGCTTGTCACCGGGAAAAGTTGCTAAAAATAATAGATTAGAAATGTAAAGTTTTAATAGAGCGAAAACACTATGAAAATAGTTAGTTATCATTTCATCATTCATTCAAAGATTCAATTGGTTTATTCAACCAAAAAGCCTTACCATTATATGGATGAATATCACCACATAATAGTAAGGCCATCTTTTTCACTTTAAAGTTAACTTAATCGGACGGGCAAGCTTCCACTCGGATTCAGTTCACCCGTAATTAACGAGGAGAGTGCACGTACCACGGCAGGTGTGTTTTCATAAGTACATACGTAAGCTCCCGGTCTGGGTATTTCCAGCAGATCATAGGGATTACGCAAAGCTACGACAATTAATGAATGGTTTACACTTAGCCGTTCAATCAAGTAACGCTGACCTTTGGGAAGAACCCCAGCCGAGGTGTACGTGCATACAATGACTTGTTCTCCCTCCATTACACTTTTCGTAATTCGTTCTGCTTCTTCATATGACGGCTGTGTTGTTATTTTATGCTCCCGAACATGTTTTTTGTATTGCCCAAGCACCATCCCAAGTGAATCCGAATGAGACCAAGGTTCATCTACCTCTGTTCGCTGTACAACCTCTGGCCATATAATAAACACATTTTGTTCGGGCTTTAATGGCAGTACACCGTCATTATGCACTACGGTAATGCTTTTGCATGCAATTTCATCTAACAGCAACTTCTCCGGAACGGATGAAAACGAATATGGCATACTTGAATCTTCACTCGATTGATCACTTGATTGATTACCGCAGCGTCTTTGCTTCCAATCCACGACACGCTCCAGCGCCAGGTCAATGATCTGCTCTTCGATGTCTCCATGGCGGACCGCTTCTACCACTGCATCTATTGCTGCAATTTGCTCCTCCAGGGTATGACTGACCAGAATCAAATCTGCTCCCGCCTTCACTGCACGAACAGCCGCATTCGCAACCCCATATGGTTTGGAGATCGCGTGCATCTCCAGGCAATCTGTAATGATAATTCCTTTAAACCCCATTTGTTCGCGCAGTAATTCATGTAATACGTTACGGGACAATGTTGCAGGAATAGGCTCAGGTTCAATTGCCGGGAAAATCACATGTGCGGTCATGATGGCATCCACACCTGCCTCAATGGCCCGGCGAAAAGGCCGCAGTTCCACCTGCTCCAGCCTTTGCCATTCATGCGGAACCGTTACCATGCCAAGATGTGAATCAACAGCCGTATCTCCATGCCCCGGAAAATGCTTCGCTGTCGTAGCAATGCCGCTGGACTGATATCCAGCGATGGCTGCCGCACCATGGACAGCGACGTTCTCCGCATTTTCTCCATAGGATCGCACGCCTATCACCGGATTAAGAACATTATTGTTCACGTCAACAACGGGCGCAAGATTCATATCGATCCCAATCCGCTTAAGCTCGGCCCCAAGAATCCGTGCACATTGATACGTGTAGTCCGGATGACCTGTTGCGCCAAGAGCCATGCTTCCCGGCACTCGGGTAATCCCGTCCTTATCAATTCTCGCAACCATACCGCCTTCCTGATCTACTGAGATCATAAGCGGCAGCTCACTGCTTTTTGCGGCCAAACTCTGCAGCTCGGCAGACAAACGGGTCAATTGTTCTACACTTTCCACGTTGCGCCTGAAGTAAATAACACCCCCAACATGGTATTCCTGTATCAAGCGCGTAATCTGTTCATCCACTTGCTGTCCATGAAAGCCGCACATAAACAGCTGACCCACCTTTTGCTCCAGTGTGAAATGTCCCCATGCGCTCATGTCTGCATTTCCTCCTCCAATGAAGTGGCTATTCTATGGCTTTGCCTGTATTCGGACGGCTTCATATGAAAATGTTTATGAAATACCTTGGAGAAATAACGCCGCTCTTTATAGCCCGTGGCTTCCCCAATCGACGTAATGCTCCATTCCGTTGTAATCAATAACATCGCTGCTGTTTCCATCCGTTTCTGGGTCATATATTCAACAAATGTAACCCCCACATGACTTTTGAACAGCTGACAAAAGTAACTCGAACTGATTCCCAGCCAATCCGCTACCTCATCTATGCCAAGATCATGATCCAGATGTGTATCCATATACTCACATGCAGACTTGATCCATTCCGAAACCGAAGGACGCGAGGCGCTTTGTTTCTGACAGTGCCGGTATCGCTCAATAATCTGGTGGTCCAGACATACGGGCGTATCATCAAGAATAATCCTTGCCTTCATTGCTGAGTCTGAAGCAAAGATGGCATTAAGCCTCTTTTGAATACGCTGAGCTAGTTGATCTGCTCTGGTCTCCCATCCAAGCGAAGCCTTGAGCAATATGCCCCATTCCCCCTTACGGACATGAGTTATGATGCTTCCTTCTATTACTTCTGTTAGACCTTTAAGAATGGTATGGATTTCATCATGCCATTGCTGATGCTGGTCAGCTGTCCAGCCGATGGAATGGCGGAAATAACCTTCTGCATCCACAAGGATCAGGACATAGCGATCTGCAGAGGGCAACGTTTCCGAAGATTGCACTGGGAAGCATGCCAGGTTTTCCTTATCACCCCGCAGCAAGTCTGTCACATGTTTGTGCCTGATCCAGTTTTCCATTTCTATACTTCGATGGCGTTCAGACTCACTTGTTACTCTCTTCTGAATAATTTGTTCAGTTAACTCACGTAATTTGTTCTCTAGATCCGAGTAATCAATAGGTTTGCATATGTATTCATGTACATTGTAACGGATGGCCGTTCGGGCATATTCGAACTGCTGATATCCGGTCAGCAAAATAATTTCACATGACTCGCCCCGCTCGCGCAGGATTCGAATAAGTTCCAAACCATCCATGGTAGGCATGCGGATATCGCACAGCATGATGTCAGGATGGCAATCAGCCACCTTATCCAGTGCTTCTATTCCACTTCTGGCCGTGCCCGTAATTTCAATCCCCATGTCTTCCCAGGGCAGGATCAGTCTCAAATTTTCCAAAATCGGCAGTTCATCATCAACAATCATTGCCGTCAGATTCATCTAGGCATCCCCCTGCTCATATCGTGGAATTATGCATTGAATCACTGTCCCATGTCCTGGAGCAGAACAGATAAATATGCCATATCCCGCCCCGTATCGAATTCGTATCCGATCCGCCACACTTCGTAAGCCGAGTCCCCGGCGTTCAGCCATGGAGGATAGGGAGTGCTCCCCTTCTTTTGCATGCGAATGTTCCGGAGGATCTTCTGCCATGTATTCGAATCTCCCCATTATTTCCTGGGGAATGCCAAGCCCGTTATCCTCCACTTGCAGTATCAGATTATGGTGCAGCTCAAACGCACGGATTCGAAGTACTCCCTTGTACTCAATACCCTCGAAACCATGCTGAATGCTATTTTCTACTAACGGCTGCAAGGTCAGTTTAAGTACGGAGGATGCATATAAATGAGTAGGTATATCCACTTCGTACGTGAACAATTCGCTGAATCTGTATTGCTGAATTTCAAGATAACTCTGGAGATGCCTTACTTCCTCGCCCAGTGGAATTTCTTCCTGATCCTGAATACTGATCCGAAGGATATTGCCAAGACGGTTTACCATTTCGCTGACTTTCCGTCCCTCTCCTCGCATGGCCAGCCCGTTGATAGATTCCAATGTATTGAACAGGAAGTGTGGCTTGATCTGAGCCTGCAGCACACGCAGTTCAGCCTTGGCCTTTTGATGCTGCTCTGCCCTCACACGGCGAAACAGGCTTCCAATCCTGTCCAGCAGTTCATTGAACCCATGGGCAAGAAGCTGCATCTCATCGAATCCTTTTCCCTCTACCCGTGCGTTGAAGTCACCATCCTCGACTCGCCGCATGAAGCGGACCAGCACCGCAATATTGCCTGTAATCCGATTCATGAAAAACAGGTTGAAGACCATCGCAGCAAGAAGACAGACCAGAATAATGATCACCGACCAGCCTGCGAATACATTGGTTTCGGCCGACAACGCTTCCCACGAGGTTACACTGATTAAACTCCAACCGTAGTTTTTCAGATGATACTGGGACAGGATACTCTCCGTGCCATCAAATACCGTTCGGATGCTGCTGAAACCGGGTCCATAACTGGCGGCATTTACACCGAGGTTATCCATATTCTCCCCGCTGTACTGCCCGGATGGGTCATAGACTACCAAACCTTCTTCATTAATTAATAGAAAGGACGTATTTTGTGCGGAATCACTGATCTGCAAATGCCGGAAGATGCGATCGATCTCCCCTTTTTTTATTTGTACCACCAGAATCCCGATATTTTGAAAATAACTGAGTTCCTTGACCAGCCTGATCTGCGTAAAGACAGGATCATTACCGGTAAGTTCGGGATACTCAAGCGGGGCAAGCCATTTGGGCACGCCATTAAGCTGATGGATTTCCTGAAATAAAGGATGTACCTTGAATTGCTGAAAAGGAAGCGCTTCAAAATTTTCTTTAGTGAATATGGAGACGATCTGATTGTTCTGGGACGAACGCAGATCATATAAGAAAGCATAGCTAATGAACGGATAGTTATATAGAAGAGATCGGAAATTGCGCTGGCTGGCATTGAGCGATAATTGATTACCGGTCCCGAGATCCTGCTTGGTCGGGTCTTTGGCGTTGAGTGCCATTTGAAATACCGACGTGGCGATCCCGTTATCCGTGACATTGTTTATCTGCTGAAAAACATTTTCGATATTGTAACTAATGGCCTGGAGGGCATATTCGGCCTGTTGGTTGTATTTTTTCTCAATCGTGTGCGAGGTGACCAGGAACATCCCGATACCCAGTGCACACATCGGTACAATGATTAACAGCAGAAATGCCAAGGCCAGCTTCATGCGCAAGTTCATATCCGTTCTCCCCAATAACCGCGAAGGCCATCAACCCTTGACACCGCCTGCGGTCACACCTTCAATGATTTTCTCCTGTAGTATGGCGTAAATAACAATGACAGGCACAACACTATATACAATTCCTGCGGACATCTGGGCATAGTTCATCTGGTACTGATCACGAAACTGGACCATGCCTACAGGCAGGGTGCGCAGCTTATCTGTAGATAGGAAATAATTGGCGAGCAAAAATTCGTTCCAGTTGCCGAGGAAATTCACGATAAATACCGTAACGATGGCTGGAACTGTAAGAGGTATCACTATTTTAGCAAAGATCCCTGGGGCCCTCAAGCCATCCATTACCGCTGCTTCCTCTATCTCTCCGGGAAGTGATCTCATAAAAGCAGCCAGTATAATAATCGTAAAAGGAATTGCATTTGCTACATAGGGAACAATCAAAGCCAGATGCGTGTCCAATATGCCCAGCTTGCGGACGAGCAAATAAATGGGCAGCATCAGCGCATTGTTCGGAATAAGCATGCCGGCCAGTATAAGACTATAGAGAAACAGGCTCCACTTGCGGTGTCTCATCCGGGTTACAGCAAAAGCAAACATGGCGCCCAGTATAATGGTACCTGCCGAAGAGAGCACCGAAATGTACATGCTGTTCCAGAAATACGTACCAATCTTGGCGTTGACCCAGGCTTCCACGTAATTGCTGAACACCCAGTTAGTTGGCAGACCAAAAGGATGAAGAGCAATTTCATTGTTATCCTGTTTGAAAGAAGAGAAGATAACGAATAAAAAGGGAAATAAAATAGCGATTAAATATAACATCAACAACACATGAGGAATACTGGCTCGTATATTCTTTACCATCAATACTCCACCCTTTCGTTGTGCCTTGCCACGAGCAGTTGGTACACAGCCGTCAGCACAAGTGTCAGAGCAAAGATCAGAACCGCTACCGTATTGCCGTACCCATATTTAAAATTGGTAATCGCATATTTGATCATATACGTAGCAAGTACCTCGGTGGAGCCGGCCGGTCCGCCTTTAGTCATTACAAGCACAATATCTGCTGCCTTCATCGCTCCGGCAATGGACAGCATGATGACAACCGAAATAATGGGCCTGATGAGTGGCAGCGTGATTCGGGTGGCCCGCTGTACTGCCGTAGCACCATCGATGGCTGCTGCTTCATCCAGGTCACGAGGAATGGCGAGAATGGCCGCCAGTACCATAACAATGTAAAATCCGGTCCACTGCCAGGCATTGGTCACAAGAATGGACAGCATCGCGAAACGATTATCCGAAAGCCAATAAACCGGCGGAATGCCAAACGTATTCAGCAGTTGATTCAATAGCCCAATGTTGGGCTCATAGATAAATCCCCACAAAATACCGATGACCGCCGTCGACATAATGGAAGGTAAAAAAACAGCCGTTTTGTATACTCCCTTTAATCGTTTGACATTGGCAATAAGCAATGAGAATAATACAATCAGCGGAACCTGGATCAATACGGAAAATCCGATAAAAAAGCCATTATTCCGTGTGGATATCCAAAACCGTTCATCGGTTAAAGCCTTGGCGTAATTCGACAAACCCACAAATCGTGGGTCTGTCGAAACGCCATTCCAGCTGGTCAAGCTATAGTACAGTGAGCTGCCAATCGGATACAGGAAAAACATGACAAACAAAATCAATGCCGGTAATACAAACAGCGTGTAGATGAGTGGGCTGCGGAGTGAAGTGTTCATATTCAGCCTCCTTCAGTAACTTCAGTTGCAGCTTTGGGTTGAATAGATTCATTATTCCACGGAAGCGTTGGCTTCCTCCTGAACTTGCTGCAGCTCCTCTGCCATCTTCTCCGGCGTGGTCTGTCCGCCAATTAGTTTTTGAATCTGCAGATTGCTGATCTCGGTGGTCACATCCGCCTGTACCAGTGCATCAAAGGCTGGAAATGATGTCTGGGATGCATTCAGGACAGCAACGATCTCCTTCATCAGCTCGTCGGTAATGCTGTCCGTTAATACCTTCTCATCCAGCTTCATGGCAGGAAGGACTCCATCCTCCACAAGTCCACGCACCTGCATGTCTTCATTATAGAAATTTTTGATGAACGCTTTTACCGCTTCCAGCTTCTGAGGATCTTCCGCTACAGATGCCGAGAAGCCATATCCATTATTGACATCACGCATGAGGGAAGTCTGATCTCCTACGCCATTCTCTACCGGCGGCATATTGAAGAATCCAACCTTACCGATCAACGATTCCCCGCTCTGTCCTTCCTTGAATACAGATGATTTCCATGTTCCGTCATACATCAATACCGCTTCACCACTTGTGAATTGAGTCGTATACTCTGCGTATTCGAAGCCAAGCTCGCCTTTTTTGAAATACCCCTTATCGACCCATTCCTTATGCTTCGCAAAACCTTGAATCACACCCGGATCGGTCCACTTGGCTTCACCAGTTGCAAACTTCGCAGTAATCTCGGGACCGGCATAACGGGACCACAGATGGTTCGTCAACATCAGTGGGACCCAGCCCGCCTTGGAAGCAGAGGCAAGCGGCACTTTCCCATCCGCTTTGATCTCGGCCAGCATGTTATCTAGCTCAGCCATGGTCGTTGGTGCTTGCCAGCCCTTTTTTGCAAAATATTCTTTATTATAGAAGAAACCTTCGCCTGAACCACCTATCGGCAGTCCATACACTTTGCCTTCATACGTGAATGGTTCAAGGGATGTAAACTGATCCTGAATGCCCAGCTCTTGCAAAATCGGTGTCAGATCCAGCAGCATGCCTTCCTTGGCATACACTTTGGAGTCCGGGCTGCCGAACAGTTCGAAAATATCCGGTGGATTGCCGGCCGCCATTTCCCCGCGAAGCTTTTCCTTCCGGTTCACATCCGATTCAACCCCGTCCAGCGTAAAGGTCAGATTAGGGACCTCACTTTCCACTTTGTCGACGACGTCCTGCAGAATGGCCAACCGTTTCTGTTTATCCGCCCCTACTTGGGTGTGACGCAGCAGCATTTCCACTGGTTCCTTGCTCGTCTCCGGTTCGGAGCCTGAGGCTCCCTGCGGATTTTCGTTCCCTGAGCCCGAACATGCAGCCAGCGTCCAGGACGTTACCAGCAGCAGTGAGAGCAGCATTATCATTCTTTTTTTCATCGTCGTTGACCCTCCTCGGATATTGCGCAATTGGTTTTACACTCTGATTATAAAAAGCCGGAGCTACCATCGTAAGGATGACAATTCATCAATGAGGGGATAAAATCCTTCACTGAACAAGCCTTTTCGTAATCCTCATGTAAAATGCAAAAAAAACAGCCCTTGCGACGTCTGTCGCAAAGACTGTTTGAAGAGTGGGTCCATTTTTAAGGAATGTTCATTTTCTATCGGACCCATGGATGATATGGATCATTTTGCCTGAGTAAGTGTGCCTGTCGTTTCTTTCCGCCCCTGTTCAATCAATCGATAAGCCCGTTCCACTTCCTCTTCGGTAGGAGACGGAACGCCGTCAAGCGGATATACTTTTCCGAGTGCCTGCCATTTGTATATGCCCATCTGGTGATACGGCAAAATCTCAAACTTCTCCACACCGTTCAATGTACCGATATAACGCCCCAGGTTAAGCAGATCTTGTTCATCATCATGAATGCCTGGCACGTATACGTGCCGAATCCACATTTTCCGGCCATGATCCGATAACCAGCGGGCCATCCGAAGTGTTCTTTCATTGGATTTCCCGGTAAGCTTGATATGCTTTTCATCATCGATATGTTTCAGATCCAGCATGACCAGATCCGTATGGTCCAACAAGTCAAGAATACGATCAGGTTCATTGTAACCGTTGCTGTCCAGAGTGGTGTGCAGTCCCCAGCGCCGCTTCACTTCTTTGAAAACCTGGCCTACGAAATGAGCCTGCAGCGTCGGTTCGCCTCCCGATACCGTAAGTCCGCCACCCGAACTGCGATAATAGGTCAAGTATGGCTCGATCTCTGCGAGAACTTCCTCCACGCTCATATCCCGGCCTCCATCAAGCGCCCATGTATCCGGGTTGTGACAATATTGGCATTTCAGGTGACATCCCTGCATAAAAAGCACGAAGCGGATGCCTGGGCCGTCAACCGTCCCGAAAGTTTCGAGTGAATGAATATGTCCGTTAACCATGCTGCCTCTTCCTTTCTGTATCCGCATCCGCTGTGCGTTTATGATGGTGATCTACTCCTGTTTACCGTGTTATTACATCGAACCGTGGAAGGTCCGGTTAATGACATCCAGCTGCTGCTCACGCGTCAATTTGATGAAGTTTACGGCATAGCCGGATACCCTTACGGTCAATTGTGGATAATTTTCCGGATGCTCCATGGCGTCAATCAACTGCTGACGATCGAACACGTTCACGTTCAGATGGTGAGCACCTTGACCGAAATAACCGTCCATCATGGCAACCAGATTGGATTTGCGGGTATCGGACTCTTTACCGAGTGCTTTAGGCACAATCGAGAATGTGTTGGAGATACCGTCCAGGCTGTGTTCGTAAGGCAATTTGGCTACAGAACCCAGGGATGCCAGAGCGCCTTTTTTGTCACGTCCATGCATCGGGTTGGCACCTGGAGCAAACGGTTCGCCTGCTTTACGTCCATCCGGTGTTGTACCGGTTTTTTTGCCATACACCACATTGGATGTGATGGTCAATACAGATTGGGTTGGAATGGCATTGCGGTACGCTTTATGTTTGCGAATCATGCCCATGAAGCTCTCCACCAGTTCAACCGCGATGCTGTCGACACTGTCTTCATTGTTACCGTAACAAGGGAAGTCTCCTTCAATTTCAAAATCAACGGCGATTCCTTGCTCGTTACGAATCGGTTTAACTTTTGCATATTTTATTGCACTCAGGGAGTCGGCTGCGACGGACAGTCCGGCAATACCACAGGCCATGGTACGTACGATATCGCGGTCATGCAGAGCCATCTCGATCCGTTCATAACTGTATTTGTCATGCATGTAGTGGATTACGTTAAGGGTATTCATGTACAGTTTAGCCAGCCATTCCATCATCGGTTTGAACCGTTTCATGACCTCATTGTAGTCCAATACTTCGCTTGTAATGGCCGGATATTCCGGTCCGACCTGTGCTCCGGATTTCTCGTCGCGTCCACCATTGATCGCATACAGCAGTGCTTTCGCCAGGTTGGCACGAGCGCCGAAGAACTGCATTTGTTTACCGATCTTCATGGCCGATACGCAGCAGGCAATCCCGTAATCGTCTCCGTAGATTGGACGCATCAGATCATCATTTTCATATTGGATGGAGCTGGTTTCAATGGACACTTTGCTGCAATACTCTTTGAATGCCTCCGGAAGTTTCGTAGACCAGAGTACGGTCAGGTTTGGTTCCGGTGCTGGTCCCAGATTGTGCAGCGTGTGCAGGAAACGGAAGCTGTTTTTCGTTACGCGTGTTTCCCCGTTCACGGACATCCCCCCGATGGACTCGGTTACCCATGTCGGGTCACCGCTGAAGAGCTCGTTGTAGTCCGGTGTACGCAGGAATTTGACGATCCGTAATTTCATGACAAAATGGTCAACCAGTTCCTGAGCCTGTTCTTCGGTCAGGAGGCCTTCCTGCAGATCACGTTCAATGTAGATATCCAGGAATGAAGATACACGTCCAAGGGACATCGCAGCACCGTTTTGCTCTTTAATCGCAGCCAGGTAACCGAAGTACAGCCATTGGAACGCTTCTTTCGCTGTGGTAGCCGGCAGGGAAATATCGAAGCCATGCATTTCGCCCAACTGCTTCAATTCCTGCAGAGCCCGGATTTGTTCGGATAACTCTTCACGCAGACGGATGACATCTTCGTCAATGACATCCACTTCAAGAGCGTTCAGCTCTCCTTTTTTGGCGCGGATCAGGAAGTCCACACCGTACAGAGCAACCCGGCGGTAGTCGCCAATGATCCGGCCGCGGCCGTAAGCATCAGGCAGACCCGTAATGATGCCGGCTTTGCGCGCTGCGCGCATCTCGGATGTATATGCATCGAATACACCCTGATTATGTGTTTTGCGAATATTAGTAAATATATCAATGACTTCTTGAGGCATTTCGAAGCCGTAAGCCTGACATGCATCAATCATCATGCGAATTCCGCCTGTTGGCTGAATGGAACGTTTGAATGGAGCATCCGTTTGCACACCGACGATCTGTTCTTTCGTTTGGTCCAAATACCCTGGTTGGTGAGACACGATCGTTCCCGGAGTGTTTACGTCCACATCCAGTACACCGCCGTTATCCCGCTCTTTTTTGGTCAGATCGGATACGATGTCCCACAGGTCTTTGGTGTTCTGTGTCGCTCCTGCGAGAAATGCTTCATCCCCGTAATACGGAGACAGGTTGTGTGCCAGAAAATCATTCACATCCACGGATTTGGTCCATGTGCCTTTCGTAAAGTTTCTCCAGCCTGTTTGTTGTTTTACGTCTTTTTCGATCACCGACATAGTAATCCCTCCACAAATTTGGATTTCCGGACACATGACAGGGTGCAAGCAAAATCGTCTCATCTGTGCCCAGAGCCGCGATTAATGTGAACTTTTTCACATATCAGCCGGAACACGTTCTCTCTACATGGGAACCGGAACCGCGGGATGGATGTTTTTCTTACATTTTCAGTATACGTCTTGCGGGTTTCACCATCTGTGATTTTTATCACAAAGTTAGTGAACTTCCTCACTCCACCACTGCAGGATCAGGGTGAACCCCATAATTATTCACACTTAGCCACTGCGCAGCCAGAACAACTTCCGATCGCTGTTATCACTGGATTTTTTTCATTTCTTATTCTAATTGGGAAAATCCATTGATAAAGGCGAGCGCTTCGCTTCTTCAGTTTTTTCTGTCCTCTCCGTTATTGTGTGAATACCAAACCGTTCAACGGATTCCCAACGGATTCCGTCATCGACAAAAAGACGGCAATCGGGGCTCCCCTCCCGGGGAACCCTGAACCTATTGCCTTAACCTTAAACTCGTTGATTGCTACTTTACGATACTGTTTATTCAAACCGTCCGTAGAAGGCATTGCGGTAAACGTCTGCCAGTTCAGTCACCAGCGGCAGTTTCGGATTAGCGGTTGTACATTGGTCTTCGAAAGCACGATCGGCCAGGTAATCTACATGAGCTTCAAAGTCCTTGGCATCAAATCCGATTTCCTGGAACGATTCCTCAATACCGAGTGTTTTGTTCAGTTTGCGGATTGCATTGATGAGGCTGTTCACCCCTTCTTCTGTAGTACGTGCAGGCAATCCCAGAATTCGGGCAATTTCCGCATACCGCTCATCTGCCACAAAGTGCGAATATTTCGGGAATGATGCAAATTTGGTCGGTTTTTTCGCGTTATAA
The DNA here is from genome assembly GCF_038005125.1 of Paenibacillus sp. FSL K6-2862. Lineage (NCBI taxonomy): Bacteria > Bacillati > Bacillota > Bacilli > Caryophanales > Paenibacillaceae > Paenibacillus > Paenibacillus sp. FSL K6-2862. Next base: position 4,547,734 of record NZ_JBBOSN010000001.1, read on the forward strand.
CGAATGACGTGCGGCATCAGGATTGCATTGGTACGTCCATGTGCAGTGTGATACTGTCCGCCCCATTTATGCGCCAAGCTGTGGTTAATCCCCAGGAACGCGTTAGCAAAAGCCATACCGGCAATTGTCGAAGCATTATGCATTTTCTCCCGTGCCAGTTTATCCCCTTGCAGTGCCGATTGCTCCAGGTATTGGAATACCAGCTGGATGGCTTTGATCGCCAGACCATCGGTGTAATCATTTGCCATAACCGATACATACGCTTCGATGGCATGTGTCAGTACGTCCATACCTGTATCTGCAACGGCTGTTTTTGGCAGTGAATATACGAATTCAGGGTCTACGATGGCTACATCCGGTGTAAGCTCATAGTCAGCCAGTGGATATTTGGTGTTGCCCAAATTCTTATCTGTGATTACGGCAAACGATGTTACTTCCGATCCTGTACCCGAAGTTGTCGGAATCGCTACGAATTTTGCTTTTGATCCAAGGCGTGGGTATTTGTAGATCCGTTTACGGATATCCATGAATTTTTGCTTCAGATCGTTGAAGTCCGTGTCCGGATATTCATAAAACAACCACATGGCTTTGGCAGCGTCCATTGGTGATCCACCACCAAGAGCGATAATGCAGTCAGGCTGGAAGCGGCGCATCATTTCCGTACCACGGTCTACCGTTGTGGTTGATGGATCGGGCTCTACATCCGAGAATACTTCGATTGCTACCGGCATTTGGCGTTGACGCAGGTAATGCTCCACTTTTTCCACATAACCCAGTTTGACCATCATGGCATCCGTAACGATGGCTACGCGAGTAATATCAGGCATTTTGGCCAGATACTGCGTTGCTCCTTTTTCGAAGTACACTTTGTTCGGCACTTTGAACCATTGCATATTCACGGTACGGCGAGCCACCCTTTTTACGTTGATTAAGTTGACGGCAGTGACATTCGATGAGGTCGAGTTACGACCATATGAACCGCATCCCAGGGTCAATGACGGCATGTTGGTATTGTAGATGTCCCCAATGGCGCCGTGTGTGGATGGCGAATTCACGATAATCCGTCCCGTTTGCAGACGATCCGCGAATTTGCTTATAACTTCTTCATTATTCGAGTGAATAACGGAGGAGTGACCCATGCCGCCAAAAGCAACTACTTCTGCAGCACGCTCAATCCCTTCAGCTGCCGTTTTTACTTTGTAACAAGCGAGTACCGGACTTAATTTCTCTGCAGACAGCGGGAATTTAGTGCCGACGCCTTCAATCTCTGCTACAAGAATTTTGGTGCCAGCCGGAACCTCGATACCACACATTTGCGCAATGGTTACTGCCGATTGACCGACAATCGCCGGGTTAACCGCACATTTCTCCGCATTGATGGCACCTGCTGTCAATTTCGCAGCTTCATCCTTGTTGACGAAATAACAACCGTTCGCAATCATTTTCTTTTTCACCTGATCGAAGATCGGTTCTTCGATGATGACCGCTTGCTCGGATGCGCAGATCATACCGTTGTCGAATGACTTGGACAAGATCAGATCCGTTACAGCCTGATTGATATCTGCTGTTTTCTCGATAAAGCAAGGTACGTTCCCTGGTCCAACGCCGAGTGCCGGTTTACCACAGCTGTACGCTGCGCGTACCATGCCTGATCCACCTGTCGCCAGAATGAGCGCCACATCGTTATGATTCATCAGTGCATTCGTGCGGTCCATGGAAGGATCATCAATCCACTGGATACAGTCGGCCGGAGCACCATGCTTCACCGCAGCTTCGAGCAGAATTTTGGCGGCTTCGCGGCTGCAGTTCTGAGCGGAAGGGTGGAAACCAAAGATGATCGGGTTACGTGTTTTGATGGAAATCAGCGCTTTGAACATCGTGGTGGATGTCGGATTGGTCACCGGGGTAATACCCATGATAATGCCGACAGGCTCCGCTATTTTCTGGAAGCTTTCATACTCGTTATCTTCAATAACACCTACGGTTTTGTCATATTTGATACTGTGGTATACATATTCTGTTGCAAAGATATTTTTGGTGATTTTATCCTCATACACTCCGCGGCCGGTTTCTTCCACCGCCATTTTGGCAAGCATCATGTGTTTGTCCAGGCCTGCCAGTGCCATGGCTTGCACAATGCGGTCAATCTGTTTTTGATCCATGGACATGAATGCTGCGTGTGCTTTATTCGCTTTGTCAATTAACGTTTGAATATACTGACCTGCTGTCGGTTCTTTTGTTGGGGCGACTTCGTTCTTTACAGCCATCTCCCTCATCCTCCTAAAGGTTCGTATTGTTTTTTGGTTTGTCTCTCTTCTTTACGTACACATCGTAACATGTCGAAAAGGTTAATTATGTGATTATTTTCACAAAGTATAACAAATTTAATTTAAGTTTTTTGAGTTCCTTCCACTGGTCATTTTCACTTCCTATTTAAACTATATAGCTGTTAAATGCAGCCTTCCCTCTCCAAAGTGAATTTAATCACAATGTTTGAAATTTCGCCATTTTTGCCCCCTTTCCATGCCCCTCAAACGGTAAGATTAGGTATATACTGAACTTAAAAATTGAACCACCGCAATTTGTACCGTCCTCCCCGGCGGAGATGACCTAATCAGGACGGTAACTGTTGCGGCGAACCACGGAGTGCGGACTGCATGATTGTAATCCCCCTCCGGTGGATACAAAGGGGAGATAGACTTATGAGAGAACAACTGAGTGTCATGGAAAAACGCGGCAATACCAACTGTTTCTCGGAAGTGAATTTCAATCATCTGCTCGTAACCATGAAAGACCGTACCTTTCCTGAAGGGACCCACCTGTATTGGGAAGGTGATGTGTCCGACAAACTTTATTATATGAAAAGGGGCCGTGCACAGATCACGAAATCAACGGATGAAGGCAAAGAGCTTATCATGTACATGTACCAGTCCGGTGATATGATTGGTCAGGCAGATCCGTTCTTCGGTTCCAAGCATACGTTCTCGGCCGAAGTGCTGGAAGACAGTGAAATCGGTGTACTGGAGCACAAAGACCTGGAGATGCTGATCTGTCAGCATTGTGACTTCGCCATTGATTTTATGAAGTGGATGGGCATTCATCACCGCTTAACTCAAACCAAATTCCGTGACCTCATGTTATACGGCAAACCTGGTGCGCTCTGTTCCACCTTGATCCGGTTGTCCAATTCTTATGGGGAGCCTCACGGCGATCACGTGATTATTCATAAAAAAATTACCCACACGGATCTGTCCAACATGATTGGAGCTACCCGCGAAAGTGTGAACCGGATGCTTAGCGATCTGCGCAAAAAAGATGCTATTGAATATGATAACGGCATGATTGTTATCAAGGACCTGAAGATGCTCCAAGGCATCTGCCATTGTGAATTATGTCCCAATGAAATCTGCCGTATCTAAGCATTAAGTGCTTGGAGTCATCACCTTTCAGTAATGAGCTTAATCTATAAGTGACATGAAAAAAGCCCGTCCTCCTGCAGAGGTCCGGGCTTTTATAATTATGTTTAAGATGCCGTTAACTGTAATTTAACCGCATCCCGTGGATTCAACTTCATATCCAAACCGTTTTCCATCAGTTCCTTGTCATTCACCATGATCACCCAACGCTGATTCATGCGTGGAACGACATTTTCAACCGAAACGACGTATTTGTTATTTTCCGACATTCTGACGATGCCGCTGGACTTAAGCACATCCCGAACCGTGCACTCCTGGATATAGACACCCGCATATTGACGATTAAGGTCTGGCATAATATTGCCGCCGCTGATCTTGAGCAGGGTTGTCTGATATGCAACACCTTCTCCTTTACTGTCGGCGGCTTTTACGTAAATGATCACTTCATCTTTGGCATGAAGCTCCATGCCCCAATTTTCCGGATCAATATCCTTGCCGTTTAGCTTAACTGCCCAGCTTAGCGAGGAATCAAGTGAAACTTCCCCTACGGATTGAATCCGCTTGCCGTCGGCCGTAAAATCAACCAGACCACTGTTCAATAGTGCCTTCTTTAGCGTGAGTCCTTCACTAAAATCCCTCTTGATCGACTTCGTTGCATCAGGCAAAAAAGTGCTTCCATCGACAGCAACGGTAATGGTATTGGAAGTATCGGTCTCCTTGACCACCGGCTGTTCAGAAGGCTGTGTCTCTGTACATCCGGCTAGAATTGCCATGATAAGCAAACATAAACCGATGTAACCGGGGAACTTCTTCATCATGTCGGTAACACCACCCTGCGTAAAATCTTCACCCTGTTGTCCATAACCTCTATTATGGCACAATATTCATTCAAAAAAAGTGTCAATGCCGTTACTTTTCTTCCATATTCCTTCCTGCAGCACAAAGAGCCCGCATGCGGGCTCCTTCGTTTGGATCGTTCAACCCTTATATTTATTTACCCTCTATTGAACACAAGCCTGCATATAAGTCCGGCCCCCGTCCCCATTTTTCAGGTACGGATTAAGCCCATGGAACTGTTCCTCCGACACATAAACTCCTGTCAAAAGTCGCCCTTCGAGCAGCTCTCCATCCATCTGTACACAGAATGTAGGAGCTGTTACGTATTCCTGATACAGCCGGATCTGACTGTACGGATGGTGAATTTTGAAGAGCTTGCCCTGCTCATGCAGGGGACGTTCTGAGAAGTATGTCGGTACAATGTACCGGGCGATGACATCCAGCTCTTCTGTGGTATAAAAAGCTTCATCACCAAGCCAGGGTGCCAGCAGCCTGATTTTTTCATATTGAGACCATACAATGGCTTGAATTAGCATTTCGGGCTTCACATATCTTCGTTTCCCCGCAGCTCCAATAAGCTGACCACGTGGAAAATCATCATCCAGCTTATCCTGCACAGATCCCGGGTATCTTAACTCACAACCAATGCATTTCCAGCCTGACGATGTCTGAATCCACTTTTGCAGGACGACCGGAGCCACTTCCTGCCCAGTGCTGTTTCCGAGTGGAACTGCTTCCCCTGGGTCCTGGTTACCCACGCGGGGATTAACATAATATTTAAACAGTTCCGCAGCTTTTTTGTAAATCAGATGAACCTGAATGGATGCGCTCTCAAGTTCCGCAATATCTTGTTTGCCGTAGCGTACTTCACGGGATAAGCTTTCTTCTCTCATGACAAGTGGCCTCCTCGCTCCGGCCGCCTGCGGCCATTTTTCTTAAATTATACTATAACTTCTGTAAATATGTGCAAGACCTGCAGGAAAAAGGTGGTTTCTTTCTACATTCCTGTATATTGAACTGACAAGCTATGATGACTGATTAAACATATAAGACAAAAAACTCCTGATTTCAGCGAAATCAAGAGCTCTCTGTTGTCAGGTCACATCATTGAGCCTGGACATATGAATCGTTTAATCTACCCATTGCTCTGCCCAGTCCTGAATTTGGTTCATTACTGGCTGCAAAGCTTTCCCTTTTTCTGTTAGCTCGTATTCAATACGAACCGGTGTCTCGGGATAAACATGACGAATCAGAATACCTTCACTCTCCAGATCTTTCATCCGTTCAGATAACATCTTGTCACTCATGGACGGAATCAGGTTGGAAATATCCTTGAATCGCTTAGACCCACTCATCAACGTTTGAATAATTAGACCGTTCCAGCGTTTGCCCAAAAACGAGAATGCCGTCTCAAAACGCGGACACATCCGTAAATCTTGGCCTTCCACATTAATCACCTCTTTAGAGATCACTGAACTTACATTTAGTTAGTATATTTCATAATAACACATTTACGCCACAAAGAAAACGTCTGCCGTAAAAAAGTTAAAATTTAATAGGCATCTTTGCACTTTGACTATACAACAAGTATACCTCAGGACGATTCGATGAACCATGGCAAATATCGTATAACTCCCATGTACCTATCTTACCCAAAAAGAACCCATCTGCCACAGTCATACTTGACTCGGAGAAGGGTTCTTAGGTATAGCGTTTCATTTGCCCATCAGATACTACTTTTGCGGCCTAGACCAGCACGCCACCAAATGGTCTTACAGGTTCGCTCTTGCCAAATTGAGGCTTGAAGCTGCGGGCAGGATACGCCCATTTTACTGCATTGCTGATCACTCTCAGAATTTCCGGCTTGTAATACGTCGGATAGGTTTCATGGCCTGGACGGAAGTAGAAGATTTTGCCTTCACCGCGACGGAACGTACAGCCGCTTCGGAATACTTCCCCACCCTGGAAGTTGCTTACGAACACGAGCTCATCGGGTACCGGAATATCGAAGAATTCACCGTACATTTCTTCCTTTTCAAGTACAATTTTGCCTTCAATCCCATCCGCAATGGGATGAGAAGGATTAACACACCATACGATCTCCTGCTCGTCAGCTACACGCCATTTCAGATCACAGCTGGTGCCCATCAAGGCCTTGAACGGTTTGGAGAAATGCCCGGAATGCAGAACAATCAGTCCCATGCCGTTCAGTACTCGCTGTGCAACCTTCTGTGAGACCTCGTCGCTTACACGATCATGTGCCATATGTCCCCACCATATCAGCACATCTGTGGAATTCAGCACCTCATCACTTAAGCCGTGTTCAGGCTGATCCAGTGTAGCTGTCCGAATCGCAAATCCTTCGCCGCCGAGTCCGTCTGCCAGCGCCCGGTGCAATCCGTCTGGATAGACTTCCCTTACTTCATCGTGAATTTTCTCATGGACAAACTCATTCCAAATGGTGACGTTAATCATATTCAATTTCCCCCTAGTATAGCTCTAAACCCACCACATATCGCCCAGCGGTTCCTCAATCAATACTTGCTGGAGATTTTGTACGGCTTTAGAGAATCCTTCTTCAACCGACATCAGACCGTCTTCGTGTTCAATACTTACAACATAATCGTAGCCTACGAGACGCAGGGCACTGATAATATCTGCCCAAGTCTTGTTATCATGACCATAACCTACCGAGCGGAACTGCCAAGCGCGGTCAAGCATGTTTGTGTAATCCTGCATATCTGTCAAACCATGTTTGTTTACGTTTACCGGATCGATCGTTGTATCTTTAGCATGGAAGTGATGGATCGCGCCTTCACGTCCCAGAATGTGAATCGCTTGTACCGGATCAATTCCTTGCCACCACATGTGACTTGGATCCAGGTTCGCACCAATGACTTCCCCTGCAGCTTCACGCAGTCTTAACAAAGTAGCTGGAGTATGCACAGAGAATCCACCGTGCAGTTCCAATCCTACTTTCACATTGTGATCTGCTGCATACTTGCCCCACTCTGTCCAGTACGGGATCACTTTGTTTTCCCATTGCCATTTCAACACTTCCTGGAAATCATTCGGCCACGGTGCAACAGGCCAGTTCGGATACTTCGCATCTTCATGGTCTCCCGGACATCCGGAGAATGTGTTCACTACAGGAACTTCCAGCTTTTGTGCCAATTGAACTGTTTTCACGAAATCATCGTGGAAACCTTTGGCGATATCCTTTTGCGGATGAAGCGGGTTACCGTGACAGCTCAGTGCGCTGATGGTCAGACCGCGTGATTCCACTGCATTTTTAAAGTTTTTCAGTGCTGCTTCATTGTTCAAAAGCTCCTCCGGATTGCAATGTGCATTGCCTGGATGGCCTCCAGTTCCGATCTCTACTGCTTTCAAACCCTTGGATGCTACGTAGTCAAGTGCATCCTCCAATTTACGTCCTCCGAATAGTACCAAAAATACGCCGAGTTTCAAGTGCGATTCCTCCCTGGATTAAATATCGAATAATTGCTGATTAAATGAACCAAGAACTGCATAAATGTACCGTTCAGATCACAAGTTTGTTTTAATAGTGTGGAAAATCTAGAGCATTTCTATCCTGAAATTAAACGTAACAATACTGGTTATTCCAGATGGAAAAACCATCTTCCTGTGTTTCTTGAATTTCAACTTAAGTCATTTGAATACCCTTAATTCGATTGTACAATTTCAGTCGGATCCTCATTTTCTTTGGTCGCTGCATTTGGATCGTAAGTACTCTCAAGCATAACGTGCTTGCCCTCCAAAGAAGAGCGCTGGAATGCATGCATCGCTTCTAGCACGTGATACGCGAGCTTGCCGCTGGCTTTGTGTTCCCGTCCGGCACGAATGGATTCGACCATCTCGGTAACGCCAATTCCGCGTTCATTCTGACTGCTCTCGAAGACAGGGGTTACCGTCTCCCACGTATCCTGACCGAATCTGCGCAGCTTCACTTCCCCATTGAAATAGTTAGGATCTGGTACACTCAGCGTGCCTTCGGTTCCGTAAATCTCAATTCGAGGCAAGTCCGAAGCTCCACGAATATCGAAGCTGGTAATCATCGTTGCAATGGCTCCGTCGGTAAAATCGATGGTACCTGCCAGATGCGTCGGAGTTTGTACCCGGAGAGGCGTTCCTTCCTTCGGTCCCGAGCCAATAACACGATCGGTGATCTGAATGCCTGCAGAAGAACTGATTCTCCGAATGGGTCCCAGCAATGTAACCAGCGCTGTGAGATAGTATGGTCCCATGTCAAACATAGGTCCTCCTCCTGCAATGTAAAAGAACTCGGGATCGGGATGCCATGCTTCAGGTCCGCCACCCATGAAGAAGGAAGTCGCCGCAATCGGTTTCCCGATCAGACCGTCTACAATAGCCTGACGTGCCGTCTGAATGCCTGATCCAAGGAAGGTATCCGGTGCGGAACCAACATACAATCCCTTCTCTTCAGCAAGTTCAATGACTTTGCGGCCGTCTTCAAGCGAAATGGCCAGTGGCTTCTCGGCATAGACATGCTTGCCTGATTCGAGCACAGCCAGATCGGTCATGGCATGACTGCCAGGCACCGTCAGGTTCAGCACAAGCTCGATTTCCTTATTTTGCAGCAACTCATCTACATTGTAAACGTTTGCGATATTAAATTCATCTGCCCGTTCCTGAGCACGTTCACGGATCAAGTCCGCTACGGCTACAATTTCAATGAGCGGGCTATTTTTCAGATTCTCCAGATAGATGGCGCTGATGTTACCGCACCCGATGATGCCTGCTTTTAATTTCTCCAATGTGACGTTCATCTCCTTACGCATGGTGAGAAGCTGTGATGAATGTTTGGTGCCTTGAATTTAATACTATGGTATTCCGTTTTGGGTTCAATTAAAATGAATAATATGATCGAAACATGAACTATCTGGTCATAATTTTCAAATTGCAAGGAGTATGCCAATGCCGACCGATTATTCCTGCCAGGTTCTTACAGCAGGCTTCTCATTTCATCGCAAACCCTATGCGGGTATTCATCCCGAAGGGGTTAAGAACTACCTCCTGAGGCTGCAGACCGACGGTCGCTGCCGGGCACGAATAGACGGCGAGATGTCACTCGTCGATGCGGGCGATCTGCTTCTTTTCAGTCCGGACGAGCCTTATGAACTCAAAATAGACAATGAACGTAATCCGATGGGAGAACGACTCGTAGAGAGCGGTGACTACCATATCTTTTTTAATGGTTCCTGGGTGGATGAATGGTGGGAACGCCACAAAAGGCCAAACCGGATTAAGGTCGAATTGACCGAAAGCCTGCTGACCCTGTTCCGTCAACTCGTGCTGGAGCAGCGCCGAATCTCCAATCCATATCCAGAGATCTCCAGTTACTACATGCGCATCTTATGTCTGGAAGTGGATCGTCTTCTCGCTGAACATCCGACGATAACCAACACCAACTATGTGGCGTATGAAATAAAAAATTATATCGAGGAGAATGCTTCCTCCCTGTTCAAACTTGAAGATGTAGCAACCCATGTGGGCATCAGCGTGTCACGCGGGGTTCATCTGTTCAAGGAAGCGTTTGGCAAAAGTATCATGCAGTATACGCTGGACGTAAGGCTGAACATGGCCAGAGAACGGATCATCTTCAGTCCGATGACCCTGGAGCATGTCGCCGAATCGTCGGGGTTTAACAATTACACCTATTTCCACCGCGTATTCCGCTCCCGGTTCGGCATGTCGCCCAAGGAATTCCGCCTCATTCACCGGGAACAGATGTAAGGTATTATACGTAAATTATGCTTATTTGCGCGCGGCGATTGCCTCCGATACCACCATGGCCAAGTCTTCGTTGCCAAACATGGACAACACACCCAGCACCGTATCATCCGGAATCTCTCCGGCTTCCTCCTTCGGCACAACCAGCTGCAGCACTTGCTGCAGCCGTTCATTGCTCTGCTGATCCGGGTAAGCTTGCCGGTACATTTCTTCTGGGTCCAGTCCATGATTGGCACACCACTGGGCGAATACCAAAATCATCATTTCTTCTTCCTGTTTATAGGTTTCTACGACCGCTTCCTCGATCTGTTTTCTGCGTTCCTTTTCATATTCGTCCATTGTGTCATTCCTCCGTATGAGTTATGTTCTTTATCCCGTTTTTAACAGAAGATCATTTCAGAATCAGCTGCTCTGCCAGCTCATGGCTATCCATTACGTGACTGGAGCTAATGATGCAATCGTCCGGGGTGTCCAGGTTAGTCAAGAAATGATCTACGGCTCCGCTAAATCCTCTGCGTGTTAATATGGAGTCCCAGCTGCCGAAAGTTTCCTTGCGTTCAAGCTCTCCGCGTTCGGTATATCTGGCTTCTTCCATATTCACAACTTCCACCGATCTGCCTCCGCCGTGGAGTTCGATCTTCTCCAGGTCAGCCCCCGCCTCGCGCACCATATCGAATCGTCCGATGGCCTTTCTTCCAAGCTTGGCAGATCCGGCAGCATGAAGAAGCTGGTCCATATCATTCGTGCGGATCCATTGATGAACCAGCTCCACATGATGATCCGAATACCATAACATCAGATCCAGCATATGAATCAGATCATCATAGATCGTTTTTGCTGCAGGAAGATGCTGAGTACCTGTCCGATGCTTCGTTAACATCAAGGATTCAAAACCCTGCCCGCCCTGCATCCAAGTTTTCGCTTTCTGGTACATTGGTGCAAATCTTCGGTTAAAACCTACCGCGAGGAGCAGCCCCTGCGCCTCGGCAAAAGCAGTCATTTCTTCGGATTCCCGCAAGGTGTAGGACAGCGGTTTGTCCACATATACAGCCAGTCCCCGTTCCAAACATTGCATGACGATATCAAAATGTGCTTCCGTTGCTGTATGTACAAAAACGGCATCCAGATCCCATGACAATAGTTCTTTCAGATCCGTCGTTCCGTTATCTAATCTATAAGCATGCTGAGCAGCCGTTACCGGCTCTGGAGAACGGTTCATAATACCGGCAATTTCCACATCAGGATGCGCGGTTAACAGGGGCAAGTATACTTTATGTGCAATACCCCCAAGTCCGATGATCCCAGCTCGGGTTCGCTTCGTTTTTTCCATGATAAGCATTCCACCTTCAGATGAGTTCTAAGTTCCACGACCTATAGTGTAACCCTTCAGCCAGCAACATGCCAGTTGATCAGCACAAGAAGGATTGAATTATCCAGTTCCCGGTCGAACGTGGTACACTTGGGTAGAAAGGCATGTAGGATCAGGAGATTGGAGTAGTGCCCTGACCTGAAAGGAGCGTTTGGGGATTTGCGGAAATGGTTATGGCTCCTCTTGTATGTTTTGCTCGCCGGAGTCACGTTTATTTACAGATATGAACTGCTGGCATGGACCGATCAGAATCAGTCCATACCCCTTCTAATTATCATAGCAATGCTTTTTGCGTTGGTACCTGTGATTCCCTACAAGTTTGTAATCGCAGCTTTGGGGTACAGTTACGGCACCACAACAGCAGCTTGGGTATGCTGGGTGGGGACCACCCTCGCAGCACTGCTCGTTTATGCGGGAGCGAGATATGCTTTTCGTAATCAGGCCAGAGCTTACCTGGATCGCATCCGTGGATTGAGTCGTTTTACCACCTGGATGGAGGCTCATCCCTTTATGGGCATTATGACGCTTCGCCTGCTTCCCGTTGTGCCTCAAACTGCGGTTAATATCTATGCCGGCATTACCTACACACCTTTTTGGGTGTTCATGGTGGCTACGGCCATCGGCAAAATGCCTGCCATCATAATTTTTGCCTATGCGGGCGCGCAAGCGGAAACTTCCATCTGGGCGAGTCTGCTCATTTTTGTGGGATACTTTGCCATTATGGGCCTCGTCTTACTGCTGTTTCGTGTTCGCTCGCGAAAAAAGACCTGATTATTACTCATCAACATGACTAATCGGCTTCATCGTCCCTGTTCGGCTTGGTTGGCTTGTCAATTCAGGATATAATAGAAGTGTAAGCCAAATTCATTGATCTTCATCAGAAATGGAGTGACTATAGCATGGAACAACATTCAAGCGAAAAAGCAACATTTGCAGGCGGATGCTTCTGGTGTATGGTGTCCCCCTTTGAGGAACTGCCCGGAATCCACAAGATCGTATCGGGTTATACAGGAGGACATACCGAGAACCCCACATATGAGGAAGTCTGTTCGGAAACGACAGGACATGTAGAGGCTGTTCAAATTACGTTCGACCCTTCCATCTTCCCTTATGAGAAGCACGTCGAGTTATTCTGGCAGCAGATCGATCCGACGGATACGGGTGGACAATTCCATGACCGCGGATCTTCATACCAGACGGCTATCTTCTACCACAGCGAAGAACAGCGTCAGATTGCAGAAGCCTCCAAGGCGGCTCTGGAGCAGAGCGGACGGTTCGATAAGCCGATCTTCACACCCATTTTGCCTGCCAAACCATTCTATGAGGCGGAAGAACATCATCAGGACTATCACCACAAAAATCCGGCTCACTATAAACGGTATCGCAAAGGCTCCGGACGTGAAGACTTTATCGAGCGCAACTGGTCCGGCAATGTGGATAAAAGCAATCTGAAAGAGCGTCTGACTCCACTTCAATACGAAGTGACCCAGAATAATGCAACGGAACCTGCGTTCCACAACGAGTTCTGGGATCACCACGGTGACGGAATCTATGTGGATATCGTTTCTGGCGAGCCTCTCTTCAGCTCAACGGACAAGTACGATTCCGGCTGCGGCTGGCCAAGCTTCACGCGTCCATTGCGTGATTACAACGTGAAGGAAAAAACGGATCTCAGCCATTTCATGATTCGTACCGAAGTCAGAAGCCGTGAAGGGGATTCCCATCTGGGGCACCTGTTTAACGACGGTCCTGTCGAAGCGGGTGGTATGCGGTACTGCATTAACTCCGCCGCTCTTCGCTTTGTACCGAAGGAAGACTTGCAAAAAGAGGGATACGGCGAGTATGCAGTCCTCTTCAAATAAATTTAATACGACTGCCTAACCGTGGAACCAAAACACGGTCCAAAAAAGCAGGAGCAGCGGGTTATCACCGGTGCTCCTGCTTTTTTCATGTTCCTATTTGAATCAGATATGACATGTAAAGAGTTCTTGACACCTACACTTTTTACCATTTACAATACAGCTGTAAAGAGTTCTTTACAACCTAGGAGCAAGGAAAGAGGTTGATTCATGCAAAACCGTATTAAGCTGCTGCGTGAAGAGCTGGGCATATCCCAGGGCAAACTCGCCGAGTTGTGTGACGTCAGCCGACAAACCATTAACGCCATAGAGAATGACAAATACGACCCCAGCCTTCCGCTCGCCTTTGCCATTTCCGAGGCGCTTGAGGTCACCATCGAGCAGTTATTTCAGTACGAAAGGAAGAATTCAGAATGAAAATAAAGCATTGGAAAATGACACTTACAGGTGCTGCAGCATTTATTGTGCTTGCTACCGTTATTTATCGTACTGCAGCAGGAAAGGACATTGGATTGAACGATATTGCTTCACTTGGTGCAGTTACGATCCTATTCCTGTCAGCCCTAACTTGGGGCACCAAAGAGGATCGGGATGGGGTGCGTGAGGATGAGGAACTGGGCAGACGCATTACGGAGCAGAGCTCGAAGGTGGGATATTTTATTCTGACCCTGTTCATACTGGTGGCCGTTGGTATAGATCAATGTGTCCATGAAAAGCCAAGCCTCCTGCTATTATCGTTGCTCGGACTTTCCATGGTTACGCTGCCTTTTATCGAATGGGTTCACATGCGCACATACAGGACAACAGAGGATTAACGTGTTCTGCGCAGCATCACTCCCCTGATGTCCTGTTCCATTTACTTCTTCACATCCAGCTGACGACCCAGCCGATCCAGTATGCAAATGGAATGAGCAGCAGCTGGGCCACAAGCGTGCCGAATAAACGGGATACCAGCATGCAGCCATAGATCTGATTCATTCGGTCCAAACGGATTTCGCCTCGCAGGGATTTGTCACTGAGCAGGGAAATTCGCGGATCGATCAGGATCGTTAGCAAAATGGTCGCAATTCCGTTAATCAGCCCTGTCGATTGGGAGGCAGCCACTGCCTGCCCTGGATACAGGTAAGCTGCGTACAAACTGGATAATACACCCGTCGTATAAATGGCTGTCACCGCTACATTAAGCGTCATTAAACGTCTTGGCATTCCATGCTGCACTAGCCGCTTAGCCATCTTCCAGGAAGGCAGCGTAATATAGTGGGCTGCGTTTCTGATTTTGGTGCCGTTCAGCAACCCGCGTACCATCGCCGGAATGGACCCCGCTGCTTCAAAATGCACAACCATTCTGGAAGCAAGCTTCACCATCGTTGGAAAACACAATATGGCCATGGCGGTTCCTGCTGTTGCCGCCCCCATCAGCCAGTGCAGCTGCACGGCAAAATGTGAGTTCCCTCCACTTGTTGCGGTATCCACCAGATTCCCTACCATCGGTCCCTGAGCCATGTTCGATGTACGCGATACCAGCAGCAGAATCCCCGACAAGGAAAGGGCCAGCGCAATTCTTCGGGTTCTTAGCCCGCCAAGACGAAGCGCATAAGACAGGCTGTCTGCAGCATGAATAAGCATGGTAAACAGCATCGGAATAGCCAGACTTAAACTGAACATACGATTATACTCCTTTTATTTTCCTGTATTGGACTTTTTGTACATGTGACAGCATTATACCCCTCCAGCTTGCAATAGTATAGGAATACCATCCCCGTATGACAAATCATCCCCCCTTCACAGCCTGTCCATTTTGTCGTTTATCCCTTCTCCCATAGGGTAATATACAACTAACCATGATTACTCTATAGGAGGGATTCAGGCATGCCTTGGAATAAGAATGATTACCCGGTATCCATGAAAAATCTGGAGCCCCGTATCCGAAATAAGGCGGTTGAAATCGCCAATGCCCTGCTGGATGACGGGTATGAGGAAGGACGCGCAATAGCGATAGCCACTGCCAAAGCCGAAGAATGGGATGAGAACCATCCTGAAGCGGGTTCAACGGATTCGAGCCGATCATCTGATGGTAGCGGTTCAGCTTCTAAACGTCGCCATTCAGAACCCGTCTCCTCTTCCAAAAGCCATGACAATATTCACGTCGTACCCACGGATTCGGGCTGGGCTATTAAGGAAGAAGGCCAATCCCAATATGTATCCACGTTTGACACCAAATCTGAAGCGGTGGATGCCGCCAAGGAAATCAGCGGTGAGCAGAACATTCGGGCTATTATTCACAACCAGGATGGACAGATCGCTTCTTCCATCAAACCCTGACAGGTTTTTGCATCACTCTGAATGTGATCCATATAAAAACAGCTTCTCAGTGTATAAAGCAACAAAAAAAGTCCTTTTGACTGCCGCTCAGGCAGTCAAAAGGACTTTTTGGTTACTTTCATTTAATGTGTTACTCCTCTCGCCACCGAAGTCCGTGATGCAGGAGCAGTCACCGCCTTGGCTGCCGAAGGCATCGATACCTTCACAGCTGAGGTCGTAACGGTCCGGCGTACCGGAACACTGACCACGTACGTAATGACTTTGCTGGCAATCCACACGGCCAGAATGGTATATAAAGTTTCTTTTACCGGAAGAAAGAAAAGGGATAAGCCCAGTACAAACGCATCGCTGACAAAGAAAACGGTTCCCAGCTTCCATCCCTTCCAGCGGCTAACGAGCACGGCAAGAATATCATCTCCGCCTGTCGCTCCGCCGAATCGGAGCACGATCCCTGCCCCTACACCCGTCAATATGCCGGAGAGGACAGCCGGAATCCACAGGTTTCCGTTGAATGACATCTGCAATGTCGAGTATCGCTCAAAGCCGTCATAGAACAGGGAAAATGCGCCTACGCCAATCAGCGCCTGAATCATGAACTTCCAGCCCTTGATGAACCAGGCCAGGATCATGACCGGAATGTCGAGTAACAGCATGCCAATGGCAGGCGATAACCCCGTTGCGTATTTTCCGAGCAGGGCCAGACCGACAAATCCGCCCTCCGATAAATGATTCTGAAAATTAATGTGATAGTAAGCAAATGCCAAAATAAAAGTACCGAGCAGCATGATGGCGAGTTTTCCCGCCTCAGCCTTAATGTGTTGTTTGGTTAACGATGTTCTCTTCATTCAGGTTCCCTCGCAGTTTGTAGGTTGGTTTTTAGACCGACCGTACCCTGCAAAAGGCAAGCCTGGAAGAAATCATCGTATTTGTCCTTCGAATATTCATTCCAATCCCCTCTTTCGCAGAGTCAGCCGTTTTTTTGAATACGGTTGGTTTACTCTACAAGGGGCGCTAAGTGTATGAGAGATCGTAACGTTTCCAGATCGTCCTTGGGGAGATTGTCCTTCGGGAACTCATGGTATCCTGATCCTTTCTGTCTGTTTGTGGTTAGCTACTTCAATTAAACTGACGAACATCACACGTTTGACGCATAAACTTTACACTTAACCACTTCGATTGCAGCCCCCTCTTCCGATCGCTGTTATCCCGGAATTTTTTGATTCCCTTCTCCTAAGGGAAAAATTCGGTGATAAACGCGAGCGCTTCGCTTCTCCAGATGGGTTCTGCACTCTTCGTTCCGTGTAAATGACACTCTGATAAAAACATGTAATTTCTTTTATCCAGTTTAAACTGCTATAGCTAACTTGCTTGTTCTTCTATTATATAACACCGACATGGACGGGTCTAAACAGCAGACCCTTCAAAAATGCGCATAAAGCATGCTCTGGGCGGCTCCAGCAGGCAAACAGCCACACCAGGACAATCAATGCTTACTAATGGTGCAACCTGCTCCTTCATTCTATGACCGATGATTGCGAATATAACTGTCAGTCACCCAACTGTGACAAAATGGGGCCATTTTTTATTTTTGTGCGAATTTTGAAGGAATCATCGAGAGCTTTCACATACACTATAGCAAACGAAAATCGGCTCATTCTTGACCAGCGTGGACGTTTTCCAGACTTACTCTGCTTTTTATGGTATAATATAACAATTGATTCCCACTACCGTTTAAGCGAGGCGGATTGATGAAAACATTGAAGCCAAGAGTCTTTATTGGCTGCTCGCTGGAAGCGAAGCCGATTGCAGCCGCAGTACACGAAAATTTGCGTTTCTCAGCCGAAGTTACTCCTTGGTACTCCGGTGTTTTCAATCCAAGCAGCTATACGATGGACGATCTGGAAACAGAGGTGCGCACGACGGACTTTGCCATTTTTATTTTTCATCCGGATGATATATCCAAAATTCGCGGGAAGTACTATGCATCTGTCAGGGATAATACAATGCTGGAAATGGGTTTGTTTATGGGCCGTTTGGGACGAAAGCGTATTTTTTTCATTCTTCCGGAGGATATTACAGACATCAAGGATGCTGCAAAAATCGAGGGATTACGTATGCCTACCGATCTTCTTGGTTTGAATCCACTGGTCTATGAGATTCGTTCTGATGGCAAGTGGGCGCCAGCTGTGTCGGTTGCATGCTCCAAAATTGCTGACAGTATAGAGGAACAAGGACGATGGGTAGATCCAGAATTGGAGAAAATCATCAATCAGCATAAAGTAACTGAAGGAGAAGCACGGCTGCAATTGCTAAAGCTTCTGAGGTTCTTCAGAGAGTTGCTGCGGGTTCGCAAAGCGGATGCCGTCATGCTCGACCGAATGAGTGATGCCCTTCGTACGGCATTTGTGTCCCATCCTCCATTCGCAGTACGTGGTACAGCCATATACCGTACAGATGACAGTGGTTATATCGAGCAATTATGTGGTAATGTAGGGGAACCGGGGAGAAAATATGAGTTGTCTGCCAATGACGACAAAGAGCCAGATGACCCAAAGCGCATTCTGGTCATTGATTCTTACCGTGAAAATAAAATCAAGATTAACCTGTATGACGATTACCTTGAGAAAGAATATCTGCTATGCTATCCTGTAGCCAAGAGGTATGTGATTACGGTTCATATTATTGGACATATAGATGCGGATGAGGCGGTATTTCAACAGATTGACCTACAGAATCGTCAACTGTTCAACGCCATCAACGATTTGTTAGGAGGCGAACCGGAATGAAACCGGAAATGAAAAAAATAAGCAAGCGCTGGGGCAGCGAAAAAAAGGTACGCCTCAGCTCTGCGCCCGAATCATCACGACCGGTTCCGGAACCTAAGGAAGAAGATCGTTTCCACAAACCGGCCGTCCCGCTAATCACGATCGGCCCCTCGCTTAAGGGGAAGGAACGACCTTATAAGGTCATCCTGGAAAAAGAAGCTTTGTACGAGAAACCTCAATATTTAGCTTAACTTCTATGCATTGTTCTCAATTCTGCCGCTGATATCGGCAGTACGTCACAAGCCCCGCCTCCCAAGGCAGGGGCTTTTTTGTCGGCCATTCTCCCGCAATTAAACCAACCAACCGGAAAAGAACACCTCTCCCCACTAACCTCGGAAAGCTTAAGAATCCAGTCCTGCAATTGCATTAGGCCATTTCTTACGCTCTTAGGTTTCCTGCATAACCCAAAAATTATACCTAAAATTTGGAGTATGCTTGTCCTGATCAATCATCCCCATAATGAAATGTACATGGTCCTGCTGAAAGCCCAATCCCATTTTTTTCTTGTTGTATTCCGTATCATCATTGCATATATTGATTATAATATAAGAACACATGTTCTGTAAATATATATGTTCGAATTCAAGGTTAAGGAAGTGAATGTATGTCATCCTCCTCTTCCGCCCCATCCCCTGCAGATGAAGACCACCGATTGGTTAAAAGCCTTGTCGTGGGTACCCTGCTGCTGGATGTGCTTGAACGGGATATTCACACCCTGGATTCACTTCTGCTGAAAATGCCCGAGGTGTACGTCCTATCCCTGACCCGCATTCAAAATCAGGTACTTCAAGAAATGCTGGCAGTTCGGCAGCAGATGCGGAAACGTGGAGTCAAAATTCTTGAGGAGAAACGTGAACAGGATGGCATCGAAACCGTCTACCTGTGCAGGGGATATTGGCAGCGGTTCTACATGCTCTGGACGTTCGCGCGTAATGAAGTCAAGCAAGAACTCAGCCGACATCTGCATATTGATCTGACGCAGCGCATGTAGCTTGTACCGGAATACAGGTTGACCCGGAGTGGCCGGGTTCATTAAGATGGAATGGAACGTTATCGTTATCAACGATGAACCTATATTAGACGTGAAATGAATTCTTTCTAAAACAAAAAAAGCCTGTCGTCTATACTAAGGCGAACAGACTCTATAATTAGAAATTCCCTCAGACGTCTCATTACTCAAGGAGTTGTACTTCATGAATTTGAATTCGGGTAACCAACCATCCACTAGATATACAGGCATTGCGGCAGATGTCACCGAGTTGATCGGACAGACGCCGGCTGTAAAACTAAACAGGCTCACAGGCAGCGACTCTGCTGACGTATATGTCAAACTGGAATATTTCAATCCAAGCGGCAGTGTCAAGGACCGTGCTGCTTACAATCTGATCATTCAGGCTGAACGGGCTGGGCTGCTGCTTCCCGGAGCAACCATCATCGAGCCGACCAGCGGCAATACCGGCATCGGTCTCGCCATGAATGCAGCCGCCAAAGGATATAAGGCCATTCTCGTCATGCCAGACAATATGTCCAAGGAGCGAATCAACATTCTGAAAGCCTATGGCGCAGATGTCGTACTCACTCCTGCGGCTGAACGGATGCCTGGGGCTATCCGCAAAGCGAAAGAGCTTCACGCTGACATTCCGGGCAGCTTCATTCCTCAGCAATTCGAGAATCAGGCCAATCCGGACATTCACCGGGTTACGACTGCTCCCGAGATTATGCAGCAGATGGAGGGCAAGCTGGATGCTTTTATTGCAACAGCGGGCACAGGCGGCACCATTACTGGAACCGGTGAAGAGCTGCGCAAGCAGCTGCCGGATATCCGGATCTATGCGGTGGAGCCCAAAGGTTCACCCGTGCTCTCCGGCGGTGAGCCCGGTCCCCACAAGCTCGTCGGTACAAGTCCGGGGTTCATACCGGACATTCTGAATACCGACGTGTGGGACTCCATTATCCAGGTGTCCGATGAGGATGCACTGGATACAATGCGGCAGCTTGCTGCCCGGGAAGGGCTGCTGCTCGGCCCTTCATCTGGTGCTTCGGCCTGGGCCGCACTGCGCATTGCGCGAGAATTGGGACCAGGCCACCGAGTGCTCTGTATTGCGCCGGATACCGGGGAACGGTATTTGAGCATGGGTATTTTTTAACACAATATAATCTGTACTCCTAAAAAAGGCTGCCTCTTAAGTCATCATGTTGACTAAGGGCAGCCTATTTGCGTTCACTTGCTCCATGAGCCTGCTACACGCTTAGCTAGGAGTAAGGGAAACTCCACTCCAGGCACCCTCAATATCATATCAAAATAAAAATAAGCTCTTGCTCACCTACAGATGATTCATCCGCAGAGAACAAGAACTTATTTCGATAAGCAATCATTTTAAGAACATGTAACTAAACCAATCAGTGTGTCAACGTGGTCCATTCCACACCTTTGGGAAGCAGGGCCGCTATGCGGTCTTTGGCTTCCTTTTTGGTATACAGCGATTCATCGAGAATGACTGCAGAACCCGAGTCACTGCTTGTGCGAATCAAACGTCCCAGACCTTGCTTCACGCGCAGCAGCATGTATGGAAGATCAATCTCTTCGTACGGTGCCGCCGATGCACTGCGTTTAGCATTAAATACAGGATCCTGCGGAGGATACGGGAGCGACCAGATCATGACATTGGATAATGAAGGGCCCGGAACGTCCAGTCCCTCCCACAGATTGACAGAGCACAGCACACTCTCCTCATCCTGCTGGAACGCAGCAATCAGATCACTGATCTCCCGGTCACCTTCGTACATGAATCGCAGTCCCTGTGCTTCCGGAACATGAATGATGTCCTGTTTAAACGTTCGCAGCTCTTCCATGGTACGGAACAGAATAAGTGCACGGCCGCCACTTTCCTGAAGCATCGACACAGCATCTCGCATCCGATTTTCGTTCTCCGGGTGACCTGGTACAGCTTGATCTGTAATCTTCATCTGCATTTTATCTGCATAGTCATATGGAGAAGCAACCGAGAATGATACAAAATCATCAATCCCCAGACTGTCTGCCACATAACGGAAGGAATTGTCCACAGACAAGGTTGCCGACGAGAATACAATTGGAATCCCGGTATTGAACACGCGCTCGTTCAGGATTTCTTTTACCGTGCGAGGCATGATGGACAGTGTCGTCTCGTCCTCATTCTCTTCCGCCCAGCAGATATAGCCATCTTCCTTGCGGAACAGAGACAATGCCGTCTGGATCATATCCAGATGTTCTTCCACTACCCGCATCTGATACCCATCCAGCGAGAACAACCCGCTCTCAAATACAAGCTCTTCCCCAATCGCATCCAGCACACTGGTCAGACGTTCAATTTCACGCAGCAGCGGGGCTTCAACTCGAACTTCCTTCCGTTCTGAGCCTGGAATCGCCACCGTATACGTATCAAGGAGTCTAAACAGTCGCTCACTGCTCTCAATGGCTTCGTCCACACGTTCTGCAAGGGTTTCGCGAATCTCCCCTTCCAAAAGCCGGGTTACAAGTTCCTCGAAGATGCGGTGTTTCAGTTTGTAGCTGAGTGCGTTCAGCGCGGCCTCTTCCAGCAAATGCCCTTCATCAAAGACAACCGAGCTGTGATCAGGCAGCAGCGGCAGCTGTCCCTCGCGTTTGCGGGCCTCATAGGTCCACACATGCTCCATGTAGTAGTCATGGGAACAGATGATGATGTCCTTGGAGCGGCGATAGTGATCACGTGATAACGTCAGGCCGCAGCGCTGTCTTTTGGGACAAACAAAGCAATCCTGGAATGGGTCCCAGTTGATCTTATTCCACTGGCGATCGTTCAAATGCGGATACTGTTTGCGGTCACCATAGGGATAGAAAGCCTGAAGCGTTCCAGGTGTATTCACGAAATCAGGCAGGCTCTCATGCACTTCTTCAATGACAGGCGCATCCTCATCCGCGAATCTTACCGCACTTAATTTGTTCAAACAAACGTATTGATCTGGTGATTTACCGAGACGTGCGTCCACCTGAAGATCCAGATGTTCAGCCAGCTTCGCAATATCTCCGCCCGGCTTCACCAATTGTTCAATCAATGACTCATCGGCGCAGGCAATCACTGCCGGTTTGCCCGTATAACGTGCATAACAGACCGCATAGAGCAGGTAGACTAACGTCTTGCCTGTCCCTACACCGGCCTCAGCCATAATGGTCTTTTTATCTCCATAGGCCCGTTCGAGCTGGTACGCCATAAAAATCTGTTCATCCCGTACCTCGAAGCCGGACTCAGGCAAAATATCATAGAAAACATCGGCCACCCACTCTCCCAAACGGGATACAAAGGGCTCTGCCGGGTCATATGCAAAAGGATAACGTTGTGTAGACAATCCTTGGTCAGCCTCCATTCTTATACAAGCGGTCCTTAACATTTTCCGTTCAAAAAAGGCCGCTGGGCAAAAGTTAATTATCTCACGCCATGGGGTAAGTGACAAGCTTTTTTTACCACAAGGAATGTATAGAACAAGGATCCAGGGAAAATATATATTCGAATCCATCAAAAGGAAAGGCGGTGCTCCATGAATCATCATTCTTCACACTCAGAGCATTCCCCAGACACGTCTCCAGAGACTTTAACGGATCGTCAGGGCCATCCCATCACGGACAATCAGAATGTCCGAACCGTCGGCAGCCGGGGACCGACTACGCTGGAGAATTATCATTTTCTCGAAAAGATTACGCATTTTGACCGCGAACGTATTCCTGAGCGGGTGGTACATGCACGCGGTGCTGGTGCTCATGGCATATTCGAAGCGTACGGCACAGCCGGTGATGAGCCTGTATCCAAATATACACGTGCTCGTCTATTTCAGGAGAAAGGCAAACAAACCCCTGTATTTGTCCGTTTTTCAACGGTAATCCATGGTGGGCATTCGCCAGAGACGCTCCGTGACCCGCGCGGCTTCGCTGTGAAATTTTATACCGAAGACGGCAACTGGGATCTTGTTGGCAACAACCTGAAAATCTTTTTCATTCGTGACCCGTTGAAATTCCCGGATATGGTACATGCCTTTAAACCGGACCCGTTGACCAATGCACAGGACATGGAGCGGTTTTTCGACTTCGTTTCGCTTAGTCCTGAAGCTACCCATATGATTACGTTCCTCTTCTCTCCATGGGGAATACCGGCCAATTATCGTCAAATGCAGGGATCGGGCGTCAATACATACAAATGGGTAAACCAAGAAGGCACGGGCGTGCTCATTAAATATCACTGGGAACCACTGAAGCAAGGGATACGGAACCTGCTGCAAAAAGACGCCAGCGAGATTCAGGGACAGGAATTCAACCATGCCACCCTGGATCTGTATCATGCGATTGAACAGGGCGATTACCCGGAATGGGAGCTGTGTGTTCAGATTATGGAAGACGGGGAACATCCAGAGCTGGACTTCGATCCACTCGATCCGACCAAGCTGTGGCCACCAGAGCAATTTCCGTTTTTGCCTGTTGGAAAAATGACCTTGAACCGCAATCCTGAGGATTACTTTAACGAAGTGGAACAAGCTGCTTTTGGCACAGGGGTTCTCGTGGACGGGCTGGATTTCTCGGATGACAAATTGCTGCAAGGGCGTACCTTCTCCTACTCGGATACCCAACGTCACCGGGTTGGAGCGAACTATCTGCAGCTGCCTGTGAATGCTCCCAAAAATCGCGTAGCCACCAACCAAAGCGGTGGTCAGATGCAGTACAAAGTTGATCGTGCGCCAGGACAGAACCCGCATGTGAACTACGAGCCTTCTTCTCTGGGGGGTCTGTCCGAAGCAGCTCCACGCGGCAAGGAGCATGAACCTCTTATTGAAGGTCATCTGGTTCGGGAGAAAATTCCACGTCCTAACGACTTCGGTCAAGCCGGTGATACATACCGGGCGTTTGAAGATTGGGAGCGAGAGGAACTGGTCAGCAACCTGGTTGGTGCACTCTCCAAATGTAAACCGGACATTCGAGAACGCATGATCTCACACTTCACTCAGGCCGATGCCGACTACGGTCGTCGTGTAGCTGAAGGACTGGCCTCTGTGCCGACCGATGACAGTGCAACGGTTCAGCCAAAACATGAACCAAGCGCGGAAGAAGCATCCCGGCGCAGTCATGAAGCTGATCCCTACTAAAAGTCGAAACAAGGACAGCTGGTGACAGAAGAGATTAGCACGTAGTACCGTACTCGAAATTTATCTTGGATCTGACCGCTATATGGCCAATGCCCCAATAGTCCATCTGCCTAAAGCAGCTGCTATCGGGGCTTTTTGAGTTATACCCATGAACAAATACTTTTCCACTCAAGTCTGACCTTTCCAAGTTTAATGTAGTCCAGGTTCATTTCAGTGGATCAACCTTGTTTTCATGCCATTTTGTCATCCTGTTGACCCCTTCCCCGCGTTCATTTCAGACGATTGCTCGTTAAATTAAGGCGATTAGCCAATGTAAGGATTATGCATCACTTTTTAAATAGCAACACTTGTGACCTCGACGTCTGACATACCGGCTTGTATAGGTGACCCAATGAAATGATTATTGTTGATAACGCTTACACGTTTTACGATGAATCTGTGCCTTACCGAAATGCACTATCCCATTAACCAAGGAGGTTTCACAATGAAATGGTTCCCTTCTGTTTCTAATTATCCATCTGTACGCTCTGAACGTTCATGGAAATCGAAAATGGCTTATCTGTGTTTGAGTACCGCTTTTCCTCTATTGCTATTAGGTGGTGGATTAGCTGGTGCGATGGAATTTACGGAGAGTGGTGTGCAAAATTCGTCTGAACAGTCAGCCGCAACAACTCCTGCTGCACTCGCTGCTGGTGATTTATATGTCGCTCCTAACGGATCAGCAAACAACCCGGGAACGCTGGCAAGCCCGACTACACTTGCGAATGCACTGACCCAAATCGCTCCGGGCAAAACCATCTTTCTGCGCGGCGGAACCTATAATTTCTCGGAAACCGTTACGATTGAGCGCGGCAACAGCGGCACGTCTGGACAGCCCAAAAATCTGGTTGCTTACGGAACGGAAAAGCCTGTCTTCGATTTCTCGGGCCAAGCCTTTGCGTCCACGAATCGGGGCTTGCAAATGTTCGGGGATTACTGGTTTGTTAAAGGGCTCGAAGTGAAAGGGGCAGGCGATAACGGGATCTTTATCGGGGGCAGTTACAACCGTCTGGAGCAGATCGAGGCTCATCATAATCGGGATACAGGAATTCAGTTGGGACGATATGCTTCGACCGCAGCCAAGAGCGAATGGCCTGCTTACAATGAAATCATCCGCTCCTACTCTCACGACAATTATGATCCTGATAACGGCGAGGATGCAGACGGTTTTGCCGCGAAATTGACTGTGGGCCCGGGCAACCTCTTCGATGGCTGCATTGCAGCCTACAATGTGGATGATGGATGGGATCTGTACAGTAAAACAGATACGGGTGCTATCGGTGTGGTCACGATTCGTAACAGTATTGCGTACGCCAACGGCGCTACTTCCGACGGTACATCCACCACCGATAGTGATGGTAACGGCTTCAAGCTGGGCGGCGAGAAAATTGCCGTGAATCATATTGTGGAAAACAGCATTGCCTTTAATAATAAAAAACATGGCTTCACGTACAACAGTAATCCCGGTTCCATTCAGATGAAAAACAACACGTCCTGGAACAACGGCCAAAGCAATTTTGCCTTCGACGTAGGCACCCATCTTTTCACCAACAACCTGTCCTTCCAGGGCGGCGCCAGTGACAAAACAAGCGGAACGGACGTCAGCAGCACCAACGTCTGGTGGAAAAACAAAAAGAGCGTAAATGACAAAGGCCTGCTCGCGAGTGCAGACGACTTTGTCTCCCTTGTACCATCTGTAACTCGCAGTAGCGATGGGACGCCAGTACTGGGTAATTTCCTGAAGCTTGCTGCAGGCAGTGATCTGATTGGCTCGGGTACGCCATCTGGTACAAATATTGGGGCGCGGTAGTTGGTATGTAGTTTTGAGTTAGATTAAAAACATGTAAGTTGAGTGCACATGTGTAGTAAAATGTAACCGTTTAAAGAAGAACCCCCTTCACGATGCCAGCCAAATTAGCTGGTGTTGGTGAAGGGGGCTTTTGAGTTGCAGCGCACATCCCGTTGACCTATGAATTTCCGCTATTTCTCCTGTGGATATATAAATACATAATTACTCTCATCCGACTTCTCTTCGGAGAAAACAAAATCTAGCCGATCAAAGTCTCTGATCTTCTGCACATCTGTAATCTTACGCTCTGCCATGTACCGTATCATCTCACCTCTAGCCATTTTCGCCCGGGTTGCCTTTTCAACCATCTTCCCATTGACCATTTGTCCAAATACACAATTGATAAATCGGGTTTCCTCGCTCAGAAAAGGAATGATGTTTTTGCTGTACTCTTTAGAAGCCAAATTTAAAATACAATTGCTTTCTGATTGAAGTTGATCTGCGAGCTTGCTGCCCCAAAAATGATAGAGCGAGCTGAAACCCGGACCTTGCAGCTTGCCCTGCATCTCCAACCGATAAGGTGTAACCCCGTCCAAAGGCCGCAACATGCCATAAAAACCGGATAATATACGCAAATGCTGCTCCAGATACGCTAATTCTTCCTGCTGAAAAACACCCGCTGCCATATACTGATACTGAATGCCCTCATAGGCATAGATGGCTGGCGTAAGATTGGCTTTTAGATTCATATTTTGAATACGTTCCATGTTCTGTTCGGCGATTGCATCATTACACTTCCATAATGCCTTGAGCTCGTCATAGGATAACTTTTGGAGCACACTCAACAGTTGTTCTGACTCGTTTATAAAACGCGGCATCTGCGCGCTGGTCATCAGATCGGTATCGATCTTCATCTTTTTGGCAGGTGATATGATAATTCTCATCGTGCTGATCCATCCTTAATCTACCGTTGTTTTTATCGTTATCCATTGTACAGGATTGGACAGGCGAATCCAATGGTGAAGCATATTTTCCTCTCGAATCTTAGTAGAATAACTTGGAACGGAAATGACTGTAGTCTAGGTTACATCTCGAAATGAACAATCGATTGAACCTCCTCTGTCTGGCATAGGCCCTTGCTACTAAACCAAAGCAAGAACTTATCAATATGCTATTAGCTGAAGTTGGGCCCATATTCTCATGGTCACCATAAGATGTTTTGTTATGATTATATACGATGTATTTGAATTGCTATTTTCCAAAGAGAAAGGGTGCCGCTTTTTATGTTTGTTTTTCATTTACTGCTCGCTCTCGCACTTTTGGGCGGTTCTGGCAGCTCCAATGAAGTCACATCTACACCACTGGAAATCAACTCCTTACAGCCTCACCCTACTGATTCTGAGTTTGTCTTGGAATCCGGTTTAAAGCCTTTTCGCGCTGAAGAAACATACAAAGGACTTAAGCCAGACTATAATCAATTTGAGCAAGCCGCCAGCGATCTTCAGGACAAGCTTTTTGAAAGTGCACCATCACCGCTTCTGTCCGAACCCGGAGATACAGGTACATTTGATTACGGCGGACAACTCAAATTGTTAAAGACTGTCCCTCTGAAGCAAAGTATTGAATTCGGTCCATTAACGATTCATATTATGGATGTTCAATTATTAGAGGCTCGTGAGATTCCTGAGGATTCCCGAGAAAACATTTCAATTCTGAACCAAGAAGATATCGGTCCTGATATGACTTATATTAAAATGGTCTACAGTGTAGAAAATACAACGGATCAAAATATCGGATTTTACGGGTTGAATTCAATCCATCCGAGCACGGGTAAACCCATCTCAGCAGATCGTAATTTCATGAGGAAACCTTATGTCTATCATCAATATGACGGCATAGTCATGGATAATATGGGGTATGGTTTCGTATATACAGATGATCCAGACAAGCTGGAATCCATTGAATTGGTTTTCAACAAAATCTATGACTATGACACCGGAGAGACCATTGTAGAGCCTACTTCGTTAAGTATTCCTTTCGCGGTCCAACAATAAAAATAAACTCATATTTACTTCAATGCCAAGATATCATTTGTCCGCGATAACATCATTGTTAAACCCCAACCACGTACCTGCAGAAGAGCAGAATACACAGCTGGGGTTCCTTGTTTTTATTAAGAAAATGTATTGGCTCTATCTAAAGCCACAACCAACCTCATCTCGTAAAATCGTGCTGCCCAATCGTCAGGAGAGTCGGCCTGCTTTTGCTCCATAGCGAAGTTGCGATCTTCGGATTGTAATAATAGAGCGCACCATTCGTCGGATCAGCACCATTCAAAGCTTTACGTGCTGCCTTATAAGAGGTAGCCGTCGGCTTTGTATTAAACTGACCATCATCAATTGCAGTGAACTGCCCTTTCTGAAAAATCACCTGCGGGATGGATGACGGGAATGCATTGGATTGCACCCGATTCAAAACGACCGCCCCTACAGCAACCTGTCCTTCAAAGGATTCCCCGCGCGCCTCACCGTGAATTAGCTTCGCCAACTGGCGCAGCGTCTCACCTTCGGCTCTGGCCTTTTTGTTCAGCCTATTCAGTGTCGCCGGACCTGCAATCCCATCCGCGCTCAGGCCCTGAGCCTGCTGAAATTTGCGTACAGCGCTTTTGGTAATGGAACCGTAATATCCGGTCAATCCGGCTTTGAAGTATCCCAGATCCCGCAACTGCTCCTGCAATTGCAGCACATGCTCACTTTGAACGCCCTGCTCCAGCTTCTGAGCTCCCGCAGATGGAGCTGCCATCGTCAGACCAAGAGCAATCGCAAAGGCACTGAGTAGTACACTGACTCGTCCTGCTCTTTTGCCAGCCTTTTTCCCCCTCCGATGAGTTACTGCCCGACTCACGGTGATCGGTTCCATGTTGCCCGCAATTTTACTTAATTCTAACTTATAGGCCCTGATCAGTTCATTGGCACTTTTCGTTCCACTCACCTTATGCTTTTTAGCCATTGTATTCGTTTGATCCATTTTAATACTATTTTTCATGATTCAATTAACCTCCATTATTCTGAGTCCAGACCCCACTTTTCCCCCTGAACCCTCCCTTATGGACATCCCGAGTGTCATTATAGGATATCGCCAAAGTGCCGTCTATCGGACCGATGGAGCATGAAAAACAGGGCCTTGAATATAGCAAAAAGAGGCATGAGCCCATGGTCATGTCAGGGCTATGCCTCTTCTTATATCAACCTTATGCCGCTTGTCCAGCCTCCATTTCCGTAGGCAGGCAGACCCGCACAAAAGTTGCGCTTGTATTTATTTACATCTACTCTGCAAGTTCCTGACCCTTCGTTTCCCGGCCGAGGAACAGTACAGCCGCTGCGCCAATCAGGATCGTCACGAAGAAAATCGTGAAAATCAGGCTGATGGCCACATCACGCTGAACCAGCATGCCGACCATCAATGGAGCAAGTACGCCCCCGATGCGGCCCACCGATGTGGCAAGACCCACACCTGTTGAACGAACCGAATCTGGATATAGTTCCGGACTATACGCGTACAGACCGCCCCATGCCCCCAGATTGAAGAAAGACAGACAGATGCCTGCGGTGAGAATTGCCGCTTCGGTAGTTGCCAAACCAAAAGCAATCGCACTCACTGCCGTCAGTGTAAGATAAACGACCAGGACGAATTTACGCCCGTACCGCTCGATAAAATAAGCCGCTGTAAAGTAACCTGGCAGCTGTGCCAAGGTCATAATCAGCACGTACTGGAAGCTTTTGACCAGCGTGAAGCCTTTGGCCATCACGACGGAAGGCAGCCACAGGAACATGCCATAGTAGGAGAAAATCACCGTAAACCACAAGATCCAGAGCATGATGGTTGTCCGGCGATGCGGAGCAGACCAGACTGCAGCCACTTTCTCCCGGAACGTCGTCTTCCGGATGGTCTTGTTTTGCTTGTAACGCGGCGGGTCCTGAATGACACGGCGCAGATACAGCGCGTAGAATGCCGGAACGGCACCAATGGCAAATGCAATTCTCCAGCCGTATTCCGGGATGACAAAGTTGGCAATGAGTGCCGATACAATCCAGCCCCCAGCCCAGAAACTCTCCAGCAGCACGACGGCACGACCGCGTTCTGCCGTCGGCATGGACTCTGATACCAGTGTGGAGGCTACAGGCAGCTCGCCACCAAGTCCAATTCCAGCAATCAGGCGCAGTACGCACAGTACGGCAAAGCCCGTCGCCAGTGCAGACAGACCGCTCGCAATGGTGAAGATTAACAGGGTCCACATCAAAATGGCCTTACGGCCAAAACGGTCAGCGAGTGCACCCGCAAGCAATGCACCGAGCGCCATCCCGATGGAGTTGATACTGGTCAGCACACCGACTTGTCCGGGACTGAGGCTCCATTCCTTGGCAAGAGCTGCCACGATGAAGGAGATCATGCCGACTTCCATTGCATCAAACAGCCAGCTCATCCCGGCACTGAACAGCAGCTTGCGCTGCTTGGGATTCCGCAACACTTCCAGTTTAGTCATAACGATAGCTCCTTGATCTCTATGTAGTCATTCTGACACTAAACCATTATTATGCAGAATGATCCAGAAATCAATGAAAAATACGCTCTTCTTCACTTCACTTTCCAATAGCTCACCCCTTGAGTGAACCCGCTGTCAGACCTGCAACAAAATAACGCTGGAGCAAAATGAACAGCACAATCATCGGAATGGCCGTCACCAGTACTCCCGTCAGCATCATTGGATAGTTTGTCACGTACTCCCCGCGGAACTGCATAAGTGCCAGCGGTAACGTCAATTTGGACTTGCTGCTGAGCATGAGCATCGGAATGAGCAGATCATTCCAAACCATGACCAGCAGGAACGTAGCTGTAGCCGCAAGGGAAGGTGCTGCCAGTGGAAGCGCAATCCGTGTGTAGAGGCGCCACTCGCTTGCCCCATCCATGCTTCCCGCCTCCAGAATCTCGGCATTCAGCATGCGCATGAAACCCGTCAGCATGAATACGGAGACAGGCATCAGCATGGCGGCCGATACAACAATCAGGCCCGTCAGACTGTCCGACCATCCCAGCGTACGTGTAAGGGAGTAGATCGGCAGCATGCTGACCTGGGAAGGAACAATAAGCCCAGCCACAAACAGCCCAAACACAATTTTCCCCACGCTTCCGCCCCAGCGAACAATGGCATAGGCAATCATGCTGCTCAGCAGCAGCTCAATCACCACCGTACCTAGTGTCACGACAAGACTGTTGCCGAAATATTGCCACATCGGCTGATTGCGGAACATGCCCGTAACGTTATCCCAGGTAAACGGATCAGGCCAGCTGAATGGACTGGTGAAGAAGTTGCTGCTTGTTTTGAATGAGGATACAAATACGAAGTACAGCGGCACGATAATCAGCAGCGCGTACACCAACAAAATCAGGCGATTGAACCATTTTAGAACCATGTGAACTCCCTTCTGCCTCTTGTGCGAGCACGTTCCGGCAT
Source organism: Paenibacillus sp. FSL K6-2862 (assembly GCF_038005125.1). Classification (NCBI taxonomy): domain Bacteria; kingdom Bacillati; phylum Bacillota; class Bacilli; order Caryophanales; family Paenibacillaceae; genus Paenibacillus; species Paenibacillus sp. FSL K6-2862. The sequence continues at coordinate 4,579,621 of NZ_JBBOSN010000001.1, forward strand.
CAATAGCTTACCCGGTCGGCACGCAGTGCCTTGAACTGCACAAACGTCAGCAAGGCCAGCAGAACCAGGAAGATCATTGAACCCGCAGAAGCGAGGCCAAATGAATAGCTGCCAAAGGCGGTATGATAAATATACGTCGTCAAAATTTCAGTCGCGTAGTTCGGACCTCCGTCCGTCATGGTGAAAATAAGATCAAATGCCTTGAACGATTGAATCGTTGTATAGGCAACGACAATCGTAGCCGAAGGGGCAAGCAGCGGCCAGGTCACCGTACGGAATACCTGCCATTTGCTGCCGCCGTCCATTCGAGCGGCCTCATACAGTTCAGCCGGAATGCCTTGCAGGCCAGCGATAAACACTATCATCATTTGACCGGCATGAGCCCAGACCTGCACCGCTGCAATGGAGTAGATTGCAATTTTGGGATCACCGATCCAGTTGCGTGCAAGACCCTCCATACCTGCCCCGTTTAACCCATAGTTGATCAATCCAATGGATGGATCATACATGAAAGCCCAGATCAGTCCAACCGATACGGAGGACAAAATGGCCGGGAGAAAATACAGGGCGCGAAGCACAATCCGCGTTTTGGTATTTCGGACGAGCAGTAAGGCCAACACCAGTGAAATAAAGGTTTGGGCAATAACCACCGTGAGCATGAATTCAACGTTATTGCCAAAAGCCTTGCGAAAGACGATGCTGCTGAGACTGTCCTTATAATTATCCAGCCCTACAAACGCATACGACGGGGATACCCCGTCCCAATCCGTAAAGGAGTAGAACAGCCCCGTCAATGTAGGAAATACGAACAGTCCCACGTACAGCAGCAATCCGGGTAACAGAAACAGGGATAGCTGAATACGATTCTTCATGACTTATTTCCCGATATGCTGATCGATAATCGCTTGTGCCTGCTGTGCGGCTTCTTCTGGGGAAGTCCCGCTAAGCACGGCCTGAATGGAGTTGGTGACTGCCTTCTGATTATCTCCGTTCAGAATGGTGAACCGTGGCTGGAACACGGTCTTTTTGTTTGCCCACTCCCCTGCAACCTGGAGTTCGGCGGAATCATACTTCACGTCATTTACCGTTACGTTCTGACCCGTCTGGTTGGCATAAGCTCCAGCCACTTCGGGTTTGCTCAGAAACTCGATAAATTTCTTCGCTTCTTCCGGATGTTTGGACTTGCTGTTTACCGCAAGCATAAACGTCGTGGTATGAACCCCTTCATACTTTGCCTGATCTGCACTTACTGTTATAGGTGCAAGCAGTTTTTGCTCCAAATTCGGATTTTGCAGCTTGTTCTGAGCGAGCTGATAGGAACCACTTGCAAGCATGGCTGCCTTCTCCTGAATGAACAGTGCTCCTGCCGCCGGGTCCTTGGTACCCAGTGCATCCTGCTGGAAGTAGCCTTTATCGTTCAGCTCCTTAATCTGCGTGAGTGTTTTCACCCAGAACTCATCTGTCAGTTTCGCCTCGCCTGCTTCCACTTTGGTAAAAATGTCGTCACTTGGTGCGTTATTCATCACCATGGTGTTCATGAACTGCCCTGGACCAATGTCTGCTCCGGCAAAGGCAATCGGGATAATTCCATTGTCTTTCAGTGTCTGGCAGAGCGCCAGGAAACTGTCCCAGTCCTTCGGCGGTGTCAGACCGTATTTTTCAAACAGCTTCAAATTATAAATGGGATCGTTGTATACGAGCTGATACGGAATCGCATATTGCTTGCCATCCAGCTGGCCTGCCTCGATCAGCTTGGAGTTATAGGCAGAGAGAAAAGATGATCCAGTCAGGTCCGTGAACAATCCGGCTTTGGTAAAAGCATCGAATTGTGCACCCGGGAAGGATGCAAATACATCCCCTACCGAACCATCACTGATCTTGGATTGAACAGTGGATTGATACTGGTCAGAAGGAAGCGTCTGCATCTCCACATGAATGTTCGGATTTTCCTTTTCGAATGCATCAATGGTCTTGTTCAGCGCTTCAGCATCTTCACCGCGCCAGTGCATAAAGCTGATGGTGACTTTGCCTGAACCGGAGGAACCGTTCTCGCCTGCTGCAGAGTTATCCCCGCCCCCACAAGCGGACAGCAGCAAGGACATAACCAGCATACTGACCAGGGGATAGATGAATTTTTTATTTTTTCTCATGAAAGACGACCTCCTGAGTAATGTTGAATTAGGTGATAATTGAATTAATTGCTGCTAAGCTGATGCTTCACATTTCTCGTACTCCACTTGCTGCGAATGATCGGCATTACTTTCTCGCCAAATATTTCGGCTTCTTCCAGATGCGGATAGCCTGACAATATGAATGTGGTCACGCCGAGATCAGCGTATTCCATCAGACGCTCTGCAACTTGTTCCGCCGTGCCCACGATGAGGATTGCACCGCCTGAACGAACTACCGACAAACCGGTCCACAAGTTGGGCCCTACAACGAATTGCTGTTTCTCGGACAATTCACGGAGTTCATTCTGTCTGCGCTGGTTGGTGGCGTCTGTCTCAGCAAAAGCCGCTTTCGCTTTCTCGATGGCTTCAGGTGGAACTTTACTAATAATCTCCCAGGCTGCTGCCCAAGCTTCTTCTTCGGTATCTCGAATGAGCACCTGTGCCCGCATCCCGTAACGCAGCTGGCGATCCTGTCCTGTTTCCTGTTTCACCTGTTCGCGGATCACTTCAATTTCCTCAATTTGCTCCTGAATCCAGTCGTGCGGTTCACCCCACATCAGGAACGTATCGGCATGCTCTACAGCCACTCTTTTGGCAATAGGCGAACTTCCACCCAGATAAAATGGTGGGTAAGGCTTCTGTACCGTTTCCGGCATACCTACCGGGCCTTTAAAGTTGTAATGCTGTCCATTAAACTCCAGATTATCATCACTGGTTGCTTCCGCATTCGATTTGGAACCACTGCCGGCAAACTCGGTCAGATTGAGTCCTGTCGACTGTGTCCACGAACGCTTCATCACTTCTATGTACTCGCTTGCCCGTACATACCGTTCGTCATGGGCATGTGCCAGCGGATCTCCCAGTTCCTCCAGATCTCGGACCGAGCTGCCCGTCACGACATTAATCATGGCACGTCCGCCAGAGAGCTGATCCAGTGCAGCTCCCATCCGTGCGGCGAGCACCGGTGTAACCAGTCCTGGTCGAATGGCCACCAGAGGACGAAGCGTTTGAGTATGACTCATCACTGCCGAACCAACGACCCAAGCATCCAGACACGCCCCACCGGTCGGGATCAATACGAATTCAAATCCAGCCGTTTCGGCCGTTTGTGCTACCTGTATCAAATAGTCCAGGCTCGGTTCCCGTTCCGGGGCGACCCCAACATATTTTCCGTCTCCAGCCGTTGGCAAAAACCACCCGAATTTCAATTCTTCGTGTTCGCTCATACAAGTCATTCCTCTCTGTTGATAAATTGGACTACTGAATTGCTACTCTCCCACTACGGTTACAGAAAACCTTTCGATCCCTCTTATCCCCAGATTTCTTTGGAATTCCTTTCCAAGGGAAAATCCGGTGATAAAGGCCCACGCTTCGCTTCTCCAGGCCTTTTCTGTCCCCTCCGTTATCGTTTCATTCTTACATTTATAAAACATAAAACCGATTAATTAACTTGGTTTAATAGGTATGGACATCATATCAATTGATTTGTCTGTGATCAATGTCATTTTACGACAACTTATTTTTGTCATTTTGTGGTCATCTTACAGGAATAAGTCATCCTGTTCTTGAATATGTACAAAACCCACCTGTATAATAGGTTATAATAATAACAACCTACAAACATTAGAAATCAAACTTATATTAAAGAGGTGTTCCTGATGACGGAGAGCATGAAGGAGGACCACCACGAGTTTTTGGATATTATTTTTTTTACTCCGTCCGAATTCGAGAAAGCTGGTGGAGCCTGGCCTATCCGAATTGGACGCAATATCGCCAAGAACAATTATCATATCGGCCCTCGTACAACGCCCTATCATTACCTGCTGTTTGTCCTCGAGGGTGAAGGTACATTTATACAGAACGGACAACAGTATCCCCTCAGAGCCCGGGATGCATTCTGTCTGTTTCCGCATGTCACCCATGAGTATTGGACTGATCCCAAGGAGCCGCTTCAGAAGATCTTTATCGCCTTCGATGGTACCCATGCAACCGAACTTCTCTCGCGGGTTGGACTCACGCCGGATGCTCCTCACCGTTCCGGTATACTGACTCCGGAGACGGCTAGTGGAATGCGTGCTTTTATGGAGGAAGTTCGCAGACCTCAGGGGGGAGCAAGTGACCTGGGACGCCTCACCCGGTTTCTCGGTCTATTTGATCGCGTTTCCCGTACCTCTGCCGTCAAGGGACTGCAGCCGGATGCGGCTATCCCCTGGCTGCAAAAAGGCAAAGAATACATGGATATTCATTTTGCCGGAGGGATCACGGTAGAGGGCGTATCTGCTCACGCGGGGGTGGACCGAACTCATTTTGCCAAACAATTTCGCAAAGCGTACGGGTTGTCTCCGGTGCAATACATCCAGCAGCTCAAAATGGACCAGGCCAAGCGTCTGCTCGTCCAAACCCCTTTAACCTTGACGGAGGTAGCTCATTCAGTAGGTTATCCGGATTTATTTTCCTTCTCCAAAGCGTTCAAAAAGCAGGTGGGTCTGCCGCCCAATCGGTATCGTACAGGCGAAAACGGTAAAAGTTGATTATCGTGTCAGACGCGGCAAAAAGCCAATAGCAAAAGAAAAAGGCAAGTCTCCATTAATCGGAAACTTGCCCTTTTGGTGTCTGCTTTTCCCAGCTACCCGCTACTTCTCCTCATTACTTTTGCGAGCCAGCGGAATGCCGTTTTCCTTTGCATACCATGCTTCATAATGATGCACAGCGACTCCAGCAAAGGAGGAATGAGATGCGGCCAGGTCAAACACCTTGGCGATCTCCTCGTCCATATTGCTTATGGATTTCCGGAAAAAGGTCAGATGATCGCCCTCATGTGTGTCCGCCAGCTCGGCTCCAACCCACACTTTCTTACCAAGCTCATCCGCTTCGTCCAGCTCTTCCTTGGACAGATCATACATCTGCTGACCACTATCCCGATAAGCCATGATGGCCACCGCATCAAAATGATCAATCACCCAGCGGCTGAATGTGCCTCCGCCTTCTGCCGACTCGCGCGCATCCAACCAGAAAGGGATCGCTGCGCTCATGTTAAGTCCGGCATCTTTACCAGCTTTGGTCCACGCCTTCATGTTGTCGCTCCACTCTGCAATAACGCTATTCTGCTCGTTCTCCCAGCGTTTTAGCTGATAAGGCTCAACATCCAGCTGAATTCCCTCAAAACGTTCATTTTTGGCCGAAGCCGCATTATATGCTTTTACTTTTTCGATAAACGCGAGTCCCTCTTCCTGTTTATCCCTGTAGGCCCAGTCCGCATGACCATTCAGGGCATGTACCTGGATCTCTGCCTGCTGGGCAGACGCAATGAATTTGCGATACGTATCATCCGATACCTCATCCTGTATCTGCAGGAAAATGACATCAACACCCTGCTCCTTGGAGAAGGAGATGATATCCGGGGTCTGTTCTGCGATGATGGAAGCATCCCACAGCCAGGTCGCTTTTTTCTCCTCTGCCGAAAACCATTTGAACAGCCAGGGCAGCAGCAGCAAACAAAAGGTCAGCGCGAGCAGAGCCCATTTTGTCCTCACCGACATCCTGCCCCAGCGAATCATGTTGTTTCTCAGACGAGCAACGCTTCACTTGGTTCCAGCACAGGATGCTGAACCGAGTGTCCAATTTTGTAGATGTGCGGCTGTGTGTAAGTCCGGAACGCATTGCGTGTATCCAGAATTGGCACACCCAAATCGGCAATATCGCTGTATGGCAGATCTCTGTGGTTGGTAATCAGCACGATGCAGTCATATTTCTTGAATTGCTCCAGGTTGAATACTTCGCTGTACACCGTATCGTCATGCTTGTCACGGAAGGAATCAGCATATGGATCGAAGTAGCTGACATTCGCTCCGCTTTCCTTGAACAGTTCATATACTTCGAGTCCAGGTGACTCACGCAGGTCTGCAATATTCGGCTTGTACGACATGCCGAGCAGCAGGATGTTGGAGTTCCGAACAGATTTCGCGTATTCGTTCAGAATCGTTGATGTTTTGTTCAGAACATAATATGGCATGTTGTCATTGGTCGATTGTGCCAGCTCGATAAATTTGCTGTAGAAGCGGAACCCTTTCGCTTTCCAGGACAGATACATTGGATCAAGCGGTATGCAGTGGCCGCCGATGCCTGGGCCTGGGTAGAACGGCATGAATCCGAACGGCTTCGTCGCCGCTGCATCAATGACTTCCCAGATGTCGATGCCCATGCGGTCACACATCATCGCCATTTCATTTACAAACGCAATGTTTACGCTGCGGAACGTATTTTCCAGCAGTTTGGACATCTCCGCCACTTTTGGTGAAGATACCGGTACAACCGTTTGTACATACTTGCTATACAGTGCCGTACCAAGTTTCAGGCAAGCTTCCGTTGTCCCCCCGATAACTTTCGGCGTATTGTACGTGGTGAAACGTCCGTTGGACGGATCCACCCGTTCAGGCGAGAAGCAGAGGAAATAGTCCTTGCCGGCTTCATGGCCAATTTTGTCCAGCTTTTGCTGAATCAGTTCTTCCGTTGTACCCGGGTAGGTTGTGCTCTCCAGTGTAATCAGCATGCCCGGTTTCATGTGCAGTTTGATCTGATCCACCACAGTCTCGATGTAGGATGTATCCGGATCCTGATTCTCACTGAGCGGTGTTGGTACGCAAATGCTCAATGCATCAATGACGCGCAGCATGCTGTAATCCGTTGTAGGCTGGAAACGGCCTGTTTGCATCACTTTTTTCAATTCCTCGGACGAGATATCGTGAATATAGGAATCCCCATTATAGATACTGTCGACCTTGGACGCGTCCAGGTCAATACCGATTACCGTAAAGCCTTGATTTACCATTTCCACGGCTAGCGGAAGTCCTACGTAACCGAGCCCGACCACGCCAAGCACCGCTTCTTTGTTTTCAATGGCATTCAGTAAAGTATGGAATTGTTGATTCTCCATGATATTCCCTCCAGGTTAATGTATTTGTAGTGTTCCGTAAATCCGTTCGGTTGATAATTTTATTAGTGCAGGCAGCGACGAATACGCGCATCCAGCTCCACAGGGGAGAAAGGTTTGGTCATATAATCGTCCACACCGCTGCGGAAGCATTGGCTGATCGTCTGTTCAACACGCTGCTCGGTCAGCACAACGATCTTCGGCGGCTGCTCGACCTCCAGGTTCTGTATATGGTGAATGAACGGCAGGCCGTCAATCCCATACAGATTCAGTTCAGTCAGCACTAGATCAGGTGACACCTTCTCAATCAATTCAAGTGCTGCCAGACCATCTACCGCTTCATACGTCTCATAGCCCTGCATTTTAAGGCGCAGCTGCAAAAACTCACGAACTGTCGGATCGTTATCCACGATCAAAATTCTGCCCGGCTCGTCCGCCGTATTGTCCAGCGTGTAGATATGAATCTCCTCGGGGTCAACCAGCTTCGCGGATTCAGCCATGTGCTGAATCGTCGCCTGAGAAGGACGCTCACTATCCTTGAAGCTCGCCAGCGTAATCTGCGGCTCGGCTCCAGGAACCGTCTCCTGCAGCTCATGTTTGATGCGAAGCCCTTCATAGTGGACTTCGTTCAGCGTCAAACCAGGCAGCAGGACCGCAAGCGTCTGGGTTGCCTCATCCTTCCACAGCTGGAAGGCAAACTCGCTCGTTTGCTCCAGATAATTCCTGACCTGCTGCTCCGGCTGGACTTGTACACCTCCACAATGGATGAACATTAAGCCGCATGTTCCGGCACCCGCATCCTTCAATCCCTGTTCCACACTTAGGTACACATTAACGGCAGCTTCACGCTGCAATGTTGCCGTATTAGGCATGTTCTTTTCCACCCTTCTCCCTTGGTTATCTATTCTGTTGCTGCTGTATTGCTATTCGTGAGAATTCAATACTGCTTATGACCTGAACCTTCGATGCAGATATGAATCAGGCAGCTTCGGTTCCCTTTTCTTCCTCGGACCAGCTCTGACGTGTCATCGTTCCCCATGAATTGTTGTTTTGCATGAACTGAATGTGTCCCTGCAATCTCCACAGAACGCCAAGCTGGTGATAACCCACAAATTTCAGAGCAGAGTAAACCAGCATTTTGACCAGATCAGACAGCTTGTTGTATCTCCGAAACGCAATTTCTTCCAGAATCAGTGCCCCTACGCTCAGCAGATAACCGCTCACGAAGTTCAGCAATCCGAACAGAACAAGAATCGGCCACTGTGTCATATCGAGCAGCACATAACCAGCAAGAGCGATCAGACCGGTAATCCGGAAATAAGGGTTGAGTGCTTCAAATATGACGTTGTACGGCATGGTCAGCATGCCCATCACCTTATATTTTGGGTTGAACAGCATGCCGCGGTTCTCCAGCATGTTCTTCAGATTCCCGCGTCCCCAGCGCTTACGCTGACTGGACAAAATGCGGTAGGAATCCGGTGCCTGTGTCCAGCAAACAGCTTCAGGACAAAAGGCTACGCGGTATTTCAATTTATTTTCCAGCATATAGCGATGAAGCTTGATGATAATGTTCATGTCTTCCCCCGGATAACCATCCCGGTACCCACCAACGGCAATAACAGCATCCTTGCGGAACATGCCGAAGGCACCCGACACGATGATCAGTCCGTTCATATGGCTCCAGCCAATTCGTCCGCCCAGAAAGGCTTTGAGATACTCAATGGATTGGAACATCGGCCACATTTTGCGCGGCAGGGAGACATCCTGAACAGCTCCGTTTTCGATTTTGCAGCCATTCGCTATGCGAACATCTCCGCCAATCGCCACGGTCTCTTCGGGATTTTCCATATACATGCGTGCCATGCGAATCAAGGCATCCTTTTCCAGCAAAGAGTCGGCATCAATGGAAGAAATCAGCGGATAGTGTGACAGGTTAATTCCCGCATTCAGCGAGTCTGCCTTTCCGCCATTTTCCTTATCGATCACGTACAGATCTGGGAATTCCGGATTGTGGTATATCCCGCGAATGGTTTGACAAGGAATTTTGCCACGGATCTTGGTATCCGGTACAGGTTTTAGACGGTATTCCTTCAGCAGAACTTTCAGGGTACTGTCACTAGAACCGTCATTCACCACGATGACTTCGTACGTTGGGTAATTCAGCGTCATCAGACAGTTCACATTTTCAATAATCGTCAATTCTTCATTGTAAGCAGGCACCAGCAGGGATACTGAAGGCACCAACTCCGATCCTGACAATGTGTTGTATTTGGAATAATGGGACCGTCTGAAAATGGTCCAGATGTTACGGAATGATAGCGCCAGAATGGAAAAATACAGCGCATTTACAGCAACGACATAGTAGATGGCTACCATGCCATAAATCAATAACAGATCTCTAAGCAGTGTAATCCCCTCCTACCGCAGCCACACCGGTGCGTCTCTTCGTTGTTCGGTTACCCGGTACAGGGGCAAAATATTGATCATAGAGCAGTCTTCTCTTGTTATGCACAATCATCTGGTCTACCGCTTTGTGATCGGCTCCGGATTGCTTCATCGTGCTCTCAATTTGCTGCATGGCAATCTCGCGTTCAACACCGGTACCTTGTACCGCTGCCTGACACAAAGCTTCAAATCCGGGTTCGCCCAGCATGCTCAAGCTCTCAGCACTGTTATAGCGCACTCGCCAGTCTTCATCACGCAGCGCTTTGCGCAGCAGTGGAATGCTGCCTGCCGCATGCTTCGAACCGAGCGCCTGAACGACTTCCGCCCGCACTTCCGGGTCAGCATCCTTCATCAGCTTCAGAATCGTCTCATCCTGAAGTGCCGGACTTGCGCTCAGATACAGCTTCACCGCTTCCGCCCGTACATCCTGATGCTCTGCACCGACCAACCGGTCGAGTGCCGGCATGACCTCCGGAACAGCTTGTCCCCACATGGCGACAAGTCCAACCTTCACAAAATCTGGATTGCGGTCTTCCAGCAGCTCAATCAGAAGTCTGCTCGTATCCAGACTGGTCTCAAGCAAAATGTCCGCAGCCAGATGATGAATCGACTTCCCTTTGGTCAATAACACTTCAAGCATGTCCTTCAATTCACCCTGACGGGTGGTGCTTCTCGCAATGGAACGTCCAATCACGAATGCCATCGGTCCAGGCTTCTCATCCTTGAGCAATTCCATTAAACCCGGAACTGCTTCGGGACAGCGCATGCCGCCCAATCGGTAAGCTGCATCGATCTGCCGACCATAACGCAGCCGGCCCAGTTCTTTCAGATCATGCTCTACGAATCCTGCCTCGCGGCAGAGTGCAATCAATTTCTCACGGTACTCTCCTTTGAATTGATCAATCCACTCAATGAGCTTGCTCTGAATCACCTGTCGTTCAATCGGAGCCAGCTTGCCAGGAGGCAACCGCAGCGGACGACCTTCAGTCAGTGCCGTTTGCAGATACGTGAAGTAATCCCGCTGCTTTTGTTTGTAGAATTCAATCTTACGCCGTTTGCCGTTATGGGACACTTTCATGGCAAACAGCAGGATCACACCCAGAGCGACGAGCGCTATACAGATGTATAAAAATAGATAGGCCAAAGCCAAACTCGAAAACATGTGAAAAGGTCCTCCTTTATACTCATTTAATTCATCTGAGAACTAGGAATTTGTTCAAAGACTTTCTTCATTTCTTCGTAACTCAGCTTCAGTCGTTCACTGTATTTCACCTGTTCCCAAGGCTGCCAGCTATACACAGGCAGGGTTTTCAAATCCAGCGTGGTCTGATCACCTGCGGGCCAGGTTACGCTGCCCGTCGATCGGTCCATTAACCATGGAACCAGCGTTATGCCTTTGGTCGTCACTGTCTTAAACGCCCGTCCGTCCTGCAGGGGTCCATAATCGATCACTTGCAGTGAACTTGGGTCACCAAACCCAAGCAGCATCCAGGGAATTCGCATCTCCACTTGATTGCCGTCATACTGCCAGGTCGTCAATGAATCTGTGTCGGACTGTCCGGGAGCCGTAGTTCCCCGCTTCAGGATACCCACTTTCTCATTCATAAACGGATGAGCGGACCGTGTATCCGGCGGCGTCATCCTCAGGCTGACTGCCAAATTCCATGGATGGAAGGGATCAGCTGCATTAGATTGCTTGTCCGGCAGCATATCGTATCCTTCCTTGCCGTACAGACGCTGGTTAAAATCATAATCCTTGGCGATCTCTACCTGGGACTCATCATCCTGTCCCAGCGTGATGACCGTTTCGAGACCATCACTTAGCGTTCGTTCCGGAAGCCGCTTGCCAGGCTGATTGCCGCCTGCCAGTGTATCCGTCCCTATGCGGAGCATCGTTTTATCTGGATCAAACGGCTGGTCCAGCGTCATTCCAATGTACAGGTAGGCCTCGTCGTGGGTCAGCTTCATTTCCTGAATGCCGTCCACTTTTCCCTGCCATACCGTAACCTCTTCTTCGTTCAATCCAGCCCAGTCATCCAGTTTCCCGTCGATGGTGAGCTGTTCCTGTTTGCCCGGGTCCATGGCGAGCAGACCGAACATTTTCTCGTTGGTCAGCACGTTTAGCCAGTAGGCCCGCCGATCAGCAGGAATTTCGAAAGGCATCGTGTTCCAGGTTTTCTTGAACCATTCATCCTGCCACATGAACAGAATCGCTCCCGCATACCCTTCGTCATAGATATCCTGAGTCAGTGAAGCGTCAATGGCTCCTTGTTCGGCCTCGTTATGCCCACCCTGATCCCTTCCTCCCATACCTAGATGAGAGATCCCCAGGGAAGAAGGCACACCATACTCTGTAACCATTACAGGCATATCGGAAAACTCGGCTTTAAGCTTGCGTAAATAGCTTTTGTACGTGTTGTACTCGCCGTTTGCATCCTTGATCGTTTGAAGGGTCTGGTCCGTATGGAATAAATCCGGATAGTAGGGATACACATGGTATGCCGCAAAATATCCTCCCTGCCATTCCTCCGGCTGAATATGACGGGCATCCACACTGACGAGGTCCTCTTCATACAATGGTTCGCCTGGATGTTCCAGCACATCGGTTGTCACCCAATTGGTGAACGTCATCGGATGTTCCCATCCATACTTTTTCTCCAGAACGGCTGTATAGTCCAGCAGCTCGGCCAACCAATTCTCGAAAGGTGAGGCATCTGCTGTCCCGGAAAAATGAACGCCCTTGTATTGCGGAACATCGGGATGTTGTTCATTTGTGTTGTCTACCATCGTGGGATCCCACTCGGTGCCAACATGCCAGGCCATCAGATATTTACCGGCATTCTTCTTGTACTTGCCGCTGGAGGCTCCGGCCTTTTCCGGAATATCCGCATCCCCATATACCGCGGTTACCGCTTTTTCAATCTCCTGCTTGAACGTCTGTTCAATGTGATCAGCATAAGCGTCCTGCTTCTCAATCAACTCTTCTTCCGGCGACCATATACCCTGTATAAAATATAACGGCTGCTCCCGGCCACGGTTATAATCGACCAATGCTGAGTAAAAAATCGGTTCGTGGACCGTATACACCCGTATGACATTGGCCCCCATCTCCTGAATCTGCTGGAACCACCTTAGGTAATCCTCTTCGGTCAGGGGAAACTCTCCCGGATAATATCCCGGTGAAGTTGCACCCAGGTTGACGCCCTTAACGAACATCTCCCTCCATGTTCCATCGGGCCCGTATTCCATGAACCGGTCTCCCTCGGTCTTGAATTTCATCTCCGTGCCATTCTCGGCTGTGTAGGTAACGAGTTGGGGTTGCATATATTGCCAGCCGGCCAATATTCCACCGGTCAGTACAACAGCTCCCGTCAACATCGTTAGCATCCAGCGCTTTCTTCTTCGTCTGCTCATGGCTCCTGATTGCTCACCTCTCTATTATGCATCCTGCCTGTTATGGTCTGAATCTGAAATTAAAGCTAACAGACATGCAGCCATTCATCTGCTTGGATGTCCGCTCCGGGTAGAGATGCCAGCGGTGTGTTCTCACTATAGCGCCAATACTCTGCATTTGTAACTAGGCTGATGGAAGCAAACGTGGAATGCAACATTCTGCCCATAATTCGTAAAAATGGCCATGAACTTGCTTTAAAAGCCTGTCTGACTTCTCTGCTTCATGAATACCATTTGAGATGGTTAAAACCTAATTGTAAACGCCTTGACCTGTTGCAGTTCTCTACCCGTTAAAGTTATATGCAACGCGGTATGCAGCAGCTGTTTCAGCTTGAACACTTACCCCTTTAAACGCAAGTCATATGTTAAAGTTGCGGACGTTTTTACAGTATTAACCATAAAGATTACAAAATTGATACTATAGTCCGATAACGCATCAGTGAAAACCCGCGGCCTGACAAGGTTTTCTGAAAAGTGCAGAAAAGCAAAAAAGGACATCAGTCCCCCCTTATAGGACTGTGCCCATTTATATTACTTTTACAAAAAACGAAATGAACACCGGGTCATCACCCTGAAGTCACGAATCTCTTACATCAAATGTAAAAAAGCACATCTTATTTCCTAAATTCTGACTCTATTATTTGGATTCCATAATTGTGTCCAATTTGCAAAAAAATTCCGGTTGCCGCTTTAGAGCATTCGGGATATGCTTATAAAACAAGAACACATGTTCCAAACTGTAAATAAAATGCATAAAATATGCGGCTGAATAGCTCTGTCTGTTCGTGAACAGCCGAATCACGGAATAAAGGAGAGACCCGTTATGTCCCGCAAAGATGGACGCGTCATTATGCTCGCAGACTGCCAGTCATTTTATGCCAGTGTGGAGAAATCGGCACATCCCGAATACAAAGACCGTCCCCTCGTCGTAGCGGGAGATCCAGCACGCCGTTCAGGCATCATCCTTGCGGCCTGCCCTATTGCCAAGTCTTATGGAATTACGACGGCTGAGCGACTGGGTGAAGCCCTTGCCAAATGCCCGAACGTTGTCGTCGTTCGCCCCCGGATGGAAGAATACATTCGCGTGTCACTGCACATCACCCGGATTCTTCAGTCCTACACTGACCTTGTTGAGCCTTACAGTATTGATGAGCAGTTTATCGATGTCACCGGAAGCCTGGAGCTGTTCGGCAGTCCGGAGACGATTGCTCGCAGCATCCAATCCAGGGTCATGGAGGAGACGGGCGTATATATTCGGATTGGCATCAGTGATACCAAAGTGGTGAGCAAAATGGCCTGTGACTTATATGCCAAAAAAGTCCCCGAGGGCATCTGTGTACTGAATCGTAAGGACATGGAGAAAACAATCTGGACCAAACCTGTCCGGGACATGTTCATGGTCGGTTCACGGATGGGGAAACATCTCTCTAACATGGGTATTCGTACAATAGGTGATCTGGCACAGACACCTCTGTCCAGACTGAGGGAACGCTGGGGAGTAAATGGTGAAGTCATATGGCGCATTGCCCGCGGTATGGACGATTCACCCGTGAAACCCGGGACATACACGCATCAGCAGCAGGGCATTGGACATCAGATGACGCTTCCCAGAGATTATGAGTCCTGGGAAGAGATCAAGGTTGTCCTGCTTGAGCTGGCAGAGCTCGTCTGTCGACGCTCCCGGGATAAATCTCTGATGGGTAACGTGGTCTCCGTGGGATGCCGAGGGCAGGATTACGACCGCCCAACTGGCTTCTCGCGCCAGATGAAGGTGAGCGAGCCAACCAACATTACGGATGAAGTCTATGATGCGGCCGCGGCGCTCTTCCTTCGCCATTGGGACCGATTACCCATCCGCCGCATCAGCATCTCACTGACCGGGCTGGTGCCTGATTCCGAAGTACAGTTGTCCTGGTTCGATGATCGTGAACGCAAAAGAGAAGTGGAACGTGCCACAGATGACATCAAGCGCAAGTTCGGAGACACCGCCATCATGCGGGCTTCCTCGCTCTGCTCGTCTGCACAGGCACAGGACCGTTCCCATAAAATCGGAGGTCATTACAAATGAGTAAAAAACTACAGCAAAACGGACTCTTTGAGTCTTCGCGCATGATGCTTCCCGAACACCGGGAAGCTTACATTCTTCATCAGGAACAGCTTGCTCCCCGGACCCGTCCATCACTGGATGCTCAGGTAGCGGAAGAAATGTCCCGTTTGCTCAGCAACTCAATGATGCTTGGAGATGCGGTAACCATAACCCTGTTCCATGAACATGACGATATCCGATTTACTGGACAGGTACTGAAGCTGGACCCTACTGTACGTACGCTAAGGCTGCTGACATCAAACGGGACCCGGGACGTTCAGATGAATCTGATTACCAATGTGACACCGGCGAATGAATGACGCAGCAGATAACAAGTTCCAACGCTCAAGCTTATATCGGCAATAGGAACTACTCACTTTACCAACTCTAATTAGCGAATATTCCGCATTAGATGCAGCCGAATTGATGCATGCAGGACCGTTTTCCTACACTTCAATATGGCCTTCTCAGGTATCCAAACACCCATTCTCGCCGAAGCTGCCTTCGGCCCAAAGAAGCAAAATGACCGATATGTGATTCATCGGCCATTTTGGTGGGTATATGGGGAAATCTTTAGAAAAGACTCCAGTCAAATTCCTTGGAAAGGCGCTCCAGCAAATGTACGCCCGCAATGCTGTTCCCTTTTCGATTCAGTGCCGGTCCTACAAGACCAATGCCAAACTGGCCAGGAACAAGGGTGATAATTCCGCCGGATACTCCGCTCTTGGCAGGTAGCCCGACTTCAATGGCAAATTCACCCGATGCGTTATACATACCGCACGTCGTCATGAAGGTTTTGGCAATCTGTACATAACGGCGGGGAATGAGCTCATTTCCCGTGATCGGATCTGTACCATCATGAGCAAGCACCAGAGCCATGCGGGCCAGATCCGCACAAGTCACCTCGATCGAACAGTGACGGAAATAGACACAGAGCACATCTTCCACATCTTCCTTGATTACGCCATTATGCTTCAAAAAGTAAGCCAGCGAACGGTTCAAGTGACCTGTCTCCGATTCGGACCGGAAGACCTCTTCGTTATAATCCAGCCGATCATTGTTAGCGAGCTTGCGGAAAAACTCCAGAATTCGCCGTGATTTCTCTTCCTTACAGTCTCCCGCGACCAGGGAGGAGACCGTTATGGCTCCTGCATTGATCAGCGGATTAAACGGGATACCCGGTTCAACCAGCTCAAGTTTGATCATCGAATTGTAATCGTCACCTGTAGGTTCTTTTCCTACATTAAAGAAAACCGCTTCTTCCCCGTGATCCATTAGGGCCAGAATTAGGGTAAACACTTTGGAGATGCTCTGCATCGTAAAGGGTACACCGCAATCTCCGGCAGACACATGATTGCCTTCGGCGTCCATAATATGTATGCCCAGCTCATCCTGTGATGCCTTGACCAGCTCCGGGATATAGGAAGCGACCTTTCCCTGCCCTGTATGCAGACGACTGGTCTCCAGCCATTCCGGCAGTAATTCGTTCAGACGCTCCATTACCGTATTGCTCATCTCCATCCCCTCCATATCTCTGTGCAGCATTCTGCATCATTCCAAGCCGTATGAGCCCCATTGCCAGGTATAAGCAGAATGTGTATATATCATTACCCTTATGGCATGATCGGTTACCGACGCACCCTAAGGTTTAATTCCAGAATCTCGCCGGGGAGTCCTTCCATATCGCCTGTCCGTGTCGATACAAAGTTCTGTCTGGTTAATATTCGGCGGGATGCCACGTTGGATGGGTCAATGATCGCGTAGAGCACACCAATTCCCGCCGCCTGTGCTTTTAAAATGAGACGCGACGCAATGGACGTGCCATGACCTTGGCCCCAGTATTCAGGCAAAACCATATAGCCCATCTCTGCTCGGGACGAATCGGTTTCATCCGGAATGAGTTTTGCGTAAGCCAGCCCAGCTCCATTTGCATCTGATACTCGGTAATATCCGCAGCTGGATCCCAGATTATAATCAAGCATGGACCGGAATTGGTTCTTCGCTTCATTCTCCGGGAGCGTACGTTCTGTAATTTGTTTCATGACTTCCATATTGGAAACCAGAGCATAATAGTCAGCAAAATCAGGTTCAGCATATTTAACGAAGTTCATCGAAATCCTCCTCCAGCTCCGAACAGATGTTGTTGACCTTTAATTCACCTAGAGTATAGCAGAAGCACAGGATACAATGCACGCTGCCCCCAAGCGATCTACTACCAACCAGTAGTATTCCCCTAACCCTATTGAAAAAAGCGGCCTCCGCAGAGACCGCCATTCATTTATTTAATATAGAACATTAAATTATAACGATATTCAAGATTCGAATTCACTCAGCTTGCCCGGGATGAAGGTTTGAGACTCATTTGACCCTCATGCTGACGTGTACGACGATTTTGACCCGGAGGTGTAATCATCAAGGCAAGCAGCAGGGAAACAGCACAGAGGATGGCAATAACGATAAACGTCAGATGGAATCCGCCCAGCAGGGCACTGATAAAGGATCCAGCCAGGGCTCCAATTCCAAATCCCTGATAGATGACGCCATAGTTTTTGCTCTGATTTTTCAGTCCGAAGTAATCCGCGACAATCGCCGGAAATACGGTAATGTTACCACCGAAACAGAACGCAACTGCAGCCACGCAGGCGAAGAACACGCCATAGGTCAGCGGAACGAGGCTTAGTATCATGACGGCAACTGCTGTAACCAGCAGTGCCCCGGCAATCACTTTCATCCGGCCTACTTTGTCCGACAAGGCCCCCAGAATGATACGCCCTGCCGTATTGAAGATCGCAACCATCGCTACGGCATTCGCGGCGGTAGCCACGTCAAGACCTGCCAGTTGTACGCCAATGTCTTTGACAATACCGATCAGATACAATCCGCTCATACAAGCCGTGAAGAAAATAACGAACAGCATATACGCTTCTTTCGTGCGAAGCATTTCTTTTACCGTGTACTGATGACGAATAACTTCTTCCTGCTTCGCCCCTTCAGTCTTGCTAACGGGAGCATGTTCACGAACAACGGCTTCACGAATCAGGAAAGATCCGGCCACAATCAGGACCAGGACGATGATACCCCAATACATAAATGCCTGAGCAGGTCCTACAGCACCTATCAATGCCGAGTTCACATATTTAAACAACAGACTGCCTGTACCAAAAGCACCAACGGAAATACCCGAGATGAGACCTTTGCGTTCCGGAAACCATTTGATCAAGTTGGATAACGATGTAATGTATGCGGTCCCGTCTGCGAACCCAACCACGAATCCCGCCAAAATGTAGAGCAATGTTAATGAAGTAACCTGAGAACTGAGCACCAGTCCCAGACCAAGAACAATCCCTGCTACACGGATCAGGCGCTGAAGTCCCCATCGTTCCTGCAAACGGCCTGCAAAAAGCGTAGCAAATGCGAGTGCAAAACTCGTGATCGAAAAAGTTATCGCGACCGAGCTGACGTCCCATCCGAAACGGTCAGACAGCGGTTGATTAAATAAACTCCAGGTGTAGATGGTTCCAAGGCCCATTTGTACAATAATTGTTCCCAGTACAATAAGCCAACGATTCATTTTTATGGATGTCGATGCTGAATTAGGTGCTGATGAAATAGCTGCTTTCATCGTGATCTCCCCTTTGCCGATGTCATGTCTGAGCACATTGTCCATCATTTGGTGAATGACAATGCTGCTTTGAATGCGTTCACAAGCTAATCATACATGAAAGGGGATTCATAACACCGATTTAAGCATGAGTTGCACCAGAGACGGAATGAAATGCCTCTATATGCGCATGAGCTGCCTGAATTCCTTGACCTTCCCCCGGCTAACCGGCACTTCCGCTTCCAAATCGCGCAGACGGAGCAGATAGGTATTGTTAAACCAGGGTACAATTTCACGAATTTGAGACAGATTGACCAGGTAAGAACGGTGACAGCGGAAAAAGGACTCCTGAGGCAGTCGGCCATGAAAATCCGAAATGCTCACTGGCATCGTAAACTCACCATTTTTGGTATACACCTTTGTTACTTTCTCTTGTGCTTCCGCATAATAAATGTCGGCTGTATCCGTTACGATAATGTTCTCGTTTCGCAGCAGGTTAATTCGTATTCCACTTCCGGCGACTGATGCTTTTGGCGGTGATCCTTGTACGGAAGTGTCATCCGTCACTTGAGCCTGCCCATGTTCAACCAATCCCTCTCCCGCATGATCGCGTTTGAAGGCATTCTCCAGCTTGAGCAGCATGGCGGCAATTCGTTTCTCATCATAAGGCTTCAGAATGTAGTCAAAGGCTTCTAGCTCGAATGCCTCAGCTGCATGCTCCTTATAAGCAGTCGTAAAGACGATATAAGGCTTACTGGCGAACTTCCCAATATGATGGGCCAGCATCATGCCGTCCAGAGATGGAATGTTAATATCGAGAAAAATAACGTCGACTTCCTGCTCCTGCAGAAATTTTAGTACATCCAGTCCATCTTCCAGGCAGGCAGCCACTTCAATCTCACTATGTTCCTGGATCAAATAATTCAATTCTTCACTTGCAGGAATTTCATCTTCCACGATAAGGGCTCTCATAGACCAATCACCTTGTCACGACATCTCCTTTGGGTACATCAAAAATAATATCCGTTCCTTGCTCCAGCCGAGTAATAGTTACACCTTGTCCATAAATGAGCTTCACCCGCCGATGAACATTATATAGACCAATCTGATTCCCCGGCATCCGGTCATGATAGACCTTCTCAATGATATCGGGGTTGATACCAGCACCGGTGTCACTGACTCCTATTCGTACAAAATCAGGGTAATCCTGTACCCGAATCCGCACTGTACCAGGACCCTTGACCTTGAGGACACCATGCATGATGGCATTTTCAACAAGTGGCTGAATGACCAGACTTGGAATATGCACCGCCACTTCATCAATCTCATAGATCACGTTAAGCCTGCTGCCATAACGGGCTTTCTCAATCTCCACATAATTGCGGACCTGCTCCAGCTCCTTATGGATATCGATTAGCTCATCCGACAGCTCCAGATTGTAGCGCATATATCCCGACAGATTCACAATCAGCTCCCGTGCCCGGTCAGGCTTCGTTCGAATCGAAGAAGCAATCGCGTTCAGCGCATTAAAGAGAAAATGAGGATGAATGGTTGTCTGCAATGCCCGCAGTTCCGCTTTGTTGGCGGCTGCCTTAATCTCTTCGACCCGGGATACTTCCATCTGAGTGGAAATAATCTGGGATAGTCCCACGGCCATCGTTTGCAGCGGATACGTAATTTTGTAGGCTTTACGGTAATAAATCTTCAGTGCTCCTGTGACCTCGCTCCGCTCCTTGAGCGGAATAATCAGCAGGGAATGGATATCCGGTGTTTTCTCATCGGTCACATCATTACTGATCGTAATCTCTCCGCTCGAGATCGTCTGCTTCGTCATCTCGCTAATGATCTCATTGCCAATATGATATCGTTCTTCTCCAAACCCAACATAGGCCAGTACATTCCGTGTATTCGTAATGGCAACAGCGTCAGCCTGGATATCCTCTTGAATAATGCGACAGATGGTTCGCAGGGAATCCTCATCAATAGAGCGAAAGTAGGGCAGGGTTTTGTTCGCAATTTCCAAGGCGAGCTTGGCCTGGCGTGCTGCGATCATTTCCTTTTCCCCTTCCACACTCTGAACCAGCAGCACGATCAGTCCAATATTGACTTCACCCAAAATCATGGGCAATGCAATCTTGGATACAATGTCAGCACCGAGCGGGTCCGGATAGGAATATAGCAGGATCAACAGCATCGTAAGTGCTTCACAGATCATCCCGGCCGCAATACCAATCATCCATCGCTTCGACTTGGGCGTATATTTGTGAATGTAACCCGACACCAGACCGGCAATGATACTCGTAATGAGACACGGAATGGCTGTAACCCCATCCATATCAATTAAATAACGGTGCACTCCCGATACAATCCCCGTAATAATCCCTACAGGTGCTCCAAACAAAATCCCACCCGACAAAATGGCGATAATCCGCACATTCACCAGTGAACCTTCCACATTGATCCCGGTATAGGTGCCAAAGATCGCAAAAGCACAGAACAACAGCGTCACCGCCACATATTCCTGTGGCCTTAGTTTTCCCTTCTGCAAAATCTGTCTAAAACGGGGAACCCTTGATAAAAAGAATAAAAAGATAATTAGCAGCGCCGCCCGCTCAAACAAACCCAGCAGCATCGTAAACATTTCCATGAAGCCCGCTTCCTCCAAATCCATCAAAAATCAGCAATATGCTTTATGTCTTAATATTGCATCTCCGGTTTTCGTTCCATTTTACTTGATCCTATGAATGCTCTTTTTGCCTTCATCCCTTTTTGCTCGTATGCACCAGTTTACCGCTCTGCCAAGGAGAAAGCAAAGTCATCAGGTAGAAATGAGAAGTAAAAGGATGCAATGGAGAATCATTTGTTCCATTCAGACAGACTTTAAGGAATCCGTTACACCTTATTACGAGAATTAGTGTGGAATGAAAACTTTAACGAACCTATACGACGCTATAGAAGTAAAAAACTGCTATTAACATCCGCGAAAGACGAAATAACAGCTCTACGATTCATTACGACACCGAACCCGAAGAATTTACCCGGATAGTGTACGCTCAGTTCGCTACAACTATTTTAGCTTTTCGTTGAAACATGTCCTTAAGATGCATCACGGACGATTGGTCTGATGCCTACCATCAAAAAAGGTAGCCCATAAGTCAATTTCCTGACTTATGGGCTACCCCGCCCTTTAACCAACCTACACCCTCGATGTAGGTTGAGTTTTTATAAAATAAACAGATCATTCACACAAAACGAAGAGGACAGAATAAACCTGAAGAAGCGAAGCGCTCGCCTTTATCCCCGGATTTTCCCCTTTGAGAAAGGGAATCCCAAAAATCCGGGGATAACAGCGATCGTAAGGTTGTTCTGGCATCGTAGTGCTCCATGTGAATGTACAGTTCATTTTATTATCCTCAACCTACAGCGACCTCACCGAAACATCCCCCACAGCTTAATCAAATGAAACGTATTGTTAGGATCAATCTTCTGAGCGATGACGAAGGCAACGAACTGCTCCTCCTGAGCTGAGGAGAAATTTTCATTCAAGATGACAGCAGATGACTTGACCAATCTTCTAACCTTTGCCCGATCCTGAAGGTCGGACTTCGTAATTCCGTCAATCAGCTTTTTAATACGATCTTTGACAGCAGGATTCTTCATCTTTAATTTGATCCGCTCCACCAGCTGCGGACTAATTCCATATTGTTGATAACCCAAAACGTACAGCACCTCCCAAAAATGAACTCACTTTCTATTCATATGATGGGAGGGCTTGTTCACTTGACTTTTTTCGCATGAATTGCAGGAAAGCAATGCATCCAGGCCAAAATTAATCGATCAGATCACCCTGGAATACCTGCTGCTGCTGTAAATACTCGCGCAAAGCCGTATAGTCCACAGATGTCCAGAAATTCGGATCGCCGATCAAACTGGACACATCATCCCTCGCTTGCTCCAATACGGCAAAGTCTGCAACCATATCCGCCAGGCGGAATTCCGGTAATCCACTCTGTTTGGTCCCAAAGAAATCCCCCGGTCCCCGCAGATCGAGATCACGGCGAGAAACTTCAAAGCCATCCTCCGTTTCGGTCATGACCTTCATGCGCTCCTGCCCAACCTCAGTTTTGGGATCGGCGATGAGCACGCAATAGGACGCGTGGGCACCCCGGCCAACACGGCCGCGAAGCTGATGCAGCTGGGACAAGCCAAAACGGTCGGCATCCATAATCACCATTAACGTAGCATTCGGTACATCGACGCCGACTTCCACCACGGTGGTGGAGACGAGGAGCTGAATATCGTTGCTGTAGAACGCACGCATCATCTCTTCTTTCTCCCCAGCGGTCATCCGTCCATGCAGCAGGCCCACACGATAATTCGGAAAATTCTGCTGCATCTGCACATGCAGATCAATTGCATTTTGGACATCCAGCTTCTCGGATTCCTCAATTAAAGGGCATATAAGATAAGCCTGACGGCCCTGATCCACTTCGCGGGAGATGAATCCGAGCACACGCTCCATCATGTCATGTTTAACCCAATAGGTGGAGATCGGAATTCGTCCCTTCGGCCGTTCCGAGATCGTGGATACTTCAATATCCCCAAATGCCGTAATCGCCAGCGTCCGCGGAATCGGAGTCGCCGTCATGGTTAACACATCGGGATTATATCCTTTTCGCCGCAAAATGCTGCGCTGGTTCACCCCGAAGCGGTGCTGCTCGTCCGTCACGACGAGACCAAGATCACGGAAGAATACATCTTCCTGAATCAATGCATGGGTACCCACCACGATATCAATCATCCCCATTTGCAGCGAAGCGATCAGATCCTTGCGTTTCCGTCCATTCACGCTGCCGGTTAGAAGGCCCACCGTTACGCCAAAAGGTTCAAACAGCTTTTGTAATGATCGCATATGCTGCTCGGCCAGAATCTCGGTAGGAACCATTAGAGCTCCCTGGAAACCGGAACGAACCGAGGTATACAGCGCTATGGCTGCAATCACCGTTTTACCCGACCCCACATCGCCTTGCAGCAAGCGATTCATGGAATAAGGTGAACGCATATCATGAAGGATTTCCAGTTCTACCTTCTTCTGAGCATCTGTCAGTTCAAACGGCAGACTGCGCACAAACTCGCGAATAGTGGCATTATCCGTTGTATGCACAACCCCATCCATGCGATTTCTGTTCAATGCACGATAGGCCTGCATCTTCAGCTGGAACAAAAACAATTCTTCATAGACCATGCGCTGTCTGGCCTGCTGGCCTTCCCGATTATCCTGCGGACGGTGAATCCCCGCGATCGCCTGTTTACGAGGCATCAGTCCGTATTTCTTCATAAGAGATGGAGGTAAAATCTCGGGAATCATGTCTCCAAATTGGATCAAACCCTGATTAATCGTCTTGCGCATCCAGGATTGCGTCAGCTTGCCCGTTACCGAGTAGACCGGCTGCAGCGTACCTGAACGGCCATCTCCCTTATCCGGAAACTCCGAATCCGAGACGGTCATCTGCATACGCTTTTGCTCCCACTTCCCGGTAAGCACAATTTCGCGGTTCGGCGTAAGCTGGTCTTTTAGAAAATGACGATTAAACCAGGTTGCCGTAATCATCCACTCTTCGGTCATCACCTTGCAGGTGAGACGGGACTTTTTACCATAGCGCTGCAGCACCGGAATACCCATGATCTTACCCTGGACCGTAATCTTGTCCCCGTCTTTCACTTCACTAAGAGAGCGCAGACGATAATCCTCATAACGGAACGGATAGTATTCAAGCAGGTCTTTAACACTAGAGATGCCAAAGGCGTGAAGCTCTCCCTCTTTGAGAGCACTCACGCCGTTAATTTGCTTAACCGATATTTCTTCCAATTTCATGTCTAATCCCTCATTCCGGAACAGGCCACATAAAGATGGCAATAACGCCAGGCCCAACATGGCTGCCAATAACGGCTCCAATATTGGTGTACACCACTTCATTCAGTGTAAAATGCCCACGCAGCTGCTCTGCACAAGCAATCGCTGATCCGGGGTCTGCGGTATGGCCCACGGCCACGTTCACACGCTTACCCGCTAGGTCCTGCTGAAACAGCTCAATAATGCGTGCCATTGCTTTTTTGTGTCCTCTGACTTTTTCAACAGCGTATATGACACCTTCCTCATCAATGGACAAGATGGGCTTAATATTCAGCAAGGTGCCCAGAAAAGCCGCAGCCTTTCCGATCCGCCCGCCTTTTTGCAGGTACTCCAGTGTATCCACCAGGAAAAACAGCTTGCGGCTCTTCTGCATGGCTTCCACAGCTGCAGCAATCTCGGTTGCCGACTTGCCCTGACTCGCGAGTTCGGCTGCCTGAACAACCATCAGACCATATCCATAAGATGCCGACTTGGAGTCCAGCACCGTAATGTCGCCCTCGCGCTCCAGCAGGGATTTGCCCAGTAGTGCCGATTGATAGGTTCCACTCATGCCTGATGACAGGTGAATCGAGACAATCGGACGTTCCGGGTCTTCATCCAGCAGAGTCTGGTAGATGTTCATGAATTCGGTTGGCGAAGGCTGTGACGTTGTAGGTAACGCCGAAGCCTTCTCCAATTTGGCATAAAACTGTTCCGAAGTCAGATCAACGCCGTCTGCATAACTTTCTTCACCAAACAGAACGCGCAGTGGAACCACATGAATTCCATATTTACCGACAAGCTCTTCCGGTATATCTGCGGTACTGTCTGTTACTATCGCAATCTTATGGCTCAAGCGAGATCTCCTCCTTGCGTGAGTGTACTATCAGGACTCCACAGAGAACAAATAATAATAAACTGGCTGTCCTCCGGAATGCACCTCCACCTCAGCATCAGGATATTGCGACTCCAGCCATGCTGCAAGTGCAGCAGTAACCTCAGAGTCAGCTTCTTCCCCTTCGAGGATGGTAACCACTTCATCTCCACTCTCCATCATCTGCTGCAGCAACCCTTCACACGCACGCAGCATGCTTTCATCTGTCGCAACGATTTTGGAATTATGGATACCAATGTAATGGCCTGCCTTGATATCCAGCTCATCGTACTGAGTATCTCTTACAGCATGAGTAACCTGACCCGACTGCACGCGGCCAATGGCTTCCAGCATCTGATCACGGTTGGTTTCAGCAGACTCATCCTCCTGAAAAGCAAACGCAGCTGCCATACCTTGCGGAATGGTTTTGCTCGGGATCACCGTGATCCGTCGTTCGTCTTCAAGCAGTTCTCGTGCCTGTTCGGCAGCAAGAACAATATTGGAATTGTTCGGCAAAATAAATACCTGTTCCGCAGCGATCGAGCGAACTGCATTCACAAAGTCCTCAGTACTCGGGTTCATCGTCTGTCCGCCGGACAGAACGACATCCACTCCGAGGCTTTGGAAGATTTCCGCAATACCCTCGCCTGAAGATACAGCGATAAAACCATACGGAGCCATCTCGTCTGCCGGAGGTACTGCCTCTTCATGACTGCGCGTCGTTTCAGGCGGAATCTCTGCAAACAATTCAGGAGAAGGCGCAATGTCCATGCCCGCCGTTAGCAGATCCCGGTGCTGTTCACGCATGTTCAAAATGTGAATCTGAGTAATTTCGCCGTAACGAAGTGCCAGATTCAGTACATCTCCAGGTGTTTTGGAGTGCACATGTACTTTGATCACTTCGTCGTCAGCAATAATGATGATGGAATCTCCATTAACTGACAACGCTTTCCGGAATGCCTCATCATCAAATGCCACGCCTGCATTATCTCCGAGCTGGCGGTTAATGAAAAATTCCATATCATACAGGAATTCGATATCTTCCGTTTCCAGTCTAGCCTGTGCAGACAACGGCATCTCTGGAGCAATGACCTGCTGTGCAGGCTTCGCAGGCACCTCTTCTGCCGGTACAGCCGGTTTCAATGCGGACGATGCCACAGATGGTTGTACTTCTTTTTGCAGGGATGCACGGCTAACACCGTCGGTCTGCAGCAGAACTTCCATAAAACCTTCGTAAATATATACAAGCCCCTGTCCACCCGAATCCACGACGCCAACCTGTTTTAGTACAGGCAGCAATTCCGGAGTCGTTGCCAGTGCCTCTTTTGCTTTTAACAATACTTCATTCATTAATTCGGTAATATCATTCGTCCGTCTTGCATAGTAGCTGGCATGTTTCGCTGCTTCCTTAGCCACGGTAAGAATGGTTCCTTCAACAGGCTTCACGACAGCTTTGTACGCTGCGTCTACGCCATTTTGGAGGGCTGCTGCAAATTGGAGCGTATTCAGTTCCTCATAAGGAGCAGCTGAACGACTGAACCCACGGAACAACTGCGATAAAATAACGCCAGAATTCCCCCGTGCACCCATAAGCAGGCCTTTCGATAAAATACCGGCAGCTTCTCCGATGGAGGCAGAACTCTTGCGTTTAATCTCTGCAACTCCCGCACTCATTGTCAAATTCATGTTCGTTCCCGTGTCGCCATCCGGCACAGGGAAAACATTCAGGGAATTGACGTGCTCTGCATGCTGTCCAAGTTGTTCCGCGCCGGCAAGTACCATTGCGGTAAAATCTGTTCCATTTAAAGAACGTATACTCAAGTGAGAATTCCCCTTCCTAGCTTGATACACGAACATCTTGCACCAAGATGTTAACTGGTCTGTTCATGCGTTGACGCTTCTGCGTCATTCTTCGTCCACACCTTGTCCGGCAAAGGCATACAATTCAACATGTCATCCGGATCTACGGTCTGGGCGGCCGAGCCACCGATATCTTGCAACCGCTGAAGCCCGAGTTCGGGGCATACGGATATGCACCGGTATCGAGAGCCGGCATGAATGCCGCATGGAGACTGGTGCCAGTGATGGAAATGTCACAGCGCACAGCGTTGCCAAATTGCAGACCACCGACCTCTTGGGACGGTCAAATCTCCGGCTTTCTCGCGGCAACAGCCTGTTCACCGCTGTATTATGGACTATTCAACATTGTACTATATTAGGCAGGAGAAATAAATAAAGTTTTTGGATCAGTTGACGAAGCTTTTTTGGGTATGATATTATATTCAAGTATTGTTTTATGCAGGTTAAGTAATGGAAATGATCCGGCCATGCCGGCTTGAACAACGCCATTAGCTACTGGAGCCTGACCACTATGGTCAGGAAGAACAATTTAGCCTTTAAGGAATGACTTTCGTCTCTCCGAAGGCAACTGGTTATTTTAGGATAGGAGGTGTAATCTATGTCTCGCAAATGTTATGTGACAGGTAAGAAACCGGGCACCGGTAACCACGTATCCCACGCTAACAACCGTAACCGTCGTTCTTGGGGCGTAAACGTTCAGAAGGTCCGCATTCTCGTGAACGGTAAACCAAAACGTGTATACGTAAGCACCCGTGCACTGAAAGCCGGTAAAGTGACTCGCGTATAATCACGCAAAGCTACTATAAATCGGATAAGCAAAAAGCACCTTGTTCCTTGCAGGTGCTTTTTTGGTATTCAAAAAAGTACATAAATACCTGCACAAGCATGTGAATGCCCGCCGCATGGCACTTCTCAGGTCGGATTCCCCAATCGTCCTGAAGCCATAGCGGCGGTATTCGCCTTTTGAGCCTGCTCTCGATCTTATCAGTTCTTTTGAAACGTATTAAGGATCGCCTTTACAAACCCTCCCAAAAACTTCGGCAGTTTGAATGTGTAAAATTTCATACTTCACCCTCCCCATCATGCTCATGCATCCGCCGTATCCTATGCTTCAGGGCCTTCTTCACCTTAAACACGACAAAAAAGGCTACATGAGAAACCTGCTCATGTAACCATATTTATGCGGAACCACCTGTCCCTATTCCAACATGACGAGCCCGAAGAACAGCTCATTTACGTTTGGGCAGGAACAAATTGATAGACAGCGATCATGAATACACTCAGCAAGTAATACAGTATGCTGAATATGACGAAGGTAACACGCGATCGTGTGCGATCAAACTTTCGAAAATACATAATGACAACGCCCACGCCAATCAGTGAAGTAAGCGCATTGTATGGGGATTGAATGACTGCAAATAAAGCGAGCACCAGTCCCGTTACAAGGCTCGCAGCCATTGTCCACAGCGTCTCCTTAAGGCCCATAGATCAGCCTCCGTAGCTGCTACGGATTTCGGCAATAGCAGCTGCACGATCCTCACGTCCGAATACCGCACTACCTGCGACGAGTACATCCGCGCCTGCTTCTACAACGAGTGGTGCTGTATCGGCTGCAATTCCACCGTCCACTTCGATGTGTACGTCATGGCGTCCTTTTTCATTCAGCCAGCTGCGAATTTGTCTGATTTTGTTCATGGTTCCCGAGATGAACGCTTGTCCGCCAAACCCAGGATTCACGGTCATGACCAGAACCATGTCCACGTCATCAAGCACTTCCTGAATGGCACTGGCAGGTGTCCCTGGATTCAGAGCAACTCCCGCCTTAACTCCCTGTTCCTTAATCAGATGAATCACACGGTGCAAATGCACACATGCCTCGGCATGAACGGTAATAACAGCCGCTCCTGCTTTGGCAAATTCTTCAACATACCGTTCCGGATTCTCAATCATCAGATGTACATCCAGTGGCAGGTTGGTATGTGGCGCAATAGCTTTCACAATGGCAGGACCCAGTGTAATATTCGGAACGAAATGACCGTCCATGACATCAACGTGAATCCAGTCGCCTCCAGCAGCTTGCGCCTCAGCTACCTCAGCACCAAGACGTGCAAAATCTGCAGATAAGATGGATGGAGCAATTTTAATCATAATTAGTACCTCCGCTTCTTGTCTTTCATTTCTGTAAGGAACTGCTCATAATGCTTGTAACGGCTGTCGGAGATTAGACCTTCCTCCTTGGCTGCAAGTACTCGGCACTGGGGCTCATGCGTATGGGTACAGCCGCGGAATTTGCACTGATCCGCATACTGGGCAAATTCACGGAAACAGGTGGATAATTCCTCCACACCAATCTCTAGAAAGTCCAGTTGGCTGAATCCGGGTGTATCTGCTACGAATCCGCCGTTATCCAGCGGGATCAATTCAACGTGCCTAGTCGTATGTCTACCGCGGCCAAGACGCATACTGATTTCACTCGTTTCGAGTGTCAGCCCTGGCATCAGGGCATTAAGCATGGAAGACTTACCTACACCGGACTGACCCGAGAACACACTAATCTTGCCTGCGAGGCGTTCTTTGAGCAGTTCATTGCCCTCTCCTGTTCGCGAGCTGGTCGAGATGACTTCATACCCAATCTGTTCATAGAGAGCCTTAACCTCAGCCACAGTGTCCCTGGTATCCTTCTCTGGATCTACGAGGTCCTGCTTCGTTAATACAATTAGAGCATCCAATCCTGCCTGCTCAATATGTACGAGAAATTTGTCCAGCAGATTGAGGTTCATGTCCGGTTCCTTAACGGAGAACAGAAGAACAGCCAGACTGACATTCGCAACAGGAGGACGAATTAACTCCGTCTCCCGTTCCCGAATCTCATCTACTGTTCCTTCGCCATTCTCTGTCAGCATATAGCTGACGCGATCACCGACAAGCGGAGATACGCCTCTCTTTTTGAATATGCCTCTCGCTCGGCATTGAACGGCGGAGCCTTCAACCGAAGGCACCCCGTTTTCTAACAATGGCATGACATAATAGTAACCGCTTAGCGCTTTTACGATGATACCTTCAGGCATAGCTCCGTCGCCCTCCTTTGATTTGCGGTGCATTCCAACCTAACGTCAGCAATAAGCCGTCCTTACGGACGGCTTGTTGCGTTTACGACTTCATTCTTCTTATCTTTTCCATGACCTTTACCTTTACTATCATTCATGGCAGACGTATCTTCACTTTCATTATCTTCTTCACCGTCAGCAGGAGTCGAATCAGGTTCACCTTCCTGGTTGCCGTCCACGCTGCCTTCGTCACCGCCGCCGCCTTCTTCAGGCTCATTCGCTGGTGGGGGCTGATTACTGATCTCTGGCTCAATGGATGGCACGACTACGGTACCATTTTTGGCTTCAGCGTAGGTAACCACGTACGTATCCAGGAATTGACCATCCCGATATACAGATACAGCACCATTCTCATTCGGAGCCAGAACAAGCGGAATGGTTAGGGCCTGATGCGACTGTTTAATGGTTCGGGTACCCCATTCCTGATTCTTGCCGCGGGCATCTTCGAATGTAATTCGAATCTTGCTGTTTTTGCCCTCTTCTTTTGGTGAAACATTGATATTGAAGGAATACTCCAATGCCTCAGGCGGATATCCAGTGCTGACGAAAATGGTAATTTTGTCACCAGGTTTTACATCGGCTCCGGCTTCCACAGGCCATTGCTGGGTCACTTTACCCCGCTCAACCGTATAGCTCGACTCTTCCTGAACCTGAGCCAGAACCAGTCCGGCAGACTTAATCATCTGTTCTGCTTCGTTGCGTGTGCGATTTTTCAAATCTGGCATCTTCACGGTTTCAGCGCCTCTGCTGACGGTTAAGACAATTTCGGTCTGTTCCGGATCAAATTCTTGATCGGCCCCAGGGGTCTGGGAAATAACCAGGCCTGATGCAACGTCATTAGAATATTCATCTTTACGTTTGATCCGATCCTCACTGATTCCCAGATTCGTCAGATCCTTGACCGCATCCTCGTAGGAATCACCTTCGACGCTGATCATTTTGGTCAGTTCCTTTTCAGCTCCAACACTAAGTTGAATTTCCGAACCTTCCTTGACCACATCACCTTCGTTTCGGCTTTGTTCGAATACGATACCGGGATCGACACCTTCCTTATACTGCCGGATGACATCATCGCTCACAACCAAACCTTCATCCTGTAGCATCTGGCGCGCCTTCTCTTCAGTCTGGTTAACAACATTTGGCACATTCACTTCAGGCACAACGAGCATGCCTTTGACGTACCACACAACACCCACCATGGCGATTAGAATTAAGACAGTCAATGAGATCAATAGTGTTGGTTTTTTCCAGTTTTTCGTCTTGGGCTTGCCTTTATGGTTCTCCTCGTCCGATTCCATGACCGGAGCCGCGCCTGTAGAAGTAATTCCACGTGGTTCCGGTTTGATGGCAGGCATGACACGGGTCTGATCCACATCATCCTCATCCGGGAAATCGATCTTGTTTTCATTGCGTCGCTCTGGCATCAAACAGGTTTCCAGATCGTTCTGCATTTCCTTGGCCGACTGATATCGCTCCTGCGGATTTTTTCGCATCGATTTCAAAATCACATTTTCCACACTTTGCGGAATCAGCGGGTTGAATTTGCGAGGCTCATCAAATTCTTCCTGCAGATGCTTCAAGGCAACACTGATCGGACTCTCGCCGAGGAACGGAAGCTGCCCAGTCAGCATTTGATAGAGTACGATACCGAGAGAATATAAATCCGACTTCTCGCCAGTAACAATACCTTTGGCATGCTCTGGTGAGAAATAATGCACCGATCCGACTACGGAACCAGTCTGTGTAATCGTCGTTGAAGTAACCGCTCGGGCAATTCCGAAATCGGTAACCTTCACACGGCCATTTCGGCCAATCAATATATTATGCGGTTTGATATCCCGATGAATAATCTGATTATGATGTGCATGATCCAGGGCGTCTGCAATTTGGGAAGCAATTCGAACAGCCTCATCCACCTGCAGCGGAGCCCGCTCTTTAATAATCTCATTCAGATTTTTGCCTTCTACATATTCCATGACAATATAATGAACGTCATCTTCCTGGCCAACATCATAGATGCTGACGACGTTGGGGTGAGATAAGGATGCAGCTGACTGCGCTTCTCGACGGAAACGTCGGATGAATTCCTCATCATGTACAAATTGCTGTCTCAGCACCTTGATCGCCACATTCCGGTTCAGAAGCAGATCCTGGGCCTTGTACACAAGTGCCATGCCGCCACCGCCAACACGCTCAATGACTTCATAGCGTCCGCCTAGCTGGTGCCCTATCATGACTCACACCCCGTTTCCGTCACCACGGAACCTTCCTGCTGCGCTTCAAATAGCGCAACCGTGATATTATCATCTCCACCAGCCAGCAGAGCCAGCTGAAGCAGACGATCCGCACGCTCTTCCAGCGGCAGATCCTGATTCCCTGCCACTTGAACGAGCTGTTCATTACTGACCAGATTGCTAAGTCCATCACTGCACAACAGCAGAACTTCACCTATTTCCAGCTTGATGGGATCCAGATCCACTTTGACTTCTGCATCCGTTCCAAGAGCACGGGTCAGCACGTTGCGACGCGGATGATGAGATACGTCTTCCTTGCTGATCTGACCATTTTTAAACAATTCATTCACCAGGGTATGGTCTTCCGTTAACTGGATCACTTGTTTGTTTGCAATTTTGTAAGCTCGGCTGTCCCCGATATGACCGATAACCCCTTCTGCATCATTCAACAAGGCAGCAACCACGGTTGTACCCATGTTGTGGTATTTGTCGTCTCCGGATGCGGTCCGATATATCACTTCGTTGGCATGCAAAATAGCATCGCTGAGGGCAGCAGACAAGGATGCATGCGACAGCCCCGGTTCCAATGTTCCCAGGTCATGCACCAATGTCTCGACTGCCAGACGGCTGGCGGTATCTCCAGCAAGATGCCCGCCCATGCCATCAGCGACAATACCCAGTATATACCCTGTCTCCAGATTGCGGATCCAGGCTGAATCTTCATTAACCGAACGCACGCGTCCGATATGGCTCACATGAACTGTTTTGATCAAAACGTTCTCACCTCAACTCCATATGCTTTGCACGAAGCTGACCGCAAGCGGCAGCAATATCATGTCCCTGTTCACGACGAATGGTTACATTAACACCCTGCTCCGAAAGAATCTTCTGAAAATTGAAAATGTCGCTTCTCGATGTTCTCACATACTTGCGTTCAGGTACGTGATTGACTGGAATCAGGTTCACGTGGCAGAGCATGTTCTTGAGCACACTTGCGAGTTCCGCAGCATGTTCCGGCTGATCGTTCACGCCACCGATAAGTGCATATTCAAATGTGATTCTCCGGCCCGTTTTGGCGAGGTAATACCGAAGGGATTCCATCACATCGTCAAAAGGAAAACGACGGTTTACCGGCATCAATTTGGAACGCAGTGCATCATTCGGTGCATGGATCGAAATTGCCAGGTTAATCTGCGTATCTTCGTCCGCAAACTTGTAGATGTTTGGTACAATTCCGCTTGTAGAGACCGTGATGTGGCGCTGACCAATATTCAGGCCCTTTTCGTGAATCATGATGCGCAGGAAAGTCATTGTTGCTTCATAGTTCTCAAACGGTTCGCCCGAACCCATGATGACAATACTGCTTACACGTTCGCCTCGCTCATCCAGAATCTTCTGAGCCTGTACGACCTGAGCAACAATCTCGCCTGCTGTCAGGTTACGCTTCAGTCCGCCCAGTGTGGATGCACAGAATGTACAACCGATCCGGCAGCCTACCTGTGTTGTTACGCAGATGCTGTTACCGTAATTGTGTTTCATGATAACTGTTTCGATTGCATGATCATCATGAAGGCCAAACAGGAACTTCACCGTTCCATCCTTGGATTCAAACTTCGTAATTTCGGTAAGGGTTACAAATTCGAATTGCTCTGCCAGCTTCTCGCGCAATGCTTTGGACAGGTTCGTCATCTCACTGAAATCATTTACTCGCTTCACATAAATCCAGTCGAAAATCTGACCACCGCGAAAAGCGGGTTCCCCATTCTCAACAGCCCATTGCTGCAGCTCTTCCAGGGAAAAATCATATATAAAAGGTTTCATTTTGTTGTCAACACCTATTCCTTCTTTTCTTTTCATTCTTCCTATTCTATCACAAAGACCACTTTACATCCATGTATGCCCTAGAGTCTTGCACTTCATGCATTATAACACCTCGGCGCACAAGCCGCACCCCATTACAAAAGAAATCCGCCGAAGTTCCCCCCGGCGGCCTTCCTTACGTGCTATGGATTTATTCATTGGCTGCACGTGTCAGCCTTGCAATGAAGAAGCCATCACTGTGTGCATACTGGGGCAGAATCTGCACGCCCCCGTTCACCGGATTCCACTTTTCCATCTCGGTTCCGGTCCAGGCAGAATCCACGGCCTGGTATTCAGGATGGCGCTTCAGAAAGTCAGCGACCATAAGTTCGTTCTCAGCCGGCTCAATCGTACATGTACTGTACACCAGAACGCCGCCCGGCTTCAACAGCGGTGAAACCCGGTCCAACAATTCTCGCTGCAGCGCCGAGATATCTTCGATATCTTCAGGCGATTTGGTCCATTTGACATCTGGCTTCCTGCGAATGACACCGAGACCCGAACAAGGTGCATCCAGAAGGATCCGGTCGAACGAAGCATGAGGATAACGTTCATCCAAATCCAGTGCATCTCCAGTTACTGCATCGATACAGCTCAGCCCCAA
Source organism: Paenibacillus sp. FSL K6-2862 (assembly GCF_038005125.1). Taxonomy (NCBI): domain Bacteria; kingdom Bacillati; phylum Bacillota; class Bacilli; order Caryophanales; family Paenibacillaceae; genus Paenibacillus; species Paenibacillus sp. FSL K6-2862. The sequence goes on from NZ_JBBOSN010000001.1 coordinate 4,614,739, forward strand.
ACGGTCTGCCTGATCCATGATCAGCTGACGCTTATGTGCATGCACATCATTGGCAATGATCCGTCCACGGTCCTGCATTTTCTCGGCCATATGAGCTGTCTTACCGCCGGGAGCTGCACAGCAATCCAGCACGCTTTGACCTTCTTCAGGTGCGACCGCTTCTGCCACCAGCATGGAACTTTCGTCCTGTACTGAGAACAATCCATCCCGGTACCATGACGTTAGTGCCATATTCCCACCGCTGCGTACAAGGATGCCGTCAGGACTTAACCGGGAAGGCTCCACCACTGCACCCGTGCTCTCCATCTCGTGCATAAGTTTCTCACGTGTGGTCATGGTCGTATTTACCCGGACACTCACTGCTGGTGGTTCATTATTGGCCTTGCAGATCGCTTCAGCTGTCTCTTCACCGTATTGGCCGATCCAGCGTTTAACCATCCACAGTGGATGAGAGTGTTCCAGTGCAATGCGCTCAGCCGCTGGCAGATCATTCGGAATCCGCAATTCATCCCGGTTACGGATCATGTTGCGCAGAACGCCATTGACCATACCCGAGATTCCCTGGTGACCCAGTTTCTTCGCCAGATTGACGGCTTCACTGACAACAGCATGTTCCGGAATCCGGTCCAGATACAGCATCTGGTAGACGCTGATCCGAAGGAGACTTCGTACCCATGGCTGGAGCTTGGCCATTCCTTTGGCTACAAAACGTTTCAAGAAATAATCAAGCGTATTTAGTCTTGCGATTGTTCCGTATACCAGCTCAGTTGCCAGCCCCGCATCAGCCGGACTAAGCTCCGCCTCTTTCAAACGACGATTGAGCTCCAGGTTACTGTAGGCTCCATCCTGCTCCACAGCACTTAGCACCTTCACTGCAAGTGCGCGTGGAGAAGTTTTGGGTCGTTGAGCGCGCGAAGCTTCTCCCGAGGTCCGGGAGCCCCCAGCATTTCTGGAACCACCCGGTTTCCCTGGATTCGGGCGCCGGTTCTGTTTAGCGTTACCTCTGCTCGAACTGTCTACGGATCTGCCGGATCTATTCTCACTCATCGTAACACCGTGCCCGGTTTCAGCGTACCGCCGCGGCCAAAGTCAGCCGCCTTCATCGCTTTCTTGCCGGCCGGCTGAACTTCTGTCAGCCAGAGTGAACCGTCACCCGTCTGTACCTCGATACCAGATGCATTCAGCTGCAGCACTGTACCAGGCTCAGCTTGTCCTTTGGCTCCAGTCTCCGAAGCTCCCCATTGATTGGGATTCGCAGCAGCCCATACTTTAAACACCTGCTCGTCCCACATTGTAAATGCACCAGAGAACGGAACAAGACCACGGATCTGGTTATAGATTTCACGGGATGTTCGATTCCAGTCTATTTTCTCGTCTTCTCTAGTCAGATTGCGGGCATACGAAGCTTCGGCTTCATCCTGAGGGACAGCCGTGGTTTCCCCCGCAATAAGACGGGGCATTTCTGCCTGCAGCAGCTTGGAGCCTGCATCGCTGAGCTTCACAAACATGGTGCCAGAGGTGTCATCATCGGTAATTGGAACTTCCACACGAGAGATCATGTCCCCGGTATCCAAACCTTCTGCCATATACATCAAAGTAACTCCCGTTACGGACTCCCCGTTAATAATGGAGCGCTGAATTGGAGCACCACCACGATATTTAGGCAAAAGAGAACCGTGCACATTCACACAGCCTCGTACAGGCATATCCAATACGGCCTTCGGTAAAATCTGCCCAAATGCTGCAGTCACGATCAAATCAGGCTTCCATTCAGCCAATCTGGCCACGGATTCAGGATCACGCAGCTTCACCGGTTGAAATACGGGCAGGCCATGGCGCTCAGCCGCAGCCTTAACAGGCGTTGGCGTGAGCACTTTTTTGCGGCCTTGCGGTTTATCGGGCTGGGTGACTACCCCCACCACGTTATAACCCTCAGCAATGAGCATATCCAGAGAAGGGACAGCAAATTCCGGGGTACCCATAAAAACAATATTCAAATCCATCACTCCTTAATTACGTCGCGGTCCAGTCTGATCGGCTGCAATTTCGTACACTTTCTCAGCGATATCCGTGAAGAGTACGCCATCCAGGTGATCAATCTCGTGCTGGAATGCCCGGGATAACAGACCACTGCCCGTAATAATCAGTTCATTGCCTTCACGGTCCAAGCCTTTAACGGTAACTGTCTCAAAACGGCGAACGTCGCCGTTAATACCCGGAATACTCAGACAGCCTTCCGGCCCAAACTGTTCGCCTTCACTTGCGATGATTTCAGGATTGATCATTTTAATGAGGCCCTGTTCATCCCCGGCATCAATGACAATCAGGCGTTTCAAGATGCCTACTTGAGGGGCTGCAAGACCTACGCCTTCAGCGTCATACATGGTATCTGCCATATCATCCAGCAGTTTTTGTACATTTGGTGTTACTTTTGTAACTTCCTTGGCTCTTTTGTGAAGCACCTCATCTGGTTCTTTAACAATAATACGAATCGACATGTTGTAAGCACCTTCCTAACCCAAATCTCATGTTGGGTATCATTCTTTTGATTATCGTTTGCTTGTTTATAATCTATGTTTATACCGCTTGTTCACATCCACATTTTGCTCTAATCATTTCCCCAATTTTTATCACACGAAGTGTCCATGGAAAACGATGCATCATGCTACATTAACATTTGCGGGTCTACATCCAAACTAATGAGCAGTTTTTGCGCCTGAACATCATCGTCCATGCGCCGAGCTGTCTCTAGGGCGATTCCGATAGCGTCTACATCCCCCCGCCATTTTATCATACATTGGAATCGGTATCTATTCTTGATCCGGGGAATGGGCGAGGCTACAGGCCCTAGCACGTCGAAGGCATCGTTGCTGAAACGGTCGAGGCTTCCCAGCCAGCCTGCTGCATTGGCACGTTCTTTCAACAGACGTGTGTAATTTTCGGCAAGCCGGATCAGTACAGGCAATTGCTCATGCGAAAAGGTCACCAGAATCAGGCGGCAATACGGCGGGTATTGCAGATTGCGGCGATGAAGCAGTTCCTCACGTACAAAAGAAACATAATCATGCTGGCTTGCATGTCCAATGGAATAGTGCTCCGGTGTATAGGACTGCACAAATACCTCACCAGGCAATTGATGACGCCCTGCACGGCCCGCTACCTGGGTCAACAGCTGGAAGGTCTTCTCGGCAGCCCGGAAATCGGGCAGGTTCAGTGCCGAGTCTGCCGTGATGACACCAACCAGGGTGACATCCGGAAAATCCAATCCTTTGGCAACCATCTGGGTACCAAGCAGCACGTCCGCTTTTTTCTCCCGGAACTGCTTCAGAAGTTTCTCATGCGACCCCTTCTCCGTCGTTGTGTCCACATCCATGCGGATTACACGAATTCCCGGGAACAACTTGGCCAATTCTTCCTCCACTCGCTGCGTACCTGTACCAAAGTAACGGATATGTTCACTGCCACATTCAGGGCATACCTCGGGAGCTGCTTCCGCATACCCGCAATAGTGACAACGAAGATTGTTTGAACGCTGGTGATACGTCAGTGAAATATCACACTCGGGACAGCCGGCCACATAACCGCAGCTGCGGCACATGACAAAAGTGGAATAGCCTCGGCGGTTCAACAGCAAAACTGTCTGCTCCCCGCGCTCCAACCGTTCCTCCAGTCCCTTATGCAGAGCCCGACTGAACATCGAACGGTTTCCATCCTTCAACTCTTCCCGCATATCAATGATTCGCACATCCGGCAGATTGTTGCCAAGCGCCCGAGTAGGCATTTCCAGCAGCAGCGGGGCAAAATCATCATTGCTCTGTGAACGTGCGGCATAATAACTTTCCAGCGAAGGCGTCGCGGAGCCCAGGACCACAACAGCCTGATGCTGCTGTGCTCTTTTTACAGCTACATCACGGGCATGGTATTTCGGCGTTTCTTCCTGTTTGTAAGAAGTCTCATGTTCCTCATCCATAATAATTAGACCCAGTCGGTCAAATGGAGCAAAGACAGCGGAACGCGCGCCAATGGCAACCTTTACTTGGCCTTCCCGGATTTTGCGCCATTCATCATAACGCTCTCCACCCGAAAGACGGCTGTGCATAACGGCAACCTGGTCTCCGAATCGTCCTTTAAACCGCTCAACCATTTGTGGCGTGAGGGCAATCTCAGGCACAAGTACAATCGCCTGCCGATCCTGCTCAATACATTGCTGGATCGTCTGCAGATATACTTCGGTCTTACCGCTGCCTGTTACACCATGTAACAAAAAGACGCCATGGCGCCTTTCCTGTAATCGGCCATTAATTTTATCGTACACGTTCTGCTGCTCTGCAGTAAGAGCAAGCGGTTCAGTGGCGCGAAACTTCCTGCCTTGATAAGGGTCACGAAAGACTTCCACGTCTTCCGTTACAAGCAGCCCTTTCTCCTCAAGCCCTTTGACGGTAGCCGCAGACACTTGAAGCGTGGCCAGCAATTCTTTCATCGGCATCGGCAGCAGCTCTTTCATTTCAAGCAGAAAAGCAAGAACCTCCTTCTGCCGCTGTGCCTTCGCCGGGAAAGATGCAAGTGTCTCCTCCGCCGCAGCCGCATCTACCGCCAAATCCACTGCCTTCATCGTTTTTTTGTTCAGCTTGTCCTTGATTGCCTGACTCTCCAGCAATACACCGCTAAGCAGAAGCTTTTTGATCAACGCTGCATGATTGGGGTATTTACGGCTCAATTGCTGCAAAGGCACCTGCCCTCGACTTTTAACAAAACGTATAATGTCCTGCTGCACCTTCTCCGAGGTGGATTCCTCTCCCCACACGAAGAGGACATTTTCATCCGATGGTGCTCCGGCATGCTGTCCATCCAGTGCATCCCCAATGGAGATATATCGTTCCGCTTTACCTTTCAGTGCAGTCGGCACCATGACCTGCAGCGACAAAATGCGGTTGCTGGCATATCGCTCACTCATCCACTCGGCGAGCTGCACCAGATCTTCTGACAAGGGGGGAACGATGTCCAACAGTTCCTGAATGGGCTTCAACTTGAAGGATTCTGTTCCGGTACGGGGTACAAGATCAACCACAAATCCCTGCACAGTTCGATGTCCAAATGGCACACCTACCCGACTGCCAATCTCAATCCAATCACGCATCGATTCCGGCACCAGATAATCAAAGGGCCGATCGGTCTGTTTCACCGGAACATCGACAATAACCTTGGCGATCTCCATATTTAATTCCTCCCGGCAATGCGCTCCGCCGCAATCGCAAGCAATCGGTGAGCTATGTCCTCCTTAGACATCACCTGAAGCTCTTCCACCAACCCTTCACGGTCATAAATATGAACCGCATTGGTATCTGCTCCAAATCCGATACCCGGCCGGGCAACGTCATTGGCTACGATCAGATCACAGTTTTTCCGCTCCAGCTTCTCCCTTGCGTACATCTCTACAGAATGGGTTTCTGCGGCAAAACCAATTAGAAATTGATGACTCTTTTGCTTCCCTAGTGTTTCAAGAATATCTATATTTTTAACAAGCTCCAGCGATAGCGTATCGCCTTTCTTTTTGATTTTCTCCTCATGTACTTCCTTGGGACGGTAATCGGCAACTGCCGCAGCCTTAACGACGATATCAGCATGATCCCAGTGGCTCATGACCGCTTCGTACATATCCTGGGCAGACTGCACCCGTATCACTTCCACATTTGTTGGCGGCTGAACTTGTGTACTGCCCATAACGAGCGTAACCTCTGCCCCCAAATCACGTGCTGCTGCAGCGATGGCAAATCCCATTTTGCCGGAAGAGTCATTGGTAATATATCTGACAGGATCAATACGCTCAATCGTACCACCCGCCGTCACGACCACTTTTTTTCCTTTTAACAAGGCGGACTGTTGTTTCAAGCCTGGTTTGGCTGACTGCTGATCTTCAAAAAAACGTTCAACCACCTCGACAATCGTCTCCGGCTCTTCCAGTCGCCCTTTACCCACGTATCCACATGCAAGCTGTCCTTCACTTGGTTCAATCATCAGTGTTCCTCGCTCGAAAAGCAGACGCATATTGTGCTGGACAGCAGGATGATCATACATATGAACATTCATGGCAGGTGCGATCATTACCGGGGCAGTCGTTGCCAGCAGTGTGGTGGAGAGCATGTCATCGGCCATGCCATGTGCCATTTTGGCAATAACGTTGGCTGTTGCCGGGGCAACCAGAACCAGATCGGCCATATCGGCCAAATGAATATGTGATACAACTGATGGCTCACGCTCATCGAATGTATCACTGTAGACTACATTTCGGGTCAACGTTTGCAGCGTTAATTCGGTAATAAACTGTTTGGCAGATTCCGTCATAATGACGTGTACATCCGCCCCTTTTTGCACCAGTCTACTGCATAATGTAGCCGCCTTGTATGCGGCTATGCCGCCAGTCACGCCAAGTACGATTTTTTTACCGTTCAACATGGTTATTTCCCCCGATATATACGACGTATAAACGATGAATAGAGAAAAAAATAACAACCTCGCGGTTGTCAAATAAGTCCGGCTTGCGCCGTATGCAGTTGAAGAGCAGCCGCAGGCGGCTTACTCTTCTTCCTCTTCGTCCTGTCCTTTGATGACAACGAGATGATCACCATAAATTTCTTCGAGTGCAACGCCAACCTGTTTATGGGATCTCGCATTTCTCAGATCCGTTTTCTCGCCTTCACGAAGCTGTCTGGCCCGGCGGGAAGCAGCAACAACAAGAGAATACTTGCTGTCGACTTTGTTCATCATTTCATCAATAGAAGGATACAGCATGTTTACAAAACACCTCTTTGCATTAGTATAATCCCTTTGACCCGCCTTACAGAATGCAACCATTCAGTAGTTCACATGAACCGAACTTCATCTGACCATCTATAGATATATGTCAGCAGTTCTCCGAATAATTGCATCCTGCGGCCGTCAAAAAAATTATTTATTGATCTTACAATGTTCGGCGATAATAATGCTTTCTATTCGTTTGCACGCCAAATCAATCTCGTCATTAACGACAGCGTAATCGTACTGCTCCAGCAGACTAATCTCATCGACGGCTACGGACATCCGATGATCAATTGTTGCCTGACTCTCCGTACCGCGTCCCTGGATGCGATCTTTGAGCTCGTCCAATGAAGGAGGCAGCAAAAATACAAAAATCCCTTCCGGGAACTTCTCTTTCACTTTTAACGCGCCTTGAACTTCAATCTCAAGAATGATGTCGCGGCCTTCGTTAATGGTTTTCTCGACAAAGTCACGTGGTGTTCCGTAATAGTTACCTACATATTCTGCATGCTCCAGCAGCTGGTCTTCAGCAATCATGTTCAGGAATTCTTCATGACTTCTGAAGAAATAGTTCACACCATGCTCTTCACCCAGACGAGGCTGGCGAGTCGTTGCAGACACAGAATAGATCAACTCCGGTACACGTTTGCGCAAAGCGCTGCATACTGTCCCCTTCCCGACCCCAGATGGGCCGGACAACACTATCAGTAATCCTTTAGACATATTACACTCCATTTTATTCGTCGTTGTCATCATCTTTCGAAGAAAGACGATGGGCGACCGTCTCAGGCTGAACCGCCGACAGAATGACATGATCGCTATCCGTAATAATCACGGCACGAGTACGTCTTCCGTACGTTGCGTCTATCAGCATATGACGATCTCTTGCCTCTTGTATAATTCTCTTGATCGGCGCCGATTCCGGACTTACGATGGATATAATCCGGTTCGCCGATACGATGTTACCGAATCCAATGTTGATGAGTTTGATTGCCATAATCAGGTTCTTCCCCCTATACATGCGACTCTCTTGCCGAAATATGGCCGTTCATTCGATATTCGCCGCCTGCTCGCGAATTTTCTCCAGCTCCGCCTTCATCTCGACAACACGGTTCACCAGAGCCAAATGGTTGGCTTTTGATCCAATCGTATTGACTTCCCGATTCATCTCTTGAATAAGAAAGTCCAACTTGCGGCCTACCGGCTCTTCACTCTTCAGCAGTTCCCTGCTCTGTCCGAAGTGGCTGAGTAGACGCGTAAGTTCCTCCTCTATGTTAGAACGATCGGCAAACACAGCAATTTCCATACCCAATTTATGCTCGTCAAAAGGGAAAGAGCCTTCCTCCTGCATTTCCGTAAGCCTTTGTCTTAACTTGTTGCGGTAATCTGATACCACAGTAGGTGCAAGAGTAAGCATCTCGGTATGCAGCGACTCCAAACGACTAATCCGCCGTTCCAGATCACTGGCCAGATGAAGACCCTCACGCGCGCGCATTTGCTCCAGACTGGACAAGGCCTCTTCCAAGCTCTGCTGCAACACTCGCTCCCATTCGTCCTTCTCTTCCTCCGGAATTGAACTCGTCCCATCGGAATGAACCATGACATCCGGCAATGAAAGCATGTCCATAATGCTCGGTTTGCCCTGCATCCCAAAGCGGGATTCCAGCTGTTCTGCTGCCTGCAGATAGGCTCTGACTGCCTGCTCATTAAGCACGGCAGGAAGAGCCTGATCTTCATCTTTTTCTTTCATTACATAAACATCAATCCGCCCGCGCTTCAGCCGGCTCTGTACTCTTTTCCTCAATCCGTCTTCATAACATGTCCATTCTTTCGGCATGCGCATCATCACTTCACAGTAACGATGATTGACGGATTTAATCTCCAATTGTACCTTGTAGCCTCCAAAATGAAAGGCGGATTGACCGTATCCGGTCATACTGAATGACATCGGCATCACATCCGTTACACTATTGTAATTGATTATTAGGGTTGAAACAAGTAGGACATTGGTGCTCGGACTTCTCCCATACATATTGGGTCAGCTCGGCAGTCATGCCGTAGAACATAAACGGAGTCATCAGGTAGATCCCTTTGAAATGGGCTGTTGCCACATCCAATAGCTCTTTGGCAATCTTTACGCCCATAGCCCGTCCTTCTTCTCCTTCGAGACCAGCCATGCGAGAACGAACTTCATCCGACAGCTGAATGCCTGGAACTTCGTTGTGCAGGTATTCTGCATTTCGTCCACTTGCCAGCGGCATTACACCAACGAAAATAGGCACTTCCAAATGTTTGGTCGCCTCATGCATGGCTACGATCAATTGCGGGTCATAGACAGGCTGCGTCATAATGTAATCGGCACCGGAGGCAATCTTTTTCTCCAGTCTCTGAACCGCCTTATCCAGATGTTTCACATTCGGGTTAAACGCTGCTCCGATGACAAAACCAGCCTTCTGTTTAAGCGGTTTACCGGAGAAAGCTACACCGTCGTTCAATTGCTTGATCATACGTATAATTTCAAATGAAGTCAGATCGTATACGGAGCTGGATCCGGGAAGATCACCGAAACGTGCTGGATCACCTGTAACCGCAAGCACGTGGTTGATACCGAGAGCGTCAAAACCCATCATGTGTGACTGGGTCCCAATCAGATTTCGGTCACGGCAAGCAATATGTACAAGCGGACGTAAGCCCGTACGATCCTGAACGAGATGTCCCAGAGCCATATTACTCATGCGGGTTACCGCCAAAGAGTTGTCAGCCAGTGTCAGCGCATCCGCACCTGCGGCTTTCAGTGTTTCGGCACCTTTCATGAATTTGGCAATGTCCAGGTCACGAGGCGGGTCGAGTTCAACGATAACCGTGTGGCGCTGTTTGACCAGATCCACAATGGTCGGCTGTCCACCACGGCCGGACCGTTCATCCACATTTTCATGCAGTACGATACGCGGTTTTGCTTCTGTTGGGTCAGGCAGGACAATGGGTGCTGTAGTATATTCGGAAAGAGCCTGTGCGATTGCCCCAATATGATCAGGCGTTGTACCGCAGCATCCACCGATAATACGGGCGCCCAGATCGGCAAATTGCACCGCGGTCTGCCCGAAATATTCCGGTGTGGCACCATAACGGAACTGGCCATCGACATAGTCTGCCGCCCCAGCGTTAGGGTAAACAGACATCGGAACTCCGATTCGCCCGGATACGGTTTCCATGGCACGCATAATTCCGTTTGGACCGGAGCGGCAGTTAAACCCAATCACGTCCGCACCCTGCTCACGCATGATCCGGAACGCTTCCGGCATCGTGTATCCATCCAGCGTATGTCCAATATCCTCAACTGCAAACTGCCCAATCACCGGTAGATCACTCAGCTTGCGTGCCTGCAGCAGGGCGATATCCATCTCTTCGATATCATAGAAGGTTTCAAGCAGAATCCCGTCAACCCCTTCTTCAAACAGGGCAAAAATCTGCTGTTCGTAGAAACGCTTCAGTTCGCTTGTCGATACATTAGTCCGCTTGCCTCCACGAATGGAACCCACGGCCCCTAGAACGTATCCGTTTGAACCAGCGACTTCCTTGGCAATGCGTGCCCCCGCACGATTGACTTCCGTCACCTTCGATTCCAGTCCGAACTTGGATAATTTGTCATAGTTGGCAGAGTAAGTATTTGTCTCAAATATTTCAGTACCCGCCTCCAAATAACGACGATGCACATCTGCTACCACTTCAGGTGAGACCAAATTTAATTCTTCATATGAAATTCCAACCGGGAAACCCATTTGGTACAGATATGTTCCCATCGCCCCATCTCCAATGAGAACTCGTTCCTGCAAGACACTCCGCAAATCCGCCTTCATCCCTTTTCCCCCCGCCTAGCTGATCATTTCATACTAATGTAACACAAAAGCCGATCAATAACGTAGAAAAACACAGGATTTCCATGAAATTCAGTCAAAAAAAGAGGCCCGAAGGCCTCTTGGCTCAAACTGTCAACTTATGAGGTGAATCCCTTGAAAACAACCTCTGCCGGTCCGGTCATATACACATGATTGTCAGCTTCGTTCCACTCAATATGCAGGTCTCCGCCTTTGAGGCTAATAACTGCTGTACGATCCGTGTGTCCGTTCAATACTGAAGATACAAGCGTTGCACAAGCTCCGGTCCCACAAGCCAGGGTTGGACCCGCACCGCGTTCCCATACACGCATATCGACGAATCCGCGATCACGTACAGTGGCAAACTCAACATTGATCTTTTTCGGGAACATCGGATGAACTTCCAGCACAGGCCCCCAGGTCGAGAGATCAAAGTTCACTGCATCATCTACATAAATGACAGCGTGGGGATTTCCCATCGAAACTGCCGTGAATTTGAACTCCTGTCCGTTCGCTTCAATCGTATGATCAACCACAGGGTTGGCATCCACTGTTGTCGGAACCTTAAGCCCGTCCAAAATAGGCTCGCCCATATCTACACGAACGGTTGCCACCTTGCCGTCAAGTACATTAAGGGTTACCGGCTGCACACCAGCGCCGATGGTTTCAATGGTGATGTGCTCCGATGTCACATGACCATGGTCATAAACATACTTCGCTACACAGCGAATCGCGTTGCCGCATTGTTCCGCTTCCGAACCATCAGAGTTCATAATGCGCATCTGAAAATCCGCCTTCTCCGAAGGCAGTATATAAACGAGTCCATCCGCACCGATGCCGAAGAAACGGTTGCACCATTTCACAGCAAGCTCTGCTGCATCAGCCGGAAGCTGTTTTTCTCCAAATACAACGATAAAGTCGTTGCCAAGTCCGTGCATTTTTGTAAATTCCATATCCTTGCCCACTCCTTTTGGCAGTCTGCTGCCAAAGCGTTATTCTTGCCTGTTTACACAAAAAAGCTATCCTGCAAAATGTCGAAGGCTTTCGCCCCGAATCATTTTGAGGATAGCATAACGAAAACGATAAGGAAATGCTATTGATTTTATGCCGAAAACTTTGTACTTTTCGGTACGAAGCTTCCAGGACCCATCCGGCGACGGTTACGACGACCACCCCAGACACTGCCTGCTCCCATCAGGAACGTTGGGATACCTGCGGCCACAATGGAAATGGCCCATTCACGCATGCCGAGCGGTACAGTTTTGAAGATCGGCTGCAGCGGCTCCACGTACATCACAACCAGCATCAGCACGACGGACGAGATCACTGCAAGAACCAGGTATTTGTTCTGGAGCGGATTCCGGTGGAAAATGGAGCGCGAACTCCGGCAGTCAAATACATGAATAAGCTGAGCCAGAACAAGTGTCGCAAAAGCTACGGACTGTGCTTTGATAAGCTGACCCGGTTGATCCGGAGCTGCTTGAAGGGTAAGCCAAAACGCACCTAATGTACATAATCCGATCAATACACCGCGGCTGATGATTTTCCAGCCCAGTCTCCGGGCAAAAATGTTTTCCTTGGCGCCGCGTGGCTTGTGCTCCATCAGATCTTTCTCCGGCTGATCCACACCCAGTGCCATGGCCGGCAGGCCATCTGTCACGAGGTTCACCCATAGAATCTGGATGGGCACGAGCGGCAGCGGCAGTCCCATCATCATTGCGAAGAACATCGTCAAGATCTCGCCCACGTTGGAAGCAAGCAAGTATCGAATAAACTTCCGAATATTCTCATATATATTACGCCCTTCTTCAATCGCAGCTACAATAGTAGAAAAATTATCATCACTGAGAATTAAGGCTGATGCCTCTTTTGTCACATCCGTACCTGTAATTCCCATCGCAATTCCGATGTCCGCCGCTTTGATCGCTGGTGCGTCGTTGACACCGTCCCCTGTCATCGCTACGACATGGCCTTTGCGCTGCAGTGATTTTACAATCCGGAGCTTGTGCTCAGGGGACACCCGGGAGAAGACATAGATACCTTCCACCTGTTTATCCAGCTCATCGTCCGTCAATCCGGCCAGCTGCTGCCCGCTCAACGAACCTCCGCCCCGCGGAAGAATACCCAGCTGCTGGGCTATCGCCTCTGCAGTAGTCCCGTGGTCACCCGTAATCATGACCGTACGGATACCCGCTCTGCGGCAAGTTGCAATCGCATCTCTGACTTCTCTCCGAGGTGGATCAATCATGCCTGCAAGTCCAACGAACACAAGCTGATTTTCGGCAGCATGTTCATCATCTACTTTTTCCTCAGGGCGTACTTCACGATAAGCCATCCCCAAGACACGCAGGGCTGCTCCGGCCATCTTCTCGTTTGCAGCCATCACTTTCTGTCTCAACGTTCCGGTAAAGGGTACAACTTTGCCTTCCCATAAAATATAGCTGCATTGTCCAATCAACACATCAGGGGCACCCTTGGTGTAAACCATGCGGCCTCCCTGATGCTGGATGAGGACAGACATTCGTTTGCGGTCCGAATCGAACGGGAACTCCTGTTGACGAGCATATAGCTCTTTGAGGCCGGCAGGAGTAAGGCCCATTTTGGAAGCCAGAGTGACGAGCGCTCCTTCGGTTGGATCGCCTTTCAGCTCCCATACCACGCCATCCTCCTTGATTGCCTCCTTCTTGCCATCCTTACCCTTTTTCTTATTCCGCTCTTCCGAGAAACTTTCCACAATACTCGCATTGTTACATAACGCACTAATCTGAAGCAGTCTTCGCAATGTCTGGTCACTCTTCAGTTCCACCGTCCTGCCGTCTTCCAGCATCTGTCCTTCCGGTGCATACCCGTCCCCGGTGACTTGGATACTCCGACCTTCCAGCCACACATCGGTCACTGTCATCTTGTTCTGGGTTAATGTCCCCGTCTTGTCCGAGCAGATCACGGAGGCACAGCCAAGTGTCTCGACAGAAGGCAATTTTCGTACAATGGCTTTGCGCTTAATCATTCGCTGCACACCCAGTGCAAGTGCAATCGTGACGATCGCCGGCAAACCTTCAGGTATGGCAGCTACCGCCAGACTGACGCCAGCAAGGAACATCCCAATTGCCGGTTGTCCATGCAAAATACCAGCCACAACGACCATCACGGTAAGCCCCAGTGCAACAAAAATAAGTATTTTGCCCAATTGCTCCAAACGATGCTGAAGCGGTGTCTCCTGTTCCTCGGTATTTTGGATAAGATCGGCGATTTTACCCATCTCGGTATCCATGCCTGTCCGAATGACAACGCCCTTGGCCGTCCCGCGAGTAACCATGGTGCCCATAAATCCAATGTTTTTCTGATCGCCGAGCGGTACGGCATCGTCTGCAATGGGGTTGCAATGCTTGCTAACAGGGACTGATTCTCCAGTGAGTGCCGATTCCTCCACATCCAGACTGTTCGTTTCCAGCCATCTTACATCCGCCGGGATGCGATCTCCACTCTCGACAAGGATGATATCCCCAGGCACCAGCTGTTTGGCAGCAAGCTGCACTTCCTGACCGGCCCGAAGAACTTTGGCAAGAGGTGCGGACAGCTGCTTCAATGCGCGGAGAGAACGCTCAGCCCGAAATTCCTGTACGAAGCCCAGAATGGCATTTAACACAATAATCGCCACAATGGTAACGGCATCCAAATATTCTCCGAGCAATCCGGAGACCAGTGTCGCCCCCATCAAAACGAGCACCATGAAGTCCTTAAATTGGTTAAGCAGCAGTGTAATTGGGGATATACGTTTTCCTTCACTCAGCTCATTTGAACCGGCGACCTTCCTCTTCTGCGCAACAGCTTCATCTGTCAATCCTTCCTCCAGACTGACGTCAAGCGTGCTGCGAAGCTCTTCTACGCTTAGTTGATGCCACTTGGTCTGTTCCATGCTTCAAGGTTCCCCTCCCAGTCTATATTTCCTGTAAAAGACGCTCATACAGCTGCTCGTGATCGCTAACAGGCTGCTGTATGTCACGCCGGACAAACTACCTGCTCTATATGTATTCGGACAGGACCCCAATTAGCACCCGGATGGTGAATCCTTTCCCTGATGGACAGAATAGGCTAAAATAAAGGTCTGCGGTCATAACGCAGTAGAAGCCGAGTTATCTTATGCAAGAAGGCAAGTGACGAACGAACTGCAACCGGTTCTGATTTTTACATATTCCAGTTGTGTGTTTCAGTTATAGATAGAGAGGAAGTTGAAAAATATGGCATTGGACGGCATTGTTACACGAGCCATCGTACACGAACTGCAGGGCTGCAAAGGCGGCCGCATTAGCAAAATTCATCAGCCAAACGGCCATGATGTCGTACTGACTCTTCGTGCACAACGCGGGAACAGCAAATTGCTGATATCGGCCAGTCCGACGTATCCCCGTGTGCATTTTACGGAGAAGACATTCTTAAACCCTACAGAAGCACCGATGTTCTGCATGCTGCTGCGCAAGCACTGCGAGGGAGCCATCATAGAGGAGATTCGTCAGATCGGCATGGAACGGATCATCCACATCGATGTTCGTCAACGCGACGAACTCGGTGACGTATCCGTAAAACGAATCATCATTGAGCTCATGGGGCGGCACAGCAATATCGTATTGCTCGACCCGGTCACAGGAACGATTCTGGACGGTATACATCACGTTACCCCTTCCATCAGTAGCTACCGGGTCATCATGCCTGGCTTTTCGTATACAGCTCCGCCAGAACAGCACAAAGTCAATCCGCTGGAAGTGAACAGCGCTGAATTCATCAAGGGTTACTCTGAAACGGAAGAAGAGGCTGCCCGCTGGCTTGTGAACTCATTCAGTGGCCTGAGTCCGCTGATCGCAGGAGAGATTGCTGCTCGTGCATCCGATACAGACAATGGAGATGCATCAGCCGAGGCGAACGCCCTCTGGAATGCCTTTGATTCTGTGATGGGACCTGTGAGAGACAATAACTACACCCCTATCACAGGACTGAATGCCAAAGGGAAAATGATCTTCTCTGCTGTCCGTCTTCAAAGTATTCAGGATGCGGAGAAGACCTACGACACGATGAGCAAATGCATGGAGGATTATTACGGGGATAAAGCCGAGCGGGATACGGTAAAACAAAAGGTAAGTGATCTGCTGCGTTTTCTGCAAAATGAACGAAGCAAAAATGTCAAAAAACTCGACAACCTGAACAAGGATCTGCTCGAAGCCGATGACGCGGAAAAATACAGATTATGGGGCGAATTGTTATTTGCTTCCCTTCACCAGATTAGCAAGGGAGACAAAAGCGTGGAGCTTGTAAACTTCTATGATGAAGATCAGGCAACCATTACCATCGCACTGGATCCCCTGCTTACACCATCGGACAATGCGCAGCGTTACTTCAAGCGGTACAACAAATATAAGAACAGTCTGGCGGTCATTCATGAGCAGCTCGGCAAAACCAAGGACGAGATCGTCTACCTGGACAACCTGCTGCAGCAGCTGTCCATCGCTTCCATGAACGATATTGAGGAGATCCGTGAAGAACTGGTTCAGCAGGGATATCTTCGCGACCGCAACAAAAAAGGCAAGAAGAAAAAGAAAAACGACCGTCCAACCGTACATCAGTTTACCTCGACTGAGGGAATTGATATTCTGGTGGGCAAAAACAACTTGCAAAATGAATATGTCACTAACCGTCTGGCGTCGGCCAATGATACATGGCTGCATACCAAAGACATCCCCGGTTCACACGTTGTCATTCGCAGCACGGACTTCGGGGAAGCTACGCTGGAGGAAGCAGCACAGCTCGCAGCTTATTTCAGTCAGGCCAAGGAATCAAGCAGTGTTCCTGTGGACTATACCTTTATTCGTCACGTACGGAAACCAAGCGGGGCCAAGCCCGGTTTCGTCATCTACGATCATCAAAAAACACTGTTTGTGACGCCGAATGAAGAGTTGGTCAAAAGCTTGCCATCCACCATCAAAAACGGATAGGCGGCAGGTGCCACCACAAACAAAATGACACAAAAAAGGCCCAGAACAGAGAATATCGTGTTCTGGGCCTTTTCAATTTGGGTTATAATTGGCGGTTTGCTGCTGTCCGCAATTGTTCAAGCACATCCAATGCTACCGTCTTGCTCCCCAAATCCCCGTGAAAAACAACTCCCTGTCTCACACCGTGGTAATCTGAGCCACCTGTCACAATTAAATCGAATTCACGTGCCAATGCGGCATACCTGTGTTCCTCTTCAGGCCCATGGTCGGAATGAAATACTTCAATTCCGTCCGGACGGGACTGCTTAATGATCCGGCGAACTAGTTCATCATCTCCATAGAGACCCGGATGTGCAATAACTGCGGCTCCCCCTGCCTCTCTAATCCACTGACAGGCATCTTCGGGAGCGACACGTGGTACCGATACGAAGCCCGGCTTACCTTCGGCCAGATATCGATCAAAGGCATCCCTCATATCGACAGCATAGCCTTTGCTGACCAGGACATCGGCCATGTGCGGTCTGCCAATGCTCTCATCCGGCTCAAGAGGACGTCCCAGCCCCTCAATAACTTCCTCCCAGCTGATATCAAGACCAAGCTCCTGCAGTTTGGCAATAATGCGATGATTTCGTTCCTCACGTGCATCACGAAGTCCATGCAGCCGCTCCAGAAAGAGTTCATCCGTTATATTCATATAATAACCCAGCACATGAATGTCTTTGCCTCCTGCGCGGGTACTGATCTCAACGCCGGCTACAACCTCGATACCACATTCCAGGCCTGTCTGCTGTGCCTCTGCCACACCTGCTACCGTATCATGATCCGTAATTGCAACGCCTGACAGTCCCTTTTGTTTGGCCAGCCTTACATTTTCGGCAGGTGACTGCATGCCGTCCGAAGCCTGACTATGCGTATGGAGATCACAGCGTCCGTTAGGTTGATCCATTAACAACATCTCCTTGCTACATGGTTGTGTTCACGATTACTTACTTCCTTTATCCATCATTTCTTCCGCTCCAGTGTGCTCCTGCTGTCTCAGGTAGTTCAAGAATGCTACTGCGGATAGAGGGAGCAGGGATGACTTCAAATGAATGGCATAGAATTGTCGTTTAAATGCAAGTCCGCGGATATCAACAATATGCACGAGACCAAGTGCTAATTCATGCTGAACGGATGAAGGAGACAGCATGGTAATACCCACTCCAGCTTCAACCGCCGATTTTACTGCACCCGTACTTCCAAGCTCCATCACAACATTCATGTCCTGCGGGTCAATGTTTTTCTTTTGCAGTTGGTCTTCCATGACCTGTCTTGTACCAGAGCCCTTCTCCCGCAGTACAAACGGATAAGCCATAACCTCTTCCAGCTCCACTTCCCCGCGATCGGCGAGCGCGTGACCTGCCGGAACAATCAGCTTCAATTCGTCCTGCATTACCGGTTCCACAATCATGTCGGGATGATGGATTGGGGCTTCAATCAGGCCAAAGTTCAACTGGTGTTTCAAAATATCGTCCATAATTTGCGTTGTATTCATCACTTTCATTACGATCGAGATATCGGGATATTGCCTTGCAAAGGGACCAAGCATCCTCGGTAAAACATATTCGCCAATGGTCAAACTGGCACCGAGCTGTAATCTTCCCTGAAGCATCTGCGTGAAGGCCGACATGGCTTCATCGGTCTGCCTGACCAGTTCCACGCTCCGCTTGGCATGGGGCAGCAGGGTTCGTCCGGCTTCGGATAATTCTATCTTCTTGGTTGAACGGTGCAGCAGCTTGGTGCCAAAATAGTCCTCCAGTGATTGAATCTGCATCGTCACCGCAGGCTGAGTCATATGTAAGGCTTGCGCAGCTGCTGAAAAACTACCCTTTTCCGCCACGGTGTAAAAAATATGCAACTGATGAAAATTCATATCTTCGCCCCTCTTCTGTACACTTACCTCATTGTAGCCGATTTCTTGAATTCCAACAAAAAAAGCATGCAGCTTGTCTGCATGCGATGTAGCTTGAATATATCATGGCTAAAAATCTTAAATGTTTCTTCTGAATTACCTATGCTTCCGACTGTTCTTCACCAGAGTCATTCGTCTGGAATGCCTCAACCAGGAATAATATGATTTCAGGTCACGAAGCTCAATGGTCTCTGACATTCGCCCCAAAAAGGTAACTACAATCATCTTGTGAAGAGGATTGCCGGCGATGTCATATTCACCTTCAAGCTCGGAAAATTCCGCAACCACTACCACATCCTCGTCGATGAGGTAGACGTCCTGCTCATTACGGTAGTATGGCGTAATACGGTCCTGCTTCAGACACTCCCATAACCAAGCCGCAATATGGTCATCATCATTACGCGTGGGCTCAATACGGTCTGCATACCGCATTTTGGCATGATGGGTAATGACGATGTCAGCCACTTTTTTGTCTCCAAGAGCTACGAAAAACGGCTCGTAGGTGCTCCAACGTTGCATCACCTTATCACGCATGGGAATCACTCTCCACCAGATAGGACTTTCTATCTATTTATTACCAAATATATTACAACATAAGTCCCGCAAGCTCAAGGCGTAAGTTCAGATTTTTTCACAAAATCCGTTTTGTGCCTAATTCTTTATAAAAGTAAGCAAAAACCTATGATAACCAATAAACCTTCTCTCTATATTAATCTCTTTTTAAAAGAAAAGGAACCCGCGATATGGCGGATTCCGCATAAGGTACTCAGTTTCTCACACCTATAACACATGTCTTCCTGCGCCGAGCTCGTCATCCATCGTTCTCAGCAGTTCATGTGACGTATCACATTTGTATTCCCAGAACATCAATCCCGCGAGATCCTGTTCCAGGATATATCGGCATTTGGCCGTTACTGATTCCGGATCGTCGTATGAGATGAGCGTGTTGCCATTAAACAAATAAGGTGCCTTTGCTTCATCATCCCAATACCGGATATATCCGTTAAGGTCAATATACTTCTCGCTTAACTCCGTATATTCCGGACCGTAGCCTCCGGTCGTCTCAGCCATCTGATGCAATCCGTTGTTACGGTCGGGCACACCCTTCCACATTCGGGAGTAAAATGCCGCACCAATGACGATTTTATTTCGGGGTACACCCGCCTTTAGAAACATGCGTACGGACGCATCGGTGCTAATTCGGTATAAATCACCTGTCGCCGTGTAGAGGTTGGTATGGTGTCCAGTCAGCACCTGAAAGCCTCCACGCATGTCATATGTCATCAGCTGCACATAATCAAGATACTGCTGTACCTGATCCATTTCCGTGCCGTCAATGTAGTACTGGTCAGCACCTGCTGCAATGGTAAGCATGTAATACCTATCATCTTGCTCACCTTGCTTCGTCAGAGCAGTCCTCATCGTTTTTAACAGAAGTGTAAAGTTAACTCTGTCCTCGGCAGAGGCAGCAATACCCGCCTCCCCATAGCACGGGTATTCCCAATCCAGATCAATCCCGTCCAGGCCATAGGTAATTACTGCCAGAACAGCTGATTCTGCGAGCTTCTGTCTTCCTTGCTCGGTTGCAGCTGCCTCCGAGAATCCGCCTGCACTCCAGCCTCCCACAGACAAAATCAATCTCAAATCCGGGAAAGCTTTCTTGATGATTGGAATCCGGTCCATATGCTGCAGATGGCTGGTCTGAATGATACCTTCCTGTATATGAGCAAAAGCGATATTGATATGCGTCATTCGGCTCAGCTCTGCCTCCGGTACATGATTCAAATCACGATGTCCGACGTATCCAATAATCCATTTGGGGTTCATAGGCTGCCTCCATCATGTTGGAATGGTTCACTGCGCTGTCCGGCCAGCTGCGCACTTACCTGAATGGCTTCCTTCACGGCACCAATCCGATATCCGGATGAGACATAACGAATCTGATAAGCCTCATCCAGAACAACCAGATGGGGGTATCCTGACTCTGTCGCTCCAGAGCTACGGAACACCTCGGGCAGTGAGGCAGGTGCTGCCTCGCCTAACCGGGCTTGTGACGGCAGCATCTCAAGCTGCTCCGTCTTCAAGGATTTCCCTGTACCAGCAGAGCCAGTAATTAAAACAACCGATATATTTCGTTCCACCAGCTCTTGCTTCAGATCAGCAAGTTCCTTCAGCAAGTGCATGGTCGGCTCCCGGTCAGGTTCAATCCAGGAAAGAAGTATGCCTGCGGCCGTTCCACTTACGCTATGCTCGAGTGTAGTTACGTTCTCGTCCTGCCACCGCAGTTCTGCGTGCTTATCCACCGTTCCAAGGACAGGAATTTCTTCATCGGCGCTGCGGAAGGTTACGGCAACACAAGACTCTTCCCCTTCCTTTAAATCAAAATAAGTGAATCGAGCTCTTACCGTGCCGTTTTTCAAACGTACGCCTGTCGTCATGCGATAAGCCCCCTCCTCTGCTGGCAGAGGCTCGTCAAACAGCTTTGTCTCTTTATAAGGAAAATGCAAGGTCACGTATTTCCCCTGAACAAGACGCGCAATGGAAATATTCTCATAGTAGGAAGCCTCCGGCATGTTTCCTCCTGACTCGTTTTGCACAAGACGAATACTTCCCATTCGCTGCTTCCCCTTTTCTTTATTGACAAGATCCGCGAAGATCCAGGACCCTTTCTGCCAATACTGCGGCTTGCGTTCGCTTGGATGCAAACGGGATGGAATGCCAAGGCTGCGACAGAGGGCAACAAACAGGATAGCCAGCGATTCTTCGTCCCCGGCCATGATCCGATAGGTTCCTGCCGCTGTACCCTTTCCTTTCAGATTGGGCAGATCCTCCCAATGAATGAACTTTTCCTTGAGTGCCTCAGCAAGAAGTGAAGGCTCTCTCACTATTGCGTCCCTCTCATCTGAAGCAAACGCGGCTTGGAATTGTTTCCTGTACGGCCCAAGCATTTCAAAGGCAACGCGCGGACATAACAAATAAGGAATAAACAAGGTATCCGGGATCATACCACGCAGCGGAAGCGAATAAGCTAAATGCTCATGCAGGACTCGACGGAACGTATCAATCAAATCTTTACTATTCAGCGACTCCAGCAGCAATAACGGCCATTGCCCGTGTTCAGGAGAGCTTTCCCTAAGAAACGCGGCTATTTCATGTCCATTTCCACGCGCCTTCTGCATGACGTCCCATACCCTCGCCTCCGGAAGGCTTAGCTCACGGGATAGATCGATGCTCTCCTTATGGGTTACAAAGGTCGCTTCAAATGCAGTCCGGATATCCGTCCCTTCAGACAAACGCTGCTTATGGAGTGACTCCGCTTCCCCTGTCAACGCCGGGAGTTCCTCTCCCTCCGTTTCAGGCGGAGGAACCATATCGAAATCAATCACTCCGCTCTCCTGCTCAGGTTGATTTTGCAGATCCAGCACTAGTTCCAAACGGTCTGTTTGGTCAATCGTGATCTTATGCTCTAGCCACCGTCCCTGATATACCGCCCGGACGAGCAGATCTCCATATCCCGTTTTGAAGACCACTTCTCCGTCTTCATTCGTTAATAACTCCGCAATCGGATAGAATTCGGCCATGTTATACAGCTCAAATCGCACGGCAGCACCCTCCACTGCAACTCCGGCCAGATCCTTGACCGCTACAGTCAGCTCCTTCGTTGGAGCGTAATTCTCCAGAAGATTCAGCTCGGTGTACCATTCGGTTGCCAACGTCACATCCTCTGGACCATGATAGGCGCCAAGCACTCTTGTATTCATCAGCATCGACCGACGGGCAGGAGGCGTAAACCATCCCTGATTCAGCCTGGCTTCTGGTTCACAGGCGCCGATATAATGCCAGGTTCCGTCAGCCCATGCTTCCACCCAGGCATGATTGTCATCACAATGCGCCCAGCGAGGAGTGTATACCTGACGAGCAGGGATCCCGATACTTCGCAGTGCGGTCACTGCCAGTGTTGATTCTTCCCCGCAGCGCCCCCTTGCACTCCGAATCATGGTGAGCGGCGAAACCGTCCTAAGGTCGCTGCCGGTATAGACTGCCTTTTCATGGCACCAGTAGTTGGCTTCCAGAATCGCTTCTGACATCGTGAGCGACATGATGCGATCGGCCAGTTCAGCATAGAAGATCGCTCGGCAATCCTCGATATTCTCCGTATTCACCCTGCATGGAAGCACAAAGTGAAGGAACAAATCATCCGGTACCCGTTGCCCCCACGGAACCTCCCGCCTCATCCGCAGAGTTGATCTTACGTGGCTAAGAAACAGTGCGCCCGGAACATCTGCCAGATCCTGAAGCGGACTGTATGCATACACAAACTTGAGCGCCCACTCTTCTTCTACGGACAGCGGCTCCCTAAATACCGAAAATATCTCGTCAGCCTGTGCCTGGAGAAGCTTCTTTTTGATACGGAGTTTATCTTCAATAGATTTCATTTCTTCAGGGGTAAGCGAAAACGCCGACGTTTGTACACTCATTTGGTATCCCTCTCTTCCCACAGGTTCCCGTCTTCGCGAATGATCCACCTTCCGCCCCTATCTGCAGTCGCGGCTGAAATCTGAAATAGGCTTGGAGCAGCGTAGACCTCGGGATAAACAGCCACATCAGAAGTCCAGCCGAGCAATGACAGATCTTGCGTAAACGTCCCATTCTTTTCTCTGTAATTACGCTGCAGATAATATAGCTTTCTTAGCTCCCATTTGATCCGTTCATCCTGTGGAAGCACAAAATCGTCTTGAGTATGCTCACCCGCAAACACAACATAACCCCACAGTTCGGGATAATGCATGTTCACCAGTCCCATCGGCGACCAGACCCAGTTGTCCTCAGGATATGGCTTACCGGTTCCGGGATCCATTACTTTGCGGTAATTTCCATCGATCACTTCAGTCTGCCACTCTACCCGTGAGAAATTGACTCTCCAAAATTCACCCGGCAGGGGTGCCCGCTTTTCCTTGGCGCATTCTTTAAGGCTTGTCCACGGGATCGCAACCTCAACAGACCATTTCCGGTTAATCGCTTCCGGACGATTCAGCTCGCCGTCAATATACACGGCTGTCTTCAATCCTTTCATATCCCATCTGTCCAGCGGTGGCCCTCCGTCCCGGTATGGCTTGATGAGGAGCAGGTCCCATACCGTATTTAGCGCATTGATCTCGAATTCGTAATACCCGTGGCTGTCCCCGTCAGGATCAATAAAAATTTCAAAATCATTATCATAAAAAATGACAGAATCCCGTTCCGTCAGCGTTGCCCAGATCTGATCTTCCCAAAGCTCGGCACCAAAATAAAAATATTCATCATCCCATAGCATTTTCACCCTTGTATCCTTGGCCGGAGCAGGACGAAGATCCCCTTCAATATCGACGAACTTGTCCGTCCATTCCGCCTGATCCCAAAAAGGCTTATCCAGCCTTCCGTCAAGCTCCAATTCACCTGCTGCACGTTGGCAAATGTAGTGCTTCGGCTGATACGTATCGATATGTGGTATAGGTACGCCACTTAGCATCATGTTGATCCCTCCATTCAGTTATGAGTAACGACTGCCCCGGAGCCACCATACATGTCTACCTTTTCATCGAACTCCAGCTTCACTACCGTTGTCAGTTCATGGGTGTCTTCACCCGTCAGGTGAATCCAGGTTGTACCCGGAATTTGAAACCACGGAACCCCGCCGTGAATGTCATATGTCAGTTCTTTGCCTGAATGCAGCACGGATACGTTCCTGATCTCGTTGCACAGCCCCTTCACACAAATGCTTTCCTTCGGATCGCCATGTACAAAGAGATAGAGTGTCTTTCCATCTGCCGAGAGCGTGCTTCCATCTCCATAATATCTGCTCATTATTCCGTCTCTTGTCCCGTATACGGCTTCTGCATGCGCTCTAATCCAATCGCCCAGTCCAAGCAGGATCGCTTCCTGCCTCTCATCAATTGTTCCGTCCTCTCGCGGACCAATATCGAGCAGCATGTTGCCACCCATGGAGATGCAGTCGCAGAACATGCGAACGATCTGAGACAGTGATTTGTAATGCTGATCCGTAGGGACGTACCCCCAAGAGGAATTGATCGTTGTACAAAACTCCCACGGCCCATCTGGTCTCGTAACCGGCAGCCCTTGTTCGGGCGTTTTGTAATCCCCATGTCCCTGCAGGCGTGAATTGATGATGAGATCTGGCTGCATTGATTTCAGATACTGCTTGAATTCTGGCAGGTTCCACTGCTTCTCGCTTCGTTCCCAATCCCCGTCAAACCACAGCAGGTCAACCTTGCCAAATCCGGTGAGTAATTCTTTCAATTGATGGTTGTTAAACTCCAAAAACTTCTGCCATTTGGTTTCATCCTGAATCCCATCCAAGGGATAGGAGAACGGATTGCTAGAACCGGGGTCATCCGGTACCCTCCCGCCTTCATATACACTCGGGTAATCGGGGTGGGACCAGTCGATTAACGAGTAGTAGAGTCCAAGCCGAAGCCCCTTCGCCGTGATCGCATCGGCATATTCTTTGACAATGTCACGTGCAGCCCGTGTTTTCTTTACCGTGTTCAAGTCACTGTACTGTGTATCCCACAGAGCAACTCCGTCATGATGCTTGGTTGTCAGCACAGCATACTTGGCACCCGATTTCTCGATTAGGTCCGCCCACGCCGCGGCATCAAATCTGGAGGCCGTAAATCCCTCCATTTGCTTCATGTAGTCGTCATAAGTCATGCGTCCATTGTAAAAAGACCACGACTCCGCAACACCGTCCACGGCATAGATTCCATAATGAATAAAAATCCCCAGCTTTGCATCCTCAAACCATTTCTGCATCATCATCTACACCTTTTTCTCTGCGATATTTGGAAACCGTGTGCACACGTGCGAAAAAGCTATGTCCAAACTGTTTTTTTATTGATATCATTTATAAGAAAAGAAATGGCATTTCTCCATATGGAAAGGAGGCAGCATTTCACTTGCGAATGGACTATTTCAAATCCAAACTGTTCCTGAAATACATTTGGTCCTACCTGTTCATTCTGCTAATTCCTCTCGTATTCATGACCGTATTTCTCTATGAAAACGCAGTTAAAACCCTCCGTACTGAGATTGAAAGCTCGCGTCTGGCCCAGTTATCACAAACCAACGTAACCATTGACAGCCGAATGAAAGAGCTGAGCGAGATTGCTTCCCGCATTTCTTACGATAATCGGCTCTCTTCCTATCGGGTCACCAATACCCAGACCAGCCCAGAAGCCATTCGTGCCTTGGATCAGTACAAAGCCACCAGTTCCATGATTGATGAAATCTATCTTTATTTCCACGATGATACTCGTATTTATTCCAGCAAAGGTCTGACCGATTTTGAGGTGTTTGCCGACAATCTCAGCTTCGAGAGATGGGACAAACAATCCCTGTATAACGATCTCAACGAAACGAAGCATCCTACCGTAAGACCTGCCGATGTGGTAACCAAAACTGGTGGAGTACAGGACCGCAAGCTTGCTTACCTTATTCCCATTACTCCAAACAGTCTGAACCCCCACGCCACGGTCATGGTTTTTATCAAGGAGTCTCAGATTACCAATCTGATTGATTCCATACTCGGAAACTATCAAGGCCTGACCTATGTCCTCGATGCAGAGGGTCAGGTACTAACGGCCAACCATCAGGGAGATACCCTAAGCACAGATGCATTGGCTGCCTTGTTTAAAACCATTACTCCAGGAATCCAGGAGCGGACGCTGGACGGCAAAGATCATTCCATCGTATCTGTGCAATCGGACACCAACGGTTGGACCTACATGACTGTAATGCCAAGCTCCCAGTTCTTCAGCAGTGTACTGGATGTCCGCAGTTTCATGATGATGATCATAGGTATTGTGCTGCTGGTCGGAGTCGCAATTGCTCTCGTTCTCGCCAAAATGCAATATCAGCCCATCTCAACCCTGGTCGAATTTGCCGCTTCCCGTTTCCCGGAAAAGAAACCTGATGGAGGGTCTCGAAATGGAAATGCCAATGAACTGGAACGGATTCGTTCTGCCTTGCAGAATTACAGCTCCCGCATTGATTTACAGGAACCGTATGCTCGGAACCAGTACTTGTCGACCTTAATTAAGTCTGGAAATCCTGATCCATTGTCTTCTGAACTGGTGCAGCTGTTCGACCTGAAACTGAACAAGGATTATTTGTTTGTCATGGTCATTGGCTGGAATGATTCCAAGCATGCCGATATGGAACTCCGCCGCCGTATTGCAAGCAGTCTTGCACAGATTGAATTGCCTGATCTGCAGGCAACCGGTTATGGCGTTGAGCTGCCTCAGCTGGACCGTTTCGGTTTAATCATGAGTTTTGATTCCGCTGAAGGAATCGAACTGGTAACACGTATAAAACAGATCATGGAACAAGTAAGAGGCTTGCTTTTGGAAAAATTGTCCATAACCCCGTTGATTGGTGCCGGAAGTGCTTATTCGCAGCTTCATGAACTGACCCAATCTTACGTTGAAGCCTGTTCTGCTTTTGATTTGCTCGTACCAGGAGAGTATGGATCATCCGCTTTATTTGAAGAAATGTCCAAAACACCGAGCCATTCCTACTGGATTCCAAACCATATGCAGCTGAAGCTGGTTCAAAGTCTGAAACAGGGAAATATCGATATCGCTACTCAGATGATTCGCTCATCCGTGACCAGTTTGCAGTCTTCCATGCTGCCTGCACTGCTTGTGCGCTGCATCAGCTTCGATCTGCTGAACACGATCCTTAAGACAGCTTCGGAACTTGGAGAACATCAAATGCTGCAGCAGATTGCTCCCAACATGGTATTTAGCAGCTCGCTGGAAGAGCTTGAATCCGTTCTGCTCTTGCTTGCCTCCCAGTTATGCAACGAGGTGAAAAAGGATACGCAGCAGGAAGAGCAGACATTGATAGACCGCATTATTGAATATATCGATGCCCATTTTACAGATCACAATCTTAGCCTGGATACGCTTGCGTATGAATTTGAAGTTTCACCTTCCCATGTGAGCCGCTCCTTCAAAGAGAAGACCGGAATCAATTTCCTTCAGTACATTTGGCAAAAACGACTCGACAGAGTCTTTCATCAGCTGAAAACAACGGATACCCCTCTGAAAGACCTCATTCAGGAAGTCGGATATCTGGATACACCGAATTTCATCCGTAAATTCAAGAAAGAGACCGGGCTTACACCAGGACAATATCGCAAGCTTCATCGCACTACGGGTAGTGATGCAGGAACTGAATCGGCCAGCTAATAACAGGAAAGCCAACAGACGAACAATCAGGATTGCCGTCGATGTTGGCTTTTTTTCTATTATTTCATGGTGCTGCAAACGGGGATTCACATCCGATTACTCGCCTGCGGCATTCCACGTATCATACACTTCCTGATAGATTTCCTGAATTCGGTCTCCACCCATTTTCTTCATCTGTTCAACATAGCCGTCCCAGTTGGACAATGGCTCTTCCCCGGTTACAAACTTCGCTTCCATCTGCTTCACGTACGTATTAAGATCAGATAACAATGCGGAGGCTTCATCCTGCTGTTCGTTTGTCAGATACGCATTCGGAAACGGCGCTTTACCGATCGGTATCAGCTTCTCTTCGTTCTCTTTCGCAATCCACTCGTCAAATTCGGTCGTCAGACCATTCGTCAGCTCCGGTGAGTTATGCCCCGGAGTCAGCATGCCGAAGTTAGGCGTAATGGTGCCTCTGTACTCTTCCCGATCACCGCCTCCCGGAACAGGCAGCCATTCCTTTTCATACGTATCTTTGTTGGTGTATTTCCACAGCGTGCCTTCAGGACCTTGATTGAAGAGCGTTTGTCCCTCGATGGAATACAAGTAATCGATCCAGCGCATGGTGGCTTCAGGATGCTCATTTACACTTGTGATGGCAAATGTTCCGTTAGCAGAGAGTCCTGGATGCATACCGTAAACAGGCGTTCCTGCAATATCGCTTGCCACGGGTGTCATGAGCGGATTTTTCATTGCCGCGTCCGGATCACCACCTAATGTAAAGTAGGAGAAGTAGTCATTAAAAAGGGCAATTTGATTATTTTCTCCTTTGGCTTTTTTCTGCTCAGGGGTTTGCGAGAAGGTTTCGTGATCCAGCAGATCTTCCTTCCACAAACGATTCATAAATTCCAAATATCCCTTGTATCCTTCCTGCATCGGGCTGTAAAACACCTTATCTTGCTTATCTACGTAAACGACAGGGTCATATATGCCCCAGAAGCCCAGAAAATACATGCGCAGATCATCCAGCTTCACGGAGGTGAGCGGAATTTCATCGGCCTTGCCGTTGCCATTCGGATCTTCCGTCTTCACTCGCTTCAGCAGCGCGTACAATTCCTCTGTCGTTTTTGGCAGTTCTTTTACACCAAGCGCTTCCAGCATACTGCCGTTATACCACATGGGGCTGCGATACCAGACGGCGGCACTGTCGATGAATGGCAGGGCATAAATGTGTCCTTCGGGCGTTGTGAACGATTTGCGAATATCCGGATTCTCATCGAACAATTTTTTAATGTTCGGAGCATATCCCCCATCAATATAAGGTTCAAGCGGGATAAGTGAGCCTTGGGTGCCATAGGTCACCTGCTCTGCCGGTGTAAGATCGGCTCCGTACAGTACGTCAGGCAAATCACCACTTGCAAAGACAAGGTTTTTCTTGGTTGCAAAGCTGTCAATCGGAGTAAGCTGAAATTCAAACTTGATGTTGGTAAGCTTCTCTGCTTCCTGAATAACAGGCATGGTATTCCAATCAGCCACGCCTACATCCTGGGACATCATGGTCAATGTGATCGGTTCCTCCACAATAGGAAAGCCCTCTTGTTTCACCCCTGTCTCTTCCGGTGTACCCGGTTCAGCGGTTGAACCGCCATCAGGAGATGCTCCGCATGCCGCAAGCATGCTTGCAGCAAGGATCAGACTTAACAGAACCGTTGATTTCTTGTGAGCTCTCTTCATGACAACAACTCCCTTTTTGATGATTTATTTGGTATAGATCAGCCCTTGACGGAACCAATCATGACACCCTGAACGAAGTACCGCTGCAAAAACGGATAGATGATAATGACCGGAAGTGTCGATACAATAATGACTGCATAACGGACGAGTGCCGCCACTTCGGCTTTGTTATTCAGTGCCGAGGCCGATGAGCCGTCCATCATGCCGGAGCCTTGAGCTGACATTTCCTGCAGGACAAGAATCTGTCTTAACACGAGCTGAAGCGGATATTGGGCCGAATCATTCAAATAAATCATTGCTGAGAAATAACTGTTCCAGTGACCTACACCGTAGAAGAGCGCCATAACGGCTATGATCGGCATGGATAATGGCAGTACGATTTTGAAAAACAGCTTAAAATTAGAACAGCCGTCAATCTGTGCAGCCTCCTGAAGCTCACTCGGGATCGTTCCCTGGAAGAAGGTGCGGGAGACGATGATATTCCATACCGAAGCTGCGGAAGGCAAAATCAGTGCCCACATGCTGTTGATCATGCCGAGCTCCTTAATCAGCAGATAACTTGGTACCAGCCCTCCGCCGAAGAACATCGTGAACATAAAGATGCCCATAAAGAACCCCCTGCCGACCAGGTCTCTTCTGCTGAGCGCATAGGCTGCAGGAATGGTGACCGCCAGGTTCACGGCAGTACCGACAACCGTATACAGAATTGTATTTGCGTAGCCTGACCAGATTCGTTGATCCTGAAGCACACGCTCATAGCCTTCAAACGTGATATCTTTCGGAAATAGCCACATTGCACCTGAAGCAACTTCCTTCGGATTGCTGATGGAGGCGCTAATCATATATACCAGCGGGTACGCTACAAGAAGGAAAGCAATCGTAACGTAGATATAATTCAAGGTTAGAAAAATTTTGTCTTGTCTCGTTTCCTGAATACCGGTTAACATTCAGCCTCCTCCTTTACCACAGACTGTTTTCGCTCGTCTTGCGTACGATTTGATTGACGGTAACGAGCAAAAACGCATTAATGACAGAGTTAAACAAGCCGACAGCAGTAGAGAAGCTGTACTGGGCATTTTCCAGACCTGAACGGTATACGAAAGTGGATATGACATCGGAAGATTCCATGTTCAGCGGGTTCTGCATCAGGAGGATCTTCTCAAACCCGACCCCCAGCAGGCTCCCCATGTTCAGAATGAGCAGGATGGTCATGGTTGGTACCAACACGGGAATGTTAATGTGCCGGATACGCTGCAGTCGGTTTGCCCCGTCTATAATTGCTGCTTCATGCATGCCAGGATCCACTCCAGACAACGCAGCAAGGTAAATGATCGTTCCCCAGCCCGCACTTTGCCATACGCCGGAGAGTACGTATACCGTCTTAAACCATGCAGGGCTTGTCAGGAATGAGGGTGCATCTATACCCATCCATTCCACGAAACGGATCAGGATTCCCGTTGATGGAGAGAGGAAAGCAATCACCATCCCGACCATTACGACAACCGAGATAAAATGAGGCGCATACGTAACGGTTTGGACCAGCTTTTTGAAACGTTTATGCTTCAGTTCATTAAACGCCAGAGCCAGAATGATCGGAATCGGAAACCCGACAGCCAGCTCATACAAACTGATCGCCAGTGTGTTCCACATCAAATCCCAGAAATAATAGGATTCAAAGAACCTTATAAAATGATCAAAACCTACCCAAGGACTCCCAAATACTCCGCGTACCGGATTGTAATTTTTGAACGCAATCTGGATGCCATACATGGGTCCGTAGTGAAAGATGAGAAAATACAGAAATGCGGGTGCAATAAACAAATACAGTTGCCAGTTTCTCCAGACCTTTTGCCATCGCTTTCTACTGATGTTCGGCTTGTATAATGTCTGCTGCCGATTGGCCGTTTTTACTTCCTGCACACAGGATCGCCTCCTTCTGTCGCTTCTCATGTTCGGGTCATACGCTGCAGGAAAAACGTTAGAACATTCATGATGCATGTTAGTTTTGTTCGCGCAGCTGTAATTTAACAATAGGGGATCACGTGTTTTTTCGTAAATATGTCATTTTGTCAGACTCCATAAACATTGATATAACAAGGTTTTTTAACATTTCTCCTCCATTTTAACAATTCAAAAGTGTGTTGTTTTCGACCAAAAGAAAGCGATTACAATTGCAAAAGTGGAAAATTACCAATTGAAAATTTCGTGTGTACACAATTTATTTTACATCACGTTTACTTTTTTTCGCTGAATTCAATCTTTATATGTTATATTAATTAACACTCAAATAACATACACGTACCTTCAACTAGTGTTTCTATTATTTTTTCATGGTCGGTATTTACCTACTGTTCATATGTACCACGTTCTTGCAGCCCTGGATGGAAGCATGATCCCCAAAAGAAAAAGTCGCCATGAAGGCGACCTTTGATCAATATGTTTTATTATTCCGCGCTTATGTCCAGTTCCATCAAATCACTAACGTTGAAGACTATATATTTTAAATTCCGTAAAAGCTTGTTTTATCCATCGTTTTGCTGGCATACTCTGTCTTGATTTCGTTACGGTAAGACCTTTCGATCTTGCGCACGTAGGACAGCCGCTTCACATTCTTCATTGTATCTTCAGCTCGCTCTGCATTAACATACATGACGACATAATGCATACGGCGGGAAATGTAATGAACGGTACCATACTTTTCGAGATTGCGGGCTGCTTTTAGATCACTAACCCAAATAATAAATCCTGTCCTTTCCGCAAACATCATTCTCCCCGCCCTTCTTATAATGGAGACCGGACGCTTCGAGGAGAAGGTCCGGTCTATAAGGATTTTAATTCATTCGGAATTCGTTAACCACAGCTGCACTTGCCGCCACTTCCACAGCCGCCACCTTTGGGGTTCGGGTCATTGCTCGGAACCTTAATTGTGGTAGAGACTGCATAAGCAATGGTTTCAGACATCTGGTGAAGCATTTCATCGAGTGCTCTCTCTGCCTGCTTAAAGCGAGCTACTGCCTCAATTTGTTCCAGCTCCTGTTCCAGAGCCTTCACCTGGTCTTTTGCAGCATGATAATCCGGGTGGAAGTGTCCAAAACGCTGTGTTTCTTCAAACAGTTCCTTTTTGGCTTCCAGCTTGCGTATTCCCGCTTGAACCTCCGGATTGCTCTCAACTTGCTGCTTCCAATATAAATAATCCGATACTTCGGCAGATTGGTTAATCATGTCGCCCAGTTCATATGCGCCCGTCAACACTTGGGCCATATCGACCGTGTTCAATTCCGCTACGCTCATGAAATTCATCCTATCTATATATAAAGTTCTACGTAAGGTAGACTACTTTATCATAGCATATCCCCCGGTAGTTAAGAAGAGTTTTTCCTGCAAATAGAAAATAGGGGAACATAAGCTCTTCCTGCTTCAGATCAGCTCCGGAACGATTAATCTGATCTTGTCCCAATCCATGGGAGAAATTGTGCACCGTTCTATTGCCCTCTCGTCTGCCCCAGGTACAATCCAGCCTGTTAGTGTCCAATCGTCTTGGCCTTGAATTTGATCCGGGATAATGTATACCTCGGACTGTTCCTTCCTCAGTCCCAGCTTGGTCTGCCATTCTATCGCTTTTGCCGTAATCTGACGTGTCGTGGATATATGATATCGCCGCCAATCGTTATGCCATATGTCGGGAATGGAGCCGAATTCGGGTAAATCATCCGACTGCTCTGCTATCGGCTGTCCGTGTGTATACGAAGATGCCTTATCCGGTTCCTTTTGAATCAAGCCCTCCCTGCCATGCACATAAAAGCTTTCTCGTAGACCGCTAAGCCCAACCCTTGGCTCATGCTTGTAAATCTCAGTACTCTTATCCTCCCTTGACCCCTTACTGCATAGGAAATCGGTCGGCTGTATACTTTGTATTTTCTCTGCATTTCCTCCACGCTGTGCCTTTAATCGCTCCCACTCATTCCCCCACTGTTGTATCGCGTGATACACATGCTCGGGGACTCCCGTGGCAGCATAACGGCGCAGAAATTCCACCACCTTGTCAGACGTAAACCCCCGATGAGAGGCATTGACAATTTGTTCTTTGGTCACACGGTAGATGCTCATGCGATCACAGCTCAGCAGTTCGGCGCAATTTTCTATTTTCCAGCGGACCTGCGGGACTACCTCTGCCGGGACCATAATTTCGAAGTCAGGCTGCACAAAGAAAACATTCTTAGCGCTGTCCAGTTCCTGCTGTACTTTGAAGGACAACAATTCCTCAGGCTCAACCAACCAGCGAAAAAACAAATCACCCGAAGCATTTACACCACTCTCTCCGTACCCCCACCCAGCCAGTGCGTTTAGCCAGCTCTGAACATATTCAGGAAGCCCGGTATTACTGCCGCTGCCTTTGAAATACGGAATCAGATCCGAAATATTGAACCAGGTCTCCTGTCCTTTACCGAGCAAGACCAGGCGATAGCGAAAATGTTGTTCTGCAGGACTGTTTACACCATATCGTTCCATGCACACCTTGAATATCTCGCGATGCATGCACGACCACGGCTGCTCTAACCAGTGACCCAGAGTCTCGTCATGTACCCTTATTTTCTCTTGATCCTTATGGAGAAGCCCCAGAGCATACAGCATGTCCAGCATAATGGCAACATGAACGGGGTAAATATCCGGATGTTCGTAGTCTAGATTCAATGCAGCAAAATCATCAGGACATAAATGAGTCAAAGCGCTCAACCGCTGCAGCATTCTCTTGTGTATCGTACCTTTATTCGTCAATGTGAGGCCTTCTCTTGCGATCCAGGCCAATATATGAATGATTTCGGCAGCGATATCAGCCCTTGCTTCACGAATAACGTGAATTTGACCACCACTAACCATCTGGGTTCCAGATTCCTTCTGATCCTGTTCATGTATTAAAAATGAATGTTTACCGACTCTATTTGCGTAGGCTACGGTTAATGCAGGAATATAACGCAGCGGAATGTAGTATAGGTTCTCTCCCCAAGTTTTGCGAACCGCTTCAATCCACCCTTTTTGTCTCAGGCGCATAAAACCTAACCTGGCTTCCGCCCCGCTCAATCCTTCTTCCGCAGACTCAGCGGTGGTCATCATCACGGAAAAGGGTTGACACGCATGTTTGTGAAAAAGAGCACCAAGTACCGAATGTTCTGTGGCTGACAGTTTCATTATTTCATCGATATCCACTGCTTCATGTCCATGCATTACTATGCTCCCGCCTTTCCTTTTCCCACGCTAACACTTAATGGTGACTTAAGTATGTTCATGTATTATGGAGTATTCATATCCCTGCTCGACCAAAAACATCTGACGGCGCAATGCAAACTCCTGTTCCTTACTATCCTCTGATACCAGCGCATAGAAATATGCTCTATTGTCACCAGGCTTAGGCCTCAATATCCTGCCCAGTCGCTGAGCCTCTTCCTGCCTGGAACCATAACTTCCCGATATCTCAAGCGCAACAGCAGCGTCAGGAAGATCAACAGCAAAATTTGCCACCTTGGAAACTACAATGGTTTTAATTTCGCCCCGACGAAAGGATTCGAACCACTTTACCCTTTCGTGTTGTGACATCGTACCCGAGATCAGCGGAGCGTCAATTTCCCGGGCAATGGTTTCGAGCTGGTCCAGATACTGACCGATCACAAGTGCAGGCAAACCATCATGTTGACGTAGCAATCGTCTGATCACTTGTAGCTTAGCGGGATTTTCCGCCGCAAGACGAAACTGATGTTTTCCTTCTGCCTCCAGATAGGTCGTTTTCAGATCCGTTGAAAAAGGAACCCGTATCTCCTGACACTGCACATTGGCAATCCACCCTTGCCGCTCGAGGTCTTTCCATGGCATATCATAGAGTTTAGGACCAATTAGGGAGAATACATCCTGTTCACATCCATCTTCCCTCACCAAGGTTGCCGTCAATCCCAGTCTTCGCGTAGCTTGAATATCTGCAGTTGCCCGAAAGACAGGAGCAGGTAACAAATGCACCTCATCATAAATGATGAGTCCCCATTCCCGCTCACTCAGCAATTTGATGTGAGTAAAATCGGAATCTTTGGATTTTCGATGTGTAAGAATCTGATACGTTGCCACCGTGACAGGCCGAACCTGTTTTTTCTGACCGGAGTACTCCCCGATTTGATCCGAAGTAAGGGTAGTTTTATCCTGTAATTCCTGAATCCACTGCCGCACAGAGGTCGTATTGGAAGTCAGGATGAGGCATTCACATTGAAGACGTTCAAGCACAGCCATGCCAATGACTGTTTTTCCAGCTCCACAAGGCAGCACGAGCAGCCCGCTCCCTCCCATGCCCTCACTTCCCTCAAATGCGTCTACAGCTTCTTTCTGATAAGAACGCAGTTCAAAGGCTTTCTGATCCACATCGGTTTCATGATGTATATTCTTATCATTCTTCCAACCAAACGAAAGACGTGTTCCGGGGCGATATCCTGCATAATCAAGTACAGGGTAGCCCAGACGTGTCAACTCTTGCTTGAGTAAGCCCCGCTGTTCTCCGCGAACGACAAGCTCATCCCGGGCAACACGCTCCATTCGAAAGGCCGCAATGGTTTTGAGCCCGCTCAATTCATCAAGCAGTTGTTCACTGTCTCCAACCAGACGCAGGTGCTGGTGATCCTGCTCCCAATGCAGCTTCAATTTCCCGTATTGTTCTACGATTCTCCGAATATCCTGCACAAGTGCCGCGGGTACATTCCAGCGAGAAACGGACTCGAGACTGCTAACGACTTGTTCCGCACTCCAACCGAGTGCTGCAGCATTCCACAGGGATAATGATGTCATGCGATAGGTATGGAATCCCTCCGGCGTCTTTACAAGTTCGGCAAATACGCTTAGTCGTGTCCGTGCCTGCTCGAATCCCGGATGACCCACTTCCAGTAAAATCGTAAAATCCCGTTGAACAATACAGGCATCCGTCTTCTCCATGTCTACTCCTCCGATCCGGTACCGATGACGTTGTGCTCCAAAATAGATGTTCATGACAAAAAGTTCAGTTCCGGCACACCCAGAAATGAACCTTTACAGCCAATACCTACCCGGTAAATTTGCATAAAAAAGAGCACCCTACTTCTATGAGTAGGATGCCCAACTATACCCAAAACATTCTATTTGCCACCCATATAATCGGTAGCCATGGCAATAAAGAGCTTAACCGCATGCTGCATGGCATCTTCATCAAAATCAAACTTAGGATGATGATGCGGATAAATGGCACCTTTGTCCGGATTCCCTGCCCCGACAAACATGAAGCAGCCTGGAACCTGCTGCAAATAATAAGCGAAATCTTCTGCTGGCATCAGCATCGGAGACGTGTGCACTTGTTCATCTCCGAACACCTGAACGGCTTTGCGGAAGAAGCGGTCCGTTTCTTGTTTGTCATTGACTACAGGCGGATAACCCATGATGTAGTTCACTTCCGTCTGTGCCCCGTATACACCGCCTGTCTGGGAAACGATGCGATGTACACGTTCCTTCATTTCGGCTCTCGTTTCTTCATCAAACGTTCGGACGGTTCCACTCATTTTGCAGGACTCGGCAATGACATTCTGGGCAGATCCCGCCTGCATTGTACCAATCGTCAGCACCGCAGGTCGCAGCGGATCCACGGAACGGCTGACCACCGTCTGCAGCTGCATGACAAGTGCAGAACCTGCAACCAGACTGTCCACGGTCGACTGCGGCATACCACCATGGCCGCCCTTTCCTTTGATCTCAATGTAAAAGTCGTCAGCAGCTGCCATCAGTGGTCCTTCCTTGCTGGCTGCCACTCCTACCGGAAGAGGCGTCCACAAATGGATGCCATAGATCACATCCACACCTTCAAGCGCACCATCCGCAATGACTTTCACAGCCCCGCCAGGAAGCAGTTCTTCCGCAGGCTGGAACAAAAAGCGAATCTCTCCTTGGATATCAGCCTTTTGCTTGCTGAAATACAATGCCGTTCCAAGTAAAATGGAAACATGACCGTCATGACCGCAGGCATGCATTGCTCCTGCCTTCTGTGAAGCATACTCTACATCCTTCTCATCCTGGATTGGCAGTGCATCCATATCAGCCCGAAGCATGACGACAGGACCGGGCTTGTCCCCCCGAATCGTACCAATTACACC
Source organism: Paenibacillus sp. FSL K6-2862 (assembly GCF_038005125.1). Taxonomy (NCBI): domain Bacteria; kingdom Bacillati; phylum Bacillota; class Bacilli; order Caryophanales; family Paenibacillaceae; genus Paenibacillus; species Paenibacillus sp. FSL K6-2862. The sequence continues at coordinate 4,652,458 of NZ_JBBOSN010000001.1, forward strand.
ATGACCACCTACATGACGTTTCACTTCAACGCCAAAGCTCTCCAGCATATCCGCTACAAAAGAAGATGTCTTTTCCTCATGAAAGGAAACCTCGGGATTGCGATGAAGATGACGCCGCCATTCCACCATATGGATTTGCAGATCGTCCCACCATATATTATTTGTCATTTTCTCCCCATCCTTTCGATCTTGAACGGAACTTTCATCAAGTCCGAACCATCCTCTTCAAACCTATTGCTGTATATTGTAGCAGAATTGGAAGAAAACCGATACGAAACGCCTTGGGAAAGCTTGCACGGGAAGGGGAAACATACTATCATGAACTAGAGAAATGCACGAGAATTATACTCGGAAGCTATGAGGAGGATCAGACGCTTATGATTTTTGAGAATACAGGCTTGGATGGCTTGAAAAGCGACTTGGCATACCTGGATGAGAGCGCCGAGAAAGTCGGATTTGTCCGGTGGCAATGGGAGTATTACCGTGCTACATATGACTACAAAATTGAAGATGACAACACCAACTCAGAATACTTTGTACGTATTAACACCCGTGTAGTGGATGGCAAACTTGAAAAACCTGATACCGTGCTCTCTGTCGAGGCTGTTTACCTTGGCAAAGCAACCTTTCCGCACGGTCTCGATTATGACTCTACCGTTCCGCAGCCAGTCGTGAAGCTGGCAGCCCAAAAATTGCAGCAGCTCAAAGAACTGCTGGAAGCATAGGCTGGGCCAAATCATGAAACAACAATCGGCCCAAACGAAAACGAAGAGAGGCACGCCAGATTTCCAACTGCTAATCCTCACTTTATTGTTAGTGGGCTTTGGACTGCTGATGGTATTCAGCTCCAGTTCCAGTATTGCAATTGCAAACAGTAGCTTTAACAATGATCCCCTATACTTCACGAAAAAACAACTTATGTGGGCGGTTATCGGTTTAGTTGGTATGTTCTTTGCCATGAACATTCGTTTTAATAAATACAAGAAGCTTTATGCACCTTTTTTCCTATTCACCACGGTATTGCTGGTGCTCGTACTTGTTACAGGCGCAATGTTGAACGGTGCACGAAGCTGGATCCGCATCTTTGGCTTTAGTCTTCAGCCTGCGGAGTTCGCCAAGATTGCCATAATACTATACCTTTCTGCACTCATCACCAAAAAAGGCGAACGCTTCAGGGACCTCAAGACAGGTTATATTCCGGTCTTAGTGATTGTCGGATTCATTGCAGGATTGATCATGCTGCAGCCGGACTTCGGTACCTGCTTCATTCTGGTTTCCACCTGTGGCCTCGTCATCTATGCAGGCGGAGCAAGCATGAAGCATATTATGGGTTCGATCCTGCTAGTTGTACTGGGAGGGGCACTCGCACTCGGCGCGAATGCCCTCTTCTCCTCCATGTCTCCTTCAGACGCTGTTGACAGTACTACTGCAGCCTCTGCCGAACAGAATTACAAGATCGGGCGTATTCAGGCATTCCTTGATCCGTTATCGGACACTAGTGGTGGAAGTCTCAACCTTTTCCGCTCCCTTGTGGCCATCGGTGATGGCGGCATGACCGGTTCAGGTATTGGACAAGGTACGATGAAGCTTCATTATCTGCCGAACGCGTATAATGACTTCATTTTCTCCGTAATTGGGGAAGAGCTTGGTTTCCTGGGGAGTACGCTATTTCTTTTGGTTTATCTGTACTTTATCTGGCGAGGCATTATTGTCTCGTTGCGTTGTCCTGACCCGTTCGGAACGCTGGTGGGTATCGGAATCATGGGATTGATCGCCATTCAGGCGTTCATTAACATTGGAGGTGTGACCCAGACCATACCGGTGACGGGGGTTACCCTTCCGTTTATCAGTTATGGAGGTACGTCACTCTTTGTGATGATGGTGGCCATGGGTATTCTGCTCAGTATTTCGCGTACGAACAACCAGGACGTCATTAAGGAAGAGAGAACCAAATCCGTAACGGTACAAACGCAAACACGTACATCTCCCGCTCTTCGTTCACGGGATTCCAAATCCATTCGGCGCATTCGTTAACGGTGTACCGGAATAAAAAAAAAGACTTCGCATCCTAGGGATGTGAAGTCTTTTTTGGGTTAACTGGAGCTCAGAGAACATCATCTACGATCATCTGCTCTCCAGTTAAATTGGAGGTTAGTACCTTACAAGTCGTCGCCTTTGAAGGATACGCCTTCTACCTTCACGTTCACTTCGACAACGCGCAATCCGGTCATGGTCTCTACCGCTTCTCTCACATTCTGCTGAAGCATACGGGATACTTCATGAATCGGTGTCTCGTACAGGACGATGATGCGCAGGTCAATGGCTGCTTCCAGTTGGCCGACCTCAACGCCTACGCCTTTCTGTACGTTTTTACCGCTGAGACGTTTGGCCCAGCCCTCTGACAATCCTCCAGACATTGCGGCAATCCCCGGTGTCTCCATCGCAGCCATTCCGGCAATTTTCGCCACCACGTCATCGGCAATCCGGATGTTACCGCCTTCTAGTTGAAGTTGTTCTGCCATGCCACATCCTCCTTCACTTCGTTACTCGTATTTTAAATCCTTTCCACCCCAAAAAGCAAATTAAACTCGAAAACATGCGTTTACAACCTACCACCATTTGGTTATATTGAAATATGAAAATAATCTCATAAGACTTTCATTGTCATTTTAAAACAAAATAATTTTAACCGAGGTGTTTGTTGTGAGAAACCGGATTTCATCCATTTTGCTGATTGTCACCTTTGCATTCAGCGCCATTGCCCACTATCTGCATTGGAATCCGATCCTGCAGTTTGTGATTTCAGCCATTTCGGTTATTTTTGTGGCCGGTTTTTTAGGGAAAGCTACCGAAAATGTTGCTCACTATGCCGGACAGCGGCTTGGCGGATTCTTGAATGCTACGTTCGGTAACGCTGCCGAATTGATCATTGCCATTTTCCTCGTCAAAGAGGGCTTATTCGACATGGTAAAAGCAAGTCTGACCGGTTCCATTATCGGAAACCTGCTGCTGGTGCTGGGGTTAAGTATCTTTGCCGGAGGACTCAAGTTCAAAATTCAAAATTACAACGTCTCTCTTGCGGGACTAAACGGCTCCCTGATGATCGTGGCGATCATTGCCCTGTTCATTCCGGCTGTTTTTCTCAACACCCATTCCATTACTCAAGAGGACACAGATACGCTCAGCCTAATTGTCGCAGGGCTGTTGATCATTGCCTACATCGCTTGGCTCTTATTCTCGATGGTAACGCACAAGAACTATCTCGCGGATGTCACTGTCGATGAAGACGAGGAATTGCCGCATGAACATGCGCCGGCTTGGTCCAAGAAAAAATCAATTCTATACCTGGTTATCGCCACAGTTATGGTAGCCTTTGTCAGTGAATGGCTCGTGGGTACTCTCGAGGTATTTACCGAAGAATTTGGTCTTAGTGAACTGTTCGTTGGTGCATTTTTGGTTGCGATTATCGGTAATGCGGCCGAACACAGTGCAGCCATTATGCTCGCCATGAAAAACAAGATCGGTGCCGCTGTAGAGATTGCGGTCGGCAGCAGCTTGCAAATCGCACTTTTTGTTGCACCTGTGCTTATTTTTGTGAGTTACTTTACGGGCACAACCATGGATATCGTCTTCACAACGATTGAGCTTCTTGCCATTGGGGTAGCCGTATTTATCGCGAAGTCGATTACCCAGGATGGTTCAACGAACTGGTATGAGGGATTGCTCCTGCTGGTTGTGTACATCATACTGGGGGTATCCTTCTTCCTGGTGTAACCTCATAAGCTTATTAGATGCTGACATAATTAGCGGATAACAAAAACAGTCCGGAAACTCGTTTCCGGACTGTTTTATTGATGTTCGGCTTACAGAGCCCTCTATCGTTGTCGCACGTTAAAACACACACAAAAAAAGCATGCAAAATGCCTGCATGCCTTCTATTCTGACCCGCACAATAGCAGGCTATTGCTCATTCTTTTTGTTCAAAGCTTCATATAGAATTGCCAGATTCCGCTCAAGCGCGCTTACCAGCTGCTTACCAGCACCTTCAGGAAGAAGCCCAGCCCGAACAGCAAAATCGACTTCCTTGGAGAACCCATACATCTGTGTATCCAATACTTCCTCATAGAGAGGGCAGTAGCGGGTAGCCAGATTCTCCATCTGTACTTCAATAAGCTTCTGTATTTTATCTGCATCTTCTTGAAGAAGACTGATCGCTTTCATGTTCAGCTGGTCCTGCAGATCAGATGAAGTCATGCATTTTTCCCCCCTATGTCCCAAAAATCGCGTAAAGACGTTCTACCTCTAATATTAGACGAAATCAGGAGCTAATACAAGAACCTGACCAAAATAACCACTCAAAACGAAGGCTTGGACAGCACGTATTTTAACTCCTCAGCAACGGACTCAAAGAAGAACCTGTTCATTTGTGTATACGAAAAAGCACCCCCGCCAAGACAGGCGGAGATGCTTCCTGGAATGATTACTCGGATGCGATGCTTACATTCAGGCCATGTTTAGCAAATACTTCTGACATGGCTGCTTTTGCTTCGTCTGCATCTGGTCCATGAACGTGAAGTTCATAGCTGTGTGTGCTGATCAGCGTGGTAAACAAACCGAGAATACTTTTCACATCAATATACTTGTTCTCCGAATGAAGCACGATTGAAGAAGTAAACTTGCCTGCTGTTTGAGCAATTTCCACTACAGCCGCGTTATTACTCGACATAGGAATCCCTCCGTCTTTTCACATTTGGTATCATCTATTAATTACCACTACATGATACCGTGAATCCGCTTTCCTAGCAACAGCAAAATCCCGCGGTTACTTCAATTGGTCTGGATTCAGGCATTCCAGCTCTGGAATCACAAAGATGCCGTCTTTGCGAATCAGCACATCGTCAAAGTAAATTTCGCCGCCGCCGTAGTCTGGGCGCTGAATCAGCACAAGATCCCAGTGAATGGAGGAACGATTTCCGTTGTCCGTTTCTTCGTATGCCTGCCCAGGAGTAAAGTGCAGACTGCCTGCAATTTTCTCATCAAACAGAATATCCTTCATTGGATGCAGAATATGCGGATTGAAGCCAATTGCAAATTCACCAATATGACGTGCACCGTCATCGGAATTCAGAATCTCATTCAGGCGTTCTGTATCGTTGCTTGTCGCTTCAACAATCTTGCCATCCTTGAAGGTGAACTTGATGTTTTCAAACGTTACCCCGTTGTACAGGGTCGCTGCATTATAACTGATTGTTCCGTTTACAGAATCACGCACTGGCGCACTGTATACTTCGCCATCAGGAATATTTTTTTGACCAGAGCATTTCACTGCACCGATATCTTTGATGGAGAAGCTTAGATCTGTTCCTGGTCCTGTAATACGAACTTTGTCCGTACGATTCATCAGGTTAGCCAGGGAATCCTGCGCTTTGTCCATTTTGGCATAATCCAGGTTGCACACATCGAAATAGAAATCTTCGAATGCTTCTGTGCTGGTATTCGCAAGCTGCGCCATGCTGGCATTCGGGTAACGAAGTACAACCCATTTCGTATGTTTAACCCGCTGCTCGCTATGTACCGGATGGGAATACAGGGAGTTATACATTTTCATTTTTTCTTCCGGCACGTCGGACAGGTCGTTCACATTTTCGCCTGCACGGATACCAATGTAGCAATCCATTTGTTTCATGCGGTTCAGGTCAATCTCTGCCCAGGTTTTCATCATCTCTTCTGTAGCATTTTTCAACATCGCACGTTGAACCGTCTTGTCGGTCAGCTGTACAAAAACATTGCCGCCTTTTTTACCTACTTCTTCAATAATAGCGTTGATCAGATCACGTTCCGATCCAATCATCTCAACCAGCACATTCTCGCCAGGCTGTACATCTACAGAGTAGCCAACCAGGTTAGCTGCAAGTTTCTGAATTCGTGGGTCCTTCATCTCGTAAATCCTCCTGTCATCTGCCATTCAAAAAATTGAACAACGGTAAATTACGATACTATTGTAGCACGCTACTGCAATCCCGTCAGCAGGCAGAACCCACGTCTAATCATATGTTTTAAAATTAACATCCATGACCAGAGCTTCTTTATTGCTTTTGTTGCTTGCATCCTGGTACGTCACCTGACTTTCCGAAGAGAGCCGCAGCGGCAAACTGGTCTTCCGATCCACAGTCAGATGATATACCGTTTGTACTTTAGCTTGTTTCATCATCTGCTCCATACTGGCTTCCCCCTGCTGCCAAACCTGGCTCAATTCCTTCTCAAGCTTCGCCTTGTTCTTCCCTTTGATATTACTCGCCCTGTGCATATATTCTGCCTTAATCGCGTTCATCTCGTCGTTCAACTGGGTTGTTGCCCAAACCTTGGCTTCTTCAGGTGCCAGTTCAATCCGCAGAATCCTTGTTCTTCGACCAGAACCGTATTCGGATTTTATCGTTTTGTTCATCCGGTCAATATTCTCCAATTGGGCGATGGGGTTGTACCGGGACAGTGATCCACGGAGTGGTTCTTGCTCTGCGGTCAATGCCTCCCATTGTCCCTTTTTTCGCTGAAAAGAGGCGCTGAATCCGCTTGGTTGGGTAGTCAGATTTGCAGAAGCGGCATCCATTCCGTTTACCTTACTTGAACCTGCTGCAGTGACAGCTCCAGGGAGTCGCGTCTGCAGCGTTAGCTGATCATGATTTTCCAGCTTTCCTTCAAATTTGAACTGATTTTCAAAAAGTCCGCTGCTCTCTCGTCTTAACCCTGCTTCCCCTACAAAGTCCAGCTTCTCCTTACCTGCAATTCCGGATAAGGCCATGGAGAACACCTCTTCTGGAGTGCGTTCACGATGTATCAGCCCACAGCCCGGTGCAGAAAGGATAATAACACTCAAAAGCAGCATTAATGTACGCATACCCTGCCTTGTAATCATATAAAATCCATCCTTCCGTCCAAGGTTCTCCATAGCCTGCCCCTCCTGTATACCCTTATACTTCACATCAACGCAAACTTTGCTGTAAAAGAAAAAAGAGAGAACAACTCCAATCCATGGAATTGTTCTCTCTTAGCGCGTCACTTCCTGTTCTTCCAGCACAATCCGGTTGCGACCGTTATGTTTCGCCTCGTAGAGCGCCATATCTGCCCGGTAGAATAATGATTCCACACTGACCTTGTCATCCATCCAGTTCCACTCGGCTATACCACTAGATACGGTCACGGGTGGCCTGGTCTCCTCCGCCACTCGGCTGCGTATGACCTCTGCATACTCGAGTGCCTGGTGGATCCCCAGCTGCGGCACGTAAATGGCCAGCTCCTCGCCACCCCACCGGGCACAGATATCATCGGAACGAACGGAAGATTTAACGATATCACTAACCTGTTTCAACACCTGGTCCCCGGTTTGATGGCCAAATGTGTCGTTCACCTGTTTGAACTGATCGATATCAACCACTATTAATGAACCACAGAATTCATTGGCCTGCTTTTCGTGAATGACACTATCGAGATAATGTCTGACGTACAATCCAGTTAACATATCAAGGTTGGCCAAACGGCGAACCTCCGCATGCAGCGTCGCATTGGATAGAGCCAGGCCTACGTGTATGGACAGCATCTGCAGAAGACGATAATTATCGTATGAGAAATATTGCTGTTTGGGATGTCCCAGCAAAATAGTCCCCTTCACTTGACCGTTCACTCGAATCGGTGAAGCCATCAGTGACATGGAATTAGTAATCTCCATAAATACGGAGGACACTTTGTTATCCTGTGCGTAATTAGATAAAATAAGGGGTTCTTCTGTCTGGTACAGCAAACCCGCGATACCGTAATCCAGTGAAAAGGATTTTTGACGCATTTCTCCAATACTGGATGACATCACTTCGAAACGATTCGTGGTGTCATTCAATTGAAGAATACAACAGGATTCAGCTTGAAAAATGTCCTTTAACTCCAACTCGGCCATTTTATAAATCTCTTTCAACTGCAGACTTCTATTTAGACGTTGTGTCAAATCATTGATTAGACGAAGTTCCTGAATCAACATGTTCGATTGCTCATGTAATTTGGCATTCTCAAAAGCAGTTCCTGCCATATCCGCCATCATGGTGATAAGCTGCAAGTCGGGCTCTTCCATGAGCTCGTCATTCATCTCGATGTGAAACACACCATAGATACCCTGCTTTCCCTTGAGCGGAAGTCCAACCTCCACAATATGATTCTCCCCCTGATCGGAGCGAATGACTATCGTTTGTCCATCTTTAAATGAACGGAGACAAATATCTTCCCCATGTTCATGGACAAGCAAAGGTCTGATTCTCGGATTGGAGCTGTTGCGATCTTGGGACATGTACAGATTCATGTGTGTGGTCGGATACAAATAATCGATACTGTCAAATACCTCGTCCAATATGGCATCCACGTCCATTTTGTCATGCATCCGCTGCACGATCTGAAAAAGAATGGACCTCCGATGCTCTTCACGCGCCGTTTGCTCATGAGCTTTTAGCAGATCTGCCATAAATATGTATTCAAATCTTCGGTAAAAGCAAGTACGATAATGCGCTGCCTCTGATCGAACAATCTCTTCAGACGTTTCATAACGATGAGGCTCGTAAATGAAAGCTGTAAACACAGCGAACATATCCTTGTTGATTCTGGAAAACAGAGGCTCGGCAATGTATAGGAAATCCCCGTGTTCATCTGAACCACGCAATGATTGTGCCCTTCCGGTTTCAAGACAATTCATTACCGTCTGAACTGATACAGGCCTGTCCATAGACTCATCGGCGGTCGTCGCTACACAAATACCTTCTGTATTCCACACGCTGTAAATTGCAGATGATGCGCTCCAGTTCGAATCATGCTGAGTCAGCCAATCCGTATAGGCTTGCTGCAGCAAGTTTTTCAAATATGAGAAATCAAAAGGTGTGATATCCATTTGCTGCATCCAGAACGCATGCTCATTACGCTGAGCTGCAGAAGATGCGGAATCGCCCGAACTTGGCGAATGCATGCTGGCTGGTAAACTTCCTAGATGTTCTAACATGTCAGGCGCTCCTTTGCACCGTTTTTGCAACCTCTAAAGGGATGCATTAATCTGCAGACGTTATCGCAAACCTGCAAAAACCTTACGATAACCTTAATGTACATGATCATTTAAAGTTAAGATACATTCTATTTTACTCTCTTTATAGCTTTTTTGCATCCATATTTCAGAAAATTGTCCCATTTTTTTGGGCCTAATGACCTATCGACAAATTTAGACGTTTTTTTGCCTTTCTCCTACTCTTGACTTTGTCTCTTTTAAACTGTAATATAAATTGTTGATGAAGACTACTAATGGGTCTTTAAATTTGGGCATTACCGGTTGTGTCACCCTCATTCTTTTTGTTGCTTTCAGGACAGCGGCTGAACTTTCCTGATTGACGTATGTGTGGCCTTGCCCGCATCAACAAATTGGAGCGCAAACAGAGCCCTATATGAACTTTAACTAAAAAGGAGCTACTATAAACATGGCACGTTACACTGGTCCTAAATTTAAATTGAGCCGTCGCCTCGGCATTTCCCTGAGCGGAACAGGCAAAGAATTGAAACGTCCTTTCCCTCCAGGTCAGCACGGAGCTAACCAACGCAGAAAAATGAGCAACTACGGTATGCAGTTGCAAGAAAAACAAAAACTTCGCCACATGTACGGTTTGGGCGAAAAACAATTCCGCACTCTGTTTGCTAGAGCGCAAAAAATGCAAGGTATCGCGGGTGAAAACTTCATGTTCTTGCTTGAGTGCCGCCTTGACAACCTCGTTTACCGTCTTGGTTTTGCTAACTCCCGTGCAGGAGCACGTCAGTTGGTATCCCACGGTCACGTAACAGTAAACGGTAAAAAAGTCGATATCGCTTCTTACCAAGTAAGCACTGGCGATGTAATCGGCCTGCGTGAAAGAAGCCGCGGTCTTTCTTCCGTTAAGGAAGCTTTGGAAAACCGTTCGCATCTTCCAGCATACCTTGAATTCAACGACGCTGCTGTAGAAGGTAAATACATCCGTCTGCCTGAGCGTTCCGAGTTGTCCCAAGATATCGACGAAAAACAAATCGTCGAGTTCTACAACCGTTAATCGTTGATTGACTTTAAAGCTTCAACCCAAACAGCTGTCGAGATTTTCTCGGCAGCTGTTTTTTAATGTTTTTCTGCCTAAAACATTTAGTAATACCAATAAGATACCAATTTAAACACAGACAAACTCAGAGTTAACTAATTCACCAGATATGTGATGATCTTAATACTTTAAGAGCTTATAGACAAAGTAGGTCAGAGATGAAAAAATACCACTCATCATAATAATGATTGCTGATTCAAACACCTCTATTCTGATTCCGAACTGATATATTACCAGAATTGTGATTATCACTAATATCATGACTATAAATCCGAGTGAAAATGAAGATTTACAATGTGAAATTACTCTTTCGTCACTTTCGGAGTGCCTAGCCTGACTAGCCCCTTTTTTGTCCGTTGTCAACATGATGAAGTTTAGAATGGAACACCCCAGTAAACCAAATCCCAACGGCATAGCGAACGACAAATCAGGATTATTCAACGCATACTTCTGATAAAGAGCAATTGAAAAAACAAGCAAGCCGATGATACACATAGCAATAGAAACTAGAGTCCATTTCCTCACTGTCCATTCCCCTCTTCCTCAAAAATAAAAACTTGTTCAATATTTTTTTGAAATACCCGGGCAATATGATGAGCCAGCAAGATCGACGGATTGTATCGCCCTTTCTCCAACGAAATAATGGTCTGACGTGATACTTTAACTTTCTCAGCCAAATCCTGTTGCGTCATGTTAAGCTCACGACGGTAGATCTCAATTTTATTTTTCACCAGTATCATTACCTCACTCTAATTTGTAAAGCTTGCTTTACACAAAGCATACATCCTATTTCTAAAATTGTAAAGTAAACTTTACAATTAGACCAATATAATAAATCAGACTGCCGGAAAGCACCTCCACTTTATACCGAACACCTTCTTGTATACTCATGATATGGTACTTAACCAGACATAATAAATAACATAGACCAAAATAATGGCAATTTTCGACCATTGCTTGTATTTCTCAGGCATGCAAACCCGCCTTTTTATGCTATAATAAGTGCTGTTAAAAGGAGGAAGACACTGAATGGTTGATGTTAATAAGAAAAAGCCCGATGAACAGCCTGCCCGCAAGCGCAGCTTCGCCCGCAGACTGGGCAGTGTCGTCAAATGGATGGTTGTCCTGGGTTTTATGGGGGCACTATTTGTAGGCGGTGCTCTGATGGGATACGTCAGTTCCATTGTAAAAGACGAGCCCGTCCGCTCCAGGGCCCTGATTGAACAAAAAGTCAGCGAAAACTCCATCACAGGCTTTGCTTACTTTGCCGACGGTAGCCCGATCGGTCAATTACGTACGGAAGAAGACAGGCGTCCGGTCACCTTTGACCAGATACCACAGAAAGTTATTGATGCTGTCATATCGATTGAAGACAATCATTTTTACGAACATAAAGGTGTAGATATGAGCGGAACGCTCCGAGCCGTGAAGCAGAAGGTGCTGAAAGAGTCTGTGCAAACGGGCGGAAGTACGCTGACTCAGCAATTGGCACGGCGTGTGTTCTTGAATCTCGATCGTACCGAAGACCGCAAAGTCAAGGAGATACTGCTGTCCTTGCGACTTGAACGATTCCTGACCAAGAACGAGATCATGACTGCATATCTGAATAAAGTTCCTTTTGGTAACGGCTCCAGTGGATATAATGTGTATGGGATCAAGGCAGCTGCCAAAGGATTGTTCAACATTAATGATCTGGAGAAAATAAACACGGCTCAGGCAGCCTATCTTGCCGGATTGCCTCAGCTCCCATCTTCTTACTCAGCCTTTAACGGAAAAGGCGACTTTGTAGAGGATAATTTTGAGCGTGCAATCAACCGCCAGCATCTGGTATTACGCCGTATGCTTGAACTTGGCAAAATCAATCAAACCGAGTATGACGAAGCTCTTGCATTTGATATTAAGAGTTCACTGGCACCGAAGACCGTCAAGGCTTACAACACTTATCCATATCTTATGATGGAAACCGAACGCCAGGCAGCACAAATTTTGATGAAACAAATGAATGCTGACACAGCAGCTGAAGGAACTTCCGAGGGTTCAGATTCTACCGAGGATGGGACCCAAAAGGAAAGCAGTGCTCTGCTCGAAGAAGCTCAGCAGCAATTGCGTACAGGTGGGTATCGCATATACACAACGATTAACAAAAGTGTTTACAAAACCATGCGTACCATCGCCGAGAATGACAGCAATTTTGCTGCGGACGATCCCAAAAAAGGAAAAGAACAGACTGCAGCCATCATGATTGATCACAAAACCGGGGCTATTCTGGGCATGATTGAAGGCCGGAGCTTCCAGGATGAACAGATGAACTACGCAACCCAGATGGTGCGTCAGCCAGGTTCAACGATGAAGCCTATTGCCGCCTACCTGCCTGCTCTGGAAGAAGGACTGGTTCAACCAGCGTCCATCATTGATGATTCACCGATCATTCTTAAGGATGGAGGCTCAAACGGCTTCCATATTCCGAAGAATGCGAACAATCGTTATCAGGGACTTGTAACCGCTCGTAGAGCGCTGAACTATTCCCTGAACGTTCCTGCGCTGAAACTTTTCAATGAAGACGTCGGGATCGAAAAAGCCTGGGCATTCTCCAAGAAGCTTGGCATAACGACCATTCAGCAGCAAGACTATCAGGCTCAGACGGGTGTTCTCGGGGGACTCCAATACGGTGTAACCGTAGAAGAACTCACGAATGCTTACGGAGCAATTGCGAACAATGGGGTATATAACGACTCCTACATGATTAGCAAAATTGTAGACTCCAAAGGAAATATCGTTTATAAGCATGAATCCGAACCTGTTCAAGCATTTTCCGAACAGACGGCGTACCTCATGACCGATATGTTAAGAACCGTAATTACCGAAGGTACTGCGGATAAGGTACGCGAAACGTATAAGTATACGAAAAGTGCACCTGTCGTAGGAAAAACCGGTTCAACGCAAAACTATGCGGATGTCTGGTTTGAAGGCTATACACCTGATGTCACGCTTGGTGTGTGGGTTGGATACAAACAGCCTGTGAACACCCTTGAAACCAAATCTCAGCGTAAACGTGCCCAGCAGCTCTGGTCTCAGATTATGAATGAAGTCGTTGCTACCGACAAGGAACTGTTTGTGACGGATTCATTCAAGAAACCATCGGGCATTGAAACACGTACGGTATCTGCTTATAGCGGCAAATTGCCAACATCACTGACTGACAAATTTGTAACCGATATTTTCAACAGCAAATTTATTCCCAAAGATAGTGATGATGGTGTCGCCAAAGCAAAATACATTACCTACAATGGTGTAAACTACATCCCTCGTGATGAAACACCTGGCGACATGCTGAAGGAGAAGACGGTTATTAAACGGAAGAAACCGATCTCCGATCTGATCAAGGAATTGCAAAATGCATTCTCACGGATGAGCCGTCACGAATCCCTTGCCTATTACCTGCCAGAAGATGCGGATGCAGACATGCCAACACAAGTCGACCCGAGATCGGACAATGGGAAGGCACCAGATGCACCAGGGAATGTGAGAATATCTGTTGCTAATGGCAAAGCTGTAATTACTTTTAACGCAACGCCTGAAAATGACGTTGTCGGATATCGGTTGTATCGCTCCGTAAATGGTGCCGGCTTCCAGAACCAGGGCCAAGTTGTCCTGACAGGTGAATCCAGATCATTTACAGCATACGCACAGGGCGGGAATTTCACTTTCTATGTCACTGCTGTCGATGTAGCCGGCAAAGAGTCTGCTCCTAGTGCTACGGTTAGCAGTGCAGGAGTGTCAGATCCACTCCCGGATGAGGAAGTAAAAGAACCGATCAATGTTCCTGGAACCATCGTTGAGCCGGAAGAAAATGAAAACACTGACGCTGCAACTACCGTTCCAGGTACCCCTGGACAGGTTAGCGTAGCAGCTCTCACCCAAGGATTGCGCATTCAATGGGCCTCCAATCCGGAGAGCGATGGTGTACAGAGCTATGCTGTCTATTACAGTGAAACGGGCTCTGCCCCTTACACCAAGATTGGCACAACTTCCGGTACCTCAATGGATTACGGTGTACCTGCCTCTGCTAGCGGATGGTTCAAAGTATCTGCCATCAACAGTGTAGGAGAATCCGAGCCCTCTGTTGCGGTCCCATATCAACCGTAAGGATGCCATAACGCACGTTTTTTTAAGCCCCCACCCTCATTATTAGAGGATGGGGGCTTTTCTTCATATAATAAAAAGCCTGATCTGCATCTTACGCAAATCAGGCTTGTTCTTTAAAATGCAAGCACCACGTTTTCAGTAATTAATCTTCATCGGTTATTAATCTTCAATAGTGGACAGGTCACCTGTCGGCAAATCGAGCTCCCAAGCCTTCAGCACACGTCGCATGATTTTACCGGAACGAGTCTTGGGCAGTTTATCCTTAAACTCGATCTCTCGCGGAGCTGCATGAGCAGACAAGCCCTCTTTTACAAATCGATAGATCTCTTCCTTCAACTCAGGAGTCGCCTCATAGCCCTCACGCAGCGCCACAAAAGCCTTGATAATCTCCCCGCGCGTGACATCCGGCTTACCGATAACTCCGGCCTCTGCTACGGCAGGATGCTCTACGAGCTTGCTCTCCACTTCAAACGGACCAATACGTTCTCCGGAAGAATTGATTACATCATCGATCCGGCCCTGGAACCAGAAATACCCTTCTTCGTCCATATACGCTGAATCCCCGGATACATACCAGCCAGACAGCCTGAAATATTCATCATATTTGGCCGGGTTGTTCCAAATTTTCGCCATCATGGATGGCCAAGGTGTACGTATGGCGAGGTTCCCCATGCTGTATGGAGGGAGTTCCTGTCCCCGGTCATCGATAATAGCTGCTTCAATACCTGGTAGTGGCCGCCCCATTGAACCAGGCTTAATCGGCATCTCTGGATAGTTACAAATCAGCTGTGCTCCGGTCTCTGTCATCCACCAGGTATCATGGATCCGCTGACCATAGGCTTTCCATCCCCAACGCACCACTTCCGGATTGAGCGGTTCTCCAACCGACATTACATGGCGCAAGCTGCTGAGATCATGTTGTGCAATAGTCTCGTCCCCTGCACCCATTAGCATACGGAACGCGGTCGGGGCACTGTACCAGACGCTGACTTTATTTTTCTCAATGGTGCTGTACCAATCCTGCGGGCTGAACCGGCCCCCACGAATGACATTGGTCACTCCATTCAGCCATGGAGCAAAGATCCCGTATGATGTACCTGTTACCCATCCTGGGTCAGCCGTACACCAGTACACGTCATTCTCACGTAAATCAAGAACGACCTTGCCTGTATAGTAATGCTGAATCATGGCATTTTGGACGTGATAGACACCCTTAGGCTTGCCTGTTGAGCCCGATGTATAGTGAATAAGTAAACCGTCCTCACGATTCAGCCATTCCACTTCCATATCATCCGAGGCTGCAGACATCTCTGCATCAAAGTCGATTAGACCCTCTTCGGTCTGGGTACCTCCACCCACAACAAAAATATGCTTCAGTTCCGGCAGTTCCGCACGTTTAATGCGTCCCAATAGTTCTGGCGTCGTGACGAGGGCTACGGCCCCACTGTCTTCCAGCCGGTCTTTAACTGCCGTCTCCATAAACGCCTCAAACAGGGGTCCGGCTATGGCTCCTGCTTTTAACACACCCAGCAGGCTGAAATACAACTCAGGACTTCTCGGCATAAAAATAAACACCCGGTCTCCCCGGACAATGCCATATTTGCGCAGAACATTCCCAAAACGGTTCGATTGCTCGCTCAAATCAGCAAAAGTATACGCTTCTTCACGCGAAGCATCACTGTATAACAGCGCCGTTCTCCCGCCTCTTCCTTCCAGTACATGACGATCAATCGCTTCATGCGCCATGTTGACTTTTCCGCTGGCGTGCCACGTAAAGTGCCTCTCCACCGATTCCCAATCAAACCGGCTTCGGGCCTCTGTGTAATCGCCCAGGTTAGATTCAGACACAACCGTTTGCAGCATCTCACCATGTGCTTGACTCATGCTTGCCAGCCTCCTTCAACTCGACATTTCGATTTCCCATAATGGGTTACTTCTCATTGCCTTTGTGTTGACTGAACTTCCAGTTAGCGCTTACATTAATAGAGAGAAATTCTCATCATGTACCTGTCTGGCCAAACCAATGAACTCAAATCTGCTTGAATTGTGAACGTTTTTTGTCTACGCAATTATAGCAAATCTACACAATCATCGTCTATGGGTTTTCAATTTTTTGATTTTTTGCTATAAGTAGGGGGAGAGAGGAGCATGAACCATGGAGCATATCAAGGCGTATCATATGCGTTCCATCTTCAAGTCCGGCCACCGAGTCACGGTAGAAGGCCCTGTGCCTCCCGAGGCAATCACCAAACTTGCGTTCCATCCCGATCTGGATGCCTTTCGTCGTCCTTCTGAGCAGCAGGAAGCGCTGGCCGAGATTGCAGCATTGCCTGAAGGAAGAATCATCATTGCACGTGAAAATGAGACGATTATCGGATATGTTACATTTCACTATGCGGATGATTGTGAACGCTGGTCTGAAGGTAACATGATGGATCTCATTGAGCTCGGAGCTATCGAAGTGGCTGACGAATACCGTTCACTCGGGGTCGGACGCGAGATGCTGCTCACCGCATTTGAAAATGGACAGATGGAAAGATACATTGTTTTCACCACGGAATATTACTGGCATTGGGATCTGAAGGGCAGCGGCCTTTCCGTCTGGGATTATCGCAAAATGATGGAGCGACTGATGCAGACTGTGGACATGACGTGGTACGCCACGGACGATCCCGAGATTTGCTCTCATCCGGCCAACTGTCTCATGGTGCGCATCGGCAGTGAAGTACCCATGTCCTCCGAGGAACAATTCGACCGTGTACGGTTTCGTCATCGCTTCATGTATTAATACATTTATTGAGATATACATGTAAAAAAACCGCCTCTCTAGGCAGCTCCAGATGACAAAATGGAACTGCCCACGAAAGGCGGTTTAGTTTATAGACTCATACTTGTATGGCAGCTTCTGAAAGAGATTCCAAATTACATATTTTCAAGCATATGTTCAACAATGCGGTGGGAACGTTGTGAAGATTGCACGGTAAATTCAGCAAAGTTCACATGAGCCGACCCGTCCGCTTTATCAGACATGCCGCGCAGCACAACAAAAGGAACGCGATTCATGAAGCTAACCTGAGCGACGGCAGCTCCCTCCATCTCCGCACATGCTCCATCCATTTCGGTATACAGCATGTTCACGGTCTCCTTGCTCGCAATAAACTGATCTCCGGACAATACCTTACCAATCAGATACTTGGCTCCCTGTGCCTTACACGCTTCCTCTGCTAATGCAATCAAAGCAGGTTCCGCGGGGAATGCGGAGGTTTCCTGATACGGGATCACTCCCCGTTCGAAACCGAGAGGAGTTACGTCCATGTCATGCTGAATGCATACGGAGGAGATTACGATATCTCCAATGTTCAGTTCCGGGTTCACTGCGCCCGCAACACCCGTAAATATAATCCGGTCTACTTGGAAACGATCGATCAAAATTTGCGTGGTCACCGCCGCGTTCACTTTGCCGACACCCGATTTACACACCACGATCTGTTTGCCCAGCCATTCACCCGCCACATACGTAATGCCGGTTTGCTTCACCGTCTCCAGCTGTTTCATGCCAGCCAGCAGAAGTTCTACTTCTTCATCCATAGCTCCAATGATCCCAATCGTTTCCTTCAATCTCGCTACCCCCTTTTGCTTCCGGACCTGTCCGGTTTGCACTGATTCATCCTCATGAAGCACAAAAGCTCCGTCTCCGGAGCTTCCGTATATCCATTATGTAGAGAGAATTCCTTCTCCCTTTTCGAATTGCTTTTGCTTAGCCAGCGTGGCTTACTGACAGACGAAGAATCGTTTCATGCGGCAAAATAACCCGTGGGTTCTCCACATTTTCCTTCTTCATCAACTTGGTGAGCAAACGCATGGCTACTGCGCCAAGGTCATACATCGGCTGTGCCACCGTTGTCAATTGAGGACGAACCATGGAAGCCATACGAATGTTATCCACACTAATGATAGAGAAGTCATCTGGTACCTTCAAACCTTCATCCTGAATGGAGTGAATAGCACCAATGGCCATTTCGTCTGTTGCAGCAAAGATAGCGGATGGTCTCTTCTTCAGTCCGAGGAAATATTTCATTGCTTCCACACCGGACTCGTAACGATAGTTACCGATCCGTACCAGATCCTCCTGATATTCCATTCCCGCCGCTTCAAGTGCTTTTTTGTACCCTTGGAAACGGGCATACCCGTTCGCAGGATCTTGCAGCGTACCACTGATCATCGCAATTTCCTTATGCCCATGACGAATCAATGTGTTCACCGCATCAAAAGCTGCAGCTTCGTGGTCGATATCCACGGAAGGATATGTTCCCTTCTCGTCACTCGTTGCACAGAGCACGATTGGTACTGCCGCAGACTGAAACGCCTGAATATGTTCATCCGTTACTGTTCCACCCATGAAGAGCAGGCCATCTACCTGTTTCTCCAGCAGAGTGTTGATGACACGGATTTCTTTTTCCTTTTTCTTGTCCGCATTACACAAAATAATGTTGTAGTGATACATATTCGCAATATCCTCGATCCCGCGGGCAATCTCTGCGAAAGTCGAGTTTGAAATGTCCGGAATAACGACCCCGACCGTGGTTGTCTTCTTGCTGGCCAAACCTCTGGCTACCGCATTCGGACGATATCCCAACCGCTCGATGGCTTCATATACTTTTTTGCGCGTTTGTGGCTTAACATTCGGGTTGTTATTTACCACCCGCGATACCGTTGCCATGGACACACCAGCTTCACGTGCCACATCATAAATGGTTACCGTCACAGTACTTCTCTCCATTACCAGTAAATTTTCATACCATTTTCATTAAGATTTATATTACGACAAATTTTTGCATTAATCAATTAAAATAGGCTTTAGGACTCACTTAGAGCATTCGTGAGTGTGGACGAAGTAATATCCGAATGGGAAGTATGCCATACAGGGATTCCTTTTTTGACCAGAATCGCCTGCGGAGATTCGTGCTTAACTCCCAGCTTGTCGGCTGCTTCATTAGACACAGGCCGATCTTCCACGACGTAAATGATGCCATAGTTTACATTTTCATTAGGATTATTTTGCAAATAATTGTTCATCTCCTGATAAGCATTCGCGCTGATCGGGCAGCGTGTGCTGTGCTTAAACAGAAGCAAGGGTTGGTCTTCAGAAGCCTCCACTGCGGAGTTTAGCTGTTCAATACTTGTCATTTTAGTCATGTCAGCCATTTGATATACATCCCCCTTTTTCAGGAATACCGCTATGTTGAGCGTTTTCACTCTAGGATATCTTAACAAAAAGCGCATGAAAAAGCCAATTTTCATGAAAACAAGCATTTAGCACGTCAAAATTAGACAGCATTCGAGAAATGTGCCTGCCATACAAAACCGGACAATTGGCTCAACCTGCGCTCCGTAGTTTCCATCCATTCTTCATCGCCCGACTTCTGAGCATATCCCATAATATCAAGCAGCAGGTTAATGCGTTCGTTCACGGCTTGCTGCATGTGATGTTCCATCTCGCGATCACTTGCATCTGGCCAGGCCAGCAGTTGTTCGTGAAATAGATCGGCAAGTTCATTTTGCTTGCCAAAGGATACATCCTGTTTCACGGGTTGTTCACCCAGCTTGCTGATACATTCTTTCAAATCCGGCTTGACCGGCTGTAATACTTCGTATGAAACACAATCCGTGCATGCAAAAACAGGCACATTCCGAATCTCCACTTTCTTCGCATAAACTACCGTTCTCAATTCCAATTCCATTACATGTCCGCATTTGCACGTTTTGCGCACATTCATCACCTCATTCGTTCTATACTCGTATACGTTACCATTCGACCTTTTTCCGCTTAAATCCTGCCGCAAACCGTAGGTTGTACAAATTACCACTGCCCCCAAATGCAGGTTGTCGAAAATAAGCTTTCATATAGATGTAACCGTTATCTAAACAGGGAAAATGCACAATCATGAAGTGTCATACAGAATCTGTTACAATATAAGTTGCGACATCCTAACCACGGCAAAAGGAGAGATGGTTGTGAGACTAACAGGAAAAAAAGTCATCGCACTGGTCGATGAAGAATTTGAGGATCTGGAGTTGTGGTACCCCGTACATCGTGTGCGTGAAGAAGGTGCCGAGGTACATTTGGCCGGAGAGAAAAAAGGTAAAGTCTACATCGGAAAATACGGTGTTCCCGCTGAAGCGGAATACAGCTTCGATGAACTGGACAGTTCACAATATGATGGCATTCTCGTGCCGGGCGGCTGGGCGCCTGACAAGCTCCGCCGTTATCCGAAAGTCCTTGAACTGGTGAAAGACATGCATGCAGATCGCAAGCCGATTGGGCAGATCTGTCACGCTGGCTGGGTGCTGATCTCTGCCAAAATTCTGGATGGGGTTACCGTAACTTCCACACCAGGCATTCGGGACGACATGGAAAATGCCGGAGCAATCTGGAAGGATGAAGCCGTTGTTGTCGATGGACATATCATTTCGGCTCGTCGTCCGCCTGATCTTCCTCCCTATGGCAAAGCATTCTGTGATGCACTTGCTAAAAAGTAAATCAGGAATACAAAAAAGCCCTTCGCTCATGGCGAGGGCTCTTTTTGTATCATATTAACTCAAATGGTATAAAAATGAATATATTAATTTAAAGGTATTTTACATGCACAATGGATTCAAGAAGCATTGGACCCGCTTTGTTCATCAGGATTTCCTGTTGAATCATTATATTTCTGCAAACGCTGCTCAATGTCTGCACTGGTTCTCAGGGCAAAGCAGTCACGCGCCGCTTCTTTGGCGTCCACGGCTGTTGTGTTCAACACCCTGTGCTTCACCCGCAGCAAAGATTGCGGTGACATGCTAAGATTACGAATGCCCAGCTCCAGCCAAAGCGGAATGGAACGTTCGTCACCTGCCATCTCCCCGCACACACTAACCTCAATTCCAGCGGTGCGAGCAGCATCGACCGTTGCACGCAGCATTCGCAGAACTGCCGGATGATATGGATGGTACATGTGAGCAATCTGTTCATTCATACGGTCTACAGCCAGCACGTACTGTACCAGATCGTTTGTCCCGATGCTGAAGAAATCCGCTTCCTCGGCCAGCAGGTCAGCAATCATAACTGCCGCAGGCACTTCGATCATGATTCCGACTTTAATATGAGGATCATAAGCAATTTGACGCTCATCCAGATCGGCCATCGCTTCACGCAGAACCTCATTGGCCTGTCTAAGTTCTTCCACAGAGGAGATCATGGGATACATAATTTTGACGTTCCCTGCCGCACTGGCCCGCAGAATTGCTGTGAGCTGTGTCTTAAACAGATCCTTGCGATCCAGGCTGATCCGGATGGCCCGATAACCCAAAAATGGATTATCCTCTTCAGGCAGTTCGAAATAATCGAGCTGTTTGTCTCCACCAATATCCAGTGTACGAATGACCACGGATTGACCTGCCGTCTTCTCCGCTACCAAACGATACACTTCATACTGTTCCTGCTCGCCTGGGAAGGTAGCACGGTCCATGTACAGAAATTCCGTGCGGAACAGGCCTACACCTTTTGCCCCGTGCTTGAGAGCCAGATCCAGCTCCTTCACGGAGCTGATGTTCGATGCCAGATGCAGCACTGCACCGTCCTTCGTGATCGCATCCACTGTAGCGAGTACCTGGAGCTGTTCCTTTTTCTTCAGCTGTTTACTGCGAATCATGGTGTACCGTTCAATTGTCTTGCGATCCGGTTCCGTAAATACCAAGCCGTTATCACCATCCACCACTAACATATCCCCAGTGTCCACTGGCATGCCAACACTCGCCTCCAAACCGGAAACGAGGGGGATGCCAAGCGCACGGGCCATAATTGCCGAATGCGATGTCTTGCCACCGATCAGGGTCACAATGCCCAGTACGTGACTGGGATTCAGATGGGCCAGCTGCGATGGAGACAGTTCCTTGGCTACAAGTATATAAGGCTGAGTATCCGAAGGGAGCGTAATCTCCGGGGCTCCCAGCAGATGCTTCAACAAGCGGTTGCCGACATCCTTGATGTCGATCGCCCGTTCCTTCATATATTCATCATCCAGCAAATCGAACATGGTAACAAAGTGGTCAATAGCTTCTTTTACCGCCACTTCTGCCGCTTTGTACTGCCGTTCAATAATGCCGCGAATCTCGTTCATGAATACCGGATCTTCCAGAATGGCCAGATGTGCATCAAAGATGCTGGACTCCTCCGGACCAACGACTTCCTTGAACTCATTCTTGATAAATTCGATCTCATCCTTCGATGTCCGTATTCCCTCGTACAGCCGTTCGAACTCCTGGGCGAGATCCACCGAGTCCATCTTCTGGTCCGGCAGATCCCATTCCCAACTGGGCAGGACAAATGCTTTGCCGATGGCTACGCCTGCAGCTCCATTGATGCCTTGTATCTTCATTCTACCCCTCCAACGTTCCTGTCATAGAGCACCACGGACATGACGGATGCCTGACCTTTCTTGACTTGCTTAAATGGAGCAAAACTCCATGATTTAACACGATCCGGATTCGTGATCACCATCGGTGTAGTCAGCGACGCTGCTTCCGCCCGCAGTACAGCCAGATCAAACTTGATCAACAACTGCCCGGGCTCGACGGTATCTCCTTCCTGAACGAAGGCTTCAAAATGCCCCTTCAGCTGCGAGGTATCGATACCGATATGAAGCAGGACCTCAAGTCCTTCCCGAGTGGATATGCCCAAAGCGTGCATCGTCGGATACAGGTGCATAATCGTTCCGTAGACTGGTGATACCAGCTCTCCCTTTTCCGGAACAAAAGCCACCCCATCCCCAACCAGCTTCGCGGCAAAGATCTGGTCAGGCACCTCTTCGATCGGCAGCATTTTGCCTTGGACCGGTGCACAGAACAGGACTTGCGGCAAATCCCGCTCAAGGAGCTTGGCGATCTCTTCGCGAATCAACTCGGAATACGTGCCAAACACGACCTGGACGTTACCACCACCGAGCTTGATCAGCCCCGCAGACCCCATACTCTTCATGGCTCCCGTATCGATGAGACGGTCGTTGTGTACCGTCAGCCGAAGCCGTGTAATACATGCCTCTACCTGAACGATGTTTTCCTTACCGCCCAATGCTTCCAGGATCAATGGTGCCTGGTAAGGAATATTCCCTACCCAATCCTCCAGCATGGAGCCTTCTTCCCGTCCTGGCGTTGGAATCTTAAACGTACGAATGGCCCAGCGGAACAGGAAGTAATAAACCAGCCCATATAGTATGCCAATCGGAATGAGTTTCCAAGCATTCTCTGATAGATGGAAGTTGAGTATGTAATCGATAATGCCGGCGGAATAAGAGAAGCCGTGCCTGATATCTAGCCAATAACCAATCCACATCGCAAGTCCGGACATGACGGCATGTACGATAAACAGATAAGGTGCTGCAAACAAAAAGGCAAATTCAATCTGCTCGGATACACCTGTCAAAAAACAAACCAGCGCAGAAGTGAGAAATGTCTTTTTGATCTTCGGTTTCAGATCTTCCCTTGCCTCCTGAATAATCGCAAAGGCAATGGCAGGTATGGCAAACATCATGATGGGAAACAAGCCTGCCATAAAGTAACCCGCGGTTGGATCGCCTGCAAAAAAGCGTGGCAGATCCCCCTGCACAATGTTACCGTCTGGCGTTTCATACGTGCCCAGCTGAAACCAGAACACATTGTTAAGCAAGTGATGCAGTCCAAATGCCACCAATACTCTATATAGCACTCCGTAAATGAACAAACCAAAACCGCCGAGACTGTATTCCCAAGCGGCGATCGCATTCAGTCCATGCTGTAATATGGGGGCGAGCCACAGCATGAAACAGGAAAACAGCGCCGAGCACAGCCCAACGATCAGCAAAACAAACCTGGACCCGCCAAAAAACTGCAATATCTCAGGCAGCTTGATGCTTTTGAACCGATTATGTGTCACCCCGGCGAGAGCGCCGAGAATAATTCCAACTAAAGAAGCTGGCTGTATGGTTCCATCCCCGAAATGGCGAGTCACCTGATCATATATAACGATACCGGCCAAAGCGGCAAGTCCCGCTTGTCCGGCCTGGTTGGAGAGTCCCAATGCTACACCGACAGCAAACAAATACGGCAAAAAATAAAAAATACCGTGTCCGGCCACGGTAGACACTTCACCAACAACTTTCAATCCCCAGGCGTCCCAGGGCAAACTGCCAACACTCAGCAAAATTGCGGCTGCGGGCAGGACCATTGTAGGCAGCATTACCGCTCGTCCGAGCTGCTGCAAGGATCCGAGCCAATTCATGGCGACCTCTCCTTTCTATCCTAGATGGTAAGCTTTACGAAACGTTTTGTCAAAGCAAAACGGTAAGCTGCTGGAAATTTGCCGTAAACTCTTATGACTTGCGACCAAATGACTACCACAGCTACGATCTGAAGGCAAGAAAGCAGGTCAAAGCGAAGGAGCATCCGCAGCTTTAAACACAGAAAAATCCCGTTAACTTGAAGTTAACGGGATCCAGTCTATTCCATATTCGCTTAACCGCGTCCGGCACCGCGCAGAACGATGGAGTCCTCTACCTTGATACAGCGATTCGTTACGGCTGTCATTCCGTTCTCAGCCGCAATCTGTACAGCCTCATCATTGTGAATGCCAAGCTGGAGCCACAAGACGTTTGCTTTGATGGCTGCGGCTTCACGAGCTACTTCAGGTGTATATTCGCTGCGACGGAACACGTTCACAATATCCACGGGCTCGGGAATATCCGCGAGGGTTGCATATACTTTCTCACCAAGGATCTCTCCCTGTGCTTGTGGATTAACCGGAATGATCCGATATCCTCTGCTCTGCATGGCTTCTGCAACCATGTAGGATGTCCGATCCGATTTGTCCGATAAGCCGACGACTGCGATGTTGCCTGCCTTGCGTAAAAGTTGCCCAATTTCTTCGCGAGTTGGGTTGTTAAATTCCATGTTCAAGCACCATCCTTTTCTGCTTAACGTGTTATTTTACTCTTTTACCCATTGAACCGAGGCGCCAAGCGCCTGCAAATGATCGAAATATTGTGGATAGGACTTGGCTACGTGGTGTGCATCCCGAATACGAAGCGGCTCCTTGGAACGAAGGCCAACCACGGTCAATGCCATGATAACGCGATGATCGAAGTGAGCATTAATCTCTACGCCGCCTTCGACGCCCTCCGGACGTCCGTGAACGATAATCTCGGCCTGACGCTCTTCCACGTTAGCCCCAGCCTTGCGCAGCTCGTTCAGGTAATCCGTAATTCGGTCACATTCCTTGTAGCGCAGATTCTCTACATTATAAAACCGTGAGGTCCCTTCCGCAAATACAGCAGCAGCTACCATCGCCAAAACAGCGTCGGTCGCTGCATCTCCGTCAAATTCTACGGCTTTCAATTTTCCGTTACCTTGTACATGTACCACATCATTCTCATGTGTCAGCGGCACTTCCATCATGCGCAGAACGTCGACAATCGCACGCTCTCCCTGTTTACTCTGTTCCATCAGGCGCAGAATTTTCACATCCGATTGAGTAACCGCCGCTGCAGCCAGAACTGCAGCCGAACCAGGATAGTCTCCTTGAACGGTATACGTCTGCGGTTGATACGCCTGACCACCAGGTACTCGGAAAGACATGTAATCGTCGCTCGCATGAATAATGATTCCTGCCTGTTCAAGCACTTCAAGTGTTTGACCGATTACCACTTTGGACTTAAGGTCATTCAACACTTCAATGGTGCTGTCTTCTGCAAGAAGCGGAGTAACAAAAAGCAATGCGCTCAGATATTGGGAACTCACTGATCCGGACACACGGATATGTCCGCCCTTGGCATCACCGCCTTTGATTGTGATCGGCAGTCGTCCTTGTTCATGCTGCACTTCTACACCGAGCTGGCCAAGAGCATCAATCAGGTCGTCATGCGGACGTTTACCGAGTGAGTCCGGGTAGGTATTCACAAAGGTAACTTCAGGACAGAGTGCGGTTACGCCCATCAGGAAGCGAAGCACTGCACCTGCGTTGCCTACATTTAACTCGCGCACATCACGAGGATGGCTGCCAAAGCCTTGAATGACGATTTTGCTGTCATCTTCTTCTAGTACGGCTCCAAGATCACGGATACATCTACGCATCGCATCACTGTCTTCGCTGTGGGCCGGATAATGAATTGTACTTGTACCTTCTGCCAGTGCTGCTGCGAGCAGATAGCGGGTAGTGTAGTTTTTGGAAGAGAGGGCTCCAATTTCCCCATTCAGGGTAGGGGTTGGTTTAACAATTACGTCCATAGATGAAATTCTCCTTCATTGAGCAGATTAATCTGCTATATATATTTGTTACAAATAAAACGAAGTCCTCTTGCCAAATTGACATCCCCCACATAGCTTGGGTATCATTATAGGCGTTAAGTCCATACAGAAAAGAGGACCTGAATGATGACTCAAATAGCTGAAATAGAAACATCCGAGCTGCGTCGCCGCCTGCAGGCAGGAGAGAAGCTTCAGATGATAGACGTTCGTGAGGACGAGGAAGTCGCGCAAGGCATGATTGAAGGAGCCAAGCACATCCCGCTGGGACAAATTCCGGACAGATTGTCTGAAATCGAAAAGTCCGGCGAGATCATTCTGATCTGCCGCAGCGGCTACCGCAGCGAGCGTGCCGCCGAGTACTTGCAGCAGCTTGGTTATGCAGGCTGCACCAACATGGTTGGCGGCATGCTGCAATGGCAGCAGGAAGACTAAATGATCTGGAGCAGGAACCCAACACAGCGTTATCAGGAATTGCAACAAGGCAGTTCACCCTGTAGCTTTTGGATTCCGCTCCGCTACAGTCAGTTTTAAACGGGCCATCTGGCCCGTTTTGTTATATTCCCACCAAATCATTGCCCCTTATCATCTGCTTCACAGTTGTAACTCTCCCACTACTTGAGGTCATAATATACATCAAAATGCAGCGAACACAAGCTTAGACGCGGTAATGCGCTAAAATAAGACGAGACACTTCAGCTGCGGATAACTCGGTTGTATCCACTGTATAATGTGCAAATTTATATGCGTCCTTCCGTTCCTTCATAATGGTATGAATGCGCTCCTCTGCATTGCCAGCCAGAAGAGGACGTTTATCATCGCCGCTTACGCGCTGTACAATTGCTGCGGGATCAGCAGTCAGCGCAACAATCCAACCGTTCTTCGACATTACATCACAATTGTCAGAACGCAGTACCACACCGCCTCCGGTTGCGATCACCTGCGACTTCTTTTCCAGGACCGAACATAACATGCGGCTCTCGGCATCACGGAAATACGACTCACCTTTGCTTGTGAACAATTCCGGGATCGTACAGCCTTCCTCTTTCTCCACCGCGGTGTCCACATCGATCAGCTTGTAACCCAGCTCACGGGCGAGCAGGTCAGCTACCGTTGATTTGCCGGTTCCCATCATGCCTATGAGAATAATATTGTTAGACTTGCTCAAGGGTGTACACTCCTTTATCTCAAGCATTTCATGAGCGCTTTTGTCCTATCATAACACAGCCCTGCTAACGGGGGAAGGCCACACATTGGGTCTGTTGGAAAACAGACTTATATAAAAAAATGACCCGAAGCATCCGGCATACCGGAACTCCAGGCCATTCTTCAAGAATGGGTGTCCCAAACTTGCATGGAGAGCACCCAACCTCATATTAAAGCTGTAAAAGCTTCGAAAGAACAAATATATATTATTCCATCCAGTTGTGGTGGAAGCTTCCCTCTTTATCCACACGTTTGAAGGTGTGGGCTCCGAAGTAGTCACGCTGTGCTTGCAGCAGGTTTGCAGGCAAACGCTCTGTACGGTAGCTGTCGTAGTAGGAAAGCGCGCTGGAGAAGCCAGGTACCGGAATACCTTGTTTTACAGCAGCTGCTACAACTTCACGCCACGCATCCTGGTAGGATTCAACGATATTTTGGAAATATGGATCCAGAAGCAGGTTTTTGAGTGCTGCATCTTTGTCATATGCTTCTTTGATGTTTTGCAGGAACTGTGAACGGATAATGCAGCCGCCGCGGAAGATCATGGCGATGTTACCGTATTTCAGATCCCAGCCATACTCGTCGGAAGCCGCACGCATTTGGGCAAAGCCTTGTGCATAAGATACGATTTTACTTGCGAACAATGCTTTGCGTACACTCTCGATGAATGCTTTTTTATCACCGGAGAACGCTTCGGCTTTCGGTCCGTTCAGGATTTTGCTCGCAGCTACACGCTCGTCCTTCATGGCGGACAGGAAACGGGAGAATACGGACTCCGTAATCATGGACAACGGTACGCCTAGATCCAGCGCGCTTTGGCTTGTCCATTTGCCTGTTCCTTTTTGTCCGGCCGCATCCAGAATAACATCAACCATTGGTTTGCCGGTTTCCGGATCGTATTTGGAGAAGATATCCGCCGTAATCTCGATCAGATAACTGTCCAGTTCGCCTTGGTTCCACTCTGTGAAGATTTCGTGCAATTCCTCAACGGAAACATTCAGAACGGATTTGAGCAGGTGGTATGCTTCACCAATCAGCTGCATATCTCCGTATTCAATACCGTTGTGTACCATTTTAACGTAGTGTCCGGCACCATCCGGTCCGATATATGTACAACAAGGATCGTCTCCAACCTTGGCGGAGATGGCTGTCAGAATCGGTTCAACCAGCTTGTACGCACTTTCCTGTCCGCCCGGCATAATGGAAGGGCCTTTCAACGCGCCTTCTTCACCGCCGGATACACCTGTACCGATGAAACGAATGCCTTTTTCCTCAAGCTCTTTGCTGCGGCGCTGGGTATCAGGGAAGTAGGCATTCCCTCCGTCAATAATGATGTCGCCCTCATCCAGGTGAGGCAGTAATTGTTCAATGGTTGCATCCGTCGCTTTACCGGCTTGTACCATGATCAAAATTTTGCGCGGGGATTCCAGGGATGCCACGAACTCTTCAATGGAGAACGTGCCTGTGAGGTTTTTGCCTTCAGCTTCTTTCAGAAGATCATTGGTTTTCTCCGGGGAACGGTTAAATACCGACACCGTGAAGCCTCTGCTTTCAATGTTAAGGGCCAAATTTTTGCCCATTACTGCAAGTCCAATGACACCGATCTGTTGTTTTGCCATCTGGGTCCTCATCCTTTGCTCCAATTAATTTTATTGAAATTGAATCTCAACAATACCCCCATTTTAACGGTTTTACGCATGGAAGTGAACCCCGTACCTCTGCTTCGCAACGAGAAAACACCCCAAATATCTGAGGTGTTCATCGTATTTTCATAAATACGGTCTTCGTGCTCAACCTTCGAGCATCAGCATGTGTCCGGATAGACGCTTTAATGTCTCTCGGCAGATGTCTGCTTTCTCTGTATTATCCATTTGAATGGCAGCGTACATGCGCTCCAGTTCATCATCAATTTCCATCCGCAGGAGCATGAGCCGTTCCTCCCCTTCTCGCGATAGAAACATCTCTTCCATCTCCTCCGCCGTCGGCGCGGGTTCCTTTTGAAAAATGACACGCTGTTTGAATCCGGAAACTTCCACAAGACGTATAACCTCACCAAACAAAATGTTTTCCACCGTCATCTGCTGATCCTTGAAACGTTTAACGACAGCATGCCCGCGTGTATCCCCTATCAGCTTCTCGAGCCATTCTGCCAGCTTGGCGTCCTTAATGATGTAGTCACCAGTCATCTTGTAGTTCCCGCTGCGTGTCTGTTGAAAACGGAGCTTTACCAGCTTGCGCCCGGTGCGGACAGACAGAATAAAATAGGATTCATCCTCGCTCCAATATAGTGAATACCCTTCACGAATAAGGTCTTTGATCAAATTTTGGATATGCCGACGGTTGAACCGCAGCTCCAGATTGCAATATTCAACTTCATAACTCTTATTCACGGCACTCCCCTCCATTTGTACCGGATGTGTTTCCGGTCCTCTTCTTCCAGTGCTTTTTTCATTGCTTCTTCCGTAACGGCTTACCCTATTTTATACTTCATTTTATGTAAGGGTACTTGGTTATTTGACTATTTTTCATCGAATCCTACAGGGGAATCGATGTTTCCGCAGATGCACAGGGGCAAGCCCCCGATTTTCATGATTTAATGGACGCGAAATGGAGGAATACAGACGTATTTCTCGGGTTTTAACGCCAACGATTTTGATGTAATTCAAGTTCCCGCGTTGGAGCCGAACATTTATAAACAGTAACCATGTTCTGAATGTTGTGGCTTGCATAAAGCAAAAGGAGTTCCAACACCGGATTCAACCCGGTATAGGAACTCCTTTTTATGTTTATTTGGCAGGGGCTGTGCGATACGGTCTTCGCGATAACACAAAATGCACAACCGCAAGCCCGGCCATAACAACAGCACTTCCGATAAATGGAGCCGGGTGGCTGATGTGGTCCCATAACAACCCCGAAACGATGGGGCCCACAACCATGCCGGACCCCTGAAGAGTGAGGAAGAATCCCCAGATGGCCCCTCGCTCCCCCTTCGGTATGAGAGTAGCCACGAAGGTATTCCAGGCAGGTAAAATCATGGCATAACTAACCCCTACCATCATAACGATCCCGAAAACAATCGGAATGGACGTAATGGATGCAAAAGCAAACAGACTTGCAGAGGCGAGTAAAAAGCCCATATGCAGAAATATCGATGTCCCGAATCGATCCACCATTTTACCCACAGGAAGCAGGGCAATCACTGTTATTCCGCCGCCTGCGATTAACAGCAGACTATACAGGTTTGGTGAAATATGAAGGTCTGTTCGGGTATACAACGTAATAACCGGACTGAGGAGGCCTATAACAAAGGACTGCATAAACAGGGCGGGATATACCAGCGGATTGACATTAAGCGTGCTGCGCACCCGCTTCAGGGTCCCCTGTACACTGTTTTTGAGCCTGATTAACGGTGTAAGCAGATGAGGTTTCGGCGGGTATTTGACCGCTTTTTCGGTCGTTTCCCCTCCTGTATGCTGTTGTTCTTCCAACACCACCCGTCCAGGTAGTATCATGGCGACCAAAATAACGAGAACGGCACAGCCAAGAAGGACAAGAAATACGGTACGATAATCATGGTCGGTACGCTCAAGCAGCCAGTTCATGCCGATCGGTCCAAGTCCCGTTCCACCCAGAGCGGCCATTTCCAGCGCCCCCATCGCTGTTCCGTTTTTGTTTTGAGGTCCTGACAGGGCAGTCACCCCCGTCATGGCACAAGGCCAGAGCGGTGATGTCCCCACACCAAGAATCAGACAGGCCAGAGCCAGTCCAAATGCACTTTTGAAAAAGATAATCATGATTACTGCAATCAATGTACAGATTAAGGCTGTTACCATCGTCGCACGAAAACCGATGCGTTCTGCCGCCCAGCCTGATGGAGCCCTGAACAGATTGTCACCCAGGTATTGAAGGGCAAAGGCTACACCAATCACCCCTGCGGACAATCCTAAAATATTATCCATATACACTGGCAGGACAGCCACCAGCAATGCTCCTTTAATCACTTCAACCAAGAAAAGCGTTAACCACATCGCGATGAAAAATGGTGATCGCAAAATTTTGACTGGTTTGATGTCTGTCTGCATTTCTTATTCCCCTTTCGGTGTTCACCGGCCCATCTCCTATCCATACTGTAACCGTCAGGGATACGCCCAAATCTTAGCAATTTGAAAATTTGTCAAGCCTACCGCTTGCATTCGGTTCCTAATTTGCTATACTCATCTTTGTTTGACATTTTATCAGGAAAGGTTGTGACAGCACTGATGGATCACCGCCGTACGCCGCTGTTTACCGCTTTAAAAAACCACGCGGCACTCAATCCGGTGCAATTTCATATCCCGGGACATAAAAAAGGATTGGGAACGGATACCGAATTTCGTGAATTTATCGGCGATAACGCCCTCTCCATAGATTTGATCAACATCGCTCCGCTGGATGATCTTCATCAGCCAACCGGTGTCATTGAGGAAGCGCAGATTCTGGCAGCCGATGCATTCGGAGCCGATCATACCTATTTTAGTGTGCAAGGCACAAGCAGTGCAATCATGACGATGATTCTGTCGGTATGCGAACCGGGTGACAAAATTATTGTGCCCCGCAACGTTCATAAATCGGTCATGTCTGCCATTATTTTCTCAGGAGCGAAGCCTGTATTCGTATCTCCCGCACAGGATGCCAACCTCGGTATCGATCACGGCGTGACTACAGGTGCTGTACGACGCGCGCTTGAGCGTCATCCGGACGCCAAGGCATTGCTGGTCATTAATCCAACGTACTTCGGTGTATGTACAGACCTAAAAGAGATTGTTGAACTCGCACATAGCTATCAGGTGCCTGTACTTGTGGATGAAGCACATGGCGTACTCATTCATTTCCATGAGGAACTGCCGTTGTCTGCAATGGCTGCCGGAGCGGATATGGCTGCAACAAGTGTACACAAACTTGGCGGTTCCATGACACAGAGTTCCGTGCTGAATCTGAACACCAAAAACGGATTCGTGAATCCACAGCGTGTACAGACCATTCTCAGTATGCTGACTTCTACGTCTACTTCGTATATCTTGCTTGCTTCACTTGATACGTCAAGACGCAATCTGGCGCTGCACGGTCACGAAATGGCGCAAAAGGCCATTGATCTGGCCCAGTTCGCGAGACGTACCATCAACGATATTGACGGTTTGTACTGCTTCGGCAAAGAGCTGCTCGGTACGGAGGCAACCTTTAACTATGATCCAACCAAAGTAACCATTCATGTTCGTCATCTTGGCATCACAGGCTATGAGACCGAGAACTGGCTGCGTGAACATTACAATATTGAGGTCGAGCTCAGTGATATGTATAATATTCTGTGCCTGATCACTCCTGGCGATACGGATGAATCGGTGGACATCTTGCTGAACGCACTGCAGGATCTGTCCCGTACGTATTATCAGGTTAACCCTGCACATGAACTTGTGGTTAAGGTTCCTGACGTTCCACAATTGATGCTCACGCCGCGTGATGCATTCTACGGGGATACGGAGGTCATTCCTTTTAAAGAATCTGCAGGACGTATTATCTCTGAATTCATCTACGTATACCCGCCTGGAATTCCGATTCTGCTGCCGGGTGAGGTTATTACGCAAGAAAATATTGATTACATTATCGACCATGTAGAGGTTGGATTGCCTGTAAAAGGCCCCGAAGACCGCAGTGTCACCAATGTCAAAGTCATTGTGGAAGCAGATGCGATTTTCTAAGGGATTACTCTAATGATCCTACCCCATGGGTAATGATATCGAAGGACCAAGCTCCGGCTTGGCCCTTTTTTGTTGCTTTTTAGAGCGAGAAAACAAACAAAAGACCCCTTGAGATCAAGGAGCCCCGTTGTTCTATTGCATAAGAAAAATTACTCTTGTCCTGCGACGAGCTCATTGTATGCCGCTTCAACGCGGTTCCACTCGGCTTCGTCTTCAATATTGTAGAGCACCATTTCCTCGTCTTCTTCTTCCATACGCAGAATGATGCCGTCAGCTTCAGGATTGTTACGTTCCAGCAGGAGCGCATAAACATGGTTTTCCACGTCAAACGTCTCCACCAAAACCATCTCCACGTCATTTCCGTTCTCGTCTGTCAGAGTCAGAAGAACTTCTTCATGCTCGTGGTCGTGGTCATGGTCGTGACCGCAGCCGCAGGCATCGCCGTGTTCATGTGTGTGATCGCTCATTGATATACCTCGCTTTGTAAATAGAAATTGTGTAACCTTGCATATCGTAACATGTTCGCAAGGCTAGGTCAATTTACTCAGCAACGTTATTTTTCGCCTCATTCGTTTAGTGCGGTAATGATTTTCTCTGCCACCAGAACGTAGTTGCTGTTTGCATTTTCTTTAATATGAAAACCAACCTGGTATTTGCCAGCACGACTGAAATCATACGTAAAATCGTACGTCCGGAACCAGAAATTATCTTTCTGGGTTTTGAGCTCCT
The DNA here is from genome assembly GCF_038005125.1 of Paenibacillus sp. FSL K6-2862. Taxonomy (NCBI): domain Bacteria; kingdom Bacillati; phylum Bacillota; class Bacilli; order Caryophanales; family Paenibacillaceae; genus Paenibacillus; species Paenibacillus sp. FSL K6-2862. The sequence goes on from NZ_JBBOSN010000001.1 coordinate 4,686,719, forward strand.
GGGATTGAATATCCTTCACCTGGCCACTCGGATTGGTAATTGTCACCTTCACTGCAGCCACATCCGTTGTTAAGCTGTCCACTTGAGAAAACACATTGAATTTCAATTTGCCAACATTCACGTTGCCAAATACCGTGTCTCCCTTAAACAGAAAAATATGTACATTCGGCTTAATCACCGTTACTCGCTTGTTGCTGTTATCCCATTTGGCGATCCCACCTGCTTCTCTCACAGGTACATAGGTCGTTCCATCGATCAGGTAACCTCCGTCAGCTGCTTCCTTGCCGTTAATGAGCACCCGAACCTTTTCGTTTACGGAATCCGCAAACAATAAAGACCCGCCGAGCAAGGAGAATACCGTGACACACAGCAATATTCTTTTCCATTTCATTCCGTCAATATTCCCTCCCCTGCTGCAAGCTGTTGTACATTTATACTGCAGGTTCAGCTACAAAGTTGCGCTGTTTTTCATCATTTTTCATTTTTTATCCAGAAAATTTCCCATCCCATGGAACAATCAAAAAGAGGCACCTCTCCTTCGAGAACGCCTCTGTAGTATGGTTATTGTAAATGCGAGCTTATACGAATTCATTCTGGGAAACTTCAGCCTGAAAAGAGACTATGAAGTCGTGTGCCGAGTCAGGATGCAAGGAACGCCTTTCCCTACAGCTCCTGCTGTCCGCATTCGTGCAGCGTATTCCATGCCTCGTGTACAGGGTGTCTTGCACCGCTCGCACACATCTGAAGTGACCAATTTCATGGACACACGGAGTTTGTCACTCTTCAACGCTGGTGCTTTTTTTCCTTTTGCCTTTGCCATCCCGGATTCCCCATTTCCGCAAGTGCTTACTAATGTAGTGCATCATATGGGGATTCGCCCGGTTTGGTGTCAAAGCTGTACAACTATTCCTACATAAAGTTAGATAAAGCCACCATTTACACGCAAAGTCTGTCCAGTGACCCACTGCGATTCAGGGCTGACAAGAAAAGAGATGACACTTGCGATGTCCTCCGGTTCGCCCAAGCGACCGAATGCATTCATTTTACGCAATCCTTCCAGCTGCTGCTCCGTCTTACCAACGGCAAACAGTTCTGTGTTGACAGGCCCAGGCGCCACCGCATTAATCGTTATCTGTTTGGAACCGAATTCCTTCGCGAGCTGACGGGTAAATTGCTCCACTGCCCCCTTGGTGCCTGCGTACACGCTATATCCGGGAAACATCTGGCCAACTACGGAGGTGGAAAAGTTCACGATTCGTCCGGCACTCTCCATGATTTTCAGGGCTTGCTGGCAGGCAAAGAATGTCCCCTTCACATTAATTGCAAATTGCTGGTCAAACTCCTCCTCGGTAACGTCCGCCAAAGGTGTTGTTTTCATCACTCCTGCGTTGTTGATCAGAATATCCACTTTGCCCAGCTGCTTCACCGTTTCTGCAAATAAGTGCTCTACGTGAACCTTCTGTGCCAAATCTGCCTGTATGGTGATGGCGCGAACACCTTTTTGCCGAACAAGCTCTGCCACTTCTTCTGCCTTGTCTGGACTGCTCGCATAGTTGATGACGACATCTGCGCCAAGATCAGCGAGCTGTAGTGCTATAGCCCGTCCAATTCCACGTGATGAACCAGTAACGATGGCAACTTTACCTGATAAATTTGTCATGAGATTACTTCCTCCCTGAATTCAGATGAAATACACCTTGCTCAACCAGCAACCAAACCTGCTCGAATTCCTCATCAATGGTCTCACGATGCCATTCATACGCATGTGCGGGATGATGAAAGCGAGCTGTTGCGTGTAAAATTCCTGCAGCAACCTTGTTCGGTTTCGGGAAACGAAGCTGCTGGTCCTGCTGTATAATCTCGGCGAGATGCTGTGTTAACTGCTCCACATGTCTGTAAATGAGTTCTGCCGATTCCTGTGTAACCTTGGCATACATATCAAATAACTCTGTGTCTGATTCTGCATAGTGCCGTTTAAGATGATTTAAGGTTTCGATATATTTTTTGAGATGTTGTATTCCTTCTCCAGATCCGGTCTGTACGCTTACGACTTTCGCGAGTGGAGCGATAATCTCATCTTCCAACCACTGTGCCGTTACACCTTCGAGTAATTCCTTCTTGCTGGCATAATGCCTGTAAATGGTTCCATGGCTGACTCCAAGCAATTTGGCTACATCTGTAACGGAGGTTTTGGCAGCACCAAACCGCCTGATGGTTTCCTGCGTGGCTGTAATAATCTGCTCTTTGGTTAGAAATTCAGAAATTTTATCTTTGGTCATATCTTTAAGATGGTTAAGACGAACCACCCAATGTTCACCTCCGTCGTAAAGTTAGATTAGCATAGATTTCGACAAATGACAAATATTGATTTTTGTCATTTGTCATTCTAATGATATGTACTTTTTTCACACAGCAAAAAAGAGCCCAGCAATGGACTCTTCATCTCATCCTCTATTTATTCAGAAAACATACTTGAACAGTAAGAATAGGACAACCAGAATTCCTCCAAGAATCAGCCAGTTGCTGATTTCCCACCAAATGCCTTTACCTCCACCAGATATAAGCTGTTGTTCGCGCTCTTGATGACGCTGGCTGTGTGTTTCTGTCTCTGAGGCATGCGGTGGTTTGCTAAAATCCATCATATACATTCCCCTTTCGAGCAGCTATTTTCCGCCTTCAAGTTCCATTATAACCCAGAATTGAGTTAAAGAATGAATGATTCTCTCATCGTGGATAGTGTCATCTATTCAGCTGATAACTCATTCTCTGTAACCCACTTGTGATTTTTCACCGGATCTCCTCCGGTTGTCGGCGTGTAATCCACCATATACACTGTTGTCTGTTCAGCGGAATCAATGGTAGCTGTTGCCCCTTTCATACCGGTCATGTGGTCGGCGTTCAATACAACTTCTTCACCAGCTTTGTAGGGCTCTTTATTGTGCTCCTTTATTTCCTCGTGGATCACCCACTTGTGATTCTTCACTGGCTCTCCCCACGTTGTCGGTGTATACGTAACAGCATAAACGGTCGTTTCATAGACTCCAACAATCGTGGCGGTTGCCCCTTTCATACCGGACATATGGTCAGCACTCATGATAACCTGGCTGCCAATCGGATATGTAGGATCCACCTTTTCCATAAGCCCTTGTGGCAGCTCTCCTGAATCCGAATGGTGCATTTCTCCTGTAGTGGCTGTATGACTGTTATTGCTGTCTCCGCTGCCATTGCTGCTATTTTGCTCCGTATTTTTACCGCAACCACTTACTACCAGACTTCCTGCGATCAGTAGAGATACCATCATCATTACGTACTTTTTCATGTCAACTCTCCTTTGAAATACGAATCTAGATACCTATAATATACCCCATGTGGGTATATTTCAACCTTCAACCTCCAAGGTTTACTCTCCGGCACCCATAATAAAAAACACCTTCAACTCTGTCCTATCCCATTTACAATGGCAATGGGACAGACATTTGAAGGTGTTCTCAGTCTTTATCTTAATCAAGCCTATTTTAGAAACATCACAAATCCAAATTCGTTATTGATTGTTACGCCATCTCCAGAGTTACATTTACATTGCCTCTGATTCCTTTGGAGTATGGGCAATAGTCATGAGCAAGTTTGACAAATTTCTGTGCGGTCTCTTCATCCAAACCCTCGATTTTCACTTCCAGCTCGACTTCCAACTTCACTCCGTTGTCCGAAGGATCTGTAACAAGCATAACCGTTGCAGATACGGTGCTTCGCTCAATTTCCACATTGTGTTTCTTCAATTGAAACTCCAAAGCAGAGTTAAAACATGCACTGTATCCTGCTGCAAACAGCTGCTCCGGATTCGTAGCCGTAGTCACTTTACCACCAAGTTCCGGCGGTGCAGCTACATCCAGCATAAATACGTTATCTGGTGATTGCACGATCCCTTGACGTCCACCTGTATTGATTACTGTCGTTTCATATAGAGTTTTCATTGTAATTTCTCCTCTTCATCATTGAATTTTATTTGATAAGTTAAACTCGTTTAATTATTGTTTACAATTATATTGTACAAAATTGAATTGCGTTTGTAAACAATTATTTTGTTATAAAAAAAGAAGCCGCCATTTTGGCGACTTCTTAACTTTGTTTTCTTATTTTATTGCCTCTGAGCCTGAAAAATCTGTTGAAATTTCCACTTGCGCGCGTGTCGGTCTTGGTAATGTTGCAACCACTCGCTTACCCATGGCAATAAACGGCTTTTCGATATACAGATAAAGGACATATGATAAAGTTATTGTTATAACCAGCAATGATACAAAAGACAGCCCTGCTGTAAGGAGCTTTGAATAATTTAAATCGATGAAGAATTTTATTATGAAAGGCATTATTATCATATGCATCAAGTAAAGTGAATATGAAATGTCAGCGCCGAATTTAGACAATTTATTCGAAAGGAGCCCTCCAATTAATGAAATAAATGAATATATACTTCGTGGCAAAACAAGCTTCATGTTCTCGTAGAACATGAAGAAGATGAGCCCGATAGATAAGATAATTGTTAACCTGTCCTCCATCGCAAGAATAATACACCCGTTAAGAGCAACAAATCTCCATCTAAGTTTTTTCAATGCTGCCGCCGCAACCATCATACCCAAGATAAACACAGGCATTCTAAAGAAAAGGGCAGCCGGCATATCAAAATATGATTTTAAATAGTTAAGTGATAAAACTGATAAAACAACGGAAATAACGGTTATCACACTAAATCTCAAACTTGCTTGTTTTCTAAACAGGACAGCAAAAATTATCGGGAATATAACGTAAAATTGCATTTCAAGTGATAAACTCCATGCTACAGATAGTATAGTACTGTCCTCGTGAGGTATCAGCCCATGAATAAAGAATAAATGAGAGAACATACCGACCAATGTTGGCGTTTCTAATTTGCTCTCATTACCAAAAACAGTAATCGAACTACCAGTAAAAAATTCCAATATTTCTTTCCTTAATAGATACATATTTTCAACAAGGAAAAAGGCAGCAATTATAGCAAGAAAGTATATAGGGTAAAGTCTGAAAAATCTTCTTAAAATAAATTTTACTCCTGTGGATGCCTCAAGAAATGGTTCTCTTTCTTCCCTGAGAATGTAGTGGTAGGTCATTAAGAAACCAGTTATGATCATGAAGCCATTTACAGCTATTATGGGCTGTTGTAGTAGATTCGAAACAAAAGGAATATTAAAGAAATTTGTGCCCCCAATAATGATGTAGAAGTGCCCACAAACAACCCATAATGCTAGTAAAAACCTCAAACCATCCAATACACTGGTATTCAACTTCATTGCCCAGCACCTCTCTATCCACTCGTCTTTTGATACATAATGTATCATTTATTATTTGCTTTGATCAAGCACAATAATGAGTGAACTACATAAAGAGCCCTACCCCGATTAAGGACACTATAAAAATTACTTCCACAAACAAGAAAAAAGCCCTTGCTACGCAAGGACTTTTCGTTATGATCTGTAGTGGGCTCGAACCACTGACCCCTACCCTGTCAAGATAGTGCTCTCCCAGCTGAGCTAACAGATCATGATAACCTATTCTGTTCGAATGAAGTAACAGTATCATACCAAGTAAACGCGTACAATGTCAATGGTTTAATGGTTATATTTTGTTGAGAATGGAGCACACTAAGGAATGATTACCATTTCATTAAAGAGGTGACTTCGATGCCACACGCAAACTCCCATAAATCCCGAACCCATCGCAAAAAATGGGGCTTCATTCTTCCCCTCACCATACTTATTCTCGTGATCTCCGGCTGCAGTCTGGAACGGAATGAACATACCGTGCAATTCCAACAACTACAGCAACCGAATGTAACGGATGATCTTCCTGTTTGGCTCGATGTCTACTCGAAATCTGTCCATGAAGAGGTCTATTCGCCTCAGGGAAACAGTGAACTTTTGCCCTGACACTGACACTCTTGCTTGTTATCACTCATCCTCATCCCACTTTCTGGAGTAGGCTTTCTTGGTTACGTAATATAATAAAGCGATCATTCCAGCAGACATCAAGAGTGTAATGGTCATAATTCCTGCCACGCCCATCCTCTTCACCCCTCTCCCAATATGTTCCAGACTCAACTATACAGGAAAAGCAATTTTTTGTATAATGCAGTCTGATATGTCGCTCAAGAGCAGAAAGAAGGAATTGGAATTGGCAGCAGAAATTAGTTATGTAACGACAGATGAACAGCTCCAGCAAGCATTGGGCATCCGCCATGACGTTTTTGTCATCGAGCAGCAGGTGCCTGCCGAGATTGAAATCGATCAATTTGATGTCATCAGTCCTGATGTACATCATGTTTTATTAAGTACAGACGGACAGGCTGTAGCTACAGGACGACTTATCTATTACAGCAAGGATACGGCCAAAATGCAGCGAATTGCTGTGCTTCAATCCCATCGTTCATTCGGTTATGGACGTGTACTCCTGCTAGCCATGGAAGAGCGGGCACGAGAGCTTGGCTTGACTTATTCTTTACTGGATGCGCAATGTCAGGCCCAGAAATTTTATGAGAAGCTCGGATACGAAGTGATCTCGGAAGAACCTTTTTATGATGCCGACATTCTGCACGTACGCATGAGAAAGAGTCTGTAAAACCCTATCCTTCGGTGAATCAACGTGTCTACAAGTGTTCTATGATGTCATGCATACTTTTCTTCGATTCGGACAGGCTAAAGGGGAACTCAAATTCTCATTTCCTCAGATAAGGAGTGTGACATTATGAATCAGACGACACGTGAGAGCTTCACAGCAGTACAAAAAAATGGTGACGGTGATCTGACTGGCTTTCAAACCTCTTCTGGACGCATACTGGATTATCAGCAAGCACTGGCAGAAGTACAGGCAGGAGCGATAGCGGGTGTGAATGTGTTTAAAGGCAAGGACGGGGAAATGTACATTCGCGGTGATGCGGACGGCGACCCGACCAACAATCTGGATCAACTCCCCACTTTCTAAATATATGAACGATGTGTAATAACGAAGCAAGCGCCAGTCCGGCATCCCGGATTGGCGTTTTTATTTCGCAATAAAGTTTCCCTAGTATTCCAAAAAATATTTAACAGCATCTCCGGCAGGCTGACTCTTACGAATCGGCTGCGGTTCCTGTTCCCATGCCTGCAAGATTTGTATTCCTTCCAGCGTGGACTTATTGGCCCAGTTAATATGCTGTCTGCGCTCCAGTTCAAGCAATGATTCGCGAATGAGATCCCGGCTTCGCCCTGTCTTGTTCTCCAGCTCATCCATTCGGGGCATACGTCGTCGCTGCCCAGCATAATTAACGATAATTCGTAAAATCTTCCGTTCAAAATCGTTTAACATATGCCCGCCTCCCCGTCCTTATGAAGGATAGGACGCCATGCCAGAATACCTTGCTCCAGAAATGTCCGGGGCGATCCATCTGCTCCTGCGGATGCTCGGATTCTCCCACCTCGCACACTGTTAATACGAATCTGACGCTGCGTAATATGTCCTGCACGATCCATGTACACGAGTTCCACCATCTGGCCAATATATTTTCCCATCATAACCATCCCTCCAATAAGAACGTTTGTTTGTATTACCTATTATATGCGAACATAAGTTCTTTATTCAATAACTAAAAAAAGGATTTTATATAGCAAAAAACCAGGCTTGTCCCTGTTATCAGAGATGCCTGGCTTTTTTTTATTTTTTAGTGTCGATCCGATTCACTGAACTGCACCTTTTTTAACTGCTGCGTAGACGGATTAAAATCTACATTGACATACACAGCAAACTCTTTGCCGTCCTTGCCCCGCACCCATAACTTAAACTGCTCCCGGGATTGGTTGGCTGTCAGCGATGTACGTCCAATATGCTTGTAATCCAGTATGTCCACATTATATTTGGTCTGCGTTTCTTTTACGGCGATGATTCCCCACTTCGCATAATCCGGAATGGGAGCCGCTGAACTGGTGGCTAGTCCCGACAAACTCAGCATAATCGTCATCAGTGTAACGATAAGTAATCTCATATCAATCACTCCTTGGGGCTTGTTTCCGTTAGCCTGCCCATGGGAGGATTATTTTACACGATCAGTCGAATGATTAATGTTACAGGTTGCTGAACCCAGCGAACAATCTGAAGAATCGTTTGATGCCGATCCAGTGGAGGATTGAAACTTATCCCCCAGTCACCTGACAATAAATGATTCGTGGGGTCCGGATTGGACGGTGCATCCAGCCCGTACTTTTTCTCCAAGGCTTCCCTCGTTTCTTGATCCACTTCGACTTGATGATGAACATAAGCAGAGACATGCTCTACATGAAGAAGTAAAAGTATACCTATAGTAAATACAGTGATAAGCCAACGTTTAAGCAAAACTTGTCCTCCTTTTCATTGCCCTTAGCCAAAATCCCCAATGACTCTAATTGTAACCCTAATACATCCCCATTGGAAAATTGATCCTAAATAGGATATATACGTCTTTAGCCCCAAATATGCTGACTGCGGTTTGATTCTCCCATTCTATGTGTAATAGGCCTTGATAGACTGAACTGAATTATGATCTGAACACCTATTTCGAGGAGGTTATATTTGAATGTTCAAACGAATGGATGAAATCTTGATTGAAATCCCCAATGTCGAGAAGCCCGATCCCAATGCAGCCGCATCCATACAGGAACTGCTAGGCGGCAAATTCGGAGAAATGTCAACGTTGAACAATTACCTCTACCAGTCGTTTAATTTTCGCTCCAAGGAAAAATTGAAGCCCTTCTACGACCTCGTCATGAGTATTACAGCCGAAGAATTGGGTCACGTGGAGCTGGTATCTCACGGGATAAACCAATGCCTCAGAGGTTCGACCGCTTACAAGGAACCCGATGATACACCACTTGGTTCCGTGAAGGATGCACGTCTATCCTATCATTACCTGGCGGGGGCCCAAGGTGCCATGCCTTTTGATTCTATGGGCAACCCGTGGACCGGTGCAAATGTGTTCAACAGTGGTAATCTTGTCGAGGATCTGCTGCATAACTTTTTCCTCGAATGCGGCGCACGTACACATAAAATGAAAGTATACGAAATGACAGACCACCCTGCTGCCCGGGAAGTGGTTGGGTTCCTGCTAGTACGCGGCGGTGTACACGTCGTTGCCTACGCCAAAGCGCTGGAAATTGCAACAGGCGTGAATGTGACCAAGCTGGTTCCTATTCCTTCATTGGAAAACAAGGCATTCACCGAGACCCGAAAATACGAAGAAAAAGGCGTACACACCAAGCTGTACACGTATAGCGATAAAGACTTTAATGCCATCGGCCAAATCTGGAAAGGAACACACCCTGAAGATGGACAACCACTTGAAGTCATTCAAGGTGTTCCAGAAGGCTTTCCGATTCCGGAAGCCCCTGCGGTGGAAGAAGAATTCGCCCCAGGCATTTCACATGAGGACTTCGCAGAAATTGCACGTCGTCTGAAAATGGCGGGAAATATTGCGGATTGATAAAGCATGATCATGATCATGTCATAACATATAAAGCCCTCGTTTGCTAGATAAGCATATCTGAGGGCTTTTGTTTTTTTATGCTTCATTCACTTTTTTTGTTCTAGCACCGACTCCACTGGCTCCACATCCCGAACTTCGAGTTCAATCTGGGCCTGATTATCATCCGCTGACATGGCATCCCGCATGCGAACCGTCCAGATTCCTGTATCGGCATGAAACTCCACGTCTTCAATGACCGGCAAACTTATCTCCTCACCATCGGATAAATAAATTCCGCCGCGAATTGCGTCCGCCTCACTGATCTTCGCGCCATCGGGAGTTGCCGCAGCATACTCTGCAATGGACTCTGCTCTTGCACGACCTGGATAAGGCTCTTCCTCCGGACTTCCATCCGTCCAGACTTCAACATACGTACCAATCTGAGAATCAGGTACATTGGAGAACCATTTTGCCGGATAATACTTTCTCGTTTCTCCATTCGTTCCGATTTCCTTATGTTCGGGATTCACAACAAGGATGGAATTCTCTTTGCGATCCACCACATAGCCAGTAAACCCTTTCTCTCTTGGAGCATCTGTTCGCGGCGGTTCTACTTCCTTCTGAGCCTGTACCGAACAGCCTGTAAGAATTAAGATGATGAGCAGCATAAGAAAGATCATACGACTGGCCACTTCCATTCCCCCTCTATAGACAACATGCGGTGCAACCTATCTCTCGTAAAATAGACGGCTTCCCACTACCCGATGTTGCAAAAGAAGAGCATGATTATCGATCAATTTCTTTGGGATCTTTTGTACGCAACCCTTCCCCAAATGATCAAACCTGCGCAACACAGCAGAACACAGTATCCCCAAGCAAAAAGCATGGCGATTCCCAGACCGATATTGGCATCCAGACGTTCATCGGTTAACTCGGTATAAAAAGCAAAGCCCAAGGGCACAGCCCCCACGATAAATAATACGGCCATCAAACCACCCCAGCGTCTGAACACCGGCGTTTGATTCGATTGCGACAGTTTTTTAATGCCCCGATACAGGATGAACAGAAGCAAAATGAATATCAGCCATGTGCCAAGAATTTGCGCCATCTTGTCCGCCTCCTTCGAATATAATCCCAACTTATCATTGTAGAAGAATCATTTCCTGCTTATCCATTATATTTCGCCCTTCTCCGGTACATTAATCACATCCATATCAATTAAAACAAACACGCCTTCACCCGGCCCTATGCGAGCCCAATGAAGACGTTCTGTTACCATGTGAATTGCTCTATCTGGTTCTGCTCAAGAGATAGAGGAAGTATGGCGCACCGAGGATCGCAACCAGAATTCCCGCGGGAATCTCGGAAGGCTGCAGAATGACACGGCCCAGCGTATCCGCAATGAGAACAAGAAGAGAACCGACCAAAGCGGATGCAGGCAAAAGAAACTGATGTTTCGGACCCACAAGGCGTCTGGCCAGATGCGGTCCGATCAAACCTACAAAACCAATTCCGCCACTGACTGATACACAGGACCCGGCAAGACCTACGGCAGCTGCAAGCAGGATGAGTCTCTCACGATTAACCGATGCACCAAGTCCACTGGCGGTCTGGTCCCCAAGGTTCAGGACATTCAGGACACGCGCCTTATATAGAACGACCGGAATAAGAATAATTAAAAATGGAAGCAATGCCGATACGAACTTCCAGTTTGATCCCCAGATGCTTCCTGCCATCCATGTCGCCACAAACTGGTACTTCTCCGGACTGAGCCGAAGTGTAAGTACAATCATAGCAGAGCTGATTCCGGCAGCTACCCCAATTCCTGTAAGAAGCATACGTGTAGGCATGATGCCCTCTCCCTTTTTATACGAAAGCACATAGATGAGAAAGGCGGCAAAACTGGATCCAATTAAGGCAAGAATCGGCAGCAGAAATACAGGGGCCGCCGTTGTTGTAGGAAAAAAGGATACAAATAGCATTACGACGAGCCCCGCACCTGCATTGATCCCAAGTATCCCCGGGTCTGCCAGCGCGTTACGGGACACGCCTTGCAAAATACATCCAGACAAGGCAAGCCCGGCACCAACCATGATTGAAATTACAATCCGGGGCAAACGGAACTCAAACAGGATTAGCTCCTGCTTCGGTGTTCCCCCACCGAATAACGTACGCAGCACTTCAAAAGGGCTCAGCTTCGTGAACCCCGTATTCATGCTGATCATAAATGCTGCAATAATTAATGCACCAAGAACAATCATAACAATGGTGCTTTTCGTTCTCTTTTTGCGCTCAGCACCAGTGAGAGTTGAGGATCCCATAATTACAGAGACCTCCTTTCTTTACGGGCCAGATAGAGGAAGAACGGTACCCCGATCAAGGCAACCAGAGCACCGATTGGTGTCTCGTATGGCGGATTAATCATGCGTGCTGCCAGATCGGCGAACACCAGCAGCAAGCTGCCCATGACAGCTGAACATGGAATGATCCAGCGATAATCAACCCCGACGATTTTACGTGTAAGGTGGGGGATGATTAGTCCAACGAAACCTACAGCACCAACCACGGATACGGCCGTACCCGCAAGAATAAGCACTACGATAAGACCAACTAGCTTAATCAAGCCGGTACGCTGTCCCAGTCCGACGGCAATCTCTTCACCGAGACTAAGGAGCGTGATAGAACGAGAAATAATTAAGCCTACAATGAGTGCAGCCAGGACCCAGGGGAACATGACCTCCAGTTGAGACCATTTTGTGCCGGCAACACCGCCCGCTGTCCAGAAGGCCAGATCCTGTCCAATTTTGAAATACAATGCGATCCCTTCACTCAGTGCGGACAACATGGCGGATACCGCTGCTCCCGCGAGCACCAGTCTAAGAGGCGTAAGGCCCGATCTGGACGCTGCTCCGAACCCGTATACAAGCAGTACGCCAAGCCCTGCCCCCATAAAGGAATACATTATGATATACATATACGGCATGCCAGGGAAAAAAGCGAAACACACAGCCAAGGCAAATCCCGCCCCGGAATTCAGCCCAAGCAAGCCCGAATCGGCGAGTGGATTGCGTGTCATACCCTGCATGATTGCACCAGCTACAGCGAAGCAGGCACCAACCATCGCCCCACCAAGAATGCGCGGCAATCGAATTTCCCAGATGATCTGATGCGGGGTAAGATCCGGGTTGAAGTTAAAGATGGCTTGCCAGACTACACCGAGTTTAATATCTGCGGCACCAAAAGAAATGGACAAAGCCATACCCAGGGCGAGAAGTACGAGACCACCAGTCAGGATCAAGGTAGCAGCCCAGGGACGAGTATGTATTTTGGCTGTCGGTGATTCCGTATTATGACTTGTCGATGAAGCCTTCGAACTCATATGTGCCCACCCTTGTTATGAGTGGAGTAGACCAATCCTATGTACATAACAATCACCTCTCTGTTATTGCCGTTCTTTTAATGATATTGATTCTCATTCCCATACATCATTGTATGTCAACAATCTCTCGCTGGCAATGGATAAATGGGACAAGTTTATTGCATTAAACATTTTTTAGATTCAAAAAAGGCTGCACCGAGCATAAGGGCTCAGGTGCAGCTTGTTTTTTTGATGTTAACGGCTATGTAATCCGATCAATGCGGCCAGTACATCGGGAACATCCGTAATGATCGCTTCCACACCCATCTGGATCAATGCTTGCATCTCTGCAGGATCGTTTATGGTAAACGGATGTGTCGAAATTCCCTGAGCCTGCGCAGCAGCTACTTCCTCTTGTGTTACAGCCAGCTTATATGGATGCAGTGCCGAGGCCTCCAGTTTGGCTGCATAGTCGTAAGGACGATAGAGTTTTTCCATGTATAGAAGTGCCGTCCGAATCTCGGGAGCGATCCGTTTACACTTCACCAAAGATGCATGATTGAAACTCGAAAGGATCACTTGCTGTTCCAAATCCCAGTTTCGAATGGCTTGCACAATCTTTTCCTCCATGCCCTTGTAACCAACAATTCCATTTTTCAGTTCCAGATTAAGCAGAATCCTTTTTCCCTGTACGAGATCAAACAGCTCTTCCAGTGAAGGGATGCGCTCTTGGGTAAAGTCGGCATGGAACCAGCTACCTGCGTCAAGTGTGCGCAATTTTTCATATGTTGTATCCTTAACCCAGCCGGATGCACCTGCAGTCCGGTTCAATGTCTCATCATGAATCAATACCAATCTGCCATCACTGGACATCTGAACATCTGTCTCAATACCCGTGGCTCCGAGCTGCAGACAACGTTCGAACGCAGCCATTGTATTCTCAGGGCAGACGGCGGAAGCTCCCCTATGCGCAATAATTTCAATCGCCATTCCTCAGCACCTCCTGTTTTCGCACATCAACTCTAGCATTTCCACTATACGACCGGTTTGTCATAACCGTATTAACGGAACGTTTAATGCGTGTTCGATTCCATAATTGGACGAAGATGGCTTGGGAAAATGTCCAGTCAGACTGGGGATTCACTCATTTTTGCGAACTCAATCTGCAAATCGACATAACATAGTATGAGCGATAGAAGTTCCGTACTCCGCCATAAGGAGGTTGACTATTGAAGCCCTTAAGGAACAAGACCCTTCCCCAGCGTTCTCGCATCTCCCAGTCACAGTCGGCTTCCAGGCATTCCAGTCCCTCTGTGCACATTAAAAACCAGTCTAGCAAAAAAACAGCGTCGAATCAGCGGAACACGAATTATATCTCTTCCAGAACCTTGGATCAGCTGGCTGTTGTCGCTGCCATTCTCTCCTTGATTGCAGCTGCCATTGGGCTATATATCGCCTGGAAATCACTGAGTATACCAGACGAGACCGCTGTTGTGGTATAGACCAGTGCAGCTTGTAGAACAGCTCTGCGTGCCAGACGGTTGACCCTGCCCCTAATTGTCATGCGGGAGCAGGGTTTGTTTATTTTAAGTTCTAACCATTTCCTCGCAGGAAAAACAAAAAAACCGTTCCCCTGAAACGCCGACAGCTGCCGGCGTTTCTTCGGAAAGGCTTATTCCTCATTCGGTGCGCTTCAGATAGAGCCTTCCCCTCCGGGAATGGCTGACCGAATTACAGAATGAAGGTGCGGGAGATGATAACCAGCAGAATGAACAGTACCAGAATCGCGCCTGTAGATGTCCATGCTCCGCCGCCGAAGCCTCCGTATCCATACCCGTAACCTGTGCCTTTGATTTCGCTCATGAGTGACACTCCCCTCTTAAGAAAGTACACTATAGACTATGTCTCGGGCCGCAATTTGCTTGGGCAGAACGGAAAGTTTTCCGCAGATGCCGATGGTTAACCCCTATCTTGGATTACTTTTGTTCATTAAGCTGAGTCCATTTCTGAGTCAACTGTGAGGGAACGTAAGCCGACATCTTCGCAAGCAGTTCGGCGGGTTCTGATTCAAGACTCCACAGACTGAGATGAGAAGTATTCGAAAATCCTTCGTGGACACTATGCTCCACCAGTTTCATCAAGGGTTCGTAATAACCGTTCACATTCAATAAACCAACTGGTTTGCGATGAATACCGATTTGTGCCCAGCACAGCACTTCAAACAATTCCTCAAAGGTACCCATGCCACCAGGAAGGGCGATAAATGCATCCGACAGTTCCGCCATTGTTGCCTTCCGCTCGTGCATTGTCCCCACTTCAATCAGCTGTGTAAGGCCTCCATGCACAATTTCTCCACGAAACAATCCGGTTGGCATAACGCCAATGACTTCTCCGCCATTCTCCAGTGCTGCATCTGCCACCGCACCCATTAATCCCATGCACGACCCGCCATATACGAGGGAGAAACCGTTATCTGCAATTTGCTTGCCCAAGTTAATTGCCTGCTGTGTATAGTCCGGATGATTCCCGGGGTTGGAACCTGCAAAAACACATATACGTTTCAAAGGGCTTCACTCCTTCTTGTTGTCTATCTCATTAGTATATAACAAGAATGTCATTGCTATGTTACCCCTTCATATTGTGTGGAGACAAAAAAAACCCGACCGTTTGCAGCCGGCCAGGTTCCCATGTTATTACACATCATTTAGAAGGGGTTGTTACATTTAATATAAAGGCCGAAGATTAAATCTATATGATCTTTACATGAAATGAATATTAAATATACAAGTCATATTAGCGTATGCCCCGTCTGGAACGCACCACAAACATATGCTTGTCCTTGCGAAGCAACCGCCCATCTGCAAGCTCGACCTGATCTTCATCATGACGAAGAATCGTGGTGGACAGGGCTACAATTTTGGCCCGCCGCCATATCATGACCTGTGACTTAAAATAGATGGCATTGTCAAACTGAATGGCCTTTTTCATCACATATCCGACCTTATGCACTTCAGAACGTGCTTTCTTCAGAGGAAGGCTCTCTTCAGGGAGAGGTCTAATCATTGCGATATTGTCGAACGACACCTTGATCCGTTTCGGTCCGATTCGTACACAATCTGCTTCTTCATCCCACTCTACCAGGGTCCCCTTCAGTGGCTCCCGTATTCCCGTTGCCCGATATACTGCTACTTTTCGTCCAACCCAATGCCGCAATGCCCTCACCTCCGCTTATCTAGTTTTCCGGTATAGTCCAATCAATCGGTTGAATACCTTTGGAGGTCAGGAAGTCGTTGGCTTTGGAGAATGGCCGACTGCCCAGAAAACCACGATGGGCGGCAAGTGGACTGGGATGTGTTGATTCCAGCACCAGATGTTTATCCCGGTTAATAAAGGCTCCTTTTTTCTGTGCATGACTGCCCCACAGCATGAACACCATCGGTTCCGAGCGTTCATTCAATGCACGAATCACCGCATCAGTGAACTTTTGCCAACCCAGTCCCTGATGAGAATTCGGCTGGCCCTCGCGTACCGTAAGTACATTATTAAGCAGCAATACACCTTGTTCCGCCCAGTGAACCAAGTACCCGTGTCTCGGAATTGGCAATTCCAGATCTGCATGAAGTTCCTTATATATATTTAGCAGTGAAGGCGGAATGCGTACACCTGGCATGACCGAAAAACTTAATCCATGGGCCTGTCCAGCTCCGTGATATGGATCCTGACCCAGAATGACCGCTTTGACCTGATGATAGGGGGTCAGTTTGAGTGCGGAGAACAGATTTTCTTTGGATGGATATACCGTTTGTGTTTTGTATTCTCCCGCTAATGCATAACGTATATCGTTAAAATACTCCGATTCAATCTCTTCTCTAAGAACTGTGTCCCAATCGTTTTCAAACATATGTATGGGCTCCTTTCGCTGATGAAAACATACCCGTGCTGCCAGAAACCTCTGGCTGCCCCTGTGTTGAGCCTGATTCAAGGCTCTTAGACTATCCATCATTTTAACATACCTCCGGGCGGCAGGCCAGAAATGTGCTATAGGGTCATGTCTGCTCAGGCTCTGACTGGTATCCTCTGATTATTCTTTAAGCCATTTTCATGAGCTATAAACTAAAAAAAACGAGCCCCCAGATGGCTAAACCAACCGGGGACCCGTTTTATGTTCATGCATCCATTTTGCGAAACCTATGCACTACTTCTGCATTTAGTACTTAATCAGATCCAGCGTTTCGTCGAACAGGAAGCCTTGCTCTTCGATCTTGCTTTCATTGCCGACAACGCAGCGATTTCCTTGTTCCAGGATTGCAGATACGAGGGCAGCCGAATCAACGATATGAGCTTCCGTTGTGCCCAGTACTTCATCACGCTCCTGTTGAAGATCTGCTTCGGTAACGTTGGACAAGTAGCACTCCAGTGAGAAATTCCCTTCCGAATACGGCGTTCTCGGGGTGTCCAGATCCTGGATGGCACCGATAATATACCGCGTCATTTCACGTTCATCCGCTTTGAAATTTTGCAAATAGTGCGGAATGTCTTCATACACTTTGTACGTTTTCTCAAGGTTAGGGTCTCTGTACGAGGCCAGATAGCTGTCTCCATTCCGTCGGAAACCGCTCATGCAGCCGTAGGCACCACCCTTGGCCCGGATATTCGTCCACAGATAATCAAGAGACAGGATCCCCTGAAGAACCCGCAGCGAGCCTGTATACTGGAAGCCCTTGGTGAGGAAGTTGCCTGTCTGAACAACATATTGCACTTCCGAAGGTGACTTGAAGCCCTCATTATGATGAACCTCTTGGAATTCAGCATGCTCCTTCGCCACATCATGTGTATACAGCTTGGATTTCAGGTCAGACACCTGCTGCTCCAATCCTTCATACCCTTTCTCATCTGCGGTATAGCTGACAAGCAGCAGTTCAGGTCTGAAAATCATGCCTGTCAATTCTTGAAGACGAGTAGCAAGCTCTTCTTTTCTCTCATCATAGTTCGCCTGAAGCTCTTCAAGCCATTGGTAAAAGGCGATTCCGCTCACAGCTTCCCGGAAGGCAGCCACAGCTGAATGTTTGGCAGAGGATCTGCCCATCGCTGCCGAATGTCCACTGTTGATCAAGCTGCGCTGCAATTGTCCCTTCAGTTGGGAAATGATCTCATACAGGCGCTTCGAGTCGTCGAACCGGGAAGTCAGAATGATCTCTTGGATCATGTCAAACGCAAATCCCAGCTTGCTGTACAGAACTTTCGCTCCGAATTCGAAGTGAGCCCGGTACGCGTTATACTGTTTTGCATCAGCACTCGCACCTACGCTTGCACTGATTCCGCCTGAGTGGATATGGATTTCATTGGATAACTCGTTGAACGAGAAATTCTTCGTATCCACATAACCGAGTACACTTTTCAGCAGACCGGCATAAGGCAGCAGATGCTGCGGTATCTCTTTGACATCAAATAATAGCTTCAGATAACCAATCCCGTTGGTGTATAGATTGTGATGCAGGATCGTTGTGCCTTCTACCGTCTTCAGGGTTTGGTACAAGGTCGAAGCTTTAGGATCTATATCTTCAATCGACAAGGTCGGAATAACCTGCTGTTGTTCTTTGGTCGAAGGCTCATTTTGATAATCCGCAAGCTCTTTCGTTTTTTGCACCAACTCTGCGATTTCGGTCTCATTCAGACTGGACTGATAGGATTTCAACCGGGTACGCAGCGCTTCTTCCTTCCGCTGATTCAGCCCCTTATCCGGAGTCACCGCAACAAATGAGGTATGTGTATTTTGCAGCAAATACTGCTCGATCAACTGCTCGAAGTATCCTTCATTCATTTTGGTTCGCAGCGTCGCAAATACGTCATTGGCCTCCAAATGTGCAAATGGTGCCTGATCATCATAGAGCCAGCTCTGAAGGGTATAGAAGCCATAGATGAGCCCTTTCGGCATTCTTCCAAAATCGGCTTCACGATGGTTGAACTCATAGGAGTTAATTCCCGCAAGCAGCGCCTTGGGATCAATTCCTTCCTTCACCACACGCTGGAGCACTTCCTGCACTGTATCCAAAAATACCTGCTTGCTCTCCAGGTTACTCTTCTTCAAACCAATGGTCAGTACAGGCTGATACAAGCTGTCGTCATACGAGCCATAGACTTCTTTGGCAATCCCTTTATCCAGCAGCGCCTGCTTCAGAACAGCTCCCGGTGCACTCAAAAGTGCATACTGCAAAATCTGAAAAGCAATGTTCAGCTCCTGATCGAGTGTGGTTCCAATGACGGCATTATACGTCAGAAAGCTGTTATCCACTTCCGACTCGGTACTTCCCGCGGAATAGGTTTTGACCACATCAACCCGCTCGCTGAAGGCTTCCTGTACCCCAATCTCCGAGTCAGTCTCGATACGATCGTACTGGTTCAGATAGGTTTCATCCAGCCATTTCAACTTCTCTTCCATATCCATATCACCGTACAGGTATATGTAGCTGTTCGAAGGATGATAGTATTTCGTGTGGAAATCGAGCAAGCCCTGGTAGGTCAGATCCGTGATCTCATCCGGAATGCCCCCAGACTCGCAGGAATAGGTTGTATCTGGGAAAAGTGAATTCAGGACGGCTCTGCGTACAACTCGCTCCGGTGAGGAAAAGGCCCCCTTCATCTCGTTGTACACAACACCGTTATATGTCAATTCATCTTCGGGAGAGGCCAGATTGTAGTTCCAGCCCTCTTGCAGGAATATTTTCTCGTTCTCATAAATATTGGTGTTCAGTACCGCATCCAGATAAATATCCATCAAGTTGTGGAAGTCATGATCATTGCGGCTTGCGATCGGGTAGATTGTTTTGTCCGGGTACGTCATCGCATTCAGGAAGGTATTCAGTGAACCCTTCAACAGTTCCACAAAGGAATCCTTTGCAGGAAACTTTTTGGACCCGCACAGCACGGAATGCTCTAAAATATGAGGCACGCCCGTATTGTCACTTGGAGGTGTTCTGAAACCGATACTGAATACTTTATTGTCATCCTCGTTGGATAAAACGACGATTCGGGCACCTGATTTTTTGTGTTCAAGCAGGTAGCCATCTGATTTCAGTTCCTCCATCCTGCGTTCCTGTAAAACCTGGTAAGGCTGAAGTTGTTTCAACATATGCTGATCCTCCATCAAAAGAAATTTATTTTGCTTTCTTGAGTTCCGCAAGATAAAGGTAATTTATGCCTATGGATAGTATACACCATCGTTACATGTCTTCCTAACTTACAGGCTGAGGCAACTAGACGTCTTCTGATATGTATTATGTACAATTTCGGTTTATGAACCCGAAAGGCCCTGAAATTCAATTCCATGAGCTCAAAATGGGTATAAAAAAAGATCGCATCGACAGCTTGTTCAACAAGCGTCATGCGATCTTCTTCATAAGGATGCCGAGGACCGGGATCGAACCGGTACGGTAGTCACCTACCGCAGGATTTTAAGTCCTGTGCGTCTGCCAATTCCGCCACCCCGGCATATGTATGTATTACTTTATTACTTGAGGCGACAAGAAATATCTTACCATAGGATTGAACAATATGCAACATATAATTTATTTTTTTGTAAAAATACAACTACCATAAAAAAGTGAAAAGGCACTACCAGCATCAGCTGGCAGTGCCTAGAAAGTCCGAGTTGCGGTCCCGGACTTTCTATAAACCATCTATATTAAGGGAGGTGTGAGATCATAATACCGCCCCAACATTAAAGAAACCTAAAATCAGGCTTAAATTAAACTAAAAAGTTGCAAGAATCCTGTTCTATATATCTTCCCCCTTCACAATCGGTGCAATGTGGGCAGCATCTTCCTCACTGCATTCCACCACGATAAGAAAGTAATCCTGAAGAAGCCACTGCTCATAATACTGAGCATCCTCTTCAGCAATACCGGCTTCTGCCAGAGTAAGAACGAGATCATCCGTTTCCCCTCCAATTTCATTGCCAGCCAGTCGGCGAACCGCTTTGCCTGCAGAGATCGTCTGGTCCATACGTTTTCCCAATGCTGCGAGTACACCCTTGAAGACGCCGAATGCACCATCTGTACCAGCACCCTTCAACGGTTTGTCCAGACCTGCTTTTTCGCTGATCAAATCAAGATCCAAATGCTCCTTCGCCACAACTCCCATCGCTTCCGCTTCTAATCCTGCTTCCTTGAGCTTGTTAAGCATGATAATCGCTTCGTTCTCCGTTTGAACCAGTCCAACCAATAATTGTGTCATTCCGTTCCCTCCCTAATAGGACATGTTATAACCCAAAACGTTAATCCGTCCTGGCATCAAAGCATTAAACAAACCATCTGTTCCATAAGTCAATTCACCTAAACCTGAAGGATTTATTTCTTTTCTGGAAATCCATACCTAGTTCTGATAGACTAGATAAAGAAGCCAAATTAACCATTGAAATTATTGACATATTAAGCAACCATCCCATAACCAGGAGCAATGTCTTATGAAAAAAGAGGTAGAAATTGCCATTCGTCGTAATCAACAAATTGTCGTTCGCAACACCAGCGGTCAAACGGTGACCGGATTTCCCGAGCGTTCTGCTGACTCATCCATTCTTACCCTGCGTACGGTCCAGGGAAACCTTTGGATTCCTTTTGATGAGGTTGAGCAGATTACCCGCCTACTGAGTATCCGTTCCCATCATATGAAGGGCCTGCAGTTGAGTATTGCAGATCTATAGCTCTATAGCTGAATAAAACCAAAAACCAGACCCTCACGGGTCTGGTTTTTGGTTTGTTCTATGGGTTTGAATGTTCAAGCTACTTTACAACAAACTTCACCCTTGTTCCATCCGGATATGTACTCAGCTGATTACCAACCCATGAACCCGCTCCGCGGTTGTCCTTGGGCGTAATGTACTCGATATCTGCATTTGACCCGCCTTCAGCACACATGGCCATGGGCCACTCATCCCGATCCTTCCCTTTCTTCACGGGTACACCCTTGAGTGACAGGTCGCGATTGGCGTCTGCGCCCTCACGATCAATCGTGCATACATCCGAGTGCCCTGCCTTGATGGCGTCCTTGATATGCTTCGCCGTCTCCGGATACCGATCAGAGGGAAAGGTGATGGTGTGATCCACGCCCTGACTGCTCCCATTAAACGGGGATGGCAGATCCAGCGGCAATTCTCCCTCGAACCAGGCAAAGACAGCCAGAACCACCAGCGTTACCAGTGTAATAAACGATTTCTTAAGATTGCTCCAACCTTTGTTTTTCTTCTTCCTTGTTTGCTTCCTCTTCATGCTGTCTCCCCCGTTCCATCTTGCATTATACCAGAACGTTCGTTCGTGAAACAATACCAAAAAGACAGTCCGCATCACCCCGAACTGTCTTCTTCCCGTTTATTCTTATGAACAGCTTGTTATCCCACATGTGGGATAACAAGCTGCCGTAATAGTGGTAATGTCACATGGAAGTGCGTTCCCTGCCCTGCTACGCTCTCTACAGCAATGTCCCCGTGCATCAATTCAAGCAGTTCCTTACAGATGGTTAATCCCAGTCCACTGCCACCAAATCTGCGGGCATAAGATACATCTGTCTGGGTAAAAGCCTCAAATAACTGATGTAACTTCTCTTCAGGAATACCGATTCCCGTATCACTTACGGAGAACAACAAGGTAACGGAGTCCCCGTGTTGTTCCTTCACATCAAGCTGCAGTAACACTTCACCTTGCTCCGTGAACTTAATCGCATTGCTCAGCAGGTTATCCAGTACCTGACGTAGACGCAACGGATCTCCGACCAAAACGTCCGGTACCTGCATGTCGGCCTGGCAGCGCAATTGAACCTTCTTCTGTTCAGCCGCAGGCTCGTGCGTCCTAACGATCTGTTGAATGAGCTTAAGGGGCTGGAATTCAACCTGCTCCACTTGCATCTTCCCGCGCCCCAGCTTCGCCATGTCGAGGCTGTTGTTCACAATATTCAGCAAAGCTTCACCAGACTGACGAGCAAGGTCCAAATATTCTTTTTGCTCCTCACTGATTTCACCCATGCTCGTTAACTCGATCATGCCCATAATTCCATTGAGCGGTGTGCGCAGTTCATGATTTAGTTTCCCGATAAACTCCAGGTGTCCCCTGCTGTTCATCTCCGCCATCCTGGCCGCCCTGCGAAGCTGTTCCTCGGCATATTTCCGTTCAGAAATGTCATATTGGATGCCAACAAAGAAGAGACACTGTCCTTCATCATCAAATATGGGATCAATGTTCAATTCATTCCAGAATTGTTGACCACTTTTGGTGTAATTTAAAATATCAATTTTAATGGACTCCTGCCGATTAAGCGCCTTACGAATTTTGCTTATAGTTTCGGGATTCGTGTCCCTGCCCTGAAGGAATCGGCAGTTCTGTCCAACCACTTCTTCGGAGGTATATCCTGTTAGAGCAGTGAACTGTTCATTGACATATATCAATGGTTGCTCTGGTGAAGTTGCATCGACCACAGTTACGGAAGATTTAAGCTTGGATATTAAAAACTCCCACTGAATGGGTATGGAGTGCTTATTTTGGATGCTCATGCTTCCCCTCCTGTTTTCTTGTGGTCCGTTGCATCAAATGAATATATAATTAAAATGATAACAATTGGGTCTTGGATCAACCTAAATCAATATATTTAATTGTAACACAGTTATTCAAATGATGTGGTTTGTGGGTAAAATACGCTTAACTCACACCAATCCGTCAGGAGGAAAACATCATGAAATTTCTGTTGATTGTTATTATTGTTATTCTGGTATTGTATTTCTTCACAAGACGCAGACGTCGTTAATTCCATTTCGGGTCATGCAAACAAGGAAGGAAGATTGGGCATGAGAACCCTCTTTTTTATTTTCATGACACTTTGCATTATCAATCTCTGTTTTCCCAAATTCGGATGGTATCTCCGTTATGGATGGATTTCCAGAGGAGAATCCGAACCCAGTAAGCCTTATATGACGTTCACCCGCTTGACCAGTTTGGTGATGCTGATTATTGCTTTTACACTTGCATCAGCATGAAGAGCATATACTTATGAAGCAGTTGTCCATCTGGATCACTGCTTTTTGGGCTATCAATGAACAAAAAATGATAATTTTATTTGTGGTGCATTGCCCTCCGTCCCTTTACTATTAGTATTGTTATTCAGCGAGTACTGAATATATATGAACCTAGAAAGGGCATCTATGCATGAACATCATTTTCTACCCATACTGGGCTGCGAAGACACTCCTATCCTTTATTCATGTATTATATATCATGGTTATCACTTTACTGGTCTATGAACAGACCGGATCGGTACTCTATGCCGCCCTATTTCCTTTCATTCAGATGATGGCACGAATTCCAGCCGCCTTAAGTTCTTCCTGGCTTGTGGAACGTTTCTCTGTGGCCAAACTGCTTATCGGCATTCCCGCAGCAAAGACGCTAATACTCACCGGCATTGCCATATCACTTACTTACCTTACTTTACATATCCCTGTCTTACTGGCCGTTATCACCGTTCTTTCCTTTCTGGAGGGCTGGGAGTCTCTGGTGCTTGACACCATCACCCCCCGCCTTGCTGTACAAGACGAAGAACTCGTAAAAACGAAACGCCTGCTATCCTTCTCCAGCCAGACCGCAACCATTGTTGGATATGCGATAGCCGGTTTGGTTGTCAGTCACTGGGGAGCTTCAACGACATTTTGGGCGGTTTCAGCCATGTTATGGGCCAGCTTGACGCTTATGATCGCCATCAGTTTACTCTTGGATGACACTGCCAAAAAAGATGACCCCAGACATCTTGAACGTCCTAATCGAAATGTCCTCCGGGAGGGTCTGCTATTGACTGGAGCCTTCGGTTTGTCTGCCCTCTTGTTTGGATGGGTTGCGGATGAGTCGGGAATCTGGCTGGTCTATCTCATCGGAGGAGCCGTGCTAATTCTTTCATCTATGTTTTCTTCCGGATTCATTCAAGCACACCGGTAGCGCAGCTCGATCCGAGCACAGGCATTTTTGAATAAAATAAAAGACGAGCAGATCCCTGCTCGTCCCAGGCTGTTCCAAACATTGGGAACAGCCTATTTTTTTAAAAAACATATGCACTGGTCGAATCATTATCTAATCTAATGGGTAATCGGTTAGCGGCTTGCCTTGCTTATAATATAAAGTCGGTGACAGGATGTTGAAGAAAATATGAGCATCAGAAAGGCCTTCGTCTGCCAGAATACCATGGATGGAAGATGCAATGCGATTGTGAATTTCCTGATCACGCTGGAACATCAGGATTTCAATCGAAGCGGGAGATGGGGTGAGAGCTTGTACATCATAACGCTCTGCCTTCAGTCTTTCTCGTGGAATATTACAAATGAGAGCCATCTGCTCCGTAATCCGGGGGACAGTTTCCTCCAATTGGTGACCTGTGAATCCTCTAAAGCGAATAAACGGCATTACGATCCCTTCAATCTCTAAATTTAGTCTCTTATGTGATTTTAAGCACATTGTTTTCGCTTGTCAAATGCAAGGCACGCTGATATTGCTAACTTCTCTTATCACAAAGGAAAGGCCCCGCTGAGATCTCAGCAGAGCCCTGAATGATCCTTCCGTACCGTTACCAGGTACGAATTAACACCAGAACGATTTCGTGATGATAACGAGCAGAATGAAGAGTACCAGAATCGCCGCAGTAGAAGTACACATTCCGTATCCTACTCCACCAACATTGTTACAACCGTATCCAACTTGACTCATTTGATTGGCCTCCTTTGAATTTCAAGGTATGCCATAACATATGCCATATCAGCTCGATTGACCGGGCATATCCCCAATCTGCTACGCCCAATCCACATTGACTATTCCAGGCAAAATACACTGATATTCAAGTCAGGTGCCATCCTGTCCTGCCATGTCCCCACTGACTTCAGGTCAATGATTCGGGTTCGGGTATCGTTTCTCGATTCGATCAAAATATCGCCACTTGGAGCGATGCAGTAGGCAATTGGAATACTCATGTCTGAGTCCCTATAAGCTCCATCAGCATGGCTTGTCCCCATGATTACACACTTCTCCGCAATCGCAATCAGCCTTGCCTCCTCGAGCCATTCCGCATACTGCTCCTCACTGAACATCCCAACACCGATAGAATGCATGACCAGATGAATCTGCCCATCAAATTCCTTACGAAAACCCTGCCGTACCAATTCGTCACACAACAAAGTACTGATTAACCAGCCAGCTTCCTCAACCGTAGTGGCAGGTGTGTATTTAGCCTTTTCAAGCACGATGTCTCCAGCCTTATTCATGATGATGGCTCGATCCTTGGGCCTCTCATCCAATCTGCGGTGTCCGGACACAATCATCGTTTCATACTTCGCAGCCAACCTTCGTGCCTCTTCCACATTCTGATTCAGATAACCCTCTGGATACAGCACAATATCCACATCAGGGTTGGATCTAAGTTCCCTTTCCAATTGGTTAAGGGATGGCTCCAGTTTCGGTTGTCCAATCAGGATTTTCATCTCATGTGTCCCCCATTCATAAATAAGAGAATAACGATCAACCTTCCAAACTTTGAAGCAACGAACGTGCTTCTTCATGATCAGGCTCCATCACAAGTACTTCTCGGGTGTAATTCAAGGCTTCGTTTTCGAGCTCCAGCTCATAACAGCACACGGCCAAATCGTATAATACTGCCGAACTGCGCTTCACTCCATCTGCTTCCAGAGCAAGTTCAAGAAAATACTTGGCGTCCTCATACATCCCCATTTCATTCAATAATTGCCCTGCTAGAAATGCAATATCCCCCATCTGGTCCATTGTGTAATAGGAGGACCACATCATCTGAATTCCATGCTGGATATCCAACATCTCTTCGTCACTTGCTTCAGGAAGGAGATCAGATATTCTCTGGGCACTATGTATCAAAAATTCGGCATCATACCTGCCCAAACGCCAAAAGGGCAACAGCTGCTTAAGTTCCATTCTGCTTAGCTGATGGTCGAACCATTCTTTTATACTGAAGAAGTCGTCTGGTCCAAAACGCTCAATCTCTCGCAGATAGGCCAGTCTTATATTTACGTAGCTTATTGGCTCTTCTACCATCAACATACATCCGATATTCAGATCTTTGTAATGATGTGATGTAAAACGAACATAAGCTCCGCGCTGCTCAAAAACATGTTGAATTGCATGATAGTTCGCAGTTAATGAAAAACTGCCATGAAGAACAAACTCTGGCGGCTCTGCAAACTTCCAATGATCCAGTCGATGATCCCCTTTATCAGCTGTAATAAGCACAAACCCGGATTGAGATAAAGTCTCCAGCCGTTCCAGGCAAGCGAGTCCCGCGGCCGGGAACAAAATATGGGAGTCTTCCAGTTCTTCCTGGTATAGTGATATGAGATCGCGATACGGAAAGTCCGGTTTACTGTACTCCGGTGCCGGACGATACGCATAACTCAGCTCCATGTTTTTCAACATTTCATTAGGCTGAAGGTTCGTGGAAACATCGGCATTCGATATCGTAACATCACATTCAAAGATCTGCCCTTCACCAACATATATCAATTCTTGGGGAATACTATCAAAGAAGTAGTTGGCAATAATCAGTATTGGCTGACCCAGCTCACCCGGGCGAATAACCGTACCCGCTTCCGTCAAATTTAATTCCGTGTCCTGCATGGCATCAAATTGCGCAAAATCAAGCAAACCCTGTTGGATCAGTGGTTGCATGGACGGATGATTCCTCCACCCCGTAACATTGTCAGCAGCAAGATCAGTCATTACATAACGAAAGGATGGCAGCGTTATTGCAGCATAGTCCCTGAGCTCGCATAGTTTGGTCACAATTTGAAAAGCCAAGCGTCCTACGCCAGCACCTAACTCCAGAATGGTTACCGTCTCTGATGTCTGTCCCTTGGCAGCCAAGTCTTGAAGGAAGCCAAAGATCATTTCCGCGTATGCAGTCGCAATCATGGGATTGCTTGTAATGTATTGCGGAACCTGATTATCCGTCCAGGCCTGCAGCCCTTGCTGCTCATAATACGCTCGCTGCCATTCCCATACCGGAGCCTCACTGAAACGGAAGCGCTGTCCATCATTTTCAATCATGTCATCTAAAACCCGCTTTCTGTCCATAAATTCATTGATTTTCATTATATCATAAGCCTGACACAACCCAAGAATTTCAGTACTCCCCCAATGATAAAAAAGCCTACCTTATCAGGCAGGCAGTGATGACCCCAAGCTTCTTCAGTCTCAGTCATCGTATAAAAGCTCTATTGAACTTCAAGCAAGCAGGTACGCGATTAGTCGGAGTACAACGCTCCATCAAAGTTCTCAGGACCTACACGAATGGTACCCAGCAAGTTCGAGCTGATAAAAGCGGTGTACGTCAGTTGCGGAAGAACTGGCGGGTTGTAATCATCCGCGGAGAACGTAATAACCTGAGGTGCCAAAACGCTCAAGTTGAACGTGGACGTTGCGGAGTAAACAATCGGATCCGTTGGAGCGGTACCGCGTACAACCGTAATCGTGATTCCGACGAGTGCCAATGGAAGCTGTATGGATACCGTCCCTTTCATCTGCACACGCGGATTCGCTCCCATGCCAGCCGTCGTTATCAAACCAATCTGTCCAAACAATTGCGGCGTATTTACCACAAGAATAGGAACAGCAATGGAGTTAGCCAAGCTGGCATTCTGCGAGGTTCTCGCATCAATAAATTGACTCATGAAATCTACCTCCTATGGTTGGAATAGGATAGTATATGCGAGATGCTAGAGATGGCATGGACAGACAAGGATACCCGAAAAAAAAAGGCACCTCATCATGTACTGCTTCCAACTGGATTAGACCCGCATTTGAAACTGTTCAGGAGGATCTTCCAGGATCGTTTTGAGCGAGGATCAGACAGCCGTCCGGCTCATCTAATTTTTACCGTGTTTAATCCCTCAATAGTATGATTAAATATGGTAATGACAGTTTAGGAGGTGACTCGAGTATGTGCGGCAGATTTACCATAACGGACCCTTTAGAGGAATTAATGGACAGGTACATGGCTTCCATAAGTGATGACTACGAATATCAACCCAATTATAATGCTGCACCCATGCAGCATATCCCAGCCATCATTGGAAGCACCCAAGGAAACCGTTTGGGTTCCCTCCGCTGGGGCCTTGTACCTACGTGGGCCAAAGATGACAAGATTGGAAATAAGATGATCAACGCACGGGCAGAGACATTGGACACGAAGCCCTCATTTAAACGCCTCATCAGCTCCAAACGCTGTATTATTCCTACGAATGGCTTTTATGAGTGGAAGAAGGAAGGGACCCATAATCAGCCTCTCCGTATTCTGCTGAAGGACGAACAGATCTTCTCGCTCGCTGGATTATACGACACTTGGGCAGATTCCGAAGGAAACAAATTGAGTACATGCACCATTATCACTACTGAACCAAACGAACTGATGGCAGACATACACAATCGGATGCCGGTTATTTTGCGTCCACAGGATGAAGAAGAATGGCTGGATCGAAACCATAACGACGTTCCTTCCCTGCTGGCGCTTCTGAAACCGTATAAGGCTTCTGAAATGAGGGCCTATAAAGTGTCCAGAGATGTGGGGAATGTCAAAAACAATTCGGAAGAACTGTTGAAGGAAGTTGACTAGCAATAGCCACCCTTTTCTATAAGTTAATCGCCACATGAAAAACAATACTTGCAAAACAGGACAGAAAAAAACCCTTGCTGCGCAAGGGTTTTAAGAGAATGGGCCCTGAGGGACTCGAACCCCCGACCAATCGGTTATGAGCCGACCGCTCTAACCAACTGAGCTAAGGGCCCTAGACATAATGTATAACGTGCAGATGATGGCTGTGAATCATCCAAGTGAAACTAAATTGCGGGGGCAGGATTTGAACCTGCGGCCTTCGGGTTATGAGCCCGACGAGCTACCGGGCTGCTCCACCCCGCGTCAGTAAAATATTAAAACAGCGACTTAATTAATATACACTATCCCACCCTAATAAGTCAAGGGGTAATGTCAGGGAATAAAACGAACGCCATATCTTCCTCTTTTTGAACGATATACTTCCACTTCTGCTGGCTCATTATGACCGTAAATCCACCCGTCCTGCTCCATGCGTTTGGCAAGACACCCTGCCTGAAATTTAGTTGCATATAGCTTGCTGAAATATACCCAGCGCATCCTTCTCTTCCTTTCCGGAGTTATAATTCATCTCTGCTGGTTGTAGAATACCCCATTTCCCAAAAAAATAGCCGCCAGAGGTTAAAAACTCCAGCGACTATTTTGTACTATGCCAGTATTAAACCCCTCTACTTCCTTGTAAAGGCTTAAAACGTGGCCTTGGGATCCTTTTTTAATTTCTCTAACATTTCATTACCTTTGGCTGCCCACTCACCAAGTGCTTCTTTTGGTGTCTTCTTGTTCTCAAGCACCTGAGTGAAGTATTCCATGCCTTTCTCGCTCACTTGCCAGAGGCTCGGCATTTTTTGGTACAGATTATCCAAATTGGTATTGGTAGGAGGCACAGGCTTCAACGTATAGAACGCCTGGATATTGTAATCCAAACCGTCCTTCGGTTTAATGAAGCTTTTGCGGGATACCATCTCGTAGCTGCTGCGTGCCTTAATCTTAGCCCAATCTTCACTGTTCATATATTTGATCAGTTCCCAGGCATCATCCGGATTTTGAGCTGAACTATTAATCGCCATCAGGCTGCTGAGATAGATATTACCTCCAATTTCAGGTGCTTCCGGATGCACCGGAGGTGTTACCACGTCCCAGTCCACCTTGGTGAAGCCTTCCATTTTATCTGCATTTTTGTTTGCGTCAATTAATTGGTTGATGTAGCTGTAATCCCCAATAACCATAGCAGCCTTGCTGCTCAGGAACAGATCACCTTGAAGCGGGTTATAACGTCCGTTCGGATCCTGATCCTGAGGTTCGTCTCCTTTAGGGATCACTTTATCGATAGCAAGCTTGCTGATGGTACTCCATACTTTCTCCCATTGCGGCGAATCTACGGTCATTTTCTCTGCTTTGTCATCAAAGATCTTCAATTGCAGAGCATTGTAATATTGCTGCATGGTGTAGTAAGGCGAACCACCTTGGTACGTAGAGAATGAAAACCCGAATTCGTGATCTTTTCCTTCACCTTTGGTCAGACGTGTTGCCAGGTTGAAAATATCATCCCACGTCATGTTATCAGTAGGTGGCTCTACGCCTGCTTTTTGGAACATTGCCTTGTTATAAAACAGCGCGGAAGAGGAGAAGGTCGGTGTCAGCGCATAGATGCTCTGATCTCCCAGATCCTTGATGCCTTCAATAACACTTGGCACAATATCGCTGGTATCGAATTTATCCTCCTGGATCAGTGGGTCCAGCTGTTTCACCATATTTTCCTGGATGAGTGATTTAATCGTAGCCGTGTCAGCCACAACGACATCCACTGGATTATCGCCAGTCATGATTTTCTTCATGTTTTCCAGGCTATCCGGCATTTCCTGCTGTTCTTCCTGAGTACCATAGCCATACATGCTGCCCTGATCTACTGCAGCCACCACTTCAATCGTTACATTCGGATGTGTCAGTTCAAATGCATCTGTAAACTGCTGACGGAAATAGCTGTCATCCTGGCTCCCCCATAATGTAGCAACACGCAATACACGCTGCTCTGTATCCTTGGCCTCACTAGCTGTACAACCCGCAATCAGCGGCAATGCCAGACTGGCTGTAGCCAGCACAGCAAGCACTCGTTTTCCCCAAAACCTGTTCTTCATCTCCCAATTCCCCCTCAATTTTATCTTGGCGGTGTAATCACAATACGCTCACCGTCAAATTCCAATGTTGCCCTGTTGTCAATGGCCAAGGCCTCCAAATACTCTTTGGGTACCTGAAGGCGTCCCGCCCGGTCAATGATGACAAAGGCTTCATGAATATCCGGTGCTCCCGATTCCGATAATCCATGTTCATCATCCAGGTTCGGATTCCGTTTCACAAACTCGGTGCTCGTCAAGCCATCACGTATCGCTACAATACGGTCCACCTTGCCGGCAAGCGTCAGATCATGGGTAACAATAACGATCGTGACGCCCAGTTCCTTGTTCATTTTGCGAAAAATGTTCATGATCGTATCACAAGTCTCGGAATCGACCGAGCCTGTTGGCTCATCGGCAAGCAGAATCTTGGGACGATTGGAGAGCGAGATGGCTATAGCCACCCGCTGCTGCTCCCCTCCGGATAATTGATGCAGCTTGTTGTGCATCCGATCCTTCAGACCAACCCATTCCAGCAGCTGCATCGCGTATGCGCGATCCCGCTTGCCGCCAAGAATCATGGGTGTTTCCACATTCTCCAGTGCCGTTAGGTAAGGCAGCAGGTTACGTCCATTGTTTTGCCAGATGAAACCTACGGTATGTCGTTTGTATTCTACTAGCTGGGCGTCTGTCATTTTCAGCAAATCCCAGTCTCCAACAACCGCAGTACCAGCCGTTGGACGGTCCAATCCCCCCAGAATGTTGAGTAATGTGGATTTACCGCTGCCGCTGTTGCCGATGATCGCCATCATTTCACCTTGATTGACAGTCAGGTTGAGACCTTGAAGGGCAACGACTTCCACATCGCTGGATTTAAAAATTTTCACGAGTCCTTCGCATTGGATCACGTTTACCTCTCCTCTCCCATTTTGACCGCTTGGTGAACCCGCAATCTGCGAATCTGCCACAGCAGCATCGTAGCTCCCACAATCAGCATGACCACAGTTACGCCGTACAGCTGCAGCATATCTTGTTGTTCAAATACAATGCGGAACGGGGGTACCTGTGCAGATACATTATCTGTCGTTTGCAGGAATGGCAGGAACAGACGACTGGATACCTGACCGATACCGATGCCGAGCAGAATGGAAAGACCTGCCGTGAAAACTTGTTCCAGGAGCAGCATTCCGCTCAGCTGTGCACGTGATAATCCCATGGCTCTTAATACACCGAACTGGACAACACGGCCTGACAGGTTAAAGAACCAATACAGGATGTACCCTATCAGGGATATGATGACCGAGACCAGGAAGCCCAGACTCAGGATCCCGAACACACCGCCACGCGACGGATGTTTGCCTTGGGATACCAATTCTGTACGTACATCGCGTACGGAAGATAGCTCAATGCCCTCTGCTGCAAGCTTCTCCATTAATGGAGCCACCTTGGCATCAGGTTCCATTTTCAACCAGACCTCATACGGAATCAGCGGCACCTGATCATAGATATAGTCCAGATTGGCCACGAAGAATGGCGTCTGGTCCGGATACTGTGCAGGCCAGTATGGGATAATGCCGAAAACCACGAATTCAATGGCCTGGCCCTGAACGCCAATAGAGATCAGATCTCCAGTTTTGAGCTTGAACTTATCCGCAAATTTGGATGAAATCAACACAGCTCCTTCATACTTGCCTAACAAGTCAAGATACTTATATGGGTGTGCCGGGAACAGGTCGTTACGGAACCACGCCACCTGAGCAAAATCCACATTATCAATCCCGACCAGCATACCCTGGCCGCCGGATTTGCCGGATACAATGATATTCCCTTTCGTCTGCAGCACTCTCGCTGCATGTTCCACACCGTCCAGTCTGCGGAATACTTCAAATGGAGGTTCGGAGTAAATGACTTTGGATGGTTGTGAGTTTCCACCGCCCCCACCTGGAGCACCTCCACCGCCATTGCCGCCTCCGCCAGCACCACCGCCGCCTGAACCTCCGCCACCGTTTCCACCACCTTGCTGACCTCCGCCTGAACCACCGTTCTGACCGGAACCGCCAGGCTTAACCTCAGGTGTTCCTTCCCATACCGTTTGCATAATGACGTCAGAACCGTATCGGTATAATGTACGCTCAGTGGAGTTCAGATCAATGGTCCGAGCTGCAGCCGAGTTGTACACACCAAGCCCGAGTGTCAAAACAAGCAGGATCATCAACGGGTAGTAAGACGATGATGACCGCGATAGCTGTGTCAGGGTCAAGTAAAGTGGAACCGGCAGGAACTTGCGCCCAATCCACTGAATGAGCTTCAGAATCCATGGGAACAACCGCAGGAAGAACAGACCCAAGGCAAAGATCGCAAGCGCAGGTACAAAGAATAGAAACGGCTGTACCTGCAGCTGATCTGTCGTCATCCCTGTCTGGAACGTCAGCATCTGACGTTCATAGAACAGGTAGTATCCATATCCCGCAAGACCCAGCAGCAGGATATCGAGGAACCAACGCTGCCATATGGGAGCACGATCTGTACGTGCCTGGCGTCGCTTGGCCGAAACAATCGTCGCTCGTGCATAGGTTATTGCCGGAATAAGTGAAGCAATAATGGCTACGAGTACGGCGACAAGGCCCAGCAGGATAGCTTCCTTGGACACACCGATTGGAATCGACTTGCGATCCACAAACGACAGGAACCCACTGGCTGATCCGATGCTTTTGGCCATAAACCAGCCAAGCATTGGACCAATCACGAGCGCGATTGCCCCCAGAAAGATACCCTCCAGCAGGTATAGGGAGAAAATCTGCCGTGCTGAAGCGCCGCGGCTTCGCAGTACCGCAATGTCACTTTCCTGCTTCTGCAGGGACTGTCTGGCATTCATTGCAATAAAATAAAAAACCATCGCAATCATCGGTGCCGCCAGTGTAAACAGCATTGTCTGCAGCTGCAGACTCTGACTGCGGAATTGCTTCAACAGATCACCAAAGGTGATATCCACCTTCGTATCCTTGAGCCGCTGGTACAGATCAATATCCAAACGTTCCAGCATGGATGTCAGACCCGGCAGCTGACTGGTTTGGATTTCCTTCAGATCAAACGCATAATACCAGCGCGAATTCTGAAGAGGAATTCCTTTTTCCTTCAGCAGTACATCATTGAACACGGACTCATCCACATACAGTCCATTCATCATGCCATCGAATCCCTGAACCCAATACGGACTATTCAGATCATCCGCCTTGAAGGAACCTGTGATTTTGACACGCAAGGTGATATCAAGCCCGCTGTACACGGGGTATTCCAGAATATCACCGATGTGCAGGTCGTTCCGGTACATGCCTTCCTCCAGCATAACCGCTTCAATAATGTCGTCCTTCACTTGATTGCCTGGCTTCACGCCGGCAGTATAATTCACCTCTGCATCCAGCCCGCTCATCGTTCCGAGCGTCATGCTCCGTACCCGGCTGGCATCCACCTTGGTGGGATCCTCCGGATTCACCTCGGTGCTCCGAATGGATCTGGAATTTACATACGTATGAAATGGAAAACCAATATCGCGAGGCACATCCTCCCGAATATAGCGATCCACTTCTTCTAATCCGCGCGTGTCTGTCTTAACCCCGCCTGGAGCCTGATAACTCATAAGCAACGAACCTGCAGGCAGCCCCTCACTGTTATCCTGCAGGGTCTGTGCCACCACCCGTTTCAGTGCACCGTCGGCATACATCGGTATACTGACAGTGAATGCTACCGCCACAATCAGTCCGATCAGTGTACTGAATGTCATCCAGCGGGTGTTCCACATTTTCCGGAACAACAGTCTGAGCAATGGCAGCCCCATTAGCGGCCCACCACTTTCTGTCCAACCGTCAGACCCTTCAGAATTTCAACATCCGTGGATGTCTGCTGCCCCACTTCAACGTCCACTTCGCGCTTGCTGCCATCACTTTCAACGACCTGCACGTATGTTCTTGAACCGATGGAGCGCAGCGCCGATACAGGAATGACTATGGCATCCTCCGTACGCTGGGTCACAATGGATACTGTCAGAGGGGTTCCGCGTTCCACACCCTTGGGCATTTTCGTCAGGGAGACGATAACATACTGGTCGAGGGTTTCTTTGACTGGCGGGGTGCCACCTTCGCCTGAACCTCCACCGTTTCCACTTCCACTTCCAGCAGCCTCAGCAACAGGCATCACTTTAACTCTGCCGGATACCTTACCCGCTCCATTGATGTCAACATCCGCCTTCATGCCAGCCGAGAATTTCTCCAGATCTTCCTTGGCAAATGTAGCTGCGACAACCAGATTTGACGTATCCGCGATCGTTGCAATCGGATCATAGGCTTTGACTGCTGCACCTTTCTCCACCTGAACCGCAATAATCGTTCCTCCGAACGGAGCGGTCAGCGTTGCTTTACCTAACTGCTCCTCCAGATCAGCCAGCTCCTGGCGCAGTTCTTCAAATGCAATGGTTGCCTCTTCGAACTCCACCGGATCCATCTCATCTCGTTTACGAAGCGTTTCCTTCATTTGTACTTCCGATTTGCGAATCTGCAGCTTTTTGGCCCGAATTTCCTTCTCAACACTCTCCACGTCGAGCTCTGCGAGGAGCTGGCCTTTCTTCACTTTATCCCCCGGTTTCACGTTCAGTTCCTTGATGTGCATACCGTCCAGCGTGAAATACACCTTCTCTTCCCGCTGACTCATCATTTTACCGCTGCCGCTAACCTTTTTTTCCAACGTTTCTGTCCGGACTTCATATTCCGGCTTTTTGGAAATCGTAGGCGGCGTGATTGGTGGAAGCACTTCTTCCTCTGTTTCTGCCGGCAGCAAAGAGCAGCCTGACATCGTTGCAGCCATGATTGCACCAATTACAATCAGCGCTGCACGTTTCCCCCTTTTCGGAGCGGCCTCTTTACTTGATAAATCTGCCGTCCGCCATTTCATAAACATGGTCCGCAACCTCCAAAATCGTAGGATCGTGTGTAGTCATACATATGGTTACTTGTTCTACTTCAATAATATTGCGAAATACGGACATAACCTGTGCTCCCATCTTGGAATCCAGCTCAGCTGTCGGCTCATCCGCAAGCAGCAATCTGGGTCTATGCGCAATGGCCTTGGCGATCGCGACCCGCTGCTGCTCCCCCCCGGACATCTCGAACGGCCGGTGCTTCACCCGTTTGGACAGTCCGACCAGATCCAGACAATGGCCAACCCGATCCTTCCATTCCGAGCGAGGCACATCTGCCATTCGCAATGACAGCTCAACATTTTCCCATGCTGACAGCAAGGGCATCAGTGCATAGGCCTGAAAAATAAAACCGATTTCCTTACGCCGCAGAGAGGTCCGCTTCCGGTCACCCCAATCCTGCAAAGGCTGTCCGGAAAATAATATGTCCCCACTGGAAGGCTGATCCAGTCCGCCCAGCATATTGAGCAGTGTCGTTTTGCCCGAGCCTGATCGTCCTTTCAGCATAACCAGCTGCTGCGGGTTGACTTCCATGTCGATGCCCTTAAGTACATGGATAATCCGGCTGCCTGTCTGAAAGCTCCGATGTACATTACGAACTTCCAGCACAGGTCCGTCGTACGGAGGCAGCAAACTGGCTTTTGCCTTGGGCTGGGACTTCGCTTCAGGTTCGGCAGCGGCAAAGGCTACCTCATCCTGGTTCATTCCATCACTTATGGATTGCGAGTCGATGGAAGGACTATCGGGGTCACTTATGTATGCCGAGGCTTCCTGCCCGGCGGTGTTCTGCTGCTCCGTGTGCCCTTTTGCATGCTTCTCGCCTGACTGGCTTTTGGCAGATTTCATCCTGGAAAATAATTTCTTCATGCCAGCAATCACGCTCATCCTTTCTTAACATCCCAATCATTTCATTAAGGGTACTAAAATTAGAAATCTATTCCATACTACACTGCATTATAAACGACCGATCCCAACTAAAAGTTACAAGCTTTTTACAACGTAGCCGGGAAAAAGTTAATATTTTGATGAACAAACGAAAAAAGCACCCCTGAGTGCGGGATGCTACTTGCCAATACTATGAATTTGCCTCTATAGCGCCAATCATTACAATTTTGATACTGTTCATAATTCGAACAGCACAAGATGCACAGATGATATTATTTACCAAATGAAGAAGGATCTTCACGCCAGGATTTGAGCAGCTCGAAATCACTCTCCTGGATGGTCCCCTGAGCCAAAGCCACGTCCATTAGGGCCGTATAGTTGGAAAGGGTTTGCAGCTGAATGCCGGCTTCTTCAAATGCTTTTACCCCTTTATCCAGCTGATAGCTGAAAATCGCCAGCACGGCGAGAGGTGTTGCCCCTGCTGCACGCACTGCTTCTGCTGCTTTGATTGAACTACCTCCGGTAGAAATCAGGTCCTCGATTACAACTACCTTTTGGCCTTCGGTAATGATTCCTTCAATCAGGTTTTCCTTACCATGTCCTTTCGCTTTGTCACGAATGTAGGCCATTGGCAGATTCAGCTTCTGAGCTACCCATGCTGCATGCGGAATACCTGCGGTTGCTGTACCTGCAATGACTTCTGCATCCGGGTACTGTTCACGAATAATGGCAGCGAAGGCTTCGGCAATGTCATTGCGGATCTCTGGATAGGACATCGTCAGACGGTTGTCACAATAGATCGGGGACTTGATCCCCGACGTCCAGGTAAAAGGCTGCTGCGGGCGCAGTGCCACGGCGTTAATCTTCAGAAGTTGGGAAGCAATATGGTTAGGAATCTCATTCAGTGCGATCATGCGTTCAACATCTCCTTCAAAATGGTTTCTGCTGCTTCACGTGGATTGGGCGCGCCTGTAATCGGTCTACCTACAACAATGTAATGGCTGCCTCTGGCGATGGCTTCCCCTGGCGTGAGGACACGTGTCTGGTCACCAAGACCACTGCCTGCCGGCCGAATTCCCGGGGTAACGGTGTGAAAATCACTGCCGCATGCTGCCCGGATTGCCGGCACCTCAAGTGGAGAAGCCACAACGCCATCCAGGCCTGCTTCATGAGCCAGTCCAGCATAACGAACCACTGCCGCTTCCACACTTCCCTCAATGCCAATTTCGCTGTTCATTGTTTCCTGACTTGTACTGGTAAGCTGGGTAACTGCGATGATTTCCGGCCTTCTCAGAGAAGAATCTGCAGCCAGCGCTGCTTCCGCTCCTTCGCGTGCAGCACGCATCATGCTTGTACCGCCTGCTGCATGTACGTTGAACATGTCTACACCAAGGCGGGTGATACTCTCGGCACCACCACGAACGGTATTGGGGATATCGTGCATCTTCACATCGAGAAACACCGAGTACCCTTTCGCTTTCAGCTCCCGGATAAAGTCCGGACCTGCTGCGTAGAACAGCTGCATTCCTACCTTCAAATAACATGGAATGCCTTCAAGTGCCTGTACCAGTACTTGCGCTTGTTCCGCATCAGGATAATCGAGTGCGACCATTAAACGGCCAGCCATTTCGTTGAAATTAGGGTGATTCATCCAGTCCGCTCCTTCCACATGCTTGTTTTTCCGTTTTTTGCCCGATATAAAGGACATCCCGTCAGCCCAAGGGCTGACTGATGTCCTTCATCAGAAATTACTTATTCAACAAAGGCCGGCATGGCTTCGGAGGAGAAATTGATCGTTTCCAGCATTCTCAGCAGGGCACGAATCGTATCCAGTGAAGTCATACATACAATGCCATTCTCTACCGCTTCACGACGAATCCGGAACCCGTCACGCTGCGGCGTTTTACCTTTGGTCAGTGTGTTGAAAACGAAGTTCGCTTCCCCGCTGCGGATCATATCAAGGATATTTGGCGAACCTTCGCTCAGTTTTTTCACCGTCGTTACCGGAATGTTTGCCGCCTCAAGCGCAGCTGCCGTACCTCCGGTAGCCATGATTTTGTAACCAAGTCGGTAGAATCCTTCAAGCAATGGTACCGCTTCGTCCTTGTCTTTATCGGCAACAGTAACCACGATCGCTCCGGTAGCCGGAATTTTCATGCCTGCTCCGATGAGACCTTTGAACAATGCTTTGGCGTAATTCGGGTCACGTCCCATAACTTCGCCTGTGGATTTCATCTCTGGTCCAAGGGTCGGCTCTACACGGCGCAGCTTCGCGAAGGAGAATACCGGTACCTTAACCGAAACATGATCCGACTCAGGCCACAGACCGTCCACATAACCCAGGTCTTTCAGCTTCACACCCAAGATGGCCTGTGTTGCCAGATTCGCCATTGGAATGTTCGTTACTTTGCTCAGGAAAGGTACTGTACGGGATGAACGCGGGTTCACCTCGATGACATACACTTGGCCATCATGGATAACGAACTGGATGTTGACGAGACCAATCGTTTTGAGTTCTTTTGCAATTTTGATTGTGATTTCGACAATTTTTTCTTTCAAATCCTGGGACAGGTGCTGTGGCGGATATACCGCGATGGAATCACCAGAGTGCACCCCTGCGCGTTCGATATGCTCCATGATGCCAGGAACCAGTACCGTTTCACCATCACAGATGGCGTCTACCTCAACCTCTTTACCCAGCATGTAACGGTCGATCAGTACCGGGTGCTCCGGATTGATTTTAACCGCCTGTTCCATATATGTCAGCAATTCCGCATCGGAGTAGACAATCTCCATGGCGCGACCGCCGAGTACATAGGAAGGACGAACCAGTACAGGGTAACCCAGGCTTTGTGCCGTCTCTACCGCATCATCTACGGATATGACTGTTTTGCCTTTCGGCTGTGCTATTTCCAAACGAGACAGAAGGCGTTCGAATTTCTTCCGATCCTCTGCCTCATCGATGCTCTCCAGATCCGTTCCGAGTATCGTTACACCTGCATTACGCAGTGGTGCTGCCAAGTTGATGGCTGTTTGACCACCGAACTGTACGATAACCCCTACCGGCTGCTCCTGCTCAATCACGTTCATGACATCTTCGAAGAACAGAGGCTCGAAGTACAGACGATCGGATGTATTGAAGTCCGTGGATACTGTTTCAGGGTTATTGTTAATAATAACCGCTTCGTAGCCTGCCTTTTGCAAGGCCCATACTGCGTGTACTGTTGAGTAGTCGAACTCAATCCCTTGACCGATCCGGATTGGACCCGAACCCAGCACTACGACTTTTTTCTTGTCCGAAGGGATAACTTCATTCTCCGTTTCGTACGTCGAGTAGTAGTATGGTGTTGTCGCTTCAAACTCTGCTGCACATGTATCAACCATTTTGTATACCGGACGAAGGTTTTCCTGCTCGCGACGAGCTCTAACCTCTGCTTCCGTTGTCAGCGTGCTTCCAGGTTGACCTTGAGCGCGCAGCTCAGCAATCGCACGGTCAGTGAATCCAAGGCGCTTCGCTTGATACAGCGTTTCGGATGACAGTTCGGATTCCTCACGGATACGATCTTCGAAGCCGACCAGACCTTCAATTTTGTCCAGGAACCACCAGTCAATCTTCGTCAGATCCTGCAGTTGTTGTAATGAATAGCCTCTGCGGAATGCTTCAGCCACCAGGAACATGCGCTCATCATCGGCTTTGATTAGACGTTCGTTGAGCGTAGCTTCGTCCAATGTTTCTGCCTCTTTCAAGTATAGACGGTGAACACCGATCTCCAGAGAGCGAACTGCTTTGTGAATCGACTCTTCAAAGGTACGGCCGATAGCCATAACCTCGCCTGTTGCTTTCATCTGTGTACCCAGCTTGCGGTTCGCGGAAGTAAACTTGTCGAACGGCCAGCGAGGGATTTTGCTCACGATATAATCCAATGTTGGCTCAAAGCAAGCATAGGTTTGGCCTGTTACCGGGTTGACAATCTCATCAAGCGTATAACCCATGGCGATTTTGGCAGCCATTTTTGCAATCGGATAACCGGTTGCTTTGGAAGCTAGTGCCGAGGAGCGGCTTACCCGCGGATTCACTTCGATAACATAGTACTGGAAGCTGTGTGGATCCAGGGCGAACTGTACGTTACATCCACCTTCAATGTTAAGGGCACGAATGATTTTCAGGGATGCTGAACGCAGCATTTGATATTCACGGTCAGACAGCGTCTGGCTCGGTGCCACAACGATACTGTCACCAGTGTGAACGCCGACCGGATCGAAGTTTTCCATGTTGCAGACTACGATACAGTTATCGTTCTTGTCACGCATGACTTCGTATTCAACTTCTTTCATACCTGCAATACTCTTCTCGACCAGACATTGCCCAATCGGGCTGTAACGAAGTCCTGCTGCGACGGTCTCGCGCAGCTCTTCTTCGTTTGCACAGATCCCGCCGCCTGTTCCGCCAAGCGTATAAGCTGGACGTACGATAATCGGATACCCAATCTCTCCTGCAAACTCAAGGGATTCCTCAAGTGTCGTTACGATAACACTTTCTGGTACAGGCTGTTCCAGTTCACGCATCAGATCACGGAACAAGTCACGGTCTTCCGCTTTCTCAATGGATGTCAGCTGTGTTCCGAGCAACTTCACATTTTCACGTTCCAGGACACCGGCACGAGCCAGTTCCACAGCCATGTTCAAACCCGTTTGACCGCCAAGCGTAGGCAGCAATCCGTCTGGGCGTTCCTGACGAATGATCTGAGTTACAAAGTCCAAAGTAATCGGCTCGATGTAGACTTTGTCCGCCATATTGGTATCGGTCATGATCGTTGCCGGGTTGCTGTTAATGAGTACAACTTCCACGCCTTCTTCTTTCAGTGCCTGGCAAGCCTGTGTACCGGCATAGTCGAACTCGGCCGCTTGACCGATGACGATTGGACCGGAACCAATCACCAGGATTTTTTTGAGGTCTTTGTTAATCGGCATGTTATTGCGCTCCTTTCACTGCGGCTGCCAATACGGCTTGACGCGGCTTTTGCGGGTTAGTGATTTTGTGCTCACGAATCATTTCGATGAAACGGTCGAACAGATAGCTGTTATCATAAGGACCTGGCGCTGCTTCCGGGTGATATTGTACCGAAAACGCAGGGAATGTTTTATGTTTCAGACCTTCAATGGTCTTGTCATTGTTATTGATGTGTGTAACTTCCAATTCAGTGTTTTTCACTGACTCTTCGTTAACCGTGTAACCGTGATTCTGGGATGTGATGAAGCAGCGTCCGCTCTCCAGTTCTTTGACTGGGTGATTACCACCGCGGTGTCCGAACTTGAGCTTCTCCGTATCCGCGCCTGCTGCCAGTGCAAAGAGTTGATGACCGAGGCAGATACCAAAGATCGGATACTCGCCAAGCAGTTCACTGATCATTTTAACGGCATGTGGTACATCTTTTGGATCCCCAGGACCGTTGGACAGCTGAATACCATCCGGGTTAAGACGACGAATCTCTTCTGCAGTTACATCATGCGGCACGACAACAACGTCGCAGTTGCGCTTGCTCAGTTCACGCAGAATTCCTGTTTTTGCACCATAGTCTACAAGGACGATACGCTCAGCCGTTCCCGGGCTGTTGTACACATGCTGCGTGGACGTCAGAGGTACCTGGTTGCGCAGCTCGGCGATGCTCGTGTCTCCCATCATCTCCAGCAGCTCTTCCACAGGCTTCGATCCTGTTGTGAGAATTCCCTTCATGGTGCCGTGATGACGAATCCGGCGAGTCAACATGCGTGTATCAATTTCGCTGATGCCGACGATGCCATACTCTTTCAGCAGATCATCCAGGCTGTATTCAGCGCGCCAGTTGCTCGGTACTGTCTCATGACGGCGAACTACGAAACCATGCACGAATGGACGGATGGACTCGAAGTCGTCACGCGTAATGCCGTAGTTACCGATCAGCGGATACGTCATGGTTACGATTTGACCGCAATAAGAAGGATCCGAAAGCACCTCTTGGTAGCCTGTAATTCCCGTATTAAAAACGACTTCACCCGTTGTTTCACCTTCAGCACCGAACGCTTTTCCGGTGAACAGTGTGCCGTCTTCCAACAATAATCTTGCCTGTGCCTGCATCCCATTTCACTCCTCTGTGTTTATCAACGTTGAATGCCTCCTGAGTTGAACATGGAGTTACGTTCGTGCGGCTCCGCGGACAGAAAACCTTTCAATCGCTGTTACCCCCGGATTACTTTTTGATCCATTTTCAAATGGGGTAATCCGGGGATAAAGGCGAACACTTCGTTTCTTCAGGTCTTTTCTATCCACTCCGCAGTTACGCTGGCCTCCAAATTCAAAAGCATGACATCAACTTTGCTTGTTTCGTATGTTTACACTCTCGGCATGATCGGCCTCAAGTTTTGTTAAATAAAGAGCTAATGATCCATCTGTTTACCGAATTACTGTTGTACCGTGTTATTCCACACGCTTTTGCCATCCACCCAAGTCTGTACCGGCCAGCCTTTCAGCTTCCATCCTGTAAATGGTGTGTTTCTTCCTTTGGTAGCAAACGTCGCAGGGTCAACTGCCTGTTCCTGATTCAAATCAATCATGGTCAAGTCCGCAGGTGCTCCCTCTTCCATCCTGCCTGTATCCAGTCGGAATACCCGTGCCGGATCGGCAGTCATGCGTTTAACCAGGAAGTCCAGGCTCCAAAGTCCTGTTTCTACAAACTTGGTGTACAGCAGCGGGAAAGCAGTTTCGAATCCAACGATTCCGAATGGCGCCAGTTCCATGCCTTTGGCTTTCTCCTCTTCACTATGCGGCGCATGATCAGTTACGATCATGTCCAGCGTTCCGTCCAGCAAGCCTTCAATGCAAGCCTGCACATCACGCGGTGAGCGAAGTGGCGGGTTCATTTTCCAGTTGGCATCCATGCCCGGGATGTCCTCATCGGACAGAACCAGATGATGCGGACACACCTCAGCCGTAACCTTGATGCCGATCGATTTGGCCAGACGAATCAGGCGAACCGATTGTTCCGTGCTTACGTGGCAGACATGGTAGTGCACCCCTGTTGCTTCGGCAAGAAGGATATCGCGACCAACGTGAATCGCTTCGGATTCATTCGGAATGCCTTTGATGCCATGGCGCTTGGAGAATTCTCCTTCAGTCACGTATCCACCTACAACCAGAGAGTCGTCTTCACAGTGAGCGATGACTGGCATATCCATGCTTGCCGCGAGGCTCATGGCGTCTTT
Source organism: Paenibacillus sp. FSL K6-2862 (assembly GCF_038005125.1). Classification (NCBI taxonomy): domain Bacteria; kingdom Bacillati; phylum Bacillota; class Bacilli; order Caryophanales; family Paenibacillaceae; genus Paenibacillus; species Paenibacillus sp. FSL K6-2862. The sequence continues at coordinate 4,731,424 of NZ_JBBOSN010000001.1, forward strand.
CATCATCTGCGCATTCTGCACGCCTACGCCGTCATCCGTGAATCCGATGGCGCCTGCTTCTTTCAAAGCCGCAAAATCGGTCAGTTCGCGACCAAGCTCGTTTTTGGTAATGGCCGCATACGGCAGAACTTTTACCAAATCAGCTTCCTTGGCTTTATTCAGAACCAAACTTACTACATCCGGACTATCTGTTACGGGTCTTGTGTTTGGCATGCAGGCGATTGTTGTAAAACCACCTTGGGCCGCTGACCTGGCACCTGTCTCGATGGTCTCTTTGTGTTCGAAACCAGGTTCACGCAAATGCACGTGCATGTCGATCAAGCCCGGAATTACCAATTTGCCTGAAGCATCCGTAACGCTGTGCGCAGATTGTTCTGCTTGCAGGACCGCTTCGTCTTCCACACCGACGATCTTTTGGATCTTGCCTTCATTTATAATGATCGTTTTCCGTTCGAGTTCCCCTTGAGCATTCAAAACATTCGCATTTTTAATAATCTGTAGCATAATTGCCCTCCGCTTCGGTTCTCACCCGGATTCCCAGAGGAACCGAATGATTTGGATTTATCGTATACTTTACCGTTCTAAAGAAGATCCGCCCTGTCAGCCTATGACCCATAGCCAGACCCTGTTACAGCTTTAATGCGCGTTCCATGACCGCCATGCGAATCGGAACACCGTTCGCCATCTGCGGGAAAATCCGCGATGCTGTACTCTCTACAACCGCGTCGTCAATTTCAACGTTCCGGTTAACAGGAGCAGGGTGCATGATAATGGTGTTTGGATTCAGGCGTGCCGCCCGTTCTTCCGTCAATCCGTAGTGTTCGCGATAATCCTCTGCCGAGGTAATGAGACCATGCTTATGGCGTTCCAGCTGAACCCGCAGCATCATGACGACATCCGCATTCAGTGCTTCATCCAGACCTACATAAGGAGCGTGCTCTGCCAGTTCCGGTGCTTGCATCGTTTGCGGAGCACAGAAGCGTACATCTGCTCCGAACTTTTGCAGCGCCCACAGGTTCGAGCGTGCAACCCGGCTGTGCATGATGTCTCCAATGATCGATACACGCAAACCTTTCAGCTCACCGAAGGCTTTTCGCATGGTGTACAGGTCCAGCAATGCCTGAGTTGGATGTTCGTTATTTCCGTCTCCCGCATTTACCAGTGGAACATTCACCTTCTGTGCCAGCTGCTGCAGAACACCTGCTGGTTTCAGCCGAATGACTCCTGCATCAATGCCCATGGATTCAAGTGTTCGTACCGTATCATAAATAGATTCGCCCTTCTCTACACTTGAAGCTGCAGCCGTGAAGTTCAGCACTTGTGCACCCAATCGTTTCTCAGCCATTTCGAATGAGAAGCGAGTACGAGTACTGTTCTCGAAGAACATGTTGGCAACAAAGCGTGATTCAAGTACAGGTACCAATTTATCCTTCTGAGCTTCCCAGTAGGCTGCTCTGTTCAGAATCGCTTCAATCTCACTGCGACTAAGTTCTTTCAGTCCGAGCAAGCTCCGGTCCTTCAATGCTGTCTGTGTAATCATCATGCTTGCTCCCCCCGGTTCTGAATGATTTTGACTTCGTCCTGTCCGTCCGTTTCCATTAGTGCCACTTCAATTTCCTCTGATTTGGAAGTCGGCACGTTTTTGCCTATAAAATCAGGTCGGATCGGAAGTTCCCGGTGTCCGCGATCCGCGAGTACGGCCAGCTGAATGTTCTGCGGTCTTCCACAGTCCATCAGGGCATCCATCGCTGCACGAATGGTACGACCGGTGTAGAGCACATCATCGAACAAAATCACTTTTTTGTCATGAATCGAAAGTGATTCAGGTGTCATCGTCAACAGTTCCTTGCGATTCGCTTTGTTCTCGTCCAAGCGGTCATCGCGATAAGGAGTTACATCCAGTTCTCCCCAGGGGACTTTGGCGCCTTCGATTTCTTCAATCTTCGCGGCGATCCGTTCTGCGAGATAAACGCCCCGCGTACGGATACCGACCAGCACACAACCGTCGATCCCTTTGTTTTTTTCCAAAATCTCATGGGCAATCCGTGTTAATGCGCGGCGGATCGCCGTTTCATCCATAATGACATGTGTTTCTGTGCTCATGCGTTCAGCCTCCTCAGGATTTCCCTCCAGATCATGGCCCCGTGACAGGAGAACAAAAAAGACTCCTTGCCGTGTTTATTGGCAAGGAGTCTCCGAACTTCAGACCGCTCTGAAGAAAGTTTACTCTCGGGATGCACCGTTATATTGCCGCAGCAAAAAACGATGTATCGTTCACGTTACCTTGCCAGTCTCACGGGACTGATTTAAAGGTGCTATTCATGTCGAACATACTGAAGTGCCTCACAGGGCGCTATTGATCAATATGTTCGTTTATCTTCATGAATTATGACAGAAAGACAACCCCCTGTCAACACCTCACCTTAGCAGGCGAACTCCCCTGCTGTTTCCCTTTAGAATCAACAGGTCGGCTGAAAAACATCCATGCACATCACATTTCATTCATTGCTCATAATTATACAATAAATCTGTATATTTATCCATAGGTATTTGCAAACTTGAATCGATCCAATATAACCCTTCTGTTTATAGCTGCTTATATTACTTACAGGAAAGATCGATTAATCACGCAAGAACGGGGTAAAACAACTTTAATGCAAGCCCGTTCATATTCCGTACATAGGAACCGATATACATAAAGATTTGTATCTTCCTGAGATGGGAATGATATAAAACCTGGAATTTGATTTGAATTAGGAGGACATCATGCGTAATATATGGCAAATCTACAAAACGGACTGGCTTCACATTTTAAAAGTACCCACCGGCATATTCTTAATTGTAGCCATTATTTTACTGCCCGGGGTGTATGACTGGGTCAACGTAAAATCGGTGTGGGACCCGTACAGCAACACTCAAGGAATCAAAATCGCGGTAACCACGGAAGATCAGGGAGCCACCGTCGCTGGAACGACGGTTAACATAGGAGACGAATTAGTGACCAGCCTGAAGCAGAATCATAAGCTGGGTTGGACATTTGTGGATCAGGCGGAGGCCAGCCGTGGTGTGCAGACGGGTGAGTATTATGCAAGTCTGCTTATCCCGGGTGACTTTTCATCCAAAATCACCGGTATTGTCGATGGGAAACTGGAACGTCCCGAAGTCGTCTATACCGTGAACGAGAAAGTCAATGCCATTGCACCCAAAATCACGGGATCAGGTATCTCTTCTATTACAACGCAAATAAACGAAAGTTTTACCGAAGCAGTTAGTCAGGCAGTATTAACCAAATTAAAGGAAGCTGGTGTGGAAATCGATGCACAGCTACCTACCCTGCGCAAGATGGAAAATGGAATCTTTACACTGGAAAAGAATCTTCCTGCCATACAGTCTGCGGGACAAAAAGTGTTGGAAGTGGAAAAAGCGATGCCGGAAATCGTCAAAGAAGCGCAAAAAATTGTTGAAGTCGAGAAACGATTGCCCGAAATGAACGAAGCGGCACAGTATATACTTAAGGTGCAGGAATATTGGCCACAGATCATGAATGCCTCTGCCGAGGTACTAGCCATACAGGAGCGAATTCCGGATATTCGAAAAGCAGTCGAACGTATCCAAGAAGTGGATGAACATTTCGGTGAAGTATCCGGTGTCATTGATACGGCTTTAACCAAAACGGACAAGGCTCTAACTATCGTAACCGCTGCTCAAGATAAACTTGTCACTGTCTCAGGCATTACCGAAAACGGAGTAGAACTCGCTGAAGGCATGAATCGTTTCGTGGATGCCAGTGAAGAAGCATTTCAGACCATCGGACCAGTGATCCGGCAAAATCTATTGCTGGTGCAGCAGATCGCAAGTGCTGGTGGAGATCTGTTTAAACGACTTCAGAGTATGGATCTTAGCGCACTCCCTACAGCGGACGAACTGGACAGCATAGCTGTTCGGCTTGCCGTTGCCGTAAAATTGGTTGACAGTATGGCCGACCTATTGGGCAAGATGGACAATCTCCTTCCAAACCATCCGTTAGCCGATAAAATCACCAGATTGAATACCCTATCGGACAAGTTACAGCTGCAAATGAAGCTTGCCGGTATCATCAGCGATGCATTACGTCGCAATACCACTCCACCAGCTGATATCATTGCTCAGCTGAGCACGTTATCAGAGGAAATCAACAACGGCGTGAACCGAATCCTTGGAGCGTATGATGCTGAAATTGAGCCTGCTCTTACTACCGGAGCAGATAAACTAAAATCTATTCTCTCTGCATCAGCAGATACTTTACAAGGTGCCCAAGACAAATTACCGGATGTAGCGGACATCCTGTCAGCTACCAAGGAAGGTATTACTTTTGGACAGACGGAATTAAGAAAAATCCAAAGTGATCTGCCCCAAATACAGAACAAGATTCATGAAATCTCTCAGACATTACAAAGTAAAAGTGAAGCTTTCATCCAGGCACTGAATACCGTAGCGCCTTTAATTCAGAATGATCTGCCCAAAGTCGGGGCCAAGCTGAACGAAGCAGCCGATTTTGTCCGCAACGATCTGCCTCAGGCGGAGAAGCAGATTGGCAGAGCATCCGACTTTGTACAACATCAATTGCCAGAGGTTGAAAAAGGCGTGCACCGCGTTGCCACACTTGTGCGAGAGGACCTGCCGGATCTGGAAAGTGCCATCAGCAAGGCGGCAGATAAACTCAGAGAGGTCGAAGGCAATAATCAATTTGCCGAACTTGCCAAACTGCTGCGCGGGGATATTGAGGAAGAGAGCGCCTTTCTTGCGAGTCCCGTTCAGATCAAGGAAAATCAATTGTATCCGATTCCCAACTACGGATCGGCCATGTCGCCATTTTACGGCGTACTGTCCCTGTGGGTCGGCTCAACGCTCCTGATTTCCCTGCTTCGGGCTGAGGCAGAAAATCCGGACGGTAAGTTTCGAGGGTACCAATTGTACCTTGGACGCTTGGGTACGTTCCTGACTATAGGGTTGCTTCAGGCTGTGTGCGTAACGGTCGGAGATATGCTGATTCTCGGAACATATGTAGCAGATAAAATATGGTTTGTCCTGTTTGCCATGTTGGTAAGCGCCGTGTTCGTCACGATCACATACACCTTATTGTCCGTGTTCGGAAACATTGGAAAAGGAATTGCGATTATATTCATGGTGTTTCAGTTCTCAAGCTCAGGAGGAACATTCCCGATCAGCATGACTTCTCCCTTCTTCCAGGCATTGAATCCGTTTATGCCCTTCACGTATGCGATCAGCCTTCTTCGTGAATCAGTCGGTGGCATTCTGTGGTCGACTGCTCTCAAGGATATTCTATGGCTGTGTATATTTATAGCACTTAGTCTGATCCTAGCACTGGTGCTGAAACGTCCCCTTAGCAGTCTCACCAAGCGTTCAGCCGAGAATGCAAAGAAGACCAAAATCATAGCCTGATTTCAATGAAACAACCATCAGAGGGTTGTCGCTTAGTATTCACCCATTGAATCGAATTACACATTGAATTCAAAGAAAGAGAGACAAGTCATATGGATATGATATCCATATGACTTGTCTCTCTTTTACTATTCACATCAATTCGCAGTCTGAGCCTCCTGCAATTGTTCGTATGACTGTTTGATCGTGGTCAGTGTTTCTACATGACGGTAGATATTATTCGATGCCATCACCAGTAAGCTAATTAAAAGTAAACCGAGCACTATTTTTTTGCCGATCCCTGGACGAAGACCAATCACCCACCCTCCACCAAGCAGGAAGAAAGCAAACAGATAGTGACCGGCATACAGGTACATGTCGTATTGGAACACAGCCAGCCCGAAGCCAACTACGATATGCAGCAGAAATGCAAACAAAATATAAGGTGTAAGAGTCCATACTTCCCGTTCACGGATCCCCTTGATGAACCCGATCAGCGCCAGCAGCAAGATAAAGATACCGACAAGCTGAACATGTATCGGGTTGGAGCGTGACAGATCCGTTACAAAAGCAACCAGCCCCGGATCCAGCAAATGAACTTTCGGAGAGAGCATCGGATTAATCGTCAGCAGAGTCAGTGCCTTCCAATGAGCCGCAAATTGGAAAGGTGTAGCATAGCTCGTCCCTCCGTTCTGGATTCCGAGCAACCAATTGCTAACCCAACTTCTTCCCCCGAAAGCGACATACTGAATGCCTGTTAATACGATTATGAAGGCAACCGCCAGTGCCATGATTCCAATATACTTTTTCCATGTTGAAGCCTCGCGCCAGGTACGCCAGTTGAAAAACATAGCAGCAGCCAAAGGAACAATGTTCGTTGAGGTCAGTCCAAAGTTGATCGTTGCAATCAGGGCATTTGGCACATAGCGAACGTCATCCCGTTCACGTGTATATTGCATATAAAGAATGGACCATAGGATAAAGAACTGTACATACGGATAGGAATCCGGAATAAGTGCCGTAAACATCAGATACGAACTAAATCCGAATAGAACCGCGAAGAGCAGTGGTGCTGCGATCTGTCTATCCTTATGGCTAAGAAAAATAAAGACAAGCACTACGGATCCGGCATTGATCAGGGATTGCAGAATGAGGTAGAACCAGTTCCCTTCCAGCAACTGCGATACTGCACCAAGCGTGACGACAAGAAATGATATTAACGGATGAATAACCGAAGAACTGTTTGCCCCATAGTACATGGACGGATCAAAATTAAATAAATTCAGTGGAAATTGTTGTGTATTAAACGGGGTATATGCTCCAAGAACCTGTGACTGATCCGCAATGTACAGAACATAGGGCACGTTCATCAGAGCATAAAAAAGGGCAAATCCAGCGAAAAGGCATAGTGCTGTCCAATTCGTTTTGCGATCATACCATATGTAGTCCAGAAATTTCATGTATTCACATCCAATATGTCATTTTTCAAAATACTCTCTACACTTCCTATCTGCATTACCAAACCAAGAAACACAAACCGCCCATAATGCAAATCACACCCAGCCAGCGAAGCGGGCCCACCTTCTCCCTGAATGCAAACTTTGCAATGAAAAGTGTCCAGACATACGTCAGCGCATTGGCAGGCAGGACCACTGTTAAGGGAAGGAACTTCAGCAGCACAATGTTCAGAAGCGCACCCATACCATAAAAACCGAGGCCCATGAGGACATGCTGCTTTTTGCGACTTGTGGCGTAGGCTTTCAAACCAGCACCACCCATAGCACCGCATAATGTCATTACAATCAGTACAACTACCATCCAGCTATCGATCAACACTGGTTAACGTCACCCCGATTCCGAGCAGTACAACGGCTGCAAACTTCTGTATCGTGAGCTCTTCTCCCAGCAGAAAGTGACCGTACATGAGCGCAAAAACATAGCTTGCACACATCAACGGATAAGCCACAGACAACTTTTCTAGAGCAAAAGCCTTAATCATCAAGATGGCTCCCAGCCCATAGCACACAAATCCGATGCCCAGATAAATCCACTCCGTCAGCCCCCATTTCCAGAACAACTGTCCGGTGGCCGTGAGGAAAGCGGAGACAAGCATTAACCCCTTGCCTGTATGACGCCCCTTCATTTCCCCCACGATAATGCCTCCATATCCGGAACACTTCTGTTAATAAAATAGCGCTGTGCCACAAGCTGCATCACCGGCAGATCGGACAGCGAATCAGAGTAAGAGCAGGACTGTTCGTAATCAATAACCATGTTTTTCTCACGCAGGTAAGCTTGTATCCGACGTACCTTCTCTTCTCCTTTGCAATTAACGCCCTCGATCGTACAGGTGTACCCATTCTGGTGGCGCACGAGTTCGGTTCCAATGACATGGTCTACCCAAGGAAAATTTTTAAAATATTTCATATAAGCATGCGGAGACGCAGTCACCAGCAACACATGATAACCCGCTTCCTTGCGATGCTGCATTTCAACACTGGCCTCTGCAAAAATGGCAGTCCGCAATCGGGTTTCAAAAAAATGCTCCAGATCCTGTTCGGTCATGCGCTCAATACTCTTAAAGTATGAACGCTTGACTTGTTCCACACTCATTAGCCCCGCCTTGAACATCGCGGTATGAAAGGCAATAAGCGGAAGTCTCCATACCTGCCCAGGGTAACGGCGAACGCCGTAATGCACGAACTGAAACATCGAATCCGAGCGTATAATCGTTTTATCAATATCAAAAATGGCAATTTTACTGCTTCTCACCCTGATCCCCCTCAAACTTTATAATCGATAAGTTCCTTATTCAAAAATCGCAAAGATGACCACAACACTAGCCACGTACAGAATGACAGTAACCAAAATGGGCTTGTCCTCAAACAAAACACGATCCGGTGAGCCCCCCTGGTTTTTCATATGAATGAGATACAGATATCGGAACATGCCGTAGATCACCAGCGGAATGGTCCACATCAGGTGAATTGTACGGTCAGAGGTGAAGGTGAACAAAGAGTAGCTAATAATCGTTGCTGTCGTCACGATGGTATTAAACTGATCCAGCAGTGTTACGGAGTAGTTATCCAACACCTTACGATGTGAACCGGTATTTCCCTCAAGCAGAGTAAGCTCATTTCTCCGTTTGCCAATCGCCAGAAACAGGGACAGCAGCATGGTGCAGATCAGGAACCAGGGTGTAAAAGGTACATGAATCAATACACCTCCTGCTATGGCACGAAGAACGAATCCTGCTGCAATGGTCATCATGTCCACAATAACGAGATGTTTGAGCACAAAAGAGTAAGATACGTTCAACAGGAAATAAACAATGCATAGTCCACCAAAGAGCGGGTTCATCACAAAAGCAATGCCTACAGTAAGGATCAACAGGATTATGCCAAACAGCAGAGCATAGGCAGGTTGGACCTGTCCAGAGGCAATCGGCCGGAACTGCTTCACCGGATGCTGTCGATCCCTGTCCCGATCCACGTAATCATTTAAAATATACACACAGCCTGCAACGAGGCTAAACAAAATAAAACCAAGCAAGGTTGATAAAATGGTCTCTGTGCGAATTTCCTCAAAGGAAAACAATAACGCAGCAAATAACAGCAAATTTTTGGTCCACTGTTTCGGTCTCAGCAGCTTGAACAACCCTGTCATGGTATTACCCGTTGCTGCTGTATGTGAGGACACCGTATTTGTTCTTGAAGTCAACAATTTCCATAACTCCCTTCCAAACCTACTTCTGTATATAAAAATAACGTAAAGACTTAATCATAAGTTGGTTGGGTAATTTTGTAAAGGGATAAAACGGAATTTATTATAAAATTACGGACATAAAAAAAGAGACCGTCTCCGGTCTCTCGATTTATTTCATTCACTTGTATTGGTGAATTCCATTAGAATTCGAATTGTACGTCACTCAAACGACGTTTGATTTCAGTGATAACGCGTTTCTCTTCTTCTTCCCCTTTGGCTTCAAAGGTAACGGAGAAACGAACAAAGTTACCTGCATCATCCCAAGGTACAGAAGAAATCAATTTTTCACGAATCAAGAATTGGGAGAAGTCTTCCCCGGACTCGAAACGACGTCCTCCTACTACACCTTTTGGAGCTTCAACATACAGGAAGAATGAACCTTTCGGTTTCTCCGCCTGGAAGCCAAGTTCGTTCAGCGCAGCAACCAGCAGGTCATGACGACGGGAATATTTCTCTGCGATTTTCTCCGTAATTTCCGGATGGTTCAGACCGTAGGCAGCAGCCTTCTGAATCGCGATGAATTGACCCGAATCGTTGTTGTCCTTCACATCACTGAAAGCTTTAACAACGAGCGGATTCCCTGCAACAAATCCAATTCTCCATCCTGTCATGTTGTAAGACTTGGACAAGGAGTGCAGCTCAACGCCAACATCCTTCGCTCCAGGTACGGACAGGAAGCTGAATGGTTTATTGCCGTCATACGTCAGTGCAGCATACGGAGCATCGTGAACAACAACTACGCTGTACTTTTTCGCCCATTCAATCACTTTAGTGAAGAATTCAACCGTAGCGCCAGCACCTGTCGGGTTGTTTGGATAGTTCAAATACAGCAATTTTGCACGTTTTGCAATATCCTCAGGGATGGTTGTCAGATCAGGCAGGAAATTGTTTTCCTTCGTCAGTTGGATGTTGTAGACTTCTCCGCCCAGGTATTTGGTATGTGTACCCATAACCGGATAACCAGGAACCGTCATGATCGTTACATCACCTGGATTAATAAAACACGAAGGCATCATTGCCAGAGCTGGCTTGGACCCAATGGAGTGCACAATTTCCGTTGCCGGGTCAATGCCTTCAACATTGAATACATTTTTCAGGTAAGCGGCTGCCGCTTCCTTGAATTCAGGGATTCCGTTATCAGCATAACCACGGTTCTCCGGTTTGGAAGCTTCTTGCGCGAGTGCAGCTACGATGCCTGCATCAGCCATCTCATCCGGTTCACCTACGCCAAGGTCGATCAGTTCAACATTGGGAAAATCTTTCTTTGCCGAAGCTTTGGCGCGTTTGATTTTCTCGAATTTATAAATGTTGGTGTCTTTACCATAGTTGGAGCCGCCAATACGGTCGGCAAAATTGGTTTGAATGTATGTTTCTTGATATTTATCGATACTCATACTCATGTTCATCTCCTCATTTGACGCAAATTTCTACAATCTAATATGAAGCATTTGCCCATGTTTAGCCATGGACAAAGTATCCGAACATTTGTACTTTCCCGAGGGGTCAGCGGCTGCGCAGTGAAGCAAGAACATCTTCCATGTCCTGTGGAAGCGGAGCAGAGAATTCCATGTATTCGCCTGTTGCCGGATGAACAAAACCAAGAACCGCGGCATGCAATGCCTGTCCGTTCATTTTGATACCCTTGTTGCGTCCATAGATTGGATCTCCCACAAGCGGGTGACCAATAAACTTCATATGCACACGTATCTGATGCGTTCGACCTGTTTCCAGTTTCAGTTCAAGCAGTGTATAATCGTTAATTCGCTCCATAACATTAAAATGCGTGACAGCATGCTTGCTGTTCCGCTCGGTCACGGTATACATTTTACGATCATTAGTATCACGTCCAATAGGCGCATCGATCGTTCCCTGATCATGACTCAAATGACCATGAACAAGTGCAATATACCGGCGATTTACACTGTGATCCTTCAACTGGGCAGCCAGTGAGGCGTGAGCCCGATCGTTTTTGGCAGCCATCAGCAGGCCTGACGTATCCTTGTCGATCCGGTGCACAATTCCAGGACGCAGCTCTCCGTTAATGCCGGAAAGATCTTTACAGTGATACATGAGAGCATTAACAAGTGTACCTGATGTATGTCCAGGTGCCGGATGTACCACAAGACCACGTGGTTTGTTAATGACGATGACATCGCTGTCCTCATATACCACTTCAAGCGGGATATCTTCGGCAATGATCTCTACTGCCGTTGGTTCAGGAACCTGAAGTTCAATCAGATCCCCCTCAGCCAATTTGGCATTAGCCTTTACAACAGCCCCGTTTACGGTAACCAGACCATCTCCGATCCATATTTGGACCTGAGAACGGGAGACATCATCCATTGCTTCAGTAATATATTTGTCAATGCGTTCCTTCTTATGTTCAGCCGAAACGGTCCATTCCAATCGTTCATTGTCATTCATCAGGTCATCGTCTTGTGCAGACGTATCCCCAGTAGTTTGTTCTTCATTGTGCATTTTACTCATGATGTTCATTCCCTTCAATCTTCGCGGCTGCCTTCTCGCGCCGTCCCTCAAGAAACGTCTCAACAATTATCAGTGCAACCCCGATACAGATGGCCGAATCGGCGATATTGAAAATCGGAAACGTATAACTGCCAAAATTAAGCTGAACAAAATCCACGACTTCACCCGTCAAAGCGCGATCCAGGAAATTCCCGATGGCCCCACCAAGCACCAGACTGAGTGCTACTGGCAGCAATTTATGCGGGGAGTTTTTTACTTTTTGCAAGTACCAGATCAAAGCAATCACCACGATCACAGTAACGACGATAAAGAACCAGCGTTGGTCCTGCAAAATACCGAAAGCTGCGCCTGAGTTGCGATGTGAGGTGATTACAAAGAAATTGCCTATAACCGGAATTTCTTCCCGAAGTTCCATTTGGGTCGCAATTAAATACTTTGTTCCCTGATCCACCAAAAATACGATAAAAGCGAGGATATAATACACCACGTTTGTTCGTCACTCCGTTCTTGTCTTTTCCAAACCATACCAGGCTTTACGCCAGACTTGTTCATTGTAGCACAGCTGTTTGGAAGTCGTCCACGACAGGCGTTTTCCCTTTCTTAATGGCAAAATCGATAACATTTCCCTCCTGTAATCAAGGGCTGATTGGCACATCCTAGACCAGAGACCAAATTCGGATTCCAGACGGACAGAAAGGGGAAAACGATGGCACATCTTACTTCAGAACAAATCCAATCCTTGCGTTCCCAATTGATGGCTGAAAAACGTGGTATTGAACATCGGCTTGAGCAAAATGACCATTACGGCCTCAGCGGGTCCATGAGATTTCAAACGGGTGAATTATCTTCTATCGATAATCATCCCGGTGATGTAGCTACCGAAATGTATGACCGGGAGAAAGATATTTCCCTTTTGGAGCATGATGAATTCCAATTGGAGCGTATCGACTCTGCCCTGCATTCCATCGAAGAAGGCCATTACGGAACTTGCGCAGTTTGTCAGCAGCCCATTCCTTACGAGCGTATGCAAGCCGTTCCTTACACCAAGTACTGCAAAAAACATCAGCCTGAAACGGTTGTATCCGATAACCGCCCAGTGGAAGAAGAGTTCCTCGCTCCGGCCTTTGGACGCACGAGCCTCGATGAGCGTGATGATCAGAACGGCTTCGATGGTGAAGATGCGTGGCAGATCGTTGAAAGTTGGGGCACATCGAACACACCAGCCATGGCTGAAGGTCGCGATATTGACAGTTACGATGTCATGGCCATTGAAGCTACAGATGAGGTTGAGGGCTGCGTCGAAGCCTATGAGAGCTTCGTAGCAACCGATATTTATGGTCATGACGTATCCATCGTTCGCAACAGACAGTACCGGCAGTATTTGGAGAATCGTGAGGGTGAAGGCTTGCTCGAGATTGACAACGATTCTGATCCATATGACATGTACTAGACATGCTGCACCTCTAATATGTGTTCAATTCAAGCTGACGCTGTACGATACGGACGATATCTGCAATATAATCTCCTACGATTGGCAGATTGAGGGCTCCCAGCACCTGTAACACATAAATGATGGTGGCCGCAAAAAAAGTAAAACCAATGGCGATCCCTACACCTCGTGCTGCGCCTGATAACAGGTTGAGCCCAATCAGTTTCCACGGTCGATTCAACAATTCCGTATATTGTGCGATACGTGAACGCTCAAGCTCGTTAGCGAGTCGGTTCGTCAGGGTATGAAGTTCCTCAATTTTGTCATTATCGCTGCGTGGTGGATTGGATTGTGAAGCGGACGATGCCTGCTTGTCTTCATTCATGTGTTCGCTCAGTTCCTTTGGTATCATAGAGTAACTGCACAATAGAAATCATTGCCCATTTGCATAAAAACCAAACGAGCCAAGATACAGGGATTGTTCCCTGAGTCTAAGGCTCGTTTGTCTATACTCTATATCCTTTCCTAAATGGAATAGAGATACTCTACTTCATTTAGGATCCATTTGTAACTTGAGTTCAATCGATTCATCTGTATCGAAAGAGAATGTGGTTACACCTCGATATAAACGCCCATTGCTTTACCGCCAGCTTCAATGCGTTCCATAGCTTCATGGGTACCAAATGTGACTTCAGTAACGAGTACATTCTCACGCAGGACCTCATCAAATGCCTCGATTGCAGCCTGGAGCTCAGGATCAACATCCAGTGTCAGGCGTACTCTCTTCTCAATCGGCAGGTCCAATTTCTTACGTGTGTCTTGTACGGAACGTACAACTTCACGTACCCAGCCTTCCTGTTCCAATGCAGTTGTGATTTCGGTGTTGAGTGCTACCGTCAGACCGTACCCGGATGCCGAAGCAAAACCGGACTTGGCTTGTTTCTCCACCAGCAGCTCCTCACTTGTCACTTGCAGTTCTTCTCCTTCCGGAGAAACCACATTCAGCACACCTTCTGTCACTACTTTGCGTGTCTCCTCTGCTGACATGCCTTTGAAGAAGTTCTGCAGGAAGCCTACGTTCTTGCCGTATTTTTTCCCCGCTACTTTCAGATTGAGTTTCAATGTGAAATCAACGAATTCGGCATCGTTATGCTCCGTACGGATACCTTTCACATTGATCTCATCCTTGATGATCTCTTCATAGCTCGCCAGATCAAATCCTTTATCAAGCGAAACGATTAACTCGGACAGTGGCTGGCGATTCTTGATACCTGTTTCGTTACGCACGTTACGAGCAAGTTCGACCACTCGGCGAGCTGTCTCCATATCCTGTTCCAGATCCAGATCAATCAACGCTTCATTTGCCGCCGGGTAATCTTCCATATGAACACTTTCACCTGTAGTCAAGTTCAGATAGATATCTTCCGCAAGCATCGGTGTGAATGGCGCAACCAGTTTGGCTGTGGTCACAAGCACCTCTGTAAGTGTGCGATAAGCATCCAGTTTATCCTCGGTCAATCCACTTCCCCAGAAACGGTCACGGGAACGACGGATATACCAGTTGCTCAGCTCATCGACGAAGGCTTCAATCGCTTTGGATGAATTCAGATAGTCATTCACGGACAGCGCCTTCTCCACAACGATGATTAGACTGTTCAGTCTTGACAGGATCCAGCGATCCAGCTTATGCGCGGAAGGCTTAAACGGATGTTCCTGTGGATCAAAACCATCAATGGTCGCATACAACGTCAGGAATGCATGCGTGTTAACCAATGTATCCACCATTTTGGATTTAGCTTCGCCCACAATGCCTTTGGAGAAACGTTTGCTGTTCCACGGTGCACTGTCAGACAACAGGGCCCAACGGAACGCATCTGTACCATATTCTTCAATGACTTCCCATGGATCAATAACATTGCCTTTGGATTTGGACATCTTCTGTCCGTTCTCATCCAATACGTGGCCTGTGGCCATAACCGCTTTGTAAGGTGCTTTGCCTGTCAAAAGAGTAGATACAGCCAGCAAGCTGTAGAACCAGCCACGTGTTTGGTCAATCCCTTCGCAGATCATATCCGCAGGGTATTGCTGTTCAAACGTTTCTTTATTTTCAAACGGATAGTGCTGCTGGGCAAATGGCATGGAACCACTGTCAAACCAGACATCAATCACTTCCGGAGTACGTTTCATTTCATATTTACCACAGGAGCTGAGTACTTTGACTTCGTCTACATATGGTTTGTGCAGTTCCAGGTTCTCTGGTACATCTCCAACGGCACGTGCACGCAGCTCAGCGATGCTGTGCGGAGCGAACTGTTCGCCAGTCTCCTCACATACCCAGATGTTCAGCGGTGTTCCCCAGTAGCGATCACGGCTGATATTCCAATCCACCAGATCCTCCAGGAATTTTCCGAAACGTCCTTCACGAACGTGGCCTGGGTACCATTCCACTTCACTGTTGTTGGCAATCAGTTGATCCTTGATCGCTGTGGTTTGGATAAACCAGCTGTCCATTGCATAGTAGAGAAGCGGTGTATCACAACGCCAGCAGAATGGGTAGCTGTGCTCATATTTCTCTTTACTGAACAGGCGGCCTTTCTCGGACAGACTTCTCACGATATCAATATCGCAATCCTTAACGAAGCGTCCCGCGAAATCCGTAACCTCTGCCACAAATTTACCTTCAAGGTCTACCATGTTGACAAAACTGATGCCATTCTCGCGACATACGCGGTAATCGTCCTCACCATGTGCCGGTGCCATGTGTACAATCCCTGTACCACTTGCATCCGTTACAAAGCTTGCACCAAGAATCACGTTTGTTTTTTCAGCCTGCACGTAGTTGAATGGAGGATCATACGTTTTACCAACTAAATCAGAGCCTTTCAGTGAACCGATGACTTCATACTCGCCTTTCGAGTCCTTCATGACTTTTTCCACGAGATTGGTTGCCATGATGTACACTTCTTCACCTTGACGTACACGGGAATATTCCATGTCTGGATTAACTGCGAGTGCAACGTGTGAAGGCAGTGTCCACGGCGTAGTCGTCCAGGCAAGCACAAATTCACCGCTGTCATCCAGCTTAAATTTGGCTGTGGCACTAAGGTCTTTGACATCCTTGTACCCTTGGGCAACTTCATGGGAACTCAGGGTAGTCTGACAAGATGGACAGTATGGACTCACACGATGTCCGCGGTAGAGAAGTCCTTTCTCATGAATCGTAGCAAGGATATTCCATACACTCTCAATGTAGTTATTGTCCAACGTGATGTAAGGGTTATCCATATCCGTCCAGTAAGCAATACCTTCTGTCAGATCACGCCATTGCTGCTCATATTCAAATACGCTTGCTTTACATTCGTTGATGAATTTTTCCACGCCATAATCTTCGATCTCCCACTTATGGGAAATGCCGAGTTTCTTCTGTACTCCAAGCTCAACAGGCAATCCATGTGTATCCCAGCCAGCCTTACGAACCACACGGTAACCTTTCATCGTATTGTAACGTCCTACAAAGTCCTTAATAACGCGTCCCAGCACGTGACCGATATGCGGCTTGCCGTTTGCAGTCGGCGGTCCTTCGTAAAACACGAAATTCGGTTTGCCTTCACGATTCTCGATTGATTTCTTAAACGTATTTTCCGTTTTCCACTTGTTTAGCATGCGTAGCTCTCTAGCGCGTGCTTTCTCTTTGACATCCACTCTTTGCATCATGATCTTCCTTTCAATAATTGGATTGTGGACCGTCCACAATTCACATTTTGGACACAAAAAAACCCCATCCCTGGAAAGGGACGAGGTTGTGCTCGCGTTACCACCCTAATTCTGTTCATCACAAACCATATCCAATCACATGGGTATGCTTTGTCATTAACAGCACTTGTGCCCCGCTTAACTACAGCAGGGTGCCGATATAACGTTCGGCTTACGGTTTCGCTTACGCACGGCCATTCATCACCGCTTCAGCGTCACTTCTCCGGGGAGATATTCGGCTATAACTCATCCATTGGCTTGCACCAACCGCCAACTCTCTGAGGGATGAGATCATAACGTACTTGAACCCGTCATGGAATCATTATTCATTATGAATATAGTTATAGCCTCTTTAGAGTCAAAAGTCAACCGGGCAGGCAGACTAATAAATTTCCTTCATTTCCCGTTCACGATCACGGACTTCCTGTTCGCGACTCTCCAGTGCTTCCCATCCATCCTGAGACAGCAGTTCGAGCTGAGCTTCAACAAGCGTACGGAAACGGGCCCGGTAGATCGAAGCCTGCTTTTTCAGTTCTTCCACTTCCAAAGCAATCTTGCGGGATTTCGCCAAGGACTCGTTCACGATCCGGTCAGCATTTTTCTCTGCTTCCTTCACAATGAGCTGTGCTTCCTTCTTCGCATTGTTCTTCACATCGTCGGCTGCTTCCTGCGCTATGATAATCGTTTTGCTGAGCGTCTCTTCAATTGTAGCAAAATGATCCAGTTTCTCCTGAACGGACAGCAACTGATTGCTCAGCTCTTTGTTCTCGCGAATGACGCCTTCGTAATCTTTGATGACTTGATCCAGGAATTCATTGACTTCATCCTCGTCATACCCGCGCAAGCGTCGGGAAAATTCCTTGTTATGTATGTCCAGCGGCGTTAATGGCATGCTGTCCACCTCCTGTTAAAGTTCCTTCCCGTTCCGAGAAGGTTTGCAGCACATGGGTATCACCCAAAGGGTCGTATGCAAGATGTCATATAGCAGCTTGAACGACTTGCACTTGCAGAATCGACGTTCTGATTCCAATACGGTTATATCGACTTTGCACTTCAATGTATATCGGAAACAGCGAATGTTTTTTACACCTTTATCTTAAACATTTCGACAAGAAAACGGGTTTTCCTGCAATGCCGCTAAGCAAATTTGCCGATTTTTACACGACAACGTCCCTTTTTGGTCATCCCATCCTGTTCCAGCACCTTGAAACGGCCAAAACCTTGAATGGAGACCACGTCCCCGGCTTTCAGAGCTTTGGACGGATCTTCCTCGACTTTCCAATTTACCCGGCATCGGCCCGCTTTGATGGGAACTAGAACTTTACTGCGACTCAGTCGGTACACATCCGCACAAATTCCGTCCAGACGCAAGGATGCAACAGTGATATCCATCGTCTCCAGTTTGCTCTCCGACCACTTCATCTGATGCAGAGGAAGCAGCTCTGTAAACACATGAACCCGATGAACCTGGTTCAATTGAAGCGATAAAAAAGCGCCGGTCTCCGCTGCCACCACGGTGTGGCATCCGTCATCCAGCACTTGGATATCTCCGATCTTGCCGCGTTTCAGTCCAAGCCCGAGCAAGGCTCCCATGTAGTCCCCGTGCTCCAGCTCTGTAATTTTCTGATCATCTGACGTGATGCTAAGCACCTGCATACCCATATCCTCATCATCGAGATACCGATAATCTGGTGCAATCAGCGCACGTTTGCGTTCAGCTGCCTCGTAGCCTCCGTCCAGACGAATCTGGACGTCATTGCGACGATTGACAAGCGTTTGCAATATAAAGGCCTGTCTTGGGTCAAGAAAGTCTGTTAGCTTCATATCATGAAGCTTGCCTGCGCGTTCCACCCAATCCGAGGCTTTATCCACGAAGTCACGCTCATCATGGCTAAAATGTTCGTAAATTTCACCACTCATCTATGTTCACCCTACCCTATCAGAAGTAGCTGATGATCGAGAGCAAACCTGATCTCGCCAGTTGAAGAGTAATTAACGCAACGATTGGTGAGATGTCCAACATACCGAACAAAGGTGGAATGAAACGTCTGAAAGGACTCAGATAGGGTTCCACCAATTTGGCAAGCCACTCACCAATGACGCTCTCCCGCGCGTTCGGAAGCCACGACATCAATACATATCCAATAATCATGTAGAAATAAATCTCAAACAGGTAAAACACGACGACTTGAAGTTGATACAAAAGCGGCTCACCTCATTCTGTTGTAATCTTGCTCGCTGTCAGCCAGTATTTCCGTAATTGCTCCTTGAATTTCAACGGTATCCGGCGTACAGAGAAAAATGTTGCCGCCAATTTTAGAAATTCCCCCGCCCAGTGCGTAGACTGTCCCACTCAAAAAATCAATGACACGCAGTGCCTGATCTTGGCGCACCCGCTGCAGGTTCACAACAACAGTACGATGTGAACGAAGGTGGTCGGCAATTTCTTGAGCTTCGTCATAGGAACGCGGTTCATAAAGGACAACTTTAACATTTTTCTGGGAATGAATGCTCACAACATTATTCCCCCTTTGGTTTCTACGTTTATCTAGACTGGAGGTTTCAGCTTCCTGTTGTTCAGATTCAGCCTCCTCTTGTGCAGCCAAACGTTCGCGTTCCACAATCTCTTCCTCTTCTTGAAGACCAAGGAAATTCATGAATTTATTCATTACGCCCATCGTGAACCCTCCTCTTTTCCTACGAGAATTGATCCCAGCCGTACCCATGTTGCCCCTTCTTCAATCGCCACTTCAAAATCATTGGACATTCCCATCGATAGCTGAGTCAATGGTTCCGATGTCAGGGCTTGTCCATTCAAATGGTCTCTCAGCTCACGCAGTCCACGAAATACGGGACGCGTAAGCTCCGGATCCTCTTCATGGGGAGCCATGGTCATCAGACCGACGACCTTCAGGTTGCTGAAGCTGCTGATCTCACGCAAAAATGAACTCGCCTGTTCAGGCTGCAATCCATATTTACTCTCTTCACCCGAAATATTCACCTGCAAAAAAGTTTCCAATTGTATCCCCAGAGCAGCTGCCTTTTTGTCCAGCTCCTTGGCCAGAGACAAACGATCCAGTGAATGTATGTAGCGGAATTTGCCTATGACGTCTTTCACTTTGTTGGTCTGCAAGTGACCGATAAAATGCCATGTTCCTTGCTGACCAAATGCTTCCCACTTGGCTTGTGCATCCTGCCAACGGTTCTCTCCAATATGCTCAAGGCCACTTTCCAGCACAGCGCCTGTCGTTTCAAGGGAGACGTACTTCGTGACCGCAATCACATTTACGTCTTCGCGCTGACGGCCACTGCGCTGGCATGCAGCTTCGATCTTCTGATTTACCTGTTGAATTCGCTCCTCCAATGACACAGAGGGTCACCTCTCTTCCAGCCCAATCCAGCTCGCCATTCTTCCGGTCGTTCCATTTTCCTTGCGATACGAGAAAAACAGTTCCGGGTGGCAGCTTGTACACCACGTTGTACATTCGATATGATCCGGCAATATTCCTGCTTTCATCATAATGTGTCGATTACATTCTTTCAAGTTTAACATCGTCTTTCCATTTCCAGACGAATGATACGCTCGGCCCTGCACAGAGTTGTTGTATTCATCATTACCCGGAGCAGATTCAAACCAAACCCGTACATGCTGCATAACTGCCTCATCCACTTCATAACAGCAATCCCCAATGGAAGGGCCTATAGCGGTCCGGATATTCTGTGCCAGGCTTCCATATTCCCGTTCCATCGTTTCAACCATTGACTGGGCAATGCCAGCAACGGTCCCTTTCCACCCCGCATGAGCAAGCCCCACGGCTTGTTGCACCGGGTCGTAGAAATATAGCGGAACACAATCCGCATAAAAGGAAGTAAGCAGCACACCCGGTACATTGGTGACCAAACCATCCGTGTCCTGCAGCGCTGACTGTCGATCCATCAGACCTTTGCCTCGATCATCAGCTTGTATAACGGCCACATGTTTGCCATGGACCTGTTCACCACACGTCCAGGCGCTCACCGAGAAACCAAGCTTTTCGGCCACCAGACGACGATTCTCCAAAACATCTGAAGGATCATCGCCAACATGATAAGCGCAGTTTAGAGTGGCATAAGGTTTACTGCCCACCCCGCCTTGTCTTGTGGTAAATCCTGCCGTCATTCGGCTGAACTGTTCTCTCCACGGCTCCACATATAATAACAACAGATCTGGGCTTCCATTCACCAATTGATCTTCAGTCCGTTCGAAAAGTTGTTTATTCAGAACAAAGGGTTCCATCTTATCACCTCACAGCTTCCAGTGTACCAAATGAGCCACGTTCTGTCTTGATTATATCGTTCGACGCTGGCTTCGGTCCAATCGTTCCAGGCGTTCAACCCGCTCCACACGGCTGCTTTGCTGTTCATCGTACATCTTTGCTTCGCGATCTCGCTCATCGTAGCTCGTTTCCCTGACTTCATCCAGTTTAACCAAAATAACATCCGAACCAATCTTAACAATGTTCCTCCAGGGAATAACCAGATCCGTTCCACCCCCGAACAACCCCATGAATTTGCTGTAACCGGGTACCACGATGGCTTCGATTCGTCCCTGCTTGAGATCCAGTTCCAGATCACTAATCTGCCCCAGACGTTTGCCATCCGTGATGTTAATGACATCCTTTGTCTGAAAATCCGAGATCTTCATCCCTCTTTGTGCCGACTCACTTGCGTTTACTTTCATCTGCCGCTCGCCCCCCGCCTAGTCCGCTTATACCGTTCAACGCTTCTATACAATATATGTTTTATAGGCGAAAAATGTCCTGTTTTTCGGGGAATCCCTGAAATTAGTACAGCTTAATCCGAAACTGGGCGTTCTCTTTAAAGTCGCTCATTCAATCGCAGTTCACTCCAAACCTAATCGTATGTCTTATAAAATAGAAAAAGACGACCAACGGATTTCAACCGTTAGATCGTCCTTGTGATTGAAGTGAAGTTACGTCTTCACGTGTTTCTGCATCTGCTGTATTGCCGATTTTTCCAGACGGGATACCTGAGCTTGGGAAATTCCAATCTCATCGGCAACTTCCATCTGTGTTTTGCCTTCAAAAAACCGCATGGACAGAATCATTTTCTCCCGCTGTCCGAGACGATGCATGGCCTCGCGCAGTGCAATTTCCTCAATCCACGACACATCCTTGTTTTTGTCATCACTGATCTGATCCATCACATAGATTGGATCTCCACCGTCATGATAGATGGGTTCGAATAGTGATACCGGATCTTGAATGGCATCCAGTGCAAAAACGACATCTTCCTTGGGCACGTTCAATGCTTCGGAAATTTCGAATATGGTCGGTTCACGAGAATTTTTGTTGGTCAGGCTGTCACGAACCTGAAGCGCCTTATATGCGATGTCCCGTAATGAGCGGGATACCCGGATCGGGTTATTGTCACGCAGATAACGACGGATCTCACCGATAATCATCGGTACTGCGTACGTTGAAAATTTGACATTCTGGGATAAATCAAAATTATCAATGGCTTTCATCAGGCCGATACAACCAACCTGGAACAGATCATCGACAAACTCCCCCCGATTGTTAAAGCGCTGAATGACACTGAGTACAAGCCGCAGGTTGCCATTCACTAATTTCTCTCTTGCTGAGCGATCATGGTGCTGCTGTAGGGAATGAAACAATTCCCGCATTTCTGTGTTGGTGAGGACAGGCAATTTTGCGGTGTCCACGCCACAAATCTCGACTTTGTTTCGGGTCATCGTGATTTACCTCCCAAGGAGAAACATTAATGTACATTATCTCCGGGGCAGGCTTTTTTA
Organism: Paenibacillus sp. FSL K6-2862; assembly: GCF_038005125.1. Taxonomy (NCBI): domain Bacteria; kingdom Bacillati; phylum Bacillota; class Bacilli; order Caryophanales; family Paenibacillaceae; genus Paenibacillus; species Paenibacillus sp. FSL K6-2862. Next base: position 4,754,094 of record NZ_JBBOSN010000001.1, read on the forward strand.
TTCGTCCCTGGCATCCTTGCCATTAATACCCATTATATTAAAAGCACAAGATTAGACCATCTTATTAAACTCCTTGCGGAGTCTTTTAATGATTCTTTTTTCCAGACGAGAGATGTAGGATTGGGAGATTCCAAGCAAATCTGCGACATCTTTTTGTGTCTTTTCCTCCCCGTCCGTTAAGCCAAAGCGAAGCTCCATAATCATCCGCTCACGTTCAGTCAATTTTTCCAAGGCCTTGTGCAGAAGCTTCCGATCTACCTGCTCTTCAATATTTCGATAGATTGTATCGTTCTCGGTACCCAGAACATCCGATAATAATAGCTCATTTCCATCCCAGTCAATGTTGAGTGGTTCATCAAAAGAAACTTCTGTCCGAATTTTGCTGTTACGCCGCAGGTACATCAATATTTCATTTTCAATGCATCGCGAGGCATAGGTTGCCAGCTTGATTTTCTTTTCCGGATCAAACGTATTGACAGCTTTGATGAGCCCGATGGCTCCAATGGAAACCAAATCCTCAATGTTAATGCCTGTGTTTTCGAACTTGCGAGCGATGTATACCACCAGGCGAAGGTTTCGTTCAATCAGCATGGCGCGAATTGCAGCATCCCCGGAAGAGAGCTTTTGCAGCAAAAATTCCTCTTCTTCCCGCGTCAGCGGAGGCGGCAGGGCTTCACTGCCTCCAATATAATAGATCTCCTCACTCTTCAAACCAAGCAAAAATAACAGACGGTAATACTGCAGCTGCGCCACCAGTTTCCATTTCACAAGCATGTACGTTCCTCCTATACCACATTCAGCGGCTTTTCTGTTGCTCCCGCAGAGAGAGCCGTAGACTGCGCAGAGGCAGCGTCTTGCACAAGCTCAGGGTGAATGACCGCGCGGTACTTTCCTTCTGACGACAACACTCCGCCATCCAGCCCGATTAGTACTTTGGTTGTCTCGTAACTCATTTGATCCAATGTCACTCTCACCAGATCAGGCTTGATTGCCAGCATAAATGCCGTCCCCTTGTTGATACCACGATAGGGTACCAGTCTTAGTCGACCCTGCCAGCGAAAATCTTCCTGGTCCAGCTCCATAATGAGGTTGTCCGGTGCTTCTTCCTTCAACCGGCCTTTCCAGGAAGCTGGCAGCATGTCTTGCCACAGTGAAACCTCCATCACCATAACCGGTAGACGGGAAAGAGGGTCCGTGAGTTGATTACCGGTATCGACAAGGCCTGTACAAGAAATAGTTACATCATCGATATAAACCTGCACTTCTCCCAGATAGGTTGTCATACGGTCTGATTTTCGCTTGGAGCTTTGCACGGCTTTGAATAAAAACAGCACTGCAAAGAATACGATAAAAGTAAACCAGAAGGCGATCTTCAGATCAAAAGACATTCCGCCCGAGGCTGTATACCAAATTCCGTTAAACAGCTCGCCCGAACTCTGAAGCATGTAGTGTATACCTAAAATGCCTCCGGCAGCGACGAAGTTAATGACATAGAAGGTACCCAAATTCCTCATAAACACCTGGAGGCCCTTAAAACCAAAAGCGATAAACAACATCACGAGTGACAAACCAAACTTGATCAAAAAGGTAAACAGAAAATCAAACTCCGGCACAAACATCATGACGACATAGAGGGCGCCCACAATGGAAGACAGCAGCCATCTCCACCAAACCAGCTTCGTTTTACGCATCCAGGCTGTGAGTCCGATGAGTGCACCGTCAATACACAGGTTTGTCAAAAAAATAAGATCAACATAAACGACCAACTCTTCACCTGCCTCGTACCAAATATCGGTATAGCGTTGTTCCGATATTCTATGAGCATACACACAAGTATAAGGAGCTTCTTGTTCAAAGTCTGTCTAATCATGGGGGTGTCGTCTCAACTTTTTTTGTCGTAATTCCTCGTGCCCATTGTTCAGAATTTGTTCATTTCTGTTTGATATGCTGTAGATAAAAAAACAGAAAAACCCGGTTTCTCCATAAGGAGAACCGGGTTTGAAATTAAATATGATTGCTGCTTAGTCGTTATTGTTATTGCGTGAGCGATTGCGTAAAAATGTCGGAATATCCAGCTGATCACTGCTTGGCTGGTTCCCGAACGGGCGAAGATTAGGCGAGCGATTCTCAGCAGGCTCACTCGTTGGTGTCGGTTTGCGTCCTGGTGGTGGTGAGACAGGCTTGTCTTCAAAACCAGTAGCAATAACCGTAACCTTGATTTCTTCTTTCAGATTTTCATCAATGATGGCACCGAAGATCATGTTAACTTCCGGATCGGATGCCGATGTAACGATCTCGGCTGCTTCATTCACTTCATAAAGTGACAGGTTGATGCCACCTGTGATGTTCATGATAACCCCGCGCGCACCTTCAATGGACGTTTCCAGCAATGGGCTCATAATCGCTTTGCGAGCTGCTTCAGCCGCACGATTTTCACCTGTTGCTTCTCCGATCCCCATCAAAGCAGATCCGCGTTCAGTCATAATGGTTTTTACGTCTGCAAAGTCAAGGTTGATCAGACCCGGTACAGCGATCAGATCAGAGATGCCTTGTACCGCTTGACGCAGTACGTTATCTGCTTGACGGAATGCTTCAAGCATCGGTGTCTTTTTATCTACGATTTCAAGCAAGCGGTCATTTGGAATGACAATCAGCGTATCCACTTTTTCCTTGAGAGCTTCAATCCCTTGCTCTGCATGACTGGAACGTTTGCGTCCTTCGAAAGTGAATGGACGTGTAACCACACCTACGGTAAGAGCTCCGCACTCTTTGGCAATCTCAGCAATGACTGGAGCTGCACCAGTACCTGTACCACCGCCCATACCGGCTGTTACAAATACCATGTCCGCACCTTTCAATGTATTCATGATCAAATCGCGGGATTCTTCCGCTGCTTTTTTACCTACATCCGGGTTGGCACCTGCGCCAAGACCACGGGTCAGTTTATCACCGATTTGCAATTTATGTTCGGATTTCGCCAGATGCAATGCTTGAGCATCCGTGTTCACCGTTATAAATTCTACACCTTGTACACCATTTTCGATCATACGGTTGACTGCATTGCTTCCGCCGCCGCCTACACCGATGACTTTTATTTGAGCCAAGCTCTCCATCTCGAAATCAAATTCCAACATATTATTCCATCTCCCCCTCAATGTGCATGGATGGCCCGTCCAATTTTTGATTGAACCGAATCAATTTCATATATCGACGATCGAAAGCGTATATATTAATACCAGCGCATTCAGACGGCTTCTAGAAGTATGAAATAGATTCAACCTGTTATATAAATTCGCTGAACATATTTTTCAGCCGTTCGAACAAACCCGGTTTTTGCTCCGATTCCGGAGACGCACTCGGCTTAACACGGTTGGTCGGTTTCTTGTTGTTGTTATTATTATTGTTGCCACCGCCGCTGCTGACCGATGGACGAATGCGCAAACTGCGAATTACACTGTGCAAAATGCCGACCCCGCTTGTGTAGCCCGGGTCGCGAACACCGATGTAATCCGGAACCGCAATTCGTACCGATGCAGCAAGCTCATGCTGAGCTACTTGCAGAACCCCTGGCATCGAGACGGTCCCTCCCGTTAGTATATAACCTCCGGGAAGCTCCGTGTAACCGAGGCGCTTCACTTCTTGGGAAATCATCTGGAATATTTCCTGAACACGCGGTTCGATAATAGCAGCAAGGTCCTCCTGCGAGAATTCCTTGTCCACATTGCTGCCGATTCGCGTGACTTTGAACATAACGTCAGCCGCAGCATCATCAAGCCATGCGCAGCCATATTTCAGCTTCACCTTTTCGGCTTGATCTGTTAAGGTACGCAATCCATACGCAATATCGTTGGTAACAAATTCTCCACCGATCGGCAGGGTTGACGTTGCAACAAGACTGTCTTCTTCAAAGACAGCGATGGTTGTTGCACCTGCTCCAATATCAACAAGAACAGACCCCATCGTTTTTTCGTCCTTAGATAAAGCAAGCTGACCTGCTCCAAGTGACATGAGCACCAGATCGCTTACCTTCAGACCCGCTTTTTCCACGCAGCGCAAAAGATTATGTATCGCGGTTTTTGCACCCGTTATGATTGTTGCCTCAACTTCCAGTCGAACTCCAATCATACCCCGGGGATCCTGTATGCCCTCCAAGCCGTCTACAACGTACTGCTTGGCGACAACATCAATAATTTCCCGTTCCGGCGGAACCGCAATCACCTCGGCTGCTTTCAACACCCGTTCCATGTCTTCTTCTCCGATTTCACGATCCTCGTTAGACACTGCCACGACGCCGTGACTGCTCATCAGTCCGATATGATTTCCTGAGATTCCAACATATACTTCGGATATTTGAATACCTACCATACGTTCAGCATGATCCACTGCATTTCGGATCGACTGCACCGTCTGATCGATATCTACGATTACACCTTTGCGAATTCCCTCCGAGTCGGCAGATCCAACTCCAATAATATTAAAGGTTCCATTATTAATTTCCCCAATAATAGCGCGAATTTTGGATGTACCGATGTCCAAACTAACAATGATGTCATTGTTGCTCAAGTCTGTGGCACCTCCTGACTCCAATAGTAAAATACGTTCGGGTTTAAACACTCTTAAAACATATTCAACACACGTTAGGCTTTCCCTCTTTTTTCTACAATTTTTTTGGGTGCCAAGATCTGGTTGCGAGACATAAAACCTTGAAGAAAAAAGAAGGAGACAACTTATGTGCCATAAGTTCAAGTGTATCATTTTTTCTCCGTCTCAGAAAGAACAACTTTCACGGATGAAACAGGGTCAAACCCCGACCCTGCTTGGACTTTTCATTAACTGCCATACATGATTAGCAAGAGGATCAGGGCGTTGCACCCTGCTCTTCACCATCTTCAGGGTCATCTGCGATAAAAGGCACGTACGTGTCTGCCTCAAGCATCGTGATTTTTCCTGGCCGCTCCGTCTCAATAACCTGATTCAGGTACTCCACCTTATCCGGCAGCTTGGAGATCGTGGTAATCACTTCAAACTGTGATTTGGTATACAAGCGAATCTGATCCGGGAACGAAGGCGTAGGGTTAGGAATAATCTCCGATATATCCGTTGTCAATTCGTTTGGAATTTTGGCAAGCGTCTCACTCAATTGTTCTTTAAGCGGATCGTCTGCTTTCCACTGTGTCAGTATGGGCTTCTCCACAGCAATTCCGATATTGGCCGGAACATTCAAGCTTGTCCCACTGGCCAGGATAGCCTGGAGTGTACCATCCGCACCCAGTTCGTAAGCAACAGTCGGATACTCCTGAACCTTGATATGAACGATCCCCGGAAACTGTTTATCCACTGTCACATTCGCTACCGCTTTGAACGTCTTCAAACGCTCAATGACCTCAGCGGAGCTTGTCCCAAAGAACTGATCGCCTTCCTTCAAACCACTTTTCTCCAGCAGTTCCGAAGTTGTCGTGTATACATTACCCGTAATCTCAATACTCGAAATCCGGCTCATGGAAGAGCGGAAGAACAGCACGGCAAGCAATACAATAAAAAGAAGTAACAGAATAAGAACAAGTTTACGGCTTGTGTTTCCTTTAGGTCGATTCTTCTTCAGAACCGGAATTTGACTTTTAGGCATAGGTCGCGCTCCACAAAGCCTTCGGTCCCCTCCCACAGCATTCTGAAGAAGGGGACTCAAAGGACGTTAATTGGCAAAATCCAGCTGTTTCGAAACGGGGGACTGTCGCTCAACCGAAGCTCCAAGGCTCTGGAACAACTTCTCGATGCGGTCGTACCCTCTGTCAATATGATGCACTTGCTCAACAACCGTTTTCCCCTGGGCAGCAAGGCCAGCAATAACCAGAGCTGCACCTGCACGCAGGTCGGTTGCTTCAACTGTAGCTCCGTACAAACGCGGGACTCCACGGATAAAGGCTGCATTCAGATCGACCGAAATATCTGCACCCATGACGTTAAGTTCATCCACGTGCTTGAAGCGTCCCTCAAATACCGTCTCCTTCATTACACTGAACCCATCGGCCAAACTGAGCAGGACCATGATTTGCGACTGCAGGTCAGTCGGAAACGAAGGGTACGGTGATGTTACAATACGATCCACGGATTTGGGACGGCTCATACAGCTCACCGTCATTATATCATTGCAGACCGTGATTTGAACACCAGTGCGCTTCAACACATGTATAAGGGAAGTAAGGTGTGCCGGGTTGCAGTGTGTCAGGGTAACATTACCTCTTGTCGCTGCTGCTGCAATCATGACGGTTCCGGCCACAATCCGATCAGGTATGATCTCGTAGGAACAAGGCTTCAGTTTCTCTACACCGTTAATCGTAATTGTATCGGTGCCGGCTCCAATTATACTTGCACCCATCGCGTTGAGAAAATGCTGCAAGTCCTGAATCTCAGGTTCTCTGGCTGCATTGAATATTGTTGTTGTGCCCTCAGCTGTAACGGCTGCCATCATGATATTTTCCGTGGCACCCACACTTGGGAAGTCCAGATGAATATCCGTGCCCACCAGCTTACGGCCCCGGCAGATAATCTGTTGATCAAGCTCTTCAATTGATGCTCCGAGCGCTTCCAGGCCCCGGAGGTGAAGATCAATCTTGCGTTCTCCGATGGCACAACCACCTGGCTGGTATACGGATACTTGCCCAAACTTAGCCAGCAATGGCCCCATCAAGAAAATGGAAGAGCGCATCTGTTTCATCAGATCCTCAGGCACATCATATGACCGGATGGACGATGTATCAATCGTCACTGTTCCCTGTTCATGCCGACACGTGCATCCAAGCCGTTCCAGGATATACAGCATTACTTCAATGTCCAGCAAGTGTGGAACGTTGTGCAGCGTGACTTCTCCATCTGCCAACAAACTTGCAGCCATGATTGGTAAAGCGGCATTTTTTGCTCCATGGATGCGTATGGATCCTGAGAGGGGTTTCCCGCCTTCAATCACCAATTTGTCCAATGTATCACCTCCGGGGTTTACCGCTCACCCACTGGAAAGACTTCCGGTACCAGGTTATACCGTTTTGAGATGATATAGTTGCTCTGAATTTGCTGCATAAGGGTGATAACGTCCTCTGCTGTAGCTTGACTGGACTGACAATCAAATTGGCATGCAAGATGGATACCTGTAGGCCTCCCGTGTTTACCCTTTGACGCCGCTGTTTGAAACAGCCGGGCCGCTCGGTCACTGGGCGGATTTCGGAGTACGCTGCCTGCGCACGCATACGCAGTAGCAAAAGGTTTATAATTTTTGGCAAGCCCCATCACTTCCGAAACGACATTGCGTTCATTATGCCAAACTGAATATACAGCTTCTGGCACAACGCCTCTCCGTTAATGCAGCACAGAGTGGTAATACGCAAATTCCCTGTCCTCCTTGCTGTAACGTACCCATTCGCCTGTCTCCAGCACAATCTCAGCGGATTGAAATATGCGTGACACATCCGATCCATAAGCACCAGCGTTAAATGTACACCACTTCTGCCCGCAGGGCCCAACTTCTTTTGGTACTAACCACAATCACCTTTGGATAGCATGGAATGCTTCTGCCGTTACGCATAAATCATGCTGCTCAACATCCATAGAAGTATCCCCTGCTAAACGACAAAAACCGTGATGCGGCGCCTTGGAACGATTGTCACAATTTATACGGTATCTTATGTCAGTCCTGCCTTGTGTGTGACAATCGCCCAGAACACACTTTACCTGCGTACAGCAAGCCTTTGAATCTCCTTCACCAGCACCTCGGCTGCATCCGGCTTGCCAAGCTCCCGAGACGCTGCGGCCATGCGTTTGCGGGCCGCTTCATCATTCATGATGCGGGCAATGGCCTCATATAGCGCTTTTCCCGACAGATCCTTCTCCAGCATCGTGACAGAAGCTCCGCCACCTTCCAGTGTACGCGCATTCGCTTCCTGATGATTATTCGTCACGTTAGGTGACGGTATCAGAATGGAAGGAATGCCAAGCGATGTAATTTCGGCGAGGAATGACGCTCCTGCACGATTCACAATCAATGAGGTACAAGCGAGAACTTCCGGCATATTATGCACATAAGGAAGCACATGCAAGTGGTTTGGCATCGTTCCAAGTGAACTGCGTATCGCTTCCCGTGTTTCGTCAAAATAGGATTCACCCGTAACATAAACGACGTGTACATCGTCCAGCTTCTCCAGCATGGGAGCCATGTCCACCATCGCTTTATTAATGGCCTTTGCCCCGCGGCTGCCTCCGACAACCAGCACAACCCGGCTGTCCATTGGCACACCCAGTGTGGCAAATCCTCGATCACGGCTGGCCTTGGCAACCGTGGTTGCCCTCGGATTACCCGTGTACACTACTCTTTTCGCTCCCGAGAAAGCCTTCTCTGAACCTTCGAAGCTAACTGCAACGGTATCCACATAACGAGTAAGGAACTTGTTGGTTAAGCCAGGGATCGCATTTTGTTCATGAATGACACTTGGAATCCCTAGTTTGGCAGCTGCATAAACCACAGGTCCACATACATAGCCGCCTGTCCCGATCACTACATCAGGTTTGAATTCCTTCAGCATTTTCTTCGATTTTCGCACGCCTTGAATAAAGCGCATAACCGTCTTCAGATTGTCCACAGACAACTTCCGCCGAAATCCTGTAATATCAATGGATTGAAAAGGAATGTTCTCCTGTGGCACTAACTTGCTCTCCAGTCCACGGGTTCCTCCAATATATAAAAATGTCGAGTCGGGATTCTCCGCCTCACATTGTCTTGCTATGGCAACGGCCGGATAGATATGTCCACCGGTACCGCCGCCGCTTAGTACGACTCGCATCGCATAGTCACCTCGCATAACGTGATAAGTTTAACAGTATCCCTAGTGCTGTCAGCATCAAGGTCAGAGATGATCCGCCATAACTGATCAGCGGAAGGGTTATTCCAGTAACGGGCATGAGCCCGATGACGACGCCGATATTGATAATGACTTGTACAGCCACCATGCCGATAATGCCTACACCCAGCAAACTGCCAAAAGCATCCGGTACTGTCATCGCTACTCGCATACCTCTCCAGACCAGCACCAGGAACAAAAGAAGTACAATTAGTCCGCCAATAAAACCGAGCTCTTCAGCCAATATGGAAAAAATGAAATCCGTTTGCGGTTCGGGCACATAACTGTATTTTTGCCGGCTCATCCCAAGGCCCAGACCTGCCAGGCCACCCGGTCCGATTGCATATAATGATTGTATGATTTGATAGCCCGCACCCAGCGGATCGGACCATGGGTCGAGAAAAGCTGTTATTCGTTTCAGTCGGTAAGGAGCAGCTGCAATCAGCGCGGCAAATCCCATAGCTCCGCCAAGAGCAAGCAGCAACAAATGTTTCATTCTCGCGCCTGCCGTAAAAATAATCAGCATGGATGCACCCATCATGACGGTGCCTGTCCCCAAATCGGGCTGCAGCATAATAATGCCGAAGGCGAGACCTATCAATCCAAGTGGGGGCAACAATCCGGTTGTGAATGTTTTAATTTTCCCCGGTTCCTTGCTCAGCCAGTGTGCCAAAAACAAAATCATGCCCAACTTCATGAATTCAGAGGGCTGAATGCCAAACGATCCAATGCCCAGCCAGCTTCGTGCTCCGCCGCGGACCACGCCGATCCCGGGAATTAACACCGCAATCAGCATAATAAAACAGGCGATCAATATCGGTTTAGCATATTTCCGCCAGACCCGGTAGTCCACATTGGCTGTGACAAACATGGCAGCCAGTCCGAGTCCAGCAAATAACAACTGTCTTTTGACAAAATAAAATGAATCGCCATAGTCATGAAAAGCAAGCACCGAGCCCGCACTATAGACCATAATAATGCCGATGGCAAGCAATGCCACAATACAAATCAGGAGCCAGATATCCGGCGCCGGTCGCGTCTGTTTCATCAGGAGGCCACCCCTTGCATGGAAGTAGGGGCTTTTCCACCCCCCTACTTACAAGTTATGCGCCGCCTCTTTAAAAATGCGTCCCCGCTCCTCATAAGAAGCAAACATGTCCCAACTTGCACACGCCGGTGAGAGCAAGACTACATCACCAGGCGCTGCAAGCCGCGACGCTTCCTGTACTGCAGCGGTTAACGTCTGGGCAGCATCATCCTCATTATCGACGACCTTAATTTGCTTTAATCCCGCCAGTTCCGCGACCTTGGCGATTTTCTCCCGTGTTTCGCCGAGAGCCACAACCCCTTTTACCCGTTCCTGGAACAAGGGGAGCAGCTCCATCATGTCTGAACCCCGATCCAGTCCTCCGGCGATCAGCACGACCGGATCCTTGAAGGAGTTCAATGCCATCACGGTTGCCTTCGAATTGGTAGCCTTGGAATTGTTGTAGTACTTGGCGCCATTGTGCTCCAGCACATACTCCAAACGGTGCTCAACCCCTTTGAATTCGGACAGGGGTACCTCAAGCACAGCCGGATCGGCACCTGCCGCTGCTGCAATGGCTACCGCAGCCAGCGCATTCCCAACATTAAATTGTCCTGGTATTCCAATGTTTTCAACGTCTATAACGATGTGATGGTTTCCTTGACCGTCGGCATATACCACCTGGCGTTTCACATCATCCTCTTCTCCATCCACGTAAGGAGGATCGGCGTACACGCCCGCTTCCAGCTTCTCGGTCATGGAGAACGGAAGCAGCCTGCTTTTAATATAAGGAACGAGTTCCCGGCATACGGGATCATCCCAGTTCAGCACCGCTACGTCATCCGGAAGCTGATTGGCAAAGATTTTAGCTTTGGAAGCGATATAGTCAGCCATATCCCCGTGATAATCCAGATGCGTTTCTGTAACGTTAAGCAGACTTGCAATCCGGGGACGGATATGCACAGTTCCCTTAAGCTGGAAGCTACTAAGTTCAACGACCATCCAGTTATCGGCCGTAGCTTGTTCTGCCGCCTCGCTGAGTGGTGTACCAATATTGCCGGCCACAATCGGGTTCAAGCCTGCATGCTCCAGCATGTTGCCAACCCATGTGGTTGTCGTTGTTTTCCCGTTGGAACCTGTAATCCCGATCATCGGTGCTGCACAGAGGTGGTAAGCCACTTCCACTTCCGTTACAACCTCAATTCCGAGGGAAAGAGCCTGCTGTACTGGTGGCGCCTGATAAGGGATGCCCGGGTTTTTGACCACAAGCTTCACACCCTCATGAATCAGATCATCGGGATGGCCCCCGCATACAACAGAAATTCCCAAAGCCTCCAATTCGGATGCTTCGGGACACTGTTCCCTCTCTTTTTTATCATTCACTGTGACTTTCGCTCCCGCACGGTCCAGCACCTTGGCAACTTGCACGCCACTCTTTGCCAGTCCGAGCACAACAACCTGTTGACCGCGATATGATTCAGGATGGTTCATGATTTACAACCCCTTGTTGAGATAAAGTCCGAGCGCAGCCAAAATAGCACCGACTGCCCAAAAAGTAATAACAACCCGCCATTCCGACCATCCGCTTAATTCAAAGTGGTGGTGAATAGGACTCATTTTGAATACACGCTTGCCCCGGGTCTTGAACGATACCACTTGAATAATAACGGATAGAATCTCGATGACGAACACACCACCAATGATTACAAAAAGAAGCTCCGTCTTCGTAACAATGGCAACGGCACCAATGGCACCACCGATACCTAGTGAGCCCGTGTCTCCCATAAACACTTTGGCCGGATGCGCATTGTATACAAGAAAACCAAGCACAGCGCCAATCATGGCTGCTGCACATACCGCTGCCGGCATAGACGTCGCCTGCATCGCTACAATTGCAAACGCCCCAAACGCAATAGCGCTGATACCAGACAGCAGACCATCCAGTCCATCCGTAAAGTTAACGGCATTGGTGATCGCAAGCATCATGAACACGACAAACGGATAATAGAACCACCCCGTCCAGTCGAAAGAGACGGATGTTCCGGGAATCGAGATGGCTGTGCTGTGCCCATTCTGAATGAGCAAGAAACACATCACCGCACTGAAAAACAGCTGCCCCAGCATTTTTTGTCTGGCGGTCAATCCCAAAGAACGTTTGAATACAATCTTGATATAGTCATCCAGGAAGCCGATCAGGCCAAAACCGAGCGTAGCCACGAGCAGGACATAGAAATCCGTGTTTTTGACTGCTGAAAACTTCAAAAAGGCTAATGTAAATGCAAGCAGGATCACAACCCCGCCCATCGTCGGAGTCCCGCTCTTTTTCAGATGGCTCTGCGGCCCGTCTTCCCGAACCTGCTGTCCGAATTTCATTCGGCGAAGTAATGGAATCAATAGCGGTGCGGCAATCACCGCCAAAATAAATGAAACGCCGATTGTTAACAGTAATACCTGAAAATCCATGGGTTCACCCCTCTAGTCTACTCAATTCTGTAATGATGCTATTTTTAGTGATTCGACCACGTCCTCCAGTTTCATGCCCCGGGAGGCCTTGAACAAAACGACGTCTCTGGGATGCAATTTTTCCAGCAGGTAACGGGTCATCTCTTCCTTGTTCTCAAATGCATGCACAGCTTCTGCCGGCATGTGCAGTTTTGCACCCTCAGCTATATTCACCGATAACGGTCCATAGGTTAGCACCATGTCCATTTTCCCTGGCGTAATATACTCTCCGATGCCACGGTGAAGCTCCTGTTCCTGAGGCCCAAGTTCCAACATGTCTCCAAGTACGGCTACTCGAGAACGATAACCTTTGAGCCCATCCAACACATCAATAGCTGCTTTCATCGAAGTTGGACTTGCATTGTAGGCATCATTAAGCATCGTTAGTCCGCTGACGCCTTGAATAACCTCTATACGCATGCCCGTCAGTTTCAAGCCGGATAACCCAGAGGCAATCTGTTCGGCTGTTACACCAAAGTGACGTGCAACTGCAAGTGCTGCGAGACAGTTAACTACATTGTGTGTACCAAGCAGAGGAAGCGTAAGTGCTTGTTCCCCCAACTGTTTTGTCGTGAAAACAACACCGTTCTGCGCATTCATGAGTCCTGTCGGGTAATCATCATTGTCTGTCTGAAGTCCAAAGGTAAATCGTTTCATTCCCTCGGGCTGCTTCGTTTCCGCTTCAGCCAGAACCTGCTTGATCAACGGCTCGTCTCCGTTATAAATCAACAGGCCGCCTGGTTTCATGCCTGCAGCAATTTCGGCCTTTGCTCTGGCAATCTCCAGCCTGGAGCCAAGCTGCAGCAGATGGGATTCACCAATGTTCGTAATGATGGCGATATCCGGCTGAGCAATCAAAGACAATGCCTCGATTTCTCTGCGCCCGCTCATGCCCATTTCCAGAATCACAATTTCGGTATCTTGTTCCATGCTTAGCACCGTAAGCGGGAGTCCGATATGATTGTTGAAGTTGCCCTGTGTCTTATGCACCTTGAATTTGGTAGAGAGAATGGCATCCACAATGTCCTTGGTAGTTGTTTTGCCATTACTGCCGGTAATGCCCACCACGGAAGTTTGGCTCTCGGCCAGATAAGCAGATGCAAGCCCCTGCAGGGCAGCCAGCGTGTCTTCAACGACGATGACTGCTCCTCCCTGCGGGGGAACACCATGGTCATTCTGCCATAACGCCCCTGCGGCTCCTTTTTCTAAACAGGCTTGCACAAATTCGTGTCCGTCAAACCTCTCGCCGACAAGCGGGATAAACAAACTGCCTTCTACTGGCTTGCGTGAATCCGTAAATACACCTTCAACGCAGATGTCTCCGTAAGCTGTGTAGTCGTTTAGTGTTCCTCCGCACATTTCGGCCAATTGCGCTAATGTTCTTTTTATCAATTGGATTTGCCCCTTATCGCCTCTTTGGCTATGATCCGATCATCGAAATCCGTTTTGGTTGTTCCGATAATTTGATAGGTCTCATGACCCTTGCCCGCAATCAATACTACATCGGCTGGGCTTGCCATTTCAATAGCTTCATGTATTGCCTGACGACGATCTACGACCATAAGATAACGATCAGATGGTACGCCTTCTTCTACCAGACCTACTTCAATATCTTTGAGAATCAGATCCGGATCCTCCGTGCGTGGATTGTCAGAAGTTGCAAATACAATGTCACTATACTTCGCTGCAATTTTCCCCATTAATGGACGTTTGGTCCGATCCCGGTCTCCCCCACATCCGAATACACAGATGACTCGCCCTTCGGCAAACTCTTTTACCGTTCGCAATACGTTTTCCAAGCCGTCGGGTGTATGAGCGTAGTCCACAATAACAGCAAATGACTGACCTTCGTCTACAGCTTCAACACGTCCATCCACACCAGGAACCGTCTCAAGACTGCGTTTAATCTCTTCCAAGGGTACTCCTTCAACAAGTGCAGCAGAGATAGCTGCCATGGCGTTATATACGTTGAATTTCCCTACCATGCGCAAGTTAATGTCTGTACTGCCTGCGAATGTATCCACATGGAAAGACGTGCCCTGCGATGTAATCGAGATTTTGGATGCCCGTACATCAGCATTATCTTCCATGCCATATGTAATGACTTCAGCTGCAGTCACGGATTTGAAATAATTGGCCGATGGATCGTCAGCATTAATGATCGCAAATTTGCGACGGGAAGCATCCTCTGTATACTCGTTGCCAAGTCTTGCAAAGAACAGGCCTTTCGCTGCACGGTACTCTTCCATGGAATTATGATAGTCCAAATGATCTTGGGTCAAGTTGGTGAATACAGCAGTACGGAAATCGGTTCCTTTTACACGTCCCTGCTCCAGCGCATGTGATGAGACCTCCATTACGCAGCAGTCCGTGCCCGCTTGAACCATATCATACAGACTGCGCTGCAGATCGAGTGCTTCTGGTGTAGTTCCCGACATTGGATAGGTCCGGCCGTCGTAACGCATTTGAATGGTACCAATCAAACCTGTCTTCTGTCCATGATCACTCATGATCTTTTCAATCAGATAGGTGGTGGTTGTCTTGCCGTTCGTTCCCGTTACACCAATCATATTCATCTTATGGCTTGGTGAGTCAAAGAAAGAGTCTGCAAGGACTGCCATTGCAAAACGACTGTCTTTGACCAGCAGCTGCGGTACAGGTAGTTCGAGTTGTCGTTCCACGACCAGTGCTACTGCTCCAGCATTCACAGCTTTTTCCGCATAATCATGTCCATCCACCGTATGTCCCGGAAGACAGATAAACAGATCTCCCGGTTGAACCTGGCGGGAATCTGTCTGTAAGTTTTGGCATTCTGTATTAGGCTCGCCAATCAGGCGGGCAGTTGTCAGCTTCGATGCAAATTGTTTTAAAAGCACATGAATAACCTCACTTCTCCAAGTTTACTTCTGCTTAAGGCATTTCTTTTTATTAATATCGTCCATATGGCCATTTAATGAAACGCAACTTTTTGAATTTTGTTGCGCAAGGACCTGGAGCCGGTTAAGGCTCCTGTCCTGCTTCCCCTGTATGATCGTGTGCTTCTTTCAGCACATCACTCATATAGATTCGTATGGTAGAGCCCTGCTCCACCCTTGCTCCTGGCTTCGGAGCCTGGTTAATGACGTACTTCCCGCTACCGGACTTAGCCAGCATAAAGTTCATGTTGAGATCTTCATACAGATCTTCTACCGTTGCACCTGTGAGATCGGGAACCGTAACAATTTTGGTTTCGCCATACTTGTATTCTTTTGCAACCTGATCCTTGCGCACAGGAACATTCATATAGTGCAGCGAGTCTTCAAGAATATTCTGTACAATCGGAGCTGCAACGACACCCCCGAACTGAATCCCTTTTGGATTATCGACAGCCGTGTATACTACGATCTGTGGATCATCTGCGGGAGCAAAGCCAATAAAGGATACAATATGCTCGGAAGAGGAATAACGTCCGTTAATAACCTTCTGGGCTGTACCTGTTTTACCGCCTACCCGATATCCGTCGATGAACGCCGGTCTTCCTGTGCCTTTTGCAACAACACTTTCCAAAGCCTCACGAACCTGCTTGGATGTGTCTTCGGAAATGACCTGCCGCACAAGTTCCGGCTTGACTTCTTCCATCACTTCACCCGTTTCGGGATGAACCCAAGCTTTGGTTACATAAGGTTTGTAAAGCTTGCCTCCATTGATGGCAGCCGATACGGCCGCCACTTGCTGAATGGGTGTAACGGAAACGCCTTGCCCAAAGGCTGTTGTCGCAAGCTCCACAGGACCCACTCGGGACAGTTTGAACAAAATACCACTTGCCTCACCGCTAAGATCAATACCTGTTTTGGTTCCGAATCCAAAGTCTTTGATGTAAGAAAACAAGGACTCTTTACCCAGCTTTTGACCTAGAGCCACGAACCCGGGATTGCACGAGTTTTCCACGACTTGCAGGAAGGTTTGACTCCCATGGCCGCCTTTTTTCCAGCAGCGCAGCCGGGCACCTCCAACTTCAACATATCCTGGGTCAAAGAATTGATCCTGCTGCAGATTCACCTTCTTCTCTTCCAAAGCTGCCGCCAAAGTAATGATTTTAAAAGTTGAACCCGGTTCGTATGTCATCCATATCGGTAAATTCCGATTATAGATTTCAGACGGATACTGCTGGTAATCCGCTGGTTCATACCCTGGTCTGCTGGCCATGCCGAGGACTTCACCCGTTTTCGGGTTCATGGCGATAGCCAGAGCCGAGTTCGCCTGGAATTTGACCATGGCCTGATCCAGTTCCCTTTCCATAATGGATTGGATCGATTTGTCGATCGTCAGCTCCAGGTTAAGACCATCTCTTGGTTCCACATACTTCTCAGATGAGCCCGGCATAAGCCTTCCGGCCGCATCGGACAAGTAGGACACACTGCCATTTAAACCGGTCAACTTCTCATCATACCTTTTTTCGACCCCGGTCAATCCTTGGTTATCAATCCCCGTAAAACCAAGAATGTGAGCAGCCAGATCATCATAAGGATAGAATCGTTTATTATCCTCTGCAACAACGATACCCGGAAGCTTCAAATCACGAATGCGCTGAGCTTTCTCCATCGTAATTTTGCGGCCGCCGGGTTGTAGTCGTACAATCAGTTCTCTTTTCTTGATGGTTGCCAGCACTTTCTCTTCAGTCATTCCAAGTAAAGGGGCTAGTGCCTTCGCTGTAGTCTCCGCTTCCTTCACTTGAGCCGGAATCGCCATAATCGTCGGTGTAGTTACATTATAGGCAAGAGAGGTACCATTGCGATCCAGGATCTCTCCCCGTTTGGCTGAATATGGAATGTTCCGCCGCCAGGACTCCTCCGCTTTCGCAGACAATTCCGGGCCTTTCCCGAGTTGTACATAAGCAAGCCTGATCACCAAGGCCGAAAATAACAATACCAAAATGAGCAAACTCCATAACAGCCTGCGCCGTAGATTTACACTTGAACCCTTCACGAAAAGATCCCCCCACTCGTCCCAAAATCATGACCTCGTTCATTCATGAATATTCGGGACAACCGGGGGTTAGAACAAGCTATAAATTCAATGGCTATGGGAGGACCGGATCAATTGCTGCACCAGAAGACGAGTCCGTCTCATTGGTTGAAGCCTCTGTTCCATCCGAGTTCCCCGTTTCTTCTGTCTTGCTGGACGCTTCTGCTGTCCCCTCTTCTTCTAATGCAGCATCAGAAGACTCAGGATCTTCATCCGCTATTCCGGTTACTGCGGCCTTGGCCGTCTGCAATGTGAGCTGTATGGTTCGCTGTTCCCCGGAGACCTGCTCCTTCTGACTCACAACATAACCCTCACCCTTGACGATCACTCCTACTTTCATGAGTGAAAGAACTTCCATGGCATCACGTAGCGATTCCCCTGTCAGATCAGGCACTTTCATACTGCTGCTGTCTTCCGTAAGTAGATAGATTCGCTGACCTGCGTTCATAAATTCGCCCGCAGCAGGGTACTGGCGAATAACACTCTCGCCCTTCCCTAGTGTCTCGTAAGCAATTCCTGCGTTCAGAAGCTGGCTTCTAGCCTGTTTGGCTGTTTTCCCAGCGAGGTCGGGTGCCTTGGTCTGAACGACGGTAGCTGCCTTTTTGTCCGTGGTCTTTGTTGTATCTTTCGGAACACCCATGTATTGAAGGGTTTGACTGGCAATTTTTTTGAATACTGGAGCTGCTGCAGCACCACCACCAATGTTGGTTCCACTCGGTTGGTCAATGACGACCAGCATCGCAATTTTGGGATTGTTTACAGGGGCAAATCCGATAAACGAAACGACGTCTTTGGTTTTACTATATTCCCCGTTTACCCATTTTCTTGCTGTTCCCGTTTTACCAGCAACCCGGTATCCTTCGATATAGGCGTTGCGCCCAGTACCGATCTGCTGGTCTGCTACAACCTGTTCCAAATAGCCACTTACCAGTTTTGCAGATTCCTTGGAAATGACTTGGCGGACCTCTTTTGGCTTGGTCACTTCAGTTGTTCCGTCATTTGGATTGATGATTTCCTTCACCAGATGTGGAACCATCAGTTTCCCGCCATTAGCAATGGCCGAGATGGCAGCCACCTGCTGAATCGGGGTTACTTGAACCAAACCGTGACCATAGGCTGCTGTTGCAATCTCGGACTTATAAACCAATGGTTTGATCGGTGAAGCGGACTCGCTCGGCAGATCAATTCCCGTTTTTTGGCCAAATCCGAATTCGTCTATGTAATGACGCAGACGTTCGCCGCCAAGCATGTTGTAACCGAGATTAACAAAGGCAACGTTACTTGAACGTTTGACGCCTTCGAGATAGGAAATCGTACCATAAGCATGACCATTATCACTAATCGAAAATCCCCCAATGTTGATCCGTTTGGACTCAAACGTCGCGTTTGGATCAAACAGCTTCTCTTCTACAGCGCCAGCCAATGTAACAATCTTAAATGTTGAGCCTGGTTCGTAGATAGACTGTGTTGCATGGTTGATGAAATCTTTTTGATCCGGGGTTTCCCAGTACGTATTGGGATTAAAATTCGGCCAGTTCGCCATGCCCAAGATTTCCATCGTGTTTGGATCTGCTGCAATGACGGTCATACTGAGCGGATTATACTGAGCAACTGCTTCCTTAATGGCATCTTCAATGTAAAATTGAATGGTATCATCAATCGTCAGCTTCAGGTTATTTCCGTTTTGAGGTGGAAGATAGTTATCCTGAGAATCAGGAAGCTTGATGCCTTTGGCATCCTTTTGGTAGTTCAGGTAACCATCAGTACCCGTCAGTTCTTCATCATACGAAACTTCAAGCCCGTTTACAGCTTTACCGTCACGACTCATGTAACCCAGAAGATGCGATGCAAGCGTCTCTTCGGGGTAAAACCGCTTCGATTCCTGTGCCATTACGATGGCGTTCTGAGCCTTGTACTCTTCCTTCAGTTCTTCCCTAAGCGCGGTTACTTTCGCTGCCAGTTCCGGGCTGATTTTGTACCCCTCACTTCGCACCTCACGCTGTTTGTAAAATTTCCCTTTTTTATCTTTGGCAGTCACCAAAGCACGCATTTCACTTTCGTTTTTACCAAGTATTGCTGCGAGCTTGGTCGTAACGACATCTTCAATCCCAAGTTCATGGATCATCTCGGGATTGACCGATACCGTATACGCAGGCGCATCCGTTGCCAGAATGTTGCCATTCCGATCCGTAATAGACCCCCGGCTTGCCTTAATCGTCTGCTCACGTTCAACCAGCTCGGAGGCATATCCTTGCCAGGTACTGCCGTTTACAACTTGAATAAAAAAGATTCGGGTTATCAGTACAAGAAAAAAGAGGGTAATACATCCCCCTATAAGCAGCGTGCGCATCTTTATTCTTTTTAACATCGGTACACCTCTTTACTTACTTGCTGTATCCGAAGACGACTCTGTGTCCTGTGAGTTCGTTACACCAGTTGAACGAGGCACGATTATAACGTCCTTGCCGGACGCTTCTACATAGCCAAGTTTGCGTGCATTTTCAATAACCAAATTGTTCAGTCTTTCCTTTTCAACCTGCAGGTCAGCAATGGTTTTCTCCGCTTCTCTCGTCTCGGACAGCGTTGATTGAGCCTGCTTGTTCAGTTCATAGATATGAGCATAACGCCACATCAGTGCACCACCGATAACGATACAGATGATCAATGTCATCAGGTACAAAAATTTCTCTCGTGCAGGAAGACCCGTACGACGAGTCACCACTTTGGTGGTTTCCTTGTACCGCTGCTGCGTCACACGTTCTTGGGTTGCTTTTTCTTTCACTGCAAGGTTACCACGTGTATATGCCATACAAAGACTCTCTCCTTCGCTCTTGGTTTACAGTTTCTCGGCTACGCGCAGTTTAGCTGAACGTGCACGGGAGTTCTCGGCCAGTTCCGTATCCGTCGGAATCAGCGGTTTTCTGTTGACTAAACGCAGTACACCTTTACCGCCGCACACGCATAACGGAAAGTCAGGCGGGCACGTACACTTCTCCAGATAACTGCTGAATATTTGCTTGCAAATCCGATCCTCAAGCGAGTGAAAGGTAATAACAGATACACGTCCACCTGGTGCAAGACACCGAACCGCCTGATGCAATGCTTCCTCAAACGCACCCAGCTCATCATTCACTGCAATCCGCAAAGCCTGAAAACTGCGCTTCGCCGGATGTCCACCTGTACGGCGAGCAGCAGCCGGGATGCCTTCCTTGATCAATTCCACTAGCTCTCCTGTGGTCTCGATAACAGCCTGGCTTCGTTTTTCCACAATGACGCGGGCAATTCTTCTTGAAAACTTTTCTTCACCATAACGATATAAAATTCGGGCAATCTCTTCTTCAGGCCATTCGTTGACAATCTCTTTGGCTGTCAGAAATGCATCCTGATCCATCCTCATGTCCAGCGGAGCATCGTGATTGTAACTAAATCCACGTTCTCCTTCATCGAATTGAGGTGATGACACACCCAAATCGTACAAAATGCCATCCACCTGCGGCACGCCGTCCTTCATTGGGACATCCAGTTCTTTCAGAACCTGTTCCAGATCACGGAAATTTGTTTTCACAAGCGTGATGCGATCTCCATACGGAGCAAGCTTTTCGCGTGCATTATCCAATGCCCAATCATCCTGATCCAGTGCGATAAGCCTTCCCCCTGGACCGAGCTTGGAAGCAATGACGGAACTATGTCCTCCTCCGCCTAAAGTGCAGTCCACGTATATACCGTCCTGCTTGATGTTTAATCCCTCTGTTGCCTCTTCTTTGAGTACGGTTATGTGGTGAAACAACCTGCACCCCTCCTGACTTTATAGATCAAAATTAAAATCGACTAGCTTTTCGGCAATGTCGTTGAATGCTTCCTCGGATTGATTGAAATAACTCTCCCATATGCCTTTGCTCCAGATCTCCACCCGGTTCGACACGCCAAGAACAACACAATCCTTGTCCAATTTGGCATATTCCCGTAAATTGCCCGGTAAATTTACCCTGCCCTGTTTGTCCAATTCACATTCGGTAGCACCCGAGAAAAAAAAGCGGGTAAACGCACGTGCATCCGACTTCATCAAAGGCAGTGCTTTGAGCTTCTGTTCCATGACCCCCCACTCCTCCATAGGGTACACGAAAAGACACTGGTCCAAACCCCGTGTGACAACGAAAGACGGCCCCAGAGATTCGCGGAATTTGGCCGGAATAATAACCCGACCCTTGTCATCAATGCTATGTTGGAACTCCCCCATAAACATTGGCCCACTCACTCCTCACCCGTTTCTCCCACTTTGCCCCACTTTCCACCACCTAAGCATAATAGATTCGCACTAAAAAATCAAAACCCTTCTTGCTTGCTTGATTTTTTTCAATTTGCTTCATAAGAAAAACGCCTTTGATCCTCTTGCTCAGGATCAAAGGCGTTTCCCCGGTACCGGTTATTCTACTTGCAATCGCTAATGAGCCATATCATCAATACACTATTCTAAACCCTTTGAAGCAGTTCATCAGCTTGTAATTATTGGGTTCCCTTAAAACTTCCAGCTATCCAGATATTTTTCCTGTTCAGCTGACAATGAATCAATAGAGATATTCAGGCTTTCCAGTTTGTAGCTGGCAACTTGCTGGTCAATTTCATAAGGTACGTTAACAACGGTTTTACCCAATGCAGCGTAATTCTCGCTAACGTAACGCAAGCCCAAAGCCTGCAATGCAAATGTCGTGTCCATAATCTCAGCAGGGTGGCCATCAGCTGCACCCAGATTCACGAGACGTCCTTCTGCAAGAAGGTACATTTTACGTCCATCTTTGAAACGATACTCTTCAATATTGCGACGCACAGTGCGGATGGACTCTGAACGTTTGGCAAGTTCAGGTTTATTCACTTCCACATCGAAATGCCCTGCATTGCTCAAAATTGCTCCGTCTTTCATCACGTCATAATGTTCACCTGTGATCACGTCTTTGTTGCCGGTAACAGCGATGAAGAAATCGCCCAATTGGGCCGCTTCCACCATCGTCATGACACGGAAACCGTCCATATGCGCTTCAACCGCTTTGATTGGATCAATTTCAGTTACAATGACATTGGCGCCCAGACCTTTGGCACGCATTGCGACACCTTTACCACACCAGCCGTATCCTGCTACAACAACATTTTTTCCAGCTACCACCAGATTGGTTGTACGGATAATGCCATCAAAGGCAGATTGGCCTGTGCCATAACGGTTGTCGAACAGGTATTTGCAATAAGCGTCATTAACCGCAACCATCGGAAACTGCAGTTGTCCTTCTTTCGCCAAAGCTTTCAGGCGGATAATACCTGTTGTCGTTTCCTCTGCGCCTCCACGAATCGTAGCCGCAAGGTCAGGACGTTCGGAAGCAATAATCGTTGCAAAGTCGCCGCCGTCATCAATAATCAGGTCGGGTTTAACTTCCAATGCACGAAGCTGGAGCTGTTTGAACTCTTCTGGCCCCGGATTGTATTTGGCATACACTGTAACACCATCTTCTACAAGAGCCGCACATACATCATCCTGAGTTGACAGCGGGTTACTGTGTGTAATGGTCACTTCTGCGCCGCCAGCCTGAATGACTTTTGCCAGGTAAGCTGTTTTGGCTTCAAGGTGAAGGCATATGGCAACCTTTAACCCTTTGAAAGGAAGATCCTGCTCAAATTGGCGACGAATGCGGTTCAATACAGGCATATGTGCTTCAACCCAGTCAATTTTCAGGTGTCCTTCTGAAGCGAGTCCCATATCTTTAACAATACTATTTTGCAGTGCAGGTGTAGTCATGCCCATCCTCCTCGTTTATCTGTGTTTCTTCTATTATAAAGGTCTGCTGAACCACACAGTTACAGTTCAATCACTTGATGTTGACCGCGGAATTCACGTCCGCTCTCAATGAGTTCCTGAATCCACTTGGTTCCATAACGGTTCAAGTAGTAGAGCGCATTGTGCACTCGTTCCTGTGGTTTGTTCATAGGAAAGAGCGAGTTCTGTATGCCGTTCCAATGTCTGAGTCCAACCTCATGTTTATCCGCGATCGCCTTCTGTGTTTGCTTTTGCAGATATTGCATCTGTTCGTTGATCTTTTTCAGATTCGTTTCACCGATCCGATCCAGTCCAGCGTGAATTTGCGCAAGTTGATCAAGCAATGGACGATAAAGCTCAGCAAAAGATTGCTGGACTTGCTCAAATTGCTCCTCGACCTGGAACGTTTCCTGTCCTGCGAGCCACTTCTCTCTTTTTTCTTCCATATGATATTGCACATCTTGGAAAGAGAGCTGGTACTGATTCATGTGCTTGTGATGGACATCCTCCAAAATGGTGAAGGACAACCTCGGCAGCAAGATGGGCATTTGCAGACCAAACTGACGGAAAGCGGTTCTGGTCAGTCCCCAGTATGCAATCTCACCTTGCCCCAATATCACCGCAGCTACAGGCAGAACGGAATCCTGCATTAACGGCCGGGTGAGTACATTATTACTGAATCGCTCGGGATATTCCCCCAGCTCCTGCAGCAATCGTTCTTCCGTAAACGACACCAGCCCTTTTCGATCCGAGTACAAACCATCCTTCAGGAACAGGAGCAACCGGGTTTCATCATGGATATAAAACAAATTTGCTCCGTCTTCAGCGACTTCTGCCGGCATTGAATAGCCCGCTTCCTGTACCTTCGAAGCACCTTGCAAATAAGCTTCACGCAATGAACCATTCTCGCGAATCAATCGTTCGAATACAGGGCGCTCCAGTTCTCTTAATCCGGAATCGGCAGCATCCATTAGGACAAGTCCAGTACTGCCAAACAATGCCGACACCATTCTCGCAAAAGCATCACTAAGATTCGAGCTGGACTGATGGATCGAGATGAGCATCTGCATTAATCCTGGTTTATGTACAGTATCCGGCAGAAGATGCTCCACCTGCTCGATTACGTTCATCCATTGTTCCGTTTCAACCGTGACTCCACTCACCGAATTTCGGCCTTCGAACCGTCCATGCAGCTTAACCTTGGTCATTTCACCGTTGTGACCGGGCAGATATGTGTGATTCACTTCATCCCAGTCATGATCTTCACCAGCAATCCAAAATACGGGAACTACCGGGCGCTGGAGCTTGGCTTCAGCTTCACGGGCAGCTGCAACGACACTCGCAGCTTTGTAGATGACAAATAACGGCCCTGTCAACAAGCCGCTCTGCTGCCCACCAGTAACTACAAACGTTCCTTTCTCGGCCAAACGTGCGATAGAATGATGTACAGCTTCGTGATCATTCAAACGTTTGTTATATATACGTAAATACTCTACCAGGTTCTCGCGATCCACACGTGTGTTCTCCGATTGATCCAGCCACTCGGCACGCGCATGAATTCCGGACTCCCAGTGAATGTCATACTCGTAAAGGCCCCGCGCAGCATCACGTGAGCAGATATAATCTTCTGCAAGTTGTGTTCCGCTGCGGAGTGCCTCGGTAATACCTTTCATGAGGTCTGCCTCCTATTCTGCTTCAAAGAGCCTTTCTTGATTGTACCGAACTACAGGCCACTTCGTCAAAAGAAAGTCACCTAAAAATCAAAAAACCGCCGAACAAGCCGGCGGTTTAATAACATCAATAAGTCCAAACGGAATATAATTCCTTAAACGTATGGTTCGGAAACCCAGTGACCTTTGGAAATCTCAATTAATTGAGCATTCTCCAGGTTATATGGATCGTTTACAGGACCAGTTGCTCCATTTTGGATTGGTCCAGACTGTTCGTCCGGCAGCAAAATGCGGCGTTTGTTTGCTTCCACTTCCGGATCAGGTACAGGAATAGCAGATAGCAATGTTTTAGTGTAAGGGTGAACAGGGTTAGCGTAAAGTTCTTCACTCTCTGCCAGCTCGACCACTTTACCCATGTACATAACAGCTACACGGTCACTGATATGCTTAACCATCGACAAGTCATGCGCAATGAAGAGGTAAGTCAAACCAAGACGCTGTTGAAGCTCTTCGAGCAACTTAACCACTTGAGCTTGGATAGATACATCAAGTGCTGACAAAGGCTCGTCACAGATGATGAATTTAGGATCCACAGCAAGCGCACGGGCAATACCGATCCGTTGTCTTTGACCACCGGAAAATTCATGCGGGTAACGAAGCGCGTGGCTTGGATTCAAGCCTACGAGATCCAGCAACTCCTCTACACGTTTCTTCCGCTCTTTACCGCTGGAAGCCAGTCCATGGATATCCAGTGATTCTCCGATAATATCCATAACGTTGAAACGTGGATTCAGTGATGCATATGGATCTTGGAAAATCATCTGCATGTCTTTACGCATTTCTTTCATTTTGCGTGGAGACAGCTTATAGATATCCGTTCCGTTAAAGTTTACATTTCCGCCCGTTGGCTCATAAAGGCGAAGAATCGTGCGTCCTGTTGTGGATTTACCACATCCGGATTCACCTACAACCCCAAGGGTTTCGCCTTCAAAAATATCAAAGCTGACATCATTAACCGCTTTGAGAATGTTTCCTTTACCCAAATTGAAGTATTGTTTCAGGTTCTTTACCTCAACTAGCGGCTTGTTGGCACCTTTGATAATACCAACCGGAGTCGGTTTTTCTTTCTTAGGCTCGTCCAAACGAGGCAAGGCGTTCAACAATTTGATCGTATATGGATGCTTAGGATTGCTGAAAATTTCAGCTGTCGTTCCCGTTTCCACAACTTCGCCTTCCTTCATAACGACAACCCGATCACACATACCGGCTACTACACCAAGGTCATGGGTAATGAGCATGATGGAAGTTCCGAGCTTTTGCTGCATATCCTTCATGACGTCCAGGATTTGCGCCTGAATCGTTACGTCGAGTGCAGTTGTCGGCTCGTCCGCAATCAGAAGGGATGGACGGCATGCCAGGGCAATAGCGATCATTGCACGCTGACGCATACCACCGGAAAATTGGTGTGGATAGTGATTCATGCGGATTGCCGCATTTTTGATACCCACGAGCTCCAACATTTCCAGAGCGCGTTTTTCCGCTTCTTTTTTGGACATGTTTTGGTGTTTGCGAAGCACTTCGGTAATTTGTTTACCGACTTTGATTGTAGGATTCAATGAAGTCATTGGATCCTGGAAGATCATCCCGATATCTTTACCGCGGATAGCTTCCATTTGTTTATCTGTTTTTCCAAGCAGGCTCTGCCCGTGAAAAGTAATCTCTCCACTTTTGACCTTCGAAGGCGGGGAGGGAATCAACTTCATGATGGTTTGGGCGGTAACACTTTTACCACTACCGGATTCACCAACAATCCCCAGCGTCTCTCCTTTGCCAAGTTCAAAACTCACATTTTTAACGGCATCAAATTCACCAGAACGTGTTGTAAATGACACGCTTAGGTCTTTGACTGTTAAGATTGGCTCCATAATCCCACCTCCTATTTCTATTTACGCAATTTCGGATCGAGTGCGTCACGCAGACCGTCTCCGAGCAAGTTAAATGCAAGCATTGTAAGTACCATCAGACCTGCAGGGAACCACATCCGCCAAGGATACAGCGTCCAGCCTGTCAATGCGTCATTGATCATCGAACCCAGGGAAGATTTCGGTGCAGATACACCCAATCCGAGGAAGCTCAAGAACGCTTCAGCAAAGATGGCATTTGGAATAGATAGAGTCAGCGTTACGAGAATTGGTCCTACTGCATTTGGCAGCAAGTGGCGGAACAATTGACGTCCTGTGCTTGCGCCCATGGACCGCGCTGCAAGAATAAAGTCTCTGTTTTTCAATTGCATAATCTCACCACGTACAATCCAGGACATGCTGATCCAGCCTGTGATTGTAAGGGCAATGATGATCGTTGTAAGGCTTGGTTCCAGGACAACGAGCAACAAGATTACAACGAGCATGTAAGGCAGGGAATAGAGGATCTCGGAGAACTTGTTCATGATACCATCAACACGTCCACCGTAGAAGCCCATAATCGCTCCGTAGATTACCCCGATGACAAGGTCAATCAAGGCAGCAGCCAGACCTACAGTAAGGGACACACGTGCACCTACCCAGGTTCTTACCCATACGTCACGACCGAGCTCGTCCGTTCCGAACCAGTGCTCCGCACTTGGCGCTGCATTGGCGTTAAGCAAATCATTGGAATAATAATTATAACTTGTGAATAACGAAGTTGGACCAATCAGCGAGAAAATGACAACAAGAACCAGAATGCCCAAACTGATCATCGCGGCCTTGTTGGTTGCAAGTCTGTACATGGCGTCTTTCCATAACGATACACTTTCTTGCGATTTCACCGCTGCCTGACTATCCAGGGCAGTGTTCGCCGTTTCTTTATTGTTATTGTTCGTGCCAGACAACGTTATGCCCCCTTCCGGCTTTCCAGCTTAATTCTAGGATCAATCAGCACATATGCGATATCTGTAAGGAAACGTGCCAACATCAGGAGGATACCATAGAAAATCGTAATCCCCATGATCATTGTATAATCCCGGTTCGTGATACTCTCTACGAATACTTTACCAATTCCCCCGATGTTAAAGATTTGCTCAATAACGACGGAACCCGTGATGATGTTAGCTGTCATCGGACCCACATAAGTTACAACGGGAAGAATACCGTTACGAATAACGTGTTTAAACATGATTGCAGGCCATTTCAGACCTTTGGCTTTTGCTGTCTTGATGTAATCCGCGTGCAGCACTTCGAGCATGCTGGAACGCGTCAAACGTGCGATAAAGGCAATCGGGGATGCAGACAATGCCGCAACCGGAAGTACATAGTCAAGCGGTCCGTCGAATCCCATAACGTTAAACCAGCCCAGTTTGAAGGCGAAAACGTATTGAAGCAGGGATGCGAGCAAGAAGCTCGGTACCGCGATACCAATTACCGCGAGGATCATCGTGACATCATCTATCAGCTTACGATGGTAAACCGCAGCGATAAGTCCCAGCAAAACCCCAACGACGACAGAGATCACAATAGCGAAGATCCCCAGTTTCAGAGATGCTGTAAACGTTTGAGTGATCATGTCGGTTACTTCTTGATTCAGATATTTCATCGAAACACCAAAATCACCTTTGAGAATTCCACCCATATACTTCAGGTATTGTTCATACATCGGTTTGTCCAGCCCATACTTCTCTTCCAGTAGTGCCCGAATCTCAGGCGATACTTTTTTCTCGGATGTAAAAGGGTCACCCGGAATGGCCTTCATCAGGAAGAAGGTTGCTGATGCGAGTATGAAAAGCGATAGCAGCATAAATAGCAATTTTTTCAGCACGTACTTAACCAACCCTTGCACACCTCCAAAAACAATATTTTGTATACAAATCGATTGTAGAATTAGACATGAATAAAGTCCAATCCATTTATCGGAAATTTCAAGAATTATAAGGAAAATCGGTGCACATACAAAAAAATCGGGATATATATGGAATTCCACATATATATCCCGAAGTAATCATATAGACTTCAGAACAACTTATTTCTCTTCCAGATATGCACGAGTGAAGTCAATTGCTCCACTGAAATCAAGTTGTACGCCTTTCAGGTAAGGCTTAGTCAAAGATACGTTAGTGTAGTAGTAGATTGGCATTACAGCCATTTCGTCTTGAATCAGGACTTTCTCAGCATCAGCAAATGCAGCCATACGTGCAGCTGGATCAGCAGATTTCACAGTGTCTTTAACATCTTTGTCGTACTGTTCGTTGCTGAACTTGGAATCATTGTTTGTGTTACCAGTAGTCCACATTTCCAAGAAGTTGTACGGATCGTTGTAGTCTGCAGACCAGCCTGCACGAGCTACTTGGAAGTTTTGGTTTTGACGGTTCTCAAGGAATACGCCCCACTCTTGGTTTTCGGTTTTCACGTCAACACCAAGGTTTTTCTTCCACATGTCAGCAACAGCAAGCGCGATTTTCGCGTGAGCATCACTAGTGTTATAGATCAATGTAACAGCTGGCAAAGTTGTGTAGCCTTCTTCTTTCATACCTTCAGCAAGCAATGCTTTTGCTTCTTCAACATTTTCAGTGAAGTAATCGTCTTTGTGCTCATCACGGAATTCGCCGTTTTCACCGCGGATACCTGGAGGTACAAATCCAAATGCAGGAACTTGTCCACCTTGTGTAACTTTGTCAACGATCAATTGACGCTCGATTGACATTGCGAAAGCTTTACGGATTTTAGCATTGTTGAATGGAGCTTCATTAACGTTGAACTGGTAGTAGTAAGTACTTGCAATACCAGTTGCTTTGAACTCCTCCGGCAATTCCGCTTTTACAGAAGGAATTTGGTCGGTTGGAATTTCACCGTTAGGTGCACCAGTGTAATCCAGTTGTCCAGACTTGTAAGCTTGCAGTTCGGAAGCACTGCTGCTTGTCAGGGACATATTGATTTCAGACAATTTGATATCGGAAGCTGCATGGTAGCCTTCGTTTTTCTTAACTACGATTTTTTGACCTTTAGCGTATTGATCCATTACAAATGGTCCGTTAACGATCATGTTTTTGTAGTCTGTGAAGAATTTATCGTTTGTGTCAGCAGATTGGTGTACTGGGTAGTACGTGTAGAATGCTGTCAGACCCAAGAAATAAGGTGTTGGGTTTTCCAACGTTACTTCGAGTGTGTGCTCATCAGTAGCTTTTACACCCACTTGGGAGAAATCTGTGATTTTAGTACCTTTGTATGTTTCGTCTTTGCTGAGGTTGTAACCTTCAGCGCCTTTGATGTAGTACAATTGGTACGCGTACGGGGAAGCCGTTTCCGGTTTCAATGCACGTTCCCAAGAGCGAACGAAGTCTTCTGCAGTGATTGCATCACCGTTGCTCCATTTAGCATCAGGGTTCAGGTTGAACACATATTTCAAACCATCTTCGGAAATTGTCCAGTCTTTTGCAACGCCTGGTGCTTCTTTACCATCAGCATCGATGCGTACAAGACCTTCATACAAGAATTTCAGAACAGTGTTGGTTTGGCTGTCTTTTGCCTGAGCCGGGTCCAACGTAGGAGGTTCAGCTGTCAGGTTAATTTTCAGCACTTGATCTTTTGCGAGACCGCTTTCCTCGCCTGCAGAGCCAGTTCCCGTGTTACTTGTTGTGCCTTCATTTTTCGATCCGCACGCTGCAAGTACGGTACCGAACGCCAGAATCAGCGTCAAAAGGACTAATAGACTTTTCCTTTTCATCTAACACTTTCCCCCTAAATTGATGTGGTTTATGTTTATAGATTATACAACCACCGGTCAAAAAAATCTACATTACTTTTTCAGAAAGTAATGTTTTTTTCAGTTTTCGACAAAATCGACACATTTTTTAGCCGTTTTGCGTTATGTAACCTCACATCTGTTTCATTAAGTATCTAAATAATCCAAATATAGTAAATGAGACATACCCAAAACTCATCATAACAAAGGCCATGCGCCAAACGGCCCGGAACATTCGACCCCCATCGACCTTTCCTTTCAACCTATTTTGAGCCCCTCCAATCAATCCAAGTGCAATTAGTATGAGTATCATGGTTAAATAAAATCCAAAATTCGAATCAAATGTTAAGTTGAATAACGCCGAAACAGAGAAGATCAGAAAAACCGTAGTGACATCCATCGCGGTGCGAAGTGAAGCTCGTTTATCCTTTTTCCACCCATACATGGCCCAGTACACAATAAGAAACGGAAAAAACGGTAGTATGCTCAGCACGATAAAAAAACCCATTAACTCACTCCTTCCGGCCTAATTCCTTCGATCAGATGAAGCATTAATTCATGTTGCGGAGCAGTCAACCCACACCGATGCGCCAGTTGTACCATTTGCCCACTGATTGATTCCACTTCGGTACGCCGTCCTTGCATTACATCAGCGAGCATTGAGGATGTGTTCGAAGCCGTCGATCGACAAACGGATAGAATTTCCTCCCACATGTCGGTACCCACCATAATATCGCTTGCCTTGTAAATGGCTGAAGCTTCATCATATAAATGGCGCATAACCTTTAAGCGATAATCATTCTGAAGCAATTCTCCATTAGGTATTCTCCATATCGCGGTAAGTGGATTAATGACAGCATTGATCAGAAGTTTCCTGTATATCAGCTTATCGATTTGATTCGACGCTGTACAGTTAAATCCTGCCTGCTGCAATAGTGCTGCCAACCGAACTTCTTCCAGATTCCCTGAGGTGTCTTTTTCTATTTCTTTCGTATGTACATCTCTACCAAACCAGGTTTCCCCCTCACCAGCCCGTATAACCCCGTACTCCACTCTCTTGGCACCTTCAGTAGTTACCGCCCGGTATATACTGGACAATGGCAAGGCAGCTTGTATTTTCTCTATATGGCCCATCCCGTTCTGGAAGCAGACAATATTAAGGCTATACTCTTTCACCGACTCCATGATATGAATAACATCATCTATACTTGTCTGCTTAACCATGAGGAGAAGCCAGTCACCTGGTTGATCATGCCACTGAGCAGACAATTCGGTTATTGGATAGGCCTGAATATGTTGAGGAAGCAATTTAGTCTTCTTCCCTTGCTCTGTAATCGTTAGTTCGTGCACACGCAGTTCTTCCGCTTGTTCAGGCGTCCTTGTCCAAAAACGCACTGCATGACCTGCAGCCTGAAGCTTCCCTCCAAATAAAAGACCAAGTGAACCAGCTCCTACAATGTCGATCACCATGAGACATCCCTCTTCCACTCTCAATAATTACATCTATATATAATAGAACAAATATTTCAAACAAAAAACCCGTCTTACCTGCCGTTTGTAACGGAGATGTGACGGGCCTGATCAAATATCGTCATTCTTACAACTTGATCCGTTATTCAATTCGTTCCAGATTGCCGTTGGCATCCATTTTGAAACGAGTTTTTAGTTCCTCATCTTCTTCAGCCAGAAAAGCAAGCCTGCGTGCACGATCCATGATCTGAATCAATGCCTTGTAATCATCATTTACTACACGGTAATCGGTTTGCACTTCATTCACTTGTTTGGATAAACGGTCATTCTCACAACGAAGCTCATGGAGTTCATCTTCTTTTTCACGAAGTTCCTTTTCGAGCATTTTGAGTTGACGCCCATTTTCCTGAACATTACCTTTCCACTGGCGCAAAAAGCGAATTACTGCATCAATGGATAAGGAGTCTTCTGAAACTCCATCGGCCTTGTATAGGTTTTCTTCCGTATCAAGCGTAGATAGAGCTGCGACCTGTGGTCCAAGCAAAGCTGGCTGTTTTCGGAGATAACTTCTCTTTTGACGCTGTGCCTTCGCATTGCTAATGGCAGACTCATACTTTTTACGCACACAGCTGTTCCAGCGAAAACCGCAAGCGGCAGATGTTCTACCTATTTTTTCGCCAACTTCCTCGAATGCCGCGAGTTGTGTGCTGCCTTCCCGAATATGCCGCAAAGTCACCTCAGCCAAGATCAAATCGTCCTCTGTACTCCAAGCATCCTGTCTCACTGCAGTCATGCTATAATACCCTCCTAACAACATCCTAAAATAACCGTCCTCATTACCGGTTTCCCGGTTTGTGAATTAGGTATAAAAGCTGCTTCATTCATTCTTATGCCTCTCATAGAGTTCATAGAATTGATTTCATACTAAAATGTATGTCCATATTTGCGAGCACTCATACCTTACATATGGAAAAGGTGACCTATTTGCACACGAATTCGATAAAAAAAGAATTCGCTTTCATATCCAATTCTGTTTACACCTTTTTCCTTTCCCGGTATAATGTTGTGTAGACAATCTATGATCGTACATAGAGAGGAGGACTAACCGTGGCACGCATGTTTCGGGTACTCGGGTTCTTCACGCTAACGATTGGCCTGATGGCTTTTGCGGGAGATTTGGTCGAGATGGCTTTGCTTTTTTTCCTGCAGACTGCGTTTTTCGTCATTTTGGGGTATCTAAAATTCACCGAAAGAACGTACATATTGCTCTTCTGGGGTTATATGATCGTTACTTTCACAGGGTTCAGCTACTGGACTGTGTTCCAAATGGGGTTGCCGCTTTAATCCGCCAACAGCATCAAAGCGATTCGGCCATAAGCCGTTTCGCTTTTTTGTTTTTCCTTTATGGCTGTCTGATTAATGGGTTGTTTTCAGCGTTATGTATCCACTAAGGATATTTCAAGATTTCATTTCATATATTGTCTGGAAGACAGAAGCCTGTACAATGAATATTGTACTTGAAGGAAAGGAGAATGATACGGTGAACCGTCGATATAGCATTTGTGCCCTGATCCTATGCACACTACTATTTGGTCAATCTACATTGGCATATGCCTATGGAGAACCTTCACCTGAGGAAACACGTGAAATTTTGCAGAAGAGTCTGTCCATCGTGGAAATCGATCATGAAATTAAACGTATTGCCGTAAGGCAGAAGGAACTCAATCAACAGCAGGAAGAATTGAATGTTCAGCTCCAGGAACAGGAAGATCAAATACATATTCAGCAAGATCGGGCAGGTGCTGTGGTTAGGTCGTATTACACCGGAGAACGAGACAGCCTCCTCATGACGGTCCTGGGAGCCAGATCGTTCAAAGACTTGTTTATCTTATTTGATTACTACCAAATTATTATTGGCAGAGATCAGGCAGTGCTAAGCAAATATCAGGACCGTTATCGCAGCATGCAGGAAACTTCAACGAAAATAAGTCAGACCACGACAGAGCTGGAAGAACTAAAGACCAATCTGGTAAGTCAGCGAGAGCGTGTGGTTGCATTGCAGAAGGAAGTAGACGGACAAGTTTCGGCAAGCGGAAACCCGGCAGCCATTCAGAAGTTAATGGAGGAATTGACCATTTATTGGGAGAATGTTGGCATTTATGAAGTCAAACGGTATTTCAGAGCACTAGCAACGGCCATGCAAAATCTCCCTCAGTTTATACAAGAACAGAATGGCGGAATTTCCACAACCGGAACAGCTTATACCATTCGCATTGGACAAGACGATCTGAATCAATTCCTGCGTGAACAGAACCCGATTTTCGAAGATTTTGCCTTTCAGTTTGACGAGGACCGAATTACAGCCTCCGGACAGCGTGATCAGTTACAGCTCAGTATTGAGGGTCATTATACGGTAGAAAATGAACCTCAGAATTCTATCCGTTTTCATGTAGATAAACTTGTTTTCAACCAATTGGAACTACCTGATACGACAAGACGTATGCTTGAAAAGGAATTTGATCTTGGATTCTACCCGCAGAAGATTCTGTCCTTCGTGAAAGCTACAGATGTATCGACAAGCAAAGGGGTACTTGAAGTTAAACTCGCCATATCATTTTGATGATTACTGTATTTTTAACATGTCATTCACATACTGATTCGCAGAAATCTCTCCATGAAGAAACTGTTGAACTTTCTTATTATATTGTAATACCAGCTCCGGGTTATCCATCACAGGGGTTTCAGATGTTTTGGACACAAACCATCCCTTACCATTACCACTCATTATTTGCCCTTCGACAGAGAGCTTTTGGGACTCTGTGTTCAATTGCTGCTGTTGACCAGGCAAATGATGAGCTTGCTGGTACCAGTCTGATTGCACGGAATTGGAGGTCATACCCTCAATCCATCGACTGGCCTGCTCTGCTTCATGTGAACCCGACGTAATCACGAAACTTCTGGATGCTACAGGTGCAAGGGGTTTAAACATGATCCGATTCGGTAGACGATCTTCAGTTATTGCCGGATCATTGTTCACCAGTTGGGAAAAAGGGGTCACAACCATTAACGTTTCTTCCTGCATATCTTTATCAACAAAATCCGGGTCGGTATTTTGGACCTGAATATAAGGCTGAACCCGGTTCAGCACCTGCAGCGCCTGTTCATATCCCCCAGCTGTATGCGACCCCGTTGCCGTTTTTAACGTACTCGGAGCGACTCCAGACCCAAACTCATTTAACCAAGCATCTGCTGCATAAGCATCATCGATGTTGATCGCAAGTAACTTCTGACTCTTATTCTCCATTTGATTAATAACCCTGGTCCACTCCTCCAGGTTTTGTGGTAACCGTTCCAACCCTGCATCAGCAAGAGATTTGGACCGTGAGGCAAGAACGTAAGGGTCGAAATCAAATGGCATTCCCCATTGATAACCATTCCACTCTGTCTTTTCCCGTAATGGAGTTACAGAGTCACCTAGCGCCTTCGACAACGTTGTTGCATTTAAAGGGTACAGATGCCCTCTTTTGGCATAACCCTGAATTTCCTCACTATCAAGCAGGATTATATCCCCGCTGTCCCCTACAGCAAGCTCGTTATCCAGTATCTTCTTATATGTATCCGAGGCCAGATTCCGTAGATTGATTTTCACCACCCGCGCGGCAGCAACTTGTTTTGCGATTGCCGAGAACACCCGAAACTCACTTTCAGACATCGAAACGACAATATCAACCGGCGCCTGTTGATTCTCACTACGGGTTACTGCATTGGGAAAGGCATCATTCTCCTGATCTTGATCTTGGTTCTGTGGTACTCCTCTAAAATCAAAGCTTGGAGACAGGATCGTCAATGAAAGCAGCAGCACTGCAAATAAAACAACCTGATGTCTACGCTTCATCAACTCTCCTCCTCGCTCCCTATATTTTTCCTGTAAAGTTTATTGTAACAAAAAAGTAGTACTCCTGTCCTATCCTGCCAAAAAACATATTTTTGAGATTTTGCATACTATGAGAATACATAGGTCTGTGCAATAACTCTTTTTAAATATTTCAGCAAAAAAAGACCGGCTCCAGCGAGCCGATCTTTTTGTATATTTTCCCGGGAAATATATCCGCTTAAACTTATAACAAATCCGCCGCCAATTGAGCCAGTTTGGAACGCTCTCCTTTTTCAAGCATAATATGACCACTAATGCCCTCTTGTTTGAATCGTTCCACAACATAGGTCAGACCATTGCTCGCGGAATCCAGATACGGATGATCGATTTGTTCAGGGTCACCCATCAGTATGATTTTACTGCCTTCACCTACACGCGAAACGATGGTTTTTACTTCATGACGTGATAGGTTCTGGGCTTCATCCACAATAATAAATTGACCAGGTATGGAACGTCCGCGAATATACGTTAATGCTTCCACCTGTATACTGCCTAACCCCATCAAAATTTTATCGATATCTCCAGCCTTTTTTGTATCAAACAAAAACTCTAGATTATCATATATAGGCTGCATCCACGGTCTCAGCTTCTCTTCCTTTTCCCCTGGCAGATAACCGATATCCTTCCCCATGGGAACCACTGGCCTCGCAATCAATAACTTTTTATATTTATGATCATCCTCCACTTTAAGAAGGCCTGCAGCGAGAGCCAGTAAGGTTTTACCTGTGCCTGCTTTGCCCGTAATGGTCACGAGTGGTATATCATCATTTAGTAGTAATTCCAGCGCCATACGCTGCTGTGCATTTCGAGCACTAATCCCCCATACGTTATCATTGCTTAGGAACAGCGGCTCAAGTTTGGTTCCCTCCGTGTTGACCTTCAGCAGCGCTGATTTGTTGGTACCCATTTCATCCTTAAGAATCACAAATTCATTAGGATACAGCTTATAGGACAACTGCAATGGTTTAATTGGCAGAAAACGATATGTGTAAAACTCATCGATTACCGACGGGTGAACCTTCAAAGCTGTATAGCCTGGATATAGTTCACTGAGCCCTGCAGTCCGATCGGACAAGTAATCTTGAGTGAACAGACCGAGTACATCTGCTTTGATACGCACAAGTACATCTTTGCTAACCAACACAACTTGCCGTTCCACAACCTCTTTCTCATTTTCTTCAATTTGATAATTCAGCGCAACCGCCAGAATTCGGTTATCATTGGTGATTTCACCAAACATTTCTTGTACCCTTACAAAGCTTCGATGATTCAATTCGACCTTCAGGTTACCCCCATTGGCGAGAGGAACTCCACTGTGCAGGTGACCCAGTTCACGCAGACCATCAAGCAATCTCGAAACATTTCGGGCATTGCGGCCAATCTCATCAGCATTTCTTTTTTTAGAGTCAATTTCCTCCAGTACAACCGCGGGAATGATTACCTCATGTTCCTCGAAGGCAAAAATGGCATTGGGGTCATGCAGAAGCACGTTGGTATCCAATACAAAAATCTTTTTCATTCAATCCCCTCCAAAGCGGCGTCGTTAAAGGCATGGTTTGGAACGTGAACTCGGGTATGGCGGATTAGATCATAGGTTTTCCATGCACAAGCAGTCCTTTTTTTCCATTCCCGAGTTCATCTGTGATCGTGTGATCTTTCAGCAGCGGCATGGACAATCATGCTCCCATACATAAATGTATTCGTCTCGGACAAAATAATTGCAACATTCTGAAAAACTCCAAGAAAGGATGAACATTTATGAGATATTGGGTTTGTACGCTGCTTCTGATCTTTATACTTACAGGCTGCAACAACACTACACGTAATGCCTCTCAAGAGCAGCAAGGAACTCATGCGAGGGGGTACGGAGGGAATGTTACAACACGGCAAGATCAACAAAACGGATCCCACATGCTCTATACAGAGGATGACCGAATGAATCCTTCACGGCTTGACCGTTTCAATGAGAATACGGGTGAAGTTCATGATCTAAACGTTGCCGATGATAACCAGACAGGCCGCATGACCAATGAAAATCGAATCACCCATCTCAAGGCACTTGCCAAGCAAGTGGAAGGTGTCAAAGACGCCAATTGCGTCATTCTTGGAAATACAGCGGTCGTTGGCATTGACGTAGATGGCGAACTGGAACGAGCTCGTGTTGGAACGATTAAATATTCTGTTGCAGAAGCTTTGCGCAAAGATCCAGAAGGTGTTGATTCGATTGTCACCGCTGATGCGGATGTTACCGAACGAATCAAGGAGATTGGAGAGCATATCCGCCAAGGACACCCCATATCCGGGTTTGCTTCTGAACTAGCTGATATGGTAGGACGAATTATTCCACAGCTCCCGAAAGACGTCAAGGTCCGTCAAAACCCAGATGAGCAGGCTCCTGAAGAGCAGCAAATGCAGCAGCATACCACCGACAAAAAGCAACAAAAAGCCCAGTGATCTCTCACTAGGCTTTTTTCATGGCAGCAAAAACCTGCTCATCTAATTTCTCAGCAGCACGCTGATCGTATATTTTGACATATTGAGGCATAGAAGATAGCTGGGCTCCATAAAACAGGGCATTTCTGACCGCTTCAATGGAGATGTCGAAACAGCACATATTAAAGGGTACATCCTGCAATGGATCCTGTCGAACAGAAGCACGTCCATTGATCGCATAAACCGTTTCTTCTCCAAATACCGTAACGGTAATCAACGGATTTTGTTTCATATTGTTCACAAGACGTGAACGATGATCCACAGCAACCCGAAGCGTGGACGCATTCTCCGCATAGATCCAGGAGATTGCGGTGGATGTCGGGCCTCCAGATTCAATGTCTACCGTATTCAGGAGTACAAACGTTTCGTTCTTGAATTGCTGCAAAAGAGATTCAGTCAATTGTGTGACGGCTTCGGACATTAAACCAGCCCTCCCTAACCTTCTTTATGCAATTCTTGATACTATGAATGATGTTATTATAACATACCCGGAAACTTGCTTCCAATCCCCAGCTACTCCGCCGCCGGAGTAGCTGTTACTTTGCCTGAGAGCGTGTCCTGCAAGGCTTGCTTCGCATTGGCCAGCTCTGTCTCATTCACATAAACATAAGGGCTTCTCCAGTCCCCAGTCACAGGCGTATAATGCACATCCGATTTGGAAATGTTCCAATACGTAGCAATAAAGTTTTTCATTTGTTCGGATTCCACGTCGGTTGTCATATTGTCATCAATCGCACCAATGACTTTGCTAATCTTCGTCACACCACCAAGCGACTTCATCTGATCCAGCATGGAGTTCAGTACCTGGTTTTGACGCTTATTACGGTCAAAGTCATTGGACTCAGCCGTTTTGGGATCACAGTTGGATTTGCGGTAGCGCACAAAATCGAGTGCTTGCTTGCCGTCCAGATGCTGATCACCTGCAACCAGATTAATATCTGTATTGTCGGCCGTATCCCGGTAACACATATTTTTGTCGACCGTCACATCCACACCACCCACGGCATCAACGGCATCGCGGAATGCCTGGAAGTTAAGCACTGTTGTGTAATTGATATCGACGTCAAAATATTTGCCCATCATTTCTTTCATCTGGTCCTCAGCATTCTTACCTGAGGTCTTCTCCTGGGCTTTAAACTTAGGATAGTATGAATTCAGTTTGTTTGCCTTATACCCTTCAAGTTCAATCCGCGTATCACGCGGCAAGGAAACAATTGTGGCGGTTTTGGTATCCGGGTTCATTGCTGCTACCATGACAACATCGGACAGATACGTTCCGGTTTCAGGACGGTTATCTGTACCCAACAGCAGCATGGTAATGGGCTTGGTCTTGGCCGACATCCCTGGAGGCACTGGTTTATCAATGCCGGTATCCGCCACCTGATTGTATACCCAGTAGAGATATCCTCCACCTACAATGATAGCAATCACCAAAAGGCTCAAAACGAATTTGGCAAATGTGCGCATCCGCTTTTTCTTTTTCGGTGGCTTGCCCTTACTGTTGTTAGACCCTGAAGCTCCGGATTGGGCTGGTGCCTGTCTACGCGGAGGCAATCCGTTCGAATTCGAGTTCATATCTTCAACACCTTTATCACATCTGTTTAGGTCCAAATAAAAGACAACCGCTTTCCCGAAGGAAAACGGATGGTCTATACAGAGACAGATTTTATGAATTTCTGGCGGCAGCTTCCGCCTTTTTCTTTTGACGACCTTCAATGAAATAGCGCACTCGCACTAACAGCATCAAACCGACGGCTACCAGCAAACATTGAATAATCGGGAGCTTGTCGATCTGAAAAACAAGAAGCATGAATGTGCCCATCGCCATCAATAGATAAAGAAAGATTTCCTTAACGAGCGGCAATTTCTGACGTACCCGAAACACCTTATTATATACGTAAGTAATCAGCACAAAGATGACGATGTAGGCTACGATCGGGTGTGATGCGAACCATGCTTGCATGCACAGTCAGCTCCTTTCGTTGTTCATGCTTGTAATAAGTAAACTGGTTGATGGAACAAAACGTAATTGGGAATTCAAGCGAGCATTAGTGACCGTTTCGGGTTCGGATCGTTCTTTCGATCGCTGTTATCTCCAGATTTTTTGAACCATTTTTCAAATGGGAAAATCCGGAGATAAAGGCGAACGCTTTGCTTCTTCAGAATCGATTCCGTTCCCTCCACTACATATGCTGCATTAATCCAAATACATTTGGAAGACATCAAACGTTAACTTATACTACTATTTTTTGTTAGTTAAAATTAAGCGTTATTTTGAGCCATTTTGCGTTGTTTCTCTGCACGCTCACGCTCGGATTTGTTCAGGATCTTCTTACGAAGACGAATAGATTTCGGTGTAATCTCACAATATTCATCTTCATTCAGATATTCAAGCGCCTGTTCCAACGAGAAGATAATCGGAGTTTTAATTTTAACCGTATCATCTTTACCAGAAGAACGAACGTTAGTCAGTTGTTTTTCTTTGCAGATGTTAACAACGATATCATTGTCACGTGTATGCTCACCAACGATCATACCTTCGTAAATTTCTGTTCCTGGCTCAAGGAAGAGTGTACCACGATCCTCAACACCCATCATTCCATAGAACGTAGATGTACCCGTTTCAGTTGAGATCAGCACACCTTGGTGACGTCCACCCACTTGACCGGATACGACTGGAGCGTAGCTGTCAAATGCATGGTTCATTACACCATAACCACGAGTCAATGTCAGGAAGTTGGTGCTGTATCCGATCAGACCACGTGCAGGAATCAGGAACTCCAGACGTACTTGACCGCTACCCGTGTTGACCATGTTAACCATCTCTGCTTTACGTGCACCCAGGCTCTCCATGACGGAACCCATGCTTTCTTCAGGGATATCAATCAACAAGCGCTCAAGAGGTTCCATTTTCTTACCGTCAATTTCTTTGACGATAACTTCCGGTTTGGATACTTGAAGCTCATATCCTTCACGACGCATATTTTCAATCAGGATACCGAGGTGAAGCTCACCACGTCCGGATACGATAAATGCATCTGGGCTCTCTGTTTCTTCAACACGAAGGGATACGTCCGTTTCCAATTCCTTCAACAAACGCTCACGCAGTTTACGGGAAGTTACCCATTTACCTTCACGGCCTGCGAATGGACTGTTGTTTACGAGGAATGTCATTTGCAGTGTTGGCTCGTCAATTTTCAGAACCGGCAAAGCTTCAGGGTTGTTCGGGTCAGCAATCGTTTCACCGATGTTGATATCCTTAATACCCGCGATCGCAACGATGTCACCTGCGCCAGCTTCCTCTGTCTCAACACGTTTCAGACCTTGGAAACCAAACAGTTTCTCGATACGAGCTGTTTTGCTTTTGCCATCACGCATAATAACAGTAACGGATTGGCCTTGACGAATCACACCGCGGTTTACACGACCGATAGCGATACGTCCGAGGTATTCATTATAGTCCATCAGCGTAACGAGGAATTGCAGTGGCTCTTCAACGTTCTCTGTTGGATGAGGGATATGACTTACGATGGTATCGTAGATCGCCATCATGTTGTCATCTTGTTTGGCAGGGTCGTCTTCCATGCTGGATGTTCCGTTCAATGCAGAAGCATATACGACAGGGAATTCAAGTTGCTCATCGCTGGCACCCAGTTCGATAAACAGGTCAAGTACTTCATCAATAACCTCAGCCGGACGAGCCGCTGGGCGGTCAATTTTGTTTACAATAACGATTGGAGTCAGGTTGTGCTCCAGTGCTTTACGAAGTACGAACTTCGTTTGTGGCATACAGCCCTCATAAGCATCGACAACGAGCAATACGCCGTCAACCATTTTCATGATACGTTCTACTTCACCACCGAAGTCGGCGTGTCCTGGTGTATCTACAATGTTAATCAGGTAATCTTTATAAGTTATAGCCGTGTTTTTGGCCAAAATCGTAATACCGCGTTCACGCTCCAAATCGTTGGAGTCCATTGCGCGCTCCTGTACCGTTTCGTGATCACGGAAAGTACCGGATTGCTGGAGCAACTTGTCGACTAGCGTTGTTTTCCCGTGGTCGACGTGGGCAATAATCGCAATATTGCGAATGTGTTCTCTTGAATGCATGGTTTGTATCCATATCCTTTCC
This sequence comes from Paenibacillus sp. FSL K6-2862, assembly GCF_038005125.1. Taxonomy (NCBI): domain Bacteria; kingdom Bacillati; phylum Bacillota; class Bacilli; order Caryophanales; family Paenibacillaceae; genus Paenibacillus; species Paenibacillus sp. FSL K6-2862. The sequence goes on from NZ_JBBOSN010000001.1 coordinate 4,796,723, forward strand.
AATTTCAATTCTTATCTACTAAACTTCCCGCATTTCTGCAGGTTACTCACCCAAAATAAGCGTCGGTGATATCCCGACGCATGTCTTTATCCCTTATATTATAGTTGATCATAGCTAAAAATCAAGATATTTCGCTTGGAGCAAGGTCGGACAATGTTACCAGCCCTTCCTCCCGCGCCCGCGTCCAAGCAGCAACCAGACTCCGCCCAAAATCAAAAGGATCGCCAGCACATAAATAATTCCGGTATGAAGCAGGGTGAATCCGAATAATACAATGGACAATGCCCCTATGCCCCATGCTGCAGGCAGAACAAACTCGGGTTTATAGCGTTCAGCAAGCCCGTACTCGAGTAAGCCAACGGCAATGCCCAGCAAGAATGCCGGCCAGAGGCTGCCCATCAGCCCTCCGCCCCATGTATTCGTAATTCCGAACAAAATACCATACACCGTTAATATCCCTGCGGGAACAAGTGACCACGTAGGAGTAACTCTTGCATAGTACAGGGCGTGTAGCGCAATTCCCGGCAGCAATAGAAGCAATGGCCAGAAATGGCGTCCAATAAAGCCAAATACCCCAAGCTTGCCAAGCAAAATAATGATACCTGCTGCCACGATAAATATGCCGATCGCTTTTTCATTTCTCATCTTCATCTGCAATCACCTCTTATATCAATTAGGCTATGTAGGTTATAAGCTTCAACGAATTCGCCGTTTCATGATGACCAGCTTTTGTAGACCTGCCTCTAGTGTAGCCCATGTTTTTGCAAAAAACTATACTTGATGTCGCATTTCGTCGCTGCTCTTTTTATGTATTACCCTAAAGGTATTGGTCCGTCGCTTGTTCCTCAATATTCACTACATGAGACGATTCAATTCAACAAAAAAACCGCCTTCGGCAGACGGTTGTCTCTCCACTCTATTTTTCTGCTGCATACCCAGAACGAAATTACGCATTTCGTCTGACAAACTTGTGTGCTCCCCCAACTGCTATGACCAGACCAGCCATCGCCACGGGTAGCAGTGTGTGGGCTTCCGCTGTCAGGCTGCCAAGCCACTGGCCCAGCTTCGGGTCACTCATCACCATTTCACCTGCCGTGAATGCCAGGATCCCTGAGCCCGCGAATACCAGAATCGGGAATCGTTTCAACAAACCGACAATTAAGCCGCTCCCCCACACCACAATGGGAATGCTGATGGCTATTCCGATGACGATTAGTGCCAAGTCTCCATCTGCTAATGCCGCTATGGCAAGCACATTGTCCAGACTCATTACAAAATCGGCAATCAAAATGGTCTGAATCGCTTTCCAGGTCGTAGAAGCTTCCCGAATATGTACTTCGTCTTCGTTTTGAAGCAGGAGCTTCACGGCAATCCAGAACAGTAATATCCCGCCTGCTGCCTGTATAAAAGGAATCCCGAGCATTAACACCGCAGCAAAAGTTAATACACACCTTAGTACAACTGCACCAAAAGCCCCCCACCATACCGCTTGCTTACGCTGCTTCTCCGGCAAATCCTTACTCGCAAGCGCGATGACTACCGCATTATCTCCACTCAAAACCAGATTGATCATTAGAATTTCAGTCAACAGCCACAATGTATCCATGCTTCTCCTCCCCCCACTCTTACTTGTATGTCAAAGTTGTCCATGCTATTCTTAACGATTGAACAAGCTTTTCTAGGTTCGGACATATAGAGGGAGTGACAGCATATGGAGCTTTTTAGCGCTGTTTTTTGGCTTGCTTTGGTGAAAATTGTATTTATTGATCTCATGCTGGCTGGCGATAACGCAATCGTTATCGGCCTTGCTGCACGTAATTTGCACCCTTCTGTGCAGAAAAAGGCAATTCTCTACGGGACAGCGGGTGCCCTAGTGATTCGGATTGTAGCCACAGTGGTTGTACTCTGGTTGCTTAAGGTGCCTTGGTTGCTGCTTGTAGGTGGCGTTTTGCTGATCTGGATTGCTTATAAACTATTGGCTGACCAAGGTGAAGAACATAGTGATGTTAAGGCAGGCAGCTCCCTATGGGTTGCCGTTCGCACCATCGTCATTGCAGATGCCGCCATGGGACTGGACAATGTCATTGCAGTGGCTGGCGCGGCTGAACAGCATCTGGTACTGGTTATCATCGGATTGTTGATCAGTGTACCAATTATCGTATGGGGAAGCACCCTGTTCATCAAGTTAATCAATCACTTCCCATGGATCATATATCTGGGGGCCATAGTACTCGGTTATACCGCATCCCACATGATTACAGAGGAACGCCGGCTTGTGCCGTTTTTCACCGAGCATCCTGCCCTTCGCATTCTGTTTATCGTACTGGTCGTTGCAGGTGTGGTATTCGCAGGATACCGCAAACGCTCCAGCAGTAGACAAGGTGGAGAGCACCAGCGATCCTATTCGTAAAAAAATGATACACAAAAAAAGGACAAGCCGATTTCCCATCGGCCGGTCCTTTTTTTCCATCACAGGTAACATAGTCCTTATTATGTCATTCTACCAGTTCAAGGAAATAGAATCAGAACCAGTCTTCCTTGATTTCATTCCCCGTGTTTTCACTGGTTGCAGGAGCTGCTTCCCCTGCGTACAGAACGATGGTTTCCGTTTGAGCGACAGCTTCATCAACCCATTCAGGCAAATGGCTCATCGTTGCTTCAATTTTGTCCACAATTCGAAGATTCGGATTCGTTGTAGGTGATTTGGGTACAAACAGGGTGCAGCAATCCTCGTAAGGCAGAATCGATATATCATATGTTCCAATCTGTTTGGACAATGTAATAATTTCCTGCTTGTCCATCATGACGAGGGGACGCAAAAGCGGAAGTTCTGTTGCACGTCCGATAACATTCATACTCGGCAGCGTCTGGCTTGCAACTTGACCAAGGCTATCCCCTGTAATTAATGCCAGCGCCCGCTCACGTTCTGCCAGCTTGGTCGCAATTCGCAGCATGGAACGGCGCATCAGGGTGATGATCAGATTATCCTGACCCAGCTGGGTGAATGCCGTTTGGATCTCCGTAAAAGGAACCAGGTGCAGTTTGATGGTACCGGTATGATCAGCCAAGGCACGAGCCAGATCGATCACCTTTTCCTTGGCACGCTGGCTGGTGAACGGATAACTGTAAAAGTGTACACATTCCACTTCCAGTCCACGCCTCATGGAGGCCCATGCAGCTACAGGACTATCAATTCCTCCCGACAGCAGCACCATCGCTTTGCCGTTGGTACCGAGAGGGAACCCGCCGACAGCCGGAATCACTTCATTGAAGATATAGGTCCCCTGATCTCGAATCTCCACTCGCAGTTCAATGTCCGGATTACGTACATCCACACGAAGCTGTTGAAACTTTCTTAATATCGGGGAACCCACCATGTGGTTCATTTCGTGTGAAGAATGAGGATACTCTTTCCACACCCGGCGGGTATTCACTTTGAACGTCGTACCTTCCTTGAACTCGTTTTCTCTCTCATCCATGAAAGCTACAGCCGTTTCCACGATATCCTCAAGCAAAGAAGGAGTTACTTTAACCGGACTGATGGACATTACCCCAAAAATCCGTTTCAGGACTGCGATCAGCTCTGTATGGGAGTGCCCTCCCAGATCCACGTATAACCGCCCAAATTCCTTGCGCAAGCTTGCGCCTGGATATGGCTTGAGCAGGGCCCTCACTTGAGTAATAATGGTTTTTTCGAATCGTGCACGATTTTTGCCTTTTAACATAAACTCTCCAAAACGGAGAAGCAGCATATCATATTTCATTTGACTTTACATCCGCCTTTCCAACGGGCGCAGCTGCGCCACCATCTGATGCAGCGCTTGTTCCAGCAAGGCCACATCTTCTTCTGTATGTTCGTTACCTAGACTAATCCTCAATCCTCCTGATGCGTTCGCCGCATCTCTTCCCATCGCAAGAAGAACTCTGCTAGGCTCCGCAGAGCGGGAAGAGCAGGCTGATTGTGTAGAAACGATGATCCCAAGCTGCTCCAGTGTGTGGAGCGCCACTTCAGCCTTCATCCCCGGATAAGAAAAGTGAATAATGTGGGGAGCCCCATCCTTCCGGCTGTTCATTTTAAGTCCAGGAATGGTTTCAATGGTTTGCATAATCCGATCTCTCAGCACAGTGGCACGTTCAGCAAACGCGAGCTGCCGTTCTGCCGCAAGACGCATCGCTTTTGCCATACCTACAAGCAAGGGAACATTCTCTGTTCCTGCTCTCATGCCCTGCTCCTGCGAACCACCAGACAGCAGTGGGGTAAGTTCCACTCCACTTCGTACATAGAGGAGTCCCGCTCCTTTTGGACCACGGATTTTGTGAGCAGATAAACTGTACAGATCAGCTCCCCACGAAGCAGGCTTTGCTTCCAGTTTGCCAAACCCCTGTACCCCATCCACGTGAAAAAGCACGCGCGGTGCGGCACTTTTCAAACGGTTGCCTATCTCTGCAACGGGATGGATGATGCCTGTTTCATTGTTTACATGCATCAGGCTGACAAGAACCGTGTCCGGTCTTAATGCATCCATCACCTGCTGAGTGCTAACACGGCCGTCCGAATCCACGGGCAGCCAGGTTACTTCCCAGCCCCACTGCTGCAGCTGCAAAAAACTCTCATATACTGAAGCATGTTCGGTAGCCGCCGTAATGAGATGTTTTCCTCGGGTCTGATACCTAAGTGCCGCTCCTTTTATGGCGAGGTTGTTGCTCTCCGTTGCCCCGGAAGTAAACACGATCTCTTCAGGCTTAACACCAAGTGCTGCTGCACAGCCGGAGCGCGCACGCCTCAGCAGTTGATCCGCTCGTTCTCCGTACCCATGAATGGATGACGGATTTCCATAATGCGCCTCCATAATTTCGGCCATCGTTCGAACTACGTCTGAATCAGGAGGAGTTGTTGCTGCATAATCAAAATATTTCAAATGAGGTCAGACCCCCTTCAGATGTTCTCTAAACCTACAGTGAGCATTGTAACACGATCCCGCCCCAACACAAAAAGACCAATCAGGAACAGGCTGGCTTCCCAGGCATGCTCCCGAATTGATCTCCTCCTGAACTCGCTGTATACAATGATCTTTGACTTTATACCGAATATTTTGACTGGGCTTTTTCCACTTTGGATATATACGCCTGTGTCTCTGCAGGCAAAAGGTTAAAAACACTCATCAGTTCACTGTCGTTTGACACGCCCAAACGAGAAACGCGCCCTGGTCCAGCATTATAAGCGGCGAGCGCCATCTTCACCTCGCCACCAAAACGCTGAAGCTGTAGGGAGAGATATTTGGTTCCGGCATCAATGCTCTGAGCAGGATCAAAGGCATTCGTTACACCGAGACCAGCTGCAGTCCCATCCATTAATTGCATTAATCCTTTGGCACCTGCGGATGATACCACGTTCGGATTGAATCCGGACTCCGTGTCAATGACAGCCTTGATCAGAGATTCAGGTACACCGTACTTGGCACTTGCCGCTGCAATCAATGATTCAAAATCGGTTGGCACAGATCCCTTGGCACCCGCTTTTACAGTATTGGTATGCGTCGACAAAGATACATTCTCACTGCTGGTGGAAGAACTCGTACTTGAATCCGTATTATACAAACTGCCCAGTTGTAACCACAACAAGCCGTCACTGGATCTTTTGGATATGCCAATTGACGTTGAAGAAGATGAATCGCTGCTGTTCGAAGCGTTTGTACTTGCACTCAACAGCCCGTCCATCATATCGGCGAAGTCTGACGATGAACCGGCAGCTTCACCTGACACATTCGTTTGATTGGCAGCATTGGACAATTGAAGTTCCAGTAACTGCCGTGACCCGTTTGGATCAATCTGCATCTGTTTTCCCACTCCCGTATAAATAAACGTATATTATGCCTATATTCTACATCGTTTTACAAAAATCTGCCATGGTTTTCAGAAAATAAACCCATTTAATCTTTGGTTTGCGCAAATACGAAAAACCTTCACCCATAACCCGGATTTACGGGAAGGGAGAAGGTTAAGATATGCCCTATTCAGTTCAAAATTGCTGGCTAAATCACGTATTTTATCAACTTGAATTTAACGGGCAAATGGAATCATGAAGAAATAACTGATTGTAGCGAGTGCTCCCAGTCCAATGGACCAAGCGCCGGCCGTTTTACGCCCGTTTACATAAGCGTAATAACCAAGCACGGCTGCAGCCGGACCAAGTACAATAGACCACATAAATAAGGACGCAATCCCGCAAGCTAACCCAATATAGCCGGAGACTTTACCAGTTGACTCCATAACGCGATCAGCTTCATGTTTTTCCGGGACTGCTGCGGCCGGTTCAGCGCGTTCTGTACGTACAGAAGCCGGGGGAGCCACCTCTGCACCATATTCCTCACGATGTTCACGTCGTGGGTAATCCACACGTTCACGCTTTTTCACATTGGCAGGGGTGGCAGTTTTGGAACGATGAAATGGATAATCCTCTTTATTATCATTCTTCACTTGAAAGCACCTCCATAATAATTAGGGATGACTGCTCATTTGGGTTTGAATGTGTGACAGCATGTTGCCGAAGAGGTACGCGCATGATCCTGATGATCCGAATCAAACGTTTCTCCAGCAAATTCTTCATGCAAGCGACGAGTAGCATGTTGGTCAATGTCAATCATGATGGCATCGGCGTGGCAGAAATTGTTTTCTCCCCAGAAATGACAGTTGGACACACTGCATTTGACAATTGGCTTGTCTTGGCTCATTTATTTATCACCTCGACATCTATTGTCTCCCCAGTGTAAAACGGCTATTCTCTGCTGAGATGTCAGATGATGACATGAATTCAGCCACTCTTTTCTTGTCCGAAAACGCCAAAAAAACCGCCATTGCTGGCGGTTTCATTCATTTTATATCGTCGGCAAACGCTGAACTATGCGTGATTGCGTTGATTCTGCATCCGGCGCTGGGTCAAATAGTCACTTTCATAAAAGGCCAGATCATCACGCAGTTCTTCATACGTTTTGGAAACTTCAAGAATAACATCGCGTACTGCACGAACCGGCTTGTCACGGAAGCGAATGGCATCCTGACCTGTGTACGCATATCTTCCATCTTCGGAATAGCATTCATTTTTGGGATAGAAAAAGCTGTTTACGCATTGATGATACGTATTATAGAGAGCCTTTTCGGCAAAATCGACATCAAAATTGGCACGACGCAGCACAACGCCAAGTTTTTCGTAAGAAACTTCAGAAAAAACAAGCAAATGACGGAGATCCGAAAGAAATCCTTTGTAGAAGGTTGTCGATTCCTCAGTCTGGTTCTGGTCCAGTTCAGGCAAGGCATTTTCATTCAAAAATTGTTCGATCCGATCGATAGCAGGTTTTAACTTTTCCCTAGTTGACTCACAAGTTTTCTGTACATTGGCTGCTGACATAAAGGTAGCTCCCCCTTAAATAAGTCCTTACATATAGGTCGGCCACGGTGGTTGTCCCCCTGACCTTGGATTCTCAGCTACTATCCTACCATAAAAAGATGACGAGCGGTATCCCTTAATCAACCTTTACATAACCGCCACGATCCTTACCCATTAAGCGAAGTCTGCTCCGTTTTCACCTGCATAAAAATAACCGCTTTTCCTAACGATAGAACTATGCCAAGGACAACGATGAATACAGTAAACTCATGACTGCTGTCCAAAATACAAGAGGAGGTTATATTCCCCATGTCCAGACCTAAATGGATAAACTGGGCCATCGCCGCCGGTGCAGGAGCGCTTGCACTGACCCTGCTGCTTCCGACATCCAACCGTCCTGCACCTGAGCCGAGTGCCATGCCCGATGCTCCTCATGAGGAACATGCAAACAAACAGCGTTTAAAAGTCCAGGATGTGAAAGCAACAGATTTGTTGACACGTATGGATGCCAAGCAGCATCTCAGCTTAATGCTTGAAAAGAGCGCCAGTATGAATGAAGCCGAGTTCGGTCGATACGTTCAGGATTTACAGCGTACACACGATCATATTCGTTCCATTGATGTGCTGGATAGCAAAGGCACCGTCAATAAACATTTTGCTAAAGAATCTGGTAAAGGAAGCAAAGTGGAGCAGCAAAAACTGGAACACTCCCTTAACCTTGCGAAAAAAGCGGTAATGAAACGCCAAAGCTTCGAATCTTCCTCATTTCCTCTAGGCAAAGAAAAATATTTCGTCATGGGCCTGCCCTCCAAGGATGGGAACAAAGCGGTTGTTGCACTCTTTAGCCAAAGTGTCTTGAATGCGGTGGAACAACATCAGCGCAAAAATCTGCGCATGATTCCTTACCCGCGTGAAGGCAAATTCAAAATCGAATCCGTACACCCAGATACCCTAAACGAAGTCACGGTAAAAACAGGCCATGATAATGCCAATGCCAGCCATTTTTATGAAAATGAAATCGTTATTCGTTTCCGACAGGAGCCGGGTGAACGGGATATGCGGATCATCAAATCCGATTTGCGCACCCAATCCGCGCGTAAGCTGGGATACACTTATGTTTTTCGTTCAGAACACATGAACTACGAGCAGCTGCATTCCTATTTTGAACGCAAATGGAATCCGCTGTATATGGAACCCCACTACATGTATTTAACCAATGGAGCGGCACCTGAACAAACCGATACGGACGTAACGATTCCCAACGATATTTTGTTCACGGATTATCAGTGGAATCTCCCCGCCATTGAAACCAACAGGGGCTGGAATATTACAAAAGGGAAAGAAGACGTTATTGTTGCTGTAGTGGATACCGGAGTGGACCTAAATCATCCGGACCTGAAGGGCAAGCTGCTGGAGGGTTATAACGTCGTTGATCCGAAGAGCAAGCCGCTTGACGATGTGGGCCATGGTACACATGTAGCCGGAATCATTGGCGCTATTGTCAATAACAGCGAAGGCGTGGCGGGGATGAGTTGGTATAACAAGGTTCTTCCCGTGAAGGTACTGGACAATTCGGGTTCAGGAACCACGTATGCCGTGGCTGAAGGCATTATTTGGGCTGCGGACCACGGTGCCAAGGTTATCAACATGAGTCTGGGCAATTATGCAGATGCCCAATTTCTCCATGATGCCATCAAGTATGCCTTCGATCGCGATATTGTCCTGATTGCTGCAACCGGGAATGATAACACTGAACGGCCTGGATATCCTGCCGCTTATCCCGAGGTATTCGCAGTTTCGGCTACAGACCCGGATATGAATAAGGCTTCGTATTCCAACTACGGCGATTATGTGGATGTAATGGCGCCTGGCACCAGCATCGCTAGCACCTATCCCAATAATCAATATGCCGCCCTATCCGGAACGTCAATGGCCAGCCCACATGTCGCTGCACTTGCTGGGTTAATTCGTTCGTTGAATCCGGATCTGACCAATACGGAAGTCATGGACCTGATGCGTCAGAGTGTCATTGACCTTGGTGACCCCGGTCACGACAAGTATTATGGTTATGGTCAGGTCGATGTCTACAAGGCCCTTCAGTCTGCTTCAAGCAACAGTGCACCCTTACAGTTCTGGCCTCAGCATGTAAGGCAGCAGATGGATAACACGATGAAAAAATATACGAAGTAGCCTTTTGTGGCGTGATACCCCAATTGCTTCGTGTACAAAAATAAAAGCAGCTGCGCCCCGGGGCGTATGCTGCTTTTTGAGCTGTTCTCTATTTCCCCGGGGCACCCGCTGCGACTAGCGTTTGCGGGACGATGTGCGGGCTTTGCCGGATTTTTTCACGGATTTTTTCTTGCTGGTATGGCTGGATACATAGCAAGGATCTTCTTCTTTGACAACGACAGGGTACAAATGGTGATGAACTGGCACACAGTGCGTTTTTTTGATGACTTCAATCGGGTGGATGACAGGTACGATCTGCGGAACGTAGTAATCCTCAACAACCTGGATCGGGTCACATACAATCGGGCAAAGCGGTGGACAGTAATGGTTCATTTAAAACCAACTCCCTTTCAAGTGATACTATAACGTATTGCACCAGGACGAAAGTGGATTGGATGTATGTCCTTGTTCCAAAAAATTAAATGAGCGGGAGCCTGTCCGCTGCTGTTCCCCCCTGCCTAGGCATGACCCTCTGAATGACACCGCACAACACGCGGAGCCCTTCACACAACCCCTTCAGATCCGTTACCGTAAAGCAGATTCGCAGACTCGCCGTATCCGTCTCACCTACATAACAAGCAGATCCCGGCAAAAAAGAAACGCCTGCAGCCAGAGACTGACGGTGCAGCTCCCGCATATCCAGACCATCTGGAAGCTGAAGCCACAGGTTTAACCCACCTTCAGGCAAGACCCAATACATACCAGGTACACGGTATTCCTCCAGAACATCGGATGCTGCCTGTAGTCTGGCGTACAGCTCTTCGCGTAATCCAACGATATAGGAGCTATACTGATGCTGAATGAAGGATTGAAGTGCCTTTTGTGTAAGCAAAGGACTGCCCAGATCTGCCGTGGATTTGGCTGCGACCAAACGGGTCAGCACACTCCCTTCAGCGATGGCACAGGCTACGCGGCAACCTGGAGACAGCACCTTGCTGAAGCTTTTGATGTAAACGACATGGCCTGTAGTATCCATCGATTTAATGGACGCAGGAGGTGAGTCGCGGAAATACAGATCGGCGAATGGATCATCCTCCAAAATGAGACAGTGATAACTCTGGGCCAGATTCAGTAGTTGTGCTCGTCTTCTGGCACTCATCGTTACACCTGTCGGATTGTGGTATGTAGGTATAGTATAAATCAACTTTGGCGGGTACGTGTCGCAGAGGCGTGTCAACAGATCTATACGCATGCCTTCATCATCCATTGGCACGGTAATGATTTTGGCTCCCCTGCTCGTAAATACATCAATTGCGCCCGTGTATGTAGGAGCTTCCATGTAGACTACATCTCCAGGCCCAACGAAGGTGCGGGCAACTAAGTCGATTCCCTGCTGTGTCCCACTTGTAATTAACATTCGCTCTGGGGAGACTTGCAGACCCCTTTCGGCAAAATGGCCTGCAAAGGTCTGGCGAAGTTCCCGATCCCCCTGAAAAGAGCCATACGCTGCCATGCGTTCAGGGTGGTCGGAGGACAGCCGATAGGCACTATTAATAATTTCAGTCGTTGGCAGCAGCTCAGGCTGGATGGCTGACATATGCAGTTCATATTGAACCTGAGGAGAAGCATCAAAATGCCGCCAAAGCTGCGCACGCGGCAAATAATCCACAAGTGCCATCTGCCAGTTCCACGGGGTATTATTTTCGTGATTTCGCTCGGTTTGCTGTTTTTTATCTATATCCCCCGTTTGATCCATCTCTTGTGCCCCGCGTACATAGCATCCTTTTCCCTGTGAACAGGTTATCAGCTGAATGGCTTCCAGTTCAGCATACGCCTTAGACACGGTAACGAGACTTACTCCCAGGTCCGCGGTCATTTTACGTACAGACGGCAGACGTGTTCCAGGCTCAATCAAACCTGAACGGATCCGATCTGCGAGTGTAAGCGCGATCTGAATATACAACTTGGTACTGCTTCCCCGTTTCAATTCAATGTGCATCTGCCCGCTCCCCCAACTGTTATCATCCACATTTTACTGTTATATCGCATTCCGGCTATTATAGTTTATAATATCAGTATAACAGTGAATAACAGGAGATGAGAACACGATGAGTATCCCTTGGTCCAAAATGGCTTTAAACACCCCGTCCTCTGTCGTTCGCGACATGCTTCAGGCTGCACAGGCGCCTGGAATGATATCCCTTGCCGGAGGTTTGCCAGCACAGTCATCATTCCCGGTTGAAGCTATACGTGACGCGTATCAACAGGTGTTTATGAGCGGTGCAGCTGCCCTTCAATACGCAGAAACGGAAGGCTACAGACCGCTGCGCGCCAAAATTGCCGAGCGTCTGGAATCCAAGGGCATTCCCGCTTCCCCCGATCATATGCTCCTGACTACAGGATCACAGCAATCCATAGATCTGGTCTGCCGTATTCTGCTTGATCCAGGTGACAGCGTACTGGTTGAATCACCGACCTACCTGGCTGCTCTTCAAGTTATCCATTCCTATCAGGCCGAATCCCATGGGGTAGCCTGCGATGAAGAAGGCATGCTCCCTGAATCCCTTGAAGAACAGTTAAAACAGCATCAGCCGAAACTGGTGTACATTAATCCAACGTTCTCCAATCCTTCAGGCAAAGTATGGAGCCGCACCAGAAGACAGCAGGCCGTTGACCTATGTCGCAAATACGGAGTACTCATTCTGGAAGACGATCCATATGGCGAAATCCGTTTCAATCCGGAACAACTGGATGCACCTTCGCTTGTCGAACTGGATGCAGCGTCTTACGATGGACCATCCAACGTCATCTATACGAGCACATTCTCCAAAACCGTAGCTCCAGGACTTCGTACGGGTTGGATCCTTGCTTCTGCAGATATTGTTAAGATTGCTGCACGAGCGAAACAGGGAGCCGATCTGCATTCCAGCAGCATCGACCAGAGAGCTCTTCATGCCTTGCTCGAAACGTTTGATCTTGATGGGCATATACGCAGCATTTCCAAAGACTACGCCAAACGGATGAATACCATGACTTCACTTATGGCAGAGAAGGCTTGGGAAGGAATCACATGGAACTCTCCGCAAGGCGGCATGTTCCTGTGGCTCGAACTTCCTGAAGCGATGGCAGCCAGTAATTTGTTTACTTACGGTATTCAGGAAAAAGTGTGCATTGTACCTGGTGATTCCTTCTACGCCGGAACTCCTGAACTGAACCGGATGCGTATCAACTTCACACATACAGACCCTGAGCTGCTTCCTGAAGCCGTTGAACGTATGGACCGAGCTATTCAGCGCTGGCATGCTGCTGCACAATCCGATACGGCGGTTACACTGTAATAAACTGTCATTAACTGTATTATAACTAGTATCCAATCAGAACTTAATGCGTAAAAAAATAAGGCGGCAGATCCGAGAAAATCGGGTTCTGTCGCCTTATTGATGTTTGTTTGAATTTTTTAGAAGAGAAGTACAATTAAATGTGAGTACATCGATCAATACATGTTGTTGCAGTTTGGAAAGCTTACCGTAAGCCGGGTTCTGTGCTCTTCGTGGTTCAAACGGGAACTACCCTCCCACCACAAGCGACAATCATCTATCTAGGCCATACATTGCTGCACAGCTCAAGCGACCAACCTAGACACACCTCGGGCTAAGGCTGCCTCCTCCGAAGAGTCGGCTGTGTCCCATTAGGTCTTGCTCCAGATGGGGTTTACCAGGAACGAAGTCACCAGCGTTCCTCGGGGTCTCTTACACCTCGGTTCCATCCTTGCCTGTACCGGAAAATCCGGCCATCGGCGGTCCATTTCTGTGGCACTATCCTTCAACTCGCGCTGACTGGACGTTATCCAGCATCCTGCCCTGTGGAGCCCGGACTTTCCTCTCGTGGCAACAAGGCCACCAGCGATTGTCTGTCAAGCTTTCCGAACAACATTACATAGTATACAGGCATTTGAGTTTACAAACAAGCTTAATATTACTGGAAACAAGCGTTCCCGATTTAACTACATAAATTGGAATACTTCCGTATTGACCTCCGAAGCCGTCACTTGGGTCTTATAACGCTTGTCTGTCAATCGCGTACGCAGCCAGTCTGCTGTTTTGGACTTCATGATCTTCTCGGCATTATGCCCAGCATCTATGATGCACATGCCAGCCATCAGCGCATCATGAGCAGTGTGATAATCAATATCTCCCGTTACGATGACATCGGCCCCTTTGAAACGGGCGGTCAGGGTATAGCGGCTTCCCGAACCGCCAAGGACCGCTGCTTTTTTGATCGGCCGATTCAGATCCCCTACTACTCGAACGTATGGCACGTTTAATTGGGCCTTTACGACCTCTACCAGCTCACTCAGTGTCTTTGGTTCCTTGAGGGGTCCCAGACGCCCCAGACCGAGTATACGGCCTTTTAAATCCATTGCATACAGGTCATAGGCCACTTCTTCATAGGGATGAGCCTTCAGCATGGCCTGTACAACTTTACTCCGTAGGCTCTGCGGTACAATGGTCTCAATACGCATCTCTTCCACTCGCTCCAGCTGGCCCTGTTCACCGATAAAAGGCTGTGTTCCCTCTCCTGGTACAAAGGTTCCTGTTCCTTCGGTATTGAAGCTGCATTTGCTGTATTGGCCGATACTTCCAGCTCCAGCCTCCAGAATGGCGTGAAGCACCTGTTCATGATGCGTGCGCGGAACAAATACAGCCAGCTTGTACAGATGGTCTGTATGTACATCTTCCAGTGACTCTTTGCTCTCAATGCCAATCGCTTCAGCCATCCAATCATTCATGCCGCCTTCGGCCACGTCCAGATTCGTGTGACTGATATATACGGCAATATCATGCTTGATCAGCTTCTCATACAATTTGCCCATCGGTGTATCCGTATTGAATGATTTTACCGGCCGGAAAATAATCGCATGGTGTGCAATAATGAGATTGGCACCGATTCGAATAGCTTCCTCTACAACTTCATCAGTCACATCAAGAGCAATAAGAACGTGGTTTATTTCTTTTTGCAGACTGCCCAGCTGCAGTCCAATCCGGTCATCGGGTACAGCCAGATGTTTGGGAGCCAGCTGCTCCATCAATTGAATTACAGTTTGACCTTTGGCAAACATTCGAGTACCTCCTTCAGGTTTGCAATCAGACGATCTACCTCGGCAGCCTTTTCACGGGAGGAGTCCTGGTCCGATTTTGAGATGGACTGCACAACACCCTTCAGCTTAACGATCTCACTTTCCCATTTTGCAAAGAATACGTCTGTGGGTCTGTCCACCAGATATGGACCCATACGCAGCAATAGATCTTGCGTCAGAACGACTCCACCTTCAAGCGGACGGGCGAGGTACACTTCCTCATTAGCAATTGGACTGGATGCCTGGGGCATGGCTGTAATAATCTCATAGATCTTACCATCTTCCTCAAGCAATCGTTCTGCCACAACCACCCACTGATGATCCAGCAGCCAGCGTCTGAGGATATCCTCACCCACATTAGGTTGAAGGATAAGCATCTTCACTTCTTCCAGTTTGGAAAGGCCGCGGTCCAGTATGGAAGCAATTAATGCTCCACCCATTCCCGCAATCGTAATGACATCTACCTCGCCTGCAGAGACAACTTCAAGCCCGTCTCCACGTCGAACGGTAATTTGCTCCTGCAGCCCTGCATCACTTACCTGTTTGCGCGCAGCCTCGTAGGGTCCCGGGTTAACTTCTCCGGCCACAGCACTTGCAGCCTTCCCACTGCGAACGGCAGCTACCGGCAGTAATGCATGATCTGAGCCTATATCGGCTAGACGGCTGCCCTCGGGAATTTGATCATGTATTTGTTGTAATCGATTCGAAAGTTTCATGAAGCACCTGCACATTCATTTAATTTATTGATTTGCATTGGACAACGAAAAGCGATAAAATGAAATCCAATCAAACATTTCAAGGATTAATTACCAAAACCAAGCAATTAAGACATTCGATTTAAAAATAAAGGAGACCTCGCCGCCGCCTAAGCGGCTTGCGAAAAGTCTCCCGTAGTTCTGTTATTCGAGGAAATCCTTAAGCCGTTTGCTGCGGCTTGGGTGGCGCAGTTTACGAAGAGCCTTAGCTTCGATCTGACGAATACGCTCACGCGTAACTCCAAAGACCTTGCCCACTTCTTCCAGCGTTCTCGTCCGTCCATCGTCCAGACCAAAACGAAGGCGAAGCACATTCTCTTCACGCTCTGTCAACGTATCCAGTACGTCTTCAAGCTGTTCTTTCAGCAATTCATAGGCAGCAGCATCTGCTGGAGCCAAAGCTTCCTGATCCTCGATAAAATCGCCCAGATGGGAATCATCCTCTTCACCAATCGGTGTTTCGAGGGAAACCGGTTCCTGTGCAATCTTCGTGATCTCACGCACTTTCTCCACACTCAGATCCATTTCAGCTGCAATTTCTTCTGGCGTTGGTTCGCGTCCAAGTTCTTGCAACAACTGACGGGATACCCGGATCAGTTTATTTATCGTTTCGACCATGTGCACCGGAATACGAATGGTACGCGCCTGATCGGCTATCGCACGTGTGATCGCTTGACGGATCCACCAAGTCGCATACGTACTGAACTTATACCCTTTTTTGTGGTCAAACTTCTCAACTGCCTTGATCAGACCCATGTTTCCTTCCTGAATCAGGTCAAGGAACAGCATACCGCGTCCCACATATCGCTTGGCGATACTGACAACGAGTCTAAGGTTGGCTTCAGCCAGTCGGCGTTTCGCTTCTTCATCCCCGTTTTCAATCCGTTTGGCAAGCTCCACTTCATCATCTGCAGACAACAAAGGTACGCGACCAATTTCCTTCAGATACATCCGGACAGGGTCATTGATTTTGATACCAGGAGGCAAGCTCAGATCATCATCAAAGTGGAACTCATCGTCTCCCTCTCTGCTGTTGTTTTCTGAGTCATCATTAGGGCGAAGCGTAACCTCTTCATCATTCTCGTTTACCACGTCGATACCCAGGTCACTTAATTGTTCGTAGAACTCATCCATTTGCTCAGCATCCTGCTCAAACGGGGAGAGTTTCTCAATAATTTCCTTGTAGTTCAATGAAGCTCTTTTTTTGCCTGATTCAATCAGTTGATCCTTAACCTGATCCAGCGTTAATTCTGTTTCTAGTTCAGTATGCTGATCATTCGCCATAACTCGACTCCCTCCTCCCTAGAAACATCCAACACACGGACATTTACTGTCTCTCTAGGGCAATCATTTCAATTGCGATTTGTGCCGCGCGTACAAAATCACCTGCACGCTCTGCAGCAATCATTTCTTCTTTTTTCAGATCGTACTCTTTTTTGCGCGGATATTTCAGCACTTCCCTGATACAATCATCGAGTATCTGAACGTTCCATTCACCCGGGCCATCCATCATTGAGATCGAGCTGACGGTTTTCTCCAATCGATCATCATGCAATGAGGACATAAAACGGCTTGTATCCGGCGATTTGCCTTGCGCATAATAGGCATATAGATAAGCAGCAATAGCTGCATGATCATCCAAGTTAAAAGCTTCACCAAGATGCTCATTCACATACTGGGCAGCCTCGTCATCCTGAAGCATCCAGGCAAGCAATTTGCGCTCAGCAGCATGGTAAGCCGGCAACAGATTGGGTGTAGGCACCTGCCTATTTTGTTGCCTACCATTATTCCACCTTTTCGGGTTATTATCCCCATACTGCTCGTTATTTTTCATGGACTGTCGCTCTTCATTACACTCCTGCTTCAGTGTCTCAAATGACACATCCACTTCGGCAGCCAGTTCACGCAAATACACTTCGCGTTCTGTAGGGGAAGATAATGGCGCGATTAGCTTTACCGCTTCCTTGGAATAGGCGATCAGACCGCCGCCTTCTAGCAGTATATGGTTTTTTTTAAGGTTTATAAGCTTAAATTTTGTTGTGGTCACAGCACCGTCTACAATCTGGTTGCGAAACCGTTCACCACCGTACTTCCGAATAAAATCATCCGGATCAAGCCCTTCGGGTATAAGAGCCACCTTAACCTGCAGCCCGGCTTCTTCCAGAATGGGGAAGTTCTTAAGTGCAGCTGCCTGCCCTGCTCGGTCACCGTCATAACAGATAATGACTTCGTCGCACATGCCCTTGAGCATAAGCGCCTGATTCTCGGTTAGCGCTGTACCCATGGCTGCTACTCCGTTCTGGATCTCTTGATCCCAGGCGGAGATCACGTCGCCGTAACCTTCGAACAAAATAGCTTGTCTTTGTTTGCGAATTGCATTTTTGGCCTGATGCAGATTGTAGAGAACTCGGCTTTTGTTGAATAACCGGGTTTCCGGTGAATTTAGGTACTTCGGCTGCCCGTCTCCCAAAATGCGGCCTGCAAATGCAATCGGTTTGCCGCTTCTGCCATTAATCGGGAACATAACCCTGTCTCGGAAGCGGTCCACATAGCCCTGACCTTCACTCCGCTGCGACAGAAGACCGCCCTTTTCCATCTCTTCAAGAGGAAAGTTGCGCTTCTCCAGAAATTGCACCAACGTGTCCCAACGATTCGGCGCATAACCAATCTGGAACTGGTCAATCAGCTTGTCGCTAAAGCCCCGCGAGCGTAAATACTCCATGGCTGCTTTTCCATGCTCTGTATTTTTCAATAAGAAATGATACAGCTTTGCAGTTAGCTCATACGCCTCCAGCAGACGTTCTGTCTCCGGATTTACATGAGCGGATTCACGCCCTTGCCAGTCTCCCATCGAGATGTGACTTTCTTCCGCCATCGTCTTGACAGCCTCGGGAAAGGATAACCCTTCGATTTCCATCCTGAATTTGATGGCATTTCCACCCGTGCCGCAACCGTAGCAGTAGAAAATTTGTTTCTCTGGTGTAACTGTAAACGAAGGCGTCTTCTCGGAATGAAAAGGGCAGAGGCCTTTCATGTACTTCCCCTGCTTGGTCAGATGCACAAATCGGCTCACCGTATCGACAATATCATGCTGCTGTAACACCGATTCAATAATGCTTTCGGGTATACCGCCTTGTCCGGTACTCATCTCTGGCCACCTTCATCTCTTTCAGCACGTAAATATAATTCGCTAAACTTACACATTCTCCTGCAAATCTTTCAAAAGTTTTGTCAGTTTATGTTGAAAAATTTCCCGATCCTGCTCTGTGAAAGGCTTTGGACCCTTCCCATAATGCCCTCTTTTCCGTGCTTTGGCAGCAGTATGCCGGGAATCGAGCATAAAATCAATGTCACGATCATTAAATTCGCGACCACGAAATGATAAAACATAACAACGTTTGCCAAGTGCGAGTGCTGCCAGTCCATAATCCTGTGTAATGACAACATCACAGGGCTTGATATGATTGGCGATGTACAGATCCGCGCTCTGATCACTGCGGTCGACCTGCACGGTACGCACCCCTTCTCCTCCCTGAAGCAAATGATCAAAGGAAGATACTAACAATACGGGGATATCAAAACGACGGGCCGTTTCTGCAATCTCGGCTTTCACCGGACAAGCATCTCCGTCCACAACAATCTGGCGTACATTCAACTCACTCAACCTCAGGATCACCCGGCTTCATAAAATAGCTGCATATTGTTATATACGACTTCCGCCAGCGAAATTCCTTCTGACCAGTCAAGGTAAATCAAAGGCTAAAATACGGAACGGCTGTTAAAAATAAAATTTCACAACCCGTTCCGTATATTTATACCCTCATATATCCTTCTTTAATACTGAATTTGAAGCGTATGCTTTAACCCGTCAGTGCCGGGATATTATACTAACACCAATTTGGAGAAATCGGCAAATCCTTTCAAGTCACGATCGATAGCTGCGAGCAGAGCCAAGCGATTAGCACGGACTGCTTCATCTTCGGCCATAACCATTACGGAATCGAAGAATGCTGTTATGGCTTCCTTCCAAGCGGATGCAATCGCGAGCGCTTCCGCTGCATCGTGCTGCGACAAGGCTTTGCGATATTCCTCATTGGTTCTGTTCCAAGCTTCATGCAGCTGCTTCTCTCCCTCTTCGGTAAACAGTTCAGGATGAACAGAAGCATTCGACGCTTTGGCAGCCAGGTTACCTACCCGGTTGAAAGATTCCACTGTTGTTTTGAACGCATCACCGGTTTGAACAGCGGCCATCAAAGCCTCACCTTTTGGAACAACAGCACTAATATCATCGAATCCGGCAGAGATCACGGCATCAACTACATCATAACGAACAGTCTCGGACAACAGTTTTTTCACACGAAGACCGAAGAAGTCCTGCAAATCTTTACGAACCTCTTCATCTGCACGTTTCAAAAGGTTCATCTGAGCATGTACCTGAAGCGCAACCCCGAACACATCGGAGAGCGTCAGTGGAAGCTGATGATCCAGCAAGATTTGTACAATACCCGCAGCCTGACGACGAAGTGCATATGGATCCTGGGATCCAGTCGGGATGATATTGATGGAGAAACAGCCCACGATGGTATCCATTTTATCTGCAGCACTTACGATCGCACCTACAAGTGAAGCAGGAGATTGGTCTCCGGCAAAGCGCGGCTGATAGTGTTCAAATACCGCTTTGGCCACTTCTTCCTTCTCACCTGCCTTGCGAGCGTAATCCTCACCCATGACACCTTGCAATTCAGGGAACTCACCAACCATCAGCGTAACCAGGTCAAACTTGCAGATATCTGCAGAGCGGCTCACCGACTCCGCAACATCAGCTGAAACCTGCAGCTTGGATGCCAGACCGTCCGCAATTTTGCGAATACGACGCACCTTGTCACCAACGGTACCCAGCTCCTCCTGAAAGACAATGCTCTCCAGTTTGGACAATGCGTCCTTGATCTCGAGCTTCTGGTCTTCTTCGTAGAAGAACTTGGCGTCAGACAGACGGGCACGCAGTACTTTTTCGTTACCTTTGGCGATGACATCAAGTGAATCACTGCCTCCGTTACGAACGGTTACAAAGAAAGGCAGCAATTGTCCCGCACTATCCAGTACAGGGAAATAACGCTGATGCTCACGCATCGAAGTTATCAATACTTCCTGAGGGATATTGAGGAATGAAGGATCGAACGTTCCGAACAATACAGTTGGCGTTTCCACCAAAAACAGTACTTCCTCCAGCAAATCTTCCTTGATAGCGATATCCCAGTTCTTCTCGGCAGCCAGTGCCTGAATCTGGGAAACGATCATTTGCTCCCGTTCCTTGATATCTGCAATAACATGTTCGGAACGCAGCAATTCGACATATGAAGCAGGATTAGTAATCACGGCCTCCTTACCAAGGAAACGATGTCCCCGGGTTACATTCCCGGATTTCACACCTGCAACTTCAATATCAATAACCTCACTACCAAGCAGAGCGACAATCCAGCGAATCGGGCGGACAAATTTGAAATCATATGAAGCCCAGCGCATGAATTTAGGGAATGTCATGGCGTGCAGAATCGACAGCAATCCTTCACCGATTACCGATGAAGTCTCTACACCTTTGCTGCTCTTGGTTGCATAGATATACTCGACTCCGCCGAGTTCCTTAAACGTAAACTGATCCGGATCAACACCTTGACTGCGTGCAAATCCGAGTGCTGCTTTGCTCCAGTTGCCGCTCTCGTCAAGTGCAATTTTACGGGAAGGACCTTTTACTTCTTCTTCCACGTCCTCTTGCTTCTCGGCAACATCCTGAATCATGACAGCCAAACGACGTGGTGTAGCATAAGCGTTTACCTCACCATGTGTTACGCGGGATGCATCCAGCCATTTCACGATACGATCCTGCAGCTGTTCAATCGCCGCGCGCATAAAGCGTGCAGGTACTTCCTCCAGACCAATTTCAAACAACAGATCCTTAGACATGCTCCGCTCCCCCTTTCTTGATCAGCGGGAAGCCAAGCTTCTCGCGCTCTTCCACATATGTTGCAGCCACTTGGCGTGCCAGATTACGAACACGTGTAATGTAACCGGTACGTTCAGTAACACTGATTGCTCCACGAGCATCAAGCAGGTTAAACGTATGGGAACATTTCAGCACATAGTCATATGCCGGAAATACCAGATGCTGTGCCATAGCCTTATTGGCTTCTTCTTCATGCATGTTGAAGAGGGTAAATAGCATCTTTACATCAGATACATCAAACGTATATTTGGAGTGTTCAAACTCAGGCTGCAGGAATACATCACCATAGGTGATTCCCTCTACCCATTCCAGATCAAACACATTTTCTTTCTCCTGAATATAAGAAGCAAGGCGCTCCATACCATACGTAATTTCGACAGCCACCGGGTTCGTCTCAATTCCGCCGACTTGCTGGAAGTATGTAAACTGTGTAATTTCCATACCATCGAGCCATACTTCCCATCCCAGGCCTGCGCAACCCAGAGAAGGATTTTCCCAGTTGTCTTCAACAAAACGGATATCATGTTTAAGCGGGTCAATCCCCAAACGTTTGAGACTTTCCAGGTAAATTTCCTGAATGTTGTCTGGTGAAGGCTTAATAATGACTTGAAATTGATGGTGCTGATACAGACGGTTCGGGTTTTCTCCGTAACGTCCGTCGGAAGGACGACGGGAAGGCTCTACATAAGCTACTTTCCAAGGCTCTGGTCCAAGTGAACGCAAAAAGGTCATCGGGTTCATGGTACCTGCTCCTTTTTCCGTATCATATGGCTGGACAATAATACAGTTGTGCTCGGCCCAGAATTGTTGCAGCGTGAGAATCATCTGCTGAAAATTCATAATCATGCTCCTTTTCAATGAGTTTATTGACAAGCTGAGAAAACTTCCGATTTGCACAAACGTCAATCGAAGCCCGACGTAGAACGGACAAAACGCGTTTTGCGAGAGATTCCCGGGATATATCCACCAGCTTTACGGAAAATATTTCCACAATCAAAAAAAGCCCTCGCCCTACGCCTGTTGTCCAGACGTAGGGACGAGAGCTACTCCCGCGGTTCCACCCTACTTGGCTTGTGTATAAAACAGGATAACCTGTTCACGCAAGCCCACTTTTCCGTGTCCATTCATGCTCCCGAGTGCCATTTCACAGACCGATTCATCCCGGCTTGCACCATCCCAGGCTCGCTCAATTATCGTAGTCAGGACCGTCTGGCCAATCTACGAGAATAATAAATCAGGTCTCCTACTCTCTCGTTCAATGCATGTCTCCAAAAAGAGAAATTATAGTCCATATTAAATAAAAAAGAGTGCAAAGTCAAGTGAATCTTGTCATCCCCAGAAAACACACCTTAAATCCCGTATTTCTCCATCTGATCGAGAAAAGAACGGGATTTCAAATTGAGACCCAACTGGTGATCCATGAAGGCTCTCATGATCTTCTTCATTTCATCTCTAGTGGCCTCACTGACGGATATGTTGCCCAATCGCTGCAAATCCAGCTGTGCAAATAACCGCAGTAACCTCAGAGCTTTAGGACTTACAGACAACGCAGGTGGATCAAAGTGTTTACAGGCTCTGCACAGCACACCACCGAGCCTTGGACTTACAAACAACTGTTCATCCGGCCGTTCCTGGCCGCATGAAATGCATTCATCAAGCGACGGGCCGTAGCCCGCCGATTGTAATATTTTCATCTCATAGAGACTGGTAATGACGCTTGGGTCCTTCTCTTCCTTTAAAGCCTGAAGACAAGCCTTAAGCTGCTTGAACCAGAAAGCACCTGTTTCCTCATCCTGCAGGACCCTATCCAGCAGTTCACATGCATAGGATGCATAAGCTGCTTTAACTAAATCTTCCCGAAGCTCATGATATGACTCCATGATTTCGCCCGCATTTAGTGTCCCCAGGCCCGTATTACGGAAATATACGTATTGACCGTACGTAAACGGCTGCACCAGCGCAGCATGTCGGCTTTTGGGCTTTTTGGCACCACGGACGAGTACTCCTACTTTTCCACCACTTTCGGTGCAAAGCGTAATAATTTTGTTTCCCTCGCCGTAGTCCATGCTGCGGATGACAATCCCTTCCACCCTGTATAGCATGCCTCGTCACCTAACCATTCCCGAATCAGCCAATTAACCTTCGGCTTCTTCATCTTCTATCACTTCCCCTGCAGTATCAGACTCCTGTCCTGTTGGCGCACATGCCTCGGTATACAACAAATAGGACTCCACATCCCCCGTCATTGCAAAAACCTTCCACGAAAAATCTCGCATCAGAATTTCATCCTCTCTTCGGAAATGACGTCTGCATCTACCAGTTAGGATGGAGTCTTGCAAGGTAAACTATGTGTTGCAATTAATGGATACTTGCTCGATTAAACGTCACGGTGGAAGCCGAGATCACGCAGAACGCGATCCTGATTTCTCCAATCCTTTTTCACCTTAACCCACAGATCCATAAAGATTTTCGAACCCAAAAGGTTTTGAATATCCGTACGCGCACGTTTGCCGACCTCTTTTAACAGGGCTCCCTGTTTACCGATAATAATCCCTTTTTGAGAGTCACGCTCTACAAAAATAACGGCTGAAATGTATACTACCCCGTTGTCCTGAACCTTCATATCCTCAATGGTTACAGCAATGGAGTGGGGAACCTCTTCCCGGGTCATTTGCAGAATTTTCTCCCGAATCAGCTCCGCACAAACGAACTGTTCCGGGTGGTCTGTAACCTGATCTTCCGGGTAGTATTGCGGTCCTTCCGGCAAATACTTGCCGATCTGATCAAGCAGTGTACTTACATTGCTGCCGAGTTTGGCAGAGACCGGTACAATTTCTGCGAAATCATGCAGCTTGCGATACTCCTCAATAAGCGGCAGCAGCGCTTCCGGTTCGATTTTATCAATTTTGTTCATCACCAAAATGACAGGAGTCCGAACATTTTTCAGTTGTTCTGCGATGTAACGGTCACCACCGCCCATTCCTTCGGAAGCGTCAATCAGGAACAGAGCTGCTTCCACTTCCCCGAGTGTATTCAGGGCAGTCTGGTTCATATAGTCACCCAGCTTGGATTGCCGTTTGTGAATACCTGGTGTGTCCAAAAAGACAACTTGCTTGTCATCGGATGTGTAAACGCCATGTATTTTATTACGAGTGGTTTGCGGCTTGTCCGACATAATGGCTATTTTTTGACCAATAACCTGGTTCATCAAAGTCGATTTACCAACGTTAGGACGCCCAACAATAGCTACAAAACCCGATTTAAATGCTTTTTTCTTCATATGTTCCTCCTCAGGCGCCTAGGCCTGGAATAGTTTATTTTTTGGCAAAATCCAAATCAGACGGACCAAAAGCCCAAGGCAGCAGCTCGGCAACCGTCGTTTCCTGCAGGTCACCATTCAAGTTGCCCATGATGACTTTCATATCCGGCTCACACAGCTCAACCATAACCTGGCGACACACGCCACATGGCGCGATTGGACCTTCCGTATCTCCTACAACGGCAATGGCCTTGAAACTACGAGGCTGCTGCCCCCCTGCGATCGCACTGAAGAGTGCTGTTCGCTCCGCGCAGTTGCTTGGTGTATAGGCAGCATTCTCAATATTGCATCCATGATGCACATTGCCTTCGCTATCCAGCAGAGCTGCTCCTACGCCAAAATGGGAATAAGGTGTGTACGCTTTGGCACGTGCCTTAATGGCTTCTTGCATGAGCTGTTGATTATCCATAATCCAAATCTCTCCCTCAGGTTATCACTAAAATAAACTTCTTGTTATAGCAGGCTTATCAGAAACCAAGCCAATGTAAAACCGGTTTGAAGAACACCATACATCCGATGACTACGGCGAACACCGCAGCCAGCAAAACTGCGCCAGCCGCGGTGTCTTTCGCCGCTTTTGCAAGCGGATGAATATGCGGATGTGCCAGATCTACCGCTGCCTCTACGGCCGTGTTCATTAATTCGGTTACCAGCACCAGAAAGATGGCTGTTAGCACAAACATCCAGTCTGTCCTAGAAATCCCGAAGATAAATCCTGCCGAACACATGATGACGGCTACTCCCGAATGAACCCTTACATTTCGCTGTGTCCGAAAACCGTATACGATTCCTTCTGCCGCATTGCGGAACACCAGACTCCAGGAGCGCCTTTTCATTATCGTGTCAACCCGGCCTGGGCGAGTACAGCTTCCTGTTTGCCCATCATTTCGGCTTCGCTTGCTTCGTCCTGATGATCATATCCGAGCAGGTGCAAGAAACCGTGCACAAACAGAAAACCAAGCTCACGTTCAAATGAATGCCCATATTCTTCACTTTGCAGGATTGTACGAGGAACGGAGATAATGATGTCACCGAGAACATCTGGCATCTCTTCCATCTCTTCATCCTCATCCAGTTCGTAGATGATGTCCAGTTCCTCATCCATGGTTTCATTCATGGCAAATGACAGCACATCTGTCGGACGATCGATTCCGCGGTAATCCCGGTTCAGCTCATGAATCTGGGCATCATCCACAAATGTGAGAGCAACTTCTCCATCAGCCACGCCTTCAGCTTCTCCTGCCAGGTTCAGCAATTGCTCTAGCATTGCAATCATCTGTTCTGTAATTTCTTTATCCTGTTGATCATTATTCCATGCCAGGTTAAGACTCATTCTTTCATAACTCCTGTCTGCTCATATTCGTAAGTCAACCTGCTTCAGGTGAGGTTGGCTTCGGTTTTTTGATCTCTTCCGGGTATTCAATCCGGGAGTGGAAGATTCCCATTACCGTCTCTTTCAAGGTCTTTGCTACGATATCCAATTCACGCATGGTGAGATCACAATCGTTAAACTGATGATCATCGAGACGCCCCTTGATAATCTTCTCAATCATGGATTCCACTTGTTCCACAGTCGGTTTGCGCAAGGAACGAACTGCTGCTTCAACACTGTCCGCTATCCCCACGATAGCCGATTCCTTGGACTGGGCTTTTGGACCTGGATAACGGAAATCTTCTTCTGTAAAGTCAGGCTCCACTCCTGCTTCCTCGGCTTGACGCAGCGCTTTGTGATAGAAGTAATGGAGGAAGGTTGTCCCGTGATGCTGCTCCGCGATATCCCGAATCGGTTTCGGGAGCTTATAATCTTTCTGCATTTCCACACCATCCCGTGCGTGCGCAACGATAATTGATTTACTCAATTTGGGATCAATGGAGTCATGCGGGTTCTCCATATTGTTCTGATTTTCAATGAAATATATCGGTCTCTTGGTCTTGCCAATATCATGGTAATACGAACCTACTCGGCAGAGCAGACCATTCGCTCCTATAGCCTCGGCCGCGGCCTCCGACAGGTTTCCTACCATGACACTGTGATGATATGTCCCCGGTGTTTCCGTCAGCAGTTTACGCAATAACGGGTGGTTCGGGTTGGACAGCTCCACCAGCTTCAGTGCTGATAGTATACCAAACGATGTTTCGAAAAACGGCATAAGCCCAATGACGAGAATCGCTGTTAGTACACCACCCGCAAAAGCAAATCCAACGCCGTAAAGCGTTGTTGTACGGTTCCAATCCCCCGTATCAATCAACGACAGTGTAAAGACGGCAATTGAACCAAACAGGCAGACCATGATGGCCCCCTTTAAGATGGTGGATCGCTGGCTTGCCCGGTATGTCGCGAAGATCGCAACAAAAGACACCAGCACCGCAAAGAAGCCAAGCTCAAAATCAAAAATCTGACCTTGATGCGTATTCAGGATGATGCTTGACAACATGCCAATGATGATCGAGCAAACGAAAGCAAGCGATGTATCCAGCAATAAGGCAATCAACATCGCCCCCACTGCAACTGGTGCAAGGAAGCCGACATATGACCTATCTGCTGTCTGAATGAATGCCGTTACATGCATAAGCACAATCGTAATAATGAAAATGAGTACAAGCATCAGCAGCTGTGCATTATTATATTTGAAATGCGTTCCGCTGAATTGCTGAATATACATCAGAATTGCTGCCGACAGCAGACAAGACAGCATGAGAAGACCCAGCTGCGGCCAGTAATTTACTTCGTTTTTCAACAAATCATTTTCATCAAGAAGCGCGTACATTTCGGGGGTTATCATTTCGCCCTTGGCAACCAGTGTATCACCTTGTTTGATATAGACTGTCTGTGTATTTTCACGAGCCTGTACCTTGGCTTCCTTTGTCCCCTCTTCATCATAGAAACGGTTGGACGTTACTACAAGGCGGGCGAGCTCCTGAACAACCTCACGCTGCGTACGCTTGCTAAGGGAACTTACACTTACCATTTCGGCAACTTTTGCCCTTGCTGTCGTAGCATCACTGATCTGATCCGTCATCAATCTGGACACAATATCCCGACCAACGGACTTCATCTCCTGGATATCATCCGAGGTCAAGCGGGATATCTTGATATAGGTTTCTTCCGGAATTCGGTAGCTTTGCTCCTGAACTACGTTTCTGATCTCTTCCAAAAGAGTTTCGGAATATGTACCCGCTTTCCGATTGTTATTGATAAAGTTGGACACAAAATCCTTCTGCCTCTGCGGAATCTCATCACGATAAATATCAATCTTGTCCTGACTGGAAATCTGGTCATCCTGATTCAGACGGTCAATACGATCCAGCAGGGTGGTCATCAAATTTTCGTTTCGCAGCTGCACAATTTGATAGATCGGCTGTACACGCTCAGCAGCTTCTTCCTGAGCTTTCAGCGTTGCCTTCGTGTTTGGAATCTGCATGGGCGCAGCAATATCCACTTCGCTTCGTGTGCCTTCCTGAATGTCATACCGCTCGGGAAGCAGCTTGGAGGCCAGACTGAAGTAGAAGAGAATCACCAGAAACAAAAACAGAAGATAGCGTGCCCACACGCTATACTTCCATCCTGTGGTTCTATTCTGAAAAGATTTGCCTTTTGACAGTTCCTTCGAGGTCACTTTAGACAATCCCTTCTATTCTTGATTTTCTGCGGCGTGGTTGTATGCAACGATAATTTTTTGGACGAGGGAATGCCGTACAACATCTTGCTCGGCAAAATAGACAAATCCAATTTCTTCAACTTCACTGAGTATCGTTTTTGCTTCCACCAGTCCAGACTTTTTGCCGCGAGGTAAATCAATTTGCGTTACGTCTCCGGTAATGACCATTTTGGAGCCAAAACCAAGACGGGTCAAAAACATCTTCATCTGTTCCGGCGTCGTATTCTGAGCTTCGTCCAAAATGATGAACGAGTCATCGAGTGTACGCCCCCTCATATATGCCAGTGGTGCAATTTCGATCAAACCGCGCTCCAGTGCCTTGGCCGTTTGCTCTTGACCCATTACGTCATACAAGGCGTCATACAAAGGCCGCAGATAAGGGTCAACCTTTTCCTGCAGGTCTCCAGGCAGGAAGCCCAGGCTCTCGCCCGCTTCAACAGCAGGCCGTGTAAGCACGATGCGCTTGACGCTGCCTTCCTTGAGAGCTGCAACAGCCAGTACAACGGCCAGATAGGTTTTACCCGTACCGGCTGGACCGATGCCGAATACAACATCACGTTTCTTAATTGTCGTTACATAGTGCTTCTGTCCAATGGTTTTAACACGAATCGGTTTGCCCCGGTAGGTGGTCGTAATCTCACCCTTAAAGAGATCAAGCAGCTGGTCTGCACGCAGATCCTTGGCCAGTTCAATGGCATAGCTGACGTCTCGTTCGGTTAGCACATACCCGTTACGTACCAATTGCAGTAACACATCGAATAATTGTTCAAGCGATTCCACATTCTTTGTATTGCCGTGAATCACAATTTCCGCTTCGCGTGAAGCGATCTGGGCGGGAATCTCGGATTCAATCAGTTTCAGAAAAATATCTTGGGGTCCAAAAAGAGATTGACCCTCTCCCGCACTCTGGAGGGAGATTCGTATGCTGCGTGTTTGTTCTGACAAATAGCCTCATTCTCCTTGACTATGGACTAACGGAAGTTCTTCCGCAATGCTTTCTTCCACTTCAAATAATACTTTCATATAAACTTTACCATTCTCTTTCTTCTCATGCAAAATTTTTTCACTTAAAATTTTTGTTCCTTTGCCATTTTTGGCGATAATATCGTTTCTAGCTCCCTCCAGCCCTTTCGTGCGGGCCCATTCCACCGTCTTTTGTTCCTCTTGCTGCGTGGTCTCCATATCGGTCTCCGTCAACCATCCCATCGGAAGTGTGAAGGATCGCCATGTCAGCGGCTTATGATCACTCGCCGTATTGAAGGAACTGAAAGGCGTCTTCCCATATCCCCAGAGCTGAACAGCCCAATCCCCAAGCACAACATAAAAACGTTCCTTACTTTCTCCTGTCATGGTGTTATGCTTCTGCACGAGAGGCACTTCCACCTCATATTCACGCCATACAAGTCCACGGACCTCGCCTTTGGCCACAACATTCTCTGTATTCTCTTCATCGCCCAAAATACCCGATATTAATACCTGACCTTTCTTAACACGTGTATCCTTCTGTACAACAGGACGTCCCTGTTCTGCGTATATCTGAGTAACGACTGCATCCGATTTGCTCACCAAGTGCCTTGGATTCAGTAGCGGTTCACGCTGAGGCTGTGCAGACTCTACAACCTGAATGGTAATGGTTGTCCCCTCTTTGCTCACACCAATCCAGGTTACGTCGGGAAGTGCCAAAGCCAGCTGTCTGGAAAGCTTGTCCTGACTCTGGAGTCTGAACCCCCACTGGAAAGGATATATCCCTTCTTTTTTGGCTGCAGCAAGTACCACATCAGTGGGGATTTTCACATTCCCCTTCACCTCAACATTCCAGACCATCGATGATAATGCAAACATGGCAATCACGAAAAGCACCATACCCCCAAGGAAGAACTTCCTTTTCATTAATCTGGCCATAAAAAAAGGAATCCCGCTGCGGTGCGTCACCTTCACCCTGCAGCCTGTCCGCTTCAACAAAGGACGCAGCCTAAAAAAATGCGGCAGCAGAATATTCATCTCTGCCTTGCGTCCATCATGAGCACGCAGGTTCCACACTTCCAGTCCCTGCTCTGCCACCATGTTGATCAGCGCTTCGATGTCTCCCCCAGTGACCGTTATTCGGACTGCACCTCGCAGTTTGTACAGACTGGGCTGTTTCATCCGTTTCCCTCCGCTCCATTCATATGTATATCCAGAATTGTTCCTTCCACCGCCACTTCATCCGGCAAAATATTACGAATCATCAGATCAACGCCTTTAATCTCGAGCTGACCCTGGGTCAAAGCCAGAACAATGCGATTCGGCGTAAAATGGATCACACCGCGATGATTTTCGATATACAATTGCTTGCTGCCGATCAGGGTTAACCGTGGCATATCATAAAGCACGTCCTGCGGCAAATCCAGCACCTCACTGGTCCATCTGCGCAGCTTGCGGCTGATCCGGGTCATACGAAGGTCTTCCCCCTTCCTCTACAGTTCAACTTATGCGCAGAAACATGATTTTATGAAAACTACAGCTTCTGTTAGATCATTAATTCTTTAAAAAGGAGCTCAACAAAAAGAGCCCTCTCTGGCATATTGCTCACCTGAGACGGCTCTTTGCTGTTTTATGATTGATATTACATTTTACAACTTACCTCTTGTTCCAAAAGGCTGTTTGGACCGTGGCGCCCCCAACACTTCTGCCCATAAAACACCGGTACGGATGTCTTCCGGACGAAGCCGGGACGATCTAGTTTCACCCGATGTACCCTCATCCCAACTGGAGTCAGATACAGTCGGTGTATCCGCAGAAGAGATACGATTCAAGCGCTCTTCAATCAGGCGTTGCTGTTGCTCCATCACTTTCATCTGTTGTTCAAGCGAATTTTCCATAGCGCTCATAGAGCCCTCACTTCTGTAGTCACTTGCGGGTCGAGAAGATACAACAGGCTCCGAATAAGGCTGATCATAACGATCATCATATTGCTCGTCGTCATACCGATCGTCATACTGTTCATCATAACGGGGATCTGCCGGTCCGGAAGATTGCTGCGGAGATGAATTGTCTCTCGAGCGATCATCCCGTTCTGAATTACCGCTGCCTCCGAATGTAGGCATCCCGTTGCCAGGACGCTTTTTGTTCGGATCAGCCGATTTGGCGGCTTTTCCCAAGAAAGAAAAGAGCGCAAAACCGATGACGGCCACTATATACAGATTATCAAAAATCCATTCAAATAGGCCCATACGCATTCACCGCCTATCTTCCGTTTTTGGAATCACCCTGATCGTTGGAATTCGAACCTTCACCAGGTTTTCCCAAAGTATTGCGCATTTGAGTATCCGCTTCAATATTTTTAAGGTTCATGTAGTCCATGACACCGATCTTGCCACTGCGAAGTGCTTCAGACATTGCCAAAGGTACTTGGGATTCGGATTCAACCACACGCGCTCTCATTTCGACTACACGTGCCTTCATCTCTTGCTCTTGGGCTACAGCCATAGCGCGACGTTCTTCCGCTTTCGCCTGAGCGATGCGTTTGTCAGCCTCAGCCTGCTCGGTTTGCAGGAACGCACCAATGTTCTTACCTACATCCACGTCCGCAATATCAATGGACAGGATTTCAAAAGCCGTACCTGCATCCAGACCTTTGGACAATACCGTACGGGAGATCAGATCCGGATTTTCCAGAACGTCTTTGTGGGAATTCGAGGAACCGTTTGTACTTACGATACCTTCACCGACACGGGCAATGATCGTCTCTTCACCGGCACCACCGACGAGACGGTCAATATTGGCCCGAACCGTAACCCGTGCTCTAACTTTAACTTCAATACCATCTTTGGCTACCGCAGATACAATTGGTGTCTCGATGACACGCGGGTTAACACTCATTTGTACAGCCTGCAATACATCACGACCAGCGAGGTCAATCGCAGCAGCACGTTCGAATTCCAGCGGAATGTTTGCACGCTGAGCAGCAATCAGAGCATTTACTACACGGTCAACATTACCACCCGCCAGGAAGTGGCTCTCTAGTTGGTTCATTGACAGTTGAAGACCTGCTTTGGTTGCTTTAATCATTGGATTTACGATTCGGCTAGGTGTTACACGTCTCAATCGCATCGCTACCAGTGTAATAATTCCGACACGTACACCGGATGCAATGGCCGAGATCCAAAGCATTACTGGGAAAAAGCTGAAGAATACGCTCAATACGATAATGGCAACTACCGCAACGAGCAAAACCGTAATCAACGTTGGTTCCATAGTCAAAATTCCTCCATTTGCACTTTAATTTTGTAAAAATTCATCATAACAGATCTCAACTATAATGCTGCTAATTTTAGAAAAACACCATTCGGCAAGCAGCACGGCCATATGGTTATGTACACTGCCGAAGCCCACCAGAACTCCGGCATGACAAGCGTTTTACACCGGCAAAGCTTGCTGGACCACAATCCTAGTGCCTTCGGCTTTAACCACAATAATCGGTGTATCAACTGGGATAAAGTCTCCGTCCGAAACCACATCGACCCGTTCCCCATTAAACATTGCTGTTCCAGATGGACGAAGCGGAGTCAGGCTAATCCC
Source organism: Paenibacillus sp. FSL K6-2862 (assembly GCF_038005125.1). Taxonomy (NCBI): domain Bacteria; kingdom Bacillati; phylum Bacillota; class Bacilli; order Caryophanales; family Paenibacillaceae; genus Paenibacillus; species Paenibacillus sp. FSL K6-2862. Next base: position 4,829,707 of record NZ_JBBOSN010000001.1, read on the forward strand.
TTGGAGACCAATCAGTTCTTTACGTTCTGTCGCAGATGAATAACCTCGATCGGCAGACAATTTGTCACTCAGTATAAATCGATTCCATATGCCTCTGTCCTTAAACAGAATTACCACGATGGCAATGACCACGAGCGCAGCCCCAAAAGCAATACCCAATGATACAAAAGCATCACTTGTGTCATATGCAGCACGCACAACACCGGCAACAAGTGCAATGGATCCCAGGATGCCCAGGATTCCAAAGCTTGGAATAAACATCTCCAGAATCATCATGATGAGTCCAACCGTAAACAGCACCCATGTCTCTGCTCCTGCAAATCCAGCAATGTAGTTCCCTGAGAAATAGAGGACAAAACAAACAATCCCCACAATACCAGGCACTCCGAATCCAGGCACAATCAGTTCAATGATTACACCTGCAATTCCCAGGAACAAAAGTATAGTCATCACCACAGGATTCGTCAGAAAAGAAGATATATTCTCTGCTGCAGTTCTCTCCACAGTAAATACATCGTCCTGACCATAACCCAGCCATGCTGCTGCCTCTTCCGGAGTTGAGCTGATGTGGTCCGCATATCCCACTTTCAGCGCCTCCTCGGCTGATAAGGCAATAATTTCACCCTTTTGTTTCGTTTTGTTGATCTCCGGCATCTCCACAACCATGTTGACATCTGTCATTCCGGCAGCAATACTGCCATCACGGCCGCCTTGTTCCGCCGCTCCCTGCATTTTGCTCTTCCAGAATGCAACCAGCTTCGGATCATCGACATGCTTTCCCGTACTGTCCACCATCGCTGCCGCACCAATCATGCTTCCTGGCGACATTACGATCTTATCTGCATTCAAGGCCAGAAAACTTCCAGCCGAAGCAGCATCTCCGCGGACAAAAGCAACGGTCTGAACAGGGCTTTCTTTAATCAGGGTACCCAGCTCTTCCGCCGTATCCACCCGTCCTCCCGGTGTATTGATATCGAGAACAATCAGGCCAGCATTCATTGATTCAGCTTCCTTGAAGCCACGCTCCATAAACTTGCCTAGCCCCTGCTCGATTGGTTTATCAACCGGAATAATATATACGGCGCCGCTCTTTTCAGCTGCATGTGCAGACGGCGATCCAACCCAGAGAGGAAGCAGCAATGTCAGCAGCATCATGAGCAACAATGGCCCCGCAAGCCTCTTCCGGCGCTTTCCCTTCACAATAATCCCCCCTTTTCCATTATTGTTATACTGTCCAGCTTATGGTATTTATTACGTACAATGCAACATTTCGTTTCAAAATCTTAAAATTATATTTGAAAGCCAGATGAATTGCAAGATATTAAATCTAATTTTATGTATAATAACCATTTTAAAGTAAATTTTTTGTCTGTTTTGAATTCAGTACATGCAAACAGGAAAAAACACCCCCTGACAAGTCAGGAGGTGTTCATTGATTGCTTTATTGCAGAAATTGTTGAACTGCTTGATTAACCAGTTTGCCGTCCGCTTTGCCTTTAACTTTCGGCATAAGGGCCGCCATGACTTTCCCCATCTCGGCTTTCGAAGAAGCACCGGTTTCCTGGATGGTCTGCTGTACAATAACTTTAATTTCTTCTTCGGTAAGCTGTGCGGGAAGGTACTGACCAATTATATCAATTTCCGCTTTTGCATTTGCCGCGAGTTCTTCACGGCCCGCTTTGTCAAATTCTTGGAGGGCATCTTTGCGCTGTTTGATTTCACGACTCAGGATATCAAGCACTTCGTTGTCATCCAAAGTTCTTTTCAAATCTATTTCAAGATTCTTGATCGTCGAACGAATCAACCGAATGGTGGAGAGCTTGAACTTGTCCTTGCTCTTCATCGCTTGCTTCATATCTTCGTTCAATCGTTCGCTAAGATTCATGTTGTTCAAATCCTCCTAAAACTTTCTCTTACGAGCAGCCTCGGACTTTTTCTTGCGCTTTACGCTTGGCTTCTCATAATGCTTACGTTTCTTCACCTCAGCCAAGACGCCATCTTTAGCGATGGAACGTTTAAAGCGACGAAGTGCAGCATCAATAGTCTCGTTTTTGCGAACTTTAGTTTCAGACACCAGTTTTCCCTCCCTCCGACCAGACCGTCCAAGAGCAATAACACGGTTCATCACCTTTCATTATAGGCGAAAGGTAATAAAGGTGTCAACCTTAACGTAATGATCACTTTATTTATGCGAACCACAGTGCGTCTTTTTTCTCCATCAAACAGGAGATGTAGAGCACAGGATCCATTATGATTTGTGCGAATCCGATAGGCTTGTCAGCGCACCGAGTCTGGTGCCTCCAAGCAGATGATAGTGCAGGTGATGGACAGTTTGTTCCCCATCTGTGCCGCAGTTATTAATTAAACGATAACCGGACTCATCAACCCCAAGGCGTTTCGCTGCTTCCTGTGCTGCCAGATGAACCTCACCAATCAGTGCTATATCATCTGCCTTCACATCATTCATGGAAGCAATATGTTTTTTCGGAATAACGAGGACATGTGTCGGTGCAGCTGGCTGGATGTCGTGAAAGACAACCACATGTTCATTCTCCAAAACTTTATTGGAGGGAATGCTGCCCTCTACAATTTTGCAAAACAAGCAATCCATTGTTCATACCCTCCTTTGATTTGAAGATTTATGTATGCCTCTCTATCATACCGTAAGTGAAAAGTGACGTCCAATCTCACATGAAAAATATTTAAACTCAATAAGCTAGCCCTACGCTAGCATGCCATTAAGCATCACGTACAATTCTCATTCTCTATTCGTTGATGAATAGCACAAAAAAGACCTTTCTACATCCAGGTAGGCAGCAGCATGTTGCCAGGATGAGAATGGTCCTTATGATTGGTTATTCAGTCCTTCATTAATAGTATGGCAGCAGTGTTAATGCAGTCAGCCCGATCAAGGGAAGCACCAGTCTGTTAAAACGTCTGCGACCGTAGCCGTAGTATGGATAGGGATATGGATACGGGTAACCGTATCCCGGATAAAACCCACGAGCATGAGATACAGGATAACCTGCTCCCGGCATCGCGTTTGGTCCCCAATTTGCATGTTGCGCGGCTTCAGGGCCGACTGGCACTGCTAAATAAATCATGTCGTCATCCACATTTTCCATAATACCGTCATAATGACTTCCATCCTTCATCTGCACACATACATAACGATGAATGTGTTCCTTACAGATCTTCTTCGCTTCCATCTTCTCCACTTCAGTGCGCCTCCCTTATCGTGCTTCATCACCCTTTCATGGTATTCAGATCTGGGCGAATTGACACTAAAGAAACAGGGCAAAAAAGAAGCACCCCATGAGCGGGTTTCGAATGAAATCCGCTGCCGCGGACGTCTGAGCGGGAAGCTTCCTGATCAAACGTCCGCCGGGGTACTTTACATAAGGTATGTCGGCTTGACTGTAGTATAACAGCTGGTTGAACCTGTATCTGTGAGGTAACTCACTCCAGTTCACAAGATTCCACTTAAATATCCTCTTGTTTTCAGTGAAGCAAGTCAATATTGATTCTCCTGCTGTTAAAGTCAGATAGCTTTATTAGCTTTCGGAACAGGCTAAGAAAATCTGTATATCAGAGACTCTCCAATACTACCCGTGAACCGCCTCCTGCTTCGCTCGCAGGAATAACAACCAGCTTGCGCGGCAGACGGGCCCGCAGTTCCGGTACGTGGCTGATGACCCCGACGGCCAAACGATCATCATGCAATTTCTCAAGCGATGTAATGACAGTATCCAGCAGGTCCGGGTCCAATGTTCCAAATCCTTCATCCAGGAAGAAGAATTGGAGCGGGTACTGACCGCGCAGCTGAATCTGTGCGGACAAGGCGAGTGCCAGGGACAACGAGGTCAAGAAGGTTTCTCCACCAGATAAAGTGGATACTGGGCGCTTAACTCCGCCGTTGGCATCATCACAGATGACAAATCCACCGCCCGAATCCACCTCGAGTGAATAGCGCTGCTTCGTAAGAAAACGCAAACGCTGTGACGCAGCTTGGCTAACCTGCATGAGCTGCTCCTCTGCAATATACTCTACAAATGCATTGCCTCTGAAAGCTGCCTGCAGTTTGCTGAGCTGCTCCCCGTGATGACTCACTTCTACCCGCTTGTTCTCCAATTCGGTCCAGCGAACGTGACGCTGCTGAACATCTTCCAGATCCCGTTCTGCACGAGCCTTCGCACTTAGCGCAGCTTCATCCTCAGCCCGTCGTAACTTCAGACGTTCTGTGCAGGCTAACCACTGCTCTTCGGACACTTCTGCACCACCCAGCTTTTGCTCCAGTTCTCGCAGCTGGGAAACCAGCTCACGTTCCCTTTCACGATGATGCTGAATCTCTGCTGCCAGTCGCTCAGCCTCGTCTGCAGGAATCGCTGCCTCCAGAACGGCTTGTTCAGAGTCAAATGGAGATTGATCAAGCAATTGCTGCCAGCGTGCCTGCGCCTGCTCCAAATGCTCCGATGCTGAAGTCAGGGCCTGTCTGGCCATGACGTCTTTCTTGGCAGACTCCTGTTTCAGGTTATCCGCTTCCTTGAAGCGCCGGGCCGAGTCGGCTGCTGCTTTTCGCAGCCCATCCAGGTGTGACTGCGTGACAGCGATGAGCTCTTCTACACGTTGTTCGCCCACCCACTGGCGCAGTCGTTCTTCCTTCTCAGCCAGCTGTTTACGGTTTCCCTGCCACTCGGTTTGCCACTGGATCAGCTGTTTGTCCAGTTCAACCAGCTTTTGTTGGAGGGACTGTACGGACTGTTCCTTTTCTTCCAAAAACGTGACACTCTTGTTCAGCCGATCCTTGATGTCTTCGGCACGTGCATCGCGTTCCTGCATCGCCTGATGAAGGGCGACAGCCTCCTCTGGGGCGATGCCGGGCAGTTCTGCGGCCCAGCGGCCTTGCAATGCAGCTGCCGCTGCCTCGCTCTCGGCCAGCTTGCGCTCCGCCTGGACGAGACCGGCACGGCCGGCCTCCTGCGCGGCTGCCGCCTCCATGCGGCGCTGCTGCGCACCCACAGCCGCCTGCTGCAACGCGGCGGCTTGCGCCTGCACTTGCGTCGCGGCGTCAGCCAGCGAACGCGCGGTCTCGCGCAGCACAGCGGCACGCGCCGCCCAGTCCGCAGGTGAGTGCCCGTCTGCGGGCGAACCGGCGGGCTCTTGCTCCGCTGCCGCAGGCGCGGCCTCGGCTGCGGCCGGTGCTTCGCCGGCCGCGGCGCCAAGCTGCGTCAGCAAGCTGCGACGTTCGTGCAGCTGCTGGCGCAGCCCGAAGCGCAGCTCCTGCAGCTCTGCCTGCAAGCTGCGCAGCAGTTCCAGGTCCGCATCGCCTGCGTGCGGACCTTCTCCCGGCGGCGCAGCCGGGAGCGGGTGGTGTGCGGAGCCGCACACCGGGCACGGCTCGCCATCGCGCAGCTCGGCGCGCAAGGCGGAGGAGAGCCGGTGCAGCTCCTGCTCGCGCATCGAGCCGCGCAGCTGCTCCTCCGCCCCGGCCAGCAGGCTTAGTTCACGGCCGATGTCATGCTCACAGGCAAGCAAGGCCTCCAAACCCGCAGACGCCTGTTCAATCAACAGCTTCCGCTGTTCTTCTAAGCGTTCCTCTTCGCCTATTGCTGCCTGAAGTTTGCTTTCTGCCAAATTGGCAGACTGCTTGTACGTCTCCATCTCGGCCAGATTCTGACGCAGCTGCTCTGCTGCCGTATCCAGCCGATGCCGAAGCTCCAGCGCAGCTTGCAGTTGTCTTCGCTCCTCTGACTTGACTTCATTTGGCTTCAGACTTTCCTGCAATTCTTCCCGCCGCTTTCGTCCGCGCTGCTGAAGTTCTTTTTCCTTCTCCAGCTGCTGGCCATGAACTTCCTGCTCAGCCTGTCCTTTCTCCAGAAGCAGCTTCAAACGTGCGCTGTCTTCCTGAAGACTGTCTCGTTCCCGCTGCAGCTCTTTGGCCTGTTCCAACTGCTCCAGCCGAAGCAGCAGCTTGGGTTCGCCCTCAGCCAGCTGTACACGTGCCGTTTCGGCCTTTTCTGCTTCAAGCACAGATAATCGTTCGTGTTCCACGGCTTGTTCATGTGCAGCAGAAGCTGCAGTTTGTCGCAGCATCTGCTGGGAAACTGCATCCCGCATCGTCTGAAGCGCGGGTAATATGGCATCTGCCGAGCTCGACTGTTTCAAGCGCTGCTCCCCGGTTTCGATTTGCGGTTCGAGAGCTTTGAGCTTATGTTGTTCATCCAGACGCTTCTGGCGTTCATGACTTAATTCACGTATCTTACCCAGCTGTTCCGCTTCCTTCGCAGCTTCATCCAGTGTCTGACGAGAGATCTCCGCATGCTTCACGGCCTCCTGCAGAAGGCGTTTGGTTTCTTCCAGCGTTTCTTGGCTTGCATTACCAAGACCCTGCTGCTCTGCCAAGAGCGCTTGATGAACCATATCGTTATCTTTCACGCGCCGACTGAGCTTAATGGCAAGCTGATCCCCGTACTTTTCCAAATGAAACAGCCGCTGCAGCATCTGACGTCGTTCACTGCCTTTCAGCGATAGAAACTCAGCGAATTTCCCTTGAGGAAGCACTACGGCTCGCGTAAAATCATCCATTTTGAGCCCGATCACTTCTTCCACGCAGCGGTTCACATCGGCTAGCTTGTCAGCAAGCACCTGTTCCTCCCCGTTTACGGTCTCAATAAATTTGCTGATCGTATTGCTTACCGATATTTCGTTATTCCGCTTAAAACGCCGTTCTACCCGAAATCTTCGCGCTCCTTCAGCTGAAGACAGTTCGAAGGTAAAAGCGACTGAGAGGGCATCCTCAGCATGATTCATAATCCCCTGAGTTCCGTTAACCGCCCGCTCCACCTTTCCGTACATGGCAAGGGTAATGGCATCCAGCAGGGAAGACTTTCCGCTGCCCGTTGGGCCGAAAATTCCGAATAATCCGGTTTCGGTCAGTACCGTAAAATCAATCTCCTGAGCTTCACGATAACTTTGCAACCCGGCCACTTTTAATAAAATCGGCTTCATCTTCCTTCGACCTCCTCACTCACGCCTGGCTCGTCCTCGTCCACCAATTCAAGGAACAACTGTACCAGACTGTCCTCAGGCTGTGCCCCGCCCGTCTGACGCTGATAGAACTTGCGGAACAATTCATGCACAGGCAGCTCGGAACGCTGCTCCAGCAATCCTGCAGCGGCCATCTCCGGATACACCGGACGGATATGAATAATGCCATCATGTGACTTGCGCAGCTGCTGGATCTCTTTGAGTGACATGGCATCGTCCAGCCACACTTCCATATCAATGAATGCTTGGGCGTCTCTTCCCTCTTCCAACCAGCGATACACCTCGGCCAGACCTCCGCGTGCCTTCCAGCGCACGAGTGGGCGTCCACAGGATAACAGCACTTCTTCTACCTTCGGAGTTCCGCCTGGCGCCAAATCGACCATCGTTACGGATTTGCTCTGTCCTGCCTCTGAGAAGCTGTAGGCCAGCGGCGATCCGCTATACCGGATCACGCCGTCACCCTTCACAGCCTGAGCGCGATGAAGGTGTCCGAGTGCTGTATATTGGGCACCGATCGATAGTGAAGATGGATCTACGGTATAAGCCCCGCCCACCTGAATTGGGCGCTCCGAATCGCTTTCAACCCCGCCCAGCACATAAATGTGACTCATCGCCAAATTCACCGTATCCGTACCAAATGAGCTAGCCAAACGCTGCATGAGCATGCCCACCCGTCGGCTATAAGCTTGACGAAGCACGTTTTCATCACTATCCGTGGTGAGAACTTCGTTGAGCCTTGCCTCTGAAGGATAGGGCAGAGCAGCAATTTTGGCAGTCTCGCCTGTTCTATTCGCATGAATAGTCACCGCTTCCGCCGTTGGCAAACCTACAAGTGTAATCCCCTGTCTGTTAACAAGTGGTGTCACAGAGGCTACCCGTTCCGGCTGATCGTGATTGCCTGCAATGACCACCAGTGGTCTTCCCCGCTCGGTAAGCCTGGCTGCTGCCTCGTAAAACAGCTGCTCTGCCGAAGCAGGCGGATTGACCGAATCATACACGTCACCAGCCATCAACACTGCATCAGCCTGCTGCTCATCTGCCAGTCTAACAAGTTCATCGACGAAATCTTCCTGCTCACGCAGCCTGCTTCTTCCTTCCAATGTTTTTCCCAAATGCCAGTCCCCAGTGTGCAAAATACGCATATTCCGTTCATCCCCTCTCCCTACAAAAACGTAATCATAAGAGTGCCCTGTCCCCAATCTTGGCAGCTCATATCCTGATGGCACTAGCCAATGCGGAAACAAAGGGGACACCATCGTTTCTAAGAAACCGATTCGTCCCCTTCGTGACTTTCATTGTTCATTGCAAGCACATATAACGAATATATCTTCCGTTTCCAAGCTGCTCCATTAAAGTTTTACAGCATGTCCACCATCAAAGAAGTACAGCCACTTCCGATCGACCTTGCGCCCCAAAATATCTTCAATCGCCCGGCCATACAGCTCCAGCTGAAAACGATAGTTTCTGGTCAGTTCGTTTAATCCTCCGCGATGTTCCAGTACCCGATCCGTTTTGTAATCCAGCAAAGTAAGCTCACCGTCCACCTCGTAGAGGCAATCAATGATCCCTTGTACAAGTACGGTTTCATTATCCAAAGAGGCCTGTAGTCCGCTGTCTTCATCCAGGGATTGCATTCCCGCATTTGATGACAGATGCTGCACCCATTCGGCGGGAGAATGCTCTGCTGGAAGTCCATAGATAAAAGGAATCTCCCGTTTTACCCAGTCAGCACGCAGCAGATCCGTGCCTGGTTCCGTCTGAAAGAATTGAGCCAAATGTTCAGGTTCAATCACTTCTGCCTGATGAGGCAGCAAAATCTGAAGTGTGGTCAGTCTTGCAAGCGTCTGTTCCACAATCGCGGCATCCACATTCGTTCCATCCAATGGTAAATGCTGCATCAACGTGTGATACACAGTCCCACGCTCAGCCCCCGTCAACTGTTTCTCTTCCATAAACTTCGGGCGACGCAAATGCAATTTGAAGGAATCCTCATTCGTGACATCTGTCCGATCAAGACGTGCTTCACTGACCTTATGTTCGGAATGCGGGTTTTCGAGAACCTCCGCATCATCCATTTGTCTTTCCAGCTCTTCCATCACATGGAGAGGCTGATGGTCTTGTATCGCAAGCATTGTCTTTAATTCTGAGACGGACGTGCTCGCTGCTACCCGGGTTGCCGCCTCATATGGGTATGTCCATGATAGGCGACGCTCTACGTTTTGCATCCATTCGGTTTCAAGTCCAACCCCATCAATCTTCGCGTCATCCCGTGATGGCTCATCTGGCAAATCTCTATCCATCTCGCCATGGATTGTGGAGGGGTGTAAAATCACCGGTTTCACAGCTTGTAAAGCTTTCATTCGTTCCTGGCGAGCTTCTGCCAATTCGTCTTCCTCACCATGTTTTGAATCCACAAAGGTCTCCCTGGACACCCAATCGGCAGATATGACGGAAATGCTCCAGCGTGATTCATCATTCATCAGACAAGCAGCATAGGAGTCTTGTACACCAGCCAGCTCGCGTAATGAAGCCGCCGACGGATGGCGAATTAGAGACGGTCCGATCCAATCCAGATAACTTCGTCCTGCCGCGAGTAGGTAATCCGGCAGAATCAGTTCCAAACTGTCTTTGATCTGTGACCAGGATGCTGCCTTTTTGGCAGCATCCTTAACCGTCCCAACCAGAATCATTTTCTCCTTGGGCCGAGTCAGTGCAACATACAGTACCCGCATCTCCTCAGCCAGCAGCTCAAACTGCGCTCTGCGTCGAATGGCGAGATTGGCCAGTGTGGGATAAGCCACCCTATTTTCCCGATCCACAAATCTCGGACCGAATCCAAGCTCCTTGTGCATCAAGAACGGTGCATTCAGATCCTGCTGGTTGAACATTTTGGAGATGCCAGCCACAAACACAACCGGAAACTCCAACCCTTTACTCCGGTGAATGGTCATGATTCGGACCGCATTGTCCTGTTCGCCCGATCCCGCCACTGTTCCAAGATCCCCACCATTCTCACGAAGTCTGGAGACGTAGGTCAAAAAGCGGAACAATCCCCGATTCGACGTCGATTCTTCATATTGACGTGCACGGTCATACAGGGCTTTCAGGTTGCTTTGACGCTGAATACCTCCTGGAAGACCACCTACCCAGTCCAAATAGCCAGTCTCCCTGTATATACGCCAAATGAGTTCACTTAGACTGCCTTGACGTGCCTCAAGCCTCCATTGTTGCAGCTGGCCCATAAAATGAATTAATTTCTGCTTTAATTCCGATCCTGCGTTGGCTGCTGGGTGCTCCCCTGGATCATGATAACCTTCCTTTTCGCTATCCTCATTCAGAGATTGCTGCTCAAGTACCCCAGACTCTGCTGTAACAGCAGCCTCTTGCTTCGCCTGTTCCAATTCTGACCAGATTTCCGGCCATTGCATCTGTACTGCAGACGAATCATCATTGGAAACTGTTCCAATCTGAGTAGCAGATACAACTGCATCATAGAAAGACTGCCTTTTATCCCCCAGACGGATTTGTGCCAAATCCTCTTCATTTAAGCCCACAATCGGTGAACGGAGGACTGAAGCGAGCGGAATATCCTGTCGTGGGTTGTCCACGATCTGAAGCAGGGATAACATGATCTCCACTTCTGTTGCCTGAAAATATCCCTTGCTCTGCTCCCCTCCGGCCGGAATTCCCTGCTGCCTGAATTCTTCGATCATTAACGGAGCCCACATCAAGGCAGAGCGCAGCAGGATGACAATGTCGCCGTAACGGGCAGGACGCATTGTTTTTAACGCCTTATCATACACATTCAGCGCAGGCTGATCGGTATCGCCGACGATCTCCCGAATGCGCCGAGCCATAGCCCGTGCTTCAAGTTGAGCCGTTTCCAGTTCGGCACTTTCCAGTTCAGCCGACGCCAGGTGATCTCCATTTTCATCTACACTCTCACCCAGATCCGGTCCTCCCCCTTGTCGGTCAATCAGAAGCAGTTCCGGTGTATAAGCCTCATCTCCCTCGGTTTCTGGTGGAAACGAAGCTCCGTAAGCAAGCTGGGCCCGTTCGTCATAAGCGATCTCAGCTACGCCCTCATTCATGAGCTGCCGGAACAGCATATTTACCGAATGAACAACCTCAGCACGACTGCGGAAGTTACGTGCCAGGTCAATGCGTCTGCCTGCACGCCGCGTGCTTCCTTCTCCTTCATTGCTTTGGGTGCCAGAGTTGTATTGACGGTATTTATTCAGAAATAGTCCCGGTTCAGCCAAGCGGAAACGATAAATACTCTGTTTCACATCCCCTACCATAAAGCGATTACCCGGATTCTCCCTGGAAATTAGCTTTACGATATCTTCCTGAACGGTATTAGTATCCTGATATTCATCCAGCAGCACTTCATCGAAACGAGCCCTGTATTCCATTGCTGCATCTGAAGGCATGGAGAGCTCTGGCGTGGAATCCTCATGACGCAAAATGTGAAGACAATAATGTTCCAGATCGCTAAAATCAACCTGTCCACGTTCTTGTTTGGCCAGCTTGTAACGTTCGCCGAACTCACTTACAAGTTTGGACAGTTCCTGCATGAGCGGAGCCGCCTGCTCCAGCTCCTGCCAGAAGGAAAATGCACTCCGGCCAAAGAGCGAGCCTCTCAGATCGGTGATTGCCTTTTTTGCAGCCTCCCGAAGTTCCTTCACTTGTTCCTGAAGCGCCGGATCGGTTTGATCCTTTTTGCAGGGTTTCAGCTTGCCAAAAGCTGCGGGCTGAAATACTTCAGGCAGTCTCTCCCATGGCATAACCTCCACGGCAGACAGGAGCTCCTCCACCATGGCCAGATCTTCCTTTAAGGTATCCGCATATGGTTTAGGCCCTTCCGGCTGCAACGCAATGCCAATACCTTGACGCAAGAGCCCCGCTGCACCACTCAGGGTAAGTGCGGCATCACGTAGAATGCTCTGTACCCATGCTGAATGACCAAGGGCCTCTACGCTTTCAACTTGAAATGCAGACGCCATTTCCGCGAGCCAGTGATCCGGCCAGGAGTGACTGCGCGAGAAATCATACAAGCGCTGCACTAGCCGGTGCATCGCATCATCGTTCCGTTCACCGCTGAACCAGTCCACAAGCTCACGGAATGTGCTGCCTTCGCCTTCTTCCCCGTATTTATCTTCAAACAGCTCTTCCAGGAGCTCCTGACGCAGCATTTCGGCTTCATTCTCGTTCAATATCCGAAAAGCCGGATTAAGCGGTATTTGCTGATAGTAACGGCGGATGACTTCCATACAAAATGAATGCAGCGTTGTAATTGAAGCTCGCCCAAGCAGCGATAACTGTTTGCGCAAATGCTCCTCCTCAGGCTCTTCCTCGAGTGCACGTTCAAGTGCTTCCCGAATACGCTGCTTCATCTCAGCAGCAGCCGCCTTCGTAAAGGTAGCCACCAACAATCGATCCACACTGAAGCCACGAGAAGGATCGGCTATTTTACGAATAATCCGTTCGACCAACACAGCGGTTTTACCCGACCCCGCAGCTGCAGCAACGAGAATGTCTTCACCACTCTGGGAAATTGCACTCCACTGGTCATCGCTCCAGAAGCTGCCTTCCGGTTTTGGCATATTCGTCATGACGTCTCCCCTCCCTTGTTGTGTGACAGCATGTCCCAGATTTGCTGTTTGCCCGGTTTGGACAACAGATTATATTCATTGCCTTCAATATTCTCATCAAATTGACAGACAGGTTTAAACGGACAGAATGTGCATGCAACCTCCTGCTGAATGCGGTAAGGCTCTATTGCCACATCCCCATCCGTAATGCGGGTCCCGATCTCCCGGATATTGCCTCGAACAGATGCGAGCAGCGTGTCCCACTGGTCTGGCGTAGCTACCGCTGCGCTGCTGTAGAAGCTGCCGTCCGCCTTGAGTGCAACAGGAATGATGGCCGAGTAGCCTTTATCCAGTGTGTTATCCATCTGTGCGATGGCATCACGATCTGCCAAAAGCAATCCCTTCATTTTGAAGCGTTTCAGCAATTCCTGTCCCGCCTGTTCTGAGGTCATGCCGTTCGCAGATTGCAGCAATGGGTTATGCACGTGGAAATACAGTGTTCCTCCAGGCATAGCCGATTCTCCCAGCCACTCTTCGGCAGCACTAAGCAGCACTTCCAGATACGTAAGCATCTGCAAGGACAGTCCGTAGTACACTTCATGCAATTTGAGATCCGTCTGGCTTGATTTATAGTCAATAACCCGAAGCAAAAGTCCATTTTCTCCTTCGGCCACATCAACCCGGTCAATCCGGCCCACAATCTCCATCACACACCCGTTCTCCAGTTCGAAACGAAGAGGTGGCAAGGGTTTGCCTGGCCCAAAGTCCAGCTCAAGACCAATAGGTTCAAAACTTCCCCGTCTGGATTGCTCACCCAAAATGACCGAAGCTCGGCTTACAATATCCTTCAGTTTGCGGAAAATGTAGCCATAACGCTTCGTGCTCAGCAGAATCTCGCCCTGAAGCTGCGGAGCAATCTGATCCACTGTTTGCTCCGCTTCCTTGCGGCATTGTTCTGGAGAGAGGCTGCCCCAGCTGCGGTTCTCTTCACGCAGTCGGATCGCCAGCTGACTCAGCGCAGCATGGAACAGCTGCCCGATGTCCGGAGCTTGAAGACGATATAGCTGACGCTCTTTCAATCGCAACCCGTGCGAGGCAAAATGGGAGAATGGACATGCCACGAATCGTTCCATTCGCGAAACACTTGTCCGCACCTCCGTGCCATACAATCGGCGGCTTGTCGAAGTACGAAGAGGCAATGCACGATTGCGATAAAAAATGGAGCCCAGCAATCGTTCCAGCTGAGGTCTGAGGCTCTCATTGGAGCAGTGCCAGTTGTAGACCGACCACCAGAGTTCAGGAATCTCTTCACCCCTGCGCCATCTGCGCAGCTGCCCAATCAAAACTGACATACTCTGCTCTGGATGAATAACATAAGGCCAGTGAGCTTCTTCCAAACCTGTTACTGGCGGCTGTGCAAGAAGTGGCACTTCATTCAGTCCGAACATCTTTCGTACATGTCTCACAATTTCCGAAGGCAAAAGCGTTTTACCCTCATCATCAGCCACAGGGTAACTCAACCATAACTGCTTACTTGCAGCAGTCAAGGCGGTATAGATCAGGAAACGCTCGTCCAGCATTCGTCTTGTTGTTCCAGGTCCAAGACCGAGACCTCTCTCGGTCAGCAGCTCCCGCTCCTGCTCCGTTAACACGCCATCTTCCTGCGGTACAGCTGGCAGTTCACCGTCAACGGCTCCTAGGATGAATACATACTGGACATCCTGCAGCCGAGTCCGGTCCATGGAACCGACCAGCACCTGATCCAGCGCTGGAGGAACAAGTCCTAGTTTCAGCTCAGTCAACCCCGTCTCCATCAAGCCTGCAAACAGATCGATGTCCAGTCGTTCGGTTCCCATCATATCCACCATCTGGTCCAGCAGATCCAGGACTGCTCCCCACATCTGACGATGTTCCCGCGAACGCTCCGGGTCGCCCTGAGCTGTTGCTTCAGCAGACATCATTTCGAGTTTCCAGGGAATTTCTGCGTCTTCGAGCAGTCCATATAGTGCAGCACACTGTTCTCTTGCCGTCTTGGCCTTGATCATGCGTTTCTCAAACGCAGCCATCGGATTCGTAATGACCGTTCGGCATTTTTCCATGAGCGACAGCATTTGTTCACGCCCTCGGCTTCTGCCTTCCTGTCCATTGTCCTCCAGAGACAGACTCGGGACATATTTCCAAGGCTTGCCGTCGGTCCAGCGGTATCCGTGAATTCCACACGCGAGTATATAATTTTCGAGCTGGTCCATATCTTCACGAGTGATGGAACCATCACGAGGAAGCAGCAGATCCGTTTTGACACAGCGAAATACATCTTCGTAACGCCATCGGCGACGAACGACATCAATTGCAGAACGAATGAATTCGGAGAGCGGATGATGAAGCTCGCTTCTTCTGCGATCCAGGAAAACGGGCACGTCATAGTCCCTGAATAGTGGCTCGGCAATATCGGCATAGGCATCCAGTTGACGAACGAGTACGGCCATATCCCGATAACGCACGCCTTCCTCCTGAGCCAATCTGCGCATTTCCCGCAGTGCACCTTCCATCTCAGCCCTGCGATTTTCGGCTGCGTATAACTTCACGCCCGCATCGCGGCCATCACTTCTCCAACGAATGCGTCGGTCGAACCCAGACTCCAGATGGGCCAGACCAGGGCTGTGCTCATATCTTGGCAAAACATCCGGCTGCAGCACCATCGTTTCGCTCATGACTCCCAGATCCTCAGCCATACCCTTGAGCCGCGCATATGCGCTCGCTGTTGGATGGAACAGGTCCAATTCGCTGGGCAGTGCCCCATGATCATATGGCCGATCCAAGGTCAACGTAATGGTTACTGAAGAGGACTGAAGCATCAGTCTTCCAATTGCGCTCATTTCCTGTGGTGTAAAGCCCTGAAAACCGTCAATCCAGATTTGTGCATCCTGAAGAAGCTCACTCTCTGCCAAACGTTCGTTCAGTTCTGTCAGCGTGTCTTCATCATCGATGTAGAGTTCCGTTAGTTCCTGTTCATAATCTCGATATATAAGAAGCAAATCATGTAACTTATCACCCAGGATCGGTGCTGAAGAAGACGTATTCCAACTAGAAAGGCCTTCTTCCAACAAGCTGGGATCTAGTTCATAACGCTTAAACTCACTGTACAAATCATTTAAATGCCCTATAAAGCCCAATTGATTGCCCGAAGCGCCAAAAAGCTTCAACTCTTCCTTGCGCCGCTGAAGTACTTTATAAAGCAGCATCTTTTTCCCCTCGGCTCCGATTGGAATCCGCGCAGACCCACCCGCTTCCTGCATGATACGATAGGCTAATCGGCGAAAACCCAATACTTCTGCACGCATAGTGCCTTTGATCGCGCCAGAAGAAACCAAAGCCTGCTCGGTGCGAAACGAGCTTTGTTCCGGAACCAACCATATGAGTGGTTTGCCTTGAGGTTCCTTTTGAAGCAAAGACGTAATTTCCCGGGTAATCAGCGTCGTCTTGCCGCTGCCTGCCCGGCCAATAATAAAGCGTACAGACATGTCTAATCCTCCAAACCATCACGAACAAGATTTTAATTCCCAGTATAACATATCTGACCTGGTTCGGAACATACGTTTGCCACAATCCGGTAAAGGCAAATGATTTCCTGTAACATAAAACAAGCCCACAGCTTATTACACTGTGGACTTGTTTCTTATCATCAACTTTTAACAAAATGACAGATCAGTTTGTTTTGCTGCGCACTTCAAAAATGGCAAATTTCAAGTAATGCCCTTCATCTACACCCAAAATTTGCGGGTGATCCTTGCCGGCAGCTTTCCATTCAACCAGGCGCAGTACCTTGCCTGCATCTTCCGCAGCATCCGCAATCGTTTCCAGGAAGAGATCAGGACGCATATGATACGAACAGCTCGCTGTGACCAGATACCCACCTTCATTCACAAGCTTCATGCCATGCAGGTTAATATCCTTGTATCCACGGCACGCGCCTTTGACTGCTGATTTGGTTTTGGCAAAGGCAGGTGGGTCAAGGATGACCACATCAAATGTTTTCCCGCCGCCAGCTGCAAGCGCTTTGGAGGTATCCACTTTCTGTTCGGCTGCCCGTGCACGTACGGATCGCTCTTCTACTCCCTTGACCTGTTCACGTAAATACTGGAAGGCATCAGCGACAACAAATTCTACCCGATCCGTAAAACCGTTCAATTCTACATTGGTGCGGGCACTTTCAATAGCATGCTCTGAAATATCGAGGCATGTGACTTTTTTGGCTCCATATTTGCAAGCGTTCAACGTGAAGCTGCCCGTGTGTGAGAAGCACTCCAAAACAGTAGCCCCATCCCAATAGGGGAAGGTCACCACTTTACCGCTTTTATTAACAGGCAGCAGCTGATGGCCTCCCTCTTGTTCCACTTCCTGCAACATAATTCCGCTTTTATAGCCCCAGCCCTTCATAAGCGGTTCAATTGCCGCCCGATTCTCACGCTGGTCGAAGAAATAGCCTGTTTTCTGGCCTTCCACGATATCCACTTTAATAAGCAAGCCATTCTCGGTTACCGTAACATGACGTGGGCACTCCCCGTACAGCGGTCCTTTGGTCTGCTCCAGTCCTTCCAGCTCACGAATCGGCACATCACTGCGCTCATAAATTCCTTCCGGCTGCATCACTTCAATCAGAGCCTGTACGATGGCTTCACGGCAGCGATCCATTCCCAAGGTAAGCAGCTGCACAACAAGAACACTGCCAAAACGGTCCACGATCAGGCCAGGCAGAAAATCAGCTTCTCCATAAACGAGACGATACGCCTCTCCATCCTGGATAAAACGTTCCCGATGACGCAGGCAGTCGCTGAAGCGAGCAGCAAAAAAGGCGGTGTCCATCTGCTCAAACTCCAGCGGTTGATATGAAACGACTCTTACTGTAATCTGTGAAGCCGGGTTATAGTATCCTGTCGCCAGATAACGACCTTGATGATTCAATACGTTGACTAGATCTCCCGGTTCGGGGTTACCGTCAACCGAGGCAATTTCGTTGTTATATATCCATGGATGTGCATGTTCAAGCCGCTTTTTGCGACTGCGTTCCAGTGTAACCGATGGCAAGGTAAATCCACTTCCTTTTGTAGTTAGTTTAAATTAGTTCGAAAAGATAGGTTTAGTGCAAAGGGAGACCGCTGCGGGGACGGATTGGTCTTCCGATCGCTGTTATCCCTGGATTTTTTTGATTCCCTTTTTACAAAGAGAAAATCCAGGGATAAACGCGAACGCTTCGCTTCTTCTGATCCAATTCCGTCCCCTCCGCCCCGTTTACACGAATCACCGTATCTTTTGAATGGTAAGGTGAGTAGGTTAAGAAAATCCTAAATTACGGAATTGCAAATTATATGTTGCCGCTACGTGGACAGATTGGTCTTCTGATCCAATTCCGTTCGCACCAATTGTCTCCGGCTGTCATGGTTGTCCTCTCTTATTCATAAGATGAGATAACGACTAGGCACGGAAGGAATGATGGAACGAGATGTTCAGAGATATTGTGCTGCCGCTCATATATGGTCTAATTATCTTTTTCGGTGGAATGAAACTGATGGAAACAGCCTTGCAGCGAATGGCTGGGCCAATGCTGGCCGGGTGGCTTAACCGAGCTACCTCGGCTCCATGGAAAGGCATGGCTTTCAGTGCAGGAGCCACGGCAATACTACAGAGCAGCACCGCCGTTACAGTACTCACCATTGGTCTCGCGAATGCAAGATTAATTACCTACGGTCGCACACTAGGCATTATTCTGGGCACGAACATCGGTACATGCCTGACAACCGAGCTGATTGGGTTACAGATTGGTCGTGCTGCCCTGCCCTTGCTAGTCATTTCTCTTACAGGTTGGGCTGTCTTTGTTGTTCTTAGTGAACGCAATCAAGCAGCCCCCGAACATACCCGAAGATTCCTACTTAACTCACAGTACAGCTTTCTTGCAGCTGGCGGTTTTGCTCTGGTGATGACCGGGATTCAAGTCATGCAATCCATAACTGTCCCCCTGCGCAGCATGGGCGTATTTCAGTGGTTTTTGGATCGCTCGGCTGACAGCTTGTGGTGGGGATTTCTGGCTGGTGCCTGCCTTACGGCTCTCATTCATAGCAGTGCAGCTGTCATCAGCATGGCGATTACGCTGGCAGCTACAGGAGTGCTTCCTGTGGAGATCGGTATTGCCATCGTGATCGGGTCCAATGTCGGGACTTGTGTCACGGCTGTCATTGCAGCCGCCGGCGGTGCTTCCGCAGGCAAATTCGTTGCAGCCTCCCATGTTGTATTGAATATTGCGGGAGCCTTGCTTTTTATGCCGCTGATCGGGTTGCTGCATGCAGCTTCAGCCTGGCTGTCAGCGGACTACGGGGCACAGATTGCGCATGCCCAGACCCTTTTTAACATCATCAGCTCACTGCTTGCATTACCCCTGTGCTATCTGCCCATCTGGCACAAAAAACCACCGGCTCACGCCCCATCAGCGAAGTCGCCCGCGGCTTGATGCTTGGCTCCTCTATTTGATAATGAACCAAGCATCGCTGTATTTGGCAAGTATTATACGTTAATGCCCAGCTTGTTCAGTGCCACGCGCAAAATGTTATCATTGTTGTCGTAACCGTTCTGCTGCTGTCTTGTCCAGGCTTCTTCAGGCGCGTACCAATCGACTCCCTTGATCTCTTCGATCTGCGGCTGCAGGTCTCCGCTCTCTGCTTCAACCAGATAATAGTGAACTTCCTTGTCTACCGGACCAAACTCAACGTGTTGATACGTGTAGGCAATGATATCGACAGGCTCCACAATTCGGCCGACCATGCCTGTCTCTTCCAAAATCTCGCGCAAAGCGGTTTCCTCTACCGTTTCTCCTGCTTCCATCTTGCCTTTGGCGAGTGTTGTTTTGCCATAACGATCAACAATAAGCTGAATCTGAAGGCTGCCGTCTTCCCCTTTACGATAGACTACACCGCCTGCGGATATTTCCTTTTTGTTCATTCTGATTTCCCCCGTTCACAGATATGTCATGCCTTTAGTTGAAAAACAAGGACCTCATCTCCCCGGGTACGCTCCCCAAGGGAATGAAATCCTTGTTTTACTGACGCCTCGATTACATCGCTGCGGACTTCAGATGATCTTCCAGTACACGAACCAGCGTAGCCTGGCTTTCGTTTACACCCGCTTCGGTCACTTTGACGCGGCACACTTTACCAATCATGTCCGTAGAGCCATCGAATACGAGCTGAATGTAGTTATCGCTATAACCATGCAATTTTCCGCTGCCTTCACGGCCTTTTGCTTCACCTTCCGGAATGACATCCAGAACCTCACCTACAAATTTCTGTGCATAAGCTAGCTGCATTTGTTCAGACAGGTCGATCAGTTCATGCACACGGGCATTTTTGACTTCTTCATCCACCTGATCTTCCATCCGGGCTGCCGGTGTTCCTGTACGTTTGGAGTATGGGAATACGTGCATCTCCGAGAAACCGATTTTTTTCATCAATTCATAGCCGTTACGGAACATTTCGTCTGTCTCACCAGGGAAACCTACGATAACGTCCGTTGTAATAGCCACATCCGGCATTGCTTCGCGGATGCGAAGCATTTTGTTATAAAATTCTTCGGTTGTGTACTTGCGGCGCATGCGTTTCAATACCGTGTCATCACCTGCTTGCAGCGGGATATGGAAGTGGCGTACAAGCTTGTCCGAACGCTTAATGACATCCAGCATCCGATCATCGATCTGGCTCGCTTCAATGGAACTAATACGAATCCGCTCCAGCCCTTCCACTTTATCCAGATCCCACAGCAGGTCGGTCAGATCGTAGTTCTCCATATCGTCACCATATCCACCTGTGTGAATGCCTGTCAGGACAATTTCCTTATAACCGGCATGTACAAGCTGGTGAGCTTGCTGAACTATGCTGTTTGCTTCCCGGCTGCGGGAGAGCCCGCGTGACCAGGGAATGATACAGAACGTGCAGAAGTTGTTGCAACCGTCCTGAATTTTCAGGAATGCACGCGTACGATCCGCGAAGTCCGGCACGTCCATTTCCTCAAACACACGAGTTTTCATAATGTTCCGCACGGCATTCACCGGCTGACGAGACTCCTGAATTTCACGAACATAAGGTAAAATCTTATCCCGGTCCTGCGTTCCGATGACGAGATCCACTCCAGGAATGTCGAGAATCTCTGCTGGCGAAGTTTGAGCGTAACAGCCCGTAACTGCTACAATCGCATCCGGGTTGCGACGAATGGCACGACGGATGATTTGACGGCTCTTTTTGTCCCCGGTATTTGTTACCGTACATGTATTAATCAGATATACATCTGCTGTCTGTTCATCGAAGTCCACTTGATCGTATCCTTCATTTTTGAACAATTGCCAGATCGCCTCTGTATCATAAAAGTTAACTTTGCAGCCCAAGGTGTAAAACGCCACGGATGGCATAATTACATTCCCCCCATTTCTCCGGATTCATATAAAACACAAGTCAGCGCTGCCATCCCTGCGGTCTCGGCACGCAAAATTCGCTTGCCCAGCCCAACGGATACCGCGCCTGCCTGATCGGCTTCCAGCGTTTCTCTCTCAGAGAACCCGCCTTCAGGTCCAACCACAATCAACACGTCTGCAGCCGCATCAGGTGCGAGCTGTTCAATAAACGGCTTCAGCGCATCGCGCAGCTGCTTGCCGTTCTCCTTTTCATAACAATAACATACTAAACTGTAGCCCTCAAAAGAAGACAGCAGCCCTTTCCAGGAAAGTGGCTGCTCGACGGATGGAATGCGATTCCGATGACTTTGTTCAGCGGCTTCCTTGGCAATTTTGCGCCACCGCTCCAACCGTTTGCCTTCTTTCTTGGCATCATATTGGACAATCGTCCGTTCCGAAAGGAAAGGTACAAAGGCTACCGCTCCGATTTCGGTACATCTCTGAATAACCGTCTCCATCTTGTCACCCTTCGGCAAGCTCTGGGCCACCGTTACGCGAATACGGGCTTCATGGTCCATTTTCAGAGATTCCACGATATTTGCCGTTACCTGGCCAGCTTCGATACTCTCAATCTCCACCAAAGCCTCACGACTCTGTCCATCACTGACAATCAGTTTATCTCCAGGCTTGCCACGCATCACTTTACCGATATGGCGCGCATCATCTCCCAGAATGACA
Organism: Paenibacillus sp. FSL K6-2862; assembly: GCF_038005125.1. Classification (NCBI taxonomy): domain Bacteria; kingdom Bacillati; phylum Bacillota; class Bacilli; order Caryophanales; family Paenibacillaceae; genus Paenibacillus; species Paenibacillus sp. FSL K6-2862. The sequence goes on from NZ_JBBOSN010000001.1 coordinate 4,851,517, forward strand.
ACCGAATGCGCTGTAAGCTGTTCTGCAGATACAAAATAACGCTGCATGGGTTTATCCACCTATTCTTTCCTGTTATGACTGGCATTCACCCTGCCGGGCGGCAGGCGTGAATCCAATCGCCACAGATGATCATACAACTTTTATGTCCTTCTGACCAGCATTTCAGTCCAAAAAGACTAGTGATATTATCGATAGAATCCAATGATTCCTTTTGCCAAATTAACATACATATTCTGCGCTAATTCATATAATGGCTGAATTGTAGCGTTCTGCAGCGGAGGAATAATCAGAATTAAGAGAAAAATAAAGATGGACCATTGTTCAACCCCTTGCAGTTTGCGACTAATCGAAGGTGGCAATACATCTTCAAGAATTCGGTAACCATCCAGTGGTGGCAATGGGATCAGGTTAAAGAGGAACAGGAAAAAGTTCGTCAGATTGAAAATGGAGAAGAACATGGAGATCGCCGTGAACAATCGTTCATTCTCAATCCCACCTAACGCTCCCGAACCTACAAGAGAAGCATAGATGATGGTTCCCACAATAGCCAAAAGCAAATTGCTAAGCGGTCCAGCAAACGACACAATAACTCCCATTAATCTAGGCTTATCAAAATTCGCACGGTTGACCGGAACAGGACGCGCCCAACCGAACCCGGCAATGACAAGCAGCAGTACACCAAACAAATCAAAGTGAACTGCAGGATTGAGAGTGACCCGACCCAGCAGCTTGGCGGTCGGATCTCCAAATTTATTGGCAAAGTACGCATGTGCAAACTCATGGACAGTGAAAGCAATCAGAATCGTCAGCAGGAAAAACGGGAGCTGATCAATGGGATAACGAAAGAGCGAATTCAGAAAGTCCATTCGTTACCTCTTTCTGGCAACATAAGCCAGCCAGTCCTCATCACGGTGGACCGCACTAATTTCAAAACCGGAAGCAACGAGTGCATCATGCACAACCTGCTCTTTGTTTTTCCAGATCCCTGAGGCAATATAGACACCGCCTGGTTCCAGTGCATTGTATACATCATCAATAAACAGCATAATAATCTCGGCCAAAATATTGGCTACGATCACTTTCACAGGCAGCTGAACACCCAGTGCAGGATCCTGGCTTCCAAGAACAGATAGGAGATCACTCTCTTTAACCGTAACTTGCTGCTCCAGGCCGTTCAGATGCACGTTCTCTTTCGCACTCGAAACTGCAACCGGATCAAGATCCAGTGCAAGAACATGCTTTGCACCCAGCTGAATGGCACCGATCGCCAAAATACCCGAGCCTGTACCCACATCAATGACTTCCTCGCCGCCCTGGATTACTGATTCCAGCGTCCGCAAGCATAAGGAGGTAGTCGGATGTGTACCTGTACCAAAAGCCATACCTGGATCCAGCTCGATGATCTTCTCTTCCGGACTTTCTGGTGTGTAGTCTTCCCATGTCGGTTTGATCGTCAAACGATCGGATACGCGGACCGGCTTGAAGTACTGTTTCCATGCATTAGCCCAGTCATCTTCATCCACCGTACGAACCTCATACCGGATCTCACCCGCATCAATATCAAATTCGGAGAGCTGCTCAATTCTCGGGTTAACTTCTGCTTTAAGGGCTTCCATGTCCGTACCTTCCGAGAAATACCCTTTAATCACAGCCAAACCTTCCGGAATATCATTCAAAGGCAGCTCATACCATTGGCCATAAGACGTATCACGTTCTTTATTTAATGTGCCAGATTCTTCGATTGAGACCCCTCCAGCACCTGCTTCATGCAAAAAATTCGAGATCATTTCCACAGCTTCTTCTGTGGTATGTATTGTTAGTTCATGCCATAACATACTTGATTTTTCCTCCTCATTTTTCAAACATCCCAATCATTGTACTACACAAGGGAGCAGGAGCACAAAACCGTTCCTGAGATTTAAAGCAAAAAAACAGGACACCCGCAGCTAACTGCTCGGATATCCTGTTTCAAATTGTGCGAAGAAAAGGGAGAACCCTCAGCAAAAACGCCCACCATTCTGGGTAATCATCTCTGCCGCCTGAGGGAGATAGTCGCTTGGTATTGAAACGGTCAGTAAGATTTCTTGCCCCGAAGGAGCGGATGCACGTTGTTCTGTCATATCCGTGACCTCACCATTGGATAACATCTCAGGTTCATCACTGATGAGTGCAAGCACATTCAGTTCGCCACTGAATCCACCTGTTATAGCTGTAGGTGCTTCATCCGTACGTTCCTGCGGTTCTGTGTTTCTTGCAAGCGACTCGCTCGCAAGGCTCTCGATGCTTAACTGATTCGGATGCAGCAACGCCAGAGCCCTTCGTGCAGATTCGGCTTCAGACCAGCTGGTGAATACCGCCTCGATGGTTACAGCCGAGCGTTCTTCATTCATGAAGCTCCCGTCCCTGACGACGATCAGCCGCTTCACTGCGCCGGATTGCCTCTACGTCATCATGGTCCGCAACCTCAGCACTGAATTCCACATCTTCGTTTTTAGCGGATTGCATCCGTTTCATCTTTTCCGTTTTGGTCAAAATCTTGCCTGGGCGTTCGTGCTCAGCCATCATTATAATCCTCCCTCAAAATAAGTAAGTTAGTCCGCTTATTTCTAGATCATTCCACCAGCTTGTTCAATAATGGATAACGCACGGTGATGAACGGCTTCGTCTACCACAACGGTTAACAATACATCTCTGCCGGTAGGACCTTCTTGTCCACCATCACTCATGCCACTTGCAGAGGGATCTGCTGCGGCCATGATTCCCGCTGTTGCATTCGTACCAAGCGCGCCAGGTACCCATGATGAGAAGCTGCCGGAAACGCCTGGAGTATAGGAAGCGCCACTGGGTCCAATACCTGCGTAACGACTAAAACGATTAATGGACAGGTCTTCCACACGCAAGGCTTCCAACTTTTTGGCTGCCCCCTCGGCTTGCTCCGGACTATGAAAATAGGCCAAAATGTTTTTTTCGGTCATTCGGTTCACCTACTTTCCAAGATTGCGCATACAGTTATGCATGATCGTTCTCGCCTTGCTATCTTTCCGCAGTATTGATCATATTATGCAGAAATATCCCATGTGGGGGCACCTATATGAGTAGCTACTGTCATGTAACGAAGGAGCAGCACTCAAGCTTGAATCTTATGTATATGAAAAAAAGGACACCACGGCATAAATCGCTGTAGTGTCCTTAGATAAGTTATATGTTGATGCTCAGTCTCCGCGGAAAGCCCGTTTCACCCGGTCAAAGAAGGATTGTTCATGTTCATGGGTTTGCTCTCCATCCAGTGCAGCGATTTGACGAAGCAGATCTTTCTGCTCATCATTCAGCTTGCTTGGTGTAACAACAACCACTTTTACATGTTGATCCCCTTGGCCCATGCCGCGCAGGCGTGGAACCCCTTTGCCTTTAAGACGGAAATACGTTCCGGTTTGTGTACCCGCTGGAATTTTCAACTTCACTTTTTCAGTCAACGTTGGAATCTCAATCTCGTCACCCAATGCTGCCTGAGCAAATGTAAGCGGAATTTCACAGTAGATATCATCGCCTTCACGCTCAAAGAAATCATGTGATTTCACACGAATGACGATATACAGGTCTCCTGCTGGTCCACCTCGCAGACCACCTTCACCTTCACCAGTCATACGCAGTTGAGCACCGTCATCCACACCCGCTGGGATGCGAACGTGAATTTTGCGCTGCTTGCGGACTTTACCACTGCCGCTGCATGTTGTACATTTTTCTTCAATGATTTGACCAGAACCATTACAGTTCGAACAAGCACGACGATTGACCATGCGGCCAAATGGTGTATTTTGCACGACTTCCTGTTGACCGCTACCTTGGCAGACCGAACAAGTCTTCGGCTTCGTACCCGGTTTGGCACCTGAACCATGACATGTATCACAGCTTTCGGTACGCGGAATGGTAATGTCGGTTTCCTTGCCGAACACCGCTTCCTTGAATTCGATGGTCATGGTGTACTGCAGATCATTTCCCCGCTGCGGAGCATTCGGATCACGTCGTCCGCCGCCACCGCCAAAGAACATATCGAAGATGTCGCCAAATCCGCCGCCGCCGAAATCACCGCCACCGCCGAATCCACCCTGATTCGGATCGATATGACCATACTGATCATACTGAGCCCGCTTCTGGCTGTCGCTGACTACATCATAAGCTTCTTTTACTTCCTTAAACTTGGCTTCCGCATCTGCCGCCTTGTTTACGTCAGGGTGATACTGACGGGCAAGCTTACGGTAGGCCTTTTTGATTTCCTCGTCGCTTGCATTTTTGCCAACGCCGAGTACCTCATAATAATCTCGTTTTTCAGCCACTCTTCCACCCCCATAACATTCACCTTATCGCACATCGTGACAAAAGGAAAGTCAAAGCACGGAAGACCCGGCTATGACTTTCCCCTCGATCCGAACGTCACCGATGATTAATCCACGAAAAACCGTGAATTAGTTTTATTTTTTATCTTCATCCACGACTTCATAATCAGCGTCTACGACGTTGTCACGTTTAGCGGAACCTTGTTGCTCTTCAGCACCTTGAGCTGCTTGCTCTTGTGCCTGTGCTTGCTCATACAGTTTAACGGACAGTTGTTGAACGATCTCTGTCAGTTCTTCTGTAGCAGCTTTGATATCTTCCAGGTTGTCGGAAGCCAGGACGCCTTGCAGTTTTTCTTTTGCAGCATTGGCTTTCTCAACTTCACCAGCATCGGCTTTTTCGCCAAGATCTTTGATCGTTTTGTCCACAGAGTAGATCAGTTGATCCGCGCTGTTTTTCGCTTCAACGAGCTCTTTGCGTTTTTTATCTTCTTCAGCGTGCAGCTCAGCATCTTTCATCATTTGTTCAACTTCAGCATCGCTCAGACCGCTGGAAGAAGTGATCGTGATTTTTTGTGTTTTGTTCGTACCTTTGTCTGTTGCAGATACGTTAACGATACCGTTGGCATCAATATCGAAGCTAACTTCGATTTGCGGAACACCACGTGGAGCCGGTGGAATATCTCCCAGCATGAAGCGTCCGAGCGTTTTGTTGCCAGCTGCCATTTCGCGTTCCCCTTGCAGGACATGGATCTCAACGCTTGGTTGGTTGTCTGCATATGTGGAGAACACTTGGGACTTGGATGTAGGGATCGTTGTGTTGCGCTCGATCATTTTGGTAAATACGCCACCTGCAGTTTCGATACCCAGGGACAGTGGAGTTACGTCGAGCAATACGACGTCTTTTACGTCACCTGTCAGTACGCCCGCTTGTACAGCTGCACCCAAAGCTACAACTTCATCCGGGTTAACGCCTTTGTGAGGCTCTTTACCAGTCAATTTCTTGATCGCTTCCTGTACTGCAGGAATACGTGTGGAACCACCAACCAGAACGATTTTGTCGATATCATTAGCAGTCATGCCAGCATCGCTCAATGCACGGCGAGTTGGTTCAAGTGTACGCTCAACCAGACCAGCAGAGATTTCTTCAAATTTCGCACGGCTCAGGTTCAACTCCAAGTGCTGAGGAACGCCGTCAGCTACAGTGATGAACGGCAGGGAAATCGTTGTAGTCAATACGCCGGAAAGTTCTTTTTTCGCTTTTTCCGCTGCATCTTTCAAACGTTGCACCGCTGCTTTATCTTTGCTAAGGTCAATGCCTTGATCTTTTTTGAATTCACTTACGAGATAATCGATGATGACTTGGTCAAAGTCATCGCCACCCAGTTGGTTGTCACCACTAGTCGCTTTAACTTCGAAGAAGCCGTCACCCAGTTCAAGGATGGATACGTCGAATGTACCGCCACCCAAGTCATATACGAGAATCGTTTGGTCTTCGGATTTCTCCATACCGTATGCCAAAGCTGCTGCAGTTGGCTCGTTGACGATACGCAGAACTTCCAACCCTGCGATTTTACCTGCATCTTTGGTTGCTTGACGTTGGCTGTCATTGAAGTAAGCCGGCACTGTGATAACCGCTTGCGTTACCGTTTGGCCAAGGTAAGCTTCAGCATCGGATTTCAATTTTTGCAGGATGATGGCAGAGATCTCTTGTGGAGAATAATCTTTGCTATCGATTGTTTCTTTGTGGGAAGTACCCATGTGACGTTTGATCGAGATGATCGTACGATCCGGATTCGTGATCGCTTGGCGTTTAGCTGTTTCACCAACAACGCGCTCTCCATCTTTTTTGAAACCCACTACGGATGGGGTTGTACGTGCGCCTTCCGGGTTAGGGATAACGACAGCCTCGCCGCCCTCCATTACCGCTACGCAAGAGTTGGTTGTTCCTAAGTCAATACCGATTACTTTGCTCATCGGAAAATTTCCTCCCTCAACTATTTAAAATGGATCAGGTTGATCCTTATTTGCAGTTCTTCCTTATCGTGCTCTATGTGTGTAAACCTTTATATTAAACCTCGTCACAGCTTACATACCCATGGAGCGAAGCCCATAATTCTGCAACCAACATTATGAGCTGACTTTAACCATGGCAGGACGAAGTACTTTATCCTTCAGCATATAGCCTTTTTGGACTTCCTCCACAACGGTACCTTCTTCATACTCGTCGGACTCCACTTGCATAATTGCTTGGTGGAATTCAGGATTAAATGGCTGTCCAACCGTGTCCATTGCAGTCAGACCTTCATTGTTCAGCACCGTTTCCAGCTGGCGGAAGATCATTTGAATGCCTTTGGAGAAGGATTCGGACTCCGTACCTTCCGGCACAGTAGCCATGGCACGTTCGAAGTTATCAATAACCGGCACCAGTTCGGTGACCAACTTCATTGAAGCATACTTCGCCAGTTCCTCTTTTTCCTTTTGTGTACGGCGACGGAAGTTATCAAAATCAGCTTGAGCACGGACAAAGCGCTGCTGTGTTTCCTCAACCTCTGTCTTCAAACGTGCGAGCTCATCTTGCCCCTGATCTGCCATCTCCTCAGCTTGCGCTTCTGCAGCCCCTGCTTCGTTAACAGGTTCCTGGCTCTCGGCCGCTGTCGTTTCCTGCTGTTCCTGTTCTTCTGCTGCGAATGATTGCTCCTCTTTCAAGATGTTCACCTCCTTATACTAATGAATTCGTTTAATCCCGTATCCTTATGGCTTGCGGCATAGTTCCTATTTGAAGCGATGCGTTAGCATAGCCGTTAAATCACGAGATAATGTATTTAAAATATGAATGACACGTGCATAATCCATCCGTGTGGGTCCCAGTATCCCGATTGATCCCAAAGCTTCTCCATCCAATGAATAGGATGCTGTAATCAAACTGCAGTTGGCGAAGGCTTCATGATCATTCTCGGTGCCGATACGCACCTGAATACCTGATCCACCCGGTACAGGCATCATTAATTTCATGAGTGTTGGTGTCTCATCCAGCAGGTCAAGAATATCTTTTACCTTTTCGACATCTTTGAATTCCGGTTGGGTTAACATATTCGTTGCACCACTGAGGAAAAGACGGTTATCATGTTCGTTGTCAAAAGCACTGTTCAGCACCTGCATAACTTCCTCGTAGCGTGAAATATGCCGTTCCATCTCTTGCCCCAACTCGGTATAGAGGCGGGATTTCAGCTTGTAGATTGGCACTCCAACCAGTTTGGCGTTAAGCAAGTTGACCACTTTCTCCATCTCGGCTACCGAGATCTCCGGAGGAATTTGAACAGTCTTGTTCTCCACTTGACCTGTGTTGGTCACAATAATAGCCACGGCCGTATTTTCATTTAGCGGAAGCAGTTGAAAATGGCGCAGCGACGTGTGAAACACTTCAGGCCCAAGGAGGATTGAAGTATAATTCGTCATGTGCGACAAGATTACTGATGCATGCTGAATCACTTGCTCCATGACGTTCAACTTTTCGGCAAAGAATGATTTTAAATCATCCAGCTCTTGCGGCTCCACCTGATTCCATGGAACCAAATGATCGACATAATATCGATAGCCTTTATGCGAAGGGATACGACCTGCCGAGGTATGCGGCTGTTCCAGAAAACCCATATCTTCGAGATCCGCCATTTCATTACGGATCGTAGCCGGACTGTATCCAACATCTCCCCTTTTGGAAATGCTGCGGGACCCTACGGGCTCAGCTGAACGGATATAGTCATCCACTATAGCGTTCAGAATCATACGTTGACGCTCTGTTAACATGGTGAGTATTCCCTCCTTCTGACTGCACTGTCCCATGTCGTTAGCACTCCGGTTAGATGAGTGCTAAGCGGTAATACAAAAATACCAAACTGACGTGAAGATTGTCAAGTCAGTTTGATGAGTGCAACCATCTATTTATAGTATAGACTATTCCTGGCCAGTCATAACAGTGTCAGTCACTTATTACGATAAAAGAAAAGGACCCTGCTCAGACGAAATTTACATTCTTCCGAAGCATGTGGTCCTTCATTATTTTATGCAGATACATTCAATTCCTTCAGCACCGCGATTTCATCACAGCAGTCCTGCTTGCTGCAATGAACACAGTCTGTCCACACTTTTTCCGGGAATATCTCCTTGTTCACCACGGCAAAGCCATTTTTGAGGAAAAAGGAAACTTCGTATGTCAGCGCCATGACCTTGGGAATGTGCTGCTTTTCAGCTTCCTCCACCAAACGGTCCAGCAGCAAGGAACCAATCCCCATACCTTTGTGTCCTTCGGAGATGCCAAGCGATCTGACTTCCACCAGATCATTACCGAGACGGCACAGCGAGCCGCAGCCCACCACCTCACCGTTCACTTCGGCTACAACAAAGTGTTCCAGCTGCCGATGCAGTACTTCCCTTGATCGCGGAAGCATGATCCCACGTTCAGCATATCCCTTAATCATTTCAAACAATGGTTCAACATCTTCCGGCACGGCTTTTCTGCATATCGCCGACATCCCGCTCTCCTCCTATACAAGCTTTCCAGAGGAAAGCTGACTTCGTAGTTGTAATCCATAACACGCTCTGTAAAATCAATATGAATAAATATACAACAGAGTGTATGGAATTTCAAGCTACGAATTCAGCGATATCGACCCGATAAACTCGGCAAAAACGTCATTTCCGAACAGAATCCCCTGTTCACTGAGCCGGAAGCCGTCTGACGTACGTTCAAGCAGTCCGGCATTCAGCATTTTGCCAAGCGGCTTAGCAAACACGTCTTCCATGGATTCTCCAAACTGTTCACTGAACCGCGAAGCAGATGCGCCCTCCAGCATGCGAAGTCCAACCATCAGATAATCTTCCATGGCTTCCGCACGGCTGATCTCAAAATGGTCCAGGCGAGGCAGTCCTGCACGGGAAGCTTCGACATAGGGATTTATACCTTTAATATTCATATGACGCTCACGGCCCACGTATCCATGCGCACCGGCTCCAAGACCATAATAGTCCTCATTACGCCAGTACGTAATGTTGTGCCGACTCTCGAATCCAGGTTTGGCAAAGTTACTGATCTCGTATTGGCCATATCCCGCTTCTTTCATTCGCTTCATTAATAGAAGATACATCTGCAGCTCATCATCCTCATGAGGGAGCGGCAGTTGATTTTTTTGATACAACGTATGGAACAGCGTATTCTCTTCCACTTTCAAACTGTATATGGAATAGTGAGGCAAACCCAGCTCAAGCGCCTTATCAATACTCTCATTCAGCATTTCCACGGTTTGATTTGGCAAGCCAAACATCAGGTCGATGGACAGATTAGTCAATCCTGCCTTGCGGGCATTCTCCAGACTGCGGTATACATCGTCCGTATTATGAATCCGTCCAATGCCTGTCAGCAGGTCATTTTGAAAAGCCTGTACGCCGAAGCTGACGCGGTTCACTCCGCCTTCTTTCATCACAGCAAGCTTCTCGGCATCTGTCGTCCCCGGGTTGGCTTCCATTGAAAATTCAATATCGTCCGCCCAATTCGGGAAATACGTTTTAACCGACCGCAGGAACACTGCCATTTCGTCCGGCTTGAGAGCCGTTGGTGTGCCACCGCCAACAAAAATGGTTTTGATCTCTCCTGGCGGATTGGCTTTGACGGTATGTTCCATCTCCCGCTCCAATGCCTCAAGGTACTGCATTACAGGCTGATCCTTCAGCACATAAGAGTTAAAATCACAATAGAAGCATTTATTTGTACAAAAGGGAATGTGAAGGTACACCGCTTGGGGTGCACCTGTTTTCCGGCTGTGTGCTGCCAATGTCATGGCAAGTCCCCCTCTATTTGAAAAAAGGAAAGCCATCCGGCTTCCCTTTCAGCTTGGTTTATTTAGTATTCTGCAATTCAATTTTCATACACACACTCTGTGATGTACCTCAAATTAAATTGTTTAGTCATCAATTTTCAGCACCGCCATGAACGCTTCCTGCGGCACCTCAACGTTACCGACCTGCTTCATCCGCTTCTTACCTTCCTTCTGCTTCTCCAGCAGTTTCCGTTTCCGCGAGATGTCACCGCCGTAACACTTGGCGAGTACGTTTTTACGCATGGCTTTTACGGTTTCACGTGCAACGACTTTTGTACCTACGGATGCCTGAATCGGCACCTCGAACATTTGCCGTGGAATCAGCTCACGCAGCTTCTCACAGATAATGCGGCCGCGGTTGTATGCACGATCACGGTGAACGATAAAGGACAGAGCATCGACCTGCTCACCATTAAGCAAAATATCCATTTTCGCCAGATTGGACTGACGATAACCGGACAGTTCATAGTCGAAGGACGCGTACCCTTTTGTACTTGATTTCAATTGATCGAAGAAATCATACACAATCTCGGACAATGGGATCTCATACGTAATGGTAACCCGAGTTGTATCGAGATATTCCATATTCACATATTCGCCGCGTTTGTTTTGACAAAGTTCCATAATGGTACCTACATAATCATTCGGTACGATAATGGAGGCTTTCACGTATGGTTCCTCCACGTAATCAATTCTCCCCACCTCAGGATAATTGGATGGGTTATCAATCTGCATGACTTCACCATTCGTCAATGTCACGTGATAGATTACGCTTGGTGCTGTGGTGATGAGCGGTATGTTGAACTCGCGCTCAATCCGTTCCTGAATAACATCCATATGAAGCAGTCCCAGGAATCCGCAACGGAATCCAAAGCCGAGTGCACTTGAGGTTTCCGGTTCGAAGCTGAGAGATGCATCGTTTAACTGCAATTTCTCAAGCGCTTCACGCAGATCCACATAATCAGATGTCTCAATCGGGTAGAGACCGCAGTAAACCATTGGATTAATTTTGCGGTAACCCGGCAAAGGTTCTAGTGTTGGATTTTTGGCATCTGTTATCGTATCCCCGACTTGGGTATCTCCTACATGCCGGATACCTGCAACAACAAAACCAACATCACCCACGTTCAGCTCGTCCACAATGGTCATACGCGGTTTAAACGCACCCACTTCGATAACTTCAAATGATTTTCCTGTTGCCATCATTTTGATTTTGGAACCCGACTTGATTTTGCCGTCAATGACACGGATATATACAATTACGCCTTTGTACGGGTCATAGTGCGAGTCGAAAATCAGCGCTTTCAGCGGTTGGTCAGGATCACCCTGCGGTGCAGGCACGCTCTGTACCACCTGCTCCAGGATTTCTTTGATCCCGATGCCGGCTTTGGCGGAAGCCAGAACTGCATTGCTGGTGTCCAAACCAATGACATCTTCCACTTCCTGCTTCACCCGATCCGGATCAGCACTTGGAAGGTCAATTTTGTTGATGACCGGTAAGATTTCAAGGTCATTATCCAATGCCAGGTACACATTAGCCAGGGTTTGGGCTTCGATTCCTTGAGCCGCATCCACAACCAGCAACGCACCCTCACATGCAGCAAGACTGCGAGATACTTCATATGTGAAGTCTACGTGTCCAGGCGTATCAATTAGATTCAATAGATATTCTTCACCATCATCCGCTTTATAAGACAGGGCAACGGCCTGCAGCTTGATCGTAATACCACGTTCGCGTTCAAGCTCCATTTGGTCCAGTACCTGCTCCTGCATTTCCCTTGTGGTGAGCGCACCTGTGTACTCCAAGATCCGGTCCGCAAGTGTTGATTTACCGTGATCTATATGTGCAATAATTGAAAAGTTACGAATTTTACGTTGTCTTGCCCGAATGTCAGTCATTCCTTACCCCCAGAAACAGCCTAGTGTCAATCACTTCATTATAACAGTTGATGCAGGGTGCATCAATCCCGCGTTCTCTCAACTTTATAATAATCGTCCTAATTGTAATCTCCAAGGGTTTATTTTACCTTTACTTGATGACTTTTTATTCAGCAACCCCGCTAAACAGCGAAACTACCCACTTAATTCCATTATGAGACAAATTCTGAAGCAGTCCCGCCGTTTTGTCCGCAAGCACATCCACGGGTGCTTTGTTCTGTTCCGCCCCAAGCACTTGACTCGGCGTTTGTACAGGAACAATCGGCGTCTTTTTTTCTTCCTGTTGTACGGGAACAGCAGGCTCCGATTCGACAGCGGGTTCTGGCTCTGTTTTGACTACGGCTGGCACCTCTGGAATGTTACCCACCTGAAAGTTACTTCCTGCCAGCTGCATCCCCAGCAGAACTCCTAATAACATGAGTACAATGACCGTAAGCATTTTTTTGCCGAATTTGGACACATGCTCCCCTCCAATCAGGTTATATTTTGAAATAATCAACTACATTAACTACCCTGTGACTTGGTCCCCGTACTGGCTTTATCCACGTTCTGATCTTCCCAATATACTTCGGCAATCATGTCTGCAAGGACTTGTGAAGTTCGCTTGAGTTCAGCGCCTGTATTGTCGATCCCTCCGATTTCAATCAGAATGCTGTTGGGTGAGAGGGTTTGATTATACTCGCCATTATTTGCTCCGCCGCCATCCTTGCCCCAGACGCCTCTGGAGACACCAGGATACTTTGCTTCGAGTTTCTTGTGTATTTTTGCAGCGAAAGCTTCATTTTGTTGCCAGTTCGGATTCTCATGCCCGATGATGAAATATACTTTGGCATATCCCTTACCATCAATGGTTGTCGTTGTTTTGTTGTGACGCTGGGAATCCCGGTGAATATCAATGAGATAGGTTAAATCATCATTTTCAGCAAGGGCTGCCTTTACCGTCTGACGTGAATATTTATAGGAATAGTTCCAGTTGTAATCCTTCACTTTTGTCGGGTAATCGTCCTTTGCATGCTCCACTCCAACGCCAAGCTTTTGCAAACTGTCAGAAAGGTACGTCCCTACCTGAAAAACGTTACCTGTTGCTTTTCCGGAGGAAGGGTTATCACTCTTGGTGCCAAGCAGTGGATTGTATCCTTCACGCGGATGGGAATGATAGATCAGCACGGCTTTTTTACCCGTTGTAGCTTCACCTTCCGGACCACCGTTCTTTGGCGGCGGATCCTCTTTTACTTCTCCGCCTTCAGGCTCGTCCGTTTCGGAATTGTCCGGGTCATCCTGACCTGGTGGAATATGCAGTTCGCCACCTGTTTTGCCTCCTCCAGCAGATGCCGTATCCGTCAGCCCTGGCCCTGGTTGATAGTCTTCAGGTGCTTCGGCCTTCTCGTTTCCTGAACCTGGCCGGAGCAATACCGGTTGATTACTGCCCATGCCTGGCATCTCTCTTGCAATCAAGCTTTTAGGGTCCTGTGGATTAACATTCGTAAGAAGTTGAAATACAAATGTAGTCAAGTTTTCGCCGGAGAATGCGGAAGTCTGCTCCTTCTGGGTCAGGTGGGGCATCTCCATGCCGAGCATATCCACAAAAAAGCGGCTGGATACAGCACTCGCGAAACCTTTCATGGAAGAAACCGGCGAGTTGTTCAACCTTTTCTCTGCCATGCCCCCCAGACCGAGTACAACAAAAAACAGAGCGGATATAATCATAAGCAGCAACAACGTACGGCCCATGGCCAGCACGTGCAGACATCTTTTTTTCCACTTTCCAATATTCCAGGCCAATATTTTGTTCATTCTTCTGTCTCCTTCCCTGCTGGACAACTCTTATACTTCAACTCTATGAGCCTGCAAGAATTGATAGAACAGAAAATAGAAGAAAGACAAAAAAAAGAAAGTCCGATAGATTCGGACTTCCTGCCTGTGGTGGTTTACTGTTTAATGAGTATACGCTGCAACGTTTTCCGGATTCACCGCGTCATGCAGGGCAGCATTCAGGCCTGTCGCAATAACGTTGGCAATTCCCTCGATGAATTCATCAATTTCCTTTGGGGTAACAATCAAATCGTGTCCGAGTGGCTCCAACACCTCTTTTACCAAACTTAAACGATCCTGCTCACCGATATCGTCCAGCATGCCCATAATTTGCTTCGTTTGATCCGTCTCTTGACGGAAGTGCGCACTCATCATTTCAATGACATTATTTACTATAGTAGAAGCATAGCACACGGTTGGTACACCAATAGCAATACAGGGCACACCCATAATCTCTTTGGTAAGTCCGCGCCGTTTGTTCCCGATACCTGAACCAGGATGAATCCCGATATCGGCCACTTGAATGGTGGTGTTGACACGTTCAAGTGAACGAGAGGCCAGTGCATCAATGGCAATTATGGCATCCGGTTTGGTCCGATCCACAATCCCCTGCACAATGTCGCTCGACTCAATTCCTGTAGTACCAAGCACACCAGGGGCAATGGCACTAACTTCACGATATCCTGGAGCCACCTGATCCGGTACCAATTCAAAGTACTGACGGGTTACCATCAAGTTCTCGACCACCAATGGACCAAGCGAATCAGGAGTTACATGCAAATTGCCGAGACCCACAATAAGTACTTTGGATGTTTTGTTAACCCCAGCCTTGGTCAGAAAATCCTCCATCTCCCGTGTGAACTCCGCTGCCACGCGTTCCTGAAGTTCGGTGTCCCCGTTACGTAGTGACGGAACTTCCAGTGTGACGTAATGCCCTTTGACACGTCCGATGGTCTTTGCGGCAGCATCGTTCAGCACATCAATCCGTGTGATGGTAATGCCGTCTTTTTCTTCTACGTCTTCCCGCAGGCCGGGAATCGTTTGTTTCTTTGAACCCTGAGCCATCTCCTTCGAGTCGATTGCCAAGTCAGTACGAACGGTATAGTTCTGTAAATCAAGCGTCATCTGTTCCTGCCTCCCTTACCGCATTTGAGCATATTGTGTGGGGAAAAGGGGTTCTTTATGCAATGCCGAGAACACTATAGGAATATTTGTTGCATTTTACATGCTAGCGTGCTAGAATATTTTAAGTTGTGAAACGTTTGTATTCATGCGAATGCCTTACAGGAGGTGAATGTAATGCCAAACATCAAATCCGCTGTTAAACGCGTAAAAACGAGCGACAAGCGCCGCGCACTCAACGCTTCCCAGAAATCCGCACTCCGTACAGCTGTTAAAGCTGCTGATGCTGCTCTGGTAAGCAACGAAGTTGATACTGCAAAAGCTGCGATTCAAGCTGCTTCCAAAAAGCTGGACAAGGCTGTAACTAAAGGTCTGGTTCATAAAAATGCTGCAGCACGCAAAAAGTCTCGCTTGGCGAAAAAACTGAACGCTCTTTCCGCACAAGCGTAAGAAGCGTTACTTATACGATCCAATGGAAAAATCCTGAACAGCACCGTGCTTTCAGGATTTTTTAGTATCTGGTCTAATAAGTATTCGAATAAAGAACCCGTATCCGGTGATCTATTTGACGACCGGAAACGGGTTTCTTTTATTGCGAATCAATTCGATCTTACGATGCAGTCATTATGCTCCAAGTCTAAGCAAGAATAACTCCAAACCAAGCACCTTATCGACTGCACCTGTCTTCATCTGGTAATCCAGCTCGCTAAGATGACTCAGAATGTTTCTGAGCCGTTCCGGTTGAAACTTGCGAGCCTGCTCTCCGGCAATTTTAACGGCATACGGATGCAAACCAAGCTGGCTGGCAATTTGCTGCTGCGAATAACTTTGCTGCCCAAGCTCTTTCACTTGTATCATGATTCGGAACTGACGAGCGATCAGGGCTGCAATTTTAATGGGCTCTTCACGCTGTTTCAGCAGTTCATAGAACAGTCCCAGCGCTTTCTCCAGACGCAAGTTGGCTAGTTCCTCCACCAAGGCAAATACGTTCTGCTCCGTACTGCGCGCTACCAATGACTCAATGTCGGCACGGCGGATGGTTCCTCCGTTACCCGCGTACAGACACAGCTTGTCTACTTCAGCAGACAGAGTCTGCAAACCTGTCCCTGCATAACTCACAAGTGTATCAGCAGCCCCCGCTTCAAAGGACACATCCCGCTGCTTTGCAAGCTTCACGATCCAATTCAGTAGTTCTTCTCCGCTCAGTGGAGCGAAAGCCAGAACAACTGCCTGTTTCTTGACTGCCTTCACCAACTTCTTACGCTCATCCAGTTTGTCTCCCTGTGCGAGGAAAACAATGGTACTATAATCAGCCGGATTATCCATATAGGTAAGCAGACGATCCACCTGGTGATCAATTTTGGACTCTTTACCTGCCGTAAACAAGCTTGCATCCCTTACAATAATTAATTTCCGCGGAACCAAAAAGGGAACCGTCTCCGCTTCCTCAATAACCACCTCTACAGGTGTTTCGGACAGATCATACGGAATAATCGCAAAATCCCGATGCTCTTCCTCGATGACCTGTTCTTTTAACATATCCGTAAATTGCTGTATCTGGTATTTCTCCGTTCCGTACAGCACATATATCGGCGCCGTCTCCCCATTGCGTATCGCCTTTGTTGCACTTTTCACATCCATCACGGTGCCCCCTATCCCTACTATCCTACCAGAAAACTGGACAGACAACAAAGGGGCCTTCATCCTTAATAACGAATGAAGGCCCCCTGGTCCTACATCTATATAAACGAGGACATCAGCGATTCTAGAAATGGCTGGGCCCCGGTCATACGACGTCAGTTGTTACAACTGAGATAGGACGTTATTGATACGTTCAGTATATTCTTGCCAAGCTTGAAATGTTCTGCTGATTCGAGAGAGCAGGCTCACATTCTCCGAATTATTTGGTGGAAGTTGCAGACGAGGCTGAAGGTACAGTAAATGAATCCTTTATCGTGGTTCCATCCTTGTCTGTCTCGTAGTTAAACGAGGTACTGTCGCTGGACCAGCCGGCTGTCTTCAATGTACCTTCCAGATTGCGCTGTTCCACCAGATTAAGAACGTCTGAATCCGTAGCTGATTTGGAATACACACTTAATTGGTTGTCGATCAGCATGACCACATAAGATCCATCCGGTGAACTCCATTCCTTCGACGTCATGGTAGAGGTTATCCCCTGATTCGGAGCTACAAATTCTTTGCTGCCATTCGGCGCAGCAGTTCCTGAATCGGTACCGGAGGATTGATTATCTTCAGTCGGTTCCTTCATTTCTACCTCAGGCGCGATTCCCTGTGTGTTGTATGATTCTGAATCTCTACCGTCACTTGTTTCGGTTGATTCATTTTCATTCTCATCCGCAGGGGGTACCGCAGCTATACTTGAATCCTGATCTTTGGGCTGCGTATCCTGTCCTTGATCCGGACTCTTCTGACTATTGGAAGCATCAGGAGTGGTATTTCGAGCTTCAGTACTGTCATCCGTTTCGGACGTTGTACCTGGCTGGTTTGACGTTTGGTTATCCTTCACCTCGGGCTCTGGAGACTGCTCTGGCCCGTTTTCTTCCGGAGCAGTCATTGGATCCGTCTTTTCTGTCATGGATGACTTGTTCTCCGTATCATCCATTAATGGATCGCTGTTATTTTGAGGTGAGAAGGATTCGTCGTTCTCAAGCTCCCGACTTAGCGGATTTTGATCAACCGCACCAGTCTCCTGGGTGCTGCCCGAACTCAACATCATGGATTCGGCATTCTCCACCTTTTCAGGTTCATAGCCCCAAATCGCCACTCCCAGCACCACAGCCGCAGCTGCAGCACCCATTGACATCCGGCCGACCATGGAGTTTAGCCATTTCTGCTTCGGTTTGCGCTCACTTGAACGTTGTAAATTCTCGAATGCAGCAGGGACAGGAGTCATTTCCTGTATTGTACTGCTTTGTTCCCTCCGCGCTTCATCAATTGCATCCAATTGAGGCATAATGGCATCAACCAAACTGAATTTCGGGGTTACCTGCGGCAAATCTTCCAATTCTCTGGAAAGAGCTCTAAGCAAACTAAAATTCTCGGCGCACTCCGGGCATTGGGCCACGTGCTGTAGCATCTGCGCAGTTTCCGCGTCGCCCAGATCATGATCCAGATACCGGTGCATCCATTCCACCACCTCTTCGCATTTCATCCTGTCACACCACCTTTCTGATACTCCTGAAGTAGATTTTGCAATTGCTGTCTGGCTCTGAATAAATATGATTTGACTGTATTCAGCGGAAGATCAAGACAATCCGCAATTTCGTTATACGATAAATCCTGCAAATATCTGAGTACGATTACCGTTCGATGATGCTCTGGAAGCTTGTTGATCGCATCCTGAATATCTTTGGCAACATACGTGGACATGACTTCAAACTCCACATCCTGATTATCCTGAAATACCATCTCATGCTCATCAATGGAGACCGAGGGCTTGGTTCTTCTGAATTTATCAATACAGATATTCGTTACGATGCGCTGCACCCATGTTTTGAATTGGGCTTTTTCTTCATAGGAATTAATTTTCGTATAGATTCGGATCAATGCTTCCTGAGCAGCGTCCAAAGCATCCTGTTCATTATTTAAGATGTAATATGCGGTTCGGTATACATGCTGTTCTATGTCCCGCAATAGGGTAATTAGAGCGTCGCGATCGCCCGATTGAGCGGCTCTGATGAGTTCCGGCTCTACCACAAAGGATCCCCCTCTCCCTGCAACCTTACAGACGTATTCATCAATAAAATTGTTGCAAAGTTAAGTATTTTTTTAGACAGAAAAGGTAAAACCATGGAACATTCACACTTGTTATCGCTTACTAAGCTCAGCATAATTCTAGAATACGGTACGAGATGTGAATATTACCACAACAAAATAACGGCTTATGTATGAAGGGCCGCTGAAACTTATCTTAGAATAACAGAAATTGCATACTGAGTCACCACGCCGCTTCAACCAGCCATTCCAATACTTACACGACTCAATTCAATTGCAATGGCATACATTATAGATAAGCGCGTGAAAGTTTTCAAAAATAAAAAAAGTCGAAATTTGTCCAAATTTAAGCTCTTTTTAATGCAATTTTCATGAAAATAGTGTATTGTAAATTTACATTCATAATACGAGGTGATGAGCATGCCAGCTCTTGCGAAGATTCAATTATTAAAAGAACAAATGCCGAAGGAATATCAAAGCATTTCTCATTTTGTAGAACATGCAATGCAATCCATTGATACTTTGGTTGAGGAACACCGTAAATATACCGCTGCACAGGCGTTATACGGCGATAAAATCGTCGGATCGGAAGAACGTCTGTACAGAGAAACTGTACTTGATGTCAGAGAGCAACTTCTGCTCACGCTGGAAAAAACCGTGGAAGACCTTTTGCACAAAGGTGACAAACATTGGAACAAACATTTTAAGGACGGCGTTGAATAACTCTTTTCATTATTAAATGGCCCGTTTCGGCTATACTCCAACCAGGAGTCTAGCCGAAACGGGCTTTTTGCATTAATAAATACTAATCAGTTTTCCATTGATAAAACTCAAGGCACGCAATAAATTCGGCCCGGCATAGACCCACACTTCTATTTTTCCCTTTGAACCCATTTCTTGGGTAATGCTCGTGGGGTCTCCCCAAGCTAAACCCGCTTGTGTTGTCGTCATACCGAGAGCAACTTCACCAGCAATAATCTTCTTCCATGTGGACTGCGACCATTTGTATTTTTGGTAAGGGTCATAAGGGAAGAATTGATCCGCATCCGACAGCATTTCCGTGACCTGGCTGGCAGTGCCTCCGGCATAAGCAACAACCGTTTTACCTTTTGCGTTACGAAATACTACAGAGTAGCTCTTATCACCGGAATCATACTTATCCACCTTGATATCCGTTATTGTTACTTTGCTGAAACGTTGCCCCAACTCGGTATTACTATTAATCCAATACGATTTTCCGATCAATCGACTAAGACTTCCCAGTTCTTTTTTCTTGATAAGAGCTGGTGTATCCTTCGATTCAATAAGAATGGATGACTTACCGACCAGAACCTCTGCCTGTTTTAGCTCCCCATCCCATCGAACTTTAATCCCTGCAGTCTGACTCAAGAGGCTTGCTGGAAATACCGTCTGTCCTCCAATAGTTTGCACTTTCCCTTTTAACTTGAGATCTTTATTGTTAAATTGTGCAGTTGCACTTCCCTTTTGCAGAGTGATCTTGTCATCTCCAAATTGAATCACAAAAGACGAGCCTTTCACATCGACTTTGGCACCTAACGTCTTAAATACCGACTGAACTGGCAAATATATGGTACCATTTAATAGCGTAGCTCCCGTCAGTTTTTGCTGTACTCCAACATCCAACTGAACGCTTGAAGTCAGGTCTTCTATTGTGACTGTTACTTTGGTCGTTCCAATCCCTGTAACCTTAAGTTTGCCGTCACTCTGTATTTTAGCAACTTGAGGATGTTCCAACGTTATTTCCGCAGGCAGCGGCTGACGTTTGGTTTTAAAACCGTTGCTATATGTCTGCTGAACCGAAAGTTCAACTTCATCTCCAATACCAGTTTCTTTTGCCGATGCTGTTAATGTTACTTTAGTTAATGAAGGTACTTGGAGTGGTACCATTTTCCCTTCATTATAGACAACCCAAGAGCCATCCTGTAATCGTGCATATAATTCATCCTGCTCATACGAATATATAAGCTGATCGACATTCATTAGCCCCGGCAATTGTTCAGACTTATATTTAGCCGTACGATCGTAGCTCCATACCGTGCCATCTTTCTTCACCGTTAGTAGCTTATGTGTACTTCCTTGCCAGGTTACGAATTGAACGTCACTTGCGACCTGTACCTGCTCCTCTTCATACATCATGTTAACAATAACCACGGATCCGTCGCTCTTCAGAACAGCTGCATATGCACTATTCGTGACAACGGCTTTTCCATCCGCTACATTCCCTACTTTGCGAACAATGTTACGATAGTCAGCATAATAAACGTCTCCCGACGATGATAATGCCCCGTATGAATAATTACGATCCACTGGATAAGGACCGACGTCGATAATGGATTCCAACCCTTTAATCTGCTTTCCATCGTCGTGGAGTGTTCCATCCCGTAGAAGTATCAAACCATTTCCATACACCTTTTCTACGCCATTGTATTGATTTATCTCAGGCTTCTGCGGGTTGTCCATATCCCAACGATAGACTAGCCCATCGGTAGTCCAGCCATATAGGGAATGAGAATCACCTTTAGAGATGCCAACCAGGTTTCGATTTTGCGTCCAGACTCCACTGGTCAAGCCCTTGGACCACACTGTACCATTGTCGAGTAGATAGTGGTTACGATCCAGCACGGAAATGATCGAGCTGCTTTTTGTGGATGCTGCTGCCACAGGAGACTGACCGGGCAGCAAGCTGGAAAAGATAACTCCAATACACAACATCAATGTTATTCTGAGCCACTTGGCTCTGATATGCTGATTTACTCCGTCGTTCTTTCGTGTTGTTTCTTCGTAGCCTATTGCTTCGTATCCCATTGCTTCTTATCCCCTTTTTATTATGTATCTCGGTATCGCTGGTGCCCAATAAAACTGGGACTAATCATTATTCGGTAGAAATAACCATTATCCTGCACTGGGCAAAAATTCATCATTCATCCACAATCAATTTTTGACGTACGTCAATCTTGCCGTCCTTTATTCTCATCTGAATTTCGCCCATCTGATCTGTTCGGTAAATCTGCGAACCCACAGCTTCCAGGCGTTCGAGCACACCCGGGTTGGGATGTCCGTATGTATTGTTGGCTCCTGCGGAAATGACTGCTGATTGGGCGCTCCAATACTGCAGCCATGCCTCAGTCGACGAAGTTTTGCTGCCGTGATGTGCCACCTTCAACACATCAACCACTGCTCGGGTGGTGGAGGAAAACAAAGAGAACGAATCCATCTCTTGTTTGAATGAAGCTGCAAGAGATCCGTCTTGTATCATATATAATAGATTTTGTTCTGCTGCCGCATCCATATCTCCTGTGAATAACAGGGAAGCCCCCGCCATATCCAGCAGAAATACCACCGAATCATGATTCTGGTGTTCAGACACAGGGAGCCTACCTCCTTCATTCAGTGAATGATCCAGATCCGGTGATATGAAATGAAGCGTGGTCTCTGCATCAGGTGAATATGACATTCCCTGTTGAATGGCATATAAAGGGATATGTCGTTCTACAGCTGTATCCAGCAGCTTTTCGAAGTTGTCTTTGCCACTTGTTGTGCCGTTAAACATGAAGCGCTCAACCGGAATCTGTTCAAGCACGGCCTGCAAGCCCCCGGCGTGATCCTGATCGGCATGCGTCAGAATGACCGCATCCAGTCGGTGAATACCACGTTTTTTCAATAAAGGTACAACCACTTTAGCCCCCACTTCGTAGGGATCTCGCCGAATTTTCCAGGATTCCTGATTGCCAAAATGAACTGTACCACCGCCATCCACCAAAATATGTTTACCTCCAGGTGTAGTGATTAGTGTGCTATCGCCCTGACCAATATCCAGAAACTGAACGACCCCAGTCCCGGGAGGCTGTGGAGTCCGGTAAGCCCAGCCCAACCCTGCAACAAGAATCAGAATGAGCAAACCACACAGCCCTTTATGAAGCAAACTCATCCGTTCACTTCCATAGTAGCCTGCACCTCGTGCCGTAAACGCACTTGTATATTCCGGCCAGGCAATGCTTGCACTGAGTGTAGTCATTGATCCAGAGTTATCGCTCCTAACCTCATCACTCCTACCTTGATTTTCCGTCGGTGTAACGATTACACCAGGCTGGACTGCTTCAACCAAACGACGTTCCCGAGAAGCATGAATCAATGGTACCGTGTCTCCTTCAACGTTCAAGGCATGCTGCATCTCTCCTTTTCCCCGATGAAGAAGGTACAAAAGCACATATAAAACCGCATAATATGCCGCAATCCATAACAGGGAAGGTGTAGCCCAGATGAGTACAAAACCCGACAGGCTGTTCATCCATTCCACGCTCACAAATGTCAGTTTGTTGAGTAGAATTGCAACCCAGGCAAGAGGTTTGGCCAGAGGCATCCATAGGAATGACAATAGAAGTGCAACCGTCCCAAGCGGCAGTACAACAGCGCTAATTAAAGATACAAGCAGAAAATTGGCTGCGAAGGAAAGCAGCGAAAACTGGTTGAAATATAAAATAGTAACTGGAAAAGAAATAAGCTGTGCCGTTACCGTTACTGAAGCTGTCGCTGCAATGGCTTTGGGCCATCCGTTAAATAAACGGTTTATAAGAGGCATATAGATCATCAGCCCTGCAGTCACGAGAAAAGACAGCTGAAAGCTCACGCTGAGCAAGAAATAGGGATTCCACCACATCATCATCAAGGCTGCTGCGCTGATCATCTGCAGTCCGTCCCTGGCCAGCCCTCGCCGCGCCATATACAAACCAATCATGGACATAATCCCTGCACGAATTACGGAAGGTGAACCTCCAGATAACAGAACATAGGCAGGGATTAACAACAAGACGATGGTAAGTGATGTTTCGCGGGTTAACCTCAGCCACGACATCAGAAGTAATAGCGACGCCACATACACCGCAACATGCGTACCTGAGATAGCCAGTATATGGGTAAGTCCCAGTTGTGAAAACTGACCATACGTATCCGGATCGATGTCGCTTGCCATACCGATAATAAGCCCTTTCATGTATCCTGCATGTGGTTCGGGAAACAGTCTGTCTACAGCAGAACCCAATTGGTTTCTGACCAGGTCATTCCAGCGGAGTATATTGAACTGCCCTACCCCTTCAGGAGAAGTGACTGTTACCGAACTGGCTCCCTTCACTTTGAACAACCAATGGATATACTGTGTCTTTAGATAATTCCGATAATCAAAACCGCCGAAATTCCTTGCTTCTCCAGGCAGCGCCAGGGAACCCGTCAACGTGATTGCATCCCCTCGTCGCCATTCTGCCGCCGCCTGCTGTTCTTCCTCTTCAGCCAATCGCACCTGCACCATCAGGCGTTCTTTTTTGGCAGGCAGCTGAAGAATCTTTGAATCTGTCCTGGATTGGCCCTCTCCTAGCGGTTCAATGGAAGCAAGCAGAATCTGAAAGTCTGCCCGGTCGCCGTCAATCCGAACGTCTGAATCCAATGTTGCATGAAGCGTTGCAGCGTACCCGTCCAACTCCTCAACTGCCAAATGAGTAACCTCGGGCAAAATGCTAACATTCCGAGCCTCGTTCCACTCCCAGTGCACAGCACCACCTATTAGCGACGCAATTAATAAAAACGCGGACCACCCGCGCAACCCAATCCACCCAAGCAGGAATGGCAAGCAGGCAATAGCACCTAGCATCCCCCAAAAGAGTGTCCATCCTGTCAACGCACATGCCAGCCCGCTGCCGCATAACCAACAGACGGTGAACACTACCAAAGGTCTACCCTTCACTAGCTTATTCCTCCCTCCGCCTTAAATAAATGAACGCAAAGAACCCCCGGCAGCTGAACCAGCTAACCGGGGGTTCTTCCCCATCAATGCACTGAGCAATATCCTTTTTTCAAAAGAGATCCTGCCTGTGTTTTCGAATATTCATTCGCATTAGATCATCTTCAATCACTAATCGTCATCATGGTTTCACGCGGCGGTTGATAATTCTCCAACCTGCGAAACGTTATACCCTTCTGAGCCATCATGCGTGTCACTTTGCCTGTATCCTTCGGATACGGGCGGTGAAAAACAATCTCCGTGATGCCGCTGTTCGCCAGCATATTGGAGCACGTCCAGCAAGGTTCATCCGTCACGTACACGGAAGACCCTTCACGGTCATTCCGATCAGTGAACAAAAGCAGATTTTGCTCCGCATGTATCGTCCGTATACACCGCTGCTTTTTGATCATTTCCTCCTGACCATCCGTTACCACCAGCTCATACTCTTCGGAAATCATGCATCCGGCTTCGGAACAGTCGGGAACGCCCATGGGTGCACCGTTATACGCTGTTCCAAGCAATTTTTTACCTTGAACCAGAACAGCTCCCACATGGCGCCGCGAACAGCGGGAACGGGTTGAGACCATATAAGCGATGTCCATGAAATAAGTATCCCAATCTTTGCGTACGTCTGCTGTACTCATGTTCGTTTCCTCTCCCGTTCGTTAATAAGTTACACTTTGTGCAATGCATATTTACTTAACATAAGAAAACTTTGGTTTACTGCTCGTAATCATTTTATTAAAGCCATTATCGGATCTGAACATAGGGGGCCATTTTCTCCAACATTTTCATCCCAATTCCCTTGACCTTTGTCAGGTCACTCACTTTGGTAAATGGACCATGGGCATTTCGATAGTCGATGATAGCCTGGGCTTTTTTCTCCCCTATGCCCGGAAGCTCCGTAAGTTTGGAAGCAGGTGCAGTATTGACATCAATTTTACCATTATCGATATCCTGTACCGGCTGAGCAGTTTGGATATTTTCTTGTCCAGCTTCCGCAGCAGGTGCCGCTGCCGCTGCCGTTGACGAAGCAACCTCCGGTTCGTTTGACGTGCGATTTGAACCGGCCTCTTCAACGACAGGTTTTGCCTGTTCAGTCTCCTTCGAATCAGCGCCATCAGCAGCCTTCTTGGCGTTATCATCCGCAGTAACCTTTGCTTCGCCTTGACCCAAAACAGCCGACTGCACAGCAGAGGGATCCTGCTCTTTCGTCGGCGTCTCGGTGCCGAGCTGCATGGGTTCCCAGCCAGAAGGCGGCTGTTCACTTTTGCCCGACCATAATATTAATATACTTCCTATCACCGCAGCAGCAATGGCTACTCCCTGTTTCCATTTCACGCTTCCACACCTCTCCCTGTCTTCAAAATAAATATTCTGAACACGGGCGGTGCTTCCGAACCGTTGAATGTTGCTGGTGAAATCAAAGCTTTTCTTATTTCATGTCATGTCATACAAGTCCTGGTGCATAGACTAGAAGGAACGAACTGCGCCAGTACCGTAAAGCATGAAAGGAGGCCTGAAACAATGAAGGTTGGATTTATCGGAACCGGCAGCATGGGAAGCCTGCTGATCTATGCCTTGATTCAATCCGGAGCACTCGAGCCCCGGCAGATCGCCGCAAGTAATCGGACCCCTTCCAAAGTGCGTCAGTTATCCCTCCGTTATCCCGGACTGCATGAATCACAGAGCAATCGGGAAACTGTCATCCGAAGCAACATCATATTTTTATGCGTGAAACCACTCGAATTCAAGCATGTTATTGACGACATTCTGCCTGTTGTAAATTCCAATCACATCATCGTCTCGATTACGAGTCCCGTGCAGCTGCGCCATCTGGAATCTTCACTTCCTTGCAAAGTCTCCAAGATCATCCCCAGCGTTACACACCAGGTCGGCAGCGGAGCATCCCTGTGCATTCATGGCGAACGCATGACCCCTGAAGACCGATCCGTTCTGGAGGGACTTCTCAGTCACTTCAGCAGACCTTACCAAGTCGATGAAGCCTGCACGCGGATCACATCCGACTTTTCCAGCTGCGGACCTGCATTCATATCCTTCTTCCTGGAACAATGGATCGAGAGTGCCGTCAAACTAACAGGGATCAAACGCGCAGACGCCTGCGCTCTTGCAGGTGAAATGCTCCTCGGAACAGGCAAGCTGCTGACGGAAGGAGGATATACACCCCAAGAGCTCCAGGCTCGCGTTGCCGTTCCCGGTGGCATTACCGCCCAGGCACTTGCTTTAATGAAAAACAGCCTGGACGGTGTATTTGACAGCCTTATCCATACAACCCACGACAAGTACGAAGAAGACTTGTTGAAGCTGGATGAAGTATTTAGAGCCGGTGAAATTAACCGGCAACAATATTAACAAGTTTGCCTGGAACGGCAATGACCTTGCGAATGGTCTTGCCTTCCAGAGCCTGTTTGACAGGCGCCAGTTCCATTGTAAAGTCTTGCATGCCTTGTGCATCGAGATCTTTGGCAATCGTTGTACGAGTCACGATTTTGCCGTTGACCTGTACAACAATCTCCACTTCAGCATCTACTGTCATGGATTCATCATACTCCGGCCAAGCTACGTAGGAGATTCCTCCTTCGTGTCCAAGACGGCTCCACAATTCTTCCGCCATGTGCGGTGCCAGCGGGGACAAGAGCTGTACAAAGTTTTCCATCGCTTCACGTGGCAATGTATCGGCTTTGTAAGCATCATTGATGAAGATCATCAACTGGCTGATCGCTGTGTTGAAACGCAGATGTTCCAGATCATCCGTAACCTTTTTGATCGTTTTGTGAGCTGTACGTTTGAATTCTTCCGTTCCGCCATCCACAGTAATCTTATCGTTGATTGCTCCAGTGTCCTCGTTGATGAAGAGACGCCATACGCGTGACAGGAAGCGGTACATGCCCTCTACCCCGTTAGCGTTCCACGGTTTTGTAGCTTCCAGAGGTCCCATAAACATCTCATAGAGACGCAATGTATCGGCTCCGAATTCATTCACAATTTCATCCGGATTAATGACATTACCACGGGATTTACTCATTTTCTCGTTATTGGTTCCCAGAATCATACCCTGGTTCACCAATTTGTGGAATGGCTCCTTGGTATTCACCACGCCCAGATCATACAACACTTTGTGCCAGAAACGAGCATACAGCAGGTGAAGCACGGCATGCTCGGCTCCCCCAATGTACAGGTCAACCGGCAACCACTGCTGCTGTTTCTCTTTGGAGATCAGCTCTTTGTCGTTGTGTGGATCGATAAAGCGCAGATAGTACCAGCAGCTTCCCGCCCATTGTGGCATCGTATTGGTCTCGCGGCGTGCTTTCATTCCCGTTTCTGGGTCCACCGTATTAACCCAATCCGTTACGTTCGCCAGTGGCGATTCCCCCGTACCTGAAGGTTTGATCTGGTCGATATCCGGCAGCAGCAAAGGAAGTTGATCTTCCGGTACAGTTTTCATTGTGCCATCTTCCAAGTGCAGAATTGGAATCGGCTCACCCCAGTAACGCTGGCGACTGAACAACCAATCGCGCAGGCGATACGTTGTTTTCCCTTGCCCTTTACCACTCTCTTCCAACCATGCGATCATTTTCGCAATCGCTTCTTCGTTATTCAGTCCGTTCAGGAAGTCGGAGTTCACATGTGGTCCGTCGCCGGCATATGCCTCTTGTGTTACGTCCCCACCCTGGATAACTTCAATGATGTCCAGACCGAACTGTTTCGCAAATTCCCAGTCGCGACCATCATGACCTGGAACCGCCATAACCGCTCCTGTACCGTATCCTGCGAGCACATAATCCGCAATCCAGATAGGCAGTTTTGCACCATTAACCGGATTGATCGCATAGGCACCAGTGAATACGCCGGTTTTTTCTTTGGCCAGATCCGTACGTTCCAGATCACTCTTGCGAGAAGCCTGCTCCTGATAAGCCTTAATGGCTTCACGCTGTTCCGCTGTCGTAATTGCATCGACCAATTCATGCTCAGGAGCAAGAACGGCAAAGCTTGCACCGAACAAGGTATCCGCCCGTGTTGTAAACACTTTAATAACTTCTTCACTGCCCTCAATGGCAAATACTACCTCTGCACCTGTGGATTTCCCAATCCAGTTGCGCTGCATATCCTTGATGCTCTCGGACCAATCCAGCTCTTCCAGATCTTCCAACAAGCGCTCAGCATATTCCGTGATTTTCAGTACCCATTGACGCATCGGTTTGCGCACAACCGGATGACCACCGCGCTCACTTTTGCCGTCGATAACCTCTTCGTTAGCCAGTACCGTACCCAGCGCTTCACACCAGTTAACCGGCACTTCATCTACATATGCCAGACCTTTTTTGTACAGCTGGATGAAGATCCATTGTGTCCATTTATAGTATTCAGGGTCTGTTGTGCTGATCTCACGATCCCAGTCGTACGAGAAACCAAGAGACTTGATTTGACGACGGAAATTGTCGATGTTGCGGAATGTTATTTCCCGCGGGTGCTCGCCCGTGTCCAGAGCGTGCTGCTCAGCAGGCAAACCGAAAGCATCCCAGCCCATCGGATGCAGCACATTATAACCACGCATACGTTTGAAACGGGAAACGATGTCCGTTGCCGTATACCCTTCCGGGTGACCTACGTGCAGACCTGAACCGGATGGATAGGGGAACATGTCGAGTGCATAAAACTTCGGTTTACCTGGGTCCTCACCTGTTTTAAACGTTTTGTTCTCATCCCAGTACTGCTGCCAACTTTTCTCCATAACCTGCGGCTGATAGCCGTGCTTCGGCTGGTGATTCTCACTCATCTATTGTTCCTCCTCTTGGTCATTCACTTTTATTGCAACAAAAAAACCTCAGCATCCATAGCGTTTGCAGCGCTAGGGACGAGAGGTTGAATTCCCGTGGTACCACCCTAGTTAGCGGACGAACGTGCTTCGTCATCCACTCCCTTTGGACCTGTAACGGCGGTTAACCGATGCGGATTTCCATTCCTGAACGAAATGCCAGACATTCAAGCACAGGATGGTGTAATCACCGCATTTCTCCAAGGCGAGTTCGTGAAATACTGTCAATCGGCTTGCACCAACCGCCGACTCTCTGTCATGTACAGGACCCACTACTGTTCCTTATCATCGAAATATGTATACAATATCGGGACCATTATATAAAAAAGCACGACTAAAGTCAATATTGCTTGGTTTGTTGACTGACTATAAATAATGCCGTTCTTCCCCATTCGGCCTAGGACAATCGAAATCGCTTGATTCCTTCTTCCAAGTTATTAATTGCCCACTGAATGTGTTCCTTGTTATCATATTGTCGATATTCGCATTCAATCCACAAAATCAGATCAAAATACAGATCATACAAGCTTCTTCGTTTTCGTTCACTATCGGTTGTGATGGCCCTACCATAACCCTTCACAAACCCTTTTGTATAATTAAAATGACTGAAGTAGTGCTCCATCAGGGGATCCGCCCAAAGGCAGCGCTCAAAATCAATAATGGCTGTAATTCGCCCCTGTTCCACAAATACATTGCCATCCCACAGATCCCAGTGAATGAGTACCGGCTCGTTGACATCACTCAACACATCCGATTTCTCCCTAATCAATTGGGCAAGCTTATCATAATCCATAGGAAGTTTTACGCCAGCCTCTCTTCCGTCGGTGAGCAGATCATCCATCAGACTCAGAAATGCTTCCTTCCAGGTGTTATACTTTGGTTTCTTTTCTGAAAAATAACCAAACTTTTCACCTTTGATCTCGTTGATCCGGCGATTAAATGCACCAAGCTGCTCTTCAATCTCTGCCTGCTCTGCTGAACTATACTGATCTTTGACCTTGTTATAAGGCTTGCCAGGCATATATTCCATCATAAAGTACTCCGCCGGAGCAAGACTGCATGTTGTATCACACGCCAATACACGGGGAACCGGTACATCTCGAAGCTCTCCCACGAGACGCAGTGCCTGAACTTCTGCCATCAGGAGATCCTGCTCACAGCGCAACGGTTTACCAACCTTGGAAGGAGCGATTTTGAGCACTACCTCTTGCCCGTTGCCGAGCGAGATGTAATAAGCATGGTTGGCCCATCCGTCAATCATTTCCCTGTATTCCTGGATGCCTGTATTAAAATGTTGCTTGGCAATTGCATTCAGCTGTTCTGATGTCAGCCTTGTTTTGTATGTACTTTCCACTTCTGCACCACCTTTTTTTAGCAATACGAATTCTATTCATAGAGACCCGGTAAGCGTTTTCCACCTTCGTCCATTATGGCTCTCTTCACCCTTGATGACAATGCATTTCATCATAAAAACAGGAAAAAACCGCCCTCACTGTTACTAGGACGGTTCTCTATCTGCAATTCTATTTCACCGCGACGTAAAATAGCCGCTGCGCGCCTTCTCCAGCTTCTTTCCATGTGAAATCAGCATATACACGGACATTCCTGAATCCAGCTTTGGTCAGTTCCAGCTTCATCCAGTCCGGATCGTATGCACGCTGAACGTGAACCTCTTCGAACCGCTGGTACATGTCCTTGCCGCCGTCATCCACCCGGGAGAAAATGCTGAGATGATGCTCAATCTCACACCGTTCACGATCCATGTCGCAGGTCCAGATATAGGATACGGAGCGTTCATCCAGGACAAAAGGCTGCTCTTCTTCATAGCGGATCAAGGTGTCTGGATGGTGTACATCAAACAGGAATGTCCCTTCCGGCTTGAGCATCTCGTAGGTACGCTGGAACGTACGAATGACATCTTCCTTTTCCAGCAAATAATTAATGCAGTCACAGAATGAAATTACTGAATCTACCGGTTCGGGTACTCTCCAATCCCGCATATCCTGCTGAACCCACCGGACACTGCCTTCACGATACAATCGATGACCTTGTGGGGTTCCCTCCATTTTACTTCGCGCCACAGATAACATATCCGCAGACAGATCAATGCCCGTCACTTCAAACCCCGAGTTGACCAGTGGGATCGTAATGGATCCCGTCCCGCATCCAAGCTCGGCTACACTCTTCGGCATGCCGTGCTGCTCCCAGGCTGTTCTTGCAAACCTTATCCAGTCCGGATAAGGCATATCTTCCATTAATTCATCGTACACATAAGCAAATTTACGGTAAGACATGTCAGGCACCGCACTTTCAATTTCATTTTCCGATTCCAAAAGAAAAAGCAGGGGCGTCCGGAGTTCACCCAGCCTTGCCCTGCCTTCCTTCGTTCCAATATGTCGTTAACGATTACTTGTTTTCACTTGAATCCTTGGGAGCTGATTCCGCCAAGTACGTCCAGTTTTCCTTCTGCGTCACCAGTCCGTCTTTCATCAGCTTGCCCAAAGCACGCTTAAAAGCAGACTTGCTGATTCCAAAGCGCTGCTTGATGATATCCGGTGGAGTGGCATCCGAATAAGGCATACCGCCCGTAGGGCGCTCTTTCATAAACGCCAGAAGTTTGTCCGCATCTTCGTTACGGCCTACCTCTTTGCGAGGGGACATGGCCAGGTTAACACGCCCGTCTTCACGAACCAGCGTTACCCGACACTTCACCTTTTCACCCAGCCGCAGCATTCTGTTGCGCTCAGATGAATGAATCATGCCGATAGCACCGAAGCCAAGTACTCCGCCTTCTACAAGCACAAAAGTACCCATCTGCAAAGGTTTGTACACCGTAGCTTCCACCCATTCGTTCAACCATGATGTTGGAGCGTGGAATGACAGGGGAGCAAGCTCACGTTCCCCGGCCAATTTGGCACGAAGACGTCCCTGCTTGTCATGTTCCATAATAACAAAAACTTCATCGCCCACGTGTGGACGTAGTTCTTCCAATTCGGGCAATTCACGGATAGGGAGCAGCAGCTGCCGTCCAAGTCCCATCTCCAGGAAACAGCCAAGGCGTGGGTGTATATCAGCCACAACCAGTCGTGCCATTTCGCCCAGAGTGAGATATGGTTTTTTCATGGTTGCTGCCAAACGGTCCTCTGTATCAAAGAACAAAAAGACCTCGAGCGTCTCCCCGATTTTGACATCCCGTGTGAGTTCCGTATAGTGAAGCAGTACATCTTCCGATCCTGTCGTCAAAAAGTAGCCAAAAGGCGATACTTCACGATCAACCGGCAGGGAGACGACCGTGCCTGCAATCAAACTCATACCGTTTCCACCACTTTGGCGTCAGACCATAGCCGTTCAATGTTGTAATATTCGCGCTCATCACGATGGAAAATATGCACAACCACGTCGCCCATATCCATCAGCACCCAACGTGCGGAATCCATGCCCTCGATTCCTTTAATGTTAACGCCAGCTGCATGTGCCTGTTTGCGAATTTCTGTTGCAATGGACTGTACCTGTGTATCGGAATTACCGTGACAGATTACGAAATAGTCTGCAACCAGAGAGATGCCTTTCAGATCGAGTGCTACAATGTTCGATGCCTTTTTATCGTCAGCGGCGGTTACCGCCATATTCATAAGTTCTTTCGATGATACTGTCATGAACCAACCTCCATATTTTATAAGTGTGCAATCAGATCATTCCGCGACAACATCGTTAGCGGATAAATGACGCGGCGCTGCGAGATCAGCAAGCTGATCGTGGAATCGAAACCGGCAATCAGTCCCTCTTCCAAGCTGCGCTCTGCCTGCTCACGAATGTGATCTACGCCTGGGAAATCTCTTCCCGGTTCAATATAGTCAGCAAGACATACGACCTTATCGAGCAGACTCATACCTACACGCCCGGAAGTATGCCAGCGGATTGCGTTAATGATTTCCGGGTCATCAATACCATAATCGCGCTGTGCCACAAAAGCACCCACTTCAGAGTGCCAGAGCTGCTTGTCATGCAGTAAGAGTTCTTCGTTCAATCCGTTTTCACGGATGACCGCTTCCATCTCGGATACAGGCCAGTACTTGGCGACGTCATGCAGTATGGCTGCGAGGTCGGCTTTGACAGGATCCGCCCCATATTTCTCTGCCAACTGGACGGCCTTTTCCATTACACCAAGCGTATGCTTCCAACGCTTCTCCGGCATCTGACCGGAAACAGCCTTAATTAATTCTTCACGGCTTAGTCCCATATAAACCGCTCCTTACAATATATTGATGAACTGCATCAGGGATCATGAACCGTACCGAATGCCCCTTAGCAAGTCTCCTGCGAACAGCCGTGGATGAAATGTCCACCAGGGGCATCTCGGCCAGCAGCACGCTGTCCTGCAGTTCCTCCGGCAGGTCATCCAGATGCAGGTGAAATCCTGGCCGACCCACACCAATAAAGGTTAATTTCGCTGCCAGTTCATCAATCTGTTCCCACTTCGGAAGATAGTTCACCATGTCCGCTCCGATAATGAAATAAAATTCATGCTCCGGATAACGGCGCCACAGTTCCTTCATCGTATCGATCGTATAGGACACCCCGCCGAGTTCCATTTCGATGCCCAGCACTTCATACTGTTCTACACCTTGCACCGCAGCCTCAGTCATATCCAGGCGCTGCTGTCCCGAAGCTCCAGCTCCGCGTTTATGGGGCGGAACATGGGAAGGCATAAACCAGATCTCATCCAGGGCATGTGAATCTCTAGCAGCTTCGGCAGCGAGCAGATGTCCCATATGGATCGGATCAAACGTCCCGCCCATGATGCCAATCTTCACCCGTGTCACCGTCCTAAGGAAGTTCGATTTGTTTGTTGTCGCGTGATTCCTTGTACAGGATGATGGTGCTTCCGATAATCTGCACCAGTTCGCTGCCGGTTTCCCGCGCCACTTCTTCAGCGATTTCGTTTTTGTCATCCAGACAGTTATTCAACACTTGCACTTTCATCAGTTCGCGTTTCTCAATTGCTTCTTCGATATGACGGAACAAATGATCGTTGGTGCCCCCTTTGCCGATCTGAAATACAGGGGTCAGATGATGTGCTTGTGAGCGCAAAAAGCGCTTTTGTTTACCGTTTAACATAATTACTCCATAACTCCTTATGCCCGGCAGGCACTGTAACAGCGTTTATTGTCTGTCTGTTGCCTGACCGTTCAATGATATTTTTCACTTATTAAAACTATCCAATACAGCGCGTCTCATGGTCTCAACTGGCGCAGGAATGCCGAGCCAGTGTTCAAATGCGACTGCGCCCTGATATACAAACATACCTAGTCCGCCGTGCACAACGCACCCACGCAAACGTGCTTCTCGAAGCAAGCGTGTCTCCAGCGGATTATAGATTAAATCACTCACGGCCGCACCTTCCCGAATCAACTCCGGATTCACAGGAACATCATCAATATGCGGATGCATGCCTGCCGACGTAGTGTTGATCACGATATCAGCCGAGGCTAACACAGCTGCAGCTTCTTCCATGCCGCTGCCAGTGATGTTACCCAATCCGTGCCTTCTCAAATCGGAGGCAAGAGCCTCTGCTCTCTCTGCTGTACGATTCAGGATGCTAATCCGTTCCGGCTTCTCCAGTGCCAGAGCATAGATGGCGCCTCTTGCAGCGCCTCCTGCCCCAAGAACAGCAATCTTCTTGCCTGCGAGCTCCGGCACTGCCTCCTCCTTCAACGAACGAACATAACCAATACCATCGGTATTGTACCCAGTCAGCTTACCATTATCGTTGACGATCGTGTTCACAGCACCAATCAGCCGCGCACTTTCATCAATGGCATCGAGGTATTTCATCACTTCTTCTTTGTGAGGTATTGTTACATTAACACCCCGGTACCCCAAGGCAACAATGCCTTTAACGGCTGCTTCCAGCTGCTCTGGACGAACATGAAGCGGCATATACAATCCGTTCACACCCGCTGTCGCAAGAGCCGCATTATGCATGGCTGGTGACTTGGAATGTCCAATCGGATCCCCAAAAACTCCAAGCAAAACAGGAAGTGAAGTATAGGTATTCTTTTGTTCTGACATGCGTCCGCCCCCGATCTATAGAGAATCAATGTGCCGTATAACTAGATCAAAGATGGACGAACCAGCACTCGAATACCTTTTGGTGCATGTACAGCGACAAGCGCCCCATTCTCACCATTGACCTTGATCCAGCCCAGACCGGATATGAACACATCGGACTGGCTGCCGCGTTTGATACGGAACTCATGCCGTGTCCATTCAGGCATGTCCGCTGCATCCTCCCGGCTTGGCGGGGACAGCAGTTCTCCGGCATGGTCACGATACAGATCATCTGCACGCTCCAGCTTCGTCCGGTGAATATCGATTGCATTGCTTGTATAACAAGTGAAAGACTGACGATCACCTTCAATGAAATCAAAACGAGCCATAGCACCAAAGAACAGCGTCTGACCGGCATTCAATTGATACACAGCCGGTTTAAGCGGCTTGTCCGGCATGATGGCTGCCAGATCCTTGCGTGATACGATCTCACTGAAACGCCATGGATACACGATTCCCGGCGTATCAATAATAAATTTGCCATCATCCAATGGAATGTTAACCATATCCAGCGTCGTTCCAGGATAACGGGAGGTTGTCAGTTCCTGCTCCAAATCGCTGTAGTCGCGGATCAGACGATTAATCAATGTCGATTTACCCACATTGGTACCCCCAACCACGTAAACGTCACGATCCTCGCGATACGTACCCACAAGCTCCAGCAGGCGATCAAATCCCTGATTTTGCTTGGCACTGCAGAGCACGATATCCACCGTACGCAAACCTTGCTCCTTAGCCTGCTTCTGTACCCAGTTACGAACCTTGTTCCAGTTGGTTACCTTGGGAAGCAGGTCCGTTTTGTTAACAGCCAACAGAACTGGATTGTTCCCTACAAAACGCTGCAGACCGGAAATGATGCTGCCGTCAAAGTCAAACAGATCAACGATATGGATGACAAGTGCATCCTTATCCCCGATTTTGCTGAGAAGAGCCAGGAATTCGTCCTGATCCACCGTGACGGATGATGACTCATTATAGTTTTTGATCCGGAAACACCGCTGACATATGACCGGTTCACGATCCAGCGCTTTCTCCGGAATAAATCCCGGTTTGTCCGGATTTTCCGTTTGCAGATGCACTCCGCACCCACTGCATCTTACGGCAGGATTGCCGTTATGCGTTTCTGTCATTTCTTCTTTTCCTCCTCGAGCCATAAGCCTTTCTTGCGCAAACTGGTTAGAGCAATCCGTTCCACGCGACGATTGAAGCGGGTCATGAAGCCTTCATCACCGATGGAAATGGGCAGCACCAAGACCGTATAAAGTCCCAATCGGTTGCCTCCATATACATCCGTAAGCATCTGATCGCCTACAACAATCGTTTTTTCTGGAGTAAGCTCCATCATTTTCATTGCTCTACGAAACGGTGCATTCGATGGTTTGCGTGCACTATGCACAAACTGGATATCCAGCGGAGTCGCAAACAAAGATACACGGTTCAAATTGTTATTGGACACGATCATCAGCTTGAAACCCGCCTCTTTCACACGCGAAAACCATTCAATCAGTTCCGGTGTGGCATCAGGAGCTTTGGCACCGACAAGCGTATTATCCAGATCAGTTATAATTCCACGGTAGCCTTGAGCGTACAGCTCTTCCAGATTTATGTCAAAAACCGTGTCTACTCGCAGCTTGGGCATTAACATTTTAAACAAAGAAGTCACCTCAGTTTCATACGACACACTATATCACAAATCCGTCTTTCCTGAAAATGCATACAGTGCCTGATGGTATGGGAAAAAGGAAAAACGGGACGGGCATACTCTATGCCCGTTCCGCTTTGAGTTCCTTGCGCAGCTTCGAGGCTGTCTCATAGACTGCCTTCCAATCGTCCGAAGTAACGGAAGCCGGGCTGTAACGCGTGCGTTCAAACATCGCCAGCAGTTCTTGCAGCGTTGCTGCCGCAGCCGGTTTGGCCTGACTCCATCGGTTGACAGACTCGCGCAGGGTCTCGTCTGCGCTTCGGGTCAATCCTTTTCGTTTCACATAGCGAATCCAGCGTTCCGTCTCTGCAACAACTTTCTGCTCGGGGGTAAGTGGTCCGCCGGTGCGCAGACGCAGAAGCCAGAAACGGAGTGAGAAGCGGTTCCGCCAGAACATATAAGCAACCCATAGGGCAAGTACAGCCGCCGCTGCCCAGATCACAAAAGCGGGAATGCCGGATGCTGCTTGTTCAGGTGCAGGTGCTTGCTCTTCTTCAACAACCTGTTCTTCTTCTGGTTGTTCTTCAGGCTCGTCTACTGGCTGTACATCAGGCTGTTCCGTCAACAGAGGCATATCGAAGCCAGGTGTCGCTTCAACTGGAATCCATCCGTATTCGCCAAAGTACACCTCAGCCCAGGAATGGGCATCTGCATTGGTCACGGTATACGTCGTCTCAATTTCAGAACCAGGCTGGCGTGGTGCCTGCATGTCGGAATTAAGAGACATTTGCCCAGGGGCATATCCTTTTACCCAGCGGGCAGGAATACCTTCCGAACGTGCCATCATGACGAGTGCCGTAGAGAAATAATCACAGTACCCCTCACGGATGTCAAACAAAAATCCTTCAACAAAATCATTGCTTACTTTTCGGGATAAATCGGGATTGTTAGTGTAATTAAAGTTTTGTTGTAAGTAGTTTTGCAGTAATGCGACTTTTTCATACGGCGTATTTGCCGCTGCTGTTATTTCGGCAGCAAGCTCTGTCACCCTGTCCGGGAAGCGGGAAGGCATCTGCAGATACATGTCATCTGCAGGATTGCTTCCATATAGATCATCAAACGTTTTGGTACGGAGCTCATCTTCCACGATGACTGGTGCTTCGGATACAACCGTATACGTTTTAGGGAATTGCGGCTGCTGCCGATCTGTGACAATGTGCAGCTCTGCCTGATTCGCATTCCACAGCATCCGGCCTGATTCGTTCTCACCATTGACCGAACTTACTTCGGTTATGGAATAAGCACCAAAGAGGATTGGATATACACTATCGTTCAACATGGTTACCTTTTGCGTCACTTGCTTGGTATTTACGTTGCCCGCATCCTCATTCTCAAGAGCTTGTCCAATTTCTACATCTTCCGAGGACACCCGTCTGCGGTCATCCCACCCTGTACCGGTGTACTCTTCCCGGGTTTCACCCCGCCAGTAACTCCGTTCATTCGTCGTTACCGACATGACTGGTGTGTAGTCAAAGTTGAACCCACCGCCCAGCTGGTTATCTTCACGGCTGTATCCGGACTCTGTGGAACTTGGAATATCCAGCGTCCCGTTGCCGGTCTGGCTAGTAGAGCTTCCGGTATAGTTACGCCATGCCGTATAAGGATCTGTCAGCGTAGGCGGTACTTCAGGCATATTAACACTCGCTACAATAATCAGAGAAAAAATAATTGCGATGTTGGCGAGTATTTTGTACGGATAACGGAGCAATCGTTTCCAGCCCTGTGGGTAGTTCGATTGAAAGTTGCGGAAGTGCTGGCAGACGAGCCACCCCATCCCGGCAAACATGACCCAGGCCACTTCAATCCAGAGTGGAATCTGGGTGAAGGAATCCAGGATACCCATCGAAACGATGTTCACACCCAGAAAAACAAGAATACGGCGTGTTGTCGTCACCAGACGAAGAGCCGCTTCGAGCATGACCCATGCGCATAGGGAGAACCAGATGTACGGGGTCAAATGCAGCAGAAATTGCTCCGTGCGGTCGCTCAGTGTACCGTAAGGAATGTAGACAGAGAAATCAATAAGCGTTTTATGCAAAATATAAATAAGCACAATGGCCTTGATGATGTTACGATATATTGTTTTGAAAGGTAAAATAATCTCCAGTACACTGACTGCAGCCAGCGTCCATAATACCAATGATGTCGTCTCGGTGTACCAGGATTCCTGTGTAAACGAAATCCACTGCATCCCTATCAGGAAAATCCAGAGCAGCGACGCTGCATGGTACCAGGATCTTTTCCCCATCGATTGTTCTCTACTATTCGTACTCATACAGAACCTCCCCCCATAACCGTTGGAAGTTCCTGCAGATGGGAAACAACAAAGGATCTCGTGCCTCTTCCTCGCAGCATGGCGGCCCATTCGGCACTCTGGCGTGACTCCTTGGTATCAAGGATAATATGGCACGGAGTCATCCCACGCGTATCAGCCCACCGCAGCAGTTCCAGTACTTTTTCATCCTTCTGGGGAGATATGACTACAAAATAAGCGCCCTGCGGCAGCTGACGAGCAAGCTTCTCAATACCTGGCAGCAGTCTTTTGTCCTGACCATCATTCTGAACATCCACCAGATGATGCATCATCTTCTGCCGGTCCATCAGGCTTTCGCTTGGAGGAAGCAGCGTCGTTTGGTCAGATAGCGTCATCAGCCCCATACCCATCCGTTCTCTCGTACCATACTCCAATAGCGATGCAGCCGTGGAAACCGCCAGCTCAAATGTTTCCCCCTGCTCGTAACTGCCCGCCAGAGCGTCAAGTACCAAAATGGTTTTGGGTATCGACTCATGTTCAAACTCCTTGGATTTCCATGTTCCTGTCTTGGCTGTAGCATTCCAGTGAATGCGGGACAGCCTGTCGCCATACACGTAATCACGAACACCGTTAATTTGAGTGGTTTCCCTGCGGGAACGCGTCTGCGCGGTTTGTGGACCAGATAGTCGTGATTTACGATCGTACAGCTGCCAGTAGGGTATGAATACGGTACGAGGCAGCACCCTAAACTCCCCTTTGGCCTTGAATGTACCGCGGTGCTCAATCAGGCCAAAGATATCTTCGCTTGCACATTCCGTTTCGGAAAACGCATATTTGCCGCGCTCCAGCGGCGGAGTCTGGAAAGACAGCTCTCCATTTCCCCGCATGTTCGGAATCAGGCTCTCCCTGAAGGACCAGGATTCCCCGTTATGACGATGCAGCATTTCACGGACAACCACGTAAGGCAGCGGCAAAAACCCGGGAATGGTCAACCTGAGCTTCACCTGGACCTGGTCACCGGCATGCAGCAGCTCTTCATGGTCCTGCCCCGATGATAGCATTCGTACACCGCGTGCGCGTCTTACTCCACTGAATCCGGCAATGGCAAGATACAGACAAAGGAGGGTCACCATCGAAAGCAGCATGATGGATGTTTTCCCACCCTGGAATAATACATAGGCCAAGCAGCAAATCCACACCGCCGCGATACTCCATACACGGGGGTGGCGCATTCCTCTTCTGACATTACTCAAAAGCGGCTTCATGAATTATTGCCCCATGGAGACGGGCACACGAACCTGCTGAAGTACAGAATTGAGTACGGCTTCAGAGCTCATGCTGTCCAGTCTCGCTTCAGGACGCAGTACAATCCGATGCGAAAGGACGTACGGGGCCATCGTTTTCACGTCATCCGGGAGCACATAATCACGTTCCTGCAGGAAGGCAAACGCCTTCACCGCCATCATGAATGAAATGGCTGCACGCGGGCTGGCCCCCAGCAGCACGGACGGATGCGAACGTGTATTGCGAACGACATCAAGCAGATAGTCCATGACCGGATCACCGATGAAGACTTCCTTGATCTCCTGCTGAATCGCCGATATCTGGTCCATGTGAGTTACGGACTCCAGTCGGTCCACGGGCTGACCTGACTGATGCTGCTTCAGCAATGTTTTCTCAATATCCTTGTCGGGATAACCCAAACTTATTTTCAGCATAAACCGGTCGAGCTGTGCTTCCGGCAGTGTATACGTTCCCTCAAAATCGATTGGATTCTGTGTAGCACAGAGCATGAACGGGTGCGGCAGATCATAGGTATCGCCATCTACCGTTACACTGCGCTCTTCCATGACTTCCAGCAGTGCTGACTGGGTCTTCGTTGTTGCCCTGTTGATCTCATCCGCCAGAAGGATGTTGGTCATGACCGGACCCGGACGGAAATAAAAGCGCTCATCACGCGGGTGGAATACGGATACACCTGTAATATCACTTGGTAAAATATCTGGATTACATTGAATGCGGCGGTATTCTCCGCGCATGGATTTCGATAATGCTTTGATCAACTGTGTCTTGCCTGTTCCGGGTACGTCTTCGATCAGAACGTGTCCGCCTGCAAGCAAAGCTGTGAGCAAAAGTTGAATTTCAAAGGATTTCCCCATTATGCAAGATTCTAGATTAGAACGAACTGCTGAAATGATTTGGATCGACTCTTTGCGCACAGGCATGTGGTCTAACCTCCTAAAAAAGCATACAGATTTCCTTTTATTGTACATGAACAACGGGCGCGAGTACACTCGAAGAGAATCACAATTTGTTTCCAGCCGTCAGATTGGCCGCCATTCTCGCATGATTGCGACAAAAAGCCCCGGATGTTAAACATCCGGAGCCTCTTAGTGTATACATATATGGCTAAAACCATTTGACTGCGCCTTGTCAGCCTTTCGGCCGAACCACCAGCGCGGCGAGAAAGGAGAAGATAATCGCCGCTGATATCCCTGCAGCCGTCAAGTCGAATATCCCGGTAATAACTCCGATCCATCCCACCTTTTCAAGCTCGGTCAATGCCCCGTGCACGAGTGAATTGCCAAAACTCGTAATGGGGATGGATGCTCCAGCTCCTGCAAATTTAATCAGGGGATCATACCATCCGAGCGCATCCGCAACCGCTCCTGCCACAACGAGTGTACTCATCGTGTGAGCTGGCGTCAGCTTGACGCCATCCATGAGCAGCTGACCCACCACGCAGATCAGTCCTCCAACAATAAATGCCCATAAAAATTGCATCGTTTATCCCTCCTTCTCAATGGCTACAGCGTGTGCAATACATGGGATGCTCTCGCCCTGCTGGTAGGAAATCGGTGACAGCAATGCACCCGTGGCCACAACCAGTACCCGTTTGAGATCGCCTTTTTGCATCCGGTTCAATATATGTCCATACGTTACAGTCGCTGAGCAGCCGCAGCCGCTGCCGCCTGCTACAACAAATGGCTGCTTCTCCCGATCATAAATCATGAGTCCACAGTCATTAAACGTCGTTTGTTCCATGGGGATGCCTTCCTTTTGCAACAGTTCTTTCGTGATGGGATGTCCAACCGAAGCCAAATCACCAGTAACGATAAGATCGTAATACCCGGGTTCAAGCCCCGTATCCCGGAAATGAGACACAATGGTATCTGCTGCTGCTGGGGCCATGGCTGCCCCCATGTTAAACGGATCCTTGATGCCAAGATCCATGACCCGTCCAATCGTTGCCCGCGTGACAACTGGGCCTTCCCCTGAGCGGGAGACTACGCCGCAACCAGATCCGGTTACGGTGTACTGTGCATAAGGAGGTTTCTGGGATCCATACTCGGTCGGGTAGCGGAACTGCTTCTCCACTGTGCAGTTATGGCTGACCGTACCGGCGAGGACATAATCACCTCCACCAGAATCGACAATCAGGGATGCTAATGCAAGACTCTCCATGGAAGTCGAACAAGCCCCAAATATACCGAGGTAAGGAGCTCCCAGTTTCCGAGCCGAAAAGGAACTGCTGATGATCTGGTTGAGGAGATCGCCACCAATGAAAAACTGCAGCTCTTCCTTTGTGATGTTTGCATTGATGAGTGCTAGCTGTGTAGCTTGCTCAAGCAGCTTGCGCTCCCCTTTTTCCCATGTTTTCTCACCAATCTCCAGATTGTCATAGACGTAATCGAAATCGGCTGACAGTGGTCCAGCTCCCTCCTCTGGCCCAACAACCGCAGCCCTGCCGATAATCCGAGGGCTATTCTCAAACTCCCAGGTTTGGCGTCCGACAAGCTTCAT
This sequence comes from Paenibacillus sp. FSL K6-2862, assembly GCF_038005125.1. Lineage (NCBI taxonomy): Bacteria > Bacillati > Bacillota > Bacilli > Caryophanales > Paenibacillaceae > Paenibacillus > Paenibacillus sp. FSL K6-2862. Next base: position 4,894,830 of record NZ_JBBOSN010000001.1, read on the forward strand.
AGATGCCCACCTCCTAATCCAAGGAAGGCGTAAATGATACCTATAATAAAGGCAGCCACGACGCCAAATACGATAACCGATCCGGCTAGCTTAAACATGTTGGCTCCTACGCCAAGGACAAGTCCCTCCGCACGGTGCTCCAATGCTGCTGAGCACATCGAGTTGGCAAAGCCGGTAACCGGGACCGCTGTTCCTGCTCCGGCCCACTGGGCGATTTTATCGTAGACCCCAAGGCAGGTGAGGATAACCGAGATCAGGATCATGACCGCAACCGTAGGACTGGCCGCTTCCTTGGAAGTCATATCGAAACCTGCCTTGAATGCTTCCTGGATAGCCTGTCCAATGATGCAAATGAATCCCCCGACAAAGAAAGCCTTAATGCAATTCGCAAGGATCGGACGAGACGGCTCATGCTTCTTGGCTACTTTCTTGTAATCCTGTTCGCTGATGGACAGGGATGATGATTTTTTTCCGTTACCGGATCCTTTGGTTTGAGCTGGCAAGATTCAGAACCTCCTTAGAAATCGAATAGGTCGCACAGCTTGTCGCTGCATCTCGTGTGGAATCCTATGTTCATTGTTTGTTAATCGTGGGAAGGTTATGTATCCGGCGAATTGCATCAATTGTTTCCAGTTGGGGAGAGAACGGTTTAGCAGCTTAAATTCAATACGCCGGATTAGAGAGAAGCTGAGCTAATTGCACAACAGTCAGGTCTGAAGTATTTCCCTATAAATAAAGAAGTACGATGACGAGCAAAATAAAAAGGACGATAAAAAGGATATCTTCATTGCCTTCATGAGGTGGCTTCATCTGGTGTCCCAACTCCTTCCTGTCGTCAAGCGAACGAATAAAAAATCCTGGTTATGGGAACGCAGGAGCATCTCAACTCATGCATATTCAATCATGCTGTGAAAGGGGTGAGGGAAAAGCCTAATCCAAAAGAAAACTTCATGTTCATTGTACTAACGCTCCAGTCGATACGTGACACAGACATGGACAATTAGGTGCGCAAGGTTCATACTGTAATGTGACCAGTGGTTAATAATGTCCTTTATTAATGGAGGACAACAGTCCGCAGCCGTTCTGTCGAGACTGTCATACATACAAGCAGAGGAGTTGTCGACACATGAATGAAAAAACAATGGAGATGTTTCGTACGTTAACGGAATTCCCTTCCGCTTCCGGATTCGAGCGCGAGCTTCGCGGATGGATGAAGGAGCAGCTCTCCCAATATACAGAGGAATTTGTCCAGGATCGTCTGGGAAGCCTTTTCGGTGTACTGCGAGGTGAAGAATCAGGTCCGAAAGTTATGGTAGCCGGACACTTTGATGAAGTGGGCTTCATGACAACAGGCATTACGGAAACGGGCATGGTTAAATTCCGACCGCTTGGTGGATGGTGGAGTCAGGCTGTTCTGTCCCAGCGCCTACAGATCATCACTCCGGATCGCCGTATTACGGGCGTTGTAGGTTCTACGCCTACTCACTTGCTGGATGAGTCCCAACGGAGCAAACCGGTTGATCTGAATCACATGTACCTGGATATTGGTGCGGATAACCGTGCAGAAGCCGAATCTTGGGGGATTCACCCAGGCATGCAAATCGTGCCGATCTGTGAATTCACACCCATGACGAACCCGAAAAAAATCATGGCAAAAGCCTGGGATAACCGCTACGGAGTCGGACTTGCCCTTGAGCTCGTTGAGGCACTCCACCAAGAGAAGCTTCCAAACACGCTGTATTGCGGTGCAACAGTTCAGGAAGAATTGGGGCTTCGCGGTGCGCGTACAGCTGCCAATCTGATTGAACCAGACATCTTCTTCGCACTGGACTGCAGTGCAGCCAATGACATGACAGGTGACAAACAGTCCTTTGGACACATTGGGCAAGGTGCTCTGCTTCGTATTTTCGATCCAGGCATGTTCACTCACCGCGGTATGGTGGAATATGTGCAGGATACAGCTTCTTCGAACCAGATCAAGATGCAGTACTTTATCTCTCCTGGTGGCACGGATGCAGGACAAGTTCATCTGAGCGGAATTGGTGTACCTTCAACGGTCATTGGGATCTGCGCTCGTTATATCCACACCTCATCTTCCATCATTCACACCGATGACTATGACGCTGCCAAGGCACTGCTTGTCAAATTGGTGAAGGGTTTAGATCGTACGACCATGAACACCATTATTGAAAACGCGTGAATGCTCAGCGAGTGACAGAATTGAAAAACTCTGGTTGATCTCCCTCCAGATAAAGAGGCGTTCCGACTTTGGTTGGATTGTCTCTTTTTTTTGCGTAAAAATAGATTAATAGTTCGAACATTACAGGAAATCACACATAAGATACAACAACGAAAGAGAACAAAACACCAAGCAGTGGGGGACCTGTTATGGCAGTGGGAAGGAATGGAAAATCGAATAAAGGATCCAAAAAAACAAATGCCGCAAGCTCCCTTCTCAATGGCAATCTTAAAGGTAGAAACCTAGAACTCATCGTTGCAGCATTGCTTGTTAGCGGTAAATTAAGAGTTGATGCTGTCACCTTGTTTCGTGAAGCCACTCTGGTCGTTGAGCTGGTTGGACAGTATAAAACACTAACAAACATTAACCCTTCGAATGCCGATAAACTGGTCCAATTTCTTGACGAGATGGGCGATGTGACTCTGGATGATGTGATGCGAGCTTTCCAAAAAAGAATGAATTCCTAAATGGAATGGAATGAAATGAGGTTGGGATGATGTCTGACTTTGACGGAACTGGATTTGCAGAGCTATTAATTGTAGTTATCCTTGTTGTGTTATTTGTATTCGGCTCCTCGGATATTGATGAGCTTACCGATTCCCCATCCTCTTCCTGAACCTTGCTCCCAGTTGGTTTAGCCCCTTGAACTATACACATGGTAAGGTTTAATACAGGATTCGGAGGGCCAATAAAAAAACGCCAGTCCATATATTCCGGACTGGCGTTTTTGAACTTCATGTTGCTGTTCAGCACGTTTGCATGATCTGATTCAAACCACGATGCCTATTGGTCTGAGTTACAGAAATAACGGCGAAAATGCGATCCATGCCAAAATAAGCGTTAGCACAATACATACATTCTCGACCACGGCTCCATGTTTGGTCCCCGTGCTCATCAAATTCGCCCGGATCCTCCACTTGAGTGGCGGAAGCGGACGAATCCCGCGATTCGTCAACGAGTCAGCAAGCAGATGCATGGCATAGGCTACTCCTCCGGCAACCCAAATCTCAGGTCCCTGCTCATGCGTTGTGCTGTACAGTAGTCCTCCCCAAACTGCAGTTCCATAGACCGTATGGGTTAAACCTCTGTGGGTCAGCGTAGTACATAACATGAGCAGACTCCCTGCGATCAGATTCCATGGTGCGAGAGCGTGACCGTAGAATACTAAGCCCAGTCCGATGGCGAACATCAACACTTTGCGGAGCGAACGCGATGGCAGGAAAGATACCAGCCCGACCAAGATGGCCAGCAGCAGATTCCAAGGCTTCGCCTGCACATAAAAATACACAAATACGGCTGTAGGCAGCAAAATGGTTTGCAGCAGCCTGATCAAACTATTGGGCAGCGCCTTGGATACCAATAAGGAATTCGGCTCATCAATGTCCGGCAGCAGCGAGCCAATGAGCGCAACCGTAACAGCCGGTGCCGTGACTTGCACACCCATCAGCTGCAGTACTGAAAGTGAAACGCCTGTTCCAATAATCAGGTGGGATCTTCCCATCATGATGCGAAAACTTCCTTTCGAAGAAATAGGGAACATCATATCCCATTCTCGATGTTACAACGAAACTAAAAAGAGAACAATAGTTCGTATTTCTTATTTTAATGCAGAGTCTCGACCTCATTACCTCTATTCTCTTCATGCTCATATAAAAAACAGTTTCCATGACCGGGCTCACACTTTTTAATTTGTGCTACTTATCTCTTTCTTAGTGAAATAAATCACATTAAGTGTTAACAATTCACGGTATGATTCAAATATAAACCACTAAAAATGTTGATATTGTCCAGTGTTAAACCAAGGAGGCTTACACACATGAACGGAAACAGAGAAAAACTTGTCGTGATCGGTAACGGTATGGCCGGCATTAGTACAGTTGAACAAATTTTGAAATTAACTTCACGTTATGACATTACGGTCTTCGGCACGGAGCCCTATCCCAACTATAACCGAATCATGCTGTCCTATGTTCTGGAGGGCAGCAAAACCATTGATGATATTGTGCTGAATGATCTGCACTGGTATGAAGACAATGGCATTACGCTTCATACCGGGACAACCGTGTCCCGTATCGATGCAGATACCCGGGAAGTCGTAACAAACGAAGGCACACGGGTGCCCTACGACAAAGTCATTATCGCTACAGGTTCCAGCTCCTTTATCCTGCCCGTTCCGGGCCATGATAAAGAAGGCGTTGTTGGATTTCGGGATATTGCCGATTGCAATATGATGCTGGAAGCAGCAAAGCAATATAAAAAAGCGGCTGTTATCGGGGGAGGACTTCTCGGGCTGGAAGCAGCCAAAGGTCTGGTACAGCTCGGCATGGACGTCACCGTTGTTCATCTCATGCAAGACCTGATGGAACGCCAGCTCGATCCTCAAGCTTCAGCCATGCTAAAAGCGGAACTGGAGCGTCAAGGTATTCGTTTCAAAATGGGTGCACAGACGGCTGAATTGGTCGGCGGGGAACGCGTGGAAGGTCTTCGATTTGCCGATGATACCGTGCTGGATGCAGACTTTGTCGTAATGGCTGTGGGCATTAAACCGAACACGATTGTAGCCCGTGAAAGCGGCATGGAAGTTAACCGGGGTATCGTCGTGGATGACTACATGCAGACCTCACTCGAAGGCGTATATTCCGTCGGGGAATGTACTGAACACCGGGGAGTATGCTACGGCCTCGTTGCCCCATTATTCGAACAAGGCATGATTCTCGCCAAGCATATCTGCGGCGTGGAGACTGCTCCGTATGAAGGCTCTGTCGTATCTACCAAATTAAAAATTTCAGGTGTGGATGTCTTCTCCACTGGTGAATTTCTCGATAGTCCTGACCATACGGTGATCAGCCATAAAGATGACTGGAAACGAACCTACAAAAAAATTCTGCTGCGGGACAACATCATGGTCGGTGCTGTGCTCTTTGGAGATGTGACGGATTCTGCTGAATTGCAGAAGTTAATCAAACAGAAAACCGAGATGACGGATGAGCTGTATGCCTCGCTGATGGGTACGGGCTGTGGGGGTCACAAAAAAGCTGCTTCTGTTGAAACGATGGCTGAGGACGAAATCGTATGTGGATGTAATGGTGTAACCAAAGGAACGATTGTCGATGCCATTACGAATCAAGGTCTGAGCAGCGTGGATGAGATCAAAGCCTGCACAGGCGCAACCCGCTCATGCGGCGGATGTAAACCGGTAGTAGAGCAAATTTTACAATACGTACTGGGAGACAACTTCACAAGCGGTGCCAAACAGGGCATCTGTGGATGCACCTCGCTCAGCCGGGACGAAATTGTAGCCGAGATCAAGCAAAAAGGGTTGCAGACGACCAAAGAAGTGATGAATGTCCTCGGCTGGAGCCAGCCTGAAGGCTGTTCCAAATGTCGTCCGGCAATTAACTATTACCTTGGCATGCTTGCACCGGATACGCATGAAGACGAAAAGGAATCCCGGTTTGTTAATGAACGCATGAACGCCAATATTCAGAAAGACGGCACGTATACGGTTGTACCACGCATGTACGGCGGCGTTACCACACCGGAAGAATTGAAACGTATTGCTGATATTTCGGTCAAATACGATGTCAAAGCGGTCAAGGTTACCGGTGGACAGCGTCTCGATCTGATCGGGGTCAAAAAAGAGGATCTGCCGCAGGTATGGGCCGAGCTGGATATGCCTTCTGGTTATGCCTATGCCAAATCGCTGCGTACAGTCAAAACATGCGTCGGTTCCCAGTTCTGCCGCTTCGGTACCCAGGATTCCATGGCGATGGGCGCCCTGCTTGAACGCAAATTCGAGCGTCTCGATCTGCCTGCTAAATTCAAAATGGCGGTCAATGGCTGCCCTCGGAACTGTGCGGAGTCGTGTACCAAAGATATCGGGATTGTTGGTAACGATGGAGGCTGGGAATTGTTTATTGGCGGTAATGGCGGTATCAAGGCCAGACTGGCAGATTCCTTATGCAAAGTGAAAACAGATGCAGAGCTCATCGAGCTCTGCGGTGCAATTATTCAATACTACCGGGAAACAGGCAACTATCTGGAGCGTACCTCGGAATGGGTGGAACGTATCGGGCTTGAACAGATTCGTTCGGTTGTGGTGGATAATCCGGAGGAACGCAAAGCACTGATGGAACGTATCGAATTTGCTCTGAGCCATGTGGAAGATCCTTGGAAAAAAGCACTGCGTAACGAAGAAGGCCAAACCAAACTGTTCCAGGGAATTGAAGTTTCGGCTCGCCCTTAAGCTTTAATCCTTAAAACAGTAACGTTCTTTACTGGATTACGTTCTTTACTGGATCAATATGATATTAATTTGCAGGTGAACCTGCCATAGAAAAGGAGCAGTCCAAATGACAACCAAACAATCGGGCACCTATTTTCCGGCGGGAGAGATTGAAGAGTTTCTCCCCCGGATCGGGAGAGTGGTAGAAATTGAAGGCCGACAGCTGGCTGTCTTCCGCGCCTCCGACGGTACCGTATTTGCTGCCGATAACCATAATCCCCACCCCAAGGGTGGTCCACTCGCTGAAGGCATCGTATCCGGACATTATCTCTATGATCCGCTGTACGATTGGAAAATCGACTTAAGTTCGGGTCAAGTGCAAGCACCAGATCAGGGCCAGGTTCAGATGTTTCCGGTGAAACTCGAGAACGGGCAGGTCTGGATTGCTGTATAGCTAGCTCCATGAGCAGGAACGAGAAAGTTGCACAATAATGGAGGAGACCAAGATGTTTACACCAGGTGTTGAAGGAATTATTGAAGCTGCGGTTAAAAAGCGGGATCAGATGAATGCCAGCTTGCCGCGTTACATGGTGGCTGCCTTGATGGCAGGAGCTTACGTTGGGCTTGGAATTATTCTGATCTTTAGTATCGGTGCACCATTGCTTGCAGCCAAGTCACCCTTACAAATGATGCTGATGGGCATGTCCTTCGGGCTCGCCCTCACGCTCGTCATTTTTGCAGGCTCGGAATTATTTACAGGCAACAACATGTTTTTTACCATGAGCACGCTGGCAGGCCGGACCACGGTTCGGGAAACCCTGAAAAACTGGGGACTTGTTTTCCTCGGCAATCTGATCGGGGCCATTCTGCTCAGTCTGCTTATTGTAGGCAGTGGTTTGTTTAAAACAGCTGCACCGGAGCACTTACTGTTTGCCGTATCGGCCAAAAAGATGGCTGCACCCGTTACCGAATTGTTCTTCCGCGGTATTCTCTGTAACTGGCTCGTCTGTCTGGCCATCTGGATGGCGGCCCGTTCCAAAGAGGATATTGCCAAACTGGTACTGATCTGGTGGTGTCTGTACGCGTTTATCGCCAGCGGATATGAGCATAGTGTCGCCAACATGACGCTCTTATCCCTGTCCTGGATGCTGCCCAACCACCCCGATACGATCACGCTGGCAGGTTGGCTGCACAATATGATTCCCGTCACACTGGGCAATATTATTGGTGGTGCGTTGTTTGTCGGTATGGCGTATTGGTTTATTTCCCCGGTTCGGAAGAAAGCGTAATCGGACATCGCACACATTTTCATTCGTCGTGAATCATTAAACATCTAAAAAAGCCACCATGAATCAGCTGAATAAAAGTTCAGTCAACATGGTGGTTTTTTGGTTTGGTCCGTGGATATCCCTTTTGTCTCTTTATCCCTATGCTTATGTCTTTCCCTTTCAAGGTTTATTTTTACCTTTCTCGCATACATCGTTAATCCGTGGTTAACATAATTAAAGTATAGTCGGATCATACTCAACCAACAAAGGATGATAGCTTAGATGGGAATTCATACGTACTTTAGGTCACTGAACGATCTTGAACGCATCATTCGGACGCCTGGCAAGTTCAAATTCGAAGAACACTGTGTATCTGCCCATTCCTGGAAAGTAGTACAATATGCCAAGACACTGGCCGATATTGAAGAACAGCACGGAGTAAGCATCGATTGGAAAAAGTTATACGAAATCACCAGCAGCCATGACTATGGCGAAATCTTCATCGGTGATATTAAGACACCCGTCAAACATTACTCGTTGGAGCTGCGTTCCATGCTGCTCCATGTGGAAGAAGCGATGGTAGAGCATTTTATTAATGAAAATATCCCTGAAGAATTTAAGGACATCTTCCGCAGGCAGCTGCGCGAAGGCAAAGATGATTCCGTAGAAGGCCTGATTCTCGAAGTGGCGGATAAAATGGACCAGGTATATGAAGCCTTTGCGGAACTTCAGCGTGGCAATACGGAGAAAGAATTTATCGTCATGTACCGTTATGCACTGATCAAAATCAAAAATATCGACCTTCACTGTGTACGTTATTTCTTAGACAACATTCTGCCTGACATAATTGAAGAAGGCATTCGCTCCCCGTTCGATATCCGCAAAATCACCGAAGAAGCTTTGTCCCAATAATCAGCGCTGGCCATCTTGGTCCAACTGATCCCAGGACATGGCTTCTTTTCGTTATAGGTGGTGATCTGGAACTTGTATTTGACAACCACACAATTTGTAACTATTATAGTTACAACGGTGGTGATCATCCATGAAACAAATCAGCAGCCGCTTTTCCATTGCGGTTCACACCCTGTCCTTGATCGCTGTTGCACCGCATGAGTGCACTGGGGATTTTATTGCTTCCAGCGTAAATACAAATCCCGTGATTATCCGGCGGATCATGTCCAAGCTGAAACAGGCCCGTTTGATCGAGGTCAGACCGGGCGTCGGCGGTGCTTCCTTATTAAAGGATCCGGCAGACATTACCCTACTGGATGTATATCGAGCACTCGAAGTGGTCCAGAATGGGGAGCTATTCAACTTTCATAAACATCCGAATCCGGATTGTCCGGTGGGCAGTATGATCGAACGTACCTTGCGTGCCGAGCTCATTGAGGCTCAGACAGCGATGGAACAGCGTTTGAACAGCGTAACCATACAGCAGATGATGGATCAGGTTCATGTGTCTGAATAAAAGAAGCTCATAACGAGCTTTTTTTAACCCTTTGGTTGTAATCACATCTGTTATAACGGACTTGATTACATCCAAACTTTTTTTAAAATACTTAAACCATTGGAGGAATATCTCATGAAAATTTTGGTAACTGGCGCAACAGGTCATTTGGGTTCACTGGTCGTAGAAGCTTTGTTAAAAACGGTATCGGCCGGGGATCTGGCTGTAAGTATACGAAACCCTGAGAAAGCGGAAGGACTGCGTGCTCAAGGCGTCGACGTTCGTCATGGTGATTTTGATCAACCGGATACACTTGCCAAAGCTTTCGCTGGTGTGGATCGCCTGCTGCTCATCTCCACAGATGGCGACAATGAGACACGTATCCGCCAACATCAAGCTGCGGTTCATGCTGCCAAGAGTGCAGGTGTTGGATTTATCGCTTATACCAGCGTGGTAAATGCCGAGAATAACACCCTTTCCCTGGCTGAAGTGCACCGTGCCACAGAACAGGCGATCCGCGAATCCGGCATTCCTTATTCCTTCCTGCGTAACAACTGGTATCTGGAAAATGAAGCAGGCAGCGTACAAGCTGCTACCCAAGGTGCCCCATGGGTTCATGCGACCAACGACAGTCAAGTAGGCTGGGCTACGCGCAGCGATTATGCACATGCAGCTGCAGCAGTCCTTACAGGTGAGGGACATGAGAATTCGGTATATGAGTTGTCCGGTAAACTCCGCACGCAAGCTGAACTTGCAGCTATCGTTGGCGAAGTGCTCGGACAGAACATCAATGTGCAAAACGTGGACGATGCCGCTTATGCGGACATCATGAAAGGTGCAGGGCTGCCTGACTTTGTGGTCTCCATGCTGGTTGATATGCAGAGTGCTATCCGTGAAGGCGCACTGGCTGTAGAGAGCGACACATTGGAGAAGCTGCTTGGCCGTCCGGCTCAACCACTGAGCGAAGGTGTTAAAGCAATTTTGGGCAAGTAAAACGTCTTCAAATCCATATCTGCTATTAGAACGAAATTCTTTTAGCTGGATATCCAAAAGGGACACACCAACTAATGTTGATGTGCCCCTTTTTCTGTAACATGTGCTTATAAACAAAATAATAATCTATTGGACTCGCGGGCAATATTCTTGTCAGCGGTCGATATAGCGTGCAGGTATGTGATCAGCGAGCCAGATATTTTCATTTCCATGGTAAAAGAGGATACCCTCTTTGGCTGCCAGCGCGGCATTAATTTTCAGAATTACAGGCTGATCATCACGTCTGCGTCCTACCTGTTCGGCCGTATTCATATCTGCGGACAAGTGCACATACTGCCGCTGCCGCGGCTGCAATCCCTGCTCCATAATCGAAGCCACCGCGCGAGCCGGTGTACCATGATACAGCGTTACCGGCGGGTTCGCAGGGATTTTGGATATCTTCTGCGGAGTGGAGTGACCATATAATGCCCGGATGCGGCCGGAACGGATTTCGTGTCGCTTTTTCTCCGAAGCCTCAATCATCTGCTCCAGATCGGCTTCCGTTACTTCTTTCCACTGCGGACTTTCATGTAGTGCCACGAGTAAGTGCGAGATCTCCACCCAGCCCTCTCCATCCAGCTCCAGCTCATATTCCCAGGGGGCATGCCGCAGAGCATAAGAGAGCTCTTTGCTTAGTTTCATCAAATCCATTACGATCATCTCCCGAATCTAGTAACGCTCTTCTATCTCTCCGGTTGTACCGCAGCCAAAATCTCCTGAATATTGCGAGCCAGTCCTTCATCGTCTTCCTGGTTAAATTGACGGTGGCCATCAATCCCACGATGAATAATCGTGTTCATTACTGGATGCGCCTCCCGGTCCGAGGCCACCCGAATCAGATCGTCGGCAAAGTCCACTGCTTGCTGCTCACTGTAGTTAAATGGCTTGATCAACATACGAATACTCAGTGCATGAGCCTGGGGCTCTCCTAGTTGATCCCGATGAGTAATGCCGTATACAGCCCCAAAGCCGAATGCAGCGATAACCTGCCGCTCCAGCTCTGTTGTCTGCCCCAAAGGCGTGCCAATCAATTCGCAAATCCGGTCCACCATCTGCTCCAGCTCAGAGGCAGCCGCTGCCAGAATGACGTCGTTAATATCTTCTGCATTAATAAAATCAGTCATATTGTAGTTCTCCATTTCTCAGCCATATTTGAGCCATTCTCTCAGACTCTCTGACCACATTGTATCGGAGGTATAGCGCTCGTTTCAAATGCCCTATACTGCGACACTTCTCGCATTTTATATATTACCCTGATATAAGCGTTGTCGTCTGCGTTTCAAAACGATTTTTTGCGAGATGAAGTGCCTTATCCTTCTCACCATGATCCATATAGTACTGGAACAATATTTCTTCATAACGCTCAGCTAGATACTTGGAACCCAGTTCACGATAATAAGGGAGCACTCTTTCTTCTATCATTTGATAATATGCCTTCTCCTGGCCTTGTAAAATAACACATTGGAGTTCCAGTTCCATATAGCTCGCATCTTCCACAAGATCAGATTGACGCAGAGCTTCCAGAGATAGATCCAGCAGTTTATTTGCAGGCATGAGGCTCCCCAGTCTACTCGTTTCTATGTAATTATTGAGTACCATCAAGTATAACGGCTGCTCTTCCGGAATGATATCAAGCGCTTCCCTGTACCAGTAGGCTGCATCTTCATATTGGTTTCTCCGGTTGTATTCATAACCAAGATTGTTTAGCAGCTTGGCTTTCCGGTCAGGAAGACCGCAATCATCACAGATCCGAATCAGATTATCATATCTGCGTTTGGTTTCTGGAAAATCATGATATTCACGAGAATTGAGCTGAACGAGCATGATGGTTTCAGTATCAATGATTCGTACCATATTGAGCGTTTTGCGAAAATGCTGAATGGCCTTCTCCGCGTAATAGTAAGACGTGATATTCGAGTATATCGAGTGATATGCGAGAGACAGGTGATAAAAATATTCATGGTTCGTATACTTGGACTGGTCTATCGAAGTTAGTGTCTGGATGGATTTCGCATAATGTCCTGTGAGGAAATAATAAATCCCCATCAAATGGTGGTAAAAATAATACTCATACGAATGCTCCAATTCATCCGGAATCTCGATTTTGTCTATATGCTTTTCGGCCTCATCTATATTATTCATAAACAAGTAAAATCGAATCCGCAGCAAGTCACAAGATAATCGCAGATCAGGTATACCTGTCAATGGTTCTTCTTCGAGCTTGTCTTTGAGGCGAATAGCCTCGGCAGTTCTCTGCATGATTATTGCCTCCTGCCATGTATCCAGAAGCTCCTTCATTTGATGGTATCTTGTTACTTCCCTTACCATATCAATGTGCAGTCGCTCACAGAGCATGTCCATAATTTCCTGTGAATACTCTGTCATGCCCCGCTCAATTTTGCTCAGATGTGTGACTGAACAGATCCCTTTCACCAGTTCTCCTTGAGTTCGTCTTTTTTTCTCCCGGTAAAATTTAATAATCTTCCCTTCAATCATCACTACACCTCTTTTTGTCCTTCGTTTTATCCCTAATTATAGGGAGCGAATGAGGACTCTACCAGCATATATTATAGGTCGAGGTCATTGCGATAGAGTTTCCGAGGATCATGTAAGGTATCATCATACAGAAAAAGAGGCCCGCTAAAGGGACCTCTTTTTCTAATATTTCTTATTGGATTAGCGAAAGTAAATTGTAAATCGTTTGGGCCGTTTCGGCACGTGTTGCATGATCTTTCGGGTTAAATTCACCTTTTGCAGAACCCTTCATTACACCCAGTTCGGAAGCGTTAGCCACAGCTTCCTCTGCCCACGGTGCAATGTCTGCTGCATCTGAATAGCCCTCAGATGTCTGCTTGGTATCCAATGATTGGGTTTGATATTCATATGCTCTCATCATGAGCACAGCCATTTCTTGTCGCGAGATGGTTTCGGTCGGAGCGAACTTATCTTTGGCTATTCCTTGAATCAAACCTGCTTGGTATGCTGCAGCAACGCTCTCTACATACCAGGCATCCTGACTCACATCGCCAAATGGTAATTCGTTTCCTTTGGCCTGTAAACCAAGGGTTCTTACGATTAAAGCGGCAAATTCAGCACGAGTTGTCTGACCCTTAGGATCAAATGCAGTCTCTGTCTTGCCTGTCAGCACATGCTTGGCTGCAAGAGACTTGATGGCTTCACTTGCCCAATGCGTCGGAGTCACGTCTTCAAACGCTTTGTCGTAAACAAAAGGTCCAAATGTACCCAAATGAGACAATGGGGAGGTCACGGTACCATTTTGTCTATCTACATCCCCGCCAACATAGGTCCAGTTGTCCTTGGATGAAGATTCATTGTACATTCCGATCAGGTTGCTATCCAGATCCTTGTCGTAATGAAGTGTCAACGCAATATCTTCCGGAAGCGTGGACAAGGATAACTTTTCACCGGAAGCCTCCAGGTAAAGTTCGAATTCGTAAGCAGCACCTGCAATTGTCCATGTCAGACCTTGTTTGGCGGCTGGCACGTTCACGTCTTTTTCTTTTATCTCCAGCATAATCTTACCATCGGCAGCACCAGGGCCACCTTTGGTTTGCAGTTCTTTGAATAAGCCAGAAGGAATCGTTAGCGATAATAAGCCTTGCTGAGATAGTGTAAGTGTATTGGAACCTAACAAGTCTCCAGCATTGACAGGCAGCTCAATCTTTTGACCAACCGTGATCGCCACAGTCGCTGTACCGTTTGTCGCAGCTTTCAGATCCTTTTCCGTGATGACCTGATTTTGGCTCAGTTCTGTCTCTGGCTTCGGTGCAGGTGTAGGGGCTGGTGCAGGAGCTGCCCCAGATTCCCCTCCACCACCATTATTACCGGAACCGCCACCGTTATTTCCGGAACCACCATTGTTCATTTCCTGAATCTTGTTCAGGAAGTATCCCAAGTCTTTTTCACCAATTTGCATGACAGGCTTTTGGGTGGAATAGTTAGCGGTTTTTCCAAAGTTATTCGTAATGTAATTTACGTCGACGTCTCCTACATAGCCATCCTGGTCAATATCGGCGATTTCATCCGAAGTATGATAATGTTTCGTTACAAGTTCCATATCATAGATATCGATGACTCCATCTCCATTGATATCGCCGGCATACGTAAAGTCAGACGAATTCAGTTGATTGATACCATAATATTCGCCATTAATCGTCTTGCTCAGGACCACTGCCAGCTTGGAAGGTAAATGACCAGGAACTCGTGTGTAGATGGTCGTCATTTCACCTGTTGCGGGAATGCCATCGATGAGGAACTCACCGTATTTTTGCAGCGTCCCCTCATATTTCTTTCCAGAAGCCGTCTCCGCATAAACTTCAATGCCCATTGCCGAATAGTCATTTGCAAAATCCAGATACTCTCCATTGACCATAAAAGCTTCGGGACGTACATAACCATATGTTCTTGAAGATTTGGAGATCACTTCATAGCTGTCTGTGTTAAACGCGGTTAATGTCAACTTCTCTTCGTTCTCATTCATGCCAACCGTAGTGTATTTCACTTCAAGCAATGGTACGTCGTTTTTCTTGAAATAAAATTCATCCTTCGGTACATCAAAGATAACTTGGAACAAATCAAGATCACCTGTGATTCCTTCAAAGGACCCACCTGAGATGGATGCCTCAAAGCTGATTTCTCTTGGGCTCACTACAGGATCACTGAATTTCACTTCAGCGCCTGTGACATCCAGTAATGCCTGCAGCTCAGGCGTTGGCTCAATCCGGTTAAATTGTTTGTAGTCATACATGGATTCCAGGATAAACGAAATACCGTTTAACTTCTCTACATTGTTCAATTGAATAGTCTGGGTAATCGTATCTCCTTTACGTACTTGTTCTTTGTCATATTTACTGGTCACATAAGGTTTGCCTTCGGAAATAAAGCCATAGCGGTGGTCCTTGACGGGATTGGCCGCTGTACCCACATCCATTCCAAAGAGTCGAAGTTCGTAACCATTATCATATTCTTCCTTCGTGATACCAAAAGATATGTTTCCTTCTTTGGAAACAGGTAAATCACCGGAATAGAACGGACTGCCATTCTCGTAGAAAATGATACGATTGGAAGATTGATCATAAGCCGTGATTCCATTATCAACAAAGGTTTGCACTGTTGAATCGATAGCTGTGCCATCGTACCAGACGCCAAGTCCAGCTTCTCTTTCCGTCAACATACTATCATTGAGCTCGTATACACCAGGCTCTATACCCAGGTCAATCTCAGGGGCTGTATTGTCCACAACGACCAATGTCTCGTATGAATACTGCCTGGATTCAGAATCCGTCCCAATGATTTCAAGTGTGTAGCTGCCCTCAGGGACAAATCGTGCAACGCTCGAGATCTCTCCGTTTTCAATCGGAAATGCGTAACCTTTAAACAAATTCAGGATCATATATTCTATTCCGGGGAGCATAGACTGCGTATTCATTGTACCTACAAAACCGATTTCCTCGCCAGTTTCGCGATCCTTCAGCAACACATCCACAGAATAAATGGGACTGCCCAAAAGAATGGTACTCAGTGTCATCCGGTTCAGGAACTGATGGAATGGGGTATCGTTTGTAACGGCTGGCGGAATCAACTCGACAGAAGTAATGCCCTTCTCGCTAATGCGGATGGCGAAAGGGATCTGAATATGATCCGCGGCATTTTCCGTATCTAGATATACATATCCTTCGTAACGACCGCTTGGCGTGCCCTGTGGTACATCAACAGAGACGGTCATCTCTTCCGTACTTCCTCCACTTACTGTAATGGATTCCGGAAGCCGAACATTTAAATTCATCTCGTTCAACAGCTTGCTGGAAGTCCGATAGGTCTTCGCACTGTTTCCTTTATTCTCGATCTTAACGATGCGGCTGTCCGACAGGATTTCCCCGCCTTCATCTTCTAGGTACGCACTGTCAAATACGATTGAACCTGTAATTTCGTCGATCAGGATGGATTCCTCATTTGAGAAATGAATGGTTTTGTCCTGAACTTTGGCAAATACGGATGTGTGGACTGCACGGTATGGATCTACACGACCTGCACCCACTTCATATACGGAATAATTGCCGTTCAGATTCACCGCCGTATTCATCAGAGCTGTCTTCACATCAAAAGGCGTATAATCTGCGTGTTCCTGCAGCATAAGCGCAGCAATTCCTGCCATATGCGGCGTCGCCATGGAAGTACCTGAAATACGTGCATAGGCAATATCATAATTCTCTCCCGTATGATCATTCACAAAAACTGGGTATGTTGAAAATACAGCTACACCCGGAGCTACGATATCCGGTTTGATATCATTGTTGACTGCAGCTGGACCACGGGAACTGAAATCAGCCAGTTTGTTCCCCTCTGTAACGGTTTGGCCCGTTGTGCCAAAGGTAACCATCACGCCATTTGCATCCTTTAGCTTCTCTCCAAGCTCCTTTTCCATTTGGAATGTTGGAATATATCCGTTCATTTCACCCAAATAGTTGGGGATGGTTCCTTCCACGTTATTGTAAATTAACGCCGCTGCCGCTCCTGCTTTTCTTGCATTGACAATTTTGGCGTCCAGTGCAATCTCGCCCCGAGCGATGAGGGCCACGTTACCTTGAACATCAATACCTTCAAAATCAGAAACGTTTCCAATGCCTGCATACACGAGTTCATAGGTTTTACCCTCAAGTGTATTCAGATCGTCCGCAAAATCCTTACCAAACAAAGGCAGCTCCTTGGTATACGTTGGAGCAGGTGTTTCTTCTGCAGCTGTTGGCACCCCTGCATCTGCTTCAGGTGCAGTTTCTGCTGCTGTTGGCACCTCCGCATCTGCTTCAGGTGCAGCTTCTTCTGCTGCTGTTACCTCCGTTTCTGCTTCAGATGCAGCTTCTTCTGCTGCTGCTGGCACATCCGGATCTGCTTCAGGTGCAGCTTCTTCTGCTGCTGCTGGCACCTCCGGATCTGCTTCAGGTGCAGCTTCTTCTGCTGCCTCTTCCTCATTTGAATTACTGTATACATCCATGGTCACGGTAACTGTAGGAATGGTCAACGGGACATCGGAAGCCCCAACCGTAATGGCCAGTGCACTGGCACCCGGCGTGCCTAATGTGCCCTCGCTTGGCCCATCGTTACCTGCTGCAACCATACTCACGACGCCCTGCAGCATCGCATTATTCAGTGCAATGGACGCAGGGTCCAACGGATCATTCGTTGCAGCACCCAGAGAGAGGTTGATCACATCAAGGTCATCTTGAATAGCCTTGTCAATCCCGGCAATAATGCCACTCATCTCACCACTTCCGCCAGGACCTAGCACGCGGTATACATACAAATCTACGTCTGGCGCTACTCCTTTTACTGCATACCCCACATTATTTTTCGCCTGTCCAGCGATAGTTCCCGATACGTGGGTTCCGTGAGAGGTATAGTAGTCTTCTGCGGGTACTCCCAGCTCCTTATAACCCGAATTTTCCCAATCGGCGTATGTTGTCTCCATCGGGTCAGCATCGTTATCGACAAAATCCCAACCTTTGACCGTAGCCGGATCCACTTGTTTGGGATCTTCACCGTCATGGGCTCGATACCCCTTATATGCCCCCGTTAAATCCGGATGATGATAATCAATTCCCGTATCCAGTACGCCGACCTTAACTCCCTTGCCTGTAATGCCCTCTTCATGAAGTGTATCGATCCCGAGGTACGGCACACTATCAGCCATCCGGGGCTGCATTCCGGCTTCGGATGCAAATTCACTCTGTGTGTCTGCCTCCGGCAGATCAAGAGTCACTTCCTGATCAGCCCATACTTTTTTCACTACACCGGATTTCATTAGATCTTCTACCGCAACACCAGGAATCGTTAAAGCTACACCATTTAGCGCAGTATCATACTCCTGAGTAATCTGGATTGCGGAAGCATCATAAGACAGTCCTCTCTTCTGCTGAAGAGACTTAATATGCTGTTTAAATTGCTGATGGTTTTGTTTCACTCTGCTTGTAGCTGTGAGCTCTGATAATTTCTCATTGTTCAAAGCAGCCCGTTTCAAGGCCACTACAGCGGGTTCGCTTTTAAATTGAACAATCACGTTAACCGAGTCTTCACTCTTCGTATTCACCCTGGAGTCAATAACTTCTCCATCCATGATTTGCAGCTGGTTTAGAGCTTGTCTCTCTTCTGGTGTCAGAGATTGCAGAATGGACTTAGCGCTTGCACTCTGCTCTAGAGGACCATAAGAGGGCGCTGCGTAAGCAGGCATAGAGAACACGGAAGACAACATGACTCCTGCCGCTATAAGACCGGATAACCATCGGGCTGATTTTCGTTTCATTTCATACCTCCTGCGGTAATAGATTAGGATTATCGTATTCCGCAGTGTATGGAATGTAAATTGGGGTAATTGAGTATGTTAATAGACTATAAGCTTGTGATATTCTTCTAAAAAATTTACATATGAATAGACCGAATTATCTAATTTAGCGAGTTTACTTTACAAAACCAGGACTCTACCCTTTTATTTACTATGGGATTAAACAATCAAGTATCTCAAGACCTAAAAACACTTTCGAAAATGAAGCGTATTTTGAATAATAATTTACTTTTTATGCTATTTTTCATCGGATTCCTTATCAAAATTTGCAAAAAGAAATGTAAAAAAGCTCACATCACTGTTCTAAATAGAACGAACATGTAAGCTTTTTTGACTTAATATATTCAAATTTTTCCATTATCCATATTTTAAGCAAAGAAAAATAAGCCGGACCTCTCTTTTCAAAGGGCCTAGCTTATTTATGCACTTACGTTTAGGCTTCAAAGATAAAGATAGGGATCATAAGAGTCTCAATCACGCCGTCTCGTGCTTTTTGCCCGTTTCCAGGTCATAGACTTGAGTATGTTCATTCTCTGCGAGTGTCCATTCCAATGTGCCTGGTTTGCGTAATTTCCACATTAGGGCCTGAACCCGGAGAGATCTTCTCACCCAGGCGAGCGAAGCACAGCGTTTCTCGGAGCGGACCGTCAGTCCCCAGTGAATGACACGGGCAAGCCATGGGTTCACATAGGTGTTGTGGCTGCGAACAGATGGCAATTCATCCTGGAACAGCCGCTTTTTTACGTCTAGTGGAGGCTGTCCACATGTCCAATAGTGAAGAAGGGCTGACAGACTATAGATGTCTGACATCGGCCCCTGACTGGATTTTTCGGAATAGAATTCAAGCGGTGAATATCCGGAAGATGTGAAAATGGCCTGTTTATCCCCAGATTGCATCGGCCAGCGAGCAGCCGAACCGAAATCCAGCAGCTTCGGCGTTCCGTCCTCCATAATCATAATGTTGGAAGGCTTCACATCCCGGTGAAGTATTCCTTGTTTATGAATGTAATCCAGCGTATCGACTAGAGGCAGCAGTGTCCCTTGAATAAATGCGGGGTCCAGTGCATGATCGTTCTCGTGCAAATACTCGTTCAACGTGATCCCGCTGCAGTACTCGGTAATCAGATACCCTGTATCATTTTCTTCAAAATGGTCTATGTACGTAATAATATGAGGATGACTGAGACCGGACAACAATTCTCCTTCAACCAGGAAGGAAGCAAGCAGTTCCTGGTACTGCCCGCCGAAACCGCGCGAAGAACAGTACACTCCCCGCTTGTCCGATTGCCGCGAAGCCAGCCTCTGCGGGAAAAATTCCTTAATGGCTATCTTCGCCCCTGTATTTTTGTCTCTACCTGCATATACAATAGCCAGCTCACTGCTGGCGAGTACCTGTCTAACCTGATATGTATCGTTTAGAATGACATTGCGCTGCAGTGCCATTTTGTAATTGTCTTTTCTCATAACAGACCCTCTTTTCAACCTTGTCGATCGGAAGACTTGCCGCATCTTGCATTACTCTGTCCCAATCAGCAGACGTTTCATCGCCAACCATCTATATAAACCAATCATATCAATTTGAAACACACTTATGTGGAAATAATAAAATAAATTACGATACCTACTCCATACTAGTCTATACCTGATAGAATTACAAAATCTTAGTTAAATCAGAGACTACTTATCTCATACTGTTATCAACAGATGGGCGGATTCGTTTAATAGACTTGAAACCTTCGATCCGCCCGTGCCTGTGCTATATTAATAGTTTTTCTGTAAAAACTGGCGAATCTCCCCGTTCATCTGAATGAGCACATCCTGTGAAGGAAAATGACCCGTGTCGTACTTGACGGCTTGTACATTTGGAATAATTTTCTGAGCTCGTTCAATGACCTTATCCCCAGGGAAAAAGACATCCTTCTCTCCGACCAGCAGCAGCGTTGGCGACGTATAGTTCACCAGTTCTTCCCGTTCCGTAAGCTTAGGGTTATCCTGCTCCATGCTGACGTATTTGAAGATTTTGCCCATGATGTTTTTATCCGTTTCCTTCATGCAGTTGCATGACATGGTGCCTGTAATTTTTTGCAAAGAAGATGGCGAAGAAGTCATCCGGTATTTCACTAGTGGAAGCACAATGTCCTGAGCTGTTTTAAATTTCGAACCCACAGCCAGTCCCGCAGGCGATACCAAAACGGAACATGCAATACGCTCCGGAATATAGGTAGCCAGTCTAAGGATAATTCCACCGCCAAAAGAAGGCCCGATAAACGCACTTTTTTCAATCTTGTAGTGGTCCAGCAAATCGGAAACCCACAAGGCCAAACTGTCAAACCTCGCCGAGATTCGTGTCTCTTCACTGTAACCGGGGTGACCGATCGTATCGGGAGCAATAATTCGGTAATCCTTGAATAAGGAAGAAAACCAGGACAACGTCATCGGATTCACACAGTTTCCGCCTTGGAGAATGAACAGCGGTTTCCCGTTCTCAGGCCCCGTCAATAGTACATGCGTTTGTCCAAAACGTGTCTCCACATATTCCCGCTCAACGCCCTCGCCCAGATTTTCCAGATAGGCTTCATAATCCTCCAGAATACTGCTCTTGCCTTCTTCACTTCTATAAATGGAACTCATGTCTGCCTCCTGCAATGTGTACTCTACCCTCTAATTTGACGAAAAAGGGATGGACCAAAAAGATAAAGAGGGCCTGCAGATGACAGGCTCCTCCATATGTGTAACTTATCATATTCAGATGATTATAGAATGGAAACTGGAAATTGTAAATATCGTTTCTAATAGACTACATATAATGGAACATACGTACAGAATATTTGCTTATTTTCGCCCGTAATCCGCCTTGATTTCGCCCCACTGTTTCGTCTGCCATTTCAACACTTTATTGCTGTACGTATTCGTACGCAACCATTGCTCCGCGCGGTCTATCATGAGCCAGATCTCTTCCGTTGACTCATCCCGAGCTAGCGTGGTGGATACTTTCTTTTGCTTCAGCCACTTCATGGCATTCACCGAGTCGGTATATACTGTCTTGCTGCTTCCTTCTTTTTTGAGATGTGCCAGGGCATGGACGATAGCCAAAAACTCACCCAGGTTGTTCGTTCCCTTGGAAATCGGTCCTACGGAGAAAATAATCTCTCCCGTGCGCGTATCCACACCTTTATATTCTACAGGTCCCGGATTTCCGCGTGTGCCCACGTCAACCGAAATACTGTCATAGTCCACTTCCTCCGATGTCTCCATCCCAGCGCTTCTGCCGCTGCTGACCGATTTGCTTTTGGAAGAAGCACCTGCTCCACTCGAGCCCGTCCCCCAGTTCCCTTTCCACCCGGCACGATATGCCTCTTCGGCTGCTGTTCTGGATTCGTATGATTTATATTTTGCTCCGGTAAAATGATCCGTCTGTGCTTTGCATTCCGCCCACGTGTTATACACACCTGGCTTCTTGCCTTCCCAGACGACATAGTATTTCTGTTTCGCCATCGTTACCCGCTCCTTCGTTTGCTGCAATCAATACCCTATTGTAAACGAAAGGAAGGGGTGAATGAAAGCACTCGCTAGACAATCGTTCAGTTCACCGTCATCCTTACTTCCAGCTCCGCACCATGTCCAAGGCTACGACGAGAAGCTTTCTTTCATTATGTCTGATTTGTTGCTCAATGACTTGCTCACATGTAAGTATTTGTTCGTCGGATAGCTTATCCTTTAGCTGCTCCAACAGCATAAATGATTGTGCACACACTTCCAGACTGGTATCACCTATAAACGGAATGATGTGCTCTATATGTAATATGTAATCCAAATGTTCAAGAGCGTATAAGAATATTGCCCTGCTTCCTGATGTTCCGGGGTCCATGATCGCTTGAATCAAAGGCTCGACGGCTATATCATCTTGTATCGGCTCTTCGGAATCTTCCTGGGAAAGAAGTTCCTGTATTATCTTCGTATGCATCGTACGTTGTATCACTCCTCGTTTGTTAGCAGAAAGGAACCTCCTTAATAACATCGGTCGTTTTCTTCATTTGGAACGTAGTATAATGGTCCTTTTGTTTTTGGGACTATTTTCCCCACCGTCAGCGAATCACCAATGAACTGTATAATCCATCCATATCTCGAACAGGCTAAGCAAAGCAGATACACGACTTGGTACAGAAGGGAGGGTAACCATGGACTGGATATGGAAATCGATTTTACTTGTACTGGCTGGCATGGTGTTGCTGCGAATAGCAGGACGCAAATCCATCTCGCAGATGAGTGTGGCCACGACGGTCATCATGATTTCAATCGGGACAACGATTGTGCAGCCTATTGCAAATCATGCACTTGGCAAAGCCATTGGATCAGCAGCTGTTTTTATTGCGACCTTGCTTGTGGTGGAGCTCCTCCAAATGAAATTCAATGTATTTGAACGGATCATGAGCGGGAGTTCCAGGATCATTGTAGAAAATGGACAAGTCATTGTCCCCAACCTGAAACGCATGCGATACACAATGGATCAGCTGGAGATGCACCTCCGGCAAAACGGAATTTCGAGCATCAATGATTTGGAGACCGCGACAGTTGAGCCAAATGGTCAACTCGGCTACGTGTTGAAACGACATGCCCGCCCCGTAACCATCGGAGATTTGGAAGAGCTGCTGAACGGTATAGGGTTGGCCGGTGCTCAGCTGATCGGAAACAATCAATCCGGCATACCAAAGACATCTACAAGCGACCAACAGCAAAACACAAACGGCTTTTCGTCCTCAAGCGGCAACTCCACTGATATATTTGAGGAAGTCAGCAAGGGCTCTCACTCCAAACCGATCGACCCCAAATTACAGTAACTGTGTTCTCGCAGCTCCACAAAAAAGACCGTTCCTGCCAGCATTACAACATTGCTCTTGCAGAATACGGTCTATTTTTTATCCACTCATCTGTAGATCTACTCTTGTTTTATTTTTTGGCATTACCGTGTACTCAGATAGGCTATGCCCAATCCACCCGTAACCGGATTCTCGTAAATTTCACAATCTACCTCAAACACTTCCCCGATCATCTCACGTGTCAATATATCAGCAGGTTTACCATGAACCACGATCTGTCCCCGCTTCACCACATACAGATAGTCGCAGTATTCGGCTGCCAGTTCGAGATCATGGAGTGCTGCGAGGATACCAATATCCAGGCCTCGTACAATATTAAGAATTTGAAGCTGGTATTTGATGTCCAAATGATTGGTCGGCTCGTCCAAAATGAGAAATTCAGGCTGCTGTGCCAGTACACGGGCCAGGATGACACGCTGCTTCTCTCCACCGGACAAAGACACGTAATTGCGGTCCGCATGTCCGGACAGATGTACCTTCTCAAGCGCCTGCTCCACAATCTGGGCATCCTGCTGATTATCGGTTTCCAGCAGCTTTTTGTGTGGTGTCCGTCCCATCATGACCATCTCACGTACCGTAAAATCAAAGCTCAGTTCGTTGAACTGTCCCACAACACCCATATGCCGGGATACGATCTTCGGACTGGATTTCAGAATGTCCTTATCGCCGAGTAATACGCTGCCCTGCTGTGGTTTGATTACTTTATAGATGCTCTTGAGCAGCGTTGACTTGCCGCAACCGTTCGGTCCAATGATTCCAACGAATTGCTTGTCGTTTACCTGTAACGAAATATTTCGGATGATGTCCGTATTCAGCACCGATATGGATACATTTTCTACGTTCAGTTTCATGGTTATTTCCCTCCAAAACCGTAGCCTTTTTTGACCAGCATATACATAAACATCGGCGCACCAATCATCGCGGTAATAATTCCAATCGGCAATTCAACGCTGGATATCAGGGATCTTGCGATAACATCCGTCCAAATGAGGAAAATCGCGCCGAACAACACCGACACGGGCATGACTTTGCGATGGTCTGAACCAACCATGCCTCTTACGATATGCGGAATAATGAGTCCCACAAAACCGATCATCCCGCAGCTCGATACCATAACCCCCGTTACAAGTGCCGTTAACAGCATGTACAGTCTGCGATATACACTAAGATTAATGCCCAGCGTCACAGCAGCTTCATCCCCGAGCAGCATCGTATTCAGCACACGGGACTGCAGCAGGAAGAACAGAATCGCTACCAGAACGACAATACTGATCAGCGGGAGCTTGTTCCAGCCCGAAGCCGCCAGGCTGCCCATCGTCCAGAATGTGACGGTTCGAATGCCTTCAGCATTGTTTGCAAAGTAAATGATAAAGTTCGAGAACGCACTGCATAGTGCGTTAATGACCATCCCGGCAAGTACCAGCTTGACGGATGTCATTTTGCCCCGGATACCTGCAAGTGTAAGCACCAGCAAGGAAGCACCCATGGCACCGGCAAAGGCCCAAAAGGCCACACCCGTTTGACCTAACCAGCTAATGGCACCGAATCCGATCAAAATTGCAAACGTTGCTCCGAGTGAAGCTCCTGAGGATATACCTAATATGTAAGGATCAGCGAGTGGATTCTGCACAGCAGCCTGCATAACGGCACCACAGAGCGCCAGACCTGCCCCGATAAACATCGCCATTAATACACGCGGAAAACGAATCTGCCAGATGATATCGGTAAAGGAACCGGCTTCAATTGGCGCAGCTCCAAGCTGAAATCCCGTTATTTTGTAGAGCAGAATACGATAGGACTCTGCCAGCGGAATATGCACCTGACCTATGGATACCGCTATCCCCACCGATACAAGCATGAATACCACCAGTGCTGCAAGAAGTAATGCGAAACCGGATTTGCTGTGAATCAAAGACTTGGGTTTACCCATGTGCTGCGTCTGCATCTGAACTGTTTGTGCCATTTCTTCCCCCATCACTTCCACGATAATGTAAGATCAAATAAATATAGCTATTTACAACGCTTTTGATCGGATTATAATTGAGAATGATTATCTTTGTCAATTTTAAAAAGATATCGAATCCCTTGACAATGGTTTGATATAAAACTATATTAGGTGTATGAAAACAAGAGACGCCATATCACTTATATCCAAAATTAAAGAGAGTTCCAATCGTTTTATCGTATCCGAGATGACCAAGCACGGGGTGCAGGATATTGCCACTTCGCATGGCGATATTATCTATGCTCTCTATCACCGACCTCAAATGACCATGGCGGAGATCGCCAAAAAAATCGGCAAGGATAAATCTACCGTCACAGCACTTGTCGACAAGCTGGTACGAATGGGATACGTCATCAAGGAGAGAAGTGACGAAGATACACGCGTTGTTCATGTAGCTCTGACATCCAAAGGCGAGGAGCTCAAGCCCGTCTTTGAAGAGATCTCCCAGAACCTGCTGAATGTCTTTTACGCGGATATCACAGAAACAGAGAAAGAGGAACTGCTGCGAATTTTGATGAAAATTCACAGCAACTTCTAAATTTTTTTTGGATAAATAGTTTGATATAAAACTAAAAGTCTCAAGGAGGAATTACAAATGACAGACTACACCAAATCCCTGCCTGACCATACCGTACAGTACATCGGAGAACAGGATTTATATCTGGAGGTATTTGAGGGCGATGAAATTCAAGGAGGAAGTGATCACACACCCCCTCTCCTATTCGTTCACGGTGCCTATACAGGCAGCTGGATGTGGAGCAAATACATCCCTCATTTCGTTCAACAGGGCTGGACTTGCTATGCCATGAATCTGAGAAGTCACTACAAGAGCAGGGTGCAGGACATGACCCGGGTGACCTTCGAAGATTACCTGGAGGATATTCAGGAGATCATCACTGCGTGCGGGGAGCCGCCTATTCTTATCGGATTCAGCATGGGTGGCATTCTTAGTCAAAAGATTGCTGAACACTCTCCACTTCGTGGATTAATCGTGATTGATTCCAGTCTGAGCCAGGAAGTTCTTCGCTCCGTGCCGTATGCTGACGTGGATCGCATAACGCCTGGTCTCGTCGTTCCTGCACCCGTTCACGATGAACTGACCAGCATAGATGAATCGGCGGAGGACATCGCTTTTCAGCGCAAATATTTGGCCATGGAATCATCGCAGGCCTTCAGCACATTCTCCGCGTTCTTTGGCGGTGAGGACGTGGTATCCATTAACGGGGAGTCCATTACATGTCCTAGTCTCGTAATCAAAGCCGTGTCCAGTGAGGAAGATGAGCAGCGAGGCAGATTAACTGCAGAGCAGCTTCACGCAGAATATACCGGACTATGGCACACGACACATACCGGTTTGCTCGTAGGTCAGAGGTATTTTGAAGCAGTCGAGATTATCCTGGAGTGGCTTCAGCGGAGAAAGAGTGATTTCTCCAGTTAACATTGGCGAAATATCGTTCGCCGCAATAGTGATTATGTATACGTTTTGGATAATAAAAACAAAAGTTTCTCTTTTACATCTGCCCATTCATTGTCTATGATGCTGTAAAAAATATTGTCATGAATCGACCCGTCCGCCTTTATTCTGTGCTTACGGAATATGCCTTCTTTCTTGGCTCCGATTCGTTCAATGGCTCGTTGCGATCGGACATTCTGTCCGCTTACGGAGAACTGTACCCGCATTAAATCCAGTTCTTCAAAGCAATATTGAAGCAAAAGGTATTTGCACTCTGTATTTACTCCCGTCCGCCAGTAGTCAGGTGCAAGCCAGGTCCATCCTATCTCAGCATTTCGGTTCCCCATGTCAAGATCGCCTATTCGGGTAGTACCAATGATCGCTCCTGTCGCTTGATCCACAATGGTGAAGGGAAGCTGTGATCCGTTCTCTTTATTGTCCAGTGCAAGCGTCAGTACTTGATCAAGTTCCTCAGGTGTATGGATCGTTCGCCAGGTGAATTCCCACACTTCTGGAGTGAATAAGACACGAATTAATTCCGCCTTGTGGCTGTTTTCCATAGGTACAAGAGTTACCCTTTTCCCTTCCAGAACAACATCGTTTTCTTGCATGATTACTGTCCCCCTTCATCTGGTTTATATAAAACATATTACAGATTAATGAGCTATCGGTACAGACTCCTTTTGGTCCAAAACGTAATCATTTTTACCGGGCAGCCGGAGGTGCTTCTGCTTCCGTTTCAATTGCAAAATATGGCTACTAGCTTCATTCAGATGAGAAACGGTAACTTTAAATACATAAAAAACCGCCCATCAAGGATGGACGGTTTTCGTTTTTTGCTTCTTTCGGAGTACAAGGTATCTCATCCGCATGGAAACCATTAGCGCTTTAACCTTGCGTTGTGGTTGCCCTTCTTTTTTGGAACAGATAGATCCCTGCCATGAGAATAAACCACACCGGCGTAACAAACAGCGCCACCCGCGTATCCTCTGCCAATGCCAGAACAACCAGCACAAACACCAGGAAAGCCAAAATCAAGTAGTTGGAAAATGGATAAAGCGGCAGCTTGAAGTGACTCCGGCTAGCGATCTCCGGCTGGGTACGGCGGTATTTCAGGTGACAGATCACCATAATGCCCCAGACAAAGATAAAGCAAACGGTCGAAACACTTGTGATCAGTGTGAACACGCCCTCTGGCATGACATAATTCAGAATAATGGCAACCAGAATAACCAGCGTTGAGAAAAAGAGTGCATTGGAAGGCACCTTACGGCCATTCAGGCGGGCAAGGGATTCCGGTGCATTCCGATCCTTGGCCATGGAGAAGACCATACGGCTTGTACTGAAAATGGCACTGTTGCACGCCGAAGCTGCAGATGTCAGCACCACGAAATTCACGATCCCGGCGGCAGTCGCAATACCTACAGCAGCAAACACCTGTACAAAGGGACTTTCACTCGGCACAATCGCTTTCCACGGATAGATGCTCATAATAATCAGCAGTGCACCCACATAGAAGAGCAGCACACGGATCGGAATTTGGTTAATGGCCTTCGGTATAACCTTCTCCGGATTCTCTGTCTCCCCTGCGGTCAGTCCGACCAGCTCCATGCCGACAAATGCGAACACCACCATCTGGAACGAAATAATGAAGCCATGCATGCCATTCGGGAACCATCCCCCATGACTCCACAGATTGGTGAAGCTTGCCGTCCCCTGATCTGTGGTAAAACCTTTAAATATCATATATAGACCGACAACAATAAGGGCCAGTATGGCAATCACTTTGATTAAAGCAAACCAAAATTCCATCTCGCCAAACAGCTTCACTGTTGCCAGATTCATGATTAACAAAATGACTAATGCAATTAAACCAGGCATCCATTGCGGTACATTCGGAAACCAGAACTGCGTATACATACCGACAGCCGTAATGTCGGCCATAGCGATGGAAATCCAGCAGAACCAGTAGGTCCAGCCTGTAATAAACGCCGCCATATTTCCCAGGTAATCACGCACGAAATCCACAAAGGAGTGATACTGCAGGTTGCTTAACAACAGTTCCCCCAATGCACGCATGATCAAAAATAAAACCACACCTGTGATGATATACGCCAGCAGGATCGACGGTCCTGTCAGTTGAATCGTCTTGCCCGCTCCCAGAAAGAGGCCTGTCCCAATCGCACCTCCAATCGCCATAAGCTGGACATGCCTGTTCTTTAATCCCCGTGTTAATGTTTCTTGCTGCATGGTAAACCACCACTCTCTTTCTGCACATGCTCTCTAGGTTGCTGAAACTTGTATACAACACATCATATAATAATCTGACCAGAATACATATCCTTCATTTATGATTTTTTTCACGCCAAAGAGGCCACCTCTTCTAACAAGGCGCCCTCTAGTTTGGGTCATCGTTATTTTTGCTTATAGAACTCATGATACAGCTTCATTAACGCCCGTTTCTCGATCCGTGAGACATACGAACGGGAGATGCCGAGTTCCTTGGCAATTTCGCGCTGGGTCCGTTCTTCCCCGCCAGCCTCCAGGCCGAATCGGCCAATGACGACTTCCTTTTCCCGGTCATCGAGAATGTCGAGATTACGGTAAATTTTACTTTTTTCAATCTTAAGCTGCACCTTGTCTACGACATCATCCGCTTCGGTTCCAAGGATATCGATTAACGTAATTTCGTTTCCCTCTTTGTCCGTTCCGATGGGATCATGAAGGGAGACGTCTTTGCGTGTTTTCTTCAGGGACCGCAGGTGCATTAGAATTTCATTCTCTATACAGCGGGCCGCAAATGTGGCGAGTTTGGTTCCTTTGCCTTGCTGAAAACTTTCGATGGCCTTGATCAAGCCGATCGTTCCGATCGAGATCAGATCTTCCAGATCTTCACCCGTATTGTCGAACTTCTTGACGATATGCGCAACAAGGCGCAGATTGTGTTCAATGAGCAAGTTGCGGGAGTGGGCGTTGCCTTCAGCCATGAGGCGCAGGTGTTTGGCTTCTTCGTCCTCAGCCAGGGGCTGGGGAAACGCATTATTTTTGACATACGAGACGAGCAGCGTTAACTCTTTGATGAACAGGGCAATTGCGGTAAACAATCCGGGCACAGATGACACCTCCTGCAGTTTTACAACGATCTGGCCTGAGCACGTGAAGGAACAGGGTCGATCTATTGTATGTAGGCGGGGGCCCAGAAGTGCACGTACACTTGAAAAAGGGAACGTTCCCTCGATGATTTAATGGAGCTTTATGACGGAGAACGCTGCTGCTATATGCTTGCCTGTGTCAGTCTATCCTTCGGCATGAGTATTACATACTCACTTCAACAATGGAGCCAACCTTCTGCAGGAGCAGAAATTCTTTTTGGACACTCTCAATGAAATACGTTTTCTCTCCCAATATCACAACATCATTCTCGGCTAATGTTACATCGCTTTTGAAATAGATAAAGTTATCTGCGCCTCTGAATGCGCCTTTATAGTAGTACAAACCGTCACCTTCTCTTAGAAAAAATGATATTAATGATTATTAAGCTTCTGGATATAAGTCTAATCGGCTCTCCACCAATGACCCAAAATCTACTCTTCATGAGACAGATGGTGGATAAAGTGTTAAGACATCTTTCCAATATCTAATTTTAACTGCTTTATAACATTTCAAAAACCGCTAACGAAAGATAACGTTAGCGGTTTTTACTTTGTTAAACGACTCCCCGGCATACGAATGCCGCGCCATCCACTTACATCACATTGTCCATATGTATTATCACCGACAGCAACCAACGTACCGTCTGATTTAAGCCCTACGGTATGGGCACAACCTGCCGCTACGGCAACAATATTGCGCCAGTCACTTACATTACACTGGCCATACGTATTCCAGCCTGCAGCGGAAACCGTACCGTCTGCTTTCAGGCCAATGGTATGATTACTCCCCACCGCAATCGCCTCCACACCGTGCCAGCTGCCTACATCGCATTGACCATGTTTATTACTACCCACGGCCATTACTGTACCATCTGATTGCAGACCAACGGAATGGAGATAACCCGCAGCGACCATTACAACATGACGCCAGCCAGTGACTTCACATTGGCGATATCGGTTATTCCCTACAGCTAGTACTGTTCCGTCAGCTTTCAGGCCGAGGGTATGCCAGTCTCCTGCAGTTACTGCCACCATATCATTCCAATGGCTTACCTGGCATTGACCTTCTTGATGCCGACCCACGGCGACCACCGTACCATCCGACTGAAGACCGATGGTGTGGCGCCAACCTGCCGCAATCGCTACAATATCGTGCCAGTCGGTTACCTCGCACTGGCCATCCTTATTCCATCCGACAGCCGTCACAGTGCGATCCGATTTTAGTGCGATGGTGTGGATATTGCCTGTATTTGTCGCCATATGTACATTACCTGCTGCGACCGCAATGATATCCCGCCAGCCGCTGACTTCACATTGGCTCATTTTATTATCACCAACAGCCATCACCAGACCGTCCGATGTAAGCCCAACGGTATGACGGCGTCCCGCCGCTATCGGATCTTTGGGAGACTTTCTCACCTGCAACCTCGCTTTATTCAGGGAACCATGTTCCATGCTGAAGTACCTCCCTTGAAGCAAGTTTCTTGCGATAGCCATTTCTCAACTTAACTTCCCTGAACTACTCCTCTTTTCGCCTGAAGCACATCTTGCCCAGAAGAAGTCCTGTGCCCGAGGAACAAATCAGATATCCAAAGAATAAAAAAACCAAGAAAACAGCATGAAGATCTTCAGGAATCTGAAGCACACCTTCAAACCAAGCCAAACGAAAAGGATACAGTAGCGCTACCCAGATGATCAGCAAAACTAGAATAAAATTAATGATTTTCCTCACTGTAATGATCCTTTCAGGGCCTGTATGGTGTCCGTTATGTTATACCAATAATACTTCAATCAGGATGGTTTGTCTTTTTCTAGTTAAAACTGCAAAGAAGCCTCCACTCCACATTACTGCGGAGCAGAGGCTGCATCCTTCCATCTACTTCCCTAAACTCAGCTGAGCGGCGCAGGCTCCACAACGTCCGGGATTTCGGGTAAACGCTGTTTGCGTTCCATCCCCAGACTGATCACAAGCCCAAGCAAACCCAGAGCCGCGATGACTGATGCGTACAATGGTACGGAAATAAGTCCCGTATGCGTAATCGCGAACCCGCCAATATAGGCTCCACCTGCATTCCCCAGGTTAAACGCGGAGTGGCTTGATGTGGTCGCAAGCAGCGGTGCTTCGCGAGTCATATTCATGATTCGAATCTGCAGACCCGGCATAATCCCGAACGCCGCAACACCCCAGCAGAAGATTGTAACGACCGCCAGATATGGATTCTCCAGCGTCAAAGTGAGTGCAGCCAAAAGTACAGCCAGCACGCCGAAGTTGACCATCAGGGACGGCATCAGTTTCCAGTCGGCCAGCCGGCCACCCAACATGTTCCCGAGCGTCACACCAACGCCGAACAGTACCAGTATCCATGTTACACTTTGCTCCGCAAATCCGCTGATATCCACTAACATGGGTGTAATATACGTAAATACCGCGAAGAGGCTTCCACAACCCATGGCACCAATGAGCAATATTAATAACACCTGAGGACGAACAAGATTACGGAACTGCTGTCCGAGGTTCGCAGGCTCCCCTTGCGAAATAACCGGAATGAATCGAATGATACCAATCAGTGAAATGATGCCCAGGATCGTAATGGCCCCGAATGATGATCTCCATCCGAGCTGTTGGCCGATAAATGTACCGAAGGGTACCCCAATAATGTTCGCAATCGTAAGTCCTGCAAGTACAACGGAGACGGCGCCTGCTCTTCTCTCGGGTGCAACCAGGCGGGTTGCCATGAGAGAACCTACACCAAG
This sequence comes from Paenibacillus sp. FSL K6-2862, assembly GCF_038005125.1. Lineage (NCBI taxonomy): Bacteria > Bacillati > Bacillota > Bacilli > Caryophanales > Paenibacillaceae > Paenibacillus > Paenibacillus sp. FSL K6-2862. The sequence continues at coordinate 4,927,638 of NZ_JBBOSN010000001.1, forward strand.
AAACGTACCATGTGCAAATGCCGTCAAAATGCGTGCCGAAATCAGCAAGCCATACGTTGGTGCAATCACGGATAGTGCGTTACCGATGATAAAAATGCACATCAGCAGGATCAGCAGTTTTTTCTGCGGTATCTTATGGGTAAACACGGTCAGAATGGGTGCGCCAACCGCGACACCCAGGGCATAGCCCGTAATCAACTGCCCTGCTTGAGGAATGCTCACATGCAGATCAGCAGCCACATTCGGGAGCAATCCCATAATGATAAATTCAGTCATCCCAATAGCAAATGCTCCTACCGTCAGGCATAGAAGGGATAACGGAAATGCCCCTCCTTTTCCCGGTTTCGAAGCACGTCGTTCTGTCTTGTTCATATGATGTTCTCTTCTCCTGTCCATCTTCTGTCTCTTTTTTGGTTATTCCTTGTTACGATTTCAGGATGACATTTGGGCTGCTTTTAGCCACATTGCCTCGTTTAAGGCCTCGAACGTTTCCAGCATCGCAAGTTTATTCCGCCAATGTGCCGGGATGCCACTCCGACCATAATAAGCACCAGCAATCTGTCCGTACACCGCACCGGTTGTATCTGCATCATCACCGAGATTAACGGCTAGCAGTGCACCTTCTTCAAATGTGGAAGATTTATGAAACGCCCATAATGCGGCTTCCAACGAACGGACGACATAGCCGCTCCCCTGAATTTCAGGCGGTTCCTTATCGCGATAAGATCCACGGACAACCTCTTCAATGGCTGGGGTAAAAGAAGACTCACTCCTCCACTGACGGCAAGTCTCGGGCAGCATCATCGTATGTTTGTCTGCTCCGCGCAGCCCTGCAACCAGAATAGCCGCAAGCACCTCGCAAGCTTCAAGGCTTTCCGCTGCTGCGTGTGTCGTGCGGGAGCTCAGCTTCGCATAATGCACAGCATCCTGCGGATGGTTGGCATACACCATCGCGACTGGTGCAAGCCGCATAATTGATCCGTTACCAGCCGTCATCGGATCGGTAGATCCGCTGTAGGGCTCTCCGGTCTTCCTGAACCTTTCCAGCGCATTTCGCGTAGCCCCGCCGATATCAAAGCATGTTCCGGTACTGCTCATGTAGCCGACTTCATACCAATTCGTGTATCTGCGCATCTGATCCGCCGGATCAAAATGTTCTTTTCTCACCAGACTTTCGGCCAGACATAGCGCCATTGACGTGTCATCCGTCCACTGTCCGGGAGCCAAGCCAAACACACCGCCCCCCACAATATCGGTTACAGGCTCAAATGTGCCTGGGCTGCTAAACTCCACTGTCGTTCCCAGTGCATCCCCTGCCGCTAGTCCAAGTAAACATCCATTGAAGCGATCCTTATCCAGCATCGCCGGTCCCTCCTCTGCATCCTAACTTTCAACATATCTCTTCCATTCTCCCACAAGGGCTGTTCTGCCGTAAAGAATTTTAAAAAGATGCAGCCTGGCTTCTTTAAATCGTACAAATTCTCAAGGGCTCTCTTCTATTATAAATGTGTCGAAAAAGGTGGAACGCTTGTTATCTCTCCATATCGCAAAAAAAGTTTATTTTTTTTCAACGGAGAAAACCGTTATTTCAGTACACCGCTTACATGCATAGGTCATAACGGTTTGCCACCTTCGCCACTTTCTGAAAACACGTCATTTATATGCAAATTTTCAATGTGAACAATCATGACGTGCTTGACCCCTAAGTTTGTCCCATGTTACGGTTTTATTAGCTTCAACGCTTAAATTTTTCCACATTTATAATTCTCAACAAGCATTCGCGTCAACTAATCTGCCGCAATGCAAAAGTAACAAAGGGGAAATTTGCAATTTTTTCTTTTGTTTTATCCCAAAACAAATTCTGAAACAGGAGGAACAAATTTATGATTAAGGCACTGGTTTTTGATTTCGATGGAACGATTATTGATACGGAGACAGCATGGTATATCGCTTTTCGTGATGCCTACAAGGAACACGGCGTGAACTTGACCCTGGAGATGTATTCGCAATGCATCGGTACCAGTCTGAAAACATTCAATCCCTATGAGTACCTCATCACAGATTTGAATCTTCCGATCGATCGGGAAGCGTTCAGGGAATCGGTTCAGCTGCAGCATGCAGCATTAATGAACAAGGAGCAGGTAAGACCAGGCATCCAGAATTACCTCGAAGCAGCACGGGAGGCTGGATTAAAACTGGCCGTTGCCTCAAGCTCCAAACGGGAGTGGGTCGAACAGCACCTGGAACAACTGAAACTGAAGGATTACTTCGAAGTGATTCGAACAGCCGACGATGTGGCCCTTGTGAAGCCTGACCCTGAATTATATAACCAAGCCCTGGAAGCGCTTGGAGTAACTGCAGACGAAGCCGTAGCCATTGAGGATTCGCCTAACGGCGCGCGTGCAGCTGCAGCGGCTGGTATTCACTGTGTTGTTATCTCCAATACCATTACCGGAACACTGGATTTCGATATGCCTCACCAACGGCTGTCCTGCCTGACCGACCTCGAATTTAACGATTTGATCTCGAAGCCCCTCGTCACCACCGTCTAGGTCTGCACGAATTTCGCATTTCAAATTTTAAAGGGGGAGTTCACACATGAAAGCTGTACATTTTGGAGCGGGCAATATAGGCCGCGGTTTTATCGGTCATATGTTGTCCGCTTCCGATTACGAAGTCTGCTTTGTCGCACGTAACCCGAAGAAGATTTCCATGCTGCAAAAAAGAAAAGAATATCCCATTACCCTCGCTAATGCAGATCAGGACACAACCATGGTCAGCAACGTCACGGCTATCCATGTTGGCAAACAGGATCGCGTGGCTGAGCAGATTGCATCGGCTGATCTCATTACGACAGCGGTCGGTGTGTCCGCACTTGAGGATATCGCCGAACCCATCGCCAAAGGCATATATCTCCGCATGAAAAACAACAATCAGGCTCCTCTCCATATCATCGCTTGCGAGAATGCCATCGGAGGCAGCACTCGCCTAAAGAAACGGGTATATCCGTTTCTGGACGAACAGACTCGTACCAAAGCCGACCGCTATATCTCGTTCCCCAATGCAGCCGTCGACCGGATTGTCCCGGCGCAAGACCACAAGGATCCGCTGCAGGTCACCGTTGAACCTTTTTACGAATGGGTCGTGCATCGTCCGGCGCTACTGGATGGGTTTAAGGAGATTGAAGGCGTACACTACGTCGACTCCCTTGAGCCTTACATTGAGCGCAAGATGTTCACCGTAAACACCGGCCACTGTGTGGCTGCTTACTTCGGGTATCTCGAAGGATTCAAGACCATAAGGCAAGTCATGAGTAACGCAACACTTCGTGCGAAAGTCAAACATGTCATGGAGGAAACCGGAGCCATGCTTGTGAAGAAACACGGGTTTAATCCTCAGAAACACAGCCAATATATCGATACGATTCTCGAACGCTTTGCCAACCCCAACCTGACAGATCAGGTTACCCGGGTCGGACGCTCACCCCTTCGCAAGCTATCGCCTTATGACCGGCTTGTTCGCCCTGCGATGCAGGCCAGCGAATTTGGAATTGAAATTTCCCATCTTACTTCCGCTATGGCAGCCGCAATGCTCTTTGATCACGAGCAGGACGAGGAAGCCATGAAGCTCCAACACATGATTCGTGAAGATGGCGTCTCCGCCTTCATTCGTGAACGCATGGGAATTCCCGACGCACATCTCATTCATCAGCATGTTGTCGCCCGATATGAGGAACTCAAAGGGCACAAGGGATCGACCATTTTAACCTGACACCTCAGGTAAGACGGTAGGTTATGCACAACTGAATAGAGACGGCAAAAAAGCCGGGAGGAACCCATGCCCAAGCATCGTTCCTTCCGGCTCTTTTCATGTTATTTTGTAATGTTCGCTTCATTCATAATGGAATTCAGGGATACATACGCCATCGGCAGGAATCCCTCAGATGGTTCGCCCACAGGTGCATCAATGTGGAAAATGAAACCATTTCCGTCCAGTTCTTTTATGATGAAATACTGGGTCTTTTTATCGTTTTGGGCCATCATATACAGTCTTGCATCCTTCATAGGGCCTTTACTGAGCTCTTCCTTGCTGAGTTCCTTGACCTCTCCCGTTTCGCTCAGCTCTTCCTTGGCATCCATCTTTAGCGCATCCAGATTGAAGTCCAAAGGAAGCTTTTCGATCTCCACTTTGTAGTCAGGATCAATCTTCATGGTCAATTCGTCGTCATCTGCATCAAAGGCCATGGGTTCGAACACATAAAGCGAGTATCCCTCACCTTGAGCAAGTTCAGCCGGACGTTTCTCCGTCATGCCTTCCACCGTTACTTCCAGCTCTGTTGTTTTGGGACGATCCGATGTCACGTTATCGCCTGCATTGGAACCGTTCGGTTCATCCGCTTCGATCTTCGCGATTTCCGTAAGCACCAGCTGCTTGGTTGTATTGTCGCCGGTCTCAATCGTTCTCTCTACATATTTGAATTGTACTGAATCTTCATCATCAATGTCATCGAAGGACTTCTGCACATTCTCTTCAACCTGGAAAGCCATCGGAACCTCCTTGACACGGATCTCTACCGTGTGAGGATCTGCCCAGCCCGTCAATATGCCCTCTGCTTCAATCACCGCACTGTCATTCGGCTGCTGTTCCGGTGCAGGTGTCTGTTCTCCTGTATTATTGGTGGGTGGCTGTGCTGCAGGACTGCTGTTACCACAGGCCACAAGTGAGAATCCCATGAGTAAAACGAGTAGTGATGCACTAACATTCAATTTATTTCGCATATGAACACCTCCGTTAGCTTATACGCAATGATGCTTGTCCATGTTGCTTCAGGCTGCTTACTAGTACTTACACGGCTGAATGCCAGCTCAATCAGATAGATAAATAGACGAGGTGGAAATCGAGCACATCTCTAACTAGCTTGTTCCATTTGAACAAGCCTCTCGTTGGCCCCGTTAAACGCTTTTGTCTGCTTGTTGAATTGCTTTCTGATCTCGGCAAGCTGTGCATATTGGATGTTGCGTTCCCGGATGGCGCGCTTAATTTTCACCAGATTCGGATCCACACTGCCTCTCATTAAGGAATAGAGCCGTTCATCGGCATCCAGACTTTGCTGATACGAGGTTACAAATTTCTCAAATGTCTGGGCTCTTACTTCATACTGGTCCAAAACGGCTCGTGCCTGAACCAGCGTCTCTTCTTTTTCAAAAGACAATCTTCCCAGGGAATCCCGTACAGCAGGTGTCTGTTCCTGTGTCTGCTTCATCAAGGTCTCCGCCTGCTCCAGCAATTTTCTCCGCTCGGCGATATGTTCTTCTGCCTGATCCAGCAGTGATTCCAGGTCACTGTTTTTGTTTTTTCCCTTATTCAAAATCGACGTGTACAGTTCCATTTCCTCCCGTTCATGACGGGCAAGCTCCTTCAGATTCTGAGCCATCTCCTGATCATTCCGGATCAATTTGTTTACCTGATTCGCAGCCGGTTCCTGCGGCTGGCCACAGGCACTGGTGAGCACCGCCAGCGTCAGGCCGACGGCAGCCAGTGCTGATTTTTTCCACGTACGCACTCGGTCGTCTCCTCTCCGTTTGTATTTATCATCTCTAAGTTACAAGCGGGTATCTCCGCTAAAATTGGCAGTCCAATGTGCATTCGGGTCATAGACCTCGAACTCATAACCCCGATCTTCAAGCAATTTCAGAATACGCGGCAACGCCTGCACCGTCTGCTCCCGCTCATGCATCAGGATCACTTCCTTGTCCCGGTGGACACTTTTTTTGACACGCGCCACGATTTTGTCCGGCTGACCCGGAAGGTTCCAATCCAGAGAGTCTGTAGTCCAATCCCACATTTTGAACCCGGCTGCGGCAATATCACCCCTGAACGATTCACCGATCTGTGGACTGCTGCCGTAAGGAGCACGGATCAGATGAGGCGTATAGCCAATCAAATCCTGGACCATCTTCTGCTCCTTCTTGAATTCCTTTACGAAATTCGCAGAGCTGCCGCTTTTGTACAGGGTGTTATAGTTATGTGTCATGCTGTGGAGCCCCGGGTAGCTACCCTCCTGAACCAGCCGCTCTACCGCGGACTTATGCTGATTCAACTGACGTCCAATCATGAAAAAGGTTGCCTTGGCCTCATGCTCTTTCAAAATATCCAGCAGTTGTTCCGTATATTCACTCGGTCCATCATCAAACGTTATGTATGCCAGCTTGCGAACCTGTCCCTGAAAGCGTGCAGGCTCTTCCTTCACATCTGGAGTCATTTCAATCATGCCCAGCTTGGTTGGCTGTTCAATGACAGCTACCGGGGGCGGGGCTACATAGCCCTTAATCCAGTGGGTCATTCCAATCAATGCATATGTTAAACCGGTAATGATCAGTGCAATCAGCATCAGAGCTGCACTCAATCTTCCGTACCGGATTCTTCTTCGTTTGTGTGTCTTCGTTCGGCTGGTTCTGCTCGCAATGCTGCCGTTTTCTCCTGCTGTCTGTTGTTGAACTCTCACTTTCCATGCCACTTCCTTAATTTCCCGATTATTGGTATATTATATCGTTTCATGTCTCTATATAGAAGATTAATAGAAAAGCGGCCTTGGTGAATGACAGAATAGTTACAAGCCCGGTTACAATCTGCTTATCAATTTTACTTTCATCGCTTTTCGAACAGCTGGGTTCTCCTGTATAATGAATTGATTTACGCCATTTGACTTCAAGAAGGAGCTACATCCATGACAAGCTTGTTTCGTGCCGGCAGATCCATTGAACTTCTGTTCGTTGTCGGCATTATTGCCATCTCGTTTTCTTCCATTTTCGTGCGCTGGTCCAGTGCAGATGTGGCTGTTATCGCCATGTATCGGCTATTTCTCACCAATCTGCTGATGCTTCCGTTTGTCTGGAAATACCGACATGAGATGATGCGCCTTAATTTCAGGCAGTGGGGGCTGCTGCTTGCATCCGGTGTGATGCTGGCACTTCATTTCCTGCTGTGGATGGGTTCGCTCAGACTTACGAGTGTGGCCAGCTCCACGGTCATTCTCGCACTTGAGCCCATATTAATTCTCGCCGGTTCCGTCTGGCTGTTCAAAGCCAAGATTAACCGTATGATGATTATCGGCATGGGCATCGCCCTGCTTGGATCCATAGCGATCGGAGCTGGGGATTTTCAGTTAGCCGGTACGGCACTGCAAGGCGATCTTCTATCTCTGCTGGGAACGATTGCGGTAGCCATCCATATGCTGCTTGGACAATTTCTACGTTCCGGACTCAGTGCCTTCTCTTATAACTTCTGGGTATTTTTCGTCGCTGCCTGTACGCTGGCGGTATATAATTTGGCCATGGGGCATCCGTTCGGGGGTTATGCCGCTTCGGAGTGGGGAATTTTCCTGCTGCTCGCCATCGTGCCGACGATCTTCGGGCACTATCTCTTCAACTGGCTGCTTCAGTATATGAATGCCACCACGGTATCCATGGGCGTGCTCGGTGAACCCGTATTCTCCTCCCTGCTGGCCTGGATGCTGCTTGGTGAATCTCTCAGTGCCATGCAGATGATTGCCGGCGTCGTCATTATCTTTGGGGTATGGATTTTCATTCGGTACGGCAAAACCAAACCGGAACCCATTCCCGCTGACGCGCCTGTCGGCGGTCAAGGACCTGCTGAACCTACGGCGGTGTAATTCTACCGCAGCATATGGCATGGCAAAAAAAACGATTGGAGTCTGATACAACAGACTTCAATCGGAACTCAATACTCTTCATAAGGCGGTGTATTTTCATGAAAAACATTGTATCCATGCGCTGGCTGCTCGCCAGAATGTACGAACCCGATGTGGTCATTGCCGACTGCAGGTTCCTGCTCGGTCAACCGGACGCAGGAAGACAAGCTTATGAGGCTGGCCATATTCCAGGTGCCGTTTATCTGGATCTCGAACAGGATCTATCCTCTCCTGTGTCAGCCCATGGCGGACGTCATCCGCTCCCTGACCCGGCAGAACTGGCAAAGCGTCTTTCAAAAGCGGGAATCGGTTCAAATGCTCGTATTGTTGCCTATGATGATCAGGGTGGTATGAACGCTTCGCGTCTATGGTGGCTGCTTCGTTATCTGGGCCATGAACAGGTGTATGTGATGGACGAGGGCTTCTCCGCCTGGCAAAACGCCAAGTTCCCGGTAACCACGGATGTGCCTGTACGGATTCCCTCCACGTTCGAAGCGAACGTACAGCCGCACATGCTCGCCACTGTGCAGGATGCACAGCACGCTTCAGCGAACAGCTCAGCCGTGCTGATCGACTCACGTGATGCCCGCCGCTATGCGGGGCTGGAGGAACCGATTGATGCCAAGGCTGGACATATTCCGGGGGGCGTGAATTATTTTTGGAAAGACGTACTGAATGCAGAAGGCCGGTGGTCTGACGTGAGTACATTGGAGGTACGTTTTGGGAAGCTGGCGAAGGACGAGCCCATCATCGTGTACTGCGGCTCAGGCGTCTCGGCCTGCCCGAACGTGATTGCGCTGGAGGAAGCCGGATATACCAATGTGAAGCTGTACGCCGGTAGCTGGAGCGACTGGATTAGTTATGAGGAGAATGCAGTGGCGACTGGGGAAGAATAAGGGCAAAGTGCCCGCCTACGGGGCGGGTTCTTTATATTTGGACTATAATGATGTAAAGTTCATGATGTACCTGCTGATGTTAAAACAGTGTACGATGCAGTTGTGAAATCAATCGGAGCTTCTTCTGCCTACAAAGGCTATGAATTGAAGAACATCACCAAATAAGTAAGATTTACGACGCTGACGGTTATGCTTTCGTTAGTTACATGGTTTCGCAAAGTTCTGGTGGAGGTAGCAAATATCATTTTCAATGCGAGTAGCAACGCCTCACTCAAATTGGCTACTGACATGTTGAAAGCTGCTGGAGTACTTGTAACAGATAGCTTCATAAGCAAAATTGTCTGCAGCCGTGGAATCTCGTTATTCTTCCAATACGACGTATGGTGGCTACAAAGTTACCATCGCGCCACATGCAATAGCATATGACATTGTAGTAATCCTATTCTCCAAGTAATATCATCAAGAGCCTACAAATTTTGTGGGCTCTTTTTATATGTATGCACTAAAAAGCCCCTCGTGAATTTCAACGACGTAGAGACTTTTCGCCTGCTTGCATAACAATAAATGCCAATCCTCAGAGGACAGTTAAATTATTGACACAAAAATATCGTCCAATTTTCTATGGAAATAATAGGGCCGATTCATTGTGTCACTATAACAAAGTTTTACTGAAGCTTGCCAAAACAACGATATTGTAAAATACACTATTCACAAGAACCCATGGAAACGAAAAGTTCCAAGAGCCTTCATTCATTCTTTAAATGTGTGGCTCTTGGAGATGAACAAATGCTTCAATGTTAAATAACGGACTGAATCCAAGTATATGCAATTATGAAGGAATCAGACTGTTACACCTGTGTTGGCAACTTGATAACAACGTAAAAGTAAGTATTATCTTCGACTATGGTTCAGATCCGAAGCAATTAAATATTTATGGTCAAACACCACTAATAACTGAATTAAAAGTTCAAAATGATCAATGATAGATAACAATAATTATTTTTGGTACTAATTGCTCTCAAAATATTTAAAATATCTAACTGTTTCATTATAATCCTCTTCGTCGGAATAAATATTCAACATTTTCCCTAACTCAATCGCAAAATCTACATATCCGTTAGCTTTTGCAGTTATTATGTTCCGACTAACTTTATATGTTTCAGCATTGTTTGTACGATTGCTAGTAAACTCTCTTGCTTCTAAAACCCCTGCTTGCTTAACAACTTCGACTCCTGAACATATAGCACCAATATACTTCTGGTTAATGTCTAGCCTCTTAATAAGTGAAGTAAGCTGCTGATTCCCTTCTATTGCGCTAATATCTCCTCCTGGAATAAGTAGTACTTCAACATCGTCACAATCAATTTCTTTTATATTCTGATGGGGTTTAACAGTAAAACCTTCGTAAGAATTGACCATCTCGGAACTTAAACCCACTGTTATGATTTCCCCCTGAGTTTTCATTAAATAGGTTGCCAACATTATTTCAAAATTTACAAATCCATCGTAGATTAAGACATGAGTATTAATGTTTACACCTGCTTTCATTTATTTTAAGTTCAAACTGCTTTTTTAACTCTTTAGAACGGTTGAATGCATCAATAATCCATAGAGCCAAATTAAAGAAAGCCAACGCTATCACAATTGTCCCATCCCAAAAGTACAAGAAATGCCATAAAATTGACTGGTACCCCAAGTGATACTGCTGCAAAATAATGGGCAGATTCATACAGAATCGTTAAACTCCATGATATTAGAAATAGAATAAGCAAACTTAAACCAACTGACTCATTGAAAATAAAATAATCTTGATAAGACGGAAGAAATTCAGGATTATATGTAAAAATAATTATAGATGCATCAAAAGAAATTAAATAAACAAAAACTGTAAATTTGTTAAAGAACAATCTACCCACCTTTTCTCTTATCCCCCCTTCATCCTTACTGGCCTTAAGAGTAACCAAGACTTCAACATTAAATTTTTGAATTAGGTTTAACTCTAGTAAAGTTTCCACAAAATCAATAATATCTACATCAACATCGTGATTCTTTTTAATAAATTAGATATTTCATCCAGTGTATTTATACCGTCCAATAGTTTTATAGCTAGAACACCTTCAATGGGGATTCGAATGTTTCTGGGTCAGCAATTGTGTACTCCTCTTCGTCTTTTTGTACCGTCAAGTGATTAGCACAGATCTTCGATGTCAAATTGATAGGAATCATATATGTACCTCACTATGAGCAATATCAATCAATCTTTCATAACTTACTAGTTCTTCGCAGTTCCCTTTAACACCTCAAGTTGGACATTCACTTTAATATATATTACTAGGCTGAAGGCAGACACTGTACGAGATTGAACGACTGAATCGAAAATCAACATTATCCTGGGGACAATCAACTTATAGTCAATTTCGTTTTACAGAATAGCATCACGGGATCGGAAAAAATGAAAGAAAAAGCTACATATCCAGCTCCTTTCCCCTCAGTGAAATAAAATCTGCAACAGAACATGAGGGGAAGCATTTATGAGTCCGTGAACCAAGATAATCACCCATACTCTACGATAGCGGGCCCATAAATAACCAAGAAACAGACCCGTAACCCCATGATTTGCAATCACTGTTGCCACATCAATATCCCACTGACCATATCCTTGAATGGCAACATGCCAGATGGACCATAGTATTGAAACTAGTAGTATGGCAGGCCATCTTCCAAGCAATGCCTCCAACCGGGTTTGCAGCCATACCCGATAGAAAACTTCCTCCAATACGCTATTGATAATAAAACCAATCAACACCAAGAGAAATAATTCTGTCAAATCCGTTGCTTCGATTACTCCTTCTGGTTGTGCAATTGGGGAATAGAACTTTAGATAACCCCAGACCACAATAATGATTAGTGGTGCAATGACGTTTCTGCGAGAGCGAGGCTTTGCCGAGATAATTTCTTGTTGCGCGCCAGTCGTTTTGCGATAAATTAGCAAGAAAATCAGCGGAATGCACAACAGTGTCGTCAACTTGAACGCTAAATAATATAGCTCGAAATGTAATCCTTGGGGATCTATCGTTACAAGAGCAGCCGTAAACAAAACACCTGACATCAATAACACAATCGATTGGACAACCAAGTGATGTCTCTCCCTTTGTTGGAAAGACGGATGATTTTGACTTTTATAAGGAATCAGACGGATTAGTAAAATACCAAGGAATGCCGGTAACCAACTATGCCATATTGGAATCACTCCCTCATGATCGGCCGTGTACCTTATACTCAAGTTTCCGGTCCACACTAACCACAATACAGCAGCAAACATAATGATCATGCACAATAAGCCGATTGCCTTTCTCCATGTAGAAAACATTACTTTGAATAGCTGGTTCATTCCAATTGCACTCCTTTAAGTTGCATGCCGCATTTGCCTCATTCTTTTTTAATTCAGTTGAGTTAAATAAATTCTAGCACATTCCATCTTCATCGTCTATTTAATTCAGTTGAGTTAAATAATATGATATCCTTTGTGTATGCCAAAAATCGTAGACCATGAGAAAATGAAGAATATTATCGCTGAAGCAACTTGGAAAATCATTAGTGAGAAAGGAATTCATCAAGCAACGTCAAGAACAATTGCGAAGGAGGCCGGATTATCACAAGGAGCTTTAAGACATTACTTTGCAAAACAAGAGAGCCTATTAGCGTTTGCGATGGAGTTAGTTAAGGAAAAGGTACTTATTCGGCTAAGAAATCTGAATGCAAGAGAACTTGAGCCTCAAGAAAGAATTGTTGAATACTTGCTTGAGCTAGTCCCGACTGATGAACAAACATTATTGGAAATGGAGGTTTGGTTTGCATTTGTAACCTATGGAAAAACGCAAAAAGGGTTCGATACCAATTATGAGGACCTCCAAAACGCAATCAAGAATTGCATTATATACTTGAAAAATGAAGGTCTTCTGAGCACAACCGATGAAGAGAAGGAACAAGAAAAACTGTATGCCTTTATGAATGGAATGGCTCTCAATTTGTATCTAGAGCCGGATAAGATAAATCGAACACGAAGCAAAGAAATGATACAAGACTATATCCATTCGATTATACGTTAAAGGGAAGCTTGACACATAAATCTGGGAGTTAAGCAGCCGGCCAGAGCCAAGCAGAATACACTTTCCTTGCCTGTGCCAATTCGGGCGTGCATGGATTGATATTCTATTGGAAACTGTGGAAAAATAAATGAAAGAAGCCCACATCTAACAATGCGGGCTTTTCGTCTTCAAACTTGATGACAATGGAGGAGAGGCTAGCCTTCATCCGATTTGACTGATAATTAGACGTATTATTATAGAAACAGTCCGACCCATGCCACCAATTAATCGAAATATTTTATCTGCAGGTTGCTAAATACTGCCGTCCCCCCTTCAGCATACAATGTGATCCCGCGGTCATTCCATTTTGGAAAAATGATATTGGATAACACCAAAGAACCATCATCAACGAAGACCTCGATACTGGTCTTGTCTACCAGAATCTTGAGATGAACCTTGTTCTTCTCCGGAGCGAATGCCGCTTGACTCTCCAAGTCTCGGCCACTCTTGTCAGGATTCCCGGTATAGGTCCGGTTCACATAGACATAGCCACCTTCTACATTGACGCCTGTATCCACATGTCGGCTCTGGTCGTTGGATTCACGAAGCCTTAATCCAATATTCTTGATCTTGGTCCACGATATATCGGCCTCAAGCTGATACGAATCTCCCGTCGCATGAAGTGTATGAGATCCTTTCACTGTAATCGGTTTAAAGGCAGTCTTCGAGACCACTGCCCGTTCCAGAGACTCAATCGGTCTTGAGATCAGTCGATACTGACCCGTTTTCGATGTAATAAGTTTAATTTCACGAACAATCGAATCCATGCCGTTGTAACCTTCCTGCAGTGTCGGCGTATTGTTGGCATAGCTCCAATTATTCATCCAGGCGAATGCGTAACGGTGACCGGTTTTGTCAGTGCTTGCCCCATCTTCAAATGTAACTCCTCCATACCAGTCAAAGCCATAGTCCAGCCATTGTGGATCATGAAGGTCGGAAACAAATTCTTTGCCATTAAAGCTTCCGGTCCAGTAAGCGTAGGTATTGGGTTGTCCGGATGATCTGCCGTTGGCGCTTACGCCGAGCACCCATTTATAGGTTCCGTTATCTGCCCGCATCACAAATAGATCAGGACATTCCACCAACCCCACGTTTTCCGTGAAGAAGCCGCCAGTATATCGCCAATTTTTCAAATTAACCGACTCATAGAACCCAATCTTCGTCCCTTCAGCCAGAGCCATAACCCATTTTTTGGAGTGCTCATCCCAGATGATTTTAGGGTCTCTAAAATCCTTTTGTCCCGGATTCTTTATCACCGGTCGATCTCCATAAGGCTTAAATGTTTTCCCTTGATTGGTGCTGTACCATAAATATTGTTCCTGCTGTCCGCTGCTGGCAGAGGGCTGTGTCATGATCGCAACAATTGCCCCCTTGCCGAAGCAAGCTGTACCTGACTCATCCACAACCAATGAGCCAGACCATGGATCACCGTTTCGGTTTGTGTATTTGGGTATTGCCACGCCTTCATCCTTCCAATGAAGCAGATCGACCGATGTGGCAAGCCGCCATTCCGTACCATTGCCTGTGGGGTAATCACCATTATACAGATAATAATAGTGGTACTTCCCGTCCAGATATATCGGCCTTTGAGGATCATTCTTCCACTTGTCTGGCGTTGTAAAATGAAAGCTCGCTCGCAGGCTAGCAGAAGGAGAGGCTGCTCCCGTATCCGCTGTAGGCCATGGGTTGTTGGCCAGGATCGGAATAACAGTGAAGGCAAGCGTGATCACACCACAGACAGCAGACCAAATGATTATTTTCCTTCTGATTTTGTTATTCATAACAGATACCTCATTTGTAAAAAAAGAAAATGCCAATAGTTATCGACATTTTCTTTCTTTTAGATTCTCTGCGGAATTGGTTTATTCCACTGTCAATTGTCCTTGTGCCAGAATGCTGTCCTTCACTACGGATGTTTTGGATCCTTTGATATTCACCAGGAAACTTGGTGCGAAGGTAGAATGATGATCTTCAAACATTCCTCGGTTGGTCATATAACTAGTGATCACTACGTTGTTGCCTTGAACCTGCGGAATAGCAAAATGTGCGTAAGTCCAGGTAACATCCTTAGGGTCCAGATCTTGATGCAATACAAGTCCAGTACCATTCAATGGTTTGTAAGGTCCTGTCAGAGAACCAGATACATATCCCAACATGTAGATATCTTCAGCATCAACGCCATCCAGAACCATTTTGGATCCTCTTGTATCCGTGAACAAATACCATTTTCCATTCAATTTAAAAATATTTGCGCGTTCAATTTCATCTGTTACCGTATTGGATGCAATCAGCGGCTTCATCACTTGTTTTAAGGTATAGTCGTCATTCAGTTCAATGATCCCCAAAGCGCCATTGGCTAAGGAAGCAAGCTTTTTATTAGGGCTTTGCAGCAATTTCTCCCTCTCGGCCTGGAAGAACTTCTTGCTTCCTTCGTAGAAGGCTCTGTTATTGAAAGCATCCTCGCCCTGGTAACCCGTCTCTGTTCCAGTATTGGCTTCAAAAACAAGGTATTTGTGACCCTTATCTTCAACGTAATGAGGATCTCTCAGCGTATGATTGTCGGAATAATCCCCACCGCTGAAAGCCTGCTCCACAGTTTGATACATTTTGCCGTCACCATCAAAGATCGACTTGAAATCTTCAACACCGTCCACCTTGAGCGTGTCCTCTGCATGTTCAGAGACATTGATTTGAGCAGTCGTCAGGGTTTGCTTGCCATAAAATCCGTTAGCCGGGTCCCAGCCATGACGATTGGTATAGAAGAGACGAATATGACCATCCGTAGTCAACGTAGAAGAGCCGGACCATTCCTCTTCCTGGTGGTTCAGAATGGGATCGTTCGGAACGTCCTTATCGGTGTTTTTGAACACTCTGCCTGCATTTTTCCAGGCATCAATGGATGTGTCTCCTGCTTTTTTGTAGAACATGTAGATGAATGTGTCTGAACCTCGATCCGGGTCCCCCGCCAGACCAAAAACGATTTGATAACCATGATAGTCAGCTACGGTACCATCCGCATTTTGCAGCGGCCAGGTATCCCACACATCCATGTCGATGACGTTACCCTTTTCATCATATCCTTTTGCAGAAGGAAGATTTTGAATCGTAGATGCGTCAAACTGAGGAACCTTGAATTGTGCTTTAATTTGTTCCGCAGGGATTTTCAGGGCGTCTGTGCGTGTAATATGCGAGAAACCATAACTCTCTTTGTAGTCTGTACTTTCTTTTGCAAAAGCCGAAACTGCCCCACCTGCCAATAGTGTTGTTGCAAACGTTACTGCTGTCACTCTTCTCACAATCTTCTGGAAATTCATTAGATGTATCCCTCTCTCTTGTCATTTTTTCCGGAAAACAGAAAAAGACCTAAAAATCGTTAGGGTATGGTGGATACACCGATCCCAACGGACTTTTAGGTCTTGCCTGCTTACCAGTAACAATCCCGACATATTCAACTGTCGATAACTATTCTATATGGTCGGATCAAAATTTGGCTATAGATCGAAACTCCCGATTCGGATCAAGGACCAGGGACTCAGTTTATCAAGCATCATAATCAATCCGAGGATGGATGAAGTCGATGATCTATCCGAATGATTTCCATGGCGATCACAACCAGCTGACTTTCGGTAAACGCATATCCATAATCCTCTTCAACCATTTCACCGATCTCGCGGGCCTGTGTATACGCTTCGGTAAAATTCATCTTTGCCATCGCCACAAGCTCAGGGTTAAGTTCATTGCGGAGTCTGCCTGATTCATCCGTTTGCAGCATATTCTCAAGCTGGGTCAAAAGTCGCTCATAGTTCGCAGACCGTCGATCCAGTACACCGGCAACTTGTCCTACACCTTCCGCGATATCCCTGATCATGGCCGTCTTTTCCGGAGCCTTATGGCGCATGCCCGCATTCTTCCAGGCCGTATGGATATGCATGGCAATATAACCAACCTCATCTTCCGGGATGACCACCTGCAATTTCTCGTAGATCAAACGCTTGGCATGAAGCCCAAGATGGAACTCTCTTGGATAGAGGATACGAATCTCCTCAAGCAGCGTATTCCGAATTTCGATTCCCTTGCCAATCCGCTCCAAGGCAAACGAGAGATGGTCTGCAAGAGCGATATGGATGTGCTCATGAAACGTAACACCCAATGCTTTCTCGGCGAAAGTAATGATCTGCTGGGTGACTGCAATTTCTTCTTCAGGCAGGGTCCCCAGCATTTCCTGAAGGTGGTTGTACTGCTTCGGATCAGTCATCACAAACACTTTTTCAACAAGGCTTGGGTCTACAACATCATTTTTTCCTTTTTGAAAAACAACACCCGGCCCCATGACAATTTTCTCTTCTCCATGATCGTTAACCACAGCGGCGTTATTGTTGAGTATTTTTTTGATCTTCATGTTAGTCTCCTATGCCTGTTCGTTAAGTTTATGAGCTTCTGATCGACCAACGCGATCCACACCGAGCAGCAAGGTAACGGTAAAAGCCGTAGCCAGAGCAAGCACAAAACCTATGAGATAATGCACAAGATTCATCAACCCGGGCTGTACGATAAAAGCGATCATCGGCAATCCGGTTAGCCCCAATGAATTGGCCACAACCTGATGAAAAGCGACATATGCTCCTCCGGCGGCTCCTCCGGCAGCAGCACCCAGAAAGGGACGCCCAAGTTTAAGATTAACACCATAGGTGACTGGCTCGGTGATACCGAACAGCGCCGTGATCGAAGCAGGCAATGCTATTTTCCTCAATGCTTCGTCCCGGGTTCTGACATATACCGCAAGACCGGCTCCTGCTTGCCCGATATTCGCCATGGACCAGATTGGAAGCAAGAAATTGAAGCCGATATCCGGATTGGAAATCAGTCCAACTTCTATAGCCTGAATCCCGTGATGAAGACCGGTGATCACAACGGAGCTGTAGATCCCTCCAAGCAGTAGCCCAAATAGCAAGCTCCCGTAGTTGAAGACGTGCTCCAGAATACTTCCCAGCGAGCGGCCCAGACCAAGGGCAAGGGGTTCAATAACCAGTACCGCAAGGCTGCCAGCAAGGCTAAAGCTTAAAAAGGGAACGAGAAGAACAGCTCCGGATGACGGGATCCATCGGCGTAGTCCTTTCTCTATTATCGTTAGCATAAACGCCGCTAGAACGGTTGGGATGATGGCTCCCTGATACCCGAATTGCGGTGATATGGGCACAGCTTGAGCAAAGGCTGGATTTCCACTAATATCGGTGAACGGGAGAATACCCGGATGAGTCATGACAATCCCCACAGCGGCACCAAGCGCAGGGGTTCCACCGAACCGCTTGGCCGTGTTGTATCCGAAGAGAACCGCCATCAACTGGAACGCAGAGCCCGTCAGCAGTGACAGAATCCGGAACCACGTTTGCCCTGGATCATCCCAGCCGAATGCCCTCGCAAGTCCCAAGAGACCCAGCAGCAGCCCTGACACGACGAAGAGCGGAATAATGGGCACAACGATATCAGAAAAAAATTGGAATGCGTCCATCAACCTGTGCAACAATGCTCGTGAATGAAGCCCCTTATCATTGGATGGTCTGCTGGTGGTAGACACGAACGGCAGTGGATAGGAATCCATATGATTTTCTTCGTGCAGCCGTGGTGTTATGGGTCCAATCGGGTCGTCTTCTTTCGGTATGGACGAAGCAGCTGACTGAAGCATGACATTCACCTGGCGATTAACCTTCGATACAAGAGCGGGACCCAGGATAATCTGCAGTTGTCCAGCACGAACGTGCACCCCTTGAATTTCCTGCATACCGTCAAGACGTTCTTGTTCCACCAGATCACTGTTCTGCAATCGGAGTCGAAGTCGTGTCGTACAATGGGTGCTTTCGATAATATTGTCCGTTCCTCCAGACCATTCAATAAGTTGCGTGGCCAATGCCCTTGCGGAACTACGCCCCTTTGTGACACTCAGGTCATCCTGCTGCATGGATGCTCCTCCCTGTTACTTAGCATTAAAAGGACATCGAAGGATCGATGTCTATCGTTGAAAGTTGATCTTCTACAAAAATAACAATTCCGTCATTTTTGGCAATATTACTATTGTGACCACTTCACTTTCCAAAATCAATGGTCAGTAAATACCACTACTCTGAGGACAATGGCTCATCTTGGCTTTGCAGTCAGTTCTAACAGATCGCCCCTTTTCTCCAAAATTCGAATATCCTCTAATGGAATCAATAGGTTATTTTTCAATAAAATCCTGATCGTTACGGGGAAGAGTAAGCAAAAAGAGCCCGCTTCGGAAGCAGACTCTTGATTTTGTAGCGATGATGGTGTACGTGGACTTGGGTACATGGACGCTAAGGTGCTCCGTTGAGGGAAACCCCTTCATATCAACGCCAATTTCGGCAATCAAGCATACTTACGGATATAACGAATGTAATCTTCAGCACTTTGGTTAATCTCTTCATCTGTAGCCTGAAATGATGCACCGAAGACGGCAAAATACGGTAATGCTATCCCACCCACATGATTGATGCTGGCTTTGAAAGGTGCAATCACCTCATCTACCGTAAAAGAGACGGAACCTTCTGGCGTGTAATTTTCTTTTTTATCACCAATGGACATGGCGAGGCTCAGCTTTTTCCCGTGCAGTTTATTGCCTGATGATCCATACGCCCACCCGTAGGTAAAAACATCATCAAACCACTTTTTGAGCAAAGGCGGATAGCTGTACCAATATAGCGGAAACTGCAGGATGATATGATCATATGCTTCGAGCAGCTTCTGTTCGCTGGAAACATCGATATTCCAATCAGGATATGCTTGGTAGATCTCATGAATTGTAATATCAGTTGCATGCTGTTCAAGCTCTTCTTTCCATCGCCGATTGACTCTTGAGCCGTCAATATTCGGATGTGCCAGGATCACGAGTGTTTTCATTGTTGTACTTCCTTTCTTGGTTCAGGCTAACCCTTTTGTTTGAATAACGCCATTATCATATAGGCCTGACAAAAAGAAAATACACACAATAAAGTAAGATGGTTACATCGAGGTGTGTATGGACTTCATCAGCAAAGTTGTGAGAAAATGAACAGTTATACCGCATCAACAAGATGTAACCTGAACGAGGTGAACGGTCATGAAACAATATAATCTGGGAATTGAAGCAACACTCGAGATTATCGGTGGCAAGTGGAAAGCGCTAATTGTATGCTTATTAATGTCAGGTGTGAAAAGGACAAGCGAGCTGCAGCGCAGTATCGACGGCATTTCACAGAAGGTCCTGATCCAACAATTACGTGAGCTGGAGAGGGACGGCCTTGTCAGAAGACATGTGTATCAACAGATGCCGCCAAAAGTCGAATACAGTCTTACGGAATATGGAGTTACTGCCAACAAGATTGTGGATGTGATGTGTGCATGGGGACGGGAAAATATAGCATTAAGACAGCAGCAGGGAGAAGAAATTATACTTATGGAAAATAAAGAGTCTGTTCTTGACTCGCTACCCCTTGATTCGATAATTGAAAAGAAGGAGAACTTGAAATGAAAAACTATCTCGTATTTGGCGCAAGCAAAGGACTTGGAGATGCCTTCGTCAGAGGTGTCCCCGAGCAGGGAGACAAGGTCTGGGTCATCTCTCGCAGCAGACCTGACAATTTGAACCTGAATGACGGCGTTGAACGCATATGGATACAGGCGGATCTGTCTGATCTCCATGCAGCCCAAGTGATCACAGACGCCCTCCAGCACGAAACACTGGATGTTCTCATATACAATGTAGGCATTTGGGAAAAGGAAGGGTTCGAGGATCACTACACGTTTGACCAGGACACTCCGGCTGATATCTCGAATCTGATTCATGTAAATATAACTTCGGCGATTGTATGTATCCAGGCATTACTGCCCCATCTCCGGCAATCGACAGCCGGCAAAATCATTCTGATTGGCTCGACAGCAGGTCTGAACAATTCGAATAACACTCAAGTTTCATTTGTAGCTTCCAAGTTCGCCATTCGTGGAATTACGGAGGCCTTGCGGGAGCACACGAGACACGATGGCATTGCCGTAACATGCATTAACCCGGGGGAGCTTGCAGGTGAAATACCTTATGAAGAGGGAAGTGAGCGTGCACTAGCTGAATATAATGGCACACGTATCCCCCTCCAGGATATGGTTTCCATCGTCAAATGCATTGTGAACCTGTCCAAGGCAGCCTGCGTAAAAGAAATCAATATCCCAGCGATAACGGATACAAATGCATAATAGATACTTGATGGAATACTTTGTTGGAGTCCCCATCTAACTATGGAGGATCCCTTAACGAACAGGTAATAACAAACGGATTCAATACAGTAAAAAGCCCGTTATTTAACGGGCTTTTTACCTTTTTATTATGAAATACAATTTCGATCTGACAAATCACTTCGAAGCTGCCATCGTCAGCTGCTCCACCAGTGCCCGCAGCGAATAATCGGAGGTTGAACACAGCTGTATGCTCCCGGCCTGCTGCGGCAGAGCGAGGTCATCATACGGATTGCGCAGTACCAGATTCAGTAGGGGCTTAACTGAAGCCAGTGCCTGGGCGAGCACCAGCTGACCTGTGAACAGATGAGCATTAAGCGTGCCCTGGATCACAACATCCGCACCAGCAGTCTGCTGTACGAGTGACGTGATCTCGTCCGCATCCGGCCTCATAGAACAGTGGTGCGTCACCACCGTTATTCCTGCATCCTTCAAAAGTGATGCCAGTCTGATCTCGGCTGCACCGCTATTATCGGCCTGCGTCAGCTGCTCCTGCTTCGGCAGAATCAGCAAATAATTCAGCGAAGTCCTGAGCGGAAGCAATCGTTGTGGATCTCGGGTGACTTTCACGGTTTTACGAGCCAGATTCAGTGCCTCCTCATCCCACTCCTCTCTCGGAATAGGCTGGGCAGACGCTTGGTATTGTTGGAATTTACCGTATAGCTGCTGGATCCGATGAACAGACTCATCAATTCGCGCCTCGTCGATCCGCCCGTCCTGCACGGCTGCCAGAATACCCGCAATAACCCGGCTCTGATACTCAGGGGTGTGACACATTAGAATCATATCGTTTCCCGCCTGTACGGCAAGGACGCCTACTTCATCCGGACTGAAATGATTACGGATCGCTCCCATCTCAATATCATCAGTGCAGATTACACCTTCAAATCCCAGCTTGGTACGCAGCAGTTCTGAGGCAAAAAAAGAACTGAGCGAAGCTGGGAGCCCAGCGGATTCCGGAATGTTGGGAAACACCAGATGTCCCATCATGATTGAATCTGCTCCAGCATCGATTGCCTCCATGAAGGGGAGCAGCGGCCCCTCCATCAATTGCTCAAGCGTTAGCTCACACGCGGGCAGGACCACATGCGAATCCCCGCTTACTTGGCCGTGACCCGGAAAGTGCTTTGCCGTCACAGCCACACCTGCTTCATGCATCCCCTGGATGTAGGCCCGGCCAAATTGAGCTACCAGCCCTGGATCCTCTCCGAAAGAACGGACACCGACGACGGGATTATCCACATTGGTGTTCACATCCAGTACAGGTGCCCAGTTCATCGGAATCCCCAGCGCATTCAACTGACTGCCGATGAATTTACCGAGCAGATAGGCTGTTTCGGGGACTTCGCTTAACCCCACTGCCCGGTTACCCGGGATATAGGGAAAGAAGGTTTTGAACTTGGACAGGGTGCCTCCTTCTTCATCTACCGAAATATAATAAGGCAACGAGCTGCCAAACTCTCCGGCTATCTTCTGCACTTCTTCGAGTAGTGCCAGCGTCTGCTGCTCACTCTCAACATTATGGGGAAAGATGCCGATTCCGCCAAACCGCTGCTGCGACATTCTCTCCCGAAATTCCGGTTCGGCACAGATCGATGGCGTACCAACCACACACATCATGGCTATTTTATCTTCCAGACTCATCGCCTTCGGTTCAGATTCCGCATAGGTCGCATCCAGTCCCAATTCATGATAAAGTGTACGCTCCAGATAGTCGTGCAGATAGAACCTCGACTTCACAAAATGCTCCGCCATATCTGAAGGCTGGTAACGTTCCAGCGCTGCCTTCATGCGAGGCAGAACCTTCTCGCGTCCGCGGCGGTTTCTCGTGTAATTATTCTGCAGGGAGCGCCACTCTGCATCATCTCCAGGATACAGCTCCCAGCGATAGGCATACTTGTGGATCGCTCGCGAACGGTCTGTCGCTACCTCAAAATCATGCATGATGGCCACCAGTTCGGCTTCTTCCTTATGCTCCTGCACCTCGTCCAGCAGCTTCCAGATGATCTCATAATAGTCCTCCAACTGATAAAGGCCGAGGCACGTATGCCCGGTAACCGGATCAATGCCATGAAACCGTTCCAGGAATCGGTCTATAAAGGTGGAGGCATCTGCCTTACGATTCCAGGCCAGGTCCGCATGCAGCAGCATGGGGTACCACGTCGTTTCAAAAATGCCATACGGAACACCGAGGCTGAACGGCCCCGTCCAGTTGGTAGCAACAATACAGTCAAGATCCAGCTTGCCGGCTGTTTCAGCCCACTGAAGCAAGTTGTCCGTGCGGTTCGATAATACCGGATAGTTCTGATGTTCGGCCCAGTCAAAGCTTCGAACGGCCGGAGCTCCCATGACTTCAATGCCCAGCGATCTGAATTTGTCCGTATGCGAAGTCACCTCTGCCTCAATATTGCGTCCATTATAAATCCAGATCATAGCTGCACTTCGCTGATCCAGCTTAGCGAGTTCTTCCGGCGAACATTTGTCGAGCATGTCATGCCAGAAAATTGGCTGTTTCCCCCGCTCTGCCGTATAGGCGATTAACTGGTTCAAAAAGGCGATAAAGGCTCGTTCCCGTACACCTTCATATTCAACTTGACAGCGTACACATTCACATAGGCTGTAGACCTCGTCACAACCCAGATGGATATATCGCGATTCCGGGTGGGCGTCGATCATCTCCCCAAGCAGTGTGGTAATCAACCCGAAGGACTCCGGGTGCGACGGACAAATTTCCCCGGTGGACTGCTCTGTTTCGCGGAGGTGCCGCCAGGCTTCGTGGCGCAGTACATACTCCAGGTGTCCGAAGCTCTGCTGAAGCGGAATAATCTCGATAAAATGTTCATGAGCAGTACGCTTCAGTTCTTCAAGCTGCGACAGGCTTAGTGCATGTTTGGGATGTGCAAGCTCTGGGTGTGTTCGAAATGGAAATTTATCCTCATATTCAATCAGCACGGCATTCGTCTTATATTTTGCAAACTCTCCCAAATATTCGATCAGCAGCTCCGGCTTCGAGAACGTCTGGCGTAAATCCAGATTCATTGCCCGCACAGCCGTATCCGGCCAGTCGGATATCAACACGGAAGGGATGTCTCCATCTGAGCCACGCAGTTGAACCAAGGTCTGCAATCCGTAAAATAGACCCGCAGCATCCAGCGCCCAGACCTCCGCTCTACGGCTCGAAACCTCTACCGTGTAACTTTGCGGCCTCCCCGCGAGATAAGCCCATTTTTCTTCCCTTTTTGCATTGTCTGAATGGACATCAGGGAGAAGTGAGCTCTTCTCCTGTTCTCCCTTGACTTCATCAATAGTCTGCTCGTTGATCTTAGGGTCATGGTCTAGCTGCTGTGGTTCTTGCCCTACGTAACGTTCTACAACAAGCCAATAACCTTGATCTATTTTTGAGGACGTATATTGAAGTCCCGGAAATGCCTGGCGGCAATGAATTGCGAGCCGAGGATCCTCCAGCTCCATATACATGCTTATCCTCGCCTTGTCATCCAGCCGTAAGGGGCCTTCCTGAATTGCTGTAAACTGCTTCGGTTGCGGTATCAAGCTCTGCATCGCTCTCCTCCTATTCGTTACCCTGTGGCCGCAGTCGGCCATTCTTCCAGCATTGCAGCATGCTCAGCTTCCCATCGTTCATGTTGAAGCTGACCAGATCCGCAGGGGCTCCTGCCTCAAGTCCGGCAGCCTGTTGAAGACCAAGCAGCTTCGCCGGATGCGCCGAAGCACAGTCCCAGGCATCGGCAAGTCCGGCAAGTCCTTTTTCCACGAGATAGCTCACCTGATCCAGCAGCATCCTTGCCGAGCCGGCCAGCAGCTGCGGCTGCCCGGCAAGGTGCAGCCGCCCTTCTGCTGTCAACACCACGTCGCCGCCGATGTGCAGACGGTAAGAACCTGGTGGCATGCCGCTCAGTGAGACGGCATCGCTAACGAGAATGGCCCGTTTGCGCTTCATTCGGAGAATGACAGACAGCACGGATGGCGGAAGATGATGGCCATCTGCAATCATGCAGCCATACAGCTCATCTGCTGCGAGCTGCTCCCACAGGTAGTTGGGATGGCGCGGAAGCATCAGATGCGCACCATTGCCAAGATGGGTGGACATGACAGCCCCCGCCTGGACAGCTTCCCGAATCTGCTCAGGCGAAGCCGCCGTATGCCCAATCGAGACAAGAATGCCAGATTCACAGCACCGGGCGATAAATGAAGCTGCACCCGGCCATTCCGGGGAAAGGGTCACGATACGGATTAGCCCGCCTGCTGCCTCCTGCCAGCGGCACAAGGCATCCCAGTCCGGGGGAACGATATGCTGCCGCGGATGTGCACCGCGCGGTCCGTCCTCCGGTGACAGGAACGGGCCTTCCAGATGAATGCCCGCTATGCCCGCGGCCGCATCCGCGTTTACCCGAACAGCTTCTGCAATAGCGGATGCAGATTCAGCGAGGCGATCATAACGGTTTGTAATCAGTGTAGGGCAATAACTCGTGACTCCTTGACTCCGCAGCAGCGTGGTCAGCTTCAGCACCGTATCCGGGCACAGCGGAGCCGCATTCAGATCCAGACCCCAGCCGCCGTTCACCTGCAAATCAACCAGACCGGGGGCAAGCCAGGGAAGATGTTCCGGGGAAGATGTCAGAGCAAGATCAGTAACGGCAGCAATCTTCCCCTCTCTGACTCGGACCTCAATGGGCAGCCCCGTCCGGTAGTGTCTACCAACAATGGGCACGCTCACAGGCCGAAGGCTTCCCGGTCCGTAAACATCGTAATACCGGGATGTGTACGCAGGATCGTAGCCGGACATGCCGTGCTTATCGGATCATGTAAAGCCGACTTGAGCGCCCGACGTTTCGACGCGCCTGGAACAATGGCGAACAGTTTCTTGCCTGCCATCAACGCCGGCACCGTCAGAGTCAGAGCCTCTTCAGGTACATCATCCAACTGGGCAAAACAGCCATCGTTTACCTGCTGACGGCGGCAGGCCTCATCCAGCTTCGCCACTTTTACAGGCACCGGGTCATTAAAATCCGCAACAGGTGGATCATTAAAGGCAATATGTCCATTCTCTCCGATCCCAAGACAGATGATATCAATAGGAGCAGTATGGAGCAGCTCTCCATATCTTCTGCACTCCTGCTCCACATCGCCCAGTCCGTTCAGCAGTTCCACCCGCCCCGGATGAATTCGGCTGAACAGACGTTCCGTCAGATATCGGCCGAAACGCTGCGGAGCCTCATCCGGTAAACCAATGTACTCATCCATGTGAAAAGCACAAACCCTTGACCAGTCAATGTCCTGCTCCCGCACCAGTCCCTCATATAATTCGTTCTGTGAAGGCGCTGCAGCGAAGACGATACGGACCTGGCGCTCGGAATCCTGCAGCAGCTGTCTTAATTGATGCCCAACCGCGGCTGCTGCAGCTGCCCCCATCTGGTCCCGATTGGCATAGATCTGTACAGACATTCGATCGACGACTTGAGTTTCCAGTGGCAGTATTAAGCCATTTGCTTTCATGCTTCTTATCCTCCTTCAGACGGCTGCTCACCCGATTCTTCATGACCCGAATTCTGCATCAGCAGTGTCGCATGAGACAGATCATGCCTGCTTGCATAGTAATAACCGTTATAACGGATTCGGCGAGGTTCAAAACCAACCTGTCTTCCCGGGATCACCGCTTCCGAGCCAAGCGTGACATTTCCATCTGCTCCAGTGATGCCGCTGGTATACCGTCCTGCTGAATACGTAAACCTTCCCTCTACCTTCGCACCCGTTAGTACCGCACCAGTAACGTAATCCCTGACCTTCAGGGTGACGGATACTGCTGATCCGCTATACACCAGATTCATGTCAGAGACAATTAGAGGCTTCAGCGTGGTGCTTGCCGTCGTAGCCGAGACTTCATCCGTGAGTGGTCCGATGTTGCCCTGCAAGTCGCGGGCTGCAATGCGGTAGTAATACGTCGTATCCGGCAGCAGTCCCTTATCCTGGTAGTTCAGGCCCCGGGCGAGTCCGGCGATATCTGAAGCAGCAGGCATGAAGCCTTGAACCGTACTCCGATAGATCAAATAGCGCTCCACTTCCATGTTATCCGAAGCCATTCCATAATTCAGTTGTATGGTCTGATAACTGGTGGCTTCGATGGAGGGGATTCCAGCAAGGGCCGAAGGGGCCTCCTGATCATCCGGAGCTATCCAATGTGTGCCGCCAGGTCCCCAGTACGAAGGCAGCGCCCGGTAGGAATCATAGTGATGGACGGCAATGCCGCCGAAGGCGCTGTTCTGCCCGTATGCTGTATAGACCTTATCCAGTTCGGCTTCCATATGGCTCCGGCCTTCTTCCCAGAACGTGATTGTCTCGGGATCGCCGCTATTCGCGATATCCAGCGTCTCCACCCCAATCACCACCGAATTCGGCTTGTCGATCTGGTCTGCGTAAGCTAGTTCTCCAGCAGCCCCGGCAATAATGCCAGCGGAGCCATCCGCCGTATCCCGGTAATCCATGATGGAGATGTAGTCAGAGATATCCTGAACATGCTCGGAGAGCCACTTGCTGGAGCCATTCCAGACAATATTTGCACCCTGATCAGACGTGTCATACCACTTGGGCACAGCTGGGCCGAACGGCAGCCGGATACCCGCCATATCCCGGCGATCAATCATTTTTTGCAAGACATCCAGGTATTCCTGCTGCAGGAATCGGCTCGGATCTCTGAAGTCGGGGGAAATGTAAGGCTCAATATCCACATTGATGCCGTCGAACTTCTCCGCATCAGCTGCTGCAAGATTGTAATTGATGACCTGCTCCATTTCCCTTACTGCATGACTATGATATTTCTCGTATGCGCCCATGTAGGCGGGAGAAGTGCCTCCAGCAATGAGAGCATGCACCTGCAGATTTTTGCTATGAGCCCAGCTCAGGAACGAACGCAGTTCATCCACCTGTTCTTCCAGCGCATTGTACCCCGCATATTTGCCCACAGCGAGATACAGCGTCTGGACTGGCTCTTGCCCGAATGTCTGTGTATCCGTAATGAATGACTCCAGCACCTGGCGCGAACCGGGATTCAAAAGCAGCTTGTAGCTTTCCGGTTCCCATATCCACATGGCCCGGTCCTGATTGGGCAGAGGGACAGCCGGTTCGTTCGTCCCGTTTCCAACCTGTGCATATATGGTTGGACTATAGCCGTATCGTTCCGGTGCATTGGTTGCTCTGGCTTCCAGACTGACGGTTCGATCGCCCATTCCCGCTGTGTCCCACACGAATACGTACGCCGTACCTTGCTCGGTTGCCTGCTGCCAAGGCCCTCGATCTACCCTCACCTCTACCATTGAGACTGGAATGGGCGAGCTGGTCTCGATGGTAACCTCTACCTGACCGCTTAAAGGCACACCTTCGGATGGTCCTGTGATTGTGACGACTGGGACAGCCCCTGCCGGATTATCAACCGTAAGGGTGGCGGGAGCGCCCCATACCCCGTAACGGGTGGACGTATCCAGCCCGCGGACCACCAGTTCAACTGTCCCGTTATAGCTTGAGGTATCCAGCATGTAAGACCAAGTGCCGCTGTCATCCCCATCGGGATCATTCAACAGCACTTCGTATTGGGACGTACCGTTGACATAGAGCCGAATGTCATACAGGTCGGTATAACTGCCTCCAATCTCTACCATCCCTCCGGCCGACACATAACCACCTCCAGGTACGTCCAGCGAGATGGAACCGGCTGCTCCCGCCTTACCAGGGAAGGGTAATCCAACGAACACCATACCTATCAACAAAACCATGGCTAGCCTGAATCCGGAGTACACACGCAGGTGCTGCTTTTTCATAAGCGAAGCCTCCTTTTGCCATTCTGTACTAATGGTCTAGGATTCCTGGGCCGTATATTCGCTCATTTCGCGCTCAACTGAATATTCAGAACGCGGTCATACGCTTCCTTATAGGTGCTCAGCAGCTGATCTACACCAAGATTGTTAATCTCCTCTACATACTTCTCCCAATCCGCCAGACTGCGAGAGCCGGTCACGAATTTGGCAAAGCTCTCATCGCGGTGCTTTTTGATCGCCTGCCCAGTAATGGAGATGATTTCATTTTCACCCTCAGTAAACGCAGGTCTTGGCTGCATGGCAGAAGGATCATACTTCACCGCTTCTTCATAAGCGTTCTTCAGGGCATCCGAGAACAGAGACAGATGAGCATTAAAATCAATCCAGGTATAGGTTCCGCTGGTCTGCAGCCCTGTCTGCTTACGCATTTCAATGACATCGTTATACTCCGGCTTGAACTTGATCGTATCTCCTTCCTTTACATATGTCTCGCCCTCTACTCCCCAGCTGCTGAACGTTCGCCCTTCCTCGGAATAGAAGAAGTCCATGTACTTCATGATATCGTCAATGTTTTTGGAGGTGGACGCTACTGTTAACCCGCCCTCCATATAATGAAAATACGGATTCAGCTGCTTGCCCCCGGCAATGCCGGCTGGTGGTGCCATGAACTGCATATTGAACTCGGGATTCTCCGGCTGCATGGCATTGTTAAAGAAATCAATTCGGCTGATATAATCGATGGTCACGAACGATTTGCCTGTGGAGACCATATCCTGCCACTGCTTCGTTTGCAGCGATAAGAAATCAGGGGGAACCAGTCCTTCGTCGTAGAAACTTTTCCACATGCCTACCATGGATTTATAATTGTCTTCGGTCGGTCCATAACGCCATTCTTTCTGGTCAAAATCGTAGTAGGCGCCTTCTCCTGTCCCATAATTCACCGTCATATTGGCATTCATCTCATCCGGAATCTGTCCGTAGCGGATGGAGAGAGGATAACTGTCCGGATATTTCTCCTTCAGCTTCTTCAGGGCTGCATGCAGCTCTTCATAGGTCGTTGGAACCTGAATGCCTTCCTTGTCGAAAACGTCCTTGCGATACATCCAGATCATGCGGTTTGTCTCACCGAAGCCCTGATTGGGGAACATATACATCTTGCCGTCGGCAGAGAGTGCCGCCTTCGCTTCCTCGGGATATTGTTTCATCCATGCCTGCAGGTTCGGCATGTTGTCCATATGCTCCATCAGATCAACCAGTGCGCCCTGCTGTCCAAACTTGTTTGATTCTTTGCGATTGGGCATATACATCAGATCAGGCAGCGTTTTGGAGGCAATCGCCAGATTCAGGCTTTCATCCAGCTTGCCGGAGGGTGTCTGCACTTCAAGTGTGACACCGGTCTTCTCCTTCAACCAATCCCAAACGGGCCAGCTCTTGGAGTAAGGGAACGTGGCATTGTTATCCAGGAGTGCGGTAAACGTCTTTCCCGTTCCTGTAGGATTATTCTTTACACCGTCTCCCCCCTGAGCATCCGGCTGCGAGCCGGAACCATTGCCGCCTCCACTGCACCCCGCTACCATCGTTACAGCAATCAACAGCGGAAGAATTACCGATTTCCATTTGCCCATACACTTCTCTCCCTTAATTGAATTTGCGGTGGTTTTCATGCCGATTAGCCTTTGACTGCCCCAACCATGGCTCCCTTCACAAAATACTTCTGTACAAACGGATAAATGATTAGAATTGGCAAAGTGGACACCATGATGGTCGCATACTTGAGTGATTCCTCCACGACCATATTATCCCCGCCGATCGACGTAACGTCGCCTGAACTTGCACTGCCGGCCAGCACCAGATTACGGAGCAACACCTGCAGTGGAAACAAATCAGGAGATCTTAGATAGAGCAGCGGGAAGATAAAGTTATTCCACATGCCCACGGCATAGAACAGGGCAATCGTAGCGAAGGACGCCTTGGACAACGGCACGACAATACGAATGAAAATGCCGATATCGTTCAGGCCGTCCATGCGGCCTGATTCCTCCAGCTCTTTGGGTATGCCTGAGAAGAACGTTCGCATCAGGATCAGGTTCCATGTGCTGACTGCCCCTGGAAGAACCATGCCCCAGACGGTGTCCACCAGATTCAGGGAACGGACCACAAGGAAGGTCGGAATCATGCCTCCGCTGAAGAACATCGTGATGACAATCAGGACGGTGAAGCTATTGCGCAGCGCCATGTCTTTCCTGGACAATGCATACGCTCCGGTTGAAGTAACCACCAGCGAGATCAGTGTACCAAGCACAGTATAGATAATGGTATTTCGGTAAGCCGTCCAGATTTGCGGATCTCCCAGCACCAGCTTATACATGCTCAGATTGAAGCCCTTGGGCCAGAAGGAAATATTGTTCTGGATGACGTTGGCATTGCTGCTGAGGGAAACGGCCAGCATATGAAGGAACGGATAGAGTGTGACCACCACAACAAGCAGCAGGACTAATGATGCCAGGAGATTAAACCAGGAGAACCGGAGGGATTTCACATTCACACCTCTTTTCTACCATAGACTGGTTTCACTTAACCGGCGACTGAGCAAGTTGGCCGTATAGATGAAGATCAGGCTGATGACTCCCATGAACAGGTCAATGGAGGCGCCATAACTGAAGTTTCCCTGGACCATCCCTACCCTGTAGACATATGTGCTGATAATATCCGCTGTATCGTAGATCGCCGGGTTCTGCATCAGGAATACTTTCTCGAAACCAATTTCAAGCACCTTGCCGATATTCAAAATCAGCGTGATGACGATCGCAGGAGATATGCCGGGCAGCGTAACATGCCAGATTTTGCGCAATCGGCTTGCTCCGTCCATATCAGCAGCCTCATACAGCTGCGGGTCAATGGCTGTTAGTGCGGCCAGATAAATGATGGTCTCCCAGCCAATATGCTGCCATATCTCCGACAGGACATAGATCCCCCGAAATAGCCCAGGTTCATTCATGAAATTAATCGGTCCCACGCCAATCCATTCGAGCAGATTATTAATCAGCCCTCCGGTGGGGGAGAGGAACATAATGACCATACTTGCCACAATCACATTCGAGATAAAATGCGGCAGATAACTGACCGTCTGCACAAAACGCTTAAACGCTGCCTTACGTACCTCATTGAGCAAAATGGCCAGCAGAATCGGGGCCGGGAAGCCAAACACCAACTTATACATTCCCAGCAGGAACGTATTTTTCATGAGCGGCCAAAAATCGGGATTCTCCAGAAACATCCGGTAGTATTTGAGCCCTACCCAATCACTGGCCCATATTCCCTTAAACAGGTTGTAGTCTTTGAAGGTAATGACCAGTCCGAACATCGGTGCATAGCGGAAGATTAAATAATACAGGAGGCATGGCAGGAAGAGCAGCCATAGCGCCTTATTTTTGTTCCAAATCCGGGTCATCCGCACCTTCCGCCGAGATGAATGATTTAATTTTTTTCGCAGTTTGTCTTCCATTAAGCCAGCATCAGCCATCGGCATGCCCCCTCTTGCTACATGTTTGCAGCTCAACAAGATGTGAGCTAACTTCCCCTGTTTCACCGGGGTTTGTAACCAAATTATAGCGAGTTTTTATCTGTAAGCGCTATCTACATGTTATATAACATTTCGCCTGTAATGCTATTTTCCAGATATCCGCGTATAAATCAGTAAAAGTGTATATTGTTTGTGTCAGCTTTATGCCGCTATGATTAGATTAGACCATTGATCTGCGGCTGTATTCGAGGGGGGAATGTCATAATGAAGGAACTGCTTACAAACCGATTTGCGCTGAACGGCCTGTTTGTTAAGCTAATGCTGAGCTTCCTCAGTGTCATCCTGATTTTGGCTTCATTTAATCTGTTCTCCCATCTGTACCTGAGCAACAAAGTATATCAGGAGATGGTAAGACAAAATGAACTGGGCCTCGCACAGACCGTCGAAGGATATGAGAATCACTTCCGGCTGACCCAGAACATGATTCTGGCCCTCACTCAATCGGATACCTGGACAGCCAACTTGGGCATATTGAGCCGCCTTAAGGACAATCGTCGTTACGATATTCCCGCTGAAGTGAAGGCCGACCTCTCTACCCTGTATACCAATCCTTTTTTGCATATCGACAATTTCATTCTTTATTTCAAGCAGGAGGACTATGTGCTGGAGAAGGAAGGACTTAGCAGCGCAGCCGACATGTTTGGCAAATATTATTACAGTGAAGCGTATTCGCCGGACTACTGGAAAACCCAAACAATGAACAACCAGTTCTTGAAGGTGATGCCCGCAACAGCTTTTACGGAAAAAACGGTCCATTCTTCCCGCTCTCTGGGAGAGCTGATGCCTGTTATGATGAAAGCCATCCCCTATGAGGAAGTGTACGGAATTGTGATGCTGAATCCGCAGCGTATGCAGGATACGTATGGAGATGGCAGCCATAATCCGTTCTACATCATGGATAGTGAGGGGCGTTTATTGTTCACAACCACAGAACAGGAACTTCATAATCCTCCGCTGCCTATAGAGGGAAGCAGGCATGAACGCATTGGAGATCAGTATTACTTCTATGAAAAAGGCAAGCAGACCGGGTTCACCTATGTGAGGGTCACCCAGGCCTCAGTGATTGCGGCAGAGATGCGCGGCATGCAACTGCTGCTTACTGTACTGCTGGGCGCTGCCATTTTGATCAGTGTACTCTCCTCCCTGCTGTTCAGTCTGAGGTTAAACCAGCCGCTGCAGCATCTTATTGCCGCTCTTGACCGAAATTCCGGAAGCGGGACAGACAAGTTGAGCAGAGTGAAGGAATTCGCCATGATCGGTGACCGTCTGAGTAGCATTCTGGAGAGCAATCGATTCATTCAAAGCGATCTTGCGCAGAAGAACTCTCTGGTACGGCAGTTCGCTTATACGCATAAAGTCAAGAACATCCCGCTCAGCTCCCATCTGGCAGATCTTGAGGAGGTTCGGCAGCCCGAACATCCCTACGTGGCCATTTTATTCAAGGTTGGCTTCAAGGACCGGCCTGATGAATTGGAACAGCATACTCTCCTATTGTGGAAATTAATTCAGAGCCTGTTCACCAGCAATCCGAATAACAGCGTTGCACTTCAGCCTGAACAGGATCAATTACTCCTGCTTCTATTCGATCCCGGTCCGCAGAGCGGCATCCTGCAGGCGCTCGATACGCTGAAGGAATTGCTTGCTGCTGAAGAATGCCTGTACCTGACCATCGCGGTAAGCCCAGTATACTCGGGGGATATCCCGTTTACCGATGCGTATGGGAATCTGTCCACTCTGCTGAAGGAACGAAGACTAAACGGAGAAACCCAGATTATTGTGGAGCCACGAGCCTCTTCATCCAGCTCGTTCCATGTCAAGGTGACTTACGGGGAGGAACTGCATGATTTACTGCAATCAGGCAAGGAGCAGGCTGTGTTTGCCTGGCTGGATCGCCAGCTGGATCAGCTGAGACACAAGGACGCAGCCGCAGAGGATTTTCGGACATTTGCTCTTGGTGCAGTGGAGCAGGTCGGTAAGACGGTGATGAAGCTGAATTTAACAAGCATTGAAGGCGGACTTCACTCCTCTCCTTCTGGTGATCCGCTTGCTGGATTTTATTCCATAGAGCAATACAGGACATGGCTTCAGTCGCAGATTCAACCGATTCTCTCCGCGATCAGCAGCCAATTGGAAACGAAAGATCCCGTTATCAGCTTTGTGCTCGATTATCTGAACCGTCATTATGGCGAGGATATTAATCTGAATCTTGTTGCCGACAAGCTGAATCTCACGCCAGGGTATCTCTCCAGCATTTTCAAGGAAAAGACCAACATCAACTTCAGCGAGTATCTCAATAATCTTCGCGTTGAGCGGGCCAAGGAACTGCTGGTAAATGTGGATCTGCGAATTCAGGATATCGCCATGCAGGTCGGTTATCAGAACGTAAACTCGTTCATCCGCATGTTTAAGCGTCGATACGGACTGACCCCGGGAGAGTATCGCAAGCGTCATGCGGGTGATGACCCGTTCATCTCCTCGAATCATGGATAGCCAGGTGTGAGGGCGGAGAAACCCTCTAGATCCTATATAAGCAAACACCCGCGCAGAAAGCGGGCGTTTGCTTATATATCACATGAGAATTTTGGACAGGTGCACAAGAGCCGTGGAGGAAATGCGTTGTTCTTCAGGAATATTCTCATAGAGAAGATGTTCTTTTCCTGCATCAATCATGTGTTTGCGCATGGCTGCAATCCGGCCTTTGCCCTGATCAATGAAGCGAAAATCCACCTGCCGCAGACTTGGCATGTCGGTCAAACGCTCGAAAGCTTCTGCCTTTATTCCCTTATGTATTTCTTTCAGCACCAGCACCTCCAAGTGCTCCGTAGTCCATAGGTTGTCTATATACTGTAGTGATTTCATAAAATCCAATTCCAGCTGTCGCAGGTTCTTCATACCTGAAAAATCGCAGAGCCGCTCGACTTTGGGCAGTGACAGGTGCAAAAACTCCAGATGATGCAATGCGCTCAGTTCATCAATATGAGTCAGATTCCGTACAGAGGACAGTCTCAGCATACGAATGTTGGAGTCAGCAAGTACATCCAGAGGACCATTTAAGGCACCATTATCAATGGCCAGATATTCGATGAACGGCAGGTCCACGACAAAATCCAGTGTCTCGATGGTACAGTTTAACACCAATGTGCTCAACCGAATACAGTCCTCAATCGGAGCCAATTCATCAAATTTTCCGCTGAGAGAAAGATACTGCAGCTGCTTGTACTGTCGGATGAACTCCAGATTTTGCGTTTTGGCTGCCCGTATATTCAGAAACTCCAATCGCTGCAGCGCACCAAGTACATTCAAATCCTGTTTCTGTTTCAGGTCCAATTCCAAAGCCTTTACATATTTTAATTCCGCAATGATCTTCAAAAACTCTTCCGTGTACTGTCCCTTCTCCTCCACATTCGTAATCTTCAGGATCAGATCAGGCCGTTTGGAAAACACTCGTTTGTCTAATTCCGCAACATCTTCCATCACGTCTGCTCCGACTACAAAAGAAATGGTAGCCCGATTCCGCAGCTGCTTTACCGCATTATCCATTTTCGCTGCGTTCCAGGGAACCCCGCTCATGGATGCAGTCCAAGGTTCACTCATTCCAGATCCCCTCCCTCTATTTTCCTGTAATTGTAAATGAAGAAGCCCCCCTTGAGAAGTGCAATTTAGCCTGTATAGATAGAGTTCACCCACGTCTCTTCTCATTTGCCTCTCGCCCATCTATTATAGAAATAAGCGTTTGAACAGACTGGAGGAACCACAGCATGCAATTTGCCAAACGAATGAACCACTTTAATGAAGGAATATTTACACGATTATCTGAAATTAAGCGACAACGTCTGGAACAGGGGCTCGGCGTCATTGATCTTAGTGTAGGCGCACCCAACACCCCGCCAGCGCAACATATTATCCAGGCTCTATGTGAAGCGGCAGCTGATGTGCAGAATTACACCTATGCCATCAATGACCAGAGTGAGCTGCTGAAGGCTGTCAGTGAGTGGTACAAGCGCAGGTATCAGGTCAATCTGGACCCCAAAACCGAAGTTTGCTCTCTGCTTGGCTCACAAGAGGGCCTGGCACATATCTCATTATCCATCGTGGATGAAGGCGATCTTGTTCTTGTTCCGGATCCCTGCTATCCAGTATTTGCGGACGGGCCGCTTCTAGCGGGAGCTGAGCTGTACTACATGCCGCAAAAGGAAGAACATCAATATGTCATTCAGCTGGAAGAGATCCCGGAAGAGATCGCGCAGAGAGCCAAATTCATGCTGGTATCCTATCCTAACAATCCAACAACAGCCATGGCACCGGAGCAGTTCTATCTGGACCTGATCGCATTTGCCAAAAAACATGATATCATTGTCCTCCATGACAATGCGTATAGTGAACTTGTGTTTGACGGGAAATCATGTGGAAGTTTTCTTGCCTTCCCTGGAGCCATGGATGTCGGCATTGAATTCAATTCCCTGTCCAAAACCTACGGGCTTGCTGGGGCTCGAATCGGATTTTGCTTAGGTAATGCAGCCGTCGTCTCCATGTTGAAAAAGCTGAAATCCAATATGGATTACGGCATGTTCCTTCCCATTCAGAAGGCAGCAATTGCCGCAATTACCGGTGATCAGAGTGACGTAGACCGGGTACGGGCCATCTATGAGGAACGTCGGGACATTCTCTGCGAAGGATTCAGCAGACTCGGATGGGAAATCGCAAAGCCCGATGCCACCATGTTTATCTGGACGCGGATTCCAGCTCATTATGACAACTCCGAGCAATTCGCCATGGATCTGGTCAGCCGGGCGGGCGTTATCGTGACACCTGGTAGTGCTTTTGGTCCTTCAGGGGAAGGATATGTCCGTCTTGCGCTTGTCCAGGATCGGGAACAACTGGAGCAGGCACTGCAAGCTGTGGAACACAGCGGCCTGTTGATTTCAAACTAATCTGCAGCAAAGAGCACCAATTCCTATTAGGGAACTGGTGCTTTTTTATGCTGTCATGCGGAGATGTACTGTATTTCCCTATCCTCTATCGAAACGGAATCGAAATACCGAAATAAAAAATAAGAGCGGATCAGCTCAATATCAATCTTGGGGAGTTGGCAGCATGGTACAGTTATTTAGAAAAAGAGGGACACGGACATCAAGCATCGCCAATACACTGTCTATCATGTTGTTGGCCATCATTGTTGTCGTCTTTTCCGTCCTGGGAACATTTATATTTACCAGCACCCGAAGCATCCTTGTTAAACAGCAGGAATTGATGCTGCAAACGAAAACGCAGGCCATTGTAGCCCAGTTTGATGCTTTATTTAAGGAAAAAGGATCTCTGGTTAAGCAGATGTCCACCAATAATTTATTCAGGCAGTATATTCAAAGCACCGAATCTGCTTCTACTGCCACAACATCACCTTATGCTGCCGAAACCCAAGCTACACTTGCAGCCATAGTGAAGGAAGAGCCTTCTTTTGTAGATGCTTGGATTGCGGGCATAGATGGAAAAGGTTTCTGGCTCCAACACGATGGTGCAGCGTCCGACTCTGAATTTGTGATTCAGGATCGTCCGTATTATAAACCGGCTGTTGAAGCCGATGGCTTATATTTCTCCGAACCCTATGCCGATATTGCTACAGGTAATATCCTTATGGGCATATTTTATCCGATTAAGGATGACAACAACGAGTTGATCGGTTTCGCGGCGGCAGATATTGCATTCAAGGATATTCCCTCCATTATGGAGAGCTACTCACTTGGAAGCACAGGCTACTCCATTCTGGCCTCCAAGACCGGTGACATTTTATATCACCCTGACCAGGCCAAGGTGCTCAAGGAAAAGATTAACGAAAGTCCGGGAGATTTGGGTGAGATCGGCAAGAAAATGATGGCCGGTGAATCCGGAATCCAACTGATTGATGACAACGGTGAAGGCCGTTATGTCGGGTATGCCACCAGCGCAGATACCGGATGGTCTGTAGGTTTGACCATTTCGGAGCATGAAGTGCTCGAAGAATTAAAAGCCTTTACGTGGATCACCATTATAGGGTTTGCTGTAGCCGCCATCGTGCTTGTGCTCATCAGTTATATCACCCTACGATATCTACTGAGATCCATTCCGAAACTGCTCCAAAAAATCAAACTTGTGGAACAAGGAGATCTGACCGTCCAGTTTGATACAGCATCCCGCAACGAGATTGGTCAAATCTCACAAGGTATGCTCAACATGGTACAGAGAATTCAGAGCATGATTCAGATGGTAGGGGCAACTGCCCAAGTTTTAGGCCAATCCTCCAAGGATCTGCAATCCATTTCCGCTCGGACAGCCGTAACAATGAATGATACGGCAACAGCAATTAACGAAATTGCCAATGCAACCAATTATCAGTCCATTGAATCCGAGAACATTTTGCAAAAAACCGGATCATTATCAGGTCAAATCGACGATATTTCAAGTGATGTCAACACGATGGAGACCAAAGTTCAAGCTTCCGCAGAACAAAGCGAACGAGGATTGGAAGTGTTGAATCAGTTATCCAAATGGGCAGAAGAGAACCACCATTCAACCCAGGCCATGTCAACCATTATCCATGATATTGATCTAAGCCGTCATGAAATCTCCGGTATCGTGGACACCGTCCATCAGATCGCAACCCAAACCAACCTGCTAGCACTCAACGCTTCCATTGAAGCTGCACGTGCAGGAGAACAGGGACGAGGTTTTGCCGTGGTCGCAGGAGAAGTTCGCAAACTGGCTGAGCAGACTGCGATGGCAACCGAGGAAATCAGCAAAAAGGTTCGTCAAATCGAAGATAAGACGAAGACATCCGTAGAACACACGGCCCACGGCCTCCTGATTGCAGAGGAAAATGCCAAGTCCGTCGAGGGCACCAAGCAGGTGTTCTACAGCATCAATAAAGATCTGGAGGAATTGAGATTGCGCATGCTGCAGATCAGCAATAACACCTCCAGTGTCCATAAACACAAGGATGAGATTGTCCAGGCACTCGAAATTATCTCCTCCACCACCGAAGAAAATTCAGCCTCTACCGAAGAGGTCAGTGCAAGCACACAGGAACAACTAGACAGTATCCAACAGGTTGCGGACTTATCCCAGCAATTGAGTCAGTTGTCGAACAAGCTTGAGGAAGAATTAAGCCAGTTCCAGGTTGATCAGAAATCATAGTGCGCACATGATCGCAATGAACAATAAACAAACAACAAAAGCCCGCTGCGTGAGCGGGCTTTCTAGCGTTCCAAATCCTATTTCGCTTTAGAATATGTGCTTTATTTCATTGGTCTGTGCCAGTTGGAACGGTACATCAGGTAAAGGAAGTACGGTGTTCCAATCAGGGCAATAAGGATTCCGGATGGAATCTCTGTCGGCGCCATGACGGTTCTGCCGATCGTATCAGCGAGCACCAGCATCACTGCACCCGCGAGTGCGGATAAAAACATGGACCGTCTTAACTTATGTCCTGTCAGCAGCCGCACCATATGCGGGGCAATCAGACCGATGAACCCGACGGTTCCTACACAAGCAACAGCACCTGCTGCCAGCAGTACCCCTGTCGTCATGGCGAGCAATCTTGTTCGGCGCACTCCCAGTCCAAGTCCTGATGCACTGTTGTCGTCGAATACCAACAGTTCGAATCGACGGGCGAGCCACCAGGCCAGCGGAACCAGAATAACCAAAAATAAACCGATAACCTTCACCTGATCCCATGTACGGGCATAGGTACTACCTGTCAGCCAGATATATCCGCTGCTGCCGTATACGGCGCCACGAACAATCAGGATCTGAATTCCTGCTCCAGCAATGGCCGACATGGCGATCCCCAGCAGTACAACCGCAGACGGATTCAGTCCTTTCTTCCAGGAGAGGGAGAATACAACCACTGCCGCAATAGCTGCTCCGATGATGGCTGCGATGGGCAGCAGATATATTGGAAGACCCGGCCATAAAATAATGACCATCATGGCTCCGAGCCCTGCCCCGGAGGACACACCGACGATGGAAGCATCCGCCAGTGGATTACGCACGGCCATCTGAATGAGCACACCACTGATCGCCAGTGCAGCTCCAGCACCTGCAGCAACAAGCGTACGCGGAATTCGAAGCTGAATCACCGCCGAGAACAGTCCATCCGATTGGAATAAACTCGGCAGCAGATCCGCCAGCGGAATTCGCAAACCACCAAACATGGTACTAAGCAATATAAGCGCTATAGTTACGACCGAGAACAATACTGCCATTGGCCCAAACGCGAAGCGGCGTGAAGGTGCACCTGTGCTCATGGAAGAGGACATCCCTGAACCGTTCGCTGCTTTCATGCGTGTGAGTACCAGCCAGATCAGCCATGGTGCACCAATAATCGCCATGACAGCCCCTGTCGGCAGCTCCATGCTGGAGTTATGTACCATCTTGGCGAGCACGTCTGCGCCAACGAGGAGAGCCGCTCCCCATATAAACACACCGGGCAGCAGTAATCGGTTGGAGCGCACTCCACTCAACCGAACCAAATGAGGTGCTACCAGACCCACAAATCCGATCGGCCCAATTACGCTGACGATTACCGCAGCCAGCAAAACCGCGATAATCAATCCACCGGCACGAGCTAGGCCAACCCTTTGCCCCAAAGAGGACGCCGTTGATTCATCCAGCTCCAGCATATCCCACTGTCTGGACAATATTAGTGCCAGAATGGTTATGCCCACAACCCAGGGCCAAGCATAAGTGACACCGCTCCAGTCATTCTGGACGAGTGTTCCTGAACCCCATAGGAATAGTCCTTGCGTTTCCATGGAGAAGAAAATATGCAGCGCACTAGTAAATGAACCAAGCACCATCGACACGATCATACCGGACAACGCAAGTCGAACCGGACTTGATCGTCGTCCCCCGCCCATGAAATAAGCTGCGAAAGCCGCAATCAGACCACCAAGAGCTGCGAACAGAAAAGGCGACTGACTGAGCACACCCGGAAAGAGAATAGCTCCCAGCACGACGATAAAGTAGGCCCCTGCATTAATGCCCAGCGTGTCTGACGCTGCCAGCGGATTACGGGTGATCGTCTGCAGCAGCGCTCCGGCCACAGCTAACGCACCGCCTGCGATAATGCCGATAACCGTACGCGGCATACGCAAATCCCAGATCATATTGTGCTCCAATGTGTTCTGTCTGCCTGTAAGAGCTTCCCAGACCGTACTCAATGGAATGGAAGCCTCTCCATAACAAAGACTTACAAAAAAAAGCACGATGAGAGCGGTTAGACCGCCCCCATATATGCTTATTGTGCGCCAGTTCATAGCAGGCCTAGCTCCCTGAACTGAACTCATTTGGTAATCGCCTCAACAACCCCGTCAACCAACACTTTGGAGGAAATGGGTCCACCAAATGTCCATGTTGTGCTATCCAGTTGATATAGGCGGTTTTCCTTCACAAAATTCAGTCCGTTCCAAACCGAGTTATCTTTCATAGCTGTGCCAAAGACGTCATCATCCGGCTGTGTAATATAAATGAAGTTACTGTCCTGCACATCAGATAAGGATTCAATTCCTACTGTGGAGAAGCCATAGCCTTCGAGCTTTTCAGGCTGCCAGTCGTTTACCAAACCGATTTTGTCCAATGTACCAATAACGACCGAGTTGTCCGTGAACATACGCAGACTAGCTGCATTTTGATACGTGAAAGCCTGTGTCAGAGCAAAGTGGAAATCTTCTTTGCCTGCAGCAGCCAGTTTCTCTTTGGCTTCTACATAATGTTGATCAAGTTCATCCAGTACTTGTTTCGCTTTGTCCTCTTTGCCAAGAGCAATGGCAATGTTATTGAAGATGTCTGTCATTTTGTCATAGTTATAGCCATCGCCATCATAAGGGTCGAATTCCATCGTTGGTGCGATTGCATTAAGCTGATCGTAGACTGCATTATTGTTATCTGCATTGGCAATGATGAGGTCTGGTTTCAATGCAGCAATAGCTTCCAGGTTCGGCTCACTCCGTGTACCAATATCTGTCACGCTGTCATCCAGGGCTGCTTCGGAAGTGACATAGACTTTGTAGTTGGCGTTGTCCGCATTACCTACTGGCTGAACGCCCAGTGCAACCACATCTTCCGTATATGTCCATTCTAGTGTAACCACGCGCTCTGCCGGCTTGTCCAGCGTAAGTTCTCCGCGTTTATGTTTAACGGTAACCGGGCCGGAAGCCGCTTCCGTCTGCGTGTTGTCAGAAGCATTACCTTCACCTGCATCCGCAGCTGATCCGTTCGAGCTAGTGCTTGCAGAACCGCATCCTGCTAATGTAAGAGCAAAAACCAACAATAATAGTAGTCCGTTCAAGCTTTTTTTCATGTACTGTAATCTCCCCTGTTTATATGTATTATCTCTGATAATAATTATCATTATCACATATTGGATTATGCGACAGAAATCACATTTTGTCAATAAAAAAGCGATAACGCGGCTGACTATAGATTCTGCTATTGTGCCTATTTATGAGAATAAAAAGAAGAAAAAGAGCCCTTGGTTACCCATGGACTCTTCTCAACCAGCATCATGACATGCCAGATTTGCAGTATTATTCAACTACGGTGCACGCCTTCCATCGTGTATAATCGTACCCCAATAGTAACGGAATGCGAATGTTAGTTCAGTTCCATTGTAGTAATGCAGGTATTGTCCTGCTCATATGTGGAAAGCTGGGATTCTGCGACCTTCCCGTCATGTACAATACGAATCAAGTATGTTCTGTTTCTCGGTACCCACAAGTCCATAAAGCCATTCTTTCCTGTTTTTATCGGTTCTTCTTTCATAAACGTATTACCTTCAGAGTCATGAATCGTGACCAGGAACTCT
This sequence comes from Paenibacillus sp. FSL K6-2862, assembly GCF_038005125.1. Classification (NCBI taxonomy): domain Bacteria; kingdom Bacillati; phylum Bacillota; class Bacilli; order Caryophanales; family Paenibacillaceae; genus Paenibacillus; species Paenibacillus sp. FSL K6-2862. The sequence continues at coordinate 4,970,916 of NZ_JBBOSN010000001.1, forward strand.
TTGTTCTTCATTTCCCCCTGACAACCAGTCAAGCTATGAACGGCACATGGATGAGTCTGCTCGATGTACGGCGCAATCGAAAGGAAAAACTCCTCTTCAGGCAGATTATAGGTTTTCGTTTGATCATCCTTGCCGGTGACGACCAACTGGGTAGCATTAATGGAGGCCGATTTTGTTTCGACTTTGCCCGTACTGATATCGTATACCAATTCCTTAACATTGGTTGATTCAGGAGGACCTGCTTCTTTTTTTAGCATATTATCAGCGATAAGATATATTCCTAAGCCAACGACCGTAATAAATAAGACTGCAATAAGTATTCCTTTTCTCAACTGGAGCTCATCTCCCCGCTCGTTTTTGGTTTATTATAATGGAGAATTCCATGCCAGTGCTGAATACAACACCGAAGTCACCAGATATTCACATATTTGTCTTGTAAGTCATGGAATTCATTCTCTTGTAACCAATATCATAGATAACTGGATACGGGCATGTCATGTCTACTTCCGCATCCTAATATGACCGGGATCGAAAAATTTATAACCCTTTATCCCAAACTACGAATACTGCCAAAAACCTGCAATGGGATCGCTCCATTTCCCGTCATCAAATTTGGCGAACAAGTACAATGCCCCATAACCAAAGAGATACTCTTCCACCATCCCATCCGCATACCCCTCTTCGTCAATTTGGATGAAAAAGTCGTATCCGTCCTGATGCAAAGCTGTGAAGTAACTGTCCTCCTGCTGAATGAACCTCGGCGTGCCTCCAATTCTGACCAAGCACGGCTCATCTGTTACAGTTCCATCTTCAACCCCTGTCCACTCGGTTAGGCTGTGCTTAACCAATCCAGGATTGGTGTAGGTCTCCAGTGCACTTTCAGGGGAAGCAGGATGCTGAAACACCTGGATATCACAGGATGGATATATATTGTTTTCAAGGTATCTCTCATATTCTGCTGGTACAAATACAGAGATCATCTCCTGGCCTAGTACAGGTTCCTTAGAGTTTGTATCAGGAAGAGTCACACTGAGATAAAACAGATAATTCTGCTCACGCAGAAATGCGAATGCGGCGTTATCATCAAAAAAAGCAGGTGCATTCCCCCCAATCCAACTCGACGATGAATAGTCGTCTATAGAATGTGGATACATAACGAGCGAATGTGTTCTATTCTCAAAAAGATCAGTCCATGCGGACATACGGGCACGTTCCTTTCTTACGATTTTCGTTTGAACTTCCAATCCATTCCTATATAATAATTATAAATTCTGGAAACCTTGGTGGACAACAGACTTATTACTCATTAGCCCAGACAGAATTGTTCTCCAAGCAGACGATGTAGGAGGAATATACATTGAAATGGCTCCGTGTACATAAGGCAGATCATGATATCAGGAATAAGATAGACTGGAACGGTAACCTCCCTAAACATATTGCAATGATGATGGACGGAAATGGACGCTGGGCCACGAGAAGAGGGCTCCCGAGAAGTGCCGGCCATTATGCCGGAATGCAGACGATGCGTGAAACGATAGGTATGTGCCACCGAAACGGGATCGCCTCTCTCACCCTTTATGCATTTTCCACGGAAAATTGGAAAAGACCAAAAGAAGAAGTCGATTATATCATTAGCCTGGTCGTCGAATTTGTACAAGATACTACCGTTCAGGAACTGAATCAACATGGCATTAAAATCAATTTCATTGGTGATATATCCAGATTCCCCTTTGAAACACAGGAGGCCATGCGCAAGGTAGTTGAGCTGACCGAGGCCAATAGCGGGATGAATGTATACTTCGCCATGAACTATGGTGGGAAAAGCGATATTGTCCAAGCCGTTAAATTATGTATTGAAGAAAACAAAAACGTACCGGACATCTCTGAACAGGACCTCGAGAAGTTTCTCTATACCGGGCAAAATCCGGCACCGGATCTATTGATTCGCACAAGCGGTGAGAAACGACTGAGCAACTTTTTATTATGGCAGGTTGCCTACGCTGAGCTGTGGTTTACGGATGTCATGTGGCCCGACTTTAATGAGCAATTGTTATACGAAGCCATGCTTGATTATCAACAGCGCAAGTTGCGAGCATTAGAGGTTTAATGTCGCGAGGGTTCATCCATTCCCGGCGATTATAAAATCAATGAAGCATTCGCTCTCTAGCCCTATGTACCGTAACATTCCAAACTCTGCACCATATACTATGATATCTTACAACACGATTTTGTTCGAACCTGATCACTGTTTTCCTTCCGTAGGCTGACCAATGGATGTCTTTGTATCAGTTGTTCAAGCCCCATTGAGCTTGTCTCTCATACACCAATTACAGGATCTGAGGTTTATTAAGAAATCCCCTTCAATAACAATTCTCCCAATTTAGAGTCCATTCCCTCACTTAGGTCTCGGCTACGAAAAGGAAAAGAGCAGCGGTCATGTCTATTGAATAACAGCATCCCGCCGCTCCTGAGCCCCTAGCCATCCATACAATCTTCTCAATAAATAGACTTATGGACTGGACAAAAGGCATATACTTTAATTTTTATGCTGACATAAGCTATATTGTGAATCGACATTAAGGAGTCAGTTTCAGAATAGTCACCGTGGTATTCAGATTGTTATGCAACTGTGCAGGAGTTGCATTCGCATTGACCAGTTGGATCGTTGTCGGAACTGTTGTCACCGTAACGATAACTTCAGCAGATATGGGACCTCCTCCATCACCTGTGAAAGGCACAGGTGTGATGGGCGTCCCATTCACTGTGAGGTTGAAATCGGCATCGCCCTGATTATGAATGGAGAAAGAGATAAAGTAACTTCCTGTTTCATTGATGGTTATCGTTGAAGATGGTGGCACGAAGGTAAAAGCACCACCCACATTAGCCAAAACACCAGTCAACGTAATTGGCGAGTTTCCTGGAACGGTGTCCGTACCTGTGCCGGGATCAGCCCGGAAAACACTCAGGAAATCGGAGATTCCAGCCCCCGTTGGACCGGCAGGACCTGTTGCTCCAGTTGCGCCTGCAGGGCCGACAGGACCAGCTGGGCCAACCGGGCCTACGGGGCCTGCTGGGCCCACTGCTCCGACCGCACCCGCCGGACCCACGGGTCCTTGTATACCAGGGATTCCTTGTAATCCGACTGGCCCCGGTATCCCTTGAGCACCAGTGGCCCCTTTGGGACCTATCGGTCCTATTGGGCCCGGAATCCCTGGTACGCCTTGTGGTGCATTAACAATAACCTTAGGTTTAACCTTCACAACCTTAACTTTCACACCGCAATGTACATGTTTTTTGAATTTACGTCTACAAATCCGTTTCCCATGATGATTGATCAATGAACTCACCTCCGTGATATTTCTCCACATACTATGTGCAGTAATCACTGGGGGCGTAGACAACTAACCATAATTCAGAAAATTACAGGGCCCATTATGGGGAAAGTTGTCTATCTCATGGAGTAATATTTAGACGTTAAGCTTCTATTACATATTGAAAAGGCCTCTTACCAAACAGCCAAGAATACAATGCAAAGCATATTAAAAATTTTACACGTTACACATGTTTGGTATGTGATGCTCTAACCGCAAGCCAGTATGTGAGTGTACCTGATACGGCGAAGGCTAAGAGCAAGCCAATGCAGGTATGCAGCAAGTTCAGCGTGCCATCTTCCATGAATGACGTTATTCCCAGCAGGCTTGCTGATTCGCTTAAAGCAAAGGATTTTACGGACACGATGCCGAAATAGAGTCCGCCCACAGCTCCACCAATTAGTGCTGCACCAAAAGAAGCCATTCTTCTCATGTTGACGGCATAGATCGCAGGCTCCGGAACGCCCAATAGAGCCGTTCCTGTCGCCCAGAATGCGAGCTTTCTGAACCCAGGCTGTCTGCTGCGCAGACCTGCAGCCAGTGCAGCTCCCGCCTGAGCAGTAAAGGCAACAAACATTGCAGGAATGATTACGGAGAATCCGTTGGTCATCAGTTCATTAAGCATTAGCGGAACAAGCCAATAATGCAATCCGGCAAACAGCATGAATGCAAATGCTGCTCCCAGCAGCATCACAGCCACGACAGGCGCATCCATGAGCAAGGAATCAACACCAGCGGGCATCCGCTTGTCAATCCACGAACCTAGTGGACCCAGCAACAGCAGAACCAGCGGGACCAAAATTCCAAGGGTTAATGCCGGAGCCAGAATGCCCTGCAGCATCTTGGGACTGAATCGTTCAACTGCCTTTTCTACATAGGACGCCGCAGAGATCGTCAGAATCATCCAGAGGGTCGCTGAGAAAAAGGCTGCCTGCGACACCATCGGCACACCCATAAAATGAACTTCTTCCTGACCTGACAGTAAATAACTCATTTGTGGGTAAAACATCAATCCGCCGATAGCTGCTGCAACGTAGATATTACTCTTTAACTGCCGGGCAGTACTGATGGCTGTCAGTATCGGCAGCAGATAAAAGGCGCTCTCCCCAATGGATTTCAATATCATAAATGTCTGACTCTGTAGGAACGATGAGGGTTCCGAAAAACCGTACGTACTAATCAGCGTTATGACTGCAAGCACAATCTTGAAGACCGCTGCTCCCAAAATGGCAGGCATTATGGGCCTAAACACATCAGATATAAATTCTAATATTGAAAACGATTTGCGGGATGTATGCCTCTCTTTCCGTTCTGGACGATCGTGTATGCTCTCTGGCGTACCCATGTCTCTTAACAAACCGTAATAAGAGGAGGATTCATCTCTAATCACCAAGAAGCATTCTGCACCTGTTATCCGAATTGTTGCTTCAAGATCGGCTGCATCAAGCGCTGACATATCCACTTTGCTGTGATCCTCCAACATAAGTATTGTCGATTGCTCTTCCCGCTTGACCTGCCTTATATTCCCCTGTCCACCTGCAAGTTTCAAGATCTCTTCGAATTGCCTGTCATTCATATGTACCTTCTCCTTATGCTGCGGTAAACCCGAGTTTTATGATGTGCCCTTATCTATATACCCATTTCCATGATCAAACTTCAATAGGATATTAAAACTAATTTCCCTTTCATTTCATTACTAATCAAGCAGGGTACATGGACCTAAACCTCACCTTAAGACAGCAAAAAGCCTGCTTCCGCAGGCTCTTCCAAAATCTTCTATGATTGATTCATTTTTTGGCACCCTATGACAATGACAGCATGGCGTTCATATCTTCCTCTGCTGTTGTGATCAGCTTCAAGCCAAACATGTCAACAAGCACATCCAATACTCCAGCCGAGATAAATTCTGGGGGTTTGGGTCCAATTCGAATGTCCTGAATACCTAAACTGAACAGCCCCAGTAGGATCGCCACCGCTTTTTGCTCAAACCAGGACAGGACAATGCTGACTGGCAGCTCATTGACCGAACAGCCAAAAGCGTCCGCAAGAGCCATTGCAATCTTCACAGTTGAACCGGAGTTGTTGCACTGCCCCAGATCGATATAACGGGGAATACCTGTATCCCCGACCGTACCGTAATCTACATCATTGAAGCGGAATTTACCGCATGATGTGGTTAGAATTACGGTATCGTTAGGCAATGAAGTGGCCAGCTCGCGATAATAGTTTCCACCTTTTCCAGGTGCATCACAGCCTGCAATGACGAAGAAACGACGGATATGACCATCTTTGACTGCCTGAATAATCTCTGGAGCGAGTCCAATTACCGTCTCATGATGGTATCCTGTTGTTAGTACCTGCTCAGACTTAATGTCTGCTGCCGGCAGGGAGAGTGCGCGTTCAATTAGAGGAGTGAAATCGTCATTTATAATTTTGACTACACCCTCGAGACCCGCGACTTCATAAGAAAAGAATCGGTCGGCATATGTACCTTTGATAGGCATAACACAGTTTGTGGTCGCAAGGATGGCACCCGGAAACTGTTCAAATAATCTGCGCTGATCGTACCAGGCTTTGCCGATATTGCCTTTCAGATGGGCATATTTTTTAAGTGCCGGGTACCCGTGAGCAGGCAGCATCTCGGAATGTGTATAAATGTTGATGCCTTTCCCTTCGGTCTGGCGAAGGAGCTCTTCCAGCGCATACAAGTTATGTCCGGTCACTACAATGCATTGTCCCTCAATCTGATTCTGCGAAACGGTGATCGGCTGCGGAATGCCGAATCTCTCCGTGTGCGCACGATCCAGCACGTCCATGATTCGGATCGCCGCGTTTCCTACTTGCATGGCCATATCAAGATGTTCCTGCACATTGAAATTGGAATTGGTCAACGTCATATACAGGGCTTCATGTGTAATCCGATCCACTTCCGGATCATGATATCCCAGCTGCCGAGCATGTGTCGCATAAGCCGCTATGCCTTTCAACGCAAAAATCATGGTATCCTGCAGACTGGCTATCGTTTCATTTTTGCCACAGACCCCAACTACTGTACATCCACCACTCGGTGTCTGCTCACACTGATAACAAAACATGTCTGTTCCCTCCAACGTGATTCGATTTCATTCACTGGTAACAGCGTAACAAACCCTCAGGGGACCAAGTGTGATGGCGGACACAGTTTACCATTCGACACCTTATAGTCAAAATTGGCATCTATAGAACCTATTGTTTCCCCTCCAAGACGGAGAACTACCTCCCGGCTACCGCCTAATCTGACCTGTCCTTTTCGCTGGTGCATGTTATATCAATGCAGTGGTACACGTAACCGTGCATCACTGCAAATAAATAAATTGGACAAGAGGCATATCTTGGCTGCTTATGAAAAATACTGTGAACATAAAAAAGTTGGAAATGAAACGATTCTATATTTTGCTCGTAAGGGTAATACACAGAAGAAATCCATTTAATCAAGGAGCTGGTCAATTGCAACATTATAGACACAGTGCTGAGGAGACACTTCAAGACTTGGATAGTTCCCCCAAGGGGCTCACTGCCTCCGAAGCTGCAAAAAGACTTGAGACAGAAGGATATAATGAGTTAAAAGCCAAAAATGCAACACCTGTCTGGAAACTGTTTCTTGAAAATTTCAAAGACCCCATGGTCATCGTGCTGCTCATTGCGGCAGGTGTACAGGTTGTGCTCGGACATCTTATTGAATCACTGATTATCTTTTTGGTTATCCTGCTGAATGCCGTAATTAGTGTCGTGCAGACCAAAAAAGCGGAAAGCTCCCTTGATGCCCTAAGACAAATGTCTGCTCCAGAAGCCAAAGTTATCCGTGATGGTGAGAAAAAGACCATTCCAGCCAGGGAACTCGTCCCCGGCGATATCGTTTTATTAGATGCGGGTGATTATGTGCCGGCAGACGGTCGCATTTTGGAATCCGGTAGTCTGAGAATTAATGAGGGCATGCTGACCGGAGAATCAGAAGCAGCAGAGAAACATGCAGATGCCATCCCGGAAGAGGCTCCCATTGGTGATCGGCGCAACATGGCCTTCAGCGGCTCGCTGGTCGTATACGGCCGCGGCACGCTGGTGATTACCGGAACTGCGTTAAAAACCGAGATCGGCAAGATTGCCGAATTGATTGAAAATGCTGAAGCCAAAGAAACTCCGCTGCAGCGCAAATTGGAAGCCTTCAGCAAAAAACTGGGCTTTTTCATTCTGGGACTGTCCATTCTTATATTCGCCATCGAGGCAGGGCGTGTCTGGTTAACCGAAGGCACGGACAATCTGGGTCCTTCAATTATCAATGCATTGATGTTTGCCGTTGCTGTCGCCGTCGCCGCCATTCCTGAAGCACTCTCTTCCATCGTGACGATTGTATTGTCGCTGGGAACAAATAAGATGGCCAAGCAGCATGCGATCATTCGCCGTCTCCCTGCCGTGGAAGCGCTCGGTTCAGCCAGCATTATCTGTACAGATAAGACAGGCACGCTTACCCAAAACAAGATGACGGTTGTAGATTACTACATCCCTCATGGCACCAAAGAGGAATTCCCGGACGATCCCGATCAGTGGTCTGAAGAGGAACGACGCTTGTTACATATTGCAGTACTCTGCAATGATTCGAATATTAACCAGGAGGGCAAGGAGCTGGGTGATCCCACAGAGGTAGCCCTCATTGCCTTCAGTAACCGTGTGAACAAGGACTATAACGAAATTCGGGACCAGTTCCCGCGGGAAGCAGAGCTTCCTTTTGACTCGGATCGGAAACTGATGAGCACCGTACATACCTTCGAAGGACAGACGGCCTTATTAACCAAAGGTGGTCCGGATGTGCTATTCAGCAGGTGTACTCATGTGTTCATGAACGGGGAGGTTCAGCCGCTTACCGCTGAGATTCGCACACAATTCGAGGAGAAAAACGAAGCTTTCTCCAAACGTGCCTTCCGTGTACTGGCTTATGCTTACAAGAAATTCGATGACAAAACGCAGGTTACACCTGAAGACGAATATGATCTGACGCTTGTTGGACTGACAGCCATGATTGATCCACCGCGTGAAGCCGTGTACGGCTCCATTGAAGAGTCCATGAAGGCGGGTATCCGCACAATCATGATCACAGGCGACCACAAAACGACAGCTCAGGCCATTGGACGGGATATTGGACTTGCTGGCCCGGATGACCTCGCCATCACTGGCGCTGAGCTGGACAAAATGTCGGATGAAGAACTGGATCGCCAGCTTGAACATATTTCGGTCTATGCACGGGTATCCCCTGAAAACAAAATCCGCATTGTGCGCGCATGGCAGCGCAAAGGCAAAATTGCAGCCATGACCGGAGACGGCGTCAATGATGCTCCCGCTTTGAAACAAGCCGACATCGGTGTAGCCATGGGCAGCGGTACGGATGTTGCCAAGGATGCGGCTGCCATGATTTTGACCGATGATAACTTTGTATCCATCGTGAATGCAGTGAGTGTCGGACGTATGGTATTTGATAATATCAAAAAAGCCATTGCTTACCTGTTTGCGGGTAACCTTGGGGCCATTATCGCCATATTGTTCGCTCTTATCGTTGGATGGGTGAACCCGTTTACGGCCCTGCAGCTTCTCTTCATCAACCTGGTGAATGACTCCCTGCCTGCCATTGCACTGGGGACGGAAAAAGCTGAACCTGATGTGATGCGGCGCAAACCGCGTGATATTAATGAAGGCATCTTTGCCGGCGGTACGCTTCAAGCCGTGATTACACGTGGTGTATTGATCGGTGCAGCTGTTATTGTGTCCCAGTATATCGGGCTTGGCATCTCTGAAGAAATGAGCGTGGCGATGGCCTTTACGACCCTGATTCTGGCACGGAGTCTGCAAACATTTGCAGCCCGTTCCAACACACAAACCATCTTCCAGGTGGGCTTCACGTCAAATAAGCTTGTCCTTGGCTCCATTCTGGTATGTCTCTGTCTTTACGGAATCACCTTGATTCCAGGTGTACGCAGCATCTTCGCCATTCCGGATGCGTTTGGTTGGAACGAGTTCCTGATTGCAGGCGGCCTTGCCCTGCTTGCCGTCATTCTGATGGATGTCATCAAGTGGATTCGCAACCGTGGCAGAGCGGTCAGTCCAGCATAAGAAATACTTCACCCCTTCAAGGCGCCCTCAGACGGGCGTCTTTTTGCTGCCGGGAATCAACCTTTTCAACACAAGGCATTTCCTATGTTTTTTGTTTGATTCAATCTGGTTCATCTCATTTCTAACCGATGCGAAGCCATATAAGTTTTTATGACATTATTGCCATATATGCAGATTGGGCGTAAAATGATTTATTGATTTTCAATATAGGTTGACTCAATCATAGACAGGAATGGTAATGTGAAAGATAAAATTGTAATGCCTCTCTGGACATGCTGTCTGTTCATTGTTGTGATGAACACCACCATGTTTAATGTATCCTTACCCGTTATTATTAACGATCTCCAAATTACATCTGACCTGGGCTCATGGGTCATCTCCAGCTATTCTATTGGTTACGCATTATCGACCGTCATTTTCAGCCGGCTATCCGATCGGGTCCCGGTGCGCAAACTGCTAACGATCGGATTGCTGATTCTGGGCTTATCTTCGTTACTTGGATTATTCGCACATAACTTCGCCGTCCTGCTGCTGACGCGCATTCTGCAATCCGCAGGTGCAGGGGTTATGGCCGGGCTGGGTCTTGTGATTGCCAGCCGCTACATTCCGCTGGAACGCCGCGGAGCCGCCATTGCCCTCATCTCTTCAGGCAGTGCCATGGCTTTTGGGCTGGGTCCCATTGTGGGCGGACTCATTAGCGAATACTGGGGATGGAATGGTCTTTTTGCAATAACTGTGCTGGTCCTGCTTGCACTACCTGTATTGCTCTACTTCCTGCCGCGTGAAACACCAAGCCCAGACAACCCTTTCGATATGATCGGGGCAGTGTTAACGGTCATTAACGCCATCACGCTTCTGGTCGCGATTACCCAGCAGTCCTGGATCTGGTTTGCCATCGGTGTTCTGTCTCTGGTGGCTCATATTTGGTACATCCGCCAAGCAAGCCTTCCGTTTGTCAATCCGGATGTATTCCGAACGCCAGGATATACACGTTTGATTCTCATTGGCTTCTGCATTTTGGTCGTTAATCTGGGTAATCTGTTTTTAATGCCGCTTGTCCTTGCCGACCTGTTCGGGCGTTCATCGCTCACGATTGGTTTACTCATTGCTCCGGGAGCCATTGTCGCGGCCTTTTGCACCCGTTTTGTAGGACGCTGGATCGACCGTTACGGCAACATGCGCTTTCTGATGATTGGACATGTGCTGCTTGCAGCTGTACTTGCCCTGTTTATGCTCGGACTGAATCAGTCCGCCTTTATTATTACCGCAGGCTATCTCTTTTTCTCGCCCGCACTCTCCGCCTCCATGGCTTCACTGAATAACGAAACGTCCCGCATTCTGCCCAAGACGCAGATCGGAGCAGGTATGGGCATGCTTCAGCTGATTCAATTTTTCGGTGGTTCGATGTCTGTGGCGGTCTGCGGACTGCTGTTACACAGCATTCCGGGCGTTTCGGTAGAGAAAGCCTATCACGTTGTTTATGGATGTCTGCTCTTCATCTGTCTTGTCTCGCTTGTTATCGTTGTGTGGCATCACAGAGCCTCTCATTCCGGAGTTGTACAGAGTCAGAGTAGTACAGCTAAATAATGGAATGCTTTAGAATGATATTTTATAAAATGAATATCACAAACAGCCCGCACGGTATGCGGGCTGTTTGTTTGTTTCGATAAGCTTTCAGTACGGAGTCATTCGTATCGATTCAAACTCTGGGTTCAAGTTCCTTATTAATTTCCATCCTGCGCTGCCTTCCAGGCTTCCTCCACCGATACAGGAGCTTTGCTGCTGCCCTCTCCACTTCCTTCTTTCGTCCACAGAGGCGGGTAATAGGCAAATACTTGTCCCCTCTGAAGCTGACCAAGATCACTTTGCCATCCGTCCCAGCGGAAGGTTTGGTAGAACTGCTGCAAATCACCATCTGCCAGCCAGTTCAGAAATTCCGAATAAACAAGCTCCGTCGATTCCCATTCCAGGGCATCCGGCGCATAATAGTATATCTCTCCAGTGCCACCGAATTTGCCGGTATCCAGCGCAAAAAATCCACCTGCCACATCATAGGCAACCACCATCATGCCCTCCAGTGCCTTTACGCAGGGCTCGTCGCTCACACCGTTCCAACTCGTCAGACTTCCAAATACGCTCTCACCGCCTGCACCCAGCAGTGTGATCCACCCGTGATCAATCACCATTCCTTCCGTCTCGTAAGCAACAGCACCCAAATAGGATTTGGTGCTCACCTGAAGACGATAGATTGTATCTGCTCCATCCTCTGGTCGTGCGGAAACATACTCATATGTATTTTGCCCGTTATCCAGTAGTTCCTTGAGTTCCTCCCACGCGTGATTGTCCCGATCCAATAGTTCATCTGCAGATAATGTTTGCATATCTTTACTCCTTCCAAGTATCGATTCATCGTTCATACTAGCTTTCTTTCATCCATTTTCCGTGACCAAATCCGTCTAACACTTCACTATTCTCGCTGTCCAGTCTACCCTACTCGCGTAAAGTCGGACTCATCATTCAATCTCATCGGTTCCCCTACACAACTCAGGCAATGAATCGGCCACATGTACGCAATCCTCGTACCCCAAATTTCCAGAATGAGCAATAAGGATCGGATATTCCCCACTCACATTCTACCTTTCTATCAGCATAACATGGCATATTTCACCATTCAAATCTGCTATAATCAAAACTTCACAGCTACTCATAAGGAGGAAATACTTTGTTTCGTGCAGTTCACATTTGCTTTCTGGCTCTGATGCTGCTGTCAGCGGGTTGTCAGGAGCAGGCTTCGTCTATTCCAACTCCTGCTCCTACTGACGGATCCGGCCAACAGGAATTCTATTACATATCACCTTCAGGTAACGATGCAAACAGCGGTACTATTCAATCCCCTTGGAAAACAATGCAGCATGCTTCTGAACATGCCACGCCAGGGAGTACGGTCTATTTGCGAGAGGGCGTGTATCAGCAGAAAGTCAAAATCACCCGGAGCGGCCATTCCTCCACTAAGCCTACCACCTTTTCCAGCTATCCTAATGAGAAAGCCATTATTGACGGAAAAGGTCTGTCTGTAAATGGACTTGAAGGCTTGATTGAAGTGGAGAATGCCAGCTTCATCACAATTCAGAATTTTGAGATTCGCAACTTCACCACAGCACGTGCAGACCAAGTACCCGTCGGAATTTATGTGCATGGAGCTGGAGAACACATCCAAATTTCAGGAAATACCGTACACGCTATCGCCAGCAACGTGCAGCCCGAAGGACCAGACTTAACAGGTAGAGATGCACACGGCATTGCTATCTATGGCACAGAACACCCCGAAGCATTGAAGGATATTCTAATCCAGGATAATGAATTGTATGATCTCGTGCTAGGTTCAAGCGAGTCACTCGCTGTTAACGGAAATGTAGACACTTTTTCCATACTGGACAACACCATCCATGACACGGATAACATCGGCATCGATCTGATTGGATATGAAAAGATTTCTGCAGATGACAAGTATGATCGGGCCCGAAATGGAATTGTAAGAGGTAACGAAGTATACGATATTACGTCCAATTACAATCCTTCCTACGGCACCAACCTTCCGAATGACAGCCATTCGGCCGGGGGCATCTATGTCGATGGGGGTACAGATCATATGATCGACCAGAATCGGGTTTACCGTAACGATATTGGCATCGAAATCGCATCCGAACATGCCGGGCGTTCCACAAGCCATATTACCGTGCAGGATAACCTGATCTATCACAACAGACTGACGGGCATTGCCATGGGAGGATATGACGAGGAGCGGGGGTCTACCGAAAACAGCACGGTGATGTACAATACCCTGTTTCAAAATGACACCTTGGGCGCAGGCAATGGGCAGCTGTTCGTGCAAGCCATGACGAAGAACAACACATTTAAACGCAACATTGTCGTGTCAGGCAGCTCCGGTGTGCTCATCTACAATGAATACAGCAGTAATTCAGGGAATCTGCTAGATGAAAATATATACTACACCCCGATTGCAGAGGAAGATGCCCTGTGGGTTTGGAAAAATGAAGGGTATTCCGGTTTTCCAGCCTACATGAAGGACTCCGGCAATGACACACACTCACGTTATATAAACCCGGCATTCATGAACGAAACCAGCGAAGACTTCAATCTCCAGTCCGGATCACCGGCAGAAGGTTATGGTTACCTTGCAACCAGGTAACAGAAGAGACTAAGAGAAGGATAGAAAATCAAAAACCGGATCGGGTATAGGGGTGTCCCTATCCTGTCCGGTTATTTTCTACTTTTACTGCATCATTAGTTATAAGAATAAGAATTTAGCTTTGGGTTAAACCAGCTGCATGGGTCACCCGATTGCGCCCTCCGGTTTTGGAGGCATACAGGGCCATATCCGCTTTTTGGAACAAGGACTGATCCGTATCCTCCTCTGCAACCGTCGCTGCACCAATACTTATGGTGATGTTATAGACTCCCCAATCCGCAGAAGCCACCTGAGTACGGTATCGTTCGGCTGTAATCACTGCTTGCTCTGCCGAACAATCCGTGAGAATAATCACAAATTCTTCCCCACCATAACGAGCCACAACGTCCGTACTTCTGGATACTGACTGCAGCAGACCTGCCAGATTGCCAAGTACGAGGTCCCCCACCGGATGTCCATAAGTATCGTTAATGCTTTTGAAATGATCAATATCTACGACCAGCAGCGAGAACTCACGCTGGGTGGCACGGTAGCCTTCCAAACTTTCAAGCATTTTCAGCTGGAAAAATCTGCGGTTTTTGAGTCCAGTGAGCAGATCGGTAGAAGCCATCGTCTCCAGCTGGTCATTCACTTTAATTAATGCCTGCTGCTTCACTTCATATTCCTCGTGCAGCCGTTCAAGCTCCTTGTTTGCTTCATGCGTGGCTTGATAGAGCTCCTGCAGCTTCGTCTTCGTGTTCAAAATATCCTTCTCATGTTCGATCCGTTTACGCATGACCACAACCACACAGTCTACAACACTTTCTCCGTCACGAGTCTGGCGAATCCCATTAAGCAGAACCGGAACATCCTGCTGATTACTGGTGCGAAACGTAAAGTACATCTCGTCCACACGGCCGTACAGCTGAATGTACGGATAGAAATAGGTGTGGAAAAAAAGCTTGTTGGTGACCGACATGGTGGACTCAATATGTCGTCCCATTAGCTCGCTGCGTTCATAACCCAGCATCGTCAGCAGGGTTTGATTGACTGATTGTATGACCCCCGAGTCAGAAATGGAGAAGTACCCGCAGGGAGCAAAATCTAATTGTGCATCCATCAATAACAGCCTTTCTTCTGAGTTTTATGCGCTCGTCAGATAGTTCTTAATCAACCGAATGGTCTCTTCCGGTTGACTTAAGTGAGGGTAATGTCCTTTGGCGGTCATCTGCAGCAGCATGCTGTTCTTCAGATGAGCATGCAGATAATCGCCCACTTCAACCGGGGCAATGCTATCATCGGAGCATTGAAGAATCAAAGTAGGTACAGATACCTGTTCCAGCTCCTGACGGCAGTCGGACAAAAATGTCACCTCGGCAAATTGCCTAGCAATATGCGGATCTCTGGAGCAAAAGCTCTTCTCCAGCTCTTCCGTAAGCTCTTTCCGTTCTGCATTCTGCATCACGATCGGTGCCAAATAACTTGCCCAGCCTATGAAATTCAACTGCATCATTTCGAGCAATTCATCAATGTCACGGCGATCGAAGCCCCCATAATAATTCGGCAAGTCATTCACATATCGCGGAGATGGCCCCAGCATCACGATGCTTTTAAAATATTGGGGCGCTTGAATCGATGCCAGCAAACCAATCATGCTGCTGACAGAATGCCCAACGAATATAGCCTCTTTCAATTGGAGCGCTTCCATGATATCCAGAACATCCGTAGCATATCCACGCAAATCACTGTATTTATGCGCATCGTAATAATTGATTTGCGACTGGCCTGAACCTACATAGTCAAACAAAACAATTTGATAGTTTTCAATAAAACCCGGAACGATATAGCGCCACATGTCCTGATCACATCCAAACCCATGAGCAAAGACAATCGTTCTGCTGCCCGAACCAAGCACTTTTACATTGTTGCGTACAAGGACATCAACTGTCATTACACTCACCTCTCTGAGGTATTTTCCATTCACTTCACATGTGGTTATTATATCGGAAAATGTTGGAATATGAATTAAAAATATTAATTCACTTGATGAAATCGTGAACTAGATTCACATTTCTGCAAATTATAAAACTCTTTACAATCTGACCATCGTCAGGTAATATCAGTTCAACATGTCGCGCGGCAAAGATAAAAAAGTGGAGGAAGATGGATGACTACCCTTGGAATTGCAAATACGCCTCAGAGATTGTGGGGAAGATCTTTTATTTTCATCATGCTGGCTAACGCTTTATTGTTCATGGCCTTTGAAATGCTGTTACCCACCTTACCTCTATTCGTTTCAACGCTTGGTGGGGATGCTTCTCAGATTGGTCTGGTGACAGGCATATTCATGTTTTCAGCCATCCTGGTTCGCCCTTTCACGTCGGTACTTGCATCACAGATGGACAAAAAGTTTCTCTTGCTCATCGGTATAATCATATGTGCATTAACTACTGGCTCATACTACCTATCGTCAGGTATTTGGATGATTTTAATATTACGGGTTATCCACGGGTTTGGTTTTGGTCTGGCAACGACATATTTTGCAACGATTGCTACAGAAAACATACCCAAAGATCGCAGAGGCGAAGGTATGGGGTATTTTGGTGTAGGAGAGACCGTGGCCATTTCCATTGGTCCATTGATCGGAACCAGTCTTCTGTACAAATACAATTATCAAAGTCTGTTCATGGGTGGGATGTGCATCCTGCTTCTCGCTCTGATCATGGCGATATTTGTATCGAGAAAACCCAAAACAGCATCAGGTGCAGACCCAGCGGGTTCCCATACACCTAAGGTGAAGCTAATCGAAAGAAAGGTACTCTTTCCTTCTTTACTGATTATGTTAGTCGGTGTGGCTGCCGGTTCGATCATGTCTTTTGTAGCCTTGTTTGCGTCAGAGAGAGGATTTGATAACGTAGCCTGGTTTTTCTTCATCGTGGCTATTGCGAGTTTTGTGGTCCGATTGTTCTCGGGGAAAATGTTCGATCGATTGGGTCCGGGTTCCGTATTGCTGCCATCTGCCGTATTTGCGATCGCGGGACTGTTCGTACTGACCATCGCTCAAAATGACATGCACTTCCTCATTGCCGGTGCCTTGTATGGATTCGGATTCGGTGCCATTTTCCCAGCGATTCAGACCTGGTGCGTCAATCTGGTGGACGAGCATGAACATGAGAATGCCATGGCTTCCTTCTTCAATTTCTTCGACTTGGGTATTGGCGGCGGTTCACTGCTGCTTGGTATGATTGCTTCAGCATTTTCCTATACAGTGGTGTATGATATTGCCATAGGCATTTTTGTGGTATATATCCTGTTATATCTGGTATACTCCCGTAAACAACGGAGAGCTGAAGATTATTCATTGGAGGTAGACATTGAGTAAACAACGGATCAAGGACATTGCCATCCAACATTTCAATCGTCTGGGTTACGAGGGAACCAAGATGGCGCAGATTGCCGAAGAGGCCGGCATTCGCAAGCAATCCCTTGCTTATCATTATCCGACCAAAAAGGCGCTGCTGCTTGAACTCTATGAGGAAGTGGTTCAGGAGGAACAGCAATTTGTCAAAAATTTCTTCCTGGAAGCAAATGAACTGCCCTTGGAGCAGCAATTGTACAACTTTTTGCTTGACCATAAAAACAGATTCCTGACACATCCGAATGTGGCTTTTATGTACATTCTGTCCTTTATCACTCCGCTTGAGGTGCATGATTTTGTCCTCGCGCAGTATCGAACATATCTTGGCACGCTCAAAGCCGAGCTCGCCGCCGTGTTTGCCAAACATGAGGACATCCGTCTGAACCCTGACGAAGCTACGGTGGCTTATGTCACACTATTGGATGGACTGGATGTACAGCTCGTATATGAGACCAGACAATCTTATGAACACGCGCTCGCCATTGCCTGGAATGTGTTCTGGACAGGCATACGCCGCTAGTAAAGTTGGTCTATTTTGCAAGCAAAGAGGAGCGCATCTCCATGTCTATACTATGGAGACCGCTCCTCTTTGTGATGTTCTTTTGACGCGAGCTTGTCTTCGTTATTTCACAGTCAAAATGACACGTTGATAATGCTTCAGCTGATGCTCGCCATCATCCTGTACCTCGGCCACGATATGAATCGTGTCTCCGGATTTGGCATCCTCCGGGACGGTAAATGTCACCGTGCTCGTGTCACTGCCTTCCAGTTTGATTGTATCTACCTGTTCATCCTTCGCAAGCTCCCGATGCAATCCAAGCAGCAGGTCTCCTACAACTTCCTTCTGCACTTGGTTCTGCTCTAGTTTGGCATCCTCATACGTGTCTGCTTCAAAATATCTCCACCATTTATAGGTCAATTGATCGCCATCCGGGTCCTTCGCTTCGGCATTCAGACTCACACGTTCACCCGGACTAACGGACAGATCAAGTCCTTCCTTAATGGTCAGCGTCGGGTTATGGTTGGCTCCTTCATAGGTATCTGCAACAGCCCAGTCTGCACGAGCCGCAAAATCGTCCTGAATATCATCAAACCATCTCATCAGGGAATACTCGGCCTCATATCGTTTCGTATACGGATCATAATCGAGCACATTGTTTCTGAACAGCTTGTCATTCACTGCGCCGAATCGTCCGCCCCAACCGCCGTAGGAAGGATCCTCCATACTGCGAAGTCCGTTATCAATCAGATAGAAAAACGAAGGGGAATCCCCCTCGGAGATAAAGTCGTATTTATCATATTGCGGATTGTTTTTAAGATACGCGTCACTTCCGCGCTGTTCTTCGTCCAGCTCGCCTTCAATCATTTTGCCATCACCCATGGAAGCATACATATCCAGCAGCTTGCCATGTCCATCCAGAATGTTTTTGATCATCCAGTCCCCATGCAGCTTGCTGTTTACTTCTTCGGCATGCATCTTCCACGCATACGCGAAATGCCAGAAGTTCGACTGGTCATTCAGAATGCGGATGTCCGGCCAGTTCTTCGCAATATATTCGTTATAACTGTCATCCTGGTCGAGGATGATGTACAGCACCAGTTTATCACTGACCTTTTTGCGGATGGTTTCCCAGTCTGCCGTACCTTTGTACTGTTCTTCAATAGATTTGAGCGCTCTTGCCGTTGTATTGGTGCCACCCCAGGTTTGAACAATCAGATCACGAGGATCATCATCAAGGAAAAGGGACTGAAGAAATTCGGAGCCTTCCGTTTCCTTCTCCATCTCGCCTTTATCGGAGATATTCCCGATTTTCGTCATGGCACGAAGCTGCTCGGGTTCCGGATAACCATCCGAGTGTTTGGACAAGTTCGGATAAATCTCACCATAAGCATCGATCATATCGTATACCCACTGTGTACCTGTCCAACGGAATGGTTCAATTCCCGCTTCTTTATCACCTGCGTAATGATAAACCGAACTGGTCAGCACAATGCCGGCCAGATCCATTTCATTGGAATACAGCAAAAAACGGATGACCGAGTTCATATCATCAACTTCACCATCGGTCGTAATAACGGTCCTTCCTTTAGCTGTTTCACTCTTTGTCGTTTCCTGATTATTGCTTTCTTCCTGTTCTGCTGCCTGGTTCGGTGTCTCACTTGCCGCTTGAGGTGTTTTGGATGCGCATCCACTAATCACCAGAATACTACTGATAAAACCTGCAGCGAATACATTCAGCCATTTTCTCTTGTTCATGATGTTCCCCTTTCTTTCGTTTAGCATGATGTGTGTGGGAATGACCAGCGCGCGCTTTCCTATTCCTTAATATGGACCGTAGAATGCAAAAAAACCCAAACATGAATACGCCATGGACAGAGTCCACGCATATTGATGTTCAGGTTTTGCCTGCCGAAACAGTAACAATCCTTATTTGAAAAAAAGTATAGCATGTTGATTTATTGATGTAAACGTATTCAATGATCTTTTTCTGGATTTCATACCAAAATGGATCTTAAGTAGTCCGCTTTAATATCCCTTCTGCTCCGTTACACCCAAGCTGTTTTCCCCATTAAAATATTTAGCCGCTGGCCCTGTCCTAGTTATGGGACATTCCACCGACTCCCACCATAACAGGTTGTAAGCTTTTCCCATTTTGATATAGTATAATTTCTATGATGACTGGATCCTATACATCGTACTAGCGCGACATTTATAACATCAGGAGGAATTAAAACCATGCAAAAACTGGATGCTGCCTTACAACAGTTTGTTGAACAGCAGGATTTATACAATGAAGCTTATGGACTTTTCAAACAACATGATCTGCGCCCTCGTGAACAACCTAACCAGCCAGAAGTGGACAAGCGTATACCTCTCTCACCTGAGCTTGTGTATTTGTACACCCATTATGAGATGAGAGATACAAAAGCTGAAGGAACACTCAAAATGAAAAGTGCGGCCGTGGAAATTGGCGATGCAGCCCTGTTATCTTTTGTTGCCCCCGAACATCTGCACCGCCAGCAGCAGGGTTACCGATGGATTGGCATGAATGAGCCGTATGTGGAGTCACCCTCCTGGAAAGCAAATCATGTCGTTATTGCCAACTTCAATGATGATCCATTGATTGTGGATACAAGCGAAGCAAACTCACCGGTGTATGCTGCCTTTGAAGGCGGAGAGCCCCGGCGTATTGCTGATTCATTGTCTGCTCTGTTCACTGCACTCGCCATCCTGATTGAAGCGGCACGCGCTTACGGCGGAGAAGTGAAGGATGAAGAGACCTATGAAACCAAACCTGAATATTTGGAGCATATAGAACCTTTATTGATTGCTCTGCTCGGCCCAGAGTACACTGCACATCTGGTTGAATATTTATCACTTCGTTAAACCTTAGGAATGAGAATAACCGAGATTGAAAATCGCTTCGCTAACGAATTAATAATATGTGTTGGAATTTGCATACAGAATTTATCTCTGATGAACAAGGGGGAAGACCATGATTTATGTTGCTTTGCTTCGGGGGATTAATGTAGGCGGTAACAATAAGATCAATATGAAGCAGCTGAAAGAAACATTTGAGCAAGCAGGCATGCAGGATGTTGTAACTTACATTAATACGGGCAACATTATCTTCGCCGATCATCAGGAACGCATTCAAGCTAACGCTGAGATATCCAGGATACTGGAGCAGGCCATTACTGCTGAGTTCGGCTTGGAGATCCGTGTCGTGGTACGCAATATGGAAGAAATGCAGACCGTGCTTCAGGCGCTGCCGGAGGAATGGACGAATGACGAGCAGGCGAAGAGTGACGTGATGTTTCTGTGGGATGAAGTCAATGACGTCTCCGTATTGGACAAGCTGCCCCTCAAACCGGAAGTGGGCACATTGATATACGTTACCGGTGCCATCTTGTATTCAGTAAGCAGAGAAGATGCCGCGCGCAGCGGGATGAACAAGCTTGTCGGCTCCTCTATCTATAAATATATGACGGTCAGGAACGTCAACACGACACGCCAAATTTATAAGCTCATGCTGGCTGCGGCTGAGTGATAATACGAACTTCGGCATAGAAAAAATCCCCCAAGGGATGGCATGGAGGAATATCTTGACGGATGTCTCTCCATGCTGTCTGCCTTAAGGGATACCAAGCTGCTGCATGTAAAATCATTAATCGATCTGAATACGTCTGTGCGTATGATCGTCTCCTGAACGTTTCGGAATTTCAAGCTTCAGCACGCCATCTTCCAATCGGGCTTTAATGTTCTCCTCATCGATATGTTCCACATAGAAACGCCGGAGGAATTCACCAGAGCGGCGCTCCTGCCGAATAATTCGATTCGAATCATCCTTCTGTTCATGGAACTCATTACGTTTCGCACGGATCATCAGTTCATTGCCCTGCACCTGAATATCGATATCCTGCTTGGCGATACCAGGCAGATCAGCTTCAATCAAATATTTCCCATCTTCTTCACGGATATCCGTCCGGAATGGCTGGCTGCCGGTTCCAAAGGGAGAAAGCCACGGGCTGTCAACCATATCATTGAAGGATTTCAGCATGTGTCCGAACAGGTCTTCATTTCGTTTACGAAACGGCATCAGATCAAACATGAACATCATCTCCTTATATGTGATTGGTTTGTTGTTGCTTACATGGATTATTATAATCCTCACGTGGATGATGCTCAAAATACGCAAGAGGCGAAAAAAAATGATTTTTCTTCAATATGAACCGCTGCCTGAAAATAGATCCATTTTTCTTATAATTTGACCTTTTTTGACCTTCCTGCTTTTTTGGACTCATTCCAGAGAATGATTAGACGCTATCCTTCATACTGGAAACGATCCAGAAACCGCTTGACGATGAGGCTGGACGATTTGCTCTCACGCATAACCCATCCAATGGAAATCGCACGCTGAACACCTTCAATTTCCAGGATGGAGAAGTCATGATGCAGGACACTTCTGTCATGTGTGAATGAATATTCATGACCGATCGTCACCGCATCCAACTGGGCAAGGGCGGCATTGACCACTTCGGAATTGTTTGTTCGGAACAATACATTCACCTCTCCCACCGCCTGTGAAAGCTCCCCTACAAACAAATCTACCAATTCGTCATTAAATAACACCAGTGTCTCATTTTTCAATTCATGCATGGTGATCGACTTCTTGCCTGCCAAGCGATTGGTATGATTCACACAGGCACGCATCACCCCTTCATCAATCGGAACAAAGCGCAATCCTTCCAGATGCTGCTCCATATCATCTGTATATAGAGCGATGAGACCAAGATCGACCTGCTTGTTCCGTACATCTCTGATAATGTTGCGGGCAGCACTTTCGGATAGCTCAAATTTCAGATCCGGATATCGTTTCTTCATACTCGCAATGGTAGGTATGATCCCCGGAATTCCTCCAGGGATGGCTGACAATCGCAGTTCTCCATGGATCGACTCCCCCATATACTGGGCATCCTCCTTGATGTTTTGGACCGTATCGACAACCGTTTTCATTTTGTCCAAAATAGGCTTGGCCTGTTCCAATACATACGCACCGTTACGGGATCGGCTGAACAATTGCATGCCCAGCTCATGCTCCAGACGTGTGATCGCCTGACTGATCGTGGACTGCGTAACCGATAATGCAGCAGCAGCAACGGTAATAGATTTGGTCTTTTCAACTTCAAGCACATATACCATTTGTTCCAGGTTCATCGTTTAACTCCCAACCCCTACATTAATTTAATTTAAGTTAAGTGAATTTTTGTTAAATATACATGAATCATAAAATTAAGTATACTTGGATTGAAGATGAATGTAAGCGAAATCATTTTATTTTAACCGACAGAGGAGTGCTACATATGAATACATTTGAGAATCGATTTGCAGGTAAAGTTGCGGTTGTTACAGGTGCAGCATCCGGTATCGGATATGCCATTGCGAGACGCCTTGTCCAAGAAGGAGCTTCCGTCCTTGCCGCTGATCTGAATACAGAACGTCTGGACGCCATCCAAGGTGAACTTGGGGAACGGTTCTTCGGTGTTAAAGCCAATGTGACCGTTGAAACCGATATTGAAGAAATGGTGAGTGCCGCTGTCAAACAATTTGGCAAACTCGATCTGGCCTTTAATGTTGCAGGTGCCTCCCGTGCAGGCGTCATTACTGAACTATCGGAGAAAGATTGGGACTTCACGGTGGATCTGTGTATGAAAGGTGTCTTCCTGAGCATGAAGCATGAAGCCCTTGAGATGGCTAAGCATGGTGGCGGAGCCATCGTAAACGTGGCTTCCCTCAACTCCCACGTACCCATGTATGCCGGATCGGCCTATGCCTCTGCCAAAGCTGGCGTCGAAATGCTTACCAAGAATGGAGCACTCGAAATGGCGCATAACGGCATTCGTGTCAATGCCATTCTACCGGGTCTCATCGATACACCTTTAACTGCAGAACTGCTCTCCAATGCAGATATCAAAGAAGCCTACATGGAACGGATTCCGATGAAACGTGCTGCACAGCCGGAAGAAATGACGGGACCTGCCCTGTTCCTTGCGAGCGACGATGCAGGATATGTGTCCGGTTCCAGCCTCATCGTGGATGGAGCTTGGGCAACGACCGGCTATCCGGACCTGAGCCGCTGGTTCTAAAGTCTGTACATTTTCACATGGTTCCCATAGATCAAGTAAAGCCTATTGGACAGAGCTCAGCTCTGCCAGTAGGCTTCTTTCACTTGGATGTAAATACTCGATATTTTTACACAAATACTTTATTTCGCTAACTTCGGCTTAACAATTCGCCCCTATACTAAAGCAATTATACATACTATCAACCATGAAACGGTAAAGGGGATCTGGAACTGTGAAAAAGAGAAATCAATGGCTCGCCGTTTTGTCCATGACAGCTATACTTGGCGCAGGCACAACCAGCTACGCATCGATGGTTCATGCGGCAAGCGCATCCGAATCTGCTAATAATCATGTCGCACTACGAACAGCCATCCAAAATATGCAGGGAACCATCACATGGGATAGCAGCAGTCGCAGTGCCGACATCCAGTTGGGTGATGTCCAAGTACAGCTCCCGGTCGAAACAAATACAGCTACTATTAACGGTGTGCAAACGCAGCTGGACAGCAAAAGTTATGTTACGAAAGGAACGACATACGTTTCCCCACAAACGTTGAAACGGATTACGGATCAGGTGATCCTGAGCCAAAATAAAACCGGATTTGAACAGACAGCGGACTTCCAGATGCCAAGTGGCAAAGCCGAAATCGCTGCCTCTACCCCGGACGGTCAGCGCCTGCTCGTAACTGAAGCAGACAATGGTAGCATTTCCGTCCTGGATATTGCTGATCTGAACAACGTGAACGTTCTAAAAACAATCAACTTCCATGATCTCTCTGACAAAGCAGAGGTAACTAGTGTAACCGTATCCAAGGACGGCAAATATGGTCTGGCCGTTATTCGTACCGGCGATACTGATACCGAGGCGAACAAGGGACTACTGGCCATTGTTGATCTTGCAAGCTACAAAACCGTGAAGACATATGAGCTTGGCATCGGACCAGACTCCATTGCATTGTCCCCGGATGGATTGCACGCCGTAATTGCAATTGAAGATGAGGAACTGAACAAAGCTGCGGACGAGATCGATTACCCTAATGCCAAACGTCCTGGCAGCATCATGATTGTATCCTTTACGGGCGGAAACGTCCTTGAAGGAGAGGTAACCAACCTGCCTGTGTCTCTGGAAGAGGTGAGGGGAGCAAGCTATCCGCATGACCCGCAGCCAGAGTATGTTGCCATTAGCCCAGACAGCAAAACCGCTGCTGTTACATTGCAGGAGAACAATGTCATCGCCATCATCGACCTGCAAACGAAACAGATCAGCTCGATCTTCTCGCTCGGTACCACCTCACATCAAGCTGATCTGAACGATGACGGTGTCGTTAAGTTCACCGAGAGCCTGACAGCTCGCTATGAGCCAGACGGTATTGCGTTCTCTGCCGATGGCAAATACGTGCTGACAGCCAATGAAGGCGACCTGGGCAAAGATGAGTTTGACGATGG
This sequence comes from Paenibacillus sp. FSL K6-2862, assembly GCF_038005125.1. NCBI lineage: Bacteria > Bacillati > Bacillota > Bacilli > Caryophanales > Paenibacillaceae > Paenibacillus > Paenibacillus sp. FSL K6-2862. Next base: position 4,996,105 of record NZ_JBBOSN010000001.1, read on the forward strand.
TGTCAAAGCAGGCGGACGTAATATTGCCGTCTGGAATTTGCAGGGCAAGCGGGTATATGACAGCCAAAACCTGATCGATGAAGCAACCGCGAGGGTTGGTTTGTACCCGGATGATCGCAGTCCCAACAAAGGCAGTGAGGTCGAGAATCTGACGGTATCCACTGTAGACGGCACAACTTATGCTGCCGTAGCCTCTGAACGGGCCGATGCCATTTTGTTCTTCGATCTGGCTGACCCGGTGAACCCGGCCTACCTCGGTCTGATTCCGACAGCTGGTGAGTCACCGGAAGGAATCCACCGGGTTAACGGCCGCAGCATATTTGTAAGTGCGGATGAGAGCACGGGGACACTTAGCTTCTTCGAGAAAAAATAGTCCAGCTTGCATCAGGCAGTGGTTCCAGCAGCTGCCTGATACATATCGAGTCCACGAAATCTCAAAAGGACATGAGAGCATCACGCTCCCATGTCCTTTTTTGCTGCCTGTTAACGTGCCATCCCTGCTGCTTTATACACTGCGAGCCAATCGTTCCAGCCATTCCACCGCCGGAGCGAGTACCGCTTCATCGATATCGAATTCAGGATGGTGGTGGGGTGCAGGCAGGTTGCTGCCCACAATCATATACGTGGCAAGTCCACCCTGCTCCTGTACGCGTTTGATCATATAGCTGGCATCCTCGCTTCCCAGGGCAGCACCATCCGAGATCGCTTCAGCATGTTTTATTCCGGATATTCCTTCTGCCTTCTTCACGGCAAGCTCCGCAAGTTCCATATCACACCTTATCGGAATAGCTCCGCCTACAATCTCAACGGTAACCCTTAACTCATGCATGGCTGCACTATGCTCCAGAATCTGACGCACGCGCCGCTCCAGTTCAAGATTCGTTTCTTCCTTCGTGGAACGCGTCTCAATCACCATGCGAGCGTGCTCGGCAATGATGTTCGCGCCAGTTCCTCCTTCCAAAATGCCCACATTGATGCGTGTATCGGCTGTGCTGAATCTTGGCAGGGCATGAATGTTAAGCATGGCAGTTGCTGCACCAAGCAGCGCATTCCGCCCTTCTTCAGGTGAAGCTCCCGCATGAGAGGATACCCCCGTAAAGTACGCTTCCAGCTTCGTCGTTGCCAGGAAACCGGCGGAAGCCCCTTGGACATGACCGGATGGTACGTCAGTGCCGAGATGCATGCAGAACAGGCGATCCACCTGATCCAGCATGCCTTTTTCCACCATGGCGTACGCACCGCGTACTCCCTCTTCTGCAGGCTGGAATAACAGCCGAACTTTCCCGGCAAACTGTCTGTCGCTTAACCGTTCTGCCAGCGCAAGACCGATACTGGTATGACCATCGTGTGCACATGCATGCATAATGCCTTCATGGGTTGAGCGGAACTGCCCGGACTGCGGTACGTGCTTGTCCTGTCCGCTTTCACGAATGGGCAGTGCATCCATGTCGAAGCGAAATGCCGTTGTCTGCCCTTCCTGAATTCCATCCAGCTCGGCGACAACAGCGGTAAATCCGCCGCGCATCTGTTCCACTATAGCGGGCTCTGCTCCTTCCTGGAGAGCACGCTGATAGGCGTCTTCCAGCACTTCCGGTTTGGGCAGCCCCCGCCGGGACGTGTCATCAATGGCATCTTTTCCATACGTCACACGATAGCCTAACGCTGTTAACATCTGTACAACTTTGGTAGCGGTACGAAATTCAGTGAATCCCAATTCGGGATATTGATGGAGCTCTCTGCGAAGCGCAATAATGTCGATCATATCGGTTCCCCTCTCTTAACTCTCTCAACTCTCTTATTTCCGAATCAGTCGATCTTCTATAATCTGGGGTGAACTCCCGGGCCAAGTGGCAGATTGAAGACGTACCAGAGAATGACCATGACGACCCAGACGGAGAAGAATGCAATGGAATATGGCAAAATCAAGGAATAATACGTTCCGAGCTTGGCATCCTTGCGGTACTCCTGCAAAAATCCGACGAACAAGGGCACAAAAGGCGATACCGGGGCGAGTGGAATAATAACCGAATCGGATACCCGGAAAATGACTTGAGTGAACGCCGGATGGAATCCAAGCAGCATCATCATCGGGATAAACACCGGAGCCAGAATGGACCAGATCGCAGATCCACTTGCGATAAACATCGTTAGTAACGCAGACAGGAAGATTAATCCGATCACCACCGGGATACCGTTAATGCCTGTTTTTTCAAGCAAATCCGTGATGGTGAGTGCCAGAAACTTACCCATGTTGCTCCAGTTGAACATCGCCACGAATTGGGATAGCGGGAAGACCATCACAATGAAACCTGCCATCGTTTTGATCGGTTCAATCAGCAATTTCGGCAGATCATTCTGGTTCCGAATCACTTTCAGTTTAATGCCGTAAGTCAGTGCTACGGTGAAGAAGAACAGTAAAATGACAGGCACAATCCCTGCAAGAAAAGGCGAACCCATCACACTGCCTGTTTCCGGGTTGCGAAGAATGCCATTCGAAGGTACCACCATAAACGCGATGACAGCAATAAAAAGAAGGGCGGCAATACCAGCTGCACGCAGTGCCCGGTTTTCTTCAGGTGTTGGAGCTTCCAGCTTGTACACACGTTCCCCTTCATATTTGCCCAGTCGTGGTTCCAAGAATTTGTCGGTCATAAAACCTGCGACCAGTGTCAACACAATGACAGAAGCGGACATAAAGTACCAGTTATCCAAGACCGTAACACCCACACTCGGATCTACCGAGGCGGCAATTTCGGTACTAATGCCTGACAGCAATACATCCGTAGTCACAATCAGCATATTTGCGGTGAAACCAGCACCAACTCCGGCAATGGCTGCGATCAATCCAGCAACCGGATGTCTGCCTACAGCGAGAAAAATTAATGCTCCGAGCGGAGGCATGATGACAAGCGCTGCATCTGATGACACATGACTGAAGAATGCAATGAAAATGACAAGGTAGCTGGCATAGCGGGCGGGTACCCGAACAGCCATTTTGCGCATGACCACTTCCAGAAGACCGACTTTCTCAGCCAAACCAATACCAAGTACCAATGCCAGAATCGAAGCAAGCGGTTTAAAATCAGCAAAGTTCTTTACCACATTCGGCAGCAGCCACTGTATTCCCTCTCGGCTCAGCAGGTTTTTGACCTGAACCTTCTCTCCGTCAATCGGGTTATGTGCTGTCGCGTTAAAGAACGACAGTACAAGGGTAGCAATCATCAGGGCAACAATGAGATAGATAAACAATAAAAACGGATTGGGAAGCTTGTTCCCCACTTTCTCTACCCAACCAAAAAGTCCTGTACTCTCCTGCCTTTCCGCTTTCACCATGCAAATACCCCCTGACTGTTATTAACGTACATTTAACGAAAATGTCGTAATTTTAGGACATTATATAATTAACTCCATACAAAACTCAATACTTATGTTATGTATTTTGACACTAAACATAAAAAATACCGATCTGCATCCAGGTTCAACATGTCCGCCAGGAGTGGACATGAGAACTAAGGTTGCATCATCGGTATCCTTATTTCGATTCTATGTTCGTAAATCTAACGCAGCAGCCGATATCGGTTACTTGGCCGTCCTCTGCGGGTATTGAGCTCATTTCCCGTGATTTCAGCCAAGGAGAATGCCGTAAGACTGCCGAGAATCCGCTGTACGTGCCTGATGGTCATTGATAATCCTGATGCCAGCTCACTGGCCGTGAATTCTTCTCTGCCCATTCGGCGTATGTATGCCTTTAATTTCTGAAAGGTACGGATGCTTACCCCTGCCTTGTTCAACTGTTCTAGCAATTCGGTGTCACTTGAATACATCTCATAGGATAATTCCTGATCCTCACCCGCTGCCTCCACAATCGTCCCATCCGTCTCATAGACAATCACACGTCCAGCTTCATCGTCCTTGGCATACTGGATCGCCTTCCGGGCGTGACGCTCTGCATCAAATGCTGTCTCACCAAACCCGATCCCCGCAAAGGATAGCAGATCCGTATCCAGCTCAAGCTGGTGCATCGCTGTATGCAGCGATTCCATGTTGCGGGCCATTCCGCCCCTGGAACCATACATCAGATATCGCCCTGTACCATCCTGGTGGAGGGAACCGTCGATTTGCTCACAATGACGCAGCAGGATGCCTTTGATCTTGAGCTCCATATGCTGCAGCTGATACCGTTCCGTCGATTGTTCACCGACTGCATGCCACCCTTCAATCTCGACCATTAACACGCCAATCTGGCTATCTTTGAATGCAGAACTGCGAATCTGCTCAATCAGTATTCGTACCGCTTGCACTGTCTCCAGCTTGGTGGAATCGATCTTGAAGACAGGGACCCCTCTCTGAAGTAAGCCTTCATATACAGCGTACAGACAGGTAATAGCCGCCTTGGTCCGCCTTTCCTCCCAGTGACGAACGTGGAATTGGATCATGTCTTCGACATCATAATCGGTGGAAAAAACGTATTTTCGCAGCTGCTCATCCGAGACATTCAATTCCTCCAGACTGTCCATCAGCCCCCAGCTTTCATTCCCCGTCATATCAATGGAGATTTCCTTGACCGGATTATCCAGTGTATAAATGGCTTGCAGCATGGCTTTGTACAGGCTTGCCCCGGTAGGCGGGCAGTAGATGGCATGTTCTTTTTCATGCAAGACGTCCTGGGCTGTCAGATAAGGAATGGGACCCGTAAACACCCACCCGTGTACTTTCTCGCGATTCCTCGTAATAATCTCGCCAGTCTCGCGTGCGTGTTCATAGGGATACAGCTCAAAATGAGCTTCCAGATCCTGCCCCTCCACCGCACGCATGGTCCGCTCAATGGACGGCTTCGGCCCCACAATTCCGATTCGGTACATGCACTCACATCCCCTTGTCCAACGCAGCATTGTTTAATACAAAAATCATACCGAACTGAGGTTCCGCTGTAAACCTCTTCATTTCAGCCATTGCTTACACCCTCTCATTCCTGATTATGCATCATAATCGTAAATTTTACATTTAGTTAACCCATTCCTTACGTTCGTTTAGCAATTGTTGTATACACTGGTTTTGGGATACCAAACTATACATATCTATTTTAGGAGGATGTATTCATGTTAAACCGGTTCAATGCCCGTGCGGCCAAAATGATGCTCGCGGTTACGACAGTTGTTACAGCTACGCTGGGAGGAAGCAGCGCAGCGTGGGCTGCGGAGGACACTGCTGCACCCGCATCATCATCACCGATCAAAAATGTCATTATCCTGATTCCGGACGGCATGGCTAACGACGCCACTGCACTGGCCCGCTGGTACAAAGGGTCTTCCCTGACTCTGGATTCCATGGCAAGCGGTATGGTTCGCACACACTCCGCGGATGCTCCGATTGCGGACTCGGCTCCTGCGGGAACGGCTTTTGCTACAGGTTATAAATCACATACAGGATATGTTGGCGTACTGCCAGACAAGGCAACCATGCCTGGACAGAAGGCGATCGCGCCTGGAGATGCCAAGAAACCGATTGCTTCCGTGCTGGAGGCATCCAAATTGGCAGGAAAGGCAACCGGCATTGTAGCCACCTCCGAGATTATGCACGCTACACCGGCAGACTTCTCTGCCCACTATCCGGATCGTAAAAATTACGATGCACTCAGCAAACAGCAAGTATATAACGGCCTCGATGTCGTTTTGGGTGGCGGAAGTCGCTACCTTGAGCCGGCTGGCCGCAAAGACGGTGAGAATCTGGTCTCTTCCATCAAAGCACTCGGTTACGATTACGTGACCACACCGGCTGGCATGAAAGCCTCAAACTCCGGCAAGCTGTGGGGAATGTTCGCACCTGCAGGCATGGCTTATGATATGGACCGTGACCCTGCCAAGCAGCCAAGCCTTGCTGAAATGACATCCAAAGCCATTGATGTTCTGTCCAAAGACGAAGACGGTTTCTTCCTCATGGTTGAAGGCAGCAAAGTAGACTGGGCAGCTCATGCCAATGATCCGATCGGAATTATCAGTGACGTACTGGCATTTGACGATGCCGTAAAAGTAGCCATGGATTTTGCCAAAGCAGATGGAGAGACAGCTGTTGTGGCAGTAACAGACCACGGTAACGGCGGTCTCACGATCGGTAACAATGCAACAACGGGCACCTATGACAAAGAACCATTGTCCACATTTATTGGACCTTTGAAAAAGGCCAAGCTGACAGGTGAAGGCGTGGAAGCGAAGCTGAATGCCAAACGAACCAATATCAAAGCGGTCATGAAACAATACTACGGTATTTCCGACCTGACATCCGAGGAGATCGCTACCATTAAGGCAGCCGAGCCAGGCAGTCTGAACTACGCCATCGGACCAATGATCAGCAAACGTGCAGGCATTGGCTGGACGACGGGTGGTCACACAGGCGGAGACGTTGTGCTGTACACGTACGCTCCGAACAATGACCGTCCATTCGGCGTAATCGACAATACGGATGTGGCTAAATATATGGCGCGCGTATTGAATCTGGATCTGGATAGCGTGAGCAAACAGCTATTTGTTCCCGCCAAACAAGCATTCACAGCCAAAGGCGCAACGTACAAGCTGGACCTGACGGATGCCAAAAACCCTAAGATTCTGGTTACCAAAGGCAGCACTAAAGTCGAACTGCAAATCTACAAAAACATTGCGCTGGTTAACGGCAAAAAGACTGCTCTGGAAGGCGTAATCGTGTACAACGGGGTAGATGCCTTTGTACCACAAGGTGCAGTCAATCTGATTCAGTAAGTTTGAAAGATGGTATACGCTTATAAACCAAACACACATAAAAGAAGAGCGTAGCGGTTTACAAAGTTTCAACCGGAATTGTATCATTGGGCTGCCGAATATATCGGCAGCTATTTTTGTTTTTCACAGACAAGGATGGGTTCCTCCTCCTTGCTTGTCGTATAATGGACGTAACATATTGATAAATAGGAGACAAAAAGGAGAGATTCACCCATGTTGATCAAATTAAACTGGATCACGCTTCGGGTGCGCAATCTGGAAGCCTCGCTTGGGTTCTACCACGGCATGCTCGGGCTTCCAATCCAGCGTCAATTCGAAAGTCGTGGGCGGCAAATTGCCATGTTGGGTACTGAAAATGAAACCATGCTGGAGCTGATTGAGGGAAGTGAATCCGTCCTCAAAAAAGAATCTGGCGTGTCCATCGGCTACGAGGTGAGTTCACTGGAAGAAGCTATGGAACGACTGGCAGCACTGAATATTCCCATTGTTCGCGGGCCCGTTCAGCCGAATCCACATCTTCGCTTCCTTTACATCGCCGACCCGGACGGCTTCGAGGTGCAGCTCGCCGAGCATGAGTGACCGTGCTCGACCACTCATGGGGCAGCGTCAGCAATGGTATTGTGTTATACATGCCTAGCATCACCATTTTTTAGCACTATACAAAGCAAGAGCATCTCTAGTTGTGCCTAGAACATACTCTTGTTTTGTATTCACAATTTATTTGAGGAATTTGTTGGGCACTTCACTCTTAGTAGCTCGGCAAGTCGGCGATAACCCGGTCCATCCTCATTTTGGTTCACTTCGTCTGCGTCCATCTCCAGCCAGTAATCGGCGTCCAGCAGCTCAGCCATGTCGAGCAGCGTGATCTCCGCACAGGCAGGATGCTCACAAGCAGCCAGCATAGGCTCGGGACTGTCATCCCAGTTGTACCCGTCCACGACAGCATGCAGAAGTACAGCTGAGTCCAGATCACGGATCTTCGCGGCTGCCCTCTCTGAAGATTCTTCGTACAAAATCTCATCGACGATTGCTTGTTCCGCTTGGGTCAGCCGAAGTCTCACCGAGCCCGTGGTACCAAGCAGCATATCTGCAATAGCCGGGTCCCTTCTGGCTGCATTCCAGGCCGTCGCCTGAATTCCATATGTAGAGTCCAGCTTCACCCCCTGCTCAAGCATGAGCTGGATGGCTTCGATCTGCTTGAACTTCACAGCTTTTTTCAGAGCGGTATCGCCGAGTTTGTCTTCCGCGTCCAAGTCTGCTTGCTGTTCCAACAGACATTTAATAGCCTCAGCTGGCATGCGATACGTCAAGAAAAGCATTAAGGGCGTACGTCCCCGTTCATCCCGCTCATTGATATCCAGGCTATGTACTGCTGCGCAAGCTTGTTCCACATCTTTGGACTTACTGATTTCAAGCCAATTCATTAACCATTCTCCCCCTTGCAACTCTCATTCTACATTACACTGTAAAGGAGATATACATGGGTTTCAAGTCACCACTTGGCAGCAAAAAAACCGCCCCACGATGAACGTAAGGGCGGTCTCAATATTTTCTTCTAAAAGCTAAACTGCCTTCTTAGCTGACAGCGTATCGATCGGTACGACACTCGGTGAAGGGCGATCATCCGCCTTCTCTTCCGTGACAGGAGAGGACAACTGATGATCCGACACCAGTTCATTCAGGTTCAGAATCAATTGCTCCAGCTCACCGAAGCTGTCCACCATCTTCTGAGTCAGGTTGCGCTGCTCCTCCATACTGGCGAGAATCTCTTCCGTAGCTGCACTGGATTGCTGAGTCACACTTGAAATCTCGGAAACCTCATTCACGACTTTGGTGGAGGATTCCTTCATCGTGGCTGAACTGCTCTCAATATCCATGGCCTGATTTAACACTTCCTGGGAATTGCTATTAATCGTACGGAAAACAACTTCTGCAGTCTGCACGCTGTCTCTTCCCTCTTGAAGTGCAAGTCGAATGCGTTCAAAGCGATCCGTCAACCCCTGCGTTTGCCCTTTTAACCGGGTCAAAATGGTGCCAATGTCATTTGCCGACTGACCAGAGTGCTCCGCCAGCTTGCGAACTTCCTCCGAAACCACCGCAAATCCACGTCCATGTTCCCCTGCACGAGCGGCTTCGATCGCTGCATTGAGTGCAAGCAAGTTGGTCTGGTTCGCAATATCCGAGATACTGTTCAACATCAGGGACATCGCTTCACTTTCTTCATTGAACTTTCTCATATCCGAAGCCGTGGTATCAATCGTCTCATAGAGTTCCTGCATCTGCACATTCAGATGGTCCATCTGTGCACTTCCCGTTTCCGTACTGGATGCCATACTGGCGGACAGTTCTTTCATCTGAGACGAGTAGGAAGCAACATCACGGATATGATGATCCGACAGGGAGAGGGATTCCGAAATTTCTGCCACACTCGTAGCCTGGAACTCCACGCCTTTGGCCACTTCACTGAATCCAAGCGTCACTTCATGCGTGATGGACCCGGTCGCGTCCACCTTTTGTTTCAGTTGATCCGTATAAAGAGACAAGCCTTCCACCGAAGCTTTGACACGTTCCATCATGGTCTCTACTCTTTGTTTGGATTGTTCTACTTCCTGCCAGCGGACTTCGCTGTTCAGGAAAAGTCTTTGATTCAAATGGGAGACTAACATCAGGATTGCTCCGGTAAGAGCGAACAGTCCAACGTTAACGATATTCTCTATAAGTTCATCAGCATGAGCTGTGTTTATAACAAATAGCTGGAGCACACTGTGGGCTAGCAAAACAAAAAAACCAATCATAAAAAACTTCTTGTTCGGAATGAGCAGCAAAACAGCGGTTATTACCAGACTCATCGTAAGGTTAACCGTACCCCAACCGACATAGACCCCACATAAGGTAATCAAAATGGTAAACAGCCAAGGAATTAAATGAATATGTTTTCTTTTCACATTAGCGTATGTAACCCAAGCTGCAAACAAAATGGCAATCCCATTGGAAACAAGCAGCTTAGGGAGCATGAAGCTCAGACTCACACCAATCGCAAGAATAACCCACAAAATGATACTGATCAGCTTGTTCCTTTTCCAAATAATCTCATCATACCGATTCATCCGTTCCCCGTCCTTTATCTAGGTAAATGTGGTGTTGTAGGGCAACTCTGTACTACATTCCATTGGTCTATGGTCCTGCATATCCACCATTCGCAAATACCTCACGCTGTAGCATAGTACAAATTAACTTCATAAACATGAAATGAGCGCTACATTATGTATATCGGTAAACTAAATGTAAATTTTATATGCATCTGCAAAATAAAATGCTTCTTTATCCATTGAGAGATCAGACAAAAAGCCCGCCTTGAACGCTTTCGCGTACAGGCAGGCCAATCAAATCTAATTCAGCTCAATGCTATTGATGGTAGAACATCCTATTTAATTTTTAACTTAATCATATCGCGCTCTGCTTCCTGAAGATCATCGTATACTTTGCCAGGCACACCATGCAGCTTTAATACTAACGATTGTGGATCATCCAGCAGGTTGCTGCCGAATGAAAAGTTCATGCCGTCTTCTGTTCCACTACCCGATACCATATTTAGCTTTGTCTCTTTCCCCTCTTTAGTTGTGGATATCATCTGAGTAGGTCGAACAACATCGTTAATGGACATTCTGGATTCAAAGTCAATATCTTTTTCAGGTTCGTAGATGAATCTCGCACTAATCACTAGAGGTGATAATTCTACTTCAGATAACATCACTTCATGTCCGTCAATGGTAAGCAGCTGTTTGAGTTCTAAGACTTCCGTCTGTGGAACCGAGAATTTAGGGTCCAGATTGAAGGTGATGTCCATTTTTTTCGAAAATTGATATTTCCGTTCCTTGTTGACTGCATCTGAATTCGTGCCTTTATTCGGAACAACCGATGAAATCTGTACATTCATCATAACTTGTTCAGGTAAAGGCTGATTTTTTCTAAGCTCTATCGCGCTTTGACCATAAATGGTGTGCTCATCATCTGGAGTATGCATCCCCCTCGAATTTCCGTCGCCCAAAACATTATTCGTTATCGCGTTTGTCATCTTGGCATTCACAACCGAATAGATTTCTTGAGTATCGTCTGTCTTGGCTGTATATAACACAATTAACTTGTTCTCATCTGCCATTACTGCATTAACCGTAAATTGATATATTCCCGATTTCACCGTACGGTCGACAAGTTGATAATAGCCATTATTGATTGCGGATTCGATCGTGCTCCCGTTAACGTCCTGATCAGCTAATTTACGAAAAGGCTCCAGCACTCCCCAATCCTGGATGGGTTCAACAGCTGTGGTCTGGGGGATCATAATCCCTCGGTATGGTCCGAGTAGGAGACACACGGCAGTGATTGCTGTTATGAGCACAGCAGTGACCCATTTTAATGGAAGACCGCTTGTCGTTCGCCTTGCTCTTGCTTTTGCAAGCCCTCGCTGGATGGCAAATGCCGTATCTGCCGGGTTCAAATGCTGTTTCTCCAGTTCGACCTGATATGCGTCTGCGAGCAGTGCCTTTTCCTCCGGACTAGTTCTCATGCCAATCCCCCCTGTTCTTCATCAGCTTGCGTAAGTGCTCCAGCCCCTTGTGCTGCCATGTTTTGATGGTGCCATTTGGTTTCCCGAGGATCGAGGCAATCTCGCTTAGTGTCATGTCGTTATAATATTTCAGCAATAATACATGGCGGTATTTCGGTTTTATCTTCTGCAACAATGACCACATGGCGATTCGATTATCCTCCAGACTTGCACCAGTGAAATCTGCAACCACTTCCTCCAAACCGTCATTAGACAGCGGTGTAGTCCGCTTGCGGCGTCTCTGTTCATCAATACAGACATAGATCAGAATTCGAATGATCCAGGATTTGAACGCTTTTTCATTTTTCAAACTCCGACGCTTCGTCCAGGCCCGGCATGTCATCTCCTGTACGGCTTCCAGAGCATCATGACGATTGCGGAGATAGCTGTAGGCAATGGAAATCAGCGTATCCTGATGCTCCATGATGGACTGGACAAACACCGTCTCATCTTCGGTTTGCACGAATATCATCTTCTTCATCTCGGCTTTGGTCTCCACCCCGGTTCCCCTCCTTCTCTCTCTTTCTGTGGTATAAGACGGGTAACTGCGCCAAACGGTTTTTATTATTTTCCCATATGCCAATGAGCCGGATTGTAAAATAGATTAAAACTGACCCCATTAGCTCAGGGCTGTCTGGAGATATTCTGAGTTCAACGATAAAAAGAATGACCCCTGTTTAAGACAGAGATCATTCATTAATCCGTGCTGTTCTTTATTAAAATGTGCTTTACAGATCATCGTACGTTTTTATAAACTCTATTTATTTATGTAATGTCGAATGGGCGATTTTCTCTCACGTTAAAGGGTTATTACAGATCTACATGAGTTATAACGGGGTCCCTAGAAAGCTTGGTTTTCTCCATAGATTATTATTGTGGAATCCAGGATTTCTCAAGCAATAAATTCACTTGGTGCTCATTAATGACAACGGTGTGGTTATTGCTCCATTCCAACTGGACTTGATCCGTCTTTCGCTCCGAATACACCACTTTTCGAAACCAAAGCGGTCCCTGCAATTCCCCCACAATGCCGAATGTCCCCATTGCACCCGCATCCGTTTTATAAAATTTCAGTGTATAGTGCTGATCTGGCGAGTGTGTCGTCGTGAGTAATACTTTTGATCCGGAGAACATCGCAGTAAAGGATGTGAGAGCAAGTAGTAGGAAAATGAGGACTGAAGAGAGTATCACCGAAATCCAGCTTCTCAGCTTCGCAAAGTTGTTCGATCGATCTTGAATACCAAGTATAGCTAGAACAAGAACGAATATAGAAAAAACGAGCATCATATAGGCAGGCGGAGCGATCAACCATTGATTATTCATATTGGCATATAATGAGTAAAACGAAATGAAATATAAAATGAGCACGAGCAGCAATGCAATCCTGTTCATTTTTTTCACCATCAAGAATCCCCTACTCTTCATTCAATTCATGGATGGAACGATCCAGCCATAACTCATACCAATCCAGAAAATGCAGACGTTCCGTATTGCCGAAATAATGATCCGGATAGATGCCGCTGCGATTCGCCCGATCATCGGTCCAGATCTCCCCGCTGCATGGTCCATTCAAGACCAGATTCATGGAAATGCCGCAGCCAAAATCACTGATGCGCAGCAGGCCTGCCGACCGTTTAGGATCATGATAATCATGGTCCAGTGCATCCCACTCCTCTTCTTCCTTGCTGTCATCATACCAGTCAACTTCCCAGTTCCAAGCTTCTACATAGGGAAATGGATCCGAGATAGCATTCAGCTCATCGTCATATCCAATGACGGCATACACCCCATCTTCCGGCTTCTCCAGTCCGTAATATGGACCTGCTCCTCCCGATCCGATATGCAGCAGAAAAGCCCGATACTCCTCTGGCAAAGTAATCTTCCATTTCTGTTCGAACCCTGTGATCTCTTCCGGTGTCCATACCCGCTCCATCTCATACTCGTGGTTCTCTGCTCCAAACAAGCTCATATTCGCATCCATACGTTGAAGTTTCTTCAACTTCTCTCTTATGCGTTCCAGCTGCTTCTTATACACGATTACTGTCCCCTCACCCTCTACCCCATTCGTTCTATGACATAACCACGTTGCTGCAGCTCATCCAGTGCTGCTTCTACATCACGTTCAGGACATAGCCTCCTGATTAAACCGGGCGTTACTGGTTTTCCTTCGTATACTTCAGCTATCGCAGACAGCGGCAGTTCATGTGACTCGTAATAACCCTCTGCCCAATCAGCGAACGCCTCTGGCGTTTCCTCAATATAGCCCAGCAAAAAATCGGCACCGCCTGTGGCGTCGTCTTCGCTTTCTTCGATTAACGCCTGCTGAATCCAGCTTCCTGTCTTCCACTCCGGATCGTTTCCTTCCTGCCAAATACAAAAGGTAACATCCTCGGGTTCCATTCTCTCTTCCTGATCCTTTAAGATTGCTCTCAATACCTTCGGCACTTCATCATACATGCCCGGATAGACTTCCCCATCGTCACGAGCATGGGGACTTAAGGGAGATTCATGATCAAACCCCTTGATTAACGTACCCGATGGGGTAAACAACACATGCAGGTGATCTCCTGCCCCGTTATCGATACTCCCCCATGCCACACCAGGCTGCAGCTCTGCTTCATAGCGGTGTACACGAAGCCATTCTTCCTCCGACAGGATGATATCCAGTGCAGCAAGTATCCGCATCTGTTGGTGCAGCTTATCTGAATCTGTGATCGATGTGAAATTCCAATTCGGCATGGGTATTCCTCCGCTTCAGCTTTCTTCATTACCTGAGTTCTATGAGACTTGTTAGCCTTATAAAAAACACTTCAAATCCGGATCAGACGATCCAGCTCATTGTGTCCTTGAGCACTTGATTGAATCGTCAGTGAAATCTGTTTGCCTTCTCTTGAGACGATGCAAGCCACATTTCCCGGCTGCAGCGATAGGATGATTCCATCGCATGACTCATCCGGCTCCAGTTCTCCCCCACTGACATCTTCAGCTGCACCCAGAAATACGTTACCGGTTGGGACTTGCAGATAGAATACCTGCACACCTTCCGTTTCTTGCACTGCGCTAGCTGTATCCGAGATGTTCACACGCCATGACACCTCGTACAATCCATCGGCTCCCAGATTGAAAAAGAGACAATGACCCGCATTCACCTCAGCCAGTTCATCTTCCGGAATGGACCACCAGTCGGGTGATTCTTCTATACGATGTTTTAACGAAGCCAGATCGAACAGGCACATGGTTGCCGTTCCCGTCACGAATTGAAATGTCCCACGCATTCTTATCTTCCTCTCTGATTGATCGTCATGATTTATTGCATTAGCCACTCCAATCGATGCAGCAGATCACAGTCCAGTTCCTGCCCGCATAACGACAGCAGCTTATGAAGGCGTTCCCGCTCTGCCGTGGACAATCGCCCGCCGTACCTACGGTTCGGGTATCTGGCCTAGTTATACAACTGGCGATGAATGGCTTGTTTCACCAATCCGTGCCTTGCCGCTGGAAGCTGCTGCAGCAGCAGTCCAACCTGATTCCACTTGCTCATGGAAGAAATAATGCGCAGCACATTGCGAACGACATGAGGAAGGGCATCAGGGTCCGACAACAGACCAGCCACTTCATCAGGCTGTATAAGATAGGGATGCTGCATAAGTGCACGGCAGGCCTCCCTGGAGATGCCAGGCTGCTCGCTTGTTAGCGAATGTACAAAATGCATTCCGTATGAAGAAGCGTCCAGCCGCATTAATCCGCGGATAACGGCTTTTCGTACGGCAATCGATGGATGCTTCGCATATTCATACAGCACTTCTGCGTCCGCCTTGTCCCCCGTCTCTCCCAGTCCTGAAATGGCTGCAGCGAGATGATGTTGATCATCGCCCCAGATGACATCAAGATACCACTCCGCATAACTCACGTTCATCCACTGTTTGGCATACCTCCGTGCTGTATCCCGCACAGGCAGGTTTGAATCCAGAAGCCGATCCATTATAATGGCCTTTGCATCATCGGGATACATCGTGGCAAGTACAGCCAGACCTTCCCGGCGGATTGAAGGTACACTGTCCAGCTGCATGCCAAGTAGGGCCTCTCTCAGCTTCTGACCGGACAACATACGATCTACTCGCTGTGCTGCCCATCGCCGGATAGCAGGGTTCTCATCCCGTAATGCCTGCTCCATAATCATGCCTGTATCCGTTCCCTCTGCTTCGAGTGAAATCCGAAAAGCGAACTGACGAATGCTGGGTTCAGGGGATACCCGTGCGTTATGAAGGACAAACCTGCATTCCTTCTGACGCAGTAGGTGATGTACGGATTCGATAAAAGACTCGAATTGATCCCGTCCACAGATCCGAAGTCGCTCCACAAGCATGATATTTTCCATCCACAGCTTGGCATGCTCGGGCTTCAGTTTAAGTTCCAGTGCCGCTCTCGCCAAATGGCGAATTTCGGGCACCCAGTCATTCAACCGAAGCAGCAGATAAGCAAAGCTATAGGACTCATCCTCCCGAATCATTCTTCTAACTGCAGCTTCTCTGACGTAGCCGCTCCAGTGCATCGTCAACATGGACAAACGGATTGTACTGGCCTGATCTATCTTATGTACCTCACGTTCCACGACCCGCTTCCACATGACTGGGGAAGGACGCCATTCCCTTACATGTTCGTTTAGCCACACCAGCTCGAATACTGGACACGCTTCTATTAAACGAGCTACCGCCTGCTCCGCAGCCTGACGGATAACAAGACTGTCGTCATCCATCAGTCGCAGTAGGCTCGGGATCAACATATACTCTCCGGATTGACCAAGATGACGGAGCTGCTCGGCGGTTTCCTGAACCGTTCCCGTCCCGAGCTGATCCAGTCTAAGCCGGAATTCCGAAGTTAATTGCCGCATTTCATCCGCTCCTTCCCATCTGATTCAGGTGAGGAATCAGAACCATATCCAACCATTATATCAAGCCAGACACCGGGGTTAAAGGAACTCAGGGGCTATATCTGTGTATGCTATACTTGTGAGAAAATGCAATGAGGGAGGGACTGTAATTATGGATGGATGGGAAAGCGGCGTCATTCGGGTTCA
The DNA here is from genome assembly GCF_038005125.1 of Paenibacillus sp. FSL K6-2862. Classification (NCBI taxonomy): domain Bacteria; kingdom Bacillati; phylum Bacillota; class Bacilli; order Caryophanales; family Paenibacillaceae; genus Paenibacillus; species Paenibacillus sp. FSL K6-2862. Next base: position 5,012,540 of record NZ_JBBOSN010000001.1, read on the forward strand.
CGATAGCATGAAATTGTACTCTGGACTTACGGAGGAGGAATTGAAGGCAAGTTGGTTTTATCGGGAGAATAGCACGGAGGTTCAGAAACTTACTACGGGATATACGTGGTACAAATTCAAATCAGATGCCTCTGCAGATGTTAAAGCATTTTACCTCGCCTTGTGTTTCCATCAGTCCAGGCTGGTTCAGGCCAGTTTGGCACTGGACGGCGAAGAATTCCCCTCTTCATGGGATGACTGGACCGAGGCAGGTGAGATGAAGCGCAAACTGGCCCATGATGAGTGGCTTCGTGAGCAGATTGCCGCTGCACCGCAAATTAACCGCTCCAAACCCTATCCCTATATGGAATACAGCTTCCCATGGGGATCAATATTTTCCAGCTATGATCCACGGTCTGCGAGTGCGAGCATTGGGCTCACTTTTACCTAAATGGTGTTGGATCCCCTCAATGCAAACAAGGCCGTATCTCTTCATTTTTGGGTACAAATTGACGATATATCCATAACATGAATCTTTTGAACTTTGTGGAGGAAACTATGTCAATCAACCTTAGAAGAGAGCCTTTTCGTTATACATTGAAGGAACCCATCATGTTTGAAATTTACATTATCAGCATTAACGGAGTCTCTGCTCCGCACAAACCTATTCAGGCCGAATTGATCGATATCAGCCGATCGGGGTGCCAGCTTTCCTTTCCGCTAAGCCTGCATGTCGAGTCCAACGAAATCCGGATTGGAATGAATCTGCTTCTTTTTGAAGACCCTTTAGATCTGGAAGGAACACTGCGCTGGGGCAACGAGGAGAACGAAACCTGGCACTACGGCGTACAGCTTGAAATACAAGACGGGAACCATGATCGCCTGTCCAGAGAACTGCGCATGCTTGCGGGACAGGGAAGAATCATGGTGAAGTAACGGTTTTGCTCGCGGTAGAAGCACTCTCCATTTTGGACCAGTTCACACTTTTCTCCAGAATCAGCGAGACCATAACTCCGATCACGAGACCATTGCTAATAATCGGAATAAGGTAAATCGGTAATGCCTGAAAAGCTTCAGCAGGGATGTTCATCACGGCAACTCCGGTTAGCACGGGCAGAGCCACGCGGTAGATCGTCTTGGAATTAAACGCAGTACCTTCAATGGTGCGGAGAGCCGTTCCAAACATTTGCAGATAAGCTACAAACAGCACGGCACTGCCCACACTCGGTGGTATTTGCGCAAAAAAGGCAGTCACCGAAGGGGTGAGTCCCAAAATACATAACATGGCGGCCCCGATAATAAAGGCAGCACGCCGCAAAATCCGAGTACTTTCCAGAAAACCGATGGACGAAGCAAATAAACCAAATGGCAGCACACCCACACATGCAGATAGCATGCTGAACAATCCGGTTAGTACATAGGAGCGTTTATATTGCTGATCTGTCGTCTGTGTTTCATATATTTTCTCGACCGTGCTTAATGTCGTAATTGAATTCGTCATATTGACCAAACCCACGAAGAACGCCGTTACAACAATGCCCGGCTCCCACGTCGGTACTCCCCATGGAAACAGTGTAAACAAACTCCCCCCAGAATTGCCTGACAAGCCTGCATGCTGACCTGGAAACACAAAACTGTAGGCAATCCAGCCTGTCACAATGCCAATGAGGATGGAATAGTTGCCCAGTTTGCCTCTTCCCTTCAGTTGGATCAGGGCCACCAGAAAGGCAATAGCTACAGATAAAGCTGCAACCGGCAGGTTAAATGTACCGAATTCGGTATACCCAATCATGCCTTTGAAGAAATTCATGGTCAGCTGAATCGTCATGAGAAACAACATGGCGCTCTTAACCATGGGTGTAAACAGCTTCTGCAGCAGATGGGCTGCGCCCAATCGGCCAAGAACGGCCATCGTTAGTCCTGCGAGCAGGAAGCCGGCAGCAAGTCCGCCTCCGATCCGCTCCAGACTCATGCCGGCGGAAGATGCCGAGACGGTCAGGCTGAGGGTCAATCCCCACCAGAGACCGGACGGTCCATCCATGACTGCATAGCGATGCCCAAACACAGCCTGCAGAATACACACGGCTCCGGTGAGCAGAAAAGCGTGCTGCATGGATGCAGCGATGGCATCCGGTGACATGTGAAAATTATGACCAATGGATAATGGTACCACGACCGTGTTGGTAAACAGGAAGAAGAACCATTGAATCCCTGCCAAAACCAGAGATGATGTCTGACTTATATATTTTGTGATGAAATGCTCTTGGTGTCTGTTCATAATTTAATTCGTGTCCTTTCGAGCCTCAATATGGAATTAGGCACCTTGATTCAGCTATTCGATAACATTCGTTCCATTTCGGTATAACGGTTCCGTCTGGCATGAGCTAGCGGGGTAACGCCATCCCGATCGGCTATCTCTCTATCGGCACCATATTGCAGAAGCAATGCCACGATCTGCTGATGCCGGAGTCCACCGTCTCCCAGAATGACAGCCTCCAGCAGAGCTGTCCAGCCCAGATTGTTGACATGGTTCACATCCACATCCGTACAAGTCAGGAGGAATTCCACAATGTTCACATGGCCCCGGTCTGCTGCAGGGATAAGTGCGGTTCCGCCAAAGCGATTCGTTAATCTTGTATTTGCCCCAGCTGCGACGGCCATTTCAACAATTTCCTTGAGGCCCTCAGCACTGGCATATAACAATGGATTATCCAATCGATTATCCTGAATGTTAATATCTGCTCCGGCATCAATCAACATGCTAACGGTCTGTACCTTATTTCCATGCACAGCAGCCATTAACGGAGTCCGCCCAAGCGCATCCCGTTCATTCAATCCGGCACCTTGTGTAATAAACCGGATCACCTCATCTGTATGTCCAGCTTCAGCAGCGGCATGTATCGCATTTACCAATACGTTCATCCTCCAATTCGTTGTTAATCTTGTGGATCAGCGTTCCAATGGAGATCGAATCTTGCCATTTAGGTGCGTAAATCTAATGTATGGTACCATAGGAGGATAGTATATTAAAAATACATGTTTTGTTGGCTAACTATACGAAATACATATACTTGCAACGAGGGTGAAAACAGGTGGATATCAAACAATGTCGCTACTTTATTGCCATTGCCGAAGAGAAACAAATTACCGCAGCTGCCCGTAGACTGCACATGGCTCAGCCTCCACTCAGCCAGCAATTAAAACTGATGGAAGAAGAGCTTGGTGTAGCGTTATTTGAACGCAAAGGACGCTTGATGGAATTGACGCAAGCAGGCCGCAGCTTCTATGATTATGCCGTCACGATGACCAAATACATGGAGGAAGCCGTCATGGAGATGCAGAGCTTCCGTTACGGAATCCGGGGCAAGCTATCCCTTGGCATGAATACCATTTCCGATAGTCTGATCCCGAAGGCGCTCCAGCAGTTTCGCACAAGCCATCCTCAAGTAACATACAAAATTCAGCAGAATGAATCCGCACAACTATGCAGCATGCTGGATGATGGACTGATTGAGCTGGCCTGCGTACGTATGCCGGTGAAAACAAAACACTATGAAGTGCTGCATCTGCCGCAGGAGCCGCTCTACTATATATCCCCGGAGCCCCTGGAGACCAATGGAGAAAACGGCACCTACTTTGATCAGTTAGCCGAAGTTCCACTCCTGCTTCCCAGTACAGAGGGACTTGGCATGTTTGAACTGATTCTCGAGAAGTTTCGTGAACATCAGGTGAAACCTTCGATTATGGGTGAATGCTCAGATGTCGCCATGCTGCTAGAGCTGGTCCGGCTCGGATTCGCGAATTCCATCGTGCCTGGCACTGTACTGCAGCTCCATCACGAACAATCATTCCATATATATCGGATCCTTGATTCGAACTCTACCGTGGGTTCAGCGCTCGTCTGGCTGCATCATCGTTATCTGTCCAAGCCGGCCCAGCAATTCGTGCAGTTGGTTCGGGAGATGCTCCCATAGGTACATAACGGATGAGGTGTTAATTGAAAGCAACAGATATTCAGCTGCGATGAAACACAGGCGATTAGCGTAGCTATAAACCAAAAAAACAGCAGGGTCTCCAGTACGTTTGGAAACCCTGCTGTTTCTTATTTGTTAGGCTTTGGCTGTATAGAGCAGCTCTTGCTCTTTGATTGCAGTACGACCTGCAGATACAATCGACTCATATTGATGCATGTTTGTGACGATGACTGGTGTAATGGTTGTATAACCGGCTTTTTCGATTTCTTCACGGTCAAATTCCATCAATACATCACCCACAGCAACTTTTGCACCCGCCTGAACCTTAGGCGAGAAGAATTGGCCTTTCAGCTTCACCGTATCAATTCCGATGTGGATCAGCATCTCTGCACCGTTGTCGCTGACCAGACCAATGGCATGTCCACTCTTCGACAAGGAGAACACTGTTCCGTTAATTGGGGAAACGACACGACCTTCAGTCGGCTGAATTGCAAATCCTTTACCCATAATTTCTTCAGAGAACGCAGGGTCAGGTACTTCGCTCAGCGGTTTTACTTCCCCTGTCATCGGGCTGAATACTTCTTGATCCTGGACTTTTTCTTCTTCAACCGCAGATACTGCGGAAGCGGAACTGTTTACATCAGCTGCAACTGGTGTAACAGGCTCAGCTGAAGCTGTAGCCGTTGCTGCTGGAACTGCTTCTGGAACATCTTCGAATCCGAGGATGTAGGTCAGAATTGCTGAAGCTACAACCGCAATGACAATTCCGATCAGAGCATATACAAATGTCGGACCGATGATCATTGGAATTCCTGAAAGACCTGCCAGACCACCGATAACATACGCTTTAGTTTGGAAGAAGCTGATGAACGCTCCGCTAATTGCCGCACCAATCAGTGCTGCCACAAACGGTTTTTTGAATCGCATGTTGACGCCGTACATGGCCGGTTCTGTAATACCCATAAGTGCGGTAACACCAGTCGATGCAGACAAGGACTTGATTTGTTTGTTTTTGGATTTCAGAGAAACTCCCAAAGCACTACCCGCTTGTGCAAAGTTAGCAACCATCATAAGTGGAATCAAGTAATCGTATCCCAATGTTGCAATGGAACCGATCATGATTGGAACGAGAGCATAGTGCATTCCTGTAATAATCAAGAGTGAGAACGCTCCACCAACAAGCAATCCTGCAAACAAACCAGCATTATTAAACAACCAGTTAATACCGTCCGTCAAGCCGTTACCAATGATAACCCCTAGTGGTCCTACGGCAATCATCATAACAGGAACAATGATAAGCAGAGTCACTGTAGGCACAACAATCAATTTAAGTGAAGCATGTGTAACTTTGTCGATCGCCTTTTCCACATAAGACGCCAGCCAGATTGCAATCAAAATCGGAATAACCGAAGAGGCATAGGTTGCAGCTACAACCGGCAAACCGATGAAAGATACATTCTCACCCGGTGCTAACAAAGCCGTAATGGTTGGATGCATAACCGATGCACCAATGGCTGCACCAATGTACATATTGCTCCCGAGTTTACGTGCTGTACTAATCCCGAGAATGATTGGCAGGAAGTAGAACGCACCATCACCAATAGCAGACAAGATGATGTATGTTGAACTTGTTGCATCAATCCATCCAAAGGTAAGCAGCAAGGCCACGATCCCTTTGATCATACCCGCGCCAGTGATGGCAGGAAGGATTGGAGTGAACACACCTGAAATAAAGTCAAATACGGCACTCAGCGGATTTTTCTTTTTGCCTCCTGTTGCAGCAGCAGCTGGTTTCGCATCAGGAGATTTGGACATGTTTCCTACCAGCGCGTTATACACCACAGGCACATCGTTCCCGATAATGACCTGAAATTGACCACCATTCTCCATAACACCCATAACGCCGGGTGTATTTTTAAGCGTCGCTTTGTCAGCTTTGCCATTGTCATTGAGATTAAATCTAAGTCTTGTCATACAGTGCGTGACTTGATCAATGTTTTCTTCTCCACCGACCAATTTCAAAATATCTTTGGACAATTGTTGTTTATCCATTGTGTTTTGCTCCTTTAATGTGTAATGAAGGTTAAAAAAAAACCTAAACACTGGATAATGACAAAGCAGTTTCAGCTTATCATTATTCAACGTTTAGGTTTTGCCTTTTTAGCAGTAACAATCCCAAATTATTCAGTTGGTTGTTCATTTCTTACTACACGCTCAATGTGAATCGTCAGATACAGTATTTCTTCCTTAGACAAGACCCGATTATAGATCTTCCGCGTATAATCATTAATCTTGACTGCACAAGCAAATGCTTCAGGGTATTGCTTACTCACCAGATCATGAAGCGGATTATCTTCTTCCTTGTCTTCAATGGCTGTACCTTGCAGCACACGTTGAGCAAAAAACTTCAGATGGGTTAAGAAGCGATAATAGCTCAGCGAATCCTCATCCAGTTCAATGACAAAACTGCGCCTTACAATGTTGAGTATGTCCTTGACAATATTCGTAATACTGATGGTTTCTCTCATCTCACCGTTCATCTGGGCATTGACCAGATGCATGGCGATGAATGCGCATTCGTCTTCGGGAAGCAGTACTCCCAGCGTCTCTTCAATAATCTGAAGTGCCTTTAGTCCAATGGCATATTCCTTGCGGTACATGCGCTTGATCTCCCAGAACAGTGCGTTACGGATCTGCAATCCTTGACGATGTCGATCAATGGCAAAATGAATATGATCCGTTAGTGAAATATAGATGCTCTCATGTAACTTCTCACCTAACACCGTCTCCGCATAACGAATAATTTCATCCGAGCATTCAACATATTCAACTGGAATATCGGACAGAAGCGTTTTCAGTTTCTGCGATACTTCCTTGCTTTCCAATGAGAATATTTTTTCGACAAGACTTTCGTCGATCGATTCACCAGCATGTTTTTTGAAGGCAATTCCCCGCCCCATGACGACCAGTTCGTTTCCGCCCGAATCAATCACGGTAACTACGTTGTTGTTGAGCACCTTCTCAATTTTCATTTCTTCACATCACCTTGCACCGTCAAAGTAGTAAAAGGCAAAACCAAAGCAGGTCACGAAAGATGCCCTGCTTCTGGTTTTGCCTGATTGAACAGTAACAATCCAGTTATTCATTAGCCTTAGGCCCATCTTACCATATAAATATCTATATGACAATGTTTTTGTGAAAGCGGTTAATGCGACTAATTATGACACGAGAAGATGCCTGTCAACCATGCCTTTTGAACCACTATTATTCGTTAATGCCTTTCAAGCTTGCACCATTAGTACTAATAACTTCTTTGTACCAATGGAACGATTTTTTCTTATACCGTTCCAATGAACCAGTTCCGTCGTTGTTGCGGTCCACATAGATAAATCCGTAACGTTTCTTCATCTCTGCAGTCGATGCACTAACCAGGTCGATACAGCCCCATGAAGTGTAGCCCATAACTTCGACACCATCTTCAAGCGCTTCACCTACCTGCACCAAGTGGTCATTCAGATATTGAATGCGATAATCGTCATTTACCGTTTTATTGCCGTTCTCGTCCGTGATCAGTTCATCCACGGCACCCAGCCCGTTCTCCACGATAAACAATGGTTTTTGGTATCGATCCCAGTATTTGTTCAGCGTCACACGCAGACCTTGCGGATCGATCTGCCAGCCCCATTCACTTGCTTTGAGGTAAGGGTTTTGAACCCCTGCAAACAGATTTCCTTTTCCTTCAATGCGTTTTTGCGGATCGCCAGTTTCACAGATACTTACATAGTAGCTGAACGAGATGAAGTCGACCGTATGCTTCAGAATTTCCGCATCTCCGTCTTCGAACTTAATATTGATATTATTCGCTTTGAAATAACGGTTAATGTATTTTGGATAGTACCCACGTGCGTGGATATCGGCAAAAATGTCATTGCGTTGTTCTGCATGCATCGCTGCAACCACATCATCCGGATTCGGAGTCAGCGGATACGTTGGCATACTCAGAACCATACAGCCAATTTTGGCTTCCGGCATAATTTCATGACCCAGTTTAACAGCCAGTGCACTTGCCACCAACTCATGGTGAATCGCCTGATACAGATCCTGCTTGCTCAATTGATCTTTTGGAGTATATATCCCGCCGCTCATGAATGGCTCCTCCAAAATGGAGTTGATTTCATTAAAGGTCAGCCAGTATTTTACTTTGCCTTTGAACCGGTTGAACAGAACGGTTACATACCGCTCGTAAAACTCGATCATTTTGCGGTTAACCCAGCCGTCATACGTTTTGGACAGATGCAGCGGTGTCTCATAGTGAGAGATCGTTACTAGGGGTTCAATCCCGTATTTATGGCACTCATCGAACAGGTCATCGTAAAATTGCAGACCTTTTTCGTTGGGCTCCAGCTCGTCCCCTTTAGGGAAGATTCGGGACCAGGCAATGGATGTACGGAACACTTTGAAGCCCATTTCGGCAAACAGTTTTACGTCCTCTTTGTAACGGTTGTAGAAATCGATACCGATCAATTTCAGGTTATCTTCCGTAGGACCTTCTGTTCTTGGCGTTGTGATCCCGTGAGGCATCACATCTTGGACAGACAATCCCTTGCCATCCGTATTATAAGCTCCTTCAAGCTGGTTGGCGGCTACCGCGCCGCCCCATAGAAAGTCCTTAGGAAATGGTGTTGTCATCTCAATCATTCCTCTCTTATCGTGTCTATTCATTGTTTGTCAGAAGCGTTCAAGCTATCCGAACCTGTATTACAGCTGTTCACCATTGCTTGCAATCACATTTTTGTACCAGTCAAAAGAATCCTTTTTGGAACGTTCAAGGGTTCCGTTACCTTCATCGTCCAGATCCACGTAGATGAAGCCGTATCGTTTGGACATTTCGGAAGTGGACATGCTAACCAGGTCAATTGGACCCCAAGCCGTAAATCCGATCAGATCCACACCATCCTTGATGGCTTCCTTCATTTGTTCAATGTGTTTTTTCAGGTAATCCACACGATAGGAGTCATGAATCGAACCATCTTCTTCTACTTTGTCATAAGCTCCAAGACCATTCTCAACGATGAACAATGGTTTTTGGTAACGATCCCAGAAGTTGTTCAGCGTTATGCGCAGGCCGATTGGATCGATCTCCCAACCCCAGTCAGAAGCTTCCAAATAAGGGTTTTTCACACCGCCAGCCAAGTTGCCTGCAGTTTCTTCCAGGTCAGCAGAAGCTGATTTGGTCACGGACATGTAGTAGCTGAAGGAGATGAAATCGACCGTGTTGTTCAGCAAGATTTCATCATCGCCAGCTTCTTTTTGAATCACGATGTTGTTCTCTTCAAAATAACGTGCCATGTAGTTCGGATATTTACCACGAGCGTGCATATCCGTGAAGAAGAGGTTGATCTGGTTCTCGTGTTGAGCCAGACGAACATCTACGGGGTTGCAAGTCGCCGGATATGTCTCCATGCGAGCAAGCATACAGCCCACTTGGGAACCAGGCATGATCTTATGCGCAAGTTTTGTTACCATTGCACTTGCTACGAATTGGTGATGCAGCGCTTGATATGTCGTTTGCAATTTGTTGTCTACTTTATCGATCAGAATGCCGCCGCCAGTGTACGGGCTGAACAGCATGACGTTGATTTCGTTAAAAGTCAGCCAGTATTTCACTTTGTTTTTATATCGGTTGAATACCGTTTCTGCATATCTTACGTAGTGCCCAATAACTTCACGGCCAGCCCAGCCATTGTACTTCTGTGTCAGACCAAGCGGAGTTTCGTAGTGAGACAAGGTTACCAGCGGCTCAATGCCGTATTTCAAAAGTTCATCGAAGACTTCGTCATAGAATTTCAGACCTGCTTCATTCGGCTCCTGATCGTAACCATTCGGGAAAATGCGCGCCCAGTGAATGGACAAGCGAAATACTTTGAAGCCCATTTCGGCAAACAAAGCGATGTCTTCCTTGAAACGATGATAGAAATCGATACCAAAACGTTTCGGGAAACGCTCTTCAATTTTGCCTGACAGAATCTCTTCGATGCGGGAAGAGGAGATTTCCATCGCATGTCCGCTCGTACGTTTCTCTTTGGGAACATGGGCGATCATATCTGCTGTGGATAGACCTTTGCCGTCCTTATCAAATGCACCCTCCAATTGATTGGCAGCAGTAGCGCCGCCCCATAGGAAGTTTTCAGGGAAACCTTTTTTTGCCGTAGTCATGAACAACAACCTCTTTTCAACAATTTATTTTGTAATGACAAGTCAGAAAGATAGAATGTCCTATTTCGAGCAAACCAACACGGTAATCAATAGATTCAATTGAGGTTGTTCCTGAACTATGGACCCAAAATAGGCCAGAAAACAAGAAAAACCTAAACTCAAGGTAAAATAGCGCCCAAAAAAGGAGCTTTCATTTCACCATCAGTTTAGGTTTTGCCTGTCTTCGCAGTAACAATCCATCAAACGATGTATTGATTATTCTGTTGTTTTCTCTCGTGATGTAAGCGTAACATATCTATATTTTAAAATCAACTTCACCACGTGACACTCCATTTATATAGAAGAACTTCAACGCGGCATTTGCATAATGGCTGCTCTTAATGCATTTGCACCGTCTGTATGACCCAGATAGCTTGCAGGACTTTGGTCGCCTAAAGCAGGCACCTTTTTGCACACCCATTCCAGTCCATACTCACCCATTTCGCATAAAAGCACCTGACATATATCTGCCGGAATCCCCTTTTGTTTCGCGCTTTCCACCAGTTTGGGATCAATCTGCAAAAAGCGATCGGCAAAGCACATAACAAATGAGTCCCAATTCTCCTGGTTGAATTCTGCAAGAAAGATATCTTTCATACTCATGTAAATTACCTCCCTGAAATGCGATTTGGTACCCCGAAGTCCTATCTGACATAATTCAGCCTTAAGCCGCTTGAAACGATAATTGAGAAAGGTAAACTTAATTTTAAATGTTTTTTTGGGAAATTGGAACATGAAGGAGGAACCCATCATGACTGATGAAGCAAGCACAGCCGGCTGGGATGCCATTGATACAGCATTTAACGAACTTTATGGGGAGCAGGAACCCAAACATTATGGCACAGCCATCCCTTATGCGCTCGGAGGACCTGACCCTCTGGATGGAATCAGTGCCTATAAAGTGGAACAACCAACGCCTCATTGGCATTTTGTAACGTACGGATTCTCCGAACTATATGACAAAGAAACCAATGATCCAGAGCACAGTGGATATGGATTCGAACTGACCTTTCGGCTTACCCGAACAGAGGATGAGACTGAACCTCCCGCTTGGGCCCTGAACTTGTTACAGAATATGGGGCGGTATGTCTTCAATAGCGGAAACGTATTTCGCGCAGGCGACTACTTGGATGCCAATGGACCGATCTGTCTGGGCTCTGATACCTTGCTGACCGCCCTTTCCTTCATTGAAGACCCGGATCTGAAGCAGCTGTCCACCCCTAACGGCACAATGGAGTTTATTCAGATGGTCGGAATCACCGGACGTGAACTGGAAACGATGCAGACATGGAATACTCGCGGATTCCTCAAATCATGCGAACCTTTCATGCCCAAATATGTCACGGATCTCATGCGTAACTCCTATGTGGATATTCCATCGGTAGGGCAGGCGGTTCAGCGTGGAATTGAGCTTGAAGGCTCCAGCACGGCATTTTTGTTCATACAACAACTGGCTTGGACGCCTTCCCGCAAAAGATTGCTGCAAAAAAATGTGCCCGCCGAACTTCAGCTTGGAGCCAAACAGGCGGTTCTGATTGGAAAAATACTGCGCAGCCGCATTGCAAAAGGTGCTCCGTTATCACTTGTAGGTTCAGGAGTAAATATCACCTTCGAGGCCGGAGAAAATGCTTCTTTTCATGAAGAAGAGACCAAAATCAACGTAACCGTGAATGAACAGACAGTAAACGAACTAACAGCTCATCTTAAACCTTCGGAAATGACATTCGAGTTACCTTCTCTTCCCGGTTTGCTTATCCGAATAGTCCGAACTGAAATTACCGACCAGGAAGGTCGCGTCGTAGAAACCATCGGTTAAATGTAAGGAGGTAATATCATGTCTGTCACTACAACGGCCTTGCTGGAACATTGGTCTGACATCAGTGCACCTAGATCCGGCATGGCTCATATTAAATATATTTCCAGGACCAGTCTGGAAAGATTGCGCAAAATCAATCATTTTCTGATCAGTGCCTTCCAGCGCAGTCTATCGGATATCCGGGAGAACCTGTCCAGCACCTATCTGTTTCTGCTTACGGATGCGGATGGCGTGCTGCTCGCCATGGATTACAGCCATGATCTGGAGGATGAAGTGAAGCAGTCTCCGATTCGTCCAGGCATGATTTTCACTGCACAGAGCTGCGGAATCAACGCCATCTCGGCCACCATGGAAAAAAACGAACCGGTATTGCTGCCACCAGAGCAGCATGAGAGCCCGCTTTTTCAACAATGGCATTGTTACGCTACGCCTCTCTCTGTAGGACTGAACCATTCCGGTTATCTGGATGTGTCCACCATTAACGCAGATATGCAAAGTGAATTAATCGCCATTGCTAAGCTCATTCCTGCCCATATGCAGAACAGCTACCAGAGCCTAATGTCATCCGTTCCTTCGGAGAAACCTTCTGTGGATTTCACTGAGCGTCAGTTAACCATCCTTGAAATGATCTCAAAAGGGTTAACCGTTAAGGCCATTGCTTTGAAATTAAAAATCAAGGAATGCACCGTGAATCACCACAAAAAAGTGATCTTCAACAAATTAGGTGTGCAATCCAGCACAGAAGCTGTTTCAATTGCAAGCCGATTGTCTTATTTATAGAGGGACCCCTATAGTTTCCTATAGGTGGTAAAGAAGAACGTTTGTGCTACAATTTTGGAGTACGCAACATTACAGAGAGAGAACACACACATTTATTTCAGGAGGGTTTTATGTCTATCACAAAAAAAACGTCTTTATTCACTATGCTCATCATGATGATGCTTGTTGCAGCCGCTTGCGGTGACAAGGCAGATAACAACGCTCAAACGGAAGACACGACTAAAACAGAAACTGCAGCCGCTACAGACACGGATACCGCCAAGACTGAGGATACTGAAAGTACGGAAACGTCGACTGACGCAGCAGCTGAGGAAGACAATTCAGCAAACGTGGAACTGGGTACAACCGAAAAAGGTTCCTACACGAATGACTACTTCGGTGTATCATTGAAATTCCCTGAGCAATGGGAGTTCCAGGATGCAGAAGGAATGAACGAGCTGACAAGTGCTTCTTCGGATGCCATTGCCGGTGACGATGATACGAAGAAAAAACAGCTTGAACTGTCCCAGACAAAAACACTGAACCTATTGATGGCTTCGGAATTGCCACTGGGTGGTCAGGAAGTGGGTCCTTCCGCTATGGCCATTGCCGAGAAGGTCAGCCTGCTGCAAGGGATTCGCACGGGTAAAGACTACCTGGAAGCAACCAAGAAATTCATGGTCGACAGCCAGTTCCCTTATGAATATAAAGATATCGCAACCGAAACGATCGGTGGTAAAGAGATGGATGTTATGCAAATCACAATGGATGCTGGTGACGGCACAACCATTACACAAGATTACTACAGCACCATCATTGAAGGTTATGCCTTCAACTTCATCTTCACGTATTTGGATGATGCAAGCAAAGCCGAGATTGACAACATCAAGAAATCGGTGCAATTCAAATAATAAAGTCCACAACCTAAAACAAACGTATAAAGGACCCCGTACAGTTGATCTTGCACAGATCACTGACGGGGTTATTTTTTTGTGCCTGCTTGTTTGATTACTCTGATCCGTTCTAACCAGAAACGGCCACCCAGTGCCCTTCCGTTACTTCGACCCACTTGGACTGCTCCAGATTGTAACGATCGGCTAGCTGCTCCCTGCTGTTTTCTTCATACACTGTGCGTTTTTTCTTCGCTTCCACAGCCGGATCAGGGACCGGAATTGCAGAGAGAAGAGATTTCGTATACGCATGCTGTGGATTGGAATAGAGCTCTTCACTCTCAGCAAGCTCAACGATTTTACCGTTATACATCACAGCCACACGATCACTGATATGTTTGACCATGGACAAGTCATGTGCAATAAAAAGATACGTCAAACCAAGCCGCTGCTGCAATTCCTCAAGCAGCTGCACGATCTGCGCCTGTATGGACACATCGAGCGCAGACAGCGGCTCATCGCACACAATAAACTCCGGTTCCACAGCGAGTGCGCGCGCAATCCCAATTCTCTGTCTCTGACCGCCAGAGAATTCGTGAGGGTACCGCAGCGCATGGGATGGATCAAGCCCCACCATTTCCAGCAGCTCTTCCACCCGCTTCTCTCTCTCCGCTGTTGTCTTGGTCAACTGATGAATATCAAGCGCCTCCCCGATAATGTCCATAATTCTCAATTTCGGGTTCAATGAGGCGTAGGGGTCCTGGAAGATGATCTGCATATGCCGTCTCATCGTTTTCATTTCCGAAGCGGACAGCCGGTTTAGTGGAACCCCTTTGAACAAGACATCCCCGCCAGTCGGTTCATGCAGTCTCAAGATGGCACGCCCTGTCGTGGATTTGCCGCTGCCAGACTCTCCGACAACCCCCAATGTCTCGCCCTGGCGGATATAAAAGCTGATATCATTCACTGCCTTCAGCGTATTGCCTTTGCCAAGATTAAAATGCTGCCGCAGGGATTTCACCTCAAGCAGAGGCTGATCATCTTTTAGATCCTTAGGGAACAGTGAAACCGGTTTGGGTTTCTTCTTCTCATCCAACCGCGGCAAGGCATTCAGGAGTCTGGACGTATATTCGTGTTTCGGATTCGCGAAGATCTCCGCCGTTGTCCCGGATTCCACGATCTGTCCCTCTTTCATGACCGCGACGCGGTCACACATTCCGGCCACAACCCCCAGATCATGTGTAATCAGTATAATGGACGTCCCCAGCCGTTCCTGCATGTCTTTCATCAAATTCAGAATTTGCGCCTGGATGGTCACGTCGAGCGCAGTCGTTGGTTCATCGGCAATCAGCAGCTCAGGGCGGCAAGCAAGTGCTATGGCGATCATTACCCGCTGACGCATGCCTCCCGAGAACTCGTGCGGATACTGATTGTAGCGCACCTCACTCCGTGATATGCCAACCAGTTCGAGCATGGCGATGGCTTGCTTTTTCGCTTCCCGACGTGACAGCTTCTGATGCTTGATCAGACTTTCGGAGATTTGTTTTCCAACTTTGATGGTCGGATTAAGCGAACTCATGGGATCCTGGAAAATCATGCCGATGTCGCGGCCGCGGATGCTTTCCATCTCTTTTTGCGTTTTGGTCGCCAGATTGACTCCACGAAACAAAATCTCTCCCTGCTTCATCTGAGAAGGAGGAGAAGCAAGCAGCCTCATAATGGAACGGGCTGTTACGCTTTTGCCGCTTCCCGATTCTCCAACAATCCCAAGCGTTTCCCCTTTCCGAACCTCGAAGCTGACATCCCGTACCGCCTGAAACTCATTCTCTCCGGAATGAAAAGAGACTGACAAATCACTAACTTTCAGTAAAGGCTGCATACAAACACCTGCTTTCCTTCATATTTACGCGTTTCATAATATGTACAGAATTCCATACCTTGACAATTGAATAGACCCTAAATAATATATACTATATCAATCGGAATAATGCAATTTAAACCTGAATGAAGGGAGGTTTGCTCGGTTTGAATCTTGCAGTAGGCGGCAAAATGTCACGGCTTGCACAGAATCTGAGTTTCATTTATGGCAAAATGCTGCTTCATCCCTCCTACCGATATGTGCTGTTTATTCTCGGGCTGCCGATCAATCTGATTGTGCTTCTGGTGTGGCAATCCAGACGCCAAAAGGATGGATGGCAAACCGCTCAGCGAGCTGTAGAACAGGAGATGCACTCTTCTTCTTACCGGGATAAGCTTCGAACCATAGTAGAAGAACAGCTGAGACGCAAACATCGCTTCTTCCAGCAGCAGGTCAGTGAAACAGAATTCAAGCGTCAGACTGAGCAGTGGCTGGAGGAAACATATCAGAAAGAGTTGTATGAACGAACGTCACGCAGGCTGCAGGAACATGGAGAACAGCGCCTGACCATGGCCGACACGTTTCGTGCACTGCTGGATAAACCCTGGTTTGTGGCTCTATCTATCATTCCTGGCTGTCTGATGTACGTCATACTATGGATCTATGGCAATCCTTATCTAAAGTACATATTCGAAAGAATACTGATGACCCTGTTCGTCATTTTGGGTGTAGCTACCCTCGTATTTACCATCTTGTATCTGTCTCCGTTCAACCCTGCAGCCAACATTCTTGGAGAGACAGCGACACAGGAACAGATTGCAGCCTTTAATCACGTATACGGTCTGGATCAGCCTTATCTCGTTCAGCTATGGAACAATATTAAGGGAATCGCACTGTTTGATCTGGGCAAATCCTTCTCGGGAAATGAGGATGTGACAGCGACCATAGCCAGAAAGTTTCCGATTACACTGACACTCGCAGTCATTTCTCTACTGCTTGCCCTTGTCATCGCACTTCCCATCGGGATCATCTCGGCGATCAAGCCTAATTCGCTGTTTGATTACACTTTTATGTTTATTGCTCTGATCGGATTGTCGATTCCGAACTTCTGGCAGGGACTGATCTTCATCCTGAACTTTTCTATTAAAATGCAGTGGCTTCCCGCGACCTTCAATCCTCAGAACTGGCTGTCCATCATCATGCCAACCATTGTTCTGGGAACAGGATTAACGGCTGCAGTGGCCCGAATGACCCGTTCTTCCACGCTGGAGGTTATTCACGAAGATTACGTGATGACGGCTCGCGCCAAAGGACTCAGTGAACGGAGTGTTCTGCTGAAACATGCGGTACGCAATGCGTTGATTCCAATCGTAACGGTCGTTGGATTGCAATTCGGAGGGATGCTCGGTGGAGCGGCCGTAACGGAGAAAGTATTTAATATTAGCGGACTCGGCAGTTACATTGTGGATAAACAGTTTATTCCCGATATTCCGAGTATTATGGGCGGAGTAGTGTATACAGCGATTACCATTTCCATCATTAATGTGATCGTAGATCTATTGTACGCATTTATCGATCCAAGAGTACGTTCCAAGATGAAACAATATTAAAGCAGGTGCAATATGACAAATTCGGTTTCCTTAACACAAGAAGTGCGTTTCCGGCTTAAGTCTTCACCAGAATACAGTCAGGCCAGCTTTGCGTGGGTTACTTCTCTTCTATTGACGGTATTACTGCTGTTTAACAGTTATGACCTGGGCAGGCAAGAATTCAGACCCTTTCTGTTGACTGCACTTTGTATCTATCTTTTTTTCACGATCATTCAGAGTATTCTGATGCTGCTCATCCGAAAAGACTTGACCAAACAAGGACATATCTCAGCATTAACCCGCAGGCTGGCTTGGGTTCAGTTGCTGGCCATCTGCTCTGGCAATATTTTCATCGTCACAGCGGCGTTTCACCTGATCATAAAAGCAAAGCAAGTGGAGTACACCTTTGCGGTCTATATGCTGCTGACGCAGCTATTCGTTATTGGCGTATCGGCGCTCAATATGTTCAAACCCTATGTATCAGATACGTTTTTGCCAGCCATGGCCGCCTTGCTATTCATTCTGGTCATTGACCTGGTCGTTTTGACGATTGTAGCCCAGTATACTGCTGCTTCGGTCATCCCACGCTGGATGGTTGCTGTCAGCATCCTGCTGATCCTGACCTCGGCCACAGGAAACGTATTTGCACTGCTGCTCGGCATTTCCATCATGGGTCGCTACCGGAGACAAGGGAAACAGAAATCAAACTTCTGGAACGACCTCTGGGACCGACTGGCTCCTAACGTAACAGCAATGTCCGGCATGTTTTTTATCATCTTTCTATTTTCCATCTCGATCTGCAGTTTCTTCACCTTTGATTACAGCATGGCGGTCGAAAACAACTATTCCGCCCTGCTGCAGCCGCCATCCCTGGCTTATCCACTCGGGACGGATGACTTCGGGCGATGCCTGTTCTCCCGAATCATATTTGGTGCCCGCATCTCGTTGATCGTAGGCTGCCTGTCGACCATTATTCCTGTAATCATTGGTGGAGTACTTGGGGCCTTCTCCGGATTCTATGGAAGACACACAGACAATATCATCATGCGGCTGCTCGATGTCCTCTATGCCATTCCGGGCATCCTGCTGGCCATTGCCATCATTGCGGCATTTGGTGCCAATACGGTCAATCTGATTCTGGCCCTCAGTCTGGGATCGATCCCGACTTATGCACGTACCATGAGAGCCAGTGTCCTGTATGTTTCTACCTTTGAATTCGTGGAGGCTGCGCGTGCACTCGGCTATAACAACCGTTCCATCATTTTCAAACACATCATTCCCAACTCGCTTGCACCAATGATCATCAAATCCACGCTTACGATTGGCGGAGCGGTCATTGCGACCAGCAGCCTGAGCTATCTGGGACTGGGTGTCGAACCACATATCCCGGAATGGGGCAACATTCTCAAGCTGGGCAGTACATATCTGGAAACGCACTCGTATCTCGCCATTTATCCTGGGCTGGCTATCATTCTGCTCGTTCTGTCATTCAACTTTCTCGGTGATGGTCTGCGCGACGCACTTGATCCCAAATTGGTAAAGGCTTAATTCAAAACCATCATTCCATTCAAAATTATCCAGGAGGTTATCCCATGAAAAAACGTTCGTTGATCTCATTGCTGCTTATTCTCGTCATCGTGATTTCGGGCTGCAGCGTGAAGACCAAGTCCGAAACCCAATCGGAGACGGCCCAGACTTCGCCAGCAGAGAACACTCAGAATCAGGCTCCAGTCGACATTGAGTTACTCGCCCAAAGTTCTTCCGAAAATGATGTTAATATCATCCGTGATCAGCTGACCAAAAACGGCTTCAATGTGAAGCTGAATCTGCAGCCGGATTACGGCAGCTACAAATCCCAACAGGACGCAGGCAACTATGATATTGCTCTCTCCAGCTGGACAACAGTAACCGGTAACCCGGACTATGCCGTTCGTTCCCTTTTCAAAACCGGTGGTGACTACAGCATTCTGGCGGATGAAGAGATCGATAAACTCATTGACGCCGCAGCTACCCAAACACCCGAAGAATACAAGGAAACGTACAAACAATTGGAGGACCGCCTGGTAACCGATCAAGCCTACATCGCTCCATTGTACATTTCCCTGAAAAGTCAGGCCGTGAATCAGGACATCCTGAATCCGGATACGGTGCGCCTGTCCAAATCCCGTGCCATGGCTTGGGAACCCATTGAATTCAAAGACAGTTCCAAAAATACGAAAGATCCACTGATCCTGACTCAAAGTGCTTCCGTGCTGACTTCCCTTGACCCGATCAAAGGAAACGACGGCTCCATCAACCAATTGAACACCAATATGTATGTTCGTCTTGTAAACCTCACGGATGATGATCAACTAACGCCCGAAGGATCACTTTCACACAATTTCAGCATCGCTGAAGGGAATTCGGAGTATTATTTCATTCTGAGAGACGATATTAACTTTGCAAAGATTGAAAACAAAAAGGCAGTAGATACCGGGGAGCGCGTTGGTGCCGATGACGTCATCTTCTCTCTGGACCGTGCCAAAAATAAAGACTCTGTTCCGGATCACCGGACTTACAGCTTGCACGAGCATATCAAAGAAGCTGAGCTGGTAACCGACCTGAGCACCCTGGAATCCATCCAGCAATCCGGCGGTAATGGAACCATCAAAGACGCTCTCGAGCAAGGACTCGATTCCAAAATTACCGAACTCGTCTCTGACAAAACAAAAGCGGATAATAATGCAGGAAAATATCAGGTCGTAAAACTAACCACAACGGAGCCTTTCCCTCAAGTGCTGAACTACCTTGCTCACCAATCTGCAGGGATCGTGTCCAAAAAACAGGTGGAGAGCATCAACACTTATGACGTAGCTTCTTTTGACGTAAACAAGGATATTCCTTACGGTGATCAGAACACGGTTACAGAGGGTGCTTCCTACAACAACACGCTGTATGCAAGCGGACCTTACATCCTGGCTTACAAAAATGACTATGAGGGCGTATTCTACCAAAATCCCGGATACCGCAAAGGATCAGAATATGCACCGAAAATTTCGCAGGTAAACGTTCGCTTCATCGCGGATGCTGACAGTGCGCTGTCTGCGCTTCGCAGCAGTGAGATTCATTTGTATTACGGAGTACCTGAAACGAAGTATGACATCATTGAAAGTGACAGCAAGTTGAAGCTGCAGAGCATTCCGAGCAACGCGGTTTCCTATCTGCTGTTTAACACCAAGAATAGAGATGTAGCGAAGAGCAGTGACTTGAGAAAGGCCGTGCTGTACTCCATCAATCAGGATGAGATTCTGCAGTTCTATAAGAACAACAAGCTCAAAGCCTACTCTACAGTAAGTCCGCTCGTTCAGACCGGGAATGAATTGAAGTCTGATCCGGCCAAAGTAAAAGAGTTCTTGAGCAATTACAACGCATCCAAGTAAATAAATGCATAAACGGCTGCTGACAGAATCACTCCAGGGTTCTGTCGGCAGCCGTTTTCATATCATGCAGATTGCAAGCAGGTTAATGGTAAAACTTGATAAAAGAACGTACGTTCGGTATAATGGTGTTATCCTGAATGAGCGAGAGGCAGATATGGACGACAAATTTATTAAAGAATTACGCGAGATTAGTCGGGATGATAGACGAAGATCCGAATTCATGATTCAAGGCATGAAAGAGACACTGGAAGAAAGAAAGCAGCAGAACATACTTAAGCGCTGGATTCGGCGCAAGAAAGCAGAGAAGAAAATCTCACAAAGATTCAATCCGAATATCCATTCGGATCAAAAGTAAGACATAAAAAAGGAGGCAACGCGTGCCTCCCTTACGTTTACATATGAGCATTGATCTAGTAATTAGGAATTGTATTTTAATTGGACACTTACTTTCTATAGAACTTGATTTCATCTGAGAGCTGCTGCATCAAGGCAAAATGGCAAAGGATCTAACCGGGAATCCGGAAGCCTTTTCGGCCTTGGGTACAATGTTGAAGATCACTGCACCTTTTGCTGGCACCTGGTCCAGATTGGTTAACAACTCTACCTGATATGTATCCTGAGCAAGCACATAATATTCCGCGAGAAGTGCGCCATTTTTCTGATAGTCCACAGCTGAATCGGTATCGAAGGTTTCATGACCAATGGCCTTGATTTTGCGTACTTCGAACAAAAACATCAATGCACTAACCGACCAACCGGGTGCATGGCTGTTGCCTTCTGCATCCTTGTTGTCGAACTTTTCATGATTGGGCCAGCGTTTGCTCCAATCGGTACGAAGTGCCACGAAGCTGCCTTCTTCAATAACCCCATGTTCCTTTTCGAATTCAAGAATATGTTCGACATCCAGCGTAAAGTCCGGATTGCTCGCCACGGCAGCAGACTGGTCAATGACCACCAGCGGCAGCACAAGTTCCTTCAGACCTAGCTGATCCAGATAACGCGTGTCACGCACAAAATGAATCGGTGCATCCAGATGGGTGCCGTACTGGCCAGGGAATTTGAAGCTCTGAGCGAAAAAGCCTTGGTCGTGATTAAACAGCGTATCAAACTCGGCAGCATCAAAAGCAGAGAAATGCGGTGATTCTGGACCGAACGTATGGGTCAGATCAACCCACTTCTTTTCTTTTAACAGTTGAATGGCTTGGATGAGTTCGTTGGACAATTGGATCACCTCATACGCAGAATGGAATAAATTTCTACTATTATAGCTTAAACCTCCACATATGGGAATCTGCTTCTGCTTCTCCCGTCATCCATGAAACAGCCACCTTCCCAAACGGAAGATGGCCATGATTCAGACTCCTGATTTTAGTGGAATATCACTGGTCCTTAATCGTTGAAACCTATTGCGCACGAATGACCAGCTTACCGCGTGCATGATGCGATTCACTCTTTTCATGTGCCTCCCGAAGTCCCTGCTCACTTAAATCATACGTCTCGTCTATCACAGGTTTGAGTTTTCCCTCGAAGGCGAGCTTCGCCAGTTGATCCAGCTGCTCCCCTTTCGGTTCCATCATGAATACATTAGCGGTTACGCCTGCCTCCTTGGCAAGGTTATCGTCCGGTTGTTCCACGAGCGAAACCAGATGTCCGCCGGGCTTCAGCACCTTGAAGCTGTCCCGCTGAATGTCACCACCCATCGTGTCGAGCACGACATCATACCCGGAGAGAATCTCCGAGAAATCTTCTGTTTTATAATTGATAAAATGATCCACGCCCAAGGACCGAAGCAGCTCCTCATTTGACTCGCTAGCTGTGGCCGCCACTTCAGCGCCAATATATTTGGCAATCTGTATCGCATAAGTCCCCACACCGCCTGCTCCCGCGTGAATCAATACCTTTTGCCCCTTGGCGAGATGCGCATGGTCAACAAGTGCCTGCCAGGCTGTCATGCCCGCAAGCGGTATGGCTGCAGCCTCCTCAAAACTCAGATTGTCCGGAATACGGGATATGATATCTGCATCTACCGCCACATATTCTGCATAGGTTCCGAAGCTTCGCGGACGGGCAAATACTCGGTCACCCTCCCTGAACTGTGTAACATTGGATCCTACCTCTGCCACAATACCCGCAGCATCCCCGCCCAAGATTAAAGGGAATGAGTCAGCCGCTTCTTCCATATGTCCTTGTCTGACTTTGAAGTCGACCGGGTTCACCGAGGTTGCATGAATCTGGATGATCACCTGATTGATTCCACATGTCGGTTTGGGTATTTCCTGTTCCTTCAATTGTTCCGCTCCACCAAACTTATCAATAACAATAGCTTTCATACCAAATCCCTGCCTTTCGATTGGATTATCGCGTGCTCTCCTTCTTCATTACCCTTTGCAGCCATTCACTTGACCTTGAATCATCAATCGCTCGCCGTCCTCGTTCCATCAAAAACCAGCCACCGAGCATGCTATAATAGGAACATTCTCATTCTTCATGAACTAACGGACAAGCGAGGGAAAACAAAATGGATATTGAGGTAATCACATTACATGCATTTTCGGATATCACTGAGGGAGGTAACCCCGCTGGGGTCGTTCTGCAGGCAGAGCATTTGTCCGCGTCGCAGATGCAGGAGATTGCCAGACAAGTCGGATTCTCCGAAACGGCATTTGTCATGCCTTCAAATTTAGCTGATTACAACATACGTTACTTTACTCCAAATCATGAAGTTGACCTATGTGGACATGCAACAGTGGCCCTCTTCTATCTCATGAAGGCAGAGCAGATGGTTGACGTGGGCAAGTATACACTTGATACACTTGCTGGAATTCTCGAAGTAACCGTCGAGGAAGGTGGTGACGTCTATCTGTCCCAGACACTTCCGCAGTTTGGAGAGCTGGTTAACCGGCAGGACATCGCGGACTCTCTGCAGATTCCGCTGCAGGACCTACACCCTGATTTGCCTGTACAGATCGTATCTACCGGGCTGCGCGACATCTTAATTCCGGTTAGGCATCCTGTTGTCTTGACAACCATTAATCCTAACCTTCAGCAAATCTCCGACATCAGCAAAGCACATCAAGTGGTGGGTTATCATGTGTTCGCACTCGAAACGCAGGATAATGCAGCCCTCGCCGAATGTCGGAACTTTGCCCCGCTGTACAACATACCGGAAGAGAGCGCCACAGGTACATCCAATGGGGCATTGCTGTGTTACCTGCATAAGTATCAACAACTCCGAGCTCCCCATGATCAGACATATATGATCAAACAAGGGTACACGATGAACCGTCCTTCCAGGATTCTAGGCAGAATAACGCTTAGTCCTTCCAACGAGATCACTCAAGTTCAGATCGGCGGTGTCTCCGTGCATATCGAGAATATTCAAATTCATCTCCCTTAGGCAAAAAATATCCCACATTGCCCGCCTACTCACTTACGGTACTTGGTAGCATAGGAATCCAAAAAAAAGCGTCACACCCGAGAGATGAAGTCTCTCCATGGTGTGACGCTGCTACCAAAATCCAATCTAACCTGTCTCTTTCCTTCGTAATCGATTTCTCAGACGCTCATACTGCCCATAGATCCACGGCGCTTCCTTCGTCAAGATCGGGCCCAGTACCGCCAGAATCAGCACGTACAGCACAGCAAAGGACTGGATTGAAACCATCAGTCCTCCGGCCTTGCCAATGTTCGCCATAATGATGGAGAACTCTCCTCGGGAAACCAGCGTGAATCCTACTTTGAGTGAAGCCTTTGGCGTCATTCCAGACATTCTGCCTGCAATCATTCCTGCGCCATAATTGCTCGCAATCGTTAAAATGACCGCAATGATCGTCATCCCGACAGCTCCCCCAAGGGAGGAGGGTTCAATGGTCAGTCCAAAGCTAAAAAAGAAGATCGCACCAAAAAAGTCCTTGAACGGCATGACCTGATGCTCAATCCGGTTCGCATGTCTCGATTCACCGAGTACCAGCCCCATCATTAATGCACCGATCGCCTCGGCAACATGCAATGTTTCCGAGAAACCAGCAACCAAAAAAAGCAACGTCATCACGGTAAGCAGAAACAGTTCGGATGACTTGATATTCAGCGCCTTGTCAATATACTTGATGCTCTTCCGGCCAATGATCAGAAACAGCACAATAAACAGCATCGCAGACAAGGATACCAGCAGTACACTGAGGAACGAGGTCGCCCCGCTGAGAACGAGGCCAGTCAGGATCGAAATATGAATGGCAATGAACAGATCGTCAAACATGATCATGCCCATAATAATCTCCGTTTCAGGATTCGCCGTGCGCTTCAGATCAACGAGTACTTTGGCTACAATCGCTGTTGAAGAGCTGGTCATGATGCCGCACACCACCAGCGTTTCTTTTAACGGCAGTTCCATGAACCAACCCAGCAGCAGACCGGAAGCAAAATTAAGCCCTACATAGAACATGCCTCCGGTCAATATGGCTTTGCCCGATTTCATCAATCGGGAGACCGAAAATTCAAGTCCAAGATAAAATAAAAGAAACAAAATGCCAAGCCTGCCCATAAATTCAATAAATGCCGAGCTTTCGATGAAACGCAAATCCACAATACCAATCTGTGGTGCATGCGGTCCAACCGCCATTCCGATCAGAATGTAGAACGGAATGACCGAAAATCGTAATCGTGCAGATATTAGCCCCGTAAGTGTAATCAGCGCAACAGCAATTCCCACTTCGAATATGAGCATATCCATAGGCTACAACCGTCCATCGGATAACAACTGTTTTAATTGCCTGATCTGATCCCGCTCTCCTGCAACGACAATGGTAGCTCCAGAGGTAAATGCGTATTCTGGCCCCGGATTAAACTGTTTTCCCCTGTTCTTCTCCACCACCGCAAGAATGACAGCCCCCGTCGCTTGGCGGATATCCAGTTCCCCAATCGTTCTTCCAATGCTTCGTGAATGAGGTTCGATTCGCAACCATTCAATCAGTAAGCCCTCAAGCATGACTTCCCGTTCATCCTGGAACTTGGGCTTATAGGTCATGCCTCCCACGATGGCGGCGACTGCCCGAGCTTCCTCGTCATCCAAGGTTACAAGGGACACCATATCCCCCACTTCTTCAGGCGTGTCTCCGGATTCCATGTGAAACAGATCGCGCCGCTCATCATTATGAATCACGATAATCAAATGCTCCCCGCTACGGGTATGCAGCCAATACTTGCGTCCAATTCCCGGTAAATCCGTCTCTTTAAAGTGCATGATCCACACCTCCTGAAGATACCGGATTCAAGGATGCACGACTCCAAGTGATTTCCGTAATACGCACCCTCATGGAACCAGCCGGGATCGTAACGGATCTCGTTTCCCCTTTGCTGCTAAGCAGCAATTGACGTCCTACAGGCGAGAGAAAGGAGATGCGTCCTGCATCCGGATCTGCCTCGTCAGGCATGACAATCTTGAATTCATCCGACGTATGGAAATCAATGTAGTCAAATCGGATCTCGCTCCCAATAAGTACGACGGAATGGAGAAGCTCATCCGGGCCGAGCAGCAGCTTCTGGACATGTCCGGTGTAAGTAGACAATAATTTCTCCATCTGTACCCGTTCAGGTTCACGCACGTCAAAATAGGCGTCGAGAAATGTCCTTTTCTCTTCACCCAATGTAATCAGCTGTTTCACCAATATTTCTCTGCAAGGTTGAAGGTTAGACCTATGGTTCATAATAGATCTCACCTCCTATACAAGCTTTGTTCTCCACATCAATTCGCATGTTGCTGTTCATCATCCTGTTTTCCTCCTTCGGTTAGATAAAAGCCCCGGAAACCGGGGCCTTCTTACCATCTTACCAAAACTAATTTTTTAATCCAGTCTATTCAGCTAACTTCCCGTTTAAAATTAGGCATTAGCTATATTATCCAATTATTAGAATTCAATCTTTACACCGTATGATAGATCCATAGAACATTTTAATAACGTCATAAAAAACATTTTATGGGTTTTCATCTCGTATTTTTATTTTCTTTCCTGTATATTTAACTACAAACTTTTATGCAATTTATGCAAATAGCCAACCAAAGACTTTAACACAATAAAGGAGTGCATCGAAAAAGTGTCCACTATTACTCAAGAATCAACTCAAGTCACTGCTGCAGAATATGTTCATTCCGTCTATGAATCGGTTATCGCCAGAAATCCGCAAGAACATGAATTCCATCAGGCTGTAAAAGAGATTCTGGACTCACTCATTCCTGTGATTGAAGCACACCCGAAATACATGAATAACAGCTTGCTCGAACAGCTGGTTGAACCTGAACGTGTCATTACGTTCCGCGTACCTTGGGTCGATGACCAAGGCAAGGTTCAAGTGAACCGCGGATTCCGCGTACAGTTCAACAGTGCCATCGGTCCTTACAAAGGCGGACTACGCTTCCACCCTTCCGTTTATTCCGGAATCGTGAAGTTCCTGGGCTTCGAACAGATTTTCAAAAACGCACTGACTGGACTGCCGATCGGCGGCGGTAAAGGCGGTTCCGACTTCGATCCCAAAGGAAAATCCGATCTGGAAGTGATGCGTTTCACGCAAAGCTTCATGACAGAGCTGTATAAATATATCGGCTCTGATACAGATGTACCTGCAGGCGATATTGGTGTAGGCGCGAGGGAAATCGGTTACATGTTCGGACAGTACAAACGCATTAGCAGCGGGCATGATGCAGCGGTATTAACGGGTAAAGGTCTGCTGTATGGCGGAAGCCTTGCACGCAAGGAGGCCACTGGATTCGGTTGTGTGTACTTCGTAAACGAGATGCTGAAATCGAAAGGCTTGAGCTTCCAGGACAGCACAGTGGTTGTTTCCGGTTCAGGCAATGTTTCCATCTACGCCATCCAAAAGGCTCAGGAGCTTGGTGCCAAGGTCGTGGCTTGCAGTGACTCGGGAGGATACATATATGATGCAGAAGGAATTAACCTGGATACCGTAAAACGATTGAAAGAAGTGGATCGTCTGCGGATCAGCGAATACGTCAAAGAGCATCCTCACGCAGTGTATACCGAGGGCTGTGCAGGCATCTGGTCCATCCCGTGCGATATCGCGCTGCCTTGCGCAACGCAAAATGAGATTGATGAACAGTCTGCTGAGCTGCTCGTGCAAGGCGGCGTCAAAGCCATCGGTGAAGGAGCTAATATGCCTTCCACGCTTGCCGCAATCGAGCTCTTCCTGAAAGAGGGCGTTCTGTTCGGCCCGGCGAAAGCAGCCAATGCTGGTGGGGTTGCAGTGTCCGCTCTTGAAATGTCTCAGAACAGCATGCGCCTGTCCTGGTCATTTGAAGAAGTGGACGCGAAGCTGCATGAGATCATGCGGAACATCTACAGCAGCTGTGTAGAGGCAGCGGATCAATATGGCTGTACTGGAAACCTTGTGGCAGGTGCCAACATTGCAGGCTTCCTGAAGGTAGCCGATGCCATGCTCGCTCAAGGCGTAGTCTAAGTTTTAAGCCATATGACTGTTTCACTCGAAGTGCGTGTACATCATAATTAATCTTAACTTTATTGATGAAGGACAGTTCTCCCTGAGGAGAGCTGTCTTTTTTTCATCTTTAGAATGAAGGGAGCCACGCCAAGCTTCCACAGGTTGAGACGGTCAACGGGTCGCTGTCCTTCGCTGTCCTCTCTCACGCAAAAAAGCCGCCAAAATGGCGGCTATTACAGTCCATGTGATTTATGAACGAACAGTTTTCAACGCACCGCTCCAGGATAACACTTGGTCCAACATTCCGTTGAGATTGGTCAAGTGCAGATCAGCTGGTTTGAAGGTTCCGTTATCAAAATCGGTGAATAAAGAAAGCGCCGGGTGAACACGAACATCCGCAACCGACAGTTCTCCGAGAATACCGCGCAGGTGTTCTGCCGCACGTGCACCGCCTACCGAGCCATAGCTAACAATTCCTGCAGCTTTATCGTTCCAGGCTTCACGAGCATAATCCAGTGCATTTTTCAGTGATGCAGAGATGCTGTGATTATATTCCTGTACGATAAATACGAATCCATCGAGGCTCGCCAGCTTGGTGTTCCAGGCTGTAGCCTGTTCTGTTGCATCAGCTTCGCCCAATAGCGGCAGCTTATAGTCGGCAATATCCACGATTTCATAGTTGGCATCACCGCGTGAATCAGCGATCTGTTTCACCCATTCTCCTACTTGCGGACTCAACCGACCTTCACGTGTGCTCCCAAGAATAATCCCAATATTTAATTTCGACATCTTTGTTTCCTCCTCTTGTGTGTTGTTGTTACTTTTACCGAATAACTTATCCATAAATCCCATATCTACACCATCCTGCATCCGTTTAATTGTTCAGCTTAGTATTGATAATAAGTTATATGATTAAATTTGTCAAGTAACTTACATAAAGTTTGTAGATGTTTTTTTACCTCTAATTATCATATCAATGTTGATTCCTATTTATTCTGCAATTCTGCCCTCCTATATGAAACCAATAGGAATTGATCATATTTCAGTGTAATGGTAAAGTGATATTAGCACTGAATATCCAGTTTTTTTCATTGATTAAAGGAAGTGTACACATTGTCTAATCTATCCCACGGCAGTACGATGAGCCCTCATTTATACACGGACTGTGAGCAATGTTTCGGGCTGTGCTGCGTTGCCTTGCCTTATGGCAAGTCATCTGACTTTGCTTTTGACAAAGCCAGCGGTACCCCCTGTTCCAATCTGCGCTCAGACAATCGCTGCGGCATCCATACGCAGCTCCGGCAAAAGGGCTTCAAGGGCTGCACCGTCTATGATTGCTTTGGTGCAGGTCAGAAGCTGTCCCAAGTAACCTATGCAGGCAAGGATTGGCGGGATCATCCGGAATCGGCTGCCGAAATGTTCGACTGCCTGCCTGTCATGAGACAACTGCATGAACTGCTCAGTTATATGAACGAAATGCTCTTACGGCCGGAAACCTCCTCTCTTCACGATGCCATCCGCAGCGTATACCAGGAGACGGAACGCCTAACTGGTCTGGAGCCTTCCGCGATTCTGCGTCTGGATATTCCCTCTCAGCGGGCGATCGTGAACGATCTTCTGGTGCAGGGGAGTGAACTGGTACGTGCGCATGCGCCATCCAGCAGCCATGAACAAGGGAACTCCAAGCGCAAGAAACTGAAAGGAAGAGACTTCCTGGGAGCCAATCTGAGAGGAGCGGACCTCCGGGGAGCAAGCTTTCGGGGCGCCTTAATGATTGCTTGTGACCTGCGCAATGCCGACTTAAGACATGCTGATCTGATCGGTGCCGACTTGCGTGATGCGGATCTGGGCGGAGCAGATCTGACCGGGAGCATTTTTCTGACACAATCCCAGCTGAATGCAGCCAGAGGCAATTCCCGTACCAAACTGCCAGCTCATCTCAACTTGCCTGAGCACTGGTTGTAACATTATCCTGCTGCTATATAAGAGCTCTAACACAAACAGCCCGTCCCTCATGATGAAGGACAGGCTGTTTCTATTTATTGCGATGAATGAATCATTATATTTCAAACATTACAGAAGATCGCGGCGAAGTTCCTCAGCGGATTTCGGGGACAAGTGACCAAGTGGGATATCAAATACTGTTTTGGCACCTTTATGTCCTTCCAAGCTCAAACGCTGTGCAGCCCGTGCATAAGCGACCAGTACACTAGCGGTGAATTCAGGGTTGCTATCGAGTTTCAGACCAAATTCCACAATTTGCTTTTGGCCTGTACCGGTAACACCACTACGAATAACAAATCCACCGTGCGGCATACCTTCATGTTCCGATTTAAGCTGCTCTTCAGTAATGAACGTTACCGTTGTATCGTAATCTGCAAAATAGTTCGACATGGATACAATGGTTTCACGAATTTCATCCTGGTTCGCACCTTCTTCAGCCACGACATAGCATTGACGCAGGTGTTTCTCGCGTGTGGACAATTCAGGTGTCTCTCCTGCACGAATCCGGTTGATCACTTCTTCAACAGGTACAGTGTACTGAACACCAGCCTTAACCCCTGGAACACGACGAATTGCATCGGAGTGACCTTGACTGACTCCTTTGCCCCAGAATGTATACTCTTTACCTTCTGGCAGGATGGATTGTGCAAGCAGGCGATTCATGGAGAACAAGCCTGGGTCCCAGCCTGTAGAGATCACGCTTACGTGACCGCCTTGCTCTGCCGCTGCATGAACTTCCGCATAGAATTCAGGAATTTTGGCATGTGTATCGAAACTGTCCACTGTATTGAACAACTTGGCAATGGCAGGTGTCTGCTCTGGAAGATCCGTTGCCGAACCGCCGCACAGAATCATGACATCGATTTTACCTATGTACTGCTCAGCAGCAGAGATGTGTTCAAAACGTACTTCTGTACCTTCTGCAACCATCTGCTCCGGGTTACGCCGTGTAAATACGGCAACGAGTTCCAAGTCCGGGTTTTGCACAATAGCTTTCTCTACACCTTTACCCAGATTTCCGTAACCTACGATACCAACTTTAATCATGTTCGATCCTCTCCTGTCTTCTTCTATAGTTGTCTACTACTCTAGTATAAACATATAACATACCATGTAACTTGTTAGGTTTCCAGTCGAAATCAAAAATACTTTGCACTAATGCAGCATCAGGCTGCTTTCATGCAAAGTATCCGCCATTCATTCCTATCATGGACCTAGAAAAATAATCGAAACACATGAATGATGTAATCCGACTGTTCGGTAAAATGTGCTACAGATGCTGCATCTACTCTGGCTGTGAAGCACAAGAAAGATAGGGTTAGTATCAAGAGAGAGAGTACACTGCTTGCCAGGAGCAAGGATGCGAATTTGGTGACGACCCTTACTTTTCTCATCCATTCTGCCTCCTGTTCGTTGTTTGTTTCGGAAATGATATGTTTCATTGGTGATCTGTGGATTCAGCCATGTTCAAAATGGCCCCCGCAACGGCGTCCGGTTGACTGTTATGAATGTAATGTTTGGCGTGAGGAACAATCTGCTGTCTCCCCTGTACGGACCATGAGGCAAACTTAGCTTGATCTGCCTGCCATGCCCGGCCTCCCTCACTTGATTGATCTGATCCGGCCGTAAGAATGGTTAGAGGAAAGGAAAATGGCTGTTTGTTCTCCAACACACGGGCTGCGTTCATCTTGGAACGATGAAGCTCATCCATCACGTTGTCGTTGTATGCATGCTTCAGCGTCGAACTGGTAGCGGCCTTTTTCATCGGTTCCGCCACCAGGTCCGGGTCAATAACCAGCGTTGCCATCATCCGATCCGAATGCAGCAATGTACGTGCAATGCCTGTTTTCACCAGAAACCTTGCTGAATCGAAATACCAGTCTGGCGCATCCATCTCCACCGTGCTGTAATATTCAGGACTGCCCCCATCGATCATAACGATACCTGCCACTTCATCCGGGTACATTTGAGCATATCGAATGGTCTCCAGAGAACCCAGGGAGTGACCCACCATGATGTACGGTGGTCGCTGACCGGATTTGCGCAGCAATTGATGAACTTCATCTACAACATTATCGATGTCACGCGGCTGCTCTGTATAGTCGCTGTATCCATATCCGAATCGGTCATACACGGCAATTTTCACACGGGATTTCAGCTTGTCATACAGCGGACTGAAATCCACGTAGGGATTGGGTGTTCCCCAGCCTGATGCGAGTACAACGGTCACGGATCCCTTTCCCGCCGAGTAGAGGTGCATATTATGTCCACTTACCTCATACAGCCTGCCAGGCGGGGTATATGACTTCATATCCTGTGCTGACTGATAAGCTTCGTAAGCCGTACCTGTAAGCAACAGCAGACCTGTCGTCAGCATCAGGCCACCTAAAACTTTCACCACTCTCCGCAAACCCTTGTTCATCGCTTCTCTACCCCTTACACACTAATCTCATCTTCGTCTATGCCTTGCATAACGTTCCTATATGTATTCTTTAATCCTACCCAAGATCCGTTGTAACCGGAACAATCCGGGGTCCAGTTGCTTCCCCCAACCAAAGTCCAGTTCATGCCCTACCCTGGGGGCTGAGAAGGGACTGTCCAGAATTTTATTAGAGGTCAAAAATGGCCCAGTTCACACCAAAAAACCGCAAATCCCCGATGAATTATCGGGAACCTGCGGTTGTCCTCATCTTATTATGAAGTTCAGCCTCTTCTGCGCATGCTATAGTTGTAACGTCAGTCCGACTGGACAGTGGTCACTGCCCATCACATGACAGTCGATGTTTGCATCTTCAACCCGTGGTGCCAATTGATTGGACACGAGAAAATAATCAATACGCCAGCCCACATTCCGCTCCCGTACCTTCGGCATATAAGACCACCAGCTATATACGTCCGTGCGATCTGGATACAAATGCCGGAAGCTATCCACATATCCCGCCGCCAGCAGTTCGGTCATTTTCCCCCGCTCTTCCAGCGTAAATCCGGAGTTGCCCATATTGGGCTTCGGATTCTTGAGGTCAATCTCCTGATGAGCCACATTCAGGTCACCACAGACAATGACCGGCTTGGTCTGCTCTAGCTGCACGATATATTTCAGGAAACGATCCTCCCACTCCAGTCGATATGGAAGACGGGTCAGATCACGCTTCGCATTGGGAGTATATACATTCACCAGGTAAAAGCCGTCAAACTCCAGTGTAATCATCCGGCCTTCCGGTTCACTGTCTTCCTCCATCCCGTAGCGGACGGATAACGGCTTGATCCGGGTAAATACGGCGGTACCGGAATATCCTTTTTTGATGGCATAGTTCCAGTATTGGTACACATCTTCCCCGAGGTCCATCTCAATCTGCCCTGCCTGCAGTTTGGTCTCCTGCACACAAAAAATATCAGCTTGGCTTTCCTTATAATAATCCATGAATCCTTTGGTAACACATGCCCTTAAACCATTCACATTCCAGGACACCAGCTTCATATCCTCATCTCCTCACATCTCCCCAATATAGCATGGGCGAATTCATAAGGACAAGGCTATCGGCCTGGAAATGGGACGAGAGCTGCTCAGAGTCAGTTCCGTCTAGGTGAACAGCCACTCAAGCGCTTCGGGAAAATGTTTGGCAAAGAACAGCAGGTCATGTGTTCCTCCCTCTTCCTCCACGTAGTTCAATCGATCAGCGGGATATCCCTTTGCCAGAATTGCCCTGACCGCTGCACGCGTATAGTCCAGCATATGCGCCTGAATATTTTGTTTGTAGAACCCCTCCAGGCTGCCCACATACATGTACAGCTTCAGCTCACTTCGATCAGACCAGGATTGCCCGGTCATGTAATCCAAAAAGCCTTCGTACCACATCGATGCAGACAACGCCCCGACCTTGCCGAATACGTGCGGAAATTCGGTGGCTGCATACAGGGAAATCAATCCCCCGAGGGAACAACCCATGATCCCCGTATTCGCTCGATCTGCCCATGTGCGGTAGCTCGAATCCACGTGTGGTTTCAACTGCGTGATGATCGTATCCAGGTAGGTTCTGCCCTGCCCCCCAAAAGACGAAAACGAAGCCGTAAGGGCAGGCAATGGCCAAGGCGTATAATCATCGTTCCGATTATGAGGCTCAATGCCAACCAAAATCACTTCTGGCAGCCTTCCCGTTCGATAATAATGATCCAGAAGATTGCTGCCGGCCTTGGCTACTGCTCCCCCATCCTGAACATATACGACAGGATAACGACCTCCATCGGCGTAGGAGGGTGGAAGAAGAATATGAAGCGTCCAGCCGCCCACTGTCTCTTGTATCCATTTATTCATGCTAGGATTCCTCTCTTCCAATGCGAGTCCGGCCAATCACATCCGGTTTTTGAGCAGCAAAAATATAAAATACGGTACTCCGATAATGGAGATTACAATGCCTACAGGCAGCTCTGCCGGGGCAAATACGGTTTTGCCAATCAGATCACCCACGACGACCATGGCCATACCCACCAGTCCGGATATCGGAATGACCCGCTTATAATGAAGACCTACCAGTCGTCTGGCAATGTGAGGAGCTATGAGTCCAACAAATCCGATACTTCCGGATACGGCAACACAGGCGCTGACCAGTCCCACACTGCCGAGCAGCAGCACTTTTCTCTCCCGATGCACATCCACGCCGAGCCCCTGGCTGCTGGCCTCCTGCAGCTGCATCACGTCAAGTACACGGGATTTCAGCCAAAGCAGTGGAATAAGCAGCACCAGCCAGGGAATCATGGCCGTAATGAAGCGCCAGTTGGCATTATAGATGCTGCCCGTCAACCAGACGGTGGCCATCTCAAAGTCCCCAGGGTTCATCTTCAAGGAAAGATAGAGCGTGATTGCACTAAAGCCCGAACCGATCGCAATTCCGACCAGTATCAGCCGCTGTGAATCCAGCTGTCCCCGCTCCTGGGCAAACCACAGAATAAGAGTTACCGCCACTAAGCCTCCGATCAGCCCAAACAGCGGCATGGCCATAATGGACAACCAGCCGGTCCCCGATATGGAACCCTGGAACAGCAGCATAAACAGCACCATGGCCGTTCCCGCACCTGCGTTGATTCCAAGCATGCCTGGATCAGCCAGCGGGTTGCGGGCAATCCCCTGAATAACCGCCCCTGCAATGCCAAGTCCCAGCCCAAGCAGCAGAGCAATGACGATCCGCGGCAGCCTGAAATCAAAAATAACCAGATCATGTTCATGCACGGGGGCCAGCCTCAATAAGGTTTTGACTACCTCCATGACCGAGATATCGAACGTACCGTTCGTCAGACTGATGTACACTGCCGTTGCGATAATAGCCGCACATACGAATATAACGGTCCATAGTCTTCCCCGCTTCCGTTCAGGCATGTTTTCCCCCTCCTTTGGTCTTGATCAGATAGAGGAAAAATGGTACGCCAAACAATGCGGTGACAACCCCAATTGGTGTTTCAAATGGTGAATTAATGAAGCGGCTCAGAATGTCGCACCACGCAAGGAATATGCCGCCCAGAATGGCGGAACAAGGAACGACCCAGCGATAATCCACACCGAAGAAAAAACGAGTGATGTGCGGTATTAACAAACCGACAAATGCGATCTTCCCCGCCAGAGCCACGGATATTCCCGTTAAAATAACAACACTCAAAATGGATAACGCCTTGACCCATGCGGTCCGTTGTCCCAGGCTTGTCGCAACGTCATCTCCCATGGACAGAATGGTAACGGACTTCGAAAGGACCAGCGCCAGTGCCAATCCCACCACGGCAAAGGGAATAATCAGCTTGATCATGGTTGGATCCATCTGATGCAGTCTGGCGTTGTACCAGAAGCTGATGGTCTGGGAGACCTGATAGTAGGTTGCTACTGCCTGCGACACACCACCCAGAAACGTGCCAATAATCG
Source organism: Paenibacillus sp. FSL K6-2862 (assembly GCF_038005125.1). Lineage (NCBI taxonomy): Bacteria > Bacillati > Bacillota > Bacilli > Caryophanales > Paenibacillaceae > Paenibacillus > Paenibacillus sp. FSL K6-2862. The sequence goes on from NZ_JBBOSN010000001.1 coordinate 5,048,437, forward strand.
TGCCCAGGATAGCAAGCCGCACCGGGGACATTCCGCCGGGCAGGAGCCAGGCAATGAAAAATACGAGCCCTGCTCCCAGAGCAGATCCTGCCAGGGAATAAAAAATAAGCCCAAGGGAAGACGTATTCGGCATAAATACCATGCATAGCGTGATTATAACGACCGACCCGTCGGATACTCCCATAATGGAAGGGGAGGCAAGATAGTTTCTTGTCATCCCCTGCATGAGAGCCCCGGATACGGCCAAAAAAGCGCCGATCAGCAGCGCACCAATCACGCGAGGAAGCCGTGAAGACACAATGATCTGATGATCGATGCTGTTCGTGTCAAATTCAAAGATACTTGCAAAGACCGTGGAAACATCAATATTTTTGGCTCCATACAGAATGGATGCCAGAATGGTGGCTGCAATAATCAGGGGTGCTGCTGCGAACAGCACCGCCGGATTCAATCTTCTTTTTTGCATGGATTATACACGCCTTGCTCTAATTATTTGGTTAGCTGCTCCACAGCGGCCTCCAGGAAATGAATTCGGCTCCACGCCGGGCCTCCTTCGGCAAGCGGATCAATTACGTTAACAAACGCCTGATTATTTTGCAGGGCTGTCGTCTTCTGCAGAATCGGATTATTCTTCAGATCTTCAAGCGCATTCGGCGTGTCTGCATTCTCTGTTGCTTCGAATTGAATAAACACCACATCCGGATTCATCTCGGCAAATTTCTCCACGGAGATCGCTTCCTGTGCTTTGGCTGCCTGAATCTCGGCAGGGACCTGGAATCCAAGGTCATTGTACAGAATCGGGTTCACGAAGACCGACTCGGGATATACATACATCTGTCCATTACGAATACGGACCGCCACAACCTTTTTGTTCTCAAGTGTGTCACCGAGCTCTGCCTGAGCCGTTGTCAGGGCTGCTCTGTATTGTTCAATCTCCTGTTTGGCCAGATCCTGCTTGCCTGTCAACTCAGCGAGCAGATTGAGATTCGCCTCCCAGTTCGTGGAAATGTGAGATACCTGAATAAACGGGGCGATTTTGCCGAGCTGCTCAGCCACTTCAGGCTTGAATTTGGTGGTGCCCAGAATAATATCCGGTTTCAATGACAATATGGTTTCGAAGTTTGGCTCAATCTTCTGTCCAATGGACTCTGCTTGATCAGTAATCGAGGTATACATCTCCGGGAACTCCCCGCCAAAGGTAATTGCACCTACAGGGTGTACATCCAGTACCAGTGCATCTTCCATGGCTTCCATCGAACCGGTGATTACAATTCGTTGAACATCCGTTGGAACCGTGTATTCCTGATCCAGATACTGAATGGTTCGTGTGCCTTCTGCTCCTTGGCTCGTGTCCGTTTCACTACTCGCTGCCGTACTTTCGGCCTGCGCTGAATTTTCCGTTCCTCCTGCTGTATCTTCCTGATTACCGCATGCCGCCAGAACAGTCAGCATACAGATCATTGCCAGCAGCAACCCCAGTTTTTTCTTCATCTCTAGTGATCCCCCTTCAATAGTTCCATCCTCTAATTGAGAATAATAATCATTATTGAATGATAAACAAGAATGACAAACAGGACCATGGACTCTGTCCTGAATCCCTATGGATTATTTACCGAAGCAGATTCATCATGTCATCCACCATTCGTTCATTGGATACAGGGGAATTTTCAAGCCAAGGGTCGGCCGTAATGATATACAGACGGTTATTCTGCACCGCCTTGATGTTTTGCCATAGAGATGTTTTCTGCACATCCTCCCATACGGATAATGTTTCACTCTCCTGACACACCATCAGGAAAATGCAATCCACCTTCATGGCGCTTAATTGTTCCAGGCTAATGGGTTCGTTGTATACCGCGCCCTGTGGACTCGAATAGGCGGGTCTAACGCCCAAATCACCATAGAAAACCTCCGCCATGGAAGGCGAGCTGTACCGGGTGAACTGCTGTTTCAGCAGACGTACAACTACAGCTGTGTCATTACCGAGTTCCTGCTGCACCAGCACCTTAGCCTTCTGGACCTTGAGGTCATAGCTTGCCAGCCAGGCTTCGGCATCCTGCTTCCCCCCCACCTGTGCGGCCAGCATCTGCAGCTGTACGCGCCAAGAATGCTCCGAAGCTGCAATATACTGCACAGGCGCAATCTCTTCTAGCCGCTTCCTCTCTTCAGGCCGCAAATGGTCATAACTGATAATCAATTCGGGTTGATGCTCCTGCAGAGCCTGAATTTTGGATTCCCATTCCACGTCCAGACGATAGGCACTAAGATGCACCGGGATGTCCTTTCCGAATATGCGATAGTAATAGGCCGTCCATTTGGGGTGTAGCGGGGCAGCATACGGAGTCATGTTCAGCGCCAGCAAATGTCCCGTGACCCCAATATGATAGGCTGCAATTTTACGGCGGCGGCTGTTCATATATACCGAAGGGGATACGCCTACGATTTTTTTGAATTTGCGACTAAAGTAAAACTCATCCTGATACCCGACCTGATGGGCGATGTCACGCAGACGCAGATCCGTGCTGGCCATGAATTGCTTCGCCCGGTTGATCCGGAGTCCTGATATGTAGTCAGTGGTACTCATTCCATATCTTCGTTTGAACAAGTCCACATAATATTTCGGGCTGAGTCCAGCCATGCCTGCGAGAAGTTCCACCGTCAGATTCTCATTGGAATGTTCATCAATGTATTCTTTGGTACGCTGAATCAACATTTGCGAGTCTTCCTTGAGTGGTGTGTGAGCCTCTGTAACGTGAACCAGGAACTGCAGGAATTCCAGATAAGCATGGTAACGGCCCATCGGCTTGCCGCTGTGCCAGAAGGTATTCATTTCTTCACAACGGAAAGCAAGCTGCAGGGTGGAAGCGACAGCCAGTTCCCTACCAGATCGAAACAAAGGTGTGTCTTTAATGAGACGCAGTGAACTTGTGTCTTCTTGGTCTTCCTCATACAGATCGAAGCGGACCAGCGTTACTTCTGCGCCTTCTTCTCCAAAAGATGCCAAGCCAAACGTCGATTCAGGCACACATGAATATACGCCTTGTGCCCTTATGTTCACAGAACGGTGATCCAGGGTTAATAGAGCTTCACCACCTGTAACCATGACCAATATATAAGAGGATGTATGCTGCTGGGGCAGCACCCAACCTGTTGTGGATTTGATTTTCTCAATATCTCGTATTTTCAAAGTCAGACGATCGAGCGGATGTTCGGAACCCACCAGGCGATCCTTGTGAAAGTTTTGGGAAATCATCTATTTTCCTGCCTCCATTTGATAATCATTCTCATTTACTCGTTCTAGTATATCAAATTTACGCAGGATGTCGCACGACCTTCTCAGGATCGACACATTAGAAAAAGAAATGATCCACTATCCTCTGGAGGCAAACCTGATTGCCCTGCTCATTAATATCGGCAGTACCGAAATATGACCTTCATCTTCAAAACATGTAAACTCGGCACTGAAGCCCTCAAGTCTGGTCTGGCCCAGCCAATGTGCGAGCTCCCTGGAACGGCCCACTACGCCGCTCGGGTGGCTTCCTTCCTGCTCCCCTGCTGTGATTAAAACATGCATCTCCTTCCCGCAATTCTCCGCGCGCGAGACCCATGACGCTCTCTGCTGCGCAATCCAAGCAGAATTCCAGTGGATGGACGGACTGCCTGCGATGTAATGGCGAAACGTTCCGGGATTGCCCAGCAGCATCTGTAATACCAATAACCCGCCGAGGGAGTGACCTACGATGGATTGCCTGCTGCGATCGATGGAATACTTCTCCTCCACCTCCGGCTTCAACTGTTCTTCAATAAAATGCATGAACGCTTCTGCCCCTCCATGTTCAGGCCAGCTTGCGCCATCCGGTCTTCGAGGCAAGTCCGCTTCCGGAACTGGCATCATGAAATCGTAGTATCTCTCTGGTGGAAAGGGCTGCTTAGCCTCGTAACCAATCCCGACAATCACTGCCGGAATCACTCCCGTTTTATCTGAACGCACGGATTGAACACGTATCGCCTCAACCATAGTACCGAACACGGCATTGGCATCAAGCAGATAGATCACGGGATATCCACTGGAAGGGGGAGCGATCTCCGGAACAAAAACGTTAATTACATACTCGCGTCCACTCCGTTCAGCACGTAACTTATATACAGATGTCCCCGGCAAGATCAATCCCGGACCCATGCCATCTTGATTCATGACCTGTTTCATGGACAATTCCTCCTTGTTGTTAATGCAGTAACTTTTGATTATATCCAAGGCCCTTCCATCCTTCCATGGACGATCTCCCCGTCTGATATGGATAATGCACCGTTCATGCAGGGTTTCCAAAAAACGAAAAAAGACCGGAACATGGTCCGGTCTTCGTTCGGCCGCGAGGAGGCGCGGCCTTTAGCCTATGTGAATCCTTGCAGGTTCGTGTTTCCTATACCTCACTCTTTAACTTGGAGAACACCGCAAGATCGATGTACCGTCCCTTTTCAAACTCATGCTGCCGCAGCAGACCTTCCTGTTGAAAACCAAGCTTGTGCAGCAGCCCGATCGAGGCCTCATTCTTCGGTTCCACTCTCGCTTCAATCTTGTTCAGCTGCATGTTCATGAAGCCAAAATGCAGTACGGCACGTGCTACCTCAGTCATGACGCCCTTCCCCCAATACTCGGGATGCAAATCGTATCCGATCTCTGCACGGTTATGTACTTCTTCTCTATTGAGGAACCCGCAGGTCCCCACCACCTTACCCGATTCCACATCTTCAATCATCCAGCGCAGACCGGACTGCTCTCTGAAAATCTTCGTATACCAACCGATCTCATCCATCGCATCGTTCACACTCTCAAAAGGCGTAAACGGCATGAATTCCACAACCGTCTCATTGGAATACAACGCCAAAACATCCAAAGCATCCTGTTCAGCTGCGGCTCGCAGGTTGAAGCGGTCGGTCTTAAGCACAGGGAATTCGTCAAACACAAACGGGGTATTCATGGATCGTCTCCTTTAAGCCAAACTGTCATCAAACTCTATTTATCCATATCCATATGTTTCCTATCCATTGTACCAAAATCATGAAAAAAAAGACCCCTTTATTGCACAGCAGATGATAAAAAAACAATCACCGTACTGTTCAAAAAGGAGTCCTACTGCACACGTTTAACCGTGCCTATTCACACTTGATGGTTATTCGATTACAACCCATGGGTATTGGGACGGCTTATCAAATAGAAGTCGTATTCGATCAGGTGCACAACCTTCCTCGTCAAATACGAGCAGTTCATTCTCGTCCTGGAGCCAGGAAACAGGAACCTTGTAATCTTCCTGCGGACCAATCTGCCAATATCGGCCCAGATGATGTCCGTTCAGATGGAGTGTTCCCTTGCTCATTCCAGTCAGCCGAACCATCAGATTCACTTGGTAATGTTCCGGTACATCAGACCGCGAGAACTTCCAACGGTACCACACCGGCTGGCCATAGGAACGATCAATCAGCGGACTGGCCATACGATTGCCACTATACTGAACGTCATCATTGGTTTCCATCGGATCAGCCGATCCATTGAATGTACCGAGCGTTTCCCACTGCTTAGGAAGCAGTGCTTCGTTGCCAGCCATGCGCCAATCTGTCAGCTCATCTGCATTTCGGTACAGAATAAGCTCTAATCGGTTCAGAGGGCTGCTGCTGTAAGGCATCTCCAGTGTGTTGACTTCACCTGGTTTCAAATAGAGTGACAGATCCACCGTATGGAATGAAAACCAGTCCTGATATCCTTCGAGCGGTACATCAATGCCATTGATTCGCAGCCCTTTGCTTACCGCTCCAACGAGAATAGCACGGTCCATGCCATCCAGCATGATACTCCGGCTGAGAAGTGGATGTTCCTCCAGATGATTCACTTCATCCAGATGATTCACTTCATCCAGATGAACAATTCCACTTGCTGCCTGCCAGTCCCGCCGGATATCCTGTACGGTGCCGCCAAGATATACAGGGCCTGCCAATCCTTTGCTCTCTCCCAGATGTGGGGAGAAATTGAGCCTTCCCATGTGCTGGATCAGGATCTGGAGCCTGTTCGTTCCTTTCACAGTCCTCACCGGGATAGCTGCCGCACCAACCTGTCTTACCAGCGCCTGTTCCACGCCACCTACGTACACTCTGGCCGTATCCTGAAGATTCGGCAGAATGAGATTGCGCGTACCTCCTTCCTCACTATGGAAGTCGCATTCATAGAGCAGATATCCGTAATCCTGCCTGTACTCAGCGAAGTGTTCCGGCTGACCGCTTGGTGATTGCGCCGCTGCTTCCAACTTTATACGTGATACGTCTGGGGATTCAGACAACCTTGGAGGCATCGGCAGCACTGGCAGCTGATGATGGTGATTGCCCTTCGTCTCATGGTAATTCTTCGTATCCTCCGCACGACCGGACTCCACTGCGACATCCGGTTGGATGAACTCGCGTCCAGTCAACATCTGTTCACCACAGGGCCAGCCACCGAGCAGCATCATGGACCGGTCCGGATCGGAGATCATGCCCTTGACCTGCCCGGATGGCAGAATGTTAACATCATCCAACCCGATCACATAACGCAGTTGTTCCGGATCCGCGTCTTCGATTCTCCAGGTTCTGTCCATCGCTTCACTGTCCAGTACAATGATACGGAGCGGGACACCGCCAGCCTCCAGACGAATCGTCCCTGGTTCACGGAAATGGAACAAATCCAGGCGCCGGACATCACTTTCCGGATCGTGATCCAGGAGCAGCTGCATGCTGCTGCTTATCACTCGCAGGGACGGAGCTTCCAGTTCCACAACCGAACGCTGTCCCGTATCTCCCACAATGAACAACGTTCGTTCACCATTCACCATTTCGTTGCCTGTAATCCACACACCACCAGTCAGGAAAACATCATCCGCAATCCGAATCCGGTCAAAAACCGGAACGATCTGCCCAGGGTCCAAAGCAACAGGAAGGGTCCGTCCTTCTTCCAGCGTAATGGGCAACGTCTGCCGTTCATCCAGGTGACTCTCCAGATACCAGACCGTCTGGTCGCCAGAACGCCGGCCTCGTATGGAGGTCCCCTTTGGATGGCGCGGGCTAATCTCCGCTTCCGGAACCTCTTCGGATTCCATGAAGAACGTTCCGAACGCATTTACGAAATAGGACCACTTCTTCGTTACTGCGTATTTCGGCGTCACACGCCCGTATTCATTCAGCGGTGCATCGTAGTCATACGAAGTGACCATGAATATATCGCTGCTGCCCACGGTTCTTCCGCCATATCCGCCAAAGTTGGTCCCTCCATAGAACATATAATGGCTGATCCCGGTGTACCCGGCACGGAGAACTTCCATCAGCCGCTTTTCCAGTAATGGCGCCGTTTTTTGAATGGCTGAGGGTCCGCCCCAATTCTCGAACCATCCGGTCCAGAACTCGGTAACCATCTTCGGCGTATCCGGCTGTTTCTCACGCAGCTTCGCATAATGCCCGTCAGCACCTGACCAGAAGTTGGCCCCTTCGATGGTCCCCTCTGCACCCCCTACACAGGTAATGAGCGGAACTTCGATACCCCGCCGCAGCAATCCATCCCGGAGGCGGATCATATGGTCGCTTGCTGCGGCGTCATCCATCAGATACCCGTATTCGTTCTCCACCTGGACAAGAATGACACTGCCTCCAGTGGATACCTGGCGCTCACGGATGACCGGTATAATCCGGTCGAAGTACAGGTCCACATAGTGCAGATAGGTTTCGTTGTTTTCACGGAATTTCACGTTTGGCTTCGTTTCCAGCCAGTACGGAAATCCGCCAAAATCCCATTCTGCACAGATGAACGGGCCTGGACGTGCAATGACCCACATACCCAGTTCGGCACACAGATCCAGGAAAGCTCCACAGTCACGATCTCCTTCGAAATTCCATTGTCCTTCCTCGGGTTCATGTACGTTCCAGGCAAAGTACGTATCGATACAGTTCATGCCGGCCAGTTTGGCCTTAACTAATACCTCACGCCACTCTGCCCTCGGCATCCGGAAGTAATGAATCGTTGCACTGTTCAAAAATACGCGTTGTCCATTCCACATGAAGCTATGCCGGTCATAACTCCATTCCGAAGTAACACGGTTGTCAGCCCCAGGTTCTGTAATCTTCTCCTGCTCATGAAGCAAAAGGGATCGTTTCTCTGTCAATGCGTTCCCCTCCTTCTTAAATGTTTGAGTTCATATGTCATTCGTCTATTCCTAATCCACCGAATGGGTCTGCGTCTGTTCGATCTACTATTCCGCCTTCAACGTTACACCTTCCAGAACGACGGTGGTCACGGAATTGTCCGCCACAGGCACTTCCACTCCATTGGCATACACCGGAATGTCCTCAAGCTGATCCATATTCCGATCCGGTGAGGTCTGGTACACCTGTGCCGTAGATGAATTCCCAATATCAAAAGACTGTAAATCAAACGCCTTTTTCCCGGCAGACAGTTCATTGCGGATAACCAGCACCAATCTCTGACGCTCTGCGTCATAGGCGGCCAGCGTACGTCCATCATCAGTCGGTATAATCTGCGTACCCGGACGAATGTACTTGGTGAACTGGGCCATGCCGTAATACTGTTTGGTCATCTCAAACTGCTCATCCCCGTTAAAATTGGCATGGATGAATCCCCAGTTATTATTCGCACCTTCATCTTCAACCGCCTGCCAGTAGACCCAGGCAGAAGGCTGCATGATTTTCAGATCAAACATGATCCGCTCCGCCAGTTCCTGTACCGATGTCATATCTTCGTGATGATGAGGCTCACTGCCTCCCGTGCCATACTCGGACATCCACAATTTCTTGCCGTGCCGCTCGGCCAGTGTGCGAAGTTCCTCCATTTTGCTTCCATTATAAGAATGGGTGTTGATCAGCGCAATCACATCCAGCGTATCCTGATCATACATGCTGAAGTTGTGCACGGTCTCATCAATGCTGTTGTCGTCCGCAGCACTGATGACCGTACCATCCAATCCCTTGCTCTTCAGTGATGCAGCCACCTTATTGATGATCTCGGCCTGCTTGTCGTTGCTGAAGTGACTGCCTTCCTGCATATTGCCTTTTTTCCACCAGTCCGAGGAAGGTTCATTAAGGGGATCCAACGTCCGGAACGTAATGCCCCACTCATCCCGGTAATGCTTCACCACTTCGGTCAAATAATCGGCAAAGGCGTCATACTGGTCCTCACGCAGATTATTGCCGCCGTCTACGGCACCCGTTACCGATCCGCTGATCGTCATCCAATACGGTGGTGAGTTGGAGAACGCTTCAGCAATGTTAACTCCGCGTTCCAGGGAGCCCTGCAATACCCGCCGCTGACCTGCATCCGCCTCCCAGTCCCACACGCCGGGTTCAGGCTGGAAGCCGGGAACATCACCGCCAGGGCGGAGCGCCTTCATTTCCGGGTTTTCTTCTCCGCCGATATTGTAACGGACGATGTTCAGTCCCAGGCCTTTGTCCGCATCAAAGACCAGGTCCATGACTTCATCGACCTTCGCCTGATCCTTCCATCCCCCCAGATCGTTGGCCCACCATGCAAGCGACGTGCCCCATCCTTCAAAATGGTCATAGGACTGTTCCAGCTGCAGACGTACCGGCTCACCCTCAAAAGCAAGCATCTTGGATTTTTCATTGGCAAAATGGTTCATGATGATTCCTCCTCCCGCCAGAAGCACAATCAGGGCCATACCGATCAGGCTATAGCTCTTTTTGCGGCTGCTGCGTCTTTTGTTATCCGCCATGGTTCACCAAGCTCCTTCTCCATGCACGAACATGACATCCACTGATTTTCACGACAGGTTCAATCAATGTACATCCCTCCCGTTACTTGATTCCGCTGCTGCCTCCGCTAATGTTGGCTTCATAGACATAACGCTGTCCGAACAGATAGACCAGTACCATCGGAATGGTCAGGAACAAGGAAGCAATCATGACCAGATTCCAAGGAGGCATCTGCCCGCCGCCAACGGTTGTCAGGAGCTGAACGCCAAGCGCGAGCGGCATTTTCTCCGGATCATTAATATAGATGAGCGGCCCCATGAAGTTCCCCCAGTTATAGGAAAACGAGAAAATGGCGATGGCCGCCAGGATGGGATACGTCAGCGGCATGATGATTTTCCAGTAGATGCCCGGATGTCCCATGCCGTCGATCATCGCTGCTTCATCCAGCGACTTCGGAATGCTCATCACGAACTGACGGATCAGGAATACGTTGAACGCCCCTGCGAAGAAGCTCGGTACGATGAGCGGATAAAATGTATTGATCCAGTCCAGATGACGGAAGATGATGAACTGCGGTACCATCGTGACCTCCCCCGGAATCATCATGGTGCTCAGCAGAACGATAAACAGAAACCGGCTGCCTTTGGCCTTGATACGGGCGAAGCCATAAGAAACGATGGAAGCTGACAGGACCGAACCCACGATGGTGAATACGGTAATGATGATTGAATTTTTCAAATAGGTGCCCAGGTTGTTGTTGGTGAAAATTGTGTAGAAGTTCGACCATTGAAACTCCAGCGGCACGAATGTAAAGGCCGACTTCACCGTGGTTGCGTCACTCGCCAGCGCAATCGAGATCATGTACAGGAAGGGCGAAGCAAGCAGCACCCCGACCAGGATCAGAAAAATGTAGGATATCGTTTTCTCCGCTGTGGATGGATTACTCATTCGCTTTTCCCTCCTCGTAGTGCACCCATAGTGCCGATGAACGGAACACAACCAGGGTGAGTGCCATGATGATAATGAACAGCACCCAGGCTATGGCTGAGGCGTAGCCCATTTTGTAGAACTGGAATGCATTCTGAAACAGGTAGGGAACGACCATCTGGCTCGCATTGTCAGGGCCGCCCGCTGTAACAATGAACACCTGTGCGAATGTCTGCAGCGCTCCGATCATCCCGGTAACCAGATTAAAGAAGATGACGGGCGTGAGCATCGGAAAGGTAATATGGAAGAAGGACTGTGTGCTCTTCGCTCCGTCAATGGCAGCAGCCTCGTACAGCTCCTGGGGAATGCCTTTCATACCCGCCAGCAGCAGTACCACGCCACCCCCAACGCCCCAGAGGGACATGAGAATCAATGCAGGTTTGACCCAGTTCGGATCGAGCAGCCAGGCAGGACCCGGAATGCCGAAGATGGACAGAGCCTTGTTAATCAACCCTTCGGTTGGTGCCAGCAAATGAATGAAGAGCAGTGAGCTTGCTACGACCGGTACGACCGACGGCAGATAGAACAATATGCGAAAAAAGGTAATGCCCTTGATTTTTTTGTTCAGATAATAAGCGATCCAGAGAGAAATAGACATGCCGAGCGGAATGGATATCAAAGCATAGAAGAACGTATTACCCACGGACTTCCAGAACAGCGGATCATCGGTGAGCAGCGTTTTGTAGTTGTCGATACCGATAAATTCCGGGGTCTGGAACAGATCCCAGTTGGTGAAGCTCATATAGATGGAAAACAGGATCGGACCCAGGGTAAGCCCCAGGAAACCGATCAGCCAAGGCGAGATGAAGAGATAAAACCATTTCCCGTCTTTTTTTCTCACGTTAAGCCCTCCCCATGACGTAGAGAGCAGATGGAGATACGCACAAGTTCATGTGCAGCGCTCCATCTGTCCCCCTGTCCATGCTATTTGTAGAGTCGTTCCAGCCCACTCTGAATTTCGGTTACCGTATCATCCAGTGAAGCCTTGTTGTTGAAGTAGACGCCAAGCTTGTCATTAATCAGTTTCATCATTTCGTTCCATTGCGGGTTGAATGGTTCTGCATAAATGGTGGATTCGCTGAACGCAGCCATGTTGATCTTCTTGCCGCCATATTCAGCATTCAGGAATTCATCGCTGGACAGTCCCGCCTTCGTAGCGGGCGCATCCTGCCCTGCCTTGATCATCGGCATCTGTGCCTCAGGCGTCGTCAGTGCTTCAATGATCTTGAACGCCTCCTCTTTGTGCTTCGATGCATTCGTGATGGTGAAGCCGTTGAAGAACGCGTTCGTCTCCCCCCATACCGGAGAGATATCCCAGTTGATACCTTCCACCTTGGCCAGTGAACCGATGTTCCAGAAGCCGGTTGTCTCCATCGCGATTTTGCCCTGAGCGAACAGCGGGTCCGCACCGATATTGCCCATGTCGGCGATCTCCGTCGGCGTCGGTCCTGCACCGTGCGTAAAGATCAGGTCGTTCATGAATTGCAGTGCATTGCGCACCGGTTCCGTGTTGAAGGTTGGCTTGCCGCTCTCGTCGAACAGCGCTCCGCCGTTCTGGTAAATCAGCTGCATCCACTGAGGCCACCAGCTTCCCGGGTAGTACCCCCATTGAACCGTCTTGCCGTTCTCCTGCACCGTCAGCTTCTTGGCTGCTTCAAGCAGGTCTTCCTGGGTCCAGTCCTTGGTTGGGTATTCCACCCCAGCCTTATCGAACAGATCCTTGTTATAAAAGAGTACCATCGCGCCTGCGCGGTCCGGCATGCCGAACTGCTTGCCATCGTATTTCATGAGGTTCGCGATGTCATCGGAGTAACGCTCTGACATGTTGACATTGTTCGCCTGGATCATCTCATCCAGCGGAATGATCTGATTTTTGGAGGCGTACGCCTGATAGTTCTCGGCAATCATCATGATGTCGGGCGCAGTTCCCCCGGCGATCATGGTCTGTACCTTCTGGTCATAATCCCCGGCAACCACGTTGAGCTTCACGTTAATATCGGGATATGTCTGTTTTACAATGTCGAGTCTCTCCTGGTAAATCTTCTTCTCATCCTCCGAGCCCCAGATGGTCATGCTCAGATCAACCTTGCCTCCGGCCCCGCCGGCTGAATCGCCGCCGTCTCCGCTGCTGCAAGCTGTCAGAACCACAACCATAACCAACATCAATAACGAAATGACCTTTAAACTTCTTCTCATACGGTACGCCCCCTCGAAATAATGAATGGATGACCACACTGAAACCCGTTTCATGAAATGGGTTTCATAAAGCTTAAAACTAAAACCCGTTCCACTTCATGAAAGGGGTTTCATTTACGGACTCATTATATTTCACCTTTCGAGGGAATGTCAACGCTTTCTTTTCCAGATGTCCGTCCCTTTATCGCTTGGCAGGACCCGTACTCTGACGGATAATCAGCTCCGGTTGCAGCACAGTTTGCTTCTTCGCTTGTCCCTGATTAATCAGCTCGTGCAGCTTATCCACTGCCAGCTTGCCAAGCTGATACGTATTCTGTGACACGGTCGTCAGTTCCGGAATAACCGCACTGGCCAGCGGCGTATCATCGAATCCCACGATGGAAATATCCTGCGGAATCGACAGGCCATGTTCAATCGTTGCCTTGATCGCACCAATCGCAGTGTAATCATTCACACAGATGACTCCTGTCGGTGGATTGTCCTGCTCCAGCAGCTTGGACATTTCCCGTTTGCCGTCATCGATGGAGAAACTGCCGAGCAGCTGGCGTTCTTTCGGAATTTCGAGTCCATGCTCCCGCAGTTTTTTCTGTACGGCCTTGACCTTGACCATCGTTGTGGACAGTTCTCTTAATCCGCCTACAAAAGCGATGTCCCGATGTCCCAGTTCCAGCAAATGTTCCGCAGCGAGTACAGCTCCTGCCCCTTCATCCGTGTAAACCCGGTGGAAACCACCTTTTGGAATATTGCCATTGACCAATACAATCGGCATGCGTTTGCCCATGTCGATCAATTCCTGAGCCATGTCGTCCGGACAATGCTGCATGTTGATTCTTCCACCGAGGAAAATAATGCCGTCCACCCGCTTTTCGCGCAAAATGGACAGATACTCGGACTCCCGGTTGTAATCCCCCGCCGTATTGCACAGAAAGAACGTGTAGCCCAAGCCACGTGCCTCATTCTCGGCGCCCCAGAATACTTCCGGGAAGAACGGATTGGTAATGTCGGGAAGGATGATGGCAATCGTGCCCGTCTCTTTCTTGATCAGGCTTCGTGCCTGCGCATTGGGCTGGAACTGGTGCTTCTCGATAATCGACATGATCTTCTCCCTCGTGCTTGCCCGCACGGGTGCCGTATCGTTGAGCACCCGGGAGACGGTCGCAACAGATACGTTCGCTTCTTTCGCGATGTCATAAATGGTGATCGGTGTCATAAGTGGAACCTTCCTTTGTCTCTAATTTTCCTGCTTATCATACCAGATAAGGATGGGTGATGTAATGGGTTTCACTCTGATGCATCAACCTCGTGTCAAAATAAACAGCTTGCTGTCGGCATTCACGACCTGCGTGCCGTTGTCCAGCTGCACAAGGGACGTATCCCAGTGGGTATGTCCGCAAAAGACAACCGTCTCCGGCCCGGCCTCCAAGGCCTGCCGGATCAGCGGTTCGCCCTTGAGCCCAAGCTCGGGAATACCCGGGCTCTGGTGCAGCAGTAAGCAATCCGGCTGCTGCTTCAGCAGCTTGTTCACGGATTGCAGGTACTGCTTCTCCGGCAGCCGGTTCGGCTTGTCCGGCCTGCCGATAATGCCGCCCAGGCCAGCGATGCGCAGCAGCTGTGACTGGGCGGCAGCATGCTGCGCAGGGCCATCCGCTGGCGAGCCTGCGTCAATGACGGCTGGGACATCCATGTAGTGGATGCCCTCGCCGCTGTGCAGCCGATGAGCGCCTGCTTCATCGGTGAGATCATGGTTGCCGTCCACACCGGCAACCCAGCCGAAGGCTTCCCGGAAGGCAAGCCAGACGGGAACCGGATTACCGCTGGCTCCCCTTTTGCCGCGCCGGGCATACAGGTCTCCGCACAGTAACACTCCCACACGATCCGGATCAACCTCCGGCCATTCCACTTCCAGCAGCAGCCGAACATGGGCGGGCAGCATTACACCGAGCAATACATCCATGTCAGATCCAGCCGCTGCATCGGCTGTCATCGTGTGCGTTTCCATCCGGGGCACAGGCACAATGCCCTGCAGATCCGAAGCCACAATAAGTGCATCTATACCCTCTGGCATCCCGGAAACCGTACCATGATATATGGGCAGCTGCACCTCTGCGACCTCTCCCCCGGGGATGGTATTCAGGTAATCATACGGTTCGATCGGCTGGTCGTTCAGGTTCAAGATTTTCATGCAAATTCGCCTCCTTCGCTGACGAAACATGGAGCAAATTAGTCTTCATTTTTCCTTGATTTTGGCATGGATACTCCTTCTATTTTACATCACTCGCCCATATATTAGATTGTAAGCGAATTCATATGGTGATTAGAGGAGTGTGAACTTACGTTATGATCATTCAGGTCAGCCCGCTGGCAGAATCAAGACTTAACGCGATGCTGGGAGATCGGCCAGGCTATTTAAAGCTGTTTTATGACACCGATGGATGCGGATGCGATGGCACTGCGGTCCTCCTGATCGTTAACGAACCGGATAGTGATGACATTCCGATTGAATCCGGTGCGCTCCCTTTTCTCATCAACAAACAGCAGCAGATATATTTCGAGTCCAACTTGCGTCTGCAATCGGAGAACAGCTTCCCTTCGTACCGGCTGACCAGTGATTCGATGATCTATGGCAGCCATGTCAAGGTCCATGATCTTCGGGATACGGCCAACTCTTCACCCGAGCCGCTCAGTTGGTTCGTCCGCTGATTTATTTTACTACGCTTAAACACATATGCAAAAGCCGGCACTCCCATTGGAGCGACCGGCTTTTGTTATGGAAGACATGGAATAATTATGTTTTTATCGAATTTTCAGTTATCGTAATACCTTCCTCCTCTAAGCTGCCTCTTGACCAAATTGGGTTTGAAGTCTACATTATCATGTAAGCTAATCAAGCCTAATCAATCCGCGAGAGGAGGAGCTCTTATCACACCATTCTATGACGTCATTATCGTTGGAGCAGGCTCCATGGGGATGAGTGCAGGTTATTATCTGGCACGTAGCGGGCTAAAAACCCTGATGATTGATGCTTTTGATCCCCCACATACCGAAGGGAGCCATCATGGAGAGTCGCGATTGATTCGCCATGTTTACAGCGGGGGACCTGATTACATCGCGATGGCGCTTCTTGCCCAGAATTTATGGCAGGAGCTGGAGGATATAACGGGTAATAATCTATTTGTTCGTTCAGGAGTCATCAACCTGTTTGATCCAGAATTTCATACGTTTCGCGACCGGTTGACTCATGCAGATGATGCCGGAGTCCGGTATGAGATGCTGCGTGCAAATGAAGTGATGAAGCGCTGGTCAGGGATTACCATACCTGAGCATTATGAAGGCATGTACGAACCGGATGCTGGTTATCTGTTCAGTGAACGCTGCATTCAGACGTATCGGCAAGCCGCAGAACAAGCGGGAGCCACGCTGCTGACGCATACTCCTGTGGAACATGTCGAGTGCGGACCTCAGTCCGTATCCGTTAAAACCGCTGGTGGAGATACGTATCACGCAAGTAAGCTCATACTCAGCACAGGTGCCTGGTTTCAGACATTGAAACCGTTTGTGGATCTCCCGATCCGGGCCGTTCGCAAAACGGTAGGATGGTTCGATGCACCGGAGGCATTGTTCGGCGAAGAACATTTCCCTGGTTTCACGATATCCGAACGGGAAGGGATCTATTACGGATTCCCCAGCATCGGCGGGGCCGGAGTGAAGATTGGCCGTCATGATACAGGACCTACATGGACGCCAGGAGAGCAACAGACACCGTTCGGAGCAGAAGAGACAGACGAGGGTGAACTGCGGAGGCTGCTTGAGCTTCGAATGCCACAGGCGGCAGGTCAATTAAAACGTGGCAGTGTATGCAAATACGAAATGACGCCGGACGAGGATTTTATTATTGATCGTCACCCGCTGCATGAGCATGTTTGGCTGGCAGGCGGATTCTCGGGTCATGGCTTCAAATTTGCGAGCGCGATTGGCCAGATCCTGTCCGATTTGGTCCAGACAGGGCATACGGATCAGGATATTGGAAGGTTTGCCCTGTCCCGATTCGCCAAGACTGGCATTTCATCATCACTATAAATTCAAAAGACGTGCAGGGACATCATCGATCTCGATCGATTGGCGTCCTTGCACGTCTTCTTCATGAACACTTTTAATATCAGAAAATAATTCTTATGATCTTGCTTGCTTAAAGCGGATGGATTATTTCATTTCACTTAGTTCATTTTGATTGCTTCATTGGGTCAATTCGTTTTAAACTTCGCCGCTTCCTCTGCAAGCCGTTTGGTCAGCTCATCAATGGTCTGCACCATCTCTGCCAAATGCTCTGTCATCCCCGCTTGCTCCTGCATCGTTGCGGTCACTTCCTCAACTGAAGCTGATACTTCCTCACCGGAAGCAGACAAGTTCTGTGCGGCCCCAAGGACATCATCCTTGTCACGCTCTATGGATTCGATCTCGGAAGCAATGGCCTGTACCTGTTCCATGATTTCATGCATATTTTGCGTGACAAACGTAAAGGTTTCCTTCGTTTGACCAACACTGCTCTTATGCTGTTCTGCAATGGCCTCAATGGCTTGTACGCTGCGGTTGTTCTGCTCGACATGTTCAATTGTCTGCATCACAATCCGCTTGATGTCTTCCGACTGTGCGGTCGTCTGCTCTGCCAGTTTACGGATTTCAGAGGCAACAACGGCGAAGCCGCGTCCCTGATCTCCTGCTCTGGCTGCCTCAATGGAAGCATTGAGTGCAAGCAGCTTCGTCTGATTCGCAATCTCGGCAATGGTGCCTGTAATCTGATGAATCCCCGTAGAACTCTCCGCAAGTTGCACCGTAATTTTAGAGATATTGCCAACTTCAATCTCGTTCTGATTGTTCACGGCAATGAGCTTATCGACGACTTCATGATTGTTTTCAAATGCGTTGGTAATCTCATCAGCTTTGCGTTTCACCGCCTGTGATTTCTCGCTCACACTGGCAATCTTGCTTCCTACGTTCATGAATTTATCCACGATGGATTCCGTATCACTTGCCTGTGATTCCATGGCACGTGAAATTTCCATTGCGGTGGTTGTTGTATCCGCAATGGATGCGGAAGTCTGCTGCGTGGATTGATCCAGCTCGGTTGTACTGGTGTTCAACGTTCCAATGGAGCTGTTCATGCTGGAGATAAGCTGCCTGTTGGCACTCGCCATGGTGTTGAAGCTGTCCGCCAAGTCTTTGAACTCTCCGCTGTATTTGCCTTCTGCCTGAACGGTCAGGTCTCCGCTTGCGAGTTGTCTGAATAATCCGGTCAGTCTGGTTATCGGTTTAGTTAACATCAGCGAGATCAGAATTCCTGCTGCGATGGAAACCGCAATGGCACTGAACAGCACGATATACATTTTGTTCGCCATGGATACGAGAGGCTTCCGCACGTCCTCGTACGAATCCTCCACGATTACCGTCCAATCAGAGCGTGGAATTTTGGAGTAGAATATCACTTTTTCTTCCGAGCTGACTTCCCCTTGCTGCAGCTGTTCGCTTGGAGGCAGATCAATCAATGTCTGATATTCCCCGGACTCCATCTTTTGGCCAGCCAATGTCTCATCAGACGAATGGAACATCACCGTACCTACACGATCCAGGATGATAACACTACCATTTTCATTGATTTCGATATTCTGCAGCTGGTCGACGAAGAACGAGGTGGTTGCAGTAGATACCAACACGCCTTCTACTTGATTGTCATCATTATAAATTGGCATGGCAAAAGCGTTCCCCAACGTACCTAACGTTTTGGAAATAATCCCGTCACTGATTACATTCCGCCCTTGAATGGCCTGCTTAAAGTAATCACGATCTGCACGTTCACCCTTGAGTGCTGACGGATCATTCGCTGCAACAATAATGCCTTCCTTGTCCAGCAAGATAATGTTGCTGTTGCCCTCCATTCCTGCGAGACTGTCAGACAGTATGCCATTCGCTTTGTCAATCAGTTCACTGTTTTCCGAGAAAAATGCATCATCGCTCTGTTCTCCCGAATTTCGTATCTGGAGCAATTCCTCAAATGTACGATGGGTCGTAATCAGAAACGTTGACTGCTCCTCCAGGGTAAGGGATGTGAACAATCCCGCGCCGATCCGATCGGAAGTCGCTTTTATCTCATCTTTACTTTTGTCTAGTGTAATATTTTCTGCAACCCTATAACATAAGACCGCCGTAACTGCCAATACGATACACACAAGCACACTGATCATCAGCGGCAATCTGACCCTGAAGGACATGTTCGCCATGCTTTCCTTCACCTTACCGAATAACTTCACTGCATTTCACCTTCCATTTTCATCATGATGTAATCCATACTTTATGTATTTTCTTTATATCGGTATGTATCTGTGAATTGTTCAGTGATATGAACATTTGCAATGATGTTTTCATATTCGTGCAGTACCTCTGACGCTCTTTCTCCAGGATCTTTCTAGGACAAAGGAGAGAGCAACCGATTAACAAATATAGACTTTGGTTTAATACAAAATATGACATCACTTACGTATAATCAAAGAACTACATATTTATTAGGGAGAGAACTAAAATTGAATACAAAAATGCCCACATTGTTAAACGTTATACGCTCACTGCTCGGGGTGCAGATATCTATATGGGAATTGCCACAGGCTTTGTAATCTACGATATGCTGCGACACAGTACTGATTACGCCGCGTTTCCGCTATCTGATCAGGTTGCTTACTTCACGAGTGCAGGGGTTCGTATTCTGCTGATCCTGGGACCCCCGATTCTGACCATGATATTCATTGCAAAAAGAAAATATAAACTGACCCTAACCTTCATGAGTCTTACCTTTTTGTTCACTGCCGGACTGCTTCAGAATTTTCTAGTGGTTCTGCATTTGTTCATGCTGCTTGTACTCCTGCTCCACAAACCGAGCAAGATGTATCTCAAGCAGGAGGCTCATGTGCGGCAGTATTCCAAGCGGGATTTGCAAGTATAGATTAGTTGTGGAATGGAGTCTGTGAATAGAATGTTAAAACCGAAGTTACCCGCATTGCTGAATGGAGTTCGTATCTTGTTGAGCTTCAAAATCATTTTCTACATAATCACCTTTATCGTATTTGTTTCTATTTTCAGTCGAAATCCAGAAGCCTATCTTGATCCTCCGATTACAGGAAGCGATCTTAGTGACGTCTCTGCCGAACTAACCGCCAGAATAATGTTTTGGGTGATTCCCAGTTTGCTTGCTGTCTTTTCCATCACCCAACGAAAGTTCAAATCCACTGTTACGTTCCTGAGTATCGCTTTATTTATGGGTGTATTAAATGAGGGACTAATCGCCGCACTTATTCAACTTTATGCTTTATTAGTTGTGTTACTGCATCGCCCAAGCAAAAAATTCTTGAAACGACAGGATTCAGATGTTACAGCAACGAAGTATGTTGCCAAGAAGAGCCTGACCTAATCGTCAGGCTCTTTTTTTGTGTGTGGCTGTAGGTTGTTTTAATAGAAAGAGCCCCTCATTTTCTCTTCAAAAAGGAAGGGGCTCAGCTTGGTTTATTATGGATCATCAGCTTTATCCATAAGCTCAAGAACGCTTGATTACGTTAATTCCTTGCGTTCAAAAAAAGCTCCTGCCACATATGTGGCAAGAGCTTTTCTGTGGTCGATCATTCCATAGTGAACGATATAGTGATACAAACGACGCATTCGAATATTTATCAGCTTATAAATATATTTCTTGAACCTTTCTTCTTAACCCTTAACCCTGCTGTGCAATTCGCTGCTCTATGCGAGGAAATAAACGGAATGCATTCTCATAGAACACCTTGTCATGATGCTGCTCCGGCACAAGCCTACGAATGAATTCGGCATACAGGTCGATCGGTGCAAGCGGCCAGTCGGTTCCGAAGAGCATTTTCTCGTAGTGATCGGAATACACCAGCGCCCGGCGGAAATGGTCCATGAACAGCGGTTCATTCATGAATCGTTCAAAATGGGGACGATCCCCCACCACAAGGCCGGACAAATCGGCATATACGTTAGGATTCTTCGCCACCACTTCGGCGGCATCCATCACCCAGGGATCACCCAAATGACAGATCATAAAGTTCACCCCGCGCTGTTGATATGCTAGCTCATCCACAGTCAGCGGATGGGCATACTTCAGCAATCCATTCATGGAGTAGGTGTCCCCCGTATGAATCACGACGGGAATATTGTACTTGGCTGCCAGCTCATAGATCGGAGTATAAATCTTGTCATGGACATAGTAATGATAGTACCCCGCGTACAGCTTGATTCCCGCTACCTCGGGAGCCTGCAGCCTTGCTTCAATGCGGTCCAGTTCTTCCTGCGCGTGTTCACCACCAAGCCGGTTCGGATTGACGCCTACGCATTCCATCAGAAAGGGCGGAACCGTTTCTTCCAAATCAAGTCCCATCGGGTTCGGTGAACTGGAGTCCGGAAAGGCTCCTTTGGTCTGCTCGGTTACTCCCATGCCAATACCGAGAATAACGTCGTTCTTGTCAAACTCAGCCTTGAGGCCTGCGGCAGAGTAATCGACTCGGGACAAATCAATCGCCGTTCGATGGAAGCTGTCAATATCAGACAGATGAATGTGAATATCAATGATCGGCATGCGTGTTCTCCTTTTCAACAGTTGTGTTACTAAAGGATAGCTTCAACAGGCTGCGGACATCTTCCGCATTCAGAGGAATCTGCCCTAAGACCAGATAGGTTGGTTTCATCCAGGCAGTCTTCCCATTGGATACCGGCAGATGTTGATGCACATTGTGGCTGAGTACCTGGTTATTCACATACACCGACGGATTATGATTGGGATAGGCATCTACTGCATGAAGCATGTTTTTACGAGTAACCGCACCTATTCGTAAGATTCCCTTCAATTGAAGACCTGCGTCAACCTTCCCCAAGGAAAACCGTCCTTGCTCGGGATGTTCCAGCCAGCCTTCGGCAAAGATGGGTGACGGCCTGAAGAAATGATCTTCTGTAAGCGAGTAATTCACCAGCGTCAACCCGGTTTCGTTGGTTACCGAATGCAGCGAACAAAGAACAGGTACGCCAGGCAGCATGAGGTAACGCTGTTGTACCGTAATCCCCCGATTCGCTTCCTGTTTCTCGATCCGGGTCGTCATGCAGATTCCTGTCCAGACGTTTCCGTGATCATCCTTCTGCTCCGTCCACGCTGTACTTCGGTGCTCCTGCTGACGGCTGAAACCATTCATGCCGGGGATTCCCACACCAAGCCCGCCGTACCAGGGGTTCCACCAGGAACGTGGTGCTGCTTCCGGATACGAACTGTCCAGCCATTCCTCTCCCTGATACGTCAAGGAATGCACGACACTTCCGAACCCGGGTGCTGCTGCGATCGAGAGAACTCCATTGCTCACCGTGTACACCGGACCTGCCTGCCCTTCTTCAATCACACAGTTAACGGCGGATTGCGTCTTCGGAAACCAAAGAGCAGTCCGTTCCTGAATCCGATCCTCTCCGCGATATACGGCCCGAATCTTCCAGCCATTTCCACTGTATTCCTTTGCCACGGTATCCTCAGGGGAGAACTCGAACTGTACAGAGCGAAGGTCCTGCTCCCGATTTAATTCCATATCTGCAACTTTAAACTCCGATGCACCACCGTTCTGCGCATACAGCTCCAGTTTTCCGGCTAGTGGTATCATTTTTCGCTCCATCCATTCGGCCTGCAGCTTCCCTCCCTCAAATGGATTGCCACCGCACAGAGCCAGCTCGAGATGGTCATCCAGCACAGGTACAATCAAATCGCGCTCTTTACGTGCAAAAGAACGGAAATCCTGCCACTTAACGAAAGTGTTCAACGCAAATACAGTCTTCTTGGTCTGTACAACAGCCCCTGCCGGCATCCGGCCAAGGTCATGCTCCAGCCCCAGTGTATATTCCGGACGAAGCAGCTTCAGTGAAGGATCCCAATAGATACCACACGCCCCGTACGCTTCCTTGCAGAAAAGCCAGTTCTCCGTGATTTGTGAACTATCCCAATGGCCCGGATCACTAGAGTACGTATCACCCATGTCCACATACCGACCTTGATACGGCAAAATTAGCCGATTCCCGAAGAACCCGAAGTTGGTCATTAAACTCATATTCTCTTCCAGCTCTGTACTGCGCGTATTGGTTATTTCGTGGTTAAATTCCGCAATGCCGCTGGCAAACAAATGGACCACAGACTTGATCTGCAACCCAGGAAAGTCCTCCGAATCATAGAGAGCTTCAAAAACCTGACTGTCCCCTTCGGAATAGATATTCACTTCTCTGGCTTGTTTCTTGGAAAACTCCTCCGCAAACGGCTTACCCAGCTTCGGATAGGTCCACCAGAATGTGTGGTGAGAGCCCGGATATTCGATCCACATCGTATTATCCTGTCTGCTCATATGAAGGGAGAATGCGCCATTCACAGCTACCCATTGATCCCCGTGCTCTCCGCCATAACGCCCTTGGGTTCCCTTCATCAGAACGGAAAGTTTGCTTGTGAAAACGACTGGCTGGTGACCTGCCGGAACAGCTGTCACTTCCACCTTCCTCGAATAGAGTCCATACGAGCGCAGGATAAAGGATACTGGTATCGAGGCTTTACCCTTCGCAGGCACGGTGAGGCGTACCGAAGGTTCTGTCCATTCCAGGAATTCATCCTCTGGTAGGTCAAAAGCAAACTCGGCCTCGACATCATAATTGTTCTCCACGTTCAGAACCAGCTCTGCCGGGACGCCTGTGTACAGTTCCTTCACGGGCAGTACCATGTTCAGCTTGGCTGGGAACTTCGGTGCAACGCCTATACGAAACTCCGCTTTCCTGCCGCCAATCAGCCATGTGCTGGCGACAACAGGGTGGGTCTTCATCAGGTTCTGTTCCTCTGTGACCGGATCCAGATGGAACTCGCCTTCCACAACGATCACCTCTCCCGGAGCCACTCCTCTTGTGAAGTCCAGAGCAAAGCGAATATTTTTGTTGTCCTGCCCCTTAATTTCAAACGTCAGCTCAGATGCTGAGCAGTTCTTGATTCGGTAGCGAACCTTGTATATGGAGCCAAACACCAGGTCATGGTCGTCCATCTCTGTGGAGATTTCGTAATCTGGCGTTTCGAGCGCGGTCAAGCCGCGACCGGACTTCTCGAACTCGGCGCGCAGAGAGATGTCTCCCTTTTTCCAAGTGTAATCAAAGAAATCAAAGCCACGCTCACGCCGGCCATCCGGCTCAATGACGAGTTCACGCGTACTATCGGTATACCAATCCAACACCTCGAAGTATGGAGCGAGCGCTTCGGTCTGCAAGACGGTTGGGATGAAGTTCATCAGGTGCACATTGTCCTCTTTTTTCTCCCAGAAAAAACCGCACTTCTTGTACATCGGAACGGCCTTGGTGTTGCCTGCCCACGTGAACAGATCGAGGCGGGGCCACCCCGCTTCCACGGTTTTGCGCACGGCGTTCAGGATCAGATTGCGGCCGACCTTATGGCCATGATAATCGGGGCGAACGTTCAATAACGGTACATACAGCGCGCCTTCATCGAAACGGTAGTGGGCAAAGCTGCAAAAGCCAACCACTTCATGCTCATGAACCGCGAGAAACACATGCAGATTGGACGAACTCTCCATCTCCCGGCGCACGGTATCCTCCGTTCTCTGGTTCGTACCGCCTCCCCAGCTTTCATTGCTGCGGTTCCACATGTCTGCGAGTGCAGAAGCGTAGGAGTGATCGTATTCAATAATGCGGATCTGTTCTAGATTTGAGGTGACTGCCATGTCTCTATCCCCTTTGCTTTATGTATAGGGTGGTCTTCGTACTCGTCATGATGACCCGAATATATCCGATAGCCACAGAGATGATAGAGTACGTGTTTGCAGAAACTATCGATAGTATGATCATACTATAAATGGGAAACATTTTCAGAGGATTAAAAATCTATCAGAATAAATAAAAGAACCCCCGTTTAACTCCAACGAGGATTCCAATGCCATCTCACATAATTAAATAAAATAGAATGATTACTAAATCAGTTCCTGCTTCCGTTTCAGATACACAAACAACACCACGCCCGACGCCGCACAGATCACAGCGCATAAACCGATGAACCCATAACCCGCCTGCAGACCGCGAAGCAGCCCTAGCGGTGTGGTTGCACCATAAGCGTTCTTCACGCCTTCAATAACCCAGCCAATCGCATAGTTACCAATGACGCTGCCGACCCCCATCAGCGTAACCGCAAACGTAATGGCGGTATCGCTTCCGTTTGGATACCTTTTCGCAATAAATGCCATCACGGTTGGATAGATCATCGCAATACCAGCACCGGACACGGCAAACAGGAACGCCAGCCCCTCACCGCCCGCGATGGCCGCGAACGTGCAGATAGCGGAGAAAGCCGAGAAAACAATCAATGAAAGTACAAAACCAATCCGATCCGTAAGCGGACCGAGCAGCAGACGCCCGAGCGAGAAGCTGAGGAAAAATGCAGACAGCATCCCCGAAGCTTTCACGGTGTCCCATGTATACGCCTTTTCCAGGAAGTTTACAAGCCAGCCGCCTACGGCCAGTTCAGATACCACGCCAAAAGAAAGAATCAGCACCATCATCCAGATGGCTGGATCACGTGTCAGCATTTTAAGGGAAACCCGGTCTTCATGCGGAAGATCATCTCCCGGAAACGTACTAAGCATTGCCGCAATAATAGGCAGTAGGCAGAGGGATAACATCGCCAGATACATGCCGCGCCAGTCCAGTTCATGCCCAAACACCGTCAGTGACATGACGCCCGTTGCCAGCAGCGGAGCTACGGTTGAACTGAGACCATAGAAGAAATGGGACAGGTTCATCATTGTCCCTGTATTTTTCACAAAAATCCGAGCACCCAGAATCGCGAGCGCAATCTCCAGCATGCCGTTACCGATGTACATGAAGAAATACGATGAAGCAAAGAGCGGATATGTATGGGATAAATAAATGAACACACCCGAGAGAATCATGGAGGCAAAGGAGATAATGCTAACCGCCTTGATGCCCCATTTGCGGACAAGGATAGCCGTGAACGAACATGCGATCAGATACCCCAGAGCGTTCAGGGATAACAACGTTCCGAGCTGCTTCTCGTCCAGATTGAAGTCGAATTGAATGCGCGGAATCGCAGGTCCTTTAATATTTTCCGATATGCCAAACACGATAAAACCAATAAAGATTGTCGCCAGCTGCATGGCATACATCTTATTAAACTTCTTCTTACTCGCTTGCTGCTCCAAAATGAGTACCTCCTGTTGTATAAGACAAATAACGATTCGTCACATATGATCTACCATTTTTTCTCGATTAACTGGATGCGGTAGGTTAAGCTCTCCAACGTGACAGCAACCAGGCCGGTAACATATTCACGCCGTGTGTCATTTTGAATCATGACTTGTGGCATGTGTTCCTGTGGTATGGTTTGCAGGCAACTCTGGATCAGATCGTGCTTCATGCCAGAGTCCATCGTATCTCCTGTAATGACGATCGCTGCCGGGTTAATAATGACAATGATGGATACCAGCGTTTTGACCACAAGCTGATGCAGTCCCTCCGGAGTTTGCAGCAGCTGAAGCTGTTCTTCGGATGTCACCCCAAAAGGCAGGTAGGATACCTCGCCGCTAAAATGCGTGTTCCCTTTCAACGGGTGACCGTCAATGATGAAACCTGCCCCGGGATAATGATTTTTCGGAAAAGTGACCACCGCAAAGTTCTTCTCTTCCTCAAAATGCTGCTCGTTGTACAGTCCGTACACCGTCAGATTCATGTCATTGTCAATGATAACTTCCACGTCATCGAATCGCTCCTTGAGCTTCGGCCCCAGCGGCTGACCTGCCAGGCCTGGCACATCGCAAATACCAATCATTCCGTTGTGTGCCACCCCCGGTATACCAATCCCGACCGCCTGCACATTGTTATACTTTTCAATCAAGGCTGCAATCAGATCCTCAACCGTAGCCACGGTAATCTCATCCAAAATAAGCGTCTGCTCATCCTTTATCTCACCGTTCAGATTAGCCTGAAGATGCGTGATCGAGTGAACACCGCCTTCTGTTCGAATAAACACGCATAGCACGCTGGCATAGTCAGCATTGAATTGATATCTGCTCGCAGGTCTCCCCCCGCTTGATTCGTCCGGGCCCAGATCGATAATCTCTCCCGTCTGGAGCAGCTCGTTCAGAATCGTGCCGCAGGTCGCCACACTGAGTTTTGTCAGGTTCGCAACGGAAGACTTCGTTCCCACGCCCGTTGATCTAAGTGTGTTCTTCACCAGTTCCACATTAATTCGCTTCACCTGCTGGGTGTTGTGTGATGTAGGCTGCATGTAGAATTCAACCCTCCTTTCAATTGATTATCATTCGAAGGAATGTTTTTAAAAGTATTTTAATAATTGAAGTTTAGGGGGACACACCGGGAAAGTCAATGCTTAATTGAAAGTAGGAACAATGTTAATGTTATAAAAGAGAGGGTTGATACACCATAGTATATTGTCAAAGGAGATACGGACTTTGAGGAAAAAGGGACGCTTTATGCTCATGATTATTTTGGTGGGCCTATTATTACTAAGTGAATTATTTATTTGGTCTTCGGGGAGAATCGGATTGATTAATACAGTAAGTAGAATGATTTCAGATGCACCTGTTATAGAAATACAAGGCAAGAGATTATCTTACCAAGGAACAGTGAGTTTTGAAGATACGCATAGTCTTGAACAATATGCATCCAGTGACGAGGGCAACGCCCTGTACAAAGCAATTGGTACTCCCGTACCTCCACCATGGATTTATGTTAAAAAAGATGGAAACGACTTTTTTCGATATAAAATTCCACAGATTCCTTGGCGCATGTGACTTTCCAACCCGATCACCGAACCGTATACTTCATGATTTTTTCGTCCCCATTGACAAACCCTCAAAATAGGAATAGCCTAATAACGAATCACTCATTCATTATTAAGGAGTCGTTCTCAATGGTGCAAGCCAAAAAAGACGAAGTCAGGAAAGAAATTGAATACGCAGCGCTCAAGGTGTTCTACGAGAAAGGCTTTGTGGAGGCCAAGATGAGCGACATTGCGAATGAAATCAATATTTCGGTAGGCAATATCTATACGTATTTCAAAAACAAAAAGGATCTGTTCTACGCGGTCGTGCCGCCCGATCTGGTGGATTATCTGAAAAAAGTGCTGGTTGATACCATTCACTTTGATAACCAAAACTTGTTTGAGGCGGAAACGGACAATGAAAGGAAATCGGCGCTGCTACAGGAACAGGTCGACGTATTACGCAAATACCGGAACCAGATCATCATCATTTTCGAAAAGAACAAAGGAACGATCTACATCAACGCCAAGAACGAGCTCGTTGAGACCATGATCGAAACCAAGAAGGCCTATCTCAAAAAGCAGTACAAGCATTATGAGATCGGAATGGAAGAAAACCTGATCATGCTCGATATCCTTGCACACAATGTGATCGACATGAACCTGGATTTGTTGAAACGGGACATGAGCGAGGACAGCCGCAAGCAGATTTTTGAAGCGTTATATGTATACCGGTTATACGGCATGAAGAGTTTGAGTGAATAAGCTATATGCCTAGCTGGCACAGCGTGCAGATCAGGTCAAAAAACGCACTTGGTCCGCACGCCAAAAAATGCCTAATCCAACCCCTCTTATTTTTTTAATTCAAAAATGAATTAGTAATTCAATTTTAAATTCGATGCTCATTTCAAGGAGGAACACCCAATGACGAAAACAGCTTATGCACTAAAGAACTGCCATCTGATTCATGGAGACCTTAATCACAATCTGGAGAAAAACATGACCGTCCTGGTCAATGAACATGGGCTGATTCAGGAGATTGGAAAATCAATTGAACTGGCCATTCCGAGCCACTATGAGGTTATCGACCTATCGGGAAAATATGTGATGCCTGGCTTGATCAACGCTCACGTCCATCTCTTTGCGGATGGTAAGCCCTTCAGCCTGTCTGTCAGCGAAGGCATGCTGCAATTCGCATATGATCGAATCCTGAACACGAAATTCGGCAAAAACGTTCTGAAAAAGCGAATGAAACGTAATGCGCTGACCGCACTCCACGCGGGTGTAACCACGATGCGTAGTGTCGGTGAATTCTTCTATACCGATGTAAAATTGCGGGATGAGATTAACAACGGTGAGTTCGTTGGCCCCAATTTGCTTGTCTCTGGATTTTTCCTAAGTGTGACGGGAGGACATGGTGCTCCTTTCCTGGCTCTGGTCGGCGACTCCCCTTGGGAAGCTCGCAGGAATGTACGCATCAATGTGAAGAACGGTGTCGATCTCATCAAAATTTGCGTGACGGGCGGCGTTACGGATGCCAAGATGGTCGGCGAAGCAGGCCGTTTGCAGATGACGGTGGAGGAAGTTGCCGCGATCTGCGATGAAGCCCACAAAATCGGATTGCGGGTGGCGGCTCACGTGGAAAGCACGGAAGGTGTCAGAGTCGCGTTAAAAGGCGGCGTCGATACCATTGAGCACGGCTCCGAGATGGATGATGAGATTATCAGCCTGTTCAAAAACAATCCAAGTGCCCTGAATGGCTATACTGCGCTTATTCCTACCTTTCTAGCTGCTTATCCATCTGCTCTGCTCGATACCTGCGTAACGAACGTGAGCGCAACCGTGAAAGAAAACGCCAGACTCGTGTATACATCCATGTTAAAAGGTGCCCAGCAGGCCATCGAAAACGGCATTACCATCGGTCTTGGCACCGATGCCGCCATGTCGTACGTGACTCACTATGACATGTGGAGAGAAATGGACTATTACATCAAACAGGCTAATTTAAGCAACAAGCAGCTGATCGATATGGTGACCCGAACCAACGCGAAGATCCTGGGTATTGAAGAGATTACAGGTACCGTCGATATCGGAAAACAGGCAGATCTGATCGTGCTGGACCAGAGTCCGCTGGAAAACATTGAAGCACTATCCGATGTACGGATGGTCATGGTCAAAGGAAATCTAATTCAAACACCATCTGTGACGAGAATACAGCAAGTAGACGATGTTCTAAACTCGGTTTGGTGAATTCAGGAGTGTAATCATGTTAGGAATATTAGTTAATTGCTTTTCCATTGTATTCGGAAGTACGCTGGGAGCGATAACCAAAAAGTTTGTAAATGACGGATATAAAGCCATCCTGTATCAAGTCATCGGGATCAGTGCAATCATCATTGGCATTAGCACAACCATCAACAGCATCACCACCAGCCAATATCAGGTCATGTTTGTTATTTTTCTTACGGTAGGCGGCATTATCGGTCAACTGATTAATTTCGATCAGATCTTGTCCAGAATCATGACCCGCTTCTCATCCAATGGACTGAATGAAGGATTGACGGTTGCCATCTCTTTACTATGCTTAGGGTCGATACCGATTCTCGGACCGCTGCAAAGTGCACTGCAGGGAGATAACACCTTTTTGCAGATCAACACCATTTTCTCGGGCATTACGGCCTTAATTCTGGCTTCTTACTTCGGCTTTGGCATCATGCTTTCGGCGATTATCTTATTTGTCATTGAAGCTCTGGTCTTCTTCTCGGCTGATTTTATCTCCATATACATGACGGCCAACATCATTAACGAAATCACGCTGATTGGCGGCATTCTGGCGCTCTGTACCGGATTGAACGTCCTGAAGATTACGGATATCAAAGTATTAAATCTGCTGCCGGCCTTATTTATTCCCATATTGGTGTTATAGATTGGTATGTATTATTTGATAGACAGCAGAACTTAAGAGGCTTATCCTGTTGGGTAAGTCTTTAACTGCTATCTAGGAGGAGTTCATAATAAAACTGCTAAAGATCTTATCGTTGTATGTGGCTTGTTTAATTGTGACTTACGTCATCATCGCCATTGGTACTGTTGGCCTTTATTTGGGCTCGGCCCTTGTACTTACTTTGCTTGTTTATATTGTGATTTTGCTCTTAAAGATACAGAAAAAATGAGGAGTACCACGAAAGTGGTATCCTCATTTTAATAAGCGTTCTTTACAGTTAATTTTATTTTTACACGTACATCGCGAGCAGCAATTTGTAAATCATGGCTGTCGCTTCCGCACGGGTCGTCATATTCTCCGCGCGAACCGTATGATCCGTATAACCATTAATAATATTAGCTTGTACAGCTGCATCCATGGCTTCCTGTGCCCAAGCTGGCGTTTGTGCTGCATCGGTGAAGCTTGGTTTGGCATTCTCACCGTTCGTTCCTGCCTGCACATCGCTCAACTTCAGTGCTTTTGCCATCATCACAGCCATCTCCGCACGAGTAATGGTGCGATCCGGCTTGAATGTATTATCACCATTGCCTGTCACTATACCGGCTTGCACGGCAGCTGCAATCTCGGACTTCGCCCATGCAGGTAGAGCTTCTTCATCAGCAAATGAAGTCGTGGACGCTACCGTTTGAAGAGCCAATGCTTTGCTAAGCAATGTCACAAACTCAGCTCTTGTGATCTCCTTGGACGGTTGGAATGTTCCATCTGCATACCCTTGGATGACGTTCATGCCCATCAGACGATCCGCATAATCAGATGCCCAGTGTCCATTCAGATCCGTCAGATCCGCAGGTGTGTAACTGGAGACAACAAAGGTACCCAGGTGATTCACATTCGCCGTAATGATTCCAGCAGCATTCGTTTCCCCGCCGACAAATACCCAGCTCTGACGAGCTTCGTTATAATAATAGATTGCTGGCTTCGTTCCACTTATCAAACCTGCCGGATCATAATTCAGACTCAACTCAGCCGAATGGTTTAACGTCCGTCCACCTGAGCGGCTAATCTGTACCGCCTGACCCAGCACGTTCAGCGAAGCTGTATTCTGCAGTTTGTCCTGTGCGATCACGGACAGCTGTAAAGTATCTTTTTCTCCAATAGCTCCAGCCGGAGCGTTGAATTCTACCACGTTTTTAATCCCCGTTTGGACAGGCTGATTCGCTTCCACCTCTACCTTCACTTCAGTGGATGAATCCGATCCAGTGTCCGGAGTGGTCGGTGTTGTAGGAACGGTAGGCGTTGTCGGTACACTTGGCGTACTTCCTCCGGAATTGCCACCGGAACTACCTCCATTACCGCCACCTGATCCACCGCCATTGTTCGAACTGGCTTGTACCGTAATGGTACGTGTGACTTCTTCTGCTGCATTGCCCGCAATATCTTTTACGTTATAACGAATCGTATAGATTCCGGCTGCTTGCGTGTTCACGGTGCCATCCATCTGCACGGAACCGCTGATGCCCACATTGTCGGATGCCAATGCTCCAGGCTCGTTGTAGCTCTCGCCCACATTCAGTGTCATCTGGCTGCTGCCTTGCAGCGTAATGACCGGAATTTCACGGTCGATTTTGATAACCACGGGTAAAGTATACTCACTGTTCAGATCGTCTGTAGCTCGGAACAACAGGCTGTGTTCTCCAGGCTCAGCAATCTCCAGAGGCGTATTCTCGGTATAAGGGTCATATGTTTGACCTCCATCACGGGACAGCTCAATGGTCGCCGAAGTGGCCGGTGCATATACCGCGCTCGTTACACTTACGTTTACAGACTGATTCGTCCATGTATCCGTATGGTACGACTGTCCGTCCATGGTGGTCATATTGCTTTTCAGTATCAGAACCTGATTATTGGTGCCCTCTACGATGACAGTGAAAATCTTAGTTTGAGTTTCGCTGCCGCGTTGTACAGTTGCCGTCAGTTCTAATCGTTCATTGTTATTCGGTTGTGTCAGCAGCTTGCCTTGATTATCGATCAATGCCGGATTGGAACTGGACCAGCTGATCGTCGTTCCATGCTTCCCTTCAACAGGAAGAGTGAGGTCGGAAGTAACTGCGTTCAGGTCTCCCAGATCAATCGCTTGGAGCGTGTCATTTACCGCCTGCACATCACTATAAGGTGCCGCGTTCACGAAGATCGGATTGGAGTAGAACCACAGATCCCGATAATTGCTGTCATTGATTTCGTTGAAACGCGTTACTGCATCCGCAGTCGTGTTCTTCGGATCCAGCTGTGGTTCGCCATTCACCGTCTCGCCCGGAACGTTCATCTCCAGATTCGTTCCGCGCAAGCGGAAATACTGATCTTGATCTGTCGCTTTAATTTTGTATGTGATGACATTGTAGCCTTCATCATCTGTCGTCCAGTCATTTGATGTGAAGGTAGCCAGCACGCGGGTGGAATCGTTGGTATCCTTGTTATATGCGGCTGTGCCCTTCTCGGCCTTGCCTGTCACATCCCCGGCGATCAGGTCAACGTGATCCACCACAGGTACCTGTCCAGCGGATATACCGCTGTTGATTGGTGTTTCATAGTTGTTGCTCGTGGTTGGGCTCTTGAAGCGGATCTTCAGCTCCACCTCATCACCCTGAGTCACGTTCAGATCCTCACCCATTTCAGCCTGAGCACCTGCTCCGGAAGCGGTGAAATCCAGGGCGTTAATCAGATCACCGAATACGGAAAAGGATTTTCCTGAACGAAGTCCTTCCAGCACAGCCTGCATCCCGCTGCCCTCAATCCACGCGTAAGTCTTGGCATATTCCCCAGGGAAGTAACCACTGGAATTCGTGCCAATCGTCTTGAAATGGTAATCCGAGTTACCATAGTTCCAGAAGTGGCGACCTTCTCCAAGCAGTGCGTCCCACAGTCCGCCTACCTTGGCCACCATGTAGTCTACACCACCATAAGTACGGTATTTGTACCCATCGTCTGCCGTCGGATTAGACACGTTGTAGGTTGTGTTATAACCGCCACGATCCGGTTCCATCTGGTTACCCAGCATACCTTCGATACCGAATACCACCTGTGGTGCCAGATCGTTGAAATCGCGGAAGTCCGCAATCGTATATTTATTTTTGCCACGCGAAGGATGGTTGATCATCGCATAGCTCGTTGTTGGATAGTTGGTTTTTAGCCATTCAATGGCAGTAAGTGCATCCTGATGTGTCGTATAGGCACGTCCACCTTCCTGATCCCAGGCCGCTACGTCTGCTGGATCGAACAGTTTTGGATCACGGTTCGTAAACCGATATTCGAATTCTTTTGCAGCTTCCAGAGCTTCGGTCGAATTCGGCTCATCTGTGAGAATCCCCACCCCAACGTGTTCATGCGTCGGCATGTCCCATTCGAAGCCGGAGAAGATCGTTTTGCCTGCATATTTGCCTTGCTCCTGTAGTGCCTTGATCTGTGGTACCTGATATTCATTCATCCCCACGGACATCGGAATGGAGCCACCTGGAATGTCTACTCCGTTGTGATCCCGCTTGGATAACCGCAAATGATCCGTCAGCGCGATCCAGTCCAGCCCATATTGTGTCAAACCCGCGTCCAGTACTTTCTCCAGCGAATTCTGTGCATCATCCGATTCAAAGGTATGTACGTGCAAATCCCCCGTTTGCCAAGAGCCTGCAGCCGTGCTGTTGACTGGCGTATTATCTCCCGCAGCTGCATGGGTAATCGCCGCAGGAAAAGCTCCCATGACCATCCCTGTAGCCAGGGGTATCAGCGTAAGCATCGCAAGCATTTTCTTTCCTTTTTTGTTGAACAACCTGATCCCTCCACCCGTTCTGTGTTGTTGTGCCGGGAGTAAATATATGAGACTTTGAGGGCAGGGTCAACGCGTTGAGAGCACCTATTAAAAATTTTACATAGAGCTGCATTCGTTTACGTTCTATTAAAGCTTTATTTTGCTGTATGCATATAATGTATGCTCTCTAAATCTCTCATTTTATGAGTCAGACTTGATAAAATGAGGCCAATCCTGCCTCTCGCAACGTTCAAAATTTGTTCACCATTCAGGAAACTTTCACCACTCTTGTGGATGATAGGAAGAGCTTTGTGAGTATTCCATGATAGATGGGATCAAGCTGAAGAATTATGTAAAAATCGTCCTGTGAACAGGATTCCAAACACTGTAATATATACGACCCATTTCAGAAATACTCATGAGCTCTACATCCCAAGGATACTCGGTTAATGCTCCCTTTTGACTTGAATTTTACATCTCCGGTTACGTAAAAAGATTGTTAATGGGATGTTAATTTCAATGGCAAATCTACTACATATGAAGAGGCAAAATTAATTCCAATAGAGGCTGACTTTCCCTATCACAATCTTTTTTATATCGCCATTACTTTATACCTAAAACGTACTGCAAAAGAATTATTTCATGATCGCTTTATAAAAATCCCTATACGGGAGACCGATAAAAATCATGCGCCATGGTTGCTAAGACGTCACCAAACCATTTATTGACCCAAAAGGAGAAAAGCATTGTGAGAAAACTCGGGAGTTTATTCATCATTTATTCCATGCTTACAGCCTTGTTTATGACAAGTTCTGTTATGGCAACTGGAGATACATTGGATTCAGGGAAAGAAGGAGCCATTGCTACAAGTGCGACGAGTTATTACGTCTCTCCGAACGGCAGTGACACCAATGCGGGAACGATACATGAGCCATTGAAGAGCTTGATGCAAGCCCAGTCCATGGCTTCGTCCGGCGATACGGTCTATATCCGCGGCGGAGTTTACGATGATTTTGAAATCGCCAAAACGGATAGTAATTATAATTACGTTCATGCCTTCAACAAAAATGGAATTACCTATGAAGCATACCCTGGTGAAAGACCTGTTTTTGACTTCAGTCATGTACCAACCAATTTACGTGTGGCTGCATTCTTTGTTGAAGACCGTACAACAGGAGTCACTTTCCAGGGATTCGATGTCACTGGTGTTAAAGTAGGTGAGCAGCCTCAATCGGAGGCATTCCGAATCAGAGGGCAAGCCGACTTCGTGAATATGGCCGCTTACGGAAATGAAGCAATTGGTTTTTACTATACGGGGAATGGAACAGGAACCGTTCTTAACTCTGATGCTTATGACAATATTGGCCCAACGGATGTATCTGCCGGGAATACAGATGGATTCGGAGCTCATGGTGGAGCGGTTTCGTTCATTAATTCTCGTGCATGGAATAACAGTGATGATGGATTCGACAGCATCAGTTCAAAGGGACCTGTGATGTACGATCATTGTTGGTCGTTTAACAACAGGGGCAACCAGAATGGCGTAGGCGACCAGAACGGATTCAAAGTCGGAGGATACGCCTATCGGACAACCGACATTCCAGATCCATTACCTGTACATACCGTCAGATATTCACTTGCAGTGAATAACGGAGCAAATGGTTTTTATGCGAATCATCAACCAGGACAATCCGCTAACTGGACCAATAACACGTCATACAGTAACAGCCGGGCCAATTATGATATGCTGGAGCGCGTTAGTCCGACGGATATCACCAACATTCCTGGTTACAGGGAAGTGTTACATAATAACATAGCCTTCATGGGGACAACCATTAAAAACGATAATCACCCTATCGAAAATGTGTCCAATAATTCTTGGACCATTGATGGTGGTCTTCAGCTCACCCCAGAGGATTTTGTAAGTCTGGATACGACTCAATTATCGGCAGCGAGAAAAACAGACGGCAGTTTACCTGATGTCACGTTCATGCTTCCTGTAGATACGAGTCCTTTATTCAAACATGGTTTAGGATACCTTGCCGACAAGTAAAACTCTGTTTTATCCTCGGTAGATCAAAAGGTGATGTCCAGTGGAAATGTGGATATCACCTTTTGATTTTTTTACCATGGCTATGTTTATATCAACACAATTTCACTACATACCCCACACTACCTCTCCAACCCGTTAAACTGCCGAAGCATGGTGGTGAAACGTCCCAGCTCTTCATCATCCCATCTGGATATACGCTCATAAAAGGCCAACTCCTTCTCCTTCAGCGCATTCACCGTCGACTGCTCGCCAAGCTCTGTCAGTGACAAGAGAATGCCGCGCCGATCATCAGGGTCCTGCTCCTTGCTCACATACCCCGATTTTTCAAGCTGCTTAATCAGACGACTTACCGAGCTGCGATCCATAGCAGTCGCTTCTGCCAAAGCTGCGGCACTTGTTGGACCATAAGAATATAACCACCGTACGAGGTGAAAAGCAGCAGGCTGCAGCGTCGCATCAAAACGCTCGGCAGACCGAACATTGAGTGCACGCGAAGCACTAATCAAGGCATGGATCTGCTCACCAAGCGCCAGTTCCAGGGTTTCTCTATCTTTTGTTTTGGCTGCATGTTTACTCATTTTTGTTGTTCCCCTCTCCTTCATTCATTAAAGCAGGCCTTCAGAATATATAGTTGACAAATATCAATTAATATTCAATTAATATATATAGTTGATTTATGTCAATTATATCTACCGACTCTGTTCGTGTCAAAGGGAGACTTCACTATGAAAACAACACAGCCTATTATCGTAATCACCGGAGCAACGAGCGGATTAGGGCAGCTTGCTGCCATCGAACTTGCCAAGCGTGGAGCGTCACTTGTACTCACAGCCCGAAGCGAAGAGCGCGCCGAGGCTACCAGAAACAGAATCAGGACAATCGTGCCCTCTGCCAATATCCACTTTTTCTTCGGAGACTTATCCTTGCTAAGTGATGTAAAACGTATTGGGCTTGAAATGGCAGCTGCGTATCCACGTATCGATGTACTTTTGAATAATGCCGGACTCCATGCGTTTGAGCAGAGAGTGACTTCTGAAGGGTTTGCCGAGATGATAGCCGTGAACTATTTGGCGCCTTGGCTGCTAACGCATACGTTGCGCAATTCCCTGATTCAGTCGGGTCATGCCCGCGTTGTGAACGTTGCATCCGAAGCCTCTCGGAATCACGGTCAACTGGTGCTGCCGGATGACTTGATGAATACCACTCCCTTTACTGCACGTGGTTCCTCTCCGATCTATGGCAAAACCAAACTGCTGAATATTATGTTTACTGGCGAACTAGCCAGACAATGGGTTGGGACCGGAGTTTGTGTGAATGCCTTGAATCCAGGTTTCAATGTCACTGGTCTTGGACGGGAGCTGTGGTTCGCGAATGTACTTGAGCGCATCTTAACGTTTCTGCACATCGGCGACCCGCGCCGGGGGGCGGACATCATGACTCGTTTGGTTGTAGAACCCAAGTTTGGGGAGGTTTCGGGAGGTTATTTCAATGTGGGCAGCGGAGCGGCTATTACGCCTATGGCTCCAGGCGGAGATATCGGAATGCAACACAAATTGTGGGTGGTGACGCATCAATTGATGAAGGAACGCGGCTTGCTTGATTAATATTGGCTCAGTGCTGGAGGAGAGGGGGCCTTGATCAGCCCCTTATCTTTTCGCTCCCTTGTTAATTCACTATCCGATTTTTGGAATTCACTATAGTTTATTTTGCTGTAACACGATCTCAGGGACGTGTTTAATCATGTCGTGGATGAATCCATCGTTTCCGTAAATGGCAATCACGACGTGCTCTTGCCGTGGCATTGGAATAATAATGGCTTGCTTCCCCTTAAAATAGTAACGATCCTTTCGCTCATCCCCATTATCATCTACATAGACCATGTTAACGAAATCCATATCATGACTGAGCGCTTTATCGTGGATCACAATACATACATATCGATCTACCGTTTCTACGGATATGCCCTCTTCGTCTTCATCCCATACATACTCGTTTGGTTGCATTACAAGCTTATTATCCGCTGTTTTGGTGAGGATAGATGCTTTGGCATGCTCTCCTTTTACATCAATTAACAGTGCAGAGTGGTCACTCACTATTTTTGTATCAGCGTATTGCAGATGATGAGTTTTGAGATAGCCTTGAACATCCTCTCTGGTAAGAGGTTCGCCACTCGAACCATTGGTGAGCATTAGCATAGATAACATCAATTCAAACAAAAACTTCATTTTATGTACTCCTTCTATTGTGAATATTCATATTAATTGCTCTAGTTACTAATTTCATCATGGACTGAGTGCTAAAATAAAAATGGACTGACGAATCCATTGATGCAATACTTGTGAATCCGCCAGTTTCTTGCAATACTTCCTACTCTTCATTATTCAAATCTGTTTATAGCGTTGCAAACACCTGATCAAAGCCTGCTTTCGACTTGGCAAACAGCTCGCTTGAATCGAGTGTTGATGCAGGCGCCAGAACTTCCTGGGCTACAACGCCCGTGTAACCAACAGCCTCCAGATTTTTCAGGAAACCCGTCAGATCAATGACTCCCTCGCCTGGATACAGGCGCTCATTATCAAGTAAATCTTCAATCGGCAGATCAGAGGCATCATTGATATGAACGTGAACAATCTGTTCCTTTTTCAATTGCAGCACCTCTTCCATACGCAAACCAAGTGTATGCCAATGATAGGAATCCACCAGCAAGCCTACATTGGGAGCATGAATGGTCTCGATCCAGTCCAGCGTATCCTCTACACTCCAAATAAACGGATTCTTCCACTGGGTCCGCAAATGATGGCAGCCTACAAACTCCAAGCCGAGCCGTATGCCATAAGCGCCCAGGATATCTGCGCAGAGTCTCAATCGTCTGGTAGCCGCCGCCATGAATGAAGCAGCAGGCAGATCAGTCGAGGGAAGAACATAGGTGCAGCAATTGAAACAATTCAGCGAAGCAGAGGCTTCAGCCATTTCAACCAGAGATTTGAGTCCTTCACGAAATTGCTCTTCTGAGTTTCTCCAGTCCACGGTGAAATCCGATGAACCGATGATAATATTGTTGCTTTCCAATAGGTGTGCGGCTTGCTCCTTGCCGTATTGTTGAACTAATGAGAGCGGATTCAAATCTACGGACTGGAAGCCATATTTGGCCGCATTCGTAATAAATTGTTCATCAGACTCGATCTTCCCCAAACCCGCTTTCGTTAATCCTCTAATCATCCCAATCTCCTCCTGTGACTTGTCTAATAGGCAACAACTGCTGCACCCTCTCAAGCTC
Source organism: Paenibacillus sp. FSL K6-2862 (assembly GCF_038005125.1). Taxonomy (NCBI): domain Bacteria; kingdom Bacillati; phylum Bacillota; class Bacilli; order Caryophanales; family Paenibacillaceae; genus Paenibacillus; species Paenibacillus sp. FSL K6-2862. The sequence continues at coordinate 5,088,291 of NZ_JBBOSN010000001.1, forward strand.
AAATTCAGGGTATAAATTCATAATAACAGCAGCTCCAAAAAAAGAAACCAGTAAGTCCCATTCTTTTATGGCACAAACCCTACGCAACCCTTTCCCTGAATCAGCGTAATAGAAAAAAGTGGAAAGGGAGGTGATACGATGACGAAATGGCTCAAGAAAATCCAGTCTCCCACCCTCATTTTCTTCTCATGCGTTGTGGTTGCGTCTGTGATCGTTGGCTTCCTATCCAAGCCTTATTTCACGGAACACATATTCTATGCAGACATTAACAAGTATTTATTGGATCGCCAAGAAGAAAACCAGTTGATATATCGCAGTAGAACGGCTGATTCCATTCAGGTGCTAGTGGAGCAGCAGAAGCGCACTGTATTCATCGATGATCAGAAATATATCATTACAGAACTCAGTTCCAAACCTAATGCAAAATATAGCGTGTTATACCCCAAAGGAAACACCTATGAGGTTCAGGACCATGGCGGTGTATTAAGTAGTTTTGATGAAGAAGGCAATATCATTACTTCCATCGCTTTTTACGTTAACAACCAGAGAATACTTGGCGAGGACGAGGAACGATTTTCACCGGATACAATCGTGACTGCTGCTTACCCGGTATACCATCACGCGCAAGGTGAGCCTGTCTACTTTTTTCTCGCATTCGCCTGTTTGATATTTGGATGGTGCAGCTTCTACTACCGGAGGTTTCAGGATATCCTCTTCCTCATCTCCCTTCGTTGGATCTGGGTGAATGACCCCGAACCTAGCGACTTTTACTACTTGATGACCAGTATTGGCGGCATTGTTGTGATGATGGGATCCGTTTGGATTGCTTTCAAAGCATTCTGACCAAGCGGATTTGCATACACAAAAGCGGTGATGACGTTGAAGATACGTCACTACCGCTCTTTTTTATCCCCCCTATTAACGAGACTTCGGTCAAGTTTGTCAAACATGAGTATCTATCATCAAATTACTCCATTTAGTTCACACGTTCCAACGTGTACCGATTACGCGGAATTTTAAGCCCCAAGTTCTCCCGAAGCGTCTCATGCTCATATTCCGTTCTGAACAGTCCTCGTTCCTGCAGAACAGGGACAACCAGATCCACGAAATCCGCCAGTCCATTCGGCACAACCGTACGGATATTGAATCCGTCTGCGGCTCCTTCAAACCACTCCTGGATCTGGTCGGCGATCTGGTCGGGTGTTCCAATGAAAGAGGTTCGCGGCGTTGATGCTCTTAGCGCGACTTGGCGGAGGGTCAGCCCCTCTTCTCTTGCCTGCTGCTTGATCTTGTCCGTTGTACTGCGGAAACTGTTGCTGCCCACGTCACCAATCTCAGGGAAAGGCTCGTCAAGCGGATACTGAGAAAAGTCATAATGGTCAAAATAACGCCCCAAATAATTCAGCGCGTGGTCAATACTGACCAGTCCGGCAATTTCCTGATACTTTTGCTCTGCCTCTTCCGCCGTTCTGCCCACAATTGGACCGATACCCGGGAAGATCAGAATATCTTCAGCCTGACGTCCATATGCTACCGCTCTTGCCTTAACATCCCAGTAAAACTCCCTTGCTTCCTCGAACGTTTCATGTCCCGTATATACAGCATCTGCCGATCTCGCTGCCAGATCTTTGCCGGATTCGGATGAACCTGCCTGAAAAATGACCGGATAACCCTGTTTCGAACGTGCCACATTGAGCGGTCCCTGTACCGAGAAATGGTTCCCTTTGTGATTCAGCGTATGCAGCTTGGAAGGGTCGAAAAAGACACCATTCTCCTTGTCCCCGACAAATGCATCATCCTCCCAGGAATCCCACAGCCCTTTGACCACATTCAGGTGCTCTTCGGCAATTTCATAGCGCAGCGCATGGTTTGGATGTTTGCCTTTGCCGAAGTTAAGTGCCGATCCTTCCAGTGGGGAAGTGACTACGTTCCAGCCCGACCGACCTCCGCTGATCTGATCCAGTGAAGCAAATTGCCTCGCTACCGTAAACGGTTCGCTGTAGGAAGTTGATAATGTCGCAACCAGTCCAATATTGGAAGTGGCTCCTGCCAGCACAGACAACAGGGTCAATGGCTCGAAGCGATTCAGAAAATGAGGATTGGATTTTTCGTTAATATAGAGACCGTCAGCAATAAATAGGAGATCGAACTTGCCTTCCTCCGCTTTACGCGCCTGTTTTTTGTAAAAATCAAGGTTAACACTGGCATTAATCGGAATGTCAGGGTGTCGCCAGAAGGAAATACTATTCCCGACTCCGTTCAGATTGGCACCCAATTTCAATTGTCGTTTCGTCATATTCAAGTCCTCCCTATGTTTTCGTGGATAATCCGATCACTCTTGTTCATTTGCTTCATATCACTTGCCTTTACCACCCAGGCTGCCCCGAGAAGTACGATCCCTGTAAGGAGAAAAATGAAAGGAATACCGGGCCATCCCCCAAGAAAGCCGCCAATCAAAGGACCAAGCACAATACCGAATTGGCTTGCCGTCTGACTGAGACTAACTGCCCTGCCCCGAAAATCATGCTCCGCATATTTGATAATTAATGCATTGAGAGCCGGGTAGACCGCAGCGAAGAACAGACCATAGATAAATCGCAAACTTCCAAAATACACGAGATTATACGCGGTTAGCTGAAGAAGACTGCCAATGCCGCCACCGATCAGCCCGATAAACAAGGTTTTTTCATACCCGATCCTGCCACCAATCTTTCCCCATCTGGGTCCCATAATGACTGTAGCTACGCCGATGGCTGAGAATACGATACCTGCACTGAGTGTCGCATGGCTGACATCTCCGCCGATCTGAACAACATACAGCGTAAGCACCGGTTCGATAATGAGCACGGACGTGGAGACGAGTAAAATAAGTCCATAGATCCGCATTAAACCGGGAGTGGATGCCGCTCTCTTCAGATCTCCCAGAATGCTGGTGGAAGCTACTTTATGGGATCTGCGCGACTCTTTTACGCCAAGAACCAGCAGAGCCGATAACAGTGTAATGATCCCGGAGGCAATGAAGCATCCCCGCAGCCCAATCCATTGACTGAGCACACCTCCAGCAAGAGGCCCAAGAATTCCGCCTGCTGCAGTGGATGTAGAGATGACACCCAGCGCGTAGCCGACATGTTTCTCCGGCGTATTCGTGCCAACCAATGTGATGGAGGCCGGATTGAATCCTGCCATGAGTCCCTGAAAGACCCGAACAGCGATGAAGGTGTAAGGATCCTGAACAAAATAGTTGGCAGAATGGGCAATCGCCAGCCCAACACCTGAACGGATCAGCATCAGCTTGCTGCCGTATTTGTCAGCCAGTGATCCCCAGAAGGGCGCACATAGTCCGCTGATCAGAAAGCTGATCGATATCGAGACACCGGACCAGGCCTCAAGCCCACTCTCAATTCCGAGATCATTTTGCAGAAACAGAGGAAAGAACGGCACGGACAAGGTGTACGACATATGATTGAAAAAAAGCCCCCACCACAGAATATACAGATTACGCTTCCAATCCGGCATATCGGTATTCTCCATAGTATATAATTCCTATAAAATAAGTAGGTTATTATCCATATTAGGATAAGGATGCATGAAAGTATAATAGAAAAGTTCAATAGACCCATTCAAGAATTAAATGAATGGATCTGTTAGATGCTGCTATTTGACCATAACAATTACTGCACTTGAACGGACATGAACACATCCACCTCATCTTCACTGTCCAAAACAAACCCAAAACGTTCATACAATCGCCGAGCCGGACTGCCCTGCAATACATTTAAAGTAACACGCCTGCCCCGGACCTCATCCCGTTTCAGCAGCATGTTCAGCACTTGACTTCCTATTCGCCGACCCTGATAGTCGGGATGGATATAGAAATGTTCCAGTAACATCTCCTCTAACTTGGGCTTCAGCGCTACACACCCCACCAGTTCACCCTCGACCTCGATGATCCATGTATACTCAGGGTCAAATGTGTTCCGGAAACGTTCCCGAACCTTCACCTCATCGTACCTTCCCAATCTGGTCAGATCATCATATAGAACCAAAGCTCGCAACTCAGCAAGCCGCTCCACATCTTCCTGCACAGCTTGATGCATCGTTAGTTGGTTCATTATTGCGACCTCCGTATTCATTACTTCAACTACCTGTTTCTTCGCATATGTACTACCGCTTGCTGACTTCTACATCAATTCATTATCCATTTTCTTGGCACGTATAATCTCGCGAATAATCTTCGAACGGTTCCAAACGACAAATTTGAAGACAAGTCCATCCTCCATCGTAATGGAAATACCATTAGGAATGATTCCCCATGTCTTTCGTTTCTCAATCTTGGTCATGCCCCAGATCTCTAGTTGAAGCCATTCGGTCTGAATATTCAGGCCATGTGGGATAAAGACCAATCGTTCATTGGTAAGGAACAGCTTCCCCCCAACGCCTTCAAATCCCCTTAACCAGTTCGCATTGATGCGTTCAAAAATGACGTATTCCGTTGAACCCAACTCTTCCATTGCTGTCAGTCTCCTTTGATCAGCCGATCTTAATTATTCTACCAGTTTGAATCTCTCTTATTATAGGTCGTTTCTGGCCGTTTAGGAATATTTTTGCACATCATTATGATCAAAAAAAGCATAGTCCACCGGATATCATCCGTCATGAACAATGCTTTTTTCTCTGTTGCTATTGCTATAAAAAGGAGAAGCCTCTCCTCCCTACATCTCTTGCAGAATGCCTTTAACCAGCCCGATAAAGGTCGTCTTCACTTGTGCAGCCACTTCGATGACTTCATCATGACTGAGCGGCTGATCCAGAATGCCGCAGGCCATGTTGGTCAGACAGGAAATGCCGAGCACTTTCATGCCGCCATGAATGGCTACGATCGCTTCAGGAACCGTAGACATTCCTACAGCATCCGCGCCCATTGTCCGAATCATGCGAATCTCGGCTGGTGTCTCATAAGCAGGACCACTCCACCACGCATACACCCCTTGCTGCAGGCTGACCTTCTGCTCTTCTGCAACCTTAATTGCAATACTGCGCAACTCGCGGCTATATACCTGGGACACGTCAGGGAAACGTACACCCAGTTCGGCGTTATTAGGTCCCATCAGGGGATTGTTGCCTACCAGGTTAATGTGATCCGTAATGAGCATCAGCTGACCTGGCTGGAAGCTTGTGTTGATCGCACCGCAGGCATTGGTAATGATCAATTGCTCGACACCCAGCGCCTTCATGATGCGAACCGGAAACGTCACTTCATCCAGCGTGAAACCTTCATAATAATGAAGACGTCCCTTCATGGCTACGACCGTTTGGCCCATTAGTTCACCAATGACCAGCTCGTTAGCGTGACCAACAGCTTCAGATTGTGCAAAATACGGAATATCCGTATAGGGAATAACTGTAGCATTCTCGATCTCGTCCGCAAGTGCTCCAAGTCCGGAACCGAGGATCATGCCTACGGCAGGCTTGGTGTTGATTCGGTTTAATATGTAATCTCTAGCTTCTTGAATATGTTCAGATTGATGCATGAATGGTTTCCTCCTGATAATCTGTATTGGGGATTAGTATAACTATACCTCAAGTGTAATGAACAATGGACATGATGTAAATGGAAGTCAGCAGCCATTACATCTGGACACCCTCACGCTGTATACGTTAAGGATTAACACCCGTCTGTAACACTTGGATATATACTTGCAAAAGCTTACCAAAATCAGGAGTTTCATCTTCAATCCGCTCTATATACTTCCACAAGATCAATTCTTCCGTTTCGATATTTATTACCTCGTATTCCATTTGTCCGGACTCCCAGACGGTTACTTGGCCCATGGCGAACCCTGATTCATGAACAAACCCGGTCGAGGGGTCGGGAATATACTGTTCATTCACATGGCCATGGTTCACTGGTTCGGTGGTAATATGAAGCCTTTGCAGCTGGCCGGCCTTTTGTTCGGCCCATTGTCTGAATTTTTTTTGAAGCAACGTGATATGCACCTCCCAAACGACTGGCATGGCCAAGATTCTACTGGTTTCCTTTCTAGTCATTATGCTTCACCTGTGCACACAAAAAACGACCCCCAGCCAGAGAGTCGGTTGATTCATGGTATTTAATTCAGTGTATGTGTGGTTCTGCTTTTTAAAATATCCATCCCCATCATCAGCAGCAGCATCAGTGTGGCGAACATCAACGGCTTGTTAAGGGTGCCCTCAGCAAAAATAAAATAGGTAAATGTGACATTTCCCATAAATGCAATCAGGTAATTGCGGATGTGATTCATCTTCCCACCCTCATTTCGGGACTTTATTTGAAAAACGCCTAATTCTATGCTTAACGCTATCACATTTTACCAAATAAATCCAGATGCTCATTCAAGATGAGCGGTATGTCTGCCGCAGATAACAGGCCAGCTGCAGATGAAGCAGGTGCTCCTGGTTACTCAAGGACATGCCCAGAATCTCTTCAATTTTGCGAATCCGCTGATACAGTGTATTGATATGAATATGAAGCGTGGCTGCCGTCTGGGCGGCAGATCCTCCGGAAGCCATATATGTCATTAGCGTTTCCTCCAGTCCGCCGGTCTGCCCTTTGGCAGGTCGTAGCGGCTCAAAGATCTCTGCCATAAACGTATTCAGATCCTCCGCAGATTGCCGGATGAACAATCGGTTGACACCAATATCCGTATACCGAATAGTTCCCCGTTCTCCCCTTGTCTTCTGATACGCCAGTGCCTTATCCGCTTCCTGGAATCCCGTATTAATCGCGTCCACGCCTGAACGGATTGAACTTAAGCCTCCGAATAATTTCACCTGATTTCGACTCTCCCAATCCTTCACCAGGGAGCTGAACTGCTGCTCCAGCTTACCGGGTTTAACCGCATCGGTCACGATCAGCAGCAAAGTAATTCGCCTCTCATCCCCAAACGCAACAGGCAGCGTTCCGCTTGGCATTTTCTCTCTCAGATAAGCAATCAGCTGAACGGATAATGGACTATATGTGGATGGGTTCAACCGATCCGCAAACTCCAAAAGGCCCACTACGATGGATGTTGAAGGACCAATCCCGATCTCCCCTGACTTCTGCCAGTAATCCTCCGAGTCCTGACTAAGTCTCAGTTCATTGAAGAATTGCTGTGTTTTCTTGAAGTAAAATTCAGCCAGAGACTGCTTGCGCATCAGTTCAAGAGCCAGAATGGAGCTCCCCTGCTCCAGCGCAATTAACTGCAATGGTTCCAGCGGAGTATTCATTTGCATGATCAGATAACCGAGACATTGATTAGCCGAAGCAATCGGGTACAAATATTGAAATACCTGGCTTTCTTCCCCCTTGATACATGTCAAATAATCAGGATGATGCAAGGATTCATACAGATTGCGCAGTTTCTCCATATCCCAATCATTCAGGACGCTGCTCCGTTTGGGAATCCATTCATTATCAATAAAATCGATAAATACGATTGGCACGCCAATGATACGTGTCAATTCGTTAACGATGGATACCGCACCTTTATTTTGGAGGGACAGCCGCATTAAGGATGAGTGAATCTCGTCTCGTTTGATGAGCGTTTCGTTCCGTTTGCTCAGATCCTCATAGAGCTGGGCATTCGTGATGGCAATGGAAACCTGATCGGCAAAGCTCTGCAGCAGTCGTACATCCGATTCCGTGAATATGGGGACCCTACCTTTTTGATAGACGATTAACACGCAATCCGGCTCGCCTCCCACCTTGATCGGCACCGAAATGATTGACCCGATATTCTGAAAGTCGTATGCCGAATTCAAATGATACTTGTTGTCAGGGGTCATGTTGCCAAAATCATCTTCCACTGTGGAGAAACTGTTGTATAGTTTGGGAGTGCCTCGCTTGAACGTATTTCCAATAATGCCTTCGCCCGGCTTCAGCTTCATTTTCAGCATGTCCTCGCCCATTTCGCCAGCTCTCGCCTTAACCTTCAGTGCATCAATTGCAGGATCGTATCTCCATAACACCCCGATACATTCATAAGGAATGACTGATAGCGCACTCACCAAAATCCTGCCCAACAGCTCATTCAAATCTAACAGCTGAGTCACATCACGGATACTGTTCATGATTTCGTTCAAGGCACGTTCATGCTTGCTGGCCACAGCCTCCGTATAATACGGGTAGAGTAATGAGGATAGCGTAACTAAATCTTCCGCAGAACAGTGCCAGTTCTTAAAAACACGAATTGCCACACATATATTATTGCTATATGGCAGAAAAACTAACACAACGTCATCTGATTCTTGTTCTACTTTGGGGTGTTGAAGAGGGAGACTTTCAGCAAAACAAGGTGGTATACTTTCCTTTTTGCCAATGGCTTCATTCAGCACCCAATCTTCCCAATTACTGCTGATCCAAACCTCATAATCGCATTTCCCCAACCGTTCTCTCAGGATTTCATGTAAGATTCCATTCAACAGAGCCGCCCCCAAGTCAATGTAGGTTTTCACATAAAACTACAATTTATTATACATATATATACATTGTGTTGGTACCCTCTCATCCTGTAACTTTATATCAACACAGAAATCAAGTTAACAATTGATGAGAAAGAAGGTAACACAATGTCCAAAATCATGCAAAGCAAACATTTTAAGTACATTGTTCTCGCTCTCTTGTTTCTCGGCTGGTGCCTAGGCAACCTCGATCGCTTCGTCATCAACTATGCCATTGTGGGAATAACTCAGGACCTGGGTCTGGGTGCTTCCGCACAAGGAATCATCCTCAGCAGCTTTTTCCTCGGGTATGCCATTATGCAAATCCCAGGCGGAGCACTCGCCGACCGTTTCGGCTACCGTAAGGTCATTCTTGTTTCCTTGTTCTCCTGGTCCATATTCACCATTCTGACCGGGTCCGCCTGGTCATTACTTTCTCTTATCTTCGTTCGTTTCCTGTTTGGTATCGGTGAAGGCAGCTTCTTCCCCTCTGGTTCCAAAGCTATCGCCACCAACTTCCCGGTCAATCAGCGAAGTGGAGCCATGTCGATCATGCTGGCGTCCGCTGCAATTATGGGAGTTGTCACTCCTATTATGACTGGACATGCCCTTGTGACCATTGGCTGGCGCAACCTGTTTTACATCATCGGTGCGGCGGGCATCCTCATCACGGCGCTCATGTTCTTTTTATTAAAAGAACCTGCTAAATCGGCTCTTACTGCTTCTGCTTCAGGCCAACAACCGAAAACATCACTTAAAGACGTGCTAAAAACGCCTATGATCTGGAACTTGTTCATCAGCTACTTCAGTATTTATGCCGTCAACTGGGGACTCCAATCCTGGATGCCAACGTACATGGTCAATGTCCGGGGACTGGATATGACGGAAATGGGACTGCTTGCAGCCATCCCGGCGGTCGTCAGCATTTTCACCATGCTCCTCAGTGGCTATGTGCTCGACCGTATCCCGGCTGGCAAAGATCGGATTATCGCTTCCGTATTCGGTGTACTTGTTGCCTTCTTCCTGTACCTCATGGGCTCCTCGGGAAGCATTGCCACATTTATTACGTACATGACAATCGTAACGGCCATGGCTGGGTTTATTTCCACACTCATCATCTCAAAATCCCTTAAAACCATGCCCGAATCTGTAGTCGCAACGGCTAATGGATTCATTAACACAGGTGCACAGCTTGCCGGTTTCCTGACACCGATGCTGATTGGATTTCTGGTAGAGGCTTCAGGAGGATCTTATGCAACGGCCTTCATCATGTTGATCGCCTTCGCCCTCATCTGCTCCCTTTCGTTATTCTTCTCGCGTCGTTCGAAACAAGACAGTAGTTCCGAAATGCAGGCAACGGCCGTTTAAAGATGCAGCTTAGCTTAGTAACCTTTTTCTCGATAAAATATCATGCCATAACAAACAAACCATTTCGTGTTCACCATAAAATACATGTAAAGAGGTGTATCCCATGACAACAACGATAGATCTAACCCAATATATATCCGACGCCATTGAAGGAAAACGCGAGCTGTTTACCCAAGCCAGTGACCGAATCTGGGAATTTGCAGAGACAAGGTTCGATGAATTTCAATCCGCAGAGCTGCTGATCGAATTGCTTGAATCCGAAGGCTTCACGATCGACAAAGGTGTTGCCGGACTGGAGACCGGATTCATCGCCTCCTATGGTTCGGGGCTGCCGGTTATTGCCTTACTGGGCGAATATGACGCACTTGCTGATCTCAGCCAGGAAGCAGGCATCAGCACATATCAGCCCGTTCAGCCGCGTGGTAACGGTCATGGCTGCGGACATAACCTGCTCGGAATAGGCGCTGTGGCTGCAGCAGTCGCAGTCAAAGACTATCTTCAGGAACATCCGGATACCCAAGGAACTGTGCGTTTCTATGGATGCCCGGCCGAGGAAAGCGGGTATGGTAAAACGTATCTTGCTCGCGAGGGCTACTTTAAGGATGTGGATGCTGCACTCTCCTGGCACCCTCACTCCATGAATGCCGTTATGCATGGAAGCTCCAATGCAGTCATTCACGGCACGTTTACGTTTAAAGGCATTAGTGCTCATGCTGCTGCCGCTCCCCACCTGGGTAGAAGCGCTCTCGATGCCGTTGAGCTGATGAACATCGGTTCCAATTATATGCGGGAGCACATGATTGATCAGGCCCGAATTCACTACGCCATTACCAACTCGGGCGGTTTGGCACCCAATGTCGTGCAGGCGGAAGCCGAGGTCACTTATCTCGTACGAGCACCGAAAAGCGCTCAGGTACGGAGTCTGTTTGAACGTCTGGTGAAGGTCGCAGAAGGAGCCGCCCTGATGACGGAAACCACGATGGATTTTAAATATGAAGGCGCATGCGCCAACCTGATTCCGAACAGCACGCTTGAGAAAGTGATGCATCAGCATCTCGTGGCTTTCGGTGCACCCGAATATGCAGAGGAAGAATACCATTATGCCAAAGCCATCTATGATACGCTGCCTCTCCCAAATCAGCAGGAAGCTGGCGCGTTAGTTGGTCCTGAACTGGCCCCTCTTCTGGCTGAACGACCGCTGCCGAACTTTATTGCTCCTTATTCAGATGAGAAGGAGACCTTCATGGGTGGATCAACCGATGTAGCCGATGTCAGCTGGAATGTGCCAACTGCGCAGTGTATTACAACCACGATGGCCTTTGGCACGCCGCTTCATGCCTGGCAAACCGTTGCCCAGGGCAAGAGTAGTTTTGCTCACAAGGGCATGCTGCTCGCTGCCAAAGCGATGGCAGCTACGGCCATTGAATCCATTTTGCATCCAGAGATCGTCAAGGAAGCACAACAGGAGTTGCTGGACAGACTCGGCGGAGAAGTGTACGACTGCCTCGTTCCCGCAGATGTGCGGCCTCCCAAACGGGGAGAATGAGACTGTGAGGTTCAAAGACGTATTTTCCATTATCGGTCCAGCCATGGTTGGACCGTCAAGCTCCCACACTGCAGGAGCAGCACGGATTGGACGCACGGCTAGACAACTGTTTGGCGAATGCCCTTCCCATGCAGAAATCATCATGTTTGGCTCTTTTGCCGCAACGTACAAAGGACATGGTACCGACACCGCCATCGTTGGCGGTCTTCTGGATATGGACACGGATGATCCCGGATTGCCCGAGGCTTTTGCCCATGCAGACATGGCAGGCATGCAAACTGTCATCCGTCCGGGAACAGGTCTGTATCCGCATCCGAACACGACAGAGATTGTACTGACCAACGCAGCGGGAACTCGGACATTAAACATGATCGGTACGTCAATAGGCGGAGGGAATATCGAAATTGTCCGGATTAACGGATACAACTTGAAGCTGACGGCTCTCTATCCTACACTCATCATTCGTCATAGCGATGAACCAGGTGTCATTGCTGTCGTCACCAGCCTGCTTGTAGATAATCGCATTAATATCGGACACATGTCCGTGGATCGTAAGAGCCGGCGAGGTGAAGCCATGATGGTGCTCGAATGTGATGGCCGAATTGCCCCCGCCGTGGTCAGGCAGATTGAGGTGATTCCGGAAGTCCAGGAAGTCACGCTGCTCCATCTTTAATTTGAATATTGGAACTGATTTCCGCTTAATCGATAAAGGAGCCTACGCCAATGAACTTTCGAACACTAAAACAACTTGCCGAACTGGCGGAGACCCGCAATCTTTCCCTCGGCCAGCTTATGCTGGAAGAGCAATGTCATGAATCAGGCGAAGACACGGGTACCGTCTTCGGCCAGATGCAAGAGTATTATGAGATTATGAAAAGTGCCGTGCATCAAGGTCTTCACACCGATACCACTTCCAAAAGCGGCTTAACTGGAGGAGACGCCCGTAAATTGATGGCTTTTCGTGCAGATGGACAGTCCATGCTCGGTGACCATGCCAGTCTGTCGATGAGTTACGCACTTGCGGTATCCGAGGTCAATGCCTCGATGGGTCGAATTATTGCTACACCGACAGCGGGTTCCTGCGGCATTATTCCCGGGGTATTTATCAGCAGCCAGGAGCGATTCGGCTGGACCGATGAACAGATGGTCTACGGCCTATTCGCCTCCGGGGCAATCGGCTATGTCATTGCCAACAATTCGTTCATCTCTGGTGCGGAAGGCGGGTGTCAGGCGGAAGTGGGGTCAGCCATCGGGATGGCAGCTGGAGCGCTGGTGGATATCCGGGGCGGGTCCCCTTCCCAGGCCATCCACGCCGTTGGGCTTGCGCTGAAGAATACCCTTGGTCTGATCTGCGATCCGGTAGCAGGGCTTGTCGAGATTCCGTGCATCGTACGGAACGGGTTTGGTGCCATTACTGCTCTCGGAGCCGCCGATATGGCGCTGGCCGGAGTCCGCAGTGTAATCCCTTCCGATGAGGTGGTACAGGTCATGCTTGAGGTTGGATCGGCCATGCCTGAATCATTACGCGAAACGGCAGGCGGCGGCCTTGCCCAAACGCCAACAGGCCGCAAAATCACACGGGATTTGCAGCATAAATAAAGATCAGGCATGTCATTTACACTCAGAGAGACGGTCAGAACGCCTCTCAAGGTAAATGCATGCCTGTTTTTTTGTTTGACGTATATGATGTATTTCAACCAATGAACAGCTCGTACATTCTTCAGTTAAGTTCTGTTGAACTAAAGGGGGCTACAGCTATAGCTTGTCCACCTGCAGCAGCGTAACCTGTTTTACGGTACACGCAGGACTGATTTGCTCTTCGGATAACACGTTCAGCTTGATCAAGCTTTTCAGCTTATGACTATCTACCTTGGACAGCAGTCGCCAAATATCCGGATCAGGCAGTGCGGCATACAGCTTCTGGTCATCATATTCCTTGCGGTGCTGAAGCACCGTTTTCACCGTATAACCGCCAACCTGTGTCTCATATACCCCTTGTTCGGCACAATATGCCACAATCTCATCTCGAAGTACAGATAATTGCTGCTCAATTTCTTTTTGCTGCTGTTTCAGTTGAAAATAGGTTTGCACCTTATGTTCCATGACCTATCACGCTCCTCTATACCATAGATATGCAGGAAACGATCGTTTAGGACAGGCTATTCATGATTAGCCGCCACGGTGTATCTCCATTTTCTTGAGGATGCATATAAATAACAATCGCGATATGTAAGGTAATAACGATTACCCAAATAGAACGTTTAAGCACCCATGCAAATTTCCTTTTTGCACCAATCAATCTTGTAACGAAGATGGCAACCATTAATATGATTGAGTTCACTATATAAGTGAAAGGGATGGTTATTATTCTCCCCAAACCTGTAGCAGGAAAATAATGAATCATGATTTGAATGGAGATTACCGTCGGTAGTATTCCAGCCATAAAAATAAGCATGGATTTCATCTGTTTACTCATGCATTTTTCCAAACACGTGCATACTTATTCATAGATTTTGAATCTTCTGTAGACAAGTTTAAGTCACCAAAATGTTTGTGCATGTCTGTATCCGTTCTATCAACTTCCTTTGGCATCTTATCTCCATTGCAATAGTTCCTCATGCAAATATGGATTATGGATGGAAATCCTATGAACTCGCTGCATTACCTTCGGTCCCAGGGGCACATCGCCGACGCGGCTTAACAGAATCCAACGTAGACAAGCAATGGCCTCAAATACTTTCTCATCCTCCAACGAGTAACTGGCTATGCGCCTGAATTCAGCACAATACGACTCGCCATAACTCTCGCCACTGTAGATCGTAATAAGGAAAACAGACCATGCAACATCGTACCTCGGGTCGCCCAGCTGTCCGTTCGTCCAGTCGATAATGGTGTAGTCGTCCTCCATTTCAAGAATGTTACCCAGATTATAATCCCCATGGATTAAGCAATCCTGCCTGAGCTGGACGCGTTGAAGAAGGTGCGACAGATGAGTGTTTATGTCTTCGTAGAGCTCTATGGAAGGAAAGAAATAACCAACAAAATCATACCTGGATATGTACGCTCCATTTTCTCCTGTACCTGCTTCATTCAACGGATAACGATGGACCTCCATTAAATTTTGAGCCAAATGTGCCAACTTGGAAGATGTTAATTCAGTCACAGGCACGCCATCATAGCTCGTTAACAGTACTTGATTATGCTCCTCATCCCTGCCCCAGCCATAAGGTGTGGAGACACGGATACCATTATGGAGTAGTTTGGATAACAGCTTATATTGGTTGCCGACATTCGGTTTGGAATCCTTGTTCCATATCTTCAGAACATACGGCTGATCATCAAGTACGATTTTCATCACATCTGCTTCCAGTCCAGGTGACAAAGGAATAACCTCGTATCCCCCTTTCATCATAAGCCTTAGACTTTCATCCAATTGGATCCAATTCATACGGCTAAGTTCGATGGTCATCACTTCCTCCTCTTCAGAACATGGCCCTATCCCCAGTAAAATAGATCGTTCTCATCATTTTTTAGTCGGTCATCGGTCTACCCGATCCGGGGTCAGTCAGGGGTAATCAGACCTTTACCAATCACATTGGCAGACACCGGTTCCTTGCCCAATTCTCTGGCCCATACCGACAATTGTCCCATATGGTGAATTTCATGAGCGATGACGTGGCGCATCACTTCTCCCCATGAATCAATTACAACTTTTCCATTTGGTAGATGATCGATATGAGCTTTCTTTTCCATGCTCGTGTCCCACCCCAAAACAAATGCCTCTACATCGGGACGCAGCTTGCGATCGAATTGTCGCACCGCTTCAAGGCTCTTGTAGTGTTCAAAATCTTCCGCTCCATCCGGCTTACCCTGCAGAATCTGAAGCCAACTCCATTCCACATCAATGATGTGAAAAAATGTCTGCAAGATGCTCCCTACCCCGCCTGTACGAGTCCGCAGCAATTCTTCAAGCGGTAGGTCCTCACACCACGCATACCACTGTTCGCGCACCATCCAGTTATAACGAAAAAAAGTTTCCATTTCCATTCCTCCTTTTTCGGTTGTGTTCTTTATCTACTCTTCTGAACGGCTCAATCTCTTTTCATACTGATTTATTACATAATTTCCATTAATTCAAACTCTTCCTAAACGTAACGCGCGAATAGCCTGCTTGAAAATAATCCTTCTCAAACTTCGATACCGAGTAACCAATCGATTTATAAAATACTAGTGTATCTTCATTATCAGGATGGCCGAGGGTGTGCAGCATAACTTCAGTTACTCCTTTTTCTTGAATCGCTTCACATACATGGTCCAGAAGAGTTTTCCCGATTCCCTTTCTCAGATGCCTGGGTGATACAACAACACCTACGATTTCATACGATTTTTCATCATTGTTATACATAAACCCGGCATGTCCTACAATCTGGTTCATCTCAACTGCAACCCAGTATTCCGAATTACTGGAATGATTGAAATAGCTCGCCCATCGTTCTGGATAGAGGTTAATGATAAAAGCGGGAAACTGTAACGCATATTCCTCCATTAATCGCTTAACAAATTCCGGATCCTGTGGTTCCAACCGTCGGTAAGATATCACAACCATCACCCTTTTATAAAATGGATCAATTCCTAATACCATGTTGACTACAGCTGCTTTTTACGAGCCTTGAAAAGAGCCTCCAAAGCAAGATCGACCAGCACAAAGATAATCGCTGCAAGTACACCAAACAAGGTTAAGATAATAGTTTCTCTATACCTCAAAATATCTTCTCCAGCACCCATCAACAGATAAAATATTTACATGCCAACGAACCCAGCGCATGCGTAACTCAGTAATTTTACAATTAGGTAGAGTACATGATTAGTAAATCTGATTTTGTTCACCAAGAAGTCTACTACGATCGACAAAGGTAAGCCTATCAAAAAGATCAACGGAGCTGCATATATAGGGTACACTGCAATATAAAAACCAAAATCATAGGTTTCACTCATGGATAACAAGCTTGCAGCTAAACTAAACAAGATTACGGTTAAAAGTGAAGTTAACAGCTTTCTACCCAGGTTCATTTCACCACTCCAATATGGGTATCCACAATTAATACAAGGTACTTATACGTCCGAATCCGCCGGTTTCCAGCCTACTTCCTGAGACCACAGATGGGCTTCCTGCAAGATCTCCCACACTACAGGCCCTTTGCCCTCCACATACTTCGAACGTTGTTCCTTGTATAAACTCATGAGCCTGTGCTTTTCCTCCGCATACTTCAGGCAATCCAGTGGATGTTCTCGTAAATAATCCCTAAACAGCAATGTCATCTGCTCCGAAAAACTCCCTGCTTGCCTAACGTGTACATGCGTTCGTCTATTCCCAGGTGCTTCGCGAAAATATCTTTTGCTCTGATCCGGATTATCCTCCCTAAATACAAAGCCGACCCTTTCAATATCCAACTGGAAATCCGGTAAGTTATCAAGATGCAACACCGAAATTTGAATGTCAATAATGGGTTTGGCGTCTAAACCGGTGATAGAAGTTGATCCGACGTGGTCGATGCGAAGAGCTTTTTCTCCTAATGCCTCCCTCAATCTGGATCCCGTCTCTAGAAACAACGACCTCCATGCCGGGTCATGCGTTGCAATTCTCCATTGCTCTTCCATACAGGACCTCAACCTCGTTTCGATATGTATTGGCTATATCATAAATAACAATTTCTATCGCCCTTTTGTTGTTCATTATCGAGTGTTTCTTGTTCCTTCATGTAATGAGATTGAGAGTGCTTCTTCCCAATTACGTTTATCAATAGCTTCAATAGAAATTGGTATCATTTAAGGTCCTTCCCTTAAACCACTTTCTTAGTTGATTAATATGAGCTTGATGGTAACGATTATGGTCAGCCATATGCCATATTCCCCAGCGTAGTGTGGCTTGTTTTTCATGGTCATGTCCAAAAGTAACAACACGGTCCAAATCAGTATCTGTTAATTGCTCACATGTCTCTTTCAGCTCAGTTATTACTCCCTCATATTGAGAGATAAGCCTGTCCCTTGACACTCCACTCACCATCGGAAGGTTATTATTTTCATCGATCATCGGGCCGTATTGTTCTCTCAATGATTGGGGCAGTGGTACTCCCTTGAACCTGTAAACCCAGTTTAGATCAACGTATAGGATATGTTTTATTAACTGAGCCGTACTGTTGAGGTTATGATCGGGTCCCTTGTAGTCTACTTCCTCCTGTGACATTCCTTCTGTAATGGTTTGAAGTCGCTGGCTATTCTCTCTCACTGCTGAATATAGCATCCCAACTACAGGTGACATATTGGCTTGGCTTTGCAGGTCATGCAGCATATTATTTTTCCTCCTTGCCTTGTTCATAGCAGCATGTTGTAGGTAATTCCATGGAATATAACTACGGATTCGGATAGGTCTCTTGTAAGAACTTAACCGACTGGTTGATTAGAGCTTTCAAAATATCCACATGAATGTCTGCGACTTTATTAATATACACGCATGCTTTACCTGTCGTATGTTTCCCCAGGTCCTTTAATAGTGATTCTCGTTCTGTATCTCCGGTTGCAAAATATAAGCTGATTTTCGCTTTTCGGGGTGAGAAACCTACCAGCGGGGCATCGCCTTCATGTCCTGAATCATATTTATAATGATACGCACCAAATCCAATAATGCTCGGTCCCCACATCTTGGCTTCATAACCTGTTGTTTCAGCAAAAATATCCAGCAACGTATAAGCATCCTCACGTTTCTTTGGATGATCCACGCTCTCAATAAACTCAATAACGCTATTGTCTGTCTCTTTTGTTTTTTGCTTGTACATCATGATTCACTCCTTTTCAACCTGATTGGCAGATTGGATCTGTCCAGCTTCTCGCAGCTGATGATTCAGTTCATCCAATGATTTTTGCAGTGATTCCATTCTCCTCAACCCTGCGTATTGATTACTAATTATGCCTGCAAAACCAATAACCACGACTATAATGAGATAAAGCAATGGAATCCCTCCGTAGTGAATTATCGTTAATAGAACTATCAATGAGTTCAATAGATCATTAATTCGTTAAGTCTTTTATTTTCATTGAAAGACTCTCCCAGTCACTACTATATCCAACATTTGTCCCCCAACCTGCTGACCTTAGATCATCTCCTAATTGGATTAGCTCGTTAATTCCGTCATTGTCCAACTTGGTATTTGGAAATCCTGTAAATGTGGGGAATTTAGCAAAGTACTTATACAATGTCCACAAGTCATTTTCTTGGGATTCCGTAATCAATCCAGCATTCTTACCTGTAACCATTAGTTGATTGATACCTTCTGTAACATCCTCAATCTTCTCAAGAACTGTATTTTCGTCGTTCCACTTATTATCAACTTGGTAATCAATTGTACTCTCCAATTGAACTAAATCACCCTGAAGTCCAAAGGATAAACCCGAATAGATTTCTCTCAGGTGACTTTCCTTCCAAAATACATACGTGATCAAAATAATGTTGAATATGATGGAAACAACAATAATGATATTTTTGGTCTTCATTGATTCCCCTCTCAATTAAAAATACTTAGCTACCTTAAGCATCAAGAGTTCTCTTTCTGATCATTCTGATTTGGCCTCTGTGATTGATCTCATCCTCGAAAACATGAAACCACATAAAATAATAATTGGCCGATTTGTTATACCAAAATTCCTCTTCCTTGCTTAACCAGTCGTCATCTACGCTCTGAAAGAATTGAAGTGTTCTCCTTCTTACCTGGTCCATTTTCGTAAAATAAAAGGTGATATCATTGCCTTTGATCTTTTCCTGTCCTTCCTTCCCTAACTGAAGCGCCGGGCCCCATACCAATAATTCCTCTTCGTTCAGCTGCCGATTCTCAAACGTCGCCACCTGATAAGCGTATTCGACCCCCGCAAAGTGCAGCAGCAATGCTCCAATCGAGTTACTTTCCGAATCCAGCAAAAAATCCAGTTGATCGATGGATAGATCTTTGACTTCTTCAATCGTTGTATATCTGGCATAGTTCATCATTGAAATCAAGCGACTAATCTGAGGAGAATAACCCGGTATGTCACTTATCAGATAAATGTTATCCATGTTCATGATTTATGTTCCCTCCACTTTAGGTATGTACGACTTGGCTCATGATAAAATTCACAGCATCTTTCAAATGATCTGCAATATACCGTCTCTGTCACAGCCTATTACCATTTATCAGGGTTAAACTTTCTGTACATGGTTCCCGAATCAATATCCAAAAAAGCCAAGAATGATTTTTACCTTCTTCACCTTTTTATTCATAAATTTAATTCCCTCTTTTGTATCAATGATCATTACCTTTTTTCCGATCCATACTCTAACGTACACTGACTTAAGACTGAAGGGTTTAGTAAATCCCTTGACCTCGTTTTCCGTACCGTCTTCGTGTTCGAATTCCGTTCGGATGAACCAACGGTTTCCATATCCGATCTCTCTAAACTTTTTCACTGCATGCTCCTTTTCTAGACCACTCAGTTTAATCTTTGATTACAACCGCAGCTGCCGAAACAATATGTTTAGGTGGGGTCATCTTCTCCAGACCTTTCATTTTAATTTGATTCCGCAGGAATAATCATCTGTTGTACTTCTTGTACTCCAGGAATAAACCCGAGGTTATAATACACGGATTCCGCATCGTTTCCTTCCATGACATACAACCGAAGGATGGGATATTTTCCTTTCAGGATTGTCAAGGCTCTCTGCAGCATGTATGTTGCAATCCCTCTCCCTCTATGCGATGGGATGACACCAATACTATAGACTGCTGCCTCCGTGTCCTGTAAACAAATCCGGCAATTGGCGACAAGCTTCCCCGTATTTTTGTCATAAACAAGTGTAGACGCTTCCGTAAGGGTCTCATTGGTTAGAGCCGGATCTTCATCAGGTATGAACTGTTCCAACGAAGACTTATTTCTTCTTAACGCCTCAAAACCTCCTACAAAGCTTGCGAAGTCGCAATGAGCTATTTCATTTTCATTTGTAAATCGCTTGGTGCCTGTTTCATCTTCTATAATTTGAGGACTCTGGATGATCAGATCGTCGTCCCAACTCACGTCGTATAGTTCAGTGGGACGCTGCATCCAGCGGCATCTGAACTCCACTGGCCAAAATCCGGCTTTGGCAAATAAATGAACCTGGTCCGGAAGAATCTCAAAAGCTTTAATGGCCTGGGTTCGATCAGACCAGCTGACAAGAATCTTTTTCAGAAGCTTCAGTACCTCAAATGATTGATTAAACGGTGGAATGAAAAATAAGTGATATATATTATTGGGTTCCATCCGTACCCCGCCAATTTTTGATTCTCCCTGGTAGATCCAATACGCATTATTTCGGTTAGCATTGAATCGCTCTTCTCTAAAAAAACCAACAAAGCGCATATTATAATAGACCGAGCAATATACTCCCCACTCTTCCGGGTCAGCCTTACGAATAGAATATTCACTGGATAAATCATACGTTTCCATGTTTTCAGACCATTCAGCTACCTGCACTCGTCATTCCCCCACTTTCTATGCCTTGAATTCTTGTATTCTTCTGCCGTCATGCACTCGATCTGAGAAGTTTCCTTGTGTGAACTCGTGTATGACCTTATTCCAAAAGTGCTGTGCGGGCACATTGCTTTCAAGCTGGTGTACTTCCCAGTGCCCCTTATGCATATCAAATAGTTGTTTAGCTACCGCCGTGCCTATGCCTTCTTTTCTGTATTTCTTCATAATAAAAAACTCCGCAATGGAGAAGTACTTTCGCTCTGATTCTATGCATCTGACTAACACAAAACCGATATAGTTATCCTCTTGTTTGATGATATATGGAAATCGATGATCCACTTCGACCCAATAGTCTTCCAAATAAGGATAGGGCCTAAATAGACCATCATCTTCCACATCACAATCGATAAATTCAGAGAAATCATAAATATAGAATTGCATGAGATTTTGTATGATACCCTTATATTCCTTGGATGCTTGAATTAATTCATAATTCATATCGTGGTTACCACCTCACCTTTACTTAGCTATGTGCAGCGTCTTCTTAAAGGCTTCAATCTGCTTTTTATGATGTTTATCATGCGATATGAATGCCCTTACATACTTCTTAATACTGAATTTCTTCTTGTCTCCATCCTTATATTCTCGTGTATATTCTTCTTCGTTCAATCCCGTAATATCATGGATTATGTTCATTCGCTTTTCTACAAATTCTTCAACAATCGTATTCTTCGATCTGGTCTTTGAGTATTCCATCGCATTTGCATTAAATTCATCAAAGTTCAGATGCTTTACGGTCAATGGTTCGCCCTGTTTGATTTTATAGATAGCTTCCTCATAGAAATATTGATCCCACATCATCATATGCGCGATAACGTCTTTCAAAGTCCATTTGCCTTCAGCTATTGGCGTATTCCAAACCTGCTCAGATAGACTTTCCAACTCTCTCACATAAGAAGTAAACGACTTGAATTCCTCAATCATTTCATCCGTAGTTTTAGCCATGATTATATCGCTCCTATAAATGATTTTGTTCACCTTACTTTAAGATCGAATTCCTCGGTTTGACCGTTCCATTCTACGCGAAAGCTCACACTGGAATCTGTCTGAGGGATTGCTCCGTTACCTGCTGTATAGCCAACAAAATATACGTCCTCTGCATTCTTATTAGCAGATGTCGTTCCCCATCCCGATCCAGCAGTGGTATCGTAACTGTATTTGATTTCTCCATACGGCTTCGTACCGTCTCCAATATATTTGAAAACCAGTTGTCTTTTATGATTGTCTTCCCCTATTTTTTGGAGAGATATAAGGTTTGCTGCCCAATTGTCAGCTGAGCCCTTGTATTCATTTAGAAACTCCAGCTCGGAGACCTCTATATCATAAATATCATTAGCCATTAATCCAGAATAGACAGAAGACTTCGAGTAACCGCCACTGAGCAAAATGCCCAATAACGCCAAAATTATAGTTGCATTTTTCAGGCTGCATTACTCCTTCCTTGCTTTTAAGCATTTGATCTAAAGTTGTATACGTTGTACCTTCCATTATCGGAAGAGTATTTTAATAGATTCCCATCCTCGGGTTCACCTATGAAATAGGCTCCGATACAACCTGTAGTACATCTGTGTCCAGAAATTAGTATGTTTACATCACTCGTCCTGTGTTCCGCCTCAAGTTCAATCATGAATTGATACACTCTCTTCATAAAACCGTTTATATCCTCGATACCCTCATATACTTCAGGGTCAGGTATAGGACCAGCCATGCTCACTTCCTCTCTATGCCGGAGATCTGCTTCACCGAGATCAAAAACATCAAGTCTTGGGTCAATCACAGCCTTCATACCACTTACAATCTCTGCAGTTTGAATAGCCCTTTCTTGGGGAGAGGAAAAAATATAATCAAACTTTACATTCATCATTTCATCTCTCAAACTCTCAGCTTGCTGGATTCCGTAATGGTTTAATGGCAAACCTCGTCTGCCTTGGAGTCTCCCTTCCTTATTCAGATCGGTCTGCCCATGCCTAAGAACTTAGATCATGTCACCAAGCCTCCTTTGCCACCATTGAATCAAACTATATCTTCACATTTCTACCATTCCAAATGTATTCTGAATAGCTCTCTCATAGTTTTCCCACACAAAATAAAATGGACCTATGTTTAGTGGTTGGTTCTTGTGCTCCAGAATAAAGTCCTTCCAAATAACTACATCCTCATCCCGATCCACTTTCACAGAGATATAACCGCACTCTTCGTCCCCGCACAAAGGGCATACTAAAATGGGATATCTATAATACAGATACTCATGGGGTTCCTTTAACAAAAAGTATTGAATCATTTGTCTTTGATTTTCTTCAGTTCCCCATCCCAGTGCTGGTACCAGATCGTGCCTCTTAAGCATCTGATATAGAGACTTTCCATCGATAATCAGATCTGCGAATGTTGTGTTTTTATTCCCATCCTGAGATGGATCTAATTCATCATACCGACTGGAAGGTTGAGTTTCTAAAACATTTATTGTAGTCATTACTAGATTCTCCTTGTTGTTTATCCTGCTGATAACTTATAAATAAAATAACGCTTTTCCAATTGTAATAGTTATTACATTCCCAAAAAATCTACAGCCTTTTCTTCAGAAAATACTGAACGATGCCCTCTGGATATTCATCGATGACTCCAAACACTTCATAGCCCATCTTCTGATAGAACTCTGGAGCCTGGTAGGAAAACGTGCTGGTGTGAGCAAGTTTGCACCCCATACTTGAGGCTATGCTTTCCGCTTGCAAGAGGAGAGACTTCCCACTCCCGTGATTTCTATATTCCTCGTCGATCCAAAAGTTATCAATATATAATGTCTCGCAGTATGTAGCACAGAAGATTCCACCTACAGCCTGGCCTTCCATATCCCTCAGAAATAGATTGATTCTTTTGCCTGGCTTCTTTAATAAACCTTTCGTTTCTCTTACATTGTAGTTATATAAACGATCACAAATGGCTTTGTAGTCTTCCTCATGCTCTTCATATACAATCTGTAATTCAACATCTTGCTTCGGGCTATTCATCGATCTATAACCTCATTTCATTCGTTAGATTTGTTTGCTCACTGGGTTCGTTCATCTTATAGGTATTTCTTAAATGCTTTGCTTGACCCTCCATCGTACCCTAGTTTTTCATAAAAATGATGTGCCTCGATTCTGGATGCTCCACTGGTTAGAAATATTTTCAAACAATTTTTCTGTATACATATATTTTCGATAGCCTTCATCAGTTCTGAACCGTATCCCCTGCTCTGAACATGCTCTGTAATAATGACTCGTTCGACTACTCCAAACGGTCTATTCTCTACCAGGGCATCCAGACAAATATGTAAGTGCGCTGTACCCATGACCTTTTGATCAATTTCACATACAAGCAAGAAACTGTTAGGATTATTTTGAATCTCCTCAATCCGTTCTCCCAACACTTTTGTATTCAAGTTGTTTGGCAATAATTCTTTGTACAAACATTCAATAGCCTGCGCATCTCTTGGTTCTGCTTCTCTGATCATCACGCTCACGCTCCTTATGTTCTAAAAATAATTAATTCAGCTGATAACTCAATATAATGTCTCCATTGTCTTCAACTTCGCCTGTGTCCAGGAATCCAGAAGCTTTATATAGCGTGTTAGCCACAACGTTATGCGGTACATGAGACACTCTGATCTGTTGACAATCAGCTCTGCTTTTTAGTTTGTTAATCACTTCTCTAATAGCTTGTTTGGCATAGCCTCTTCCTTGGTATCTCTCATCAATCATAAATCGCAAAATCCAGTAATATCCATCACTATAGATTTCATTGTCAAATAGAATGAAACCCACCATCTGATCCTCCGCATAGATTCCGTATGGCTTGGAAGTAGTCTCCTTGATTGCATGAATGAGCGAGTCCGAATTCGTAGCGACCAGGTTCATTTGCTCATCCCGTGGTTTAAGGTTAATGCATTCCAATTCGTTTTCTTTCGTTATCAACCTTAGCGTGATGTTCTCTACTGACATGAGGGCCTCCCCTTAATCATTTATCATCGTTTTACCATAATCCATATGTATACTTGAACTTGAACGAGCCAGTCCTATAATTTATCCAATGCATATACATCTGGAAAACTAAATCCATCATAACCCAAATCATGGTATATGCGAATAATTACTTCCTTTTTCAAAAGAATCTAATTTCTTTTAACATCACGAAAAACCACGGTTTCCCGTGGCTTCACATGATTTCTGCATTTCCCTTATACAGTTCCACTTACCCTCTGCCCCTTGTACCAAACCGCCTGCCGGGCAGATTTGCGGGCAACGGCTTCCGCCGAGCAGCTTGCCTGAACCAGTACAAAGCTCGCCGCATCGCCTACTTTAGGCCAGACTTGATTCCCTTCCGAATCCAGCGGTGTAACTCCACCCGTGATGAATCCAAGAGACTGGGACAACGAACGTTCATCATTGTATCCATACAATTCGGCGAAGCGCCCTGCTTTCTCCAGTTGATCCCCACTGCCAAAAGGTGACCAATGATCGGTCAGGCTGTCTGTGGCCAGCTTCACGTTGACCCCCACGCGATGCAGCATCGGAAGGGGCATAACCATTTTGCCGATGGGTACCGTTGAAGCCACGCTCATGCCGAGAGAGGACATACGCTTCGCCATATCCTCCGCCTCCTGCTGCTCCGCTTGAGCGAACCAGAACGCATGACTCACCGTGACCTTCCCTTGAAGTCCTGCCTCTTCCGTCAGGTCAGCGAGTCGCTGCAGCGTTTGCTTGCCCGGCTCATTGCGATCATGCAGATGGATATCAATCCCCGCCTGATGCTGCACAGCCAGATCTACCATGGCATGCAGCGATTTCTCGATATGCTCGTCCACTGTATGAGGATCAAGTCCACCCACAATTGTAGCCCCTTCTTGCATGGCTTGGCGCATTAACTCCACCGAATTGGAGCGAATCAGCCCATGCTGCGGAAATGCCACAATCTCCGAGGAGAGTTTGCCTGAGAAAGTTTCCAGTGCCTGTCTGGTGGCCTCAAGCCGTTTCAATCCACTGACGGGCTCAATGTTGCAATGGCTGCGTACATGAGTGGACCCATAGCCCTGAATCAGATGCAGTATACTCTCCGCTTGACGTTTCGCATCCGGCAGCAGCTTGGGCAGCAGCACCTTCTCTTCTTCAATCCGTTCGAAAATGCTGGATATGCGCCTTACGGCTTGCCAAGGTCCATCGTAATACGTTTTATCCAGGTGGATATGTGCTTCTTCGAACGATGGCAGCAGCAGCTGCCCTTTACCATCATATTGAGGCAGATCCGTCTGAAGTTCCGCTCCCTCATCCTTAATCTCAGTAATGATTCCGTTCTCCACCCGGAGATGAGCCTTCTTCGTCTGTGTTCCCGTTACCTGGCCCTCTTCCGTAACATAACCTTGCTCCATCGTTACGTTGGTCAACCAATATGCCTGATTTAACATGTCATCCCTCTTTCCACGAAGTGTGCCGTGCATGGTATCGATCATCTGCTCTATGGTACCATAGGGGTGAACGAGGCAAAAATATGTAAAACGTTGGTGTTCCATACGAGGATCGTTTGGATCTGACTAGCGGAAAGGTGTACACTCAACATGCGCAAATGGCTTCATATCCTTGCAAGTGCAATCGCAATCACACTTTTTATGATGCTGTACTATTCAGTAACCGGAACGTCCCTTTCAAAAGTGCATTGGGGTTCGTACACGGTGATCCTCCTACTTGTTCTAGTTATTCCACAGACGCTCGGAACGATAATCAGAGAACGCAAAAACAGGCACAACTAAGTGCCTGCACCCTATCCATCGACAAAACCACTGCTCTTCAAAAATGAAACCTCTCATGCCCGCCATCCGTCACGCCTTCAATCCGCTCTAAGTCTAGCAGTCTGCGCTTCAACTCCAAGCCTCCGCGGAATCCGGTCAGTTTGCGGTTGGCACCGATAATGCGGTGACATGGTAACAGAAGGGGAATGGGATTCGCACCGTTCGCCGCCCCAACTGCACGAACCGCCGTAGGTCTGCCGATTGCAACCGCAATGTCGCCGTATGTGCGAACTTCACCATAAGGGACACGTCCCAGCTCCTTCCACACCTGCTGCTGGAATGCTGTGCCAATCAGATCAAGTGGAATCTCATCCGTATAACGAATTTGCTCCCCTGCAAAGTAAGCTTGCAGCCAGTCCACCATGCCTGTCCCCTTTATGGCTTGTTCATCTTCTGCCAGCTCTGCTCCCGGGGCAATCCGGGCAATCCAGCTGCTCCAGTCCTCTAACGTTTCATTCGGCATGACAATACGGCAGATCCCTAGTTCCGTAGCGATCAACACCCACGGACGTCCGTCCAGCTCCAAGGCAGACCATATGATCTTTTTTCGCATGTGTCCACGCTCCTCCCTATTGAGTATTTCATTTCGTTTCTTTCTATATAAAGAAGGTTCCGCTGCTAAACACGAACAGATCTCTTGGTCTTCCGCTTCATGCTGCGAATCATCTGCTTGGTCTCCGGATCCACGCGATAGGACTCCGTTATTTTCTGCAGAGCTTTATTGTAGGTGAAATCATCGAGCGTATTGTTTTTCAAATAGTGCATCGTCACTTCCGGCTGCTTCACATAGGCCATCGATATTGCCCATGCTACCGCCATTTTGACGTAGTACGCTTCATGTTTAATCTGATCCAATGAGACCAGAACCCGATCAATGTATGTCTCATCCAGATAAAAGTTCAATAGCATGACCACGCCAAAACGTATCTCGTACTCCTGATCCGACTTCAGATAAGGTTGCAGGAAATTCCACACGGATTCTGCATGTGCCCTCGTATATTTCAATCCGGCGCAGAAGCTGTCACATATCGACCAGTTATCAATCTTGGGAACAAAAGCGGCGACATGCTCCAGCCATTCATCCAGATCCGCCTGGACATGACCAATAACCATAGCCTGCAGCATCACTTCTTCGAAATAGTCATCGTCAGCCGTCTTCAGGTACGCACGCCAGTCCCCTGCAGCGAGCTTTTTCGCCATCTTTCGTAACGTAGGCAATCGAACACCCATCAGATTCGTAATATTGGGAATCAATGCAGCCGAGAATTTTTGGTACTCCGGTTCGGCCAGACTGAGCAGCTGTGTTCTGATCTCTGTTTCCACTCGTGCAAGTCCTCCTCATCAGTTACTTGTACAACTTGTACAACCAGTATATCTCCGCAGCGCCTATTTGTAAGCCCGTTCCGAATGGTTGAGCAAGATTTCAATAGCGCAGTTCATGCTTCACTCATCCCATTTGCTGTTTACCTCGCTTACATTGCGTTTAAAAATACGGAGCCCCGCCTCTAGAAAGGAGTCTTGATATGAACAAGAACGGACCTCAATCGCCTAACAATAATTCAATCGAAGAAATTACCGAGCTGCTGGTTCAATATGTACAAACCCAAGACCTCCCCGAATTTTATAAAGCGATAAAAGAACTGCATCCCTACGATCTTACGCTCATCTACCAAAAGTTTCCTGAACAGGAAACGAAGCGGTTGCTGCTGCTGTTCAAGCCAGATGTTCTCGCCGATATGGCCGAGTCGCTCAAGCTTCATGACCAGATTAAGCTGTTCGAACAGCTAGGGCCGGAACGTACGCTTGAGGTCATGCAGCAGATGGACAAGAGTGATCTGATCAAGTTCCTGCATGATTTGCCTGCCAAACGCAGGGAACACCTGTTGTCGAACATGCATCTCGACCATTCTGCCATTATCCGCTCCGTGCTGAACTATCCGCCGGAGACGGCTGGCCGGATCATGACCGACCGTTACCGCACTCTTCTGGCGCATGAGACTGCGAAGGAAGCGATAAGGGAATCCCAGGGCACTCCTCCTATACCGACTGCGAGCTATCTGTACGTTACGGATGATGAAGGCAAACTCGTTGGAGTGGTCAGTCACCGATCCCTGCTTCAGGCGGGCGACAAGACCCGGGTAGAGGAGCTGATGACCAAGCGCGTCATTTATGCGACTGTGGACATGGACCAGGAAGAAGCGGCGCAGCTGCTGCAGCGTTATGAATTTATCGCCTTACCCGTCGTTGATGAGAACCACAGACTCTGTGGGGTCATTCAGATGGATGATGTCATTGATATCATCATGCATGAAGCCAGTGAAGACTTGGCCAAGATGGGTGGCGGCGGCAAGGATATTGATTTTGATACCAAACCACTCGTGGCGGTCAAGCGCAGACTCCCCTGGCTCATCCTGTTACTATTCATCGGACTCATCTCAGGCAGCATTGTGGACTTTTTCGAGGATACGCTGAATCAGGTGGTTGCTCTCGCATTTTTCATGCCCATGATCGCCGGTATGACCGGAAATACGGGAACACAGTCCCTGGCTGTCGTCGTTCGCGGTCTCATTGGTCGCAAGCTTGACAAATCCACCGTACTGGCGTTGATTGGCCGGGAAATCAAGGTAGGTACCCTGATTGGACTCGTATGCGGAGTCATGATTACAGTCATCGCCTACTTCTGGCAGGGGGACTGGCTGCTCGGCACAATTATTGGCGTGTCACTCTTCTTTACACTCGTGATCGGTACACTGACAGGTACATGTATCCCCCTATTGTTAAGTCGCTTCAAGGTTGATCCCGCCGTTGCCTCCGGACCCTTGATCACTACGCTTAACGATATATTGTCGCTGTTTATTTACTTCGGTATCGCAACCCGGTTTTTGGATGCACTCATGTAAAAACGGCTGTGCCTGACATACGGAAAACAGACCCACTATGAAGGATAGCGGGTCTGTTTATGTCTTTCCAAATGAATGAACATTTTGCATCTAATCATAAGTGACATCCAAGCTTTAAGATATCGATTGAAATGATCTATTTTTCTATCAATCTAAGCCGATCTCTTATTTTTGTTATAGATATCGAAGGCTACGGCAAGCAGAAGCACCAGACCTTTAATTCCCTGCTGCCAGTCAATGCCCAGTCCAATGAGGGACATCCCGTTATTCAGTACCCCCATAACCAAGCCGCCGATGATCGCTCCAAACACGGTTCCAATACCTCCGGAAGCTGAAGCTCCACCGATAAAGCAGGCAGCAATTGCATCCAGTTCGAAGTTGGTACCCGCTCTTGGGGTAGCCGCATTCAGACGAGCAGCGAAGATGAGACCGGATACAGCAGCGAGCACACCCATGTTTACAAATACCCAGAACGTTACTTTTTTAGTTTTGACTCCGGATAGTCCTGCGGCCTTTTCATTTCCACCAAGTGCGTACACATGACGTCCCATTACCGTACGGTTCATGACAAAGGAGTAAACGACGATCAGCACAAACAGCAGGATCAGGATATTCGGAATTCCGGCGTAACTAGCGAGTACGAATGTGAACAGGTTCGTTACCGCAGCCACCACAATTAGTTTGAGCAGGAAAAGTCCCTGCGACACTACCGCGAATCCGTATTTCCGCTGGGAGCGGCGTTCCCGCAGTTCATTTACGATATACCAGATTGTAAGTGCAATCCCTACAAGGATCGAGATGAGACCGAAACCTGAGAATTGGATATCAGGCAGGAATCCGGAGCTTATCTTTTGGAATCCCCCCGGAAAAGGAGAGATGGACTGACCCTCCAGCACAATCATCGTCAAGCCGCGGAAGAGCAGCATGCCCGCAAGGGTTACGATAAAGGCCGGAATCCGCACATACGCGATCCAGAAGCCCTGCCAGGCCCCGATTAACGCCCCCACCAGCAAAGAAGCGATCACCGCCAGCCAGGCTGGAAGCTGCCAGTCAACCATCATAATGGCCGCCACTGCACCGACAAAGGCTGCAACAGATCCGACCGACAGATCAATATGTCCGGTAATGATGACCAGTACCATCCCGATGGCGAGCACCAGGATATAGCTGTTCTGCAGAATTAGATTCGTAATATTGATCGGCTTCAGCAAGAGTCCGCCAGTCAGCACCTCGAACAATATCATAATGACAACCAGTGCGATAATCATGCCGTATTGGCGTATATTGTTTTTGAACAGTTTAGTTAGCATTTCCATGCTTCTCGCCTCCAGACTTCGTCATATATCTCATCAACGTTTCCTGCGTCGCTTCCTCGCGGCTGACTTCACCCGTGATGCGCCCGGCATTCATGACATAAATCCGGTCACACAGGCCCAGAACCTCAGGAAGCTCGGATGAGATGACCAGCACGCCCTTGCCCTCAGCAGCAAGCCGGTGAATAATCGTATAGATCTCGAATTTCGCGCCCACATCGATTCCGCGGGTCGGTTCATCCAGAATGAGAATATCCGGTCCGGCAAATATCCATTTGCTCAGCACCACTTTCTGCTGGTTCCCCCCGCTCAGATTGCCGGTTTTCTGAAGGATGCTTGGGGCCTTGATATTCATGCTTTTCTTCATCTCTTCGGCAACCAGCACTTCTTCACGTTCATTCACAACGGCGTTTTTGGTCAGCTTGCCCAGGCCGGTCAGTGAGATATTGCGTTTGATATCATCCATAAGAATGAGCCCGTATTCCTTCCGATCCTCTGTCACGTAGGCAAAACCATTCTGAATCGCCTCCGTAACACTGTTGTTCTGAATCGGTTGACCATCCTTGATGAGCTGGCCCGATATGTTGCGTCCATAGGATTTGCCAAATATGCTCATGGCCAGCTCTGTACGTCCCGCACCCATCAGACCGGCTATGCCGACGATTTCACCACGCCGAATGTTCATGTTGACCCGGTCCAGCACTTTGCGATCAGCATGATGCTCGTGATAAACCGTCCAGTCCTTCACTTCCAAAATGACGTTACCAATATCCGCATGACGCTCGGGATAGCGGCTTGTCAGATCACGGCCCACCATACCGCTGATAATCCGGTCCTCGGTGACGTTATCCTTCCTCATGTCCAGCGTCTCGATGGTCTTGCCATCCCTCAATATCGTGACGGAATCCGATACCTTGGACACCTCGTTCAGCTTATGGGAAATCAGGATGCACGCAATTCCCTGCTTCTTGAACTCCAGCATTAATTGGAGCAGGTTCTCACTATCGTCCTCATTCAGCGCTGCGGTCGGTTCATCCAGGATGAGCAGACGAACCTTTTTGGAGAGTGCTTTTGCAATTTCAACCAGCTGCTGCTTCCCTACACCGATGTTGGATACAAGGGTGTTCGGATTTTCACTCAGGCCCACTTTGGAGAGCAACTCACGTGTGCCGACCAATGTTTCTTTCCAGTCA
Source organism: Paenibacillus sp. FSL K6-2862 (assembly GCF_038005125.1). Taxonomy (NCBI): domain Bacteria; kingdom Bacillati; phylum Bacillota; class Bacilli; order Caryophanales; family Paenibacillaceae; genus Paenibacillus; species Paenibacillus sp. FSL K6-2862. The sequence goes on from NZ_JBBOSN010000001.1 coordinate 5,120,483, forward strand.
ATGATGCCTTTGCTGGCACGCTCGTTGCCCAGGTAGATGTTCTCGGCAATGGATAGGTAAGGGATCAGTGCGAGCTCCTGATGGATAATGACGATTCCCAGATCCTCGCTCTGCTTGATGCTTTTGAACTCGCATGTTTTCCCTTGGAACAAAATATCCCCTTCGTACGTTCCATGTGGATATACACCGCTAAGCACTTTCATCAGTGTGGATTTACCTGCACCGTTCTCACCGCACAGGGAATGAATTTCACCTTCCCGGATCTTGAGATTGACGTTTTCCAGTGCTTTGACGCCAGGAAAGGTTTTGGTGATGCCCTTCATTTCCAATATGATTCCGGTCATGGGACTTGCTCCTTTCCATTATTATTTCAGTCCGATTTCTTCTTTGGTGTAATAATTGGTGCCGACAATGTCCTTCTCCACATTGGTCCGGTCCACGGAGATCGGATCCAGCAAATAGGCCGGAATTATTTTAATACCGTTGTTATATGATTTTTCGTCATTCACTTCTGCTTGTTTCCCTTGTAAAATGCTATTGGCCATCTCTACCGTCTGCTCCGCGAGCTTGCGTGTATCCTTGAATACCGTCTGTGTCTGCTCACCGGCAACAATGGATTTGATGGAGGCCAGCTCCGCGTCCTGCCCAGTAATAACAGGCAGAGGCTTACTCTCTGATCCGTATCCGACACCTTTCAGCGACGAGATGATGCCGATGCTGATTCCGTCGTACGGGGACAACACTGCATCCAGGTTATCTCCGGAGTAATAGGCACTTAGCAAGTTATCCATCCTCGACTGGGCGAGTGCTCCATCCCAGCGCAAGGTCGCAATCTGTGCCATTGTGGTTTGGTTGCTCCGTACCACAAGCTTGCCGGAATCAATATAGGGTTTCAGTACAGACATTGCACCGTCGAAGAAGAAATACGCATTGTTGTCATCGGGTGAGCCGCCAAACAGCTCGATGTTGAATGGTCCTTTGCCTTCCTTGAGGCCAAGCTTCTGCTCAATGTAGGAAGCCTGCAGCACCCCAACCTTGAAGTTGTCGAACGTCGCATAATACGTGAGATAGGGTGTATTCCGGATAAGGCGGTCGTATGATATAACTTGAATGCCCTCATCGTGAGCCTTCTTGATTACATCCGTCAGTGTATTGCCATCCACGGATGCAATGACCATCACATCCACTCCCTTGGTAATCATGTTCTCAATCTGTGAAATCTGATTTTCGACCACGTCCTCAGCGTACTGCAGATCCGTCTTATACCCTTGTTCCTGAAATAGACGGACCATGTTCTCTCCGTCGCCGACCCAGCGCTCGGACGATTTCGTTGGCATGGAGATGCCTACATATCCTTTTTCCTTGCTGCCTGTTCCGCTCTCAGCCAGATTGCAGGCCGATAACATCAAGGTCATCACCAGAAGCCAGATCATCACTGCTCCTTTTTTCATATCAAGTTCCCCTTTCCTCAAATCATGCGCATCTGGATGAATTATAAGATAACGCTTACAATGTTGAAATGAACTTCTATTGCCTTCTGTTTTTGCCTGATCCCATCGTAGCATTGTGAGGTTTGAACGGTCTTTGCAGCTTTTAAACCTTTTTTATAAAAATTTAACTTTTGTCTAATCAGGAGGAGTGCAGCATCCCTTTCTTTGAATCCCGTTCATCACTGGACAAAAAAAAGAGCTGATCCGCTTCTCCGAAAGAAGCAGAGCAACTCCGTGGTATTGGTCATACTAATGATGCTACACCCGGTCTGCGGAGGCACTCTGCCCTGTGCCCCCATCCTTCCGATACTGTGCGGGTGAAATGCCCATCACTTTCTTGAACGCCGTGCTGAAATAGTGCTGGGTATCGTAACCGACCCGTTCTGCAATGCTGTGGATAGGCAGTGCCGTTGAATCCAGCAGCTGTACTGCTTTGCGGATGCGGGCATGTGTGACCAGGGTTACGAATGTATCGTTTAACTCTTTCTTGAGCACCCGGCTGAGATATACCGAGGAGACTTGCAGACGCGAAGCGAGCGATTCCAGTGTCAATTCCCGATCCGCGTACCCTTCATGAATGATCTGCCGAGCTCTGCGCACCAGCGGAGATAAGCGGGCTTCCCCATAGATAAGCTCACGGCATAACCGGTAAGCACTCGGGACTTCCTCCAATGCACCTGTATTCTGCTCCACATGAGCATGAACAGCAATATTCAGACAGGTACTAATTTGCTGTTCAATGGTGCAATCCAGTTCTTCCGGAGCTGTCTGCCATAGACAGAAGCCAATTAATCCATTCGGGTCCCGGAAGAGGACATGGGGAAGATCTCCCAGCAGCTCACCGATAATATTTTCTACGGCAAAAAGAAACAATTGACGATCATTCTCTCGCATAAGGGACTGCCGTGCTTCGGCCGCAGGCCAGCGGACGACCCCGATCTGAACAGGCGGATCCGATGGCAGGCGCAGGAACGCAAGCTGCTCTGTCAGATCTTTTCCTTCCGCCCGTCCTTCCAGCCACTCCAGACAAAAACGCTGCCGCAGCAGCGGAATATTGCGTTCGATCTGGTCGGCAGCCTGCTTGACGTAGGCCGTACGTCTGCGTTCTTCATCCATCCGCTGTTTCAGGCGCATAAGTGCAGTGTGCAGCCGCTCTGCATCTACCGGCTTAAGAATGTAATCCTCCACGCCAAGCCGCACAGCCTCTTGGGCATAAGCGAATTCATCATGCCCGGAGATGATGAGGCAGCGGCAATCCGGACACTCGTCCTGAAGGCGACGGATCAGATCAATGCCGTTCAGAAATGGCATGTTCATATCCACTAGAATGATATCAATACCGAACTGGACAGCCAGCTCCAGTGCTTCCTCGCCGTCCTCCGCTTCACAGACAACCTCCATGCCAAGCGCTTCCCAGTCAATGGCATCCCGAATGCCTTCGCGAATAATCGGTTCATCATCTGCGATCAGCACTTGGTAACGCGGGGCCGACTGCAATGTCTGGGCTGCAGCCACTGATGCTGCTGTACTCTCCGTCTCTGGTTCTGTCCAAGCTGCTTGGATCATTGCTTCCTTCATTGACTATCCCGCCTTCCTTCAGTATCGAATTGCAACGCTTGTGGAAGTTCTTTCATCAACGGCTGAGTGATGGTCACACAAGTCCCTTCACCTTCCCGACTATTCAAACTGATCCCATATTCTTCTCCAAAAGAAAGCCGAAGGCGTGCCTGTACATTCAGCATGCCATAGCTTTTGCCGCCCTGACCGGCTTCCTGTGTTTCCATGCTTTCCAGGGGCGTACCGAGCAGTTGCGCCATCTCGTGCAGCCGCTCGCTGGACATCCCGGCGCCATCATCCTGTACCGTCAGATACAGCTTATGATCTTGTACTTTGGCTTCAATTCGAATCTTACCCGGACCTCGTCTGCCCTTAATCCCGTGATAAATGGCATTTTCCACAATAGGCTGCAGCACCAGCTTAAGCACGAACAGCTCCTTCAGCTCCTCCGGAATCACCAACTCACATTGAAGTCGGTTCCGATACCGCGTTTGCTGAATTTGCAGATAACTGGATATATGTTCCACCTCGGATTGCAAGGGAATGAAATCATTGCCTTTGCTTAGCCCGATACGAAACAGTCTAGACAGGGCACCTACCATCTCGGATACATCGTCCACACCTTTCCTCTGTGCCATCCAATGGATCGTATCCAGGGTGTTATATAAAAAATGAGGTTTAATATGCTCCTGCAGGCTTCGCATTTCAGCATCCCGTTTTTGCCGCTCCCGTAATTCATTAAGGGACATGAGCTGCCTGATCTGTGCCAGCATTCGGTTAAAACTTCTGCCCAGCATGCCGATTTCATCAGCCCGGTCGCTCCAGCGGCCGGATCTGAGATTTCCCGTTTCCGCCCTGCGCATATAAGACATTAACCGGAAAATCGGTTGAGCGATGGAACTGGAGAACCGAAGGGAAGCGCTCAGACCAAAGAGACAGACCACGAACACAAAACTGACGACGTAAAACTGAATCTGGCGGACTTCAGCTATCGATTCCCTTGCCGGGAATACCCCTACAGTTCTCCATCCTGTGAACGAGGAAGACTGGTACATGAACAACAATTCCTTCCCCTCTGCTTCAGCGTTAAATATTCCGCTATCCCCGGATGGGAACCAGGCTGATGGAATCTGCTCAACAAGTGGGTTGTCCGGCATATAGACACTTCGCCCTTCTGCATCGGTCACCATCACATATCCGGATTTCCCCAGCGTCACATCCCTGGCGGCCTGAGATACGGTACGCAGTTTCAGGTCGATCATAATGACACCGAGCACACGTCCTGATGTTTCATCCGTGATGGAACGTGCAACAGACACAATTTCACTATCCTTATACCGAACATGTGTCGTGATGTTACGCTGTCTCGGTTGACCCAGAACCGTAAAAATGCCGGCATTCCGGGATGCACCTTGGTACCATTCCTCCTGAACCAGGCTCTGATTGGTTTTCGGGTACATCTCGTTGCTAATGTAGTCTCCATTTCCATTCACGAGGACAATTCCTGCTATCTCCGGATACAATGTCGTGAATCCCTGCAAAAACTGCTTGATCCCATACAGTTGATCCTGATCTGTGGACTGGTTCGAATCGCCACTGGATACGGCTGCTCCTGTATGACCGTCAAACTCCGTTTTCCCTTCCATGAACGCACGGATATCCGGGTCAAACGCGATCAGATAGGTCATGTTTTGCAAATTCTCCATCTTGCTGTCAAGTGCTTCATTGACTTTGCCGATCAGCTGCATCGTGTGTCCCTCAACCTGTCTTTCAACAATCTTTTCCACAGTCCAGTTCACCAGCAGTCCGAGTCCCACTGAAGGAACGATCGCAAAGAGCAAAAAGAGCAGCATCAGCTGATAGCGCAGCGGCATATTACGCAAACGCAGCCTCTGCAATCCGCTCTTCATTCGGAAACGAATTTTCTTCCAGCCGAGGGGCATTCGAGAACGATGTTCTGTTTTATTTGGCATAGTAATCATCTACATTCGATCGTGTCACGACAGAGATTCCGGTATCCACCCTAACCGGCAGCGGTGCATTTTCATCGGAAGAAGACGGTGCAGGTACGGTCAGTTGGTGGTGTAAATGAAACAGGTATTGAAGGGACCAGTAGCCCATGTTCCAGGTTCCCTGTGCGATCGTTGCAGAGATTGTGCCGCTCTTGATCATGTCCAATGTAGCTTTATTGGTATCAAAGGATATGATCTGCAGTGGGTAACCTGCATCCCCATTCTGAACCGCTTCACCAACGCCAGCTGCTCCTGTCGCTTCGGTTACAAAAATACCACCGAGCTCCGGATATGTCTTCATCATTCTAAGAGCTTCATCTCTCGATTTCATTGCATCTCCGTGCCCGTCCGCGACTTCCACAACCTTCATGGAAGGGTATCGATCACGGATGGTATCGCGGAACCCTTCCGTTCGTTCCTCATGATTTTGCTGTCCCGGCATGGTCAGAACGGCGACTTCTCCCTCCCGGCCCAGAAGCTCGGCCATTTTGTCCGCAGCAGTCACCCCTGCTTGGTAATTGTCCGTGCCGAGAAAAGAATATGCCCTGCTGTCCGGGGCATCCGCATCAAACAAAACCACCGGAATACCTGCACCCAATGCTTTGTTAATCACAGGAATAAGCGATTGCGGGTCAATGGCGGAGATAGCGATGCCTGCCGGTTTCCTTGCAATCGCTTGCTCAATGATCGTCGTCTGTTCCTTCGGGTCATATCGGGTAGCTCCACGATACTCCACAGTTACTCCGAGCGCATCCCCCGCATCCTCGAAGCCTTTGAGCACACTTTTCCAATATTCCAAGCCCGACTGAAATGTGATCATGATGTATGTTTCACCAATATCTCCACGCAGTCCCTTGGCTTCCCAAGAGCCATTCGCTTCGCTTGAGTATTCATACCTGAGTACGTACAGTGCAAAAGCCGAGATAAGCAAAATGTAGACCAGCAATGTCTTTTTCAACTTCGTTTTCACATCCTTGAGATCTGTCCACTTGCGTTTCGCTTAAATTGTAAACGCAAACACGCAAAAAAGAAACCGCTTTCCTCTCCAACCAAAGTATCTTCATATTTTCGATCTCAGGTTGTGCTGCTGCAATAATGTACTATCGGTTCAACCATCCCCGCAGTATGATCATGAAACTACAACCCGGGGAGGCACTATGAAACGATGAATCTTACATCTTTTTTAATTTATTGCATTGTGGTTACCTTTACGCCAGGACCCAGCAATATAGTCATTTTATCTTCCGTCCAGCACGCGGGAGCACGCAAAACCATGCATTATGTTTGGGGAGCCACCGTGGCATTTGGGTTGCTGCTTACCGCATCGGCTTTCCTCAATCATCTCCTTGCCGGTATCTTGCCCAGTCTTCTTCATGTGATGCAGATCGTTGGCAGCCTGTATATGCTGTACCTCGCCTATCAGATCTACAAGATGGGATCTTCCGAGGAGGCACCGAAGCAAGCAACCGGCTTTGTGAGCGGTTTAATCATGCAGTTTGTGAATCCGAAGGTAATTCTGTTCACGTTCACCGTCATCCCCAGCTATGTGCTGCCCTATTATGACACCTCGCTGTCAACAGTGCTGTTTGTCTGTCTCATCACATTGATTGGATTTTTGGCCTTTACCAGCTGGGTTGTTTTTGGCTCTGTGTTCAGGCAATTTTTGCATGATCATCAAAAAGCTTTTAGTATCGTGATGGCTCTCTTTTTGGTATACTCAGCCATTATGGTATCGGGAATCATCTAGATTGGAGGTATGCATGGAGTGGAGCTATTTAATTATAAGAAGTCGTCTGATGTCCTGGCCCTTTCGGCCAGTTTTACGGATTTTACGTATAAGAAGCACTGTCACGAGGAATATGCGGTTGGTGTGACGCTGCGCGGTATCCAGCAGTACCATCTGGACGGTCATTATCAGGCTTCTCACCAGAACGGTGTTATGCTGTTTAATCGGGAGCAGTCCCATGATGGCAGTTCTTACGACAAGGCTGGCATCGACTACGTCATGTTGTATCTGAAGCCAGATGTGGTAGAAGACATTCTGGGCAAAAAGGAATTGCGCTTCTCCACTCCCATTGTCTATGATCCTCAGCTGGCACGAAGTATTCTCATGCTGAACCATGCCGTTCAGAGCGGGCAGGATGAAGCCAAATGCAGTGAACTGCTCTTCAGCCTCGTACATCTGCTGTCCCGGTCGGAAATCGATACTCCCATTCCCGGACCTGGTGACGGGCTTGTCCGAAAGGCCAAAGAAATGATGTTCAGCAGGTTTGATGATGTGCTGAAACTAGATGATCTCTGTACCGAGTTTAATATGTCCAAGTTTCAGTTTATCCGTGAATTCAAGTCACATGCCGGCATATCACCCTACCAGTTCTTCCTGAACTGCAAGGTTGAACATGCCCGGCAGGCCATAGAGAAGCATAAGGATGTCTACTCCGCGGTAGCCGAATGCGGATTCGTCGATCTTACGCATTTGAACAGACATTTTAAGCGAGTCTTCGGCGTTACCGCGTATGAATATATGCTTCAACTGAACTGAGTCATTAACCTTTTTGTTCAAGCAATATTTAAGGTGAAATGATAGCATAATATCAATATCGTATGGCTGGCGGCCCAACATATGAAATTCAGACATCCTGGAGGAACATGACATTTGAACCAGCAAGGGAAAAAGGCCTTCTCTATCCCACTGCTCCTTGCAGCATTGAGCCTTACCGTATTTGCACTGATTGCCCTGTCTATCAGTGATAACCAGATCCACCGGTTTGATGATAACCTGATTGGATGGATACAAGGAATGGAAGCGCCCGGAATGACCAAGTGGATGCAGGTGTTCACCTGGATTGGCAGCGGATTGCCTGTGATCATCATAACGATCATCTCCATGGTGGTCTTATATCTTTTCCTGGGGCACAGACGGGAACTTCTGTTTTTGGCAGCGGTTATTGCTGGCTCCGCCTTGCTAAACACCCTGTTGAAACTGGCGTTTCAGCGTGCAAGACCCACCATTCACCGCATTATCGAAGCGAGCGGATACAGCTTCCCGAGCGGACACTCGATGGCAGCATTCAGCCTATATGGCGGACTGGCGTTTCTGATCTGGAAGCACATTCCTACAGCGATAGGGCGAGTGCTGATGATCATCGTGAGTGCAGCCTTTATTTTGACCATTGGCATGAGTCGGATTTATCTGGGTGTACACTACCCCAGTGATGTTGCCGGAGGTTACTTTCTGAGCGGCAGCTGGCTGGCCATTTGCATTTGGTTTTATCAGCGTTATGTCGAGCGGCTCTCCCTGCTTCGTTCCAAACCTCTGACATAGAACATCAAAATTAAAACATATGAAAGACCCGCCACCCTCAGAGCTGAGGTTAGAGCGGGTTTTCCTGTTTTTATTCCTGAATACCATCCTGGACGAGAGTTAGCTCAACGTGAGACCGAATATCCATCAAGCCATAATCCTTGTAGAACGTTTCATTGTCCCAGTGGCGGGTACGACTTCTCACATACTCTCCAAACCCGAACGGATCCACATTTTCTCTCTGGCACTTGCGGATCAGTTGATTGATTTTAGATTCCATATGCCTTTTCATCTCTGCTTCAAGCTCCTTCATCTCCTTACCGGATAACAGAAAATCATTCCGCGAAGCTTTGATTACGGAAGCGCTGATGTGAATCTTCGAATCAAGCGCTGCTGCTGGCGTGTCTGAAACCATCTGATGCTTCACGGAGGAAGATAAAATTTTGATTAGGGCATCATTGTCTGTTGTATTAGCCGCTTGCTTCTGTGCCCCCTCAACCTCATTAATTTGTGCAAGAAACTTGCCATTCTTGGCATCCTCCGTAAGCAGCTTCAAACAAAGCCCCTCTTCATCGCTCAGCTGAAGTACAGCCTTTTCCCCTTTAAAAACCACCAGTCCATCCAGCATAATTTTATCCTGTTCGTTCAAACGAAGCCGAGGGAGATAGATATCCTGTCCTTTGCTGAAATATTGGAACAAAGCCTGATGCAGACTGAAGTGAGGCAGATTGGCAAAATTGCCGTTTTGCTCGATTAATTTCATCAGATACAGAGGATCATGAGCGGGAATGGATGCCTTAATGATATCCAGCGCCTTTCCTTCCGCTACGGCAAACTGCATGCGTCTGGACACCCGGGTATTATGAGCCAACACGCGCAGAATATCGCCTATCCCATGTTTCGCATAGTCCTCACCCAGCACCATCATTCTTAATTGGCCATACTCAATAGGCTCTTTCGCCTGCATATTCATTCTTGGCATGACATCGAAGCTGTTGCTTGAATCGATCTCCAGCAGTTCTACATCACTCTTGTCCTTCTCGGTATATTCACCGATGAGCACGCTGTTGTGAATTTTTTTATCTTGTAGATCGTATGCGGAGGTCAGGACGAGGCTGATCTCATTCACAATACTCGTATCCTGGCAGGAACTGAACAGCAGCATCCCCATTACGCACATTACGGCTAGGATGCATTTGGATCGACGTTTCATCCTCTCACTCCTCATCCAATTGATTCGTATGCTGAACCCTTCCCGGCTTGTAGCGGATGAAAGAGAGCGGCCTTAGATAGCTCGGCCTCTTATCCGTCTGTTGATAGGAAGCACGAATCAGGCTGTCTTTCAGATCCCTGAACCGCATCGGATAAAAAGGAGCCATATAAGGCGACCCCAGCGACTTTAATCGCGACAGATGGACAAGGAGGAAGCAGAGTCCGATCGCGATCCCGAATGCGCCCCAGATGGCAGCCAGTATAATGATCGGAAATCGCAGAAAACGAATGGCATTGGACATTTTATAGATCGGTGTCACAAATGAAGCCAGTGCAGACAAGGATACGATGATGATCAGTACGTTGCTCGTAAGTGCGGCCTCTACGGCAGCCTGCCCAAGAATGATCCCGCCAACAATACCCAGTGTTTGTCCGATCCGGTTCGGCAATCTGGCTCCTGCTTCACGCAAGAATTCAATCGTCGTCTCCAGAAATATAGCTTCTACAAAAGGGGGAAACGGTACATTTTGTCTGGATGAGATCAATTTTCCAAGCAACTCCTTGGGTATGACTTCATAGTGAAAGGTCATTAATGCCACATAGAGGGCTGAGGCAAACAGCGAGAAAATGACTCCAAAAATGCGAATCAGGCGAAAAAAAGATCCGAGCGCCCACGGCAGATAATAATCTTCCGGCGAGACAAAAAAATCAAACAACGTGGATGGCCCTGTAATAAAACTTGGCGAGCCTTCGCTGATGACCGCAACCTGCCCGGTGATCAGGGCATAGATGACTCTGTCCCTCCGTTCCGTCGTTGTAAACAAGGGGAACGGAGTAAATGAATTATCTGCGATCAGTTGATCCAACTGTGACGTATCCAAGACAGCATCAAAGTCGATTCCCTTCAGTCTGTCCTCCATCCGGCTGACGTTCTCGGGATGAGCAATACCATCCATATACAGGATGGCCACTTGGGATTGGGACAAGGAGCCTAGTGTCATTTCCTTGATGATCAGATTAGGTGTCCGCAGCTGTGTACGGATCAGATGCAGGTTAACCGGCAATGCCTCGACGAATCCGACCTTGGGTCCGATCACGCTAAATTCATTTTCCGTGTCGTTATCACTTCGTATCCCTTCCTTGCCTGGCATGGGAACCAGGATTGCTTCATGAGTCTGTCCGCACTGCCGAATTAGCAGGCTGCCTTGAAGAAGGGATTTGACCATTTCCTCGTCTTGATCGGTAAGGCTCGTTTCCTCTATGGGGATATGCGAGAGCACATCATGCAAATTCACTTCGTCGCTTGTAGGCATGCGTTCCTGCAAGGAGTGGATGGCTACTTCAAGGAGATGGCTGTCCACAAGCGTTTTATAGTAGCAGATTTCAAGGGCCAGTCCGGAGACGGTCATCGTACTTATGATAAAATCATCCGAGCGACGGCATGGATCGAGCGGGTCATGAGATGTACTGGACATCTGTTGGTTGTCACTGGCAGGTGAATTCATGCTTCCTCTCCTTTGGGCTGGTCCGGCATATCCTGATGTCCAGTAGAGCCCCCCAGATTCTTGCGGATCAGGGAGATGATAAACAAAAGCGGGACATATAACAAAATCAATATTTCGCCCGTTCTGGTGTATATCTCGGTGACCATATCAATATCCACAGTGTCTTTAACAACAAACAAAAGAATAGCAAAAAGGACGATGGCGAGTTTCAGTCCAAGACTAGGTTTGATTGATCTCTCCAGTTTCAAACAATGACATGCTGCCCAAAGTCCCAACGTGATGATGGACAGAACTTTTAGCAGCCAAAAAGATAACACCAGATACTCCATCCGCTGGATCAAAGGCATTTCAATAATGCTGATCAGGCTCAAGGTAGGCCACAAATGTTCCTTCATCTGTCCATGATTGAAGTACATAAAGGAATAGATAAAGAAAACCAGATACACTATAGTTGCAGTAGCCAAGGCAAGATAAGCCCATTTGAGCGATCGTCCTGGCGTCTTGATGCATGGATAAACAACCAGCAGAACGCCGCAGCCGATAAATTCATGAAGCATATCCCGCGTGGACAACCATAGGGATGTGACATCATGATCCAGCACAGGAAGAAGGTTTCGTGGATGAAGATAGGAAGAGACCAGGAATGTCTGCGGGAAGACAAATACTAGGACGAAGAGGGTGCCCCAGAGGCACATCCCGGTGACGGACTGGATGCCGCCCGACACACAGTAATAGACAAGCAGCAGAACCACGATGCCCAGCAGCCAGTTATTTTCTGTGGGAAGAATCCACAGCTGGATTATATGAATATAGGAGCGATAGGCTACAAAAGCACCCAGCAGAAAATATAAAATAAAGATCCAATTTAGGACTGAACCCGCGATCCGGCCCCAATACCTTCGATTGATGTGAACGAGAGAGGAGTGACCGGGGGATTGGCGTGACAACAGGACAAACATCATTTTAAGGATGATGGAGATCATGACAGCGGCGGCCAAAATGCTGATCCATCCATCTTTCTCCGCGCTGCGCAGCATTTTATATTGAAAATTCATCAAACCCACCCCAACCAAACTTACATAGAGCACAAAATACAGATGAATGGGTGACATGCTGTAGCGATTCCCGGAAGTGTTCACAGAGCTCTCCCCTTTTCTGAACGATCATATGAATCTGCTGAAAAAATCACATCTAGCGTTTTACCTTCACATATGCTCGGTCTCTGAGTTAAGTATGTAAAATATTCGAGATTTTATTCAAAAGCAAATACCCGCCTACTCCCATAGAGGGAACAAGCGGGTACGACATCTCTTTTTATCATCAATCCATTATAGTTCTTCGCCATTGGATTCAATGACTTTTTTGTACCAGTGGAAGCTCTTCTTCGGCGTTCTGCTAAGGTCGCCATTTCCATCATTATCCTTGTTGACATGAATGAAGCCATAACGCTTCTTCATCTCTCCGGTCGATGCGCTGACCAGGTCAATACATCCCCACATCGTGTAGGCAATGAGCTCCACTCCATCCGCGACTGCTTCTTTCATTTGCTCAATATGACCTCTCAAATAATCAATGCGATAGTCATCCTGAATGGTGCCATCTTCTTCTACCACATCGACTGCACCCAGACCGTTCTCAACGACCATCAATGGCACCTGATAGCGATCATAGAGATGATTCAGCGTGTAACGCAATCCTTTCGGATCGATCTGCCAGCCCCAGTCGGAAGCTTCCAGATACGGATTTTTGATCCCGCCCAGCAGGTTGCCTTCGGCTCTCTCCAAGGACTCGTCCGCACTTTCCACCAAGGACATATAATAGCTGAAGGAGTAGAAGTCCACGCAGCCTTCACGCAGGGTTTGCTCATCTTCTGGCTGCATTTCGATCTGAATATCCTGCTCTGCGAAGAAACGTTTGGCGAAACCAGGGTATGCCCCCCTGACTTGCACGTCCCCACAGATCATATTGGAAATCTGATCCTTCTTCTGCGCAAGCAAAATGTCGTCCGGATTACACGTGTTCGGATAGGTTGTCATAAACGCAACCATGCAGCCGATTTGGAAATCGGGGTTAATCTCATGTCCCAGCTTGACGGCCTTCGCACTCGCCACGAACTGATGATGCAGAGCCTGGAAGCGGGTTTGCGGATCGTCGATGCCGTCTGTCAATGTTTCTTTTCCTTCAAACAGAATACCCGCTGCCATATATGCGCCCATCGGCATGGTCAGACAGTTGATCTCGTTGAATGTCAGCCAATATTTCACCTGATCCTTATAGCGGTTGAAGAGGGTTGTACAATAACGGAGGTAACAATCAATCACTTCACGCGAAGCCCATCCGTTGTATTTTTGCGTCAAACCAAATGGTGTCTCATAGTGAGAGATGGTTACCAACGGTTCAATGTTATATTTCTTCAATTCGGCAAAAACTTGATCATAGAACTGCAATCCCTCTTCGTTGGGCTCCAGATCGTAACCGTTCGGATAGATCCGGGACCAGTTAATGGACATGCGGAACATTTTGAAGCCCATCTCTGCCATCATGGCAATATCTTCTTTGTAATGTCCGTAAAAGTCTACAGCCTCATGGCTCGGGTAATACGTGCCCTCTTCAAGTACTGGCGTAATCCGCCGCGGAGTTGTATGGGTTCCGCCTGTCATCATATCGGATGTGCTTGGGCCTTTGCCGCCCTGGTTCCATCCACCTTCGAATTGATTGGCAGCTGTTGCGCCGCCCCAGTAAAATCCATCTTTCATTTTCATGACAAGTCCTCCTATGAATGAGCTGCTTAACACTGTAATACCAGTGTAGCATCCATACCCTGACACCTATTGTCATGGTATAATCATGACATGGAAAATAACCGATTATTCCGAATGCTGCTCCTATTACTCGAGAAGAAGAAAGCCACCGCGCCCGAACTCGCCCGCTTGTTTGAAATCTCGGTACGAACGGTTTACCGTGACATCGACCGGCTGAGCGCAGCGGGAATTCCCGTCTACACCACCACTGGCAAGCACGGTGGCATCCATCTGATGGACAATTATGTGATGGACAAGTCCCTGCTGTCTGAAGAAGATCAGAACGAAATATTGCTTGGCCTGTACAGTATCAGTGCCATTCCACACCTGAACAGTGTTCATATGCTCAAACGGCTGACTGCCTTGTTTGATCACAAACTGGATTGGATTGAATTCGATTTCTCCCCGTGGGGCAATATCCCTGTACAGGAAAGAGAAATGTTCAACTTAGTGAAGCAGGCCATACTGACCAAACAAGGGATGACATTCAACTATATTGACTCTGACGGAGAAGCAAGTGTGGAGACCATTGCACCCGTCAAACTCATTTTCAAAAATAGTACATGGTATATCGAAGGACAGGACGAAAGCCTGCCGTATTCTACCGAGAAAAAGACATTCAAGATGAAACGGATCTCCGAGCTCCGTTTGCTGCCAAGGCTCCAAGAACATGGATCAGCCTCTTCTACAGCCGATGTGGAAAAGACACCTGTTAACGCTCCCTTATCCCTGGATCTCTTATTTTCAAGTTCCATTGCTTATCGGGCGCTTGATTTCTTCGAACCCTCCCGGATCAATAAACAGCCGGATGGTAGCCTTCGGGTGACGTTGGAAATTCATGAAGGAGAGCGGCTATATTCGTTTCTGATGTCATTTGGTGCTGAACTGACCGTTCTCGAACCTCCACATGTCAGACATGAACTGCTCCGCCGATATCAACAGGCTGTCAAACACGTGCAAGCATTCAATCCTGACGGCTTCAAGCCCGATGAATGATATAATAGAATCGCCAAGAACTTGAATTCATCAATTCATTGCAAGCGCCCATTTTGTAGAGGAGGTTTAACCATGCAAGACATCAGACGCAACAATGTGGAACGTTTCAAAGGCTTCGGTACGTTATATGACCAGAATCGCCCGGCTGCACCCGCAGAAGTCGTGGAAATTCTGAACACCTATCTCGGTACCAAACCAAGATTGGTTGCAGATGTGGGCTGCGGCACCGGATTATCCTCATGGATCTGGCTGAATGAAGCTGAACGCATTATTGGCGTAGAACCTAGCGATGACATGCGAGCAGTGGCGGAGGCTAAATGGGAGGCTGCGGGCAAACCGGATCATCTGCGATTTGTACCAGGCTTATCTCATGAACTGGGGCTGCCAGACGGCAGTGTGGATATTGTAACGTGCTCCCAATCGTTCCACTGGATGGAGCCTGAGTCCACACTGCGTGAATTCGCACGTGTGCTGCGACCAGGAGGCATATTTGCCGCCTATGATTGTGACTGGCCGCCTATCCTCGATTGGCAGCTGGAGCAGGCATATCAGCAGTTGATATACGAAGCCGATCATCAAGCCTCCAGTCTGGAAGCACAGGAAAACCAGGCTCATAAATGGAGCAAGGACGGACATCTGCAGCAAATAAGCCAATCGGGCCTGTTCCGCTATGTCCGTGAGATCGTGTTCCATCACCATGAGACGTTTGATGCAGATCGTTATGTCAATTTGGCCCTCAGCCAGGGCGGCTTGCAGACAGCGCTGAAGCTTGGAGCGGACGAACTATTAACGGCCGCGGAAGAATTCAGAGCGCTCGCAAACCGGATATTTGACGGGCAAACGAGAAAGGTCATGTTTTCTTATCGCATGCGACTGGGTATCATCTGATCATTTCATCATTCCAATTATACAGATTCAAACCGGGAAGAAAGGCAGTGAATGGATTTGAAAGAGTCGAACATCTTGCTGCAAGAACGGGCTTATATTGAACAATGCCTGGATAACTATTTCAATACCCCTCATCAAGACATCCTGATGTCCCTTCCTGCCAAAACAGAGGATGAGGATTATGGTGTTCCTATGGATATGCAGGATGGTACAGTAGATGACGAAGGCTGGGTTCGCTGGAGAATGCTGGCTTCTATGGTGACGGAGGATGAGATTCGCGATCTGGAACAGTCCTGTGGATTGCCCGTTCCCGTCCCGCCGCTATATCGTGCATATCTGAGCACAAGATATGTCATGAATGTCTATCTGCGTTTCGATGATTTTGTCCTAGGTCTGCCGGATTTACCCTCCGATCGTCCATTACGTCGCTTACAGGATTTATGGGTAGCCTGGAAACCACTAATCGCCGAAGGGTACATTCCACTCGCTACATACGAAGATGACGCCGGACCGGTATGCTGGGACATTCGCAAACCCGATGGTGACCATGATTATGCTGTCGTTTGGTTCGATCATGAACTGCTGGTGCATGATGAATTGCCTAGTCGCGAACAGCTTGAAGGCTGGGCTGTACCTCTATTCCCATCATTCCGGGATATGCTCAGCCCACTCGCGTCCAGCCACGATTCATAACATTGAGCTATTCAAAAAAGACGGTTCCTCCTCTGTGGAGAGAACCGTCTTAGGCATATGGATCACGATGAGAACAAATGGCTTAACTGCTCCTCCTGCACATTCAATGCAAGTACCAGCTTGGATGGATCCTGCTTGGAATAGATGACGTTAATGATGTGACCCTGCTGAACCTGAGAGAGGGCGGAGGGCAAAATATCCTTTTGCGTTGTCACTTGAAACGTCTCCCCATTCGGTGGGTTCACACTGAGCGTGAGCTGAAGCTTGATCTTGCCTGTTCCCGAATTCCCCAGCGGGGTGACGTCGAGAATTTTGGCCATGGCTTTCTCCCCCGTACGAGCAATATCTATCATATCTGGAGAAACGCCCTCCTGGATCATCTTCTCGTTAAGCAGTTCCTGCAGGTCCGCTTGCGATAGCTGTCCTTTCAGATCAATCCCCACCTTACGTTCATCCTTCTCGGAAACGACCAGCGGAACAAAACCTCCTGGCTGAAACTGTGCCAGCGCTGTAAGGGGGACGACCGTCTTTAATTCAGTGTCATATTTCTCCCGGCCTTTGCGCGATACAGTCAGGCTGAGCCGTACTTCTGGCTGTTCATTAATATACGTGCCTGTCTGCTGAACACTTCGAATGACGCCCACAGCAGGCAGTCCTGACTTTACCCGACCCACGCCGAAGATGTTACTTAGAATGGTCGGAATGAAGATTAATCCAAAGCCTGCAAAGATCGCCGGTTTATACCACCAGGCCTGCATGATAATAAAGGGATCATTCCAGAGCTGCTGTGCCAGAAATGGCGAAAATCCCACCCCGAATACGGTCAACACACCAATCATTCTCAATATACCTGTCATATCCCCCACTCCTTCATCTCTATCTATCGTTGTTATAAGAATAAATACAAACTGTCTCTATCCGTACTGCTTAATCCTTGGGGTGAACACTTAACCTGTCAACAATCCCATATAAATCAGTTCTGACGGATTCGCAGGATTTTGACCTAATCCAACCCGGTCTCCTACCCGGGGAATCTGCATCTTAGATACTAGCGTTTCCAACGTTCGCTGATACTGTCTGCCACTCGTCTCAGTTACATCCAATACGAGCACCACAATGGGATCAAAGTTGATCAGCTTGCCTGTATCGGTTATTTTGACGACCGTAGCCGTGGCTGTTAAGGGAAGTGAACCCGTCGCCGCCAGTTGTGCCTGTTTCGCCGAATCCAGACTCTGATTGATTGCTTCCCGGTGCTGCTTGGGTACGAAGCCTTTCATCATCAGGCCGGTCAGTCCTTTGTTCATCATTCGATCTGCTTTTGCAATGGCGTCTTCCTGTTTGTTCTTTTTGCTAAACCATCCCATCCGAAACACCTCATTTGTTTGTTTTTTGTTATATATTAATTATAAACAGGAGAGCCTCGCCTTGAATATACTTCTGACTGCATACAAAATAAACGCCAAATCCGTAAATTCAATCGCGATATTATGGCTGATTTTTATGTTATATCATTTAATTAGCAAAAAAAGAGCCGAGTATCGGCCCTTTAATTGGCTCCAGAATCTTTTGTTTTGTAGAAAATGGACCACCGCTGAACAAAAAATGTGATCCAAGCATGAATTTCAAGCCGATTCAGTCCCTTATTTTTTGCGCAGCAGATAAACCAGCTTCTTATAATACATCGCTGCCTCTTTATACCTGCGCTGATCCTCGGATACCACGGCGAGCCCCTCATATAACGGTTCCAGTCTCATTGCATGCTGTGTCGATTCGAAATAGGGGAGGCATGCGAGCGCCCGTTCCATAAACGCTTCACGATTCCCATGTGCCAGGGCCAGATGACTCTGATAAAACGTTCCACTCATCTGTTGATCCTCTGTTATTGCACATTTCAGCAGTTGATCCACACTTTGCGCAAGCATGCCCCAATGTTTGCGGCCAAGTGCCACCTCACAGCGATACACACAGGTGAGCGGCTTCATCGCCTGCTGTGTTTCCTCCGGTTCCTGGATTAGCAGCGTCTCAAATCGCTCAATCTCCGTCTGAGCCTTGTCTAACTCACCCGTCATGGTCAGCATGACAATCCGATTGTTTGCAATTGCAGTAACGAGATCTCCCTGATTCCCGGCATACACCAGGTTGGCTTCTGCCATCGTAAGAGCCGAGAGGGCTTCCTGTACAAGCCCCATGGCAAAGCAATAACCGCTATATGCAACATATAAACCTGACAAGCGGTGGAATAGACGCTGATCATACACATGCCGCATCGTTAGTTCAAAGACCTGTTTAGCCTCTTCATATTGTTTGACCTGAATATAGGCTTCCATTTTAATATTTTGTACCGACAGCCAAAATTCACTTCCAGGGAGAGCCAGCTCACTGAGCCTTGTTGCGTGAGTCAACACGTCGACGTATGCAAGCTTGGAACGATAATATTGCACTTTGTAATACAAGAGGGCTTTCGCCAGCGGACGGGGCAGATCCACATCATCCGGACGACCGTATTTCTCCAAATAATAATTCAAATAGGAAGTATGTATGTATTCATGAGCGGCTGCGTCGTTCAGCTGCTGGTAATACACTGCTTTCATAAGAGCGGTCGTCAGTTCAACCGTCAGCGCATCATCCCGGTCTTCCAGCGCATGCACAGTGTCTTCCGGTATGGCTGAAGCCGGCATGGACAGCTGTGCAAAAATAGCCTCTGCCCGTTCCAGCGTCTCCTCACTCTGATCCGCTGCGTGCAGCAGGTAAGATGGCTTGACTGCCAGGCGTGAAGCAATGGCTTCAGCCAAGTCCTCGGGAAGCGGATAACGATCCGCCAGTATATTCGCAAAATGAGCTTGTGTCACCAGACCTTCAACAAGGTCCTTGCGGGTAATTTGCTTTCTTTTGCTTAGAAATTCAATCCGTTCCTTCAGCATGGGCGTGTGTTCCTTTCGATTCATTGCTGTAAATGCTATGAACTATCATCGCAAAATCAGGGAATCAATGCCACCCTTTTGACGAATTCAAATGAAACGGTTTCCGTTTCGGTGACAATTGTTTTACAATAAGGTGGTATGCAATGGAGAATATGGACTAACTATTGACACATGAGTTGATAATGAAAGGATGCCAATGAATGATTATTAAACCAAGAACACGTGGTTTTATTTGTACGACTTCCCATCCTGTAGGTTGTGCCGCACAGGTGCAAGAACAGATTGAATACGTGAAATCCCAGCCGGCGCTGAAGGGGCCACGTAATGTGCTCGTTATCGGTGCTTCTACCGGATACGGACTCGCATCACGTATTGTCTCTGCGTTTGGTGCAGGAGCGAATACCATCGGTATTTACCGCCCAAGCAGCTCGACGGACAAGCGCACCGCTTCGGCAGGCTGGTACAATTCTGCTGCATTTGAGAAGGCCGCGGAAGAAGCAGGTCTGAAATCGTACAGCATTACTGGAGATGCATTTGCAAACGAAACGAGAGAAAAAGCGGTTGAGCTGATCCGCAGCGAATTCGGCCAAGTTGATCTTGTGGTCTACAGCGTGGCGTCCGCACGGCGCACTGATCCAAACACCGGGGAAGTTTCCAACTCCGTGCTGAAACCAATCGGACAATCGTACACGAACAAAACGGTCAATTTCCATACGGGCGAAATCACTTCCGTTACCCTGGAGCCTGCAACCGAAGAAGAGATTCGCCAAACGGTAACGGTAATGGGCGGCGAAGACTGGGAACTATGGATGGATGCACTGCAGCAAGGCGGCGTGCTCGCTGACGACGCAACGACGATTGCGTTCTCCTATATCGGTCCTGAACTGACACAAGCCATCTATCGTGAAGGCTCCATTGGTCAGGCCAAGGATCATCTGGAGGCGACGGCACACAAGCTGAATGATCGCATGAGTGCGACAGGTGGACGTGCATATGTGACTGTAGCGAAAGCACTTGTCACCCAGTCCAGTTCCGCGATTCCTGTTGTACCGCTGTACATCTCTGCCTTATACAAAGTCATGAAGGAAAAAGGACTGCACGAAGGCTGTATCGAGCAATTGCAGCGTCTGTTCGCTGATCGCCTGTATGCTGGAGGGGACGTTCCAACAGACGAACAAGGACGCATTCGAATTGACGATTGGGAGATGAGAGAGGATGTGCAGGATGAAGTCGCGAAGCTCTGGAATGAGCTGACTACAGACAACATCTACGATCTGTCAGATCTCGAAGGGTACCGTCGCGAGTTCTTCCAGCTGTTTGGTTTTGAAACCGATGGCGTGGACTACGAAGCTGACGTGGATCCCAATGTGGAAGTACCGCATCTACGCTAATCGCTATTCTGAGATAACGCAAAGCGGGTACGTACATCAAACGAAATGATATAAACGTAAAGGAGAGCCTAGGGGCTCTCCTTTTGTTATGTTCAGAATTATAGAGTGAATGATTTATCTTTTTACAAAAGCCTCATATTCCCTTCATGCATCAGAGGATCAGAGAGACTTCAATCCTTTTTTTAGAGCTGCAGGTACCGTCTTTTCTACCTTGATGGACTGCGCTCCATGCATGGTTGCGAAGAAGGCAAGTCCATCCCGAAAATCGGACATCCATTCTTCCACGGGGGGAGCGCTCTCCTCCATGGATAACAAACGGACCGTGAGTGTTCCCGTTTTACGATCCAGTCTGGGATCCATCCGTCCGATCAGCCGATCCCCGTGAAGAATGGGCATGGCGTAATAGCCATACGTCCGTTTCGCTTCTGGCGTATAGATCTCCCACTTATAATGAAAATCAAACAAATCCACAATCCGTTCCCTTCTCCAGAGCAGGTTATCCAATGGGGGTAAGAAACGGACCGGACCTGATGCCTCATAATGTGTCTCGTCCTGCTGCATTCTCAGCAGCAGTTCTTCATCCTCTGTCCGGATGTAGTAGGGTGTCACGACCCCCTCAATCTCCAGCGGGATCATTCGTCCATCGGCCACACGTGCAGCGATTTGCGCACGCCGCTCAGCTGCGGACCATTTAAGCCATCCGAGTCTGGCATCACGGGTATCCACTACCCGATAAGCATGGATGTATTTATCCAAAAGTGCTTGCTGTTGTATATGCGCCTCCTGTTCGGCACTAAGGCCAGGCCTCTGTTGAACCAGATCCGGTTCAGTGATCTGGAAGTATCGTTCATTGCCCTGCCTTGCAACGACCCGGATGGCGGCAGTATCCAGCAGCAGGTTCAGTGCAAGACTTGTATCCTTGGTCTTCGGTGCATCCGGACGATCCCAATAACCACTGACTCGTTCAACCGCACGAAATGCTTTGGAGGGTAGCGGTCCTTCCTCTGCAAGACGCTGCAGGACATGCTGTACGGTTATCTCCAGACCCTGCAGGGATGGATTAAGCCGTTCCCTTAATCTTGCACGCACAGGTTCGAAGTACGCGTAGTCCTCCATCGGGATGACACATGCGGCATTGGCAAAATACTCGAATACCTTGTGCTCACGAAGCAATGTATGTAAATATGCAGGATCGTACCCCGGATCACGTGCACCCAGTACTAAATGCTGATTGCCGGTCACTGCTGCGACCGGATCGATCTGCACGCAGCCTAACGTACGAATCAGACGCATAACCTGATCCGGCCCGGACGATCCCGATTCTGCTGGCCAACGTTCCAGCAGCAATTGTGTATGCAGCAAAAAGCGCCGAACAGCTGCCTTTGTCGTGCGCAGGGTTGTAGTCATGATGGATCATTCGTCCTTTCTCACAGGATTCATGGTTCGCATTTACGATTTTACAGTTTGTCCTATTTTTCCATTTTATCAGTCTTCAAAGAAGCAATCCAACCAAAGCATTAAGTAAACATTCATTAAGCGCCCTTGCCGCACGTCCGGTGGACAAAATAAAAAGAAGCACCACCATCCTGGATGATCCGCTTCTTGTGTTTGACCTTTTGCAGTTTTTCTTGTTTGGTTGGCATGAGTCGAACATGTTGGGATAATGCACCATAATTTTCGTTTACTCTTCGGCTCTGTTCGGGACAATATTGTCCTGAGCGCTCTGCTCTGCGTAATGCTTTTTGTGTTTGGGTACGTGCCATAATGGATATACACTCTCCTTTGGTTGAATACACTCAATATATCATGTGCAGGCATGCAAGTGAAGGTGAACCCTGCCTAATTTCTTCGTAAAAAGGCCCCATCGGGGCCTGATAAATGTACTTCTAATTTAAGACTTTAGCGTGTAGTTCGTTTTCGTCTTGATTGCCACGTTTCTACCGGTTCCTGATCATCTTCTTCAATGAGCTCCATGGCTTCTTCCACTCTTCTCGACTTGAACAGGACAATCAGATCCATCAAATCTTCGCGGTCCAGCAGCTTCACACCGTTGACCGCAGCCAGGGTCCGGCAGGCTTCCGTGTACCTCGCTGAAGTCAGAACAATTGAGCGGTCTGCTTCATAATAACGCATCGAGGTGTAAATCTCCTGCACGGCACTCAAACCAACCGGATGATTCGCTCCATATCGTTTGGCCTGAATCACATTCCGTCTGCCCAGCCGGTCCGTAAACACAAGATCCGCTCCGAAGTCACGGCTGCTGGTCGTCTTGTGAACTTCTTCGTATCCGAGCTGTTGAAACAAATGAAAGAGATACAGCTCAAACTCCGAACCATCTTCCATTTTATCGATGTCCTTGATTGAGATCTTGCGAGGGTTGGCTTCACTGCGTATACGCTGTCCCCGCCGGATGATTCGCCGAATTACCCAGGCCAGCAGCAGCAATACAACGATCGATCCAATGACCCAAGGGGTTAAGTTGTCATTCCAATTCATGTCTGTTCTCCTTGTACATTCCTCTGTCTGATCGTGCCTAGGTTAGAATCAACCATGATTACCGCACTTAATATAACAAACTTCTACCCGGTTCGGAAGAAGATGAATTCCCTGTAACCGTTACACTTCATCAAACATAGATAATAGGATACATCACGGATAAAAGGTTACAGTCTCTCAGGTTGAATTCAAACTGGCTTAAATGGTAGAATTCAACAATCGGTTCTATTTTGAACTGAAGAAAGGTGGTTTATAACTTGCTTACATTAAACAAACGCAATACCAAAACATGGGCAGCCCTGCTACTCAGCGGCGTGCTCCTCTTCAGTATGAATTCAACGGGCTATGCCGCAGTACAGAGTGAGCCGCTTACCAAACCTGCTTGGACTTCACCTTCACTGATGCAAACCCAAGTTAACACGGAGAAAGACGTCCTGGTCAAGGAGATCAACGCTGTCCCTGCCAAAAACCTGGTATACGTACATTCCTCCCAGCCTGTGACCAAGACAAGCAGTGCCACAACGCTGGCCTGGCAGCTGGATACACTTCAGGCCCTGGATGCGACAACTGGCAAAGTGAAATGGAATTATATTTTTCATGAGAAAAGCGGACCGTATACGACCTACTCCAATTCAATATACACGAGTTACGGCACTGCCTATGTATATATGGAATATTCGGATGGAACCAAGAAAGTATACTCATTTAATACATCCGGTAAAACGAATTGGGTCAGAACGGTAAATGCTCCTTCCGATCTGTATCTACTCAATGACGAAACCTTGCTAGTCGCTTCCAGTTCAGTTCGAACGGCAATCTCGCTCTATGACAAGAAGGGCAAGCTGATTACCGAGAAGACGATTAATGGTGCTGTGCTCCAGGCAGGCAGTGACCGCATTGTGGTAGATGCGAGCAAACGAATCAAAGTCGGCAGTTACTGGCAGCCTGCAGCGAATCCCAAAGTGGAGATCTATGATCGTTCGCTCACCCGCCTGTCCTTCTATCAATTCCCGAGCAATGCAAACACGCAGGGAGACGGCGGTGGCGAGTCACTTGCCATACTGAACGATGGCTCCGTCATCATGCGTGCCAACTTCGAGAACACGGGCAACAAACTCATGGGCTTCGGGACAGATGGCAAGCTTGCTTGGGGACGCAGCATTCCAGGTAATGCCTTCGTTCAGACAGCAGGCGACGGATATACCCTGTTTACAGGTTCCAAGCTGGAACTGTACAACATGAAAGGCAAAGTAACCGAGCGTACGTTCAAGGATCAACAGCCTGTGCTGATGCAAGTGAAGCGGACACAGGATGGACAGTATCAACTTGATTTTGCCAAAACCGGTTATATTGTGGATCCCAAAACCCTGGAAGACGTGCATGTGTACACAACCAGCGCTTCGGTTCCTTCTATTATAAGCCCTTCAACGTATGTCAATGATGTCCTCTATACCATTCAGAATGATACACTATCCAAACATGTGCTTAAGTCCATGTCCACAAAATAATTCATCAGCCTAGATTAAAAAAAGCCGGGTCGACTCCAAAAGGAGCCTGCCCGGCTTTTGCAATATGATCTTACATTCTCTTAATTCCAGTTTGCTTCAATAAATTCATCCCGTCCGGACTGGGCACGGTCTTCCTTGTAATGCTTCTCATTTTTCTTATGGTAATCCTGATGATAATCCTCGGCCGGGTAAAATACAACCGCATCCCGGATTTCTGTCACAATGGGCTGGTCAAATCGTCCACTTGCGGTCAGTTCCTGCTTGGACTGCTCAGCCAGTTCACGCTGTCGCTCATTGTGTACAAAGATCGCTGTACGATACTGGGTTCCGCGATCCTGGAACTGACCTCTGTCATCGGTTGGGTCAATCTGCGGCCAGTAAAGCTCCAGCAGCCGCTCATAGGGAAACAGCTCCGGATCGAATGTGATTTCAACCACCTCAACGTGTCCGGTTTCCCCTGTTTTGACCTGCTCATATGTGGGATGTTCAACGTGACCGCCTGTATACCCGGATACAATTCCGTGAATGCCTGGCTGTTCTTCAAATGGTGTAACCATACACCAGAAACATCCCCCGGCAAATGTCGCTTTTTCCATGGTCTCTCTCTCCTTCATGCACTCATCTATTATTAGGAAACCTTGCTTGTCACCCAAACCAAGGTTTCGTTATGAACCGCTGCCTATATATCTTAAAACAAAAAGAGGTTGATGGAAAGCCATTCATATGGCTTCTCATCAACCTCTTCATTATAAACGGGAAACACTATTTATTTCCCATGGATTCGTAGTGCAATAACATCGTTACCCGCGACTACGACCCATTGAACGGAAGATCAAGCTTACGATTGCTACAAGTACGATGGCACCAATTAATGCCGGTACGATGTAGAATCCGCCCATTTCAGGACCCATCTCTCCGAAGACCACGCCGCCTAACCATCCACCGATGAAACCAGCGATAATGTTACCGATAACACCACCTGGGATGTCACGACCAACGATCAGACCTGCCAACCATCCAATAATACCACCGATAATTAATGACCATAACCAACCCATACTACTCACCTCAATTAAAAGTTTTTGTTGTTGTCTGTCTACTATTAACCGCTACAGAAGCATTTAAACAACTGAATTAAAAATTGTTGTATATTACCTTTTATTCATATGCTTCATATCCGCACGACAAGCCTGTCTCAGCAAGGAAACAACTCATTTTTGCTTTCCGTTCGACCTTTAATAGCTTCAACGGCTTAAGTGTACCTCCCGAAGGTCATTGTATGTAGGAGCAGACAACCGTAGTATATCCAATTGAGATGTATAATATTTGGTGGTGTATGATATTAATAAAAACCGGCACGTCCCTTTCCTGGCTGAGTCAGCCAGTTATGCTTATGGCTCTTGTCCAGCTCTCCCCGCATGGACTGAATAACTTGTACAAAGTCTGTCTGGCCATTCTGATGCCATTCGAGTGCAGCACTGACATATAACTCACCGAGCTGTGCAAGGGAGAATGTATCGGTGAGCCGAGCAGCTTCCTGCGTTCCTTCTTCGCCGGCAAAGACCTGAAATCCCCGCTGCTGCAAGTATTGCAGTCGCAATGCTTCATCTGGCAGCGGAATTTCATAAGCCCGATCAAACCGTCCGGCACGGTTCATGAGACCTGGATCTATTTTCTCCGGATAATTCGTTGTACCGATCAGAAAAATACCTTCTTTGGATGTTGCTCCATCCAGTGTATTGAGAAAGAAGGAGCGCACTTCGTCCGGCATCGAATCAATATCTTCAATGATCAACACCATAGGAGCCAGGCGTTTGGCTGCCTCGAATACTTCCCGAACGGACTCACTGTTGGTATACTCGGTAATTTGCCAGTATGCAGCTGGACCCGGAATGCTGCCCGCAATGGATTTGACCAAGGTTGTTTTCCCGTTGCCAGGGTGACCATACAGCAGAATCCCCCGTTTATAGGGTATATCATATTCCCGGTAGAAGGAGCGATCCGCTTCGAAGAACTGATCCAGCGAGCGGAAAATATCCTGCTTAATTTGGGGCGAAAGGACCACATCGTCTCTTCCCACTGAGCGGGTGATGGATTCGACATGGCGTTCACTTCCATTGCGGGCATCGGTATACACCGTAACCTTTTTCATATTTTGCTGACGTTCCCGTTCACGTACACTGCCCAGAAACTGCTTGAGTTCTTCCTCACCTACCGCGAATACAAAGTCCTCATTGTAGATACCATTATCCCGGAAAAAGGGAATACGGACGAGTGCAACCCCCCATTTGGGATACGCAAACACGTTGTTCCGAATGGAATAATGCACTCCGTATGTAGGCACATCACCATCATCTTCATAATGCAGGGTACGGAGCTCCAGATCCTCGAAAATACGGGCAACCAGCTCCACTTCGTTATTGTCGCTCAGCAAATCCTCCTTCAGCAGCTCCCAGTATTCGTTGTTCGGATCATCACTGGCAAACAGTTCATAACGAACCCCGTACTTGCTGCTTAATGCTTCAATAATGCCCCGGATCAGGCGTGCATATGTCGCATAGCCTTGGATTCGGATCTGGTCGTCCTGTGTTTGGTCATAAGCATAGATAGCTCGGGTTTGAGTTACTTTTTCATTTGGTATGATCATTATTTCGCTCCTTTCACAGCTGCAAGCGGTTTGCATTTGGCTACAACCTGAGCCAGGCCTGCACCGGTAACACTATCAATAATTTCATCGACATTTTTATATGCCTGTGGCGATTCATCTATAATCGATTCGAGTGATCGCTGATTCACCACAATTTCATCTTCTGTACCAACGCCAAGTGCGGATGCAAAATCTTCTACCGTAACCAGACGCTTGGTTGCAGTACGTGAACGAATGCGCCCTGCCCCGTGGCAGATCGAATAATAGTTATCTTCGCCCTGCGGCTGACCTACCATGATATACGAGGCTGTCCCCATCGATCCTGGAATAAGCGCAGGATGACCTGTAGCCATATAAGGTTTCGGATTATCCGGGTGCCCGGCAGGCAGCGCACGCGTTGCCCCTTTGCGATGGACGAATACGCTGCCTTCTTTTGCATGAGATTCCTCCCAGGCATAGTTGTGCATCAGATCATACAATGTGCGGAATTCACATTTGGGTCCGAACACTTCCCGGAATGCCTCCCGAATAGCAAAAGCGATCAGATGCCGGTTAACCACAGCATAATTCAAAGCGGAATACATCATGTTGACGTAATGACGGCCTTCAGCGTGTTCCAACGGAGCAAAAACCAGTCTCGGGTCCGATGTACCAAGCCCGTTTCGCTGCATCACTTTGGCAATGGCAGACGAGCTGGTCTGGCTCACATGTCCGCCCCAGGCACGGGAACCTGAATGAATCATGACGACAATTTGACCATCAACCAATCCCCAGGCTTCCGCGATCTCACGATTTTCCTCTGCAATTTCAATAGACTGGATTTCGGCGAAATGATTGCCCCCGCCCAAGGTGCCCAGCTGACGGTGTGCACGGTGCCATGTCATATCCGGAACAAGATTCAGCACTTCCTCATCGTAGGCAAATTTGCTGCTTTCCACATGGGTGATGGATGTCGACTTTTTCGGCATGTAACTGTCCGGAATATATTTTTTGGGCAAGCCGTGCAAGCCTTTGCGAACAATGTGTTCGAGCCTTATATCCGAGAAATGCCCCCGCTGACTAGCCTCCATTGGCAGTACTTTTTCAATGGCCTTGACCAATTTGCGGCGCAATTTTACATCTTTCAGATCGTCCCTGTGCAGATTGGTCATATGCACCCGCATCCCGCAGCCGATATCACTGCCGACAATGGATGGAGACACGTAACCCGTCTTCGCGTCCCATACAGCTGTAGTGCCGATGCAGGTTCCCACACCCACATGTACATCAGGGGTATAACTCATATAGGAAATGCCGGGAATTTGCAGATTGTTGTTAGCCATTTCAAACACTTTATAGTCCAGAGAGGAAAACAATTGCTGTGCGGCATATACCGTCAAGTCTCCTGCTGGCAATTTCACTTCATGCCGATATCCCCCAGGGAATTCGTTTTGACTCGTAAATAAATTGGGTTCTGTATTCATAAATGTGATTTTTCCTTCCTGTTCTTCATCTTTTAGTTGTTTTCAAAATAAGCAATGTTTGTATCGCATCGTTCATGTCCGCTTCAGTCGATACAACAAAAAAGAAGCCATGGACGCATCCGCCCATGACTTCTTCATGACAATAACAGAGAACAGAACGGCATGAAGATGCCTACCTATGTTCTCCATCGCTATATAAGCCGAGATTGACATATCTATGCCTGCATAATGAACAGTGAAAAGATATGCCGATTCTCCTATGTCGCCCGTAAGAGGCCAAAGAGACGATGAGCTGGATATGCAGTTGTATCTATACGACTTGGTGTCTGTGTCAATCGAACATCATAACCAACCATCATGTCTTTCGGCCTCCCTTCGTAAATGATAAGTCTTATATTAATAGGACTCGTTTCGATATGTCAACCCTTTTCTTGGAAAATAAACCGTTTGGCATGAATACGCATATACTAAAAAATCAGGGGTCTGTATCCATACAGCCCCTGATTTTTACGACAACATATGTTGTTTGCGTTAAGCTTACACGCTTAGTTTCCTGCTTGTTTTTCCAACTCTTCAATCGGATTTTCATCTTCTTTGGCTGGTACTTTGGACGACAGGAACCAACCGCATACCGCAATAGTAATCAATACGATATAGAATCCGAATTTCCAAATTTTATTTTCCGGGAAATGTTCATCCAGAACACCAAGTGAAGGATGCGCTAGCGTAATGACTGCCAGCTTAACCCCTACCCAACCTACGATAACGAAGGCAGCCACTTCAAGTCCCGGACGGGAATGAAGCAATTTAACGAAGAAGGAAGCTGCAAAACGCATAATGACGAGACCAATAAATCCGCCCAGGAAGATGACGATAAACTGTCCACCGTCCAACCCGCCAATTGGAGGCAATCCACTTGGTGGCAACGCCACAGCCAGTGCTACGGCTGCGAGAATGGAGTCGACCGCAAAAGCGATATCCGCTACTTCGACCTTGAAAACCGTCATCCAGAAACCGGATTGTTTCTTAACTTTCTTCGGTGCATCATCGGCCGCTTCGTCTGTCTTGTTG
Organism: Paenibacillus sp. FSL K6-2862; assembly: GCF_038005125.1. Taxonomy (NCBI): domain Bacteria; kingdom Bacillati; phylum Bacillota; class Bacilli; order Caryophanales; family Paenibacillaceae; genus Paenibacillus; species Paenibacillus sp. FSL K6-2862. The sequence continues at coordinate 5,150,438 of NZ_JBBOSN010000001.1, forward strand.
CGGCTGCCCATAACTTTCTTGGCAATGTGGTTAATCGAGATGTAGAGAAGATACAGTGCTCCGATCGCCTGAACCTGCCACACATCGACGAGGAACGAGATCAGGAACAAGGAACCTAACCTGAAGATGAAGGCTCCGAGCAAACCGTAGAATAGCGCCTTTTTGCGCTTCTCATCCGGTAAATGCTTAACCATAATCGCAAGCACCAAAGCATTATCTGCTGCCAGCAATCCTTCCAGGACTACTAGGACGATTAGTACCCATCCATACTCCAATAATAATGACAAATCCAAATTTGACTCCTCCTTAGTATCCTTATGATGTACAAAAAAAGGACCTTTACCATCGCTGGTAAAGATCCTTTTTATCCATAAAAAGAGACCTTTACCCAGCATGAAAACTTGGTAAAGGTCTCGCTAACAACAAATTGCTGCCAATAAAGCCGGGGATGTGATCCCGAATTGACGACTTTACTGTGAAAGCTACTCCCCTTTAACATCAGGAATATGCAGTTTTAGTTGGTGCATTTCTTACAGTTCAAATAACCTGTTCTCATCATATTCACAACACTACATAAAGTCAAGCTTTATTTAACAGTACCTTGACCCTGATCCATTTTGCGAAAAATGAAAAAATCATAAACGAAGTTGCCCAGAGGGATAAACGATATGAAAAATAAAGCGATCGGACGGCGTAAACGCCACTTTTGCGTCGTATACAGACTAACCATAAACAACATATACATCAGAAACAGAAAACCGTACAGATTGCCAAACCATGTGACCGATTGAGGTAAAATCCCTGCATTTTTCAAGGGGAATGCAACAAACAGCAATAATACATATGAAAGCCCCTGTAGCCACAGCAGTAATCGGAAGCGGCCCAGTGTTGAATGTAACATCATGTTCCTCCTGTTTCTATCCACGTAACGAGTAATTTGCAACCTGTTCATTATATCACAAATACCTATTTCTTCGGTACTGCCGAGGCGCCAAACGCTTCGCAAAAGCATAAGATGTGACGAAGATTCGATACGCGTATGGGACAAGGAGGAGCCGCCCAATGAAAATAGCGATGGTCGCACCGGAGAAACTACCTGTGCCTGGAAACGGTTCAGTTGAAATAAGCATTCTGGGTATCGCTCGCGAACTTGCACTGCGTCATGAAGTAACAATTATTAGCCGCGAAATGCCTGGTCTTCCAGCCAAAGAGCAGCTTGAGGGCATTACGATCCGCCGTGTTCCATCCAGCAGTCCTGATCGATATATTCAGGCGGTCATTCGGCTCTTAAAGGAAAATTCGTTTGATCTGATCCAGGTGGATAACAGGCCACGCTGCTTAGCACGTATCAAACGAAGCCTGCCTGACACCCCTGCAGTTCTGTTCCTTCACTCCCTGACCTTCGCTCAGCCTGGACCAGCAAGATTAGCGTTGTTACGACAAGCTGACTGCATCGCTGTCAACAGTTTGTCGCTCAGAGACAGATTAGGGCGCAGGTTCCCTTCGGTGAAACATCTGATGAATGTTATCCCTCTGGGTGCCGATCTGACCCGCTTCGTTCCAGCGCTAAGTGATGGAACAAACTCCAGGCCGTCAGAGCGTTCACAACCCTTTTCCGTGCTGTATGTCGGCAGACTGATTCCAGGCAAAGGTGTGGACATTCTGATTCGCGCAGTAGCACTTGTGCAGCAGAAGGTTGATGTACAGCTGATTATTGCAGGCAAGGGGCCGCAGGTCTATGTGCGCAAGCTGCGTCTGCTAGCTCGAAAACTCGGGATACGATCATCTTTTCTCGGACAGATTGCCCATGAACAAATACACCACTTGTACCGGGCCGCTGATTGCCTGGTCTGCCCGTCTCAAATGCACGAAGCCTTCGGGTTAGTTAACGTTGAAGCGATGGCTTCAGGTCTGCCTGTGATCGCTTCAGACAATGGTGGCATTCGAGAAATTATTGAGTCCGGCAGCAGCGGTTATCTGGTTTCTCCATATGACAAACCTCAGCCATTTGCTGCTTGCCTTCAGAAGCTTGCCCGGGATCCGAAGCTAGCCGCATCTCTTGGCAAGGCTGGGCGAGCAATTGCCGTGAACCAGTTTGGCTGGTCTCGAACGGCCATGCATCTCGAAGCAGCTTATACAAGACTTATCCGCCAATGAGCATAAATTGGACAGAAGTCATAACAAAGCTGCCCCCATTGCTGCGAGGGACTGGTTTATGCTTTTTCCCGTGACTGCCAGCTTGTGATCCATGACTCCATTTGGGGGATGGGGACATGTACCATTTCAATGAGCTCAACAATAATCATGTCTTTCATGGCAAACCGGACCTTCGCACAGGTCTGCTGGTGAAAAACATCATAAAATCCAGAGCCTGCCCAGCACCCGTGAGGAACACTGACTGGGTCGTTCACGATATATCCCACGGTACCTATTGGTGGAATAACAACCTTGATCGCCTGATGATCTGTACGATTATTGGGATCTTTAACCAAAAATACGGTATCATCTATATTTAATGCCTGGATACCATGATAATGCTCCATTCGATCCATGGCTGCAAATAAGTTGCTGCTCATAACATGTTCTTCTCCTTTTCCTTCATTCCAAGTTTCAAGTTAAAATAACAAATCAAATTATTCATCTCCCTCATAGTGCTTCAACCATTGAGTCAGTTGTTTGCGAATCTCTGTTCGAAATTCTCGGGGCTCAAGAACCTCCGCTTGAGGGCCAAATTGATATAACCACATCAGGAACTCACGACTGCTGTTTAGTGTGACTTCGAATAACAATCCGCCATCGGGCAGATCCGTCATACGTGGACGAACAAACATTTCTTCTTCTTTTATGTAGGGTGCCATTCTTTCTGTAAATCTCACCTTGAAATGAATATGTTCGTCCCCTCGATCAACAGACCACGTATTTTTCATATACTGCGCTATGTTGAAATCCGCTTTGTCGAAGTGGGTACCTGACTGATTCACCTCCAGAAATCGGCTAATGCGAAACAATCGCACCTTTTGCACCAGATGGCAATACCCGACGAGATAAAAGCGCTGATCGCGTGGAATAAGATAATAGGGATCAATGTCACGGACCGTAATATCATTGTTGGTCAGTGTACGATACCGGGTACGTATGGTTTCCTGATTAAGAATAGCTTCAATAATCGGGATAAGCAGATTGGGGTCTTTTCCTTCCTCCCGGTATGCAGGCGTTCCCATGCGTATGATACCTGCAATGTTTTCCACGATATCACTGTTTCTTGATTTTAACTTGGTATGGACCGACATCACTTTGTCAAAAGCCGCATCGAATTCAGCCGGCAATTGGGAAGTATCCAGGACAGACGGAAGCATGGAGAAGACCATGGCCTCCTGCTCCGTGAAATCGAGTGGATACAAGGCGAAATTCCCAATAAACCGATAACCCTTGCCGTAGCCTTCGTTCATGATAGGGGCAACCCTGTCCAAAATCCGGAGATCGCGATAGATCGTGCGTACAGTTGTATCACATTTCGCAGCCAACTCCTTGGCTGAGATTCCGGGATACGCTTGTATAGCCTGAAGTATACGCAGCAGACGAATTAATTTCTCTGTCATGTAGTTTCTCCCCTTCGATATTTTTATCGGCAAGGAAAACTAGTTCCTTTAGTACATCTATAAATCTTTAGTCCCATTCATTATTTCGCAAATTCACCAATTATGTATAGTTCAATTGCACTTTTTCTCCTTTATTAATATACAATTTCTGACTATCTTGCGTAAAATATTAGATACAAGCCCTTATACCTAAGTCTCTAAGCCTATTTAACAATTCTAATAAAATGACAAAAAAGCCCCGTCTCGTGGGAAGAGACAGGGCTTTACGGATGATTAATTATGCAGCTGGACTAATTTTTTCAGCACGTTCACCAAATGTTCACATAATTCCGGAATATCTCCCATTTGGTCTTCATTCACGTTTCGATCAAAATACACATGACTTGAAACGTTATACCTGATGGGTTCCTCTCCGTACACAAAATGAATGTCCTGTACCAAGCGCTGACCTGGCCAGCTCACTTGTATGATGGAGCGAATTGCGGGACATAGCCTATCAGGCTCAGGAGTCTCCTGGCTAAACCGAAGTTCTAGCCGACATCCCGGCTGGCTGCCGGGTGACTCCAATATTTCGGCAGCTAGCGCTTCTAGAGAGCTTTGGAGTATAATCTCCCCTTTGACCTCAGAATGCTCCCTTAGAACGAACTGCAGCACGAACTCTCTGGACATACTCGCCATCTCCAGGCTGTCTTTCCGGTTAGATATGTGAATGATCTCATCAAGATTGTCGAGATCATATAGATAGTTCTCGAAACCGACCTTGAGATTGTCGTACACGGTTGGATCAAACATGAACTTGCCTACTTTCCTAAGAACTTATATTGACCTGTTTGCCAATATGACCTTGATCAGCTTCTGATCAGTGTATCACTTGTATCTATTATAACCATCTCTACGATTGCAAAAAAGCCCGGTCATGATGACCGGGCTTCGTCTGGGGTAGGGGAGCTAAACTCCCACACCCCTATTATTCGTCTGCTGCCTTCTCTTCCTCTGCAGCCACAGGTTCTGCCTCATCAGCAGAAGCTGTTGGCTCTTCCTCAGCCGCTTGTGGTGGCATAACGGATGCGATAATGGAATCGGGTGACGTAATAAGTGTCAAGCCCTTATCCAGTTTGATATCTTCTGCTGTCAGGCGATCACCAATGTCCAGCCCGCTGACATCCACCTCAATGGAAGACGGCAGGTCGGCTGGAAGTCCTTCGACTTCCAATTCGGTTTCCTGCGTCTGGAACACGCCGCCGGCTTTGGAGCCCGCAGCCGTACCTTGGAAATCGATCGGCACACTTACGCTGATCGGTTTATTTTTGGATATTTGCAAGAAGTCCACGTGCAGCAGACGTCCATTGCGCTCCTGCTGATCCTTAATCAGCACAGGAACGGTTTTGCCGCCCTCCAGATTGAGGTTGAACATCTCGGAACGACCTGTACGCGCGACCTTGAGCATCTCTTTTTCATCCACATGTATGGAGGCCCCTTCAAACTCAGGACCATAAACGACAGCCGGAACACGTCCGCCTTGTCTTAACAGGCGCAATGCCGCACCTTTCTTTTCAGTTCGTGGAGTTGCAGTAAGTTGAGCCATTTTTCCGTTGGATTTCATGATTGAACATCCTCCTTCAAGGGATCCCTACTTTGTTTGGTGTTGGGAAGCATTCGGCTTCTCTCATAGACCAAATGGGTCTTCTTTTTCTGCGGCCAAATCTGGGGCCATATCTATATATACCCCAATGAACGTGTTTCTCAAACATTGGCTTGTACAATTCATCCCTTTTTCACAACACAATCCAAGCTCTGCGCACAAAAAAAGACAGCCGGAAATCCCCTCCGACTGCCTGCTGCTTCTAGGTTTATCTACAGCTACTATACGGACCTAACAAGAGGATTCAAGCACTGGTACGGTTATCCTCTTCATCACTCTCGCGTATAACCTGCATTTGGTCTGTACCGCTCTGCACAACAATCTGCACATCCCCGTCTTCTGGCACAATATCTACATATCGGTCTCCACAGGTGTCCTTGGCCTGCCACTCATTCAGCCGAATAATAAGCCCCAGATGGTGCAGGCCTGGAGCCACGCGAATACGGGCCTCTGCGGCATTGCCCACTCGTTCAAGGGGTACCGCTCCATCTGCCATTCCTGTGCCCCATACCCAAACATCCCATCCCTCGTACTGTTGATCCTCCCGTTCATAACGAAGCGTAACCAGACGTGAGACATGCTTGTGGACTTTGATTGTCGCCGTAGACTGTATGCTGCCTGCCATGGCTGTAATTTGCGCTGTCCCTGGGGACAAGGCACGAACGATTCCAGCCGTACTGACCGTTACAATATCCGAATTGGAGGAATGCCAGCGTATGGCGGTGCCTTGAAGCGGCTGCCCAAATTGATCCAGCACCAATGTGCGGAAGCGACTGATTCGTGTCGTATACAGAACCGTTTCACCGACAAGCTCAATTCGTTCAGCATGACGATGATCGACCTGCAAGAGGCTTGTAGCAAAGATATGACCACATTGAACCGTTATCGTTGCTTCACCTGTCTCTTTTGCATGGATCGTTCCATCCGGATCGATCTGGATCAGCTGCGGCTCCGAAGAACGCCACAGGACTTCGCAATTCTCTACTACATTACCGAGACGGTCACGCACAATCGCCCGCAGCCCCGCCGTCTCACCTGGGCTATACACCTGCCGTGGAGCATTAATTTCAATTGTAGCCGGTTCCGTTCCGCCAACATGTTCGATATCATACAGCACCATTAACGACCAGCGCTCTATAGGAGCAATGCCGCTAATCGTCCCAATCGAGTCTGTACCTGCCTGATGATCGTTAACGACCACATGCCAGTCACCTTCCGGCAAATGAATCTGCTGCTGGTACGCTGTCGCATTATAGGCCACGATAATTCGATTCCAGGTGTCCTGATTGGCTCCATCCTGCAGCATGAATATGACGACATTACCGTCAGCACGTAGAATGCGAAGGTGATTCCTGATCTGGTCTGCGCTGATCATGCGGAAGGCAGGATGAGTACGGCGCAGATGTATTAAACCCCGGTAATAGTCAAAGACAGGTCTGAAGCGGGATTTGTTCGCCCACTGGATGGCGTTAACCGCATCTCCGCTGCGGTAACTGTTGTGATCTCCCGCTTTTGATCTCAGGAGCTCATCCCCTGCATGCAGAAAAGGTATTCCCTGAGAGGTTAGCAATATTCCGGAGGCTAGCAGCGAGCGGCGAACCATCTCATGGTTAAGCACATCATCAGCATCCACATACCGATAGGGATCTGCTGCCTTTACCGCCGATTCTGCACTCCCTCCCTCCACCGGTTGCCCGTCTCTCCATGCTGGGAAACCCAATTCATGTCTGAGATTCATCGTGGTTGCGATTTTGTCCCACAGGTTCAGGTTGTCATGGGCCGTGACATAATTGACGGTCTCCACAGGCGACGATGTAAAGTCATCGATAGCTCCGGAAATTCCCTTAAGCAGCTCATGCTCCAGGCCATCTGCTCCGGTTACATACCCTTTCCCGCTGCCATCACTGTCCCCTTTGATCGCACTGCGGAAATGATCATTGAATACTGCAAATCCCTGGCCCCGTTGGGTACCTTTCAGGGTTTTGCGATCCAGTGGTGAGTCTCCGCCTGTCCACGGCTCCCCATAAATTAGCATGGCTGGATCAATCTGCTCACGCAGCTCACGGGTCAATTCGTTCATTGTATCGGTGTCAATCAGACCCATGAGATCGAAACGGAAACCATCCACATGATATTCCTCAGCCCAGTACAGAAGAGAGTCTATAATATATTTTCGCACCATTGGGCGCTCTGTAGCCAGTTCATTGCCTACACCCGATCCATTACTCAGTGTGCCGTCTGTCCGATAGCGGTAAAAATAACCGGGTACAATCCGTTCAAACGGACCTTCGTCCACACCATACGTATGATTGTAGACCACATCAAGCACAACACGTATACCCTGGCGATGCAGAGACTGCACCAAGGCTTTGAACTCACGAATTCGCACGGCTGGATCCCGCGGATCTGTAGCATAGGAGCCTTCCGGGACGTTATAGTGCTGTGGATCATAACCCCAATTATAGGGTGCTCTGAACGTTGTGCCTTCTTCAGCGGATTCCAGTTCATTTACCGTCTGATAATCCGCCACAGGCAGAAGATGCACATGGGTAACCCCAAGTTCGGCAAGATGATCCACACCGATACGATGGCCTGCCCTGTCGGTCAGTCCGGAAGCGGTGAAGGCCAGGAATTTCCCTTTATACGGAATGTCCGCATGGGGATCGGAGGAGAAATCGCGCACATGCAATTCGTAAATGACGGCGTCAACCGGCCGCTGAAAAACAGGCTTCACGTCCAGCTCCCAATCCGGTGGATGCGTTGTATCGAGATCAATAATGGCCGTCCGCTGCCCATTGGGCGACACGGCGCGTGCATAAGGATCTACCACTACTTCTGTGCGTTGATCATCGTGTGTAATGCGGTACATGTAATAAAATCCTGCCCAATCGCCTGCCAGCTTCACGCTCCATATGCCGTCTTCATCACGGGTCATGTCGCTTGTCTGCCCGCCAACATGTTCCGTTACCCATCCACTTGCATTGTAGCTGCCCTCATCTTCAAAAACCAATATAGAAACCTGCTGGGCCGTTGGGGCCCACAGCTTGAATGTACTGGAAGCACGAGTATATGTTAAGCCAAGATCGTTGCCTTCGTAACGAAAAGATGTCCATTCCGGCATCGTTCCCACCGCCTTTATATCCATTGATTTCGTGTTGTCCCGATGGTACGGAGTGGGACGTCATTTGTCAACCCGGGGTTGTCTGTACTCAACATATCGGTTGAACAGAGGCTTTCATGAAGTCACTCGCTTGATATTGGTCAAACTCTTGCAGCAATCGCTTTCAAAATACAGCATATGTAAACAAACGCTGTAGATTGACAGCATTTGTACCTGTCTGATCAAAAAAACAAAAATAAAGCACCCTTCTCTCCGTAGCGGAAAAGGGTACTTTACTACAGTACGCAAAAAAATTTAATTATTGGCATACATGACCATTAGGGATATAGGCGGTACGCTGACTTCCCCATCGTTGACGGTGCGCAGTGGTTCAAGACCTGCTTGTCCCTGCTCTACAACAATATTCCACATTCCGGAAGGAATAGGGAGGATTCGACTTTCCTTTGCCGCGTTGTAGATCACGATAATCCGATCCCAGGAATCCCCGGCAGCCGTGCCTGATAGCTCATAGGCAAGCAGGCTTTTATCTTTTTTTAACAGAGTTACATGTTGATCAATGTCGCCCCGGGTTCTCAACCGGAAGGCTGCATGTTCAAGGCGAAGACGAATCAGTCCGCGGTAATAATCGAACACCGGCTTGAACCGCTGTTTATGTTCCCAACGAATCGCATTGACGGCATCACCACTCTGATGACTGTTGGCATCGCCGTATTTGCTGCGCAAAAACTCATCCCCGGCCGCAAGCAGGGGAATTCCTTGGGATGTGAGCACAATGCCATTCGCAAGCAAGCAGTGCCGAACGGTTTCATTCTCCAGCACACGATTCGGATCAATCTGCATATACGGATTCGCATGCTGTACTGCCTGCTCTACACTGTCATATCCACGAACGTGTCCCTCATCATCATAGGAGATAAACCCAAGCTGCTCTTCCAGTCCTTGTGTATGCACAACCTTGTCCCACAGATTCAGATTATCGTGAACCGTTACGTAATTCACCGTCTCGGATGGACTGGCCGTAAAATCGGTAATCGCTCCCCTTACACCCGTCCAGATATCCTCTTCCTTTCCCTCCGCACCTGTCGCGAATCCTTTCTCTGCTCCATCACTGTCCCCTTTGATCGCTCCACGATAATTATCGTTGAATACGGCTAATCCGTCTCTTTTCTGATCTCCCTTGAGGGTCATTCGTTCCCCTAGTGGGGATTCCATTGCCGCCCACGGCTCACCGTACAATAGGATGGATGGAGATACATGTTCATGCAGTTCCGCAGCAAGTTCCCTCATGGTTGTCGTATCAATCAATCCCATCAGGTCAAACCGGAACCCGTCAATATGGTATTCCTCTGCCCAGTAACGTACCGATTCCCGGATAAACTTGCGTACCATGGGACGTTCTGAGGCTACCTCATTCCCAGTCCCTGAACCGTTGCTGTATGTGCCGTCCGCATTCTGACGATAGTAATACCCCGGTACCAGCTTCTCAAACGAACTTTCGGCCGTATTAAACGTGTGGTTATACACCACATCCATAATCACTCCGATACCTCTCTGATGAAGGGCTAGCACCAAAGCCTTGAGCTCTCGGATGCGTGTACCAGGCTCATCTGCATGTGTGGCATAAGAGCCTTCGGGAACGTTGTAATGCAGCGGATCATACCCCCAATTATAGCTGGAATCCTTGGAATCACCGTAAGCACTGTCTCCAGCCTTGGATTCGTCCACGGTGGCAAAATCAAACACGGGCAGCAGGTGCACATGGGTAATCCCAAGCTCGGCCAAATGATCAATCCCCAGTGTATTGCCTTCGGAATCGCGCAGTCCTGTTTCCGTAAAAGCCAGATACTTGCCTTTGTTCACCATGCCTGATGAAGGGTGAATTGAAAAATCCCGCACATGCAGCTCGTACAATACGGCATCCACCGGACTCTTCAGCTCTGGACGAACATCCCGGCTCCACCCTTGGGGATCTGTCTCTTCCAGCCTGATAACAACTCCCATTTCACCATTCATGGTAACTGCCCTTGCATAGGGATCCACTGCTGTCTCCTGTCGTCCCCCCTTGAAGGTGGCCCGGTACATATACCGATAACCATTCCATTCTCCATCCAGCTTCAACAACCAGATGCCCTGCTGCTGTCTTTCCATTAGGAATTCCTTTGGCTCGGCAGATTGTTCCCCGGTTCCTCCCTGTCCTTCTGGAAGCTCTGCAGTGGTTGTCGGGTAGATCAGCACGTGCATCTGAACGGCATCTGGCGCCCATACTTTGAATTGGCAGAATTGGGCGCCGATCGTTACCCCCAGATCTTTTCCCTCGTATGTATCATTTGCAGCTATGTCTTGCTTGTCATGTTCTTCAATCATGATGTCTTTCCCCTCTCGGCCTGAGTATAAATGGATGTGAAAAAGAATGTTCCTTTCTTTTATACCCGTTCTGCTGCCCAACCATAATCCTGTGATAGAAAAAGAAGCCATGCTTCACGTCCATTCACGTAAAACACAGCTTCTTCGGGCACACGTATACTATGCGTTTTCTTTATTTCCCGTTCAGTTCGGCGTAGGATGCCTCCAGCTCAGAGATCAGCTGATCTCCTCCGGCTTTTCGCCAGTTAGCCACTTCCTGCTCCCAGCCTGCATCGTCAATCTTACCCATAATGTACTTCGTCTGTGCATCCCAGATCATCTGATCCAGTTCCTGACCCCGCTCGGTGTAGATGGCCGATGACAGTGTCAGCGCAGGATTCGGAATGGCATACTGCTCATTCTCGCGTGCCATCTTGGTGCCTTTCATGCCAATCGGGACATCAACCAATTCAGCCACGTTGTATCCTTCAACACTTAACAAATTGTCACGGTACGGCTTCACTTCGCGTTGATAAGCATCAAAGTCCTTGAGTTCGGTTTTACCGTCCGCTGTCTTGGTGTAGTGCACATCGAGCAGCCCGCGAAGCTGCAGCGTACTCAGCTCCTCATCCATCAGCTGATCGAGGAATGTGAGCACTTTTTTCAATTGCTCCTCATCCGGGACGGCGGCCTTCGGGATCACCAGCATGCCATAGTTCCCCGGTTCCCCGGCGATGCGTATACCATCTGTTCCCTGGAACGGAGCTACATCGATCACCCCATCCGGAGCGTTAGGCGTCAGCCGCTGCTGGGATGACTTGCCGTTCTGTGCCACGCCGTTCAGCTTCATGCCAATCAGGCCAGAGTCCATTTTTTTGTCCGCATCCGATGGATCGAGAGCAGGGAAATCACTGTTGATCAGCCCTTCGCTGAACAGTCGCTTGAACAGCTTCATGGTGTCCACATATTCAGTGGTCAGGAATTCCGGCGTTAATTTGCCCGCATCATCCACCCCCCACTTGTTCACACCCCCGATACTCACGGCAATCCGGGTCAGCGGAGAAGACACGCCTTCGTTATACTTCTTGAAGAGCAGCGCACCATACGTATCTTCCTTGCCGTTCCCGTCGGGATCATCCTTACGCATGGAACGCATCACTTCATACCAGTCATCCAGTGTCTTCGGCACATCCAGCTTCAACTTGTCAAACCAATCCTTGCGGTAAACAATGGCCGTTCTTCCGATATCGCGGAAGTTCGGAATGCCGTAAATTTTGCCCTCAATCTTGATATTGTTAAAATAGGCCTCGGATTGGGCAGACAGATTTTTATAATCCTTCAGGTAGGGTCCCAGCTCCCAGAACAGTCCCGTTTTGGCTGCATTGAACGTGGTCGGCACGTAATTTACACGCATAATCGTCGGCATCTCTCCGGAAGCAACCATGACGTTCACCTTGTCATCAAAAGCCGACTGTGGAATCCACTGAACATTGACATCGGTATTCGTATACTCCTCAATCTTTTGCTCCACCCCATTTTCCTTCGCGGGCACATCGCCTACCTGCATCAAAGAGATGGAAATGGGAAACTTGCCTTCCCCGGCGGCTGGAGCCTTTTCTCCTCCACAACCTGCAAGCAGTCCGGCGGACATTGCGCCAATGACAACAAATCCACCTATACGGGACACCCGACCTTTTGGACTCATGAACCATCTCTCCCTTTTATATTATCGTTACTACCAGCATTAGGCTCGCCTGAATGAATGCGCTATCATAATTCTGTCTGAAGAAAAGAACCAGCGTTAAGCCAGTTCCATCTCCACACCTGCCAGAATAAACGGGGCAACCGATTTCGGATCATTGATTCGGATCGACTCGGTTACATAATATTCGTACGACCCGTCACGATACGGACTTCCCCCAAGACCTGCACCGCCATTGCACTGGGTCAGCGACAGTACACCTTCACGATCGGTTTGCAGCAAGTGCTGGAGCAGCCCCTGATATCCTTTATTTGCAATCTCCTTGAACTTGCCGCTCAGGTAACCTTTACGTACACCTTTGGCCAGCGCATATACAAACATCGATGTACCCGACGCTTCCAGATAATTGCGCTCACGCCCCGGCTGGTCCAGCAGATGAGGCCATAGCCCTGTCTGTTGATCCTGTACATGCACAAGTGCGTTTGCCACGCGTTCAAAAATGCCGACAATCTGGCCGCGCTGTTCATGATCTACAGGCAGATGATCCAGTGTATCCACCACGGCCATCACATACCACCCCATGGCCCGGCTCCAGACATGAGGAGAACAGCCGGTTTCGCCCGAACTCCAGCGCTGCTCCCTGCTTTCATCCCAGGCATGATACAGCAAACCGCTGCGTGGATCACGGGTATGCTTCTCCACCAGCAGCAGCTGCAGAGCCGCCCGGTCAAACCACTTTTCTTCGCCCGTTACTGCCCCATACTGCGTGAGAAATGGAGTCGCCATATACAATCCATCTAGCCACATCTGAAAAGGATAGATCTTCTTGTGCCAGAAACCGCCTTCGCTGGTTCGTGGCTGCCCTTTGAGCTGAACCATGAGCAGGTCTGCTGCCTTGCGGTATTTCGCTTCACCTGTTTGATCCATTAGGAAGAATAAGGATTTCCCCTGATTAATCTGGTCCAGATTGTACTCCTCAACGGTATACGAGCGTATCGTGCCATCCTCCTGAATAAAGTGATCCATCAGCTCCCGGATGTAGTCGTAATACTTGGCTTCCCCCGTACGATGATACAGTTCTTCCAGCGCATTCAGCAGGCAGCCGTTCTCATAATGCCAGGTGGGGTACAGCAGATGATTGCGGTAACTTTCCATGAACTGATCGGCCATTCGTACCGGTGTGAACTGCAAGGTTTCCTTCATCGATGCCCTCCGCATCCGCTCGCTTATTGAGCCTGTTTTTTGTAGTCTTCAGCATATTCCTCGCGAATCTTCGTTCCGCCCGCATTAGCCCAGTTCTCAATCTCCTGTTTCCAGCCATTTTCATCAATCTTGCCCATGATGTATTTGGTTTGCGCATCGGCAATCATCTGATCCAGATCAGCCCCGCGATCACCATAGGTCGGTGAGTATAACGTAAGCGCAGGATTCGGAACGGCATGTTCGGCCAGCTCTTTGGCAAGCTCGGTTCCTTTTACCCCCAGCTCGGTATCCTTCAATTTTGGCACATTGTAACCTTCAACGTATGGCAGATTATCACGATATGGTTTCACCTCACGCTGGAACGCATCGAAGTCGCTCATTTCCACTTCATCCTCGCCCACTTTGGTGTAATGTTTGTCTTCTATTCCACGCATGAGCAGTGTTGCCATCTCCGGTTCCATCAACTTATCCAAAAAGCTCAGCAGGCTTTTCAGCTCCTCTTCGGATTTCACTGTCGCTTTAGGAAAGGCCAATATGCCGGAGTTACCTGTCTGGCCCGCAACACGGTCGCCGTTCGCTCCAAGCAAACCTGCAATGTCTACAACCCCATCCGGGTCATTCTTGGAAAGACGCTCCTGCTGACTCTTACCGTTCTGCGCTACGCCGACACGCATGCCGACAACGCCGGAGTCGTACTTTTTCTCCGCTTCCGTGGAATCAAACACAGCAAAGTCCTGATTCAGCAGCTTCTCATCATACAACCGTTTCAGCAGATCCAGCACCTGCATGTATTCCGGCGTCATGAACTCCGGTGTGAAGCTGCCGTCATCCTCAACCTTCCACTTGTTCGGTGCACCGAAGCTTACGCCAAGACGCGTTGTGAAGGAATATTGATCTTCGTTGTATTTTTTGAACAGCATCAGTCCAAACGTGTTATCCTGCCCATCTCCATCCGGGTCGGAAGTTGCCAGGGTTTTGATCGTTTCATACCATTCATCCGGCGTGGTCGGTACCTTGAGATTCAGCTTATCGAACCAGTCTTTGCGGTAAATGACTGTCGCCCGTGCAATATCAGAGAACACCGGCACGCCATAGATTTTTCCGTCTACCTTGATGTTGTTGAAGAAGCGCTCGTTCTGGGCGGACAGATTTTTATAATCCTTGAGCAGGGGACCGATCTCCCAAAACACATCGTTGCGCATGGCACTTGTGACTGTCGGGTTGTACTGCACTTTAACGATCTTCGGCATATCGCTGGAAGCGATCATGACATTAATTTTGTCATTGTACGCCGAAGCGGGAATCCACTGAATATCCAGTTTCGTGTTGGTAAAGGCTTCGATTTTTTGCTGAACCTCATTTCCTTTACCCGGCACATCACCTACCTGTGCAATCGCAATGGAGATGTTCTGTACGCCACCTTCGGCAGCCTGACCCTCGTCTGATCCGCATCCAGCCAGCAATCCCGTTACCAGTGCAAGTGTGCTCAGAACAGCCAGAGCTTTCTTTTTTGTTCCTCTCATCAAATGAAAACCTCCCCTTTTATACATTGCTGATTCCGCATGCTGCATGTTGTATTCTGCAACCATCCATTCAATTACCAATCTCAACCTTTCACAGACCCCAGCATCACTCCCTTGGCAAAATGCTTTTGCAGGAATGGATACACAAGCATGATTGGAATCGTTGAGAATACAATGACAGCCATGCGAATGGTCAGCGGCTGAATCTCCGTCTCCTCAATACTCGTGTCACCAATCCGGCTCTGAGCCAGAATGACAATCTCACGAAGCCATACTTGAACCGGCCACTTCTCGCTGTCATTGATGTAGATGACGGCGTTGAAGAAGCTGTTCCAGTGCGCGACTGCATAGAACAGGGAGAACGTGGCCATCGCCGGCATCGACAATGGCAGTACAATACGGAACAGAACGCCGACATCATTACAGCCGTCTATTTTGGCAGCATCCTCCAGTTCATCCGGAATGGCCTGGAAAAAGTTCTTGAGTACGATCAGGTTGAACGCACTGATGGCGGTCGGCAGCATCAGGGACCATAACGTATCGGTCAGATGCAGCGACTTAACCACGAAATAGGTGGGAATCATGCCTCCGCTGAACAGCATGGTGAACAATACACCGAGCAGAATTGGCTGCCGTCCTCGCAGATATCTTCTGGATAGCGGATACGCCATGAGCGACGTGAATAACAAGTTAATTAATGTACCGACCACAGTAATGTAGATCGAGACTCCGAGACTGCGAATCAGTGTATCTGTCGAGAAAATATAACGATAGGCCGCAAGGGAGAATTCTTTGGGGAAAAGGATGAATCCTCCCTTCGCCACCTCATGCGGGCTGGTAAACGAGACAGCCAGAATGTAGATAAACGGAATGACGGTCACGATTCCGATCAACAGCAGCAAACCATGATTGATGATATCGAAGATTCGGTTGCCCCACGTTTTATCCTGTTGCATCTTAATGTTCACTCCTGTCTGGTGAAGACGTCTGCTTACTCATGTTAGTAGACGCCTTCCTCCCCGAATTTTTTGGCCAGCTTGTTGGCACCCAATACAAGCGCCAGTCCAACAACCGACTTGAACAAACCGACAGCGGCACTGTAGCTGTACTGTGCCTGCGTCAGACCTTTGGTGTATACGTAGGTATCGAATACCTCACCCACATCCCGGTTGGTCGGCGTTAGCATCAGGAAAATCTGTTCAAATCCTGTATCCAGGAAGTTGCCCAGACGAAGAATGAGCAAAATCACGATCGTACTGCGGATGGCAGGCAGCGTAATATGCCATGTCTGGCGCCAGCGGTTGGCTCCATCAATTCGTGCAGCTTCATAGAGCTGCGTGTCTACACCGGAAAGTGCCGCGAGGAAAATAATCGTGCCCCAGCCCATCTCTTTCCATATGGATTGTCCGACAATCATGGATCGGAACCAGCCAGGCTCCAGCAGGAACGCAATCTTTTGCCCCGTCAAACTGTACAGCAATTCGTTGATGGCGCCGCCCTCCGTGGTAAACAGCATATAGAACACACCGACGACCACAACCCACGATACAAAGTGCGGAACATAGACCAGCGTCTGTACAAAACGCTTGAAACGCTCACGGCGCACTTCATTCAGCATCAGTGCCAGTACGATAGGCAGTGGGAAGAAGAAGACCAGATTATAGATCGCCAGCAAAAACGTGTTCCGGAACAGGGTCCAGAACTGCGGTTCCCCGAAGAAACGCTGAAAATGCTTAAGTCCTACCCAGTCACTCCCCAAAATGCCTTTGTACGGTGTGTAATCCTGAAAAGCCATCGTAATGCCATACATGGGTATATATTTGAAAATAACAAAGTAAAGCACTCCCGGTATCAGCATGATGTAGAGCCACCGGTTTTTGATAACGTCCCTCCACAGCAGGTTTTTGTCACTGCGGGCAGCGGGCCGTGTCCGAGCCGTCGTTTCGGCTTTCATAGTGTTTTCCTCCCCACATTGGAAACGATTACAAAAGTTCAATTCCTGAACTCATGCCTTCATTGTGGAGGATAAACGGATCACTGGCTATCGTCCGGTTTTAGCTTCTTGTTTTTCCTTGCCAGGCAAGGGTTTACGACACTTCCCCCGTTGGAATATCAGGCGTGAATGCACTCGTTTTAACCTCTATAATCCGGTCTTAACCCGGGACGATGGAGCGTGGTCAGCAGGGTATACAAGCATAAAAAAGCCTGCCCGCCATGGCAGGCAGAGCAGGCTTTGTTTTACCGCTGCTGTTCCCGGTACTTGCCGGGAGTTGTTCCCGTAATTTTACGAAACGTTCGGATAAACGCAGTGGGGTTGGTGTAATTTAGTTTCTCGGCAATTTCCGATATTTTGAGGTTGGTTGTCTGAAGCCAGGTCTTGGCTTTTTCCATTCGATACTCTGCCAGATATTCAGTGAAATTCACGCCAGCTTCCTTCTTGAACACCCGGCTTAAATAAACAGGATGAAAATTCAGCTCTTCCGCACAGGCTTCCAATGACAGTTCACGGTCATAGCGTTCCTCAATCAATCGGATCATCCGCCGGGCAATGTTCATATACTGCGATTCTTCCTGCTCCCGCCAGAAACGAATGACGGGTACAAATAACCGTTTACGGAACCAGTTCGTCATTTCATCAAGGGTGGAAAGCTTCAGCAGCTGAGCCATGGATGCCTTCTCGCCAAGTACTTCCGCCACATCCCCTCCCTGTTCCTGCACAAGCTGGTACACACGGGACAGAAGCTGAACCATAATGACGGGATATTCACTAAAATGCAGTTTCTTGTCGGCGAGCAGCCCCAGATACTGTGTAAAATACATATCGGTTTTCTCCTCATCGCCTTGTTTCAAGGCAGAGGCCAGCTGATCCTCGATCATTCTGAGCTGTGTATATAAGGCTGCCTCGGTCTGGCCTCGCGGCTGGATATCTTCATAATGCAAAATGATACGGCTTCCCAGACTCACCCTGCCCTGCAGCGCCTCTCGGCTCTCCTGATACGCTCTTGGTGTATCTCCGATGGCAAAATAGGAACGGCTTATGCCGATACTTACGGGAAGATTGAGATAGGTGACTACGCGTTCCCTGATCCATTCCGCCTGGGTGTGCATCCATTCCTTGAGCTGCAGCTCATCATTCAGCCTTGTAGCCAGAACCGTCACTTGTGCATCATCGATCATAACCGGGGTGAAGCGCAATTCCGCAGGCAGAAGCTCTCCAACGATGTTGTTGACGGCAAACAACAGCAGGTCCCTGTCCTGTTCTTCGTACCTGGTTCCTTCGAGCGTATCAATCTGCAGCGTTAGCACACCAAGGCTCGACCAGTCTGCCGGAAAATCATAACGTTCACCCTGATACCTGAAATCCTCTTCCGAGATTTTGCCGGTCAGCAGTTTGGTCATGAAAAATTCCTCCAGATGAACATGCTGTCCCTTCATCTGTTCCCGCAGCGATTTTTCCGAGCTGAACAGCGTGGATAAACGTTCCTCAATATAAATAAATTCATCCTGACGGCGGCCCGTCTGCAAAACCGGAGAATCCAGTCCCTTCGTAAACTGCAGCAGTCTGGAGATGGGGGAATACATCCGGCGGCTGCCATAGATGGCAAACAATCCGGTCACGCATAACATGACAAGCGTAGCCACCCCGGTCACAAGAGCAATTTTCTGCGACTGGGCAGTGATCTGTCCAAGAGATACCACTGATACATACAGCCACCCATTGAGTGGTGATTTTCTGTAGCTTACAGCCACCGGGTTTCCTTCCACTTCAGCGTTAAAAAAGCCTTCTGCCTGATTGCTCGTTTGCACCTTCGCCTGAATCTCCTCATTCAAGGCAGCATATTTCTCCTCCTGCCCATTCTCGTTCAGAAAAAAGTTCTGATCCCGGTCCAGTACATACATATCTCCGGTGTTCGGATTTTGGCTCAGAAACGTGCTAATCTCCGCATCTGCGATGTCAATCACGAGAAATCCCTTTGGGCTATTATTCGTCGGCACCATAGGAATTTTGAATACCATACTGACCACGTCATCCGATGAAATGAGTGTGGGCATCTGCTCCTGTGAATCTTCGGCTATTCCAGCCGAAGCCGGTATGCTTTCCGTAGACAAATGATCATTCTGAGTCACCCAGAACAGACTGTTCGTATAGGTGAGATAAGAGCCAATGCGGTCCCGAATACTGAAATCATCCAATTTTCCAAATGATCTCATGGAGACCACCCAGTCCTGATCCAGGTTAACCAGATAGGCCTGATCTATATTTGTAACCGCTTGCAGGTTGTTAAACCCGGACGTGAGATCACGTATTTCCTGAAACTCGGAGCTGTCCAGCGGCTTCTTCATGGCTTGCAGCACCAAGGGAGAATTCACATACTGGATGGATGACAATTGCAGGCTGCGTAAAACTTGTTCTACCCGCATTTGGGTTTGATGCAAAATCTGCAGATTGCTCTCACGTACTTTTTGTTCAATATCACGCGAAGCGATCGAATAGGAAACGGAACCGATGACGATGACTGGAAGGGCTCCGAGAATCATGGTAAAACAGAGCAAACGCAGCAAATATTTAGGCAATGTGAGCATCCTCCTTTATATAGAATCTGCATATTTGAATGCCTGATGGAATGTAAATCCATATGTATAATATCGCTTTCATTGGATTAATTTACTATTGTTATTTTAAAACTCAATCTTATCCAAGTCCACTATTTATTCTTAAGATTGACTTTGGGGCCGTTTCCAGTTTATAGTGGAGGCATATTCCTCAATTCGAAGGAGAGATTTTGATGTCGGTGAGCGTTCTTAACTAATCAAGTTTCATATTCAGGAGTCTGGCCTTTCATGTGCGCTTGTGCCTTATGGCATACGTGTATTTCTTGATGCGCCATAACCCTGTACTTAGTTAAGAACAGCGGATATCATAAATCGCCTCCGGGATTGTACTTGTCCGGGTCTATTTCCGCGCTGTGTTCAGCGTGGATTTTTTTGTATAGACCTATCATGGACTCTGCTTTCCCCTACATGAAGGGCGGAGAATGACGTTTGTTCATTCTCCGCCCTTTTTGCGTTTTCAGGAATAGATTCTGAGTTACCACCGAAGTTACAAATTCAAAATCCAAGGAGAGATCAAGCATGAATGAAAACACAATGAATACACTGGGCTATCATCAAATTCAAAACAACGTCGCTTCCTGCGCACTTTCTTATCTGGGCAAACGTTACGCGAAAGAAATGAAACCCATGGTGGACCCCGGGCTGATCCAGATGCGCCTCGCCGAAACAGAAGAGGCCTCTGCTCTCATCCGTTATGGCGCCAGTGTTCCCATCCCTTCGCTTGATGGTATGGAGACCATTATGGATCTGCTCGGTACCGGTTATCTGTTTAGTGAACGGGACTTCACTCAACTTGCGCAGTTTCTGCGAAGCTGTGCACAATTAATGAAATACATGGAGGGCAAATCCCAAGCAGCTCCTACGGTAAGCCGGTATGCTTCATCCATGATGCGGATGGAATCCCTGTTAAGCGAGATCGAACGCTGCATTTACAGCGGCCGAATTCAGGATCAGGCGAGCAAGGAACTGACGCGTATCCGGAAAAAGATGACCGTGAACGAGGAACGAATGAAGCGCAAGCTGGATTCTCTCGTAAGCAAGCATCGGTCCATTATGCAGGAGAACGTAATCAGCCAGCGCGGCGGAAGAACGGTATTACCCATCAAGAAAGAATTCCGCAAGCAGGTGAAAGGCAGCGTCCTGGATGAATCAGGGAGCGGGCAAACCGTCTATATCGAACCCGCGGAACTGGTGGGACTGCAGATGGAACTCGCTTCACTGCAAGCTGAAGAATCCAGAGAAGAAATGAAAATCCTGGGTGATTTAACGTCGCTCGCAGAATCCTATAACCGCGAGATTGCGCTGAATACCGAGACGGTAGGTATCCTTGATTTCCTGTTTGCCAAAGCGAAATACGCGGCAACCATGGATGGACGTACGGTCCAGGTAAATACATCGGGCCGAATTACGCTTCAGCAGGCGCGTCATCCTCTGATGGGCGCCTCCATGATTCCGCTTGATTTTGCCATCGGAAGGGATTATTCCTCACTTATCATTACAGGGCCGAATACAGGTGGTAAAACGGTAGCGCTCAAAACATTGGGGTTGCTCACCCTGATGATGCAGTCCGGTCTGCTCGTTCCTGTGGGTGAAGGCGGCGAGATGGCCGTATATCATGAAGTGGCTGTCGATATCGGAGACGGACAGAGTTTGGAACAGGCACTCAGCACCTTCTCGGCACATATCCGCAACATGATCCGCATCCTCGAGCAGGCGAATTCATCCACCCTTGTCCTGATTGATGAGATGGCCTCCGGGACGGACCCTGGAGAGGGGGTTGGTCTTTCCATCGCCATGCTGGAGGAACTGCACAGCCGCGGCGCAACCGTGGTGGCTACCACTCACTTTGGGGAAATCAAGCATTTTGCTGCTGCCGCGCGAGGATTTGAAAATGCACGGATGGAATTTGATACGGTTACACTGCAGCCCCTTTACCGTTTGCGTATCGGTGAAGCAGGTGAGAGTTACGCCTATTCCATCGCCTTGAAGCTGGGGATGCCACAGCGCATTATTGATCGTTCCCAGTCCATATCGGATCAGGGCATATCGAAGAGTCCTATCAACAGCATGAGCTCCATCATGCCAATAGTGAAACCAATACCAACTGAGAGTTCTGTTCTTGAGCCATTTCCGAACTCTACAGCTGTACAGAAGACGGAGAAGAAAGTACATTCTCCTGCAGCGTCTGAAGCTGGAAATCCAGCCCTGCAGGTAGAAGATACAAAATCGGTTCCCCCAGCGAAAAAATTCCGAAAAGGGGATCGTGTATATGCAGCCTATCTGAACCAGTCAGGAATCGTCTGTGACGTGGAAGACAGTCGTGGAAATATCGGGGTAATGCTGCGCGGGCGGAAAGTCAAAATTCACAAGAAACGCCTTACACTTCATATATCTGCAGATGAGTTGTATCCAGGCGATGACTATGATCTGGATATTGTGCTGGAGACCAAGGAGAATCGGAAGAAGCGCAAATTAATGGGACGCAAACATGTCGAAGGGCTGACCATTGAATTGCCACCTGAAGAATAGGGCCAGCCCTGTTATACTATGAGGTATGACGATATAGAGAAAGTAGGCATACCATGGGCGGAAATTTCAATTCCAATTCACAGGCCAAGACGACGAACACAAGTGCCTCCCCGGTCAATGTGCTTGTATGCCCATTATGCGGAGAGGCCAATGGCTGCTCCTATGCGGCTGGCCGTCCCCATTCCGAATGCTGGTGCAATCATGCCGAGTTTCCTGAAGGTGTATTTGACCTCATACCGGCAGAGCAGCGGCGTAAATCGTGCATCTGTCAGCGATGTCTGGAGACGTACAAAAATCAGACAGAACACAAACAAGAGCCTCACAGTTAACTCCTGTGAGGCTCTTGTTTTGCGATCGGGTATCATAACACGGCACGCAATCGCTATATAAGTTGTTTCTTAAATTTGATGATAATGTTCTACTGCCTGCTTGAGCACAGGGTGCTGCTCATCCATGGCTGTGTAGTGACTAAGTGCTGCAGCAATTCCCTTTTGTTTGATCATATTTTGTAGCTCTGCTGCCTCCGGATCATCCTGTACATCGAATTTGCAGGCTGCCGCCATGCCTCTTGCCAGGTTCGTCGTGCCCATTCCATAGTCATGTGCCTGTAGCGCTGGACGAACCAGACGGTCGTTGGGCGACAGCTTCCGCAGCGGCGAACGACCTACCCGAGTGACTTCATCGGTGAGATGCGGATTTACAAACCGCTCCAGAATTTTATTTATATACTTCTGATGATCTTCGGGGTCGAAACCAAACCGTTTCACAAGAACCTCACCCGTTTCCTGCAGTGCACCGTAGACAAGGGATTTCAATTTGTCGTCCGCAATCGCCTTCTGAATCGTATCATACCCATTCACGTAACCGAGATATGCAGCGCAGCAATGTCCCGTATTGACGGTAAACAGCTTCCGCTCGATATAAGGCTCAAGGTCATCCACATAGAGTACACCTTTAATCGGAAGGAACGCAGGGGCCATCTGTGAACGATCCACAACCCACTCATAAAAAGGTTCAACCTGAACGTGAAGCGAGTCTTCGTGATGCTGTATGGGAACAATCCGGTCTACTGCGGAGTCAGGGAAATACACATATTGATCAGCAAGAGCCTTAACGGGTTCTTCCAACAGAGCATACACATGCTCTTTCAGCTGTGTGCTGGCCCCAATGGCATTTTCACATGCAATGATGTGAAGTGGTTTCTGTACCGAACCTGAATTCAATCTTGCCTCAAGCCCCTTGGCGATGCCTGGTGCAATATGTTTCAGGATGCCCACTCCGACTGCGGTCGTAACGAGATCTGCCTCTGCAACGTTCCGGGCAACCGTCTCCAGCTGCCTTCCATCAATGGCATTGACCCCTTTGACCGTTTCCATATCTTTTGTTTCGTTGGCCAATTCGACCGTATACTGTCCACGCTCCTGTAATGCCTTAACCAGCTCCTGGTTCACATCCGAGAAGATGACATTATATCCTGCCCGTGACAGGATCAATCCGATGAAACCGCGTCCGATATTACCTGCTCCGAAATGTAGGGCCCTCATAGTTCCATTTCACTTTCGAGAATGGTAATGATCTCTTCCGCCGTTTTGGCATAACGAAGTGCTTCCATGTTCTCATCTTCCGCACAAATGACCGCAATGCTGGTCAGAATCTCCATGTGCTCACCGCCCTGAGCAGCGATACCGATCACCATGTAGGCTTTTTCATCCCCAAAATCTACACCTTGCGGGAACTGAATCACTGAAATGCCTGTGGACAGAATGAACGATTTGGATTCTTTGGTTCCGTGTGGAATGGCAAGTCCATTGCCCACATATGTCGATACGATCTCCTCGCGCTCAAGCATCTTGTCGATATAATCGGCAGTAATATGTCCTGCATCTTTCAGAATCTGTCCTGCCATGCGAATAGCCTCATATTTGTCCTGTGCCGTTGCGTTCATAACCACTTTGTCTGTTGTAAGTATGCTCATGTTTATTAACCTCCAATTTCGGTTTTACTTCGATAAAATCCAACCAATTCCCGGGACAGATAATGAATAAGATCATCCCGGATTCCCTTTTCCAGCAGTGTAATCATCTCATCCTGCAGTAACAATGCGCTGATCTCGCTTAGCACCTCCAGGCTCTCCCGGGATAGCTCCCTCGGCCCAACCATCAGAAGGATATGGCTGATGCCAACCTGGTCCTCCGTCGTCACAAGCAGCGGCTCTGATAATTGAAACAGGCTGATGGACGGCCTATATATGCCATCACTGCGGGTATGAAACAGCGCGAGTGATGTATCGGGAATTTTCTGGCTGCCCACCTTCTCCCGCGCTTCAAGCAGCCTGGCGATTTCTTCTGGATCCTTAAGCACCCCGTATTCCTGCAGTACCTTGCACATGGCAAATGCCGTTTCATAGAAGCCCATCTTACGGTTATCCAGTGGAAACACCTGAAACTTGCCTGTGATCCTAACGATTTCAATAAGTGTGGCATCAAGCCCCGCTGGATCAGCATGGCGGTCAGGTGCCTTTCCACTGGCTTTACTCTCTCCATACTTAACTTGTACCCGCTGCAGCGTCGTATTTTGAATGTACAGACGCAAACGTTCACTTTCTTCCGCTGTTAACAAGGGACTTACCTTGTAATACTGATGCGGTTCCATCGGCAGATCGACTGTGGATAAAATGAGGTCATAATCCTCTTCGGGGATCCGAGCCGCCTCATACCATGATGCACTGTCAACGATCCGGATCTCCGGAATCTCTTTGGACAACCGGCTGGAAAGCATACGGGATGAGCCAATTCCGCTTGTGCACACGATAATGGCCCGAATCTCGCGCTTCAGCACACGCAATCGCTCGATGGAAGCGCCAAAATGCATGACCAGGAATCCAATTTCCTCATCCGGCACGTCCGTATCCGGCCATGCGTCATGCACTGCGTTCTTCACATCCCCGAACAACGAATCGTAATCCTTGCGAATCTGCTGAAGCAGTGGATTACGTATGCTTTGCCTGCCTCCAATCCGCTCCATCACCGGCTGCATATGCGCAATCAGCCCTTCCCGCAGAAGACGATCTTCCTGAAATGCATAACCCGTTCTCCCCTGCATCTGATCCATCAGGGAACGAACCATGTCCAGCAATACCAGATCGTCAACAGGCAGTAAGCGTGTGGAGTGAATAAGCTGCTCGGTTTCAATTAATAATTTGTGCAAATAGCTCTGTTCTTCCTTGGCAAACGAGATGCCAAGCTGATCGGAGAGCACGCTGCATAGTCTCGCAGCCATGTATTCAGGCACGCTCTGATCTCCAGTAGAAGGGTAAACCGCTTTTTTATCCGAAGAAGGAATACGTCCGACGATAAACCCCTTGCGAATGCGCACCAGCGCAACGGACAGTTGAATAAGCAATTTGGTATACTGTCGCTCGGGAATATTTTCGAGCCAGTCAATATCCGGCTGCCATAACGCATTCTCGACCGTCAGTACATCACGATGACCAATCATGCCCAGCAGCTTCTGGTTCACCTTGGAAATTCCCTGGTCAGGTTGCCTTCCGAACAGATCAGATTCATCCAGATATTCAAGCGCAAGTCCTGCGATTGCTGCGCGATAGGCCGTTTCACTGCCATTGATCTTCACTCCGTAACCTCGCCTGCGAACGAGCTTCAGGCCCGCTTGACGAATCCGGGGTTCCAGTTCATCCAGATCATTGCTCACGGTCGAGACTGTTACTCTCAGATCCGATGCGAGCGCAAGCAGTTTTACAGGCTCCGCCTCATCCAGCAAAATACAAAGCATGAAGAGTTTACGCTCTTCGGGCGTAAACTCCACATATTCGTTCAGCTCCAGCTGCTCACGCAGTGAAGCCAAATCATCGGAACCAGGGTCTATTCGGACCCCGGTTCCTGATTTTTTTTCCAATTTCATGCCAAAGGGTTCAAGCCACTTCTCAATCATCTGAAGCTCCCGATGGACGGTTCGTGTACTGACTTTGACTGCAATTGCAATGTCGCCGGCGGTTACTTCCTGCGGATGCTCCAACAGGAACTCCACAATTTCACGCTGTCTTTTCGTAATACTCATATCTCAAGCCTCCGGCTCAGGGAAAACGATCGCAACCTGTTATTTCAGGCGTTCAACGAGCGCATCGTATTCCGGGCTTTTTAGGAAGTTGTCGATGGATATATGTTCTGCGTTCGGTGCCACGCTGCGGGCACGGTCCGTCAATGTCTTCTGCGTAATAACAACGTCTGCGTCCTGCGGGATATCACTGATTGCCGTGTTGGTTACCGCAACGTCAATCCCTTCAGCTTTCATCTTCTTGCGGAGAATGGAAGCCCCCATGGCACTTGAACCCATACCTGCATCACAGGAGAAGACGATTTTCTTCACATCGGTTTTTGCTTTCACAGTTGAAGAAGCCAAATCCGCGGCTCTGTCTGCTTCACGATTATCTGCTGTAACAGCAGCATTCGCTGTATTGCCCTGGCTCTTCATGTCTTTCATGCGATTCGCTGCAGACTCCAGATCTTCTTCTTTTTGCTTACCTGTTTTCAGCAGCAGTGCTGCAACCAGGAAGGAAACGATAGCGGCCACAGCCACCCCGGCGAGCATCGGCAGATATCCACCTTTTGGCGTTAACAGGGAATATGCAATGATACTACCCGGTGAAGGTGCTGAAACCAGTCCTGCTCCGGTAAGCATGAAGGTTGCTGTACCTGCCACGCCACCTGCGATTGCCGCAAGAATCAGAATCGGTCTCATCAGAATGTAAG
Organism: Paenibacillus sp. FSL K6-2862; assembly: GCF_038005125.1. Taxonomy (NCBI): domain Bacteria; kingdom Bacillati; phylum Bacillota; class Bacilli; order Caryophanales; family Paenibacillaceae; genus Paenibacillus; species Paenibacillus sp. FSL K6-2862. Next base: position 5,177,483 of record NZ_JBBOSN010000001.1, read on the forward strand.
GGAAATAAATTTCATGAATTCCCCCGAAGAAGTGGATGATAACCGCACCCGGTGCGGAAGATCTTGCTGTTCCACGACCGAAGAAGCAGTAAGCCAGCAGGATACCAAGTCCGGGACCCGGGTTCGATTCAAGCATGTATAATACGGATTGACCCAATTCTCTCGCTTGATCTGTTGCAATCGGTGTTAGAATGCCGTGGTTGATTGCATTGTTCAGGAACAATACCTTCCCTGGTTCAATGATCAGGTTGACGAGTGGGAGCAATCCCAGATTCATCAGCCCCTGTACACCAGCCGATAATACGGTGCTAATTCCTTCTACAGCAGGTCCGATACCCAGCAGTGCAATGATCGCCAGGATACCACCGATAATACCGGCTGAGAAGTTATTAACCAACATCTCGAACCCTGCCTTGATCTTGCCTTCGACGGCTTTATCAAACTTTTTGATGATCCATGCAGCCAGTGGTCCGGCAATCATGGCACCCAGGAACATCGGAATGTCACTGCCGACGATAACCCCTATAGTCATGATGGCACCAACGACACCACCACGCTGGCCATGCACCATCGTACCTCCAGTGTAACCGATAAGCAGCGGCAGCAAATATTTGATCATCGGATCTACTAACAGTGCCAGATCCGCGTTAGGGAACCAGCCCTTTTCAATAAAGAGTGCCGTAATTAATCCCCAGGCAATAAATGCACCCATATTCGGCATAACCATACCACTCAGGAATCGGCCAAAACGCTGAACGCCTACCCGGAGACCGCCTTTGGAATTGGACGTTTGGTCCAAGTTACTCATTGTATTATCCTCCTCGGATCAAGTAGTTATCATTTATGAAAGGGGTATCATTCCTCCCCTGCTGTTATCCTAAGCCAGATTGGTCTCCGGTTCAACGAAATGAAAGCGTACTTTCGTCATGATCATTGATGACAACATTGTGTTTATGTAATCGTTTTTATGGTGATGAGAGGGTTCTAACCATTGATATACTTAGCTTTTTTCGTGTGTGACTTATATCATTTACGGTGTTGGATTCTATAATATAGCTTGTGCGTTTCAGCCTTATTCCATCCTGTTCAAGTACCTCATCTGGCAACAATCCTGTCTTTCAGAACACGAAAAAGCCTGCATGAGCTTTAAGGCTCACACAGACTCTGAAGACGTGCACGACCGTCCAATGTATAAAAAATCATAGATTAATAAAGGTTATTTAGTGCAAATATATTCTACTCCTCGGTTTGCTTACGATATGCATCAGCATTCATAAGTTTAGACAACGCTGCTGTCAAATCACCTTCAACACGAATCTCGATCATCCAGCCTTCTTCGTAAGGCGAACTGTTGACGAGTTCAGGTGCATCCTGCAGTGCTTCATTCACGGCAATAATGGAACCACTTACCGGAGAAAACAAATCTGAAACCGTCTTAACGGATTCAATCGTACCAATACTTTCTTCCGCTTTTACATCCGATTCAAGGTCAGGCAATTCCACAAACACAATGTCACCCAGCTGATGCTGCGCGAACTCGGTAATGCCGATCCGTACAGTATCCTCCCCTACGGTTTGCACCCACTCGTGCTCTTCACTGTACAGGAAATCACTTTTCAATTCGCTCATCGATATCCGCCTCGCTTTTCATTAATGAGTGCATGCGTCCTTCGGCCAACCTTTTTCCCAGAACATAGCGTAAGATATTTTTGAATGAAATGTCAAGATACCTCACAAATTATTTGATTTTTGATGATTACAGCCTGTAACGCAAACACCCTCACTCTACATATAATGGGTAATATTAGAATAGTAAGCGCACTCTTTTTATATACACGAACAATAATAATAAACTAATAAATATTATTCGGTTTTTTATTAATTTTCGTGATATCGTTCTTGACATCGATAGTGGATTCACGTTTTAATGAGAGAGTAAATGTTAATTGTTGTGTGCATCACCCGCGGATGAATGTAAAGGGAGAGATTACCCGTGACGCCCAACTCTTGGATGCATGCGGTAACGCCGAAGGAGTAAACCACCCGACAAGCGGGAGGTGAATCTCTCAGGCAAAAGGACTTTTACGGGACGCAACTCTGGAGAGCATCTATTCGCCCTGTATGGGGCGTTTTGATCACCCAAGGGGAAACCTGCTGCAACTTATTGGCGGGGTAACTCTCAGGTACCAAGGACAGAGCCTAAGAATACAGCGTGCTTCTGGCATGCCGGTTCTTTGGCCTGTCCTTTTCCTTTTTCCCAAAAAAACGAAAGTCAGGATCGAGCCGGCGCTGTCATCAGCGCAGCCTTAATCATACTTATCCAAGAAAAGAACGCATCATTCATGTTATACACTCGGCCCGGTAGCGGCCATAACGAGGTGATTTGATGTCCAATTTGCTTAGAACTCCACTCTATCCACTTTATCAGCAATATGAAGGTGTACGGTGCATCGATTTTGGCGGCTGGGAGCTTCCGGTGCAATTCAGCGGGATTCAGAAGGAACATGAAGCGGTGCGCGAACGGGCTGGACTGTTCGATGTATCCCACATGGGTGAATTCACGGTGCAGGGTGAACAGGCCGAAGCATTTTTGCAGAAACTGACGACCAACGACGTGACCACCCTGGTCCCCGGCCAGGCACAATACACGTTAATGTGTTACCCGGACGGTGGCGTAGTGGACGATCTGCTCGTATACAAGCTGGAAGATCAGCATTATATGCTCGTCGTGAATGCCTCCAATATCGACAATGACTGGGCATGGCTGCAGGAGCACATGGTCCCTGGGGTGAGCATGACGAATGACTCCGCGGAAACAGCTCTCCTGGCTCTACAGGGCCCGCTTGCTGCAGACACCATCGGAAAAGTTACTGATACCGACGTATCCATAATCGAGCCTTTTCGTTTTGTACAGAATGCTGAGGTCTGTGGTGTAAAACTGCTGCTGTCCCGCACCGGTTATACCGGAGAAGACGGCTTCGAACTATACGTACAGGCAGATCAGGCCCCTAAGGTCTGGAACGGATTGATGGAGGCGGGTGCTGACCACGGACTGGTTCCGGCTGGACTTGGTGCCCGGGATACACTTCGATTCGAAGCGAAGCTGCCCCTCTACGGACAGGAATTGTCGCCGACCATTTCACCGCTGGAAGCAGGCGTTGGCATGTTTGTGAAGCTGAATGCCGGACCTTTTATCGGACACGAAGCGCTATTGCAGCAAAAGAATGATGGACCTGCCCGCAAACTGGTCGGCATTGAAGTGCTGGAACGCGGGATTCCACGTCCCCACTATCCTATCTACGCAGAAGGCGTGCAGATCGGGGAAGTAACAACCGGTACACAGTCCCCTACGCTGAAGCGCAATCTGGGGCTCGCCCTAATTAATAGCCAATATGCTGCACTCGGCACCCCGCTCGAGATTGAGATTCGCGGCAAAAAGCTGAAAGCCGAAGTTGTGAAGACCCCTTTTCATAAACGGACACGTACGTCAAAGACACCTACCCAAGGAGCTGAGCAAGCATGAGCAAGCACCGCTACATTCCCATGACTGAACAGGATCAGAGCGCCATGCTCGCAACCATCGGTGTGGACACGATTGAAGATCTGTTCCAGGACATTCCGCAGGAGATTCGTTATCAAGGCGAGCTGCCTGTTTCCTCCAAACTGGATGAATACACACTGACACGTCATATGTCTAAGCAAGCCGGCGCGAATGCCAATTTTGAGACACACGCCAGTTTCCTGGGTGCAGGCATTTACGATCATCACATCCCTTCCGTTATTAATCATGTCATTTCCCGTTCCGAGTTCTATACTGCCTATACGCCATATCAGCCCGAAATCAGTCAGGGCGAGCTCCAGGCGATCTTCGAATTCCAATCGTATATCTGTGAACTGACTGGAATGGCTGTAGCCAATGCGAGTATGTATGATGGTGCGACCGCATTTGCAGAAGCAGGGAATCTGGCCGCTGCGGCAACACGCCGCAAACAGCTAATCGTATCTCGTACCGTTCATCCCGAAGCCCGTCAAGTGTTAAAGGCTTATGCACACGGTCTGAATTTGGAGATTGTCGAGGTTGGTTATCAGAACGGGGTGACCGATTGGGATGCCCTTCAAGCGGCCGTATCGGATGATACCGCAGCCGTCATGATCCAGAGCCCGAACTTCTTCGGTGCCGTGGAAAATGTAAAACAGGCTGCAGACCTCGCGCATGCGCACAAGGGTCTGCTTGTAGTCAGCGCAAATCCGCTGGCGCTTGGTATGCTCGAAGCTCCAGGCAAGCTGGGTGCCGACATCGTTGTCGGTGATGCACAGCCGCTTGGCATCTCCGCTTCGCTCGGTGGTCCTACATGTGGATATTTCGCTGTATCCCAGGCTCATATGCGCCGGATTCCCGGCCGAATTGTTGGCCAGACAACGGATCGCAACGGCAAACGTGGTTTTGTACTGACACTCCAAGCACGTGAACAGCATATCCGCCGCGAAAAGGCGACTTCCAACATTTGCTCCAACCAGGCATTGCTTGCCCTAAGCGCTTCGGTGTATATGTCTACCATGGGAAGACAGGGCATGATTGATGTGGCTGATCTGAATTTGCAAAAGAGTCATTATGCTCTTCAAGCACTGACAGCAATTCCTGAAGTCAGCCTGACCTTTAATGCACCTACCTTCAATGAGTTTGTCATCCAGCTGCCTGAAGGGACAGACATCGATGCCCTTCAGTTGAAGCTGCTGGATGCCGGTTTCATCGGTGGATATGAACTAGGACGGGATTACCCGGAGCTTGCCGGACATATGCTGGTCGCTGTTACGGAACGTCGCAGCAAGGAAGAGATTGACGAATTCGCACGTGTATTGGAGGGATCGCTGTGACTCAGGAAATAACAACCATCCAAGGACAGCCGGAAACGGCAGCTCCTTCGCAAGCCGAAACCAGCACGCAACAAATGACACAAGCAGCATCGCCTGCTCCAGAGCAATCGCTGATCTTTGAACTGAGCAGCCCGGGGCGTGTCGCTTACTCCCTGCCCGAATGCGATGTTCCGCGTCAAGATCCCGCCAGCTTGATTCCCCGGGAAATGCTGCGTTCGGAAGCAGCTGCACTGCCTGAGGTATTTGAAGTGGATGTCATTCGTCACTATACTGCCCTTTCTCGCCGGAACTTCGGGGTAGATAATGGATTCTATCCACTCGGCTCTTGTACAATGAAGTACAATCCGAAGATTAACGAAGATGTAGCTCGCTACAATGGATTTGCTAAAATCCATCCGTATCAGCATGAATCCAGTATTCAAGGTGCACTTGAACTTCTGTATACGTTGCAAAATGACCTTGCAGGTCTGACTGGCATGGACGCGGTGACCCTGCAACCAGCTGCTGGTGCACATGGTGAATGGACCGGCCTCATGATGATTCGTGCCTATCACGAAGGTCGTGGTGAACAGCGGACCAAAGTCATTGTTCCGGATTCTTCACACGGCACCAACCCGGCAAGTGCAACCGTGGCTGGCTTTGAGACGGTAACCATTCCATCCCGTGCGGACGGTCTGGTCGATCTGGATGCACTGCGTGCGGCCGTAGGTTCCGATACCGCAGCCTTGATGCTGACCAACCCAAATACCCTGGGATTGTTTGAAAAGGACATTCAGGAGATTGCCTCCATCGTGCATGAAGCTGGTGGCCTTCTCTATTATGACGGAGCCAACTCCAATGCCATTATGGGTATTACCCGTCCTGGGGACATGGGCTTTGATGTCGTGCATCTGAACTTGCACAAAACGATGAGTACTCCGCATGGCGGAGGTGGTCCTGGTGCGGGACCCGTCGGCGTAAAAAATCGTCTGATTCGGTTCCTGCCGAAACCGATGGTGATCAAGAACGAACAGGGACAATACGCCCTGGATCGGGAAGGAGATCAATCGATTGGTCGGGTCAAAGCGTATTACGGCAACTTCGGTATCTTGGTACGTGCCTATGCCTACATTCGTACGTATGGACCTGAAGGCTTGCGCCGGGTATCCGAATGTGCCGTACTCAATGCAAACTATATGATGGCACGTCTTGCACCTTATTACGAAATTCCGTACCCAGGGGTATGTAAGCATGAATTTGTCATGTCTGGCCGGGGGCTGAAGCAATATGGTGTAAGAACATTGGATGTAGCCAAACGGCTGCTTGATTTCGGATATCATCCGCCAACCGTCTACTTCCCGCTCAACGTAGAGGAATGTATCATGATTGAACCAACGGAAACAGAAAGCAAAGAAACGCTGGATGGCTTTATCGATACGATGATTCGCATTGCCAAGGAAGCAGAAGAGACACCTGAACTGGTACTCAATGCCCCCTATGGCACGCCGGTTACCCGTCTGGATGAGACCACAGCAGCACGTAAACCTGTATTGAACTGCGCGTGCAGTTAATACCCAGCCATTCAACTAAACGGCTCCAGCTGATATTTCAACGTCAGCTGAAGCCGTTTTTTAATTGCAGATGTCGCACGCCCGAACGCTCTCTATCTCATTCCATATAATCCTAAATTAGCCCGCAAAAAAAGCCGGCATCCGCAGTTCGCAGATACCGGCAATATCGCTGCATTCCTGCAGCCCATTCATCGGAAAAAGAAAAGACCTTAAAATCCGGAGGAAAACCCTCGCAAACTTACGCTTTGATGCTTTGAACCAATTCAACCACTTGCTCAGCAGTTTGCATGTCCAGCGCTTTAGCAGCCAGTTCCTGCATGTCCGCACGGGACAGCTTGGTGATCTGGCTACGAGCTGGCAGGATGGATGTTGCGCTCATGCTGAACTCATCCAGTCCGAGACCAAGCAGCAATGGAATTGCTGTTTCGTCTCCCGCCATCTCTCCACACATGCCAACCCATTTACCTTCGCGATGTGCTGCATCGATGACCATTTTCACCAGACGCAGAATAGCAGGGTTGTATGGTTGGTACAGATAGGATACACGCTCGTTCATACGGTCAGCAGCCATGGTGTATTGAATCAGATCGTTCGTTCCGATACTGAAGAAATCAACCTCTTTGGCGAATTGATCCGCAAGAACCGCAGTCGAAGGAATTTCGACCATGATACCCAGTTGAATGCTGTCGGAAACAGCAATCCCTTCAGCTACCAGCTTCTCCTTCTCTTCGAGCAGGACCGCTTTCGCTTCACGGAATTCACCCAGTGTTGCGATCATTGGGAACATGACACGCAGGTTGCCATGTACGCTTGCACGCAGCAATGCACGCAATTGTGTACGGAAAATATCCAGACGGTCCAGACACAGACGAACTGCACGGAAACCAAGGAATGGATTCATTTCTTTTGGCAGATCCAGATATGGAAGCTCTTTGTCTCCACCGATATCGAGTGTACGAACAACGACAGGTTTGCCTTCCATTTTTTCGAGTACAGCTTTGTAAGCATTGTACTGAATATCCTCGGAAGGAAGTTTGTCTCTGCCCATATACAAGAACTCGGTACGGTACAGGCCTACAGCCTCTCCACCGTTCTCCAGAACACCAGTAACGTCATTCGGCGTACCAATGTTAGCTGCCAGTTCCACATGAACGTTATCCACCGTTACAGTTGGTTCGTCACGCAGTTTTCTCCACTCGGCACGTTGTGCATCATATTGTTCCTGTTTGGAACGATACTCCGCAATTACCTCATCTGTTGGGTTAACCAGAACATGACCGTCCAAGCCATCAACGATAATCATATCGCCTTGTTTGGCTTGAGCCAGAATGTCTTTGGTTCCCACAACAGCCGGGATTTCAAGAGAACGAGCCATGATTGCAGAGTGGGAAGTACGTCCGCCAATGTTGGTTGCAAAACCTTTTACATATTGACGGTTCAATTGAGCTGTATCGGAAGGCGTCAGATCCTCCGCCAGCACAATCACTTCCTCGCTGATCTCAGCCGGACTCATGAAGTCGATACCAAGCAAGTGATTCAGCACACGTTTGGTTACGTCACGCATATCTGCAGCGCGTTCCTGCAGGTAAGCACTCTTCATGTTCTCGAACATGGAGATGAATTGCGATGCCGTTTCGTTGAGTGCAAATTCTGCATTCACTTTTTCATCAGCAATTTTTGCTTTTACCGGATCAATCAGTTCCGGGTCATTCAGAATGAGCAAATGGGAAGCAAAGATTTCAGCCTTTTTCTCGCCAAGCTCTTGTAAAGTACGCTCTTTGATCGCCTCAAGCTCAGACTGGGACTTGCCCAGTGCTGAGTCGAGTTTTGCGATCTCTGCGTCAACGTCGTTGATTTGGCGTTTTTCTACAGAGTAATCAGGATGCTCCAAGATAAACGCCTTGGCGATAGCAATACCCGCCGAAGCCGCGATCCCGGAAACATTAAGCATTAATTTCGCCCAGCCCTTCGTTAACCATAACGTCAGTCAGAGCTTGAAGAGCTTCAGCTTCGCCTTCGCCTTCAACGATGATGCTGATCGTGTCACCTTGTTCCAGACCGAGGGACAGAACGCCCAGGATGGATTTCAGTGTTACTTTTTTACCATTAGCTTCTGCAAAGGATTCTGCACCTTTGAATTTGTTAGCTGTATTAACCAAGGCTGTCGCCGGACGTGCGTGGATACCATCTTCGTCTGTAATTCTGAATGTTTGTTGCATTACAATCATCTCACTTTCAAGTAGTTTATTTTAGGCATTGCATATATTTACACTTGCTTGCCATTGTCGGAACACTTCTTATTTTATCTCAATGATTGGCTGATCGCCAATTTTCAGTACTCCACTCTTCTTCAGGGTCACCGTGGAGCCTTCGGGCAAGTTGGTGAAAATCACTGGCGAGATGATAGAAGGAGCGTTAGCTTTCACATACTCCAAGTCCACTTCCATAATCGGTTGACCGGCCGATACCAGATCACCTTCCTGCACAAGCACGTTGAAACCTTGACCTTTCAATTTCACCGTGTTGACACCTATATGAACCAGTACTTCTTTGCCGCCGTCAGACATGATACCGACAGCATGTTTGCTAGGGAATACGTTAAACACTTTACCGTACACAGGCGAAGTAATCTTGCCATCATGCGGCAGCACAGCGAAACCGTCACCTGTCATTTTCTCGGCAAAGACCGGATCAGGTACGTTAGTGATATCCATCAATTCACCGTTAACCGGCATGACGATATCTTCGGCAATAATGCGTTCGCCTTCTGCTCCCGCCGCCTTCTCCTCTTCAGGAGCAGGTGTAACATCAGCAGCTGGTGCTGGTGCCGGGGTGCGTCCTGCAATGATGTCCTGCATTTGGGACTTGATTGTATCTGAACGTGTACCGAAAATGGCCTGTACATTATTACCCACTTCAAGCACGCCAGATGCACCTAATTGTTTCAAACGATCTTTATTTACATTGGATTTCTCATTTACTTCAATCCGCAAACGAGTGATACATGCATCCAGGTGTTTGATATTCTGCTGTCCACCGAAGGCTTCCAGAATATTGTGTGGCAGATCGTCTGTTGAACCTGATCCTCCACCCGAGTTTGTTTCAGGTGTTGCATCTTCGCGACCTGGTGTTTTGAGGTTGAACTTGCGAATGATCATTCGGAATCCGAAGTAGTAGATCACGGCAAGAATCAAACCGACGATAATAACGTCCCACCATGGTGTGCGGTTCGGGATGATCCCGAAAATCAGGAAGTCAATGAATCCACCGGAGAACGTCATCCCGATTTTGACACCCAGAATTTGCATTGTCATGAAAGACAAACCTGCGAAGATACAGTGTACTGCAAACAGGACTGGCGCCACAAACAGGAACGAGAATTCAAGTGGCTCTGTAATCCCGGTAAGGAACGAGGTCAGCGCAGCTGAACCCATGATCCCTGCAACATACTTTTTGTGCTCCGGTCTTGCTTCATGGTACATCGCAAGTGCCGCAGCCGGCAAACCGAACATCATGAACGGGAATTTACCCACTTGGAAGGTTCCCGCCGTGAGGTTTACACCATCACGCAATTGGTTGAAGAAGATCTGCTGGTCCCCACGAATAACGTCTCCAGCCTTGTTCACATACTCACCGAATTCAAACCAGAATGGAGAGTAGAAAATGTGGTGGAGTCCAAACGGAATAAGGGACCGTTCCACAACTCCGAAAATGAATGCCGAGAGCGTCGGACTCGTATCTACCATGAAATGAGATACAGCATTCAGTCCATTTTGAATCGGTGGCCAGATGACCACCAGCAGTAACCCGAGCAAAAGGGAAACAACCGAAGTGATAATCGGAACAAAACGTTTACCTGCAAAGAATCCAAGGTAAGACGGCAGTTCGATTTTGAAGAACCGATTGTAACACAGTGCTGCGGCTATACCAATGATGATACCTCCGAACACACCTGTACTCAGTGTAGGAATACCCAAAATACTGGCATAACCTGGTACTTCGCCGATCATTGCCGGCGTTACACCAACTGCAGTACCCAAAGTGACATTCATCACCAGATAACCAATGATGGCCGCAAGACCTGCCACACCTTCGCCTCCGGCCAGCCCAACGGCTACACCTACGGCAAAGAGCAATGCCAGATTGTCAAATACGATCTGACCTGCGTTCATCATGATTGTTGCAATTGAGTTCACCCATGGGGTATCCAGCGCCGTTACATATTGCAAAAAGTCCGGATTCACCAGCATGTTACCGATTCCGAGCAATAAGCCCGCTGCTGGTAGAATAGCTACAGGAAGCATAAGAGCTTTACCTACTCTTTGCAAGACGCCAAAAAGCTTTTTAAACATCGCGTCGTATTCACCCTTTCGTTAGATCTGTATGTCGTGATGCAAGCAAGGGAAATCAAAAAAGGCATAAGCTAATAAAGCGAATTGTACCAACCTTCGGGTATAGCATACCCTGTATAAGGTAAGAACAATCACACTCTAGAAACTCATGCCTGATCGAGTCAGTAACACGTCGCTTATGTTTTTTTCAGTTGCTTGATTACGGACACCATTGTAGCATCACTTCAAAAACAGTGCAAGCCTTTACACTAAAATTCTCAGGAAGCCATTCCATACGTGGAAAAATTTCACTTGTTCTCTTCTTCTTTCCTTTGATACAGCCGTTGAAGATGAATAGTCAGATACCCCACCTCTGCAGGATAGACAGGAAGATTCAATCTTTTCTCCATGACTTTGGTCAGCTTCCATGCAAGCGAGTACATTTCGGGATACTCCAACTTGAGCAAGGAATCGAGCTTATGAAGTTCTTCCACCTTGTCCCCTCGACGCACACGTTCCAATGCAAAGCGAAGATGCGTAAGCAGGCGCGAATAGTCCAGCGACTCCGTTTCAAACGAATATTCCAACTGATCCGAGACGATTCCTACCAGGTCGGTAATCAGCTGTGAATGTTCGCGTACTTGGGATATGTTTTGGTTGGTCATGGCACTGTAGATATGCAGCGCTATAAATCCAATTTCGTCCATGCCCAAGTCGACACCGAGCTTCTCCTTAATGAGGCGAACGGCGTAATCTCCCATCCGATATTCTTCCGGATAGATCTCACGAGTTTCATATAGAAACGGATTTTGGATGACAATGCCCTGTTCTTTGCGCTTAAGTGCAAAAGAAATATGATCAGTCAATGCAATATGAATATGTTCATTGAGCGGAACATCCGTACGCTCTGCAATATACGTAATGCATTCGTTAATAATCTCGATCAATGCCTCATCCACTTGCGGAAGAAGCTGTTTGTACTGCTCTTGTTCCTGCTGGTTTTTCAAAATGAACATTTTCTCCACAGCCATCAAGGGAATGATGTCACCGGTTTTCCGGTTGAAGCCAATGCCTTTACCGATGACGACGACTTCACCATGTTCAGGATGCTGTGCAATAATTACATTATTATTTAACGCTTTGTTTACATGCAGGCTGCTCACTGTTTGCACCTCTTTTTTCATACCATCTGGAATGTGATGTCGTCACATCCTCGTAATGAACGAAAAGACGTCCGATGCGGGCAAACCGCGCCGAACGTCTCGCTTAAAAAGTAACAAAAAATCACGTTAAGGTCAATAGAGCTTCACGCATCGTTCACACCTAGTCTTAATCCTCTGCCCCAGTTCTTTCCACAATCTTGTCAATCACAGATGGAGTCGTTGGTGTCTCGCTCTGCTGAACAGCAACAGGTGCTGGTGTTTTGGACTTGGTCAAACCTTTAATTAACTGCTCTACATCGATGCCCGATACGCTTTTCAGCATCTCAGGAGCTGTAGACATCAGTTCGGTCACATAGTTGCTTACACGTGCTGCACCCTCACCCTTACCTGTATCTACAACCGTCAATTTATCAATGGATGAGATCGGCTCTGCAATTTTACCAGCAAGTTCAGGCAGCATTTTGACGATGATATCGAGTACTGCAGCCTCGCCAAACTTCTGGAACGCTTCCGCCAATTTTTCCTTCGCTTCAGCTTCCGCCAGACCGCGCAGACGAATGACTTCTGCATCCGCAGTACCTTTGGCCCGCTCTGCATCGGCCATAGCCTGACCTTCAAGCCGTTTTTGTTCGGCTGTTGCTTTGGCTTGGGTTTCGATGGAGTATTGTACTGCATCGGCTTCGCGCATTCTTTTTGCTTTATCCGCTTCGGCCGCCTGCTCGACAGCATAACGATCTGCTTCCGCTTTTTTCTTCACTTCCGCATCATACTGCTTCTCACGTACGGTAATTTCTTTTTCTTTCAGGTCAATCTCACGTTCTTTACGCACGAGTTCAACTTTCATCTGTTCTTCAACAACCGTCTGTTTCGCACGTGCTTCTTGGATATGATACGCTTGGTCCGCTTCGGCCTTAGCTGTATCCTGGTCGCGCTTAAACGCTGCCACTTTCAATTCCTTCTCTTTGGCTGCTTCGGCGATATTGGTATCACGGAGCAATTCCGCCTTTTGTCCTTGCTCTTCCGCATTCGCTTTTTGAATACGTGCATCTCTCATTGCTTCGGCTTCCGCAATTTCGGCATCCCGCTTCACGGCAGCAATTCTCGGTTTACCGAGCGCGTCCAGATATCCTTGTTTGTCACGAACATCCTTGATGGTAAAAGATACAATCTGCAGACCCATCTTCTTCAGATCTCGTGCAGCCACACCTTGAACCTCTTGTGCGAATCGATCCCGGTTCCGATAAACTTCCTCCACAGTCATGGTTCCGAGAATGGCCCGCAAATGCCCTTCCAGAACTTCCTGTGCTTCGCCTCGTAACGCTTCAACGGGTTTACCAATAAATTGTTCGGCTGCTGTTGCTACATCTTCCACAGCACTACCAACTTTGATAATTGCAACACCGTCCGCAATAACCGGAACACCTTGTTCCGTATATACTTCAGGTGTGGATACATCCAGCTTGTGAGACAGCAAGGAGATAAATTCCGATTGCTGGAACACAGGCCAGATGAAAGCACCACCGCCACGTACAATTTTAATTTTCCGACCGGACTCATCTTCGGAAATATTTTTATTACCCAGGAATGAACCCGTAACAATCATCGCTTCATCGGGTCCAACCGTTTTATATCTCGCCCAGAAGGCCAAACCAAGAACCAGAATGACACCTACAACAATTGCAGGAATCAACAACACATCCATATTCAAATTATCCATCCACATCTCTCCCCTTATTACAATGATGACAAAACAACTTCTCTCGTTCTACTCAAACGTCTTTAAGTACATCTTCATCCCATTCCGCCACACGAAGCACACCTTCAGTTACGTCCACCACGACAACGCGCACTCCCACCGCAATAGGACGATGTTCGAAACTGGATGCCGTATGAATCGTGTTACCGGAAGCAACACGGATCATGACCTCACCGAAACCCCTTTCAGGTACTGGAATCGTAATTTCTCCGATTTTCCCGGACAATTCCTTCATGGAAAATGCAATGGAAACCTCACTATTCCGCATCGGCTTGATATAAGCAAAGAATACCAGCATGGCAGCAGCAATACCTATAAGCAGGGATAAGATAAGACCCGCAATGGCACTTACCGAGCTATAACGTGTCAACATGATGCCAGCCCCGCCAAAGGCTGTAATAGAACCAGCAAGTACAACAGGTTTGAGAAAATCGATGCCTGGCAGTTCAAAGGCTCCATCCAGCATCCCGTCAATCAAATCACCCAGCACCAGGCTGACGATCGCAAATATGGCTCCTCCGATTAGACATCCCCAATAGATGGACTCCATTCCCCGTTCCTCCTCTCTTCTGCCGTAACACCTAACTCACTGGGCATTCCTCATGTAAATAAATACGTAGCTACCCGCAAAAAGTTTCAAAATCTTTCCTCATTTGTATTCCAGACCCGATAATGGTTATTCTACATGATATTTCACGCAAAAAGACCGCAAATCTCCATATTGTGGAGATTTGCGGTCTTTATTAATAATTAAATGCAGTTTATTACAGCGATGCTTTGTAAATGGATACAACATCCTCACGCTGCAGCTTCTTGAAGTTACCAAATGGGCCAAACAGCATTGCCTTGTCAGCCATAACATCAATCTGGCTGTCGTCAATATCATAGTCAGCAAGACGACTAGGCGCGCCAATAGACGTCCAGAATTTACGCAAGGCTTCGATGCCTTCCTCGGCTACCTGTTGGTCCGATTTGCCTTCCGGATTGACTTCGAAGACATTAATCGCCAATCGTTTGAAACGATCCACGTTTACGTCCAGGTTGTGTTTCATCCAGTTCGGGAACAGAATGGCAAGGCCCCCGCCGTGCGGGATGTCATATACAGCTGATACTGCATGCTCGATGTTGTGGGTTGCCCAGTCACCAGCAAGGCCCATGTTCAGTACACCGTTCAAGGCCATCGTACCACAGTACAGAATGGTTTCGCGCAGCTCATAGTTTTCCAGATCCTCTACCAAACGAGGTGCTGCATCCATAACGGTACGCAGAATTGTCTCACAGAAGCCAAGTTGTACTGGCGTATTCTCATCCAGATGGAAATAATGCTCCAATACGTGAGACATCATATCAACCATGCCGTATACCGTCTGATCCAAAGGTACGGTATATGTATTAACCGGATCAAGGATAGAGAACGCAGGGAACGAATACGCACTGCCCCAGCCCAATTTTTCCTGGGTATCCTGATTGGTAATAACGGAACCCGAGTTCATCTCGGAACCGGTCGCTGCCATGGTCAGTACGGTACCAAGTGGAAGTGCATCTTGGGCAACTGCTTTACGCTGAGCAAAGTCCCACATGTCGCCATCATATTTCGCACCTACGGCAATCGCCTTGGCGCAATCGAGCACACTACCCCCACCTACGGCGAGAATCAGCTCGATGTCCTGAGTTTTACAGATGTCTACTCCTTTATGGACAGTCGAAAGACGCGGGTTCGGTTCCACGCCCGCCAGTTCTGTAACTTCTGCTCCGATTTCCTTAAGCAATCCGATCACTTGATCATACAGACCACTACGTTTAATGCTGCCGCCGCCATATACAAGCAAAACCCGTTTGCCGTATTTCGGCACTTCGGTTTTCAACGCTTCCAGTTGTCCTTTACCGAAGATCAGACGGGTAGGGTTATAAAATTGAAAAGATCTCATAATCTATGTCGCCTCCATTGGAGTTAGAATGTTTGTACAACTCCAATTATAGTACCCCGATTTTATAAAAACAAATCCATAGTCACTCACTTTATAACAAGCCGTTGATTTGCAGATGGGCACGGAACATATCCATGCTGGAAGGCAGACTCTCCTTGTCCACCCAGGTCTCGGAAGACCACAATCCCGCCTGCTTGAAGGCTCTCGGGCAATGGATAAAGCATTCATTCACGTCTACAATAACCGCTGCCCCTATCGTTTTTCCCGTCCAGTCCATACTGTTAATAAACTCCTCATCCTTCGTAATAGAAGCTGTTCCATTGATGCGTAATACTTCGTTCATACCGGGAATGAGGAAGAGCATACCCACCCCAGGATTGTTTAGGATGTTTAACAGCGAGTCAATGCGGCGATTGCCTGGACGCTCGGGATAGACCAGACGATGTGGATCAAGAACCTTCACGAAGCCTGCTTCGTCTCCACGGGGGGATGCATCACTTCTACCTTCCCCATCGGAACTGGACAGAAAAAATAGGGGTGACATGGATAAAAAATGTTCAACATGGGAGTCCACAAACGATATCGCTTTGTTTCTCACGTGCTCATGAGGCTCACCCACCATGTTTTGCAATTCTGCTGCGTCGGTGATTAGCGGTATGTTCAGTGGCTTCTTTTGCATTTATTCGTCCCCGTTTCCTAAACTTCAAGTATTTGTTCAAGCCTATGATAATCATTCTCATATTATACAATGAACGACCCACCTCTGCCATGGCTCTGTGTTTATTGCTCAAGATAGAAAGATACTTTGGTTACTTGAGCTACATGAGTACAAATAACCATCGAACCACATACACAAGTAATTGCAAGTTGAATGATTTATTGTATTGAATAAAAAGGATAGACGAGCATTGCTGCTCACCTATCCTTTACAAATGATTATTCATAGCATCATATTACTGGCCACTTGTACTTATTCGGTATATCCCATGCTTTCTACAAATCGACGGAAACCCTGACGTCCGGCTTCATCATATTTGTAAACTCCGGCATGCTCCAAAATCTCGGAAAACTTAAGGCCTACTTCCTGCTGAATGAGAGCAACGGCCTGTTCCTTGTCCAGGTTGGAACCGAAACGTTCTTTCAGTTCTTCCGCCCAGCGAAGATGCTGGTTCAAAACATGATCAGAAGCCTGGGCAGCTTCCGCAAGCCGAGTGTCCCCTGCGAGAATATCAGCGATTCCGTCCAATTCTTCTTTTAATCGCCCTGGAAGGATCGCAAGCCCCATGACTTCGATAAGTCCGATGTTCTCTTTTTTCAAATGATGCATTTCACGGTGCGGGTGGAAAATCCCCTCCGGATGCTCTTCATTCGTACGATTGTTGCGTAGAACCAGATCCATCTCGTAACCACCGTCCGCACTGCGACGAACAATTGGCGTTACGGTGTTGTGAGGTACCTGCTCTCCATTCACCTCGCTGAACGCCTGGATCTGAACGGAAGGATCACTGTACAGTTTCCACGCTTCATACACGGCGTTACCCGCTTCGAGCAGCTCCGCTGGATCATGTGAAGCGAGCCGAAGAACGGACATTGGCCATTTTACCAGACTCAGGGTAAGCCCAGGTGCATCCGCATGACGGAATACCGCTTCAGGTTTCGCATTTTGGATGGCAAATGTATGGCGTCCACCTTGGAAGTGGTCGTGAGTCAGGATCGAACCACCCACGATAGGCAGATCTGCATTGGAACCAATAAAATAATGCGGATACTCGCCTACGAAGGCAAGCAGCCTGCGCAACGTATCTTTTGTCAGCTTCATAGGCACATGATCATGATGGAAAATGATGCAATGCTCGTTATAGTACACATACGGCGAGTACTGGAAGAACCAAGGTTCACCGTTTAATTCCAGCGGAATAACGCGCAGGTTTTGACGGGCCGGGTGGTTTACCCGGCCAGCATAGCCTACATTTTCCCGGCATAATTGACACTTCGGATACACCGGTGGCGGAAGCAGTTTGGCCATGGCGATTTCCTTCGGACTTTTCTCCGGCTTGGACAGGTTAATCGTAATTTCCATATCGCCATATGGCGTTTCCTGTGTCCAATACACATTCTTCGAAATTCGGTCCATACGAATGTAGTTGGAGTGAATCGACAGCTCGTAAAACTTCGCTGTGGCTGCTTCAATACCTTCTGTTTGCTCTGTGTGGCGGAACGCGCGAACCACCTCGGATGGACGGGCCATCAGCTGACCCATAATTTTCGCATCCAGCAAATCACGGTACGTATCGGTATTCTCCGGAATGAGTCCAATTGCATAACCATAGTCAATCAACGTATCCAGCAAAGATTGCGGTCCATCCGGTACAATCTCGTTCAGCGCTCCATCGTACGGCTCCGAAAATCCGAACTGTTCCAGCAGAAGGTTGCGGCTATAATCATAATCCGCTTCTTCAATCAGCTTGTTCTGCAAGGCAAATGCAACCAGACGTTCAATGGCATGCAGTGCTTCCTGCTGCTCCGGTGTCCGGTCTGTGGTGCCTGCAGCATTATGGGTCTGTGACATATTGATGTTCGCCTCCTAGTTTTTTCCGTAGCCGTTAGGATGAGATTGGTGCCAGCTCCAGGCACTCTGAATGACATCTTCCAGATTGGTCCGTGTCGGATTCCAGCCCAGTACGGATCTTGCTTTGGCAGACGATGCGACCAGTACAGCCGGATCACCTGCACGGCGCGGCTCCTGTACAACCGGAATATCAAGTCCGGTCACTTTTTTCGCAGTTTCAATCACCTGTTTAACCGAGAAGCCTTGACCATTACCCAGGTTAAACACGTTGCTGTTTTCCCCTTTGCGGAGATAATCTACCGCGCGCAGATGCGCATCTGCCAAGTCACTCACGTGAATATAATCGCGGACACAGGTTCCATCTTCTGTCGCGTAGTCATCGCCAAACACGGCAATGTGCGGACGTTGTTTCAGTGCGGTTTGCAGTACGAGCGGGATCAAGTGGCTCTCCGGCTGATGGTCTTCACCAATTTTACCGCTATCATGTGCTCCAGCTGCATTGAAGTAACGCAGGGACACATATTTGATCTCCTGTACTTTATCGAACCAGGACATCATGCGTTCCATCATCAGTTTCGTTTCGCCATACACGTTCGTAGGTTCAGTGCGGTCGCTTTCTTCGATTGGCACTTTCTCAGGCTCGCCATAAGTGGCGGCTGTTGAAGAGAATACGATCCGGCGCACATTGGCTGCATTCATCGCTTCCAGCAGGCACAACGTACCGAACACGTTGTTGTCATAATACTTAACCGGATCCTTCATGCTCTCACCGACCAGCGAGTTGGCTGCAAAGTGGATGACTGCATCAATGGAGTTTTCAGCAAACAGTTTGGCCAGAAACGCCTTGTCACGCAGATCTCCTTCATACAGTTTGCCGCCAAGCAATGCTTCCCGATGCCCTGTCTGCAAATTATCCAGAACCACAACTTCCTCGCCGCGTTCCAACAAAGCCGCTACCGTATG
Source organism: Paenibacillus sp. FSL K6-2862 (assembly GCF_038005125.1). Classification (NCBI taxonomy): domain Bacteria; kingdom Bacillati; phylum Bacillota; class Bacilli; order Caryophanales; family Paenibacillaceae; genus Paenibacillus; species Paenibacillus sp. FSL K6-2862. The sequence continues at coordinate 5,196,618 of NZ_JBBOSN010000001.1, forward strand.
CGAACCAATATATCCTGCCCCACCTGTCACCAAAATTGCCATTTTACTTCGCCTCCTTCAATTCTTTGACACCGTCGCCTACTCCGCACACATAGAAGTCTCCTTTAAGACTTGTACGTGCTTCATAAGCTGCCCCCACTTCGCGGACAAAGCGTTCTACATCATCCTCATGTACCAGTGACACCGTACAACCACCGAATCCGGCTCCCGTCATGCGTGCGCCAAGTGTGCCTGGAATGCGCTGCGCTTCCTCAACCATCACGTCCAATTCCTCACAGCTTACTTCATACAGATATCGGAGCGATTCATGGGAAGCATTCATCAGCTTGCCAAACGTTTCCAGATCGTTATTACGCAGTGCTTCCACCGATGCAAGCACACGCGCATTCTCTTCCACAACGTGCTCAGCACGCTGTCTTACCTTCTCATCCTTGATGTGATCCTGCAGGGTTACAAATTGCTCCGGCGTCAGTTGCGCCAGATAATCAAGTGCAGGCAGCTGTTCCTTCAAAATGGCAAGTGCCTGCTCGCATTGGGAGCGCCGCTCGTTATAGGCCGAGTCTACCAGACCGCGACGTTTGTTCGTATTGCCAATGACCAGCTTATAAGAGCCTGTACGGAAAGGTACTTTCTCATATTCAAGCGTATCACACATGAGCAGAATGGCATGATCTTCTGCTCCGTTAGCCACGGCAAACTGATCCATAATGCCGCAGTTGACGCCAACGAACTCGTTTTCTGCTTTTTGGGACAGAAGCGACAACTGTACTGTATCGATCACTGATACACCTTCCATGGACTGAATTGAGTATCCTGTAAGCACCTCCAGCGAAGCGGAAGAGGATAGCCCGGCACCGTTCGGAATTTCACCGTGGTACAGGAAGTCATATCCTTTCGTTACCTTCACGCCTTTACCTTGCAGTTCAACCATGACACCAACTGGATAATCTGTCCACTCCCCTGTTTTCTCCTTGCCGATCGAGGACGTGTCCAGCACGCCTTCATAGGACATATTGGTGGAAGCCAGCTGCAATTTGTCGTCCTTCCGTTCCCGGATAACAAGTGTTGTACCGAATTCAAGTGCTGCCGGAAGCACGTACCCACCATTGTAGTCGATATGTTCCCCGATCAGATTTACACGTCCAGGAGCATGGAATACACGGAGATCCGCTTCACTCTCTCCGTACTTCTCAATAAACTTTTGTTTCAATTCATGTATGTTCATTGCTGCTGCACCTCATCTCAATGTTGTTGTTTTGTTAAGGTTATTATACAAGAAAGCGGTACCTCTTGAAATGCAACCATGTGTGTTTCATATGGATAAATGTGACCTTCCGTCATATAATGGAAAGATCACCACAGAAAGAAGGAACGGCACATGATTGATCAACACAAGGAACATTCAGCAGTAGATCCGATAAAAAACACCCAGGAATCCTCGGGGAAAAGTGGAGCAAAAACGTACTCCGTTGCCTCCAATCCGGTCTATTATGAAAAGGGGCCGTTACATGTCCTTTTTGCAGGCGCAAGCCAGACCCTTCCGGGTCATGCTCTTGGTCCAAAACTATACGATTACTATCTGCTTCATTATGTAGAAAAGGGCGCTGGTACATTCCGCACGGAACTCCATACCTACGAATTATCCGCAGGAGATTGTTTCCTCATTCATCCCGGGCAACTGGTAAGTTACCAGTCCGACGCCCGACGCCCCTGGGAATATCGATGGATGGCCTATACAGGCAGCCAGGCTGGGAAACACACGGAAGAAGCGGGATTTCGTCCGGAAAAATCCGTATTTCATGCTGGCCCGTCCTGCGGAATTGCTGACTGGCTATCCGTCATGCAAAATGCATTTGCCGAGCGCAAGGAAAGCTCTCATTTTACATCCATCGGTACGTTATATATGATTCTAGCCGAAGCCCAAAATCACCTTTCTCAGGGACAAACCCTGATTCCAGGTGAATCTTCAATTAGACGGACGGTAAAACAGATGATCCAATACATGTCTACCCAATATGCTCACCCCGTCTCCATTGAACAGATGTCTGCCAGTCTTGGCTACAACCGCGCTTATCTATCCCGGATATTCAAGCAGGAAACCGGTCTATCTCCGGTCACGTATCTGCTCAAGCTCCGCATTGACAAGTCACGGCAGCTGCTGCGTGAACGTCCGGATCTGTCCATTGAGCAGGTATCTGCATCCGTAGGACTGCCAGATGCCCTTTATTTCTCCAAACAGTTCAAACGTTTCCACGGAGAAGCTCCGACTCTCTATCGGGAAAACATTCTCTCCAGACCTCCAGCTCCGAGGCCCGGCATAACAGAACCAAACAAGAAATAACCCTTCAAGAAAAGTGTAAGTGGTTCGAACAACGTCTGGTTACTTGGGCACCATGCATGATATGATTGCAAATTATTGAAAAAGAAAAGAAGATGCATCTGCCATTACGGCTAACATGCACCTTCTTTTTTCATTTATTATAGGTTCTCAGTCACATGCTTATTTGTCATGATGTTCGGGACTAAGAATGGATTCAATTCGCTCCAGCTCTTCCGATGAGAAGTCCAGCTGATTGAGCGCGGCCACATTCTCCTCGATCTGCGATGTACGGCTTGCACCGATCAATGCCGACGTTACCCTACCGCTTCGCAAAACCCAGGAGAGCGCGAACTGCGCCAGACTCTGACCACGAGCTGCAGCAATCTGATTGAGAGCACGAACTTTGCGCAGCGTCTCAGGTGAGATATTGTTCTCGTTCAAGAAAACGGACGGCCCTTTTGCACGAGAATCCTCCGGAATGCCATTCAGATATTTGTTCGTCAGTACCCCTTGGGCCAAAGGACAAAATGCAATGCTGCCTGCACCATACTCATCCAGGACATCCTGCAGCCCATCTTCAATCCAACGGTCCAGCATGGAATACTTCGGTTGGTGAATCAATAGAGGTGTACCCAGACCTTTCAGAATTTCGGCAGCCTCTCTCGTCTGCTCTGCCGGGTAATTGGAGATGCCCACATACAGTGCCTTACCCGAACGAACAATATGGTCCAGAGCCATCATCGTTTCTTCCAGCGGTGTTTCCGGATCATAACGATGTGAATAGAAAATATCGACATAATCCAGCCCCATGCGCTTCAGACTCTGATTCAGGCTGGATACCAGGTTCTTGCGGGAACCCCATTCGCCATACGGTCCGGGCCACATATAATATCCCGCTTTGGTGGATATCACCAGCTCATCCCGATAGGGCTTCAGATCCTGGGCCAGCACCTGACCAAACAGCTGCTCTGCTGAACCTGCGGGCGGACCGTAATTGTTGGCAAGATCGAAATGCGTAATGCCCAGATCAAAGGATCGAGTAATCATGTTTCGACCGTTCTCCGCATTGTTGATGCCGCCAAAATTATGCCAAAGTCCAAGTGAAATTGCCGGAAGTTTCAACCCAGAACGTCCAACCCGGTTATATTTCATCGTTTCATAGCGTGTATCGCTGGCTAAGTAGACCATCATGAATCCCTTCTTTCCCCAGGTTCCGCTTCCTGCACTATGTTCGAGCGCGGGATAAGGCGGTTATTTCAGACAAACCGTTTAACCAAGAAGCTGGTCCACCTTAATCATTACCTCGCCAATCGGGTCAGTAATCAGCAAATCTGCCTGCCGGTCATACGCCGTTGGCGTGGCATTCAGTAAGACGGTGTGTTTTCCCCGAAAATACGTAATTAGCTGTGCAGCAGGATGGACGGTCAGTGAGGTACCGCCGACCAGCAGCAGATCAGCAGAAGAGATTGCGTCCACAGACTGGTATAGCGTGTTCTGGTCCAATTCCTCTTCATAGAGCACAACGTCAGGCTTAATGACCCCATGACAAGCTGCACAGCGGGGAACCGCATCCTTCGACCGAATGATGTCATCCAGCGGGTAGAAACGCCCGCAATCCATGCAGGCATTCCGATGAACGGACCCATGCAATTCGAGTACGTTGGTGCTGCCTGCTTTTTGATGCAACCCGTCGATATTCTGGGTAATGACCGCCTTCAGCCGACCTTCCTGCTCCAAACGTGCAAGGAGCTTATGACAACCGTTAGGTTCGGCATCGGGATGAAGCATTTTGCCCCGATAGAAATCATAGAAAATATCGGCATGCTGATCGAAAAAGTGACGACTCAGCAGTTCCTCTGGCGGATAAGGGGAATCCTGCTCTGTCTGATATAGGCCCGCGGCAGAGCGGAAGTCGGGAATCCCGCTTTCGGTCGACGTTCCTGCCCCTCCGAAAAATACAATATTCGAACTTTCCTGAATCCAGGAAGCCAGCTGTTCCACCCCGTTCATCCTCTCTCCTCCTTAGCGGAATAATCCCGTTCAGGCACCATCCGGACTCACCCGGATTTCATGATAATCCCCAATAACGACATCCGCATCCTGTAAATGTACTGCTTCCTTCCCAAGGGGACAAAAACCAATGACATGCGGAACTCCTGCGTTCAGTCCCATCTGCATATCCCCGTTGCTATCCCCTATAACGATTGCCTGGTTAGGATGAATATGTAATTCACGACATGCCAGCTTGGCAGTTTCTCCATTCGGCTTGCCTAAGGTAACGCGGTCACAGCCTACGATCGACGTAAAAAAAGATCGTATCCCCATCCATTCCAGATGCTCTTCGGCTGCTGACGTGCTGTCCGAGGTTACCACCGCCACCTTGATCGAAGCTGCTTGGCAGCTCTGCAAAAAAGAAACCAGTCCAGGCATAGGTTCAGCCTGCCGTTTGGAACGCACTTCCTGCATGGCTGAATTGGAGAGCTCACGGACTGTTGTGATCGCATCATTCCAAGGCATGCCTGCCGCATACAACTGTCCGGCCAGGAGCCCGGTACTCTCATCAACAGTAGCGATGGCCAGCGGACCCTGCCTGTCATAATCAACAATGTGTCCTTCGCTATCGTGGACTGTACCGAGTACCCTGCCTCTTTCCACCGTGAAACCAGTCCCCATGCCTGATAACACGGCTTCCAATTGATTTAGTAAGGAATCGGCCCACGGCCCCCATAATTGCAAAAATTCAAGCAGTGTCCCATCCTTATCGAACAAAATACCCTGGCAGGGAAGCTGCAGCCCCTTTACTTGAAGTATAGCCATAACCTTGCCGCCCCTCCTGGCAGATGTATTATTGGACACCTTCGAGCCATTCGGTAACCGCCTTTACCGTTTGAGACAACTGCTCTTCGCCCGTAATTTCAGGTTCTCCGTCACCACTCTGTTGCCCGTAGTCACCGAACTGCGAGTGGTTCCCTCCTTCAATGGTGTAGTACACCGTGTCTTCCGGCAGATAGGCGCGGCCGTTTTGGTATTTGGTCGCATTAACGACTTCGTCATTGGTACCCAATATGGATAGCGCCTGAATCCCCAATGACTTCACGCTGCCTTTTTGATCCGGATAGGACGCCAGGAAAAAGATACCTTGAAGCGCGCCCGGATGGGATGCTGCATAACGCGCAGCCATGGATCCACCCAATGAGTGTCCACCCATGACGAATGATTCGTCCGGATAAGCATTACGAATATCATCTGCCAGATTTTGTTTCAGTACTGCCAGATTGACCGGCATTTTGGCAATGATGGTATGGTGTCCGGCTTCAGCCAACTCGTGAGCCAGAGGAGCGTAGCTTTCCGGCTTCACCAAACCACCCGGATAGAAAATAACACTAATCCCTTCAGGTTTGTCTGGCATAAAATCAATCCAGTTTTCCTGTTCACTCACCGTAACCTGATCCGCTGTTTCCATAGCCTTCTGGGCCATTTCCTGCGGTCCGTACGGGGTAAATAGCTTCCAGGCAACAAACCCGCAGCCAATGATAATGAGCGCCAGAAGTACGAGCAGAAATTTTCCGATGCCCCTCTTCTTGCGCCCTGTATTATACCGGTTCCTCAACTTCAATCACCTTTCTTCACTTACCGCAGGTGCTGCGGCTTTTTGGGAAAGGAGCAAGGCTGAACCTGCTCACATTCCCCGCCTTGCCTCTATTCCGCTTTCGCCTTACGGTAAGCATCCATATATTGTTCCGCCTTGCGGCGAACATGACTTAAATCCCCTGTTTTCATTGCTTCGGAAGTCAGGTCGGACCCGATCCCCACAGCTACGGCTCCTCCCTTGATCCAATCGCCCAGATTGGACAAGGATACCCCGCCGGTCGGCATAAAATTCGCTTGAGGCATAGGCCCCTTCATCGTCTTGATAATGGATGGATCATACAGATTGCCTGGGAACAGCTTCACGATGTCCACACCAAGCTCAAGCGCACGTTGAACATCGGCAATGGTCATCACGCCAGGCAGGATCGGAATTCGATAGAGATTGCAGATCTGTACGGTATCCGGATTCAGCGATGGTCCGACAACAAACTCAGCACCTGACATGATTGCTGCTCTTGCTGTCTGGGGCTCAAGCACTGTACCTGCGCCTATTATGGCGAACTTTTCGGGATCCTGTGTGTTCCAATGGTAGACACGGCTCAGTTTCTCGATGGCTTTGAGTGCACTCGGAACCGTCATCGTTATCTCAATCACTTTGATTCCACCGGCAATGGCTTGCTCGGCCATGGCAATGACCTGATCGGCAGAGTCGGCCCGAAGCACGGCGACTACCCCGTTATCCGTTATTTTTTGCAGCAGCTGAAGCTTCTTCATTTCATTCTCTCCCTTATCAATGTGGTTGTTTATTACAAGCCTTACAATTGAAGAACGAAGATGAGACTTACATGATATCAGCAGCGACTAGCGCTCAACATGGGTTACGTTGTTCAGCTTGGCCTCGACTTGATCCCACGTCGGAAGCGCCTCCCAATCACCTACGGCCTGTATGACCATGGAGCCAGTTAAGTTCCCGAGCCGGGTAGCTTCCTGCGGAGAGTATCCCTTAAGCAGGCCTGATAGGAAACCTGCACAAAATCCATCTCCCGCGCCAACCGTATCCAGCACATGATCCGCCTGGAAGTACGGAACTTCCGTTAGGGTACCATTCACCAATACATAGGTCAAATCCGGTCCGCCTTTTACGATGGAGACGGCATTCAGAGCTGACAAACGCTCGAATATCTTCTGCTCATCCTGTTCGTTATACAGAAGCTTCATCTCGTCCAGGCCTGGCAAAAAGTAGTCAGCCTGCTCTGCCAGACGAAGCAAAACCGGACGAGCCTGCTCTGCTGACCAGAGTTTAAGACGCAGATTCGGATCAAAACTTACTTTTACACCAGCCTGTTTGGCTATATGTATGGCAGCTTCTACCGTAGACAAACCCGAAGAGCTTATAGCGGCAGTAATACCTGTAACGTGCAAAATCGCAGCCCCGGCAATATAGTCCGGATCAAGATCCTCCGGAGTCATCGCACTTGCAGCGGATAGTTTCCTATAATAATGTACAGAGGATTTCCCGGAAGCGTTCTCACGAATCATCAGACCTGTCGGTTCCGCGTCACTCAAGCTTGCTCTGGATACATCAACACCTTCACCACGAATCGCTTTTAAGATCATGTTGCCGATGGGATCCTGACCCAAGCGCCCAAACCAACCACTTGTATGGCCCAGACGGGACACACCGATGGCCAGATTGCTCTCTGCGCCGCCAAACGACTTGTCCAATGAAGCCGCGTATTCAAGACCTCTTGTATCCTTGGCTGTCAGCAAACCCATACTTTCACCGAATGTAACAATTTCAGGACTTTGGCGGGTATTCGTTGACATCGTTTCTTAGCCTCCTTATATTTACAATTCCTCATCTTCTTTTCCCATTGTCATCCTCTATGCAACCGTTGTCAATCCCGCCCGTTCATTTTGTTGTCACAGCTCCGGGAAAGGATAGCGCTTTCCATTGTGAATTATATCACAATGATTACTTCATATCCGTATTACCCTTATGAAAGATACAGATGGCCTCGAGCGTGAGGTCAACAGGAGGGTTACAACATGAACAACCGTACTGGAATCCGTGGTGATCAGGAATCATTTTTTTATAACTTGCGCTTTATGCTTATTGTCTGTGTACTCGTTGGAAATGCTCTTGAACCACTCATTACACGCTTTGCGGGAGCAGAGGCTCTGTTCCTATGGATATATACATTTCATATGCCGTTATTCGTATGGGTTACCGGATATTTTGCCAGACATGCACCTCAGGGTGCATCCGGACGCAAAGTACTTAAACAAATTGCGCTTCAGTACGTTCTGTTTCAATCGTTATATGCTCTAATGGATGTTACGGTGTTCCACACCCCGCACATGAAACTGTCCTTTTTTGCTCCTTATCTGTTGCTGTGGTTTCTGGCCAGCCACTTCTGCTGGAGGCTTCTGCTCAGAGTTACCTTATCATGGAAGCCGATCCATCGGCTTATCGCCTCCATTCTGCTGGGAGTAGTGGCGGGTTACTTGCCTGTGGACGGATTTTGGCTCAGCTTCAGCCGAACGTTTGTGTTCCTCCCTTTCTTCATGATCGGTTATGACTATGGAGCGTCCATCCGTTCTTATGTGCAAACAGGCTGGGGACGTCATGCCGCCGCAATATTATCTGCTGGTCTTTTGATATGGATAGGTTTGGGAGGACTTCAGATCTCCATAGGTTGGTTAATGGGCAGCATGACTTATGCTGAACTCGGTCACCGTGAATGGTATGCCGGAATCTATCGTCTTGCAATTTATGCCCTCGAAATGATCTCGGGAGCTTTATTTCTGGCCTGGGTGCCTTCCCTTACATCCAGACTGACCGATATGGGACGGCGTACACTGTATGTATTTCTCCTGCACGGATTTTTCGTTCGCCTTATGATCTGGTCAGGCGTTTATAATTATATCGAAAGCGGATTATATATTCCCGTGATCGTTGCCATTGCCGTAATGTTTGCTGTACTATTGGCCCAGCCCGCAGTACGTCATGCCTTTCGGCCCGTAATCGAACCGGATATCTCCCGGTTTTCCCTGCATCGCCGTGAAATATTCAAACGTTCTGCGTGAATGCTCATCTGCCCCTTATTCATTACCTTCTGTCGTAACGGCTTGTTTCAGGCTGGAAGCAACGTGGTAAGTAGGGATACGCGCTACAAAAAACAACTTATCCCTTAAGGAGTGATTTGTAATGGCACGTTCACAGACAGCTGGACAAAAGATGAGTCGTGAGGAAGCAGGCCGATTGGGTGGCAGAGCCACCTCCAAAAATCATGACCGCAGCTTCTACCAAATGATAGGCAAAAAAGGTGGAGAAGCGACCTCCGATGCTCATGATTCCGATTTTTACAAGGAAATTGGCCGCAAAGGTGGCGAAGCAACCTCCGAAACGCATACCAAAGAATTCTATCGTGAGATCGGACGCAAAGGCGGAAGCAACTAGCCTATTGCACCGAATCTTACCCGAATAATAACGAAACGTTATATTGCTGTTAAGAAAGCCGAACTCCATGGAAATGAGAGACGGCTTCTTTCTATTGATTGTAGAAATATGACGACGGTTGTGATAGACTCTATAAAAAACCGGGTTGTTCACGGGTTTAAAGCAGCAAAGAACTTCATAAACTACGGGAAGCTCGAAGCCGACCACGTCGGTTATTTTTTAGAGTACGGATGAAATTAAACGACAGATGTACTGCCATTTATATTTCCATTCATGTTGCTCAATATTATATATTTGGGGGGAAATACACCATGTCAGCCAATAAGATGCGTTCCGATATGATCAAAAAAGGTTTTGACCGTGCACCACACCGGAGTCTGCTCCGCGCAGCGGGCGTTAAAGAAGAGGACTTCGGCAAGCCGTTTATCGCTGTATGTAACTCTTACATTGATATCGTGCCGGGCCACGTTCACCTGCAGGAATTTGGTAAAATCGTAAAGGATGCTATTCGTGAAGCGGGCGGCGTTCCATTCGAATTCAACACCATCGGAGTAGATGACGGAATTGCCATGGGACACATTGGTATGCGTTACTCACTGCCAAGCCGTGATATTATCGCGGATTCCGTGGAAACGGTTGTATCAGCACACTGGTTCGACGGCATGGTCTGTATCCCGAACTGTGATAAAATCACGCCAGGCATGATGATGGGTGCACTCCGCTGCAATATCCCAACTGTATTTGTAAGTGGTGGCCCAATGAAAGCAGGTCGTGACAGCAATGGTAAGGCCCTGTCCCTGACTTCCGTATTTGAAGGCGTAGGTGCATTCCAGGCTGGTAAAATCGACGATAAGAGCTTGCTCGAGCTTGAACAGTTCGGTTGCCCAACTTGTGGTTCTTGCTCCGGTATGTTCACAGCAAACTCGATGAACTGTCTGGCTGAAGCGATGGGACTGGCTATGCCAGGTAACGGTACCATTTTGGCTGTAGCTCCTGAGCGTCGTGAGTTTGTTAAACAATCCGCGAAACAATTGATGGAACTCATCAAATTGGATCTGAAACCACGCGATATCGTTACGGTTGAAGCGATCGACAACGCCTTCGCACTGGATATGGCTATGGGTGGTTCAACCAACACTGTACTGCACACTTTGGCTCTCGCTCATGAAGCAGGCATCGATTATCCAATCGAGCGCATCAATGAAGTGGCTAACCGTGTACCTCACCTGGCGAAGCTTGCACCTGCATCCGACCTGCATATCGAAGATGTACACAATGCCGGCGGCGTAAGTGCAGTTTTGAACGAATTGCTGAAGAAACCAGGTGCGATCCACGCTGATTGTATTACCGTAACAGGTAAAACGATCCGTGAGAACGTAGAGGGACAAGAGATTCAGGATACGAATGTCATCCACAAGCTGGATAACCCGCATTCCGAAAGAGGTGGCCTTGCCGTATTGTTTGGTAACCTTGCACCGGAAGGTGCGATTATCAAAGTCGGTGCGGTTGATGCTTCGGTTGGCGGTTACCACAAAGGTCCTGCAATCTGCTTCGATTCACAGGAAGAAGCACTCGAAGGCATCGCGAACGGCAAAGTAAAAGAAGGACACGTTGTCGTTATCCGATACGAAGGACCAAAAGGCGGACCAGGTATGCCTGAGATGCTCGCTCCAACTTCCCAGATCGTAGGTATGGGACTTGGTGCCAAAGTCGGTCTGATCACAGACGGACGTTTCTCTGGTGCATCCCGCGGTATCAGTATCGGCCACATCTCTCCGGAAGCAGCAGAAGGCGGTCCAATCGCTTTTGTTGAAGAAGGAGATATCATTGAGCTGGATCTGAACAACCGCATCATCGAGCTGCACATCAGCGATGAAGAGTTTGAACGTCGCCGCGCAGGTTGGAAAGGCTTCGAGCCGAAAGTAAAAACAGGCTTGCTGGCTCGCTATTCCAAACTCGTTACCAATGCAAGTAACGGTGGGGTTTTGAAAATTTAATTTTTCATTTGTTTTGCTATCTGAAGCAAAATACAAAATAAAAAGGGTTGCTCCTCTGCCAGTAATGGCAAGGGAGCAACCCTTTTTGCATTGATTTACATGCAATCGAATTAGATATGAATAATACCCCGTTTATTAAACGGTTGGTGTGTTGTTCAGCTCAGCACCGGCCAGGACATCCGCTTCAGTCTCCACCAGATCTGTTTGCATCTGTTCCGTCGTTGCAGCTACAAGGGCATGTTGTCCGTAACGCTCCATTAATACACCCAGCGGCATAGCAATCATTTTCGGGACCAATTGTTCGGATCGCTGTTTCAGACGCTTGGTTCCTGAAGGATGAATTACGCTGAGCAATAGACTGAGATACACCTTGGAAGCCGAACTGAAAGGCCCAGGCGGCAGATCCTTAACGGTGAATCCGAATTTCTCAGGTCCCCGATTAATCATACTTACACCGTACACTGCTTTGGCAGAACGGAGTTCCGGTTCCGATGCAATCTGCCGAGCCAGATCGGGAAGCTGCTGTTCCATGGCCCGAATCATACGAATGGCCAGATGCATACTTGAGCGCGAGGTTATCCCGAGCTCGAATAATTTTTTATTATCAAAATGAAGTTCAATAACCGGGTCGCCGTTTCGGATGACTTGCCCCTCGCTCATTTCAACCAACGCACCGTGGTATACACGGGATCGATAATGAAGCATCGGGTCTTCCGGCGAAGCCGTGCGCAGATGGTACACCCAGTGGAACAACTTCTCCCAGCCAAGCCATAAAGCAACCACAATTCGTTTCCATGGGGATAATACGGTCTGAGCTGGACTCGTTTTTTGAGATTCACTCACTGTAATGCCTCCTCCCATCAAGGTATCGATGCGTACACTTTGCAATCCCTGCCGCTCGGCCTCTTGCAGTACCACTTCCAAGGCCTGAAGCATCTGTTCAGGTGCATGTGCGTCAGCCCCGATCGTGGTACCCCGGTCATGCAGCAGCATGACTTCTCCGCCTCTGAGCTCTTTCAACATGCGTTCTGTCAGTTTCTTCGCTCCGACACGACTTCTCCAATCCTCGAACATGGAAGACCACAGGACAATCTGGCGATCCTTTCTGCTGAAAAAATCAAACAGGTTCATGATCCCCCAAGGCGGACGGTAAAAACAGGTTCTTACCCCCGTGACTTCCTCAATAATCTGGCCTGTTCGCTGTATCTGATTTTTAACCGTACGCGGCCGCATTAACCAGTTTGTTTTGTGGATGTAGTTATGGATTCCGATCAGATGTCCTTGCTCATGAATGTGCTGGATAAGCTCCGGGTGACTTGCCGCATGCTCCCCAACCACAAAAAAAGTCGCCTTGGCATCGTATTGCTTCAGTAATCGGAGCAACCTTGGCGTATATACCGGATCTGGACCATCATCGAATGTTAACGCAAACTGTGTATCGCTTTTACCACGCCTGAACACGCGCAACCCAAAGAGTCTGCTGATCAAACTTGGTATAAAGGCGTAAAAAGATGAAATGTACAATGCCCATAAAAATAGGCTCTGAAATAAATTTGTCATGCTCTGATTCCCCACTTCTCTTGCTGAATGACTTCTCCCATCCATGTACTATGGAAAATAAATCGCCTTTAATTTTATCACAATTTAAACTTTTCTTGAATCCTGTTTTCCAAAAAACAAGTCAATCGTGTACAATAAATGGAATGAATGACGGATGAAGGAGCCCTGCCCATGTTACCCCTTTATAGAAAATATGGACGTACTGTTTTTGACATCGCTTTACTTGTGTTAACTGTATATTTGGTCATGTATGGCTTTAGCCGATTGTATCAATTGGCTGCACCTGTGTTTCTTTCATTTATCGTATACTGGATGATTGAACCACTGGCCCGTTTTTTGCATCGCCGAGGACTGCCCAAAACACTGGGAGCGGCGATATCCGTTTTGCTTTTTCTTGCACTGATTGTTGCTGCCTTTTTTGGCGTGGGTCTGATTATTATCTCTCAAATATCCAATCTGCAGGATAACTTCCCTCGATACGTAGAGCTGCTGCAGAGCGAGTTCACCAATCTCGCCTACTTTCTTCAGGACAAGTGGAACGCACTTCCTCCTGGTATTATTGAGAAGATAAACGATTATTTTGCAACACTTACCGGTTTCCTGTCCAACTGGGTGACCAGTGGCGCACAATTCATTATTGGATTTCTCAGTTCATTTTCATCATTTATCACAAACTTTGGGATTGCAATCATTCTTGCCTTCTTTCTCAGTATCGAGATTGAATCCTGGCGCAAGTTTGCCCGTGCCAAGACACCGAAAACATTGAAGCTCGCTATGGCTTTTATGCGCAACCATGTCTTCAAAACCATTCGTTCGTACTTGAAGGCACAGATGATCATGATGCTAATCACCTTTGTATTGATCTATGTTGGACTGCTCATTCTTGGAACCAATAATGCCTTTACGATCGCTGCAGTCTGTGCGGTATTTGATCTCGTGCCTCTTCTTGGGGTTCCGGTTATATTTATCCCATGGATTGTCTATCTGTTTATCATAGGGAACAGCAGCTTGGCCATTGGTCTAGTCGTCGTTCTCGTGATTACTATGCTGACACGCCAGCTGCTTGAACCGAAAATATCCGGCAACTCGATCGGAGTGTCTTCCGCATACCTGATGCTTTCATTTATGCTGATCTCACTCTCCATATTCGGCCTTGCCGGAGTTGTACTATCACCAGTGCTGCTGATCCTGTTAAAAGAGTTGTTGCAGCAAGGCTATTTACAGCGATGGATACATCTGCCCAAGGATGAATTCGATTCTTCTCCTTTAGTCATGGATACGCCTGTGGGTGAAGCCGCGAGCGTGAACACGGAATCATCTACCGAAGCTTCAACACAGACTGCAGATCAGGAAGATTCGGCCAAGTAATCCATCACACGGCGAAAGATATCTGTAGCCTGGTGGTGGCCGCCTGGTGTTACATTCTGGACCAAAACTGCTACTGCATATCGAGGCTTCTCTACCGGGCCATACCCGATAAACCATTGATTATTACGTTTCCGTCCTTTCTGCTCCACCTGGGCGGTACCCGACTTCCCTGCAACGTGCCACCGTGCATGCTGCAGGGTTTTTCCGGTTCCATCCGTTACAACCTTACGCATCCATCTCAGAAGCTGATGAGAGGTTGCGGGAGAGATCTGACCGGCTTCCGAAGGCGAGTGCTGCGGGGGCATTTCAAGCATCACATCACCATCAGCATATCGGATACGCTGAACAAGCCGCGGCGCATGAACACGCCCATCATGAAGCAGGGTCACAATGAGATTCGCCGCCTGTAACGGGGATACGCGGGTATCTCGCTGACCAATGGCTGTCTGTACCCGGGCTCCTTCATCCTCAGATGAGACTGTTGTTGTACGTACCCGCCCAGCATCTTCGTGATCAAAATGACGCAGCACCGGCATTCCGGCCACATCCTTCTTCTCCCAGCCGATCGTCCGTGCCAAGCCCAAAGCATTGGCAGTTCGCTCCAACTGCTCCATACTGAGGCGGCGGGCTGTTTCGGCAAAAACAATATTACAGGACTCAGCGAAGCCCTGTTCCAGCTTCAGATCACCATGTCCATGTTCTTTCCAGCAGGATAACCCATACTTTCCCCATTCTCCGCCACAATGAAAGGTTTCTTTGGTTGAAACAGCTTGTGATTCCAGAGCTGCTGCTGCCGTAACCATTTTGAATATCGATCCGGGGACAGCACTCTGCACAGCCCGATTCGCCCAGGAGGAGTTGGCCGGATCCACATGCAGCGGATCATAAAATGGAACTGAGACCATTCCACGTACATCTGCATTTGCCGTATCCAATACAACGATCGCCCCCTCTTCCATACCCGCTTCCTCTGCAATCTGTTCTACTCCTTGCTGTATGTCTGAATCGACTGTGGTCTCTACCTTTAAAGGATAGTGACTATTTCTCGGGGCAATTACCCTTGGTTCGTATTCGGGAATAACCTCTCCTGTGCCAGTAACCATTCGAGTCAGCAAGGTTGGTCCCATGCCTATCAATAGGGGATCAAGCGTCCTTTCCAGTCCAGCTGCACCCGACTTCAGCGCAAAAGGTTGTTTCACTTCAACTGTATGTTGATCTCTCACGCTCAGAACTTCAGGTTGTTCAGCCAGGTAACCTAACCATTGCCTTCCTGTACGACCCTTGTCATAACGTGACATCACGGGGTATACGCTGGCTCCATCTCCTTCGAATTCCTGAAGTTTCGCTAGTTGGGCCTTGTCCAATACCATCGGTTGATGCGTGCCTGCTGTCCAGAAATGAGGGGTGTCTCCCTGCTCCCACTCTTTAATGAGGTGTGTTGTATCCGTATGTAGTATGGCTGCCAGCCGCTTCAATCTGATGTTTGTCGTATTCATCACGGATTGGACATGCCTATGTCCAGAGTGCGGAAAAAGCACAACTCCCCACTGCAGGCTTCCTGTCAGTGATTTTCCCTTACGGTCTGTGATTTGTCCTCGGCCTGAATCAAGCATAACGCCCCGTTCACGCTGCAAAACAGACATCTCACGAACCGTTCGCTGGAATCCCGGCATGACTCGATTTACCTGAACCATCTGAATCCACCCGAGACGAAGAATAAGGATTGCAAAAATAACGGTCAGGAAGACACAACCAATATAAATTCTTCTTTTTAGTTGTAAATGCATGCTTCCTTATCCCTCCTCTCCCTTTTTCTGAATAGTATGCTTCTTCGCATCTGGAATTATCCGGAAAACAACAACAAACCTGCTCCAGAAACGGAACAGGTTTGTTGAAGATTTCACGCTTTTAGTAATTGGTTACACCGTAAAGCGTGACAGCGTATTCTTCAGTTCAGTGGATACATTCTCCAGCTTGTCGGACAAGTTCACCAACTGGTTGCTGATATTCTGCTGCTCGCTGCTCAAGGAAGCCACTTCTTCAGAGGTTGCAGAGGATTCCTCGGCAACTGCGCTTACATTACTCATCGCCTCAGACAATGTACCTTGAGACTTGCTCAGATCCCCGATGGAGTCCGTTACCATACCCAGCTTCTCTACAAATGCTCCCATCTGCTCTTGAACCGAAGCAAAGATCACATTGGTATCTTTAACGGCATCCATTTGCTCCCGGAATAAAGGATTGACATTGGACAATGCGGCTACCGTCTCGTTCATCTCATGCATGATTTTATCAGTAATCTCGCCCACCATGTCAATGGACTGTCTGGATTGCTCGGCGAGTTGACGAACCTCACCAGCAACAACCATGAATCCGCGTCCGGCTGCACCAGCACGTGCCGCTTCAATGGTGGCATTCAGTGACAGAATATTCGTCTGTTTCGTAATATTCTGGAGCACATCCAGAACTTTCAGAACGGAAGATGTACTCTCTTTCAGGGAGTCCACCTTGTTCACCAGAGCACCGATCATCTCTTCGGTCTTCTGTGTCTTCGTCATTAACTGATTCAAGTGCTGCGTTCCTGTCTCACTGGACTGCTCGACATGACGGGCGGATTGCCCCATTTCCTCATTCGCGGCAACAACGCTCTGCATCTGACGTGAGATATTATCAGTCAATTCATTGCCACGCTCGGCTTCCGTAGCCAGGCTGCTGGCACCACCTGCAATCTCTTCCGTTGCCACTGCAATCTCCGATGCAGAAATAGCTGTCTTCTTGGATGCATTGCTTAGCTCGGAAGCGGTATCCAGCACCTCTTGTGCGGAACGATTCGTTTGCTCAACCAGCTTCGTGATCTGTTCCATCATCAGATTGAAGGCGGCTGACAATTGACCAATCTCATCTTTGGAGGTAAATGGTGTACGTACCTTCAGATTTCCTTTGGCACCTTCCTGCATGAGGTCTTTCAATCTGCCCAGCGGACGGGCAATCATGCGTACCATCCATACCCCAATCAATACTGCAATTGCTGCATCAACCAATGCCATCCACAACGTCAGTGTCAAAATGCCTTTAGCATCCTTAACCAGCATGGAAGTAGGTACCATTCCAATCAACTTCCAATCTGACGTTTCCATCGTGCTGTAAACTACAAGCATATCGGTTGATTTCCCATCAACCGCATACTCTGCATTGGTACTGCCTGTCTTTTCAGTCAAATCACCATAAAAAGCGAGTTCTGTCTCCTTACCTGTGCGGTCAGCAATCGTTGAGGCAACCACTTTTTTATCCGGAGCAATGAGCTGAATTACAGCTCCCTCTCCCAGATTAAGCGATTTCAACTGTTCCTCCAAAACTTCCAGTTTCAACTCAATGACCAAGACATAGGACTGATTCGTCCCCTGCAGGTTTTTCATGGACCGGGCAATTCGGAACGTTGGTGCACTTCCGTCTTCTTTAATTTCTGTTGGAAGCCAGCGATATCCGCCGGACTGTACAATTTCGTTATACCAAGCTTCGCTGCGAATATTACCCATGGAAGAGCTGCTGCTGCCCGTTCCCATGGTGGACTTGTTTTCATCCGTTGGTACCAAATAAATCGCTTCCATAGATTTATTTGTAAAAGCAACATTGGATAGCTGTTTATTGATGGAGCTTGAATTGATGAACATATCATACGCTGTCAGGTCCTTATTAGACATGTTTTGCAACAAGGATTGCATTTCCGGATCAAAGAAGATCTGGGTTGATGTATCCACAAAACGCTCCAGAATGATATCCATTTTTTCTTTGGTTTGATCAATTGTTTCCTGGTTTGCCCGGGAGGCATTTTCCTCAATGGTGTTTTTGGCTTTCGAGTAGGATAATAGACCCAAACTAATAACAAAAATCATAATCCCCGCAAAAAAGATTAAGAATAGTTTGACCCCTACCGATTTAACCGGATTAGCCTTCCTGACCTGAGTTAACGTTGTCCCTCCCATCTTATTCCACTGGATCTTTTTCCAATCCAGCTTAAATGGCTTCTTGTTCGATGGTTTTTCCGTCTTGCTTTTGAAGAAGCTCAATTTCTTAAACTTTTGCTCTCTCGGTTTTTTTTCCTTCACTGGTTTCTTCACCTTTTCCCCACTGTCCTTCTGCTTCTTTTGAACCAATCCCATTCACCTGCCATTTTGCTAGTTGTTTTCTTTCTCTCCCCTATAAATATGTAATATTCGACAGTTTTCCCCTTTCCCCTTTTGTTTTTAAAAAATATTTTGCAACTTTTTTCCTATTTTCCTATAAAAAAAAGCCCCCCATATACCGATATACGGAGGGCTAAATCGTTAGATTCATAACAACATATTGTTAATTCATAACACAATTTTGTTGTTGATAGGCCATTTAACCTATTTCTTTTTTCTCATCATATCAAAATAAGATACAGGCTGGTCTACCTTCATTTTGATCAACTGCAATGGGTGTCGTGCTGCATCCAATACATTGCCTTCTTCATCCTGAATTTCACTTACAACCTGTTTGAAAAAGGTGCCGTTTGGACCGAAAAATTCGATCTCTTGTCCAGGCTTGAAATGATTCCGCTGCTGAATGGTGGCCATTCCTGTAGCTGCATCGTAGTCCATAACCAATCCGGCGAAATCATAAGGTACAGCTTTTTCTTCCGGCTCGTAGATGTGATCCTCATGGTCCGGTGTATCGTAGAAAAATCCGGTGTTTAACGGACGGTTGGCAGCCTTATTCATCTCTTCGACCCATTCCGGCTTCAACACATAGTTTTCCGGATCAGCCATGTAAGCATCGATCGCTTGACGATATACGTTCACGACAGTAGCCACATAGTGGATCGACTTCATGCGACCTTCAATTTTGAAGCTATCCACGCCCACATCAATCAATTCGGGAATATGGCCGATCATGCACAGATCTTTGGATCCCATGGAGAACGAATTATCCTGTTCCTGAAACAGGGGCAGCTGGTTCTCACCCAGCTTGAAAGGTGCCGGAGCCTGCATCTGCATTTCTTCCTCGCTTACCCACACCGCGTCTTCTCTGGCATCCTCAAACAAATCATACTTCCAGCGGCAGGATTGGCAGCAGCCCCCACGGTTGGAATCCCGATCTGTAAAGTGATTGGAGAGTACACAGCGTCCGGAATAGGAGGAACACATTGCTCCATGAATGAAGGCTTCAATCTCGATATCGACATTCGCCTTAATCTCTTCGATCTCCTCGAAGCTGGTTTCGCGCCCCAGAACCACACGCGGAAGCCCCTCGTCTTTCCAAAACTTCACGGCTTGCCAGTTCAGTGTGGACTGCTGTGTACTTAGGTGCACCTCAAGGCCGGGTACTGCACGCTGAGCGACTTCAATAATTGCTGGGTCCGCCACGATCACGGCCGCGATACCCGCATTGTACAAGTTTTGCAAATATGCCTCAATGCCCTCAATGTCTTCATTGTGTGCATAGATATTGGTAGCCACAAATACTTTGGCGCCGTATTTACTCGCAAATTCCACACCTTCACGCATTTCTTCAAAGCTGAAGTTGTCCGCATTGGAACGAAGTCCATAGGCCTGTCCGCCAATATACACAGCGTCAGCGCCGTAATGAATCGCAAATTTGAGCTTTTCCAGATTACCCGCCGGAGCAAGAAGCTCCGGTTTATCCAGACGGTTACGTTTACCCGAGAACTTCCGCTGTACCGCCACTGTTTCCATTTCGTTCACCTCGTCTATTAATACACCTGTTCTTTGTAGAAAAAGCCAAATGACAGCTCCCGTTCAGGATCCTGCAATTGGCGGACCTCATCCAGCCACTCATCCGAAAAAGCATATGCATCCGCATCTGCTGCATAACAATCAATAGCCTTCCGGTATGCCCGGACAACAGCCTCATTATAAACTAGCGGTTTGAGAATACCTTCAATCTTGAAGCTATGAACACCTGCCTCCATCAACAGATGTAGATCCTCCAAAATGCAAATATCTTCAGAGCTCATAATGTGCGTACCATTGACATCTTCATAAATCGGGAATTTCTCATCCCGGCGTTCTGCCTCAATCAGAAATAACCCGCGTTCTTTACCAAGGTGTCCCTCTACCGGGCGCCCCTGATGAGCCATATAGCTTTGAACCAGACTGCGTTTGGAATGATAAATATTCGTCATGCCATGCACCTGGACCTGAGCTTCAACTTTTAGAAAAGGAACCATCTCCGTCAGCTCATCCATATTCAGCTCTCTGGCGAGTACAACACGACTGGCACCTTTATTGCCCCAATAGTTGGCGGTTGCATAGTTCGTTGAAGTCATCTCCGCATTCCAGTGCAGCTGAATATGGGGAGCATACTCCTTAATCGCAGCCAGCACGGATGGATCGTTAAATTCTACGGCATGAACCCCAATGCTGCCCAGAGCCTCAACATACTCAGGGAGCTCCTTCAACAGCTCGTTGGACATCAAGTTATTCATGGATACATAGACACGAGCCTGATGTTTGGCAGCAAGGGCAACCACTTCTGCTGTCTCTTCCACAGTGAAACTGCCAGGTAAACGCATGCCGAAGCGATCATCCCCAATTAATAAGGCATCTGCTCCGGCCTGTAGCAGTACTTCTGCTTCATTTACATTTGCTGCCGTAACCAGCAGTTCATGTTTCTTACTCATATACATCCCCTCCGCTTATTGCGCAGCCTTACTTTTGGCTATATTTTGCTGATGTTCCTTATACGTTTTGGCAAACAGGTGCCCGGATGAACCATCCTTCTTCGTAACATAGAACAGGTAGTCTGAAGCTTCCGGTGCCAGAGCAGCCTCAATGGATTCCAAACTCGGGCTTGCAATCGGCCCTGGCGGCAGTCCCTTGTTGAGATACGAATTGTATGGACTCTTCACCTTCAAGTCTTTGAACAATAATCGTGCCTTGGGCTTGTCCAGCAAATATTGAACGGTCGCATCAATCTCCAGCTTCATGTCCTGCTTGATCCGGTTATCAATAACGCCTGCAACCAGCGCACGTTCCTCATCCACCACAACTTCTCGCTCCACAAGGGAAGCGATCGTAAGCAGCTCATGCAAAGAGAGATTTCGTGCATTCAGTTTGGATTCCAGATCCGGTATGGTATTGATTTTGGTCTGAAATTCTTCAAGCATTCGCTGCATGACGTCATGGGTGGAGCTGCCCTTTTTGAGCTCATAGGTTTCAGGGAACAAGTATCCCTCCAAGACGTAACGAAGTTCTTCGTCCACAGGAATGTCCTTAATGATATCGACATCGAAGGAAGACGGATCATTCGCCAGCTTGATGAATTCCTCACGATCTACAACACCTTCTGCAGCTAATTTATCCGCCATTTGCAGCACGGTATATCCTTCAGGAATCGTAAATTTCACCATTTCTTCGGGTACCACTTCACCGCTGTTCAGCTTGCTAATAATCTCATCGTATGACACGCCAGGATTCATCGAATATGTACCTGCCATAAAACTCGATCCTTGTTTCTTCCATTTCAAGTATCCCTTAAAGGCTAAACCACTTCGAATCAGCCCCTCTTGTTCCAGCTGATCGGCAATTTGGGATGTCCCTGATCCGCTTTTGATCTCGAATACGACTGGATCTGCCGAAGTTGCAACGGGACGCATCATGTTCCAGACCGCAGCACCCGCTCCTCCAGCTGCAATCACAATGATCAGCAGAACGACTAGTATGACTTTCCCTTTCAAAAAAGACACAACTCCTTTACACAACCAAAAAGAGCGGACTTCTCCGCCCTTCCGGTTTCTTCAATTTGAAGCTGGTTAATCTTCGTCAATAGGGAGGGTACACTCGTCGTACAATTCCGAGATGTTCTCCCATTCATCGTCATCATCAATCGTAACTAACTCCGGCATGATCTGGTCTTCGCTTCCCGGCAATACCCGCAGAAGTTCAACCTCGTCATAAGGACGCAATGAACTGCGGAGTACCGCGTACTGTTGACCATGCACTTCAAATTCAGCCAACAAATCATACGGTTGCGATTTACCGTTCTCTTCCTCGAGCTCAACATGAGCACCGAATGCCAGACGCAGTGAATCTGTCCATTTCAGGTCTTTGCGGCTATATTCCGTCATTTAGTTCGCTTCCTCTTCATCTTCAGCTAAAAATGTATTAAACGTCTCCTCGACAATATCCCATTCGGCATCATCTTGGATGACGAAAAGTTTAATATCGTCGCCATCTTCTTCGTAACGGAATGCATATACATCCGTTTCGCCATCTTCAGGTTCAACTGGAGCAACCATCATATACTTGGCCTCCGACCCATCCACTTCAAACTTCATGATGACTTCAAATTCTTCTTCATTGCCCTCGTCATCCGCGATGTAAATAATCTCCGATTCTTCTTCCATACCCAGTCGATCTTCAGCCATTGTTGATCCCCCTCACCTTTTACTGTTCGCATCCAAATAATTTTGCAAAATCAAGCTTGCGGCCATTTTGTCCACAACCTGCTTGCGTTTTTTCCGACTGACATCCGCTTCAATCAGCGTTCGTTCTGCTGCCATGGTTGTCAGCCGTTCATCCCAAAGGTGAACAGGTAAATTCAGTTCGCCCCGCAGGCGTTCGGCAAAAGCAATGCAAATTTCACCACGCGGCCCTACGGTGCCGTTCATGTTTTTGGGGAGCCCGACAACGATCTCGCTGATTTCGTGCTCACGCACAAGTTCAGCAATGCGACCGAACTCACCTTCATCCCGGCGGCGTTCAAGCACTTCTAATCCCTGGGCAGTCCAACCGAAGGCGTCACTGACGGCAACTCCGATTCTTCGGTCCCCATAGTCCAAACCTAATATTTTCATCCATGCTCTCCCATCCTCAAGCCCGTGCGGGAAGATAAGTTTCTTCCCTCCTCAAGCTTCAGGCTGTCTTCTGTCGGTTCATTTCCCGCTGCAGGCATGGCTGCATCACAGCGGAAGCGGTATACATTACCGGTGATTGGCCAGATAAGAGCGTACAAGCTCTTCAATCAGCTCGTCGCGCTCCTTCTTCCGGACCAGACTGCGTGCGTTGTTATGACGAGGAATGTATGCAGGGTCTCCCGAAATCAGATACCCGACAATCTGGTTGATTGGATTATACTCCTTATCCACCAGTGCATCATACACCGTAAGAAGAATCTCTTTCGAGGATGCTTCCTGCTCGTCAGCTTTCACATTAAATTTAACCGTCTTATCCATGGAGTCCATTGATGACACCTCGCTCCTGCATGAACATGGGGACCATGTCCTGCCGAATTGATTTCTGCTTATATAATAACATATTCTGACTGCCACGAGTAAACAAAGGAGAACGCAATTGTGTTTTTTGCTTGTCCGTTATTAACCAATGAGTGAAACGGCCAGTTTCAGCGCTTCATCCAGCTTGGACGCATCCTTGCCTCCGGCTTGTGCCATGTCTGGACGTCCGCCGCCGCCACCGCCGCATACTGCTGCAACTTCCTTGACGATTTTACCGGCATGAAGACCTTGCTTCACTTTCTCAGCAGGAACAGCAACCACGAAGTTCACTTTGCCATCTGCAGGAGCACCCAGAACGAGCACAGCATCAGGCAGCTTCACTTTCAATTCGTCGGCAACGGTACGCAGAGCATCCATGTTCGGCGCGTCCACGCGGGCTGCGAGTACTTGTGTATCTCCTACCTGTACCACTTGATCCGTCAACGAGCCTGCTTCCATGGCACTCAGCTTACTTTGCAGCGATTCTGTTTCTCTCGCAGCTTCTTTTAGCTGTTGGTTCAGACCTTCGATCCGTTTAGGCACATCTGCAACATTGGCTTTGAGCAGGGCTGCGGATTGCTTGAGCAGCTCCAGTTGACTTTCAACGAAGAGGTACGCACCACGACCTGTTACAGCCTCGATCCGGCGTACACCGGAACCAATGCCGCTCTCGCTGACAAGTTTAAACATGCCAATCTCCGATGTATTGTTTACGTGACAGCCGCCACAAAGTTCCAAACTGTAGTCACCGATTTGTACGACACGTACAATATCTCCATATTTTTCACCGAACAATGCCATAGCGCCCATTTCTTTGGCTTCATCAATGGCCTTCAATTCAATGTTTACATTCAGGCGATTCCAGATCTGCTCATTCACCTGACGTTCAATCTCTGTCAATTCTTCCGGCGTAATGCTGCCGAAGTGAGAGAAGTCAAACCGCAGGCGCTGTGGCTCCACAAGGGAACCTGCCTGATTGACATGCGTGCCCAGCACATCCTTAAGCGCTTTGTGCAGCAAATGGGTAGCTGTATGGTTTTTGATAATATCTCCGCGCTTGGACGCATCCACTTCCGCTTGAATCACATCACCTACACGCAATTCGCCCGACTCTACGCTTACCATGTGTACGTGCTGTCCTTGCGGAGCTTTGAACAGCCCTTGTACTTTGGCAGTAACGCCTGCTCCGCGCAGCAAGCCCTGATCGCTGACTTGTCCGCCACTCTCTGCATAGAACGGAGTTTTGCCCAGGATCACCTGACAGGTTTGTCCCTCGCTTACTGAGTCGACAAGGGCATCGCCTGCAACGATGGCAACCACTTTTGCTTCCGTCAACAGGTCAGTATAACCAACAAACTCGCTTTTAACCTCCAGATCAGCAAGTGGTCCGCCTTGAACCTTCATGCTTTCGCTTTCCTGACGGCCTGCACGTGCACGATCACGTTGTTCTTGCATGGATGCATCGAAACCTTCACGATCAACAGTCAAGCCATGCTCTGCAGCATAATCTTCTGTAAGGTCAAACGGGAAGCCATATGTGTCATACAATTTGAATGCTTCCGGACCACTGATCACCGTACGACCTTCGGATTTAGCAGCAGAACTGATGTCGGCCAAAATCGCCAATCCGTCACTAAGTGTTTCGTGGAACCGTTCTTCTTCGGTTTTGATAACCTTGGCGATAAATTCTTGCTTGTCTACCACCTCTGGGTAGTATACGCCCATGACTTCACCGACTGTTGTTGTCAGTTCATAGAGGAATGGACGGTCCAATCCGAGAACCTTTCCGTAGCGTACAGCACGGCGCAGCAAGCGGCGGATAACGTATCCACGTCCTTCATTACTTGGCAGAACGCCATCGCCTACTGCAAAAGCAACGGTACGGATATGGTCAGCAATAACTTTCAGCGCTACATCAATTTCAACGCTGTCGTTGTATTTCACACCGGCAAGTGCCGCTGTTCTTTGAATCATCGGTTGGAACAGGTCTGTGTCAAAGTTGGAATCCACGTTCTGCAGAATGGACGCAAAACGTTCCAAACCAGCACCTGTATCAATGTTTTTGTTAGGAAGCGGTGTATAGCTGCCGTCCTTGTTGTGATTGAACTGGGAGAATACCAGGTTCCATACTTCAAGATAACGTTCGTTTTCCCCGCCTGGGTACATTTCCGGATCGTTCATGTCATTGCCGTAGGCTTCACCGCGGTCATAAAATATTTCGGTACAAGGTCCGCATGGACCTTCACCGATATCCCAGAAGTTCTCATCCAGTTTGATGATGCGTTCTGCCGGCAATCCCACTTTTTCGTTCCACAGTTTGAAAGCCTCTTCGTCTTCCGGATAAACCGTTACCGACAGACGCTCTGGATCGAATCCGATCCATTCCTTGCTCGTTAGGAATTCCCATGCCCAAGTAATGGTTTCTTCTTTGAAGTAATCTCCAATGGAGAAGTTACCCAGCATTTCGAAGAACGTATGGTGACGGCGTGTTTTGCCGACATTCTCGATATCGTTGGTACGAATACATTTTTGGGAGTTCGCAAGACGCGGATTCTCCGGTTTCTCACGTCCGTCAAAATACGGCTTAAGCGGCGCCATCCCCGCATTGATCCACAAAAGGGATGGATCGTTGTGAGGTACGAGCGATGCGCTTGGCTCGATTTTGTGACCTTTACTTGCAAAAAACTCTATCCATTTGGAACGGATTTCACTGGCTTTCATACGGACTGCCCCCAATTAATTATAATGGTCCGGTGCGATTTGCCCCGGTTGGTAAACATTGCTTTTGTAAAAACAAACACAAAAAACGCCCCTGAAATATCAGGGACGATGTTATCGCGGTACCACCCTGGTTATTGCTACCTGTCCCTTGTTACGGGTCAATCAGCAATCTCCTCGTTGATGCGAATAACGGTCGCGCCCGGCAGGGTTGTCCTGCACTCCGAAATCAGCTTTCCGCCGCTTCAACTTTCAAGACTCTTCCAGCCATCGGTCAGATCTGAATCTGATCCGAAGAAGTCTATTCTCTGAGGAAAGGAACCCCCGGCGTACTTCATTTCATCATCGATTTCATTTTTTTAAAACATGTGACTTCATTATATCGGTACGCCATGCGAGTGTCAATGTACCCCCAGGACACCTCACCCTTGGGCCCTTAATCCGTCCTTCGCTTGATGTAGTAGGCAAAAAAGTGCTGCACGATGACTTTCAGAACCGCAAAAACTGGCACCGCCAAAATAAGACCTACAATACCAGCCAGTTCTCCACCTACTAGCAGTGCAAAAATAATCGACAACGGATGTAGATGCAGGGTCCGCCCTACAACTTGCGGGGAGATGACGTTGCTCTCCAGTACCTGACATAACGTGTTTACGATGACCACTAGGAGGACCATTTTAACAGATACGGTTGAAGCCATGACTACAGCTGGCGCCGCACCAAGGAAAGGCCCTAGGTATGGCACAATATTAAATACGGCCACAATGCTTGCCAGCAGCAGCGCGTAAGGCATATCAATAATCACATAACCGATATAGGCGAAGATGCCAACAATCACACAGACGATGAACTGACCCCGAATATAATTACCGAGTGCCGTATCAATCTCCTTCATGACCGAAACGATGGCTTTGCGGCGAGATCGCGGCAGATATGCAACGACCGTGCGTTCGAACACCTCAAAGTCTTTTAACATATAGAAAATGAGAAACGGCACAATAAATACGTTAAACAGCACATTGATCGTGGCTCCGATATTGTCCATCAGCATCGTTATGCCTTGGGTAAGACGATCTTCCATCTGGAAGAACCAGCTGTTCATGCCTGTGCGTACACTTGGTGGCATCAATTTATGATCCATGCTGTTCATTAGGCTCTGCGCGCGCATCGACAATTCAGGCATATGCTCGTTCAGTTCTTCAAGCTGTTCAATCAGTACCGGAATGACATTCATGAGTATGACGCCGATACAAGTGAGAAAAAAAGCATAGATCAGCAAAACAGCGATGGAGCGTGGCACCTTCCGTCCGCCCAACATACTTACAATGGGATTAAGCACATAGGAAATAATGAGGGCCACGATAAACGGTGCCAGAACGGTTTTCAGGAATCCGTATATATGAAGCAGCAAGGGTCTTAACAGCCATATAAAATATAGAATAATCAAGCCGAGCAGCAGCCAGATGGCATAACGGAACAGCTTGTTTTTGGTTAATTGCTCCACTTGCATCTCTCCCCTTTGGACTGGCTCTGAGAGTCAGTATATGTAGGAAAGGGAATATTTATTAACCCGGCACAGATGTGGAAAAGAAGAAAACGAAAAAGCGCCCCCTTCACTAAGGAAGGAGACGCATGTTGAGACCTGCCCCAGCATACATTAATGCAGGCTGGACAGACTGCTATGTAACTGTCATCTATACACATCTGTCGTCGCTTTGCGACATGGTCCGTGACGTTCATTGTCACAAAACCGCATATAGAGGAAGTTTCACTCGCATTTTAAGAAGATGCGTGCAAGTGCGGGAAGTCCTGTGGCAGCTCTTCCCCGAAGAATAGATCGTCAAGCGAGCTGAGCGTTCCATCTTCTTCAACTTGATATACAGACATTTTCTCACCGTTTACGTTCAGTTCAATAAAGCAACCCCAGCAATAGAACTGGTGGGAACCAATTTTCCCGATATCTTTGGAACTACAATTTGGACATTTCATATACATTCACCTATCCATTAACAGAATGAATGGCATTTTCCAAGCGCTGTTCACTCAGTGGAGGTACCATAATGGCACTTTCCCCGATAGACATATCGCTTGTACATGGCAGCCATTTACGGCCCTCGATCAGATCGGACACAAAACCGTCCGTAATTTCAATCCCTATTATTGTATTTCCCAACTCTTGGTCAAAATAAACATCGGAGACTCGTCCAAGCAGCAAACCTTCCTCGGTCAGCACGGACATCTCTTTCAATTTAGACTGGCCAAGAAGATACGTGTGTTTTATGTCGTCGGCTCCCGTCTTGCGGACAGCCTGTTGATTGCGGATCATGACGGCATCTTCGCCGTAGGCAACAATGTCTTGCCACTGCACGATTTTGACATGATTGGTAAACAGGCCTTTGTTCTCAAGTTCAATGCCTTCAATTTTCCAATCGTCACTAACAATGAAATCCTGGATCTTACCGACCTGTTTTCCGTCCTCGACATCAAAAACGGCTAGTCCGATCATTTCCTGAAGCTTCATCGCAGGGTCCTCCTCATCTTCTTATCATTAAATAGGCGCGGCGCTATTGCTAGGTATGCCCAAAGTTGATGAGTGGCAATCAGACGCCGATCATCAAAACCGCTTCTATCTAACCGATGAAATGGAACTTCTTCCCTCCTTTTGTTCCATGTGCAAAAGAGCCCCTTAGGGTCTATTACGCAATCGTTCAAGAATGGTTCCAATTTTTTCGGCGGTTTTCATGATTTCTTCCGTAGTATTACCCAATCCCCAGCTAAAACGAATCGCTGAATGCAAAAATGCCTCCGGCAGCATCATTGCTTTGAGTACATGAGATACCTCGAGAGAGCCTGATGTACATGCAGAACCGCTCGCAACCGCGATGCCTTCCATATCCAGATTCATTAACATGGTTTCTGTAGATACCTCAGGAAAACTGATATTCAGAATGTTGGGCAGCGTATATTCGGGATGACCGTTCACATGAAAATGGGCTTTGCCCACATGGATTTCCAGCTGTTTTAACAGTAGCTTCCGTAATTCCAGATCATGCTGACGATGCGTCTCTGCTTGCGCTGTCGCAATGTTGAGAGCCTCTGCAAATCCGGCAATTCCTGCGATATTCTCCGTACCTGCTCGGCGCTGACGCTCTTGCAGCCCTCCATGGGATTTGGCTTCCAGTACGATGCCACGACGCACATAAAGTGCCCCTACACCTTGGGGCCCATTAATTTTATGCGCAGAGAAACTGATCAAGTCAACCGGTAGATCTTTACAAGAGATGTTTTGGGTGCCCAGAGCCTGCACTGCGTCGGTATGAAATAAAATCTGATGCTTCCGTGCCAGCTCCCCTATTTCGCGGATGGGCTGAATCGTTCCTACCTCGTTATTGGCAAACATCATCGTAATCAGTACCGTATCCGGCCGAATAGCCTCTTGAAGCTCATCCAAACTTATTCTTCCATGCTCATCTACAGGCAGATAGGTAACTTCATAACCTTGACGTTCAAGCTCCTGGCAGCTGTGAAGAACCGCATGATGTTCGATCACCGTTGTAATCACGTGTTTCCCCTGCTCTTTTCGTGCAGAAACGGCACCAAAGATTGCCAGATTATCACTTTCCGTGCCACCACTCGTAAATACGAGTTCATCCGGGAAACAGTCCAAGGAAGCCGCAATACTGTCCCTTGCTCCGCTAACCGTCCGCTTCGCATCCCGTCCAAAAGAATGTATGCTCGAAGCATTGCCATATTGGCCAGTCATGACTTTCATCATCGCTTCCGCTACCTGTGGATGCATGGGAGTGGATGCAGCGTGGTCCAAATAAATTCTGTTCATTGAATTCACCCCGTTATATGTTGAAATTCCATTTGATTTATTAGTATAAAATGTTGCTTTGCATGGCTAAAGCCCCCATAATGGGGGCTTTAGTGTATGGCTGAATGTTCCATAATCAACCTTGATTAGATGTAGAACATGTAGCTGTCTTTTTGTTCCTGATCTTGGAATGTAATCAGGTCTTTGAGCGTTGTAGAATCCAGCACCTCTGCAATGCTGTCACGAATGCGCAGCCACAGATCCCGTTTGGCTGGGTCATCTTCCTCGGTGAAGTCTACTGGGGAGATCGGCCCCTCCAGAACACGAATCACGTCACCTGCAGTTACTGTCGCAGGATCTCCTGCCAAAATATATCCACCATATGCTCCACGGATACTCTTGACGAGTCCGGCATTGCGTAACGGTGCGATTAGCTGCTCCAGATAATGTTCCGAGAGCTGGTTGCGCTCCGCGATGCTTTTAAGGGATGTAGGGCCTTCGCCAGTTCTGGCTGCCAGCTCCATCATGATAGTTAGCCCATAACGGCCTTTTGTCGATATTTTCAAAGGAGTCACCTCTTTCAATTTTCAGAAAAACAATTACACTATATACTTGGCGTGATGCAAGACCGTATTATTCATGATCCGCCACAGCGGGATATGAATAATACAGATCTCAAGCACGTAATCCTCCGTATTCCGATCATAACCCTCAGCTAATGTTAACATATCTGCAAGCTTTATGGAAAAGAAAGATTGACGATATTCCAAATTGTGCGCCTGGAGTGGACACTATCCAAAATTGGCCGGGTGTATCGTAACTTGAGTCCGGTTATGCTAGAATAGAAACGAAACACATTTATATATAGAAATGGTGATAACGATGTCCAAAACAATTGAGAATACTCGGGTCGTCGTTGGCATGTCCGGAGGTGTCGATTCTTCCGTTACCGCCTTGCTGCTGAAGGAGCAGGGATACGATGTCATCGGCATTTTTATGAAAAACTGGGATGACACGGACGAGTTCGGCCACTGTACCGCTGAAGAAGATTCAGAGGACGTTCGCCGGGTTTGTGAACAGATCGGCATTCCTTATTACACTGTCAACTTCGAGAAAGAGTACTTTGATAAAGTATTTACCTATTTCCTTGATGAATATAAGTCAGGTCGGACTCCAAATCCAGATGTCATGTGCAATCGCGAGATCAAGTTTGGCGAATTCCTGAACAAGGCGCTTGATTTGGGCGCAGACTACGTTGCCACAGGGCACTATGCTCGCCTTATCGAAGAAGACGGCACGTTCAAACTGCTGCGTGGCATGGATAGCAACAAGGACCAAACCTACTTCCTTAATGCACTAAGCCAGAACCAGCTGTCCAAAGCGATGTTCCCGATCGGCCATCTTCCTAAACCGGAAGTACGGAAGATTGCTGAAGCGGCAGGTCTGTACACGGCTAAGAAAAAAGACAGCACAGGCGTATGCTTTATTGGCGAGCGCAACTTCAAGGAATTCCTGAGCAACTACCTTCCTGCGAAAGGCGGAGACATGGTTGATATTGTAACGGGTGAAGTAAAAGGCCGTCATGACGGACTGATGTATTACACCCTCGGACAGCGCCAAGGTCTGGGTATTGGCGGTTCCGGCAATGGTGAACCATGGTTCGTGGCCGATAAGGATCTGGAGAAAAATCAGCTGCTTGTGGTTCAAGGCGATGCGCACGCGAGTCTGTACTCAACAGGTTTGACGGCAACTGGCGTTAACTGGATTGCTGGTGCTGACCAAGTGCCTAACGTACCTTTCCGCTGCACCGCCAAATTCCGTTATCGTCAGCCGGACCAAGGCGTCACTCTGACTTGGCAGGAAGACGGAAGCGTCGATGTACAGTTCGATCAACAACAAAAAGCGATTACCCCGGGACAAGCTGTTGTATTCTATGATGGTGATGTTTGTCTCGGCGGTGGCACGATTGATCAGGTTCAAAAAGTACCTGTACCAGCTTTGCAATAATCAGGAAAGCCTCCAATATGTATAGATGATGTGGAATACCCTGTATTCCCATCATAAAAGCCATCTTTCATGTATACCATGAAGGATGGCTTTTTTCCTGCTTTTTCCTGTAAAAACATTTAAAATTTTTAGTTATGCCGTGAACCAAACGCCAGCAAAGGAGGCAGCTACACCCAGTAAAACGGAACTTACTACATATAGAATAGCTGATGGATAACGTTTCATGGTGAGCAATTGAATCGTTTCATACCCGAAGGTCGAGAACGTTGTATAGGCTCCACAAAATCCGGTGCCCCAAACAACCCAAAGTCCATCCGAGATCATCTCCGATTGATGCCATCCATATAACAAGCCCAGCAGCAGAGAACCACTGATATTAATGATCCAGGTCCCCCATGGGATAGCTGTACCCAATTTTCCTGAGATCCATCGCCCCAGACTGTAACGAAGTATGGCCCCTAAAGTACCTGCAAGTCCAATCCAGATCATCATGCTGCACCATCCTGTGACGATTTACCCCGCATAAACTGTCCAAGCCGGATTCCCAACGTACAGAGCAGCAAACCCGCGAGCAAACTCGCCACGATATAAATTACGGCCTTCGTCCACATGCCGTTCTCGGATAGGCGGACAATATCCAGCGTAAACGTAGAAAACGTAGTAAATGCACCTGTAAATCCGGTACCTATCGCAAGACGAAGTTGTGGTGTTATTTTGTCCGGGACGGCGATGGTAAAGAACCAGCCTAAAAACAGGCTGCCAATCGCGTTAATCAGCAGCACTGCCCAAGGAAAGCCCACATTGGCAGTTGGTATCCCCAATTGAATGGCATATCGGGTCAGTGTACCCAGAAATCCGCCAGCGCCTATATACAGAAGCTCTTTCATGTTGTATGCATCCCCCGGGTCATCAATCTTACAGCTCTTTTCTCCGCTGTTGGTTCAGCCTGATTTTCGACTCATTGCCTTGCTCTGTTGCTTCATAGAATACTCTTCGCGAGAGCTGTTTGGGCAGATATTCCTGCTTCACATAGTGCCCAGGATAATTATGGGGGTATTGATAACCTTCATGTCCCAGCTTCACTGCTCCTGAGTAATGGGTATCCCTTAAATGGAGCGGTACCTCAGCCGACTTCACCTCATCGATGGCGCTCATCGCCTTCGAAATGGCTGTGTATACCGCATTCGACTTCGGACTCTCCACTGCGAATAAAATGGCCTGTGCAATATTCAGCTTCGCTTCGGGCCATCCGTTGTTACGGTAGGCATCCAGAGCACCTATAGCCTGGGTCATCGCTTGTGGATTCGCCAGACCGATATCTTCGCTGCTCGCGGCAATCAGACGCCTGATAAATGTCATCGGGTCCATGCCCAGCTTCTCTACGGCGTACAAAAACCAGAACAACGCAGCATCACTGGAACCGCGAATGCTCTTGTGAAAAGCAGACAGCACATCATATTGTGTGGACTCATCGGCCTTCACAATTGGACGGCGGATCGATTCCTCCGCAACAGCAAGCGTAATATGAATGGACCCATCCTTCTCAGGCGGCGTGGTCAACGCAGCCAGTTCCAGCGCATTTAGAGCACGCCGAATGTCTCCATTGGCCATGGTGGCAATATGATCCAGAGCTTCGTCATCTGCCTGTAGTTCCATGAATCCGAGCCCTTTATCGGAATCCGCCAACGCACGGCGCATCGCAATAAGCGAATGTGCCTTGTTCAGCGACTCGAGCTGAAAGAGGGTTGAACGGCTCATCAAGGCACCATTCACATAGTGAAATGGATTCTCTGTCGTCGCACCGATAAATATGATGGTGCCCTTCTCCACTGCTGGCAGCAATGCATCCTGACGGGAACTGTTGAAGCGGTGTACCTCATCCAAGAACAATATGGTTTTGGTTCCGTATAGCTGCTTGTTTGTGTGTGCCTGCTCGATAACTTCACGAACGTCCTTCACCGAGGCGTCTACTGCGTTCAGACGAACAAACTCTCCCTGTGTATGCTTGGAGATGATGTGGGCAAGCGTCGTCTTCCCGCAGCCGGGAGGACCGTATAACAAGATGGACGAGATCTGGTCCGCTTCAATCGCACGCCGCAGCAGCTTACCTGGTCCAATAATATGTTCTTGTCCAATATATTCATCAAGATGCTCTGGTCGCATGCGATCAGCAAGCAGTCTTGCCTGGGGCTTGGAGTCCTGTTGAAACGAAAATAAATCCACTGCTCATCACTTCCTTAACGGATTACCTATCCTAGATTGGATCTAAACATCTCAATATTCTCTACTCTCTATCATATCATAATCCCGCGGCAGCATAGCCATAAATGCACCGAGCGCACTACTGACAAACGCATCCTTGCGTGTAATAAAACGAGTCATCATCCGGCTCATGCCCGCGGGAAGCGAATGCTTGCGAAGTAAGCCGCTACTCATCTGCTGACGAATAACAATCTCCGGCAACAATGAGATGCCCATCCCCGATGATACGCCACTGATAATGGCTTCCAATGTGCCAAATTCCATGATTATAGGGCGATTTACCCCGCAGGATAGCAACCACTCCTCTAACGTCTGGCGGTAGGAACATCCCATGCTGTAAACAAGGATCGGTTTACGAGTAAGCTCATCTTCTGGCATTACACCAGATGAAACCACAAACAGTTCTTCATCGAATACATCCAGAGATGTGATCTCGGGATGATCGCAGGCACAACCAATAAATGCACCTTCCAATTCATACCCGATAACTTGGTCTATAAGCTCTTGCGAATTCCCAGTAGTCAGTGACAAGGACACGTCGGGATATCGCCTATAATATTCTGCAAAAAGTTCGGGCAATCGCACCGCTGCTGCAGTCTGCGTAGAGCCTATTCGCAATGGACCCGATGGCGCACTTGTCGCCTGAAGCGCTTTGGAAGCATCGTTCAGCAGACCAATGATTTTATCTGCATAACTCATTAGCATCTCTCCCGCTGGAGATAACGTCATTCCCCGGTTGTGACGAATGAACAGCTTAGTGCCCACCTCTGCTTCCAGATGTCTGATCCGGGCCGTGACGTTGGATTGCACATATCCCAGCTTCGAAGCAGCTTTCGTCAAGTTTCCTTCCTGTGCCACACATTGAAATATTCGAAGATCTCCGCTCTCCATCTTATCCCCCACTTCTGACATCATTCAAAATGATGGCCAGTTCACTAACAATCATTATACTCCATGCGCAAACAGGACTACAATTCATGTAGATTCCAAACCAGTTCACCTGCTGGATGATGATAAGGAGTGTTCAACATGACATACTGGAACAACAGAGTAGCCTTAATTACAGGCGGCGGAACAGGCATTGGACGTGCGGTAAGTCTGCTGCTGGCTCAAAAGGGAGCATTGGTCGCTGTCAACTACTCCCGGTCGTGGGAGGCGGCAGAAGAAACAGTTCAACAGATCGTGGATGAAGGAGGTCAGGCATTCACTGTTCAAGCCAACGTTGCTAGTGATATGGAAGTCCGGCAGATGGTGGCCACAGTTACCGAAACGTATGGCCCCATAACTGCCCTTGTGAACAATGCCGGAATCACCCGGCACATTCCTCTGCAGGATCTGGAATCCGTTACGGAGGATATTTGGAACGAACTGTATGATGTGAACGTGAAGGGCATGTTTTATTGCGCTCGTGCAGTGACAGAGGGAA
Source organism: Paenibacillus sp. FSL K6-2862 (assembly GCF_038005125.1). Classification (NCBI taxonomy): domain Bacteria; kingdom Bacillati; phylum Bacillota; class Bacilli; order Caryophanales; family Paenibacillaceae; genus Paenibacillus; species Paenibacillus sp. FSL K6-2862. The sequence continues at coordinate 5,232,403 of NZ_JBBOSN010000001.1, forward strand.
TGCAGCAAGCAGGCGGCGGCTCCGTTGTGAACCTGGGCAGTATTGCGGGCAGCACAGGTTCCGGCTCATCCCTCCCTTATGCAGTTTCCAAAGCGGCAGTTCACGGCCTGACCTTATCTCTTGCCCACGCACTCTCACCGCTGATTCGGGTGAATGCCATCGTCCCTGGCGCCGTTGCAACCCGTTGGTGGGCCGGAAACGAGGAACGAATGAATCGTCTCGGTGGCTCGCTGTTATTACAGAGAATTTCCTCGCCTGAGGATATTGCGCACATGATATGCGCTGCGCTTGAACAGCCATCCATGACCGGACAGCTGATTACCGTAGATGGCGGTCAGACGTTATGAGCCCCGGTACTCAAGCTGACAGCCCCGCGATGAAACCATTGAAATATACAATATGGATCTTGTTAACGACATTCATTATGGGTACTTCTTTTCCGGTTGGCAAAATCGGCATGTTGTATACTCCACCGTTCCTGCTCATGGGCATGCGTTACGTACTGGCAGGGGGCCTGATGGCCTGGTTTCTGCGGAAACGCCCTCTACCTGCAGGATGGCAAGCCTGGCTAAGAATCATTTTAATTGGTCTGTTCCAATCTGCCGGAGTGATGGGATGCGCCTATTACAGCATGAACTGGATTACATCCGGTGAATCTGCCATTCTTACCTTTACCAATCCGTTGCTGGTCATTATCATCAGTGCTTTATTGTATCGGTTAACGTATCGCTTCAGCCAGTGGATGGGGGTTATCCTCGGCCTTGCTGGCGTCCTGTTAACCTTTGGCTCGCATATGAGTTTTAGCCCCGGAACCTGGATTGGAATTGGTGGTGCGGTTTCCTTCGCAGTCTCCACATTACTTATTAAACGCTGGGGTGATCGTTACGACACCTTTGTGCTTACCGCGTACCAGATGCTCGCGGGAGGCGCAGTACTGCTTTTGCTTAGCACATGGACTGAACAGCCTTATTTTATTGTGAACCCCACCTCGGTTGCAGTGCTGTTCTGGTTGACCCTTGTATGCTCCATAATCCAGTTCTCACTCTGGTTCTATTTGCTGCAGCATAGTGACCCCGCCCAAACCAGTTCCTATCTGTTTCTGACACCGTTCTTTGGAGTATTGTCAAGCTGGATTTTGCTGCAGGAACAGGTCCAGTGGTTCGTTGGTGCTGGGGGCATACTCATTGGTGTTGGTATTTTTCTGGTCAATCGTCGTTCATCTGCACAGAATACGAAGGAACGCTCATCTGAAATCCGCAAGCATTCTTCTCCAGTGAGTTGAGATTGCCACACACCAGCAGAAAAAGGCATGCGCTCATGGGATTCCCCATAAACGACATGCCTTTTATATTCTTGATATTACATTGTTCTACCCATGTTTATTCGGTGTCACTATCCGGCCAACCCTGAATGGTTACCGATTCGCCTTCCGAATGGTGTGTTGCTGCCGCATAAGACGGTAGGTCACCATCATGGAACAGCCACAACTCGTGCAATGCCCTTGTACAGCCCACATACAGCAGCTTGGCATCGCCCGCATTAGACAAATAATGCTGCTCATCCGCGTCTGCCACAATAACCGCATCAAACTCTAGTCCCTTGGACAGATAGACAGGTAAAACGGAATGTCCGCCTGTATATTGCTTTTTGCCGCCATCAATCAGGTTCAGGTCCCAGCCCGCATCCAGAAGTTCACGATGAAGCTCAACCGCTTCATGCAGGGTACGCGTCAGAATGGATACTGTGCGGTAGTCTTTCACCGTTAACAGCTTCAAAGCCCGCTCAAGACTCTTCGTTCTTCCTTCACCCTCATAGGCTAATGTTCGAACCGGATCTCCGCTCCGGAAGACAGGAATCGCCGTAATCCCGCTTTGGACCCCACGTTCCAGTATCGTATTGGCATAATCAATAATTTCCATGGTGGAACGATAGCTCCGGGTCAAGGCAAAATATGCATTCTGCTCGTCGGGGAACAGGGTACTCATCTCTTCCCATGAATGAACCCCGCGATACTCATGAATACCTTGGGACAAGTCACCCAGTATGGTAAAGGAATGTCCTTTGACAAACAGATCGAGCAGAGCGACGTGAAATGGCGAGAAATCCTGCGCTTCATCAATCACGACATGATCGAATCGTTCCGCTCCTTCAATATCATGAATAAGTGTGTGAATATACACGAGCGCAGGCAGATCCTCTTCACGGATTACATCCTGCTTCAGATCTGCTGTCGTCTTCTTCATCACACCTTTGGGAATAAGACTGCTTAGTGAAGCAGGCACTGAGCCACCCTTAGCGGCCTTAAACAGCTGTTTATACAGCGTAAGCGGTTCATATTGGGGCCACTTTTTGGCGTATGCTTTTTCACGCGTCGCTGCTTTCTTTTTGCGTTCTTTGCGTACGCTCTCGGGACAAGGCTTCTTGAGCTCCATTTCGATCCAGCGGTGGATACGCGCCATCACCCGCTCCTTACGTTTAGCCAGTGGGTAGTGTTTGTATTCTTCGCTAAACCAGCTTTCGATCTCTGCCTTGCTAAGTATCGCACCGTCCCAGGGACTGAAGTCCAGATCGGGTACTGATTCCTCCTCCATGCCTGACAGCCATTCCTGAATGAGTTTCATGAAGCGTATCGAGCCCTTATAGCGACCAGGTACGTCATCATTCAATTCGGGGCGTGCTTCCGGCGTTTCAAACCAGGTATTCAGTGTCTCCGACGTATCTGCCAGAGGCATCTCCAATCCCAGCAGATTCATCGCCCAATCCGGGAATGTACGCTGCTGAATATCTCCAACGCCGAGTTCCGGGAGTACATCCGAAATGTAATCGAGGAACATGTGGTTGGGTGCGAAGATAACCATCTTCTCCGCAGATACCTGCTCTTTGTACTGATACAGCAAAAAGGCCAGCCGGTGCAGGGCAACGGTTGTTTTTCCCGAACCCGCCACACCCTGGATGATCAATGCCGTATTCCTTGCAGCACGAATGATCTGATCCTGTTCTGCCTGAATGGTGGATACGATGTCACGAAGCTTGTTATCCTTGTTCTCTCCCAGCCGATAGACGAGAAACTCATCCGATACGGCCGGCTGGTCGCTATCCCGGTTATATGTATCCGCAACGCGCTCCAATATCCGCTGCCGGATGACCACGTTGCGTTTCAGATAGACCAGGCCTTCAATCAAACCTTCGGGTGCATCGTAGGTTGCGGAGGCTTCCCCTCCCGTAAATGAGTAAAACAGGCTCGCGACCGGAGCACGCCAATCGATGACGAGCGGATGCTCTCCCACCTCTTCGCGGTCTACGCCGACTTTGCCAATGTACAGCGGCTTCCGTTCCCCGCTGCCCTGTTCTTCGAAATCCAAGCGTCCGAAATAGGGTTGCTGCGCGCTCTTGGACAAGGCGGTGCGGCGCTCTTCGCGTCCGGCTTCCAGCACTTGTTCGGTGAAATCGTGGCCAGTATATACCGGTGTATTCTTCAGCCGTTCCAGCTGACGATCCACTTCCTCCATCGTTCGCTCTAACCTGTACTCTTCTTCTTGATAGGCACTTTGAAAGCTGTCTGACATGTTTCAGTTACCTCCTAAGAATATGTTTTTTTGCATAGCCAATCTGACGACACAAAAGGATACCCACTATATCATATTGAATGGCAAAAAGCTACAGCTAACAGGACGAAAAGACAAATGAACCGCTGTTCCCGTCTCTTTAAGACGATGAGCAACGGTTCACATCGTTATCAATTAATACTCCTCAGGCTCTGACTTCCCATCTTGTGCAACAAACTGTTTCTGAGCCAGTTCACGATATACCGGATGTGTGCTGATTAGCTCTGCATGTGTACCCGTCCCGGTGACATGGCCCTGCTCCAGTACAACAATCTGATCCGAATCCACGACTGTGGACAAACGATGCGCAATTACAACGGTTGTCCGTCCCTCCATCAAATTCGAAAGGGCTTGCTGCACTTCATGTTCCGAAGTACTGTCCAGACTGGACGTTGCCTCATCAAGCATGAGGATATCCGGACTGCGCAGCAGTGCCCTGGCTATGGCAATGCGCTGACGCTGACCGCCCGAAAGCTTGATTCCGCGTTCCCCCACCTCTGTCTCGTAACCCTGGGGCAAGTTATCAATAAATGCGGACGAATATGCCATGTCTGCGGCATGCCGGATCTCGTCCATACTTGCTTCTCGTCCAAGCCCATAGGTAATGTTGTCCTTGATGGTACCTGCCATTAGCGGACTCTCCTGTGAAACATAACCGATCTTGCTGCGCCAGGAGGCGAGCGAATAATCCCTTATATCTTGTCCTCCGTAAGTTATGTTACCCGAACCGGGAAGGTAAAACTGCTCTAGCAGTGAGAATAAGGTTGATTTGCCGCTGCCGCTGGGACCGACGATCGCCGTCACTTTACGCGCTGGAACGGTTAGATGGATACCGTGCAGCACTTCTTCTCCTGTGACATAGGCGAAATGCAGGTTGTTGAATGCAATGGTCTCGTTGCCTTTTGGAGCTAACTTCACACGGTGTTGTGGTTCTTCTTCATGTGCAAGAATAGCCTGAATGCGTTCGGTTGCACCTACCACTTTTTGCAAACGCGAATACAGTGTCGTGAACTGCCCCATCGGCATAATAACCTGAAACAGCAGCAGGATGAAGGCCACCAGTTCCCCGGGTGATAACATCCCGGATGCTACCCGCATACCGCCAACCCCTAGAATAACAACCAATACAGCGGTCATGACAAAGGTAAAGAGCGGTCCGATCAACGCCAGAATTCTTGCCTCCTGCAAACCAAAAGCGAACATTTTGCCAATTCGGGAATGTCCCGCTTCCGCCTCCTGTTTTTCGGTGCCATATGCTTTTACCAATCGAATCTCACCAATAACCTGGCTCAGCACGGAAGTGAGGCCAGCCATCTCATCCTGCTGCTTTTTGGAAATTTTGTACATTTTACGTCCAACGGGCAGCAGAATCAGCAGCGTTAACGGTACCAAGCTCAGAATGATGAGTGACATGACCCAATCCAGATAGAATAGCAGAGCCACCCCGCCCACCACCGCAACGATATTGGATACAAAGGAGACCAAATAATCGGCAATCAGCGTCATGATCTGGCTTGTATCATTAGTGATGCGGCTCATCGTATCTCCTGTACGATTACGATCAAAATACGGCATTGGCAGGGATAACACTTTGTTCCACAGCTTCGTTCGCAGCGTTGCAACCACGCGTTGTCCTGCATAATTCAACATATAGATGCTGATGCCTGAAGCAATCGCCTGAATGACAAAAGCGCCAAGCAGCAGAAAAATGACGGATTTATTAAGTGCAGACATCGTTAGTCCATCGATCAGCCCTTTGGTCATCAGTGGGACAATTAACCCGGCCGTAGTCTGAATGAGGGTCAGAATCAATGCGACGATCAAAATGAGTTTGGGAGGTTCTGTGGAAGCAATCAGCTTCACGAAATCTTTAAATCCTTTTTTCCCAAGCTTCGGTTCAACCCGGTCCGTCTGTTTCGTCTGTTCCGTCTGTTCCTTCTCTTCCATTCCCCGTTCCTCCATTCTCCACCTGTTCACTAGCCATCACACGAATGATTTATCCGTACGTCCCAACTGATTACAATACCCCATGCAGTACAAAGTTGGCCAAAAACAAAATGGCAATGCCATACATGACCACGGGCACCTGTTTCCCCTGACCTGCGGCCAGCTTCGCCAGTGGATAAGCAATGAAACCAAACGCCATGCCGTCCACAATGCTATACGTAAAGGGAATCATCACCATAATAAGAAATGCCGGGAATGCCTCTGTAAAGTCACCAAAATCCATATCCTTCACACCTTGCACCATTAAACCGCCAATGATGATCAAAATGGGGGCAATTGCACTGTCCGGAATATACCCGAGCAGCGGAATGAAGAAAAAAGTCGCCCCGAACAGCACGGCTGTAACAAGTGGTGTCAAGCCCGTGCGTCCGCCTGCTGCAATCCCGGCAGTGGTCTCTGCCGCAGCTACAGGAGGACTGCTCCCGAATATACCTGCCAATACCGTACTGATCGACAGAGCGCGCAGGCTGCCTTTGAAACGTTGCGGGCGACCAATCATTTGCGTCTGAGCAGTAATCAATCCGATATTTTCGAATACCACAATCAGCAGCAGCAAAAAGACAGCAATCCAGAACGCAACATCAGCCAGCTTCATCAGGGACAATTCGCCAAACAACCCGCCGTATTGACGCAGCGCTTCCATCGCGGACACCGGTTCACCCGGGTTCACTGCACCTAGCACATAGGCAAGTCCAGTCCCGATCAGAATACTGATGAGAAGTCCGCCCTGAATATTACGTATGAATAGAATCACGGCAAGTACTAGTGTTACGCAGGCCGTAATAACATTAGGATCATTGAAGTGCCCGATCGCTACAAACGTGGTCTGATGAGCAATAACAATTCCGCTTTTTTGCAAACCAATAAAGGTCAAAAACAGGCCAATTCCCACCGTTATCCCATGCTGCAGGTTCTTCGGTATGGCTTCACTGATCAATTTATATAGTGATGTAAATGCAACGATTGCAAAAAGTATACCTGTAACGGCCACCACGGCCAGTGCTTCCTGCCAGCTCAGCTTCATGGAATGTACGAGTGTGTACGTGAAAAATGCATTGATCCCCATTCCGGGTACAACCACAATAGGTGACTTACCTCCGAATGCCATCAGCAAGCAACCTGCAATAGACGTCAGCAGTGTGCCTACCATCGCTGCCTGTAAAGGCATGCCGGCATCTGCCAGAATTGTAGCATTGACCATCACGATATAAACGACAGCAAAATAGGAGATGGCTCCCGCCACAATCTCTTTTTTCCACTGGTCCCCCGGCTCCACACCGAGACGTCTGGTCATCCAACCTTGTTTCATCCGTTCTGTTCCCCTCTCTCTATGTACACTGCCATTTCTCTATATATTTATCATCATTTCGCGCAGCACCACATATCATACACGGTTTTGAGATTGAAGTACATCACGTGATGACCATAAAAAAAGCGCAGGCGCCTTGTAGGCACCTACGCTTTTCGCTCAACAGGTTACTATTGTTTCTTTGCTGCATTTTCAATCAATTCCTTGACTGCCACACTGACCATGATCAGTCCGGCTACCGGAGGAACAAACGCGTTGCTCGCTGGTGGCTGTTTCGCCTTGCGAATTTCCGGTGCGTTCTCAGGAACGATCTTTTGAGTAACATCTTCACGCGGCTTTAATGGCTCCTCGGTAGAAAAGACCACTTTGACCCCTTTTTTGATGCCTTCTTTGCGCAGTTTTGTGCGAACCACACGGGCAATCGGGTCCATGGACGTTTTGGAAATATCCGCAACCTGGAATTTCGTAGGGTCCATTTTGTTCGCCGCACCCATGCTGGAGATCACCGGAATCTTACGTTTGAGGCATTCCTTGATGAGATGGATTTTGTAGATGATCGTGTCGGATGCATCCAGGACATAATCCAGTTCATATTTAAACAGTTCCTCATACGTTTCTTCCGTGTAAAACATGTTCAAGGCGATGGCATCAATCTCAGGGTTAATGAGCTTGACCCGGTCCACCATCAGATCGGCTTTTTTCTGACCAACGGTCGTGGTCAACGCGTGAATCTGGCGGTTAACGTTGGTGATGTCCACCACATCCTTATCGATCAGGATGATGCGTCCAACCCCGCTGCGAGCAAGGGCTTCAACGGCTATACCGCCCACGCCGCCAATACCAAGCACGGCAACTGTACTATTTTTCAAAGCATCCAGACCTTCAGGTCCGATTGCCAGCTCTGTTCTTGAAAATTGATGGAGCATTGAGAATCGATGCCTCCTTTATTTCTTTTCCGCCACCGGTTTACGGGCTACACGGATATGAAGTTGTTCCAACTGGGCTCCGTCCACTTCAGAAGGTGCGTTCATGAGCAGATCGGTTGCACTTGCCGTTTTCGGGAAGGCAATGGTTTCACGCAGGTTTGTACGTCCTGCCAGCAGCATAACGAGACGGTCAAGACCAAAGGCGATACCGCCATGTGGTGGAGTTCCGTATTCGAATGCTTCAAGCAGATAACCGAATTTCTCATTGGATACTTCAGGAGAAAGTCCAAGGGCTGCAAACATTTTCTCTTGCACGTCACGTTTGTAGATACGCATTGAACCGCCACCTACTTCATAACCATTCAGAACAAGGTCATAAGCTTGAGCACGAATCGCACCCGGATCTGTATCGAACAGAGCCACATCTTCGTCTTTTGGACGAGTGAACGGGTGATGTTCTGCCACGTAACGTTTCGCATCTTCATCATATCCGAGCAATGGGAAGTCCACAACCCAGGCAAATTTGAATTTGCTGTCATCGATCAGACCAAGTTGACGGCCAATTTTCAAACGCAGTGCACCCAGAACGTCTGCAACCACTTTTTTGTTGTCCGCAGAGAAGAGCAGCAAGTCGCCTTCTTCAGCGCCCGTGCGTTCTTTCACCGCTTCAATCTCTTCCGGTGTAAAGAATTTCACGATTGGGCCTTTGAATTCGCCGTCTTTCACTTGAATCCACGCCAGACCTTTGGCACCGTAACGTGCTGCGAATGGTCCGAGATCGTCGATTTCTTTGCGGCTCCATGTGCCACAGCCTTTGGCATTCAGAACTTTCACTTCTCCACCTTTTTCAATGACAGAAGCAAATACTTTAACACCACTGTTTGCTACGATATCGTTCATTTCCACCAGTTCCATGCCAAAGCGCAGATCCGGTTTGTCTGAACCGTATTTACCCATCGCATCTGCATACGTAATCCGTTGGAATGGCAGCTCAAGCTCAATGCCTTTCGTTTCACGCAGCAATTTGGCCATCAGCTCTTCCATCATTGGCAGCAGGTCATCCTGTTCCAAGAAGGAAGTCTCGATGTCGACTTGTGTGAACTCAGGTTGACGGTCTGCACGCAGATCCTCATCCCGGAAACAGCGGGCGATTTGATAATAACGCTCAAGTCCGCCGACCATCAGCAATTGTTTGTAAATTTGCGGAGACTGCGGCAGGGCGAAGAATTCACCTTCATGCACACGGCTTGGTACGAGATAGTCACGCGCACCTTCCGGGGAGCTCTTCGTAAGAATCGGTGTTTCCACTTCAACAAACTCTTCTCCATCCAGGTAGTCACGGAATACTTTGGACGCTTTGGAACGCAATTTCAATGTTTCGTACATTTCCGGACGACGCAGGTCCAGATAACGATATTTCAAGCGAAGGGACTCATCGACTTCTACACCATCTTCAATGAAGAATGGCGGTGTTTTTGCCGCGTTCAGCACTTCGATTTCCGTAATCTGAACTTCAATTTCACCTGTAGGCAGGTTTTTGTTCACGGTCTCTTCATCACGTTTAACCACTTTGCCCGATACGGCAATAACATATTCACTACGTACCCGGTCAGCAATTTGCAGAGCTTCGCCGGAGTATGCAGGGTTAAATACCACTTGTACAATACCGCTGCGGTCACGCAGATCGATAAACAGTACGCCCCCCAGGTCACGGCGGGTCTGTACCCAGCCGTTCAATGTTACGGTTTCGCCGATGTGTGCGGTCGTTAATGCGCCGCAATGATGACTTCTTTTCATAACCAAACTCCTCATTATGTGAATTTCCGTTCTGTGCAAGTAGGCCAAGACCATTACTTTAACAGCGCGGTTGCGTGAAGACGATATATTGAAAGGCGTTGTACTTACGGGAGCTGTAACATTCTTGGACAAAATCCACATCGAATGGCTTCCAGGCCCCGTAAGGCTGCCGAATCATATAAAAATGAATTTAACTTACTCTGGCTTGTGCGATCTTATTTAGCTCCCTGAATGGTTGCAATCAGCTCTTCCAGTTTTACGGTTTGCTGTTCACCTGTATCCATTGCCTTGAGGGCAATCTCCCCGCGTTCCAGCTCATCATCGCCAAGAATCGCCGTATAACGGGCTTTGTAACGATCTGCTGATTTCATTTGAGCCTTCATCTTGCGCCCCAGATAATCACGTTCACCCGAAAGACCGGACTGACGAAGTTTGAACAACAGACGGTTTACTTCCCGATCTGCTGCTTCTCCAAGAGCAACAAAGTACACATCAAGTGGAGTGAGGGCACTTACATTAATGTTTTGGTGTTCCAGTATCAGTTGAATGCGTTCCAGACCGATACCAAAACCAATCCCCGGTTGATCCGGTCCGCCGATGTCTCCAACGAGGCCGTTATATCTGCCACCGCCGCCTACGGTATCAATAGCACCAATCCCCTGTGCCTTCAATTCAAATGCTGTCATGGTGTAATAATCCAGTCCGCGCACAAGACGCGTGTTCACTTCATAATCTACGCCGAAATCATCCAGGAAACCTTGAACTTTGGCAAAGTGGTTCGTTGCTTCTTCATCCAGGCTATCCAGAATGGAAGGTGCACCGACAAATTTGTCCTGATCTACCTTACAATCGAGGACGCGAAGCGGGTTGCGTTCCATGCGATTTTGGCAATCCTTGCACAAGGTGTCCTTCATCGGTCTCAGGAAGCCCAGCAGCTCTTCACGATAGGCAGCACGGCTTGCCGCATTACCCACCGAGTTCACTTCAACTTTGACATCCTTCAACCCCAGCTCCACACAGAACTGATAACCAAGAGCGATAACCTCTGCATCGATTGCCGGATCTACTGCTCCGAATGCCTCCACCCCGAACTGGTGGAACTGACGCTGGCGTCCTGCTTGCGGACGCTCATAGCGGAACATGGGACCTACATAATAAAGCTTCGTTACGTCTGGCTCCCCATAGAGCTTATTCTCTACAAAAGCACGTACAACGCCAGCGGTTCCTTCCGGACGAAGCGTCATGCTGCGATCGCCCTTGTCCTTGAACGTGTACATTTCTTTTTCAACGATGTCGGTTGTTTCGCCTACCCCTCGCTCAAACAGTGAAGTCTGTTCAAAAATGGGTGTGCGGATCTCCCGATAATTAAAACGGCGGCACAGATCCTTAATTTTCTCTTCGACAAACTGCCACTTCTCCACTACGCCAGGCAGCAGGTCCTGTGTTCCCGTTGGTTTCTGAAAAGCCATCTTTCATCCCTCCAGCTCTATTTTCTCTATATAACAAAAAAATCCCTCGCCCTGTCGCTGTATACAGCAAACAAAGGGACGAGAGATTGTGTTTATACATTCACCCGTGGTACCACCCACATTCCGGAACTCCTGACACTTTCGCCGTTCAGGTGATCATCTGATTATGCAGGACTGCCTTGCTGCAATCCGATCAGACCATCGTTCCGCTCTACGTGTAACGCACGTCCTGCGCAGGCCGGCTAATGGCTATCAGAATCATCTCTGATGTGTTCGCCGTCTGTTCTCGGGGAAGTCATTCGTCCGCTCATCAAGAGAATCCTTACAGCCAAGGGATTCCTCTCTGTTCATGTGGGCACGGAGTACTTGGTCCCGTCATCAAATCAGTAATATAATTCAAGAAAACGAATGATATTGACTAAAGTCAACATATTATTTTCTGATTGTAATGAACCGCAGTACTAAAGTCAAGGGCTAACATCAAAAGACAGCAAAAAAAAGCCTGCACACGGTGTGCAGGCTCAAAGGATATATAAAAAAAGGGGGTCATGCTTGTTATTATAAACGCCCTATGTTAAAGCCTTATGTAACTAATATTACAGTAATATTACAAAAATGATAGCGCTTTAATGATATAAAAGTAAACTAATACAAAAGAGCCCTTGTGATCGCGCTGACACGAAATAAAGTCAGATTTCACAGGGCTCTTCCATGATCTACACGTTAATTCAATTCTTCCACATAGGCATTGTTGGACCGAAGCTTATGAATAATTTCATCATAATCCTCGTCCTGGACTTTGGCAGACAAAACATAATGCAGATCATCATAATCGTCCGAGGAGACGTCTGCCGCTCTGAACAGGTCACCGTCTTCATTCACATTGTCGCGTACATCCCGGTCAGCATTACGATCCACATTACTAACCACTGGAACTACATTCTCACTTGCCGGAACTCCAGGCGCTGTACCTACACCCATGGCTCCATTTGTACCTGCGCCACCCGCCGTATTATAAGGCACCAGCGGTAGCAAGATGCGTTTGTCTCTGCCAATCGCACTGTCCAGCTGTCCTACCTCCAAATGCTCGGTCCGAAACGTCTGAAGTGAAGTTCTAGCACCCTCCGCCTCATCTTCGGTTCGAAAATATGCCTGAATATGCTTTGCCATGTCAAACCCTCCTTTGTCGGAATAAATTACATCATGTATTTTGCAGATTAACTTGATAAACAAGTTAAATCGTTTACCCGTGACCGATTATATGACTTTCAACAGTTCACGAACAAATGCAGGCTCATCAGCTGGTGTTCTCGACGTAATGTAATTGCCGTCCACTACAGCCTCATGATCCTTAAATTCAGCACCCGCATTGACCATATCATCCTTAAGTGGAGGATAGGACGTAATGGTTCGCCCTTTGAGGAGATCAGCGCTGGCCAGAATTTGCGGGCCATGGCAGATGGCTGCGATTGGCTTCTTCGCACTGTTAATCTCCGTTACAAACTTCAGAATGTTCGCATCCGTGCGCAGATTTTCAGGAGAAGATCCCCCTGGAATGACCACAGCGTCGTAATCTGATGCCGACACTTCTGCAATCGCCTTGTCTGAAGTATAGGAGGCCTTGCCGCCTTTACCTTTGAGCGTTTCTCCTGCCTTCAAACCGATGATTTCCACATCGTGTCCGGCTTTTTTCACCTCATCATATGGGACCTGCATTTCCGAATCTTCAAAATCGTTCGCCAATAAAAAAGCAACTTTACTCATAACGTACGTTCTCCTTTCCGTGTTCGAAAAATCTTTTCATATTCGGGTTTTGCAGAATTTTGTAATCTACAAATTCAGTAAATCCATGTACAAACCCTGAACCTCGGCACAATCATGTGCCTCGTGTTGTTATTACCCTAACTGCAGCTGTTTATAACAGCTTAAGCAATCGATCATTGAGTTTATTTCCAACACGGAAACGAAAACATCACATAAAAAAGCCCTGATCCGAGTATCGAATCAAGGCTTTCGGCTTTGCTGCTATACGAGTAAGCTTTCAACATATAAAAATGACTGCCTGCTTACAGCTTTTCTTTCATCATAACTAGGCACGCGGCAGGTGACTCTGTTCCCCCTTGTCCGAATCCTGGGTAGACCAGATCGTAGCCACGCATTCAGAAGCTGCGCGAGCTAATTTCAGTGACTCATACAGATTCCCTGGAATAAGCAGTGGTTCCATACGGGAACGTGTTATCTTGGCAGATTGACGCATAGTGAGAGATACTCCTTTGATCAGCTTATGCTAGTACTAGAACTATCCCTCATTATGGCCTGATCCCGGGTGAATTATGCACGTGCTTCCTAACGGAGAGGGCTCTCCAGCATTAAAGTCACGGGCCCCCAGTTGGTGAAGGACACATCCATCATGGCTCCGAATCTCCCCTTTTCCACCTGAATGCCTTTATCCCTCAATAGTTGATTAAAGGTCTCATATAACACCTCAGCGGCTTCTGGCCGGGCTGCAGCCGCAAAACTCGGGCGTTTCCCTTTGCGACAGTCGCCATATAGAGTAAATTGCGAGACCGAAAGGACTGCGCCACCCACATCCATCAGGCTAAGATTCATCTTTTCCTGATCATCCTCGAAAATGCGAAGTCCTGCCACCTTGTCTGCAAGATAAACTGCATCTTTCTCCGTGTCTTCATGAGTAATACCTACGAGCAGCATGACCCCGGATTCAATTCGTCCCGTTATTTCGTCACCAACTGTAACCTGAGCCTCTTTGCAACGTTGTACAAGCACTCTCATCTGACCGGCTCCTTACTGCATAATCCGATGCACGGAATAGACATCTTTTACCCGTTTGATCCGTTCGACGACAGAATGCAGATGCTCTGTATTGCGGATCAGGATTGTAACGTGCACCAATGCTAATTTATTTTTGTCTGTCCGTCCGGTGACGGCAGATATATTTGTTTTACTTTCGGAAACGGCCTGAAGCACTTCATTGAGCAGTCCATTGCGATCATGTCCGGTAATCTCAATATCGACACTGTAGTTGGCCTCAATATTTTCTTCCCATTCCACCTCAATGACGCGTGCTGCTTCCTCTCCATCCCCGCTTGAAGGAATGTTCGGACAGTCGCTGCGGTGCACGGATACCCCACGACCGCGCGTAACGTAACCGATAATGTCATCACCCGGGACAGGATTACAACAGCGTGCAAAGCGAACGAGCAAGTTATCGATGCCTTTGACACGAATGCCGTTGGTAGGACGATTCTTGCGTTCAGGTGCAGGCTTCAGCTCCCGCATTTCGGAATTCAATTCGAGCAGGCTCGACTCTTCCTGTTCCTTGCGCAATTTCTCGGTTGCTTTGGTCACGATCTGTGCAGCAGTAATACCACCGAATCCAACCGCTGCAAGCATATCATCAATATCGTTAAACGCATATTTTTTGCATGCTTCCATCAATTTGTCATCCGTCATCCACGCAGAAGGATCAAGCCCCATACGTTTCAGCTCGCGCTCACAGCTTTCGCGGCCTTTTTCAACGTTTTCTTCGCGGCGTTCCTTCTTGAACCACTGCTTGATCTTGGCCCTCGCATGGGATGATTTCGCAATTTTGAGCCAATCCTGACTTGGACCATATGAATGTTTGGACGTAAGTATCTCAATGATATCTCCAGTCTTCAGATGGTAGTCAAGTGGCACGATGCGACCGTTGACTTTGGCACCAATCGTACGGTTACCCACTTCGGTATGAATTCTGTACGCAAAATCGAGCGGCACGGAACCTGTAGGCAACTCAATGACTTCACCTTTTGGCGTAAATACAAATACCAAATCAGAGAAGAAATCCATCTTAAGGGATTCGACAAATTCAGATGCATCCTGCGCTTCATTTTGAAGCTCAAGAATTTCCCGGAAAAACGTAATTTTATCTTCAAAATTATTTCCGGTTGCTGCACCTTCCTTATAGGCCCAGTGGGCCGCAATCCCGAATTCGGCAGTACGGTGCATATCCCATGTCCGAATCTGAACTTCAGTCGGTTCCCCATTCGGGCCAACCACCGTTGTATGGAGCGATTGGTACATGTTAGCCTTAGGCATTGCAATGTAATCCTTGAAACGACCAGGCATTGGTTTCCATAATGTGTGTATAATGCCGAGGGTAGCATAACAATCTTTGATATTATCCACAATAATACGAATCGCAAGCAGATCGTAGATTTCGTTAAACTGCTTGTTCTTCGTTGTCATTTTTTTGAACACACTGTAAATGTGTTTCGGACGACCAGACAGATCTGCCTGAATTCCCATCTCATCAAGCTTGGTCGTGATTCCATCCATCACCGTATCGATATACTGCTCACGTTCTGCACGCTTCTTGTGCATCAGATTTGCAATACGGTAGTATTGCTGCGGATTCAAATAACGGAGAGCAATGTCCTCCATTTCCCATTTGATCGCAGAGATACCCAAACGGTTGGCAATGGGACAGAAAATCTCCAGCGTCTCATAAGAAATCCTGCGCTGGCTTTCTTCCGATTGGAATTTGAGTGTCCGCATATTGTGCAGGCGGTCAGCCAATTTGATAACGATGACACGGATGTCCTGCGCCATGGCGATGAACATTTTACGATAGTTTTCGTTCTGCTGCTCTTCCTTGGAGCGGAACTGAATACGTTCCAGCTTCGTCAAGCCGTCAACAAGCATGGCACACGTATTGCCGAAGTGATTGCGGATTTCTTCAAGCGATACCGTAGTATCTTCTACAACATCATGAAGAAGCGCTGCAATAATGGAGATGGTGTCCATCTGCATGTTCACAACAATGTCGGCAACCGCAAGCGGATGCAGGATATACGGTTCTCCCGATTTACGCGTCTGTCCATGGTGGGCCTGATCAGCAAATTCGTAAGCTTCACGTATGCGCACCAGATCGGGTTCTTTGATATAAGCTCCGGCCTTCTCGAGTAATTGCTCTATGCCCATTCTGATCTGTTCCGTGTCCTTTCTATACAAAATGGAACCCGTGACAAATGCATCAACACAGGTTCCCCGTAAAAGTAATTTCCTATAATTATGACGCTTCGCCCGTTTCCCGTCAACTGCTGGCGAATAAGAGCGTATATCCAATTTTTTAAAAGAATTTATGACTGGCCCATCCATATCTCCATAATCCGCTTAACGGGATTAAACCGTGCCTTTATCTTAAATATTATGGCCATTTATATTCGAAATAGAATCAATATTTGCTAAAAAACGTACATTCGAAGCCAAATCGCAAAAAATGTTATTGCTTAATTAAGAGAAACTCTGTAATCTATTGAAGATTTGTGTTTCGGAAAAGGAGATGAATGTTCATTGCAACGCGAAATTCAGGTTAATCAGAAGATGCCACTAGGATCTGGCTCCCTGCTCAGTCTGCAGCATTTGTTTGCCATGTTTGGCAGCACGGTGCTTGTACCCAACCTGTTCGGGGTTGATCCAAGCATGATCCTGTTGATGAACGGTATCGGAACATTGCTTTACATATTAATGTGCAAAGGCAAAATACCAGCATACCTGGGTTCCAGTTTTGCTTTTATTGCGCCCGTTACAGTTGTTATAGAATCGCATCCGGGTAACGGCTACTCCATGGCTCTCGGAGCATTTATTATAACAGGCATTGTATTCTGTCTTGTCGCTCTTATCATCAAATATGCCGGGACAGGCTGGATTAATGTTGTGTTCCCTCCAGCAGTCATGGGAGCCATCGTAGCCCTGATCGGTTTGGAACTCGTGCCCGTTGCAGCCGGCATGGCTGGGCTGATCAATTCTGACCCTGTGAACAACCCCAACTGGGTTCCTCAGGCCAAGCCCATTATTTTATCCATGGTAACTCTCGGTATCACTGTTATCGGAGCCGTAACCTTCCGTGGATTCCCCAAAATCATTCACATTCTGATCGGTATTGTATCCGGATATGTCCTTGGGTACTTTATGGATGCAGTCGAAACGGAAAAGATTGCGAGTGCTAATTTGATTTCCATGCCAACAGTTACGACGCCTACGTTTGACTGGTCCGTTATCTTCACTATTTTGCCCGTAGCTCTCGTTGTTATTGTAGAGCACATCGGACATTTGCTTGTAACCAGCAGCATTGTAGGCAAGGATCTCTCCAAAGACCCTGGTCTCCATCGTTCCCTGCTCGGAAACGGAGTTTCCACTATACTTTCCGGTTTTGTTGGATCTACGCCGAATACAACCTATGGTGAAAATATCGGTGTTATGGCACTTACAAGAGTCTATTCCACCTACGTTATTGGTGGAGCAGCCATCATTGCGATCGTGCTCTCCTTCTCAGGAACATTCTCGGCGCTTGTTGCTAACATTCCGGTACCTGTTATGGGTGGAGTATCTCTGCTTCTGTTCGGGGTCATTGCCGCATCCGGTCTGCGTATCCTCGTTGAGCAAAAGGTGGACTTTGCGAAGCCAACCAACCTGCTCCTGACAACGCTTGTGCTTGTCATCGGACTCAGCGGAACTCAAGTATCCATTTACGGAGTACAATTGAAAGGAATGGCACTGGCTACCATTGTCGGTATCCTGCTGAGCCTGTTGTTCAAATTGTTCGAAGTACTCGGATGGTCTAATGACCAATCGGAAAAACAACCCCTGACTGAGAAAACCCCCGACTAATGTCCTTGGTCGGATCGTAATCATCCGCATTCGGGATTACCTACAAAAATAGATACCAAAAAGCCTGCTTTCTCAATTCTTAGGAAATGAGAAAACAGGCTTTTTAATAATCATTAATGCTGTATATTATTTCCCGGGAAACGGGAGATGCACTTTAAAATGATAAGACAGCACGCATGCAGGGATCTTAGTAGTTCATCAACGTAAATACATCGATCTCCGGCAATTTGGCACGTCCATTCAGGTCAGACAGCTCAATCAGGAATGCTGCACCTACAACTTTGCCTCCCAATTGTTCAATCAGGTTAACGGAAGTTGCAATCGTTCCACCCGTTGCCAGCAAATCGTCAGCAATCAGGACATTTTGTCCTTTTTCGATTGCATCGGTATGCATCGCAAGTGTATCCTTGCCATATTCGAGATCATAACCTACTTCAATCGTCTCTCCAGGCAGTTTTCCACTTTTGCGAATCGGAGCAAAGCCGACACCAAGAGCGTATGCCAGAGGGGCGCCCACAACGAAACCACGTGCTTCAGGTCCAGCAATGACATCAATTTTGAGATCAGAAACCATTACTTTCAGCTCATTGATTGCCTTGCGGTACATTTCTCCATCCTTCAACAATGTCGTAATGTCCTTGAAGCTGATTCCCGGTTGTGGAAAGTCAGGAATGACACGAATATACTCTTTAAAATCCAAAATAATCTCCTCCTAAAATAAATACACAACTTCCATCTAAGATACGCCCTTCATCCGGGATATCATCCATTGTGTCAGCTGCGGTGTAGATGCATCCAGCAGTACCTGTTCTGTCTCGGCCATATTTTCCAGTGCCTGATAATGACGGGACGAGGCCAGATCGCGTTTGGGCGGGTTATCCACAAACGATATTTTGCCATCCTTGCGGGTGATGAACGATAACTCTTCAAACACATCCAGCATCATGGTAATCATACGCGGCGAACATCCACACTGACGACTGAGCACAGGAGTCATCTCTTGTTCCTCTACCGGTTCAGCTCTCCATTTCGACACCAGCATATAAATACGCTTAAAGAGGTCTCTGGAAGGCATCTGAAGGCGATCTCGGCGGTTGCCTGATCCGTGCAGAAGGATGATATTCTCGGCTCCGCTGAACATGGTCAGCATGGCATCAAGTTGTTCCGGGGTTTCCGGCGTATCAAACACAAATAACGTCCGGACCTGTTCCTGTCCATAATGCTGTGCAGCAGCATTATGCGGAAATAACCCGACCTTTCTATCATATACCCAAAGGCACGGTTCATACAATGAATTTCCCTCAGAAACATCGATATCCTTCCGGACAATCGCACCTATTGAGCCAGATGTATACCTTAAATGCACTTCAAGTGAACCAAGAAACTGTTTCATCGCGTTTAGTGGATCAGCATTCCCACGCAGATCGAAGACTTGCGCGTGTGGAACATGAATGTCCTGAAGCATCAATTGCGGTTTGCGCATCCCGTTCCATTCATTGATGGACAATTCGCCCATTACATCAATAAGAGTTCCCACAGGTAAAAATTCGGCTAAAGCTCCCTTGCCAAAGGCAACCGTTTCGAGCTGCTGCCCGTCTTGTTCGAGAACCAGTTTCAGATGCCGTTTCTCCCGGCCCATCGTTCGTGTTTCTTTTACCATGACATTCCTCAAAACAAAACGAGGCGAAGGATTGCTCATGCCGAAAGGTTGAAGTCTGTCGATTTCCTGAATGACTTTCAGCGGCACGTCACTAATTCTACACTCGTCGTCTGCCAGTCGCTCAGGCATAAAATCCGCTTCCGTCAGAACGGAGGCTGCAAACTCATTCAACCCTGACTCCAGCTCTTCCAGCTGATCCCGATGAAGGGTCATGCCTGCAGCTGCCGGATGTCCACCATAGTGGTCCATTGTATGTTTACAAGCGGTGAGTGCCTCATAGATATCCAGGCCATCAATGGAGCGGGCAGAGCCTTTGCATACACCCGTCTCGGGGTCTATTCCCAAGATGAGCGTCGGACGATAATAGCGTTCCAGTATTTTGGAGGCTACGATGCCCACAACCCCCACATTCCAGCCTTCACCCGCGAGAACAATCACATCGGGAACTTTGCCGGAACGAAGCTGAATTTTTTGCTCCAACTGCGCGCTGGCTTCCTGGACAATGCCCTCAACGACCTGCTGCCGTTCCCGATTTAACAAATCGAGTTGACCTGCAAGCATATGAGCCTCATCCAGATTCTCGGTTGTAAGAAGCGAAACAGCTCTTCCTGCATGATCCAAACGACCACTGGCATTAATGCGGGGAGCCATTGCAAAGGCAATATTAACCGAGGTGACCTGGCTTTGATCCACGCCGCTAATTTCAAGCAGCGCACTTACACCTGGAAGACGTGATCCCCGCATGGACTCAACGCCATAACTGACAATAACCCGGTTCTCTCCTTCAAGCGGCATGAGATCGGCGACGGTGCCAATGGCAGCAATCTCCATCCATTCACCAGGCACCTCACCGATCAGGGCTTGGGCCAGTTTCAAGGCTACTCCCGCGCCGGCCAAGCCTTTGAAAGGATAGGGACAATCGGGAAGTTTGGGATTAATCAAAGCAAACGCTTCTGGAAGAGTCTCAGGCGGTTCATGGTGATCCGTTACGATGACTTCCATTCCAAGTGTTGCCGCATATGCAATTTGTTCCACCGCACTGATTCCTGTATCGACCGTAATAATTAGAGTAACCCCTTGCTGATGGGCCCAGTCCAGCGCATGATTGTGCAATCCATAGCCTTCATTGGACCGATGAGGGATGTAGATATCATAGGATGCCCCAAGATGCCGCATTAAATGGATCATTAACGAAGTACTGGACACACCATCTGCATCGTAATCTCCATAAATTAAAATATGTTCACCACGCTCCAGCGCAAGCCGGATACGGGGGACAGCTTCATTCATGCCCCGTAGCAGATAAGGATCATGCATCTGCCCCAGATCCGGATGAAGAAACCGCTCTGCCTCAGTTTCATTATGGACTCCCCGGCTAACCAGCAAACGTCCAACAAGTGCTGAAACGGAAAGCGCCTGCGAGAGTCCCGCAGCCGCCTCCAAATCGATATTCGGTGTGTTCCACCGGTATTGCGAATAAAGCAATGATAACGCTCCTTTCCTGATCTACGGGACCCGCGCTTCATTACTGAATTAATGTCGCTTCATGATCGGGCAGTTCATGATTGGATTTGTATGGATATCCCGGATCATAAGGGATAGCCTGGATCTGTACTTCTTTTACATGACTAAACCGGGTTAACAGCAAGGTCTTGGCCCGATTAGCTATTTCCTGTGCTTCCAGCACCGAAATTCTCGGATTCACACTAATGACCAGTTCAACGGTTACAGCATGTTCCTGTTCCCGAGCAGTCAGATGCTCAATCGTAATAACACCATAAACCCGTTGTACCGTTTCCTTGAAATCCATGGCCTCTTCCTGTTCCAGTTCCTGAACAAGCGAGCCATAGACGGTGTCTACAATCATACGGTAACCCTTATGAAGCACGAAGCAGGAAGCAATAAGTGCAGCCGCTGGGTCCATATACAGCAGAACATGAATCCCCATCGTTTCACCAGCCATAGAACCTGCAATGCCTACGAGTACGGTGAGAGAACAATAGAGCGCACGGCGATGTTCCTGAGCATAGGACAGTGCCTGCGACTGATTCCGCCTGCGGTAATATCGATATTGAAATTGAAAAATAGCTTCTTTCACAGCAAGTGCAGCAAAAGCTGCAATAAGTGCATGATCGTATTTTGCCGATTCGCCAGGCTCATCCCCGGTCAATCCGGTCAGAGCAGAGATTGCAATCTGAAGGCCTCCCATAAGGATCAGGACGGACAGTAGCACCGTAATCCCGGGCCTCGCCATGCGCGAATGCTCTCTGGCCTTTTCCCTGCGAGCTTTGTTCCTATCCTGTACAGACTTCGAGGGGAAGAGACCTGCCAGTGAGGAAGCAGCTTCCGAGGCAGAATACAGACCATCGGCAAGCAGCGATTTGCTGTTCGCCATATAACCGACGCCAGCCTTAATCACTGCAAGTGTCATATTCCCGGCAATACCACTCCACGTTGCCGCTTGAGCAGCTGGAATACGTTCTCTGGTCATGGAAATTCCCCCTTAATCCTGTACGTAAAGTTGCAAAACCGCGCCTGACAGACGCGGCTTGCAAATAAGATGTTTAGTTGGATGCTTTGGCTGCCGTTTTCGGCTTGTCCACTTGTTTTCCTTTGAGAACCAGCCACAGCGGTGCAGCGATGAAGATGGATGAATATGCACCGAACAGTGTCCCGATTACCATCGCAAGCGAGAACATGCGAATGGACTCTCCACCGAAGATGAACAAACAGATGGATGCCGCAAACACTGTAAATGTCGTGTTCAATGAGCGTGTCATCGTTTGAGACAAACTGCGGTTAACCACTTCACGCAAGTCGGCTTTTGTTGTTTTCTTGGCGAAACGCAGGTTTTCCCGAATACGGTCAAAAATAACAATGGTATCATTAATGGAGAAACCGACAATCGTCAGTACAGCGGTAATAAAAGTCAGATCCACTTCCAAACGGAAGATGGAGAACACACTAATGACGACAAATGCATCATGGAAGAGCGCAATAACGGCTGCCAGTCCAAAACGCCACTCAAAACGGATTGCAACATAGATCATGATCCCGATACTTGCGATGAGGACCGCATAGATTGCATTACGTTCGAGTTCTTTGGCCATTTCCGGGTCAACGGTATTGACTTCATAAGAAGCCTCCGGGTCCAGCTTGGTGAACTCCTCTTTGAACTTGCTCTCTTGTGTCTCATCCAATACGTTGGAGAAACGAACGTTAACTCGGTCGGCACCTGGTGTAATATTTACATCGCCTTCATTGACACCAATGTCTTGGATTATCGGAGTAATTTGTTCTGAAGTAATGGCCTTGGAAACGGTAATGTCCACATTCGAACCTGAGCGGAAATCAACCGCATAATTTAATCCAAGGGAGAACAAACTGATAATCCCTGCCAAAGTCAAAATAATGGAGAACGTGTAGGCAAATTTACTGCCTTTAATGTAATCATAGTTCCAATTAAAGCGCACGAATTTCACTCTCCTTCACTCCGAAGTACTTAGGCTTCTTCAACACGTTAGCCCGCACAAGCAGGGTCAACAGGAAGCGGGAGAAGAAAATATTCGTGATAATGCTGGTGACGATGTCAAAAATCAGCACGAGCGCGAAACCTTTGACTGCACCTGTACCCAGGAAAAACATAACGGCCGCAGCAATGATGGTTGTGATATTGGAATCGATAATGGTACGGAAGGAATGTTTGCTTCCCGCCTTGACTGACGACAGAATCGATTTACCACTCCGCATTTCTTCCTTAATCCGCTCGTACGTGATGATGTTGGCATCAACCGCCATCCCTATACCCAGGATAAATGCAGCAATACCCGGAAGGGTAAGTACAAATTCGCCCATATAGAAGATTGCGAGTACCAGCCACGTATGTGTAATCAAGGCAAAGCTTGCGATGATTCCCGGAATGCGATACAGACCAATCATGAACACTAAAATAATAACGGAACCGATCAAGCCCGCTTTAATCGTTTGGTCGAGAGACAATTTACCCAGCGTTGCTCCAACGCTTTGCGAGTATTTCTCTGTAAGTTTCAGAGGAAGTGCACCCAGGTTAATGGTGTCACGCAGTTGATTCGCTTCCTCACGTGTGTAATTACCAGTAATCTGTGCCGAACCGTCCGTCAATTGCTGTTGTACGGTTGGGGCAGAGAGCAACTGATCATCCAGATAGATGGCAAGAGGTTGTCCGATGAGACGTTTGGTAACTTCCGAGAACTTCGCTTTATCTTTGACCTGGATATCAATCATTGGTTCATTCAGTTGATTGAAAGTCACTTTTGCGCCGTTCTCAACAAATTCGTTTCCTCGAAGCTCAATCTTCGTATACTCGCCTTCCTTGTCATTCTCTCCTTTACTACGGAAAGTCAGGACGGCAGGTTCTTTCATTTTGGCTCTAACTTCTTCCTCGTCTGTAACACCAGCCAATTTCAAACGAATCCGGTTGGTTCCTTCTGTGGTTACTTCCGGCTCGCTTGTTCCGAGCGCATTGGCACGGCTCTCCAGACTTCTTGCAGTTTGTACCAAAGAGGCTTTGGTAACTTGCTGCCCTTGTTCCAGCGGCTCTGCTTCATATAAGATCTCGTAGCCTCCCTTTAAATCGAGGCCCAAGCGAATATTCTTGAGCAGGCCCGGACTTGTGCCCAACATGACTCCTGTGGTCACAAGCACGACCAGAATGAAACTGACAATTCTCTTCATGCCGTTCCTAGATCCCCCTTCATTCTCAATATTCCTATTATAGCGATGCCGTAAAAAGCAGTCAATTTCCAACACAAAAAGATCCCTTTCGTTAGAAAGAGGATCCCCGGTATGCAGAAACGGTCATAAAGTTCATAAAGCTTGTTGCTTTCAGTGACAAAATGTCGTTCACCAGTTGGTGAAGCGGTGGAATGCCCTGTTTTTCATATTTATGACTAACGCAATTCCAGACATCTTTGCTGGTCACATATTCGTACCCGACAAGCCTTAATTCCTCCGCCTTGCTGCGACATAACATCTCAATGGATTCTTCCAGTTCCATATCGTTCATTTCTTCCAAGCGGGGAGCGCCTCCCTTCTTACGCACAAGCCTTTATGCGGCATCAATATTACATGATTCGACTTCATACATTCATATTCCTGCTTGCCCAATCTGGATCTTTTTGTTAATGAAGTCCAAGTTGTCATGAGAAGACAGTGGACTGGCATAGGATGAAGGACAACGGCTTTGTCCCGTTTACGAGACCTGTTACTTTCAACCGGGAAAGAGGGGTAGTTTTGAAGAAACAGACATTTATTCAGGGAGCCATGATCCTGCTAGCCGCAGGCATTATTAATCGTATTCTCGGTTTTATCCCCCGTATTGTGCTGCCTCGCGTGATCGGAGCAGAAGGGGTTGGTTTGTATCAGCTGAGCTATCCTTTCTTCATCGTACTCGTCACTTTAATTACCGGAGGCATCCCGCTCGCCGTTGCCAAACTCGTTGCCGAAGCAGATACAGGGGCCAACCGCTATTCTCCCCAGCGCATATTACAGATTAGTCTAAGCTTCACCTTGACCTTGGGCGTAGTTTTCATGTTTCTGTGCATTGTCTTTGCCCCGTGGGTTACACGTTATGTTCTGACGGATGAGAGGGTGTATCATACGTTTGTAAGCATGAGTCCGATGATTGCGATTATAGCCGTATCCGCAGTGTATCGTGGGTATTTTCAGGGCAAGCAGAATATGATTCCCACTGCCGCTTCCTCCATTACGGAAACCATTGTACGCATTATTTGCGTGATCTGGTTTTCCTGGCTGCTTCTCCCACAAGGTATTGCCCAGGCAGCAGCAGGGGCCATGCTCGGGGCACTCGTCGGTGAGTTTGTCGGCATGCTTGTACTTCTATGGAATTATAACAGACATAAAAAGGATCCTGTGCGCTCCAATCATCTAATCCCACCAAATGCTAATATGCCTTCACCCGCACTACCCGTTGATTCAAATGCATCACAAACAGGATTGATCAGACGCCTCCTGGCCATCTCTGTACCCGTAACAGCAGGCCGCCTAGTAGGCTCACTCTCCTACCTTGCTGAAACCATTGTCACCGCTCAGAGTCTGGCTCTTGCAGGCATATCCCGTGGACTGGCGACCGCTCAATATGGTGCGTTACAAGGCATGATCATTCCGCTCCTGCTCCTGCCGGGTGCGCTCACTTCATCACTTGCCACATCACTTGTTCCCTCCCTGTCTGAAGCATCCGCACAGGGGGATCGAGCGCTCATCCATAAACGAATGCACCAGGCACTGCGGCTTGCCCTCGTTACAGGTGCCCCTTTTTCTGTTTTTATGTATGTGCTTGCCGAACCGATGTGTTTAGTACTGTATAATGATGCATCGATTGGAAGCATGCTTAAACTTATGGCTCCTTTTGCCCTGTTTATCTACATTCAGGCACCTCTTCAAGCTGCTCTGCAGGCACTCGATCGTCCAGGAAAGGCTCTTCTCAATACATTTATCGGTGCGGTCATTAAAATCGCTTTGATTTTGCTGCTAGCATCCAAACCTGAATACGGCATTTTCGGTGCAGTGATTGCCATCTGTGTGAACTCGACTGTCGTTACTCTTTTACATGCCAGAAGTGTACGTAATTTGCTTCAATTCCGGTTTAAATTGATGGACTGGGTCAAAACAGCCACCGGCATGGTGATTATGGGAGCAGCAACACTAATGGTATATGAACATACAGCTGTCTTGCTACCTTTTTGGCTGAGAATGATCCTTGCTCCTTGTGCTGGTCTCATTGTTTATTTTATCGTCATGGGTATGACCCGTATGATTGATTTTCATGATCTCTCCCGGATGCCGATCATCGGTTCTTGGTTCCAACGGCGTTCTCGTAAGTAAGGCACTTCGCTGTCGCTATTTTTTATCATCCTTCAAACTTACGAATACTTTGCCATTGTGGTCGATGGAGCATATAAATACTTCCTTAAAATCAAGCACACCCTTTTGTTGAATCTGATTTTTCAGCCAAAAACGTGTTTTCTGGATCAGCTCCAAATTTTGATCTTGGACCTTTCCGTCCATAATTAACGGCAGGGGGAGACCCTCATATTTAATATTTTGAAAGCCATCGATCTTGTCCTGCCTGGGCTTTTTCATATTATTTTGCGATGAACTATATCCTTGGCCCGAAGAAGAGTTATCCATGGGGATAACCGTTAATTTCCCGGTCGTTTCCAAAATGGCAAATTCGACTTCACCAATACTATCGATATTCTGTTCACGCAACTGCAGCAGCAGGTCATCCAGATTATACCGCTGTTTGCGCATTTCATCCCGATGCAGTGTCCCCTTGGAAATGAGTACCGTCGGTTTGCCATCAATCATGAGTCGTAAACGACGGCTCTTGAGACTTAGAAAAGCCATGCCAATCTGGACAACAAGTACAGTCACCATCGGCACAATGCCGTGAGACAACGGTTTATCTGTATCCTCAATAACAAATGCTGCTATCTCGGCAAGCATAATGGACACAACCAGATCGAACATGGACAGCTTGCCTATTTCCCTTTTCCCCATAACCCGAATGGCTCCATAGACGATAAAATACATGAGAATCGTTCGAAAAATATGTGCACCTATATCCGAAAAATTCATAACATGGTCCCTCCTTCACATCTGATTTACAAAAACAGATACCTGAAGCGTAATCCCTATTTTGACCGGAACCAGATAGGCTCATGCGAATCTTGATTGTTCATTTAATGGAAAATACAGTTCATAACTACAGAGGCTTGACCATACAATGTATTAATTTCAAACTTGTACAAGGGGGTTGCTTCATGCAGCTGATTCGCCGAGTGATTTCGTTTCGAATGTCCAACCCGATTTTGTCGGGCCTCTGCCATGCATTTGTGTGGATGTTACTGGGAGCGTTGATCCTCTCTCTCTTTCTCTGGATGAGCAGCATGCGTGAGCAAGAACTTTCGCTTTACACGTATGTCGTTCATGGCTTGTCTTTGCTGGTTGGAGGATTTGTAGCGGGAAAACGGTCTGGCGAAAAAGGCTGGTACCATGGAGGTCTAACCGGTATCATTTATGGACTGATCGTATTGCTTATTGGTTTCCTCGCTTTGGATGCTTCATTCAATTGGAAAGACAGTCTGCAGCTTGCAAGTGCATTTCTGATTTCTGCACTGGGAGGAATTTTCGGGGTGAATACACACAGATCGTAGAAAGTTTGAATCTTATGACCATTCAGAGAAAAAGAAAAAGAGAACCGGACCTCCAAAGGAGATCCGGTTCTCTGCAACAAACTACAATCTATTCAACAGCGGTTTCACGACTCACTGCACTGCTGATTGCATTACGGTCGAATGTAAGCTTAGTTACATCGTTTACACGAAGTACAACAACATCATCCGTAATTTCAGCGATTGTACCGTGAAGGCCACCGATCGTTACAATTTTATCGCCTTTTTTCAACTGGTTCAGCATTGCATTACGCTGCTTTTGCTTTTTGTTCTGTGGACGAATCATCAAGAAGTAGAAAATCGCAACCATGAGTACCAAAGGTACAATCAA
This sequence comes from Paenibacillus sp. FSL K6-2862, assembly GCF_038005125.1. Lineage (NCBI taxonomy): Bacteria > Bacillati > Bacillota > Bacilli > Caryophanales > Paenibacillaceae > Paenibacillus > Paenibacillus sp. FSL K6-2862. Next base: position 5,260,413 of record NZ_JBBOSN010000001.1, read on the forward strand.
AGAAACAATTCCACCGCCTTGCGTTGCTGTTAAAGGCATTCCCTGAAACATTCAAAACTCCCCCTTATCGACTATACTTTCAAGTACTGCTTGTTTCTCCGGTTCTGCAAAACCTGATCAGAAACCTTTGTCATTGTCGTGAAGACCATATTGATCGAAAAATTCATCACGGAAATCAAGCAAACGATCTTCCATTATGGCTTTGCGCACATTGCGCATCAAATTCTGCAAGAAATGAAGATTATGAATGGTCGTCAAACGCAAGCCAAATGTTTCATCCGCTTTGATCAAATGACGCAGGTAAGCTCTGGAGTAGTTACGACAAGTATAGCAATCGCATTCAGGATCCAGTGGACCAAAATCTGTTGCAAACTTGGCGTTACGAACAACGAGTCGTCCCTGGCTTGTCATTGTTGTTCCGTTACGGGCAATCCGGGTAGGCAGTACACAGTCGAACATGTCCACTCCACGAATCGATCCCTCAATCAATGCATCGGGCGAACCTACTCCCATCAAGTAACGTGGTTTATTGGAAGGTAACAGCGGTACTGTGTAATCCAATACGCCATACATCAAATGTTTCGGCTCTCCAACACTCAGTCCACCAATAGCATACCCCGGGAAATCCATGGAAGTCAAATCTGCGGCGCTCTGACGACGCAAATCCTCGTGCATGCCTCCCTGTACGATAGCAAACAGGCCTTGATCATGCGGACGAGCATGACTTTCGAGGCAGCGTTCCGCCCAGCGGCTCGTTCTTTCGAGTGATTTTTTTACATATTCATATTCAGCCGGATACGGAGGACATTCATCAAATGCCATCATAATATCGGAACCGAGTGCATTCTGAACTTCCATCGCAACCTCAGGTGAAAGGAACTTCTTGTCGCCATTCAGGTGGGAACGGAAATGAACGCCTTCTTCCGTAATCTTACGCATCTCGCTAAGGGAAAACACCTGAAACCCGCCGCTGTCCGTCAAAATCGGCCGATCCCAGTTCATGAACTTGTGCAGACCGCCAGCCTGGCGAACAATCTCGTGTCCTGGTCTGAGGAACAGGTGATAGGTATTGCTCAGAATAATCTGTGCATCCATCTCCTTCAACTCTTCAGGACTCATTGTTTTTACAGTCGCCTGTGTACCAACAGGCATAAAGGTTGGTGTCTCGATAATACCATGCGGTGTATGTACACGTCCCAGACGCGCACCGGATTGTTTACATGTTTTGATATGTTCATACGTTATTGCTGCCATTGGTTTTAATCATCCTCTAAAATTAATCGTTAGCCTCAGTATGCCCTTTGTGAATCAATAGATTAACATGGCATCGCCAAAACTGAAAAAGCGGTATTTCTCTTGAATCGCCTGCTCATATGCATTCATGATATGTTCTCTGCCTGCTAGTGCACTAACTAACATAACAAGTGTCGATTTCGGCAAATGAAAGTTTGTAAGCATGCCATCAATAACTTTGAAGGTATAACCTGGGTAGATAAAGATTTTGGTCCAGCCGCTGCTTTCCTGAAGCTCTCCATCTTCAAACTTGCTGCCAACCGTTTCAAGCGTTCGACAGCTCGTCGTTCCTACTGCAAATACACGGTTACCGCGTTTCTTCGTTTCATTGATAAGGTCCGCCGTTTCCTGAGACATGGAGTAATACTCTTCGTGCATCTCATGATCTTCCACAACATCAACAGACATTGGGCGGAACGTTCCGAGTCCAACATGAAGCGTAATGAAAGTAACATTAACTCCTTTGGCACGGATCTGATCCAGCAGCTCATCCGTAAAATGCAGCCCGGCTGTTGGAGCCGCTGCTGATCCTTCGTGCTTTGCATACACCGTCTGGTATCTTTCACGATCATCCAGAGTCTCTTTGATATAAGGAGGCAATGGCATCTCGCCCAAGCGATCCAGGATCTCCTGGAAGATTCCATTATAGGAGAATGTGAGTGTACGTGCACCCATTTCGCCTTCTTCATCAATGACAGCCTTAAGTTCATCACCGAATACAATAACTGAACCGGCTTTCAGCCTCTTCCCTGGTTTGACAAGAGCTTCCCAGCGGTCACCTTCCACATTTTTCAGCAGGAGTACCTCTGCTTTGGCTCCGGTATCTTCTTTTGTACCAAACAGTCTCGCTGGCAGTACCCGTGTGTCATTTAATACCAAAGTGTCGCCAGGCTCTAGAAAATTGATGATATCCGGGAACGAGCGATGGTTAACCTCACCGTTCTCCTTGTTTAATGTCAGCAGGCGCGATGCCGTACGATCAAGCAAAGGCGTCTGTGCAATCAACTGCTCTGGTAATTCAAAATCATATAAGTTCACATTCATTTTCAATTCATTCCTTAACAATAGTCGCATTTTGATAATAGTGTTTCAATATTGTCTGGTAATCATACCCTTCATCTGCCATACCTTTGGCTCCCCATTGAGACAAGCCCAATCCGTGACCATTACCTTGGCCGATAAACATGAAGGTTTGACCCTCGGTTACTGCTCTGGCTTGACCATCCCCGCTCATAACGATAAGAGCATTACCGGATGATGTTCCCGTTCCAGAAGCGGACAACACAGCAGCACCTTTTGATCCGGTTTTGCTTGAGGTTTGCCCGTCAGCGCCTAATACAGTATAACTTCCGGTCCCTGCAATATCAAATAAAGTACTCGGTAATCCTCCAAGTGCAGAACGATATGTATCTGCATATTTGACTGTCAAAGGTTGTCCATTCGCACTCACTTCAAGAGCTCTTCCTGAAGGTCCACGCTTTGTGACTTCCAAGGTAGAGATGGATGCCGGAGCAGTGGTCGTTATTTTCCCTTGTAACGCTTTGACCAAGGCAGCAGAGGTAAATGGTCCTCTTACCCACGCGTAATCATTGGATTGAGCCACTTTCGCCAAAACAACAGCCTCCGTGCCCGGGTTCATTTTGGCCACCGGTTCAACCGTGGATTGAATCAGTGGAATGGGACGTACATTGGTGTTTTGGGCAGTGACTGTGACTTTGGACAATCCTGCTTCTGTTTTAGTCGTCAATTCTTTTACATTATCCTCACGGATATATCCACTAACCCCTGAGCTTAGCAGTACATGGTACCATGTGTGTAAACCTGCCTGAGCTGACGCATCTCCAGGGCTGTCCACATTACTGAATACGCCTGCGCCCCCGTTCCATACTTCAGATGGGTGAGCCGTTTGGCCCCCAGCATTGGAAGAGAATACAGCTTCAACGATTTTACCACCGCTTTTGATGACTTCTCCTGCTGTTGCATCTACGGCACTTGTTACTTTATCGTTCTCCGAGCCTATTCCGTTATACGCTTGGCTGAGTGTCGTATCCACAACATTGGCAATTTTGAATCGCTCTCCCTGTTGGAGCGCGTAAGAGCGAGCTGCGACGGCCTGAACTTTCAGAGCCTCTGCCGGCCAGGATGAATATACTTCAGCTCCTACTACCGAGTATAGATACTGCTCAAGCGGAACAACGTTAACCAGAGCCAAATCTCCGCCTACGATACTAACTTCCATGTCCCCCCGGTATGTCCGTGCGGAACGCTCCAACACTTTAATCCCACTTTCATCACCCTGCACATAAGCTTTTGCTTCACTACCTGCAATCGTGTAATGTGGAGCAGTTTTCAGCGTATCTGTGCTGAGTCCCGCATCCTGTCGAATCATGAGCACATTGCTGTCAGATACTGACGTCAAGCTCACTCCCGGTGCCTTGACTTCCACCGTTTTTTTCAATGCTGCTAGTTCGGCGTCCGTTACCGCTTCCCCGACCCATACTGAATATCCTTGAGCCCCACCACTTAACTGCAATACGGTAATGGCATTGATACCAGCGGCTAAGAGCGATTCCTGTGCAGCCTCAGCTTCCTGAAGCGAGCTGTAGCTCCCTGCTGACAAATGTTTGTTTCCAGTTACCACTGGTTTTTGACCCCCGAGCCCTGCTGCTGCCACCTTTTGTACTCGTGCAACGGCTTGTGTAGCCAAAGCTTCTGTCGCATAATTTCCTGTGTATAGTTGATACGAGGCCTTACCGCTCAGCGTCGTTGTGAACAGCAATGGTTTATCACTGGTCGCCTGCAGCAATTTTGCTGCTGCTGCAGCAGTCTTGAAGTCTCCGGTTTCCAGCACTTTCACGCGGAAGCCATCTGCACTGAAGCGAATTTGACCAGCAGGAAGTGTAACTCCTGCCCCACCCTCTGATCCAATGCTCCACTTACCGGTTGATTCAAGTGTAATGAGAGGTGTTGTTGACTTATATGTGCTACCCAGATTCGCAAACATGGCTACCCGAATCATCTGCCCGCTACTCTCTGCAGCAAAAGCGGGCACTTGCAGACATCCCACTGTTAAGAGAGCAGCAGCCAGTACCTTTAACCGCCGACTCCACTTCTTCTTTTGTAATGCTTTCCCCACGTTCAAACTCCTCTCCATGCTGTTTCTACACGTTATATCGGGAAGTTTATATAAAAACTTCAATTTGTTTTTTAAGAACTTCAGAAACCCGGTTTACTTTCCGTCCTTAGGTGGTATAGGCAAACCAAGATGATGATAAGCCAGATCCGTAACAACCCTGCCTCTTGGTGTACGCTGAATCATACCGATTTGCAGAAGATAAGGCTCATAGACATCCTCAATCGTCTGACTTTCTTCACCAATCGTTGCTGCAATCGTGTCCAGTCCAACGGGTCCTCCGCGGAAACTGTTAATCATGGATGTAAGCATCTTATGATCAATCTCGTCCAAGCCGCGTGGATCAATCTGAAGCCGTTTCAACGCTTCTTCAGCCAGTGCCTGGGTAATGATTCCGTCGCCCCTTACCTGGGCAAAGTCACGTACCCGTTTTAGCAAACGATTGGCAATTCGCGGTGTCCCGCGTGAACGGAGAGCAATCTCTTCTGCAGCATCGCCAACAATTTCAACGCCCAAAATTTCTGTAGATCGTGAGACGATATAAGCCAGCTCATCCACGGTATAAAACTCCAACCGACTGATTACACCAAACCGGTCTCGAAGTGGTGCTGACAGCAATCCAGCGCGTGTTGTAGCCCCAATCAGGGTGAATGGTGGAAGATCCAATCGCACGGAACGGGCACTTGGGCCTTTTCCGATCATAATATCAAGGGCAGAGTCCTCCATAGCTGGATACATTACTTCTTCAACGGTACGATGCAGACGATGAATTTCGTCAATAAACAGGACATCGCCTTCCTGCAGATTCGTCAACAGCGCAGCCAGATCACCCGGTCGTTCAATTGCCGGTCCCGATGTGGTACGCAAGTTTACACCCAATTCGTTGGCAACGATATTGGCAAGAGTCGTTTTACCAAGTCCAGGCGGACCGTAAAGCAACACATGATCCAATGCTTCATTGCGTAATTTGGCAGCTTCAATATATACTTTCAAGTTTTCCTTGACCTTGTTTTGCCCGATATATTCATTCAGATACCGGGGACGAAGACTCAGTTCAACATTCTGATCCTCCATCATCAGGTTGGCGGAAATAATCCGGTCATCCATGTTCATCCCTACCTTTTTTTGTGCGGGCTACTGCTATAATATATATGCAAATTTAACTATCCCGTAAACAGCATTTGCAGCGCACGTTTCATCAACACATCAACAGAATCAGCCGATGTAACATCCTTCTTCAATTTCAGCCATACTTTATCGAGCTCACTGTCTGTATAACCGAGAGCCTTCAAACCGTCACGAGCCTCATCCCAGGCAGAACCGCTTCCCGCTTCCTCAGAAGGTGGGGCAAACAAGCCTGTAGCATAAGCCGCTGCACCAAAGCCATCCAGCTTGTCTTTCAGATCCAAAATCATGCGTTGTGCTGTCTTTTTGCCGATACCCGGCAACTTCGTCAGGAACGTCAGGTTCTCCTGGTAGATCGCTGTAACGACATGCTCTGGCGTACCGCCTGCCAAAATACCCAGGGCCACCTTTGGTCCGATACCGGATACTTCGATTAGTTTGCGGAACAAACGCTGTTCTTCCCGTGTAACAAATCCAAATAGCAGCATCGCGTCTTCACGCACATGATGATGGGTATACACCGTGATCTCGCCTTCCTGCTTCGCAAACGCAAACGGATTTGGACAGAATACACGGTATCCCACGCCATGAACATCCAGCACAATATAGTCATTCTCGACATGTACAAACTGTCCTCTTAGAAAATCAATCATTTTCGCAATACCTCATTCAACTTGGAATTTAATGTATATGAGTGCGCGTGACATACAGCCACAGCTAGAGCATCCGCTACGTCATCTGGCTTCGGTATAGCCTGCAAACGCAAGAACATTTTGACCATTTCCTGCACCTGCCGTTTCTCTGCCTTACCGTATCCTACAATGGCCTGTTTAATCTGCATTGGGGTATACTCCGCTATAGGCAGTCCCTTCTGAGCAGCAGCAAGTACCATAACGCCTCTTGCCTGACTGACAGACATCGCTGTAGTTACATTCCTGTTAAAGAAAAGTTTCTCCAGTGCTACTGCATCTGGTTTGTATTTATCAATCAACTGCACCATGCCTTCATACACGTGAAGCAGCCGTTCTTCTTCAGGTGTATGGGCTTCAGTCTGAATGCAGCCATATTGTACGGGTACCACTTTACTACCGATCTTATCCACAAATCCAAAACCGACAATCGCAATCCCCGGGTCTATTCCCAAAAAACGCAAAACCATCTCTCCCTTACAATAAAGCGAACATATGTATCGTTCATTTCATTATAACAAAAGATAGACCCTGCGACAGGAAAAACTTTGTCTAATCTCAGGAGTGCATGGTTCGGCATCATACTGGCTTTTCTGCACGAATGCTTGTACTTGTCGACTCGTTATTTTCTACGACAAAAAGGACATCTTTCGATGTCCCATGATTGACTTCTCGGTATGACCACTTTGGATGTTATCCATTCATCCGCCATTTCGAAGCTCTTCTTTATGTGGTCCATCAATGGCATAATCACTAAAAGTCGAAATCACGCTATTATATTCATCCTTGTCTTGTACACGGATACCTTGCTGTAGCTGCTCCAGTATCCCTTCAGGCAAAGAACTCTCGAGCGATCCCACGTCCATTTGAAAAAAAGTACGGATTACTTTTTCTTCTGCAGGTCGACCTTCGTAAAGATTAAGATTTCCCACCGCATCCACGCTGATATATGCCTGTTCCTTGCATAGTGGTGAAAGATCATCTACTTGTTTCTTGATTTGCAATGTATCCGTAGTCACTACCTCAGCCTCCCACTCCGGATGCTGTTGAAGTAACACTTTTAATTGAGGTATGGCCATCTTCCCCAATTGTTCTGTTTCAATTCCGCAAATATAATGCGTCTCCATAACCACAGAAGTTAAACGATCCGTCTCGGATCCAAGTTGTCTCAATATGCTTTGTACCTCTTCTTCGGAACGTTCTTCCGCGACTGGAGCCATGGCTGTAGCGGCTTCACTGAAGTTAGTGGTTAACAACCGCTCAATGTGAGATGAAATCGACAACCCGCTGTATGCCAGGATAGTAATAGCCACCAATGAGGCAGCCATCCATGTTGTTCGTTTCCAACGCCGCCATCGTCTTTTAAGCTGTTTTCTGAAGTTAAACGTGTTCACATGAACCCCTTCTATCACTTTTTTAAACCTAGTGTGACCGAAAGGATTATGCTTTATGCAAAATTAACCCAATGTGAAAAAGCCAAAGTACTTTCCTCATTATTTTAGAAAATATAAAAGTGGACTATCTATAGTAAGATAGTCCACTTCTTAAGATCGGGATGACACGATTTGAACATGCGACCCCCTGGTCCCAAACCAGGTGCTCTACCAAGCTGAGCTACATCCCGTTATGTTATACCGGCGAGAGGACTCGAACCTCCACGGTTTCCCACTCGATTTTGAGTCGAGCGCGTCTGCCATTCCGCCACGCCGGCAAATAAGTTTTATAATGGCGCGCCCTGAGAGATTCGAACTCCCGGCCTTTTGATTCGTAGTCAAACGCTCTATCCAGCTGAGCTAAGGGCGCAAAATAATTGGAGCGGACGACGGGAATCGAACCCGCGACCCTCGCCTTGGCAAGGCGATGCTCTACCGCTGAGCCACGTCCGCATGCGGTATTAAATATTAAATGGCGGAACCGACGGGATACTCTCACTTCGTTCGAGACTGCGAAGCTAATGCTCTCGAAGTGTATGCTCCGACGAACCCAAAACGGATTCTCATCCCTGAAGCATAATCAAGATGGCGGAACCGACGGGATTCGAACCCGCGATCTCCTGCGTGACAGGCAGGCATGTTAGGCCAACTACACCACGGTTCCAGATCACTTTCTCTTAGGAAAGTATAATTGCGGGGGCAGGATTTGAACCTGCGGCCTTCGGGTTATGAGCCCGACGAGCTACCGGGCTGCTCCACCCCGCGTCGTTATAAAAGTGATATGGTGGAGGCTGAGGGGCTCGAACCCCCGACCCTCTGCTTGTAAGGCAGATGCTCTCCCAGCTGAGCTAAGCCTCCATATCTATGACCCGTAGGGGATTCGAACCCCTGTTACCTCCGTGAAAGGGAGGTGTCTTAACCCCTTGACCAACGGGCCTTATGGCTCCCCGAACAGGACTCGAACCTGTGACAACTCGATTAACAGTCGAGTGCTCTACCAACTGAGCTATCAGGGAATAAAATGTATTCATGTTACAAACGCAACATCATACAACGTTAACATGCAAAGCCTGTTTCCTATGTAAGATGAAAGAGTTCGCTTGGCAGCGTCCTACTCTCCCAGGACCCTTCGGTCCAAGTACCATCGGCGCTAGAGGGCTTAACGGTCGTGTTCGGGATGGGTACGTGTGGAACCCCTCCGCTATCGCCACCAAACGATGCTGCTATACACTCAGAGATTATTCTCTGAAAACTAGATCCGAAACGAAACTTGCAATCAAAACCTGCAATTTGGATAAGCCCTCGACCGATTAGTACTGGTCAGCTCCATGCATTACTGCACTTCCACCCCCAGCCTATCTACCTCGTCGTCTTCAAGGGGTCTTACATACTGGGAAATCTCATCTTGAGGGGGGCTTCACGCTTAGATGCTTTCAGCGCTTATCCCGTCCGTACATAGCTACCCAGCGGTGCTCCTGGCGGAACAACTGGTACACCAGCGGTACGTCCATCCCGGTCCTCTCGTACTAAGGACAGCTCCTCTCAAATTTCCTACGCCCACGACAGATAGGGACCGAACTGTCTCACGACGTTCTGAACCCAGCTCGCGTACCGCTTTAATGGGCGAACAGCCCAACCCTTGGGACCTACTTCAGCCCCAGGATGCGATGAGCCGACATCGAGGTGCCAAACCTCCCCGTCGATGTGGACTCTTGGGGGAGATAAGCCTGTTATCCCCAGGGTAGCTTTTATCCGTTGAGCGATGGCCCTTCCATGCGGTACCACCGGATCACTAAGCCCGACTTTCGTCCCTGCTCGACTTGTAGGTCTCGCAGTCAAGCTCCCTTATGCCTTTGCACTCTTCGAATGATTTCCAACCATTCTGAGGGAACCTTTGGGCGCCTCCGTTACTCTTTAGGAGGCGACCGCCCCAGTCAAACTGCCCACCTGACACTGTCCCCGTACCCGCTAAGGGCACCAGGTTAGAACCTAGATACGATCAGGGTGGTATCCCAACGGTGCCTCCACACAAGCTGGCGCTCATGCTTCAAAGGCTCCCACCTATCCTGTACAGATCGTACCCAAATTCAATATCAAGCTGCAGTAAAGCTCCATGGGGTCTTTCCGTCTTGTCGCGGGTAACCTGCATCTTCACAGGTATTAAAATTTCACCGGATCTCTCGTTGAGACAGCGCCCAAGTCGTTACGCCATTCGTGCGGGTCAGAATTTACCTGACAAGGAATTTCGCTACCTTAGGACCGTTATAGTTACGGCCGCCGTTTACTGGGGCTTCGGTTCACAGCTTCGGGATTACTCCCTAACCGCTCCCCTTAACCTTCCAGCACCGGGCAGGCGTCAGCCCGTATACTTCGCCTTACGGCTTCGCACAGACCTGTGTTTTTGCTAAACAGTCGCTTGGGCCTTTTCACTGCGGCCCCCTCGTGCTATTCACACTACCGGGGCACCCCTTCTCCCGAAGTTACGGGGTCATTTTGCCGAGTTCCTTAACGAGAGTTCTTCCGCGCGCCTTAGAATTCTCTTCTCGCCTACCTGTGTCGGTTTGCGGTACGGGCACCTTCATCTGGCTAGAGGCTTTTCTTGGCAGTGTGAGATCATGACCTTCGCTACTGTAATTTTCACTCCCCATCACAGCTCAGCCTTAGGATGTGCGGATTTGCCTACACATCAGCCTTACTGCTTGGACAGACATCCATCAGTCTGCGTCACTACCCTACTGCGTCCCCCCATCGCTCGTAACGATTTACGGTGGTACAGGAATTTCGACCTGTTGTCCTTCGACTACGCCTTTCGGCCTCGCCTTAGGTCCCGACTTACCCTGAGCGGACGAGCCTTCCTCAGGAACCCTTAGGCTTTCGGCGGATCAGATTCTCACTGATCTTTTCGTTACTCATACCGGCATTCTCACTTGTATAATGTCCAGCGCTCCTTACGGTACACCTTCAACCCTTATACAACGCTCCCCTACCCCTGATGCAAAGCATCAAGCCATAGCTTCGGTGGTGTGTTTAGCCCCGTTACATTTTCGGCGCAGAGTCACTCGACCAGTGAGCTATTACGCACTCTTTCAATGGTGGCTGCTTCTAAGCCAACATCCTGGTTGTCTGTGCAACTCCACATCCTTTCCCACTTAACACACACTTGGGGACCTTAGCTGATGGTCTGGGCTGTTTCCCTTTTGACAATGGATCTTAGCACTCACTGTCTGACTCCCGGAAGTAAGTCTATGGCATTCGGAGTTTGACTGAGCTTGGTAACCCTTGCGGGCCCCGCACCCAATCAGTGCTCTACCTCCACGACTCTGTTTTCCGAGGCTAGCCCTAAAGCTATTTCGGGGAGAACCAGCTATCTCCGAGTTCGATTGGAATTTCTCCGCTACCCCCACCTCATCCCCGCACTTTTCAACGTGCGTGGGTTCGGGCCTCCAGTGCGTGTTACCGCACCTTCACCCTGGACAGGGGTAGATCACCCGGTTTCGGGTCTACGTCCACGTACTATGTCGCCCTATTCAGACTCGCTTTCGCTGCGGCTCCGGCTCTTCACCTTAACCTTGCACGGGAACGTAACTCGCCGGTTCATTCTACAAAAGGCACGCCATCACCCCTAAAATGGGCTCTGACTTCTTGTAAGCACACGGTTTCAGGTTCTATTTCACTCCCCTTCCGGGGTGCTTTTCACCTTTCCCTCACGGTACTGCTTCACTATCGGTCGCTAGGAAGTATTTAGCCTTGGCAGATGGTCCTGCCGGATTCATACGGGGTTTCACGTGCCCCGCACTACTCGGGATCCGTCTCGGAGAGAGCAGACTTTCAATTACAGGGCTTTTACCTTCTTTGGCGGGCCTTTCCAGACCTCTTCGTTTAACCGGCTCCTTTGTAACTCCATGTGAGACGTCCCACAACCCCAGAGAGCAAGCTCTCTGGTTTGGGCTTCTCCGCGTTCGCTCGCCGCTACTGACGGAATCACTATTGTTTTCTCTTCCTCAAGGTACTTAGATGTTTCAGTTCCCCTGGTATGCCTCTACATAACCTATGTATTCAGTTATGAGTAACTGGATATTACCCCAGCTGGGTTTCCCCATTCGGACATCCCCGGATCAAAGCTTGCTTACAGCTCCCCGAGGCAGTATCGTTGTTCGCCACGTCCTTCATCGGCTCCTAGCGCCTAGGCATCCTCCGTGTGCTCTTAGTAGCTTAACCAATTGCTCCGGTTTCGACTTCTCACTTCCCTTGGTTTGCTTGTGCAAATCCAAAAGCCGTTCCCATTCGATACCATCGCAAAGCAGTTTTCGCTAATATTTGAAACTTGTTTAACACAAGTTCAGCTAAAAGGAATGTTCTAATTCGCAATTTTCGTTTCGATATCTAGTTTTCAAAGAACAAGCTCCATGCAAAAGCAAGCTGTTTGAGAGTTTGAGCTCTCAAAACTGAGCAACGAGTGAGCAACTAGCCGACCTGGCTAGATTTTGTATTTGAATGTCTTCGTTACAGAAGACGATTCTCCATAGAAAGGAGGTGATCCAGCCGCACCTTCCGATACGGCTACCTTGTTACGACTTCACCCCAATCATCTATCCCACCTTCGGCGGCTGGCTCCTTGCGGTTACCCCACCGACTTCGGGTGTTATAAACTCTCGTGGTGTGACGGGCGGTGTGTACAAGACCCGGGAACGTATTCACCGCGGCATGCTGATCCGCGATTACTAGCAATTCCGACTTCATGCAGGCGAGTTGCAGCCTGCAATCCGAACTGAGACCGGCTTTTTAGGATTCGTTCCACCTCGCGGCTTCACAGCCCGTTGTACCGGCCATTGTAGTACGTGTGTAGCCCAGGTCATAAGGGGCATGATGATTTGACGTCATCCCCACCTTCCTCCGGTTTGTCACCGGCAGTCACCTTAGAGTGCCCACCCGAAGTGCTGGCAACTAAGATCAAGGGTTGCGCTCGTTGCGGGACTTAACCCAACATCTCACGACACGAGCTGACGACAACCATGCACCACCTGTCTCCTCTGTCCCGAAGGAAAGCCCTATCTCTAGGACGGTCAGAGGGATGTCAAGACCTGGTAAGGTTCTTCGCGTTGCTTCGAATTAAACCACATACTCCACTGCTTGTGCGGGTCCCCGTCAATTCCTTTGAGTTTCAGTCTTGCGACCGTACTCCCCAGGCGGAATGCTTAATGTGTTAACTTCGGCACCAAGGGTATCGAAACCCCTAACACCTAGCATTCATCGTTTACGGCGTGGACTACCAGGGTATCTAATCCTGTTTGCTCCCCACGCTTTCGCGCCTCAGCGTCAGTTACAGCCCAGAGAGTCGCCTTCGCCACTGGTGTTCCTCCACATCTCTACGCATTTCACCGCTACACGTGGAATTCCACTCTCCTCTTCTGCACTCAAGTCACCCAGTTTCCAGTGCGATCCGGGGTTGAGCCCCGGGATTAAACACCAGACTTAAATGACCGCCTGCGCGCGCTTTACGCCCAATAATTCCGGACAACGCTTGCCCCCTACGTATTACCGCGGCTGCTGGCACGTAGTTAGCCGGGGCTTTCTTCTCAGGTACCGTCACTCCTTGAGCAGTTACTCTCAAGGACGTTCTTCCCTGGCAACAGAGCTTTACGATCCGAAAACCTTCATCACTCACGCGGCATTGCTCCGTCAGGCTTTCGCCCATTGCGGAAGATTCCCTACTGCTGCCTCCCGTAGGAGTCTGGGCCGTGTCTCAGTCCCAGTGTGGCCGATCACCCTCTCAGGTCGGCTACGCATCGTCGCCTTGGTGAGCCGTTACCTCACCAACTAGCTAATGCGCCGCAGGCCCATCCTCAAGTGACAGATTGCTCCGTCTTTCCAGCTCCCTTCAGGCGAAGGAAGCAAGTATTCGGTATTAGCTACCGTTTCCGGTAGTTGTCCCAAGCTTGAGGGCAGGTTGCCTACGTGTTACTCACCCGTCCGCCGCTAACCATCAGAGAAGCAAGCTTCTCTTCAAGTCCGCTCGACTTGCATGTATTAGGCATGCCGCCAGCGTTCGTCCTGAGCCAGGATCAAACTCTCCAATAAAGTATTGAAAAGAGCGATTAGCTCATTTTGAATCTGACGAGATTAAAAATCTCATTTGTTGTTCCAGTTTTCATACAGCCAATTGGCATGTACCAAAAACCTTCACGTTCATCCTGCAAGCAGGATGATTACTCACTCGTTGTTCAGTTTTCAAAGATCAAACTTGTTAATGTATTTCTCTATCGCGTCAACGCTGTGTTTCAGCGGCGACTTAAATAATATAACATATCGGTCAGATCAATGCAACACTTTTTTCTTTTTTTTATTTCATAGATTTTATATACGTAATAAATCTACCAAAATCCATTGAAATAATATAGATAGGGATAAAATAAAACGTATAGATATATTATCACACATATAACTTATTGACAATTAATTTACAACTTTTCGTTTACTTCTTGTTCACATTCCTTCGTTTCCTCATTCTTCTCCTCTAAATTTAAAGCAAGAGGCCAGCCTTTCAACATAGGCCGGCCTCCTTTTTAACAATAAGGATCTGTGATCCTGTCTGTATTAACTAAGACTGTATCCAGGGATTACGACGTTTTTTGGTTGAATTACGTTTCTCCGACTCTGAGTTACGTCTTCCATTTGCAGAAGAAACAGATACTTTGGATGTTCTTTTACCACTTGATTTGCTTGTTCTGCGTTTTGCCGTGCCGGTTTTTGCAGAAGCTTGCTTGGTTTTGCCTCCTGCATCCGTTACTTCTTCTCCCGATACATTGGACTGGCTTAAATCCGCTTCTTCACGTCCACCTTTTTTAGTTCCAACATTGCCTTGAGCTGGGTACAGTTCCCCAAAAGCTCCGAGAGGAGATGGGGGCACCATGTTTTGTGAAGGATACGGATTCTGATATGCATACTCTACGGGCTGGTTTGGTACACTGTTTGGCCCCATATGCGTCTGTACACCGTACGGGTCATATGAACCATACATTCCCCAAGCAGGATCCTGATAATTGTATCCAGGGTGACCGTAATGCGGGTGATGCATATGTCCGCCACATCCACAAGGTGGATAAGGAAGTGTTGAGTAAGGGGAAATAAACGGCTGCTGGTTCATATGTGTATCAGCAACAAATGGAGGGAACGGGCTGTTGACTTGTGCAGCGGGTGCGACTGGATAAAAATTTTCCTGCTGATGTTCAGGAGCCAAATTTGGCGTATAGTTATTGTGGTTCTGCTCTGTCCATTGACCTTGGTAAGAAGGGCTCACCGAATAAGGAGTAGCTTCAGGTAACCCTGGGAACCCAGAATTGTGATTAAACCCAGCAATATGTGATGATTCAGGAGCAGCATAAACCTCTTGCACAGGGACAGGGATTTGAGCATATGGATGCTCAGCCGGCGCATGATGCATTTTTTTTCCACAGCCACAAGGAGATTTGCTCGCAGGTGAAACGTCAGACGGCGACTTCGTATTAGGGATGACTGGTAGCGGCATAATTTCAGGAGAAAGATTAGGCATAGTGTATGTTGGCACTTCAGGCAAAGGCTGTACTTCGGCAACTGGGGCGACCTGTTCTTTTTTCTCAGGTGCCTTCTCCGGTTTAACCTCAGGGAGCTCAGGTAACTGCGGCAGCACTTCCAATTCAGGCATCACATTTGGGATGACAGGATTTGCTGGTAAAGGTGCTGGTGTAGGAGTAGGAGCTGGCGTCTCTTCTACTGCCTTAGGTATTTCCGGTGCTGGTGCTGGTGGTGCTGGCTCTTCTTTGACACCTGTATATTCCTTGCCTTCAGGTGAAAGCTTTTCATGAGCAGCAACATTACCCGTACTGCTTCCTGTAACCGTATTTCCCTGAACAGGTTGGGACGGGATATAGACTGTCTCTCCTACAAGCAGGGCGTTCGGGTTTTTCAACTGAGGGTTTGCGTTGATCATATCCTTCAAAGAGACTCCCCAAGCCTGAGACAGCTTCCATAAAGAATCACCCTGCTGGACTTTGTGACTGTGCAGTATTCCTTCTGGTTTTGGTGTTACTGGATCTGCAGGAATTTTAACTTTCATACCGATATCCAGCTTGTCGGGATCAGTAATTTGCGGATTAGCCGCAATTATTTTGTCCAGGCCCACATTATATTTTTGGGACAGTAAATATAGCGTGTCGCCTTTTTTCACCATGTGTATTTTCACGGGGAACTAACCTCCTAGACGTGTTACTTGGGCAGTGCATTCGCCCATACCGTTACTACATCCTATGCAGAAACTGGGCTAATGACATCATCTAAACAAAAAAAATCCTCCCCGCCTCCAAAACCCGCACCCTAAGTGGGATGCTGATCTTATTGGACAAGAAGGATATTCCACTTCAATTTGTTTAGAAGGGTTAAGCTTCCCAAACCTTATAACCGTCTTTATCTACAATTTGACGGAACGCTTCGAGCAATCTCAATGTGACTGGGCCTGCTACACCCGAACCAATTGTTCTTCCATCAACCTCATATGCAGCGATGACTTCTGCGGCTGTCCCCGTGAAAAAGACTTCGTCAGCGATATACACATCATGCAGGGTAAACGGAACTTCTTTTAACTCCAGATCGAGTTCACCACACAGGTCAATAATTGCCTGACGCGTAATACCTTCCAGAGCTCCGAGGTAACAAGGCGGTGTGTAGACTACCCCATTTTTGATAATGAAAATGTTGTCACTTGATCCTTCGGTAACATATCCTTGGGAATTCAGCATGATTGCTTCGCCAACACCTGCATAGTTGGACTGGATTTTAACAAGTATGTTATTCAGATAATTTAATGATTTGATTTTGGGATTCAGTGCATCCGGGATATTCCGGCGTTGAGATACAGATACGGCCTTTAACCCTGTAAGATATGCTTCCTCAGGATAAATCGCCAGCTGCTCCACAATAATAATAACAGACGCTTTCGGGCAGCGCAGCGGATCCAGACCCAGATTACCAGGTCCACGAGATACGATTAAACGGATATAGCCGTTACGCATATCATTGCGGCGAACTGTTTCTGCCATTACTTCTAGCATTTCATCATAGGATAAAGGAATGTTCAAACTGATCGATTTTGCCGAATCGTATAAACGGTCCAAATGCGCTTTGCATCTGAAAATATTGCCGTTATAAATACGGATACCTTCGAAAATTCCGTCCCCATACAAAAAGCCGTGATCATACACGGAAACGGTTGCGTTCTCCTTGGTTACATATTGACCATCCAGATAAATCCACTGTTCTGACATGGATGACTGCACCTCCGTTTAATTTCCAATCATTAATTCCCGAATCTTGAATTCTTCCATAACATTGTACAACATGTGGCAAGTTTTTAAGTTCACGTTTACCTATCTCAGTGCCAATCCTCAACAGATCCTACCCATTTATCAGGTGGTTTTCAAAGAAGGATATGTATAACAGGGATAGCTGCCCAGAACACGAACCTGACAATTCAATGCCTCGATCTCAGCCATGGCTGCTGTGAGCAATACGGATTCTACGGTTTCCTCAACATCGATATAAAAATAGTAACTGCCCAGCCTTTTCTTCGTAGGACGAGACTCCAGCCTAGTCAAATTCAGCTTTCTCCAGGCGAATGCGGACAATACCTGATGCAGAGCACCAGGTGCATCTTCAGGCAGTGTAACCAGCAAACTTGTTTTCACATGATCTGGCTCACGTTGAATCTGTACTGGCTCATGACCAATAAGTACAAAACGGGTGTAATTGTTATCATGATCAGTCACCCGTTCAGCCATGATATCCAATCCATGCTTTTGTGCAGCAAGGCGGGTGCCAATAGCGGCCCAGCCCTTTCCGGGATTCTTTTTTACCAACTCGACCGCTTCTGCCGTACTATTGACGCCCTCAAGTTCAGCATTCGGCGAATGAAGACGGATAAAGTTCTGGCACTGCGGAATAGCTACCGGATGGGACATGATCTTGGTGATTTTGCTGAAGTCGTATGCCCCGTTCCCGTCAGCGAACTCGGAACCATGTCCAATCACATTTTGTATGGAGGGATACACCCACTCCGCTTGCATTGGAATATCCACTTCGTTAACCAGCCAGTCCATATGCAAACTAACGGAGCCTTCAATTGTATTTTCAATAGGAATGACGCTATATTGTGACTTGCCACTATCCGTGGCGCGAAACACATCAGAAATCAGCTTGGAATGAAGCAGCTCGAGCGGTTCCCCATTAAACAGAAATTCTACAGCCTCATGGGAGACGGAGCCTTCAGGTAATACGGCAATTCGTTTCATGCTTTAACTTCCCCTTTAATTCTGTCCAAAAAAGGACGTTCATCTTGATCAGGCAGTACGGTTACACCGTCCAGGTCCGGATCCAGCCATAGCGGCGTTGCATTAATGCCTTCCTTGCCCATGGTCTCCATCAAATACTGTTCCAGCTCGGCTTTGCGGGGATCATGCCGATCCACCAATGTCAGAACAGTTGGTCCGGCTCCACTTAGTGCAGCTCCCAAAGCACCATGCTCTACAGCATGTTCCAATATTTCAGTCATGCCGGGTACCAAAGATGCCCGGTATGGTTGGTGAATACGATCCAGCATCGCCCTTTGTATCATATCCAGTCGCCCGCTTGCCAGCGCTGCAACCAGCAGGGAAGACCTGCTGATATTATGCACGACATCCGACTTGTCAAATTGCTGTGGAACGACATTTCTTGCTTTGGAAGTCGATAGTTCGAAGTCTGGCACAATGACCAACGTCTGTAAATCCTGATGCGGCTCAATACGGATGTGATCCACACGAATGCCATCCCAAGCAGCCGCAATAATACCCCCATATAGAGAAGCCCCCACATTATCCGGGTGCTTTTCAAGCGAAGTAGCCATATCCATTAGCTTATCGTCCGATAGCGGAGAACCAATTAATGCGTTCGCGGCAGCCAAAGCACCAACAATGGCAGATGCGCTGCTTCCCAGTCCGCGGGTAAGAGGAATATCCGAAAACATGGAAATCTCCAGTTCAGGAACAGACACGCCTGCTTCATTGAATACCATCTGTGCGACTTCGTAGATTAGATTGGATCTATCCGTTGGCAAACCATTCAGATGATCTCCATACAGATGAAACACCGTCTGTTCGGACGGCTTCATCTCAATCCAGGCATACAAAGACAATGCCATGCCCAGGGTATCGAACCCTGGACCCAGATTGGCTGTACTTGCAGGTACTTTTACTGTAACTCGTTGCTGCAAACTCATACGGATTGCTGCTCCAGCTGTGCAATAGCCGCCATAACCGCTTCTTCCGAATCATCTACTACAAGCGGCTCTGTTGCTACCGTTTTGATCGCGATGTTCGGATCTTTCAAACCATGACCCGTCAAGACACATACAACCGTCTCTCCGCCTTTAAAGTATCCTTCCTGCTTCAATTTATATACTCCTGCAACCGAAGCAGCCGATGCCGGTTCAGCGAAGATCCCTTCCCGTGCTGCAATTGTACGATATGCTGTCAAAATTTCCTCGTCCGTTACATAATTGATCTGTCCACCGGACTCTTCAGCCGCACTCACAGCGGTCTTCCAGCTAGCCGGGTTACCAATGCGGATCGCAGTGGCCACAGTTTCAGGCTCAAGAATCGGCTCTCCCTTAACGATTGCCATCGCGCCTTCTGCTTCGAACCCAACCATCCTCGGCAAGGAATCCGATTTTCCCGCCTCTTTGTATTCTTTGAAGCCTTTCCAGTAAGCAGAGATATTCCCTGCATTGCCGACTGGAATTGCCAGTACGTCAGGTGCTTGACCCAGTTGATCAACCACTTCAAATGCAGCTGTTTTTTGACCTTCGATGCGATAAGGATTCACAGAGTTCACCAGTGTGATAGGGTGCTTCGCTGTAATCTCACGTACAATTTCCAGTGCACGGTCGAAGTTACCGTTAATCGCAATCACTTTGGCCCCGTAGATCATGGCCTGTGCCAACTTGCCCAGTGCGATGTTATTGTTAGGAATCAATACGATACAGTTCAGACCACCACGTGCTGCATATGCTGCAGCAGCTGCAGAAGTATTACCTGTGGAGGCACACATGATGGTACGGCTGCCCTCTTCCATTGCTTTCGCAACAGCCATTACCATACCGCGGTCTTTGAAAGAACCACTTGGATTCAAGCCTTCGTATTTAAAATATAGATTCAGTCCAAGTTCCTTGGACAGATTTTCGGCGTGAATGAGTGGGGTGTTTCCTTCCTGAAGCGTAAGCATAGGTGTATTTTCATTAACCGGAAGGTACTCTTTGTACGTTTGCAGCAATCCTTGATATCTCATTGTAGTAAGCTCCTTTATGATTAAGTATTACGAATATGAAGACCTGAATTTATAGTATTAAAAGATTGTACATTCAATTTAACCAAGCAACGGTACAGGATTAGAAAAATAACCTTACCCCTCAACCCGATATACACTCTTGATGCGGCGTATGACGCTAAGAGATTCAAAGTGTTTCAACACTTTATCCATGCTTGCCTTGCTTGCATTGTGAGTAACGATGATGATCTCGGCATCCGGGTTATGCTCGTTCGGCTGTTGAACAACCGAAGCCAGGCTGACTTCATACTCGGCAAAAATCTGCGTAATTTGCGCCAAAACGCCCGCTTTGTCGTCCACGTGCAGCAAAATGAAGTTCTTAGACATAATCTGTTCATCGCTTTGCAGACGCTTCTGCTTGTAAGGAACGATGGCTTTAAGTCCGTTTACGCCAAGCTTCAAATTTTTGATCACAGCTACCAGATCTGCAACAACGGAAGTGGCTGTCGGAAGTTCACCTGCACCCGCACCATAGAACATCGTTTCGCCTACTGCTTCCCCATGTACATACACCGCATTAAACACGCCATTAACGGAGGCAATCGGGTGACTCTGTCTTACCATGGTAGGCTGAACACTGATATTGATCTCATCATCACGGCAATCCGCAATTCCAAGCAGTTTCATCTCATACCCAAGTCTTCTGGCATACGTAATGTCCTCACGGGTTACGGACGAAATACCACTAACCGCCACATCTTGGAGCTCCACATTGGTGCGGAAACCCAGTGTTCCCAGTATTGCCATTTTGCGCGCGGCATCCAGTCCCTCCACATCCGAAGTTGGATCGGCTTCTGCATAACCCAGAGCCTGTGCCTCTGCAAGAACCTCTTCATAAGAAGCGCCTTCCTGGCTCATTTTGGTCAAAATAAAGTTCGTTGTTCCGTTCACAATACCCATAATACGGGTAATCCGGTCAGAGGAGAAACCTTCAATCAGGGTGCGGATAATGGGAATCCCACCGGCCACACTGGCTTCATAGAAGACATCACATTTCTTCTCCTGTGCCTTCGCCAATATCTCGGAGCCATGGAGAGCCATCAGGTCCTTATTTGCCGTGACAATATGTTTCCCCCGCTCCAGCGCTTCAAGAATGTACTCCTTCGTCTGTTCGATACCACCCATAACCTCCACGATCACATCGATATCCGGGTGGCGAATCACTTCCCACGGATCTTCTGTCAGTTTGGCTCGATCCACTGCAATGACGCGATCCTTAACCGTATTTTTTACAGAAATCTTCTCGATAACAATTGGTGAGCCGACCTGACTGCTCAGATCCTCTTGGTTCCCTTCCACGATGCGAACAACCCCGGTACCTACTGTTCCGAGCCCCAATAATCCTACTTTTACCGGTTTCACTAACGATCTACCCCCTAATGTCTTTTATGTCTGCCACCTCTGTACACTCTTTATGTACAATGAAGCAGTTTTTTTCATATATCCGGACGTTATGAGATAAAATCCAGTTAGCCCTGACCTACAATCCGTGTGCGCCGAACCCCCGGCATATCCTGCATCCGATCCAACATTTCACCGATTTCTCCGTGAAGATGTGACGTCTCTACCGATATAACGACATTGGCTCTTCCTTGAAGCGGGATACTCTGATTAATCGTGAGTACGTTGGCTCCATATCCAGCCACATGTCCCAACACGCGAGACAATATACCAGACTGATGCTCCAGATCAATCGATATAGTGACGATTCTTTCCCGTTCCAATTGGTTGATGAGGTGAATTCCATCCTTATACTTGTAAAAAGCACTTCGGCTTAATCCGACCTGCTCTACCGCTTCATGCACTGTTTTGACATCCCCCGAAGCAAGCAGCTCTTTAACCTGCATCGTCTTCACCACGGCTTCCGGCAAAATGTCTTCCCGTACTAAGTAATAGCGTTCATTCACAGAACGTCCTCTCCTCAAAGACTCATGTTTTCATATAGTGGACATTATATCGGATCTATACTAAAAGGGCAATACGTTACATGTCTATTTTTTTCAAAACGGTTTCTCAAAGTATACAAGGTTCTCCCTGCCTCATGTTAGGTAAAAACAAAAAAACGCAGAGCAGCGGGTCATTTCCCACTTCTCTGCGTTTACATGTACTTTATATTTGCCAGCCATACATTAAAGTTTACATACCAAACTTAATAGTAGCTGCTGCCTTCTACGAATTCAAATTCGAAATCGCCAATACGCACAATCGTGCCTTCTACAGCACCACGTTTACGGAGCTCTTCATCCACACCCATATAACGCAATGTACGCGCAAGTTTAAGGATGGCCTCATGCGAGTTCAGCTGCATCCGTTTCATCATGCGATCAATCTTGGCACTCTCAACAACAAAGATCTCATTCTCCCGCACAATACGGAAACCTTCGTCCTCTTTCTTATCCAGACTGTACACTTTGCGTTCAGATATGTCTGCTACTTCTTCCACCACGACTTCGTCCGGAATCTGATCAAGCAGATCAGCCGCACGATACAGGAGTTCCTGAATTCCTCTGCGAGTCAGGGAAGAGATTGGCATGATTTCAATATCCGGCTGAACTTCACGAACCTTTTGCATAAATTGCTCCAGATTCTCTTCCGATTCCGGCATATCCATTTTGTTCGCTGCTACAATCTGAGGTCTCTCCGCGAGTACCGGATTGTACAACTTCAGCTCTTCGTTGATTTTGACCCAGTCCTCAAACGGATCACGTCCTTCCGAGCCAGACATATCCACAACGTGAATAATGATGCGGGTACGTTCGACATGGCGCAAAAACTCATGTCCAAGTCCGATGCCTTCATGAGCACCTTCAATCAGTCCTGGCAAGTCGGCCATAACGAAGCTGCGTCCTTCACCTACACCCACTACGCCCAGGTTAGGTGTAATGGTCGTAAAGTGATAGGCTCCGATCTTCGGCTTCGCCGCTGATACAACGGACAACAGGGTAGATTTCCCGACACTCGGAAAACCAACCAAACCCACATCCGCCATAACTTTAAGCTCTAGCACAATATAGCGTTCTTCGCCCTCTTCACCATTTTCGGCAAGTTCAGGAGCTGGGTTATTGGGTGTGGCAAACCGGATATTCCCCCGGCCGCCCCGGCCACCACGCGCAACGACAACCTGTTGACCATGACGCGTCAGGTCTGCCAATACTTCTCCACTGTCTTCATCCAAAATCACAGTCCCAGGTGGGATACGCACAATCATGTTCTCAGCGTTCGCACCATGCTGACTTTTATTGCGTCCCTTCTCACCACGAGGGGCCTTGAAGTGACGCTGGTAACGGAAATCCATCAATGTACGCAAACCTTCATCCACACGGAAAATGATGTCAGCTCCTCTGCCTCCATCACCCCCGGCAGGTCCGCCGTTTGGTACATACTTCTCACGACGGAACGAAATAATTCCGTCCCCTCCGTCTCCGGCTTTCACATAAATCTTCGCTTTATCTACAAACATGGCTACCCCTTCTTCCTATAT
Organism: Paenibacillus sp. FSL K6-2862; assembly: GCF_038005125.1. Classification (NCBI taxonomy): domain Bacteria; kingdom Bacillati; phylum Bacillota; class Bacilli; order Caryophanales; family Paenibacillaceae; genus Paenibacillus; species Paenibacillus sp. FSL K6-2862. The sequence continues at coordinate 5,283,957 of NZ_JBBOSN010000001.1, forward strand.
TCCACACGGCATTCTAAATTGTATAAACGTGTCTTCAGACGGAAGCTGCTCCGTTCTGACTTTTTTTCCTTTTAGTACGGCATTAAGCTGCCGTAATGTTTCCGGATCGGGTGTTTGATCCCCGTCCAGCCGAACAACCACATCTCCATGGTCTTGTCCGAAGTTCAAGGTCAGTTTGCGAACCTCTCCCCAAGACGACCGGCCGCCACCGTATTGATAGGCTCTGATTGCATCTGCAATTGCGCCCGTAAGCGACTCGCCATCCTCGGGAGAGATCAGAGCACTAAGCTGCAATTCTTCCTCGACTTCCACATGCAATTCCAGAGCGGCGCCACTGGCACGGAAAGACTGGAGATAAAAAACGAGTGAGGGAATGCCTAATTTGGAAATCCGACTTTCCTCGGTTACCCGTTCTTTTATTCTTTCCACACATTGCACGGATTTATCAAGTTTGCCCAGCCGAAGATATCCATATAACACCTGAAGATCATTCATCCAATCATGCCGATGATGATTTAGTGATGCAATTGCTGTCTTTTCCATAGATTGTATGATGGTTCTGCGTTCCGCTTCCGCCTGTCTCTTCATTACATTCATTGAAACAAAGATTACGGCCACGGACCACAATGCGCATACAGCACTCGAAATGGCTGCCGGATACAGCATAACGAAAACCAAAGGAATCAGAAGTGAACATGCCGCAATCCACGGCACTCTTTTCCAAGATTTCATGGCTTCTCCCCGTTCTACAAAACTCGGTTGGTTTTAAACCCCACCGTAACCAAGTATAACATGTCTTTTCTGCCAGTTCATTATCGAAAACATCTATACCAACCCTAAATACAAAGAGCCTCCGGCAAAATTGCCGAAGGCTCCTTAGGCGGAATGCCGATATTATGCTTTTACTGCAGCTGCTACTGGAGCAACGTCCACAGGGTAAATGCTTACTTTTTTGCGATCGCGTCCCCAACGTTCGAATTTCACAACGCCGTCCACTTTCGCAAACAAAGTGTCATCTTTACCGATACCCACGTTCGTACCTGGGTGGATTTTTGTTCCGCGTTGGCGAACAAGAATGCTACCACCAGTTACTGTTTGACCGTCAGCACGCTTAACGCCAAGGCGTTGCGCTCTACTGTCACGACCGTTCTTCGTGGAACCTACACCTTTTTTCGATGCGAATAACTGAAGATTTAATTTCAACATGATTGGTTGTCCTCCTTCTTTACTTATTTGAGTTGCTCTATCTTAATATACTTCCCGTATGACTCTGCAATATCAGTGAGCATAAGAACCATAGATTCGAGCAGCAATTGCACCTGGGACCAAGTTCCGTCTCTCTCCAGCACTGGCAAAGAAGCGCTTAAAAAGCCATTCTTCATTTGGGCATCCATCTCGACACCAGTCAATGCTTCGATCGAATTCACTGTACCCACTGTAACAGCGGATACCCCGGCACATACGATATCTTCTCCCCGCTTGGCATAATTAGCATGCCCTTTGATGGAAAAGCGATCGATGCTCTCGTCATCGTTACGAAAGATTTGAACGATAATCACTTATCGCACCCTCTTACGCTTGGATTTTCTCGATAGTTACTTTAGTGTACGGTTGACGGTGACCTTGCTTCACATGGTAGTTCTTTTTCGGTTTGTATTTGTATACAACAACCTTTTGACCTTTGCCATGTTTCTCCACTTTAGCCGTTACAGTAGCTCCGGAAACCAATGGTGTACCTGCTGTCAAACCTTGATCGTTAGATACAGCCAGGACACGGTCGAACGTTACGCTTTCGCCATCGTTCGCAGTCAATTTCTCGATGAACAGAACATCGCCCTCTTGGACTTTGTACTGTTTGCCGCCTGTTTCAATAATTGCGTACATTTGCCTTGCACCTCCTCATGTCTCAGACTCGCCCGGTCTCAGGTGACAGCCTCCTTGCGGAGCTGTTCTTGTACCCGGCCAGTGCGGTTACAGCATGTGCAAGACCAATAGGCTAAACACATACCTGATGATTATACCATCATCCCAAGTAAAAATCAATGCAATGGTGAAATATATCTTTTACCTGTCCCGTGACAAGAAGAACAGGGCTCCACATAAGGAAGTGTACTTTCTTCCCGGACTTTTTTACGTGTAAGTTCAAGCAGACCAAGCTTGGTCCAGCCCATGACAAAAGCCTTGGTTCGATCTTTTTTGAGTTCAGCCTCCAGCGCTGCAGCAACTTCCTGCCGATTGGTTGCTTCCTCCATATCGATAAAGTCCACAATGATCATGCCACCAATGTCCCGCAAACGCATTAAACGTGCAATTTCGACGGCTGCCTGCATGTTGGTTTCTGTTACGGTTTCTTCCAGACTATCCCCGCCGCCTCCGGTGAATTTGCCTGTATTAACGTCCACCACGGTAAGTGCCTCTGTATGATCAATGACGATGTAACCGCCGCCGGGGAGCCATACTTTGCGTGCAAAATCCTTATTGAGCTGCTCTTGAACACCATACGCAGCAAAGATGGACTCTGCGCCCCGGTAAACCTGTACCTTCGGCTGATGACCCGGACAGATCTCCTCCAGCAAAGCCCTCACCTCCCGGGCTTGTCCTTCACTATCTGTAATAACCTCATCGCTGCCTGGAGTATACACATCCCGAATAATTCGCTGAACCATACTGTGATCCCGATGCAACAGGCTCGGTGAAGGCAAACTGTCTGCTTTTTCGCATATCAAACGCCACTGCTCACGCAACGATTCCAAGTCAGCCTCTATGGCCTCCCGCTGCTCTTCTGCGGATACGGTTCGAATGATCAGCCCTTCCTCCCCACGTCTGAGCTGATCTCCCAATGCCTTAAGACGGGAGCGATCCCCTTCGCGGGCAATCTTCTTCGAGACGGCTATGTAGTCCGCTATCGGCATGTAGACAAGCCATCGGCCCGGTAGTGAGTAATGTGTCGTCACCCGGGCTCCTTTGCTTCCTACCGGCTCTTTCAGAACCTGAACGATGACATCCTGACCTGGACGAAGCAATTCGGAGATTGAAGGTTTCACCTTGGGTTGTTTCTCCAAATGAGGGTGCAGGACATCATCCACATATAGAAAGGCATTTTTTTTCTGACCTATATCCACAAAAGCAGCCTGCATACCCGGTAGCACGTTGACGACTCGTCCTTTGAAAAACGAACCAAGCAGTCCGCGTTCGCGTGTACGTTCTGCTGTAAATTCCACAGCTTTGCCTTCTTCCAGAAGCGCCATTTGCATGAGGTTGTGTTCATTATGTACGATCATTTGTTTCATGGCTTGACCTCTAGAAGACAATTCAATTCATCCACATCCATTCTGTGTCTTTGCAATTCTCAATGTATATGTATTACCCCAAATCTGGACGAGTTCACCAACCTTATTACAGTTTATCTGTGTTCTGCTTGAAATAGGAACCGATAATTCGCTGTTCAGGCAAAACGGCCATAATTCGTCCCTGTCTGTTCATCACATATACCATATGATATTTCTCTCTCTTTAATAGACGCAGAATAGTGTCCAAAGGTTTCGCCGGAAATGAGATTATCGGCTGTGCCAAACTGCCTGTAGACGCATGATAGGCAAAAGCGCCTTCCCGATTCATCAAAAAGCGGATAAAGCGATAAGGTACGTTTCGATAATCGGTCACGTTGGAATAGAACAGAAAGAGACCAATGAGCAAGATATTCAGCGGGAGCCCGTAGTCTCCAGTGATCCATTTGCTGATGGCAAACAGAATAACCCCTGTACTGCATAAGATGCTAATCCGATAAGTCCACATTAATGTTGTATAGTAGGGAGCAATTAAACTGACGAGTGCCTGTACTATTTTACCGCCATCCAGCGGAAGTACGGGCAGCAGATTAAACAGGGCAATCAGCAGATTCCCTTGGATAATGTACGCCAAGAATACTGGATCTCCCAGGTTGGCGTACTGCAGCAGCATGGTGATCCCGACCATCACAATGTTTTGCAGAGGACCGGCCAGCGCAATGATGATTTCCCGCCCAGCCGTAAGCCGGCCCCCGTCTTCAATAACAGCCACACCGCCAAAAGGAAGCATCTGAATTGACAGGACACGGCAGCCCAGAAGGGCTGCCGCCGCAGCATGTCCACATTCATGAATAAATACGATTGCAAACAGTGTGATGAGTTCTATAAAATGTCCTGTAGCCAAGGAGGCCAGCATAATAATGACAAAAAACGGATGAAGCGAAATGCGTACACCCCACAACCTAATCAAGGGCAACCACTTCCGCAGGATCTACATACTCTTCGCCCTCTTTTACAGCGAAATATAGCGTGGCAGGTTGTTCTCCGCCTGTGGACTTGAGGCTGCCAACGACATTTCCGGCCTCCACCCAGTCATTTACTTCGACTTCACTCTCGTTCAATCGTCCATATATCGCAGTCAAGTTGCCTGTATGCTGGATGACTACAGTTATCCCATTCTCTGCATCGCCAAGAACTTGCAGAACTCGTCCTGCATCCGAACTGACGACCTGTACAAATCCAGTTCCTTCTGCTTCCGGGACGATCTCTATGCCCTTCATGCTCAGTGCAAAGGGTTGGACGATTGTCCCAGAGAGCGGTTTACCCAGCAATGATCTGACCCCCGAACCATTAACTGCATCTGTGGTATGGCCCAGCACAGGCAGGAAAGACGGTGTCCCGCCAAAGTGCCGTTCATACCAGAGCGCTGCCGAGGCAAAGTCCATGTCCCGATGCAGCGCATCTGCAATAACCGTTTTGGGTGAAGATGCCCATGACGCATTGAGTTGAAACAGTCCCCATACGGCTCCAAAAACCAATGCACTGACTACTGTTCTACGCACCAACGATTTCACCAAGTTAAAACGTGTATGGCCACCTGAACCGTAATGTCCGTTCTCTTTTTTCCACAGCCATTCGGGATCCCTTTCCTGTTCTGTCAGTAGTGATCCAACATGTCTTGTCTGATCCTGTATATCAAAAGAAGAAGTAGGTCTTGGGCTCTCGGCAATCTTCTTGCTCGGCCCCGAATTCGCTTCCTGCATAATCTCCATCGCAGCACCATCCAGCAACCGCCGTATCCGTTCTTCTCTTCTTTGCTTGATTCGAAGTTTCGTATTCATGGAATATCCTCCCGCCGAGGCTTGTTTAATACATCCTATGAAGAGCTCTTTCATAATATGAACAAGCTTCCGGGTCAAAGCAAAATAACTCCACCCAGGTAAGATCAACCTGCCGAGTGGAGTTTAATCTGGAGAAAAAAGATAGGGATTTCTGTGCTGAAAACATTAAAAAAGCCGGGCTGCAAAAGCCGCGGCGGTAAGTATTTATATCTATAAGGACGATTGTATTAACCCATTTAACCCATACCAAAAAACTTTTTAAAGCGTGAGAATGCGCCCTTTTTCTGCTCTAACTGCATCAGTGGAACCGTATCTCCCAGAATGCGACGAGCAATGTTCCGATAGGCAATCGCTGCAAGCGAGTCTGGATTCATGACTGTAGGTTCTCCAGAGTTAGCCGCTTTGATGACAAGTTCATCATCTGGCACAATGCCAATCAGATCAATGTTGAGGACTTGCAAAATACCATCAATATCAAGCATATCGCCCGATTTGACCATGTTGTTCCGAATACGGTTTACAACCAGCTTCGGTGATTGAATATGCGAGCTTTCAAGTAGGCCGATGACCCGATCCGCATCACGTACAGCCGCATTCTCAGGTGTAGTCACCACGATGGCCTGATCTGCTCCAGCGACCGCATTTTTGAATCCCTGTTCAATCCCGGCAGGACAATCGATAATGACATATTCAAAATCTTTTTTCAATTCCAAAATGATGTCCTTAACCTGTTCCGGTGATACAGAGTTTTTATCTCTTGTTTGCGCTGCAGGCAGCATATACAATTCTTCGAAGCGTTTGTCTTTCACCAACGCCTGATTCAGACGGCAACGCCCGTCTGCCACGTCACACAGATCATAAATGATCCGGTTCTCGAGTCCCATCACGACATCCAGATTGCGAAGGCCGATATCGGTATCTACCAGACAAACTTTTTTTCCGAGCAGCGCCAGCGCTGTTCCGATGTTTGCTGAGGTGGTTGTTTTACCAACGCCGCCTTTACCCGAAGTGATCACGATCGCCTCTCCCATGAGCTACACTCCTTTAAACACATTAAAATCTCGGCGCAACCGAACGATATTGCTCATCTTGTCGATCTGCATCTGATTGTCCTGTAAATAAGCAAATTCCATCCCGGTATCCCGGCTCTCCCATTCGTCAGGGGGACGGCTGATGATATCAGCGATTCGAAGCTGCGTCGGTGCAAATACCGATGCGGCAATGATTGACTCGTCGTCCCCGCCGATCCCAGCGTGAGCCATGCCTCTGAGTGAACCCAAAACATATATATCTCCGGTACACGTCACCGTGCCCCCCGGATTGATATCCCCAAGAAACAGGAGATTCCCTTCGTGATGAAGCACTTGACCTGAACGCACCATGCCACACATCGTAACAATTGGCGGTGGCCCTTTAACCTCTGGTTTAAGGGCTGGTGAATCGATGGAGCGAATGAGCAGATTACCTTTTTGCTTCAATATGTCTAATATCGCTTCTTTTTGGTCCTCTGTCACTTCGCGGCTGCCCAGTTTGATATCCACATGAACAATCGGTCCGGTCAAAATATTTTGATGGCTGTGTTCCAGCTTATAGCGGAGCTCATAGAGCAATTCCTCGAATTCACATTGATCGTCCAACAGGAAAACCAAGCCGTCTCGGATGCCTTTAATCGTTACGTGATTCGATTTTACCGTCATAAGCCTGTCCCTCCCATCTCATTACATTTCGTGCCCGGGCCTCGAAGTTCCTGCTTTTCACTCTATAAAATGTATCAGGATGCCTCCTGCACCTTGCTCTTTCTTTTGCCGATACGCTCCAGCTGCTTCCGCAGCGGAGTATAAATGATCAGAGCAAACACAAAATGAATGAACAGATTGGGAATCATATATTCAAGCAAAGCCCAGTCAAAGGTCACGTGATTGAGGCGGAAGAGCTTATATAAAAAGAACAACATGGTGTCGTTAAGCAGACTTCCCAAAATGACGACAGTAACCATAACTGGTAGAGGTGCACGCGGTGCCTGAAATATAAGTCCCATCATATAAGCAGATAACCCCATTGCAAATCCATAAGGTCCGATCATCTCTCCATAAAATACAACGTCATGAAGCAGTCCAAAAAAGATGCCGAGCACCAGAGCAGTGTGGCGATGATGATATACAGCGATAAACAGAATGACGATATAGACCAAATTGGCCGAAATGCGCAGCTGCCATCCGGAAGGAATAAGCAGTGGCAAAATCGTTCCTTCCGCGATGAACAAAACGAACAGCAACAGGAACAAGACTTGCTTGCGTGTCACCATTACTCCTTCACCTCGGGAGGAATAACCACCATCAGCTCTTTCCAATCCAGGAAGCTCGCGTAGGGTTCTATCGTTGCTGTACGCGTGAGTCCGTATTCGCCAACTTCAATTTTCTTGACTTCCCCGATTCGCATGTACTTCGGAAAATTATTGATAATACCCGATGAGATAATTTCGTCGCCTTTTTTGATATCAGACTCTTCCGAAATTTTGGTCATCTTAAACATGCCTGTCTTGGGATCAAAACTCTCGATCATGCCAAAAACGGTATCTTCCTTGCCCACCGCCGTTGCTGCTATGGCATTGGAATTGGGATCGTTGGCATCCATCGAGGTTAGCAAATTCACCGTGGAGGTATAGGCACTAACGTGACTGATCACCCCAACCAGACCATCCTGGGAAGTGACAGCCATGCCTGGCTTAATATCCGCATTCTCCCCGATATCAATATTGATTGTTCTGCTATTAGGATCGGAATTGGCACTGATGACCTGAGCAATACGATATTCGTAGTTATACCGATTTCTCTGTTCAGCCGTAAATTTTAGCAAATCCTTATAACGATCGTTGGTTTTCTCCATCTCGTTATACTTCAATCGATCCCGGGTATAGTGCCCCATCGCGATTCGCAACTCTTCATTCTCTTGATAAACCGCACGCATGTTCGCTACATCTTTGAAAAAGCCCGCTACAGCAGAAGCGGGCTTGTAAAATACGTATTGTACAAATCCGACTGAATCCTTCAGGAATTTTTCCGGCCAGGATAGAGCGGTTCGCGGACCGAGCGTAAAGCCCATTAACGCGATAAATGTAACAAGGCCCACCAGCAAAACAAAAAGTCTTTTGTTGCCCAGCAGCTTAAACAGTTCGAACACCCTCTAACATCCATATTCTCTTCCGAGCTATGCCCGGCGGGGAGACGTGCAGACTGATAGTCCCTTCGAGAATATTCGCTGATCTCCCCGGGTATGCGGGTAATAGCTCTCCCGACCGAAGTCGGGTCCTCTTCGTTGGCGACTGACGCTTAACTCAAACGTGACATTAAGCGATCAGTGCCGGATTAACGTTTGGAACGAACTGCCGAACTGCTTCTGCTTTTGAACAAATGGATGTTCTCCAGAGCTTTACCTGTTCCGATTGCTACACAATCGAGTGGATTTTCTGCTACGATGACCGGCATACCTGTCTCACCAGCCAGCAGCTTGTCCAGATTGCGGAGCAACGCGCCGCCGCCAGTCAACACGATACCGCGGTCCATAATATCTGCCGCAAGCTCAGGAGGACATTTTTCCAAAGTTACTTTCACAGCTTCTACAATAGCATTTACCGTATCTGCCAGAGCTTCGCTGATTTCATCCGATGTAATCGTGATGGTCTTAGGCAGACCTGTTACGAGATCGCGTCCACGAATTTCCATCGTTTCCACTTGTTCCAATGGCATAGCTGAACCGATTTCCATTTTCAATTGTTCAGATGTACGTTCACCAATCATCAGATTGTACTGACGTTTAATATACTGAATGATCGATTCGTCCATCTCATCACCAGCTACACGAACGGAGCGGCTTGTTACGATTCCGCCGAGGGAAATGACCGCCACTTCAGTCGTTCCTCCACCGATGTCCACAACCATGCTGCCTGTTGGCTCCCATACCGGAAGATCTGCACCAATAGCTGCTGCAAATGGCTCTTCAATCGTGTATGCTTCACGCGCACCGGCCTGTTTTGTTGCATCTTCAACCGCACGTTGTTCTACCGCTGTAATTCCGGATGGTACGCATACCATAACGTTCGGGTGACGTTGGAACATCGAGCGCTGTTTTTGCGCTTGGCGAATAAAGTATTTGATCATCGTTGCCGTCGTATCAAAATCAGCAATAACGCCGTCCTTCATCGGACGAATCGCACGAATGTTACCAGGAGTACGTCCGATCATTTTTTTGGCAGATTCCCCAACAGCCTCAATGCTCTTGGTATCTGTCCGCAGAGCAACCACCGAAGGCTCCCGCACTACAATACCTTTTCCACGTACATAAACCAGCGTATTCGCTGTCCCCAAATCAATACCCAAATCTTTCGTAAAACCACCAAACATGACGTAATCTCCTTTTCTGCCTCATATTGCCGCCCTATTAACGATCAGAGCGTTTCATTTTCATTCCCTCTGCCATCCAGCAGGGTTCATCATTCATTGAAATGTATTGCATCTGCAAAGTGAACCTATCTTCTACGGACAACGCCGTCAATATTCATAGGAAAACATCAACGCCAACCATTATATTATACTAAGCCCTTCTCCTTCAAACTTACGTATGTTCCATCGCCGATAATGATGTGGTCCAGCACATCTATGCCCACGATTGAACCTGCTTCGATCAGTCTCTTGGTTATTTGAATATCCTCAGGACTAGGCGTAGGATCACCGCTAGGATGATTGTGTGCGCATACGATCGAGGCACTGCTGCATTTGATGGCAGCACGGAACACTTCACGTGGATGTACAATTGAAGCATTAAGGCTACCCATGGAGAGTGTTTCCTGGGCAATAATATGATTTTTGCTATTCAGGAAAAGACACACAAAGTGTTCCTTCTGTAAGTAACGCAGCTGCTCGAGTAAAATATCAGCTGCGTCACGAGGTGTACGGATTGAAGGAGACTGTACCCGTCTGCTCTGCGCAATCCGGTGACCAAGTTCAATACCAGCCTTGAGCTGAACAGCCTTGGCCATACCAATTCCTTTCATGGCAGTCAACTCGTTCAGACTCATATCCATTAGTGAACGAATGCCACCTGCTTCAGTGAGAATGCGCTGTGCCATGTGCACTGCCGATTCCTGCCTCGTACCTGTCCGAAGTAAAATAGCCAGCAGTTCTGCATGGCTTAAGGCGCCCGCCCCATATTCCATCATGCGTTCTCTCGGGCGTTCTTCATGGGGGATGTCGCGCATCATGTACTGAGGCGACTCCATATATTCCCTCTTTTCACATCAATCATTTCCCACAATCAGGCGCGCGGCAGCACATGAACTCCGAATCCATCCAACATGTCGCTGAGCAGGGAAAGAGGTAAGCCCACGACATTAAAGTAACATCCTTCAATGCGGTCTACCAGTGAAGCGCCAATTCCTTGAATTGCATACGACCCTGCTTTGTCCATAGGCTCGCCTGTCTGAACATATGCCCCGATCGTTGCCTCGGACAGTTCCTTCATCGTTACCTCTGTCTGCCGATAGTGCACAACAGACTGTCCATTTCCAGCATCAATACATGCAACACCAGTGAATACACGATGTGTACGTCCCTGAAGTCTGGCGAGCATACGTTCAGCATCCTGTTGATCCACAGGTTTGCCCAGAATGTCTCCATCCAGCACAACGACAGTGTCACTGCCAACAATAATAGCGTCCTGTTCCTGACCTTCAAGCCCACGATAGACAGCCATTGCTTTGCGCATGGCAAGCTCCTGAACCGTCTGTTCAGGAGTCCATTCCGGCGGCGTGTCTTCATCTGCGTGACTCGGTATTACTTTGAAAGCTAGTTGAAGTGAAGCGATCAGATCCTTGCGCCGCGGCGAAGTGGAGGCCAGAATAATAGGGCGCGATTGTAATTTATTCAAAATAAACGGCTCCTTATGCTACGGCGACATCTGTCGTATCACCATAGTAGATGTCATTCGCTTAGTTTCGTCGTCAAAAATCGTCATTCTCCTACAGTCTGCGATACAGCCATACAGCCGCAATAATACCAATCAAACTGAGGAGGCTCATTTGAAATTGAAATGAAATGTCATAACTGATAATATCCAGATCAGCCTGCGGTGACCAACGTATGGTCGTGGCTTTGGTTAGAATGGCTACAGCCTTGACTGGCTGCAGTGCCTTGGCGATCCACGCTCCGGCCATCCAGCCGAGCAGAAGAAACAGTATTAACATGCCGAAGTTTTTTTTCATCGGTTATCTTCCCTCGCCATTTTTTGACACCCACATTATTATACGGGGTTTTGTACGTCAATACAAACACAAATCCGGCAAGGGGAACTATTTCCAGTTCCTTGCCGGACAGGGATTTCGGGGCTGTGTTAGGGGAAGGAAAACTTATTGCTTTATCCCTTCAAGCCATTTTTTCTGCTGCAGAACATAATCCATCAGATCCGCTTGTACCGCCCACATGTGTACATCGGAGGGATTTTTGTTATACTCGGCAACTGCCGTAATTGCACTGTTCATCGATTTTTCCATGGCTGAAACGATCGGCGCTGCTTCTTGTCCGAGACCTGCTGAGAGTTTACCCACACCTGTTATCCAGGCCTCGTGCTGATTCTGTAATGCAGTCATCGTTTCCGGGGCAACAGGCTCTGGATTTGCCTGACCAAGCTGCCCGATGGACAATGTGGATAGTTGTTCCACCAATGCATTGCTGCTGCTGAAGAAGAGCTGAACATCTTCCTCATTCATACCGAGAGCTGCAGAGTCCACTGCAGGATATGCGATCTCTTTGACGTACAATTCCACGCCCTCCGCCTTAAGACGGGAGCTCAGCAGTTTGGCTTCCTCACGGTCGGAAGAGATGCCCGCATACACCCGATTCCCATCGTCCGGATCCGTTCCTGCAGCGATTCCAGACTGGGAGAGTTCAAGCTTGGCTTGTTCAGCACGTTCAGGCGAACTAAAAACACCGTACTGAAGTGCATAGTAACTGCCTCCGCTAAGTGCTGACTGTGCTTGTTGGTCCGTCCCGGAAGCACTCTGTACTCCCGTCACACTCGATACTGGTTGATTGGTTTGGGGAAGTACGTCCGGACCTGTTCCTTCCCGATTAAAAAAAGAGAGAATAACCATACCGAAAAGGGCACCGGTGACCAGTGCTCCCGTAACCGAACCAATCATCTTCCAGCCCCTCGGAGGGCGATTTCGCTTGTAGGAGTAATGATCGCGATCCGCCATCCAGTCATGACCCACATAATTGCTGTCTTCAGGAAGCTCTTTCTCATTTTCGTCAGGATACACTGTATGATCCGAATAAACATACTGCGACTGTACAGGATCCAGATTCCGGTCCTTTCTCTGATCCTGCTCCAGTATACTTGTCCCGGTCAGGGTGGTCTCTCCCCAATCTCCAGGGATATCCTCCGGTGTCCATGAAGGCGCGACATCGATCCGCGGAGCACTGTGTGATATCTCATCAGATAAGGATGGAAAGGTTCCAATCACCTTCTCATCCTTATGATTCGGCTTGTCCGACTCGTTCTCCCCGAAACGAAACGTCATTCTAGCATTGCTCACCCCGTACCCTCTCCTTTGTCCCATTTATATCAGCTATATGCCCAGAGACAATGAAAGATTCCTAGAAATTCAAAAACCCGCCTGCTTCTTTTCGAAGACAAGCGGGTCATAAAGTGGACTATTTCAGTCCTTTGGCCAGTGTGTCGCCAACCTTCCAGATATCCCCTGCTCCCATTGTGAGGACAAGATCTCCTGGCTGCAGACGATTCTGCAAATCTGCTACCACTTCTTCCTTGGTAGGCAAATAACGAGCAGCAGCATTACTGTTCTGAACAATCAGTTCAACCAGCTTAGCGGAGTGAACACCTTCAATCTGTTTTTCTCCCGCTGGAGAATAGATGTCGGTAATAAGTACCTCATCTGCTTCCGCGAAAGCACGACTAAATGCATCCAGCAGGAAGAAGGTACGCGTATATCTCTGCGGTTGGAACACCGCGATGATACGTTTCCCTGTCGCTTTCGCTGCACTGATGGTTGCCTCAATTTCAGTCGGATGATGAGCATAGTCATCGATGACCAGAATATCCCGTGCTTCACCCAGCACCTGGAATCTGCGTTTGGCACCATGGAACTGAATAATGGCTGCCGTGATCTTCTCAAACGGAATGCCTGCTTCCAGACAGGTAATGACCGTAGCCATGGCGTTGTAGACATTATGTTTGCCTGGAACAGAGAGCTCTACCGTACCCAGTGCGTTACCCTGATGGCTCATGGTGAAGGAGATCCTGCGGTCCCCCAGTACGATATCCGATGCCATATAATCGGCCTTCTGATCAATGCCGTATGTCGTGATTCGGGATTTCAGCTCAGGTAAAATGCTTTGAACGTTCTCATCGTCCGCACAGACAATGGCTGTTCCTTCCGGACGAATTTGACTCAAGAACTGTACATACGCTTTTTTGAGCTCCTCGAAGTCGCTGTTGTAATTCTCCAAATGATCGGCTTCGATATTGGTCACAATACCTAGCCATGGATGATACTGCAAAAACGATCCATCACTCTCATCTGCTTCAGCCACGACCCAGTCGCCCTGGCCCGCCTTGGCATTGGTTCCCAAATTCATGATTTCTCCGCCAATGATATACGTCGGGTCAGTATCGCATTTGTCCATGACAAGTGCAATCATTGAGGAAGTCGTCGTTTTGCCATGGGCACCTGCAACCGCAACACCTTTGCGCTCATTGAGCAGGCGCGCCAGCATCTGTGCACGGTGAAGAATCGGAATATTAAGCTGCTCGGCTGCGACTCGCTCCACATTATCCGCCGGAGCTGCTGTAGAGTAGACCACGAGATCTGCTCCATTTACGTGTTCAGCCGTATGTCCGATATATATTTTCGCTCCCTTGGCTGCCAGCTTCTCAGTCAACTCCTGTGAAGCGACATCCGATCCGGTAACGGTGTATCCCATCTCCAGCATAACTCGTGCGATGGCACTCATGCCATATCCGCCAATCCCTATAAAATGAACGTGTTCTGATGTATTTAACAAAACTTTCACCAACCTTTTTCAGAATCGGTTTGATGCAAAAGGGCTGCCCTCACATCTGCAATGAGATACAGTGTGCCGGACACCACCCCCAGATCTTCCGCTTCCGTCCGTGACTTCAATAGATCAAGTGCCTTCGCCCAATCGGGCTCGACGATGATTTCCAGATTCTCTTTCGCAATGGCGGGACGTAACCGCTCGACGATCTGCAGCAACTCGGCTGCATCCATTTTGCGTCGGAAATCTGGCTCGGTCAGGATCAGCGTATCCACTAGTGGCAGTATATGCTGCAAATACGCTTCGTGATGCTTATTCGCCAGCATGCCCATCATCAAATTTAACTTGTTGTGAGGATATACGTCGACAATGCTCTTGGCCAGTGACTCTGCCCCTTCCGGATTATGCGCACCATCCAGTACAATTCGGGGTTCGTGAACGACCTTCTCGAATCGGCCAGCCCAAAAGGCATTCTCCAATCCAAGGGCAATATCTCTGTCATCCAGAATGAATGCCATGTACTGTCTGAGCAATTCAAGCACCATAAGAGCACCCGCAGCATTATCCATCTGATAGATGCCCTGCATTCGAATGCGAGCATCGAGCTCGCGGAACGGTCCTGCAAAATGAAAGGATTGACCATTCTCATCACTATGGAGTCTATGGTAAGAAAATTGTTCTCCAGACAAATACACAGTTGATCGGACTTGCTGGGCCTTTTCCCGAATCACCTTAACAGCCTCTGGCTGCGTAACACAGGTAACAACAGGTACGCCTGGTTTAATAATGCCTGCTTTTTCTCCCGCGATCGCTTCAATGGTATCACCCAGGACATCCGTATGATCCATACCAATATTCGTAATGACCGAAACCACGGGTGTAACGATATTCGTTACGTCCATCCTTCCCCCCAGTCCAGTCTCCCATACTACTACATCCGGATAACACTCTTCTGCATAGTACAAGAGTGCCAGGGCTGTAGACACTTCGAACATCGTAGGTGATCCAAGAACAGTAGACGCCATATCTGTGACCAGCGGATGGAGTCGATTCGCTAACTTCAGCAGTGTCTCTTCCGGAATATCCTCCCCGTTGTATTGAAAACGATTCGTGAATTTCGTGATATACGGAGACGTAAACGTTCCTACATCGTACCCCGCCTGAAGCAGCACCGACGTCAAAAAAGCGCAAGTCGAACCTTTTCCGTTCGTTCCCGCGACATGAATAAATTTGAGACGCTGATGAGGATTACCGAGCAATGACATGAGCTCCGTGATTCTTTCCAATCCGGGTCTGATGCCAAAAGGAATAAGGCCATTGATCCAGTCCACAGCCTCGTCATAGGTATGCAGAGGGGCATCTACGCCCGTGCCATTAAGTTCCGTCATATGTTTCACCTTCGGTCCCGAGTTTGATTGAAAAAAGCGGCCGGATGGCATGCTTGCTCTCCATCCGACCCAGAAACATTAACCTTTCAGTTCCTTGATCCGGGCGATGACTTTATCCCGTTTATCCGAATAATCCGCTTGTTTGGCGCGTTCTTCCTCAATAACCTTGGCTGGTGCCTTGGCTACGAAGCCTTCATTCGCAAGCTTTTTCTCTACACGGAGTACTTCGCCTTCAAGGTTCTGCAACTCTTTCTCCAGGCGAGCCACTTCCTGCTCAATATCAATCAGTCCAGCCAGCGGCAAGTAAAGTTCAGCTCCCGTAATTACAGCACTCATGGCCTTATCCGGTGAACTCAGATCAAGTCCGCTGTCGAACTCGGATGTATTGCAGAATCGTTGAATGTAATGGCTGTTGCGTTCGATAATGCTGAATGTCTCGGCGCTGTTCGCTTTTACCATCAATTCAATCTTCTTGCTCATCGGCACGTTTACTTCTGCACGAATGTTACGTACGGCACGAATGGTATCCATGAGCAGGTTCATCTCGGCAACGGCTTCCGGATTCTCCAGCGCAGGATCATACACTGGCCAAGATGCAAGTGTAATCGTCTCGCCTTCATGAGGCAGATGCTGCCAGATCTCTTCCGAGATGTAAGGCATAAACGGGTGAATCAGGCGCATGGTGTGGTCCAGGACATAAGCGAGTACCGATTGTGTTTTTTTCTTGGCAATCGGATCTTCACCGTAGAAGGACAACTTGGAAAATTCAATATACCAGTCGCAGAGGTCATCCCAGATAAAGTTGTACAGCAATCGTCCTGTTTCACCAAATTCGTATGCTTCGATTAGACGCGTAATATCGCGGGAAGTTTCGTTCAGACGGTGAAGAATCCAATAATCGGCTGTTCCAAGCTCTCCGCTGATGTCGCGATCTTCGTAAGTAAAGCCTTCCAGATTCATCAGTGCGAAACGTGATGCATTCCAGATTTTGTTAGCAAAGTTACGTGCCTGTTCTACCCGTTCCCAGCGGAAACGAAGATCCTGGCCAGGCGTGCTGCTGGTGGAGATCATATAACGCATCGCGTCTGCACCGTATTTCTCAATAACATCCAGCGGATCCACACCGTTACCGAGTGATTTGGACATTTTGCGGCCATCCGCATCACGAACCAGACCATGCATCAGAACATCTTTGAATGGAATTTCGTCCGTGAACTCCAGAGCTGTGAAGATCATCCGTGCAACCCAGAAATAAATGATGTCATATCCGGTTACAAGTACACTTGTCGGATAGTAACGTTTCAGATCTTCAGTATCTTCAGGCCAGCCGAGCGTGGAGAAAGGCCACAATGCCGAACTGAACCACGTATCCAGAACATCTTCATCCTGTCTCAGCTTACGACCCGCGTACTCTGGCAGTGTTGTTGGATCTTCAGCCGATACAATAATTTCACCAGTCTCATCGTCGTACCAGGCAGGAATACGATGTCCCCACCACAACTGACGTGAGATACACCAGTCACGAACATTTTCGATCCAGTTCAAATACGTTTTCTCAAAACGATCCGGAACGAAGTTTACGCCTTCCCCGTTTTGCTGTTTTTGAATGGCTCTTTCGGCGAGAGGCTTCATCTCAACAAACCATTGTGTGGACAAATAAGGCTCAACCACAGCTCCCGTCCGTTCGCTGTGTCCAACCTGGTGTGTGTGATCCTCAATGTTGATCAAAACACCCAGTTCCTGCAAATCTGCAACGATCTGTTTGCGGCAGTCACTGCGATCCATACCCTGATATTTGCCTGCTTCCGCATTCATGGTACCTGTCTCATCCATTACTATGATCTGAGGCAGATTGTGGCGAAGACCCACTTCAAAGTCATTCGGATCATGTGCAGGCGTAATTTTTACAGCACCGCTTCCGAATTCCTTATCTACATAATCATCTGCAATAACCGGAATCTCCCGGCCAATGATTGGCAGGATCAGCGTTTTGCCAATCATGTCTGTATAACGTTCATCTTTTGGATGAACCGCAACTGCAGTATCACCGAGCATCGTCTCCGGACGAGTCGTTGCTACCGTAACATAACCGCTTCCGTCCTTAAGTGGGTATTTCAGATGATACAGGTGTCCCTGAACCTCTTTGTACTCAACCTCAATGTCAGACAATGCAGTACGGTTCACCGGATCCCAGTTAATAATGCGTTTGCCTCTGTAAATCAGGCCTTTTTCATATAGTTGAACAAACACTTTGCGCACCGCTTGGGAAAGCCCTTCATCGAGCGTGAAGCGTTCACGTGAATAATCCAGGGAGAGTCCCATTTTACCCCACTGCTGACGGATCGTTGTCGCGTATTGGTCTTTCCAATCCCAGACTTTATCCAGGAACTTCTCGCGTCCAAGATCATAGCGGGTCAAACCTTCTTCACGCAGCTTTTGCTCTACTTTGGTTTGAGTCGCAATACCTGCATGGTCGGAACCTGGGAGCCACAAAGCGTCATATCCTTGCATCCGTTTGGTTCGGATCAGAATATCCTGGAGTGTAAAATCCAGTGCATGCCCGATATGAAGCATACCGGTTACATTCGGGGGTGGAATTACAATGGTAAACGGTTCAGCATCCTTGCGCTGACCAGCCTTGAAATATCCACGTTCTGTCCAGATAGAATACCATTTCTGCTCCGCAGCTTTCGGATCATACGTAGTCGGCATTTCTGTTGCCGCTGATTTTTTTTCTTCAGACATGTGTCATTCCTCCGTTACTTAATCATCATCGCCAAAAAACAAAAAAACCTTTCATCCATCAAAGGACGAAAGGTTAGCTTTCGCGGTACCACCTTTGTTTCACGCAGCCAGAAAGAAACAGCATGCCTTTCTGAGGCTATCGTGACACTTCAAGCAGATAACGGCTGCTACCGGCCCATCCTACTTCAGGAACAAACAAATCACAATGACATGTTTCATCGTTCCTCATATTCAAACAGGCAACTCCCGGGCGACTTCGATCAGTAGGTTCCTGCGGAATTTCTCAGCGCTGCAATCCCGCTCTCTGAAAGGCCTTGCTGTCTACTACTCCCATTCGACGTTGTTCTTTAAAAAACCTAAACACATCATACCCTGACCGTGCCCGATAGTCAACCTGACAACAGCGGAAACGGGCGGCAGCCCTGCATCGTAAGCCAAAAAGCAGCAAAAACCCGCAATCCTTATTGGATTGCAGGTTGATATGGACGTTATTTTACAAGTCAGAGGTCAGGGGATGTATAGAATCTGCCCTTCTTCAACGACTTGTTCAGTTAAACGATTGTACAACTGGAGCTCCCGGGTACTCAATTGATAGCGGTCAGCAATGCTATCCAAGGTCTCTTCCCGCTGGACGATGCACAGTTTAACTTTGCGGAATGGTGTCTGATCCACAATCGTGCCCAAAAACAGGTTCTTCCACTGAACATCATCTGCCTGGTAGGCTTCTTCCTGTACGGAGCCAGCGACCGACTCGTCCTCCCGATCCGTTTCTGTATCCCGCACCGACCTACCCGAGGACAACAGTGACGAGATCCCCACCCCTTCTTCCTGTCTTGGTGAAGACTCCCTCTTGCTGCCAAACGCTACTTTGAGCTCTGGCTTGTCTTCTGTCTCAGCCACAGGTTCAGGAATGAACGAAACAGGCTCTGAAGATTCATCTGCATCCACTGCTCCCGGTGCAGAAGGTCTTTCCCCCTCGGCAGATTCCAGTTCAGACGCTGCAAACACATCCTGCCAATTCTCTGCTGGCTTCTCAGCCTCCGTCTGATCCTCCTGCGGTGAACCTGACCTGGAAGATTCGAAGTTCCAGACATTCGAAACAGCCAAGTCTTCCGATGGTTGTTGGTTCAGCTCCGTGTTTGTATGTAAGGTCTCCACGGAAGGCTCGGCCCAGACAGATGGTGATTCCTCAGCCAGAGGTAGCAATGGCTCTGACTCCGGATAAGAAGCCAACCGGTCTGCAGTCTCCGCCATAAAAGATGAGACGGGTGAAGGTGAGGCGGGTACTTCATTATCGGCTGCTTCATTCTCTTGGGTGATTAATGAAGGAGCGTTATCTTCAGCAGGTCTTTTCTGATATTCTTCTTCTTGATTCTCGAGCGTATCAGCATAGATCTGTTGCGGCGCGGGGGTTAACTGTTCTTCCGACTGCACGTCTTCTTCATAACGGATGCTTTCATCAGCGGCTTGCTGTGGATTCCCAGGGATTTCTGCTGCGTATAGAGAATCGGCCGTTAGAGGCAGACCTTCCTCTTCACTGCGCTGCAGCAGATATTCCTGAGCAAAAGTGTTCAACCCGGCATCTGCATCCTCTGCCTCCGGAGCGCGGTTAACCTGCTGCGGATCAGGCGAGTGTACCACAGTAAACTCTTCCGCTGACCAGGCCTGCGGCTCTTCAACAGGAAAGCCCTCAATGCCACGCAGTGACAACACACCTGTAATATTCAAGCTTCGGCTGGATAATAAATCCACATCAAAGTTTTCAATCTCAATCGAGATATCCTCAAGCGATCTTACCCGATTCAAGGGAACCGTGATCTCAACCGGAATAAAATGTTTCAGTTCCTCCGATATCTCGTTCTCTCCCCGATACGCACCTGTAAGTAAAAGATGGCCTCGCAACGTTGCATGATCATCCTGACCGATGACTTGAATACGCGGGTATAACTCAATTTCCTCCAGTTCCTCAATGGCAGGGACTCCCTCGGACAAATGAACGCGCTCATAAATATCGAACCGTAAACCATAAGGTTGATTCAACAAAGGTGGCGTCCTCCTTTCGGCATATGTTCACCATGATCCTTCTCATGGGACTGATCCATGGTCCAAATCCTTCGTTACCCCATCTATATGCCATCGATGAGATGAGCATGCCACCTTTGTTCAAAGCTTGCCTTTTTATTAGGTTGTTCGTTCCCGCTCGGCTAGCTGTTCCAAATCAGAAGGCCACGGATCTCGAACTTCAATCAGCGCTCCCGTGAGCGGATGATTAAATTTTAACACTTCACCATGAAGTGCCTGGCGCCCAATGGCATCAGGCTTTCCTCCATACAGCTGATCGCCAACAAGCGGGTGTCCAGCATAACTCAGATGCACTCTGATCTGATGCGTACGTCCTGTATCCAGTATTAAACGCACAAGTGTAGCACGCTCCCACACTTCTACAATCTCTACATGTGTTACTGCGTCCTGCCCACTCTCGGAAACGCGTCTGCGCTGCTTGTGATGCCTGTCCTTACCGATGGGCGCATCAATTTTGCTGCATTCCGGAGATACCTGCCCTTCAGCAATGGCTACATACTGACGCCCAATTTCTTTGCGACGCATTGCCTCATCCAATTTTGCCAGAGCAAAAGCATTCTTGGCATAGAGAACAGGGCCTGTGGTATCTTCATCGAGACGATGCACATGGCGCACGCTGGTGTCGATACCGTTGATCTCATAATAAGAGGCGACAGCGTGATCCAGCGTAATGGCATGATCGGCACGAGATCCATCCGGATGCAGCTTCATACCCGCAGGTTTATGTACAACCAGACTAAAATCATCCTCGTACAGCACCTCAATCTCTGCCCACCGGGGTTCAACATCAATGGGCTGAGATGCAAAAAGGGCCAGCCGAAGCCGGTCCCCTGCGAGTTGAATTCCGTGATTTGCCTTGAGCTGACGAAACAGCTTTTCTGGAAACGAAAGTTCAGTGAGCAGCCATTGCTCTGCCGCAAGCTGTCTGTCTGGACTGCCTGTTACCACTTTGCCTGGCATCAGCTCCAGCCATTCCCCACGACGCTTCCAACTTTTGATCGTCATAGAGATTGTAGAGCCTTGCGGTTTGCTTCAATCGTATCGTCAATATCCTGCTCTGTATGCACACCAGAGACGAACATGCCCTCAAATTGGGAAGGTGCCACGCTTACACCCTCATCAATCATTGCTGCAAAGTAGCGAACAAACTGATCCAAATTGCTTCCTTTGGCTATATCGTAATTGGTAACAGGTACACTGCTGAAGAACGGACATACCATGGAACCAACGCGATTGATCGTTACTGCAATACCCGCCTCTGCCGCATTCTTTTCGAAGCCAGCCTGCAAACGAGACGACAACGTCTCCAAACGATCATAGACTTCCGGTGTCAACAGTTTGAGGGTGGTATAGCCTGCTGCCATAGCCAGTGGGTTACCACTCAGTGTTCCCGCTTGATAGATCGGACCGGTTGGAGCGATCTGCTCCATCAGATCCCGACGACCACCATATGCTCCGACCGGAAGGCCGCCGCCGATAACTTTACCGAGACATGTCAGATCGGGCGTAACACCATATCGCCCCTGTGCACAGTTCAAGCCTACACGGAAACCGGTCATGACTTCATCAAAGATGAGCAGGCTGCCGTACTGGCTCGTCAGGCTGCGCAGACCTTCAAGAAAGCCCGCTGCCGGAGGTACAACGCCCATATTCCCAGCCACAGGCTCAACAATGACAGCAGCCAGCTCCTCACCAAAACGTTCAAAGGCAAGACTAACCGATTCCAGATCATTGTATGGCACAGTGATCGTATTGGTAGCAACCCCTTCAGGAACTCCAGGACTGTCTGGCAATCCAAGGGTAGCGACACCGGAGCCCGCTTTGATCAGCAAGCTGTCCGCATGTCCGTGATATGAACCTTCAAACTTCAGAATTTTGCTGCGGCCCGTTACACCGCGCGCCAATCTGATGGCACTCATGGTTGCTTCCGTACCCGAGTTGACCATCCGCACAATATCGATGGAAGGTACGCGTTCGCAAACAAGTTTAGCCATCTCGGTCTCCAGCAGCGTTGGAGCACCAAAGCTCGTTCCTTTCAGAGCTGTTTCACGCAGTGCTTCAACGACATCAGGATGGGCATGTCCCATAATAAGTGGTCCCCATGAGCCCACATAATCAATAAATACATTGCCATCAATATCGTAAATTTTGGACCCTTCTCCACGTTCTGCATAGATCGGGGTAAGTCCTACGGATTTGAATGCCCGAACGGGGCTGTTTACGCCTCCAGGTATGTACTGCTTGGCTTCCTCGAATGCGCTGCGTGAGCGCTCATCGTTTCGTCTTTTTCCTGATTGTGCAGTCATGAACATCCTCCTTAATATGAAGGCCCCGCTCCTTATATGAACAGTAAACTGATCTATACAAGCGACATAACAGGGTCGTGCAGGGCCTTGCTATATGTTGATCATTTGATAACGACGCTCTTAGCAAACGTGTAATTACATAGAACTATTACTTCTCAGCCAACCAGCGGGAGGCATCTTTTCCGTAATACGTAATGATCATATCCGCACCCGCGCGTTTCATGCTGAGCAGAATTTCCATGGCGACCTTTTTCTCATCAATCCAACCCTGTATTGCTGCAGCCTTCACCATGGCATACTCACCACTTACATTGTAGGCCACAAGCGGGAGGTCAAATTGATCCTTGATTGTGCGCATCACGTCCAGATAGGAGAGTGACGGTTTCACCATCAGCATGTCTGCTCCCTCAAGCACATCCGTTTCAGCTTCGCGCAGTGCCTCGCGGGCATTAGCCGGGTCCATCTGATATGATTTGCGATCTCCAAACTGTGGGGTGGAATCCGCTGCTTCACGGAAGGGACCATAAAAAGCAGATGCATATTTAACGGAGTATGACATGATTGGAATATGGCTGAAACCATTCTCATCCAGTCCTGCCCGAATGGCCTGAACGAATCCATCCATCATATTGGATGGGGCAATAATATCCGCGCCTGCTTTGGCTTGGGATACAGCTGTTTTCACTAGCAAATCCAGTGATTCATCATTCAGAACATCTCCGCAGATATGTCCGTCAACTTCCACGGTATGCACCATACCGCAGTGGCCGTGATCCGTAAATTCACACAGGCAGGTATCTGCCACAACCAGCAGGTTGGGATACCAGGACTTAATCAATTTCGTTGCTTCCTGCACAATACCATCTTCAGCGAAACCAGAAGAACCAATACTATCCTTTGTCTCAGGAATACCGAACAACAACACGGCCGGAATTCCCAGATCGGCAATCTCTTTTACCTCTTCCTGCAGACGGTCAAGAGAAAAACGGAATACGCCTGGCATAGATTTGATCTCGGATTTTACGTTTTCACCGTAAGTTACATAGATGGGCTGGATAAAATCATCCACGGTCAGATGAGTCTCTCTAACCATATTGCGGATGCCTGCGGATTGACGTAAGCGACGGTGTCGTATAATTGGGAAACTCATATAGATACATCCTCTCTTAGAGTAAAGTAGAGCAAAAAGGGAAGCGCGCCGGTATCCTAACGAATTCAGCACGCTTCATCAATCTGCATTTTGGTATATGGATACAATCTATTACAATAGCGATACAATTCCTAAATCAACGAGGCATAGCCCCTTCTGGAGAAGGCGTCCGTTTCCATTCAATCAGCGCAGAGATCATACTTTCGATCGTTGCTTCTGCGGCCATCAGTGTCACCTTCAACCCAGCCGCTTCTGCCGTCTTGGCAGTCACTGGCCCGATGCAAGCAACCTCGACATTTTTTAACAACGGTAATGGATCTTGGAGCCCCATCCGTTTAAGCATCTCCATGAAGTTCGTAACCGTTGAAGAGCTCGTGAACGTCACCGCGTGAATACCGCCTTCTTCCAGCAGCTTCAGAAGTTCATCATCATCCTCTCCCGCGAGTACGGTGTCATAGATGATCGCTTCCGTGACCTCAAGTCCGTGTTCCTTCAACTGGTCAGGCAACCAGGATCGTGCCAGATCACCGTGGGGAAGCAGCACTTTCTGACCTTTTTTCAGTTGACTCTCAAAAGCCTCCAGCATACCTTCCTGCTGAAAAGGCCCTTTGACCACTTCGGCAACAATACCGTGCTTGCGCAAGGCCTCGGCAGTTGTAGGTCCGACTGCAGCAACTCTTGCTTGATGCATGGCCCGGATATCCTTGCCTTGCTCTTCCAGGTGACGGAAGAAAAACTCCACACCGTTTACGCTCGTGAAAAATACCCAATCAAATGTATTTAACGCACCGAAGGCATCCTTGACACTTTGTTTTGCAGTTTCACTCGAAGGCATAACGGTTTCGATAACTGGAAACTCATACGGCTCACCACCAAGTTCCTCGATGCGGTTCACCAGTTCACTCGCCTGACTGCGAGCGCGCGTCACCAGAATTCGTTTACCGAACAACGGTAGTACCTCAGCCCATTTCAATTGCTCACGTTGATTCACCACTTCCCCCACAACAATGACTGCAGGCGGTTGGAAGTTGGCAGCAATGACCTTGGCTTCTATATTTTCAAGCGTACCCACAAGGGTATCCTGCTCAGCTCTTGTTCCCCAACGAACCAGTGCGACGGGTGTCTGTGCCGGACGGCCATGACGGATGAGCTGTTCACTAATATAGCCGATCTTGGCTACACCCATCATAAATACCAGTGTTCCCGTTGCGTTCGTTACTTTATCCCAATGAATGCTGCGATCCAGCTTGTCCGGGCTTTCATGCCCTGTAATAATGGAAATGGATGATGCATAATCGCGGTGAGTCACCGGTATTCCGGCATAAGCAGGCACACTTATGGCTGCGGTAACCCCAGGCACGATTTCAAAAGGAACGCCGTTTTTGTGCAGCAGGTCTGCCTCTTCTCCGACGCGTCCAAATATCGTTGGATCTCCGCCTTTCAGCCGAACAACCACTTTCCCCTCAAGGGCCAGATCGACGAGCAGCTGATTAATCTCTTCCTGTTTCATCGTGTGACGGTCAGGCCGCTTGCCTACGTAAATCTTCACTGCGCCAGGCTTCATCTGTTTCAACAATCTCGGACTGGCCAAACGATCATAGACTACAGCATCTGCTTTGCCGATAGACTCCCATCCTTTTACCGTTATCAGCTTAGCATCCCCTGGACCTGCTCCTACCAAAAAGACCTTTCCCACCATGTCCTCATCCCCTAACTTCTGCCAGTATCTGCTCTGCTCCCCGTTCAATCAATCTCCATGCTACTTCTTCTCCAAGACGTACCGGATCTGTTCCGGTCAGAGCTTCTTTAAGGATCAGTCCGCCATCCGGCGTACCAACCATACCCGTTAATTGTAACGTGTTTTGCCCATTCGGGGAATCTGTATCTTGCTGACGATTCCAGACGGCATGAGCACCGATAGGCACCTGACAGCCTCCATTCAATACACTGAGGAATTTACGTTCTGCCAAAACGGGAAAAGCAGTCTCCGGATCATTATACAGCTTCAACAGATGAAGCAGCTCCTCGTCGTCCTCACGGCATTCAATACCCAGTGCACCCTGGCCAACGGCAGGAAGGCAAGCCTCTTCGGACAGATACTCGGTAATCCGATCCTGCCAGCCCATTCGATATAATCCTGCAGCAGCTAAAATAATAGCATCGAGACCCTCCGTCTCCAGCTTGCGAAGACGTGAGTCAATGTTACCACGCAGGGATTCGAGCTGCAGATCCGGGCGGTATGCCTTTAACTGACTGGAACGACGGAGACTGCTTGTCCCCACTCTCGCCCCTTCCGGCAATTGATCCAAAGATAGCCCCCCATTGGAGATCAGGGCATCACGCGGATCGGCACGGCGCGGAACAGCACCATTGATTAATCCTTCCGGCAGTTCGGACGGCATATCCTTCATGCTGTGCACAGCCATATCAATGGTACGATCCAACATGGCCTGTTCGATCTCTTTGACAAACAGTCCTTTGCCACCGACTTTGGACAGCGTTACATCGAGAATCAAGTCTCCCTTCGTAACGATCTTATGTACTTCAAAGTCAAATGCTAAACCTTCCCGCTCACAAATGCTTCGTAAATCCTGAATTACATGTCCTGTCTGTGTCAAAGCCAGTGCGCTTTGTCTGCTTCCCACTTTAATTGTACGCATATCTACAGCTCCTCCTGATTACGGGATATCCAATTCCCGATTTCTTCTTCTGTCCACCACCGAAATTGCCCTGCACGGATATCCTCCAGCACATTCATTTCAGTCAACCGCCGCAGTAAAATGCTTCGTACACGCGGAGACGACACACGTGACTTCACTTGAATCCTCATCTGATGTAGAAATTCAATATACGTCTCGTATTCTTCGCCAAATTGCTGCTCCAGTGTAGACCGAATCTCTGCGGCAGCTGCCGGTCCTGCTCCAGCTGTTGAGATCGCAATGCTCAATCTTCCACGCCTGACTACACTGGGGGTGATGAAAGCACTGTTCTCGGAAGACATCGCATCATTCACCAGTATGCCCGCATCGTTAGCTTCCTGTACTACCTGTGCGTTGACTTCAACGTGATCCGTTGCTGCATATACGAGAAAGGCCCCCCGCAAATCACCTTTGCGGTAGGACCGGGCTATCCACTCAATTCGGGAATCCTGATGCAGTTGTTTCAGCTCCGATGTGATTTCCGGACTAAACACCTTAATATGCGCTTCGGCGTGTAGCAAACCTTTAATCTTACGTTCGGCAACACGTCCGCCCCCAACAACGCAGCAGGTTTTGCCTGAAGTATTTACATATAACGGCGTATAGCGATCCATAGTCCTCACTCCCCTGTCCAACGATGAAACGCTGAATACGCATTGGTTAAAAAGCTCATAATGACAAAACCATATCCAATCAATGTCCATCTTGCCATGATGATGTTGGAAAACTGTTTTCTCTGCTTAGAAACGAAATAACCGATATAGATCGCGATAGCGAGACCTGTTGCAATGACTTTCAGATCCAGAAGCAGATACCACCTGGTCTCAGCGACAATGGATAATACGGCCAGCACCACGGAGACGCCAAGTAACGGTGTTCCGATCAATGTTGCGCCATCCATGTATTTGCCAATGACTTCAAGACTCGGCATCCGCCGCATCGTATCATTCCATTTTTTGTTTTTCAATTTACGGTGCAGGAACAGATACAACATGGCGAAGACCGCAGCTACCGTGAGTGCTGCAAAGCCCAGATTTGCCAGCGTAATGTGCATGATCAGCAGCCCGTGAACGGTCTGCCAGTTATGCAGCGAGATCTCCCCAGCTGTAAACCACAATCGATTCAGTACGGTAACTGAGAAGCCCACAATATTCAATAGCAGGATGACAAATTCCGAACGCTGGACACGTATCATCCCCAGGGACATCAATACGATACTAAACGAAAAGATAAACAGAAAATCAAACGTTGTATAGATCGGAAAATGGCCCTCGGTCCACATTCGCAAAATCACATGAACGACCTGAAGCAGCCAGACAACAACAAGAAACCCTGTGCCCGTTCGCTTCGCCCCCGCATTCCGTCGAATGCAGTCCGAGAAATAGAACAGAAGGCTCAGGGCATACATATAGATCAGAGCTTCATAGATTTGTTCAGAAAGGGTCAAGCTGTTCACCCGCCCTTATACACTTGCCGGAGCATAAGCCGGCATTGCATCTTGCCGGTTGTCTTTAAGATGAACGGCGGCCGGTTTACCCAAGGCCGAGGCATCGCTTTGGTTTACTTTTTCTGCGGCCGTCTCCACTGCATCCTCCAAGGCAAAAATTTGGGTGAACATGCGTAGTGCTTCATCTCCATGCTTGCCGCCAGCCATTTCCTTGATCCGGTTGATCGGATCTGTCGTCATTTGATTCACGATGCTTTTGGTCAAACGACGGATAACCTTACGCTGATGTTCGTCGAGCTCAGGCAGTTTATTAAAGAGACTCTCCATCGTATCTTCATGAATGGAAGCTCCTTTCTCCTGCAATGCCCGAATCACCGGGCGAACACCTAATGTTTTGAGCCAGTGATAGTAGTCTTCCATCTCCAGTTCAATCATTTTTTCGATTTTGGCCGCTTCCACCTTGCGCATCTCCAGATTGCTCTCCACGATCCCTTCCAGATCATCAATATCATAAAGGAATACGTTGGATAACTCTCCGATGGCCGGATCAATATCCCGAGGAACCGCAATATCGATCAGGAATAATGGACGTGATTGACGACGCTTCATGCTCTCACGGACAACGGAAGCATCCAGAACATATCGCTCTGCACCTGTTGAACTGATGACAATATCAACCTCACTCAGTCTCTCCAAAGCCTGCTCCATCGTACAAGGGGTTCCCCTGAACTTGGCAGCGAGTTCCTGAGCCCTTGCAAGAGTTCTGTTCGCTACAATGACCTCTGAGGCTCCATTGGCGTACAGATGCTTGACCGTCAACTCACTCATTTTGCCCGCTCCAAGAATGAGTACCTTCTTGTCCGTAAACATGCCAAAAATACGTTTCCCCAGTTCAACAGCTGCGTAACTGACCGAGACTGCACTTTCTCCAATGGAAGTCTCCGAATGTGCTCTCTTGCCCAGAGTTACCGCCTGTTTGAACAACATGTTAAACCAGGTGCCTGTCGATTTCTCTTCCTGGGCAGTGAAAAAGGCCTGCTTCACCTGTCCAAGAATCTGTGTTTCACCAATCACCATGGAATCCAATCCGCAAATGACACGGAACAGATGGCGAATGGCTTGATCATCTTCATATATATATAAGTGTTGCGTAAATTCTTCCCGCGGAACATTAAACCATTGTTCCATAAACGTACGAATAAAATAACCACACATGTGAAGACGGTCTACCACAACATACAACTCGGTACGGTTACATGTGGCTACGATTACACCTTCCAATACACTCTTGGTCAGCTTGAGCTGCTGCAGCGCTTCAGACAAGTCTTTTTCTGCAAATGTGAATCGTTCCCTAACCTCTACAGGCGCCGTGCGATAATTCAAACCAACTACAACGATGTGCATTGCAAGTTCACCTGCCTAATAAATTTCCAATCAAAGTGTTTTCTACATATCTCCATCCATTTATGCTTGACATGGTTAATTATATCACACATCATGACCGCGACCGGGCCATTTTTATGAAATGTTTATGAAATCCCCATGTAGATTATCCAATGCATTGTCATTTATTGTAGTGTCTCACCAATCTTCTCCGTTATTCGTTCTTCAAAATATTAAAACAAATAGTCATGGAATAATTCCATGACTATTTATAATTCGGGATAATTGCTTCATTCCCCATATGTGAACATTGCTCATGTTTATCTACATCACTTAGACCAGTTCGATGGGTTGCATTGTCGGTGTTACGACCTGCAGTTCACCCAATCCACGCACCAGTTTCTTAGCGTACGTTTTCTCCGGTTTCAAAACGGATACCAGGTAGTCAATGGCCAGCTGTGGGTCTACCGTTTCACCACAAGTGTAGCAGTCAATCGCCGCAAACCCTCTCTCAGGATACGTATGAATGGAGAGATGGCTCTCTGACAATAGCACAAGCACTGTCGCTCCTTGTGGCTCAAACTGCTTGGATTGCACGGACATTACTGTCGCACCACATGCCTCTGCAGCTTCAACCAGTTGGGCTTGCAGATACTCTGCACTGTTCAGTAGATCAAAGTCGACACCCCAAACATCAACAGCAACGTGTCTTCCGAAAGTTGAATATTCCATCCTTCGTTTCCCCCTTCCTAGGAATAAAATGTTTGAAAATTTCATCCGCTAGGACCTACGTCATTCACTTCCCGAGGGAAAAACCTCTCGCAACATATAATGTCCTGAGTGAATCCTGGTTCCTATATTCTTTTCAACGAGAATAAAAATAACATCTATTTTAAAGGAATGCAACCCTTTTTTTACAGTTAAACAAATAAATTATTGCCAGCCTAAATGAACGCATTCTTCACAAAAAAATCCCCTTCGGGACCTGAACCGGCAAGTGCCGGTGATCAGACAATAAGGGGATGGATAAAGCATTTATAGTTGTACAAAGGGCGTCTTAAGGTTCGTTAAGCCTCAAGTTCAAAGAGCCGTTCTTGATGTCGAGCAAGTCTTGCATCAATCTGATGAAGCTCTTCAGGAGCTGATGTATGAATCCTAGTATCAAGAAGTGTGTCCACCTCTGCATATAATCGGTTAATTTCACGCTCAACATCCCGAGCCTGGAATTGACGCTGTAATTCAAGCAATGTGTTTTTGTATTCATAGATCAGGCGGGTATTTTCCCCGTTTTGTTCTACAATTTTACGAACAGAGCCTTGAGCATAAACATACGTCATGGTGAATTCTTCATAAATCCGATGAACAACGCCGTCACCCTTAAAGGTCATAAAGAGTTTTCGGACAACGTTGGTCAGATGATGGTTTACCAGACGGCAAGACAACTCACAGATGTAAAACCCTTTCTGACGGTCAAAGGGAAAATGAACTTCCTCTCCACTGACATCTGCAAGCACAATTTCCTGACAACCATTATCAAGCACCTTAATCCGGTGATGAATCCGGCCATCGTCCGACATGCGCAAAAACTGATGCATCTGGGGTTCTGACAATTTAAAAGTGGCATTAACATACTCTGTGGCTAACCGCTGAGCCATACAAATCTCCTCAATTCTTCCCGATTGTTTTGCCTTCCTGCTTATGGGCAGTCATCTCAAAATTCTTCAGGCCGGCAAAGCCGGTATTTTTGTTCCTGTGGCATAAACGCACCTACATTCATTATACACCACCGCTAAACCAATATGCTCCAGAACAAAACAGTGAATTCTCATAAAATCCCATGAAAATACGGATATAATCGATCATTCATTCTTTATTCAGCCAGCTTACTCACTTTTCCGCATTAACATGGCAGAATCTGTTGCTCATTCATTCACTTCGCTGATTTCTTCTGGTTCAGATTCGTCCGAAGCAAATTGTCCAATACCTGCGTGGCGTGTGATGATCTCCCATAATTCATCTTTACCCAGTCCTAATTCGGATGAAAACGGTACAAACAAGTCTCCTGGACGCAAATCGAGCGCTTGCTTAATGACTTTGATATGTTTGGCTCTGCGTGTCTTTGGAATCTTGTCCATTTTGGTTGCTACAACTACCAATGGCAATCCGTGATGGCGAAGCCATTCATTCATCATCTTGTCATCCTTGGAGGGTTCATGTCTCATATCTACCATTTGCATGACAAGCTTCAATTCCTTGCGGCCGAGCAGGTACTTCTCCATCATTTTACCCCAGGCAAAGCGCTGCTCTTTGGAAACTTTGGCGTAACCGTAACCCGGAAAATCGACAAAATATAAATCCTGATTAATTTTATAATAGTTCAGCTGCTGCGTTTTACCCGGTGTCGAACTTGTTCGTGCCAGATTTTTGCGGCTAATCAAACGATTAATCAGAGATGATTTGCCCACGTTTGAACGTCCCGCCAAAGCAATCTCCGGCAGGCCATCATCGGGATATTGTTCAGGCCTAACGGCACTGATAATAAATTCGGATTGGTTTACTTTCATCATATATCTATCCTCTCTGGATCTCTTGTTCTTGCATTAGAAGCCAATAAACGTATTATGCCTTGGATCATTGTTCTATCATACCAAAAAAACCGTTCCAGCGGACGCCGAAGCTTCCGCAGAACGGTTCATTCTTCATACGCTCCCTTGGTTAACCGGATCTACAGGTGAATTCCTGTCTGCTCCACGAGCGCATGCTGCAGCACCTGATCCATATGGGCTACTGGGACAAATTCCACATCTTCCTTGATGCTGTCCGGAATGTCCCGCAGGTCCCGTTCGTTATCCTTGGGCAATAATATTTTTTTGTAACCGGCGCGATGTGCTGCCAGTGATTTTTCCTTCAAACCGCCGATAGGCAACACGCGACCACGCAGCGTAATCTCACCCGTCATCGCAATGTCTTTCGACACATGTTTGTTCGTCAATGCAGAAATCAAAGCTGTAGCCATCGTAATTCCTGCAGAAGGTCCATCCTTAGGAATGGCTCCCTCAGGTACATGGATGTGGATATCATTCTTCTCATGGAAGTCAGCCGGAATGCCTAACTGGGCCGCCTTGGACCGGGTATAACTAAATGCTGCCTGAGCGGATTCCTTCATGACATCACCCAGTTTACCAGTTAATGTCAGTTTCCCTGTTCCAGGTACAACCGTGACCTCAATAACAAGCGTATCTCCACCTACTTCGGTCCATGCTAGCCCGGTTACGGTGCCAATCTGGTCTTCCAGTTCGGCCATGCCGTAACGGAACTTGCCAGGTCCAAGATAGTCCTTGATTTCATCCGGTGTGATAATGATCTGACCTTCCGCACCAGATACGATATTTTTAGCCGCTTTCCGGCATAGTGAAGCCATCTGCTGTTCCAGATTCCGCACGCCAGACTCGCGGGTATATTCACGAATAACACGGAGCAGGCTGGCATCGCCAATCTCCAGCTGTTCTTCTTCCAGACCATGATCACGCTTCTGCTTCGGCAGCAGATAGTTTTTGGCAATCTGAAGTTTCTCGATCTCCGTATACCCAGGAATATTGAGCATCTCCATCCGATCAAGCAGCGGACGAGGAATGTTGTGCACCGTATTGGCGGTTGTAACGAACATGACGTTGGATAAGTCAAAAGGCAGTTCCACAAAGTGATCGCTAAACGTACTATTCTGTTCAGGATCAAGTACCTCAAGCAGCGCTGCAGATGGATCCCCGCGGAAGTCAGATGCCATTTTGTCGATCTCGTCCAGCAGGAAGACGGGATTAAGTGAGCCTGCTGTTTTCATTCCCTGAATGATACGACCAGGCATGGCACCTACATACGTGCGACGGTGTCCACGAATTTCGGCTTCATCCCGCACGCCACCGAGGGAGATTCTTACAAACTCCCGGCCCAGCGATCTTGCGATCGAACGGGCAAGTGACGTTTTCCCCACCCCTGGAGGACCAACCAGGCAGAGAATTGGCCCTTTAAGCTTTTTGACAAGCTTCTGAACCGCCAAATATTCAAGCACACGCTCTTTAGGTTTTTCCAGACCATAATGATCGGCATTCAGCACATCTTCGGCTTTTTGAATATCCAGATCATCCTCTGTCATCTCGCTCCAAGGCAGAGCTAGCAGCCAATCCACATAGTTGCGAATGACCCCGCCCTCAGCGGAGCTGGCAGGCATTTTCTCCAGTCGGTCAATCTCTTTCTCGACCTTATCCTTGACCTTGTCCGGCAAGCCGAGTTCTTCCATCTGAGTCCGAAGCTCCTCGACCTCACCCGCACGGCCTTCTTTTTCACCCAGTTCTTTCTGGATCGCTTTCATCTGCTCACGCAAATAATATTCCTTCTGGGTTTTCTCCATCTGTTTCTTCACACGCTGGCTGATCTTGCGTTCAAGCTCCAGCACTTCACGCTCATTATTGAGAATGTCGAGAAGTTTCTCCAGACGTTCGCGAACGTCGATCGTCTCCAGAATTTCCTGTTTATCCTTGATCTTCAAGGACAGGTGACTCGTGATCACATCAGCCAATCGGCCGGGTTCTTCAATATCGGACACAGCGGCAAGTGTCTCGGGTGTTACCTTTTTGGACAGATTAATATAATTTTCGAACTGGTTCAGAACCGTACGCATCAGGGCATCCGTCTCCGGATGACTATTCTCTTCTTCAGGCAGTTCCTGTGCCAGCACTTCGTAATATTCCTCGTTGTCCGTATATTCAATGATTTCAGCCCGTTCCAAGCCCTCCACCAGAACACGAATCGTTCCGTTTGGAAGCTTCAGCATTTGTCTGACCTTGGCTACGGTTCCGATTCTGAAAATGTCCTCTTGTGTTGGTTCTTCAATATTTACCTCGGCTTGGGAACATAGGAGAATCAAATGTTCTTCTACCATCGCTTTTTCTAAAGCCTTGACCGATTTCTCCCGGCCCACATCGAGATGCAGTACCATACTCGGGTAGACGAGAAGTCCTCTTAAAGGCAGTAAAGGAAAACGACGACCTTTCGTTTTGCTCGGTCCCATCGCTTTCGCACCTCCAATGGCTCTCAGGTTGTAGTCATTCATTATTCTATCAAATGTTCACATAAAAAACCAATTGAAGGGAAGCGCTTAGCAGCTTCCCGAATCAGTAACCTGTCCCGGACGGGTCAGATCAGCACGTAAAAATGAAGCAGATGCTGGAGGGAAAATCTCTGCAGCGGGTGCTGCTGGCTCATCTGCGTGCTTCAATTGCTCCGCCTGCTGAGAATCAGGCACCCAGGCAAATACCTCACGAAAAACATCCTGAACCGTATCTACCGGAATGACGCGTAATCCATCCAGATTCTCAAAAATGGACTGCCAGTTTTCGGCGGGAATAATAACGGTCTTGGCTCCCGCCTGAAAAGCAGCCTCTACTTTGGCGAGCACACCGCCAATCGGCTTCACCCGGCCATGAATGCTGATTTCCCCAGTCATCGCTGTCTCATGATCAACAGGACGTCCCTGAATAGCCGAGACAATTGCCGTGGCCATCGCAATTCCGGCTGATGGACCGTCAATTGGCGTTCCTCCCGGGAAGTTGATATGCAAGTCATAGTCATTCGGACGAAGTCCCATGGCTTTTAACACGGTGATCACATTTTCAACCGAACCTTTGGCCATGCTTTTTCTCCGGAGTGTTCGCGAACCGCCTCCAATCTCTTCCTCATCCACCACGCCCGTAATATTGATTCGGCCCTGGTCTCTGAGTACAGGCACGGCAGACACTTCGATCTCAAGTATGGTGCCCATATTCGGACCGTATACGGCCAAGCCATTAACAAAACCAATCTGTGGCTGCTGAGGCACCTTGCGATCCGGACGCGGCTGGATTTGGCTGCTGCCAGCAACCCACTCGACATCCGAGGCCTGAAGGGTCTCTCTTTTTTCTGTGAGTGCCAGTCCGGCAGCAAGCTGAATAATATTCACTGCCTCGCGTCCGTTCGTGGCATATCGCTTGACCACTTCAACAGCATCCGGACAAGGGCTGAAGCCGATTTTTTGAACAGCGTCCTCAGCAATTTTCCCGATCTCTTCCGGCAATAATGGTCTGAAGTATACTTCCATGCAGCGCGAACGAAGCGCTGGAGGCAGTTCATGAGGCGAACGTGTCGTCGCTCCGACAAGACGGAAATCCGCTGGCAGGCCATTTTGAAAAATATCGTGGATATAAGCAGGAGTATGCGTGTCTTCCGAGTTATAGTACGCACTTTCCAAAAAGACCTTGCGATCTTCCAGTACTTTGAGTAATTTATTCATTTGAATGGAATGCAATTCACCGATCTCATCGATAAACAACATGCCCCCATGGGCTTTGGTCACGGCTCCCGGTTTCGGTTGAGGAATGCCCGCAACCCCCATGGCACCTGCCCCCTGATATATCGGATCATGTACTGAACCGATTAAGGGGTCGGCAATCCCGCGCTCGTCAAAACGGGCGGTTGTCGCATCCAGCTCCGTAAACTTGGCATCTGGCTTGAACGGTGATGATGGATTTTTTTTGGCTTCCTCCAGGACCACCCTGGCTGCTGCTGTCTTCCCAACTCCGGGAGGCCCATAAATAATTACATGCTGCGGATTTGCACTGCACAAGGCAGCCTTGAGAGCACGCAAGCCGTCTTTTTGCCCCACGATATCATTGATGGTAGCTGGCCGTGTCTTCTCTGCGAGTGGTTTCGTAAGTGAAATCGAACGCAATTTACGCAGTTTCTCCAGCTCTTTGCGAGACTCACGCTCGACGGCACTGCGATTGGTTTTCTGGCCCCGAAGCAGATTCCAGAAATACAAACCAATCACCACACCAAAAAATAACTGTATCAACATGAAGACCATGCCTAAATCACCCATATCTCAACATCCTCCTGTTCTTCTGACTGTTCCCTACGGAATCATACTAATACATGGTAGTATAGCCGTTTCACCAACAGGTAAACGGTCCAGGCAGAATTTATGGATGTTAAGACACCAAGAGCCCGTCATTGCTGACGGGCTCTTGGTTAAGCATATATGAAACGATCAGTGCGAGCGTCCAGGAATTACTCCTGTTGTTTCATAGGTTTCGACGATTTTATCGATTTCCTTTTTCAATTCCTCTACCATAATTTCCTCAGGCACTTTACGGATCATCTTACCGTGACGGAACAAGAGACCTTCTCCACGAGCACCGGCAATTCCGATATCCGCTTCTTTTGCCTCACCAGGACCATTCACCGCACATCCCAGTACAGACACTTTAATCGGCACCTTGAGTTTGGAGATATACTCTTCCACCTCGTTCGCAATAGAGAAGAGATCAATGTCCAGACGACCGCAGGTCGGGCAAGAAATCAACGTAGCGGCATTCGAAATGAGCCCAAAGGTTTTGAGCAGATCGCGTGCAACCTTGATTTCTTCTACCGGGTCTGCGCTGAGCGAGATCCGCATGGTTGAACCAATACCCATAGAGAGCAGAGCACCCATACCTGCCGAGCTCTTAATTGTGCCCGAGAACAGCGTACCCGCTTCTGTGATTCCCAAGTGTAACGGATACTTAATGATCTGAGCTGCCTTGGAATACGCTTCAATCGCCATCGGTACATCCGACGCTTTCAGTGAAACGATAATATCATGGAAATCGAGTTCTTCCAGAATACCAATGTGATACAATGCACTTTCTACCATAGCATCAGCTGTTGGATATCCGTACTTCTCAAGCAAATGGTTTTCCAGTGAACCGGCGTTAACCCCGATCCGAATGGGAATACCACGTTCCTTACATGCTTTCACGACTTCTTCCACTTTAGCACGTTTACCGATGTTGCCTGGATTAATCCGGACTTTATCGATGCCGTTCTCTATCGCAAGAAGAGCCAGTTTATAGTTAAAGTGAATATCTGCTACAAGCGGAATGTGGATGCGTTTCTTGATTTCTTTAATGGCTGCAGCAGCTTCCTCATTATTTACGGTTACACGTACTATTTGGCATCCTGCCTCTTCCAATCGCAAAATTTCCGCAACGGTAGCCTCAACGTCTGCCGTTTTTGTAGTACACATACTTTGGATAATGACTTCATTACTGCCACCAATCGTTATATTCCCTACTTTTACGGGACGTGTATCTTGTCTTAAATACATGAGTGATTTCTCTCCCCACAACGTCAAAGCTCCACCCTGACAGAGACATGAATTCGCCTTCTGCCAAAGTGGAGAACTGACAAGTCTATATTTCAGAGCTGAGCAAGAGTGCTACCTTCAGTTACGCACTTTCTTCCTGCTTATCGTCCTTCGATTGGCCAAGTTCAGGCACAACTCTTTTCTCAACGACTTCTTCGGTAATCACACAGTTCGTAACATCATCACGTGAAGGCACTTCATACATGATTTCAAGCATGATACCCTCAATGATGGCACGCAAGCCCCGCGCACCTGTGTTACGTTTGATTGCTTCTTTTGCAATCGCGAGCAACGCACCTGGTTCAAACACCAGATTTACATTGTCCAGTTCAAGCAATTTTTGATACTGCTTGGTCAGGGCGTTTTTTGGTTCGGAAAGAATCCGTACCAATGTATCTTCGTCCAGTGGCTCCAAAGTGGAGATGACTGGTAGACGGCCTACAAATTCCGGAATCAGACCAAATTTCAGCAAGTCTTCCGGCAGGACCATACCCAGGTATTCACCCGGTTTGAGGTCTTTTTGTTCCGCAACGGTATTAAAGCCAATAACTTTTTTACCGATCCGGCGTTTGATCATTTGCTCGAGACCATCAAAGGCACCACCACAAATGAACAGGATATTTGTTGTATCAATTTGGATAAATTCCTGATGTGGATGCTTACGCCCACCTTGTGGTGGTACAGAAGCAACCGTTCCTTCCAGGATTTTCAGCAACGCTTGTTGTACCCCTTCACCCGATACGTCACGTGTAATGGACGGGTTCTCGGATTTGCGGGCTACTTTGTCAATTTCATCGATATAAATGATACCGCGCTCTGCTTTTTCCACATCATAGTCAGCAGCTTGAATGAGCTTGAGCAGAATGTTCTCAACGTCTTCACCGACATAACCAGCTTCAGTCAATGAAGTCGCGTCAGCAATAGCAAAAGGAACATTGAGGATTTTGGCCATCGTTTGCGCAAGCAACGTTTTACCGGAACCTGTAGGTCCGAGAAGCAAAATGTTACTCTTTTGCAGTTCAACGTCCTCAATCTTGCTTTGAGTATTAATC
Source organism: Paenibacillus sp. FSL K6-2862 (assembly GCF_038005125.1). Classification (NCBI taxonomy): domain Bacteria; kingdom Bacillati; phylum Bacillota; class Bacilli; order Caryophanales; family Paenibacillaceae; genus Paenibacillus; species Paenibacillus sp. FSL K6-2862. The sequence goes on from NZ_JBBOSN010000001.1 coordinate 5,322,623, forward strand.
CGTTTGTAGTGATTGTAAACCGCTACAGACAAAGACTTCTTCGCTTGATCCTGTCCAATAACATATTGATCCAGAATATCGCGGATTTCTTTTGGTTTCGGTATATCTTTGAGGTCCAGTTCTTCGTCATGACCGAGCTCTTCCTCAACGATTTCGGTGCAAAGTTCGATACATTCATCACAAATGTACACGCCTGGTCCAGCGACCAGCTTGCGCACCTGTTCTTGAGATTTACCGCAAAAAGAGCATTTCAGTTGCCCTTTCTCATCGTTAAATTTAAACATGAAACCACCCCTTTAGGAATTGATCGGTCTGCTGAGCACCTGGTCAATAATGCCGTACGCTTTGGCTTCTTCCGCACTCATGAAAAAGTCACGGTCCGTATCCCGCTCAATTTTCTCAAGGGGCTGACCTGTACGATCGACGTATATTTGATTCAGTTTCTGACGTGTTTTAATAATCCATTCGGCGTGGATTTTAATATCCGCAGCCTGTCCTTGAACGCCGCCAAGCGGTTGGTGAATCATCACTTCGCTATTGGTCAGCGCATATCGTTTACCAGGCGCACCGGCCGTTAACAACAACGAACCCATGCTTGCTGCCATCCCAACGCAAATGGTAGATACATCCGGCTTGATATACTGCATCGTATCGTATATACCCATCCCTGCGGTGACAGAACCACCAGGTGAATTAATGTACAAGCTGATATCCTTCTCAGGATCGTCGGCTGCCAAAAATAAAAGCTGTGCTATGACAAGATTGGCTACATCGTCATCAATCGCACTGGTTAGAAAAATGATGCGATCCTTCAGCAAACGCGAATATATATCGTAAGACCGTTCGCCTCGATTGGTTTGTTCCACAACCATTGGCACCAGACTCATGAGACCAACCTCTTTTCTACATGTAATTAGACATAGGCTACCTGTAAAGCAAACCCAAATTCATTCTAACACGTTCCTGTGACAATGTCATTTTTCACAAGTAGTGTCAAGCATAAGTTAGTTTACTTTTTAGCCTGATCATATTTAACCATGTTTTCTATGTATGTGCAAATCGAAGGAATCCTATGCCGTTTAACCTTATTTTATTTGCATAAGTACATAGGAGCTTGAAACAGCATAACCCTTCCCAACATTATAACCATCCATATTATTACTGAATCATCTATAAAATGGATGCCATAATTTAAAAATAAGGCACGCAATGATTCACGTGCCTTATCCTTTATTCAGCTGCTTGTTGCCTTACAGCTTGTCTTATTTTTCGTCAGATTCTGCAGCAGCTTCTTCAGCAGGAGCTTCAACCGGCTCTACAACTTTGCTGTTCTCAACGAGAACATCGATCGTTTTGCGCAGTTTAACTTCATCGCGAAGGCTGTCGAGGGAACCATTGCCCTCCAGAATGCCACGAATCTCTTCAGCAGGACGCTTGTAGGATTCAGCCATTTTTTCGAGTTCTTGGTTCACTTCTTCGTCAGATACTTCAATGTCTTCCGCTTTACCTACAGCTTCAAGAACCAGGTTGTTGCGAACACGTTTGGAAGCATCTTCTTGCATTTGTCCTCTCAGGTCAGCTTGTGTTTGACCGGAGAAGCTCAGGAACATTTCCAGGTTCATGCCTTGGTTACGCAGGCGGTTGTCAAAATCACGCATCATGTTTTGCACTTCGCTGTCAACCATTGCAGAAGGGATGTCCACTTCAGCATTTTCTGCTACTTTTTCTACTACCGCATTTTCTTGAGCTGCTTTGAACTCATCTGCTTTGCGGGATTCGAGTTGTGTTTTCAGATCAGCTTTGTACTCTTCCAGAGTATCAAATTCGCTGACATCTTTCGCAAACTCATCATCCAGTTCTGGCAGTTGTTTGCGTTTGATTTCGTGTACTTTCACTTTGAATACCGCTTGTTTGCCAGCAAGTTCTGCTGCGTGGTAGCTCTCTGGGAAAGTTACTTCAACGTCTTTGAAGTCGCCTGTGGACAGACCAACAACTTGTTCTTCAAATCCTGGGATGAATGTGTTGGAACCCAGTTCCAAGGAATAACGTTCAGCTTGTCCACCTTCGAATGGTACACCATCAACGGAACCATCGAAGTCGATAACTGCAACGTCACCGTTTTGTGCAGAACCTTCGTCGATTACAACGAGTTCAGCATGACGTTGTTGAAGACGCTCAAGCTCTTCAGTTACTTCTGCGTCTGTTACTTCGCCTTTAGCTACAGCAACTTCGATTCCTTTGTAGTCACCCAGGGTAACTTCAGGTTTCACCGTTACTTTCGCTTTGAACTTGAATGCTTGTCCTTTAGCGAATTGTTCGATATCTACATCCGGACGATCTACCGGGAAAATATCCGTTTGGTCAATAGCTTCTGTGTAAGCTTCAGGAAGCAAAATGTCGATTGCTTCTTGGTACAAGCTCTCTACACCGAAACGAGCTTCGAAAATTGGACGTGGCACTTTACCTTTACGGAATCCAGGCACGTTCGCTTGTTTTACTACTTTATTAAAAGCTTTGTCGAGTGCTGCAGTTACACGATCTGCACCAACTTCAACTTCAAGAACCCCAAGGTTCTTCTCTATCTTTTCCCAAGTTGCTTTCATTGTATACTTTCCCCTCCAAAATTCACATGTTCACGTAGGCGATCACGTACAAAATAACCATTTTAGTATAAACAAGATTACATTCTTTTTCAAGGGGAATCCCTTGATGCGGTTTGAGGTAAACGTTTCCGGCCCTTATTGGCCCCCCAAACCTGCAGAAACAAACTGCTTCATTGAACGATATGCCTGCTCCAAACGGAAGCGCATCGCTCCAGTTACAGCATACATTGAACGGGTATCTTCTTCGTCGTGGGAGCCTCCCAGACTGTCTGCAACGGTCATATGTAGTGCTGCTGCCCATATATCTGTCATGGAATCATTATCTTCCAGCATGGAATCGTAGTCTCGTGTTCCATACACCGCCATGACAAATTGTATCCAAAGTTCCTGTGCAAAATAAAAGAGTGTCGGTTCGTGAACTTCCGTCTGATCGGCCACTCGCTCGAGAATGCGCACGATCTGAAGCGGAAAATCCTCCGGGCGCAGAGGGACCGTATCAATCTCCACTTCAACCTGCTCTTCCCCTCTTGTAAACGTGATGAAGCCCTGCGTACCGCGACGTCGTAAGGTTTGCAACACCCGGAACTGCAACAGTGGATGAAGAGACTTATCGGTCAACCAGCTACTGAGTGCCTCATCGATCTCCGGTAGTTCAAGATAGGCCAGCTGCTCCAATGCAAGCATCGTTTGTTCGGATAGTGGTTCTTCCATTACTGTTCGAAGCAGCTTATCCGCATATCCTTTATCCTGCTCCAACTTGGACCTGGCGTGCTGACGTGCCATATCTTCCTCACTGATTTCCTCTTCTTCTTCTACATCTGGGGCAATAGAGGAATCTTCCGCATAATGAGGGAACGCAGCTTCAAGCCACTCCAGCAGAGCCCGCCATTCATCATAATGACGTTCTTCCTGTCCCTGACATTGCAGCAAGAAGCGGAGCAGATTCATGGCTTCCCCATATCGCTCGTTTTCAAGCATGACAGTTAATTGAATCTGGTAATAGTCCAGCGTCTTAGGAAACAGAACAATATTGTTACTGTGCTCGTTTTCCGGGGTCGTGGATTCCTTGATAGGAGCACCTCCTCTATATCCTCAATCTCCGTCGGAATCAACCATAAATAGATGTATATTAAACGAATGTCGATCTATTTTCTGAGTTCTCCTGATATTCTAACATAACCTTAAATATAATGAAAAAAACGTCCCCTGTCGCCAAACATCATATACGAATAAGTTATTTAAATAAAATGTTTGATATTCATCATTATTTATGATAAAATCATTTTTGCTTGAAAAAATTCATGTCTCAGTAGCTCAGCTGGATAGAGCAACGGCCTTCTAAGCCGTCGGTCGGGGGTTCGAATCCCTTCTGGGACGTATTAAGAAAGAGCTTCCTTCTGGAAGCTTTTTTTTGCGTTCTGGGGATGGTTCGTCGAAGCATCCTCTTCGTTAGCACTACTTCGCAGTCTCGACTGCAAGGAGAGTATCCTTCTGGGACGTATTAAAAAATAGCTTCCTTCGGGAAGCTATTTTTACGTTCAGGGGATATGCTCGCCCAACTTCGTTGCTCAATGTTGACACCGAATGTTATGCTTGTTGGTACACGTATGTATCAAAGTATACATATTAGAAAAAATAAATAACAGGAGATTAACTATGCCATCCTCTTTACATCAACATTCGCCTGATCATGCAGTTGCGGATAACTCTACAGCGTCCGTGAAACTCGGACTTCTCCTTACAGGCATCATCCTGATTGCAGCCACGATGCGGTCGCCCATTACAGCGGCAGGGCCTATCGTTGATTTAATTCGTGCCGATACAGGGATAAGTCATACGATGGCGGGATTGCTCACTTCACTGCCACTGCTTGCTTTTGCTGCAATTTCCCCCTTTGCTCCGCAGCTGGCAAAAAGATTCGGTTTGGAGGCCGCACTGCTGACCGCTATCATTATTGTAACGTGTGGTATTGCACTGCGTTTTTTGCCGTCTGTTCCTGCACTTTTTGCAGGCACAGCCATCCTTGGATGTGGAATTGCACTAAGTAACGTTTTACTCCCCAGTTTGATTAAACGGGATTTTCCATTACGCGTAGGACTGGTTACTGGTCTATACTCCGTATCCATGAATATATGGGGTGCCATCGCCTCGGGAATTAGCGTTCCGGCAGCAGGATTCACCTCCATGGGTTGGCATGCTTCACTTGGAATGTGGGCTGTGCTCTCCATCCTGGCTCTTATCTTGTGGCTGCCTCACGTTCGTAACGGACGCCGCGGAGAAGTCTATGTTGCATCTCGGAATACCGAGAAACCGGTACGACTCATCTCCTCTTCACTCGCTTGGTATATCACGCTGTTTATGGGATTACAATCGTTGATTTTTTACTCCACCATTACTTGGCTGCCCGAAATTTTGTCTACGCAGGGTTTTAACCCATCTTCTGCAGGATTGATGTTGTCCATGATGCAGATGGTCAGCGTTCCAGTGACGTTCGTTATCCCCATCCTGGCTGGGCGGATGAAGGATCAACGCGTGCTGACAGCTATCACCTGTACGTGTCTCATATTGGGGTATGCGTTCCTCTTAAGCGGCATCTCCTCACTGGTTACTGTTGGTGTGGTTCTCGCTGGTATTGGTGGCGGAGCTTCATTTGGCCTGGTTACGATGTTCTTTGTACTTCGGACTGCGGACGCCAGACAAGCGGCAGGATTATCGGGAATGGCTCAATCGTTCGGGTATATGCTGGCAGCGGGAGGCCCCTTGTTGTTCGGACTAATTCATGACTGGACGCATGGCTGGACCATTCCACTGCTTTTGCAGGTTGCACTCGCCATCGTATTGCTGATTACAGGTATCATGGCCAGTAAAAATCGATTAATTGGTAATTCATGAGATAGATAAACTTCAAACGATAAAAAGGGACCCTCCGTGACGGAAGGTCCCTTTTTATCATTAACTATGCGATATGCCATATGCTCATTAAATTTTGCCCAGATGTTCAAGTAGGCGGTACAGAATAACCGATACCTGTGCGCGGGTTGATGTGGCTTTGGGAGCAAATTGATTACCGGTCATCCCTTTAACCAGACCATTCTCTACCGCAAAAGCTACAGCGGATTTCGCTTCATCCGAGATCTGATCTCCGTCTTTGAAATCAACTGATGCCGGTCCTTGTTCCAGTTCCAGAGCATCTGCGATCATTAGAACCATTTCTTCACGAGTCAAGTGTTCCCTTGCACCAGCCTCTTTGCTGCGTACTTCCCAATCAATACCCGTTCCAAAGATTCGATCGAGCAGCGTTGCAAATTCTGCGTGAGTAATGGTGCTATTAGGTGAAAATGTACTTGCATTAATACCTTTAGTGATTTGTTGAGATGCAATTACTTCGATTTCATCTTTAGCCCAGTGATTAATAATATCCCCGAAGGTTACGTCATTTTCCACCGCAGCATATGCTCCTGGCTCTGTAACATTGAACTGCAATTGCCCTTGTTGAGACACATCCGACAATGATGCAGGCTGCCATACTTTTTCTGTTGTTTGGTGGTAAGCAATGACTTTGCGCGGATCTTTCACAGACTTCGCATCATATTTCAAAGTAAGCGTAATGTTGTGCTTAAATGTGTCTTCATCCTGATCAATGGACACGATTGAAGAAACATGCTTCTCATTCTGATTGTCCGCTTGCTCTTTTAATACATGCAGTTTCAAACTGAAGCCGCTTGAAGAGATGTAGTCCGTTAGTGACATTGCAGGAATAGACACATTAAACGCTAGACCTTCAATAACCAAACTTTTGCCAGCTGCTTGAATCTTATCAGCTATAGATTTAATTAATGTTAGTTCCACTTGACTATACTTTTCAAACTCTATAGCGGATAGATCCAGCTTCACTTCTTTTCCATCACCTGCTAATTGTGTATTGATAGCCGTTTCGGATAGTGCAGCTGTAGCTTGGATTGTTCCGTCCGTATTTTTTTTCTCGGTTACGGATGCATCACCTTTTACAGTCGGCGATGGCGTTGGTGTTGGCGAAGGTGCTGAGCTTGATCCACCTGAAGAACCAGAGCCTGGAGATGGTGTGCCAGGATTAGGCACTTGTGGATCAGGATCTTTTTTTACAGTTAAAGCGGTAGATGACGTTCCCACCAATCCTTGAAGATCTTCAATAGTGATTTCCACACTATATTCTCCTGGAAGCAATCCCTCAAGACTAACAGTAAATGCAGCGTCTGATTCTACTTCAAAGTTCCCCTCTTTGATCTTCTTATCAGTAGAGTCTTTGACGATATAGCCGGACTTCAAGGATTTTGTTACGTCAAGATCATAATTCCATCCACTTTTAAGAGCAGGGGCAACAGTGAAGTACAGGTCTTCAACCGTACCTGACAGAGAGTTCGTACCTGTTTGCTGTATTTCCAGTTTTTCAGGCACTTTTACCACTGGTGCTTCTGTTTTCACCAAGAATGGAGGGGTATCCTCTACATACGTTTTGCCGTCTGTACCGTTCGCTGTAATGTCTACTGTATACAAGCCATCAGGGATTTCCATTACTTCTTTTGTAGTGTAATTCACAAAATTACCAGTCCAAGCCAAATTGTATCTTGTATTGGATTTGAAGTTATAATAATCTCCATAAATATATCCAATGTAACCATCCTGGTTAGGACCGGCCTCCATGTCAATTCCATCGAAAATTTCGACCACCGCAAAATTCATAGGGTTATGGAACTCCATCGCTATATTCAACGTATCTAGCGTGCCATCTTCCTTCAATGGATAATGGAATGGATTTGTCTCATTACCATACTTCGTTTCAATGTATTTAACGCCAGCCTCTGTAACATTGAAGTGTGCCACGTACGGTAAGCTGTACGTTTTCGCTCCATGACTGAACTGAAGATACCCTTGGGCTTCTCCAACAGTAGTCACGCCTTTTGGAACCGTAATCGTCACCGTTACCTCTTCTTCTCCATCCAATTCAAAGGATGCCTTATCAACGGAAACCGAGACACCATTAATGGTACGAGTAGGATTAACAGATACAGAATATTCCCCGCCTGTTCCTTTTAGTGACTGAACTTTGAGCGTTTTGCTGACCGTTTTTTCGTCTGTACTTAGGAAGTTGCCGAAATTGACACTACCTGTAATGTTTTCTTTTTCTACTGCCTCGCCGTTTTCAGTATATTTCGTGACATCCATGACTTTAACAAAAGTCTCAGGATCAATCGTCTCTGTGGCCTGTATACGTCCAGCACCTTGATCGAACACATCATAATTCTCTGTATTCAGTACTTTGGCATTGTTCATAAGGGCAACTTTGATATCGAAAGGTGTCCAATCCGGATGTTTTTCGATCAGCAATGCAATCAGCCCGGCTACATGCGGAGTCGCCATGCTTGTTCCTGATTTACGTCCATACGCTTGATCGTAATCCGCTTCAGGCTCATCCTTGCCATACGCAGGAATGGTTGACAGGATGCTAGTTCCTGGTGCAACAATGTCCGGTTTAATGTCCAGTGTTACCTTGGCTGGTCCTCGGGAACTTGAGGAGTTCATCTCATCTCCCTCTGTCATGTCTTTGACGAAATCACTGAAGCTGACTTCAACGCCTTGACCAGCGTCGAGCTGCGCCTTGATAGCTTCTCCATCTTCCTTGCTCATGCTCAGGGTAGGAATAAATTCAAAATCATCGCCCAAACTAACGCCAATTGGCCCAGGAATGTTATTGTAAACAATAACAGCAATCGCCCCAGCCGCTTTGGCATTGGCAATCTTATCAACGAAAGCTAGCTCCCCGCGCTGGATGAAAGCAACTTTGCCGTTCATATCTTTTCCTTCAAAATCAGTTGGTTTGCCCAAGCCGGCGTACACCAAATCGTATTGTCCATTCAAAACCGTTTCCGGATCCTCCGCTAGATTCCAGCCCATCACATCCAGGCGATAGACTGACTCTGTAACGCTTAGTGGATTGGTGTCCGTTTCAGTTGGAGCTGCGACTTCCTCCTCTTCAGCAGGTGCCCCTTCATCCGTACTAGGAATAGTTGTATCTTGTGTTGTATCTTGTGTTGTTTCCAAAGTAGTCTCTGCTTGCTCTACTTGTGGCAACGCATCTTCGCCTAATGATTCAGGCTTTTCAACGGTTGGCTCTTCTTCATCTGGTGTGCTAGCAAGAATGTCTTCCTCTGGATTTTCTGGAGCTTCAGTTCCTGGTGCTACTCCAAGTTCAGGTGATTGCTCAACCTCAGGTGCAGGCAATTCTTCAGGTAGTGTACCTTCACCTTCCTTATCGATCCAAAAATGTGTGTCGGCTGTGATCATCTGACTAGGGCCCGTAGAGTTACCGACTGTGATTGCCATAGCCGATGCTCCCGGAGAACCTAGTGTGTAACGGTTCGGGCCTTCGTTACCACTTGCTACCACTGCAGTCACACCTGACAGCATGGCATTATTGAGGGCAACCGAAGTAATGTAACTTGGATCATTTGCTAAATTCCCCAGTGAGAGATTGATGATGTCCATACCATCTTTGACCGAGCGATCAATTCCGCCCAGGACCCAAGCGGTTTGTCCACTGCCATAAGGCCCTAATACGCGGTAAGCATAGATTTCAGCTTCAGGAGCAATACCAATCACCCCATAATCTCCAGCTTCACGAGCGGCAATTGTTCCTGCTACGTGAGTACCGTGGGATGTATAGTAGGAACTGCCTTTTTCGTTAAACTCGGGCTGTTCAGACACCTTCCACTCTTCTCTTGTTGCTTCATAAGGATCTTCATCATTATCCACAAAATCCCATCCACCCTTATAACCTTCTGTTAGATTAGGGTGCTTGTAGTCGATCCCTGTATCAATAACGCCGACTTTGATACCATTTCCTTTGTAACCCAAATCCCATACTTCCGGGGCACCAATAAACGGAGCTGTATCCTTCATATAGGGATTAACTTCATCATTCTCTGGCGTTAACGCGATTTCAAGGTCAGGATACACACTGACCACACCTGGTATGCGAAGCAACTGTCCCATCTGGCTTCCATTCACTTCAATGGCTACACCATTCAGGGCGTATGCGTACTTTTCCAATACTTCGTGATTGATTTTGTTCTGAGTGAGGCTATGTACAAATGACTGTTGTTGTTGTTCGACCTTCGTCACAGCATTTGTTTCCATAGAGGAGGTAAATGACTTTCCTGAGAGGGTTGATTCGCCTTGCGCTACAGCTACGGGTTTGTTTGAGAGTTCAACGATCACTCTTGTTTTCTCTCCACCTAGACCTTCCAGCCTCTGATCCAAAAAAGGTTTTGCGGCAAGTTTCTCTTCCCGCTGGTCGAGAATCTCTCTCCACTGCTCGGCTTCAGCCTTGGTAGGCAAATTCCTGTCAAGCTGTACTTCTGCTGGAGCGGCTCCAGCCGCAGGCATGATGATGGAAAAGATCATAAGGACACTTAATAGCATGGATATCAATCGTTTATTCAAGGCGATGCCCCTCCTTCTTAATATGAATACCTCACCAATCACTGGGGTCTTGTCCCGAACAAGTACTGCAATACTTGTATAATGTCACCATCCCTTCCGCAAGAAGTTTGACCCATGGTAAATTATTCTACTAAATCATCACAATTCCCTTCTAAATAATTACAAATATGATATAAAAATTACTTATATGGTTCTTGAGTAAGAGGAAAATAAGAGAATTGTATTTATTTGTCGATGAAGATATTGAATTTTAAACTAGTTCATAGGAAAAAAGACCACAATCCTCATTGAAGCATGAGAATCATGATCCCTGCAAGATACAGACATTAAAGAGTAATGACCTTTTAAATTTCATTTAACAAAGTAAATGATACATTCACTTTACTTATCCAGTTTTACAGCCTCCACTCGCAAACGCTTATAATCCGCATAGATGGCATCATCTTTCCAGAGCTTGGGTACTACCATTTTACTCGTTTCAAGGCAAATTCCCTCAATTTGTTCCTTGCTTAGACCAGCAAAATAGTCCCCTCCAAAATGAGCTAACCACCCCTCAATACCCTTCTCCCCATCTTGAAGCTGGGTAGGACGATCGTAATGATAGGCCTGCCGAACCAGGAATCCCTTCTCTTCCAAGAGGGAGCTGTACTCACCGATTGTTGGAAAGTACCAGGGATTGCGATCTGCAGCATGAATTCCTGTCTTTTGTTCGAGCACCGTCTCCAGTGCAGTTACTATGGTCTGAACGTTACCCTTTCCACCAAACTCCACGACCAGGCGTCCGCCAGGCCTCAGCGCATTCCATATACTTTCTGCGACAAGTTCAGGAGACTTCATCCAGTGCAATGCTGCGTTGGAGAAAACAGCATCATAGGGTTTGCTGGCCTCGAATCGGTGTCCGTCCCCTTCCACGAATGTGATTTCTGGGAACTTCTCTCTTGCCCGCTGTATCATGTCCGGAGAGGCATCCATGCCAACCACCTCTGCTTGTGACAAGGCGATTTCGTGTGTCAAATCACCCGTCCCACAGCCTAAATCTAGAATCCGTTCTCCCTTTTGAGGTTGAAGCCATGAAATTAAACTTTTTCCGTATCCCGATACAAAGGCCAATTTGTGATCATACTCCTCTGCCTGCCATTGGTTGATTGATTTCATCGATACCACCGTCGCTTTCGTAATGATAAGTTTATTGTGGCACATCCGGACTTATTATTTAAATATATAATTTCTATCCCATTAATAGTTATAACCTATAAACTTCTGTCCCAGGAGGGATACTCTCCTTGCAGTCGAGACTGCGAAGTAATCCTCTCGAAGCTTATGCTCCGACGAACCATGGGGTTCTCATCACCTGAACGTAAAAAAGCTTCCCGTAGTAAGCTTTCTTGAACGTCCCAGGAGGGATACTCTCCTTCCAGTCGAGACTGCGAAGTAATCCTCTCGAAGCTTATGCTTCGACGATGGGGGTTCTCATCCCCTGAACGTAAAAAAAGCTTCCCGTAGGAAGCTTTCTTGAACGTCCCAGGAGGGATTCGAACCCCCGACCGACGGCTTAGAAGGCCGTTGCTCTATCCTGCTGAGCTACTGAGACAAGTATGTATAAATAAAATTTTTGGCGCGATTTCTATTATACTCGGTTTTCTATATTTTTCAATACTTTTATAAAAAAATTAATAAGTTGCATCCAGTTACATTCATTTACGTATAATTTCATACGCTGCTCAACCGATCGAATACGATCTGGATTCGCAGGCAATATTGTTGATGGCGGGGTTTATACCCCATATACACCATACGGAACATAGACTATTCATTGTCAGCTTGGCTGGGTAATCTTTTGCATACATACCTTTACACCTAAATTCATTCAAAGAAGGAGAGAATTGTTATGAGACAGCTTTTGTCCGCCTTATCCTATTTCAGTATTTTCTTCGCTCCTTTTCTGTTCCCGATTATCATTTGGATTGTTGCGCGGGACAATTATATTGAGGGACATGCCAAACGGGCCTTGTTTTCACACGTTTTCCCGTTTCTCGCTGCCATTCCCCTCTTTTATTTCTTCGTTACCTCTCAGAGCATTGGAGGCGCCATCGGTTATGTCATTCTGTTCTTTGTGATTTATGGATTAAGCTTTATTTATAATATCGTCAAAGGGATTCAAGTCCTTCGTGAGTATGCGTGACTTCCACACCATCCTTACCATTAGATTACATGCAGAAACCCGCCGTTTCCAAAAAAGCGGCGGGTTCTTCATTCCGGTTACTTGTTTCCCTTACGCCATGGATTTCTAAGCGTAGGACGCTTGCTGTTAACGGCGAGCACTTCCCCGGCAAACTCGGTATGATGCGCGTAAAGGTTTCCTTTGTTTTTCTTGAACTTGGAAGCCATTGCTATCACCTCCCCGGAACTTGGTTGTAGTATGCTCCGGGTTAGCTCCTTTATCCATGCTGGAAGATGATTACGCCTGACCAACTAAGTAGCGTTGAAGGGTTGGGCCGAGCAGGCCAAACGCAAACAATTCACTTTGGAATCGCGCTTTATCTTCTCCAGCGGTTATACCTTCACTGTTCTGAAACGCTGTCTCCGTTGCATCCTCAAAAGCAGTGTGCATATTGTTGTTGTACCAATCCAGAACAGCATCCGAATGGTTGCGTACAATCCTTACCACTTCCAATGTGCTTCCAGGCTGAGTTGCCGCCACATATACTAATAAAGAAGGATCTCCTGCGTTCGCTGGTTGTACCTCCACTTCTGCACAAGACAATCCATCCACCTCGGTTAATCTGCGGATCTTGGCATCCTGAATTGCATACATTGTTATCGCTCCTTATCATTTCATATACTTTGTTCGATCTCTCGTCTTGTCTCCGGTGTTCCCAAACGGTAAATCTCTTGATACACCTGCTGTATAGCAGCTTCATATGCCCGATTCACCGATTCTTCAGGTGTATCCGGCCACGGGAATACCATTCCTGGAAAGGCCTCTTCCTCTTTTTCCTGCATCAGGTTGAGGAGTCCCATTAAATGGTCAACTTCCTGAGGTGTCGCCTGAATAACCCATTCATAAGCAGCTGCGTGCTGATCCTGTAAAACGGAACGTCCACCCACAGAAACATAATAGGTTGTTTTGTCCACAGTCCATTCTCTCCTTCACAGGCATGCTGAGGCCGTTGTTCCTAGACATAGTTTCCGAAGAGGACAGACATTTTATGCCTGCTTTCGGCATATATTTGTTACGACTTCTGACGAAAAAGACAACATTCGCTGGCTCCATGCCATGCAACACTCTACAGGATCAACGAATCGACTAAGAAAGGATGAACAACCATGTGCGGTATAACCGGCTTCATACAGTGGAATCGGGATTTGACCCAGGAATCGGAACTGCTGCTCCGAATGACGGACAGTTTGTCGAACCGGGGGCCCGACGCTTCAGGTACATGGATCTCCAATCCTTGTGCATTTGGACATCGCCGGCTCAGCGTAATGGACCCGGAGAACGGGGCTCAGCCCATGCATGCGTTACAGGGAGACACCTCCTATACCGTCGTGTATAACGGAGAACTATACAATGCACCCGAATTGAAAAAAGAGCTGCTTCAACGGGGGCACCATTTCCGTACGCAATGTGATACGGAAGTTCTGCTCGCCTCTTATATCGAATGGGGACCGGCATGTGTAGACCGTTTTAATGGCATTTTTGCTTTTGCCATCTGGGATGGAGGACGCGAACAGGTCTTCATGGCACGTGACCGCCTTGGCGTCAAACCATTGTTTTACAGCAATGCAAAAGACGCTCTCGTATTCGGCTCCGAACCCAAATCACTTTTACTTCACCCGGATGTCGAAGCTGCTGTGGGCCCCGAGGGCCTGGCAGAAGTATTTATCGTAGGTCCAGCCAGGACGCCTGGACATGGTGTCTATTCCTCGTTGAATGAACTCAAACCAGCACATGCGCTCATCTTCAACCGGAATGGAATCCGAACCTACGCTTATTGGAAGCTGGAAAGCCAGCCTCACGAGCATGATCTGGATGAGACTGCCGCAGAGGTAAGACGTCTGCTGCAGGATACGCTCGAGCGTCAGCTCGCTTCAGATGTTCCAGTCTGCTCCCTTCTGTCAGGGGGCCTCGACTCCAGTGCCCTGTCTGCACTGGCCGTAGACTATTACAACCGAACGGGTCAAGGTCAAGTCAGTACGTATTCTGTCGACTACGTGGATAATGCCAAGCACTTTCAGGCGCACTCGTTCCAGCCTGGCGCAGATGGCCCCTGGATCCAGCGTATGGTGGATGAACTGAAGACAGATCATCACTGGATCGAGATTGAGAACGGAGAGTTGGTTCATGCTTTGAATCAGGCCATGTTAGTTCGGGATTTGCCCGGAATGGCGGATGTGGATTCTTCTCTCTATTTGTTCTGTAAGGAAATCAAGAAAGGGGCAACCGTCGCCATCTCGGGGGAGGCAGCCGATGAAGTGTTTGGAGGGTATCCCTGGTTCCATCGGGACGAGATGCTGAATTCGGGAACGTTCCCTTGGTCGGTAGCACCTGACATGCGGGCAGGTTTGTTATCTGCAGACATTCGGGAGTGGATCAGACCACTGGACTATCTTGCTGACCGATATTCGGATGCTGTGGCTGAGGTTCCTTTGCTGGATGGGGAGACCGGAAAGGCAGCACAAATGCGTGTCATGTCCTATTTGAACATCACCCGCTTCATGCCTACCCTACTTGATCGGAAGGACCGAATGAGTATGGGGGCAGGGCTTGAAGTTCGAGTTCCTTACTGTGATCATCGCCTGATTCAATATGTATTTAACATTCCCTGGGAAATGAAAATAACGGGCGGCCGTGAGAAGGGAATCCTAAGAAAAGCGTTAGAGGGTGTATTGCCTGACGATGTTTTATATCGTAAAAAGAGTCCTTATCCCAAAACACATAATCCAGAATATTTGACGGCCGTTAAGCAGCAGGTGCTGGATATCCTAGATGATGCATCTTCGCCGATTCTGCCTTTGATTGACAAGGCCCAGATTCGCAAGCTGGCATCTTCACCTGATGCTTCGTCTAATCTGCCCTGGTTTGGGCAGCTCATGTCCGGTCCACAGCTATTTGCTTACTTGACACAGATTAATTCCTGGTTGCGCACATATAAGGTTGCCATTCGTTAACAGAATGTAGTTTAAAAAGAGGGTGCCTGGTGAATAGCATTTATGCATTCACCTGGTCACCCCTCTTTATTTATTATCGCGTCTTAGTTTAGCCAAAAGCATTATTCAGAAGCATTCCTAATCTCCATCTTACTTTAGTAAATCATCGAGTCATCACAGCGGATTCCGGGTTTCGTTCAAGCAAGCCACGGCCATAAATCTCCCTGAATGGAGAGTCCGTCATATGAATGTATCCAATATAACAGCCGCACTTTTTCATCCTGCAGGGCCGATCCGCAGACAGCTTTTCCAACCCGTCACGGTACAAATGGCCAATAATCCGGCGATCCTTATAACATCTTTTTACATGCCCCGAACCCTGCACATAAAATACCTCCGAGCCGGCCGCACAGCCTTTGCCATAACTCTCATAATCCTGTAAGTTCCCCTCAAACAGAGGATCAATCGACCGCAAATAGGCAACCTCTTCCGGCTCGTAATAATTAGGCTTATCCTTAAAGGCATTGATCCACATGTAGATATCGTCCGGCAGCGCCTCTCTCATGGAATGAATGGCAGGAAATGCACTGCGGAGTCCCACCGTGCCCACACTGAATTCAAGACCCATTTCACGCAAAGTAAGGCATTGTTTAATAAAAGAAGATTCCTTGGTCTCACGAGGATGATAGGTTGCCCAGAAAGCAGCTGTCCCGGAATTCAATTCACGGGCCCAATCCAACTTAACGGAAAGGTTCGTCTGCACAGCAATCTTATGGACGTGGCGCATATGTGACAGCTCAACCATGGCTTCCCTGTACCAACGCCGTACCAGCGCCTCACCATATGGATTGAAGAAAATGGACAATTCGTGTCCAACCTCTTCCTGAGCCTTCACCCAATCCACGAACTGACGTAATTGTTGTTCGTCTGTTTCCAGCGTCTCCTTGGAATCCACAGTTTTGCTAAACGGACAATAGGGACAATCATAATTACAGGACGACAGCTTCCCCCGATAATACAAGGTTGCTCTCATGAGAACACAAACCCTTCCATTTGCTCGCGAATCTCGGCAGATATTAACCAATCTCCAATAGCATCGGAATATCCCAGACCTTCTTCGGTTAAACGCAGCACCTGATGTTCATTCTCCTGCTCAATCACAGCCATTCCCTCTGTCAGCAGTTCTGAGAGCCAGGCGTAATCCGTCATAACTTCACTTCCAAACCGCTGGAGATAATCATCCAAAGTCAGACCTTCCCGATGCAGCAGCGCTTTTAAAATAAATCTGCGTTTCTGCTCTTCCCGGCTCAGCACAATGCCATAATCAGCTACATCGTATCGCTCGGCAGCCACATAATCGGCGATGATGCTCTGGGTAGCCTTATAGCTCACTCCATATTTTGATGCATAATGTACTTCGCTGGTATAGGAACGGGCACCGCATCCAAGACCAACCATGCCTTCCTCCTGGCAGCTGTACGGCAGCAGCTCTTTACTTGCATGCGAGGATGACTCTTTTGCAAATCTGCGCATGGAATACTGAATATACCCCCTGCTTTTTAATGTTTCTCTTGCCGCAGTGTATAGCTCCATGCGAATATCCGGCCCTTGGCGCTGAATATCCTCCGGCTTCACGATTGTATTCTCGCGGGTATACAGCGGATAAATGAAAATCTCTCCCGGCTCATAAGACAGGACACGTTCAAGCGAATACAGCCATGACTCTACCGTTTGGCCGGGCAGACCATAGATCAAATCCAGGTTCAGCAAAGGAAAGTCGTACCGCATAAGCTTCTCCAGTGCGCGCTCTACTTCCAGTGGTTTCTGAGGGCGATAAATTGCTGCAGCCTCCGCTTCAATAAAGCTCTGAATCCCCATACTGACGCGGTCCACGCTGCGTTCCTTCAGTAACGCAAGCTTCCCTTCAGTCACGGTGTCAGGCGAGGTTTCTATTGAGATGGAAGCATGGGCGGGATCAAGTCCCATCACATTTTCCGCAATGTCAAACAAACGGTTTAACTGAACCTCATTCAGCAATGTTGGTGTCCCACCCCCAATGGCAAACCTCGAATACGGTCTGCGTGAAGTGAGGGGAGCCCATTGCTTCGCCTGGCGTTCCAGTGCATCCACATAACGTTCATGTGTATCGTCACGCCGGTCAGGCAAAGTGAACAGATTGCAGAATCCGCAGCGGGCAGCGCAAAACGGAATATGCATATATAAAAAATACGTGTCGGTATTCTCACGTTCCCACAAGGGTCCCAAGGGCAGCGGCGGGTTCAATTCCCGATATGCCGTCTTATGCGGATAAGAGTATAGATAAGAGCGATAAGGTAAAGTCAGCACTTCCCTAAGACCTGTAGTCGTATTGGATCCGGACGCTGCGGAATGACCTGTTGTTGTAAACTCAGACGGATTATCCATCGGTTTCCTCCTGTCTCCGGTTGTTTTCATTCACAATTAAATGGTTGCAATGCATGCTATAAAACAAATTCACGATAAGGTACATTCCAGACAACCTCATGCGCCAATCGGTGTCCCTGATACCCATCTTCGCCATAAGCTGTTCCATGATCCGAAAATGCAAGACAGAACGTAGGCCGCGAACGCTCCCGCATAGCATCAAACAAGGGCCCCAGAGCCTGATCCACATACCGAAGAGCAGCCCGTTGAGTCTCAACAGAGTCCTCCCTTGCCCCTACCACAAAATAGCGATTGGGACCATGAATGGCCGACACATTCAAAAATAGAAATATTTTCTCATCCTGTGGTATCTGTTCAAGCAGCTTCAATGCGTGCTGGACCTGATGCTCTGTCGAGCGAGGATTGGTAACTCCAAAGGTCATTCGCCAATAACTCTGCTGAAAGTAACCAGGCAGCACTTTGGCCAGCGGATTCTTTTTCGTGAAAAATATGACTCCACCTATACAGATTGTGCGGTATCCTTCCTCTGCCAAACCAGATACGATATCCGGTGTATCAAACAGCCAGGTATGCGGATGAGTCTTCAATCCGGTATTACGGGAATGAAACAGCCGGACATGCGAGGCCTTGTCCGTATTGGCGGGCGTAGGCATGAAACCACCAAAAAAGGCATGATGTGCTGCATATGTAAAACTTCCTGGGGTATGCCGTTTCTCCCAGGAACCCGATCCGCACAGATTGGGACAATTCACTTCCTCCTGCTTCGCTACGTCATATCTTAACGTATCCAGGGTAATCATTAACAGATCATGGGAGCCAACAATGGTGTTCATATCAGGCATGTTCGCAAGGCTCCTTTCGCAAAATATCCATCTCCCACTCATATGTTCCAAGTCCGTTTCGCTGTACGTGGTACAGCAGATCACCGAATGGATTCACATCCAGAACATAGGCACGCGGGTTATCCCCGCCACTGAGCATGACATCAATGCCTGCAGACCATGAATTCGGAAATGCAGCCATCGCTGTTTGGGCAGCGGTTTGGACCAGGCCCAGCCTGTAGCCGTCCACTCCTGCTTCCTCGGGCAGCATCCGCTCGTTGCGTAAATGCAAATTCGTTATAGGCGTCTGGCTCAGCCTTACAATCGCATGACCTGCATGACCGCCAGCTACAAGCTGACGAATATCAAATACACGCGAGCCATATGAAGCCTTGGCCATCCACCGTTCAATTTGAGCCCCTTCTGCACATAACCAGTCCATCAGAGTCTTAATTTCCTCCCTGCGGGTGTACCTCTGCATGCGGCCTTCGTTGTAGAAAATCGGCCTGCCCTTAACCACTGCCATCCCCACAGTGGTAACAGCTATCTCTGCACCCGTTAGCGGGTTGACCTGATAGGCAACAACGCCTGATGCTGCCGAGCCACAAGCAAGCTTAACAAATACCCGGTACATGCCTGAGGCCTGCATGGCTGCGCGCAGATCCGAATAGCTCAATATTCGCTCAGGAGATTGGAGAACGGGAGGGACATCAACGCCGTGAGCCGATAAATGCTGTTGGCATTTCCTTTTGTCAAACATGGTAGCAATATCTTCTGGATCGTTCAGGAATCTGGCAGAAGGCCACCATTCACCCGCTTCCCTTCCAATTCGCTTCAGACAGCCTTTCCAGCCATTAAACCACTGGGCAGGTGCATAGATACGCCCCCAATCCTGCCGCAGCTCAAGTGCCTCCTCTGCCGTAAATGACTCTCTGCTGAATGGTTCAGTGTTGGGTTCCCCATCCTTCGCACCAAGAGATAACAATTCCCGCTCCACATCCCATTGCTCCCCCGGTGCATCAATTCGAATCAAGGGTGCCGCTTCCGCTGTAACCTTGCGTTGTAAACTTTGATTGACAAGGTCGGCCAGGGACCCACCCTGTCTCCAGGTCTTAAGCAAGTCGACATAGGGTAGCACTTCAGCAGGGCTCAAGCCACATTGCAGCCTTGCCTGCTGGAGGCCTTTGGTTCTACGATTATCCGGGTTTCCGATCAACCAAAATGGCCGTTCTTTGTGCCACTCACTGCTATGGGATTGGAGTCTGTGATCTGCTGTTTGGTTTGTCTTAACGCCTGACATCCCTTATTCCGTTAATGACGGATAACGCCAGTCATCTTCATCACTCTGCTGCTGATCGCTGACATCAACGGATAAGCCTGAACGTTTCCAGCGAATGAGCATTTCGTCTGTCATGTAGTGATAGCTGAGATCGAGATGCTTCAACTTCTTAATCTTGTCGCTGGCAAGCAGAGCCTCAGCCCCTTCATCCGACAATGTGCCTTGGGACAAGTCCAGCACTTCCAGTTGATCTACAATGGGAGCCTGTGCCACGGCTTTGGCGATATCATCCTGAATATCACTGTCTTTCAGGCCAAGGTACACAAGCTTGGGGAATCGTCTCTGTTCCAGCAACGGAAGCACATCTTCAAGTGAACCGTCGAAGCCGTAATCATCTACACCCAAGTACAATTCGAGCTTGCGTAGCTCAGGCAATTGAGCATTTGTAATGGAAGAGAGGACCTCCTGCGGAAGTCCACCACAGATAATGACCAACTCTTCAAGCTTGGCATGCTGCAAGGGTTCAAGGCTTAATCCACTACTGCCTTTTACCGTAAAGGACTTCAGTTCTGGAAAAGCCTTCAAAAGTGGGGTCAGATTGGTCTGAATAATCCAGGAGACCTCACACTCTTCAAAGCCCATATCTCCAATGAACAGCTTTTTTAATGACGGAAAACTTGGCGCCAATTCAATAAGAACATTCATGAATTCGTCCGGAGAACTCTCGTAAGCTTGTCCCCAGTCTCCAATGACCAGACTTTCCAATGAACCCGCATCGGGTTTGGCAGCCAATTCCCTGATCAAATTCTCCATACGGATACCGTTCTCATAGTCATCATAAGATATCGTAAGCTTCACTTCCTGCATTGGTTAATCCCTCCGATTGAGTTCATTCTTGATTCGTTAATTTGAATGTTACCCCATCCTGCACGGGGCTTGCAACTTCTTCCAACTCCGGTCCCACCAGGGTTCTCAAACGCGAAATTGCTGTACTTCACCAATTAGGAAAGAGAACACGCGTTCTTTTCTCAATCGTATCAAAAAGAGATTTCTGCTAGGTATATGGAAGGATAAAAATAAAAATTATCAACATATACCTTGGTTCTATACACTTCGATTCTGTGCAGATCTTGGTGATATCAAAAAAAGCGCTAATAGCCGGAGTCCATTCCACAATCTCCAGGAATGATACTCCTTCCATTAACGCCTTCATATTTGTTCAGGTTGTTATACCTGATTCATATGACTCCTGATGACCAGGATTCAGCCTTCAAGCCGGGATACAAGCGCTCGCAGTGCATGACCACGATGACTGATAGCCTGCTTTTGTTCCAGCGTAAGCTCAGCCATCGTCATCTCGTATTCAGGTACATAGAACAAAGGATCATACCCAAAGCCACCACCACCGGCAGCCTCGCTCGTAATCCAGCCTTCTGCTGTACCCTCCGCTTCAAACTTGTCCCCTGTTGTTGGATCATACAGAACCAGGGCACATACAAAGCGTGCCGGACTGAGCAGCGGCTGTTGTGTATCCTCACCGGATTTGATAGATTCCAGCGCTGCAAGCAGCTTGGCATTATTCAGGGCATCCGTTGCTCCTTCGCCAGCATATCTTGCCGAATACACACCCGGCTCCCCATCCAGCAGGTCCACACAAAGTCCTGAATCATCGGCCAGCACAGGAAGACCAAGTGCATCTCCTACCGCTTTTGCTTTCTTCCAGGCATTCTCGGCAAAGGTTACCCCGTCCTCCACGACATCCGGAAGTTCGGGGTAATCAAACATGCTTTTGACCTCTTTGCCAAGGGGTGCAAATGCATGGGCAAACTCTCTTACTTTACCTTGATTTCGGGTTGCAACAATGATGATTGGGCTGTCCAGATGCATCTTAGGCTTCTCCTAATCCACTAGCACCGATCTTGAGAGCAATCGGTCCAAGCACTTCTTTTTGCCGCTCAATCATCTCCAGGATTCCCTGCTCACCCAGTTCCAGCATGGCATTCAGCTCACGGCGGTCAAATGGGGCTTCTTCGCCTGTTCCTTGCAGCTCTACATATTTTCCGCCACCTGTCATGACCAGGTTCATGTCTACTTTTGCCTTGGAATCCTCATCATAATTCAGATCCAGAACAGGCTGTTCTCCGACTACACCTACACTCACAGCTGCAATGAAATCCGTGATGGGGAAGGTTTGCAGGCGGTGCTGTTGGGCAATTTTGTTCACAGCCAGTGCCAGAGCAACAAACGAGCCGGTAATGGATGTTGTACGAGTCCCTCCGTCTGCTTGAATGACGTCACAGTCCAGGGTAATGGTCCGCTCGCCGAGCGCCTGCAGGTTAACCACAGAGCGAAGTGCACGGCCGATCAGACGCTGGATTTCCATCGTACGTCCAGTCAGCTTTCCGCGGTTCGCTTCACGCTGATTCCGCGTATGTGTTGCACGGGGAAGCATGGAATATTCTGCGGTAACCCATCCCTTGCCTTGTCCTTTCATGAAAGGAGGAACGCGTTCCTCCACCGTTGCGGTACAGATAACCTTGGTATCCCCGACTTCAATCAGTACAGAACCTTCGGCGTATTTATTTGTGTTAATTGTTAAATTCATCGGCCGCAGCTGTTCGCTGGTTCGTCCGTTAGATCTCATCATTTCTGCCTCCTACGACTTAAGCATCCTGTAATTGTTGAACTGAGTCACACTTTACTAATCCTTTTTATTTTACCAAAGAGTTCTGTTAAAAGCATCTATCCGCCAAAGACTCTGTTACCCGTCCCCGATTTTGTCCCAATCCTAGATCGGAATTTCATTGATATACTCGGGCTTGGAGACCGGCGAACTATAATCCCGGTTATCGTCACCCATGACTGTTTTTTGGCCGTTCCACTCGATTTGAACCTTGGCATCCTTGCTCGCTGTATTTTCTGTCGTTGTCAATACGACCGACTGCAGCAGCTCGCTTGGCACCGCATCTCCTTCGACGAACATATCGTCTTTGAGTGCAACCGTAACGGTTCCATCCTCCGCCGTTTTGACGGATTGCAATTCGGTGCCGCCTGTCATGACCTCTTCCAGCTCACCACCCTTGGCTGGCCCTTTAATCAGCTCATTGAGCGCGGCTTGCACCCGGTCCGTACCTGGTGTGACCAGGCGCGTAACCGGAACATAATATTGAATGCCCGCAGGCGAAGCAGCTGAGAAATACACGGTGACTGGACTGCTGTTGGTGGTGAACGTGTCTCCCAAATCAAGATTGATACCTACCGCCCGATTCAGCGGTTCAGGAAGCGGAGTACTGTTTACCGGCATTTGAGTCAGCTTTTTGCCGTCCACCCAGATCTGCACGTTCTCCACATCCGGTGTACCTGTCAACGTCCACGTGACGGCTTCCAGCATTTTGCGCTCATCCTTGGCGTCGTATTTGGCAAAGTTACCTGAGAACTCCACGACTGCAAGCTTGTCGTCCGGATGAATGGTCACATTCTGTACCACCGTGCCTTGTGGAAGAACACCTTGGAATCCTTCAGGCAGCATTCCTGCATAAGCACCACCTGTTACTAGTGTATCCAATGCAGTCTTCGGACTACTAACGTCAGAACCTGCCGGAAGCGTCAGTGATACCGGAGCGAGCAATCCTTGCTGATCCTGCAAATAGACTGTTGTGAGCGGAAGGGTTGCGAGTGTCCCATTGCCCTCGGCTGCTTGAATCATAGCTGCCTCCTGGATGGGCGGCGGTGGATCGATAGCCTCGGATGACTGTGCATTAAACATGCCGCAGCCGGACAACACCATCGGAATGCTCAGCAGCGCTGCTGCTGATGCCGTACGCATATATCGGATCTTACTCATGATCACGTTCCCCCTCATCATTTTTACAGTTTGTACTACCATGTATACGAGCCTTCGTCCAAAAAATAACTACTTTTTAAACATGCCCTGATGCACCAAGCAAAAACAATATTGAAAGAAAGAAACACAAAACGGGTTAATACGTATTAGGAATCAAGTGTAGGGACATTGCTAACTTCAGAGGAGGAATCGCCCATGGAACATCCAGAACAAGAAAAAATCCCTTACAGCCTGAACAGCCGCAAAGTCGCGGACGCTACAAGGGAATGGCTGCACAAGCGGGGCGTCACGATCCCAGAGATCGCAGAACTGGTCATGTTATTGCAGAAAAAATACTATCCGGATCTTACGATGGAAGAATGTATTGATAACGTGGAGAAGGTTCTTCGCAAGCGGGAAGTGCAGAACGCCGTTCTGACAGGCATTCAGCTGGATCTGCTCGCAGAGCAGGGTCAACTCATTTCGCCTTTGCAGGAGATGATCGAGAATGATGAAGGGCTGTACGGCGTGGATGAGATTCTCGCATTCTCCATCGTCAATGTATACGGCAGCATCGGATTCACGAATTACGGTTATGTAGACAAGCTTAAGCCTGGTGTACTTGAACGGCTGAACGATAAAAGCCTGGGACCTGTACATACGTTTCTGGATGATATTGTCGGGGCCATAGCCTCGGCAGCAAGCAGCCGAATCGCGCACCGCAAACAGTCGGAGCTGGAAGAAGCGTTAGGTCAGAAACCGGTCAGTGATGATGTCGTTTAACCCACATTTGTCATACGGAAATGAGACATGTCCATAAAGGACGAGCTCATGGAAAAAGCGGCCCTTGGGCCGCTTCTTTTTCGTATACATCAGATGTTAACTCGCCTATTTTAACCGTTCCTGTCTCCCTGCTCCAACGAGTCCGTATGCTTCGCCCCAGAGGCGTTCCATGGCTGGCTGTGACTGTGAATGATTGGGTCCAATCGTGATTTGCGGTCCTTTGCGTTCACGCAGAAGCCCCCGCAGAACCGTAATGCCAAGGATGGACAAGCCGGTAAAGACGTACATTAAACGCATCAGTACATTCCCCGAATCGGAACCTGTAATCATGCCATGCACCAGCAAACCGATAAATGCAGGATAGGACAGCATGTGGAACATAAACCACCATTTGCGGCCCAGTTTGTTACGCAGATCACTGGAGAGCAGCACGATCAGCAAGGCGTAAAAGGACAAGGTCCCAAGTCCGCTTCCAACAGGATGGACTGAGGCACTAAATGGAATAAGCAGTTCACTCCAGGTAAACGGACTGTAATGATCGATATACAGAGTTAGTGCATGCAGTATACCAAGTCCAAAGGCAAGCCAGGTCGTCCGGGTATGCCACTGGAACATGGTGGCTTTGGGTTTGCCTTTGGCAGCAGGCATCCCTTGGGCTATTCCCAGAAAGACGCCAGCAAAGAGCAGCAGATAAGCAGCTATCCCGCTAATACGAATAATATTCCACGTCGGTACATGATCAACAATCCATTGTGCCATAGCCATGCTCCCCCATATCTGATAGACTTATCGTACCATCACTTTGCGTTAATATAAAAAACTAGATGCAGGATACTCATCTTTAAATAAGGCTGAAGCAGTGATCCGGTTCAAAGCCTGGCCACCGCTCTTCGAGTGCATCCATATCCCCTCTGAACCAGAATTTAGCTTCCCTGGTCATCCATAAAACATCATGCAGGTCATAGTGCCTGTTCAGCCAGCCCATCGCTTCAGCACTTCCCAGGATACAGACGGTCTTCGCGATAATCTCGCATTGCGAGACATGCTGGCCTAGGGCGGTGCATTGCACCACATCTGTATCAGCCGGCTTCATTGTCCGCGGGTCAATCAAATGATGGGACAGACTTCCATCCGTCTGCTGCCACTGTCTTCGTGCAATTCCTGAAGTCGCAACTGCACCTGAGTGTAACTGAATGCTTCCTGTCAGATTGCGTTTATCCAGCAAAGGGTCCTTGATATACACAGTCCATGCAGAAGACTCAGGCGTACCCCACATCTGAATATCTCCTCCCGCATTAATCATGCCTGCAGGAATGTGAAGTGTGCGCTGCAGCCAATCCGCAATGCGTTCCGTTGCCCAGCCTTTCACAATACCGCCCAGGTCCAGTTCAACCCCGGGATACAGATGTACCATCCGGCTGCCCTCTCTGTGCATCCATCCTGGACAGGTATAATCGCGCTCTTCTTCCGGAATTAATGCGGCAACCAAGGTTGAGGTATGCAGAAGGGACTGCGTTATGCTGCGCTCATTCTGCCCGATCTGCTCGAAGCTGACATCATATCCCTGTTGCCGAAGGGCTTTTGAAATGCCCGGTTGAAAAATCCCTTCCGTCTGGCCTATATATCCGTATGCCAAACTCAATACCTCATCCATGGCAGCGGAAACTGGCATCCATCCCACCGATCGATTCAGACGATTCAATTCACTATTGGATATAAACCGACTGAAGCGCTGCTCTTGCGTTTCAAACCAGTTTTTCACAAGCGCTGCTGCATGCTCAGCTTCTTCACGTCCGGCGGTTACCAGCTGAACCTCCACATCCGTATTCATTGCACGAAATCTGAACTTAAACGGACGCGTGGTCTCCGCAGCGCGGCTCATGATGCACCTGTGCGTGACTGGTAACTGCCACTGCCGGTTCCTGAGTCAGATACCCGATCAGACTGACTGAAATCCCTGCTATAGGATCTGCTGCGGTCGCCATGTTCCTCTTCCTGGTTCTGGACAAAGCTGCCTGCCCATTCATCCATTACATCGTCACGGGTATTCGAATGACTTGCAGGTAAGCTATCGGTATCTGTTCCATTGGCTGCCGCATATGCAACATCAAAGGCATCAGAGGATCTTACATATTGAAAGAGTGCAGCCACCGTTAATGTTGCCATCGCTGAGGCTTGCCATTTTCTCCATTGATTTCGTTTCTTTCTGTTCATCGCTCTTCCCTACTTTCTCTAGCGAAGTTCATGCACTTATCTTATGGGCCCTGGATTAAAAGCAGATGAATGAACCGTTAAGAAAGGCTAAAGCTTTCCATTTCCTCCGATTCCATATACACAAAATAGGCCCTGAACGGGAGATGTTCTCCCATTACAGAGCCTTAGCCTTATGAATGATTGCTTTTCCTATTTTCTAATGAACTCCGTTATGCTTTTTTGAAAAAAAATGATCCATCCACTCTCTGTTCCTGCACAATATGCCCCCGCCGGATCAACTCCCGAAGATGAGCGAGTGTTTCACTCATGGCAAAGCGCAGCTGATGTGTGCCCAACCGATCACCAAACAAGGAAACACAAACGTCATACCCGTTCGACGGGTGCAGAGTAATATGTTCATCCATCTTCTGAAGCCGTTCCTCATGATGAGCGAGCAGATGAGAGGTTCGGTCTGTAAAATGGCTGAATGGATTTCGATGCCCCGGATATGCCTTCTCGACATCCAAACTCCCTAGACGGTGCAGCCCCTGAAGATAAGATAACAATGGCTGGTCATCACTTCCCGGCTGCAAGCTGATATTGGGCGAAATCTGTGGCAGTACGGCATCGCCGCACAACATTTCACTGGATTCTGGTGCATAAAAGGATAGATGCCCTGGGGCATGTCCACCTGTCTCGATGGCTACCCACCTTTTGCCGCCCATATCCAGCCACTCCCCATCTTCAATGAACGTCACATCCGGCAAGGGGGTGATCTGA
Source organism: Paenibacillus sp. FSL K6-2862 (assembly GCF_038005125.1). NCBI lineage: Bacteria > Bacillati > Bacillota > Bacilli > Caryophanales > Paenibacillaceae > Paenibacillus > Paenibacillus sp. FSL K6-2862. The sequence continues at coordinate 5,349,959 of NZ_JBBOSN010000001.1, forward strand.
GAGACGAATCCCTTCATATGTTCAGCAATTTGTATGGTCTTCTCATCCGGCATTCCATGTTGGCGATAGTATTCAGGCAGTACCACATCAATGGTTGCACTCGGGCCCCACATGTAATCTGCCTCTTGACGCGACCTGGCAGACATGCGTACAGGCGCGCCTGACTTCTGCTGCATCCAGCCTGACAAGCCGAGATGATCGGGATGATGGTGGGTCAACACTATTTGACCAATGTCCTGAAAAGACAATCCCAGATTGGTTAGAGCTTCCTGCCATTCCTGTTCTGTTCCCTGGTTGCGCGGGCCTGGATCAACCACGGTTATCCTTCCATCAGCATCATGGAGCACGTAACTGTTCACCCATCGCAGCGGGAAAGACATCGTGATCTGAAGCCGATGCATGCCCTCTGGCATGCTGATTGCTTCCGTTCGTTTCATTTTCTTCTCCTCCCTGCTGTTCTTACTCTACAGGCCGATGACCAACAAAAATCATGCGCGGGGAATGCTGCTCATCATATTGCTCCTCGTCATACCCTCCATGAACCTGATCTACCACAAGCCCTGCCTCCTGCAGCAGCTCACTTAATTGTTCACGGGTGTATAGCTTGACCCGTTCCTCATGAATCCGGGGTTTCTGACTGGACCCTGAATCGGTAATGTGAATTTCCTTCTGCACAAATCCGTTCTTGATCTGGCGAAACTCCTCAATACGATGCCCTTCCGTCTCTCGTTTGGAATGCGGAACCAAATGACGGGTTACGTAAGCCGTATTCATAAAATCAATAATGTAGCTGCCGCCAGGCTTCAGCATATGACGGATGCCCTGAAGCACCTTGAGCTGCTCACCATCCTCACGAAAATAGCCGAACGATGTAAACAGGTTGACTACCGCATCAAATCCACCTTGGAGCGGCAGATTACGCATGTCGGCATGAACCCATTCCACCCGATTCTCGGTGTCCATCTCCCGCGCTTCACGCAGAAGCACATCCGACAGGTCAATCCCGGTGACCCGGAAGCCTGCGTCTGCCAGAGCCAAGGAATGCCGTCCCATACCGCAGCATAGATCCAGAACCCGTGCCTGCGGCTCAAGTTTTAACCAATTGATCATTTTATGTACTTCTTCATATGCTCCCTGCACATCCCTGTGCTTGTATACGAGAAGGTAGTCTTCTCCAAAGCTCTCTTCATACCATTCCGTCATTCGTATCGCCCTCCACATGGTCAATGGCCCTGTTCTCTCTGTAACGTACTTGATATAGGGCTGATCATACCTAAGCTTGTAGTCATTGTATCTTCTTTATTCTTCAAACTCAAAGATTTCCAGCGGCTCCCGTTCATTGAACGGCCTGAATTTGCCCTATATAATGTTAAACATAGTCACGTGCCCGCAAACCGGTTAACTATATATAAGCTTTTCTAAAGGTTTACCTGACGACTGGTATATAGTCCGACCATCCAGAGGCATACATGCTTGAATCGCCATTGGACTACATAGAGACAGAAACAGCAGGAGGTGTTACTTATGATTCATATTGGACTCACAGGATGGGGAGATCATGATGATCTGTATCCCGATCGTACCAAAGCCAAGGACAAGCTGCGTTTATATGGACAGTACTTTTCAACCGTAGAGGTCGACAGTTCCTTCTATGCTGTTCAGCCTCGGGACCGGATGGCACGCTGGGCAGCTGAAACACCGGATGACTTTTCGTTTATCGTCAAAGCATATCAGGGGATGACCGGGCATCTAAGGGGCAAACCTTATTTCACCAGTACCTCAGACATGTACAAGGCTTTTCGGGAGTCATTGGAGCCGGTAATGGAAGCCGGCAAAATGCGGGCAGCCCTGTTCCAATATCCGCCGTGGTTTGACTGTAATCGTGATAACGTTAACGAGCTGCGTGAGGTGAAATTACGAATGGAAGGCATTCCGTGTGCGCTCGAGTTTCGCCATCGCAGTTGGTACGAGGATAACATGCTTGAGCGGACACTTGCTTTTCTGCGGGAACAAGGCTGGATTCACAGTGTCTGTGACGAGCCGCAGGCGGGCCCAGGCTCCATACCAATTGTACCGCAGGCGACGGATTCGGAGATGACGCTCGTGCGGATGCACGGACGCAATGTGTCAGGCTGGCACCAGAACGGTGCACCCAACTGGCGGGAGACCCGTTACTTGTATCGGTACAACAAGGAAGAGTTGATGGAATGGAAAGGATATCTGGAACAGCTGCATGAGCAGAGTAAGGATGTCTATGTGATTTTCAATAACAATTCGGGTGGCGATGCAGCAGCCAATGCGCAAATGATGATGGAACTGCTGGATATTCCGATCCGACCATTTCCAGATCGTACACCTGACGAGGAAGAGGATGGGCCTGAGCAGCTGGAGCTATTTTAAAAAATCTGGGCACAACCATTATATGCAATGACATATCGATTGGAGGTAAAATTATTTTAGATTACCGAGGTCGCTCTGTTCTAAAATATAGGTTCTAACTACTGTATTTCCATCAAAAACATAAATCCTTTCACAACTATTACATCTCCAAACATCATACCGAGGGAATGGTATCGATATAGGATCAATGAAGTCACCTTGATTAATAATGTCGTCCCATTCCTTATCTGTGTATACTGTCAACTCAACATCATTTGGGGCCTTTGAATTGGATAGCGTTACGCCACATTTACACTGAAATCGAGCCATATTTTGATCCCCCTGATCTCTAAACATGTTCTTCGTAAGAAATGGACTCAAGTAATGGACCAAATACTGGAACTAATTTAGTCATATACCAGTTTATATCCGTTATTTTGTTGTAACTCTCTACATTAAGGATTCTTCGATTAATATCAGGACTCATAATTATGGTACCATTCTCTCTAACTAAAAATGTCCCCCCTATGTTTGTATCTCTCCAAGTCATAACCACTCCGATTAACTCTTTTTGATTATCTTTTTCGGCTAATATCTTAAACAGTTCTTCTAAAGGAATACATTCATGCTGCCAATCAAAGTCATCTACATCCCCAACCGGCAGAAAAGTTACTTTTCCATGATCGTTATATGACCAGCCGAATTCTTCAAGTTTTTGGAGAATAATCATTCTCGCGACTGGCTTTGATAAAGCTATCTCAAAAGAGGATGAATTAGACATGCGGATCCCCCCAAATTAATGATTTGTGCTCTCTGGAACCATTCTCTTTATATTGAGCCCCAGCCTCTTTAGAACTTTCACAAAATATAATTACGCAGTAAACTACATGTTTATATAGTATTTTAATAAATCATGACGTAGCTCATTAATTAGTTGATCTTCACCTAATGAAATAGGATAGACGTCACCATCCTCAAACATATTCTTTATCGCCTCATCGTAACTAGTTGCGAATTCCAGGACATAAGAGTTCAGTCCTTTAACAAGGGTTATTTTGTAATAGAAACCTGAGTGAAATAACAATGTGCTGCCATTTACAATAGCCTTTTCAAAGTTCAACTCTTGAAATAAAGCACTCATCTTCTTCTGTAGTTCTATAAAAAAACCTCCTTCTACTATTCAAGCCGCTAAGTCCAGGGTAAATAGGTAATTCTACATATATTCTGTGAGCTTATAATCAAATCCCCTCTATTCATTTCAAAAATTCACATAGCTGATTGTTTAATAGTTGAGAAAGAAAAAGGCTATTTTAGGAAATCCCTAAAATAGCCTCCACCCACTCTGAAGCTTATGTTATCTCCTAAGCCTTCTGCATCGTACCCTCTTCTTCAGTAATCTCCATCCCGCTGAGCTGCTGGTTCATTTTATGCACTTCAATCCCTGCCAGGAGTACAATGCCGATCCCGTGAGTATCGTTCAGAATCCAGCCCAGATCGTCCCGATAGTAGAGCGCGGTAAAGGAATAACCCGACCCGCGGCATACGCCATATATATTGCCTTTGTAGTCAATGGACAGCCTTGTCATGCCTTCCCATCCTTTGAGGACAGCTTTCAGATATGGCGCAGGTGTCTCAAGCCATCCCTCGCGAATTCCACGGGCATAAGCGTAGATGAACATCGACGTGCATGAGGTTTCCTCATAGGAGTCCGGACGGTTCAGCACCTGATGCCACAGGCCATTTTCCCCTTGCAGCGCCAAATATCCCTGACACAGATCACGGTAGAAGCTCAGCAATTCCGAACGCCTTGCATGATTCTGAGGCAGAATGCTTAATAGCTCGGTCAGGGAGAAGAGAACCCAACCGTTTCCACGCCCCCATGGAATGCCTGTTGCCCGCCCACGCACAAAATCATACACATGCGACATGATCTGCTGCTCAGGAATATAGAGATATTGACGGAATAACAGGAACTGGTTAACAGCATCATCCCAATACGCCGTATTGCCCGTCAGCTGACCATAACGCATCAGGAATGGTGTGCTCATGTACAGATCATCACACCACATCGTTTCGTGACGCATCTCTCCGCTTCCGCGAACACGATAAAAGGCTCCATCCTCCAGCCGTTCCTGCTCATCCGTAATATAACGGGCAATGCGATCTGCCGTATCTCGGCCCCCGCGAATGTCTCCCAGTTCCATCGCAGCCAGCAGTGTTGATCCAAACGAACCACAATCATCCAGACTGTCGATTGCTGACAACTGGTTGTTAATTCCTGCTGCACCGTAGGTTTCACGGTCCCATAGACCGTAACGGTCGAACGAAGTACTTAGGCCGATATGCTCTCGAACATACTGGATGTAATCGTCACGTTTCAGCTCCTGTCCGATAAGCAGAAGTCCAAGCAGCGTAACCCCTAAAGGATAATTCCATTTTCCGTAATGTGTATTTTCGAGATATGGGCGAACGCTCGTATTCGGCTGATCCACATGCCAATAGACTCCTTTCGATCCATCATCAAAAACAGTATCGGTCACGACAATATCTGTGGGTGAAGGTGCGGAACCCGGAGCAAATTTCCCGGTATACAGCCATACATCTGAACTGCCGGCAACCGGATGCGGAGAGCTCAATCTCCAGCCATCTGAACCCGAGTCCCCGGGCGATTCCAGCGTGAACCCCCAATGGGCCTCCCCGGCCTTGGTTTCCCCTCGTACGACCAGATCGGATAATCCATACCGACGCGGCAGTTCCACGCGATAAGGTCCACTTTTGTCTGAGGTATATACTTCCTTACCGTCCAGGTACAATTGAAGGGCACCTACATGCTGACCTTGCAATACTACAGGAGATGATCCCGGCAATGTTACATCCAGCTTGGTCCACGCGTAGGCCACGGCTGGTTGTTCTGTACCAAAGATCCTCGCGAAAGTGCCGACCTCTCGCTCTTCTTCTGTCCATTCTCTTCGTGGATACCAGGAAAGCCCCGTTTCTTCTTCCGTCATTCCATCATGGGGAATCGAAGTTACAGGTTCATCAAGAGGTTCGGAATACAGCCAGCCTTCCTGACCTTGCCGATCCACTCCCGGAGTGAGGAAATGAAGCGGGAAATTCTTGAAGGAAGCGGTACCATAAATGCCGCCGAAACCAACCTCTGTTTTGACAAAACAAAGCAAGACGTCATTCCAGCCGGCCTTTACGGGAATTGGAATCTGTGTTCTTCGCTCTGGGAATAGCTCCTGCAGCAGCTCGGATTTGAAAGCCTCTTCCCCGTTGACATAAATCGTTACTGGACTGTAGCAGTTCAGGCCTGTGTTCAGCGTAGTCTCCTGCTGACTCCATAACTTGCCCCATACGTATACGTACTGCCCTGTACTCGCTTCTGGCCACTTGTCGTCCAGGTTCAGACCGTAACGGTAATCCCCCAGTCTGCGGAAACCTCCACGGTGGTAGGCCCGGAACAAAAAAGAATGTTTGGGATGATCGCCGATATAACGCTGGGCTACCGTCGTCAGAATATCCGGAATTGAATGATGGACCTTACCTGCAATCGACTCGTTTGCATGAAAATAGCGAATGATCATCAGCCCCTTCCCTATACCTTGATTCGTTCGGTTAAACGCAATGTCTCCCCTGCACGCACTTCAATGACCTGCTGATCTGCCGTGAACCAGACGGATATGGCTGACGGATTATGGATGATGGACCGGTCCGCTGAACATTCCAGTCGTTTGACCGCTTTCCAATAGGAAATGATCTCGATATTCGTTGCATACCATATATCGTCCCTGCCGCCGATCTGCTCGCCAAACTGCTCAATGATCTCCCAATTATCATTATCATTGAATTCATAACTGTGTCCCCAAACATAGAGCAGGAGCGGTGTACCCGTTTTGGAATGCTGGATAAAACGCTCGGCATGCGCTGCCAGGTCATTTATATGATGACAGGTCGGGTGCCATTCAAGCGGGCGTTCAGGCAGCGTATATCTGCCGTGGGATTCAACCGTCCGGGCATAGTCCAGGCCTAACCATTCCAGTTTGGTGCTTAGTGCGCGATCAAATCCTCCATTGGGATAGGCCATTCCCCTCACCGGATAACCAACAAGCTGCTCCAGTGCTCGGCGATCTTCCATGATTTCTTCGTTCAACAGCTCATCCGGTACATATGGCAATGTAGGATGAGTAACCGTGTGCACAGCCACTTCATGCCCAGCGTACAGTTCAGCGACTTCCTCCGGTTCAATTCGCCCCGGTTTCCCGAGCGTACCGGAGTTCAGATTGAAAGTACCTCGCAGTCCATAACGATTAAAAATATGAACCAGCCTCCGGTCGTGGACCACACCATCATCATAACTAAGCGTCAGTGCCTTCATCATACCACCAGGATATCGATCAAACTGAATGCGATGTCCCATCTTGGACCTCCTCCTTACCCTGTTCTTCCACCGTTTCGTTCACCTCAAAATATCGAAAAACGCCTTGGCCTCCACGATTCGCAGATCGCGTGTTTAGAGCAAAAACCCCCATCTTCGCACCAACCCAGAGAGCGGTTGTTGCCCTAAACGGTGCACCAATGGGCTGAAAGTCTTCTCCGTCCTTACTCCAGCTAAACTGGCAGCGAGCAGGTTCCTCAAGCGAAAAGCGGAGATGAATGGTCCAACCGGTTTCCGGTGAACCATGCTCACTCCAATCCAGTCCGGTTTCTTCCGATTCATCCGCATGCAAATGGTTGTCAGGCTGTTTGGCTCCGCGGAGCAGGGACAATCTGACTGCTCCAGTGTCCGTCTGAGACAGACTCAGGCAAGCATAATCATCACCAAATACAATGAACCCCGCTCGGTCTCCCTCCCGTTTCGGCAAGAAGGTCAGCTTGGTTGTTGCTTCAAAGGCGGAGGCAGGAAGCTTCTGCATAAGCAGCTGCGGTACGCCGAATAGGGATTGTATGCCTTCCGGGTAAGGATGCATATGTAGTACAAGTCCCTTGTCCGGAACAACCTCTGCCCATTCGGGACGGGAGTTGGCCTGCCATTGCCACTGAACCCCTATGCGATCATTTTGGAAATCATCTGAAACATCAGGCACAGTAATCGGGTAGGCAGCACCCACATCCGGTTTGATGTACACATCCACAGGCTCACCTGTTCCATTTCCTTCACGATCTACGCCAATGACAGGCCATCCGTCTTCGTTCCACTTCATCGGCTGAAGATGAACGATTCGGCCATACGCATCCCGATCCTGAAAATGAATGAACCATGACTCTCCTGATTCCAGTTCCACGTATCCCCCCTGATGAGGACCATTAACATTGGAAGCTCCCTGATGCATAACGATCCGGTCCTCATAAGGACCAAACACCTGCTCGGAACGCAAAACGGTTTGCCATCCAGGCTTCACACCCCCGGCAGGGGCAAAAATGTAGTAGTACCCGTCCCGCTTATAAAACTTCGGCCCCTCAATCGTAGGGTGTTGGGCTGTACCGTCAAAAACAATCTGCCCTTCATCCAGGAGCCTGCTTCCATCCGGAGCCATACGGCACACCTTAATCTTGCTTTTTATGCCTGTGCGACTCTTAGCAAAGGCGTGCACCAAATAGGCTTGACCATCTTCATCCCATAATGGGCAAGGATCAATCCAGCCCTTCACCTCATGGACCAGATGAAGAGGCGACCATTCGCCCTCGGGGTGATCTGCCGTTGTCATGAAGATGCCTTCATCCGGCGTGCTGAAGAAAATCCAGTACTTCCCGTCATGATACCGGATGCTTGGTGCCCATACTCCCTTGCCATGAAGCGGTACATCATACCCTTCCAGATCTAGCCGCTGAATGGCGTACTGCACCAGTTTCCAGTTCACCAGATCCTTCGAATGCAAAATGGGCAGCCCGGGTATGTGCGAGAAACTTGAAGCGGTCATATAAAAATCTTCGCCGACACGAATGACGTCAGGGTCAGAATAATCAGCATGCAGTATGGGGTTGCGATACGTCCCGTCTCCCTGATCTGCGACCCAGATGGGTGCCATTTTTTCCTGTCCTGATTGGGTTGTACTCATATGCTCCTCCTTCACATTTCCAAATTTATTCTTCAACTAATCCAATACCAGTCTCATGCAAACTATGGCTATCCGAATCAAAATAGGTACCTTCGAGCAGACCAATCAACGTATTGGTGATGCGTACTTCGATCTCGTTGTCTCCTGAACGGAGCCAGGACGTTTCTCCACTCCAGCGATACGGAGACCAGCATCGCACGCCAAGGCTGTGACCGTTGACCAGAACCTCCGCCACATCCTGCACAAGCCATTCACTGAATTCGAGTTCAAAGGATTCGGCATCCGCGTCAGGCTGATCCAGCCAAAAGCTGCGTTTATAGCTCATCTCTCCTGCATAATACGGGTACAGCGGCTGCGGCTCAGGCGTGATCCGAATGGCTGTATCGGGCTCACGGACCAAAGAGACCATCCCTTCGTGATGAAACTCCACGCCAAACCGTCCCTGCAAATACAGCGGATCGAGAATTCCTTCCTCATCCTTCGTGACCTGTACCGTAATCGTTATTTCATTCAAGCCTGTGCGCAGCCACTCATTGATATCACAGCTAATGTTGGTATAATCTGTGATCTCAACGGACTCAAATTGATCAGGCCCAATCGTTTTGCCATTGATTTCCATGATCCATGCCCCTGCAATGGCTGCTCGATCCATAAATATGCTGCACTCGGGCAAAGCCGTTCCCAGTTCAAAAGCTGTGGTGTACCGACATTGAATCGGATAGGCAATTGTCGCTTTCTTCGGCGTGCCAAATACCTGATTAAACTGAACAGGCAGGTGATGATGCCCCGACAATTCAGCCGCTTGATCGATAAAAGGCTTCACGCCTGCATGCTTGTTTTCCAAGATCACGCCATTGTCATTCGTTGCCGTAAGACGGAACTGTCCAATTCGAAGGGTATTGGGCTGAATGGCCTCCAGTCGCCATGGCCCTTCTACAGGTAAAATAATGGGGGCAGATGGCAGATGTACAGCATCAGGCTTGAATGGTGCAGCCACTTCAGTCTGACCGGTGTTACCCGGTATATCCTCAGAAGATTTTGCTTGCAGAGTCAGCCGCACAGCGTGTGCTTCATACCCGGCAAACCCGAGTGAAATACACCATTCACCTCCGCTGCTGGTCAGCGGCAAGACTTCCCGTTCTCCTGTCTCCAGATTAAGCCGCTCTGCCAGCACACGTTTATCCGATGAGACATCCGTACTGCTCCATAACCGCTTGGCAACGACCTTCAATTGTCCCTTTAATTGCCGCCCCTCCTGGTTGGACAGGAACACCATATATTCACCATCCGATAATTGACGGGTCTGCATTAACAAGGAAGCACTCTCTTCCTCCATAATCCAACAGATAGGCTCTGGCAGCACCTGGTCCAGCAGCAGCGAGATTAATTCAAGAGTTGAATCATCCCCCTGACCTGCACCAACCGGAAGGAAGTAGGCTTCTCCCTCCCCTTGCTGCCACATTAATTCACTGCTGCCTTGCCTGATCTCCCCGGCATGACCCCAATACTCTTCCTCGGGTTTATCCCCTGCACCGAAGAAGTTCGCTGCTTCATTGCCTACTGGGCTTCCTTCCTGAATTGCGATGTACGGAGGCAGTCCGACTGATATGACGGTTCCTCCCTGCTCAGCAAAACGTCTAACCTGCTTCCAGGCATCCGCCTCCAGGTTCAGCATCGGCGGAAGGATAAGTACTTCGTACCTGGCAGCACCAATCCGAATCGTTCCACCCGCAAGTTCGGCTTCGGCGAGCAGCTCAGGGTCCAGATGGTCATAGTCACGTCTGTTCTCTAGCAAATGCACACCAATTCGCATCCAATCATTCGTAAGCCGCTCCAGTCTCGCCCGTTCGGCTTCATCTTCACCGCTGTATTCAAACCCATGCAGAGGATTGCCCATCAGGCTCCAGAATGTGGTCGTCGGATCGAGAACGGCAATCCGAATATCGGCTGCCCCCGTGCTCATGAGATAACTTATTCGTCCCGTGTAATCTCCAAGCTGACGAAAATGCTTCCAGTATGGATTCTGCAGAAACTGGGATGGCGGTGCATCATGCTTCGTTAACCCGCCAATCGTATAGAAAAAAGCGTGGAAATTATAGAAATTCGTGCCCATGGCAGCCATCCGGTCAATCATCCATTTCGCATCCTGCAGCGTCATTGACCAGCCCACACTATGAAAGCACTCGATCAAATTGCGGCTGCGTCCCAGCTGTCTGGCCAGGGAGCTGACCATCTTCGGATTATCACGCATTCTTTTGCCGTACCGTTCCAGAATCCAGGATAAGGGGCGCCCAATCTTCTCATGTGCGGAGTCTCCCCCGGGCATATGGCTGAACAACTGAGTCGTCATTCGTACCCCTGGAACCTCTGCGGCATACTGGATTCCCGCATCCTCGCACCAGTCATGCACCTGCTGATGGTATGACTCCCTGAGAAGCAGATGCAGCGATTGATAATAGTCATACCGAATACGGGCTGAGTCCGGAACATCGCCGTATAACAGGGCAGGAAGCGAATCAATCAGACTGTATCCACAGCGTTCGCGGAAATATGCAGGCAGCTGAGGAGACCAGGGAATACGTCCGAGCGGTGCAATTTCATCAGAGAACATGCCTTTGATAACGCTGTCAAAATGAGTTCCAACAGCCGCCGCATATCGGTCATGAGTAAGTTCAATAAAACGGCTCATCGCTTCCCTGTGGCACGGGTCAACAAAATTGCCGTAATATTTGAAATCGTCCATCTCCACTTCCTGAAACAGGACTACATCCCAATTACCTGCCGGGGGGTCCCACACCAGGCGGAAAGCCGTGCGATATGTAAAAAATCGCTTGCGATTATAAGACGTCAGACCCGTCTCCTGATAGACCTGATCGGTCTGGATATTGCCGATGCTATGCCGTAAATCAATCGACTCATCCCATAACCGATTACCCTCTGTGTCTCTTGGAACGGCTTTGGCAACCAGAATTCGTCCCCATGGCAACTCATGACTCGCAGCTTCTCCGCCCTGCACATGCAGCTGATAATGCACAAGCTGGCGCTGCTTGGCTTCAGGGAAATCCAGGGTGACCTCACCACCTGCCATGCCGCTAGGATAGGGGTATTCGTCATACAGCCATACTTCCATGCCGCAGGTCTCGGCTGCTTCCACCGCAATCCGAACCTTATCAAACCAAGCATCCGACAGATAGGGGATCTGCAGCCCCTGACGCGGACAAATGAAAAAACCGCCCACACCCTGTGATGACATTTCATTCACTTGCCGTTTGATCTGCTCTTCCTCCATATCCCCATTCCAAAACCAGAAGGGATGAATCCGGTACTGCGCGGCGGGATTCGCAAATGCCTCCCCGTTCCACATGTCGCTTTCCTCCCTGTTAAAAAAGAATTTTTTTCTTCCATTATGGTTCATTTATGTTCATGTACGTTTGTTTGGCTAAGATTATACCTTAAAATAAGCGGTTAGGGAGCCTGTAAATACAAAATGTTTTAAAAAATTGATATAGATGGAAATGCCCGACAGCTTCTGTTGTACTTACGTACGGCTGCCGGGCTCTGGATTTTCACTACTTCAATGCAGCGTACAATTCATTGACTTCCTTCACGTACTCATCACCGCCGCTGCTTTTCCACAGTGCGATTGCATCCTGGAATCCCTTCTCATCAATCTGTCCCACGATGAATTTGATACGGGCATCGTTGATAATGTTATCCAGCTGGGGCCCTTTCTGTGCATAAACGTCAGAGATCAACGGCTCTCCTGGATTGGGAACAACGATCTCCTCGTTGGCCTTTTGTACCTCTGCCACCTTCTCACGAACCGGCGTCGGTTCAACCCGGAAGGCGCGGTCTTCCGGAAGGAACATCAATATTTGGTTCAGACCCTGCAGATCTCGCAGTGCAAGCTTGTCGGTGGTCGGAACAACATATTCCCCTTTTTTCTCATATTGCTTGCCTTCCAGGCCATTGGACAACAGTGCCTGAAGTTCCGGTTCGTTTAATTGATCCAGGAATGCGAGCACCTTTTTCAGATCTTCTTCCGTTTTCACACCACTTTTGGAGACGGCGATCATACCGGAGTAACCTGAGGTTGGCATGTCACGCAGCCCTTTCGGTCCTTCCACCGCCTGAAGCACATCCACCCGTCCTGTGGCCGATGGGTCCTTCTCCAGAATTTTTTGCTCCATCCGCTGTGCGTTATCCGCTACATCAATCATGACACCCGCCTGCCCGTTGACAAACGGATCAGGCAGCTTGGTCGCATCCATCACGGCAAAGTCCTTGTTCACCAACCCTTCGCTGTAAATCTGACGAAAAAACTTCAGTGCCTCCATATACTCGGGTGTTTCGTGTGCAGGAATCAAATTACCGCTGCCATCATCGCCCCATTTGTTGGGTGCACCAAACCAGATTTGCATGTTGTCCCACGGTCCGTTAAATTTGCTCGCTACCAAACCGTACGTATCATCCTTGCCGTTGCCATCCGGATCATCTGTAGTGAATGCTTTCAGCACATTATAAAGATCGTCCAGATTTTTGGGTGCTTCCAGACCCAGATTTTCCAGCCAATCCTTCCGGATCGTAATTCCGTTACGTCCCAGCGGCCTTCCCCGGTAGATGCCGTAGGTTTTTCCGTCAATGGAGGCATTGTTCGTAATAATTTCGTTCATCTGGCTCAAGTTCGGGTAGTCTTTCAGATAAGGCCCCAGCTCCCAGAAAGCCCCGGTACGTGCAGCGTTAATGAAGCTTGGGGATTTGCCGAGCACGACCATCACGTCGGGCAGCTTGCCCGAAGCCAGAGTAATGTTGAATTTATCCTCATAAGAGCTGCTCGGTACCCATTGCAGATTCACATCCACTTTGGTTAATTCCTCAAGTTTCTGGATGACCGGACTGTTTTCAGGCGGATTTTCCGCTTCAAAGTTCGGAAGCATGATGGTAATTTGATCGGTTCCACCTGAAGCCGCTTCGCCCGTATCGTTGGTTTTGTCCGTGGAGCAAGCTCCCAGAACCGTGCTCAGTAACAATGTTGCCGAAAGTACAAGTGCTGTTTTTTTGATTCCCGCTTTCTGTCCCATACGTTCTCCCCCTTGGCTTTTAGCCTTTGATTGAGCCTAACATGACACCTTTGGCAAAATGCTTTTGCAAAAACGGATACACGAGCAAAATCGGAATGGTACCTACCACGATGACGGCCATTTTAATGGACTGTTCCGGTGGCTGTACGAAATTGGGATCCATATTGGCCATATCCCCAACGCTTGCCTGCGAGAGCAGCACAATCTGCCTCAGCATCACCTGCAGCGGCCATTTGTCACTGTCGGAAATGTACAGGAGTGCCGAGAAGAAGTTATTCCAATGCCCTACGGCATAAAATAACGCAAACGTGGCAATCACCGGTTTGGATAAGGGCAGGACAATTCGCCAGAGTACCCCGAGATCCGAGCAACCGTCGATACGGGCCGCTTCCTCCAGCCCGGGCGGCATTTGCTGAAAAAAGTTTTTGACAACAATTAAATTAAATGCGCTGATTGCGCCAGGAAGCATAAGGGCCCAGTAAGAATCGAGCAATCCTAGTCCACGGATGACGAGATACGTCGGGATCATTCCTCCGCCGAACAGCATGGAGAAGATCACCATATTCATCATGACGTTGCGTCCCCAGAAGTCGCTTCTGGATAGCGGATAAGCCATCGTCAGCGTGAAGAACAGATTGACCAGCGTCCCTGCTACCGTTACAAATACGGAGACGCCAATGCTGCGGAAAATGGTGGACGAAGAAAAAATATATTCATACGCGCTGAAGGAGAAGACTTTCGGAATGAGAAAGAAGCTGCGTTCCGTAATCTCGGCTTCAGTCGCGAACGAATTCCCTATAATATACAGGAAAGGAAGGACAGTCAGTATGCCCAGGATACCCAGCATGACGTAGTTGAAAATATCAAATACTTTGCCGGCAGGGCTGTTGTAGAGACGGCTGTTCATGGGCTTTCCTCCTTATGAATTCATGCAGAATGCCTGCTTAATAAATCCCTGGATGACCAAATCTTTTGGCAAGTTTATTGCTGCCGAGCACCAGGATGATACCCACCACCGATTTGAATAATCCTACTGCGGTACTGTAGCTGAATGCCCCTTGTGTGATCCCTACCGTATAGACATAGGTATCAAATACATCGGCCACATCGCGATTAAGCGAATTGGTCATCAGATAAATCTGTTCAAATCCCGTATCCAAAAAGTTCCCCAGTCTAAGGATTAGCAAAATGACAATGGTTGTGCGAATCGCCGGCAGCGTAATGTGCCACATGCGTCGCAATCGTCCCGCACCATCCACAATGGAGGCCTCATACTGCTCGGTGTCCACGCCTGCGAGTGCGGCCAGGAAGATGATTGTTCCCCAGCCCATCTCCTTCCACATCATTTGAATAATAATAAGTGGACGGAACGAACCCGGACTGGATAATACATCAATTGGCTTTCCAGTTATCCAGGCAATCAGGTCGTACAGTACCCCGCCTTGAGGGGTCAGGAAGACGTAAGTGATACTGGCAATAATCACCATGGACACGAAATGGGGTACATACACCAGCGTTTGAATCGTTCTCTTGAAGAAAGCTATCCTGATTTCATTTAATAAAAGGGCGATAATGATCGGTGCCGGGAAAAAGAATATGAGATCATATATGGCAAGGACCAGCGTGTTACGCAGTAACCGGAAAAAGTCCGGATTGGAGAAAAAGGTCGTAAAGTTCTCCATGCCCACCCATTCACTGTTCTTGATACCGAGAAAAGGCTGATAGTCCTGAAAAGCAATGACGATTCCCCACATGGGCAAATATTTAAAGATAACAAAGTACAGAAATCCGGGAAGCACAAGCACGTACAGCCATTTGTTGCGCTTGATCTGCCTCTTCCAGTTGGACTCTCGCTTCATCGGCATGGTGGCCATTTCCGCCTGGGCTGCCGCTGCGGCATTTCCATTCCATTCGGTCTTTCCGTTCATAATCTCTCCCCTCCCTTATTTATGTAAGCGTTATCAATTGAACTTGTAATTCAGACTATACAGAGCCCCATTTTCCGGCAACCTTCATTTTTTGCTCATGTACTGGGAGAGGCCACAAAGCCCGCTATGACGCCACTTTTGCTTCAATTTGGACATTTTGCATAATACCCCATTGCACATTTTTGCAGCCTTATCCTTCTTTGTTTTCATCCTCCTTCATAACAAGAAAAACCGGAATCCGATGAGTCGGATCCCGGTGAGACAGCAAGGTGGTACACAGATCATTTACCAAACCACTGATCCCGATACTGGCTTGGCGTTACCCCCTCCTGTTTTTTGAAGATGCGATTAAAATAGCTATGCTGATAACCAACAGCAGCTGCGATGTCATTAATTTTCATTGTTGTCTCACGCAGCAGCTGTTTGGCCGCCTCCATTCGGACCTTTGTCAAATAATCAATAAAGTTCATGCCCGATACTTGCTTGAAGGCTTTGCTGAGCGCATAAGGTGTCATCTGTTCTGCATCTGCGCAGCCTTCCAGTGAAATTTCGTTACGATAATGCTCATCCATATACTGCATCGTCCGTTCCACCACCTGTTTGAGCGGTTCCTGCGATCGAATCTCGATTTCCTGTATATAGGGTACCAGCACCTTACTCATCATCCAATGCTTCATCTGTTCAGGTTCGCGGATTGCAGACAATCGCTCGTACATATTGCTGCCTCCGAACAGCTTATAAGGTGTTACCCCCGTCTGCAGCATCATATGCTGAACACTTCCGAGCAGCTGCAGCATCATCTGCTGCACCTGAAACTCGGTACTGCCCGCCCGGGCGATTTCGCCCATAAACTGTTCCAGCACCCGATCCGCTTCCTCCTGCTTGCCGAGCCTGATCGCCTGAATCATCTCACGTTCCAAGCCCAGCGGATAAGCTGCTTCTTCTGCTCTGCGGAAACACTGTTCATCTTCCAGATCGAGTATCTGACTCCCTTCCTCTATGCTGCGATAAGCAACCGCCTGTTCCATCTCAACAAATATGCCGGGCAGCTCATGCAAGGAATCAGCGGAGTGACTAATCATGACCGTGACATTCATTTTTAGCGTCTTCCCGATAACCTCTACCAGCTCCTGACCCCAGAGCAATGCCTGCGGTTTGAGCTGTTCATCCTTCGGTGCTATGACAAGCATGGCTGAAGAGAGGTCATGAAAGTTCATCATACTGACTTGGTTAAAATAGTTTTTGGCCACCTCTTCAATGATGTTTACAGCTGCAAAGGTCACCAGGCCAGTATCCTGGCTTCCAAATCGTCCCTGCAGCCGGGCATAACCCGTGAAATACATTTGCAGCAGCAAAAATTGCTGGCCCTCCACTTCGAATCCGAGATTCTTCATTCGCTTCTGGAGGTCTTCCTCGTTGTAGGCATATAAGTGTCCTTGAACCAGCTGCAGTACAAAGCTGTCACGCAAATGCGGCAGCTGCTCCTGCAGTTGACGGTGTGCGGTAAGACTCCGGGAAGTCAGCTCATTCCATTGCTGTTCCAGCAGCTGGAATTCGTCCAGCTTCGGATTGGCCTGAGCCTCATGTTTGCCTGGTGTCAGTAGATGAAGCATTCTCGCCACAGGGGAGTAAATCCGCCGTGAAGCAAGCCAGGATAACATGAGCCCCAGCAGCAGGCTGCCTGCGCTCGCAATGACAATAATTTTGGATACCAGCTTCACCGGTGATGTCACAGATGTCAGCGGTGCAGCGGAGACATACGTCCATTCCGAATCAATTCGGCTTAAGGAGCCGTAGGATACGGAGTAGGTCTGATCTTCATATTTGAACAAGAAAGATGTGCTGTCAGCATGCTGTGCAACCTCTTCCTTAAGCTGCTGTTCAAAGGCTGAATTCTGCTGGCCCCCTCCCGGATTACCGGTGACCAGCGTATTGCCTTCCTGATCCATAAGAAAGGTTAGGCCTTCGTCATAGGGAGTAAGCGTTTTCAATAAACTGGCGACTTTCTCGTTGTCCAGGGTAATGATCAGTGCACCGAATGGATTATTATGCTCGCCCGGGATTTTATGTACCAGAACCAGCGCGTTGCCTGCATCGGTATGCAGCAGGCTGCTATTCATGGCAGCTGCTGGTTCAATGCTCGCGTTTGATACCCAGTCTGTCCAGTACACATGATTGCCCATGGCTAGGTAACGGTCATAGGCTTTTATTTTCGCATCATCTAATAATTCGTTATACTCCCGGTTAAACAGGATCGGCTTAGGTTCCTGCAAATACAGCTGTGCAGACTTAATCAGAGGATGTGACCCTTCCAGTACATATAATGTGGTGACGATCTCCTGCGTTTCATTAAAATAATAGACAAAGTCGAGGGTTCGCAGTGCATTGCCAAACCTTGGTTCAAAGGCCCAATGCGACAGGGTCATCTCCAGGTAGGCCAGCTGGTCGTCCACATTGCGTGCCCGATTCTCGATCTGGCTTTGATGCATGCGATTGAATTCATTTTCCATTCTGCCAACAACCAGCTGGTACATCACGATTCCTGTAATCAAACCGGGGATGCTGGCAATGAGCAAAATAATCATCAGGCTATTCCGGTAAAAACGTCCTTTATGGCGTCCAGGAGTAAATCGGGGCAAACGCACCCATCGACCTGGCGGCCTCTCTCTTTTAGTCGTTTCCATCATCATTCACCTGCCTGCTTGCATGTGGTCTCACTATCATGGGAACTTCCCCAACTCCCCTGCTGAGAAAATATGGATGAAATCCGTTTCCTGTATTATACTCACAATTTCCGGCGGAATGGAACGGTACACAGCCGATCATTTTTTAACCAATGTTTTATTAAGATGCCAAAATGGATTACAATAGGATAAAGCAAAACATGAAGGAGGCTTTTTTTAATGAAAGAACAGGCTTATTTTCAGGAGAATAGAGAAAAACATCTGGCAGAACTGAATGAATGGCTGTCCATTCCCAGTATTTCGGCCATTTCGGCGCATAAAGAGGATATTAACCGTGCTGCACAATGGGCGGCAGATGCACTGACACGTGCAGGCATGGAAAATGTAGAGGTTATTCAAACCGCTGGACATCCCATTGTTTATGCTGACCACCTGCATGCTCCTGGCAAACCAACAGCACTGATCTATGGACACTATGACGTACAACCTGTCGATCCGCTTAACCTGTGGGACACGCCTCCCTTCGAACCTACTGTTCGGGACGGAAAACTGTTCGCACGTGGGGCAACAGATGACAAAGGACAGATCTTCTTACATATTAAAGCAGTAGAAGCCCTGCTCGCTGAAAACAAGGAACTTCCGGTTAACGTGAAATTCTGTATCGAAGGCGAAGAGGAAATCTCCAGCCCGAACCTGCCGATTTACCTGAATGACAATACGGACAAGCTTCGTGCAGACATGGTATTGATCTCCGATACTTCCCTGCTCGAAAAAGGGAAACCGGCGATCTCCACAGGCCTGCGCGGTCTTTGCTCGCTCGAGGTGGATCTGAATACGGCCAACACCGACCTGCACTCCGGCTCCTTCGGTGGTGGCGTACCGAACGCACTTCATGCGCTCGTATCCCTGCTCGCTTCGCTGCATGATGAGCAAGGCCGCGTGAGCGTGGATGGTTTCTATGATGGCGTTCTCCCCCTCTCACCGGAAATGAGAGAAGAGTTCGTGAAGCAAGGCTTCAATGAAGAGCAGCTTCGCCAGGATCTTGGACTCGAGCAACTGTACGGTGAAGAAGGCTACTCGTTCGTGGAACGTGTTGGCGCACGTCCAACGCTGGAGCTGAACGGTGTATGGGGCGGCTTCCAGGGTGAAGGTACCAAAACCGTCATTCCAAAAGAGGCTCATGCCAAAATCACATGCCGCCTTGTTGCTGACCAAGACCCGCAACAGGTGCTGGATCGCATTGAAGCACACCTCCGTGCACACGTACAGCCAGGTGCCACGCTGCATGTGAAACAAATCGAGAAAGCCTTTGCGTTCAATACCGATCCGACCGATCCGATCCTGCAAAAAGCGGCTGACGCTTACGAGCAGGTGTATGGTGTTCGTGCCCTGTTTACCAAAGATGGCGGTTCCATCCCGATCGTTGAGAAGCTCTCCCGTGTACTCGGCGTACCTGCCGTGATGATGGGCTTTGGTTTGCCGGATGAGAACCTGCACGCACCGAATGAACACTTCAACCTGGAGAACTTTGATAAAGGGTTGTTGACGATCGTACAATTCTTGAAGAGCTTGTAAGTTGAAAAACTCGTTACACGAGGACACTACGCAGGGAGAACAAGCTTCCGATCGCTGTTATCCCCGGATTTCTTTGATTTCCTTTCTCAAAGGGAGAAATTCCGGTGATAAACGCGAACGCTCCACTTCTTCAGCCTTTTTCTCCCCGCTCCGTTAATCGTGTAAATAGTTACCCAACTTAAGTTATATAGAGGAATAACAAAATAAAAGCGATGGCCCTAACGGCTGTCGCTTTTATTTGGGTCGATTTCGTTCCCTTCACTATTTTTCAGCATTTCCCGTAACTTAATTTACGATCGAGGTTATCTTTACATGTGGATAGAGGTTAAGTGCAATCAAAAAGAGTGTCCCATTTGATTTATGACGGGACACTCTTTTTGTCGTTAGAATTAGTAGCGCTAGAATAGAAGTTAATGTTTAATCGGGCAGTAGACCATTTAACGAACTGAGCGAGCGTTATTAGGCTGATTCTATGAGATGGTTGGGTTAACGTATCAGAGACGTGTTATTCCATGCTGTGGACGTATCCCGAATAGGTAAACGTTGTATTAACGTGACTGGAGTTCGTTATCTTCGGCATTCTTTACGAATCCTTGCGATAAGGTGGTATGGATTCGTTAGGATTGTTGCAATACAAAAGAGAGACTCCCCTTGTGGAAGTCTCTCTTGGTTTACATCACTTATGTTCTAAATGTCGTAAATCTTAGCTTGTGCACCATCTGCGTCAGATGGGTAATCTCCTGCTGAACATTGGACGTATCCGTCCCCGCCATCGCCTGATTGGCCCGCAGTGTTCTACGGGTATTCAGCATGCCATCGATCAATTTCATGACTGTGTTTCGTCCACGATGATCGACAATCATATATTTTTTGCGTGCATCCAGCTCTACCCATACGATATTGCGGAATGAGTTAAACAGGTGTCTGCGGTACTGCTCCATATCGGCTTCATTGTAATGCTCACCATAAAAGGCATAATATCCGTGCACGTGCAGTTTTTCCGCCAGCTCTGTGAGGAATGGATCGAACTCGAGCATAGCGTTACGTTCCATGTTTCACGCCTCCGTTATGCGTGATCCGCAGATCCCGTCTTTTTTTGAGACTATTTTAACATATTACTCACCCGATTGCCTCTTCAGCGGAAAACCGTCATGCTTCCAATCTTAGTCCCTGATGATAAAGTTCTGTTCTTTTCCCTCACCAAACACCCTAACCGCAAATCAGTCTGCCTTTAACCCATACACCCTCAATACCCAATTCCTGGTTAAGCAAAACGATATCTGCCTGTTTCCCTGCAGCCAGGGAACCGGTGCGATGGTCGATTCCGAGCAGGCGTGCCGGGGTGAGACTAGCTGCGCGAGATGCAGCGCTCAGGCTCATGCCCACGTCTTGTACCAGATAGCGGAAGCCACGAATCATCGTTAGTGTGCTTCCAGCGAGGGCACCGCCATCCTTTAATCTGGCTACGCCCTCCTTCACGATCACGGGCAAGTCGCCGATTTTGTATTCCCCGTCTTCCAGCCCGGCAGCGGACATGGCATCTGTGATCAGCACGAGTTGATCGGCAGACTGCTTGAGCTGGGCCAGGATGGATATTGCCGCAGGGTGCACATGAATGCCATCAGCAATCACTTCAGCGCTGATTCTAGGATCACTCAGCACGGCTCCCGCGGCCCCGGGATTACGATGATGCAGCGGAGTCATTGCATTGTACGTATGTACCGCGTGATGCAGCCCGGCTTCAACTGCTCGCTCCACCTCTTCGTATGTCGCATCCGTGTGACCGAGCGCTGCTGTAATCCGCTGCTGACGCAGCCATGCAATGACTTCAAGTGCCCCTTCCCGTTCTGGTGCCAGCGTAACCTGGCGAATCAGGCCGGGATACTCTTTTTCCCATTCTGCGAGCCATGAAACATTGGGCAGTACGATATGCTCCGGATTTTGTGCACCAGGCCATTTTGGACTGAAAAACGGTCCTTCCAGATGCACACCCTCAAGCTGCGCGTATGGCATGGGCTTGGAACGATAACGGTCCACTTCAGCGAGCACCTGATCCAGTCTGCCCTTCGGAGCAGTCATGGACGTTGCAAGCATGGCGGTTGTACCCTGCGTGCTGTGAAATGAAGTAATCTTGTCCAACACTTCTTGGCTCGCATCCATGAAATCCTCTCCATAACCACCGTGGACATGGATATCAATGAACCCGGGGACGATAACGCCCCCATCGGGTATAGTCAAGACTACCGCTTGATCACGAATGGATGCCGGCAGACCTTCCAGTGACCCAGCATATATGATTTTCCCTTCCGTCCAGGCGAGCAGGCCATCCTGCGCCAGACCTTCAGGCAGTACCATTTTACCGCGAAGAAGATATATGGGGCTGCCGCTCTCTTTGTTGGATTGGACTATATCAGTTCCGTTCATTTTACCAACCTCCCGGCAGCACGATCCAGCAGTACAACCACATTCGGATGGCATTGCAGCAAGGACGCAGGACACTGGGTTGTGATCGGCCCCATGAAGGCCTCGCGAATGATTTCGGCCTTTTCCTCACCGCGGGCGATCAGCAAAATTTGTTTGGCTTTCAGAATCGTACCTACGCCCATCGTTATGGCCTGAGCAGGCACTTCATCAATACTTGCAAAAAAACGGGCATTGGCCTTGCGGGTCTCTTCTTTCAGATCCACCACATGCGTGCGTCCGGTCAGTTCATCCCCCGGTTCGTTAAAGCCAATGTGACCATTGTGTCCAATACCCAGCAGCTGAAGATCTACAGGTCCGCGATCATCCAGCCGCTGTTCATACATGGCACATTCCTGGTCCAAGTCGGTTGCTTGCCCGTTTGGTACATGCGTTTTCGCCAGATCGATATCAATATGATGAAAGAGCTGCTCATTCATGAAGCTCCGATAGCTCTCCTGATGCTCCACCGGAAGCCCGACGTATTCATCCAGATTGAAGGAAGAAGCCTGCGCGAAGCTTACCAGCCCCTTCTGGTACAAGTTAATGAGCTGTTTATAAATGCCCACCGGAGAACTTCCCGTTGCGAGTCCGAGCACAGCCCGTGGTTTCGTTTGCAGCAAGCTGGCAATCAGGCCAGCACCTGTAGCATTAAGATCTTCTTCATTTTCAAAAATACGAATGTTCATCTCACGCACCTCCATGTTGTTGAACTCGATAGGACTGCACATTGTGATACGATTGTTCCAGTTTGGGGATAAAGCGGTCGAAATCGGCACTCATCATGCCTGTGAACAAAATATCAATGACATGCAGCAGCGCAATCCGGGAAGCCATATCTCCCCGTCTCATGCCCTCTTCCAGTGAAGACGTAAATAGCGGAATATCGGATACTCCGGCAAGCTTGTTGTTACCGTAGGAAGTAAGTGAGATCGTTGCAGCTCCCGCCTGTTTGGCGCAATGCAGGGCATCGATGGTCTCAGGCGTTTCACCCGAGTAGGACACGGCCATGGCCACATCTCCTTCACTTAGCGAGGAAGCTGACGTAATCTGCATATGTGAATCCGAAAAGGCCGTACAGCTTTTGCCGATTCGCACGAGTTTCTGATAGAAATCCTGTGTCACGATGGATGAGGTCGCAACACCGTACAGGTCAATGCGACGGGCTTGGCATAATAGCTGAACCGCATGCTCCAATCTGCCCAAATCCAGCAGCCGGGTGGTATCCGCAATGGAGGCAAGGTGGTTGGCCTCTATGGCCTCCACAATTTTGGACAACGGATTGCCTGCCACGATATCCTGATAAGCCGTTTTGTCCGTTGAATGAGACAGCTCTGCAGCGAGCTTCATTTTGAAATCCGGGAAGCCCTTAAAGTGAAAGGACTTACAGAAACGGGTGACCGTTGCCGGACTGGTACCGCTTTGTTCAGCAAGATAATTAATCGTCCAGCCGGGGATATCCGACGGAGATTGCAAAATAACCTCTGCAATTCGCCGTTCCTGTGATGGAAGTCCATCCAGCTCTTGCTGTAAGGCATGTATGATGGCTGCCATGAGCATACTCCTCTGAAAATAATTTTTATATTTTTATGATAAATAAAGAAAATAATTTTTATAACTTCATTTTAATCAAGCTCCATCTGCAAATCAAGGGAATTTACTCCATGTTCAAAATGAAAGTTTAGAACGACGCTTCTTGAAGCAGACAAGTCATAAGGCTTATAGTAAGAGATGAATGCAGTCTATGGATCAACGAAGGAGCTCCCCCAAGTGAATCAACGACAACAACAAAAGATCATCCCTTCCTCCTGGGTTATTGCTGTCAAGCAAAGCGGTGGTCGGGACTATTATGCCCTGTATGCAATCGACTGGAAACGTGGCGGAAGAATGAGCTGGGAAGGCTGGGACCGCCTGGAGGATTTGTTGCAGTTTCATATTCCAGTCAGGCGAAAAGCAGGAAGTCGGAAGTCTGCTTCGCAACCAGCTGCCAAAATTGCCAAAAAGGCGCTCTATCTGCATCTGGATGAGGCCCGGTACGAGGCGTTGGAGCAGCTCTTTTATCAGCCTTTTTCGAAGAGATCATGGAGATTGTTTATTCGAGAAA
The DNA here is from genome assembly GCF_038005125.1 of Paenibacillus sp. FSL K6-2862. Taxonomy (NCBI): domain Bacteria; kingdom Bacillati; phylum Bacillota; class Bacilli; order Caryophanales; family Paenibacillaceae; genus Paenibacillus; species Paenibacillus sp. FSL K6-2862. The sequence goes on from NZ_JBBOSN010000001.1 coordinate 5,374,229, forward strand.
ACAGCCTTATGTAGGAGGATCATTTCTTTTCAGGTTATAACAAAAAAAGCCTCTCCCTAATCCGACTAAGAACAGGGAAAGACTTTGAAATGAACCCAAATATACTTCCATCCATTCCGTTAACTCATCTTATACATTGTGTGGCAAGGCTATCTTGTCTCAAATCAATAAACTACTCCAGACCGTCATACCGCTTCAAAAACTCACTGGCCAGGCTACTTTCTGTCATCAATACAACCGATTGATTTTCCAGTTCTTCAGCCTCATCATCATCGGTCATGGATATGAAGAACGTAATGTCTGCCTTGGAATGTCCGTAACGGGCAAAAAATTCATCAGGTGTTTCATTCACGACCTTGGCAATCAGTTGTATCATCTCATCCTTATAATTCTGAACATCTTCCGTTGCATACAACAATCGGCTGATATGGTTGAAATGCGTATCTCCTCCATACTGATATTCTGAGCAGCCCCATCGATAGTAGATTTCATCCTGTTCACTGTCACACAGGCCTTCTTCTTTCATCCTGGCAATATGCCTCGCAAGCGATTCCTCCGTATTTGCTGCCATAAACAGGGTGATCCAGTCACTGTCTGTTCCAAACACGCAAGCATATACTTTTTCATGCTGCATCTCTTGCAGCGTTTGCTCCAGATCGGGAAGAAAGCCGGCTCTAAACTTTTCCTCAAATTCCTTTAAGAAGTGATCCATTTTTCTTTCCTCTCATTTCGTATGTAATCATGATCTATAAGCTTATTATGGTTGATTTTAACAATGGGGGCAACCGCTATCACTCGATTTTGACTTGTCACTTTATGATTGGCCACCCGTCTAAAAAAGCAAAAAAGCCTTGCCCCATTCTTCATCATTGGAGAATAGAGAAAGGCTTTCATGCTGCTTCAACTTCCTAACTGTTATTCGCGTCAGATCTTCAGTTCTCCGAGCTTAATCAGCTCTACAACTGCTTGCGAACGACCCTTAACATTGAGTTTCTGCATCACATTCGAAATATGGTTACGCACCGTTTTCTCGCTGATGAATAACTGCCCTGCGATGTCACGCGTCGTTTTGTCCTGAACCAGCAATTCGAATACTTCGCGTTCACGGTGGGTCAACAAAAATTTGCTTTTATGATCGATACCCTTCAATGTTCACCCCTCCTTGCTCGGGTTGTGTTGGTGTAACAAGGTTAAGGGGATACAGTCAACTCATCTTATGTCAGGTCAAGGGCGATGGTTCAGTTTTATGAAAAAAATGGGCTGCCATTTGTTGATCCTTCGTAATGGAAGATACACACCGTTATGTAGTTCTGCTTTTTCTTAGATGTTGCGATATAAAATATGCCTTTGCCACTGATGTTCCCATCCGCGCAAAGGCATATTTGTTTAGCTGTTGTTACCGATGATTAGGATTCATAATGCCATCATTGTTGTTATTGTTACGGTTCATCATGCCATCGCCGAGGATTCCATCACGACGCTGATCCATGGCATTAGTCGGGAAGATACGCTCAACCATGGACTGGAACGTGTCGATCATGCCGCTAACCGGTTTGCCGTTACGAATATCGTCGGCATATGTCTGCACATGATCAACGAAATCCGGGTTTGCCGATACATAGACATTCTCTACATTCGGTGCAAATTGCTTGATTTTTGCCGCAACTTTGCCTTTGATCTCTTCAGACGTGTTGTCATCCGAGCTGTCCTGACGTTGTCCTACGCCTTGTCCTTCACTTTGCATTCCATAATGGCCATCACTCATCGTACGTTCTCTGCCCGTGTTCGTGAGTCCGCGCATCATGCCGAAGGTTCCGGTACCCATCGTTCCGTAAATGCTGCGGTCATTCCCCATATGGCTGCGGTCTGTAGCCGAACCGGTGTTCAATCCTGGCGCAATACCACTGGTCGTGTACGGTGACATCGTTCCGTCGCCCGCATGAACGCGCATACCACCCATATCCTGATTCATGCTCTCCGTTCGCATGGTTCCACTCGCACGATTCCGCAAAGTACCGTTCATCGTGCTGTTATGGTTCCCGTTACGATTTGATTGACTATCCATCTTGCCGGCATGACCGTCTGTTAAACGGACAGCAACATAAGCGTTACGGTCGGTTAACAGTACATTGGCCGACTTGATCTCTTTCATTTCGGTAATGCGTTTTGCCAGTTCATCACTGGATTTCAGGTCAGTGACATTGTGCATGCGATAACTCTTGGCACGAATGCCATCCATTCCATTGGTCTCCACACCATAACGGTTCAGCCCGCGAACTTCCTGACCCGCATTATTGGTTTGCATATTGTTGTTATCCCGGCCATCACCACACCCTGTCAGTCCGGCCATTACAAAAATTGCAGTAGACAATGATAAGCTGATTGCTTTCGCCTTTTTGGCTGCTGGCATGTCTCATCCTCCAATGTGTATGGTTTTGGTCACAAGGATAGGATGCACTTCTGGTGTACCCGATATGCTGAAAGGATCTGGAACCTCTACCTGCACAAAATAAACGAAAAAACGGCGCCAACACATAATGTGCAGCACCGCTTCTTTCCAAATCAACATAACGGTTTGGTTTACCTAAACCGCGTAAATCCACTTTTCCAAGACTACTCAGTGGATGAGGTTGAATCTTCACTTCCAGTTCCTGCATCGTCAGCTGCCTTCACCGTATCGGGAAACTTCTCCGCATCCTGCAAGGCATCCGCCTGAAGGGAATATGCCCACTGACCATCTGGTGTAATCACGTAGATGATACCGGGTTCCGATGCAACGGTAAGCCCCCGGTACACGTCGGTTACATTCTCTCCATTTACTTTCTGCTCAACGGAAAGAGTGAATCGTGGTACAGCATCCTTGAGCTCGGAAGCTTTACGGACTTCGTCTGCAGTGGAAAGATTTTTTATTTTGCCGATGAGAGATACGGCTTCCGTGGATTCAACCGTCTCACCATTGAGCGTCCATGTCCGATCGGCCGCACCGTCTTCCGAAGCCGACTTCAGTACCCAGGTCGCTGCTTCTCCTTCCCAGTCCAGAGAAGCCACATTCGTATCATCGAGATTAAACGGTGTTGTATCGAGTAGATCATGCCTTGTCAGCTCCACATTGCTGATCGACTCAGACTTTACAGCAACAACAGGCCCGGAATTCACCTGCACATAACGGGCATCATCTGCCGGAAGCTGTCCGCCGATCTTTAATGTGATGTCACGGCTGTCCTTGGTTTTGATATCCAGACGGGAAGCAGTCGAACCCAATCCATACTTCTCCAGATCGGTCGGCGTCTCTTCCACAACCAATTCCTGTTCTGCTCCGCTTAGCGCATCAAGCCAGCTGCTGATGGTATAACCGTTAAGCGGATACGCCTTGGGTTCCACCATGCTCCATACGCCGTCTTTCAGCTCCAATTGGGCAGATGAAGAGGATGAATCCTCTGCTTCGGTCTTACCTGTACTAAGGTCATGAATGGTAATTGACTGGATATCATCAGACTGAATGCCAAGCAGCTGGACCTTCACCGCTTCTTCTTCGCGAAAATAATTCTGATTGGCCGCATAAATCCAGCCCACAATCAGTACCAACACGACCAGAATCGTCGGAATCCATTTCTTCATACGCGTCTGCGCCTCCACCATAAGAATACACCTATGATAACAAAGATAAGCGGGAAACCCACAATCGCAACGAAGAAAATCGTTCTGGCCTGCTCACCATTCAGGTAAGCCACTTCATAACCAGCCTGCACCCGCGGGCGAATGGTTAACCCGTCCTCTTTTTCACTTAAATAATTGAAGGTATTCAAAATGAAGTCACGGTTACCGCCATTCCCGATTTCCGAATCCTGCATGAAGATGGAAGATCCAAGGATCACAGCTTTCGGTTTGCCTTCGATCGTATCTGCTGCATATCCTAGCTCGACAGGTCCCTGGATATCCTGATCCGGATCATTCGCTGTTTCGTTTTGCAGCAAGCCTTCAATATTCGTCTCACCATAACTATCATTCGAAGATTGAATCAGTGGCGACAGTGTATATTTCTCCTGTTCCTTGCTTGTTAGGGCAATCGACAGGGATAACATCGGATACAACTGACTTGCGGACAGTTTATCTGTAATGGCATGTGTACCGTATTCGGGTACAACCCATAACGGGCCCATCGTGCTGGCCTGCTGGTTGTCCACCATTACGGCATGCTCATCAACCACACCATAATCCGCCATGAGCGTATCAATATTTTTCCAACTCGATTTCATATCCTCCACAAAACCGAGGGACAACATCAGCTTGCCACCATTGCTCAGATAGGTTCGAATGGCTTTTAATTCAGCATCACTAAGATCACGCTGCGGGCCAATGATCGCAAGTACGTCCGCATCTTCGGGAACCACTCCGGCCTGATTGAGCTGCAGTTCTTCTGTTGTAATATTGTTTTGCTCCAGGGACGAACGAAGCGTGGTCAACTGATCCAGGCCAAGCTCCTCATGCCCTGTAAGGAATACCATTTTCTTCATTTCGGTGGAAGACAGATTCATCAGAGCCTGTGTTAATTTTTCCTCCCCCGTGAATTGGTATGACCCATCACTGCCATCCCCTACTGCTGTAAACAGACTGGCGATATCAATAACTTTATATTGATCCCCCTGCTCCAGGACGATGGAACTGCCTGTGATGCCGTATTTCGAGGCCAGCGTCGGTTCCTGTGTCAGATTATACTGTTCCATCTTCAGCTTGCTGTTTCGCTTGGTATACTCTTGAACCATGTCCGTCACTTCGCGATTCAAGACGGTATTGTTGGCGTTCTCCACCGTTAATACCTTAATGCTAACGTCATCCTTTACATTTTTGATCGCGGTCAGTGACTGGTCCGATAAGGTGTAATGTTTGTTTGCCGTCAGATCCAGCTGGAATCCGCCAAGCGAATTCAGAAACAGCGTAAGCAAAATGAAAATGCCGATGACCGCTACAGACAGCACCGTACTATTCGTATGACTTAACCATTTTTTCATCTTCTCACCTCCACCGCTTCCGTTCCACGATTTGAATGCTCAGTAGCAGAAATACGCCCGATAGCGTCACATAATACAAGATATCCGGTCCACTGAGCACACCCTTCATGAAGCTGTCAAAACGGTTTGTCAGCGCAAATGGATCAAGCCATTTCTGCAGAGCAGAACCGGTATTACCTGCAAATGAATCAAGCATCCACAATACGAGCAAAATAATAAAACCAGCCACTGCAGACACCATCTGATGCTGAGATAACGTAGAAGCAAACAATCCGATCGCCATCATACTGCCGCCCAGGAAGAAGAGTCCCAGCGCCGACAGCCAAACCGAAGTCACATCCAATGTTCCGAAGAACGACATGATGAACGGATAGACCAAACTGCACAGAATAAGCACGATCAGAATGGCCAGAGAGGCCAGATACTTACCAAATACGACTTCGGTTACCCGAGCCGGGGAGGTCAGCAGCAGCTCATCTGTACCCTGCCTGAATTCCTCTGCCACCAGTCTCATGGTTAATAAAGGCACCACAAACAGCAGCATGGATAAGGTATCACCGAGCACAAGGCGATAATCCACAATACTGGGCTGGTAATACACGAAACTGGAGTAAAACAATAAACTTGTCATCAGCACATAGACCGCGAAGGCGAAATAGGATGTGGGTGACAAAAAATACGCCTGAAGTTCCTTATTGCAAATAGCCATCATTCGTCTCATTTGGATTCCTCCTCTGTTGGCGAATCCGCAGAGTCTTCACGAACCGGGTCAGGCGTATCTTTATCCGGTGACTCATTGTCTAGTTCCGTTGTAGTCAGCTTCAGGAAGATCTGCTCCAGACTGAGATTTTCCTTCTTCATTTCCAGAATCGGCAGTCCCGCTCCGGATAAAAGATAAAACAGCTCTTCCCGGAAGTCATCGGATGACTCTCCGGTAAGCAGCATTTTGACCGTTTCCTGCTGATCTGTGCCGCCGTTTCCGTCTGAGGGTTGAATAACTTCCCTCCTCACCTTCTCCCAAGGTGTCAGCAAATGATGTAGTTGCTGCTCTGTTGCCTTGACTTCAATGGATACCTTAAACTGATCCCCCATCGAAGAACCAAAGTGCTGTGGTGAACCGTCAAGTACGAGCTGGCCCTGGTTAATAATCAACATCCGGTTACATAGCGCGCTGACTTCAGGCAGAATATGCGTACTGAGCAGCACCGTATGATTTTCACCGAGTTCCCGGATCAGATCACGAATCTCCATAATCTGATTGGGGTCCAGCCCTGATGTAGGTTCATCAAGGACGAGCAGATCAGGCTTGTGGATAATGGCTCCCGCAAGTCCCAGGCGCTGTTTATAACCTTTGGATAGTCCGCGCACCAGTTGTTTTTCCCGTTGCTGAAGCCCCAGCCTGCTGACCATCTCACTGATCCGCAGTTTAATCTCCCGTGCCGGAACATCCCTCAGGTTCGCCACGAATTTCAAATAGGACTGCACCGTCATGTCCGGATATAGCGGCGGTGTTTCAGGAAGATAACCGATTTTGGAACGAACAGCTCTTCCCTGATCATGCACAGATTGTCCATCAACCACAATCGAACCGGCGGTGGGTTGCAGGTAACCGGTGATCATCCGCATCGTTGTCGTTTTGCCGGCACCATTAGGCCCCAGAAAACCAACAATCTCACCGCGCTCCATTGTGAAATCCAGTTGATGCACGCCGCGCCGTCCATCATACACTTTGCTGACCTGTTTCACTTCGAGCACATTATTCATCCTTTCCCGTTAAAATACCCGTGTGCCATCAATCAATCCAGATGGTCTACACGGGAAGTTCCTTGTATCTTACGGGGTCTATCCTAAACCCAGCTTAATGACACTTAAAAGAAAGATTAAAAATATATGTCCAAAATGTGAACAACTTAGGTTTCACCCACACCCTGTGCATTGGGGAAACGTACCATACAGTACAGGAGTCAGCATTTTGCATAATTCGATTCCACTCGCTCCAAGGGACAATATTATAGACGAATAGGACCATTTCCATCTATATATTGAGGATTGGAAGTCGCTTATTGGATTTATGCAAAATGCTCAGGAGTATGAGTTCCTGCACAAAAGTCAGAGGGTGAACCGTGTGAAAGTATTATTCACGTTTTTTGTACCAAGCGGTGGCGTGGATACCTTGAACCGCTTGCGGACAGCCGTTCTGCAACGTCATGGCATTGAAGCGCATCTATTGTACCTTTATACAGGATCGGGTTTGCAGAACAGCACTGGTACTCCGGTCTTCACCGCGTCCAATGATGAAGAAATACGTTTTTTGATACACAGCCAGCATTATGACGCCATTATTGTGACTTCGGATATTTCCATGCCTGGTAGATTGAGAGGACTCGGCTATACAGGACGAATTATATTTGAAGCTCAGGGTCTCGGTACGAGAGATCAGGCACTGGAAACGATTCAGATGGCGATTCCTTACCTCCAGGCCCATTGTGACGCTGCTGTTCTGCCTCCTACCGATCACTTGCTGGATATGTTTATTCATATCTGCCCTTGGCTGCACCGGTTTGTTATCCCCAATATGCTGGACACCGATACGTTTGCTCCAGTTCCCGTAGACACTCCCCCCTACCCCGTTTTGGCTTGGGTCGGGAGGCTGGAACACAACAAAAACTGGAGAGAATACTTGAGCATATCCAGTAAGATCATCAAAAAAATTCCCGAAGCCAGACTTTGGCTGTTTCATGATCCAAGCTTGGCCAATCCTGAAGACGAAGTGATGTTCCGTCACATGTTGGCTGAATATGGCTTGGAGGACCGCATCGGCATCTTTGTCAATGTTCCTCACTCGCAGATGCCCACGTTCTACTCCATGATTGCTGCTTCTGGAGGAATCATGCTCTCGACATCCCTTCTTGAAGGCTTTGGTTATGCGGTTGCCGAAGCCATCAGCTGCGGCTGCCCGGTACTCAGCACCGATTCGGATGGTGTACGTTCGTTCATTACTCATAACAAGACAGGCAAATTCTATCCTTTGGGCAATGTAAATGCAGCAGTAGATGAAGCGGTCGAACTCATGCGTAACCAAAAATTGCGTAAATATATCCGTGAACAGGGCAGAGAGCATATGACCGCCTCATTCTCTCCGGATCGGTACGCTATTTCCTTCCGGGAAATGATGACAGCCCTGAGAATCTTCTCATGAGCAATGCAAAAAGGCAGTTCAGAACATATCTGAACTGCCTCGGATTAAAGAGATTAAGCACCTATTCATAAAATAGGATGATCCATTAGTGCCCCATCATCATGGCCGGATCCGGTTCATCCCCGGTCTGGAGCGTTTCTTCCTGCATTCGTTTTGGTTTACGGAGGATAAGACTCAGTAAACAACCGAACAATGCAATACATGCGGCCAGGAAAAACGTGTCGTTGAAACCAGACACGAGGCCCTTAATGACAGATCCAACGTCCGTTCCACTTGTATTGGTCGCAATTCGGGAAGTCAGGAAACCAGTCAAACCAGCAACCGCAAATGATACAACGACTTGTTGTGCAGCAGCGGTAAGCGGTGTGACCCGACCAACCAATTTGCGCGGAGCAGCGTTTAGCACATGCGTATTCAGTGGCATCATGGATAGACCCATACCGAGTCCCATCATCACGAGACTAAGAATAATCAGACCCAGACCCGTCTCGGATGTAATAGAAGACAGGATAAAGAGTGCCCCCGAGATGATACCCAGACCCACGAATGCGAGGGGTCTCGCCCCGATTTTATCAAACAAACGGCCACCAAGCGGCATGCCTACACCGGATGCTAAAGCTTGTGGTAGCAGGATTAACCCTGTTTCCAAAGCTGTGTAGCCTTTGATCTGCTGCAGGTAGAGCGGAATCAAAATCATGGCCCCAAACAAAGCAATTTGTGAAACCCATGCAAGAATAATACCACGTGTAAAATCGTAGGATTTGAAGACCCGTAGTTCCAGCAATGGATTTTGGTGACGCAGCTCCACAATGATGAAAAGGATCAACGCTACGCCTCCAACGATTACACCTGTCAGTGTTGAAGTGGACGTCCAACTTGTGCCACCCTCACTTACACCATAGGCGAGCATAGAGAATGCGATCGGTGCGAGAATCATGCCAAGCAGGTCAAGCGCGGGTGTTCTTCCACGGTCTGTATCAGGCAGAAATTTGATACATAGAATAAAAGCAGCAATACCTATTGGCAGATTGATCAGGAAGATCCAGTGCCAGCTGAGGGACTGAATAAACCAGCCAGACAATACCGGTCCCAGTGCAGGAGCCAGCAGCATTGGAATCCCGAGCATGCCCATGATGGAGCCCCTTCTTTCTGGTGGAGCCAGTCGAAAAACCATAGCCATCCCAATAGGAGCCACCATTCCTCCGCCAAGACCCTGGATAATCCGATACACAATCAATTGCTCGGGAGACTGTGCAATCGAGCATAATACCGATCCGAGGGTAAACATGGCTATGGTGAACAGAAATACTCTTTTGGCACCGAAACGATCCGTGAGCCATCCGGCTAATGGGATAACTGCCGACAAAGCCAAGGTATAGCCCGTTACGGTCCATTGGATTGTCTTCAGATCTGTCTCGAAGTACTGTACCAGATTCGGAATCGCGACGTTCACGACCGTACTATCCAGAATGACCATGATCATACCAACGATGATGGCTAAGAGCGGAAGAATAATTGTTCTGATCGAGAACTCCTCCGGATTCTGGTTAACTGCTGTTTGTTGTTTCATTGACCACTCTCTTTTCCGGCTTGGAGGAATTTCCCTCACGTACAGCCTTATAATCATGACTGATTCAAACATTTGTTTTAAACCGTCGTTTTAAACTTTTGTTTTAACCATGGTTTTATTTTAATGAAAATACCTTTGCTGTCAAGCTATTTTCTTATGTAAAATTCAGTATAAGCAAACACAAAAAAGGGAACAGGCTCTCTCCTGCTCCGCCGATTTGGCTAGTTTTCCAAATTGTATTTTGCCTAACTAATCTGACAACTTAATCATCTGGTGTTCAGAGAGCACACCCAATGTCTGTCCACAAGCACTTCTGCAATATACCCTAATCTCCAGATGATAGGGCCTGCTCTTATTGCTGATAATTCGCAGTTGCCACATATGAGGTGAAACGTTCAGGTCATGAATGATGTGATTACGGCTGCTACCGGTCGACTCTGCTCCAATATGAAAGATATGCCTGTACAGTTCTCCACTGGTTGGGCTGATCCCGCCGACATATACATCCGCTCCGTCGTCCCCTGCGAATGCAACCTCCACGTCGATATACTTTATCGGAACAGCCGTTTGAAGCATGCCCTCATGGATTTCCAATATATATGCACCCACACTTGTGCCTCCTTCTGCTGTGTACGACCTGGTAATAGTTTATGCTGCCCTGCATCCTATGCCAGTTGTATTCACCCATTTTTGACAGATGTACCTTCCTGCCCGGCCTTTGGCACGGCTTCTCTCATAGAATAGAAGGATAGCAGAACCGCCTGTGCAGGCCGTGACAAGGAGGTACTTATGAAAGTTCTGCTCGTTACCTACTGGGAGCTTACACAAATGGGAGGCATCTGGACCTATGTAAAACAGCTCGCCGACAGGTTGATGGCACTTGGCGTTGAAGTCGATATCATGGGAACGAATGGCGCGAAGAATGAAGTTTATATCCGTAACCTGAATCGGAACTTTTCCAAAGAAAACGTATCGCCTATGCTGCAAGCCAAGCTCAATCCGACAGATCTTCCACAATTTACAGCCGATCCTCTCCTCGCATATTACGAACTGAACCGATATGCATTTGAAATGGCTGCTGCCTGTCTGGGTGTAGAACAGTATGACATGATTCATGCACAAGATCCTGTGGCAGCCGTGGCGATGAAACGAATTCTGAAGAAGAACACCCCCATGGTAACCAGTTATCACGGAGCACTTGCACGCGAAACCTTTTATGATGAGCAAAAATCCAACCCGCAGCTTACGCTTCCAGCCTATTTGCAATCCAGACGCGGACGCTATTTCCTCTCACTGGAGCAGCGGAGCGCCGCACAATCCGAGCTTATTCTGGTATCCAGCCGCTGGATCAAAAGTACACTGACATCACTGCAGGTTCCTGAAGACAAATTCCGGCTGATCCCTTATGCTGTGGACCTTCCCGCTTACCGTTCCCAGGCATCCGTCCGGTTCCGACAGCGGCCCCCTGCAGGCAAGAAGGTCATTGCCTTCACAGGCAGACTGGAATTTATCAAAGGCGTTCATGTACTGATCAACGCTCTGGCCAGCCTAAAGCAACTTCGCTCTGATTGGGTCTGCTGGATTGCGGGAGAAGGGAATTTGATGGAAGACCTGCGTTCCCAGGCTAATGATCTTGGTGTTGGAGGAGATATCGTATTCTGGGGCAAATTGGACAACATCCCATCATTCCTGCGCCGTGCCGATATTTATGTACAGCCCAGCCTGCAGGACACGCAGCCCTTCTCGGTTACGGAAGCCCAGCTTGCCGGACTTCCTGTTATCGTAAGCGGCACGGCAGGCATGCCGGAGATGGTTGAGCCTGCTCATACCGGTTGGGTCGTTCCTCCGCAGGATGTGGACTCCCTGAGCGCACTATTGAACGCCCTGTTGCAGGATGACGCCACTCGTATGCGAGTCGGCGCACAGGCCAAGGCTTGGGCAGAGAAATACCGCTCCCTGGAGGAAATGGGAATGCGCACACTACAGGTATATCAGGAAGCAATTCAAAAAGGAGGACACCCGATATGACCCTGCTTGTACCGAGTGATTTATATAATGGCTGGTTTTCCGTCCCTGTCTCTACCCCCCACATTGAAGTGAATTACGAGATTATGAATGCCTTGGTAGAAACACTCCCCAAGGGGTATACCCTGCCTGATCCGGAAGCAATGGCTATTATGTGCTCTAATGATTAATCATATTGGGGATGCTGACCCTCTTGCTGCAAGAGGGTTATTTCCATTGAAAGACGATCTAAATCATGCAAAAAGCAAAAAGAGAGCATCCCCACTGGTCCACAACTCAGGAGAACCAGAAGAAATTCCCTCTCTTTTACGTGCTTTTTTACCTTTTATGTCCGAATGTACCCATGATTACTGCCAATAACCGCCGATCTGAAGCAGATTCAGCAAAATTGGCCGATGTTTGGCCTGAACCATTTCCATCTCGGCTTTTAATGCTTCAAAGTGTTTTTTGGTTCCCATTGAATCATGAACCCGGTAACACATCAAGGGCTCGTTGAAATAAAACAGCTCGTAGACCGGAAATAATCTCAGCCACATCTCATAGTCATGGGTATAGCGGAACTCGGTGTCAAACATGCCGAACTTCCGAAATGCATCCATCTCCAGCATCACGGTACAGCCGTTAATGGGACAGCCTTCGAGCAGCACCTGCAGCATCTCGAGACGGCTGCCTACTTCAGGCTGAACCGTATCCATCCATTCACTGTTTTCATTGACATAATGATAGGCCCCATGGCAGAAGGAAGCTTTTACCTTAAGCATGAATTCCAGCTGTTTCTCCACCCGATCCAGCAGCATTACGTCATCCGAGCTGAGCCAGACGAAATAGTCCCCCGACGCACGCTTGATCCCTTCATTCAGGGCTGTTGCCGTCCCCCCATTCTCCTTTCGAACATAGGTGATACGATCCGTAAATGGTTTCAACTTCTCCACATGCTGCGTAGAGCCGTCATCCACCACGATAACCTCGATATGAGGATATGTCTGGTTCAGAGCACTGTGAACAGCCTGCTCAATATAAGCACAGTTGTAAAACGGGATGACAATAGAAACTTTGGGTTCCATTCGGGCCTCCCCTTTCCTCGCCTCTCTATAAAACATCTACCCTTATCATATGATGGAACCGCCTCCGGTTCGCGGGCATCTGTGAGGGAAAGTTCATGAATTACGCATGAGCGGATACATAGAAAAGAGGGTATTATGGTATCTCGCTCCCATAACCCCTCAATCCCTTCATACGGTTCAACCACCCATGGCTGCAATTCGCTGCAGCAAAGGTTCACGATATCTGGACCAGACCATGGAAGCCTCCTTGCCAATTGTCTCCGCATGACGCACCGACCCCATCCCGCCGTGCCAGCGATATGCCGTAAGAGGTTCATTCAGGTATGGAAAACGATATCCATTCAGCAGGATACGCAGCCAGAGATCCAGATCATGCGTATATGGAAGCAGCTCATCGAAGAGACCTACGGCTCCGAACAGATCCTTGCGAATCATGACGGTACAACCATTGACAGGATTGCCACCCACGAAACGGCGCAGCCAGTCAACGTCGGCCATCGGTTCTGCTCCGCCATGCAGCTTGGTAACCGCCGAATGTTCATTGATGTAATGAAAGTTGGTATGTGAGGCAAGCACATTTTCCCGCTGCATGAACTCGACCTGATAACGTATTTTATCCGGATAGAGAAGATCATCCGAGCTTAGCCAGACCACATAATCACCCGAAGCATGACGAATGCCGTGATTAAGTGCCGAGGCTGTGCCGCCGTTGCTTTTGCCAAGCACATAGATATAAGGCAGGTAGGGCTGGAGAAGCTCCGCATGCCTTGTAGAGCCGTCGTCCACCACAATGATCTCCACGTTGGTATACGTCTGGTTTATCGCACTTTGGATCGCCTGCTGCACATAAGGGCAATTGTAGAATGGAATGACAACGGATACTTTTGGATTCATTTGGCCCCTCCCCCTTGCTTCCGAACATCGCTCAGAATATCCTGAAGGGATTGGGCAAATGGAATCTGAGGCTGCCATCCCAGTTTACGCAGCAGCGATAACTCCTCTTCCTTGCCAGCCCCATCTGGCCCTGAAGAGGCTCCGTCCCAGCGGACAGGCACTTCTGCCTCTGACATGGAGAGCAAGGTATCTGCGATTTCGCCCAGACTGCGCTCCGTCCCGGAAACCACCGGGTAGACAGTTCCCGTAGTTCCATGCACAAGTAGTGTGGCATAGGCTCTGACCGCATCCCGTACATCCAGGAAATCCCGTGTATTATCCCGCCCGGATAGACGGAAAGCTTCACGTTTGCCCTCTTGCTCACAGGCAACCACATGCCGTGCGAGCAGCGAACAGATGCCTGTAGAAGGACCGGCCCCGATCAAATTTCCGGGCTCAGCCAGCATGATCTGCTGCCCAAACAGGGACATCCATGACAATGACACCATCTCTTCCAGCGCTTTGCTGAGACTGTAAGGATGAGGAGGCTCTGGTTTTCGGCCTGGTTCGACGGTGTATTTCAACCGGGATCCCACGATGACTGTCCTTGCTGATGGACAGCTTCGAAGAGCATCCAGTAAATACAGGACAGCCATCACATTCGTTTCCAGTACAAGCAGCGGGTCCGACCAGGAGTCGGGGACTGAGTTTTTCCCTGCGAGATGCAGCGCGTAATCCGGCTGCACCTCATCAATCAGTTGACGCACCTGCTGTTTATCATTAAGATCACACACATGTACAGCTACGCCTTCGCCAAACGAATGCACGCCTGCTCGCCGCACCACGGCGGCAACCTTAGCACCGACGCTCTTAAAATAAGCTACAGCATGTCGTCCGGTAAAACCGGAGGCCCCTGTAATCAGTACGTTCTTGCCCGTTAGCTCTGCTCCATCCATAATGCCAGCTCCTTCAGCATCGTAGAATAATCCGGAAGGTCTGTCTTCACATCCTCGCGTGTGGAAACGAGGGTACGATCCTGCACAAGACTGTCATCAGGCACAATATTCACATCTTGCTTGTTCCAGGTCTGCTGGAAAAGAAGCAGCAGATCGTGCTTGCTAACCGGTTCAGGATGCGCCAGATGAATCAGGCCACTGACAGGTGACGCCAGATAATGATCCACCCATTTTGCCAGCTCCAGTGTAGTTACACCGTTCCAGAACACACGCGTATATCCACCCACTTCACCTGTGCGGGACATAAACCAATGCATCAGGCCGATGCCGCCCTTCCGGATTTCGGGCCCAATTATGGAGGTGCGGATCGTGAGGTGCCCTGGATCATGAACCTCACCCAGTGCCTTGGTAATCGCGTAGGATGATGTCCCATCCGTAACATCATTCTCCGTATAGGAACCACGATCCCCGCTGAAGACACAGTCCGTGCTGATATGAATGAGTCGGGCGCCAATGGTGTCGGCCACCCTCCGCAAACGATGCGGAAGGAAGCCGTTAATGTGATAAGCGGTAATTTTATCTTCATCTGCGAAGCTGTTCAGCACACCAACAGCATTAACGATAACGTCCGGGTGCACAGCCTCCACCAGACGATCCACCATATAGCTGTCATTTACATCCAGCAGCAGACCGTTCGGGTCAGACACATCCCGCGTGGTGTAGAAGACACTGTGCAGACCTTGACGGCGGAAATAGTCGACCATAACATGGCCGGCCATTCCGTTTCCCCCAAGTATCAGGAGCTTCATGACAGGAATCCTCCGCGTTTCAGAATGTCGCGAATCTCCTCTTTCGTCATCAGCTGATGTTCTGAACTGAAGCTGCTAAAGGAAACCGGAGGGCAGTTCGTGTAATGCTCACGCAATCCCGGGATGCCGAGTGTAGGGAGAATGACCAGATATTGTTCGTCATAAACAACCGTTGTCATGCTCTCGAATTCACTCATCAGAATTTCATGAATTTTCTCACCAGGCCGGGTACCACGTTCCACAATGGCCACGTTCTCTACGCCGGAATCCTCGATCAGCACTTCTGCAAGGTCCACAATTTTGCACGTAGGCATCGTCATGACAAAAATTTCCCCGCCTACACTCTCTACGGAAGCCTTGAACAGCAACGTGATGGCATCCTTCAGTGTGAGGAAGAAACGGGTCATATTCATATCCGTGATGGATACTTGACCTTTCTGACGAATCTGGTTCTTGAAGAGATGCACCACGCTGCCGTTGGTGCCAAGTACATTCCCGCCCCGTACAGTCACAAATCGGGTATTACTGTGCAGCAAATTCGCATATACAATTAATTTCTCGCCGATCGCCTTGGTCATGCCATAGAAATTAGATGGGTTGGCCGCCTTGTCAGTCGAGATATAAATGACCTTTTTAACATGGTTTTCGATGGCAGCCTCAATCACGTTCTGAGTACCAATCACGTTGGTTTTGAGCGCTTCATAAGGCTGATCTTCACATACCGGCACATGTTTGAGCGCCGCCAGATGGAATACATAGTCCACTTGCTGGCAAGCCGCCGTTAATGCTTCCTTGTCACGAATATCCCCAATTCGGAAGTGAAGGCGAGGATCCTCGAACTCGCGGCTCATGGCCACCTGGCTTGATTCATTCCGGGAGTAAACGATGATTTCCTTTGGGTTTTGAGGCAGCAGTTGAGCCACGAGTTCATACCCCCATGATCCAGTACCGCCTGTCACGAGTATACGTTTATTTTCAAACATGTATTTTCCCTCCAAGCAGAAATTTGACCACTTTACCGGATACATCTGTTGCCTTGTAACCTTGCGGGCATTCCCAGTCACTTGCCATCTCCGTCATGACCTTCACACATCCCGCAATGCGGGCTGCATCCAGACCGGAGACTACGTTGCTGCCGCAGTCCACCGTCTCCGGACGTTCGGTTGTCCGTCGCATGGTGACTGTGGGTACCCCCATGATGCAGCATTCTTCCTGAACGGTTCCGCTGTCCGTCAGTGCACAGCGTGCATGTCGTTCCAGCATGACGAAGTCAAAAAATCCGAACGGTTCGTGGAATTCCACAAGCGGATTCATCTCCAGCTGCAAATGTTCTGCGATACGGATGGCCGTTCGGGGATGGATGCTGCAGATCACCCGCAGGCCGTGTTCTTCCGCAACCTGGTTCAGTCCTTTCATGATCTCCAGCAGATGAGGCGGATGATCTACATTTTCTGCCCGGTGGGCGGTTACCAAAAAGTACTGCCCAGACTTCAGCTTGAGCTTTTTCAGTATTTTACTGGCGTTCACTTGGGCGTCATAATGACGCATGACTTCGTATATCGGATTGCCCGTGAGCACAATTCGCCGACTGGGCACACCTTCATTAACCAGGTGCTTCTTGCTCTGTTCGGTATAAGGCATGTTAATGGTCGATATGGCATCGATGACCTTTCGATTTTTCTCTTCGGGCACATCCAGATCGAAGCATCGATTGCCTGCCTCCATATGAACGACCGGAATCCCCATGCGTTCAGCCAGCACGGCACAGAGTGCACTGTTGGTATCACCCAGCAGCAGCACTTTGTCCGGCTTTTCCTGAAGCAGCAGATCTTCCATTTGAGTAAACATGGAGGATAGCTGACGGCCCAGCGAGGCAGCTTCGTCCTGAAGGACGTAGTCTGGCGCCCGCAGGCCCATTTCCTTGAAAAACTGACCGCTGAGACTTTCCGTGAAGTTCTGTCCTGTGTGCACAAGAATATGCTTGGACGCGTACTGGTCCAGCTTGGAAATGATCAGGCTGAGCCGGATAATCTCTGGTCTCGTGCCCAGCACCGTCATGATCTTCATCGTTATCCCGCCTTCATCGTGTATTGGAACCTTTCCGACGCGCCCGGCGCCTTGACCTGGCAGTCGTGCGCTTGCGAGCCGTTGGTTTCGCCCTGTACAGATGCTTTCTCTTTTGCTGAGCCGCTTTTCGGGTTCGCTTTTTTACCCCCGTTTTCCGTTTCCTGACCTTGCTCGCCGGACGCTTTTCAATCACATCAGCGGGAACAGGGTGGCCTACGGCAATCGGCGGAAGTGGAGAAAGTGGTAATGCCTGAATAACCGACAGCGGGAACAGAAGTGCTCTGACTGCCCCGGGGTCCAGAGCAAGTACGGTACGCAATCCGCCTTCTCCCCAGGTATACACCGGGCCATTCGGTGCCTGAATGTAAGGGAACCACCCAGGGTACCGCAGCAACCACTGTGTCACCATCGTATGCATGCCAGCTCTGTAGGTTTCAATTCCATACAATCGTTCCGCTTCTGCCCGGCCTTGCCATGCAATATCGGACGCCAGCTCCGTGTCATTCAGCAGTGTCGTCGCCAAGACGGCAAGTGCATTGCTGTCTCCGGGAGGAGCAAGAAATTGGCCGCTGCCGACTCCTTCCAGCAGCTCCGACAGACCGCCCTGGGCAAAAGCAATAACCGGTTTCGCAAAATAAACGCCCTCCAGCGCAGTCATGCCAAAGCCTTCCTTGACCATGCTCGGAATAACCACCATATCCATCGCTGTATAGGCAAGAGATACATTCTCTTCAAATGTCGTAAAGGTAAACCTGCGGGCATATCCTGATTTCTTCACCCGTGCTACGCATTCGTCATAGTACTTTTTGTCTGCTGGCGCACCAATGATCCAGTACCTGGCTTTTGAGTGGGTTTCGCAGAGCTGCAGAGCCATGTCAATAAAAGGTCTCAGGCCTTTGGCGTCATATATAAAAGAAGAGATATAGCCGATACAGACATGCGAGTTCCTGAAACCGAGCTCCTTGCGCTTGCGTTCACGCAAATGAAGCCAGCGGTCCGGGGCAGGCAGTGCCGGGTCCCAGGTTGGTGGAAGAACGGACAGCTTCCCGCTCAAGCCCGCATGTTTGAACGGGGCCGCAGCCGTCTCGGATATGCCGATAATCCAGTCCGAATATCGGTCTATCATCTGCACCGCTTCGTCTGTATGAGCATTGATCTGAATAATCTCCGTAATCTTCCAGATGACTGGAATCTGCAACGATTTGGCTGCAACGGCAGGCAGCACATTCACACAGGTATTCGTCAATACCAGCGCAGGAGAAGTTTCCCTGATGAGGGAAACCACGTCCTGATAAGCTGGTGTGTAGCGAAGCTGTTCTGCATCATTTGCAATGCCCTGGTAGGGTGTGTACACACCGTGAAGCATGGGCAGCGAGCATATCTTGACCTGAATGTCGAATCTTCGCGCAAGTCCGGCGAGCTTGCCTTCCTGTGGAGCAACAAGCACGCAGTCGAAGATGGAGCCCATTTCCCTCATAAAATGGAGCAAAAGTTTCTCTGCCCCCGTAATACTCCGGGTATTGCACACATGGGAAAACAACATGAGTTTCGGTTTAGTCGCCATGGCTGCACGGACCACTGCATGCATATCGCATGCAGGTCTGTGCACACCTCCTCCCGACCGGAAATTAAGGGAATATAATGGTAAGCATTTCATTAATCCTTCTGCCATACGTGTGTTCCTTGAGCGTCCGTTCCAATCCGCGGAGTGCAATTTCACGGCGCTCTTTCTCGTGAGTAAGATAGTATTCAACCTTGTCGAGCAGCTCTTGAGGAGAAGAATAGGTTTCAATCTCTACACCTGGCTTATAGAACCGTGCCAGGTCATCACGTGCATCCGTTAACTGCAGTGTTGCGGAAGCCGAGATCTCAAATGTTCTTGGGTTCGGCGAAGCTGGTGGTATTTTGAGATGGTTGTTATTAACGGAATCATCCTCGTGGGAACGGTGCAGGTTGATCACAATTTTAGTCCCGTTATATACATCATTGGTTTCCTGCGGACTCATCCAGCGTCCATGCTCAATCTTCTCGCCATAGGCTTCATAGCCAGGCAGACGGTCCCACCAGATGCCATTAAATACCGTATTGTGTGACATGATCTGTGCCATGATTGGATTGAAGAAATAAACCCGGTTCCAGTAGGCCGATCCGATAAAACTGACGTCCCGGTGCAGGGGAGATGGCGTTGTGATCGGGAAGTAATGATTGGTGAATGCCGCAAACGGCAGGTAGTGTACAGACGCACAGCCGCTCTGACGATATAGTTCTACGCAGTTTAATTCGAGTGTGAAGATATGATCGAAATGATGCACACGTTCCATCGTCATATCTGTGTAGTACGGATCATCCGTCAGCCAGATTGCTGTCTGGATGCCTGCCTGACGAATCGCATCGATATGCTCAAGCGGAATGTCCATGCCATCCAGGACAAGAACCAAATCGGGGCGATTTTGCAGCGCAATTTCAGATACCGGCTGCCGCGGATCGGTCAGCGACACCTGAGCAACCATGCCTTGCAGGGTGGCCATAATCGCCTCATCCAGCGGTGAATAAGGGAATCCTTTACCCGAGGAGACGTACAGGACGTGAATCTGCCGGAAAGGCAGCGGTTCCTGTGCGCAATTGACAATATAGTTGGCACGTCCGCGCAGGTAGCCTTCTTCCTTGCCTGCATCATAACCGGCATGCTGCCCGTTTTTGCGTGCCTGTTCAGCCAGGCTGAGTACTGGCGTATGAAAATTCCTCTTTTTACGGTGTTTGATAGACATACCGCCACTCCTTCTGTTTGAAATAACATTCGCTGTATTGCGGGCTTACTGTTCTACACATGTTCCAGCAGCTGGGCGATTCGGCGGGCAAACGTATGCTGGTTCAACGTGGTCAACAGCCCACGCCAAGCCATGGCCTGCCGTTCTTGCTCATGTTTCAGGTAATATTTGATTTTGCTCTCCAGTTCGGCTGCTGTCGTAAACGTCTCAATGTCGTAACCCGGCTGGTAAAAGCGGGGCAAGTCACCGCGTGCATCCGTAATCTGCATTGTGCCGCAGGCACTGATTTCATACGTTCTTGGATTAATGGATCGCCCTTGCAGATGATGCGTATTGCGATTGTCCTCGCCATTCTCGCAGGTCCGGTGAACATTAATGACAATCTTGGCGCCGTTGTAATAATTAACAGTTGAGCTTGGATCGATCCATCCCTCATGGATAAAAGGGCCGAGTACATCCGACCGTGTCAGCCGTTGCCACTGACCGCCGGCAATGAATACCTTTTTGGTCGCCAGAAAAGGGGCCAGCTCATCGAACAAGGCGATCCGGTTCCAGAAGCCTGTGCCGATAAAACAAATATCGTATTGGTGCTGAGGCTCGATGCGACGAGGCTGGAACATGCCGGGATTAACCGCGAGTGGCATATAGATGACTCTCCTCGCTCCGTTCCCTCCGTAAAATGGAACCGCAGCTTCTTCATGCGTGAACACCACATCGTAATGCCTGCAGATGGTCGCCGTATCTTCGGTGAAATACGGATCATCTACAAACCATACTGCTGTCCGAATACCGAGAGCCCGTATCCCGTCTACCTGTTCCAGGTGATCCGCAGGAAAAACGTGCAATCCGTTCATGACCAACACGACATCCGGCCTGTGCTGACTTGCATCCTGCAGCATGGTTGCCGGCGACCCGACAACACATTCACGCACAGACTGCTGCAGTGCTAAGATGACACCTTCATCGATGGCATCAAATCCTTGCGGAATGTACAGTACTTTCATATCCCGCATGGTCGGCTCAAACATCTGAACTCGCTCCATCATGGCCTGACAGCCGCCGAATCTGCGGCCTTCAGCATATCCGCTGCGGTAAGCTATCTTCGCTTCCGGGAGCGATCGGTGTCGTTTTTTTGCCACATCCTTCACCCTGTCTTCCTTTCAGGAGATTCCGTATCCGTCTCTCCCCGAGATTGGTCTTCCCTCTAAAGGATATGCCCCGGGGTCAGATGCATCATGGACGGGTGTCCTGCAAGGCACAAAATTGGCGTCTGCCCTCCACATTGGCCTGTACGGGCATGTCCGCTTCTGCGGCCATGCAAATCACCCGGTGGGATAAATCCCCCCGGGTGATCATATGTGCTGGACCTGCAGCGATCCGTCTGTCGCTAATCAGGTCTATTCGGTTATTGTGCCTTGTACGCCAGCTGATGTCCGTCTTCGAAACCCTTGGCGAAACCCGCGTTGAATCCCTCGTTGTACGCCTCGTTGTAACCCTGACTGTACGCGTTGTCCGGGTTCGGATCGGTAGGGGTAGCCGGGACGACTGGTTGTACGGGCTTCGGACTCCGGTGCCGCCGTACCGAACGTTTCTTTTTTTTGAGCCACGCACTACGTCCTTTAAGCGTGCGTTTGTGCAGTACACGTTTGCCTTTGATGGCACGCAGCTTACGGACTTTGCGCAGACGGGCACCACGTGTAAGCAAAGCTCTTTTCGTTCTAAGCTTCAACTTTTTCTTTCTCAACATATCAACATTCCTCCTGTATGTCCCGAACGATACGTACCGCATATTCAGGTTCTTTGAGCCACGGCAAGCCGGGCTCCCCTTGCTGAATTCGTGCTAACCTGATCCCCGTAACCATACGGGACATTTCTTCCTGATACCTGCTCAGCAGACGAATGTTCTCGGCAAGATTGCGGGCAGATACTTCCGAATGAGCGGTTACGCTGGCTACACTGTCCAGAATGCGTGCCAGGGCCTGCTGGCTGTGTGCAATGGATTCAATGAGAGCCAGTTTAACTTCCTGCTCACGCTGCAGCAGACTCATTTTCCCATGTCTCCAAGATCCATACCGCCAAACATGCCTCCGTCCATCCCGCCTTCTTCAGCACTGTTATCGACCATGACAGCTTTCAAGTTGTTGCAGAGCCCTGTTTCCATCCGGGTTAATCCTTCCAGCATTTCAACCAGTTGATCATGCATTTTCAGCGGTTCTGCCACCTGATCACCGTGCGTTAGAAATGCTTCACCGTTCAGGTGATTCAGCGCCCAATTCCGAACTTTCTCAGCTTCAATCGCCTTGGCTTCCAAGATCAGTGCAATGTTCCATTGCATCTTGGCTGCAGCATCCAGCATCAGTATGAGACTTTGTTCTCTGCTCATGTTCTCTCACCCGCCTTCCGGGCTTATTCTTCCTCTTGACCTGCCATCTCCCGCATGACCTGGGTCAGCGTTTCGGCAACAGCTTCTTCCAGATCCGCAAGGCCCCCCAAATAGGAGATGATGCTTTTGTTGATTTGTCCAGAGCTATCCAGCAGACCCTCTACGCCATCCAGCTCCGGTTCGATATCCGGCAAATGATTAATAATTTCAGACATCCGCACAGCGACTTGACGTTTGGCATCCAATACTCGTGCAAGCTGCTGGTGTGAGTGTGCAATATGTGTGAGTATTTCATCAACTTTGCTCTGCATGGTCCTCCTCCTTACCGTCACGGCCTGCTTCACCCATAGAAAAACCCGGCCTATCAGCATTTGCCTGCTACAGCATATGCCGGGCCGGGATCGTCAGTTACTCCAGCTTGCGCCTATATCGTCAAATGACATAACTCCAATCAGAGGAGTATCGGCTCAGGAATTGGCGGGTTCGTTCCTGCTTGGGCCGTAAAAAGATTTCCTCAGGTGTTCCTTGCTCCACGACATGCCCCCCATCCATGAAGATAACCCGATTCGCCACTTCACGCGCAAAACCCATTTCATGGGTAACAACGATCATCGTGATGCCCTCCTGGGCAATCGAACGAATGACCGATAATACCTCTCCGACCAGCTCTGGATCCAGGGCAGAAGTCGGTTCATCGAACAGGATGACCTCTGGATTCAGAGCCAGTGCGCGGGCAATGCCGACCCGCTGCTGCTGTCCGCCAGACAGCATGCTTGGATACTCATTGATTTTGGCAGAAAGCCCTACTTGTTCAAGTACACGCAGGGCACGTGCACGGGCATCTGCCTTGGACATCTTCTGTGCCACAATTAGCCCTTCCGTGACGTTATCCAGCACCGTTTTGTGTTTGAACAAATTGTAATGCTGAAAAACCATGGCCGTTTTCCGTCTGATCTGCACGATATCGTGTTTGCGCGCATGTTTGCAGTCCACGCCCAATCCGCTGATCTGGACCTTGCCTTCATCTGCACGTTCCAGGAAGTTCACACAGCGCAGCAATGTTGTTTTGCCCGACCCGCTTGGTCCAAGAATGGCGACCACATCCCCCTGCTCTACCGTCAGATCAATGCCTTTCAGCACTTCCTGCTTGCCAAAAGACTTGTGGATATTGCTTAGTGTAATCATGAAACCCCTCCTTTGCTATACAAGGCGACCCGGCGTTCCAGCAGAGCGGTAATCCGTTCGGCGATGATTGTCAGGCCCCAATAGATCACTGCCGCTGCAATGAAAGCCTCCAGAAATTTCAAACTGACGGATGCAACGACATCTGCCTTTCCGAGAATATCCATCTGTGAAACCGTGAAGGCCAGCGTCGATCCATGGAGAAATCCGACAAACATGCTGCACAGATTGGGCAATACAGCACCGATCGCCTGAGGGAGAATGATGCGCCGCAAGGCCTGTGAGGTACTCATGCCTACGGCATGCGCAGCCTCCATCTGTCCACGTTCCACAGCGAGAATACCCGAACGGATAATCTCGGACATATACGCTCCGGCTGTTAGCGAGAAGGCAATCAATACAAATACCAGGATAGGTATGGAAGCCGATTGAAAAGCCCATCCGTACCGTTCAGAGAGTTTATCAATAATCATCGGTATACCGTAATAGATCAGAAACAGATGCATGAGCATCGGCGTACCGCGCAGAAAGGAAACGTAGAAAGCGGCTACCCGGTGAATCCATGGTACCTGATAGATTCGAATCAGCGCAGTGGCAAGACCGATCCCGAAACCTGCTATCAGCGGCACAATCGTGATCACGAGTGTCAGTGGCAATGCCGTCAGAATTTTGAAAAAAGACGTATAAATAAACTGGAGATCAATGGACATATGCTCACCCCGCTATTCGTTTCAAGCGTTCAGCTCTGACCGCTGGCTTAGGCATCGTGTTTTTGCGTTCATGACGCTGCAGTCTGCGTTCAGCAAGAGCAAACCCTTTTTCAAGGACAATAACTATAACATAATAAACAACCGACAAGCTGATATACACCTCAAGCGCATGTGACGTTGCTGAGATCAGCGTCTGCCCTCTACCCACCATATCCATGACACCGATGGAAAAAGCAAGGGACGTGTCCTTCAGCGAACCGATCAGCGTATTCGCCATATTGGGGAAAGCCACAATAAGCGCTTGGGGAACAACAATCCGCCGAAAGGACTGAAACGTAGTCATCCCTGCTGCATAAGCCGCTTCGGTCTGGCCCTTGTCAACACTGCGAACGGCTCCGCGGAAGATCTCCGCAAAGGATGCAGCATCGCTAAGTGCATAGGTCACGATGACAAATACCAGTGGATCGGTTCTGGACAGGTCAATGCCAATTGGCTTAAGCAATTCGGGCAGGCCGTAATAGACCAGAAACAGCTTGATGAGAATCGGTGTGCCGCGCATGAAAGATACATACAGGGTGGCGAGCTGACTCAGTACCGGAATTCGGTAGAGTCTAGGAACTGCCAGAAGCACACCGCCTACCAGACCAAGCACTATGGACCCGCCCAGCACGATCAGAGTTATATGCAGATATCTTAACAGTTCCGGGATGAAATCCAGAACCAAGGATATATCAAATGCTTTTCCCATTACCGCTTGCACACCTTTCTCAGGCTACTCTTCAACCGTATAATCCGCACCAAGCCACTCTGTGCTCAGCTTGCTTAATGTTCCGTCTTCCTTGATTGATTTGAGAGCTTCATCGACTTTGGTTTTGAGTTCCTGCTCGTCCTTGTTGAGGATAAAATATACTTTGGAATTCGATAAAGCTTCTCCAACTGTTTTTAATTGGGCATCCACAGCCTTATTCTGATAGTCGATGGCGAACTGCGTACTGATCGTTGCATCCACCCGGCCTGATTTGATCTGGGTAATCGTGTCTTCCCCGGCTCCCGAGTATACGATATCAATGCTGTTGCCATTGTCCGCATTCCACTTCTCAGCCAGAACAGCCGCATTGCTCGTTGCACCCACAATCAGTTTTTTCCCTTTCAGATCGTCAATGGAATTCACATCCTGGTTTTTCTGACTCACGACTACTTTGTTGGGGAAAATATTATAAGCTTCATCATTAAACAGGAACTTCGCCTGTCTCTCTTCATTCACTTCCATCTGATGAGCGATCAGATCAATTTTTTTCGTCTCCAGGCTGAGCAGCAGGTTTTTGAACTCCATGGTGCTGAATTCAAACTCATACTCCGGCAGCCGTTTATCAATCTCGCGAATCAATTCCACATCGTATCCAGTCAATTTGCCATTCTCATCAATGAAGCATACATTCGGAAATTGCGTACCTGTACCTACGATAATCTTCTTCACTGTATCTTGACCGGACGCAGATGTGGTCTCCGCTTCATTTGAAGCATTGCCTGTGCTGCATCCTGCCAGCACCGCGAGCATAGTTACGAACAGCAGCGCTGTCCGAAATGGATGAATCCCCCATTTTTTAGCCATTCCCGATCTCCTCCAACAGACTGTGTTACACAGCCAATATAATGTAAACTCCCATTTCTCCGATTCTTAACTAACCATTCTTACTTGTATAGTCGGAATTAGGTTGATCAAAGAATATCACCCTGGGTTATCCTGAGGCAATACGAAGCCTAATAGGACATCCTGATAATGTTATAGAACTTCTCTATTCGGACATTGCCTATGAAATTCATACACCAAAAAAAGCCCCTCCCCATCTGGTCTGGCGGAGAAAAGGCTTCTTCGATTTGTGATGTTATCTATCTGCGACTGGCCCACTTAATTTTACGTGCGACTTCCAGTCGCTGTGATTGCAGGAGGCCAATTCGTTCTTTGCATTTGTCGCGTTCATCCTGGGTGTGTGCTGCATGCAGCTGGTTGCACAGCCCCGTCAGCTTACTGTTGATATAATCCAGCCTTGTCCATAATTCCTCTTCTGGTGTCCGCTGCTGCTCCGCTGCCGGCTGAAATATCTTGAGCTGGTGGATAAGGGACTGCTGCCATTCCTGATCCTGAATTTGGATGGCAAAATGCAAAAGATCCAGATAATCGTCGATTTGCAACGATACGCCGCAATCAGGTTTAGTATTCATTGTCGTCTCTCTCCTTATTTCAGTGCTTGCTGGAATCAGTTACTTCTATTTTACAGGAAAAGGGCTGCTTTAGGCGAGGGTTGAAAGTACGAAATTTGGAAATTTTTTTGGTTTTTTTGTGCATAAAAGTTTTCAGTTATCGTATAGACCGTTTGGATTGGAACATTCTTTTCCTAAAGTCTGATTTACGATAAAATGACTCCAAAATGAGTTGCTTCAAAGAAGGTTCACTTACACAGCAATAACCACCTATACAGCATAAAACCCGCTTCAAGGCATATTCCTTGGCGGGTCTTCGTCATTTAAAACTTCTGCATTAGCCTAGCATCTGTTCAAGCCTTCTCATGGGTAGGCTGCCTCGTCAGAAGCAACATTATAAATGAGATGATAATGATGGAAACTGTCCATGCCCATGCCATGGTCTGATTACCGGAATCGACTGCAACATAGATGGCTGTAGGTACGGTTTGGGTTTTGCCAGGAATATTTCCAGCAATCATCAGTGTGGCCCCGAATTCCCCCAGTGCACGAGCGAATCCCAATATAAAAGCAGTCATAAGCGCACGTCCGGCCAGCGGCAGCGAAATGTAACGGAATACCTGCCACTCATTCGCCCCGATCGATCTGCCCGCATCTTCCAGATCCTTATCAATACCGCTGAAACCGGACTTCATGGTCTGATAAATGAGCGGGAAGGCTACAACCACCGAGGCAATCACCGCCGCCCACCAGGAGAAAATGACCGGCGCCGAGAAGATGGCTTCAATCCATTGTCCGAGCAGACTTTTGCGTCCCAGCAAAACGAGTAACAGAAAGCCAACCACGGTTGGCGGAAGCACCAGCGGCAGCATAAACACGGTTTCCAGCACAATTTTGCCTCGAAAAGAGCGGCGTGACATCCACCAGGCTACAGCAATGCCGAGCACGGCTGCGATTACGCTGGACAACAGAGCAACCTGAAGTGACAGGCGAACAGGTGACCAGAATGCGCTCCAGTCGATCTCCGTACCAATCATTCGGGAACAGAGAACCCGTATTTCGCAAATACATCCAGCACTTCAGGCGTTTGCAAATACGCGTAAAATTGTTCTGCTTCTGTCCGGTGTTTCGTTCCCTCAATAATGCCTACCGGATAATTCGCCGGTGTATAACTGTTCTTGTCCACCTCAAATGCAATTTTCACCTGATCCGAGGTCAGCGCATCCGTTTTGTACACAAATCCCGCGTCTGCATTCCCAGTCTCTACATACTGCAGAACCTGTCTGACATCCTTGCCCTGCACAAGCTTGCTTTCGAGCTGATCCCACAGATTGGCATTCGTCAGTGCTTCCTTCGCATAGGTTCCTGCCGGAACACTTTCCGGAATCCCGATGGCTACGGTTTTAACAGAATCCGCTGTCAGATCCTGCTCGTTTGATACCGCATTTTCACTACCTGCTGGAATGATTGTGACAAGTGAGTTCTGCAGCAAATTCTTCTGGTCAGCAGATGCAATCAGGTTCTCGTCTACCAGAGCATTCATATTTTTCGTTGCCGCCGATACAAAAATATCAGCAGGTGCACCCTGTTCAATCTGCTGCTGCAGTGCTCCCGATGCCCCGAAGTTAAAGTTAAGTTCGATATAAGGGTGGGCAAGCTCATAATTGGTTTCGATTTCTTTCATCGCATCGGTCAGACTTGCTGCCGCGGAGATGGTTAATTCTACGGTTTCCTGCGGCTCTGTATTCGCTGCTGAATTAGCATCTCCTGATGTCGAAGGTGCCGAGGACACCGGCTCAACTGCTGTAGATGAATCCGCACTATCCGCACCAGCACCACACCCCGCCAATACAAGAGCCATCCCGAGAGACATGCTCCCCAGTATGTATCCTATTCCTTTTCTCAATTCTTCTCCCCCTGATCCTTCTACACGTTATATTTAGTTATAACTAGTTATAATTAATTATATTTCATTATACATAAGATCGGTCAAATGGGAAGGTCTAGTTTATACACTCCTGCAGTAATGGTATAGTACAAGAGACTGTATCAAACCTTTCAGCAAACTACACATGATGTTGATGAACTTGATCATATATGCTTTTGCCATCCTGAAGGAGGATCTTCACACATGACAGAGGAGCAATCCTATACGACCGAAGAAATATCCAAGCTGCTCAAAATATCCAAACTAACCGTGTATGACCTGATTAAAAAAGGAGACCTTGTCGCTTATCGCGTCGGCAAACAAATGAGGATTGATGCCACCGACCTGGAAGCATATAAGCGGCGTGCCAAGCAGCTGCAGTCCTCAGCCGGGCCGCTATCCGCTTCGAGTCAATCCTCGGCAACAGCGCCAGTAATGGATAGTGCTGATTCAAGTAAATCTTTGGCTGCACCTGTTCAGGACTATTCCAATGCCCCAGTCAGACCGGTATCCGAAGCATCCCGCATAGTACGTGGGGAGTCTTCTGCCCCCCATGCAGCGCGGCATGTCGTCATTACCGGGCAGGATGTGAGCCTGGATATTCTCATGCGCCATATGGAGAAACAAACGCGGGACATTCGTCCACTGCGCTCTTTCATGGGCAGCCTGGACGGACTTATATCCATGTACCGCGGTGAGTCTGACCTGGTCAGCACGCATCTGCTCGATGGGGATACGGGCGAATATAATTTGCCCTACATCCGAAAAATTCTGATTGGCTGGTCCTACGTCGTTGTAAACCTGCTCTCAAGACCAGCAGGATTGTATGTACAGCGCGGTAACCCGCGCGGCTTACAAGGCTGGGCAGACCTGGATCAGCCAGACCTGCGACTCGCTAACCGCGAGAAAGGTTCCGGGGCGCGTGTCCTGCTTGATGAGCAGCTGCGTTTGCACGGGATTCCTTCTTCCGGCCTGATCGGTTATAACCTGGAAGAGACCAGTCATATGGGTGTTGCCGCGAAAGTCAGTTCCGGTGAAGCCGATGTGGGCATTGGCATTGAAAAGGCTGCGCGCCTTGTTGGTCAGGTTGATTTCATTCCACTGACTCAGGAGCGCTATGATCTGGTTATGTTAAAGAAACCGGGCAATGAGATGTGGACCGATTCGGTCCTGCGCATTCTTCAATCTTCGGAGTTCAGACAGGAACTGCAATCCTTCGAAGGCTATGACGTTTCCCGTACAGGTGAGATTTTGTACGAAGTATAATATTGACTTCATGTACAAGTTTGCCAAAACACACACTTGTGCTCCCTACGTCAACACTGTACGGCCCGTTAGTTAAAGAAAGCAGCTGATCACATGATCAGCTGCTTTCTTAGATTTATTGAGCTATCGTTTCCCGTTAGCTTAACTGGACCGAGAGCCGAATGACCCGAAGCGTGAATATGAAGTTAGCCGATGGATACGCCATCTTTGAACTACTTACTTACACTTTTCCCCTTAATCAACTTCTTAAAAGAAGTGTATTCTTTATTAGATCTTATAAAATTTAATATCTCATTGGCACACTCACTCGAACTCATTATTTCAGTATTGAATTCAAGATCATATTCATTAAAGCAATACACGTTATCGTATTGTGAACTTGCTAAGCCAACCTCCCTGTCTCCTCTAACTTGTTCTCTTCTAGCAAGTTCTTCCTTTGAACACTTAACTACTACGAATATGACAGGGTGATCTGAGAATAATTCAATACAAGTATTGAACCATTTGTCATTACCTATAACAGCATCTACAATTACGTTGTTTCCCATCGCAGATAATAGTTTTATTGTCGAGTAGTATAATGAAATCAACGGATCTGCAAGAATTTGATTTACTAATTGTCCATCCTCTGCACCATTTGTTTCCATATTCGGATATGTGCTGTTAAGGAAATCTTTATAACTATGAAATAACCCATTAATAAAATTATCAAATGATAAATGTTGAAATGGGATATCACTTTGATTTAATAATTCATTAGATATGCTTGTCTTTCCAGAACTTGAAGTACCATTAAGAAGAACTATAATCCCTGGCTTCAATAGAATCCGCCTTTCTTAATTATATTTTTGCGCACCTCTCAGATAACACACATTTACAAAGCCACCGTCCGGGAACGGCCACTCTTCGTATACATTTCCGAACCGACTTACTTGACCGGCCCCATCCAGGTTGAAATCGTCTTCTGCTGGTGCGGCAACGGCGGTTTCAACTTCCCGTTATCGATCAAATGCTTCAAAATATAAGCGACAAGCCGGCCTCCGCCGGTGTTGCCTCTCACCATGTAAGCAAGCTGCGGCTCCAAATGCTTCGGCTGATTTTGCAGGAACAGCTTGAGCATTTTATCGTAGAGCTTGCCGACAGCAGGCGCATACAGAGCGGACAAATCCGGCATTGCCTTGTTCAACCGATCCAACGTTTGCGGAGAGTCGATCCAGACCGCATTGAACTTGTACCCCTCCTCCGTCTTGCGGATGTACCCCTTCTCCAGCAGAAACGAATATTGCTCGCTGTTCTCTTCGTTGTCGGGCAGTTCCCCTTGTTGGAACGCATGACAAATCTCGACATTCCGGTATTCCAGGAAACGCCAATCCATCTCGCGGTCACTCCAGTACGTATTGAATTGCCACAAGTATAAAGGAGTGTCTTCGACGTAGCGGAGCGACGGACCGAAGGTGACGTAACTACTCATATCAAAACCCGGATCGGTATCGTAGCTCCGGTTTAACGCCGCATAGGCAATATACTGACCTCCGTCCCTTCGTATTGGTGCGACCGCATCGAAGTTTTCGCCCGCAGGCATGCTCCGCCAAGATTGCTCCTCGACGTTCTTGGGCAGCAAGGTCCAGAGCAGGAAGTTATAGTCGCCGTCCGGAACGTACACTCCGCTATCCTCAACTTGCCGGCGAACTTCCATTAACGCGTCAAAATGAACATCGGCCACTTCGGCGGCGCAATCTTGCCAAAATTGATGACCGGCTACGGCCAATTCAAAGAGGTCCCAGATGATGGTGTTGCTTTGATATTTGCCGGGAGAGGTTTGGATGAGAAAATTGTAATCGGCCAGGTGCCGGACTTCGCCTTCCAGCAAAGACGGCGGCATTCCGAGCTCCTCCGCGATTTGATGTACGGTACGCGCCTTGTGATAAGCCGCGTAAACGATATTTTGCGCCAAGGCGCGTCCAAGAAAATCGTTGGTTTCGCCCAGTTTGCCGGCCGAACCGGAATGGCCCATTTCCCCCATGCTGACTGGATTGACACTTAAAGTTCCTGTTGTACGCATACGTTTCATCCCTTTCCGCAACTTCTTTTTAGCCTCGCTCAAATGCCACTTCACCGTGCCTACAGGAATGTTCAGAGCAATCGCGATATCGCCGATTTTAAGCTCGTCGTAGTAATGCATGACCACGATCCGGCGATGGATGTCGGACAGAAACGCGACTTCTCGGCGGAGCTCGCGGTAAGCTTCGGTTACCAGTAGCCGGTCAAGCGGCTCCCGGGAAGGGGCGGCCGACAGTTCGGACATGCCGTTGATTTCGATTGCTTGGGGAGCGTTCGCACGCTTTTTCAACCAATTCACCCAAGTGTATCGGGCAACCGTCCAGACGTAAGCGTCAAGGCTTCTAATGTCCCGCACCCCAGAGAAGGATTTCAACAACTGTAGCATAATCTCCTGAGCCAGATCCTCCGCCTCGGCCCGCTGCTTGACCCGGTTTAACGCAAAACCGAAAATCGGTTTGACATAGCTCCGAATCGCTTCCGCTGCTTTTTTTCCGTTTTTACCAGTTGAATCCATCTTTTTCCTCCATAGTTGCATCTGTAATTCCTGACAATTATATAGTGTGCCAAGCGAAATAAAGGTTGGGATTATTTCAAAAAAATTTGGGCGTCCTACCGGATCACTTCATACATATATAATTACAAACATCATGAGTAGGTCATTTAAATGGTTAAAGAGATGTTATAAACTTTTTGTTAAACAAGTTGAAGTTTGCTTTAGATGTAAAGGTCTCACTTTTAGTATATAAAGATACTTCTTTTCCGTTCAACTATGGGAGGATACAAACTAGGAGCACGAACCGAAGTTCTTCTTCGGGTCTTGGGGTACTGCTTCGTTCCGTAGTTAACCAGGAGTTAAAACTACCCATGACGCATGTGCGTCATGGGTAGTTTTTGATCGCAATCGTATCTGCCGGATTTCTCCTTTACCTTACGATTTTTAATCTTTCTTGTCCGCAACCAACCGTGAGAGGCCAGATGCCCCAAATACTCAGCAGATCTATTCAGCAAAACTGCCCGTTAGTTGAAAAAAGAAGCTGATCACTTTGACCAGCCTCTTTCTTAGTTTTTACGCTATCGTTTCCCGTTAGCTTAGTCGTTAAAATTTTTGAATAGTGATTATGGATGATCATATAAAGAAACACGGAGATGCCTGACATCGCTTATCGGTGGGCGTCCGAATAAACGCGAGTATTCCCGATTGAACTGAGAAGGGCTTTCGTAACCGACGCGAAAACCTGCGGTGGCAGCATCTAAGTTCTCCATGAGCAGCAGTCGCCGTGCCGTTTGCAACCGAATTATCTTCTGATACTGCAATGGACTCATTGCCGTTACTTTTTTGAAGTGTTTGTGTAAAGATGTGGAGCTCATGTTAACCTTTTTTGCTAACTCACTAATGACAAGAGGCTCGGAATAATTCCGGTTAATAAGATGGATCGCTTGGGATATGCTATGAGCATAGCTGCCGACCAGTGCGAACTGCCTGAGCAACGTCCCCTGCTCGCCTTGTAGCACCCGATAAAATATTTCGCGGACGATAAGCGGAGCAAGCATTGGGATATCCTTCGGTGTATCTAAAAGTTGGACGAGGCGAAGAATCGCATCTAGTAAGGGAGGCGTAGACCTATTCACCAAGATCCCTCGTCCAGTATCCCTGTTCCTCTGTGGGTTAGCCTTGTTGACGATATCTAGAAGAACATCTGGACTAAGCGTTAATTGTAGACTTAAGTATGGTATCTGCGGCGATGCATGAGTAATTTTACCGATAACGGGCAAATGAACGGAGGTGACCATGTAGGTAGCCGAGTCATACCGGATATTTTCCCCGGCCAACGTGGCAATTTTAGAGCCTTGGGCGATCACATATAGAGAGGGCATGTTGACCGTATGAGTCGGCTCTGTTTCTTTCGATGCCCGCCTGAAACAAAGCTCGTTAATGGCTGAATTGTGTGTACCGTCTATCGGAGCATGGAGCTGAATCAGCCGAGCCAATTCTTGCTGATAGGTCGAAATGGTAAGCCTGGGAAAGAGTTGCTTCATAATCACCAATCCTTTTCTTCTATACCTTGAGAATATTGTATCCAGACAGACAGGATTAGGCAAAGAACGCGAAGTAATCGTCTACCGGATATTCTTCGCCCTCTTTTATACTTCAACTAGTAAGTCAACAGTACTTGCGACTACTATTGGAATGAAAGAAGGATCGGGCGATGAGCGTAGAAGAGAACATAACCATGTCAGGAATCAAAGGCAAAGTCGTTGTTATTACGGGCGCAAGCAGCGGAATTGGCGAGGCGGCCGCACTCTTGCTTGCCGAGCGTGGCGCTAAGATTGTGCTTGGAGCAAGAGGCACGGATAGACTTGAAGCACTTGCGAAGCGCATTACAGAACGGGGCAGTGAGGCCATTTATATGAGCTGTGACGTGCAACGGAGAGAAGACATGTCTAATCTTGTCTCCTTGGCATACGAACAGTATGGCAAGCTTGATGTATTCATTAACAATGCCGGTATTATGCCGATTTCACCCCTTGATGAATTGCGTGTTGAAGACTGGGAGTCAATGATTGATATCAATATGAAGGGCGTACTATACGGTATCGCCGCCGCTCTGCCTGTCTTTCGCAAGCAGGGGTTTGGTCATTTTGTCAACACCGCTTCTACAGCCGGGCATAAAACGGTACCGAATCAATCCGTCTATTCAGGCACGAAGTTCGCTGTTCGCGCGATCTCAGAGGGGATGCGCCAAGAGGCTGGCAAACAACTACGCGTAACAATCATATCGCCTGGTATCGTACAAACAAATTTTACGGAGAGCGTTACAAATAAGGAGGTTAGAAACCGTCTCGCTGCTATCCGGGACGAGTTAGCTATGCCGCCGAATGCAGTTGCTCGCGCTATAGCATTCGCAATTGAGCAACCAGACGATATTGATGTGAATGAAATTGTAATCCGTCCGACTGCACAGGTCTAAGATATGGCGAAGTTAACCAGTTTTTACTGGTTGACTTCTTTTGTTCATAGGAGGTATAGCGTGATGGGGAGCAGTTAATCATACTAGCCAATAGGGCGGTTCAAACAATATTTTAGCTTAAAACTAACCTGCCCGTTAGCTTAACGAAAAATGAAGCAGCTGCCAACCGGTAACCCGTTAGATTGAAGTTTACAGTTACAGTATGACGATTAAATAGAAAAGAACTGCTAATACAAAACGATAAAGAGCAAACCACTCCAATCGAAGTCGCTTGATCAATCTAATAAACGTTACTACCGCAATCATAGCCACAAGAAAGGAAGTCATAAATCCAATTAACATCAGATACAAATCGTCTAAACGAAGTAAATCGATGCTATCGTATAAGTCCAACAAGGTAGCACCAAACATAACAGGTACAGAAATAATGAACGTAAAATCTGCGGCAGCTTTTTGGCTAGTACCGAGCAAAAGGCCACCTGAAATTGTCGAACCTGATCTCGAAAAACCTGGCCACAAGGCCAGACATTGGAATAAGCCAATCCCAAAAGCTTGTTTGTAACTAATCCTATCCATTGTATCAATGCTGGTAGTTCTCTTACTCCGTGATGCGATGATCATTAATAATCCACCAGCAATTAAACCAAATAAGACAGGTGTAGGGCCGAATAATTGGCTTTTTATAGTGTCCTTTAATAGAAGATATACGATTAATGCTGGTAACATAGCCAAAATCATATGTATTACGTTTAATCCTTTACTTGCTGAAAAATCCATTTTAATTAAGTTTGACCCAATCTCCATATACCTTTTCCAATAAAGAATTAGAACTGCCATCACTGCACCCAACTGTATAACAATTTTAAAGGTGATTGCCGCGTCTCCCTCAAAGTCAAGTAGATTGCCTGCTAAAATAAGATGTCCAGTAGACGATACGGGTAAGAATTCAGTTAACCCTTCTATTATCCCAAGTATGATTGCTTTTATTGGATCAGTCATTAGAAGATACCCCCTTTACGAAATAAACTCGCTTAACAAATTCAATTATAAGGGTGAATGACTATTTATTCCCATCGATTAGCATAACAATATTCATTTCAGTGTGACATTATCGTCACATCATTTAATTGATATACAGATCATATTGATGAATCTTGTTCCACTATCCTGCCAAGTCATATATCACTTTGTTCAGGCGAAACCCAAGCAAAAGACGCCGCTGGCACGGCGCCTTTTCTATTACTACATCTATAATAGAGCCTGCTTCTTCCTCATCAATCCAGAGTCACTTCGTATAACCAGAAGTATGTTGCATTAGCTCTGCATTCGATTGGACTCAGCGCCAGAATATGCCCTTCTCATCCCGTTCAACTTGTTCGAGCAAATCCTCAAAGTCGGGACAAGGCTCAATAACATCTACGGCATTCCAGCTGCTAGATTCATCCTGGGCATATACCTTCCATTGTTCACCTTCCCAATGAAACCGGGCGATCGGCAGCACATCCCATTGATACCTTTCACCCGCTGGCCTTTCCTCCGTAAGAATGAGCTCGTCACCATTCATCACATAGGTCAGCTTAACCATCGTGCGGAGCGGTGCAGGCACCTTCTCGTGGATATACCCATTCATGAGCGACTGAATTCTTCGAATGGTAAACGAGTCCAGCATATCAGTTCACAGCCTTTCATTTGCCAAAATGAATGTCCTCTGCGTTACCAGCTGGACTTGGTCACACCCGGAATCTGTCCCTGATGGGCCAGTTCGCGGAAGACAATACGTGAAACCTTGAATTTGCGCAAATATCCTCTTGGACGTCCCGTCAGTTCGCAGCGATTTTTTAGTCTCGTTGGAGAGGCGTTACGCGGCAGCTTCTGCAGTGCTTCGTAATCTCCTTTTTCCTTCAGCTCCCGGCGCAGCTCAGCGTACTTGGCTACCGTTGCCTGACGCTGTTTTTCACGAACGACTTTTGATTTTTTGGCCATCATTTACAGCTCCTCTACGATTTTTTTGAACATGTTAAACCTTACAATTCCATTTACAGAACCTTCTTCCGATCAGACAGTTTCAACAGGCCACGGCAGGGGATTCTCAAACCCTCCCCAGTCGGCTTGCATCTCCTCATCACTGAGCAGGCACTGGTCCAGCTCATCCTCAATCATGTCACGCTCCATCTCGATCCCAATCATCACCAGCTCGGTCTGACGGTCTCCCCACTGGGCGTCCCATTTTTCCAGGACATCCGGCTCGGTTTGAAAAATGATTTCCTTGTCCGCTTCCGGTAAGGCCGCGACCCAATGTCCGGCAGGTCCAAACTGAATGGAAGGCCCCGCCTGGCTCAGGCTTGCTGCTACATCTCCTTCAGCCGCCAGCCAAACCAGGCCTTTGGCACGAACAACCTCTTCCGGCCAGTAGCTCATGAACTCAGCCAGACGTGCGGGATGGAATGGCTTCCTGCGACGGTACACGAAGGAGCCAATTCCGTACTCTTCCGTCTCGGGGGTGTGTGATTCTTTTTCCAGCTCCTGAATCCATCCGGCGGACATGCTCGCTTTTTCAAAATCAAAGAGACCGGTATTCAAAATCTCAGCAGGATTCACCTGCCCCTTCACGGTCCGAATAATCTTGGCATGGGGCTGAAGTTTACGGATGATGCCTTCAAGCTTGTTCAGCTCCACTTCATCGACCAGATCACATTTGTTCAGCAGCAGGACATCACACGTCTCAATCTGGTCAATCAGCAAATCCACCACGTCACGGGTATCTTCCTCTCCTGCTGCCTGACTCCGATCCAGAAGACTCTGTCCTGAGGCAAAGTCATGCCAGAACCGGTTGGCATCCACCACCGTTACCAGACAGTCCAGCTTCGCCAGACGGGTCAGATCAATACCCGATTCTTCATCGGCGTATGTAAAGGTCTGTGCTACCGGAACAGGCTCACTGATGCCCGTGGATTCAATCAGGATATAATCGAACTGGCCTTCGTTCGCCAGTTTCTCGATCTCCTGCATCAGATCATCCCGCAGCGTGCAGCAGATGCAGCCATTGGACAGCTCAACCAGCTTCTCTTCCGTTCTTGACAACGTGGCTTCTCCCTTGACCAGCGCTGCGTCAATGTTCACCTCACTCATGTCATTCACAATGACGGCTACCTTAAGCCCCTGCCGATTGTGCAGTACATGATTAAGGACCGTCGTTTTACCTGAACCAAGGTAACCGCTGAGGACCGTTACCGGAACTTGCTTTTGTGTCATTTATATCTGCTCCTTATAGTGACAGCCAATCTGTTATTGGCCTTATTAGTAATTATTACGATTAACAACAATGACTATAATCCTGTTGGCTTCTCTTGTCAAATCATTTTTGTAAAAAAAAGACCTACGATCTGGTTCCGGCAGTTCACATCATCATGATGCGTCCCGAAAAATCCAGTCCGTAAGCCATTTAACTTTTGCATCCGAATAGCAGCCTAAGTCAGTCAAGCACGAGTCGTGAAAATCAGCACATAAAAACGCATTGCCTGTACAGAGACCTTCCTCAGTTTGCAATAGAGAGCCTTTCTCTATTCCCTGATTCCATCCGTTTTCTAAATATGACGACCAGCATCATGGCAACCAAGGAAAGTAACGTACAGATCGTAAACATCGTGGAATAGGAGCTGCTCTGAACAATCAAACCCATGGCGAGTCCGCCCAAGGAGAAGCCCAGATCGTAGGAGGACATAAATATGCCCATCAATACATACCTGGAATCGGCAGGGAGCACGAAGGACAGGTACGTCGTTAATGTGGGATACATGAGTGCCAGGGCAAAACCACTAAACACCGCGGACAAATACACCAGTGGACCAATGAGCTCCAGCAGCGCGAGCATCTGGGTTCCCAGAGCTGCACACAGCAGTAATCCGGCAATTAGCCAGGTATTCCAGCTGCCGTCGGAAGGTATTTTTTTACGCAGCACAAATCGGCATAGAATAACAACCAGTCCCTGGATCGTTAAAAACACTCCGGCACTCGCAAGTCCCGTCGATACCATATACAGCGGAAGAAACGTCGCCGTTGCTCCAAATACGCAGGAAGCAAACAGCATGACTACACTGCTGATCAACAGTGGTGTACTGCGCCAAATACCACGAAAGGAGCGGATCATGTCCCTTAGCGTATATGACTGATTTTGCACCGTACGTCTGGGCAGATCTACACGGTATCCGATTAGCAGTGGCAGTACAGCCAAACCAATCATGAGGATCGTAAACCATATCTCGCGGGCACTTTCCCAGATTTGTATCGCCAGAATCGGAACGATCAGAGAGGGAACCATCGTAAAGAGTGTATACATGGATAACCCCTGTGCGCGGTCCTTATCTTCAAGCTTTTCTACAATGCCAGCCTGCATGGTCATGGAGAAAAACGCAGTCGCCACGCCTTGCAATGCCCGCAGCCAGAGGTAAGATTCCACATCACCAATCATGAAGAGCACCAGCGTTACGGCATGCAGAAGAAGCAGCCATTGCATGACCCGGAGGGGACCATGTTTCCCCAAAAGCTGTGCAGCTAGCGGCCT
This sequence comes from Paenibacillus sp. FSL K6-2862, assembly GCF_038005125.1. Taxonomy (NCBI): domain Bacteria; kingdom Bacillati; phylum Bacillota; class Bacilli; order Caryophanales; family Paenibacillaceae; genus Paenibacillus; species Paenibacillus sp. FSL K6-2862. The sequence goes on from NZ_JBBOSN010000001.1 coordinate 5,413,830, forward strand.
TAGAAGCATACACGTGAACATGTAAGCTCCCATCATGAGGCCTATTTCGGCCTGACTCAATCCTGCTGCTTCACTTCTCAGTGGAAGAATAATCGTTAAGGCCGAATTTGCGGCAAAAAATAAAAAAGCCAGCATATAAAACCGGATAAAGGAAAAAGAGACCGGATTTAATTTGCCATGATTGTTTGCAGAAGCATCCAAAAGTTTGTCCCCACTTTCTCACTATTGCCAGAACAGACAAGTCAAATAATCGTAATCATTATGATTAAAAGGACAATTTATCGTATACCGCTTGTCTTGTCAATGCTTGGTATGCGTACTTCCTATGCTAACAATGAAACAACAGAAAAAAGCCGACGCATTCCGCATCAGCCTTCCTGCTAGCTCATCGCTGACAATAGTCCCCTACGGTCATACGCAAAAATAATCATCAGTGCTCCAAGTACGGCACATATCAAATACATCCAGGAAAATGAAAACAGATCAGCAACCGGTCCCATAACGACACCCCCAAGTGAAACGCCCAAGTCCGCCGTTGCAATGAATAAACCAATGAGCACGTTGCGGTTCGTCTGTGGCAGGACAAAAGACAGATAGGTGGTCAGCGTTGGATATACGATTGCCTGCGCAATGCCCATGAGTCCCGCGCCCAGATAAAATAGGATTACACCTGCCTGAATAGACAATCCTACGCACGCAGCAGCGAGTGTCAGCAGCAGCATCGTACCCATCATAAATGAAGAGTGCCACGTTCCGTCCGATGGGATTTTTTTCCTAAGCGCAATACGGGCAACCACGACCACCGCAGCCTGTATCATCAGAAACACTCCAGCATTTCCGTAATTCAATTGTGGAGCGTACAGCGGAATAAACGCCGTTATGGCACCGAACACAATCGACGAGATGAGCATAATGACACTGCATTTGAACAAAAACGGATTACGGATCAGTTCCCCGAAGGAAGCCAGCATACCGGACTTCTGTCCAGTCTTGTCCTGTGCTGCGTCAATCCCTGGTTCCTTCGTTTTGTCCATTCTGACACTGTAACCAAACAGCCCCGTTATCATCGCAATCCCAATCATGAATATGGAGAAATAATCCATTCCGCCCGCATTCCACAGTCCCAGCGCAAGCACCGGCCCGGCAATGCCCGGAATATAGGAAAAGAGGGAATAGTATGAGATCCCCTGTGAACGATCCTTCTCGGGCAGTGCATCGATGATGCCAATCTGGAGCGCCATGGAGAAAAAGGCGGTAGACACCCCTTGCAGGGCACGGGCTGCGAAATAGCCCCCCAATCCCGTAAATGTATATAGGATCAGCGCCAGCCCATTTAGTATCAGAATGATTCGAAGTATCCTGATCGGGCCATGCTTTTGGATAATCTGACCTGCCCATGGCCTGAAAAACATCGTTGTGAACATGTACGCTCCCATGACGAGACCAATGACAGTGCTGCTTGCCCCCAATGATTCACCTCTTAGAGGGATGATAACATTGAGGATGGCGTTAGCGCTAAAGTATAAGAGCGTCAATAGATATAAACGCAGAAAAGGCCATGACAATGCTCCACTCACGGTGTGTTCTCCTTTAAAAAGTAATTAAATGATCCAGCAGCTTTCTCGCATACTCGGACTTCACGGTTTTCAGCTGCTGGATAGGCACCATTTCTTCTATGCGACCCTCTCTGAAAATGACCACTCTGTCACAAATATAAGCAGCTGCCTGAATATCGTGGGTGATGAATATATAGGTCAGCTGATAGATCTCTTTCAGCTCTTTCAGCACATGGAGCACCTGAGTCTGAACCGATACATCCAGTGAACTGATTGCTTCGTCCAGAACAATGCACTGAGGCTCTGTTGAAATGGCCCTGGCGATACAAACCCGCTGCACTTCTCCTCCTGACAATTCATGTGGATACCTGGATCGGTATGAATTGTCCAGCCCCACCTGGCTAAGCAGCACATCGATTTTGAGCGAATGGGCATTGCCTTCCGGGTTCTTTTTTTGTAGACGTAATGGTTCCATAATGGCTTCCTCGACCGTAAAAAACGGATTGATCGACGATTTGTAATCCTGAAAAACGGCACTGATCCGGCCCCTTCTCGCCTTTCTGTCCAGCACAGATCTGCCTTCGAGCGAAATCTTCCCTTGCTCCGGGCGCTCCATCCCCAAAATCAGTCTGCCCAAGGTGGATTTTCCGCTCCCGCTCTCCCCGATGATACCCAGGCATTCCCCGCGCGAGCATTCAAAGCTGACATCATGCAGAACGGATTTCCGGCCTCCGGAAAACAAGCCGCCTAGTGGATAGGATTTATGAACATGGTCAACGTTTAGCAATATGCTGTTCCTCCTGCATCAACTGCCTGAAATGATGGCTTAGCTCCCGGCGGGTGGATACCAAAAACTGTGTATACGGGTGCTGCGGTTTCGAAAAGACGGAGTGAATGCTGCCCGACTCCACAATATGTCCATCCTTCATGATCAGAACCTCATCCGCGATCTTCCGTACGACTCCCAGATCATGTGAAACAAAGATCATGGAGCATCCCATTCGTTCCCGCAATTGGATCAGCTGCTCGATCACTTCGTATTGGGAAATCGTATCCAGAGCCGTTGTAGGTTCATCCGCTATGATCACATCCGGTTCCAGCACGAGTGCCAGCGCAATCATGATTCGCTGCAGCATGCCTCCTGACAACTGGTGAGGATATTGATTCATGATATCCACCGGATTTCTCAGCATGACGCGTTCCATGGCCAATTTCATGTTCTGCTCCACTTCCTTGGCATTCCATCCGTAATGCGCCTGAAGGGTCTCTTTCAGATGAACGCCGATCACACAGGAGGGGTCAAATGCACCCATTCCGTTCTGGAGAATCATGCACAGATTCCGGCCCCTTTTTTTGCGCATGTCCTGCTCCGTGAGCTGGTTCAAATCTACCCCTTGGAACAGAATCCGGCCGGACTGCCGGATGGCTGGTTTATTCAGGCGCATGATGGACCTGCATGTCATCGACTTGCCGCTCCCACTTTCCCCTACAATGGCAAGGCACTGCCCTTGCTTCAACTGGAATGAACTATTGGGCACGATAACTTCTTCCGTAAGGGCATCCCATATTCGCAGTTGCTCAACTTCCAATATATTCATAAGAGACCTGTTCACCTCTCTTCCTTCCGCGAAGCTTGCCGCCCGGTTTGGACGTCATCAATTTGGGGTCAAGCGCCACTTGCAGCGCATCGGACAGAAAATTGAATGCTGATACGACCAAAACAATCGCAAGACCTGGCGCAAGCATTAGCTCTGGCCTGGAGAACATGACTTCTCTGGCCTCATTCAGCATCATGCCCCACTCGGCTTGCGGTGCCTGAACGCCCAATCCGAGAAATGACAGCCCGGAAATTTGCAGGATCATGGAGCAAATGGAGCTGCTCGAAATGACAGCAATGTCCGAAAAGGTAACGGGCAGAATGTGCTTGTGAATGATTCGCAGGTGGCTGATTCCCGAAGCCCTGGCGAATCTCACATAATCCATCTCGGAATATTGCATGACCGATGTACGAATAACCCGGGCAAACCATGCCCATTTCATGACCACAAAGGCGATCAGAATATTTTCAAGACCAGCGCCCAAAATGCCGACTACCGCAAGCGTCATCACGTATCCCGGAAAAGAAAGCATAATATCACAGATCCTCATGAGGATGGCGTCGGTTTTTCCTTTGAAGTAACCAGAGATGAACCCCACGAGTGCCCCCAGAAGAACAGAGGCCAGCAGAGCAGCCAATACCCACAGTACACTTGGCCGAATGCCATAGATCAGCCGCGACAACACACATCTGCCCAGATGATCATTGCCAAGGAGATACGACCACGATGCTGATGCATACCTGAGCTTCATGTTCACCTCTTCTGGATCATGCGGTGCAAACAAGGGAGCAAAAACGCCAGCAACGATCATCACCACGATAAAAGCAAGAGACGCCATGGCGAGCTTATCCTGGCTTAAATTGCGAAGGTTTCTCATTAGAATTCCTTTCTGAGTTTGGGATTCAGTGCCGCGTTCACGATATCGGAAAGCGTATTAAACAGCACAAATGTGACAGCCAGAATAAGCACGTACGCCTGGATAATCGGAAAATCCCGGCTCAGGATGGATCTGACGCTTAACCGGCCCAGACCTGGCCAGGCGAACACATTTTCAATCACAACCGTGCTTCCAAGTACAATAGGGATGGCCATACAAAAGATGGAAACGGACACCTGCAGCGAATTCCGCAAGATATGCAGTGTTACCTTTCTCTCGGGGATTCCGCTGGCTCGCGCGTATAGAACATAATCTTCGTTTAAATTGTTAAGCATGGAACTTCTGACGCTCCTGAAGTAGATACCTACATAACTTACCGTAATGACAATGACCGGAAGAATATAGCTCTGTGGTGAATCCATTCCGCTGGTGGGCAGCAGATCAAGCTTGACCGAGAAGTACCAGATCAGCATAGCTGCAAGCCAGTAGGAAGGTATCGCCGTGAGCAGAAAGGAGAAGCCACGTACAGACTTATCCATCATTTTCCCTTCCCTCATCGCACAGATTACACCTAACAGGATCGAGAAGAGGATAATGAAGAAAGAAGATATCAGCGTTAATTTGAGCGTGTTCACAAATGCCGGGCCAATCATGGACCAGACGGAATTTCCGGTCACATAGGACTCGCCAAAGTCCAGCTGAAGACAGGCCAGCAGCCAGTTTCCATATTGAATCATAAACGGCCGATCCATGCCGAGCTCTGCCTTGGTTTGGGCAATCAGCTCATCCGTAATCTGCGGAACTTCCTGCGCCTGCAGCACAACAACGGCCGGATCCAGCGGCGACAGATTGATCAGAACAAAGGTTAGAAACGAAATAATCAGCAGCAGGGGTATTGCAAGCAGAATCCGTTTGACGATAAAACTCCCCATATCCATCTCCTTTTTAACACAAAATCCAATGGACCCTATTGAAATTTCATGCGCTCAAATGGCAGCTCAAACTGGGTCTGCTTAAATGCAATGCCATCCAGTTTTTTGGGTGCCACGATCGTCATGCTTCCGTTGGTAAGAGGGATAAACACGGCTTCCTCGTGAACCATGGTCATGATGTCAGCATACAGTGCTTTCCTTGCACTCTCATCGGTGGACACCATCACGTCTTCAATCTTGGCGTACATTTCCTCGGCACCAGCCATCCCGCTTGTTGTGTGCAGATAGGCTGAGCTGGAGGCAAAAGCCGAAATGGTGCTCTGAGGATCATAAGCCAGTCCCCACGTTTGATTGAACAGCAGATCATACTCGCCCGTTGTTCTTCGGTTAGCGATGGAGGAGGATTCTTCGCCGATGATCGAAAGCTGGATACCGATATTTTTCAATTCATTTTGAATATATTCAGCCTGTGTTTTCTGCGTAGAGGAATTGCTGTCATAATACAAATCCATCTTCAGCTCTTGCCCTTCTTTGGTTCGTACAGCAGCACCACTGCCTAAATGCCAGCCCGCTTCGTCCAGCAGCTTCTCTGCAGTACTTACATCATAAGGTCGTGTCTTCAATTCCACGTCGGCGTAATTCACATTGGATGAGAATAGGGTCTGGGCAGGAGTCTGTGTTCCTTCAAAGATGTCGTTGCTTATGGTATCCCGATCGATGGCATGCCAGATGGCTTCCCGAACGGCTGTTTCACTGACCGGGTTATCCTTTTTGCTGCTGTTGGCCGCAATGATGCTCGTGTTCATCGGTTCACTTCGTATCACCTGATACTCCCCTGATTCAGCCAGTTGATTCATCGCATGAACATCAATACTGTCGGCCCCCCGGTCATCGGTGAACACGAAGTCAATTTCGCCTTTTTGCAAGGCCAGAAACGTTGTCTCTCCTGCCGGGAGAACTTTGGCTACGATTTTTTGAATTTCGGGTTTGCCTCCCCAATAATTTTCATTTGCAACAAACGTCGCGTTTTCATCCACCTTGTGCTCTGTAAGCATGTATGGTCCTGTTCCATGGTAACCATTTACACCATCTTTGGTCCCGCCATGGATCATGTCTTTGGGAGAAATGAACACATAGGGCCGGGTCATGGACAATTCCACCAATGTCGGATAATAGGTGCTGGACAGCACCAGTTCAACCGTATGTTCATCAATGACATTTGTACTCACAATTTTGGTGGACAGCTTAATCCACGCATGTTTCTCACTATTGGCCTGGACCGCGTCAAAGTTAGCCTTGACCGCCTCGGCGTTGAACGGTTCTCCGTCCTGGAACTTTACGTCTTTTCGCAAATGAAAGGTGTACACCTTTCCGTCCTCTGAAATGTCCCATGATTCCGCAAGCAAGGGCTGAATGCCATCTGCCGTGTTCTCTACCAATGACTCATATACCATACCTTGAGCAGGCATGGAGCCTGTGTACAAATGGGGATTCATATCATTAATATCCTTGGCGGAAGCATAGATCAAATCCGTCTTCTTCTCTCCTTCAGCTGCCCCCGTCTGTACAGTTCCCTTCTCGCCGCAACCGGCCAATACGACCAACACCAGCGCAAATATAATACTTAAGCCCATACGGGATCTTCCCTTTTTCACAACGTTTCCTCCTGATGATAGATTTCAAGTCCTTCACAGATCATGTTCAGATCACCAGCAAATGTCCGGATCTGAAATGCGCTGGATAACGGCAGCTCTTTCTGTTCCTGTGCCACTTGCACCAGTTTGTTCTCATAGGTTGCGATGAATTTGTCTATAGTAGGGCAGTCCACCCGGAGATGCCTTGCAATGCCCTGAATGATTTTGATGCGGTAATAATCTTCCTGAGGCATCCTTGGGATCTCAAGCTGTCCTTCGTGATTGATGAACATCTTCCGGAATGGCACGGCCGAAAAGTCAAAATATCTCCCTTGTTCGTTTGGCTGCGAGAAAGGGTCAATCAGTAACGAGGTATACCGTATGTACAGCAAATACTCCTGATGTATGTCCTGCAAATCGACAAATTCTTCGATATCAGAGCGCGATAAACTCTGCAAATGAACCGGGTAGTTATCATCCGTCATGAATTGAAGCAGATTGAGCGGCCGTATGTGCAGCCGGTCTGTAATCCTCATGATTTCTTTCCATCCTGCGAGCATATCCCGAATGAGATGTTGGTTGATAGGCCCTTCCGGGTAGAGCTTGTAGACAAACGTCTGGACGTCAGCGTTTCCAAAGATCGCGTTTAAAGAAAAGTCATTCATGAATAACGCCGGATGTACATACAGCGAGATGTTTCGCGTCTCCGCCTCAAATGGGGAGGTCATCACTTCCATCGTCACGCCGAGCTGATCAACCATTTTGCATAATTCGTTCACTGCTTCTGAAGGGGTTCGGGTGGAACCGATATACAGTTTATTCTTCACTCCGGTTGTCACGACATGATTGGAAGGCCGTCCATCTGCCCATCGCGTATCCCCACAATAGGTGGAGAAACTGATCACTTCGGGCGTGTACCCTAACTCACTTACATACTGATGAACCAGGCGGTTCGATCCAAATGTGGGAGATACCAGCACGATGCACTTGACTTGCTTCAGGACGTCCGGATTCAGCTGACTTAATACCTGAACATAAGCATCTGTCGTGACAGCAAGAATCAGCGTATCCCAGCTGCCTTCAATCCGGCTGTACCCGGTAAAAATCCGATCCACGCTGCACTCGCCTGCCAGGCTCCGATGCTTCTCATTCTGAACGCTTACGCGAATGTGCTGATCATGACGGTCCAATGCACCGAAGAATTCATTGGATCTAATCGATTCCCTTCCTGCCACACCGATGGTGGAACCTCGTTGTTTCTTGAATAATACAGCTAGTTGAACGGATGCAGGCCCAGTTCCCATGATTAAGACTCGTTCAAAACCACTCATATGTGCCTCCTCCTTATCCGACATGCAAAGGTTTCTGATACAGTGCAATGTCAAACACATCGTGTGGACGCAAAATGTTATCAACCATTCGCCATTTCAGCGGGTCCGTCTCCTGCTGAGGGTAATTGAACAGGGACTTCAATCCATTGCCATATCGCATCGCAACAACAACGTGTTCATTGGTGAGCGAATGAAGCTGATCTAGGATGTCATATTTCATAGCGACAGTGGAACTGAAAATGATATGCGTGGCTTCTTTCGTAAAATCAAGCTCGTGAACAGATGCCTTCTGCAAATGGATGCGGAGACCGGCCCCCAATGTATTCACAACCGTCCGGCCTAACCCGATCGCCTCTTCATCAATATCAATGCCTACCACCTGTGCCCCCGTCCTTCTGGCGATAAGCAGGGGAGTCATTGGAAATGCTCCCGATCCGATCAGAAGCACCTTGGAGTCTGAAGTCACATGGAAACTGCCGAATTCCTTCTCAATGCATTCCTCAATATTCTTGAAATAATCCGCAATCTCCACTTCTCCGTGCTGCAGCTTCAATGCCCGATATTTCTCCATGATCGCTACACAGCGGGAAGATTGGTGCCTTAAATCCAGTACAAGCTGTGTGAACCCGGTGCCCTCCTCATGCTCCTTCTCTGCCCAGAACGACTCATGGCGCTTATCGGTGATCCACTGGGAATAGGCATTGATGGCCAGCTCCATCTGTTCCGCATGATGAATGGAATGATCGTATTTCCGAGCAAGTTGTTCAAAGGTCTTCAGAAAATCATTCAACTGTCTGGTAAAATCCACGACCGTATTCATGTGTTTCCCCCTTATCCATGTCCATCTGTTGTACATCAATAAAAGCTGTCCCCTGTGCCACAATACCGACAGAACCTTCAATGTGAATGCTCCCCAGCCCATGTTCAGCAAACCGGGCCACGACGTTGATCGAACCTCCGGGCTGTTTAATTCGGGCGGTAATCTCTCTTCCTGTCTTCCATGCAAGGTAAGCGCCAAGCGAAGCTGTACCTGAACCGCATCCTCTCTCCCATATCAGGCTATCCAGTCCGGGAACATAAATCAGCGGAGCCAACTCTTCGGAACGTGGATTGAACAACAAAATGCCAATCAGTTTGTCTCCAAGGGTTAGTCCAAGCAGACGCGCGAGGTTTTGTGCTCTTTTTCGAATCCCATCATCGAACCCGTCCACCTCCACCACGATATGAATGAATTCCTCATACCGGACAATAATCATATCCAGATCGAATCCTTCGTACGTTATGGTCTGCCGTTCAATCTGTCTGGGAATCGGCATGGTCACCTGACAAAAGTATTCATTCAGCTGCTTCTTCACTTGGCAGGTAATCAACTGCTCTGTACCCGAGACCTCAAGCAGCAATTCAGTGTAATCTCGAGAACCCATCTCCTGTTCTGATGCAAGGTAGGCTGCCAAAGCCATACAGGCATTACCACAAAACTCTCCTCCGGCCATATGCAACCGTGCTGCAGCTCCGCGCTGAAGGGATGGCACAATAAATCCGACCTGCTCCGCATATACATGATCGTAGGACATGATGCTTGAAGCGATATGTTGGTACTCCTCTGCTGGATGACTTGTTTTCACCAAAACCGTCATGTTCTGTGTTGGATTAAACTTGATAAATTCGATCTCCTGTTTCATCCCAGCTACCTCTATTCCTGTTCATTCAGATTCGGATGAGTTTCACCTGTGCGCTACCCCGCTGCCTTAATAGTAATTTTTACGATTAATAATCGAGAAAAATATAGCATACAAAATTGAGGCCGTCAACAATATTTTTCCATTTCAAGAAGCTTCTTTGTTTTAAAATCCATCTCTTTGTTTTGCATTCTTTTTCTGCCTACCAGGCAAAAAAACGGTCACCCCATGAGGGTAACCGTCCTTTCAAAGCACACTGTTTGGTTCTTGCGTTTATCGCATCACTCCCCCTGCAGCTGCAGGTTTTGCAGCGCTTGCTCTGCCAAAGCAGCGAGCAAATGCGCTCCCAGCGGCAGTGCCCGTTCATCCAGGTCAAATGCAGGATGATGCCACTCATGCGGTCCCGATGTACCGAGGAAAAGGAATAGGCCTGGAACCTCCTTCTGATAAAAGGAGAAATCTTCACCTGCCGGAGAGGGCAGCGGTCTAACACTGTTCAATCCCACTTCAGCCGCCACCTGTTCCGCCGCGGAAGCCAGCGAAGCATCATTAACCACCGCAGGCGGTCCCTGAATCCAGCGAACCGTCGCCCGTGTACCGTATGCAGCCGCCACACCAGACACGACCTGGTTGAACCGTTCACGAATACGGGCACGGACTTTCTCGTCAAAGGTACGCACCGTGCCATCCAATATGGCCTGATCCGGAATGACATTCCAGGCTGTACCGCTGTGAATCTTGGTCACGCTAATCACGGCACTCTCCTGTGCACCCACATTGCGACTCACAATTGCCTGCAAAGCCGTTACAATATGTGAGGCAACAACAATCGGATCGATTCCCGCTTCCGGTACCGCAGCATGTGTGCCCACCCCTTCGACGTTTACTACAAAACCATCCGCCGCTGCCAGAAGTGCTCCTTCCCGGATACCGACTGTACCGACCTGAAGATCCGGTTTGTTATGCAGACCAAACACGGCAAAGACGTCAGACAGTGCTCCGCTCTGAATAACCTGCCGGGCGCCCGTTGCTTTTTCCTCAGAAGGCTGGAACAGCAGCCTTACTTTGCCTGGCAGCCCAGACTCCCGCTGTTTCAACAATCGTGCTGCACCAACCAATATGGCCGTATGTGCATCATGCCCGCAAGCATGCATTTTGCCTGCGGCCTGGGAAGCAAACTCAAGCTTCGTCTCTTCCTGAATCGGCAATGCATCAATGTCTGCTCTGAGGGCAACGACAGGCCCGTCCCCTTGTCCGATTTCGGCGACAAGACCCGTACGCAGTGCATATTCATCTGCGATACGTACCCCTTCCTCCTCCAGCCAGCCGCGGATGGCGGCCGTTGTTTCCCTTTCCTCACCTGACAATTCCGGATAGCGATGCAGATGCCGCCGAATCGCGATTAACCGCTCCGCAAATGCTTCATCGGTTTCAGCAGGGATACGCTGCTTGCCTCTTTCTTCTTGCCCTGCCTGCTGCTTGGGCTGTTCCAGCTCACTCTTCATAATGCTGCCTCCTTCATCGTCATCTATGTGCTGCAAAAAAAAGCGGGTTCTTAATCCTCACCTAACCAATAGCCGCTTGCGCAGGTTCGGATTCACTCCAGAATTCACCCAGTCCCTGTTCATCCAGTGCCTCGCGCAGCAATTCAAAAGAGCGAATGCGCTTCGCGAAATCACGTGTGGCTGTTGTGACAATCAACTCATCCACGGCAAACTCATCCTGAAACTTTTGCAGAGCCTGACCTACGGTTTCCTTCGTTCCACGGGTTACACTCGGCTCCAGAACCTCAATGCGATATTTCTCGTTAGATTGCCGTCCGAATTCTTCTGCCTGCTCCACTGATCCAACCGTCAGTACTTTGCCATTCTCCAGGTGGATCTTGACCAGCATATGCTCACTTGCCAGCTCTTCAGCCTCTTCCTTACTCTCTGCCACAATTAAGGAGATCGCAAGAACGGCGTAAGGCTCCCGGCCTTCTGAACGGTTGAATTGCTCGCGGTAGACACGAAGGGCTTCTTGTGCCACTTCAATATTGCTATTAATAAACAAGGAGAACACATAAGGGAGTCCTAGTTCCGCCGCCATGCCAGCGCTATCGACACTTGCTCCAAGCACATACAGCTCGGCAGGCAGCTCGGACACAGGTGCAGCACTTAAACCGGCAAGTGGATGGGATTCATCTGCATGCGGTTCATTATGAATATACTGCTTCACTTGTCGTATTTTCTCCTTCAGTGAAGCTGCCTCCTGAATGCCCTGCTGCAGAGCCTGCGTAGAACGGGGCAGTCCTCCTGGCGCACGTCCTATGCCCAGATCGATCCTTCCCGGTCCAAGCGCTGCGAGCACATTAAAATTCTCGGCAACCTTGTAAGGACTGTAATGCTGGAGCATCACCCCGCCGGAACCCAAACGAATTCGCTCTGTATGTGCCAGCAAATGCGAAATCAGCACCTCTGGCGAAGAACCTGCCACATGTCCTGAATCATGATGCTCCGATACCCAGAACCGGTGAAATCCAAGCTGCTCTGCACGCTTTACCAGCTCAATAGTGTGCCGGAATGCATCCACCGGAGTCTCCCCTTCATAGATTGGGGTCTGATCCAATATGCCAAGACGAATCCCCATACGTTTCTCCTCCTCCAATTGTGCTGCCGTATTCGGCTGCCAAGCCCGTTCTTGCTTTTATAACTGCCTCAGCAGCTCCCCAAAGGGCTCTGCAAACGGTGAATGTTCTTCTTTTAACGTCACGACACTAATCTGCAACGATACACCAGCAACTTCATGAACCTGAATGGGAAACAACTCCTGGTCCTGCACTTCCTTCTGCACCGTTAGTCCCGGCAGGAAGGCAATACCCGCTCCCTGAAGAACCAGTTTCTTCGCCGTTTCCGAATGGTCCACATGATATGTAATATCCGGCGGATGGTCTAGGGAGTCGAACGCACGGTGAATACGCAGCCAGTCCAGGGAACCGCATTCGAAGAAAACCAGCCGCTCATTGCGAATCGCCTCCATGCTGACGTGTCCGCGTTCTATAAATGGATGTCCCTTGTAAACATACAGCTGGATCGGGTCCTCATAAAAAGTAATGGTACGTATGGCCGGGTGCATGACCTTGCGTACAAATGCCAGATCAATCTCCTGATTCAGCAGCTTTGCGATCAATTGATCGGTTGTAGCCGTTGTGAGCTTGATGTTGACCTCAGGATAGGCCTCCTTGATTTTGGGGAGGAAGTCCGGAATGACATAGTTGGATACCGATACGGTACTGCCGAGACGCAGGGCGTCTGGTGTCGTCCGGCGCTGCTGAATCTTCTGCCTGCCCTTTTGGATAACCTGAAGCACCTGCTGCGCGTATGGAAGGAACTTTCTCCCTTCATCCGTGAGCACGATCTGTTTGCCAAGCCGATCAAACAGCTTGCAGCCAAGCTCACGTTCCAGCGATTGAATACGAGCCGTTACAGATGGTTGGGACAAAAAGAGTACTTCGGCAGCCTTATTGAAGCTTCCGTAATGATTGATATATACAAACGCTTCAATGTTCTCAATATTCATAAGCGCCTCCGCATCCAGGTCCACAGATGTTTGACCTTATATCAATTTAACCAATCAACTTACTTGGTTTTAAGCAATCGTAATACCATCCTTTTCCAGTGTCAATATCAATTCATCCAACGAACGGTCCAATCGGGTTGTAATGTCGGCCGAAAGCGCATATTTTCCGTCATCCAGACGCTCTACGCCTTGATCAACTGCGTAAACTCCACCCAAAATATGTCTTCCCCCGAGTGCGGCCAGTACAGGCTTCAATGCATAATCAATAGCCAGCAGATGCGCAATGGAGCCGCCAATAACAAGCGGAAGTGACACTTTACCGCAAAGCCCCTCCTGTGGAATCAGATCCAGGAACAGCTTCAGTACACCCGAGTAGGATGCTTTATACACAGGCGTAGCCACAATGACCGCGTCTGCTGCTTCAACCACGGCAAGCGCGTCTCGCACATGCGAACTGTCGAACCGGGCCTGCACAAGGTCTTCAGCTGGTAGATCCGCTACATGTATCACCTCAACAGAAATGCCTGCTTGGGTTAATTTATTGCTGCTATAATCGGTTAGGCCGGTCAAACGCGAACGTTTGGAAGGTGCTCCGGCAATAATAACGACATGAGACATCATTAATCTCCTCCTTGGAATAGCGGTCAAGCCGCTCCTTTTACTCTTGGATCAAGCCGATCACGGATATCGTCTCCAATCAGATTCACTGCGAGTACAAACATGGTAATAGCGAGTCCAGGAAAAGTACAGATCCACCAGGCGACGGTCAGGTAACCGCGTCCCTGTGAGAGCAGTGCTCCCCAATCCGGAATTTCCTTCAACACCCCTAGTCCAAGAAAACTGAGACCGGAACCCGTCAGGATGGAAGTACCCACCCCCAATGTTGCCATAACAAGCAGAGGAGACAGGGAATGCGGCAGGACATGCCGCCAGAAAATACGTCCGTTCGAGCCACCAAGTGATCGTGTCGCTGTGATAAACGGCAGGCTTTTGACAGACATCACCTGTCCGCGCATGACCCGTGCATATCCCGGAACGGAGGCTACCGCAACGGCCAGTGCAATGTTCAGCAGTCCAGGACCCAGTGCCGCAGCTACGGACAAGGCTAGCAGTACTCCCGGGACAGCCATCAGAATATCGACAGTACGCATAATCGCCGTATCCACCATTCCACCTGCATACCCTGAGATAATCCCCAGGGCACTTCCCACCAGGCCACCGACAAGCACCGAAGCGAATCCGATCAGCAGTGAATCCCTGCTGCCATGCACGACGACGCTGAAGATATCCCTACCGAAATAATCAGTACCAAACCAATGCGCAGCAGAAGGTGCCTGCAGGATCGCATCCGTCATCATCTGAGTTGGATCATAAGGAGCAATCCATCCCGGAACGATGGCACAGGTAACGGTGAATAACACAACCAGCAGCGCTGCATAAAAGAATAACCGGGAAACCGCGAACGAGAAGCGGTGACGTCCCAAACGGCGATTCCACAGGCTTACACGCCCCTTGCTGCCGGTCCATGCCTTTTTGTCACCCACCAATGGTTTCATGCTCATGAGAGTCCTCCTTCCTCATCCCTCAAAGTACAGATGGTCTTCGCCGATCAAGTACGGACTGCACGTCTGACCCTTGGATCGATGTACGCATACGAGATATCCACCAGCAGATTCAGCACCACGTAGATAATTGCCGTAAAAAAGACAACGCCCTGTACCACAGGCAGGTCTTTCGCCATCAAGGCATCGGCAATAATCCGTCCGATTCCCTGTCTGGAGAATACCGTTTCGACCACGACGGTTCCCGCCAGCAGATCCCCAATCAACATGCCAATGACCGTTACGGCCGGAATCAGTGCATTGCGCAGTGCGTGAACGTACATAATCGTTCGCTCCGTAAGCCCTTTGGCACGCAATGCGACGATAAACGGTTCATTAATGATTTCAAGCATACTGTTACGTACCATCCGCACGATGAAACCTGCACCAACCAGACCCAGGGTGGCTGCTGGAAGAACCAATGAGGCAAATCCCTCCGAACCCATGGCCGGGAACCAGCCGAGCTGAACCGAGAACAGCAGGATCAACAGAATGCCGGTCCAGAACGTTGGCATGGAGATACCAAACAGTCCAACAAGACGGGCAATAAAATCAATCACGCCGTTTCGGTGGATGGCGGACAGCACGCCAAGCGTGATGCCGATGGTAATCGCAATGATGGAACTCAGTGCCGTCAGTGCCAGGGTGGCCGGGAAATGTTCCAGAATTTTGGGAAGCACTGGATCCGAGTTCATCATGGACTTGCCAAAATCGCCGCGCAGCATGTCTCCGAAATAGTTCGCAAATTGAATGTAAAACGGCTGATCCAGACCAAGCTGCGCCCGCAAATTCTCGATCATCTCCGGTGTAGCCGAGGATGGATCCAGCATGAGCAGGACCGGATCACCCGGCAGAAGATACATGATGCAGTACACCAGCACCGAAGCTCCGAATATTACAAATAGTGATGTTGCAAGCCGAGTCAGTATCGTTTGAACCATACCGGGTCGTCTCCTTCCTGAATGCGTGATGGGCTGCTCATGTTAGGGCTGAATTCGCACGTCGTTGAACAATGGGTACCCAAGCGAATCAAACTTGACTCCCTGAACGGATTTGGATGCTGCTACCGTATAAGGAAATACATAGATCGGTAGAATAACTGCCTGATCAATCAGAAATTGCTGAATCTCGTTATAGATCTTCACGCGTTTTTCGGGATCCGTTTCCACCGCTCCCTGTTCCAGCAGCTCGTCGATCTTCGGATCGGACAACCCGGACAACGTCGGACGCTCCCCTTCTGCGCTTGTATGATAGAAGGCGTATAGGGCATTCGGATCGGAATTGACCTGGCTGTTGCCATACAGATCATAGTCCCAGTTCTGATAAATGACAGTGGCAATGTCTTTTGTAATTTCAACTTCAACGGCGATGCCAACCTGTTTCAGCTGCTGCTGAATGATGGCGGCGATATCATTGCGCTTCTCCCGGTTTGGGGAACCATCCACATAACGCAGCGTCAGTTTCTGGCCATCCTTTTCACGTATGCCATCCGAACCCTTCACCCAGCCCTGCTCATCCAGCAGCTGATTGGCTTTGTTGATGTCCGGGTTGATGCTTCCTTCAAGCGAGGCATCGTAACCCAAAATGCCAGGAGACAATGCAGACCAAGCCCGTTCGTAGTTGCCCAGATACAACGTTTTGACGATAGATTCCACATCTACGGCGGATTGTACCGCCTGTCTGACCTTCACATCATCCCAAGGGGCTTTGCGCAGATTGAAGAAGAGAGTATACGGCAGTCCCACCGTATTGGCCTGCAGCAATTGCTGGTTCGGGTCATTCTTCAGAGCCGCAACATTTTGCGGTGGAACGGTCTCTGCAGCGAGTACCTGACTGCTCTGTACGCTTCCGATCCGTGTCGCTTCCTCTGGTACAATTTTGAACGTGATCGTATCCAGATGAGGTGCGGCTTTGTTTTCAACCGTCTCTGGGCCCCAGTTGTAATCCTTGTTTTTGGCGACGACGATATCCGCATTTTCATCCCATTTCACGAAGGTATACGGCCCGGTGCCCACCGGATTTTTGCCCAGTTGATCGCCATATTTCTTGGCAGCTGTAGGTGACACGATACCCAGCAGAGCCTGGCTTAAGTTGCCCAGGAAGGCCTGTGAAGGTGTTTCCAGATTCACCTTGATGGTGTATTCATCAACGACCTCGGAAGATTGATAGGGTCTGATCAGCGCAAGGGAATTGGCAGCTTTGGTGGCAGGATCGATGACGCGATCCAGATTGTATTTCACGGCTTCTGCGTTAAACGGCGTGCCATCGTGGAACTTCACGTCTTCACGCAGCTTGAACGTGTAACTCTTGCCATCCTCTGATACGCTCCATTCCGTGGCGAGCCATGGTTTAATGGAACCGTCAGGCAGCTGCACCACCAGATTGTCGTAAATGGTCCGGATGGCACGTACCGTAACAGCAAGCCCGCTCCGGTGAGGGTCCAGCGTATCCGGTGAAGTCGCAAGAGCGAACGTCAGATTCCCGCCCTCCGCTTCATTGGCCTGCCCACCACCTGATGCCTGAGCCGCACCGCTGGAGCTGCCGCCCGCTCCGCAACCGGACAATACCAGTACCAATACTGCTGCCAGTGCCAACAATTTCATCCAAGCGATAGACCTGTTCATATCTTTTCCCCCTCTGTGTATACAGGTGTCATTTTTATTTTATATATATCCTATGAGATAAGTCGGTTTTAAAACACGGAAGTGCTGCAATTAAGAATTCATATGGCCGTAGCGCTCATCTCACGTGCAGTTCATCTTATGCCTGCTGCACTTGCTCCCGGGCAGCCGTATAGCGATTCACCGGAATCTGCACACCGAGATTGCCACGGAGGGTATCGTGCTCGTACTCCGTACGATAAATGCCGCGCTCCTGCAGAATCGGAACGACCAGTTCCACGAAATCAGACAGACCACTTGGCAATTCCGAATGGATAATGAACCCGTCAGCGGCCTCTGCTTCGAACCACTCCTGTATTTTGTCAGCTACCTGTTCCGGTGTACCCAGGAATTTGCTCTTCGGCGTAGCCGCACGCAATGCCACTTCGCGCAGCGTCAATCCCTGCTCTTTGGCATCCTTCTTGATTTTATCCGTGCCGCTGCGGAAGCTGTTGCTGCCAATGCCGTTCAGTTCAGGGAACGGTTCATCCAGCGCATATTGGGAGAAGTCATGGTGCTCGAAGAAGCGTCCCAGATAATCCAGCGCTTTGTCGATCGTAACGAGGCTGGCAATCTCCTCGTATTTACGTTCGGCTTCTTCTTCCGTCCGTCCTACAATCGGACTGATGCCTGGCAGAATGACAATATCCTGAGAGGAACGTCCATAGGAAGCGGCACGCGTTTTGACATCCTTGTAAAAAGCCTGTGCATCCTCGATCGTATCATGTCCTGTAAACACCGCATCGGCTTCTTTCGCTGCAAGGGTCTTGCCATCATCGGAGGAGCCTGCCTGGAAGATCACCGGCTGACCTTGGCGTGAACGGGCAATGTTCAGTGGTCCCTGTACGGAGAAGAACTCCCCTTCGTGATTGAGTGTATGCAGTTTGGATGAATCGAAGAAAACACCGCTCTCTTTGTCTCGAACAAACGCATCATCTTCCCATGAATCCCACAGACCTTTGGTTACCTGCAAATATTCTGTTGCAATTCGGTATCGCTCTGGATGGGTAGGGTGATTGCTTTTACTATAGTTTTTGGCTGATCCTTCAAGCGGGGAGGTAACTACGTTCCAGCCTGCGCGGCCGTCGCTGATCAGATCAAGCGAACCAAACTGTCTGGCAACCGTAAACGGATCGCTGTAGGACGTGGAGAGCGTTCCTACCAGACCAATCCGCGAAGTGACGGCTGCCAAGGCGGACAACAGGCTGATCGGTTCAAACCGATTCAGGAAGTGGGGAATGGATTTTTCGGTGATGTACAGACCATCGGCAATAAAAACGAGATCAAACTTACCTTCTTCCGCTTTCAGCGTCTGGCGCTTATAGAACTCAAAATTCACACTCGCATCCGGTTGAACCTCCGGGTGTCTCCATGTGGTCATGCTGCCTCCGACACCGTGAACAATGGCTCCAAATTTCAAACTGCGTTTTGCCGTCATATACATTCCGCCTTCCCTCATATTGGATTTAGGATGATACATCAGGATCCAAGACACGACATTTACATTTTCGAAACTCAAAAGTAACTATTCCTATGAGTTTGGTCAGTTTTATAATTTCACAAATCTTATCACTGCCCTGTGAAAGGGTCAACGGGGTGACTAATAGAACTTTTCTATATATAAATCAGAGATCTGTATAAGACAGGTCATTCGTACGCTCCCGGCTACAATCCACTGTCCCAGCAGCTTTCTATAGCCGGAAACGACGAATTTAATCCGATAGTGCAAAGGACGATTAGACCGCAGCTGCCTCATCCGGATGGGCCAAAAGCGCGGCAAGCTTCTCCAAATCCGGTTCCAGCAAAGCCTCAAACTTGCCTTCCCCTCCAACTTCAATCACAGGAACATGCCGAATGCCGTATTTCGCTTCAAGCACATCCCTCAGCACATCATTGCCTTCCACTTCAATGTTCTCAAAAGGCTGATTCCGGGACGTCAAAAACGCTTTTACCTCTCCACAGAAATGACAGCCTGTTTTGCTCCATAGCACTACTTTTTTGGGTGATGTAGACATCGATAACCCTCCTGATTGTATTCAAGGATAAGATCGAGGCACGCCTCAGACCTTTAATTCCTACCTGTTAAATAAGAATTATGGCTATAAATGTACTCTTCGTACCCTCAAGCGTCAATGGAGCTGCTAATAGAATAAACCTATAGCAGCATAGAAAGATTAAATTTTATTTTTTTGATAAAGCGATTACATCCATCCGTCTCTGCTTGCTTCTTTGACCAGAGTAAGGACTTTCCGGGCCATCCCGGCATAAAAATCAACCTCATCCGGACTTTGATCGATAGCCCATCTAAGCGTATCAAAGGTCTTCAAGATCATGACATGTCTCATCTGATCCAGCTCATACTCATTCAGCCCGTAACTCTCTATAAAGGCTTCTAATTCAACCCTATTGGGTCCTTCTCCATGGATCTGGCATCGTATCATATGTATGATATCGCCATACGGAACCACAGTGACTTCAGCATTTCCCCAATCCAATAGTGCAACCTGACCTGCCAAATCAACCATCGTGTTCTTCAATGAGAGATCACCATGACACAGGCCAAAACGGAACGTTTCCATTTTCAAACGCTCGAACCATTGTCTTATCCTTTTCGATTCTGCTTTAGTTAGTACACCCAGCTCAATTAAAGGGTCATGCTCCGTCAAGCTATTGATATTGTACTGTACGTATCCCTCCCAGCTGCCATCTGATCCCGCATGCGGAGGGGAATAAAATGTACTCGAGACAGGGTCCATCCGTTCTCCGAAACCTGCCACCGGAATGGTATGAATCCGTTTTGCGTACTCGCCGAGTTTTCTCCAGATTTCAATTGTGTTAATCGTTGCATCCCGTCCGTTATCTCCCTGGACAACCGTTTGAATCATATAGGCTGTTTCATCCATTATTCCAACGGATAACGTCTCTGGACCTGGAACCCCAACGGCTGCTGCTTGCTCAAGGCACCATCGTTCCTTCATAAAGATCGGATATTGGTCTTTATCGTTCATGCGCACGATAATATTATGCTGCTCCGTCTCGACTACACAAACCTGATTGACGAAACCCTTCCCAACAATCTGATGTGCTGCCTTGACTTTTTCCTGCAAAAAATGACTGGCTATTCGTTCGGCCAGTACGATGCTTTCATTCTTCATCATGCACCATCCTCATATCGCAGACTTAAGTTAGCTCTGCGATGATTCAATATGGTCATAGTGTAAAATGAAATCGCTTACTTTTCAATCATCCATAAACATAAGATTGCCATGTATGTAACGCTTGGAAAGCCTGGATGCGAAATGAAATGGAGCCGTGTGCTGCACATTACATCTCGCATCATGCCGAACCGGTTCACAGCGAGCCTCATCTTTACAGATCTTCGTTTAAGAGCTGCGGCGGTGCAATGATGGGCAAACCTTCCTGAATTGCATGCAGCTGTTCCGGAGACACGCTCAATACATGACCGGAATGTACGCCCCATCGTTCTGCTGCATACACCGTTGCGAACTTTCTTCTTCTGCCCTCGCTGATCTGATACCGAACCTCCGGCGCATCAGCTGCCGCAAGAATACAGCCTTCCGTCCAACCCGTGTCCGAGTCATGAATCGATGAAACATGCACATGTCTCACTTCAAGCGGCCAGCCCCGGATTTCACTTGCTGACACTACAGCATCTCCGGCAGGGATCCCCAGCAGATCCAGTTTGGCTACCTGAACGGGGGATATGCCGCGAGGTACGGGAATATTCAGCTTGCGGCGCAGTCCTCCCGCCAGACGGTATACATCGCCTTTCGCATCGGACACGAAGCAGCCTTCCGGATAAAAGTCGCAGCTGCGTCTTGTCTTCATTACTCCGTCCTGACTGCCCTTCGTGGACAATTGCTGGCGCGGGTTGGCTTTGCCCAAATGGGCGGAATCCGGCGCTGCCGATGAATTCTCCTGTTCCATATGGTGTGCCAGCTGCAATGTCTTCGCGACCAGAGCGTGAGGATCTCCCCACTTCCTGGAATGAAACTGTTCGTTCCCCTTGTTCACAGCAGTAAAATCCGGTTCATCCAGCGCTTTCATGCTGACGCTGCCAAAGTGATGGATGAAGGCATCTCCTGCGACCGCAAGCTTATATCCTGCCAGCTTCACCCGAATCATCCAGTCATCATCTTCGAAGTTGCCTACCGCATATCCTTCATCCAGATATCCCACCCGCTCCAGCAGCTCTCGTGAGAACAGCCAGCAAAATCCGACAAGCCGTTCGGTTACCCGGTGTTTACCAGGGTCAGGCCGGTTGTGTCTGGCGGCAAAGGACCACATATCCTGCACCTCGGAATACGGAACATCGATCTGCTGATCGCCTCCTATATAGTTGGTGACTGGGCCGACCAGGCCAATCTCCGGATCACTGTCCAGGCAGGTCATCATGTTATCAAGCCAGCCTGGCGTGACCAGCGTATCGTTATTCAGCACCACGATATGACGACCTCTTGCCATCATCAGTCCCTGATTGACACCACCGGCAAATCCGCGATTGACATCCAGTGCAGCCACTCTCACCATGCCGCCTTTACGCAGCATCGCTTCTGCCGTACCGTCCTTCGAACCATTATCCACTACAATGATTTCGTAGGGAGCAGGCGTATGTTTCTCGATACTGGATACACATTTAAGTGCATATTCCCGCTGATTATAGGTCGGAATAATGATGCTGACCCCTTCAAATAATAATCCAAATGAACTCTGACCCTGTCTTACCCCTTCATCGTATCCCCTGCTGTACCCTTGTTTGTACAGTTTGACAGCTCGGGCCCCCCGCTTGCCTTTCCCTCTGTGTCCCGACTTCCGCACAGTGCTCTTTCCAGCGGAATGCAGAACTACTTTGGCGGGTCCGGGGCCCCGATGCTTGGATATGATACCTGGTTTGCTCATGTTGCTTCCCCCATTTCCCCTCGTCCGGATGCGTCGCGTCAACCATCCGCCAGACTCCATTAGAGATGAAGCTCTCCTGTAACCAATTTATCAGCCAAATGCCCAAAATCCAGAGCAACCCTGCCAAGTTCACCGGCAATTCGCCGACACAGGATTACGGCCGGAACTCCTGCAGCAACCAGAGCAATATCGAAGGAATGCGCTGCCGTTTCCTGCACCACCCTGGGCACATCCATAACCCCGGCAACGGAACCAATCATGCCCGTCACATGGATTCCGTGACTGAGAAGCAGTGCACCGAGCCCGCTTGCCTGACTGCCAATCACCAGCACGCGGCGGCCTTGTAGGATAGGCAGCAGCAGCCCCGCATGATGCAGACTGTAGTTGATTGTGGAACTGGTCAGCTTCAACCGGGACCAGTCAATCCCGAAGTGGCGCATCACCGGAAATAACAAGCCTTGAAACGTGGGCGCCCGCGAGATCGGAACGCCTACCCAATCCGCACCCTGTATCGCTTCGGCCAGCGCAGCCCGAATCTCGGGAACGGAGCGCGGGACCCCTGCGTAAGGCAGGAACGGTGCCAGCTCCTGCACCTGCTCGCCGGGCAGCACCGTATCGGCTGCCAGCGTCAGCAGTTCGCCATCTCCGAGGCGAACGACCGACAAGGGGCGCTGTGCATCCAGCGCCCCCCGGATCTGGTCAGCCACCTCGTGGGGGCTGGCCAGACGGGTGAGGCTGGGCGCATATTGGCGGAAACCCGCCGCGATCAGATCTGCCGCCGCTACGGCAGGCAGAATGTGGTCCGGCGGGATGTGCTGCGCCACCAGCGCCTCCCCGCCCGCGAATACGCCGTCGCGGTAGCCCTCGGCGTAGCCGCCGGGTGCGCCTGCCGGCTCTGCAGGCGGCAGGGTCTTGGCGCTGCCCGCAGAGCCGGCAGCAGAAGCGCCAGCTTGCCCCGCGGGGGCGACACCACCGTGCGGGTGGTGTGTCGCCCGGAGCGGGGCCGTGCCCGCACCGCGGGCAGGCACCGCCTTCGGCGTGCTGGCTTGCGGTGCGGGCACCGGCGCACGGCGCGCAGCCGGGCGCGGCGCCCGCCGGGATGCTGCGCGGCGGCGGCCGTGAGCGGCGGCATGCCCGCGCCTGCCAGCGGAGCGGCGGCGTGCAGCGGCCTTCCTGCCGGCAGGCTTACGCGGCACAGCAGTACGTGCGCCCGCCGGGGCCCGCGCAGTGCGATGCCCGGGCTTGACGGCAGCCCGCCGGGTTCCGGCCTCTGGGGTTCCCGTCACCATCAGAACGCCTTGCCCTTGAAATGCTGCCGGGCGAGTACCTTGCGGCTTACCTGTCGCCCTTGCTTCCGTGTGCCCGGTCCGTTTCGCTACTCTCATGGCATTCCCTCCCTTGACATGCACGGGAGCGCCGCTGCACAAAGCGCCGGAGCCTCCTTCCAGCTCCGGCGCAGGTTACTCGGGTCCCATCGGGCACCGCACAGCGGCAGCATCAGGCGCATGATCTTATGGCAGTTGTCCCTTCATGCGGACTGCAGCTTCCTGCAGCGATTCGAAGGTACCTGCATCGCTCCAGTATTCTTGCAAGATGTCATACTCCAGGCCTCCAGCAGAGGCATAGTGGTTATTGACATCCGTAATTTCAAGCTCCCCGCGTGCAGAAGGCGTAATGCCATCAATCAGATGGAATACATGGTCATCGTACATGTAAATCCCCGTTACGCAGTACGAGGTTTTCGGCTGGCTTGGTTTCTCCTCAATGTACGATATGCGCTCCGGATGGTTCGCGTCAAAGACAGGGACACCGTAACGTCTGGCATCATCGACCTCTTTCAGCAGCACACGTGCTGTTCCCGCAGGCTGCTGCACATAACGATCAACATAAGGTTTCAGATCATCACTGAACAGATTGTCACCCAGCAGTACGACAAACTTTTCGCCAGGAAGAATAAAGGATTTTGCCAGATCAAGTGCTTCAGCAATGCCTCCCGCCTGCTCCTGAATTCGGTAGGTCAACCGAACTCCAAGCTCGGCTCCGCCGCCCAGATACTCCGTATACAGTCCCGCTGAATGTTTGCCCATTACAATCAAAATATCCTCAATACCCGCCTGACGGAGTCTGTCGATGCCATACACAATCATCGGATGTTTACCGACCGGAAGCAGATGTTTGTTAATCAGCCGCGTCAGAGGATACAGCCGTGTTCCCGTTCCTCCAGCTAGAATTACACCTTTCATTCCACATTCCCTCCCTCATCGGATGTCTCAATATATTCAAGTGGATCGACATGCCATTTATGGATAAATATCGAGCGATTACGTTCCAGCAATTGCTTCCATGCTGCCGGGTCCGTCTTCTGAAAACTCGCGCTGCCGCGATGATGTACAAGTACATCTCTGCATACAAGGAGTCGATACCCTTGCATGCGAGCCCGGTAGCAATAATCATCATCCTCATAATGTCCAGGCGAATAGGCTTCGTCAAGCAAGCCGATGGACGCCAGGACCTCTCGCCGAAACAACATGCACAGTCCTACGATGCGGCTGACTTCCTTCCACCTGGTTGGGTCGGAGACATTGTTGGCTGCTGCTAATTGCTGGAACTGTTCCATGCTCCCAAAGTCCAGGTCAACCTGCTGAATCCCGCTTGCATAATTGGTTACCGGACCGGTGATTCCGATGTTTGCTTCACTGTAGAGTCCGAACCGAAGATTTTCGAGCCACCGCGGGGTCACCGTGACATCGTTGTTGAGCAGCAGCAGCTCATCACCGCAAGCCGCACGCAGCCCGGCATTACAGGCTGCTGGGAAACCCCGGTTCTCCGGTAAGCGAACAAATCGGACTCGCTCACGGGCACAATAGGCTGCCGTACCATCGACGGAACCGTTATCCACTACCACAATCTCGTAAGGTGTGCCTGCTCCGGTATACTCCCGAATGGCATCAATACACGGCTTCAGCAGGTCCAGTCCGTTATACGTTGGAATCACGATACTCGTCAGTGTCATCGGGCGTTCCTCCTGTAAGCCACTTCGGCTCGGGATAACATCCGCGAATCCGGCCCATGCTCTGCTGACGCCATCCAGGCTGCAATCGCCTCCAGGTGGTCCCCAATGATCAATCCCGCGACTTCGTTACCACTGCCTGTATTCGTGGTACGCAGACGATTGGAGCGAATCACGTCCACCTGGTGAGGTGCCGTTACACTTAGACCGTGCCGGATCGCCATGGCTTGCGCCTTCGGTGGGACAGCCAGAGATTCAGGCATAACGGCCAGAACCATTTTGCGGGAAAGGGCATGCGGGACGGCAGTCAAGGAATTGGACCCCAGATCAGGTCTTCCGAGAGTACGGTTGAGATACGCCTTGATCCGGCTCACATCATCCTGCCGGGCAAATGGAGGAAGTAATGAATTCAGATCATTTAATGCCACATCGCTTCCCCGGTCCACTGCATACAGAAAAGGGGCCAGCTGTTCTGCCGGAAGCACCATGTCCCCATCTACAAAAAGAATCGCTTCCGCTTCGGTCATTTTCGCTCCAAGTGCGCGGCCTACATCATGTCCTGCCCGATCCGGTTCATACACAAGGGTTATACCGGACTCGGCCAGCACCAGATTCAGACTGTCGTCCGTTGTTCCATTCAACACAACAATGATGTCCATCAGCGGCAGCCGCTTTAACTGTGCCATTACTTTTCCGAGTGTCCGTTCTTCATTGCACGCACAGACAACGGCGGCAGCAGAATGATGAAGGGGGAGCGGGACGATATCCACTGGATATCCTGCACCCTGCACGTATCCTTGCATATATGCTTTCCCTGCCTGCATGGCAGCTTCATAGCTTCCGAAATTTCCCGAGATGGACTGCCAGTGCTCACGCCAGGCAAGACGTGCATGTTGGGCAGCCAACGCTCGATCTTCAGGTGCACTGCGTCCTGCTTGATGACCCGACTTCCACACTGCATTCAAACTGGGTTCTGGAGCCTTGGGTGCTCGACCCTTCGGTCGCCTTCTCCAGGGAATGTTCCGTCTGGAAGCCAGTTGTCTTTTCATCGTCCGACGATGACGGACAACTCTCGAACGTTCTTTCATCTTCTCACCTCGTCAGACAGCGAACACGCTGCAGGTCGGAATACCCTCCGCGTGGACCGAGTTCGTCGGTGATCCACCTGATCGCTGTCAGATGATCATTCAGCACCACTTGGCTAAGCGGATCTGGCCCGCTTCGCCGTTTCACCCGAACCGCATTCATTTTACCTACAGGTACATGATGAACGGCGCGTACCTCCAATCCACTCGACACGGCTTTGGCTAATGCAAGCGGAGGGACCTCCAGCGAAGGAACACCTATAACATCAAGTGCCTTGCGGCTTAACGCATGCGGAATGGCTGTCATTGAAGCTCCCTGCAGGTCCGGCCTGGCCAGGATGCTGTTCAGGACATGCTTGGCCTCCACCACTGGATGTACAGGATTTCGTTTAACCGGACCGTCATAATCGTTAAGCGCTACATCTGTCCCATCCAATATGGCCTGCACATAGGGAGCGAGCTGCTCTGCAGGTATGGGGATATCTGCATCGGTAAACAGGAGGATTCTTCCGCGAGCAGCCGCTGCCCCCATTCTTCTTCCTGCGTCGTGACCCAGAGCTTCCGTATACAAAAGCACTCTTGCACCTGCTGCCTGTGCCGCTGCTGCCGTGCCGTCCGTTGAGCCGTTAACAACGGCAATCACTTCGGAATCCCTGCAGATGCGAAGCGCCTGCCTAACAACTCTGCCAATCGTCTTTTCTTCATTCATTGCCGGTATAATCACCGAAAGCATGGGGTTGTTTGGATGGTTTCCCTCCCGCATTGGGGGGATGACGTATCTGGAGGTTCCCGTACCCTTCTTACTCACGGGTTTTACACGTCTTTTGTTCAACTGTTTCCTCTTTCGGCTCACCCGTTTGGCGGCTGAATGAACAGTACGACGACGCTGCTGCAATACTGTCACCTCCCACCCTCAAAAATACTCAACATGCCAAGGGAGTACACGTTATTCTATGTAATTAGGGAATAGTGGAAACGGCGTTTGTCCTTGATTTCCATAAGCTTCTGGCAGGAAAAGAGTTATTCAGCCTCACCTTCAGTTTACATATCCGTCAAAATAAAAATCGTACACCTCCTCCTTCACTTTTTTAGAGGACATTCTAATATAGGAACAAAAGCGGTGTCCCGGACAATTCCAGGAACCGCTTTTGTGCATGAACTTCGTGAATTGGCGTATCTTTTTAATTTGCAGGACCCGCTGCAATCCAGGACAACAAACCATAGGTGTGCTTGCATCCAGGTGTACGGAACACTTCCAATACCGCTTCATCCTCACTCTGGGACAGCAGTGATACCTGGAATCCGCGATCATTACTCATTCCTACAATCACATAATGTTCGGATGCAAAAGATTGCTCAAATGCTACCGTTACCTCAACGCATTCTTCATCTTCAGGCAGGATAAAAGCTTCCATGCCGAACTGCTGAACGACCGGCTGACGACTGACACTGCGAACCGGCTGGAATGACAGGTGTTCAGGCCCAACTGCTCCATGCTGCAGCTGGCTGCTTCCAACAGCACCTTCACTCAGATGCTCCTGTTTAACCGCCTGCTCACTCAGCTCAAACTCCGTAATTTTATCGATCTCCTGCGGAAGTTCAGGTACTGGCTGCAGTACCTGTGGCTGAACTGCATCAGCTGTCGTCAAGGAATCCACCAATGTTTCTCCAGCATCATTGGTCAGTAATGGCTGTTCCTGTACTTGTTGGTCTGTTACTTGTTGTTCCAGCTCTTGACTCGGAGTCTGTAACGTCGGAGTTCCCCCCAGATCAGCACTCGGCAGTTCCGTTAGGATGGCAGACTGTGATGGCTGTACAGCCTCATCTTCTCCCTGAAGCAGCGCTTCCTGACGTTTGATCGCTGCCAGCTTCTCCAGCGTTTCTCCACTAAACTGTCGAATTGCATTCCAGATCTCTTCGCTCAAGTGCGCCGGGCCTACAATGCCCGCGTTCAAGTGATTGGAAGTGATACTCTGTTCAGCCAGTTTGCTGGCAGTTACGGTGCCGTCAGCCAATTTGGCACTCGTGACGGACCCATTTTGCAGGTGAATCCCACTGACCAATTCTTCTTCCAAATGAGCTGTTCGGATACTGCGTTCTTGAATGTGATCACCCAGGATGGTTCCATCCTGAATATGCCGGGATTGCACACTTTTGTCTGTCAGGTGGACAGCGGATACTGCACCTTCAAGCAATTTGTTGCTATTTACACTGCCATCGGCGAGTTTCGCACTTGTGATGGAACCATTATGCAGATGAATCGCACTTACCGATTCCGCCTTCAGATGGGAAATTCCAATGCTGCGTTCCTGAATATGATCGCCATGAATGGCTTTCACCTGAATATGCCGGGATTGCACACTGCCATTCGCAATATGGACATCGGATACGGCATTTTCCAGCAATTTGCTGCTGCTTACGCTGCCATCAGCCAGTTTGGTACTCGTTACCGACCCATCCTGCAGATGATCCGCACTTACGGCTTCCCCTTCCAAGTGAACCGTGCCGATGCTGTTCTCCTGGATATGGCCAGCCAGGATGGCTCCTTCCTGAATGTGGCGGGATTGCACGCTTTCCGATGCAAGATGAACTCCCGTTATAGTATCTTCAAGTATTTTGCTGCTGCTCACACTGCCATCGGCCAGTTTGGCACTCGTGACGGACCCATTTTGCAGATGTACCGCACTTACCGCTTCCTCTTCCAAATGGTTTGTGCCGATGCTGCGCTCCTGGATGTGATCTGCATGGATGGCACCTGCCTCAATATGCCCGGATTGCACACTATCATCTGCAATGTGAATTCCGGATATTGTTCCATCCAGCAGCTTGCTGCCGCTCACGCTGTTGTCGGCCAGTTTGGCACTGGTTACAGATCCATTTTGCAAATGAATCGCACTCACCGACTCCTCTTCCAGATGAGTTGTGCCGATGCTGCACTCTTGAATATGGCCAGCATGGATTGCACCATCTTGGATATGCCGGGATTGCACACTATCATCTGCAATGTGAATATCGGATACGGCTCCCTCAAGCAGCTTGCTCCCGTTTACACTGCCGTCGGCCAGTTTGGCGCTGATTACAGATCCATTTTGCAAATGAATCGCACTTACCGCTTCCTCTTCCAGATGAGGTGTGCCGATGCTGCGCTCCTGAATATGGTCAGCAAGGATTGCTCCTTCCTGAATATGACGGGATTGCACACTTTCGGAGGTGATATGAATACCGGATACCGCACCTTCGAGCAGCTTACTTCCACTCACACTGCCGTCGGCCAATTTGGTACTCGTTACAGATCCATTTTGCAGGTGAATTGCACTTACCGCATCTTCTTCCAGGTGAACTGTACCGATGCTCCGCTCCTGAATATGATCGGCATGGATCGCATCTGCCTGTATATGCTCAGATTGCACACTTTCCGTTGCGATATGAGCTGCGGATATCGTTCCTTCGAGCAATTTGCTTCCGCTGATGCTGCCTTCCGCCAGCTTCGCACTCGTTACCGACCCATCTTGCAAATGAACCGCACTTACCGACTCCTCTTCCAGATGAGCTTCGCCAATACTGCCCTCTTGAATATGATTCGCGAGGATGGCTCCCTCCTGGATATGACGGGACTGCACACTTTCGTCTCCAATATGGGCAGCCTCAATCGTTCCTGCGGCCAATTTGCTGCCATCCACACTGCCACTTGCCAGCTTGGAGCCTGTTACTGCTCCATCCTGCAGTATAATTGTACTTACTGCTTCTTCCTCCAGGTGAGTTGTTCCGATGCTGCGTTCATGGATATGATGCGGAAGTATTTCACCATCTTGAATATGGCGGGAATGTACTGCGCCCTGCTGCAGGTGAACCGCACTTGTCGACTCTGCCTGAAGGTGCAGCCCACTGATCAAGCCGGGCTGAAGGTGAGCCGCTGTGATGGATAAAGGTGCCAGATGGTCTGTTTCAACAGACCCCGGAGCCAGGTGATGAGAGGTGATGACCTGTTCAGCAATATGCTCGGCATGAATAATGTCTGGCTTCAGATGCTGTGAGTTTACGACATGATGATCCAGATGGTCCGACTTCACACTGCCATCTGCCAGATGTTCCGTTTGCACAACGGAAGCCTGCAGATGCTTACTGCTTATGGCACCCTCTTGTAATTCTGTCCCTGATACTGAGTCTGCTGTTAAGTGGTCTGCAGTTACGGACCCATGGCGCAGTTTGTTGCCTGTGATGCT
The DNA here is from genome assembly GCF_038005125.1 of Paenibacillus sp. FSL K6-2862. Classification (NCBI taxonomy): domain Bacteria; kingdom Bacillati; phylum Bacillota; class Bacilli; order Caryophanales; family Paenibacillaceae; genus Paenibacillus; species Paenibacillus sp. FSL K6-2862. The sequence goes on from NZ_JBBOSN010000001.1 coordinate 5,444,494, forward strand.
GCCATCGGCGAATAATTCCGGTGAACGTATTTCCTCCGATAAATGTTCCAGTGATACAGCATGCTGCTTCAGATGATAACCACGTATGGTTCCGGCAGGGATATGCTTGGCGTTAATGCTTTCTGCCATGATCTTGGAAGAAGTCACACTGCCGTCTGCCAGTTTGGCTGATGTGACAGCAAAATCCGCCAGTTTATCCGTAGCAACACTCTCTGGTGAGAGCTTGGGGGAGGTGACCGAATGATCTGTCAGATGCGGCGGGAAAATGGACCCTCCAGCAAGCTGAGCCGAAGTTATGCTGCCAGGAGCCAATTTGTCCGTTGTAACTGCCGCACGTGCAATGGCATCCGTTTCAACACTACCCGGCTGAAGGTGAGGGACACCTACGGCATGTTCCGTCAGATGCTCCGATTTCACGGCATATGGTCTCAGGGCCTCAGACCCCACACTTCCTGGAGCCAGATGTGTACCCGTAACACCACCATTTGCAAGATGTGAGGATGCGACACTTCCCGGAGCGAGCGCTCTGCTGCTAACCGATGCTGTTCCCAGTTTTTCGGATGTCACACTTCCATCCGCAAGCTTCACGTCTGTTACTGCAGCATCCTGTAGTTCAAACGTACCCACCGCAGCCTCAGCCAAATGCCGCTCGGATACTACACCATCTGCAAGAGCTTCTCCGGACACACTTCCGGTAGACAGGTGAGGTGCCTCAATGCTTCCACTTGCAATATGAATCGAGTGAATCGCAGCATTATCCACATGTACCGGTGTAATTCCCCGATTGACAATATGTTCCGCGCGAATGGAGCCTTTGGCAAGATGTTTGCCCTGTACCGCTTCATCCGCAATTTTGGAAGCAATGACACTCTGGTCTGAGATCTTGGAAGCGGTAATGGATTGCTCCAATAATTTTGCCGTTCCAACCGATTGGTCTGCCAGTTTACTGCTGGTTACGGCTCCCTCTGCTAAGTGATCACTACCGACTTCCCCTTTGCCCAGTTGATCCTTGCCCACCGCCTGAGCACGAATCTGGTTTGAACCGATGGAACCATCCAGCAAATGTTTTCCACTAAGTGATCCCTCAGCCAAATGTCTGGTTTGTATGGATCCATCCTCGATCTGATCACTCCCAATGCTGCCAATCGATAATTGCGAACGACCGACCGCTCCTTCTGCCAGATGTGTTTGTTTCACTGCTCCGTCCTGAATATGGTGAGACTCGATGGATTTATCTTCGATCTTGCTGCCTGTGACAGCACCTTCACGAATTTTGGAAGTGGTCACTGCATCGTCAGCCAATTTGGACGTATGCACAGCGCCTCCCGTGAGATGCCTTGTATCTACGCCGCTAATCGCAATCTTATCTCCGGTTACGGCGTGATTTTTGATTAAATCCTCCGTAACCAGCATGCGGCTTAGATGTCTTGTGCCGATGGAACCATCGGCAATTTTGGCCGAATCGATGACCTGATTGCCGAGCTTCTGCGATGTAATGCTGCCGTCTTTGATTTTCTCGCCTGCAATGGACGCATTGCGTATTTTGTGACCGGACACAGAGCCATCAATCAGGTGTTCTTCCGATACCGAAGCCTCTGCAAGTTTGGCGGAGACGATCGCCCCATCTGCAATGTGAATGCTGGTCACCGCATAATCCTGCAATGCTTCACTGCCGACTGCACCCGGTTTCAGCTTGGAGTCATCCACAGAGAACGGGGCCAGTTTGCTCTCCGTAACTGCAAAATCACTCAGATCATCCGTGTAGATATAGTGACCGGTATGGCCCGGCATCTGGTTCTGGTTCAGAATCTCCAAGCGGTCTCTACCTGTGGTTTCCTGCTGGATGATGTTTTGCTCTTCCAGAGCAAGCGAAGCCACACTACTTACTTGAGCCTGAATCTGCTTTTCTGGGCTATCTTGCGTCTGGACATCCTCGCTATCCAATGCTGCAGGTTCCGGATCATTCGTTTCGGCTGCGATAACCAGGTCTTCCAGCTCGTTCGTAGAGGCAGGGAGTTCCGTTGATTCGTCTAAGAATTCTCCGGGTGCCTGATTCGCTCTCGAATCCGGTTTATTGATATTCAAGCGCTCTTCCCTATTCTGGGTTTGACCTGAATTCATGGTGCCTGCACGCCGTTCGGTCAGTTCCAGTTCCTTAAATTTGGGGCTCACATGCCGCAGTTTCGGCGTAGGAACCTTCTTATTGCCTTTTTTACTCATGCAGCTTGCTCCTTCCTCTAACGTTCATCTCCGGCATCATATGCTCTGGTATGGGCATCTGCCACTTCATATCACGACTTTTGAAGGTAAGATTGGATTGGATGAGCGGGTCAAACTGCAAAAGATGAACCTGTCCATGGTGAAATAGGCTGTGCCCGGCTATAGATGTAAGGCGGCTGTCCACGCCCCTACTGGAAAAATGTCATACGATACTTCATAAGCCTTCCGTATACATCCGTAAAACGGCTTACAATGCAATGCGCTTTATTTATTCTCACCCATACCTGGGTTCAATGGATGTGTGGAGCTATGAATAACACGCCGGTGCATGAAGGTGCATCATCATTCCGGTCTGCGTGATTGTGATGTCCCATCATGCGTTGACAGACCGGCATTCCATATATGGAGGATCCATGTCGCGATAATATTGAAGGAGGAACGGTCATGCCCCCAGAAACGATCGGCATCATGTTCGATTCACGCATGTACCGGGGGATACCGGCCGGAAGGACCGGTCAGGAATCGCTCGCGAATTATGAGCAGGCAGCGGCCTGTTATGGATTAACGCCTTGCTTTTTGCGGCTTGAAGATGTGGATTCGGAGATGAAGACCTGTTTGGCATATGTCAAACAGGATGGCGTTTACGTTCGTCAAAAAATGCCTCTGCCTCCCGTTATCCATAATCGGGCTCTCCAGCTTCGCCGAGCAGATCAGCATCAGGTGACCAAGCTGCTGCTGCAGGGCATACAGGTATTTAACGTTCGGAATCGGTATCGCAAGGATCATATTCATGACATGCTGCACCAGGATCCTGCACTGAAGAAACATCTCCCTTATGCGGCCAAAGCTACGCCGGAGTCTCTGGCTTATATGATGGAACATTATAATGACTTGATTATCAAACCGTGCAGCGGCAGTATCGGACACGGTATCATGCGTTTGTATAAACGAGACGGGGACTGGAAATTGACGTGCCAGACCAGGGCTTCCCGCAAAGGATGGGCAACCTTTCGGCTCAGTAGGGGACAACTGCCCTCCGCTACCTTAAGACGTATTTTTCGCCATGCATATCTCATTGAGGAACGGATTCCACTGGTTCGTAACGAAGGAAGACCCGTAGATCTGCGTGTATCTGTACAGCGGGGAATTGACGGTCTATGGGGCATCACGGGCATGTTTGCCAAGGCAGCACCAACCCACACCTTTGTCACCAACATTGCTCAAGGGGGCAAGGTGATGACCTTGGCAGAAGCTTTGGATGAAGAAGAGCTGGGACTCAGCATTCCAGAGCTCGAAGCCCGGATCAGTTCAGTTGGACTCCGAATCGCACGCACACTGGCTTCCAGTCTTCCGCATCTTGCCGACCTGGGTCTTGATCTGGGGATTGCCAGAAACGGACAGATTTACTTCATAGAATGTAATGGACGGGACCAGCGCTACGGTTTTCGCAAGGCGGGAATGCCCGAGCACTGGAAGGCCAGCTACCGTGAGCCCATGGCATATGGACGTCTGCTGATGGAGCAAAATTCGCAGATTCCACGTCAGCCACAAACCTACCGTAAGTACCCATATTGATTTCGCTGGCATTCTGTGTCAATATTATGCAGAACGGCCGGTCCTGCCGGCCTTGAAGTTCGCACTAACCCTAAGGGGGATATTCATGGCAAAAACGCTGTTGCGGTTAATGACCGAGCTTTCTTCTCGCAAATGGATCTCCCGGACCGTGGGAGCCTTCTCCAAGAGCAGGGGAAGCAAGGCATTTATCCCTTATTTTGTCCGGACCTACAACATCCCTGTTCAGGAAGCCGAGAAAGACTGGAAGGAATATCGTTCTTTGAATGATTTCTTCACCCGCAAATTAAAGCCGGGCATGCGCCCGCTGGATCTTTCGGAACATGCACTCATCAGCCCCGTCGATGCCAAAATCACGGCAGCCGGGCCGGTATCTGCAGGCACACTCCTGAATGTTAAGGGACAAAATTATACACTTGCTGAATTATTAAACCACTCACCACATCTGGAGAAGTACAAGCACGGTTATGCATTCGTCCTGTACCTCAGCCCTCGTGACTATCACCGGATCCATGCTCCCGTTAGCGGGCACAGAATCGAAAGTGAGCATATCAAGGGAAAGGTTTACCCTGTAAATGATTTTGGTCTGACTCATATGAAGTCGGTGCTAAGTCGAAACGAACGTCTGATTACGTATATCGGTCATGCTTATGGAGAAGTCGCTGTCGTCAAAGTCGGCGCCATGAACGTAAGCAGCATTCAGTACGCGGATACGGCAGCAACTACTTGGGCACAAGGGGATGACCTGGCTTATTTTGAATTCGGTTCCACTGTGGTACTGCTGACGCAGAGCGGCACATTTGAACCTGATCCCAGCCTCCAGCCGGGTGATTCCGTCAAAATGGGTACACTGCTTGGCCGCCTGAAGCCAAATCGCTGAATACTCCAGATCCAAATAAAGAGGATGGCGCAAGACCTGATTGCAGGTGCTTGCGCCATCCTCTTTAGGTTTGAAACATGATCGTTCCACGGTAGTCACTGGAGATTCCTTATATACATTCAATACGAAACATCGCTCCGTATGTATGGGTCCTCTGACTTTTCTTCAAAACCACACGTCCTGCAGTTCCTCCGCCGGTTTGAAGCGACGCAGACGGTTCCGGAAAATATTGCATCCCTTCATAGAGCATCCCCGGTTGCGGATCCGCCGTTTTCCGTTCATCACAAGTTCCCCCTTTATTTTCGTCTGGAATGCTACTTACTTACCCCTGGCCTCCAGACTTGAAACGTTACCCTGATCTCAGGCATCGTACCTAACGAATCTCGGAAGGACTTTTGCCGGTGTATTGCTTGAACTGACGACTGAAGAAAAAGATATCCCGATACCCGAGGGCATCCGCGACCTCGGTTACATTCATGCCCGTATGCACCAGCAAATGTTCTGCGCGCTCAATGCGCATGCGAATAATATACGACTGGACAGAAGAGCCGATTAATTCCTTGAATTTGATGGAGAAGTATCGGGGCGACAAGCCCGCACGTGCAGCCAGATCCTCTACCCGATGGGTAATCCCCGGATGCTGGCGTACATAATTCGCCACTTCCTGAATGACATCCGACAATTGGTTGCTGACCCTTTTCTCCACAGGTGATTCCGTATCCGCACGCAGCAAATGAATCATCAGCTGTTTCAAAATAAGCCGACTCTCCTCGTCCCGCCCATATACATCGGATAGGAACAGTCTTACATACCGGGCCAGCAAATGTTCGAATTCCACCGTTTCCAGTACCTCACGATAAGACTGGGGAACATCATTCACAGGTATATCTACATCAAAATGAATATACGTAAGTACCAACGGTTTTTGCTTATTATGTGTTGCAGTAGGATGGTCACCTGGTCTGAACAGGAAACAGCTGCCCTTGCCGACCTCATACGACCGATCATTCAGCACAACGGTCCCTTCCCCACTCCATACATAAAATAAGTCATAGTTTTGCATCGGTTTTTCCCGCTTCTGCCACTTCCATCCCGGTTCGCAGACAATTTTGGCGACGGCGGGCAAAATAACAAAAGATGACGGCGATGCCTGCAGCATGTCGCCACTCCCCCTTGAAAGTTAATCTCTCCGCATGTTGCATCATCATTGAATTCCAATCGCTTATAGATCGCTTACGGTTAACAGACCTTAGAATTAGAAAACTATCCTTTCGGTTCAGCCTGTCCCTAAACTCAGCACGTTTCCTGGAATCTGATGCAAAGTGCTTGTATGTGATTTCTGCTCCTCCCGGAGTGAAATGTCTTCATCCATTATACAGCGAATTTCAGTGAAACGAAAATGTACTCTTCTCCCATGCCAGCCGCAGTCTTCTGATGCCTTCCGTGATCTCCTCTTTCTCCAGATGGGCAAAGCCAAAACAAACAGCTGGAGGACCGGGGATCAGTTGATAACGCTCGGCATCCCGAAATAACACACCTTCTTCCTTTGCTATCGTTTTGAATTTCAGAAAGCCGTCCGGACTGCCATTCCAGGTCGCGTAGATGTGAAGCCCTGCATCTCCTGGCTGCATGGTGAATGCCTCTGGTAACTGATGAACCATCTCCTGGACAAAAAAAGCATGCCGTTCCCCGTATAGCCGGGTTAACCGTCTCAAATGCCGCAGATATCCGCCCCTGCTCATGAATTTGGCCAAGGCTCGCTGTTCCAATAACGCAGGGGGTACCGGCTCATATAGGGCTTTCGCTGCAAGGAGTGGCTGCACCAGACCTGGTGGCAGGACCGCATAGCCCAGCCGAAAGGAAGCAATCATGGTCTGTGAGAATGATCCGACATAGATCACCCTCTGCTCGCGATCCAATACTTTAAGCGGTTCAATCGGTCTGCCCCCCCAGCGAAATTCACTGTCGTAGTCGTCTTCAATAATGACGGCGTTGCGCTTGGAGGCCCAGGCTAGCAGCGTTTTGCGTCTATCCAGTCCTAACACCGCCCCAGTCGGGAACTGCCGGGTTGGGGTAACGAACAGCGTCTGGGCGTTCCAATCTTCGGGGATGATGCCCTGCGAATCTACAGCTGCCGGGACAGCTCTACCTCCACAGGCGTTCACCGCATGCGCGATTCCCTGGTACCCCGGATTTTCCAATATGACCTGTGCCCCTTCCGGGATCAGCAGCTGTGCCAGCAATGTGATGCCTTGCATCGAACCACTGAACAGTACAATCTGGGATGCATCCGCCTGAATCCCCCGTGTCCATCTTAGATGTGAAGCGATGGCCTCACGCAGTTCAGGGTCTCCTGCTGCACCACTTTGCTCCCGCCAATCACTTCGGTGTACAGCGGCGAGTGCGCTTTTCCATTCCGATGTGGGGAAGTGGCCTGCAGGCATGCGATGGACATGAAAATCGATGATATGGCGATCCTGAACAGAGACAGATTCCGTTCTTTTTTGGGTATCCAGTCTGCTCACGCGTTCTCCCCATGGAGAGAGCTGAATGACTGCTTCCTGTTCCCCTTGTGCCTCTATCCTAAATGCGCCTTTAACGAATGTACCTCTGCCCCGATGTGCCTCTACGTAACCATCCGCGAGCAGCATGTCATATACCTGTGCCACAGATCCGCGTGACATGTCATACTGGCTCGCGAGTTCTCGCGTGGAAGGAAGACGTGTCCCTTCCACGAGTGTTCCCGCATGAATGGCATCGCGCAAAGCATGATACAGTGCTGTGTATTTATAACGATGCTGGTGCTCATAGGAATCCAAGGGCAGCCACAGTTCCATGACTCTCGCTCCCCTTTCTTTCATATTTTCAAACCATATGGCGGTGCCTCTTACTCCAAGTTCATTGTATTCCCCATCTTTCACCTCAGTAATTGGCCTATAAAAATGAATGTAAATTGGATCTATTTTTATGTCAATGCATGTTTTATCGTTAGAGCAACATTTAGAATGCCATTCAAGTTCAGATGAATCACAACCAAGGGGGAAGACTATATGAGACGCAAAGAATTTACAGTGGATGAAGAGAAAGAAATTACTGCATTTCTGGATCAGTGCTCCTTCGGATTTCTGGGAACCGTCAGTCCGGATGGACAACCAAGGGTAACACCACTCAATTTCGTATATATGGACGGATGCTTCTACTTCCATGGCAGTCTTGCCGGGGAGAAAATGAAACAGATCAAGCATGATTCCTCGGTCAGCTTTACGGTGGCTGAAGAGTTTTCCCTGATCCCCTCCTATTTCAGTGATCCCGAACTGGCTTGTCCCGCAACCTCCTTTTTCAAAAGTGTCATGGCATCCGGTCAGGCAGAGCCTGTTCAGGATCTGGAAATCAAGGGCAAGGTGCTGCAGCGGTTTATGGAGAAACTTCAGCCGCAGGGTGGATATATCCCCATTGATGCTGTCGATTACCGGTATACGGGTAGATTAAAGGCTGTTGCTGTCGTTCGAATCGTGCCGGAACATCTCAGTGCCAAGTTCAAATTCGGACAGAATCTCTCCACCGAACGTTTCGAGCATATCAGCGGGCAGCTGGAACAGCGCAATGAGGGAAGAGATGCCGAAACAGCCGAAATGATGCGGAAATATTGTCCTTTTCATCAGCAATAAACAGTATTTTCCTGCCACACCATAGGGAACAACGTGCCTAAATTTCGCCTTTTGACCTCCTGCAACAACGCGGTGAAGTGATATAACTGTCATATTGCGTAATTTCCGTGACGGGGGGATGTCAAGGTGATATAATGTTAGGCAGTTGAATCCCAAAGACTTGGAAGGATGAAAAGAATGAATCCACTGGCTGAACAGTTGAACGAAAGTATTCAGGCAGGCAGCAGTCACGTCTACTCCATGCTGTCGCAGCTCGGCAAAGAGATCTATTTCCCAAAAGAAGGTATCCTGAGTCAGTCTGCTGAAGCAGCAAGCCTGGCCAAGACCTATAATGCTACGATTGGTATTGCTCTGGAGGGCGGTGTGCCGATGCATCTTCCCGTTATTCAGGAGAAGCTGTCTGCATTCCAACCGAAGGACCTCTATCCTTACGCTCCGCCTGCGGGTAAGCCTGAACTGCGGACGGTATGGAGAGACAAGATGCTGAAGGAGACCCCTTCACTTGAAGGCAAAACGTTTGGTAACCCTATTGTTACCAATGCATTGACTCATGGACTCAGTATTGTAGCCGACCTCTTCGTTGAAGAAGGGGACGCTGTTATATATCCGGATAAAAACTGGGAAAATTACGAGCTGACTTTCGGAATTCGTCGACATGGCCAGCTGGTTCATTATCCCCTGTTCGATGACCAACTGAACTTTAATAGTCAAGGACTGCTTGAAGCATTGCTTGCACAGAAGGGCAAAGGCAAAGCCATTGTGCTGCTCAACTTCCCGAACAATCCAACAGGCTACACACCTGGAGGCCAAGAAGCCGATGCAATTGTGGACACCATCCGTCAGGCTGCGGAAGCAGGCGTAGATGTGATTGCCGTCACAGACGATGCCTACTTCGGTCTGTTCTTCGAGGATTCCATTCACGAATCATTGTTTGGCAAATTGGCCAACATTCATCCACGCGTGCTCACTGTCAAAGTGGATGGTGCAACGAAGGAAGAGTTCGTATGGGGCTTCCGCGTTGGTTTCATCACTTATGGGCATGAAAATGCTGCGGTTCTGCATGCGCTGGAGCAAAAAACGCTTGGCATTATCCGGGCAACCATCTCCAGTGGTCCGCATCCATCACAGACATTTGTCCTGGATGCACTGAAAGCACCAGAATTCGAAGCGCAGAAACAGGAGAAGTTTGAGATCATGAAAGGCCGTGCGAACAAGGTGAAAGCCATTCTCGATAGCGGCAAATACGGCGATGTCTGGGATTACTATCCATTCAACTCCGGTTACTTCATGTGTCTGAAGCTAAAAGACGTTGATGCAGAAACACTTCGTTCCCACTTGCTGCACAAGTACGGTGTAGGTACCATTGCACTGGGTGAAGCTGATCTGCGCATCGCCTTCTCCTGTATTGAAGAGTCCGGACTGGAAGATCTGTTTGATACCATCTACCGTGGCATCACCGATCTGAAGCAGGACTGATTCCAGCCAGGCTTCGCTCTTGTAAAAATGAATAACTCAGGACGTGCCTAGGCTTCTGGGCAAGTCCTGTAATATAAACAGCCCTCTATCCATTGACGGTTACACTACGTCCCATAGAGGGCTGTTTGGCATGTTTTCTTTTCAGCGGCAGAAGCTCTGCTTCACCTGTAATATTTATTTCTAAATGATTCCGGGCAGTGGCCCAATCAGCAGAAACCCAGGGCACATAGTATACGGTGTACGCAAGGGCGTGCCAAACACCACTCGAAAGGGGAATGACCCATGTCTGGAGTTGAAGAAACAAGAGGCGGTTATGGATACGGTTATGGATGCGGCGGTTTCGGAGGATTTACAAATACAGGTGCGATTCTCGTCCTGTTCATCTTGCTCGTAATCATCACCAAATCATTCCTCTGTTAGTACCATCCTTCTCTACGCGGGAGAGCCAAATAGGTTAACCGCAGCAAAAAAGACGGTTATTTGGGGACTCAGCCCCAACATAACCGTCTTTTTCGTGATTGACGATATTCATAACACTCTCGCTGCCGGAGTTCATCTTCTCCAGTCCACGTTTGCAGCAATAAGGTCAAGTCACTCGTCTTCTTCCTTCAACCATTTGTTGCCCTGTGAACGCCTCATGAGGTAGATCACCAGCGCGCCGAGCACCAGCGCTATTCCCGTAACACTCAATCCACTTATTCCGGCAGCCCACATCGGAAGCCACATCAATAGAGCAGCAATAGCATGCAGATTGAAGATGAATCCAAGCACCTGGGAACGGCGGCTCTCTGCAGAGATGGGATAGATCATGATCCAGAAGGATTCACCATGACTGCGGCGTAATGCGCCAAGCTGAACACCAACCAGCAGAAGGAAGAACAGATATACCCCTACGCCAAAGTAACTTCCCGCTGTCCACCAGCTGAGCAGCATGCCCAGTATGATCAATCGCAGCACAATGGTGAACACTTCGGTTCGAATGAATGTTTTGGTAATGAGATAACGATAGGCTTTCCCTGCATTCCAGGGTAGTCCGCTTCCCCATTTACTGAGCCAGCGGCGAGCACTTACTTTCTGGCCGGAGGATGGTACATCCACGAACCAGCCTAGCGTCCGCATGACCCGACCGGCCTGGCCCTGCTCCACCTGAATCAGACGTTCCCATGCAACCCGGTGCTTCATCGGGATGCGCAGTGCGACCACATAGAGGGCCGCCAGCAGCAACAGGAACCAGACACTACGCAGTGGAGGCTGCCACAACCAAGCGGCAATCGCCAGTATAGACAGTGCCCAGCGCAGCAAACGATAGGCTCTGGCCGCCCCGGTCTGAACCATTCGCAGCTCCTGCCAGGCGCCGTAGCTCGCCAGTCCTTTCCAGAGAAGCAAAAGCACGATAAACCAGCCAAATGGCCTTGCATCCTGGTCTGCCCGAACATAGAGAGGCCACAGCGTAACAAATACGAGCAGCATGCCGAGACTTTTGTAGATGATTCCCCGGGCAAAACTGTTCTTCAGGTACTCCTGCATCCGGTACTCCTGAGGTCTCAGAAATACGATATCGGCAGGATGCAGATATGTACGATAACTGCTGAACAGGACTAGCGGTGCCAGCAGCAGCAAGGCAATCCAGCGAATTGGAAATCCCGCAGGTATGTTTTGTACAAATGAGGTGTACCAGGCAGAGAATGCAATGACAAGAAAGAGAAAGACCATGGCCACGCCACTCTGTATGACATAGCCCAGATAAGGAAGAATTCCGTTCCAGAATCCCGTGCGTCTTTGCTTCCATAACAGCTTGAGGTCCATGCTTAATCCCTGCCCTGCACAAGAGAATAGAACATGTGCTCCAGCGCCGCATCCGAATCTCCGAACTGGGTGCGCAGCTCATTCAATGTTCCGTGAGCGATAACCTGACCCCGATGCAATACAACAAAGCGATCACAGTAGTTTTCAATCGTGGACAGAATGTGAGAACTCAACAATATGGATGATCCGGATGCCTTCATTTCCAACATGAAATCCAGCAAAGAACGAATTCCGAGCGGGTCGAGCCCGAGGAACGGTTCATCAATAATGTAGAGCGGGGGCCCTGCAACAAAAGCACACATGATCATCACCTTCTGCCGCATCCCTTTGGACAGATGGGTCGACAGGCTTGTGCTTTTCTCCCTCATGCGGAATAGGTCCAGCAATTTCTCCGTACGGTGTTTGAAATCCGCTTCGGATACGCCATATGCTCTGGCTGTGAACTCCAGATGTTCCATTACGGTCATCTCGTCATACAATTCGGGTGACTCCGGCACAAAAGCCATCGCTGATTGATAGATCTGCGCGTCCTCGTCCCGCTTCTTGCCCATGACCCGAACCTCCCCTTGCTGGGGAGTCATCAAGCCTAAAATATGTTTCATTGTCGTACTTTTTCCGGCACCGTTTAATCCGATCAGTCCGACCATCTCTCCGCGTCCAACTTCGAGATCGATACCGTGGAGAACCGGCCGTTTGGCACTATATCCTCCGCTTAACCCGCTGATTTTAAGTACGGGCGTTTGTCCGTTATCCATCAATCCCTGCACCTCTTTCGTCAGGTTTTATTCTTCGGAACGCGGTGTGTTTCCCTTGCTCCATTTGGGTGCACCCTTATTTTTACGATCCTGGTCCCGCTCTGTTCTTCCAGCATTGCGAGCAGGCTTGCTGTCTGCTGTACGCTGATTCGACACAGCAGCTCTTGCTCCGCCGTTACGGCCTGCCTGGCCTGGCTTGCGGTCTCGGGACGGTCCCGGTTTTCTCGAGAAAGAATGGCCTTCAGGCCGGGTGTCCGGACGCGGATCAGCTTCAAGTACTTTGCCGCCGAACAACACGCGTTCCGACAATTCAATGCCAAGTTCACGTGCGAATTTGCGCATGATGAAGATTTGCGTTTCATCCACGATGGACAGCACAATTCCGCTGCGTCCCATTCGTCCTGTGCGTCCCGCACGGTGAACATAGTGCTCCGAGTCAAAAGCAGGGTCATAGTTGATGACCATTGGCAAGCCTTCAATATCCAATCCTCTTGCCGCGACTTCGCTGGCAATCAGCAATTTGATTTTGCCATTGCGAAACGCAGAAAGTACGTTGCTCCGCGTAACTTTGTCCGCATCACCATACAATGCAGCAGCAGTAAGGCCCAGATGGTTCATTTTGGCCTCTACCTCGCCGATGTCTTCTGTAGCGTTCACAAACACGATGGCACGATCAGGATTATACTGCCTAACCAGACGGCGCAGCATATCGATTTTGTTGCGGGTTTCTTCCACAAAATAATAATGCTCCAGTCCCGCAGCAGTTGCCCGGTCCGGTTCGATTCCGATCTGGACAGGTTCCTTCATCTCACGCTTGGCAAGTCCAGCAGTGTGCTCATCAATGGTCGCAGACAGGAAAATCAGCTGACGGTCCCGCAGTGCACTGCGAAGCACAAACTCTACATCACTTACGCCACCCAGCTGGAATACCTGGTCAGCCTCATCAATGACAATCGTGGAAACGTTGTGCATTTTCAGCTTTTTCAGCGTAATCAGTTCCTTCAGTCGTCCAGGCGTGCCCACAACCAGCTCGGGATGCTCACGCAATTTCTCGATCTGGCGTTTGACAGCTGCGCCTCCAATGAGGCCAAGTACGCCGATGCTGCGTCCCTCTCCATATCGCTGTGCTTCGCGCACGATCTGCATTGCCAATTCTTGGGTAGGCGCTATAATAAGCTTTTGTGTACCTTTAACATCACTTTTGATGGATTGCAGCAATGGCAGAAGATAAGCAAGCGTTTTGCCTGTACCCGTCTGGGATTTCGCGACCACATCCCGGCCTTCCAAGATAACGGGTATGGTCTGGGCCTGTACCGGAGAAGGTTCGTTGATCCCGTGCGAAGCGAGTATCGCCTCCAGATCCTGTGCCACGCCTATTGAAGCAAATGTTTCATTCGTCATGTATGTCCATCCTTTAATTTTATTCTTACGATGCTACTTCCAGCTTGTACTTCTGAAGCATAAGCCTGTCATCACATTATCTTTCATTATATGCGAAAAAAGGCTGTGGACCAAATCTTATTCGGTAACACTCTGCCTGGGCGCAAAAAAAAAGAAAAGCCCCTCGGCGGAGCTTTTCTCTTATTCCCTATATGATGCTCAGGCTGCTGCATTTCTACTTCTGGTTCATGACCCCATGTGACAGCCGGTCAGCGAGTCGCGGAAACAGCTGATACAGCCATATGCCAGCGGAAGCGAGTCTTGGCAGATTCACTTCTTCCTTGCGTTTCTTCATCGCCCGGATCATATGCCCTGCAACCTCTTCCGGTTTGAGCATCATCCAGCGCACGTTGTTAACGTAATTCCCAGATGGATCTGCACGATGAAAAAACGGCGTATCAATGGGACCCGGATTAATGGTCGTAACCGTCACTCCGGTCTTACGCAGCTCCTGACGCAAAGCATTGCTGAATCCAAGTACGGCATGTTTGGTGGCTGTATAGGATGCCGATTTCGCAGTCCCAATTTTGCCAGCCATGGAGGCCACATTCACGATCTGTCCCTTGCCACGTTCCAGCATGTGCGGCAGCACTGCCTTCGTACAGCGAACAATTCCCATGTAATTGACGTCCATCATATCTTCGAATTCCTGCACCGTCATTTCCGTCATTGCGGCAAACTTTCCGTAACCTGCATTGTTCAGCAAAATATCGATTCGTCCATACTTTTCCAGCATCATGTTAAACGCTGTCTGTACTTGCTCATCATTGGTTACATCCAGCGTAAGCAGCTCATGCGGCCCTTTTAATGAAGCACCAATCTGTTCAAGCTTGTCCCGAGATCGGGCAGCAAGAATGGGAATAGCTCCTTCTTCAATCAGCATCTGTGCACAGAGCGCACCAATTCCGCTCGACGCACCTGTGATGAATACAACCTGATCTTTCAGCATACCCGAAGTCCTCCCGTAATGAACACATTTGCCTGTTCAGGCTATGGTTCTATTCTACGAGATCATGACCTGAATATCCATCTCGCCAATTCCGTCCATCAGCAGTGGAATACTCAATGCCTTCGTTGCATTAAATTCAGTCAAATGTTCGGACTTCAACACTTGCGGAGGCGTGATGTCCACCACGACACCCTGGTTGGACAGGATCGTGCTCGCATTGCCGCTAATCATGTTGCCCAGTTCCGAGATGGCGCTTTTACTCATTTCATCCATTTCGGTAATTACAAAACCGCCCATCATGGCGGAGACAATTCGCAGTGCAACTTGTTCCTGAATTCCGAAAACAATGTTTCC
This sequence comes from Paenibacillus sp. FSL K6-2862, assembly GCF_038005125.1. NCBI lineage: Bacteria > Bacillati > Bacillota > Bacilli > Caryophanales > Paenibacillaceae > Paenibacillus > Paenibacillus sp. FSL K6-2862. The sequence continues at coordinate 5,459,614 of NZ_JBBOSN010000001.1, forward strand.
GCTCAGCTGGCCGGTCATTCCGATCACGATCCAAACATGGTCTGCTATGTACTCTACGTTCTTCACGCCAAGACTCCCGGTGGAAGGCGAAACCTGGATGAGTTGTTCGAATACGTTGCGTGCGGATTCCAGGAAAGGATTAATTACTTCCGCTTTCACTGTCTAATGTCCCCCTTACACTGGGTTATTGGTCACATACCAAAAGTCCCATATTCAATAATTTTATTATACTTTATCACGTACAAGAATTCACTATGAATTCGGTAAGACATGTGTACTATAATTTATCGTCATGCACGGGGCAATAGTTTATAGCTGTTTTTGACGAAATAACAGAACTCTGCACCCCTTTTGTAGGAAGACTTTTGATTCAATTCGAGGTGCATTAAGATTTAGGACTTTTTTACTGTGTTTTAACAAATGTAATTTTTTTAAAAATCTTGATATTAAGTTTAATTGACGCTCATGTATTCTTCTTCAACCCCACGTGTCTCCTTCATTGCCCTGCCGTCTCGAATCACCTATAATTTAAGATAACAAACCAAAAAAAAGTTACGGATTCCATTCCTCACAGGAACACTCCATGACACGACATCTTACCCGCAAGGAGGCCATACATGAATATCAGCCAACTGGAGACGCTGATTACGATCTCAAAAACGATGAGTTTCCGCAAAGCGGGAGAACTTCTGAACCTAACCCAGCCTGCCGTCTCGGCCCAGATTAAAAGTCTGGAGGATGAATTCAACACTGTTCTTGTAGATCGCAACCAACCTGTTACTTTAACTGATCGCGGACAAGTGTTTTTGGAGCATGCCAAGCGCATGCTAGATATCGTTGACGAACTGAAGCAGAAGCTGTCCGATCTCGATGAAACGCCTCAAGGCCATATCGTACTGGGCACGACAACCTCCATTGCGATTCAGATTCTCCCACGGGTGCTATCCTACTTCCAAGATCAGTTCCCATTGATCAAAACCAGTATTCAGTCCCTGCCTTCCTCACAGATCTATACGCAGGTCGAAAATGGGTTGATTGACGTTGGTATCGGTTATCTCACCGAGCGCAATCCCAATCTGAACACCTCTGTTCTTTATTACGACACATTCGAACTTGTTGTGTCTCCTGCTCATCCCCTTGCGAAGCAGAAGCATGCCGCGGTGGATGTGCTGCGCAGCACCCCTCTGATTATGCTGTCGCCAGATACGGTTGGGAGAAGGTTTACGGAGGGCATTTTCAAAAAACATGGCATTGAGCCCAATATTGTGATGGAATTGTCGAGCAGTGAGGAAGTCAAACGGATGGTCGAGATCAACCTCGGAGCGGCCGTGATATCCAAGCAATCCGTCGCACATGAACTGCGTCAGGGTACACTTCGGATGATTCCGCTAAGTGAACTTGAGGTCAGTCATCCTGTAGGCGTCATTTACAAATCCAGTCGTTATCTTAATTCGGCCATGCATCAATTCCTGAGCGACCTGAAAGGCATGCCGGAAACCCAATTTATCAGTTCAGAATGACAAACAAGGCAGGAGAAAGGAAGGATCATTCATGAAATTCGATCTTCATACGCATCATTTCCGCTGTGGTCATGCAGATGGCAACATTCGGGAATACATCGAAGCTGGCATTCAGGCTGGTCTTCAGGCCATTGGAATCTCCGATCACACGCCCTATTTCGCCAGTAAGGAAGAGCAAGCATTCCCCCGCATTGCGATGGCCAAGTCCGAATTGCGCCATTACGTGGAAGAGGTTCTTGCACTGAAAGAGGAATACGCCGGGAAAATTGACGTGCTGCTTGGCATCGAATCCGATTATTTCCCTCTCCATGCCGAGTTGTATCGGAGTACGCTGGGACAGCATCCTTTTGACTATATCATTGGTTCGGTTCACCATACGGAGGATGTCAGTATTTTTAACAAAACCCGGTGGAAGGGACTAAGTGAAGCACGGAAAATCGAAGTGAAGGAACGCTACTACTCATTGATTTCACAGTCTGCCCGGAGTGGCATGTTCCAGATTCTTGGACACATTGATGCCATGAAAGGCAATTATCCTGCATTCTCCGAGATTGTGGCTGATCATGCCATTGATGAAACCTTGCAGGTTATTGCGGAGGCGGGTGTGGCTATTGAGATCAACACCTCCGGCAAAACGAAGCTAAGCGGCGGCTGGTATCCCTCTGATGCCATTTTGGAGAGAGCGAATCATTACGGCGTAAAAGTCACCTTCGGATCCGATGCGCACAAGCCTTCGCGTGTAGCGGACGACTTGGAAGACGTTCAGACTCGCCTGAAAGAGATCGGCTTTACGGAATGGGTTTATTTTAAACAGAAACAGATGCAGATTGTTCCCTTGTAACGACAACAGAATAAGAAGCCTGAAACCCTACTGTCTACGGGACGATCCCTATCGTAGGGTTTTTCTTTTGGTCAAAAAAAATGAACCCGCTCGCGGCGGGTCCCAACAGCATATCTATTTATCAAAAAGGGGGTCATGAGATAAGTTTACCCGCTGTCTGTTAGAGTTCAATTGCAGCTATATTTCAATTGTGTAACAAATGATTGAAGTTCGATTCAACAGATTTTGCTATTTCATTCTATGTTATTTTTGCTTGTTGGATACCTAGGTTTGCAGACTTTTATCCTTTTGTAATCGCACATGCTCTTCCCGATATAAAGCATAGACTTTGACGTCGAGCAGAGTGTCTTGTGTCTGACCATCCTCTTGACTCCATCCAAATGAAGGAAGAGTGCGTTCGTACGACATCCCGCTTTTGCGAAGCACCCGTTCAGATGATACATTGGCTTCGTAGCAGCGTGCTTCCACTTTTTGAAGGTTCAGCTCCGTAAAACCAAAGTGCAGCAGGCGCTGTACCGCTTCGGTTGCTACGCCCATGCCCCAGCAGGATCTGTTCAGAATATAGCCAATCTGGGCAGTGCCGCTATGCTCATTCCAGTGCTGAAAAGACGTGATGCCAATGATCTGCTCCCTGCCTTTCCAGCAGATGCCGTAATGCAGCGAATCCAGCTTCGAACTGCTGCTCCGGATCTGATTCAGTAGTCGCCGGGCACGAATTGGCGTTGGTTGGCCTCCCCTATTTACATATTGAATGACTTGCGGATCGGAAAACAGTTCCGATAATGTGCTAAAATCACTCTGACGCAAAGATCGAAGCAGCAGTCGGTCTGTCCATAACACAGGAAGTCCTTGGCCCAGCATTTTTCGGGTCAGCATAGCAATCGCTCCTTTTGTCTATCGGGTTCTGGTCCGGTAAGACAAGCAAGCTCTGGGATGATCCGGCTCATGTAAAAATGATGGATAACACTCCGTATTGGTTTTCAAACATTAGTATGTCGATTCATTGCCATTATTTATTCCTCGGCCGAGCTCTGTTCCTGCAGTCCCCGATAGATCCCCGTACGAATCTCCCGGATGTAAAAGTCCAATGAAGGTACATTGGCTAGTTGTGCAGCCTGCACTTCACGCTCAATATCATAAGGAACCCGGACAAATTGAAGGTTGAAGGCCTTGTTTCGATCACAGCCACTCTCTCCTTCAAGGATGCAGTAAGAGGCTTGGGTCATATCGAGAGGATTACCTACACTGCCGGTATTAAACAACATTTTCCCATTAAAATGCTGCAAGTAAGCGTTATGCACATCTCCATATCCCACAATATCTGCTCCACCAAGCTCCGGATGATCTGCCGGAGCATCAAACATGGCTATCCTTTTCTCCATTTCGTCCCATGGCTGCACCCGGTGATACACACTCTGCGGCGAGGCGTGCACCAAACGAATAGTGCGCCCACTGAGTTCAAATTGGTGGCTGAAGGGAAGGCTCTTCAAGTATGCAAGCCGTTCTGCTCCTAATCGTGCAGCCTGCCAAGTAAAATTCTCATTATCCTGATTCACCGCAACCAGCTCATCCCAATTGCCCCGGATCACGTATTCGCAAGTCTCTCTCACCGAATCAACCACCTGAACCGGATCCGGTCCTTTGCCCACGAGGTCGCCCAGACAAAAGATACGCTCAATCCCGCGACTCCGGATATCACTGAGTACAGCTTCCCAAGCTGTCATGTTGCCATGAATATCGGATACAATCGCAATTCGTTCCATCTGGCCAACCTCCTCGTTCGCTATGTTCGTGTTCCCCTTAATTCAAAAACGGTCAATTCCGGTCTGCACAAAAAACGAATCGGCAGCTGGGTCATGCCAAAACCACGATTCACATAGACAGGCATACGTGCCTTGCCTGCATAATATAACCCCTGAATATACTTGCGTGAACCTCGCGGCGTTGTAACGGCTCCAATCCAAGGGAAACGAACCTGCCCGCCATGGCTATGACCGGATAACTGTAATCCAAATCCGAACGGCTCCGCCATATCGGCATAATCCGGCTCGTGCATCAGCAATAGTTTCCACGTATCGTTGTCCAAACCTTCGATTGCTTCCAAAGGATTCGGCTGGCTTGTAAGAGCATCATCCAGACCTGTTACAGCGATTCGCTCGTTCCCTTGTTTAATGACAGCATGACTGTTGCGAAGCAGCGTAAAGCCGGCTTCCTTGAACATCGCTTCCACTTGTTTTTGCTGTCTGCCCCGGTAATCATGATTCCCCAATACAGCGAATTTGCCATACTTAGCCTGCATGGATGCCAGCACGGGTATACACTCCCGCATCGGTTCGGCTTCCCGTTCCACCATATCTCCGGTAAAACAGATCAGATCCGGCGTCTGCTCCTGTATGGTCTCGGCCAGCTTCTCCATTTCCTTCAGTCCGGTATGAAAGCCTAGATGTGCATCACTAAACTGTACAACACGCAGCCCATCGAATGCCTGCGGGAATCCTGGCAGTTCCAAGGGTACCTGCTTCACTTCCAGACGGCGCGGCTCCCAGAGCCATGCATATCCCCCTGTGAACAGGGCTGCACCTGCCGTCATCACAATCATCCGTAACAGGAAACTGCGCCGGGAGGGATCGTGATCCTTCTCCTCCCCGGGAAAAATGGACCCTTGCTCGGGTCCAGCGTCTGAGCGCCGGGGCGGTGGCCATGAGCTGCCCTTACGCGGTGTCTCTGCCATGTCTTCCCCTCCTTCTCCGCTCTACATGCATCTCTATAGTATACCATATTCTGCATGACGAGCCCGGTTCCTTCGCAATTGCAGAAAAAGAAGCCGTGATCTTCGGCAGCAAGCTGCTGAAGGCCACGACTTCTCCTAATATTGCAGATTCCACATCTGCAAGGGATATCCACGATACTATACGCCCAACCAGCGTTTGAACATATGCTTGGTTGTTTGTTTGTTCATTTCCGCAATGGAAGTTGTCAAAGGGATGCCTTTCGGACAGGAGCGCACACAGTTCTGCGAGTTACCGCAGCCCTCGATTCCTCCATCTTCCATCAGGGCTTCCAAACGATCCTCGGCGTTCATCTCTCCTGTTGGGTGAGCATTGAACAGGCGGACTTGGGAAAGTGCTGCCGGGCCGATAAAGTCTGTTTTTTCATTCACGTTAGGACAAGCTTCCAGACACACACCACATGTCATGCACTTGGAGAGCTCGTAAGCCCATTGACGCTTCTTCTCCGGCATCCGTGGACCTGGACCCAGGTCGTAGGTACCGTCAATCGGAATCCAGGCTTTGACCCGTTTCAGGGCATTAAACATCCGGGTGCGGTCAATGACCAGGTCACGAACAACCGGGAATGTTTTCATCGGTTCGATACGAACCGGCTGTTCCAGCTTATCGATCAGGGCAGCACACGCTTGACGTGGCTTACCATTGATCACCATGGAGCATGCTCCACAGACTTCTTCGAGACAGTTTGATTCCCAGCAGACAGGGGCAATGGACTTACCGTCTTTGTTAACCGGGTTCCGCTGAATCTCCATCAGGGCACTAATAACGTTCATGCCGGGACGGTACGGAAGTTCAAATTCTTCGGTATACGAAGACGACTCCGGGCTGTCCTGACGGGTGATGATAAACTTGACGGTTTTGTTCGCTGTAGCTTGTTCCGCCATATCGTTGTCCCCTCCTTTGGTGACGATGATTGATTGCTGATGCGTAAAGAGACGTTGTATGCACGGTAGACGCTCCGTCAGCGGAATGTCCTTCCGACCGCTGTTGCTCCTCCATTTTACTGAATGAATTATTTATCGGATAAAATGGAGTATCAAAGGCGGACGCTTCGCTTCTTCAGGTCATTTCCGCTTCCTCCGCTACGTCGTGCTGCTGAGTCTCTTTACTGAAAATAGCAATAATTCATTCTGGATTGCTTTAGTCAACCTCTAAAGCTTCGCGAGTGCTTCGCTTCTTCAGTATCTTTCGGGCTATCCTTATAGACGTTTAACTTTAAACTTATAAATTGAAATCTATCCGGCTTTACTTAATCCTTCGAATAGTCCCGGATCCGTGGTGGAATCAGGGATACGTCAACAGGCTCGTACGAGATTTGCGGGCCTTCCTTCGACCAGCTGGCGATGGTCGTTTTCAGGAACTCCTCATCGTTACGCTCCGTGAATTCCGGTTTGTAGTGTGCTCCGCGGCTTTCGTTACGCAGCAGTGCGCCAAGTGTCATCGCTTCAGCAAGTTCAAGCATGTTCCACAGCTGACGTGTGAATGCTGCACCCGGGTTATTCCAACCGGATGTATCGTACATGTTGATTTTGCCGTAACGCTCTTTCAATTCCTTGATTTTTCCAATAGTGGCTTCAAGTTTATCGTTATAGCGCACAACCGTCATATTGGCTGTCATCCACTCGCCAAGCTCTTTATGAATGACATAGGCATTTTCACTGCCTTGCATTTTCATGATGCTTTCGTACTTATCGCTTTGGCGTTTGGTGTAGCCATCGAATACGGAAGAATTCACATCAGCAGACGATTTTTTGAGTCCCTTGATGTATTCAACCGCTTTTGGACCAGCCACCATACCGCCATAAATCGCAGATACCAGTGAGTTCGCACCCAGACGGTTTGCACCGTGGTATTGATATTCACATTCACCCGCTGCGAACAGACCTGGAATGTTGGTCATTTGATTGTAGTCCACCCACATGCCGCCCATGGAATAGTGAACGGCCGGGAAGATTTTCATCGGGATTTTACGTGGGTCATCCCCCATGAATTTCTCGTAAATTTCAATGATACCGCCGAGCTTAACATCCAGCTCCTTCGGATCCTTGTGAGACAGGTCAAGGTAGACCATGTTCTCCCCGTTAACTCCAAGTCCCATATCCACACAAACGCTGAAAATTTCACGCGTTGCGATGTCACGAGGAACGAGGTTACCGTAGGAAGGATACTTCTCTTCAAGGAAGTACCATGGCTTACCGTCTTTGTACGTCCAGATCCGGCCACCTTCACCACGCGCCGATTCGGACATCAGACGAAGCTTGTCATCTCCTGGAATGGCTGTTGGGTGAATCTGAATGAATTCCCCGTTGGCGTAGTTAACGCCTTGCTGGTACACCGCACTTGCAGCTGTACCTGTATTGATAACGGAGTTGGTTGTTTTACCGAAAATGATACCAGGGCCACCGCTTGCGAGAATAACTGCTTCAGCAGGGAACGTTTGTACCTTCATCGTTTTCAGGTCCTGTGCCACGATTCCGCGGCAGATGCCTTCATCGTCTACAACTGCCTGCAGGAACTCCCAGTTCTCATATTTCGTAACGAGACCCGCTGCTTCCCAGCGACGAACCTGCTCATCCAATGCATAGAGCAATTGTTGTCCTGTCGTTGCTCCGGCAAATGCCGTACGGTGATGCTTTGTGCCCCCGAAACGGCGGAAATCAAGCAAACCTTCCGGTGTCCGGTTGAACATAACGCCCATCCGGTCCATCAGGTGGATAATACCAGGTGCTGCTTCACACATGGCTTTAACTGGTGGCTGGTTCGCAAGGAAGTCGCCGCCATACACGGTATCGTCAAAGTGAACCCATGGGGAGTCGCCCTCACCCTTGGTGTTTACCGCTCCGTTAATGCCACCCTGTGCGCATACGGAATGGGATCTTTTTACGGGAACCAATGAAAATAAATGAACATGGACTCCGGCCTCAGCCGATTTGATCGCCGCCATCAACCCCGCGAGACCTCCGCCCACAATAATTACATTAGATGATGCCATTGCTGTTCACTCCCTTATAAGTCAGCATTTATCACAAATGCTTAAATCAGAACTGTCTTAATCGTATCAAGCATCGTTGTTGCCGTTTGGAAATCAATGCTCCGGAAGGCAAACAACGAAGCGATAAACATAATAGCCACAATACCGAACAGACTCATGCACACATAAGAAGATACACGCTGCGCACGCGGTCCAACGGTAATCCCCCAGCTAACCAGGAACGACCATAAGCCGTTAGCAAAGTGGTAGGAGGCTGCAACCACACTGATCAGATATAAAATAAACGTTACCGGGTTCATCACGACGTCATGAATGACACCGCCAAGTTCTTCGTGCGTTACATTACCCAATGCAACCTGCACGCGAGTCTCCCAAACGTGCCAGATTACGAAAACAAACGTAATGACACCACTGATCCGCTGCAATGTGTAGCGCCAGTTGCGTTCATTGCCGTAACGTCCGACATTAGGTTTGGCCTGGTAAGCAATGTACAGACCGTATACACCGTGATAGAACAACGGCAACCAGATGAGAACCGTTTCCAAAACAATAACGAGAGGCAGACTGTTCAGGAAGGCAACAGCACCGTCAAAACCTTCTTTGCCGCCTTCAACTGCCGAGAAGTTCGTCACCAGATGCTCAAGAAAAAACAAACTGAGCGGGATGACGCCAAGCAAGGAGTGCAGCTTTCTGGAGTAAAACCCTTTCATAAAATGTCGTTCCCCTTTCGCTAAATACAACGTTTTCATAAAATAATTCGCTTATCATGACACAAACCTTTCCCATGGAAAGGTTCGACAAATTGTTCCGTTTTCATCAGGTGTGAACAACTTGTGTCACAATTCATGTTACTCCTTTTTTTCTTATAATGGAATTGCAATATAATTATTAAATGTTATAACCTATAGGTATAAGAGCTGAAACATCGGACAGGCAGGCATATCGCATTGAAAACGATTTATCAAGGACAACAATCACACCCCATGGAAAAGAGGTTAGTGTTTATGTTCGAGGATTTAAATGCATTTGCGGCAGTCGTGGAGCAATCGAGTCTGAATCGTGCATCCAAATTGCTGAATCTGTCTCAGCCTGCCCTCTCGCGCAAAATTGCGAAACTGGAGGATGAACTAGGGGTATCGCTTTTTCACCGCCGAGGCAAACGCCTTGAATTGACCAGTGTCGGCCAACTTGCCTACACCTTCGCTGTGGAACAAAAGCAGCAGCAGCAGAAGTTTCTGACCATGCTTGCCCAGTATAAGGACGAGGAGCAGAGCGCCATTACGCTTGGAGCGTCCCTGACTACACTTCAGACCACCCTCCCCCCTTTGGTCAATGCTTTCATGGAGAAGCATCCCAATGCCGAGATCAAGCTCGTGACCGGGAAAACACATGAGATTGTTTCCTTCGTCCGGGACAAAAAAGCAGACGTTGGCATTGTTGCCTCTTCCATTAATGAAGCCGGGCTGAACTGTGTGCCTCTCTTCGATGATCACCTGGAGCTGGTTGTACCGCTTACGCACCCTTTGTCCGGCAAAGAGGCCGGGATGGAGCACTTGCAGGATCTGCCCATGATCACCTTTTCCAAAGGCACTTGGTATCGCAAGCTGACAGACGATCTGTTTCAGCGCTGTGCCGTCATGCCGGATATTCGCATGGAGATTGATTCGTTTGAAGCCATCGTCCGCCTCCTGCCCACTTGCAAGGCTGCTGCGCTGCTGCCCAAGTCCTATCTCCGTCCCCAGCTGCTTGCAGACAATGATCTCGTCTCCGTGTATCTGCCCCAGCTGCAGCAGACTCGCCGGACCACCTGCATGATCTACGGGGAAAAGGAAGATCTCAGCGAAACGTCCAGACAGTGGGTCAAAGAAACGGCAGCGCTCTTTACAGCAAAGGCGCCGCTGCCCTCCAGGAGGACTACGACGCCTTAATGAATAGATATGAACTTCATTTCGTCTTACCCTTTATCGGTATGCCAGGACCGGATCAATCCTCCTGGCTGATTACCTCTTGTTCAAACTGATCAATATCATCATTCATTCCGATAATGACCATGATATCGCCCATTTGAAGCGAGTCCAGGGCAGTCGGAGCGATGATGACCCCAGTTTCCTTCTGCAGCGCCACAATACTGCAGCCGAAGCGTACGCGCGCGTTCAGACTGGACAGCGTTGTATTATGCAGACATGCCGGCACTTTCATTTCCACAATGCTGTAATCATTGGAAAGTTCAATGTAGTCCAGCAAATTCGGGGTCACGAGCTGATGGGCAACCCGAATGCCCATGTCCCGTTCCGGATAAACGACGCGATCAATCCCCAGCTTATCCAGAGCTCGCCCGTGCAAGACGGAAATTGCCTTGGCAACGACCGTTTTCACGCCCAGTTCCTTCAACAGGATTGCGGTAAGAATGCTGGTCTGAATATCGTCACCGATGGCTACAATCCCGCAGTCGAAATTACGGATCCCCAGTGAGCGCAGCACTTCCTCATCCGTAGCATCTGCCACAACCGCGTGAGTGACCAGTTCGCTCATGTCTTCGACGACCTCTTCATTTTTATCAATGCCAAGCACCTCGTAGCCAAGTTCCATTAATTCCTGTGCCAGACTCGAGCCGAAGCGGCCCAGCCCAATGACCGCAAACTGCTGTCTTTTCATTGTTCTTCACGAACCCCTATCCAATAATCATTTTTCCTTCAGGATACTTATACAGTTCTTTACCCTTTTTCTGTCCAAGTGCATACGCCAGCGTAATCGGTCCAAGCCGGCCTGCGAACATCATAAAACAGATCATGAGCTTTCCGAATGTGGTCAGCTTCAGTGTCAATCCCATCGATAATCCGACGGTAGAAAAAGCCGATGTCGTTTCAAATAAAATCATGAGAAAACCGCTATCTTCCGTCATGGTGAGCAGCATGGTCACTGCAATGATGAGCAGCAGCGCAAGAAGCGTAACGGTCAATGCCTTGAAAATACGTTCCTGTTCCAGCCGATATCTGAAAAAAACAATATCCTCTCTGCCGCGCATCATCGCGATGACAGCTCCGACCATGATCATAAACGTTGTCGTTTTGATCCCGCCTCCGGTGGAACCTGGAGAAGCCCCGATAAACATTAAAATAATAATGAAAAACTGCGTTGCCTGTCTGAGACCGGCAATATCCAGCGTATTAGCTCCTGCCGTTCGCGGGGTTACCGACTGAAAGAACGAACCGAGAATTTTGCCTCCCCAGTTCAAGCTGCCCAACGTCTGTGGATTGCTGTATTCAAACACAAAAATGACCAGCGCACCGAACCCAATAAGTAAACCTGTGGTTAGCAGCACCACCTTGGAATGAAGCGAAAGTTTGCGCGTTTTACGATAATCCACCAGATCAGATAAAACAACAAAGCCAATGCCCCCAGCCACAATCAAAAACATGGCCGTAAAATTCACAAGTGGATCATAAACATACCCGGTCAGACTGCGGAAGTCGCCAAACATATCAAACCCTGCATTATTGAACATCGAGATGGCATGCCAGTATCCGTAATAAATTGCCTGTCCGACAGGCATGTCGAATGACCAGCGGATTGCAAATAGCGTGCCGCAAACGGCTTCCAAAATGAGCGAGTAGACCACGACCTTGCGAATAAGCCGCACAATACCTTCCATCGTGTTCTGGTTCATCGCTTCCTGCAAGATCAATCGCTCCCGCAGGGAAATCCGCCGCTTGAACGCAATGGCCACCAGTGTGGACATGGTCATGAAGCCAAGACCACCGATTTGAATCAGAACAGCAATAATCACCTGACCCAGTACAGTAAAGTGAGTACCCGTGTCCACAACAACCAAACCGGTAACACATACCGCCGATGTAGCCGTGAATAATGCATCAATAAAAGGAAGACTATCCCCGCTGCGGCTGGAAACCGGAAGCATGAGAAGCAATGTTCCGAGCAGGATGATTCCCGCAAATCCCAGGACAAGAATACGTGGGGGCGATAGGCGCACCCATTGGTTATTCAGTTTCACTTGTGTATCATCCACCTCTGCCAAAAAGAAAATGACCCCACAATGTGGAGCCTTTCTCCGAATCACTTATCCTTGGCACAAGGGCCAACACACGAAATCTTGGATAAGCTCCGATCGGAGCATATAAACATGTATGATTGTAGTCATAACCACATATGCATTAAGGTTGGAATCCTCTTATTCGTTCCCTTGCAAGGCTAAAGACATGCAAATATTGCACATTTGTTTCCAAAATTATAAGCGCTGCGGCTGCTGCAGACAAAACGATTTTTGTGTAAATAGGATCGAATTCCGGCAAAAAGGGAAAAACTCAGATATATCAATGAACGGATCAGATTCATTCGATCATTTTCATTCATTTTCAGGGAGTTGCACGTCTTTTCGTTTCATCATTGGCATTCAGGGTTCGGCCTGTGCTATCTTTACTTTAATATCCAAATTAATAAAGGAGGAACACCATTACATGAACCCCTTAGGGCAGCCTTTGGTACTCAAAGCTAACTTCAAGCGTTTAGGGTTGCTGGCGGCGATTGGCCTGATTTTGTTTTTTGTCTTTCAGATCTTCCCTGCTACTTCATCACAAACCACGGATATTCCGTCTACATCTTTTATAAGCAAGGAACAGGCAACCCAATCCGCACGATCATTTGCAGCCTCCATAGCCAATTACACCCTTCCTTCGGATAACGGCAAGACACTGGTCACCTATCAGACTCATTCCGATATCTATGGATACATGGCCAAAACCAAACAGCTTGATTCGTATAATCAAAAATGGGAAGCAACCTATCCCTACGATGTGTTTCGCGTTCGTTTGCCTGATGAGGACAACGGCGGTTATTTGAATGTGGACGTACATATGAGAACTGGCAAAGTTGTTGGTTTCAAACGGGAACTACCTTCTTCCCTGTATGCATCCGCTGATGCTGAGCAGGATAAGAACAAACGCAATGCAACGATTCAGCTCGCCGAGGGCAATATCCCATTGGACGAAAAGGAGCAGCTGGCTTCCGGAATTCTTGCCGAATTCGGCTATGACGCCCCAAAACTTCAGCTGGATACCCGAGAAGGTGAAGGTGGACTAACCTACACGGATGCGGATAAGCAGATCGGTGACTCCAGGCTGGAACTGAATTTCACCTTTGAAAACGGAGCGGTCCGCTCCTTCGAATCGGTCTTCTCGGTTCCAGACGAGCATATCCATTATGTACAGGATCAAACTCGCCAGGCCAACTGGATGACCTATGGAGGTTATGCTTTCCTGACATTCGTCCTTGGTGTGCTGGCGATTATTTACAGCATTCTCACCCGGGTGCATACGTCATTTAAACGCGGGATTATTCTGTCACTGGTGTACTTCGCCGCATCCGTTATTGGTACACTAAACATGATTCCGCTGTTTCAGGCACAGGGCCTGTCCAGCTTCATGCTGGTCTTCCTGATGCTCATGCAGACGGGGATCACTCTGGTCATGAGTGCCACGATCTACCTCTCACTCGTTGCAGGAGACGGCATGTGGCGCAAAATCGGACTAAATCCTTGGCCTCGCGCAAAAGAGCCCGGATACGGCAAATATGTCCTTCACAGCATGTATGCAGGGTACCTGTGGGCGTTCATTTTGCTTGGCGTTCAATCCATCCTGTTCTTCATTCTGGAACGAAGCATAGGAAGCTGGTCTACCACCTCGGCAGACCAATCGACTTACAACATGTCATACGCTTGGATCTTTCCCATCATGGCATGGATGGCCGGCATTGGAGAGGAAACGGTGTACCGGTTGTTCGGGATTCGCATGATGCAAAAAATCGTGCGCAATACTTTCATCGCCTGTTTGATTCCAACGTTGATCTGGGCACTTGGACATACACTTTATCCAATCTACCCGGTCATCACCCGTCCCATTGAGCTTATGGTCATCGGTTTGCTGTTCAGTCTGGTTATGCTGCGCCACGGCTTTATCGCCGTTGTGTTCAGCCATGTCATCTTCGACAGCCTGCTGATGGGACTCAGCCTGATTTTTATGGGTGACGCCCTGAATATCTCCGCAGGAATCTTCTGGATTGTGCTTCCAGCCATCGTTGGATATGTGATTTACAAATGGAATCCACAAAAAAAAGAGAAGCCGTATGTTACGACTCCTCATCCCGAAGTGCTGCAATAATTTGATTAGCTAGTTTATCACCGATAGATAGAGGCCGGAAGTCTTCGACGCTGGCCTCTTTTATTTTGCGTAAAGAACCAAAATGCTTCAGCAGCAGTTTACGACGCTTCTCGCCGATGCCAGGAATGGAATCCAAACGAGAAGTGACCATGGACTTGCCGCGCTGCTCCCGGTGGAACGAGATGGCAAAGCGGTGAACCTCTTCCTGAATACGTTGAAGCAGATAAAACTCCTGGCTGTCCCGCGGCAGTGATATAACTTCCGGCGGATTGCCAATCATGAGCTGTGAAGTTTTGTGTTTGGCGTCTTTCACCAGACCACATACGGGAATAAACAAACCCAGTTCATTCTCCAATATATCCACAGCAGCCGAAATCTGCCCTTTTCCGCCATCCACAACAATCAGGTCAGGCTGGGGCAGGTTTTCCTTCAATACCCGCTCATAGCGTCTGCGGATGACTTCACGCATCGTTTCGTAATCATCGGGTCCTTCTACTGAACGAACCTTGTATTTACGGTATTCTTTCTTGTCCGGCTTGCCATCGGTAAATACAATCATCGCCGACACCGGGTTGGTTCCCTGAATGTTGGAGTTATCAAACGCCTCGATCCGGCGCAGTTGATCCAGACCGATCCAGCGCCCAAGACCCTCGGATGCTTTGGACGTACGTTCTTCGTTACGCTCAATCAGACGGAATTTCTCTTCCAAGGCCACACGTGCGTTATCCACAGCCATGGTAATCATTTGGCGTTTCAACCCGCGCTGCGGGATGTGCACCTTGATCTCCAGCCACTCCTGCAGTGCCGCTGCAGCCTGGAAGGGGTCTTCCAATCCAGGCCGGTTAGTTTCCACAGCAGCATTCTCCTGTTGGTCGGATACATCCTGAGCCATTGCTGTTTCTGCTTCGTCCTCTTCGGGAGCATGGTTTTCCCCATAAGCTGCACGTGTTTCCGCAACTTGCGGTTCAGCAGAAACATCATTCAATGCGGATGACAATTGATCCGATTCCGATGCCACAGCCGCCGGCACATCCATAGCAATAACTTCAGCGTTATCCGCCGAGTCTTCAGTAACCAATTCTTTCGGAACTTCTGGCAGCAAGATCTCCTGCGGCAGTGCCGGATTATCGCTATAATATTGTGTCACGTAGGAAATAAAGTCACTGTACGCTTCGCCATAAAACGGAAACGTCGATACATGGCGCTCGATCATTTTCCCCTGACGCATATATAGAATCTGGACGCACATCCAGCCCTTATCAATGGCGAACCCAAACACATCGCGGTCTCTGGCGTCCGCCATCGTAATTTTCTGTTTTTCCATCATGGCGTCAATAGCTATGACTTGGTCCCGCAGTTCCTTGGCACGTTCGAAATATAGATCCTCTGCGGCTTCCTGCATTTTGCGCTGCAGATCCTTCTTGATTTCTTCGTGACCTCCGCTCAGGAATGAACCGATTTCTTGGGAAATCTGGTCATATTGCTCCTTGCCTACTTCCTTCACACAGGGAGCAAGACATTGTCCCATGTGGTAATACAGGCAGACTTCCTTCGGCATTACGCCGCATTTGCGCAGCGGATACATGCGGTCGAGCAGCTTTTTCGTTTGGTGTGCCGCGTACGAGTTCGGATAGGGTCCAAAGTACTTGGCTTTATCTTTCAGCACACGCCGGGTCACTTCGAGCCGGGGATGCTTTTCATTCGTAATTTTAAGATACGGAAAGGTTTTGTCATCCTTGAGCAAAACGTTATAACGCGGCATGTGTTTTTTGATCAGGTTACACTCCAGGATGAGTGCTTCCATATTGCTGCCGGTCACAATGTATTCAAAATCGCGAATTTCGGATACGAGACGCTGCGTCTTTCCGTTATGACTACCTATAAAATAAGAGCGTACACGGTTTTTCAGCACTTTGGCCTTACCTACATAGATAATGGTACCTTCACTGTTTTTCATCAAATAACAGCCAGGCATATCAGGCAGCAGTGCAAGCTTATGCCGTATCTGCTCCAGGGCCTGCTCCTGTTCTTGCAGAACATTTATGAATTCATCCATAACTCGGTGGTCCCTCCCTCCCGATTTAAATCTGAGAAAGTTGAAAGCTTCACCTTACATGTGCCACTCCGATGCCAGAATGATCTTCCGATCGCTGTTACCCCCAGATTTCTTAGATTACACTTTTAAAAGGTATACATCCGGTGATAAAGGCGACCACTTCGTTTCTTCAGATCATTTCTGTCCTCTCCGTTAAACATGTAAATTTTCAGTACCAACTTATAATAATCGTATACCTCTATATTGTCCTATAAAAAGATATTCGACGCAAAACGCCCCCGGCGCATAAACCGGAGGCGTATCTGTTAGCCTAGTGAATTATTGGTGTTTCTCGATGATTCCTTTGAGTGCTTCTTTTGAGTTCAATCCAACCACTTTATCAACCGGTTGGCCGTCTTTGAAGAAGATCAATGTCGGAATGCTCATTACGCCGAAGCGGGAAGCGGATTCCGGATTTTCGTCAACGTTGACTTTGGCAATTTTCACTGCATCGCCAACTTCGGTGGACAGCTCTTCCAGGATTGGAGCGAGCATTTTGCAAGGACCGCACCAAGGCGCCCAGAAATCAACAAGAACCGTTCCTTCTCCTTCGACTTCAGCGTTAAAGGATTGATCGGATACGTTAACAATAGCCATGAAATTGTCCTCCTTATATATACTTACGGTTTATTTTAACCTGTAACGTCGTGAACGACACTTCCAGTATAACACAGGTCATCTAAACTTGTGAAATGAACGTGCAATGTTCATCTCTCCACCATCAAATCTTCACAATTGCTCATCTTGACATCATTGCTGCAAAATCTTTACAAACGCTTTCTTTTCCAAGTATACTAAAATTACTCCGGGCTTCAGCTCCCTGGAAGGGCAAGCTGTTGATCCACATAAGGAGGCAATACCATGGACGCAAATGTGCGGATCAGCGACCCGCGTGAACATGTGAACGAGGAGCCCCGTAACGATTTATTCGATCTGATTGCGGGTGTTGCCGGCATGGGTGGCCTGATGACAGTTATCTTCTTCGGCATGGTCATCTTCAAGTTCCTGACCGAATAGGATGTCAGGCCTGCGCAGGACCAAAAAAGCCCGGTTTCCGCGACTAACGCGAAAAACCAGGCTTTTTTGTGGACTACTTACCATATGAATATAAAAATTATCGTTTGCCTCGTTGATTCTCTCCACGAACAGAAACAACGTCAACAAACGGACGAATGCGATCCATCAGACGCTGCCCTTTGTTCATTTCCTCGCCATCCTTGCTCGTAAAGCTGAGATGCTTCTCCAGCCCATCCAGATTGTAGTTGGACGTGTAGAACGTTGGTTTCCGATTCATGCGGTAGTTCAAAATGGAACCCATCACATGATCTCGAACCCAAGGATTCAAATTCTCTGCGCCAATATCATCGAAGATGAGCAGGTCACAGCTTTTGAGTATATCTGTCGTTTCTTTCAGCTTCTGCCCATCCGTGATCATGGATTTCAGATCCTCCACAAAGTCAGGCATGTAGATAATGACCCCAGTGTATCCCGCAACGGCTAATTCGTGTAACAGATAGCACATCAGAAACGTCTTGCCTGTTCCAAATGATCCCTCGAGAAACAGTCCTTGCGGAGATAACCCGTTCTCCTTCGTGTCACTAATATAACGCAGAACCTGGTTTACTGCCGGAGCACGCATCCGATCCTTGCCCATGATTTCCACATCGTTATATCCTGCACTAAGCGCACGCTCGTCCACATAGAAGCTGCGGATTCTCTTCTTGATCACATGCTCATTTTGCCTGGCAATATGTTTGGAACACGGAGCTTTTTTATCTATAATTTCGGGTTTACCGTTAAAATGCTCTACTTCCAGTTTGCAAAAGTGACCCTGGAAATCGTTAGGACAGTTATCCAGCCCCGGACAATTCGCACAGTTTTTCGAATCTCGGGCATACTGATACAGCTTGCTCAGATCGGTCATGAGCTGTGCATCTTTCAGTTCCGGGTGACCTGCTCGGAATTCGCGTACGTACGGATCATCCATCAACTCCGCCGCAATTCGCCGCGACTGCTCACGAAAGGAAGGATTAAGCTGCTGAAGCAGTCCTCCCAAGGATTCCATGGCTTCAAGCCCCCTTAATGTATTCAATATAGAATGAACCACCTGATTTTACCAATGACCATGATGATGGCATAGGTTCCTTCGATCGATTGCAATTCTATTGTTCATTCTATAGAAACTTGGGGCATAACTCAACATGTTCCGGCTGGAAAAAACGATCTCCTTCGTGACACATCGTATCATGAATGGTTGGATGACAGTACCTGCCTGCTCCCAGGGTGATTCCTTTAATGGGGGAGCCCTACCGTAACAATCTCGCAAGGTCCTGCCGAGATGGACCATTTTTTGCCGCTGAATAGATTAGTAGAAACACCTGAAGAGGATACGAGTTTCTCGCCCTTCTCCTCCAAAATATTGCTCTTGTATGCTTCTTCATTTGTATTTAATTCGTTTGCAACCAGACTCAGCAGAGATGTGTCCGGCTTCATATTATACCAGCGCATCATCAGATCACCTGATTCCTCATTCACTTTCAGTGAGGAGAATGCCAAACCTTCCCCTTGCCATGCAAATGGGGTATGCGTTGATGACAGCGTTCCTGAGTGAACATCTGTTTGTACCAGCGTCCATGGAACCTGGAACTGGTAAGCCTCGATGTATGCATCTGATGATGCACCGCTTCCATCATGCGGAATGATCTCCATCTGGAACGAATGCTCTCCCAGACATTGTGCTTCCGGTGTCGGGAACAATCCCCAGTCCCCGAGCTCCCCTACGGCACGGAGCAGCGTTACGGCAATCGTATTGCGCCCATCCTGAAGAACTTCATATTCATTCAGTCCCAGATTGGCTACGACCAGTCCAGCCTGTTCTTCACTCACATCCACAAAACTTTGCTGATGCTGTGTATTGCTTGGATTTTGCCACTCCGGTGCGGGCACATTATCACGAGTAGCAATCTCAAACATGGAATCCACATGGTGAACGGCAGTCGCCAGGTCGGTTGGGAACAAGGCACGTACACGGTGATCCTTCGCCTGATTGTTGAAGGTCGTTTGCACATGAACTCCTTTTCCGCTGCGGCTTAACGACAGAATCGTACGAATACGCAGTGTGGTAGTCTGTTTGGAACGCTGTGCCTTGCGATACGGGTAATAGATGAGCTCACGTTGTTCACGATCCAGCACCTCATCCGCCGAAGCAGGAATTTCCCAATCATGTATGATTTCGTAGGAGACACGGTAGGGCGTATCTTCTATGATCTGTATGCCAGCTGTTAATTCTTTCGTAGTCAAAGCAACTTCATTCTCCGGCTGCTTGAACATATACTCGTTACCAATATCCCCAACATTTTCGTACACGCCAAGGTCTTGGTACGTACGTCCTGTGCGTTTATCCTTCAGTGTAAAGGAGCCATTGTCTGCGATTGTAACGGCAACATATTCATTTTCCATGCCGCGTTCACCACGGCGCAATGCAGAACCATTCGAGACTGAATCATTCTGAGCTTCACTGCGAACCCATGCATATGTCTTCAATCCAAGTGCTGGCACGTTCTCAGCTTCAAATGTAATTCTGACCCGGCGGCAGCTGTATGGCTGACGGAATCGGTCATCCGGCAGATCATAACCGAACTGCAGGCCCAGATCTTCTACTGTACACGGAACGTGCGCTCCCTTTTCGTCAACGAGGATACGACCGGACAGATCTACATTGTTCATTTGGGCAGCCATACCCTCTAATGAAATGCCATCACGGAAGTAGATACGAGCCGCATCCAGTTCGATCTGAACAACGCCGCTTCGCTCCCAGCCTGTCGTATTAAACGTGATCAGCGGCCGCGCATCTTCACCGTAACTAGCAAAGATGGAGGTATCCACCGAAGCAGCAATCTGACTTGTGCTCTCTTCAATCATTGCTTCAGCGACGTGACGACTCTTCTCGAATCGTGTGACCATCTCGCGGTGAACCTCATCCACACTGCAGCCGCAGATGCTGTCATGCGGATGGTTCTGCATCAGCGTTTTCCAGGCATATGTCAGTTGATCATGCGGATAGGCATGTCCAAGGAGATGGGCGTAAGACGCCAGTGGCTCAGCCACCTTTTCCAGCATGGCTTGACCAAGCTGGTTCATCTGTTTCAGATAAACCCGTGCCGAGGCGGTGTTCACCAGGGTACCCCAGCCATCGGTACGCTGGCTGCGCAGCTCTCCTTTTACTGTAGACAGTTCATGTTCCGCTGATTCTTTCAGGGCCGTCAGATAATCCGGGAAGTTGGAGTGAACAAATTCTATGTCGGGATGTAATTGCTCGGCCATTCGAATCGCCTCAGGCAGATCCCGCTGAATAGGCTGATGATCACATCCGTTCATGTACAGCAGTTCATTGGTCGACGCATATTTCTCGGCATCTGCCAGTTTGGTTTCCCAGAACTTGCGGGCTGAAGCCTCATCTACCGGAATTTCATTACCATTGGAGTACCAGTTGGCAAATAGCACCCCCAGCACTTTCGATCCATCCGGCCCTTCCCACATGAGCTCCGAGAAGCTGGATTCGTATCCTGCATCCGATACGGTATTATTGAAGCCTGTAGGTTTCACGCCTCTTCCAAAAAAGACGTTATCGATGCCAGATTGCAGCATGAGCTGCGGAGTCTGTCCAACCAGCCCGAACGTATCGGGAAAATAACCGATCTTGGAGGGCGTGCCGTAACGCTTCGCATCCCGATGCCCAACCTGCATATTGCGCACATTGGCTTCACCACTGGTAAGAAATGCATCCTGCAGTATATACCAAGGCCCAATTACAATCCGACCATTTCGGATGTGCTTCTCCAGCCGCTCCTTTTGCTCCGGACGAACCTGAAGATAATCGTCGATAATGATCGTTTGTCCATCCAGGTAAAAGCTTTTGTAGTCCGCTCCCTCATCGAGCTCATCTAGCAGTGAATCCACCAGTTGAACGAGCCGCATATGGTGCTTCTCATAGGGCAGGTACCATTCCCGATCCCAGTGAGTGTGCGAAATGATATGGGCTCTTTTGGTTTTTGATTTATTCTTTTGTTCCGTCATGCGTTAGCCCACCTCTCCATCTTGTTGTACAATCTCAACTTCTTCCGGGCGATACACCGTATGCAGCTTTCCTGCAGCATCTGTGGCAAACAGCACGGATCGATTTTTCTCCAATTTGAACTCATAGGATACGCCAGTGCGGGTATCTCTTACGTGAACCTTATGATTGAGTGAAGACTCTGACACAAATACATATAGATTTCCTTTTGGAAAACTCAGCTTCCGGCCATAGATTCCTGCAATGTCTCCACCAGATACCCATTCCAGCTCCTGATGGATGCCAGCCGTTTCGGCCGCATAATGGTACAGGTCCGCCAGCGGCTCATCCCGTCCGTTCAGCTCGAGCGGCAGTGGGGTCCACATGATTTTTCCTTTCCCCCATGGCAGAACAGTCACTTCATCTGGAGTGTCATGATCTTGATGAAGCAGCGTCTCTTTAGCCACTTCAGCAATACGGCGCCTGCCATACGTTACCCGGTGATTCACCCCATTGATATTCAGCAGTTCTTCACGCTGCACATTACCCAAACTGCGTTTACCCACAATGTGATCGGCCCGGTCACTGGCCTTCCAGTACGCGTCCAGTCCCAGTGGTCCAGTGATCAGCAGACATGCGCCTTCCTTCTCCGTGAATGCAAGCAGCTGAAGCAATGCATCATTATCCATATTGTGTGGACTCGGCACGATAATCAGCTTGGGTGGCTGCTGCTCCAGTGCTTCCAGATGATACTCGGATACGGCACGGAATGGCAGTTTCAGATCATAGGACATCACACGCGTAAGCTTGGTGGTTGCATCATAAGCAAGGGAACGGTTGGAGAAATCATTGGAATACGGGAACACGACCGCAATCTCCTCCAGCTCACGATCCTCGAAGAGATCACGCACCTTCTGCATGAAGCGGCCAAAGTCATAGGATACATCCGCCTCTGGCTTCTCTGTACCATCTGCACGAAGGGCCCCAATATGAGACTCATTGGCATTATCCATATAGAAGTTGGTATTCCAGATCCACTGCACTGCTCCCGCACCACCTGTGGAGAATGCATAGGCATACTTCCGTTCAAGAATGCTGCGAAGCTCTTCTTCCGTGCGCTTGGCGCGTCCATCCGGGGTCTCCACATACATGATGCCCGTCTCCTGAATGAGATTTGGTTTATGCGGAGTTTTGGTGAAAATGCCGTCCCAGATCAGATCATCGTTCAACCACCAGGAATGCACGGTGGTATAATCCACTTCACGTTCATAGAAAAACGGTGAAGGACGCTGTGCACCCAGAGCTTCGTCCTGCCCTACGGTAACGAGATGATTCGGCACCAGATCCTTGATCGTACCTACGAGCTCTCTTGCCCAAACATTGTGCATCTCCATGGAGAAGAGACAATAATCGAGCCAGCGGGTTCCTTTTTTCGCCTTGTGCATGTCCTGTACATCAAAGTTAATCTCTTCCGGTTCCGGAATGACCGCTGCTGCAAAGTTCGGAAGCTGCTTCGGTGACATGTTCCATGCTTCCTGCAGCGCTTCAATGGTTTCATGCCGCTGCTGAAGCCATCCAATAAATGCCTGCTGTTCGTGCGAATCCCTGGCTGAGCGCGGGCCAGCCGAGAAGATGCGCACCGGATCAAACATCGATGGCTCGTTAATCAGATCCCAATCCACATGAGTGGTGTGTGTATGCCGGCTGACGATGCTGCGAATGAAACGCTTCTGTGCCTCGACACTTTGCGGATCCAGATACGGATTCGTTCCTTCCCACGTTTCAGGCGTAAAGGAAAAGAATGTGAACGTAACCTGTAGGCCATGGCGCTTCGCCGTTAACAGGAAGGCATCAATCGCGCGAAGCACATCCTCCGCCATGTGCCCGTCCACCTGCATCATATTACGATAAGCTGTCCAGATTCCTGTCCGAATCCAGTTAATGCCGGCCTTCGCCATCTGTGCCATGTCCCGATCCCATACATCGGCGTTCGGTAGGAACAGAAATTTCCGGGCTACGTCGGAGGTCATGTACGTCATACCCACAACAGGGAGAGGTCGTCCTTCTTTTACAAAGTAGTCTCTGCTGCGAGTGATAACTTCACCTTCTGCAAGCAATGCGTCATCCTGGCCCCAGAATCCTTGGCGCAGATTTCGAACTTCACCGTCAGGTCCTTGCGCACGACATACGACTCGGTACAGCCCGCTCTCTATTAAAAACGGAAGAGGGAGGCGCACAAACTGCTGCTCTCCGGTAAGTTCCATCTGCAGCTTATGGCTCCATACCTTCTCAGCTGTGCCGCTTGTCCGATCCTCTCGTTCAACGGTCAGATCAAACGTCCACAACTCGGAAGCTGTACGTCGGTCACCCGCGCGCTGTAAAATCTGTCCCTGAAGGGTAAGTGCAGCCCGTTCACCTGGTTCATACGTGGCGTAGTTAGGCTTGAGCGACAATTCAGTTACCCCTTTGGCACAGAATTGTGCCCACTTCACAATCTCCTTAGCACCGTCCTGCTCCCAGAATGAAGCAGTCAGCGGCAGATGCACAAACATCCAGCGTGAACCAGCAAATGTACTGCGGGAGTTCTCCCACAGGACAACCGGAGCGGCAATGCTGCGTTCATCCTTACTCACTCCGAAAAGTAACGGATAGATCTGCGTGCTCATCGGTCCTGCCGAACCCATCTGGTGAGGCAGATCACTAGACTTGGTGGTATGCGGGACCAGATTCCACGTATCTGCAATCTCAAACAAGCCCTCTTTGCCAGCAAGCAGTGAAATTTGTTCAAAGGAAGTGTACGTTTGGATATTCGCTGAAGATACGTTCAGTGCCTCGTGAATATAAAGCTCCTGATGATACGCCGTCTGCTCTGACTCCACAACCCAAGCTCCATCCTGATCCCGCACAGGGCGCTTAAACGGTGCTCCACCCACACTGATCAGGCTTCCTCCCTGATGCAGATAGGCTGCAATTTCCGTCCAGGCCGATTTGGGAAAGTAGGGTGCATGCAGGTTTACCAGACAACCCTCGCCTGCCGCTGCTTTCAACACATCAGCCAGTTCTCGTGCACTAACAACGATGACTTCATTAGACCCTTGCCAAGTATCCAGAGCTTCACGGGATGGCCGCTGGCCTTCTGCCGGAAAATCAGGATCAGCGAAGATAATCAGCTTGTTGTCCTTCAGATGTGTACTCATAACAGCCCATCCTTCATGGATTTATAGACCAACTGGGAGAACAGGCTGTTGGACCATGCGAACCATTTTCTCGTAAAAATGGTTGGATCATCGGCATGGAAACCTTCATGCATATAACCTGTATCCGCATCTGTCGCTTCCAGCATACGAATGATCTCCAGTTTCTCCTCGGCAGATTGTGCCGTCAGTCCCTGCATGGATAGACCCATATGCCAGATGTAATCTGGTGGTGTGTGCGGGCTGCCGATCCCTTTGGCAACCTTGCCCTCATAATAGAACGGATTCTCTTTGCTCAGGGCGAATCGGCGGGTATTTTGATAGATCGGATCATCCGCTGTGACGTAACCGAGATACGGAATGGACATCAGTCCCGGTGTACCGGCATCATCCATGAGACAGTAATTGCCGTAGCCATCCGTCTCGTACGCGTAGATGGGACCAAATTCCGGATGACGATAAATGCCGTACAGCTGAATGCCGTGATCCACGTCCTGCTCCAGATCCTTAAGCTCCTGCAGCAGCGCCATATCCCGGAACACCCACTCGGCAAACTCCTGCATCTGGCGCAAAGCTACGACTGCAAACATGTTGCCCGGAATATTGTAGTGAAAATCGCACGCATCGTCGCTGGAACGGAAGCCAGACCAGATCATGCCTGTATAATTGACCGGCATGCCCTTCCCATGATTACGCAAAGAATCTGTAGGAATGCCGTTATTGCGTGTAAAGCGATATGGAGATTGCTCCATGTGATGCTGTTCCACCTTGAACAGGTCCACGATTTTGCGCATGGCTGCCTTGAAGCTGGAATCGAAAATGTCGGTCAGCTCCGTTTCCTTCCAATATAGATAGGCTAACCGCACAACAAAGCACAGCGAATCAATCTCGAATTTGCGTTCCCATACCCAAGGCGACATATCGGTCTCGTCCGTTGTGTTCCAGTGCCAGTCATTGGCCGTCTCATTGAAGGCATTAGCATACGGATCAATATGAACATACTGGATGTGGCGCTTGATCAGGCCGCCAATGATCCGCTGCAGGTCCTCATCTTCCTTCGCAAACGGAATGTAGTGCACCACCTGCTCCACGGAATCACGCAGCCACGAGGCTGGAATGTCTCCGGTGATAACAAAGGTCGTACCATCGTCCATCAGTTTCGTTGTCGTTTCAATTGTATTGGGAAAACAATTTTTGAATAATTGAAGCAGCTTCGGTCGATGAGCCAGCTTCTGTTCCGCCTCTTCGAGCACTGCCTGAATGGATTGCGGCACAGCAACGGGCGGCATTGGTATTTTGGGTAATCTGAATTGTTCCATGGATGA
Organism: Paenibacillus sp. FSL K6-2862; assembly: GCF_038005125.1. Lineage (NCBI taxonomy): Bacteria > Bacillati > Bacillota > Bacilli > Caryophanales > Paenibacillaceae > Paenibacillus > Paenibacillus sp. FSL K6-2862. Next base: position 5,485,596 of record NZ_JBBOSN010000001.1, read on the forward strand.
GTGCAACTCCTTATACGTATTGAATGGTGTAGCTAGATAAGATCAGCTAAGAACATTCACACGAGCCACTACGATGACAGAACAACCTTCCGATCGCTGTTATCCCCAGATTTTTTGATTCCCTCCTTCAAAGGGTAAATCCGGGGATAGCGTATGCTTCCGATGTAGCTTTCCTTCAGAAAGCTTTTAGGCGACCGCTTCGCTTCTTCGTATACTTTCTGCACTCTTCGTTATCGTGTAAATGTTTAAGTTCATCTTGCGTAGCTCAAAGATATTTCAAAAAGGTTTACCGCAGCAGCACGGTTTTAATTTCGTAAGGGGCGAAGGTCAATGTAATCTGACCATTCGTCATATCCAAAGGCTCACCCGGTTCTTCCAACGCATTGGAGAGATAGGCCTGCTCAAAAGCATGTGGCCATTGCAAGGTTACACGTTCACGTTTGCCTGAAGATTCATAGAAACGAAGTACCGTGCCGTGTCCATCCTCTGCCATTTTGACCGTATCCAAGATGACATGCTCGCTATCCCAATCAATCCATGCTCCGGTTGCGGGGCGCGCAGGCAAGGCAGTTACAATTGAATCTACTTCAGCCCCTGTGCTCTGCTGTACCTGTTGTATCGTCACCTCGTGATTCAGCTCTGCAGCATGACGTACCGTATGCGCATTACGCCAATCCCCTTCGTGCGGATACAGGGCATACGTGAATTCATGTTCTCCCAGATCTGCCGTTCGGTCCGGCCATTTCGGTGCACGAAGCAGAGATAAACGAATGGTGCTTCCCTGTACGTCGTATCCGTATTTGCAGTCATTAAGCAAACTCACGCCGTATCCATATTCGGATACATCTGCGAAACGGTGGCCACAAACTTCATATTGGGCTTTTTCCCAGCTGGTGTTACGGTGCGTTGGCCGCTCCAATGCGCCAAACGGAATCTCATACGTCGCCTTGGAGGTCACGACATCGATTGGAAAACCGACTTTTAAGAGTTTGTGGTTTTCGTTCCAGCTCACTTGTGTTTGGAAGTCGATCCGCCTTGAATCATGGTAAAAGACAATATCTTGTGTAATCTCCGATTGATGGAGTTTCCACCGGAAGCGCAGGACGTCCTTCGTCGTACCAGCCAGCACCAGCTTTTTCTCCAATAGCTCGGCTTCTCCAGCAACCTGTTCTTCATAACGGCTGTCAATATCCCATGCATCCCAGAGCGTTGGACGGTCGTGGAAAAAGTGCAATTGATTGCCCCGTTCACCCGGCTTCAGCATTTCCCGCTCTGCTGCCTTATCCCACAGACGTGTAATCTCGCCTCGGTTGTTAAACTCCACATGATAAAACGCGGTATCCCATGTATCCTTAAAAACCGGTTGACCGGCATGGCTGGTCACTTCTCGTACATTCGTTTCCCTCGTGTTTTCAGGTACCAGCCAAATCGTCTTATACCCGAACGCCGGAATGTCATCCACAAGAATCGAGATCGCGTTATCCTCCCAATCCATTCGCAGGTGCTGGCCTTCCACATCTACCACATAACGATCCAAGCCATCGTGCACAGGGAGCTGAATGACTGCATTACGCTTCCAGCCAAGGCTGTTGAACACCACATAGGCCGCTGAACCTTCTGGACCCTTTGTGTCAATACCTGCCGTCAATGCCGCAGCACCTTGATTCAACCCTGCCCTACCTAACTCAAAAACTCGTACATATTCCTCATCCGAAGTCACGTATGACTCCGTAATCGCTGAGCCTGGAATAATATCATGGAATTGATTCAGCAAAATCAGCTTCCAGCCCTCATGCAGCGCCGAACGGACTTCAGCTTCCGTCTGCGCCTCCATGTCCGGCAGAGCAAGTGTGTTCCACAGCTCGGCTTCACGATACAGGACCTCTGCTTTGCGATTGTTCCGCTTGTTGCGTGCATGTGTCGTGTACGTACCTCGATGAAGTTCCAGGTACAGATCACCGTGCCATTCCGGAAGTGTAGGCTTCCCTGCTTCAATACCTGCAAAAAAGGCTGCCGCTGTACTGTAGCGACTGGCAGGCTGCCCTACCATCAAGTCTGCGCGATCCACGTACTCCAGCATTTCACGGGTTACTCCGCCGCCACCATCACCATGCCCATATAGAAGCATGTGCTCGGGATGTGCTGCCTTCTCACGGTAGGACTGCCAATGATCATGGATATCCTTCGGTAAAGTATGTTCATTGACACCATGGTTGAGATAAGACAGGATCGGTGTACCGTCAATGCCAACCCAGTGAAAGAGATCGTACGGGAATACATTGGTATCGTTCCATCCCAGCTTCGTCGTCATAAAATAGTCCACATTGCCATGCTTCAAAATCTGAGGCAGGGAGGCACAGTACCCGAATGTATCGGGCAGCCATTCAATCTGAGATGTCTTGCCAAACTCCTCCATGTAAAAACGCTGGCCATATAACATTTGGCGTATCAGCGACTCGCCGCTCGGAATGTTCAAATCCGGCTCAACCCACATACCGCCAACCAGTTCCCAGCGTCCTTCTACAATGCGCTGCTTCACCCGTGCATACAATTCGGGATCATGTTCCTTCAGAAAGGCGTACAACAAAGGTTGGCTCTGGGAGTACACATAATCGGGATATTCATTCATTAGTGCATCCACGGTTGAGAATGTACGACTAGTCTTCCGTACTGTCTCCCGTACAGGCCACAGCCAGGCAATGTCGATATGGGACTGTCCCACCATATGTTCAAGACCTTCAGCGTTACCACCAATCTCCCGCACATGATTCGCTAAACTCTCTTCAATCTGGCGAATGCCCTTCCCCTGCTTGATCTCTTCATCTGTCATGCCGACAAATTGATCCATCGCACGATAGATGGCTTCAAGCAGACGTACACGCCGGAAGTCGCTTTCCGGCAGCAGTACGGCCGAATCGCGTACAATAATGACCGTATACATCAGGCTGCGAACCGCCTCGTTCGGTCTCACCAGCAGACTCGTGATCGATGTGATTGGCGGCTGAATAACGGCCTGCTGGTTCAACGGATCGACAGGCTCAGGTACCGGATCGAACAACTCGATCTCAAGTTCAGGATGGATTCCAATATTGGATGAGTCCAGCGTAACGTACGTATGATTGCGATCCAGACCCTGATAGGAACGACCATTCACCCGCAGCAATCCTTCTCCTCCCGATTGAAACAACAGTCCGAATGGGGCATGCTGCCAGGAAGCGGGGACTTCTAAACGGGTTCGAAAAAAGTAGGTGGTCCCCTGTGTGCTTGGAAAACGATCCAGGCCTTCTCCCTCCGGATAAGGCCCTTGATTCTCATATTTTCCCGGCACATCATAATAGGCACGGGTGATGTTCCAGCTGCGTAAATCCACCTGCTCCAGCCACTGATGTTCAGACAGTTCACGAATAAATCGTCTAATACGTTCCATGTTTTAAGCCTCCCTTACCGTAAGCTCGGCCATTTGCGTGTCGTTCACGCTACTGCCGATATGAATACGGAATAGTCCCGGTTCAACCACGGGTTTCAAATGCCGTCCGATATATTGCAGCTGCTCCGCACCAACACGGAATTCAATCGTTTGCGTTTCACCAGGTGCCAGATTCACTTTTGTGAATCCTTTCAGCTCTTTGGCCGGGCGAGTCATCTGGCTGACCACATCGGTGATGTACATCTGTACCACTTCTGAGCCACTACGCTGGCCTGTATTGGTCACATCCACCGATACCGTAATGGATTCGCCAGCTGTCATGGATGCCCTGCTGACTTTCGGCTCGCTGTATTCAAAAGTGGTATAGCTAAGTCCATATCCGAACGAATAACGAGGCTCCAGATCTTCTTCGAGGTAACGCTTGCCACGGGAACGTTTACCGTTGTAATAGATAGGTAACTGACCGACATGCTTCGGAATGGAAATCGTCAATTTGCCCGATGGATTCACATCGCCAAATAGAATGTCTGCAATGGCATGCCCGCCTTCTTGACCCGGATACCATGCCTCCAGAATGGCATCTGCATGTTCGTCCACCCAGGGTTCGGTGATGGGGCGGCCATTGATGTAAACAACGATGAGCTTTTTGCCGAGCTTGTGAATCTCCTGAATGAGTTCCAGCTGTACTCCCGCAAGCCCTAACGTCATACGGTCGATGCCTTCGCCGCACTCCATGTCGTTCCATGAATGATCCGATACATTGGATGCCCCTGTCTTCAAATCGATCGTCCCTTCGCCAAAATCGCGGGCACTTGAGCCTCCAACCACCATAATGACGGTATCGGCCTTGTCGGCGATCTCAATGGCATGCTCGAACCCTTCTCTGGAATCACCTTTGATTCGGCAACCTGGCGCATAAAGCACCTCACGTACACCTTCGTTCCCCGCAAGCTTGCTGCGAATACCATCAAGTACCGTTGCCACTTTGGATTTGGGTTGCGGTGACGTGTAATCACCGAGCTGATTGTAGGCATGATCTGCATTCGGGCCAATGACAGCAATTTGTCCAGCTCCTGTTGTAGATAGCGGGAGAGCCGATTGCTCATTTTTGAGCAAAACCACTCCTTCTGCTGCCAATTGACGTGCCAGCTGGATATGCTGCTCACTGCCAATTACTTGTGCGGCCCGGTCAGCATCCACATAAGGCTGCTCAAACAAGCCCAGTTTGAATTTCAATGCCAGTACGCGGCTGACAGCCTGTTCCAAAACCTGCACATCAAGCTTGCCTTCCGAAACAGCCTGCACCAGATACTGTCCAAACATCTCACCGGACATCTCCATATCGATGCCTGCCTTAATGGCCTGGACAGATGCATCGAGCCCATCCGCTGCAACATCATGCCCGCCTGCCAGCATGTTGATTGCGCCGCAGTCCGTAATGACCAGACCCCCAAAGCCCCAGTCTCCACGTAAAACACGATCCAGCAATTCCGTATTTACCGTACAAGGCGTGCCATCAATTTCGTTATACGCAGGCATAATGGATGCTGCCCCAGCTTCAACCGCCTTTCGGAATGGATACAGATCTACCTCCAGCAATTCACGCCAGCCCATGTGTACAGGTCCTGCATTGCGACCGCCTTCCGAACTGCCGTAACCGACAAAATGCTTCAGCGTTGCAGCAACCGCATCATCCCGGTCAAGACTTTCCCCTTGAAGGCCCTCGACCGATGCCACCGCCAGTTCTCCAATGAGATATGGATCTTCGCCGAAACATTCCTCGGTACGTCCCCAGCGTGGGTCACGCACAACATCCAGTACCGGAGAATACGTAACCGCTCCACCTTGGGCACGCGTCTCGCGCGCGACGGCCTGGCACATCTCCCGGTATAGATCCACATTCCAGGTGCTGCCGAGCAGCAGCGGTACAGGATATACCGTTCCGTCAATGGCCATATGGCCGTGAGAGCACTCCTCCCCGATCAGGATCGGAATTCCCAGTCGGGAATGCTCCACCGCATGGCGCTGTATCAGGTTGACGGCTTCTGCCCCTTCTCTCGCGGATAGGCCATTTTCTAGTGTAACGCCAGTCCAGGGATCGGCCCGAAGGGCACCATAGAGAGAGCCGACGCCGCCGTTTTCCACTTGCTCTATGAAGGAATCATTCAACGTGATGTTTCCCTTATCATTCGTATAGGTCTGCCAGCCAAAAGGCTGAATGAGCTGGCCTACCTTCTCTTCCGTCGTCATCAGGCCAAGCAGGTGCTGCACCCGTTCTTCGACGGGCTTGCTTTTGTCCTTGTATGTCATCATCCTGAAACTCTCCAATCCTATAGAGTGATCCGGTTACTCCTTCACCGCTCCAACCGTCAGACCTTGTACGAAATAGCGCTGGAAGAACGGGTAAGCAAATATAATCGGCAGCGTTGCAAGCACGACCATTGCCATCCGGGAAGTATCCTGCGGAATGGACTGCATGGCTGCCAGACTCATGGAGCTGTTGGCGGAGTTCTGCTGAATAAACTGGATGCTGGACTCGATCCGCATGAGCATGGATTGCAGCGGTACCAGGTTGGGATTATCGATGTATAAGAGTGCGTTGAACCAGTCGTTCCAGTAACCCAGTGTACTGAACAATCCAATCGTTGCCAGCCCCGGCAGGGACAATGGAATAACGATTTTCATAAAAGTATAAAACTCCCCGGCGCCATCAATTCTTGCGGATTCAATAACCGCATCCGGTACACTGGTGGAGTAGAACGTACGCAGAATCATAATATAGAAGGCATTCATCGCCAGCGGCAGGATCAGTGCCCATACGGTATCTTTCAATCCAAGCAGTTGGGATACGACCATATAGGTCGGGATCATCCCTCCGTTGAACAGCATGGTCAAAATGGCAAACACGGAGAAAAATCTCCGATATCTGAAGCTCTTGCGGGAAATGGCATAGGCATACAGGGACATGAGGATCAAACTGATGATTGTTCCGAGTACCGTGACCAGAATGGTAACCCCATACGCACGCAGCAGTGTATCACCGCTCTGCCAGACAAATTGATATGCCGCGAGACTCCATTCCGCCGGAATCAGGCGGTATCCGTCACGGGCCAATGCCTTTTCATCCGTAAACGAGATGATGACGACAAATATAAAAGGAAACACACAGATCAGAGCGAATAGTCCGGCCATGATATTCATGATGACGTTCCAGCCGCTGGATACATGATGGAAATCGCGTTTTTTTACGAGTTGAGCCACAGTGGTTCACTCCTTTCCCTTGTCCTAGAATAAGCTGCTATCTTTATCGATCTTGCGTACCACATAGTTGGAGATGATAACCAGTACAAAGCCCACAACCGATTGATACAATCCGGCAGCGGTACTCATGCCAATCTCACCGCTCGTTTTCAAACCGCGATATACATACGTGTCAATGACATTCGTAACGGAATAGAGCGTACCCGAATCCCTTGGCACTTGATAGAAGAGACCGAAGTCAGCGTAGAAGATCCGGCCTACAGCAAGGAGTGTCATAATCGTGATGATTGGGGATAGCAATGGGATCGTAATGTTGCGAATCTGCTGCCATTTGCTCGCACCGTCAATCATTGCGGCTTCATAGAGCGAACGGTCAATGCCCAGTATAGATGCCAGATAGACGATACTGTTGTAGCCGATCGTTTTCCAAAGTGCGACGAAAATCAGAATGTACGGCCAATACTTGGCTTCCGAATACCACTGGATGGGTTCCATCCCGAACCAGCCGATGATCTGATTCAACATTCCCCGGTCCATGCTGAGGAAACTGAACACAAAGTAACCTACAATGACCCAGGAGAGGAAATACGGGAGGAACATCCCTGTTTGATATATTTTGGCAAGCCGTTTATTAATAAGTTCCGAGAGCAGAATGGCCAAACCTACGGCGAACACTAACCCCAAGAATATGATGGCGATGTTATACAGAAGTGTATTTCGGGTAATCAGCAGTGCGTCATTGGTGCTGAACAGGAATTTGAAGTTGTCCCAGCCCACCCATTCGCTCTTCGCAAGACTGGCCCAGAACCCCTCACGGCTAAAGCGATATTCCTTGAATGCCGCTACAGTACCCACCAGGGGCAGATAAGAGAAGAAGAAGAACCAGATGGCGCCAGGCAGCACCATGAACAGCATGACTCGGTTTCTTATCAGATTTTTCAAAAATGCAGTCATTGGGATATCCTCCTTCAAGCTTGAATGAAAAAAAGAATCGGACGCTACATGCAGCCGCCCGATTCTACGAATGTAACCTTACTTATTTTCCGCTCTCCAGGCATCAAGCTGGCTTTGGGCTTCAGCCATTACCTTCTCAAGACCGGCTTGATTGAACTTCTCAATGACCTGATCCAAGTTGGTCGCCGGGTCCAGCGTACCAGTCATCAATGCGGCCCAGTATTGTTCTTTCACGTTTTGTACAGCTGTCAATTCAGCAGAAACGTTGCTTGCATCAAAGTTGAAGCTGAGGATTGGGGAGTTCACACCTTCAGCATTAAATTTCTTGAACTCATCCCATTTGTTATCCGGATCGTTGTTGTTCAGATAGAGCAGCATGTTGTTACCAAGGGAATACGAAGGCATGTCATAGTTCTTCGATTCAGCCAGGTTTTCCATATGTGTATCGTCCACTTTTTTGTAGTGCGTGCCCTCGATACCGGAGTCCACCATGTTGCGCAGCACTGGATCCGTATTGAGCAGGTTCAGGAATTCCATTGCTTTTTCCGGGTACTCGGAGTTGGCGGAGATCGCCATGATGGATCCTTGTACAGAAGTGTTTGTGATGATTGCATCACTTGCCGGAGTGGAAACGACAGGATATCCATAACTTGCAGACCATTGATTGTCAGCCAGCGGTTGAGTCTGTGCACGATCCAGGAACCAGTTACCCGATGTCGTCAGGTCGTTGGTTGATCCTGTTGTTGCTGCCTCTGCAGATACATAGCCAGCTTTGTAATATTTGTTCATCGTTGTGAGCGCTTCCTTCATTTCAGGAGTCTCCAGGATGTTCACGAGCTTGTAATCCGTTGTGTCTAGTTTGATTGCCATAGGCAAATTTTGAATGACATAGTCATAAGGAACGTAAGGGACATAGTTTTTATCCATCGCAAACGGCGTCACACTTGGCTCATTTTCCTTGATTGTTTTGAGCAAAGGTTCGAGACTGTCCAAGGTGCGGATATTGGAGATGTCCAGGTTGTACTTATCGAGCAGTGTTTTGTTGAAACGCCATACTTCTTGCTGCGGCAGTTCTTTGTTGGCTGGAATACCGTAGTTATGACCATCCACTTTGGAACCGCTGAGGAATGCCGGGTCAATCGTGTCCATCAGATCCTTGCCATATTTGGGGAGCAGTTCATCCAATTCCAAGAACGCGCCTTTTCTGGCATTCTGAACATAGTCGAATCCGCCCGAAGAGGTGAACAGAATGTCCATAGGCTCACCGGAAGCCACATTCACCTGCATCTTTTGAGGATAGTCACCCCAATCGACCATTTTCATGGTTACGGTAGCATTGATTTTTTCCTTGGTATACTTGCTGACTTCTTCCATGACCTTGTTCACATCTTTTTGCGGGGTACCGATGGTGTACCAGATCAGCTCGACTGAATCATCTCCAGCCCCGCCGGATTCCGAAGCACTCTCGCTTCCACCGCAGGCACTCAGTACAAGTGTAACGGCCATTAATAATGCCAGGACGAGAGAAAAACTTTTTCTTTTTTTAAGCATTGTTTAGATCCTCCCTTTTCGTTTTCCCATAAGCACTAACGAACTAACTGCTATAACCTTATCGAATGAAAGCATTTTCAAAAAGAAGATAAACTTAAGTTTTCGGGGTACAAATTAAAGAGATATTCTTCCTGACTCTTGTTTTTGTCCCTAATTTAATAAATCGCTTACATGAAAGAGACATGCCGGGTAACATCTGGCATTGAACTCTTCGCATGCCACTGTTGTTCCCGAAATGTCTCTTATACGTTGAGTCCGCAGATCGATTCTTCCCGTCACCGAATTAATTAAAAACCTTGAAATCGGTCGGTGAAATGCCTACATATTTGCGGAATTGCTTATAAAAATATCCTGTCTCCCAATATCCAACGTTTCTAGCGATCTCATGCACCTTCAGATTGGAGCTGCGCAGCTGTTCCTTGGCACGCTCGATCCGGTATTTATTGATGTACTCGGCAAAGGTCTCTCCTGTCTCCTTATGAAACAGCTGTCCAAGATACACAGGATGCAGATGATAATGAGCCCCTAGCAGCTTGAGGGAAAGCTCTTCTGCGTAATGCTTCTCGATATGCTGAAGCACCTGGCTCACAATCGGGTTTTTCAGATCCTGCAGCAGAGATTCGATCGTCTCGCTCCCCACTTGCTGAAGGGCCTGCACCAGTTCGGCAAAGGTACTGCTGTCCAGCACCCGTCTTAACCCCTTTTGGTAAATGACAGACTCATCCGTATGCTTAATGCTCTCCAGCTCCATTTTGAAACGAATAACCAATTCGAGTGCCGTATGCTGCAGTTCCACAGGAGTCATCCCGTCGCGATACTGTTCAAAATCCGTTTGAATTCGTTCTGAAAGCTGTTCGGTATTGCGGGATAACATCAGCTTGGCATATTCCTTCCAGTCGAAGGAGAAACGACTGCCAGCACTGCTTCCCGTTTCAAGAATCGCATGATCAATCACTTTAAGATCCGGGTAGATCATCACATACTGCAGAGCGCGCTTGGCTTCTTTGTAACTCACGGGTGCCTGATGAATGCCCTTCGCCATGCTCCCCATACCAATATAAACTGACGGGTGCGCTTCTGAGATCTGCCTGGATAAACAGGTGACGCAATCCATAAACATCTGTCTATCGACTTGCTGCTCGTCCACACTCGCGATCATGACAATATCGCCATCCAGATCATGAAAAGTACTCACATAAGGCTTGTCTGCAAGTAAACGCTGAACTTGATCAAATATGCCCGGCTCTTCACCCTTCGTACGGAGAATGGCAATGCCATAGCATGGACCATCAAGTGTAAGATTCATGAACAGAGAACGCTCTTCAAATTCCGCCGTTGCGATCTGTCCCGTCAACCATCGATGAAGAATGTTGTCCTTCAAAATTTGAATGCCATAGGCATCATAACTTGTTTTTGCTGGCACTTGTTCCAGCTTGGAGGCCGTGTTTCGCAGCGTTGATTCCAGCTCCTCCACATTGATCGGCTTGAGCAGATAATTTTCGATCCCCAGCTGCATTGCTTCCTTCAAGTATTCGAACTCATTGAATCCGCTGAGAATAATCACTTTAAGGTCAGGCTGGACACGCCTTGCTTCCCGAATCAGATCCAGTCCATTCATAATGGGCATCGAAATATCCGTGATCAGAATGTCGACAGGTTGGGCAGACAGCGCTTGGAGCGCCGCCTGGCCATTGCCGGCATGGTTTACAATTTCCATTCCAAATGAAGACCAATCCACAATTTCGTATAATCCTTCAATGATGAATGGCTCATCGTCCACAATAAATACCTTATACATGCTAAACACCTGTCCCTTCCGTATGAGGATAACGCACCCTGATCAGCGTTCCTTCTCCAAGCGTACTCTCTATCGTTATTCCAAACTCCGGTCCATACAGGTAGCGCAGACGACTGTGCACACTGCGTAGCCCAAACATTTGTCCTGATTCCTCCGGACGATCGAGTTCTTCACGAATTTCAGCCAATCTGGCAGGATCAATGCCTTTGCCATTATCTCTGACCTCCACCTGCAGCACATCACCAAGCTCTTCCACCACAATAGACAACCAGTTATCCGAGCGTTCCGTCTGAATTCCGTGCACGACATAGTTTTCAATGATCGGCTGCAGGGACAGCTTGACCACAGGATGTTGATTATGCACAGGATCCAATTGAATCGTATAGGTGAAGATATCCTTATAACGGATTCGAAAGAGTTCCAGATATAGACGGCAAGCCTCCATCTCATCCTTCAATGTGTAGTTTTTCTTCTGCTGAACAAGGCTCTTGAAGAGCACGGATAAGCTGTATATCATCTCACCCACATCCCTTGCCCCTTGGGAAATGGCTCTCATACGAATCACTTCAAGCGTGTTATAGAGAAAATGGGGATTAATTCTGGCCTGCAGAGCAACCAGCTCCGTCTCCTTTTGTTTGATCTCGGCCTTGTACACCCGCTCAATATACAAATTCAGTTCATCCAGCATATCGTTAAAGCTGTGCGAGATCTGTCCAAGCTCATCATCACGGGGGTCGTCGATACGCGCACTGAGATTGCCATACTTCACCTTCTGCGTAAATCGGATAATTCTCCGGGTACGTTTCGCAAAGTTAATGATAAAAAACGCCGGAACGAGCACAGCAAACAGGGTACTTACGATGCTAATTGAAATAATGGTATTCCGAATACCTGCATAGGCCTCAGCCATCTCTTCCACAGGAACCGTAGCCACAATCACATAGCCCTGATCTGCCGAGACAAACTTGTTTACATACATGTTTTTTTCCTTTTTCATCGAATCCATGTCGGTCTGATCAAACAGCGAATCCGCAACTTCAACATAAGGATACTTCTTGCCGTAATAGTTGCTGCTGGAGTCAAATAACACGTTACCTTTGGCCGACAGTACCACGATTTCTCCCTTAAAGTTGCTCTCATAACTATCAAGTGCATTTCCAATACCTGCAGAGTCAAAAAAAACGAGGAACTGCCCCAGATTCCGCAGCGTCTGCGTATTGTTGATGGGAACACGAATCGCATACAGGTCCGGGCTCCATTCATTGATCTCTTTGCGAATCCAGTAGTTGGGTGCACTGATATTAGGCGTTTCCATGGCCATCACGTCAGGAATATACGAATGGGCTGCATTGGTATCCAGCTTCTTGAATTGCTTATTGGGGCTGAACATGGACATGTCCTGGCGCTCTGCACTATATAACATCAACTGATGGATATCCGCATTTCGGTCCATGATATTCTGGAAATGTTTCAGTACATCTGCGGAATAGTCATCCTGATTGGCGTAATATCCATTGGTGAGATGCTGGACATAATCTGCATAGGTGTGGCTCATCAGATAGGAGATATTGGCTGACAACGCCTCGTTCTGATGCATGTCTCTCACCATATTTTGTACAGACTCATACTGCTGATGAATATATCGGTCCACACTTTCCATCGCAGCCTTTTGGATAGCCAGCTCACGACGGATCGTAGAGTCGGACACCGATAGAAAAATGATATACGACAGCGTAATAATCGTCACAATCGAAATCATCGAGAAAATAAACAGCATTTTCATAAACATATTATTTTTGAAGAAATTATTGTAAACGCTAACAATTTTCAAATCGCATGTTCCCCCCGATGCGGTTGTCCTGTCTGAATTATATCATTTGCCTTCTGACATTAACTTCCCACCTCGAACTTTTCTTTAGTTTCTACCTGCCTTTCTTTAATTTCGCCCTATTTGAAAATGCTTTCATGCTCTATCGTTAACCATAAGTTTATATTTGTGTAAACGAATACCTTACATTCAGTCCACTTGAAGGAGGAACAGCATGACACGCAAACTCAAACCGAAAGGCATCATTCCCAAGGTAACTGCACTGGCCATTACAACAGCTCTGGTCGGTCAGTTGGTCGCCTCATCTGTCTATGCGGGGGATACACTTCCCTACTCAGGTGAAAGTGCCAAAGGCGCCAATCAGCCCTATCAGCATGGCTACACCTCTGCACAGATTCTGAATTGGACACCCGAGAGTGACATCTATGGAGAGCAGCTTCGTGCACATGTACCACTGCAGCCGCGTAATGATGCCTTTGCCGCCACGCAGGCCTACCCCGAACTTAGCCCGGATACCCAGCTCTTTACGATGAGTGGTGATTACGGCAATGCGTTCTTCGACAGTACCCCTTATACGAACGAATTTAGCCAGTATCTGTTCAATTATTGGCAATATACAGACTATTACAGCTATTGGCATGGCATGGCTTCTGCCGGAGTGCCGGAAGAGCTGTATGACCCGAATAAGGAGTGGACAGAGCGATATTTCGAGTTCGGTATTCTGAACATTCCGAACCCGGCTTACACCAATGCCGCGCATAAAAACGGCGTTCGTTCCATTGCCAACATTTTCTTCTCCGATAATGACCGTGGTCCCCAAACGTACAAGCAGATGCTCGTACAGGATGAAGACGGAAATTTCCCGGTCGCTGTCAAATTGGCCGAGATGGCCAAGTACTACAATTATGATGGATACTTCTTCAATCAGGAAGAGGTAGCGAGGGGCGTTGCCCCTGAAGACATTCCATCCTACAAAAAATTCATGCAATATTTAAGGGATCAAGGCCTGTATGTTCAGTGGTATGACTCTACGATTAATACGACAGGACAGATCCAATATCAGAATGAGTTTAACGAACTCAACAGCCCATTCGTACAGGACACCGCTCTCGGCAGGGTTTCGGATTCCATTTTTCTGAACTATGTCTGGAACCATGAGATGCTGCAGGATTCACGTGATCATGCGATCAGCCTTGGACTGGATCCGCTGGAAACGGTCTTTGCCGGCGTTGAAGGCGGCCATGACCGATTTGGACGGTGGAAACAGCTCTATGACCTGCGCAACAATCTGGATGAGAACGGTCAGCCGATGAACAGCATAGCAACGCTCGGTGCAGATTTTACCCACAATGCCCTTGATGAAGAGATGGGCGATGGAAGCACCAATCACAGAGCTGAAGACGAATATCAGTGGATGACCTTTGTGCGCGATCGTGCCTGGTGGTCTGGACCGAATCAGGACCCTACCGAAGCCCGCCGCAATGCGTCGGTTGATCTGTCGGACGTCTACGCTTCTGGCGCCAATTGGGACGGCATAGCCGCCTACCTTACGGAACGTTCCGTCGTTAATGGTTCAAACTTTGCTACGAACTTCAATACCGGACATGGTCTGCAATATTATGAAAACGGGAAAGTATCCAATGATACCGAATGGTCCAACATCAACATCCAGGACATCCCTGTCACCTGGCAGTGGTGGATGGAAAGTGAAGGGGATAAGCTGAGTGTTGATTTTGACTATGGCCCAACCTATGAAAAAGGTGCCCGTTACCAGTACGATTCCATTGGGGCCTTCAATGGTGGCAGTTCTCTTGTCGTTAACGGTGACCTAAACGCGGAGAACTTCCTGCGTCTGTACAAAACAGATCTGTCCGTTAATGCGAAGTCTACATTGGAACTCACTTATAACAAACCATCGAAGAGCGATACGTCCACCCTGCAAGTCGGTTTAATTCTGGAAGATGATCCATCCCATGTGGTCAAAGTCAATATTCCGAATTCAGGCAAACAAACGAAAGGCTGGACAACAGCTTCCCTGGATTTGAGTGCCTATGCGGGCCAAAACATTGCGGCTTTCGGACTGGTATTTGACCCAAATGGGAAAACGATTGAAGATTATCAGATGAATATCGGTGAAATCCGTATCTTCGATGGATCTGCGGCCAAACCAGATGCTCCTACAAGTTTCCACATCGCCAAGTCTCTGACCAATACAGATGAACTCGTTGTGGAATGGGATATGGAAGACTATTCGAAAGTTAAGCAATACAATTTATATGAAAATGGATCCTATGTTGGCGGAATATATGATTCCACCTATTACATCAAATCTTTGAAAAACCGTTCTGGTGAGCTGTCTATTCGTGCCGTAGGCGCAGATGGCCGTGAGAGCGAACCTGCAACCCTGTCCTATAATTTGGATGCAGCCGTTCAGGATATTCAAGTGAAATTTAACAAACAGGGCGATGCCACTGTCAGCTGGAAATACCCTAAGAAAACCAAAGGCAAGGAAGCGATTGAGCTCACCCTGCAAACCGAATATACGAATGAGCCTTTCACAAAGACCGTTCAGGTCAAGAAAGGGAAATCTTCGGGTGTTCTGACGGGATTGCCAACGAATGGTGAACACTACGTGCTCAACATTGCCATAGGCAAGCAACAACCAGTCACAGTTACTGGACAACTGGCTGATCATCAGATTACACCATACGCGAAAGAAAAGGTCACGGTAAATGATGGAAAATACACCCTTGCCCTGCCTGATCTGGAGGACTGGTACAAGATCTATGTTTACGAAAATGAAGTGCCTCGCGAATTCGGGGTGACTTACGTTACGCAAAAATTCCCTTACATTATCCGGGGAAGAACCAAGCTGAGTGAGATGACCTTCACACCAGCTTCCAACAGCAGCTCGCTCAAGCTCGTGATCGAAGACTATGCAGGCAATAAAGCAACGACCATCTTAAGATAGACGATTTCAGCAAATGAAATATTAACCCTGTAAGAAAATTACACCCTAATTAGCAGCAGCCCTTTCCACTTCCAACAGAAGGCGGAGAGGGCTTACTTTATAGGATGAGATATGTACATGGCGCTATTCGTACATAGGCGCAATCTTGCAAAAAGGCGAGCCTCCTTTAATTAGGGGACTCGCCTTGGGTCTCTTTTATAAACAAGAAATTTTATGAAGTTCCTTTTTGCTTGCTCGCCTGCATCTGCTGGGCGAATCGCATCATCTCTTCAAACTCTTCCTCGGATACTCCATCGCTTTCAGCGGCAACATCCTGAACAATCGGGATTTCGGGTTTGGCTTTGGCTCCTTTGCCGTATGTACGGGAACGGGTTCCGGCTGCACCAGCAGCCTGCTTGCCTTTTACCTTGGCCTGGTCACGAATATATTGGACTGCCTTCTCATATGAATTGACCTGCTTCAGCAGCATATTGGAAGCGATCGCTTCAACGAAATTACGGTTAATCCGCTGTTCTCCGCCTGACACCAGAAGCTGCATCAAGTAATGGATAAGAACATTAATGACTTCCCCAGGCAGCTTATAGCTCAGATCAATTTTCTCAAAGATATCGACCAGATTATCCGGTACGGCTCCTGGGAAAAACGTCTGTAAAAGCCGTGTATATGGTTCATTACGAAGCATCATATTGTATTGATGAATATCGCATTTGGTGGCAAACTGCGGTGGAACCTCCACATAGTATTCCATCTGCACCACATGTTCCACTGGCGGTTCTCCGGAATCGCTCTGCTGCTCAGGCTCGTCCAGATGCTGCCTCAGGGCGACCACTTTGGCTGCCTGTACAGTCTGCTGCTCCTGACGTTTCTTCGTCTGACGGAACTGCAAGCTTGCCTTATGCTGAAGATCGTCCAACATCAGCTGTCCTTGCGGACTGAAGATATCATCCTCATCCAGTAAACGGCACACGTCCTGCACACTGAGATTGAACTTGTTCACCACATAATTCACAATGCCCAGCTGCTCATGATCAAATCTTAGCTTTTCCACATGACGACGGTTCACCGACTCGCGCGGAAAACGCAAAATAATGTCGGCGTAGTTCAACGTAAGCTCTTCCGCCGCGACACTTGTCCCACTCCGCTGTGCGGATGTGGATACTTCCGAGAGCGCCTGCTCAAGCTCGTAATCTATAACATGCGTATTCAGTTCGAATATATCGTAAAAAGGAACCGAGATATTTTCTTTACTCGCTGCCGGATAAGGTGCATCTCCGTTCTCCACTGCCGAAAATCCCGAACGCAGGGAGAGAACAGCAAACTTGCCAATCTTGTCACGAAGCAGCAGTGTCAAATGCTGTGTACGGAAGAATTCTGCCGGTGACAGCGGTGGCTGCAGCTCATATTCATAGATGTAATCATCATTCTCCGGAATGTAAAGGCGTGACGTCTGAAGCAATCCGACCGCTTCCAGCTTGGAAGCCTGCTCCACCAAATACTTGCGGCCCTTCTCACTTGGCTCGAGTCCAAGTGTCATGAACAACTTTCGCTGCTGTTCAAGGGGTGAGTAACCGACCTGTTCACCGGGAAGATGCTGAAACAACAGCCGATACAAGCCAATCGCGAAAGCACCTACCATGGGCTGATATGCTCCGGTAAGCATACGGTCGTCCAGAGCACTAAGTCCAAACTCCCTGTATACGCAGTAGCGATGATGTTCCGTATAATGCAGCAAATTCTTCATGCGCATGGCTTGATCTCCTTCTCCCCAAAAGTGTGTTTATCTATTCTATCATAAATGCCTGATCTTCAAATGTTCAAAAACAGGTAAAAAGATGGCCTGTTCTCGCTCCGTTTCGTCCTAGGTCGACAGCATTCACGTTTTCGCAGAGTTGCTAGAATACTATAAAAGCTCCAGCCATATAAAACAAGTGAAACTATTTAGAAATAGTTATCCACATGTGTATGCAGCTCAGCGGATCAATTATGTCTATTTTCATTACATATGACAAAAAGCCCTCCCTTTGCTCGCGTAAGCGGTTACGAGAAAGGCAAGACTCTTTGTTTCAATTATCCATGGCAGTCAGGGCAAGATATGAAGCTCAGCCGGTTAAAACATTTTATACCCGCCCAGTCGAAGTTTGCGAATGGTCCAACCACTGATGATTGCACCTGCTAGCCCAGCCACACCGGTCAGATAATCGACAATCTGGAACGAGCCCAGATGGGTCATCAGTGAAGCCGTGTGATCCCACAAGGAATACACCACAACAGGCAGGATCACAATGATGAACAGGTAAGAAGGAAACCAGGTAGTCTTCATCAACATATTCAGAATGAAACCGATCCCAAACATCATCACGAAAAATAACACCATTAATACCAGCACAGGTATAAACTGCATCGGGTGACGTTCACCTCTTCTTATGAACTCAGGGCTTATTTTGCATAACTTACTGTATTTTCTTCTCTGGCTAGTAGATAGTGTACCGCAAAAAATGTGGCGAAGCAACGAACTTTCTGGATAAATCCTCCTATATTCATGTTCTCTTCATTTGCCCTTGTGCTCAATGTTGGGATACAATGTAAACGATATAGTTTTTCTTAACCGTCCCTCATGGGATTTGGAAATATAAACTGCAGGAGGAACAGAACCAATGAACGAAGCCGCATCAACACTGGAGGGCTGGTATGCCCTGCATGACTTCCGCTCGATTAACTGGGCCGCTTGGAAAGCAGCCGATGACGAGGAACGTGCCGTAGCACTGGACGAGCTTCAAGAGTTTTGGAAAGAATGGAAGGATGTCGAAGATTCTTCCAAAGGAAGCACTGTGGTCTATACTGTAGTCGGCCAAAAAGCTGACCTTGTCATGATGCACCTGCGTGAAACACTTGAGGACCTCAAGGCCGTCGAGAACGCGTTCAACAAAACGATGTTTGCACAATACACGACCAAATCGTATTCCTACGTCAGCGTCGTGGAACTGAGCAACTATCTTGGCAAAGAAGGCGAAGATCCGATGCAAAACCCGGAAATCGTTGCACGTCTCAAGCCGGTATTGCCGCAGCGCCAGTACATCTGCTTCTACCCAATGAACAAAAAACGCGAATTGGCCGACAACTGGTACATGCTGTCCATGGACGAACGCCGCAGTATGATGCGCAGCCATGGCATGATTGGTCGCAGCTATGCTGGTAAAGTTAAACAGATCATTACCGGATCCGTTGGTTTCGACGATTGGGAATGGGGCGTTACCCTGTTTGCAGACGATGCACTCCAGTTCAAAAAACTGGTTTACGAAATGCGGTTTGATGAAGTTAGCGCACGTTATGGCGAATTCGGTTCGTTCTATGTGGGAAGCCTGCTGGGCGAAGGTTCGCTGGAAGATATGCTGAAACTGTAAGTAAAACACAAAAGCACCGATGACACTCCCAAGGGGAAAGTCACCGGTGCTTTTTTATGGTATTCATTATATCCAGAAATGTTCAAACTCCGAATTAATCCCGGTCCTCTTCTTCTTCCATTGCCTTGAGCGATTCCAGAAACTCGGCCGTGGCCCGGTCACGATCCCGTCCCTTTTCCTTCAACCGCTCAATTGCAGGCAGGATGAGAATGTCTACTTCCTTTTGCACAATATAAGCCAGGTCATACTGGTTCTGCTCCTCAAGATAACCCCCTACCTGCATCAGGGCATTATAACGATCCAGCTCATCACGCGTAAGCAGGCCGCGAACTTGAACACTGCAATGTCTCATCCAAAAAACCGCCCCTTCTTCAGCACAAGCGGGATTCCACCGATGATGAACAAGTACCGGAGATCCACCAGTTTCTTCAGCTGGGCTGCTTTCCAGCCCTTATATTTTTTGCCGCCAACCACAGCAATGGCTTCCCCTTTACCAAGCGAAGCAACCGTTCCCTTGCTGGTAAACACAAAAGGCTGTGGCTGTTTTTTGCGAATGGCAGCGACAACGTTTTTGGCGCAGTTCACACCTTGCTGCATGGCAATCTGGGCTGTTGGTGGATATGGACGTCCTTCCCCGTTAAATACGAGTGAATTGTCCCCAATAACATAGACATGCTCATGTCCAGGAGCTCGCAAATATTCGTCCACTTTCACCCGGCCGCGCATCACTTCAAGTCCAGCCTGTTCAAGCAGTGCGTTACCACGGATTCCACCGGTCCATACCACCGTGGCAGCATCAATTTTTTCACCTTCACCCACAATGACACCATCCGGCAAACATTGCTTGATTGGAACACCGATTTTGAAGGTTACACCCTTCTTCTTGAGCACATTCATTGCATGCTCTACCAGCTCCGGATCGAAGCCAGGCAGGGCTGAAGGCGCTGCCTCTACGTTGTAGATATGCACATTTTTCGGATTTACGTCGAATTCCTTGCACAACTGCGGAATGCGGTCAGCAAGCTCCGCCACAAACTCAACTCCGCTGAAACCTGCCCCGCCAACTACAAAACGTATGCGGTTACGTTTATTATCGTTTTTGTACATGGCAAACTGATATTCGATATGCTCACGAATGAGTCGTACCGAGTTGATGCTGCGAATGGTCATGGCATGATCCAGCATGCCCGGAATACCGAAGGTCTCCGGTTCACCGCCGAGTCCAATAATCAGATAGTCATAAGATAACGTTCCATCTTCCAAAATGACCTTGCGATCCTGAAGACGAATCTCCTTTACTGACGACTTGACCAAATCAATCTTGAATTCATCAATCAGCTTGGAAATCGGCACCCTCGCATGCTCAATCGAATCCGTACCGGCTGCTGGCATATGTAGGTGGGTTGTAATATAGTGATAATCATGCCGATTCACCAATGTGACGTCGGCTTCATTATAATTTAATTCCTTCTGCAGCCGCTGGGCTGTTAAAATCCCGCCATAGCCCGCGCCGAGAATGACGATTTTGGGAATGCTGCTCATGTCTTAACCCCTTCCGGTTTCACTCACATCATCTACTTTTACAACATTTTGTATCTTCATTCGGGTAGCATTACCTTCAGCTGTACTTACTACAAAATATGGATGAGGTCTTATCCATATGACGACAAATGTTAACTTCACGAATTTATTTGAATATTTTGTATGTACATGTCCAATTAAAGTTGTGAAATTATACACAAGAATCAACAAATTACAGGTCTTGTCTTCGTTTTACAAATTGGCTTTTATTTAGACAAAAAAACACATAGTACAGGTCAAGAATATCTGTATTTCTGGTAAATATCAAGGTTTTTTTTGTTATCTTTCATAACCTTTCATTTCCAATTTCATCCTATTCTCACCTGATCTTCATCAATTGTTCCCATGTTAGTCCCGTTACCAACTTTGCAACCCAGTTTACACCGTTTATAATGAGAAAGACAGTTCAGCAACAAACGCTGGCTACATGAGGTATCCGGCTACATTATTTCTGTTAACTACCTATTAAAATAAGAAAGGTGTTGTTGATTCTTGACTGCACAAACTGCCGGTCATGACATGACCGATTTACTTATTATTGGTGGCGGCCCTGCGGGTCTGTTTGCCGCATTTTACGGAGGGATGCGTCAGGCATCCGTTACTCTCGTTGAAAGCATGCCACAACTTGGTGGACAATTGGCTGCGCTATATCCTGAAAAATACATTTATGACGTTGCAGGGTTCCCCAAAGTGACGGCTCAGGAATTGGTAAACAACCTGATTGAGCAGATGAGCCACTTTAACCCCAATATTCGTCTTGAAGAAAAAGTAGTATCCGTTGAAAAACTGGACGAGCGTCATTTCATCGTCAAAACCGATGTAAACGAGTATCATGCCAAAGCAGTAATCATCACTGCCGGTGTTGGTGCCTTCGAACCACGTCGCCTGGAACTTGAAGGTGCAGCCAAGTTCGAAAAATCGAATCTGCATTACTTCATCAGTGATTTGAATGCCTTTGCCGGCAAAAAAGTACTGATCAGTGGTGGCGGTGACTCTGCCGTAGACTGGGCACTTATGCTCGAGCCAATCGCAGAACAAGTAACCCTGATCCACCGTCGTGACAAATTCCGTGCACATGAGCACAGTGTGGAGAATCTGATGAACTCCAAAGTCAACGTGGTTACACCTACGGAGATTACGGAGCTGCACGGGGATGACGCTATTACCAAAGTCACCCTGTCACACGTCAAAACCAAAGAAACACAAGAAATTGACGTCGATGCCGTGATCGTCAACTTTGGATTTGTATCATCGCTCGGGCCTATTGCCGAGTGGGGTATTGAAATTGATAGCAACTCCATCGTTGTTGACTCCCGTATGGAAACATCCATTCCAGGCATTTTTGCTGCCGGGGATATTACAACATACCCAGGCAAGCTGAAGCTGATCGCTGTTGGGTTCGGTGAAGCACCAACCGCTGTGAACAACGCGAAGGTTTACTTCGACCCAGATGCGAAGTTGTCCCCAGGACACAGCAGTAATATGAAACGATAGTTTTACGCGAATCACATAAAAGGCACAAAAAAGGGTATCTTACTCCTGAACATTCAATATCAGGAGGGATACCCTTGTCTTATATATGCCCGCTGTGTAACGGTCTGGTTGTACCGGAGCAGGCTTGTCCCCACTGCCTTCAGGGACTGACAGAATGCGGCAAATTGGAAGATTACACCGGACCGTACAGCCCCTATTCGTTACAGACTTCCATGATAGAGGAAGACGAAAACGAAAACGGTTGCATGCATATGTTGTACTGTCACCATTGTCATACAAGCACCCTCTGGTCTGTAGCACAATGGGACATGTCCGGAAACCTATAACATTGCCTGCAATGAGGATCTCTAGTGAAGAATGGCAGATACGTCGGTACCCAGTTTGCGCTTATGGATTTCTGCCAATAGCAGCGCGATGAAATCTCTCTCGAGATTAAGTTCAATCGCCTTATGGTAGGAATCCAATAACATCTCATCGGATAACATAGCCATTTCCCGCCACAACCTTTCCTTTTTTTTCCTCAAAACTATCATATCAGAGATTTATATAGAGAACAAGCGTTCTGTTATCCACAAGGTTTTGTGGAAATCCTGTGCATAGGTTGTTGATAAATGGTAAAAATGTTGATTAAGCAACGTG
Source organism: Paenibacillus sp. FSL K6-2862 (assembly GCF_038005125.1). Classification (NCBI taxonomy): domain Bacteria; kingdom Bacillati; phylum Bacillota; class Bacilli; order Caryophanales; family Paenibacillaceae; genus Paenibacillus; species Paenibacillus sp. FSL K6-2862. The sequence goes on from NZ_JBBOSN010000001.1 coordinate 5,508,501, forward strand.
GATAATGTGGACATAACTTATGCACAGGATCGTAACGTTTCTATTAGAACGAATGTGAGAGAATTTTTTTTTAGCGTCAACTCATAGTTTCAAGACTTATTCCGTGTAAATTACCCATTTTGTTTTTACTTCAAACGTTTTCCATAATATTTTCTCTATATGTTTATCGGTGTAATCTTGGTTTTTTTTATATTTTTTCACTTTTTTTATTGAGGTCTGGTGTTCACTTCCAGAATCCATATCTTCCCGGAGTGATCGAGCCCATAATCGAAACCGAGTTGACCTACACCTGGAAATTGCCTTTCCATAATCTGAGTGCATGTCAACGTCAATGAACGCATCTCCCGGCGTTTGTGTCTGGTGGATATATGAGGGAGGGATAAACCAAGTGCCCTTCTGCCTTGCAGCATCGTCCCGCCTTTGCTCAGATTGGTTACACACAATCCGGGACGAGCCAAGCGCCCTACCATGGAACGGAAAACCCAGCCTCGCTCGGTTTTGACGACTTTCACTCTGTAATCCACAGGTCTGCCCTGTATCGTTGCCAAATGAATTCCCTGCTGGATCAGGTATCTCCGTCTGACTTTAATCCGTACCAGCGAGCGATACATCTGGCCGTAGTTGGTAAATGTACGTGTAACTTTCATATGCGTATAGCGGTAGTTCCCCCCGCTTGTGGATACCCTGATAACACCATAACCTCCGCCACCGACTATAGGTTTGATATACACCATTCCATAACGGCTGAGCATGTGCAGCAGATTTCTCGAATTAAATGCCATCGTCTGCGGGATATGGACAGCTGCTACCGGATATTTCATCAGTGCTGCCGTCTTCAGCCATTTGCTTGCAAGCTGTCTTGACATGGGTTGATCTCCTTTCCTGAACAATGGTCCTTCCATATACATACTCAACAGAAGCCGTCCCCTCTTGGATGTCTGTCCAAGGCGGTTGCCCCTTTTCCGTAAGAAGTGTCTATAGGCTTGTTTATAGAAAGGCACACACGTCTGGTTCACTTTTCAAACGCATCAATCTGTCGTATGCTACTAAGGAATGTAATGGAAAGGCTTAAATAAGAGGATCTAAGGAGCGTTCAGAAAATATGGAAGCATTTTTCAAATCACTGTATGGCATAGCCTATTTCGCAATGTCCATTGTCCTGGTCGCCGTCACAGTACTTCTTTTCGTTACAGGTATTCGGCTGTTTATGAAGAAACGCAATCGCGGTTTTGCCGTAAGCTGCATACTGTTTGCCTGTTTCATTGTCTTCATTATTGTGGTAATGCTGACCACGCCCTTCTCCTCCACCCCTCCAGGTTCACCGGAAGCCATGGCTGCCCTGCTGCAACTTGGGTAGAATACCTGTCTAGAAGGAGATGCATATGAACTCAAAAGGAACTCTCGGTATTATCGATATTGGCTCCAACTCCATTCGTCTCGTTATTTACGAACTGGATCATGAAGGAGCCTACCGGATTATTCATGAAGATAAATATGCTGCGCGCCTCAGCAACGTGGTTGAAGAGGACGGGCAGATCCTGCGTCATTCGCTGGAAAAAGCCATCACGGTCTTGCAGCAATTCAAGGCTACTTGTGACGCATTCCAAACGAAAGTCATTCGTGCTGCGGCTACAGCTGCCATTCGCAATGCACGCAACGCTGCGCAGATCATTGGCTGGCTTGAAGAGGAGACCGGACTTGAGATTGAATGTGCCTCCGGAGATCAGGAAGCGTATTACGGCTTTCTTGGGGTTATTCAGTCCATTGATCTGCAGGATGGCTATGTCGTGGATATCGGAGGCGGTAGTACGGAAGTAACCGTATTCCGGGATCGCAAAAGACTCCACAGTATCTCTCTGCCCATTGGTGCCGTAAACTCGCATGCCAGGTATGGCGGGGAGGATTCCTGGTCTGAAGCAAATGTTGCTGCGCTGTGCAATGATGTCACTCAGGCACTGAAAGATCAGGATTGGATCCGTCAGCATCCAGGTCTTCCGCTCATCGGTCTTGGAGGTACCATGCGTACTTTGGCCAAAATTGAGCAAAAAAGAACACAATACTCGTTACCCGTAACCCACCACTACGAGATCAACGCTTCAGCTATGGAAAACCTGGCCAAATCACTGCCTTATCTCACATCAGGTCAGCGCAAAAAGGTGCCTGGTCTGGCGAAGGATCGTGCTGACATCATTGTGCCTGGTGTTCTGATTCTCAGAACGGTCTTCGACATTCTTCAGGGAGATCGTTATGTCGTAAGCGGAGCGGGATTGCGTGATGGGATTTTGCGTGATCTGATGGCCCCGCACCGGCCTGCCTCTCCTACTGCACTGGAGGACAGCATCCGCAACTTCATTCATTTTGGCCCGCCAGTTCCCGAGAAGAAGCTGAAACAAATCCATCAGGATGCAGCGGTGCTCTATGAGGCGTTGGAGGGGGACACACCCAAACCAGCAGATGCCCGAATCCTATATACCGCCTGCATGCTTCATGGGGCAGGAAAACAGATCAATTATTTCCGTTATCCCCAGCACTCGGCGTATTGGATTATGAATGCGGGCATATACGGACTTTCCCATCGGGAGACCGTGCTGACAGCTATCACAGCCGATTATCATCCCAAAAAAAGAACGCCCCAGCTGCTGAATAAGCACCGGGACATTCTGAAGGATTCGGATGAACGGCACGCTCACCGATTGGGCTCCATCTTGCGCATAGCCGAGGCCATTCATCGTTCGGAGCGAATCTCTGCGATACATGTAACCAAAGAAAACGGCTCGCTGCAGATCAAACTCATCTGCTCAGCCGAGCCGTTACTGGAAATGCATGGCCTGGAAGAAGCCGCCAAGGATCTGGAAGAAGCTTGGGACGTTAAGTTGACATACTCCACTCTGCTGGCTTCCAAGGAATAATGCCCATTGCCTCCGTCTGACTTCTCAGCGGGGGCTTTTCGTTTTCCACAAAAACATAATTGCCGCCAGGCATCAATTCCCTTGCCTTCACATTGTCATTCAGGGACAGATTCAGGATGTCGACAAGCATCTTCTTGAGTGACGGATCAAATACCGGGCACATCAGTTCAATTCTCCGTTTCAGATTCCGGGTCATCCAGTCTGCGCTGGAGATATATACATCCGGGTTCCCGCTATTCTCAAAGTAAAACAGACGAGAGTGCTCCAAAAATCGATCCACGATGCTGATCACCCGAATATTTTCGCTGAGTCCCTCAACACCTGGGCGAAGGCAGCACACCCCGCGGACAATTAAATCGATCTGTACACCTGCCTGGGATGCAACATATAATTCATCAATCATATCCTGGTGAGATAACGAGTTGATTTTGGCAATAATGCGGGCCCGTTTCCCCTTAAGTGCATGCTCTGTCTCCCTCCGTATGAGTGAAAACAGTTCATCCTTCATGCCATCTGGAGCAACGCGGAAAGCCTGCATGGCCTTCGGTCCCGAATAACCGGTTATTTCATTAAAGAGCTCCGATGCATCTTCACCAATGATCGGATTGGAGGTGAACAGTCCTACGTCAGTGTAGACCTTCGCCGTACTCTCGTTATAGTTGCCTGTTCCAACGTGAACATAACGTCTTAAGCCACTCTGTTCCCTGCGCACAACAAGAATAATTTTTGCATGGGTCTTCAAACCAACCAAACCATATACAACGTGGCAGCCTGCCTTTTCCAGCTTGCGCGCCCACGCAATGTTGCGTTCTTCATCAAAGCGTGCCTTCAACTCCACTACAACGGTCACTTGTTTGCCACTCTCAGCTGCATGAGCCAGAGCCGGAATGAGACGTGAATCCCCGTTTACCCGGTACAATGTCATCTTGATTGCCATGACTCGTGGATCTTCCGATGCCTCAAGGACAAAATCTGTGACTGGTTCAAACGATTCATAAGGATGATGAACGAGTACGTCCCGTTTGCGCAGCAGTTCAAAATGGCTCTCCCGCGGTAAAAATTCCGGCGGATACACCGGCTGAACGGGGCTATATTTCAAATGAGAGAAGCCTTCGATGCTGTCTACAAATCCAGCCAGGAAACTCAGATCCAGCGGACCATCAATTTCATATACCGGATCCTGAATCTCGAATTCCTCCTGCAATTCAAGCAGTGCATCTGAACGAAAATCCTTACGCACTTCCAGCCGGACAGGAGCTCCCCGGCGGCGGCGGCGCAATTCCTTCTCGATGGCTTCCAGCAAATCTTCCGCTTCCTCTTCATTAAAGGAGAGGTCCGCGTTACGGGTCAGCCTGAATTCCTGCACAGCCAGCGGAATATATCCGCTAAACAGGGTATGTGTATGATGTTTGATCAAATCTTCTATTAATATGAATGTTTTCTTTTTGCTGTTTGCACGCAGAGGTACGGGAACAACCCGCGGCAGATTCGAGGGGACCTGAACAATCGCAAAAAACGGCTCATCCTCCTGCTCCTCTTCCTTCTGAAGCATCACAGCGAGATAGACCGATTTATTATGCACCAGTGGAAATGGACGGCTCTGATCCACGGCCATGGGTGTCAATACAGGGAAAATAATATCATGAAAATATTGATCCATTGCCCGTTGCTGTGTTCCATTAAGCTCGTTATACTCTTGTAGAACAACACCCTTTTTGGCGAGCAGGCGAATCAATTCCCGATACGTTTTATATTGCTCAGCCACCATGGCACCTGTTCGTTTGATCAATCTCCGATATAAACCGGACGGGGTGTAGCCTGTGAAATCCTTTTGGGTAAATCCTGCTTTAATTTTCTCTTTCGTCTCTGCTACCCTTACACTCATGAACTCGTCCAGATTACTGGCTACAATCCCGAGAAATCTCAACCGTTCCAACAGAGGTGTGGTAGAATCCTGAGCCTCCTGAAGCACACGACGATTAAACTCAACCCAGCTTAAGTCACGGTTAACATAGTTGCCTGTTTTAATATCTCTATGCATGTATGGCCTCCGAATGTGTTGCATATCAATCCTTGTTTAGTTGGTTCTACTATAATTGTACTATCCGTGATTGGATACAAGCGTCATCGCAGTGTAAAATCAGTGTAAAATTTATGTAAATGATACCTCATGACGATAACTTTTTCCATCCCTTTACAAAGTGCAGTAGACAGAGTAAAGTGAGGTACAGTGCGATTTGGTCCGGTTGCTGTTCTTCTTCCAAATACGTCGTTTATTAAAGGAGTATATAATGAAATCGAATAAACCTAGAACGTTACAAAAAAATATAGAATTTTTCACCGCTGCCCTCTCCCAATGTGTCGTAACGGCATGGCAAGAAGACCCGGCTGGTGTATATTGCGAAGTGGGTCGCGGGATTGTCGAGCGGATCAGCGAAGATAGCGTGCGTATTCGTAACGAGAATGGAACGAAGAGTCATTATGCACGAGATATGACGATGTTCCAGACCGAAAAATAATTTACGTTAATACGAAAAAAAGACTAGCTTTCCGAAACCAGGTGTTGTATACTCTTGCCACAAGGAAAGGAGGTGCGTCAACATTTCTAATCACATGTTGAACGTGTCCCTTACCCGATCCACTAGCTCAAATTAAATGAGACTGGTGGAGGCGCGGGATACGGATCAAGGTTTTAAAAAGCGCCACGGGTAGAAAAGCCGTCTTCGGACGGCTTTTTTTATTTGTCCATTTTTGTGTAGGACCGAATAAAATGAAATGAAAAGAAAATGAAATTTTCAAATTTTTCTTAACTTATTGTCAATTAATTTATCAAGTGTTATGATTCAAATAATACAATGATACATTTTGTATCATCAATCGGAACACACTGGCTGTTAACCCTTGGTTTTATTTCATAGGCTGTAACGAAAGGTGGGTTGTGAATACATACACGGTACTCTTGCCTCAATAGACAAATAATCATTTTATAAATTGGAGATGGTGTTGACGTGAGTAAGAACCATACAATTCACGGACTGCGTGGATTATGTGCACTAATGGTTTTTGTCGGACATGTTATATCCATGTCGATTAACGGCGGTTACCTTACCATGAACGAGCACGCTACCTTGGTCTTGGCAGAAATCGGTGTTGATGTTTTCTTCATGATTAGTGGTTATCTTATTGTGCAAAGTTTAGTGAAACACGGGAAGATTGGACAGTTTGTCTATAATCGCATCATACGAATCTATCCGGTATATCTCCCCTTGCTTGTCATTATGTTTGTGGCAGGACCTGTAATTCAATTTGATTGGTTGGCCAATTTGACGGCTTCGGAATACATTCTGAATTTCATTTATGGATTGTTCATGCTTCCAGGTGTTTTTCCACTTGAAGAAGCTGTTCGTAATGCAAGAACACTCAGTTATGAATTTGCTTTTTACCTGGTCAGCGTCATTTTCTTCGTATCACTCAAACCCTTAAACAATAAATACATGAAGTGGTTTTTAATCATACTGGGTCTTGCCATCACTTTGGCTGTCGTCATTCGCATGCCGCGGGCACTGTTCTTTCTAACAGGAGTTCTGGCCTATTACGCTAGTGAGAAGTTTAATTTTCTCCCCTCCAAGCTGCACTCGCTCTTAGCCTTAATCATCATTTATCTGGCTACATACTTCGGGGATATTTATTTTTCGATCATCTTCGGCGTGTATTTCTTCTATCTGATCATCAAGGAACATGGAGTTTTATCAAATGTGTTGAGTACTCGCTTTTTCCAGTACTTCGGAACGATAAGCTACAGCTTTTATCTCCTGCATCCCTTTGCCCTATTTCCCTTCCAGCGAGTAATGGCGCGCTTCAATTTGCCTGATTATGTATCGGTATCCATCACATTTGTAGCCGGTCTGATTATCGCAACCTTAATCTCTCATATTTCTTATGAAGTCATAGAAAATCGCTTCACCAATCGTTATCTCAAACGCAAAAAACGTCCTATTACACCTCATGTACCCACTCCAGCACCACAGACAACACCGGTTAGCTGAAGCAGAAACTGCTGTGTATGAACAACCGTGCTCACTCAGGTTCGTACAGAACATCTCAAGAGGCTGTCCCAATGCGGGGCAGCTTCCTTGCATATTACCGATAAATCCATCAGAAGAGTGGTTTAAAAAACAACCAAAATATTGGAAATGAACCCTGTGGCGGTACAGTTCTCCCGCCTATAATTAGATTGCAACTCATTCTAATATTCAGGGAGGAATATTTTAATGGTCAGATTTGTAAGGGGTTACAAAACTTCAATTGTCCTTGTTCTCATTTTGTTGTTCACTTCGATTATGCTGCCCGCAGGTCAGCATGCCGGCGCAGCTCCCAGCTTCGCCAAAGGGGCAGATATCAGTTGGGTACCGGGCATGGAAGCGCAAGGTTACAAGTGGAAAGACAAAAATGGCGTACAGCGTGACATTATTGATATTTTGAAAAATGATTATCAGATCAATTCGGTTCGTATTCGGGTTTTCGTTAATCCATCCAATGATTATGGCAACGGATATATGAATAAGGATCGCGCCGCAGCTTTGGCACAGCGGGCCAAGAATGCGGGCATGAGCGTCATGTTGACTTTACACTACAGTGATTCATGGGCTGACCCTGGTCAACAAACCAAACCGGCTGCCTGGAAAAATTACACCTTCCAACAGCTGATGGATGCGGTATGGAATCATACACGTGACGTGATGACGGCCATGCAGAGCAAAGGGGTAACACCTGACTGGGTGCAGATCGGAAACGAAACCAGCAACGGCATGTTATGGGAGGATGGCTCGAACATGAAAAATTACGCTTGGCTGGTGAACACGGGCCATAATGCCGTCAAGTCCATGAGCACTGGAACCAAAACAATCGTGCATCTGGCGGGCGGAGACGATAACGCACTGTATGTATGGAATATTGGTGGATTAATCAATAATGGGGCTAACTTCGATATGATTGCCATGTCCCTCTATCCTTCGGCTTCCGGCTGGAACACAGCGGTGACGAACACGGTGAACAATGCGAAAGACCTGATCAATCGCTACGGCAAAGAAATCATCATTTCCGAGATCGGGATGGACAATAACCAGGCTGCTGCAGGCAAAAGCTTCGTGGCCGCCATGAAAAATCAAATTCGCAACCTGCCAAACGGAAAAGGAAAAGGCGTTTTTTACTGGGAGCCGCAAGCTACTCCAGGGTATAACGGTGGTTATGGCAAAGGCGCTTGGCAGTCGAATATGATGCCGACAGTGGTCATGGAAGGATTTATCGACTAAGGTCGAGTATGCGAAAAGGCGCTGACCCCGGTGGGCCAGTGTCTTTTTTACGATGTCTGGGCTGACACCGTTGGTTTTTTGGCATGCATACGAATATAATAAGCTACAAGAGAACTTATCGTTTCTAGAGGAGGTTCAGGGATGAGCTTTTTAAAAGGATTAGGACAGTTCGCAGGGGAAGTTACCGGAAAAGTACTTGGCGGCAGCGTAAGGGTTGTCGGTGAGATCGCAGGCAGTCCCTTTATTAAGGAGGTTGGCAACGGCGTAGAGAAAGCTACGATTAACACGGGGAAAACGGTAGGACAATTAGCAAGTGGTACATATGATCTGGCCAGCGGTACAATTCGAAAAGATGATGCAGCGGTCGAGGCAGGACTTGCCGATTTGGGAGATGCCGTGACCAACACGGCAAAGGGCGTTGCCGTTTCAGCCAAATATGTGTATAACGGTGGCAAAGATGTTGTCGTAGGCATGAAAGAAGAAGATATGGACCGAGTGAAGCTTGGTGCCAAGCATCTTCTGGCGGCTGCTGCAGTGACTACTCTTGCTGTTGGTGTCATCGATGCCGTTGATGGCGCTGATGGTATGGATACAACGAGCATTGTAGAGCCCACAGATATCACCTAATCCACCGAAAATTCGGTAAAATAAGCGCTTAATTCTTTCGCAGCATTAGCTACATCCATATCTCTATAATAAATGAAACGGACGCTGATCTATTGAAATGATCGGCGTCCGTTTTAGTTTTATATAAACAGGGTTACTTCGCTTCGCCTACGACAGTAAAGCGTTCGTTTTTGTGTTCTGCATTTTCAATTTCATCCACTAAGGCAATGGCATAGTCTGCATAGCTGATATAACTTTTGCCTTCACTGTTCAGAATGATGTGATCTTTACCCGTTTGATATTTTCCAGTGCGTGCACCTTCGGGATTGAAGAAGCTTGCCGGGCTAAGGAATGTCCATTGAATTCCGGAGGATGCTTGCAGGTCCTGGAGGTTTTTCCCTTGGTTTGTCGCTGTTGGTTTGTATGCATCAGGGAATCCTGGCGCATCAACGACACGCAGGGAGTGCGTCTCATCGGTGAACAGACTGCCAGCCCCGCCTATTACGATCAGGCGAGTTTGAGGAGCATCTTTCAGGATGTTGATCAGAGCCTGTCCCACTTCCACATGCAGATGTTCTTTTCCGGCTGGTGCGCCGAATGCATTAACAATAACGTCGAAGGATTGAGCATCCTTCGCAGTAAGATCGAATACATCCTTCTCCAATACGTTCAGGCTTTTGTCTTCCACCTTGGATGCGTTACGTACAATTGCAGTTACTTCATGGCCTCTGCTCGCTGCTTCTTTCAGGATCAGATTACCTGCCTTGCCTGTTGCGCCAATAATTCCGATTTTCATCATCATCTCTCCTTTAAGTTTGATTTGTGGGATAACTTATATTGTAACTATATTAGTTACAACTAAATCTGTCAACTATTCCTCGCTGTAAAAAATGATCATTTCGTCAAAACAAAAAGACCCTGATAGGTTATCCATTACAGACGTTCCTCATCATTACGGGTCTAAAATTTAGGTTTCACCAATATATTATTGCCTGTGCCGATCTCCTTGTCCGTTCTCTTACTTCATCGTTACTTTGCCTTCTTTCTGGATCGACTCATATGCAGCCAGAGCAATTGATGCGGCCTGTAAACCATCTTCCCCGGAGACGGGAACACGTTTCCCAGCTATGAGTGAGTCCACAAAATCCTGCAGCATATAATAATTCATACGCTCTCCCCAATAGCTCCACCTCGCTTTACCCTCTAGATCGCTGTATACTTCATTCGTCTGCGCAAAAGCATCCATATGTATGACGCCTTCTGTACCGATGATATCCAGCTTCACGTCTCCCCAGAACGGATAGCTCCGGTTTCTTGACCAGCTTGTATCAATGAACGCAATTATTCCCTGATCGAATTCGATATGCACCATCCCCGAATCTTCCACTTCCAGATCATGAAACAGGTGCCCTTGCTCCGCATATACCGCTAGCGGTTCCCGCTTAAATAACCACCGAAGCAGATCAGCTACATGCACCGTATGATCCAGAATCGCGCCTCCGCCAGATAGAGAAGACTCCACAAACCACCCCTCTGGTGCTGTCCCGCGATTGTATCCCTTAACCGCAATCACTTGCCCAATTTCCCCTCGTTCCAGCGCCCTCTTCGTCTCCAATACGGCAGGCAAATACCTGCATGGGAATGCAGTCATCAGTTGTACCCCGTATTTGGAACAGATTTCGATCATAATCTCCATTTCATCCATGCCCACTCCAAGCGGTTTTTCACATAAAATATGCTTGCCCGCGCGGGCACTTTCCATAACCATACTCGCATGATTCACGTTCTCTGAACATATAATTACGGCGTCTATCTCAGGAAGCTGCAGCATGCTGCGATAATCTTCATAATACGAGATGTGCTCATGTTCAAGAAGGTTCTGAACACGCTCCCTGTTCTCATCAGCGATGGCAACGACCTCCGCATTCTCAATCGCGATAAGCTCCCGATAGTAGCTAAAGGCATGAGAATGAGCGAAGCTAATCATGCCAATACGCAGCTTTTTCATCCGATTAATCCCCCTTTACCTCAAAACCCAACATGTTTACAGGCTGCCCGCTATGAGCAGATTCGAGTGCAGCCCGCGCAATTTTGGACGCAATACACGCATCCTGGAACGTGACCTCGGGCTGAGATCCGGACTGGATACTTTGGATGAAATGAGACAATTCACGGTCATAGGCAGTTTCAAACTCTGGGCTTTTCCGTGAAACGATAGATGAACGTGTCCCTCTCTCATCCTTGCCTGTCGTTAATATTGGTTCCGTTGCTGCCCCAACCTGACGGATCATCACGGATTTGGACTCCTCGGAGTTTATATGAACGATTCCCTGATCCCCGGCGAACTCGATCGCTGTCTGGAAAGGCCCCGGGTATCCCCACATTCCTTCCAGATTGGCGATGGCTCCCTGTTCAAATCTCAAAGTCACCCAAGCATAGTCCAGATGAGGCAGGGTTCTGCGCTGTGCATACACGGAACGCACCTCTCCAAGCACACTGCGCAAATAATCGATGTCATGGATCATCAGATCCATAATGACACCACCGCTGTCCCTCTCATTGTTGTACCAGTTCTTTATCAGCCCTGGATGGGGCCCGAGACGTCTGGCATGGGCGGCCCCGGGTTTTCCTATTACACCAGCCACAATCTGACGGGCTGCATCAGCATAGGCAGGGAAAAAGCGGCCCACATGCGCAACCAACAACTGCACTTTATTCGAACGACAAATGACATCCATCATTTCAGCTTCTTCGGCTGTTGAACTAACCGGTTTCTCACAGATCACATGCACACCCGCTTCCGCGGCCATAACCGTATACGTAAAGTGCAGAGGAGTAGGTAGACAGATGCTCACCACATCCGGACGTCCTTCATTCAATAGATCCTCAAATCGATTGTACGCCCTCGTTCCGCTTGCAGCGGCCAGTCTGTCTGCATCGTCTTTCTCCACATCACAGACACCAACGAGTTCAACCTCTTTCAATTTGGCATAACTTTTGGCATGAACGGTTCCCATTGTTCCACATCCCAGTACAGCAACTCTCACGTATCTCCCTCCTCAAGACAATCCTTTGTTCAAGCCTCCACGTTGCGTGCCTATTCTGTCTTATATCTGTCATAAGCTGCTTGATATACCTTCATATACTCCTCAAGCCCCATCTTGTTTAGGGTACTCACATACTCTTCCCACTGATCAAAACTTGCACTGCCATTCACAAACTTCGCTTCCATTTCGGTCACGTAATCCTGTATGTCTTTGCCGACAGAGGACATGAATTCAGTTTCTTCCTGTGTGAAGTTAAAATTGTACCAGATGTCTTCCACGGCATGATCTTTTGCCTTCTCGGCTGCCTCAAGGGAGCTTGGCAGTGTTTCCGAACCTTTAAAATAATCTTCCTTGACCAAGCCCGGATAGCTTCCGCCGAGCCAAGTGAAATATTGGGCCAGAGCCTGATCTTGGGTCAGGCCATCCGGATTTGCGGTGATATCCTGCGTATACTGCAGATTTCCGTCTGCATCCTTTTCATAGGTTTCTCCCTCTTTACCCATAAAGTAGAGCAGGGCTCCTTCATCACTGTAGAAATGATCCATCCAGCGGATCGTTGCTTCCGGATTCTCATTTTTGTCCGTTATAGCGAAGGCTCCCACATGTACCATAGGCACTTTCACATGGGAATACAGCTGTTCGCCATCCGGCCCTTTGAGGGCACCAAGACCGATGAAATTCTTCTGTCCCATAACCGTTTCCGGATTGGGTACCGTTGTCGCGCCAAGCGTTCCGGCCTGACCTTTGGCATTCAGGGCTCCACCATCCAGTGTGAATATTTCCGGATCCAGCAGTCCTTCCTGATGAAGCTTGTTCACATATTGCAGCACTTCCTTGTACTGAGGCAATGTTTTGGTGAAGCGAAGCTCACCTGTTCCGGGTTCCACATCAACCAGCTTGTGTCCAAGACCACGGTTACCAAGGCCCCATGCTCCTTTGACATGATCAATAATGCCCGTGATGCCTGTTGCGCTAAAAGGAATCTCATCGTTTTTGCCGTTACCGTTGAGATCTGTCGTTTTGACGGCTTTCAGATATTCATAAAAACTCTCGGTTGAATCCGGTTCTTCCATGTTCAGCTGCTTCAACCAATCTTCATTAATCCAGAGCGGTGCACCAATCAGCATGGATAGCAGAGCTGGATCATAAAAGGACGGCATTGAATAGATGTTTCCATCGGGCATCGTCAACCCTTTCCGAATATCGGGGTACTGCTCCATTAATCTTTTAAAATTCGGGGCATACTTATCAATCAAATCATTGAGTGGAAGAAACACACCCTGGGCACCATAACGGGTCAATTCATCTGAAGTCACACGGGCAGAGTAAAATACATCCGGATAATCCCCGCCTGCCAGAGCGAGGTTCCGCTTCTCGGTCAGTGTCTCAAAAGGAACAAGGTTGAAGTTTACCTTAACGTTCGACATCTCACTATATGTTTTCCAGATCAGCGTTTCTTCGAATTTGCTCCCGTTGGTGGTCGATTTGCCGGTGAAAAAATCCAGTTCTATTGGCTCCTTTACGACCGGCATGCCTGTAGCGTTCAGATTGGCCTGTCTGTCCTGACCCTGCTCTGCAGGCGTCTCTCCTGAACTACATCCAGCCAGTAACCCCGCTGTAATCACGATGGATAAGGTCACGCTGCCCCATTTTTTAAACAACATCCTTCATGCACTCCCTTATAATAAAATGAATTATGAACTATGGTTTAGCCTTTCACCGCACCAATCATGACCCCTTTAATGAAGTACTTTTGCAAAAAGGGATACAGAATCAGCATAGGTAAATTCGTAATGATTACAGCAGCATATTTGATGGCTTCCGCATCCATCATGCTTCTCGCCAGGGAATCGTCACTGATATCCACCATCTCCTGCATCTGCCCCTGAACCAGGATTTCGCGTAAAAACAACTGCAGCGGATACTTGTCCCGGTCTGACAAATAGATCAGGGCATTAAAATAACTGTTCCAGTGGCCCACGGCGTAAAAGAGAACCATTACGGCCAGTACGGGCCCTGACAGAGGCAAGACAATACGAGTGAGTACCTTCATGTTCGAACAGCCGTCCATAAAGGCCGCTTCCTGAATTTCCTTTGGTATGGAATTCTGAAAGAATGTCTTCATGATCAGCATGTTCCATACGGACAATGCAGACGGAATAATCATGACCCAAAAGGTGTCCAGCATACCCAGGTCTTTGATCAGCAGATAGGTTGGAATCATGCCTCCACTGAAAAACATGGTGAACACAATGAGAATGGTAAAAATAGTTCTACCTCTAAAATCGGGTCTGGATAACGGGTATGCTGCCGCAATGGTCATCACCAGATTAAGCATGGTTCCGGCGACCGTGTACAACAAGGTGTTCCCATAGCCCTTCATCAGCTCGCTATTCTCAAACAGACGTTCATAACCAACCAGCGAGATGTTCTTGGGCCAGAGCCACACTTCACCGCGCATCACGTTTTCCGGATTACTAATCGATGCAATTCCCACAAAAAACACGGGATACAGCACCACTACAGATACCAGCACAAGAGCAGCATAGATCATCCATTCGACTGCCCGGTCACCACGACTTTGCGCCATCCCCTCACCTCCCTTACCATAGACTGCTCGAACTGACTTTGCGGGCGATCCGGTTCACCGTCATCAGCAGTATAAAATTGATAACTGAGTTAAACAAACCAACAGCTGCAGAATAACTGTACTGCGCACCCAAAATACCGCTGCGGTATACATTGGTTGCGATAACATCGGATGCCTCCATATTCAACGCGTTTTGCATAAGGAATACCTTTTCAAACCCGACGCCCATGATGGATCCTACATTTAGAATCAAAAGCACAACCATAGTCGGGGCAATCCCCGGAATGTTCACATGCCAGATTCGCTCGAGCCTGGTTGCGCCATCCACCTTGGCTGCATCATGCAGCTGCGGATCTACTCCGGCAAGTGCCGCCAAATAGATGATCGAGCTCCACCCCATCGTCTGCCATACACCTGACCAAACAAATATACTCTTGAACCAATCCGGTTCCGTCATGAAGGAAATGGTTTCTCCGCCAAGAGACGTGATTGCCAGATTAATTAATCCACTGACAGGAGACAAAAACATCATAATCATGCCCACCATGACGACAGTAGATAAAAAATGAGGCATATAGGTCACTGTTTGCACAAATCTTCTGAACTTCCCGGATCTAATTTCATGGATCATTAACGCCAGGAGAATGGGAATAGGGAAACCAACAATTAATTCGTACAAACCAATACCAAGCGTGTTTCTCATGATTCGCCAAAAATAAAAGCTGTCAAAGAACCGTTCAAAGTGTTTGAATCCCACCCATGGACTTCCGGTAATGCCTTTATTCGCGATAAAGTCCTTAAACGCAATCTGCACACCATACATGGGTACATAATGAAACACAACAAAGTAGATGATGACAGGCGAGAATAATAGATACAAATCCCAATTTCTACGAAACGAATGGAAACGGTGTTTCTTCGCACGGCTTCCACTCACTCGACTCCCGCGTGCCTGCTCGTTAACGGATGTCGTCTGTTTCAAAATCAGCAATCCCTCCTTTTTGCCTGCCTCATCACGATGGGCTCGGCTGCAAATCGAATGTTACAGCCCTTCAATGCGATTGGGTATAAACCGTTTTTGGGATTCTGGTCTAACCTTGCGAAATTTACCTAATTCGTGATTTTTCCTGAAAAAACAGCCATTTTCGCAAAAAAAGTATAGTCCCTTTTTACAGTACGTTCATATTTTGCTCCCTGCGTTTTAACAGTTCACGCGTAGAATGGGCCAGATAATCTTGTTCTCTCTAGAAGAATGAAAATGAGGGGTTGTCTTATGAACTGGATCATGAATAAAAAACGAACCCTGTTTTTCAAAATATTTGTCAGCTTTTTGGCGATTATCTCGCTGTTCTGCCTATTCTATATTCTGATTTATTATGTATTCAAAACGAGCCTGCAGGAGGAAATCGTTCAAAGCAGTCTCAATGAAACGAACAACACCGCGGAACGATTCTCTAATCATATGGAACAAATTCAGATTATGCTGTTCCACGTGTACAACAATCAGGATCTGGTATCTTTTAATAGGCAATTGCAGAGAGTTGGCTTTCAAGAGGCAGACTATCTAAAGGCAAAAAATGTAATGAAGGACATTCGAGGATATGTATACAATTCGTTGTTTTTGCTGGAAGATGTTATCGTCCACTTTCCTAAGGAACACTTTGCATTTGGTAAATCAGGCAGCGGCAGCTCGGATTACATGTTCAACACATCCTATCGAAGCGATATCTATCCATTGGAACATTGGGAGACACTCACCACGGAGCCCCATACATTTCTGATCTCGCCTGCAGCGTCCTTTCAAATGAACGCAGGTTCTCCCGAGAGCAGGCATCTGCTGCCGTATACGTTTAAGAGCCCCGGCAGTCCTTATCAGATCATTGCGATGATAGATATCCAGAAAGCAATTCAGTCCTTTTTCGGCACCACGGACGGACACACCTTGATCATTACGGACCATCAGAGCAACATCCTTTATCGCTCGGGTTCAACGCCAGAGGGAGAAGCGATACCCGTTTTCCAAGATGGAGAAACGACACGCAAGGAGAATGGGAGATATTATTTCAAGGCAGAAGGTGCTGACGGGCTCATGTATATCACATCACTGGAAGATACACGCATTGCAGACCAGCTGCAGCGATTGACCGGTTACATGGTTCTTATCTTTGTTTTTTCACTTTTGGCAGCAACGTTGGTATCCCTCTATCTAAGCCGACGCCTACATACGCCGGTTAAGCATATGCTATCCTCGCTGCTGGACCGTACTTCACTGAATAAAGCCGATGAAGTCGGGCAGGAAGAGAGTCACATTTTAGAATATGATCTCATTCAGAGCAGGATTGGGGAGCTAAAAAAAGAGAAAGATACGATCGTGGCCAAACTTAATCGCCAGAACGCCATTCTAACCAACTACTCCTATATGAACCAGTTGAAGAACATCAATACTGATCTTAGCGAGTGGAACGATTTTCTTGCGGATGGAGGAAGTTATCAGCTTGTTTATTACGACATTCGTTTTCGGATATCGGAAAACGGAAGTATGCCTCTTGATCGGGAGCGAGCGGTGCGTCACTTGTTGGATTACATTCATCTGCTAACGAAAGAACGGTTCCATGCCAATCATACGTTCCAGATGGAAAAAAACGAGATTGTCTCCGTATTGAAGGAACCCTCTCCCTTCCAGCTTCAAGCACTGCTTGAACAGCTCAAAGCAAGTCTTGATGAGGAAAAACATTACTATGTCGTGACCATTTGTACCCTTCCGGCTATGAATCAACCGACTAAATTCAGTGAAACCTATCAGCAATTACGGGATCTGGCTTCATCGGCTCGCTTGCTAGAGGAAACCCAACTAATCAGCGGAGCCCGTCCCCTGCCCAATGTGGACCAGCCTCTGGTGAAACGGGGACGCGAGCTTGATCAGGCACTTCAGGCACTGGAAGAAGACAACTGTATGGATTGGATACGTCAGGCATTCGCATACTTCGTCAAAAAAGATGCCAGTGTACTTCAATTCAGACAATTAGCTCTAGATATAACGAGTCATATCGTTGAATTTTTGGATCAACAGCTCTCTTATAAAGCCACGGGCGTACCCCTGAGTGAATGGGAAAATGCTCTTCAGGACTGCCATTCACAGGATGATTATGAGACTGTTTTCAAGCACATCGTTAGCTCTGTCCTTGCCATCATGCGAGACAGCAAACTTCCCGCAACGGAAGAACCAACCATCGCCATGTTTTACGAAATCATAAACTCCCATTACATGGAGGATATTTCACTTGAGTATTTGTCAGCGAAACTGAATCTGTCAATGACGTATCTGTCCGTGTATATCAAAGATAAAACCGGCATCAATTTTAGCGAGCATCTGCAAACAATCCGCATGCGCAAAGCATGTGAACTGCTGGCTACGACAAATTGGACCATCAATGAAATCAGTGTCCGCGTGGGATACCAGAACATTACTTCCTTTAATCGCATTTTCAAAAAGACAACTGGCATCTCGCCTGGTACCTATCGGAAACAGCATCTTATGGAAATTCACCAGCAGCAGAAGCATGTAGATTGAGAAATTAGGCATTAAAGCAGTTGAATTTGATTTTGTCTTGTGGTGAGGAATGGGTTTATTTGCCCGTTAGGAAATCATAAAAAAGCGCAGTCCCAACGATTAATCCGCTGAAACTGCGCATGTTTTATTTTCTATAGTCCTAACAATCCTTATCCGGTACCCCAGCTTCTTCTCTCGTGCGGAAAGAAGATCCGCAGCCGCATGTTGCTACTGCATTGGGGTTATGGATGGTGAAGCCGCCGGACATACCGGACTCTTCAAAATCAATTTCAAGACCATTCAGATATTTCAGGTTTTCCTTCTCGACTACAACCTTCATATCGTGAATATCCATATAAATATCCTCGTCGGATTCTTTATCATCAAAGCCCATGGCGTACGAAAATCCGGTACAACCGCCCGGTGCTACGCCCAGACGCAGAAACATGTCAGGTGTCTCTTGCTGTGAAAGCATCTCTTTCAATCGCTCCGCAGCTGTTTCGCTGATGTTAATCATGCCAGGTCACTCTCCTTTTCGTTAACTCTTCTTTAAATTATACTCCACCCCGTCAAGAGGCTCAAGCCATGTTTGTCCCTATTTCCGTGTCCCTCCTCTGCTCCTTTTTCTTCCCAGTGTATTGAACCCCCGGGACACGAGGTTTATAATGGATAGGTGATCGCACTGAAATGTCAATATTTTGTCATGACTTATTCAAATGATGATCATATATGGAGTTGTAATTTTTTTCACATTTCGAGACTGCCATGCAGTCCCCAATGCATATAGAGTCAACAGACTCACGTTTAGATTATACATCCATGTCATCCACGATGAGAAAAAAACTTAGAAGAAAAATTCAGCTTTACACATGCAGCATATGCTGCACCGGGTAATGGAGAGTTAGTCCGATAAAGAGGCGGCAGATGACCGCATCTTTTTTATGTAGTTCTACAAGCAAGTCCTACATTCAACTCTATCCGGTTAAGAACAGGAGGAAACAAAATGTCTACATTGGTAACACCGTTCACAGACAAAAGAATGGCGGAAATCGTTGAGAAAGTGCAGAACGGCGTAAGGCTTAGCGTAGAAGACGGCGTCTATCTGTATCAAACGGATGATTTGCTGACTCTCGGCCAACTGGCCAATGAAGCCAACCTGCGGAAGAACGGCAAGAAAGTGTATTTCATTGAAAACATGAGTCTCTACTTCACTAACGTTTGTGAAGCACACTGTGCTTTTTGTAATTTCCGCAAAGACCAGGGCGAAGAAGGCTCCTACACGTTGTCGGGAGAAGAAATGATTGAGTACGTAGAACAGCATATTCATCCAGGCGTACGCGAGTTCCATATTGTAGGCGGACATAACAACCATGTTCCTTTTCAATATTATGTCGATTCCCTCGGGGCTTTAAACGAGAAATATCCGGATGTTACGCTGAAGGCCTACACGGCAGCTGAGATCGATTTCTTCACCCGTATCAGCGGACTCAGCATTAAGGAAGTACTGCAGGAACTGCAAAAAGCAGGCCTGAAATCACTGACTGGCGGCGGTGCCGAGATTCTGTCAGATGAATACCGCAAAAAAATGCGTGTCGACAAAGCAAACGTGGATCGCTATCTTGAGGTACACCGTACAGCTCATCTTTTGGGCATGCGTACACATACGACAATGCTGTATGGATCGATTGAATCGTACGAAGATCGTGTTAATCACATGGCTCAAATTCGTGAGCTGCAGGATGAAACGAACGGTTTCATGGTATTTATCCCGCTCTCCATGCAGCCTAAGAGCAAAAATGCCAGCATTATGCGCCGCAACTCTGCATACGAGGATCTTAAAACGATTGCGATTAGCCGCCTCATGCTGGATAACATTGACCACATTAAAGCATACTTCATTAACATCGGCCCACAATTGACCCAAGTTGCCCTTGGATTCGGTGCTTCGGATGCACATGGCACTATCGTTCGCGAACGAATTAGTCATGCTGCAGGTGCGTTAACACCTGAAGGCCTCACCCGTAAAGAGCTCATTTGGCTCATTAAAGGCGCTGGACGCATTCCTGTTGAACGTGACACCTTCTACAACGAAATTCAAGTATACGAATAAACCTGCTGCATCGTCTCGATAGCATCTTCATCCCTAAAAGGAGAACCGCCACTCGAATCGATGCATCACGTTGGTATAATGTCTCTAATTTTAAACTCCAAAATTTTCGATATAATAATTAAAATAAAACATATGGAGCAGCTATGTGAAAGCATAGCTGCTCCACAGGTTACAGCCCCGCTCATACGGGACTGATGCAGAAAGGAAGCCAAGTCATGAAAAATTTCGTCATTCTCGGGGGCGGCTATGGCGGCCTCACGATCATCAAGGAACTTCTGGAAGGCAAAATTCCGTCCGATACACAAATTGTGTTGGTGGACCGGAGCCCCTTTCAGGGTTTGAAGACTGAATATTACGCACTCGCAGCAGGAACCGTATCCGATTATGACCTGCGCATCCAATTTCCAGTCCATGAGAAAGTCACTTACCGTTATGGAGAAGTCACTTCAATTGATCTGGAACAGCGTCAGATTGAATTTGAAGGCCAGGATCCTTTGGAGTATGACAAGCTCGTTATCGGACTTGGCTGTACAGACCGTTTCCACAATACTCCGGGAGCTGAAGAATACAGCTGTACCATTCAAAGTTTTAGCAAAACGCGGGAAACCTACCTCCGTCTGAACGAAGTTAAAGCTTATGGACACGTGCATATTGTTGGCGGAGGCTTGAGCGGTGTCGAGATGGCTGCCGAACTGAGAGAGAGCAGACCTGATCTCAACATTAGCATTTTGGACCGTGGTGAACGCGTATTATCGGCATTCCCGCAGCGATTGTCCGCTTACGTGCATGAGTGGTTTAACGAACATCAGGTAGAGACACGCGGGCATGTCGCCATCTCTCGTCTTGAAGGGAACGCGATCTATAATCGGGATGAAGAAATTCTGACGGATGCTGTAGTATGGACAGCCGGCATTCAGCCCGTTAAAGTCGTGCAGGATCTCGATGTTACAAAGGACCCTCAGGGCCGGGTTGTACTGAATGAATATTATCAAATTCCTGAATACACAGATGTTTATGTAGTCGGTGACTGTGCCAGTGTGCCTTATGCACCAAGCGGTCAGGCTGCAGAAGTACAGGGTGAACAGATCGCTCATATTCAGCATGCCCTCTGGAAAGGCGAAAAGCCCAACCCGCAGCCGCTCAAGCTCCGTGGCACGCTAGGTGCACTCGGCAAGAAGGCTGGGTTTGGGCTGATGGGTAAAACGTCCATGATGGGACGTGTACCTCGTATCTTGAAAAGCGGCGTGCTCTGGATGTCCAAGCGTCATCTCGGTTAGTCGAGATCGAGCTCATCCCATGCATCGGCTTCGGCAATTTTAGCCAGAATGGCGTTATATAAATCTTCCACTTTGTCCGTGATGACAACTTCCCCATTGACTAGTGCAAAAGGAGTCATATAACATTGGCCACAGTTGCTGAGGCAGCCGTATTCTATCACATCATAGTCTGGATTCTCTTCGAGTTGCTCCATGACTTCATCTGTGCCAAAATGCATATTGTTGGCACAAAATTCAATAATCGGTCTCATGTAAGTTCACCTGCTTTGTTTGACCATTTTAATTTACGGCCAATTGTAATATAATATATAGAGGAAAGGAGTTGAAAAATATGAGCGAAAACGCACAAAGCACCATGTATGATGAGGTATCTGACGTGCTTGACAAACTTCGTCCGTTCCTGCAACGCGATGGCGGTGACGTGGAACTGGTCGACGTGGAGGACGGCATCGTTAAGCTGAAACTGGTCGGTGCCTGCGGCAGCTGCCCAAGCTCCACCATTACCTTAAAAGCCGGGATTGAACGCGCCCTTCTTGAAGAAGTTGACGGTGTCGAAGAAGTCGTACAAGTATTCTAATCAATCCTTCACGAAATAAACCTCAAGAGCCTTTCGCTTCAATTGAAGCGGAGGGCTCTTTTTTTGTGCGTTTCTCTATTGTCCCTCTTCACGCTGGATGGTGGGACGTATCGGATCGAGCCCGCCCGAAACATCCATAATGTTGCCTGTAATAAAATCGGAGTGATCCAGACACAAATACGTAATCACCCGTGCAATATCTTCACCGCTCCCAGGACGTCCTCTCGGCGTCTCCTGATCGGTTATGCCAGCTAATTCATCAATGGTTTTTTCCTTATTGGCCCCCCGGATATCACCGGGACACACCATATTCACCGTAATGCCGTAAGGAGCCTCCTCCACAGCAAGCGTCTTCGTAAAGGATACCAGACCTACCTTCGCAGCAGCGTAAACTGCACGATGAGGCCAGGATCGCGCCTCTCCCGCATGGCTGAAACCAAAATGAATAATTCGGCCCCACTTTTTGCGTCGCATCTCCGGAAGCACGCGTTGGTCCAGAAGCATGGGTCCCAGCAGGTTCCCCTGTACCAACATCTGAATCTCGGCCTCGGTATAGTCTGCAAACAATCGGCGTTCGCGAACGAAAGGTCCTGCATTATTCACCAGTATATCAATACTGCCCAGCTCGACTTCAACCTGTTCTACCAACATGGCGATGTCTTCCGTTTTGGAAATGTCTGCTTGAATGGCAATGCACTGTACACCTTTTGCAGTGATCTGGGCCTGAAGTGCTTCAGCTTCGATACGGCTGTGCACATAATTCAAGGCAATATGGCATCCCTGATCTGCCAGACGAAGGGCCGTCATTTTTCCAAGACCTTTGGCACTTCCCGTTATGAGGGCAATCTTCCCCTTCACGTCCATCCCCCTCTTCAAAGAGCAGTCACTCATCCAGTATAAAAGATTTATCATCCCCTCACAACTTGCTTCTCCATTTATCTAATAAATCCCTTTTAATCCAAAAATACCTTGATGGAAAACCGCTTTATATGTTAATGTCGATTAGGCTAAAGAATCAACATTTGTAGGTTTGATTAAATACATAACGTTTGAAAGGGTCCCGAAATGAAGAACAGCAACCAAGGTTTTATCACCTCCCTACTGACATTATTGCTAATAATTCCTTTAACACATCTCTTTGCTTCACCAATCTTCGCTGCAAGCGAAACTTCTCCATCTCCCTATGAATATGACTGGATTGATGGGCCTGCTTCCGTCTCCTTGGATAACAAGGCAACTCTTCAAATATTCAAGGATCATTCTTTTTTGGACAAAGCCAACACTCAGCGTTCTATGCTAAACAGTGGTTCCAAACCTAATGGTAACGAAATTGGAAGTCTGTACAGCACTAGTGAACATGGATCATGGTATGTGGTGTTTGAGTACGTCAAAACAGGGCATATTCATGATCACGATCAGAACTTAGATGCTGATGAATTGTTAAGCAGTTATATCCAAGGCACAGAAGAAGAAAATAGGGAACTCGCTCCTGAAGATAAAATATCAATTACGGGGTGGGAAATTGAACCAACATATGAACCTACCAAGCGTCAATTGGTTTACTCCATTGGTTTCAAGGACGCTAATGAGCAAGCTATGGTCAATTACAATGTGAAGTTTCTGACTCGTGAAGGGTACATTACGACCATTCTCGTTACAGATCAGCCTAGTTTTGAACAAAATCGACTGGCATTTGAAGAAGTGGTTCTGAATCAGCTTAGCGTTAATCCAGGGAACACCTACGAAGATTATGATGAATCAACGGACAAAACATCTACCGTGGGGCTCAAAAGCATACTGGTAGGCGGGATCGGTTACACGGCTGGGCAAAAATTCAGTATTTTGCTTTTATTCAAAAAAGGGTGGTACGTTATTCTTCCTATCTTGGTTATCCTATTCTGTTGGCTAAAATTCAGACGGAGGAAGCAAGTGACAGATGATGATACATTATCCCCTAATGAAAAGGCCTATCTGCAAGAAGCAGATGAACAGCAGTATGCCGATCAGAATGAATTATCCTACTATAATCGGAAATCGGTGCACACATCTCCTGAAAATAAACAATAAGGATCATTTCATTTGCGTATACCAATCAATCCAAGAACAATAAAAAAAACCGAGTAACTCTCAGGCAGAGAGGCTCGGTTTTTTCGTATATCACTCAACTCAAATGGAGTGGGTAGTTTGGCAATTTAGAATGCAGGTTCAACCGCACCTTGATAACGTTCCTTGATGAAGGTTTTAACTGCTTCGGAATTCAGGGCAGCAGCCAGCTTCTTAATCGCATCTGCATCCTTATTGTCTTCACGGGCAACGAGAATGTTAGCGTAAGGGTTGCCTTGCAGATCCTCGATAAGCAAAGAATCCTTCTCCGGATTCAAGTTAGCTTCAAGCGCATAGTTGGCATTGATGAATACCAGATCGGCTTCATCCAGCTGACGAGGCATCATGGCTGCATCGAGCTCAATAATATCCAGGTTTTTCGGATTAGCTGTAATATCCTGAATGGTGGATGCAATATTGGTATTGTCTTTCAGCGTAATGATTCCTTCTTTTGCAAGCAGCAGAAGTGCACGACCACCGTTTGATGGGTCATTTGGAATGGCTACTTTGGCGCCGTCTTGGAGCTCATCCAAAGATTTAATCTT
This sequence comes from Paenibacillus sp. FSL K6-2862, assembly GCF_038005125.1. Classification (NCBI taxonomy): domain Bacteria; kingdom Bacillati; phylum Bacillota; class Bacilli; order Caryophanales; family Paenibacillaceae; genus Paenibacillus; species Paenibacillus sp. FSL K6-2862. The sequence continues at coordinate 5,533,127 of NZ_JBBOSN010000001.1, forward strand.
TTTGGAGTAACCAGCAAAAGGCTCAACATGAACAGGGGTTACCGTAACGAGGTTAAAACCACGTTCTTTGTTTTCTGTGTCCAGGTAAGGCTGATGTTGGAAAAAGTTTGCATCCAATTGTTTATCGGCAAGCTGTTGATTTGGCTGAACATAGTCGTTGAATGTTACAACTTGCAAACGAATGCCTTGAGCTTCCAGCTCAGGTTTGATGCTCTCCAGAATTTCAGCATGAGGTGTAGGTGAAGCTCCCACTTTCAGTTCCACCGTACGCGGTGCACCTGCCTCATTATCTGCGCCACTGTCGGAATCCTTGTTGTTTCCGCATGCAGCCAGTACCGCAATCAGCATCAAGCTTAGCAGTGCAAAAGACCATTTTTTCATGTGTAAAACCCCTTCTCCAATATTTTTTTTGTTGCATCTTTGCATTCATTCATTTATTGAATGGATACAGTATGCTATATATGTGTTATTTCCGGGTGAACAGTTTAACCAGTTGATCGCCAAACATTTGCAGAACTTGTACGAGAATAACCATAAATGCAACAGAAATAATCATAATTTCATATTGGTATCTGAAGTACCCATAGTTAATTGCTAGCGTACCCAGTCCGCCGCCGCCGACCATACCCGCCATGGCTGTATACGATACCAGCGTTACAATAGTGATCGTAATTCCCGCGAGCAGGCCAGGCAGTGCCTCGGGAAGCAGTACACGTCTTACAATCTGTCCGGTGGATGCTCCCATGGCCTGAGCCGCCTCGATGACGCCACGGTCTACTTCACGCAGCGTTGTCTCAACCAACCTTGCAAAGTAAGGAGCAGCTGCGATGACGAGCGGCGGTATGACGCCAAGCACGCCAGTGGCTGTACCCACGAGTGAACGTGTGAACGGAATGAGGGCAACAATCAGAATGATAAAGGGTACTGACCTCAGTATATTAACAATAATGGATAACACGGTGTAGATTGTACGTGACTGGATGGAAGCCGATCTTGCTGTCATGAATAGCAGCACACCCAGCGGCAACCCGATAATGATGGTGAACAAACCGGAAGCTCCCAGAATTTGCAGTGTTTCAATGGAGGCCTTACCGATCTCTTCCCAACGTACAGTTGAAAAATCCATATTAACGAAGCACCTCCACATCAAGCCCTTGCTCTTTCAATTCCTGCACAGTCCGGCCGATCGCATCCGCATCGCCTTCAAACCGCACGGTCAACTGGCCATATGGGATCTGTTTGATCCTTGAGATCGTTCCTTGCAGAATGGCGAAGTCCACTCCGGTCTGACGAACGGTTCTCGACAGAATCGCTTCATACGTCTTCTCACCCAAAAACGAAATTTTGACCAATTGTGACCGGCCATCCTGCTGTACTGTTCCTCCCGCATGTGCCAATGCTGCTTCTTCCAAGAGAAGCTCAGACTCGTGATCACGTTGCATGAAGTCACGCGTGATGGCATGCTGTGGTTTAAGGAAGACATCCGTTACAGGGCCTTGTTCCACTATTCCCCCCTGATGAATGACAGCAACTTGATCACAAATGCTCTGAATAACATGCATCTCATGCGTGATCAAAACAATCGTGAGATTGTATTTCTGATTGATGTCCAGCAGCAGCTTCAGAATCGAAGCTGTCGTCTGTGGATCAAGGGCAGACGTTGCTTCGTCACACAGCAGAACGGAAGGATCGCTGGCAAGTGCACGGGCGATACCAACTCTTTGTTTCTGTCCACCTGACAGCTGAGCTGGATATTTGCTGCTATGATGCTCCAATCCAACGAGAGTTAGCATCTCCTTCACCTTGCGGTCAATATCAGCTTTAGGTGTATTCACGAGCTTTAGTGGAAAAGCTACATTGTCATAAACTGTAGCCGAGGATAACAGATTAAAGTGCTGAAATATCATGCCAATCTTGCGTCGCTGCTTCTGCAGATCTGTCTTATGGAGACCGGTTAGGTTGACTCCATCTACCCATACCTCACCAGATGTTGGTCTTTCGAGCAGGTTGATACATCGGATCAATGTACTTTTCCCTGCACCGGAGTGTCCAATCACTCCGAATATTTCACCTTTACCGATCTTTAGATCCAAATCGGCTAGGGCTGTCGTTTGTTTTGAACCTCTGCCATACGTCTTGGTTAATCCTTTTAATTCGATCAATATGACTTCTCCTTCCCACCGCCTACATGTATCTTTACCCGAATGAAAGGAAAACTCCCCTCTGACATATAAAAAAGAGCCCTTTTGCAGAAACAAAAAGGGCTCTTCACACGAAAGAATATACCTTCTCATCTGCCAAAATCGTGCTGTGCACCATTTTGTAGGAATTAGCACCTAACATCTATAAAGTATGACTGGTTGTCATTCGTTATAAATCGGTTGCCGGGCTTCATCGGGCCTGTCCCTCCGCCGCTCTCGATAAGAAATATTAAATTTATAAGTTCAGTGGTAAAATGTAAATGGTATGCATGTTAATGTCATGTAACGCTTAATTAGAAACTCAGTATAATCCAAGTATTCCGCTTTGTCAAAGGTAAATATTACACAAATTATTTTGCCAGTTCTGACATGCCCTGCTTGTGCCACATTTTATTGATGTAACCATAAGAAGCTTTTAGCGTTTCGCAAACCATATCCACGCCCTGACGCAATTCCTCCAGGTGCTGATCCAGATCTTCAAGCTTCACTTTCCCCTGCAAGGTTTGATGAAGCTGCCACAGATCATCCTGCATCTCGGAATTCATGTAGTGAATCTCCATATTCCGTCGTTTGCGCAGTTTGCTCATCGGTTCCCGATAAGCATCCTTAATTTTGATTAATTCAACAGCAAGATCATTATGCATTTTCGAATAGCCAAACTGTCTCATCACGGTAAAATACGAAAAATGGGATTTCACTTTGGATGTGTTCAGATTAAAAATTTCATTTAATACCGTGCCTGCCTTATCAAGAATCGCAAAACAACGAATGAACCCATCCTTGTAGAAGTACACGTATCGGGCATACTCGGCCTTCTCCTCAATGGTCATATCATCGGTGGAGCCAGCCCTGACCTTCTGGCGGAAGTGGGATGCAGCGAAGCATGCCTGCTCCAACTCGTCCAGTGAAGAAATTAATCCCTGCGTCCATACGTACAGTTTGCGGTAGTCGTGAGTCGGGTCCTGATTCAAATCCAGCTGTCGTTGTAACAGTCCGAGTGTCTCCACCATGGATTCGATCGCTTCTTCCAATACGCCCTCATTCTGACGCGGCAATTCACCAAGCAACGTTCGCAGCATATACAGCCTCCTCTTTCCACTCTGCTGATCAATAAGATGATTTATAATATTAAACCTAATCGGAATCAGAGTAAACGTGTGGTCGCTGCTTACATTAGGGTGCCCTGCCCCGCCTGACATCAAACAAAGCCCACCTGCCCAATGATGTGCATCATTGGATGGCGGACTTTGCATTTGGAAACCATGAACGACACTGTACAATTAAATGTTAGAAACGATCAGCTGGCCGATGAAGCTTGTACACCAAGAAACTCATGTAGGTTAGTATCCCGAACAATATGGCGATATCAAGCATGTGAGCCAAAGCCACGAACATGTACACTTCCGGACGGCTGATGGTAAGCATCATGCCAAAACCGATCAGGACTTGAAGCAGAATGAGCACCACAGATATGACGCCCAACGCCCGAAGTTCCGTGTTATCCGGATGTTTGCGATATGCATAATGCCCCAGGATCGCAATCACAATAACAAGCGAAGCAGCGGCTACACGGTGAGCAAAAGCTACGGCCACGCCACCAGACAGTTCAGGTATGATCTGTCCGTTACAGAGCGGAAAGCCCGAGCAGCCCCCAGCTGAGTCGGTATGGCTTACAAAGGCCCCTGTGTATACCACAAGATACGTGTAGATGGTTGAGAACCATACCAGGTTGCGGAAGTTTTTACTGACCCGCGGGTATTTGTTCAACCTTTCAAGACCACCATGACGAGCCTCCTGCCTAATACCGAGAGCCATCATCAGCGAACTGGCAAAGGCAATCAGGGCAAAACCGAAGTGCAGCGCCATAACCGCAGATGATTGGGAGAAGACGACTGCAAAAGCCCCCATAATCCCCTGGATAATAACAAAGATCAACGTTAAGAATGAAAACAACTGCAGATCACGACGTGATTTGCCATATCGTAGGAATGCAACAAAAGAGGCAATGGAAAGCAATCCAGCCAATGCGCTGACCGCGCGATGCGAATATTCAATCAGTGAGGCTACAGTATGTGCAGGAACGAGTTTACCGTTACATAAAGGCCACTCCGTGCCGCACCCCAGCCCGGATTCCGTTTTGGTAACGACCCCACCGCCGAACGTAGCCAGGAACATAACAAGACAAGTTAATACGGTTAACCATTTAAACAAGGTTAAGTGCTTCAATTTTTTCTCACCCGCTGTTGGTTTAAGATGGCGAAGAACGATCTCTCCGCTTGTTTCGATACTTTGACACTTATTTCACAACTAAATTCATTATACCGGATAAAAGTGTCATTGACGCCTCGCTTTGTGACAAAATGTTAACGTCTGTCGACAAAATGACCAACAAGTCATCCCATTATATGTACCTTTATATTGTCCCCCGAAAAAGCAAAAATAAAAACGCCATTTCCTCTTTTCAAGAGGAACGGCGCAAATTTGAATTCACAGACGAATTCGCCCGTGCTTACCTTTATTTATGAATCGTGTTGTAGACTTCAACTGCACGCTGCAAAAATTGCTCAATCTCTTCTCTCGACTTGCGAAGTTTGTTCACGTAGCGAACGAGTTCGCGGCCATCGGTGTATGCAACAAAACTTGGAATACCTAAAATATTTTGTTCCTCACTAACGGTGCCCACCTGATCCACATCAACCTCAATCAGTGTCAAATCGCGAGCAAATTTTTCCTCGACCTCGGGCATAAACGGATCAATGTACTTGCAGTCTCCGCACCAATCTGCCTTAAATACCGCTACGGTAAGCCGAGGAGATTGAATGGCCACATCAAACGCAGGTTTGGATGTAATCTGTTCCATGACAATATCTTCCTTTCTGTACCTTGTCTTATCCTTAGTGAAGCAAATTGCCGAGTGGAAGTCAAATATTCAGCACATACTTATTTTAAAACCAACCCTGATGAAAGGATGACAGGCGATGACTTCCACCCGTAACGATGCTGTATCCCCTGATTCGCTCTTTCGTATTGTTCGTTCCATTCCTGGAGCGGCCAGAGAAGTATGGCGCGGCAAACAGGCCGCTTGGAAGGCTTCGGCGCAGCTTCGTCATCCTTCACGAGATTTGGCTTGGGAAGCTGAAATGGCTGAGACGCTGAAGGGGGAAATAGAACGCCTGTTACCTGGTACAGAGACGGCTTCTGCCCGCCATGCCAAAAGCGCTCCATTATGTGAAGAGGATTGCATCATTCTGGAGGAAATTAAAACGCTAACGGTGGAAAATAATCGAAGCAATATCACACGTACAGCAGCTTATCTGTCATGTTATGACCAATATCCCGAGCTGCATTGGGCCCTGCTTGCCCACATGGTTTCCCGCAATGGTGGCTATCATATGACCGATCTGCAGAGCAACCTTATGCATAATCTGCAAAACCAGACGGATCGGGAACATATGTATCGGTTGCTTGAGCGCTGTAACGCACTCATTTTCCAGGATGCCTATCCTCAACTACTGCTCTACATGAACAGCAGGCGAATCGGGCGAAGCTGCTTCCACCTGCTATCCCATTTTCACGTATCGGAGTTCATGACACCCATCTGGGAGCGGTTCTGGTTGGAACGGTGCAGTTCCCTGCTTAGTGTGGCATTAATTATTAATGAGCAGAACTATATTGAGAGCCGTGTCGTACAGCATCCTTATTTTCAAAAAGAAGTACTCTCCAAGCCTGCATTTCACCTGCACAACCTCGCTGGGCTTAATCATATTGTGTTTCCACTTGGGCGCGGAAAAGGACTCGCCGGGAGGGTAATCGAACATTTTGGTAAGCTGGATGAGCGAATCATGTTCGGCAAAAGCTTGTACGCCATGCTGTTTGGCACCGAGCAGGTGTACACACAAGTGTTGGAGTTTGCCCGTACGGTTCCCCACAGAGGCTCACGTGCCGAATATTGGCCGGGTCTATTTACAACGAGCTTGGAGGGCGCAGCAGATTCGAAATTCTATACTCAGGAACTGCTGGAACACGAATGGATGCCAGAAAGTGGGCGATTATACAGCCCAGAGCTGCTCGCCGTATGGAAAGACACACCGTATGAACCGATTACAAGACAGGACTGGCTTCAAAATCGGGATAGTCTAGGACACCTCAGTGCACCGCGTCGTCCCTGGTTATTTGAAATGAGCCATGAACACCGATATGGGATGCTCAAAACAGCCGTTGCCCATGATGCCAAGGCATTGCTGCATTAAGTGACCTAGAGTACAGTTCTCTCGAATCGAATCAGCTGTTCATCTTGTACGATTCAAAAAATAAAAAGCCCTGCCCGCTTAAGCAGCAGACAGAGCTTGTACTTTATTTTTTAAAAAAGTTGGCATCAACTTATGCCCGCTGACCCGTACCACGCTGAAGACGCATGAGCGGCCGCAGTACCTTTTGCAAAATACGTGGATAGCTGCCAAGTTCATCTCTGCGCAATACGCGCAGAATGACAAGCATGACCAGGTATACGACCACAACGAGAGCACCGACAACCAGGCAGGTCATGAGGAAGGATACACGTGCTGGCAGGAATAAACCAAAGATCCAATTGCCAGCCCAGTTTGCTCCGAAACCAATACCTGCAGCAAGTAGGACAGTTACCACAAAACCAACCCAGCGATCACCCATGATTGAGAAGGTTACGATTTTTCTCAGTACTCGCAGGTTCAGATACGTAATCACCAGGAAACATAATGCTGTTGCAATAATGATCCCATAGATGCCGAATATCGGAGCCAGGATCAAACTTGCTACCAATTTAACGATAATCCCTGCAGCTACACTGATCATTGTAATCCGCGGTTTACCTACTCCAAGCAGAATGGAGTTTGTCGTCATCATCGTAATTTGGAAAATGGTACCGAAGGTTAACAGGGTAATGATTGGAGTCCCATCTGGCGTACTGAACAGTAATCCATTCACTGAATAGGCTGCCGCACAAAGGGCAATGACGATTGGCATCCCTGTCAAAATCGAAATGCGCATGGCCAGCGTAATTTGATTCTGGAGATGGGCTTCATCTTTTCGTGCAAAAGCTGCCGAAATGACAGGTACAAGCGATTGGCTAAGCGCAATGGCCAGAATCGGCGGGATTCCCGCAATACTTTGCGCCTTCGCACCGAGGATCGCCAGCACCCCTGTTGCCTCTTCCAGACCAATGCGACCGCTGAGCAGCGGGACCACAAGCGATGAATCGATAAAGTTAATCGCCGGAACCGCAAGGGACGATAACACAATGGGAATCGACAGTTTGAAGATATCACTGTATATACCGCGCATCGGCAGCTGCTCTGCACGAACAACCTCCAGCTCGGCTGCACGATCACTACGGCGCAGCTTCAAGGTGAAGTAGAGCATTACGGCAAAGGCACCGATACTGCCGAGCACCCCACCGAAAGAAGCTCCTGCAGCAATCGTTCTGTCATCATAATTCCATTGCAGCATGACATATGCCACGATAATGGCTGTACCTACCCGGGCGAACTGCTCTACGATCTGAGATATACCGCCTGCCGTCATATTGCCGCGTCCCTGGAAGTAACCACGCATCATGGCAATGGCCGGGAAGAGCAGCAGCGCCGGTGCAAGGGCCCGAATCGCACTAACAGCCTCCGGCACCTTGGATACATACGTTGCATAATAAGGCGCTGCAAACCACAGTAAGGCTGACATGACAACCCCGGCTACCGCAGCAAAGATCAAGGCAGCCTTATAAATTTGCTGTGCTTCTCCCGCGCGCCCCAACGCGTAGCGTTCTGAAACCATCTTGCTGAGCGTGCTGGGAATTCCAGCCGTTGCGACGGTTAACAGCATTAAGTATACCGTATTGGAGATGGTAAACGATGCGTTACCGATATCGCCAAGGATATGCTCCAGCGGTACCCGCTGCACAAGACCAAGTACTCTGGCAATGAGTGCTGCGGCCGCCAGGATGAGCGTACCCTTAATGAATGTTTCCTTCTTAGACAAACTAATTCCCCTTCTTTCCCCCACACGGACGTGCATCTGGTTGAAGCCTATCCCGAACGTCTATGCGAATCTTGCTACCCAGATAATAAACAGAACAATCATAACAATTTGCAAAATAATTTTCATTACCGTACTGGTAAACAGACCAACGACGGAACCGAATCCAACCTTTGTAGCCTTGGAAGGTGATGATCCGCCGATTAATTCCCCGATAAATGCACCGATAAATGGTCCCAGTACCAACCCAAATGCGGGAATGACAAATGGACCAATAATGACACCAATCGTACTCAGGGTTGTGGATAGCTTGGAGCCTCCGAATTTCTTGACCCCCCATGCACTAACCACATAATCCGCTACGAACAGGACCACCACGATTAGAATCTGGAAAATCCAGAACCATACGCCAAACGGATCGAAGCTGAAGAACCAGCCATAGACCAGAAACGCGAAAAAGATCGCTATAGCTCCAGGCAGTATCGGGTATACCGTTCCGGCCATTCCCACTGCAAACAAAAGCACAATTAAAATCCAGCCAACGGTTGCAAGCAAAGGTTATTCCCCCTTCAAAATGTGTTCACGAATAACTTCCACAATTCCATCTTCATTGTTGCTCGCCACAATCAGATCAGCGGCTTCCTTCACTTGTTCCTGTGCGTTCCCCATGGCAACACCCAGACCTACCGCCTCAATTACGGCCAGATCGTTCAGGCTGTCTCCCACTGCCACGACTTCGGACATTTCTAAGCCCAGCAGTTTGCAGACTTCAGCCACGCCACTCGCTTTTGAAATGCCAGCCGGGTTAATCTCGATATTAACAGGTGAGGAATTCGTCATTTGAAGGCCTCCCAGCTGCTGCAGTTCCATCATGATCTGATGACGAACTTCATCATCCTCCGTATTGAAACCAAACTTCAGCCATTCCAGATCTTCAATATTTTCTGTCCAACGCTCACGGTTGAACAGCTCCTCTACGGAATATGCCCAGTACCAGCTGTTATATTTCTCGCCAATCTCCTGCATGGTACGGATTAAAGCCGGGTCCATCAGATGACGAATGTGCAGGTCATGTGGAGCTTTCCAGACTTCACTTCCATTCACCGTGACCATTGGCGTTTCCAGTCCAAGCTGTACAGCGTACGGCATTGCATGGAATACGGCTCTTCCTGTGGACAGGCACACATGCACCCCGCGCCGGATGGCGATCTGTATCCACTTGGCGGTCTCCTGGGTAATTTCATGGTTATCGTTGAGCAATGTCCCGTCCATATCCAGCGCCAGCAATTTGTATTTAAGTTCACTCATGCAGTATTCCTCCTCGGTTGTCTCTCTACTTCTCTCTATCCAACTATTCTCTCACAAAAAGACCGCCCGGTATCCGCAGGAGGCGGACGCTCCGGACGTCACAGCTAACGACATTTTACCACAGATCATCCAGATGCAACAAAATAACGGTCAATCCAAATAACGATATGAAGGCAGACAAGATCATATGCACTAATCTGCTGGAGCAGATCGAGGGAACTCCTCATCTATAAGGATGTCATACCCGATATCACACATCCCAAACAGCAAAAACCGCCTGCGTATGCAGACGGTTGTTATCTAGTTCTTACCGTGTCGCGAATTTACGACGAGCGTAGCGGAGGATAATGCCATGTTTCGGAGACAGCAAGAGTGCCAAGACAAACAGAATTCCAGCTACCGCCACCATGCAGCCTGCAATGGAAGCATCCAATGCATATGCCATTATATAGCCCCCAACAGAGGAAGCAGCCCCCACCAGTACGCTGTACATGATCATTTTACCCAATCGATCCGTGAGCAGATAAGCTGTCGCCGCGGGAACAATCAACATGCCTACCACGAGGATGGACCCCACACTTTCAAAGGAAGCCACGGACGTCATGGATACAAGCCCCATAAGCAGGTAATGGAACAACACGACCGGTATACCGCAGGCAGCTGCCAGCGCCGGATCGAAGGCGCATAGTTTGAACTGTTTATAGAACAGTCCGATAACAATCAGGATGACCAGGAGCGTAATACCCAGCATCCAGACGGCCCTTGGTCCGACATCCGTACCCCCAAGTGTTAACGTATCCCACTGTACGTAGGCTATCTCACCAAAGAGCACACAGTCCAGATCCAGATCAATATGCTGGGCGTTCAGACTGATCAGAATAACACCGACGGCAAACAGTGCCGTAAATACAATGCCAATGGACGCATCGGAAGACAGCCCTCCGGCCTGCAGGCTTTGAATGAAGAATACCGTTAATAGACCGAAAATAGTGGCCCCAAGCAGCATCCATAAGGAATCCCTGGAACCGCTCCATAGAAAAGCAATGGCAATCCCGGGAAGCACGGCATGGCTGATGGCATCCCCAACCAGTGCCATTCGCCGCAAGATAAGGAAACATCCGAGAATGGCACATGCGGACGAAACCAATACAGCCGTTAATATGATCCAAAATGTAGCCATTACAGCTCCCCCCGTTCCTGCTGTGTTCCTTGGGCGGACAGTGTCTGAAGCGTAGCACGCTCTTCTCGAAGATAAGCCGATTTGGCCTGCATGCTTCGCAAACGGCGAGCCAGTAACCCCCGACGCGGAGCAAGCAGCGCCGATCCGGCAAACAGTACCGTAGCTGCAAGGACCGTTACAGGTCCTGTTGGCAGATTAGGAATGAGCGTGCTGAAGATGGTACCTGTGGCACCACTCAGAGCACCGAATATGCCTGCGAGCAGTACCATAAGTGCAAGTGAATCGGTCCAGCAGCGCGCTGCTGCCGCAGGAGTCACAAGCAAGGCAGCGACAAGAACAACTCCGACTGCCTGAATTCCCGCTACAACCGCGATGACTGTCAGCAGCAAGATCAGCTGTTCCAGCATCGCTACAGGCAATCCCATGCCCCGGGCAAATCCAGGATCAAAGCTCACAAGCTTGAATTCCTTGAACCAGACCAGACAGGCAATGAGTAAAACGAGACAGACACCGCCCATGACGTATACATCGGTCATCACCATGGAGGCCGCCTGACCAAACAAATATTTATCAAGTCCACTTTGGCTTCCGCTGGCCCCATGCTGAATGCGGGTCAGCATGACTACACCGATGCCGAAGAATACCGTCAGCACAATCCCCATCGCTGCATCCTGCTTAATCCGTGAATACCGGGTGATCCAGGATATCCCGAAGGTCGCAATGATTCCTGCAGCGAGTGCACCAAACAGAAAGAGACCTACGGACTTGGTTTCCGTCAACATAAAAGCAATACAGATCCCTGGCAATGCCGCATGTGCCAGTGTATCGCCCATCAAACTTTGGCGGCGCAAAAAAGTAAATGAACCAATAATGCCACTACTGAACCCGAGCAACAAACAGCCAAGCAAAATCCAGCGTGTGTTGGGGTCAGACAGAATGGAAAGGATCCAGTTCCCCATCGTTACACCTGGCCCTTCTCCGTCCGGCTTCCGATCATCGCAATCCGGCCTCCGTAGGTTTCCTGCAGCGTATCAGGTACAAACACTTCACTTGTCGGCCCGCCGGCAACCAGTCGCCCGTTGAGCAGCAGCACATGGTCGAAATATTCCTCCACCGTCGCCAGATCGTGATGAACAACGAGTACCGTCTTCCCTTGCTTTTTCAGCTGTTCCAAAAGGGAAATGATGGCCTTTTCCGTTGTGGCATCCACCCCTGCAAACGGCTCATCCATGAAATACAGGTCTGCATCCTGAACCAGTGCACGGGCCAGAAAGACTCGCTGCTGCTGTCCGCCGGACAGCTGGCTAATCTGGCGATGCATATAGGCTCCCATACCCACTTGCTCGAGGCAGTGTGCAGCCAGATCACGCTCCTTCTTGCCTGGACGACGAAACCAGCCCAGGTGACCGTACCTGCCCATCATCACCACATCCAGCGCATGGGTTGGAAAATCCCAATCGACCGATTCCCGCTGGGGAACGTAGCCGATCCGGCGCCGCTGCTCACGATAGGACTGACCAAAAATTCGCACCTCACCGTGCATTTTCGGTACCAGTCCGAGTACAGCCTTGATTAGGGTAGACTTCCCGGCCCCATTTGGACCGAGAATGCCGATGAGCTGCCCTTCGGGTATATCAAAGGAAACCCCGCTGAGAACTGGCTTTTTATGATAGGCTACAGCCAGATCCCGAACACTAAGCGGGGCCATTGTAGGCTGCATTCCCTGCAATTCATTCGGATGCTCGGACGTAAGCATGTTCTCAGATAACGTTGTCTTGCTCATGCTGCTTCCACTCCTCTCTGGATAAAATCATTATTTCAACGCCTCTACAATCGTCTCGGTATTGTGACGGATCATGCCAATGTAGGTACCTTCTTCTGTTCCTTCAGCACCCATGGCATCCGAGAATAGTTCGCCGCCAATGCTGACCGTATGTCCTTTTTCGGCGGCTCCGGCAATAATGGCTTCCATCGCTTTTGCCGGCACACTCGATTCCACAAATACCGCCTTAATATTGTTTTCCACGAGGTAATCCCGCAGTTCACTGACATCCTTCGCACCATATTCGGCTGCTGTGCTGATACCCTGAAGTCCCATCACTTTCATGCCGTAGGCTTCACCAAAATACCCAAAAGCATCGTGCGCGGTAACAAGTACCCGGCTCGCTGCAGGTATCTCCTGAATTTTTGTGCGCACTTCGTTATCCAGTTCCTCGAGCTTTGCCAAATACGCTTCGGCTTGAGCCTGATATGCCTCAGCATGATCCGGATCTTCCTCCACAAGTGTATCGCGCACGGCTTCTGCCGCATGCATCCAGTGGCTCACATCAAACCAGACATGTGGATCATATTCCGTACCTCCGGTTTCCTGACCCGAATGCAATTCATCTACTGGGATGCCGTCTGTTACGGCAGTTACTGTTTTGCTCTTGGACATCTTCTCCAAAATATCAGTCATTTTACCTTCCAGATGCAGCCCGTTATAAAAAATGACCTCAGCTTGCTCCAGCTTGCGGATATCCCCTTGCGAAGCCTTGTACAGATGGGGATCTACGCCTGGACCCATTAGCCCGGTAACGTCAACGTATGCCCCTCCGATCTCACGTGCTACATCTGCAATCATGCCTGTGGTTGCTGTAACCTGCATTTTCCCTTCCGTGCTTCCCGATTCGGCTGAGCTGGAACAAGCGGTCAAAACCACAATCAACACCAGGGCTGTCAGCGTCATGAACCCTCTTTGAATACTCCTCATCTTCACCATTAACAATTCCAACCTCTCCTTTCCCTCTCCTAACATAATTGTCCACATCTAATTTTGTTGTACAAGGTATTAAAATTTATACTCGACTAATAATGTTTCCCTTGTGCAAATTTTAGCCGATGCAAAATAAAAAGGCAAGGGATAATTTCCCTTGCCTGTCCAGTTCCGTTTATTAGCCGTTTCACTGGCTTTTTTGCAGAATAATGATATGGAGTAAACCAACGGCACATGTGTTAATCTCCGTTACTATGGTCTCTCTCCTTAGAAATCTTATGATTACTCTTTATCCTTCTCTTGACCTTTTTTCCCTTTGGGCGTTCCATCCAGACCGTACACCTCATCGTATGCATCGAAAATTTTGCGCGCAATCGGGGACGCACTGACAGACCCGAATCCGCCCTCCGGTACAACAACTGCGATGGCCAGTTTTGGATTCTCACGCGGTGCAAATGCAATAAACACACCGTTCTCCTTTTTATTCGGTCCGGTTCCCTGCTCGGACGTACCTGTTTTACGGGCATAGTCGTAAGGGAATCCGTCAAACGAGCTTACTTTGGTGACCATGCCGCGGTGTACTTCATTCCAGTATGCATCCGCAAAATCCACTTCGTTTAAAACTTTAGGTTTAATTTTTTTAACGACATTGCCTTCTGCGTCACGGATTTCTTTCACCAAATGAGGCTCCATCCGTTTGCCCTTATTGGCAAGCATCGTGGTATATTGTGCGAGCTGAAGCGTCGTGTACTTCGCTTGTTGACCAAACGAGGCAAACGCTAGCCGTGTCAAGGCGGATTCATGATCCTCGTTGTATTCAAGTGTACCCAAGTACTCACCTGGAAGATCCACGCCTGTAGAAACACCCAAGCCGAAGTCTTTCATGTATTCGTCCCAAACTCTGATTCCTTTCTCTGAGCCATATTTATTCAGCAAACGTTTGCCTACCATATCAATCATAAACGCATTGGAAGACTTCTCTATGGCGCGTCTTGCCGTGATATGACCATTATAGGCAGAGTGAGAGTTTCTCACCTGCCGTCCGTCTTTCCCCAGAATAGCATATCCCTGATCGTGATAGGTCTGTCCTGCTGTGAACAAGCCTTCTTTTAGGCCGATAAGTACACTAAGGGGTTTGATGACGGAACCTAGTAGAACAACTGACTCAGCATGCCTAGGCTTGGAATCATTCGGCGGGAAGGAGGCAATTGTTCCATTCCGGTAAACGTATTTGATTTTCTCATAATCCCAATCATTCGGATCGTAGTCCGGCATACTGGCCATGGCCACAACATTTCCGGTATCTACTTCCATCGCCACTGCATACCCCGTAATGGCTTTGGGCAGCTTGCGGAGTTCATCTGTAATCGCTTGCTGAGCTGCCAGCTGAATTTCCTTGTTGATTGTGGAGACTAGGCTGTAGCCTTTCTCTGGCGGAGTCTGCATGATTGTTCCTTCAGGAAGATTACGTGCATTAATATCAATAGATTGATAGCCACTTCTTCCACGAAGTTCCTCCTGATATTGAAACTCCAGCCCACCTACTCCAACCATTTCTTGCTGAGTATAGCGAAGACCCGGGTCCCTTTCCGTTGCCAGCGACTTACTAATTTCTTTATACTTATCTAAGTTATTTTGTTGACCCTTGAACTCTCTAGTATAGCCAATGACCTGAACAGCAACCCGATCAGGGTCATACTTTCTCACATTTTCCTCCAGAACCATAGCCCCTGGATATTCAGCCTTTTTTTCCATGAAATAAGCAATTTCTTTCGTATTTAGATCGGATTTAACCAACCTTGGCGTATAACCGTGTGTCTTCTGGTAATCCAGATCGAGGCGTTTCATGATCTCTGCAGCATCCGGCTGTTCCTTGTCTCCAGGGTTAAACTTCTTGAACACTGCAGCAAGATCATCTGCGAGTTTTTGAGCTTCTTCCTGCCGGGAACCGTTACTATAATCTTCATACAACAATACATACAGAGACTGTACAGGCTCGGAGTATGCTAACGCCACTTTTCCCGTGGCATCATAGATCGGTCCACGCACAGGTGCCAGCGGAATGTCTTTAGTATTACGTGTCGTTTCCATATACGTCAATTCAGGTCCCTCGACAAACTGCACAAAGGCTAATCGAAAAATAAGAATACTAAAGATAACAAATGCAGCGAAAAAGAACAGGTTTATTCTTGCTGCAGACGGCTTATTGACAGCTGTGTCCTCATCGGCTGCTTTCTTGCTCCTCCATCGGTTAAACATGTATAAGCCTCTCCGTTCTATATAAATAATGGTTAACAGTCTAAATCATTAACGTACAACTCAGATATTTTCCCTCTATAAGTTTATCAAAGGCCAACTTCCATGTCCCCCAAAATTTGGTTACATTTTCGTAAACATGAGTCATCTTGAACATATGCAAGTGACAATTTAGCAAACTGGTTTCGGGACCAGACTTCATTTATCAACAAAATCACAAAAAAATATCGGCAACCCTTCCTCAAATGAATTCAAGGAAAAAATTACCGATTACATATTCTATTGTTGTCTACTTTGTTCTCTGCCCCAATTATTAAGCATGTACCATAGTTCCACAATATTCACATGGAGATGTGGAATGAATGGAAATGTGTATCTTTGCACCACAACCAGGACAAGAAATCTGCAGCTTCTTCTCTTCCTTTTGCTCAGGTTCCTCTTGTTCTTTTCCCTGATGCCACTCTCTCTCGTCTACCCATGAGTCATGCTCTTCACTAGACTTGTGGTTTGTAGAACCGGAACGGTGTCCTCGATCAAATAACGGATAGCCTTTGAACAATCGAAATACAACATACAACAGAGAAGTTGCTGGAATGAAGTGAAAGAAAATAGCAACAGGTATTTCCCACCCTCCCTTTAGGGCTGTATGAACAGAGAGAGAATAAACGGGCAGACATGATAATAGAAACAGGATGATTGCCAATATTTTTTTCATTAAAATTCCCCTTCTGAGTTACGAAAGTTCAACAGTCGTGCCACAATATTCGCACTCTGCAGACATCGTGCCTTGAACCTTGACCTTTGCTCCGCACCCGGAACACTCCGCTGAAATGACGACCTTGGGCCGTTGCGCTTCCTGTCTGTGCTCATTCTGAGATGAACTGTTATTGTATGTATTAAACGGTGAAAAATCATGGTTTAGATCAACCCCAAACTGCTGATCTCTATGACCGTTAAAAACGTTGATGTTCTGTTGAAAAACGTTAGGTTTGATATCTGAATCCAGCCGGTGTAGATGGTCGTTATCCCCATCATTCCCTACATAATTGTTTCGAGGATAGGGAGAAACGGAATACAATATCTTGGGCCTACTATTGAGGTTTTTAATGCCAGCCCACATCAATATAATCCCCGGTAAAAGGAAGACTGTTATCACGATAAACAGATCATATCCTTTCTGTACTCGGGTCAACAAAGCTAAAAATAGAAGTAAAATAGGTAACGCAATAATTATAAAAAGCACTCCAAAAAACGTTCTCATTTATTTTCCTCCGGAACTAAGTATGTATAAAAATCCTAATTAGACTACTGAAGCTATTAGATTTTATCAGGCAAGACTAAGCTGTATTATATCAAACACTGTATCAGCATCTCAGCCGTTATTAGCCGACTTTTCCTAAAAAAATTTTAAACAAGGACCATTCTACCATTTTTATCCTCTTGTCGCATATTTTTATTTTATATCGTAAATCTTTTCAAAAAAAATCGACGCCATCTCCTGGATGGACGCCGATTATATCTACTTTCAATGCAATTTCATAAAATCATGACAAACATATTGCCTATCTTATGTTTGAATTGACTGGTATTATGGTGTATCTGTTTCTTCCGTTTTATCTTTCTTCGGAACACCATCGAGGCCGAACTCCTCGTCATACGCATCGAAGATCGCACGTGCAACTGGAGCCGCACTGTTGGAACCGAAGCCCCCTTCAGGAATGACCACGGCTACAGCCAGTTTTGGATTTTCTCGCGGTGCATAAGCGATAAATACCCCGTTGTCGACCAATTTCCCGCCGACTAGCTGAGTCGATGTGCCTGTTTTTCTCGCAAAATCATAAGGGAAGCCGCTAAATGCGGTAACCTCCGTAGCCATGCCTCGTTGTACCTCTTTCCAATAAGCGTCATTGAAATCGACCGTACTTAGCACTTTTGGTTTCACTTTCTCAACAATATTACCCTCGGAATCCCGGATCTCGCTCACCAATTGCGGCTGCATCCGTTTACCCTTGTTGGCCAGCATTGTGGTGTACTGTGCTAACTGCATGGTTGTATATTTCCCTTGCTGACCAAAGGAGGCATATACCAACTTGGTCAAGGAACTCTCGGAGCTTTCCCTGTATTCTTTGAGACCAGGCCGCTCATTAGGCAAATCTACCTCTGTAGGTACACCAAGGCCGAATTGCTCCATGTATTGATCCCATACATCAACGCCCTTTGCACCATACGTCGTGTATAACTTCTTACCGATTTCATCAATCATAAACACGTTTGAGGAATGACGAATCGCATCATGTGGAGTCAACAGACCGTATACGTGACCGGAAGAGTTCTGTACTCTGCGGTTATCCCCACCGAAAGTTGTAGAACCTCTGTCTGGATATACGGTATTAGTAGTGAAGAAACCTTCCTTAAGACCAATCAATACACTAAGAGGTTTGATCGTGGAACCAAGCAATACAACGGATTCTGCTCGTTTACCGGTGTCATCTGGCGGGAAGCCACGAATTGTACCATTCTGGTAAATATATTTGATTTTATCGTAGTCTTCGGTGCTTATCCCACCCGTTTTCCAAACGTTGGTGTCATAGTCAGGCATACTGGCAGATGCAACAATTTTCCCAGTGTCCACTTCCATCGCTACCGCAAAACCTGTCTTAGCATTCGGGTGAAGTCTACCAGAAACCGGGTGTGTATGCAGCCAGCTCAGTTGATCCAGGATCGCCTGCTCTGTCTTCACCTGCACGTTTTTGTTGATGCTCGTAATCAGGTCATAGCCCTTCTCAGGTGGAGTAGACCCTGCAACGCCCTCAGGCAAATTCCGCAAATCCACATCCACAGAGTTATAACCGCTTTTACCGCGCAGCACATCCTGATATTGCAATTCAAGTCCATCAAATCCAACAAACTCATTTTCCGTATATACCAGCCCAGGATCAGTTTGCGTTTTGTTGGCCTCATCAACCTCTTTGTATTTGTTCAACGTTTTGGAACTTTTAAACTTTTTCAAATATCCGATGGTCTGAACAGCCACCGTGTCCGGATCATAGTAACGCACACTTTCTTCAACAATCTGAATTCCCGTGAATTCATCCTTGTGCTGAAGGAAATAAGCCACTTCTTCCTCAGACAGATCGCTCTTGATAAGTCGTGGCATGAAGCCATTCGCCTTGCGGGAGTTGAGGTCCATCGCTTCAATAATCTGCTCAACGGTAAGGGACTCCGACTCCTTGGTTTTGTACTGTTCAAACACATCATGCAGCCTTGTTGCAATATCCTGAGCTTCTGGGAAGTTTGGACTTGGTTGTCCGTTTACATCACCATAGTTTTTATAGAGCGTCAGGTATAGAGACTGAATCGGCTTGGAATACGCCAGCTTCACCTCACCGGTTGAATCATAGATGGTTCCTCTCACCGGAGCGAGCGGCACATCCTTGGTAATGTTGCTGGCCTCTTCCTGACTGAGCTCAGGCCCTTCAACGAATTGCAGAAACGCCAGCCGTACGATAATAACGCTAAAAATAACAAAGGAAGCGAAGAAAAATACGTTCATCCGGTAACTGAAGCGCCTTTTGTCAGTAAGTTCATCCTTCTCTTTTGAATGATTGTTCATTCATCCTACCTCTTTCATGACTTGATGCATACCGCTCTTAGAAGTCCAGCCGCGGCATGATAACCTGGCAACGTCGTCATAATCCGGAACCCTGTCCGGTGTAATGTTATGCTGTCTGATCTTTCAGATGGGTATCGGCAAAATTCGGAGGATTGAACCAGTCACCACTCACCGCCCATGTCGGATCAAGCGGAATCCAGCTCTGGGAATCACTCAAATAAATTTCATTCCATGCATGTGGGCCATATCCGCCCTGGCCGTTGTATCCAAGTCCTGTAACGACCTTAACATCCAGTCCTTGTGAACGGGCCATGACCGCATACAGACGCGCGTAATCAATGCATACCCCTTTACGCGTATCAAACGTGTTCTGCGGTGTCTGTTCATGCCATATGCCTTTTTGCTCATAATCATCCACTTTCCCGTAATCATATTGAATGCGGGAACCTACCCAATCATACAGGGCGCGTGCTTTTGCTTCTTCCGTGTTTTGACCTTTCACAATCTCACTAGCTGCAGATTCAATATCTGCCGGAATATTGTGGTCAATGACCTCATACTTCCGCTGCAAAATCCCGCCCAGTTCCTTTTGAACTGCTTGGGTAAATACCGGAAGCTTGTCCTTGATCAGGTTACCGGATAACGGTTCAATAACGGACTTTGCTCCCTGCATGTAGATCGGCGAAGCCTCTACATATCGGCTAAACATGCTTCCAGGATACAAGCTGACAATCATGAAGAGAACGGCAATGACAATCATCCCGCGGGCAGATCCAATGACCGCTCCTATGATTGCACCCATGAAGCGGCTAATAATACCCTTGGGAGTACTCTCTTGTTCTGCTGAATGATATCTCCTTCTGAAGAAAAGGGAAGAGAACAAGCCAAGAATTAAACGAATAAATCCATAGCTAAGCACAAACAACACGGCAAACCGCATCAATGGAAAATCAGCAATCGCCGTAACCAACGTATAGTACATCTGCTCCCATCGGTTCAGATCCCGATTCGGCATGGCTGAAGCATGCGCAGACAACCACTGCTGCACATACGGCGCCAGCCAAAGGGTCAAACCAATGGACAACAGAATGCCAATGACCGCCATAATGCCATCCATCAGGAATCCAAATAGTCTTCCTGCCGAACGCGAAGCGCCTCTGGACCATCCCTGAAGCAATGAAGCTGCCACAATCAATAACAGCATAATCGTGATGCCATTGAATTCCTTCAGGCTGTCCAGCCAATTCTGCAACACGTATTCATTCCCCCTTTGCTAAGAAGCTGGTACAGTTCCATTTCCTCTGGCCTGTTCGACAAACGTACGTATCGTTTCATTGTCGAGATTCCATTCGCCAAGTGAAATTCCGCGCAAGGTCACATTGACCTTGTTCGACCCGGCTGTCCCCTTAATTTCCACATTGGGACTCGTAATGGTAAATTGTCCATCCTGTCCTTTGGCGTAGGTGGCCTTGGAGGCTTCCTTCACCATGATATTGGTCGCTTCCTTTTTCAATGTGTCCATCGTACTGGACTGCACATCCGAAACCGTCTGTTTAATCTGATCGATGGAGATGCCGCTGTATATCAACAGAGCCGCAATAATGATGATGGCAATCGCCCATTTCAATACGGTTTTGACCACATTCAGAACAAAGAACAAAATGATCAGTGCAACGACGATCACCAGCCAGTTCTGCATCACAAACTCTTTGATCACTTCTATGTTCATGATTACACCTTCCGTATTAGAGTTAAGAAATCACACTTCCCGAATATTATACATGATTTCCGAACCCGCTGTCAGCTAAGCACTCTCCCGTAAAAATAAAGGTCTAAGTTCGTCCAGTTGAACGTACAAGTAGTACCATGAGGTTTTGCATGAAAAATCGGGAACGCATTTTGACGACCTGGCATGAACATGCATCGTTTAACAAGGAGGGGCTTTTGTGAAAACGGCCATCTGGCTCTATCTATTTTTGTTTCTTGCTGTTTTTGACCTGCACGCCCAATATCCCATCCTGACCCCCTTTGCCATCTCGCTCGGGGCTGCACCCACCTTCATCGGGTGGATGATGGGTATCTACTCCTTGACTCATCTTCCCGGCAATTTAATTGCCGGCACACAAATCGATAAACATGGCAGTCGGCGTTATATCGTGTTCAGTTTACTGGGGGCAGGCATTATTCTGCTGCTGCAAGCCCACATTCACACGCCATGGCAGCTGCTTGCACTTCGTTCCATCAGCGGCTTTGTGCTCGCTTTTCTGTCTCCGGCCTGTCTTGCCCTGCTTGCACAGCTGTCGACCAACCCGGTCACTCAGGGCAAGTATATGTCCGGACATGGTGTCGTACACACGCTGGCGTCTGTTGTATCTCCGGCTGCCGGAGCACTGATTGTTGGTGCTTTGGGGTTCTCTGCTACATTTGCGAGTCTTGGATACCTGCTCATTCTGTCAGGCATGATTGCCTGGTTGTCCATGCCGAAGGGGCTTGTCGATGTTCAGCGAGAGAAAGAAACCGTACCTCCCAAGCCTGCTAACCTCGGAGGAAGTACGAATACCTTCATACCTGTCTCCTGGCGTTATTTTGCATTGCCGCTGGTCATTGCGTGTGCACAGGGGATCCTGTTTTTTGAATTACCTCTCCGGGGCGGAGGACACTCGTCCATGATGTCTACGGGGCTATTGTTTTCGGTCATTAGTATCGGGGCACTGCTTACGCTCAGCATGCTTTTTCTTAATCGCTATTCGCCCAAGCTGCGTTTAACTGCAGGGGTCCTGCTGATGTCTCTCTGTTTCTTCACGTTAGCAGCCTTCCCGGACATCCCTCTCGCTGCTGTGCTCTTTGTACTGGGCATGTCCAAAGGGATTACTTTTCCAGCCATGGCGACCCTGTTTATCCGTTTAAGCGGCGGAAGCAAGCTGGGACGTATTTTTTCACTGCAATCCATTGCTACCTCCATCGGGTCCTTCATTGGTCCCATCGCCGCAGGTCAGCTGCGTGTAGGTGTCTCGCCGTATTTTATCGCGTTTATTCTATTAATGGTCGGCATTCTGCTCCTTCCTTACTTCACCAGCAGACGTGAGGCATCCCTGTCTTCAACAGATCCAAATAGCGTACTGGGATAGACGTGATCCATGATGTAAGTCCATTTTTTATTAAAATGGCTTGTATTTACCTTTGCTTTGCATCATTCCCCCATTTACAGCTAAACTATATATAATCCAGTCGATTTTCGCTGCAACATTTCCCGGGGAATGTCGACACTAGCTCTCGAACAAGAGGTGAATATCATGCCTATTCATGTCATTGTGGAAGGTAAGAATGATCGCAGCAAGCTGAAACGTCTCGTTGGACCGGAAATCAACATTTTATGTACATTCGGCACTCTGAATTCGCTCAAGCTGGAGTCCCTGCGCAAACAGGTTGGTTACGATGAAGTATATCTGTTTATGGATAATGACAGTTCAGGCAAAAAAATCAGAAGTGTGCTGCGGGACGCCTTCCCCGATGCAGTGCAGATGTATACCAGACGTGGTTATGCGGGTGTGGAAGGAACCCCTGATGAATACATCATTGCCCAGTTGGAGAAGGCCGGATTGGAAGAGTATATTCAATACCCCGAGTACCCGTCATTCTAAACGTAAAACAATTGCAAAAGGCTGCTTAGCGGTTATTTACCAACCGGCTAGCAGCCTTTTTTTATGGATACTAATATGATTCTAATATAATTAGAACAGATTATTCATTGATCAGATTGCGGATATCCTCTGCGATTACTGCAGGCTCGACATCTTCTGTATTAAATGCGTTATACACCTTGCGCAGCTGATTGTTCTGATCTACGAGACCAATCATGTTCATATGTGCAAAATCATCCTTGCTCTCGCCTTCAATCAGAATCTGAAATGAATCCTTGGCGAGTTGCTTTGTTTTATCCATATCCCCTCGCAGGAAATACCACCCGTCATAATCCGCATGGAAACGGTCCGCGAATTCCTTAATTTTCTCCTTGGTATCGACTTCCGGATCAAATGAAATCGAAACAAAGGAAGCATCCTTGCCGAATGTGCCATCTTCCTTCAACAAATCCTGCACCTGGGACAACGTAAACGTCGTAATTGGGCATACATCAGGACAACTGGTGAAATAAAAATAGAACAGCCGCACCTTGCCTTTGGTATCATCGAGCGAAACGGTTGTCCCATCCACATTTTCCATGGAGAAAGATTGGATCTCCCGAATCTCGGGTAATTTCTCCTTGCTGGCAAAGACGGTGCCCCACATAAGGTATACTGCCATAATCAGTGCGAGACCCAGCAGCATCCAGGTCCATTTGTACTTTTTCAGCATCATCCTCGTCCTTTCTTGTACTCTCGATATGAATGCGCATACATATCTTACTTTGAATTACACGGCTATCGTTTCTTGCCCGGGATGTCACGTTATGAAGAAATAAGTAACTTCTTTTGCTAAAAATTGCATATGTATACGAAGAACCCCACTCTGGATGGGACCCTTCCTTATTGTAACCGTTCTTGATGCAGATGCCCAAGCATTTATTTTGCACCTTCACAGTACTCCAATCCATTATTTATGAACCGTATCCAGAATCATCAGTATGAAGCTTAGAGACAGATAATTAATGGAATAAATAAACACCTTTTTGGCCCAGGCGTCCGTATCCTGTGCACGAAATCCTTTGAGGGCATAATATAGCCACAGTACCGACAGCACCAGTGACACCGTCAGATAAAAAATACCGGCATACCCGTATGCATACATTAGAATGGGAACAAAAATCTGCAGCACCAGATAAGGAATCATTTGAATCTTGGTCCGTTCAATGCCCTTCACTACGGGCAGCAGCGGAAATCCACCGGCCCGATAATCCTCTACCCGACGGATGGCGAGCGCCCAGAAATGCGGAGGCTGCCACAGGAACAACATGGCAAGAAGCAGCCATGCACCCAGGTCCAAACGTCCCGTTACAGCGACATAGCCGATAACTGGCGGCATGGCACCTGACAAACCTCCGATGGATGTGCTCCATGTTGAGGATCGTTTTAACCAAAGCGTGTAAATAACAACATAGACAAACATGCCAAAAATGCCGCATAATCCGGCAAGTATACCCGAAAAAGCAAAAAGAACAGTTAAGCCTAGCACGCCTAAAATAATCGCATACGACAAAACCACCTTCGGTGTTAACCTTCCCGTCGGTAAGGAGCGGTTGCGGGTACGTTCCATTTTCAAATCAAGTTCACGATCAAAATAATTGTTAAATACGCAGGAAGAAGCCATAACTAGCGCAGTCCCAAGTAAGGTCAGCAGCATCTTTACCAAGTTGATATCCCACTGGGATGCCAGCCAAAACCCTCCAAAAACGGCAATAAGATTGGTTCGAAGTATTCCCGGTTTGGTGATATGAATAAAGTCTTTCCACGATCCCGACTTGGTCGGAGGCGAGGTCAATGTTGCAGAATCGGAAGAAGCCTGGTATCCCAACTGATTGTCCACGCTTGGTTAATCCCCCTTAATTCTCGGTTTGGAGGTTTTTCTCTTTGTCTCCGATATAAAGTTTATCATAGGTAAATGGCCAAGAGTATGACAATGCTCGTACAAATGTTGGGTGAAATGAACTTCTTATGACAACTTTTTCGGGTTTTGGCTGTTTTGCGTCAAGACAGGCGGATAATATACACTATATATGGGTATCACCTAGATATAGAATCATTAATATGATGAAATTGAGCTACACCACAAAGGAGACGTTTATGGATACTTCTACACATTTTGTCATGGGTATTGGTTTGGCAGGTCTGGCTTATGTCGATCCTGTCGTGGCTTCCAGTCCCATGCTCGCGGCTGCGGTGATGGTGGGTACCATTGCTGGCTCCCAGGCCCCTGACATTGATACGGCGCTGCGTCTCAAAAGCAACTCATTGTACATTCGAAATCATCGGGGTATGTCCCACTCGCCGCCCTTTCTTCTATTATGGGTTCTGCTCATCACGGGCGTCATTGCACTGATTTTCCCTGATGTTCCCATTGGACACGTCGCTGCCTGGACAGCTGTCGCCGTGGGCTTTCACGTTTTTACCGATCTGTTCAACACCTATGGAACCCAGGCAGCAAGGCCATTCTCGGAACGATGGATTGCCTGGAATATCATTCATATTTTCGATCCGTTTCTGTTCGCTTCGCACGTGGTGGCAATCCTGCTGTGGGCCTTTGATCTGATCGCCCCTGCCCCGTTGTTTGTCACACTGTATATCGTTATAGCCCTCTATTATGTATGGCGAATCATTGCCCATGCCCAAGCTGTAGCCAAAGTGAAAGGGCTGGATAACAACAAACCGGCGCTTCGCTATATCGTCATTCCAACGATATCCTGGAACCGCTGGCATGTGGTGAAGCATTTTGCGGATAACAGTTACGAAATCGGAAAAATGGATGGAGCAGAGCTGACCTGGCATCTGCATGCCTCGTCTTCCACTCATGCGGCTGTCGCCGCCTCACGGAAATCACCAGAGGTAAATGCTTTTCTCTACTTCACCTCCTATGCGGTTGCCGAGGTAGAGGAGCTGCCTGCAGGATACAAGGTCCGCTGGGCGGATGTGCGGTATCGACACCGCAAGCAGTATCCGTTTGTCGCCGTGGTCGTGATGGACCGTAATTTTGAAACGATTGATACGTATGTCGGCTGGTTAAGCGATGAGAAAATGGATAAAAAACTTTTATCCGCCCGGTCTTGACGAGAAGGACCGGGAAAGGCACAATCAAGTAAGGAACTGTTGCGCGATGAAAAGCCCGGAGCGTTTCCGCTCCGGGCCTTTGTTTTGTTGCTTGCTTTTATGATAAATTATTTGCCAGACCCAGACAATTGTTGCTCAGCGATTTGTACCAGACGTTTGGTGATGTAACCACCAAGAGATCCTGTCTCACGGGAAGTGTAGTTACCGTAGTAACCGTCTTGCGGGATTGTTACACCCAGTTCCTGTGCAGCTTCCATTTTCAATTGTTGCAGTGCTGCAGTTGCTTGAGGTACCACCAAGTTGTTAGAACGAGATCCTTGAGCCATATTTAAAATCTCCTTTCAATCTGTGTCTGTAATGTATTGCAAGCTTGCAAGATTATTATGGCTCGCACGCTTCAAGTTATACGGAGATTCATTAATTTTGTAATGGAGGTTTTTCCCAATGAGTAAAGGTTTGTCCTTATGGTTCGCATTCTCATCGATTGTTTTGTTAACGGTTTCAGCCATATCGATTTCTTATAACGGCTGGTTAGCCTCGCTGCTGTTCATCCTATCCATTGCCAATATCGGCTGGGGTTTCGTCATTCGTGCCAAGAAAGAGCGCCAGGAATTGCGTTCTACAACCGAATCGACATCCTGACCTGGAAGGTTCCAGATTTCTATTTGAACAAAAAAAGAGAGGAGCAGTTAGCTCCTCTCTTTTTTCATCACTTTATATCGTGAAGTTTTAACATTGTTGAACGATGTCCGTGATGACCTATACTGTACGTCTAGGAACAAACCCCATGCGTTCTTTCACATCATGAAGCGTTTTGGCAGCGACTGTTTCAGCACGACGTGCTGAAGTCTCCAAAATCTCGGCCAATTCGCCAGATTCACGAATTTCCCGATATCGTTCCTGTAACGGTTCAATAACAGAGACAACCACTTCGGCCAACTCTTTTTTGAACGGACCATACATTTTACCCTCGTAACGTTCTGCTACTTCATTCAGCGTAATACCTGCACACTCTGCATAGATGCTCATCAGATTGCTGACCTCTGGCTTGTTGGCCGGGTCGTAAACCACTTCACGTCCGGAGTCCGTCGTGGCACGGCTAATTTTTTTGCGGATTACATCCGGCGGGTCCAACAGGGCAATGTAGCTGCCCGCATTTGGATTACTTTTACTCATTTTAGAGGAAGCATCGTCCAGGGACATCACGCGTGCGCCCACCTGCGGAATATATGGATCCGGAATCGTAAAGTATTCTCCATAACGATGATTGAAACGGCCTGCCAGATCACGGGTGAGTTCCAAATGCTGTTTTTGATCCTCCCCTACAGGAACGAGGTCCGCATTGTACAGCAAAATGTCTGCTGCCATCAATGAAGGATATACAAACAAGCCCGCCCCAACCGAGTCCTTGCCTGAAGATTTATCTTTGAACTGGGTCATCCGTTCCAGTTCACCCATCGATGTCAGTGTCGTCATCAACCATCCAAGCTCAGCGTGCTGAGGAACATGGGATTGCAGGAACACATTTGATTTTGTTGGATCGATCCCCGCTGCTAGAAACAGTGCAGCCACGGCTTCAGACTGTTCACGCAGTGCAGCTGGCTCCTGAGCCACGGTTACTGCGTGGAGATCTACCACCATAAAATGGCATTGGTAATCATGCTGCAGCTTCACAAAATTCTTGATTGCACCAATATAGTTGCCCAGGGTAAGTTTACCGCTCGGCTGGATTCCAGATAATACAGTTTTCATAAGTCACTCGCGCCTCCTCATGTTTTGTTCGCCTGTTTCTTCTCCGCGGACGCAAAAAAGCCTCACATCCGCAAGGGACGTGAGACCGTGGTGCCACCCTTATTCGTGTTTTTCCAATTATGCGAAAAACACCTTCATTTTCCCGTAACGTGGAATAGACGTCCAATTCTACTGAGGTAAGTTTTGCATTTCTGCAAGGCACCTGTTCCAATCAGCACTCAAGGGTCCATTCGGTAAAGAGTTCACACCGGTTCGCATCACCCACCGGCTTTCTGAAGAGTTTTCTCCTAACTTACTTGTCCCTGTCATCGCTTTGATTCAATTCATATGTTATTTCCTTCTGCATTCCATCTTAATCCGCTTCACGCAGATTGTCAAAAATGGAATCAGCTTTTTTTACCCGCCAAGCCGAAATCTGTTATGATGGAATTGCTTATCCTGTATTAGCCCTACCTCGGAAGGCTGTATGGGATTGCTGGCATGTACTCAATGACACGCCTGCAGCGGAGCATGATAAGCCGCTTGCAGACAGATTTCAAGTGGGAAAAGGAGCATCGATATGAAACAAGTGACCAAAGGCCAATGGAATGGTTACGACACGTATATCCTACATAGCCGTGAATTGGAGATCACCCTGCTGCCGCGTCTAGGAAACAATATCATCTCGATTCGTGATCTGGTGCAGGATCGTGATGTCGTCCGCAGTCCAGAAGAAGATGATTTAGCATTTTATTTGCAGAAACCTTATCACTTCGGTGTACCTCTTTTGGTTCCGCCAGGACGCATACATCGTGGGCGCTTCGAATACGAAGGGGTTAAATACCAGTTCGATCAGAATACGGCAAATGACAACCATATTCACGGTCTCCATCGCACCCAATCCTGGTGTGTCAGCGACATTGAAGAAGATGAAGAAGGCTGTGCCATTACAACCGAATTGCTGACTGCAAATGAAGAGCATTGGATGGAACAATTTCCGGTGCCTCTGAAGCTCGAAATGACGTTCAGGCTGCAAAACTCCGTGCTGAGCCAGCGTCTTCGTGTTACCAACCTGGGTTCGACTCCCGCTCCGTTTGGAATGGGATATCATACATGGTTCCTGCTAGACGGCAAGCCTGCCGATTGGACACTTCAACTACCTGTCTCTGGCGTTTATGCTCAGAACGAGGAACAGTTGCCTACGGGTGAGCTTGAGCCTCTTGGAGATTGGGACGCCTTAAATCAAGGTGTAAATATGCAGGGACGCAACTGGGATACCATTCTCAAAGCTACGGAAGGTCAGGCAGCGACTGCACAGCTCCGTCGTCAGGATGGATATCTGCTGAAGTACTCAGCAGATGAACAGTATTTTAAACACTGGGTGCTCTTTACCAAGGGTGAATCCGATCAGTTTCTGTGCATTGAGCCCTACACCTGGCTCTCCGATGCCCCGAACCTCCCTCTGACGGATGAACAAACCGGGTTAATTCGTTTGGAACCTGAACAACCCGTTGAACTTCTCACCCGGATTGAGGTTGTTGCTCCTACCAAGGAGTAGTCCCTTTCAATCTTGTACGGGTAGTACAACACACCTATAATATTTACCTTATTAACAAAGAGGCCGATCCTGTCTGGATCGGCTTTTTTCATGTGTTTCTTCACAATTAAATCCCAATTATTTCCTTACGCCATATCACGTATATTTCCTCATTCTCTAACCATACTAACATCACCAAGCCATAAGGAGGTGACACACATGTACGGAGGTCAAAACAGAGGTAGCGGAAGCCGTTCCAACAATCTGGTTGTTCCTCAAGCAAACGCAGCATTGCAACAATTGAAAATGGAAGCTGCGCAAGAGCTGGGTGTAACAATTCCACAAGACGGTTACTACGGTAACTACACTTCCCGTGAGACAGGTTCTCTGGGTGGATACATTACTAAACGTCTGGTACAAATCGCTGAGCAACAATTGTCTGGTCGTTCTTAAGTTCGGACTAATGCTTGGATGATTTAGAGCCAAAAAGCGGCCTTCTCCGGAAGCGCCGCTTTTGTGCATGTCTACACAATTAAGATGTCGACTCCATTCCTGAATCCTTGTATGTATTTGTTCTAGGGTAGCGAATCATAAGGTTAGCCATGTTGTAATTGGATTCCATCGTGGCGTCCACCAAAATCACGCCTTGTCTTACGGTAAAGTCATACGAAATTTCGCCATGCGTCCAGTTCTGCTTAAACTTTAAAGTCTCAAGTGCCATAGCGCGGAATGAGGAGCGCTGACTTCCAGTTAACCCCTGATCCTCTGTATCCATTTGTCCATTCCGTCCAGAAATCGGATTATGTCGAATACCGAACTTTCCAATTACATTATTGCGTATTTGCACAAAAACT
This sequence comes from Paenibacillus sp. FSL K6-2862, assembly GCF_038005125.1. Classification (NCBI taxonomy): domain Bacteria; kingdom Bacillati; phylum Bacillota; class Bacilli; order Caryophanales; family Paenibacillaceae; genus Paenibacillus; species Paenibacillus sp. FSL K6-2862. Next base: position 5,563,326 of record NZ_JBBOSN010000001.1, read on the forward strand.
ACACCCGAGTCTAACCCTGACAGTTCCTTATCAAGTTCTTTAAACACCAAATCCAACTGTCTTGCTAATGAAAGCTGGTCAATATTTACCATTATTGCTCCTCCTTTATGCACTTCATCCTTCAAAACAAGGACTTACGACTCATTATATGACAACAAATATACTCATTCAACAAAATGAAACAAACTTGGGTAATTATAACTATAAGTTGCACAATTAATTGCCAATCCAATGCTTTAAAACGAGTTAATTCTTGATAATCCGACAAATTATACGAATCAGGCCCACGACTAAAATAACCAAAGAGAGCTGCAACCACATGCTGGTTAACATGTGGTGCAGCTCTCTTTTTCACATACGAGTATACGAAGCATTTCATTCAAAATGCTTGGGTACCACTCCCTGTATTTGTCACTTCGCGGTTGCCGTCATTTCAAGAAATTGCTCAATATCGGCAATCACCAGATTCGCAGCATTTTGCCAGAAGTCAGGCTGTGTCAGATCTGTACCCAGATGTTTCTGTGCAAGTTCTTCCACCGTCATTCGCCCGGTATCCCGCAGCAAATCATCATATTTGTCTGCAAAGGCTGTACCTTCCTGCTGTGCTCTGGCGTAGATGCCCGCACTGAACATGTAGCCAAAGGTATAAGGGAAATTGTAGAACGGTACACCTGTCAGATAGAAATGCAGCTTGGATGCCCAGAAGTGAGGATGATCCGATGCAAGAACACCACAGAAGGCTTCGTGCTGAGCCTCCACCATCAACTTGGATAACTCATCTGCATTAACCAAGCCTTTTTTGCGCTGTTCATAGAAGCGATTCTCAAACAGGAAACGGGCATGAATATTCATGAAAAAGGCAACGCTGCGCTGAATCTTATCTTCCAGCAGAGCCAGCTTCTCCTGTTCATCCGTCGCTGACTGTACCAGTGCATCAGCAACAATCAGTTCGGCAAAAGTGGATGCAGTCTCTGCCACATTCATGGCATAACGTTGATTCAATGCAGGAAGTTCTTCCATAATATGCTGATGGTATCCATGTCCTAGTTCATGCGCAAGTGTAGAAACGTTGGATGGCGTTCCGGAGAACGTCATGAATATGCGGGTAGCTTTGCTCAGCGGCAAAGAAGTACAGAATCCGCCAGGACGTTTGCCTGGGCGATCTTCCGCTTCAATCCAGCGTTTCTCAAACGCCATCTCTGCAAACTTCGAGAGCTTAGGGCTGAATTTGGCAAATTGTTCAACGATATTGATTGCCGCCTCATCATAAGTCACTTTGCCACCCGACTTGCCTACAGGTGCATCAATATCGCTCCAGCTGAGTTTATCCACACCAAGCAGCTCCGCCTTACGTTCCAGATACTTCACGAGTGCTGGTTTGGCTCCGTTGATAACGTCCCACATCGTATCGAGCGTTTGGCGAGACATCCGGTTGATGGCTAGTGGTTCTTTGAGAATATCGTCCCAGCCGCGGTTCTCATATAACTTGAGACGGAATCCGGCTAGATGGTTTAATGTATCGGCGCAGAAGTCTTCTACATCCGTCCAAGCCTTCTCCCAGCTCGCAAATACCGTTTCACGCACGTTGCGATCACTGTCACTCAGCTTGTTGGCAGCCTGTCCGGCGGAGAGCATGATCGTTTCACCGTTTTGTTCAAACGGAATGTTCACTTTACTTACAATCGTATTATAGAACTTGCCCCAACCATGATAACCATCCACGCCCAGATCCAGCGCAAGTCCTTCAAGTTCAGGGGACAGCTTCTCACGAGCCTGTGTCCGGCTCTCATTCAGTACAAAAGCCAAGGGCTCGATATCTTCGCGAGCAATCCACTTCTCCCATACGTCATCTGCTGTCTGACTAAGGAGGTTGTCAAAACGGGACTTGCTGCTGTTCAGCATGGCTCCAAGAGTACTAACGGTGCCTTGCAGCTGAGTAGCCTTCTTATCCTGCTGATTTTGCGATGATAGGCAGGACACAAATGCAGAACCTTCCGAAATACGAATGTAGCAGCTCTGCAGTAATTCAAGAATGTCGTCGAATGCATGAGTATCTTCAAGCGTCTTTGGTGCAGCGGTTTCAATCAACAGGGTTTGAAGTTTGCGTACATCCTGTTCCAGCCGGGCCAAGTACGCAGCGAACGATTCGGAGGAAGAACCTCCACTAAAAATGGACTCCAGATCCCATACAGGTTTTAGTGGTGTTTTCATTTAATAAGGCACCTCTCTTTTTGGAATTCAAGGATTTGAGCTAAAATACTTCAATTAAAAACTGGTTTTATGAGTGCTCTATCTCTATACTAGAGAAATAGTTTAAGCCACTTTTTCAGGAGGTAAATGTGATGAAACCTTTACAAATATCGGCTGACACAGCCGTCAAATTAGCAGAATCCCTTGGCGTACCGCTTGAGCATCTGATGCACATGCCCCAGCACATCCTGTTGCAGAAGATTGCCGAATTGGCCAAAGAAGAAGCATCCAAACCAGCCCCTTCGGAAGGCGAGCAGGAATGATCCCTTTTGAAAACAGCTGGCCCTATGATATTGTCATGGGGGACATCTATGTACAGCAATGCCCGTTCTGCCAAGCAAGCAATGTGCTGTTGCCCCTCAAACCGAGAGAGCTTGTACGCATTCGTGAAGGCAAAAAGAAATTGCTGGTCTTTCCTTGTTGCAATGGAAGCATGACCGTTATTGATAACGATAGTGATTATCTGCTCTCCAGTAAACCGGTCCGCAAATAATCAAAGTTTAATTAGATGGGGCTGCGCTTAGCAGCCTCTTTATCTGCTTCAATCATTTCTTCAGGCAGTTCCATCTTGCCAGATATCATCTGTTCCCTCAGCAGGGCCCACTGCTCTCTGGAAGCCCGAATCATGGCCGCATCCGTGATCCGTTTATCGTGAATGACACGCCCAAACCATTTGACGGCCTCGTGGAAGTGGCCTGCTCTGCGATTCAGCTCACCAAGCAGGTACAGCAGCCTTGCTTCATTACTGCCCGCGCCTTCCCTCTCGAACACTCTAACATAAGCTTCCAGACTAAACTCCAGAAAGCGCCGTTCCTGCTCATGATCTTCCCGGTAACGATACAGCCAGGCGATATGGTGCAGCAGTCCTGCTACAATGCGATCCTTCTCCTGGATTACCTGAGCACAAAATAGACCGAGCTTGTATGTGGCCAGTGCCTGATCTAGTGTCCGTGATCCGCTGTAATCCCGTTTCTCCCAACGATTACCGATCTGTTCCTTGAACGCAAGTCGCTGCTTGTCAGTCAATTTATCTGTCGAGTTCTCTGTCGATGCAAACCCGCATTCAGGGCAGATACGCACAACATAGAAATCCGGATTCTCCAGCTTATAGTAGGCACAAAAATCGGAATCTGTCCGATAGGGCCGCTTCAAGCTCGGTCTGACTCTGGAGGTTTCAAACTCGGTTTCACAATAATGACATGTGACCTTCACCTTATATAGAGGCTCTAATTCCACTTGTTTCCATCCCTCTCCCGTTTTACCTGTATTCGGAGTTACGGCGTATTCACAAAATGATGTGCCGGCCCCGACAAACGCTGCAGGACAAAAGAATGCAGCGGCTCTTCCACACCGATCTGTGTCAACGCTTGATCCATGCATGCCAGCCAGGCGTGTGCCCGTTCAACGGTCACTTCAAAATGCATATGGCGGGCACGCATCATTGGGTGACCATACGCCTCAGAGAACAACGCAGGTCCACCGAAAAACTGAGACAAAAACATGTATTGCTTGTCCATAACCGGCTGTATATCTTCCGGAAATAGAGGAGCTAGTTGTTCGTTTTGCTGGACTATAGGGTAAAAGGCTTCAACTAATGCCCGAACACCCTGCTCTCCGCCCAGATTTTCATAAATACTCAGATTGGGATTCATTCATCTAACCCTCACTAGTCGTGTCGAATTTTGGCATATCTTACACATCAATGCTTAAATGTGAAAACAAAATTGAGATCAGGTTGCCATCACCTTTATCATCATTCTATCAAAAAAATCCCAAAAGTCCTATCTAACATCAGCAAGTCAAGATGTCTTCGATCCTTTTTCTCTAGAGCCTGTTCACTTCAGAAGACACAAAAAAAGCACCAATCGCAAGATTGGCGCACCATATATTCCATTAATAACTTCGCCAGTCCTCTTCTTCAGAGCGTACAAGCGAGGCACGTATTACATAGACAAAAGCACAGACCAGGATTCCGGTGACAAGACTCATAATCATCACTCCATCCGAATTGAATTTCACCTTTATTGGACAAATAGGTGACGTTCAGGCGTTTTTTATCATTTTAGCATACATCGTTTAAAAATACAGCCATTTTTGCAAGCGCTTTCCGGATATTAATTTGTACTGTTTGTCCGCTTTGGTTCATATATTGATGGCACAAGCGACACTCACTGCAGCAGGCTTATCGACCATTATCATATAAAGGAGAGGTATGATGGCAGCTTCATACAAACTTACCCATGTTCTGATTACACTCGCTCTCCTCGTTCTCTGTTTTCTTATGGTCTTGTTCCCTGCAGAGACCTGGCATGCAAGTGTGAGAGGGCTCTCCATCTGGTGGGATGTGTTATTCCCGTCGCTTTTTCCCTTTCTGGTTCTTTCTGAGCTGCTGCTCGGTTTCGGCATTGTCCATTTTCTCGGGACCCTGTTAAATCCACTCATGCGCCCCCTGTTTCGTGTTCCAGGAAGCGGAGGTTTTGTATTTGCGGTCAGCTGCGCTTCCGGTTATCCGACGGGAGCAAAATTAACTGCGCAATTATGGGATCAAAAGCTGGTCACGCGGGAAGAGGGTGAGCGGCTCGTGGCCTTCACTACTTCATCCGATCCCATCTTCATGATCGGTGCGGTATCCGTCGGTTTTTTTCACAATGTAGCCGTTGCTCCGGTTTTAGTCGCTTCTCACTATGCCGCTGCCTTCATCGTTGGTCTGCTCATGCGATTCCATGGAAGGGCAACTAGCTCATCTTCTCCATCCCCTACGCCTTCAACCTCAACCGTGAAGCAAAAGGGCAGCAGATTCATACAGGCTATCCATGCCATGCATGAGGCAAGATTGGCAGATGGGCGTGCATTTGGAGAACTACTGCGCCAGGCTGTCTCCTCATCCCTTCGCCTTATTATTATCGTAGGTGGGCTTGTTGTATTCTTCTCTGTCATGATGGAGTTACTTGTACAGACCGGATCACTTGGCGTGCTGTATCAAATGACAGAGCAGCTGCTCACCTTCATGAACTTGCCGCCTGCCTTATCACAGAGTCTTGTAGGTGGTTTGTTTGAAGTGACTCTTGGAGCCAAGGAAGCCGGAGGAGCAGGTTCAGCCGTCCCCCTTGTTTATAAGGCTGCCGCTGCTGCATTTGTGTTGTCCTGGGGAGGATTGTCGGTACATGCTCAGATCATGAGCATACTCAGCAACACGCCGATGCGATATGGGCCGTTTCTGTTTGCCAGAGCCATACATGCTGTGATTGCACCTATACTTGTTTTACTACTGTGGGTACCCATAATGGGTCCAACCGCATGGCCCGCCATAAGTGAGACCAGCTCTTCACCTGTAGCTACAGTTATATACTCACCAGATGCGGGACAAATTATATTGTTCGGATTCGTGATCCTTGGCGGCGTGCTGCTTTTGCTGCTGTTCTTTTCTCTGCTTCGTGCCCTGCTCTTCCCGGGAAGGTTCCAAAAATAAGCCCTGCTTGCGCACCTATATTTCGAATGAATATCAATCCAACGTTGTGTTCTGCTCTGGAATTGATTATCATCGGTAATATAATGACCACAAAGGAGCTTTCATCTTGAGATACTATGTTCAAGACCGCGGAGACCAGTTATCGATTGATCTGAGTCAGCAGTTTCATGCGCTGGCAAAAGAAGAAGGGTTCAAGCTGGATGCAGAGTCGCCGGAGATTGTTATCTCCATCGGAGGCGATGGAACAATGCTGCAAGCATTTCACAATTTCATCGACCGGATCCCGGACATTGCTTTTGTTGGGGTTCATACAGGCCATCTCGGTTTTTATGCCGACTGGAAGAAAGACGAATTACAGGAACTGGTACGATTGATGAGCGGAAAAGGGGATCCCGAACGACTCAAACCCCGAATTGTAGAATACCCGCTGCTGGAGCTTGAGATTCGTAAAAAATCGGGTAACACCTCCTATATTGCCTTAAATGAATTTACGTTAAAAGGTGTGGATGGTACGGTCGTAGCCCAAGTCGACATTAATGACGTGACCTTCGAGATGTTCCGGGGGGACGGGATCTGCGTATCCACGCCTTCAGGCAGTACAGCCTATAATAAGGCCCTGGGTGGTGCCATGGTACATCCGACTATTGAGGCAATTCAGATTGCCGAAATTGCTTCGATCAATAACCGTGTCTATCGGACGCTGGGTTCACCGGTTATTTTGCCCAAGCACCATCACTGTGACATCTTCTCGCGTAAGGACCAAAGGCTGCTGCTGACAATCGATCATGTCAATGTCATGGTGGAGGATCTGATCTCCGTACGTTGTCAGGTTGCAAGTCACAAGGTAAGCTTTGCCCGTTATCGCCCCTATCCGTTTTGGAACCGGGTTCGCACTGCCTTTTTGGACTAGCCTGGTTCCGAATCATACTGATTGGTGTTCACAAAGAACACTCCCGGATATAATAACATGCACAAAAAAAGCGGCCCTTCTCAGGAGCCGCTTTTCGCTTTGGCTTGAGGCTGTTCTTTGCTCTTCTGAAGAACAAAGTAAGCACAGCCAAAGTTACAATATTCATTAATATAATCCACCATGCTTGAGATGGTGGAATCTTTCGTGGCTTTGGGATGATTATCACGATAAAAGCCTTTGAGCCGCAGCTGACTGTAGCCCCAGTCTCCGATAATGTAATCGTAGCGCTCCAGAACTTCACTGTACCGGTCGCGGAAAACTTCCGGGTTCCAGCCTTCTTTATAGTTCTGCACAATCTCATAATTTTTACCGTTCACCTGAACGATGATCTTTTCCTGTACTTTTTCTTGTGGTTTATCCTGAGGCTGATCCTGGACCGTGTCCTGAACCTGCTCAGTGCTTTTTTCTTCTTCCAATCCAGTGTCCTCCATTATGCGTGTGTTGCCGCCTGTTCCGCATGTTTTGCAGCAGATTTAACCTGTTCATGTGCATGGTAGGAACTGCGTACCATCGGTCCGGATTCAACGTGGCTGAATCCACGTTTCAGTCCTTCCTGCTTCAATGCTGCGAACTCTTCTGGCGGATAATACTTCTCAACAAACAGATGTTTCTCGGATGGCTGCAGGTACTGACCAATCGTCATGATATCACAATCCACAGCACGCAGATCATCCATGGTTTGCAAAATTTCCTGGTATTCCTCCCCTACACCCAGCATGATGCTGGATTTGGTTGGAATGTTGGGCTGCATTTCTTTGGCACGAGCAAGCAATTCAAGTGAACGCTTGTATTTGGCCTTAGCTCTGACTTTGTCTGATAGCCGCTCTACCGTCTCAATGTTGTGATTAAGAATGTCAGGTTTGGCATCCATGACAATTTTCAGGGAATCCCGATCACCCAGGAAGTCTGGAATCAATACTTCTACACTACATAAAGGCAAGCGGCGTCGAACTGCCTTTACCGTCTCGGCAAAAATAGTCGCTCCGCCATCCTTTAAATCATCACGAGCGACGCTTGTAATAACACAGTGCTGCAGGTTCATTTGCTCCGCAGCTTCTGCGACGCGTTCTGGCTCCTGCAAATCAAGTTCCGTCGGCAAGCCGGTATTCACCGCGCAAAAGCGGCATGCCCGTGTGCAAATGTCGCCCAAAATCATAAAAGTAGCTGTTCGATTGGCCCAGCATTCATAAATATTCGGGCATCGTGCTTCCTCACATACTGTATGCAGCGTTTTCGAACGCATCATCGTTTTCATTTCCTGATAGTTATCGCCGGTTGTCAATTTAATCCGAATCCAGTCCGGTTTCGGTTCCTTAACACGTTTAGCCAATGCGTAAACCCTCTTTCTAATGAAGTTAGGCTGTTGCTCGGAACATATTATACCATGAAAGCGTTGGAAAAACCCCCATTTGTCACATCTTGTGCAATCCACCCTTACACGGATAAAATAAGGACTTTTGAAGAACGCTAGGTTATAGCTTGGTTCACCGGGCACGCCTGTGCATCATCTCAATGGAAAGGGGGCTGCTTCCCTGTGCAAAATCGCATCAAAATGCGCTTCACTCACTCTTTTTGGATTAAAACCCTACTTGCAGGCACATTGCTTCTCCCATTCTTGCCTGTTGATGTTCATGGTGAATCCTCCGCTGTGTCGTCCAAAACCGAACTTTCCGAAATGAAACCAGCGGAGATTTTAAAAGCACGCCGAAGTTTATATGAGAGCATTGAACAAATAACCGGCATTCCCTGGTTCAGACTCGCAGCCATCGACCAGTATGAACGAACTCTGACGCGTGCTCATCCCAAAGACCGCAAGCACGCGGAGCGACTAACCGGGATTTTCATGACATCTCCCGCCTGGAGAGGCTGGCTTAACCCGGATGAGACGGATCAACAGCCGGGCTCCATCGTTTTTTTTAATGGATACGGCCGGGATGGATCGGGAGATGGACTGGCGGATGCCAACAACGATCTGGATGTGCTGTACAGTATGGCGAACGCCATTCAGAGATTCGGAGCCCGTCAGGAGGACTTCAGCATTGCTCTGTGGGAGTATTATCATAATACTCGAGCTGTGCAGCGCATTCAGCAGTTTGCGAAATTATATGAGCATTTTGACAGCATCGATTTGTTTAGCCATGCATTTCCCGTTCCGCTCGGCACGAATTATTCCTATCGCAGCACATGGGGGACCAAACGCAGTTGGGGTGGTTATCGTATCCATGAGGGAACAGATATTTTCGCTCCACACGGACTTCCCGTGCGCAGCACCTGTTACGGTGTCGTGGAGATCAAGGGCTGGAATCCCTTCGGCGGCTGGCGGATTGGTATCCGTGATTTGAATAACCACTATCACTACTACGCTCATCTATCCGGTTTTGATAAGAATGCCCATATTGGCGAGGTCGTTACCCCCGGTCAAGTTGTGGGCTGGGTCGGCAGCTCCGGCTATGGCAAACCAGGTACCCAGGGGAAATTCCCTCCCCATTTGCATTACGGAATCTACCGGGATACCGGACTGACGGAATGGTCGTTTGACCCTTATCCGCTTTTGAAGCATTGGGAACGGGAAGAACGTGAGCAGAAGAAGGCCAAGGCGAAAAGCAAATAAAGAAACGGGACCTCTTAGAAGAGGATCCCGTTTTTTTATTGATTGAACTTCTTTAGTTCGATTCAATTCAAATCACTTCAATGATTTACGTCTGTATCGAGCGGTAGACCACCATTTTCTCCTGTAAGATCAGGTTCAAGCTCCAGCTCATCGCCCTGCATATTACCGCCTGGTGTCTGCTGCTGGTTCTGACCGGAAGGGTTCGGTGTCACGCCAGTACCACCGGATACACCAGCCTGGCCTGATGGTAATGCAATGGATGGCGCACTGCTGCCGTTACTGCCTACCGGCTTGCCCTGATTATCGTAGTAATACATGGGCACATCCCCGACCACGAGCAGGTAGGATATTGGTATTTCGGTATCTACCGTCTCTGGCTCCATATCAAAGGGAACCACTACGGCCACTTCGGCAATGATATGAATGTACACCTCGACCAGGATCATGTTGATCCCGGCATTCTGCTGCCTGGTGTTCAGATCGACCTTCACAGCCCCCTGTGGCTCGATACGAACGGGAATATTCGGGCCAAAGGATGCCAGGACCGGGCTACCCAGTGCCTGACCAAGGGGGATTTTCTCTTTTAACATATGCACGTTCTGTAACGTGGACTGCACAATATTCATCGTGCTTGCGGTAATACGCATATGCTCATCATAGTTCAGCATGAAACCGGACACTTTACCGGCAGTATCGGTTTTCCAGTCAATCAGCCCTTCGGTCGATTTGCCTTCCGCCACCTGGGCCGTTATGGCCTTGTTGATCGCTTCTGTAGCAATCTGCTTCACCCGTATTTTGGCCAAATGCATAATTGGAGGCTTCATTTTTTTATCCACATACGCAAAGCCCTGCATCAGGCAAAATACCGCTACCAGTAAAATAATCAGCCACATCTTGCGTTTGCCGCTTGGCGGCTTCCGTCGTCTTCGGCTCCGCCATCTTTTTCTCATCATCGGGTGTCCCCCTCTCCCTGCGGGATGAGCTCTAGGGTTATATGTTATCCTTATGCACCGTTGTCCCGAAAAAGAAGGACAGCACCCGGTGTAGCAAAACATCGCCCCATTTATTTGAACCATTGGAGGTGCACTCAGATAGCCTAGCCTTTTTTCTTCATAATAAAAAAAAGCCCTCACCTGCAGATTGCTCTGCAAGGTGAAGGCTTTGATTCATTTATGCCATATGCTTTATAACAATGTATAAATCTTTCGCAACATTATTTAGGAACAGTTTCCCAGTCCTTCAGGAAGCGCTCGATGCCACTGTCTGTCAGTGGATGTTTCCACAAAGTCGGCAGGAGCGATCCAGGAATCGTCGCAATGTGCGCACCGGAAAGGGCAGCATCTTCAACATGTTTGATATTGCGGATGCTTGCAGCAATGATCTCGGACGGCATATCGTACGTATCCAGGATAAGACGCAGGTCACGAATCAGCTTCATGCCATCCACCGCAATATCATCCAGACGGCCAACGAACGGGCTGATGTAAGTCGCTCCGGCTTTCGCCGCCATCAGGCCTTGTGCTGCCGAGAAGATCAGCGTTACATTGGTCTTGATTCCTTTTTGCGTGAGCTCATGACAAGCATACAGCCCATCTTCGGTCATCGGTAGTTTAATGACTACATTCGGTGCCCATTCAGCAATTTCATAAGCTTCCTTCAACATATCTTCGGCTTTGAGACCGATGACTTCAGCACTGACCGGGCCTTTGACAACGCCACAGATCTCCTGAATCACTTCTTTAAATACTCGGCCTTCTTTGGCAATCAAAGACGGGTTTGTCGTGACTCCATCCACCAGACCAAGACGTTCAATCCGTTTGATTTCCTCAACATTCCCTGTATCCAAGAAAAATTTCATGATATGTTCCCTCCACTTGATGAATTTATAAACACGATGATATTCATTACCCGAACAACCTTATATGTTAACAGTTATATATTAACTTATTTTTTTTCTACAGCGTGGCCGCCAAATTCGTTACGCAGCGCTGCTACCACTTTACCTGTGAATGTATCTGTCTCCAGGGAACGGTAACGCATCAGCAAGGACAATGCGATAACTGGTGTAGCGGTTTGCAGGTCAAATGCTGTTTCCACAGTCCAGCGTCCTTCACCGGAAGAGTGCATTACACCTTTGATTTCATCGAGATTCGCATCTTTGGAGAACGCACGCTCAGTCAGCTCCATCAGCCAAGAACGAATAACGGAACCGTTGTTCCATACGCGAGCCACTTTTTCGAAGTCGAAGTCGAAGTCGCTTTTCTCGAGCACGTCAAAACCTTCACCGATGGATGCCATCATACCGTACTCAATACCGTTGTGCACCATTTTGAGGAAGTGACCGCTGCCTGCTTTACCTGCATACAGATAACCGTTCTCTACTGCAGTGTCTTTGAATGCCGGCTCAACGATTGCCCAAGCTTCAGGGTCTCCACCGATCATGTAACAAGCACCGTTACGTGCGCCTTCCATACCACCGGAAGTACCTGCATCCATGTAGTGGATACCGGATGGTTTCAATTCCTCGTAACGACGGATCGACTCTTTGTAGTGAGAGTTACCTGCTTCAATGATGATATCGCCTTTAGAGAGCAGCGGGCTTACTTCAGCCAGTACAGCATCAACCACATTGTGAGGAACCATGATCCACAGTACACGTGGAGATTCCAAAGACTCAACCATTTCTTTATAAGAAGAAACGCCTTGTGCTCCGTATTCTTTCATTTCGTTAACAGCTTCAGTGTTCAAGTCAAAAGCAACCACTTCATGTTTGTGGTCAATCAGGTTTCTGCCCAGGTTCAATCCCATTTTGCCCAATCCAATAAGTCCAAGTTTCATGATAAATCCTCCTGTTATGAACAATTATAAGTTTATCTATATCAAAAATTTTTACGGCCTTCCGGCCATTTGCCGGAAGGACTTATGCAAAATTGGAACGGTAAATTCAGTTAGCCTTAGATGTGCTTACCACCAACGGTAGCCATTCTCTGCAATCAGACGATCTGCGGAATCAGGTCCTTGCGATCCTGCGCTGTAGGTATCCAGCGGTACACTGCCATCTTGGAAGGCTTCCAGAATCGGTTGTACCCACTGCCATGCCAGCTCCACTTCGTTCCAGTGGGCGAAGAAGGTGGAATCTCCACGCATAGCGTCAAAGATCAGGTTTTCGTAAGCTTCCGGAATATTGCGTTTGCCTGAAGCAAATGTCATATTAATTGGCTCCACTTCACCATGGTTCAATGGGTTCTTCGCATTCAATTGAAGCGAGATGCTTTCCCCTGGACCAATTTCAATCGTCAGCAGGTTAGGCTCGGTCGTATTTTCAGATTCATGACCTGTTTTGAGCGGCGCCTTGAACTCAACTACGATGCGTGTGGATTTCTCTGCCATGCGTTTACCTGTACGAATGTAGAAAGGAACCTCACTCCAGAATGGATCATCGATCCACAATCTCGCCGCTACATACGTATCGTTCTGGGAACCAGCAGGGATACCAGGCTCGTCCAGATAACCTACAACGGATGTTCCTTGCAGCTCGCCTGCGCCGTATTGAGCACGTACCACTTCAGAAGCAATGTTTTCTTTGATCAGTGGTCGAAGAGCTTCAGCAATCTTTTGCTTTTTAAACTGAATTTCTTGCGGTGTGCACCGTTTTGGCAAATGCAGGGCAATCATCATCAGCAATTGAAGCATATGATTCTGGAACATGTCGCGAACGGCACCACTTTGGTCGTAATACGCAGCTCGTTCTTCAACACCAACAGTTTCACTAGCCGTGATTTGTACATTGGCAATGTAACGGTTGGACCACAATGCCTGAATGACCGGATTCGCATACGTCAGGGTTTCAATATTTTGAACCATCGGTTTGCCCAGGAAATGGTCAATGCGATAAATTTCTTCCTCTGCAAAGGTATTGCTGAGTTTCTCATTCAGTTCACGTGCAGATTGCAGATCGTGTCCGAATGGTTTTTCAATAATCAGTTTCTTCCAGCCTTTGGTGTTACCCAGACCGCTTTCCTGAATATTCAGTGCGATTGGCTCAAAGAATTCTGGCGCAACCGACATGTAGAACATGCGATTTTCCGGAATGCTCAGTTCCTGTTCACGCTGCTCGACAATTTTCAGCAATTTCGTGTAATCCTCAAGCTTCGTATTGTTCAGGGAACAATAACGGAAAGCTCCAATGAAATCACGTACCTGGGATTCTTCTTCAGGCGTTTGCCGTGAGAATTCATGCAGTGACTTTTCGACATTCGCCTGGAAGTCAGCATCCGACAATTCACGCCGTCCAAGACCGATAACGGAGAAGGATTTTGGCATTTTTTGATCAATGTACAAGTTATATAATGCAGGGTAAATCTTGCGTTTGGCTAAATCGCCTGTTGCCCCGAACAGGACAAATGTCATTGCGTCCATTGGAGTGCCTCCTGTGATCTGTGCAGTATAGTATATGATGGTGCAAAATGTTCAAATCCAAGCATGACAAAAGACGGAATAAGTGGGTGCGTGACCCGCCTTGCCTCCGTTTATATAACATACCCGAATTTAACCATGGAACATTCCTTCTCTCCACAACCTTAAACCAAGGTTATAAATTGTAACCATTTGAATTAACGTTACCCATATTACACCTGTCGTCACAATTCGTCAACAATCATGTCTAACGTGTGAACACCAGTGTTTACAGGGTTTTTATTTATTGTTAACGCTTTATGTGGTAAGATTATAAACAATTGGTATGTGATATTTTATACATAATGCTTGTAGACATCCAGGTTACAATAAGTATACTAGTGCTATAATAAGCATAACTAATTCAAAGGAGTACTATTATGAGCGATGATGAGAATGCCAAGCAAATATGCGAAAAGGTGGAACAGTCTTATCAGATCATTGGCCGGAAGTGGGTTGCCCTCATTATTCATGCGTTGATGGAAGAGCCCAAACGATTCAGTGAAATTCACGCTTATATCCCTGACTTGAGCAAACGCGTACTGAATGAACGAATGAAAGAACTGGAGGAAGAAGGTCTGGTCGTGCGCCATGTGGTTACAGAGCGACCAGTACGGACAGAATATATGTTGTCCCGCAAAGGGACGGAGCTGGGAAGAGCATTAAGTGCCGTGGAGCGATGGGCGGATAAGTGGCTGTAATGCAATTACACAATTTGTTTCAACCACTCAATAAGGTTCCCTTTGATTCCACAAATAGCGTTTCCTTTATTAAGTGGACAGTGGCAGGTAACCGGGGTATTTTGGATTAATTCTCTACAAAAGCACAGTAGATGTTGTAACAAAGTTACATCACGTGTCATTTAGGTTGTTCCAATAAGTAGGATCGAATAGTCCCAGGGAGTCTTGATAGTCCAACTATCGTCCATTTATATGATAAATTTGATGACATATATGAGTGAGATTCTGATCCAGCAAAAAAAGATGCCGCCTCACTTTTATCATGAGACATTGGCATCTTTTTGCTATTTAATCCTTTATTCATTTTGACTCCAACTGGGTCCCCAGCGTTATGCTCAGATCCTCGAAGTTCTCCACTGCTGTCTTCTTTTCGTAAAAGTGCACCGCATGCTGCATTATACCCTCACGTGTGTAGAACGCATCGCCTGCTTCCAGAGGAAAGGTAACTTTCTCCCCCGTACTCGCGGACTTATATATGCCTACAATCAGTTCAAGTGTATTCCGCCCACTCCGTCCATCCACCAGAAGTGGTGATCCGGTCTCGATGGCGTTTAGCACATTCTCGACCTGACCGGCGTGACCAACGTGAATGACATCCGTCAATGTGTCTGCTTTCTGCTGTATCTGTTGCTCCAGTTCCGGATTTGGCTCCGGAAATCCGTTACTACGTGAAGTTGAGGCAACCACTTTCCACGGTGCAGATACCCGGGCCTCTTTTCCCTGAAAAATTAACTGCTGTTCCTCTCCGTGATGCACGACGGAACTTGTGATCATGCCAAGTGCCCCTCCAGGGAATCGGAGCATGGCCATCGATACATCCTCCACTTCCGCATTATCATGCGACGTGTTGGCCATCATGGCCTGAAGTTCCACGGGTGGACCCATCATCCAGAGCATGGCATCAATATGATGCACGGCATGGTTAAGCGTACAACCACCGCCTTCTTTTTCCCAAGTCCCACGCCACCAAAGATCATAATAGTTATGACCCCGCCACCAGAATGAATCCACCTGAACATGCACAATCGGGCCCATCAGCTTACTATCCAGTACGCCCTTAAGCTTCATCATCGGTGTAGTGAACCGATTCTGTGCCACGACCGACAGAAATTTGCCGCTCTGTTCGGCTGCTTTCAGCATCTGATCCGCTTCTTCCAGAGAGGAAGCCATCGGTTTTTCAACCAGCACGTTAGTACCTGCATGCAAAAAGTCACATGCAATGGGAGCATGTGTATACGGCGGAGTACAGATAGAGACCACATCAATATTCTGGCTCAGCAATTCTTTATAATCCGCTACTGCCTGTGCATTTTTCAGTCCATGTTCATTCATTCGTTTCTGTGCTTTTTCAGGGTACATATCGACCACAGCTACAATCTGACATCGATCGGGAAAGGCCAAATATGCTGAGATATGCGCTCCACTGATTGCACCAGCACCAATAATCGCTACTTTTAACATCTAAACATACCTCCCTTGTTCCTTTCACAATACACAATTATTAAGCGCTTTTATGCGTGTATCTTGTGTTAAAATAAAAGGATCTTGTGCTCATGTTGAGGGAGGAATAGGCATTGTCCATGTTAGACAAGGAGCAATTCGATCTGGCTTGCCGACGTACATCCACCACGACTTTTCGTGAAATATTTCATGCCCATTCCCAAATGGAAGTTACCTACATTCATGATGGGTATGGTCAGTTAATTACGGAAGGCCAAGCTTTTCCGCTTAAACCGGGTACACTGATGATTTTCCGTCCTTTTCAGCTGCATCAGGTACAGATTCAGGTTACGGATGAGCATCCTTTTGTCCGTAGTGTACTTATGTATGATCTGGATGTGCTGAAGGAAACCTGGCGGCATTTTACGGCTACTCATCATTTTGTACAGGAGCTTCTGGGACAACCTTCACCTATTGCACCTTTCATTCTTCCTTCTTCTTCCATGCTGGTGCAATTCATGGAACAGTTCGCGCAGATTCATCTCAACGGACTTCATGGAGAAGGAGAAGAGGAGGCTGCCCAGCTCTTTTTACTGAACCTGCTCGTACAGATTCAATACATCTGGGAAGAAGACAAGCATGCCCTCTCCCAATCCGTGCGTCCAACCTTCAACAGTCTTCTTCATCCTCACGCTGAAGCTATCATGAAGTGGATTGAGGAACATTACCATGAACCCTTTCAACTCAAAGATCTCGCTGCAGAACTGCACATGTCTCTTTATCATCTGTCTCATGTATTCAAAAAGGCCACTGGAACGACCATTGTCGCCTATACTCAAGCTACCCGTATTCGTCATGCTTGCGTACTACTTGCCCGCTATTCATACAGCGTCCCGGAAATCGGTCACCGTGTAGGCTTGTCCACGCCTTCCTACTTCTGCAAAGTATTCCGTTCCGTTACGGGTACAACTCCACATCAATATCGGCTGAACGCGCAAAGGAGAGCATGAATTCAGAATCCACATAACAAAGAAGCGAAGGGACATGCCCTTCGCCTTCACTCATTCATTTTCGGAACTATTGTATCCACATCATATTTGAATGTCAGATGAAGGTTACAAGCAGTGTTCAGATTCTTCTCACTATTCACTTTTGCTGGATTCCCTGATTTCAAGTCCCAGCTTCTCCAGATAGCTATAGAGTTTCTCTCTGATCCAGTTCATTTTTCTGATTGGTCGATAACCTTTCTATTTCAAAAGAAAAAAGCTCATCCCTATCTCTCACAAAAGTAGGAATAAGCTTAATTTGTTTTTCTAAAATCCCTGTCCTATATCGTACTTACTATTTACCGATCTATAACTAAACCATCCGCTGTCTCATCGCTTCGAACATCAAAATCGTGGCCGCCATTGCGGCATTCAACGATTCTGCTTGTCCCTGCATCGGTATCGTAATTGCATCATCCACAAGCCTTGCCGTAGACTCGGATATCCCCTTGCCCTCATTGCCGATCACAAGCCAAACGGATTGAGTAAAATCATAGCTATAACATGAGTACTCTGCCTGCAAAGAGGTACTTACGAGCTTCACACCCGCTGCTTTCGCTTCTGGAAGCATAGATTCCAGCTGCCCTTCCACAATGGGCAAATGAAACAATGATCCCATCGTTGAACGAATCGTCTTCGGATTATACACGTCGGCAGAGCCTGCACCAAGCACCA
This sequence comes from Paenibacillus sp. FSL K6-2862, assembly GCF_038005125.1. NCBI lineage: Bacteria > Bacillati > Bacillota > Bacilli > Caryophanales > Paenibacillaceae > Paenibacillus > Paenibacillus sp. FSL K6-2862. The sequence goes on from NZ_JBBOSN010000001.1 coordinate 5,580,982, forward strand.
CACCGGCTGCTCCAGCTGCGTCAGCACTGCGAATGATTGTCCCCACATTCCCCGGGTCCTGCACCCCATCCAGCACCACAACAAGCCGACGCTCTCCAGAGAGTAGACTTTCCAGCGGCTCACGACCTTTACGAACAATGGCAAAAACAGGCTGAGGTGTCATCGTATCCGTGCATTTGGCAATCACAGCCGACGATACGCTGATCCATTCTATACGTTGCAGTGGTCCTTCTAGGCCAGCCAGTTCAGTAGGTACTCCCTGCTCACCATCGTAAACGATGCATTCCAGATCAGCCTGTGCACGTAGCGCTTCCTGTACCAGGTGAATGCCTTCAATGATGTATTTATGCTGACGGGTACGGTGCTTTTTCTCCAGCAGCTGTGCCCATTCCTTCACACGTGAATTTTGCGGTGATACGATATCCATCTTTCCATCCTTCCCGTCTGCCGTTCAATTTACTCCGGGTGACTCCGAGAGATCACTTCGGATAGGCGAGCTCCATTTTCGTCAAATGGTCTTTGTGGCCCACTATAATCAATACATCCCCAGCTTCTATCCGATCCTCGGCATACGGAGAGATATTCATGGAATTCCCACTGCGAATCGCCATCACGTTACAACCGAAGCGTGCACGAATATTGAGCTCCAACAGGTTTTTGCCGATCATCTGCTCGGAGGCTCTCATCTCTAATATGCTGTAATCTTCAGATAGCTCAATGTAATCCAGTATGTTCGGAGAGGTCAAATGATGGGCTACACGCAGCCCCATATCCCGTTCAGGGTAAATGACCTTGTCTGCTCCAATCTTTTGCAGCACTTTACCATGCAGCTCATTCTGTGCCTTGACGATCAGAACCGGTACACCCATATCTTTCAAAATCAGGGTCGTCAAAATGCTCGCCTGAATATCTTCACCGATTGCCACAACGACAACGTCGAAATTTCGTATGCCCAGCGCTCGCAGCGCTTCTTCATCTGTTGAATCTGCCGATACAGCATGAGTCACCACATTGGACATTTCCTGGGTCCGCTGCTCGTCCGTATCAATTGCCAGTACGTCGAATCCCATACCGCTCAGCGCATTGGCCACACTTGATCCGAACCGCCCCATGCCAATTACGGCATATTGTTTCTTAGCCATTAGGGTCTTAACCTCCCGCTGCACTTCAGCTCTTGCGCATCCTTTCAGATGTCAATGCTTACTTAAATATCCTTCGTAGTATACCACAAAGCCGGATAAACTTGAATGCGCTCACGCTTCCCAGGGAACAGTATAGGAGCAGCCGAATATACGAGGAGGGAATTGCGATGCCAATTACATTAAGTCTGCGTGAAGCGATTGTTCATAAAGTTCATGACAAGAGTGATGATCAGCTCCGGGAGATGATTGAAGGTTCTGTCGATGGACCGGAAGCCGCATTACCCGGACTTGGCGCCATTTTCGAAATGATCTGGAAGAACACTGATTCTGCGAAGCAGGATGAGTTGATTCAAGTCGCGCAGGAGCATCTGCACACCATCCCCGTTCAACCGCTTCGCTAATCGAGGTATTGAAAGGGATCGGTAACCATCATCACGTTTGTTCTGCCTGCAAAAGAAAGCTTTCCCTTATCCGGCTGGATCATACCTGCCATCTAAGTAGGGTGCAAAGCAACAGATCCCCCCGCCAGAAGGCGGAGGGATCTTTAACATTGCTGCATTACTGCCATTATTATAAAGGCTTCATATTAAGCTAAACTTATGGAGCAGTCTCAAGGAATTGAGCAGTCGGGTTTTTGTCTATTGCTGTTCTCATCGCATACTCATTCTCGAACAGGACAACGTAATTCCCCTTTTTATCCTTCACCAGGGCAGAGTTAATCCGGAATTTGCTCGGATCCAGATTCTCATCCACGATCCAGCGAGCAAACTGATAAGGCATGCGCTGCAACTGTACATCTACCCCATACTCGCCTTTCATCCGGTATTCGAATACCTCGAACTGGAGCTGACCTACAACACCAAGCAGTGTTTCATCGAAACTCACGGTGTTAAAGACCTGAATCGTTCCTTCTTCCGTCAACTGGTCGATACCCTTTTGGTACTGTTTATGTTTCAATGCATTTTTGACGGTTACTTTGGCAAAAATCTCTGGCGAGAAGGTTGGCATTTCATCAAATATAACCTCACTTCCCTGACTAAGCGAATCGCCAATCCGGAAAATACCCGGGTCAAATAATCCGATGATATCGCCAGCATATGCCTCTTCTACGATATCCCGGTCCTGAGCCAGGAATTGCTGTGGTTGGGACAGCTTAATCTCTTTCCCCACACGGTTATGCTTGACGCTCATCCCCCGTTGGAATTTACCAGACACGATCCGCAGGAACGCGATACGGTCACGATGTGCCGGGTTCATGTTTGCCTGGATTTTGAATACATATCCGCTGAACTTCTCATTCGTCGGCTCGATCTCACCCGCGGTACTGTGACGCGGCTCAGGCTTAGGAGCCAGCTGCAGGAAGTTCTCCAGGAATGTCTGCACACCGAAGTTGTTGATGGCACTGCCGAAGAATACCGGTGTCAGCTCTCCACGTTGTACCTTCTCCATATCGAACTGATCTCCTGCTACATCCAGAAGCTCCAGATCCTGACACAGCTGGTCATGAAGATATTCTCCCGCCATCTCGCGGATAATCGGATCTTCGTAGCCGTCTACTTTTTGCACTTTAATTGTGGAGTGGTCGTCCCCTTGGAACAATTCCACCTGGTTTTTCATCCGGTCATACACGCCGCATAGATCGCGTCCTGTACCAATCGGCCAGTTCATCGGTACGGAGCGAATACCCAGTACGTTTTCGAGCTCTTCCATCAGATCAAACGGGCTTTGTCCTTCACGGTCCAGCTTGTTGATGAATGTGAAAATCGGAATGCCGCGCTTCGCACAAACCTGGAACAGCTTGATGGTTTGTGCCTCGACACCTTTGGCCACGTCAATCAACATGACTGCACTATCTGCAGCTGTCAGTGTACGATAGGTATCTTCACTGAAGTCCTGGTGACCCGGAGTATCCAGAATGTTTACACGATGACCCAGATAATCGAACTGCATGACGGAAGATGTAACCGAAATCCCCCGCTGTTTCTCAATTTCCATCCAGTCACTTGTAGCGTGCTTGCTTGCTTTCCGCGCTTTGACCGTACCGGCGAGACGAATCGCACCCCCGAACAGCAACAGCTTTTCGGTCAATGTGGTTTTACCCGCATCCGGGTGAGAGATAATGGCAAACGTCCGGCGTTTGTCCACTTCCTGTTGAAGAATGTTATCTGCTTTGCTCATAGGTTCTATCCCTTTCGTCCGTTCATTCAACGTTAATTACCGGCCTGGCCGGTCTAATCTCAATCTTTTATGCAATCCGGCGATACCGGTTGATTGTTTCCTTCGATTTTTGCACATTAGGTTTAATTTTACACATTTACAACGGAGTTCATCCTCCCTATTCCTGTGCTGCTTTAACAGACCGTTAACCTGCTTCTTACCCAACTCTCCTATTGTACCATAATCTTTACCGAAAATAACCGATTACCTGCAACGGATTCTTCACTTTTCCAATCGCAAAAAAAGAGCACCTTTCAGCCAATAGATTGGCATCCAGGTACTCCTAATTCACGTTCCTAGCTTACTTAGAAAATCAATGCATCCAGCGCGTATTGTCCTCCACCAGTCAGAGCCAATGCCACACCGATCACCAAGATCGCGAGATTATACTCAAAACCGTTTTGTGTAGACCAGTATCCATTCGCACCATGAACTTTCACAATCGCTATCACCATGGTCAGTGCAATCAGAATGCCACCTACTGGAGTCAGCAGACCCAGAGCCAGCAGCAAGCCGCCACCGAATTCCGCCAAACCTGCCAGCAGTGCAACGAGTGCGCCAGGCTTCATCCCCATGGACTCAAACCATCCGCCTGTACCCTTGATCCCATAACCCCCGAACCAACCAAACAATTTCTGTGCACCATGAGCCATAAACGACAAACCGATCACCAAACGAATCAACAAAAGTCCTACATCCAACATGTCCTTTTCCTCCATTCAAATAGTTGCAAAATAGTATTCTTAGATTAAAGATATTATGCTAAAATGTTCCTTCATGAATGTCCTCGTAACCCCTTCACCTGGTTTAAATTTCATCTCATGAATAATCTATAGGTTCGAAGAACTCCTTAGAACTCCTTCGTCCGTTTTTCTTTTTGCGTAATTTCTTTAACTCTTGAGTTGAGTATAAGTTATTCACTTACTTTTTGTCAACAACTTATTTTTATTTATTAATTTCCTTATTATTCTTTCTCTCTCCTATGCAAAAAAAGCCCGGAAGAACGCGCACTCACGTCCCATCCAAGGCTTCTTCACACATGATTTACTGGATTAGTTGTTCACTTGCCAAATAACACTGTCTTCGTCCTGCCCATTCACCGGCCACCAGTGGAAACCATCCTGCTCCAGCAGCTTCCCTGTCGCCTCCGGTCCCCATGTACCTGCAGGATACGTGTGCAGTTCTCCATGATTTCCCGCCCATGCGGAAGCAATACGGTCGACAAAAGACCATGCGGTCGCCACTTCATCCCAGCGGGTGAAGTACGTGGAATCCCCTTCTGCTGCATCATGCAGTAGACGCTCGTATGCTTCTGGCGAGTTGATTCCGATCATGCAGCTCTGACAGAAGTCCATTGCGAGCGGCTGAATTTCGGAGTCCGAGCCCGGTTTCTTGGCATTGATTTTAATATAGATGCCTTCCATCGGATTCACCCGAATGACGAGCAGATTCGGTTCCAGTTTATATTTTTTGCCCAAATATACATTGTTCGGCATGGACTTGAATTCAACTACGATCTCGGTTGTTTTCACCGGTAGACGCTTGCCTGTCCGAATATAAAAAGGTACACCCGCCCAGCGGAAGTTATCCACGAATACACGTGCAGCAAAATAAGTCTCGGTATTCGACTCGGGATCAACCTTGTCCTCCTGACGATATCCCGGAAGCTGTTTTCCCCGGTACTCCCCTTCCGTATACTGTCCACGTACAACGTTATTGCTCACTTCTTCATCGGACGTAAATGGTCGCAAGGAACGCAGCACCTTGACCTTCTCATCCCGGATATCCTCGGGATATAGACGGCTTGGCGGCTCCATGGCAATCATCGTCAGCATCTGAAGCATATGATTCTGCCCCATATCCCGCAGGGCACCGGAATGATCGTAGTAACCACCACGTTCCTCCACACCAACGGTCTCACCAAGCGTGATTTGAACATTCGCAATATGTTTGTTATTCCAGAGTGGCTCAAAAAATGCATTACCAAAGCGAATCACTTCAATATTCTGCACCATTTCCTTGCCCAGATAATGGTCAATCCGATAGATTTCCTCTTCACGGAACACCTCACGGATCTGCTCATTCAACTGCTCAGCAGACTGCAGATCATACCCGAACGGTTTCTCAATGACAAGCCGGTTCCAGCCTCGGCTCTCCAGCATTCCGCCATCACGTAAACTATAAGAGACACTGCCGAACAGCTCTGGAGCCAGTGCCAGATAAAACAGCCGGTTGCCTGGCGTGTTAAACTTCGCTTCCAGGCCTTCTGTTTGATCCCGTAACTCTCTGAAGCCATCCACGTTATTAATATCAAGAGATTTATACTCAAAATGTTCGACAAACGCATTCCACTCATCAGGTTCACCTGCCGGATAACGGCAGAACTCCTTAATGGATTCATGAATGTCTTCCCGGAATTGTTCTGGTGTCCTCGGACGTCTGGCTACACCAATAACCGCAAAGTCTTCGGCTAGCTTGCCTTCGCGGTAAAGACTATAGATTGCCGGAAACAGCTTCCGGCGGGCCAAATCACCCGTTGCTCCAAAAATGAAAAATACTGCGCCTGGCGTCTGCACTTCATCTCGCATTTGTTTTTCGACCATGGGCTCCTCTTCCTTCCGGGAAGACTCTTTCTCTGCTCTTCCCGAGCTATGTAATGGTGTTATATATGCACAACATACAACCGACAATTACCAGTAGCTTCCTCTTGGATGTGATGCCATTTTAGCATATTGCCTGAAGGGTTGCACTAATTTTCCTGATAAAGGAGCCCCTTATTCCTCCAAACATTCTCTGAAAATTCATCTATAAATATTCATGATCAAGCCTATAAATTCACCTAATATCATTTCAATATTCTATAGTAATTACCGGAAATCCTAACGTAATACGATTGCTTCCCTTATCGTGGTCCTGATGCACAGCAATCTGCATGTTCAGAACATCCGAGCCACTCTGGATCGCAGTCGGCAGCTCAGGGACACGGTAGGACACGCTTGCTGTATTGTCATCCGTATAACGCTCAGCTGCATGCATACCCAACTGGCCAGACAGCTTAGCCTCTGTAACTTCTAGTTGATTGCTAACCGATGCATCGGTTGTTCCTGTCCCCTGAACTGCAAGGTTCCATGTCGCTTCCACCTCAGAATTTGCAAGCAGTTGATCTACCTGTTCATGCAAAGAAACGAGTTCGCTTAATTCAGTGGAACGATTCCCCGCCAACTGTACAATAACATAGTATCCGTTCTCTCCAGTCACGACGGCATTTACCAATATGCCTGCACGACTTCCTTCAGCCTGAATCTCACTGCGATACACATCATGACCTGTCTGGCTTCCCAAAACCGGTCGCGGCAGTCCCAATTGCTCCGACAAACGTGCTGCTTGTTCCTCTGCACTCCCTGTCCCTTGTCCCTGCCATTTGATAATCATGCGTTCCACCTGATCCATCGCTGCGTTCGAAGTATGTATTAACTGTTCCAGCTTCTCGCCTTCTGACTCGCTTCTCTCTGCATACGCCGTCGTCATACCTATAACAATAATAAGTGCCAAAGCCACTATACCTGCAGACATCCAACGATTTAACATGGTTAACCTCCGCTCTCTCTTTCATTCTATGAATCTATCAACAGCATGCCCCCTTCCCCCATTTGCTAAACTTCTTAGGACATCACAAAAAAAAGGCCTGTTCCACCATGTGCATGGTAGAGCAGACCTTTCTTTTGCCTATCTATGCTATTCAAATTCGTTAAGTACGTTTTCTTGCTCAATGAAGTTTGCTAAATAAAGTCGTTTTCAGTACAGTTCTTCTTACTCTGCTAGACCATTTTTATAGGCATAGATGGCTGCCTGTGTCCGGTCGTCCACACCAAGTTTGGCCAGGATATTCGTTACATGGAATTTGACTGTTTTGATACCGATAATCAGATCATCGGCTATATCCTGATTGGACTTGCCCTTCGCGAGTAAACGGAGTACATCCATCTCCCGGTCAGTAAGCTCTTCATGAGCCGGGGCTGCTGCCTGTGGCTGCCGGAATCGATTCATCATCTTGGAGGCCACCTGCGATTCCAGAACCGATTGTCCACGTGCCGCAGCACGAATCGCATCTGCCACTTCATTGGCTCTTGATGTCTTTAACAGATAGCTGAAGGCGCCTGCCTCAATAACAGGATACATTTTTTCATCATCCAGGTAACTGGTTAGCACGATGACTTTGCATTCCGGATACATTTTGAGCAGCTGCCGTGTAGCCTCGATCCCGTCCATGCCTTCCATGACTAGATCCATCAGAACAACGTCGGGCTTATATTCCTGTGCGAGTCGAATGCCTTCCTCGCCACTTCCCGCTTCACCCACAACCTCGATCCCGTCCTCCGTATCGAGCACGGCCGCGAGGCCGATCCGTACCATTTCATGGTCATCCACGAGCAACACTTTGATCGACGTTTCCGTCTCCGTTTCTACTTCCGGTTCCATTGACATGTTCTTCCTCACTTTCATCGCTCATCAAAGGTATCGTTATCTCAATTCGTGTTCCCTTACCTGGTGCCGTTACAAATTGAATGGCTCCCCCGATCTCCGTAACACGTTCCCGCATGTTGGCCAGACCATAAGAAGCCTGCTTCTGGTCATCCAGATCGAAGCCCTGACCATCATCACGAATAAGTACACGAATCGCATCGGTCCGGCGCTGCAGCCGAATCTCCATTTTTTCTGCCTTAGCATGGCGCAATGTATTGGACATCGCTTCCTGAATAATACGGAACAGATGATTCTCAATGCCTTTGACCAAATCGATATCTTCATCCATCTCAAGCACAATGTCCATGGGTACTTTGGTTTTTAATTCCATGACAAGATCTTTCAGGCCCTGTTCCAAATGTTTGCCTTCCAGATACACCGGCCGCAAATGCAGAAGCAAAGCCCGCATCTCGGATTGGGCTACCGAAGCCATCTCCTCAATTAACGCCACCTGCCGCTGGGCGCGTGCAAAGTCCTTTTCCATCTTTCGTCCAACCGCTGTGGCAGTCATCGAAATGGCAAACAACTGCTGGGAAACGGCATCATGCAGCTCTCGTGCCAATCGCTGCCGCTCTTCCACAATTGCCGTTATTCTGGCTTGCTCTGCAAGCTGTGCATTATTGGTCGATAATCGTTGCAGCGAGGTAACCTGATCTTCCCACTTCTTGCCGATCCGCCCGAGCTGTTCGCTTAAACGGCCTACATCGTCGATCCCCAGATCGGGTACGGTGCGCGATAGAGATCCCTTTTCCCATTGTAGAAGGGTTTCCCGCAGCAATTCAAGCCTGCGTTTGACCCGGTAACTCTGATAGAAGCCAAAAGCAGCTCCGATGCCTATCAGCAATAGAAGCAGCGCTAAGCCAGACTGAATCAGATGCCTCCATCCAGCAAACGGAGCAAGATAACCATATGTATACAGCACATATAAGATAACAGCGAGCACAATGAAAACAAGGAGGATCCCTTCACCCATACTTCGGGTTACCATGTCGGTATGTCGTTTTGTCTTCAACCGGGTCTCCTCCTTTTCTTCACTTATTGATTTATTACGGATTACGAATGCTTAGGTCGCCAACAATATAAGAAATAACAAATTTTGCTTTATGTTCACTGGTTTCATAACCAGGCGTTCTCCATATTAACTTGTTCATCATGCCACTGTCTTTTTCCCCATTCAGACTAATTCGTCCAAACATGACCGAAGCCTCAATCTCTACTCCGTAATCCTCAGGCAGTGTCAACCGAACATTTCCCATAACCCCTTGCAGCAATACAATGGTCTGTTTTTCTTCCGGAATGGAGAGAGACAGATCTGCATTAACTTCACCAATAGCGTGCCATAAGCTCATGCTTCGTAACGTCCAAGGCACCTGGTCCCAGTAATAACGGGCCAAAAAATTCTGTTTGCGCATGACATCGCCATGCAGATGCATCTTTTTGTTTTTGGAATAAAAATAGGCTAGTGAAGCCAGTACAATTAAAAATACAATCATCAGGTTCCCAAGCAGCAGAAGACATCCACCAATCGCCAAGTAGCGGTGACCTTTGTGCGCATCTCCTTTACGAACCTGGACCATTCCAATCGTTAACAGGATCAGTGCGGCAGCTGTCAGCAGATTAATATGCTGATTCAATAGCATGATTATACCGATAATAATAATCGCAAATGCAAGCCATTGTTCTTTTTTGTTCATCTCTGCCGCACCTCCTCTGCAAGTTGATTTTCCCTATTCGTTGGAAAAGCCATACCAGGCGATAATGACCTGTATGGCTTAACCTTTGTTCTACAAACCGTTCTTTATTCACGATTTATAGAATATCATATTGTCTGCTGAGCGAACAGTTATTCTTTAGAAGTGCCGCCTGTTTCATTTTTAGATCCGTTGCCCAGTTTGTTCTTCAGGGCTTGCAATTGTTGATCTACCTTGAATTGTTTTTCAACATCTACAGGATTGGTATACGTAGATTGTGTGTTCCGGTAAGGAGCACGGGATACGTCTGCTTCGGCTTCCAGCTGCATGATTTTCTCTTCCATACGATGGAATCCAAGCGATGCACTACCACTTTCGATCGAATGCAGGCTGTTGATGGAAGACATTTGCTTTTTGGCTTTCGCCATTTGGGCACGGGATACGAGCTCATTGCGTTTGTTACGCATTTTGTAGAACTCGTCTTTCATGTCATGAAGCTGTTGCAGCAGGTCTTTGGCTTGTGCTTCAGATTGTGCGTGCAGTTCACTGTACTCCGTAATTTTTTGATCAAAGTAGATTTTTTCTTCCAGCAATTTGCGAGCTACTTCTTCCTGACCATTAGCCAGCGCAGCTTCAGCTTGGGACTCGCGTTGGACCGAAGTACGCTCCGCTTCGTCCAGACGCTGCTTCATGCGACGCTCATTTGCCATTTGTTTGGCTACTGTTACTTCAGCCTCATGAATCTCGGCCTCCATGTCACGCAAGTACTGGTTCAACATTACAATCGGGTCTTCCACTTTATCCAACATATCATTTACCGACGCTTTAGTCATATCCTTAATCCGTTTAAATACTCCCATTTTACTTTTCTCCCTTCTCGTAACGAGATAATTTTTGGCGAAGCTCTTCAACTTCTTTTTTCAATGCTTTTTTCTCAATATCTTTCATCATGGAATCCAGTTCACTCTCTTGAGGTGCACCTGCTCCATAGCTGTTATTATCGTAAGAACGTGGACCCGAATGCGGTCTGTTATTGTATCCTGGGCCGGGACCGAAGCCACCTTGACCTTGATTGTTGCCCCGGAAAGGGCCGCTGTTCGGGTCGTGATCATAGTTGTTGTATCCTCTGCCAGGACCTGGACCTGGACCGTAACCGTACGGGTCATAGGGTGGAAACGGTTCTTTCGGTACCACCAGGGCTGCGATAAAGTAGATTAACAACGCTGTGCCGCCTGTTACAAAGATACTGATGACGAAGATGATCCGCAGCAGCGTGGAGTCCATTCCAATGGATTCGGATATCCCGCCGATCAAACCTGTTAGCATCCGGTCACGCGTTGAGCGGTATAATTTGCTCATGTACTTACTCCTTTCGTTTACTTATATCCTGTTACGGAATCATATCCGTATGGATCTGCAGGATAGGGTTCCTTCGGCACCACTAATGCAGCGATGAAGTAGATCAGCAATGATGTACCCCCCGTAGCGAAAATACTGATGAAGAAGATGAGACGCAGCAGCATCGAACTAAATCCAAGATTCTCAGAGATGCCGCCGATCAAACCTGTCAGCCTTCGGTTACGCGTCGAGCGGTATAATCTATTCATGTGACTACTCCTTCCTTTCATTATTCAGCTTCTGTTTCAGGCGCTCCAGCTCTTTATCCAAGGTAGAGGAGGACATGCTGCCTGCTGTTCCTGAACCATCCTGGCTCATGCGGCGAATGTCTCTCAGACTCTGTGCCTCATATTCAAGATCAGAGACTTGGTCGTCCAGGCGATTGAACATTCGAGGTACATTCTGATTATTGTAGTGACCTCTTTGATTCATTCGTTGCTGCAACTGAATGGTTTGCATACGAGCGTAGTAGTATTGACGTTTGCTGTACACATTCTGATACTCCACTTTCAGCTGATCAATCTGTTCATCAAGTTCCTGTAATGCTGCATTGCTCTGGGCATACAGTTCATTGTATTGTTCCATTTTTTCTTCATGGAGAATTTTCTCCTGCAGGGCCAGTTTTGCAAGATGCTCTTCTCCTGCTTTCAGAGCCATTGAAGCCTGCTCTTCTCGTTTGTGCACCATACTTGCTGCCTGGTCGGCTTGCTGCTTCATCTGTCTTGTATGGCTTGCATATTGATGACGAAGCTTTTCGGCTTCGCCAATGTCTTGGCGGGTCGAGACCAGAAACTGATCAATCAGTTTGACTGGATCCTGACTTTGCTCCAGATGTTCATTTAATGTAGCTACGGTAATATCCCGCATTCGACGAAATACACTCATTATGTTCTGTCCTCCTTTTCAAGATCGTGATAATTTAGTAGCGGCCACGACGACTACGATTGTTGCTGAGCATCGAGACACCGAAGATGATTAATCCGATGGCGATGATTGGTCCGATCAACCAAGCCAGTTTACCCATCAGTGACAGGATACCGATGATCAAGACGATCCAACCCAGCATCACATTTCCTCGTTTAACCCCGTAGTAACCAAGTGCAATCATTAGAATCGGAATCAGATACCCCATCAGGTGTCCAAGAAGCGGAGTTAACTTTCCGAAAAGGATGAGAGCTCCCAGCGCAATCAGGACAATCGCCCAACCATTTCCCTTATTCCATCTCATAATTTTTTCACCACCCTTTCGGTTTGTATTTTGATTTGTTTATTTGCTCGTTTGTGTTTGTTGTTTCTTGTTCAACCTTATGTCTTTATTCTAGGGGAAACGGGGACTTTTCAAAACAGACCGTGGACGGTTTTTCATCCTAGACTCAGGTCGGGGATGGTGTTGGACCTCCGTCTGTCCTTGCATCAGACCTCTGGCGTTATATAATGAGGCTGTAAATGGTTGCTCCAAATCCTCTTATCAGACTAGGGGACTTAACCTCATCGGAGCTTGCAAGCGCCATTGATATGATCTGCCCTTAAGCCTTATGTACGTTTGCAAAAAGATTTCGTTTCCTCCAAATGATGTGCGGTTGAATGAAAAGCTCTTCTTAACCCAAAATCTAAATACTTTTTTATCCATATAAACAAATTTATGTTGTTATTAATGTAAGCGTTTACTAAAATAGAAGAAGTATTGATCCTAATTCTTAAGTTAGGAGTGGGAGCTGTGCGGTCCATTAGTTATCTTCATAAAATGATCTTGTTTGGCATTCTGCTCAGTACCCTGCCTATTCTGCTGGCTGGAATAGCGGCAATTCTGTATTCCATGAATCAAACGGAGCTGCATCGCATGCAAACGAATAAACAACTTCTTTTACACATGCAGACGAGCGTCGAGCATAAGCTTAACACCATCAGTTATATGCTGGATCAGGCGACTCGCTCTCCTATTACACTTCAGTCCCTTTCAGCCACACTTCCCGGTACATTAACGACAGCAAACCAGCTTCAATCCGAATTTCAACATATGCGATCCTGGGAGCCCTTAATGGATATTACGCTAGTTAACGAAGCTCAGGATTGGCTGGTCGATCATGCGGGGTTATATCTTAACACGGACTTCCCTTTGGCTCTTCCCATGCGAGATTTGTTGTCCAAAACCCTGACCTCTGGCTGGCAGCTGATTCCATCATCTGTGTTTAAGCATAATGAACAGGATTTCCCGGCCGGATGTAACTATCATATCGTGCTCGGCAGATCCATCTCGCTTATGAATGCATCCGCTGACTCGGCTTTAATTGGCGGGATTCCTGCATGCTCATTGCATCATTCTATTGTATCTGAATCCGTAGACATGGATATGTCTGCTTCAGAGTTGATTATTGTGAACCGGGAACAGCGCATTCTTGTTCACCCCGATCCTATGTTTATTGGACAACCCGTATCGGCATTGAACATGGAAGATATTGAATCTAAAATGGACATGAGCGAATTGCTCTCTCCGAATACGTCTGCTGCTTCAAAGGAATACCGTGAAGTTCGAATTGCTGATACGGAATATTCATTAACCTTCGCTAAGACACCGTTAAAGGGATGGACTTATATTTTAATTACACCCATGAATGTCCTATCCCAAGAGTATGTTGAGATTGGACTGTATACCTTGTCTGTCGGCGTAATACTCCTTCTACTCTCCTTATTATTCGTATGGTTAGGTTCAAAGCGTTTGCATGTCCCTATACGTAATCTGCTATCACAGCTAGGAATCACTGACAGAGTTTTATCGAATCAGAAACTACAACAATCCTTTTTACCACCTCAGGATGAATTTGAGCAGATCAAGACCCATATTACTCAGCTGTCAGCTTCACGATCCCAGATGGAGTATAAATTAAATCAATACGTTTTGCAGACACGCACTCAGTATATGATAAGTATGCTGCAAGGTAAGTGCTTGCCCGGCATGCTGCACCAAAACTTGATCGAACTAGGCTACAGAGATCATTGTATTCAGTGGCAACAAATGGCCGTATTGACCCTACAGATCGATTTGGCAAGTCAAACGAAATATGATCATCACGATCTCGATCTCCTGTTATTTGCCGTTCAGAATATAGTGGAGGAATCCATCGATAAGGATCGACAACTCCTTCCGCTTATTGTGGAACAGACTGTAGTAACCGTAATAGGTACAGTAGAAATGGACAACTCCGTGTTTTCAAAAGAACTTTACGAAATAACTGGGCTAATACACCATCGAGTGAGTGAAGTCTTAAATCTTCAGCTGAATATCCGCTTCAGTCAACCATACACTTCCTTTTTAGAAATACACCTGGCGTATATTGAAGCCATGAAGCTGTTGCAGCAGCAGACCATACCAGGAGCTAACGTCAAACAAAATGAGGATGAGTCAAATTGCTCTTCCTTGTGGACGCTACCTTACCCTGAGTCCCTCGAATATCGTCTTATGCAATCCATTCAATCTGCAGATGAGGCAGAAGCTTCCGTACTATTACAACAGTTGCTCCAGCGTATGTACCATATGGAATGGACCAAGGAAGAATACCAGGTTGCTTTAACTCGATTATTAATGCATATATTACAAATGATGCAGGAGTCCGGTATACGACTTATACAGATCTCTTCAGGGCACAGCCCATTGATCAACGAACTGCTCGCTCTGCAAACAGCTGCTGATATCGAACAATGGTTTATTTACCGTATCATTAGGCCGGTTATTGGCATTTTCAGAGAAAGGCAATATGCACAGCATCAGCAGATCTCGGAAAGAATGATTGCCATCATCCATCAGGAATACGATACCGATCTGACACTCGAAGAGTGTGCTTGTAGGCTCCATTATAATGCAAGCTATTTGAGTACTGTGTTCAGCAAAGAAACAGGCTACGCATTCAGTGAATATTTGTCACAGTATCGGTTCAAAATGGCCCGAAAGTGGTTGGATGAAACCGAGCTAACCATTAAGGATATTGCTGCTCGGCTTCGTTACAATAACCCGCAGAACTTTATCCGTTCGTTTCGAAAATGGGAGGGAATTACTCCAGGTCAGTACCGGGAACGTAGAGAAAAGCCTCTTCGCTCTTCCATGAAATAATTGTTTGTAATGACAAATGAAAAAGGAGCAGAGATCTGCTCCTTTTAATGATTCACGCATGGTTTAATTTCTTATTTTATCTCTTATTTTATCTCTTATTTTATTTCTTAGCTTCTTTCTTACGAACAATCTTCATATTCTGTCGGTCCAGCTGAATTAGTATTTTTCCGAACCTGCCGCCACGTAGGAAGTTAACCACGCCATCTGGATAGGCACGTCGGATATAGTGCTCAGCCTTGTATAGTGAGTCTGTGTCCGTAGGCAAGCCATAGGTGTTTAACCATTCGTGTAAATGATCTACAACTTGCTGAACAGGCATCTCAATGGTGTTGACTTCATTAGTAATTAACGATGTATACGCGTAACCTTTCAAGAATAGCAGCTGTTGTATGTATCCCATATCTCCCGAACGGTAAGGCGGATTAACCTGAAGTACATCTTTTAACTCGTCCATTAACGTATGCACTCTCGGGCCGGCCATGGCACTGATATAAACGTATTTGCGTGCACTTTGAATTGCCTGTTCAACGGTTTCCCAATCAGACATGGCGGGGCACATGGATGCAAAGGCAAAGTCATATTTCTGTTCCCAGCCTTTCTCCTGAATCGATATTTCTTCAAACCGTTCAGGAACAATCTCGATTTTAGACACTAATGTGTTCGGGATTGTCTCTTTCATCAAAGAAATAAGCAGTTCAGAAGGTTCGACTGCAGTGACAGTTGCCCCCTTTTTTGCAAAAGGAATTGTAAAAATGCCTGAAGCTGCTCCAATGTCCAATATGGATAACTCACTAAAGTCTACACCTTGATTTTCAATCCAGCTCATGATGCGATCGGAACGCTTCTTACCTTCTTCTGTGAAGGATTGATGGTGATAGTCTCGTGCCCAGCGTTCAAATGCTTCTTCCGTTTCGAATGGCGCACTCTTTTTCTTATATCTTGGATTCCTCGGCCGCTGCTTCCACGCCTCTTCCCAGATCAATAGATCAAATAATAGTTCTGAATAATTAACTGAATTGTTTTCCTCAGACACTTTTTGCTCAAGCATTACGTTTCACTCCGTTCTATGTAATAAAATCAAAAGTTCACCAGAAAGGATCTTCTCTTTTTTAAACCAACAAAAGTATCTCAATACCGTGTAGCCAATATCACAATGGCTTCATATCACAGATTTTATTTATCTACAATATATTTAATTCATTTAAACGTCAACCTCATTTATTGAACTAATTTCATCAATTGCGAAAACTAAAGTAATAAAAATAACCCTGTGAATTGTCTAAGCAATCCACAGGGTTATACGTTATACCGGCGAGAGGACTCGAACCTCCACGGTTTCCCACTCGATTTTGAGTCGAGCGCGTCTGCCATTCCGCCACGCCGGCATATCATGTTGTAGTATATTTTTAGTAAATATACTGGAGGCGCCACCCAGATTCGAACTGGGGATAAAGCTTTTGCAGAGCTGTGCCTTACCACTTGGCTATGGCGCCATATTTTTGGAGCGGACGACGGGAATCGAACCCGCGACCCTCGCCTTGGCAAGGCGATGCTCTACCGCTGAGCCACGTCCGCAAAATGGCTGGGGATATAGGATTTGAACCTATGCATGACGGAGTCAAAGTCCGTTGCCTTACCGCTTGGCTAATCCCCAATAAAAACAAAGGGGCGATCGAGGGGAATTGAACCCCCGAATGCCGGATCCACAAACCGGTGCGTTAACCACTTCGCCACGATCGCCATATGCATTATTACTTCAAAAAGTTAATTGGCAGGGGCAGCAGGAATTGAACCCACACCAACGGTTTTGGAGACCGTTGTTCTACCTTTAAACTATGCCCCTAAAAACTGGTGGAGGATGATGGATTCGAACCACCGAACCCGTAAGGGAGCAGATTTACAGTCTGATGCGTTTGGCCACTTCGCTAATCCTCCATAGTGGTGCCGGCGAGAGGACTTGAACCCCCAACCTACTGATTACAAGTCAGTTGCTCTACCAGTTGAGCTACACCGGCGTATTAAGTTGTAGTGATAATGGTGGCTCGGGACGGAATCGAACCGCCGACACGAGGATTTTCAGTCCTCTGCTCTACCGACTGAGCTACCGAGCCATAATAAAGTCTAATCAAGAATGTTGCACTTTATCCAGGGCGTCGGTGCCATATAACAGACTTAGTGAACAGATTCCTCATGTATGGTAAAAATGGCGGAACCGACGGGATTCGAACCCGCGATCTCCTGCGTGACAGGCAGGCATGTTAGGCCAACTACACCACGGTTCCAGATCACTTTCTGTAAAGAAAGTATAATATTGCGGGGGCAGGATTTGAACCTGCGGCCTTCGGGTTATGAGCCCGACGAGCTACCGGGCTGCTCCACCCCGCGTCGTTATTAAAGTTATATGGTGGAGGCTGAGGGGCTCGAACCCCCGACCCTCTGCTTGTAAGGCAGATGCTCTCCCAGCTGAGCTAAGCCTCCGAACAACACATTTATGATCTTAACATAAAACTGTTGTTAAAATCAACCTCTTTTTTGAGGTGAAAATAATGACCCGTAGGGGATTCGAACCCCTGTTACCTCCGTGAAAGGGAGGTGTCTTAACCCCTTGACCAACGGGCCTTACTATGGCGGAGAGAGAGGGATTCGAACCCTCGAGACGCTTGTGGCGCCTACACGATTTCCAATCGTGCTCCTTCGGCCAACTCGGACACCTCTCCATATGGCTCCCCGAACAGGACTCGAACCTGTGACAACTCGATTAACAGTCGAGTGCTCTACCAACTGAGCTATCAGGGAATATTGTTCAGAGATCATTCTCTGAAAACTAGATCCGAAACGAAACGTGCGATTAAAACCTGCAATTTGGATAAGCCCTCGACCGATTAGTACTGGTCAGCTCCATGCATTACTGCACTTCCACCCCCAGCCTATCTACCTCGTCGTCTTCAAGGGGTCTTACATACTGGGAAATCTCATCTTGAGGGGGGCTTCACGCTTAGATGCTTTCAGCGCTTATCCCGTCCGTACATAGCTACCCAGCGGTGCTCCTGGCGGAACAACTGGTACACCAGCGGTACGTCCATCCCGGTCCTCTCGTACTAAGGACAGCTCCTCTCAAATTTCCTACGCCCACGACAGATAGGGACCGAACTGTCTCACGACGTTCTGAACCCAGCTCGCGTACCGCTTTAATGGGCGAACAGCCCAACCCTTGGGACCTACTTCAGCCCCAGGATGCGATGAGCCGACATCGAGGTGCCAAACCTCCCCGTCGATGTGGACTCTTGGGGGAGATAAGCCTGTTATCCCCAGGGTAGCTTTTATCCGTTGAGCGATGGCCCTTCCATGCGGTACCACCGGATCACTAAGCCCGACTTTCGTCCCTGCTCGACTTGTAGGTCTCGCAGTCAAGCTCCCTTATGCCTTTGCACTCTTCGAATGATTTCCAACCATTCTGAGGGAACCTTTGGGCGCCTCCGTTACTCTTTAGGAGGCGACCGCCCCAGTCAAACTGCCCACCTGACACTGTCCCCGTACCCGCTAAGGGCACCAGGTTAGAACCTAGATACGATCAGGGTGGTATCCCAACGGTGCCTCCACACAAGCTGGCGCTCATGCTTCAAAGGCTCCCACCTATCCTGTACAGATCGTACCCAAATTCAATATCAAGCTGCAGTAAAGCTCCATGGGGTCTTTCCGTCTTGTCGCGGGTAACCTGCATCTTCACAGGTATTAAAATTTCACCGGATCTCTCGTTGAGACAGCGCCCAAGTCGTTACGCCATTCGTGCGGGTCAGAATTTACCTGACAAGGAATTTCGCTACCTTAGGACCGTTATAGTTACGGCCGCCGTTTACTGGGGCTTCGGTTCACAGCTTCGGGATTACTCCCTAACCGCTCCCCTTAACCTTCCAGCACCGGGCAGGCGTCAGCCCGTATACTTCGCCTTACGGCTTCGCACAGACCTGTGTTTTTGCTAAACAGTCGCTTGGGCCTTTTCACTGCGGCCCCCTCGTGCTATTCACACTACCGGGGCACCCCTTCTCCCGAAGTTACGGGGTCATTTTGCCGAGTTCCTTAACGAGAGTTCTTCCGCGCGCCTTAGAATTCTCTTCTCGCCTACCTGTGTCGGTTTGCGGTACGGGCACCTTCATCTGGCTAGAGGCTTTTCTTGGCAGTGTGAGATCATGACCTTCGCTACTGTAATTTTCACTCCCCATCACAGCTCAGCCTTAGGATGTGCGGATTTGCCTACACATCAGCCTTACTGCTTGGACAGACATCCATCAGTCTGCGTCACTACCCTACTGCGTCCCCCCATCGCTCGTAACGATTTACGGTGGTACAGGAATTTCGACCTGTTGTCCTTCGACTACGCCTTTCGGCCTCGCCTTAGGTCCCGACTTACCCTGAGCGGACGAGCCTTCCTCAGGAACCCTTAGGCTTTCGGCGGATCAGATTCTCACTGATCTTTTCGTTACTCATACCGGCATTCTCACTTGTATAATGTCCAGCGCTCCTTACGGTACACCTTCAACCCTTATACAACGCTCCCCTACCCCTGATGCAAAGCATCAAGCCATAGCTTCGGTGGTGTGTTTAGCCCCGTTACATTTTCGGCGCAGAGTCACTCGACCAGTGAGCTATTACGCACTCTTTCAATGGTGGCTGCTTCTAAGCCAACATCCTGGTTGTCTGTGCAACTCCACATCCTTTCCCACTTAACACACACTTGGGGACCTTAGCTGATGGTCTGGGCTGTTTCCCTTTTGACAATGGATCTTAGCACTCACTGTCTGACTCCCGGAAGTAAGTCTATGGCATTCGGAGTTTGACTGAGCTTGGTAACCCTTGCGGGCCCCGCACCCAATCAGTGCTCTACCTCCACGACTCTGTTTTCCGAGGCTAGCCCTAAAGCTATTTCGGGGAGAACCAGCTATCTCCGAGTTCGATTGGAATTTCTCCGCTACCCCCACCTCATCCCCGCACTTTTCAACGTGCGTGGGTTCGGGCCTCCAGTGCGTGTTACCGCACCTTCACCCTGGACAGGGGTAGATCACCCGGTTTCGGGTCTACGTCCACGTACTATGTCGCCCTATTCAGACTCGCTTTCGCTGCGGCTCCGGCTCTTCACCTTAACCTTGCACGGGAACGTAACTCGCCGGTTCATTCTACAAAAGGCACGCCATCACCCCTAAAATGGGCTCTGACTTCTTGTAAGCACACGGTTTCAGGTTCTATTTCACTCCCCTTCCGGGGTGCTTTTCACCTTTCCCTCACGGTACTGCTTCACTATCGGTCGCTAGGAAGTATTTAGCCTTGGCAGATGGTCCTGCCGGATTCATACGGGGTTTCACGTGCCCCGCACTACTCGGGATCCGTCTCGGAGAGAGCAGACTTTCAATTACAGGGCTTTTACCTTCTTTGGCGGGCCTTTCCAGACCTCTTCGTTTAACCGGCTCCTTTGTAACTCCATGTGAGACGTCCCACAACCCCAGAGAGCAAGCTCTCTGGTTTGGGCTGTTCCGCGTTCGCTCGCCGCTACTGACGGAATCACTATTGTTTTCTCTTCCTCAAGGTACTTAGATGTTTCAGTTCCCCTGGTATGCCTCTACACAACCTATGTATTCAGTTATGAGTAACTGGATATTACCCCAGCTGGGTTTCCCCATTCGGACATCCCCGGATCAAAGCTTGCTTACAGCTCCCCGAGGCAGTATCGTTGTTCGCCACGTCCTTCATCGGCTCCTAGCGCCTAGGCATCCTCCGTGTGCTCTTAGTAGCTTAACCAATTCGCTCGTGTTCGAGCTGTCTCTTCCCTTGGTTTGCTTACACAAATCCAAAAGTCGTTCCATTCGATCACTCGCTCATACAGTATCACTAATATTTGAAACTTGTTTTAACACAAGTTCAGCTAAAAGGAATGTTCTAATTCGCAATTTTCGTTTCGATATCTAGTTTTCAAAGAACAAGCTCCATGCAAAAGCAAGCTGTTTTGAGAGTTTGAGCTCTCAAAACTGAGCAACGAGTGAGTTAAAAGCTTTACGAAGTAAAGCTCGCTTCGGAAGCATGCTTCCTGAAGACTTTTTGAATGTTTCCGCTGCGGGAAACGATTCTCCATAGAAAGGAGGTGATCCAGCCGCACCTTCCGATACGGCTACCTTGTTACGACTTCACCCCAATCATCTATCCCACCTTCGGCGGCTGGCTCCTTGCGGTTACCCCACCGACTTCGGGTGTTATAAACTCTCGTGGTGTGACGGGCGGTGTGTACAAGACCCGGGAACGTATTCACCGCGGCATGCTGATCCGCGATTACTAGCAATTCCGACTTCATGCAGGCGAGTTGCAGCCTGCAATCCGAACTGAGACCGGCTTTTTAGGATTCGTTCCACCTCGCGGCTTCACAGCCCGTTGTACCGGCCATTGTAGTACGTGTGTAGCCCAGGTCATAAGGGGCATGATGATTTGACGTCATCCCCACCTTCCTCCGGTTTGTCACCGGCAGTCACCTTAGAGTGCCCACCCGAAGTGCTGGCAACTAAGATCAAGGGTTGCGCTCGTTGCGGGACTTAACCCAACATCTCACGACACGAGCTGACGACAACCATGCACCACCTGTCTCCTCTGTCCCGAAGGAAAGCCCTATCTCTAGGACGGTCAGAGGGATGTCAAGACCTGGTAAGGTTCTTCGCGTTGCTTCGAATTAAACCACATACTCCACTGCTTGTGCGGGTCCCCGTCAATTCCTTTGAGTTTCAGTCTTGCGACCGTACTCCCCAGGCGGAATGCTTAATGTGTTAACTTCGGCACCAAGGGTATCGAAACCCCTAACACCTAGCATTCATCGTTTACGGCGTGGACTACCAGGGTATCTAATCCTGTTTGCTCCCCACGCTTTCGCGCCTCAGCGTCAGTTACAGCCCAGAGAGTCGCCTTCGCCACTGGTGTTCCTCCACATCTCTACGCATTTCACCGCTACACGTGGAATTCCACTCTCCTCTTCTGCACTCAAGTCATCCAGTTTCCAGTGCGATCCGGGGTTGAGCCCCGGGATTAAACACCAGACTTAAATGACCGCCTGCGCGCGCTTTACGCCCAATAATTCCGGACAACGCTTGCCCCCTACGTATTACCGCGGCTGCTGGCACGTAGTTAGCCGGGGCTTTCTTCTCAGGTACCGTCACTCCTTGAGCAGTTACTCTCAAGGACGTTCTTCCCTGGCAACAGAGCTTTACGATCCGAAAACCTTCATCACTCACGCGGCATTGCTCCGTCAGGCTTTCGCCCATTGCGGAAGATTCCCTACTGCTGCCTCCCGTAGGAGTCTGGGCCGTGTCTCAGTCCCAGTGTGGCCGATCACCCTCTCAGGTCGGCTACGCATCGTCGCCTTGGTGAGCCGTTACCTCACCAACTAGCTAATGCGCCGCAGGCCCATCCTCAAGTGACAGATTG
This sequence comes from Paenibacillus sp. FSL K6-2862, assembly GCF_038005125.1. NCBI lineage: Bacteria > Bacillati > Bacillota > Bacilli > Caryophanales > Paenibacillaceae > Paenibacillus > Paenibacillus sp. FSL K6-2862. Next base: position 5,603,514 of record NZ_JBBOSN010000001.1, read on the forward strand.
CTCCGTCTTTCCAGCTCCCTTCAGGCGAAGGAAGCAAGTATTCGGTATTAGCTACCGTTTCCGGTAGTTGTCCCAAGCTTGAGGGCAGGTTGCCTACGTGTTACTCACCCGTCCGCCGCTAACCATCAGAGAAGCAAGCTTCTCTTCAAGTCCGCTCGACTTGCATGTATTAGGCATGCCGCCAGCGTTCGTCCTGAGCCAGGATCAAACTCTCCAATAAAGTATTGAAAAGAGCGATTAGCTCATTTTGAATCTGACGAGATTAAAAATCTCATTTGTCGATCTTGCAAGCAAGATCATTTACTCACTCGTTGTTCAGTTTTCAAAGATCAAACGTTGTTTGTGATTCTCTTTTTTGCCAACCGCTTTTTCGGCGGCGACTTAAATAATGTATCACATTCAGTGTCTTTTCGTCAAGGACTTTTTTTGATTCTTTTTCAAATCATTAAGTTCTCAACTTGTCCCTCACAAGTCTTTTTTCTAAAAGTCCGTTTGGGGAACGAAATATAATGTATCACATTCCATAAGTACGAGTCAACCTGTTTTTATTAATTTATATTACAAACAAAAAAGGAAGGTTCCCCCTCCCTTTGCCAAACCAAATCATTGAAACTATATGGCCTTGTTCAGGCATCGATCCAATATCGAATCTCCCGCCCTTCGCCTCCTATCAGAGATGGCCAGCCAGCCGATTCCTTTACAATAGAACGAAGAACTAGTTTGCGCAGAATTAAAGGGATATCTTCTCCTACAAATCTTAATTGAGGATGATGGACCAGTTCGTCCACGCTCCATGCTTCTTTTCGGCTTCTAATTACCCGCAGAAGCAATTCCGAGCAATCCCCCATTTTGGATAAGACCGAAAATTCACAGGCAAGAAGAACAAGTTCCACCCGTTGTTCCAACGTCTCCGAGCTTACCGTAAGCTCCTGATAGAGCTTCCAAAGTGCCCGATCCATACTCTGCACATGTGTCCAAACAGCATGGTCAGGGTATACTCCATGTTCTATCAATACAATCCTGGCCCAGTTACCCAACGCCTCCAGAACACTGTAATAAGCATCAACTACGTGTCCTTCCTGAATGTGCCGCTTGGCCTCCACATACATTCTCAGAAAACTTGCAAATTCATGCAGCAGCTTTTGTTCCCGCAACTCCAATCCAAAGGCGGACAGCTCTTCCCTCAAGGCACTCAAGGCGCCGTCTGATTCCCATATGATCTCGCCCTCAATCAAGCATTGCATGAGATTGTTATTATCACCCGTAATTACGCTGCTCTGCAGTTGATTACGCCCCACGTAGATCATTTGATAGCGCAAGTCCCCATAACGGTAATGCCCAACCTCAGACATACTTTGATCCGTATCACAGACAATGAGAACAAGCAATTCGAAATCCTGAATCAGGGAGCCGTGGAATCGCTCACCCGGATGGGAATAAGCGATAGCCCCAACTGCCCCCGACTCTTCCGACTGTTCGGACAAAAAAGCTAGGTTCATTAATTCCACGATTCCCTCCATACAATTCATGGCAGTTCAACGCCAAGTCAGTTATAATGTAATTCTACATGCAGACTAAAGTTTCCTTCTTTTCCAGGTCCGATACTACTCATACGATAGGAGCATTTTTCATGATTTTTAAATCAGCTAAAATTAATGCTTTTCGCACTTGGGGATTGTTACTCACCATGCTAGGCATGGGGCTAATGGTACTGGGAACTGCCGGAATTGTGTTTTGGGGACATGCAGGCAAAGTGTTTGCAGCCGTGGGACTCGTCATCGGACTCGTTGCCATGATGGCTAGTCTGGCCATCTACTTCTGGGCTGGAATGTTGTCTACAAGCGCTGTTCAAGTGGATTGCCCTGCATGCGGTAAAATGACCAAAATGCTCGGCAAGACCGATCGTTGTATGTTCTGCCATACCATCCTCACTCTGGATCCTAATCAAGCGAACACAAACCGTCCTCATCTGAAAGCGCCTTCTCCATCTATTTCTGATACGGATCACCGTATTAGTCCAAAAGGCTAGTATCACTCATTCACTTCACATCTAAGATCAACGAGTAAACAACAAAAAAGGCCCGGTATCTAGACCGAGCCTTTTTTGCGTTTTTTCAGATAATGAATTGTTTCGAATCATATAAAAAAGATAAGTTCAGTAACCTTTTATCTCTAACGACTTACCTGTTGTAAGGTCTTCCATGCTGATGCGTTAGCAAAACTGCGATTCCAGGCAGCTACACCACCCAGTTTGAGTGATTCAATGAGTTCTACACGGGCCTGTAAAGAAACGGCATCTTCTATCCAGATTTTCTTGGTCGCCCCATCCTCAGTAAACTCCACATAATTCTGTCCACTTTGAGAGTCTAACGCAGGTTTGAGTTTCTTCTCTTTGATCAAATCAGCAACGGTATCCATTCCGACCGCTTTAGATGATACTTTAATCTCTCCCTGTTCGTCTGCTTCCTCTGTCCAGATTCGTGTATACAGCGGAACAGACATAATCAATTTGTTAGAAGGCACTTCATCTTCTTCAAGAATTTTTCTCATAGACGCCTCTGTCCAGGGCAGCGAAGCGACGGAACCTGCCTTCGGACTGGCAGCCCAGTGCTCATCGTACGCCATAACCATCATGTAATCGACAAAGGAACCAAGTGAACGTCGATCCAGAAAAGCGGACCACATTTCACTATTGGATTTTGGAGTTACATCAATGGAGAGCATGAGTCCGTGGATGCGTGCCATCGCTTTAATCTCGCGAACAAATTGAGTAATATTGGGTCCATCATCGGTATATACGTTCTCGAAATCAATATTGATACCATCCAATTGATAGGTTTGCGCGTATTCCAGCATCTGTTCGATGATATGCGTGCGGGTCTCGTATGAGGCAACGGCCTCTTTTGTAATATCCGGGTCGAAACTGTTATCCATCAGTCCCCATACTTCCATTCCGGAACGGTGAGCCCAGTTAACATACGCTTTATCGGCTTTGCTCTTCACATTGCCCTGGCCGTCCGTAATATGGAACCACGTTGGACTGACCACATTCACACCCGGCATCTTGCCTATAGAACTGACGTCAGGCTGACGGTTGTATACCGCCTCCCACGCTAGATTTACCGTTTTATTCTGCCACTTCTTCTCGGCAGCCGTCAGAGTGAATTTGGGCTTGTCCAGCTCCTTTTTCTCTGTCAGGGAAACGTACTTATTATCCACATAGCCGGCATAGCCGTTATCCAGCTGAACAAAACTCTGCTCATCACCTGTCTGCCATACCCGTACCCGGGCGTTCTGCTCCATATCCGCAATAATCGGGGAAGACTCTCCTCCACGCTTGTACAAAGGAATGGTCTTATCCGCTTTGGATGACAAGGTATCAATCTCCGCATATTGAATAGTGTCTCCTCCACGCATCAATATAACTGCACCCGTAGATGTATCTTCCTGTACGGCAATCCCGTAAACTTCCTTCAAGGGTTTAAGAGGGATGTACGCCTCTCCTCCGATGACCTCAGGCTCAACTGACATTGGATAGTCCTTATGATTGAGCTCGGCCTTGGTGCTGCCTTCCTTCATATGAAGCACACGCTGCGGAGTCGCTATAATGATATCGCCTGTGTCCGCTTCGTAACGTATGCCAGGATCAATCGCCTCCTGCAGTACGTTCACCGGCAGTTTAAGCTCCTCCCCAGTTCCCGAAGCTTCACCATCCATCAATTGACCATCCACAAAAACAGGCTGATTCATTCCGATCCAATTGGGGTCCTCGTGAACCTGGTTCAGCCAGACATTCGTTATAAACCAGTAAGCACCGCCTGCAATAAGACAAGCTCCCAAAAAACCAGGCCAGAACGAACGCCTCTTCTTCTGCCTTGTATATCTGCTTTTTCTACTCAAACGCCTACCTCCGTTAATCATGCTGAATCATGAAGATATTATTGCCGCGTGAAAATCATGCATGTAATCTTTGATTAAAAACAAAAAACGTGTAGAATTCAAACTGAATTCTGCACGTTAATATTGTAATTCATCTCTCTTAATCCCTGCAACTTTTACAAACACCATAAACTTCCAATCGGTGTCCATGGACTTCAAATCCGGTACTTGATTCCGCCTGGAGCTCAACGCTTTTGAGCGAAGGATAACTGAAGTCTTCAATTTTACCGCATTTATCACAAATGACATGGTAATGATCCGTCACATTGGCATCGAAGCGGCTGGAGTTATCTCCGTATGTCAATTCCCGAACCATGCCGGCCTCCAGAAACATCTTCAGATTGTTATATACAGTCGCCACGCTCATACTGGGAAATTGGGGTTCAAGCGCACGGTAAATTTCATCGGCAGTCGGATGCCCCATGGATTCCATCAGATAATTCAATATGGCATGGCGCTGGGGTGTAATACGGACACCGGTCGTCTTCAGATGCTCCAACGCATGTTGGACACGTGTTGCCATAAAACCCACCGCCTTACCTTTCATTCTCCTGAATAAACAAGATCCATTACCCTCTTATCCATCAGAGTTGATTCTTGACAAAGAACTGGACGTTTAATCTTTCCTTCCATGTAACCTTGCCTTTTATTATTTTATTGTACGGCGATTGTAAGTTTATTGTCAACGCGGCAGTTACGGAACTTCAGAGGTATTATCCTGGGAATTCTCCCCGTTATCTTCGCTCTGCTCCAAATCACCATCCATGTCTTCCGGATTTGAACTGTTCGTATCAGCCGAAGGCACATCCGGGTTGCGATTAATGGTAAGGTCGCTGTTCCCTTCAATTTTAACCGTGTATTCCCCTTCACCAAGCTGGCCTTCAATGGTTTTATTTTGCACTGTAAATGGCAGGTCAGTCTTCAGATCACCGTAACTGCTGGAGCCGCTCAGACTGTAATCACCCTGATGAGGCAATAAAATGCTGATTGCACCAACGGCACTGTATACATCCCAATCCCCACCTATCTTGGAGGAAACGATGCTGATGCTTCCATTCAGAGACTGAGCCCTGATAGCGAGATTTGCGCCATCCAGCGTAATATTTCCGTTCCGTGTTTCAGCGGTAAATTCACCAATTGAATCCGTAATGCTAATGCTCCCTACCTGTGTGGTCAGATCTACATCTCCTGAAACTCCGCGGGCCTTCATATCTCCCCGATTGCTATCCAGATCAACATTCCCCATCGCATTGGCTACAATCACATCGCCATTTAACGTTTTGCCTGTAATGTCACCTACCGCATTCGTAATCCGGATACGTCCATTCCCCGTTTCAGCCACAATGGTGTTAATTGCCTCCGGCCGATTTAACAATATGGCTCCATTGGAAGTGCGAATGTCCAGATTAAAACGCCGGTCATCCGGGATCGTAATCGTCATATTCATGCGAGGCTGTGTTTTATCGTTATCTCCATAAGTCTTGCCCGTTGCGGTAATATGAATAACCTTGGTGCCGTCCGTTTCAACAAACGATGCATCTGCCACAGCTTTTGCCTCTACCTCGGATGTCTTATCTACCCATACTACAGTGCGCACCTCTATCTCTTCCGTATCTCCGCGCTGTACCGAAATATCTCCATTAACCCCCTGAACGACAAGATCGGAAGTATCCATACCAACAGGCACGCGGATCGTACCCTTGTCCTGCATGTACCCTGCTGCCTGGCTATAGTCCATGGAGGCTGCTCCCAGATTAAGGCTCACCCTGTTCCACAAGTGCATATAGTGGTCCTGTTCTGTCACAATAAATACCGCAGCCGTGAGCACAAGGGAAGCCAAGATGCCTTTGGCATCCGGTCTGAAGCGCATCTTCACTTTCTCATCCGGCAGCTCATCAGCTGATGTCTTTTTCTTGCTGCGCGTCCACAGGAACAACAGTATGTATTCCACACCCAATGCGATAAGCAGCAATGGCCACCAGTCGACCATATCATATACGTAGTCAGTTCCCCACCGTTTATCCAAAATCAACAGCACACCGACCGCTACGATTAAGGCGGCAGCCGTATAGCGACCGACCCGGACTTTACGGTTCATTATTTTCCCTCCTCCATTCTCCTAATCTAAACTTTTTTCTTGCGCAGCATGACCCAGATCTCACGGCCGAACAGGATCAGCCCTACAATAATGAGTACACCGGCAAAAACATATCCACCATACAGAGCGAGCATTTCCTGAAACCAGCGAGGTTTGCGGAAGAATAGCACCATCAGCCCGCCACCAACAATAAGCAGCAGCCCAAACGAAATGCCTCGCTCCCATGCCATAAAGGCCTCACCAACAGCCCGTTCGTTCATTAGAGGCTTGTCCGTATTTCCATGAGTTGCAGCTCTGCGCCTCCGCATCATGACCCAATCCGCAGATTGCAGTACATCGAATACATTGTAAAAGTAGATCACTGGAATGAACAAAGCGAGCAAAATTAAAAGGGGCACATTAATCTGTATGCCAATAGATGAAAAATACAAAAGCGCTGACAGGTCGAGTAATACAAGTAGCATGAACGTCAGACCTCTCATATACAGCCGCAAATAGATATGACCCAGACCAGGAATGATCGCACTGAGCAATCCGGCAATAAATTTATGTGTCCGATTTCGGAGCGGCTTGGTTTTGGCCGTTTGTCTCCGTTTTCCGGACGTATGTTTACTTTTCATGACATGCTCCTTTCTTATGAAATAGCATTTCCGCTCTTCATGCATTTGGTTAGATAGTACCCTAAAGAGCCCAGCGAGTAACTGGAAGAAATATGGATATGGTTAAAAACCCTCCGGCACAACAGGCCTAGGGAGGGTTTAACGATTTATTCTATGGATACTTTGGTCACATGCTCCCACTGCCTTAGCTTAGTTACCAGCTGCACTGTATTAAGTTCATGTGGTACATGCACGTGGAGTACAATCTCAATCTTTCGTTCAACCGAAATGACCTCGGCAAAAGCCAGATCCTGCTCATTGACAGTAATTTTGCGTATTTTAATCTTCTCCTGCTCCATGAATGAAGACACCTGCTCCAGGAAGCCGGGTTCAGACAACGTATGCAGGGTGACGACATGCAGCTTGTTTCCTCGTATATACCTGAGCTCCAGCTTGTTGAACACCCACAGATTGAGCAGTACCAGAATCGTAGATACGATGGAGGCAAAAAAGAACCCCGCGCCTGCTGCCAGTCCAATGGCTGCTACAACCCAGATCGAAGCCGCGGTGGTAAGTCCTGTAATGGACTTTCCGGTAAACAGGATTGTACCCGCTCCCAGGAAGCCGACACCCGTAATAACCGCTGTAGCCAGACGAGCCGGATCAATCCGCACATTTAATTCATTGGCAAAATCCTTAAAACCATAAACAGACAACATCATGATCAGTGCAGACCCGAGACAGACCAGAATGTGGGTACGCAGACCAGCAGCATGATTGGAACGTTCACGCTCCAGACCTACAAGTCCTCCAAGCAGCATGGCAAGTAATAATCGCAATAAAATGTGCCACTCATCGATAAACCAAGGATCGCCCAAAACTGGTATTCCTCCTTCAAAAAATTCACATAATTAATGTTTATTCTTATGAAATGTCGTTAATTCCACACCTGGTGCAATCGGCGTAACCTCTACGGGTATGAAACCGAATTTGGTATATAAGTTGACAGCCGGTTGGTTCAATGTACCTGTCGATACGATATACCGCGGAAGATCCGGGTACTGCTCGAATACATACCTCAATAATGCAGCTGCAATACCTTTGCGAAAATGCTCAGGGTGCACCATCATACGTGTGATCGTCAATGTGTCCTTCTCTTCCTCCGCCACTGCAACAGCACCCAGGAGTTCTTCTTCATCATCCAGGCAGCCGTAAAAGGTCTCCCCGCAGCTTTGCAGAGATTCGATCGTATCCATCAAAGGTGGAATTTCCTGAAAACCAATCATCTCCGCTTCCAGCCGATAGGCTACATGCTGAAGCCGCCATAGCTGCCTTGTGGTCTCCAGATCATTCAGTGACAGTAATTGAATCTTCATTCTGGCCCTCATCTCCTTCGTACGCAACTGAATTCGATTACACTGTACATGATTATTTACCACATGTGTTTGCCTTATAAAAATAAGAAAAGAGGCTGTCACAGGGACGAGCCTCTTTCTGTCCGGCCTCACCGGATGGATTAGCGGTTCAGTACATCTGCAAGCAGTTGATTAACCAGACCCGGATTAGCCTTGCCTTTACTTTCTTTCATAACCTGTCCTACCAGGAAGCCGATCGCTTTCTGTTTGCCTGCCTTGTAATCTTCCACGGATTGAGGGTTGTTCGCAACAACCTGCTCTACAATGGCAAGAATGGCACCTTCGTCACTGATTTGCACAAGACCTTTTTCCTCAACGATCTGCTGTGGAAGCTTGCCGCTCTCCAGCATTTCCTTAAAAACGGTTTTGGCGATTTTGCTGCTAATCGTGCCTTTCTCCAGCAATCCGATCATCTCACCGAGTCCCTGACCCGTCAGAGGCACCTGAGACAATTCCAGATTGCTGTTGTTCAGATAACCAAGCAGGTCGCCCATAATCCAGTTGGATACGGCTTTGGCATCCTGCGTATATTTCAGGCTGTCTTCAAAAAGATCAGCAACCGCTTTGGATGAAGTGATCACTTCTGCATCATAATTGGGCAATCCGTAATCAGCAGTATAACGTGCTTTGCGCTCGTCAGGGAGCTCCGGAATCGAAGCTTTGATTCGCTCCTTCCAGGCTGCATCAATATGCAGCTTCACCAGATCCGGATCCGGGAAATAGCGATAGTCGTGCGCTTGCTCTTTGCCACGCATGGTCAGCGTCTTTCCTTGCGCTTCATCCCAGCGACGCGTCTCCTGAACCACTTCGCCGCCGTCATCCAGAATTTCAGCCTGACGGAACTGCTCATATTCCAAACCGCGCTGAACGCCACGGAAAGAGTTCATGTTTTTCAGTTCTGCTCTTGTTCCCAGCTTCTCCTGCCCATGCGGACGCAAACTGATGTTGGCATCACAACGGAGTGATCCCTCTTCCATTTTCACGTCCGACACATCGCAGTACTGCATGATCGCACGTAATTTTTCCAGATACGCACGTGCTTCTTCCGGTGAAGAAATTTCCGGTTCGGATACAATCTCCACAAGAGGTGTACCCACACGGTTGAAGTCAACCAATGAAGCATAGCCGCCATCCACGTGAGTAAGCTTACCTGCATCTTCTTCCAGATGAAGACGGGTAATACCGATTCGTTTCGTTTCTCCGTTTACTTCAATATCAATCCACCCGTTCTCACCGATCGGTTGGTCGAATTGTGAGATCTGGTAGGCTTTTGGTGAATCCGGATAGAAATAGTTTTTGCGATCGAATTTGCTGACATCAGCAATGGTACAGTTGAGGGCCATCGCTGCTTTCATGGCATAATCCACAGCCTGACGGTTCAGTACAGGCAATACGCCCGGATGTCCGAGACAGACGGGACAAGTATGGGTATTTGGTGGTGCTCCAAAGGCCGTGGAACAGCCGCAAAAGATTTTGGAGTTGGTATGCAACTCCACATGGACCTCAAGTCCAATGACCGTTTCATATTTAGATGCAGACATTTCAATATTCCTCCGTTCCGGGCAGTCTACAGCTGCGGACGCTGCTTGTGGAATTCTGTATTTTGTTCAAACGCATGCGCAACGCGCAGTACAGTCGTTTCATCAAAGGCTTTACCAATAATCTGCATGCCAACAGGCAATCCATCCGAGAAGCCGCATGGGATGCTCACTGCAGGTACGCCTGCCAGACTGACCGGAATGGTCAGGATGTCATTGAGATACATGGTGAGTGGATCATCCACCTGGGAACCCAGTTTAAATGCGGTTGTAGGCGCAGTTGGTCCAATAATGACATCATATTTGGCAAATACGTCATCGAAGTCCTGTTTGATCAATGTACGTACTTTTTGAGCTTTCAGGTAATAGGCATCATAGTAACCCGAGCTGAGCGCATACGTCCCGAGCATGATACGACGTTTCACTTCCGGACCAAAGCCTTGGCTGCGGGATTGGTGATACAGGTCGAGCAGGTTGTCCGGGTTATCTGCACGTACGCCATAACGCACGCCGTCAAACCGGGCAAGGTTGGAAGAAGCCTCTGAAGAAGCGAGCAAATAATACGTAGCCACCGCATATTCGGTATGCGGAAGCGATACTTCTTCCCAAGTGGCACCGAGTCCCTCAAGCACTTTCAAGGCAGAGAGAATGGTCTCTTTAACTTGTGGATCAACACCTTCGCCAATGTACTCCTTCGGTACGGCAATGCGCAGTCCTTTGACATCACCTGTCAGTCCGCTCAAGTAGTCCGGGATCTCCACTTTTGCAGATGTCGAATCTTTGGCATCATAGCCAGCAATTGCTTGCAGTACATAAGCAGAATCTTCAACATTTTTCGTCAGAGGTCCGATCTGATCCAATGAGGATGCAAATGCAACCAATCCGAAACGCGAAACGAGTCCATAAGTCGGCTTCATGCCGACAACGCCACAATACGAAGCAGGCTGTCTAATGGAACCACCCGTATCAGATCCAAGCGTGAAGTACGCTTCGCCTGCAGCTACTGCGGCCGCAGAACCACCACTGGAGCCACCTGGAACACGATCCAGCGCCCATGGGTTGCGCACAGGATAGAAACTCGAATTTTCATTCGAACCGCCCATGGCGAATTCATCCATGTTCAGTTTACCGATCGTCACTGTATCTGCAGCTCTCAGCTTTTCGACAACCGTTGCATCATACACCGGGTCGAAGTTGCGCAAAAACTGGCTGCCGCATGTCGTGCGCAGTCCGTTCGTAACGATATTATCCTTAATACCTACCGGTAATCCAAAGAGCAAACCTTTCTCCTCGCCACTGACGAGCCGGTCATCCAGCTGACGCGCACGGGAACGAGCCTGTTCCTCATCGAGCGCAAGATATGCCTTAACTTTGTCTTCACGTGCACTAATGTTCTGATATGCTTGGTCCACCAAGTCGCTGACCGACAATTCCTTGGCGTGCAGCTTGTTATGTAACTCAGGCAACGATTGTTCAAATAAACTCACGGTATTTCGTCCTCCTTCCGGTTATCCGTTATTCCATTACAGCAGGCACTTTAAACTGCCCGTCTTCTTCTTCCGGTGCATTGCGCATCACCTGTTTGATTGGCAGGCTTTCCTTCGTTTCATCCTCACGCATCACATTGCTGACATGCAGAACGTGAGTCGTTGGCTCAATGTTCTCTGTATCCAGCTCATTCAGCTTCTCTGCATATTTTAAAATTGCGTTCAGCTGTCCTGTAAGCGTCTGTTCTTCTTCAGAAGTCAAATTGAGCCGGGCCAGCTTGGCCACATGCTGAACGTCATTATTCGAAATACTCATTTCCGGATGCCTCCTTCATTTCGTTCAACTTCCCGAAACTGCCTGAAACGAATCGCTCGTTTAACGGGCTAAAGTCCCAAGATAACTTTTTTTCATTATAGGGGAGATGGTTCGACAATTCAATGCAAATGACCTGACTTGTCCAATAAGCAAAATAACCCCATTCCTTGGAGTTCATGCAATAATCAAAAAAGAGCCGGCATCAGCCGACTCTCTAGATCCTAAATCCATGCACGCAGATTAACCTGCTTTATAAAATCCGCCTGTGACATAACATCGTTCGCGGTTTCCTCTTCCTCTTCCACAGCTTGAATATCTCCGTTCATCAGATGATGAAACAGTTTCTCGTTGTGTGTCGCAAGGGCGTAATCTATCAACGCTTCTCGCTCGACCCGCTCAGCTTCCTGCTTCAGCAGAACCTCTTCCAGATCGACGTCGCCGGATGGAACAAAAAAGTTCCGGTTCACCTGCGGCACTCGAAGCACGTAATCGAACGCATTGTCCGGATTCCGGTCATAAGCGATGATGTAACCATATTCCCCCACAGGAAGATTCTGCTCAAACGCATCCGCGACGATGACAACCTTTTCTCCTAATCGCAGCATCGTCTAACCTCCTGGTAGTCTATCTTTCATATTTATTTGTATAGTCTACTAGAAAAGAATAACGATGTCTACGATTACTAGAATTAAGCAACATATTTGTGCAAAATCTTTTTTATCACCAGATTATCATTCGTCCATTATATGGTTAGGACCGTCTGCGACCTGATCGAATAACTACAAACCAATATACTATGAGTGGTGTCGGGAATCCGGTGATCCCCCATAATCCCCATAACCAGGGGAAACGCCCACGTTTACGTGCATCCTGAAAAATCCATGTCCCTTGCACAAACAATAGGATTGCAATCAATATCATCCAGATTGGAGAAATCTCATTCAACGAATAATGCATATTATTCATGAGAAGCCTCCTCCTTCCGGTGTTTGCCCGCCCATATGATTGCTGCTGTCACTGCTGCTGCTACACCAACAGCCTGGATACCCACATAAAGAGCTGGAGCAGACAGGAACAGCAGGGCCCCAGAAGCAATGACCATCAGCCCGATCACCCAGAACAAAATCATCTCGATCAGGTTCTTACGGCGTCTGATTCGTCTTCGTTCTCTGACCTGCACTTCCAGCGAGGCTAATGAAGGTACACTCACTGGCTCATATGCGTCATCCAGCACTTTCATCTGCTGCCGCAGTCGTTCGAGGAGCTCTTGCTCATCTTGTTCATCCGTCCTGCTCATGCTTATCCCAACTCCTTTCTTAATTGACGAAGGCCATAAGCTGTTCTTGATTTCGCCGTTCCGGCTGGAATACCGAGCATTTCTCCAATTTCATCATAGCCATAGCCATAATAGTGCTTCAACAGTACAGCAACACGGTGTTCCGGCGTTAATCTAGTCATGGCATCCATAACGTCCGTCCATTCTTCATTCCGGCTCTCAAACTGCCATCGGAATCGTCTGACGGCTTCACTACGGATCATATTCAACCAGCCATTTTCTCTTTTCTTACGTCTTGTCTTGTCAATATAGATGCGTGTAGCAATGGTAATCATCCAGGATGAAAAGGCAGACGAACCGTCATAACGATGAATGTTTTCCATACACCGAATCATCGTATCCTGAACTGTTTCTTCAGCAGCGTTTGGATCCATCGTAACCTTGACCAAGTATTTGTACACGAAAACATAATGACGTTGAAGCAGCGCCGCCAGCGCAGCATCATCTCCTGCTGCCGCCCTACGGACCTCTTCCAGTTCAGCTGCTTCCATCTGGTTCTTCACCTCTGCTTCCCGTTCATTCTTGTGTTAATACGACAGTCTCTGCATAAACGTTCAAATGAATTACAAAAAAATCTGAAGCCGACAATTTCCCGGGCAATCAGACTTCATTCCGGTATTCCCGCAGCTTGTCGAACCAAGGCTGGTTGCGGGCTCCGCTGCTCAAAACGTGACTCCTCCATATATTTTGCTGCTGTTCCAAAGGTTCATTCATTGCCTTGCTTGTGTAGCTATGTAGTTGAGGACGATCCGTTGCTAATTCAAGCTTGCCCGTATCCATCACCCGGCGAGTCTCTTCCATTGCTGAGTACTTGGCACGGCGTTCAAAAGGTATAACGCGCTTCTTCTCCACTTCTTCTCCCCGCTCTCTTGTTCCTCATGCTTCACCAATTAAATACTACATTCTAGGGTTCCGTTCCATGTACTTGCTATTCAGATCCAAAGCTGTCTGCATTACAATAACTTTCCTTATGTAAGTTGTATCTGGATGACTCTTTTCTTGCCAATTTTGCTGAAAATAAAAAAAGAACGCAAACCGGGTATAGACCACAGTCTGCGTGCTTCGCAAGTTAGGGTACTGCTATTTAAAGCTTCAGTTAGATGATGCCTTAACGCTTGTAACAAACGCTTGTAACAAACGCTTGTAACAACTAATTGCTATTCTAATGAAAAAATTGTCACTTGTCCAGACTTTCTTCACTTAAATGTCGATTATCTTGCTGAAACGTAAGGATTATTCTGCTTCTCATAACCGATGGTTGTTTTAGGGCCATGACCGGGATATACCTTCACTTCATCAGCAAAGGTATACAGCTTGTTTTGAATCGAATCAATCAAGTCTCGTTCCCGTCCACCCGTCAGATCCGTTCTCCCTACACCCATACGGAACAGAACGTCTCCTGCAAACAAATCATTACCGCACAGCAGGCTTACGCTGCCTGGGGAATGTCCAGGTGTATGATATACCTTAAATGTATGCCCAACAAACTGGAGGGTCTGTCCTTCATCCATCGCATATTCTGCAGGATCTGTCGAAAGAGGCGGTGAAGCCTGCGGCCAGTTCAACGATCCATTCAGTTTGGGAGAGGTGAGCCAGTCACTCTCCAGATCATGCAAATAGACTGGACAGCCCTTCAATTTGCGAATTTCGTCCACACCGCCCATATGATCAAAATGCGCATGTGTCAGCAAAATCGCCTCAATTTCCAAGTCTTGAATGGCTTTGAGCAGCGGCCCCGGGTTCATGCCCGGATCAATGATAACGGCTTTCCCCGGATCTTCCCCTTGCAGCAGATATGCATTCGTCTGGAGCGGACCGAGTGTAAATGTACGAATGGTAAGCATCTTGGATTAGTAACCCGAAATCAGTTCACGCAGCTCACGAATAATGACTGCATGCGACTCCGTTCCTTCCCCATAGCGTTTACCGATTTCCTGACGTACTACAGCCATCTTCTCCTGATAATCAGCTGCATCACGATCCGGGTTCTCGCGTTTAAATTCAACCATGACTTCCTGTACATGCTGAGGGCGTGGTCCCCATTGGCCCAAGACATGACCGCCTGTATCGGCAAAAATAACGATAGGTACCGAACGGCCGCCCATCGTAAGGAATTCATCCATCACTTCAGGATGATTTTCCATAATCAAAACTTCGGTTGGAATGCCTGAGATCTCCAGCGCCTGGAACACCACAGGTATGTTTCGAACAACATCTCCACACCAGTCAGCAGCCAAAATCAAAACGCGCAGATCATCGCGGTGGTTCAAGCTCTCGAAAAACTCGCGATCCTCTTCGCTTGGCCATGAGAAGCTGTCATAGTTCTTTTGAAATTCGCTTTGGTTCTTGGTCATGCTCTCAATGAAGTCCTTCGGCGGAAGACCTTTACCGAATTTGTGAGACAAGTTTGGTTTACCCATAACTAGACACTTCCTTTCTTTTTTCGAACATTCATCCATTTAATAAGTACATAAATGATCATAAGTGCGAGTGCAACGAGCAAAATCGGCATAATGTAAGGTGCTGCTTTTTCGTTAATATGTTCCCATTGGTCTCCGAGTACCATCCCTAAATATATAAACAATGCAGTCCAAGGTATAACAGCAAGTGTTGTCAGCAGAATGAACCTGCCTGTATGCATTTTAGATATGCCTGCAGGAATCGAGATGGCATGACGCACAACCGGAACAAAACGCGCCGTGAAAATGACACCTGTACCATACTTGCGAAACCACTCCTCGGAATGGTCGATATGTTTCTTCTGGATCAGTATGTATTTTCCGTAGCGTTCCAGCACAGGTCTGCCGCCATAACGGCCAATCCAGTAAATAAAGAGCTGGGCTATTACACCGCCCACGGTACCAAAGATCATTGCACCTAAGAAATTGATATTGCCCTGTGAAACGAGAAATCCTCCATATGCCAGTACAATTTCACTGGGGATGACTTCGAGCATTAATCCCAGCATAATTCCAAAGTATCCAAGGCTCTGAATCCAGTCGAACAATTGACCGACAATGTTATGAATAACGTCCATCTCGACCCTCTTTCTTCATCCTGATTGGCGGTGCCCGGCAGCACCATGGATGTTCGTCCCTATTTTAGCACAGGGCTGCAGTTTGTTGCTACTTCATCGAACCGGGTTAGTGTCCTGCAAGTCATCCTTCGCATATGGTATCGGGAGAGGAGCGTGAGAAGATGTCACCCAAATCAACACCCGGCACTCCCCCGGTCAAACATAGCAACCCTAGCCAGAAGTTACCTTCCGCGAGAGGGATTCGCAGAGCTTGCAGTAAGGAGCTGTACCGGACAGCGAAACGGCTGAAAGTCTACATTTCTCCCGATCAGATGAAACAGGCGGAAGAACTCTATTACGGAAAGGTGATTGCCAATTTGCTCTGGATCGGTGAAAACCGGGACAATCGAAAGAAATTATGCGAGTGGTGGAACAATGACGTCAGTGCAGATATAGCTTCTCTATGGAATGTGGACATTGAACCGCTTCAGGCTGCATTCCAGCAGGCATTCGGCGGATATCGTCTGTAGAATACAGAGGATTCAGAGCCTTTCCTACAGGAACATGCACGCACAGAGACAAGGAAACGTTCCTTGAGCAGACCCTCCATAATTCATGTTTTAGAGAAGCAGACGCAGGTGTTACCCAGGTGGTTTGTTGGTCTGTCTGGTCCATTCCTGAGGAACGGCAGTCGATGCAAGAATACGTAAATGAGCAATGTAAACGGCAGCATCGTCATCTAAGGTAAACTGGCGATCATTACGTGCCTTCCCTGCAGCCACTGTGGCACTCAACTGTTCGTAACGCTCATACATTCGCACACCTGCAGCGGCAGTCTGCCTGGCTCGGTCCGTGTAACCGGCAGCCCATTCCCGCCGGGATGCTTGAATCATCCAATACAAGGCAGCGGACTGAATATGGTTATCGTACCGATTCAATGCAACTGCTTGTTCAAAATACTTGCCAGCCTGCGTTCCCTGCCCTGCTTGGGCTGCTAGTTTCCCCAGCTCCCGGCAGAGCCGCGGCTCTGCCGGGGAGTGGGACAAGCTGCTCATCAACAGCTTCTCTGCATCATGGGCTGTAAGAGTACGCGAAAGAGAGATGGCAATCTCCGGTCGGTATGGATTCGCGTGAAATGCAGCTGTCAATTCTGCCCTATGCTGGATTATTTCTTGCGGCACAGTTCCAGCCAAACGATACTTTACTTCCCCCAAGACATTACGCCCCGCCAGCCAGACTGTCCCCCCAAGCCAAATCAGGATGGCCAGGGAAGTCAACCATGGTATGGTCCGCATTGTTCGAATAGCCTGATATGAAAACCCGTTGGACAGAAGCGATGGTTGTACTGAGCGTTCATTCGTAAAAACTGCTGGTACCTCTCTCGCCTGGATTATGGCATGCTCGTCCGCAGTGGCTGTACGCTGTTCATTTGTATATGCGTATGACCATGCTCCCAGCCAGATAAACAGCATCCATACCAATGTGAAGCTCCAGTCAAAATCCATGGCCCCATGCAAAACAAAAACAAGCACGGAGGGCATTAAGCCTGCTGCGTATTTCACGGTATTACGAATGGTAAAAGCAAACCAGGCACAGATGATTATTAAGCCGATCAGGCCCGTATCAAGGGCAATGTCGATCAGGCCGTTGTGGACCTCGCCTCCGACATACGGCGAGGTTTGAATGGCGCGAAACATGCTGCGCCATGTATCTCCTCCGTGGCCAAGCCATGCGGCCCCGGACCAGAGCTCCAGGGCGTCCCGCCACATGCGGAGGCGGGACAGCCCGGTGCCGACACCTGCCGCGAGTCGTTCGGCGGTGGAGGCCACGGCCAGCATGGCGGCGGTGGTAACCGCCAGTGCCATGGCCGTCAAGGCAGCGGCGCGTGCCCTGGCGCCGGTGTGCCACAGGCGGCACAGCAGCAGCGTGCCGAGCAGCGCAGCTGCCCATGCCCCGGCCAGTGCCAGCAGGCCGGGCACGGGTGCAGGCGCCAGCTGGGCAGCAGCCAGCTGGCGGTACAGCCAGGCCGCGCTCGCCAGGGGCGCGGCCATGGCCAGCAGCAGCGGCAGGCGGTCTCCGCGCCGCTGCCAAGCGAAAGCGCTGGCGGCGGCGATGCCTGTCGCCAGCCAGGCGCCGCGCGACTCGCTCAGCAGGAGCGCGGCTTGCGCGGGCATAAGCGGCAGAGCTGCCGCGATAAGGCGCCCGGCCGTCACGGGACGGGCCATGGCACGCGCGACTGCAGCGAGCCGCTCCAATGCGTACATGCCGGCAACGGCGCCGTACGCATTGGGGTACTGCAGCAGTCCGCCGAGCCTCGCACCGGCGGAGCTGATCTCGGGGTCAGCGGTTCGCATGACCGCGAAAGGCAGCGGCAGCACGCCGCACACCGCAAGCAGGCCGCTGAACACAAGCAGGCTGCCTGCAGCCTGCCATCCCACGGCGAACCATCGCACGCCGTGGGCACACGAAGCCAGCATCCCTGCGAGCAGGGCAAAGATAGCCAGCAAACTCCACCGCAGCATTTCATCCATGCTGCCCTGTGTGCTTACAGAACCCAAACAGGCATACAGGCCATAACAAACCATCATGATGATGGGCCAGATGGTCCAGCCATTAAGATTCATATGCCAATATCTTATTTTCATTTCTTCATTACTGTGAATATCGCAACTTAGGCGATTTTTCAGTGCATTATTTTTCTTACTCCGCAGTACACGTAACAGAAGAAGCATGATCACTCCCATGAGAATGCTCCCCGAAGAGAACAAAATGGCCCCGTACACATCGGAAGGAAAATATAGCCCCCGGCCCAGACATGCGGCCAACAACATGATTGTACCCATCACGCCCAATACCATCGTTAATGCCGATGTATCCAAGCCAAACGTCTTCGTCTTCTGTTTAAACCTGCAACTCAAGTTCAGGTCTCCTGCATCCGTAGCGGATATTGGCACAGCGCTACATACATTCATCTTTATTTCCGCTCGATTCTTACCCTGCTGATGCTCAACCATGTGATCGCCGTCTCTCTGCTGCTGCAACTGCCTACCTCCTTCCCATCTTCTGTTATCGAACAAACATTGCAAATCTCCCTTGGTGCATTTCATTCGCACTCAGCACGCATGACATACAAAAAAGACAGAAGACCCTCTTAGGGTCTCCTGTCTTATGTCTAACCGTCATCATTTTCATTCATATGAAGCAAATCGTTTATTCGTTTCCATAACGGGACCCTCATACCAGTATGTCCATTCCTGGACATGGCAGACCATCAGCCAACTATGGTTAGCGCTTTGCGAAATTTAGCAGTGGTCACAAGAATCTGGGCTGGTTGTCGATTTCCCATTTGAACGATCTGTATTATTTTCCGTTACATCGCCCTCTACGGTTTCAATCGGATTGGCACCACCTGGCAGCAGGTCTGCACAAGCCCGTTCCAAGTACGGATCTGCATGTATGAAATCACGGAACTCCGTGTATTCCTTCCACATATCAGCCGTTTGACCCGCCTGTCCACGCACAGCACGAATCAGAATATTTTTGGGTGTATGCTCCATATCAATGAATTCCAGTAGTTGCGTTTTGTAACCCATCATATCCAGAAGCTTCGCACGAATGGCATCTGTTGCCAGTGCGGAGAAACGTTCCTTCAGAATACCATGGGACAATAACGGATTCATTACCGGAGATTCAATCTGGTCAAACAGCTCATGCTGACAGCACGGTACGGACAGTATGACTGAAGCGCCCCAACGAACAGCTTTCTCCAGTGCCGCATCGGTCGCCGTATCACAGGCATGCAGTGTCACGACCATATCCACTTCGTTCAGCTCGTCGTAGTCTGCAATATCACCAACCAGGAACTTCAGATCACCATAGTGCAGCCTTTGTGCAAGAGCGTTGCAATGTTCAATGACATCCGCTTTCAGGTCAAGACCGATAATCTTCAGCGATCTCCGCTGTTGTACCGACAAGTAGTGATACAAGGCAAAGGTCAGGTAGGACTTCCCACACCCAAAATCAACGATGGTAAGCGGGCGTCCCTCAGGCAGATACGGAATGACATCCTGTACCATTTCAAGAAAACGATTGATCTGTCTGAATTTATCGTACTTGCGGGCCAATACCCGCCCCTCTTCATTCATGATTCCCAGCTCAACCAGGAACGAGACAGGGACTCCCTCTTCCAGCACGTATTGCTTCTTGCGGTTATGCGAGAGATCCACTGACGTTTTGGATGGAGATTTGGTCAGAATGGATACTTTATATTTTTTGCTGATCAAAATTTGATAATCTGCCTCTGTCGTACAGAGGAGTCCTTGACGAAACGTCTCTTCGCACAGCACAGTCATGCGTTCTATCGCTTCAGCCGGAGTCAAATTCTCGTGCAGCACTTTGTTGTTATAATGAAATGCGAATTGATAATGCAGCTGATTCTTCAGCGTTACCGGCTTGACTTGCACTTTGGTATACGAGACATTGTCCCGTCTGCGCAGCTGGCTCCAGGTCGCTGTAATCAGCGAATTCTGCTCAAAGATGTCTTGTATAAGCTTTCGCAATGAATCCACGGGGTACATCTCACTTTCGATTTGGTTTGGTCAACCGTAACCATACCACAATTCCGGTGCCGCTCCAAGTGAAGACACCTAACAAGCCTTATTCATTTGTGTGTCCTGTTTTGTTCTCCGTTTAGCGGATGAGTTCAGCGAGACCTTCCTCCACTTCCTGACGTGGCAGGCCGCCCTGTTCCAGTTGCCCATCTTCAAGCTTGCTCAATCGTTCGTAAAAGGCCTTCACATCTTCGCGATAATTCACGGGATGTCCTTCACCTACCCGCAGGACGCGGTACCAGCTGTTCTCGGCCAGATCATATCGCCCATGTTGTTCTTGATACAGCGCAAGCTGTTTCTCCGTACGGGCAGGAAGTTCGTATTCTTTCGTTTGTTCCAATATCGATTGCACGCGTTCCGGTGCATCCAGCAGCTTCGGGTTGGCACCATGATTCAGGGCATACAGATAAAAGTGTAATGATTTCATTAACCGGATAAGTCCTTCATCCTCTGAATCCTGCTTCTCCTGATCATCAATGCCCTCCACTCTGGCCTTCTCTCCATAAATATAAGCTTCCTCTTCGATCAGACGCGCAGCTTGCTGCAGATTGTCCACTTCAATGACTCCGCGAAAACGAAACATTTCAATGACATCCTCTGCAGGGAGAGAATTCAGCAAAGACAAATTCATGCCAAACTGCCTGCGAAGCAGCTCGTCCAATTCCGACAGCGCCTCCGTGTGTTTCCGCTGTTGTCTGAGTGTAAATGCTTTGCCAATCGCCTCGGTCATTTCCTCCATCATGCGGAGCAGATAGTCTTTTCTGAACATCAAATATGCCCCCTCATTCGCTCATTCGGATCATTCATCCATTATTGCTAGTTTAATTCATGCCCTATCAAAAAGCCAAAAAAGGACCTCCTCTTGGATTCCAGGATGCAAAAAGAAACCCCCGTCGTCTTGTAGAGACGATACAGGGGTTTCCTATTGTAACGGTATATACAATGATGGACTCTGCTGAAAATAATGAATTTCGAGAATTACGCCTTCGGTAAACCATTCATAAATTGACTAATAACCTGAATCAACTGTTCGGGTGCTTCATACATGCTCATGTGGCCCGCCCCGGCAATGACTGCTTGTACAATATGCGGTTTATCACTCGTAAACGTGCGTTCCGGCGGAATCACAGGGTCTTTTTCACCTGCGACCAGCAAAACCGGTAACGGTGTAGCCGATAACACATCACGGCGATCCGGACGTTCCCGCATTGCCAGTGCGGCTCCAGCTGCACCCTGAAGTGCGGTCTGGTACCCGATTTCCTTGACACGTGATACTTTTGCCGATAACCGCTCCACATGTTCAGGAGCAAACAATCCCGGAACCAATCCGTCCACAAAACTTACAATACCATCCGTCTGAATAGCCGATACTGCACGAAGACGCTTTTCCTTGCCCTCTTCGCTATCCGGATATGCGGTAGAATGGATCAAACCAAAGGCTTTTAGTCGTTCTGGATGGCGCTGAGCGATGGAGAGGGCGATATATCCTCCCATGGAGTGTCCAAGCAGGATAGCCTTGTCCACATTCAGCTCATCCATTAATTGCAGAACATCATTGCCCATTTGATCTATTGTGTATGTTCCCATAGGGGCGTCTGTCTTACCGTGTCCACGCAGATCGGGTACGATGCAGCGATAATGACGTGCAAGCTCCGGCACAACCTCATCCCAATAGGATGAACTGCCGCAGTATCCGTGAAGAAGAATAAGCGCTTCTCCCTTGCCTTGTTCGGCATAACATATCGTCGTTCCATCACATATCACTTTTTCCATATGAATCCCTCTCTCTGCGCGAATTGAATTGATTATATTCATTGTATATAACCAACTTCTTGTCATTCAAGTTGTATATTATTAAGCTTTCATCTCATGAATGAAACGTTTATCTCATTTTCCTCGCCGCAAACGCTGCGTCAGCGATCGTTCGGGACATGTTCATGACGAGGTGAAGCGAAGTCATCTGCAGGATGGAATAGGGCCTGGGACCATTGACGTTTACAACAGCTGCCACACTATAATGTCCAACAGGCTGCAGCTTCCCCCCTACGGACTGCGCAGGATTCAACGCATGATGTGAAAGATAATATGTACCTGTGGCATGCTTTGGACCCAGACAGGCATCAATCGCAACAATGGCATGATGTGCCGGGATCTGAGACATCCGTTTCTCCAGTGTATCTGCATCGCAAGGTGCTGCTAGCGTTCCTACAACATGACCCACTCCGTACTCCTCCAGCAGACTTCCTGTTAAAGGCCCGAGTGCATCTCCCGATGAACGATCCGTTCCAATGCAGACAAATGTTATTTCATCAGGTGAATGCTGCTCATAAATGTGTTTGAAAAATAAAACCAGGTCTTCTCCAGGCACACCTTTTGGAGTTTCCCGACTCTGGTGGCGCACCATCTCACGCTTGTATGCTGCCAATCTTTTCCCCTCCTTTACACGCACAGAAGCATTGTGAATGAGTATTGTTTTTTTACATTTTATCCGATACAGGGGGATTCCCGCAAAACATTGGCCTGTGCCTGTCCAATCATGATACAATGACAACAGTTTCCGATACGGAAGGGATGGACATAACGATGGATTTGACACAACCGAACGCGGCCAACATGGAATATATGATTGAAGCGATCAAAACCAAGCTGCGTATGGCCAGCGGTGCGGCTATGCAGGCTTCGGCGTTCCCCCTCGACAAATATGAGGATTTGCATGATCTGTATGAGATGGTGATGAGCAAGGAGCATCTCAGTATTTCCGAAGTGGAAGCTGTTGCTTCCGAACTGGGGAACCTGCGCAAAGCTTAAAAGCAGCCCATATTCATTCACCAAATAAAAAGGGCCTGCCTCCACCAAAGGGAGAACAGGTCCTTTTTGTCTTTTTGTTACTTGATACCCTCATTTGCTCAGCATGATTAGTCATTTAAGCAAGTTAAGGCAAGTCTACCAGCACGAATTCCGCCATTTCGCTTCCTGTACTCGTAATCTCCAAATCACAGCTTTTCCGAATACGGGCAGCATCCCCTGGCTTCAGATTGAAATTCCCATCTGCACAGGCGATAGCCACATGACCACTGATTAGAAAAAGATGTGTGCGTCTGTCTTCATGCTGTGGATACATGATTTTTTTACCAGACTCTAATTGGGTCAGATAACAGGTCACATCCTGTGAAATTGGAAGCGCACCTTCGGCTCCCTCCACACCCTGTCCGGATACGACAGGGCAAAGTCGATTCAGCTGCTCCTGTGGGTCAAATTGCCGATTCGTATACGATGGTTTCAGCATGCGCTGGGATGGCAGGAACCACATCTGCAGGAATCGTACCGGTTCATCCTCGGACGGATTGGTCTCGGAATGTTCCACACCGGTGCCTGCACTCATCACCTGTACCGTTCCCGGCTCAAGTACCTGTTCGGTTCCCATGCTGTCCGTATGCTTAAGCCTACCGGATATTACGTAACTTACAATTTCCAGGTCATGATGTGGATGTCGTTTAAAGCCTTCCTGCGGCATCAGCGTGTTGTCATTATGAGCCAGCAGGCAACCAAAATGCGCATTGCTTGGATCGTCATAATCTGCAAAAGAAAAGCTGAACTCACTGTGTATCCAACCTCGATCCGACGTGTGCCTTTCTTCCGATGTCACTACTTTAATCATGTTCATCCACCTCCAAGGGTTTAGAGCTGCTGCCTACATCTGACAGCAGGTCTTGCGTGTATATGAATGCTTAGATGAATACCTGTTGGTATCTCATCTTTACCCGGGGTCCGGGGATTCTAATCACGCCCCTAGCTTATGGTTATACGCTTTATTCAGGTGAGTGAAGCACGAATTCACAATCCGCATGTCCCACCATATTTCCGGCATCATTGCGAATCTCAGGAGGAAACACTTGAGCCAGTCGTTCAATGGTTGTCCGATTGGAATATCCAATCTGCTCCAGGATTGATTTAGCAATCCATGCCCATTCATCTTCAGATCCGTCGAGCACTTTAAATGTTATCCCGAGCCTTTCCTTTTTCAGTGCAAAACCGAATACTCCCTTGAAGCCGCCTTTAGCAACAATATTGCTGTCTTCCAGAAGCACCGAATCAACTCGTCCGGTTCCTCCAACCATAAGAGGCTGATCATTCATGGCAGACGTAATGGTTTCCACTGCCGAGCGTGTCGGTTCATCTTCAATTAAATCCGGGCAAGCCAGCTTCAGATATGCATTCGACAACGCCGATAAAGGCAAGGAAAATACCGGAAAGCCGCAGCCATCCGTCCCGAGTTCAATTTCCTTCTGCTCAATTCCAGCCATATCAGCCATCGTTTTCAGAATTTCACGCTGCACCGGATGCTCCCGCTCCGCGTAACTGTCCAGATCAAAGTTTTTCATCTGACTGTAACCCAGGATGCCAAGGTGTTTCCCCGAACAATTATGCAGTATTCTTCGCTTCTCTCCTTGATTGCGCAGCCATTGATTTCGGCTATCATCATTCAATGGGTAACTTGCCGCGCAAATCAGGCATTCTTCTCCCAATCCAAGTTTGGCCGATAATTTCTCCAGCACTTTAATATGCTCTGGCTCCGAACGATGGGAAGATGCCATGATCGCGATTTCTTGGGAGGTTAACCCATAGTGGGCTGCAATGCCTGCACGAATGCCTGGAATGGCCTGAAAAGGCTTGGCAGATGAGCGGGTAAACGCTCTGAAATGTGGATTTCCTGCCGAATAAACGACATCTCCGTTTTCATTCGTGATGCTTATGTGTCCAAAGTGGGCGCATTCCATCACGCCTGCACGATATTCTTTAACTAACAACGCACTCTCCATGCGAGTTCTCTCCTTTATGCTCCCAGTCTCATCTCTGCTTTGCGTCTTTACGCCGCATGGGATATCTTTAAATTATAGTACAAATGCGATGTTTTTTCAGTTTTTTCGACATGATATTCGGGTAAGCCTATAGCAATCTGGAATGTTTAACCAATCCTATTTTGAAGGAGATATCATTTATGCTGCGTGAAAGCAATTCCTCTTTGTTCAGAAATTCTCCGCGTTTACCTTGGCGCTCCCTATTTGTCTGGAGTGGAGTAGGCTTTCTGTTTAGTTCTGCTCTAGTCATTGTTCTGGCCATATTAGGTGCATGGCTGGGGACTCATTTTATTATTCAATTAGACGATCGAATTCAACATTGGTTTTATCTCCATTCTGAATCTCGCCTTGCACTTCTGCCTGTCATTACCTTCATTACTGCCATTGGTTCTTTCAAGATCTCGGCATTAGCCGCAGTCTGTGCAGCGGCCCTCTTCTTTATACACCGTAATTCACGATACTCTATTTATGGCTATGTAGTTCTGGGCAGCTTTGCAGTCATGTGGCTGCTTAACATAGGATTGAAGGAAATTTTTCGTCGAAGCCGACCTGAACTTGAACATTTAATGGTGGTTCATGGATATAGCTTCCCCAGCGGTCACGCCATGATTTCTATGGGATTTTACGGCATGTTTTTTGTCATCTGGGCCATTGAACGACAAACGCAGTCCACCTCCATTATGCTGCCTATTGTGTGCGGTGTAGGGTTTATCGGTCTCATCGGAATTAGCCGGATCATGCTCGGCGTGCACTATCCTACAGACGTATTTGCTGGATTCGTTGCGGGACTGGCATGGCTTGTGTGCATGGTTGGTGCAATCAAACGAATGATCTGAAATTCCTTCAAATTCCAGGATGCCCATATCTGCTTCAGTTGTTTCAGCTTGATGCACGACGTTTATATACGAAGTAAGCAAACGCGAACAGACAACATCCTGCATCAAGTGTAAAGGAGGCGGTTGTTATGTGGGGCATTATTCTCAGCATCATCTTGGCAGTTATCATTGGCCTCATCGGAGATGCACTTGCCGGTCACAATATGCCTGGAGGCATCATTGGAGCCATGGTTGCCGGTTTTGTGGGAGCCTGGCTGGGTGCCCTGTTGCTTGGTAATTGGGGACCCGTTATCGGTAATTTTGCCGTGATCCCTGCCATTATTGGTACAGCACTCTTTGTCTTTTTGCTGGGGCTTGCGTCCAGGCTGTTCAGACAGGCTGCCTGATCGGTCAACAAGGTGTTCGTTGTTTCGTAAATGTTTTTTATTATGAAGAAGGAGTGATTAGACATGAATAAAGCAGAAGATCAATATCCTGTACAAAGCGGTTCGACTTTCGCAAAAGGTATTTTCATCGGTGGCTTGCTGGGAGCAGCAGCAGCATTACTCTTCGCCCCTAAACCAGGACGCGAACTTCGCGGCGACCTTTCCGAGAAGGTTGGTATGGTTACCGACCGCACCAAGGAAGTTGCAGCCGTTGTTAGTGACAAGGCTACCGAACTCGCTAAAACTGTTTCTACCAAAACTTCCGATATCGCAAAAACGGTGAACCAAGGCCGTAACGACGTCATGGAATCGGTAAGGAAAGCATCCGCAGATGTAGCGGATGAAGCAACTAAAGCAACCAGCGAAGTTGCTTCTGCTTCCGAGGAAGCAAAGGAAGATGCACGAAAAGAGCTGAATTCGACCAGCCTGTAAGGGCTTGAGCGAATGGTCAATAGCCAGCTGAGTTTCAGCTGGCTATTTTTCATCCATTGTAATAGGAGGAGGACTCACATGAGCAAAGTCACATTAAACGGAAATACCCCCGTTACTGGAAGCAAACCATCGCAGCAGTATGATACGGCAGAGCATCCTTTTGAATTGCGCCATGAAGTCAAAAAACTGAACACACGCCTGGATCAGCTTGCGGACAGTTTGGAAAAGGCACAGATCAAGGATATTATCGAGAATTACACCAGTCCCAAAAAACGGATCATCACCAATTTTACTGCAGGTATGGCGAGAGGACTTGGACTTACCCTCGGGACCTTTGTTGTCCTTGGTCTCTTAGGTCTTATACTCAGTCAATTTGTAAACATGCCGATTGTGGGACAATACATTGCAGATCTGCTTGGATATATTGACGATTACAAGAGCTAGGCTAAGAGCCATCATCCCTTCCGCACGGAATTGCCCCGTTTCCCGGGGTCATCAGCCGGTCGCTGCGTGGGCTTCAACTTCAACAGATCTCCGGTCCAGCCTTTCATCATCATCCATACATACATGCTAGCCATGCTGGCGAGGATGAGTGCGATGACCAATACAACCCCCCATGTCTTGTCTATCAAAGGCAGGTTCTCGAAGTTCATCCCCCAGATTGCACCGGCAGCCGTTGCGGGCGTACAGACCGAAGTAACGATGGTTAATGTCTTCATAATCTCGTTACCACGAACACCGGAAGTCGCATTATCTATAGAAATGAGTGTATCGATTTCTTTTTCATAGTGCTGAAAGAGACGCTCCATCCGCTCGATCCGGTGCTGCAGCTGCTTGAAGAAACGACTGTCCTCTATATCATCGAGATAGGCCTCCCGTGCTGCAGCCATTAATTCAGAATAAGGGATAAACAGGTTGCTCCAATACAAAAGTTCAAACCGCGCTTCAAGAATTTGGTCCATCAATGTACGAGCATTACGTGATTCCATCTTCCGTTCCAGTTCACGCAAATGCATCTCGAACTGATCCATGCCCACATGATAATAATGCAATATGGCCCGGAACAGAACAAACATTCCATCACGGGCAGTGTCACACTGGTGCAGCATGGCCGAGCGTTCTCCCGTATTCATAATACCTCTGGTGTTATCATCCAAATTAATCGTTACCAAACTTTTTTGGTCGACATAGAAAAACATCTGATTATCTTTGCGTGTACTCTCTTTCTCATTTTTGACTGCATATAGAAGTGAACCAAATATAACCGGATCTGTCCCGTTTAGATATCGTACAGACAGGTAATTGGAATGCACCTCCGGGATCTTACGAAGGAAGTATTGCATCTCTGGAAACTCTTCAATAAGTCCCTCCATCACTTCGGCCATATCCTCATCTTCTGGCGCCACCCAGTCCCACCAATCCCACTGCTCCGAAAATGATAATTTGTCGCGCCTGGCTACCAGCTTGACCCGATCCACCATCACAACACCACTCCTGGATTCATAATAAACAGCACATCCATCCAAAAACAAATTTCAAAAAAGGACACGCATGTATTCCAGTGGAATCACGTGTCCTTTTTATGCCGTACTTAACAACATCAGGAATTCACATCTCATAACATTGAAGCATTAGACATGATCTGTTTCAGTTTTTCAGTAGCTCTCTTCTGAATTCGGGAAACGCTCATCTGGGATACACCCAATTTCTGAGCTATCGCCCGTTGAGACTGACCATCCTGGAAGGCCAAAATTAGCACCTTCTGCTCCTGTTCCTTCAACTGTCCCAATGCCTGCTGCAAGTCCATCCGCTTCTCCACCGAATCAAAGTCGTTTACGTCTGCACTGATGAGTTCACCAAGCGTTGCTGCACTTTCATCCTGAGATAGTGGAGAATCCAGTGAGACGTAGTGGTAACATTCCCGACCAGCTAAAACTTCGATGGTTTCCTCTGGGGTCAGGTCAAGGTATTCAGCAATCTCATCCACACTTGGTGAGCGTTCAAACTTCACCGTTAATTCATCAATAGCATGTTGAACAAGTGCACCTTTTTCCTTGATTCGTCGAGGTACCTGAATATACCAGGATTTGTCCCGAAGGTAGTTTTTCATATGACCGATCATGCTTTTCATGGCATAAGGTTCGAACGGAATGCCCAGGTTAATATCGTACTGCTGCAGAAGGCGAATCAGAGCCATCTGGCCAGTCTGATACAGATCTTCGTACAGATCCGGACGATTCCGGGCAATCTTGCCTGCTGCCATCTTCACCATCGGTTCATATTTGCGGATAAGAACTGTTGCAATTTCGTTATCCTTGGTCTGCTGGTACTCCCAGATCAAACCTACGGATTCAGACATGGACTCTGGGGGAGTCACTTTTTCGTTCATACTTTCTCCTCACTTCTTGCAAGACGTTTTACGAGTACGACTTTCGTACCTTTGCCCGTCTCACTTTCCACACTGACATCATCCATCAGGGCTTGCATCAGATAGAATCCAAGTCCACCAATTTGGGCATCTGTCAGCTCAGTGTCATGAAGGCCTGCGCGTGATACTGCCGGGTTGACGTTTTCGAAGCTTGCACCTTCGTCCTTGACTGTAATAGCCAATGTTTCGTTGTCCACTTCAAAAACGACCTCAACCATACCGCCTTCGTGTGAGTAGGCATACAATACAGAGTTGTTACAAGCCTCGGATACAGCAACTTTCATGTCCTCAATGTCCTCATAAGAAAATCCCATTTTGGACGCTACACCATAAAGATTCAATCTTACAATATCCACATAATCAGCTGTCGCCGGTAAGTTAAGGGTGACTCTTTGAACTTCTGCATTCATTCCTTTTTCGATCCTTTCCTATTGGGAATTCTTCTGTGAGACAAAGAATTTGGCAATACCCGTCATATCAAAAAGCTTCTGAATCTGCGCAGGAACTTCTTGTACTTCGAAGCGTGCTTCCATTCCATGTCGAGCCTTCAGAACAGATAACAGGATTCCAATCCCTGTGCTATCAATATACTTCAGGTCCTTCATGTTAATAATCAAATCTTGTTCCTTGTTGTCCACAAGTGGCTCCATGACCAAACGAAATTCAGGAGCTACTGACAAATCCAGTTCGCCAGTAAGATATACCGTGCACACGCCATTTTGTGTTTCGGTCTTTGCATTGAATTTTTCATTTTTATTTGTATTCATTAGACATCTCTCTCCTGATCAATGGTTTCCTTACCTAATAACCCAACTTACGCCCGGGTGAAACAAAATCATAATTAGCAATTATTTCAATTTGCTCGATTCATGGGTGAGGAGGCTGGTTTGAAGCCCTTGCGGTCTTCCTGAAATCGCGACAATTTTTGTTTCACACTGCCCATCTTAACGGGCTTACTGATGTAATCATCCATTCCGACAGCAAGGCAGCGCTGCTGGATGCCCTCCATTACATTGGCAGTCATGGCCAGTACAACAGGCTGCTTTTCCTTCGGAAGACTTTCCCGAATTTTACGTGTACATTCCAATCCGTCCATAACCGGCATTTGCAAATCCATAAATATATAATCATAGCCTGGGTTCTCTAGAACCATATCCAGCGCCTTCTGTCCATCTTCTGCGGTATCTGATGTGAAGCCCAGCTTGCTCAGCATAATCGCCATCAACTTTTGATTAATGGGATGATCATCGACAATCAATACGGAAGGCTGCATTTCATAACGTTCCATATTCTCCGGTTGTTCTTCTCCATTCCCGATGATCAGTTCCGTCTCTACATAGCGCTGTACCTGAATGGTGAAGACAAAGGTAGCTCCACGCTTCTCGCTCGTATCCAGATGAATGCTGCCACCCATCATTTCCACTAACGTCCGGCAAATGGCAAGTCCCAGGCCAGTTCCACCGTACTTGCGTGTCATCGATGTATCCAACTGAGAAAATGGCTGGAATAGGCGATCCACTTTGTCTGAGGATATTCCTATACCTGTATCCTTTACTGCAAATTCCAAGGTCATTCTACCGTCTTTTTCTTCGTTAACAGATACGATCAGGTAGACTCCACCCTGGTCCGTAAACTTGATTGCATTGGCAATCAGATTCATCAGGACCTGACGCAGTCTCGCCATATCGCCGTACACCAAGGCAGGGACGGAATCCTCGAGGAAATAGTCCAGCTCCAGATTCTTTTTACCTGCTTCCATAGCAAACAAGCCCAATACTTCTTTAATACATGTAACGAGTTCAAACGGATGCTCCTCCAGCTCCATTTTCCCGGATTCCATCTTGGTGAAATCAAGAATATCGTTAATAACTGTGACAAGTGCATCCGCGCTCTTTCGCACGATATCGATATATTCCTTCTGCTCATCCTTCAGTTCCGTCTCCATCAGCAAATCGACCATCCCGATAACACCGTTCATCGGTGTACGGATCTCATGACTCATCATCGCCAAAAATTCGGTTTTGGCATTGGCTGCGATTTCCGCTTCCTCTTTTGCCTGAATCAGCTGCTGATTCAT
This sequence comes from Paenibacillus sp. FSL K6-2862, assembly GCF_038005125.1. Classification (NCBI taxonomy): domain Bacteria; kingdom Bacillati; phylum Bacillota; class Bacilli; order Caryophanales; family Paenibacillaceae; genus Paenibacillus; species Paenibacillus sp. FSL K6-2862. The sequence goes on from NZ_JBBOSN010000001.1 coordinate 5,634,925, forward strand.
TTTCTCGAGTTCCTGCGTTTTCTGATGAAGCAGCATGGTTTGAGTTTTCAGCCGTTTGTTCGTTATGAACATTTCGACAAAGCCCTCAATTTTCGATTTGAGAATTTGGGGGATAAACGGCTTCACCATGTAATCGATGGCACCTGCCGAATATCCGGCAAATAAATGTTCTGCTTCCCTGCTGTTGGCAGAGATAAAGATAATGGGAACGTCTTTTGATTTATCACGCGCTTTAATTAACTTCGCTGTCTCAATTCCGTCCATTCCAGGCATCTGCACATCAAGCACAATGACCGCAAATTCGTCTTTAAGCAAGCATCGAAGTGCCTCTTCTCCAGAAGTTGCCTTGACGAGTTTATACTGTTCCGATTCCAAAACTGCTTCTAGAGCAAGCAGATTCTCGGGGCGGTCATCTACCAATAATATGTGGATTGGTTCATTGAGCCCCATGGCTAACCCTAACCCCCTATTTGATCTTCCGGTATATTTTTTCCGTCCGGTCTAACGGCTCGTAAGCATCGCTGAATTCTGTGAAATGGATCGATTCCTTGGATCCCAGAACAAGAATGCCAAAATGGCTCAAGCTCTCATGAAATAGTCCATGCACATGATTCCTTAGTTCATCATTGAAATAAATCATGACGTTGCGGCAAAAGATAACGTTAAATTCGTTAAATGACCGGTCTGTTGCCAGATTATGCTCTGCAAAAATAATGTTTTTTCGCAGATAAGGATGAAACATAACGGAGTTATACTTCGCTGTATAGTATTCGGAGAAGGCTCTGGTACCCCCTGCCTCCAAATAGTTTGTGGTGTATAATTTCATCTTTTCAATACCGTATACGCCTTCCTTGGCCTGCTGCAGTGAGCGGTCATTCATATCGGTGGCATAGATCCGTGCCTTGTCATACAAACCTTCCTCATGCAGCATAATCGCCATGGAATACACTTCTTCACCCGTGGAGCAGCCTGCGTGCCAAATCCGAATATAAGGATATGTCCTTAACACAGGTATGATCTTTTCACGGAATGTCTTGAAGAGCGCAGGATCACGAAACATTTCGGTCACCGGAATGGACAGATTCTGTACAAATCGTTCGAATGCTGAACGCTCATGCAGAACCTTTTCCTGAAGCCCAGATATCGTTTTAAGACCTTCCGAATGTGCGTAGTGCCAGATTCTTCGTCTCAAAGATGGCAATGCGTAATTTCTAAAGTCATATCCATATAGACGGTGCATACCTTCCAATAACAACTCAATCTCAATCAATTCGCGTTCTTCATCTTGCGGCATGCGGACCGATTGTTCATCAGCCTCGGTAGGTTCCCACGGTGTCATAGATTCTCTCCACTTCTTCATTTGTTACTTGCGTAATCGTTGTATTGTTGTTCATTACCCAAACTATTGGGTTACGAATACAACCACACGCGCATTAATGATAACAATTGATCTGTTTGAATCGGTTTCTTCACATAATCGGATGCACCAGCTTCAATACACTTGCCCCGATCATCTTTCATAGCTTTGGCTGTCAGTGCAATAATTGGTAATTTCTCGAATCTCGGAATCTGCCGAATACGTGTCATTGCCTCGTATCCATCCATTTCCGGCATCATCATATCCATTAACACCAGGTCGATATCCGGATTCTTATCCAAAATCTCAAGAGCTTCCCGCCCGTTCTCAGCAAATGTAACATCCATTCGATAGCCTTCAAGCACACTCGAAAGGGCAAATACATTTCGAATATCATCATCCACGAGCAGTATTTTCTTACCTTCAAACAAGGTTTCCTTGTTATGCAGCTTCTGCAGAATTCTGCGCTTGTCTTCCGGCAGATTGGCTTCTACCCGGTGAAGGAACAAGGTTGTCTCATCCAGCAGACGTTCAGGTGATTTCACGTCTTTGATAATGATGGACTCCGCATATTTGCGCAGCTTCATTTCTTCCTTGCTATCCAGCTCTTTGCCTGTGTAAATGATAATCGGAAGATCATTCAGATATTCATCATCCCTGATCTGGTCAAGCAATTCGAATCCGGTCATGTCCGTCAACATCAGATCCAGCACCATACAATCGTACCGCTGGCTATGGAGCTCGGTTAAAGCCTCGCTGCCTGTAGACACAGCCGTTATGGCAACATCATCATGCCCGATGAGTTCAATAATTGCTTTGCGCTGTATTTCGTCATCTTCCACAATTAGCAAACGTTTCAACTGGTTCTCTGTATAGGATTCGATATGCGAGAAGGCTTTATCCAGCGAATCCTTACTGGATGGTTTTTTCAGGTAGGCAATGGCCCCCATCATCAATCCTTGCTTCATATCATCAATCACGGAAATAACATGAACCGGTATATGGCGTGTTGCCGAGCTGCTCTTCAGTTCGCCCAGAATCGCCCAACCATCCATGACCGGAAGCTGAATGTCGAGAATAATCGCATCCGGCAAATATTGACGAGCCATTTCGAGTCCCTTGTCCCCTTGAGTCGCCACAATCGCCTTAAATCCTCTTCCTCTCGCCATATCCATCAAAATATGGGCGAAATTCACGTCATCCTCAATAATGAGCAGAATTTTGTCACCCTCGATTAGATTTTCCTGATCATCCTCTACATGTACGGATACAGCTGATTCGGTTGCCGGCATTTTCATAAGGGATGTGCTATCAGGGTCAGGAGCAATCACGGTTTGTCTGCTCGAACGCAAAGCTCTGGACTGCCTTGCCGACGAATCATACTCTGCAGATGCGGCAGCCTGGGTAACGCTTTCGTCCTCCGGAGCCGCTTCGTCATGATTGTCTGGAAGGTATAACGTAAACGAGCTGCCCACACCTTCAGATGACTCGACGTGAATCGCACCACCGAGTAAACGTGCCAGTTCACGACTAATGGATAACCCCAGTCCGGTGCCGCCGTATTTGCGACTGGTTGTTCCATCGACTTGCTGGAAGGCTTCAAAGATTAGATCTGTTTTGTCTGAAGGTATTCCAATTCCTGTATCCTTCACGGTAAATCCGATATATTCCTGATTGGTGTTCAGATACCCCGGAAGTTCTTCCGGTTTCATCTTCCGTCCAATAATGCTCACGGATCCCCGGTTGGTAAATTTGAAGGCGTTTGACAGCAAGTTGCGCAAGATTTGCTTCACTCGATGGCTGTCCGTATACACCCATTCAGGGAGATTGCTGTCGAATTCAATATTTAGATCCAATTCTTTTTTGTTCGCCATGGGCCCAAAGTTTTGTTCCACAAAAGCAGTCAGCTCATCCATTCGAACCGTCTCATAATTGATATCCATTTTTCCTGCGTCTACTTTGGAAAGGTCCAAAATTTCATCAATCATTTTAAGTAAGTCTGCACCGGACATGTAGATTGTCTGAGCGTATTCCTGCTGTTTGCTGCTCAGATTACCTTCCTTGTTCTCAGACAATAATTGTGACAGGATCAGTAGACTGTTGAGCGGTGTCCGAAGTTCATGCGACATATTGGCCAGGAATTCGGATTTGTATTTGCTGGTCATCGACAGCTGCATAGCTTGCTGTTCCAGTTGCGTTTTCGTTTTCTCAATTTCGTCATTTTTCTCTTCGACTTCACGAACCTGCTCTTCAAGTGCACGAGTCTTGGCAATCAGCTCGGTATTAAAATGCTCAAGCTCTTCCTGCTGACGCTGCAGCAGTTCTTCGGAGCGTTTCAGGGCTCCTGTCTGTTCTTCCAGATTTTCATTGGAACGACGCAGTTCTTCCTGCTGTGTCTGCAGTTCCTCCGACTGCACCTGAAGTTCCTCTGTGAGGGCCTGGGATTCACGCAGCAGCTCCTCTACGCGCAGACGGCGGCGAACGTTATTGAGAATAACCCCCAGGTTCATGATGAGCTGAGAGAATAACTGTTTATGCAGATCATTAAAACCTTCAAAAGAAGCCAATTCGACAACGCCAATGAGTTCATCTTCAAAAACGACAGGATAAATCATGATGCTGGTCGCACGAGTAGAACCTGAAGCCGAACCAATGTGCACATAATCTTCAGGTGTATTTTCAAGAATAATCGGTTTCATATCAAGAGCCACCTGGCCAATTAACCCTTCACCGACACGGTATACTTCCTTACCAATGGCCTCATTCTCTTCAAAGGCGTATGCCCCATATCGTCTCAATTCATCGGGGTGTTTCTCTTCATCAATCAAGTATGCCACGCCGAGCTGTGCTCCGAGTACCGGAGTAAACTCGCTGATAAACATTTGCGATATCTGACGAATTGAACCAATGCCGCGCAGCAGTTCAGGCACTCTGGCTATGTTGGAGCTCATCCAGTTCTGATCCTGTTGTGCCTGCATATAAGCTTTCTCAATTTCCAGTTTTTCTTCCAGATCAGCAGATACATCTTTGAAAACACTGGCAATTTGCCCGATCTCGTCCGTGGACTTGACCTGAATACGTCTGATGGTACGATATCGACCTTTGCCGAAGCTTGTAATCATCATAGACACCGTATTCAACCCTCGTGTTATGCTTGGAAGTACCCACAGGATCACACCAAGGGCAAGCAGAAGACCAGCAACCATGATGCCTACGGTGATCTGAACAGCACGGTTGAATTCCTCGTTCGCCTGTTTGATTTCCGCATCAATCTCCTGATCCTGAAAACGGGAGAGTGCATTTAAACTATCGACAGCTTCCTGCTGTACAGCGAGCCCTGTTGAATTACGGTAGTTATTGGCATCTTCTAGGCGACCTTGGGATAAGAGGCTCAGCTGTCTTGATGAGTACGTGCCATACGCTTCCCAAGCTTCATCTACACGGTCAACCAATTGATGTTCACCTGCACTATCTGCACGTTCACGTACTTCCTTAAGGTATCCTTCTCCCCGTTCTTCCATTTCCTTGAGTTGTCCATCGACGGCACTAATCGAATTGTTCGGGTTAAGCAACAAGTTAGTCAGCAGTTTGCCTATATCATTGACCTCTCCACGTACAGATGAGGTGTTCCTAACCTTTAGATAACGATCCTGATACATCTGATCGATCTGTTCGTTGGCACTATTCATGCGCTCGTAACTCACAAACGTAAGCACAAGCAAAATGGCCATAAGAGCAGTAAAGCCAATCAGCAGTTTATTCCTGATCTTCATTCAGCTTTCGCCCCTTTATTTAATGTAATCCACACCAAGCATTTATCATCATCTCGCTCTTGGGGAATCTCGTCATCAAAGAACAGTGCCTGCATGTGAGCTTCATTCCATTCATGTGAGCCCTTCAGTTGTTCTTTGAGGAAGTCCAGTTGCTCTTCCTGATCTCCTTGAACGGCCTCAAGCAGACCATCGGTATAAAGTGCAATATGCCCGTCACCCTTATAGTGGATGGTCTGTGGTTCAATATCCATCTTGTCGAACAAACCTACCGGACAACATACAGAATCAAATGTCGTTACACTTCCATCTTCCTGGAAAAACAGTGCCGGCGGATGCCCTGCGTTGACATAATCAATGCGCTTCATTCGGGTATCTATCACCAGGTATATCGCTGTAAAGTAGTACTGTACCAGCTGCTTCTCCAGATGCAGCTGGTTAAAGCGACGGTTTAGCTCCTGAATCACCTTTTCGGGATCTACGTACGTCGTAACCGTATCCTTCAATACCGAAGCAATAAACATGGTAAATAAAGAAGAAGAAATACCGTGCCCCATCATATCCAGCAGCAATACGCCATAGCGGCCTTCACCAAGCGGATACCAGGAGTAGAGATCTCCTGCCAGTTCAAAAGAAGGTTTATAGATGGCATTCACATAGAACAACGGCTCTTCAATTGCCGGACTTAATACTGCATTCTGCACCATAGCAGCCAGCTTAAGCTCATCCTGAATGCGTTGGTCGCGTTCCTTATGCCAGTCCTTCTCCTGCTTCAAACGGAGAGCCAGCCGAATTCGAGCCATCAGCTCCACCTTGTTAATCGGTTTGGTTACATAATCTGACGCTCCCGCATCCAATGCTTCGGCAAGTTTCTTAGAGTCGCCGATTGCTGTAACCATAATAATAGGAATATCCTTAAGATTTTCGAATTTTTGAACAATACCGCAAGCTTCGATCCCATCCATTTCCGGCATCATCATATCTAGCAAAATCAGGTCAATATCCGACGGTCTGGGACGAAATTCGTTATTTTCCTCCCCTATCCCCAATACTTCAAACATTTCCATGGCTGAACTTGCCGTTAAAATGTCACGATAGTTCTCTTTTTTCAGAATTTCTCGAATAATAATGACATTCGTCGGATTGTCGTCAACAATAAGTATTTTCATTTCTATCTCCCTTATCTGTGGCGTTCCGTTCCGGGTTTGTCGATTTTTATCAAGTCATGTAACAACCCAAAAAATACATTTTTCGCGATCAATACAGCGGTAGACATAATATTTCCTACTATAACTATAATCGTAAAAGCAAAAAACTTCTATCAGTAAATGGCACCACCACAGGAAAAAACACCTGCTCGCCGCCCTGTTTTTGCTGCGTTCTGATCCCGCTTCCAAACTCGCAAAAACATAGATAAGGAATGGGGATATCCCCATTCCTTATCTATGTTTTTGAACCTGAAGCTCGTCCTGTTCAGGATGCTTCAGTTACCATTTGAACCAATTAATCCTTCTTCTTGGCAATAACAAGCACTTTGCCTTTATCGAGTTCACTCTCGTAAAAGTCTGCCTCAGCTTCTGTAAAGCCCATGGATACTATTTTGGCCCGGAGTTCATCACCACGTGATCGGAACAAATTCGCCATGGAGTCGAATACGCCTTCTTCCTTGATACCTATTTCCTTGGCATCGGCTGTATCGGCAATTCGATCCGTACGATCCTTCTCGTGGGCCAGAACGAAGATGTGATCAGCAAGGTAACCGGTATTCTGCAGCTCTTTCACCGCTTCTACCGCTTGAACTCCGTTTTCTACCACTTTTGCATAAGCTTGCGCATTGGTTGAATTCATCGTCTCCACTCTCCTCTGATAATCTTCTTTTCGAGCTACTTCTAATATATAACCTTGCCCTATAGGTTTGAAACGCTTCTTTAATAAGAAACCATTTCTCCTCTACTGGAGATGATCCTCAAAAAGATCGATTCCATCAATCTGCTCGGAACCAGGCTTGATATAAACCTTAATGGCCTGATTACCCCGCAGATATACTTCTCCATCTTCAGCCACCACATACGGTTCACCCAAAGCCTTGCGAATGGATTCGACATTCATGTCTATCCACTGCTGGTTGAGTTTCAACCGCTCCTCGGCTCCATCAATGTGGATATACTGGATCTCTCCGGTATCCTCACAGAGTCCAACCTTGACGTCAGCAAACTCATATTCGGGACAACCCAGATATGGATCTGCCTTTTTGTGACGGGGCTGACCCTTCTCAGATATAATATGACCTTTGCTGTCATCCAGGGAAATGCCATTCAGAGTCTGAAAATGCCGAACCGGTCCGGATCGATCAGCAGCCAGAGTAACCTCTGGCACTTGTTCTTCCACTACCGTCCATTGCATATCTTGAGCAGCAGGTACTGCCGCCGGTTGAACGGAAAAGGGAGAAATAACGCTAAACATAACAAGCAGTAGTTTCATCATGATTCTCACCCTTTCATAAGTTCAGTTCATCACCGCTCTGAAAGACATTCAGGATTACACAGCGGTCATGTTATTTACGCATACGTTGCCACACATTAGCCGCCAGATCGATGTACTTCACCCAGTTTTTCCCACCCTTTGCCGTATCATTATATGTAGCCTGATAACTTTGAAGGGTCCGATCCGTAGGTGTTGCAGGCGTTGTCTGTACTTTGGCTACCTCTGCTCGTTTGTTTTGCGGGTCTTGATTGCTGCGTTTGGTTTGAAATTTGGCGATCATCGTCGTGGATACCTGTTTGGCCGCCTCGGTCACCTCATTCAAAACCTCTCCCAGATTTTGTACCGATTCCATTACCGGATCAATTTGTTTCATCTTGTGCTGCACATCTGCCGTAATATCGTTGGCATGTCTTACCGTCTGCTTCACTTCATAACTCAGTTCATCAATCGTTTTCTGAACTTCCTGAAGTGTCTTGGACACGTTGTCCAGTGAGCCCTGAGCCGATTTTAATGTACGAATCAAAAAGAAAACCAATACTGCAAAAGCTACCGCAATCAAGGCAACACTAATTTGATAGATCATAGAAGAACCTCGCTTTCTCATATACATCGTTTTGTTATTGCTATAGTTACCCGACCATTTCAGGCGCGAAACAAAATTAGAACGGACTTTACCATTCCCTGTTTTTGGAAAATTGATGGATGTTTCATTAAAAACCCCCCAGGTTAAAGAACAACTACACACGGCAGCGGAATAAACATCGCTGACCCCATATTCCTAAACGAAAGGATGAATACTCATGTTGAAATGGTCTGTACTATTTCTAGTTATTGCTCTTGTAGCAGGGATTTTCGGATTTTTCGGTATTGTTGAGGCAGCCGCTTCCATTGCTAAAGTCCTCTTCTTCATCTTTGTTGTATTGTTCGTCATCTCCCTGATCACTGGACGCAGCCGAATGCGATGAATCGGGTTGCTTTGGATAACCTCTTCATCAGATTACATACAGAAGCCTAGCGTGCTTGCAAAAGCCGTTAGGCTTTTGTTATGTGTCTGTCGTGTCTGTCCTTTTTGAATCGATTGTCCTAGGGCATAAGGTCCCCCCATCTAATTATTATGTATTACACTCCTTTCTTCTCTATTCCATCCGCACTCCTCTTTAAACCGGATTTTTATCCACAAACAGGACTTTTTTTACATAGCCAGCCCGGTTTTCTCCCACTGTGGTCTGATATTTACAAGCTTCCCATATACCCACAATTGCTCCAGTTGACTCTGGAGAATAAAAGAAAATATTGTTAAAATGTTGATTCACAAGTGAGGTCGCTTGGTTACTTTAAACACAGAACAACAAATTACATACCTAACCCGAGGAGGAAACAACAATGAAAAAAATCGTAAGTTTTGCCGCTGCTTTGACTTTGATGGGTTCAATGGCTGCTGCTGCAGGTGCTGAGGAAGCGGTTACTGGAACAGTAACTCCGGAGACAGGAACCCAGGCAACAAAACCTGTGGAAACAACACCTGCTGTTGAAGTAAACAAACCGGTTGTTGAAACCGTTGAAGGTACAACAGAAACGGTTACTGGCGCAACATATGGCACGGATGATGACAAAATCTTCGACGAGCCTGTTGTAAAACCAGGTGATGAGGTTCTTGTACCTACCATGCTGCTTAATCTTCTGGAGCGCACTTGGTTCTACGATGCACCTAACGGTAAACCAATCGGTGCACTGAGTGCCCAAGTAATCGATACAACTGGTGAAGTTGTAGACGGTTTTGATGGTGGCGAATGGGTTCAAGTATACACTTGGAAAGGCAAAGCGTGGATCCACGTTGCCATTAAATAGTATCGTATAATCGTTCTAAACATAAGTAAAGAGGACAGCGCTCATAGCGACTGTCCTCTTTTTCAAACAAAATATTTAGCTCAGATCACTCAGGTAGGTTCTGCTGTGTCTTCCATTCTCGGCTCAACATGCACGTGAACATGCATAATATTGTGTGAACGCTTCAGCCGTTCCTCCACTTGATCACAGATCCGATGACCTTCAATTAAACTAAGCCCGCCATCCACTTCAATGACTACATCCACAAGCACATGACTCCCATGTACACGTGCCTTGACGTCCTTAATCATCTCTACTCCAGGAACCCGTGCTACAGATGACCTAAGATCCGTTAACTGATCTTGATCGAATCCATCCGTTAAGCGATGCGTGGAATCCCGGAAGATTTCCCAGGCGGTTTTGCAAATCAGAAGTCCTACAGCAATTGCAGCTACCTTGTCCAACCACGGTAAACCAAATTGGGCCCCCACAATGCCGACTGCCGCTCCGATACTCACCCAAGCATCTGACCGATTATCCTTGGCCGCGGCCATGAGCGCCTGATTGTTAATCTGCAGCGCCAAGCGATGATTATAACGGTATACGCCCAGCATAACCACCGCACAGATTACAGCGACGGCAGCAGACCATAAGTTAGGTGCTGCAAAGTCCCCTTCATACCATGAACGTACTGCTTCAACCAAAACCTGTAGTCCAACCATGGCCATAATAAAGGATGCAATTAAAGCAGCAACGGTCTCTGCTCTGAAATGACCATAAGCATGGTCTGAGTCAGGCGGTTTCTGGGAAATCCGAAGTCCAATCAATACGGCAACCGAAGCAACAATATCCGTAAGGTTATTAAAACCATCTGCCAGCAATGCGCTGGAAGCGAATAAATATCCACAGATTAGCTTAAAGGCGGACAAGATCAGATAAGCTGCGATGCTGACCCAAGCCCCCCGCTCCCCTTTACGTATTTCTTCATAAGCGTTCAAACCGGGCGACACTCCTTTTACGTTTCGTATTACGGTTTTTACATGGTACCAAATGCCACCCTTGTGGGTCTATAGAAACAGTGTTGCCAAGTTGCATGGCTGTAGGGAAGCCGAAACAAAGTTGCCAAACCGCATGGCTGTAGGCTTAGAGAAAAAGTGTTGGTCTAGTCAAAAAGTGAAGGATCCCCTCTTATTATCAGGTTGCCCTTGTGGGGCTTTTGCAAAACGTATAAAATAGGTACATCCCGTCCAATTCGGACGGCTTACTGTAAGACCGGGAGGGAAACAATGATGAGCGAAAACACTGAACCAAAAAAAATCAGTTTGCAGGATGCCATACGCCAGAAACTGGCGCAGAAGAAACAACAGGCGAACTCTGGTAACCAATCCAGCGCCTACTTTGAAGGCGGACCAAAAGCGATGAAGAGCCAAAACAATAAAAAGCCTAACAATCAGCGCCGCCGTACAGGTGGATCCTAGAGAAATTTCGGATCTGCTTATACAAGAAAAAGAACCGCAAGCTCCTTTCAACAGGGCTTACGGTTCTTTTTTATTACATTGGGGTTCTGAACCCCAATATTTTATTTTTAAGCTTCAACCGGATACATTTTTTTGCGAAGTTCTTTAATTTCTTCACTTTCCAGATATTCATCATAGCTCATTTGGCGATCAATAAGGCCATTTGGCGTAATTTCGATAATCCGGTTCGCAATGGTTTGGATGAACTGATGGTCATGGGACGTGAACAGCATCGTGCCGTCAAAATCAATCATACCATTGTTCAGGGCAGTAATAGATTCGAGATCCAAGTGGTTTGTTGGCTCATCCAGAATCAGTGCATTCGCACCCGTTTGCATCATTTTTGCCAGCATACAGCGAACTTTCTCTCCTCCGGAGAGTACGCTTGCCTTTTTCAAGGATTCCTCGCCTGAAAAGAGCATACGACCCAAGAATCCGCGAAGATACGTTTCATCCTGATCTTTGGAATACTGACGCAACCAATCCACCAGCGTCATGTCTACACCGTCGAAATATTTGGAGTTGTCTTTCGGGAAATACGCCTGTGATGTTGTTACACCCCAAGTATACTCACCGCTATCCGCTTCCACTTCACCCATAAGGATGTCAAACAACAGCGATTTGGCATTACCATTCGGGCCAACAAATGCGATTTTATCCCCTTTGTTCACCACGAAGCTAATTTCATTCAGCATGTTCACACCATCAATTGTCTTGCTTACACGATCGACAGTCAACAATTGCTTGCCTGCTTCACGCTCAGGTTTGAAGTTGATGAACGGATATTTACGGTTTGATGGACGAAGATCGTCCAGCGTGATTTTGTCGAGCTGTTTCTTACGCGAAGTTGCTTGCTTCGACTTGGATGCATTCGCGGAGAAGCGTTGAATAAAGGCTTGCAGCTCTTTGATCTTCTCTTCTTTTTTCTTGTTCGCATCACGCTGCAACGCGAGCGCCAGTTGGCTGGATTCGTACCAGAAGTCATAGTTACCTACGTACAGCTGGATTTTACCGAAATCGATATCCGCAATGTGCGTACATACCTTGTTCAAGAAGTGACGATCATGGGATACAACAATAACTGTACCTTCATAATCCATCAGGAAGTTCTCGAGCCATTGAATGGATTCAAGATCCAAGTGGTTGGTAGGCTCATCGAGCAGCAGATTGTTTGGAGTACCAAACAATGCCTGTGCCAGCAAGACCCGAACCTTCTCGTTACCGCTCAGCTCTGTCATCTTCTTCTCATGCATATCACGATCGATACCCAGACCGATCAGGAGCGCCGCTGCATCCGGCTCAGCATCCCAGCCATTCAGCTCGGCGAATTCACCTTCAAGCTCACCGGCACGCAGACCATCTTCTTCAGTAAAGTCCGCTTTGGCATACAGTGCATCCTTCTCTTTCATGATGGAGTAAAGACGGCTGTGGCCCATAATTACGGTTTCGAGAACCGGGTACTCATCATATTCAAAGTGGTTTTGCTTCAAAACGGCCATACGTTCGCCCGGGGTGATGTGCACCTCTCCCGAGTTTGCTTCAATTTCACCGGACAAAATTTTCAGGAATGTTGATTTGCCGGCTCCGTTGGCGCCGATCAGGCCATAACAGTTGCCTGGCGTGAATTTGATATTCACATCTTCAAAAAGTGCACGTTTTCCGTAGCGGAGCGTGATGCCGCTTGTACTAATCATTAAGCATACCATCCTTTATTTTAATAATCTGCTACTGCATTCATAGCAATCATGGATTCAATATCCCGTAGCCTATTCTGGCACCATATTATAACACAAAAAAACGGCAAATTCGAAAATTAGCCGCTTTTTACTCGTTAAAGTTTTGGTAATTGTGCATTTGCTGCGGATATACCCCTACCTTAGCATATTTTTGCCCGCTTTTGTTAGCTCTTTCTATGATCCTCATGACGAATACGCAGGGTCTCACCGTGTCCGAGCACCCGGATTCGTTCTTTGTGGATTCCGAGTCGTTCACGTTCGACTTCCAGCCGATCCAGCGCTTCCTTAGGCGTATCATCCGCGAGTTTAAACGTACCATAATGCATCGGAACCATAAGCTGTGAGCCGGACTCCACGAATCCTTGCAGCGCTTCTTCCGGCGTGACGTGCTGGGATGTCATAAACCATTCGGGTTCATAGGCACCAATCGGCATTAACGTAACACCGATGTCAAAGCGCTCTCCAATCGTTTTAAAGCCCTGAAAGTATCCTGTATCCCCAACAAAATACAAAACAGGCGGTCCCTCTGATTGCTGCGATGTCTGCGTTCTTGATTCTGAGGACGGTTCGTTCTGTTCACTTGCAGCCGCACTCTCCTCGGCCGAAGTTGTCAGTGCATGATGCTGCTCCAATACATATCCGCCCCAGTGGGATGTATTCGTATCAAATAACGTCCGGCGGGTCCAGTGCTGTGCAGGGACAAAGGTGATTTTGACGCCGCCGAGCACGATATGCTCCCACCACTTCATCTCATGGCAACGATGGAAGCCCTTGCGCACCATTTTTCGTTTAAGCCCATCCGGTACAATCAGCAAGGTTTTGGCGGTAACCAATTTCCGCAATGAAGCGAGATGCAAATGATCATAGTGAGAATGGGATATCAGGATGACATCCAGCGGTGGAATATCTTGAATCGGAATACCGGGGGCACCCAGTCTCCGTTGAAATCCCATTTTTTCGGCCCACACGGGGTCAGTCACGATGTTCAGTCCATAATATTGAATAAAAAAAGTGGAGTGACCGATCCAGGTAATCGTTGTCTCATCCCGGTTGGCATGCAGGTAATCCAGCTCAGGCGGGTGTTTGGGCACGGTATACGAATAATCCTTCACCTTGCTCCGCCGCTGCTCCCTCCACTGCTTGAATTCCTTTAACGTTTTGTCCGTACTTACATTATCAATGTTGTTATAACGGATTTTCGGCATGAAAGGGCCCTCCTCCCTTCCTAATATCTTAACCCAACCTAAGCCTTTTTGAAAAAAGAGAGGCGGATTAATCTTTTGGGTTTTTGCATACTGCCAGATACACGAACAGAAACGCAATCGCAGCAACAATAATGAGCGGCGGTGCATACATGATCGTGAATTCTTCAAAGAAGCTCAAACCCGTTATGCCCGGAATGCCTGTTGCCCCTTCCAGATTCATGAGGTTCATCCTTTCTTTTTACCCGATTGGCCACGGACGTAATTCGCATCAAACAGGAACAGCTTCATGATGAGGATTAGCGACGGAATCAGTACCAGCAGACCGAGACTGAATGCCGTGATGAGTGCGATCCCCATCGTCCGGTTGGTAAAGCTGTCATAGATGTTGATGTACGGATACAGGATATAAGGCAGATGCGACCTGCCGTATCCATACCAGGCGAAGGCGAACTGAAGCATCACGGCGATAAAGCACCACCCGAGGTACTTTCGCTTCCACACAAGAGAGACCGCAATAACAAAACAAATAAATGATGCGATAAACATCCACGAAATATTGACCATTTGCTCAAAGTGCAAGGGATTCTGTTTGTTAATCTGCAGGAACGCCAGGAAGCTGGCAAAAATCGTTGGCAAGCTCCACAGCAGCGCATATTCCCTCAGCACCTCAAATGCTGCCTCATCTTCAGCTCTCTTGGCATAATAGGACAGAAACATCGCCGAAATATAAAGCACACTTACGAGCGCAAGCAGTACAACCGACCAGGTATATGGATTCGTCAGGAACTCACCCCAGCGAAAAAACACCTGCTCACCAACCTGCTCAATAATTCCACCCTCTGAAATGGCCAAAATCGTAGAAAAGACAGCCGGGATCAACAATCCCGTCGCACCATATAAAGCCATGTAGATGCGACTGTTTTTACCATGATTGCCATAGGTATTGTACGCGTAGTAGACCCCCCGAATCGCTAGCAGCACAATGGCCAGGGAGCCGGGAACCAGAAGAGCTGTTCCATAATAAAAGGCACTATCCGGATAGAACCCTACCAAACCAACGACGAAAAAAATCAGAAACACATTCGTCACTTCCCACACCGGTGACAGGTAGCGCTGAATAATGTTATGGATTTTGTTCTCATGCCCTGTGAGCAAGCTATAAAAACTGAAAAATCCCGCTCCAAAATCAATGGAAGCCACGATCAAATAACCAAACAAAAATGTCCATAATATCGCAATGCCAGCAATTTCGAAGCTCAATGGACAATCCCTCCCTCAAGTCCAAGCGACTCCAGCTCTTTCTCAGCTTCCTTATTGCGGAACAGCTTGCTGAGCACCCGAATGCAAGAAAAACAAAGGACCAGATATAACAGGATGAACAGAACCAACATCCACCCTACCGAGGTCGAGGTAGTAGCCGCCTCAGACACTTTCATGTATCCCCGCAGAATCCATGGCTGCCTGCCGACTTCGGCAAACATCCAGCCCAGCTCAATCGCAACCATGGCTAGCGGACCGAGGAAAACAATGCCGAGCAGGAGCCATTTCGGATACGGCTTTCGTCCCGGAAGCCATCGGCGGAATACATACAGAACAGGAATCAGCAGGATGATCACCCCTGTCGTTACTTTCAGGTCAAACATGTAATGAATGGACAACGGCGGCCGCAGATCAGCAGGATACTCTTCCAGTCCCTTCACTTCGGTGTCCAGCCGATTTCCCGCGAGAATACTGAGCGCATACGGAATTTCAATCGCATATTTCACCTCATTATTCTCGTCGAGTATTCCGCCATAGACGAGCGGGGCCTCCTTCATGGTCTTGAAGTGCCATTCTGCCGCAGCCAGCTTCTCCGGCTGGTATTTGGCCAGAAACTTGCCCGAGGAGTCGCCGAGCATGACTGTACTAACCGCAAACACTAGGGCACATACCGTGGTGAGCTTAAGTGCCTTTTTGTAATAAACATGGTCACGCCCACGCAGCAGACTGAACGCAGCAATACCTGCAAGAACACCGGCACTGAGCGTATATGAGGATCCCAGCACATGAGAAACCTTGGTTGGCGTAGCAGGGTTCAACATGGCTGCAATCGGATGAATGTCCTTCATGATGCCGTTAATCAAGGTAAATCCTTGAGGCTGATTCATGAAGGAGTTCACAGTTGTAATGAATATTGCCGAAGCGGATGATCCCAGTGCTACCGGAATGAGCAGCAGCATGTGTGTGTATTTCTTCTTGAACCGATCCCAGGTATACAGGTAAATTCCCAGAAAGATTGCTTCCACGAAAAAGGCGAACGTCTCCATAAACAGCGGCAGGGCAATCGCCTGGCCCGCGACCCGCATAAACATTGGCCACAGCAGGCTAAGCTGCAGACCGATGGAAGTTCCGGTGACGACACCTACAGCCACGGTGATGACAAATCCCCGTGCCCATCTGCGTGCCAGCAAAGTGTAATGGATATCGTTCGTTCGCAGCCCCCGCCATTCGGCCAGCGCAATCATTAGCGGAACGCCTACGCCGATGGAGGCAAATATAATATGTACAGCCAGGGTCAGACCGGTCAGAATCCGGCTGAGCAGAACAGGGTCCAGCGATGACATGGGTGACACTCCTCTTCATCATGATTTACAGCTTCATGTATCTGCTTGTCCTAATAGCTCAATAACTCATGATACGCATGATACTTTTCACAACGGCATACAGTACGACCACTGCTGCGACCAGGCAGACAATAATGAGCGTTTTCTCCTGTTTGCGAAACATATACCTGCCATCCTCCTTTTGATCCGATGCAAATTATGGCGCTATAGACAGTTTGCAAAAGTTCATGGTTTTTTATCCTGAAAATTTGAAAAACAAAAAAAGCCTTTATCCTTCAGTACATGGTTCACTGAAAAATAAAGACTTAGTGATGTGTATTCCGGCAATCAGCTACATGGCACCTCTGAACAACTCCCCTGCCTAGAGGAGATCCTCCTGCTTGGGCAAACGTACTTTGAAGGTACTTCCTTTGCCAACTGCGGATATAAACGTAATGGTTCCATGATGATCTTCGACAATTTTGCGTGAGATATACAGTCCAAGTCCGGTTCCACCGATCTGTCGGTGATCTGAGTTATCCACACGGTAAAACTTCGTAAACAGCTGGTCCTGCACATTCTCCGGAATGCCGATTCCGTAGTCGCGTACGTCAATGCATATCCACTCATTTTCTTCCCACATGGTAATGTCTATCCGTTCGGTTCCTGGCGAGTATTTCACTGCATTGCCAATCAGATTATGAAGCACCTGGGTCATCCGATTCTGGTCTGCATAAGCAAAGAAATCGCCGTTAAAGGCATGTACATAGATACGCTGGATGGATTTGATATTCCATTGTTCGGCAACACCTTCCACTAATTCCAGCAGCGGTACATAGGTCATATGATAAGTCATGCCGTCGTTGTCCAGACGCTGGATGTCCAATACATCCTCAAGCAGGCTGCTAAGCCGGCTGCCCTCCGACGAGATCGTTTCCATAAACTCCTGTCGCTGTGAAGCAGGTAAATCATACATCATCATTAATTCTACATAACCCATAATGGTTGCTACTGGGGTCCTCAGCTCATGGGACACCACGCTGATCAACTCGTTTTTCATTCGATTCAGCCGTTCTTCTTCCGTACGGTCACGGAACACAAGCAGGAACCCATGGTTTTTGCCAGGCACATCCACTTGTTTAATGTAGAGGGAAAACACACTCTTCTCCTTGTTATTGAAACTGAATTCCATCTCCACGAAAGCACGTTCTCCATGCAAAAATGCCCTCGTTTGATCCACCAGATTGAAGTCATCCGTCAGAACAACCTTATCCATGGCTTGGGCAAATTCTTCGATGGATCTGCCCAGGAAGTTACCAAGGCCGAACATTTCCTCGACCCTTCGGTTAACGATGGTAATCATGCCAGAGCGATCGGACATGACCAGCCCTTCCCGAACGGATTCAATAAAGTGTTCACTGATATCGCGCTGTTCCTGAATCGCAATTTTTTCATTAAACAATTCTGCATTCAGTTTCTCGAGCGCGAGTGCATGACGCACACGTTCTTCTTCTGCTCGTGTTTTATCCGTAATATCTTTGATAAACAAGTTATAGAGCTTCTCATTATTGCCGAGCTGAATCTCCACAATTCTGTATTCTATCGGGAAAACCGAACCATCTCTGCGAATGCCTGATATCTCCTCGACATTGGCATGCCGCTTGCCACGGATATATTCGTATCGCTCCAGCATTCCCTTGATTTCCACGCAACTCGCCCCCTGAAAAAGGGACGGAGCATCGGTCTCAAGAACGACCTCTTCCCGTTTTAGCCCAAACATTCTTTCGGCTTCGGGATTGAACTCAATGATCAGTCCGTTGGAATCCACAGCAATAATGGCATCAATAGATGAATCGATGATGGCGCGTTTGATTTCCTCACTATTTTTCAGTTCCTTGGTCCGTGCACGAACCCTGTCCTCCAGTGTTAATTTATCCTGGCGGATCTGTTCGAATTGTTCAAGCAGAACATCTGCCATTTTGCGCAGATTGCCAATCAAAATTTGAACTTCCATGACATGGCTTGTTGGCCAATCCATTTTGCCTTTACGAAATAATAATCTCGGGAGTAAACCAGTCATCCGAGTAAGCCTGATCAGAGGACTCACCACCTTTCGGCTTAATGGAGCAGCCACAACCATCGACGTTACAAAAATGAGAAACAGACTCTGAAGGGTCGTCAGATAGATCCTTTCAATTCGTGAATAATAATTGGCTGAACTTGTCTCCACAAAAACACGGTAAGAAGTATCTGACTCAACATCTGCTTTATAGATAAATGAAGCATGCTTCCAGTAGGTGAGCGCATCGCTGTAATAAGCGTCTCCTGAACGGAAGATAATGGAGGACTCCCCCTCTTTCAGGTAACGATAATTGCTTGTATTTAAATATTCGCCAATGATTACGGTATCCAGTCCGGAAGCAATCACGCGATCATTCTTATCCAGAATAATGACGTTTACATCCAATAGATGATGATAGCGCTCCATGCCCCGCTGCATATTTTGAACCGTCAAGAATCGTTCATCCAGATCCTTCGTCACTGCATTCGCTGCGTGTTTCATATTTAATATAATCGTTTCATGAATTTGACTTAACTGTCTGCGGCTATCAGCTGATAAAAGAAATAGGGAGACCACAACAACAAACACGACCACATATTTAAAAGCAATTCGGCTAAGCGGGATGGTGCCTGTCCTTTTCGATGGAAGCTCGCCGTTGGTGATCCAGAAGTCTACTATGATTCCGGCGATTAGCGCGTTAACCATACTGACCACGGCAATATGCATGTATGCATACTTTACTTCATCCAGATTCATGTTCAGGATATAATGCCCATACCCCAAGACAGGTAATAACATCACGACCCAAAACACGGCATTGGCCTTCATAATGCTTCCGTTCTTCCAGCGCATCTGCCAGCCCAGCATCCAGAGCAACTCAATAAAATGACCAAAGACCATGTAGAGACAATGTGAAGTTGGCCCATTATAAAGCAGATGTATTCCACTAATTGCAGCAAGGGTGATAAAACCATACATTCCGCCATGCAAGCGTAGGGCAACAAGGACAGCAGCACTGCCGAACATCAACTGGACGCCATAAAACAAGGTAAGTGGGTATATGCTTCCAATGGCTCCAAGCACAATAAGAATCACAGTTCCTATCCAAGCGATTCGCAATTTCTCTACAATCCATACCAGCATTTTGGCGGCCATTATTCGAAGCATGGATTACAATCCTCTTGGCCTAGTTCTATATCCGTATTCAACAACAACGTTGGTACCTCCTATAAATGAAAGCCGTTCTACCTACTTTTCTTCCCTCAAATCCCTCTGATACATTATACTGTATATATTAAAAGGTTTTTCTGTTGGAAAAATTTGATTGATCGGCAAAATAGCCACAGCTATGGTAAAATACTGAAGCTCTTCTCAAGTTTGTACTCCCCTACATATACATCCTATATATTGGAATATAAACATTAAAAAATTTGTGGTATTTCTACACTAAACTCAGCTTTTTTTTAGTAATTTCTTAACAAATTCTTTTCATCAGGAGTGTGACCTCTATGTCTATCAAAGTACTTCTTATAGAAGATGAGAAAAATCTGGCTGACATGATTGCTTTCTTTCTTGAGGAGGAAGGATACATAACAGAACGGGTTCATCACGCCCGTGAGGCACTTCAACTATTCCCGCAGTTCGGGCCGGATATTGTTGTGACTGATCTGATGCTGCCCGAAATGGATGGAAATGATCTGGTAGATGCGTTTCGCCAGCATTCCACTGTACCGATTCTCATGATTTCAGCAAGTACAATGCTGAATGACCGGCTCCGAGCATTACATAACGGCGCTGATGATTTTCTATGTAAGCCCTTTAGTCTGAAGGAGCTGGACGCAAGGATCAAGGCACTGCTGCGCAGATCCGCTATTTCTTATCCTGATAAACCAGCAAAAGAGGATAAACCATCAGAACATACGGGACATGTGAGTGTGAATGAATATAGACGGACACTGTTCGTCAACGGGGTAGAAATCGAAGTCACTCATATTGAATTTGAGATTATGAAAGAATTGTACAAATATCCGGGTAAGGTATTTACCCGTAATGAGCTTATGGACCGAATTAAAGGATCGGAACGAGCCTACCTGGACCGTACCATTGATGTTCATATCTCCAGCTTGCGTAAGAAAATCGAACCTGACCCCAAAAATCCACGCTATATCAAGACCGTTTGGGGAACAGGTTATAAGTACGTGACTTAATTCAATATTCCTTAATTAGTGGCTATGCCCTCTCCGTGTGTATTTCTGTATCGACATGACAGAGGGCATAGCTTTTTCTTGATCCTGCAATGTGGAGTACAGCCATTTCTGAATGTCCAAATAAAGCTGATGCGGTTCGCTCTGATTCCACAGCATCATCTTAATGACACCGTTACCTGTAATCTGCTGCACATGCTGTCTGCGAATCGACGATTGGAAATCGGTAATGACCAGCAGTGGAAGCTGTGGCAAAAAGGCACGAATGGCATTGGATGCCGAGACCGCCTGGCTTGCATCCATGTAATCGACAATGCAATAACATGATCGGCCCCAAGTAGACCTTGAACCCAGCTTCTGGTTTTGTTCCTCGCTTCGGATGCGTTCTTCTTGCTCTTCCTCCATCCACTCGTTAAACAATTCGATAATATGCTCATAAGCAATACCACGGCTTCCGTCCGAAAGTACTGTTATACGTTCCATAGTTGTAACCTCCAGTTGTTTCATTCTACTTATTGTGCCGATCTTCATTTAAAAATGTTTGTGATTGAACATGAAAGAAGTGTTAACTATCTTAGTACTTCTCACACAACTATGTAAGGTTTTTCATCCATTTCGCAGTTTGCCTCCATTCATGTAAAATAGGGATATACCCGTTGCTATCACGGGAACTTAAATGATGAATCCGGTACAGGAGGTTATGAACCGATGAATATTGTTTCCATTGAACCAACACCCAGTCCCAATACGATGATGCTTCATCTCGATGAGCGTCTCGAAGACGGGATCCGCAGAACCTACACGCTGGATAATGAACGCTCTGCTCCAGCGTTTATCCGCCAGATGCTCCATATTCCTGGCGTTAAAAGTGTGTTTCATACCACGGACTTCGTTGCGCTGGATCGCAAGGGAAATGCCGACTGGTCCGTCATTCTGGGGGAAGTCCAGAACCGTCTGGGCCAACAAGGAATTGACCTTGACTGGATTGAATCAGAGGATGCGTCAGGCGAGCACTTTGGCGAAGCACAGGTATTTGTACAGTTTTTCCGTGGGGTTCCGATGCAGATTCGGGTTAAGGCCGGTGCAAAGGAAGAACGAATCTCTCTCTCCGATCGATTCGTTAAGGCCGTTACCGAAGTGGCCAGTGCAACGCTGATCAAAGAACGTAAGTTAAGTGATTACGGCGTACGGTACGGCGAACTGCCGGATATTGCCCGTGAGGTTGAGCAGGAGCTGGAGGCAGCCTATCCTCCGGAGCGTCTGAAGCAGGTCATTGAACAGGCCATTGCGCACGGAACCAATACAGAAGAGTTTGTGGAACGCCGCCGCAAGCTGGAAGGTGCCGAGCTGGAAGCGGCACTGAGCAGTGAAGATTGGAATGTACGCTATGCAGCTTTTGACGGTATGGAACCTACAGAAGAGAGATTGCCGCTTATTGCCCGCGCCCTGCATGACAGTAAAATGCAGATACGCCGGTTGGCGGTAGTCTATCTTGGAGATATCAAAACGCCGGAAGCCATGGAATTGCTGTATGAAGCACTCAAAGACAGCTCCCCTGCCGTACGTCGTACCGCTGGAGACACCTTGTCCGATATCGGCGACCCGGCTGCAACCGCTGCGATGACGGCTACGCTCACCGACAGCAGCAAACTCGTGCGCTGGCGGGCAGCCCGTTTCTTATATGAAGTGGGAACCGAAGAAGCAGAACCAGCTCTGCGGAAGGCAGCGGACGATCCTGAATTTGAAGTTAGCCTGCAGGCCAAGATGGCACTGGAGCGAATTGAATCCGGTGAACAGGCAGCAGGTACCGTATGGCAGCAAATGGCCGGACGCAACAAAAAGACGGAATAGTCCTTGTTAAGAGAACATCCAACTTTTGTTATTGCATGATGAAACAAGGAAAGGTATACTGAATGTCTGTTTGAGCAACAGAACATGGTATGTAACGTTCTGCTATTCAATAATTTCATAGACAATAGATACACCTCATCCACGATGATGAGGTAGAGGTCGCGGGTGCGATCAGTAAGCTGAAGGAGGCGCTAAGGAGCCGCTCATGAGATCAGCCGAAAGGTGCACCCGCCGAAGCTTGCTGGACGGTTCCTTATATTGTCCAGTATGGTTGGGGCTGCTGCCGAAAGGTACAGAACTGTCACAGAGATACACACCAGCCCGCATGGGTGGGTATGAATTCTTCTGTGTTGAGCTATCTTATAACATCTGGGACAGGTGCGGACAATGGATAATAAGACCGCAGGCTGAAGCCTGCGGTCTTTTGTGTGTATAGTGCCATTGATCCATATCATCAGTACGCTGAATGAAGGAGTGTTTTCATTGCAAGACCGCAACAAGCAAACAACAGCAGGAAACGGTTCTCTGAAAAAAGGATTGCGTGCACGGCATATGACGATGATTGCCCTCGGTGGGTCCATCGGTACAGGGCTGTTCCTCGCAAGTGGTACCGCCATCTCCACAGCAGGACCGGGTGGTGCTTTGATTGCATATGCCGCCGTCGGTATCATGGTTTACTTTCTGATGACAAGCCTTGGAGAACTGGCTACATTTATGCCTGACTCCGGTTCATTCAATACGTATGCCGCTCGTTTCGTCGATCCCGCACTTGGCTTCGCCATGGGCTGGAATTTCTGGTACAACTGGGCCGTTACCATTGCGGCTGAACTTGCTGCAGCTACAGTACTCATCAAGTATTGGTTCCCTGACAGCTCGTCCATGTTATGGAGCCTGCTATTTCTCGTTTTAATCTTTGCTCTGAATGTGCTGTCTGTTAAAGGTTATGGTGAATCGGAATATTGGTTTGCCATCATCAAAGTGGCTACTGTCATTATCTTTTTGACCGTAGGTGTGCTGATGATCTTCGGTATTATGGGCGGAGAAGCCGTAGGTTTCAGCAACTTTACAGTGGGTGATGCGCCCATCCATGGCGGATTCTTCGCCGTACTGGGTGTGTTCATGGCTGCAGGATTCTCCTTCCAGGGAACCGAGCTCATTGGTGTAGCTGCGGGTGAGAGTGAAAATCCGCGTGAGAATGTGCCTCGTGCCATTCGGCAGGTATTCTGGCGGATTCTGATCTTCTATATTTTGGCCATCACGGTAATCAGTTTGATCATCCCGTATACGCATCCGAACCTGCTCAAAGGTGATCTGAACAATATCGGTGTCAGTCCATTTACGCTAGTATTTGAAAAAGCCGGGCTTGCCATTGCAGCTTCGGTAATGAATGCAGTCATTCTGACCTCTGTGCTGTCTGCCGGTAACTCTGGCATGTATGCTTCAAGCCGAGTTCTCTATGCTCTTGCCCGTGATGGCAAGGCGCCGCGTTTCCTTGGACGTTTGAACAAAAAAGGCATTCCGATGAATGCTCTGCTCGTAACTACAGCTGTCGGCATGCTGGCGTTTCTCGCCTCCCTGTTCGGTGACGGTATTGTGTATACCTGGCTGCTGAATGCCTCCGGTATGTGCGGATTTATCACCTGGCTAGGTATCGCAATCAGCCATTATCGCTTCCGCCGGGCTTATGTTGCCCAGGGTAGGGATTTAAAAGACCTGCCTTATCGCGCACGCTGGTTCCCGTTCGGACCGATATTCGCTTTTGTACTCTGTATCATCGTCATTATCGGTCAGAACTACCAGGCGTTTACGGGCGACCAGATCGATTGGAGCGGAGCGCTTGTTGCCTACCTGAGTGTACCGCTGTTCCTGATTCTATGGCTAGGTTACAAATGGATCAAGAAAACCAAAGTGGTACCGCTGCAGGAATGCGACTTCTCCCCTACGGATTCCTCTGTGCAGTAAACGTATAGAAAATCCCCCTGCTTCTGACCGCTCTCTACGGTTTAGAAGCAGGGGGATTTTGTTTTGTATACCATTAAGGCGTTATTTCATCCGCCTTGATTCATAACGTCCAATTGATCTTCACACGCAGATCAGTTGTATCCTCCATTTTGGACACATAATACGATATTGATTTCATCCCAAGCTGATACAAATTCTGCAAATCTTCAACCAGACTGGTCTCGGTACCTTTGTATCTGAAAGTCAGTGTGGTTCCACCTTCCTTCAGCACACTCTGCACCTTGGTTTCCAGTGCGGAATGTCCACTAACCGCATCTTTCTCGTCATAGAGCGAATATTCCAGCGCATGGTACAGCTTCTGATACGCAGGTGCCTTGCTGCCGCCGCTTTGTATCAAGGTTTGCAGGGCCTCCCGGTAGGGAGCTGGTGCAGTCGGATATTTGCCTTTGCCCGTCCAGATATGATCACGTGCCATCTCGTCGTCGCTGAGCAAATAGTAGTTATGGCTAACTTTCCCTTTGCGGTCAGGTGTCGGATCATCCCAGGTCGTGTCCATGTGGTACCATTTGCCGTCCAGCTTAACGATATTCCACGCATGCAGCTGATCACCTGCCGTACCTTCCACAATCCGGTTCTCAATGCCAACCTGTTCCAGCATGCGGTACGCAAGCAGGGAATATCCCTGACATACGGTGCTGCCCGTGACAAGTCCATCATAGGCCGTGTATTTCTGAAGAGAAGTATCGTAGGCAAGATGGAGAACAATCCAGTCATGGATCGCTTTCACCTTTTCATGATTCGTCATGCCTGGTGTGATAATCTCTTTTAAAACATGGGTTACTTTGCGGTTAACGTAATCGGTCTGTTCCTTCGTCTCCCGGTAGGACAGATTCACATGGACCTCGGCCGAAACGTTGGAACCTTTATAATTAAAAGCATAACTTTTGACGGTATATTGGATATAGGGGTCACTGGTCATTGCTTCATCAATGGAGCTCTGGAGCTGCTTTTTGAGTCCTTTCACATCGCCCTTGTATGTAAATACAAGCTCCTCCGTTCGCTGTGACATGGCTGTAAGCAACGTCTGACGTAAATCCTTGGTTGTGGAAATATCTGATGTGTCCGATGCAGCATACAGTTGATCCAGGTCAACCGCACGAGGTAAAGCCACCGCAATCAGACAGCCTGCCAGCAATATGGTGATCACTCGTTTTCCGTTTTTGCCCATGAAAGGATACCACCTCTCTTTGCAACATTCTCATGCCTCATTGTATCACAAAAGGATCTGACGTCAGGCTTCTAGTTTTGTCGAAAAGCATCAAAAGAGACCTTCCGCAGAAGGTCTCCCTTGTCTTCAGCAAAATAACACATACCCGCTATATCCAGCCTATGACTTACCAGATAGGGTTATGCAAGAATACCTCTTAATACAGACGACTGCCTGTCATAAATGAATCTGTCTTGCCTTGCAGCTTGGCCAATCGCTCCAGCACCTGTGACGCTTCAGCTACAGTCACTTTGCGTGCCGGCATGAAACGTCCTTCAATGGAAGGAAGCAATCCCAGCTTCATGCTAAGAGATACGGCACCTTTATTGGTAATCGAATTCGCATCTACAAGATTCGGCAG
Organism: Paenibacillus sp. FSL K6-2862; assembly: GCF_038005125.1. Classification (NCBI taxonomy): domain Bacteria; kingdom Bacillati; phylum Bacillota; class Bacilli; order Caryophanales; family Paenibacillaceae; genus Paenibacillus; species Paenibacillus sp. FSL K6-2862. The sequence goes on from NZ_JBBOSN010000001.1 coordinate 5,661,110, forward strand.
ATCCGATGGCATGGTGTAGAAACCAGCCAGCTTCTCGTAACGAAGGATACGGACAAGTAATACAGCCAGTTCTTCCCGAGTCATCTCATCCTGTGGATTCAGACTGACCTCTGGATCAGCGCCAGCGAGCCAGCGCTGGTCAATTAATGTACGCACCGCCTGATAGTAAGGGCTATCGGGCGAAATGTCCGCAAACAGCTTGTCATCCCCGTTCACCGTGTAATAGATGTCCAGATTCGGATTAACTGCTCTGGCGAGATAGTTAAACCAATCTCCTCGGGTAATCACCCGATCCGGGAAGACACGTCCCTGCTCATCAGGAACCAGGACGCTATGCTGGGTCATATTAAGAATTGCCTCTTCAGCCACATGACCTGCAATATCACTAGGTGCAGCTTGAGGTGCTGTGCTGGAAGTGTTGTACAAAGACGTCCATTCGCCTGTATTGGCATCAAGTACTTCATAGCTACCGTAGATCGATTGATCATCCCGTGTAGGCATATACGCAAGATTGATCCCCGACGGAGTGACTTGGCCACTGCTCGTACCATGTCCACCGTAACGGGAGTATGCCAGAACCAGCTTGAATTCTTCGAGGTAGGCCGCTTTTGCCTCTTCGTAGCTGATCGCCGGCACCTTGCTTGCAGGCAGCTGCTCAGGCGTTGCAGCAAGATTGGCATAAAATTCGCCTATCGTTCCATCCTTCAGGACCTGTACCTGCACCAGATCATCCTTAACCGCAATTCCATTCAGGTAGCGCTGAAAAATGAATGTACGTGCGTCCTCTACCTCAAGCACGTTGGACAGCTTAAATTGTTCCGTAGCATCCGGCACAAGTGCAATAACCGAATTGATCGCAAGTTTCTCGGCTTGTGTACGGGTTAAGGATTTGCCTTCATTTTTCTCATCCGGTTTCTCTTGTGCGGCATCCGGACCCATTCGCTGATACAGGCTATAGCTGTAAATTTGTCCGGTGGTGGCATCCACTTGTGCTGAAATGTCCCGCATGAACATATAGGACATATTCGCGTTTCGGTTGCTCCAGCTCAGACTCCAAACCTGATTGTTTGGACTCCAGTAGCTGCCTTTATTTAACTGGCTGTAATCCAGCTTGTATCCTTCCGGAATGTCAAAGCTCTTTTTCACCAGGCTCTCTGCCTTCTGAGCATTCAGTCTCAGTCCTTTCGCTGGAACAAAAGCGGCCACACTGCCTTTCAGCGGTTTGTCCTGTTGTACGGTATCCTCGGTAATGACTTTTCCAGTCATAGCGTCGAACCGTTCCAACGTATTTGCCTCAAGCGGAACCATGCTGGAATCCTTCGGCGTATATCCAAGATAATACTGCTGACCTTGCTTGGAAGACAGGCGGTTTTTCGAAATGTAGGCGAGTTCTACATCGAACTGGTCTTCGAATTGCTGCCTTGCCTTCTCTGCAGACACAGCCGGTTTCGATGAAGGATATTCCGCCGCAGTCGTCATTCGTGAATATCCTGTGACCAGGCCACTTTGATCCACACTTATGTAAACCGTCTCCGCCTCAGATAACAAACCGTCATGCTTCAGTTGGTATGCAAATTGATATTCGGTTCTGCCGAACAACGATTGCTGTCCCGCCGTTTGGTACAGGTCTCCCAAAGATGCGTATGCGCCTTCCTTCAAACCAGGGATGGCCTTGTACAGAAAGTCCACAGCCTGCTCTTCCACTTCATCCTTGGTCAGTTTGGCTTCTGACCCAGATAACTGCTTATCCAGTAAATCAGATGGCAAATGTACACTCAGGACTTCCCCTGTCCCTGCATGTACAGATGCGCCGAACCCCATGGAATGATTCCCCTCGGTAATCTGAAACCCGATATCCCATGTTTTGTACTCCAGCGGAGGAAAACGGTTGTTCGGATCAAATTGCGACGAGGTGATGGTCGCTTTTTTCAACATCGGAAACAGTTTCAATATATTCTCACTGGCTTGCTTGGAGGAGATTTTAGCCCCCTCAGGCACGTCATTGCTAGTCACGTCTAGTTGTTCATTTTCCCCCGGTACAGCTTCTGTTACCTGTTCTGCTTGTGCTGCCGACACGCTGCCTGCAAACCCTGGAGTCTGCGATGCCAGAAGCAATGCCGCCATGGCTGCTGAAGCAGCTCTGGCTGTCATCATTTTGAATCGAATCTGAAAACTCAAATCTGGACCTCTCCCTTCAATTTCATACATGGATGCATGCGAAATAACCCTGCATGAATATTGCCAGTCTATTCTATGATACCATAAGCTTCCTTTTTAATCGTCGTTTTCCCAACAATTTTACAAATGAGAATTTTTGCATAATGGTTAGAACAGACCAAAAAACGCCAACCTGGTTGGCGTTTTCACGGTTAGCCCGATTGTCATGCAGGCTGACGGTTATTTAGATTTATTAGAGGTTATGTCCGAATTGTGCGGTGGAGCCTGAACCTGAACATGTTTTTTCAAGAAAGGAATGACGGTCTCCCAGAAGACAGGGTCTTCTTCTGAGCAGCTGTGTCCGCCGCTATTCACCCACAGATGTTCTACAGGCGGGTCAGCCTTGGACATGAAGTATTCCAGCTCACTTGGCGGGATAAAATTATCTCCCTTGGAATGCACCATAAGCATTGGCAGCTGCATACCCTTACGCCGTTCATTCAGCAGCAGGACCGGATCGCGCTGGCGGTACGTTTTCAGTGATTCACCGAGCCTCCAGAACCAGATTCGCGGAATCAACTGCGCCAGTGGGAACAGCGGCAATCGCCGACGTTTCAGCTCCGAACTGACGATTACTTCAAACTGGGATGGCATCGAATCCGTGATGACTGCCGATACCGGAATATGTTCTGTTACCGCCATGATCGTTCCCAGACCTCCAAGGGAATGGCCGAGCACACCGATGGCACCCGGATCGATCTCCGGCCGAGAGGTGGTGTAGCGTAGTGCCGAGAGCAGATCGTCACGGAACAGATAGGCAGACGCTGCTTTTACCGGATCACTGGCCCCATGACTCCGGACATCATACATGAAGAGAGCATATCCGGCTTCCCAGATGGGACGTGCGTAACGGAGCACACGTGATCGGTTGGAACCCCAGCCATGGGCGATAATGATTAGCGGCCATGGTTTGGGAACATGGGCGCCAGCCGGAATAAACCATCCATGAACCCGTCCTCCTCCACTCTCGAAGGTGACATCTTCGAATGGCATGGGCGGAGTAATCGTGATGGGGATCTTTTTGGGTGTCTGACTCTTCACCGCTGCCTTCCATAAGCCACCTGCCGTTACGGCAGCAACCGCAATAACTCCACCAATCATCGTTCTGGCTTTCACTGTGCATTTCTCCTCTCCGGCCTTTGTCATACACCTATTCTACGCCAACACCATTAACGCCCTGTTAAATAGCTACATCTTTTATATATACCCAAATATACATATTGTTGATTGAGTTTTTACTTTTTGACTCTCGCTGCTTCCACAAATGCATGTGTACATGCTGCAACCTGTTCGTGATTCCCTGCAGCCAGTGCCTCTCTCGGCAAAAGTGCACTGCCAAGTCCTACAGCTGCTGCACCAGCAGCAAAGTAGTCAGTAATATTGTCCAGATTAGCTCCGCCCGTTGCAAGCAGCGGGATATGATTAAGCGGTGCCTTGATCTCCCGTAAATACGGCAATCCCAGACTCGCCATCGGAAATAACTTCACCACACGTGCGCCTGCTTCATAGGCAGCAACAATCTCGGTTGGTGTCATGGCTCCCGGCCAAATTTCCACCCCATGTTCTACAGCATATTCAATAACGGACAGATCGACATTGGGCGATACCAGAAATTGAGCACCTGCAGCCACTGCATCCTTGGCCATCTGCACATTAAGAACCGTTCCTGCTCCAACATAAGCCTGTCCTTCATGCCGGGTCCGCCAGTCTCCGATAATCTCATGTGCCCCGGGTGTATTGAGCGTTACTTCCATCAGACGGATTCCTCCGTCTGTCATGCCTTTTCCTGCTGTTATCGCTGCTTCCCGGCTAATGCCGCGAACAATGGCAACCAGCCTCGACTCCAGTAGTACTTCCGTCAAATTCATGCGAGCTTCCCCTTGCTTCATAGATTCGGCAGCCGAAGACAGTATTATTATCACCGCTTTTCCGTTAATTCATATTGTAAAACGAATTTATCCTTGATGAAATACACAACCCAAAAAACCTCTCTTATCAGCATGGACGAATGTCGGTGGATAACACCCATTCAACCCATGACTATAAGAGAGGTTTTGCCGGAATCAATCCTCTTCCAGTACACTTTCCTTTTCCAGATCCTTGAAATATTGATCATTGTACAGCATGCTGGGGTGTGTAGGATGAAATGCCAGAGCAATATCATTGTGCTCCTTCGCCTTGGCACGATTGCCCAGCCGGTCATAACATACACATAGCTGCAAGTGGGGCATCCATGTCCAGGCTGCTTCGTTCAGCACGACCATCGGATCGGCAGGACGAACAGCATGGGTCGCCTGTTCATACCAGAATACTGCCTTGCGATAATCTCCTCGGTCCGCGAAATACCCCCCCAGGCGGCAGCAGATCTCTGCTCTCGGCAAATCATAGGCAAACGACCTTAGAAGCGCTAAAACTTCCTGTTTTGAGCGCCCCAATGCTGCTTCGCAATCTGCAATTTTTTGGCAGGCGGAAATCTGATCCTCCACCCAACCAAGACCCGTATTTAGAAACTTCCCGTAGTATGTAATCGCATCCTCATGCTGTCCATGATCTTTCAGTTCATTACCGAAGTAATAGAGATCCCGGGGAGTAAAATGTTCGCCTGCTTCCTCACGCTTTCGGTAAATCCTCAGGTTACGGTCAGTGTACTCCTTGTCTTTCTTATGGGTCACCGCAATATCGCTATGCAGCAAATTGCCGCCAACTTCCAGATATTCATGCACTGCACCAATCCAGCGGAAATTCCGATCCCGTCGCACCAGTCGATTCCTTCTCAAACTGTAGGCAACCTTCCCATCTGGAGTGAATGACAGATTATAGTCCATAGTAACGCTGTCCACCCCAGGATCAAGAGAGTGTTTCAAACCGATAAGCTTCTCCCGGTCAATCGGTTCGAACACATCGTCAGCATCCAGCCAAAGTATATATTCTGCGGTTGCCTGATCGAAGGCAAAATTGCGTGCAGCTGCAAAATCATCGATCCATTCAAAATCTACGATTCGATCTGTATATTTGGCCGCAATTTGGCGTGTGCGATCGGTTGATCCGGTATCCACGATTACGATCTCATCGGCAATGCCCTTCACCGAATCCAGGCATCTGGCGAGGGAAGCCTCTTCATTTTTCACAATCATACACAGCGTAATACGAATAACCTCTTCTCCTCGTCTGACCCTGCGATTGTACGCAGCAGCACCGGGAAGTTCTGATAATCGGTAGATATGATAGGCCGGAAGATGGGTATCCACGTATAAACGAAAACCGAGTGCCTGGGCTCGAATGCAAAAATGACGATCCTCACCCCAGAACGATACATTCGGAATCTGGTCGAAGGAAACCCCACCTTCCAGAGCATTCTTGCGAATGAGCGTGCATGCACCAAGCCCACCAACTTCGTAACAGCCTGGCACTCGCAATTGGTTTAGAAAGGCATCGGTTTGCGTATTCTCATCCAGAATTTCCTTACCCGCTTCGGATTTCCTGCCTTTTCGGTACAAAGCGTACTCATCCTGCAGCCATACCTGCGGCATTTCCCTTGTACCCGGCTGCCAGCGCGTCCAAAAAATATTCGATACAATATCCTTCTGCGTGGAAACAAGCTGTTCCAACGTGCGGGGATGCAGCACAAGATCGGAATCAATCAGGAAAACAGCATCGTAATTCTGTTCGCGGGCGTATTGCAGGATGCGGTTTTTCAATCCGGCTACCCGCCAAATCTGTTCGTCGCGCCAATAATGACCTCCCTCATCCCTGCTGTATGTCCCTTTTCCCTGAGCAGTTCCATCAGCGTTATCTGATTCAAATACGGTTCCTTCATGTTGGAAAGCAAAATCACGAAGGATATTGGAAGATGCCTCCTCTTCATTATCGTCTATAAACAAATAGTCCGTCTCCACCGTCGTTCGCTCCAAGAAAGTCAGAGATTCCAAAAATTCACGGAGCACTGCTGCGGTTTGACGAACCGGACTGGCAATCAGCACCTTCTCCTTCGGTTTTACCTTATTCAAGTACAGGCCCCCCTTTCTTATTCCATCCAGGGCAGCAGCCTTGGATCTGTATCCAGAATGGATTCATACTGTTCTCTCCAGCCGTACCTTGCATCTGGGTCCAGTGCCTGATAACGTTCGAATTTGCGGATGCGATCCTCCTCGCGAGCCCAGCCGTAATGCTTCACACGAGGCGCATGACATCCATAGGCAAAATGCTGAATCGTAAGAGGGAAACGTCCGCAGTGCTGCGGGGTTTCCTTCCACTCATAAGTCAACCCGGGACGATAACGGACGAGAAAAGGACGGTAATATGCATGTGCCTGCCAATATTGATCCTCCCGGTAGTGCGTATCACTCCACATATCAAACAATCTGAAGTAGATCGCGTCCTCGCTACTTCCCAGGAGTTGATTGCGCTGCATGCCAAAGTCAGCCGTCAGAATCTCATCGGCATCCAGATTCAGAATCCATTCAGGTCCAGTAGCTATCGTTGCCTCCCATTGCTGCTTGCGCAGACTCACTTCATCGGCGAACCGGGAAGCCCGATTTTGCACCATGACCAAGGGAACCCCTTCAAGCAGCTCTCGACACAGGGTAACCGTATTATCGGTGCTCCCATCATCTATGATGACCGCACGATCAATCCAAGGCCGGTGCGTTTGCAGCGCCTGTCTTAGATATCGCTGTTCTTCATTGCGTACGATCATGGACAGCGTAATATGTGGTCTTTCGTCTTCCTCACGGTCATTCAAAGCCTCACCCCCGCGTCTTAAGCTGACTTTTATTATCTCTCAAGGTTTTGCTATCCGATTGCAGATAAGAAAGGGTTATAGGACTGGATCGGAGCCTATTTACAGGCTTAAGTATTCATCAGATAAACTTTCATCTTGACCAATTATCGGTCTCATCTTGTCGTTTAGCTTCTTCGCTTATGCCAATCCTCTATATTCAATCTATGCATATCCGGGATGGGGTTATGTCTGGGAACTCCCCTCTCGCTGCTCACCCGTTACTGTGATCCGGTGCTCTTAGTTGCTGTCGTTGTACAACAAAAAAAGCACTCGCTTCCGCGAGTGCCTCGGTTAACCTTTGTTACATATATTGGATGATTCACATTATGAATTAACGGTACTCGGCCAGACGATCATTCAGGCTGCGTGTCTGACCATATACTTCCTGATACAGTGCAAAGAGTCCATTATACACGGCTACCGTTTCCGGGTTTGGTACATAGGATTTGGCAGGACGAATGAACGCTGCCGCACAATCCTGCAGGGAAGGGAACCAGCCGCTGCCATATGCTGCAAGCATTGCCGCGCCCATTGCTGGGCCCTGCTCACTCTCAAGTTTAACAATCGTAGCATCAAAGATATCCGCCTGCATTTGCAGCCAGGCTTCATTTTTGGCACCACCTCCGATGGAGATGACCTCATTAACCGTTTTGCCTGCACCACGCAGAATATCGATCGATTCCCGCAGGGAGAACGTAATTCCTTCCATGACTGCACGCCCAAAGTGCTCCAGCTTATGTCCAGCATCCATGCCGATAAAGCTGCCGCGAATGTTCGCATCTGGATGAGGCGTTCGCTCTCCAACAATATAAGGAGTGAATAACAAGCCGTTGCTTCCCGCCGGAACCTGATCAATCCCCTGCAAGAGCACTTCAAATGATTTGTCCGCTGCAAACGTATCCTTAAACCAGGACAGGCTGTATCCAGCGGCAAGCGTTACCCCCATAATATAGAAGGCATCCTTCTCCCCATGGTTGAAAAAGTGTACTTTACCTTCAAAATCGAGATCTTTGCGTTCTTCGTAAGAAAGCACCACTCCAGACGTACCGATGCTGCACATCGTCTGTCCTTCACTCAGAATGCCTGCGCCGATTGCCCCGCATGCATTGTCGGCTCCGCCTGCAAATACTTTGGTTGCAGCAGCAAGACCCGTTTGATCTGCGATCTCTGGAAGCAATGTGCCCACTTCTTCAAACGATTCCACGAGACGGGGACACAGTGAGATCGGCAGTTCAAAAGCTTCCGCAATCTCCTTGCTCCACTGTTTGCCAGCAACGTCCAGCAGCAATGTACCTGCTGCATCCGAATAATCCATGGCATAATCGCCAGTCAGGCGATAACGAACATAGTCCTTCGGCAGCAGGAACAAGGATGCTTGCTGCAGCAGCTCCGGTTCGTTTTCCTGTACCCACAGGATTTTCGGCAGCGTGAAGCCTTCCAGCGCACGGTTCCGGGCGATGCTTAATAATTTATTGTCCAATACTTTCTCAATGCGGCGGCACTGAGCCGTCGTACGTGTATCATTCCACAGAATGGCATTGCGCAGTGGTTTCCCCTCTGCATCTACCAGAACGAGTCCATGCATTTGCCCTGAGAAGCTAAGCCCCTCGATTTCGGAAGGCTGTACGCCGGATACTTCCAGCAATTTGCGCAGGGAGACAATGGTCTGTTCTACCCAATCTTCCGGATTCTGCTCACTGTAGCCAGCCTTGGGCTGGTGCAGCGGGTAAGCTTCGGATGCTTCAAATGCCACTTTTCCTTCGCGGTTAACCAGCACCGTTTTGACTGCGCTGGTTCCCAGATCGACACCAATTACGTAACTCATGAGTTAACTCCTCTCGTTTATCACAGGTTATATCCACGAAAAATCCATGTAGACATGAAAGTCCCTCCGTGATCAGAAAACCCTCGGATCGCCGTTATCCCCGGATTTCCTTTATTCCCTTTGAAAAGGGAGAAATCCAGGGATAAATGCGAACGCTCCGCTTCCTCGGGTCCTTTCTGCTCACTTCGTTCTGCATTCAATATCATGGACACACATGGTTATGAAACGAGTAAAACGTACTCGTTCTTATAACGGAAAGATTGATCCAGTGACTTTGATTAGTCATTGGTTATAAATGAAACGTCATCAATTGAACATGTAACCAAGTGGTGATTAGAAAACCTTTAAAGATCGCTTTGTTTGGTAGCAAAAAACCGCCCCCGCCTTCCCAGGGGAAAGTCGGGGACGGTCCGAATGTCATGCCTGTTCAACGTCCATGATACAAGCTCGTGCATATATGGACTGTGTCCCTAGCCAAGCTTATACAAGTTGATTCCAGTTATTAGTCAGCCAAGATGTATTGGTTGAGTTTTGCTCTCAGCAATTCTTGACGACCGGATTGGTTTTTGCGTGGGCTTTCGTTGTTCAGTGCGTATTCTGCAAGGGAAGCCAGAGTCGCTTTGCCTGCAACAACCTCAGCACCGATACCTTCTTTGAAGCTGCTGTAACGTTTTTCGATGAAGTCATCGAATACGCGATCTTCGATCAGTTTCGCAGCTACTTTCAGACCTTTAGCGTACGTATCCATACCTGCGATGTGAGCCAGGAACAAATCGTCTGCTTCGAAGGATCCACGGCGTACCTTGGCGTCGAAGTTCACGCCGCCACGGCCGATACCGCCGTTTTTCAATACTTCGTACATCGTCAATGTTGCATCGTACATATCCACTGGGAACTCATCCGTATCCCAACCGATCAGCATATCGCCTTGGTTGGCATCGAGGGAACCGAGCATGCCGTTTGTACGGGCAACACGGATTTCGTGATCGAATGTGTGACCAGCCAGAGTTGCATGGTTTGCTTCCAGGTTCAGTTTGAAGTGTTTGTCCAAACCGTATTTTTGCAGGAATGCAATGGAAGTCGCTGCATCATAGTCATATTGGTGTTTCGTTGGCTCTTTTGGTTTAGGCTCGATCAGGAATTGTGCGTCAAAGCCAATTTCCTTCGCGTAGTCTACAGCCATGTGGAACATGCGGGCAATGTTGTCCTGCTCCAGCTGCATGTCTGTGTTCAGCAATGTGTCGTAACCTTCACGGCCGCCCCAGAATACATAGTTTTCAGCGCCCAGACGTTTACCCACTTCCAAACCTTTCTTGATTTGTGCTGCTGCATGTGCGTACACGTCAGCATTGCATGTGGAAGCTGCACCAAACATGAAGCGCGGGTTGGAGAACATGTTCGCCGTGTTCCAGAGCAGTTTTTTGCCGCTGGATTTCATGTGGTCTTCAATCAGGTCAACGATCGTGTCGATGTTGCTGTAGAACTCACGCAGGCTGTTGCCTTCTGGTGCGATGTCCACATCGTGGAAACAGAAGAACGGGAGATTCATTTTTTCCAAAAATTCAAAAGCCGCTTCCACGCGCACTTTCGCGAGGTCCAGACCCGAGTATTTATCCCAAGAACGAACAGCTGTCTCTGCACCGAACGGGTCACTGCCGCCTGCAGTTAATGTATGCCAGTAAGCCATGCCGAAACGGAAGTGCTCTTCCATCGTTTTGCCGGCAACAACTTCTTCCGGATTATAATGTTTGAATGAAAAAGGATTGGTGGAGTCTTTGCCTTCAAATGCGATTTTATTAACGGATTCAAAATAGGCCATGTAAAATGCCTCCTCAATAGTTTTAAAGAAATCGTTTACACCGTTATCCTATCACATCGGTTATACTTTGTCTATTGGTTAAACAAAGTAAAATAAAATTGTTTTTTCCGGGTTTGTTTACGCTATAATAGTCGAATAGCTTGAGCACGGGATGAATGATTGAACCCTTTTATATACAGAATAGGAGTGCCTGATTGTTATGAAAATTACCGGAGACCAGATGCTGGTCAAAAAAATAAACAAGTCCATCGTCCTTGATACCATTCGCCGTCATGCCCCTCTTTCCCGCGCAAGAGTATCCGAAGTTACGGGACTTAACAAAGCAACCGTGTCCAACCTTGTTGCCGATCTCATCAGCGATGAGCTTGTCCAGGAAATTGGTCCAGGTGAGTCCAGCGGTGGCCGCAAGCCGCTCATGCTGCTGTTTCGAGGTACGGCTGGATATGCAGTTGGTCTGGAGCTGAGCGTAACACACCTGAAGGGTGTGCTTACCGATCTGGAGGGCCATATCATAACGGAGTATGCCATCAAGCTGCAACAGCATGATGTGCCTTCCGTATTGGAACAGTTGAAACGTGCAGCGGAACATCTGATTCAGTCTGCTCCTCCCTCCCCACATGGTGTAATTGGTATTGGCATCGGGGTACCTGGGATGGTAGATGAGGCTGGCACAGTGCTGTTTGCACCCAACCTGGGTTGGGAGAAGGTCGAGCTTCGCTCCATGCTGGAGGAGATGTTTGAGCTTCCTGTAACGATTGACAATGAGGCCAATGCAGGGGCTCATGGGGAATTGAATTTTGGCAGCGGCATTGGGGTACGTCATCTCATCTACATCAGTGCAGGGATGGGTATCGGATCGGGAATTATGGTAGACGGTGAATTGTACAAAGGTGCCTGGGGCTACGCCGGTGAGACAGGTCACATGTCAATTGAAGCTGAAGGCAGACCCTGCTCTTGCGGCAATCATGGCTGCTGGGAGCTCTATGCTTCCGAAAAAGCCTATGAGCACCCTGACCACCAGCTTCATTTGCCAGCTCACACCACCCGCGAGCTCGTAGAACATGCCCAGCAAGGTCATGAGGCAGTATTGAACTTATACGAGAACATCGGCCGCAAACTGGGCGTGGGCATCACGAATATCGTTAACAGCTTCAATCCCGAACGCATCATCATTGGCGGGCCACTCTCCGAAGCAGGTCCATGGATTGAAACAGCTCTCAAGCAAGTCGTCGAAGAACGTACACTGCCCTATCATCGTCGCAGTTTGCAAATCGAATGGGCAGCGCTGGGCAGCCGATCTACCCGTATTGGTGCCGCTTACTCAGCGATTTCCCAGTTTCTAGGTAAAATAAGAGTATCGGTCTAATAACCGTTGAAAATTGACATCATTTCGCCCCATTTCCTCCCTTTTTGTTAAAGAAATCCAGAGTTATAATGAGGATATGTGATTTTTGTCATGGCGAGATGATTGCCGCTGTGTTAATTCCTATAACGAAACGGAGTGAAAACCCGTGACCTACGTGGATACTTCAGATATCTCGGCGCAAATGTTTGTCACCGTACTCCTGTTCTTGATTGTGCTTGCGCCGCTGTTCAGCCTCGGCATACTTCGATTGTTTCAGAGCAAAAAGAAGGCTGGGTTCATGTATATGCTGTCAGGCGTATTGGTGTATGTTGTTTTTCAGACGTTTATGAGCATCTTTTTTTAGATGAAATACCTGGTTTAAATGACGAAATCCCCTTCGCAGTGAATCTTGAGTTCATGTTACCATGTGCTCCTAATCACTGGCGCAAGGGGATTTTTGATTTCAAATAATAACGTAATTCCAACAAAAGAAGCCTTCGTCCAGAACAGGACCAAGGCTTCTTTCTCTATATATTCAAACGGCTCGCGCGAACCGGAATAGCTCAGGTTCAGCTTGTTTTCGTCCCGGGCGGGGGACAATTAAGCGTCCAGTGCTTTTGCGAATTGTGTTTTGTTCATACCCAGGATGCGGTGTTCACCAATAACAGTCAGAGGCACTGCACGAACGCCCATATCCCATACTTGTTGTGCAAACTCGTCACTTGTCTCAATATTACGCTCTTCATAAGAAATTCCTTTTTCAGCCAGGAACGTCTTCACCGATTTGCAGTTCGGGCAGTTGGTCGATGTGTATACAATTACGTTTTCCATTATTCATTCACCTCATATAGTTTATATATAGTTATAACGTTAATTTACCCATTTAAAAGAGATACCTTACAGTGCTACTGCGCTATGCTCCAGGCTTTCGATGAATTTCTCTGCATCCATTGCAGCCATACATCCGCTGCCTGCCGCTGTAATCGCTTGTTTGTAGCGTGTATCTTGAACGTCTCCACAAGCGAATACGCCTGGAATGTTCGTTTCAGAAGTACCTGGTGTGGTCATAATATACCCATGTTCATCTGTTGTAATCTGTCCACCAAGGAAACCAGTGTTTGGTGTGTGACCGATCGCTACAAATACGCCGCTTGCCGGAAGAATTTCTTCTTCGCCCGTTGCGTTGTTCAACACTTTCAGTCCAGTTACCCCATGATCACCAGCAATGACTTCGATCGGTGTACGGTTCAGAGCCATTTCCACTTTTTCGTTGCTGCGTGCACGGTCTTGCATGATTTTGGAACCGCGCAGCTCCTCACGACGGTGTACCAAAGTTACTTTGGAACCGAAACGGGACAGGAAGCTTGCTTCTTCCAATGCAGAGTCGCCTCCGCCGATAACGATGATTTCTTTATTGCGGAAGAAGAATCCGTCACATGTTGCGCAAGTGCTGACACCGCGGCCCACGTTTGTTTCTTCTCCAGGAATACCAAGGTATTTAGCAGATGCACCAGTAGACAGGATTAAGGTTTCCGATACCAGTTCACCCATGCCCTCAACCTGAATTTTGAACGGACGCTCACTCATATCGACGTTGTTTACCCAGCCTGTGCGGAATTCAGCGCCAAAACGTTCTGCTTGTTTACGCATGTTGTCCATCAGTTCAGGACCCATAATGCCATCAGGGAAACCTGGGAAGTTCTCCACTTCCGTCGTTGTTGTCAGTTGGCCACCAGGTTGTGGTCCTTCGATAACCAGTGGGTTAAGGTTGGCACGAGCCAGATAGATTGCTGCTGTCAGCCCTGCTGGGCCTGTTCCGATAATAATGGATTTATACATGTATAGTTCCTCCCCCGAGTTCTGCAAAAAGGTTGGGCTCACTAGCATCAAAAGCAAATGCCCTTGCATACACTAGATCGATATAAGCCTAAATCATGTCCACAAGACCTGCCCAATTTGACAATTGCCCTATGCAGAAATGGAATTCTAATTTATAATCATTCTAATCTGTTGTTCATTATGATCTCTTTTAAGTACGGTGTCAATGCTCGGCAGCGATTATGAAGAAGTCTTCATCAGGAGGGAAAATGGAAGCATGAACGATGCACTCATTGGCAGCTTTATCTCAGCCATGTCTACCGGCCTTGGGGCCGTACCTATTCTATTTATGCGGAAAGTAACACACCGTTTGCGTGATATCTTGCTTGCTTACGCAGCAGGCATCATGACCTCGGCCTCGGTGTACAATCTCATTCCCGAAGCGCTGGGGCAGTCGAACCTGTTCGTGCTTGCTCTTGGGATTATGCTCGGCAGCATGGTTTTGCTGGTACTCGAAATGAAGATCCCCCATGTGGATCTGGAGAATCCAGAGAAGGTGCCATTTAAAATTGAAGCCAAAGCCTTCATGATTATTGCGGCCATCACCATGCATAACCTGCCTGAAGGCTTATCCGTAGGTGTCAGTTACGCCAGTACCGATGCCAGTCTGGGCAACCTCATTGCCTTTTCGATCGGTTTGCAAAATGCTCCCGAAGGATTCCTGGTTGCTCTGTTTCTCGTGAATCAGAACATCGGCCGCTTCAAGGCGCTTGGGATTGCAACCTTGACAGGAGCCGTCGAAATTATTACCGCCATGATCGGCTACACACTTAGCAGTCTCGTCGCAGGACTTGTTCCTTACGGGCTTGCGTTCGCCGCAGGTGCGATGATGTTCATTGTATACAAAGAGCTGATTCCCGAAAGTCACGGAGATGGCAACGCACGTGTAGCTACCGTTTCATTTTTGCTGGGACTCATTACGATGATTGGTTTGACTGAGCTATTCTAAGCAAGACTTTTCCGTAGATAAACGTACATCCCAAAGAACCTGAGGACAGATCATTCTGCCCTGCAGGTTTTTTTTTTGGTCACAAATGAAGATTACATGAAATTGATGGGAAACTTTGTAAGACTGGCTGAATACATCCCATCAGGATGCATAGAACGGTTTCCTACAGGTCAATTTTCGGATATTAACGCAGCAGTCTTAAACCATTGAGTATAACCAGGATCGTGCTGCCTTCATGCCCAACAACCCCCAGTGGCAATGCCACCCCTTGCAGAAAATTCCCCGCAATCAGTGCCAGAATAACCGTAATGGCAAAAAACATATTCTGCTTCACGGTCCGTTGTGCTCTTCGCGCCTGCTCAATCACCCAGGCAATTTCCTCGATATTATCATTCATGAGCACCACATCAGCCACCTCGAGCGCTGTCCCGCTCCCCGACATTCCCATGCCCATACCCACAGTAGCCGCTGCAAGTGCAGGAGCGTCATTCACACCATCACCAACCATGAGCACCTGTCCATACTCTTGACGCAATGCCTGTACCTGTTTCACTTTATCTTCGGGAAGCAAATCGGCATAGACGAGACCTACTCCTGTTTCCCGTGCAATCACAGCTGCAGATTTATCCCGGTCACCTGTCAGCATGGCCACCTTCACGCCCATCTCCTCCAGCTTCTTCACTGCTGCTGCAGCTTGTGGACGAACGGTATCCCGCATGGCGATCAGGCCAGCAAAATGGTTATCCGCCATCACGATGGATACCGTTTTGCCTTCACGCTCAAGTCGGGCACGTTCGTCGTGCCAGTGTGGATGGGTATCCAAGTGCATTTCATTCGTTTTCCCAATCTTCCAAAGAACACCGTGTACGTACCCTTCAATGCCCCAACCTGTCAGTGTTTGTACCCGTTCAGCTTCTTGAGTCAATATACCTTCACGCACTGCCTGATCTACAATGGCACGAGCCAGCGGGTGCATGGACAAGTTCTCAATTGCAGCTACTGCAGACAGCAGTTCGGCGCGACTTATGCCCTCGGTTGTTATTATATCTGTAACTTGGGGAGTACCCATGGTCAATGTTCCTGTTTTATCAAAAGCCACGACCCGGGTCTGAGCCATATTCTCCACATGGGCCCCTCCCTTGAACAGAATACCGCGACGTGCACTGCTGGACATCGCAGACAGCATGACTGGCATGATGGAGGAGACCAGTGCACAAGGTGAAGCTACAACGAGAAAAACCATCGCTTTATAAAACGCCTCATTCCAAGTCCAGCCCAGCAGCAGTGGAGCTCCGGCGATAACCATCAGAGTTGCACCCACAACCACTCGTGCGTAAATGCCTTCGAATCGCTCAATGAAACGCTGTGAATCCGGTACTTCGGCTTGCGCCTCTTCGACCAGCTTAATGATTTTGCCAAACAGCGAACCTGCAGCTGACTTCGTTACCTCTACATACAAAGCACCTTCGCCATTTACCGTTCCTGCATAAACCTCGTCACCCTCAGCTTTATCCACCGGCAGGGATTCACCCGTAATGGAAGCCTGATTAATGAATGAACTCCCGCGATAAACGGTACCGTCTGCCGGGATTAATTCCCCAGGTTTAACCAGCAGCAGGTCACTAGGCTTCAGCTCATCAATGGCGACAAGGTTCATCTGTCCATTCTCGATGCGCAGTGCTGTCTCCGGCTTAAGTGCCATCAGTGATGAAATATCCTTATGACTCCGTTCCGTCGCATAACTTTCCAGCGCACCACTTAACGCAAAAATGAAGATCAGCATCGCGCCTTCATTCCAATATCCAATAGCTGCTGCACCCAATGATGCAGCAATCATGAGCAGATTCACATCCAGATCGCGGTCCTTGACCAGTGTCTCCATGCCCTCCTTGGCCTTGGTCCATCCTCCGATTGCATAAGAGACGATGTACAGCATGATAGATATCGCATTGAAATAGGGTGAAGTTCCCCATGCAACAAGCATTAATAACCCGCTGCCGAGAGCCGCCTGCATCTCCTTATTCCGGAGCATGGTGCGAAAATTAGGTTTACGTCCACGGTTCGGGTTAGGTGACTGGGCGGAGTTCTGTTCTGCTTGTGCCTGGGTGGGTATAGGTTGATGTATCGCTTGCATGTGAATCACGATCCTTTCTTGTTTCGTTGATTTAAGTAGCGTCGTATTGAGAATGAGAGCCATTGTTAATGCCCTAAAAATGACACATGCTGCTGCGGGAATCCCGCAGCAGCATGGTTTTCGAATGAGAATGATAATCATTTTTGTACTTATGCAATTATGTTTACCCAATACAACTTTAAGTATATTATAGGCCTCGATTTGACGTTTGTAAATGGGCAGTTTCCTGATTATAGGCTGCTGAAACGCAAAAAAAGCCGCCCGTCCTAAAGGAAGGCGGCTTTCATATGATCCCTTTGGTTACGCTCCAACACTTGCTCCCTGACTCGCCTTGATGGCCTGTTCCAGGTCATACAGGATATCCTGTATATTCTCCGTACCGATCGACAGACGGATAAGTTCAGGGTTAACGCCTGCTGCGGTCTGCTCATCTTCTGTCAGCTGCTGATGGGTTGTGCTTGCCGGGTGAATGATCAGTGACTTGGAATCACCCACGTTCGCAAGGTGTGAGAACAGCTTCACACTTTCGATCAGCTTGCGCCCTGCATCTACACCGCCTTTAATACCAAATGTCAGGATTGCTCCCTGCCCTCTTGGCAGATATTTTTGTGCGAGTTCATAGGAGGCATGACTTGGCAGACCCGCGTAGCTCACCCACAGCACGTCCTCGTGCTTCTCCAGATATTCTGCAACAGCCAGCGCATTGGTGCTATGGCGCTCCACACGCAGATGCAATGTTTCCAGTCCTTGCAGAAGCAGCCATGAATTAAATGGCGAGATGGTTGCGCCCAGGTCGCGCAGCAGCTGCACCCGTGCTTTGATAATGTAGGCAATCGGTCCAACGGCTTCGGTGTATACCACACCATGGTAACTGGCATCCGGCTCTGTCAGACCCGGGAATTTGCCGCTCGCTTTCCAGTCGAATTTTCCGCTATCGACAATCACGCCACCAATGGATGTACCATGACCGCCAATAAACTTCGTCGCCGAGTGAACCACTATATCCGCTCCATGTTCAATCGGACGAAGCAAATATGGGCTGGGGAACGTGTTATCCACGATCAGAGGAATACCATGCTCATGGGCAATCGCCGCAACAGCTTCAATGTCCAGCACGTTTCCTTGAGGATTACCGATCGTTTCCGCATATAAGGCTTTCGTTTTCTCTGTAATGGCTGCCCTGAAATTCTCGGGATCACTGGAATCAACGAACTTCACATCAATACCCAGCTTCGGCAATGTGGTTGAGAACAAATTATACGTACCACCATACAAGCTCGCCGAGGATACAATTTCATCCCCTGCACCTGCGATATTCAAGAGAGAAAACGTAATGGCTGCCTGCCCGGAAGCTGTAGCCAGCGCCCCGGCTCCTCCCTCCAATGCCGCAATCCGCTGCTCGAACACATCGGTTGTCGGGTTCATTAGACGGGTATAGATGTTGCCAAACTCTTTCAGACCAAACAGATTGGCAGCATGTTCCGTGTCCTTGAAACCATAAGATGTGGTCTGATACAAAGGCACAGCACGTGCATGAGTCGTTGGATCAATCTCCTGACCTGCATGAATTGCCAATGTTTCAAATGAAAGCTCACGTTCGTTTGACATAAATCTGAATCCTCCCTTGGATTATACGTTTCAAGATCCTGGTGTCCTCACATGGTGGCGTATGTTTTCCATATTCTCTCACAAGATGTCGTGTTTGAAAAGAGTTATTTCCGATTTATCCGATAAGAAATATTTTATATGTATTGTTGGCAAGGTTATACCAAAAAACCTTTGCGAGGGCAAAGGTTTCCTGGCTATTTCAATATCGCAGAATGAGCTTATCTTCAGCCCATCTCTACACTCTCACACCATTCCATACTTCACGCAAATGCTTGGCTGCAGGAACCGCCTCTTCTGCAGTTACACCCTCCAGTGAGATATCGATATGTGGCTTATACGTTTTTAACAGTTCGAAAAACAGCGGATAATCCAATATGCCTGCACCGGGTACTGGATTAATCTTCTCGCCCTGTGCATTGAAGGCCACATCCTTCGCATGAATGACAATGATTCGCTGGTATAGCGTCTCCATTACATCACGCAGGAAAGCACCCTGGCCGGCAACATGCGGCTGTTTGATCAGATTGCACGGATCAAACAACATGCCTAGATTGGAGGAAGGGATCTCTTCAAACAAACGAGTCATATGTTCACGTGTATGAAGTGTGTGGGTAGACACAGGCTCAATGGCCGCATGTACGCCCCACTTTTCCGCTTCCTCCGTGATTTCCTCCAGCGTTTCCCGCAGCACGCTCCAGGCTTTTTCTTCATACCCATCTGGATGGGTGGCTTGGTAGGTGTCCAATCCTCCCGTTTCTGTTGCAACCATGCTGCAGCCAAAATCACGGGCATACCGCAGATGTTCCTTGAAACGCTCGATGTCTGCCCTTCTGCGTTCAGCATTCGGATCAATCGGATTAATATAGCAGCCCAGAACAGCGATCTTGACTCCGCGGCTTGCAAACTGGTCCCCAATTTCATTCGCCAGTCCCGGACTGAGTTTGCCGTTAGACGAGTCAACATCCGATAGGGCTTTTGCAAGTGCCAGCTGAACCGAATTGAATCCATGATCTGCGATCGTCTGTGCCAGCTGGGCTGTAGGCTGCTGGCCAAACGTATGTGCCAGAATACCAAGTTTCATGTCACTGCCTCCTTCACCATTGATAGCAGAGCAGATTAACGAGCCATCCAGCCGCCATCTACATTCAGTACATGACCATTCAAATAATCTGAAGCAGACGATGCAAGAAACACGACCGGCCCTTTCAGATCTTCCGGAGTTCCCCATCGTCCTGCCGGAATACGAGCTGTAATATCCCGATACCGGTTTTCATCCGCACGAATCTGCGTGGTATTATCCGTCTCCATGTAACCTGGTGCGATCCCGTTAATTTGTATGCCTTTGCCTGCCCACTCATTGGCAAGCGCTTTGGTCAAGCCCGCAACCCCATGCTTACTGGCTGTATAACCCGGGACGTTAATACCTCCCTGGTAGGACAACATGGAGGCGATATTGATGATTTTGCCGCTACCACGTTCAATCATGTGTCTGCCCGCCAGTTGGCTCAAGAAAAATACCGTGTTCAGGTTAAGCCCGATCACATCGTGCCAGTCCTGCTGTCCGTGGTCAGCCGCAGGTGTACGTCGAATGATCCCCGCATTGTTAACGAGAATATCAATTTTACCCTGGAAAGCTAATGCCTTCTCAAATACTGCCGGCAATTCATCTTCACGACTTAAATCGGCTTCAATGATATATGCTTTGCGCCCGAGCGCTTCAATCGCACCTGCCGTCTCGGATGGTTTTGAATAGGAAACGAGTACCACATCTGCTCCGGCTTCCGCCAGACCAATCGCCATTCCCTGCCCCAAACCACCGGAAGTACCGGTTACAAGCGCAACTTGTCCGCTTAGATCAAATGGATTCATGAATGATTCCTCCGCATGTTATGAGATGCAAACCTATAAGTGATGCCAATCAACTTTTTGGATATGCTTAGCGATTCAGAAATTAAATGCTTCTGTGCGTTTAGCTTTGATAATCGACTTTGACACCGATTTGGTTATACAGTGCAGCAGTCTCTTCACCCAGATGACTGTCACTGATAATACAGTCCAGCTCCGAACAATGTGCGAAGGTCCGCAGCGCAAATTGCCCGAATTTATAGTGGTCCACCACGCCGAAGACCTGCTGAGAGGCAGAGATCATCGCTTTTTTTAGTGGAACCAGATCACCTGTATAGATGGAGAGTCCGAACTCCGGATGTAGTGCAGTGGTAGAGATAAATGCTTTGTGGATATTAAGACTGGAGATGAAAGCCGCCGTGTCGTCTCCCACCAGCATATTACGGACTCTCGCCCCACCAGGCACGACCAGCCGGACCTGCTCCTTCTTGGTCAGCTCGGCAATAATGAAGAGATCATTGGTTACGACAGTGAGCGGCTGATTGTCCATCCGCTTCGCCATCTCAAGTGTGGTGCTCCCTCCGTCCAGCGCAATGATTTCATGGGGACGTATGTAAGCGAGCGCACGCTCGGCGATTTCCGTCTTCTCCGAATGATGCTTCTCAGTGGCTCCTCGGCTCGTGAGGATACCATACTGGTCATTCTGAGCCAGCATGGCTCCTCCGTGGACACGTACAAGCAGTCCCATCGCTTCCAGCTTGTCGAGATCCTCCCGAACCGTCTTGCCTGTCACCTGCAGCAGTTCGCTCAGATCATTAACGGTAACTTCCTGGCGCTCCAGCAGAGCCTCCATAATTTTCTCATGTCTTTTCAATGGATTCATACAATCAACTTCCTGTTTCTTGGAATTTACTCGTTTATTTCAGATCTTTCATTGCCACGCCGTCCATATCCTCAAACGTTTGGTTCTCACCAGCCATGGCCCAACAGAAGGTATAACTGCTTGTGCCAACGCCGCTGTGAATGGACCAGCTTGGAGAGATAATCGCCTGACGGTCACGCACAACCAGATGCCGTGTCTCGTTCGGCTCGCCCATCATGTGAAACACTACTCCGTCTTCGGGCAGATTCCAATACAAATATACTTCGGAGCGGCGGTTATGGGTATGTGCAGGCATCGTGTTCCACATGTTACCCTTGTCAAGCTCCGTAATGCCCATCACCAGCTGACAGCTCTGAATGCCGCCCTCTCCCTGATGGATGTAGCGATAGATGGTCCGTTCATTCGAACTTTCAATGCTGCCCAGATGATTCGGCTGAGCTTGTTCCTGGGTAGCCTTTTGCGTAGGATAAGCGTGATGTGCCGGTGTGGATACAAAGTAGAACTGAGCCGGCTGCTCATTGCCATTACTTTTAAATACGACTTCTTTTACACCTTTTCCGATATAAAGGCATTCTTTGGCACCAATCTCGTAACCCTGTCCATCTGCAGTGACCGTTCCATGTCCTCCGACATTGATGATACCGATTTCACGACGCTCCAGAAAAAAGTCCGTTCCAATGTCCTTCAGGTTCACTTCAAGCGCAATGTCCTTGCTCTGAGGTACCGCAGTTCCTACAATATAACGGTCCACATGAGAATATACAGTAACCAGCTCGTCTGTTGCGAACAATTGCTCCATTAGAAATTCTTCACGCAGGCGAGACGTATCATAATTTTTCACTTCATTGGGGTGTGCAGCATAACGATTTTCCATCATTAATCCATTCCCTTCGTCAATTGAGTGATGTTTGAGATGATTTGATTATAAAGTTCATATAAGTTCATTTTAGTTCATTATGTACCATTTGTGTACCTTTTTTTGAAAATAAACTGATTTTAATTAAGCTATACTTTGGCTTTCCACTTAAGTGAAAACAAAAAAAAGGATCTCCACCGTCTGCAGTGCAGACCGGGAGATCCTCTTTATTCAAAACTTAATGTGCAACGGCATTGTTCAGCATGATCCAGATTGAACCAAGAACGATGGTCAACATGATCAGCAGGCCGAAAATCAAAGCCATGACATTCCAGCGTGGTTTTCCTGTTTCACGAATATGCATGAAGAAGAAGAGTTGAACCACAAACTGTAGTGCGGCCGTTACGAGAATAACAACCATTGTTCCTGTTCTGCCCATCATATCATTCAGTACAACCACCAATGGGATGATTGTGAGGACGATGGACAGAATGAAGCCGATGACATAGGACTTCATGGAGCCATGCTGTTCGTGAGCATGGGAATCATGTGAGTTATGCTCTGCCATCTACATCACCCCCATCAGATAAACGATCGACAGGAGGAAGATCCAGACGACGTCCAAGAAGTGCCAGTACAAGCTGATTACGTTGATTTTACCGCGAGTCACATCGGTAATACCACGTTTTTTCAATTGGAACATCAATCCGATCATCCAGATCAAACCTAACGATACGTGAAGTCCGTGAGTTCCCACGAGGGTGAAGAATGCGCCGGAAGCAGCACTCGTCGTGTAGCTGAATCCTTCGTGAATCATCTCAACAAACTCGGTTACTTCAAGTGCGATAAAGGCTGCACCGAGAACAGCTGTAACTGCCAGCCAGCTAATCAGTTGCTTCACTTTACCTTGGTTCATCGCAAGAACGGCAAGTCCGCTCGTAAATGAACTTGTGAGCAAGATAAATGTCTCGGCGATAACGCCAGGCATTTTGATCAGCTCAGACAATATTGGTCCGCCCGCCGTATTGTCACGCAACACAATAAAGGTTGCGAACAATACGGAGAACAGGATAACGTCGGATATCAGGAAGAACCAGAAACCGAGCAATTTCAATTCTTGTGGATCATGGTGACCATGGTCGTGACCGTGATCGTGACCATGCTTAGCGGCTGCTTGAGCCATTATACCGACCCCCTTAACGACGCTTCGGTACGCTTAATTTCGTCGACCGGAATGTAATAATCCGTATCGTATGAGAATGAACGAGCGATCATACAGATCCCTACGCCAGCGAGTCCGAGAATCGCCATCCACAGCCATCCGAATACAAAGCCGAAGCCGGCGATGAACCAGAAGACAGACATGATAAACGGAATTGCGGAGTTCTTAGGCATATGAATCGGTTCGAGCGGCTGCTCTGGTGGGTAGATGCCTTTGGCACGACGTTCTTTCTCTTCCCACCACTCATCAATATCATCACCGCGCGGTGTAATGGCAAAGTTGTACTCAGGAGCTGGTGAAGGAATCGACCACTCGAGTGTACGACCATCCCATGGATCGCCGGATGCTTTGAGTGTTTTGTATTTGCGAATACCGTCTGCAATTTGTGCAACCTGGAACAAGAAACCTACACCCATCAGGAATGCCCCGATTGTGGATACGAAGTTCAGTTCCCACCAGCCGGTATCCCAGCCGTAGGTGCTCAGACGACGTGTCATACCCATCAAACCTACAGCGTACTGCGGCATGAAGCAGACATAGAAACCAATATTCCAAGTCCAGAACGCCCATTTGCCCAGTTTCTCTTCAAGTTGGAAACCGAACATTTTTGGCCACCAGTAGTACAGACCTGCGAAGTATCCGAATACTACACCACCGATCAATACTTGGTGGAAGTGGGCAATCAGGAAGTAACTGTTGTGGAACTGGAAGTCAGCTGGTGCTACGGAAAGCAGAACCCCCGTCATACCACCGACGATAAAGCATGGAATAAATGCGATTGTCCATAACATCGGGGTGGCCATGCGGATCCGTCCGCGATACATCGTGAACAGCCAGTTGAAGATTTTAACCCCTGTCGGAATCGCAATCAACATCGTTGTAACAGCGAAGAATGCATTAACGTCAGCTCCCGAACCCATCGTGAAGAAGTGATGCGCCCATGTGAAGAAGGACAGGAAGCTAATGATCAACATCGCAAATACCATTGATTTGTAACCAAACAGTTTTTTCTTCGAGAACGTACTTACAATCTCGGAGAATACACCGAATGCCGGCAAGACGACAATGTATACCTCAGGGTGGCCCCACATCCAGATCAAGTTGATATACATCATTGGGTTACCGCCCATATCAAGCGTGAAGAAATGCGCCCCGCCGAACCGATCCAGGAAGAGCAATGCAAGTGTCACAGTCAGGATTGGGAATGCAAACAAGATGATGATACAAGTGGAGAATACCGACCATGTAAACATCGGCATTTTCATCCATTTCATGCCTGGCGCACGCATTTTAATGATGGTAACCAGGAAGTTGATACCGGTAGCCAGGGAACCGATACCCGAGATCTGTATACCCCATATATAGAAGTTCTGTCCTACCCCCGGACTGTGTGACAGCTCCGATAGAGGCGGATAACTCAGCCATCCTGCATCAGGTGATCCACCGATAACGAAGGATAGGTTGAACAGCATTGCTCCCAGGAAGAATAACCAGAAGCTTAAAGCATTCAGGAACGGAAATGCGACGTCCCTTGCCCCTATTTGTAGAGGCACAATTACGTTAAACAAACCGAACATAAATGGCATCGCCATGAACAAGATCATGATGGTACCATGAGTCGTAAAGACTTGGTTATAATGTTCTGGATGCAAGAAATCCATGTTAGGCATAGCTAGCTGAAGACGCATCATCAGCGCATCGACACCACCACGGAACAACATGATGATGGAAGCAATGATATACATAATACCGATCTTTTTATGATCGACGGTTGTTAACCAGTTACGCCAGAGCCAGCCCCATTTTTTGAAATAAGTCAGCACCGCTACGATGGTAATCATCGTAATACCGATGGCCACGTCCGCACCATAAATCAGCGGGTCACCGGTAACGAAAAACTCCGATGCAAACTCCTTAAGTCTCTCTAACATTGGGGGCCTCCTTTCGAATCTTTAGTTAGCACTCTTGTCCACTTTCGTGGACGTATTTTCTTGGGCGCCTGAAGCTTCTTCCGAAGTTCCATGGTTATGAGCGCCTGAACCTTCAATGACATACTTGGTCACGATGTCTTGGAACAATCCTTCAGGGAAGGAAGAATAATAAGCAACATTGCTAGTTCCCGGTTCCGCCAGTGTGTTATACGTCTCTTGCGTCAGCGGTTGGGATTGTTGTTTTACTTCAGCCACCCATTGATCGAATTCTTCATCCGATGTTGCGTTGACGTCGAATCGCATTTGGGCGAAATGTTCGCCAGTAAAGTTGGCGCCAGAACCGAAGTAAGTTCCTTCGTGATCTGCTTGCAAATACAAGGTCATCGCCATACCCGACATCGTATAAATTTGTCCACCAAGCTGCGGAATCCAGAACGAGTTCATCGGTGAATCCGCGGTGAGCTCAAATTTCACGGGCCGGTCTGCCGGAATATTCAACGTATTGACCGTTGCAATGCCTTGCTCAGGATACATAAACAACCATTTCCAGTCCAGTGAAGATACTTGAATGGTAATGGGTTCTTTCTCAGAAGCCAGTGGCTTCGAAGGCTCCAAATCATAGGTGTAGCGAACAGTTACGATCGCAAGCAATCCAATGATAACAATTGGAACCGTCCACCAGATAGCCTCAGCTTTGGTACTATGCGCCCAGTTAGGCTCATAAGCAGCTTTATTGTCCGGCTTGTCGCGGTAACGCCAAACGATTACAGCAGACAAAATCAACACAGGTACGATAACGATCGCACAAAGAATTGTCGAAATGACAATCAAATCTCTCTGCGAAGCGCCAATAGGTCCCTTCGGATCCAGAACAACGTACTGCCCGCCTGCCAGCATTGGCCAGACAATCAATGCAATTGTAACCAACGTCAGGACAACCGGAATGATAATCCGGGTAAGCGACCTAGGTTTCTTGTTCATCTTGATCCCCTCTCCTTAAATTCGCTCATACTGAAAAATCAGTATACTACTCTCTTCCTTCTAAAGATATCAGAAATGAGCAACTTTTTTGGTCTTGTTAACAAATTTGTCGATTTTACACCTTAAATGTGTGAATTTTTTCTCACAAATCACTTGCACACTTGATATTTTTCCATTGTAATCATTACACTTCGAGTCACAAAATAAAACCCTTTGCAGTCCCGTTGAACAGTCTCAACGAATCCGCAAAGGGCTTTATTGACTGGATTCCGGGTACTTATCCAGTCTTATTATGAACGAAAGATCGCCAGATTATAATTAATCCGCTCCTTCATCTTCCCGGCGTGTATGAACAAGACCAATTGATTTGGCGATTACATAAATAAACACACTACCTACCAGAAAACCGATGCCGACCATCAAGCCAAGATTACGGTCATTAAAATCATTCAGGTTAATCAAACACATGACCACCCCAGTAATGAGGGCGATCCAGGCCAGAACTGTCATCGTCAACACTGCGCGCCGCATATTCTTATCTTTACGCTCCAATTGGCTTACCATTGCTGTCTTCGATGCCATAGTAAACACTTCCTTTTCCCTTTTTGTAAGTGCTTTCCTTTTACCAATATACCACATCAGTATGATTTTTAGTCAACAAATGTTCAAATTTATTTCGAAATTTGGACACTTTATTTTGATTTGGACTGTTGACAAACACTTGATTTATCCTCTTGTTATGTATAACCCAAAAACGCCCTCTTCATAACAGCAATAGGATTTAACCTTTTGAACGCTTTATGAACATGTCTCCTTTCCCTGAAAATCGTCACAAAAAAAACGGCGGTTCGGATAAACCGAACCCACCGTCTTGTTTCGAATCTATATTATGCATGGATAGCTCCAACTAATTACGCGTCTCCAGCCAGTTGTTTTTAATGACATTCTGGTACCAGTAAAAGCTTTCCTTCGGCGTTCTTACCAGTGAACGATAGTCCACATGAACAAGACCGAAACGCATCCGGTACCCTTCCGCCCATTCAAAGTTATCCATCAGAGACCAAGCCATGTATCCCTTCAGGTTAATGCCATCGTTAATGATACGGTGAATTTGGGCTAGATGCTGTTCGTAATAGGAAATCCGGCGATCATCATTAATTTTCCCATTCTCCAGATCATCATTGATACAAGCACCATTCTCGGTGATGTAGACATCGACGTTGCCATACTTTTGCAAATAATGCATGAACTCATACAGCCCACGGGATTCAATCGGCCAGCCAATGTCGGTCTTCGTCAGGCCCATATCCACTTCTTCAGACTGCAGTACCCCTGCCTCCGGATTGAAACGATTAATGCCCATCGTATAATAGTTGATCCCCAGCAAATCAATCGGTTGCGAGATAATCTCCATATCACCTTCCTGGATTGGCACTGTGGCACCCGCTTGGGCAAACCAATCCACCATGAATTGCGGGTAGGAACCTTTATAGATCGGGTCCAGGAACCAGTCTGTGTTGAGTGCGATAGAGCGGGTTCATGCCGCCTGATCTTCCGGTGACTTGCTGTATGGCTCAGCCCAGCACACGTTAGGTGCAATACCAATTTGTCCCGTTGTGCCAAGGCGCCGGAAGGACTGTACCGCTTTACCATGAGCGACAAGCAGTCCATGAGCCACATTAAGGGAGGTCTGAAGGTCTCTGTTACCCGGTGCATGGATTCCCAGCAGGTTGGACAGGAACGCAATACACCATGGTTCGTTAAACGTCAGCCAGAACTTGATTTTACCCGTGAATTCCTTGAAGATAACCTCTGCATATTTAACAAAGGCATCGACGGTTCTCCGATTTCCCCAACCTCCGTCATCCTCCAACACTTGAGGCAAATCCCAGTGATAGAGCGTGCAAAAAGGTTCAATACCTGCCTCAAGCAGCTTGTCCACGAATCGGTGGTAAAAGTCCAGGCCTTCACGATTGATCTCGCCATCCCCGTCCGGGATAATGCGTGGCCAGGCAATGGAGAATCGGTAGGTGTTGATACCCAGCTTCTTCATCAGCTCAATATCTTCCTCATAACGGTGGTAGCTATCACAAGCTACATCCCCATTATCCCCGTTAAAAACTTTGCCTGGTGTCCGTGCAAACGTGTCCCAAATGGATACACCGCGTCCACCTTCCTGTGCTGCTCCTTCTATTTGATAGGAAGCTGTTGCTGTACCCCAGCGAAAATCCTGCGGAAATTGAAAAATTGTCATTGCTTTCTCCCCCGTCTCCTTATGATACGCGGACTGTCTGTCCTGCGGTCATGGATAAAGTAATTACATAATCCCCTTGTGGTGTCAGTTCAGCCTGATGCTGCTCCCCACTTTCACCTCGCAGCGCGTGTGCACTTCGAATGGTCACCGAACCATCCCGCTCAGCCTTGATTACGGCAGATACCAATTGGCTGTCCTTCCACTCCATGGATAGGGTATAGCCTCCCCGTGCACGTAAACCAGTTACGCTGCCTTGTGTCCATTCATCTGGCAGAGCCGGCAGTAAATGCAGTTCATTCAGATGGCTCTGCAGCAGCATCTCTGCAATGCCGGCCGTGCCCCCGAAGTTGCCATCAATCTGGAACGGAGGATGATCATCGAATAGATTAGGGTGGGTGGACCGGGCAAGCAGTGTACGTACAAACTGATGCGCCTGGCCACCGTCAAGCAGACGCGCATACAGATTGATTAACCATGCACAGCTCCAACCGGTATGCCCGCCCCCTTGCGATATGCGCCGTTCAAGCGATACACGTGAAGCTTCTACAAGCTCCGGAGTATCCATTCGATTGATCTGTTCCCCCGGATACAGGCCATACAGATGGGAAACATGGCGATGTCCTGGCTCCGATTCGGCGAAATCCTTGAACCATTCCTGCAATTGACCTTCACTGCCAATCCGGAACGGATATAATCTGCTCAGGCTGTCTTCCCATTCCGCAACCAGTGCCTGATCGACCTCAAGAGTCCCCGCTGCCTCAATACATCTGGTGAACAATTCACGAATCAGTGTCATATCCATTGTCGACGCCATCGAAATGCTGCGTGCTTCTCCTTCACCTGTCAGGAACTTGTTCTCCGGTGAGGTTGAAGGAGCAGTAACCAAATATCCATCCGGTCCTTCAATCAGCCAATCCAGACAGAAAAGTGCTGCCTCCTTCATGACCGGATATGCACGCTCCTCGAGAAAACGCTGATCTCCGGTAAAGAGGTAATGTTCCCACAGATGCGAAGTCAGCCAGACACCACCCATCGGCCAAAATGCCCAACTGGCATCACCGCCCGTAGGTGTAGTCGTTCTCCAAATATCCACGTTGTGATGGGTTGTCCATCCACGAGCACCGTACAATATGCGAGCGGTTCTACGCCCAGTCTGACTGAGGTCCTCCAACAGATCGAATAGTGGTTCATGGCATTCGCTCAGATTACACACCTCAGCTGGCCAATAATTCATTTCCGTATTGATATTGATCGTATAATCACTGTGCCACGGCGGCTCAACCTGATGATTCCATATGCCCTGCAGATTGGCTGGTTGTGTGCCTGGGCGCGAGCTGGCCATTAATAGATATCTGCCATATTGAAAATAAAGAGCTTCGAGCCCGGGATCTTGAACCCCACTCTGGTAGGATTGCAGCCGCTCATCGGTAGGCAGCTCTGCGTTAGAAGTAGATCCGAGATCAAGACGGACCCGAGAGAATAAAGACTGGTGATCAGCCTCATGCCGAATACGCAAACTTTCATGCCCTAATGTCATGGCTTTGGTGATGACATCTCTGCACTCTTGCTCAAGCAATGGTCCATCCTTTACGGGAACAATCTCATAGCTCTCAAAAGCAGTAGCTACAGCCAAGTAAAATACAACCTGTTTGGCTCCCTGAACATGAAGCTTGCCATCCTCTGTCGATATCTTCGCCTCATTTCCGGTCACCGTCACGGCAAAACGAACAGCATATGGGGTCCCCCGGTCTTCTTCATAGATGACCGATTCGGGATGGTCTCGGAAGTAGTTCGACTCCACATGGCTCGGACAACGGCTGAACATAGTCACGCCATCTTCGGAAAGTTGGGTTGTATACGGATGCGGGCTATCCAAATGAGCAGTGATGTTAACTGCCCCGTCCCTGTCAGCCGTTAGCGTACATATCATCAGATCATCCGGTGTGCTGGTGTAGACTTCGCGAATATAACGAACGCCTTCATAGACATAGCTTGTCTTCGCTATACCGGATTCCAGATCAAGTTCACGTTCAAACTCTTCATAATTCAGTGCAAGAAGTCCTTCCTGCTGCAGGATGAAGTGTCCCATCGGCTGGTAAGCTTCCACATCACGGCCCAACATTTCACGGTTGAGCAGCTCTTCAGCTTCACTATATTGTCCCGCCATGATTAGTTCACGGGTGCGCTTCAAGTACCTCTGGCTGCTGTACTGAATGGTATCGCGTGGGAAACCTGACCACAGGGTGTCTTCGTTAAGCTGAATACGCTCTTCTGCTGCACCACCGTACACCATACCGCCGAGACGACCGTTCCCAATAGGCAGCGCCTCTTCCCATCGAGTAGCGGGCTGGCGGTACCATAGACGATTGATCTTTGCTTCCTCATTAAATGGGGACATAAAATAACTCCTCTTCATTGATCATCTATTATTTTACTGGAATAACTAAAACGTTTTCGAATACATCAAAAACAGATGCAATTGTCATGTATTCATTGGATCTTCTTGCACCTTAATATAGTTCTCTAATAACACTAAGGTGAAAGTGCTTTCAGTAAGAAAAGTATATTGGATTTAACATTCTTCGTCAACGTAAAACATCACAAGACAAACAAGAAGAGACCCTTGTTCAGGGCCTCTTCTATACTATGGATGAACCTCCATCCATGCTTGATTATTTTACATCTTTGCCAGTCCAGAGGGATACACGGTCTTTAACCCAAACCGTATATTGTTTCTCCATTTCCACTGCACCTGCTTTATCCAGCTCAGCGAGCATGTCATCATACACTTTATCGAAATTCGCTGGCGTCGTCAGAACTGCTTCTGGAATCCTTTTACGTACGATATCCTGAGTTTTTCTGAACGTTACGTCATAGTCTGTACCTGAAGGTACAGGCATGTTGTATGCCGCTCCCCATTCTTTGAGAGGAAGTTCCTCTTCGGATGGGTAGAACTCTTTCCATGTAGTAATGCCATAGGCTTTGAGCGTTTCTTTCTCAGCCGCTGTATAACCAGCCACAATCTGCTCAGGGAAGTTGGTTGTGTAATAGTTATCTGTAGAATCCTTCACACCATCACCATATCTTGCACTGAAGATATTGTAGAGACCAATACCTGTTTCTTTACTGAATGCAGAGTTGTCGTTGGTTTTACGATCCTGAACTTCGTCAGGGATAACACGTTTACCATTCTCTACATTATAGTGTTGACCTTCAATTCCCCAGTTTCTCAGCACTTGACCTTCGTCAGAAGCGAGCCAGTCCATAAATTTAATGATACGAACTGGGTCTTCCGCTGCAGTGGTGATTCCAATTCCGTAACCGTCGAATCCAGTTGGCTGGAATGTGTGGTCCACGATATCCTCGTTCAGGGATACAGAGAAGTGAGCGTATGTGCTATCATCCTTGCCTGCACCTTTCAGTGCATTTTCAGCTTCTTGATAGTTCCATTCCTGGTCAATCAAGCCGAGTACACGGCCGCTGGCAATTTTGGATTTGTATTGGTCGTCTTTTTGAACAAAGGTATCTTTGTCGAGCAGTCCTTCATTATACATTTTGTTCAACCAACGGAAATATTCTTTTTCTTCCGGACGTTTGTAGTGCAGCATCGCTTCATACGTTTCCGGGTTGATATAATATTCACCGTCATCCGGTGCACCTGTTGCCTGGAACGCCGGGTTGGTTACGGTAATCATGATCTTCCAGTCATCCGCATTCAATGTCAGAGGAATGGTTGGCTGGCCGTCAATCGTTGGATGTTTCTCATAGTAGGCTTTGAGTACATTCTCGTAATCCTCAAGTGTTTTCACCTCAGGGTAGCCTAGCTCCTTCAACACTTTTTGCTGAATTTCAAAACCGCCTGTTGCGTCAAATGTCATATTATCTACACCCATATTAGTTGGAATTGTGTAGATGGATGGATCTTCCGTGCTGTATTTCAAACGATTCATCTGATCGCCATAGATTTTCTTCAGGTTTGGTGCATGCTCCTCAATCAGATCCGTGAGGTCAATCATCGCGCCAGCATCTACAAGCTTAGACAAGTTACCTTTTGGGAAAATGATATCAGGATAATCACCACTGGCAGCCATGAGACCAATTTTTTGATCGCCACCATTGTTTACATCGTATTCTGCTTCAATTGTAACGCCAGTTTGCTTGGTAATTTCCTTACCAACTGCATCTTGCATCTTGTTCCAAGTTGGACTTGCATCAGCACCAAAAAACGTAAATGTAACCGGATCGGTACCGTTTGAATCTTCAGAAGCACTTTTGCTTCCCGAATTTCCGCAACCAGCAGTAACCAACAGCGCACTTGCGAGCATCAACATTGCAAAAGTCTTAGGTGTATTGCCTTTCATTTTGCCTCTCATTGTCTAGTTCCCCCTATTATTATGAAGGTTTTATCTGTATAACAGGCTAAGCCTGCGAATACCACTTTTGGAGCGCATTTCTGTATGCGCTTACCATAAGAACAATCCATACTTTTTGTAAGCCTAAAATATATTGTATGGCCAATTCATTTTAATGCTTCTAACAATCGTAAAACGTTTTCGAAGCTTACTTTAAAACGCTTACTGAAAGTGCTTACATCAATGATTATATGCTATCCTACCCGTCCCGTCAACAACAAAAAAAGGCCTTTTTTCAAGGCCTCTTTCTATAGAATAAAAGCTTTAAATAATATTCCGATTTTCTGAAATTTTCAGTTATTTCACATCTTTACCAGTCCACAGGGCTACACGTTCCTTCACCCATACGGTGTACTGTTTCTCCATCTCTACTGCCCCTGCTTTGTCAAGTTCAGCCAGGAGGCCGTCGTAGACTTGATCGAAGTTTTCAGGCTTCGCCAGAATAGCTTCAGGGATCCGTTTGCGGATGATATCCTGTGTTTTCTGGAATGTTACGTTGTAGTCTGTATCCGATGGAACCGGCATATTGTACGCAGCGCCCCAGTCTTTCAGCTTCAGTTCATCTTCGGATGGGAAGAAATCCTTCCATGTTGTAATACCATATGCTTTCAGCGTTTCCTTCTCAGCTGGAGTATAACCCGCTTGGATCTGTTCAGGGAAGTTGGTTGTGTAGTAATTGTCCGTAGAATCTTTTACCCCGTCGCCATACCTCGCGCTGAAGATGTTGTACAGACCAATACCAGTTTCTTTGGTAAATGCTGAATTGTCGTTAACTTTGCGATCCTGAACTTCGTCAGGAATGACACGTTTGCCGTTTTCAACATTATAGTGTTGACCTTCGATTCCCCAGTTTCTCAGCACTTGACCTTCATCTGAAGCAAGCCAATCCATGAATTTGATGATTCGTACCGGATCTTTGGCCGTTGTTGAAATCCCGATTCCGTATCCGTCGAATCCAGTTGGCTGGAATGTGTGGTCCACGATATCCTCGTTCAGGGATACAGAGAAGTGAGCATACGTGCTGTCATCTTTGCCCGCTGCTTTGAGGGCATTTTCAGCTTCACCATAGTTCCAGTCCTGGTCAATCAAACCGAGTACGCGGCCGCTGGCAATTTTGGATTTGTATTGGTCGTCTTTTTGAACAAAGGTATCTTTGTCGAGCAGTCCTTCATTATACATTTTGTTCAACCAACGGAAATATTCTTTTTCTTCCGGACGTTTGTAGTGCAGCATCGCTTCATACGTTTCCGGGTTGATATAATATTCACCGTCATCCGGTGCACCCGTTGCCTGGAATGCCGGGTTCGTTACCGTAATCATGATCTTCCAGTCATCCGCATTCAATGTGAGCGGAATGGTTGGCTGACCGTCAATCGTTGGATGTTTCTCATAGTAGGTTCTTAATACGTTTTCGTAATCCTCAAGCGTTTTTACTTCTGGATATCCAAGCTCTTTCAATACCTTTTGTTGAATCTCAAATCCGCCACCAGCATCAAATGAAACGTTATCTACGCCCATGTTCGTCGGAATTGCATAAATGGCTTGATCTTCGAGACTGTATTTCAAACGATTCATCTGATCGCCATAGATTTTTTTCAGGTTTGGTGCATGTTCTTCGATCAGATCGGTAAGGTCGAGCATAGCACCTGCGTCAACAAGCTTCGATAAGTTCCCTTTAGGAAAGATAATATCTGGGTAATCACCGCTGGCAGCCATCAAAGGTATTTTCTGATCCCCGCCATTATTCACATCGTACTCTGCCTCAATCGTAACACCTGTTCGTTTGGTAATCTCTTGGCCGACTGCATCCTTCATATTGTTCCAGTTTGGACTTGCATCTGCACCAAAGAATGTAAACGTGATTGGACTGGTTGTATCCCCTGTATCCTCTGGTGTTTCTGAAGCAGTAGTACCTCCTCCACAGCCTGCCGTAATGGCAAGAGCACTTGCGAGTAGGAGCATTGCGAATGTTTTTGGTGTTTTGCCCTTCATGTGTAATCCCCCTTATGGATAAAATGAAGCTTTCTATTGTATAACAGGCTGGCCTGCACATACCGGAAAGTGAATGATCTTGATGTAAAACTTTAGTTTTTATTACTTTAAAAGCGCTTACTAAATGAGTTGATAATTACCTTTTTAAAATTAATAAACCTGATATATTCCTTTATTTCAGACTTGAAGGGAAAGCCGTTAATGTCTGTCATACCAGTGATGTAAGTGCTTTCATAATTGAATAATAATCGCTCTCTAAGTCCTTGTCAATAGTGAATTCACAAATTTGAAAACGTTTTTCGGAAAACGTTTTAGCACAAAAAGAAGAACCCAGGTTTCTGGGTTCCTCTCTTCAAAAAAATGAATGATAAACGATAAGCAATTATTGAGCTTCACCATTCCACAATTTAACGCGATTTTGGACAAGCTCGGTGTATTGTTGCTCCATTTTTTCTGCTCCGGCCTTGTTCACTTCTGCAATCATCGCATCGTAGATGCCGTCAAACTGATCCGGGGAACTGAGAATAGCCTCCGGGATTCGTTTACGGATAATATCCTGCGTTTTTTGGAAGATAACGTTGTAATCGGAGTCACCTGGCGTTGGCAAATTGTAAGCCGCTCCCCATGGCTTAACCGCGAACTCATCTTCATTTGGGTACAAGTCCTTCCAGGTTGTAACACCATATGCTTGCAGTGTTTCTTTCTCTGGTTCGGAATAAGCTGCTACGATCTGTTCAGGGAAATTCGTGGTGTAATAGTTATCCGTCGAATCTTTAACCCCGTCTCCGTAGTGACCGGACATATTCGTGTAGAGACCAATCCCTGTCTCTTTTTGGAATACGGCAGCATTGTTTGTCTTTTGGTCCAGAACATCGGCAGGAATGACACGCTTGCCATCCTTCACTTCGTAGTGCTGGCCTTCAATTCCCCAGTTCATCAGCACTTGACCTTCTTCAGAAGCCAGGTAATCGAAGAATTTAATCGTACGAACCGGATCCGGATTCGTCGTTGTAATACCTACACCCCAGCCGGATACGAATCCCGTGTCCTGATAGGAATGGTCCTTGATGTCCTCAGACAGGGTCACCGGGAAGTGTGAATATGTTGCTTCAGGCTTGCCTGCTGCTTTCAATGCGTTTTCAGCATCGGAGTAGCCCCAATCCTGGTCAATTACACCAAGTACACGTCCACTTGCGATTTTGGATTTATACTGATCCGTTTTTTGTACGAAGCTGTCCTGATCAAGCAATCCCTCGTTGTACATTTTGTTCAACCAACGGAAGTACTCTTTTTCCTCTGGACGTTTGTAGTGAAGCATTGCTTCGTACGTTTCCGGATTGATGTAATATTCACCGTCATCCGGTGCACCTGTTGCGAGGAAAGCCGGATTCGTTACCGTGATCATGATTCTCCAGTCATCCGCATCAAGTGATAAAGGGATCGTTGGTTGTCCATCAATCGTCGGATGTTTCTCTTTGTATGCCTTCAGCACATTTTCGAAATCCTCAAGTGTGCGCACCTCAGGGTAGCCAAGCTCTTTCAATACACGGTGCTGAATACCGAATCCGCCGCCTGCATCAAAGTACTTTTGGTCTACCGCGTAATACGTTGGCAGCACATAAATGGCCTGATCCTCATTACTGTATTTCAACCGGTCCATGTAATTACCATACAGCTTCTTCAGATTGGGAGCATACTGGTCAATCAGATCTGTCAGATCCAACATTGCTCCTGCATCCACCAGCTTGCTAAGTTCTCCTTTGGGTGACACGATATCGGGATAATCCCCGCTCGCTGCCATTAAGGATATTTTGTCCTGACCACCGCTGACGGCAAATTCACCGTTAAGTGTTACTCCTGTTTTCTCCGTGATAACCTGGCCAACCTCATCCTTCATGCCATTCCAGTTTGGACTGGGATCGACGCTAAAAAAGCTGAATGTGAGCGGAGTCGTTTCACCACTTGTGTCTTTAAACGACGTTTCGCCGCCAGTTCCTCCACCGCCACAACCTGCGAGCAAAGACATCGCAAGTACAGGAGCCAGTGCCCCTTTCATTTTAAAACTTGCCATAATGGTAATCCTCCCTGTTTCATATGTCTGTCTTATCCGGGACTTTTTTGTCCCTGTCTATAGCTTCATGAATGCCGCTCCGCAGCCCTATACGGTGAGGCGCAAACCAATGGGTCACGCCTCGGGCATCTGATGCTTTTTTTAGTTTACGGCTGCTCTTTTTGGCAGCTCTATAATATTAATTATTATGCTTTTACTGCACCCAGTGTCATACCGCCTACAAAGTACTTTTGCAGGAATGGATATACAACCAGGATTGGAACGGTAACAACGATCGTAATGGCCATCTTGATGGACTCTGGTGAAATCTGCGTCATCTGCTGTGCCATGTCATTGGCATTCCGTCCAGCACCAGAACCTTGCTGTGTACTTTGCAGTACTTTCATCAACTCATACTGGAGCGTTGTGAGATGTGCCTTGGAACCGTTGTACAGATACGTATCAAACCATGCGTTCCATTGGCCTACTGCCAGGAACAATGCAATCGTTGCAAGAACCGGTTTACAGAGTGGCAGGATGATTTTGTAATAAATCTTAAAGTCATTGGCACCGTCCAGTTTCGCCGATTCTTGAAGCGCATACGGCAGTCCGTCAATAAAGGAACGAATAACGAATACGTTGAACGCACTAATCATACCTGGCAATACATACACCCAGAACGTACCGATCAGGTTCAGGTCACGCATCAGGATGTAGACCGGAATCAGACCCCCGGAGAAATACATCGTAAGTGCAAGTGCAGTTGATACGAATTTTCTCAATTTGAAGTCCGGACGAGCCAGTGTAAAGGCAATCATCGAGGAACTGATCAGACCGAGCAGTGTACCTACAATCGTACGCATAATGGAAACCTGCAGACCTTGCAGCAGCCCGTCATATTGGAAGATCGTTTTGTAGTTTTCCAGTGTAAATTCCCGCGGCCACAAGTAAATTCCGCCACGTACCGTATCTGTTGAGTTATTCAAGGAGATCGCAAGCACGTTCAGGAATGGATACAGCGTCACGATCAGTACCAGCGCCATAGCAATGATATTGAATATATCGAACAGTTTATCGCCCCGTGTAGCATTGAATGATTTGTTCGCCATAGTGTTCCCCCCTCCCTACATGATGCTTTCTTTGGTGAATTTCTTAAACAACCCGTTCGCTGTAAACAGAAGGATGATACTGACAACGGAGTTGAATATACCTATTGCTGTACCGTATGAGAATCGTCCCATGTTCAAACCATAATTGAGTGCGTAGAGATCGAGAACTTCCGAGTAGTCTAATACCAGACTGTTTTGCAGCAAGAACTGCTTCTCAAAACCGATACTGATCAAGTGTCCGATGGACATGATGAATAGTACGGAGATTGTCGTCCGAATACCTGGCAGTGTAATGTGCCACATCTGTCTCCAGCGGTTCGCACCGTCCACTCGGGAAGCTTCGTAAAGCTCCTGATCAATACCGGTAATGG
Source organism: Paenibacillus sp. FSL K6-2862 (assembly GCF_038005125.1). Lineage (NCBI taxonomy): Bacteria > Bacillati > Bacillota > Bacilli > Caryophanales > Paenibacillaceae > Paenibacillus > Paenibacillus sp. FSL K6-2862. Next base: position 5,699,571 of record NZ_JBBOSN010000001.1, read on the forward strand.
CCGCCAGATAGATGATGGCATTCCAGCCGGTTTCCTTCCACATATCTGAAGCGGTTACAATGTACCAGAACAGGTTCCCCTTCGCCATGAACTGGATTGGCTGATCGATAATGTTCAGACCTACCAAAATGTCATTGATGATCCCGCCATCGGTGGAAAGCATCTTGGTAATAATCCCTGCAACTACGACCCAAGATACAAAGTGAGGCAGATATGATACCGTTTGCACTGCACGTTTGAAGAACATGCCTTTGAGCTCATTCAAGAGAATTGCAAAGAAAATCGGCACGACAAAACCGACAACCAGCCCCATTAAGCTCATTGCAAGTGTATTTCGAAGTACCAGATAGAACCGCTCATCGCTAAACAACTCTACAAAGTGTTTAAAACCAACCCATTCTTGGTCGCTGAACGATCTGGCTGGTTTGAAATTTTGGAAAGCCATCGTCCATCCCCATAGCGGCAGATAGTTAAATACAAAAACCCAAACTACGAATGGCAGTGACATGAGATAGAGATATTTCTGCTGCTTGATGCTATCCCAAATTCCGTTCCGCCGTTTGTTCGTTGGCGGCTTGGGGTTACTGCTTCTTTTCGCGGAAGCGGATTTTTTTGTTAGCGTTTCCATCTCCGTTCCCCCTCCTCTGTTTTATAGATCCATCATAACTGATAGAGCGTTTTCAAAATACCATCTGGATTTTAGAGAAAATCATATAAAAATTAGATATCCCCCCACAGAATTCGACATTATCTGCTCAAAATCAGGTATTTTAAAGCCTTTCATCTACAATTTACGCCATAAAAAGGTAGATATAATCTAAAATGCTAAATACCGAAAACGTTTTATAGAAATCGTTTACCTTCATTTTTAGAGAATAGAAAAAGGACCTGGTCAGGTCCTCTCATTCATAATGTGAACTGAATGGTCTGCAGCTTGACGATGCCAAGCAATTCAGCCGTAGATATCGTGGCAACAGGATCGAATTGATCTCCCAACAAGTACCCGATCATCTCCTGAAACAGGAAGGCCGCTTCAGGACGCTTCATCATGGAAACATTGGCAAACGGCAAAGACGATACTAGCAGTTTCCCCCGCCCCACTCTGGCCTCAAAAGCATATGCCAATCGTTTGGCTCTGTGAAAATGATCAATTACTTCAATAGAGGGACGTACTCCATGCAGCGAATCAAGGCATATCGCAGGAGTACCATTCACCAGGTGGTACCAATGCCAATCCGAAGCCTGATCATGTGGGAAACGGCCCAGCAAAGGTACCTTTTCCTGCAAATTCATTCCCATTGTTGCTCCAGACTGTGTTGCAAACATGAGATAATTCCAGAATACAGGCAGATACTTGGTGTCTACAGCATCATATAGTTCATTCGGTTTGGCCTGAAGCCAGACATGGCCACCATTCATCAGATAATCAAGTACATTAGGCGTAAGTGAAGAGATGATTACCAAGTCTATCTGACTTTGGCTGATCAAGTCTTTCCCATCCAGATGGTCCACCTGACGATGGTGGGAATCCAGTAAAAATGGTTGCAGCTCACCCACGCAATTGCAGATCCGATGAGATCGGTCGTGAGGATGATAATGCGGAAAAGACCAACCGTGCCAGACGTTGTCTGCAACGAGCTCCGAATGGCCTGATCTGATCTCAGCTTCAATGACAAAGGCAGCAGCCCCATGCTTAGGTGCCTGTATGGTTAGACGCCCAAGCGAAACAACAGAGCCACAGCTGATATCTCCATGTGCCCATTCACCCTCATCCTCAATGATATGATTACGGATTAGCTTCCAATGGATTGAGGCATCTACAATCGGCTTCTCTCCATAATGAGATATGCTGGCTTCAATATGGATGGGTTCACCAGCATAGTAGGTCCGCTGTCTGCTACCCAGCAAGAGCACAATGCTTTCGTTAAACTGCTTGAATGCTGCTGGTTCCACTATTCCCTTGCTCTCCCAAAACACGTCCAGAACTCCCGTGGTCGCATGTCCTTGTCCAGGAAAGTCCCGGATATCAAGCAGCTGTATGCCCGCTGCATCTGGTGTGCGGCGAACTCGCTCCATTGCTTCCTTTAAGGACCGCATCAGATGTATGCCACTTGCGTGCTGAAAATCTTCCACATCATCTGCCAGGCCTCTGCGTCCAATGGACTCTTCAATGGACTCCAACCAGCTTGGGCGCAGGACGCCTGTGTACTTCTCCCGCTCCTGAGGGCGTACGTACATGGTGAACTGTGCATGTTCATGCCCAACGACCGGATTATTTGTAAGCCGGGTGACATCATGGTAATCCAGCGTGGTGTCCGGTACGGCAGACAGCTCGGATTCCAGTGGAGGATGCCAGTTCAATGACTGAATATAAAAGTCTGCATTTCGGCCTTGAGCCGGCAGCTGACCAAAGCCCGTATTATCCGTATATAACCGTGTGGGGTCAAGTGAACGAGCGAGTTCTACCAAATCATTCAATTCAGGATGTCCGTTAGGCCCAATCAGTTCATTTCCCAACGAAAACATGACAAAGGAAGGATGTGTGTGCAAGGAATGTAATAATCCTTTTAATTCCCGGGTTAAAAATAGCCTGATCTCTGCCGGTGCCTTCACGTCACGATTCTCAAACCACCGTGACCAATGCGGAAGTTCCGCCTGGACAAGCATGCCTTCTTCATCTGCAGCCTCCCAGAACGGCCGGGGTGCACTCCAGCCATGCAGACGTACATGATTGAATCCGTAAGACTTTGCCGTACGGAACTGCTGTACATAATGCTGCTTGTCCCAGACCGGATAACCCGTTAATGGGAAAATGCAACAATCCACGTATCCGCGCAAAAATACTGGCACACTGTTTAACTCAAGCTTTTTTCCATTCGCTCTGAACGAACGCATGCCGAATGTCCGTTCCACCCGATCCAGCTCTCGTCCCTCATTCTGCAAGGAGACAACGACCTGATATAACCTCGGAGATCTATCCGACCACAGGGCAATGTCCTTCTCCTGGCCAAGATCAAGATCCCACTGCTCCGTGCCATAACTCCCTTCAAATTGTTGGTCCTCATTCGGAAGAGACATTGAAGCAATGGTGCGGCTCTGCCTCGGAAGCCAGCTTCCATCAGGGTGCCTAATATCCACATGAAGTTGACATGTACTGGATAGGGGTGACTCGCTAGCGCTTACATCATATCGGATCGTTACGATCCCGTTCTCGGCGTCAGGCTGGATATGCAATTGCTTGATTCGGGAAGACGGTAGCTGATCCAGATAGGCTCCGCCTGTAATTCCGCCCCACGCTGTTGCCGTATGGATGGAATGAATATGACTTCCAGCCAAAGGCAGCTTCATCGTATTGTCCACACGCAATTCCAGCTGGTTTTGCCCTTCCGAATGGATTAGGGATGTAATGTCCCATTCGTGCGCCACAAGCAGACTGTCACGCTGTCCGGCATGATGTCCATTTACCCAGAGATCTGTTGTCCATCTGACTCCCTCAAGTCTCAATACATACTCGCAGTCCGGCTCTGACACTGGAAGATCTACTATGGTCGAGTACCAGGCAGTACCCTCGTATTCACGTATTTTGGTCCATGTATCCATCCTGTGATAATCCGGCTCGTTTCCATACCCCTGCTCTTCCCAGGAACCTGGAACCTGAATCGTTCCCCATATGGATTCATCAGAAATTGGCGGTCTCCCGCCATTGGCAAGGTCTGTTTCGAGACAGAACTTCCAGGTCCCCTTCAGGTCAAACGTATGGCGAACAGCTTGTATATCCGATGGTCTCATCTGATTGTCTCCTTGTCCGGAATTAGATACTTCCAGTTTAAGACGTACCAATGGAAGTCACCATTGTTTATATAAGGAAGACGATGGACTATATCATGATGCAAATAAGACATGAAGCAGTATCGAAAACGTTTTATATCATAAGAAAAGAAAATTAACATATAAAAGCAAAGCTATTTTACCTGAACTATACGCCGTCAGGCTCTTCAGGCTGATCTTTAGATTGGGATCTGGCATGTTTGTACGCGGAAGGAGACTCTCCTACATATTTCTTGAATTTGCCGTGAAAATAATCCACGTTAGCATACCCTACTCTTGCAGCGACCTGATGAACCTTTAACCCTTCATCAAGCAGTTCTTTCGCTTTTTCCATCCGAACCTTGTCCAGGAATGCGTTGAAATACTCCCCTGTGTGGTTCTTGAACAGCTTGCCCAGATAACTGCTGTTATAGTTAAACACCTCAGCTAGAACCTCCAGCTTGAGATTCTCCCCGGGATTACGCCGAATAAAATCGATCATTTGTTTTAGTGCCGTATCTTTACTGCCACCGCCCATACGTTGAATAAGACGGCTTAGATGGCCTTCTGCCATTGCCTTCAGATCAGATACCGTTAATTGATGATATACTTCGTTAATCAGGACAGAATGTTCCTGCATAATCGACTGCATATGCTGGTTCGAGGCAGCCAGTTTGTTGATAGCCATGGAGAAAACCTGAGAGAACGCTGTTTTGATTGCCTGCTCTGTCCGGTGGTAAGGGACAATTCGCTCCTCGATCTCACCCAGCACCCGTATTACAGATTCCATACTGCGTATGTCGAGTGCATAATACAGCTTGTCTGCCAGTTCCGATTCTTCAGGCTCGTCGCTTTCATCTTCGCCGATCATGGAAGCAGCTGTTCCTTCAGCAGCAAGCTCTTCATTCCACAACATAATGCGTTGTTCGGTAAATAGAAAACGTTCTGCCAGCAGTCCGTTCGCCTGTTTATAGGATCTGACAATTTCGGAAGTGGTATGGGCCGGTTCGCCTGCTGCCCCGTACATCGTAATGTTCCATTCACCGAGGAGCCGCTTCAGCTCATCATATAAATGCTCGGCAGATGAAGCTGATGTGATTGGATCCTTGCACAATAAGGCAAGACCCGAATGATAAGAGAAGACGATTCCCCGATCCTTTTGATCAAAAGCCTCTGCCAGTTTGCGTTTAACTACACCTCCACGCTGCACATCAGGTGCGGTATGCATCTCTAACAGCACAACCTGATATTGCGGCCACTTCAACCCTAGGGCATCCTCTTCGATGGGACCGACGCCTTCCAGATTATCAAACAGAAGTGCCTCGATCTGATGCTCCCGATATGCCGTATCTTCACCTGCATGACGTGCCAGTGCTTCCTGCTCACGTGTAAGCACTGCAGCAATACGCTGAAGCTCACCGATGATCTCCTCTTCATCCACAGGCTTGAGCAAGTACCCATCCACACCGAAGCTGATTGCTTTCTTGGCATAATCAAAATCGGCATACCCACTCAGAATGAGAAAATGTGATCCCGGATGTTGTTTCCGCACCTCTTCGATTACGTCCAATCCAGTCATGCCCGGCATACGGATATCGATAATGGTCAGATCCGGTTTAAGCTCATCAAATCGAGTAATGGCCTCCCGTCCACTGGCTGCGGTAGCAATCACCTCAAATCCATACTCGGCCCAATCTATGATCGTTGTCAGTCCTTCGCGTATGCTCGGTTCGTCATCCACCAAAAATACTTTATACATGCGGTTCCCCTCCTGAAGGTAATTCAAAAACAATCTCTGTTCCTTCCCCATACACACTCGTAATCTGTAATCCGTACGGTTCACCGTATGTCAGCGTTAACCGTTGATGCACATTGCGCAGCCCAATCCGGCTCTTCTCTTGCTCCTCCGGTCCGCGGATAAATTGCATAACCTCTGCAAGACGCTCCGGTGTAATACCGGCACCATCATCATTGACGCGAACCTGTACCACATCATTGACCAGACGAATATCTACATTGACATGGACCGTTCCCTCTTTATTCTCCAATCCATGCACAATGGCGTTCTCCACCAGAGGTTGAACGATCAAAGGCGGAATATATATTTTCTCTGCTCCGGGATCGATATGAATCTGAAAGGCAAGCCGATCCCCGTAGCGGAATTTCTGTATCTCCAGGTAGGAGCTAACCATCTCGAGCTCGGCCTGGAGGGTCGTTTTGCCACTCCCGATTTCAAGGCTCTTGCGCATCAGTTTGCCGAGCAGTCTGACGATATTCGCAATCTCGGCCTCCCCTTTGATATGAGCTTTCATGCGAATGGACTCCAGGGCGTTAAACAAAAAGTGAGGATTAATCTGACTCGCCATCATTTTCAGTTTAATCTCTTTCTGCGCGATTTCCAATTGGTTGTTCTGCTCGGTCGTTTCAACGACCTGAGTCATTAGTTCGTTTATGCTTTTAACCATGTAATTGAATTGTCTCGATAATTGTCCAATTTCATCGTCTCCGTCGATTCTGGACGTCACATTCAGATCCCCAAGGGCCAGCTTGTTCAGATGCTTGCTAAGACGAAGCAGCCTGTTCGAAGTAAGGAATGAAATAATATATACAAGTAAGAGGGCAATGATTAAGACAAGGGAGATAAAGAGCATACCGATCAGACTGATCTTATTGGCATCCTTGACGATATCTTTGGTCTCGAAGACAGAGATCACCTTCAAGCTGTTCATACTCGACACAGGGCGCAGCTCATCAATAACAATATTGGACGGCTCTCCCTGAAAATCAGCTTCCAGGGTTCCCTTGGCCTGATTCTGTAAATCGACGCCAAAATCCAGCTCGTCCAGCGTTTTGCCCACCAGATCCGTATTTTTGGCAGCCACAACATAACCCTGCTCATCTGCAATCAGTGTTTCAAAGGGTTCCTGTCGAAGCAATTCGTTGAGCTCATCCTGATTGATTTCAATCAGCAGTACGCCCTCGGTGCGATATTCAGGGAAAGGCACTTTGCGCACCAGGCTGAGTTTGTGAACCGGATTATCTTCCTTGTCCGGAATGTAGAACCATCCCGTGTTCGTCGATAACAGCGCTTTTTGATACCAATAGCTTTGCTTCGTCTGCTCGTTCAACGGGATAAACTCCAGATTATTGATCAGGGTGGGGTTATCGGAATAAAAACGAATGCCTGCCACCTCACGGTATTGTCGCTTGTATTCCTGGAAATCCTTATAGGCCAAATAAGCAGAAGTGAGTTCCATTACGCTGGAATAGCGTTTGTTCACAATCTCCTTCAGTTCGTTATTGAACATCAGAATATCGGAAATATCCGTCGGCACACGCAGTAATGTGGCTGTCTGGCTCTTGATCTTGTCCACGTTGTTGATTGTCTGCCCGATCGCATTATCCAGTGCCTGCTGCCGGAAATATCCGGTCACGGCAAGACCTATGATCAGAACCGGAATCATGACGACAAGTACATAGGAAATCAGCAGTTTATGCTTCAATTTGAGATTGTTCGATACACGTATAAACCTTCTTAACATATCTGCACCTTCCGTTGTCTATATAAGCGCTTACATATAAATGGCAAGATCAATCAATTCCTGCATTTCCACTTATCATACCATACAACCCGTATAACCTCTTATATTTCCAGGTTTGTGATCTCGGCAATTATTCCCTTAGATTAGCATACATTCCCGCTCAATTGCAGTGACCAATTGATGTATTCGTGTTACAAAAACAATAAAAAGGCCGCCATGGGCATGGCGGCCGGGCTTGCAGATATGCTGCATCGCGAATAGATGGCGATATGAACGCAAGACCCTTTTGCTGAAGCTATTGATCAATTAAGGACGGGGTGTCTCTACCCCATTCAGAATCAGTTTAGGATGAATATCCGCGCTCAACGAAGCCGATACAGCGCAGTATTTTTCTTCAGCCATTTGGATGGCTTTCCAGATACGATAATCCGGGATATCTCCGTCGACTTTGAAGATCAGGTCAATGGATGTAAAACCTTTGGGCATCCCTTCACTGCGTGTACCCTGAGCTTCAATCTCAATTCCGGTGATTTTGTCCAGGAAGGCATCCAAAATCATCGTAATATCGATCCCCATGCATCCTCCAAGACCTGCAAGCAACAGTTCCATCGGTGTAGCACCCTTGCTGTCACCACCATAAGCAGCCGTGGCATCCATGCCTACAGCATAACCAGAGGGTCCTTCGGAAGTAAACGCGCGTTTGCCTTTCCATACGGTTGTTACATTCATGTTGTTATCCTTCTTTCTTAGAATAGTTTACAATCTGCACATATCCGTGAAGACTTAGAATTCAGTAATTTGCTGCAAAAATCTTCGTGTTCGTTCCTGTTCCGGATGTTCAAAAAATGCCTGTGGACTGGCTTCTTCCACGATCGAACCATCTGCCATAAATACGATCTTATTGGCCACATTCCGGGCAAATTTCAATTCATGCGTGACCACCAGCATCGTCATGCCTTCCTGTGCCAGCTCCTTCATGACCGAAAGAACCTCGCCTACAAGTTCCGGGTCAAGGGCTGAAGTCGGCTCATCGAACAGCATCACTTTCGGTTCCATGGCAAGTGCACGAGCGATCGCAACTCTCTGCTGTTGTCCACCTGACAAGCGGGATGGGAAAGCATCCTCCTTGTCCGACAATCCTACACGATCCAGCAGAATACGTCCGCGTTCGGCCGCTTCGTCGCGCTTGATTTTCTTAACCGTCACTAGGCCTTCCATCACATTTCCCAGTACTGTTTTGTGAGGGTACAGGTTGAATTGCTGAAACACCATACCAGTCTGACGGCGGATCTCAAGCACTCGTGAGCGCTGAACTCGCAGCGGATCATTGCTGTCCACGATAATGCCGTTCACTTCGATCTTTCCGCCGGACAGTTCTTCAAGTCCATTCAAACAGCGAAGCAGCGTGCTTTTGCCGGAACCACTTGGTCCTAGCAGGACTACGATATCTTTTTCATTCACGTGCAGGTCAATATTCGTAAGTACTTCATGATTTCCAAAATGTTTCTTCAGTCCAGTTGTTGTAATCATCGGTTCTCTCCCTCCATCAGTAAGCCCGGGCCAACCGGCGCTCCACTTGTTCCAGAATGGCCGAGAAGCCGATACTCATAATCCAGTACATCACACCGATGGCCAGATAAAACGGCATATTTAACGCATATTGGGATACCAGTAACTGTGCTGAACGCAGCAGCTCTGTTACACCGATGGTTGCCACCAGTGATGTTTCCTTCAGCATACCAATAAACGTGTTGCCCATCGGTGGAATGGCAATGCGTACTGCCTGAGGGAATACAATCCGTCTCATCGTCTGAAAAGGAGTCATTCCCGTTGCATAAGCCGCTTCTGTCTGCCCCTTCGGCACAGCCTGAATGGCGCCCCTGAATGTCTCAGACAGGAACGCACCTGCATTCAAACTCAGCCCCAGACAGGCTGCCGTGAGCGATCCCAAGGTTACGCCATAATCGACCAATCCATAATAGATTACGAATAATTGCACCAACAGCGGGGTTCCCCGCATGATGGATACGTAAAACCGTGCGATCATCCGAAGCCATAGTGGGCCTTTCAGTCGGACAACAGCTACAATCACACCGATCAAAAATGCAAAAAACATTGATATTATGGTCACATAAAGCGTGTAATATGCCCCCTTCAAAAAGAAGGGGATATTCTCAAATACCAGTTCCATGGATCAAACTTCCCTTCGCCTTGCCGGTCATTATTGCGCAGGCTCTTCACCAAACCATTTTTTGAAAATGGTATTGTACGTGCCATCATCCTTCATGCCTTGAAGAGCTTCGTTTAGCGCAGCAACAAGTTCCGGATTATTTTTCCGAACAGCAATACCGGCTTGGTCACTCTTGATCGGTTCACCTACAGCCTTAATCTTGAATCCGTTGGAATCAATAATGGGTTTAAGCGCGTAGAGGTTGTTGATTGTTGCATCAATACGTCCTGCATCCAGATCTTTAAGTGATGTGATGACATCGTCATACGTCTTAATGGTGAAGTCTCCCACTTTTGGCAGCACTTCATTACGCAGATAAGTTTCATCATTTGTGCCCAGACCTACACCAATCGTTTTTCCTTTGAAATCTTCGAGTTTGGTAATATCGTTGTTATCGTTTTTCACAATGATTTTGACTTGATTGGTAATATAGCCTTCACTGAAATCCAGCGCCTGTTTCCGTTCATCGGTGATCGTCATCTGGCTGATAATAGCATCAATCTTTTTCGATTGCAGGCTTGGTGTCAGGCCAGAGAACTCTTGGGAGACAAATTCAACTTCAACCCCGAGGCGTTTGGCAACCTCACGTGCGATATCTGCATCAAAACCATCCATCTCCTTGTTGTCATTCAGGAAGTTGTATGGACGGTATGTACCCATCATACCTACTTTCATGGTGCCCGCTGACTTGATCTGTTCCAGTTCATTACTTGCTTGTGCTCCATTACTGCTGCCATTGTCGGTTGTTTTGCTTCCGCATGCACTTACAACCAGTACAACCATAAGCAGAATTGCCGTCAGCATCCAACTTTTGCGCATCTTTTTGCCGTTACTTGGTGTTCCATTATTCATCATGTTAACTTCCTCTCATTCATGTGGTTAATAGTTGTATCCATTATTCCCTGCTTCTGTCTCAATCATGTAAAAAAGCCCTCGGTACAGGCACATCATTACGTGCCCAGCAAACCGTAAAATTCAAAGCTGGATGCTTCCGCAGCAAGCGATTCAGCTGTCTTAGCCGATATGCCCTCATGCAGCTCCGCAGAGCCAAACAGCCAGCGGGAGATCATGCCTTCGATCATGCTCACCAATAGAGCAGCCCGTACAGGCACATCCATCGAAGGTGGCAGCATGCCAAGTTCAATGGCACGTTCCATGTTATGGCGGAACGCTGACTCCACAGCACCGCGTGTCTCCTCAACCAGACGACGTACTGATTCTTCGGTCACGATACCTTTCAGCAGCAGCTCCATAAAGTAACGGTTGTCTGCGGCAAAAGAGAACAAGCTGATGAACAATCGCTCTGACGCCTTGACCATATCCTCAACCGATCCTGCATCCTTGCGATAACCCTGACCGATAGCTTCAAGCAGTTTCTCTCTGCCTGTTAACACAATCTCTTCAGCGATGGCTTCCTTACTCTTGAAATGCCAATAAAACGTCCCTTGAGCTACACCAGCTTCACGAACGATATCCGATATCTTGGTCTGGTGATACCCATGAGTCGCAAATCGCTGCATCGCAATACGTATAATCTGATCCCGGCGTTCTTCTCCGGGTTCCTTATCATTTACTTTGGACATTTCAATACCCTCCCGATTGATCAGTCAGTCAGTTAACTATATCCTATGGGATAACTAGGTTTTTGTCAATATGGTTTTAAACAATCAATTCAATGCATAAGTTGAAGTTGGACACGTTTCTGATCATAATAGATGATAGCCTTGTTCTGCTGAACAAGCATTGTCAGTCAAGCAGAGCAGACCACCTTCTGCATCTGCATTTCAAGGAGGAAGAGCATTGGACATTTTATCATCCATTATTATGGGCATCATCGAAGGTTTGACTGAGTTTTTGCCCGTGTCCTCAACCGGACACATGATTCTGACCGCCCACTTGCTGGGATTATCGGAGGACAACGAGTCAGTCAAAACGTTTGAAGTGGTTGTTCAACTCGGTGCTGTACTTGCTGTCGTTGTGCTCTACTGGAACAAATTCATTGATATGTTCCGTTTCACCGGAGGCAAAAGGAGCTACTCCCAACGTCTGAACCTTGTGCATATCTTTTTGGCGATGGTACCGGCTGTAGTCATTGGGCTTGTTTTCCGCGACTGGATCAAAGCACATCTATTTGGGCCAGAGACCGTATTGTACAGTTTGGTCATCGGTGGGGTCTTGATGATTGTAGCTGAGCGCTGGAGCCGCCGCAGTCACCGAATCACAACACATGATGTGGACGATATTACGTATACACAGGCATTTGTCGTGGGACTTTTTCAGATTTTGGCATTGTGGCCAGGTTTCTCGCGTTCCGGTTCAACGATTTCTGGTGGATTGTTCGCAGGGGTAAGCCGCGTTGCAGCTGCTGAATTTACCTTCCTGGTGTCCGTTCCCATCATGATTGGAGCCACAGGATACGACCTCTACAAGAGTATCGATCATCTGAACGGTAGCGACTTCCCTATCTTTGCGATTGGATTTATCGCTGCATTTATCGTAGCCATGCTTGCCATTAAGACATTCTTGTCCATTTTGAAAAAGCTCAGCCTGACCGTCTTTGCGATCTATCGCTTTGTGCTGGCAGCTGTATTCTTTTTCATTTTGATGATGTAGTTAAAAAAACAATTTAAAAAGGCGACACGCGTTCCAACCGGAACCGGTGTCGCCTTCTTCATATCCTTATACTTTGGATTCCAGCGTCTCCAGGTACTCGGAGATTTGCGTAGGCGTTTTTGCCCATTTGCTATGCAGGTGGGCTATCTTCTTGCCGTTTTGGAACACGAGCAAACTTGGAATGCCGCGTACCGCATTTTCCTCAGCAAGCGGTTGGAATTCCTCCGCATCCATTGCATAGAAGGTTTTGTCCGAGTGCTGATCGATGACTGCGCCAATAAAACGGTCGAGGTTTTTGCAGTCCGGGCACCAGTTTGTATCGAATTTGATGACGGTCAGCCCGTCTGAATTAATGATATCACGGTATTGTTGTTCACTTTGAATTCTTTCCATATGTCTTCTCTCCCTTGTACAATTCTTAATGGTTGACCTCTATTGTACCTCTAATAGTTACAATTGCAATAGGCAGACTGGATGTCAACGGTGCTGCTTGTACTGATTGGCCGGATAATGTTCCCTTATTTCTTGTATTTCCGCATCCGTTAGGGGTGCAGATGCCGAAGCCTCAATATTGTGCAGCAGCTGTGTTCTGGAGCTTGCTCCAGGGACGACGGCAGCTACCGCCGGATGGGATAAGGCGTATCGAATCGCAGTTTGCGCCATGCTCCGCTCGTCCGTAACGAGGCGGCTCAAGCCTTCACGAATGGCAAGCAGCTGATCGGGCGTATAATCCAGATAACCCTTCTCTACCTTGGAAGCACCGGAATCTGCGAGTACTCCGCTGGCAACAGGTCCGCGGGCAATGACGCTGATCCCTTTTTGTTCAAGCAAAGGCAGCACTTCCTCCTCAGCCCGGCGATCCACGACGCTGTATTGATTCATAATACTGGCTATGGATGATCTCCTTACATATTCCCGAATTACATTAGGGCGTATGGACGATATGCCATAATACCGAATCAGTCCTTCCTGCTTCAGCTCCTCGAAGGCTTCAATCGTCTCTTCAATTGGATCATCCAATGTACCGCCATGCAGCTGATACAGGTCGATATAATCCGTTTGCAGGCGTCTGAGGCTGTCATGGACAGCTTGCTTGATATACGCTTTGGACGGATCCCATGACCAGCCCTCTTTCCCTGGCAATCGGCGGTTGCCCACCTTCGTTGCCAGGATTACCTGCTCGCGGCGTCCCTGGATTGCTTTTCCCACGATTTCCTCATTACGTCCTGCATCATACAGGTCAGCTGTATCCAGCAGATTGACGCCGCGATCCAGTGCCTCATGAATCAGATTTATGGCCGGTTCTACTTCGGTTCCGAGCGACATACAGCCCAGTCCTATTTCTCCGACGTACAGTTCAGATGAGCCCAGACGGTTTTTCTTCATGTGTGTACATCCCCTTTCATACGTTCTGCAAGTATCCATTGTATCATTCTTCCTGGTAAAAATCGCATCCGAGGGGGCAATGGGAATAAACACAGAAAAGCCCGGAACTTGAAGTGCTCCGGGCCTAGCTAATGTACTCACAACGTGAGTCTAATTGATGTCTACTCGCTGTACTTTTTTGCTTCCATTTGAAGAATTTGAGCCTTTCATCATGCCGGAAACCGTTGAAAACAGTTTATTTCTGGCCTGCTTGTTCCTCATCAGATAGGTTACGCCAGCACCAATAGCCGTCATTATAATTCCGCTTTTTTTAGACATGTGTTTCTCCTCCTTAAGGGATTGATGTACATCGTGTCTTGCTTGAAATTTACCCTTTGTGAGGAAAACGAAACGGATATGTCACGCCAGTCATATCTCCTTGGGATGATGCAGGAAACTCTCCTGAATGCGAGCTCCCTAATTATTAACATAAAAAAATGACCCCTAAAAATCAGAGGTCACTTCATTATATCTTTAACTTGAGATCAATCCGATGGAGGTGCTACATGGGTCATTTCTTCATGTTTGTACGTCGAACCATCCGCAGTCAGGTAGAAGTGTCCGATGGGATGCAAATTTTCATCCAGCTCGTAAACAAGAGGAATGCCTGTGGGAATGTTGAGAGCCATGACATCAGCTTCCGACATCTCATCCAAATGCATAACGAGTGAACGAAGTGTATTCCCGTGCGCAGAGATCAGTACCCTTTTTCCAGCTGACACCATGGGTTTGATCTCGCTGTTCCAGTACTCCAGCACCCGCTTGGACGTATCCATCAAGTTCTCGGTACGGGGAATGGTACAGCCAAGACGCTTATACTTGTCCACGTCCTGCACATAACGATCATCCGTCTCATCCAGCGGCGGCGGAGATACGCTAACAGAACGTCTCCACTCCATAACCTGGTCTTCTCCGTATTTGACAGCAGTCTGCTGCTTATTCAAACCCTGCAGAGCACCGTAATGACGTTCATTAAGCTTCCATGTCTTTGTGATCGGAATCCACATCCGGTCCATCTCATCAAGCGCAATGTCCAGTGTTCGAATGGAACGTTTGAGTACCGAAGCATAAGCATAGTCAAAATCAAAACCCTGTTCCTTTAAGATTTTGCCAGCTTTGCGGGCTTCACCGTACCCGTCCTTGGTCAGGTCTACATCAGTCCAGCCTGTAAATCGGTTCTCTACATTCCACATACTCTGTCCATGACGAATTAAAACCACTCTGTACATTGCCGTACCTCCTTCCTCGAAATCATTACCCACATGTTCGGCGAGATATGCCTCAGAAAATGAACTACATTAATAGTATGGAGCCATCATCAGGTAAACGACTACCCCTGTGGAACTAACATACAGCCAAATCGGCATCGTCCAGCGAGCAATTTTGCGGTGTTTCTTCAATTGGTTTGTCCAGCCCCAGACGAGAGTGAACAAAGCCAGCGGCACAATAATGGCTGCAAGAACACTGTGAGTGATCAAAATAAAGAAATAGATGGAGCGAACAATGCCCTCCCCGCCGTATTTGGACGTTTCCGGAGAGAGGTAGTGGAACGACAAATACGTGACAAGAAACAGCAATGTTGTTGAGAACGCAGCAAGAATAAACCGTTTATGGAGCTTTACGTTCTTTTTGATAATAGCAATCAGCGCGGCAAGCAGGAAAATGAAAGTAAAACTGTTAAACACCGCATTGAACCGCGGCAGCACCGTGATATCAAAGGCAACATCCCCTTTGTATCCGATCGAAGGTGCGAAGAACAACAATAAAATAATGACATTGGCAAGAATGGAAATGGTAATAATGATACCTGCAAAATTTTTATTACTTGTCGGGGCGGCCGAATTGGATTGAATATTCGAATCCCCTTTGTTATGTTTGCCCAAAGCAAAATCCTCCTCATATGCTAACTTCTATGTTCTATGTCATTATATCTCGCGGCCTGCCCCCTGTTAAGTGACAACACTCTGAACAAAAAGCACGCATACCCGTTTAAAATGCCCTTAACAGCTCGTTTTCATCCAAATGTCAGCAGTCGCCGGTTTACCCAAAACAGAGTTTATGGTATAATTAAATTAAATAATCACATACGCGTTGAAATCGGAGGAGCCTGTCACCAAGGGCCCCTCTTTGTCTTTTTTATGGCATATTAGGGCTGTTATTCTAGCCTTTCTATGCCATTTTTTTGTGTCAGGACAATGGAATCAAGTGCTCTTGGTGAGGAAATCCTATAGACGCTACTGTTGGGGAGGAGTGCACTTATGGAATTTGTTTTGGTACTTGCATTAATTTTGATTTTCACCAAACTTGCTGGGGACCTGTCCGTTAGACTCGGTCAACCATCCGTATTGGGTAAGCTGATTGTAGGTGTTGTTCTTGGACCTGCCATTCTAGGTTGGGTCCAACAAACTGATTTCGTTCATTATATGGCGGAGATTGGTGTACTTCTATTAATGTTCATTGCCGGACTTGAGACGGACCTCGAGCAACTGAAGAAAAACTGGAAGGCAGCTTTCGCTGTTGCCGTCGGAGGTATTATTCTTCCATTTATCGGAGGATACGGTGCTGCTATAGCTTTTGGAATGTCCCAAACTCATGCACTTTTCTTTGGACTTTTATTCTGTGCCACGTCTGTAAGTATTTCCGTCCAGACACTAAAGGACATGGATCAGCTCAGTTCACGTGAGGGTACTACAATTCTCGGTGCAGCTGTAGTCGATGACGTTCTGGTTGTTGTACTGCTTGCTGTCATGATGAGCTTGCTGGGTACGGGTGCAGGCGACACGTCAATCAGTCTGCTTATTGGTAAAAAGTTATTATTCTTTATTATTATTATCGCTGCCGGCTGGTTCCTTGTTCCTCGAATCATGAAGTGGATGGCACCTCTCAAAGTTACAGAGACTGTTATTACTACAGGATTAATCATCTGTTTCGGATTTTCCTATTTCGCAGAATGGATGGGCGTTGCCGGAATTATTGGTGCATTTGCGGCGGGTATTGCCATTTCTCAAACCACTTTCAAACATGAAGTTGAAAGCAAAGTTGAGCCCATTGCCTATAGTATTTTTGTACCGGTATTCTTCGTAAGTATCGGTCTGAATGTTACTTTTGACGGTGTTGGTTCCCAAATCTGGTTTATCATTGCGATCAGTTTAATTGCTATTGTGACGAAGCTGCTGGGCGGTGGAGCCGGCGCACGGCTTACAGGATTCGATCGCGTTTCGTCCCTGGCCATTGGCTCTGGCATGATTTCTCGGGGTGAGGTTGCACTTATCATTGCCTCAACCGGACTTGCTTCTGGTTTGCTTGACCCCGAATATTTTACCAGCGTTGTCATCATGGTTATCGTAACTACGCTCGTTACTCCTCCTTTGCTCAAAATAACCTTTGCTCGCAAAAAAGGAGAAGCTCGTGTTGAACAAGGGATTGAGGAAGCTCATCTAAATGGATAGTATCACCTTTACCGAATGATGACTATTAATAGATAATTGTTCCTCAATAGAACTTCCGGATGAGACGATACTACAATTTCGAATATTGAAATAGTCCGGGTTTTAACGTTATATTTGTCCTTAGTAAAGAAAATTAGGCCTTGAAGCACACGCCGCTTTGACATATTTTTCACCTTTGATCCAAAATGGTTGGAAATGTTCAGAGCGGCTTTTTGTATTTCTTTCAAGCTTCTAGAAAAACAAAAAAAGACCGCTCCATATACAAGAGGTCTTTATCCTCAACCCGAAAACAGGTTGTCCCATTTTAAGTTAACACACCAACGTAGAAACCGATCGTTATAAACACGACGCACCATATGAATGCCCCGATCCCGGAGATCACTACATATTTTCCGATAGCCATGCGGCTGATGCCGGAGAAGCAGCACATCAGATGGCGAATGCCAGGAATAAAGTAGCCGAGGATAATGGACCAGTACCCATACTTCAGGAACCAGCCCTCCACCCTCCCCAGCCGTTTGGGGTTCACCCCTACCCACTTGCCATACTTTACGACGAGGGGTCTGCCCGCCTTCTTGCCAATCGCGTAGCTGAGCAGTCCTCCCGTAAATGCACCACCAAAGCTGACAATGATCGAAACGGAATAATTCAGGACCGAGATGGAGGCGAGATAACCGACAAAGGTCATCATCACCTCATCCGGAATGGGCATGCCGATGACACCCAGAGCGAGCAATCCGTAGATTGCAAAATATCCATATTGACTAATAAACTCTTTAGCAATTTCCATGACTGACTCGCTCCTTATTTCGGTTCCACGATATCCTTCTCATGAGGCGCCAACACCTGTTTCAGAGATGGGAATCGAATTTGGCTGACCATTAAACCGGATAATACAACGATAACAAGATAGGCTACACCGTGGGTGAAATAAGGACTCCAGAGCGCGAAAAAGGACATCAGTCCGCCTGCAAACGTAATCGGCATTCCGACGAAACCTACACTTGCTGTTTTCTGACAGTTGTAACGGGCCAGACGCAAGGCGCCACATACTGGGAACAATGCCGTCAATGCCATACCAAGCACACTTACTTCGTTCATGGAGTTCAGATACAGAATCAGCACCGGGGCTGTTCCGAAGGAAACGACATCAGCCAGAGAATCCAGCGCCTTGCCGAACTCCCCTTCACAATGCAATTTTCGTGCAGCAAAGCCGTCAAACAGATCAAAGAACATGGCAACCCAAATCATCGTCACGGCCAGTGCAAACTCGCCATGAATGGCCATTATGACGGCGAGCATGCCAGAAGTTAAATTGCCCAATGTTAAAATGGACGGTAAAGATTTCATAAGACTTGACTCCCTTTCGTACTAAGCATTAGGAAAAATAATATAAAAGCGGACTCCGTCCGGCGTGTTCTCCACTCCATAACTGCATCCGTGCAGATCAAGAATCTGCTTCGCGATGGCCAGGCCCAGGCCTGTTCCTCCCATTTTGCGATTACGTGATCGTTCTACCCGATAAAATCTCTCCCAGATATACTGGCGTTCAGCTTCCGAGATCCCTTCGCCTTTATTCTCGATGGAGATTCTTACCTGCCCTTCCAGCCTGCTGATCTCTATCATAATATCGGTCTGCGGCAGCGCATGACGTATAGCATTCATCATCATGTTATAGATCACTTGCTCCAGCTTGCTTCGATCTCCTTCAACGGTCTGCTCTGTGGTGGAGACAAGCACGATTTCGAGCCCTTTTTCCTTCAGCTGCGGGCCGAGACGCCCGGCAATCTCCTCGATCATGTCTCCAAGGACAACTGCACCGGTATTCAGCTTGATCGCCTGTGATTCCAACCGAACGAGATCCAGCATTTCTTCAACCATCGTCTCCATTTTGACCGCTTCATCCGCAATGATCTCAATGTAACGCTCCCGCTTGTTCTCACTGACTCCATCCTTCAGCCCTTCGGAATACCCCTTGATGATACTGATAGGCGTTTTGAGTTCATGCGATGCATCGGCAAAAAATTCACGCTGCCGCTGTTCAATCCGCTGCTTCATCTCCATATCGGTCCGCATTTGACGATTCGCCTGTCTGAGTTCCTCCAGCGTCTGCCCCAATGTGGTGGACAGAGCGTTCAGGCTATCGGACAAACTGCCAATTTCATCATTGCGTTTGATTGGTGATTTCACGGAGAAGTCAAGCGTCGACATCTTTTTGGCCACATGGTTCAAAGCCAGTAAGGGTTTTGTGACAATTCTGGACAATAACAGGGAAAGAAACAGAATCAGCACAAATGCACCCATACCAAAATATGCATAGAACAAACGTGTTGCTTCATTCGCTTCCCTCATCTCCTGCAGAGAAGTCAGGGAAAAAATAAGCTGCTGCTGAGGCCCGTTTTTGTGGACCGGAGCAATGGTAATCACATTCCGAACACCACTCCAGCTATCCGTCCATTCTTCATTAAGCATCTTGCCACTCGCCAAACTGAGCTGGTCTTCCGTTGAGAGAGGGAAGCGGCTGTCCAGGGCCTGCACAAGCAATCCCTGTCTCTGACTCCATGTACCCAGATTGGGAAGCACCACTTCGGTCAATACGCCAGACCATTCCTGAACCGGCTCAGAGAGCTCCTGAAAGTCCTCCGTACCTCGCGCGGCAGAGTTGTTGTCCTGGATTTTCAACGGATAGACCATCGGTTCGTTCAGCCCGCTGGCCGGACCTGTGACAGTGAGCTCCTGACCATATTTCAGATGAGTGGCAATCCATCCCGCGTTCTCACTATTGATGAACAAGGATAGGGAAACCTTCACCTGACTACCATCCTCGCGGAGCAGAGTAATGTGAAACGGATCGTTGACCAGTTTGCCCGTACTTGTCAAAATCACCAGATGCGACTGATTCTGACGCATGAACTTCCCGGTTTCCTTGGCCAGTTGTATACTATCCCAATGCCCTCTGGAATACTGCTGTTCAAATTTCGCCAGTTTTTTCTTCATGCTGCTGATCTTCTGATGCTGGTAAAAGTCCGGGAACCAGACCAACTGGGCAGTCACTGATGTTCCATATAAGAGGAGCAGAAAACCAGCCATAACCAGAAATAGCTTCATCGTTACGCCATTACGTCTCATGCCTCAGCCTCGAATCGATATCCCGTGCCAATCACTGTCCGGATACACTTGGCTTCATCCCCTAGTTTGCTGCGCAGCTTCTTGATGTGCGTATCCACAACGCGGGAATCACCATCAAAGTCATATCCCCAGACCCGATTAAGGATTGCATCCCGGGATAAAACGATCCCCTGATTGCGTGCCAGGTAGAGCAGCAGCTCATACTCTTTGGGAGCAAGCTCTACCTCCAGCCCATTCATCTCCAGTCGTCTCGCCCAAGGATCAAGCAACGCGTGACCAAACCGGATCACACCCTGTTCTCTGCTGATTGCACCTTCGACTCGCTTCATTAATGTCTCTGCACGCGCAACCAGCACACGAGGGCTGAACGGCTTCGTTACATAGTCATCGACACCAAGGTTAAATCCGTGGATCTTATCATCATCTTCAGACCTTGCGGTCAGCATTATAATAGGTACGGTGGATTGAGACCGAATATGCTCACAGAGCGTCCATCCATCCATTTCAGGCATCAGCACATCGAGAATGACCAGATCCACTTCATGCAGATCCAGCAGTTGGAGTGCTTCAATTCCATGCTCCGCCTCGATTACATTCCATTGTTCCTTTATAAAATAATCGGCCACAATTTCACGAATGCGGCTTTCGTCTTCCACGAGAAGCACTGTTCTCACCATGGCCGACTCTCCTTTTATCTTTCTTCTGTTAACATACCGATTCCATGTGTCGTTCATGTGTCCATCCATGTTCTGGAATGAACTCCATGTTATATACGATTAATACCCCATATAAGTTACTCAATTCGCAGCAATCCACACAAAAAGGCGGTTGCCAACGAGCCACCTTCGCCCATTGACAACCACCCTTCAGCTGAATCCAAGTTCTCTTTCCAGGTATCGCTTACCGCATCCGCTATTAGCGTTGTTGCTCCAAGCGGTGTGCCGCGTGCAACGTCGGGCCAACAAAACGATTAAGCGGGAATCCGCCAGCAATCGCTTGAGTAATGAAGGCTTTGCCTTCACGTACAGCCTCTTTTACAGACAGACCGCGCGCCAAACCAGCGGTAATCGCTGCAGAGGTTGTACAACCCGCCCCATGCGTATAACCGGAACCAACAACATCGGCTTCATACCATTCGTAGTTTTTGCCATCATAGAGAAGATCCATCGCTTTACCTGGGGTAATGACGCCTCTGTCCTTGATCAGGACATGCTTCGCCCCATGGTTGTGAATTACAGCAGCTGCTGCTTCCATCTGTTCCTTGGAACGGATCGGTCCGCTCTTGGCCAATTGGGAAGCTTCAAACAGGTTTGGAGTAACCAGATCAGCACCCGGCAGCAAAAATTCAATCATTGCTTCCGTATTTTCAGGCTGCAGCACCTCATCTGTACCTTTGCAAACCATTACCGGATCGATTACGATCTGTGGCAGACCGCTGCGGCGAACATGCTTCGCTACCAGTTCAATAATATCTACGGAACCCAGCATTCCCGTCTTCATCGCATCAAAACCAATTCCGTCCAGAACGGTACGAAGCTGTGCTTCCACTACATCCAGAGCCACAGGGAAAACCTGGTGGTCCCATGTTTCAGGCTCCATCGCCACAACCGTCGTCAGAACGGTCATACCGTACACACCAAGCTCCTGGAATGTTTTCAAATCAGCTTGAATTCCTGCGCCGCCGCTTGTATCTGAGCCGGCTATTGTCAATGTTTTTGGAATCGTCATGGTAGTCGCATTCTCCTTCATGTTTCAGTTGACATTATCCTATCCCTTGTACGAGCGGATGTCAATGGCATCTGAAGCCATACGAAGCATGGTTTTTCGAGCATTTCAGTTCACGTCTTTTGTCTCCAGCCGAACCATGGACAGGGAAGCGATCCAAAGGCCGATAACGCCCAAAGTTAATGGAATCACAATAATGGAATTGATAGAAACACTCGGTCCATTCACGCCGGAACACACTACGAGGACCAGGAAAATGGATGACACCATGGTTGCCGTGACCGAGTGCTTTCGCATGCCGAAAAACAGCGGGATCAATGCCATCGCAGCAGCAGACAGCGAACTAATCGTATACTTGATCAGCAATTGAAGTGCTTGATCACCCGTCAGTTCATCCGCAATAAAGGGATAAAAGTGATCTGTTGTCAGCAGGATTGCTCCCATTAGCAAGTTGGTAAACATAATCATGAAAAAGGTAAAGGCAAACACGATAATCAGCTTGGCTCCAATAATTTTGTGACGTTTAATTGGATAGGTGAACATCACATTCATCGTTTTGTTGCTATATTCGCTAATAATCAGCTTCGATAACAAAGCGCCTCCAAAAATAATAAAGGTCGCACGGGCAATTGTATCAATCAACATAAAGGAGAGAGGATACGTGGTGAAGGCATAATCTTCTGCTCCCCAGTCCACCACACCAATCATGATCAGAAACAACAGAATCCCCACATTGGCGATAGCTGCATATCCGAAATTACGAGCAAACCGGTGTTTTCGCATTTCGAGAAAAATAAGTTTAAGCAACGTCCCCATCCCCCTTCACCAGGTTTAGAAAGTGTTCCTCCAGCGAATGGGACCGCTTGATAATCGACTCAATCTCAACACCATGCTGAACCAGAATGCCTGTTAATTGGGATGGAGATACACCTGGGTCATAAATGCGAACTGTACGATCATCAACCAATTTATAATTTTTCAACTCAAGCTGATGCTCAATAACATAAGTCGCCTTGCGGCCATCCATCACCTGCAGCTCGATATATTCGCTCTGAGTTCCACGAATACTCTCCATGGACACTTCCTCGACCAGACGACCGCCACGAATTACCCCTACCGTATCGGCAATTTGCTCAATCTCACCCAGGATATGACTGGAGATCAGGAGAGTAATTCTGTATTCCGTACTGAGGCGTTTGAACAGATCGCGCATTTCTTTAATTCCAACCGGATCAAGCCCGTTGATGGGTTCATCCAGAATGAGGAACTCCGGTGTTGTAATCAGTGCACGTGCAATACCCAGCCTTTGCTTCATTCCCAGAGAGAAGTCCCGTATCGGTTTCTTGCCGGTATCCTTCAGACCTACACTCTCCATCATATCGACGATAACCTTCTTGTTATGAAACCCCATATATTCGCAGTGAAGCTCCAAGTTATCCATGGCGGACAGTTTATCGTAGAAAAAAGGATATTCAATAATGCTACCTATCCGCTTAAGCACTTCATAAGAGTCAGGGGTAAGTTTCTCCCCGAACATTTCAATCTCCCCAACGGTGGGCTTAACCAGATTGGTCAACATTTTCATTATTGTCGTTTTCCCTGCGCCGTTCGGCCCTAAAAATCCGTATATTTCACCTTGCTTGATATTCATATTGACGTTGGATACGACCTCCGTGCCTGCATAGGTTTTGGTCACACCAATCGTGCGTGCAATATATGTCATCGTTTCCTGTTCTCCTTTACGATCCCTGACGGGTTCTTATATCTGTATTGTAAAGAGAAAAGTCTGCTTTTTTATTAATCAAATCTTACAAAAAACTTAAGTTCCTCACAAAAAGGCAACTAACGAGATTTTAGAGAGATTCTAAATGAAGTCCGCTCATAAGGTACACTGCGCAGTTCAATGCGTCCTCCCATCCGCTCGACAAGCCGCTTCGTGATGGTGAGGCCAAGCCCGCTTCCGTGATAGAGACGGTTACGGGAATCCTCCAGCGTATACATGCGTTCAAAAACACGGTCTTGTTCTTTTTCCGGAATGCCCTTACCCTTATCCCAGATTTGCAGCAAGACCTCTCCATGATTCGTTTGTTCAAGCAGCAGGCCCAATACCTTACCGTCCGCCCCATATTGCATTGCATTCGTAATCAGATTATCCAGTACCCGGTCGAGTGCATCCTCATTGCCGGTCACGAAGAGATCACTCTCAGGAATGGACAGCTCCACCTGCAGACCCTGATTCGTTAACATTTCATAAAAGGAGAGCATCTTCACCCGGCACAATTCACTAAGATTTATTCGAGTCAATGCAAGCTCCGTATCCCCTGACTCCAATTTCGCCAGATCAAAGAAGGAATGGATCAGACGCAGCACCTCCTGCGCTTTATCCTGAATCTTGCTGATCATACCTTCCCGTTCCTGATCGGTTAATGAAGAGCTATGGAGCAGCGTTTCACTATAACCCATCACTACCGTGAGAGGAGTTTTCAAATCGTGGGAGATGTTGGAGAGCATATTGCGGATCTCCTTCTCCTGATTGGCATAACGGGCACCCGTTCGGTGTGCGTAATCCAGCAATTCGTTGATATCCCCCAGCAGGCGGCGGATCTGTGTATCGCTGCTAAAGACCAGCAAACGCTCATATGTCCCCTCTTCCAGAATGCCTCCGAGCTTCTGATGAATATATGCCAATTGCCGGCTGCGCTTATTCAGCCTCACAGCAAGTAAAATGACAACCATGAGGAGAGCAACGGTTAAGATGGCCAATAGAATGATCACTTGGGCTCCACCTCCAGCTTATAACCGATCCCCCACAACGTTTTGATATACTGCGGTTTTGATGGATCTGTCTCGATCTTTTCGCGCAGCCTCCGCATGTGTACATTAATGATATTTTCGTCCCCATAATACGGATCGTTCCAGACAGATGCGTAAATCTGTGCCTTTGTAAACACTCTGCCAGGATGCGTAACAAACAACTTTAGAATGCCAAATTCCTTGGATGTCAGTCTTACAGGGATGCCTT
Source organism: Paenibacillus sp. FSL K6-2862 (assembly GCF_038005125.1). Classification (NCBI taxonomy): domain Bacteria; kingdom Bacillati; phylum Bacillota; class Bacilli; order Caryophanales; family Paenibacillaceae; genus Paenibacillus; species Paenibacillus sp. FSL K6-2862. Next base: position 5,724,513 of record NZ_JBBOSN010000001.1, read on the forward strand.
CCCGCTCCACTTCATAGGTCTCCATATCCACCACCAGCCCGCCAATTTCGATCCGTTGATCCTTGGCTGGTGCAGAGGTAACCTGTGGTACCGTATAGTTGGCGCGGCGAATTGCCGCCTTGATTCGCGCGGTCAATTCGATGAGGGAGAACGGCTTGCTCAAATAGTCGTCTGCACCGAAACCAAGCCCCAGTGCCTTGTCCACTTCCCCATCCTTTGCAGATAAAATTAAGACGGGGATAAGACTGGCAGCTCTGATGGTCTGCAGCACGTCCATGCCGCTTCGGTGCGGCAGCATGAGGTCCAGAATGACCAGATCAAACGCAGGCTCCGCTTGTTGAAACTTATGCTCTGCCTCTAATCCGTCATATGCGTACGTGACGCTGTAGCCCTCTTTCTCCAGATATGGTCCAACCATCTCACTAATTGAACGATCGTCTTCCACAAGCAACAAACGGTGACTCGACACGTGATTTCCCCCAACTTCTTTGTTTTCTTTTATTACCTCACAGTTCACCTGAATTGGCAATGCGGAAGCGCCACTTCTTCGAACATCACTTAAAATAGGTACAAAAAAGGCAGGAAGCCACCTATATTCAAGGTGACCCCCTACCTTTTCGATTATTAATCCATCTATGTTGTCTCGCTTCGTATCCAGCAGAGACCAATCGTACCCGCGCCTGCATGAATGCCTACCACAGGGATAAAAGGCATGATTTCCGTCTTCAATCGGGGAAGCAGATCAGCAATTTGCTGCTTGATCGTGATGGCTTCTTCCTGATTATCGGCATGCATGATACACACATGTTTTACTTTCTCCATGTCTACCTTTAGCACCTCTAACATGCGCTGTTTGGCTCGTTTGAAGGTACGAATCTTCTCGTTCACGACGACCTTGCCCTCTTCAAATCGCAAGAGCAGGTGAATTTTCAACAATTGGCTGAGTACTAGCTGTGTGCCTGAGACGCGCCCACTGCGGTGAAGATGCTGCAGACAGGCCGGAATGAGATAAAAGGACATGTTGTCCATCATCTGTTCGATGTGAAGCTTGATTTCAGCTACCGTACATCCCTGTTTCTGCATTTCCACGCCTTGCAAAATCATCTCCCGCAGCGGGTAGGCTCCCGCTCTGGAATCAATTGCCGTTATCGATACTCCAGCAATCTCTGCCGCCTGCATTGAAGTATGCAGCGTTCCGCTAAGTGCAGTTGAGCAGTGAATGGTAATAATCTCATCATACTGACCTTTTAGCGATTCATATAGTTCGATAAACTCACCTATAGGCGGCTGAGAGCTGCTTGCCCTTGCTGCCTCTGCAAGCTTCTCATAGAACTGTTCGGATGAGATTTCCTCGGTTTCCCGATAGCATTCCTCTCCAAATACAACGCGCAGCGGTACAATGTATACGTGATTTTGCTCTGCAAACAGCGGATCGAGTGTGCTGGTACTGTCGGTAACCCATGCAATTTTTTTCATTCCAACCTTCTCTCTTGCCGGATTGTTGAAGCTGTATCCTCCATCGTCAGGCACATGCCCGGCGGATTATTTTAAATTTGAATAACACAGATTGTAAACGTTTACGTCATTACTCCTTCATTATAAAGGACCTGGTGAACCGATGTCTTGTGGCGCATTATTGAACAGCCCCGTTTCTTCCGGGATATCCCAAAAAAATGTCTTGCCTGTGAAGGAATATATTGGTATGCTGTTGTCCTTCTCTCTTTTTCGCCTTGACTGAAGTGAACGGGACCGCCGTTCAATCCACTTATCGGAGGTGTCACATGCTTTATCTCACTTTGGCTTCCAAAGCCTACGCCCGGAATCTGCAATATCGCGGGGCACACATGGTACATAACCTGGCAAGCGCCATGTTCGGTTACATGTATGCCTGCCTCTGGATCGGCATCGGGGCTGATCACTCTCTCGGGGAATACGGGACACAGGGGATGGTCAGTTACATTGCGTTTACGCAATCCTCTCTCTGGATCTCGGGTTTTCTAACCAATGGACTCGGAATTCCTCTTACAGTCAGGACAGGGCAGATCGCGCTGGATCTGATGAGGCCGGTGCATCTGTTTACTCACCTTATGGCACGCGAATGGGGACAGATTGCCTACCAGTTCGTGTACAAGAGCATTCCAATCTACCTGCTATTCTCTATCGTTTTTTCCCTGCAATGGCCTACGGAGGTCTCAACCCTGTTATTTGCAGCGCTAAGTCTTGCCGGCGCATCCTACTTATCCATCTGCATGAATTACATCATTGGGGTTACTGCCATCTGGACGACCGAATCATCCTGGCTACACTGGGGCAATCATGCCATGATGAATTTGCTGGCTGGTTTCTTCATTCCACTCGAATGGCTTCCTGACTGGCTCGAACGTCTGGCCTGGTTATCACCCTATCCCTTTCTGCTCTATGTTCCTACCCGAATCTATCTCGGTTTTGAAGATGGCTCCTTGCTCTGGGGAACCTTGCTTTGGTGTGTGCTCATGACCCTGATCTGTCTGGTCATCACCCGTGTGATGCGCCGCAAAGTGGAGGTGCAGGGCGGATGAAGCGAACTTCCTGGTACCAACTATATAAAATACTGATTCGAACGAGCATCCGCAGCCGGATGCAGTACAAGTTCAATTTTATATTGGCATCCGTTCTGGCCGCACTGATTCAGATCTCCGAATTTCTCATGGTTGCGCTGGTGCTGCATCAGTTTGGTGCGATTAAGGGCTGGTCTCTGCATGAGATCGGATATCTGTTCGCAATCATGACGTTATCCAAAACACTTTACCGTACCTTCGGCAATGAGGTTCATCATCTGGAGAAATATTTAGTCGGCGGCGAACTGGATCAACTGTTAACGAGGCCTATGCCCGTATTACTTGCCCTGCTGCCGCAAAATTTCCGCATCATGGTCGGCGAAGTGCTTCAGGGAGGATTTATTCTCTGCTGGTCTCTGGCAGGCATGATGCACAGCGGGCAGATTGGCTGGACGGTCATTCCCCTCTCTCTGCTGATTATTCTGACTGGAGCCATCATCCTCTTCTCCATTGGACTGGCTACAGCGACGCTGGGATTCTGGACCACACGCATTGAGGAACTGCAGACAATCACAGAAGATGCAGCCCGTACGGCTGCCCAATATCCGCTAACGTTATATCCCAAGTGGATGTCCGGCATTCTGCTGACGGTCATTCCGGTTGGATTCGTCAACTACATCCCCTCCCTGTATCTGCTGCGGGGTCAAGGCGGAGCTTGGGTACTTGCAGCGATTGCGGCTGTAGCTGCTTTGTGTCTGGCTGCGAGTCTGCGCTTCTGGAAATACGGTATCACCAAATATCAAAGCACGGGAAGCTAAGGAGGGATCTTACCATGAACATGATTACAGCGAGGCAGCTGCAAAAAGAATTCAAAACGCCTGTCGTTCGGGAAGGCCGGTTCTCCGGACTTCGGATGTTATTTTCACGCGAATACGTGTCCAAAGAGGCTGTACGTGACATCAGTTTTGACATTCCACAAGGGGAGTTCGTTGGATACATCGGGCCGAATGGTGCCGGCAAGTCGACCACTATTAAAATGTTGACGGGCATCCTCCACCCGACCTCGGGGGAAGTCCTGCTAGCCGGCATGAACCCGCATCAGGAAAGGCTGCAAACCGTAAGACGACTGGGGGTAGTATTTGGTCAACGCAGCCAGCTCTGGTGGGATCTGCCCGTGAAGGATTCGTATGATATTCTGGCTGAAATGTACGGTGTACCTGCTGAACTCAAAAGGAAACGGTTGACCCAGTTCGCTGAACTGCTGGACCTTGAATCCTTCTGGGCCACGCCTGTCCGTAAACTCTCACTTGGACAGCGGATGCGTGCAGATCTCGCAGCTTCCATGCTGCATGATCCGGAACTGCTTTTTCTCGATGAACCCACCATTGGACTGGATGTGAACGCCAAACGGAACATACGCCAGTTTTTGCGGACTTTAAATGAAGAGTTTGGCAAAACGATTTTGCTGACGACGCATGATATGGATGATATCGAGCAGTTATGCAGCCGGGTGATGGTTATCAATCACGGCCAGCTTACATATGACGGTACGATCTCCTCTCTGCGGGATACAATCGGTCTGCCCACGATTATCCGGGTGACTTACCGAGGGGAGTTTCATATTCCGGATGCCATACCTCCTGCCATACAGATTACAGGTGTGGACGAACTGGTCGTTACTGTTCAAGTGAACCGGAAAGAATGGAGTACGATGAATATTCTGAAGCTGCTGGAGCAATGGGGCGAGATTATCGATGTGGAGATGCAGGAACCGGATTTTGAAGATATTATCCACCAGGTATACTGATTGGCCCAATTTGGACAGATCTGGATGAGGGCCTGTTCGGACGCCGTTACATGCAAGAAGGACATGACGTACTGTAGTAACGGAGGTGATGTTCATGCTTGTCACTAAACATGTACTGGCAGCGTCCAGCACATACTCTACTCCCTACTACTTGGTGCGTGGTGCAGCGTCTGGCCCCGTAATGGTTGTCACTTCCGGCGTTCATGGAAACGAAACCGCAAGCATGGCTGCTGCTCAAAAACTCGCCGACGATTGCGCAGCAGGACGACTATCCATTCAGCGCGGTCTTCTCATTATTATTCCACGAGTGAACCAGAAGGCTTATGACAAAAAAATCAGAGGCAATCCCGATCTGAACAGATCATTTCCCCGCCGCTTATCTGCCAAAGCGAAGCATCCTCTTGCTTCTGCCGTCTTTCGTCTGGCACGTGAACATGGGCCGGACTGGTGGATTGACCTGCACGAGGCTAACGGATTGTCTCAGCTCAGCTCCCGTGTATTGGGGCAAACCCTAATCACCAATCCCGGGAGTCGTGCCGTTCCGGCATGCAGAAGAATTATTGAACACATGAATCGTTCCATAGCCATTCGTGATCGGCATTTCAACCTGAAGCAGCATGAGCTTCCCGGATCTGCCCGGACAGCTGCCGCCAGAGTGCTCCAGGCCCGTTCCGTTACCGTTGAAACCTGCTGGAGCCTGAAGCGATCCGTACGGATCAAGTACCAGACGAGAATAGTACACCACTTTTTGCGGGAAGCAGGGTTTATATGAAATAAGTAACCTCCCAATTCCATCGTGATGTGGAAGGGAGGTTATGATATTACTCTTCTTTATGGTTACGGAAGGATTGAATGTAGTTATGGATATCCTTTTCCGATGTCATGAGCAGGGCTTCAAGGAACGTTTGCATACGCTGCAGATTCGTGATGTGACTCTCAATGTCTGTGATTCGGTCACGTACCAGGATTTTCAGCTGCTCACTTTCCATATCCTCCTGGCTAAGCAGCTGCAAGTTTTCCTGGATCTCTTTTAGCGAATATCCCAGTGCCTGTGCATCCTGAATAAATTTGATTTTGACCAGATAATCCTCTGTATATATTCGATATCCGTTAGATGCCCGGCGGGGAGCAGGCAGTATGCCACTGTTCTCGTAATAACGGATGGCTGCCATGCTTATTCCTGTTCGTTTCGCCAATTCGCCTCTCGTCATGGTACCCATAAAGCCTGTCCCACCTTTCCTCTTACTGTTGTTTCATCTGTTTATGACCTATGCTTGTATATTGGGTATCGTACGCTGCCTCCGGGAAGCGGTCTGATGGTCCTTCCAACAGCACCTGCTGCTCTCCTTTGAGATAGCGGTCGAAGAATGCCAGCGTATACGATCTCGTGATATCCACATTATGCTCGGGCGTCATCCCCCTGGCAAACATTCGGGGCGAGATCAACGAGATATCGGTGAAGCTCTGGTGGAAAAAACCATCCACAGTCAGGTAATAGGTATCATTTAAGCTATGTGTCATGACATAATCCAAATCCGGTTCAAATTCCGGATAAAACACGTTGTCTTTTTCGGTGGCGTCCGGTGCAAAACTTTTGGCTGTCTCACCTGACATGATATACATAAACGGTTGTTTTAGAGTAACCTTGGACACTTCACCCCAGAAACCGCCTTCCAGACTAAGCCCTGCGCTAAACCGTTCATCCTGAGCCAGAGCCTCCGCTGTGGTTGCCCCGCCGTAAGAGTGACCAAAAATGCCTACACGATCCAGATCCAGCTTGCCTTCGAGCAGCCCGTTCGGATCATGACTATTCCATAATGTAAGTGTATCCAGCACAAAGCTGGCGTCTGCAGCACGAATGCCTACTCCTTGGACATTATACTTGTACAATTCTTCTGACGTATCGAATTCGGGATTAGCTTCATAAGCCACGACATGTCCGTCCGGAAACGTAACTTGTGCTGATGTGTACGGATGGTCTAGCCCCACAACAATGTACCCATGGCTAACCAGTTCTTCAATAGCGGTCATACTTTGAAAACGGGCAGAACGAACCCCTGGCGAGAACAGCAGCACAGGATAACTGCTCTCTGCGGCCGATACCTTTGCACCTGTGACCACATGTGTGGGAATCGTGTCCAGATAGCTAAACACCTGTGGTGGAATACCGAACACGAGGCTGATGGCTTCACCCAGCTCTGCGGGATAATGCTCCAGCGGAAGTCCCTTGGCAGCTTCGTGATCCACTGGATACCAGACATTGATCATAAGTTCTCGCTTGTCTCCTGGCTCAGGCGAATTCGCCTCTTCGCGGGATTCATCCACGAGCTGCTGTTGGAATGTACCTATGGCATACGGGCCGGTTGGCTCAGGCATTGTAAAAGCAGGAAGTAACCAGGTCAGTGCCACTGAACCTGCACTAAGTACCAATACCATGATAGAAGCCAGCGTGGCTTTGATCCATGATCTGTGATTCTTTCGTCGAACAACGATCATAACCAAAAGAACCAGGACCAGAAGATATGTAGGCAGCATTTGCACTCGAAATTGCTCTATTACACCGTGCAGCGCAGTAAACAACACCAAAGCAGATATCATAGCCATCCTCATCCCCCGCCTCGGGCGAACCAGCATCAATATGGCGACCGCAACCGTTACAAGTACTAAAATCCATTCCAATATTCTCATCGTTTAACCTCCAACAGCTCTGTAATAGAACAAGGATAAACCTTGAAGCATACTTCAAGGTCAAGGTTAAACTTTTTGATCATATCATAAAGGGGCTCCTATGATCTCTTCCAGCTCGGGAACGTGCTGGAGGTCTTACACACAAGCAATATCTAGAATATTTAAGCAGAACATATCAGTAGTCATGAAGCGGCTAACAACAGTCAACATTAGAAAACCCGTCATACGCGGTACAGCAGCCCTGATTGGCTTGTACCTCGTCTGGCGGGTTTTCATGTTCAACTGAGCATTCCTTTTTAATTGCCCGAAGCGCTCTCTACAGTTACCTTGGTTCTCGGCATCGCATGCATGGCTCCAGCGGTTACATGGACCTGTACGACATATACGCCTGTTTCCTCGAACGCATAGTTGGCCTCGTAAATTCCATCCCCTGTGGATTGGGCCGTAATCGCTCCCTGAGCTTCAAGATCCTCAGAATTCATTCCTTGATCTACAGCAGGTGCTGCTGGTTCATCTTTTTCATTCCATACCTGAAATTGCACATGGTCTGCATCATCCACGGGCTGACCTCCCTGCGTCAGTTTAATCTGCAGGGCAACATCATCCTGGATGGACACCTTATCCGGTACCATGAGCTGCACCTTAATCATCTCCAGCGTATCCGTACTCTGGGATTGCTCATCGTTGGAGCAGCCCACAGTCGTAAGGAGCAGAATGATAATTAACGGCATGAACCAACGGACTTGTCCACTCATCCATCATCTGTCCTTTCTTATAAAGAAGATTTTGGTGTTTTGCCAATTCCCCACAACATTACAATAATGATGATAAACGCAATCAGGGCCAGCAATGGAATCGTGATGAAACCAAACCAGTTCAAATAGTCGGTATAGCAAGGAATCTGCCCACAAGCGACGGAGTTGCCAGTAGCCGAATAGATTCGCTGAATCGTAACGTGGTATAACGAGACTCCACCGCCGATGAAACTAAGCGGAAGCACATATTTGGTGATCCCTACATCATCCTTGAAGTAGGCGATCCCAAGCACTATGGTCAGTGGATACATAAAAATACGCTGGAACCAGCATAGATCACAAGGGATATATCCCTTAATCTCACTGAAATATAAACTTCCTCCCGTCGCGATGACGGATACGGCCCAAGCAATAAACAGCCGGGTATCCACGTGTCTCGCCGGCCGCTCAGGTTTTGATGATGCACTCATTCATCTGGCCTCCTCTGCATTTTGAAATATCATAATACCTCATTCATGACGCAAGGGCTATTCAAGCCGTTATGTAGGGTGTTACATGATGATCATTATACCAAATATTTGAATAAATTGGTGAAACACAAAAGAGCTGCCTTGCGGGCAGCCCTCCTGCTTCTTTCTGGTTATTCGTTGGTCGACTTCCTACGATTACATCGATTTGGTCAATGTGATGGAACCATCCTTTTGAGCCCATTTTACGTCCCAGTTCAGAAGTTCAGCAATGAAACGCAGTGGTACTTGGGTACGTCCGTCTTTGTTAACAAACACTGTGGAGCCTACGTTCTTCTTCATACCGTTCACTTCCATGACTTTGTTGTTCACCCAGAATACGAGGGTATCATCACCAGCCATAACCGTAACTTCCTGGGCTTTTTTGTCCCATTTCACCGTTGCACCAATTCCTTCACTCAGGAAGCGAAGTGGAATGTACGTCGTGTTTTTCCAGAGCACCGGAGTAGTGTCCATGTTGGTCGTTTTATCGTTAATTTTCAGCATTTTGCTGTTCAGCTTCATCCAAACAGTGGTCATATCCGGAGCTGGCGTTGGTGTTGGGGCGGGTGTCATCGGCTCCTGAAACTTGTCATTGTTCTGAGTCACGATTGCATTACCCAGGGCTTGACCTACACCAAACATCACTTTGAAACCTTCACGATTCGTTGTATACGAAGCATCATAATTGCCGGCTGCATATTGGTCGAGAACTTTCTGTACTTGCTCTTCGTGTGTAGTCAATGCTTCTTGTCCGGCTGCCTTAGGCAGATTGCCTGCTGTTGCCGAATCCAGGAATGCAGCGAATTCTGTGGTGAAACCATCAATACGCTTCTCTACCGCTGCACGAGCTGCTGCATCATTGTTTTTAACGGCTTTTACATAGTCACTCTGTGCATTAACATGATTGGTTACCCAAATTTTCTCGAAAGCGTTGGCTCCATCATTACCGTAGATCGAAGCAATGGCTGCTTTGAAATCAGCTGTGTTCCCGGCTTCAGCTGTAACCAGAGCATTCGAGGCTGCTGTGCGTCCATCGTATTCCTCTTGCATTTGCAGGGCAGACAGAGCAAAGTGCTCGGAGGCCAGGTGATTCAGAGCGGATCTTAGATCTGCTGCTTTTGTATCGGCTTTGGTGTTCTCGAACTTTTCAGGCATTTGTGTTGTAATTGCCGTGGAGAGTGCCTTACTTACGTCGAACATCTCCTTGAAACCTTCGCGGTACGCCTTGTATGCATCGCTATAATCTCCGGCTACATATTCATCGAATACTTTTTGCACGAGATCTTCATGTACCTTCAGTGCTTCTTTGGCTGCCGCTTTTGGCAATTTGCCTTCCGTTGCGGTGTTCAGGAATGTGGAGAACTCATCGACAAATCCATTGATATGATCCTGTGCTTGTTTGATGCCAGCCTGGTTGCCCACTTTGGTTGCTTTCACCAAGTCGTCGGTGTATTTGTTATGAGCGCGGAAGATGCGTTCGAACTCCTTCGCACCTGCATCACCGTACAGGGAGGCGATGGCCGGCTGCATATCCAGGGCATTTTGGTCGAGTGCTTTGTAAGCTGCGTCTGCGTCTTTTGCTCCGTCATATGCTTTAGCCATAGCTGTTACTGCCAGTGCAAAATGTTCCGAAAGTAGGTGATCCAAGTTGGCTCTAAGGTCAGCGGCAGGTGTGTTCACAGATGCCTTCATCGTAGTCATTGGCGTCTGCTGCGCGGAAGCAGCCCCTGCGATTCCCGGCATCAAGAGCGTCAAGCTTAGCATCGGTGCGATAAACTTCTTCATTTTCATTTTCATTACGTAATCACTCCTCAATCTAATTTTGTATGCTTTGTTTCCTCGTCATCGTTTTCAAAGGGTGTAACGCAGGGATCTCGAATCTGGATCACCCCATAGGCAAAAAAAATTCACCGCCTCCGTTTGGGAGAGCCGCGAATCCGCATCACTATTGGTTTTTTCCATACTCAAAATCATTTGAATGTATTGTGTCTATTGTTGAAATTGAGTTATAACCCCTGTAATTCAGCTGCTTTATTTCCCTTAATTTCACAAATAAAACCTTACACCCCAGGTTATCCTGGGGTACAATAAAGGAGATAAATTATACGCCTTTTGAAGGAGGTTCACTCATGAGTTGGCTGCCTTATATTTTAATTATTGGTATTGCCTTGTTCGGCGGCATTGCAACCCTGATTATCGGAAACTCCAAAGCCAATCAGACCAGCAACCCCGAATATGACCGCCGAACCAAACAAAACTTGAGCCGGTTAACGTATGTATACGTTGGTGCAATCGTGCTTGGCATGGGCGGACTGATCCTTTACCTTGTAAACTAAACGAACTTCCTAGTTCAATTAAGTACGACTTTAAATCTGTTCAACATCTCAATCGTTCGTTCTACATATAAGATGGCTGGGGAATCCATTCCCCTCTTCCTGATTTAAAACATCCCCCATGTACACCACATATTCCAAAACTCAAATCCGAATCACAATGAATGTCAGTCAAGCCCCTCTCTCCTTCCTATTTCTTTTTCTTATAAATACATTTGAAATGTTTACAAGTTGGAGATAATTCAGAATTATTATGGATAACTTCCGGGTTTAATATAAAGCCATAAGGGACAGCGAGCCCTACAAATGACAATCATACAACCAAAAGGAGAGTTATACATGATGAAAAAAAACCTGAAGAAATCTGCTGCAGCGATGATGGTACTTGGCATGACATTAACAGGAGCTGCTGGTGTATTCGCCGGTACTCAACTGGAGAAAATCTCTGCTTATCTAAATCATGGCATCAGCTTCAATGTAGATGGAGCAGCTTATACACCAACGGATGGAAATGGAAATAAACTTGCACCGATTACTTACAACAATTCAACCTACCTGCCTGTACGTGCCATTGCAGATGCGCTGCATGTTCCTGTATCCTATGACGGCAAAAAAGGTCAGGTTACCATCGGCGAAGCAGCGAGCAATCCTTCTGCCCTGTCCAATGTAACCTATAGTGCGGCGCAAAAGGAAGCGATTCAAAAAGCATTTGCACAGTTCGATGGTTTTGAAACAGCCTATGCACCTCAGCAAAGTATCAAAGGTGATACATTTAAAAGCGTAGGCGCCGGGGGCGATGGTGTAAGCTTTATCTTCACCCATATGAAAGTAAGTGTATCTCCACGTGATTACTCGGATGGTTATGACAGCAAAGATGTGAAATTGTCCAATGGCGTTACTGCCAAATGGTACACTCCGGATCAAACGGGCATGCTGACCTTCCCATTGGATGACCGTTATGTAACGCTCAGCTCCCCTGACCATAAGTTGACTCAGGCACAGCTTGCTCAGGTGGCCGTATCCGTCCAAAAGGTAAATAACAACGATCAAGGCATTACCGGGTTTGCCAATATAAATTACACCAAGGAACAAGCAGCTACCATTCGTAAAGCATTTGCGAAATTTGATGGCTTTGAGACGGCTTACGCGCCTCAGCACATGATTGCCGGAGATGCATTCAAACGTGTGAGTGCCGGCGGTGATGGCGTAAACTTTGTATTCAAACATATGAATGTGACGGTATCCCCGAAAGACTATTCGTTCAGCTATGATGGCAAAGAAGTCAAACTGTCTAACGGCGTAAATGCCAAGTGGTATACACCTGACAAAACGGATATGCTGACATTCCAACTGGATGATCGCTATGTTACGCTCAGCTCACCAAATAATGCACTGACACACACGCAGCTGGAACAAATGGCCGTATCCGTGCAAAAACTGAAATAAAACAAAACGAAACACACTAAAACACACATCATACTGTCCCCTTCTAACGGGGGCAGATTTGATGTGTGTTTTGTCCTATTCCAGACAATATGACTGTTATGAAAACAAGGCTTTCGTCCAGCTTCAATTCGCTCAAGATGCGGTTATAATGAATGGTATATGCACATTTAACAGAGGCATGAACAGATAGGGAGGGAAAAACAATGAACCAGCGAATAGATCTTTCGCCTGAGGAGCTGCAGCAGCTGGCAGGTGAATTCAGCAAGGCTTCCCAGAATGGTAATGATATTTTGGCACAGCTGAGAACGATGGTGGATCAAGCCGAAGGCCAGTGGGAAGGTGAACGGCAGCGTGAATTCATGCAGCGGATCAACGACAGTATGACGTCGATCAGCAATTATCTGCTCGGGTTGCAGGAAACCAGCACCAGCCTGCAGCAGACAGCAACCCGCTTTCGTGAAACGGATCAGTCACGTTAGGACTGATCCGTTATCCGTTAAGGTTGTATTTTAACTTTGCATATTTCTGCAAAGTTCATATTTTTTTCCAACTCAAGCCCATTATTTATTATTCATTCAAATTGCCAGCAAATGCTTCTTCTTCCTCATCCACATACCCTCTGAAAATGATCTCTTCGATATCTTCATGATTGAATACATACGTATAATCCGGATTAATATATCCTTCCGGGTACAAACATCCAATGTAATCAAACTGACGAGGCGGTTCTGTCATTAACATCTGCTTGCGTCCATAAATGACGAGCTTTTTGGTTCCTTCCTTCAGCCGGATCACGGAGCCGTTGGGCAGTAAAGTCAATGTATCTTTTTCCATATGGTATGTAACCTCCTTCAACTATTCTGCGCTTTATGTGCGGTAGTTTCCTTCGGGGCATGCAGTACCCGGCGCAGCCAGTAATACCGATGCACATCCATGATAAAGTGAAATACAACAAATGCCAGCATAATATAGACACACATCAGGACCACCGCAACCGTCTGCTGCGTAACAAAGGCCAATGATAGATTGGCCACCAGATAACCGGCTCCAGTTAGCATCGTCAGCGTCGCGACAGGCATACGTGAGCCTGCACCCGCTTTTGGTCGATGTGGAGACTGCTGCAGTTTACGCAGATGGAACCTGGCATACTGATACAAGGCAAAACCGTATACTGCAAACGACCCGATCGCATACCATGGGGTTGTCAGTCCAAGCATGCCATAAGCGAACTTTTGCACGATGATCATGAATCCCAGGGAACAGACGATTCCAAATACGCCGCGGAACAAAACATAATTCAGCTGCAGTCTGCGCGGTGCCACAATCAGGGCTACTGCCCACACATTCATGACTGCCAGAGGAGGCAGCAGAATATAAGCATATAAGGACTGGAATGGAATACTAAAAACCGGGATCAGCAGGAAGACGTTCAAAAAAAAGAGCACCAGCGTACCTGCACTGAAACGAATCCCATCCGATGCATATACCGCAAGATAATTCTCAAACGCGTCCGGGTGGTAGGAGGTACCTTCTACCCTTTTGGCAGCAGATTGGTTCGTCGATGATGTGGAACGTTTCTGACGTGCCATCTATTTGAACCATCCTGATACGGTAGACCAGGCCTTCTTCGCTCCGTGTTTCACCACGTCTTTCACGGAATCATCCTGCCCGTCGCCATCCAGATCCATGTTCATGGTTACCCCTTCTGCGAGATACGTCAGACCTACGGATACGCCCAAACCAACTGCACCAACGGCTAGTACGGGTGCTGCAGCAGGCAGAATCGCAGCGGTCAGCAGGGTTGCTCCTACTGTCGTTGCCCCACCAACCACAACGTTTCCGATGATATCCCCGGCAATTTTGTCAGTGGATGCGTTCTGGCTGATGTTCTCCTGTGTGTCTGTAAACACATCAATGCCGACGCTGGCCCAGCCCAGTTTATCCGTCAATGCGGACCTGACCGCATAACCTGGCTTGATCATCGAGGCGATTTCCTTAATCTGAGGTGTGGCTGTTCCGTTGGCTATTTTGGCTTCAATATCACGAACATAATGAATTTTATAGTCACGGGGTCTGCCATTGACTACTGGATTATTTTTGACGGAGTCATAGCTTTCACGAACCAAAATTCGCGGCGTATTCCGATCAAGCTGCTGCTTCACCATATAACCATTTCTGACTCGGTACCCCAGTTTGGCAACAGCCGCAGCAGCAGTCAGCGTCCCTACCGTGCTGCCAGGCCCATCGAATGGTGCCAGGAGATTAATGCCCGTCAGCCCAAATGTGCCCCCGGATTGATCCTCCTGTTCCATTCGCTCACGAGTGGTTTTCACATATGCAGCCAGCTGCTGCATGCTCTGTCCGGCCGTCTGAAACCGCTGCTGATGCGACTGATACAAGCCGATAATGGTCTGCCGGTTCCCCGACTGCCAAGCCGCTCCCTGAATGGAGCGCTGGAGTACACCATCTACCTGCTGCAGCTGTGCAGTAACCTGTTCAATCTGCTGTGCCAGCGAGTTCAGGTACTCCGATTTCATAATAATCTTGGTCAACTGATTCTCCCCCTTAAGCATACCTGCGTTCTATGGGATTAAACTGCAGGCAAAATGGATAACGAACGCGTCGTTAGCAAAAAAAGGCTCTGGATCAGCTCTTCTTCTGTTATCTTGAATGCTGTAAATAGTTCTTTTCTTTCATTTTCCTTGTCTTCAATGAACAGCCAATTGCCTGCACAACTACCCATAAAATAGATGGTTTGAGGCTTGTTCTGCATTCCGCGGGTGGATACCTCAAACTTCCCTTGTTTCTGGATGTTAACAAACGCTTGGGCCAGTTCGTGAATTGCAGTCGAATGTACATGCAGGTCCTGGCGTAAAGCGTTGGTTACCCTTTCGATGCCTGATTCGTTATCCAGCGTCAGCAACTGCTGCAGTGTGTGCTTCTGAATAGGGGTATGGAGGGATTCCTCGACAGAGTCAGGCAATTCAATCCGATTGCCCATAATACGAAGAAAGTCCTGCAAGCTTTCGAATGAAGTCAGGGTCACCTGATCCCGTTCAGGATCCCAGAGCCATTCAACGATGTTTGTTCCGGAAATGAAGCCATAGGTCAGAGATGATTCACGTTGTTCTGAGCTTGATGTCTTCAGATGAAGTTTCATCACTGCGCTGCTGAGCTTGCAGCTCTGCAGCAGCTGATGGACTTGCGGATGTATGGTAATGACATGATCTTCAGATTCAATAACGCCGTCCTTGATCAGGTCGGTTTTTATTTTTTCGAATGTAGGCTTGGCCCGCTCACCCTGTAATGCAGCATCATTCAGATGTGCGAAGAGCACTTCAGCTTCCGGGATATTCATTAACTGAAACAGAAACAGAGCCTCCCGGCCAGAGCAGGTAAACGAAGTATATGTAGGCACAGTCATTCCTCTTTTCCATGATTTATGCATCAAACTCCAAGGGAAGAGCCTATCTTTTTATTGTAAAAGGATAGGCATTCAGGCTCAATGCGCCCCCACTCCTGTTCTTGGGACGTTCAACCTGATTATATTTACCCACTAAGCCGTGTAACGGCACAGCGTTAAAATCATTTCTGAATCTTGAAATTTAAATGAGAAGCAAACAAAAAAAGCAGCAAGGACCGAATATTCCCTGCTGCTTCTAATCGTCTTCAGGTCAGATCGGTTAAACGAATAACTCTTCTATAATACATGGAATCCATCCAATCTTCCCAATCCAGTTCATTGGCATTGCTGTTACGATAATATGCAGCAGACGCAGGAAGATAACCAACCAAAGGACCCATGCCGCCACAGATCATCTCGCCGCCATCGCCGCCTTTGGGCAGTACTCCTCCAGAACAATCCATCGTCAATTCAACTTTGTACGGATCTCCGGCAAACTGGAGGCCAAAAAAATTGGGCCGCTCCAAATCATACGGCATTTCATCCTCTGCAACGAGCGCCAGGTCCGTCTCGACCGATTCGTCCACGATCTCAGTCAGCCCTTCCAAGCGTCCAAAATGCTTCAACTTCATCGTATAATCAAAACTGTCGCCCCAGGGAAATAACGTACGACAGCCACCCCCGTACAAATACTCCCATTCATCCTCAGTGAGCAAACCAAAACCCGCTTCAGCTTGTCCCTCCAGCAAGGCTTCAAGCGTAAGCTCCTCGTTATATCGTTGTATCCGGACTTCCTCACCCTGACGCTCCAGGCGAAACGCCTGATACTGTTCCAATCCCTTCAGATCAGAATGCTTGAATTGCTCAAGCTCTGCTGCAAACTCAGATCCATGCACTGCGAGTGCTTCTTTCTCGGTAACTTCAATCCAGCCAAGTGATTGTGCATGGCATTCCACCAGCATGGGAGCGATAGCCGCTTCTCTCACCGGTGACATCTGGCTCGCCAGAAAAGAATCCACGTCCTCTACGCCATACTCACTTACCGTCTCAGATAGATCTGCCGAAGTCTGCTCATTCATGCCATCCTGCCACTGACTCCACCCTAAGGTCACATGGTCTCCAGGTACAAACACAAACTCTCGCCCAGCATGCATAAATATCCCCGATTCAGTTCGCTGACCGAACCGTTCAAACGTTCTTACACCGATGTATTCCATACCCGCCGGACATAAGGCAATCATCCCGTGCAGCAGCTCTTCTTTTTCCTGAACAGATAACCCTGCCCATATGGCACGAGTCAATGCTTCCATGGCTATCCACCTTTCCAACTGCTCTTCCACGCCTTGATGGCTAAGCCCCTATTTACCTGCAGCCTGCAGGAGCTCTAGCAGCAGCTCTTTCCGTTTCCCTTCAGCTTTGCGGGCCAGACCTGCAAGCTTCTCCACTTTGCCCCAGATTGGATATATCACACGCTCCACTTCATAGGTTTCCAGACCGCTGATCTGCTGCACCATAAGAGCAAGCTTCTCGTCATTCTCCAGTTCGGGCTGGATCTTCAACTTCAAGCTATCTGTTGAACGTCGTAGGCAGGTAATCAATGCAGGTGCAGAGCTAGCTGTTATACCGTGCTTTTCGGCAAAGGCAGCAGTGAATTTGTCCTGCACTAATTGGTGTTCGTCGTCCACTTCTCCCATATAAAATTCAACCAAAGGAAAATACGCCTCGTCTGCGAGCCCCAATCCAAACGTGGCATAGCTGCCTGGCATACAGTTCTTCTCCCCCTCCGTGTCTCCATACCATTCGAATTCTTCAATGGCTTCACGAGCGTACTCTTCAAGAAGTGGATACAAATTCGGATAATCCAATACACTTGCGAAGAATCGATGAGTATCCGACTTGGCGAGTCCCTTGATCGGCAAATATTGTTTTGCCTTGGATTTGAGCTTGATCTTATAGCTTTTAGGGAAGCCTTTCTTCAGTAACCGAATAATGAATGCCAGTGCCTGCTCATAGGCAGATGATTCTTCCTGACGGATAACGATTGTAATGAGAGAGAACACATCATTGGCTGTGCATTCCACCTGTTCATTTTTTACATGAATGTCTTCCTTGGCATAAGCCCCGCTGCCTTCCGCCATCATTCGAACTGCACGGTCGCTCCCCAGCTGTTTCGCCAGTTCCAGGAAGGTAAGGCCTGTCGGTTTACTGTAGCTGGGCTCAAAACGCAAAATCATGACCGCTGCGTACAGAAGTAGATCGATAGGCTGGGCCTCTTGCTGCCCATGGTTCTCACCTTCTCCATGAGACTCAATCTGTTCCAGAACGGCGCCTGGCTTGAGTGTATATTCGTTCGACCTATACTCCGATAACTGAATATCATAATACTGTGGCAAAAATAGATTCTCTGCCCAATCCTTCAATGCACGAATGATATTGCCGCGATGCTCAACCAGGGCATCCTGACGCCTTTTATTCAATTCCTGAATGCGGTCATATTGAGCTATAATCCAGGCGATATTTGGACTCGGAAACAGCTCTGGATCAAGCAAATGACGCGTCAGAAAAAAGGATTCAAGCGGCTTCGTTGGATATGTACCGTTCTCCAGCTTTTGTTCCACATAGGTATGAATGCGTTCCAGCAGCTGCTCTTTCTTCTCTTCGTTGATGTATTCAAATAGCGTCAATTGCAGCTTCCCTTCGGTCGTTGGAAATTTCCCGCGAAAGGTGAAATGATAGTCGATCAGAGGTGTATCTCCCAACTCATCCAATCTTCTCTGGATCACTTCAGCAAGCTGAGGCTGAATTTCGCTTCGTACCTGCTCTTCCGTAAATGAACCTGCGTTCCTGGATTTCAAGCCATCATCCAAACCAAGATCCAGGCTGTCAACCGTCGTGCGTCCAGGTCTGTAATCCAGTAAAACATCATCCATGATCCCCACCTGCAGCGTGGTTCGCTTCACTACCTCGTCCAAGTCGCTTCGCTTCTCCTGTTCATCAAACCATTCATGAATGGCGCCAATCATCTCTTCCATGGCCTGATCATATAGTGTACTCATCTAATTTCCTGCCTTTCGTAATTAAACTCTATTGAATAACAGCTCATGTTCTATTTCTTCAGGATTGCTCCATAAATCTCGCAAGTGAAAATACGTATTGACGTTCGCATAACATCTATTATTTTACTCTCTCATGCACACCTGGAACAATAAGACTTATGCACGGTTGTTGGCTAAGAAAATAGATGATCTCTTCCTCTATACCTGTCTGCGCATCCTGTACTCATACCAAAAAACACCGGAGTCAGGCGACTTTCCGCCCAAATCCGGTGTATTCACGAAACCCTCATTCTTCTTTTAATACTTTAGTATGATCCCAAGCTATCCGGTGATAAAGGCAACCGCTTCGCTTCTCCAGGTCTTTTCTGTCCTCTCCGTTCTCATGTCAATTTTACATTTCAATTCATACCATAAACCGTTTACCGTATTAATTCACGGTCTTAAACCATTCGTTTACTTCGGCAGTAATGTCGTCGCCACCCATCGACTTCCACTTCGTTACAAACGCATCGAATTCCTCAATGCCAACTTGCCCATAGATGATTTTGCTGAACGTATCCTTCTCCAGTTTGTCGAGCGCATCCTTCTTCATCTTCATTGTATCGGTTGGCGCACCCGTGAATTTGTTCTTGATCGCATCATCCTTATGTGCAACTACAACTTGTGCTGCAGCAAATACTTCCGGTTTGTTGGCAATGCTCGTATTTTTCTCAAAAGGCGTCTCAGGTTCCTTGCCTGTCGCGAGTTCTGCGAGCGTATCCATCATCAGATTCGGAATCCGTGCACCATCATAGGTAATCGTGTATTTCAGCGGCGATACGCCATCTTTCACTTCAGCTTCGCCCACGACTTTGCCGTCCACGATGTCAAAATCATATCCTTGGGCAAACCCATGCTCGAACTCGCTGCCCACCTCCGGATTGGCAAAGTTATCGAACAAATAATTCTGATAGGTGAAGAACACTTCCGGGTTAGCCATATCCTTGTTGATCAACACAACCCCGTTGCTGGCCCCGGAACCATGATGATGACTCTCACCCGTCGGGCCGGTTGGCAGAGCGATGGCTTTATAGGTGGCACCGTCCACATTTTTCTTCACGTCATCAATGGGCCAGTTGGGCATCCAGTGCGGACCCACGATGATCCCGGCCTTACCTGCTGTAAACAGTTCAGCTGCCTTGATCTCATCATATACGCCAGCTTCCTTGGGCAGATAACCTTTGGAGAGCCACTCTTTCATTGTAGCAAGACCTTCCTTCACTCCTGGCTGCACCGAGCCGTATTGCAGCGTTCCGTCTTCAGCCTCGTTCCATTGTCCTGGCATCGTGTTGTACATGCCGAAGATCCAGCCGGATTCCGTCATCCATGTATTCAGCGCATTCTTCATACCGACGGTCAAACCATACGTATCCTTCTTGCCATTACCATCCGGGTCCTGATTCGTAAATGCATCCATGACCGCAACCAGCTCATCGATCGTTTTCGGTTCTTCCAATCCTAGCTTCTTCAGCCAGTCTTCCCGGATAAACATCACCGGATCGCCGTTGTAGGCATAGTCGAAGATCGGAATGCCGTAACGCTGACCCTCATACATGTAGGGATACCATTCCTCTGGTGCCGATTCGGACGCCTGTTTCCACGTGTCAGATGCATATTTATCAAACAGTGCACCTGCATCAGCGAACTTGCCGGACTCAATCAACTCACGCACCAGGTTGTAGTCCCCACGGATGGAGACGATATCCGGCAGCTCCTCGTTGGCAGACAGAGACAGGCGGAGCTTCGTATAAAAGGCGTCATTAGTCACTGACACAGCCCATGGTGTGGTCAGCTCTATGCCAAGACGTTCCTTGGCCCAATTGGTATGCACATTGCTCTGTGCCGTTTCCCCGTTCTTAAACTTCGTGTCATCGTTCCAAGCCCGCAAGTAGCTCATCTGCACCGCTGGTTCGTACTTCCCGTTCTGCATCGCAAGCGGCGCAGCCGCTTCCTTCGCAGGCTCCTCTTTGGCCCCCGAACTGCATGCTGTTACAGCAACCATGGTTAATGCAAGCACTGCCGTCATCATCTTTTTATACATGAACTAACCCCTCCTCAGGTAACTTTGGATACCCTTTGTGCATCTCGCATCACCCATCCATGCTTCATGCACCTTACATGAAAAGGATAGTGCAGCCGGGGAGGCAAACATATATCACAATTTCAATGTTCATATTGATTTGTTAACCGTTCCGAAAATCCTGTGGTGTCAGGCCATAATGCTTGCGAAACACTTGAATGAAGTAAGGGGTATTGTTATAGCCCACTTCCTGGCCAACTTCATAGATCTTCATCCCGGTATGCTTCAGTAGGTGCACGGCGCGTTCCATTCTGGAGCGAATAATGTAATCGCTGATGCCTTCGCCAGTGGACTGTTTGTACATTTTGGACAAATACACCGGATGCAGATGAACCTCTCCCGCAATGACCTGCAGGGACAGATCTTCTCCCAGATGATGGTCAATCCAGTGCTGTACCTGCCGAATCAGGGTGGACCCACTCTCTTGACCCGAGTCTTGGGTACGCTCTGTCCATTGCTGCATGACGTTCCGGGTCCATGCCTCCAGGCTCCGCAGCGATACACCATAACCATCCTTCAGCAGCTGCTGATATTGTTCTCCAAGCACAGCGGATAACTGTTTGCCTTCCCGGTGAGCCATATAAGAGAAAGCGGCCGCCAGATAATGAAAGGCAACGTAGACATGCTCCGGAAATACGCTGCCTGATAGCTCGGCAAAGATCTGATCGATTTTGCGATGTGCATCCTCCATTCTCCCGGCTTCCAGCAGCGTTGTCAGACCAGGTGGTTCATAGAGCGCAGTAAGTGACTTCAAAGAGGCTCCATGCGAGCTGGCTGCAGCATTCAGATGCAATCCTTTCCCTGCTTCACCCTGCTTCCGCAAGGCACTTACAGCCTGATGATACAGCTGCGGTACCTGATGGGGGAAACGGCCTGTTTTGCTGACCGATAGCGAGATTGTTGCATTCAAATACTGCTTCACACTGTGTATCAATCGATCGCCAAGCCGTCCCATCAGCAGTTCCGGTTCAGACTGTGCCTGTTTCGGACTGGCCATGAACACCAGATCATCATACGCATCATCGGTATGGCAGAGATGGTAGCTGCTGCTGAAGATTTCTTCCACCACATTGGATATGGCGTATTTCATTAATCGAAATGCCTTGTGCGTTGGCTGTGGGTCATCATAGCGGATCAGCAGCAGCTGCATTTTATCCTGGGGCCGGAAGCCGATCTCCAATTGTTCCAGCTTACCCTCAAGCTCATCTTCGGCAAACTTGCGCCCGAGCAGCACATCCTTCATTAACTCCGCCCTTTTCTCCGGCAAATGCTCCCTTACCGAATACATCGCACGCTGATGCAGCTGCTGTTTCTCTCCTTCCAGCCGGATCTGCACGGAGGCCTGCTGCACGGCTTCGATCAGTTCTTCATCGCGCACCGGTTTAAGCAGATAACTTACCGTTCCATGTTTAAGGGCCTGTTTTGCGTAATCAAAAGACGCATGTCCTGATAGAATAATGCATTTGGTCTGCTCCCACTTTTGCCGAATATGACTAACGAGATCCAGTCCCGACAGGCCCGGCATACGGATATCCGTAATGATGATATGAACTTGATGGGCAGCCATCTGCTGCAACGCTTCCTTAACCGAATATGCCTTGTATACCTGACCGATGCCATATTCCCTCCATGCGATAGAGGAAGCGATGGATTCCACCGCTGAGTGTTCGTCATCCACGACCATTAGATTCATCATGAGATTGTTCCTCCTCAAACCATCGTATTTCCACACTAAGTCCCCCGTAAGGAATCGCTGCAAAATGAAGCCCCGATGAATGCCCATATCGCGTAACCAGACGCTGATGCACGTTCCAGGTGCCGGTACCGATCTCTTCACCCATAGGCTCGTTCACTTCCCGTTCCAACTCTTCAATCTCTACGGATGTCAGCGTAACCCCATCGTTATCCACGAACAAACTGTAGCGGTTGAAGGATTTCCCTTTGATTTGCTCTTTGGCTGACATTCCGGTCACCACGATATGGCCACTGCCTTCGCTTGGTTCAATGCCATGAATGACCGCATTCTCCACAATCGGCTGAATGAGCAGCCTTGGAATCTGCTGCTGCATCAGCTCCTGCGGTACAGCAATTTCGAAGGATAACCGATTGGTCCGCATCTGCTGTATGGACAAATAATTGTCGAGCAGCCGAATTTCCTCCTCCACCGTTGTCATGTCATTCTCATCCCGGGTGATGTACCGGTAGTAATCTCCCAAACTCAGCGACATCGCAATAACGGCTTCCGAATGACCGAGCTGGGTCATATTTTTAATATAGAACAGGCAGTTGTACAGGAAGTGCGGATTGATCTGTGATTGCAAATGCTTGAGCGTGGCTTCTCTTGAACGAATGCGTTCCTCGTACACCTTTTCGATCAATTCCTGAATTTGTTCCGCCATATGATTGAAGCTCTGGGTCAGGTACGCAAATTCATCGCGTGAATGATCCACCGGAATTCGGGTCGAGAGCTGGCCTTTGCGAATCTGCTGCAGCCCCTGCATCAGGCGATAGATGGGAATCTGTACCTTGCGGTAGAGCAATAATGCCGCCCCGATGCTCAAGGCCAGCAGCAGGAGTATGGATGTAACAAACATGTTCCGGCTCTTATCCATCGGGGTGAGCAGATCATCCAGTACAACGGGATTCACATAGACGCCATGAAGCTGTTTGGAAGGAACATAACTCACCAGATACTGCTTGCCACCGGCCTCCAGCTGATGATTCCCCTCGCTGTCCAGCCCGTTCAACGGCATATTTTCCATAATGGCCTGGACCAGATCAGGGTCAGCACTGCGGTTTAATAAGGGGTCATTGCCTGGCACGTACAGAAAAGGGTCTCCTCCCTGCGCCTCCTTGAAGTCGTCCAGCATGGCGACAATATTCATCGGATCAAAATTAATCTCCATCACGGTCCGAACCCCTGTCGTCGCTGGCTTGGCATTCCACTCATAATTGTCCGTGAAAAAAAACGTGAATCCTCCCTCATCCAATTGCCACTGGCCAGGCTGGGGAAACTTCAGCATGTTCTCATTGAAGACGGTTCGGCTTGCCTTGGTGGATAACACCAGTTCGGCCTGCGGAAGCAGAATTGTAATGTCGTTTTTCCAGCGGCTGGTGGACTGGTACAATGATAATTTGTCGAGAATGTCGAGATAAATGCTGTTCTTCTCATACTGGCTGGTCGTTTCCGTCATGTAACGGTAATGCAGTATGCTGGGATCTCTCAAAAGGGTAAGCCCATAGAGCGAGAGCTGCTCAATATTTTTATCTACCTGGGAGCTGAAATAATTGAATTGGTTCAAGCTCGATTGCTGTTTCTCCTCCACGACCATGTCCACGTTCGCCTGGTTGGCATAGGTATAGAGCAGCAAGATGGGCACCAGCAGGCAGATCAGCAGAATGACCGTTTTTGCAAATACTGTGAATTTCATCGTTTCACCCTGTCTCGAGATATAATCGAACGTATTCGAAGTCCTATTTTATATTGAAAACCCTTTCATATCTATATTGATTTTGAAATCATTAATTGCCTCAACAGGTTAACAAATCAACATTCGCCTTGAAATGTTGGTCTATAGCGCACCCTTTTCCGTTGCTATAATTCAGTTGCTCCACTTTTTGCACGAGGCCGAAATGCCTCACCATGCGGAGGCTGGACGATACATAAGGAGGGACACTGATGGCTATGGAACAACCATTAACAACCAAGACACCGGTACGGCAGGCGATACGCAATCCACGCAAACGTACCCGCTGGAACTTCAAACGCACATGGCCGCTGCACCTGATGCTGCTGCCTGCTGTACTGCTCACATTGCTGTTCGCCTATGTACCCATGGGCGGCATTATTATTGCTTTTCAGGATTTCAAACCGTGGCTTGGATTCACGGGCTCCAAATGGGTGGGATGGGATAACTTCCGGTTCATGTTCGAGTATCCCGACAGTGTACAGGTGATCTGGAACACCGTGCTGATTGCTTCCATGAAAATTGTGGCCGGCCTGGTGGCCCCGGTGGTATTCGCCATTTTGCTGAATGAGGTGCGAAACTCCACGTTCAAACGGTTCTCACAGACACTCGTGTACCTGCCCCACTTCCTGTCCTGGGTTGTACTAGGCGGCATTCTGCTCGACATGCTGTCCCCAGAGGGTGGGCTGGTGAATCAGGTGTTGGCAGCTGCAGGGATTGAACCGATTTTCTTTCTCGGAGATGGTGACTGGTTTCGGGTAACGGTTGTCATCAGTGATGTATGGAAGGAATTCGGATTTGGCACGATCGTATTTCTGGCTGCGCTGGCGGGGATTAATCCGGCTCTCTATGAAGCTTCCGAGGTGGATGGAGCAACACGGCTCAAGCAGACGCTGCACATTACGCTGCCTGCCCTGGTGCCGATGATTATTGTGGTGGGAACGCTGTCCCTTGGCAATATTCTGAATGCAGGATTTGACCAGATTTTCAATCTGTATAACCCGCTCGTGTATGAGAAAGGCGATATTATCGACACGTTTGTGTACCGGATGGGGATCCTGAATGGCAAAATGAGCTTCGCAACAGCGGTAGGACTATTCAAGTCCTTCGTCGCGATGTTCCTGGTCATTACTGCCTACCGGATGGCTTACAAAATCGCCAATTACCGCATTTTCTAAGGGGTTTAGCCTACTGCATTAAGGGGGAATCAAAGTGTATCACAAAACGACCGGGTACCGGATATTCAATGGCTTCAACCTGTTCTTCATTGCGGCCGTTTCACTGCTGTGTGTGCTGCCGCTCGTTCATATTCTGGCGGTTTCTTTCAGCGGCAAGGCGGCAGCCTCCGCCAATCTGGTCACACTCTGGCCGATTGATTTTACCGTAGACGCCTATACCAAAACGTTTGGTAACAGCAACTTTCTCAGTGCACTCTGGATCTCGGTTCAGCGTACCGTTCTTGGCACACTGCTCAGTATGGTACTGGTCATTCTAACGGCATATCCATTATCCAAAGAAAGTCTTCATTTCAAGGGACGCTCTATGTATGCTTGGTTTTTCATCTTCACGATGCTGTTCAGCGGCGGGCTGATCCCGTCTTACATTTTGATTCAAAAGCTGGGGCTAATCAACACGCTGTGGGCACTGATTTTGCCAGGAGCGGTTGCGGTCTGGAATCTGATACTGATGATGAACTTCTTCCGTAATGTTCCGAAAGAGCTGGAAGAGGCGGCTTTTATTGATGGAGCTAACCATATTACAACCTTGTTCCGGATCTATCTGCCAGTGTCCATGCCCGCGATTGCGACGATCTCGCTATTCACCATGGTAGGCCAATGGAACTCCTGGTTTGACGGGCTCATCTATATGAATGATGCTTCCAAATATCCGCTGGCTACGTTGATGCAGACCATTATCGTACAGCAGGACTTCTCCAACATGAATGTGGATGCCACGCAGCTTCAGAACATGTCTCAACGTACGGTCAATGCTGCTCAGATTTTCATTGGCGCGCTGCCGATCCTGCTCGTGTATCCGTTCCTGCAGCGTTTCTTCGTCAAGGGGATTGTGCTTGGGGCGGTAAAAGAATAGAACGAACGCGAATTATTGTCGCATCATCTCATCCCGGGGCTTTTGTCTCGGGGTGTTTTTCCGTTTAGACGAATGGCTTTGTTATATTCATTAATTAACTCATCCAGAATCATCGATTGACGAATGACCTCCGGATGCATTAATTCCGTATGTGAATTTGCGATCTGGTAGAGTCTTTGCCGTGCCTTTTCGATACATTCCTGAATGGTTTCCGGATTATGCACCATACTCCCGCCCCCTGTTGTCCTTCAATATCCATCACCCAAAAAAGACCATCTATTATAATATTCGGAACATGGAGGGCTGCGGATTACCCCAAAATTAAAATTTGTATATTTTTTCTTGTACAGGCTGAAATAAGTAGGTGTATTAAAGGAGCTTCCACCAAGTAGGAATAAAAAAATGCCCCCTCTTCAGCTTGAAGAAAGGACAAGTTTTAGGCCTGATGGGTGGACGCCTGAGCAGCGGCCTGTAACAAAGGCTGCATAAGGCCAGGGAATCGTGTTTCCAGATCCTCCAGCCTAAGTGTAAGAAAATGCTGGGTACCTTGCACCCTCACCCGAATGACGCCAGCTTCCCGCAGCGTGCGAATATGATGGGACATCGTGGATTTCACAACAGGTGCATTAAAATGACTGCAGGGCTGCTCTCCACTCTTGGCTGCTTCCGCAACAATGCCAAGGCGGGTGGGATCGCTTAACGCGTACAACACGGAAGAAAGTTCAATATCCTCCAATTGAGGATGATGTAAAATTTTCATGATGTAGTCTCCTTTTTTCAGACTATCCATTGTATTTTAGCATAATTCCATGATATATTTCTAAAGTTCGATACCAATCGAACTTTAATTTCTAATTTCGTCAATGGTTCCCTTGCTGTCAGGCATGGGATTCACTGTATATCTCATTTTGCAAATGTTACATACCGTTTCTGAAATGTTGCGAAATTACACATTAGATCAAGGAGGTTTTCATGAATAACACCGCTACCGCATCATCCGGGGAAAGAACGACCGGACTACAGGAAGGGTTAATTGTAAGTTTGCTTGGTTTCACGGTAGTTCTCGTCGTCATGAATACGATGATGTTCAACCTGGCCCTGCCCAAAATTGCAGCCGAATTCCAGCTCTCATCCGTTGCTTCCTCGTGGATTGTAACAGGTTATTCCATCGTTTTTGCCATATCGTCGATTACCTTTTCACGCCTGTCGGACTTTGTACCGATTCGGACGCTGTTTACAACCGGTCTCACTTTACTTGGTGCAGCATCGGTTCTGGGATTCTTCAGCAATCACTTCATTATCCTGCTCTGTGCACGTCTGATTCAGGCAGCAGGGGCCGCATCCGTGCCGGGACTGGCCATCGTGCTCATCACGCGTTACGTTCCAAGTGACCGCCGGGGTAAATCCATGGCCGTGATTATGTCTGCGAGTTCCCTCGGTCTTGGACTTGGTCCTGTCATCGGCGGCAGCATTACTCAATTTCTAGGATGGCACGATCTCTTTATCGTTACCGGATTAACGTTATTCCTGATCCCTGTGTTCTTCAAACTGCTTCCGAGTGAAATGCCGCAAAAGGGTTCGTTCGACTTGCTGGGTGCGTTGCTTCTGGCGATCGGAACCACAGGGGTACTTCTGTTCCTCACTTCACGTGAGTGGGTAACTCTTGTCGTTGGTGTCGTAGCACTACTATTGTTCTGGCTACGAATCCGACGTGCGGCCGATCCATTTGTTCAGCCAGCCCTGTTCAAAAACAAAAAATATATGATGCTCAGCTCGCTCGGGATCGTTTCCTACATCAACAACTTCTCGACTCTGTTCCTGCTGCCACAAATTCTGGCCCATCTGTACGCCTTGACACCAGCCCAATCCGGACTGGTTATCTTCCCGGGTGCAGTTGTCTCCATGCTGCTGTCCAACCGGATTGGCCGAATGATTGACAGACATGGCAATACACAGCTGCTTAGGTTTGCACCATGGCTGCTGCTCGCTGCCGCGGGATTGTTCGCTCTGTTTGCAGATAACAGCATCTATGCAATAATGATCATTTATATCCTGTTGAGTGTAGGTTTCTCCGCTCTCACAACGAGCGTTTCCAACGAACTGTCCAATAACCTGACCATGGATCAGGTGGGTGCAGGCATGGGCCTGTTCCAACTTAGCCAGTTCTTCAGCGGTGCATTCAGTGTCGCCGTAACCGGCGTAGCTCTGACTGCGATGCAGCAGCTGTCCTTGTCGTCAGCCTACACGAATATTTTCTGGGGCATGACCGTGGTTGCTCTGGCATCCGTGATGTTCTCTTGGGTATACCTGTCCATGCAGTCCCGCAAAAAGGCTTCTTCCGCTTCGTCCTAATCCAAGCTCTTAAGGAGTGACAGACCAGGTTAGGTTAGGCTAGGCTAGGCTTCTCAATATAAAATAAGCCCCAATGACATGGACCATGTTCTTGGGGCTTTTGCTATTCTGATTTACTTTATATCTCTCATGATTATTATTCAAACATATCCAAACGTAGACGCTTCAGGCTTGTATGCTTGATATACCATTGACCGTCGATCTGAACAAACGTCTCATGGTAGTGTCCAAATCCGTGGAAGGATTTGTTCTCATTGCCTTCGGGGAATGTCACCCAATCCTCCATCGGAGAAATAACCTTGGCTTCGTTCGCGGATACAAATTCAACCTCGGCGCTGTGTACGTGATGCACGGTTACAGCAACATCCACCAGGTCACGGAATACCTGCACGATGGTATCTCGGCCCGTTAATACCGGAATGGGGTTACCTTCCGTACTGAAATCAGCTACTGCATCCGGAGCAAACACATCGCCCAGTGCGTCCCACTGCTTCGTATCAATAAAGCGGCAATAGCGTGCCTTCGTGTTACGGATATTTTCGAGTGCAAGCAATTGTTCCAGTCCTGTGATGGTTGATTGGCTCATCTGTTGTCCCTCCAGAGATGTAATAGGTTTAAAAAATATGTATCTATTAATCTTCCTTATTGTACCATTGCGCTTGTATTAGGCACAACGGCATATTGTATGCTTGGCTACCACCACGAAAAAAGTCCGAAAGTTAGGCATGCTGCTTCATGCCGCTCTCGGACTTTTGGACTTATTTGTATCTATATACAAAAGTAAAGTGGGAAGCCGCACTCAGCTAGAAGCTGATTCGCTCTTCACCCAAACGTTATCTCTGATATGCCTTCATTTGGGCAGCCAGCTCGGACATTTTCTTATTGCTTAGATAGTTCTCCATCTGTTCCTCGGCATGAATCATGACCTGCTGAATCAAACAGCCCTCGTTATGGTTCTGAGAGCATTCGAACAGGGAAGCCTGCCCTTCAATGGCGTGAATAATCTCCAGAAATGAAGGGTCCGGATTTTTGCGACTCAGACGATAGCCACCGTTGGCTCCGGAAGTGGATTCAATCATGCCCGCCTTAACCAGCTTGGTCAATATTTTGGACAGATAGGTTGGGGATACTTTCTGCAAATCAGCCAGTTGATGAACACTAACCAGCTGCTCCGGTTCTGTAATCACAAGGTGAAGCATGGTATGCAAGGCATAGTTGGTTGCTTTTGAATATTTCATGAGGGCACCTCATTGTATACGGATTTAATTTATCCATAATAGACTTGATTGAGCTCGCTGTCAAACCCCAGGAGATCTGAGATTTCGCGGTTAATTGGAACCTCTATATATAGTAGTTATTAATTGTGATAAAGTCCTCGGTACTCCGTAGGTGTCATGCCTTCGTGCGCCATGAACTGGCGGTTGAAATAACTGGCGTTCGGGTATCCCGCCTCCTCGGCAATCTGTCCAATGTTGGCCGTTGGACGTTCGAGCAGCCACTGCTTCGCCATCTGCAGCCGGGAACGGGTTACGAATTCCATCGGCGTCATCTCGACGGCACTCTTGAACAATTTGCAAAAGTAATACGAACTGACACCCGCCAGATCCGCCCAATCCTGAAGCAAAAAGGGCTGACATGCCTCCTGCTGCATCTGCGGGAGCAATCCGAGAATGCGGTTCTCCGCTTGGCTGGTACGTGTGTTTTTCAGAGGTACCGCATGCTGGACAAACTCGGCCAGTACAGCATACGTCAACGTGGACAGCTGAGCCGGACGCAGCATCCGGTTCTGTTCAGCCTCGTGCAGCAAGGCCAGATGAGCCTCTTCCCAAGGGGCTTGCTGCCGCAGCGTCCACAACAGATTGCGATGCAGCCCCCGTTCAATCATGTAGTCATGGAGACGTTCACCGTAAAAATGAACCCAGCGCACATCCCACGGATCATCCTCACTGCTGTAATAATGCTGACGCTGCTGCGGGAAATAGAGTACCGCTTGACCCGCCCGAAGTTCATGGATAATCCCGTCCACTTCCACATACCCCTTACCTGAAGCTACGTAGTGAATATTGAAGTTATTAAGTGCACCAGCCTCCCGCAATACGGAATGCTCGGGGTGATCCACATAATGACCAACGGACTCGGGATAACAAAAATATGGAATATCCTGAAGGGTTAGCAATACAGTCTGTCTCATCATGAATATTTCTCCTTGGCAAGCAATATTGTGTTAATAGATCTCAATATATTATCATTTTCATTCATCGATCTATTCCTTATAATCACAATATACATTCATCCACAGGAGGAAACAACTCATGAATTCAGATCGTAAATTACGCTGGGGCATTCTTGGTAGCGCTAGCATTGCCAAAGGTTCTGTCATTCCTGGTTTGCAGCAATCGGAGTTGAATGAAGTGGCGGCGATCGCGAGTCGGGACGAGGAAAAGGCGAAACAAACCGCTGAACAGCTCGGAATCCCCCAGGCTTACGGCAGTTATGAAGCACTGCTCGAGGATGACTCCATTGACGCTGTATATATTCCCCTTCCCAACCATCTCCACCGGGAGTGGGCAATCCGTGCGGCAGAAGCGGGCAAACATATCCTGTGCGAGAAACCACTCGCATTAACCGAGCAGGAGGCCCGCGAAATGGCGCAAGCCTGTGATGATGCCGGAGTACTGCTCGCCGAAGCGTTTATGTATCGGCATCATCCCCGTTACGACCAGATCAGAGACGTCATTGCCAGCGGTGAAATTGGAGAAATTCGCGGTATTCACAGTACATTTTCGTTCAACAATTCCGGTTCCGCAGGCAATGTCCGGTTCAAACGTGAATGGGGCGGCGGTGCTCTCTATGATATTGGCTGTTATTCCATTAGTGCAGCACGACTGCTGCTCGGCCAGGAACCATCAGCGGTAACGGTCATCGGCATGTTCTCCCCTGAGCACGACCATGTCGACATGATGGCCTCGGGATTACTTGAATTCAATGATCACGTTGGCGTCACGTTTGACAGCAGCATGTGGGCAGCATTCCGCAATACGCTGGAGGTGCTTGGATCGGAAGGCATCATTGAGGTTCCGTCCGCATTTATCAGCAAACCGGACCGCAGCTCGAACTTCTACGTTACGGCGGGCGGTGAACGCAGGGAAATTGAGGTCCCTCAGGTCAACCATTACTCCTTGCAGGGGGATGATATGGCACGTGCCGTACTTCAAGGTAAAGATTTGCGTTTTGCTTCATCAGATGCGGTGGCCAATATGAAAGTACTTGAAGCTTGTCTTCGTTCTGCAGAGGAACGTACACGAATTACACTATAAACGAGGATGGTGTGTACAATGGAATTCATTACGATTAATGGTGCAGGAAAACCGATCTCCCGGTTGATCAAAGGTACGGATTATTTTGTGCATGATGCTTATGAAAAAGCGGCCACGAATATGGATGCCTTTCTGGCGATTGGCGGAAACACCGTGGATACGGCTCATATCTATTGCGGCGGACAGAGTGAAGAAGTGCTCGGACGCTATATGCAAGAACGCGGTAATCGCGATCAGGTTGTCATTCTGACGAAAGGTGCCCACCATGATATGAACGGCCCCCGTGTCAATGCCGATGCCATTCGCAGCGATCTGCTTACCAGCCTGGAACGTCTGCAGACGGATCATGTCGAATTGTATGCATTACACCGGGACGATCCGAATATTCCTGTGGGTGCCATTCTTGAAGCACTGAATGAGCACATTGAGTCTGGTAAAATTGGTGCGATCGGTGCCTCCAACTGGACTTGGCAGCGTTTGGAGGAAGCCAATACGTATGCGGCTGCACATGATCTGAAGGGCTTCACATTCAGCAGCCCGAACCTCAGCCTGGCCAAGGCGAACGAGCCGTTCTGGGCTGGCTGTGTATCGGCAGATGCAGAGACACTGGCATGGCATGAACGGACACAGCTTCCGCTGCTGTCCTGGTCCTCGCAGGCACGCGGCTTCTTCACCGGTCGTTTCACACCTAAGGTACGTGACAATGCCGATCTGGTTCGTGTCTTCTACAGTGACGGCAACTGGGAAAGACTGCGCCGTGCCGGGGAATTGGCCGAAACGAAGAATACAACGGCCATTCAGATTGCATTAGCTTATGTATTGAACCAGTCCTTCCCGACCTGTGCACTGATCGGAGCACAGAATCGTGATGAGCTGTTATCCTGTGACGAAGGCTCACGCCTGACTCTGACTGTTGACGAGATTGCCTGGCTTGATCTTGCGAGCGACGTCAAACCAGTTGTGTAACTGCAAGAACTGATCCAAAGCAGAAACGCTTCAAACGCAGTATGGTTTAAGAGACGGCCCTCCCCACTTTCGATGCGGGAGGCCGTCTCTTTTCCATACTAAAGTAAATAAAAAGAGGGCACCAACCAGAGAAACGCTGGAGGTACCCTCATATGAACATATATAACGACTTTGAACGGGTCCGTCTTACAGTTTAACGATCTGACCTGTCTTCTCGGATTCGAAGGCTGCCAGAATGACCTGCAGGGAACGAAGACCTTCTTCACCGGAGATGCTTGGAGGCGTTTGAGTCACAATGGATTCCACAAATGCGTCGATAACGCCGCTTGGTACCTGCTTCTCATTCGTTGCCATCGCACCAACTTTGTACGTTTCAACCGTACCGTTCGTCAGCTCGACGATTACTTCGTCGCCTTCGACCGTACCGATTTTCATGACGCCATTCTCGCACCACAGAACCGTACTGTTATCTCCTGCTCTGTATTGAGTCCAGCTGGCAACGAGTGTACCAATGGCACCGCTCTTCATGCGAAGCAAGCATGTCGCATTGTCATCCACTTGCGTGCCTTCTTTGTGCAGGGTGCTGATGAACCCAGCCACTTCGGACACTTCATCGTTCAGCAAATAGCGAATGAAGTCAGACTTGTGCACGCCGAGGTCACCCATGGCGCCCATAATTGCTTCTTCCTTACGGAAGAACCAGCTCTCTGCTCCGTCCACACTCCATGCTTCCGGTCCTGGATGACCAAAGGAAGTACGGAAGTTGAGCACTTTACCCAGTTTGCCGGAATCCAGGATTTCTTTTGCTTTGACGTGTGGAGGCATCAGGCGTTGGTTGTGTCCAACCATCAGATACACACCGTTTTTCTTGGCAGCTTCAATCATTTGCTCGCCTTCTTCGGTGGTAACAGCCATCGGCTTCTCAACCAGCACGTGCTTGCCTGCATTCGCAGCAGCAATGGCCATGGAAGCATGCAGATAGTTAGGTGTGCATACGCTAACAGCATCAACGGTTTCGTTTGCAAGCAGCTCTTCGTAGCTGGAGTATGCTTTGCCGCCGTATGTTTCGGCCATTTTCTCTGCACGCTCCACAACTGGATCAGCAAAAGCGACAAGCTCTACGTTTTCGTTAGCAGCGTATTCTGGAATATGTCTGCGTTCAGCAATGGCTCCACAGCCGAATACAGCAACTTTAATTTTACTCATGGATTAATGTCCCCTTTGACAAGTAGATTCAGCATTTGCTTCATTTAATGATTCGAATTGCTAGATTAAAATTGGTTCAGGTAGTTCTGTTTGAGCCAGTTATAACTGTTGGCTACGCTTTCAAGTGGAGGATTCTGACATACATCCTGTTCCACGATCAGCCATTCCACGCCTGCGCTCGTTGATGCTTCAATAACTGCTGGCAGGTCAACCGAACCTTGTCCCAGTTCCAATGTTTTCATCTGACCCTGTTCGTCTTTGCTGAAGTCCTTCAGATGGAGAAGCGGCAGACGGCCTGCATATTGATTAATATACTCGATCGGATTTTGTCCCGCAAATTGGACCCAACATACGTCCATTTCCACTTGTACAGCCTCAGGCGTCGTTTCTGCGAACATGGCATCAAAGGCATTTTTGTCGCCAACTTGGCCATGGAATTCGAAGTCGTGGTTGTGATAACCAAAGATCAAACCTTGTTTCGCTGCTTCCGCACCATATTGCTGCAGTTCAGCGAACAACTTGGTCCAGCCTTCAGCATTGTCAGGACGATCTTCAGGCATGAGGTAAGGACAGATCATATATTGAGCCCCAATGGTTTTGAGGTAATCAATTTGTTTTTGCAAATCTTCGCGCATCGCGTGCAGGGAAACGTGGCTGCTGAATCCTTTGAGGCCCAGCTCATCTAGCAATGCTTTCATCTCTTCGGCAGGAATGTCACCATAACCAGCGAATTCCACACCTTCATAACCAAGCTCTGCTACCTTGCGCAATGTGCCACGGAAATCTGCTGCAGTTTCATCACGGAGGGTGAACAATTGCAAACCAATATTAAGTTTTTTCATGAATGATACACCTCTGCTCTCAAATTTGCTTTCATTGCTCTATCTGGTATCATCCTACCGCAAAACAGGCTAGAATGAACATATACAATATCGTCAGAACATGAACTATTTGACTGATTTTTTATTCCAGTATTTTGCATCACGATGATTTCACCTATAAAAGTGCATGCAGGATACCTATATTGGAGGATTGCATCTTTGGAACCGTTGAAGACTTCAGTATTGATCTGTGACTACTCTTATCACTACAAGGCATTTAACCACAACATGAAGGGCGAGCTTCAGACCTACCTGTTCCGTCTGCAAACCGAAGGCTCTTGCAAGGTATATGTGCAGGATGAAGAATTTACGATGACGAGCGGGGATTTGCTGCTGTTGAAACCAGGAGATGACTATCATCTCGTGGTCGCAGAACCGCATAAGGAAGGCCGATTGTCCAGCGGCGACTATTATTTGTTCTGTGAAGGTTCCTGGATTGATCAGTGGTGGAAGCGAATTCAGCGCCCTACCGTAAATCGGATTGGACTGGATGACAAACTGGTCAGCCTGTGGCGCAATATTTTGCTGGAGCAGCGCCGGGGACCTCTTGAAGAAAATGAGGAGTTAAAAGACGCGTTATTACGCGGACTCTGTCTGTACATCGACCGTGCGATTAGCGAAAGTCTCCAGACGGATCGAAGCGTGTCCTCCACCCTGAAGCTAAAACGATTCATTGAGGAACATGCTACCGTTACGTTCAAACTTGAGGAAGCTGCCCGTTACGCTGGTCTTAGTCTGTCACGCGCCGTACGGCTGTTCAAGGAACACTACGGCAAAACCATGATCCAGTACGCCATTGAAATTCGTTTGAATGTCGCACTGGAACGCATGAAGTACAGTGAAATGACACTGGAGCATATCGCCGAGACTTGTGGATTCGCCAGCTATTCCTATTTCCACCGGGTGTTCCGCGCTCACTTCGGCATGTCCCCTCTGGAATATCTGAAATCCCAGTCCCACCCGTCTTTTGATATGGAGCATGTGTAACATCACATGAAATCCCCAACCCATGACGACCTATACACAGGTCACGTTCATGGGTTCTTTGAACTTTTTACTGCTCCAAATTTATTCATGACTCCTCCCGCATAACCCTGTATAGTTAAAATCATAGTCATTTACAGATTCAACCATCATTAACGAAATTTCCATTACCCTTTATTGGAGCGATACCTATGCCTCATTCACGTAGAATACTCATTATTGAAGACGAGCAGGACATTTCACGCATTGTAAGAGACTATCTGAATAAAAACCAATATGACGCGGCAGTCGCAGCCACTGGACAAGATGGATTGCAACTGATGGACATGCTAAAGCCGGACTATATTATCCTGGATATCATGCTTCCGGATATGGATGGTATTGAGGTATGCCGTGAAATAAGACGAAGAAACAATATTCCGATTCTCATTCTAAGTGCAAGAGGAAGTGATACCGACAAGGTGCTTGGTTTGGGCTTTGGGGCAGATGATTATATGACCAAACCCTTCTCCCTGAGTGAGCTGCTTGCGCGAATCAATGCCCATTTCAGGCGGTATGACAGTCTTGCATCCGAGCGTGAGGAGGAACATCTTCTTCGTCTCTCCAACCTGGTAATCGACAAGAAAGCGTACAAGGTTACGGTAAGCGGAGATGAAGTTTCACTTTCTGCGAAGGAATTCGAACTGCTGTACTACCTGGCGAGCCACAAAAATCAGGTGTTCTCCAAGTCACAATTGCTGGACGCAGTTTGGGGATATGATGCATACGGGGATGAAAATACGGTCACTGTATATATCCGAAGATTGAGAGAGAAAATTGAAGCCACCCCCTCCGAGCCCGTTGTTCTGAAGACAGTCTGGGGCGTCGGCTACAAATTCAACCACTAAGATAGATGGGAGACCACAATCTCGATGTCGTTACTCCAATGGTCCAAACGCTGGCTGATCACCGTACTCATTCTGCTTCATTTTCTCCTTGGATGCAGCCTGACTCTTGCCGTGGATCGGTTAGGTCATCATACAGAGGAGTCCAACTTGTCCATTCATCTGGTCCGGCTCATCATCAATCCGGTGATGCTTGCTTTGGAGCAGAATCTTCATCAACTCACCAGCCCGGAGGTTCAGGAAAACGTTCGTGCCCTCGCTGAAGAGCAAGGCATCCAGTTATCCTATGTCGGCCTGGACGGCACGATCCTATTCTCTTCAGATCCCTCCTCTCAAGGAGAACATATCCATCTGGCATCCGCCTTGCATTATGACCTGGACCATGCAGGGCATGCCAACCATGGAGAGGACGTGGTGAACATGGCTTTCCCTGTCCTCCATGCTGCGGATGGAATTCAGATCGGAAATGCCATCTTTACCATCCCTAAAGCCATGGTTACTGTCCAACCTTCATCCATCCTGCCTTATCTGGTTGCGGGCATATCCATCATAATCATACTTATTCTCTGCATTCTTTTGTTAACCATGCATCGCAAAATACATAAACGCTTACTGTCACCGGTACATATTCTTCAGCATCATGCTGAATCTATTCTCAAGGGACAGTACGATAAGCCCATTCATTATAAACATGCAGACGAAGTAGGCGAATTATATGCCATGTTCGATCTGATGCGCACTGAAATTAAATATTTGAGTGAACAACGCACGAAGCAAGAACAGGCCCAAAAGGAACTCATCACCAATATTTCGCATGATATCAAAACACCCATTACTACGGTTAAAGCTTATATTGAGGCCATTATGGAAGGCATGTGCGAAGATGAGGAAACCCTGATGGAGTATATGCGAATCATGCAGAACCACACGGACAAAACAGTCCAATTGGTTGAAGATCTGCTACTTCATGCGCTGCAGGAACTGGGTCAGATATCCGTAGAGCCGCGTGAAGTTTATAGTGGTCCCTCTTTCGAAGCCATGCTTGGCTCATTTGGACATGCTGTGCGCATGAAAGGTCTAACGTATGAAACGCCCGAATCCGTTCCGAATGTGTTAATCCGCATCGACACCACAAGGATCGAGCAAGTGCTGGCCAATCTCATATCCAATGCACTGAAGAACACCCATCGCGGGGATGCCATCCGTGTTCATACAGAGCTGGAAGCCAATCAGTTCATTGTGACCATCACAGACACAGGTCAGGGAATTCGGGCACAGGATATGCCTTTTGTATTTGAACGTTATTTCCGGGGGCAGGCGTCTCCTGTATCCAGACACGTGCAAGAGGGTACAGGCCTGGGCTTATCCATCTGCAAAAATATCGTTGAAGCACATGGGGGACATATATTCTTTTCAAGCAAAGAAGGGCAAGGAACCAGCTTTCAATTTAGCCTGCCGGTCTGCTGACTCGTTCCAATCCATTCAGGCTGGCATCCAGCCTGTAAGACTTTATTCATAATTTGATAAGACTTCCTCAACATCCCCCCTCTAAAATAAAACGTATACCGCTTTGGGGAGTGATTTTCTTGAGCAAAACAACGATTATTCGTGCGCATAACCTATGCAAAACATACAGCGCAGGCCCGGAACAATACCATGCTATACGCAATATTGATCTGGATATATATCAAGGGGACTTTACCGTGATTATGGGTAACTCGGGTTCGGGTAAATCCACCCTGCTCTATCTGCTGAGTGGTCTGGACCATGTAACTGCGGGTGAAGTCTATTTTCAGGAACAACGCATCGATAATTACAGCGAGCGGGAAATGTCTGATTTTCGCACTCGCCGGATTGGTTATATCTATCAAAGTATTAATCTCGTACCGGATCTCTCTATTCGAGAGAATATTGCACTTCCGGGTTACATCGCCGGGACCAAAAAGAATGAAATTCAGCTGCGGGCAGCCCAATTGATGAAATCCTTGGATATTGACAGTCTGAGCAGCCGTCTTCCCTCCCAGACTTCAGGAGGCCAGCAGCAGCGAGCCGCCATTGCGCGGGCTTTGATCAATACTCCTGACGTCCTTTTCGCTGATGAACCGACTGGAAGTCTGAATGTGGAGCATGGTAAGGCTGTTCTTGACATCCTGACAGACATTCATCAAAAAGGGCAGTCCGTTGTCATGGTCACGCACGATATCAAGGCTGCCTGCCGTGCCGATCGTCTGATCTTAATCCGGGACGGCAAGGTGGGTGGCATTCTTGAATTCGAACCCTATAACGAGCATCAGGTTCATGACCGTGAGGACATGATATTTGCCTTTGTATCGGGGAAGGAATAACGATGGCTGTCATGTTGAAACTTAGCCTCTCCTATCTGGGCAGAAGCAAAATACAAAACTCGTTTATCGCTCTGCTCATTCTTCTGTCCACGCTGCTGTTGTCTACAGCTGTCATGATTCTGGCCAACACAGGTAATCAGTTTAGAGAGATGCATGGCCGCACCAATGGATCTCATCAGATTTTGACTTTTGATAAGGGCCTGAATGATCCAAAGGCTGTTCACTCTTGGTGGGCTTCCCAGGAGGGCGTTGAAGTGTCTGAATTGCTAACGTACCGAACGTTATCGGGCATCTCGTTTCACGGCACGGATATCCCTAATATTTACCTTTACATGATGAATACCCCGTCAACTCCGCGGGTTGTGGATGAGCTTATTTTTTCTAGTGGAACACCAGAAGCGGTTCCCGAGCCAGGTTCGGTCTGGATCCCCACTTCCATGGCCAATGCGTACGGTATCTCGGCCGGAGATACTATTGGCTTCAAAACGGGGAGCACTACCATCGAAATGAACGTATCCGGCAGTGTAGTTGATGTCCCCTATGGGGCCCCCTTCACCAATACAGCACGAGTCTGGATGAACCCTTTCGATTATTCGCAGCATGTTCAGTCCCTTCCGGGAAACGATAATTATATGATGGGCATCCATTTCCACGATTATAGTGCCAATTCAAGCTACTGGGAACGGTACTCGCTCGAGGCAGGCAGTCCGTTTCTGGAAACCAAGATGGAGTTCGAGAGCATCTCTTCTTTCTATCTGATCATTAATCAAATCATCGGATTCATCATGATTTTCCTAGGGGTTGTCATGCTTGCCATCGCTCTGATTACGATCGGATTTACGATTTCGGATGCCATCCTGGCCAACTATAAAACGATCGGCATACTGAAATCAATCGGTCTGACCTCGGCGAAAACCATCGGCACGTATGTCATGCAGTATTCCATGCTTTCCGGTATAGCCATCCTTCCAGGACTTGGGCTTAGTATATGGATATCCAAATTCATCATCAATATCTCCGTGTCTTCTCTTCGCGTGGGAAATCGTGACATCTCGGTCGAGGGGATAGGCTCAGCCTTGCTTGTGGGCATATTCCTGTTCGCCATGATCTTTTTGTTCGTTGTGATGTATGCCAAAAAAGCACGGAATATTCACCCGGTGCAGGCCATCCGTTATGGAATGTCGGAGCTGGACAATAGCCGGATGGCACGGAGAATGAATTCCCCGCTAACCAGTCTCTTCGGGTTCGCTCGCCTTCCAGTAGCTGCAGTTATCGGAGTCCGCCATGTCACCAAAAACATCAAAAGTTCTATTCTGATGCTCTTGCTGACAACAACAGCCTCTTCCGTACTGGTTTTGGGGTATGTTCTGTTAACCAGTATCACCGGAATTGCTCAGACCGCTGCCCAGTGGGGTTATGACAATGCCAACATCGCCGCTGTCGTTGTGAATAAAAGTACTTTTCCCAAAGAGAAGTTCAATCAATGGATACAAGAGGATGCAAGAATCAAAAATGCAGGCTGGCAAGGAAACATTACTGGCATAGTTAGCCCAGCCTCTTCAGGGGATGATAAACTGCAATCTACCAGTGTAGCTCTGAGTGTACTGGAAGGAAGTTATCAGGACCTTGGATTTGAGACATTAGAGGGAAATAACCCACAGCAGGAGAATGAAATTGCCATCGGCGTCGGGGTAGCTAAGTCCTTAAGCAAAAAGCCGGGTGACTTCCTGGAACTTTATATTGAGGGAGAAAAGCGCACATTCCTCGTCACAGGAATTTATCAAGCGATTGCCAATATGTCCATCTCGGGACGAATTACGATGGAGGCCATGAATACGATTCGTTCGAATTACAGTGATTTTGATGCCATATTCATTACTTTGAATGATCCGCTGGAAGCGGAGCTTGTTGCCAGGGAAATGAGTGATCAATTTAAAGATTCCGCTTCAGTTGTAACCCAGCAGACCCTGCTCGATTCGGTCTACGCCGAAGCGGCAGACATTCTAATTTACCCCATGAGCCTGATTGGGCTGCTGTTTATCCTGGTTACATTTATTATTATTTTCAGTACCTGCCGGATTAGTATCCGCAAAGAAAGCAGAACGTATGGTATCTACAAATCACTTGGATTAACCTCGCGCCTCATTCGGCTGTCTATTGCCATGGGAATATCAATCCTATCCGCTATGGGCTCCCTGCTGGGAATCCTGGTTGGCGTGTATGTGCTGCCTATTCTTCTTGAAATGATCCTTGCTGACTATGGTATAGTACAGCTTCCTCTAATTCTGAATGGGGGTGGAATTGTTCTATCCGCTTGTATCGGCATTATTGCAGCAGCTCTCGGCTCCTGGTTCTCCTCCCGTGTAATTCAGGAAACATCCCCACGTATGCTGGTTATTGAATAACTTTACATGGGCATATGAAACAGCCTTCTCGGATCCTTCGTGGGGTCTGAGAAGGCTATATTGTTGGTCCGGGTATCACTCCGTCGAAGATCCCTGATTTTTGATTTTGATTTTGATGTCGTAGGTAATCGGTATTTCACTGAATGTCTTATCCCAGTCCGGTTTAACCTTCTTCCACACTTTCGGATATTTAATGCGCAGTTTCTCGCCAAACCCTCCAACATCCACTTTGTACTTATGCTGCATTTTATCAAGGACCTGTTTCACCTGCTGTTCAGCGACTTTCTTGAATTCGTTCTCCAATTTATGAATGTATTCTTCGTCTCCTTCTACCTCGGGAACGGTCCAATCTTCCATGAACCAACCTTCCGATTCCACCTTAACATGGAACGAGATATCATCCCCATGGACTGTAGGGATAATTTTGCCTTTGGTATGCTTGATCTCATATACAACTGTACTCCCGGTTCGTTCCTCATACGTTTTTATTACGCCTCCCCTAGGCCTTTCCTGAATCCATGACAATCCTTCGAGATCGACCTGGCTTAAGGTTCCTATATGGCGTTTTGTCTTCGAGTCAAATATGCCTGCACCCGAAAATTTATGTTCGCCTTTATATGATATGACATTTTGGAGGAGAAAGCTTCTGCCAGACTGCATGGTTGCGTCCAACTTGGCTAGTGACACAGCGGGCATGATTTTATTCGACAAGTATGAATTGTCCACAAGACCTGTCAAGTAAAATGCAGGGATTTCACTGGGATCATTGGAATGCAATGCATCAATGGCTTTCTCATCACTCACCACAACAAGACAACTTGGACGGATATCGTTATCACGCAACACAAAATCAAGCAATTGCTCCAAGCTGTATTTCCGTGCAATTTCTTGCGATACCACGATCACTTTCAAGTGATGCCCGATAAGGGGACGATCTCTTCTGAGAGCAAACTGACGGAATATTTCTAACAGAGAATCCCCCGTTAATTGTTCGTTGAAATAGGACTTGCCCGCTGACGGAGAACCTTGCTGGCTATTTGGTTTGGATGAATCCTTAGGTACAATCTGCACCGTGGCGGTTATGTTGTTTTCTTTGGGATAATGACCACCATGAGCGTTTACGTCCTTTTCAAATTCCGTTTGCTCAGGCACATCAATTCCAAGAGCCACATAGACACCCAGGTCCTCAATCTCTTTGCTGCTCCAGCAGCCTGTTTGCGTAAACACCATGCATAGCGATACCGAAAACAATATCAGCTTCTTCCAAGGCATCTTCATTTCTGCTGGCCTCCTTTCTTGCGAACAAAACTTAACAGCAACAAAAGGGCTGGAAGGATAGCAAACAAACACACAGATACGATTCCCAAAAAGTCACCTAGTACAAAAGTCTGGTTGACGTCGTTTGGAAGAAAGGCAATAAAATAGATAAGGGAAACTAATACAAACATCGCCCCCAGTATTTCCTTCCGCTTGAACAATTGGGCACTTCCTATGGAAGCACCGTATAACGTAACGGTGAATGTCGAAAAAATTTGCATAATCCAGATGACCAGCAGCAACGATTCAAATCGTTCAAATATCAATCCCTGAATCTCAAAACTTCTCATCAAATCAAGTGTAGGCCAGGTTCGGGTCTTCATGCCATTAATGGACAGGCTGCCCACCACCATAATAACCGTTACCAGATAGATTAACGTAGGGATAGCCGTTCCCCAGATCATCGCCTTATTCCCCTTTTCAGGGTTCTTCATATAAGCCATGATGACAAACATGATCTCATAGCCTGTATATGACAAAAGTGAAGGCTTCAGCCCTTTAATAACAGGCATAAACCCTTCACCGAGCACAGGTCTCAGATTGTTAATCTCAAACACTTTGCTGCTAAGCAGGATCGCTATGACAAAGATAACAATTGTAATCGGCAAAATAATCTCGAACAACCTAACGATCGCATTCAGACCTCCCGATATCAGATAGATCCCAATCCACATAAATCCCATCACAATCGCCCAAGTTGGCGTACGCTCAAGCAGATATAAATTAGTCACTTCCGCCAATACCCTGACTTCAAATGCAGATATTATGACGAAGTACAGGATAATCGCCATACTGATTAACATGGCAATCCACTTGCCTGTAATTTCCGGAACAAACTGGAACACGGTCTTTCCTGGAAATCTCCGGCACAGCTTAACCATGATGAAACCAATGAGCAGGATTATCAAACCCGAAATGATAATGGACATCCAGACATCCGGCGTATTCACTGCTTCCACCGTTGTCCGGGGCAAGGTCAGGATGCCTGCTCCCAACATGTAGTTGATGATCATAATCGCAGCCTGAGTTGTTGTTATGGGCGTGTAGGAAGGCTTCATCGGCTTCATCGGGTTTCACCTCTTCATCAGTTTCATAGCCTTGTCCTCATTTCTTGCGGTCCTGATCTTGGGGTTTCATCATGTAAGGACGTTTCTTCATCATGCTCATTGGTGCCCTGATCAGAAAGTCCTTCCAGTCTGACAATCTATAAGGAACACTTGGGCTGACATATGGAACGCCGAAGCTCTGTAAGCGTGCAAGATGACTGCAGAGTAACAGGATGAACAACACCACTCCGTACAAGCCCAGAATGGCTGCACTAAACATGCCTATGAAGCGCAGAATCCGCAGCGTTATCCCTGCGCTGTACGTCGGAATGGAGAATGACGAGATTGCCGTAACGGCAACGACAATAACAAGGAACGGACTGACGATCCCTGCCTGTACGGCGGCATCTCCGATAATGAGACCGCCGACGATCCCCATCGCTGGTCCAATCGGTTTCGGCAAACGTATGCCTGCTTCACGCAATATCTCAATCGCCGTTTCCATGATGAGCGCTTCGATAATGGAGGGAAAAGGTACCCCTTTTCGCGTCTCAATAATGGTCAATGCCAGTTTGGTCGGAATCAGACCCGGATGAAAGGAAATAAACGAGATATACAAGGCAGGTGCCAGAAGGGCAATCATGGCTGCGAGAAAACGAAGCATGCGGAGAAAAGTACCCGGAATCCATCGTTCATAGTAGTCTTCAGGGGATTGCAGCAGCATGCTGAAGGTGGTCGGCACAATCAAGGCGAAGGGGGTACCGTCCAGCAAAATCGCAACACGCCCTTCAAGCAAAGCACCGATAACCCGGTCCGGTCTTTCGGTATTTTGCACCTGTTGAAAGGGGCTTAGTTGATCATCCTCGATAAGTTGCTCTACATACCCAGATTCCAACATGGCGTCCACATCCAGCTTCTCGATTCGCTTTTGGACTTCAGCTACAATCTCGGGGTTGGCAATATCATAAATGTA
Organism: Paenibacillus sp. FSL K6-2862; assembly: GCF_038005125.1. Lineage (NCBI taxonomy): Bacteria > Bacillati > Bacillota > Bacilli > Caryophanales > Paenibacillaceae > Paenibacillus > Paenibacillus sp. FSL K6-2862. Next base: position 5,769,400 of record NZ_JBBOSN010000001.1, read on the forward strand.
CGCAATAACCAGATCTTTTTTGATCCGTGTCCCTACTTCATATTTCTGTATGAACAGGCTCTGGTTACTCCCATACCGTCGCAGCACCCCTGTGTTATCACTGAGACTTTCCGTAAAACCAATGCGCGGCCCACGGAGCAGGGCTTCGGACAACGGCTCTTCAATACTGCGTGTTTTTCCTTTGGCTGATCCAATGAGGAGAGCACCAGGCATACCATCAATAATGAGAGCATTTTTCCCAGACAGCACACCCAGAGCAAGTTCCTGTAATGACTCGGTTTCCTCTACTTGACTGACAGGCAGTAAATGATTTTTCAGATATCCCTTGAGCAGATGAGCATTTTCCGGATGAATGAACGCGTCCTGTTTCAGTTCGGGTACCCCTCTTAACATAAGAGGCGTGATCAAATGGTCATCGACCAACTCCTGATCTACCAGACCATCGACATACATGACAGCCGCAGGTGTATCCGTACCATAGATGAAAAACTCCCGTATATGTACGTCAGCATTCTTGCCAAAGGTTTCTCTTGAACTGATCAGATCTGTGGTGTAATGCCCCGTCAGCTTGATGTTGGCATATGCCCCGGTTTCGATTCCCTGCGCTTGATCAGGACCATTCGATGAGGAATCACCGGAGCTTTGCTTCTGCTGTGAATCGAAGTTCGTGAATGCACCTTTTCTAATGGAAGAGCTGATCCATCGAGCTGCTTTTAATATGACGAGTGGAATAATCACAACCAAAAATGCCTGCATCCATAGCGACCATTCAGGTACAAACGATAATATTTTTGACCACATCACCCTCACCCCAACATTTCTCTATGCTGTGAACCTACATGTATTTCTGAGTATTCTTTCCCCGAAGGCTCACAATAATTCCCGTTTTTTTGGCGTAATAAAAAAGCAGGCCCCTGTGTCGGAGACCTGCCACGTTGTTATCATTGTTTAAGTTAATTTATAGAAGAGAGATACATCTTAGACGATCTTGGTGACTTGCTGCGCCTTGGCATCAAGCAGCTGTGCAGATTCCGCAATGGTTGTAAAATCCTTCAACGCTACCGCAATTTTCTGCTGGCTTTGCTGGGCGTACGCTTCAACTTTCTGAGTTCCGCTGGAAATGTTCTTAATCTCTTTGGTTATGCCTTTTACACTATCGCGGATTTCATTAATGGAATCCCCAACCATAGCAGACAACTTTCTGACTTCCTTGGCTACAACATCGAACCCACGACCGTACTCACCTGCATGTGCAGCTTCGATGGCAGCATTTAGTGCGAGCAGCTGTGTCTGCGATGCAATCTGCTGAATGGTTTTGACAACACCTTGGATCGAGCCTGCTTGCTCCTGCAAATCAGTCAAAGTAGCCCGGTTATTAGCCGAAACTTCTGAAATTTCTGTGATACCGGACAGCAGCTCACGACTGCGCTCAATTCCGATATCCGCATGCTCGTTCATCTCATGTGACATCGTTTTCAATTCATGGACCACAGCCGAGATGTTTTTCTGACGATTGGTAATGTTGGTTGCCATTTTGGAGACACCGAGAATTCTCTCATTAGACTCATCATATACAGGCATATATGTTGCTTCAAGCCAGACGGAGTTGCCACTAGCATCCTTACGCTCGATCTTGTCCTGGAAGCTTACGCCGTTAAAGATACTGTTCCAGAACAACTCATAATCCATGCTGTTTGCGAAATCAGCAAAACATAATTGCCGATGATGCATCCCGTACATCTCATCTACCTGATATCCCATCGTACGAGCAAATGTCTCATTGACATAAGTCACCCGCCGATCCAGATCAAAACGAATGATAGCCAGACTTTTTTCCATGGCCTTAATGACCAGCGCATCCGTGACAACGTCTTTTTTCTTGTCCAACTCTACTATCGGCACTTCATTTCCCCCATATTCTCATGCTTATCGCTTATTTTTTCATAGATTATCCATGTGCAAAATTCAAAAATGGAAATCGGTCTTCTCCAATATTTATGTATTCACGTGATCGTTCTGAACGCTTCTACTATTGATACCCCAATTGAGGACATTTGGATCACTTATTTTTGATTTTCCATAAAAAAATTTTACGTGATCTTATTTTGGTCAACTTAATGGACTAATCCTCATTTTATTATCAACGTGTCAGCACGTAAATGGACAAATACGCACAAAAAAGGACCGTTTCATCCGAAACGGTCCTCACAAGGAGCACTCCCAGCACATCACATGGTTTGGCCTTCCAATCTCTAATCCGTCCTTCCTGCCTTAGGTGTCCAACGTTGATCCTCACTATTCTGGGGATAATCTATGCCGGCCGGGTAGGAGATCAGCTCAATCAACATGCCCCACGGTGCACGTCCATATACAAATTGATTGCCTTCCCCGCCCTCGATTGGGCCGGACAATGCACTGGGATCGGAGAGCAGCTCTCCTCCTGCCTCTGTGAATCGTTTCGCCGCATTCTCCATCTGATCCACATATAAGGCTACATGCTGCACACCGAAGTCTGATGCCCTGGCGGGATCATTATGCTCGGTATTTCCAAACTGAAATAGCTCAATACTGGCGCTCTCCCCGACAGATAACATCCGAATATGAGTGGCCTTGGCTCCAGGTCGAAGCCCCAGCTTCCGTTCTACTTCAGGACCTTCCTGCGGCGGATCCTGGGGCGTAATGTTGTCATATACAAGTCTGGCACCAAATGCCTGCTGCAGAAAAACAGTCGCTTGTTCCACATCCGGCACAGTAATCCCTATATGGTCGATTCCTCTTGTTGTCATACGATCTCCTCATTCCCTATGTAATTCAACATGCTGGTGAGCAACAGCAACTGCTCTTATCTATGTTTTTACACCAAATGAGGAGCAGCATAACCATGCCAGTGATCCGCTATATCCGTAATTATCCGCGAGGCAGCTTATCCGCATATTTGCTGCGCAGTTCAGCAAGCCTCTCCAGCTTGGATAACGCCTGCTCCTTCTGCAATAACCCAACAGCGAGCACCAGCTGCTCCATAAGAAGAAGTGGAGTAACCATGGAGTGGAATTCCCCCAGCTCACCGCGACTCACATAGAAAGACAATTCCGTTGAGAGTCCATATAACAGATCCTCCCGGTCTGTCACAAGTACGGCCTTGCTGCTTACTTCCTTGGCATAATCCAGAATAACCTCTGCTTCAGGCAGCAGACGGGTAAAGCTCATCAGTAGGACCATATCCTCCTGCTGCATGTGCATCAGCGACTCCAGTAATTCATGTCCGCTTCCAGCCAGATGGATGACGGTTAGTCCAAATCTTGATAACCGGAAAGACAGCAGTTCTGCCAAACCAGCCGAGGGCCCGGGCGCATAAATATATACTCTTCTGGCTTCAGCAAGAATGGAAGCAGCATGCTCCAGATCTCCCTGCTTCATATGTGATAATGTCTCCTGCAGATGGGATACCGAGGCTTCCAGCAATTGCACAGGCAGGCTGCTCGTGTCCATGCGGGAGATTGTTTTATTTAATTTGAGTGCAGGTGTCGTGTCCTCGGAGGTTCGCAGCCGGATTTTGAATGCTTTGGCATTGTCATATCCAACAGCACGCCAGAAGCGGGAAACGGTGGCTATACTTACTCCGAGCTTGTCGGCAATTTCCTGCTCCGTCATGAATAATATCTCCTCCGGGTTGCGCTCAACAAAATCGGCAATTTTCAGATGACCAGGTGATAGTTGTTCTTTTTGGGCAAATAAATTCATTCCGGATTCACTCCTTTTCTCGCTCTGCCATCAGTATACCAGCTGGCGTGTGATCAAGGGGTTTATCTATGTAATAAATTTTTCATTTATTTTTATATCTGTAATAAATATTACAATCGATTTACAAATCTCTCCTTTTGCGTTAATACTCTGCCCCTAGACTGTGGCTATGATCAACAACATTCAGGGAGGTATGTATCGATGAAGAAGATGACTGAGCGGTATACGCTGACGTCTTCACAGAAAATGATGGTGTTTGTGCTTTCCATGTCACTGTACGGCTTGTCCAACATGTTTACAGAGCTCATTCCCAAGCTGCAGCTTGGACCGATTGAATTGTCGGTTGAATATTTTGCTTTTATTCCACTGACGCTCTGCATCCTGTTCCATCCCATGATTGCCGCACTCGGTGCTGCTCTTGGTGAAGTCATCTTCGGTGAGCTGATGCTGGGCCAATTCGGCGGACTCGGCGAACTGGAGAAATTCATTACCTTTTCCTTCGCGATGTATGTCGCCGGCCGGATGGTAAGTGATCCCCGCAATCGCAGACAAGTTGGCGTCGCTGCCATGACCGGAGTCATCATTCATCAATTTCTCAGTTCATTGGTTGATATCGGTAAAGTATGGATTGGCGTGGAAGAACTCGAAGCCGTTCCCGGACTTGCCGAAAGTGTTGTGCTAATTGAAGGCGTTGGATTCCTGAACGACGTATTATTCTCGGGTATCCTGTTCGCTCTGCTGCCTACGCTTTACCTTGTTCCTCTTCTCTATGGCAAAATCGAACCACTTCTCGGCATTAAACCTCGTAATCCTGGCATGAAATATGAAGGTGTCGGCTTCTTCCGTCCGAAGCTGTCCCTGATTGGTCTGCTTCTGCTCGCACTGGCTTTTGGCGCGGAATCCCTGTCTGAAATGGACATCAACTTCGCCGTATGGGAAACGGACTATGCCGATCAATACGGCTCAGCGTCGATCTGGATCAGTATTGGTGCCGCTGCATTCATCGCGGTCGTTACACTTTGGATCATGCGCGCAAAACGAAGCAAAAACAAAGCCATTTCAGGTACGGAGAATCGCCCTTATGCCTAATACACATTCTTCCCACCCTGCTTCTTCATCCGATACTGCTATTGCCGTTCATGATGTTACCTTCACCTATCCGGGTTCGGAAGAACCTGTTCTGAACGGAGCCTCTCTGGAGCTCTCCCGCGGAAGCTTCACTGCGATTATCGGAGGCAACGGATGTGGCAAGTCAACGATGTGCAAATTGTTTAACGGCCTGATTCCCCAGTTCTATACGGGTGACTTTGCGGGTGAAGTTCATGTACTGGGAGTCTCAGCGGCTGGGCAAAGTGTTGCAGATCTGTCCAGAAAAATTGGATATGTCTATCAGGATTTTGATAATCAGCTGGTGCGCCCGACCGTGCTCGATGAAGCTTGCTTTGCTCCGCTGAATTACGGACTGGCCAACTATAGGGAGCTGGGTGAACGTGCGCTGACGATGTGCGGTCTGGACTCCATCCACAATCGATACATTTGGGAATTGAGCGGCGGACAGAAGCACCTGCTTGCACTCGCTGGGGCACTATCCATGGACCCGGACATTCTCATCGTGGATGAACCCGTTTCCCAGCTGGATCCACAGCATGCCAGACTCATCTATGAATGCCTCTCTCGGTTGAATACAGAGCACGGCAAGACCATTATTGTCATCGAGCATCATACCGAATTTATCGCTGACTTCTGTGCGGATGTGGTCCTGATGGACAAAGGACGTGTGCTGTGGAATCTGCCAGTCCAGGAAGGTTTGAATCGTATCGCAGACCTGGAGCGTCTAAGCATTCAGCCTCCTGAAGTGACCCGTGCAGCCATTCAGGCTGTTCCATTATTGAAACGAGATCACGCAACCCAACCCGAGCAGCTGCATCATCAGCTCTTTCCAATCACAGTGGAGGAAGCCGCGGTTTATTTTCATAAACAGCACACTGCTGCGATATCCGCACTACTGGCCAATCAGGGTAGACAGCCCCATCCTGCGGAGATCAGGGTACAGTCCCGTTCTGAAGAACATGCACATGCTGCTTCTCTGCCGATTGTTCAATTCAAGGATACACGTCTGCGATATAGAGGGCTTGGCAAAAAAGAACACGAGATTATTCGTGGTGTTAACTTTTCACTCCATGAAGGAGAACGGATCGCCCTGGTGGGCAATAACGGCGCAGGCAAGTCTACACTACTCCGGCTCATGGCCGGCATCAGTCTGCCTCAGGAAGGCAGTGTCCGCGTGCTTGGGGATATCACACATCGTTCATCGTTGGAACAGCTGGCTGGCCGAGTCGCTTATATTTTTCAACATTCTGCCGAGATGTTCATCGAAGACAGTGTGCGCAAAGAGGTTTCATATTTCTTGAGAACCCGCCGCATCCAGGGAGCTGATGAACAAATCGCACATGTACTCGATCGTTTTCGGCTCACCCCGTTACAGGAGCGGGATGCCCGTCTCCTTAGCGGTGGACAACAGCGACGCGTTACCCTTGCGATCGGTGCAGCCATGAAACCTTCTCTTATGCTGCTTGATGAGCCTACCGCCAACCTGGATCTGGCTACCCGAGAGGAACTGATCGGCGTATTGGATGAACTGGATCAGCATGTTCGGACAACGGTGATTGCGACTCATGATATGCAGCTGGTTACCCAATGGGCCAATCGTGTCATCGTACTGCATGATGGACGTGTTGAAGCAGATGGGACACCTGCCGAGGTGTTTGCCGACGAGCCGCTTCTACGCCGCTCTGGACTTGCCCTAACTCAGATGATGGAACTGTCGCATCGGTTGGGTCTATCCGCACTCTGTCCGACTCCCGAGACATTTGTGGAGAACCTTTTGAATCATTCGAATCATTCGTTTACCAAGGAGGAAGACATTGATGCAGCTTGTCCGCAACTGGTTTGACAAAATATCCATTGAACGCATTCAGCTGGAGTTGATGAATACCGTATATGGCAGCGGTCATGCAAGTCTGTCCCGAATTGATCCGCGTGTCATGCTCATCTGGTATCTCTTCTTTGCCATCGTTCCCTGGTTCGTTCATAACGGCACGGTGCTGCTCGGCATGTTCTTGCTCATGGTCACCACGACCATTCTGTCCCGCGCTGCTCCCTTCATCATCATCATTCTATGTCTGGGGCTGATCGGTCAGGTGGGCTGGATGTTTATTATCTCGCTGTTCTTCGGGGGGAACCTGGAATCCGCATTTCCGTTATTACTCCTAACTCTGAAGCTGTCGATCGTATCCCTGGCAAGCATCACTGTCTTTTCGGGTATGGACCCGGAACGAATCGGGGATGGCTTGCTGGCACTCGGAATGCCCGCGGCATTCTCGTTCAGCCTATCGTATGCGTACCGCATCTTGCCTGTGTTGTTTGGTGAATTCCGCAACATTATGCTGTCGTACAGATTGCGGGGGCAGGTCCCTTCCAGCCATGGCTGGTTCTATTGGCGGCTTGTTGTCTACTACATGAAACTGTTTGTTGTATCCTTTTTCCCGTTAATGCTGGCAACCGCCAAACGTTCCCGTACCACTGTGGAAGCACTGGAAACCCGTGGGTTCTCTTACGGAATGAAGAATTCGGATTCAAAACGGCTCAAGCTGGCCCATCTGAAGATTTCCCCACGCGATATCAGTTTTCTTGTCGGGTCAGCGATCTATGTTGCTCTCCTGTTCTGGCTCGGCGCACATTACAAAATTTTGTAATTCATATACTTAACCATTCATGGAATAAAAGGAGTGTCTCGACATGCATATTGATCTTCATACTCACGGCAAATTATCCAAAAACTCTGATTTCTCCGTCGATTACTTTACTGAAATGGTCACCGAGGCCAAAGCCAGCGGACTGGATGCCCTCGCGCTTACCGAACATTTCAACACTCGCCACTTCTACGATGTGTATGAGACACTGGATCGTCTCTACCCCTACAACGGAGAATATTATGACGCGGACGGACTGCGCATTTTCCCAGGGATGGAAGTAGACATTCAGGAGACAGGACATATTTTGCTCATTGGTCAGAAGGAACATATCCTTGCCGTTCGTGCCGGGCTGGAAAATTATACTGCTAAGGGGTCATTTATTCCCTTTGCCAACCTGCTGGATCTGGCCGAAGACTGGCCCATGTTCAAAATTGGTGCACATCCTTTCCGGGAATCAACCCCTCTGTATGAGCTGGACCCAGGTCTGCTTGGACGTCTGGATGCCTTCGACTTGAATGCCAAAGATATGTACAAAACCGGTATCCCTACCTGCCGCAGTCAGGTCGAAACATTCGCCCAATCCCTGGGCAAACCCGTAACGGCCGGAAGTGATACGCACCAATGTCTGCAATACGGCAGTGTGTTTAATGTATTGGACCGTCCTTGTGCCTCTGTTGCCGAACTAAAAGAGCTTATCACTACCGGGCACTACACCGTTGAAATCTCTCCCGATCTTCCTCTTCGCGTCAAAGCCTCGGTAATGCTGAAGAAAGTCATGAAACGTCTTGCCAAGCTGGAAGCCGCCAGCTTGCAGGGGGTTTAATCGCATGGATTATAGATTGGGCCTGCAGGAAACATTTCTGCAGGCCTTTTTTTATCCACCGCCTCTTGAGACCATCTGCCCTCGTCCCTCTGATTCATCTAAGCGTTTTGTCATTGAGCCTGCAGAGACACCGAAGAAAATAGTTGTTGTAGGTGGGGGCCCTTCCGGTTTAGAAGTAGCCCGTGTAGCTGCACTCAAAGGTCATGAGGTTACTTTGTATGAGAAAGAGGCAGCGATTGGCGGACAGGTAACCAGTGCGGCTACGCCGGAATTCAAAGGTCAGCTGCGTGCCTTGATTGGCTGGTATGAACGGCAGTTAGAACAGCTTCACGTGCATATTCATCTAAACCATGAGATCACACCGGATGATCCAGCGCTAAAATCGGCCGATCACATTTTCATTGGGGCAGGGGCCATACCTCTTATTCCCCCAATCCCCGGTATTCATCATGATCATGTCATTGGGGCAATTGAAGCACATTTGCAGAAGGAACTTGTTCGCGGCGAACAGATTGTTATAACTGGTGGCGGTTTAACAGGATGTGACCTGGGACTTGAGCTCGCTATGGAAGGTAAAAAAGTGACCATTGTGGAGATGCGCCCGGAAGCGGGCCAGGATGTGATGTACATTAATCGGGCAGCTCTGATGCCCATGCTGGAAAGTCACGGGGTGACCATACTTGGAGGGCACAAAGTCCTTTCCTTTGAAGCCAATGGTTTATATGCGGAGAATGCGGAGGGTACCAAGGTGTTTATTGAGGCAGATACGATGATTAATGCTTTTGGTATGAGAAAAAATTCAACTGTAGCGGAGCAGATTCGAGCTAAGTTCGAAGCCAAAACCAGCCTTATCGGCGATTGCGTCAAAATTGGTAAAGTAGGTACTGCCGTGCGCTCTGGTTTTTATGCTGCGAGCGCAGTCTAACCGTAACTCGAATAGAGCCAGACTTCGATAAATACGGAGTCTGGCTCTTCGTGTTATCGTATTAGGTTAGCATTCCAATGCAAAACAATAACCCAATCAAAAGCCTGGATGTCTGCCTAGCGCATTGAATAGGATTTTAATCCCGATGCTTCGTGTCCAAAATACCGTAGAAAAACAGATCCTGCGTGATCCGAGCAAGCTTGGACGGCGTTTCGTGCCCCGGCAGCAGCTTGATCAGTGTTAAACGCTCCATGATAGCCAGCAAAGCTTCGGCGAAGAATACCGTATCCAGATCATGCCTGTAATACCCGGCTTGTTGTTCTGCAATCAAATTTTGCTCCATCAAACCCGCAATCTCGGCTTTGATTCTCACCGACTCCGCGGACTGATACAGCCCGATCCGGGTCAGCGCCGGATTCTCTCCGAGATAACGGTAAATCTGCCCCAATGATTCCACGACGGCTTCCTTGAGATCGTCCCTGTTCTTCCCTGCCTCGATATGGCTATCCCGAACGACCTGGATAAGTCCATTTCGAAAACCATCAATCAGCTCTGCAAAAGCTGCTTCCTTGCTCTCAAAATAAAGATAAAATGCAGGCTGCGTTACCCCTGCACGGGCAACGATAGAGCTTATTTTCGCCTGATAGAATCCATTTAACGCGAATTCCTGGGTCGCAGCTTCCAATAGTCGCAGTCTGCTCTCTTTCCCGATAACCCCTTGTTTTCGCACTCCAGTCCTCTGCCCCCTCGCTACTTACACTTGCCTGCCTCTGACGTTAGGCCTCCCTCTAATTATACATAACATCACCATGATGAGTTAATGAAGTAGAGCAAGGTATTCACTCTCCCTATGCTTACAGCGTTAAGTTTACGTTTCCGTTAGATCGATGCGTTCTGAACGCTCATTTTTCTTGTATTGGGTAGGCGATTCGCCCATAGTCTTGGTGAAAAGAATGGTGAAATAATTCGCATTCTGATAACCCAAAACATGTGCGATCTCACTCACCTTCATGTCTGTCTTGGTCAGCAGGCATTTCGCTTCTCCCATTCTTCTGTAGACAATGTAACGGATTGGTGAATCATCATACTTGTGCTTAAACACATGGGATAAGTAGTAAGGGTTCATATGAAAATGCGCTGCGATATCCTGCAATTTCAAGTGCTGTAGGTAGTTCTCATCAAGATATTCCTTGATCCGCACAGCCAGATGATCCGAATCTTGCTTTCGTGAAACATTCGGTTGAACCAACCGCTGTATTAAGGCAAGAAGTGCACCCAGCAGTCCTTCACAGATCTTCTCATAACCTGCCTGTTGATTGGACGATTCCTCATACATGAAGTCAAGCAGCTCGCTGACTCTGTCAGCGTACGCTTCAGTTTTAATATACGGAGAAGCGTTTTCCGAAATGATGCGTTCTCGCCTTGACCCGTCTGAATAGATATTGGCTATTCCACAATAATAAAGGCTGAGTGGACAGACCGGAGAGGTACATTGCTCATGAATGACACCTTGGTTATAGATTAACAAATCGCCTTTTTGCACGGCATAGGGATGTTCGTTAATTTTAATAATGCCTTCCCCATCAGATACATAGACAATTTCACTGATATCCTCATGCATGTGGCTTGGAAAATTCCAATTGGGATTACCGTTGACTCTGCCTATGTACAGCAATCGGGAGGACGTTTCTTTTCTTGTCTCGTTCATTGCTGTCTCCTCCTGCGTCCATGCTTGATCACTCTCTAGCTGTATTACTATACCCTGTTTGCCACAGCAAGATCTATAATTTTTCAGAAAAACAAAGCAAGATCTTTCATTGTCTTCGCCTCTACAATTCCTTATGATGGGTCATGCACCTGCAAATTAATCACATTTCAAGGAGTCGAGATCAATTGAAAAAGCTGATTTTTTATATCATCGCTATTGCGACAGGAGCTCTTCTAAGTTTTGAGGGAGCACTGTATGGAAAACTTGGGGAACAAGTCGGCACGCTGGAAGCTGATTTTTATAATTTCTTCATGGGTGCGATCATCTCACTGATTTTGTTGATTTTCTTCGGCAAAGGAAACCTCTCTGCCATCACCAAATTCCCGAAGTGGAACCTCCTTGGGGGTTTGCTCGGGGTTATCTACTTGCTGGCCTTGGTCATTGGTGTTCCAATTGTGGGCGTAGGAATCTCCATGATTGCCATTGTTGTCGGACAGATGGTGACCAGCATTCTGATTGATCATTACGGATGGCTGGGGAGCAACCGTAAACCGGTTGGGAGCAAACGAATTGCTGCCTTGGTATTGATGCTGGGCGCACTGGCTCTAACTTTATTCTAAGGAGGATCACCATGGGCATAGGTTTATTGATTGTTATCGTTACTTTGATCGGTGGAGCAGTGCTTAGTGCACAGTCCTCCATTAATGGTACCATTAGCCGTAATATCGGCCTGCTGGAGACCGTATTTTTCACTTTTGCGTCAGGTACATTGATTCTGGCCGTACTGATTAATTTTTTTGGTAGTGGACACCTGTTCGACTTGCTTCATGCACCCAAGTTACAGCTCTCTGCTGTATTCATGGGTTTTGGATACCTGTTCCTATCGACTTTTGCTGTAAATAAATTAGGTGTAACACCTGCCAACCTTACGGCAATCGTGGGTCAGATTGTTGCTGGTTTTATTATCGATGCAACGGGACTGTTCGGCAGTGAGCTCATTGAGTTCTCCTGGCAGCGGGCTGTCTCCCTCGTCTTGATGCTCGCTGCACTAGCTCTGATTTTCAGTGAAAAAAATGATGAAGCTCAGGCGTCACAGTTACAAAGGAAATGAGTAAAAAGAAGGATAGGCTCCTGTATTTCTCGATGATCAGGCATCTTTAGATTGTGGGAACATTCCTATACGGGAAAACAAAGAAAGAAGAGCACATTGGTACGGTTACCAGTGGTTCTTCTTTTTTTGTTGCTTTTGATGATATTCTATTGAACCGGGCGAGCAGCCCCCATCCTTAATTTTATGTTAGAAATCGTGCACCGTCACACAGAGCTGAATCGCAATTCCGAACGGATCACGCACAATCCCATAACCTGGGCTAAATTCATTTTGTTCGTAAGGCACCAGCACTTTCACGTTCTCATGTTGTACAAGAGAGGTATACAGTTGATCCATCGTACTTTTATCCTTGGATTGAATACATAGCGATGTACTGTTTCCGAGCTGCCAAGGTCTCTCCGGATCCATTGCCTCCTCTGCAATCATGATCTTGTTTACCCCAATCTCCAGCACCGAATGTGTAATATACTCATCTTGGCCAGCAGGGTATTCGAAGCCCGGGTTCATTTGCTTCATCTCTTTATAACTTTTCTTAAAAAGCACTTTGGCCCCCAAAACCTTCTCATAAAATGCTATGGCTGCTGCCGCATCCCCGTTCATCGACAAAAATGGGATCACTTCAAAATTCATTATCGTTTGCCTCCTTGGTTCGATTGGATTACACTTATCATCATAACAACAAAAGGTGCCAATACATGGCACCATTGAAAGGTTTCTTTATAATGAAAAAATCAGAACGCATGAACCAGATGCTGCGCTTTATCAATCAAAAACAGCAGTTTACCCTGCAGGATCTCATGCAGGAGTTTCAGATCTCCAAACGAACCGCGATAAGAGATATCGCCTCACTCGAAGAACTCGGTGCACCCATCTATGCCGAATACGGGAGGTACGGCGGGTATCGTCTGCTTCAACAGATGCAGCTGCCCCCCATATCGTTTAATACGGGAGAGCTTCATGCCCTTTATTTTGCCATACAGGCCCTTCGAAGCTTCTCTAACCTGCCCTTTCAGGCTACCTTCCGTTCGATTCATGAGAAATTCATAAGCGCGTTATCCGATAAGCAGCGTCTGGAAATCCAGAACATACAGCATCGGGTTTTGTTCAAACATACGGAGCAAATTAAGGATAGTGAGAACCTGGAGTTTCTATTGATGTCCGCTGTACAGAATACAGTGATACAAATTGTTTATCAAAACGCTCGCACGAGCAGACATACCGAGGGCTCGTCTTCAAACGTAACCAGCTCCAATGTCCGTACCATCCAGCCCATTGCCCTGTATGCGATGAGAGGCTATTGGTATTGCCAGGCATATGACCTGCACAAACAAGCATACCGCGTATTCCGATGCGACCGAATCACATCACCCCAACTAACAGATATCGAGCCCTTGGACCATATCAAGGAGGTTTCGCTCCAGGATGCCCATTCGCTCTGGAAGCCAACCGAACAAGCTATTCCCTTTCAATGCCGAATCAATGAAGCGGGAATGGAGCTATTTCAGCAGGAACACTTCCCATCCATGAAACTCGAAGTGTATGCGGAACAGACCTATCTTGTTGGTTCGTATGAACCTCATGAGCTTGAATTTATCATTCGTTATCTTGCGGGCTATGGCAAATCCATTCAGATCATAAAGCCAGCCAGCTTGAAGGGAGCACTGAGACAATATTATCTGGATTTACTGGAGCATGTTTGATTTGAAGTGATTTAATGCTTTCCAAATCCATCCTCGCAAGTAATATCCGTCTGAAGGATGTCGTACAGATTTTGTTTAGCATGTTCCAGCTTCTTCTGAATTTCTTCAATTTCGGATATCTTATCCTGAATAATGCTTCTCTGTTCATTTCGTGTAAATCCGGCTTTGGAGATCATGGATTGAATATCCTGAATCGTAAAGCCAACAGCCAAGCTTTGTTTCACCACATCCAGATGCTGCACGATGCCTGAATCATATACCCGGTAGTTATTTGGGTCTCTCAGAACATGCTCATCCGTGATGATACCTATCTGTTCATAGTAACGGATCGTTGATATAGGAAGGTTTACTCGTTTCGCTACTTCACTAATTTTGATATGGATCGCCCCTCTTCGTGCTCTTGCTATAAAGTATACTTCATAGTTTACACTCCTCATAGTGAGTCGGATGAAAGCCTGAATCCAATCACACAAATATGATCAAGGAGAGATAACCATATGGATACAACCACTGGCCAATCTAACAGAACAAATGATTTCGATAACATCGTCCTGGAACGTCGTTCCGTTAAAGTTTACAATCCCGAGGTGAAAATCAGCCGTGAGGAATTGAGTGAGATATTGGCGAAGGCTTCCCGGGCCCCCTCTGCCATTAACATGCAACCCTGGCGTTTCCTTGTTATTGACAGTGCTGAAGGAAAAGAGAAGCTTGCCCCCCTGGCCTCATTCAACCAAACACAGGCTCTTACCTCATCAGCAGTTATTGCTGTATTTTACGATGCCGAGAACATAGAGTATATGGACGAGATTTTCAGTAAATCAGTCGAATTGGGATACATGCCGCAGGACATCAAGGAAATGCAGGTGCAGCAGGCAAAACCTTATTATGCAAGCATGGGCCCATCCGATCTGCGTGACATGAATCTCATTGACTCTAGCCTTATTAGTATGCAGCTCATGCTTGTTGCCCGTGCCCACGGATATGATACCAATCCCATGGCCGGTTATGATAAAGACCGAATCGCAGAGGTCTTTGGCCTGGACAAAGAGCGATTCCAACCCGTGATGCTGATTTCTATAGGCAAGGCTGTCAAAGAAGGATATCCTTCCTATCGCCTCCCGGTTGATACGATTACTACTTGGGCATAATCAAAAGCTGTTCACAAGAGTGACAGGAGGACGGCCTCCGTATGATAGTACGTTTGTCTCAAAGCTTAATTAGTAACTTACCTGCCAAACCTTAAAGACTTAACAGCATGTACTGACATTCAACCAGAGAAAAACGTTCTATTGTTAGATAACAAAAAGGGTCCTATGACAGTATTTAATGCCATCAGGACCCTTTACTACAGTACAATTACTTTAAATTATCGCTATTAACTTTTACAGATATTTACACTCGGCTGATCAATGCACATGTGTTGATTATATATTATGCGCGTTCTTTTACGACTCATCATCTATCCAATTCAAAAATCTATCTCCCCATATGTGTTCATAAAAGGAAATGGTCTCTTTCGCAGACATCCAGTGATTATCAAAAGTAGAGGTTGCATTACGTATCATGTAATTTTCGTATCCCAGCCCATGAGCAAATTTAATCGTAGCATCCATACAATATTCGGTTTGCGCTCCGCAAAACTCAATACGGTTTACAGTGAATTGGTCCAGGAGGCTTTTCAGGTTTGTGTTATAAAATGAATTCGCATGTATTTTGCGCACAAAAAAGTCTTGCTCTTGAACATCCAGATCGGAATGAATAGCCCATGGTTCCTCTTCAGGTACTAATTCTTCATCACCGTGCTGAACAAAAATGATGGGTTTATCTAATTCTCTATACATAGCAATTCTCCGATTGACTCTATCGAGTAAATTCGGCAACTCATATAAATGATTCTCACCACTGTAACATACGCCATTTTGTAGATCGATCACGATTAATACATCTGCACAAGTCGTCATCATTTTACCTCTTTCATCTTGGAATATGTTTATTTAAATTTGATCGGATGATGAAAAAACTTATGTTCAGTATACTGGATAACAAAAAAAGATGATATGACCAAGTCATATCATCTTTTTTACTTACTATTACATTATATTAGGATTTCATGAATACCATTCACTACTCTTCTCCATTATCAAAACGAGCGATTTACCTCTTACTCAACCGTTACGCTTTTCGCCAGGTTACGTGGTTTATCCACATCGTGACCCAGTGCCAGGGAAGCGTAGTATGCCAGCAATTGCAAAGCAACTACGGACAACGCCGGGCTGAGTAGTGGAAGTGTCTTAGGAATCGCAAACGCTTGGTCTACGGATTTCAGCAAGCTTGCAACGTGCTCTTCGTACGTAATTGCCAGTACATCCGCGCCACGTGCTTTTACTTCCTTGATGTTGCTCACTGTTTTCTCGAGTACGTTCTCTTGTGTTGCCAAGGCAATAACAGGAATACCGTCTTCGATCAATGCCAGTGTACCGTGTTTCAACTCACCTGCAGCGTATGCCTCAGAGTGGATGTAAGAGATCTCTTTCAGTTTCAACGATCCTTCTTGAGCTACCGCATAATCGAGACCACGGCCAATGAAGAAGAGATGTTGATGTTTGGAGATTTGCTCTGCGTATCCTTTGATCGCATCCGCTTGCTCCAGCATGGACTCCACTTGCTCTGGCAATGCCTGCATTGCTGCCAGGGTGTGTGCAATCTCTTCTGCTGTTTGTGTACCGCGCACTTGTGCAAGGTACAGACCAAGCAAGTTAAATGCAATCAACTGTGATGTATATGCTTTGGTGGAAGCAACCGCGATTTCCGGTCCTGCCAATGTTGCAATCACATCGTCTGCATCACGTGCAATGGAGCTGCCCACTACGTTCGTGATTGCCAGTACATGTGCACCATTGGATTGTGCTTCGCGCAATGCAGCAAGCGTATCGGCAGTTTCACCAGATTGGCTCACTACGATTACGAGTGTATCTTTGCCCACGATTGGGGAACGATAGCGGTACTCTGAAGCAACATCTGTTTCAACTGGAATACGCACCAATTGCTCAATCACTGTACGTCCAACGAGACCTGCATGGTACGCAGTACCACATGCAATGATTTGAACGTTACGAATATTTTTGATTTGTTCTTCAGTCATTTTCAACTCAGGAAGTTGAACCTTTTTGCTTTCATTATCAATGCGACCCAGCATAGTATCACGGTATGCTTTTGGTTGCTCATGAATTTCTTTCAACATGAAGTGCTCGAATCCGCCTTTTTCTGCAGTTACAGCATCCCAATCGACACGAATCATTTCCCGAGAAATAAAGTTGCCTTCAATCGTCATCAATTCGACAGCATCATGTGTCAATACAGCCATTTCACCATCATTCAGAATGTACACGTTACGTGTATGTTCCAGAATTGCAGGGATGTCGGAACCAATGAAGTTCTCGCCTTCACCAATACCAATAATCAATGGGCTTGCTTGACGCACAGCTACGAGTTTCTCCGGCTCATGCTCTGTCAATACACCCAGTGCGAATGCACCACGCAACAACGTGATCACTTTTTGCACTGTTTTAACGATATCACCATTGTATTCACGTGCAATCAGGTGAGAGATAACTTCAGTATCTGTCTCGGAAGTGAAAGTATGACCTTGAGCCATCAATTCGTCCTTCAGTTCCAGATAGTTCTCGATGATACCGTTGTGAACCACAGAAAATTTCTGGCTTCCATCCGTGTGTGGATGGGAGTTTTCATCCGATGGTTTACCATGAGTTGCCCAACGTGTGTGTCCGATTCCGGCATTACCTACCAGTGGTGCACCATCCAGCTTGGCTTCAAGGTTCGCAAGACGACCGAGAGCTTTCGTGATTTGCAGACCCTCCGGTGTGAATACCGCGATACCTGCAGAATCATAACCACGATACTCGAGCTTTTTCAATCCTTCGACCAATACCGATTGAGTGTTCTTATTACCAATATATCCAACAATACCGCACATAGTTTAGTTCCTCCGTTTGTATATGAATACTGCGTCACGAAGAAAAACGGCTGTCGCGGCATATCGAAAAAATGAATGATTGCCTAAATGTATCATGAATACCTGTTACCTATTCAATTATCAATGATCAGACCGGCCTCTTGCCGCTCTTCAGTCATCATAAGATGTTATGAATGCAATCATGAATGTACATCATTTTTCCGTCCGCGCACCTATTTAGCTCTTCGCGCACATTCATTTGAATTTTAGTTTATTCTTGCACCTACCGGCGCGTTGTGTGGACAGTCACCCATCCATTTTCCGCAATCCGGTTTACGGCTATGGTGCATCACCGGGAGGTCCCCGCCGAACAATCCGAACACCTCCACCTCGTCAGCTTGATTGCCGTCGATCCTGATCAGTGAATCTCGAGTTCCGAGATCCATACCGTTCAAAATCCTTCCCGCGCAACTTCAAGCTCTGGCGCTTGTGTAACTAATACCTTACGATCCTCACTTTCTGTGTCTGAATGACGACTCCACTCATTATATGCACGTCAGGTTCATTTTGCAATGGAGCAAAGTACCTGTGACCAAATCAGCATATTTACCCACAATCCCGACCTGATTATCAGACCTTTGGCCTTGCCAGTCGGGACGCGGGATTTCTGTTCTTGCTTCAAGCATATACCCTTTATTATAACATTCTATGATGGCAATCCCACAGTGGGAATGTGTACACAAAATGTATATCTAAGGTGTTAAACCAGTTCCTTTTTCACCACGTCTGCAATCTGGGATACAAACTGCTCCAGTTCACCTTTATCTGGTCCTTCTGCCATAACACGAATCAGAGATTCTGTACCAGACGCCCGAACAAGAACACGTCCATTATCGCCTAGCTGTTGTTCTACTGTAGCAATGGCCTGCTCGATGGCAGCATTACCTTCGTATTTGCTCTTGTCTTCCACACGTACGTTGACCAGAACTTGTGGGTATTGAGTCATTAGTGATTTCAGAACGCTCAGCTTCTTGCCCGATGCCTTGAGGGTATCCACGAGTTGAATAGCTGTCAGCATGCCATCTCCGGTTGTATTGTAATCCAGGAAAATAACATGGCCAGACTGCTCACCACCCAGATTATACCCACCGCGGCGCATCTCCTCCATCACATAGCGGTCGCCCACAGCCGTTTTAGCTGTTTTCAGTGCAAGTTTCTCCGTCGCTTTATAAAATCCGATATTACTCATGACGGTGGATACCACTGTACTGTCTTTTAGCTTGCCTGCACGATTCATCGCATCACCACAGATGCACAGAATGAAGTCTCCATCAACCTCTGCACCCGTTTCATCAATGGCAATCAGACGATCCGCATCTCCATCAAAAGCCAGACCCAGATCTGCTTTATGTTTAAGCACTTCTTGTTTCAGATGCTCCGGGTGTGTGGAACCACATTGCTCATTGATATTCAGGCCGTTAGGCTCAGCACCAATTGCAATGACTTCCGCCCCAAGCTCTGCAAACAGTTTTGGTGCAAGCTCATAAGCTGCTCCGTTTGCACAGTCGAGTACAATTTTAAGTCCAGAGAACGACTCGGTTACGGTTGTTTTCAGGTATTCGAGATAACTGTAGCGCGATTGCTCATCCACTGTTACGGTACCCAATCCGCCGCCAACAGGACGTGGCAATTGATCCGTTTCAGCATCCATCAGTTCTTCGATCCGGTTCTCCGTCTCGTCAGATAATTTGAAGCCGTCCCCGCCAAAAAACTTGATTCCGTTATCTTCTACCGGATTATGGGAAGCCGAAATCATGACTCCTGCATCGGCTTTAAGCAGACGTGTAATATAGGCCACTCCCGGAGTGGATACAACGCCCAGACGGATGACATCTGCACCGATGGATAATAGACCTGCAACCAGCGCAGATTCCAGCATCAGTCCCGAGATCCGGGTATCCATACCGATAACCACTTTGGGTCTCTCTACGCCGCCAGCAAGCACGTAACCACCACATCGACCGATGCTGTAAGCCAGCTCCGCCGTTAATTCTTTATTGGCAACACCTCTTACACCGTCTGTACCAAAATATTTCCCCATGATCTAACTCCTTTTATTCGCATCATATAAGAGCATCAAATATTTATTTTTATCAAATCAATCTGAATCATTACGGATTTGAGCCATTGGTGCCGCTGCTACCGCTGCTGTTACCCGAGTTCCCTTTATTCGTTGCATTGCCTTGCTGGGTTTGCTGCTCCTGATTATCCGTATTCGATTCTGTCGTTTCCCCTTCATCAGGTGCAGGATCCGTTTCCCCATTCTCCACTTCTGCAGGTGAAGGCTCCGGTCCGGCATTGCCTTCATCCGTGGGTTCTTCGCTTGGGGGAACCGTCGTATCCTCTGCTTTTTCACTGATCTTGACTGTAGCGCTCAATGGAGCAGAGGTACCATCCAGCTCAGCAAAACGGGGCAATTCAGCATCCAGCTGCACATCATGTGTCCCGGCGGCAAGCCCCTGAAGATCTGCCGTCAGCTTGATATCCTCGCCACTCAGACCTTCAAGCATACTCGGAGAACCCTTCAGTGTAAGATTTATACCGCCGCTCTTTGGCGTGACCAGTGCAGCTTCCAAACCATTCCCCACACCCGTAAGGGTTATGGGGACATTGGGAAAGACCTTTGTTGTCTCCTCTGTCTCATCATAAGGTGACACAGTAACCTTGATCTGAATCGAACTAGGCTCGATTTTCTCAAAACCCGGAGGCGGCGTCAAGTCCACGTTAACTGTCGATGTTCCTGCCTCTTCAAATTGTGTCAGATCCAAGGTAACTTGGTCGTAGGCCTGTATACCCGCAAGCGCCTCATCCGTACCGTAAACCGAGACTTCTTTCACGTTTGGTTCCACACTGGACAGTACCAATCCCTCCGGCAGCTGTCCTGAATATTTGATTCTTAAGGGTACTGATTTATAGGGCTGATTAACCGGAATGCGAACTTCAACGGTCTGCGGCGTAATGACTGCATTTTCAAGTACTTTGCCTTCTGCATCATATGCCTGCAGTTTCACCCTTTTTTGCGTTACATCATCCTTTGCATCCTTCACACTCACACTGCCCTGTACCTTCGCTACGGCGTCCAACTGCCCTTCGGGAAGAGTTACCTTCACCGGACCTGTTGGCTCAACGACAGGCGTCCCAAGGCTGTAACCAGCGGATGGATCTCCTTCGGGTACAATATTCACATTGAAGGATTTGGTGCCCAATTTTTCAACATTGACTGTAACCATGGAAGGCTCCATGCTAACCACCTCGACGCCAGAAGGCAGATCGGGAACGAGCGGCAGCGTATTGGAGCCATCTTTGACCTGACTCAGGTCAACGAGTACCTTATAATCGTCATTTGTAAATATGGAAGTTAACATGGAACGCTGTCCTTTGATCTCCAGTCGTACCTCATCCGTACTTAATGAAGTGAGCACATACGAGTTGCTGTCAAGGCCATAAGGCTGAACGGGTACGGTACGCTCTACCACCTTGTTGGTTGTACCTGTAGCAATCGTTGGCGTGGTAGGAACTTCATCCAGATGAATCATAAACCAGAGCAGCAAACTGACTGCAAGCGCAAGAACCTTGGCAAAGTTATTATTGTTGAACCATTTATCCATTACTTCGTTCCCCCCTTCCGTTTCCAGAAAGAAGTCCAGTTATTCTTTTTGTTTAGATTGGATGTTGGACGAAGCTCTTCATATAGCTTGGCGATCAGCGACTCTTCCTTAATGTCACGAACGACCTGTCCATTCATCGCCAGCGATACTTGTCCAGTCTCCTCCGAGACAACCAGACAGATCGCATCGGCTACCTCCGTAATACCAATTGCAGCACGGTGGCGTGTTCCAAGTTCCTTGCTAATAAACGGATTCTCGGATAAAGGCAAATAACATGCCGCTGCAGAGATCTGTTTGCCTTGGATAATAACAGCCCCATCATGGAGCGGTGTATTTGGGATAAAGATATTGATCATCAGTTCCGAGCTAACCAACGATTGCATCTGAATCCCGGATTCCGTGTAATCGTTCAGGCCCGTTTCCCGTTCGAAGACAACAAGAGCACCGATTTTACGACGGGACAAATAATTCACAGACTTAATAATCTCGCCAATTAACACCGTTAATTCTTCATCGCTGGCTGCTGCGGAGCGTCCGAACAATTTACCACGTCCCAGTTGCTCCAGACCTCGGCGCAGTTCCGGTTGAAATATAATAAAGACGGCTACCACACCAAATGTAAACATCTGGTTCATGAGCCATTTGAGCGTATACAGGTTTAGCCACGTACTTAGTGCCCAGATCACCACAAGGAACAGAATGCCCTTAAGCAGCTGTACTGCACGTGTACCCCGTACAAGCAAAATCAGTTTGTACATAATATAGGTAACAATCAATATATCGATAACGTCCTTAATGGACTCTTTCCACGTTAAGTCAGCAAAATAGTTCATAAGCTAGCCCCCGCTATCCCCATTGATGAGTAAACCCTGATCTCATATTAACCCATTAGGATTTTATATAATCCATGGTCTTAGCTTTTGCACATCCGACACAGACAAGCTTCCGGCCGTATAGTTGGAGGGGAAGAAAGTTCCCCGGTACAACAATGTATAGATGAATATAACCATTTCATTCTATTCTTGCCGCTTGGAAGACGGTCTTTGGATAGATGCAAAATGCTTATCTATATGTAGTAGTATGTTCTCTTTAGTATCTAGGTTATAACGATAACGTTCAGGTTGCAAGTTACGGCAGTCACAAACTGCGCAGAAACAACACAAATACCATAAATTACAATGTCGACAATAAAAAAAGAGTACCCCATGCAAACTGGAGGTACCCTGCTTGGTATATACCATTGAAGAATTCACCCTGTCCTAGCGGTAAGCCACTTCATTCACCATATTGGTTATTTTGTACCAGAACCAGTCCAGCGCCTGATCAATGCTTTTCACCTGACCGGAAATATGCGCCGTCGAAGCTTGATACAGTTGTCCGTCGATCACCGTCAGATTGCCATCTACATCACCATATACCTGGGCGGTACCATTCTCTATCGTAAGATCGCCCGCAATTGACTTGCCTTGAGGAACAATTACCGTGTTTCCTTCAATGACGATCTGGTCCAGATTATTCCCCTTAACGACCATTTCGTTATTCTGATCCCAGAAGCTCCAAGCGCTAAAGAGCATCACGACCAAAAAGAAGGCTGCCGCCGTCAGCGCGGGATGTCCTTTGACCCATTTGAGCCATACCTGTTGTCTCTTGGGCTGGGGCAGAGCATTCATAATACGATTGGTCAGCTCATCCGAGGCAGACGGTGAATAATGTTTCATGGCAAAGAGCAGCATTTCCGTCTGTTCCAACTCTTTAAAGCGCATGCGACACTCCGGACAGGTAACAAGGTGACCTTTCAGTTCTACCTTCTGGGCCGGGGACAACGACTCATCCAAACATTCATGCATTAAAGAGACGGCCGAGTTGCAATCCATATGAGAGCCAATCCTTTCTTAGATCACTTAGTCCATGCATCTTCAAATACCACGCATAAGACTTGCATACATTACATACGCATCCGTTCCGGATATGTTTCAAATAATTTCGCCTAAAAAAATTGAAATAGATTTAAAGCTTATATTCCAGTTTTTTACGCAAAAAGTCACGGCCCCGGTGCACACGTGTTTTGATCGTTGTTACGGGCATACCTGTGACATCACTGATTTCCTGCAGCGACAAGTCCTGTAAATATCTCAAAATCATGACGGACTTATACTTGGCCGGCAGACTGTCAATAGCCTCACGAATGAGCGTCTGTGTTTCTGACAAAAGTGCTTCGCTCTCTGGTGTACGATCATCACTCGGAAGCATGGCATAACCATCGGATCCTTCCTGATCGTTCAACTCGGCATCCAAAGAGTAAGATGGTTTCTTTCTCCGTAAACGATCGATACACAAGTTGGTCGCAATCCGATAAATCCAGGTTGAAAACTTCTGGTTCGGATCATATTTCTCCATATTACGAAACACACGCAAAAACGTCTCCTGTACAACGTCTTCAGCTTCATGACGATTGTTCAGCATCCGGTATGCCAAATGAAATAGCTTGTCCTTGTATAGTTCTACGATTTCTGCAAAGGCCCGCTGATCACCCTTTAGGACCAGCTTAACCAGCCTGTTCTCCAAATTGTCCACCTTTATTCCCCCAGACATGCTGATGGGTCTTCCGCCTTCTGATACCCGTCCACACTTGTAATTCACCAATCAAATCGTAAATCAACTTTGGTCAAAAATCAAGACTGTGCCGGAAAATATCCACCAAAAACAGTAAAAACGGGAACTCCTACTGGAGTCCCGTTTCATCTCTCACACAAGACTGCGGAGAGAACCTTGCATTTTATTGTCCAATTCCATTAACTATTCACTACATGAATCATATGGGCCAGGTAATGCATCAGCCTGTATTGCGGAGTCCTGCAGCAATACCATTAATCGTCAGCAGCACTTCACGCAGTAATTCGGTATCATCTTCCCCACGTTCACGCATGTCTCTCAGCTCGCTAAGCAGCTGCACCTGCATATAGGACAATGGATCAACGTAAGGATTACGCAAACGAATGGATTCCTGGATTACCGGTACATCATCCAAAATTTCTGCTTCTCCGGTAATTTTCAAAATCAGCTCTTTTGTCAGTTTGAATTCAGACTCAATCTGACCATAGATACGATCACGTGCTTCCTTGTTGGAGGCCATCGCGGAATATTCTTTGGCAATTACAAGATCTGCCTTAGCAATAGCCATCTGCACCGTATCAATAAGTGTACGGAAGAATGGGAAGTTGGCATACATGTCTTTGAGGACAGCCAAATTTTCCTCTTTATTCTGGTAGTAGCTTTGCAATCCTGTTCCAGCTGCATACCATGCAGGGAGAAGATAGCGGCTTTGAGTCCAGGCAAATACCCATGGAATTGCTCTCAGGTCTTCAAATTTATCACTGTTTTTCCGTTTGGATGGTCTTGAACCAATGTTGAGCTCTCCGACCTCCGGAAGCGGTGTTGATTCCTTGAAGAAGTTGAAGAAGTCCGGATCACGGAAGATCAAGTCTTGATACTTCGTGAGAGATACCTCGGAAATATCCTTGATGATGCTATCCCAATGTTGTTCCGATACTGATTCTTGTGGCTCCATTCCGTTCAGTGCAGCCGTGAGTAATGCCGACGTCGCTTGCTCCAGACTGCGGTAAGCAATACCTTGAAGGGAATAGCGGGATGAGATGACTTCGCCCTGCTCCGTAATCTTGATTCCCCCACCAATCGTATGAGGTGGTTGTGCAAGAATACTGCGGTTAAGCGGCATGCCTCCACGTCCCAATGCACCGCCACGGCCATGGAAGAACTTCAGCTTAACGCCATGCTTATTACCGACAGCAGTAATGGCGTTCATAGCTACCCGAAGTTCCCAGTTAGCCGTTACCACTCCGCCATCCTTGTTACTATCTGAATAACCAAGCATGATTTCATGCAGCTCGTTCCGGGCAGCTACGCTTGCGCGATATACCGGAAGATTGAAGAGCTTTTGCATGATGTCAGAAGCTGCATGAAGGTCATCAATAGTTTCAAACAGCGGCACAGCCTGAAGTGTCGAAATAAACTCGCCACCCTGTCCTTTACGGAACAATCCTACTTCCTTGGCAAATACCATGACTTCCAGCAAATCACTTGCTCCCTGCGTCATACTGATCAGATAACTTGTAATACATCCTGTACCAAACTCACTCTGTGCACGTTTGATTGTACGGAATACATCAAGACATTCTTTTGTTCCCTCACTGTACTGGTGATATGGAGAAGTCAATGGACGTGGATCCTCAAGCAGGCGAGCCAGCAAATCAATTTTACCGTCCTCTGTCAGGCGAGCATAATCTTCAACAATGTTCATCTTGGCCAAAATTTCGGCCATCGCATTCTCATGTTCCTGACTATGCTGACGAACATCCAGCGCAGCGGTGTGGAATCCGAAAAGCTCCACTTGGCGAATCATTTTGCGAACCGTCGTATCCGCTACATAATCTGCAAAATGATGGCGCAGGCTGCGGTCAATAATCATCAGATCATCGATCAATTCCTGAGCACTGTCATAACGGTCCGGCTGTCCGACTTTATTTTCATCAAGTACATTATTCATTTTGGCAATCATGTAAGCCAGTTTGATCCGATAAGGTTCTTTCTCATTGCGCCAAATGTCTACTTTCTTCAAAGTGACACAGCTGCGGTCTTGCTCAATGGATTGAGCCAATTCATCCGACACGTGGATGATGTTCGTACTGAAGCTGAGATGCCCCATGAGCTCAATCATAATCCGCTGATATTCACGCAAAGCGAGCTTGCGCTGCATCAACAGCGTCTGCCACGTTACATCTGAAGTTACCGAAGGATTTCCGTCCCGGTCTCCACCGATCCAGGAACCGAAGCGCAAATACGTCGGCACATGCCAGTCGTGGTCAGGATAAAATTTATTCAGGCAGCGTTCAAGCTCCTGATATACATCCGGAAGTACGTGGAACAACGTTTCGTGAAAATAATACATTCCGTTCCGTACCTCATCGAGTACAGTCGGTTTGCGGTCGCGAAGTTCATCTGTTTGCCAGAGTGTAATAACTTCGTTCAGCAGCTTCTCCCGCAATTGTTCACGTTCACGCAACGTCAGCGTAGGATTATCAAGCAGCATGACATCTTCAGATATCCGTTTGTGGATATCCAGAATAACCCGGCGCATAGCCTCGGTTGGATGAGCTGTCATAACCAGTTCCAGTGACAATTCGTCCAGAATCTGCTCTACTTCGGTATGAGACAATCCGCGTTCCTTCAGATCCTGTACGGCCTTCTCGATCGAACCAGGCTGTACTGCATCTCCTGCAGATCGTTCATAATCCCGTTTACGCCGGATCCGATGGTTTTGTTCAGCAATATTAACTAATTGAAAATAAATTGCAAAAGCTCGAATGACCTGGTGACGATTTTCAGAATCTAATTCCTGGATCATCGTTTTGAACTCTGTATACAGTTCAGGCAAAAATTCTGCACGCAACGATTTGCTCGTTTCCCGAATTTTCTCAACGATATCGAGAAGCTCCGTGCCCCCTTGATGGACAAGAACTTCTCCGAGTATATTGCCCAGGAACCGCACGTCTCGCCGGAGCAGGTTGTTAGATTGGCTTTTGCTGGCGGTTACCATAGTTTCAGTCATGCTTATCCTCCCATCTGATCGTTCACATTCGTACACGTAAATTTGACACCTTCATAACATCATACAATAAAATGGTACGAAAATCTTTATTTTTCTATTAGTAAAAAAGGGGATTATCCCCGATTTTCCGCACAAAAAGACACTTTATTATTCATTTTCTTGATTTGCTTCATTTAATGAGCGAAAGCTTGTCGCTTGATACCTTTTTCACATGCTATATATAAACAAACATCTTATACATATTCGTTTTAATTTATAAATATACAGCAGCGTTAAATATACTCATACAGAAGAGTATAATATCATTTCCATGATTTAAGCAGTTCAATCTCCATGCAAAAACATGACCGGCAAAGCAAGCTTTTGTATACTTTACCACAGTGATGTAATAAATTAAAGTATCAATTTAAAAATTATTATCATTTGCTACCTCCTCTTATGGAAATGACAAGTTAGAGGCTTTAAGCGAGGATGATTTATGATGTAACCAAGCTAGAATGGATGCCTCATTATGCGTTAAAATGCGTTTCAATGATCAAAATAGTTTCTTTTAGCTGTTTTAAAGGATTCTCCATTAAAGTTCATCCGGTTTCCTGCAGATTTAATGGTGAACAATTTCTTGGATAACTAATATTAATGGGCTTTTTTTTTATGTATCATGATTACTTATGTCAGAGGGATATTTTAACGCAAGAACAATTACATAATTTCATTTAGTAAAAGGCAGATTAGATATAGTTCAAACAAAAAGGAGGCGACATCTGATGAAGAAAAAGGTATCTACACTTATTGCTTCTACACTTTTAGTGGCAGCATTGGCTGGTCCTGCCGCGGCGAATGGTTCTGCAACCCAAGGTATGGATCAAAACCGTGGAACACAAATGAACAGCACAAACTACAACACAGGTGACTACCGTACGAACAATGTTCGGGCAAATGCTGCAACTGACCGAGACAATGATATGGACTGGGGCTGGCTCGGTTTGCTCGGACTTCTTGGCTTAGCAGGTATGCGTAGAAAAGTTTCTGACCGTCACGAACGTTAATAGCTATTCGTAGGTCCCTAAACGCAACTGAAGTGTTTAGAAGCCCTTCTAGGCTGTCTCGTTGGATGTACTAAATGATGCTCAGACCACAAGAAGCCAAGACCCTCTAACATGGAGGCCTTGGCTTCTTACGTTTTGTTTTTTTATACGTTTCCCTAAACGGTGTCGTATAGAAAAAAGCAGCCTCTACTTGATGTAGAGACTGCTCTTAAAATCATATAAGCGGGTGATGGGAATCGAACCCACGCTATTAGCTTGGAAGGCTAAAGTTCTACCATTGAACTACACCCGCGTAATTACAAAATCGGGATGACACGATTTGAACATGCGACCCCCTGGTCCCAAACCAGGTGCTCTACCAAGCTGAGCTACATCCCGATATTGATGAAATAATGGCGCGCCCTGAGAGATTCGAACTCCCGGCCTTTTGATTCGTAGTCAAACGCTCTATCCAGCTGAGCTAAGGGCGCATATATATTGGAGCGGACGACGGGAATCGAACCCGCGACCCTCGCCTTGGCAAGGCGATGCTCTACCGCTGAGCCACGTCCGCTTATAAAGGATGCGCGTGGAGGGACTTGAACCCCCACGTCAAAGACGCTAGATCCTAAGTCTAGTGCGTCTGCCAATTCCGCCACACGCGCATATAACAAGTGAGCCATGAAGGGCTCGAACCTTCGACACCCTGATTAAAAGTCAGGTGCTCTACCAACTGAGCTAATGGCTCTTAATAAATGGCTGGGGATATAGGATTTGAACCTATGCATGACGGAGTCAAAGTCCGTTGCCTTACCGCTTGGCTAATCCCCAATAATCAAGATGGTGGAGGCTGAGGGGCTCGAACCCCCGACCCTCTGCTTGTAAGGCAGATGCTCTCCCAGCTGAGCTAAGCCTCCATCCTATGACCCGTAGGGGATTCGAACCCCTGTTACCTCCGTGAAAGGGAGGTGTCTTAACCCCTTGACCAACGGGCCCCATTTCCAAAGCTCTCAACCGGGATCGAACCGGTGACCTCATCCTTACCATGGATGCACTCTACCTACTGAGCTATGAGAGCAAATGGCTCCCCGAACAGGACTCGAACCTGTGACAACTCGATTAACAGTCGAGTGCTCTACCAACTGAGCTATCAGGGAATAATATGCATTTGCAGAGCAAATGCAATTCATCGTACAACGCTAACATGCAGAGCCTGTTTTCTATGTATGATGAAAGAGTTCGCTTGGCAGCGTCCTACTCTCCCAGGACCCTTCGGTCCAAGTACCATCGGCGCTAGAGGGCTTAACGGTCGTGTTCGGGATGGGTACGTGTGGAACCCCTCCGCTATCGCCACCAAACGATGCTGCTATACACTCAGAGATCATTCTCTGAAAACTAGATCCGAAACGAAATTTGCGACTAGAACCTGCAATTTGGATAAGCCCTCGACCGATTAGTACTGGTCAGCTCCATGCATTACTGCACTTCCACCCCCAGCCTATCTACCTCGTCGTCTTCAAGGGGTCTTACATACTGGGAAATCTCATCTTGAGGGGGGCTTCACGCTTAGATGCTTTCAGCGCTTATCCCGTCCGTACATAGCTACCCAGCGGTGCTCCTGGCGGAACAACTGGTACACCAGCGGTACGTCCATCCCGGTCCTCTCGTACTAAGGACAGCTCCTCTCAAATTTCCTACGCCCACGACAGATAGGGACCGAACTGTCTCACGACGTTCTGAACCCAGCTCGCGTACCGCTTTAATGGGCGAACAGCCCAACCCTTGGGACCTACTTCAGCCCCAGGATGCGATGAGCCGACATCGAGGTGCCAAACCTCCCCGTCGATGTGGACTCTTGGGGGAGATAAGCCTGTTATCCCCAGGGTAGCTTTTATCCGTTGAGCGATGGCCCTTCCATGCGGTACCACCGGATCACTAAGCCCGACTTTCGTCCCTGCTCGACTTGTAGGTCTCGCAGTCAAGCTCCCTTATGCCTTTGCACTCTTCGAATGATTTCCAACCATTCTGAGGGAACCTTTGGGCGCCTCCGTTACTCTTTAGGAGGCGACCGCCCCAGTCAAACTGCCCACCTGACACTGTCCCCGTACCCGCTAAGGGCACCAGGTTAGAACCTAGATACGATCAGGGTGGTATCCCAACGGTGCCTCCACACAAGCTGGCGCTCATGCTTCAAAGGCTCCCACCTATCCTGTACAGATCGTACCCAAATTCAATATCAAGCTGCAGTAAAGCTCCATGGGGTCTTTCCGTCTTGTCGCGGGTAACCTGCATCTTCACAGGTATTAAAATTTCACCGGATCTCTCGTTGAGACAGCGCCCAAGTCGTTACGCCATTCGTGCGGGTCAGAATTTACCTGACAAGGAATTTCGCTACCTTAGGACCGTTATAGTTACGGCCGCCGTTTACTGGGGCTTCGGTTCACAGCTTCGGGATTACTCCCTAACCGCTCCCCTTAACCTTCCAGCACCGGGCAGGCGTCAGCCCGTATACTTCGCCTTACGGCTTCGCACAGACCTGTGTTTTTGCTAAACAGTCGCTTGGGCCTTTTCACTGCGGCCCCCTCGTGCTATTCACACTACCGGGGCACCCCTTCTCCCGAAGTTACGGGGTCATTTTGCCGAGTTCCTTAACGAGAGTTCTTCCGCGCGCCTTAGAATTCTCTTCTCGCCTACCTGTGTCGGTTTGCGGTACGGGCACCTTCATCTGGCTAGAGGCTTTTCTTGGCAGTGTGAGATCATGACCTTCGCTACTGTAATTTTCACTCCCCATCACAGCTCAGCCTGTCGATGTGCGGATTTGCCTACACATCAGCCTCACTGCTTGGACAGACATCCATCAGTCTGCGTCACTACCCTACTGCGTCCCCCCATCGCTCGTAACGATTTACGGTGGTACAGGAATTTCGACCTGTTGTCCTTCGACTACGCCTTTCGGCCTCGCCTTAGGTCCCGACTTACCCTGAGCGGACGAGCCTTCCTCAGGAACCCTTAGGCTTTCGGCGGATCAGATTCTCACTGATCTTTTCGTTACTCATACCGGCATTCTCACTTGTATAATGTCCAGCGCTCCTTACGGTACACCTTCAACCCTTATACAACGCTCCCCTACCCCTGATGCAAAGCATCAAGCCATAGCTTCGGTGGTGTGTTTAGCCCCGTTACATTTTCGGCGCAGAGTCACTCGACCAGTGAGCTATTACGCACTCTTTCAATGGTGGCTGCTTCTAAGCCAACATCCTGGTTGTCTGTGCAACTCCACATCCTTTCCCACTTAACACACACTTGGGGACCTTAGCTGATGGTCTGGGCTGTTTCCCTTTTGACAATGGATCTTAGCACTCACTGTCTGACTCCCGGAAGTAAGTCTATGGCATTCGGAGTTTGACTGAGCTTGGTAACCCTTGCGGGCCCCGCACCCAATCAGTGCTCTACCTCCACGACTCTGTTTTCCGAGGCTAGCCCTAAAGCTATTTCGGGGAGAACCAGCTATCTCCGAGTTCGATTGGAATTTCTCCGCTACCCCCACCTCATCCCCGCACTTTTCAACGTGCGTGGGTTCGGGCCTCCAGTGCGTGTTACCGCACCTTCACCCTGGACAGGGGTAGATCACCCGGTTTCGGGTCTACGTCCACGTACTAACTCGCCCTATTCAGACTCGCTTTCGCTGCGGCTCCGGCTCTTCACCTTAACCTTGCACGGGAACGTAACTCGCCGGTTCATTCTACAAAAGGCACGCCATCACCCCTAAAACGGGCTCTGACTTCTTGTAAGCACACGGTTTCAGGTTCTATTTCACTCCCCTTCCGGGGTGCTTTTCACCTTTCCCTCACGGTACTGCTTCACTATCGGTCGCTAGGAAGTATTTAGCCTTGGCAGATGGTCCTGCCGGATTCATACGGGGTTTCACGTGCCCCGCACTACTCGGGATCCGTCTCGGAGAGAGCAGACTTTCAATTACAGGGCTTTTACCTTCTTTGGCGGGCCTTTCCAGACCTCTTCGTTTAACCGGCTCCTTTGTAACTCCATGTGAGACGTCCCACAACCCCAGAGAGCAAGCTCTCTGGTTTGGGCTTCTCCGCGTTCGCTCGCCGCTACTGACGGAATCACTATTGTTTTCTCTTCCTCAAGGTACTTAGATGTTTCAGTTCCCCTGGTATGCCTCTACACAACCTATGTATTCAGTTGTGAGTAACTGGAAATTACCCCAGCTGGGTTTCCCCATTCGGACATCCCCGGATCAAAGCTTGCTTACAGCTCCCCGAGGCAGTTTCGTTGTTCGCCACGTCCTTCATCGGCTCCTAGCGCCTAGGCATCCTCCGTGTGCTCTTAGTAGCTTAACCAATTCGCTCGTGTTCGAACTGTCTCTTCCCTTGGTTTGCTTGCGCAAATCCAAAAGTCGTTCCATTCGATCACTTGCTCATACAGTATCACTAATATTTGAAACTTGTTTAACACAAGTTCAGCTAAAAGGAATGTTCTAATTCGCAATTTTCGTTTCGATATCTAGTTTTCAAAGAACAAGCTTGAAATCTTGTTGGTGGAGCCAAGCGGGATCGAACCGCTGACCTCCTGCTTGCAAGGCAGGCGCTCTCCCAGCTGAGCTATGGCCCCATATCAAATTATGAAAGTGTAAATGGTGGGCCCTGGTGGACTCGAACCACCGACCTCACCCTTATCAGAGGTGCGCTCTAACCAACTGAGCTAAGGGCCCGTATATTATTATTGAAACCCAATAGGGTTTACGCTTGGCGGCGTTCTACTCTCCCAGGACCCTGCGGTCCAAGTACCATCGACGCTGAAGGGCTTAACGGTCGTGTTCGGGATGGGAACGTGTGGAACCCCTTCGCTATCGCCACCAAACGTTCGAGAGTTTGAGCTCTCAAAACTGAGCAACGAGTGAGTTAAAAGCTTTACGAAGTAAAGCTCGCTTCGGAAGCAATGCTTCCTGAAGACTTTTTGAATGTTTCCGCTACGGGAAACGATTCTCCATAGAAAGGAGGTGATCCAGCCGCACCTTCCGATACGGCTACCTTGTTACGACTTCACCCCAATCATCTATCCCACCTTCGGCGGCTGGCTCCTTGCGGTTACCCCACCGACTTCGGGTGTTATAAACTCTCGTGGTGTGACGGGCGGTGTGTACAAGACCCGGGAACGTATTCACCGCGGCATGCTGATCCGCGATTACTAGCAATTCCGACTTCATGCAGGCGAGTTGCAGCCTGCAATCCGAACTGAGACCGGCTTTTTAGGATTCGTTCCACCTCGCGGCTTCACAGCCCGTTGTACCGGCCATTGTAGTACGTGTGTAGCCCAGGTCATAAGGGGCATGATGATTTGACGTCATCCCCACCTTCCTCCGGTTTGTCACCGGCAGTCACCTTAGAGTGCCCACCCGAAGTGCTGGCAACTAAGATCAAGGGTTGCGCTCGTTGCGGGACTTAACCCAACATCTCACGACACGAGCTGACGACAACCATGCACCACCTGTCTCCTCTGTCCCGAAGGA
This sequence comes from Paenibacillus sp. FSL K6-2862, assembly GCF_038005125.1. Taxonomy (NCBI): domain Bacteria; kingdom Bacillati; phylum Bacillota; class Bacilli; order Caryophanales; family Paenibacillaceae; genus Paenibacillus; species Paenibacillus sp. FSL K6-2862. Next base: position 5,802,985 of record NZ_JBBOSN010000001.1, read on the forward strand.
AAGCCCTATCTCTAGGACGGTCAGAGGGATGTCAAGACCTGGTAAGGTTCTTCGCGTTGCTTCGAATTAAACCACATACTCCACTGCTTGTGCGGGTCCCCGTCAATTCCTTTGAGTTTCAGTCTTGCGACCGTACTCCCCAGGCGGAATGCTTAATGTGTTAACTTCGGCACCAAGGGTATCGAAACCCCTAACACCTAGCATTCATCGTTTACGGCGTGGACTACCAGGGTATCTAATCCTGTTTGCTCCCCACGCTTTCGCGCCTCAGCGTCAGTTACAGCCCAGAGAGTCGCCTTCGCCACTGGTGTTCCTCCACATCTCTACGCATTTCACCGCTACACGTGGAATTCCACTCTCCTCTTCTGCACTCAAGTCATCCAGTTTCCAGTGCGATCCGGGGTTGAGCCCCGGGATTAAACACCAGACTTAAATGACCGCCTGCGCGCGCTTTACGCCCAATAATTCCGGACAACGCTTGCCCCCTACGTATTACCGCGGCTGCTGGCACGTAGTTAGCCGGGGCTTTCTTCTCAGGTACCGTCACTCCTTGAGCAGTTACTCTCAAGGACGTTCTTCCCTGGCAACAGAGCTTTACGATCCGAAAACCTTCATCACTCACGCGGCATTGCTCCGTCAGGCTTTCGCCCATTGCGGAAGATTCCCTACTGCTGCCTCCCGTAGGAGTCTGGGCCGTGTCTCAGTCCCAGTGTGGCCGATCACCCTCTCAGGTCGGCTACGCATCGTCGCCTTGGTGAGCCGTTACCTCACCAACTAGCTAATGCGCCGCAGGCCCATCCTCAAGTGACAGATTGCTCCGTCTTTCCAGCTTCCTTCAGGCGAAGGAAGCAAGTATTCGGTATTAGCTACCGTTTCCGGTAGTTGTCCCAAGCTTGAGGGCAGGTTGCCTACGTGTTACTCACCCGTCCGCCGCTAACCATCAGAGAAGCAAGCTTCTCTTCAAGTCCGCTCGACTTGCATGTATTAGGCATGCCGCCAGCGTTCGTCCTGAGCCAGGATCAAACTCTCCAATAAAGTATTGAAAAGAGCGATTAGCTCATTTTGAATCTGACGAGATTAAAAATCTCATTTGTTGTTCCAGTTTTCATACAGCCCAATTGGCATGTACCAAAAACCTTCACGTTCATCCTGCAAGCAGGATGATTACTCACTCGTTGTTCAGTTTTCAAAGATCAAACATTCAATTTGTTACTGCTTTTCATGTTGTCGTCGTTTTCAGCGGCGACTTTTATAATATATCATGTTCAGTTCCACTTTGCAAGCACTTTTTTTCAGGAATGTTTTTCATTCATCTTGCTGCAGGTACTTGTTTTAGTGGTTTGTCCTAAAAAGGAACGAAAATTAATTTATCATATCTAAACCAATAGGTCAACCCTTTTTCGACAATTTGATATCATCATTTATTCCATCCATAGATTCGTCCTAGATAGTTATAGAGGTACAGCGCTGGCTGCAGCGGTCCGCACCTCGCTCATCAATTAATACTGCATGTTTGAAGCTCTGTACCATGCTTCTTACGGTTTAGACTTTTTGAGTTTGCCACTTCTTGCGTATTTGGACAGCTCCTTCGGCGGAGCGAATCGAGCATACATACGGAATACTGTTTTGTATCTACTCGCTATAGCGTATTTGATCTCCTGGTCGAGGCGATTATCACTGAGGTCAAACAACATCTCATCTAGCTCTTTACGTAACACATAATCGAGTTCTTTACATTCCTTCTCGTTAAACAGCATACCCAGCATTAAGAGTTCTCCTTTTTCTGCATATGGATAAGGCGCGCCTTTATATTGCTATATTGAATCCCACCCTCTCTAGAGTCAGGGCTATATTAGACGCGCCGATTTCAGCTCCTATGGGTTATAAAATTCTCTTACCTAAGGGATTGCTGAAACCCGTTTTATTGTTATGGTCAACTTTCTGAAAATTTATGAATGTCATTCCATACAAATTTATCCACGCACAATACTGAAAGTAATCGTACTTTCGATAATGGCTGCAATAAACAGCAGGATAATAACCCAGCACGATGCAGTTAATGTCCTCCTCATAAAAGTCTCCCACTGTTTTCCTAACCCCTGACGTTTGGCACTTCCAACTTCAATGAGGCTTCTGGACGCCAGTCCCCCAAACTTGAGACCAAAAGCACAGGCAATGATAATGACGGGAATTTCTATAATTCCGTGCGGTAAAAGTCCCTTTACCACGATATCAAAAAGGCTGGCTCCATTATCTGTGGTGATATGCACTAGAAAACCGATAACCATTCCGTTAATTACTAAAAATATAACAGGCAATATTCCAAAGAAAATTCCTGCATAGATCACGAGCACACTTTTGATGGCATTATTAAAAAAGATAAAGATAAAGAAATTCCATTGCACATTTCCGCTCTGTTCGAGCTGTCTGCTTACCTCTTGTAGTCCGCCTATCTGGTTCAATAATATGTCCTGCAGTGGTCCTGTACTTACCCATCCAGCTCCTATACCTGCAACAAACAATATGACTGACCAGATTAATGCATTACGAATGGATCCCAGATCCCTTAGAAATGTACTGAATTTTAACATGGTAACCTCCTAATGACTGAAGTTGATGGACAAACAAATTTCTCATGCGAATAACTGCGCTGTACGAGCATACATTGGAGAGTAAACAAGCATTTCTTATGGGAGAGGGGCGCTTATTGAAATGAACTCGTTCTATGTATTTAGCGGCAAAAAGATTAAACGTTTCCTGATTGTGCTGGCTGCTGCCGTCTTTGCTATCGGGATTATTTATCTGGAAAGCGGCAATGTTTCAGTATTCTCGGAGGATGCACCGTCGGCTGTCTACAACGTACCAACAGAGAAAAAAGTAATTGCTCTCACATTTGATATTAGCTGGGGCGATAAGCGTACGGAACCAATCCTTAAAGTGCTGCAGGATAACAAAGTAGAGAAGGCTACCTTCTTCTTATCCTCCCCTTGGAGCAAGACACACCCCGAGATTGTAACCTCCATCAAGGAAGCGGGATACGAAATTGGAAGCCACGGACATAAGCACGATAATTACAGCAGCATGACCGAAGAAGAAATTCGCAAGGAAATTTCGACAGCTCATAGCATTTTAACCGATTTAACGGGAAAAGAACCGAATCTGCTTCGTCTGCCCAATGGGGATTTTGACAAACGCGTACTTCAAGTAGCCAGCAGTCTTAACTACCAGGTCGTTCAATGGGATACCGACTCACAGGATTGGAAGAATCCAGGTGTACAAACCATCGTAGATCGGGTAGTCAGCAAAGCGCACCCTGGAGATATCGTACTTCTACATGCGAGTGATTCTTCCAAACAAACTCATGAAGCACTGCCAGTCATTATCGATAAATTAAGAAACCAGGGGTATGAATTCGTAACAGTCTCCGAACTGCTGAATCATTCCAGTGCCAAAGGTACAGAAGTCCGGGATCAAGCCAGTGCTCAATAACACTCAGAAGATTTACGTTAAACTATACCTTATATTCCATTCTGAAGGTTTGGCATCACATTGACAGCATAAATGAAAAGAGCTAACCAGGTTAGCTCTTTTTTCGCGTTTTATTAAAAAATTCTCAATAGCGGTCTTCCTTATGCTTGCTCCGTTCTCCCACTCACTGCCTTCTCTGCAGATCCATCCACCAGCTTATGTAATATTAGCATTTGGTATGCATTACATGCCAGCAACGGGACCACAATAAAGGTGGTAGCAGCATTTACATCGATTCGGAGCACACCGATCGTCTCCACCACGGTTACTGCAATCATGAAAAAGAGCGTTGGGATCATTGCCGAAATATGTGTCTTTTTCACTTTCACGTAAGCGGTAACAATTGCAGCTGCCAAAATGATGATTCCAAGTACGATGTCGGATAAACGTTCTCGTCCGCCTCCGACAAACAAACGCAAAAACATGACGTCAAGTAAAGCGAGCACGGTCAAAACAAGCTGAACGATCTGCCATCCGCGTTTCGGAAATACACCTTTACCCATATAATTCAGTATCAAGTAAGCGAAAAAACCCATCTGAGAATACACACTAATCATCACCCCTGATCCAAATAAAATCAGGAGATACAGCAGAAAATCGATAATTCCGTTCGTTCTCTCCCCGTTCAACAGCATCATAATGAGACCTGTTACTAGCGATCCGGCTGCTCCGATAAGTAAGGCTGTCCAAAATAGGAAAAACCATTTACGTAAATTCAAATGTTTTCCACCCCCGAGAGTTTATTTTACCAACCTTCTCAGCAAAAAACCATCACCATTCAACATATTTAGTGCTTGCCCATCACATACTACATGCAGTATCTAATCAAGGAGGGGTTATGCACATGAAACGGCCTTTGTGGCAGCTAAGCTGCGCTGTATTGGGGCTATCCGTCATGCTTGCCGGCTGCGGTTCAGATCAGAATTCTTCGCCTCCTCAGGGCAGTTATAAAGAGATGAAAACGATGGTCGTGGATATTCTGAAAAGTGATGAGGGCAAGAAGGCTGTCGAAGAAGCTCTAACTGGCCAAAGTTCCTCCGGGGGTGGCGGCGAAGGTGGAGATTCCGAACAAAGTGGCGGCGGATCGGGTGGCGGGTCTGGAACCATCGGTATGAAAATGTTAATGCCCATGCAATCTTCAGAACAAATACGTATTGCTGTTAAAGATACCATCACGGCTCCCGAGTACCAAAAGGAATTCGAGAAAATCATGACAGATCCACAATTTGCAAGTGAATTTGCCAAAGCCATTAACTCGCAAAGCAAGCAGCTTCATATGCAGTTAATCAAAGATCCCACTTATCAGAAATCGGTTGGGGATATCATGAAATCACCGGAAGTGTCCAAAATGTTTATGGACATGACCAAAACCCCAGAGTATCGTAAACAGACCATGACCGTCATGCAGGAAGTCATGCAGAATCCGCTGTTTCGGATGGAAGTACTGACTTTGCTCAAAAAAGTAGTACAGGAAGAACTACAGCCCAAAGTTGAATCTGGTGGGCAGGAACAAGGTGGACAGCAAGAAGGCGGCGGCCAAGAAGGTGGAAGTGGCGGCGGCGACAGCGGCGATGGGGGTAGTGGTGGTGACTCCGGAAGTGGCGGAGGATCATAATCCCTGTCGAGGGATATAGTTGATATACAGTTAATCCTGATTTCAGGAACAGAACCATGTTATACGTTATAAAAGCCCGCATCCGATGGATGCAGGCTTTTTGATGTTGTGGTGATTTTGTTCAATATGCTAAAACTTAGTCTCAATTGCCTGCGCTACTTCATCGTATATGGCACCGATGCGTGTATCAGCCTTATATACAGATGGCGAGAAATCAGGCTCTGATGGATGATTGTCCGGTGAACCGAGAGGAATCTGTGCGAGCAGCTCTGTGTGCAGACTTTCCGCAAGACGTCCACCGCCCCCACGACCAAAGACATAGTCTTTCTCTCCACATTTGCCACATTCGTAATAAGCCATGTTCTCTACCACACCCAGCAGCTCATGCTCGGTCTGAATCGCCATTGCACCCGCTCTCGCGGCTACAAATGCTGCTGTTGCGTGAGGCGTTGTCACAATGATCTCCTTACTCTGTGGCAGCATTTGATGCACGTCCAGGGCTACGTCACCTGTGCCTGGAGGCAAATCAAGCAGCATGTAGTCCAGTTCTCCCCAATTTACATCTGTAAAGAACTGACGCAGCATGCGACCCAACATGGGACCACGCCAGATCACAGGGTTATTTTCACGAATGAAAAATCCCATCGACATCACTTTCACACCAAAACGCTCGACCGGCTGAATGATTCCATCCTCTACAACAGGGTATTCTTCAATCCCCATCATATCAGGTACACTGAAACCATAGATGTCCGCATCAATTAATCCAACCTTTTTACCTTGCCGAGCGAGGGCAGCAGCCAGATTCACTGTGACTGTAGATTTACCTACCCCACCTTTGCCACTTGCTACTGCAATATAGCGAACACCCGATTCAGGGCTTAATAACTCATGACCATCCAGACCTGCTGCGTGGCCTTTTACAAGCACTTCTTCGTCATTCTGCTCATTCCCAGGTTGTCCTGCATTCACACTCTCTCGTTCATGTTCTGATGCTGCACGCAGGCGTATATGTACATCCTGAATCCCATGTTGAGACAATAGGTTACGTGCAGCGTCACTAAGAGCAGTTGTATCCTCAGTCTGATTGTCCAATGTAACAATGGTCAGTGCCACATGATTTTCTTTTACCATGACATCACGAATCCATTGAAGCTCGGTCAGACTCACTCCCAATTGTGGTTCCTGTAAAGGTTGCAATAGTTCAAGTATCTGTTCTTTTGATATCATCAGACAGCACCTCAGCTTTATCTATTGGCATGTAATTAGGTATGCTGTGTTAATTATAACATTCTCCTTCCCTTTGTAACTAACTTTTGGGACGTTCCCCCGAGGAATACCTCAAGATTCCATTATAGATGGAAGCGGCTACTTTACGCTGATATGCTTCATCCGCAAGAAGACGTGCCTCATCCGGATGAGATAAGAAACCGACTTCTACGAGCGCAGACGGGATTTTCAATGCTTGAAGCAGATATACGGTATTTACCGTTTTCGCAATTCGATCTGTATTTTCAAGATTACGGATCATTTCTTGCTGCAACAGATTGGCTAATCCTTCATTGTCCGGGTGGTTGGGTGTATAAAAGACCTGTGCACCACTCCAGCGGTTCGAAGGGACACTGTTCATGTGAATGCTGATAAACAGATCTGCCTGCTTGTCTTCAATTCGTCTTACTCTCTGCTTGAGATCTTCTGTCTTCCGTTTGGAATATCCTCTGGTATCTGCCTCTGCAAGATCTGTATCAATCTCTCGTGTCATGACCACCAGTGCTCCAGCTTGCTGCAGATAGTCCCGTACATACAAAGCAATCGACAAATTGATATCCTTCTCAATGACCCCCTGCTTGCTCACAGCCCCCCCGTCTGGTCCACCATGCCCTGCATCGATCGCGATGACTTTGCCCGCTAGCGGCAGCCCCCAATATCCGGACGTCTTGGATGAAGGGAGTTCATACGTCACCACAGCCACCAACATCGCAAGTAGACAGAGGCTTAGCAGCACACGCTTTACTGTACGCAACCGGATCCATACCACAAAATGCTTCCCCATATTTTTACGCATAAAAAAACCACCTCGTCCCTATAAATGACTCTAATCATCTATATGGGACAAGATGGACAAATATACCGTTAGGAGCGGACTTGCTCCGCCATTCCCTCAATCAGCACCACAGCTGCCTCAGAACGAGTGAATTATGGTCACAGGCACTCTCCATCACGGAGCAGACCACGCACTTTTGCACCGGATAACGTCATAGAGGCAGAAGCGATGTCGTTTTGTCAGCTCCCTAATTTCTCTTCATAGTGGTGGTTCGATAGAGATATGCTCAAAGCTATGATGTAAGGTCTAAAGGATGTTCCCGCTATTTTGAATACTTTATTTATGAAGTCCACATTCTGTTTTATCATTACCGGACCATCGTCCTGCGCGCGGATCTTCACCTGGCATAACTTGACGGGTGCAATGTTCACAACCAATGCTCGGATAGTTCTGATCATGGAGAGGGTTATATACAACGTTATTCGCCCGAATATAGTCCCACACGTCCTCAGAAGTCCAATGAGCGATCGGATTAAATTTCATAAGTCCAAACTTCGTATCGTATTCCACCTTCTTCGCATTAGCACGAGTCGGTGCTTGATCTCTGCGTATTCCCGTGATCCATGCATCATACTTGGAAAGAATACGTGTCAGCGGCTCAACCTTGCGAATATTACAGCAAGCATTAGGATCCGATTTCCACAATTCCTCTCCATGTTGGGCCGCCTGCTCTTCTGGTGTAATTTTAGGAGAGACACGCACAAAATCCAAATTGTATTTCTCTTTCATAAGATCACGTGTCTCATACGTTTCCTTGAAATGAAAATCAGTGTCGAGATAAAAAACATCCGTAGATGGACTGATCTTCTGCAGCATATCTACAAGTACAACATCTTCCGCACCAAAGCTGCATGCAAAAGTGATATTTGGGAATGTCTCAACAGCGTAACGGATAATATCCTCAGGGCTTGCGTTTTCCAATTCTTCTGCTTTCACCCGAGCAAGTTCTTCTTTTTCCAACAAGTTCATTCTGAATTTCCCCCATTCTGCTTTTCCCGAAAACTTTAATGCCGACCAATCTAATATGAATTATGTATAGTATAAATCTTTCAGGGGGGATGTCAATGGCCTGCCACATGGTAAAATGATTCATTTGCAGCCCATTTTTGTGAGTGGATTACCAATCATTTTGTGAACACTTAGATTCTCTTTAGATTCTCTTCAAATGAATCCATTGCAATTAACTTAAGCAGGCTAGAAGGTGTTAGAGTCCAATTCGCTATGCTAATCGTGGAATCCTTTATCCCTACTGGGTTATTTGGATTAAACTGTACTACACTTCGTAATGATAATACTCAAGCTAAAAACCAAATATGAGATGCATAGAGTATCAGCAGAGCATGAAAAATCTTTAATTCTTCGTGCTTATATGTAAGTGACTTTTATTGAATTCATAAGGAAAACTGATGATTGTGATCTCGCTTAACCTGTCCGGAATGATCTATCTTCAGCCAAATTTAAAATGAGAAATAAGCCATGTTAGATCACATACATATGACAATCTATCCGCGCCATCCTATTGGAATAACTAATCCATGTTTTATAGAAAACAAAAAGCCTCTGGCGCCGAGGCCAGAGGCTTGTAATACATATTAACGTTTGGAGAACTGAGGAGCGCGACGAGCGGCTTTGAGACCGTATTTTTTACGTTCTTTCATCCGTGGGTCACGAGTCAGGAATCCTGCTTTTTTCAGGGAAGCACGGTATTCCGGATCTGCTTTGAGCAGTGCGCGGGAGATACCATGACGGATTGCTCCAGCTTGACCGGAGATTCCGCCACCATGAGCGATAACCAAAACGTCATAGTTGCTAAGCGTTTCTGTCAAAGTCAGTGGTTGTTTTACGATCAGTTTGAGTGTTTCCAAACCGAAGTATTCATTAATATCACGTTTGTTGATGACAATGCGTCCTTCACCCGGTACAAGGCGAACACGAGCTACCGAATGTTTACGACGACCTGTCCCATAGTATTGTACTTGTGCCATGAAACTGTCCTCCTTTTAATTAACCGCGAAGTTCGTAAACTTCTGGTTTTTGTGCTGCATGTGGATGCTCAGTGCCTCTGTACGCTTTAAGTCTCAGCTTCATTTTTTCGCCCATGCGAGTTTTAGGAAGCATACCGCGAACAGCCAATTCCAACATACGTTCCGGTTTGTTTTTAACCATATCTTCTGCAGTAGTTACTTTCAAACCACCTGGGTGCATCGAGTGACGGTAGTATTTCTTATCTTGCATTTTTTTACCAGTCAATACGATTTTCTCCGCATTGATGATAACTACGAAATCGCCAGTGTCCACATGTGGAGTAAATTGTGGCTTGTGTTTGCCGCGGATCAAAGCAGCTGCTTCGCTCGCCAAACGTCCGAGCGTTTTGCCTTCGGCATCAATGATGTGCCATTGGCGCTCAACTTCGTTAGGCTTCGCCATGTACGTTGTACGCATGAAAAGTTCCTCCTTAAAATGTTCAAAATCTCATTTTCATTTATCTTCGTTCATTAAGTGATAACTTTAGGTGTTGATGGATAGTTGTTGCGATGTGACCCTCTTAATTGGGGCTGTGGGAAAGCCATTAAGAAAACACAACTTTTATATTACATGATAGGAGGTTAAATCGCAAGTGTTAATTAAACTTTTCACTCACCAAATTTAATCTTTTTTGTATTCAAGATCCCAGAGCATTAAACCGCAACTTACCGCAGTTGGTCCTGCAGCAGAGCGATTACATGCGGCAATCATATTCGGTACATCAGAGGCTTTCCGTTTGCCCTCTCCGATCTCCAGCAGTGTACCTACAATAATGCGAACCATATGCTGCAAAAAGCCGTTGCCGCTCACATAAATATGAATGACTCCCTGATCGCGCGGATGATCTCTGCACATTGAACGGTCAACCTCTATCCATGCGTCGTATACCGAACGTATATGATTGTCTTTCTGAGACTTGCGAGAAGCAAAGGAGGTGAAATCATACGTACCAATAAAATGACGAAGCCCCTCCTGCATTGCAGTTATGTCCAACCTGGCATGATGATGATATTGCAGTCTTCTGTTGAATACATCCGGAAATTGATTTGCATTGATCGTATAGCGGTACGTCTTCGTTTTCGCTGCATAGCGAGAATGAAACTCAAGCGGTACCTCTATCGCATCAATAACAACAATATCAGAGGGTAATCTAGAATTAAGTGCTATACACCATCGTTCAATCGGGATTTGAGATTCGGTAGCAAAGTTGAAGATCTGCCTGCGAGCATGAACACCCGCATCAGTTCTACCTGACCCCGTTATCTTTACCGTCTCACCTGTCAATGCACGAATGGCATCTTCAAGATGATCCTGAATGGTATTCCCCCCCGGCTGTACCTGGAAGCCATAATAAGCAGTGCCATCATAAGCAAGCGTCATGCACAAGTTGCGCATCATTACCACACCTTTGTTCCATACTATACATACCCTACCCCGAACAGCAAAAGAAGCCCCTTCCGGAGCTTCTATTACAGCACGAATTCCGAAATGAAGTGAAAAAAAGGGTTAATCCAGAATCAACGACTCTGTCCCCTTTCCTCATCTCATCTGTTTTACGCGCGGTCAACCAGTTCCAAGTAAACCATAGGCGCTGCGTCACCACGACGAGGTCCCAGTTTAAGGATACGAGTGTATCCACCTGGACGCTCAGCGTAACGACCGGACAATTCGCTAAACAGTTTTTGGATTGCATCTTGCTCACCATCGATAGTTTCGCGGCGAACATAAGCTGCCACTTGGCGACGGGCATGAAGATCTCCCTTTTTCGCTTTAGTGATCAGTTTTTCAGCAATAGAGCGAACCTCTTTTGCTTTCGCTTCAGTTGTCTGAATGCGCTCGTACAAGAACAGGTCGGTTACCAGGTCACGGAACAAAGCTTTACGCGCGCTGGAATTACGGCCCAACTTTTGGTATGCCATTGTTTTCCCTCCTTCACTTCAAGCACTCAGCTGTCTATTCTTCTGTACGGAGTCCCAGACCCAATTCTTCGAGCTTCTCTTGAACTTCTTCCAAAGACTTGCGTCCGAGGTTACGGACTTTCATCATGTCTTCTTCCGTTTTCGTAGTCAGCTCTTGCACGGTATTAATACCGGCACGTTTCAGGCAGTTGTAGGAACGAACAGAGAGATCCAGCTCTTCAATCGTCATTTCGAGTACTTTTTCTTTTTTGTCTTCTTCTTTTTCGACCATGATCTCAGCATCTTTCGCTTCGTCTGTAAGACCCACGAAGAGCATCAAATGCTCGGTCAAAATTTTAGCGCCGAGGCTTACAGCCTCTTCAGGACGAATACTTCCGTCTGTCCAAATTTCCAACGTGAGCTTGTCATAGTTGGTTACTTGGCCAACACGCGTATTTTCCACAGCGTAGTTAACGCGGCTGATCGGGGTGAAGATGGAATCGACTGGGATGACGCCGATCGGCTGGTCATCGCGTTTATTCCGATCTGCCTGGACGTAGCCGCGACCGCGATTGGCAAAAATACGCATGTGAAGTCTCGAACCTGGTCCGAGCGTAGCGATGTGCAGATCCGGGTTAAGGATTTCCACATCGGAATCAGCACGGATATCTCCAGCCGTGATTGCTCCTTCGCCTTCAGCATCAATCTCGAGCACTTTCTCCTCATCAGAATGAATTTTAAGCGACAAAGCTTTCAGGTTAAGAATAACCTCCGTTACATCTTCCATTACGCCAGGAACTGTAGCAAATTCATGCAGAACGCCATCGATTTGAACCGAAGACACTGCCGCACCCGGCAGTGACGAGAGCAAGATTCGGCGAAGCGAGTTTCCAAGCGTCGTTCCGTATCCGCGCTCCAGCGGTTCTACTACGAATTTCCCATAGGTGCCATCATCGTTGACGTCTACCGTCTCAATTTTCGGCTTTTCGATTTCAATCACTGCAATACCCCTCCTTCAAAACGTCGGTCCTCTATGAAACATTTACCTTCTCTTGCGAAAACATGTAGTAGTATGCCTAAACAACCATTATTAGCAGATTGTGCTGGATTTATACCACACGCAGGGGCAAATCTCATTAGACACGACGACGTTTTGGAGGACGGCATCCGTTGTGCGGGACTGGAGTTACGTCTTTGATCAGGTTAACTTCCAGACCTGCAGCTTGCAAAGAGCGGATCGCTGCTTCACGGCCTGCGCCTGGTCCTTTAACCATAACCTCAACGGCTTTCATCCCATGTTCCATTGCAGCTTTGGCAGCAGTCTCAGCAGCCATTTGTGCAGCAAACGGAGTCGATTTACGGGAACCTCTGAATCCGAGGCCGCCGGAGCTTGCCCACGAAATTGCGTTTCCGTGAGGATCCGTAATGGTAACGATAGTGTTATTGAAAGTGGAACGGATATGTGCCACGCCAGATTCAATATTTTTACGGTCACGACGTTTAGTACGTACGACTTTTTTCGGTTTAGCCATTTTCTCTTATCCCCCCTTATTATTTCTTCTTGTTCGCTACTGTACGACGAGGACCTTTACGAGTACGAGCATTCGTTTTCGTACGTTGTCCACGAACAGGCAGACCACGACGATGACGAACTCCACGGTAACAACCGATCTCCGTCAAACGTTTAATATTCAAAGAGATTTCACGACGCAGGTCACCTTCAACTTTGACCTCTTTGTCGATACTTTCACGCAATTTGCTGACTTCATCTTCCGTCAAATCACGAACACGAGTGTCCGGATTGATGCCTGTAGAGCTCAGAATTTTCTGGGAAGTCGTTTTACCGATTCCGAAAATATAAGTCAAGGCGATCTCAACGCGCTTATCACGTGGCAAATCCACACCAGCTATACGTGCCATTTTACGCTACACCCCCTTCATTAACCTTGTTTTTGTTTGTGTTTCGGATTTTCACAGATAACCATAACATTCCCTTTGCGGCGAATGACTTTGCATTTTTCGCAAATCGGTTTGACCGAAGGTCTTACCTTCATGTGAATTACCTCCTCAAAGTTCTGCTTAGCAAAACTCTCTTCGTAAGCATTGACCTCGTTTTACCATTGTAAAACCGGCTTCGAAGCTTTCGCAAGTTTTGCCGGGCAAAACCCGCTTCAAGCTTCACAGTTCATTGCAACTGTCTACTACTATTTACGGTAAGTTATACGTCCTTTTGTCAGATCATAAGGCGATAACTGAACAACTACTTTGTCACCAGTCAGGATACGGATAAAGTGCATCCGCAGCTTTCCGGAAACGTGAGCGAGAATTTGATGACCGTTCTCAAGCTCAACCTTGAATGTTGCATTCGGCAGCGGTTCAAGAACCGTGCCTTCCACTTCAATGACATCTTCCTTGGCCATTAGTCAGTCTCCTTTCTCTTCAGTTTGAATGTTGGTGGATTCCAGAAACGAATGAACCGCATAGCGGAGCTTTCCGTTTGTCACCCGACCACTCTCGTTTAAACTGTTTACAACCTCGCTGCTGATCATCGGCTGGAGCTCCAGATGAAGAATATTCTTCTTCTTGGGTTGATCAAACTTACGTTTGTCTCCATCCGCTATATACACGAACCTACTGTCCGCTATAGCAACAATTACCGCGGCTTGGTCCGCATTGCGGCCTTTACGGATCTTCACAAGTTGACCGAGCTGCGGATTAGACTGATTATTCATGCCTCATCACCTACGCATTCAGTTTTGTGAAAATTTCCATGCCATCTGGTGTAACTGCTACGGTGTGTTCAAAGTGGGCACATAACGATCCGTCAACAGTAACGACAGTCCAGTTATCTTCCAACGTTTTCACATACCGGCTACCTACGTTAACCATCGGCTCTATGGCCAGCACCATGCCCGCTTTAAGCCGTGGTCCCCGATCAGGAAGACCATAGTTCGGAATTTGGGGTTCTTCGTGCAGATCCGCTCCTATGCCGTGACCGACATATTCCCGAACTACCGAAAAACCTGCATCCTCAATATATTTCTGAATCGCATGAGATATAGTAAACAAGCGAATGTCCGGTTTAACCAGCGCCAGACCTGCGTATAACGAAGCCTCGGTAACGTCCAGAAGACGACGGGCTTCTTCGGAAATACGGCCGACCGGATAAGTCCAGGCAGAATCCCCATGATACCCCTGGTACTGCGCGCCAATGTCAAACGTAACGATATCGCCCTCGTTCAACTTGCGTTTGCCGGGAAATCCATGCACCAACTCTTCATTTACTGAAGCGCACACACTGGCAGGAAAACCGTTATAACCTTTGAAAGACGGCACAGCTCCTTGACTGCGGATATATTGATCGGCCATATGGTCAAGTTCTCCAGTCGTAATACCGGGAGCGATATGCTCTGCCAGGAGACGATGCGTTTCCGCAACTATTCTCCCTGCTTCCCTCATCAAGCCCAGTTCCGTTTCGGACTTACCAATGATCATTCAATTAACCTCGCAGTAAGGACACGATCTCTTGAGAGACTTGATCAATATCCTGTTCTCCGTTCATTTGACGAAGAAGATCTTTGTTCTCATAAAACGTGAGGAGTGGTGCTGTTTTGTTGATATATTCGTCGAGACGGGTTCCTACGCTCTCTTCGTTATCATCAGAACGTTGGTACAACTCGCCGCCGCATTTATCACAAATACCTTCCTGCTTAGGCGGATTGAATACGACATGATAAGTGGCGCCACAGTTTTTGCAAATGCGACGACCCGTCAAACGAGCCAGCAATTTGTCGCGGTCCACTTTCAGGTTGATTACATGATCGAGACCTGAGTTCAGTCGGTCCAGGATGCCATCAAGCGCTTCTGCTTGAGACAGGGTTCTTGGAAAGCCATCCAAGAGGAATCCTTCTCTGCAGTCAGGCTGCTGCAACCGTTCTTCAACGATGCCGATGGTTACATCATCTGGTACAAGCAATCCTTGATCCATATATTCCTTGGCTTTCAGGCCAATGGGAGTTCCCTGCTTAATCGCCAGACGAAATGCATCGCCTGTTGAAATGTGGGGAATACCGAACTCTTTCACGATGACGTCTGCTTGCGTTCCTTTTCCTGCCCCCGGAGGGCCCATGAATAGGATGTTCACGTTATGTCACTCCCTCCAAGACTACCCTACATCAACAAACAGCACAATAGGTGCCGGCAAGTAAATCTTAGCTTGACCGGTACCTATTGCCTATTTATTGATAAAACCTTTGTAGTGGCGTTTGATCAATTGGCTTTCGATTTGCTTCATGGTATCGAGCGCAACACCGATAACGATCAGGAGAGACGTTCCTCCAATTTGCGCCGATTGAGGCAAACCAGAAAGTGCCCCTAAGAATACAGGCAGAACGGAAATGACTGCCAAGAAGATGGCGCCGGCCATTGTCAAACGAGTCATGACACGGGTCAGATATTTCTCGGTTGCTTTACCCGGGCGAATGCCTGGGATGTAACCGCCGTTCTTTTTCATATTATCAGCCATCTGCTGTGGATTCATCTGTACGAAAGTATAGAAGAAAGTGAAACCGAAGATCATCACGACATACAATAACATACCCAGAGGTTTGTGAGTAGTCAGATTTTGTCCGATCCACTGTGCCCATAAACGATCAGCCCAGAAGTTGGCGATAATCGTTGGGAACATCAACAGAGATGAAGCAAAGATGACAGGGATAACACCTGCTGCGTTAATCTTCAGCGGGATATGTGTATTCTGTCCACCGTACATTTTGTTACCTACGACGCGTTTCGCGTACTGTACAGGAATTTTCCGAATCGCCTGCTGAATGTAAATGACACCGATGATAATCAACACAATAACAATTGCGACGATTACACCTTTAAGGATGTTCATGAACAACTGATCAGGTTGAATGAAGTCGGACTCGATTGTCTGTTTGATAATGTTAGGCACCGTTGAGAGGATACCCGCAAAGATCAAAATCGAAATTCCGTTTCCTATGCCCTTCTCGGTGATCTGCTCACCAAGCCACATCAGGAATGAAGTACCGGCCGTAAGTACAATCGCGATCAAGATATAGTCAGCAAAAGTGGCGTTAGGCACCATCTCTGTATTGTACAAGCGGTTGAATCCGATCGACGTACCAAACGCTTGAATCAATGCCAGACCGATCGTTAAATAACGAGTCAGCTGAGCTGATTTTTTCTTACCTTGTTCACCTTGCTTAGCCCATTCCGCTAACTTAGGGATAACGTCCATGGAAAGCAACTGTACTATGATAGACGCAGTGATGTAAGGTACGATCCCGAGTGCAAAGATCGAGAACTGGAACAGTGCTCCACCCGAGAACGTATTGAGAAGTCCAAAAACTTCTTTACCCGCAGAATTTGTCGCTTCGAAAACCTCTTTGTTTACTCCAGGTACTGGAACGAAGGATCCGATGCGGTAAATGATCAGTACAAAAAGGGTAAATAATACCCTTTTGCGCAGATCTTCAACCCGCCAGATATTCTTTAGGGTCTTGAACATTAAATCACCTCGGTTGTACCGCCGGCAGCTTCAATTTTCTCCACCGCAGATTGAGAAAACTTGTTAGCTTTAACAGTCAGCTTCACAGTGACTTCACCGTTACCCAGGATCTTGATTCCGGATTTAGCGTTTTTAACTACGCCGTTCGTCATCAAGAATTCTGGAGTTACTTCAGTACCCGCAGCAAAACTGTTCAGGTCTTCAATATTCACAACCGCATATTCCTTGCGAGTTGGGTTTACGAAACCACGTTTTGGCAAGCGACGATACAATGGATTTTGTCCACCTTCGAAGCCCGGACGTACACCACCGCCGGAACGAGCGTTTTGTCCTTTGTGACCGCGACCTGATGTTTTACCCGTACCACTACTTGGACCGCGACCAAGACGTTTACGCTCTTTGCGGGATCCAGGAGCTGGGGAAAGCTCATGTAACTTCATCGTTCGTTGCACCTCCTTAAAGATTTATGGGAATATCCCGTATTAAGCTTCTACTTCTTTAACAGCAACCAAGTGACTTACTTTGTTAATCATACCACGAATGGCTGGATTATCGTTTTGAACCACTTTGCTGTTGATTTTGCGCAAGCCCAATGTTTTCACAGTTGTTCTTTGCGTCTCCGGACGTCCGATCAAGCTGCGGACGAGGGTAATTTCCAATTTAGCCATGAGATTCCCTCCTTAACCCAGAAGCTCTTCGACGGATTTTCCGCGCAGTTTAGCCACGTCTTCAGCACGCTTCAAACGGGACAAACCTTCCAAAGTCGCATTGACCATGTTCATGGAATTCGAAGAACCCAGAGATTTTGTCAAAATGTCACCTACACCAGCAAGTTCAAGAACCGCACGTACAGGACCACCAGCGATAACACCAGTACCTTCAGATGCTGGTTTCAACAGAACGCGTCCTGCGCCGAACTTACCTGTTACCAAGTGAGGAATCGATGTTCCTACGAGTGGAACGTGTACAAGGTTTTTCTTAGCATCTTCAATACCTTTGCGAATTGCATCAGGTACTTCGCCCGCTTTACCGATACCAGCTCCAACCCAGCCGTTGCCGTCGCCGACTACAACCAGTGCGCTAAAGCTGAAACGGCGTCCGCCTTTTACTACTTTAGCTACGCGATTAATATTTACAACTCTTTCAGTCAGTTCCAAAGTATTCGGATCTACACGCAAGTCGTTAACCTCCTTTTGAAAAATATCTTAAAACTCAAGTCCTGCTTCACGAGCCGCTTCAGCCAATGCTGCGATACGACCATGGTACAGATATCCGCTACGGTCAAATACGATGTTAGAAACGCCTTTGTCTTTCGCACGTTTTGCAACGAGTTCGCCAACTTTACGAGCTGACTCAACAGAAGCACCGTTTTTGATGTCGCTGCTCAGTTCTTTGTCTACAGTAGACGCGGAAGCGATCGTTACACCAGCTACGTCATCGATAATTTGAGCGTACATATGTTTACCAGAACGGAATACGTTCAAACGAGGACGTGCTGCCGTTCCTTGGATTTTCTTACGAACACGCAGGTGTCTTTTCAGACGAGCCTTGTTTTTATCTTGTTTCGTAATCATCTCAGGGATTCACTCCTTTCAGGTTACCTCGCTGGCTTCAAACCGGAAGCCACGGGGTATATTAGAAACACACGAAGCAAGCAAGCCGAAAGCCGCGCAAAGGCGGTAAGAGAAATCTTATTTCTTCTTACCGGCTTTACCTTCCTTACGGATGATACGCTCGCCTTCATATTTAATACCTTTACCTTTGTACGGCTCAGGTTCACGAACGGAACGGATTTTAGCAGCGTAAGCACCTACGCGCTCTTTGTCGATCCCGCGAACGATGATTTTTGTATTCGAAGGTACTTCGAATTCAATTCCCGCTTCCGGTGTAATTTCAACCGGGTGAGAGTATCCAACGTTCAGAACGATTTTATCTCCGGATTTGCTTGCACGATATCCGACCCCAACCAACTCCAGAGATTTTGCGAATCCTTCAGTAACGCCGCTCACCATGTTGTTTACAACGCTACGCGTTGTGCCGTGCAAAGAACGGTGAGTTTTGTTATCGGAAGGACGCACAACTGTAATTTCGTTGTTCTCAACTGTAACCTTCATGTCTTTATGAAGTTCACGAGTCAGAGTTCCTTTTGGTCCTTTTACCGTAATAACGGTGTTGTCCAGTGTGATGTCCACACCACTTGGTACTGTAATTGGTTTGCGACCAATACGAGACATATGTTGCACCTCCTATCTTGTGACGTTATATTACCAAACGTAGCAAACGACTTCTCCGCCGGATTTCGATTGACGAGCTTCTTTGTCCGTCATAACACCTTTGGATGTCGAGATGATCGCGATACCCAGGCCACCAAGTACACGAGGTACTTCGTTGCTTTTCGTGTAAACACGAAGACCCGGTTTACTGATTCTTTTCAGACCAGTGATAACGCGCTCGTTATTTTGACCGTATTTCAGGAAAACACGGATAATCCCTTGTTTGTTATCATCGATAACTTCAGCGTCACGGATGAAACCTTCACGCTTCAGGATATCGGCGATTTGTTTTTTCATTGTCGAAGCAGGCATTTCTACTGTTTCGTGACGAACAGTGTTCGCGTTACGAATACGAGTAAGCATATCTGCAATTGGATCAGACATAGTCATTGTGAGTTAACCTCCTTCCCGTTCAGGACTTTTTACCAGCTTGCTTTTTTCACGCCAGGAATCTGGCCTTTATAAGCTAATTCACGGAAGCAAATTCTGCAAATTTTGAACTTTTGCAGCACCGAATGTGGACGTCCGCAACGCTCACAGCGTGTATAAGAACGCACTTTAAACTTTGGTGTACGTTGTTGTTTAACTTTCATCGAAGTTTTTGCCACTTTAGCCTGACACCTCCTAAATAATTTCGGAGAAAAGGGAGTCCTTCCAGACACCCGGAAACGTTATGCCAACTTTATTTTACGAAAGGCATTCCCAGTTGCGTGAGCAACTCACGGGACTCTTCGTCTGTTTTCGCCGTTGTTACAATAACAATGTCCATACCGCGGACTTTGTCTACTTTATCGTACTCGATCTCTGGGAAGATCAATTGTTCTTTCAGACCCAGTGTGTAGTTACCACGTCCGTCGAACGCTTTGCTCGATACACCGCGGAAGTCGCGGACACGAGGCAATGTAACGTTGAACAATTTATCGAGGAAGTAGTACATACGCTCGCCGCGCAATGTAACTTTCACACCGATAGGCATGTTCTCACGCAGTTTGAAACCTGCGATAGATTTCTTAGCACGAGTGATTACAGGTTTTTGACCCGCGATCAGTTGCAAATCGTTTACTGCGGAATCCAACACTTTGGAGTTTTGGACAGCGTCGCCCACACCCATGTTGATAACGATTTTCTCGATTTTAGGCACTTGCATTACCGTTGTATAGTTAAACTTCTGCATCAAACCAGGAGCGATTTCTTGCAGGTAACGTTCTTTCATTCTTGATGCCATGAATCATAGCCCTCCTTTCTCATTCGGTTCAATTAGTCGATAATTTCTCCGGAACGTTTAGCAACGCGCACTTTCTTTCCGTTATCCAACACTTTGTAACCAACACGGGTTACTTTTCCGCTCTTTGGATCGATGTGCATCACGTTGGAAACGTGAATCGGAGCTTCCTTCTCGATAATGCCGCCTTGCGGATTTTGCTGGTTAGGCTTCTGGTGTTTTTTAATCATGTTAACACCTTCCACAAGGACGCGGTTCTCACGAGGATAAGCAGCGATGACACGGCCTTTTTTACCTTTGTCTTTACCGCTGATCACCATAACCGTATCTTCCTTTTTAACGTGAAGTTTGTTGTTATGGGATTCCAGAACTTTTTTCACTCTTGGCATTTCGTACACCTCCTGTTTCTAAACATCACGAGCTTAATCTATTAGATAACCTCTGGGGCCAAGGAAACGATTTTCATGAAGTCTTTCTCGCGAAGTTCACGAGCAACAGGTCCGAAAATACGTGTTCCACGTGGGCTTCTGTCGTCTTTTACAACAACAGCTGCATTTTCATCAAAACCGATGTAGGAACCGTCTTTACGACGTACAGAACGTTTCGTACGAACGACAACCGCTCTAACTACATCACCTTTTTTGACAACGCCGCCTGGTGTTGCTTGTTTTACAGAACAAACGATCAGATCACCGATTTGTGCTGTACGACGTCCCGTACCGCCGAGTACGCGGATACACATCAGTTCCTTCGCACCGGAGTTGTCGGCTACAGCCAAACGTGTAAATGGTTGAATCATTTAGTATTCCTCCTTCCAGCTATGCTGATAATGCATTAGATGATAACCGCTTTTTCTACGACTTCAGTAAGTCTCCAGCGTTTATCTTTCGAAAGCGGACGAGTCTCCATGATTTTCACCGTGTCACCGATTTTCGCAGTGTTTTCTTCGTCATGCGCTTTGAACTTTTTAGTAACCTTGATGCGTTTATGGTACAACTTATGGTTTTTGTAAGTTTCTACAGCAACAACAATCGTTTTATCCATTTTATCGCTAACAACTTTACCAGTTTGCACTTTACGTGCGTTACGTTCTTCGCTCATTGTTGGCCTCCTTCCTGATTACGGACGGAATGTATATCCGACCTCTAATTAACCGATACCCAGTTCTCTTTCACGAATGATGGTTTTAGCACGAGCTATTTCTTTCCGCACATCACGGATTCGAGTCGGGTTATCCAGCTGACCGGTAGCGAGTTGAAAGCGGAGGTTAAAGAGTTCTTCTTTAAATCCGGCAATCTTTTGCTCGATTTCAGCAGAGGTTAGGTTGCGAAATTCACTAGCTTTCATTTGCTTCACCACCCAATTCTTCACGTTTCACGAACTTCGTTTTGATTGGCAGTTTGTGAGCGGCAAGACGCATTGCTTCGCGTGCAATCTCCTCCGGTACACCAGCAAGTTCAAACATGATCTTACCTGGTTTCACAACTGCAACCCATTTTTCTACGTTACCTTTACCGCTACCCATCCGAACCTCGAGAGGCTTTTGAGTGATTGGTTTGTCAGGGAAAATTTTGATCCAGACTTTACCACCACGTTTGATGTAACGAGTCATCGCAATACGAGCCGCTTCAATTTGACGGTTCGTAATCCAAGCCGGTTCCGTAGCTTGCAGACCGTATTCGCCAAAGTTCAGCGTAGTTCCGCCTTTTGCTTGGCCTTTCATATGTCCACGTTGTTGCTTACGGTGTTTTACACGTTTTGGTACCAACATGATTAGTTGCCTCCTTCCTTAGCAGCTTGTTTCTTAGCCGTAGGAAGAACCTCTCCACGATAGATCCATACTTTTACGCCGATACGGCCGTAAGTTGTATGAGCCTCTGCTGTACCGTAGTCGATGTCGGCACGAAGCGTGTGCAGTGGAACAGTTCCTTCGCTGTAGCCTTCCGAACGTGCGATCTCAGCTCCGCCAAGACGTCCGCCCACTTGAGTTTTAATACCTTTTGCACCAGAGCGCATAGTTCTTTGAATAGCTTGTTTCAGAGCACGACGGAAAGAAACGCGACGTTCCAGTTGTTGTGCAATGCTTTCTGCTACCAGGATTGCGTCCAGGTCTTGGTTCTTAATTTCAGAGATGTTGATGTGTACTTTTTTACCGCCAGCAATTTTCGTAATTTGGTTACGAAGATTCTCAACTTCAGATCCACCTTTACCGATTACCATACCTGGTTTCGCTGTGTGAATCGTTACGTTCACGCGGTTAGCCGCTCTCTCGATTTCAACACGAGACATAGCGGAGTCTTTCAATTTATTTTTCAGGAATTCACGAATTTTCACGTCTTCCATCAAAAGATCACCGAAGTCTTTGCCTGCATACCATTTAGATTCCCAGTCACGGATAACTCCGACACGGAGTCCGACTGGATTTACCTTTTGGCCCACACGTTTTCCCTCCTTCTACTTTTCAGATACCACCAAAGTGATGTGGCTAGTACGTTTGTTAATACGACTTGCACGTCCCATTGCACGAGGGCGGAAACGTTTCATTGTCGGTCCTTGGTTCACGTAAGCTTGCGAAATGACCAAGTTATTAACATCCATAGAATAGTTATGTTCCGCATTCGCAATAGCGGAGTTAAGCAACTTCTCAACGATTGGAGAAGCAGATTTCGGAGTGTGACGGAGAATGGCAACCGCCTCACCAACTTGCTTGCCGCGAATCAAGTCAACAACGAGTTGAACTTTACGAGGAGCAATCCGGATAAACTTAGCATGTGCTTTTGCTTCCATTGTGTAACCTCCTCTCAAACATTAAAGATGTTCATTTATCTTCTTGTTTTCTTGTCATCATCAGTATGGCCTTTGTACGTACGGGTTGGAGCGAACTCACCCAATTTGTGTCCGACCATGTCCTCAGTCACGTATACTGGCACGTGTTTACGTCCGTCATATACGCCGAATGTGTGTCCGATGAATTGTGGGAAAATTGTAGAGCGACGGGACCAGGTTTTGATAACGTTCTTTTTACCGGAAGCGTCCATCTCTTCTACCTTTTTCAGCATGTAGCCATCAATGAATGGCCCTTTTTTCAAACTGCGACCCATGTGGAGATCCTCCCTTCAAACATAGCGTTTATGCATCCGCAGATGCCTCACGAAGTTATGCACAGTGTGTATTACTTCGTGCGGCGGCGAATGATGTATTTATCAGAAGCTTTATTTTTCTTACGCGTTTTGTAACCAAGAGTAGGTTTACCCCATGGTGACATTGGCGATTTACGTCCGATTGGAGCACGACCTTCACCACCACCGTGAGGGTGATCGTTAGGGTTCATTACTACACCACGAACTTCAGGACGTTGTCCCAACCAACGGCTACGACCGGCTTTACCGATTTTGATGAGCTCGTGGTCTTGGTTACCAACAGAACCGATTGTTGCGCGGCAAACTTTCAGAATACGACGAACTTCTCCGGAAGAGAGACGAACGGAAACGTATTTTTCTTCTTTACCAAGCAATTGAGCTTCTGTACCAGCAGCACGAACCAATTGTCCGCCTTTACCTGGTTTCAACTCGATGTTGTGGATAACGGTACCTACTGGAATGTTTTCGAGTGGCAGTGCGTTACCGATTTTGATGTCGGATTCAGGACCGGAGAAGATTTGATCTCCAACTTTCAATCCTTTAGGAGCGATGATGTAACGTTTCTCACCATCAGCATAGTGGATCAGGGCGATGTTCGATGTACGGTTCGGGTCATACTCGATCGTAGCAACGCGGCCCGGTATTCCATCTTTAGTACGTTTGAAGTCGATGATACGGTATTTACGTTTGTGTCCACCACCGTGGTGACGAACTGTAATTTTACCTTGGTTGTTGCGGCCTGCTTTTTTGCTCAGTGGGGCCAACAACGATTTCTCCGGCTGATCTGTGGTGATTTCCTCAAATGTAGATACGGACATGTTCCGTCTTGCCGGGGATGTCGGTTTATACTTTTTGATTGGCACTGGGTTTCCCTCCTTACTTCAACAATTTCAATTATACAGTTTCAAAGAACTCAAGCGTTTTGCTGTCTTGTGTCAGTGTTACAAACGCTTTTTTCCATTCGCTAGTATATCCGGAATAACGTCCGTACCGTTTAGGCTTAGCTGGAACACGAAGAGTGTTCACGTTTTTCACTTTTACGTTGAAAATAGCTTCCACGGCTTTTTTGATCTCGGTTTTGTTTGCACGGATATCGACTTCAAATACATATTTCAAGTCATTCATCATGTCAGCAGTACGTTCCGTAATAATCGGACGTTTAACAATATCACGAGGATCCTTCATTACGCGAGCACCTCCTCTACCTTCTGAACTGCTTCTTTCGTAATGATCAGTTTGTCGTGCGCAAGCACGTCAAGAACATTAATGCCGTCAGCTGCTACGAATTTCACGCCAGGAATATTCCGTGCGGAAAGAGCCACATTATCATCATAGCTAGGAGCTACGATCAAAGCTTTGCGTCCAACTTTCAAGTTGTTCAAGATGGCTGCAAATTCTTTTGTTTTAGGTGTGCTCAGCGAAAGAGCGTCCAAAACGATAATGTCGTTGTCGAGCACTTTGGATGAAAGAGCTGATTTGATCGCCAAACGGCGAACTTTCTTAGGCAGTTTGTACGCATAGCTCCGTGGTGTCGGACCAAATACGATACCGCCGCCTTTCCATTGTGGAGAACGAATCGAACCTTGACGAGCGCGACCTGTACCTTTTTGTTTCCAAGGCTTACGTCCACCGCCACGTACTTCAGAACGTCCTTTTACTTTGTGGGTACCTTGACGAAGGGAAGCGCGTTGCATAAGCACTGCATCGTACAGAACGGAAGTGTTCGGCTCTACTCCGAATACTGCATCGTTCAGTTCAACTTCGCCCACTTGGCTACCATCTACATTGTAAACTGATACTTTTGGCATTTTGTGTTCCTCCTTTCTTCAGTGGTTATTTTTTCACCGTTTCTTTAACTTTTACAAGACTGTTTTTCGGTCCAGGAATGGAACCCTTCACGAGCAACACGTTACGTTCAGCGTCTACTTTAACAACTTCAAGACGTTGGATTGTAACAGTCTCATGACCCATGTGTCCTGGCAAGTGCTTGCCTTTAGGAACGCGGTTAGCTTGGATCGAACCCATCGAACCCGGGCCACGGTGATAACGAGAACCGTGAGACATAGGTCCAGTGCTTTGTCCCCAACGTTTGATTACGCCGGCAAAACCTTTACCTTTAGAAATACCCGTTACGTCAACGAATTCGCCTTCTGCGAAAATGTCAGCTTTCAACTCTTGGCCAACTTCATATTCCGCGATGTTGATGCCGCGAAGTTCACGAACGTAGCGCTTAGGGGCAGTATTCGCTTTTTTAGCGTGTCCTGCTTCTGGCTTGTTGGCATTTTTCTCTTTCTTATCGGAATAACCGATTTGAACTGCTTCGTAGCCATCGTTCTCAAGATCTTTCTTTTGCAAAACAACACAAGGTCCTGCTTCGATAACTGTTACTGGTACTACGTTACCTTCAGCGGTAAACACTTGAGTCATTCCAAGTTTTTTTCCTAAGATACCTTTCATGTTGACACCTCTTTTCCTTTATACATGGTCTTGTTGATTTATATTACAATTTGATTTCGATATCTACACCGGACGGCAGATCCAAGCGCATCAAGGCATCCACAGTTTGTGGAGTCGGGTTAACGATATCGATCAAACGCTTATGTGTGCGTTGCTCGAATTGCTCCCGAGAATCCTTGTACTTGTGTACCGCACGAAGAATAGTAATGATTTGTTTTTCAGTTGGAAGCGGAATCGGACCGGATACACCAGCACCCGAACGTTTTGCTGTTTCAACAATTTTCTCCGCGGATTGATCAAGAATTCTGTGGTCGTAAGCTTTCAAACGAATACGAATTTTTTGCTTTGCCATTTTAGTCCCTCCTTCTATCGCCCAATTTATTATCGGACATACTCCGTGAAAATTTTCCAACAACCCTCCCATGGCAAAGGGGCCGGGTGTGCCAGTAACCTCTCACATCATCGCAACGTCTCAGAACAACATTCATTATTATATAGAAAAAATGGGCGTATTGCAAGCATATTTAAGAAAAACATTTAAACTAATCTTTTCATATCGAAATGACGTTGTTTAATGTGTTGTTTCATTGTTATGCAAGCTGCCTTAACCGATCTTTTATATACATCTGAATGCTATTCACATTATGACGCAGGTTCCGAATCTCTTATACATAATAAAAGAGTTCTTTATCCGATGTCGGATAAAGAACTCTTCCGAAGCTTCGTTACAGTACAATGTTACTCGTTCCAGTACACTGTTGCATATGCTTACTCAGCGGAAAGCTGAATTATTTTTGGATGGATGCTACCGCACCGGCACCAACTGTACGTCCACCTTCGCGGATCGCGAAGCGTGTACCTTCTTCAATCGCAATTGGATTGATCAGTTGTACAGTTACTGTGATGTTGTCGCCTGGCATTACCATTTCAGTACCTTCTGGCAGGTTGATGATACCTGTTACGTCAGTTGTACGGAAATAGAATTGTGGACGGTATCCTGTGAAGAAAGGTTTGTGACGTCCACCCTCTTCTTTAGTCAGAACGTATACTTGAGCTGTAAATTCTGTGTGTGGCTTAACAGAACCTGGTTTAGCCAGTACTTGTCCACGCTCGATGCTTTCACGGTCAACACCACGCAGCAATGCGCCGATGTTGTCACCCGCTTGAGCGGAATCCAGCAATTTACGGAACATTTCAACGCCCGTAACTACGGATTTTTTAGTTTCTTCGTGGATACCCACGATTTCGATCTCTTCACCGACTTTAACAGTACCACGCTCTACACGACCTGTAGCTACTGTACCACGACCAGTGATGGAGAATACGTCCTCAACTGGCATCAAGAAAGGTTTGTCAGTGTCGCGCTCTGGAGTTGGGATGTAAGTATCGATTTCTTTGAACATCTCAACGATTTTTTGAGCCCACTCACCATCAGGGTTTTGCAGAGCTTCACGAGCGGAACCACGAGTGATTGGAGTATCGTCACCTGGGAACTCATATTCGTTGAGCAAGTCGCGAACTTCCATTTCAACCAGTTCCAACAACTCTTCGTCTTCAACCATGTCGCATTTGTTCAAGAATACAACGATGTAAGGTACGCCTACTTGACGGGAGAGCAAGATGTGCTCACGAGTTTGTGGCATTGGGCCGTCAGCTGCGGATACTACCAAGATAGCTCCGTCCATTTGTGCCGCGCCAGTGATCATGTTTTTAACATAGTCGGCGTGACCTGGGCAGTCAACGTGAGCGTAGTGACGAGCGTCAGTTTCGTACTCAACGTGAGCTGTGGAGATTGTGATACCGCGTTCGCGCTCTTCTGGAGCTTTATCGATTTGATCGAAAGCGATTGCTGCGCCACCGTAAGTTTTGGACAATACAGTAGTGATTGCAGCAGTCAGAGTTGTTTTACCATGGTCGACGTGACCGATAGTACCAATGTTAACGTGTGGTTTATTACGTTCGTATTTAGCCTTTGCCATTTGAACGTGGCCTCCTTAAAATGTTAAATTTTATGTTTTCACTGGACCCTAGCATCTAGAAGATTAACTCCCTATGCACTAGCGTCCAGTGTGAGAAAACTACTCGGTGCCTTTTGTTTTGGCAACGATCTCTTCAGCGATGCTCTTAGGAACTTCTTCATAGTGAGAAAGCTCCATGGAGAATACGCCGCGTCCTTGAGTACCGGAACGAAGAGTTGTAGAGTATCCGAACATTTCGGACAAAGGTACTTTAGCACGAATGATTTGAGCTCCACTACGGGAATCCATACCTTCGATGCGGCCACGACGGGAGTTAAGCATACCCATAACGTCACCCATGTACTCTTCCGGAACGGTTACTTCTACTTTCATGATTGGCTCAAGCAGAACTGGACTACATTTGTCTTTCGCTGCTTTCAGCGCCATAGATCCGGCAATTTTAAATGCCATCTCGTTGGAATCGACATCATGGTAAGATCCGTCTACAATTGTAGCCTTAACGTCAACAAGCGGGAAGCCTGCAATAACGCCGTTTTTCATTTGCTCTTCAATCCCTGACAGTGCTGGTTGAATGTATTCTCTAGGAACGGAACCACCGACAACCTTACTTTCAAACTGGCTGCCTGTACCCGGCTCGAGAGGTTCGAATTCAACCCATACGTGACCGTATTGACCACGACCACCGGATTGACGTACGAATTTACCTTCAACGCGCGCTGGAGCACGGAAAGTTTCACGGTAAGCTACTTGTGGTTTACCCACAGTAGTTTCAACCTTGAACTCACGACGCATACGGTCGATGATGATATCAAGGTGAAGCTCACCCATACCTGCCAAGATTGTTTGGCCTGTTTCTTCGTCAGTATGAGCACGAAGAGTTGGATCCTCTTCTGTCAACTTACCGAGAGCAACACCCATTTTATCTTGGTCAGCTTTGGTTTTAGGTTCAACGGCGATTTCGATAACCGGATCAGGGAAGTTCATGGATTCCAAGATAACCGGGTTTTTCTCATCACATAGTGTATCACCTGTACCCGTATCTTTCAAACCTACGGCAGCTGCAATGTCACCGGAGTAAACTTCAGTGATCTCTTGACGGCTGTTCGCGTGCATTTGAAGGATACGACCGATACGCTCACGTTTGTTTTTAGTGGCATTCAATACATAAGAACCGGATTGAAGAACACCGGAGTATACGCGGAAGAATGTCAATTTACCAACGTAAGGGTCAGTCATGATTTTGAAGGCCAATGCGGAGAATGGCTCTTCATCAGAAGACTTGCGAACCGCTTCGGTTCCATCTTCAAGGAGACCCTTGATCGCTGGAACGTCAATTGGAGCTGGCAAGTAGTCGATAACAGCGTCCAACATAAGTTGAACACCTTTGTTACGATAAGAGGATCCACAGATTACTGGGAAGATCTTAACTTCTACTACACCTTTACGGAGAGCGGATTTGATCTCTTCAACAGTGATCTCTTCGCCTTCCAGGTATTTCATAGTCAATTCTTCGTCGAGTTCTGCAACCCGCTCAATCAATTCGTTGCGGAGTTCTTCAACTTGATCTGCAAATTCCGCAGGAATTTCGGTTTCTTCGATATCTTGACCAAGGTCATCTTTGTACATATGAGCTCTTTGTGCAACGATATCAATGATACCTTTAAAATCATTTTCAGCGCCGATTGGCAGTTGAATCGCAACTGCGTTCGCTTGAAGGCGATCACGCATGTCGGAAACAACATTCAAGAAGTCAGCACCGATGATATCCATTTTATTTACGTATGCGATACGAGGTACGCCGTACTTGTCAGCCTGTCTCCATACAGTTTCAGACTGAGGCTCAACGCCTTCTTTCGCACTGAATACACCAACTGCTCCGTCCAATACACGAAGGGAACGTTCAACTTCAACAGTGAAGTCAACGTGTCCCGGGGTATCAATGATATTAACGCGGTGGCCTTTCCAAGCAGCGGTAGTCGCAGCGGAAGTAATCGTAATTCCGCGCTCCTGTTCCTGTTCCATCCAGTCCATTGTCGCAGCGCCTTCGTGAACTTCACCGATTTTGTGCGTACGGCCTGTGTAGAACAAGATCCGCTCAGTTGTCGTGGTTTTACCCGCATCAATATGAGCCATGATCCCGATATTACGTGTATTTTTCAAGGAGAACTCTCTTGCCATGAAATGGGTCTCCCTTCAAAATTGAAGTTTTTATTGTGAACTGAATCCTACCAACGGTAGTGAGCAAACGCTTTGTTCGCTTCAGCCATTTTGTGCGTATCTTCACGTTTCTTAACGGAAGCGCCTGTGTTGTTGGAAGCGTCGATGATCTCAGCCGCCAAACGCTCTTCCATTGTTTTCTCACCGCGGTTGCGGGAGTAGTTCACGAGCCAACGTAAACCCAAAGCAGTACGTCTCTCTGGTTTTACCTCGATTGGTACTTGGTAGTTGGCACCGCCGACACGGCGAGCTTTAACTTCCAGGACTGGCATGATATTCTTGATTGCTGTCTCAAATACTTCCATCGGGTCATTACCCGTGCGTTCTTGGATCAACTTGAACGCATTATACAGAATGCTTTGAGCAACACCGCGTTTTCCGTCGAGCATGATGCGGTTGATCAAACGAGTAACCAACTTGCTGTTGTATACCGGATCTGGCAACACGTCTCTTTTCGTAACTGGACCTTTGCGTGGCATGGATATCCCCCTTTCTTTCTTGTTAAGCTAACCCTTGTCCTCTGGACATTAAGCCAGAAGATATTCAGGATCGCTTCTTATAATGTGTTAGGCTTTTTTAGCTTTAGGACGTTTAGCACCGTATTTAGAACGAGCTTGCATACGGTTGTTCACGCCTGCAGTATCGAGTGCTCCACGAACGATGTGGTAACGAACCCCTGCAAGGTCCTTAACTTTACCTCCGCGAATCAATACAACACTGTGCTCTTGCAAGTTATGTCCGATACCCGGGATATAAGCAGTTACCTCGAGACGGTTCGTCAAACGAACACGGGCATATTTACGAAGTGCAGAGTTCGGTTTACGTGGAGTCATTGTACCTACACGAGTGCAGACACCACGTTTTTGTGGGGCACTGATGTTAGTAGATTCACGTTTCAAAGCGTTGAACCCTTTTTGCAATGCTGGTGATTTGGACTTTTCAACTTTAGCTTGACGTCCTTTGCGTACCAGTTGGTTAATAGTTGGCATGTGATTGCCACCCCCTTCCTCAATTGTTCATGTTTCTTTATAAACCTCTTATCGCTAAGTCCACAGACCCAGGCGGTTCATAAAAAGACAAATGAAAAGTTTTTGCCTTGGAGAATCCCTAAAAAGTTCTCGGACAAAAACGTTCCTTACCGTATCATTTTGCGACAGCAGCCATTGCTGCTCCCACTCCAATCCCGCAAGCCTTGCCGAGATTTTTCATTGTGTCCACTTTCGTGTACTTCACATTGTGTTGTTCACACAAGGCAATGATTTTGGAAGTGAGCTGCGGATCGCTATCTTCGGCCACATAGACCTCAGCAGCCATTCCTGACTGGACCATCCGCATGGTCTGTTTTGTACCTATTTTGACATGAGCATCTTGCAGGCCTTTTTCATTAGACATTGTTCATTCCTCCGAATAGGACATATACAATCAGCTGCTCACGCACCTTTGATATATTAGCATCTAGCGCAAGCAATGTCAATGCTAATCGTGAAAGATTTATTCAAAGTTTTCGCACATCAGGAAATGTCCGTCTGTATTAAACACACGTCCATCCCCTGACATACAAAACTTTATCTTCACCCTAAATAGGGGGAATCTATCTAATCAACGGAGACTGGCTCAAGTTCTTCGACTGAAGATTGGCCATCTTCCGGCTCAGCAAACTTGATGCTGCGGTAACGGTTCATACCTGTACCTGCAGGGATCAGTTTACCGATGATTACATTTTCCTTCAGACCAAGCAACTGATCGACTTTACCTTTGATCGCTGCATCTGTCAGTACACGTGTAGTCTCTTGGAACGATGCCGCAGAGAGGAAGGAGTCTGTTTCGAGAGATGCTTTTGTGATACCAAGCAGGATTGGTTTCGCAACCGCTGGCTCTTTATCACTAAGAATCGCTGTTTTGTTAGCTCTTTCGTACTCATGCGTATCTACGAACGATCCTGGAAGCAGCGTTGTATCTCCTGCATCGACGATGCGGATTTTACGTAGCATTTGACGGATCATAACTTCAACGTGTTTATCATTAATTTCTACGCCCTGGTTACGGTATACGCGTTGTACTTCCTGCAGAATGTAGTTCTGTACACCACGTACGCCTTTGATGCGCAGCATTTCTTTTGGATCGATGGAACCATCTGTCAGCTCGTCGCCTGCTTCGATCTCCATGCCTTCGCTTACGCGAACACGGGAGCCGTAAGTAACGGAGTAAACTTTGGATTCCGCTTCACCTTGAATTTCGATTTCGCGACGATCTTTCGCTTCACGAATCTCTTTGACAATACCGTCAATCTCACTGATCGTTGCTTGACCCTTAGGATTACGTGCCTCAAACAACTCCTGGATACGCGGCAAACCTTGCGTGATATCGTCCCCGGCTACACCACCGGTGTGGAATGTACGCATTGTCAGCTGTGTTCCTGGCTCACCAATGGATTGCGCAGCGATAATACCAACCGCTTCACCGATCTCCACGTGTTTACCAGTCGCCAGGTTGCGACCGTAACATTTTTTGCAGACACCATGACGAGCACGGCAGCTGAGTACAGAGCGGATTTGCAATTTGGTTACACCTGCTTTGATAATTGCCTCTGCTTTGTCGGAGTCAATCAATTCATTGCGGTGTGCAATAATTTCTTTTGTTTCCGGATGACGAACAGTTTCGAAGCAGTATCTTCCTTCGATACGGTCGTAGAGATCTTCAATAACCTCTTTACCATCCTGGATACGGCTAACCGTGAACCCTTTATCTGTACCACAATCATCTTCACGCACGATTACATCTTGTGCCACGTCTACGAGACGACGAGTCAGGTAACCTGAGTCGGCTGTACGCAAGGCTGTATCGGCCAAGCCTTTACGCGCACCGTGTGTCGAGATGAAGTACTCGAGTACCGTCAGACCTTCACGGAAGTTCGATTTGATTGGGAGTTCGATGATACGACCGGACGGGTTGGCCATCAGACCACGCATACCGCCCAATTGGGTGATTTGCGATTTATTACCCCGTGCTTTGGAGTCAACCATCATCATGATAGAGTTGTAACGATCCATCGACTTCATCAGAATCTCGGTGATATCATCTTTCGATTTAGACCAGATATCAATGATGCGGTCATAGCGCTCTTCGTTCGTAATCAGACCACGACGGTACTGGTTTGTAACGATTTGTGCTTTTTCTTCGGATTGTCTGAGAATTTCGAATTTCTCAGGTGGTACGACGACATCAGACACGGCTACAGTAATACCTGCACGCGTCGAGTACGTGAATCCGAGTTGTTTGATTTTATCCAAGATAACCGCTGTTTCCGTTGTATGGTAAATTTCAAAACAACGAGCGATGATTGTACCCAGATATTCCTTACCAACACCACCTGCTAGAGGTGCGTTCATGATTGCTTCTCTCAGGTCAGTCCCCTTTTCATACACAAAGAAATGCTCTGCAGTACCTTGATAAAGGTTTGCGCGAGTTGCATCGTTGATGTAAGGGAAACTTGCTGGGAAGATTTCATTAAAGATGATTTTACCGACAGTTGTCAGCAACATTGCATCCTGTTGTTTTTCAGTAAAGCTAGTTTTACCCAGAGCTTTAACCGGAATCGCTACGCGTGCATGCAAGCCGGCAGTACCGCGTTGATACGCAGATACAGCCTCGTTCACTGTACGCAGGATCATGCCAGTACCCTTTTCTTCCTTGTTGTCCATAGTCAGGTAGTATGAACCTAGGACCATATCCTGGGAAGGGGTAACAACTGGCTTACCGTCTTTCGGGTTCAAAATGTTACCAGATGCAAGCATCAGGATACGTGCTTCCGCTTGTGCCTCAGCAGACAACGGAACGTGCACGGCCATTTGGTCACCGTCAAAGTCGGCATTGTATGCCGTACACACGAGTGGGTGAAGACGAATGGCTTTTCCTTCAACCAGAATTGGTTCAAATGCTTGAATACCGAGACGGTGAAGCGTAGGGGCACGGTTGAGTAGAACCGGATGCTCCTTGATTACTTCCTCAAGAACATCCCATACTTCAGGACTTACACGCTCAACTTTACGTTTAGCGCTCTTGATATTGTGGGCAAGCCCTTTATTCACAAGTTCTTTCATTACGAAAGGCTTGAACAGTTCTAGTGCCATATCTTTTGGCAGACCACACTGATACATCTTCAGGTAAGGTCCGACAACGATAACGGAACGACCAGAATAGTCAACACGTTTACCGAGCAAGTTTTGACGGAAACGTCCTTGTTTACCTTTCAGCATGTGGCTGAGAGATTTCAATGGACGGTTACCAGGACCCGTTACCGGGCGTCCGCGACGGCCGTTGTCGATCAATGCGTCAACAGCTTCCTGCAGCATCCGTTTTTCGTTTTGCACGATGATGTCTGGTGCGCCCAGATCAAGCAAGCGTTTCAGACGGTTGTTCCGGTTAATTACACGGCGGTACAGATCATTCAGGTCAGACGTTGCAAAACGTCCACCATCCAATTGTACCATTGGACGAAGTTCCGGCGGGATAACAGGAAGTACATCCATGATCATCCACTCAGGTTTGTTACCCGAGTTGCGGAAAGCTTCAATAACTTCCAAACGTTTGATGGCACGGTTACGACGTTGTCCTTGTGCAGTGCGGAGCTCTTCCTTCAGGAATTCAAGCTCTTTGTCCACATCAAGGTCTTGAAGCAGTTTTTTAACCGCTTCTGCACCCATGCCTGCTTGGAATCCATATCCGTATTTTTCACGGTAGCTGCGGTATTCTTTCTCGGACAACAGCTGTTTTTTCTCCAGTGGAGTTTCTCCTGGATCAGTTACTACATAAGATGCAAAATAGATAATCTCCTCAAGTGATCTTGGAGACATATCCAAAGCGAGACCCATGCGGCTCGGAATACCTTTGAAGTACCAGATGTGCGATACCGGAGCAGCGAGCTCAATATGGCCCATCCGTTCACGGCGTACTTTGGCACGTGTTACTTCAACACCACAGCGGTCACAGACAACGCCTTTATAACGAACGCGTTTGTATTTACCACAGTGACATTCCCAGTCTTTCGTAGGGCCAAAAATCTTTTCGCAGAACAGCCCTTCTTTTTCCGGTTTCAACGTACGATAGTTGATCGTTTCCGGTTTTTTCACTTCTCCGCGGGACCAAGAACGAATTTTTTCTGGGGAAGCAAGCCCGATCTTCATGTATTCGAAATTGTTGACGTCCAACAAGGAGCAACCCTCCTTAACCAATTCCTGTATTCTAGGTTACGCCTTCTCCGGCCGAAGCCGGAGCAAGACGCGAGCCTGATGAAAAACGCCGGTCATCATGCGCCCGAAGCGGTTACTCCACTCCGACCTCTGAACCCTCAAGGTTGAGGCTGAGCTTATCGCTCGCAGCGTCATCTTCATCGTCCATTTCTTTCATTTCAATCTCTTGTTCATCTTCACTCAAAATCTTAACGTCCATACCCAAGCTTTGCAGCTCTTTGATCAATACTTTGAACGATTCAGGAACACCCGGCTCCGGAACATTCTCACCTTTGACAATGGACTCATATGTTTTCACCCGACCAACAACATCATCGGACTTAACAGTCAAGATTTCTTGTAGAGTATAGGCAGCGCCGTATGCTTCAAGCGCCCAAACCTCCATCTCCCCGAAACGCTGTCCACCGAATTGGGCTTTACCACCCAGCGGCTGTTGCGTAACGAGTGAGTAAGGACCTGTGGAACGGGCATGGATTTTATCATCAACCATGTGCGCCAGCTTGATCATATGCATGACGCCGACAGTTACTTCACGTTCAAACTCTTCACCCGTACGGCCATCGTACAGAACGGTTTTACCATTACGCTGCATGCCTGCTTCTTCCATCGTATCGAAGACGTCATACTCTTTCGCTCCGTCGAATACAGGGGTAGCTACGTGGATACCGAGCTGCATAGCAGCCATACCTAAGTGAACTTCGAGCACTTGACCAATGTTCATCCGGGAAGGTACGCCCAGCGGGTTAAGAACGATTTGAACCGGTGTTCCGTCCGGCAGGAAAGGCATATCTTCTTCCGGCAGGATACGAGCCACGACCCCTTTGTTACCGTGACGTCCGGCCATTTTATCACCCTCGGAGATTTTCCGTTTTTGAGCGATATAGACACGAACGAGCTGGTTAACACCCGGAGGCAGTTCATCACCGTTTTCACGGGTAAATACTTTCACGTCTACGACGATCCCGTCAGTACCGTGAGGCACACGCAAGGACGTATCACGAACTTCGCGTGCTTTCTCACCGAAGATTGCATGCAGGAGACGTTCTTCCGCAGTCAGTTCAGTTACACCTTTAGGCGTTACTTTACCCACCAGGATATCGCCAGCAGCAATTTCAGCACCGATCCGGATAATACCACGCTCATCGAGGTTACGCAGCGCTTCTTCCCCTACGTTAGGGATGTCACGTGTGATCTCTTCAGGTCCGAGCTTGGTATCGCGCGCTTCTGACTCATACTCCTCGATGTGGATGGATGTGTAGACATCTTCCTTCACGAGTTTTTCACTAAGCAGAATCGCATCCTCGTAGTTGTAACCTTCCCAAGTCATGAAGGCAACAACGACGTTGCGTCCCAAAGCCAATTCGCCCATTTCCGTCGAAGGACCGTCAGCGAGGATGTCGCCAGCTTTGACAACAGCACCACGTTTAACAATCGGACGTTGGTTAATGCATGTTCCTTGGTTCGAACGCATAAATTTGTGTAATTTATATTTAACGATATCGCCTTTAACTTCTTGGCCATCTACCTCTTCCACACGACGGAGCCAGATTTCATTCGCAGAAGAACGTTCAATAATCCCGTCATATTTGGAGACAATACATACACCGGAATCTTTTGCAGCTTTGTGTTCCATACCTGTTCCTACGAGCGGAGCTTTAGGAATCAAGAGAGGAACCGCCTGCCGCTGCATGTTGGATCCCATCAGTGCGCGGTTGGAGTCATCGTTCTCAAGGAACGGAATGAGCGCCGTAGCGACAGATACAACTTGTTTAGGAGATACGTCCATGTAGTCAACGCGCTCGCTCGGCATCGTAAGGATGTTATCCGATTGTTTGTTGTAACGTACAATGATCGCTTCTTCTGCAAAAGTTCCATCTTCATTCAGTTTTGCGTTCGCTTGAGCGACAACGTAGTTGTCCTCTTCGTCTGCTGTCAGATAATCGATTTGCTCGGTTACGACACCAGTCTTCGGATCTACCCAGCGATATGGAGCTTCGATGAAACCATATTCGTTCACACGGGCAAATGTAGACAACGAGTTGATCAAACCAATGTTTGGTCCCTCTGGAGTCTCGATTGGACACATCCGGCCATAGTGGGATGGATGGACGTCACGGACTTCCATGCCTGCACGCTCACGTGTCAAACCGCCTGGTCCGAGTGCGGACAGACGACGTTTATGCGTCAACTCACCCAGAGGGTTCGTTTGATCCATAAACTGTGACAATTGGGAGCTACCGAAGAACTCTTTAATGGATGCAATTACAGGACGTATGTTAATCAATGCCTGTGGCGTGATCACGTTAGCGTCCTGAATGGACATTCTCTCACGAACAACACGTTCCATACGGGACAAACCGATACGGAA
Organism: Paenibacillus sp. FSL K6-2862; assembly: GCF_038005125.1. Lineage (NCBI taxonomy): Bacteria > Bacillati > Bacillota > Bacilli > Caryophanales > Paenibacillaceae > Paenibacillus > Paenibacillus sp. FSL K6-2862. The sequence goes on from NZ_JBBOSN010000001.1 coordinate 5,840,593, forward strand.
CTGGTTCTGCAAGAGTTCACCAACCGAACGCAGACGACGGTTACCCAGGTGATCGATATCATCTGTACTTCCGATGCCGTGCAGAAGGTTAATGAAATAACTGATTGAAGAAATGATATCTGCCGGTGTTACGTTTTTCACTGATTTATCAATGTTAGCATTGGCAATCAGCTTAACGACTTTACCATCTTCAATCGGTGAGAATACGTCAATTGTTTGCATTGGAATATCATTCGCATCCAGAACTCCGTTAGCTACGTGATACGTACGGAAGCCAACACTTTTCTCCAGATAAGGCATGATTTCATCGAGCAAACGACGGTCAACCATTTGACCTGCTTCGGCGATAATTTCGCCAGTTTCAGTATCAACGAGAGACTCAGCCAAACGTTGATTGAACAAACGGTTTTTAATGTGGAGCTTTTTGTTGATTTTGTAACGACCTACGTTAGCCAGGTCATAGCGTTTTGGATCAAAGAAACGAGCTACGAGCAAGCTTTTCGCGTTATCCAGCGTTGGTGGCTCGCCCGGGCGAAGACGCTCATAAATTTCAATCAGCGCTTTCTCCGTGGAATCCGTATTGTCTTTGTCCAGCGTGTTGCGAATATATTCGTCATTACCCAGCAGATCCAGAATCTCAGCGTCTGTGCCAAAACCAAGAGCACGCAGGAGAACCGTAACTGGAATTTTACGTGTACGGTCGATCCGGACGTATACAACATCCTTCGCGTCCATCTCCAGTTCGAGCCAAGCGCCGCGGTTAGGAATAACTGTAGCGGTATACGTTTTTTTGGCGTTCTTATCTACTTTTGTACTGAAGTAAACGCTAGGAGAGCGAACCAACTGGCTGACAATAACCCGTTCCGCACCATTAATAATAAATGTGCCGGTTTCGGTCATCAGCGGGAAATCTCCCATGAATACTTCCTGCTCTTTGACTTCGCCGGTTTCCTTATTAATGAGCCGGACTTTGACCCGAAGCGGTGCTGCATAAGTAACGTCACGCTCTTTCGCGTCGTCTACTGTATACTTCGGTTCACCGAGACTGTAATCGATAAATTCCAAAATCAAGTTGCCTGTAAAATCCTGGATCGGCGAGATATCCTGGAACATTTCGCGCAACCCTTCCTCCAAAAACCAATCGTAAGATTTTTGTTGGATCTCAATCAGGTTCGGAACTTCGAGTATCTCGTTAATTCGTGCATAACTGCGCCGAGTGCGTCGACCATATTGAACAAGATGTCCTGCCAACTTAAACTCACCCCTCAATGTCTACTCACTTTAAAAATTTCGTTGCGAACCTCTGTTTGTAACCTTATAATGGTACACATACAGAGCAAAGCAATGCATCCACAAATAAAGAAAAGCCCTTACTCGAATGTCGTTCGAAAAAAGAGCAACTTTGATCGGCGGATGTCTTCCAAAATCATACTTATCCCCAGTTTGCCCAAAATGTACATATTATACGCCAAACGTAGGCATAATAAGCCCGTTCGGCGTAAAAAAAGATTGACATTTTTAGTTAGCTAAAGCCAAGTAGGGCATCTTAATACTGACATTTTACAATAATACCACGACCTGAATTTCAAGTCAATAGTCCTATTGCAAAAAAAATGCTCCCCTGCTTACTTTACAAATCGGAAACTAGCCTTCGGACGAGTCCTCCGTTTTCACCGCTTTGAAAATCCGGTAGCCTTTATCTTTCGTTACTTCTTCCACTCTGCCAAACAAGGATTCCAGCTTCGCTTTTGCCGAAGGAGCCCCTTGCTTTTTCTGAATGACAATCCACAACGAACCACCTACCTTCAGATGCTGATGCGCCTGCTCAAAAATGGTATGAACGGTTTCCTTCCCTGCTCGAATGGGCGGGTTGGTTAGAACTGCATCAAAGTCCCTCTGGTTCACTTCAGAAAGTAGATTACTTTGCATTACCGTTACATTCGTGATTCCATTTGCTTTTGCATTTTCTCTGGAAAGCTCAACTGCTCTCTCGTTGATATCGATCATGGTGACATGTCCTTCGGGTACAAGCTTGGCTGCCGTAAGACCAATCGGTCCATACCCGCAACCCACATCCAGAACATGAGCCCCAGCAGTTAACTCTATAGCATCAATCAGTACTCTGCTGCCGTAATCGATTCCGCTCTTGGAAAATACACCTGCATCGGTAACGAATCGCAATTTCCATCCACGAAGCTCCGCTTCCGTTGCCCGTCTGTCATGTGCGACCTGCGGTTTGTCCGAATAATAATGATTGGACATGTCCTCACTCACTTTCCATATACAATTACAGCAACAAACCCCTTGATATAAGTCAAGGGGTTTGTTGTTTTGTTCATTTAGCTTGTAAAAGCCAAATTATTTAACTTCGATTGTAGCGCCTGCTTCTTCCAATTTAGCTTTGATGGATTCAGCTTCTTCTTTGCTAACTTTTTCTTTCAATGCTTTTGGAGCATTGTCAACTACTTCTTTAGCTTCTTTCAGGCCAAGACCTGTGATTTCACGAACTGCTTTGATAACGTTGATTTTGGAAGCGCCAGCGCTTGCCAAGATTACGTCGAACTCGGATTGCTCAGCTTCTGCAGAAGCAGCTGCGCCACCTGCAACAGCTACTGGAGCTGCAGCAGTTACACCGAATTCTTCTTCGATTGCTTTAACAAGATCGTTCAGTTCCAGTACAGTCATGCCTTTGATTGCTTCCAAGATTTGCTCTTTACTCATGATTGAACCTCCATATATAATTTTATTTTTTTGTCATTCAATGCCGCCTAAGCAGCTATCAGATCAAGTAGCTTACGCGCCTTGTTCTTCTTTTTCCGCAACAGCTTTAACCGCAAGCGCGAAGTTGCGCACTGGCGCTTGAAGCACGCTGAGGAGCATGGAGAGGAGACCTTCGCGGGATGGCAGTTCTGCCAACGCCTTAACTTCTTCTACTCCGATTACACGACCTTCAACAACTGCACCTTTCAATTCCAGTGCGTCGTTCTTTTTAGCGAAGTCGTTCAGAATTTTGGCTGGAGCCACAGCATCTTCGGCGCTGAATGCAATTGCAGTAGGACCTGTAAGAACGCTATCGAGTTCTGTCAGTTCTGCTGCAGCAGTCGCACGGCGAAGCAATGTGTTTTTCAGCACTTGGAATTCGATTCCGGCTTCACGAAGCTGCTTACGCAGCTCAGTTACTTGGGCAACGTTCAGACCGCGATAGTCAACAACAACTGTCGTAGCGCTCTCGCGCAATTTCGCTGTTACTGCATCAACGGACTCTTGTTTTGCTTGAATCACTTTTGCGTTTGCCAAACTGTACACCTCCTGATCAAATTTATCCCATTAAGAAAAGCCTCCGTAGAATCACGAAGGCTTGATATATACTCATAATCGATTTACATCGTTCTAAGTTCTATAATCATACCTCGGTAGGAAATTAAGCCTGATGGCACCTACTGTCTACGGCAAGCATATTCAAATGTCAACGGTCAGTCACTCGGACTCACAACTTTTATATCATATCAAAACAGAACGAGTCTGTCAACAGATATTATCTAAAAGATGCTGCGTTCACGCGTGCGCCAGGGCCCATCGTGGAAGAAAGAGAAACATTCTTCAGATAAACACCTTTTGCTGCCGCCGGTTTAGCACGGTTCAGAGCGTCCATGAGAGCTTTCAAGTTCTCGTTCAGTTGCTCTGCAGAGAAAGATGCTTTACCGATCGGTGCATGAATTTGACCTGCACGATCCAGACGATATTCGATTTTACCGGCTTTGATTTCTTGAACAGCCTTGGATACATCGAAAGTTACCGTTCCGGCTTTAGGGTTAGGCATCAGACCTTTACCGCCGAGCAGTCGGCCCAATTTACCTACTTCACTCATCATATCTGGTGTCGCTACGCAGACGTCGAATTCGAACCAGCCTTGTTGGATTTTGTTGATCATGTCTGCATCACCAACATAGTCCGCGCCAGCCGCTTCCGCTTCTTTCGCTTTGTCACCTTTTGCAAATACCAATACGCGTTGTGTTTTACCTGTGCCGTGTGGCAAGACAACTACACCACGTACAGCCTGGTCTTGCTTACGTGGGTCAACGCCCAAGCGTACTGCTGCTTCGATAGTTTCATCGAATTTTGCAGTGGCTGCCTTTTTCACAAGCTCTACAGCTTCTGAAGGCTCGTAAGTTGCTTCGCTGTCGATCAGCTTAGCAGCTTCCAGGTATTTTTTACCGTGTTTAGCCATGTTATATTCCTCCTTTGTGGTTTTAGCGGATATACCTCCCACATCAACCGGCCGCGAATCGGCCGGCTTTACGAAGCCATGTTTCAGATGAAAAATTAGTCTTCGATGGTGATACCCATGCTACGGGCAGTACCTTCGACCATACGCATTGCGGACTCAACGTTCGCTGCATTCAGGTCAGGCATTTTTTGTTCTGCGATTTGACGTACCGCATCACGTTTAACAGTAGCAACTTTTTTCTTGTTCGGTTCGCCGGATCCTTTTTCCACTTTAGCTGCCACTTTCAACAGAACTGCTGCTGGTGGAGTTTTAGTGATGAAAGTAAAGGAACGGTCCTCGAATACTGTAATTTCAACAGGAATAATCAATCCCGCTTGATCGGCTGTACGAGCGTTGAACTCTTTACAGAATGCCATGATGTTGACACCTGCTTGACCCAAAGCTGGACCTACCGGAGGCGCTGGATTCGCTTTACCTGCTGGAATTTGCAGTTTTACCATTTTGATTACCTTTTTTGCCATGATTGACACCTCCTTGCAAAATAGTGGTTAACGAACCTTTCGGTCCTCCCACAAGAAACTTGAAGAGACTATATCTTCTCCACTTGTGTATATTCCAACTCAAGCGGTGTTTCCCGTCCAAACATGTTCACATGCACTTTCAACTTGCTTTTGTCTACCAAAATTTCTTCCACGGAGCCCACAAAATTCGCAAAAGGACCAACTTTAATTCGTACGGATTCCTTAATGTCGAATTCAATTTTCGGCTTCGGCTCAACCATGCCCATATGCTTCAGAATTTGTTCCACTTCTTCAGGCAACAGAGCAGTTGGTTTGGACCCGGAACCTGTCGAACCGACAAATCCCGTAACACCCGGTGTATTGCGAACAACATACCAAGAGTCATCCGTTTGGATCATTTCCACCAAGACATAGCCGGGGTAAACTTTACGCATAACGGTCTTTTTCTTACCGTCCTTGTTTACCACTTCTTCTTCCATAGGAACAAGAACGCGGAATATCTTGTCTTCCATGCCCATGGACTCTACGCGTTTTTCCAAATTGGCTTTGACCTTATTCTCATACCCTGAGTAGGTATGAACGACGTACCATCTTTTTTCCATATCAAGCCACCTGGGACCCTTCTTAAATAATCGCTTCGATCACAGCGGAGATGCCGATATCAACGACCCAAAAAAACAGCGTCATAACCACAACAGTACCAAGAACGATCAATGTGTAGTTGGTCAGCTCTTTACGATTAGGCCAGCGAACTTTTTTAAGTTCAGCCCAGCTTTCTGAGAAAAAGGAAATCAGAGATTTGAAACTACGTTTCACGCCGACTACACCTCCCAAAAACTATCTGGTTTCGCGATGAGAAGTCTGCTCGTTACAAAACTTGCAAAATTTCTTCATCTCCATGCGGTCGGGGTGATTACGCTTGTTTTTTGTCGTAGTGTAATTTCTTTGTTTGCAGTTTGTACAAGCCAAAGTAATAATTACCCGCATGATGTACACCTCCCGAAGACTTCCACTTTAAAGGAGAGTCTCTAAATTGATCCTAAAAAAAAGCCGCGAATTTAGGCCTACCTAAAACACTTTATCATAAGGGTATAACCATGTCAATGAAAGAATAGCCTTTCACCACTGGTAAAAGTTCCGTACAAAATGGGAGGGCAGTTCGGGCATCTCTGATTTTTTCTCTTCTCCTGCTGGGACCAAGCGATTACTAGTATTATCAATCTTTTGACTTATAAACTTAAAGCAGCAAAAAAAGACTCAAACTCCGAGCCTTTTCCGTCAACAGCAACATTGTTCAATTATCTCGTACTTCCAGGTACTTTTCAAGTTTGCGCTTAACACGCTGCAGTGCATTATCAATGGACTTCACATGCCGGTCCAAATCTACTGCAATCTCTTGATAAGATCTCCCGTCCAGATACAACATCAATACTTTTCGTTCCAAGTCACTTAGAATCTCCGACATCTTATCTTCCAGACCCACAAACTCTTCCTGGTTAATGATAAGCTCTTCTGGATCACTGACCTGGGTTCCACAAATCACATCGAGTAACGTACGATCGGATTCTTCATCATAGATTGGCTTGTCCAACGATACATAGGAATTAAGCGGAATATGTTTCTGACGTGTTGCCGTCTTAATTGCCGTAATAATCTGTCTGGTGATACACAGCTCGGCAAAAGCTTTGAACGAAGCCAGCTTGTCTCCTTTGAAATCCCGAATGGATTTGTAGAGACCAATCATTCCTTCCTGAATGATATCTTCCCGGTCTGCCCCAATCAGAAAATAAGATCTTGCCTTGGCGCGTACAAAGTTGCGATATTTGTTAATCAAAAACTCCAGCGCTTCGCTCTCACCTTCACGGACCGCTTCGACAATGTCTTCGTCACTTTGGTAATCATACTTTGATAACATGATATCTTTGAGGTCGACACTCACAGACAATCCCTCCGGCTGCAACGCAAGGTACACCGTTACTCTACTCTATGAAATATACGAACAGTATATATGATGGCACCTCACACCGTCAACCACGCTATCCCTAAAAAAGAACATCAATAACATAATTGTCAAGACTTTCAAGATTGAAATATTTGTAAAACAGTTCCCTATCCACGTCGCCAGCGCTCGAATTGCTTCAACACATCCGGGCTAAGCTTGGCCCCGAGTGTATTGCGTGTGGACTTGGCCTGATCCTCCTCCAGACGTTTCTGCAACTCTTTCTCATTCTGCTCCACTTCGATCAGCAGTTCCCTGGCAGACACACGTAATGCTCCCTGTCCAAAAATGACATGCTGTTCTACCATATCGCTTGTGGCTACATAGATTTGGCGTCTCCGCGAGGTTAGTTCCCGTACGAGTCTCTCAATGCATTCGTCAGCCGTCTCTTTTTCCTTGGTAAAATAGATCTGTACCTTGCTCTGTGTGTATGTTTTACCAAGTCCGGGTACGAGATAGGCATCAAAAACAACGATGACCTTGCGACCGGAGAACGCCTGATAGTCGGCAAGACGGAAGAGAAGACGATTCCGCGCCTCCTCAAGCCCACTCTCTGCCAATCTGGACAGTTCCGGCCAGTCACCAATCATGTTATACCCGTCCACCAGAAGCACATCCCGGGAATCTGCCATACCATCTATCCCTGTGCTTGGCGCGAACGAAGCACTTCGTACATGACAACACCCGCCGCCACGGAAGCATTCAGGGAGTTAATCTGCCCCTGCATCGGCAATTTGACCAGTACATCACACTTCTCACGAATTAGTCGGCCCATACCTTTGTTTTCGTTCCCGATAACCAGGGCTACCGGTCCTGTGAATACGCCATTGCCAAATACCGCCTCTTGTGCGGTCACATCTGTACCCACAACCCACACGCCCTCTTCCTTGAGACGATCAATCGTCTGAGCCAGGTTGCTAACTCTGGCAACCGGTACATATTCAGCCGCGCCTGCTGAAGTTTTTGATACCGTTGCAGTCACTGATGCTGAACGCCGCTTAGGGACAATGACACCGTGAGCTCCCGTGCAGTCAGCTGTCCGCAGAATGGAACCCAGGTTATGCGGATCTTCAATTTCGTCCAGCAAAATCAAAAACGGATGCTCATTCTTCGATTTTGCCGCTTCCAAAATATCCTCTACCTCAGCATAAGCATAAGGGGCCGCTTGCGCGACAACACCCTGATGCTGAATGCCCGGCACGGTTTGATCCAATTTGCGCTTGTCCACATGCTGAATTACGATACCGAGTTTTTTGGCTTCCGCGATAATTGGTTGGGTCAAGTGTTTCTGTGCTGTATCAGCGATCCATATTTTGTTGATGGTACGTCCTGAACGCAGCGCCTCCGTCACGGAGTGCTTACCAGCAATCCATTCTTCTTCCATATTGCTTCGGTCCTCTCTATTACGTCCTGCATATACCTCCTGATTGGCTTGTACCACAGGAACGACTAAGTTGTTATTTTTATTTTTGGTTTGGTGACGATGACTGCTGCTCTGCATGCTCAATTCCCTGCGTAATCAGTTGGATCATGCGCTCATGCCGACCACTACTGTACAGGTAACCCACAAGGCATTCTAGAGCAGTGGCATGTCTGTATTCCAGCACATCGGCATTCTTGGGGATACTGCCCGACTTGGCATTCCGCCCCTGTCTTACAACGTCGCGCTCTTCTTCGGTCAATTGTTCCTCGATCCCTGTAAGGATTCGACTCTGTGCCTTGGCTGATACGAGCCCCGTTGCACTGCGGTGTAAGTGATTCGGACGCATATTGGCTTTCGACAACAGATACTGCCTGACCGCTACCTCATACACTGCATCACCGATATAGGCGAGTGCAATCGGAGGAATCAATCTTGCAGGCCGGGAAGGCGGGTACGGAAACCACCCTCCCTGTGCCACAGCCTCTGTCTGCTCTTCAGTAGGCCGTTCCCCCTGCTCCGAATGATCGACAGAATCAGACAGATTTTTCAATTCGTCCTCGTTCATTTGCGCCGCCATCTCATCCCTTGAGCCGTATCTTCAAGCAGGATGCCCTGCGCTGACAATTCGTCTCTGATTTCATCAGCCCGTGCCCAGTTCTTGGACTTGCGCGCTTCCGTACGCTCTTCAATCAGGCGTTCAATCTCTTCATCCAGGAGCTCCGGCTCTGCTTCCGTATAAATGCGAAGCACCGCATTCAACTCACCAAACAGCTCAAGCAATGCACGAATTTCTGCAGCGTTTACGACTTCCTTTTGCAGCAGCTGGTTTGCTTCCGCAGCCCATTCGAACAATGCTGTAATGGCATCCGGAGTATTGAAATCATCCTGCATTTTCTCGTGATACTGCTGGCGAATCTGCTCCAGTTTAGCAGCGAACTCCGCTGTAATATCCTGATCTACCGTTACCGCCTGCAAACGATGCTTCAGATTGCCAACGGCATTCGCAATCCGATCCACACTGTTTTGCGCTTGCTCCATTGTATCTTCGGTAAAGTTAAGCGGATTGCGGTAATGTGTCGACAACATAAAATAACGAATGGCTTCACGTTTGTACTGGGTTCGAAGGTCTTTTACAAGCACTCCGTTACCGAGTGATTTCGACATTTTTTCGTTATCAATACGGATAAATCCGTTATGCATCCAGTAGTTGGCGAGCGGTTTGCCTGTCAGCACCTCGGATTGTGCACATTCGCACTCATGGTGAGGGAACTGCAGATCCTGTCCGCCTCCATGGATATCGAGCGTATCTCCCAGGTATTCACGCGCCATAGCAGAGCATTCGATATGCCAGCCCGGACGACCATTGCCCCAAGGACTGGACCAGTAGATTTCACCCGGTTTAGCCGCTTTCCAGAGCACGAAGTCTTCGGGATGTTCTTTGCGTTCATCTACACCAATCCGGATACCGAACTGAAGTTCCTGCAGGTTCTGCTTCGACAGCTTGCCGTACTCCTCGAATTTGCCTGTTCGGTAATATACGTCGCCACCATTTTCGTAGGCAACGTCCTTTTCAACCAACTCACGGATAAAATCGATAATGAGCGGCATATTCTCCGTAACTCTCGGGTTGCTGCTGGCTTTGGGAATCCCCAATCCCTCAAGATCCTCGTAGTAAGCAGCAATAAACTTCTCGGCAACATGAGGAACGTCAGTACCCAGCTGTTCGGCTTTGCGAATCAATTTATCATCAACATCCGTGAAGTTTACAACGTAGTTCACTTCATGTCCTGTCTGTTCCAAGTAGCCGCGAACGGTGTCGAAAAAAATAACCGGACGTGCATTCCCGATATGAATGTAATCATACACTGTCGGTCCGCACACATACATTTTTACCTTCCCCGGTTCTTGGGGAACGAAATTCTCTTTGGTACGACTCATCGTATTGTAAATTTGAAGCGTCATGGTCACTTTCCTTTCATTCATACTTCCCTATTTATTTATTGTATCACGCGAAGTCTCATTCTTACGGCTATCCTGTAGTGTACGCACTTCTTCACGCAACCGTTCGATCTCTTGCTGCATACTGCGCAGAGAGTCAATGACCGGATCGGGCAGCTGCTGATTCAGACGATCCACCCGCCGTCCGTCCTGCTTGACGATTCTTCCCGGTATGCCTACAACTGTACTGTTGGATGGTACTTCTTTCAATACGACCGAGTTAGCTCCAATGTTACTTTGATCACCAACGCTGAATGAACCGAGCACTTTGGCTCCCGATGAGATAACCACATTATTGCCAATCGTCGGATGCCTCTTTCCTTTTTCTTTCCCTGTTCCGCCAAGTGTAACCCCCTGGTAAATAACAACATCATCGCCAATCTCACAGGTTTCACCAATAACTACACCCATTCCGTGGTCAATAAACAGCCGATTCCCGATGGTCGCTCCAGGGTGAATCTCAATTCCTGTCATAAAACGGCTGAACTGCGAGATGAACCGGGCAACCGAGAACCATTTGCGTTTATAGAAAAAGTGCGCGATCCGATGAGCCCATATTGCATGCAGCCCCGAATAGGTAAATACAACCTCGAACCATCCCCGGGCAGCCGGATCGTTTTCAAACACCGCCTGGATATCTGATCTGATCTTCTTGAACATGCTCGTTCCCCTCTTGTTCAGGTCTTCGTCCTCCGGCATACCGGACGGCGCAGCCCTCTTGGTAGTGTACTGCTGACTCGCCCCAAACAAAAAACGCCCCTGCAGCATTATGCTGCAGAGGCGTTAATCGCGGTCCCACTCTGCTCGGCCCAGACTTACGTATCAGAATTAGACAGTCAGCGTATGGCTGCCACCTGTTTCGACAAATAAGAATGAACCCTCAAGCGGTTCGGTAACGGAAACCAACCGTCACAACCTATCCTGACGTTTTCCTCTCCTACACGTACAAGAGGCGGGGCCGGATTCGGCTATGCAGCTCACGGGCGCATTTCGACCGATGGACAGCGGATGGCTCACAGCCACCGCAGCCAAAGAAATTCATTCTTCGCTGCGGGACCATCCTCTCTGGAACTGTCCGGTTCGGTTTACTCCTCCCGGTCTTTGCTGTTCTATGATGAATGCTGAAACATGTCATTTAACCTTTGTGTTGCTATTATAGCGAAAAGGTACTGGACTGACAACAACCTTGCAATAACTTCATCCCAAGCGATACTGACCCTCATCGGCGGCAGTAGCAGGATCTACAGCGTCCCTGGATTACGCGCCTTTTACCTGTGCATGCAGACGCTCAATAACCGTATCCCGGCCGAGCAGTACAATCGTCTGATTTAGGTCACGTCCATGGGTCTGTCCAGTCAGTGCTACACGGATAGGCATAAAGAGCTGCTTGCCTTTAAATCCGGTTTCCTTCTGCACTTCCTTGATCAATGCGGCCATTTTACTAGGGGTAAACTCTTCACTAGCCTGAACTTTGTCGGCAAAGGCCTTCAGAACAGTTGGCACCTGCTCTTCCCCAAGCACGGCAGTTGCTTCTGCATCCAGCTCCAGATGGGAGCGGAAGAATACTTCAGACAGTTCCACAATGTCGGAGGCTGCAGTCATTTGCTCCTGGTACAGATGAACGAGTGTATACGCCCATTCCTTCTGCTCAGGTGACAGCTCAGCTGCGATACGTCCTGCCTTTTGCAGATGCGGAATCGCCATTTCAGCAATACGATCCGGGTCTGCATGTTTAATATAGTGATTGTTCAAGTGCGCCAGCTTATGCGTATCAAATACAGCCGGGCTCTTGGACAAACGTTTGGTATCAAAGATGGAGATCAACTGTTCCTGCGAGAAGATCTCTTCTTCCCCTTCCGGCGACCAGCCAAGCAGGGAAATGAAGTTGAACATCGCCTCTGGCAAGTAGCCGAGCTGATCATATTGTTCGATAAACTGAATGACGGACTCATCCCGTTTACTCAGCTTCTTGTGATTTTCATTCACAATCAGGGTCATATGACCGAATTGCGGCGGCTCCCAGCCAAGCGCTTCATAGATCATCAGCTGACGCGGCGTGTTGGAGATGTGATCTTCCCCGCGAAGAACGTGGGAGATTTTCATCAGGTGATCATCCACTGCAACGGCATAGTTGTATGTGGGAATGCCGTCTTTTTTCACAATGACGAAGTCCCCGGACTCCTTGCTGTTAAATGAAATGGTGCCTTTAACCATGTCATCGAACGTATACGTGCGCTCTTCCGGTACACGGAAACGAATGCTCGCCACGCGGCCTTCCGCTTCAAAAGCACTGATCTGCTCTGGCGTCAGGTCCCGGTGTTTGCCCGAATAACGCGGCGTTTCTCCACGTGCCGTTTGCTCCTCGCGCTCTTGCTCCAGCTCTTCTTCCGTGCAGAAGCAGCGGTAAGCCAGACCTTTGTCCAGCAGCTCCTGGGTGTATTTGCGGTAAATATCCAGACGTTCCGTCTGACGGTAAGGTCCGTATTCCCCGCCTACATCAATGCTCTCATCCCACTCGATTCCGAGCCATTTCAAATATTTAAGCTGGCTTTCCTCGCCACCCGCAATGTTCCGTTTTACGTCAGTATCCTCAATACGAATGATAAATTTCCCGTTATTATGCTTGGCATACAAGTAGTTAAAGAGCGCCGTACGGGCATTCCCGATATGCAGGTGTCCCGTTGGACTCGGCGCGTAACGCACACGAACTTCTGTGCTCATAAAATATCCCCTCCGTATACTAGTTGGTTGATAATATCACACACGAACAAGGCAAACAACCGATTGGGCCGCAATCCCCTCTCCCCGTCCAGGGAATCCGAGCTGCTCCGTAGTCGTTGCTTTGACATTGACCTGATCAACATCCGCTTCCAGTGCCTTGGCAATAACCTCGGCCATCTGTGGAATGTAAGGTGCCATTTTCGGTTTCTGCGCAATAATGGTGGAATCGATGTTGCCCAAACGATATCCGCGCTCTTTCACGAGCTGCCATACATGCTCCAGCAGTTTGAGGCTATCAGCGTCCTTGAATTCCGGATCGGTGTCCGGGAAATGTTTGCCGATGTCTCCAAGTGCAAGTGCACCCAGAATGGCATCACTGATGGCATGCAGCAGCACATCTGCATCTGAGTGACCAAGCAGTCCTTTTTCATAAGGAATCGTTACCCCGCCAATGATGCACGGACGTCCCTCTACCAACTGGTGTACATCAAATCCCTGTCCTACACGTATCATCGCTTCTTCTCTCCCCCAAGCAAAAACGCGGCATATTCCAAATCTTCCGGCGTCGTTAATTTGATGTTGGTATAACTTCCTTCCACAACCTGGACGGACATCCCCTGGCGCTCAGCCAGCATGGCGTCATCCGTCCCCAGAAATCCGTCCCTTGCGGCCGACTCGTAAGCAAGCAGCAATGAAGAAAGACGAAAAGCCTGCGGGGTTTGAATACTCCACAGACTGCTGCGGTCAGGCGTCGCCGTAACGATTCCCTCCGCATTCACTTGTTTAATCGTATCTTTAACGGGAACGGCAAGTACAGCAGCTCCCCCCGACATCGCGGCCTCCATGCAACCTGTAATCTGCTTACGGTCAACAAAAGGACGTACCCCGTCGTGAACGAGAACCCAATCCGTCTGTAAGGCCTTCAGGCCTTCTTGAACAGAATGCTGTCTCTCTTTCCCTCCGGGGATGACACGGACACGCGACTCCAGTCGGTATTCTTTTACCCAATCCAGGCAGCGTTCAACATCTGCGGCTCCGGTTACCAGCACGATCTCGCTGATCTCATCCAGAGCGGCAAACACTTCAAGCGTATGTATGAAAACGGGCTTGTCCTGCAGCAGCAGAAACTGCTTGCTCTCGGTTGTTCCCATTCGGGTTCCCCGACCTGCTGCCACAATGACGACACCCCACCCTTTATCCATGCCGTAATCCCTGCCTTGTCTGTCAGTTTATCGTTCTACGATACTGAATATCTTCAAGCGATATAAATATCGGTGAACGATACACTACCCATCATACCCCTTTATTGGGCTTTTTCCAACAGTTTCGGCTTGGCAAAAATCATTCGTCCCGCGGAAGTCTGCAGCACACTGGTCACCAGCACTTCCATCATCATGCCGATATACTCGCGTCCGCCTTCCACGACAATCATTGTACCGTCATCCAGATAAGCTACACCTTGGCCATGCTCCTTGCCATCCTTGATGATTTGCACCATGATCTCTTCACCAGGCAGCACCACTGGCTTCACCGCATTCGCCAGATCGTTGATGTTCAGTACAGATACACCCTGGAGCTCACAAACCTTGTTCAGGTTAAAGTCATTGGTAACCACCTTGCCCTGAAGCACTTTGGCGAGTTTGACCAGCTTGCTGTCCACTTCTGATATTTCTTCAAAATCCCCTTCGTAAATGAGCACCTTCACGTCGAGTTCTTTTTGGATTTTATTCAAAATGTCGAGTCCACGCCGTCCTCTGTTTCGCTTCAGCAGATCCGAGGAATCTGCAATATGCTGAAGTTCTTCCAGGACGAATTCCGGAATCACGATTGTACCTTCGATAAACCCGGTCTTGCATATATCTGCAATACGGCCATCAATAATGACACTGGTATCCAAAATCTTGTGTTCTTCCATCCGTCTGTCTTCATCCAGCTCGGGGTGACCCCATCGCCCAGACATCCAGAATGCAGCGAGGTCCTCTTTCTTCGCCATGGCTAGCATGTACCCTGTATATCCGCTAACGGCCGTCAGCGCCACCTGAAGCACCTCTCCTGCTGTTCCCAGCCAAGTCAGACATGGATAGAGCAGCAAAGCTACCAGTAACCCTGCAACGGTACCTGCTGCACCAGCAGCCAGTTCGTTCATCGGTACTTTAGCCAAAGCATCAATCCCATTTTGCAGCCTGCTTGCCAGCAAGGTTCCACCAATATTACACACAGCCATAAACAATACAGCGCCCAGTGCCGTTGCTACTCCTGCCCCCAGCAGCCCTGCTGACTGAATCCATTCAGCCATCCACGGGACGGATTTTCCTGCCAGATGATATGCCGTGTAGCCAAACCATGCACCGCACAATCCTGTAAAAGTTAAAATGCCTTTTTTCCACATATGTCCCTGCACCTCCTTTAATTGTCCTTCATCTTCATATCCAGTATGATCCAATTGTTGGATTGCTAATCCCGGTTGCAAGAACTTTTTGGAAATGTTTGCAATCGTCAGTTGAAAGAAGGTAAATTATTGGCATATAATGAATTCAATTCATATCCCGAGGTGAGTAGCAAAATGAGTACGCTAAGTTTACAGGCTTTTCAGGATCAGGTTTCCGAGCTGTTGCTGCGTCATCGCAGTCTGATTGATGTACTGTCCAAAACAGGACAAGCCGGAGCTTCTGTCAATCGTGCCGTGTCCAAGGCCATTACCGAATGCGGCTGCATTGAGCTGCACGCCACCAAGCAGAAATATGCCCCCGAGAGCGGTATTGCTCAAACCAAGGGCCTGCTGGAAACGCATGTGGAAGGTGAATTGTGTGAGAATTGCAAAGAGGTCATCAGCTCCGAACTGGGGCGGAACCTGTTTTATATGTCAGCTCTCTGCAATCTGCTGGATATCAACATGGAAGAAGTCGTGAATCACGAGTCACAGAAATGTTCGACGTTAGGGATGTTCAATTTGTCGTAAATGATTGGCGAAGTTGCCGTACAAAAGTAGGTACCGTATAGATTCGAATCAACAAAAAAAGCACGTACGCTCCTGAAGGAGAATGCGTGCTTTTTCTTATTCATCCAAAGCAGTATGCCAATCAGTAAACCATTACCGATCGGAAGGACGAGAAGACTTCTCTTCCTTGCGCTTCTTCGCCCGATTGCGGGAGGCTGCCGTCCGCATATTATGCTTCATTCCATATAGAGCGTACAGCACCAATGGTATAAAGATCAGCTTCGACAACTGTTCCGGAAAAATGACGGCAACCGCTACAGCGAATACGACCACCCAAGGGGCGATCCAGATCGCTTTTCGCGGCAAACCGACCTTTTTGAAATTCGGATATTTAAGCGAGCTGACCATCAGATAGGATAATAACAATGTAGCTATCATCATGCTCACGGGACCAATATCCTTGTTAAACAACGTCAGCGTTGCAAGCACACCTCCAGCTGCCGGAATGGGCAGGCCGGTAAAGTATCCGGGAATTCCCGGTCTTACATTAAAGCGCGCAAGCCGAATGGCTCCACAAATGGGGAAGCTTGCCGTAGCGATCCAGGCGAGAACCGGTGATGCATCCTGGAAGGAAACCATAAACATAATGAGTGCCGGGGCTGCACCAAACGAAACCATGTCAGACAGGGAGTCTAGCTCCTTGCCAAATTCACTTTGGGCATTAAGTGCACGCGCTACCCGGCCATCCAACCCATCCAGCAGCATCGCCACGATCACCATAATTGCAGCCAGGCTGTAATTCCCATCAATTGCAAGCAGTATCGCCATCATTCCAAGAAACAGATTACCCAAGGTAAAGAGGTTCGGAATGAATCTGGTTAACATTGTTGTTTCACCTCATCATCTTCAGGGCCGTTATAGGCAAACCTATACTGATAGCTCTGGATTACATTTGTCTGTCGATAAACATTTGCTCCTGCAGACGCTTCAGCCCTTCCTTAATGGTCCGGGCGCGTACCTCACCAATACCGTCGACTTCATCCAGCTCTTCAATCGTTGCCATAATCACATGCGGCAATTGTTCAAATTGGTCAACCAGGTTATGAATAATGACATTCGGAAGGCGTGGTATCTTATTCAATACCCGATATCCGCGTGGTGCAACCGAATCTTCCGATGTAGCAGCCGATGAAGGGTAGCCGAGCAGACGGACGATGTGATGTGCATCCAGCAATTCATCATCCGACAGGCGCTTGAGGCCCACGATAATTTCGCGGATCTTCTCGTCACTATCGTCTCGTGCATAGTCCTTGTACAGCAACCACGCTTCTTCTTCCGTTGTACCAACCAATTCCTCCATTTGCATGGAGATGAGTCGTCCTTCATTCCCAAGTTCATGGATGTAGCGCTTGATTTCCGTTTTGATGCGCATCACCATTTCCGTACGCTGAATGACATTTACCACTTCAGGGATGGTGACAAGTTCTTCGAACTCCGAGGCACTTAGATTCGTAAGGGATTGGGTAAGTACAGCTTTGTACTTCTCCAGCGTTTGAATCGCCTGGTTGGCCTTCGTCAAAATAACTCCAATTTCCTTGAGCGAATATCTAAGCGTTCCCTGATATAAGGTAATAATATTCCGGCGCTGCGAGATGGATACGACCAATTTGCCTGTTTGCTTGGCTACACGTTCTGCTGTCCGGTGACGAATCCCTGTCTCAGAGGAAGAGATGGAGGAATCCGGAATAAGCTGGGTGTTGGCATATAGAATACGCTTTAAATCCTCGCTAAGAATGATGGCACCGTCCATCTTGGCGAGTTCATAGAGATAGTTGGGGGAAAAATCGCAATTGATCGAGAAGCCCCCGTCGACCACTTCCATTACTTCAGGGCTGTATCCTACAACAAGCAGTGCCCCCGTCTTGGCGCGCAGCACGTTCTCCAGACCTTCGCGGAAAGGTGTACCTGGTGCGATCAGCCTCAACAATTCATTCATTTTATCCAGTTGGCTCGAATCTTTCATCTTGTTATGCCCCCTAATCTAAAGCAACCGCTAGTGCATCTGCCACGGTATTCACACCGATCAGTTGTATCCCGCGAGGATGTTTCCAGCCCTTTAAGCTTTTCTCCGGTAAAATGACTCGTTTGAAGCCCAGTTTCTCGGCTTCCTTCACACGTTGTTCAGCCCGTGATACGGCCCGAACTTCACCTGTCAAACCAATTTCGCCAAATATTACATCATCTGGCTTGGTCGGCACATCCCTCAAACTGGATGCAATGCTGACGGCAACCGCCAAATCCACCGCCGGTTCATCGAGCCGTACTCCCCCAGCCACATTCAGGTACGCATCCTGCGTTTGCAAAAACATGCCCATCCGCTTCTCAAGCACCGCAATAATCAAGTTCAGCCTATGATGATCTATACCTGTTGCCATACGGCGGGGAGACGGGAAATGTGTCGCAGAGATGAGCGCCTGCAGCTCAACCAGCATCGGTCTTGTGCCTTCCATACTTGCAACTACCGTAGAACCTGCTACACCGAGTGGTCGTTCCGATAAAAAGAGTTCGGAAGGATTGCCCACTTCACGCAAGCCGTCTTCGCCCATTTCGAAAATACCGATCTCATTCGTTGAACCGAAACGATTTTTAACCGCACGTAGCAGTCTATACGTATGATGACGTTCACCTTCAAAGTAAAGAACACAGTCCACCATATGTTCAAGCATACGCGGACCAGCGATAGCCCCTTCTTTCGTAACATGCCCCACAAGCACGGTTGCAATGCCTCGGCCTTTGGCGATCCGCATAAACCGGGAAGTACATTCCCTTACCTGTGCTACGCTACCGGGTGCACTGGTGACTTCTGGAAGGTATACTGTCTGAATGGAGTCGATGACAAGAAAATGCGGCTGGATCTGCTCCACCGCTTCCTCTACACGTTCCATATTCGTTTCACACAGCACATACAGTTCAGGAGAGAGTGCATCCAGACGATCAGCCCGCAATTTGGTCTGTTTGACCGATTCCTCACCCGAAACATATAACACACGCAAACCCGAATGCGTTAGAGCGTGCGAGGTTTGCAGCATCAGCGTTGATTTTCCGATTCCCGGATCTCCGCCTACCAACACGAGAGAACCCGGAACAATTCCGCCACCCAATACCCGGTTCAGCTCTCCGATTCCAGTCTGCACACGCGGTTCCTGACCGCTATCTATATCTATGATGGGAAGCGGTTTATCTTTACTGTCAAAGAGGGGGGAATTTCTCCCTTGTGTTTTGACAACCGTTTCCGTTTCTTCCACCATGGAATTCCATGACTGACACCCCGGACATTTGCCGTACCATTTGGGGGCTTCATAACCACATTCCGTACATTGAAACTTGGTTTTAACTTTGGCCACTTCAGCACTCCTAGGATTTATTTTATAACAGCATTTTGCATTTTTCGACGAATTTTGCCCTGAATTTCTGACGTACAGGGTTAATAAAAGTTTACCATTGTTTGAGATTTTTCGTAAAGGATTATCGTAAACTTTACAGATGTTCCTGTTAAACAAAAACAACAATAAAATAAAAAATCCTCTCCGGCCGAAGCCGGAAAGGATCATAAACCATTTCTCAGGTTTGAAAATTGCTTATTTGGTTTCGATTTCTTCATTGGAAGGAACAACAGCTTCCTTTTTGGTTACGGACAGTGCACCATTCTCTTCGTCGATCAACAACGAATCGCCTTTGGTTACCGTACCTGTAAGCAATTCTTCAGACAATTTGTCTTCGATATGCTTCTGGATTGCCCGGCGAAGCGGACGAGCACCGTAAGCCGGATCAAAGCCAGCTTTGGCCAGGAAGGCCTTGGCGTTGTCTGTGAGCTCGAAGTCGACCTCATATTCACGCAGACGTTTCCGAAGCTCCTCGCTCATGAGGGTGACAATCTCTGCAATGTGTTTCTCTTCAAGAGAGTGGAATACGATGATCTCATCAATCCGGTTAAGGAACTCTGGACGGAAGCTTTTCTTCAGCTCATCCATGACTTTACCCTTCATGTTATCGTAATCCGCACCTGCATCCACAACAGCTGTGAAGCCGAGTGTAGAGTTACGCTTAATCGCTTCGGCACCCACGTTGGATGTCAGAATGATCAATGTGTTGCGGAAGTCCACGACACGACCTTTTGAATCTGTCAGACGACCATCCTCAAGCACTTGCAGCAAGATGTTGAATACTTCCGGGTGTGCTTTCTCGATCTCATCGAGCAGGACTACGGAATACGGTTTGCGACGAACTTTCTCTGTCAACTGACCGCCTTCTTCGTAACCAACATATCCTGGAGGCGCTCCAACGAGTCTTGAAGTCGAGTGCTTCTCACCATACTCGGACATGTCGATCCGGATCACTGCATTTTCATCGCCGAACATAGCTTCGGCAAGCGCACGAGCCAGCTCGGTTTTACCTACCCCAGTAGGACCGAGGAAGATGAAGGATCCCATTGGACGTTTTGGATCTTTCAATCCAGCACGAGCACGGCGAACCGCACGGCTGACTGATTTCACGGCTTCATCCTGACCGATGACACGTTCATGCAGGATGGATTCCAGATTCATCAGGCGTTGTGTCTCTTCTTCTTTCAGCTTGTTCACCGGGATTCCCGTCCAGTTGGCTACCACTTGTGCGATATCCTCAGGCGTTACTTCGGAATCGGTACGACCTTGTTTTTCTTTCCATTGGTTCTTCGTTACATCCAGCTCTTCACGGATTTTTTGTTCCGTATCACGCAGAGCTGCTGCTTTTTCGAACTCCTGGCTTTGAACCGCTGCGTCTTTTTCCTTACGGATATCTTCAAGACGGCTTTCCAGTTGTTTCAGGTTCGGCGGAATGGTGTATGAGTTCAATCTTACTTTGGAACCCGCTTCATCAATCAGGTCAATCGCTTTGTCTGGCAGGAAACGATCTGTGATGTAACGGTCAGACAATTTAACCGCCTGTACAATAGCTTCGTCCGTAATTTTCACACGGTGGTGAGCTTCATAACGATCACGCAATCCGTGCAAAATTTGAATGGCTTCTTCTGGAGAAGGCTGGTCTACAGTAATCGGTTGGAAACGACGCTCAAGCGCTGCATCCTTCTCGATATATTTGCGGTATTCATCCAGGGTTGTTGCACCAATGCATTGCAATTCTCCACGAGCCAGAGCCGGTTTCAAAATGTTCGAAGCATCGATGGCGCCCTCAGCTCCGCCTGCACCGATCAGGGTGTGCAATTCGTCGATGAACAGGACAATGTTACCTGCCTGACGAATCTCATCCATTATTTTTTTCAAGCGATCCTCAAATTCACCACGGTACTTCGTTCCGGCAACAACAGAACCCATATCCAGGGTCATGACACGTTTGTCGCGCAATGTTTCCGGAATTTCGTTGGCGATGATTTTCTGTGCAAGACCTTCAGCAATTGCTGTTTTACCTACACCAGGTTCACCGATCAATACAGGGTTGTTCTTGGTACGACGGCTCAATACTTGGATGACACGCTCAATTTCTTTGCTGCGGCCGATAACCGGATCCAGGTTGTTCTCCTTCGCATAAGCGGTAAGATCACGTGCCAGACTGTCCAGTGTTGGTGTGCTTACATTAGCAGGCGTTCCATTATGACTGGATACAGCCTCACTGCTGCCAAGCAATTGCAGCACTTGTTGACGTGCTTTGTTCAAACTAATACCAAGGTTGTTCAGCACGCGTGCCGCAACGCCCTCGCCTTCACGAATCAATCCGAGCAAGATATGCTCTGTTCCTACATAGGTGTGGCCCAATTTGCGAGCCTCATCCATGGACAATTCAATTACTTTTTTCGCACGAGGCGTATATGCAATGTTCGTAGGTTGCTCTTGGCCGCGGCCAATCAGCGTTTCTACTTCATCTTGAATTTTTTCCAATCCGAGTCCCAGGCCGATCAGCGCTTTGGCTGCGATGCCTTCGCCTTCACGAATGAGGCCGAGCAAAATGTGCTCTGTACCGATGTTATTATGACCGAGACGGACAGCTTCTTCCTGCGCGAGTGCGAGCACCTTTTGGGCCCGTTCCGTAAATCTTCCAAACATCATATCTCCTGCACCTCCATGGTTTTGGATAAAACGGGGGCCTTGATCATGATCCCGCCGTATAATTCATATCATTTTTGTTTGCAGCCATGCTGCGAATAAAGTCATTCAGCACTTAGGTAAATGCCTCTTTTATATAAAGCCGCAGATGCGGCATGAAACCTTAATATTAAATCTGACGAAAACAATTACTAGGGTTGATTGGCTGCATTGATCGTATCACGAATCAACTGAGCCCGGTAGATGTCACGCTCATCTGTGCGCATATCTTCTCCGAATGTTTTCTGCAAAAAGCCTGGTTGTGTCATCACGTTTAACTCGTTCATTACCGTAATGGACAATCCGTTTAACAGCCCCAGATCTACACCTAAGCGAACATCCGAGAGACGCTGTGCGGCTTCCTTGGAATCCATAATGGCTGCGTGGGACAAAATCCCATATGAACGCATCACTCTATCAGTAATTCGCAGCCTGGAGTCGGTAATCAACCGCTCTCTAGCCGTACGTTCATGCCCAATCATCTGCAGCACAACGCTATGCAGATTATCGATGACCTCTTGTTCCGTCTGTCCAAGCGTAATTTGATTGGAAATCTGGAAGAGGTTACCCATCGCCTCACTGCCTTCGCCGTAAATTCCTCGTACCGTCAGTCCCACTTGGGATACAGCCGTCAGAATGCGGCCAATCTGCTGTGTCATCACCAGAGCAGGCAGATGCATCATTACAGATGCTCTCACCCCTGTACCTACATTGGTAGGACAGCTGGTCAGGTATCCTCTCCGATCATCAAAAGCATAATCCACATGCGCTTCAAAAGCATCATCTATGGCGGAAGCTTTCTCCCAGGCTTCTTTCACCTGGAACCCCGGATAGAGGCATTGGATACGAAGGTGATCTTCTTCATTAATCATGATACTGACGGATTCATCCTCGCTGAGAATCACCGCACCATTCCTGGACTCATTGGCAAGACTAGGGCTGATCAAATGCTTCTCCACCAGTACCCGTTTATCGAGATCATCGATATCCATCAGATCCAATGTGTGGAAATCTCCAAAGGCATGAACGTCATCATATTGAAGTACTTCGCTCAGCTTATTCAGCACTTCTTCCGATTGCTCATGGGAAGCAAGCATTGGAAATGGGTAATGCTGAAGATTACGTGCGATCCGGACACGGCTGCTAATGACAATTTCGGAATCAGCCGCTTCACTGCGCATCCAGTCGCTGAGCGCCTTCTCTGTAAAGCGCAGATTAGGCATTACGCGTCCCTCCTACTCATGACAAACTCTACTCCTGAGCTATTTCTTTTTCAAGTTCCCTGATCTGGTCACGGATTTGAGCTGCCTCTTCAAATTCCTCCTGGGCGATACTCTCCTGAAGGTCACGTTTCAGGTCGGCAATTTGCCGCTTCACTTTAATGCGACCACCAGCTCGTGCAGGCACTTTGCCCACATGGGTTGTGCTGCCATGGACCCTTTTAAAGAGCGGATCCAGACGACTGTCAAAATATTTATAACAAGAACTGCAGCCGAATCGGCCTATTTTGCTAAACTGTGAGTAAGTCATGCCGCACTCTTCACAGCGAAGAGTCTGAGCAGGGGGAGCCCCGGCATTTCCATTCTTAGGTTCGAAATCAAGCAACCCGGACAACAGATTGTGAATGGAAAATCCATTCGATGTTCCCGGAATCATTTCTCCCTTTTCACGGGCACATGACTCACAAATATGGAATTCCGTCTTTTCTCCATTCACGATTTTGGTGAAATGAAGAGTTGCCGGACGTTTGTCGCATTCTTGGCACAGCATTTAGGATGTACCTCCTTGATCCCGATAGGTTTTCATTTACCGAGCAAAGATATTAACATCGCCTTTAACATTCTGGCACGAATTTGATCCCGGTAAGGAAGTTTGACCAATAAAATTTCTCTTGAAACAGCCGCACGCATCAACCCGGCTTCCCTTTTACTCAGGAAACGTGCTTCTTCCAGTTGATAAATCAAGCCTTCGGCAGCTGTCTGTCCAATTTCATCCCCGATGCTATGGTGCAGATGATTATGCAAAGCTGAGTGGGCCGGCAATTCGATCCGCTGTATACGGACATAACCGCCACCACCACGTTTACTCTCGACCAAATATCCCTTTTCAAGAGTAAAGCGTGTGCTTATTACGTAGTTGATCTGGGATGGTACGCATGAGAATTGATCTGCAAGATCATTGCGCTGAATTTCAACCATTCCTTCGGGACTTTCATGCAAAATACTCTTCAGATATTGTTCGATAATATCAGAGATATTACGCATCCACTCATCCTCCACTGTCTGAAACGTTAAGTCAATAAGGACCCACACGCCCCCACAGAGTACACCTTCTCAACCCATTTAACCAAACGGGGAAACGACGAATCTTGATTTCCGCTGACTTATTCGGGAGAGCAAGGACGCACGAAGGTCCTCTTGGTACTACCTCTTTCCGATGATATCCATCGTTCATAAAATGTGTCTCATCACCGGAATGTAGAAAGAAAGCTACGTAAGTATTTAACCTTCAGTTGACTTTGACTTTCTTTGACTTTATATACATTATAGCATATTTTGTGGTTTTGCCAAGTGGGGTCACTATTCATTTTTTACGATTTTACACGAAATATTCCCCGGACACAAAAAAACCTCTCCAAAAAAGCCGGAGAAGTTCATCTGTCTCACTGTAGCACTGTTTTTCTATTAATATGAAAAGGGAAGGCTCCCAGATGAATTGACTTTGGATATACTCATAAACCATTTGAAAAATCAGAAGAAATCCATCAGGTAGGTTTGGCGAACAGGTATCGCTTTTTCCAAAGCCTGAATATCCTCTTCCGAGCCTTGAATCCTATCGATTCGGGCCATCTCAGCGGGTCTGCGATACCCCATCAACACTGCCGTGAGCGATTGGATGTTAAGTCTGATATGCTGAGCAGGCTGATCTTCCGTAGTAAGCTCCCCTTTTTTCCAGATGGAAGCTGTTCCGTTCATAGCCACGTTCAATTCCCATACCCCTTCATTCCAAGGTGCATGTGTATCTTCTACCTCAAGCTGTATCTGTACCGGAGAGTCTTGGCTTGAAAAAGGATACTGTGAAATAAACTGCTCCACACTAACAATTCTCGCCATAAAGTATGGGGTAACCTCCTGCTGAATCCGTGGATTATCCAGTTGAAAAGCCAGTGTATCGTTCGCAGGCGCTTTTAACGTCACCTCATCAATCATCGAATCATGATTGGCGATAAACGTCCATAACCCTTGTCTTGCCTCTTCATTAAGGTGCACCATCTCACCGATGGTAAATTTTCTTTCCTTCACCTCGTAAAGCACGTAGCCTTGAGGTAGTCCTGCTTCGTTATAGTAAACAGCCCGCTGGCTCCCCTTTTTGGCATAAACTGAATTTTCCCACCAGGCATCGTCTCTGCTTAAGGTACCGTTATAACTTTCTGCATACGTGTCATATACCTTTTTCAGCACCGATAGCTCTGGATTGCCCCGCCGGAGAGTACCTGGAGTTGGCTTCTTCGCAGGTAATTGATCGGTAGACAGCTTATAATTTTTGAACTCAACATAGGTTTCCCATCCATATTTCCGATAAAAAGCAAACGAGAACGGATGCAGGAAGGAAATGCTCTGTTTATTCCGATTCATCTCTTCCAGTGCAAATTTAAGCAGCCCCGCTACCCAGCCTTTACGCCGGTATTCTGGCCAAGTTGCCACACCCGCAATACCGCCCATCGCAAATAATCGACCTTGAATATAAGTTTGAAAAGGAATGATCTGAAGCTTGGCTCCAACTTGGCCATCCTCATACACTCCCAACACATTGTGAGAGGCGAACTCCTCTCGGCGCTTTTCAAGCTGTTCCTCGTTTAATACAAACTGAAAAGCGTACTCCGAAAGCGTCATACACGCTTCGAAATCATCAGTCGTTAGTTTACGAATATCCATAACATCCTGCACCCCATTCTTCAGAATTGTAAGCGACTCAATTTGTGCCCTTAAATGTGATGTATGTATCTTCTATGAGTGTGTCAGAGGCGTCGTACAAAGTCAAATAAGAGATGCAAACGCATCTCCCGGGGATTCATATATGTATAGTTAATCAAAAGTACAAAGAAAAATAAACAAAGAAAAACCACCACCGAGAATCTTCGGCAGTGGTTCTTTGCTTGGCAACGTCCTACTCTCCCAGGACCCTTCGGTCCAAGTACCATCGGCGCTAGAGGGCTTAACGGTCGTGTTCGGGATGGGTACGTGTGGAACCCCTCCGCTATCGCCACCAAACGAGCATTTGTGTAACAAATGCATTTTGTGGAACTGAAAATCATACACACATTGGAGTGATGTACCGATTTCCATTTCAGAGATTATTCTCTGAAAACTAGATCCGAAACGAAACTTGCGACTAGAACCTGCAATTTGGATAAGCCCTCGACCGATTAGTACTGGTCAGCTCCATGCATTACTGCACTTCCACCCCCAGCCTATCTACCTCGTCGTCTTCAAGGGGTCTTACATACTGGGAAATCTCATCTTGAGGGGGGCTTCACGCTTAGATGCTTTCAGCGCTTATCCCGTCCGTACATAGCTACCCAGCGGTGCTCCTGGCGGAACAACTGGTACACCAGCGGTACGTCCATCCCGGTCCTCTCGTACTAAGGACAGCTCCTCTCAAATTTCCTACGCCCACGACAGATAGGGACCGAACTGTCTCACGACGTTCTGAACCCAGCTCGCGTACCGCTTTAATGGGCGAACAGCCCAACCCTTGGGACCTACTTCAGCCCCAGGATGCGATGAGCCGACATCGAGGTGCCAAACCTCCCCGTCGATGTGGACTCTTGGGGGAGATAAGCCTGTTATCCCCAGGGTAGCTTTTATCCGTTGAGCGATGGCCCTTCCATGCGGTACCACCGGATCACTAAGCCCGACTTTCGTCCCTGCTCGACTTGTAGGTCTCGCAGTCAAGCTCCCTTATGCCTTTGCACTCTTCGAATGATTTCCAACCATTCTGAGGGAACCTTTGGGCGCCTCCGTTACTCTTTAGGAGGCGACCGCCCCAGTCAAACTGCCCACCTGACACTGTCCCCGTACCCGCTAAGGGCACCAGGTTAGAACCTAGATACGATCAGGGTGGTATCCCAACGGTGCCTCCACACAAGCTGGCGCTCATGCTTCAAAGGCTCCCACCTATCCTGTACAGATCGTACCCAAATTCAATATCAAGCTGCAGTAAAGCTCCATGGGGTCTTTCCGTCTTGTCGCGGGTAACCTGCATCTTCACAGGTATTAAAATTTCACCGGATCTCTCGTTGAGACAGCGCCCAAGTCGTTACGCCATTCGTGCGGGTCAGAATTTACCTGACAAGGAATTTCGCTACCTTAGGACCGTTATAGTTACGGCCGCCGTTTACTGGGGCTTCGGTTCACAGCTTCGGGATTACTCCCTAACCGCTCCCCTTAACCTTCCAGCACCGGGCAGGCGTCAGCCCGTATACTTCGCCTTACGGCTTCGCACAGACCTGTGTTTTTGCTAAACAGTCGCTTGGGCCTTTTCACTGCGGCCCCCTCGTGCTATTCACACTACCGGGGCACCCCTTCTCCCGAAGTTACGGGGTCATTTTGCCGAGTTCCTTAACGAGAGTTCTTCCGCGCGCCTTAGAATTCTCTTCTCGCCTACCTGTGTCGGTTTGCGGTACGGGCACCTTCATCTGGCTAGAGGCTTTTCTTGGCAGTGTGAGATCATGACCTTCGCTACTGTAATTTTCACTCCCCATCACAGCTCAGCCTTAGGATGTGCGGATTTGCCTACACATCAGCCTTACTGCTTGGACAGACATCCATCAGTCTGCGTCACTACCCTACTGCGTCCCCCCATCGCTCGTAACGATTTACGGTGGTACAGGAATTTCGACCTGTTGTCCTTCGACTACGCCTTTCGGCCTCGCCTTAGGTCCCGACTTACCCTGAGCGGACGAGCCTTCCTCAGGAACCCTTAGGCTTTCGGCGGATCAGATTCTCACTGATCTTTTCGTTACTCATACCGGCATTCTCACTTGTATAATGTCCAGCGCTCCTTACGGTACACCTTCAACCCTTATACAACGCTCCCCTACCCCTGATGCAAAGCATCAAGCCATAGCTTCGGTGGTGTGTTTAGCCCCGTTACATTTTCGGCGCAGAGTCACTCGACCAGTGAGCTATTACGCACTCTTTCAATGGTGGCTGCTTCTAAGCCAACATCCTGGTTGTCTGTGCAACTCCACATCCTTTCCCACTTAACACACACTTGGGGACCTTAGCTGATGGTCTGGGCTGTTTCCCTTTTGACAATGGATCTTAGCACTCACTGTCTGACTCCCGGAAGTAAGTCTATGGCATTCGGAGTTTGACTGAGCTTGGTAACCCTTGCGGGCCCCGCACCCAATCAGTGCTCTACCTCCACGACTCTGTTTTCCGAGGCTAGCCCTAAAGCTATTTCGGGGAGAACCAGCTATCTCCGAGTTCGATTGGAATTTCTCCGCTACCCCCACCTCATCCCCGCACTTTTCAACGTGCGTGGGTTCGGGCCTCCAGTGCGTGTTACCGCACCTTCACCCTGGACAGGGGTAGATCACCCGGTTTCGGGTCTACGTCCACGTACTATGTCGCCCTATTCAGACTCGCTTTCGCTGCGGCTCCGGCTCTTCACCTTAACCTTGCACGGGAACGTAACTCGCCGGTTCATTCTACAAAAGGCACGCCATCACCCCTAAAATGGGCTCTGACTTCTTGTAAGCACACGGTTTCAGGTTCTATTTCACTCCCCTTCCGGGGTGCTTTTCACCTTTCCCTCACGGTACTGCTTCACTATCGGTCGCTAGGAAGTATTTAGCCTTGGCAGATGGTCCTGCCGGATTCATACGGGGTTTCACGTGCCCCGCACTACTCGGGATCCGTCTCGGAGAGAGCAGACTTTCAATTACAGGGCTTTTACCTTCTTTGGCGGGCCTTTCCAGACCTCTTCGTTTAACCGGCTCCTTTGTAACTCCATGTGAGACGTCCCACAACCCCAGAGAGCAAGCTCTCTGGTTTGGGCTGTTCCGCGTTCGCTCGCCGCTACTGACGGAATCACTATTGTTTTCTCTTCCTCAAGGTACTTAGATGTTTCAGTTCCCCTGGTATGCCTCTACATAACCTATGTATTCAGTTATGAGTAACTGGATATTACCCCAGCTGGGTTTCCCCATTCGGACATCCCCGGATCAAAGCTTGCTTACAGCTCCCCGAGGCAGTATCGTTGTTCGCCACGTCCTTCATCGGCTCCTAGCGCCTAGGCATCCTCCGTGTGCTCTTAGTAGCTTAACCATATGCTCCGGTTTCGACTTCTCACTTCCCTTGGTTTGCTTACGCAAATCCAAAAGTCGTTCCAATTCGATACCATCGCAAAGCAGTTTTCGCTAATATTTGAAACTTGTTTAACACAAGTTCAGCTAGGATGATTGTTGATCGGTCACTTGAACCGAACAAGCATTCATCCCTAAAAGGAATGTTCTAATTCGCAATTTTCGTTTCGATATCTAGTTTTCAAAGAACAAGCCAAATAGACGAAATTCTTTGGTGGAGCCAAGCGGGATCGAACCGCTGACCTCCTGCTTGCAAGGCAGGCGCTCTCCCAGCTGAGCTATGGCCCCTCAAATTCCATCAAAACTGAACAAATGGATAAGTAACGATGTTGCTGTCGCAGGTTCAGCGAACCTGCGTATTTGAATGTTTCCGCTACGGGAAACGATTCTCCATAGAAAGGAGGTGATCCAGCCGCACCTTCCGATACGGCTACCTTGTTACGACTTCACCCCAATCATCTATCCCACCTTCGGCGGCTGGCTCCTTGCGGTTACCCCACCGACTTCGGGTGTTATAAACTCTCGTGGTGTGACGGGCGGTGTGTACAAGACCCGGGAACGTATTCACCGCGGCATGCTGATCCGCGATTACTAGCAATTCCGACTTCATGCAGGCGAGTTGCAGCCTGCAATCCGAACTGAGACCGGCTTTTTAGGATTCGTTCCACCTCGCGGCTTCACAGCCCGTTGTACCGGCCATTGTAGTACGTGTGTAGCCCAGGTCATAAGGGGCATGATGATTTGACGTCATCCCCACCTTCCTCCGGTTTGTCACCGGCAGTCACCTTAGAGTGCCCACCCGAAGTGCTGGCAACTAAGATCAAGGGTTGCGCTCGTTGCGGGACTTAACCCAACATCTCACGACACGAGCTGACGACAACCATGCACCACCTGTCTCCTCTGTCCCGAAGGAAAGCCCTATCTCTAGGACGGTCAGAGGGATGTCAAGACCTGGTAAGGTTCTTCGCGTTGCTTCGAATTAAACCACATACTCCACTGCTTGTGCGGGTCCCCGTCAATTCCTTTGAGTTTCAGTCTTGCGACCGTACTCCCCAGGCGGAATGCTTAATGTGTTAACTTCGGCACCAAGGGTATCGAAACCCCTAACACCTAGCATTCATCGTTTACGGCGTGGACTACCAGGGTATCTAATCCTGTTTGCTCCCCACGCTTTCGCGCCTCAGCGTCAGTTACAGCCCAGAGAGTCGCCTTCGCCACTGGTGTTCCTCCACATCTCTACGCATTTCACCGCTACACGTGGAATTCCACTCTCCTCTTCTGCACTCAAGTCACCCAGTTTCCAGTGCGATCCGGGGTTGAGCCCCGGGATTAAACACCAGACTTAAATGACCGCCTGCGCGCGCTTTACGCCCAATAATTCCGGACAACGCTTGCCCCCTACGTATTACCGCGGCTGCTGGCACGTAGTTAGCCGGGGCTTTCTTCTCAGGTACCGTCACTCCTTGAGCAGTTACTCTCAAGGACGTTCTTCCCTGGCAACAGAGCTTTACGATCCGAAAACCTTCATCACTCACGCGGCATTGCTCCGTCAGGCTTTCGCCCATTGCGGAAGATTCCCTACTGCTGCCTCCCGTAGGAGTCTGGGCCGTGTCTCAGTCCCAGTGTGGCCGATCACCCTCTCAGGTCGGCTACGCATCGTCGCCTTGGTGAGCCGTTACCTCACCAACTAGCTAATGCGCCGCAGGCCCATCCTCAAGTGACAGATTGCTCCGTCTTTCCAGCTCCCTTCAGGCGAAGGAAGCAAGTATTCGGTATTAGCTACCGTTTCCGGTAGTTGTCCCAAGCTTGAGGGCAGGTTGCCTACGTGTTACTCACCCGTCCGCCGCTAACCATCAGAGAAGCAAGCTTCTCATCAAGTCCGCTCGACTTGCATGTATTAGGCATGCCGCCAGCGTTCGTCCTGAGCCAGGATCAAACTCTCCAATAAAGTATTGAAAAGAGCGATTAGCTCATTTTGAATCTGACGATTCATTGTAAATCATAAGTTACTTTCCATTTGTTCAGTTTTCAAGGAACTTGTTGTCCGTTTTTGTTGATCGATGTCAACCGGACAGGATATTTATTTTATCATGTTAACCAACTAACTGTCAACACTCTTTTTCGTCATCATTCAAACTCTTTCGACAATCACTCGTTTGAAGCGACAAGAAATAATATATCATGTCTGAATTTAGATAGCAAGCATTTTTAATCTTTTTTTTAAAAAGATCATTAAATGATATACGAGCAGTCCTAAGTCGATCTTCTCAATTCCAATAAGTCTAACTTCACTTTAAAATCATGCTCTAATGTAACGGTTTGATGTGAGTGATCCAAAGCTTCTATAATGAGGTATATACAATAAAGAGAAAACAATGACATAGCATCATTTAATACGTTCTTTATTTTCACCGCTTACTACATAAGGAAGATTTACTGCTTATAACTTTATTTGAGGTGATCACTCTTGGAACAGTGGCTAAAAAAACTTCGCAAAGGGTACGGCAAGAAACTCGTGTCTCTCCACTTCTGGAATGCCTGGATTGTAGTGATCCTCGCCGTAACGGGACTTATGCTAGTCGGTGGCTTCTGGCGTGAACTACTCGGGATTGGGCGCGTATGGCTAAAATGGCTGCATATAATTGTCGGGTTGGCTATGCTAGCCCCTGTTGTTTATTACTTGATCCTGGCGAGTAAACACTGGAAACAGCTCCGGAACAGGCCTTGGCAAAAAGTGAATACAATCATCGTGCTTGTTCTGCTGGTTGGCTGGTTAATCTCAGGCATTGTGTTGTGGCAATTTAAACTCGCAGGACCAAAGTGGTCCAATGCAGCGTTACTAACTCATGATTTGTTAACTTGGTTGGGTCTGCCCTATATTATCTACCACTCCATTACCCGTACCAAATGGTTGAAAGATTCGACACGCCGCACGGTGATTGCCACCACATCGACGAAAGACATCCATGGCACTGCGGATTCATTGGGTACATCTGGAGAAAATACTGCTGCTGCAATTTCAGCTCCTAGTTCGGATCGTACTGCTGCAACAAAATCGCCCGACCAACCCCAGAAACCCGAACCCGTGTATACACGGCGTGCGTTTATTCGGTCTGCTGTAGGTGTGGGGTTAGCCGTTACCCTTGGCCCTACCTTTGTCTCCTGGGTTGGACGTAATCTCAGTATCGATAACAGCATCGACAGTATGCTGGAGAATGACCCCAATCGGATGAGTCCGTTGCCGCAACCTGCGGCTGCCTCTTCCCCTCCCATTGGAGGAGGAGCTGAAGGTCATTTCCGAGTATACACGGTTACGCCTATCCCTTCCTTTTCAAATGAGAATTGGTCCTTCCGGATTGATGGGCTTGTCGAACGGGCACAGGTCTGGAATTGGGAACAATTCGTTAAGCTTGCTCGTACTGTACAGGTTAGTGATTTCCATTGTGTAACTGGTTGGTCCGTATACAAAAATACCTGGGAAGGCATTCCCCTTAAACATCTACTAACCCAAGCCGGAGTTAAGCCCGGTGCACACAGTGTCAAGTTTTACTCTGGAGATGGGGTATACACGGATGCCATTACGCTGGATCAAGCACAGATGGAGGATATCATGGTCGCTGTCATGCATGATGGCAAACCCATCCCGGCAGATCTCGGGGGTCCGGTACGACTTGTCATTCCCCAGATGTATGCCTATAAGTCGGTAAAATGGTTGAATCGCATTGAACTCATCGACAGCGAACATATCGGTTACTGGGAAGAACGAGGTTATGATAAGGATGCATGGCTTACAGGCGCAGCTCAGCGCATTCCCAATATCAGTTCCTAACGTTTCACCTCCAACTATGTAGAGTCTATGAATTGAAAAACATCCTACAGATGCATAGCAAAAACCCCCGATCCACCTAATGTGGCTAATCGGGGGTTTCTTCATTTCCTAGCTTATAGGTTAGCCCTGCTGATTCAAAAGACGAACGAGTTCATCCTCATCCTCAATGGTTGGGATGCCCAGATCATGCGCTTTGGCCAACTTGCTGCCCGCCTTCTCTCCGGCAATGACAAGATCAGTCTTTTTCGAGACACTGCCTGTGACTTTCGCTCCGAGCGCTTCCAGTCTTTGCGTTGCCTCGTCACGTGTCAGTTGATGCAGTGTTCCGGTCAGCACGACCGTTTTACCACTAAAGAAGGAGTCTTCGACTATCACTGCTGGTGACTCAGGTGCCTGTGCTTTCACGCCCAAGTCCAGCATCTTTTCAATCGCAGCCTGGGTAAACGGATCTGCGAAGAACGTGACAATACTCTCTGCTACAATACTGCCTACGTCTGGAAGTTCAACTAGTTCCTCCACAGTTGCATTCATAATAGCATGCAGATCACGATAATGGTCGGCCAGCATACGTGTCGTTGATTTACCTGTATTCGGAATGCCCAGCGCGTACAGGAACGATGCAAGGTCACGATCCTTACTATGCTCCAGTGCAGTGAGAAGGTTGCTCGCTTTCTTTTCACCAAACCGCTCCAGCTTCACCAGATCATCAAATTGCAATGTATACAGATCAGCCGGCTCACGCACACTGAGCTCATCATACAGCTGAATCGCTGTCTTCTCACTGAATGTCTCAATATCCATGGCATCACGGGAAGCAAAATGAGAAATTCGAGCAACGGTCTGCGGTTTACATGCCAATTTGTTATTACAGAACAGATGCGCTCCGCGCTGCTCCAGTGGGAATCCGCAAGCCGGACACTGCTCAGGATATACGATCTCCTCGCCATCGCTCTCTTCCGTCACTTTGCCCAGGATTTCAGGGATGACGTCATTGGAGCGGCGGATAAAGACACGCGTGCCCAAGGCAAACTTCAGATTTTTACGCTCAATATCGCCCACATTGTTCAATGTACAGTTTGAAACCGTTACTCCCGCCAGTTCGACCGGTTCTACACGTGCCAGCGGAGTTACTTTACCGGTACGGCCCACATTCCAATCAACGGATTTGAGTACCGTTGTGGTCTCTTCTGCTTCGAACTTATAGGCTACAGCCCAGCGTGGGAACTTGTCCGTATAACCCAGCACTTCACGTGTGCGCATGTCGGTGATTTTGATAACGGCCCCATCAATCAGGTAGTCCAGCTGTCCCCGATTCTCCTGAATGGCGGCAAGCTGTTCCATCACATCATCAAATTCATGGAAGTACGTAATCGACGGGTTAACTTTGAAACGGTTCTCACGCAGAAAATCCATCATCTCTTGATGATTGGCAAATCCAATGTCATCCGAGTACCCTACATTGTAGAAATAGGCATTGAGCCTGCGCTCGGCCGTCGTCTTCGGATTCAGGTTGCGCAGTGCTCCGGCAGCTGCGTTACGGGCGTTTTTGAGCGGCTCTGCTGCTGTTTCATTGTACCGGTTCAGGACGGACAGATTCATGATGCCTTCGCCTTGTACTTCGATCGTACCGTCAGTATACGGAATTCGGAGCGGGACTGATTTGATTGTTCTAACCTGAGCCAGAATCCCTTCGCCAACCGTTCCGTTCCCGCGTGTAGAAGCCTGTACCAATTCACCATTGGTGTATGTCAGGTTCAGGGTGAGCCCATCAAACTTCAACTCAATAACGTAGCCGGGTTCCGGTAAAGGGTTGCCTGGATTTTTGCTGTTGTAGTCATTCACGAGCTTCAGTACACGAGTATTCCAGCTCCGCAGCTGTTCGATGTTTTGGGCTTTGTCCAAGCTCCACAACGGAGACAAATGGCGATGCGGGGTAAACCCCTTCAGCAGTTCGCCACCGACACGCTGTGTTGGAGAATCAGGCAAAACCATCCCGCTCTCCTGTTCCAGGGAAACCAGTTCGTCATACAGGAGATCATATTCCTTGTCACTGATCTGCGGCTGATCCATCGTGTAGTACTGATAATTATGCTGGTTCAGCTCGGTAACGAGTTGCTCCATCCGGTGCATCGGGTCCATACAGGGCCATCCCTCCGTTTATTTAATCTATGTAGAACGAACACTCAAATTGCACTTGAACTAAGCTGACAGAACAACTTTCCGATCGCTGTTATCCCCGGATTTCTTCAATTACTTTTAAAGGTGGAAACCCGGGGATAAAGGCGAACGTTTCACTTCTTCAAGTTATTTCTGCCCTCTTCGTTATTATGCAATATTGAAGTTTCATTCTTAATCTATTCTACTTTGGTTATAGGAGCAAAACCGGCGAGCAGGCGTTTCACACCGACCGGAGCCGGGAAGGCAATTTGCAGTTCTGTGTCATTGCCGGTCCCTTTTACCGCAACAATGGTACCTGTACCCCATTTGCCATGCTGCACTTTATCTCCTGCTTTGAAGCCTGCTTCACTATTAGAAGCTGCAGGCTTGGAGGCAGATGAAGGCGTAGCATATGTTGGACGCGAAGTACTTGTGGTCACACGAGAAGTTGGCGTGGACGAAGTAGCCGAGGACCCACCTCTGCTCTGCTGTTCAAAGAGCTTGGCCGCACTTCCACCACCAAAGTTGCTTCCGCCACTGGAGCCCAGTCCACGTCCACCATAGGATCCTCCTGCATTGGCACCACGACGGTAACGGTCACGGGCAATGGAAGTATCTTCTTTTAGCTCATCCGGAATCTCATCCAGGAAGCGAGAAGGCGGGTTCGCCGTTGTACGTCCAAACAAAGTACGCATCTGGGCACAAGACAGGAAGAGCTGTTCTTCTGCACGCGTAATCCCTACATAAGCAAGTCTGCGTTCTTCCTCCAGCTCCTCATTATCCATAAAGGCCCGGCTGTGCGGGAAGACGCCTTCCTCCATACCCACGATGAATACGACAGGGAATTCCAGACCTTTGGCACTGTGCATGGTCATCAGGGTAACCGCGTCGCTCTGATCCTCTTCATCATCGTTCATGCTGTCGATATCTGCAATGAGTGCCAGATCGGTGAGGAACGAGACGAGCGTTTTGTCTTCATTATTTTTCTCAAATTCCATGGTCACCGAAAGGAACTCTTCAATGTTTTCCAGACGCGCACGGGATTCGAGTGTATTTTCGTTCTGCATCTCAAGCCGATATTGACTCATCTCCAGAATCTTCTCGGTCAGTTCGGTTACAGACAGGTACTCTACCATCTGATGCAGTGCAGCGATCATGTCGTAGAACTCCACCAGCGCGTTCCGCGTGCGGCCCGCAAAGCCGAGATCGTCCACCACCTGAAGCACACGGAATATGGAAATCCCCCGCTCTCCTGCTGCAGCTGCCAACTTCGCCACGGTTGTATCACCGATGCTGCGTTTAGGCACATTAATGATTCGAGTGAGGCTGATATCGTCGTCAGGGTTAGACAGCAGGCGCAGATACGCCAGAATGTCCTTGATCTCTTTACGATCATAGAACTTGATGCCGCCGACAATCTGATATGGAATATCGGACTTGATCAGAATTTCCTCTATAACCCGGGACTGGGCGTTCGTACGGTACAAAATCGCATGGTTTTGATAGGATTTGCCGTTCTTCACATTTTTACTAATCTCAGAGGTAACAAAATACCCCTCATCATGCTCGGAGTCCGCGCGGTATACCTTGATCTTCGAGCCGCCTTCCTTGTCTGTCCACAGCTTCTTCGGCTTACGTCCAGAGTTCAGGCCAATGACCTCATTCGCTGCATTCAAGATGGTTGAAGTTGAACGGTAATTCTGCTCCAGCATAATGGTCTGTGCCTCTGGATAGTCTTTCTCAAAGTTCAGGATGTTGCTGATATCCGCACCACGCCAGCGATAGATCGACTGGTCACTATCCCCAACGACGCAGATCCGGTGATGACTGTCAGCCAGCATGCGGCACAGCATATACTGCGCACGGTTCGTATCCTGATACTCATCGACGTGGATGTACTGGAATTTCTTTTGGTAAAAATCGAGGACTTCCGGCACTTCTTTGAACAGTTGAATGGTTGCCATAATGAGATCGTCGAAGTCGAGCGAATTGTTGGCTCTCAGACGTTTCTGGTACATTTTATATACCTTCGCCACAATGCCTTCAAAATAGTCGCCAGCCTGCTTCTCATACTGGTCAGGACCGATCAGTTCATTTTTCGCGGTACTCATCATGGCCTGAACAGCTTTTGGTTCAAATTTTTTGGTGTCAATATTCTGGTCTTTCATACAGCTGCGAATAACGGATAACTGGTCGGATGAGTCCAAGATACTGAAGTTCGAAGTAAAACCAATGCGTTCAATGTCACGTCGCAGGATGCGCACGCACATGGAGTGGAACGTGGATACCCAAATGTCGCGGCCTTGGGAGCCACCAACGAGCTGGGATACCCGGTCCTGCATCTCACGAGCGGCTTTGTTCGTAAACGTAATCGCCAAAATGCCCCATGGAGGTGTCTTGCGTGTTGCGATAAGGTAAGCAATCCGGTGTGTCAGCACCCGGGTCTTACCACTGCCCGCTCCGGCCATAATCAGTAACGGTCCATCAGTTGCCTCGACGGCTTGCCGCTGAGGGGTGTTAAGCCGTGCCACGGCATCATGTATATTTACAGGTTGCATGCATGCATGCTCCTTTCGTTGGTTGATCAATTAAACAAAATCAGAAGGTTACACTTGTGACTCCGAGGACAGAAAAAGCTTCCGATCGCTGTTATTCCCGAATTTTTTTGAATCAATTTTATAAGGTGAAAATACGGGAATAAAGGCGAGCGCTCCGCTTCTCCAGCTTACTTCTGTCCTCTACGCTTTGCGTGTAAACGTAATTGTGCTTAATATAAATTTTATATTAGTAGGGCAAAGTTCTATTTTAACAGATCGTAAGGGGAAATTGGGGGAATGGTAAACTAAACCGATTAAACGGTTCCTTTTACAGCTTGTACCGTCTCAAGTGCCTTCTTCAAATCGCTGTACACAATGTTACCCACGACGACGGTGTCTGCAACTTTGGAAGCTTGTGCTGCTTTCTCGGAATTGTCGATTCCCCCGCCATAAACGAGGTGTGCGCGATCCAGTTGTCTATGTGTCTCGCCAACCAGCTCCATATCGCCAAACGTTCCGCTGTACTCCATATATACAATAGGAAGATTGAGCAGCCGCTCTGCAGCTTGGGCATAGGCCACCGCCGCACCAGTTGTCAGCTCTGTATCTGCTCCAGTCAAACGCGCTACGGTGGAGTCAGCATTCAGCACGATATACCCCTCGGCAATTAGCAGATCCCACGGTATGAGGTAACCAAAACGTTCGATGGCCTGTTGGTGGTGCCCAATCATCCATTTGCTATCCGTGGCATTCAGCACCATCGGGATCAGATATCCGTCAAAACCAGGGACAACCGCCTCCAGATCGGATACTTCCAGCACACAGGGCAGCTCGTAGCGACGCACGCGGGACATCAGGTCTACCGTGTTATCATAGGTGATTCCCGAAGACCCTCCAACGATAATAGCATCGGTCCCTGACATACATACCAGATCGAGTGCTTCATCCGTGATTTCCCGGTCCGGGTCGAGCTTAAATACGTGTCTCCACTGCTTAATCATGTCTATCAACGAACATTCCTCCAGAGGTTCTTCTGCATCCTAAAAAGCTTGTAAACTAAGTCTAAGTCAGCAGGCAGTGAGTGTCAATGTTCGCATAAAAAGGGGAACAAAAAATCACAGACTTTTCCCTGTAAAGTGCAGGAATCAGTCTGTAATTTAAAGGGATAGATGTTATCTCGCTATTGATCAAAAATGTTGGAGTAATAATGAAGGGCTACATTTCTAAGGTGATTGAAATGAGACGGCTTAGGTTTAGGTTAGGCTTGGGTTGTACTTTGTATCATGATTATTACTTAGACGGCTACGTGGAATGCATAGGAAATGCAGTGTAAGTGTTGATTTGCTACATACAAATGTTAAGGCTTCCAGGCAAAACGAGTATTCATCTGATCCAGCTCTTCTTCCGTCAATACATCTGAATAGACGCCGTATACGCCCCACTTTTCATAGTTCGCCACCTGGTCAGTGTCATTAATTGTATGCACGTAAGTAACAGCGCCCGCCTTCTTCAGCTTGGCGACAAAATTCTGATTCACTTTATATTCCGGCATGGTCACGGCATCAATGTCATTGTTCTCCACAAAATCAACGACCTGTGCTTCAGTATCCTGCGTTGCATAGAGGGTATAGATAATGGACGGAAACGCATAGATTTCTTTCACGGTTTCCAGCATGGGCTCATTATAAATCTGCACGACGATGCGACTCAGTACAGATGGGTCTTTCTTTTTGGCAGCGTTG
Source organism: Paenibacillus sp. FSL K6-2862 (assembly GCF_038005125.1). Classification (NCBI taxonomy): domain Bacteria; kingdom Bacillati; phylum Bacillota; class Bacilli; order Caryophanales; family Paenibacillaceae; genus Paenibacillus; species Paenibacillus sp. FSL K6-2862. Next base: position 5,880,195 of record NZ_JBBOSN010000001.1, read on the forward strand.
ACGAGAGAAGATAGCACCTGCTGAATATCCTCATCTTTCTGCTCCTTCGTATCCGTTACGATATACATATCGGGGTATTGCGACAGCACATTAATGATGCCATCAGCGTCCATGGGTTGGTAGATGCCCAAAATTGGGGTGTTCATAAATTCATCGTGCGTAAGTGCCCCAGCCTGTTTGTCTTCAGGAAGCTCCTCTTCCTGTCCCAGCAGTTTGCTCATATTGGCAGTCCATTCATGTCTGGCTACGGCTACACGATCCGAGGTGAGCATGAAGTCGATCTCAAACACTCTTGTGCCTTTCTCATAATTGGCGATCATCGCCTCATAAGCGTTGGTATAAGGCTGATCACGGATACTGCCCATAGCGTGAGCAATCAGTCGGTAGGCTGTAAATCCATCGCGCTGTTCCTCACTTTGACTCTCATAGGCAAAAAACAGGGTCCCCACGGTAACAATCAGTAGTGTAATGACGGCAGCGATTCGTTTCATATGATGTTCACATCCTTTAGGAGTGATATTGGAGGTAGGAAGTGTATAGCTATTAGATATGACAGCGTATGTGCGGGATTTCCTTTTTGATAGCTAACTACCCGAAATGATGAGGGGTAAAACAAAAAAGCTGCCCGGAGGCAGCTGTTAAATGGTGGTATGATTGATTAATTTGTTGAATCTAATACGCATTCTTGAGACCGTTTCGAATGGTTTCCCATATGATTTTGATATCGAATAATAAAGACCAGTTTTCAATATAAAAGATGTCCTGTTCAATCCGATCCTCGATGGAGGTATCTCCTCTTAACCCTTTACTCTGCGCCAATCCCGTAATTCCTGGGCGGACGTGATGCTTAATCATATACTTCGGAATTTCATCCCGGAATTGATTCACGTAGTACGGACGTTCCGGCCTTGGGCCAACCACACTCATATGACCCAGAAGCACGTTGAAGAATTGAGGCAACTCATCCAGGCTAGTGCGTCTTATAAATGTACCGAATGCCGTTCGACGCGGATCATCCTTCGTGGACCAACCCGTGTCAACTACACCTTCAGGAATGACTTTCATGGAGCGGAATTTAAACATCATGAAGTTGCGTCGGTTGAGCCCCACACGTTCTTGTTTGAAGATGACCGGTCCAGGTGACGTCAATCGTACGCCCAGTGCCACGATGACCATTACTGGGGAGGTCAGGATGATAGCGACGAGAGAGAACAGTATGTCAAACGCACGCTTCATTAATCGGTTTACGGCCATATCCAGCGGGATATCACGCACGTTAATCATCGGCATGCCAGCAAAGTTATCGAAATGCGGACGGGCCGGAAGATAATCGAAGAAGTCTGGAATAATCAGCGTCCGTACGCCGGCTTTTTCACAAACCTCAATGATGTGTGGATACTTGTCATGGGCATCCAAAGGAAGCGCAAGAATGACTTCGTCAATCATATGAGTGAACAGGATTTCTTCCAACTGATCAATGTGTCCCATAATCGGCCTGTATTGCTGTTGCTCCTCATCATCCCAATGACGATGATCGTCAAGGAAACCATATACCTCGTACCCGAGGTCAGGATAACTTCGGAGGTTATTATAGAACCGTTTGCCTAAAGAACCTGCTCCAAGGATCAATACAAATTGACGGTTGAAGCCCTTTTTGCGGAGTCTTCTAAGTTGAAGTTTGACTATATAACGGTAGATTAGGGTGAAGACAACATTGCCGATCATGTACATGGCCAGATAAGCACGAGAGATATCGACTTCCTTGAAGAAAAACATTAAGCTCATCAGCATAAAGAAGGCGATCCCATGGACCTGAATCAGTTTCATGAATTCATCTACAAAACGTTTCTTCCGCTTTGGCATATAAAGGGAAGACATCACACCCGCAATGACGGAAAGTCCCCCGTATACTAAGCTCCATGCAAAGTACTTCTCAATTGGCAACGAACCATGGTTGATTAGCAGTTCACTTTCAAACTTCATCCACCAAGCCACTAAAAAGGAAAACTGTATCACCATGAAGTCAGCCGCAATGTACAGTTGAGTCAAAAATTGCTGATTACGACGAATCATGTTTTCACCTCGGAAGATGTCTCATGAACTGCTGCCTTGTGGCCGGATGCTGATTTTTTTTGTGGACCCGACCGAAATAGTTTGTTGCTGATCAGAGACAATGAGAATTTCAGTGCAATGCCTAGCCATACGGCTGTATTGGTAAAAATGCCATACCGTTTGGCATAATGTTTACGGTGGAAAACCCACATTGCCCTATGAAACTCATAAATAATTTTCATAGGTTTACGCCGCGCACTTGCACCCTTGTAATGCACAATATATGTACGCGGATAATAATAAATACCCCAGCCCGCTTCTTTGATGCGGTAACACCAGTCAATATCTTCACCGTACATAAAGAAGGTCTCATCTAACCCTCCTACTTGGTCGATGGTCTCCCGGCGCACCAGCATGAATGCTCCGACAAGACAATCTACCGGATACTCATCATCCGGGCTGAGATGTCCGAGCTGGTACTGATTAAACTTCGGACGATCAGGGAACATCTGCGAGATGCCAAACGCATAATAAAATGATGCCGATGGTGTGGGGAATCCCCGCTTGCACGCTTTATCCAAAGAACCATCAGGAAGGATGACCTTGCAGCCGGATGCCCCCATCTCTGGATGGCGGTCCATGAATCCGATCATGACTTCCAGTATATCCGTCTGCACGACCGTGTCTGAATTGAGCAATAAAATGTAACGACCCTTGGCAATGTCCATACCTTGGTTATTTGCAACAGCAAAACCTGTATTATCTCTGTTAGCAATTAATCGAACATCTGGATATCCCCCTCGGATCGCTTCCACAGATCCATCATGCGACGCATTGTCAACAACAATTATTTCATATTGAAAGGAAGTGAGAGATTTATACACTGATGCGAGACAGTCCATTGTCAGCTGGCGTGTATTGTAGTTTACAATGATGATGCTGACATCAGGACCATAGTTGTTATTATTTTTCGATCCCCCTCTTAAGGGGACATCTGCTGTTTCGACCATTTTGTAAAACTCCTGACTTTGTAATGCTGTGTTTATCTATTGAAAGTATAGCATATTATGGACAATGGGGTGGAAAGCAAAACCAATCTATAAAGTTATACCTTCTTCAAGACGTATATGAGCTTAAGAACCAGGTTATCAAGAGATGCTTGACGGTAAAAAGGCATTTTGAACGCATATCTGATACGTTTAACCCAAGAGCTGTCCAGGTGGCTTAAAAACCCCTGTATATCGTTTTTTTGCTGAGCAGATAAATATTCTCCGTAAGTTACAAGAAATAAAGATGCTTGTTTACTAAGACTAAAACTTCCTTCACTGAAGAAACGCTTCAATCTATTTTTCCATTTCATGAGCCAACCTTCGCTGCCCCCGCCAAGAACGTTCCCTTGGTGTTGTCGGTACAAAATCATTGGCTCTTTATCAAAAATCACTTCTCCAAACGCACTAACATACAGATAAATCCATCGATCATGCATAATAACCTGCTTCAAATCGCTAGGAATACTCCCTCTTATTTGTTCAAACGTGATTGGATTTAGAACTACAGTGCAACCCACGCAGCAGTTTTCGATCATGGCATTATACATGCTTAACGGCTTAGGAGGGAGGGTTGGCCACACATTCAGATTGTTCAGATCCTGATCTACCATCTGTGTCGAAGAACAATACATAAGAGGTACATTCGAGTGCCCCAATTGTAGTTTAGTTACTGCCCTACTAAGTTTCTCCGGCTTCCACACATCATCCTGATCACAAAATGCGTAATAATCATACACAGGCTCAGTTTGGCACATCAGTTCAAAAAAACTCCCGACCACGCCCAAATTTTCACCTTTAACAACTCGGATTTGGTCCGGATGAGACTTAGCATATTCGTTTAATTTTTGCACAGTTCCATCAGATGAGCCATCATCCCTGATATTAATCTGGACGTCAACTTCAAGTTGTGCCAGAAGGCTTTCCATCTGCTCATCAATGTACTTTACTCCGTTATATGTAGAAAGCATAATACATACTTTAGGCTTATTCACGTGTCACCTCATGTTCTGACTTTTCTTCATTATATACGAAAACTCCCGCCCAAAAGTAAGAGCGAGAGTTACATAGTGCTACTATGGCCGTTCCTATTTCGACGACAATAAACTAATAAATTCACGCAGGCCCTCCCGCCATGGGCGAATATCCGCCAAACCATTCGTTCGAATGGATAGATGGTCCATTACCGAATTACGCGGCCTGGGAGCTGGTCTGGGGAACTGCTCTGTCGTACAAGGCTCCAATTGTGCTTGGATGGTAAACCCTTCAACATTTTGAGCTTCCGCAAAGATCGCTTCTGTGAATTCATACCATGTACAAGTGCCACTGTTGGAGGCATGATATACCCCATACATTTCTGTTTGCATAAGCTCTAGGATAAATCCTGCCAAATCAACGGTAAACGTAGGTGACCCTTTTTGGTCATGTACTACCTGTAGCTTTGGTTTTTCCTGACCCAATTTCAGCATCGTTTTGACAAAATTATTCCCGTACAGTCCATAAACCCAAGAAGTACGCACAACAAACCATTTGGAGGACAACGACTGTACTATTAATTCTCCCGCCCGTTTGGACTTGCCATACACACTTTGCGGATTCGTGTTATCATATTCCTGATAGGGAGATGACGAGTTGCCATCAAATACATAGTCCGTACTAATATAAATTAATTTAGCTCCTGCTCTTTCTGCCGCTACAGCAACATTGCGTGTTCCTACAGTATTCACCTTATATGCACCATCGATATCTGTTTCCGCTGCATCTACGGCAGTATAAGCTGCACAATGAATGACCGCTTCAGGATGATAGGAGGAGATGACTTCGTTACACTGTGCCTGATTGGTAATATCCATCCGATCCCGATCACAAGCTAGAAAAGAATGTCCCTCCTTCTCCAAAAGAAGAGCGACATCCCGTCCCAGTTGTCCGTTTGCTCCTGTAACCAAAACCTTCATTACTTCACGTCTCCCAAACGAGAGCCATATTGCTTGGCATAATACTGTTGATACACGCCGGACTGAATACGGGTCCACCATTCTTTGTTGCCCAGGTACCATTGAATAGTCTCCTTAATTCCGGTTTCAAACGAGTGCTTTGGCTTCCAGCCCAGTTCGGACATTGTCTTCGTCGGATCAATGCCGTATCTGCGGTCGTGTCCTGGACGGTCCTGAACATATTTGATTAGAGATTCTGGCTTGGCGAGTTGCTCCAGAATGGTTTTCACGATGTGCACGTTAGTTCGCTCATTATTGCCACCGATGTTGTAGACCTCACCGTTACGTCCTTGATGGATCACCAGGTCGATAGCACTGCAATGGTCTTCAACATAAAGCCAGTCCCGGATGTTCAATCCATCTCCGTAAACAGGCAATGCTTCATCAGCAAGGGCACGGGAGATCATGAGTGGGATCAGTTTCTCCGGAAACTGATAAGGGCCGTAATTGTTGGAACAACGGGTGATATTTACTGGAAGACCAAAGGTCTCATGATACGCACGCACTAGCAAATCCCCACCTGCTTTGGACGCCGAATATGGGCTGTTGGGTTGCAATGGTGTCTCTTCCGTAAACAGGCCTGTTGGACCCAGCGAACCATATACCTCATCCGTCGATACCTGAACGAACTTGGTGACATTGTGTTTTTTAGCCGCTTCAAGCAATACCTGGGTACCATTCACATTGGTTCTTACAAACACATCCGGCTCCAAAATGCTGCGATCCACATGAGATTCGGCCGCAAAGTTAACGACAATGTCCACCCCTTGACTGACTAGGCGATCCATCTCAGCAGCATCTGTAATGTCTGCTTTGACAAAAGTATGGTTTGTGTTGCTTTCAAGTGACTTTAAGTTTTCCAAGTTGCCTGCATACGTCAACGCATCCACATTGATAATTTTATAATCAGGATGCTGCTCCAGCATATACATTACAAAATTACTTCCAATAAAACCGGCCCCGCCGGTAACGAGCAGTTTCATAGTGTTGGAACCTCCTAATTACTTCACTTCGAAATTGAAATTAATCTCCGCATCTTGAAGTAAAGGATGCCTTTGGTCCTTATCTGACAAAATCGGACTAGATGTAGGCCAGTCAATTCCAAGAGCCGGGTCACTCCATAATATGCCACGGTCGTTCTCTGGGGAATAGTATTCGTCCACTTTGTACATGACTTGGGTGTTTGGTACCAAAGTACAAAAGCCATGAGCGAATCCTTTGGGGACCAGTAGTTGGCGATGATTATACTCACTCAAGATTAATCCTTCCCATTGACCAAAGGTTGGAGAGTTCCTACGAATATCTATAATCACATCGTATATAGCCCCAGAAATTACACGGACTAATTTAGTTTGAGCTCTAGGGTTCATTTGGTAATGCAATCCACGCAGTACTCCAACCTCAGTAGACAATGAATGATTATCTTGAAAAAAATTTTGAGTGATTCCCAACTTAGATAGCTTCTCCCGATTGTAACTCTCCATAAAAAAACCCCGGCTGTCTGCGTGGACGACCGGTTCAATTAGGCATACACCTTGTAAATTTAAAGGAGTAACATTCATCTCTGGATCCTCCTCTTATCTAAAACTCCATCTTACTAAACTCTTCCTCGAGCAAAATATCTTTAGCCAATTCATTCGCTCTGGCTAAAGAAGAGTGCGTCCCTGCATCAGTCCACCATCCGCCTAAAACATCAAATGTTAGTTCGTTTCTTTTAATATATGCATTGTTAACATCGGTTATTTCAAGTTCTCCACGGTTTGAGGGAATAAGTTTTTTAATAATATGAAAAACATCGCTATCGAACATGTATATGCCAGTTACAGCATATTCACTTTTGGGCTTAACTGGCTTTTCTTCAATTGAAATGATCTTATCTCCCTCTAATTCAGCCACACCGAACCTTTGGGGATCAGGTACTTTATGAATAAGGATTTTTGCTCCATTTCCTTGGAGCTTGAACTTCTCAATATATTCAGTAATATCCTCCTCAAATACATTGTCACCAAGTAATACAACACTTTGATCTTGGCCCACAAATTGCTCAGCTAAACCAAGTGCCTGTGCTATACCCCCAGCTTCTTCCTGAACTTTATAAGTGAAGGACACATCTAAAGAGGTACCACTACCGAGAAGGTTAACCACATCACCCATATGTTCTTTTCCTGTTACTACCAGGATATTCTGTATTCCAGCCTGTTTGAGTCTATGGATTGCGTGAAATATCATAGGATACTTGCCCACAGGAAGTAAATGCTTATTAGTTACTTTGGTTAATGGATAAAGACGTGAACCAGTACCTCCAGCTAAGATTATACCTTTCATTGAAGAGTTCTCACCTCCCGTATCATTTTCCATATTTAACGAATAACGTAGTCTCACAAAAACAAAGCTATATAATTTTTCCACTGCCGTCCTTTAAAACAAAACTTCTAATTCTTCAGACTAATTTCGACTCTCTGAACAATCTTCTGGTCAACACATCCAAATTAGATTCACACCACGACAGTAAAATCTCTGGATTGGAGCTTATCAGTATATCTTTGCGAAGACCGTGAAAAATCAAGTTAGTAAGTCTTTGAGAATTGATAAATACATAAGCAATTCAAGAAATGATGTACATAAAACATTGAAATTAGGATCATTTCTACAACAGAAACTCAAGCTACTTCTTTTTGCTCAAACTTTCACATTTCCCAGTTTAGAATAATGTTTTTTGGAGAATTTCAGTAAATTATCTGTAAAGTTTTATTACAAAACATCTCTTATCATCTTCGATATTTCGTTCCAGGAATAGTTGACTCTGATATATTGATAAGCTTTTTTTGAATAGTTTTGTTTTTTTTCTTCATTTTCAATCAATTCCTTTATCATACTAATAAAACCACTCAGTTCTGTGATTACTAAAGTATTCTCGTCAAAACCATATCCTCTAGCTCCCACCTCTGTTGAAATAACAGGGACACCATTAGCCATATACTCAGCAATCTTCAAATTAGTCCCAGAGCCATTAACCATCGGATTTATTGCTATATCAGCTACAGAGTAAATCAAGCTTTTCATTTCCTCGCTAACTATACCAGTAAATGCTACATTTGAAGGAGGAGTTATCCCCTTAAAAGCTTCGCATTGTCCCCCCATAATAACAAAATGGTATGATGGCAAAATCGGGGCAATCTCCAATATATACTCAACTGCTTCCAGGTTTGGTTTATGCCAGCTACCAATAAACACTATTATTTTTTCATCGACTAACCCCATCTTCTCTTTCTGTATCTTTTTCTCTTGAGGACTAGTATATTTATTACTGGTAAGGTCAACACCATTAGGTACTAGCAAAAATTTATCATCATTAAACCCGGTATATATCTCTTTAAATTTAGTTATGTCCTCTTTAGAACAGGCCAGTACGTAATCGCTATGGCAAACTGCTCTTTGTTCAAGCTCATATAGATTCTTCAGAAGATTGTTTTTCATTTTCCCATCTGGCAACATGGATTTTTTAAGTTCATATTCAACATTTTGAGCATCATATATTACTTTTTTAGTATTCTTATAAGGTTCAATGAGATGAAAAAGATACGGCTGTGAAGCAATTAGGATATCACTATTTTCTAAATACTTACTAGCGATCTCATGGTACTCAGGAGTATAATATGATAGATTTTCCATAGCTATATCAGTAATAGGAATACCCACATTACGTTCAATTTCCCATTCCTTATCTTGATGTTTTTGAGTTTTTGGAATACTAATTTCCATAAATCCATCTTGATCCACTTTATAATATTGTCCATTATCGTTAAAACTAACAATACATACATCATATTCATCTTTTAAGTTAGAATATAAATGGTAAGCTCTTAACTGTCCGCCATGCTGCTTTGGGTACACCGGGTAGGTAGAGAGAATCACTACTTTTTGTTTCTGCTTTGGAGGTATAATAGTAGATTCAACTGATTTTTCAGTCTTAAGTAGTCGTGTTATTGTATTTGACCAAGTTATTTCTTTTACCACACTGTAAGCATTTTCCCCTAGTTCCATAGCGAGCGGTATATTATTAATGAGTTTCTCCAATTGATCTGACAAACTTTTTGAATTATTTTCAGCTACTAATCCTGTAATACCATGTTTTACGAATTCTGTTGTACCACCAGAATCTCTGCATGTTATCACTGGCTTTTTACACTGCATGGCTTCTATAGTTGCTAATCCATAATCCTCATCATACGGAACATATACTACAGCCAATGCTTGCTTATATAAAGCGACTAACTTCTCATTGTTAATGTAACCCAAAAATTCAATCCTCGGATCGTTACCTGCAATCTTCTTTAATCTAAACTCTTCTGGTCCTGAGCCAGCAATTAATAGTCTAGCTTTCGAATCTTTAACCATTTTCATGGCATTAATAACTAAGTCAACTCTTTTTGCTCCATCCAGTCTTCCTACTATGAGGAAATAATCATATGCTCCAGTACCTAAACCCTCAAGAGACGTTGGGGGATGAATGACTTCAACGGTTGCATTTCGAGGAAAGTAATTTTCCCTACTCTTAACAGTATTCGAAATTGAAGTGTATCTCTTTATTCTGGACTGATGCAATGCCCATTCATCAAAGAAATGAACGATAGCTCTGATGAAAGGGCCTGGAAATGAAAACAAGGATTCCGGGTATGAATCCTTATTCATATATAGTTGATCTAATAATTTAAAAAAAGAACCCAGATCTCTATTTAAGTTTGATTTGGTAATTGTATATTGTACTATCTCATTAATAAGCTCATATTTAGTCTTTGTCATTTTTTCTGTCATATTCATAAAATGATAAGTATCAAATAAACCCCTGAGATGATGAGCCATATATATAACATGGTTATTATGACTAACCATCCATGCCGGATACTTGAAGCTTATTACCATATCAAAATGACTTAGATCTAAATAATAGAAATTTTTATAGCTATTGATAATCGGCCAGAATCCATTTTCCTCAGTTGGAATTTTAAATAGCTCCACCCTGTGGTCAGTAATCTTATCTATATGATAGTATAGCCCTAACATCAGCTTTTCAATACCACCTACCGCGAATGGTTTAGGACTAGGAGAGATAATGGCAATATTCATAAAAGCCTCCTATTTTATAATTGTTTCCAATATCGTTTTCATCGCATTATTCCAAGAGTAGAATCTGCTTGTTTCATAAGCGTTAGCACCCATTTGTTTAGCCAAATCAGGGTTGCTTGCCAGTTTATTTATTGCTTCAGCAAGAGCTTCAGAACTAGGTTCTACGAGGAATCCGTTCACACCATCTTTAATTAATTCAGCATATCCACCGCCATCAGTACATGCAATAACAGGTTTTCTAAAGGACATGGCTTCAATCGCGGTTAATCCATAATCTTCTTCATACGCAGGACAGACTACACATAACGCATTTGCATATTCTCTAAACAACTCCTGCTTTGATATTCTTCCTGTAAAAACAATATTGGATTTCAAATTGGATTTTTGAGCTTTATTAAAAGTCTCTAATTGTTCCTTTTGAAAAAATCCATTTGAAAGTTTTTTCCAAACGATATCATCAGAGACTTCAATCTTGTGGTTAGTAGCGTATGTTAGGAGTTGATCGATTTTCTTTAGGTCGTTTGTCCGTCCACCCTCACCTATAATTCTACCACGTATCGTCGGTATTTTTTTCATGGCCTTCACGAATAGCTCTGGACGTTTTGGAAACTCATGTCTTCCAACTACTATAGGAGCTTGATATGAGATTTCCCCATTATAATTATAAATCTCGTTATCAATACCAGCATAAAACAAATCTACATTTTTACTCAAGTTATTATACTTAGCAATCCTGTTTTTTATGGTTTTGCTTCCTGCTAAAATAGTGGATACCTTTGAAAGACTTATTGAGTCAATTATTCTAATCACTTCTTGAGCTTTTTTATGAAAAGGTTTATCTAAGCCAACCTCTTGAATAAGATCAGAAAGGTCGTAATGTATTTTACTATGGTGATAGAAGAGTGCTATATGTTTAGGGTGCTGAATAGCAAAGGATGGGGGCTGTGTGCTGATAATAGCATCGTAATTAGATAGATCCATTCTCAAATATCCCCAAAAATAATTAATGTAATTGAAGAATTCCGTGTTCTGTTTATAATCAGATAATCCTACAGAAAATGGAATATTTTTAATACTGCTCTCGGTCGCGTCCACATATACGATATCTACCTGGTGCCCAGCTCTCTCTAATTCTTCCCTTATATGATTGATGACTACTTCAAACCCACCATTAATTTTATAATCCGGTTTAACTATTCCAATTTTCATAGTACCAGCCCTCTATTTTCGCGCTATTAGAGCGTAATCTTGATCTCCGAACAAAAGATCATTTAATCTGTCAATTGAGTTATTAATCTCTTCTAAATTGAGAATAACATCTTCAGAAGCCTTGACATGTGGCATTGCCATTTCCTTTTCAACTCGCCCAGAATATACGATATGTGACTCTCTGAACCCTACAGATTCAGTCAAAAATTGAACAGTAAGCGGATGCACCGGTTTAACATGTGTAGGATCCATATAGAATGAGCGATTAAAGATAGCAAGTGTCTGAGGATTTGGTGTCTCCATAATTAAATAGGATCCTGGCATTAGCTTTTTCCAAGCTAATTCAACAAGCTTAATAATACTATCGAAAGGGATATGTTCTATCACCTGTCCAAGGAAGATACCTCCAATTGAATTATCTTTCTGTAGTTGAAGATAGTTAATAGCTTCTTGATTCACTACTGGCAACCCCAAGTCTTGACAATATTCTACCATTTCATCAGTAATATCAATGCCTTTGACAGATATATTATTGCTTAACAACAGTTCTAAAAATTCGCCCCGTCCACAACCTATATCCAGAACATTTTGTTTATTTTCGAAATAAGGCAAGTATTTCATCTGTCTGTTTCGGATGTCCTCGTTTGTCCCTCTAAACCTGTTTTCAAAAAGAAGGTAGTCAAACTGTGTTTCTTCCATCAGGGTTTCGGTCTGTTTCAGATTTGAGTCAGAATCCATAGAAGAAATTTCCTCAACACTCAAACTTCCTTTTATAGTTTTCCTAATTCTATAGTTTATAAAATTCAACTCTGACCTAAGTTGCTGCTCATTGTAATGAATTCTTCCATTAATCTCATCAAGTTTTGGAAAAACAAAATTTTTCAGAGCGTCCTTTTGTTCATATACTGTAACACCAACATTATCAAGTTCAACTTGAATAGTTTTTATCTTCTGATTTATATCGCTAAACGTTTCCCCGTTATCAGACAAACGCTCTAAATCGTTCTTTAAATATTGAAATTCACTCTTCAAATTTTCATATTTAGTATTCAAATATTCAGAACCAGTATGCATTTCATTTTTATAGCTTAGAATATTATTATTTTGTTCACCAAGGGTTCCCTCTATTAAGTTCACTTTATTTAGCAAGTCATGGTGTGAGGCCATTAACTGGTCAATAGTATTCTTTGCTACCACCAATAAATTGGTCGCTTCGTTAAGAGATCGTGTTACTGAACCATTAAACTCTGCTTGGGCTTTAAAAGGAGTTTCTATATACCATCTAAGAAACTTTCGAACAATTTTTTTACCAAAGACAATAAATTTACCTGACTTTTTGCGATGTGATGTAATTGGTCGTTCAGCACTCACATTCCATAATAGATTATTTCTTTCGACCTCTTGTTTAAGCAGTGTTAAATCTAAATCATCAGTTGTTGTTCGTGCATTAGAATTATTTTCAAACGCAATCTCTTCACCATTAGAGTACTGAACAATTTGTTTCTTCAAATGCTCCATCAATTCTTCGGTATTCATAAATTTGTTACTCATTAATTATCTTGGCCTCCTTTATGGAACCACTGATGCGGCAAATAGGCTACACCTATCTCTTCTTCGTAAGACTTAACATTAAATATAAGCGCTCTAGTGATATAGTCATATGGTGTTCCATTCTCATGATGGCAAGCAACGTCCAAATAATATTCTCCAGCAACCAGGTTAAGGTTTTCGATAGCCACTTCTATACTACCTGTATTCTCCAATTTAATCTTCTCGTTATCAATGTGAGTATTAGTACCATAACAACAGTACCCATCCATTTTATAAATCCCAATTCCGAAGACGGGTTTATCGATCTTATCCTTAGAAGCTACATAATTAATAAGAATAGTAACCAAATTACCTTTTTCAAAAAAATGCTTTTCTTCTCCAGCAGCATCTACCATCTTGACCCCAGTGATCTCAGCTAACTTATTCCCCCAACGTTTGTCATCTGTTGCAGTTTCTTTTGTTTCAGCATCCTCATTAGGAACCGCTGCTACTACAGATTCTTCCGTTAAACGTTTTTCTTCACTCTCGTTCAAGAAGTCCATATAATTCCGTATCACTTTCCGAGGTTCTCCATGCTCAATTAAGCATGAATCATGTATCCAGTACAGCTCATCACACAATCTTTCCATAACTCCATTATCATGAGAAACAAAAACAATAGTTTTCCCTTGACTTTTAAAACTTTCTATTCGACTAATACATTTTTTTTGAAAAGCATTGTCTCCCACAGCCAGTATTTCATCGATTAGTAAAATGTCCGGATCAACATGCACTGCAATAGAGAAGGCGAGTCTCATATACATACCAGAAGAATATGTTCTAACAGGATTTTCAATAAACTGACCCAGTTCTGCAAAACGGATAATTTCGTCGATCTTACCATCGATTTCTTTTCGTGACAAACCAAAAATGGACGCATTCATATAAATATTCTCACGTCCAGTAAAATCCATATGAAAGCCTGCCCCCAACTCAAGTAAGCTGGAGACACGCCCTACAATTTCTACTTTTCCTTGATCCGGCTGCAAAATTCGAGTAAGAATCTTTAGCAATGTGCTTTTCCCTGAGCCATTCCGCCCAATTAGACCAATCATTTTCCCATGCGATACCTCAAACGAGATATCCCGTAACACCCATTTCTCTTGAAAAACCCCCTTGCTCCTGTAAATAATACGGTCCTTTAGAGTTGCAGGTTTATCCTCAAATATTTTAAATTTCTTTGAGACATCTGAAACCCTAATTGCTATATTAGACATCATATCCACCTCTATATTTCCTCAATAAATCTAAACTTCAGTTTTGCAAAAATACGTTGTGCAACTATAAGTGACATTAAAGAAAAAACCCCTATTATCGACAGAGAGATCATATTAGGCATCTGATTGTAGTAGAATACATCACGGTATGAGTTCATTAACATTGCAATAGGATTGTAATAAAACAGCCATCTGGCCTCTTCTGGTACTGTCGTAAGCGGAAATAACACTCCCGACAAATAGAATAGTGCATTCACTATTATAACAAGCATATGTTCTAAGTCCCTAAAGAACACAGTTAATGAAGATACTAAGAATGTGATAGCAAGTGTTAATACGACCTGTATTAACAGAATTAAAGGTATATATATATAGTTTATATTTGGATAATATCCGTATAGGCAAAGAGCTGGAATCAGGATAACCAATCCATAAATATAGTTAACCAAGCCCCCCATAACTATAGAAATCGGTAAAATTTCATGCGGAAAGTAAATCTTCTTAATCAAACTCCCTGATCCTACAACAATTGATGAACCACTTAAAATGGAACTTGAAAAGAAATTCCAAGAAAGCAAAGTACTAAATAAAAACAAAGGATAGTTGTCCACTTGCATTCTAACTACAATGGAAAAGAGAACAGAATAAACTACAAGCATCAATAAAGGATTCAGGAACGTCCACAAAAAACCAAATATCGATCCTCTGTAACGTGTTCTCAGATCCTTCGAAACAGAGTTTTTTAGAAATTCCCTATATTTATAAATATCAATCCAGTCATTTATCATCTGGTTTCTCACCTTAACTTTTATCTCTATAAAATTTTAAAACATCACTAAGCGTTTGTTCCAAACTAATGATTGGCTTCCATCCCGTTAAATCTATTAATTTAGTGTTATCCCCCATAAACACCGGAATGTCTACAGGTCTCATTTTATTACTATCGATAGTAACCTCAATGGAACAATCAGCTAGAGAGAGAAGAGTTTCTAATATGCTCTGTATAGATGTTGCCTTACCAGAACACACATTAACACTCTCCCCCCAAGCTGAGTCTACTTTTTCATTTAAGAGAAAATAATATGCTTTAACTATATCACGGACATCGGTAAAGTCTCTCTGTGCGCTAAGGTTACCTACAGATATTACCTTCCTTTTTTTCCCTTTTTCTATCTGAGCAATTTGATTAGAGAAATCAGAGACTACAAAGCCCAAGCGTTGCCCAGGCCCTATGTGATTAAAGGGTCTAGTGTGAATAATTTTTAAGTTGTAGACGGTATGATAGTGTCTCACCAACATACTAACCGTAGCCTTAGATATTCCGTAAGGAGATATAGGCTTTAAGGGGGTATTTTCCGAAACAGGATTATTTCCGGTGTCAAAACCACCATACTCTTCTGAAGATCCAACTGTTAGAACACTAACTTTTTCTTTGATTTCACATTGTACTATAGCCTCTAAAAGATTCATTGTAAGACTTATGTTACTATTAAAAGTACCAACTTTATCAGACCAAGATTCCAGGACAGAGCTTTGCCCTGCAAGATGATAAATATGATCTGGTTGTATAAAATTCAGCATGTCTACAATACTGGTAATGTTATCAAAATCAACATGTACTTGATTTACACCATCAATATTATTTACTTCCCCAGAGTTATTTCGTGTTGTTCCCCAAACCTGATATCCTCTAATCTTTAAGTAGCTTGCCAAATGTTGCCCAACAAAACCTGTTACTCCTGTTATCAAAGCCTTCATTAGTAAGCTCCTTTAAAATAAATATTTCGGTAACTATCTTAGTTTGGAGGACTTTTCAAGATCACTATCCACCATCATCTTAACAAGCTGCTCAAATCCTACCTCAAGCTCCCAACCTAACTGTTCTTTTGCTTTCGTGCAATCTCCAAGTAACAGGTCAACTTCAGCCGGTCTCACAAATTTTTGATCAACTACAACATAATCTCTCCAATTCAGTCCAACGTGACTGAAAGCAATCTCAACAAGTTCTTCAATGGTATGAGTTTCGCCAGTAGATATTACATAATCATCTGCTTCATCTTGCTGTAGCATCAACCACATAGCCTTTACGTAGTCACCAGCGAATCCCCAATCTCTTTTAGCATCTAGGTTGCCCATACGTAATTCATTCTGTAAGCCAAGTTTGATTCTTGCTACCGCATCTGTCACCTTACGGGTTACAAACTCAATACCTCGGCGTGGCGACTCATGATTAAACAAGATTCCTGAACAAGCATACATATTATAGCTTTCTCTATAGTTTACCGTAATCCAGTGACCGTATACTTTAGCAACCCCATAAGGACTCCTTGGGTAAAAAGGTGTCGTTTCCTTTTGAGGTGTTTCTACTACTTTACCAAACATTTCACTACTGGAAGCTTGATAAAATCTAGCTTCAGGTTTCGTTAATCTCACAGCTTCAAGCATATTAGTTACACCAATGCCCGTTGCTTCTCCTGTTGCTACAGGTTGAATCCAAGAAGTTGCAACGAATGATTGAGCTGCTAAATTGTAGACTTCATCTGGATTAGAGATGCGCACAGCATTAATAAGAGAACCCAAATCAAGAAGATCTCCGTCAATAAATTCAATATCATTTTTCAAATGTTCAATGTTCTCTAGAATGGGTACACTCGTTCTCCGACGCAAGCCAAAAACTTTATAACCTTTTGAAAGCAAAAGTTCTGCCAAATATGAACCGTCTTGTCCTGTAATTCCTGTGATTAATGCATGTTTTGTCATTTTAGTAGTTCCCCTTTAAATAAATTTGAATTGTAGTTATAGATATTGCTCTAGTTTCTGCATGCGCAGTTCTTTTAGCAACAACTTAACTTCCTGGGCCTTTTCTTTGGTACAGATTAACGTTACATCTTCAGTATCAACGATAATTAAATCTTCAATGCCTAAAGTTGCTATGAGTTTACCATTGCTCTCTATTATGCAACGTTTCGTATCCAAATTTAGAATATTTCCTTTGATAACATTACCATTCTCGTCAAGATCATTGATCCGTTCCAAAGCTGTCCAGCTTCCGACATCATCCCAACCAAATACACATGGAATAACATAAATGTTATTGACTTTCTCCATTATCCCATAATCGATTGACTGATCAGGCATTTTTAAAAACTCTGACCGTATTATTGCATCACGATCTTTGGATTTAAAAGCACTTTTCATAGTTTCAAGAACATCATCCAATTCAGGCATAAGTTCTTTGATGTACCCCCTGATTGTAGATGTCTTCCAGACAAATATCCCACTATTCCAAAGAAAATTTCCCGATTCCAAATATGCCTGCGCTGTGGTTAAATCTGGTTTTTCGACAAATTTATTAACTTTGTGAACATTCAAATCATTTATTATACGTGGTTGACCAACACTTTCTATGTATCCATAGCCAGTTTCGGGGTATGTCGGTTGAATGCCTAACGTAACCAAATTGCTATTATCTTGAGCAACCTCAACACCAGTTTTCAATATATTAATAAACCCTTCTTCATTCTCAATGATATGATCAGAAGGAATTACAATCATTGTGCTATCGGGAAAACGCTCTTCAATAATTAATGATGCCAATCCAATACAAGGAGCTGTATTCCGTCCTACTGGCTCTATAATAATATTCTGATGTGGCAAATGTGGAATTTGAGCTTTAATCAATTCAGCGTACAGCTCATTAGTCACAATAAAAACCTGACTAATTTCAACAAGCTTCTCCAAACGAGAAATAGACTGTTGAATCATTGATTTGTTCCCAGATATGTTCAAAAATTGCTTAGGCAGATTAGTTCGACTTTTGGGCCAGAAGCGTTCCCCTTTACCTCCTGCCATTATTACACATGTAATTGTCATTTCAACCTCCAAATTTCCATAGCGAAATATAGTCTAGTCTCTTTTGGATTAAAGCCCCTACAACCTGAGGAGAGAGATTCCTTTTTACAAACTGTTCACCCTCGAACGAGATTTCTCCATAGTAGATTTTGTCATTACATAATCTACACATAAACTGACTTGCTTGCTCAATGTCTGGATCAGCCCAATATTGATACGATTTGTAGGGCCCATAATCCTGTTTAAGTTGGATTAATTCATAATCCACTAAACAAGAGTTACTTTTATTCATGAAATCAATATTTGAAGACCACCCCGTTGCAATCACGGGTTTGCCCATATACATAGCTTCAGCTAAGCCTAACCCAAACCCTTCACTCCGATGTAACGATACAAAGCTATCCACTACACCGAGTAACGCATTGATATCATTGCGGGATAATGTTTCATTTATCAAATATATATTTTGATATTCACCAATAAGTTGATGAAGCTCCTTTAGTTCATAATTACCACTTCGCCCACCATTTACCTTAATAACTAAACCAACATTAAAATCATGTGGTTTAAAAGCTTTTTGGAACGCCCTAATAGAAGCCTGAGGATTCTTCCTTTCCTGGTAACTCTTTAAATCATACATTGATAAAAAGAGGAATGAGTTCTCAGGTAATTTAAAGTAACCACGATCCCTTTCATCTGTAATTTCAACCTTAATACTATGAGGAATTTTAACTACCGGGACAGGGCTTTTTATAGAGATAGAGTCTGCAATAAAAGTAGATGGAACCCAAATTTCATCTACGAGACTAAAGCTCTCTTTCCACTCATCTGGAAAGTCAGGGAGCTCCCAATGCCAATACCCAATATTGTATCGATCCTTAAATATTGAGTTACCATAATGCGCATAAACCTCCATCATTTGTTCAGCGTTAATATGAAAAATATTAAGGTTAAAATTAGGCTCCGATATTTCTTTATGAAGCCATGTCAAATCATTCATTCTAGCGGAATTGGTCCCCGTAAAATTAATTATGCCAAACGAAAGCTCTGTTGCATCTAAACTTCTGGCTGCTATCCTACAAGATTCTCCAATGCCCATTTCAGCTCTAGCGTATCCTATGAGATTGACACCATCCAAACAATTACCTAGCTTAGTATCCTTTTTAGCACTAATAGGAAATGCTTTTTTTAGCAAAAATTGTTTAATTCTTTGCCTATATGAAAAAGGAAAAAGCGCTACCCCTAGTGGTTTTAAAATGACCGCAACCTTATAAATCTGTTTTGAGGTAAATGACTTCAAACTCATGTGTATCCTCTTTCAGTATTAAGTACCATTTGGAAACTTCCTTTCTCTAACCCCTAAAACTCTTTTAACCTCAAGAGGTTTCTTATGACATCTGGTAGCTCTTCCAGTAGTTATTATGCTAAAATATTGTCGTATCTACAAGAAAAGGAGACTCAAACCTTGTCGAATCCAGTATACGGTAAACAAAAGAAGACGTCGAGTAAAGGATCAATCGACTCAGCATCATCGCTCCTATGGACACTGACCATAGGACTTATCTTATTTTTACTCTGGTCCTCTTTCCAAGTTGCGTTATTTAATGGACAATTGCTCCAATACGAGGGCCCCATTTATTGGGCAGTTGCAATTTCAACCCTCCTATTCGTTATTTGGGCAGCTGCTTCTTTCAAGCAAATCAAACTAGAAACGCAGCAAGATTGGCTTAAGATTGCGGTAATATTACTTCCACTTACCTACGTACTTTCACTTGTAAGTGCAGCATCAAAGTATTTGGCAGTTAACATGATCCTTATCCAATGTATCTATGCCATGATCTTTGTAATGACTATGTATCTGCTCAAAAACAACAAAACCAATCATATCATACAATCTTCCTTAATAGGAATTGCATATGTAATTGTCGGATTTGGAATGCTAAATTGGTTTGGTGCTTTTAGTTTAACGGGCAAGCTAGTTGAGTGGTTCTCATCCGGAGTTGTGAATGGCGTTTATAATCAAACCATCTGGAACGACTCAAACGGCCCACGACTTGCATCGGTATTTCAGTATCCTAATACATACGCCGCATTTTTGATGGCTTTCTTGTTTATTACCGTTTTTAGTATGATTCGCGCGAAAAAAGTTTACACCCAAATACTACATGGATTCATGCTTGTACCGATCATTCTGTCCCTACTATTGACACTCTCTCGGACCGGGCTTGTAATGCTCCCTATTGTATTTGTTATTCTGCTATTGATGTTGAAACCTGCTAAGCAAATTCTGTGGTTTATCTATTGTGGAATAGCTGCAATCGGTACACTGGTTGTGTTGAATCCAATAAATACAGCAGGACTTGAATTGCAACAACAATTTTCCAACTCACTTGCAGTTAAAGGTTGGTTGTATTTAATTGCTGCATCCATAATTGTGGCTCTCGTATGTTGGGTTATCCAGCGTTGGATCGCACCGCGACTGGAGAACGGGCTTCAATCCTGGTCAGCTCGAAAGGGCTCCAGTTTATGGATTCCTCTAGGGTCTGTTATTTTGACAGTCATTGTTGCTGTGCTTCTGCTTGGTACGAGTGTGCGGAACGTTTTGCCGGATAGCATTAGCACACGACTTGAAAACATCAATTTTCAACAGCACAGTGTGCTCGAACGGATTACGTTTTATAAAGATGCCACAAAACTATTTGCGGACTATCCAATCATAGGTGCCGGGGGTGGAGCTTGGACCACCTTGTATGAAAAATATCAGAACAATCCTTATGTCAGCGCTCAAGCTCACAACTTCTTCATGCAGTACCTCGTTGAGGTTGGAATCGTAGGATTTATTATTTTTATGGCATTTATACTCTTTGTTTTCTATCAATATGTGCGTAGCTATGTCAAAAGGAGTGAGGAAGAACGCGAATCTCATTTTGTGTACTTTATCCTGTCCATGTCCATTCTGGTACTGAGTATCCTTGATTTCAATATGAGTTATGTTTTTATTGGAATTCTTGTTTTCCTTGGTCTCGGTGGAATGGCTGCTGCAATGGATCCTAAGCCGATGCGTCGATTAAAGCTTAGTGACTCCACAGCACGTGGAATGTACAGCGCGATTGCTGGAGTAGCTGTAATCATCCTGCTCATTATATCTGTTCGCTTCCTGCAAGCTAACCATTACGCTTACGAGGCAAAAGAGGTAGCTCAAACTAGTCAGGACTTCCAGGAGATCAAAGCGCCACTCGATAAAGATCTGTCGATTCGCAGCACACATACAGATTCGTTGCTGATGCTTTCTTCCCTTTATCAACAGGGCTATCAGCAGACACAAGATGACCAGTTCTATACATTCTCTGTAGAGTTGCTCCAACGTGGTCTTGAAGCAGAGCCATTTAATAAGGGCATGGTTAAGCAACTCATGGGTCTATACGAATTGAAGGGTGAATCAGACCAAGCCTATACTCTCCAAAAAGAATATGCCAACAACTATATCTGGGATATGGATTGGTATGAACAGCTAATTAGTCGTTCGTTTGATCTCGGATATCAGGCACTAGGACAAGGCGATACGACTAAGAAAGAATCCTACTTCACTTCGGGTTTGGATGCTTACCAACATGTTGTTGATGGAGTAGAACATCTGAAGACTCTCCCTGAAGGGCAGCTTCAAGGAAACCCATTCGAGCTTACTCCAACAATGATTCTGAATGCAGGAAAAATGAAATACATGTCAAATGATTCTGCCGGAGCTGTAACAATTCTTAAGGGTGGAATTGCAGAGGATTTGAGCGATGCTACCAACCGTGAAATTGCTCGTTGGTATCTAGCGGCTCTGACGAAAGACGGACAACAAGATCAAGCGGTCTATGATAAGCTCATTGCTGTTGCACCTAATGAAGCTGACGAGATTAAACAGATTGCTGAACTGAACTTCTAACAAAAAAAGTGTCCTAGTGAGTCTATTAATAATATTTCACACTAAAAAAGGTTTGCCCTAGATGGGCAAACCTTTTTTCTCTAATCCTTTAGAAGCAAGCTAATTCGACGAAACGATCTTCTTCAAGTAATCAAGCAAATCATCCCTAAGATCCGGGCGCTGAAGCGCATAATGAATGGTCGTCTCAATAAAGCCCAGCTTCTCCCCAACGTCATGACGTAAACCATCAAAATGATAGGCGAGGATCTGCCGCTGGTCGTTCAAGCGGGACAAGGCATCCGTTAACTGGATCTCTCCTCCGACACCGGCAGACTGCCGACCTAGAATATCGAAAATATCGGGTGTAAGAATATAACGTCCCATGATGGCTAGGTTTGAAGGTGCGTCTTCTGTCTTCGGTTTCTCGATTAAACGACGTGCACGGAATACACGATCATCGGTTGGAGAAACAACCTCTCCGTCCACAATTCCGTAACGGGATACTTCGCCCCAGTCAACAGGTTGTACCCCTACAATTGGAGATTGCAGCTCATCATAGACTTCCATCATTTGCCCCAAACAAGGTTGCTTGGATTCCACGATGTCATCCCCAAGAAGGACAGCAAACGGTTCGTTCCCAATAAACTTGCGGGCGCACCAGATGGCATGGCCGAGGCCCTTCGGTTCTTTTTGCCGGATATAGTGGATATCTGCCATATCCGAAGGTTTGCGAACTTCGTTCAGCAAGTCCCATTTCTGTTTGCCTGCCAGATTCTGTTCCAGTTCAAACGAATAATCGAAATGGTCCTCGATGGCCCGCTTCCCTTTACCAGTAACGATAATGATATCTTCAATACCTGAAGCTACCGCTTCTTCGATAATGTACTGAATTGTCGGCTTGTCAACGATGGGCAGCATTTCCTTCGGCATGGCCTTGGTTGCAGGCAGAAACCGGGTACCCAGCCCGGCAGCTGGAATAATGGCTTTGCGGATTCGCAGCTGAACCCACTCCTTTGCTAGATAGAGTTATATTTTAATATATTTAATGATGGCAAACTCCAATGTGATTGGACTTCATTATACCATCAACAGCTCCCGAATATCCTGCTCGGATAATGTCGTTGATCCCCCATCTCCCGGTTCAATCACTTCGGCAATCAGATCCTTCTTCCGCTGCTGCAGTTCCAGTATCTTCTCTTCGATCGTGCCTTCCGTAATCAAACGGATAACCTGCACGACTTGCTTCTGCCCCATTCGATGGGCGCGGCCAATGGCTTGTTCTTCGACTGCGGGGTTCCACCACAGATCATATAATATTACGGTATCTGCACCGGTTAAGTTCAGTCCAGTACCGCCAGCTTTCATTGAGATCAGGAATAGCTCGCCTTCCCCCTCGTTGAATCTGCGGCACATGTCTACGCGGCTCTGAGACGGTGTTTGGCCATCCAGATAGAACAGATCCCTTCCCTGTGCAGCCAGCGTCTGCCGGATCAAGTTCAGCATACTTGCAAACTGGGAGAAGATCAGGATCCGCTTGCCTGCCGCGAGACAATCCTGAACCGTTTCAAGCAGCTGCTCCATTTTGCCTGAGTCTCCCTGGTACCCTTCCACAAACAGAGCCGGGTGACAGCACAGCTGGCGTAAACGGGTGATGCCTGCGAGTATTTTGATCCGATTCTTCTGAAAACCGTTCTCTTCCATATCCTTGGAGGTCTCATCCTGAAGCTGGGAGAGATAGGCGGCATACAGTTTCTTCTGCTCCACAGTTAACTCAGAGCGCTGCACCGTCTCAATGCGATCCGGCAGCTCTTCCAGCACGTCCTTCTTCAGGCGGCGGAGAATGAACGGACGAACCATCCGGGCAATGCGCTCAGGCGGCAGATCCCGGAATCTTCGATAGCTTGGGAAAAGACCAGGGAATATCGCTTCGAAGATGGACCACAGCTCATCCAGCGAGTTCTCTACAGGCGTCCCTGTGAGCGCAAAGCGCCGCGGAGCTTGAATCTGCTTGACGGCCTGAGCCGTCTGGGAGGAAGAATTTTTGATCGCCTGAGCCTCGTCCAGGATAAGCGTATGGAATGTTCTTCCCAAATACATGTCTAGATCTCGACGCAGCAATGGATATGACGTTACGATGACATCCGCCTGATTCATGTCTGCGAGCATGTTGGCACGCTCTTCCTTTTGTCCTGCAGCGATCAAGACTCGCAAATGCGGGGCAAAACGCGCAAATTCATTCGCCCAGTTGTAGGTCAACGAAGCAGGTGCGACGACAAGCACAGGGGGATGGGTCGCATGGCTTCTAATCGTTAATCCATCCTGCGTTGCTCCCGATGCACCGAAATTACCCTCTAGCCCCACCAGAGACGCCTCATCCCATGGCAATCCGGTTGCAGGGTCAATCCCTGAATAGGCGGCCTCTGAAGCACCCTCTCGCAGTATTCCATTTTTCCCGTAACGATCTGATCCTCCAATATCTCCGTCTAAAATCGGGTTCTCACTTAGTTCAGCCGTGATATACGCGATACTTTGCAACGTTTTGCCAAGTCCCATATCATCTGCCAGGATCCCGCCAAAACGATAAAAGGCAAGTGTGCGCAGCCACTGATATCCACTGGCCTGATAATCCCGCAGCACGGGAGTGAGTCCATTTGGCAATGCAAAATCCATCCGCTCAGGATCACGAAGGTCATCCAGGAAACGCTTCAGCGAACCTCCCCACTTCACATGACCGGAAACCTCATCCCGGCCCGGAAGCTGTAACGCTCGAACGGCTGGCAGCCGAATGTGGCTGCCTTTGATATCGCCCGTTCCAATGCCCAGCGAGTCCGCCATGTGGGCGAAGCTGTCAGCTCCTTCATTTTCAAGCGAAAGAAAGACACCGCTCCGCAAGCGGAAATACGGTTTCTTTTCCACAATGCTGCGCATAATCTCTTGAAGTTCCTGCTCGTTCACGCCTTCCATTTCAAACGAAATCTCCAGCCAGTCCAGTCCTTTCCCGAGATCTGCCCGGACTTTGGGAGGTGTCGGATAGGATTGCATCAAGGCCTTCACTGCATTCGGGACATAGATGTCCACCTGTTTCTCCAATTCTGGCACCAAATGATACATCACATCATAGATCGCATCTTCACGCTCGCTCGCCCACACACTGCCTTCACGTTCCAGGAAGGAACGATCCAGTCGCTCAATCAGATTCCGCTCGGCATGACGATCACGCACCAGGATAACCTTTTTCTCTTCTTCGTCGATCAGATACTCAGCCAGCGGGTTAATCACCATTACACCATAATCAAACTCCAGACGCGCAGTGATCCGCTCCCGGTAAAAATCAATGTAGAGCTTCGGCGCAAGCTCCGGCTCGGCAATTCGTTCACGTACCTGGGAGTCGATCGACAGATGCCCAAGTGTACGCAGTTCCGGCACCACATGCTGTACAAACTCATCAACTTGCTGAGATGAAATATCGATGCTTTCCTTAATGCCATAGGAGGTGAGTGCTCTGCTCAAGTCTTCCAGACTGCGCATCTGCATCGGCTCCAGCATATGAAGTTGTCCTTCGACCACAGCAGCATCATAAGCCGGAAGTAGAATCAACTCACGCAAACCCGAGATCTCGAGCTGGTACCCCTCATTGTCCCCCTGGGCAATCCGGTAAAACAGAGGCAGTGCACCTTCACCCAACGTGAGCGGTCCGTTCGCAAGTCCCGTACCTTCCATCCGGCTGTCGGCATGGAGCAGCAATTCCAGCAGCGGTTTCCACACCAGCGGCGCAATCAATATATCCCGTCCATCCGAAGCACCCAGATAACCGGAGATGGATTCACGATACGCTTCCTCGCTCTGCCTCATACGAATCAGCATCGATAGAATCTCCTGATCCTGAGGGCTGAAATAATGCATCGAAGGATCATAGAAAAACAATTTGGTGAACGACATCGGCTCGCCCTTTTCGACGCAGTTCAGGAATTGCTTCACCTTTTGCACCACGTATAGCCGCTTACTTCCGACCTTAAGCTCCAGTGCGAGCTTGGCCCCCCCTTTGTGAACCTGAACGAGCTTGCATATAAACTGAACCTGAAGCTCTTCCCGCAGCGATGAGCGGGTGACAGGTGCTGTAAATTTACGTTCACCGGCATGTAAGGGACTGCGTTCCTTGGCAAAGATGGACAGAATCTGGTCGGCTGTGCGATACGAAGGCTTGTCTGCTGAACGTCCCCAGCCTGGGGCTGAACTTGGGCGGCCTGCCTGGGCAAAATGGGCAACCGGTTGATGATCCACATCAGCAACGGAATTAAGCCCGAAAGCCGAAGACCCATTCTTTTGTGCAAAAGAATGAGATGTTGTACTCGTACTGGACTCTGTATACCGTTTTGAATCTGAACCTTCGTGTCGTTCCAGATTGTCATTCCTAGCCGAGTCTAAAGTTGAAGAAGAGTTAGGACGCTCCCACTCCTTCTCTTCCACCAGCGTACCTACTCTGGAACCGGAGCCTATACCAGAGCTAGAAGAATTCCCTGAGGAAGGTTTGGATGACTCCTGAGATATGCCGGTACCGGCAGCTTTAAGCTCCTGCTGCTCACCCCATTCATGAATCGCCAGCAGAACTGCAGCGACATGTTTGCAATAGTCATAATACCGGCCATCGCCTGGACAAGTGCATGTTGCCTCAACTTCCCCTTTTTCGTCCAAATCCACCTTTACCTGATATCGTTCCGTGCCACGCACCATGGCTTCATAATGACGCTGATTGTCACTGACAACCAGATTGCTCACCCTGCCGGACTGGTTATAGGCTTCCCCTCGTATGAATGCCGTGACCCCGCACAGCAATTTGATATCCATCATGGTGAATGGCGCCACGTATTTCGCCTCCTTATGCGTTCTGGCGGGTATGAATATTCTCTCAATCCACCTGTCCCTTTTACAGAAAAAACCCCAAGAGCTCCGTAAAGCAGAGATTGGGGTTGCTTCATGCTTGTAACCTGTTGCTTGCTACAATACTTATCGTCCTAATAGATGTAACCTACGATCCGTTTATTTCACCAATTGACCACGCGTAACGCCCAGTTGGTTGGTTGCTTTCAATGTTTTCCATACTTGTGTACCGCTAATCTCACCGCGAAGTGCACGGTTGTACAGATCAATAACCTCCATAACCTGCTCCGGCGTCTCTTCCAGGAACTCGACGCGGTAACGGGATACACCCAGGTCCATGAAGTTGGTCAGGTACTCGGCACCCGACTGTTCCACTGCGTTATAAACGGTATTACGGCAGCCTTCATCCACACGTACCGGGTGGGACATGCCGATCCGGTCTTGCAGGGATGCACGCTGTTCTTCACAAGGGCGTCCACAGTTCGTATAATCCGTTCCTTCACTCATAAACGTACAGTACACACAGTGCTCCGTATGGAACATCGGCAGATGCTGATGAATAACCACTTCGGTCTGGCTTGTACGGGAGTTACCCAGCAGATCAACCATTTGTTGAATGTTCAGGTCATAGGATGGCGTAATCCAGTCACATCCTGCTTCCAGGAACAGTTCAACAGCCTTATGGTTGGCGATGTTCAATGAGAAGTCACCGATCAGTTCCGGGTGCTTCGCATCCGGGTTCTCCATCCGATGACGCAGGTAGAAGTACAGCGCACCTGTATTACGTACCAGCACAGCGTCCGGCTTCAGACGCAGGATGTTGTTGTGATATCCGTTCTCGCCAGGCATGTGAATACGCGGTGTTGCCAAGGCAATCTTGCGGCCAGCGGCGTGTACGGCTTCTACGGCTGCCGGGAACTGCTTGATAAACTCGAAGTCGGCGTAGATCATGCCGACACCCGCTTCCAGCGCTGCCTCCACTTGAGGCAGGCTGCGGCAGAGCGCGGTCAGCTCTGCTTGACCGCGAGCCACTGGCGATGCCGGTTTAACCGCATCGCCGTAAACTTCTACCGCCCGTTTCACGTAGACGGGCGGTTTAGGGCGCTCGCCCGCGAGCTGTTCCACCGCCTGACGGCGAATGTTATTCAGCTCGCGCATCGGGATGATGACGTCACCATGCAGGTTGACGTCAAGCTCTTCCAGCTGGAACACGGTGCCGCCCAGACGTCCGAATTGCTCCTCGAGCAATTCATAGGTCATTGGACGCTTCTGGGCAATGTCCAGTTCCATCTCGGAATCGATCCGGACGGTCGTGCCCTTCTGCACGTCTGTCCACCAAGTGCTGAGCGGCTGCCCAGGGCTGCCGATGACTTTTACTTTTACCGGGAATACACGGTACGGCTTCTCGGTCTCGAAGCTCTGACGCAGACGTTTGTCTAGCGCAGGGTCATTCGTTTTCCACACTTTGTCGCCAACCTTCACGCGGCGCAGATCCACGTCACTGCGACCTGGCACGATGTCCACGATCCAGCCTTCACCGGCTTCGCCTTCAATTTTCACGCCTTTACGACGTACATCGTATACCCGTCCGCCTTCTTCCTTCTGCGTTGGGTCACCAGCGTCAAACACGATGCCGTCTCCACGCTTCACAGGTGCGTCCAGCTTCAACACAACACCGTCACGCAAAACTTGATCCACGCGTCCGAGGTAGACACCACGGCTTTTCGGGAACGTACCATCAACCAGCTGTTTGTTGTTCGTACCGTCCAGGAAACCATGTGTGAAGCCACGGGAGAAGCTTTGCTGCAGCTCACGGATTTCTTCCTTGCTTGGTGGCGTATTGTCACCGTCGAAGTAACGGTCAATTGCTTTGCGGTATTTGCTAACCACGTTCGCCACGTATTCCGGGGTTTTGAGACGACCTTCGATCTTGAAGGACGTTACGCCTGCTTCGATCAGTTCCGGCATCAAGTCAATGGCAGCCAGATCCTTCGGAGACAGCAGGTATGCGACATCACCCATCGGCTTATGTTCTCCATCGATCATCAAGTCATATGGCAGTCGGCATGCCTGTGCACATTCACCGCGGTTCGCAGAACGTCCGCCCCACATCTCGGAGGTCAGACACTGTCCCGAATACGATACACACAGCGCACCATGCACGAATACTTCCATTGGAAGTTTCGCCTGTTCACCAATTTTCTGAATTTGCTTCAGGTTGTTCTCCCGGCCAAGAACGACACGCTCCATATCAAACGGCTTCGTAAACTCAACCGCTTCCGGTGATGTAATCGTCATCTGAGTGGAACCGTGAATCGGGAAATCCGGTGAGATCTCACGAATCAGTTTCACCAAGCCCAAATCCTGTACGATCACGGCATCTACGCCAGCATCGACACATGCGTCGATCAGTTCCTTGGCATCCGTCAATTCATTTTCAAAAATCAATATATTAAAGGTCAAAAACCCTTTTACGCCATAACTGTGCAAAAACGCCATAATCTCCGGCAGTTCTTCCATGCGGAAATTGTTCGCGCGTGCCCGTGCATTAAACTTTTCGACTCCGAAGAAAATCGCATCCGCGCCATTGGCCACCGCCGAACGCATACAATCCCAATCACCTGCGGGTGCCAGAAGCTCGACGTCTTCTCTTCGTAATGTTGCTGTTTTCATGTAGATCCTCCCCATAACCGGCCGTAGCCGGATTTCATCCCTGTATCCTCATACGCTGAGCCTGTACCTTCATCCCGTTGCCTGCATTGTCACTGTATCGCTATATCTATACATTATGTCTGTATTGCCTGATTCCCAAGCCTACAGTCATCTTAATTTATCAGATCAGCAGTCATAACTCCTGAACTAAGATATTGTACCACTTCTGCACTCACTCTTCTACGCTTTCCTGAAAAAACCGTTTACCATTTTCATTTCCATCTGCTGACTTATAATTTTACACTTTACCACTCCGATTGCAGTACCATCTTCCGATCGCTGTTATCCCCGGATTTTTTTGATTCCCTTTATAAAGGGGAAAATCCGGGGATAAACGCGGGGCTTATGCTTCCGATGCAGCTTTCTTTCAGAAAGCTTTCAGCTTCGCTTCTTCAGATTGGTTCTGCACTCTTCGTTCCGTGTAATATTGGATTCATTTGATTTGATATAGAAAAAACCGGAAGGTCTCAGACCCTCCGGCATAAACTTTATTATTTTGTAAAAGTAAATGATTTCACGGCTTTCTCCAGCGCTGCGTTCTGCACATCCGTTTTGTTGGCATCATTCAGTCCTGTCGTAATCGTATACGTCATTCCATTCTGTTCAAAGACGATCTGCTGCCCAGTATACGGCACGCCATTGTCCAGTTCATGATACGTGAAGGAGAACGCTGGAACACCAGCAATGGTCGTCTCCCCGCTGTTCAGCAGCTTGAAGTTTTTCCGCGTTTTCGCGGCTTCCTCATAAGCTTCTCTCAGCTGGCTGACCGTCATTTCGACCGATTGATCCTCGTTCACGCCAATGGAGAATTGACCGCCTGTGAACGTATAAACAACGGGAGAATACTCGAATCGGTCATTATACGCCGTCCAGTAACGCGGAATGTCGACGCTGTAATGGTATCGTTTGGAGGTACGCGTTAAAGTTTTCGTTTTATCGGTCAAATACGGATCTTCATCCAGTTGTCCGAAGTTATCGGAGACGGTATCAAAATCAATCACCACACTATTCATCACCCGCTCAAACCATTCCCGATCCTGAGTCTGCTCCTCAGGGAATGTGTATTCGGCGTAATAGCGATAGCCGTTTTTCTGCAAAAGTACATCGAACTCCGTCTGCCATCCGTCACCGAAGTTATAACGGAACTCATTGACCTCCGCCGTTTCGCCGGAAACATCAATGGTATACGAACGAATCGGTTCATAACTTTCAGGTGTGAACGTTTCTCGCATCCACTTGTCCAGTTGACCGCTCCAGTCTTTTACGGTTGCCCCCGCTGGTGCTGAAGTAACCCGCAATTGCAGAAACGCGCCATCTTTGGACTCATAAGTCATCTGAGTATTATCCATGGACCAACCAGCCGGGACACTCAGTTCGATGCCATAATCGTCATTCCATGCGGAACGCATGCCATTATCGACGGTGGACAGATCCTTAATGGTCCGGTCCGATTGCACGTAGGTAGGCTGGAATGAGTTGAGGAACGCAGCACGTTTGTTCAGATCCTTGTAGTTCAGTGCATCGTAATCTGCCAGGTAAACGTCATATTGACGTCCATTATTAATGTACTGGCGCATCTCCCATAACATGCCGTCCATATCTTTAACTACGATTCGGGCATAAGGCGTTTTGCCTTTGGCAACGGATTCCCGGTCCAGCACCGTATCCCCTGACTGCTTGGCCTCCTGAACCAGCTGCTGCAGCATGTCATCCGAATCCAGAGCCACATCCTGATCGCTAACATACACCTCAAGGTAGTAACTGCTGTCCGCCGAGCCAAACGTCATCATCCGCTCCTGCTCACCTGTTTGCAAAACCATCAGATCTGCCGGGTAATTGATGGACCAGCCGTAATAGCTGTTGCCGATTCTCGTTTTGCCTGCGTCGAGATCGATGCCGCCCTCATCTTCATCCACGGAATCATCTGTTTGCAATAATCGAATGACCACTTCTCCCGAACTGCTTGGAGCGAGTGTTGCTCCAATGCCGGCAGCTACCGGACGAAGGGGGACCATAAGCACGCCATTTACCATTTTGGGAGCGGTACCCATTTCCTTTTTGACCCCATCCACCCAGGCAATGGAGCTGCCAATCGTTAAGGTGACCGTATGCGGGCCTTCCTTCACTTTGACGACATCATTATTCTCCAGCCGAATTTCGCTGCCAAACGCCTTCTTGAACACACCGACAGGCACCATCGTCACACCCTTAACCTTATACGGTTTGGCGATCGCTTGCTTGCTGCCGTTGATGTAGGCGCTCGTGCTTCCGGCTTGGATCCGCAGCTCGTTCGTCGTATATTCAGCTGCCCATACAGGCATTACAGCACCCATGGTCAGCATCCCGGTTAACACCCCTGTGCTCAGCACACGTAAAAATGACTTCTTCATTCCGTTCCATCGTCCTCTCTGATCCGGGTCGTTCACCGGGCTTTATTGTTCTTCATCTACCGGAAACGGCTCTTCATCCTCATCTTGGATATCCGCACGATCCGCAAGCACCAATGTACGTGTGACGATATCACCATCGGATTGCATCAGCAGTTTCACCTTTTGCCCGGGTACATATTTCTTGAGCAGCTCATTAATATCCACAACGGAAGAGACACGCGTACCTGCTACGCTGTATAACACGTCTCCTTCCTGGATTTTGGCTTTCTTCGCTTCACTGGACAGCACACCCGTGATTGTGAGTGGATCGTCCGTAGGCAGACCTACAATCGCAGACCAGCTCTCTTCGAGCTGCAGACCAAGGCTTGCCCGTTTGATTTTGCCGTATTCAAAAAACTGATTGATAATATATTGAACGGTATCCACAGGAATCGAAAATCCCATATTCTCGACACCCACCGCTGAAAACTTCATGGAATTAATGCCAACAACCTCCCCCTTGAGGTTAACGAGCGGTCCTCCGCTGTTCCCCGGGTTAATGGCTGTATCCGTCTGAATCAAACGATAGGTTGCCTCCACTCCGCGATTCAGGCCACTAATGACACCCACAGTTGCCGAATTTCGCAGGGAGAAGGAGATGGGTGTACCAATAGCAACAACCGTCTCGCCGACTGAAGTTTGGGAAGCTTTGGCGAACGTCGCCGGTTTAAGCGATTTGGCATTAATTTTGATGAGCGCCAGATCACTCAGTGGATCGCTGTATGTTTTCGTAATTTTATATGTATTACCATCGGTCGTCACAACCAAGGCGTTGCTTAATCCATCCACCACATGTGCGTTGGTCACAATCCAGCCATTGGAGCGTATAATTACGCCGGTCCCATGAGCTAAGTTATAGCGGTCTGTCGTGACCCCTTCCTGCCCTGCATCCGCTTTGCCAATGATACCAACAACAGATGGTGACACCTTCTCGATTACTTTAGGAATGGCTTCATTCCCCTTGTACTGATAGGTTCCCGTTTTCGCATCATACTGGCCATTCCCACCGATGGACTTCACCAAATCAGCTGCACTGACATACACCTGTCCGTCGACGACTTTGGCCTTCATGTCAGCTGCCTGCTCTGCTGCCCCAGCCGTAGACGCAACACTCACCCCGAGTACAGCAGCTATACACACCGCCACGCATTTTTTCCCCAACGATCTCATCTTTTCACCTAGCCCTCTCCATATATCCTCCGTTATGCAACCATCCTAGCATCCAACTCTATGGATTTCTTGTCTCTATCATCTGCTATACCGGTATCCTCCAATTTATCATACATATTCTTCCTGTACAAATGTTTTCAGTCCTACTTTTACTCGTAAAAACATGGCTTCACACATACCCACCAGCACACAAAAAAAACACCCTCCGCCATTACCCAGGAAAGTGTTTTGTCTGTTTCCGTTTGCTATTTTCTGAATCCCCCAGAAGGGTCTTCCTTTAACTAAACCAGTTCTTAATCATTGCATAGTCCGTCATTAGGAAGACAAGCAGACTGACTACTGCAAATCCGATCGCAAACAGATTCTTCTTCGGTGCTCGAAGAAGACGAACCACACCAATAAAAATAATGATTGTAAACAGAATGACAAAAATATCAAATGCATTAAAATTGGATGTACTCGCCGTGGCAGCTTCTGCAAACAGCATGGATAGACAGACCCCCCTCACCATAGTTGAACAGCTAACGCATACCCTAATATCTTCCTCTATGTTATCTGTCCCCTGCTAGTAATGCAAGCCCTATCATCCAGAAAAATGAAAAAAATCCAGTTCGAACTCGGGTTGCTGTAATGCCTGCCCTACCTCATATGTAAACACTTTCAATGAAATAACTATTATGCTAACTTCAGTGAAAAAGGAATAACCCCTCTTTTGAATAGAGCAAGGCACTCATCGGAAAATAAATACCTTGCCCTTCATCAAAAGAAGGGTTATTGATTATAGAGATAATCACCCTAGTTAGCTAGTCAACAATTTACGTTCCGGCTCGGCTTGTCGCCAAGACACCGATAAGTAAAGGTACTTGAATCAAGTAGGGTGGATGGTCACTAATTTTCATTTCATTTTAACGAACAATATGGTCTTGCCTATTCCGTCAATTGCAGCGTTTTGCTTCGTTCCGTGTCACGCTCCAATACCGGTTTAAGGTACCTGCCTGTATAAGAAGCTTCCACCTTAATAATATCCTCTGGTGTCCCTGTCGCCACGATCGTTCCGCCGCCACTACCACCTTCAGGACCCAAATCCACGATATAATCAGCGGTTTTGATAACGTCGAGATTATGCTCGATAACGAGTACCGATTCACCGGAATCCACCAGACGGTGGAGCACATTAAGCAGACGATCAATATCATCGACATGCAGACCTGTTGTAGGCTCGTCCAAAATGTAGATTGTTTTACCTGTACTGCGACGATACAGTTCGGAAGCAAGCTTCACACGCTGGGCTTCACCACCAGACAATGTCGTTGCAGGTTGTCCAAGGTTAATATAACCCAGACCTACATCAAGCAATGTCTGCATTTTGCGATGAATCTTCGGAATGTTCTCGAAAAATTGTGTAGCATCTTCAACTGTCATTTCGAGTACATCCGCAATATTTTTGTTTTTATATTTAACTTCTAGGGTTTCCCGGTTGTACCGTTTCCCTTTGCAGACTTCACAAGGGACGTAGACATCGGGCAGGAAGTGCATCTCGATCTTGATAATTCCATCTCCGCGGCAAGCTTCACAGCGTCCGCCCTTGATATTGAAGCTGAACCGGCCTTTTTTGTAACCACGAACTTTGGCTTCATTCGTCTGTGCAAACAGATCCCGAATATCATCAAAGACACCGGTGTACGTAGCTGGGTTGGAACGCGGTGTACGGCCGATTGGCGACTGGTCGATATCGATGACTTTATCAATATGTTCCAGACCCCGGATCTCTTTGTGCTGGCCGGGACGCACACGTGCACGGTTCAGATCCCGTGCGAGCGTTTTGTACAGAATCTCATTAATCAGTGTTGATTTACCTGAGCCGGATACCCCTGTGACTGCAGTAAATACACCCACCGGAATTTTAACATTCAGGTTCTTCAGGTTATTTTCCTTCGCCCCGCGCACTTCCAGCCAGCGATCTCCTACACTGCGGCGTTCCGTCCGTACAGGAATAAACTTGCGTCCGCTCAGATACTGCCCCGTCAGCGAGTTCTCGTCATTCATGATCTCTTCCGGTGTACCCTGTGACATGACGGTACCGCCGTGAATACCTGCGCCTGGGCCGATGTCGATAATGTAGTCGGCTGCCAGCATCGTGTCTTCATCATGCTCCACGACAATTAGCGTGTTACCGATATCCCGCATGTGAGCAAGTGTGGAAATCAGACGATCATTATCCCGTTGATGCAGACCGATACTCGGCTCATCGAGAATGTACAGCACGCCCATCAGACTGGAACCAATCTGGGTAGCGAGACGAATCCGCTGCGCTTCACCACCGGACAATGTTCCGGCAGCACGGCTCAGGGTCAGGTAATCCAGACCGACATTGACCAGGAAGCCAAGACGGCTGTTAATTTCCTTCAGAATCAGTTTGGCAATGGCTTGTTCCTTCTCGCTAAGCTGCAGCGATTCGAAGAAACGTCCTGCTTCCCCGATGGACAGGCCAGTCACATATGCCATGTTGTGGTCGTTGATGGTAACAGCCAAGCTTTCCCGTTTCAATCGGTTTCCTTTGCAGGTACCACAAGGCTTCGCACTCATGTAACCTTCAATAAACTCCCGGATCCCCTCGGATGCCGTCTCACGATAACGACGTTCCAGATTGTTAACGATCCCTTCAAAGGTCACCATAGCTTCCTTGCGCTGGCCAAAATCATTCTCGTAACGGAAACGGACCTTCTCCGAACCTGTACCATTCAACAGCTTGTTCATCTGATCCGCTGGCAGATCCTCTACAGGTACATCCTGTGGAATATTAAAGTGCTCGCACACCGATTTCAGGAACTGCGGATAGTACGTGGATGTACCGCCTGTCCAGGCATCAAACGCGCCTTCTTCAATCGTTTTGCTTCGATCCGGAACGAGCAGATCCGGGTCTACGATCATTTTTACGCCGAGTCCATCACAATCAGGGCAAGCTCCGAATGGACTGTTGAAGGAAAACATCCGTGGCGCGAGCTCTTCAATACTGAACCCGCACACCGGGCAGGCAAAGTTAGAACTGAAGCGTAGCTCTTCTTCACCCATTATATCTACCAGCAGTTGTCCTCCGGACAGATTAAGTGCCGTTTCAATGGAATCCGCCAGACGTGCTTGCACATCTTCCTTGACTACAATCCGGTCTACGACCACTTCAATGGTATGCTTTTTATTTTTCTCCAACTGAATATCTTCAGACAAATCACGCAGTTCTCCGTTCACCCGCACACGGACGAAGCCTTGCTTGGATACATCGGCAAATACACTTTTGTGCTCGCCCTTACGGCCGGAGATAATCGGTGCCAAGATCTGCAGCCGGGTACGTTCCGGGTACTGCATTACGCGGTCTACCATCTGCTCTACGGTCTGGGATGTAATCTCTACACCATGATCCGGACAGTGAGGATGACCCACACGTGCAAACAGCAAACGCAGGTAGTCGTAGATCTCCGTAACCGTTCCAACCGTGGAACGCGGGTTGCGGCTTGTTGTTTTTTGGTCTATGGAAATGGCCGGTGACAGGCCCTCGATAGAGTCGACATCCGGTTTTTCCATCTGTCCGAGAAACTGGCGTGCATAAGCAGATAATGATTCCACATAACGTCGCTGTCCTTCGGCATATATCGTATCAAAAGCCAGCGAGGACTTGCCTGAGCCACTCAGACCGGTTAATACGACAAAACGGTCACGCGGGATGGTAATATCAATGTTCTTTAGGTTGTGCGCTCGCGCACCTTTAATGACAATGTTCTCGCTCGCCAATGGTTATCCATCCTCTCAATGTTGTGATCTTATCCAACCTTATTTAAGGCTTTCCAAGCGTTTCGATCCCACCCAAACCCTCCCTTCCAAGGGAGGGCCCCATAGGGCGCAGCCCTCTGGACACCCGAAACAGGCTGTGCTTGGTGTGGGGTCGGGTCTTGCTATGTGAAGGTATGTCGTGTGCCCGCAGCTTCCCCCAAGATCCCGGCCTGCTGCCAGTCTCTTGGAAGGCTGCTCTACTACGAGAGGGCGCTCACGGCTTTGCCTCGCTCGCGGTATGTCGCCATTGCCTTTGGCTCGGCTCCACTGAACACCAAGTCGCTCACGGCCTGCCTCGTTCGCGGTAAGTCGCCATCGCCTTTGGCTCGGCTCCCCTCTACACGACTTCCAAATGCTTTCCTATAAACCTTTTAACCAATTTCAACATTTCTATCAGTATAGACCTGATTCCAGATTTTCAACATGACTAATTATCGGTCATTCCTTGCCAGTTCTTTACTCAACAAGAGAACGGCCAACTGGCCGTTCTCTTGTTGCATATCTATTTATCAATTTACTCCGCACGCAGCTCCAGCAACGCATCACGAAGCTCTGCTGCACGCTCAAACTGCAGGTTCTTCGCGGCGTCTTTCATCTCAGCCTCAAGACGCTGAATAAGCGACTGACGCTCCTTCTTCGACATCTTCTCGGCAGCGCCTGTAAGATACTCGTTCTTGGATTCGGCAACCTTGGTGGCCTCGATCACATCACGCACTTTTTTGCGGATCGTCTGTGGTGTAATTCCGTGCTTTTCGTTATATGCTATTTGGATTTCACGACGGCGTTCCGTTTCCTTCATCGCTTTGTCCATCGAATCGGTCACTTTGTCACCATACAGAATAACTCGGCCATCGCTGTTCCGCGCGGCCCGACCGATCGTTTGGATCAGTGAACGTTCAGAGCGAAGGAACCCTTCCTTGTCGGCATCCAAAATGGCAACAAGTGAAACCTCCGGCAAATCAAGACCTTCTCTGAGCAAGTTGATCCCGATCAGCACATGGAATGTGCCTAGCCTCAGATCACGCAGGATCGCCATACGTTCCAATGTCTTGATCTCAGAGTGCAAATAGCGCACCTTGATTCCAATCTCCTTCAGGTAATCCGTCAGGTCCTCGGACATCTTCTTCGTCAGCGTTGTAATAAGCACACGTTCGTCCTTGGCAATCCGGTTGTTAATCTCGCCGATCAAGTCATCAATCTGTCCCTTCGTTGGACGAAGTTCAATGATTGGATCAAGCAGACCGGTTGGACGAATAATCTGCTGTACCATCGTATCCGTATGCTCAATCTCATACGGTCCTGGCGTTGCTGATACATAGATGATCTGGTTCATCTTCTCTTCAAACTCTTCGAATTTCAGCGGACGGTTATCCAGTGCAGACGGCAGACGGAATCCGTGATCCACCAGAACAGTCTTCCGTGCCTGGTCACCGTTGTACATGGCTCGGATCTGCGGCAGGGTCACGTGGGACTCATCGACCACGATCAACATGTCATCCGGGAAGTAATCCAGCAGCGTGTAAGGCGTATCACCGCGTTCACGGAAAGTCAGCGGGCCGGAATAGTTCTCAATCCCCGAACAGAATCCAACTTCCTTCATCATCTCAATATCATAACGTGTACGCTGTTCCAATCGCTGCGCCTCCAGCAATTTGCCTTGTTCGCGCAGTACTTCAAGCCGCTCTTCCAGTTCCCGCTCAATGTTGACAAGTGCAACCCGCATCGTTTCTTCCTGGGTTACGAAGTGAGATGCCGGGAAGATCGCAATATGATCGCGCTCACCGATCAGTTCTCCGGTTAACACATCAATTTCCGTAATTTTCTCAATCTCGTCTCCGAAGAGCTCTACCCGAATCGCATGTTCACCCTTGGATGCCGGGAAAATCTCCACGACGTCGCCACGTACACGGAATGTTCCCCGTACGAAGTTGATGTCATTCCGTTGATATTGAATCTCGACCAATCGGGACAAGATCTGATTACGCGGCTTCTCCATGCCTACGCGCAGTGACAGAAGCATGCTGGAGTAGTCATGCGGCGATCCCAAACCGTAGATACAGGACACACTCGCTACAATAATGACATCACGGCGTTCAAACAGCGAACTGGTCGCGGCGTGACGCAGCTTGTCAATTTCCTCGTTGATGCTGGAGTCCTTCTCGATATACGTATCGGAAGACGGAATATATGCTTCTGGCTGATAGTAATCGTAGTAACTGACAAAATACTCAACCATGTTGTTTGGAAAGAATTCTTTGAATTCACTCGCAAGCTGTGCTGCCAGCGTTTTATTGTGGGCAATAATCAGCGTGGGACGTTGCAGCTTGGCAATCGTCTGCGCAATTGTGAAGGTTTTACCCGTTCCCGTTGCACCCAGCAGCGTCTGATATCTTTTCCCTTCCTGAACACCCTGCACCAGTTCTTCAATGGCAGCAGGCTGGTCACCTTGGGGAGAAAACTCGGACTCGATCTCGAACGTTTTGTCGCTCATTATAATATCGCTCATTGCCGTATCTCACCCTATCGTCTAAAATAATAGTCACTATATATTGTCGAAGTTCCCCGAATTTTCATATGGGAAAACTTATAGTAATAGGAATATTTGTTCCCGTATAATTATACCTCGTTCGTACATGTGATGCAAACGTGAAGTAAAGACAGGAGTGGGTTAATTTATGGATATTGCGACACTTATCGGCATCATAGCCGGGATTGCCGCAGTGATCAGCGGTTTTTTGTGGGAAGGCGGCCAATTGTCCGGCCTCGTGCAAAAAACGGCTGCTCTAATTGTGTTCGGTGGAACAATTGCTGCAGTGGTTGCCAGCTTTCCGTCTCATCGGCTGCGTACCATTCCGGCAGCACTGCGCATGGCTTTTGGTCGTAATGATAATGATCCACGCAAGTGGATGGAAGAATTGGTGGACATGTCCTCCATTGCCCGCCGTTCAGGCGTGCTTGCACTGGAACGCCAGGTGATGGATCATCCGCATCCATTTCTGAAAGACGGTATCCAGATGGTTGTCGATGGCACCGATCAGGATGTGATCCGTCAGATCATGGAGCTGGAGATTGATTCGGTAGAACAGAAGCATGAGGGCTATGCCAAAATCTTCGAGTCCGCCGGAGGATACGCTCCAACCATGGGTATTATCGGTACGGTCATGGGACTGATTCAGGTTTTAGGCAGCCTGACGGATCCTACCGGACTGGGCCCTGCCATCGCGGTTGCCTTTACCGCAACCTTATACGGGGTAGCCAGTGCCAATCTTATCTTTTTGCCCATTGCCTCCAAAATTAAGTCCCGGGGTGCGGAAGATATTCAGATGATGGAGATGCTGCTTGAAGGTGTGCTCGCCATTCAGAATGGGGAGAATCCTCATCTTGTACGGAAACGGCTTGAGTCCTTTACCCTCACTCATCGTCAAATCTCACGTCCTGTAATGAAGGAGGGATTGGATGAGTCGGCGCAGTAGAAGGCGCGGAAAACGTGAACCTGGTGACCATCGGGATCGATGGATGATTACCTATGCCGATCTCATTACGTTGCTGCTGATCTTTTTTGTCATCATGTACGCCATGAGCAATCTGGACTCAGGCAAATACGACGTGGTAACCCAATCACTGCAAAATACATTTAATCAATCCGATTCCATTCTTGACCTTGGCAATGGAATCGATGAAACCGCAGGCCATACCATCACTGAAGTCCCTCCAACCGAGGTCCAGGGTGAGGATACAACATCTCCCGAAGAAGGTCAGCCACTGACCGAGCGGGAAGAACAGTTTCGATCCCAGGAAGAGGAGCTGCAGAATCTGTTCAATGTGATTACCCAGTATATCGAAGATAATA
The DNA here is from genome assembly GCF_038005125.1 of Paenibacillus sp. FSL K6-2862. Lineage (NCBI taxonomy): Bacteria > Bacillati > Bacillota > Bacilli > Caryophanales > Paenibacillaceae > Paenibacillus > Paenibacillus sp. FSL K6-2862. The sequence goes on from NZ_JBBOSN010000001.1 coordinate 5,921,056, forward strand.
AACTGGAAAATCAGATTTTTGTAGCAGATAATCCGCAGGGGATCTCCATCACCCTGAGTGACCGCTTTCTGTTCGATCAGGGACAGGCCGCCCTCAAAAGTGATGCTGCACCTACACTCAGCAAGCTCGCAAGCCTGTTTCGTGACCTGAGCACTGTCGTCAGCATCGAAGGACACACCGACAACGTGCCTGTCGGCGCGAATTCCACATACAAAGACAACTGGGAGCTTTCCGGTGAACGTGCACTGTCTGTGCTACGGTTTTTCTTGGACAAAGAAAATCTGGACCCTGACGGATTTCAGTACGCAGGCTATGCAGACACACGTCCCACAGGTGATAATTCCACCGCAGCCGGCAGGCAAAAAAACCGCCGGGTCGAAATCACCGTACTGCGTCAGCTGCAACCCCAAACCTAAGTTCCAATCGGACGAAGCATCCCGTCACTTCACCAAAAAAAGCACGTTCCTGCTGAACCGAATTCAGTAGAACGTGCTTTTGTTTTTCTATTTTACTGTAGGGACAAATTCAAATTCCAGTCCACTTTGTTATAAATGCTGTTTGATTGCACGAACAAATTACGCACATAATTGACCTGACGCTGAACCAGCGGCTCGGCCGTTTGCTCCAACCAGTACAATCTGCCCGCCAGGAAAGCAAACGCGTACTCTTTCCACGAAGAATAAGCCGATTGCGCTTCAAGGGCTGCCTCCAAAATCAATTGTTCTGCCTCCACTTCAGTGATAAACCCGACATATGCACTCTTCCGGCACAGGTTGGCGTATCTTCCCCAATCCCAGGCTGCGATGCCGGCAGGGGGCAGTTTGTACATATACGTTTTGACCACCAGATATTCATGATATCGGCCCGTTTCCGGATTAAGGGAGTGAATGCACTTCCATTGATCAGCTTCCGATAATGCATTCATAAAAGTCCTCATTTGTTCAAACGCAACCCGATGTCCGCCTTCCCGGATCCATTCCAAAGCCGACAGAAGCTCTTCCCTGTTATGAATACGCCATTCTTCCTCCAAAGAGGTACGGAATCGTTCTTTTTCCTCTTCATTCTCATCATGCTCGTAATCGTTGCGTATATCCAGTCCATTCATCTCATCCATGATGGCGCTCATGCCCCGAAACCACAGCTGTTTGTCCGTAACACCCTGCAGAGCCTGAGCTGCTCCTCTGTCCTGTCCCATGATCCTTGCCCTCCTTCCTATGTAAAATGTAAGTCCATGACTTCATCTGGCTCCAGATGTTGAAGGGGTACAGTCGAAGGCCACAGTTCATATGCCGGCTTGGATTTGCGAAGCTTTTTCAAAAAGGAAAATCCCCGTTCTGCAGCACGAGCAGCAATAGCGTTACGACGCACAACATAATCCGGGTGGTCTGGCTGACTGTGAATAGCCTCTTCGGCATAGGCGAGCGCCTGATCCCAATCATGTTTATCGTAATACACCATGCTCAGAGCACTGCATACATCGCCCCGCAGACCTGCGCCGTAGGCTTTACCCAGTTCAAGAATGGCTTGGTCCATCTCCCCCGCATGATAGGCTGCAATCCCGGAATACAACCAGATATGAGGATCAATATCCTCCGGTTCTTCTCCGTCTATATAAGCTTCCACATATGCTCGGACACTTGCCCAGTCTTGGACTTCTACCAGATATCGTGTAATGAACAGCAATCCCCACGTTTCGACGGTCTCCATGTTAGACATTATGTCCGCAAGCTTGTTCAAATGTGGATCCTTGTCCTGCATATCAGACTCCATCACGCAAACGACCGCCATTTTAGCAAGTTCATATACGTTCGGATGTTCATTTAACCCGTTGACGTATGTATCGTGTGCCGGCATAAGCTGCCCCTGTAAACGCAGGATATCTCCTTCAATCAGAGGGCCATCCTGGTCCCCCGGATTCTCGCTCCGGAATTGCCGGATGTCCTGCAAGGCATATTCCATCTCCCCCAGCTTCGTTCGCGCAATGGCCAGATAATAATAAATGACCGCTTCATGCTCATGGACCAAAGAAGTTTCAAGGGATTGTATGGCATCGGCATACTGCCCCAGTTTCAGATGCGCGAACCCTTTCCGGTACCAGGCGTTTGCAAAATCATGCTCCTTAACTACAACGATCTCATAATCGGCAAGTGCCTCTTCATAACGTCCCATTCTAAAATAACAAAGCGCCCGCAGCGAATAATATTCATAGGGCTCGGAATTCAGCTCAATCGCCTGACCGGATAGTTCAATGGCAGGCTCAAGCTGATCTTCTCTCTGGTAAGCACTCGCCAGCAAATGCCTGACCTCCGCATGGGATGGATCCATTTCTGCTGCTCTGCCCAGATCCTCTATGGCAGCCGTATTATTGTCCATGCGCAAATGCAGTTGCCCGCGTTCAAGCAATATCGGAAAGCTGCTGATTCCTTCCCTGCTCGCAGCAGCCTCAGCGTACTGAAGAGCTTCAATCCCTTCCTCGCCTTTGCCTATTCGAACAAAGCCCTGGGCCCAGAGCAGATATAATGCCGCATCCAACTCCTCGTTTACATTAATTTCGCCCAGATATTGAACAAGCTGCTCATCGTTCCACAGTTCAGCATACCCCTCGGCAGCTTCACGCTGCAGCTTGCGACGAACGTCCGCATCCGCTTCCTGCTCAGCCGCTCTAATCTTTTGCTCAACCCGTTTCTGTTTCAGTTCCAGCAGCGTAATCTGCATCTCCAGATCATGAGGATACTGAGCGACGATCTGCTCAACCATGAGGAGTGCTGTCCCCAATTCACCCTGCTCCTGATAGAACAAGGCCAGTCCATTCAATGCATCCAGTTGATGAGGTTCGCGTTCCAGCACCTTGCGGTACAGCTGCTCAGCCTGCTCCCTCTGCCCGGCGGCATGCAGCAGTCTTGCGCTATGCAGCAGCCCGTCCACTGCATCTGGTTCGAGTGCAGCCAGCCTTTCAAACAATACTAGAGCTGCGTCTTCCTCCTTGTTCCACAGGCGGAATTTGGCGGCCAGCCGGATCAGGTCCGGGTCATCCGGATACAGTGCCATACCTGCATCAATGTGTGATGCGGCTTCTGCAATATCACCTCGAAGCATCAGTTGGAATGCCGTTTCACGCAGACGAATGAAGGTTTCATAGTCTACGTCTCTTCCCGGATCAAACGTGTCATAACGAAGCTCCCACGGACGCCCTAGTTCCATACCCGGATACTCTGCGATTTCCTCTGAAAGCACCTCTTTCAGCTCTTCTCGCTGTTCCGTCCAGCTGAAGAAGTCATCCAACCGCCCCCAGATGGCTTTCGGCAAAAAAGGACGTTCATACAGCATCCGCAGCAATTCCGTTCCCGTATAAAATTTCACGTCCAGCTGCCATAGTTCCTCGCTCTGCAGCCAGTCCTCCCATACAGCCAAATCTGCCCGTTTGAATACATCCTCTACAATATAACGCGCTCGTTCCAGCAACTGGACCGTATCATCCACTGCCGCTGTATCTTGAAGCGAAGTCGCTGCCGTCTCAACAGGAGCATCCCAGTGATCCACGGTAAAGTAGACGGGACCTTCTTCGGATTCGGAAGCCGCTTCTTGCAGAGGGCCTTCCGCCTGAACAGAGCGGAGCTGCATATCGGACTGATTCTGTACTTGCGGGCTGGCCTGCGCCGCAAGCAGCTCCTGATCCGGCATCGGTTCTTTCGCAGCCATCAGGGCCTGCTCGTAAGCTGACCGCAATTCCTGGAACCCCTCCGGATCGTCTTCCGGATGTGTACTTCGCAGCTGCTTCGCATACGCACGTCTAATGGCTCCCGTATCCTGCGTAGGCTCAAGCCCCAATCTTGTCCAGATGTCCATTCACATATCACTCCCGCACTCGTTCAATTTGATCCAGCACTTCCTTCAACTTTTCTGCTTCTTTCCTGATTTCACGGTCGTCCTGGCGTTTGAGCGTCTCTTCGAACTGCAGCATGGCCTCGGCTATGATCGTACGGTACTCGGCCAGTGATTCTTCATACATCCGTTCACCGCGAGCCAGGAGCAATCGGTTCTCCATCCGATCCCGCGGATGGATCTTGATCGCTTCCAGCGCTTTGAATCGCTCGGCAATTTCCTCTTTTGACAGGTCACTTTCTTTGCCCTGTATTATCGCTACCTTTTTCTCCCCTGTCTCCACCGAAGACACTTCCACTTCCAGGATGCCGTTAATATCGTACGTGAAACGGATATCTACGGCCTGTTGCCCCGCGGGTGCCGGTGGTACCGAGATCGTCAGTTCCCCCAGCTTGACATTGTTCTTCGCCAGCCGGCTCTCTCCCTGATATATATCCGCAGTAATGGATGCCTGATTGTTGTGCATTGTATAGTACCGCTCGACCTTACTAACGGGGATGACTGTATTCCGTTCAATGATCGGCGCAAACATACCTGATTCGAATCGGCCATTGCCAAGCGACATCGACACAGAGGTACCCAGTGTATACGGGCATACATCCGTCAGAATCACTTCCTCCAGGTCGGCATGGCGTTCCTTCATTGCGGCCTGGATTCCCACACCAAGGGCTACAGCCTCATCCGGATGCAGATGGTTCGCAGGCAGTCTGCCAAACAATTTGCCTGTAAACGAATAAATAAGCGGCATACGCGTAGCCCCGCCTACCAGGATTACGGCATCCAGCTCATTGAGTTTGACTGAAGCATCGCGCAAAGCACGCTCGACCGGTTTTTGCAATCGTGCCAGTAACGGTTTAGCCGCTTGATCAAATCTTGCACGGTCAACACGAAGTTCCCTTACTCCCTCTTCCAGCGTTAAGGACATCGTACCTTCTCGTCCATCAACAAGCGCACGTTTGCAAGATTCGGCCTGCTTCCAAAGGGCTGACTGTGCCTTGCCTGACAACGTATCCTGCTCAATCTGATGCTGCTCGGCAAACATGTCCGCCAGTAGTCTTGTGAAATCCTCGCCCCCCAGGAAGTTATCTCCGGCAACCGACTTCACTTCCATTATCTGATCAAACAGTTCCAGGACGGATACATCAAATGTACCGCCGCCCAGATCGAATACCAGGAATTTCGTTTCCGGCTGCTGCTGATGCAGACCGTACGCTATGGCCGCTGCTGTGGGCTCGCTGAGCAAGCGCTCGACCTTGAGACCGGCCAGTTCTCCTGCCCGCTGTGTGGCCTTGCGCTGGGCATCGTTGAAATACGCGGGCACGCTAATAACCGCTTCAGTCACGGATTCCCCCAGGTAGGCTTCAGCATCCGCCTTCAGCGATTTCAATATAAAAGCCGATAATTCTTCCGGCAAAAAATGATATGTACCCAAATGGAATGTTCGCCCGGTCCCCATATACCTTTTGAAGACAGAAGCTGTCCGCTCGGGATGTGTTATCAGCCGCTCTTTGGCCACTTCACCGACGAGCATCTCCCCGTTGTCGTCGACACTAACGACGGAAGGCGTAAGGCGGTTGCCGAGTGCATTTGGAATAATAACGGGTTCTCCGCCAGCCCAGCAGGATACCAGGCTGTTCGTTGTTCCCAGATCAATACCGATGATTGTCATGGAGTACTTACCCTCTTTCTGTTCAACATCTATAAAATGTACAGGACAGTCCCGTAGGCCTTGTTATATGCTGGCATATACAAGTCCAGCATACCGAATGGACCCTGTCTAATTCATTCCTTAACGAACAATTTATCATAGATTAACAACCTGAGGACATAGGTATAACTTCACTGATTTACCCAAAAGCAGGCACCACGAATCAGACCCTTGGCACCTCCCCTACCTGATTACAGCCCAAAAACCGGATACACAAATGTGCACCCGGCCGTTCGAATTTATGAAAGTCTTTCTAGTGATTAAATGAACTATGAACCTATCCTGAATTATCGTAGCACATTTCCATAGGTTATGCGTCCACACCTGGCTGATTGGGACGAAGAATAACCGATCCAACCGTCAGCAATATCGCAGCCATGCCACACAGAATAAGCAGCGGCAGTTTGATGTCGGACAACGTGCCGCCTGCAGAGATCGTTTCAACCGCTTGGATCGTCCATTTTTGCGGGACAAAGTTGGCCAGCTTTTGCATATAGTCCGGCATAATCGACAGCGGCCAGAAGCACCCTCCGATCATGCAGGTTGGTGTGATAATAAGCGAATTCAGGACGTTTGCGTTTTTGGATTCGCGGATCAACCCGGCCACCGTACTCGCTATCCCCATGGATACCAGCATAAACGCAGCCAAGATGAGGAAATGTACGCCAAATGGAATACCTGCGTCATAGTGCAGCACCCACCTGCTGATCCCCAGCACCAGCACAATCTGAATCATGCCGATGGCAAAGCTGCCCATGAAATTGCCAAGAGCAATTTCATATGCACGGACAGGAGCGGTGTACACTCTGGCCATCGTCCGCTGCCTGCGGTCTTCCATAATGACAGCTACTGCGCTGGTCAGCAGCCCCATCATGAACATGATTGTAAATCCGGTCACATTGTTCAGTCCTGGTTTGGGGTACATCTGCAGGTCGGTAGCTTCGCCGGAGATCTGATGTTCCGCCGTTTTCTGCAGCAGCTGTTCGAATGGCTCTTGAGTTGCTGCCGATTCTGCAATCTGTTCTTGACTTGAAGCTGCACTCGTTGCCGCCATCACAACCTGGGCCGACTGATGGAGGCCGGCAGCCATCCCTTCAACTGCAGCCCGCAGCGTGTAGGAACTCTCACTGACACGGAGTTCAACCAGCTCGATCGATACCTGCTTCCCTTGCAGCAAGTCATCCGTATAATGAGCAGGTATGATGATCCCCGCATTCCCCTTTTGCCGGGTTATAGCTTCTCGCAGTTCTGCCTCCGTGTTCATTGGCTTGAGCAGATATTCTTCCTTGCTCGCAAGTTCGTTCACAATCCATGCACCGGCTGCCCCTTGATCCTCGTTTACATAAGGAATAACGGCCCGCGTAGCTTGCTCGCTCCCAAATAACGCAACTGCTCCTGTGACAACAAGGCAGGGAAGCAGCAGGAATGCCATAAACCCCCGTTTGCGTCCTATAGTACGTTTGATCATTAACCAGGCAATATTCAGACTATTCATAGCGATATCCCACCTTCCCGTAGATCACAGCTGCAATGGCAAGCAAGACGGCACTCACAACACCGAGCATGAGGATATTATGCATAATCTCGCTCATTGAAGCGTTCAGCATCATTCGCAGGAAACTTTGCAAAGCCCAGTGATTTACCGTAAATTCACCAATCCGCTGTACAAAATCAATGGCAATCGGGGTAAAACCGCCGCTAATAAACGTCATGGCAATGATGATGCCCTGCATTAACGCACTTGCAGATGCTGCACTTTTGCTCACGAGTGCCACAATTACACCAATCATCATTGAAGATATGGTGATCAGAACGCAGATCAGAACAATCAGCCAAGGATGTGTCCCCCAATTCACACCGTATAACCAGTAGGTCATCAGAACAATGATCAGCGCCTGCATGAAAGCCAGGAGGCTGTTGCCCGCAATTTTCCCTGCAAAAATAACACCATTACCTACGGGAGCGGCCTGTAGGCGGGTTAGGGTTTTCTTGTCCCGCTCACTAAAAAGGCTGTTGCTCGTCGTCATGCCTGCGTATAACATGAACATGGCCAGCATCGATGCAGCATAATATTGAGAAGCGCTGTATGAGGTACCTTCGGTTCCAGGGTTGCTGACGTTAACATATGAGATATTGGCTGCGCCCTCACCAACCATGGATGCCACAGCCATACTCCCTTCCAGTCCCAACACTTCCACTGTTGCCATATTCCTGTTCAGTTCATCCGTGAAGCGGGTAAACAACGTCTCACCTACGATGTTCAATGTGCCGTCTTTCCCGAGAATCCATTGCAGTTTCACCTCTTCCCCCTTCACCATCCGTTCCTCCAGATCGGGCGGGATCAAGACTGCAAAATCGAGTTCACCTTGCCGGAGATTACGCTCTGCTTCCTCCTCCGACGTAAAGTGCTGTACTTTCATCATTTCAGCTACAGCTGGAGCCGCTACAAATGCATTCAAGGCTTCTGTGACTGAACCTGAATTCGAACCTGTCTGAATCACTCCCACGCGTACCTGTCCAGGCACGTTGTCCTTCCCCGTATCCATCGTACTTGATAACGCAGCTCCCAAAATAAAGATCAGCAGCAGCGGTAGAACAAACAGATTCAGGAGAACAGATCGGATTCTCAGAATCCGCCTTATTTCAAACATGCAAATATGCCAAATGTTCATCCATGCCACCTCCTAATCCCGCAGCGTTCGACCGGTCAGATTGAGGAACAACGTCTCCAGATCGGGCTCTTCAACCTGGAGCGACTGAATGGCAATCTCGTGTTTGCTGCAGATGAAAAGGATATCCTGCAGATCCTGCTGAGCCGAAGGCAGCGTAATAGTCAGGGTGTCTCCTACCACTTCTACTGCACGTACACGCGGATGAAGCCTCAGTTCCTCGACGGCACCGGGGCCAATCCCCGAAGCGCTCAGCACGATTTTCTCCTCGGACGCTACCCGCTCTCTCAGTTCCGCTTCGGTGCCACAGGCAATGATGTGCCCCTGATCCATGATTGCCACCCGGTTACTGATTGCCGCGACTTCCTCCATGTAATGGCTTGTATAGATAATAGTTGATCCCATCTTGTTAAGCGTGCGCACAGATTCCAAAATATGATTTCTCGACTGGGGATCAATTCCTACCGTGGGCTCATCCATAATAATCAGATCCGGTCGGTGCATAATGGCACATGCGATGTTCAGCCTGCGTTTCATCCCGCCAGAGAAAGTGGATGGGGCATCCTTCGCTTTATCCTGCAGCCCGACAAATTCGAGCGATTCTTGCACCCTTTCCTTCAACAGTTTCCCGCGCAGTCCGTATAACCTGGCAAAAAAAGTGACATTCTCCGCAGCAGTCATCGCTTCATACAGCGCCAGATCCTGAGGCACAAGTCCAATCTTGCGTTTGACTTCAAGCGGTCGCTCCTTCACTGAAATGCCATTCAGCCGGATTTCGCCCTGATCGATGCTGAGCAGACCTGCAATCATACTGATGGTGGTGCTTTTGCCTGCTCCGTTCGGTCCCAAGAGTCCAAATATCTCCCCCCGCTCCACACTCAGGTTCAAGTGATCCACCGAAAGTTTGCTGCCGTACCGTTTTACCACATGTTCCATTTCAAGAATAGCCATCGCTCATACACTCCCCTTCCACTCCAGCATCCCGCCGCCAGATTTCATATCTGTATTGTACCGAATCCCATGGACCTCCGAAGGTACGAAAGGTCATAAGATGAAGGTGACTTAAGTCATCTCCTGCATAAGAAGCAGGCTGTGCTATAATCAGGGATGCATTACCCGTAATTTCCCATTCTATTTTAAAAAGGATGTTTCTTACCTATGCCGATGCGCATACTGCAATACGGTTTAATTCTCGTTCCTGCTGTCCTGTACCTCTTGATGCAGCCCTTGGACCGAGATGATTTATATACGCTGTATATCATCATTGCCCTGGGACTCTCTGTCTGCAAAGACTTTGCCCGTTCTCGTGCTCGGTATATGCTGCTCATCCTGGCCGAAATGCTCTGGAGCTGCTGGCTGATTGCTGTATACGGACCCTTCATGTTGTTTTTGTCCTTATCCATACTCTATGTGTATATGTATCGACCTGAAGGGACATCCCGCTGGTTGATGTTGGGGGCTCAGCTTGTCGCCACAAATATAGCGTTACATTGGCAATACACTCCGCCTCAAGAGCTGCTTCCTTGGTTTGCCTCGGTTCCTACCGAGCCAAAATTCCCCTTCCTGGAGGAGACAGCGGGAAGAATGGTGGGAAACCTGATTCTTGTCCTTACCGCCGCACTCTCCTGGCAGGGTTCCAGAATGGCAAGCAGTCGCGGACAACTGGAACAGGTATATGACGAGCTTCGCAGTAAACATTACGAGCTTCAAGACGCTCGTGCACAGCTGCTGCTGTTTACGAAGCAGCTTGAGGGAGTGGCACAGGAGGAAGAACGGACCCGGATTTCAAGGCAGCTTCATGACGATATCGGCCACCGCCTCATTCGTACGAAAATGATGTCCGAGGCTGCCCTGTTAACCCTTCCTCTGGATACCGAACAAGGTACGGAAATGGTGAAACAAATACGCGATCAATTGGCGGCAAGCATGGATGACATGCGTTCTACGCTTCACAAACTGCGTTCCAGTTCGTATGTATCCGAAGCCTATGCACTGGATCTTCTTCTGGAAGAGGTAGGCAGGGAGACGGGGGTGAAGACGAGTTATGAAGTCCGCGGCTCATCCCGTGAGCTGTATCCAAGCATGCAGATCGTACTATATAAAAATGCCAAAGAAGCGCTGACCAATGCCCTGAGACATGGAAACGCCAGCACAATTACGGTGGAAGTGGAGTTCGGGGAACGTGAGGTTTGCATGTCCGTCAGCAATGATGGAGTAATCAAAACGGAGCAGTCGGCAAGAGCCCAGCCTGAGGGCATGCAATCGAACCGCAGCACAGAAGCAGATTTGGGCCCACCGGGAATGGGGCTTGAAGGAATGCGACTCCGCACAGAATCCATTGGAGGCCGGCTTGAGATCCGGCAGGCTTATCCTTACACCGTAACTACACGTTTGCCCATGATGAAGAAGGCTGATTTGATCTAAGAAAGGAAGTGATGGTGCCCATGTCTGAACGAATGGAACCAAGTAACCATAAGGAAGCTGAACAAATCCAGCCTATTCGGCTGATTCTCACGGATGATGACTCTTTTATTCGCGAGAGCCTGAAGGTCCTGCTCGGACTTGATCCTGGCATTATCGTCACGGGCACGGCATCCAATGGACGTGAGGCACTTGAACTGCTGGAGTCAGGAACCGCTGCCGACGTTGTATTGATGGATATCCGCATGCCGGACTGTAATGGCGTGGAGGGTACCCGTATCATCAAGTCCCGCTTCCCTGACATGCGTGTACTGATGCTGACGACATTTGATGACGACGAATACATTATCCAGGCTCTGCAGAACGGTGCTAGCGGTTATTTACTCAAAAATGTACCCCCCGACCGAATTATTCAAGGCATCAAAACAGTACATAACGGTGATATGCTGATTCACCCCGATATTGCCCGCAAGCTTGCGGGGCTGCTTCGTCCGGCTGCGGCTCCCCAAACACATTCACATCAACCTCTTGATGCTTACGGTCTGACACGAATGGAACTGGCCGTTGCGGAAGCGATATCGGAGGGGCTGTCCAACAAGGAAATTGCGGCTAAAATATTCCTAAGTGAAGGTACCGTCAAAAACTATGTCACCGAAATTCTTGGAAAACTAAGCCTGCGTGATCGGACACAGATCGCCATCTTTATGTTGAAGAATTAGCTTCACATAGCAAAAAGGGTACTCCCTCGCTTTCCATGCGGTGAAGTACCCTTTATTTATTACATTTCTACCGATCCTTGTTCATTCACGCCCGGAGCCGGCAGAGCCAGCGGAGCTTCATCATTATGATTATTTTTGCGACGGGCAAATAATTTGAGTGTGATGATATGGAACAACGTCAGCGGACGCAGCTGCACTGCCCAAGCTTCATGGTTGTCCGGAGCCATAAGCACACCTAGCTGATGATGTTCACCTTCATAGATGGCCCGCTGCATAAATTTGCTCTCCCCCTGATGGTTACGAACTTCCAGTTTGCAAAAGGCCGGATTCATCCTCAGTGCACGATGCAGTTCTTCCGGTGAGTCTACCATCACACCGTTCACCTTATAGAGTGTCTCTCCTGCTTCGATGCCCAGCTCTGCAGCAGGGCTATCCGGAATAATGCCAAGCACCTTCAAGCCATGGACCGGATGAACAAACACCGGACTGCGGTGCTGTTCCTCGAACCCACTGTACCACACCAGAAATTCATGGCCGATAAATGCCGCCAGAGCGGCAACCACCATAAGTGGTGACCACCACGCCGCCAAGAGACTGAGCACAAGCAGGCCTGTCCCGTAGAGCAAGAGCCGCTTGGCGGATATCTGTACCTTTTGCCCAGGAAGCATACTCTGCGTAACTTCGCCGAATCCAAGCAGGATCGGAAGTGCCATCAACATATAGCCACCTCCTGCATTCAAGAGAGGACTCCAAGCGAGTTCTGCTCCACTCCCCGTTACGGGTACCATGATCAGCATCGGGATCGGCCAGAAATGCTGCAGCTGGTATCCTCCGACCAGCTTGCCGCGCTTGCCTTCAAAGAGCAATGGCGAAGCCATGGATACCCCTTGCAAGCGAACCAGCATCGCTTCACCTAGATGCAGTAAGGCAGCCAGTACTAGTAAAGCAGGCATGTCCAGCGCACGCAATGCCTCCGTGACACTGCCAATCCATCCCGCCGGCTGCCAGCCTGAGGCCAGGTTCAGCCCAAACTGCACTACGCCAAGCAGCCCTGCCGCGTAGGCGAAGCACAGATAGCGAATACGGAACAATGCCAGAATTAACGTTGCGGCCCATATGCAAATGATACTGGCAAGTGTAAGGTGCGCCCCTAGGAAGATGGATACCACCGAGACGATGACACCAATGACGATCCCTCCAAGTAAGGCACGGATCGTCTGGGTGATGGAGCTTTGCAGACGAACATGAAACAACCTACGTTCCTGTAATAATTGACGATGATAGATCAGTGCAATCAAAATGACCGCAATATAATAAAACGGCTGAGTAAACAACTGCAGCACTGCTTCTCCTAATGTTGTTAACCATGGCCAAGCCCATTCCATGATGGCCCGTCACCCCTCTCCTTCAGCCGGTTCAGAAAAAAAGAAGGCTGATAATCAGCCTTCTTAATGGCTTCGACACGACGGTCTAAATATCCTTTGAGACATTTTCGATCGCGCGCTTCAGCTGTGCATCATATTGAGGATTGGCAATACGTTCAATCAGAGCCGCTTCCAGTGATTCAGCGGTTTTCTCGTCGATCTCGCCGGTCGCCTCAATGCCTTTCTGCTTCTGGAATGCTTTGACCGCTTCTTGCGTCTTCTGGTCATAGTATCCATCTACACGATCCGGCTTGAAGTCGAGTCCTCTCAGCATCGTCTGCGCACTTTTCACATCCGTGCTATTGCTGTCATATTTCAAAGGTAATTTCTCTTTGTTAATCGGTGCCACCGAGAAGTAATCCGGCTGGTTCACCGCAATATCCGGTTTGATGCCTTTTTCATGAATCCAGTCTCCATTCGGAGTCAGCCATTTTGCAATGGTGATCTTCAGCAGGCTGCCATCACCCATTTGCTTATCATAGCTCGTCTGTACCGTGCCTTTACCAAAGGAGTTTTCGCCAACCAGCGTTGCGCCGGCAGACTGCTGCAATGCACCGGCCAAAATTTCTGACGCACTCGCGCTTCCTTTGTTCATCAGTACCGTAATCGGGTACGACTTGCTGGAACCATTCGATTTGCTTTGCTCACGTTTGCCGTTTTTGTCCTCGACCTGCACGATCACTTTGCCTTTTGGAACAAACTGCTCGGCAATGTCGATAACGACTTGCAGTACGCCGCCCGGATCATTACGAACGTCAATGACCAGACCCTTCATGTTCTGTTTCTCCAGATTGGCCAGTTCTTCCTTGAAGCGTTCTCCGGTATTCAGCGAGAATTGGGTGATGGTAATGACACCTACACCGTTATCCTCCATGTGGGCATATACAGTCTCGAGATCAATGTCATCGCGCACAATTGTAAATTCAATCAATTCTGTAGAACCGGCACGCTTCACTTGTACCTTGGCTTCACTGCCCTTTGGACCTCTGATTTTGTTAACAGCCTTGTTTAATTCAAGGCCTTGCAGAGATTCACCGTTCACAGACATGATCATGTCTTTCGCCCGAATGCCTGCTTTCTCGGCAGGTGATCCTTTGATCGGGGAAACGACAACGACGTTTCCATCCTGCGAGGATACCTCGGCCCCAATTCCTGTAAAGGATCCTTCAATGGATTCCTCGAACTGGGCAGCCGTTTCCTGTCCCATGTAGTTGGAGTATGGATCGCCAAGAGATTCCATCATGCCGTTGATCGCACCATCGATCAGCTTGGTCTTATCGACATCTTTATAGTAGTTGCTTGAGATCAAATCCATTGCGGTTTCAATCTTCTTCAAATCGTTCTTCTGCTGCGTATTGCCGGTTACACTGGCCAGCAGGCCTTCACCCGAAGTGGTCTGATTGGCCACACCGGGATAACTCATCAGTACCAGCGTAAGCAGGCTCCCTCCAAGGAGGGCTACAATGGCAAGCAGCAGCGCCGATCTTTTCTTCATCATCCGTTTGCTCACCGCCTTTAGTTTTGAAGCGTGTCAGATTCCATTTGCCCGAATCCATTCCCTGAACATGCCAGCTTAGTATATGTCTAGCTTGTACGGAATATGTCTTTTCCATTCCTTCACAGTCAATCCATTACAGGTAATTCATCGGATTCACTGGCGTACCATTTTCACGAACTTCAAAGTGCAAGTGAGGTCCGGTTGAATTACCTGTGTTGCCTGACTCGGCAATAAGGTCGCCTTTGCTCACCGTATCTCCCTTACTTACCTTAAATCCGCCTTCACGCAGGTGACCATACAATGTCCAGAGTCCGCCACCATGGTCTACGATAACAGTATAGCCGTATCCACTGTACCACTCCGCCATGATGACGATACCGCCTGATGCTGCATGAACCGAGGTTCCCACAGGTACAGCAAAATCGGTACCATTGTGCATCTTGCCTACTTCACCCGTAATTGGGTGTGTACGACGACCGAATGGCGAGGAAATGCGTCCGCCGGATACCGGTTTGGAGAAGATACCATTTCCCGCTGTATACGTGGTTTCACTACTGCCTGTGCTGACTTTCGTTGGCGCCTTCGCTGCGGCTGCAGCCCGAGCTGCTGCGGCTGCTTTTGCTTTGGCAGCGGCGGCTGCCTGCTGCTCACGAAGTTTGTTTTTTTCCTGAAGCAATGCTGAACGCTTGCTGGCGATCTGAACCAACATATCTTCCTGCTCCTGCGTCAGTTCTTCCGACTCTTCAATTTTAGCATCATAGGAAGCCAGAAGCACCTGCTTCTCCTGTTCCTTTTCATTTAACTGGGCTTTACGTTGTTTCTTTTGTGCATAAAGGCTTTTGGCTTCCGCATACTGCTTGTCCAGTTCAGCCTTTTTGTCGACAACGAGCTGCTTGTCCTTTTTGTGCTCATCCAGCAGATGCTGGTCCTGATCCACAATGGTTTTCAGCGAATCTGCACGGGTCAGGAAATCCGAGAAACTTGTTGAAGATAACAACACATCCAGATAGGATACTGCTCCATCGGTATACATCAGACGTACACGCGATTCCAGCAGTTTCTCCCTTGCAACAATGCGCTCCTCTGCAGCCTGGAGATCTTTTTTCGTCGTGCGAAGATTTTCTTCCGTATTCTCAATTTCCAGGGAAACGTTCGCCAGTTCATCACTGACAACATTAATCTGCTCCATGACAACCTTCAGATAAGCATTGGTTTTGTTCTTGTAATGCTGGGCTTCCTTCTTGTTGGCAGCAGCCTTTTTCTGTTCCTGTTTAGCCGCTGCCGCCTTGCTCTCCAGCTGGCTAATCTGTTGATCTATGTCGCTAATGCTACTCTTGGCATATCCGTCCGAAGGTTGAAGCGTCAATCCGGCCAATAACGTAAAGGCCAGCAGCGAAGCTGTTTTTTTCAAAATGGTGATCCCCCATCCTATGAATTCACAAGAAAGCAACCTGCACAGGTGGTGAACATCATGTTCTTATGCTTTCTTCCATCTAATTAAGAGTGCGTCTTCCCTACATATCGTCAAACAGCGTCCAATTGTGAACCTGCTTTGTCATTCTATTTCGACAATTTCTGCAATTTCAGTAATAAAGCATTAAACCTTAAGCGACTTGCGAATGGACAGAGTACTTCCCAAAATACCTACCAGCATACCGAGTCCGATCAAAAGGGTTCCAAACAGCAACCAAATGTCGCTGAGCGGGATCAGGTTAAGCATCTGCATGAATACATCCTGACCAATGGTAGCCAGTAGGCGGCTGTAACCGAAGAACAGGACGGCTACCGTAATCACCGAACCGATGAATCCAATCAGTGCACCCTCGATAAAGAAAGGCCAGCGAATGAATGTATTCGTTGCACCGACGAGCTTCATGATGCCGATCTCCCGGCGGCGGGCAAGAATCGTTACGCGAATCGTATTCGAGATCAGGAACATGGACATAAGAGCCAGTCCCCCGACAAAAATAAATCCGATATTCCGCACAAGGCGTGTAAATTTGAACAGCACGTCCACCGTTTCCTTGCCGTAGTTCACTTTCATGATCGGCTTCTCCGGGTGCTTTTCGTTCAGGGCTTCAATTTTTTGCGCCACAAAAGTGACGGTTTCCGGTTCAATGACCTCAACTTCAATGGTCTCCGGCAGCGGATTATTATCCACGTCAAAACCGTCCAGCACGTTATTCGCACTGTCACCAAGACGTTCGCGGAACTCCTTGAGCCCCTCTTCCTTGGAGACAAAACGAATCTCACTTACTTCCGGCATTGCACTGATCTCCTGCTGCAGCGTATTGCGCAGACTCTCATCCACATTCAGCTCCAGAAACGTACTGATCTCCACCTGACTGTCCACCTGGTTAGCCATGGAGTTCACATTCAGCACGAGCAGCATGAATACTCCGAGAATGAGCAGTGACACAATGATCGACATGATGGATGCCACAGACATCCAGCCGTTGCGGAATACGTTTTTGAATCCCTCCCGCAAATGGCGCAAGAGAGTACTAAAATTCATAACCGTATTCCCCTCTCATCTGATCCCGTACAATCTGGCCGCGCTCAATGGCAATAACCCGTTTACGCATCGTGTTCACGATATCCTTGTTATGGGTTGCCATGACAATCGTCGTTCCTCTGAAATTGATCTCGTCCAGCAGCTGCATAATGCCCCATGACGTCTCCGGATCAAGGTTACCCGTAGGCTCGTCCGCGATAATCACTGACGGATTGTTTACAATCGCCCTTGCGATGGCAATACGCTGCTGTTCCCCTCCGGACAATTGCGAAGGTTCACGATTCGCCTTGCTGCGCAGTCCCACCAGATCGAGCACTTCCATAACTCGTTTCTTGATATGACGCTTTGGTGCTTCAATAACTTCCATGGCAAACGCCACATTCTCAAATGCTGTCATTCGTGGCAGCAGACGAAAATCCTGGAACACAACGCCGATGTTACGGCGTACATAAGGAATCTTGCGTGGTTTCAACTTGCCGATATTAAATCCATTGATGGATATTTGTCCTTTGGTCGGAATTTCTTCTCTGTACATCAGTTTCATAAATGTTGATTTACCTGCGCCGGACGGACCGACGATATACACAAATTCATTGCGGTCGATCTTCACCGACACCCCTTGTAATGCGTGGGTCCCATTGGCATAGGTCTTCCACACGTCCTGCATTTCTATCACATCATCACTTCCTGCTCACATAGTTAGCCATTATCATTTCGACACAATCCCGGCAATTCCTTTAAAAAGACCTGAATTTCATCAGGAGCAATCCATTTTACCCTTATTTCGATCCTCTGGGATGGAAACATATAAAATATATTGTAACAAATTTGTTACCTATTGAGTACCCGAAAGTTTTCCTGCATTGGATCATATATATAGAAAGTGTTACGAAATGCGGAACATCAGAAGTAAAAAGGAGCGTACGGATATGAAAAAAATACATTTGGCCGTCATTGTTGTGTTTTCCATTCTCTTTATCGGCTCCGCTTCCTACGGATTGTTGTATATGTATGTGAATCAGCCCGCTTTGCCGGGTAAGGTGCAGGTTGGCGGCTGGCAGATCAGCGGCGTCAATCGGAGCGAGGCGCTTCTGGGACTGGACGAACGTTTGAAAAAGCTGGGGGACTGGCCTGTTACGCTGGAGGTGGATGAGCCCTCCCTGACGCTGAACATGACTGCGATCGAAGCCGGTGCGGAATACAGTGCGGACGCCTTTCGTGCGGCGGTACATGAGCTGGAGGAAGGGAATGTGTGGGAACGGGCGTATGCCCGTTATCATTTCGCGGAGGAATGGCCTCTCGAACAACGGTACAATAACCAATCCCTTAGAACACGTTTGAGCCCTGAGTGGGAAAAGGAAACCTTCGGCACCCCCGCAGACGCTGTCCGGCGGATCACCTCAAACGACAAGGTCCAGTACATCCCGGAGAAGGGCGTCCGGCGGATCGCTTGGGATGAACTGGAGGCTAGGCTGCTGGCGAAGCTTCCCCACGATTTCACCGTGCTGGACAATGCGAACACACCTGCTTCACTATTAATTCAGCTGCCGCTGTACACCCAGCAGCCTGAAGTCACGGTGGAGTCTTTACGGAAGGAAGGCATTGAGCGGAAGATCATCCAGTTCTCCACAGGGCTTGGCAACAGCACGGAAGGACGCATACATAATGTCAGCGCAGCAGCACAATCCGTGAACGGCATGATTTTGGAGCCTGGCGGCATGTTCGACTATGAAAAGATCATTCGACATGCCGAGAAGGAATACGGCTTCCGCGAAGCCCCGGTTATTGTAAGGGGGCGTCTCACCCCAGGGATTGGCGGAGGCATATGTCAGGTGTCGAGCACCGTATACAATGCTGCCTTGTTAACTGGACTCGATATTGTCGAGCGGCGCAACCATTCGATACCCGTCAAATATTTGCCGAAAGGACTGGACGCCACTTTTGCTTCTGGCGCTATCAATTTCCGTTTCAAGAATAATACGGGCAAATCCCTGCTGATCCTTGCTGAAGTGAAGAATCACCAATTAACCGTCAAATTTTTTGGTACTTTTCCCGAGAATGTCAGCTACGCGCTCGAATCCCACACCATCGAAACGCTAAGCGCCCCTGTAAAGTATGTATCCAGCAATGTGCTGCCGGATGGTGCCCAGCAGGTTTTGCAAAACGGACAGCCTGGCTACATTGTGGAAACCGTACGTATCAAGAAGGTGGATGGCAAAGTGGTGGAGTCCAAAACCATTTCGCGAGACACCTACAAAGCTCAGAATCGCCTTATCGCACGTTCAGGTCATAGCAGCCTGCCAGATCCGCAGGAGCCTTCTGTTGTAGAGGACGGCGTGAGTGATACCAAACAGCCATAAGAGTTGGACAAAGTAAAAACACACCATTCTATTGCTCCCATTGGAGACAGAATGGTGCGTCTTTGTTGTTCACTTCATATTAATGCCCTGCTGTGTATTCTCCCTGTTCCTCGCCGATCACCATCTTTTCTTTTCCCATAAAGAAAGCAGCAATCAGAGCCAGTGCCGCCGGAATGGCCGCCCAGGCAAACAACTGAACGATCGAGGAGGATAATGCTTGAGTGATAGCCTCCAGCACCTGAGGAGGAATTGCCTGTCTAAGCTCCGGAGAGAGCAAGGCGTGCGGGTCGCTCAGATTCAAGCCCTCCGGCATACCGCCCGCTGGTACTCCAGCTCCCGCACCGCCTGCTTCTGCAGCAGAACCGGCTAGGGCATCGTTCATTTTGCGCGTAAATACCTGGCTCTGAACAATTCCAAAGATCGTAATCCCCATTGTCATCCCGAGCGACCGCAAAAAGTTAAGCGTAGAACTTGCGGCACCCCGTCTCTGCGGTTCGAAGGCATTCATGGCCGCATTGCTGAGCACGGAGAACGAGGCTCCCACACCCAGGCCAACGAGCACCATAAATACCCGAATTGTCCAAAGGGAGGAGTTCTCGTCCAGTGTCGTCAGTAAGCCAAGACCAAGAACCAGCAGCGCCAGTGTCGGGATCATAATGTTCCGATATTTGATCTTGGTCATCAGCACCCCGCCCATCGAAGCGGTGACGACTGACCCCAGCATCATGGGCAGCAGCACAAGACCCGAATTGGTCGCTTTACCCCCGAGTACACCCTGAATAAAGATGGGAATGTACACCGATGCCGTGATAAATGCCGCACCACTGAACATGGCAATGACATTGCTGGACCAGTACACGCGATTGCGGAACATGTTAAAGGATATAATGGGTTCCTTCGCTCTTGATTCGGCAAATACGAACAGCAGCGCCAGCACTGCAAATCCGGCAAACAAACCGAGAATTTGCCACGAGTTCCAGGCATACGTTTTACCACCCAGTTCAAGGCCGAAGATCAGACATACGACAGCACCAATCAACGTCACTGCACCCAGCCAGTCAATCTGCTGGGATTGATGCTGATGTGATTCCTTGTAGAAAAATGCAATAAACACAAACGCAATCAGTCCGAGCGGCAGGTTAATATAAAATACCCATTCCCACGTGGCATACTGTGTGATGTATGCACCCAGCAGCGGTCCGAATACGCTGGATAATCCGAAGACAGCTCCAAACAATCCGCCCAGCTTGCCTCGCGCTTCCGGTGCAACCACGTCAAACATGATGGTAAATGCAATCGGCACCAAGGCACCTGCACCAATCCCCTGAATGGCTCTGTACATGGTCAACTCCACAATGGATGTTGCTGTTCCACATAACGCCGAACCAAGCATAAACACGATAATTCCGAATACAAAAAACTTCTTCCGTCCATACATGTCGGACAATTTACCGAAGATCGGCATGCCTGCCATCTCGGCCACCATGTAAGCTGAAGTAACCCAAACGAATTTGTCGAGGCCACCCAGCTTCCCGACGATATCCCCCATCGCCGTTGCCACGATGGTGTTATCCATCGAAGCCATCAGTATGCTGAGCAGCAGCCCTGCCAGCACCAATCCAATACTGTTTTTACGTGCAACCATTGTACTCAATCTCTCCATTCACGCTCTATTCATATGACTGAAATAGTATATCCGAAAAGCCGCCCCCAATAATCAGTCCACGGACCGATTGCGCTGAACCAAAACTTCGGATTGTGAATGGATCTGCAGCGAAGAACGGTATTCAACCGTACCAATTCGGCAGCCTGGGCCAATTTTTATTTTATCTCCCCGGACAACCTCGGCTACCGTGTTCTCTAACTCAATGTCATCTCCTTCAATCATGTTTGCCTTGAGAATCGATTGATTACTCGAGAACAAACCTTCAAGCAGCTTCCCCCGGCCGCTTTTCACAGAGATGATTGAACCGCCAATTTCCCTGGCTTCAGACGGACCCATAATTTTAAGTATCATTTGTTCTGCGGTAAGCATACCTCCGACCGTAAAACGACCATTGAGTTTGAGATTCTCCGCCTGGCAGTCACCCGGTAGATGAAACTCACCTACCACTTTCATTTTTTCAGCTTTTGCATGTAAGCTGGTTTCGCCACTCCCACTCTCATCTTCAGGGCCGACAGCTCGTTCTGTTAGGGTAAGGGTTCCCGTAATTTTAATATCGTCTGATTCAAGAGATCCGTAGATGACCGACGTACCCGTACATTTGAATTGATCACAATATAAATCATTGTTAAAGGAGGAGTCTCCTACAACCTTGACCTTGCCGTACACACCGCCAGCGGAGCTTCCTTCACCGATAATGCTGATGTCATTTCTTTTGTCTGATGGACTAACGTTATGGTTATTCAAGTCTCATCCCATTCCCTTCTCTACAAATTCCACTTAAATGCGCTGGCTGCTGCCCACCCTGGCATCCGGATCAATCTCAAGCTCGCCTGAGTATTCAACAAGTCTGATGCTGCAGCCACGGCCGATATATACTTTGCTTCCACGAACAATATCAGCTTCCGTATCTTCCAATACGATCTCATCCCCTTCAATTAAAGATGTTTTAAAGGAGGGTGTACCGCCCAGACCGATACTTTTCCAAAAGCCACTTTGTTCCTTTCGACGAATATCAATACGTTCTCCGCCAATCTCTTTGGCTGAAGAAGATGTGTGCAGCTTGATCTCAACGGATCCTGCATTCAGGAAGCCACTAATTTTGATGTTGCCCTGGACGTTCAGGGACTCACATTGTACGTCACCATCAATCGTGATCATGCCGCCAATCTCGATGCGTTCTCCATCCACTCGTCCACGTACGGTACACTTGCCGTTTACTTCAAGCTCAGGACTAATGAGGTTTCCATGAATGGTTGTCAGTCCATCCACACGAACACGGGAACTGTTCAGGGGGCCGTTCAGCGTGCACATGCCGTTAATGGTTGCACTATCCGCACTTAAGGCTCCGTGCATCTTCAATGTCCCATTCACACTCAAGGAGGTACAATCCAGATTGCCGTTTACTTTAGCCATGCCATCAATGGAAACCCGGTGAAAAGCTCCACCTGCTGTTTGGCTCAAGCCTGATACATTCAGATCATTTCTCAAATGACGTTCTTCCATGTCCATTCTCCCCTTTATCCCAATTTAAGTTTCAGCTCTTCCATATACGTGCCCAGCGGAAGTCTCAGTACCACTTTGACGCCCTGATCAAAATAAAGCTCTGATCCTGAACCAGTAAGCATGAATGTCGGTACGCCCATCTTGCGAATAAGCAGCAGCTCACTTGCTCTGTTTGCAAAACGATAATAATGCTCAGACATGACATCTATCAGCAATGAGCCCTCCTGACGGGTGATTTCTCCGCTAAGTAACAACTTCTCAAGGACATAGAGCATCATAATCTGCTCCAAGGCATACATGGGTTGTTCCCGTCCTGCCTCTCTTACCAATTCAAGCGAAGGCAATGAAACAATGTTTCGGTCCATTAATTGCTCCGCAGACATTTCAACCTCACCCAGTGTGGGCGAAAATACGTCTGCCAGCTCATCTAGTGATAAACCATCCTTCATATTGAGGATCTTATCGATACGTGTCAGCATCTGTTTTTTAGGAAAAAAAGTTTCTTGCCCTGTGTATGAAGACTTCCGAATAAACCATTCTTCCGGAATAAGGTTTTTCCGCTTCCAGCGGTATAACTGACCATAGGAAATCCCTGTAAGGTCCAGCAAGTCTTTTTTGGAGATCAACTCATCCGTCATATATGGTCCCCCTTTGTGTTGAAGTCAGTGTAACATAACATTGTTACGTTGTGAAGTATAGAAATCATTTTGCTCAACATGGAGCTCAATTAACCGCTACCTATTTAACTTTTTTTACGCTACCTGATCTTAGTTAATACATCACTTTCTTTAGCTATGAATGTTGTTGTTGCAATGGACGGGGTTTGGGTATAACCTGTGTGATAGAAACGAAGGAGCCATTAACTGTGAACGCATTCAACTCAAGCAGGACATTCAGTTAATGAATTCATGAAAGGGGTTACTTTGTAAAGATGGCACTCATTAAATGTGATTTTTACTCCGACACGCTAGGACTCAGCACGAGCATGCATGTTATTCTGCCACAGCAGACCCATAATCAGATTGGGATGGATAACGTTTCGGGCAAAGGACTTCATCCTACGCTGTATTTGCTGCATGGCCTATCGGATGATGATTCCATCTGGCTGCGCCGGACATCTATTGAACGTTATGTAGCAAACCTCGGAATCGCTGTTGTCATGCCGCAAGTGCATCGCAGCTTCTATACGGATATGGCCGAAGGCGGACGTTACTGGACATTCATCAGTGAAGAGCTGCCGGCCCTGGCACGCTCCTTCTTCCCGCTGTCTTCCAAACGAGAAGACAACTACGTTGCCGGCTTGTCCATGGGTGGTTACGGGGCATTCAAACTGGCCCTGCGCAAACCGGAGCAATATGCCGCAGCAGCAAGCTTATCGGGGGCTCTGGATATGGCTGCACATATGGATAACAAAATTCTCTCCGCACTGCAGCAGACCGAAATGGAGCGCATCTTCGGACCAGAGATCAAGGGCTCGGAGAATGACCTGCTTCATTTGCTAAAAGAAAGTCAGACAAGCCAAGGGCCACGTCCACTTCTCTATCAATGCTGCGGCACGGAAGATTTCTTGTATGAAGAAAACCAATCTTTCCGTGAGGCTTGTGCACAGACCGATTTTCATTTGACCTATGAAGAAGAACCTGGCGGACATGACTGGGCATACTGGGATGAGAAGATTCAGAATGTGCTGCGGTGGCTGCCACTGCCTGAACGGAAATAAAGAGAAGCGCGCCTCGGAGCATTGAAAGAAAGTAAGAGGATTTCCTGTTGAGAGAGCCTTCATATTCAGCTTGATTTGAAATATAAAAAAAGAAGCAGGCCGCGGAGGAATCTCCACTGGCTTGCTTCTTTTTATATCGTTCAACTTCAAACCGCCATAGCAGCCTTGGCATTAACCTCGGCTAGTGATCCATTGCGCCGTAATTTCCAGCACCTTTTCACTGCGTCCGATGGCTTCAGCCACTTGTCCGGAAGCTGTACCACCATACACGTTACGTGCGTTAACCACCGCTTCCGGTTGGAGCACATCGTAGATGCGGTCGTCGAACAACGGGGAGAACTGACGGAACTCATCCATGCTCAGATCCAGCAAATACTTGCCGTTCTGGATGCAGTACAGCACCGTTTTACCGATAACTTCATGCGCCTGACGGAATGGCAAACCTTCGCCGACGAGGAAGTCAGCAATATCCGTTGCGTTGGAGAAGTCCTGGTTCACCGCTTGACGCATCCGGTCCTTGTTCACTTTCATCGTCGCAATCATCGGTGCGAACAATTGCAGCGCGCCTTCGAGCGTAGCAACTGTATCGAACATGCCTTCCTTGTCTTCCTGCATGTCTTTGTTGTAAGCCAAAGGAAGAGATTTCAAAACGGTCAGTAAACCGATCAGGTTGCCGTATACACGTCCGGTTTTACCGCGAACAAGCTCCGGAACATCCGGGTTCTTCTTCTGCGGCATAATGCTGCTGCCTGTGCAGAACGCATCGTCCAGCTCAACAAAACCAAACTCGGTACTGCTCCACAGCACCAGTTCTTCACTCAGACGGGACAGGTGAGTCATGATAAGGGAAGCAGCTGCCAGAAACTCCACGATAAAGTCACGATCACTAACCGCGTCCAGGCTGTTCTCATAAACACCATCGAAGCCCAGCTGCTCGGCCACGAAGTGGCGGTCAATCGGGAATGTTGTTCCTGCAAGTGCACCTGCACCCAGCGGCAGAACGTTAATCCGTTTGTAGCTGTCCATCAGACGCTCTGCATCCCGCTGGAACATGGAGACATACGCCATCAGGTGATGAGCGAACAGAATCGGTTGTGCACGTTGAAGATGGGTATAGCCTGGTACGATTGTATCCAGGTTGTCCTTGGCCTGTCCGATCAACGCCTCCTGCAGCGCATGCAGCATGCCGACAAAACCAACTACACGCTCACGCAGGTACAAGTGCATGTCTGTTGCGACTTGGTCATTCCGGCTGCGACCTGTGTGCAATTTGCCACCGACAGGGCCAATGGTTTCGATCAGGTTTTTCTCAATGTTCATGTGGATGTCTTCATCCGAAACAGAGAATTCCACTTCGCCTGCACGGATTTTGTGCAGTACTGTAATCAAACCTTCCTTGATCGTCTCCACATCTTCCGCAGGCAAAATACCGCATTTGCCCAGCATGGTAACATGGGCGAGACTGCCCTGAATATCTTCCTCAGCCAAAGCTTTGTCAAAGTTGATTGATGCCGTGTATTCCTCAACCAGATGATTGGTTTGTTTGGTAAAACGTCCTCCCCACAGCTTGCTCACGGTGAGTTCTCCCCTTTCGTTCATGGACAAAGCCGCCCCTGCCCGATGTGCAAGAACGGCCTGCCCTGTAAAGTTATATTGGTCATGATATGAGGCTATTTCAAAGTATTATTTCTTGTTTTGTTCCACGCCGGAATTAACTTTCAGACGCAGGGCGTTCAAGCGGATAAAGCCGGTTGCATCCCCTTGATCATACGCTTGTGTTGGATCAGCTTCCATCGTAGCAATGTCCGGGTTGTACAGGCTGACAGGGCTTTTCACGCCTGCGCCAATGATGTTGCCTTTGTACAGTTTTACACGTACGGTACCTGTTACGTTTTTCTGGCTTTCGCTTACCAGCGCTTGCAGTGCCAGACGTTCCGGTGCAAACCAGAAGCCGTTGTACACGAGTGTGCTGTAACGGGTGATCAGACTATCACGCAGGTTCATCACTTCACGGTCCATGGTGATGGATTCCATTTTACGATGTGCCGTAAACAGGATCGTTCCACCTGGTGTCTCGTATACGCCGCGGCTCTTCATGCCAACAAAACGGTTTTCAACCATGTCGACACGACCAATGCCGTGCTTGCCACCCAGTTCGTTCAACTGCTCCATCACTTGAAGTGGGCTCAAACGCTCGCCATTGAGTGCTACGCAGTTACCTTGTTCGAATTCCAGTTCAACATATTCCGCTTGATCGGGTGCATCTTCCGGTGCGTTGCTGAGCAGGAACATGTCTTTGTTCTCGTCCGTGCTTGGGTCAAACCAAGGATCTTCAAGCACACCGCTCTCATAGCTGATATGCAGCAGGTTACGGTCTG
The DNA here is from genome assembly GCF_038005125.1 of Paenibacillus sp. FSL K6-2862. NCBI lineage: Bacteria > Bacillati > Bacillota > Bacilli > Caryophanales > Paenibacillaceae > Paenibacillus > Paenibacillus sp. FSL K6-2862. The sequence goes on from NZ_JBBOSN010000001.1 coordinate 5,947,519, forward strand.
TGGAGTAAGGCTTAGCAGCAGATGCCGTTACCGGAATACCGTGTTTCTCTGCATAAGCAATCATCTCGGCGCGTCCCGGGAACTGGTTGCGGAATTCTTCCAAACGCCATGGCGCAATTACTTGAACATCCGGTGTCAGCGCAGCTGCGTTCAGTTCGAAACGAACTTGGTCATTTCCTTTACCCGTAGCGCCGTGAGCGATCGCAGTAGCGCCTTCTGCACGAGCGATATCAACCATGCGTTTCGCTATTAGCGGACGAGCGATACTTGTGCCGAGCAGGTATTGTCCTTCATACAGAGCACCCGCTTGGAACATCGGGTAGATGAAGTCTTTCGCGAACTCGTCGCGCAGATCGTCGATATATACTTTGGAAGCGCCGGTAGCGAGTGCTTTTTCCTCGAGGCCGTCCAGCTCATCCTTTTGTCCGATATCTGCAGTAAATGCGATAATCTCTGCATCATAGGTTTCTTTCAACCATTTCAAAATTACAGATGTGTCCAGCCCGCCGGAGTAGGCGAGTACGATTTTTTCCTTAGCCATGTTCGTTGGTCCTCCCCAAATTCAATTGCCAATAAGTTAACAAGCTATGCATCTGTTAAAACTACGAGCCAGAAAACCCTCCGGTCGCTCTTATCCTCAGATCCATCGTTTCTTTTATATAGATAGCCTTTTAGAATGTTACACTACAACACTCCGATTGCAGTACCATCTTCCGATCACTCTTATCCCCAGATTTTTTTGATTCCCCTCTAAAGGGGAAAATCCGGGGATAAAGGCGAACGCTCCGCTTCTTCAGATTGGTTCTGCACTCTCCGTTATCGTGTTTTATTCAGGTTCAACTTATATAAATTTGAAAGACGTCCCAGGATAGATAAAAATCGGTCACCTCTACAAGTCTTTTCTGTCTCTCCGTTTTTGCGAATGCACCAATTTATCTTATTTTAGAGTATAAATAGATGAATCTATCATCGCTAACCCTGCGCCTAAAATCAACTCATTTAGACAAACAGCGGCTATTCGCTCATTAACGCGGCCATCAAGGCCTTTTGTGCATGCAGCCGGTTCTCTGCCTGATCAAAGATCAGGGAGTTCGGTCCATCAATGACGCCCGCACTTACTTCTTCCCCGCGGTGTGCCGGCAGACAATGCAGGAACATGTAATCTGGCTTCGCGCCTTTCATCAGTTCCTCATCGACCTGGTACGCAGCAAAAGCCTGCTCACGAACCTTTTGCTCCTCTTCAAAGCCCATGCTTGCCCATACATCGGTATACACGATATCCGCATCCTTCACAGCTTCCTGAGCACTGTACGTCACAGTCACTTCAGAACCACTTTCCTTCGCAATGCTGCGCGCCTGCTCTACCACTGCACTATCCGGCTCATACCCTTTTGGCGTCGCTACAGCAACATGCATGCCCATCTTCGCTGCACCCAGCATGAGAGAGTGTGCCATGTTGTTACCATCACCGACATATGCCATTTTCAGGCCAGCCAGTTTGCCTTTGTGCTCCAGTACCGTTTGGAAGTCCGCCAGTACTTGGCACGGATGAGCGGCATCGCTCAGGCCGTTAATGACCGGGATATCGGCATGCTCCGCCAATTCAGTTACATTATGGTGTCCAAAGGTACGAATCATGATGCCATCCAGGTAGCGAGACAATACTTTAGCTGTATCATGCGTTGTTTCCCCGCGACCAAGCTGGATATCGTTTTTACTCAGGAAGAGTGCGTGTCCACCCAACTGGAACATGCCTACTTCGAAGGATACACGCGTACGCGTGGATGATTTTTCAAAAATAAGTCCGATCGTTTTGCCCTTCAGCGGCTGATAGGCTACGCCGTTTTTTTGCTTGCCTTTAATCTCAATAGCCAAGTCCAGCAAGTAGCGGATCTCTTCGGCTGTGTAATCCGTAAACTCAATAAAGTCACGGCCTCTAAGATCAATCTTCTGGATTTTCTCCGTTTGTTGTGCTGTCATGTGAATGTTGTCCTCCTTATATCCGGTTCCCTGCACCCGCTCGGGGAGAAGAGAGCAGCCGTGGCAGCGCATTCTCAGGCAGCCTTGGCTTACTTTATCTTCCGCAGGTTCTCCGCGCGGCTACAGGGATTCATCATCTAGTTCTGCGCCGGGGCCATGCGAGGCCCCAGTACAGCATGCTTTTCATTTTGTCTAAATGGATTAGTTTAAGCCTTCTTCGCTGCTACGTGTTCTTCAATCAACGTTGCCACCAGGGATACCGCTTCATCAATCTCTTCCTTGCTCACATACAGATTCGGAAGCAGACGAATGACATTCGGTCCTGCGTTGACGAACAAGATGCCACGTTTCTGTCCTTTCAAAACGATATCGCCTACTGGCTCTGCACATTCGATTCCGACCAGAAGCCCCAATCCGCGAACTTCCTTCACAAATGAATGGCCTGCCAAACGCTTCCGCAGGGAACTCATCAGATAGTCACCCATCTCAGCAGCGCGCTCAGGCAAGCGATCTTCCAACATCGTTTCAATCGTGGCAATCACCACGGACGAAGCTAGTGGCGTACCCCCGAATGTCGTTGCATGGCTGCCTGGCGTAAACGCATCCCGCAGGAAACCTTTACCCAGCATCGCGCCTACCGGGAAACCACTGCCGATCCCTTTGGCCACCGTAAACACATCTGGCTCAATGCCATAGTGTTCATGTGCGAACAGCTTGCCTGTACGTCCCATTCCTGTCTGTACTTCGTCTACGATCAATAAGAGGCCATGCTCGTCACACAATTTCCGCACATGCTTGACGAATTCTAATTCAACCGGATATACACCACCCTCGGCTTGAACCATTTCCAGCATAATTGCAGCTGTTTTAGGGCCAATCGCCGCTTCCAAAGCTGCAATATCGTGTAAAGGAACGGTCACGAATCCGGCTGGCAATGGCAAAAATCCTTCTTTTACCTTATCCTGCCCTGTTGCTGTCAGTGTTGCGAGCGTCCGCCCGTGGAAGGACTGGGCAAACGTAATCACTTCATAACGGTCGTTCCCTTTCACCTTCTGGTGATAACGACGTGCAACCTTAATGGCAGCCTCATTGGCTTCCGCGCCACTGTTGCAGAAGAACACCGCATCGGCACATGTATTGGCTGTCAGCAACGCGGCTGCTTTCTCTTGGCCCGGAATCTGGAACAGGTTGGAGACATGCCATAGCTCATCGATCTGAGCTTTCAGCTTGGCTCCCACTTTCTCCGGTGCATGGCCAAGGCTCGTTACAGCGAGTCCGCACATGAAGTCGAGATAACGGTTGCCCTGATCATCCCATAACCAGCTGCCTTTACCCTTGACCAGACTGATTGGATAACGCGCATACGTTTGGAAAAGAGAGCTTTCCGTCTGTGCCGCTGCACCTGTTGCTGCTGCTCCCGCTACTGCTGTGCCAGAACCTGGCTGTTCATTGCCTTTTGCCATCACCTTTCACACTCCTATTCCTTTTTGTAAGTATACCGGTACTCCATATAAGACAAACCAACCTACACAGAGCCACTCCGATTGCAGCACCATCTTCCGATCGCTGTTATCCCAGGATCTTTTTGATCTAATTTTTTTAGTGGTTAACATCCGGGGATAAACGTGAACGCGCTGCTTCTCCAGATTGGTTCTGCACTCTACGTTCTTGTGTAACGTTGCTATTCAACTAATATAAATCCGTACAGAATATTAATCTATCTGTTTGCTTGAAATTCACTTTATTGCATGCGGATAATTCGGGTTCCGATCGTTTCACCCTTCAGCACGCGGCTCAAGATTTGTGGCTCGCTTCCGTCCACGATAATAACCTCGCGTACTTTGCCATGAATGCAAGCAATTGCTGCGCGCACCTTAGGGATCATGCCGCCGTAGATTTCTCCGGTTTGAATCATGTCCTCGATCTCTTGTACAGAGACTGATGGCAGAACTTTTTTCGCCCCGTTAACGGTCTTCATAATTCCAGGTACATCCGTCACAACAATCATCCGGCTTACACCGAGGTGGGAAGCTACCGCTCCTGCGGCTGTATCTGCATTGATATTATACCGTTGTCCGGTTGCATCCACGCCCACCGGCGCAATCACCGGCATATATCCCATGTTCACTATGCCTTGAATGATTTCTGCTTGAACGCCTGTTACGTCTCCAACCCAGCCGATCTCTGCATGATTCGCCACAGGTTTGGCTTGGATTAGTCCACCGTCTACGCCGGACAAGCCCAGCGCATGTCCTCCGACGCGCTCTATCAGGCGTACGATCTGTTTGTTGATACTCCCGGCCAGCACCATCTCCACGACATCCAGCACGGGTTCCGTTGTTTTGCGGAGTCCATTCACGAACTCGGTTTCAATGCCCAGCTTCGCCAGATTCTCCGATATTGCCGGACCTCCACCATGCACGATGACGGGCTGAGTTCCCTGGGACTGCAAGTCGCGCAAATCCGCAAAAAAGGATTCTGGCAAAGCCGCGAGCGTGCTGCCTCCGCATTTCATGACAAACGTCTGCTTCTCTGCACCTTTTTCCACTCCGGCACTCTTATTTTGCAATGTTGAATTCATGAGGAGCACTCCCTTCGTGTTCTCGTTCTATATAAAATCAACCTTTTACATTTGCCACTCCGATTGCAGCACCATCTTCCGATCGCTGTTATCCCCAGATTTTTTGATCCCTTTTCTAAAGGGTAAATCCGGGGATAAAGGCGAGCGCTTTGCTTCTACAGATTGGTTCTGCACTCTCCGTTACCATGTAAAATTGCACTTGTTAATATTGAATATCACAAGATAGTTTAAAGATGGTTTATTAAGTGCGGTATGCCGCGTTAATTCTTACATAATCATAAGTCAGGTCACAGCCCCATGCTGTAGCCTTTCCTTCGCCGTGGTGCAGATCCACCACAATGCGAACCGTATCAGTTTGCAAGTAGGCCAGTGCCGCTTCTTCGTCAAATACAACTGGACGGGACTGCTCAAGTACCAAGATATCTCCCAAACGGATATCTACGGTGTCCGGGTTAACCGGCTGTCCTGCACGCCCCACGGCTGCAATAATCCGTCCCCAGTTTGCGTCCGCACCAAACATCGCTGATTTCACCAGGCTGGAGCCGATAACCGTTTTGGCAATCGCCTGTGCCGACTCATCACTCACTCCACCCGTAACCTGCACCTCGACCAGTTTGGTTGCCCCTTCACCATCACGTGCAATTGCTTTGGCCAGCACTTCACACACATAAGTGAATCCTGCAGCAAAAGCTTCCCAGTCCGGATGGTCCGTAGTCAGTTCTTCGTTCCCCGCCATTCCACTGGACATCGCAACCAACATGTCGTTCGTGCTCGTATCTCCATCTACGGTGATCATGTTAAATGTATGGTTGGTCGCCTGACGAAGCAAACTTTGCAGTGCTTCTGCGCCAATAACCGCATCACTCGTCATAAAGGCGAGCATGGTCGCCATGTTGGGATGAATCATCCCAGATCCCTTGGCTGCACCTGCAATCGTAACGTTCTTGCCGTTTACAACGACAGATACGCAGGCTTCCTTTTTCACCAAATCGGTCGTCAGGATCGCTTGAGAGAATTGCTCTGCTTCATTGGGATCCTGCCCCAAACTTGCCGGCAATGCGCTGATACCCGAGTGTACTGCGTCCATTTTCAACAACTCACCGATCACACCGGTCGATGCCACAGCAACATCCTCTTCAGCTACGCCAAGTTCACGTGCGGCTGCCGAACGCATCGCATATGCATCCTTTTCGCCCTGCTGCCCGGTACAAGCATTGGCATTACCACTGTTAACAACCACGGCCTGAAGGCGTCCATTGCTCAAGCTCTCGCGAGTTACCTTCAGCGGCGCAGCCTGGAATACGTTCGTCGTATACACGGCAGCTGCCGTGGCTGGCACTTCACAACGGATCGCTCCGATATCGTTGCGTGATGTTTTTTTCAAACCGCAATGAAGTCCGCCAGCAGCGAACCCGCGCGGGGTTACAATCGTTCCGTTTTCCACTATGGTGTAAGCCTGTTGCTTCACATTTGTTCCCATATGTTATCCCCCGTTTGCGTTCGGCTGCATGCCGATTGACCGCCTGCTAATCCTGAATTCGGTGATCTCCTGAATGGCTCCGGAAGTGCAGCAGCCTGCTCTCCCGATCCCCTTCTTTACGGATATACCGGCGTCATGTTCAGCCCGAGGTTTTCCTCCCATCCCATCATCAGGTTCATATTTTGAATCGCTTGCCCGGAAGCACCCTTCACCAGGTTGTCGATGACCGATATGATTGTTAAGCGTCCGGTTCTTGGATCCACTGCAAATCCGATATCACAGTAGTTGGATCCTTGCACTTCTTTGGTCGAAGGCCAGATTCCTGGTTCACGTACCCTTACAAACGGTCGATTCTCATAATACTTGCGGTACAGATCTACCAGATCCCGATCACTGTGATCTCCCACCAGGCTGGTGTACATCGTACTCATGATCCCTCGTGTCATTGGCACCAGGTGCGTCGTAAACGTCACCGTTACCGGACTTCCGGTAATATTGCCGAGCACTTGCTCAATCTCAGGGATATGTTGGTGTTTGTTGAGTTTATAGGCTTTGAAATTTTCGTTCATCTCTGCATAATGGTATGCCTGAGCTGTTCCCCGTCCAGCACCGGATACACCGGATTTGGCATCGATAATAATTGTGGATGGATCGATCCATCCTGCTTCCACTGCAGGAATAAGTCCAAGAAGGGTAGCTGTAGGATAACAGCCCGGGTTGGAAATAAAGTTTTTGCCTTTTACTTCATCCCCGTACACTTCGGCCATCCCGTATACAGCCTTTTCGAGCAGATCACTCGGCGGAGCCGGGTGCTTATACCACTCTTCATACACGGCTCCATCCTTCAATCTGAAGTCCCCAGACAGATCGATCACCTTCAGCTCTGCTTCGAGCAGGCTCGGGACGAGCTTCGCGCTTACTCCGGATGGGGTAGCCGTGAATACCAGATCTGCACGTTCGGCAATCTCAGCTGGAACTACGCCATCCAGTGGCCTGCGAATCACATCCGTCAAATGCGGAAATCCGTCTGCAATAGACTCGCCGCTGCTGGATGAAGAGATCACCGAAGTGATTTCAACCTGTGGATGGTTCTGAAAAAAACGAATCAGCTCCACCCCGCCATAGCCGGTGGAACCGACAATTGCCACTCTCAATTTGTTACTCACTCTCGCTCCCCCAATCCTGTTGTATGCGATACTTATACGATGCTCACGCCCTCAAACGGCCCTCACACGGTAATTCCGTCGCTTCTATGCATATTTGTGTATTATTATACGACTCTAGTTATATAAATACAACACTCTACCATCAATTTCACATGGATTCTTATCAAATCCGAACATATCTTTCCAATATCTGCGGGACGAACCCGAATACTTCTGCTAAAATACGTTTTATAGGAAAGATTACATACCAAGGTCTTATTCATAACAAATTCTACACGAGGAAGGGTTTATGAATGGATTCACGTTGGTCATTACGAGACATGGGGGACTACAGTGCATATCGAATCCATTTTACTTATGGTACTCCTGGGCCTGAATATTATCTTCGCTGCAGCAGTCGTGTTCTTCGAACGTAAGGATGCCAGTGCATCCTGGGCTTGGCTGCTGGTATTGAACTTTATTCCTGTGCTTGGGTTTGTACTTTATCTACTAACAGGTCAGAATCTGACCCGCTACCGGCTGTTCCAATGGAAAGAGAGAAAGAAGCTTGGTCTGGAGGAACGCATCGCCGCACAACTCGAACAGCTGCATGACAATCGGACGCCATTCAACAACAGAGCCACCGAAAGCAGCCAGGACATGATCTATATGAATCTGAAACAGAACGGCGCTCTCCTTACGGAAGACAATGCTGTAGAGATCATCACCGATGGAACGGACAAATTCCAACGGTTACTCGATGATATTGAAGCCGCGCAGGATCATGTTCACGTGCAATATTACATTTACCGGGGCGACCGGCTGGGTAAACGCATTCGGGATGCTCTGATCCGCAAAGCGCGGGAAGGCATCAAGGTTCGTCTGCTGTACGACGCGCTTGGATCGCGGCGGGTATCGAACCGCTTTTTCAAAGAATTGCGCGAGGCAGGCGGTTTGGTGGAAGTCTTTTTCCCATCGAAATTCAGCCTGATTAACCTGCGTATGAATTACCGCAACCACCGTAAAATCGTCATCATTGACGGTAACCTCGGTTATACAGGCGGATTCAATGTGGGGGACGAGTACCTCGGGTTGAACTCCAAGTTTGGTTATTGGCGCGATACCCACCTGCGGATTCAGGGAAATGCCGTTCATGCGCTTCAGACGCGCTTCCTTCTCGATTGGAACGAGGCATCCAAGCAGCATGATACCCCTTATGTTCCTGAACATTTCCCGCATATTGAGGGTACAGGAACGACGGCGATGCAGATTGTCTCCAGCGGACCAGATGCAGAGACAGAGCACATCAAGAACAGTTATCTGAAGATGATTAATGGAGCCAAACATTCCATTCTGATTCAGACGCCTTACTTTATCCCGGATGCCAGTGTATTCGAAGCCATACGTCTCGCGTGCCTGTCAGGTATCGATGTACGCATCATGATTCCCAATAAACCGGATCACGCCTTCGTATATTGGGCCACGCTGTCTTACATTGGTGAGCTGTTAAAAGTCGGAGCAAAAGTATTTATATACGATAACGGCTTCATCCATGCCAAAACGCTCATTATTGACAGCATGGTCGCATCGGTGGGTACTGCCAATATTGATTACCGCAGTTTCCGGTTGAACTTTGAGGTGAATGCCTTTATGTATGATGAGGTCATCGCCACGGCATTGGTCAACACTTTCGAGCATGACCTTAAGGTATCTCGCGAGATGACGCAGGAGGAGTACAACAAGCGCAGCCTGAAGATTCGTTTCAAAGAAGCGATCTCCCGCTTACTGTCTCCAATTTTGTAACAGGGTCATTCAAAACGTAAAAAGCAGGGACATCCTCCGCCATGTTGGCTGGAATGGACATCCCTGCTTTTTTATTTTAAATGTCACCTCTTTAATAAGCGCTGAAATTATGCCTCGTCTCGCTTAAAGCCCTCGCCAAGCACTTCGTGCGCATTACTGATAATAACAAAAGCACCCGGGTCCACGGACCGGATCAGTGCTTTCAGTCTCGGCACCTCATTTTGCCCAACGACGACCATCAATACGATACGCTGGTCGTCCGTGTAGCCACCCTTCGCCTCCAGCTTCGTTAATCCACGATCCAGATCGGCTAGAATGACTTTAGTGATCGGCTCCGTCTTGTTGGAAATAATATAAGCAACCTTCGAGTAGCCAAGTCCCATCTCCACAGCATCAATGACTTTTCCGGTAACGTATAATCCAATCAGTGCATAAAGTGACTGTTCCAACGACAATACAAACGCAGCCATAATGATAACGGTAGCATCCATGATTACGACGCAAAGAGAGTAACTGAGTCCACTGTATTTCTGTACGATTCTGGCGAGGATACTCATCCCACCTGTTGAACCTCTTCCCCGGTATACAATGCCGATGCCGAGCCCCACACCAATACCTCCATATAGAGATCCAAGCAAAGGATTCGTCGTCGGAATGGCCCAGTCTTTCGTCAGATAAACAAACAGGGGCAGCACAATACTGCCGAGCACTGAACGGATCCCGTACTGTTTACCAATAAGCAGAAACCCTGCGATGAGAAGTGGAATATTGATGGCCCACTGCGTGTATGCGGGCTCGAGCCCCAGCCATTCCTTTCCGAGAATAGACAGCCCGGATACTCCACCTGAAGCGATCTGATTAGGTAATAAAAATAAATTAAAGGCTACCGCAATGAGAAACGAACCAAAAATAATGGATGCCGTATCTACTACGTTTCTCCAGGGTCCATTCAGGGGAATAAGGGTGGCTAACCTCTTTTTGCGGTTTGAAACGAAATGCTGATGCTCTTGCATGGTTGTCGTGCTCTCCTTTTATATGACTGATAAGTTGCTGATTTTTCTTCCCTATTTGGGCTCAAAAAAAAGCCCCTGTATACACCAGCATACGCCTACACGTATCCGGTCCATACAGGAACTTTGATTAATCGGTTTCTACTTTAATCTGGCTGCGCAAATAACCGTCGATGAATGCATCGAGGTCGCCGTCCATGACTGCACCTGTATTCCCTGTCTCTACGCTCGTACGGTGATCCTTTACCATACTATAGGGATGGAATACATAGGAGCGAATCTGGCTTCCCCATGAAATATCCGACTGATCGCCTCGGATTTCATCCAGCTGTTGTTTTTGCTCTTCAATTTTACGCTCATACAGTTTGGAACGAAGCATCGTCATCGCGCGCTCACGGTTCTTGATCTGTGAACGTTCGTTCTGACACGTTACCACGACTCCGGTAGGAATGTGTGTGATCCGTACGGCAGAGTCGGTGGTATTGATGTGCTGTCCACCCGCACCACTCGCACGATACGTATCGATCTTCAAATCCTCTGTCCGGATGTCCACTTCCACCGTATCATCAATCTCTGGAACAACGTCACAGGATACGAAGGATGTATGTCTGCGGCCCGAAGAGTCAAAAGGAGAGATCCGCACCAATCGATGGACACCCTTCTCTGCTTTCAAATAACCATAAGCATTGTGTCCCTTGATGGACAACGTAACACTTTTAATCCCGGCTTCATCACCTGGCAGATAATCGAGCACCTCTACCTTAAAGCCGCGTTTCTCAGCCCAGCGAGTGTACATCCGGAGCAGCATTTGTCCCCAATCCTGTGACTCGGTACCACCTGCCCCCGGGTGAAGCTCAAGAATGGCATTCATTTTATCGTACGGTTGATTCAGCAGAAGCTGAAGCTCAAACTCTTCCAGCTTGCTCACGATTGCCGTTACGCTGCTACCAACCTCGGCGGCCAGATCTTCGTCGCCTTCTTCATCGGCCAGTTCAACCATCATTAGGGCATCATCATAGTCCTGCTGGAGTTTGGCGTATTGATCAACCGATCCCTTCACCGCATTCATCTCAGCGATCACAGACTGTGCCTTCTCATTATCATCCCAGAAGTCGGGAGCCGACATCTTCTCTTCAAAGTTCTCAATCATTTCCTGTTTGAGATCTAAGTCAAAGAGACCCCCTAAGGTTTGTTAGTTTCTTGCCTATTTCACGCAGGTCCTGCTTCACGCTTGGATCAATCATGTGCAATTCCTCTTTTCATTAAGATAAGCTCCCCGCAAACCGGGCACTTCTCCAGATCGGGTGTCAGATGCTTCACCTTGGTGTCCAGATTACCATTATAGCGGCAATTCTCTTCACCTGGATCATGGCTGCATAGTTATAACTATGCACCAATCACCGGTTATGCATCCTTCATTTGATCATTTGAAATGCCCGGCTGCAAGGAGCCGTTCATGTATTCTATATAAGTTAATCTAGGAACTATTACACCATAACACTCCGATTGCAGTAGCATCTTCCGATCGCTGTTATCCCCAGATTTTTTTGATTCCCTTTTATAAAAGGAACAAATCTGGTGATAAAGGCGAACGCTTCGCTTCTCCAGATTGCTTCTGCAATCTCCGTTATGGTGTAAGAGAATATCGCTTAACTATTCTTGGCCGTGGCAGTGTTTATACTTTTTGCCGCTGCCGCATGGACAAGGATCGTTGCGGCCGATTTGGTCGGAGACTTTTACCGGACGCTTCTCAGCAGGTTCTCCGCTAGTCGAGATCTGGCTCTCTTCCACTACCGCCTGACGCTCCTGATTGCTCTCGATTTGAGCTCTCATCACATAAGTTGCCACTTCTTCCTGAATCGAAGCAATCATCTGATGGAACATTTCGAAGCCTTCAAATTGATACTCACGCAGTGGATCTGTACCGCCGTATGCACGAAGGTGGATACCTTGACGCAGTTGATCCATTGCATCAATGTGGTCCATCCATTTGCTGTCGACTGCACGAAGCACAACAACTTTCTCGAATTCACGAACCATCTCTTCACCGATACGCTCTTCACGTGCATTGTACTTCTTCTGCACTTTATCAAACAGGTACTCGATGATCTCTTCGGCTTCCTTGCCCCACAGATCGTCTTTGGTAATCGAACCATCATCCAGCAATTTGCTGTTCATATAGTCCGCTACTTCCTGCAGTTCCCAGTTCTCTGGAATGTCGTCACTGCAGTGCGCTTCAACAATACGTTCAATGGAAGGCTTGATCATATCCATAACGATCTGTTTGATATTTTCCGATTCAAGCACCTCGCGGCGCTGTTTATAAATAATTTCACGCTGTTGGTTCATGACGTCATCATATTGAAGAACGACTTTACGTACATCAAAGTTGTTTCCTTCAACACGTTTCTGTGCGGACTCAACTGCACGAGTGATCATGCGGCTCTCAATCGGTTGGTCCTCTTCAAAGCCAAGACGCTCCATCATGTTCAATACATTATCTGCACCGAAACGTCTCATCAGCTCATCACCAAGTGACAGATAGAACTGTGTAGAACCCGGGTCACCCTGACGTCCTGCACGTCCGCGCAGCTGGTTATCGATCCGGCGTGATTCGTGACGCTCTGTACCGATGATATGAAGACCGCCGACTTCAGCTACGCCTTCACCCAAAATAATATCTGTACCCCGGCCAGCCATGTTGGTTGCGATCGTAACCGCACCAGCTTGACCAGCTCCAGAGATAATTTCTGCTTCTTCCGCATGGTACTTGGCATTCAGCACCTGGTGTTTCACACCACGGCGTTTCAGCATGTCGGAAAGACGCTCAGAGTTCTCGATCGATACTGTACCGACCAGAACCGGCTGGTTTTTGCTGTGGCGTTCTACGATCTCTTCAACTACAGCTTTAAACTTGCCGTCGATGCTCTTGTATACAACATCTGCCATGTCATTCCGTTTGTTCGGACGGTTGGTAGGAATCTGCAATACTTCGAGGCCGTAGATTTTCTTAAATTCTTCTTCCTCGGTTTTCGCTGTACCCGTCATCCCCGCAAGCTTGCGGTACATCCGGAAATAGTTCTGGAACGTAATTGTAGCGAGCGTCATACTCTCGTTCTGTACCTCAATGCCTTCCTTCGCTTCAATCGCTTGGTGCAAACCATCGCTGTAACGACGTCCTGCCATCAGACGGCCTGTAAACTCATCGACGATCATGACTTCTTCTTCGCTGACTACGTAGTCGACGTCACGACGCATGATTACGTTCGCTTTCAGCGCCTGTACGATGTGATGGTTAAGCGTGACATTGGCGTGATCATACAAGTTCTCAATGCCGAATGCTTTCTCCGCTTTAGCTACCCCACCTTCAGTAAGGGCAACGGATTTCACTTTGATATCTACTGTAAAGTCATCTTCCGGCGTCAGACGTTTGACAAAACGGTCTGCAGCATAGTACATATCCGTCGACTTCTGAGCTTGTCCGGAAATGATCAGAGGCGTACGCGCCTCATCGACCAGGATGGAATCCACTTCGTCAATGATACAGAAGAACAGCGGACGTTGTACCATCTGCTCTTTGTAGAGCACCATATTGTCACGCAGATAGTCGAATCCAAATTCATTGTTCGTTCCGTACGTGATATCACAAGCATATGCATGCTGTTTCAGCGCATGATCCATGCCGCTCAGGTTAACCCCAACCGTCATGCCCAGGAATTCGTAGATCTGTCCCATTTCCTGGCTGTCACGCTGTGCCAAATAGTCATTGACGGTAACGACGTGTACCCCTTTGGACATCAATGCATTCAGGTAAACCGGGAGAGTTCCCACGAGGGTTTTACCTTCACCCGTTTTCATCTCGGAGATGCGGCCCTCATGCAGAGCAATACCACCCAGCATCTGTACGTCATAGTGACGTTTGCCCAGAACCCGGCGGGATGCTTCACGTACCGTTGCGAATGCTTCCGGCAGAAGCTCATCCGTTGTTTCCCCTTTTTCAATACGGGCACGAAACTCCTCGGTTTTGGATTTCAGTTGCTCATCAGACAATGCCTGAAATTGTGGTTCCAGTTTATTGATCACATCGACCGTCTTCATCAGACGTTTAACATCACGTTCGTTCATGTCGCCGAAGATCTTTTTGACAAGTCCTAGCATGGTATACCCCTTTCGTGCAAAACAGAATAGACCCCCTGCTGCCGCCATGCGACACCATCGGATGGATATGTGCATCCACTTGCCCGGGGGTGACAAACGATATAAAACATTAATATGGATGAATCAACTCCAGGCTTGGCCAGGATTACTCATGAAGCTGATTCGATATTCACGGACTCGCTCCTTGCATAATAAGGGCAAATCCAAACCTTACGAATCATGTTCATGGTGCTGTGCCTGTCATTGATTATGATTAGCGATCATTCGTTGACAATTCCTCATCAGGACAATGATTCTCTTGCATAAATTGTAACAGTTTGTAAGGGTCGCCGCAACACGCCGAGGCATACTTCTTAGAACTTCTGGAGCCTCTTCGTACACGTTTAAGTGCAAAAAATCATAGCCGTTAGCGGAAGCCTTTCTTTTCGCTGTTATATTTTCAGATCATATGGTGAGTCCAAGGAAATGTTCATGGTAAAATTGGAACCTTTTCTCAGTTTACTGAGTCTATCATAAAACTCCATTATTTACACTTTAAGAGTAAAAGTTCATCTTTTAGGTGGGCAGTGATCCTTCTTCCTACTCTCTATTAGACGCGTCTGCATGGGAAATAGTTTCATAAACTTGCTTGCACAAATTTTCCCGGCTGCGTCCATGCAGAAAAGAGCCCCATCCCGTATGGGACTGAGGCTCTTGTTAGTTTGTTCATTTAATCATACAGGATACTAAGATGTCCTCCTGTAGTCCAATTTTCGTAAGTACTCATTTTACCTTTTAATGGTTCAATCAGAGTCATTTGTACAAGGTGATTAACCTTGCTCGATTAAACCATATTTCCCATCGTTCCGTTTGTAAACAACGCTGACCTCTTCATTCTCAATGTTGGAGAATACGAAGAAATTGTGGCCGACCATGTTCATTTGGAGGATTGCCTCTTCCACGTCCATCGGTTTCAACATAAACCGTTTCGTCCGTACCACTTCAAAATCATCGTCCTCTGTATCCACATCCAGTTCAGCCGTAGCTACTGTACCTGTCGGATCTTCAACGAAGAGTGTCTTCAAGCTGCCTTCCTGGCGGAACTTCCGGTTAACTTTCGTTTTGTGTTTACGGATCTGACGTTCCAGCTTGTCTACCACAGCGTCAATGGAAGCGTACATATCATCGCTCTCATCCTCAGCGCGGAGCACAATGCCTTTCAAAGGGATCGTCACCTCGACCGTATGCAAGCCTCTCGTCGTGCTCAATGTAACAGCACCGTCAGAGTTAAGGGGTGCATCGAAATACTTCTCGAGTCTACTTAACTTTTTGTCGACATAATCTTTCAAAGCATCGGTAACCTCGATTTGTTGACCTCGAATACTTAAATTCATAGGGCACTCCTCCTTTTCCTTTGCCACTTCATTATAACACGAATGTAAGCGCCATGTAAAAACTCCGGGTGACCGAATCATGACATCTGTGCAAGTCACATCTGCCCACCTACGTGTAACGCCATATTTCGCGATATTTCATCATATTTAGGCGAAATTCTTTATTTACATGATGTTGATATAGGGCGCTTGAAGAAGTAATTAACCGTTTTCCTCATTCCTCAATCTATTATGTAATATCTTAAAAAGAATCTATTAGAAAAACAAAAAAAGACCCCGGAAAACCGGAGTCTATTGCTAGCGATAATTCAATTGGTAACCATCTAACCATATATGTAGGTCGGATTGTCCGGATGATTATAATTTGATTACGTTAGCGGCTTGAGGTCCACGTGCGCCTTCGACGATGTCGAATTCTACGGATTGACCTTCTTCCAAAGTTTTGAAGCCTTCGGATTGAATTGCGGAGAAGTGTACGAATACGTCGCCGCCATCTTCAGTCTCGATGAAACCGTAACCTTTTTCTGCGTTGAACCATTTTACTTTACCTTGCATGCACTAACATTCCCTTCGTCGTCAAATGAAGTGAGGCTCTTGCCCGAGGCCTTAGCCCACAATTCAGACTATACCATCCAAACTTATCCATTGTCAATTGGTAAAGAAAATGTTTTATTGGTATTTTTTGTAGGATAATATGGGTTTATGTTGAACCATGAAACATTGTGTAGTACAAAGCCTATTAAACTTCTAATTAGCTTAAAGTATTTTTAGGTGTCCAACAATTTATTACACTAAAAGTAGAACAAGAAAACGCAGACTTAGCAATAACTTTTTTTCACACTGAGTTCATTACAAGAGTTTATATTATTATAATGCTATATCAAAGGACCTACCACGGCTGTAATTCTGATAAAACAAATAAAGGAAACTATTCATTATAAAAATAACACCTCACGGAAATAAAATGGAAGATGCACTTACATTCCGTCCATTCTAACACCTTGAAACCTTTTGTTTATAGAATTTTTCCCTACAAAATTAAGCGCACCAGATCGAGCAAAAAATAAGATCCCTAGTTCAGTTATTTACTGTACTTAGGGATCTCTGTTTATCATTTTCTTTTGTCCATTAGGAAGCTATCTGGCGCATATCCCGCTTCGTATGCATTTCGCTGCATCTTGGCTTGTCCATGATTCTTGAGCCAGCTGCCAGCCTCCTCCTTCAAGCTATTCATTCTCTCAAGGAGAAGAGAGTCCTGCTCAAGGACGGCTCTTAAACGCTGCTGTTGCTCAGGCGTAAGCTGGGCTACCTCAATCATGTCAAGAATATGATCCACCAGTCCTTGACGCTTATCAACAAACTCCGCCAATTCTTCCGAGCTCACTTGATTGATCTGATCAATCATCTGCTGGGTCAGAGCCTCAAGGTCAGCAATACGTTCATCCATGAACTTTCTCCTGACCTGTAGTTACCTTTATAGCCTGCGCCCAGGTTGCTCTTAATTCTGTGAGGTAGCCTAGAGCCTCCTCAGCAGGCTCAGATTCCTTCTTCACATTTGACTGGGTCAGAAGGTGGTTCACATACTCATAAAGTGCTGAAAGTCCCTTGGAAACTTCATAAGAAGAATCCAGCGTAGACATGAGCTCACTAACTATGGTCTGAGCCTTCCCCAGGTTCAAATTTATTTTTTCCAAATCCTGATGTTTAAGCCCATCTATACCCGCACGTATAAAGCGTATAGCCCCATCATAAAGCATAATTAGAAGCTGCTCAGGTGTTGAAGTTTGAACGGACGACTGACGATACTTTTCATAAGGAGATGTAATCAATTGCTTTCACCCTTTACCTACTTTAGTACGAAGCACCAAACAAACTGGACGACTGGGACTGGAGTCTATTAATTGCTGTTTCCATAGCTGAAAACTGTTTATAATAACGTGTCTCTGCATCATTTAATCGAGTTGTAAGCGTAAGGATCTGAGCGTCAAATTCTCTTAATCTTCTTCCCATTACGCTACTTGGTGTAAATGTACCCGTCAGATCACCGCTGAACCTGTTCGTACCGGCACGATTTGCCAGGTTCTGCATGGTGTTTGTCATAGCCGTGCTCATTTTGCTGAACAATCCATCGCTCTTGGATTCGGAATTCCCTTGAAATAGGTTAATAACCTGCTGGGGATTATTCTCAAGCATCTTCTTCAGCTTATCCTCGTCTACATATAACTTACCACCTTCAGAGTACTCACCAGTGGTAATACCCATTGCACTTAACTGTCCCATATTACCACTTATAAGGGATCGCATGGAAGTAATTGCAGAGTTAAGAATACCATCGTTTTTGAGCAGACCGCTCTTCGCTTTAGCCTCCCAAGCTGTAATATCGCTTTCTTTCATCGCCTCTTTTTGCTCATCTGTAAGAGGCTGGAAGTCACGATATTTGGCTTCACCGACCTTGGTGTTCAAGAAGCTTAATAGATCATTATAACTTTGAACAAAAGCTTTAATGGTGTCCATTGCCTGTGTAGAATCTGCTGTTGTCGTTATTGTTGATGGATCCGTAGCTGCTGTTGTACTTAATAAAGTCATGGTAATTCCATTTACAGTTATCGAATTCGTTTTGGAGGTGAATTTCTCTGTTACTTTTGTGCCATTTAATGACTCTGTAGTTACACTGACTTCAGCATCTGCCGCTGGTGTAACTGAACTTGGGTTCAATTTTAACACTTGTAACAACGGAGAATCAGCATAACTCTGTGCTACCTCTATACTTGCATTACCGAAGTCTTTGGCACTTATTGAAAACTCCCCACTCACTTCGTTGTAGGAAGCATTGACACCAGCTGATGAACTATTAATTTTGCTGATTACAGCAGATATGGTATCTGTACTTGTAATTTTGATTTCTGTTTTGTTTATTGTTAAACTCATTGTTTCATCAATACTTGCATTTAGTTCATTTAGTTTAGTTGAAAGTGGAGCTTTCTTGCCAGGTGCTACCTCTATTGGACCTTGAGGTTGTATAGTTGCTTTCGTAGCAAGCTTTGTAACTGTAACCGTCATAGGAGTTGTCGAAGCACTTGGAGTAGCCACCGCTTTAATAGCAGATGTGTTGCCGGTCACCGTAGACTGCAGTGTGGTCATTGCCATTGATTTATTAAATGTATCTGTCAGCTTGTTTTGCTTAAAATCGAATAGCTTACTGTTGACTTCACGGTAACTATCCCGCTGCCAGTTGAGAAGTGTCTTTTGTTGGTTAAGTTTATCGAGCGGAACTCGTTTGGCTTGCATCAATTTGGTGACGGTACCATCAACGTCAAATCCTGAGAAGCCATTTACTCTTAATACCATTTGTAGTCCTCCTTATATTTTTTCATCAACGATAATTCCTACCAGTTCCATCATGTTTGCTACGATGTCCAACGTTTTCTCAGGTGGAATCTCTCGAATAACTTCTCCAGTATCCTTATTTAGAACCTTGACCATAATTTGATGTGTCCTATCGTGAATGCTGACATCCAGCGTAGTCTCTGGTCCTTCCAAGGTTCTCAGAGCCTTGTCAATATTACGAATCAGCTGCTCTTCACCAAATGGGACCGACACTCCCTGTAGTCCTTTTTCTGTGAGATCTTTAAGATTGCGAATCTTATCCGTACTGTATACTGAAGAAACTGACTCAGCTGAAAGTGCTGGTTCTGAAGTACCTCTGGTTGCCGCGCTTGTGGTTAACGAAAACTGTATATTCATCCAGATAACCCCCGACAAATTTGTATTGTATTTCTTATATCGGTCAATTCCATTTCTATATTTAGTTCAGACACTGATTTTCTTTGGCAATTTAATGATGGAATATATATAAATAACCTCATTTCTAAAAAAACAGGGTCTTTCTTATAAGAAAGACCCTGTTTACAACATAAAGCAGCTTTAAAGACTATTTAACAACTCGAATGATAACGGATTTGCTGAATTTACCGTTTTTAACCGTAATTGTTGCCGTTCCGGCTGTTGCATTCGCAGGAATCGTGATGTTTCCTTCGGAATCAACCGCTGCCCGACTTGAGTTGCTGCTCGTATATATGGTTTCTGTAGAACTGCTCGTTAAATCTTTCAGGCTGTCATCCCCCATCAAAGCAGTGACAGACAGTTGCTGAGTACTGCCAGCAGTCAAGCTTACTTCCTCAGGCGTAATCGTGATGCTCTTAATCTCCGATGCCGGATCTTTACTTATCGTTAACACTACTGAGGACGTTATACTTCCGTTCTTAACGGTAATTGTTGCTGAACCTAAAGTAGCGTTAGTTGGGATGGTGATCCGACCATCTGTGTCAATTAGAGCACGGGCAACATTACTGCTTGTATAAAGCGTACCGTTGTTTGAAGTGATATCTTTAAGGCTTTCATCACCCATGGTTCCAGTGACGGTTAATTGCAGATTTCCCCCAATGGCTAGTGTAGCACTATTTGGAGTTACAAGAATCCCCTTGACTTCCGTGGAAAGATCTTTGCTAACCGTTATAACAAGATTTGTTTGAAGCTTACCATTCTTTGCTACAATAACTACTGTTCCTGCACTTGCACTCACAGGGATTGTAACGAATCCTTCTGCATTCACAGTTGCTCGTGCGGGAATGGTACTGGAATACTCAGTTCCTTGGCTACTGGATGTAATATCTCTCTGACTTCCATCACCCATAACAGCATTAAGACTCAACTGATAAGTACTGCCCGTTTGCAATGCTAATGAATCCGGATTGAATGCCAAGCGGGAAACCTCTGTCGCAGGGTCTTGGCCAACGGTCACAGTGACCGAAGTTCGCGAACTTCCAATACTAGCAGTAATTACGACTGTACCTAAAGTCGCATCTCCAGGGATCGTTATCTGCCCTGATGCGTTAACTACTGCACGTGTCGGGATACTGCTTGTGTATTGAATATCTTTATTATTGGTCATGTCCTGTTGGCTACCGTCTCCCATGTTCGCGAGTACCGTTAATTGCTGCGTTTTACCTGCATGCATGTTGATCGGATCAGGACTGATGACCATACTTTTGATCTCAGTGGCCGGGTTCTTCTTCACTGTAATTATAAGTGTAGTTTGTTGCTTTTCATTTTTAGCAGTAATCACTACCGTTCCTGCTGATGCATAGGTTGGAATCGTAACCAATCCTTCCGCACTCACCACAGCACGCTCTGCATTACTACTAGTATATATCGTTCCAGCTGCACTGGAGGTTGCCTCTCTCTCACTGCCGTCTCCCATGGTCATTTTCACGGTCAATTGCTGCATTTCACCAGTCTGGATAGTCAATGGATTTGGCGTAATCGACAGTCCCTTGACTTCCGTTGCCGGATCATTCCCAACGGTTACTGTGACCGAAGTTCGGGAAGTTCCAATACTAGCAGTAATGACTACCGTTCCAAGTGTTGCATCTCTCGGGATTGTAATCTGTCCTGAAGCATCAACTACTGCACGCGCCGGAATACTGCTTGTGTATTGAATATCTTTATTATTGGTCATGTCCTGCTGGCTGCCGTCTCCCATATTCGCAAGCACTGTTAGTTGCTGTGTTTTGCCTGCATACATCGTTATTGGGCTAGGACTGATGACCATACTTTTGATTTCCGTAGCTGGGTTCTTCTTCACTGTAATCACAATCGTTGTTTGTTTGGTACCATTCTTGACAGTGATAACAACTGTACCAGCTGAAGCATACGTCGGAATAGTAACAAGTCCTTCTGCACTCACCACAGCACGCTCTGTATTGCTGCTGCTATATGCGGTTCCTGCTTGACTCGTAGTCACATCGATCTCACTTCCATCTCCCATAACCCTTCTTACGGTCAGTTGCTGCGTTTCCCCTGTTTGGAGCATCAACGGATTTGGCGTGATTACAAGTTCTTTAACTACAGTCGCTGGATCTTGTTCAACAGTTACTGTAACTGACGCTTGCTGAGTTCCAAGCTTAGCAGTAATGACCACTGTTCCCAAAGATGGATCTGCTGGAATGGTGATTAGTCCCGCTGCATCTACTGATGCACGTGTTGGATTACTGCTTGTATATGCAACTCCTTCAGCACTCGTCATGTCCTGTTGACTGTCGTCTCCCATATTTGCAATGACTGCAAGTTGCTGTGTTTTACCAGCATACAATGTAATCGGATTCGGTGTAAGGACCAAACTTTTAATTTCAGTAGCTGGATTTTTGGTTATCGTAATAACTACTGTTGCCTTTTGGCTTCCGTTTTGTACAGTGATGACGACCGTACCTGTTGTTGCATACGCCGGGATTGTAACAAAACCATCTGCATTTACTACAGCACGCTCTGTATTACTACTACTGTATGTGGTTCCGGCTTGGCTTGCGGTTACATCGGTTTCACTTTCATCTCCCATGACCCTTTTCACGGTCAACTGCTGTGTATCTCCTGTTTGAATAGTCAACGGATTTGGTGTAATGGTTAAGCCTTTCACGACAGTTGATGGGTCCGGTTCGACGGTTATTGTAACCGCAGCTTGCTTGGTTCCAATCTTAGCGGTGATCACTACCGTTCCCAGAGAGGCATCCGCGGGAATTGTAATAAGCCCTGTTGAATTTACTGAAGCACGTGCTGAATTGCTGCTCGTATATTCAATACCTTCAGAACTACTCATATCCTTTTGACTACCGTCTCCCATATTCGCAATAACTGTTAGCTGCTGCGTTTTACCTGGATATGTTGTGATTGGATTCGGTGTAATGACCAGACTCTTAATTTCAGTGGCAGGATTTTGAGTTACCGTAATTGCCACTGTCGCCTTTTGAGTTTTATTTTGGACTGTAATTACTACTGTACCTACAGAAGCGTAAGCTGGAATCGTAACTAGCCCTTCAGCACTCACCACAGCGCGTTCTGTATTGCTGCTGCTATACACCGTCTCTGCTTGACTCGCAGTTACATCAGTTTCACTACCATCTCCCATAACCTTTTTAACGGTCAACTGCTGCTTTTCTCCCGTTTGTAATGTTAACGGATTTGGTGTGATGGACAAACCTTTCACAACAGATGCTGGGTCCGGTTCAATATTTACTGTAACCGATGATTGAACAGTTCCAAGCTTCGCTGTGATCACAACTGCTCCCAGAGAGGCATCTGCCGGGACGGTGATTAATCCCGCTGCATCTACTGATGCACGTGCCGGAATACTGCTCGTATACTCCATCCTATCTTCGTGAGTTACATCTTTCTCACTGCCATCACCCATTAACGCTGTTACCGTTAACTGCTGCTCTTTACCTACGTACAGTGTGATGGGATTGGGCTTAATTGATATCGATTTAAGTTCTTTCGCAGGATCATTAGTTATCGTCAAAGCGATAGACTTTTGGAATGAGCCATTTTTGACCGAGACTACGACTGTCCCTACAGTTGCTGATTTTGGAATGGTAATTAATCCTTCAGCATCCACCAATGCTCGCTCCATGTTACTGCTTGTATATGTCGTTCCTGCTGTACTTGCCGTAATATCCTTCAGCGTGTCGTTCCCCATCTTCGCCGTTACCTTGACCTGCTGCGTATCTTCAGGCATCAAGGATGCAGTAGCAGGATCAACCTCGATGGATAGAATGTCATTCGAAGTATCCTTAACAACATTCAACACTGCTGTCGTACGGAAAGTCTCATAATTCACTGTAATAACCACTGTGCCCAGAGAAGCATCTTTGGGAATCGTAACTTTCCCTTCCGTGTTCACCAGAGCACGTGCCGGATTACTGCTTGTATAGAGAGTCCCTGCGCTGCTGGCGGTAATATCCTTCGTCGTATCGTTCGAGTATGTGGATACAACCGTCAGCTGTTTCTCTTCTCCCGGGAATACACTTAGTTTATCCGTCGTGATCTTGATGCCCGTAAGCTCTGGATTCCCGTCAATCGTGAGGACGCTCTGTACGACTAAGTTACTGTTTGTGGCTTTGATCGTAACAGTACCGCTAATGGCATCTGACGGGATTACCACCAACCCGTTCGCATCTACCCGAGCCCGTTTTGGATCAGACGAAGTGTATTTGGTCCCGTCGGATTCCTTGGTTACGTCTTTGCTTGTTCCATCGTTCATGAGTGCTTTCAATACCAATTGAAGCTTGTTATTGGTGAGTGAAAGGGTCTCTTCTGTTGGTGAGATCGAAAGGGACTTCACTACAGGTTGAGATAACTTGACTGTCGTGGTCGCTTTCAAGCCCTTATATTCCATATTAATATAGTATGTTCCTTGCTGATTCACTGAAGTCGTTTGGATTAAACCATCGGGGGTAACCGTCACAACCGCAGGATTACTACTCGTATAGGTGATTCCGCTAGAAGATTTAGTTACATCTTTGCGTTCACCATCATTAATTTCTACCACTTTAATCTGTTCCGATTGCCCAGTATGCATCGTTACCATAAGTGGAGTCACTGACAGAAATGATTCTGTAGCGCCACCATTAACTTTAACATCTACCGTTTTGCGCACGTTCCCGTAAGTTACCTCAATCGTTGCGTATCCTGAACCCGCATTAGCAGGAACCTGGATAAGTCCTTGTGCGCTGACTGTCAGCAAATTCGCATTGGATGAAGTATATTTGGTTAATGGATCTTTGGTAATATCCAACGGTGCAATCGCAGCATTGCTATACTCCAGAATTGGTTTCAGTTGATGACTCTGTCCTCGATTCATTTCCGCTGGAGCCGTTACAGAAATACTATTTGGTGTTCCTGGTGTAATCGTAATTTTGCCTAGTACGTTGAAATTAAATTCCGATAATGGGGAGACACCCAGTGTTTTTGCTGTACTGGTGTTACCGACATTATCACGTACTGTCAACCCACTAAGCACATATTCACCTAACTCATCATACTTGTCGATGGGAATAGTAGCTCTATACTTATCTCCGTCAACCTTTATAAAGTTAAGATTAACCGTTCTTCCACTTGGTTTTTTATAATTTCCTGTCAGTGATCCATTCGCTACCCCTGATAAGAGGTCTCCAACACCAATTGTCAGGATAACTTCTGCTTGCACATTAGAGATTTGCTTGACCGTAATGGAGCCTGAAGTAAATTCCGGACCTTCCCAGTCAGGTGTCGTTCCTGTTACTTCTACAGTGCAATGCTCAAATGTCTTCAGTTGGTTGTTATTGTCAGTATAACTAGTGATTGTACGATTATTTCCTAATATGTCGCTCAAGTATACCGAGGTTAACGTCCGTAACCCACGCTCTTCATACTGACCGACTGTCACTGATCCGACGAATTGACCGGTGGCATCCTTGCGCAAATCAATTGTGCTATTGCTTCCATCTGGTTTCTTGTATGTTACTCGTACTGTACCCACGCCGGATTCATTATCCGTTACTTCAGCGCGTACTTCAATTTTCTCATTTGGGTGCACCACACGGGAAGTTACCGATATATCGTGCAGCATTGGTGCTTCTTTGTCGACCGTCGTGCCACTAACCACAACCAGACAGTTATTGAAGTTTACCGTTTTGCCATTTTGATCTTGGTAACTTGTATAGGTTTTGGAATTCCCTACACGATCTCGCGCTGTTACCGAAGCAAGAACCCATTCCCCGCTGTCATCATATTTCCCTATGATATACGAACCCTCAAATTTATTGTTTCCACTCGCAGCCAAAGAAATTGACTTTGTCGCACCACTAGGTGTTCTGTAATACGCCACTACAGAAGCTACCCCTGAGTCATTGTCTGTAACTTCGGCAGTCAACAGTAATTTGTCATTTACGGTTAATTGATTCGCATTTACTTGAATGGAGTGCAGAACCGGTGCCTCTTTGTCAGTGGACGGAGGCGTTACTCCACTTAAATTCAAGTGCAGTGGTGTAAAATCAATTTTTTGCCCATTGCTCTGGGTAGAATTATGACCAAGCGTAATGGCATTATCCTTTTTATCTTTCAAATAGATTGTTGTAGCCTTCCATGAGCCAGCTGTATCATTACTGGCTGCAGTAATATTAGCTTCATAGAGCTTGGTATTTACATTATATACAAAAGACGCTCTAAAACTCTGATTGTTCGCTTTCGTATAGATGATATAACCGTCACTAAACCCAGAGAGATCATCCGTAATATCCGCGATCACCTTCACAGGTGTTGTGGGAGTGAGTTCAGTACTTGAAACACTGATGCTGTTAATTACAGGGGCTGTCAAGTCAGGGGTTGGGTCCTCAATGACAACATCTGTTGCATAAACTACAGTCTGTGTCATGATTAGCACCATAGCCATACAAAGAATAGTCCACTTTCTGAATAGTCGCTTCATCATTTATGCATTTTTCTCCATTTCAACTAGATATTTTAAAATGTATCTAAAATTAGGCTTAAAAAAATAGACCCCAGGAAATTCTGGAGTCTATTGTCGAAATAGGATATTCGACGAAAATTAACGAAGCAATTGCAGAACACTTTGTGGTTGTTGATTCGCTTGAGCAAGCATCGCTTGAGCAGCTTGAGCAAGGATGTTGTTCTTAGTTTGCTCCATCATTTCTTTTGCCATGTCTACGTCACGCACACGGGACTCGGCAGCTGACAGGTTCTCGGAAGAAGTACCCAAGTTGTTGATTGTGTGCTCCAGACGGTTTTGAACAGCACCCAATTTAGAACGCTCAGCAGATACGTTTTTGATTGCATCATCCAGTGTGGAGATGGCTGCAGTAGCGCCTGTTTGTGTAGAGATGTTTACGTTTTGTAGGAACAAGTCCGAAGTTTTCATTGATTCAACGCCTACACTAATTGTTTGGTTAGAGTTAGCACCGATTTGGAAATTAATTTCTTGAGTTGCCTCACCAGTTTTATTTTGCTCTTGGCGAGTCACCAACGTGAAGGAATCTCCAACTTTAATCTTTGTTGAATCCACGTTAACATCCAACCCTGATCCACCTAGGTTAGCAATTGCATCAGCTGCAGCGCCACCCGCTGTAAAAGTTGCTTCAGCACTTTCTACTCCAGTAGATTCCGGGGTGATAGTGTAGGAATACTGGTTCAAACTAGCATCAAATCCAGTTACTTTAACGACATAAGTATCATTCGTTTGTACAGCTCCAGTACCTGTTGGATCAGTTACCAAAGCAGTATCGATTTCTACAGTAAAATCTCCTGTTTTGCTTGCAATTGAAGCTGACTCAGCTTTGAATGCTTTGGATGACAAATCACCATTCAACAATTTCTTAGTGTTGAATTCAGTGTTGTTCGAAATACGATCCACTTCATCTTTCAATTGTTGAACTTCTTTTTGAAGCTCTTCACGGTCAGAAGCAGTGTTCGTATCATTCGCAGATTGAACAGCCAATTCACGAACACGTTGCAGGATGCTGTGTGTTTCGTTCAGTGCACCCTCAGCTGTTTGGATAAGGGAAATACCATCTTGAGCGTTTTTGGAAGCCATGTCCAAACCGCGGATTTGACCACGCATTTTTTCGGAAATTGCCAGACCAGCAGCGTCATCACCAGCACGGTTGATGCGAAGACCGGAAGACAGTTTTTCGATATTTTTGCTTGTAGCAGAAGTGTTTGCAGATAATTGACGGTGCGTGTTAAGCGCTGTGATATTGTGATTGATAATCATTTTTGTGTTTCCTCCCTGAAATAAGTTAGTTCCACATCCTTGTGGTAAACGCTGCGACATTAAGGTCGGCCGCCCTGCTGAAGCAGCGTCTAAATAATATATCGACGGGAGGTTAGCAACTGTTTATAGCAAAATGTAATTTTTTTAATCTTTTTTCTTATTTTCATTTCGCAGCCGTTCCATAAAGGCTTCGATGTTGGCTGCAAGTGGTGTTGCCGATTCCTTATTAGCTTCCTGAATGGCGGCATACACCTCCTGACGGAAGATATCAATGTGAGCGGGTGCTGAAATCCCCAGCTTCACAGTGTCTCCGTCTACTGCCAATACAGTGACTTCAATATGATCCTGAATGACGATGGACTCACCTTTTTTTCGAGAGAGCACCAACATGCTAGATCCCACCTTTCACTGATCTCGCTTCATCCGCTGCCCAAATAAGATGACGTGTTTCGTAATTCGATTGATGGAGAACAACCTGTTTACCCACTCTTTTTTCGGGGTTAAGAACAATTGGTGCAAGCAGGTTCATTGTTGACTTGCTTGCCTCTGCCTGAATTGTCACAATAGAATACACCGATACCTGATCTTGTATCTCCAGTTCTTCTTTGTCTGCCTCTGATAACTCAAAACTGTAATCTGGTACAAACAGGAATGGACTAACGAGAAGGAAAGCCAATGCTGGCTCTTTCACCGATTGTAAATAGCTGAATGGGGTATCCTCCCAAGGGACTATAACAAAAGCATCTTCCTCGTCAAAACCAGGCAGACCTTTGGGAAAGCAATATACGTCCTCTTCGGATAATTCCATTTCTCCCCATAACGTAGTCTGAATATGAATAATAAACGCCTCCTTATCATACGAAGTGTAGATAGAAAAAAAAGAGCCATAGCGGCTTATTTCAGACCGTATAGCTCTACATTATACCCTATAACCCAATGTCAATCTCTGGCGGAGTATACTGTATGGACCCATATTGTTTAACATACACATCCAATTTCCCACGATGGTATTCAATTTCAGGCTTGTTCACAATGACATTCAGTTCAGAAACTGCAGGTTCATAATGAAGGTCAGGCTGCCTTGTATTAAACCGCACATCCACATTACCTGAGGAAGCCGGTCCACGTGTCTCTGGAAAGGGTCTGGCCTGCCAATCCGAGCCCACAATGTTCGCAATCGTGTTCCCTGGTTTATGAATGGAAGCCAGCTGATTCCCTTGCTGAACGCGTTCAGCCATATTCTGAAGAAACAACTGCTCAATGCCCGAATAGATTCGTGCATTAAGTTCAGGCATTTTACCACCTGTATAGGCAGAGAAAGCTCTGCTCTGATCCACACTCATCTCTATGGGATGGCTCTGCACGGTCAATTGGGCAGGTTTCGTATTCATCTGAAGTTCTGCCTTCGGCTGGCGAATGGAGTATTCACCCAGCTTTGCTTCGAAATTCAGAACGGTTGGAGTCGTACGAATCTGAACAACGGGAAGAGTCTTCAAATCTTTCCCCTCCCTTGGCTTATCTTAGGAAATCAACTAAAGTAGGGCTGATAATTTTCGCACCTGTGGACAACGATGCGTTATAGATGTTTTCCTGAATTTTGGACTGCATGGCCAGTTCGGCAAAGTCTGCATCTTCCACCTTGGACTGCAAGTCGGTCAAGTTAATCCCCAGATCATCCAGGCGATTCATCATCAGATCCACGCGGTTCGTTTTGGCACCAATCTCAGCCCGGTGAGCCAAGATTTTACTCACACGACTATCAATAACGTCCAGTTGATCAGACAACTCCTTCTGCTTGCCTTCCGTTAAAGATTCGATAATGGTATTGAACATGACAAAAACATTATCATCTTCTGTCGCAGAACCGAACACTTCATTACCAGTAATATTAATAGGTAACTGCACCGACTCACCAACAATAAAATTAATTTTACCCGGGTCAGTCACAACGTTCCCAGCATTGGTAGTATCTATGGAACCATCAATATTTTTCGGGAAGTCGTATGGCATGGTATCGTACGTTTCACCATTAAAGATATATTTTCCGTTAAATTTGCTATTTGCAATATCAATCATCTGTTCTTTCAACTGCTTCATTTCTTCGTTGATACTATCCAATGCGGATTGCGGATTGGTACCTGTCGAACCTTGTACAACCAATTCCCGGACCCGCTGCAATACATCTCCTGCCTGAGTCAAGACAGTTTCATTAAAATCCAGCCACGATACTGCACTATCTACGTTCTTTTGGTATTGTTCATTGGAAGAAAGTTCTGCACGGTAACGAAGGGAATATGTAATCCCTACCGGATCATCAGAAGGTTTGTTGATTTTACGGCCCGTTGCCAGTTGAATTTGTGTGTTATTCATCTGTTGCGCATTGCGGTTCAAGTTAAGCAGCAATTGTGAGCTTAGCATATTATTAGTAACTCTCATCGTTTAAGCGACCTCCCTTCTACTTATCTTCCTACCACACCGGTGGAATTGATTAATTTATCGAGCAATTGGTCAAATGTTGTCATAAAACGTGCGGATGCACTATAGGCATGCTGGAATTTAATCATGTTAGCCATCTCTTCGTCCAAGGACACCCCACTAACCGACTGACGACGCATATCAACTTGCTCTACCAAGAACTCAGAATTGGACGTTTGACGTGCCGTTTCCTGAGATTGGACTCCCAGTTGGCCTACAATCGCATTAAACTGTGCTCCGATCGTAGCATTACGCAGGCCATCAGGCGATTTCATCGGTGTATCTTTCAGGTTGGCAAGCAAAATGGCAAGCGTGTTGTTCCCTTTAATTACAGTCTCTGCTCCTGAAGCGTCAGTAGTTGTCCTCAAAGAAGTGGCGATCTTGTTCGGATCAGCTAAAATGGCGGCATTTAATGAGATATTCCCTGCCGTAATGGCAGCACTGCCATCAGATGATGTAAAGAATGGCAATCCGGCAGAAGTCGTTCCATCCATGCTGTATCCCAGCTGGTGCAGCCCATTCAAGCCTTTAACCGTTACGGTCAGTTCAGCTGTCAATGTACGTGCAGCACCAGTGTATGTCACACCATTCAGAACCGTATTATTCGGAAGGACGGACCCTGCTGGCAGCGTTATTTCGATATCTCCAGTGGCTAGCGTATTGGCCAGATCATCCATTTGTTTGCGGTAATCACTTACCAAGGTATCCCGAGATGTTATCATCCCGTGAACCTCACCATTCGTCAGAGTCCCTGCAGTATATGCTGCATTTAAGAAGGCCGAATCAACGACAACCTGAACCGCTTCACCTGTAACCAGCGCCTGTCCATTCATTTGAATCGAGTATCCTTGCGGAGAGTCTGTAACCGTAACATTCATGATTTTGGATAGCTTATCTGCCATAAGATCCCGTTGGTCGCGCAAATCATTGGCATTGTCGCCTAGCGATTCGATCTTGATTATTGCACCATTCAAATTCGCAATATTACTTAGATACCCTTGAACCTCACTACTTTTTACATCAATGTTATTATCCAAGTCCTGGCTCAGCGCATCCAGCTGGCGGCTAATTTGGTTCATCGCATCTGTAAGTGCCAGAGTGGTTTCCTTCACAATACGGCGTGCAGTAACATCCTCCGGATTTTTGCTCAGATCAGACCAGGATTTATAGAAGTTATCCATTACGGTACGAAAACCGGTATCAGAGGGTTCATTCACGATAGCTTCCAATTTTTCCAGCGTATCACGCTGAATGGACCAACTCCCGAAGCTGGTATTTTCATTACGATATTGATCATCCAGGAATTTCTCACGAACACGAGTGATTGAGTCAAACTCTACCCCCGTTCCGAGTTGTCCCGGTGTAGTGCTGTGCAAAAAGGCAAATGGTTCCATTGGAATAGAGGCTTGCATATTTACTCTCTGCCGGGAGTATCCTTCCGTATTGGCATTGGCTACGTTATGGCCCGTTGTGCTAAGTGCTGCCGTTTGTGTAAACAAGCTTCGTTTAGCTGTTTCAATTGAATGAAAAGTAGATGTCACCTGGTTTCCCCCTAAATTAATCAGGCACGTGTATCAAAAAGTCCGATTCGTCCTGGATTTCCGTTCTTATCAGCAGGATGCTGATAAGTGGCATCCTGTTCTGGTCGTGAAGCAAATATGTCCATGGAAAAATCGATAAACATTAATGATTGCTCGATCAGTTTTTGATTTAATTGATTAGCTTCTTTTAGTTCCAGCAATGTTCCCGCCAGCTTATTCTGAACCTCGATTAAACGCTGTTTATCAGCCGGATCAAATATCAATTTGGAGATTTCGGTGATGTTCAAATTCAATAAGGATTTGATTCCTCGCTCTTGAAGCAGTTCATGAACTGCACTAAGCCGTTCGCTTTCCAGTGGCTCCTGCTGTTTCATAAACTTGGATTCCTTGTTCATTACGGCAATCAACTGATCCACATCGTTTTTGACAATGACCTGCCTTTTGATCTCGCTTAGTGCCAGCATCTCACGATGACTTTGTTCCATTTGCTGTAAAACTGCAATTAATCTGTCCAGTGCTGCCATTACGTAATCACCTATTCCTTATCAAAAGACTTAAAATACGGCAGAAGCTTGTCAGCAAGTTTACTGCTGTCTACCTGGTACGTTCCAGAACTTACCTGTTCCTTCAGTTCCTGTATACGTTGCATGCGTTCCGCATCTTGTGTACGACTTTGCTCTTCAAGCATCTTCATCGCCTCCGGAGAGATGGATACTTCGTCCTTACGGCGGCTTTTCTTAGCGTCAGCCTGCTGATTGGATTCAATGTTCCTTTGATAGGAGTTAATAGCACCAATTCTATTCGGTTCATTGATTTTCATTCGAAATACACTTCCTTCACCTTAGGATTTTACATTATCTTTATCATTGCGAACAATTCGGATAATAAAAAAAACCGATAATCTTTAATAAGTTTATCGGTACATTCCAAAACATTTGTTATAGCAGGAACTGCATTTAAGCCCTCGTTCCTATGAATCCCGTAGTTTGTCGACAGCATTGTAGGCTCGTCCGCCTATATTGCCATTATCCTTCTGACCTACCTCACGTGCTGCCCCAGCCAAGTCTTTCGTTAAGCGATTACGGCATGAGTCACACATATGCCCTTCACGGATTAGCGTTCCGCATACCTCACAAGGATACATCATATTCGGGGCGTTTTCGATGGAAATCCGTCCCTCCCGGATGAACTTGGTGATCTGCTTAATGGAAATCTCCGTTGCATCAGATAGTTCCTGTATGTTAGTGCCCCTATTCTCCCGTAAATAATCTACGCAAGTTTGATATTCCTGTTCTATTTCCTTAATGCAATTCGAGCATACATCCCGAAAGTTCAATGCATATAACCTGCCACAGCGAGGACAATTACCCAGATTCATCGCTTAAACGCCCCTCTCAAACTTCCTCATTCCGATGGATAATACCTATACATTACCTTATTTTCTCACATCTAGTCCATAGTCTATTTGCGCACCAAGAGGACCAAGAATGCGTACATACGCAAATTTTCAGAAGATATTTTATGGCTATAATTGAATAATTCCTATAATTTCCTCATTGTGAAAAAGATTTTTTTCTTTTATTTCATGATAATCTATTACATCTCTAAAATTCAAACTCTCCTGCAATCTTAAATATTACTATGATCGCGCCAAGGATAAGGTATAGATCTCTACTGGAATATCACTTGAGACAGCCCCATTTAAAATAACCCTACCACAAGCATCCAAGGTACTGCCCGTTGTGTAAATATCATCGATTAATAGCAATTGAAGTGGACAAGAGTACACTCTAGTAGAATTAAATCCTGCTTTGCCTATGTAGAGGTTCCTTAAAGTATCCATTACGCCGGGGCTTATTGAAAAAGCTTCCTTCATCGTCTCAATCCGTTCGCCACGTGTCTTAAAACTCTGCTTGGTGGTGTTGATCCGGCGCTGCAGCAGATCAACTACAGGTAGACGGCAGGCTACTGCGAGTCCTGAAGCGAGCCGCTCTGCCTGGTTGAAGCCGCGCTCGGCAAGGCGCTCGTTACTGACGGGGACGTAAGTCACCGCGTCAGGCCGCCATCGCGGCTTGGGGCCTGGGAGCAGCGATGGCGGATGGCGCGTCGCTGCTTGAGGGTTGGTGCGCACGGCTGCTGATGCGTGTGCACTTGGTGGCTGAACGTGCGCGTAAGTTGACGCGCGCGGGCTCGGTGGATGCAAGCTGGCATCCACCGGAGGTGAAGCAGAGGTGGCGGGATGAGCCACGGAAGCTTGGGTTTCTTTCGCCGCAACCAGACTCAGTTCTTCACTCATGGCTTGAAAGGCTTGAATGAGTAGTGACGTTAACAGCGGTGCGTAGCGCTCGTGGCCCCTGAATTTGTACATGCCGATCCATTCTTTCATAAGAGCATTGTATTGGACGGCACTGCGGTTGCAGATGAACGAGCGATTGGCCATATGTGGGCGGATGCAGTCCGGACAACCGATGGCCCGGCCACAACGCAGACAGCGGATGGAGCGAATCCAAGGAATTTGCTGAGCGCATCTTGTGCAAATACCCGGGTAGGTTGGAGATAGTACAGCACGAGTGCCACAGGTCAGGCAGGTTGCCCCAGGCGGAGCAAACAGGTTATGTAGGCAATGGGTCAGTTGGTGAACAAAGTCGGTTATATCGTTAAGCCGATCGAACATGATGCCAGTACCTCCTTAAATGGGGCGGATTTATCGTTGGGTCTGCTGGTACAGGTAACCCTTGCGACGGGCGATAGTGTTCATTTTCCGAATCTGTGCCACCGCTTTGACCTGAGAACGGGTGCGCCTAGAGGATGCGAAGACGACTCTGCCTGCCGGATCATCCATGGAACGCCCTGCTCTGCCCGCCATCTGTACCAATGAGGCCTCGTCGAAGAGCCCATTATCTGCATCCAAAATAAAGACATCACTGCGCGGAATGGTCACGCCCCGCTCCAGAATGGTGGTCGTCACCAACAGACGGATGTCTCGTTCGCGGAATGCCATGACTTTACTTGCCCGGTCCGTATCTTGGGATGATGTCCCTTGGATATGGATTTGGGGAAATATTCGCCGCATCAGGTTAACAAAGGCCTCAATCTGGGCAATGCGAGTTACGAATACAAACACCTGGGCATCACGCTGCAAGGAGGTTTGGATGCTATTCTTCAGGGCAGCGGGAAGACTCCTTTTTTTGATACACTCAGCAACAGTCGGTATCTTGATCAAATGCGGAACGGGCAGTGGATAGCGGTGAAAGCGTACCGGCACCCTCGCATGAGCGAGTTTCCGCTGTGAAACTTCTTTTTGCAGCCGGGCTGGCGGGGTAGCCGAGAGATATATGAAATTCCCATCTGGTTTGCAGGAAGCGGCCGCGGCATGAGCGAGCATGGGATCATTGTGATAGGGAAAGGCGTCCAGCTCATCAATGATGACCAGGTCGAATCCTTGGTAAAAACGCATCAACTGATGCGTGGTCGCGAGGGTGAGCTGTGCGTCTTTCCACCGCTCGGTACTGCCTCCGTACAGGGTGGCCAGCGCAACGTCAGGAAAGGCTTTGGCCAGACGTGGTGCCAGCTCCAACACCACGTCTCTGCGCGGCGTTGCTACAAGCGCTCTCCCTCCGCGGTCTAGCGTATGCTGGAGCAGCGGAAAGATCATCTCGGTCTTGCCGGCCCCGGTCACGGCCCAGAGCAAGAACCGCCCTGGCCCATCCTCGGCGGAGGTGGGCCGGGCCAAGTACGCCAGCGCCGCAGAAGCTGCCGCGCTCTGCGCTGCGCTTAGCCCCCACCGGGCGAGACCGCCGCCGGTGGCAAGAGCGGCCGTGCCACGCACGGCCGCAGGCGCTGCGCTGCGCAGCAGCAGCGCACAGGCACGGCTGCGCCCCAATGCGAGGCAGGCCTCGCAGTAGGCGCACGCCGCCAGGCCGCAGGCAGCGCAGGGCACGCGCTGCCTGGCAACGCTGCCGCACCGGCGGCAGCGGAGCGCGCCTTGCGCGCTGAGCCACGCGGGCCGGCGGCGCGTGGGCAGTTCCAGGGCGGCTGTGATGCTCAGCCGCCCATGCAAGCGCGCGAGCTGCGCAGCCGCGCGCCAGGAGGCCAGCTGCTGGACTGTGTCCGCCAGCAGCGCCTCCGCCTCGGCCGCCAGCAATTGGCGGCCGCGAAGCCGCTCAGCAAGCAGAGCTGCGCCCTGCTCCAGCTGAGCCCACCCTTCGGCGGGGTAAGCAGCAGGCATCCCGCCAACCCCAGCTCCCCTGGAGGCAGCAGCAATCCCACTTGTCCCAGCCCTACGTTCAGCTGCAGCTATCCCCGCTTCTCCCCCCAAACCTGCACCTTCTCTTCTGGCTGCTTGTTCTCCCGACAGCTTGTCATACGCCTCCACTTTACGGCGCATATATGCCAGCCAATGTCCCTCACTCCACTGATCCATTCCGCGCTCCGGCTCAAAATGTTCAACCAGCCATGACGCCTGACTTAGCGGCAACGCTTCATCCAACAACAACCAGCTCTGTACCTGCTGACCACTCGCTCCTTCCAACCACCATGTGACATCCACCCGCAGATCCAAGGACAATAGCATGTTCCACCTATCCTTGACTCGGCACACATAGAGCGCAACTCTCATCCAATCCCTCCTCAAACTTGAACTTCCATGAACGCAAAAAAAGCACACGCTTACCCGGCTATCTGCCGGAGCATGTGCTTCATGTCCTGATTTCATCCAATGTCTTATCTTACTTGTCTTTTTACTATATCAATTGCTCCAGTGCAGGACAAGCTTTGGGAAATTAAAATTCAGGTTTTAGGCCCATTTTACCAATTTAACGAATACCCCAAATCAATCTCATAAAGTGCGAAACTTTTTCCAATCGGTACCGTCTATACTTTTAAGTTAAGATGTACGGTTTCGAATCGCTTCATACTTCAATCTCAGGAGCTCAACATCCAAACAATAACCATAGATTGCATAAAAACCCATTTTTAATTTAACAGCAGACTTGGCTACAATGAACAAAAAAAGATTACAGCTATGCTGTAATCTTCATGTGGATCTATGGAAACGAATTCGATTCAGGCTTTACATAAAATTAATGCTCAGGCTCACGCAGATCAATAAGTCGAAACGCACGATCTCCATATGGTTTTGGACGTTCCATATCAGGTGGTACAGCTGCCAGGTATGAAGGCTCCAACCCCTGCTTGCGCATCAGCTTTTCAATAATCCGAACCGTTTCCGATTCCATACGATCAGCAACAACTGTCAATGTGAAGCTCTTTCCACGGTAAAACAGCTCCCGGCAAAGTGCTCTTACAACGCCTTCGATCCGCTGTTCCTGATTGGAAGGAATGAGCAAAATCTGCTCGTAACCCTCGGGTTCCGGACGAGAAAGATGACGCTGGTGCATGGCATGAACGGCCACTGCCGCCAGGAAGTATATGAGCAGAATCATAGTCAAATGAGCAACCATGGCAACTGCACCTCCTCGGAAGGTCATGCTCACCCATGGCGAACATCCCTGTATACGACAGTATATGCCGTACTTTCGAAAGGGTTACACCTGCACATTGCAAGCGCCATATTTCTTTCTAGTGACTTCGTCAAGGAAACGACAGGCCAGGTCATTCGTCCACTCATTCATAACCAAGCATGAACATTTGTTCCGCATGATTCCATACTTTGTTCTTATGCAGTAATAAAGTCCATTAACCCGCAGACCAATCCGGGCAATCGGGAAGGGTGCGAGTGAACAGATATCTATGGTACCATTCTAATTTTATTAACAGGAAATTCTTATACGTGTATTAGAGCGTAACCCAACCATACTTGATGGAGTTAATAACGGCTTGTGTACGGTCATCCACTTCCATCTTCTGCAGAATGCTGCTGACATGGTTTTTCACCGTTTTTTCACTGATGAACAGGAATTCACCAATCATTTTGTTACTCTTACCTTCAGCCATCAGACGAAGCACTTCTGCTTCACGACGAGTGAGCGGATTGTTATCGCCAGCGACAAATTTAACCCCAGCTTCTTTTGAAGCCCCTTCGCTCATCGCACCTGTTTCATTAAGATACGTCATACGACGCAGCTGCATGATCAGTTTGCCTGTTACTTTAGGGTGAATGAACGCATGCCCCTCATGAACGGAACGAATCGCATTGATTAGGGATTCAGCTTCCATATCCTTCAGCAAGTATCCGTTGGCACCTTTACGCAAAGTCTCAAATACATAACTTTCATCATCATGAATGGACAGAATAATGACTTTAACGTCCGGGAACAGCTCACGCAGTTTCTCCGTCGCTTCAACCCCGTTCTCCACAGGCATGTTGATATCCATTAGAACGATATCCGGCTTCTCTTGGTTGCAGAATTCAAGCACCTGAATCCCATCGCCACATTCGCCGATGACCTCAATATCGTCCTCCATGTTCAAAATGCGTTTTAGCCCTTCACGGAACAGCTGATGATCGTCAGCCAAAAGAACTTTAATTGATGTATTACCAGTATCACGGTTTTCCATCCTGCTACTCCTTTCCCTTATCCACGTTTGTCGGGATATGAATCACGATTTTGGTTCCTTGATTTTCTGCGGATTCAATCTCTATTCTGCCTTCCAGCAGTTCAACCCGTTCTCTCATCCCAATCAGACCGAAATGGTTGTGATCCTTGCTTTTCTTCGCAAGAAGCTCCGGTTTGAAGCCAAGCCCATTGTCCTGAACGACAATTTTGACGAGCTGAGCCTGGTATGTAATTTCCACTACAACATGAGTGGGATAAGCATGCTTTGCAGCATTGGACAGACCCTCCTGCACGAGACGGTAGATTGCAGCCTCCATTGCAGAAGACAAGCGGTGTTCCTTGCCTCTTGTTTCAAAAATCGAGCGAATTTTTGTTTTTACTTCAAAATCCTGCACGTATTTCCGAAGCGTTGGAATCAATCCCAGGTCATCCAGTGCCATAGGACGCAAATTGAATATTACTTTTCTCATTTCTTCAAGACTGGAACGAACCTGGCCTTTCAAATCTACTATTTCGGCCTGGACCATCTTAAAATCCTGCTTAATGAGCATTCTTTCTACAATTTCCGTCCTAAGTACTAGATTGGCGAGCATCTGCGCAGGCCCGTCATGTATCTCACGTGCAATGCGCTTCCGCTCTTCTTCCTGGGCCAAAATTATTTTCAAACCAATCATTTGTCGATTCTTGGCGGATTCGATAATCCGGGTCACTTGACCCAGCTCACCCGACAAGTACTCCAGTACGACCCCCATCTGCGAACCAATCGTTTCGGCACGCTCCACAGAAGCCTCCACATTTTTGGCACGCTTCTGCAGATCATCCCGACGGGCCTTCAGATACATTTCCTTCTCACGATAAATCATCAGGTCCAGCTGCAACTGCGTCGCTTTCTCATACGCCTGCTTGATATCATGCTCGGAATAACGGACGAAGTCACGGCTAACCTCAGTCAGACGGATCCGGGAGCGGCGGTAGTTGAGCTCCAATTGATCTACTTTCTCGATCGTTTCCGCCGTCTCCTTCAGAACCGACTTCAACTCCTCATTCAGAGTTTTTAGCTCCTCACGGGTTGAGTCCATGATTTCGAACATTTGATATTTGCTGTTTTCCATGACTTGTATGGCGTTTTTAATGACGCGGTCTATGGCATCGGCTTGTAAATCCACGTTAGTTCGACTCCATTTCTATCGTTTCCGGTATATATCATACCATATCACGATGAGATGGTAACGGTCTTCGTTTTCTGTTCCCATTTTACAGTCAATCCAAGTTGCTCGGAAACGAGTCGAAGAGGGACTAAAGTCCTACCTCCAGATACATATGGGGCTACTGTTGCGCTCTGTCTTTTTCCATTCAAAATGAATTCTTTCTGTCCCACGACCAGATCAATCAGTTTCCCGCCGCGAATAACGGTGATCCGCTGATTTTTGCTATCCCAGCTTGCCTGTCCGCCAAAGGCATCCAGTACATGTTTGATTGGGACATATGTTGTACCATTTTTCAGCACGGGTGCTGCATCAATTGCCTTTTTCGTTCCGTTCACGGTCATCGACTTCTGTCCAAGTACCAGGGAAGCTGTTCCTGTAGGCAGTCCCACTTCACTGGATTTCGATGGCATGGTGAAGGCAATGTTATCAAATGCAACGGTACCTGTCATGGTGCGCTCATCCTGGCCCTCTTCTACATTGACTACATAGACACGTTTCAGCTTGGCTGGATATGCAATGTTCAGACCGCTCAGGTCCACGTTCACTTTTTTCCACCCGCTCCAGTCAATGGCCTTCGCAAGATCGGCATACACTGTTTTTCCATTGGCATCCGTAAACTCTGCACGGAGCCAGTTCAGGCTCTTGTCACCCATTACATCCATCGACATGGTCGTTGCAGCTGAAGATACTTCTCTGCCTGTTGTCCCGTTCAATTGGGCATAAGCATACATTTTCCCTGTACCTGCAGTCATGTCGTAGCTCAGCTGAAGCACTTTGGAGCCAGCCTTTTCACCTGTACCCGCCGTTACGGCTGCTGAACCAGTTACGCCAGCGGCGTTCGTTGTAAAGTTGATTGGATAACTTACATTCTCGAAGTTCTCCCAGGTGGTTTCGCTGTCAGCAGCCGTAAGAACAACGACCGTACTGTAGCCGTCATAACGACCGATTGCATATCCAACCTGTGCTCCTGAATTTACAGAAGATACCGTTAATTGATCGTCAGCCACTTTACCTTTGAAACCGATAAATTCCCATGTCAGCGAATCAGCCGGAACGGTTACACTTTGTCCGTCTTTCGTCTTCGCAGTCACAGGGATGGACATGGTCGTTCCCGCTTTCAGCGAGCCAAGACCAGAACCCGCAGTCAGAGAGGATAGCTCGCTTCCACCGAGCACCGTTACTTTAATGGTAGAAGATGCCCCGCTGCTTGTGGCTGTGAGCGTAGCTGTTCCTGGTTTAACACCCTTGATCACGCCATTACTTACGCTGACGATGCCGTTGTTGCTTGATTTCCAGGTCAGCTTGATGTCTCCGGTCGCAATCGGGTTGTAATACGTGTCATACCCTTTGGCTGAATACTTGCCCTCTTGTCCTACCAGCAGCGTTTGGCTGCCACTTACAGCAAAGCCTTTCAGCTTGCCTTCCGGAGCCGTAGAGAATACGCCGAGCGTGTTTACGACCTGACGCTGCTCAGTGCCATATTCTGTGTTGAATGTGAGACTAGCATTTTCTTCCCCAAGCGGACGTGTCACCATGGTGGTAGAGCCGCCGCCGTCCAGGTTCATGCCTTTCCATACGCCGATACTGGTCATGAAGGATTGCAATTCAGTCAGCGACATGCCGCTGCTGTTACTGTTTTTCTCAGCCGCAATAATATAGACATATCGACCGTCCTGCGAATAACCTACCGCTGTTCTCGCACGAATACCTCCAATGCCGGAAGAGGCGATATCACGGGAGAACGTAGCTGCTTTGCCTCCATTGACAAGGATCGTATGACCACCAATCATCATCTCGAGATTACTCGGATCAACCGATTGTCCTGTTGTTTTGGCTACGAGCTTGTAGTCCGCACTTAATGTCTGTCCTACGGAGAGATGAGTCATAATCCAGGTAGCCGCTGTTCCATGTGCCCGCAAAATGTAACCGTCTTCCGGTACCGTCATGTCCAATGCTTTTTTGTCAGAAATTTGCGTAATGACGCCGTTCTGCACAAGCACCTCTGTTGGTGTGGTAGAAGGATCGTTCGGACGTTTGGTTGATGTCCAGGCTGGTGTATAAATATACATCGAGTTGGCGTGACTGTATTTGACCGAGCCTGATTCTACCGTATAGTCTTCCTTGTTAATTCCACGCAGAGCAAAGGTTGAACCGTCATCAGCCTTCACCGTACCGTCAAAAGAGTATTCGTCGATCATCGGTTTGCCATCTTTAGTCACGGTGAGGGCATACATTCCCGTCAGTTCCGATGGTGTGGAGATTAGAACCCCATCAGAGACCTGTCCACCAATTGGAGCAAGCTCCCCGGAAACGTTAAAATAATCACCGTTCACAGCAGCAACCGCATCATTTTCCTTGGCCATACCACCTGTGCTTTGTTTACTGTTCAAGTTGCCGCCCTTACCTGTCATCACATCGAGTTTCACATAAGGGTTTTGTAAATCCACCTGGATCACGTCTGCCAGTACATTCACTTTCGAACCGGATCTTGTGGTTGTATATTTGTATTTCATGAGCTTCGCGCCGGAAGTCAGAATTTCCTCACTTAACTTGCTTGTACTTGTAGATGCCGCAGCAGCTACCGACTGCCACGTCGTTCCCGACCAGACCTGCTGCCCTGCTCCCAAGACCGGTGCAATCCAGATCACACCTGCCAGTGTCACAATTGCCCATTTCTTCGCCTTGCTGCCCTTCACGTCTTCCTGCGGTTTCCCGTGTTTCCCCAGCATGTTTGAAACGTCTCTCCCATCTTGTATATCAATCTTAGACATCACGTGTCCTGCCGCCAGATGGCAGAGAACAGCCGGATCCCTAGTATACTCTACTATTAATAGACTGCTTTTCGTGGAAAAAGTTACGCCCGCAGCCAACTTTGAGGGTATTCCGCACAAAAAAAGACCCCAAGCATGGCATGGAATTGCCACACTTGAAGTCACATGTTAAATAATAGATTATTGTTTATACTGCTACTAACTTGGCATAAAAGAGAGAATCAATCTGATAAACTGTCACTCTCCACATTAACTAGATAGAACAGTTTAATCCCACTCGGACTACAGATAACCCAATTTGTTCAGGACACGTTTCAACATTACTGCTGCTTGTGCACGTGTTGCATTACCTTGTGGTACAAACGTCTTCGA
Organism: Paenibacillus sp. FSL K6-2862; assembly: GCF_038005125.1. Taxonomy (NCBI): domain Bacteria; kingdom Bacillati; phylum Bacillota; class Bacilli; order Caryophanales; family Paenibacillaceae; genus Paenibacillus; species Paenibacillus sp. FSL K6-2862. The sequence goes on from NZ_JBBOSN010000001.1 coordinate 5,989,533, forward strand.
TGTCATTCCCTGAATAATGCCTTCCTGTACGGCCTTGGCAACAGAATCCTTGGATTGAATCTTGTTACTATCCTTAAACTTGGACAGTGTTGATGCAGCCGAAGTTTTGAGTACGGTTGGCTGACCTGCATAATCCAAAGCTCGAACCATCATAATAGCCATCTGCTCACGAGTAACGAGGCTATCCGGTTTGAAAGTACCGTCCGTATTACCCGTGACGATACCTGCTTTAGCCGCTGCACCAATATATGCACCCGATATATCACCATAACGAACATCTTTGAATTGTTGAGCACTAGCATAGTCGCCTGGCAATCCCAACCCTTTTGCCACTAAAGTAGCAAATTCTGCTCGTGATATCTGCTGATCAGGAACATACAAGGTTCCATTTTGTCCATTGATAATCCATTTCGCAGACAGCTCACCAATGACGTCCTTAGCCCAGTGTGAAGTAGTATCCCGATATGAAACGGGATGGGATGCAGCCACAATGGCCTGATTGCCTTTCAGCTGTCCTGTTATAATAACCGCTCCAGTTGCATTGGAGAAATGATGAGGAATATTAGCCAGAGCTGAAGTACCTTGATCAATGTAGACCAGACCCGTAGCCGGTCCTGTTGTCGTTGAAGGCAATCTCAGTGCAATTGAGCTCTTAACCAGTTGTTCTGCACGCTGGCCACTGTAGCCATTATATGCTGATAGATAAACATCCGTAATGTCAGATACTCTTTGTGCTCCGGCGGATGCAAGCATACCATCCATTGTACCGGAGACCGTTACAGGAACCGATTCGAGTTGAACATAAAAGTATGAAGAGCCCGAACCTGCATTCACGCTTTGTGCAATACTGGAAGGATTCAAATCCGACAAAGGCACTGACCACAGACGGTCTCCATATTTAACCCCAATAAATGAAAAACGTTCACGGGAAGCGATTTCTGTTAGCGTGTCTATTGGGAATCCTACATAAGCTGATGCTTCTGTTGAAGGAACTTCAAATACGACCATTCGACTTGAATTGTTGCTTAAGCTTGCATATTGAAAAGCCTGATTTAACTTGCTAGCATCCACATTAAACTGACGAGTAGAGCGACTATTGCGAGACTGGGCGGAAGTTATTTTCGCTGCTTCCGTGCTCATGACATACATGGACTGGTTAAAAGCCAATGTGTCCGATACGGTTAGCCATGATGGCAGGTTGCCACTTAAACTTCCAGTATTGGTAGTTGAACCTGTGCTTTGAGTTTGACTAATCGATAAAGGTCCAAATGCCTCAACAATGACGTTATCAAGCGTACGCAGCGGGATGATCCCCGGTGCATAACTTACCGTTCCTGTTTGTCCGTTGGTGCCCGAGCTGGACAACTTCAGAGTTAGTGTTGTACCAGTTGATGCTGCAGAAACCACACTTACCTGTGAGCCTCCCAACTGTACACCGAATTGAGATGGGGTAAGCAGCGTCTGTGACTGTAGAGATTCCCTAAAAGTAATAGTCACGGTATCTCCTTGCAATATAGCTGATTTCACCATACCATTACCCGCTGTGTAGCTTACAGGTGTTAAGTTGATATAACCAGCAGGATTACCGTTTAGGTCTGTTAAACGCAATGCACCCGGTACATAAGAAAGTGTTACATTCTGGTTCGTGCCTACGGCTGAGGCCAAAGTCAGCGTGACGGTTTCATCTTCAATATCCGTATCATTCACAAATAGTGGTTTGCCATCTACAAGGACAGAATACTGGCTTTTTAACGGTTTGTTGGTTGTTCTAAGTGGCTCGTTATAACGGATCCATAGCTTGGAGCCACTTATTTCGGCACTCTGAAATTCAGGTGCCTTGGTATCGATGCTATTCCGAACATAGAAGCCGCTGAATCCCGCAAGAGCTTGTCCACGACTGTCTTTTACAGGAGAAGAGCCAGGTGCATACGAGACACGAACCACTTCTCCATCGGTAATGGAACGGCTCAGATTCAATGTAACCATTGAACTATTAGTTAAGGATATGCTGTTAATCCCTACCGAAGACTGGTTTGCAGTCACACTGAATTGTGACGCCGCATCACTAGAGTTGATATATACCGTCTCGGGGTAGTATAGGTTAATTGTGCTGTAATATACAGTACCTTCCCTTGGTTTGGACATGACCGAATCAAGTGTATTCTCCACATCACGTGCTGCAAAAGAAGCAGCCGGGTTCAGGGAAGTATCCTGTATTGGACGCAATCCAGGTGTATACCCGATCCGGACAACCTGCCCTACAGCTACACCTGTATCGAGTACAACATATACGCTATCTCCTGATACATATGCAGTGCTGACATTACGCGCTTCCCCATTTACGGTTACCGTGAAGCTGCTATAAGCTGGATTCGCACTGAACAGACTTTCATCGTAAGTAAGTCGAATCGTATTGTTACTATACATCTTGACTGTTTTAAGTACTGGGGCTGTAGTATCTCTGCTCAGCGTCTTAAAGCCCCATGAACTGGTCCCTGTCAATCCAGTGAACAGGTTACCAGTCTTGTCCCTGAACACATTTGCAGGGATATCCACATAATAGCTCGTGTTGCTTTCCAGTGCACTCTGTGGGACGATTCGCAGCTGTCTATTGTTTGAACTGTTAATGGTCGTTGTTACTGCCACAGTTCCACCATTGGCCTTTCTCAACGTCGCATTGCCTGGATAATTAGTATCAAGCTCTTTATTAAATGTAACCGTTAGTTCTCCCGTCAAAGGCGCATTCGTCGTACCGTTCGTTGGGGAAACAGATGATACGGTGAGAGCAGTAGGATCCGAAATGACGCCAAAACCCCACTCGGTTCCTGTAATTCCACTGGTGTCGTTCCCCAGTTCATCCCTTAAAAAGCCTTCTGGCGTAACAACATAATATGTGCTGCTACTGTTCCAGTTTTTCTCTGGATTAATCACAATGGAATTCGTACCCAGACCAGTAATACGTGGGGAACCCGCGTTCACAGGTATTTCCTCATATAATGTAGTCCCTTGAAAAATCTGCAGTATCCCAGCACCTGCAAAAACCTTTTTATTAAATGTCATTGTTATGTTAGATGAAGGTGATACCTGCATCGCTGCATTCGCAGGAATCTTCTCTACCAATGATGCTGTGCCTACACCTTGTGTATGGAACGTCCATTCTTTGCTCAGTCCGTTGAAAGCTGTATTATTCTCATCCGCGTATACAAATGAATTTTTATCAATTTGAACATAGTATGTTCCTCCTGGCAGAGGGGCATGATTAATCGTCACTTTTCTCCCTACATCCGGAACACTGGCGTCATCTGGTATAATGCTAATATTACTTGATTCCGTTGGGTCCACTAAGATAGGTGGAATTACCTCCGTATCATCTGACACACGTTTTATTGATATGTATCCACTAGTAGTCCCCGCTGCTTTTCGAACAGGTTGGCCAAATTCGATCTCCAATGGGGCTGCTCCATTTACGTTCTTCTCTCCCGTTACAGGTAACGTTGCCGTGACCCCTAACGTAGTTAAGTCATCTGCTGCATAAGCCGTATTTTCCACTCCAAGCAAACCTGTTAGCCAACCTTGGGCAGTTAATAGTACGATTAAAAGCCCGATTGTACTCTTCTTGGCCATTCGTTTCAAACGCACGATTCGTCCCCCTCATCTTATATTTCTTCTCCTGTCTAATGAACAGACCTCATTATGTATGTCGGTTAGAACAGACATTTTATTTAGCCAAAAGGGAATAAAAGGAATCTTATTTCATTTATAAAACCTCCTAGTTAGCCAACTACTTATGTACGCAAAAAAGCCCCTGATTCCTGATCGGAACCAAAGGCTTTGATCGATCGCAATTAAACTTACAGACCCGCTTGAGCTTTCAAAGCATCAGCTTTGTCTACTTGCTCCCAAGGTACATCCAGGTCTGTGCGGCCAAAGTGACCGTAAGCAGCCGTTTGTTTGTAAATTGGGCGACGCAGATCCAGCATACGAATGATGCCAGCAGGGCGAAGATCGAAGTTGCTACGGACTAACTCAACCAGCTTCTCTTCGCTGACTTTGCCAGTTCCGTATGTATCTACGTTGATCGATACCGGGTTGGCTACACCAATCGCATAAGCGAGCTGGATTTCCACTTTGTCTGCAAGACCTGCAGCAACGAGGTTTTTCGCTACGTAGCGAGCCGCATAAGCAGCGGAACGGTCTACTTTTGTCGGATCTTTACCGGAGAAAGCACCACCGCCGTGACGTGCATAACCGCCGTAAGTATCTACGATGATTTTACGTCCAGTCAGGCCTGCATCTCCTTGAGGTCCGCCAATAACGAAACGTCCTGTTGGGTTGATGAAATATTTAGTCTGCTCATCCAGCAATTCAGCCGGAACAACAGGCAGGATAACTTGTTCTTTAATGTCTTTTTGGATTTGCTCAAGGGTAGTCTCTTCAGCGTGCTGAGTGGATACTACAATTGTATCGACACGAACTACTTTGTCGCCGTCGTATTCGATTGTTACTTGAGTTTTACCATCCGGACGGAGGTAATCCAATGTACCGTTTTTACGTACCTCAGCGAGGCGACGTGCGATACGGTGGGACAATGCGATTGGCAATGGCATGAGTTCTGGTGTTTCGTTCGTTGCAAACCCGAACATCAGACCTTGGTCACCCGCACCGATGTTTTCTGTTTCGCGAGCGACTTGAGCCGGATCACGGTTCTCCAGTGCTGCGTTAACCCCTTGCGCGATATCCGCAGACTGCTCATTCAGAGAAGTCAAAACGGCACAAGTATTGTAGTCAAAACCATATTTGGCACGTGTGTACCCGATTTCCTTAACCGTATTACGTACAATGGCCGGAATGTCTACGTACTCAGAAGCTGAACTGATTTCACCGATGACAAGCACTAGGCCTGTAGCCACGGAAACTTCGCACGCTACGCGAGCGTTTGGATCATTCGCCAGAAACGCGTCCAATACGGCGTCCGAGATCTGGTCGCAAATCTTATCCGGATGTCCTTCGGTTACAGACTCCGATGTGAATAGATGTCGGCCTTTAACAGACATGAAGTTTCAACCTCCCATAACTAGTAGTATGGCGATTGCCCGAACAAAACATTTACGGTGATTCGTTCACTGTACCCTCGAAAGCTTTCCGGGCGGAATAAGGACGCGGGGTCCGCAGTTACGAAGATAAGGATTTTTCAGGTAATTGCCCTAACAAAAAATCAACCTTTTCCTCCTGGAAAAGGTTGCATACCTCAAATGCCATCTTATCGCATTTGTCAAGCCGTGTCAAACCAAGTCGGATAAGGAAAAACCTTATAATAACTGCTTTTCTGCCTGACGAATCAGCCTTTTCGTAATCTCGCCACCAACCGATCCGTTCTCACGGGATGTCAGATGTCCCCAGCCTTTATACTGACCAAAGGAATGATCACTCACAGCTCCCAGCTCAGAACCAAACTCGGTATCTGCACCAGCAAGAGCATTTTGACCATACCCTACATTCAGACCAAATTCGGCAGCAATCTCATATTTCATCTGATCCAGCATCTGACGACTTTCCGGTACCACTCTGCGGTTACTTCTAGCCATGATTCCTGCACCTCCGTTAAATTGGTTTTGTACAATTATAGAGTGAGCAGGAACCCTGATGGCTAGCCGTATAAATGTTTGTTAGAACTGGTTAATCTACACATATGAAATGAATAAAAATGCGAATAATTGCTTAACCTATTTCAAAGAATATCCGCCGCGAACCATGACCGTCAGACTGTACTTGTTACCATCCAATACCGATATACCCCGTCCATCCCTTGGAAAAGAGAGCAGGTGATTGGTCGGCGCTGCCTGTCCATTCGTCAGGTCAACCCCGTCCGTCAGATCAGCTACACCGTTCGTACCTTCACTGACGATCACAGCCTTGCCGCTCCGTACAATGAACTCCGCGCCGGAGGCACCGATCAGCTGTTGACCCGGCTTCACGGTAACAATCTCTACCGCATCAGATGCTCCAGATACCACTGGTGGAAGCGAGGTGTCACCACCTGTGCTGCCTGTCCCGGTAGATCCGCTATTATTGCCAGCGGAGCTTCCCGATCCGGCATTAGTACCGCCGTTTAGTGCCTTTTGAATTTGTTGATCTACATAACTCTTCGTCACAACCGGATCATCCGCTGTTCCTGGTTGAATGGTTCCTGCACCGATAGCTGTGTTGCTGTATACAGACCCAACCCACACGCCAACACCAATAGCCAGTGCAGCCAGGGATACTTTCATATAAGGTTTCATTAATGATTGTACCTTCCCTTCTATTAAAACAATCTACATATATTTGTCGTCATTTTCTATCATATCTTTAATAGAAAGATTTAACAACGATGCTTACTCTATCATTTATTCAGCACCTGTTAGATTGCCGACAGCTGGAACAAAGCCCATCGCCTGTGTTGCCAGTTTAATCCGTTGACCTTGGAACTCATCATATATGGCAATGGTATAAGCTCCACTGCGTCGATCTTCAAAAACAACATCCTGAATGGTCCAATTCAAAAATTGATTGTTACCTTCCTTCAAGTCTTTATCAAGCACAATTTCTTTATCAAATACTTTTCCAGTAGGTTCAATTAGCTGCACAATAAGTTTGTGTTCACTTTCCGGCAAGTTCAATTCATTATTTCGAACAGCATCATAATTCCATGAAAGGTTTACGGTAGACCCACCACTAAGTGAAGCTTTAAAATCTCTCGTTTGAAGACTATATGGGTAAATCTCAAGATTCTTAATTGTATTTAATGTGGACTCCTGATCCGGTTTAAGTTCAAACGAAGCGGCATCAACATATCCCGCACCCGTAGTCGTTCCTTCTTTACCCGTGCTTTCACCACTTACTGTTTCACCAATTAACAACCTCATATCGGAGACAACGGTCTTCCTTGGGATTTTGGACCACATGGTTACTAAAGCAGAATCACCTGGTCCTGCTGGATAATCAATCTGTTTAACCGTTGTTTTATAATACTCACCATTCTTAGATTCGTAATATCCCGTTAATTTTGCTAGGTCGATCTGCCGATCCTCAACGTTCTTCACCTGAAGCTCTGTGTATACGATATCCGACGATGTTCCAGGATAGATGAGCGTTCTCCTTACCTGAATCTCAGATTTCTTACCAGGGGTATTTAATCCATGGCTAGTCCCCAACTCCACTTGTGGAACTTGCGGGAGTTGGCCAATGTGGGTAAGTCTGATCAATTCAGATGTGTTCTCACCCACAACTTCAGACAATGCCACCTGTAACTGAGCTACATCCAAATTGGTAGGTAGCGATGTTAATAGATGTACATCAACCGACATGCCTGGCCCAAGCAAAGCGGAGTTCTGACTAATTAACAGTTGCGTATCTGCTATATCTGCTGAATCTATGGATAACATACCTTTTAGCTGCGGGAGTTTAAGCGTATTGGTTGAAATATTACGCAAAGTAACTCTCGCTGACAGAACATCCGCGTTATCCCAAGGAAGACGCTGAATGGAGTTCCATGTTACACCCAATGTTCCATTCTCAATTTGAAGAGTACTCTCTGTACCAACAGACTGCTGCATGGAGTTAGCTTTCGGCAGAATGTACGTTCCAGCAGGATATGAAAATTTAATTTCTTTGCTTTCTGTACCCCCAGTACCCTCAGCTTTTGGAGTATTCATAACTAATTTCAGTGTTCCATCAGCTTCATCATAAGGCAAACTAAATGTCAGACGAACTAAGCGCTCTTCATCTGGTTTCAATTTCAAATTATCCAGTGCCTTGGTAGACAACGGATAATCATTTCCCTTTTTGTTTTGAACCGAGAAATCATATTTGGGTACGGTAACTTCCCTTGATCCCGTGTTTTTGAATTTGAAGTTGACCGTATAGTAGTTATTGCCATGAGTCTGACTGACACTGACATCTCCCACACTTGTAGCCATCTTGCCCTTGTTATCTTCGAGCATTATGGTATGGACCTTTCCAACCTTAACTTCTGTATTCTGCAACGAAGTTGATTTCGGCATTTGCATGGTCGCAAGTGGAATTACCGATTTCTCGGCTTCGTTCTCTTGTACCATAATAAGCTCAGCCCCATCCAACTTTACCTTCTTGGGAACAGTTGTTATATAATTGATGCTTTTGGACTCTTGAGGCTGTACGTTGTACGTTGTATCGTTCGAATTTAGATTAAGCGGGTAGCTGCTGCCACCTTTTGTTCTCAAAACCCACTTTACATTTGGATTCTCCAACCCCTTATAACCAACGTTATGCAAATTAATTTTCACACTTGCATAGTTGGATGTGTCCGAGGCAGAGAATGTCTGTAGACCCTGGACTTTAATTTTTACCGGAATATCATTGATCCGTACCTTTTTGACTGTATTCACTGGGGTAGCCACCGTGTACGAGGCAGGAATATTGATTTTCCCCAGAACGCTTTCATAATTTGGCTTACTGAAGTCCCATTTAACAATTTCAAAATTCAGATTGCTGAGCTGCACGTTTTTCCCAACAGTCGTCACATATGTAACGGATAAGGTAGAGCCAGCCGCAACACTCTTTTTCTCAGCATCCTGCGTCAGCAATTTGGAAGTATAGATCGTCCCACCCTTGCTTCGAACCTTTGTCCAGTAATCAACTAACTGCAAGCTTTTTTTCTCATTGTTCGTATATGTGAGGGTGTACGTAATCAACTTGCCTTCATCTTGAGTTAATATGTTGACATCAGTGATTTTTACACTGCTTTTGTTAGAGAGTTTTACCGATGGAAGGTTAGCCAATGTTTTTACAACTGTTTTTTTCGATTGCAAAGTGGCATTAGATTTCGAAGCCTCTGCAGCATCAACAGTTGCTATAGATCCACCCCATGCACTTTGCGTAATCGCCAACAAAGTTCCAGTAATGATTACTTTCTTCAAATTATTCTTCACTTGAAACCTCCATACATAGATTTCCATAATACTTATATTATAGACGAACAATAGAAACAGGAAGTTTCAAAGAGGTAACTTTTAATGATATTTAACATTTCTTGAATAAGAACATAACAAAAAAGCAGCCTTGCATCAATAAGATGCAAGGCTGCTTTAGGAAGATATAAATTACAGCTCTTTACCGAATGAGAACTCACCCAGTGCGTTGCCGTTTTCGTCGTTAATAGCTTTTGCTGCTTTGTTTTTAGCACCGTCGAATTTAACAGTAGCTACTTTACCATCAGTGTTACCAGCTACAGTTGCAGTAACAGTGATTGTTCTATTATCTGAACCGATAGAAGCACCTGTAACTGTAGTAGTCACGCCGCTACCTGCATCAACGCTGAACAATCCTCGAATGTAAGCAGAACCATAGCTGCCATCTGGTTTAAGATTTTCAGAAGCATATACTGTAAATGTAACAGTGTTACCAGTTCTAACGATATCTTTCAGTTCTACTGTTGGAGCAATACCGTCTAGTACTGGTGCAGAGAATGCTTTCAATTTGTTACCGAAGCTATCTTGAGTGCTAGGGTTAGTAGCAGTCAAAGTATAACCGTTAACATCATTAGCGATTGTGTTGTCAGCGAACTTCAGAACAAGAGTTTTGTTAGAATCAGCCATTGTGTAGCTTGTTGGGCTAGTTCCGTTCAGTTTGAAGTCTCCCAAGTTAACATTCGACAAAGCTGTGTTGAATTTAACTTTAACTTCGTTACGGCTTGTAGCGTATACATCGTCAGTTGTCGCGATTACTTCGGAAGAACCAACGTTAGATCCTACAGTGTAATTACCAGTGTTGAAGTATTTACCTTCAGAATCTTTAATGTAGCTTGCGGAAACTTTAACAGGTTGATCCCAGTCGATTCCAGTATCATTTGTAACAGCGATTCTAACAGTGTTTGTGGAGATCAATGTGATGTCATTGTTCTCTTTAGCGAGTTGCTTAGCTGTTCCAGTAGCAACACCGTCAGTATTAACGTTCACTGCCATATATTTAGCTGCATCCAGAGCATTACCATCACCGGAAGTAGCCAGAGTTTTGTTGAATTGAACATACACGTAACGAACACCGCTAGTCACATCGGACCATACACGTGTCACACTACCGTTTTGAGCAGTGTTAGCGTTCAATGTCGCAGTGTAAGGCAACAATACATTTCCGATAGTTGCAGTATCAACAACACCGGATACTGTCAATGTGTAAGTAGCATCAGATTTCAAGCTGCTTCCCAGGTTAACTTTAACAGTTTTGGTGTTTTCAGTATAACCTGGTGTGATTACTGGGTGACCTTTAGAAGTCAGTCCAGACTCAGTTACCACTTTACCTTCTGCATCTTTAAGAACATAGTTCTCAGCGTCTTCTGCAGAAGAAACTTTCAGGGATTTGCTGAATTGAATTTCAGCAATGTAGTTACCATTTTCCATTTTGAACTTAGTATCTACAACTGTAGGACGAACTGTATCCAGAGTTGGAGTTACTTTTGTATCAACGTTAGCAGAGTTATTGCTGTAGTCAGATACTGCAGTCAAGTAAACTGTGTTCTCAGATACATTCAACGGATTGTTGAATTTCAATGTAACTTTTGTGTCGTTGATTTCAATGGATTGTGCAGTGTTGCCTGAAGTGTTAGCATATGCACTTGCTACACTTTTCACAGTCTCATCAAATTCTACAGTAATTTCTTTCAAGTCGTTGGATTTAACGCCAACTACTTTAGGAGCAGCTGTATCTTCAGTTGCTGTGAATTTGCTTTCCACTGGAACGATTGCCAGACCAGAGTAGTCTTGTACGCCGCTCACACGCAATGTGTGCTCACCAGCAGTCAGATCAGTAGTTACAATTGCAACGTTAGGATAAGCGTATTTTACAGAAGCAGCAATTACGTTGTTATCCACACGGAAAGAAGTAGCGTTAACAGTTTCAGGTTTAACTGGCTCACTGAAAACTACTTTGAAAGCTTTTGTTCCCAAAGCTTTAACTTCTTTTACTTCTGGAACTGCAACATCAAGTGGAGTAAACTCTACTTTTTGTGTGAAAGTTTTTGTTGCATCAGCGTTTTTAACATTGTTGATTTGAAGACTAGTGGATCTTTGGTTAGTCAAAGAAGTGTTACCTTCAGATACCAACAAAGTTACAGTAGTTTTGTCATCGGACAATGTAGCGCTTTTGAAAGTCAATCCGCTAACAACATAGTTATTAGTGCTTTCAGCAGAGTTAGGATCTACAGTACCATCAAACTTAACTGTGATTTCTTTCAAGTTTGTAGCAGATACAGAAGATACTGCTTGAGCTACTGTAGTTACATAAGTAACTTTCTCAGTGAACTCTTTTTCTTTATAAGTAAATTTCACTTCAGTTTCTTTGTTAGCTTCAAGAGCTTTATCCAAAGTTACTTTAACGGATTCGCCGTCGCTCATTTTGAAAGTAACAACTTTACCAGCTTCAGTTACATCGTAAGAAGCAACTTTCAGGCTTTGCTCTTGATCAACTGCATAAGCAGCGCCAACGAGCAATTCGCGGGAAGCGTTGGATTGGAAGTTCAGGCTGGAATCAAGCAATCCTGCATTGATTGCCGCTTGAACATAACCTTTAGCCCATGCGGATGCTGTGTTGTTAGTTTCAGTTGGAACTTCAAGGTCAAGTGCACGAGTCAAGATGGTAGCCATCTCTTCGATTGTTACTTTACCGTTGAAATCGAAGATTTTTTTCTCAGTGTTTTTACCTTCCATGATGCCTGCAGCTGTTACTGCTTCGATGTAAGGAGCAGCCCAGTTTTTAGCATTGTAGTTTTTGTCAGTGTAAGAATATACACCAGTGATTTCTTTCAGGCCTAGCAATTTAGTGATGACTTTAGCGAACTCAGCGCGAGTCATTTCTTTGTTCAGTCCTGCAGTACCATCCGGATAACCGTTGAAGATACCTTTTGCTTTCAATGCATCAAACTGTTGTTGTGGTGAAGTAGCTGTATCACCAAATGCTACAGATGCAAACATCGAGAATGCCATTGCTGTAGACAAAGCTACGGATAAAATTTTCTTCATAACCTTTTTTTCTCCTCCTTGGGTGTTCATAACATGGGAATTTTCTTTAATAGTTTCGCTCGTGTTCCTCATATATTGTTGCACCCCCTTTCCAGAGTCCTGAGCAAGTTAATATAAATGATGTCTGTGAGCTTATCACAGAAACTTGTAAACTAGCTTAATATTAGAATCATACGAAAATAGAGTAGTTTCCTAATCCTACCTAACGTATTATACAATGGGTTACTCTCGCCGTAAAGCAATTTTTTCTAATAAATAGACAAGATTCTTCACGAGGTCATTCTTGGTAAGAGGCCCAATGTTTTTGACTCTACATCTTAAACGCAGTAGATTTCAAAAAGTTGCGGGTTCTGCAAAAAAAGTTTTGAACTTATTTATGTATTGATGCAGTGCGGGTAATTTACTGGGTCCAAAACTTTAAAATCAGTACTGTTGTGGTAGCCATAATGGGTTTCTATTGCGTCTGGGTTGATCTGAACGTTTATTTATACCCGCTTAGCCTGTACATGAAGCGACAAATTGTCCCAAAACAAAAAATAAAAGGCATTCCGTAAGGAATGCCTTCGTATCCAGTTCTTGCTATATAGACTTAGCGGATTTTCATCGCAAGATCAATAATTTGTGCACGCATCTCTGGATCACTATTCAGTCTCAGATACATATCATCAATTGGTTGTCTGTTTTCACGGTACGTCTTTTCATGCTTCATGGTGGTGTGAGACCATTCAATCAATTCATTCTCGGCGAGTACCAATTGGTTATATGCGTCATGGAAGCCAGTCGCTTGCACGAGTCCTTCCATCACTTCCTGGGTTACTTCCTGCGTTTTACGTGTATCTTCTATTTTCTTTTCCAGAATGACTGCCTGCTTCTCAAACTGTGTCTTTGCCTTCATGTAGCCCAACTGGGCCTTCGAATAAATCGGTTTCATTAGCTAACTTCACCCTCTAGATCATTGTGTATTTACCGTTATTGTATCTTAAACTCTAGCAAATTACAAAAATAGTTATTGGTAAAAAACAGTTTTCTTCTATTATAAAAGTGTTCTTTTGCCGATTCCTTTACAGTCAAAAGACCCGCCCCATTAGCACAAGGGACAGGTCCTTCCAATAATGCATACATGAACTCTGATGAATTAGCTCAAGTTTTTAGGGAATACTTTGGTGCTTTTCTTAAGCAGTTCAACAGCAATCTTACCCGCTTCTGCACGAGTCAAATTACCCTTTGGATTAAAGTTGTATTGTGGCTTCTTCTGGCCTGGAACCGTTACAGCAGCCCCTTCCATAATTTTGGCTTTAGATACAGCCACAATGGACGGTCCTGCATACGTTTCAATGCGTCCAGAATCTAGGAATGACTTCGCTAATGTAGCTTGCAGCTTACTATCATTGTTAGCGAGCTTCAATTTTAATGCGCGAGCAATCATTACTGCAGCCTGTTCACGTGTAAGCGGCTGATCCGGTCCGAATACTCCATCAGTAAGTCCAGTAACGATACCTGCTCTTGCCGCTGTTTCAATATGATCATAATCCCATGTAGCTGAACGTGCACCCGGCACCAGATCTGCGAAGGTTCGATTGCTGTCAGAATTAATCGGGAGGCTGAGCCCCTTAACCAACAAAGTAGCAAACTCACCGCGTGTTGTTTGATCATCTGTTCCGAATTGTTCAAATCTCAGATTGTTCATGAAACCTTTGGAATATAGCCCATTCAAGATATTACGTGCCCAGTTATGATTCGTAATATCATTATAACCACGGTTCAATTTCATTACTTTGTAATATCCAAACTCATCAAACGGAACAGTTACTGTATGGCTCTTCGTATCAACTTCCCCACCAATGTTCTCCCACTGGCGCTTGTCAGTGTACCGGTACACTGTGATTGTCGAACCTGCTTCGTCGACCACATTAGGATCAAACGATAGCGTCAACTCACCACGGTTAGATGGTGTAATTTTACGTTCAACCGGTGTCTGAGGATTACCAAACAATCCTTCCATTGAATACGGAGCTAAACCATTCGTAGGCGCTTTGTATGTTGCTGAACCTGCGTCACCACTCTCACCCAACCCACCATTAATCCAGTAAATTTCTGAGATTAATCCAAAGTTTCTGGAGGCGGTTGTTGAGCCAAAATTAAGAGTGTACTCATCCGGAATACTCCAAGAAGGCGCACCACTGTCTTCACCCGTCCCTGGGAATCCAATAATATTACCATAATCATTGCGTCGCTCTACAATACCTGTCACTGAATCAGCAATACCAAACAATAACTTGGTATCCGGATAGTACTTCGTGATCCCTCTAGGGGTCGTACTCTGCATTACAGTTCCTTTGGGAAATGTCAGTTGCAGTCCTTTGTTAAACACAGTGTATTTGTTAGCCACCTTAGGTGCCATATACTGTGCATCCACACCAACAGTTCCCGTATAAAATACTTCTATGGTATCGGTGTTGCTTGCACCAGTACGGTTAATGGTAATTTTGATTTTGTTTGACTTGTCCTGTTTTAATCCTACATAGTCGTAGACAAAACGATTTGGCCCCAAATCCGTGCGTTTGACAGCTGGGTCTTTACCAATGAGTACAGATGTTGCGCCTTCGGCTTCAATGTCAAAATGTACAAAGTTTTTATTGACGACTATTTGATCACCCACCGTTGGCTGCGGAGCAAGAATACGATATGCACTCACTTCTCGCACAATTTCTAATTTTCGGGATGTTTTAGCTCCGAGTTCGTTTACTAGTTCTAAGGTGTATACGTATGTTCCTGGTGCATCTGAAGTCAGATCCTGAATACGCATCATGAAGTCTTTTTGGTCCCCCGCAAACTCATAAGTGTATCTGGTATCCGCAAAAGTTACTACAGGATTACCCACTGCAGCAGTTGCCGGAATATCTACGGAAAGGATATTTTTCGTCCCCATGTTCAGGTTCAGCTTCGTGGCCCCGCTACCACGCAGAACGAGGTCATACTCCTTCAAGGAAGTTGTATACTTATTATCATTAAAAATAAATTCAGGTGTAAGATTGAAAATGTTTTTTACAACTTCACTCTCTCCACTATATTCTTTTGGAGGGAATGTTGGACGGTCTTTTCCCACTGCAGGCTGAAAATTCACAACCGTCGACACGTTGTTGTCAACCACATATATCCGAAGTTCTTTTCTAACTTCACGAGCCTGTCCTGTATTGTCCTTGCCTGTACCCGTAAAGATAATCCGGTTTTCACCGTAAACCAGCGGACCTTTATCGAGTGATATTGGAAGACTGAATTCGAATTCACCTGTATCTGTATCTAACCAGTCTGGAGTTTTGTTCTCTGCTGGTTCTGTCGAATACTCCTTAGCACCGTTCACTAGTACTTCAGCAACAAAATAGTCGCTTTTCAACGTATCGAAATCAATATATTGTCCTTTTACCAGCAAGCTTTTCGATGCCGAGGAGTCTACATTGTATGTCTGACCATCTGTCAGATTCTCAACATAGATGTAGTTCTTGGACGCATAAGAAATAGTTGCATCCCTATACGCTGTGGATTTTTCATAATTAAAACGTACAGTCTGGTTCCCGTTTTTCAATCCCTCAATTTTGTATACATATTGAAGTTTTTTTGTAGTTGCGTCAGTAGGTACTGTGTAAATGTATTTAACAGTAATTGAGCTAGTACCCAAAGGCAAATAGTTTGCCAATAATTTTTCCAAGTCAGCTGGTGTACTATTAGTTTCGACTAGGATATAAAAATCTCCTGAATCCACTTTGGCATTATTCAAAGGTTCTCCTGAAGGAACGTTTGCTTTATTATCTTCAGAATATCCTTTGAGATATTTCAGATTCGTAATTACCGTCTGACCTTCCATATATTGAAAGTCCATCGGTTTGCTTATTGTTTTCGTACCATAACTTACAGAAAGTGTATGATTTTGATCAACATCTACAACACTATTGGTCTTGGTAAAAGGCACTGCATCAATGTCAAATGACGCAAGCCAGTAAGAAGGTGTATTATCCTTTAAACTTGGAATAAACAACTCTGTCACGTTGGACGGTGTTATCGTTTGGTCGTCTACTGCAATAACCGCACCATCTTTAAAACTCTTTTTGGTTACTTCATCATTTGGTACCAACATTTGTACGTGTACTCTGGCAGATTCCGCTTTCTCAGTAAATACAGGTTCTGTACCAAGCAAGCTCTGTGCATTATTTAAAGAGTCCAAAATATCAAGTTTAACAACGGGATTTTTCTCATCATAAAAATAAAGGGAATAATTAAATGTGAGTTTATCCGATCCATTCTCCACAATCAGCTTAAGATCATTCACGCCCGGATTCATTAAAAGCTGAGGAGAAAAGAAGCTACCATTTTGTAGTAAAGAGGTTCCTTCAATATTTCCTCCATTCACTTGAATAGTCACCTTCGTTGCATTAACTGCCGTACCTTCGAGTGTGATCTCATCTTTGTTAATTACAATCTGAGTCCCCTCGTTCAATTCAAGGTTATCAGATCCACCTAGAACTTGAAGTCTCTCAACATAAGGCACTTTGTCAAATAGAACATAGAACGTTTCGGACCGTTCATTTTGCCCTTGTGCTCCCGTGAAAGTAATCTGGTTCATCCCTGGATACAAGGTTACATTTGCCTTAAAACGATTATCAGGCTGATCCGGATCAATCGTCACTACAGCTGGAGCAACTCGAGCCGGATCCTTGATCCACTTTTTTTCAGTTTGATCATAATTTATCAACTGAACATTGGCTCCCAATGTTGATCCTGTAACTTTGGTGAATGTTCCTGTAATCAGTTGCTCCGCACTGGTTACTTTATATACTTTTTCTCTCGTGACCTGATTCGTACCTTCTAGGGTAAGATCAACCGTATTTCTAAGATCAGATACGTCCGGAGTAAAATAACTCGTCTGTTTGTCTGCCGCCGATGCGACTGGTGCCAAGCCTGCCGGTATCAACGATACAACCAGTGCCACCATCATAAGCCAAATCATCGGCTTCTTCGTACGCTGCATGCAATCATCTCTCCTCTTTTTAAGTCAGTTACCTCTTATATCGGTGCCTAGGTTCCAATTATTTAGTAAAAACAGCAAATTAAACAAAAAAACCTTATCCATAACGGATAAGGTTTGGGGCTTGGATAATATTCAAGAATTGCAGTAAACAACCATTTATATCTAGGATTTTGAGCGGGTTTCCGGATTAATTTTGACACGCATGCGCATCAGGAAATTAATAACCGGTCTTCTGGTTTTACTTACAAGTCCAATCACTTCTGCACCAACCTGCAGGAAGAACATCATGATACAGATCACGACAAACGTTACCCAGTTGGCTTCGAACATGGCTGCCGACGATTGAATGATCGCCAGTACACCGAAGAATGCAGCAATACCGTAGATGATCAGCACCGTTTGACGGTGGCTGAATCCGAGCTCACGTAAGCAGTGATGCAGGTGACCTTTGTCCGGTGAGAAGATCGGCTTCCGTTGTACCGCACGACGGATGATCGCGAAGAAAGTATCCGAGAGTGGTACACCGATAATGATCAGCGGCGTGATGAAGGACACAACTGCAATTTGTTTAAACCCAAGCATGGATAGCATCGCCAGAGAGAAACCAAGGAATAGTGATCCCGTATCTCCCATGAAGATCTTGGCCGGGTGGAAGTTGAAGAACAGGAACCCGATAATGCTGCCCAACAATATAAGACACATCAAGGCAATCATCATATTGCCCATCAAGAAGGACATCACAGCAATGGTACCAATGGCGATACCGGATACACCGGCTGCAAGACCATCGAGACCGTCAATCAGGTTAATCGCATTCGTCACACCAACGATCCACAGAATCGTCAGCGGAATGGATACCCAAGCTTCAAGTGAAGAGTACGCATCCTGAAAAGGAATGTTCACAAAATCCACTCGGATGTTAAATCCGAATACTACGACTGCAGCAGCAATGAGCTGCCCGAGCAGTTTTACTTTGGCTGACAGTTCGAAACGGTCATCTAGTGCGCCGATCAGAACGATAATCGATCCACCGATCAGAAAAGCGCTGACAAAGCTCATATCTCTTGTTGTAAACCATGCAGATACAAAAGGAAGAAGTGCAGCTACTGTAATTATAAAAGCAAGAAAGATTCCCAAACCACCGAGACGTGGCATGATCCGAGTATGCACTTTACGTGCATTCGGTGTGTCCATTGCACCTATTCTAACCGCGAACTTTTTGACAAGCGGTGTCAGGGCAAGAGCCAGTCCCATCGACACGATAAATCCAATGATAAAGATCGCTACCATTTGAACATTCGACCCCCAATTATAATACCCATACGAAATTATAAATCCCCTGATCTCTTTTATATATATAAAGAAATATTGTTAGCCATATTTAATGAAGACTATTGGTTACACGATAACGAAGAGTGCAAGGAAAACCTGGTTAACGTTTGCCTTTATCACCGGATTTCTCCCTATCCAAAGGGAATAAAAGAAATCTGGGGATTACAGCAATCGGAAGGCTGCCTTGCAATCGTAGTGCCAAGTGTAACGGTTTAATTCATTGTTTGCGAACACACATGTAATCCGGAATGAATTATACGCTGATCACACGCGAAACGCCAACCTCAATTTTTAGCAAAAACGTGCATTTTTCTCGTAATAGCCTGTATTTAACGGGCTTTAGTCACGTTTTCTTTGTCCTGGATCACTTTAATCGCGAATTTTGGAAGCGCAAGCATGCGGCCTGCACGACTTGGTTCGCGAAGCAGTCGATAAAACCACTCCAGTCTTAGCTTCTGGAACAGTTTTGGGGCACGTTTACTTTTGCCGGAAATGACATCGAAACTGCCGCCAACGCCCATGGTTACAGGAACCTGAAGCGCCTCCTTATACTTGTGAATCCAGGGCTCCTGCGTATCTGCGCCGCGTGCCACAAACAGCAGATCAGGTGCCGCTTCGCGAATGGAAGCAACCACCTCTTCGTCCTCAGCCGGGCCAAAATAACCGTCGCGATAGCCTACAATACGGATCGCCGGATATTGCTGTTGTAACCGAACTGCCGTTTCTTGAATCACCTCAGGGGTGGAACCGAGCAAATACACACCCCAACGATAGTTTTCTCCAACCCGCAGCAATTCATGTAAAAGCTCAAATCCGGGTACTCGCTCTGCTACAGGATCCCCACAATAATTGGCAGCCCACACGACGCCTGTACCATCCGGTACAATCAATTCGGCAGATTGCATCACTTGCATCATGGACGGATTCTCCAGTGCTGCCATCACCATGATCGGGTTCGCTGTAATAACCTGATGCGGCTTCTTCGACAACACAGCTTCCCGGAGAGTCTCCACCGTTTCTTTCATCGTCAGTTTGGAAAAAGGAATGCCATAGATCGAAACGGTAGGTATTGGTCCGGTCTGATTCATCTTTATCTCACCCTTTGCGGCCTAAATAGTTAATAATTTGCTGTGCAGGCACTCTGGCCTCCTGCTTCAGTTCGGTAATGCGATCTTCGTTTTCCTTCAACCACTGTGAACGTTGATCCAGTAGAGAGGCTACGCTCTTCGCCAGCTTGTCCCCATCGAGTGCAGTCGTGCTTCCTACAGGCTCACTATCCAGACGAAGCATGAACTGATCAATTTTGGGATCATATGAGATAGCCACAGGTGGCACATACTGCGATGCGGCATAGATCAAGCTGTGCAGACGCATGCCAATAACAACATCACATTTGCTGACTTCCTCCAGCATGAGCTGTGGATCAGTCAGATTCGGAGTTATGCTGACCTCGCTGCCTTTAGTAGTGACGTCTCCGAGCATCTCCATAATAAAACGGGAGGCCTGTTCGTCTTTTGGCAAATGAAATGGCATAAAACGCAGATGCACTGCTTTTTTGGCACATAGCTTCTTCAGTCCTGAGGCAATCGCCGTCAGTTCCTTCCGATCGGATTCCCAGAAACGCACGGATACACCGATGACCGGAAGCTTGGTTTGCCCCGCAGATGAACCTTCACTCGATTGATCCGGCGCATTCCCCATCGTAACATCCTTTTCTCTGCTGCCCACAGGCAAAGGCAGTCCCATCACCGGATCAGGCACAACATGAATCTGATTCCACTGCAATCCAAGTCCGCGCAGATAATCAGCCGATTGTTCATCCCGAACCGATATATACTTACACCCCTTGAATACGGAACGGATCATCGGATTGAAGAATTTACGGTTAACGGGCCCAATTCCCTGAGCATAAATAAACGTAGGTTTTTTCAGCCACTGGGCCAGCTTGATTACCCC
This sequence comes from Paenibacillus sp. FSL K6-2862, assembly GCF_038005125.1. Lineage (NCBI taxonomy): Bacteria > Bacillati > Bacillota > Bacilli > Caryophanales > Paenibacillaceae > Paenibacillus > Paenibacillus sp. FSL K6-2862. The sequence goes on from NZ_JBBOSN010000001.1 coordinate 6,009,876, forward strand.
AAGATAATAGGGAATGGATTTCAGTCCGGTTGCATCCTGCAGCAAGCTTCCACCGCCACTGATCAGTCCGTCACTTTCCTTGATCGCTTCACGAACTTCCTTCAATTTCATACGGTGAACGGAACGTACCCCATACATGGAGGTCGTTGACTCCGGATCGATGGAGAGCACGATCGGCTCAATGTTGACGCCAGATCTGTGACTCTCCTCTTCCAGTGCAGTCAGAATCGACTTAAGTACCGCTTCGTCTCCGCTATTGCGGAATCCGTAATATCCCGAGATGACTAACTTTTGAGAAGTGGTGACCATTTTTTCCAACATCCTTCCGCTACTTGCCACACACCCACAGCAATGATACCGAAGATTAAGCCAATTCCGAGTCCCATCACTCCGCGAATGAGAGATAGTACAGCCGGTGTATGGATATGCGCGAACGTATCCACCATGGACAACTGTCCAATCGCAGCAATAATGAGTACAAAGATGACTTGACGATATTTTAAAGCGGCGAACACGCCTACGATAAACAGCGGGTGTCCCAGCACAAATTCTTTGAACCTTGGTCGTACGCCAAATGTATCCTCCAGCGTTGTACGCAGGAACATCTCAAATGGGGTTACTGAACCCGAGTTCCCTGTACGTGTCAAATAATAATATCCAGCTGCGGCTGCAACAACCGCCAGAACAACCATCAGTACATTAACCGGTGTACGCAGAATTCCTTTGAGCTGCTTAATGGAAATCGTACCCGATCCACGATAAAACAAGATATAAATAGCTACCAGTCCCATTGGAGCAAAGTGCAGCAGGCTCACGCCCCTAAACTGGTTAATGACCAGACTATACGTAATGCTGTTAAGCAATGCGATCATAAACGGCACGGCAAGGAACGACAGAATGGACGTTCTTACATATAAGATCAACGTTTGTGCCAATCGACGACCCGCAGATGCATTGGGTTGACGCTGCTGCTGATAATTCACGGTTCTCACCGCAAGCACCATCGCGATGGTTGGTGCCGAGATCGCAACGAGTAAGGCAATCCCCTGCTCAAGCAAGGTCGGTTTCAGCAGGAACAAGCCTGCACTTCCAATCAAACCTAGTACAAACACAAGCAAAGTCAACAGTGGTACGAAGTATGACACCATCAAGGTTATCATGGCAATTGCACCAACCAGCGCAACCAGCTTGGCATAACGCTGAATCGAAGATTCTTTTACTGTAAATGCCTCAGCCTGTCCAAGCTCGAATCCACGCTTCTCCATGCGTTCAATGGCATGTCCTGGCTCACCCAGACTGTTAATCAGGTTCTCAATCGGATCTGTAATCATGGCTTTGGCCGTGTTCCGGCTAGGCCCTGCATTCAAATAGAGCATGCGGATGTTACGGTCCTTGGTAGCAAGCACAAAACGGTCCGCAATGACATCTACATCCAGATTGGCATCTCCCTCACTTAACGAATACAAACGAGCAACGTTGTAGTCCGTTTTGTAGGCAAGGGTTTCAAATCCGGATTGAGGCTTCTTCAAGTTTTCAATGGCTGCAAGTCCAATGTCATGTTTGTTCAACAATTGTGCGAATTGATCGAGACTCTTCATCTCCGCATTATCATTGTACCCTTTCACTGCATCGCCATCAAACAGGATGCGTTTCACGCCATTCTCTTCAAAGAAGGTCAGCAGGCGCTCCATGGATTCCTGGCTGTATGGCACACTATCTGCGATCCTTGGCAAAATGTAAAACCCTTTATCACGCAGCATTTGGATGGCAACCGGATCCGGCTGCATCGGCTGCATGTTGGCATTCTCCGGAGGAGTCTGCAAAATCAAGCCGCTACGACCTTCAAATTCCCATGGTACCACCGGAATCTGACGATCCGCGAACGTTTGTTCAATGATGGGTGTATAGGTTTGAGCATTTTCTTCGGAAGTGAACAACACATACGTGAAGTTCTCGTTAGGAGAAACCACGTTCTGAGTCAGGTTAGCAACATCCTGCCCGTTATATACTGTCAGTTTCCGTGACTTTCTAAGCTCATCCAGCGTACTTTCGAATACGGCCATCGTTGTGACGCCGGCATCTTTCAGACGAGTCAATTGCTCATTCATAAAATCCTGGGGATGGGCTTGATAAGCCGATATATCCAACAAACCTCTATAATTGAATACAAGCTCCACCTTTTTGGCGGACGATTCCGTCTGTACCCGATCACTGATGACAGGGATGGAAGCGATCAGTCCTATAATGACAACAAGCCACAGCCACTTCCGGGAAGCGGTATTCCAATAAAGCCATTTTTGACGCACTACATGTACCTCCTCAAGTGTTGGAACCAAATCCACGTTCAGCTCAAGTAATTCATTCAAATAATTAACGGGTATATACACAGCTTGTGTCAACAAGCCTTCGAATATCCGATCAATCTGCTTCTGACTCTGTAAAAATCACACCTAAAAGAAAAGCCCCTCCGCCAACCAACCTTACGGTGCGGAGAGGCTTTTAACCATTCGTGCTTCGTACAACAACCGTACTTATTGTGCGTCTACTCGCGACATTACCGTGGAAGCCAAACGTTCAATGCGGCCTTCCGCATCTTCCAGGCTATCACCACGTACTGCGAAGTACACTTTGATCTTCGGCTCTGTACCGGAAGGACGTAGGCAGAACCATGATCCATCTGCCAAAATGAACTTCAGGACGTTTTCTTTTGGCAAGCCATCCAGACCAAGAGAGTAATCAAGCACATCTTGTACCGCGATACCCGCTACTTCTTGTGGCGGGTTCGAACGCCAATCCGTCATTTTCGCCTGGATTTGCGCTACACCGTCCTTGCCTTTCAGCGTACGGGACTCCAGCTTCTCCAGGAAATACCCGAACTGGCTATAGAGCTCCTGCAGGACATCGTACAGCGTTTTACCTTGGTTTTTGTAATATGCAGCAGCTTCTGCAATGAGCATCGAAGCCAGGATGGCATCTTTGTCACGGGCATAGCTGCCTGCCAGGTAGCCATAACTCTCTTCATATCCGAACAAGAAGGTATGGCTGCCAGTTGCTTCGAACTGGTTCATTTTTTCACCAATATATTTGAAGCCTGTCAGGGTGTTCATCACTTCTGCACCGTAATGCTCCGCAATGACCGCTCCCATCTCGCTCGTTACAATCGTTTTGACGACTGCGCTGTTGCTTGGCAGCTTGCCTGTCTCTTGCAGACGACTCAGCACGTAGTGCACCATAATCGCACCGGATTGGTTACCAGACAGTACGAAATACTTGCCATCATTGTCTTTCACAACTGCACCCATGCGGTCTGCATCCGGGTCCGTACCAATCAGAATGTCAGCACCTACGGATTCACCCAGTTTCATGGCAAGTGTGAATGCTTCGCGTTCTTCCGGGTTAGGAGACTTCACGGTGGAGAATTCAGCATCCGGCTGTTCCTGTTCTGCTACCACGTGTACCTGCTCAAAGCCGATTTGTTCCAATACACGGCGAACTGGAATATTTCCTGTGCCGTGCAGCGGCGTAAACACGATTTTGAAGTCACGGCCAACACCGGATTGAATCAAGTCACGACTCAGACTCACGCTGGCAACTGTATCGACAAATGCCTGATCTTCCTCTTCACCCAGCCATACCAGCAAGCCCTGTGCTTCAGCTTCTTCCTGGGTCAGCTTTTTCACATCGGCAAGGGAAGGAACTTCCTGAATGTACTGGATGACTTTCTCTGCTTCGTGCGGTACCAGTTGGCCACCTTCGTGGTTGTACACTTTGTATCCGTTATATTCCGGTGGGTTATGACTTGCCGTTACCACAATACCGCCCGTCGCTTGCAAGTGACGCACACTGAAGGACAACTGCGGTGTAGGGCGCAGGGATGTGAACAGCTTGGCTACAATGCCGTTTCCGGCAAGAACCAACGCAGCATCCAGCGTAAATTCAGGCGAGTAGTGACGGGAGTCATGGGCAATAACCACAGAAGGTCTGCCCTCCTTGTCCCCATGCTGTTCGAGCAGATAACGTGCAAAACCTTGAGTCGCCCGACCAACGGTGTACTTGTTCATCCGGTTGCTCCCGGCGCCAATGACCCCGCGCAATCCACCTGTACCAAACTCCAGATTTCGATAGAAACGATCCTCCAGCTCTTTCGGCTGATCCTGCAAATCACGAAGCTCCTGTTTCGTCGCTTCATCAATCGAAGCATCCTCCAACCACTGCTTTAACGTCTGTGCTGCTGTTCCGCTTAACTGTTCCATTCCTATAAACCCCTTCCGTCTATATAAATTCAATGGTTTGCTGAGCTGCTTCAGCATCTTGCATCAATCCGTTATATACACACTCTGACTGATGCAAATGCTCATGGTTGTAATCAGCTTGGGTCAGACAGGGCAAACATGATTTCGCCTTCAGCGACGACTTTGTCTTCCACACGGGCTGTCGCTTTGCCTTTACCGATCGAACCCTTCAGACGTGTAATTTCCACTTCCAGCATCAACGTATCTCCGGGCACGACTTGTCCACGGAATCGGAAATTATCCAGTCCCGCCAAAAAGCCGATTTTGCCTTTGTTGCTCTCCACGTTAAGAATCGCTGCTGCGCCAACTTGAGCCAGTGCTTCGGTGATCAACACCCCTGGCATTACCGGATATTCCGGGAAATGACCGATGAAGAACGGTTCGTTAATCGTTACGTTCTTCAGACCAACGGCGCGTTTTCCATCCTCCATTTCTACAATCTTGTCCACCAGCAGAAACGGGGGACGGTGCGGGATAATGGCTTGAATCTGTTTGCTATCGAGCACAGTGTAATCTCCTTTCAGGGTCATTTATTATGAAACTCTCCATAATGGACTGACCATGTGCGTGCTTGCGACCGTTACGGTTACGGATCGTTCTTTCGATCGCTGTTGTTTCTCGAATGTGTACTGAACTATTAATTAATGGTATACATTCGAAAACAAAGGCGAACGCTTCGCTTCTTTAGAATCGATTCCGTTCCCTCCACTAGTTCTCAGCATGAAATGGACAACCCAACTATTATAAAGTCGAGCTCATATAAATGTGGTTATTTTTATTTGGTATGAAAAACGCATTTTCAGTTAACACTACTAATATCCTTCATGACTGCAGTAGTGAAGGTTGAGATAAGGGGTCTCTCTTCGCGATGACAATCGTCTTTCGCAGGGGAGGCCTCTTTTGACGTCAAACGTCATCCATCATTATACTGTTTTCAACGCGAAAAAGAAAACTCCTGCCTGCGCAGGAGTTTTCGCTATTTCACGATCATGAAGCGAACACCAGATCATATACATGTTTCCAGGTACTCCACTGGAATACGGAGCCAATATCCTGTTTGCCCAGTACCACATAACCAGCGACCATGCCGCCAGCGAGGGCAAGAACAAGCAAGACCGGGATCAGGAACCATCTGGCGACGCGCCATCCACTCTTTTTCTTCTTGACTTCCTTCTTCTCTGGCTTGCTGTTCTGCTTCTGTGTATCTGTCATCGCATTCACCTTTATGCTCTTATAGTGTTGGCAAGACCTGCCATCGAATCACTTGATGTCAGTGCACGTGCTGCCAGCTGATAGGTCCGCTGTCCTTGCATCAATAGTGCCATCTCCTGTGTCAGATCCACGTTGGATTGCTCCAGAAAGCCCGCACGAATCGTAGCTACGGAATCACGTGTAGCCGCATTAGCGCCAAACACATCATCCTCGGTCAAGCCGGCATCCAGACCAAACAGATTATCTGCGTATTGCACAAGTCCTTCCGGACGTTCGATGTCTACAAGCTGCAGCTGGGCACCAATCGTTGCATTGGCTTCATTGCCGCGACGAATCAATAGATTACCCTTCTCGTCGAAGGCCACTTTACTATTGTTCGGAGCCGTGATCCGGTTACCTTGACGATCCAGCGCGAAGTAGCCTTCCCCATTAACCAGCACCATCATCTGAGGTGCATTGGGGTTCGGGTTAGGTGTTGGATCAGGGACAAAATGGAATGCTCCCTGACGTGTCCACATTTTCTGACCATTCGCTTCAACGGCAAACATCGCGTTGCCTTCGATTGCCAAATCCGTTGGACTGCCTGTCTCATTCAGTGTCCCCTGAGACATATCCTTCGTCACGCTCGTCAAACGGGCACCAAATCCCAGATTATATCCCATTGGGGTGGAACGTCCATCGAGCTTATACTTGTCCGGCTGCTGCTGCACCCGGGTCAGTACATCCTCGAACGCCGCCTGCTTGCTTTTATAGCCTGCCGTATTCACGTTGGCAATATTATCGGAAATGACATCCAGACGTTGCTGTATCGCGGTCATCGAGACCTTCGCACTAATCATGGAATTATTCATTTAGTAATTCATCCTCTCTATTGCCGCGCGTTATACACGACCTACATCATTGACAGCTTTGTCCAAACTTCGATCATAGAACTGCACAACCTTCTGATTCGCTTCATACGCACGATAGGCGGCATTCATATCCACCGTAGCTTGAGAAGCATCCACATTCGATCCTTCCAGGTAGCCCTGACGGATCTGCACATTATCTCCCGCAGCCATCATTCGCGCTGTAGCACCTTCCTGGTCATACAGACTAAAATTACCGTCACCCTGCCGAACCAGTTGGTTAGGTTGATCAATGACGCTGATTCCAAGCGTAACCCCCGTCGGTGCTCCCGTGCCTGCATCCACAAGACGGCCTTGCTCATCCACTTTAAATTGGTCCACTGAGCCTGTCAACACAACCGGCTGTCCATCATTATCCAGAACCTGAGCTCCCGTTGAGCTTAATAGTTCTCCCGTTCCGGTAACCTGGAAGTGACCATCACGTGTATATCTTGTATTGCCTTCCGCATCCCGCACCGTGAAATACGCTTGAGGCTGGTAGATCACCGTGCCATCAGCTCGTACAAATTTGCCTGAACCGTCAAAAGCGACAGGTTGTCCCGTCTGCGGATCATTAACGGACAGATTGGACGAAATGGCAAAATCACTCTTTTGACCACTCTCCATAATCGCTCCCTGCAAATTCATGGACAAGCTCTCTTCCGCGAACACCCCTGTGTTCAGCCTGCCCAGCCTCTTCGTCGGAACATTGGCATCTCCACCGACCAACGTAATGAGCATTTCCGGGAATGAACGGCTTACGCTGTTCACCTGTTTATATCCCGTCGTGTTGGCATTAACAATATTTTGAGTCGCTGTATCATGGCGGCGTTGCTGCGTAATCATTCCCGCGGTAGCGGTGTACAAACCTCTTAGCATGAATAAACCCCTCTCCTCAAGCGCTTGTCCTGCACTGCAGGATCAATGCTTGTCCGTTCTATTGCCGAGCATAGGCGAACCTTTGATACTTATATCGGCAGATCAGAACTTTTTCTTAACCACTTGATCCAAATTATTGAGCATAATGCCTGTCCCTTTTACGACACAATGCATCGGATCCTCTGCAACCCATACCGGTACATGCAGTTCATTGGACAAAAGCTCGTCCAGCCCATTAAGCAAAGCGCCTCCGCCTGTCAGCACGACACCCCGGTCAATAATATCCGCCGACAGCTCTGGTGGCGTCCGCTCCAATACCGATTTTGCTGCAACGATAATGGATTGCACGGAATCCCATAACGCTTCCTGTACTTCACTTCCCGACACCGTTACGGTAACAGGCAATCCGGATACCATATCCCGTCCGCGAATGTCCATCTCGGTTTGACGTCCAGCCGGGTTTACGGAACCAATCGCAATCTTCAGGTCCTCGGCAGTGCGTTCACCGATCATGAGTTTGTACTTGGCTTTGATAAACTTGATAATCGCTTCGTCGAACTTGTCCCCTGCGACTTTAATAGAAGAGGCGGTGACTACGTCGCCCATAGACAGGACTGCAACGTCAGTCGTTCCGCCGCCGATATCCACGACCATATTGCCGCTCGGCTGAAAAATATCCATTCCTGCACCAATGGCTGCCGCTTTTGGCTCTTCTTCCAAAAATACTTCTTTGGCACCACTGCGCTCCGCAGCCTCACGGATAGCCTTCTGCTCCACGGAAGTAATATTCGTCGGTGCACAGATCAGAATACGCGGGTGGCTGTACCAGCTTCTCGCCCCCACGCGATTAATGAAATGTCTGAGCATCGCTTCCGTAATTTCGAAGTCCGCAATAACACCGTCACGCAGCGGTCGGATGGCAACAATGTTACCCGGAGTACGCCCCACCATACGACGCGCTTCCTCCCCAACAGCAAGGACCCGCTTCGTATCGCTTTCAATGGTCACGACGGAAGGTTCATCGAGGACGACCCCACTTCCTTTCACGTGAATAAGCACGTTCGCCGTGCCAAGATCAATACCGATATCCTTGCTTAACATAAAAGAGCCCCCAAAGTGATATTATTTGGTCAGCGTATCCTGTGAAAAAGAGTCCCTTATCACGTCACCGCTCGTTCGACAAAGTGCAACATATATATGTAAAAATCGGGCTGATAAGATGTCATAATTCGATCCTGTACCAGCTTTTAACATATCATACTTCAGGGGAGGGATTCAATCCATGTGTGAGCTTTTTGGCCTACGTCTTTTCGCGATGTTTACGATTTAGCGGAAGCCAGTACTTCACGCTTTTTGCCGCTTGTTTTTTTGTATTTGATTTTGGTCGCTTCGCCGCCCCGCAAGTGGCGGATGGACTTGTGGTACTCCAGGATATGTTTCACCTGGTCAGCAAGATCAGGGTTGATTTCCGGCAGACGCTCCGTCAGGTCCTTATGCACAGTACTCTTTGACACGCCGAACTCTTTGGCAATGGTACGGACCGTATTCCTCGTCTCGACAATGCAGCGACCTATTTTTATGGTCCGTTCCTTGATGTAATCGTGCACGCTCCCGCCTCCCTACTGTGTGGATAGTTTGGTACATTATATGAGGAGCATGCCTATATATTCGCGGTTTAAAGGTGTGACAAGCTTCGGAGGTCCCAATAATTTCTGAAAACCACAAAAAAAGCAGAGGGGATTTCCCTCTGCCCTTTTCATTCTGCGTTAAAAATCATTTATTTTTCCGGAAGATATCCTTGTGGGTTAACCGGTTGACCGTCTTCGTATACTTCGAAGTGCAGGTGGTTGCCGAGCGTTTTTTCCAGTTCATTTACGCCAGCGGATGCAATTGCATCTCCCTGTTTCACTTCATCATCCTGTTTCACTTTGACGTCAGACAGGCTTTGGTATACGGTTTTGAGGTTATCACTGTGCGTGATTTCCACAACTTGACCCGTCAGCGGATTTTGCTCCACCCGTGTCACTTTACCGCCGAGTGCTGCTTTTACTTCAAATGATTTGTTATCCCCACGCGCCAGGTCTACGCCGGTGTTCGGAATAAACGTATCGTTGTACTGCACCATTGCGGCTTCATGTTCTTCGGTAGAGCCTTCGTTCTCATAGAACGGTTTAACAACAGAGATTTCCGACGGACTTGCTACTGGCCATGCAAAACTTTCCGACTGAGCGACAACTTCCACACTTTCTTCTCCACCAACTGCTGCTTCTTCTGTACCCGATGCTCCTGTTTCTACTACTCCACTAGCAGGATCGGAGTTCAGCGTTTTCTCGCCTGTACCCTGATAGACCCACACTAATGTTAGTATAATGCCTGCTGCTGCGATGTAGGCTGCCGGGAAGACCCAACGTTTGGACATTGCTCTTTTCCATGAAGAGGGCTGGCTGGCCGGTACTCCTTGAGTTGTTTTAGGAGTTTCTTCTTGGACTGTTTTTTTGTTTTGTTCATTCATCTTGATCACCTCAGTAACAAGTGTTACCGGGTGCAACTCTTTTATACACGCGCGACTCTAATTTTTTTCACGAAGGTTTCAGAGAGTGCTATATATGACTGATATGGGGATGTCCGTGCACCGCTCCGGGGCCAGAAAACCTTCCGACCGGCTGTTATCCCCGTATTTCCATATTATATTCTCCCAAGGGAGAAATCCGGTGATAAAGGCGGACGCTACGCTTCTAAAGGTCTTTTCTGTCCCCTGCGCTCTCCATATACTCTCACTTTCTGCATAAATAGCCGAATCTCGAAAGCTCCGGAATGGGTATTTGGTTGGTAGAGAAGCCGGATTAATTCAGATTGATTCGCATTTATTCAACTGTCTTGATGTCTCTTATTTCGAGGCCAGCATCTTCGATGCCTGTCCAAAGGAGATGCCTGTATAGTAGTGTTTCAGAATCTGTGTCGCAGTGTGTCCCTCCTGCGCCATGCCATTCGCTCCCCACTGGCTCATTCCCACGCCATGTCCGTAACCGAAGGTCGTAATCTGCACCTCGTCACCCTCTGTCGTCCAGCTGAATTGACTGGATCTCAATCCAAGCAGTTTACGCACCTCTGGTCCACTGAACGTTGAACCTGCGATCTGCATCTCCTTAATTCGGTGACCTTCTGTTGTAGACAGCACTTCCATCCAGGAGCCACCTTCCTGGGCAGTGACCGGGATAGCATTGGCACTCAAATTCAACTTCTGGAGAATTTCGCTGCGCTTCATTGTGACGGTCTCCTTGAATCCCGGGGCTAACTTCTGATCCCATGGACTCGCTACACTTTTCAAATAGGGTACGACATTTCCCCATACATCCTCAGCGTTCTCTGTATAACCGTTACTTGTAGAAAAAAAGGATGCGGTAATGGCCTTACCCTGATATGTCATCACGGCGTCCCGGCTTTCGCGGATGGCCTGCTGTAACTTCTCCCATTCCTCCGCTTTCCCCAACCGTGTCCATTCCTTTTCTACCTGGTCCGGTGGAAGAAACACCTGATGACTAACCGTATCCGTTACATCCGCATCACCCGATGGTACACCGCTGGTATCATGTGCTGCCAGCCTTCTGACGATAAAGGTCCGCGCTGCAATTGCCTGGGCTTTCAATGCCTCAAGCCTGAACTCGGCAGGCATCTCTGCAGCAACAACACCCGTCACGTACTCCTCAAGCGGAAGATTCATTGTTGTTCCCGTTGCAGACAGATACACTCTTACATGGGGTTCTGGGTATGTCACTGGCACAGCTGGGGCAGGGACGGTGTTCGTTACACTGCCTGTTGATGGTGCAACAGGGATCGGCTTCACCGGATCACTTGTCCGGGGCCACACTAATATAGCAGGGATCAGGAGTGCCAGCGCCAAGAGCCCTGATACAGCAGCAGCTGGTTGCCAGCGCCTGGATCCGCTTGACCACCTGCGTCCTCTTCCGAATGTCCTCATCCGACGTCTCTTTACTGGGCGGAACTGATCCAGTTCTATGACAGGTCCGCGGATTCCCCTTGACTCACGCTCAGACTGGTCTGATGCTCCTGTTGGGTTTGGATTGATTATTCTTTTGGCCTCTGCAGCTGAACTTCTGGTATTCATCGCTGTGAGCTTGTCTTTCTCCATTCCGGCATCCGAAGTCTGCTTGGACTCCTCCATCATTGGACGGGGGACAAGGGGCACCTTAACCTGTATACGAGCTTCTTTCATTTCGACATACCCTCCGTTGTACATAGGCCGTCATAGACCGGTCCTTTTGTTCAAATCCATAGTTTAGGGTATGAGCTGTTTCGATCTGATAGAACCTGATTTGAGAGAAAGAAAGAGCTTTTGATTCTTTTTAATGTTAGATTAACATTGCTCTGTTATAGTGGATAAACCGCCGATATACAGCCATTTTTGACATCCATAACCTTGCACCGCATTCTCTATTGAAATTCGTTTATTTGATTGTATATATTTAAAAATTTGACCCACAGTTCTTCCATTAGGACCAGCTATTAATAGAATCAGGTACTGAATTGTTGGCCATACTTTAATAGCATAGTGTCAAAAAAAGGCATAAAAAAAGCCAAGCCAGATGGCTTAGCTTTTTACTAAAAACATGATTTAAGCCCAAGTCGGTTGTACCTTGAACATCGGCACTTCTTCCTCAGCTTTTTCGGTTGCAGGCTTAGCTGCGTCCAGTTTCGGTTCTTCAACCGAAATACGGTAGATGTCGGCTCCGAGTCCATTTAGCTTTTCAGCCAGGTGAACGTAGCCGCGGTCGATGTGATGAACACCGCCGACTTCAGTTGTGCCTTCAGCAACCAGACCCGCAATAATGAGTGCAGCACCCGCACGCAAATCGGTAGCTGTAACTTTGGCACCCTTCAGTTTCGCATTACCTGTAATGATGGACGAACGGCCTTCCACTTTGATCTCCGCATTCATCAATTGGAATTCATCCACATGCATGAAGCGATTCTCAAATACCGTCTCTGTTACAACACTTGTTCCTTCTGATGCCAGCAAGAGCGCCATCATCTGGGACTGCATGTCAGTAGGGAATCCAGGGTATGGTAATGTTTTCACATCTACTGCCTTGAGTGGACGGTCCGCAATGACACGTACCCCATTCTCATCTGGCAGGATGGTCACTCCCATCTCTTCCATCTTGGCAATAACCGAACCCAAATGATCGGAGATTGCACCTTCGATGTAGACGTCGCCACCAGAAATAGCAGCAGCAGCCATGTAGGTACCCGCTTCTACCCGGTCAGGAATCACTGTGTGCTTCACTCCAGTGAGTTTCTCCACACCTTCGATGCGAATAACTCCTGTACCCGCTCCACGCACTTTGGCACCCATTCCGTTAAGGAAGTTGGCCAGATCCACAATCTCAGGTTCTTTCGCTGCGTTCTCCAGCACGGTAACACCGTCAGCCAGCGTTGCAGCCATCATAATATTTTGAGTAGCTCCGACGGAAGCTACATCCAGATAAATTTTTGCACCGCGCAACCGTCCTTGGCTGCGAGCTTCGATATAGCCTTGGCCCAAGCTGATCTCGGCACCCATGGCTTCAAAACCTTTCAAATGCTGATCAATCGGCCGTGTTCCGATGGCACATCCACCAGGAAGCGAAATTCTTGTATGACCCATACGCGTCAATAAAGGCCCCATGACCAGAAAAGACGCCCGCATTTTACTTACCCATTCATACGGGGCTTCGCAGGAAGTAAGTTTTTCCGCATTCACGGTAATCACCTCGTCCCGGTATGTAACACCCGCTCCCAGCGATTCCAACACTTTGTTAATCGTCATCACATCGTCTAGAGGAGGTGCGTCAATAATAACGCTTTGTCCTTCTTCCCCTAGTAGAGAGGCAGCGATGATCGGAAGAACAGAATTTTTAGCGCCGCTAACTTTGACACTTCCGGTCAACCTTTTGCCACCGCGGACGATAAATTTGCTCATCATGGTTCCCTCCGCGCTTTTATTCCCTTTTCTTCATTCCGGAATACGTAAGCCCTCTGTGTTAGAAAGGACTGTTGCTGTGTGTGGAATTTCGACATTCCCCGGCAAAAAACGCCTGATGTCTGTTCAGAAAAGAATTGGTTTATAATCCAAAATTGATGATAACACTTGCCGTGCTGATTGCCTGCAAACTTGTAATTAAGGCTTACAGGTCAGCAAAACATCAGGACAGACGGATTGGGATAATTATTAGCCGGCAAATACCGGGGATCCCGTTTATAACCTAAGGTTAAAGTGAACAATAGTTAATTCCCTAACTTCCATCATAACATTTTTGAATTGTACGATACAAGCATTTTTACATAAAACATCTCAGTTCAACCAATTATACGTCACACATTTTTCTTAATTGTTAACAGGTTGGTCATACTCTAATTGTTGACACAAACAATCGATGTTATTCGACAATCAGGCTGCATGAAGAACCTAACAGATGATTAACCAACCATCTCAACATTAAAACAAATGACGCAACATTTGGGTCCATGATAAATAATCAATAACGAACCCGGATACGGCATGACCCAGAATAATGGCAAACAGCAAATGCAGCAATCTTCCTTGAGCACCCTTCGGCTGTCTGATAATCAGATCAAGTTTCAGGTTTTGCAGTGCCCACCATGCGAGTGCTATACACAATAGCGAAACGACAATCGAAACTAACCCATTTGTGCTTAATGACTGGTTCAACTGATTCGTCAGATCAATATCCATATATTCATTACCTCCACATTTGTTGCAGCAACCAGCGCAATTTTGCTTGTCATCCTTAATTTAAAAGTCATAAGAATGGTTTGTTCCAGCAGAACACAACTGACTCACCGCTGAAGTACCCCATATGGAGATCCTTCGTGTTGCCCATTCATCGAGCAGCACAATCGGGCTGGAATGATCATGGAATTCATCTTCGCAGCTGCATTCTCTGCTGACTCTATGGAATATAGGCTCTTTCATCATACATTGTCAATTACATTGATTTCCACTTTGAGAATATTTTAATTTTAAACCATCGGGATTTTGTGACTAAAACGACATAAAAGAGCGCTATTTCGATATCGATCTTGTCATTTCCTCGGAAATAATTTGGTTTGAACTGGCCAAAAATGGGTCTATTAGTGGTAACTATCACCACTACTATAGTCCTATACTATATTCAATATCACACGAACGGTGATCATTGTTTACAAAAATTAACGGAGAATCTACATAAAATCATCCAGTAAATTACGATTGCATTAAATAAATATGGAAGCCATTTCTGCGAAACACAGCGAAAAAGCCCGGCAGACCAAGCCGCCGGGCTTCCTTTAATCGTTTATTTGCCGTATACGTTGATCCGGTTAACCGCTTTTTGCAGAGCAATCTCTGCCCGGCGGTGATCAAAGTGGTCCTGGTTGCTTTGGCTGCTGAGACGGCGTTCTGCCCGTTCCTTCGCTGCACGCGCACGATCCACATCGATATTTTCCGGGAATTCGGCACTTTCTGCGAGAACAACAACCTTATCTTTGCGGACTTCGATAAAACCGCCGCCAATAGCGACCTGCTTGTTCTCTTTTCCGTTCCTGATAATAATTGGTGCAATCTGCAATGGTGTAACCATAGGGATATGGCCTGGCAAGATCCCCAGTTCCCCTTCAATACCACGAGCGATGATGCTATCTGCTTGCTCCGAATAGACCAAACGCTCAGGCGTTACGATTTCCAACAAAAAGGTGCTCAATTCCATCCCTCCTGAAACTATCCGAAGGATAGCTCGCTTCATAAGGACAATCCTGGATTCAGATTATACCAGTGTTTTAGCTTTCTCCACTGCCTCTTCAATCGTACCCACGAAGAGGAATGCTGCTTCCGGCAGATCGTCATGCTTGCCTTCGAGAATCTCTTTAAAGCTGCGCACTGTTTCTTTAACCGGAACGTATTTACCCGGAATACCGTTAAATGCTTCAGCAACGTGGAAAGGCTGGGACAAGAAACGTTGAATTTTACGAGCACGGTAAACGAGCGCTCTGTCTTCTTCACTCAGCTCGTCCATACCCAGGATCGCAATGATATCCTGCAGCTCATTATAACGCGCCAAGATGCGTTTAACGCCTTGTGCTACGCTATAGTGTTCTTCACCTACAACTTCTGGTGCCAAGATCCGGGAGCTGGATGCAAGTGGATCTACCGCAGGGTAGATACCCATCTCGGAAATTTTACGCTCCAGGTTCGTTGTTGCATCCAAGTGAGCAAACGTTGTTGCAGGAGCTGGATCCGTATAGTCATCCGCAGGTACGTAGATCGCCTGGATCGATGTAACCGATCCTTTTTTCGTGGAAGTGATACGCTCTTGCAATTGACCCATTTCTGTTGCCAGCGTAGGCTGGTAACCTACCGCGGAAGGCATACGTCCGAGCAAGGCAGATACTTCTGAACCCGCTTGGGTGAAACGGAAGATGTTATCGATAAAGAGCAACACGTCACGGCCTTCTTCATCACGGAAATATTCCGCCATCGTCAGACCTGTGAGGGCTACACGAAGACGTGCGCCTGGAGGCTCGTTCATTTG
This sequence comes from Paenibacillus sp. FSL K6-2862, assembly GCF_038005125.1. Lineage (NCBI taxonomy): Bacteria > Bacillati > Bacillota > Bacilli > Caryophanales > Paenibacillaceae > Paenibacillus > Paenibacillus sp. FSL K6-2862. Next base: position 6,025,734 of record NZ_JBBOSN010000001.1, read on the forward strand.
TCCGAAGACCATTGCTGTTTTGTTGATAACGCCGGAATCACTCATCTCGTGATACAAGTCGTTACCTTCACGTGTACGCTCACCAACACCCGCGAATACGGAAATACCACCGTGCTCTTGCGCAATGTTGTTGATCAATTCTTGAATTGTAACGGTTTTACCTACACCGGCACCACCGAACAAACCGATTTTACCACCTTTGGCGTAAGGAGCCAGCAAGTCGATAACTTTGATACCTGTCTCCAGCATTTCAGCTTGAGTCGTCAGTTCATCGAATGCAGGAGCAGAGCGGTGAATCGGGTTTTTATGTTCAGCAGCTACAGTACCGCCAGTATCAATTGCTTCGCCGAGTACGTTAAATACACGACCCAGTGTCGCTTCCCCAACAGGTACAGAGATTGGAGCTCCTGTATCTACTGCTTCCATACCACGTACGAGACCGTCCGTGGAGGACATCGCGATACAACGTACCCGGTTGTCACCCAGATGTTTCGAAGCTTCGAGTGTAAGACTTACACTTACGCCGCTTTCGCTTACTGTAGTGATCGTAATGGCATTGAGGATTTCCGGCAGACCGCCGCGATCAAACTCGACGTCAACAACCGGACCCATGATGCTCACAACGCGTCCTTTGTTCATCTTAACGTTCCCCTCCTACAAGCCTGCTACTTTGACAAAAATAAAGTTCCGTTCGTTTATCTTTGCAGTGCAAGCCTTCATTAAATAAAAAACGGTTAGCCTTGTGCTGCGTTGGCACCTGCCACAATTTCCGTAATCTCCTGCGTGATCGCCGCTTGACGGGCACGGTTGTATGTCAATGACAAATCGTTAATGAGTTTGGATGCATTTTTGGTTGCATTACCCATTGCCGTCATTTTCGCGCCCAGCTCACTCGCCTTACCGTTCAGAAGTGCACCGTAGATCAGCGTTTCCGCATAACGCGGTAGCAAAACTTCCAGTACAGCTTCAGCTGAAGGCTCGTATTCGTAGCTCGCCGTCGGTCCTTCCGCAGCAGTTACCTCAGGTGTTTCCATTGGAAGAAGTTTTTCTACCGTAGGAATCTGGGTCAACGCATTCACAAAGCGGTTATAACAAATGTACAATTCATCAAATTTAGCCAACTCAAATCCTTGAACAGCCTCGTGTGCAATAGATTTGATGTCTGCAAATGCTGGTGAATCGGATAGATCCGTTGTAACGGATGCCATCGCAATTTCGCGCCGTCTGAAGTAATCGCGTCCTTTACGCCCAATAACGAACAACTCGTAGTCATCTTGGGAGTTATGGCGCTCTTTGAGCGTCAGATTGACCTGACGCAAAACGTTCGCATTGTATCCACCCGCAAGACCGCGGTCCGATGTAATGATCAGGTAAGCTGTCTTTTTGACCGGACGGCTCTCGAGCATCGGATGCTGGATCCCTTGCGTGCTTGATGCAATACTAGCCACAACTTCTTTCAGTTTCTCCGAATACGGACGGGCTGCCTCAGCTTTTTCCTGCGCTTTACGCAGTTTTGCAGCTGCAACCATCTCCATTGCTTTGGTGATTTGCTTGGTGCTTTGTACGCTTTTAATTTGCCGCTTAATTTCGCGCATGCCTTTTGCCATGATTTCACCACCTCAAAACTTTGACAAAGTCAAAGTTACTTCGTAAGCCCAAACCAGTTTTGACGTAGTCAAAACTACTTCGTAAGCATAATCTTACTTTGAAAGCATCAAAGTTTTACACGCAGACATGCGGAATCGGTTAAACAACTCCGCAGCTGCAATCATCTATTTAGACAGAGACAGCGAAGCTCTTTCTGAACTTCTCGATTGCACCTTTCAGTGCATTTTCATTGTCTGCAGTCAATTCTTTTGTATCACGGATGGATCCGAGAATTTCCGGATGGTTGCTCTCCATGAACGCGAGGAATTCGTGTTCAAAACGAGTCACATCACCTGTAGGGATTTCATCCAGGAATCCTTTAACTGCTGTGTACAAGCTTACAACCTGTTGTTCAACAGGCAGAGGCTGGTTTACACCCTGCTTCAGGATTTCCATCATACGAGCACCACGATTCAGGCGGGCCTGAGTGGCTTTATCCAGATCGGAACCGAACTGGGAGAACGCTTGAAGCTCACGATATTGAGCGAGGTCGAGACGCAGGGAACCTGCAACCTTTTTCATCGCTTTGATCTGAGCAGAACCACCGACACGAGATACGGAGATACCTACGTTGATCGCCGGGCGTTGTCCAGCATTGAACAAGTCGGCTTCCAGGAAGATTTGTCCGTCCGTAATGGAGATTACGTTCGTCGGGATGTAAGCAGATACGTCGGAAGCTTGTGTTTCAATAAACGGAAGTGCGGTTAAAGAACCACCACCAAGTTCATCATTCAGCTTCGCAGCACGCTCCAGCAAACGGGAGTGCAAGTAGAAGACGTCACCCGGATAAGCCTCACGGCCTGGAGGACGACGAAGCAGCAAGGAAAGCTCACGGTAAGCAGAAGCTTGTTTAGTCAAGTCATCATAGATAACCAGAACATGCTCGCCTTTGTACATGAAGTACTCGCCCATCGAACAACCGGAATACGGTGCGATGTACAAGAGTGGTGATGGATCGGAAGCAGCTGCAGTTACAACGATTGTGTACTCCATTGCGCCTTTACGACGAAGAGTTTCCACAACTTGTGCAACTGTAGATTGTTTCTGACCAATAGCCACATAGATACACTTCATGCCGCTGCCTTTTTGGTTCAGGATCGCATCAATTGCGATCGAAGTTTTACCTGTTTGACGGTCACCGATGATCAACTCACGTTGTCCGCGACCGATTGGTACCATGGCATCAATCGCTTTGATACCTGTTTGCATCGGCTCATGAACGGATTTACGATCCATTACGCCTGGTGCTTTACCTTCAACCGGACGGAATTCCGTTGTCGCGATTGGCCCTTTGCCATCGACTGGAATACCGAGCGGGTTCACAACACGTCCAATCAATGCTTCGCCTACAGGCACTTGCATGATTTGGCCAGTACGCTTCACTTGGTCGCCTTCACGAATATCATAGTAAGGTCCCAGGATAACGACACCGACATTGCTTTCTTCCACGTTCATGGCGAGTCCCATTACACCGCTTGGGAATTCAACCAACTCGTTGGACATGACGTTCTCAAGTCCGTATACACGAGCAATACCATCACCAACCTCGATAACCGTCCCGACTTCGACTACATCGATATCGGTCTTGTATTGTTCGATTTGGCTCTTAATTAATGTACTGATTTCTTCTGGTTTGATACTCAAGTGTCCTCACCCCAATCTACTGTACTCGTCTGTTAAAAGACTGCTCAAGACGTTCGAGCTTGCCAGCCAAGCTGCCGTCATAGATCGTATCGCCAATGGCGACTTTCAATCCGCCCAGCAGAGTCGAATCGACAATGTTCTCGATACGGATCTTTTTATTCACACGGCCTCCGAATTCACGGGCTACCGCTTCTTTTTCTTCATCATTCAATGCATAAGTCGAGTAAACGCGAGCATCGGCAATGCCGAGCGAGTCGCCCTCGATCTTCAGATAATCACTCAAAAGAGCTTCCAGCAGTTCAACGCGACCACGCTCAATCAAGAGCAGAACCGTGCGCAGGACAGGTTCGGACACTTTGCCATCAAGGCTCGCATGAAGCACGTTCCGCTTGGCTTCATCAGAGATGTTCGGAGATACGATGAACTTGATGATCTCAGCATCCCCAGTCAATCCGCTGACAACCGCACGCAGTTCCTGTTCAACTTCAAGCACCTGCTGCTGCTGGAGAGCGACTTCGAACAATGCTTTCGCATAACGCTTGGCAACAATCGTATCACGGCTCATTGTCGGCCCCCTACCTCATTGAGGTATTGGTTCACAAGCTCTTCTTGTGCTGGACCGTTCTCAACTTCTTTTTTGATCAATTTGGAAGCAATCTGAACGGAAGCTGTACCCAGTTCGCTGCGAAGCGCTGCAACCGCTTTGTTCTTCTCGCTTTCAATTTCACGTACCGCATCGTCTTTCAGACGATTAGCCTCAGCTTTTGCGTCAGCCAGAATTGACTCAGCCTGTTTGCCGCCCGTTTGTTTGGACTGTTCAATGATGTCGTGAGCTTCCTTGCGCGCTTGCTCCAGAGCTTGTTTTTGTTCCTCCACATAGGCAATGGCCTGTTCCCGAGTCTGAGCAGCCTCATTCATCTGCGTCAGCACGAGTTCGCGACGTTTTTCCATGATGGAGAACAAAGGACCGAAAGCATAACGGCTAAGCAGCCAATATAAAATTGCAAATGCGATAATCGCAAGAAGCGTATTTTCCCATACGAAACTCAATCTGTTCACTCCTTCCTGGAGGTATCCTTGAAACGTTCATCCGCATGAACGGACATTACCTAAAAAGAAGGCGCGGATGGCTATGGCCTTCCCCGCCAAACCTTATCAATTTAATTAAGCCATACCGTAGAACATGAACGCGAGTACCACACCGATGATCGGCAATACCTCGATCAGACCTACCCCGATAAACATTGTTGTTTGAAGAGTGGATTTTGCTTCTGGTTGACGCGCGATTCCTTCTACTGTCTTGCTGATTACCATACCGTTACCGATACCTGCGCCAAACGCGCCCAGTCCTGCAACAATTGCTGCTGCGATTAATGCCATTGCTCCCATTTGTATATCCTCCTTAAAATTATAAATCGAATTTTTTTATTGTTCAGCCTGGTGAAGAAATCTTCGTCGGGCTTGGAACTTAATGTTCGTCGTGCGTCTCGATGCTCTGTGAAATGTACACCATCATCAAGATTACAAAAACAAATGCCTGGATCGCGCCGATAAAGATACTAAAGCCTTGCCACACCATCAGCAACGGAATGGCAGCAATTGCGCCAAACACTTTGAATGTCGTCAGTTTCAGGATCGTTGTGATCAGTACCTCACCCGCGAAGATATTCGCGAATAGACGCATACCGTGTGTCAACAGCTTGGATGCCGTCTCAATCAAGTTGATGGGCAAGAACAAGGCGAATGGCTGAAGGTAGTGCTTGAGATAACCTCTCGTGTTGCGGAACAATCCGAGTCCATGAGATACCATGAACGCAACAAGCGCCAGTCCCATGGTTACCGATAAATCAGCTGTAGGTGATTTCCACCATGCCAATTCAACGTGTGGGTGTGCTTCAGGGTCTTTGGCATGCGCTTCTTCAAACGCATCGACCGCTGTAACGATCGGCTGACCAAACACCTGCGCATGCTCTGCGCTGTCCACTGCGGTTACTGCCTGGAACGGAAGACCCAGCATGTTACCGACAAAGATGAACATGATCATGGAAAGAGCGAGAGAGATAAAGTGCTTCCCTTTCTTCATATCCATCGTACTGGAAATCAGATTGCGGACGAATTCGACTGCCCACTCCATAAAATTTTGCAGCTTGCCGGGGTTTTCAACGGACAACCTCCGTGTAGCCAGTACAGCAAAGATAAAAACGAGGGCACCTGTAACAACCAGCATCAACACAACCGATAGATCCAATCGAAATCCGCCAAGCATAATAATTGGAGCTTCATGCATATTTTTCTCACCCCTTTCTCGACTTGAAAGCTGCAGCACCTAACATCATTCTGCTCTGCGGGAATAGACGATCCCTATAATCAGTAAGGAAAATTGCGCAATGACCAGACCGCCTGCAACCGCGTATGTATTGAAGTACTGCGGAAAGCGCATCGATATGAATATACCGAGCACAGCGAGTGCCGCTCTTGTCAAAAATCCCAGGTTCACACGCTTCAAGTTACCTTCTGCCGCATCATCAGACATTTTCCTTACTTTGTAGCCCAGGTAAAATGCATTGATCCAGCTAATTCCTGTACCCAGGGCCAGTCCCAAAGCAATTGTCTCCACACGTGGCATAAAGGCCGCTGCGAGAAAACAAATCATAAGAAAGTACATGATGAAAACAGTCATCCATCTGCGGTATCTGGTTAGTTCACTCATCACTTTCCCCCATGAATTTTTTCGCGATAAAGTAGATGCTCACGCCGCCGGCGGCCAGAAAAAAGAGAACGCTTACGGCGATCCATATTCCGTTACCTCCAATGGTCTTGTCCAACCAGGAGCCAACGTAATATCCGGCAACAGCGAGAATGGCAATCTCGATCCCAAAAGCTGTCACGAGTCCCATCGCTTTCCATACGTTATCGTCATGGTTACGGGATGAATTTGGTTTGTTCGAATCGGCCATTTTCCACGCCACCCTTGCAATCCCAGTTAATTTTACTGAATGATGAGAGCCTTTGTCAATTGATTGATTTTAGCGTTTTAAAGGGTAAAACGACGGGTTTACAGGCCCCCGGGAGCCCATAAACCCGCGTAAACCGTACAGTTTAACTGTATGCTGTACCCTTTATGATTCAGTCAGAAAAAACGAATTATTTTTTGAATTTTCTGTGAAATGATTCCGGACGCTCACTATTTACGCCAAAATGGTGCAAAATCGCATTGACAATTCTTTCCGATGCATGTCCATCACCGTATGGATTGGCAGCTTGACTCATGCTTGCATACAGCGTTTCATCTGTAAGCAGAGCTTTGGTCCGTTCATAAACACGTTCCTCATCCGTACCCACCAGTTCCAACGTTCCGGCCTCGATGCCTTCCGGGCGCTCCGTAGTATCCCGCAGAACCAGCACGGGCACACCAAACGAAGGCGCTTCTTCCTGCAAACCGCCTGAATCGGTCAAAATCAAGTGAGTATGCGGATAAAAGTTATGCAAATCCACCACGTCTAGTGGATCAATTAATTGAATACGGGGGTGATTCCCCAAAATCGCGTGAGCCGGCTCCTTCACAGCAGGACTTGGATGCACCGGGTACACGATGGCAATATCTTCGAACTCGTCGGCAATCCGTTTGACGGCCTGGAAAATGTTGCGGTGAGGCTCGCCTTGGGATTCACGGCGGTGAGCTGTCATCAGCACAAGACGTTTGCCCTGTGCCCATTCAAGTACCGGATGTGTGTAATCCTGCCTTACTGTATATTGAAACACATCTGTTACCGTGTTGCCTGTGACATAGGTACTAGACTCCGGTTTATTTTCTTTGGCAAGGTTGGAGAACGACCAATCTGTCGGTGCAAAATGCAAGTCTGCAAGTACACCGGTCAACTGGCGGTTCATTTCCTCCGGATACGGAGACAGCTTATTCCATGTACGAAGACCTGCTTCCACATGGCCCACCTGAATCTGCTGCAGGAACGCTGCGTAGCTGGCTACAAACGTAGTCAGCGTATCCCCGTGAACAAGCACGATGTCGGGTTTTGCTTCGCGCAGTACAGGCTCCAGGCCACCAAGCACACGAATCGTGATTTCATTCAGCGTTTGGCGATCTTTCATCACGTCCAGATCATAGTCCGGTTGAATGTTAAACACTTCAAGAACCTGATCCAGCATTTGACGATGTTGTGCGGTCACACAGACGATGGATTCGATAGATTCGGGATGTTTCTGAAGTTCCAAAATAAGCGGAGCCATCTTGATGGCTTCCGGACGAACTCCGAATATCGTCATGACTTTAATTTTCTTGGACATTCAAACAAAGCCCCTTTTCTATTCAGCATGCAGCATGCTTATTTAGTGCCGTACAGACGGTCTCCTGCATCTCCCAATCCGGGAACGATATAACCGTGATCGTCCAGACGATCGTCCAGAGCAGCCACATAGATGTCCACATCCGGATGCGCGTCCTGAACTGCTTTTACACCTTCAGGTGCTGCCACAAGGTTCATCATTTTAATTTGCGTACAGCCTCGTTTTTTGAGCACGTCAATAGCAGCAATGGCAGAACCGCCAGTCGCCAGCATCGGGTCGATGACAATCAATTGACGCTCTGTAACGTCGGTAGGCAGTTTGGTGTAGTATTCTACCGGTTGCAATGTTTCCGGATCACGGAACAGACCAACATGTCCAACTTTTGCAGCTGGCAACAATTTCACAACGCCATCGAGCATTCCGAGTCCTGCACGCAGAATCGGCACCAGTCCGAGCATACGTCCGGAAATAACTTTGCCTTGTGTTTCAGCTACAGGAGTTTGTACATCAATAGTCTCCAGTTCAACATCTCTTGTAATCTCGTAAGCCATCAGTGTAGCCACTTCATCCACCAATTCACGGAAATCTTTCGTATTCGTACGCATGTCGCGTATAAACGTCAGTTTGTGTTGAATCAAAGGGTGATCACATATTACTAATTTTCCCATCTAATTTGTCCCTCCGGTAAGTTCTTCATGTTCAGCATTTCCAATAATGCCTAATCATCATTCATAGGCCCGATAAATCCTGTATATTATATCATCACCTACACCGAATTACACCATCAAAGGACATGTAATCATTACAGAAAACCGAATACTATAAAAATAGGACCGGAAACTTGGCATGTTCCGGTCCTTTTTGCTCTAGTTGTACAATAATTCCATGTGTAGATGGACTAGTATTTCAGATCTGTGTACAGCGGGAATTGGTCTGTCAATGCCGTCACTTCCGCGCGGGCTTCATCCAGTTTCGCTGTATCTTTAGGATTTTTCAATGTTTTGGCAATGATTTTACCGATAGCTACCATGGCTTCTTCGTTCATGCCGCGGGAAGTAGCTGCCGGAGTACCAATACGAATGCCGCTCGTTACAAACGGGCTTGTCGGATCAAATGGAATTGCATTTTTGTTCACGGTAATACCGATGGAATCGAGGACATGCTCAGCTTCCTTACCAGTGATGTTCACGCTGCGCGTGTCGATCAGCATCAAGTGGTTGTCTGTACCGCCGGACACGATGTTCAATCCTTCGGCAATCAGTGTTTCAGCCAAAACCTGAGCGTTCTTCACTACGTTTTGTGCATAAGTTTTGAACGAAGGCTGCAGAGCCTCACCCAGTGCTACCGCTTTGGAAGCAATAACGTGCATCAAAGGTCCACCTTGGGAACCTGGGAATACCGCTTTATCAATTGCAGCTGCCCAGGATTTGCGGCACAGGATCATACCGCCACGAGGTCCGCGCAGCGTTTTGTGTGTTGTCGTTGTTACGAAATGGGCATGTGGAACCGGGCTCGGATGCAATCCAGCAGCAACCAGTCCTGCAATGTGGGCCATGTCCACCATGAACAATGCGCCTACATCATTGGCGATAGAAGCCATTTTTTCGAAATCAATGGTACGCGGGTATGCACTTGCGCCTGCTACAATCAGACGAGGACGGTGCTTGAACGCTGCTTTACGCACTTCATCATAATCGATCAAGAATGTATCTTCCTGTACGCCATAGGCCACGAAGTTGTAGAGCAAACCAGATGCATTCACCGGGCTGCCGTGAGTCAGGTGTCCACCATGGGCAAGATTCATACCCAGTACCGTGTCACCAGGTTTCAATGCTGCAAGGTAAACTGCCATATTTGCTTGTGCACCGGAGTGAGGCTGTACGTTTACGTGCTCAGCTCCAAACAGTTCCTTCGCACGGTCACGTGCGATATCTTCCACGACATCCACGTGCTCGCAGCCACCATAATAACGTTTGCCTGGGTATCCTTCAGCGTACTTGTTTGTCAGTACAGATCCAAGTGCCTCAATTACCGCTTCACTTACGATGTTCTCGGATGCAATCAGCTCAATGTTGTTCTGTTGGCGTTTCAGTTCCAAATTCATCGCTTCAAGTACTGCAGGGTCATTCTTACGCAATTGTTCCATGTTTAAATTCCTCCCAGTATATTTAGTGAAGTTATAAAGCAAAATTGATGTTTACACGAAAACGGAGAGTGCAGGACCAATCTAAAGAAACGAAGTGTTCGCCTTTATCACCGGATTTCCCCTTTAAAAGGGGATTCAAAAAATCTGGGGATAACAGCGATCGGAAGATGGTACTGCAATCGTAGTTAGGAGTGTAACCTTTCAGTTTCGCTTTATAGTAGGTTGAAGATTTAGTCGCAAAATGTCGAATCTGGTTGCTCTTCCATCTGATACACCGCACGTTCGCCGCCAATCAGCTTCGGACGGGTCAAGGCTGTCGTCACACGGGCTTCCCCGATGTAGCGAAGCGTTGTACGGAAGGGGACCGCCACATGCCGCAAGTGCATGCCAATCATCGTTTCCCCGATATCCACTCCTGCATGAGCCTGCACATGTTCAGCCAGACAAGGATCACTCAGCGAACGATATGCTGCGGATGCCATGGAACCGCCTGCCTTGGGAACCGGTACGGCGCCCACTTCAGTCAAACCAAGACGTGTGAGCAGTGAACGTTCCATCACCAATGCGCGATTCAAGTGTTCACAGCACTGAAACACAGGATCGAAGCCGAATTCCTGCTGCACCTCGCGAATCCCTGCAAGAAGCTGCTGTGCTACATCAACGGCACCACTCGTACCAATCTTTTGGCCTGCAACCTCGCTTGTGCTTGTACCGATCACAACGATCTGTCCAGGTCCAAGCTTTCCGGCAAGTGCCAGTTCACGCAGAATGGTTACGGTCTGTTCCTGCAATCCGGGTTGATCCGAATCTAACTCAATAGTCATCCTATCGCCTCCCGATAAAATCATGCCTGACTCCCACACGGCTGCCCGCTCTTGTATGCATGCACGGCATTTCAGGTACTATTATAGCGAATAATCAGATGAAAGACGAAAAAAAGAGCAGTCTGCGGGTATCGCAGAATTGCTCTTTTGCCCAGGCGACCGGCCGTTTGTTCCGGTGCTCCATTGTGGTTGTGCCCACTTCGTCGCCAGTTACACCGGATCCCTGTTTTCCCCTTCATCATAAAACAACCCACGCTTAAAATCAACGGGTAATTTACATTACATGTCCGTTTTTGCATAACAAATTAATTTAAAAATTCAATCTTCACTGCCTAATTACTATGACCTGCACAATCCCGGTTTATCCCAACTTGTCCAGGAGACGATCCAGCGCAGTTCTGATCTCCGCAGCGGCGATATTATAATCATCACGACTGCCGCCAAACGGGTCAGATATATCAAAGCTTGGAATACGCTGCCGGATCTCGATCACGCGCTCACGCTCTGATGCCAGAATCTCCTGACCGAGTGCACGCTTCAACTCCAGTGTGGCGAACAGGCTGTCCAGTTCCTGAAGATCATTCAGGACCTGATTATCATTCTCTACATACTCTTTCAGCGTGTACGTCTTGTGTACCGAATCCGGAAAAACCTGCAGGACATGCTGTTTATGGCTTCGCGTTAACGTAAGGACCAAATCTGCCCAGCCAATCAGGCTCGCGTTAAGCTGTGTGGAATGACCAGGCCCTTCCGCCTGATGATCTCTTAATACAGCTTCGGCATGACGGGAAATCGGCATTCCCGATGCTGCCGCCACACCTGCAGAACGAACCTCTACCTGAATGCCCCGTTCCGCTGCCAGCTTGCGCAAAAGCCCCTCCGCCATGGGGCTGCGGCACGTATTCCCTGTACATACAAACAAAATATGTTTCATTGTGAGATAGCCTCCCCATTTCGCAAATGTTGTCGAATGATGCAATATTTTAATTTTAAATGATGAAAATTTAAAGAGTATCGTTATGACTGCGCAATAGCTGCATCTGCTCCGCTCTATGACTATTAAAAAATAAACAACAGTCCAAACGCAAGCAGAATGGCTCCGCCAATCGCTTCACCATAATCGCCAAGGTTTTGGCTCACTCGTCGTCCCAGCAGCAGACCCATGACGGACATGATTCCACCACATGCACCAAAGGCAAGTACTGTCAGTACCAGATCACTGCTAAACATGCCGAGGGACACACCAACGGAAAACGAATCCACACTCACACTAAGTGAAAATAAAATCACACCGAGCATAGAGCGATGGTCCACCAGCTTGGTGTCTCCTTCACGAAATGCATTCAGAATCATGTGACCCCCGAGCAGAACGAGCAATCCACCTGCGGCATACGTCGTAATATCTCCTAAGAGAGAGCTGACGTATTTTCCCGTGTACATGCCGATCAGCGGCATGATGACATGAAACAAGGCCGTAACCAAACTGATTCGCAGCACATCACGCAAACGAATGCCTTTCATGCCGATCCCAATACCCAGCGAGAAGGCATCTAGCCCAAGGGCGACGGCCATAATCAAAATGGTTACCAACTGCCCCAGATGGGCAGACACATCCCACATTCCCATACCCCCAAGTCACGTAAAGGTTCTTGTACACGATATGCGGACAAGGACACAAACATGACGGGAGAACGAGAATGAATAGTCGGCAGAGACGCTGGCAGGCGTGTCAAAAGAGGATTGGTCTAATCGCCAGGCCGCGAGGTGGTTGTGCTTGCTGCCACGGCCTGCCGATTAGGTGGACCGGAGAGACATCGTCAGCTCCGGTCATGGTGTTACTGGTCCCCAACCTGTATAAGTTGGTGACCAGCAGCTTTGAGCAGCCGATTCATGACGGCTGCTCCCAGCCCTTCGCGTGAGCAGGCTTCAGCCACAATGTATGTGGCGCCCTGCTCATCGCAGCTGCGCAGCGCGGCGTACAGCCGGCGCGCTGCTTCTTCAAGCTCGCTGGCATCGCCCAGCGAGAATACGGCATCGGCGCGGTACTGCTCCGCGTGCTCGGCAAACGCCAGCACCGCAGTGCGCTCTCCGCGCTGCGCCGCCTCCGCGAGGGCGGCGCTGATCCAGGCCGCCACAGCTGGGGGCGGCCCCTCTACCACGCACAGCGCCCCTGTGGGCGCATAGTGCGTGTACTTCATGCCCGGCGAGCGCGGCGCCGGGCTGCCTTCGCCTTCGGACCCCTCAGCGAGAATCGCCGGGTCCGTGGCGACACGGGCGGCAACGGCGGACAACTGTTCCGCCGTAATGCCGCCAGGGCGCAGGATGGTGACGGTACCGTCGTCACCGACCTGCACTACCGTGGACTCGACGCCCACACCCGTGGGGCCGCCGTCCACAATGCCGCCGATGCGGCCAGCCAGATCCTCGCTTACATGTGAAGCGCGCGTTGGGCTCGGCCGCCCGGAGCGGTTAGCGCTTGGCGCAGCCACCGGACACGCGGCCGCTGCGAGCAGCTGCAGAGCAACCGGGTGATCCGGCATGCGAACACCCACCGTGTCCAAGCCAGCCGTAACCCGCGGGGATACGGCACCTGGCTTAACGGGCAGCACAATCGTGAGCGGACCTGGCCAAAAGGCTTTGATCAGCGCTTCTGCTGCCTCATTCACTTCCGTAACCAGTGAATCCAGCTGATCGCGATGTGCAATATGCACAATGAGCGGATTGTCTGACGGACGGCCTTTGGCTTCAAATATAGCCTCTACCGCAGCTGTACTGCGCGCATCCGCGCCCAAACCGTATACCGTCTCTGTCGGAAACGCAATGGTCTGGCCTTCACGAATGCAGGCAGCGGCAGCCTGCAAGTCAGCGAGTGCCTGCTCATAGGCGCTCTTTTTTTTCTCATCAGATCCCTGTCCCTCAGGTTCACCCATAACCAAATTACCCACAACATGCGGCTGTTTCTCACTCATCAATGCTCTGACATCCCACACCGAGGTAAGCAATCCTTCTGGGTTTCCCGAATCTTTGTTTCCTGTGTATTGGTCTTGTTCTCTACTCATATATCCATCATCCCTAAACTTCAATAGGTTAGTACCGCGGGGCCTCGACCTTGACGGTAGCTGTCTTGCTTTCATTTCGAATACCTATAATTATAGCATATCTGTTCAACCTAAGAACGGGCTCGCTATCTCTCTTATAACTCCCATCCGTTAAGCATGACAGCTTTTCATTTGAAAAATCGGGCAAAAGGGCAGCTTCCTGTATCGAAGTCGCCCTTCCCTATCATTCTCACGATATTATGCAAACAACCCGGCTGCCCAATCCCATAGTTTAACCGCCAGATCCACCAGGAAAAAACGCGCTTCCGGTGTTGCTCCCTGGACAGATGCTTCAGCATCTCCAGGCTCAGCAGCCGCCGCCGCAGATACCGTAGACGGATTTGCCAGCGCATCCCCTGTGCTTGCATCAATGAAGCATAATGGCGGAAACAGCACACACCACCAGTTCTGACCCTTTCCTTCTCCCAGTGTTATACGCACTGCTTCATAATCACCTGCGGGATATACCGTACCTCCATATAGTTTGGTAGGGAACGGAACGACACCAAGCTCTACTTGAAATGGATAGTCCAGTCCACGGCTGGCCAGCTCTTCTCCCACCCGATCTTCAACTTCAGACAAATGCTCACGAATGACATGGCGTGCTTCATCCAGACTTTGCGGATTATCCAGCTCTGTAACCCACTCACTCATCTGGGCAACCACTGCATCCCGAATCTCGCGTTTCACCAGTTGATCCCCTGGCGCATCCGAATTCGCAAGAATCCGCAAACGGATGGATTGCTCCGGAATCGCTGTAGCGGCTACAGCTGCATCCGTCTTCTGACCTTCCCACATCATAATAATCATCATAAGACAAACGATAATAAGTCCAATTTGCTTCACTGTTCTTCTGCTCATCCCGTTCTCCCCCTCGGCTCCCGTGATCATGTTCCCTGCAACTCTCTCATGTCTATCAGTATGCCCGGAAGAGACAGAAGTAAACCTAGCAATAATCATAAATCTAGCAAATTCATTCTCTCACTTAAACGTGGTTGAGCCGGATTAAGAAAAGGCCGACCACATCTGTTACAGATGTGCATCAGCCATGTTTAAGAGACCTATCGAACCTAACTGTTAATACAAAACCGTATTCAGTGATTACAACGCGCTCTTTTCTTTTCTCAGCAAATGCAGTAACCGGTCTGGCAAACCGGGCTTCTGCTCTCCAAGCAGCAGGTCATCTTCCTCTTCATCTCCATATAATTTAATGCTCATGACCAATCCGATACAAGCCATATTAATGAGCAATGAAGTCCCGCCATAACTGATGAACGGAAGGGTAATCCCTGTTAGTGGCATCAGTCCAAGGAACGCGCCTATGTTTTCAAACACTTGGTATAAGAGCATGCCAATAATGCCTACAATAATGACCGGTCCCGCCCGATCCTTGCATTCCATACCGATCAGAACCATTCGGTGAATCAGAATGAAGTACAGCAGTAACAGCACCGACGCTCCCACAAAACCGAATTCCTCAGCGATAACGACAAAGATGGAATCCGAATAGGTATACGGCACGCGTCCACTTTGGACGGAAGTTCCCTGCAAATACCCTTTGCCGACAATGCCTCCTGAGCCTATAGCCAAGCCGGCATTTTTGGTGTGCCATGTCGCCTTGGATGTGGCCTTTTCCGGTACGAGCCAGGGATCTATCCGTTCCGCCCAGTGTTCACGGCCTACCTTCTCGAGAAAGGTAAAGATTTCATCATGATATGTCGTGTAGGCTTTGACGAAACCAAAGAAAGTTACAGCTATAATAACAAGGCCAATGATTGCATGTTTTAGCTTGATATTACCGATCCACAATACCGCGGCCAAGATGACGACGTAACCGAGCGCGTTGCCCAAATCATTCTGAATCATGACGAGTGCAAACGGAACGAACGCCCAACATCCGATGGGAATGATATCCCTCCAGAACCCGAGCGTGTTTCGCTGGCGCTTCACGAGCAAATGTGCGAGAAATAGAATCAGGATCATCTTGAACAACTCCGCAGGTTGAAACGAAAGATTATCCCCAAGCTTGATCCAGCCATTGGCATTATTAATAGGTCCGCCCACAAAGTTGACGAGAACAAGCAGAACGATTCCTAAGGCATACAGATAAAAAGCATAATTCACATATAGTTTGTAATTTACTAGTCCGATGCCCACTACTGCGACAAATCCGATGATATAAAACAACAAGGTTTTGATATGATGCTTGGCCAAAGTGGCATCCGTCTGTGTACCACTATAAATGGCAAACACACTTGCGATCATCAGCAAAAACAATACAAAAAGAATAACACCGTCCATCTTTTTCAGCATTCTCCACATAACTGCAATCGTCCTCCCGGATACCTGTATACGCATTTTCCAAATTGACTTATAATTTCCATTGTATAAAATAGAGAGATAAATTGGAAATTTTAATCACTGCGTGGATGATCGATTTCAACTTACATAACCATTAGAGAAAATCTAGCAAAAGAAAAACCCTGGAAGCACCAAATCCAAATGGCTTGGATTGATCTTTCCAGGGTTCTATGACTCTCTTGTTTTTGTTTCCTGTACCTGATAAAAGGAATTACTGTTCCTGCTGGGACGGTTTCCTTCTGAACAACTTGAGGACGATATCCGTAATCCCCGGTTGTTCTGCAGAGCCCAGAATATCCTCGTTCTCTTCCGTATGAACCTTGATACTCATCACGATCCCCATACTGATCATGTTAATCATGATAGAGGTACCACCCGAACTGATAAACGGCAAGGTAATCCCTGTCAGCGGCATTAGACCAATAAACGGACCGATGTTGACAAAAATTTGGTACAGCAGCATCGCTATAATGCCGACAATGAGATAAGGCCCAGCGCGATCTTTACATTCGAGCGCAATAAGTACCAGCCTGTGGATGAGAATAAAGTACAGCAGCAGCAGCACTGAAGCACCTACAAAGCCAAACTCCTCCCCAATCTGCACAAAGATCGAGTCGGCATAAGCCAGCGGTACCCGATTTGACTGAATCGTTGTACCTTCCAAGTATCCTTTACCACTAATGCCCCCAGAACCAATCGCCAGCTTCGCGTTATAGGTCTGCCAGAGCACGTCTCTGGAAGTCTGATCCGGCACGAGCCATGGGTCGAAACGGTCTGCCCAGTGTGAACGCCCAACGTCCTTCAGAAATTTAACAATCTCATCATGATAATGAATATAAGCTTGTATACCGCCAATAAAAGCAGCCACTGCAATAACAAAACCAATAAGAGCATGAGAGAATTTAATATTACCAATCCATAACAGGCCCACGAGAATGATTACATAACTTAAAGCATTCCCCAAGTCGTTTTGAAGTAATACGAGTAGTAATGGCGGCAAAACACAGAGTGAGACCGGAATGACATCACGTCCAAAATAAAGCGGACGATTCTTCTTTCGGGCCAATAAGGCTGATAAGAACACAATCAGGCATAGCTTGAACAATTCAGCAGGCTGCAAACTTACACCGAATATGGATAACCAGCCCTTTGCCCCATAATACTCTTTACCAAAAAACATAACAAAAATAAGCAAGAGCATACCTACGCCATAGATATACAGATAGTTTTTGATAATGAATTTGTAATTAATCATCGACATTCCAAAAAAGACTACGAAGCCCAAAATATAATACATAATGGAACTTTGCGTGAGTCCCTCCAGCTTTGGCCTGCCAAAGGTCGTACTATAAATCGACAAAATACTGATAACCATCAATATAACCAATATAAAAACAATCGAGTAATCTATCTTTTTGAATTTATGCAGCATGTAGTTATGTTCCCCCAAGCATTCAGCAATCTTCGGTATATCCCATTGTAGAGGATTTCGCGGCAAAAAGAAAACCCGCAGAACCTTACATTTTCGTCACCTGTTCCGAAGTACGAACACCCAGGACATGCCGCTCGATCCCGGCAAGGTCCGGAACAATGATAATTTCCGGCCAGTGTCCGGCAGATTCAAGCAATGCGGCGATGTCGCGAGCCTGTCCCTGACCGAGTTCAAAACCAATGACCTGCGGTGGCGCAGGCAGCAGTGCCAGCTGCTCCAGCATAACCCGGTACGGTGCCAGTCCGTCCGGACCGCCGTCCAGTGCCGTGCGCGGCTCATGATCGCGCACCTCAGGCTGCAGCCCGGCGATATCCGCCGCCGGGATATATGGCGGGTTGGACACCAGAATGTCCACCCGCATCCCTGCGAACGGGGCCAGCAGATCGCCTTCGCGGAAGTCGATCTGTACTCCGTTCGCGGCCGCGTTCCGTGCGGCCACTTGCAGCGCCGCCGCCGAGATGTCTCCGGCGCCGACCTGCCAGCGCGGGCGCTGCGAGGCGATCGTCACCGCGATCGCACCGCTGCCCGTGCCAATATCGACGGCGAGCGGAGCGCCTCCGGGAAACACGCGGTCGGCTTCGCGCAGCACAGCCTCGACCAGCAGCTCCGTCTCCGGCCGCGGAATCAGCACGGCCGGCGTGACCTCGAACGGCAGCCCATAGAACTCCTGGCTGCCGATGATATACTGCGCCGGCTCACCCGCAGCCTTGCGCGTGACGGCGTCCTCCCAGCGGCTGCGCAGCTCGCTGGGGAAGGGTTCCGGCTGCATCATGTAATACGCGGCGCCATAGACGCCGAGTACATGCTCCAGCAGCAGCCGGGCATTATTCTGCGGCTCGTACACACCGCTCTTTTCCAAAAAAGAGGAAGCCTCCACGAAGGCTTCCCGACAGCTCTGTTCCGGCGTCATTACAAACTGCGCGCGGTTCACAGCATTATTCTCCTCTATCCATCATCTCCGTCTGCTCGGCAATCGTCAGCGCAGACAGGATTTCTTCAATCTCTCCGTTCATGACCTGATCCAATTTGTGCATGGTCAGACCAATGCGGTGATCGGTTACACGGCTTTGCGGGAAGTTGTACGTACGAATCCGCTCACTGCGGTCCCCTGTACCCACTTTACTCTTCCGTTCCCCTGCAATTTTCGCTTCTTCTTCCTGGCGCATCATATCGAAGATCCGGGTACGCAATACTTGCAGCGCTTTTTCCTTGTTCGAGTTCTGCGATTTACCATCCTGACATGTCGCTACGATTCCGGTTGGAACGTGCGTTACCCGTACAGCAGATTTCGTCGTGTTAACCGACTGTCCGCCGGCACCGCTGGAACAGAATGTATCCACGCGAATGTCTTTATCATGAATTTCAATATCGAAATCTTCGGCTTCAGGCATAACGGCTACCGTTGAAGTGGAAGTATGAATCCGTCCACCTGATTCGGTTGTCGGGATACGTTGTACACGGTGTGCACCACTCTCGTACTTCATTTTGCTGTATGCACCGCGGCCGTTGATGAGGAAAATAACCTCTTTGAATCCGCCGACATCATTCGTATTGGCATCCATCAATTCCACGCGCCAGCCTTGATTATCGGCATAACGTGTGTACATGCGGTATAGATCCGCTGCAAACAATGCCGCTTCATCTCCACCCGCAGCTCCGCGAATTTCCACGATGACGTTTTTGTCGTCATTCGGATCTTTGGGCAGCATGAGAACACGAATCAGTTCGTCCAGTTCTTTCTGACGGGCGCTGAGTTCTTCGATTTCCATTTTGACCATTTCACGCATCTCGTCATCCAGCTTCTCGCCTTGCATTTCTTTGGCTGCTTCGAGATCCTGACTCACCTGTTTGTACTCATTGTATGCTTCGTACGTAGGCTGCAGATCGGATTGCTCTTTGGAATACTCACGCAGCTTTTTGTTATCGCTTGCCACATCCGGGTCACAGAGCAGCTCGCTTAGCTTGTCATAACGGTCCGCCAATGCCTGTAATTTATCCAACATATATAGTCACCTCACGATTTATTTTCGGTTATACGCTGCACGTCTCCGGGCAGGCGTTCCATGTTTATTATCTATATCATCTATTTTCATAACGCATAGGTTCTCAGTCCAACCGAACCCTGACCGTAACATTCATTAATGACCGACGCAACATCGCTACAACGTCATCAAATCCTTTACTTTTAAGTTATATAAAAGAGCTCATGTACCTTACGCGAAGCCCCGCTTAAGTCTTACAAAAAGCTAGCTGAATCAACCTAGGTACACGACTCTTAATTATAGCATATTCTTCTCAGCCTGAACAGATGCTTTTCCACCTGCCTACAGGTTCGCTTTAGATTATGGCACAACTGACAATGGCATTATTACATTATTCTTCAATGGATATCAGCTACAACAAGCCATCTTCAAGCTGTTCAAGAACCAGGCTCCACCAAGCTTTTTCATTCGATAAACTACCTGGATCCTGTTCGGCAAAGAAAGCACGGAGTTCGCTTATGGCCTCTTTTCGGCCGGATACATGGCCCTTTTTCTTTCCTGGTGTAAGCTCTCCCCTTTGAAAAGCTGCCAGTTTGGCTTGGGCTTCTTCCAGTGTCATCACACTGGGCTCATGCACTTCGGAGAAATTCTCAATGAATTGAGCGTAACGCTGGAGAAATTCAAGAAACCGAACCAGACTGGTGTTGATCAACCCGTGTTCCCCTGACGATGCTTCTACCGAGTAAACTGCGCCCGTTCCTGTCTCCACACCGAACAAGGCGGATTTTTCCTCCCACTCATATCCGATCGGCAGAAGCGTAGTGAAGCCGTCATCACGTTGTACCTGAATCAAGCCTCGTTCCGGCATGGACCGAAAATGGACACCCAGCAGATCGTTACCCTCATCGCGAAACTGGGGTACTCCCTCAACAAGAAGCAGATCGCTAATCTCTCTCGGTAAATGCATCGCTTTCACATATGCTTCATCATATTGAATACGAGTTACTGCATTCTCCATTGTCCATCCTCCCCCATGCCCTTTTCCTCTATTATATCCACACCGCGCAAACAATCCAGTATAAGCAGAACAAGCGGTCGCTATCAGGGATCCTTCCCTGCTATTCTCGCCTACTCCCTCTAATCTGCTGTTCCCTTCATCCCAATTAAAAACCCTGCCATCTTCAGAGAAGACAGCAGGGCTGTTCATGTCTATCATGTACTGCTTAAATTGGTTAACCGATTATACGTTGAAACGGAAGTGCATAACATCTCCGTCATTGACAACATATTCTTTACCTTCCAAACGAAGCTGTCCGCGTTCTTTGGCACCGTTCATGGAACCAGCTGCGACCAGGTCTTCGTAGGAAACCACTTCTGCACGAATGAATCCGCGCTCGAAGTCCGTATGAATTACACCTGCTGCGCCCGGTGCTTTTGTACCCTTGCGGATCGTCCACGCACGAACTTCCTGTACACCTGCCGTGAAGTATGTGTACAGACCCAGCAGCTTGTAAGCGGCTTTGATCAACAGGTTCAGACCGGAATCCTCGATACCGAGCTCTTCCAGGAACATTTGTTTATCTTCGCCTTCCAGCTCGGAGATTTCTTCTTCGACTTTTGCACTGATCGGCACCACTTCTGCATTTTCAGCAGCCGCGAATTCTCTTACTTTTTGCACATAGGCATTGTTCGCCACATCACCGATCTCATCCTCGGCTACGTTAGCTGCGTACAGAACCGGCTTCAGGGTAAGCAGGTGCAGATCACGTACGATCAGACGCTCTTCGTCTGTCAATTCCATGCTGCGTGCCGGCTTATCTTCGTACAGAACTGCCTTCACTTTCTCCAGTACTTCCACTTCTTGAGCAGCCTGCTTGTTACCGCCCTTCATGTTTTTCTTGGAGCGATCGATTTTTTTCTCAACACTTTCAATATCGGCCAGGATCAGCTCCAGATTAATCGTCTGGATGTCGCTTACCGGGTCAATTTTGCCATCTACGTGTGTGATATTCTCATCAACAAAGCAGCGTACCACATGAACAATCGCATCGACTTCACGAATGTGGGCAAGAAACTTGTTACCCAAACCTTCGCCTTTACTTGCGCCGCGCACAAGACCTGCGATATCTACGAATTCAAACGCTGTTGGCACAGTCTTCTTCGGCACAACGAGTTCTGTCAATTTGTCCAAACGCTCGTCCGGTACTTCAACGATCCCCACGTTCGGGTCAATCGTACAGAACGGATAGTTTGCCGACTCGGCACCTGCTTGTGTAATTGCGTTAAACAGAGTGGATTTACCAACGTTAGGCAGGCCCACGATTCCAGCTTTCAAAGCCATGTATATGACAACTCCTCATTCATTACTTGTTCGGTATGGATAATCCTATACATTATATATGACAAACCCGGAGGCATCAAGGAACTTCGGGTTTCGTTTCTACCTGACTACCGTTTAAGTTCCTTGTACATCGTCAGATCAGTGATCTCGTACCCCATCTTGCGATACAAGCTGCTCGCCCGCACATTATGTCCAAACACATGCAAACCAATTCGATCCACCTGAAGACGGCGGGCCGCTTGTTCAAGTGCTTCCATCGTTTCGGTACCATACCCCTTGCCCCGATATGCTTCTTCGACAACAATATCGAGCAAGAAGGCTTCCTTACCCCGACGATTGTCCGTAATGTTAAACCAGATGTACCCCACATTACCGTCTACCGGATGCACCAGGTTATAGATGTAGGCTCCAGGCGTATTCAGTCCTTCAGGCAAATAGCGATCATAGGATGCCTCAGCGAGCTCCTGCGCTTCTTCCTCCGCCCATGCCCCTGCTTCTACTTTCTCAACTGCAAAATCCGTAATTGAACGCTTTCGGAAATTCGCAAACTCCTGATCATTCATGGATACAAGCTCCATAGTATTCCCTCCCAGGTTCCAATTCCGTTTTCAATCTTCTAACGACTTATCTTGATTGAAACGTTTTATTGTTCATCATACATGAAGTGAAAAAAAATCTGCATAACATTTATCAGACTTTCATTGTTTATTAACCATAACGAGAGGAGCACATATAAGATGAACAGACGTCGCAAACGGCCTTCAAGGAAAATCATCATTCTCTTGGCGGGTTTGGTTATCTTCATTGGAATCATCATAGGGATGGCGTATCCAACCATAGACCAATTCCGATCGCTCAGGATCACTATTCACAATCAATCAGACTTCGATCTTACAAATGTTAATGCAAGCCTGGTCCAAGGTGAAGGCCCAGTTAACAGTGAAAGAGATGGCTCCGTGTACAAGCTGAAGAAGGACATCGCCAGCGGTGATAAAGTAAAGTTCGCTCCTAGGCTTAGCCCTTCCGGGGAATCATCTGTCCACCTGGAATTTACGGATAGCCGAGGGGAAATTCATACCAAAGTCGTCTGTGGTTATACGGAGTATCTATCAGGCAAAACCTATGTCAACGTAACCAACGACAATATCACGGTAAAAGAAGAGTGTTGGTAATCCTTCTGTCTTTTCATAATAAAAAAGAGGGCTTCCCCCATGTCATCAGGTGAACATGACAGGTTGCCCCTCTTCCGTATTAACGCCGCTCGACCAATCGCTCTGTCTGCTGCAAATCTTCGATTCGCCCGGCTCCGATACCGAACATGACCGTACGAAGTTCGAACTCTACCTGCTCCAGCCGCCCATCCAACGCTTCATCCGAAGCCACTGCCGATTCGAGCAGGGAACGACCGAAACCGGCCAGGTCTGCACCCAGTGCGAGCGCCTTGGCTGCATCCACTCCATGATGAAGTCCGCCGCTGCCAATCACAACCCCTTCGGGATTTAGTGCTCTGACTTCCCGGATGCACTCGGCAGTGGGAATGCCCCAATCGGCAAAAGCCTCGGCTGCTGCCCGGCGAACCGGATTGTTGTTCCGGTATTTCTCCACCTGTACCCAGCTGGTGCCTCCCGCTCCGGCCACGTCGATAAATGCTGCACCTGCATCATACAGCCGCTGTGCCGTTATTCCATCAATGCCCCAGCCTACTTCTTTCACTCCAACAGGTACATCCAGCGTACGGCACAGATCTTCAATCCGGTTCAACAACCCGCTGAAGTCCGTATTGCCCTCCGGCTGGAAGATCTCCTGCAAACCGTTCAGGTGAAGTACCAGCACATCCGCACCGGCGATCTCAACGGCACGCTGGAAGTCGGCAGTGTTAAAGCCGTAATTCAACTGCACTGCACCCAGGTTGGCAATTACCGGGATGTCAGGGGCCCAGCGCCGTACATCGAAGGTCGGCGCCAGTTCAGGTTGTTCCACTGCTGCCCGTATGGAGCCTACGCCAAGCGCCCAACCTCTGGCATTGGCCACGCGGGCAAGCCGCTCGTTAATGGCACCGGTCGTTTGGCTTCCACCCGTCATCGAGCTGATGAGCAGCGGTGTACGCACCTCTTTTCCCAAGAACATCGTGTTCAGACTGACCTCATCAAAATTCAGTTCAGGCAGGGGGTTATGACGAAATACGTACCGCTCCATTCCGCTCGTGATCCCTTCTCCTGCCACATTCTCTTCCAGACAGAGGCGCACATGCTCCAGCTTCCGTTCTCCCGTAGCCACCTCGGGAAGCAGCCGCTTGCCGGCTCGCTCTTGTTCATTCATGATGAGACCTCCTTATGTGAGAAATTGTGCGGATGGACAGGGACCCCCTGCCGGTTCCGTTCAATTGAAATACTGCATTTGTTTGCTTTATTTTTGCTCATATGTAACGCACAATTCTGCAAGTAATAAATTCCTAGTAAGTCGCCGGTGATATCTTCCACGCGTCAACTCTACCCAGTATACCGTTCCGGACATGCTAATGAAAGGGCGCACTGCTCATCTCTGATGAATCATAAGAGCACGGATGCAAGCTGTTCGCCGACCAGCTGTCCGGATAGCGTTACGATCGGTGTCCCGCCTCCCGGATGCGTCGTTCCCCCCACGTACCATAACCCCTGTACATCCCTGCTTTTGTTCCCGGGGCGAGAGAAGGTCTGCCTCACTGAATTGGAGGAAATCCCGTAGATCGATCCTTGATGCGCCAATGTATCGCGTTCAATATCCTGTGGTGTATACCGTATTAACACATCGGATTGCTTTAATCCTGTAATTCCCCGCTGTTCAAGCTTATCCAGTACCAACTCGCCGTAGCGTTCCGTTTGCTCTTCCCAATTCCATGCATCCGACAGATACGGGGCGTTTACCAATATAAACAGATTACTCGCTCCTGCCGGAGCCATACCTGCCTCCGAATAACCGGAATAACAGATGTAGATGGTCGGATCCAGCGGCATCCTGCGTTCACGGAAAATATGGTCGAACTCCGGTTCATACCTATCCGGGAAAAAGACAGTATGATGCAGCAGGGAGTCATACTCCTTCCGCACACCTGCCAGAGTCACATAGCCGGAAATGGACGGCTCATATTTGCGAATTCTACCATCATTCATCTGCTTTCGATGTTCCGGCGCAAGCAGGAGACGGTTTACACTGAGCACATCCCCGTTGGCCACCACCTGATCGGCTTCATGGAAGCCTTGATCCGTATCCACACCTATGACCTTGCCATGCCGAACGATAATTTGCCGGACCTCGGTGCCCGTCATTATCCGTACTCCTTTTTCCTCAGCAAGCTTCGCCATGGCTTTGATCAGCTCATAGGTTCCGCCTTTTACACCGTATACCCCTTCATCTGCCTCTACATGGCCCATCATCGCGAAGATGGATGGAGCCTGATAAGGCGATGATCCGACGTAGGTCGCGTAACGACCGAACAGCGCCAAGGTGTTGGGATGACTGAAATAGGATCGCAGCAGCTGATTGAGCTTCACGGCCGGGCGCACGCGCAGCAAGCTGCGAAGCATCTGGAGATTGTACTTGTCTTTTGCGGTCAGCAGCAGTTTGCCAAGAAAATGACGATCGGCTTCCGCATAAAGCGCTGCAGATTCATCCATGAATGCATCGTAACGCAGTGCATCTTCCGGACTGTACACTGCAATCTGTTCCTCCATCCATTCACGCTTGCCGGACAGATCCACGACGGTACCGTCTGCAAATACATTGCGTGTTCGGGGCTCCAGCTCATACAGCTGGACGTAATCCTCCATTTTGGTACCTGCATGTTCAAAGACAGAGCGGAAGGTGGAAGGCATCGTAATCGTACTTGGACCACGGTCAAAATGATATCCGTTCCGTTCCACTTGCTGCAGCTTGCCACCCACATGTGTCTGACGCTCCAGCATGGTTACATGTATGCCTTGTGATGCAAGGCGAATGGCACAGGACAAGCCACCGAAGCCCGCGCCAATAATGACCACTTTTCTGCTCAACTATACCGCCTGCCTTTCCAAACGTATCCTTTCCCTGAGCGACCGGCACGCCAGGATGCCATTCCAATACCAATCACGCAGGCCATGCTGACAGATTGCAGACATGCAAGCCACCAGGGTTGGCCTCCTGTCTGGTCTGCCACCCTTTTCACCCCCATGCCCAGCAGCGTGCCAATAAGTCCATACATGATAGCTACAGAGCTTCCTGACAGTAATCCGAACAGCAATCCAAGTGGAGGGACAAGGTACATTAAGGTATACATAACTAGGGTACCCAGCAGGAGCACATCCCTGCGTCCCGTTCCTTCGTACATGTTCTTCTTATACCCGTTCCATACTTCGGTCCCATTCTGATACATCCGCGTGCTGACCAATTCATGCACATCCGCCAGCATAACTGGATGACCTGCACGCTTGACCGCCTTCGCCAGACTCATGTCATCCACCAGATCTCCTTGAATGGCTGCATGGCCACCGGAAGCTTCGTAACTCGAACGATGAATCAGTAGGAAGGCTCCGGTTGCTGCTACAAATAGCGGACTTGATGATCTGCGTATCATGAAGATGGGAAGATGACTGATGATCGTGAATACCATCATCGGTACGACCAGCTTCTCCATCCAGGTCTTGGCCACCTGATAGGGAAACCCTGTCACCAGACCTCTCCCCATCTCACAGCCGGCAGCTACGGTCTGCCGAATAGCCTCTGGCTCAAGCCTTACATCCGCGTCAACGAACATAAACCACTCGCCTTTGGCCTCCTGAACCAGTTGGTGGCACGCATATGACTTGCCCATCCAACCAGGTGGCGGCTCCACCCCATCAAGCAGCTGCACACGCGCATCCCGATTCGCAATCTCCTGAACCAATGCCGCCGTTTCATCCTCGGAACGATCATTCAGTACAAGCACTTCCATCCGGTAGCCGGTTGTGTTGCTTGCGAGTACACTCTCCAGGCATCCTTCAATATGCAGCCTTTCATTCCGAGCCGGAATCAGGACAGATACGAGCGTATCCTGGTGCAGCAGCCGGTCTGCAGAGAACGAACGAA
The DNA here is from genome assembly GCF_038005125.1 of Paenibacillus sp. FSL K6-2862. Taxonomy (NCBI): domain Bacteria; kingdom Bacillati; phylum Bacillota; class Bacilli; order Caryophanales; family Paenibacillaceae; genus Paenibacillus; species Paenibacillus sp. FSL K6-2862. The sequence continues at coordinate 6,052,650 of NZ_JBBOSN010000001.1, forward strand.
TTTTGGGAAGACAGGTCGCATTCCAGAGAGCAAAAATCAACTGCACACCGAGTGCAGTTGTCAATATGATCCATAATATTTCGGATGCACTCATGTTAACGGACCCCCCGCTTTCGTGCTGCATCGTATTTTTCACTTGTGGATCTTCCGTTACGAATCAGGGAAACTGCCCCCGGCAGACTCCCTTGTCCGATGCGAACCAGCTGAGACTTATGCTCATCTAACTGCTGTTCCAGCACCCGGCCAAGCCTGGCTGCAATTTCCTCGCTCTTCCATACATGCCAGTCTTCCATTAGAGGCGGACCGGCGAGCATCGAAACCTCCGGCATATCATGCTGAACCATACCATGACACAGGGTCACAGGAACGGCTAGCGTCTGCGGAGAGCGGCGAAGCAGTAACCCGATGCCGGGGCGAAATCGAATGGGTCTTGCATCCTGATGCAGGATTTCACCCTGCGGAAAGATCCACACCCTTTTGCCGGATTGAAGCAGGCCTGTTGTGTACTGCATGGTCTTTCGGATCGCAGAAGCGCTCTCCTTGTTGATGGAGTACGCGCCGAGCTTGCGAAAGAAGGCATACTGCTGCAGCTGCCTCTCTTCCATCATGACGTAATGATCCCCTGTTGAAGTACGGCGGGATGCATGATAGAGCAGCAGTCCGTCCCACCAGGAGCTATGATTCATGAAATAGAGAACAGGCCAGTTCGGGTCAATGGTAGAGCCTGACACGCTGTCAAACTGTGGATCCAGCGTCCCCGATAGCGTGAACGAACGAAAGCGACGACGCAGCAAGTAATACTGATTGTATAAATAAAACATTCGGTTAAACGGTTTTGATTTTGCGGCGGGAATCATAGAACCAGCTCCCTTCTGCTAGCAGCATGCCCACAAGCGCAATGATGAAACTGCCTGTGATGCCTTCCTTCCATGCGAGCAGACCGAATAGCAGGATAAACAACTGATACAGCCACTTTGCCCGCAGCAGCGAACTGCGGTCAGCAGGCATGGCTGGAAGAAAGAGCGACAGGAATGCACCCATAATGAACCAACTGATGTAATTGGACCAAGGGACGCCATAGAAGCCACCAGGGGCTTCCCAATGCCAGAAACCTCTGGCGTGCGCAACCGGATCCAATACCAGATCCAGCAAAATAGCCCAGAAGCCGGTCTTGATCGCCCGAATCAGCTTTCCCTTCCATGTCGAACCCCCGCCGCTTAACAGCGCAGAATTCCCGACGACGGCGATCCAGGCAAATCCCAGGGTAACCGGCACACTGAACAAGTGAATGCCGAAGAAGTCTGAATAGCCATATTCACCAAAGGGCCAATTCGTATGGACACCAATCCACTCGATCCCCATGCCACCCAGCCACAGAATGGCAGAAGACACCCATAGTCCTGGCTTCTTCCATATGACTGACTGGTCGGACATTCCATTCCTTCTTCGTCCCTGATAGATCAGTTCCACGACATAAAGTGCATAGAACACAAGAAACAGTCCGTTGGAAAACGATAATGGTTTAGGTACTCCAATGGTTAGCATTAGCGTGGCTCCAATGATGTACCATGCCCAATACAGACCCTGAATCATCAGGAGACCGCCGTACGGGAAGCCTGATAGGCGAGTACCGGATAACGTTTCACAATGGCTCCAAGCATCTCCAATTTCAGCTCATCGGTCACAAATGCCCGTTTGTTATATACGTCATATTCGTTACGTTCTACCGCATGTAATATAGTGGAGTAGAAGGCTGCCGCCAGTTCAATGGCAAATGCACTTTCCGTAGGATAAGTCTCCAGCCGATCCATGCCAAGACGGAACCATTCGAGTGCTGAGGCTTTCAATTCCTGAATGATGGCTACAAACCGTTCGTCCACAATACCTTCTGCCCAATCCTCTTCGGAGTACCCATGCTTTTCCATGATTTCGAGCGGAACATAACGGCGTGCTCTTGCCCGATCTTCCCCCACGTCACGAATAATGTTGACAATCTGCATGCCCTTGCCAAGAGCAATGCCGTTTACAGCCACTTCGGCGCCATTGTCATCACGCAGCACAGGAAGCAGCATCTCCCCTACCGTTCCTGCTACAAGATAGCAGTAATGCTCCAAATCCTTCATCGTTGCATAGTGAGTTACCTCGAGATCGGTCATCTGTCCATCCATCTGCCGAAAGAAAGGTCCTTTGTCCAGGTGGGGAAAGTTCGAGAATAACCATCTCAATGCAGGCCAGATAAAATGACCCTCTGCCTCTTCCAGATATTCAAAATGATCCCGAATCTCATGTATGGTATACATCGACTTCTCCGGTTCATCCACACTGTCATCAATGATGCGGCAAAATGCATAGATCACATACACCGCTTCACGGCGCGGACTGGGCAAGCCTCTGAAAGCCTGATAAAAAGAAGAAGATCCCTTCTGCATCAACTCTTCGCACCTGTTCAAAATCATTTCATTCATGTTCCCATCTCCTTCATGAGTAGATTGACGGCCATGCGTGCACTTTGCATTACGATCGGAACGCCACCGCCTGGATGCACCGATGCTCCTGCTGCGTACAATCCGCGTATCGTCGGAAACGGCTTCGGCTGCGGCCGATACACGCCCGATTGAAACAGAATTGGTGCAATACCGAAGCTTCCACCGCCGTAGAGTCCATCTCGCTCGGCATCTGCTGGCGTGCGTACCTTCTTCCACCTAATCGCTGCACGAAGTCCCGGGAAACCGCGTTGTTCCGCTTCCTCCAGAACACGTTCCACCAGAGCCCCACTCTCCCTGGACCAGTCCACACCTTCCGCATCTGGCACCGGAACAAGAAAATACAAAACACTTTGACCGGCTGGCGCAGCGGAATCATCAACAGCTACCGGGTTAAATACATAAAATGAAGGCTGTTCCGGAATACGGCGCTGATTGAATACTTCCCGCAAGCTTCCATCAAGACTGGGTGGCAGGAAAAATTGATGCGTCGTTGCATCTTCCCAGGTCTTGTCTACCCCTACATAAATCAACACACAACCGGATGAGGGACGATAGGGTTTCTTTTTGCGCACTGCTTCCGGTATGCCGCCGAATAGACCTGTCAGATGAGGGAAATCGCCATTATAGATGACTGCGTCCACATCTTCCGAACCTGCGGCCGTTTCAATACCTCGGCAAACGCCGTGTTCAATACGCAGTCCCGTTACTTCCGTATTCAGCACAACACGCCCGCCACGCGCGATCAGTTCCGATTCCAGAATCCCCGGTAATGCTGCATATCCACCCTTCACCATCCAGATTCCATATTCATGCTCTGCATAAGGAAGAAGGGAATAGATTCCCGGAGTACCGAACGGCGAACCGCCAATATAGAGACTCTGAAGTGAATAGGCGTCAACCAGTTCCTCATGATGAAAATAATCTCCTACGGCTTTACGTACGCTTTTGTGTGCACGGAGCCTGCCCATCAGGGAGAGGAGAGACGGTGTGAAGAAATCCCTTTTCCGCGGAAAAGCTCTTTCCAGGAAAGCAGACCGTCCTGCCGGGAACAGGGTATCCATGTCCCTCATGAATCTTGTGAATCCTCGGCTCTCCCCTGGGAATAACCGCTCAATCTCCTCGGCCTGCTGACCGCGATCTGTCATCTTGGTCATGACGCGTCCGCTGCTGTAGTGAACCCTGTATAACGGATCACAGCGGAGCAGCTCCACTTTGGAGCGATCCACGCCAGCCTCCTCCAGAATGCCATGCAGCATGTCGGGCAGAAGTACGATGGTTGGACCCTGGTCAATCCGATATTCCCCGTTCTGTTCGTAGCCGATGCGTCCGCCAACCCGGGAACCCCGTTCGTAAACGGTGACGTCCCAGCCCTGCTGATTCAGCAGAAGTGCCGAGGTCAGCCCGCCAATGCCTGCTCCTACAATGGCTGCCCGCTTCATGAATGACCTCCGGCTTCAGCGGTTTTCACATAAGAAGACCGGTTCGAGCGGGTTTTGGCATCCTCTTCCTGGATCAGCCTGACACTGATTCGAGCAGACTCAAATATGGTAGGCAGTCCGCTGCCCGGGTGGGTTCCACCGCCGACCAGCCATACCCCTTTCAGCTCTTCGAACTGGTTATGCGGACGCAGATACATCATCTGACCCAGATTGTGAGCCATGTTAAATGTCGCACCTCGGTACACATCCAGTTCATTTTCCCAGTCAAGCGGGGTAAACATCATGGACTCTTCGATACGACTCCGAATGTCTGCGAGCTCCGGGATCGCTTCAAGCCGCTGCATCATCGCCTCGCGTACATTCTCTCGTTCCACATCCCAATCAATGTCCCCTGTAAGGTTCGGAGAGGGCATAAGCACATATAATGCAGATTTTCCTGCAGGTGCGAGTGTCGAATCGAGTTTGGAAGGGTTATGAATATATAGAGACGGGTCAGCGGACAACACTTTGTGCTTCGTGATCTCATCCACGTTCAATCGGTAATCTTCGGGAAAATAAATCGAGTGATGCGGCAGATCAATCTCGCCGTCTACTCCCAGATAGAGCATCGCAGTAGAGCAGGAGTACTTCTTGCGTTTCATTTTCTCCGGGGTATATTTCTTAAGCACACCTGGTTCGAACAGATGGTTCACCGCATGGGCAAAGTCGGCATTAACGACCACGTGATCCGCTTCAATACGTTCACCGTTCTCAAGCAGTAGGCCCTCCGCACGGCCATTGTGCACGATAACCTTCTTCACCGGGCAGGATGTATGTATACGCCCACCATATTCCTTTACAATGTCAGCCATGCCCTGGAATACGCGATTTACACCGCCAATCGGATGAAACAGCCCATAATGGTGCTCGATGAATGACAGAATCGTGAATGTACCCGGACAATCCCAGGCAGACATGCCCAAATATTTGGATTGAAACGTAAAGGCCCAGCGCAAACGCTCGTCAGTAAAATAACGGGACAGGATTCCATAGACGGTATTGTTCACGTCCAGCTTCGGAAGAGCCGTTACCGCATCCTTGCGCAGATAATCTGTCAGCTTGCCGAAAGGCCGACGCAGCAAAGGCATGACTTTACCAAACTTAACTTCCTCATCCTGCATGAACCTCAGGTAATTGTCTTCATTACCAGGGAATAATTCCTTGATCTGAGCAGCAGTATCTTCACGATTACGGGAAGGCGTGAACACCTTATCCCCGAAGTTCAGGGCATACAAGGGCGTCAGTTCCTTCAGGTCCACGTAATCGGATAGTTTGCGTCCTACCAACTCGAACATCTCTTCAAGCAGCCCGGGCATCATCAAGAACGTCGCGCCCCGGTCGAATCGGTATTCTCCGAGCTCCAGCCTGGCAGAGCGTCCACCAATCACCGGTTGTTTCTCATAAACGTCCACTTCATATCCCTGACCGGACAATAACATGGCCGCTGCAAGCCCGCCTGGACCCGCACCAATTACAGCCGCACGTTTACGTTGCTGATTAGATATCATGCCACTCACCTTTCTTATGGTCCGAAACGCACTTATACCATTCTTAGTCTATTATTAAACCTTTGAAGAATCACCGAAGCGGATTATAGCTGAAACGTTATACAAATATAATACAAATATTATACGAACTTGTAAACATAAATATGACTCATGGGTCAAATAACTACAAAAATGATCGTTAATTTCAAAAAAAGACACCCCCTGACGCACTTGCGTCAAAGGATGCCTTTTCAACCATAGCCCTACATTATTATAGGAGAACATTCGCTTATTCAACTCTTCGGTCACATACACTAATCGTCTGATGAATGGGCGCTTAGCCCTGTGTTCGGGTTGGATTGTCGGTCAGATACTCACGCTCAAGCCATGCCTGCCAGTCTGATGAATCCTCCGGCATGATCCACTCCGGATAAGCTGCATTCTCATTGTGCTCATAACCCTTGCCTCCAAGGATAAAGCGCATATGCGGAAACTCAGTCATAATGCGATCGACAAGCCGGTCACACTGCTCGCTTAAGGCCGGATTCGTAATGGAGAGGCAGACCAGCTTGATCTTCTGCTCCCGGATTATAGGGAATACCCCTTCCTCGGGAGTATTGGCACCGAGATATAATACTTCGGCTCCATTTTTGCGCATAAACAACGAGAACAACAGCAATCCCACCTGATGATGCTCCCCCTCCGGACAGAGCGCCAGAACTTTGGGCAGATGCGGATAGATCGGGAACAGATGGAAAAACTGATAGAACCGCTGTGAGATCAGCTGGGTCATAAAGTGCTCCTGTGCGACTGATGCTCTGCCCTGCTCCCATGCATCCCCCACGCGAACGAGAATGGGTACAAGCACATGGTAAAACATCGAATCATATCCATACATGGTGAAACCAAAATCAATTAACCCGTTGGCACGTTCACCTTGGAAATGGTAGAGCGAGTCGTATATCTGATCAGCCATGCGTAAGTAAGCCTCTTCCATTGTGGGAACAGGTGCAGTAAGCGGGGCCGGAATGACCGCTTCTGGTGGTGTTGCTTTGTTTTCTTTTAACATGCGTACGGCTTCTGATATGTTGGTCTGATGCTGTTCAACCTGCTCCTTCAGCCAACGCAAATCTTCAACATTTTCATCCGTGTACAACCGATAACCCGATTCTGTCCGTTCAGGGGTTACCGCACTGTACCGATTCTCCCAAGCCCGGAGCGTAACCGTTGGAATGTCCAGCATGGCAGCGACTTGTTTGATGGAATACACTTGATTACCCACTCTCTTTTCTGAAATATCCCGACCACCTATAGGTTAACGAATACTTCCTCCGTCCTTGTCAGGTATATGGAAATCCCAACATTCTACAAAAATAATACACTCATTATACACAACGGCCACACACCTGTCGATTGCATTCAGGCAAATCATATATCGATAAAATACATTTCTCTCTGTCCCCTGCGCAGCCTGCGTCAATGTTCATGACAGAGTGGTAATAGTAGTCAGCACGTTTACAGAAAGGGGATATGCCGTTGTTTACTACAAGGCGCTCATCATCAGAACACCAAACATCCAGACGTCGTTTTCCATACATACGAACAGCTCTTGGACTCCTTATTCTATGGCTTGTGGCTGTCATGTTATATCAAACCTACAAACCACTTCCCGCAGGCATTTCCTATGAAAGCCCAGAATATCGCGTAGACGAGGTGGCATTCCTTCATGATCTCACTTATCCGTCGGCAGACGGGCAGATGGAACACGAGCAGCAGATTTTTCAGCGCATGCTGCAGATTGTGGAGGAGGCGGAGCAATTTGTGGTGGTGGATATGTTCCTGTTTAACAACTATCAGCATAAGGGTCAGCACTTTCCGCCGGTTAGCGTAGAATTCACAGATGCTCTGGTCGCCAAAAAAAAGCAGCATCCCGACATGCAGATTCTGTTCATTACGGATGAAGTGAACACCAATTATAATTCGGCACCCAATGAACTGCTGGAGCGAATGAAGCAGGCCGGCATTGAAGTTGTGATTACCAATGTGGATCCACTCCGGGATTCAACGCCCGTATACTCTGCAGTCTGGCGTACGTTCTTTCAATGGTTTGGCCAGTCGGGTGATGGCTGGATTCCGAATCTGATGGCAAGCGATGGCCCGGACGTTACCATGCGCTCTTACCTTAAGCTGCTTAATGTAAAAGCCAATCATCGCAAGGTCGTAGCCAGTGAGAAAAAAGCGATTGTCTCCTCAGGCAACATCCATGATGCAAGTGCCTACCACTCCAATGTGGCGTTTGAAGTAACTGGACCCGTCATTGGAGATATACTTCATTCGGAACAAGCCGTACTGGACATATCAGGGGGAGGTCAGGTTCCTTCCTACACAGCTCCTTCCACCGATCCAAACCAAGGCGATCTGCGCATTCGCTATCTGACGGAAGGAAAAGTGAATGATGCCGTATTGCATGAGATCAAACTGATGGAAAAAGGGGATACCTTGTGGATGGGCATGTTCTACATTGCTTCTCCAAAAGTACTGGACGCATTGCTTGATGCTTCCAAACGAGAAGTAGATATCCGGCTGGTGCTCGATCCAAACGAGAATGCATTTGGTCAGGAGAAAATCGGTATTCCGAATCGGCCTGTAGCCGCCGAGCTGCATAATAAATCGGATGGCAAGATCCAAATCCGCTGGTACAACACAACCAAGGAGCAGTATCACACCAAAATGCTGTATATTGCCAAAGCCACCGGGGATCATATTGTGCTTGGCGGATCAACCAACCTTACGCCTCGAAACATGAATGACTATAATCTTGAAAATGAACTATGGGTCGCTGCGCCTGCGGACAATGAGTTCAGTCGCAATGTGGCGGATTATTTTGAACGCGTGTGGAATAATGAGGATGCCGAGTTCACTCTGAATCTGGACGAATTCCAGGAGAAAACCACTTTCCTGAAGGGAATTCTCTATAAACTGCAGCTCATATTGGGATTTACCACGTTCTAAGCTACTCTGAGCTGTGTATTGGTCGCCTGTGAAATTTCTGCAGGCGGCTTTTTTAAATAGACTTGACATCTGATGTGAAATATGAAAATATGGTCTCCTAACGACCGTTAGGAAGGTGAATAAAATGACAGCACAATCCATTCGTAACGCAGCCTTGTTCCACTTTGCCAGAGATGGATATGAAGGGGCCTCCCTTCGCGCTATTGCTGACGATGTAGGAATTAAGAAACCGTCCATATATGCTCACTTCAGCGGCAAGGAAGACTTGTTCCTCCAGGCACTGGCTCATGCTTTTCAAGAAGTAAAACGCCATACATTGGAATATTTCCGCGATCATGCCGAACTTCCCCTGGAAGACAGACTTAAGGGTGTGTTTCCCTGGTTCGAAAAGGAGTATAACGCCAGCCCTTCAACACGCTTGATGCTGCGCATGTCCTACTTCCCCCCTCCCGGACTGTACAACGAAGTCATGGACATCGCGCATCCATTTCTGGATGGCATGGAGCGATCACTGAACCGGCTCCTGCAGCGAGCGGTACGTCATGGAGAATTACCTTCGATTCCAACGGAACAAGCTGCCATTGCCTTTATGACTTCTCTCGATGGAATTACCGTGGAGATCATCTATGGAAGTTCACGCCGTTACAATAGACGTCTTGAGGCGGCATGGCCTGTCTTTTGGCATGGCATTCATCATTTGAACGAAGAGGCACAGAAGATCGTGCTGGAAGGAGAATCATCATCATGAACCGCAATTGGTTATATGTATTTATCGGAGGCATCATCGAAATTGTCTGGGTAAGTGGACTGAAGCATGCCTCCAATCTATGGGAATGGGCGCTGACCGCTGCAGCCATCATCATCAGCTTCGCCCTAATCATCGCAGCTTCCAAGAGATTGCCGGTGGGCACGGTCTATGCCGTATTTACCGGAATCGGTACCGCAGGCACCGTGCTTGCAGAAATGCTGCTGTTCGGGGAGCCATTCCGTCTGGCCAAAATCCTGCTGATCGGACTGCTGCTCTGTGGCGTAATCGGACTGAAGCTGGTGACCGATCAACAAGAAGAAGCGAAAGAAGGTGTGGCATAATGGCATGGTTAGCAATCGTAGGCGCAGGTATCTGTGAGATTTTTGGCGTAATCGGAATCAACGGCGCTTCGACCAAAAAGGGCTGGCCTTATATCGTGCTTATGCTCATTTCCTTTGTATTCAGCTTCTCGCTGCTGTCCTATGCGATGACCTCCATTCCGATGGGCACCGCCTACGCTGTCTGGACAGGCATTGGTACCGTAGGCAGCACATTAACGGGCATGTTCCTGTTCGGCGAGCGCAAGGAGGTCAAAAGGCTGCTGTTCATTGCCATGATTCTGGTGGCTGCAGTCGGACTGAAACTGATTACGTAAATATGGTATTCATTCTGTAAAAACTAGGGCGACTTCCATCTGGAAGTCGTCTTTTTGGTATATCATGTAAATAGGCATATGGACTCTGTGAATGTGGAAAGGATGATTTGTATGAAGAAATGGTTGGTCCGTCTCAGCACGCTTGCAGGCTATTCATCCTTAGCCCTCCTGGCTGCATTTTATCTGGTCGCACTGACAGCCATCATTATTCTGGCCATACATGCCTTCGGGAATGGAGCATAGTTCTTACAGGTTCTTACATTTATCCGCGGCAACGCTCACTTCCACCTCTCTCTCCTTCTTGAAAAACGGGACTGCTCTGATTGTTCGAATTTCCAATTCCCTACCATTTGAATTCGCCCTTCCACTTCGTTTATACTTGTTCTGACCCTAAAGTCAATTCAAGAACTCATAAGTTCCGCAGATGAGGTGAAGGTATCGTTAATGAACCCAATTCATGAAATGAATGAGAAGAAAAAACTCATTATAACGACAGCTCTCAAGCTGTTTTCTGCCAAAGGCAGTGCTGCAACGTCCATGCAGGAAATTGCGGAGCTATGCGGAATGTCCAAGGGAAGCCTCTACCTGATTTTTAAATCCAAAGAGGAGTTGGAAGCCAGTACGATGGAGTACTGCATCTATACCCTGCTGGATGAAATGTCACAGATTGAACATGAGGCTGGCCTCACATCACGAGAACGTCTGCACAAGCAGATCGAGACGCTGCTGCTTCATGTATCCGAATTAAAAGAATTCCTTCGGGTGCAGCTGCGCAGCATGATGATGGATGATGAGCAGCAGCATCCCGGCAGAAAATGCGACCCGCATCACAGGGATATGGAGATCCGAACCCTGCACTGGTTCAAGGATAAGCTGGAGGATCTGTACGGTCCCGAGATTGAGCCATATACTGTGGATCTTATTTTGCTGACGCACGGCCTTTTCCTGTCCTACGTCAAGATCTGGTTTACGGAGATGCCTTCCCTTACCGTATCCAAAATGGCCGCGAATCTGCTGCAAACGATGGATTATGCAGCGCACGGTTTGCTGGATCAGCGACCTGAGCCTTTGATCAGCTTGGAAAACTGGCCGGCATGGACCAGCGAATCCAAATCGGATTCCACCATGATGCGTCACCCCATTCACATCATCAAACAGATGCAGGATATCGTAACTACCGATCTGTCCGCAGGACAATCCCGAAACGATGCGCTAGAAACCATCGCCATTCTCAAGCAGGAAATGATGGAATTCACGCCGCGCCGGGCTATTATCCTGGGCATGATGCACAACCTGGAGAACATTCCAGCCATCGAATCGTTGCACTCCGAGCTTCAGCATATTCTGGATGCCATGTATAGCCGGTTCATCCAGGCTGACTCGTCAAACAAATAGAAACAGGGAGAACAGAGAGGAGAAGAGACCATCGTATGAAAGGAATCATTAATTTTTCACTGAACAACAAGTTTGCGATCTGGATCCTGACCATTATCATTTCCTTCGCTGGTTTGTACAGCGGACTGACGATGAAACAGGAAACCATCCCAAACATCAATGTGCCATTTCTAAGTGTCACGGCGATTGATCCCGGAGCGGCTCCAGAGGGTATCGTAGAAGATGTGACCAAGCCGCTGGAACAGACTCTGCGCAATGTGGAGGGAATCAAGACACTCACTTCCACATCCATGGAGAATGCTGCTTCCATCACACTGGAATTTGATTATGGAACAGATCTGAACAACGCTACAGCAGCTGTTCGGGAGGCGCTAAATGAAGTGCAGCTTCCGGACGGTGTACAGAAACCGACCATTTCCAAATTCAGCATCAATTCATTCCCGGTTGTCTCACTGAGCTTGTCCGATAAGGACGGCGGAGATCTGGAGCAGTTGACCAGACTCGTTGAATCCGATATTCAGCCTGCACTCGAAGATATCGACGGTGTAGCCCAAGTACAGGTTTCCGGTCAGTATGTCAAGGAAGTCCAACTGAAGTTCAACCAGGACAAAATGAATGAACTCGGCCTGACAGAAGATACCGTTAACGGCATCGTTCAAGGTTCATCTGTCCGCGTTCCACTCGGATTGTTCGAACTGGACGAAGCACAAAAAGCCGTTGTGGTTGATGGTAATATCATTGATCTCGATGACCTGAAGAACCTTGCCATTCCTGTGGTGCCTAGCGGCGCAGGTGCAGCAGCAGATCCATCTGCTCAAGCAGGCGGTGCTGCAGGCCAAGCAACAGCTCCGGATGCCGCACAGGGGTCAACCCCGTCTGCCGCACCATCCGCGGGTGGAAATGCAAGTGCAGGCAGTGCTTCCGGTGCTGCCAATGCCGCAGGAATTCCTACGGTGAAATTAAGCGAGATCGCGAACATTGAGGTTATCGGTCAGGCCGAATCCATTTCACGGACAGATGGCATGGAGTCCATTGGTATCTCCATCGTGAAATCCAATGACGCCAATACCGTGGATGTCGTGAATGCCGTTAAAGACAAAGCGGAAGAATTGCAGTCGCAATTCAAAAACGCCCAACTGACGGTATTGCTTGACCAAGGTAAGCCGATTCAGGATTCCGTCAATACGATGCTTGGCAAAGCAATCTTTGGTGCCCTGTTTGCCATCCTGATTATCCTGTTGTTCCTGCGTAATATACGTTCGACCATTATCTCGATTATCTCGATCCCGCTCTCCTTGCTCATGGCATTGACTGCGCTCCTGCTCATGGACATTACACTGAACATGATGACTCTGGGCGCCATGACCGTTGCCATTGGACGGGTCGTGGATGACTCGATCGTTGTTATCGAGAACATTTATCGCAGATTGACCCTGAAGGGAGAGAAACTGAAAGGCCGTGAACTGATCCGGGAAGCGACTCGTGAAATGTTCATTCCGATCCTCTCTTCCACAATTGTAACCATCGCCGTGTTCCTGCCACTGGCACTCGTTAGCGGTATGGTAGGCGAGCTCTTCATGCCATTTGCATTAACTATGGTATTTGCGCTGCTGGCATCCTTGCTCGTGGCGATCACCATCGTTCCGATGCTGGCTCATACCCTGTTCCGCAAAGGTCTGAAGAACAAGCAAAATCATGAGGAAAAACCAGGGAAGATGGCAGAGGGTTACAAACGCCTGCTGAACTGGACACTTTCGCACAAAATCATTACCGTCGGCATCGCCGTGGTCTTGCTCGTCGGCAGTTTGTTCCTGTATCCATTCATCGGTGCAAGCTTCTTGCCAGAACAGCAGGATAAATATGTGACGATCACATACAGCCCGGAAACCGGCTCCCTGCGTGAAGACGTTGAAAAAGAAGCGCTTGCTGCTGAAAAATATTTGCTGAAGCAGCCTGGCCTGGAGAAAATGCAGTATTCCATCGGCGGCAGCAATCCACTGAGCAGCATGGGTGGAGGAAGCTCGAACTCGGCACTCTTCTATATCGAATACAATGAAGATACCAAAGATTTCAGCCAAGTGAAGGAACAGCTTGTAGAAGGTTTGCGTAAAGAAGTTCCCGTAGGTACCTGGAGTGAACTGGATATGTCCGGCGGTCTGGGAGGCAGCAGCCTGAGCATCTCCATCTACGGCGACAATGTGGAACAGCTTAAGCCTGTCACAGATGAAGTGTTCAAGCTGGTTGAAGAAGATACCGAAAACTTCGAAAAAGCAGACACCACACTCTCTGACACGTATGGTCAATATACCCTCGTTGCAGATCAGGAAAAGCTGAGCTCGCTCGGTCTGACTGCAGGCCAATTGGCTATGGCACTGAGCCCTGTACAGGAACGCCCGGTACTGACGGAAGTGGATATTGATAACAAAACCTATAAAGTGTATGTCGAGACAGATCAGAAGACATTCGACAGCATCACTGACATTGAAAATGAGACAGTGACTTCTCCGCTCGGCATCCAAGTACCGATCAAGGATGTTGCAAATGTTGAAGAGGGCACTTCTCCGAACTCAATCATGCGCATTGACGGCAAAGTCGTTGCACAAGTTTCGGCTACCATCCTGGCTTCCGATGTGCAGAAGGCTTCACAAACCCTGCAGGATAACATCGACAAGCTGGACCTGCCTGATGGTGTTGAGGTGAAATTTGGCGGTACAACCGAGCAGATCAATGACACCTTTACCCAACTCGGTCTTGCCATGCTGGCAGCCATCGCCATTGTATACTTTGTACTTGTCGTTACATTTGGCGGCGGACTCGCACCATTCGCCATCCTGTTCTCCCTGCCGTTTACCGTTATTGGTATCATGGTAGGACTGTTCCTGGCTGGCGGCACCATTGATGTCTCTGCCATGATGGGTGGACTGATGCTGATCGGGATCGTAGTCACCAATGCAATCGTCCTGATCGACCGTGTCATTCACATGGAGAAAGACGGCATGTCTACGCGTGAAGCCTTGCTTGAAGCAGGGGCAACACGTCTGCGTCCAATCCTGATGACTGCACTTGCAACGATTGGCGCCTTGCTGCCACTCGTTACCGGACTGGAAGAAAGTGCGGGAATCATCTCGAAAGGCCTGGGTATTACCGTTATCGGCGGTCTGATCAGCTCTACGCTGCTCACCCTGGTTATTGTGCCGATCGTGTACGAATTCCTGATGAAATTCAAGAAGAAAAGAATCGAAGACTAAGCTGTTCAATTGAACTTCGGTCCATAAAGAGCAATACGGAAATATAATAAACCTCCTGGTTCTCCATTGGAATGACTAATGACTGTCCATTCCAATGAGATCAGGAGGTTTTTTGGTTTGCCATTAAGGGGCTCCCTCCCTAAATGTCAGGTAAAACAACACCAATCCGAACCTGGATTATTCCAGATTACAAAAAAAGGAGCTTACTTTGTTATGTAAAACAAATCAGCGTCAGATTTCAGCCCATCATCGGTAAATGGACTTATAATATAGATTAATTATGTAAGTTAACGGATTTTAGACAGGTCATCCAGCTCGTACATCACAACATAACAGAAGCTCTTCAGAAACCTGCATCATGAGGCGGGATTGCAATCGGCATGCAATTGGGGAAGGACGGTGGTTGTATGGGGGAAACGACGCTCCAACTTCAGATGAGAGACATGTTGAAACGGCCTGTATTTCGCAAGGCAGAGGTACTGGCCAGTGAACGGGCACTGGAGAGGTATGTCCGTTGGGTCCATATTATGGAGGTACCGGATGTGGGCGATCTGTTAAACGGAGGAGAACTGGTACTGACTACCGGCATCGGCTGGCAGGCTGATGAGCAGCAAGGTTTGTCTTTCCTGCGGCAGTTAATTGCCCGTGGTGCGGCTGGACTCTGTATCGAACTGGGGATTCACACCAAGTCACAACTTGGAGCGATGAAGGAAATCGCAGCAGCAGATGACTTTCCCCTGATCTGGTTCCATGAACAAGTCCGCTACATTGATATTACACAAGACCTGCACTTCGCCCTGATTCGCAGTCATCAGCGGATGCTCGCCGAACTCGACAATCTGACTACCTCGTTCAACCAGCTCCTGCTAAACGGAGACGGCGTACAGCCGCTGCTTCGCTTGTTATCACGCACAACCGGCTGCCCGGTTGCATTATACCCGCTCGAGGGGGAAGCCAGTGCTGTTCCTTATTGTCCGCCAAAGCAATTGGAGAACCGCAGAATGGCTTGGTTAAGCCAGCGCAACCATTCACCTGAGACAGGACAATCAAGCCATTCCCATCGTTTGGAGCAGCCTATGGATGCCTATACCCTGCCTGTTCAGGCGCTCGATTACACCTTCGCAGACCTGGTACTCTTTCTTGAGAAACTTCCCGAACACGAGCCGGAGTCACTGCGTCACAAGCCTACTGATGAATTTGTCATTCAGGCGCTGGAGCGCTGCGCAGCCGCTATTGCACAGGACTGGATGCGAACCAAATACATGGAAGAGAAGCGTCGTTATAAGGAGGACATGTGGGTCATTGACTGGCTGAACGGACATCACACGGCCAAGGAAATCCAAGAGTACCTGTCCGCCAGCCCCCTGCTTGCTGCCAGCAAGGGCACCGTTGTTTTGTTTGACAGTAATCCGAATTATACGGACAGCCTCAAGCTGCAGAAGCTGCTTATCCAGCGCAATATCGTCGCCCGTTCTGTATTCTCCAGGGAAGGGTTCTCCCTGTTCAGCACGGTATTGAATCATCAGATCATCCTGATCATCCTCGATCCTCAGCCAGGTCCTCAGCGCAAAAGCCATCTCTGGCGCTGCATAGAGCAGCTACAGCACCACGAAACGGACCAGACCCATCGTCTGTTCTCCGGTCTGCTGGGCATTGGTCACAGCTGTGCCGATTTGTCACGACTCAAGGACAGCCTGGATACGGCGAAGGAAACGCTGCGCATTCAAAAGGATACCGGACCCATGCAGCAGCCGTTTTACAGCAATCTCCATGGTTACCGCATCATCGCAGGGATGAAGCAGAGCGGTAATCTGGAGGATTTTATTGAGGAATACCTCGGCCCCGTCATCCGGCATGATGCAGAGAAAGGCGGCCAGCTGCTGCGCACACTCAAGCAATATTTCGTGCTGTGCTGCTCCAAACAGGAGACCGCTACTGCCCTATTCATTGTCAGACAGACCCTCTATCACCGGCTCGACAAAATCGAAGCTTTGCTCGGAGAAGACTATATCCTCCCCGAGAAACGCGTCGCCATCGAACTCGCCATCTACGCTTATGAATACGTTCATGGTCCAATTGCATAAATGGCAAGAGGACTATGCCCCCCGCTGTTCCTGAAGCTGCCGGATCAGAAAGTGGACGAACCACTTTCGTCCGGACGCTGTACCCACATGCTGCTCTTTCATTTCGCCCGGATGATCGGGATGTTCCCATACGACACTGGCACCCTCCAGATGCTCCTGAACCGAATAGATTCGATATCCCAGCGCAACCATTCGTTCGATCGCCAATTTCTCCGCTTCAAATGCTTCATTCTCCATCATTCGCCTCAACCTCTCGTCACTGTCGTAACCGCCTGCCGCCCAGGCATGGGGGCACCTGCATCGTATTTGGCACGCTTCACATACTGGCCTGATCCTGCCACACCTGCAAACTGACGATCTTTAATGACATACTCCCCCCGACACAGCACGGTAACGGGACATCCCTCTACCTGCATGCCTTCGAAGGCGCTATAATCCACATTCATATGATGTGTACTCGCCGATATCTCCCGGGAAATGGACGGATCGAAAATAACGATATCCGCATCAGTACCGACTGCAAGTGTCCCTTTCTGCGGAAACATCCCAAACAGCTTGCTCGCCCGGGTAGAACACAGATCTACCCATTGATTCAATGAGATGCGTCCCTTCGCAACTCCCTCCGAATATAAAATGCTAAGCCGGTCCTCAATGACAGGCCCACCATTAGGAATTTTGCTAAAGTCATTCTTCCCCAGATCCTTCTGCCCCTTGAAATTAAATGAGCAGTGATCGGACCCAATGGTCTGCAACTGGCCGCTCTTCAGTGCGTTCCACAACACCTCCTGATGGGAGGCTTCCCGCAGAGGCGGGGACCAGACATACTTCGCCCCTTCAAAATCAGGCTGATCCATGATGGACTGATCCAGCGTCAGATACTGCGGGCATGTCTCGCCCCAAATCCGGTAGCCCATGTCGCGCATGCGTGCAATCTGCTCCACGGCTTCGGCACACGTCACATGCACAACATACAGCTGTGAATCCGCAAGGGCAGCCAGACGTGCAGCGCGTCCTGTCGCCTCTCCTTCCAGGATGGAAGGACGGGTAAGGGCGTGATGAATCGGCTCGGTCCGCCCTTCAGCGAGCGCCTGTCGCACAAGCAGATCGATGACATCGCCGTTCTCAGCATGCACCATGACCAGTGCACCGTACTCCTTGGCCTTTTGCAGCGTCTGATAGAGGATGCCATCATCCGCCTGGAACTGGTTTTTATAGGCCATGAACACTTTGAAGGAAGACACCCCTTCTTCCTCAATGACCTGCGGCAGTTCCTCCAATACCTGGTCATTCATCTCTCCGATCATCAGATGAAATCCATAGTCGATGGCAGCCTTCCCCTTGGCCTTCGCATGCCATTCCTTCAGGGATTCGGTAAGCGGTTTGCCTTTCTGAGTCAGACAGAAATCAAGGATTGTCGTTGTTCCACCAAACGCTGCAGCTGCGGTTCCCGTTGCAAAATCATCCGCGGTTACTGTCCCGCCAAAAGGCATATCCAGATGTGTATGCGGATCAATACCGCCGGGAATGACGTAACAGCCGGAGGCATCCACGATCTCCGTTCGGTCATCCGCCACCATGCCCATGCCAATCTGCGTGATTTTCCCGTTCTCGATGAGTATATCTGCTTCAAATGTGTCCGCTGCCGTGACCAACACGCCATTCCGAATCAGTTTGCGCCCACTCATGATATCGCCTCCTTGGTTGATTGATCTCTAATCGATTGCAGCACAGCAATTGCAGATTGACGTTCATTCCAGGTTAATGGAGTCTGTTCAGGTGCTACCTCGACCATTTCAATAGCCCCGTCCACCGGACACACAATCGAGCATAGGTTACATCCCACACAATCTTCCTCGACTACTTCCAGATAGGCGCCGGAAGGATCGGTCAGCATATCAATACACTGATGCGATGTGTCCTCACAAGCGATATGGCACTTGTTGCAGTTAATACAGACATCACGGTTGATGCGGGCGACCACTTTGTAGTTGAGATCCAGATCACCCCAGTCCGAGTATCGGGGGACTGTCTGGCCCACAAGTTCCGCTACACTGCTCAGGCCCTTCTCATCCAAATAATCATTCAGCCCATCGATCATATCCTCCACGATGCGAAAACCATGATGCATCGCTGCCGTGCACACTTGCACGCCTGTCGCTCCCATGAGCAAAAACTCGGCCGTATCCCGCCAATCGGATATGCCGCCAATTCCCGAAATGGGCACGCCCACTTCCGGATGGCGGGCACATTCGGCCACCATGTTGAGGGCAATAGGCTTCACCGCTGGTCCGCAATAGCCGCCATGGGCCCCTTTGCCGCCTACATGGGGCACGGTATTCCACGAATCCAGATCCACCCCCGCCAGAGAGTTAATGGTGTTGATAAGAGAAATGGCATCCGCACCGCCGCGCACTGCGGCCCGGGCCGTTGCCGTAATATCCGTAATATTCGGTGTCAGCTTCACGATCACGGGGGTCGTCGCGACTTCCTTCACCCACATCGTCTGCAGCTCAACCAGATCCGGCTGCTGACCGGAAGCCGCCCCCATCCCCCGTTCTGCCATGCCGTGAGGGCAGCCAAAATTCAGCTCCAGTCCGTCTACCCCAACGGCTTCTACCTTTTTGACAATTTCATGCCACTTCTCCCGCTTCGGTTCTACCATCAATGATGCAATGACCGCGCGATCCGGGAAACGTTTCTTTGTTTCAGCAATCTCTCGCAGATTGACCTCCAGTGGACGATCGGAGATCAGCTCAATATTGTTGAAGCCCGCTACCCGCTGTCCGCCGAAATGTACAGCGGCAAAACGGGATGACGTGTTAATGATCGGTTCACCCAGCGTCTTCCACACCGCACCTCCCCAGCCTGCCTCGAAGGCGCGCTGCACCTGATATCCTGTATTGGTCGGTGGCGCGGATGCCAGCCAAAATGGATTGGGTGATCGAATACCTGCCAGATTTATCGATAAGTCAGCCATAACGATCCCTCCTTGGTGTTGTTTGCATATATGGTCTTGCTCTGCACTCGGTGGCTTCGTAGTCTGAACAGCATACGAAGCACAAGCTCATCTCAAGCTGTCTCCTCCACCTGTCCAGGCAGTGCCTTCATCAGTGCTGCTGCGGCCAGCTTGCCCTGCTGTGCTGCTGAGACAACCATGGCTTCGCCTTGCCCCTGGCCGAAAACCACATCCCCTGCCGCATAGATCTGCGGATGAGACGTTCGGTAGGTCTGCTGCTCCACCTCGACAACGCCCCAGTGATGACGCAGACCGAAAGCTTCAATGAGAGGCAACAGCCGGTTCTGTCCGATTGCCCGGACGACGGTGTCACATTTAATCATGAACTCCGTTCCTTCTTGGGGTACGGGTAATGCACGCCCGCCTCCTGGCGGCGTGACCAGCTCCATTTTCACACACTCCACAGCCCGGACTCGCCCATTCTCATCGCCAATAATACGCTTCGGCATCGTAAACCAGCGGAACTCTATACCTTCCTGCTTCGCAAACGCATATTCAAACGCATAGGCCGTCATCTGACCCTCTCCGCGCCGGTAAAGCATCTGTACACGTTCTGCTCCCAGACGTACCGAGCAGGTGGCTGCATCCACTGCCGTGTTGCCCGCACCTATGACGGCTACTCTCAGACCCTTCAGCGCAGGCGGTACGCCCTGTTTCGTGGATTCCACCAGTTCAATGGCATCGTACACCCCTTCCAAGCTCTCTCCTTCGATCCCAAGCATCGGAACGGAACCCATACCACAAGCCAGAATGACAGCTTCATGCTGTTCCAGCAGTTGTTCAGGAGACAGATCCACGCCTATGCGTACACCGTACCGGATGTGTACTCCCAGCGCTTCAACCTGCTCCACTTCCCACAGGGACACTTCCAAAGGTAAACGAAAGGAGACGATCCCGTACGTATTTAATCCACCACCCTTAGGCTTCGCTTCATAGATCGTCACCTCATACCCTGCACGGCCAAGCTCTCTGGCTGCGGACAAGCCGGCAGGCCCGGCGCCAACAACTGCGATGGAACGGCCATTGGAGGGGGCTGCCTGAAACAAAGGTTCGTTGGCTGCCCGTGCCCAGTCCGTGGCATATCGCTGCAGATCACCGATGCGAATGGGCTTCGACGATTCGTTCAATACACAGGCGCCTTCGCACAATTCCTCGGTTGGACAGACTCTTGCACAGCTGGCTCCTACCGGATTGGCATCCATAATGGTTCGGGCCGAGCCTTTCAGATGACCTGTCGAGATTTTCCGGATAAACGAAGGGATATTGATGTCCGTTGGGCACGCCTTGATGCAAGGTGCATCGTAACAGTACAGACAGCGATTGGATTCCTCCATCGCTTCCTTGCCTGTCATGGCGGGTTTCATCTCGGCAAAACGGCTCTCCCATCCATAATCGGATAACGCTGCTCCCGTGCTGTTTATCATGAACATGCACCTCCTAGGGATTGAATTAGGGTCCGGGTTCTTCTTTTTGAATACAACCTTTCAAATGCCAGTTACAGGTTAACCAGATGCTCATACGTCTCAGGGCGCCGATCCCGGTAAAATTGCCACACATTGCGCACTTCACGGATGATTTCGGTATCCATCTCGCCGATGACAATCTCATCCTGATCCCTGCTGCCCATGGCGACCATTCGTCCGCGCGGGTCCACCAGATACGACTGACCATAAAATTCACCCATGTTCCAAGGCGCCTCCACGCCTACCCGGTTAATGGCAGCCACGTAATAGCCGTTGGCAACGGCGTGGGCAGGCTGTTCCAATTTCCACAGATATTCCGATGTACCCGCCACCGTGGCTGACGGATTGAACACAATCTCCGCTCCGGCGAGTCCGAGCAGGCGCGCTCCTTCCGGAAAGTGCCGATCGTAGCAGATGTACACGCCTACTCTGGCGTAAACCGTATCAAATACCGGATATCCGAGATTCCCGGGCCTGAAATAATATTTTTCCCAGAAGCCGTTCGTGCCCTCGCCTGCTTCTACATGCGGGATATGGTGCTTGCGATATTTGCCAAGATAGGAGCCATCGGCATCAATCACGGCAGCCGTATTGTAATATGATGCAATGCCTTCTACCTCGTACACAGGCAAAATGATCACAACGCCAAGTTCCTTCGCAAGCGCCTGAAATCGCCTGGTTGTCGGTCCCTCCGGCACCGGTTCGGCAGATGCGTACCATTTGGGATTTTGTTCGGTGCAAAAGTAGGGTCCATAGAAGACCTCCTGCAGTCCGATAATCTGTGCTCCTCGTGCTGCAGCCTCACGGACCAGGGTGATATGCTTCTGAATGGCAGCCTCCTTGTGATCTTCAACCGGTGCCGATCCTTCCACTTCATGCGAAGCCTGAATCAGGCCTATATTGATTTTCCCCATACGCCAGTAACGCCTCCTTCTACCCAGATTAGGATGTATTAAAGATGAATCCGATCGTCCATCGGTTCCTTTTTCATATCAGAAAAGGTGAATCAGCCCTCGGATTCATCGTCAGCAGGCAGCACCCTGCATATCTGCCGAATCGTGCGGTATAATACCTCCGTTCCCAGCGCAATGTCCTCCGGGGAGGAATACTCACTCGGATGATGGCTGATCCCATCCTTGCTGCGGACAAAAATCATGCCATAATCGCACACATAAGATAGCGCCAGTGCATCATGGAATGGACCACTCATAAGCTCCGGCAAGGACAAGTCCATCTCCTCTGCAGATGAGCGAATGGCTGCCTTGATTCGTTCCGCACAGTAGCGCGGTTCACTATTGGTATCTTCAGCCACGGAATAGGTAAGCCTATGCTGACCGCATACTTCAGCAAGCACATTCATCAGCCGGGCTTCAAGCTGGTTGCGGCGTTCCATCTCCATATCGCGCAAGTCCAAGGTGAAGCTGACTTCCTCAGGGATAATGTTGCGCGAGTCGGGGAATACCCTCAGACTGCCCACAGTACCAACCGTGGGTGCAGCCGGATCTGCTCTAACCATGTCGTCAAACGCTGCAATGACTCTGGCACTGCCTACGAGCGCATCATGACGCATGGCCATCGGTACCGAACCGGCATGCCCTGCCATGCCCTTGATCGTAATCGTGAGCCATAATGGACCGGAGATGCCCGTGACCAGTCCCACCGGGGCATCCAGCGATTCCAGCACAGGGCCCTGTTCGATGTGCAGCTCCAGATAGCTGCCGATGGAACCAGGTGCATAGACTCCTTCAGCGAATTTCTCTACCCAGTATCCGAAGGATTCCAGCGCCTCCCGGCGAGTCACCCCATTCCTGTCCTGCCGCTCCAGTTCTCCCTCTTCCAACTGCCCGGTCATTCCCCGGGAGCCGAACAGACCTTTGTTGAAACGTGAGCCCTCTTCATCGCAAAAGGCAACGACCTCTATCGGCATGGCAGGCTGGATGCCACTCTCCATCAGGCACTGCACAGCTTCCAGGGCACCCAGGACACCAATGGCACCATCATACCGACCGCCATAAGGCTGTGAATCAATATGCGAGCCGATCATCAAAATGGGCTGCGCAGGATCAGCACCTTCCATGCGGCCAATCAGATTCCCGAATGGATCCAGACGGGTCACCAGTCCAGCTTCTTCCATCCAGAGACGCACCTGGATAATGCCTTCCATATCTTCAGGGGTGAGGGCCAGTCGGCAAACGCCCGTCTCACCGATTCGTCCAATACGGGACAATTGTTCAATTCGTTCATTCAACCGAAGATGGTTAATGCCTATTCCGGTTGTGGTCTGCATCTTCCCTCGCCTCCACATGGTTTATTATTCACACGAGTCATACAAGAGTCGTTCCTGGAATTCTCTATCCATCCACTATCCTGCCTCCACACTCCGCAGTGCCTTAAGCAAACTTTCCGCGATCAGCTCCAGCTCTTCCTCCGTGGTGACAAAGGGCGGTGATATCGTCAAAATGTTGGCGAAACCGGGTACCGTGTCCCCGTTCTTACCAATAAGAATGCCGTCCCTCTTACAGCTGGCCAGCACGTGTGCTACCTTCCCAGCATCAGCTGGGGAGCCATCCGCTTCTATAAGCTCGATGCCGCAGGCGAAGCCAAACATTCGAACATCTCCGACCGCAGGCAGCTCCTGCAGCGGCTCCAGCTTCTCACGAAGGACTCGCCCCAGTTCATCGGCACGCTCCACCAGATTTTCACGCTCCAGAATTTCGATGTTGGCCAGTGCTACCCGGCAGGAGACCGGATTGCCGCCGAAGGTGTTCACATGGCGAAAGTGAGCATCCGGTCCGGGTTCCCGGAACGTATCATACAGATCCGCTCGCACGGCTGTAGCCGATAATGGAGAGTACGCGCTGGTCATCCCCTTGGCCATGGTGACTATATCCGGCTGCACCCCGTAATTCTGGTGTCCGAACTTCTGTCCCGAACGACCGAACCCGCAGATCACTTCATCCACGATCAGCAGTACACCATAACGCTCACAGATTTCCTTCACTGTACGCATGTAGTCCGAAGGTGGGACAATCATGCCGCCCCCCGTAATCACCGGTTCCATGATCACTGCGGCCACGGTCTCTGGGCCTTCCCAGCGGATGACCTCTTCATAGATGGTTGCACATTCGAGTCCGCACCCCTCCTTGTTCCGTCCAAACGGACAGCGGTAGCAATACGGGGGTGGGACATGGGAGAAGCCCACACCCAGCGGCTCATACTTGATCTTGCGGGCAGCTTGCCCGGTGGCACCGAGTGCGCCCATGGAGTTCCCATGATAAGCCCGGTGACGGGAGATGAACTTGTGCCTCGTTGGCTCACCATTCTGGTGATGAAACTGACGGGCTATTTTGAACGCCACCTCATTGGCATCCGATCCGGAATTGGAGAAAAAGATTCGATAGTCCCCCTCCAGCCATTCGTTCAGCTTCTCTGCCAGCAAAATCGCCGGCTCGTGGCTCTGGGTCATCGGCACATAAGCGAGTGATTTCATCTGCTCATATGCGCTCTTCGCAATCTCCTCCCGTCCATGCCCCACATTCACGCACCATAACCCGGACATGGCATCCAGATACCGCGTTCCATCCTGATCCGTGATCCAGCTGCCTTCCCCGCTGACCGCAATCATTGGATGATCATTATGAGGCGAGATGTGATGCCACACATATTTGCGGTCTTTCTCCAGCCATTCTTCCTTGGTACCGCTAAGCGGCTGAGGTTGCTGATCCACGGAGCTCATTCGCCATCCTCCTTCGACTGCCTTATTTCACCGCTTCTTCGTAAATGCTCTTCTCCAGCGCTTCATCCAGATTGGCTGCCTTCTTGATCAATCCATAATTCAGTGCAATATCTGCTGTACGGGCAAACGATTCATCCACAAAACTGCCCACCTGCTGCTCCGTAAATCCTTCCGGACGAATCAGCTTCGCAATCTCCTCCAGCATCGTAACCTGATGTTCACGGGTCGTACTGCCGTCGGTCACGTTGCTCATGACGATATCCACGGTTTCCTCCTGGTTGTCGATGGCATAGTTCCAGCCTTTCAGAATGGCACGGGTGACTTTAACGGCAAGATCGCGGTTGCCATCGACCCAGTCCTTCTTCGCGATCAATGTATCTTCCAGCATGCCTACGCCAGCGTCCTCAATGTTGAACACATCCAGATCGGACTCCTGTACGCCGCTCTCCAGCACGACGTGATATTCGTTATATATGGTTGCTGTCGCGACATCCACCTGGTCATTGAAAAACTGATCCATCGTAAACCCCTGCTTCACCAGCTCAATATCCTTCTTCGGATCAAGTCCGTTCTTCTCCATAAAAGCGAGGACCTGGAACTGCTGGCTGCCGAACCATGTGCTTACCTTTTTGCCTTTCATCTGGGCAGGATCCGTAATTCCTGCCGACTTCTTTGCGATCAGGCGGTAGCTGCTCTTCTGTGAAATCTGGGCAAGGGAGACCAGCGGCAGACCGTTGTCACGGCTCACCAGCAGACTGTCAACCCCCGTGATGCCGACATCGGCTGCACCGTTGACCACCTGCTGTTCAATAACGATATCCGGGCCACCCGGAATAATCTCTGCATCAATGCCTTCATCTTCAAAAAAACCTTGCTCCTTCGCGGCATAAATTCCGGCAAACTGGGCCTGCGGAACCCATTTAAGCTGAATTTTCACTTTCGTTAAGGACTGCTCTGCGTCTCCTCCTGAACTTGCAGCAGCAGGGTCAGCAGACGGCTCCGTCTTCGCGGAACATGCTGCCAGCAAGGCAACCGCCAGCATCAGCACAACGACCATCAAACCCGATTTCAACGTTTTGTACATATACAAACAACCCCCTGTTTATATAAGAATTCAATCAGGTACTGCAGCGGATCTGTGGTGTTCCCGCACGATGGTGAGGGTTATGCGTTAGTGCGCACACGGTTCCATGGAATGAGCCGCTTCTCCGCCAGTACAACGGCTTCATAGAGCACGATGCCGAGAGCGGCGGCAATGACGATACAAGACCAGGCAAGCGGCATGTTGGCGAGCCGAATCTGATCCGACAGCAGATATCCAAGACCTTGGGAAGCGATAAAAAACTCGCCCACAATGGCACCGATAATACTGGTGGACATGTTGATCTTCAGTCCGGCAAAGAGGGACGGCATGGCGTGTGGCAAACGCAACTTCAAGAACACCTGCATACGGCTTGCAGCCAGTCCGTCCAGCAGTTCACCGTACTGCGGCTGTATGGAAGTGAGCCCTTTGAACAGACTGACTGCCATGGCTGCCATCGTAATGACGGCCACTACGGCAATCCGTGACCAGATGCCGTCCCCAAACCAGTTGTTCATGATGGGCGCCAGTGCAACAATTGGTACTGCGTTAAGAGCCGACATCACTGCAATCCCTGCCTTGCCGCTGATGGGGAAGAACGAGGCACCTGCGGCTGCGACC
Source organism: Paenibacillus sp. FSL K6-2862 (assembly GCF_038005125.1). NCBI lineage: Bacteria > Bacillati > Bacillota > Bacilli > Caryophanales > Paenibacillaceae > Paenibacillus > Paenibacillus sp. FSL K6-2862. The sequence goes on from NZ_JBBOSN010000001.1 coordinate 6,079,160, forward strand.
GCCCCCAGAAGAGAACCGAGCAAGAAACCTCCCAGCATTTCCGTTCCACTATATAGAGCATATCGAAAGAGCATTTCCGCATTATCCCGGATGGAAGCTGCAATGGCTGAAGGTACAGGAAGCTGGTAACTTTCCAGTGAAAATAATTGATGAAACAACCGGAGCTGCCACAAGGCGAGAAAACATAGGCCCGCCAGCCAGGGGAGCAAATGTAGAATGACCCGTTTACTCGGCGCATTACCTACTGGCCGTTCCTGTTCTGCTTGTCCCTGCTGCCCCTGAATCTCCGAGCCGGGGACAGAAGCAGCCATAGCTGAACCGGGCAAAGCTGCAGAGCCGGATACAGCAGCCGTTCCGTTCTCATCCCGGCTGCGCTTCACCATTACCCCTTCCCTCATACCGTGTTCCCTCCCTTGGCTCTAAATTCGGGCTGCCAAGGCGTTAACCAACGCTCGGCCAGGCTGATGACCAGATACGAAATTAGGCCAATACCGATGCTAAGCATGATCGTAGCCCAGAACATGCCGGCTTGAGCACTGCCATAATACAAGGAACTGACCATCAGGACACCGAGTCCATCGGGTGCACCCATCAGTTCAACGACGATGGAAGAAGTAACAGCTAGCGGGGCAGCGATTTTCATGCCGGAGAACAGTCCTGGTAGGGCTGAAGGCAGCAGGCATTTGATATATCTGGCCGGCAGCGAGGCTCCGCAGGAACGCATCAGCTCCAGATGCTCCGGTGCGGCACTTTTTAACCCTTTTAACGTGTGAATGACAATGGGGAAGAATGTAACATAAGCCGCCATGACGATCCTGGCCCACTCGGCATGATGAATAATGCCGTACACGATCGGTGCGAGACCGATAATTGGGATCATCTGTGAGGAGATAACATAGGGAGATAATGTACGTTCCAGCCAGACGGCCGCACTCATAAGAAGTGCCAGCATTAGACCCAGCATTGCTCCCCCTGCGAATCCAATTGCTGCATTGCCGAACGTCACTGCCCCCTGCTCAGCGAGAGTGCCGGAGTAGCGAACCAGTGCGGCAAGAACGTCATGAAGATATGGCAGACGGGATGCAGCCTGCTGTGGCGACATCCACATGTGGAGAATCCAAGCTATGCCTTCCCACAGCAGCAATAGCGATAGAATCCATATCACGATCCAGGAACGGTAATCCAGTTTAAGTGAGCTCAGGGACATGGCCCGGATCACGCTCCTCATGAAAACAATTGCGAATGGTGGTCAGCATGTGGTAGAAGTCCTCGGTCTCTCTCAGGTCATTGGTTCGATCCGAAGGCAGCGCCACAGAGTGAATGGAATGTACTTGCCCGGGATGTGCCGAGAGGACAATAATGCGATCTGACAGAAATACGGCTTCGGGGATACTGTGCGTGACAAAGAGGAAGGTTTTGCCCGTGGACCGCTTGATCTCAAGCAGTTCCAGTTGAAGCTTCTCTTTCGTGAATTCATCCAGCGCGGAGAACGGCTCATCCATCAGCAGCAGCGGCGGATCCAGCGAGAGCGCACGGGCAATGGATACCCGCTGCTGCATGCCTCCACTGAGCTGCCAAGGATAGTGGTCAGCAAATCGGGTGAGCCCCACCATCTCAAGCAGCTCACTGCTGATGCGACGGCATTCTTTTTTGCTTGTGCCCAGGATCTCCAGCGGCAGCTCTACATTGTGACGTACCGTGCGCCAGTCAAACAGGGCTGGCGTCTGGAATACGATCCCGAATTGTCGCTGCAGACGCGCCTTTTCAGGTTCTGAGCCTGCAATGCGGACGCTGCCTGAAGTCGGCTGCAGCAGATCGGCTATGATTCTGAGCAATGTCGACTTGCCGCAGCCTGAGGGACCAAGCAGCGAGACGAATTCATTGGACTGGATGTGGAACGTCACATCAGACAGTGCGGTGACCTGTTTGGTTCCAGTACCAAAAACGACAGATACATGATCAATTTCAATGTGGCGATTTTCGGGGACGTTCATGGATGACATGGGCATTCTCCTTTTCGCGGGGAAGTTAGGTTTCATTTCACACCAAGGCCGAATGGAAGGTTTGCGTTCACGAACGTAACAGGTTTTTCTGGTTAGGTAATACTATAAATCATTGGGCGGAGATTACATTATACAGACTGTTTTGAGTATGGGCCTGTTCATGTTACACAGTGTAAAATGAGACAAATTCTCATTCAGAACGATGTCAGCCCATGGATGGTTTATCTGACACCATGTTATTCGATATGCATATATAGCCTTTATTTCAATGTTCTTTATGAATGGCTTATTCGAGCATACGTATAGAACTGGGTACGGATTCCAGTACATTAAGACCTATAATATAGGTCCTTCGCATACTAGTCCTCCTTAAAAAGCGCATGTTTCTTTGTATTTATTGAATAAATATTCGGAAAATTTGACATATACCCTCGTATTCTTGTCGTTTTTCTTGTATAACGTTTTATATGGAAAAGATAGGAATACCACTTCTTTTGGAAATGACAGAATCCATATCGTTTTATCAGGAAAGGGCTGTGCAATTAAGCTTTCAACTTCAAAGATCGGGGTGGTCTGTATGTTTGATTGGCTTGGCTGGAGAAAAGGGTGGCCGTTATGGCGGTCGTATCGGTTGAACGCACATATCAAGAATGATGTGGAGCAGATTTTTGAGGGAATTGCCGAAACTAGGCGGCAGCTTCTACTGGATTGGGCAGATGAACAGTGGCGTCATATGGATCAATTCGTGCACCAGATCCAGTCAGCAGGACTTCTGGACACAGCACATATCGTACAAAATAGCAGCAAATGGGATGCATGCTTCAAAGCAGCGTACATCCGGGCAGCAGATAGCACAGAGATTTTTATGTTGGACGAACAGAATCAGGTTGTATTTTCTACATATAAAAAACATATTGGGCAGATCTATGAAGATAACGAAGCTTCCATTGGACCTGGCTTGAAATATGCCAGAGCAGATGCGACCGGGAAAAGATGTCTCTATGGACCCTATTCGGACCCAGTGACCTTGGAGATCGGGCCTCGCTCCTCCTCTTTTCACGATGATGTCACGCTCATGTTCATTGAACCCATGATACAGGGAGGACGCTACATCGGTTCACTGTGCTGCCGAATCCCCAATGATGTACTCGGGGACTTGATCCAACGGGAGTCTGGACATGTCTATCCCGATTCGGGAGACAATTATCTCTTCATGGCCGAGTCGAAACTGCGTCCGCATCTGCAGCCAGGAACAGCTCTGTCTCGCAGCCGATTTGAGGATCATACATTTACACATGGCGAAAATCTCAAGGATGGTGTCACAACCAATTGGGGGATTGTATCCGTCAAAGAGCATACCGAACTGGAGTTGATGTTCACCGACCCTTCCACTGGGGAGCTGCATCCTGGCGTTGCTAATACCATTCGTAACGGGTCGAATCTGTTTGCAGCCTATCCGGGCTATTCCGATTACCGTCACATTTCTGTTATCGGCAAAGGCATCACCTTCCAGCTTCCCCACTGTCCCGATCGATGGGGCATGATGTGCGAAGGTGATCTGGAGGAAGTATACCGGGTACGCAGTATCGGCTGGCGTCAGTTCAAGCTGCACAGCCTGTTTATCGGTTTGTCTGGCATTGGGGGAGCTGCCCTCGTATATGCCTTATCAGGAAGTGCTTGGAGTGCAGCAGCTCTGGCGGCATTTAATATCATTCTGGGTTTGGTCACTGCAGATCAGCTGCAACGGAGACACAATCAACGTGTGCACGAGGACTTGCGGCGCATCAGCCGATTTATTCGGATCAACGCGGAAGGTCAGGGCGATCTGACCCAGCGGTTGGAACCATCCACTTTTGCACAGGATGAATCCGGTGAACTCGCAAAATGGATCAATAACATGATTGACTCGCTCGAAGGCATCATGCTCAAGGTTCAGGTTGCCACCGTGGATGTAATGAACAACCAGTATCAGATGCGCACTTCCACCAAAACGACCCAAGTTACGACCGAACGTGTAAATCATAAGATTGGGTCCATGATCCACGGCATACGTGAACAGCTGGAGAATCTCGATCAAGCCAAGCTGGCTGCCGATCATATGCGTCTTACCCTGCAGCAGCTGGAAGCCTCGGCTACAGAACAGATTGTGGTCGCACGTCAGGAAGTGGAGCGCATTGGCGGCAAAATGACACAGATCTCGGGGACCGTCAAGGATACGAACCGTACGATTCTTTCCTTTATGGAGACCATGCAGGACATTTACCGTGCACTTGCAGCCATTGATGAGATATCGGCTCAAACGAACCTGCTTGCGCTGAATGCATCCATTGAAGCAGCACGTGTCGGTGAGCATGGCCGCGGTTTCGCTGTCGTTGCCGGGGAGATTCGCAAGCTGGCTGAGCTGTCCCGTTCCTCTACCGAGGACATCCATCAGATTCTGAACAATATCACTACCGCAGCCGATACCGCTGCCCGCTCCATTCATGAGGGAGATCAGGTGCTTGCTGAAGGAAGCACACTGGTTCAAGCAGCTGCACAACTGCTGCAAAGTGCGTCAGCCGAAGATTCGCAGAGGACACAGGTCGTGGATCAAGTCGTTAGACTTATGGAAAATATCGCTGCCATCAGTCAACAAAACCGCTCCACGTCCGCAGAGGTGGAGACCGAGATGATGGCACTGCTGAGTGACATGATGCATGTTCAACAGTCTTCGCATAATGTGGAAGCCATCACTGTATTTCTGCAGCAAATCGTGGGTCAATTCCAGCTGACTCATCCCGAAAAAATTGCTGCCACCTGACGTTATCGTTGACGTGGATTGGAGAAATAGCTAAAATTTGATGCAACTGTTCTTTTGAATTTCGACATTGTCGTCTCGTTCATTTTATAGAAGCTTTCCAATCTGAATCAATGAAAGGGTGGTCTGCATGGATATGCTCCAGGATTCGTTTGGCAGGATCCATGACTACATCCGTATTTCCGTTACGGACCGCTGTAATTTGCGTTGTGTGTACTGCATGCCAGCCGAAGGCATGGAGTTCGCCCCGCATGATGAAATTATGAGCTACGAGGAAATCACCCAGGTGCTCAAGGTGCTCGCCCCGATGGGCATGCGCAAAGTTCGCCTGACTGGCGGTGAACCTCTGGTACGCAAGGATCTGCATAAACTTGTTGGCATGATCTCGGCGATCGACGGGATTGAGGATATTGCGCTGACGACCAATGCGCTCCTGCTGGACAAACAGGCCCAGGCACTGAAAGACGCTGGGTTAAACCGGATTAACATCAGTCTCGATTCCCTTCATGCGGACCGATTCTCCATGATTACCCGCGGAGGAGACGTCAATAAAGTGCTCAAGGGGATTGAAGCTGCAACGGCTGCTGGACTTGCGCCAATCAAGCTGAATGTGGTCCTGATGAAGGGCATCAATGATGACGAAATCAAGGATTTCATTGCGATGACGATCGATCAACCGCTGCATGTGCGTTTTATCGAATACATGCCAATCGGGCATGCTTCGGATTCATGGCGCAAATCGTATCTCCCGCTGGAAACCGTCACCGATGTGTGTGCGGAAGCCGGTTGGACTGTAGAGAGCACATCCGGACCAGCAGGGAATGGTCCTTCCCGCAACATGAAGATTGCTGGTTCACAGGGAACCTTCGGACTGATCCACCCGGTTAGCGATCACTTCTGTGATAACTGCAACCGGCTGCGCCTGACGGCAGACGGACACATTAAGGCCTGCCTGTACTGGTCGGATGAGTACAATGTTCGCCGCTATGTTGATGATCCGGATGCGATGGCTGCCCTCTTCCTCAAGGCACTCGGCACAAAGCCGAAGAATCATGAGATGGCGCTGGCGCTTGAGCAAAAAATGCAAAGCCATACCCCAACCGTACGGCGCATGTCCCAGATCGGCGGGTAGGTCTTCTTTTGAACCCTATAATGGGTACGAACGAATGAAGGAATTATGGATGGCAAGTGAGCTCAACCAACGTTGTGCTGCCAATACTAGCTTGTTCTGAAGTCGCGAAGGAGATATCCTTAGCGGCTTTTTTTTCATAGAATCCTAAGAGGATGACTATAAAATAGAACTTCCTTTTTCCTTACTGCTACTAAAATTGTTACAATAAAAGAGGATTTTATATATTTCCCTCTAGGTCTTCATAATCTCTGTGATCTGGACGATGTATAGTCAAAGAAAATCAAACAAATATACCGCACTTAGGAGCTGACTGGATGAACATTGTTGAAGCCATGGTCGCAGCAAGTCCATATTTCAAAACCATGCTTAAGGGACAAAATCTAATGATTGCTGTAACCGATACCGAGAAATTCTGGTATTATGCACCAAGTGAGGATCTTGACCTCGGCATTAAGGCAGGTGACCCCATTTCACTTGAGGATCCGACATTACGCCGTGCCCTGATTAATGGTGAGACTTCTGCCAATCATATTGAAGCACAGCATTACGGAACAGCCCTTAATTCCACAGCTACGCCTCTGCGCGATGATGCGGGAAACATTGTGGGTACCCTGGCCATTGGTTTCTCCCTCAAAAATGAAGAGCAGCTTGGACATTTCACCGAATTAATCAGCAGCATTAGCGGCAGGCTGACGGACATGGTCCAAACTGTTGCGGCCCAATCCGAAGAGCTGACTGCCTCCTCTTCACAAATTCTGGACAATACCAAGGTTGCCGTTCAAAATGCAGCGGAAGTCAATAAAGTGGCCTCGTTTATCCGGGAAGTCTCTGAACAAACCAATTTACTCGGCCTCAACGCAGCTATTGAAGCGGCACGAGCGGGTGAAGCGGGCGCTGGATTCAGTGTAGTGGCCTCCGAAGTGCGCAAGCTGTCCACCGGAACGAAGGAAGCTACCGTGAATATCGAACGCTCCCTTAAGGACGTGCAACATTCCATCCGTCAGATGGAGCAGGAGATTGCGTCCATCTCCCAGTCCAGCACCCAGCAGGCTGAACTCGTCACGGAATTTAGCGAGGTAATTGATCAGTTGAACAGTGTGAGTGATGAACTGAAGTCCTTCATTCAATCCATGATTCTGAAGACAGAATAACGATACACAGCAGCATGACCATATGTTACGACTGGCTGCAGCTCAGCTTATAACACAAAGAACCCCGCACGAGAGCGTGCGGGGTTTTTCTGAGCATAAATTCCCGAAACATTACATATGAATCAGTTTCCATATCATCATGGCGGCCATCACGATCATCACCACTGCCGATAACCGGTTGAAGACCAGACTGATTCGGCCAGTGGTATCTGTTCTTCCCATCCACCTTCCAGCACTTGCGAGTCCAAGGAACCATATCCACGAAACCGCCGCTGCCGTGATAGCAAAAGCAATCCGGTCCATCCTTTCATACTGAAGTGAGCTGGTGCCAATGACAGCTACCGTATCCAGCAGCGCATGCGGATTAAGCAGGGATACGGAAGCGGCGAAGGCGATCTGACGTCCTGCAGTGAGCGCGGATGCTGACTCACTCATGGTTCCGGATGATTTCCATATGCTCCATGCCATATACAGCAGAAATGCACTGCCGCCTGCATACAGCACACCGGAGAGCAGCGGCCACTGCAGCAAAATGAGGGACACCCCTCCGACCGCAGCTCCAATTAATAAGGTATCGCTAATACCAGCAGTGACTACTGCCGGAAGTGCACGCAGTAAACTTCGCTGGCTCATCCCCTGGTTAAAAATAAACACGTTCTGCACGCCAAGTGGCAGGATCAGGCCAAACGCCAGTACCACGGCGTGAATAATTACACTCATTGTACATCCCCCTTGTATATGTCTCTATATTAGCGGGGATGACTTTCCGTGTGACCAACCAATTGGATGGCATGGAGACCAACCAAAATGATATAGTTGTCGGTATACAATGTTGGTGTACAAATTCGGTATACAAATAAATGCCTGAATCATCTTATCCCACTGGAGGCTAGCTCCGTATGAAGCATTCCGATCCAAGACAGGGCATTGACTGGAAACCTGATCCTGCAATCCCCCTGCCTCTATTCCGTCAGATTGAAATATATATCCGTGAAAAAATAACGACCGGAGAGTGGACCGCGGGCTACCGCCTGCCTTCCCAGCGTGTACTGGCTCAGTCCATGGGCGTCAACCGCAGTACACTGGTCGCTGCGCTGGACAACCTGATCGCTGCCGGCATGATTGAAGGCAGACGCGGCGGAGGAACCTATGTCTCCGGTTCCGGCTGGCATGCACTTGCCCACGGGACGCCGCCCAACTGGAATGAAGCCATTGAGGAAGGCTGGTATTATCCCAACCTTCCTGAAGTACAGCTCATTAACCGCGCCGAGTTCCAGCCTGGCATCATTCGGCTCGGTACCGGAGAGCTAGCGCCTGAACTAATGCCGGAAGAGGCCTTCAATGACATCCTGCGCTCCCTCTCGGAACGTGCCCGTACGTTAAACTACCTTCAGCCTCAAGGCAGCCTGGAGCTGCGCGAGGCCTTGTCTGACTATTTGCTGACTTGCGGCATTCAGGCGTCTCCCAGTGCCATTCTAATTGTCTCGGGCTCGCTGCAGGCGCTGCATTTGATATCGGTGGGCCTGCTTCCCCGAGGGTCGGCTGTCCTGCTGGAGAAGCCCTCCTACCTCTACTCCATTCATGCCTTTCAATCCGCCGGATTAAAAATGCATGGCGTTCCCATGGATGCAGGTGGATTACACATACCGCGTCTGGAAGATTTGATCGAGAGTGGCACTCATCAGGGACATCCTTCGCCGCTGCTCTACACCATACCGAGTTTTCACAATCCGACGGGTTCCGTCATGAGTGATACTCGCCGAAACGAGTTGATGTCTGCAGCCCGTGCCGGAGGTGTGTCCATTCTGGAGGATGCTGCCTACACGGACCTGTGGCTGGACATGCCCCCGCCCCTATCGTTAAAAGCGAGGGACACGGATGGACGTGTGCTTCACATGGGCACACTGTCCAAGGCTGTCAGCCCTGGTCTACGTCTGGGCTGGCTGGTAGGACCTGAGCCGGTTATTCGCCGCCTGGCAGACATCAAGATGCAAACGGACTATGGTACCAGTTCACTGGCGCAGGAAGCGGCCACACTCTGGTTTGCAGAGGGATATCACACACGGCACATGGAGTGTCTGCGGCCAGAGCTTCGCCGCCGGAGGGACTTCATGCTGGATCTGCTGGAACGTTACTTCAACAGCATTGCAGAGTGGAACAAACCAGCCGGAGGCTTTTACATCTGGCTCAAGTTCACTACCGGCCCCCTTTCGATCCGCCAGCTGTTCCATACCTGCCTCCAGGATGGCGTGCTCATTCATCCTGGTTTTCTGTATGACCGCCTCGATGCGGACCACCTCAGACTGTCCTATGCGTATGCTTCGGAAAAAGAGATGGAGCGTGGAATGCAGCTGTTAGCCAAAGCAGCCAAAAAGCTGTTGGGTTAACAACAAATAAACCGCCTTGTACTGGAAGGAGGACATCCTTCAGCTCAAAGCGGTTTTTCACCTGTTATCCCTTAACTGCGCCTTCTGCAATGCCCTCCATAATGAACTTTTGGAAGAAGGCATAGATCACAACAACCGGAATGGCAGTGAGCACCAGGGATGACAGAATCAGCGGCCATTCCTTGTTATATTCGCCAAACAGCATATTGGTGGAGAGAATCAGCGTATAGCGATTCACATCAGTCAGCATAAGCAGCGGGAGTAAGAAGTCATTCCAGATCCACAGAAAGTCCAGAATGGCGATCGTAACCGTAATCGGCAGCAGCAGCGGAAAAATAATCTGGAAAAAGGTCTGCACCTCATTGCAACCATCCATCTGTGCTGATTCTTCCAATTCACGCGGAATAGACTTCACAAACCCGTGATAGAGGAAGATCGCCATATTGACACCAAGCCCAATATAGATCAGTGCGAGTCCGTATGTGCTTCCCTGTACCGCCATTCCTTTGGCAACCCGGGTGAGCGGAATCATGATGGAATGAAAAGGCACTAGCATCGAAGCCACGAACAGGAAGAAAATCAGGTTGCTCAGTCTTCCTGCAGTACGGGACAGCTTGTATCCGGCCAGCGAAGCGCAGAACACAATGCCGCCAATACCCAGGAAGGATACAATCGCTGAATTCATCGAGCTGCCCAGCAGATTGATTTTGTTAAACGCATCGGAGTAATTCTCCCAATGAAGCGTCGTCGGCAGTGCGATAAACGACTGGAACATCTCACCCTGTGTTTTGAACGAGTTTACGACAGCCATGTAGATTGGCAGCATGGCCACGAGGGAACCCAGCACGAGCAGCAGTCGGATCAGGTAGCTGTTTAATCGTTGCATCCTCATGCTTCCACCTCTTTCTTCTTCATGACGGTAATCTGGATGAGTGTGAAGATGAGCACGATAATAAACAGTACAACTGATTTGGCACTGGCATAGCCGTATCTGAAGTTGTTGGAGAAGGCTTCTTCATAAATATTCATAGTGATGACTTGCGTGGCTCTGCCCGGACCGCCACCTGTCAGACCATACACCACTTCAAACACCTTGAATGCACCGTTCAGCGTCAGGAAGAAACAGATGGTAACAGCGTGGGTGATCATCGGCAGCACCACATTGCGAAGCACCTGAAAAGCGTTGGCTCCGTCAATAACAGCCGCTTCCTTAAGGCTCTTCGGCACGCCTTGCAGGGCAGCCAGATAGATAATCATCATGTACCCTACACCGTTCCAGAGTGATACAGTCAGGATCGAGTAAAATGAAAACTTCGGATCCCCTAGCCATTGCTGATCCAAAAACGTGAAGGCCAGTTCCTCGGCCAGCTGTGGCAGAACTTGAGAGAAAATGAACGTCCACATGAAGGCACTGATGATTGTACTGATCATGTTCGGCATGAAGAACAGAGTCCGGAAGAGCCCCTTGCTGCGCGTCCGTGTCTCGATGAACACGGCGAGCAGCAAGGCAATCCCATTTTGCAGAATCAGCATAAACACCACGTACTTGAGTGTGAACCAAAGGGAATTCAGAAAGTCGGGATCCTCCTTGAACAATTCAACAAAATTTCCAAGTCCAATAAAGCTGTAATCCTGATTCAAGCCGTTCCAGTCCGTCAAACTGTAGAACATGCCGCTAAACGTGGGGTACAGCAGGAAAATCGCATAGATGACAAAGGCAGGCGCAGTGAACGCGAGCAGTGACAGATACTTTTTGAATACATTCGTAGCCATAGGTTCTCCCCCTCTTCACTATAAGCAGACTCGTGTAAACGGGGGAACGAAGACCGTTCTGCCAGCCGTTTCATCTGCCTACTTGTTGACTTTGTTGTAGGATTTCCACGCCTTGTCGAGCGCATCGATAACCTGCTGTTGATCCAGTTGACCGGAATAGTAACCTTGCAGTGCTTTGCCTGACTCGTCCTTAACGGCTTGAGGAATCGAAGGATCCTGATAGGCTTTGCCTTCATTGACATACTTCAATGCATCATCTACCCATGGGAAGCTTTTGAAGTCATGAATCTTCGCTACCGGATTAAATTTCAGGGCTTCGTAGAATGCACTTGAGTCCTTATCATCGAGAATATAGTTTACAAAGTCGAGTGCAACTTCCTTGTTTTTGCTTGAAGAGGATACCGCCAGTGACGTGGAGGTGCTCAGGTTGATTTTCGTATCATCCGGTTTATCATTGATCGGCAGTGGAGCCACGCCAAAGTTTATTTCCGGATTGGACTTCAGGATGGTCTCCGCGAACCACGGCCCCTGAATCCACATGGCTGCTTTGCTTGTTGCAAAAGCTGCTGATCCATCGTCTCCGCCTACTTCCAGTGCTTTATCCGTACCATTAGCATTCACGAGATCGAAGACATCGAACAATGCTTTCATATCCGCAAATGATCCCTGATCCTGATTCATCTTATCGATGAAGTCCTTGTGCTCCGATTGTGTTAGTGCACCCACGGTAAGCGGCAGGAAGAGCTGCGGGATCCAAGCCTCCTTGTAGGACAGTTCAAATGGTGTAATTCCCGCCGATTTGAGTTTTTCCACGACTGCTTTCATTTCCGTTAATGTCGTTGGTACCTCCAGTCCCTGCTCCTCGAAAATATCCTTGTTATAGAGGTAACCCCATGATAACGTTTCCATAGGGACGGCCACGACTTTGCCTTCCGCATCCATAACGGATGGTTTAACGGAATCGAGTAATTTGTCCACAAAAGGCTGATCGGACAGATCCTCCAGGTAGCCCGCTTTGCTGAATGGCGGGATTTCGTTCACGGCATGAAGCGCGAACACATCCGGAGCATCATTGGAGGCCAGCCTTGTCTTCAGAATCTGCGGTGCATTATCCGCTGGCGGCATCTCCAGTTGTACGTTAACCTCGATGTTTTTCTCGGCTTTCTCCTTGGCTTTGAACTGTTCTATATATTTATCGTAATGTTCTTTCAGCCGCGGCTGTGCTATGAAAACCTTGAGTGACACGGTGCTGCCTGATGCAGACCCTTCTGCCGAACCATCCGTACCTGCATTAGAACCGCAGCCTGCGAGCAACACACTCACCAGTACCGCACTTGCTACGCTTTTCCATACTTTCATCTCTTATGACCTCCCGGTGTGGCTGGTTTGTCTTTCATAGGCCCATTATATCTCACGAAATGAAAGCGCTTCATTGGATAAAATTAGACTCGTTTATTGGATTATTTTAAACCTTAATCCAGCCTTGGATTCTGCAGACCAGCCTCTCCTTTCCTCATCTCCCCAGGCGAAATTCCGAAATGCTTCTTGAATACCCGGTAAAAATAAGATACATCCTCATAGCCTGCCATCTCTGCAATATGCTTGAATGGAATCTGCTCGTCCAGCACCCATTCCCTGGCTCTGGTCATGCGCAGCTGTACAACGTAGTCCGTCACGGTCAAGCCGTATTCTTTCTTGAACATCTTGCTCAAATACTCCTTGCTGACAAAAAAGATCTGAGCCAGCTGCTCCAGCGTAATCAGCTCCATGCAATGGTGCTCAATGTGATGCTTCACCTCATCCAGATTCAGCTTGTTTTTGAACTTGCGCTGGGCAATCAATTGCTCCAAAGCCTGGTAATACGGCGCAGATACCCAGTCCACAGCCGAAGATATGGATGCCAGTGAGACAGAAGGTGGCAGCACGGCCGCAGAAGGCTGGTCACACAGCCCATTGGAAACACACAGCTCACCCATTAGTGTCTGCAATTCATATGCTATCCGTCCAAGCTGCTGGGGCCTGTGAATTAGGTTGATCTCCAACCTGTGCTCCAACTGCTGGAACAGTTCACGCAGCCCTTGTACATTGAGATCGTTGAAACGCAGGCGTACCTGCTGCTGGAACAGTGCAAACTCTCCGGAAAAGGCGGCGGGGTAAGGTTCCCAGAACTCCGGCCCCGATTCAGCCTTTTCCAATTCCCTTTTACATTTGGCGAGAACCGCATTCAATTCATCCGGATTCACTGGCTTCAGCAGATAATCCGTGGCACGATGGCGAATCGCATGTTTGGCATAATTGAAATCATCATATCCACTGACCACAACCACCTTGATGTGCGGAAACTGCCCGCTTAATGTCTGCAGCAACTCCACACCATCTATACCCGGCATTCGCATGTCCGTAATGATAATATGGGGCTGATGCTGTTCAATCAAGCGAATGGCCTCTTCGCCATCCTCCGCCTCTCCTGCTACAGTCATGCCGAGCGTCTCCCATTCGCCGAGACTGCGCAGTATATCCCGATTCCACGGCTCATCGTCCACCAATAACACTCTGTAATGTTCCTTGTTCACCCAGTTTCGCCTCCTGTGTCGCAGGGAATGACAACCGTAACCCTTGTTCCCTGGCCTTCTCCACTCTCCATCTTCATGCCGTATGCAGGCCCAAAGTGCATCACGATTCGCGATGCTGCATTGATCAGTCCGATGCTGGTGCCTGAATTCCATACCCTGTCTCCTTGCCTTGACAGCCGGGACAACCTCGATTGAATCTCTGCCAGCGTGCCCGCATCCATGCCAACTCCGTTGTCACGAATGCAAATGATGACTTGCTCGTCCTCGCGGGTAACTTCGATTTCAAGCCTCCACTCACCCTGCTTCTTCTCCAGCCCATGTACAAATGCATTCTCCACGATCGGTTGCAACGATAATTTGGGAATGTAACAATTCCCCAGGCCTTCTTCGACGTCCAAGGTATATTCTAACCTGCTGGCAAAACGCTGCTTCTGGATCAACATGTAATGTTCAAGCTGATCGAGTTCAGCCTGCAGCGGTACCAGACCATCTGGTGCACGTATAATGTAGCGGAACATTTCGCTGAGGGCACGAATAACCCGATAACTGTCCGCGGGTTTTTGGGAGTACACCATGCCACCAATCATCTGCAGCGTATTTTGCAGAAAATGCGGGTGAATCTGTGATTGCAGAGCCTTGAGCTCTGCTGTACGTTTTTCTAGATTCATATGGTAATTTTCACGGATATGCTCTCTGATCCGGCTTGCCATCCCGTGCAGATTTTTCTCAAGCAAGCCAATCTCATCGACCCGTCCACTGCGCACCAATTCCTTATCCTTGATCAGCTGGATGCCCTTCATGGAATTGGCCAGTCTCACGATGGGCTTCGACGTTTGCCATGCAAGGAATGCTGCCAATCCTATGGAAATCAGCGTAGCCAATCCGCCAACCACAAGTCCATACTTCATTGTTGCCAGCGCACTTTCATTAATGACATGGTCAGGGACAACTTTGATTAGACGCAACCCGGACGGATCTATCGAATGGTAGAATACATATTCCTTCGCAGTCCGAATGAAACCGGAGTTATTATTCGTCTGTGCAAGCTTCTCCAACGCTTCTGCCGATGGTTGTATCTCCTTGTTCGGCTGATAGACAGGATGGCCCGTCCCATCAGCAATGTAAGCCGAGTACTCGCCCCGGCTGTCCAGTAGCTCCAGCGTCTGATCGAATTCGGCCCACTTGATCTCCAGACTGATCGCCCCAATCTGCGCCTGATCTTCAAAGCGATTCATACTGCGGGTCATATGGAATTTCTCCGAATCGTTAGAATCATTGATAATGGTGAAGTCCTTATGCTGATCGAAAAGTTCATGATAGCCAGCCGGAACATCGTTGACCGTTCGGATCCGGCTTTCCATCGAATTGAATGTGAACAGCGTGTCCAATTCCTTCAGGTAAAGCTCGACACCAAATACGTAATTGCCAGCTGAATAATATACGCTATTCAGCATGTTGAATACGGCCTTCTGTTCATCAAACCGGCTGGCAGCCGGTGCTTCCATGTTCAGCGCCAAATACTGATGAAGCTCATCACTGATCTGAATGGAATAGATAATATTGTTCATCCGGGCAAACTGTTCTCCCAAATACACCGAGGCCCAGTTCATGTTGGCCCGATTGGTTTGCATAATTTCCTCCTCCATGGAAGATCGGGCATTCTCAGCTGCCATCGCGGTCATGGCAATGACCGGCAGAACCGCCAACAAGGTCATCGTCAGAATCAGCTTATTGCGAATGCTGCGTTTGAACGGATCTGTAAGCTTCCGGTAGAAGTCGGTAAACATGGCGCATCCACTCCCAGGCTTTAAATAAGACAAACGCCCTGGCATAAGCTGCAAGGGCGCTTTGATCTTGGTATCCTTTTTATATCATTGGAGTAAGGGTTGTCAATTCATTTATGATTTCCCATTATTGCTCAATGATTCGTATTCCCCACGGTTCCAGTTCGATGCTCTGTTCTCCGGCCACCACTGCCCCGGACAGAAGCTCCATCCCTTTTCCATGCGGGTTCACGAATGTTACCGCCTGATCGGAGTAGTTGAAGTAGTAGCGAATCGTATTCCCCTGATCATTCATACCTGTCTTCACGATGAGTGGGAAGGCAAGTTCCTGGTCGGCTCCCCATATTCCGGCTTCTTTCATAACACGCTCCAGCACCTTGCGGATCACGGCTGAACTGGTATAGCAGCCCACATAGGTTACCTTGCCTTTGCCATAGACATTCTCGGTGATCGCTGCATATTTGCCCCAATGAGGATGTTCATACCAGGCGAGCACCTCTGCTGTGGTCGGTGTAATCAGTTCCATCCAGGTATGAACCTGGTTCTGTTCCTCCCCAACCTGGAATGGATCATCACGGAGGCTAACCTTTTTCGGTTCTACGAAAAGATTGTAACTGATGCCACAAGCTTCGCTAATAATCCCTGGTTGGCGGGTAGAGCGTACCTTGATATGTTCATTGGCGAATCCGCTTTTGAAGGAATACACCACATGCCCGCCGTCCCGGGCAAATTGGTTCAACCTCTCCAGCAGTGCATCCGAAGCTGCATACAATGCCGGTACAACAATGACATCATAGCCTTTATAACTTTCAACTGACGGATCGATCAGATCACAGCCAATGTTCATCTTGTACAATTCGTCATACATCCAGCGCACCACGTCGTTGTAGTTTTTGTCACTGGTAAAATTAAATCCAAACCACTTGATTGACGTCAGGGCCTCATTGCTGAACAATACGGCAACTCGATTCGTTTTTTTCAAATTAACGAGCTGCGGGCTTAGTCTGGCAAAATCGCTCCCAATCGTTTTGGCCTCATCATAAACCGGGTTCGGTTCAAAATCGTGACTCAGCAGGCCTTTCCAGTAGGTTTCGAATGAGTTGTGTAACGAATGCCAGTGCCAGTAAGCGACCATGTTCGCTCCGGAAGCCAGATGGCTGAACGCCTGCAAACGGAGCTGTCCCGGATAGGGAACCCAGTGCCAGAATGCCTGCGCTTCAGTCTCCAGTACGAGATAGTTCGATTGCTTAGTTGAACGCGCCACGTCACCGCCGAATGAAATCTCAATGCCTGTCAGATCATCCTGGGAAGGATGGTAGATATCCACACTCGTGATGTCAAAAGGTTTGGATGCGGCAAAATGATCCACATCTCCCTGAATGCCGTACGAATATCCGCGCCAATCAAAGTCAAAGTTCTGGGTGACAAACTGGCCAGCCTGTTTGTATTCGTTCACGATCCCGACTTGCCACGCGAGAAAGTTTGTTACGAGCAGCCGCTGAAATTTGGCAAATTCGGCGCCGAGGCTGCCATTGATCGTCCCCACAACCGAAGGGAAGTCCTCCCAGCTATTGATGCGGTTGCTCCAATAATCGAGACCAAATTCCTTGTTTAGCTCATCCAGTGAGCTGAACTTGTTCCGCATATATTTGACGAATTGCAGTTGTACATTATCTCCGGCTGTATTGTAATGCTTCGTTTCATTATCGGTCTGATAGCCAATTACAGCGGGATGTGTGCTAACCCGGGAGATGAGCCTGCGGATAATGCGTTCAGCATAAAACAGATAGGTTGGATGTGTAATATCCATAATCTGGCGTGCACCGTATTTCCCTGGTCCCTGTACGGTAGTTGCCAAAACATCCGGATGTTCCTTGACCATCCAGGTGGGAACAGCATACGTTGGTGTGCCAACGATAACCTGAATTCCCGCATCATGCATGGCATCCAGTACACGATCCACGGAGGAAAAATCAAATACGCCATTTTGCGGCTCATGCGTACTCCAGGTCGATTCGGCGATACGCACAACATTAATCCCCGCATCCTTCATCATCTGAATATCCTTGTCCAATCTTTCATAGGGCATATATTCATCGTAGTAGGCTACTCCGTATAACAACTTGTTCATCTTCATATCTCCTTCTCTGCACTGAACTCGAATGTGATTCCAGCTATAGTTCAACTCCACAAATGTTAGCGTTTACAATGTTATCCATTCAAGTGTACTGTTATTGGAAACGACCTGCTTGGTTAAACCGATTATAATGAAGTATACTCAAGGTGCCGATTGCACAAAACGAGATATTTTTACCCTTTTCCGAGGTGAATGTATATGGATATCCGATCACAGTTAAGAGAAATGCCACATCATCCGCTGGCCCATTGGTTGCCCATCATTGACTGTAACATCAAGTTTTTTGGCGCACACAGCCAGCAGGTACCCCATGGCTGGACCATGCCGGAAGAATCCCATCCGGGATTCGAGATCATGTTGATTTTAAAAGGGACCCAGGCAAGTATAATTCATGGTTACACCTATACTGTTGAAGAGGGAGATATTCTGTTGATTCCCCCGGGATTCAAACATACCAATCAATGTGTTTCCGCAGAGGGCATGACGTATTTCAGCGCCCATTTCCATGTGGACGATCCGGTCTTCACCCTCAAGCTGATGTCACGGCATAGTGGTATCTATGAGGCGGGTACAGAGCACAATCTCCAGATGCGTGCTGTATTGGAGAACTGGATGGGCATGATCAAAACATCTGAGCCCTACACATCTACGGACAAATTTGTCATGCAAGCGCGCATGTTCGAACTGTTCGCTCTCCTGTCCCAGGCAACCGACCAGGAACCGCTACCTGTCCTATCCGGTGATGGGCCGAATACTCCGGCACCCTCTGCAATGCACTACGCAGGGGCCATCGCAGAGGCCATCAAACAAGCCTTTTACGCACAGCTTCGAAGCAAGGAAGGCCATGCTTCCACCGTGAAAGTGGAACAGATCATATCCTCCTTTGGCATCAGCCCAGGGTACGGCCTGCAGATCTTTCGCAAAGTATACGGGCAATCTCCACGAGCCTATCTGTCGAGTCTGAAGCTGCAGGAGGCCAAGTTCATGATTGAACAACCGGAACTCTCTCTCGGACAAATTGCATGGAAGCTGGGCTATACCCACCTATCCCACTTCAGCAGGCAATTCAAACGCTGGACAGGCCAGAGTCCGCTTCAATATCGGAATACCCTGCAGGAGACATCTCTCGATGTCAGCCAAAGACACCATGGTTGGCCAGTTGAATTAGAGTAAGGATGCTACAAAATCTACATGAGACATGGGCTGCATACTGAAATATGATGATCGATTCACATGCTCGGCGGAAGGTTGCCCACCAGGTTCCGATAATCCTGCATGGTGTTCATATTGATTAACTGTGCTGCTGCATCCTGGACCCCTGCTCTTTCCAGATCCTCTGCTTCCACATATCGGCACCCAACCTCATCCAGCCAGCGAGTGACCCGCAATCGGTCTTCGATCAGGCACTGTTCGAGGCTGGGAAGTACATCAATATGATAAATGCCTACCAGTGGATGGACCCGTCCTTCCAGACGCGGCACGATCGCCCGATGTGTCTTGTCCGATGCGGCTAACCGTTGCAATGTGGTAAAAAAGGAGGGCTGGATCAAAGGCAGGTCACAGGCACAGACCAGATTCCACTCGGTCTCCGATGCTTCAAGTGCGGCATGCAGCCCGGCCAGCGGCCCCTTTCCAGGATAGCCATCCTCAACACACGTATAACCTAGCGCTTGATAAGCATCCACATTGGGTCCGGCAGCAACGATGACACGGGATACTGCAGGAGCTATAGCCGAAGCCACATGCTCCAGCACAATGGAGCCATCCAGAGGCAGCAGTGCCTTGTTGGAACCCATCCGGCTGGATAAACCCCCTGCCAGTATAATGCCAGTCCATTCCTTCATGTCCACGGTTATCATCCCTTCCTGCTCTCATATAATAAACTTATTCTATACATTGAATCCCCTTTCAACAAATGATACATTGTAGAATATTGATTCTGAAAGGAATGGCTCTATTTGGACAGATATGCACCCGGAAGAGGCAATCCCTCTTTGGTTTCGCTGAAGCTATATAACTTTTTCATATATGGAGCCATCTCCATCTTCGCTGGCTTCCTCCAATTGTATCTGCAGGAGATCGGCATGACCAAGCTGGAAATCGGCAGTCTGATGGCCATTGGCCCCTTTGTCTCTTTATTTGCCAATCCGTTCTGGGGCTTCTGGAGCGACAAGTCCCGCAATATTCGCATCATTCTGATGATGATGATGGGGGGCACCTTCGTGCTGGCCCAAGCGGTCTTTCATGCGCCGACCTATGCCTGGATTTATGGAGCCATGATCTTCTTTTATTTCTTCCAAAGTCCGCTGTTTGCCCAAACCAACAGTCTTATTCTCGGGTATATCGATGGGACCACGCAGAAATTCGGTACATTCCGGCTGTGGGGCTCGCTCGGCTGGGCTCTGACTGCCGTAGCAGCAGGACCGCTTATCGACCGATTGGGTGTCGGCAGTGTTTCGATTGTGTTTGCCTGCTTGATTATCATTGCATTTGCGTTTGCCATGTTTCTGCCAAGGCAGCCGATTGCGTCGGACACTCCTGTAGTGACCTTCCGTCGTTTCGGCAGAGTGATGTTCAATCCGTATTTCATGACGTTTATCGGACTGGGTGTGCTGGTGTCGGTTCCCAATGCGATGAACAGTACATTTATGTCCCTCTATATAACAGAGATGGGCGGCAACAAACAGATGGTCGGGTGGGCCATCTTCACCTCATCCATTCTTGAAGTGGGTGTGTTCCTGCTGCTGGATCGCTTCCTGAAACGAAAAATGAGCATGCTGCTTGCAAGTCTCGTGCTCGTCAGCCTGTTATTCGCCGTTCGTTGGCAGCTGATGGCCGAGGCCGTTAATCCCCTGGAGATTGTATTTATCCA
This sequence comes from Paenibacillus sp. FSL K6-2862, assembly GCF_038005125.1. Taxonomy (NCBI): domain Bacteria; kingdom Bacillati; phylum Bacillota; class Bacilli; order Caryophanales; family Paenibacillaceae; genus Paenibacillus; species Paenibacillus sp. FSL K6-2862. Next base: position 6,099,769 of record NZ_JBBOSN010000001.1, read on the forward strand.
GCTGATGCATTCCATTACGTTTGGCGGATACTTCTATGTCGGGACCCAGCTGACCATGCTATTTATTCCGAGACCTTATCGTTCCTCTGGCCAAGCTGTGTATACGATGGCCTGGGGCGGTATATCCGGTGTCATTGCCGGCTTGTTCGGCGGCTGGTTATTCCAGAGCTTCGGTGCCGAGGTCATGTATAACATTGGCGTCTTCTTCTCTCTTATTGGTGCAGCAGGCTTTGGCGTCATGTGGCTAATCAATCGCAGAAATGGCTACCAGCCTATTGTGCTGACTGAAATGGGAAGCATGGATGAGGACGGATAATGGTTTGTTTCACAGAGGTTGAACCTTTGGAGCTACACTAGGCCACTGCGTGGACAGAACAATCTTCGATCGCTGTTATTCCCGGATTATTTGATTCCCTTTTTCAGAGGGTAAAATCACGGTGATAACGTATGCTTTCGAAGTGCTTTCTTGCAGAAAGCTTGCAGCGAACGCTTCGCTTCTCCAGCTTTATTCTGTCCTCTCCGTTATGGTGTATATAAAAAGATCAAACATTCAAACAAATGATTAAGAATTGTAGTAGAGAAAAAGGCGTCTCCATGGGCTTGTTGCCCCAGAGACGCCTTTTACGTTTATGACTCTAACTTGCAGCCTGACCTCAAACCCTATGCTTTACCTATTGTTGTACCTCTGTCCTACTTATGCCTTCGGCAGTTGGAACGAGCTTTTCAGCGATACGACCCGGTTGAATACAGGGCGGCCTGGCTCCGAATGCTTCGGATCCACACTGAAGTAACCATGGCGGAAGAACTGGAATTTATCCTGTGCTTTCGCCTCCTGCATCTCTTGCTCCACATACCCGTGAACAATCTCAAGGGAATTCGGATTCAATTGATCCAGGAATGTTTTTTCCGGTTGCTCTTCCACGATCTCAGCTCCGGCTACTTCCGGTTCTACATCAGCATCCGGTGCTTCTGCCAAGATCAATGGCTCATACAGACGGAATTCAGCAGGTACCGCTTGAGTGGCTTCTACCCAGTGAATCGTACCTTTAACTTTACGGCCTGTGAAGCCACTGCCGCTCTTCGTCTCCACATCATAGGTACAATGAATCTCGGTCACATTGCCTTCAGCGTCCTTGATCACATCATTACATTTGATGAAGTACGCATGTTTCAATCGAACCTCATTACCAGGGAACAGACGGAAGTACTTGTTCGGCGGATTCTCCATGAAGTCATCTTGCTCAATGTAAATCTCGCGGGAGAATGGAATTTTACGACTGCCCATCTCCGGATTTTCCACATTGTTCTCTGCTTCCAGCCACTCCACTTCCCCTTCAGGGTAGTTGGTGATGACTACTTTCAGCGGGTGCAGAACGGCCATGGTGCGCGGAGCTTTCAGCTTCAGATCCTCACGGACAAAGTGTTCCAACGTTTGCAGGTCAATAACGCCCTGACTTTTCGAAATACCTGTCTCGAATACAAAATCACGAATCGCTTCCGGTGTGTAACCCCGGCGACGGAGACCTGAAATCGTTGGCATGCGCGGATCGTCCCATCCATCCACATGTCCTTCGTCCACAAGCAATTTCAGTTTCCGTTTGCTCGTTACCATCTGGGACAGGTTCAGGCGACCGAATTCATACTGATGCGGCTGACTCTCCATCTCACATTCAGCGATTACCCAGTCATAGAATGGTCGTTGATCTTCGAATTCCAGGGAACAGAGGGAATGTGTCACACCTTCAATGGCATCTTCCAGCGGATGAGCAAAGGCATACATCGGATAGATACACCATTTGTCCCCAGTGTTGTGATGGTGTGCATGAGCGATACGGTAGATGACCGGATCACGCAAGTTGATATTAGGCGAAGCCATATCGATCTTCGCACGCAGCACTTTTTCTCCATTTTGGAACTCGCCTGCCCGCATCCGGGCGAACAGATCCAGGTTCTCTTCAACGGTACGATCACGATACGGGCTGTTCTTGCCCGGTTCGGTCAGCGTGCCGCGCATTTCCCGAATTTCCTCGGCGCTTTGGTCGTCGACGTAGGCCTTTCCTTTTTGGATCAGCAGGACAGCACGGTTGTACATCTCGTCAAAATAGTCCGAGGCAAAACGTTTTTCGTTCCACTCAAAGCCGAGCCATTTGACATCCTCCTGAATGGATTGTACGTATTCCACATCTTCCTTCACCGGATTCGTGTCGTCAAAACGCAGGTTCGTCTTGCCGCCGAATTCAGCGCCCAGCGTGAAGTTGATCCAGATGGCCTTGGCATGACCAATATGCAGATAACCGTTCGGTTCCGGAGGAAAACGGGTAATGACTTCCTGGACTTTTCCTGACCGGAGATCTTCGGTAATAATATTTTTGATAAAGTTAGGAGGGGTTGTACGATTGTCCACAGGTATCAAACCTTTCATGAATTGATTGGAGCTTTCAGAAATTACAAAGTGTTTCATCTAAATATACCTTTAACGAGGGACGAGTTCAATAAAGAACGGCACCAAAGTCCGGATTGCCTGTATACAAGATAGGCCAAAAACCATTTTGACGGGTTCGCACGAATCATGTAGCATGATAGTAAAAACAAAATATAGGGAGGGATTCCCACTTGAACACGCTGAAACTGACCAAAGAACAGCAGGATGAAGCCATTCGCACGATCCAGTCGTATTTCCAAGAGGAACGCGGCGAAGAACTTGGCGACCTGGCCGCTTGGGGGGGTGCTCGATCTGTTTATGACGAAGCTCGCTCCCTACATATATAATCAGGCTCTCGGTGATGCTCGCACCACTGTGAATCAACGCATGGCCTCCATGGAAGAAGATCTGTTTGCTTTGGAGCGCAAACTGCCCTCTGCTTCCCGCTAAACCACTACTTATAAAGAAAGAAGGTTGCACTCATGTTTACCTATTCATTGGATGAATATACCGAACTCCGTCCACTCTCTATAGAGCACACGAAGCCGCTGTTTGAACTTACGGATCGTTCCCGCGATCAATTGAGGCACTGGCTTCCATGGGTGGACCATGTCACCGAAATTGAACATACCTCAAGTTTCATTAATAACGCACTGAAGCAGGCTGCCGAGAACGGAGGCTTCACCGCAGGTGTATGGCTGAAGGGCGAGCTCGCTGGCATTATCGGATTCCACGAGATTAACTGGACCAATCGTTCGGTGAGCATTGGATACTGGCTTGGCAAGGGCTTTGAAGGACAGGGACTCATGACCAGCGCTTGTCGTGTTCTGGTCGATTATGCTCTGGTCACCCTGGACCTGAACCGGGTCGAGATTCGTTCAGCAACGAACAACAAGCGCAGCCGCGCCATCCCTGAGCGTCTTGGATTTGTCCTGGAAGGCGTTATTCGTCAGGCAGAGAAACTGCCTAAGGGATACGTCAATCATGCCGTGTACGGCATGCTGCAGCATGAATGGGAGCTTTTACGCTAACCCGCATACATATGGATACAACATGGAATGCCCCTACCTGCACGAAGCTACCTTCATGCAGGTAAGGGGCATTTTGGATTGGGCCGACAAATTCAACTTTTACTGCCCCTTAAGGTCATTTTCAGCCTCTCTTCATCCTGGATGCTTAAGATAACGTTGTGGGTTCTTGGCCCATACCATACACAACCATACTGAGAAAGAGGATGATCGCTGATGAAGAGAAGCAGAACATCAAGAACCATGATGATTACCAGCACGATGGCTTTGACGATCGCACTTGGCGGAGGATGGTTTGCAAACACCACCGCGAGTGCCGATCCTGCTGCAGGCACTTCCGCTCAGAAGAAAAATGCCAGCCCCGCAACGAATTCACATACATCAAAATCATCAAAATCCATAAATGCTAACAAGGGAGCCGGGCATGGCCGATACACCGATGAACTGGTCTCCGCCCTTGGCGTGACAGCAGACGAGCTGAAGGAAGCCCGCAAGGCAGGCAGCACGATTGCCGAGATTGCTGCCAGCAATCATGTGGACATGCAGACTGTAATCGACAAGCTAGTCGCTGCCGGGAAGAGCGAGCTGCAGCAGCAGCTGTCTGACGGGAATATTACACAAAGCCAGTATGACAAACGGATAGCCGGCCTGAACGAACGGGTGACGGACTTGGTAAACGGCGTATTGCCGGAAGCACGACAAGGTTCCAGAGGCAAACGTGGCGAGGCATCAGGAACTGAATCCGATTCGGGTAGCTCAGACGAATCCACCAGCACGAACAGCACGGATCAAGCCTGATGGATCGTGCCAGCTCGTTTGCATGATTCTACATGTTTTTGATCAAAAACCCTCTGTCTTCACCTATGGTGTGACAGAGGGTTTTACATCGTTCCTATATATAACCGGAACTCTTCATACAAATTACCTTTCCATCTTAGAGAGCTCGTACCATCCCGCCATCCACCACTAGCGAAGTGCCAGTAATGTAAGTATTGGCCCCGGATAACAGGAACACAACCGCTTTGGCGAACTCTTCAGGCTGACCGTATCGTCCCAGAGGGATTTCCTTGCGGAACTGTTCGGCTACCTCTTCTTCACTAATTCCATTCTGCTCTGCGCGGGCTGTGTCGAGTTCACGTATCCGATCTGTTCCGATTCGTCCGGGTGCCACCGTATTGATCAGAATCCCATAAGGGGCAAGCTCCTGTGACAACGTCTTCGCCAGACCAAAGACACCCGTGCGGAACGTGTTGGACAGTATCAGCCCCGGAATGGGCTGTTTCACCGAAGTTGAAGCAATATTCACAATATGTCCGCCGTTGGTCTTCATATAAGGCAGGGCCCCACGAATCATACGTACATAGCTCATCACATTCAACTCAAATGCACGTTCCCAATCCTCATCTGTCAATGATTCAAATGTTCCCGAAGGAGGACCGCCAGAGTTATTCACCAGAATATCAATCTGCCCGAACAGCTCCCCTGTCTTATGGATTAATGCGTTAATGTCTTCCTTGCGTGTAACATCCGTTACGCAGTATTCAACGCATCCTCCGCCGTCCAGTTCCAGCAGTTCTTGCTTGACGGCTGCGAGCTTGTCCTCGTTTCTGCTCGCAAGCATCACGTCTGCCCCTTCTGCGGCCAGCTGTGCTGCCACCGCCTTGCCCAGTCCCTGACTGGATGCCAGCACCAGCGCTTTTTTACCCCGAAGTCCCATATCCATTATATTGTTCCTCCTTCGTCATCGAACTACTGTTCATTCCGGATAAAATAACTCATGAGAATATCGTCCACATACTTCCCGGCGATATAAAATTCCGAAACCAGTCGGCCCTCCGTCTCAAATCCACATTGGGTATAAAAAGCGATCGCACCCGGATTGCTCGACAGCACGCGAAGACGCAGCTTATGAATCCCCTGTTCACGAGCATATTCTTTCATGGCATGCATCAGGGACGTGGCCACGCCACTGCGCCGGTCATTGGGATGGACAGCAATATTAATCTCGTAGACATGACGATTGACAGGCATCCCCGTAGGCGGATAAAAGCCCACATAGCCGCAGACCCGTTCTCCCTGAACGGCAACCAGCTGGCTGCCGGGTGGACAATGCTGCAGAAATTGCTGTCTGGACTTCCAATGGAATGGCGCTGGAGAGGTATGTATGTCCCACACGAGAGCATCCATCTCCATTAGTTGGGGTGCATCCTTCATCTCGGATGGCCGAATTTTATACGTTTGACGGGTAAGCATCGCATTTCAACCTTTCATACAGGTAATTACATTATTACAGCGCGTTGCATGGCCCTTGGATTATAGCTGATAGATGCCACTAGCGCATTTTTTTCATTTGATTCTATTGTAGCACAGCCCTAAGTCCGAGCTAAAATGGGGATCGCCTCTTAACCTTAACGTTACGTCATCGTTTATACTGATTATCATGAAGGAGGTGCGGCCATTGAATATCAAAGAGGCGGCAGGCAGGCTTGGCATATCCCCCAGAGCGATCCGTTTTTATGAGGAAAAAGGATTAATTCTTCCCGCCAAGCAGGCCAGTAATGGATACCGGAGCTACACGGAAAATGACATCTGGCGGCTTCAGACGATTGCCGCACTGCGGGAGATCGGCATGTCACTTCAGGATATTACTCAGGCGCTCGGTGAGATTGATCAAGGCAACCAGCAGCGTCTGGAGGAATATCTGGAGCTGCAGCAGGCCGTCATGTATGCCCAGTGGATTGAACTGAAACGCATGCTGGATACGACCGAGCGCATGATTGATCTCAATCGTCAGGACGGGCCGCTGGATGTTAGCCATCTCCATGAGCTCGCAGACAGTTCACGTCGCCTGCGGGAAGCACGCCAGAACTGGCATGATCGTTGGAACTATGATACCCAGGCAGCTATCCATGATGAGCGTGTTCACGCCAAGAGCGGCAGCATCCCTGCATCTTCCCCATCTTTCCCGGAAGAAGCCGGCAGCATGCCTTATAACGAATCCAGGGACGCCTTAGAACACCAGGATACCAATAAGGCCCCATCGTCTTCCTTTTATCTATATCACAACTATGACGAGGCGCTGGAACAGACTGCGAATTGGATCTCCCCTGTTCCCGGTGAACACGGACTCGATATCGGAACAGGTACAGGCAATCTTGCAGGCAAGTTATTGGAACGCCAAGCCATCATGACAGGGATTGACCAGTCCAGAGAAATGCTGCGCACATGCCGTACCAAGTATCCCGGGATGCATGTGAAGCTTGGGAACTTCCTTGCGCTGCCTTTTGCCGATCATACCTTTGATTTTCTTGTATCCAGCTTCGCCTTCCATCATCTGAGTCCGGACCAGCAGCAGCTGGCACTGCAGGAGATGCAGCGGGTACTAACCCCGCGGGGACGAATCTGTCTAACCGATCTCATGTTTGCGGACGCACTTCACCGCGAAGCTTATATAAGACAAGCTGAGGCAGATGGAAACGGTGAGCAGCTGCTTGCCATAAGAGAACGCCATTTCCCCCTGCTGGATGAATTAACCGGGTGGCTTGAGATGCATGGCTACGTTACGAAAACCGTTCGTCACAATGAGCTGCTGCATACGATGCTGGCAGTTCCGCTGCGTTGATAAAAGTGATCAGCCAGCGCGCTCTCCACATAAGACACAGGCCGTGGACCCTTGTCTCTTACTTATATAGAAAAAGGCCATCCTGCCTGTTAAGGAGGATGGCCTTTTCATTACACTCAAGCATCAAGCTATAAGGAGTGAGTTACATATAAATATCAACGATGGTACGGTCCGAAGTACGCAGCTGTCTGAACTCATCCAATGAGATGCAGACTCCGCCCTGACGGTAACGGTTCGCTGTAACTTCTGTGCGGATCTCCTTACCGTTTACGGTTATACGGTTAACCGATCCTTCGTTCAGGTGATAGATGAACGTTACCGGTTCACCTGCATATTCAAACTCGAATTGCATGCCGTCCAGCTCCGCTGGCAGGACAGGGTCAATGACCAGATCTCCACCTTCCTGACGGATACCGAGTGCATTCGAGATCAGCTGGTTCATGTAGATCCCAGGGCCGCTGGAGTAGATTCTCCATCCACCCTTCACCTGCACGGTACCTTTGCGCAATTGATCAAAATGCTCCTGCGCCTCATAACGCGTGTTGAATTTGCCGTCGGAACTGCTGAAGTACGCATTGGCCTGACGGATCTCTGCGTTAGGCACAACTTCACCGATTCCAACCGGATTGATCATCGCGAGTCCATTCCATACCTGATCGGTCTTACCGAGCTTGGCCATCGCTTCCACATAACGAATATGGGCGTGTACGTACTGCAACCCGATCTCGCGTCCGAAGTTGGATGCCTGTTCTGCCCGCTTGAAGTGGCTGCTTACACCGCCGGCATACTGAGCCGGACGATTCATCAAGCGCACGCCATCCGGGCACAGGAAATGCTCGCGAATCAGTGCATAATGCGATTCAGCTTGTTCTGCCGTAAGCAATTCACCGATCATGCTGCGTGTCATAGGCAGCAGACGATACTGAATGCCTGTCTCTGTATCGGTCGGATGCAGCATCAGCTTCGCCTGATCCGCGTCCTCCATGTACACAAAGCCCGGAATAACATCGGTTCCCAGCATGTAACGGTTGAAGTCTTCACGGATACCCTGAGCCAGAGCTTCAAGCTCCTCAGCGAAGGAAGCATCCTTGTATTTCAAGGCCTGAGACAGCACGTTGACGGATTGATACGTCAGAGCTACCGTCCAGCTGCTCACCATAAACTGCTTGAGCTGTGCATTGGCTGGCTGCAGGGTATCGTCCCAGTCCCCATCGCCATAGGAAGACAGGAACGTATCGTGCAGGAAGTGCGAACGAATGTATTCGATCTCTTTCTTCGCATGATCCAGTACGGTTGCTGTGTCTTCCGTGAATCCGAAGCTGTGTTTGACGGTGTAAGGCACCTTCTCATCCAGAATCGCATAGTCACGCGTCGCCGTCAGATAGTCTGCCAGCACTTTCAGCGGCCAGACGATGATATCGCCGTGACTCTCTTCCTGTTGAATGGCAAAGTATTTGTCAAACATGAACCATTGCGGCCAGTTGCCGTCATCCTCGTATTGATGCGTGTAGACCATTTTGATGATGTCGCGTACCTGCTCGTATTTTTGAGTAGCCATGAAGTATTCAACCGGACCCTGACATACGTCCCGTGTACCCCATGCTGCGCCGCCGTATTGCTCCAGACCGTGAGGCACGGAATAGTGAACCAGCATGTTGTGTGTGTACCACCAGGCCAAGGCATTCACTTTGAACAGATCCTCAGCGCGCTGACCTTCTCCGCGGGACAAACGGAAGCCATTCATTACACCCGCGAAGAATTCGCGATAAGCCTGTACTTCCTCTTCAAATGTAAGAGTTGATCCAGCTTCATCAGCTTGGCCTTCCAGTACACCCTGCACTTTAAGCGTCCATTCTGCACTCTCTTCCAGGCTAAGCGTAACGAGCGAAGCAGATCCACTGCGAATACCACTTGCCAGCAGCGTCTCGTCGCCTGCGTTCATCGAAGCACCTTCTACAGACATGCGATATTGCAAGTCAGGATATGTGCCGACACTGATTGCTTTTGGGTCTGCTTTGAAAACCAATGTATTACCATCCTGCATCATGTGCAGTGGATATTCGTATTCGTTCACGTTCATTGTGATCTGGTTGGTTACCAGATAGCGATAGGCTTTACCGCTTGTAGAACGTACATTCATGCTCACTTCGGTTGTGTGTGCACCTGTATAGTTCGTTACGATGATTGTATCGGATTCAGTTTTGTACATCCAGCGCACATAGTTGAAGCCAATTTCGAACAATGACGGCATTGTGAGCAGACGATATTGACCCTCCATCTCTACGTAAATGCGTTGTCCGGCAGTCTTCGGTACGTTCAGTGCATTGCGGGCGTTACTGATCATTTTGTTAAAATTGGTGTTGCCGATAACCAACTGCGAGTTGAAGATACCGTACATATAGGATGTTGTTGTAATAACCGGTGCTCCAAGCTTCACGTTGCCACCGCTCATCAGGATATGACCGTGAGGACGCTCCACCAGCAGTTCCTTGGCTTTCAGCACGATATGTTCGTAACTACCTGTGAAGAAGGACAGGAGTGAATCCTCATTACGCTCTTCCTGATGACGATCAGGGAACAGGTTCTTGATTTCCTCTTCCGTCATGTCCAGTGCCACAAGCGGCTCGCCCAGGCTGGAAGACAGCTTCACTTGCTCGAGTGTTTCACCGTGCTGAACTTCGAGTTTCTGTACAGCGTCCCAAGCCGCAGTCACTTCATCTGCATACTCCAGTGCGGAAATGCCTTCTGGATGATTGGACTTCGCCAGTCCATAGAAGACAACCTCAGCTTCCCCGTTCAGGTTCAGCAGCTCGGATTGCAGCGCCGTATATGCGAACTCATATTGATAAGTCTCATTAGCCAGAGTTTTACGGCTGAGACTTTCCGGTTCGTTGGTTTCCTTGTAGGACAGACCGAAGAACTGGAAGCCATCTGTAGAGTAACCGACTGCCTTGGTCAAAGAACCCTGCTGCATATATGGGAATGCGCCGCCCTGAGGCTGGTTTTGACGGGAACAAACGACATATCCCTTCGCTCCATCTTCAAAGACAGTATGGTCAATATACTGTGACAGATAGGCCTCGTTGCTGCGTACCGCACCCGGATCAGCCAGTCCAATATCCTGTCCGTAGACGATATCCACTCCGTTATGCTGCCCTTTCAGCTTGACATCCCAGAACCAAACGCCTTGCGATGTTGCCGTGAACACGACCTGATAACCAATGCCTTGTTCCTGGCCTTCCATTGGAACGCTGCCTTCCCAGATCAGTTGATTGTCTGGCTGAGTCTTGCTTGTAATCACTTTACTGTTCGAACGTGCACCCAGCAGCGGGAAAGAGCTAATGTTCTCGCCCTCATGTACTCGCAGGTACAGATTGTTCAGAGAACCATCGATCTGGTTGCTTAGCAGCTGGTTCAGCATGGTTGTACCGGATGTTGCCTGATACAAATCCCCACTGTTCAAAAAGGTAAACGTCAATTCCCCGGCAGTCAGCCGGATCGGTTCATTAATCATCGTTGTCATGTCTTTCACTCCTTCATTTAGTAAAAATCGAAACGTTTCGAATCGACCGAAAAAGAATAGGGTTCCTCTGCAAACCGACCTGTTAAAAGGCCAATTCGGTTACGAACCCCTGGTTTTATTTTCACGCTGGCTATACCTGAACAGGCAACCATTCCAGAACACGCTTGATCTTCATATCCCAATAACTCCACTCATGGCCACCTGGCTCTTCTTCATACGTCACCTGTACATCCAGTTCCTTCATCGTATGCCGAAATGTCTGGTTGGCTTCATACAGAAAATCTTCTGTCCCGCAGCATTGATACAATTGCGGGAACGCCGTCCCTGACGCAGCCAGCCTGCGGCTAACGGCCAGCAGATCGTCATCACTGCCTTCAATTCGCTCCGGACTCCCGAAGATGCTCTGCATTTCTGCAGGGGTGAAGTTCCCCTCGCCACGTACCCTGCTTGTCAGATCAAGTCCGCCCGAGAGGCTGGCTGCCGCAGCATATCGCTCCGGAAAACGCAGACCCAGCTTGAATGCACCATACCCGCCCATGGAAACGCCGGTTACAAATGTATCTTCACGGCGGTCCGAGATGGGAAAGAGCGACTTCACAAATGCAGGTAGTTCCTCACTTATATATGTAAAATAAGACCCGCCCTGCTGCATATCCATATAGTAGCTTCGCCCTGCCGATGGCATCACAACCGCAATTCCCCGGGCCTCGGCCAATCGTTCGATGGATGAATGCCGTGTCCATTCGGAGTGGTCTGCACCGCGTCCATGCAGCAGATACAGGACAGGCAGTTTTCCATCCCGGCTTGCGCGAAGCGGTGAATGCTCAGGCAGTATAAGTGTAATGTCTGTAGACACGCTAAGACTTTCGGCGAACAACTGGCATTGGATCAAAGCCATTGCTTCATCTCCTGTTCAACGAGATTTACGTAATGATCATTAGATTATTTAGTTGAGATACGGTCCCTTATGCTCCCGGCATACTAGGGACCATTCCCATTCAAATGCTGCTTCTTACGCGGGCTGGGTACCCGACTCTGCCTGCACAGAGCGTACAGACTCGCGTTCCACCATATCAATCGTCAACGTATATGATGGGTTCACGGCTTCACCATTCAGCATCTGGAACAGCAGATGTCCTGCAAGTGATCCGGCCTCGTGCTTCGGCTGCCTTATGGTAGTGAGGGGGGGACGAACGAATTCAGACAATTGAATGTCATCAAACCCGATAACCGAAATATCATTTGGCACGGATATGCCGCTCTCTTCCAATGCCTTCAAACCACCTATAGCCATTTCGTCATTCCCGTAAAATACAGCGGTTGGAAGCTCGCCCTGCATAATCATCATTTTGGTTGCGCTATGCCCACCTTCACGAACGAAATTGCCGCTTAGACGCCATTTGGATTTCTCCTCAAGCCCTGCTTCCTTCATGGCTCTCAGATATCCCTGGTAACGCAGGGCATTATCATACGAGTTGGATGGACCGCTAATGTAGGCAATCTTCCGGTGCCCCTCATTGATCAGGTGACGCGTAGCCAGGTATCCACCTTGTTCACCGTCAACCAGCACATTGACCAGATGGTCACCCGATAAATGACGATCCATTACAATAATAGGAAAACGCTGCCCGGCCGATTCCACCAAAATGTCATCATGGATGTTGTGTGCGAGTACAATCGCACCATCCACTCTCTTTTCCCGCAAAAACCGGACTGCAGTCGAATCACGACCACCCATCGAACTGCATGCAATCAGATCATATCCATTCGCAAGCGCCACATCCTGAACACTGCGAATCAACTCCGAGTAATACGGACCCGAAAGATCAGTCAGAATTAACGCAATCGTATTCGTCCGGCTCCGTTTCAGGTCCATGGCAAAGCCGTTTTTGCGATAATTCAGTTCCCGGGCTGCCTCCAGCACTTTTGCCTTGGTCTTGGCGCTAACCTTGCTGTCCCCGTTTAATGCATAGGAAGCGGTCGAGAGCGCCACACCTGCCAGCTTTGCCACATCCTTAATCGTTGCCATTCCACGCTCGCTCCTTCTAACTTGACCAATTATAAGTTACCTACATTTTATACTGTAAATGGTTGTGACAACCACCAAATTCTATACTTTATCATTAAATGATAGCCGTTTTTATTCAATCGAAACGTTTCGAAGCAATATCAAAAAAAATTCTTCCATTTGACTTCTTGCCCAACGGCTCATTTGGTCCAGCTTTAACCGGATATCCATTAGCATCGAGACAGGCCTTTCAATGTACAACTCAACAGGCAGTTCCTTACAAAGATCGTATGGACATGCTTCTTGGCAAGACATTGAAACGTTTCGACATTTTTATTATAGTCGGTGTTGATAGCGATTTCAACCTCTTTATTCATTTTCACCGAAATAAATGCCGTTGGCAATGGTCAAGTCTATGAGATTGAAGAAAACAAGTTTTACGGATTTGATCCACTATCGGTTATTGAACAGCTGCAGACTATAATGCACAAAATAACATTGTCCATGGAACATTGATCATAGTTGTCCATTTACAAATGTAAAATCTTCATCTATGTTATTAATGAGAATAATAATCATTATTGATTATCACAGGAGGAGCTTACCGATGTTTGCCGTCAATTAACGTTTTGGGCCATCATTATGATTCTGTCTGCCTGCAGCAGTGGTGCAGGTACGAAAACTATCAACGGTTCGACCGAAACAATCTGCCGGCTGTGAAGAACAACCAGGTGTACGAACTACAGGAGGATCGCTACTGGTACGTCGATCTGATCACAATCCAGGGTCAGGCAGGGGACAGAGGACTTCGCTGATATGATCGTGGAACGTGCGCAGCAGAACCGCAAGTTAATAGCATTTATAAAATAATCCAACACGACTGAACGCTGTGTCTGGACAGGCCTTGAAGCCTGCCTGGGCTTTTGCGTTATAGAAGGGAGAAATACATATGCTTCGCCGTTTCATGGCGTATTACCGTCCTTACAGAGGACTTTTTATTCTGGATTTCTCTTGTGCCATTGCAGCTGCCCTGCTGGAACTCGTGTTTCCGCTGGCAGTAAACCAGGTGGTGGACAAGCTGCTCCCTGAGGGCAACTGGTCTATGATTCTAACCGCATGTGCCGCATTGCTCGGCATTTATCTGCTCAGCTCCTTTTTCCATTTTGCAGTCACCTATTGGGGACATAAGCTGGGGATTAACATTGAGTCCGATATGCGGAGAGAACTGTTCACGCGTGTACAGAAGCAGTCCTTCCGCTTCTTCGACAATAACAAGACAGGCCACCTCGTTTCACGTATGACCAATGATCTAATGGATATCGGAGAGATCGCCCACCATGGACCGGAGGATCTATTTATCGCCCTGATGACTCTGGCAGGTGCCTTCGGTATCATGCTCAGCATCAATTGGCAGCTCGCCGTACTGACCTTCATCATCGTGCCGCTGATGATCTACCTGTCCCTGTATTTCAGCCGCAAGATGTCCAGTGCCTTCAAACGCATGTTTGCCGATATTGCAGACTATAATGCACGGGTCGAGAACACGGTCAGCGGAATCCGTGTGGTACAGGCTTTTGCCAATGAAAATCACGAAATCGGTCGTTTTACTGAAAATAATGAACGCTTCCGCCTCACTAAACTAATCACCTACCGCATTATGGCGTGGAACTCCTCGCTTAGCTTTATTTTGATGAAATTCGTCTCGCTGTTTGTGCTTGTATGCGGAACATGGTTTGTCATTCAAGGAAGTATGACCTACGGGGAATTTATCGCCTTCGTAATGCTGTCGAATATTTTCCTGGGTCCGATCAAACAGATTAACTCTGTCATTGAAACCTATCCAAAAGGCATTGCGGGTTTCAAGCGGTACCTGGAACTGCTCGAAGCTGTGTCAGATGTAGAAGATACACCGCAGGCCAAGCCTATCAAAAGTGTAAGCGGAGATATCGCTTTCCATAATGTTAGCTTTTCCTATGGTGAACATAAGCCTACATTGGACCAGGTCAATCTGGAGATTCAAGCCGGGCAGACCGTTGCACTGGTTGGACCCTCCGGAGCGGGCAAATCCACGCTGTGCAGCCTGATCCCGCGCTTCTATGATGTGGATGCAGGCCATATCACCATTGACGGCATTCCGGTCAAGAATATGACACTGGAGTCGCTGCGTTCCAATATCGGCATTGTTCAGCAGGACATATTCCTGTTTGACGGCACCATTCGTGAAAATATTGCCTACGGCAAATTGAATGCATCGGATGAGGAAATCTGGGAAGCCATCCGCCGGGCACAATTGGAAGAGCTGGTACGGTCACAGCCGGAAGGACTCGACACCATGATTGGTGAACGCGGCGTGAAATTGTCCGGAGGACAGAAACAGCGCCTGTCCATCGCGCGTATGATTCTGAAAAATCCGCCAATCCTCATCCTGGACGAGGCAACTTCGGCTCTGGATACCGAAACAGAAGCCGCCATTCAGCTGGCACTGTCTGAGCTTGCTCAGGGGCGTACAACGCTTGTTATTGCGCACCGACTGGCAACCATTCGGCATGCGGACCGCATTATTGTCGTAGAGAATGGTGGCGTGGCCGAACAGGGCAGCCATGATGAACTTCTCGAACGAGAAGGCTCCTATAGCCGACTGCATCAGGCGCAATTTGGATAAATTGTTTCATTATTAAGCTCAAACACCCTTCCTCCTGACTTATCGGAGGAAGGGTGCTTTACTAATTTAGAGTATGCCAAGCTACACCCTAAATTCGCTTATTTTTTTACAACATGGATAAAATGAATCGTCTCAAAAGCAATCAATTCATCTGTACGATTGTTGAAGTATCTCTCCTGAATATCGTCCGGTGTCAGATGCTCATAGATGAGAAGTCCTGCATCCGCCAGCAGGCGTTCGATCTCGTGATACGCAAAACAGGATTGCATTGGCTCGCCCGAGAACGCAGCCAGCTTCAACATGTTTTCTACCCGATTAAAGATGCCTTTCTCCTCAAAGAGTCGTTCATCTGCATAATCCAGTACCAACGAGCTTCCGGATGGAAGGTTGGCGAAAGCCTGCCGCAACAGATTGAACAATACCTCTTTGGGCAGGTAATACGAAACGCCAAGCAGGCTGAGGAACGTTTTCTGATTTTTGAAACCTCTGCTGGTCAGATTTTCATAAGCAAACCCATGCGTAAAGTCCATTGGGATCAAGTGCAAGTTGTCTGGGATCGACAGGTTGGCCCAACTCAGCCTATCACTCTTAAACTGCTGCGTGGCCGGATGGTCAACTTCAAAAATATTCAGCCTGTCGCCCAGTTCCGGGGTTCTTAACGCAAAAGTATCCATTCCGGCTCCCAGAATGACGTATTGTTTGGCTCCCAGGTTGACTTCGTGAAGCAGCACCTGCTCGCAATAGGCTGCCCTCGCCAAAGCAATGGGAGACAACTGGACTTGGGTGATCCACCTCAATACTTTATCGGGGTCCTCCTTCACCATATCGGCCATCTCGGGATTGAAGAAATGAATGCCCTGCACCATATTCTCCCGAATCTGTTCAAACTCCTGTGGAGAAATCAGAGCCTTGGCTATGTGATCATTGAAAATCAAAGGTGAGTCATACTGGCTGTGATAGGCGCGGCCAAAGGCCGAGATCAAAGACGTAATGCTGGATTCATTTGGCTTCATATTTATCCTCCCGCATAACAAAATAAGGTCCCCCTGGCCAGGAGAACCTTAGTATATACGGAATCAATCAATATGTAAATTATAGCATAAAAACACATTTTTGTCAATCGCAATTTTGTGGAACATACAGACAAGCTGGATGGATCTTCTGCTCATCCAACAAGTCTGCTCCAATGATACTCCCGCTTAGAAGACTCTAGGTATCCAACCCATACTCCTTCACCTCGCGGTGGCGATTCAGGACGGCATGAAGTGCAAAACCGAGCAGTGCCACCCCTGCCATCGCCGTTGCCAGCCAGGCTACGGAGATCAAGCCCTGTTTATCATACATCACACCCATCACATAAGGGCCGATGACACGACCAATCGATCCGATCCCGCCGGAGACTCCAATGTAAAATGGTGCAGCTCTGCCCGCATGGTCGGAAATGAAGGCAGGGGTTGCGGGTGAGATCAGCATTTCTCCAAAGGTAGCCAGCACCATCGCAAACACCATGCCCGGATAGCTGTACATCGTGATCATGACGATATAAGCCATTCCATAGAAAATCGCACTCGCTGCCATCTGCGCAGTGGAGGTGCGAGCCATGGTGCGTTTAACCCAGCTCGTGAAAGGTTGGCCCACGAAGATCAGAACCCCGTTCAATGTCCAGAGAAGCCCGTACATTCGTTTCTCCATCCCTTCCGAGATGATATACGGCGATACACCTGTATTCCAGATGGAATTGCCAAACAGGATGAATAATACCCCCAGGCTCATAAACAGGTATAACCTGGTGTTGCCAAGCAGCGCCCAGATCCCGGGACCATTCTGGACCGTTTTGCGTTTCGTCAGATGCACTTCTCCCTGGTCGGTATCCACCCGCGACAGATAGTACCAGAAGAAGACTGCAAACCCGGCAGAGGTCACGCCGTTCAGTACAAAGCTGAGGTGATAGGAAAAGTCAGCCAAGAAACCGCTGAGTGCCGTCCCAATCGCTACACCGATATTGTTCGCTACATAAATAATATTGAACAGCTCTCCCCGCCGCTCCGCAAACCGAAAGCCAATAAAGGCCTGGATTGCAGGCAGCGACAAGGAACTGAACAAACCGATCCAGCCCATGGCACATATAAATACAACCCAGTACGCACTAATCCAGGGCAGGGCAAACAGGCCAATTGAATTAAGGGCAAGCGATCCAATGATCAACTTCTTCACGCCGACCCTGTGATATAATGCACCGCCGAGCAGCTGGCCGAAGATGCCGCCGAGCGACTGGATCAAAATGACGAATCCCGCGTTAGCCATCGTCCGCCCGAGTTCATCAAATACGTACATTGTGGTCAGCGGCCACATCAGGGCACTGCCTGTCGCGTTAACCAGACTTGCCAGCAAAAATACTTTGACTTCTTTTGGATATGTATCCAACCATCTCATCATCTTCATTCATTCTCCTTGCTACCATAAACGAACAAAACAAACCTCCACTCACGGCGGCTTAAACTACCTGAGCGGAGGCCATTTGTATATTAAACATTGCCTTTTATTCTTGCTTCAAGGTTTATCCCTTGTTCATCTTACCTGAAAAGCCTCATTCTGCAAGTACACTCATTGACGCTTCACTTCGACAGTGGCCGAGAAGAACGTTGCCCCGTTGCCCATGTCCGACAGCCGATTAGATGTCAGTGAATTCACCCGCTGTTTCCGTCCGCTTCCATCCCACCATAAGCCTTGGCTAATAACCGTACCCGGCAGCATGGATTCGCTCACCTTGGCAATCAGTTCGATCCGTCCCCGGTCATTCCACACGACCACGGCATCGCCATCTTCAATGTTTCTGTGAGCCGCATCCTCCGGATGAATCTGCAGCATGGGCATTTTCTCCATACGTTGATGCTTCTCCGTATTGGCAAAGGTTGAATTCAAGAAATTGTGATTCGGTGGCGACAGGAACATAAGTGGATGCACATCATCAGGTCCAGCCGGATGTTCCCCGTCATACCCTTCAACTAGAGCACGATATGTAGGCAGCGGCGGAAGGCCTCTTTCTGCCATCGTTTCGGAATACAGCTCGATCTTCCCGGATGGTGTTGGCAGCTGTTCCAGGAATGAATCATGCGACGACATGTCCAGTTTCACAAAACGATGCTCCTGAAGGGCCTCCAGCGTTACTCCATTCATATAAGGATTACCTGTATCCGCGAGAGCGTCTGCAATCATCCGTTCCGGCGTCTCACCGAAAATCTCCGGGTCATATCCCATCGCCTGTCCCAGCAGCGAAAACAGCTCCACATTGCTCTTGCTCTCGCCCATTGGGGCAATGACCGGTTCCTGCAGATGAACATATTGATGCCAGTAGGACGTATACAGATCTGTCGCTTCAAACGAAGACTTGGCCGGCAGCACAATGTCTGCATACTTAGCCGTGTCCGTCATGAACAGATCATGCACAACAGTAAACAGATCTTCCCGTGCAAAACCTCGCTCCACCCGCTCGGTATCCGGTGCCACCACCAGTGGATTGCTGCAGTAGACCATCAACGCCCGGATCGACTGCTGGTCTTCCAGCAATGCTTCGCCAATCCGGTTCATGTTCACAACCCGTGCTTCCGGGTTGCTCCGAAGCTCTGGACGCTCCAGCGCGTCGCTATTGGTGCTCGCATAGCTGTTGGTGCGTACGGCTCCGCCGCCTCGCTTCAGCCATTGTCCCGTGATGGCAGGCAGACAGGCTATGCTTCGCACATTCATGCCTCCATTGTCATGGTGCTGAAGACCGTTACCGATATGAATATGTGCCGCCTGTGCGTTTCCGTACAGCTCAGCCAGCTTCACGATGTCTGCTTCCGGTACACCTGTTATATGCGCGACCCGTTCAGGGGTGTAGTCGCGGACATGATCACGCAGTGCCTCATGACCCACAGTGTACTTTTGCATAAAGGCCTCATCCGTCAGGCCCCGGTCAAACAGTACATTCATCAGTCCCAGTGCGAGTGCGCTGTCTGTCCCCGGGTAGAGCGGAATAAACCAGTCTCCCCATTGAGCTGTACGATTCCGGTGAACATCAATGACCACGATTTGAGCACCTTTTTTGCGGGCTTTTTCAGCCAGGACAACCTGGTGCATGTTTGTACTGACAATGTTGCCTCCCCAGACCAGAATAAGGTCCGAATGCTCCGTATCTTCGGGCAAAGTTCCCCGATTGGCGCCCATCGTATATTTCCATCCGGTATTCCCGGCCGCATTGCAGATGGTTTGCTCCAGCATACTTGCACCAAGCGCATTGAAGAAACGACGATCCATCCCATCTACTCCAAGAATCCCCATGTTGCCGTAGAAGCTGTATGGCAGGATACTCTCCGAGCCGTACTTCGCGGATATCGATTTGAATTTTCCCGCAATCTCATGGATAGCCTCATCCCAGCTTATACGTTCGAACTTGCCTTCACCTTTCGCGCCGACACGTCTCATTGGATATTGCAGCCGTTCAGGATGATATACTCGCTCTGCCATGTTTCTGACTTTATTGCAGATGGCACCTTTTGTAATCGGATGGTCAGGGTTCCCCGTCACCTTCACGATTTTACCGTTCTCCTTATGAAGCAGCAGGCCGCAAGTATCCGGGCAGTCAAGCGGGCAAACCGCCGGAAACACGCCATTCTCCTGATCGATCATATGTACAAGTCCTCCCCAATTAAATCTATCCTTACATCATATAATTTTGGAGGTAATGGCGTAAAGAGAACAGTCATGTTTTCCGCGTTTCAGGCCTGATGCTTTTATTCCAAAAAAAGTTTTGGCCCTATGATTCATCCTCGAATTTCAGGGGTAAATTAAAAACAAGGCATTAGGTTAGTGTTTCCCCACTTCCTCCTCATGCCATATCATGGACCACTCCCGAAATTCGCCATGAACAGGTTTCGTTCCCCCGAACCTTGTCATGGCGAATTTATTTTGTCTGCAAAAAAAGCGATCCCATCTTCGCCGGCTTACGGTATAACATACACCGTGACCTCATGGCAGTAAGGGATCGCTTTAATATATTCAGTTTTAATTGTGCAAGTGATTAGGCCTGTTTGCTCCACATCGGTCTGGCCTCCGTCTCTACTGGCTGAACAACCGCTTTGACATCGGGTTCGGCCTTCCGCAGGTACACCATCCAGTAGGCAGCAGCAACGAACAATGCGCCTCCCGTCAGATTACCGAGCCATACAGGGATAAAGTTCATGATGTACTGCCCCCATGAGTAATGTCCTTCGAAGATGGCAGCCGGAATAAGAAACATATTGGCAACCACGTGCTGGAAGCCAATAGCGACAAAGGCCATCGTCGGAAACCAGATGCCGAGCACCTTGCCGCTCATCGTATCCGAAGCGTAAGACAGCCACACCGCCAGGGCTACCAGCCAGTTACACCCAATTCCGGATATAAACGCCTGTAGCAAGCCGTCATGCAGCTTGTGACCTGCCATATCCACAACCTTGGTCAGATATACTCCTTCTCCTGTGAGACCAAGCACATGCCCGAACGCATATGCCACGAACAACGCACCCAAAAAGTTCCCGATCGTGACCAGAGTAAGATTCTTCAACATGCTTCCTACGGACAGTTTACGGGCTAGCGTAGCAAGCGGTACTGCCATCATATTGCCTGTCAGGAGTTCTCCCCCGCCAATCAATACCATGATCAAGCCTACAGGGAATACCGCTGCACCGATCAGGTTAACCAAGCTGCCCCATTCCGCCGGGGCGGAGGCAATCACGCGAATATCCAGCAGGAAGCCAAGCGCAATAAATGCCCCTGCCAGGAAACTGAGAACAAGCACAGAGGACACCTGGTTCTGTCCTTTCTTCATCCCTGTGTTCACCGTATATTGTGCAACCTCAAGAGGTGTCTTTGCCGCCATGCCATCCTCTCCTTCACTATTCATGAACGAAATCAGCTTACATTGTTGATATGTTCATTGTATCGCGAAGGACTCAGCAGGTTTGTTACTTTTATCACAAAGTTCTAAAAGTCCCCTTTTTCCAGCTTTTATACTCTCTTGCTTGAGTGCAGCTGGTTGGTTACTTATTCTGTTTCCAGGTTATGATGTTCACCAAAAATTTGCTGCAGATGGTGCTTCAGATGCTGGACGTAATCTTGTGCCAGCCATTCCATCGTAACCACACTTCCATCAGGTAGGACGCACGTTGGTGATTCTCCTGTCTCCGGCATGCTGGATAGAATACGTATGACGGACTGATTCAGACTGATCCAGAGATTTAACACCTCTTCAATTGGTGCACTGACATATTGTTGGCTCTCTACCCATTGGTCTTGATGATAAGGCGTTATAGACAATGGTTCGGTCTGATGCTGCATTTGGACAAACCGGCTTACGTTATGAAGAGCCGAGTCACATAAATGACCAAGAATCTGAAGACGCGACCATTTTCCTTCCATGCGTGGCTGTACAAGTTCATCTGGATTCAGCGCAAGAAACGAGCGAGGTACGGATTGTAGCAGAACTTTGAGCTCGGATACTGTAGTTGTAAGCATGTTGTGAACCACTCCTTCATGTTCATTATCTATTGCGGTATGACCTCTAAACTGTTGTTAATATATCACCAATTTCTAAAACCAACTACATCAAGTTAATTAAAAAAACTGCCGCATTTCTGCGGCAGTTCTCGGATTCATTAGTTATACCATCGCTGGTGCTTTTACTTCTACTGGAGGCAAAGCCTGAAGACCAGCCGAATTCAGGAAGTTCCATGGTTTGTTGTAATGCGGTTGGAAGAAGAAGTCGATGAAGGCCAGCTCATCTACGGTCATGTTGTTCTGAATGCAAACCGAGATCGTATTGATCGATTGCGTCAGATCCGCTTTGGACATCACTTGTGCTCCGACGATTCGGCGTGTAGCCTGTTCGTAAATGACTTTGAGCAGCAGTTTCTCAGCCGTTGGCATGAACTCCGGACGATAAGCATCTTCAAGCGTTACAGCTTCCACCACCAGCCCGTCATCTGTAGCAGATGTTTCGGTTAGTCCTGTACCTGCAATATTCTGGTCGTAAATTTTAATTCCTGATGTCCCTTGTGTACCCATGTACGGCGTTGTTGGACGAACCAGGTTACGAGCTACCAATGTACCCATTCTTACGGCATTGGTTGCCAGTGGAATGTAAGAAGCCTTGCCTGTTGGATTATAGTGAATGGCACAGCTGTCACCTGCAGCGAACACGTCTTTTTGGCTTGTTTGCATATATTTATCCACGATAATTGCGCCGTTCGGCAGCATATCCACCTGGCCTTTGAGCAATTCGGTATTTGGACGGAAACCGATGCACAGGATTACGAGGTCTGTCTCGAATTCACCTTTCGATGTGATCACCTTCGTTACCTTGCCATTCTTTCCGGTGAATTTCTGTACCGTCTGACCCAGTGCAAGCTTGATCCCGCGTTCAGTCAGTGTGTCCTCAATGGTATCTGTAAACTCGGGGTCCAAATACTTATTGAGAATCCGGTCCACACTATCGATCAAGGTGACTTCCTTACCGTTCATTTGGAATGCTTCAACCAGTTCAATACCGATGTACCCTGCACCGACAACGGTAACGCGTTTGGCTTCTTTGGCTTTTTCGATGATCGTATTGGAATGGTTGTAGTTTTTGCAGAGCAAGATGTTCTCCATCTCGATCCCCTCAAGTTTTGGAACGACCGGCCATGAACCTGTTGTCACGATGAGCTTGTCGAACGTATCTTCAAATTCTTCCCCTGTTTTCAGGTTTTTAGCCTGAAGTTTATGATTCGTGGCATCCACTGCTGTAACCTCATGCAGCATCTTGGTGACTACACCCAGCTCAGCCAACTGGTTTGGCGAAGAGTAGAACAGTCCATCCGGATCCTTCACAACCCCGCCGACATAAAGGGCAATACCGCAAGACAGGAAGGAAATGTTGTCATTGCGCTCATACACCGTGATGGTAGCATCCGGGTACAATTTGGCGGTATTGATAATAGCTGCGGTTCCTGCATGTGTACATCCGATAACTGCGATTTTCATAATAAAGGTCCCCCTTGGAGTTATAAAATATATGTGCTTCATTTATCAGTTTGCTGCGCTTGATTCCTGGAATTTAAGTCGACAATGGTTTTACTCTCTTGTGAATACATTCACTAATGAAACTAAACGATTATGTGAAAATATTCACTACCAACTTGGTGACTTTGTGATTTATTTCACTTCATGTACTCATTATAATGTGATCTTTTTCACATTACAAGTGTTTTCTTAAAAATATTTAAAAAATAGGATATCTCCCCTGCGGACGACCCGTTGCCTCAATCTCTAAGACCTATTGTCCCCTGACTAATAACTGTTTATGCTATTGAACCTTTTGGAGTAAAAAGGCCTTCATCCTCACCGCATAGTTAGGCTAGCGGTTGATCGGTGAGTAATAACAAATATAAATTTTAAGTTATCAGTTGATTTTTGTATTAGAAAGCGCTTACAATGATATCGACCCTTTATTTGGATTTTATATGAATAGAATACCAATTATGTTGGGAGGCATTCATTTGAAGAAACGTTCCATCTCTGTTTCATTAACACTGGTTCCTGTCACGGCAATCATCGCCATGTTGACCGCAGATATCGCCAGGCCCGTTGTTGCTTTTGCAGATTCCCCGCCTGTCACCATTAAAACGGAGGTGTTATCCTCCAAAACTTCTGCAGGGGTTGATGTATCTTCACTACTGAATAAGTTCAGGGATTACAGTACGTTCTCTACGGGAGACTTGGCCAAGGACACTGCTTATGCGCTAAACATCGTGTCCTGGCAGCTGCCGCATGGTGGATTCTTCAAAGCAATGGAGGAGAAGTACAAGTCTTCATGGGATGGCGTGACACCGCGTTCGGATTGGAAAGATCCCAAAGGCGTAGAGCTCGGAACGTTTGATAATGATGCAACTACAACCGAGATCCGCTTCTTGGCTGATATGTATGAAAAGACGGGCAACCCCCTCTTCCGGGACAGTGTCCGCAAAGCGGTGGATTTTATCCTCGTCTCCCAATATCCTTCAGGCGGATGGCCTCAGGTTTATCCACAGCGGAGCAATTACTCCGACAGCGTTACATATAATGACAATGCCATGGTGCGAACCATGGTGCTCATCGACGATATCATTGAGAAGCGTAAAGGCTTCAAAAACGATATTCTGAGTGAGGATACACGGTCGAAACTGGCTTCAGCCTTGGATCAAGGAATCGCATATACATTGAAAGCTCAAATTAAAAACGGCGGTGTGCCTACAGTTTGGGGTGCCCAGCATGACCCTGTAACCTATGCACCTGTATCCGGCAGAGCCTATGAGCTACCCTCCAAATCCGGATCGGAGTCTGTTGCCATCACGGCTTTCCTCATGTCTAGGCCTCAGACACCCGAGATTGAACGTGCAGCTAAAAGCGCCCTCCGCTGGTTTGACCAGGTCCGAGAAGATGGAACCAAATATAATCGTCAAGGACCGGTGTATTTCGAGCCTGACCCGTCCAGCGTGATCTGGTACCGTTTCTACAATGTAGATGAAGATGTGCCCTTCTACGCGGACCGTGACGGCAAGAAGTACATGGATATTATGGACATCAGCGAGGAGCGGCGGCACGGCTATTCCTGGGCAGGAAACTATGCCCGTAATCTCCTGCAGCTTGCCTCGGACCAGGGATATTACAATTTAAGCAAACCGCTTCCTTAACTTTCTTGGTAAAAATAGCATCAAAAAAGCCTGTCCTCCGACAATGGAGGCAGGCTTGATCTGTTCTATTTGATTATCCCAGCAGTTTCTCAATCTCTGCAGTCATCGCTTCAGGAGACTCTTTGGGTTCAAATCGTCCCACCACTTCACCTTCACGATTGACCAGGAACTTGGTGAAATTCCATTGAATCGTGTCGTCTTCAGCTGCCCCTGGCTGCTGCTGGCGAAGATACTGGAACAAAGGATGCGCATCCTCACCGTTCACGTCCACTTTGGCGAATACAGGGAAGTTCACACCATAGTTTATTTGGCAGAAGGATTCGGCTTCCTCGCTTGTACCCGGCTCCTGTCCTCCAAACTGATTACAAGGGAAACCCAGTACGACCAAACCCTGATCGCGGTAACGATCATACAGCTTCTGCAGCTCTCCATATTGCGGAGTCAATCCACACTTGCTGGCTGTATTGGCGATGACAAGAACTTTACCTTGGTACAGATCCAGTGATACTTCCTGATTGGCTGGTGTTACGGCCTGATATGAATATACGGACATGACTGATTCCTCCCATGATCGATGTTGGTTTTGGGGCAGCCGTCATTACCTTGTATGTATACAACATAATACAGCGCCTGTCTCCATATTATAGACCCGGTGCTTACCAATTACCAAATTCAGCCTTGAGGCCTTCCTGCCTGTTAGCCAGACTTGGATGCCAAGATGTCATCATAACGCTTCTGCCGTTCGGCCTTACTAAGTTTGGGACAGCTATAACAATAATTTTGGCCTCCGTACACCTGGTGATGAAGGCAGCATACCGGCTTCATCAGCATGGTCTCTCCCGGTTGATGTGGATTATCAATCTCTACCGGCTTGAACGATAACAGATTCTTCTTCATCCCGAGCAGACTGGCAGGTAGAGCAATGACATGTTCATACCCTTCAATCAACGCGTCTCGCTCAGCTTCTTCGATGTTCATTTGTAACGCTGTCATCTTGTACCAGCGGAGCATAGAGGCAAGCTGTGACCACATCTGACCAAGGTTCGCTTCTCCGGCAGAGGCAACCTCTTCGATTAAAGGACGAAGCTGCTCCGTGTAGTATGCGGTTAGGATATCTTTTCGCCATGAGGATTGGGCTGTATCTATGAGATTCACTGGTGCAGGGTGAGGATGCTCTGTTCCATCCAGCAGTTGAAAACGAAAAGCTGCACGGCCATCCTGAACCTCGAGCTGCAGCTTCATGTTCTCCAGTGAAAGATCAAGCCATGTATCACATAGTGCCGTCATATAATGAATCCCCAGCATCAGCCCACGCACCGAATGCATGAAGTACACCGCTGCGGTTCGGATTGAATCTGCCTGAAGATGTTGATTATATACATCCAGCAGCTCTCTCGCCTTCTCCGGTTGTCTAAGCTCGGTCATGTTAATCTCCCAAACTGGTTCATCCCCAGGAACGGTTGTGATTCTTCCATATTGCTGTAACCAGGTATAGTTGATTGCTCCCATCTCATCATGCCTCCCATGAATGCGAATGAGCCGCCTGCATATATGCAAAGCGGCTTATTCTATATTTCAGGACCACATATGGTCCGATATATTAACTTCCTGTTGCAGTGCGAACACGCTGTTCGGAGCGTCCTGCAGCATTCATCATGGCACCGTTCATCACCATTTGCTCTGACGCTGCAGTTTGCTCTGGCACTGCCGTTTGCTGGCGTTCGCCGGCAAGAGCATATGGCAGGCACAGCGGCACGCCGGAACGTGGATCAATTACGATATCGGCCTCAATGTTGAACACTTCGCGAAGCACGTCACAGTTCATGACTTCTACAGGGGAGCCTGTAGCGATTGCTTTACCTTTCTTAATGCCGATCATGTGATGGGCATAGCGGGAAGCATGATTCAGGTCATGTACAACCATAACGATAGTGCGGTTCGCTGTCTCGTTCAGCATCTCCAGCAATTGCAAAACTTCAAGCTGATGAGCCATGTCGAGGAATGTTGTCGGCTCGTCCAGGAACAGGATATCTGTTTCTTGTGCAAGAGCCATGGCAATCCATGCACGTTGACGCTGTCCGCCTGACAATTGATCAATTGGGCGGTCGTGGAACTCTGTCATGCCCGTTACTTCGATGGCCCACTCAATCATGCGCTTGTCTTCAGCACGCATGGAACCGAAGCCTTTTTGATAAGGAAATCTTCCGTAGGATACCAGTTCCGTTACTGTGAGTCCCTCTGGTGCTGTAGGATTCTGCGGCAAAATCGCAAGCTGCTTGGCTACTTCACGGGTGGATTGCTTATGAATGGACTTCCCGTCGAGCAAAACACTACCTGCTTTTGGATTCATGATCCGTGCCATCGTCTTCAGGATGGTTGATTTACCTGAACCATTGGCTCCAACAAGCGCTGTAATTTTTCCTTGGGGAATTTGAATATTCAGATCTTCAACAATCAGTCTTTCCTCATAAGCGATATCCAGCTTGGACGTCTCCAGACGAAACATGCGATCATCCCTCTCTCATTTATCCCGGTTATGTATTCCGGCTATCGATAACGAAAACGAATTTATATGTTCAGCGTATTTCCGGCGCAACAAATCTTCTATAACAAAGATACTGATAATCATTATCATTTGTCAATAAGAAATACCAAACTTCTTGCTTGTTTGGAGCGATTATATAGCAGTTTAGAGGACTTTCCGATCGGAATTCATCTCATTTATATGAGAGCTTTTCTCAACGTATACGTGCAGTTGGTCCCTGTTGGGGATTGTCCAAAAATGATGAATCCAGATTTTGTGTCTGATTTGTGAACTTAAGAAAGAATCTACTCTTCTTTCTGCATCAGAGCTTGGGAAGCACTTAGAATCATCTTCTTCTCGTCCTCATAACCTGACTGTCCGCCCTCAAAATAGGCATGCAGCACAATGTTGGCTTCTGATCCATCCATCTTTTCGAGCTGTGCTTGAGTCAGTGTTATTTCATACGGTTCCGTGTACCAATCCTCATTCGTCAATTCCGTTGTGAGACCTATATTCGTTGTTGTTCTTGGAGGTAAAATCGACTCCCCGTTTGCCTGTATATCCACCATAAACACTTGTTTGGAGTGAGCAATCGTATGGCTCGTATCCCTCCCCATATACTTCATCCCTGAGTGAAACATATACGTCTTCTCACCTGCCGGTTGAAGGACCAATCGAAGCAGGTATTCCCCAACTTGTTTCGTTGCGGTCACTGAGCCCCCATCTTCTAACTGAATGTGATCTGGCTGAGCATCCCTGCTTGCATCATTCGAAAAACCAAAGAGTACAATGCACATCATCAATATAAAATATGAACGCATTATGGTCCCCTGCTTTCCTTCGGTTTTGGTTTTGGAATTGGCCCCTCTCTTGTCAGACACCTCAGGAAACCGGAAAGTTGCATGATTTGTATCATCTCATCAAATAAGATCGTCCTTAAAGGATTGGGAGCAGGAAAAGTCAAAAAAAAGATGACCCCGATTTATAATCGAAGGTCATCCTGCAATGATTTCATTTTGGTTAAAAACAAATCATAACGGTCCTACAGCTTAGGCTCTGGCACCAATTGGATAACCATTGTACCGCTCTGGACACTTACGATATCTTCCGGAATAACCTCATCAGGCAGCTGCACTTGCTGACCATAAGGATACAGACGATCTGCCTCAGCAGGCGTCAATTCCGTTGAAGAGGAACTTCCTGACTCACCTGCTGTCCCTGAAGGTTCGGACGATGTGGTTCCTGTTCCTTCTCCAAGATCTTCATTCGTGTCCGCAGAACCGGACGCATTCCCGCTCGCCTCTGTGCCCTCCGCTGAATCTGCAGCAGAATCATCTGACGTAGTCGAATCTGTCCCCTGAACAGACTCCTCTCCCTGCTGATTGTCATTCACCGATCCGGTAGATGGTTCCTCATCGGTTTCCTCCGTAGAAGATGTACCGCCTGCTGAACCTGTCGTATCCGGGTCCTCATTGCGGTTAAAACTCTCCCAGTCCGACGCAGCATCCATCTCCAGCGTGGTGCCATCCTGCAAAGTTAATTGAACCGGACCAGGCAATAACGCATTGCTGTCCGCTTCATTCATGAAACGGATTACGAGCTGCGCTTCGATCGTCGTGCCATCCACCTCGGCTCCCGGAATCACATAGGCAATCTGCTCAGCTAACTGTACCTCAGGCTCTGCCGGAACCACGGGTTCCTGTGTCGATGGCGCTGCCTCTTCTGGCGCGTCCGTCTTATTCGTCAGGGCATACGTTACTCCGGCGATACCCAGGATCAGGATCACAATAACAGACCCTAGAAAAAGATTTTTTCTTTTGCCTGTCAGCATGCGCACAAGCGGTGATGAAAGTTCGTTCTTGGCCCGATCATAGACCGGCTTCATTGTTTTACTCGCTCTCGCGTAATACGGCTTGAATGCCGATTTGGACTTGAACGCTTCACGGTCATGTTCTTTGAAATAGGCTACAATGGCATCTGAGTAGGCTTTGCTCGCCTGGGAACTCCGTATGAACAACCTTTGGCTTCCCGACCATTCAAAAAATGAATACAATACTTCCTTACTGCCAGCACTGCTGCGGACAAACTCAATCAGCCCTGCATAGTCCAGTTTGCTGCCGCTTCCTCCCCGGTAAAAAGCCAGCGGAAGCGCCTCATATGCAGGTGTTCCCGGTTGATCCCGCAGTTCCCCTACGAGCCATCTTCGTACCCAACGCTGAAGTTCACTCCGCTCCGCAAGGCTAAGAGAATCAAGCACCTCTTCTTCACGGTCTTCACCGCTCAGCCATGCTCTGGCTGCCAGCATCATATTCGTACGAGCCGTTACATCCTGTCCCTGACGCGCCGCCCAATCACGCACCTCGCTGTCATGCAGCAAAATATCAATGCTCAGTAACTGCTCACGGTTCACTCGTTCCAGATCAAGGTCCTGAATCAAAAACAGGTTAATGACATAGGCCAGCTTGTCAGCCAGGCGTGTCAGTTCTTCCTGATACGCGGATAATCCCGATGCCTCGGCTCCACTCGAACGTCCGGATCGGGTGACCGTCTGAGACTGCCCAATTCGGGCCTTAATTCCATCACCCACGAGCATGTCAGAAGAAAGGCGATCCAGCACGCTAACTCGCTTAAGTGCTTCACTCGCAGCATGAACCGGATTCGGCGCCGAACATAAACGTTCACGCAGCTCTGTCGCGGTCCGGTCAAGCAGGAAGCTGTTGTATACCGCAGATACATGCGTGGTTACCCAGCGTTCAATTACGCCGATCACATCCGAAGCCGTCTCGGTACGTTTTAGCTGATTGTCCAGATAAGGCTCAAACAGCAGTTTTGTCAGTGATTCATTGGCCAGTACCTTATCGAAGAATGCACGATTCAGCCCGGAATCGCGGTCGAGCAGATCATACAGTTCCTGTACTGCCCTCATCCGCTTCTGAGACCTGGCATTGTTCACCGCATAGATGAAATAATCCACGATGCGGGATTGAACGACAGGCGCAGCGACACGGAAATATTCCGCGATGCGTGAGGCGACCGTCTCTTCAGGTACGTTCTCTCTTTTGACGCTGTCCAGTTCCCGGCTGAGCAGGGTGAGGAACAGTTCGTTCAAGCGAGAACGTCGCTGTACTCCGCCTTCAGGTTTTAGATAAGTAAGCAGCCCACTCAGAACCCCTCCCTTATCATTCAGGTAGAGGTCTTCCATCCCTTGTTCGAGACGATAAAACATCGACAACTCCCCATAGGACTGGATGGAAAGCTCGCGTCCCGGTTCTGTGCCGGCTAACATCTCGTCTGCAAAAGCATAAAACGCATCCGCCATACCTGGCTCCTGCAGAAGCGACCAGGCAAATTCCGCATAGGGAAGCTGGGCAACCGACACTTCCGCATGGGTTACCCTGCCCGTAGCCAAGTCGAAGGTAAAGTCCTTCTCCGTATTCCGGTCTTTTGGACGGAGCGTACCCCGCTCTACAAACTGAAGATGGACTCCCTTCTTGGCCTGAGGCTCCTTGGCAAATGTCATGAAGCCGAGCTGCCGCCTAAACGCATAGGGCAGTGCGGCATAGAGCAGGCGAAGCAGTTCCTTGGCTCCGGCTGTGATCTCCTCGGCAGGAAGGTCGAGTGCAATGTATACCTTCCGCCGGGTTGCTACAGCCTGCATGACGGCATAGAGCAGGCGCTTGAAGAGAGTTTCGTTCATTTTCAGTGAGGCCAGCAGATCTGCTGGCGCTACGGAGCGGGCACTTGGGCCTGCTCCTGCTCCGGTGGCAGCTCGGCCATTCAGTGGTGCACCCGGCAGTTCCATCAGGGAAGGCAATACCGTACCTTGTTCGATGTCATATGACGTGGCGAATACGGCATCCAGCCAGTTCCCCTGCTTCATCTGTTCCTCGGAGCGTTCCGGAGACAGGACATAGTTGTGTGCAAAAAAGGCGCTGCGCAGCCCGGTAAAATCTGCAGACTGGTACACATTCTGACCAAGGATCGTCTCTCCGCTCTCCAGATGAATCAGATGTATGGATGGCGGGAATTTCGCCTGGTCCTTCTCGCTCCGACCCGTTAATTCCGCTGGAGCGTCATAGACGCAATAAGGATGAAGTACTTTTTTAATAAAGGAAGGGTCTAGTCCCGGTGATGCTGCAACCGTATCGAACCCCTCCGTTGTGCGAAACACCCCACGCCGCTCTCTTGTGTACATCTGTTGTTCAATGGGCGGGGTCATGGAAGAACTCATCATTCCACTCTCCCCTCAATGTACTTCAGCTTGTACAGCAGCCATAGGAAAGGCTCGTCCACTCGGATGGGGCTTACGACGCCCTGCAGCTTCATATCCACCGGATTGCTGCCCAGCGCAGATACCGCGAAATAGGCCGTATCCTTGAAGTACACATCCATCGTGCCTTTGAACGGACGGTCCACCTTCTCGATAAAGCGCCGAATCTCCCCGTCGATATTCTCGAATTCGGTCAGATTGAACCAATCGCGGTGTACCATATTGCGGAATACATTGCTGTTGGATTTGATATAGTCCCCCTCTTCATCCTTAAGGGAATGCAGCATGTCGCTCTTGGTAAGCACAACAGCTGTAGGAATATTTGTCTTGGCTTTATCCTGATAAGCGATAAAATCACCGAACAGAGTCAGCACAACATCGCGTGGTTCATCATACCTTGGCGTCCACTCGCCCGGCTCGTTGCCGAGGTTAATGCGGATTTTGTCCCGAATGGAACGAATCTGGAGCGGATCCACCATGAACAAAATGCCCGCTGAGTTCTTGATATGCTGACCATGCAGACCCAGATAATCCTGCTCGACCATACCTTCACCTGCCACATCAAAAAAGACCAGTGTCAGCGGTGCCTTATCTTCATCCTTGAATACAAATTGGAAAATAAACGGCTCCTGCAGCTTCTCCTTCTGGGTGGAATCCAGCAGATCTCCCCGCTCAAACAGCGGTTCTTCGTAATCTGCGCGGAATCTGCGGCTAATTTCGGCATTCAGCGGCATGCAGGCCGCATCAAAATGGTCAGCCGTATAATGCTGAAGCGTATGAATCAACGATGTCATATACACCGATTTTCCCACCTGGGATGCCCCAATAATGGAAATGATATTGCTTGGTGCCTTGCCTGCCGTCACCGGCAGCTCATTATGACAATGCGGGCACAGTCGGCGCCGTGTAACCACACCATACCGGTCGTTCAGTCCCATCACGATGTTATCCGAATAAATGCGGTGTTCCTCAGGCACATCATGCGGAGCCAGAACGGCCTCCATATCAAATACCGTGTCCAGCCCAAAACGTTCACGATACCGATTAAGCTTCGCATCTTCCCCCAGTGCATAATCCTCATCATCATCCCGGTGATGCGCAGCCCGGAACACCACTTCTTCCGGCGAAAACTTGCTGAAGCAATATGGACAGACAATATCATAAAACAGCGGACGTTCTACAGGCTGCTGTTTCTTCAAAAACCGACTAAAAAAGCTCATAGCCACTCCCCTCCCTTTTCAGGCAGACTGAACTGCCTCACATTCATCTATTCTGATATTAGGCGGTAAACGGCTCCGTATCTCGGTCCGTCCGTGAAAAACAGCCTCACATAGTCATCCTTGGCCACTTCCACGGGCGGCATCTCATTTCTACCTGGAGTAAAATCACTGACAAAAGGATAGACCGTGCCATCTTCCTTATTGAGAGGAACTCCGCCCTGCTTGCGTACATAACAGAGGGCTTCCTTCGGCACGGGCACTTCAGCTGTCACAGTCATGAGAACCGTCTTCCTTTTTTGAAAAAAGCTGCTTTTGTAACGAATGGAGAAACGGATATCCGCTTTCCCTGCACTGGCGATGACCGTATTCTCTTCATTCTGCTGACGCAGCAGCACAGGACCGTCTTCGTCCATTCGGCAAACATGTATCGTGTACCGGATGGCACCAAATCCTGTCATCCGGTCTGTATATCCGTTACTCGCCTTGTATTCTTCTCTCGTATACAGTTTCAGCTTGCCATTCACAGTCTGATCCCTGTTCTGTCCACCTTCGACCATTTCCAGCTCCAACCGCTCCACGTACACGGCTTCTACGCCTTCGGGCCAGAGCCAGCGCAGGGTACAGTAACCATCATCCACAGCAAGTGTAAGTCTGCGAATCAGAGGTACCGAAGGGTCCGCATCTGCATATCGCATGTGTCGCCAACCTCCCGATGTTTAAAATCCTTTGCTGCGTGTGTCTCTCCCCCGCTGACCGAACCCGTCTGCGGTCGGAGTTCCCCTGCCCGCCTCACGGCGGCCCTTGCTCTTCCGCGGCGTATTCTCCTTGACCGGAATAATCCAGGTAAACAGGGTGAGTACCCCAGATAATATGAACATGGCACCCAGTCTCACCAATGCATCTCCAACAGAAGAACCGTCCAGTCCCCACTCCAGCAAAAGGCCTGCTAGCAGGCCTGACACCGCTCCACCGATGCCGAAGCTGACGGCCAGATGGCGGTTATCGAACACCAGCCCAAGCGATACGCCCAGTGCTACACCAATCAACAGCATAGCAGCAACGCGGAAGATGGCCAGATAGGTACTGTGTTCCATCATGCCTGTACGTTCCGTCACCAGCGTCCGTTCATCAATCGTATCGTAAATTTGCTGAAATGCCATGCTGAGTCCACCGGAATCCGGCACGTCATAGTACATGCCACCTGTCTGTTGAGCGATACTGCGCAGCAAGTCGGTACCCGATGGGTCGACCAGACTCAGACCTACCGTATTCACGGCAATCTGTTCGTTCGCGTACTGGGATAAGATATCCGAAGTATCGGCTTCACTGAATCCATCTGACAGTAAAATAGCTACGGTACCGCGTTTTGGATCCTGCTTGTTTTGGATCTGCTCCATGGCTTCCCGGAGCACGGCATCGAAGTTTGTACCGCCCGACGTTGTGACAATGCCGTCGATCTTATCGTTCACCTCTGCTTTTGCCGCATCACTATCTAGTGCGGTAAAAGGCTGCAATAACTGCGGCTGATCATCAAATGTAATGACTGCGACCTGCTTGTCACTTTCCATCTGACTGATTAACGTCTTGGCTGCCTCGAAACGTCCATTATCCGGGTCCGTTTCCGACATGCTGCCCGAGTTATCGATCATCAGTACAATGTCCTTCACCTGCTTCACGCCGCCTGGATTGATCTGATACAACAATTGAAAGACCAGCCCAACGACAAACAGGAACACCAGTGTTGCCGGAACGAGCAGTTTCCACGACAAGCCAAGATATCTCAGCTTCCAGGAAGCTCCGTTAAGCTTCGGCGAGATCATCTCGGCGAGCAGACAGAACAGACCTACGCTCAGCGCCAGCACGCCGAAGTATAACCCCATCAGCAGCAGGCGAGGCATCTCCCCAAGCCACTGATGCAGCATGATTTCTCCTGCCGCAAACCCCACGGCTCCGCCAATCAGGCTGAACAGGACCAGGAGAAGATTGATTTTTCGCTGCATGTTCGCATGCATCCTTTCCAAACCAGCCCATCTAGGCTGAATTAATACCGGAGTCGATCATGACATGTCGTTCTACCGCATAGGTGATAGCTTATCAGCCAGGCCGGAGGGATGAAGCTCATAACCGTTCTCCGTATACGACTCGTAATACACCTTGCCGTTGCGATAGACCATCAGATCCTCCAGATGGAACCCTCCCATCAGGTTCAACTTTTCCACACCACTGCTGCGTTCTTCGTACACAACTCCCAGCTTATAAATGCGGGACGTTTCCTCGGCATGCGCCGCATAATCCATAAAAGCACTGTGATGATCGCCAAAGAAATACTTTTCTTCATACCGATGTTCCTGGGTATAATCGAATACCCGTATTCTCACAACCGCTTGGTCTTCCAGCGTACGATACAGCCTGCGGAACAGATCATCGCGGGTCAATACGTTTTTGTCTCCATAGGTAATCGTTACATTCGCTCGCTGCAGCAGTTCTTCCTCAAAAGGTAATCTCAGTGGTTCTGCTGTGAGCAGCAGCGCATGGCATACCTCCATCAGACGTTGAAGCAGACGCTCGTTGCCTTCGGCAGCAAGCCGGTTAATGTCTCCCATATAACGCTCTTCGAACCAAACATCCCGGCCCCGCTTGGCCTCCAAATCGGCAATCAATGCTTCCGTTACCTTCCCGTAATACTCCATCACATTCTGTCCGATATATTCATCCGCTGCCGCGATACGCTCTTCTGCCGTTTCACGCAGCGTGCGTTCCAGCGCTTCCAGTGCTGTCGTTATGCTGCGGCTGAAGCTATGAAGCTGTTCCATCTCCGAATCGTAGATGCGAAGCAATTGCAGTTCATTTTCCAGCCGTAACAGCTCTGTCTTGGGCACATACACTCGTTCCAACAAACAATCGATCAGATTCCGTACATTCTGCTTGTCCCGAAATAACGCCCGCTTGATTGGCTGATCCTCCACTTGCTCCTGCTGACGCTGTTCCAGCAGGGCACGTGCCGATTCAAGCTGAACCGATTTGTCGCGAATGAGTCCCAGCAAAGCCTCACGTACGCTTCCAGGACTGCTGTCACTCCATGAAGCCCATTGGAAATAGCCAATCTCCGGGTACTCTGTCCGTGACTGCTCTGCCCGGCGGAGTAGGGAACTCTGACTGCTGCGCTGACGGAGACGTTCTTCCGCCGGACGTACCATATTGTCACGGAAGTACGCCTCTGCACCCTGACCGAATAGCGCCCGCTCTGCTTCACGCAGTGATAGCGGCTTGAGATCGGAGAAGCTGACGTTATGCGTCATAATGCCGCTCATACCACCCACCAGGTCCTGCTCGGGCAGCAGCCCTTCGACCTTGCGCTCTACGGATGAAGTGTCCAGACCGAAGAAAGCAAGCTTGTCTTTCATGCTCCATTCCGGCTCCTGTCGCATAAGATCCAACAGATAGCGATATAGATGATATAGTACCGCGAGCGCAATCGGTTGGTTGGGCCGTCTAATCTCTGCAAAACCCGCACTGGCATAGCCATGCTGATCCGAGGTTGTTCGAATGTTGTTTTTGAACGATGTATTATTGTAGGTATTGGCCCCTGTACTTGCAACCGCACCGAGTGCATCCGGATCCTGTTTCCGATTCTTCAGCAGGCAGATGCGGCAGATAATCTCGGCATTCTCTATCCATCCCCCAGCCACGCCGGTTCCTCGCTCATTTTTGTCAGACAGGATATAGACGAGATCAAACAAAGGCGAAGAAGGGTGCACAACGGGAATGGAAATCCCATCTTCCGTTACGAGCAGATTACCGCTGAACGTATAGTCCAGTGCTTGCATATGATCCAGTTCCCGCAAAAAGGCAAGACCGGCTGCACTTGCATATCCGAAGGACTCCACCTGCTCCATCTCGCTGACCAGTACATGCAGGTCTGTCTGAACCGACTTGAATGATTGGGCCAAAATGTTCTCGGTGAGCTTCGTCAATTCCGGAAGAAGCACATTCAGCGGATCATCTGCCCTTGTCACGACGGTTACATAGATCCGGTCAAACGACGAATATAATCGGCCGTATTCAGCGATCCGATTGCTCACCCGGCGCAGCGTGCGATTCAGACCAAAGAGTGCCTGCTCCGAATCGTGAAAACTGCGGTGTACATCCTTGCGCATGGTCTTCGAAGGACGTCCAGTCTGTTCGGTGGATAGAGGCAGGATATGACGGGTCACCTGACCGTCTTCCGAGGAATCTCGATGCTCCCTTCCCCCTTGTTCCTCCCGGCCCTCTGTTCCAATCTGGAGATACACCACACCTTCTCCGTTATCCCATTTCAACTGATTAATCTCGCGCACTGCAGCCATGGCAGGTTCGACCAGGTCACCAACAAACAGAAACAGGGCCGGGTAATGGATACTGCTTCGTCCATCACCCAGGCTGCCTTGCCGCTCCTGCTCTGCCGCATATTGTGCTGCGTACTTCTCCAGATCCCGCTTCAGGGTATTGTTCAACTTGAACTCCATCCCGGCACCCATGTTACTTCAGCCTTCTGCGGATGTCATTCAGCTTCGACGACATCGTTCTGTAGAACTGATAGATGTCTTCGCCGTTTGCCAGCTCCACGCGTTCATATTCCAGACGGTCGCGCGATTCCATAAACAGGGCAGCCAGATCATCCAGTTTGGCCAGCAGCGGAGCGATATCCTCTGAAGCCGTTAGTTCGTTATCCCGGCGGGAAGCTTTGCGCAGCAGTGTACTGCGATCTTTTTCAGGCAAACCGCGGAAGTTGCCAAACACTTCATACTCGGCAAAGTTGCGGCTCTTCATCAGGTTCGCGAACGGTTCCCAAGCATCCTCTTCCGGATCGCGGTCGTAGACGTAAAGTGCACCTTTCTTGACGATCGTATCGGTATATAGAGCTTCGATGAAGCGATCATACCACTGTTCCTCATCCTGATGCTGTGCCAGAATGCCTTCCAGTTCAGCCACTTTGGCCGAGATGGCATTCATCTTCGCCAGTTCTTCACGTACCCGTGCGATAAGCTGCGGGGAACGTACCAGGTTTTCTTTGGCCATATCTTCATTAATACTGCCGAAAATATCCTTGACCCCTACACGCGGCAGCCCTTCGGATTGCAGTCGTTTCAGTTCGGTCACTGCCCGTTTTACCTCACCCAGATTCGGGGTCGTCGACGTCAGACGCATGTCGTAAGCATTCAGCTTCGCGGTCAGGTCAAACGGTTCCGTTGTAACCACGGCGTACCGATTGCTCGTATTCTCATCGATTGTTTTGGCCGTAATGATGTTGTATCCAATCGCTTGCTCGAATTCGGTACGTACCCGCGCGTTATACTGCTTCACCCGGGCATTCTCGTAGACATCACCCCAGGACTTTTCGGGAATCGGAGATGGCAGGTAGGTCCAGTTGTTTTTCTCTGTCTGTACCAGATGGCGTCCGATGCCTTCCTTGTCCAAAATGGTGCGTTCATAGCTTTCCTCATAAACTTTGAGCGGCGTATACACAAATAGCGGCACCCCGTTGCGCGTATTCAGCCAGAAAATCCGGTTGCGGACTTCGCTTTCCTTGACGGTAAAGTGGGATTTGCCCACCGCATTGTTCTGATAATTGCGAATCCCTTTTAGAATGCCTGGCGCCTGTGTCGGCACAGAGACGAATCCCCATGACGGGAAATGCAGACTGCCTGTGCTGTTGCTGAGGTTGAACACCGGAACGGCCTCATCATCCAGCTTGCCAGCGATGTGACGCTCCACGAATTTCTCAACAGACTCGTCCTGCCCGTACTTAATCACCAGGAAATCTTCCATGGAACGGGTAATGAGGTCCCCGAACTTCTCAGTCAGGAAGTCCGAAATGGAGCTGACCACGTCGATTTCGTTCTCTTTCACCCACTGGTTGGAGTTCTCCAGCAGCTCACGTGAGAAGTCGCGGATCAGGTCATCCGTGTCGCGCTTGTCCAGCAGCCCATCCACCACATTGACGATATCCGGTACACTAACGACGTTCCAGTAGTAGGTTTTGTTGCCTTTGTGATCGGACTGTTCTTCCCCGCGAGTCAGAATATCTCCATTCTTGGAGAAAATCGAACTGAGCGCATTCAGCGTCTCGGTAAATACGTTATAGATGCGGCTGTTTTCCTGATTCAGCAGTTCATACAGATCCTCATAGAACTCGATCATCTGATCGTTGCGTTCCACGTCGGCGTGCAGCCAGTACTCATGAATTTTAGCTTCTATATAAGCATTCTTTTTCTTCTCTTTGGAGACGAAGGCACTCTTCGCGTCACCCAGTTTCTCCTCCGATTGCTCCTGCGCAGCTTCAATGTCGCGCGGAATCCGGAATGCATTCTCCCGCAGCGTTTCGATATACGACTGAATCATCTTCAGTACACAGAAGCCTTTTTCGGTGTAGATCAGACGGGAGACGTAGAACGGACCCTGTTCGGGATGCAAAAACATGCGCCGGATCTGTTCGGTAAACTGACCGGCAATCTCGCCCGGCAGCTGTTTCTTCGCCTTGATATATTCTTCGCGGGCACGGGCCAGGAAGTTCTGCTCCAGCTCGGTGTCCATGTTCACGACCTGTGATTTCACGACATTGCCGTATGACAGACGCTCACTGTTCTGATAACCCGGCAGCGGCTCTGGCACGCGGGACTCGAAGGACTTCACGACACTTTCGAGATCGATGCCCAGCTTGCGGGCGAACTTCTCCGTATCCTCCTGGTTCGGGGCTTTGGAGAACATG
Organism: Paenibacillus sp. FSL K6-2862; assembly: GCF_038005125.1. Classification (NCBI taxonomy): domain Bacteria; kingdom Bacillati; phylum Bacillota; class Bacilli; order Caryophanales; family Paenibacillaceae; genus Paenibacillus; species Paenibacillus sp. FSL K6-2862. The sequence goes on from NZ_JBBOSN010000001.1 coordinate 6,139,524, forward strand.
GTGCTCATTTTGTCGAACATCCGGTAAGCCAGATACGTCGTCATCTCTTCAATCGGCAGTACGGCTGAGGAAGCACCGATAATGTTGTAATCATAGTTGGCCGGATACGCCTTGTTCATCTGTGCAATGTTGGTACGAATGTTGCTGATATAATCGTGTATCGCGAATTCTTCGCCCGACTGTTTCTCCTCGCTGGCCATGAAGTTGGTGATGTTCTCGGCCGTTACGTTCATGCAATAATCATAGGCATTCTCCAGCAGCTTGCCTTCCGTATTCGTTGCCGATATCAGGTGACACAGGTTAAACGGCGGCAGCGGTGAATTAACGTTCAGGATATTGCCGTATTTCTGTGTGAATCGTTCCCCGCGGCTGTCGACGTTCATCCAGTAATCCAGCTCTTTGAGTGCAGCGTAGCCGTTTTTGCGAATATATTCGCGTGTGTGCTCGCTCAAACTTTTGTTCGATAGATTCACGTCTGGCGTAAACAGGTAACCCAGCGTATTGACGCGGTCGATCCCGGCAGAACCGTGATCCCGTTCAATGATGCCGCGTACGATATAGGAGATATCGAGGAAGCAGCCACTGCCTGTACCACCGGACAAACCGGTAAGCAGGAATACCATCAGTTTTTTGTTGGTTCCTACGGATAACGTTTTGATCTTTTTGTCAATCGCCTGCACGACCTGATTGATTTTGGTGAACAGCAGCAACCGTCCGGCCTGGCGTACCCCTGCTGCACCATTCATGCCGTCCGTGATGCTCAGCTCCGGAGACAACCAGTCCGTAATATACGGCTCCAGCACGCTGCGGTTCTGGAGCAGTCCACCGATCTCGGCATTGGACAGCAGGACGAATTCGTTAATCGGGTCCAGCCCGATGCCTTTGTACTTCTTCGCACGGTCCTGCTCGTTGGTTTCAAACGCGAGAAATTCCACGTTGTCCGGCTTGTCCATTTTCTTCTTGGATACCGGGTCCTGAGGCAGCTTGAAGCGGCGGTTAATCTGATATTTAAGACGCAGCAGCGCATCAATTCCCGTTCCTCCAAGACCGATAATCAGGATCGGGTTATCAATTGTATCGACCCTGATCTTCTCGCTGACAATTCCTCCGCCTAGCGATACATCCAGCTGCTGAATATGTTCTCTGACAATTGGTTTCATTCCATGTCCTCCCTTTGGTTAACGCACTACCTTGCTTAGGCACTCCAAACTTCTTAGACCAGATACTCAATCAAAATCGTCTTATCCGCCTGTTGCAGCGGGATGCTCAGCCGGTCACCATTCTTCAGTTCAACGCCTGAGCTTGCATCCACGGCACGTCCAGATTTCTCCAATGTACCGCCTGCGGTATTGCGAATGATGATTCGGTCCCCATTGCTGGGCGTAAATATATATTTCTCGGTTTCCTTCAATTCCGGATCCAGCTGTAAAAGCTGGTGCAGATGGAATCTGCCTCGGAAGGATGCCAGTTTTTTGTATTGGGGATAGGACTTGTCTCCGGTGTTCTCATCCCGAATCTCGACAATGATCTGGCCGACAAAGCCGCGGTTTTTGCGTTTCAGCCAGCCCATCAGGAACCAGGCACCAACTCCAATCACCAGCAAGGCTACGACTCCCAAAATCACAGGTAACCATGGAAACGGCTTGTCCTGCTCACTACCTGAGGTGGTTGGCTGTGTTCCCGCACCTGCCGTACCGCCTGCATTGATGGTAATAGGCGCACTTTCACGGTAGAAGCTGTCCTCCTCCGCACGAATCACCAGTTCATAGTTATGATTGTCCGGCACTTCAAAGGTACCTGCAAAGCCGCTGCCTGTATTCTCCAACGGTTGTTCCTTACTTTTGTTCGTATCCAGATCGTTCACGACCAATGTCGCCTTCATATCTGCATACAGATCGTTATCCTGAAGCGGCTGACCTCCATTTTCAAGCTTGGCTGTCAGATCTACCTTGTCACCCTTCGTATAGGACTTGGTCTTAATTGGGTCCACGACGAGCTGCAGATCATAGTTGAACAGCAGGTTGATATCAATGCTGTCTTTCGGAGCCCCTTTTACCCGAAGTTTCCAGTCGCCTTCCTGAGGCTTGAGCAGCTTAACCAGTGAATAACTTTTGGATGTCGAGAGCTTGGCTGCATCCGAGTTCAGATCCACCGCTTTGCCCGAAGGATCGGTCAATTCAATCTCTACCTGCTTGGAAGACATAATTGAAATGTTGGCCTCAAGCACGCTGTCATTCGGCACGTTGACCGTAACTTCCTGAAAATTGCCGTTGCCTGTGATGGAAGGCAATTTCACGACATTCAGCTTGGCATGATCTGCAAATATCTCACTCAGAATCTGCGGCAGATCATCCGGCGTATCTGTGATGAATGACTTGCCTCCTGTCTGACTGGCCAGATCGGCTAGCGCATCCTTGTTCAATTTTCCATCTGCGTTCAATCCGATCGTATAGACCGGAATGCCCTGATCTTGGGCTTCTTGAACGGCCTTCGCCAGATCTGCATCAGACTGTGCCTGGGTGCGGCCTTTGGTTTTGTTAAAATCATTGTTGCCGTCTGCAAGCAGTACGATCATGGGTGAGTGCGATGCATCTGCACCATGATTCAGCACATTCACCGCTTCGGCCACCCCGACGGAAATATCAGTGTATGGCCCGCGGCCGAGCTGATCAATAAAGTTCTTCAGGCTGCTCTTGTCCGCATCGGACTGAATCTCCAGCAGCGCTTTTTCCCGCTCTACCTGATCGGTATAAGCAACAATCCCTACCTTGTCCCCCTGGACCGGCAGCATATCAATAAACATTTTCATGGCTTCATTACTGATCTTGTCACGGTCACTTGTATTCATCGAATTACTTACATCGGCTACAAGTACGGCGTCGATCCCGCTCGTCTGTGCCTGAGCAGCTGCAGCTTGGGGCAGCAACGCCTTAGGAAGCAGCAGCGTTAGAAATGTCAGCAGAACCAGGGTTCCGCTAAGCCAGCGTATTTTGCGTGTCCGCAGCATTGGGTGTACTCCTTCACGTTTGAGATTAAAATGGGAATAGTTTATTATAGGCGTCAAGCCTTAAGGAAATCTTAACAGTCTACTAATATATTCTGAAAAGCACCCCTATCTTGAGTTACAGTTTTGTAATGACTGACAAAAATCGACCTATTCGGCGCTTATACTGGCATTTTAATTCCAACTATGGAAATATGATATATTTATTGCCAGCAAACTGCAATATAACGAAACCGTGTTTCAGATTTACACTATTCTGCATAACAACTATGCCTAGAAAGGAATCGATTATGGTTACATACGGATGCCTCGCCATATTGTTTCTTTTTGTCCTTATAAAAGGAATCTCGCTCTTTTTCCAGGGTCGCAAACCCGTGACCAGGGAGGATTCGGACCGTACCCTATACACTATACTGAATGGTGAGCGTGATTAAGCATGAGTGCCAAACAAGTGGTATCCATCAGACCTTTTAACCGAACGACCTATGCTTTTGAGAAGCTGCATGTCTGCAAGCATTGTGGACAATATACCTGCTTGTGGGAGGAGGAGTGTACCTCCTGTGGTCGCAGCGCCCTCGTTTCTGTCCAGGAGCGTGCCGGCTCACGAGTGAAACGCCGGATTGCACGCGATCTGTTCCTTGCCGTTATACTCGGATCTGCCGCCACCTACTTCGGTGAAACAACGGATCAGACCATGATGGCAGCCACCGTGACCCTGCTGCTGATCGGATGGCTCATCTTCATGCATCACCGTACATTCCCTGCCCAGCAAAACCGGCAGATGAAGCGCATGTTATACGAAGACCGGGAAGAGATTCGTCAGGGGATCAACCGTAACTGGGCGCTCGTGGCCGAAGCCCGCAAAGAAGACGAGGCGCTCGCTTACGAGATGCTGCGCGAAATTGGATCGCTCGTCTTTAATGACCGGATTCGCCTTCAGCAGGTTGCCCTGCTGCAATCCTTCGTGCTTCGAAGTGATATGGATCTGCAGCTCCAGCCCCTGCTGCTGCGCAGCTTCGAGCGGCTTCTCGCCGAATATATCGGTGAAATCGCCCGGCTTAAGCCGGAGTTGATTCGTGAAGATGCGATCCGATATATCGCCACGTACGAAGTTAATATTTTACAGCTGCACAACGGAATTCAGATTCTGACTGCTGTAGCAGCAGCGGCTGTGCGTAAAAGCAAATATATCGAGTTATTCCCAAGTCTTATTACCCGCTACGCACGCTTTATGCCCAAAGACCGATTCATGCGTCTCTATCGTACTCTTGAGCTGTATCCTGGCAAGGCACGTGGCGGCTTGGCTGAATCCGTTGGGAGAGTATATAACGAGAAATATCGGGACAACGTTGCAGATGTTCATGTCTAGAGCTAACGCATGTGGGTTGCATACGTAAATTAGTGCAAACTCATTCCCCATATATAGACGAGCCAAAATGGATGTACCCCTGCATATCTTTCGGGATTGGCTTGTAATCGCATGATTGTAATCATATAAGCTTCGATAAAAAAACACCCCATCCTTAGGTCTAGGATGAGGTGTTTTGATGTTTGGAAATTTTTTGTCTTGGATACCCTCATATGCCGCATCTGCAACATTTATGATTTACATGAGTGGATGCTTCAACCATATTCATACAAGTTATTACGATGTAAGGAGAATCCGGTAGTGTATAGGCATATCAAAAAAGGCCGCAACGAGATTACGTTGCGCCCCTTCATTGAGGACTCGGTACATCAGTGCCCGAGTGCTCTCGTATTCTCGCCATGCCGTTATCCTAGGCATGGCGTCAAACTCCTCGTCCAGCGCGGCTGCACTGCCGCGGACGACAAGGTCTTACCGTCCGCGACGAGAATCGCGGCGGTCACTCTTGGCTGGCCCGCGCCCGCCTGAATTACGCTTGTCCGCACTGCGGCCAGCCCAGCCGCTGCTGCGCTCATCACCGCTGCGACCTGCACTGCGCCCGCCGCGGCCACCTTGGCCTGCTGCACCGCGACTGCTGTCGCTGCTGCGCGCGGAGCCACGGCCTGCGCTGCGCTCGTCGCCACTGCGGCCGCCACTACGACCACTGCTGCGTCCACCTTCACCGCCGCGGGAACCACGGCCTCCACGGCCGCCTTCACTCCGGCCGCTGCGGCCTGCGCCGCGACGGGCACTGCCTGTTCCGGCAGAGCGTCCACCCGAACGTTCATCATTATCCTGACTGTTGATGGAACGTCTGGTTGCTCCCGTGGAGGCCACTGGACCTTCGCTCGTCCACTGAATGCGGGTCAGCTTCTGATTGGTGCCTTCCTCAATACGTGCAAGCTCCGGTCTGTCATGCTGCGTTGCAAACGTCACGGCAAGACCCGTTCCTCCGGCACGACCCGTACGGCCGATCCGGTGGATATAGCTCTCTGCGTCATGTGGAATGTCATAGTTGAATACATGCGTTACACCTTCAACATCCAGTCCGCGTGCCGCCACATCGGTAGCCACGAGGATTTGCAGTTTTGCATCGCGGAAGGCTTTCATGACATTCTCACGCTTGGATTGGGATAGATCCCCATGAAGCTCGTCACTTTCGTATCCTGCTTCGCGCAGATCTTCATTCAGCTTGGATGCACGGCGCTTGGTCCGGCAGAAAATAATCGCCAGGTACGGGCGATACGTATCAATCATGCCGCGAAGCGCATCGAACTTGCCACGATCCGTACACTCCAGCACCTGCTGACGAATCTGATTGATTGGGATAACCGATTTCGAAGATACTTTTACATCCTCGGGATCTTTCATGTAATTCTTCGCCAGGTTGCGAATACCTTTCGGCATCGTTGCCGAGAAGAGCATCGTCTGACGTTTATGCGGCAGTTCACGTAGAATGGTTTCTACATCATCCAGGAAGCCCATGTGCAGCATTTGGTCCGCTTCATCCAGCACCAGTTTCTTCACATTATCCAGCTTCAGCGTGCCACGGCGCAAGTGATCCAGAAGACGCCCCGGTGTACCGATGACGATCTGAGTCCCATTTTGCAGCTTACGCAGCTGTTTCTCCACGTCCTGTCCGCCATACACAGCAAGCACATGAAGCTTATCGTCATTGGCCGTCAGCTTCTTCGCTTCCTCTGTAATTTGCAGAGCCAGCTCACGCGTAGGGGCGATAATCAATGCCTGTGGTGAGCGGTCCGATACGTTGATTTTTTGAATAATCGGCAGCAAAAAAGCCAGCGTTTTCCCTGTACCTGTCTGTGCCTCAGCAATAATGTCACGTCCGCCCAACAGTACGGGAATCGAGCGCTCCTGTACCGGTGTCGGCACGGCGATCCCCTGATGTTTCAGGATTTCGCACCATTCCGGGCGAATGCCCAGTTGTTCAAAGTTTGCCAATCGTTACACCTCTGTATGTTCATTTAGATAAGCCCATTTCGATGTATTCTTCCCCATGAAATGGATTTTCAAAAAGCAATCAGTCCGCCTGCTCTTTTTCTCCATACCGTGTAGTTTACACGTTTGTCCAGCAAAACAAAAGGGCACCGGACATGTTCCGGCACCCTTTTATTGTATTTCATCTTCCAGAGATCAATTATCTTCATTAGCCATGGCTCTGTGAGACCGCAAACCCGCTTCTCTCCAGCAAACGCGAGCTTTCCTCGTTCAAGCCTCGGAGATGCACCGTTTTGCCCAGTTTCGCATATTTGAACTTCACCTTGCCGATGGCAACAACTGCCGTGTTATCCCAGATATGTGATCCGCCAAAATCAATCGTGATCTCCTCCGGATCCGTCTCGGCATGAAACTCATCCACGAAGCGGGATGAAGAGCCGAAGAAAAACGGACCGTTAACACGATACACCTTTTGACCCTGCTCCTCGCTGGCATGAACACGAATCTTGGCCTGTTTCCACCCAAAATGCAGGGCGCTGAGCACAACGCCAACCAGTACCCCGATGGATAGATCATTGGTGATGACGACGATCACAACCGTAACTACCATAACGAAGGCCTCTGCGCGTGGAACACGTGCAATATTTTTGACGGAACTCCAGTCAAACGTACCGATACACACCATAAACATGACACCCACCAGCGCACCCATCGGCACCTGTTTTACCACTCCACTGAGCAGCAGCAGCAGGATGGCCAGAAAGGCGCCTGCCGTAAATGTGGACAGCCTACCCCGGCCGCCGGACTTCACATTAATGACGGATTGTCCGATCATCGCACAGCCGCCCATGCCGCCGAATAATCCGTTAACGAAGTTAGCAATCCCTTGACCGCGCACCTCACGGTTTTTACTGCTCTTGGTCTCCGTCATCTCATCCACGATAGTAGCGGTCAGCAGGGATTCCAGTAAACCTACCAGCGCCATCGTGAATGAATAGGGCAGCAAAATCATCAGCGTGTTGAAGGACCACTCAATATTGGGCAGATGGAACATCGGGAGGGTACTCGTCAAATTCCCCATGTCGCCTACCTGCTTCACATCCAGATGGAACACCACCGTAATAATCGTCATGACGATAATCGCAATGAGAGGGGCCGGAACGCCTTTGAAAAACCGTGGCAAAATATAAATGATGGCCAGCGTACCTGCGACCATTGTATACATGATCCAGTTCGCACCTGTAAAATGCGTCAGCTGAGCCATGAAGATCAATATCGCCAGGGCATTTACGAATCCGGTAAGTACCGAGTGCGGCACAAACGTAATAAACTTCCCAACTTTAAAAATCCCCAAAATAAACTGAATAATTCCCGTCAATATCGTGGCCGCGAACAGGTATTCCACGCCGTAATCCTTGACGAGACCAACCATCAGCACCGCCATGGCGCCCGTAGCAGCCGAGATCATTCCCGGTCTGCCGCCTGCAATCGAGATCACAATTGCAATCGTAATTGATGCGTACAATCCGACCATCGGATCGACACCTGCAATGATGGAAAAGGCAATTGCTTCCGGGATCAGCGCCAGCGCTACCGTAATGCCTGCCAGCACGTCTCCGCGAATGTTGCCAAACCATTGTTGTTTTAACGTATTCATATGTTCTTACCGTTCCTCCTACACCGTTAACCTCGTGGGTTGATTACCTGTAATGCAGCAGCTAGGCACGTCACTGACCAACCCCGACAGGGCAGCACAAAACAGCGGAACACTCCCTCCGCATCATGGCCTGTACGTGTTGATATAAGAAGCTCTTTATCCGGAGTAAAGGATGTCCGAAGTCTGCAGCTATCCTGCTTAATCCGTTCCAGTGCGTTCCACATGATTCTGTTACATTATTCACAGGTTCGAGCTAAGAAGACATCAAAAGCCGACTCTTGATGTCGCTGGTCTTCCCCTCTCAGAAAGACCGGGTCCGTTATGTACTGACCTATTATTATAGACAGGGTGATCCTTTTATACGAACAGGCTATATCTTCGCAAACGATAGATTATCCTTGAATTGCTCTTATTTTTATAATATATCTCGGTCATGCTCTGTTTATCTGTTTTAGAGTTGATGCATTATTTTCCAGACCAAAAAAAGCTGTTAACGCTCCTTCGCCAAGAAGCATTAACAGCTCTTTCCTACCTAAATGTAACTAGAATCTTCCCGATTTAAAAATGGAATAGAGCAGAAAGGCCACCATCAGAATGGCAACCAGAAAGCCGATCTCAATGACCGGAATATCCCACAGCATCGTTGACTGATGACTGATTGAGGAACCAATAATGAGTCCGACCATAATGATACAAAAGGCGAGCAGCACGATACTGAAGGACAGACGATTACTGATCTGGTCCAGCCTGCGCATTAGCGTGTCCAGTTCGGGTACGCTGACCTCAAGCCGCAGCTTGCCTTTACTGATAATGGAGGATAGCTGCCGGAGCTGCCCCGGCAGTCCAATCACACTCTCAGTCAGGTCTGCCGCACTGCGGAACAGCCGATTCTTGATTCGGCCCGGACTGAACCGGTCCTTGATCAGCTTCCGGCCGAAGGGTTCCGCCATATCCACAATGCTGAGCGATGGATCCAGATGTTCGATCACGCCCTCCATCGTGAGCAGCGATTTCCCCAGCAGCACGATGTCGGCTGGCATAATGACCCGGTGTCTCTGCGCGACACCGAACAGATCGTTAAGCGCCTGACCCACACTGATTTTGGAAAAGGGAATATCATAGTATTTACTGCGCAGCTTGTCCAGGTCATGATGGAGGCCGCGGAGATCCATGTCATCAGGCATCATGCCCAGTTTCTCAATCGCCCGGATCATGCTGTCTGTATCCTTGCGCATCAACCCGATGATGAGCGAAGCCAGATGCTGCTTCATCTCATCGCTCAGAGTGCCAACCATGCCGAAATCAATAAATGCCAGTCGTCCGTCTTTTAACACCATTAGATTGCCAGGATGCGGATCGGCATGGAAGAAACCATGAATAAAGATCTGATTCAACAAGGAATCCACCAGTCGCTGGGCGATGTCATTCAGGTCATGCCCACGTCTGACCAGTTCGTCACGGTCATTCAGTTTGATGCCCTCCACGTATTCCATGGTTAACACACGCGAGGAAGTCTGATCCCAGTAGATTAGCGGGATTTTGACCTTGTTATCCTGCTGGTACTGCTGCGCGATCTTCTCGGTATTCCGCCCCTCGACGGTATAATCCAGCTCAGCCATCAGCGCCTGGGCATACTCTTCTACCATCTGCGGAATTTGGTACTGCTTCACCCAGTCCCATCGCTTCTCCGCCATCGCCGTCAGCTCACGCAAAATATCCAAATCTCGCTGCATAATCCGTGAGATGCCGGGACGCTGGATCTTAATAGCGACGGCCTCTCCGCTTCGAAGCTTGCCCAGATGCACCTGCCCGATGCTGGCTGCAGCCACAGGGGTATCCTCGAACCGGGAAAAGATCTCTTCCAGCGGTGTATCCAATTCCTGTTCCAAAATCCCCCGAGCCGTTTCCGAAGAGAAAGGGGGCACCTGATCCTGCAGCTTCACCAGTTCACGGATGACCGGCTCAGGCAGCAGATCCGCCCTTGTGCTTGCCAATTGCCCCAGCTTCACGAAAGCCGGCCCCAGCTCCTGCAGCACAAGCCTGATCCGTTCACTCAGCGTTTTGGTCGTGTGTGCTTCACGTGACATCCACCGCCGGGGTATGGCCAGCAGCTGGAACAGCCCCAGTTCCTCGACCATATAACCGAAGCCATGACGCACCAGCGCCATGGCAATTTCCCGGTATCTGCCGACATGTTTAATTCGCACAGCCATCTACTCGATCTCGTTTCCTTTGTGCGGAGGAGGAACTTCAAGTGGAGCTGGGGATACATCTGGTTGCATTTGTGGTGTTTGACCCAGTTCGGCGAGCTTTTTCTCCAGTACAGCAACGCGCTGTTCCAGACTGGTCACATCACTCTCCGAAGGTACGCCTACTTCCTGAAGCACCCGCTTGACCTGCTCATGAATCACTCGCTTGAGCTGACCCTGCTCTTCGTCGCCTCGTTCCATTAGACGCTCGACCAAGGCTTTGGATTCACCTGGCGCAAGTTCCCCGCGTTTGACCAGATCGTCTACGGTTTTTTCAATTTTTTCCTTACTTACGACGGTAAGACCCAACCCTAATGAGATCGCCTTTTTGAACAAATCGCTCATTCTTGTCATCCTCCTCTTCATTGATTTCTATATTATACCCTTTATACCCAGCACAACAAATAAGCGATCAGGTTACACGTATCGTGCTGCCCATTTGCCTGCCTGCAAAATCAGCTGGCGATAGGATTCGTGTGCAAAAGAAGGCACATGATGTCCTGGCATGAGGTATACAATCCGGCCCAGTCCATAGGTATGTGCCCAAGCCGCAGGCTTAGGTCCGTCTTCAGTCTGGTATTCAAGCAGAATCGTGGTTTCGGCGAATGATCCGAACTCGAACAGATAAGGCTCTTCTTCCATGGTGAATCCGGTAATCCCCTCGGTCACAGGGTGTTTATGATCCGTTACGGTAAACTCCAGCGGTCCATACGGTGGATGATGCAGGAATTTCGCACCAATCATCTGCTTGAGTTCATAACGATTTTGAAGCGAAATTCCGTTATGTAGAATAACCAGTCCGCCTCCATTGCTCACATACGACAGCAATCCAGCTGTCTGCTGAGGAGAGACTTTCCCCTTCCAATCGTCCATGTATGAAATACACACATCAAATCCCGATATGTTCTCCTGCAGCAGCATATTGCGATTCTCACTGCACTGCACGGTCATGCTATCATGAAAAATACGGCTGATCTCTGCGTCAACACCCTGCAGTGGATGCCAGTCCGGATGTGTATAATCACCGAGCAACAACGCCTTTTTACGATGGTCCATTAATAAAACTCCTTTCATGTTAAAGCTGTAACAAGATTACCAGGGAAGCTCATCCCCCTTGTAGTCTACATAGGCAGGCTGATCTCCCATAAAATCCTTGTGGCGGTCAATAAGTGCTGCGATATGCTGTGCCGATTGTTCTGACGTAAGGTCTGCGGCTGTGTTCAATTCACCGCTCATATAGCTCTGCACCCACCCGGGATGAATCAGCATGACCTGTCCACCTTCATCCTTAATCCCATTATGCACAAGCCGGGCCTGCATGTTTAGTGCAGATTTGGACATGCAGTAAGCGAACCAGCCATGTCTGTCGCATTGCTCAATACTGCCCGCCTCCGATGAGATGTCCACAATCAGCTTGCCCGCGCCCGCAAGAAGGAGGGGCAGCAATGCGTGAGTTACACGCAGCGAACCCAGCGTATTCACGTTGAATACCTCCGCCATTTCGGCAAAGTTTAATGGCCCGCGGACATGATCCGTAATATTCCCTAGTATAGCCGCATTATTGATAAGCATATCCAGACGAACTGTATCCAGTTTGATCGTTTCGGTAAACAGCGCAACGGACAGATCATCGGCAATATCCAGCTCAATGACCCGAAGATGCTTCGGATAAGCTTGCAAGAGCAGACGAATCCCCTCAGAATCCTCCATGTCTAAGCCCGCAGCATACACCGTATATCCTCTCTTCAGCATTTGTGCTGTCAGTGCCAATCCAAGTCCCCGGGCTGCCCCGGTCACACATACGGTTTTCACCATGCTTCCCCTCCTTATCCAGGCTACGCTGTCTTTTAATTCATTCCACATGGTCAGGCAAAAACCTTTAAATGTAAACAGGAATGCTCAACTTCACGACCAAAGTCTCATGATGTGATGAATGCAGGATTCTCTTTTCTTCTGTCACTTCATTTGATATATCTACACTTATATATGCTGACCACTTCTTCTCAGTCGGTATGACTGACAATGCTGCACCCATCTCCCTGCTGCACCCGGATGAGAACCGAGATGAACATGGGTATACCCGGCTACAACGTTACCTCTGGCATATCCCTCCTGCTTCATGCCCCGTAATCCCTTAGTCTCATAAGCATAGGGAATGTCGCCTTCCTCTTGGTAGGTCATGGTAGAGTAATGAAATTCATGGCCCCGGATCACCTCTCCTTTTTTCAGCAAAAAGGAATCCTCTACAGCTCTGGCCTCACGATATCCAAGTGCTGCACGCTTCGCTTGCATCTGTACTTGGGCAGGTATAATCCCTGCCATGTTATACGTTAGCCCTTCCCGGTTTGTTAATGTCTCCGCGAGCACCATATAACCTCCGCATTCCGCAAACAAAGGCATCTCACTGCGAAAGGCCTCACGCAGTCCCTCCAGAAACGAGACGTTATCTGCGATCAATGCCGCAAACTCCTCCGGGAAGCCCCCGCCAAGATAAATGCCATCTGCCTCAGACGGTATGTCTTCCCCTGCGAGCGGGCTGAAGTACTTCAATCGGGCTCCTGCTGCTTCGAGCAGCTCCAGATTATCCGGGTAATAGAAATTAAACGCCGCATCCCGGGCAACAGCTATTACCGGACTGGACGAAGTTCTGCGTTCATCGGACACGCCAGATGTGCTGTCTTCGCTGCACTTCAAATGGGCACCGGTCGACATTGGATCTGGGTTTTGCCGTGAAACATCCTCATGGTTCATGAATAACTCTTCTTCTATGTCAGGTGCTGCCTTCGCTATCGCAATAATCGCATCCAGATCGGTGCCTTCCAGCAATGCGTCCGCAGCCCGCTCGAACAGAGGCTCCAACTCTCCCCGTTCAATGGCAGGGACCAGCCCTAAGTGACGCTCGGGAATTGACATGTCCTCCTCCCGTTTCAGCCATCCGACCACAGGAATGCCGCACATCTGCTCAATGGCTTTCTTCACAATACTGTAGTGGCCGGCACTTCCGCAGCGATTGACGATGACACCAGCGATGTTAAGCTCAGGCTCCAGCTGCTGAAAACCAAGCACGATCGCAGCTGCACTGCGAGCCATGCTGCGAACATCCACGACCAGAATGACCGGAGTCTGTGTAACGAGAGCAATCTCCGCAGTAGACCCTGTGTTGCTTAAGGGATCTTTGCCATCATACAATCCCATGACACCTTCAATAATAGAAATATCGTGTCCCGCTGACGCTTTGGCAAATGCTTCTTTTACGTACTCCGGGGAGGTCATCCACGCATCCAGATTTCGCGATGCTCTGCCCGTTACAGCCGTATGATAGGTTGGATCAATATAATCCGGCCCGCATTTGAAGCCCTGTACGCTCATTCCGCTCCGGGCCAGGGCTTTCATCAGGCCCAGGGTCACGGTTGTTTTTCCTGCACCGCTCCCCGTTCCGGCTATGATCAGTCGGGGTCTGGCATGTTGATTTGAAATGGTCATGATCTATTCCCACCTTTCTTCGATATAACAAAACCGCACCAATAAACGATGCGGCTTAAATCAGCGATAATGGCTTCATCTCGTGAAGCGCATGATTCCAAATATAGTTTAGTCAAAAGGGATTCGCGTTACGGAAATCGTCAGGTTCCCGCTCTTTTTCTTCTCCAGCAGCCAGTGGTCCGCTCCGGAAGACAGTAATGCCGCTGGCTCGCTCACACCGTAAGCTCCAGTATATTTATATACCGTCTCCGATGGATTTGGAAGCTTGACGGTATTCAGCTCGGCTGGCGTATACGTCACAAGTTCCCAGCCGTATTTGGCGCATAGACCCAGCAGGCCTTCTTCATCCTTTTTCAGATCAATCGTCGCTATGTTTCGTACGCTTTTCACCGAAAGAGACAGCTCTTCCAATGTGGTGAGCATCCCCTGCTCCAGTTCCTCCATAGATGTGCCGCGATTGCAGCCCATGCCGAGTACGAGGCTCTTCGGTCGATACAACACCCCATTTGTCAGAAAACGTGTCTGTTCATCTTCCGTGAGCAGGCGGTCGCTGATCACAAGTGCCGCATTGAATGGAAATGACTCGGTTTCCTCCATGCTGCTGAAGACGCGGATATGATCCGGTACAGGCTTGTTATATCGCCACCAGTTCCGTTCTCCCGTCTCCTGAATCAGCGCAACCGGCTCCTCGTTAACAACTGCTGCACTGACTGGCGTGGCCTTGTCGAAGCTGTCCACGATCCAGCCCAGCTCCCGTCCGAACATGTCTACCGGGATTGTTCCTTGCACATCCGAAGCGGTTGTAATTACTGCGCGTGCACCGAGTACTTCCGCAACCTGACGAGTCAGTTCATTCGCACCGCCAAGATGGCCGGACAGGACACTGATGACATTCTCTCCGCGGTCATCAATGACCAGCACGGCAGGATCCACTTTTTTGTCCACCAGAATCGGAGCGATCATGCGGACTACCGCTCCCAGCGAAATAAATAGAATGATGCCATTGTATCGCTTGAACAGATCCGGCAGAATCAGCTTCACCGAGCCTTCGAACAGCTGATAACCCAGCTCCTCTTCGTCCCCGCGAGCGAACTTGCTCATGTAATACACATCCGTACCCTGGAATTGTCCAGCCAGATGGCGTACCATCTCCACGCCATGCTTCGTGATAGCCACGGCTGCAAACGGATTACTCACCGGACTTCACTCCTTTGCGATAACCATGGGTGAAGGATTTGTCATACAGCTTGGAACGATGGGCATCCCGGTTCACGAGATCGGGATCAAGTGCCCAGCCTGCCAGAATCATCGCATGCATCGTAATACCAGCGGCACGCAGATCGGCAGCCAGATTGGCGAGCGTGGTCCGTACAATTTTCTGATCCGGCCAAGTCGCCCGCTGCACGACCGCCACCGGTGTATCTTCGCTCCACCCTGCGGCGAGGAATTCAACCACGACCTTTTTCGCCAGCGTAGCACTCAGGAATAGGGCCACCGTACAGTGATGTGACGCCAGATCACGCAGCTTCTCGCGTTCAGGCACTGGTGTGCGTCCTTCTGCGCGTGTCAGAATAACCGTCTGCGTCAGTTCCGGTACAGTTAATTCCGCTCCGAGGGCGGCCGCCGAAGCAAAGACCGAGCTAACACCCGGAATAATCTCATACTCCACGCCCTGCTGCTTCAGCAGTACCATCTGTTCCAGAATTGCGCCGTACATCGCCGGATCACCGGTATGCACACGAGCTACACTGCGGCCTGCACGAGTGGCTTCACACATGAGTTCAACCTGCTGCTCCAGATCCATGCCGGAGCTTTGCAGCACTTCTGCTTCAGGTTTTGCCGTCGCTATCAGTTCATCGTTTACGAGGGAGTCTGTGTACAGGACCAGATCCGCATTTCTCAAAATGTTCGAGCCCTTCACCGTAATCAGTTCGGGGTCACCCGGGCCTGCACCTACGATATATACTTTCGGTTCCAGCGTTTTCATTTGCTCACCACCATCAGGCTCAGATATTCCAGCTCCTGCCCTTTCAGTTCACGGGCATCGCGCCAGACCAGTTCATATGGAGAAGTGACTTTGGTGACTACCGAGGCTTTGCCGCCGAGACCCATCTCGTCCAGCAGTTCAAGCATCGGGTCAAGAACCTTCGCCACTTTGATAAACACAATCGTATCGTGATGCTCAATTGCCTGACGCATCGCTTCCTTATCGGCAGTCGCGGGGATAATGCCCACCTGCTCATCGCCGTCTGCCAGATGGATATCCAGTGCAGCTGCGGCGCCCAGTACAGATGAAATTCCCGGAATCGAAGCAATCGGTACCTCGGGATGCAGTTCACGCATCAGCCTTGCCAGATGAATGAAGGTGCTGTACAGATTCGGATCGCCTTCAGTTACAAAGGCCACATCCTTACCCTCCTTCAGCGCACCCCAGCAGGCTTCGACGGTTTTGCCCCACTCCCGTTCAAGGACAACCGGGTCCTTGGTCATCGGAAAGATCAGGCCGAGCATCTCTTTCTCTTCCGGGTTAACATACAGTTCCACGATCTCGTGGGCATACGATTTGCCGCCTTTGCGTTTCTTGGGATATGCCACCACCGGACACTCCCGGATCATTCGGTATGCCTTCACCGTAATCAATTCCGGGTCTCCCGGCCCGACTCCCACGCCATACAGCGTACCTACTGCTGCCGTACTCATGTTGTTTTCCCCCTTGTCCTGTCCTTGAAAAGTCATTCTTCCGCTCCGGCTACCGCTTCCTCTGTCACGGAGTGCTGGCCCGTGATCACGTAGATCGGATTCAATCCGTCAAAACGGGTCATGTTCAGAATCGGCTTGCTGCGCGCCGTCTGAAGCAGTGTCACGGAGGCGTCCATGCCTGCATCGCGCATGGCCTTCATGCTGTCATGCAGCGTCTCGATTGTCGCTGCATTCACGACGATGCGTCCCTCGGGGCTCAGCCGGGACGCGCACAGGGCGATCAGCTGCGCGAGCTCGCCGCCGCTGCCGCCAATGAACACCGCATCCGGATTCGG
Organism: Paenibacillus sp. FSL K6-2862; assembly: GCF_038005125.1. Taxonomy (NCBI): domain Bacteria; kingdom Bacillati; phylum Bacillota; class Bacilli; order Caryophanales; family Paenibacillaceae; genus Paenibacillus; species Paenibacillus sp. FSL K6-2862. The sequence continues at coordinate 6,156,316 of NZ_JBBOSN010000001.1, forward strand.
TAGTTCGTCCAGCCCTGCTGGTGCTTTGGCATGAAGGACGGTAAAGTCTGTCCGGAATTTGATCCGGTTGGCCTCGATGTTCACGAGGTCACCTTCGTTCTTCTCGATGGCGAAAACCTGGCCCCGCGGCGCCAGCCGCGTGCACTCCACCGCCACCGAGCCGGAACCTGCGCCGATATCCCACACGATGCTGTCCTCGCCAAGCCGCAGCTCTGACAAGCTGAAGGCGCGGACCTCGCGCTTGGTAATCAGGCCCTTCTCCGGTTTGCGCTGATGGAATTCCTCATCCGCAAACCCAAACCCTTTGCGCGGCGCAGGCGCATCCTTGCGGCGCAGCAAAATGACGACGTTCAGCGGGCTGCATTCGGCTACTGCCAATTCGTCCAGGGTGTAATGGCGGGCACGCTCGTCTGGCCCGCCGAGGTTCTCGGCAACGTAGGCATCATACTCGGTCATGCCGAACTGCTGCAGATAAGCCCCAACCGCAGCGGGGCTGTTATGCTCGTCCGTGAGCAGCGCAATTTTGGCTTGGCCATTAATGCGCTGTGCAAGGCCTTTGAGCGGACGACCGTGCACGCTTTCGAGCACGGCGTCGTGCCAGCTCTCGCCAAGCTTGGCGAATGCCAGCTGCAGCGAACTGAGATTAGGCCGGATCTCCAGTTGATCCGGGCCCAGCTTGCGCGCAAGGTACCCGGCGATGCCGTAGAACAGCGGATCTCCCGAGGCAAGCACAACGATGTTGTGCGTGTCCTGCAGCGCTTTTATTTTCACAACCAAGTCGCTTAATCCACTCTTAATCGTGTGTTTCTCTCCCGCAAATGCAGGGAAGTACTGCAGCTGACGTTCACCGCCCACCAGTACATCCGCTTCCTGAATCAGATTCAGGCTATCCGCCGTCAATCCTGCCGCACCTTCTTCACCTACGCCGATGATACGGATTCTATGATTCTTTGCTCCAGCTGCTGTCGTCCAGTTCACTGATTTCCGCCCTCCCCAATTCCATTCCTTTCATCGTGACCAATACCACTTCGACCGTTACCCCGCCTCCGGCATGCTCCAGGCAGTGCCTACAGGCATATGTACATAGCTTTTCAAAATAGGGCAAATAACCCGCCTCAGTCATCATGTCGGCCACTTGAGTCGCCGTGTTGGCTTCCTCGATCGCTTGCGCCAGTTCATCTCCAGCCCCGGTCTCGCGGGCCACGGACGCAAGAAATCCAAAATCCACCGGCGCACTCTTGGAGTGCACCATCATGACCCCTTGGGCCACTTTGGCAAATTTGCCCGGCATCCCCACCAGGCTGATGCGCTTCATGCCCAGTCGTTTCCCGTGTTTGATGGCGAACCCGACAAAGTCACCCATCTGAATGAAGGCTTCTTCGGGCAATTCGGGCATCATTTTCATCGCATATTTCTCACTGCTGCCGCCTGTCGTCAGCACAATGTGATCACAGCCAGATGCCTGCGCAACTGAAATGGCTTGTACCACACTTGCTTTGTATGCAGAGGTGGAGAATGGAACGACCACGCCACGTGTGCCCAAAATGGAGATGCCGCCCAAAATGCCGAGACGCGAATTCAGCGTCTTCTTGGCAATCTCTTCGCCGTCCGGCACGCTAATGACGACCCTCACACCTCTGGCTGTCCCATGTTCGGCAAGCACCTGGGTCACGGCCTCGGTAATCATGCGGCGCGGAACGGGATTAATCGCAGCTTCGCCGACAGGAACAGGCAAGCCGGGTTTGGTCACACGACCTACCCCGATGCCGCCATCCAGCTCCACACCAGGCTCCTCCCGCCAGGATACATGTGCGATGATCTTCGCCAGATGCGTAGCATCCGGATCATCCCCGGCATCTTTGATGGTGGCACAGGTAGCCGTGCCGTCCGTCATCAGTTCCTGCTCGATCAGTTCGAACGAGTGGTCAAAACCCGCGGGCAATGAAACCACAGCCTGTGCAGGGGTAACCCCGGTTAACAGAATCTGCGTGGCCCCCTTGGCAACGGCCGTAGCGCAGGCTCCAGTGGTGAAACCGGAACGCATCGGTTTGTCCGGATCGGGTGCTTCCCCGCTTTTCATGCGTTTCTTTTCCATGGCTTTGAACCTCCCGTCCTTTCTTATCACATTACATAGTAGATGACACTTGGCTCACCGCGTATGCGAAAACTATGGGGTAGCCGCTACGGGTACGGATCGTTCTTCCGATCGCTGTTGTCTCCAGATTTCTTTGATTCCCTTATGTATAGGGAGAATTCCGGAGACAAAGGCGAACGCTGTCGCTTCTACAGAATCGATTCCGTCCCCTTCGCTACTCCCTGCGTCTTTGCATACCTAACAAAGTTCGTGATCAAACCTCATGAGCTAAACAATGTCATGAGGTTTATTATGGGTAACTGGACATTCCATGCTACTAGCAGATAGCTTGGAATGTAGTTACCAAGTTTACGGTTCATGCCATCACAATTTAGCAATTGAGCGATGTTTAAGGATTGAATCTACCTCATGCACTTTATACCCTGCATGCTCCAACATTCGCTCCGGTTTAGTTGATGATTGCTATTCTCTAACGAACTCAGGAAGTGCTATTCGAGCCGATTTCCACACACTGAAAATCTAACGAATCGTAGCGATGCTATTTCACCAGGAATTCGATGCCTCCACCGTTTTTGGCATCTTTGAGCAGAATAGCTTCACTCAGGTTCGTTAGAGTTTAAAACTCATGATTATCTGCGAAATAAGGCTCTTGATGTTCGTTAGTACTGCCCTTGTACTCCCTGCTAGGTACGCTCTAGCTACGCTCAGCGTAGGCTGAAGCAGCGACTAGGCCTTCACTGCCATCAGCGAGATGGCGTTCAGGGCCGCTACCACGATGGTGCTGCCGCCTTTGCGGCCGATGTTCGTGATAAATGGGATGTCCAGCTTGCGCAGCTCATCCTTGGATTCGGCTGCGGACACGAAGCCAACAGGCATACCAATGATCAAGCCTGGCTTGGCTTCGCCTTCTTTTACCAAACGGATCAGCTCAAGCAATGCTGTCGGTGCGTTACCGATGGCATAAATTCCGCCATCGTAGGCCTTGGTTGCTTTGCGAGTCGAGATGATGGCCCGCGTTGTATTCAATCGCTTCGCTTCCTCCATCACATCTGGGTCGGAAATATGCACGTGCACATCTCCACCGAACCCGCGAATACGATCCTTGCTTACTCCAGCCTGGATCATCTGTACGTCGGCAATAACGGATTGTCCTGCACGAAGGGCTGCAATTCCTGCCTGAATGGCATCCGGATGAAACACCATGCTGCGGCCAAGTTCGAAGTCAGCTGAGGCATGAATGACACGCTGTACAACGGGATATTGTTCTTCCGTGAATGGGTGCTCACCCAGCTCCTCGGTAATCATCTCGAAGCTTTTCCCCTCAATCTCCTGAGGCTGTACAGTTAAAGGTTTAAATTCCGTTTTGAAATCCATATGCACTCACTCCTTCAATCGTAATATGATTCAAAATGGGTCTATCCTAATTTGATCTATTCGGGTGTCCTACTCCATCAATACGCGCTTCAACTCGGAGAGTACGCCTTCAAATTCATCAAACACCGTTCCGAATTCAGCTTCTGGGCGGGATATCAATACAACCTGAATGCCAAGCTCCAGCGCAGATTGAATCTTCTCATCTACAGCCCCGGTCTTGCCGCTTTCCTTGGTCACCATCACGGTGGTGGCATAATGCTTGTACAATGCTTCATTCATTTCACGGGAAAAGGGCCCCTGCATCGCAATAATATTGCGCTGTTCCACACCCAGTTCACCGCATTTCTCCATATTGTCGAGACGCGGAAGCATACGGGCAACGAGACGAATATCAGGATCACCGAGCAGATGCTTGGTGAAAATCTGCAGCGTTTTGCTTCCAGTCGTTAACATGACAGAACCTTTGAGTTCTTTTGCCTTAAGAGCTGCTTCCTCATAGGAAGGCACGACATGAAGCAGCGGATGGTCATCGTAGGCAAGTCCCGTCCGCTCGTAACGGATATAAGGAATTTCTGCCTGTCTAGCTGCTTCCATGGCATTGGCATGGGCCTCTTCCGCAAAGGGATGACTTGCATCCACTATGGCACGGCTACCTTTTTCACGGACAAGCTGGACCATTGCCTCTATCGTCAGCCTGCCTGTTCGAACCGGCAGCCCCGCCTCGGACAGACTGTGCGCTGCACTCTCAGTTACAACCGATGTGAGTACGTCCATCCCCTGCTGCTGAATCTGTACAGCCAATTCCCGCGCATCACTTGTACCGCATAACATCAAAATCATGGACGGTTCACCCGCTCCGAAGCAGCTGCGATCTGAGCATGCCCTGCATCTTCTAGTGAGATGTTCTCTCCGTCTCCGCCCTCTTCATCTTGATTATGTAACGCACCTTCGTGGTCATGATGCGAATGGTGAAGTTCTCCGTCGTGGTCATGATGATAATCCAGCGATGCTTCACGGCTGCTCACGGCATGTTCGTGAGTATGATGCTCCTCATTGTGGTGCTCGTGATCATGGGCGTGATGATCGTGACTGTGTCCATGGTCTTGGTCATGATGATGATGGTCATGACTGTGATCATGTGCATGATCATGATGGTGGTCATGGTCATGATCGTGATGATGATCGTGCCCGTGATCGTGATCATGGTGATGGTGGTGATGTTTGGCAGCCTCAAGTCTGAATTGGCAGTTGTCACAGTTGGCCGCTACCCGTCCATTCAATCCTTCGTTCGCGCGTTCCAATACCAGTTCCACCAATTTCGGATGGAATCCAAAATATCCACCGATCTCTACCTGAACTTCCGGATGTGCCGCAGCAAATTCTGCGGTCATCTCATCAATCCGTTTGATCAGCACCCCTGTGAAAAGGAAATAAGGCATGATGACGATTTTCTTCGCCCCGAGCAGGAGACAACGCTGCAATCCATCCGGGAATGAAGGCTGCGTCACGCCGATAAAGCTGCCTTCGGCCCATTTGTACGGTAGCTTCTCCCATAACATCCGGGTCATTTTGAAGAAATCACTGTTGGCATCTGGGTCACTGCTTCCCCGTCCAAGGACAAGTACGGCTGTCTCTTCATCCGTAACAGGAGCGGGTGGAGCCGCCACTGCTGCGCCGCCTTGCTTGGCGGTAACAAGGACAGGCTGTGCTTCCTGCAGACGGGTCTGCATAATTTGTACGACTTTTTCATGTACGCCAATCGGACGCCCATATACGAATTCCACTTGCGGATAACGGATCTTGGCCCGGTCGATGGCATTCGGGATATCAATTTTGGCGTGGCCCGCAGCAAACAAAATAATCGGCACCAATACGAGGCGCGTTGCCCCTTTATCTACACAAGCCGTAACCCCTTCGGCGATGCTCGGTCTTGTTAATTCTAGAAAACAGGTCTCTACCACGGTATTCTCCGGCGCTTTCTCCGCTACCGCTCGTGCAAACTCCATTAACTCCCGGTTTCCCTCTGGATCACGGCTGCCGTGTCCAACCAGCAAAATGGCATTCATCATGGCTTCTTCCTCCCCCGCCTGATCCATAGACCAGGCATCTCAATTTTAGGTTGTGCTTACTTGGTAAACGAGCCTTTCACGAAGGGTAACCTGGTTACCCAATCATTTCGATCTATATAAAAGTGCAATGGAATTTTTCCGGTATAACTACAAACGCTGGTTAAAAAAATATTCAGATGGTAACAAAACTGGCACAATCCCTAGTCGCCGCATACCGGGTTTACTTCCACGGTCACAGGCGCATCGACGTGACGGAAGCCTTGGATTACTCCAACGCGTTTGAAAAATTTATGGAACCTCTCATTCGGGTGTCCTTTTTCCTTGTACTCCGCTACGATTCGCTCCACAATCCCGCCAATCTGATCACCTGGAATCCCTTCGGCTACCGGCTGGGCAGGGTGAGCGTTTCGTCCGAACTTCTTGCCGCCAAGGAACAGGTCGTATCCGCCCTTGCGGTAGACGATACCGATGTCCTCCAGCACGGCGCCGTAACACGCCATGCCGCAGCCATTCAGAGCTACGCTGGTCTCTTTCGGCGCACTAAGTCCGCCTATAACAGCCTGCAAATGATTGGCCATCGGAACAGCATCATCCTTCTCCATATTGCAGAAGTCACAGGCCTTCACCTTGATAACGTCACCGATCGGCACCACGATGAAATTCGCTGCACGCAGTTCTTCTACCAGCTGATCCGGCTCAAAGGTCGGTACCCGCAAAATAATCTGATGCTCCGGCGTGTATTCCAGCTCGCCTTCTTCACTCGCGCATTGTGCCAGCAGCGCCATCTGGGCTGCGGTAAACTTCTTGTTGCCAACGCCAGGCGACACGCCAATCTCAAACAGCGGTGCCTTGCGTCCCGGCTCGGGTGCTGTCCGCACAGCAGCTGCCCCTGCAGCCTGCGTTCCGGCTGGAACACCAGACCCGGCTGCATCCAGCCAGCGGCTGGCCGCTTCGCCAGCGAGCTTGCCGCCTGCCGCAAGCCGCGTCAGTGCTTCGGCAGCCAGTTCGGCTGGACCAGCATGCGGCACCGCCAAGGCAGCACGAGGTGCGCCTTCGACCGCTGCAGGCCGCTCGGCTGCAAGCACCGCGGTGCTGCCGCTCGCTGGCTGAGCAGCAGGCAGGCCAGCGCCCTGCTGCCCTTGCGGGCCCATGCCCGTACTGGCGCTAGCGCCGCGCAGGGCTGGTTCCGCAGCCGGCTGCGCGATCTGCGTATCGCGGGCCGCGCTTGCTGCATCGGCGGAAGCGGCAGAGCGGGCCTCCATCGCACCGAGCGACCAAGGCTCAGCTTCCGTGCGGAGCCGCTCATGCGGTCTGAGCGGCTGTTCCACGGTATTCAGCGTGTATTTCCGCTGATATCCGCGCGGTGTGACCATGAGTCCTTCGTACATCATGGTCGAGGAGTTACCAATGATCACAGTCGTAAGCATGCCGATATCATGATTCAACATGTCTTCCAGCGTGGTCATCACAACATCTTGACGTTCTCGATAGGCACTTTTTACAAGCCCCACGGGTGTCTGAGGACTACGGTACCGCAGCAGCATCTCCTGCGTCTCCACGATCTGGCGTGTCCGGCGTCCACTGCGAGGGTTGTACAGAGCAATGACAAAATCAGCTGATGCTGCTGCTTCAACACGGCGAATAATCGTCTCCCATGGCGTAAGGTGGTCACTCAGACTGATCGTACATGCATCATGCATCACGGGTGCACCCAGCAAGGAAGCACAGGATTGAATGGCAGATACACCCGGGATAACTTCAACGCCAACGCCCGTTTCCGGCTTCCAGCCTTGCTCCATCAGCACCTCATACACTAATCCGGCCATGCCATATACACCTGCATCGCCACTGGAGATTACTGCAACGATTTTGCCCATCTCGGCCTGTCTGACCGCTTCCTGTGCCCGGCTTACTTCCTCGGTCATGCCTGTCCGTACAATCTCCTGTCCGTCCAGGAGTGGACGAATCAGATCAACGTAAGTGTTATAACCAATGATGACCTCACTCTCCCGAAGTGCCTCCAATGCCCGTGTGGTGATATGCTCCATCGCTCCTGGGCCAAATCCGATAATCAGCAGCTTTCCTTGACTCTGCATTGCTTCTCCTCCTCCATCTCCCTGTTCACCCTTAACACGCCAACCACATCTATATCATCGCTACTTTAGCCGTTGTCTGTAGCGAGCTCTTGATTATTGAGTTGCTCCGTGCAGCTCAACCTTCTTATCCCGGCTATTCCAAAACAGTGAAAAAGGACGGCTTGACCGACCTTCTTCTTCGCGGCATGTTCGATTAAATCCAGTTCCAGATCGACTGTAAAAAAACAAAAAAATCCCATCCTTATAACGGATGGGATACGCATGTACGTACACTCAAGAAGACAGTCCACGGCCCTATAGAGGATAGACCTGTGGCTGCATGGCCGCAAAGGGCCTGCCAGGCGAACCGGTTGTTCGCCCGTTTCCTGATTCTTCGTACACCACTCCTTTCCGCGAAGGGTTCGGTGACACATGCAAGGTAGGTCTCCTGGCTCTGGATCATCAGCTTCCTTTTCTGTCTTCCCCGAATGTACGAGTGACCTGGATGAAAAGGGCTTCACCATTACAGTGGCGGGACCGCTCGGGATTTGCACCCGATTCCCTGTTACCTCTTGCTCGACGCAAGAGCACCTTGCTTGTTTTCATGAATGATATTGCTTTCATCATAACATCGCTCAGGAAAAAATGTCCATGCTTATGATGTTTGTCCTTGATTCTATTTTCAGACAAAACAGAAAAAAAGTTCTGATCCAGAACCGATCAGAACTTGAATTATGATATGCATATGAGAAACCCTCATAACAATCTTACTAGATACTATATTAGACTACGTCCTGATCTGCTTATCAGGATTGATCTGCGTGTGCTGCAGCAATATATCGTCCCAGCTCAACGATGAGCGCTCCCATCTTTTCTTCCTCCGGAACAACTCGTGCTTCAATCCCTTCTTCACGCATGGCGTTCGCAGTCACTTTGCCAACAGATGCAGGAATGACACCGTCCCGGAAGGCCTGCTGCATCTGTTCCAGCTTTCCTTGGGAAGCCGCATACGCTGCCAAAAACCTTACTTGGGGACCGCTCGTGAATGCTACGGCATCAACCTCACGCTGCACGATCTCATTCAAAAGCAGTTCCAGTTCAGCCTCTTCCGGCGGTACATGGCGATAAGGCAGAACCTGTCTTACCTCGGCACCCTGTTCTTCCAGCCAGTTGACCAGCTTCGGCGCAGTCTCCCCATGAAGCTGGAGCATGACTTTCTTGCCGGCAAGATCATGTGGCGTGAATTCGCGGATCAGCCCGTCCGTACTGCCATCATCATCCCGGACCAGCGGTACGAGCTTGCGCTTGCGAAGTGCATTCACCGTTTTGTATCCTCTTGCCGCAATTGAAGCTTCCGACAGGACATCCAGCAGTTGACCAGCTATGTCCATATCCTCTGCCATTTCAAATATGGCATCGAGCCCCATGCCAGTAGTTAATACTGCCCAATCGGGTGGATCAGAGATTAAGGATACGAGACCATTACGTATGTTCCGATCATCCAGGAATACCGTTCCCTGTGCTGGCCGCACGAGTGGAATGCCACCCATTTTCTCAACTAACAACGCCATTTCCTTGGATTTACGCGGTCCCGTCAGTGCTACACGTATACCTGCCAAATGTTGAGCCATTCATGTTTCCCCCCAGTTCGTTCGTCCGAACGTCATTCGTTTGACTACAGTATACAGGGTAGTTTCATGGAGGGAAACCACGTTTCACGTCATTTGGCCTGATCTTCTATAACGATTTTTTATGATTGGCATCAGGAAGGCTGAAGCTCGCCCCCCTGCATGTCATCCTTTCCAGTTTCGTCTTCCTGGTCCGAACCACGTCTTTTCTTCTCCTGTTCATGCTGCTTTTTGGATGGTTCACGATGCTTCTCTCCTTGACGTGAAGAGTCTCTTTCCTTTTTACGTGGTCGGAGAAACACGAAAAGAATGATGGGAAAGAGAACTTCGAACAGAATGGCAATCCATGTCCATTCCCGCGTGAAGCGGAACAGTTGAATCGCATTCTTGAAAAACCAAAATGCACATACGAATCCTAACAGTGCAATTGGACCCGTCATGAGCTTCCCGGAAACTTTGGGAATGATCCGTTTCAGACCCCAACAGATAAAATACAGGTCAAACCCAATCTTCGTAATCATCGCTGGCATGGTTACTGCAGCTAGGGCCAGGTCAAACCGGTCCAGAAAGTCACTTACCTGCAGCTGTCTGGCAAGTTCGTATGACGGGTATACCAGCCTCGACGCAATCGGCACACCAATGGAGGTAATGGTCTCGATCATAATCAGCATCATCAGCAAGGCACCGATCGTTATTCCCCATGTTATCGGTTTGAACCGAAAGTCGCTTCCCTTAACGACAAAAGGCAGTGCAATCATCTCTCCAAAGAAGGAAAAGATGTACCAGCTTCCCTTGCCTACACCAGCTACATCAATATCAAAGTACGGCATCAGATTATCCAGGTTAACTTGTTGAATCAACATGAATGGGACAATGACTGAGTTGAGCAGAAACAAGGTAATGTACAGCTCAGACATCCCAATTAAGGAACCCAGCCCTCCTCTGACAATAAACACAGCCATGACCAAGAGAGATAACACGATAATGGATATGGGCGTCGTCTCAAGCAAGGTTATACTTACATAGTCACCGATTAACCGGATATCACGAGCAAATATCAAAAGAAAAAACATGATATACATCAGGCCCGTCACCCTTCCCAAGAAGGGGAATCTTTTGACCAGTGACTCGAAGAGGTCCTGATCGGGAAACCGGCTTTGGACACGATTTAACATCCACATAGATGCAAATGTGACCAGAAACACAGGAATATAGGATAGATAGGCATGCTGTTCGGCATAGAAAATGGCCTGTGCATGGGGCTGAATCAGCGTACCTGTTACACTCAGCAGCAAGATTAGCAGCGTTAGCTGCCGGCTAGTCACTGCCTGATTCATCAAATTACCTCCTTTCTATCTGCTCAACCGGAATGTCGATATGTGACAAACATCTATGGCAGCGGTAAATTCCGCTGGATCCAATGGGTCAGCCAAACCGTAATAAAGAACGTTTTGCTTAAATGAGTAACATAGAACCAAATTCCGGTACTGCCTGCTATCACCACATAAGATAACCAACGGTTGATCGCCGCCGCCTGCTTCAGATGCTTAAAATCCATGATAATGACGATGATGACCATCGCCAGGTAAGTAAACACGAGCGGCTTAATCATGGACGATCTCCTCCTCAGTCAATCCAATCGGTTTATTAGTAATACCTACATTCTCTATGATGATATGGGGCTCTACCACAACCTCCATATTTGGATATATGTCATACCAACGGTCCTTGATCCTGTCCCATTCTTTTGGCATCTGCTGATGGATGGACCGACCAATCCCCAAAATATCGGCATTATACTTACGCTGGAGCAGCCTTACGCCCTCCTCGATATCTTCCTTCACTTTTTTGTGAAAAGCTTCGTTAAGCGTCAAAATCTCACGTTCCCGCAGATCGCCGTAATTCGATTCGTTATCCACCAAAACTCCCTTGGCGTATAGTTGAATCGTGACACTCACTTTGTCATTACGAATATGCGGCTGGAACGAAGAATTGTTTTCGTTCAGCTTCAGGAACAACATCCCCTCTCCCTCTGGAGCTTTAACCATTACCTCTGGGGTATTGGCTTCACCCATGGCCAAAATCAGTGCATCCGCAGGAGCCTTTTCGATCATTCCCACCAGTTTGTCCTTTTTGAAGATTGCCAGTCCATCCAGCTTGATATTGGTTTTGACATCCTTCCAATCCTTCGGTACGTTTTCCGTAAGGGAAGCGATCGGAAGAAAGGGATCTATGCCGTCGGCAAGAATGGAGTCTATAAACAATTTGAGCGAACGCGGATGCCGCATATTCAGGAAGCATAACTCCCGTACCATTTCCGAAGGAAATTTTTCAATGGGTGCGTCTGCATCAAGAACCTTAAATGCTTCTCCCTTGGTCACGACTGGCATGGCTGACAGGCGGTTCAGCGGATATCTGGTTAATAGGTCCAGCATCGGAGCAATGCCTTCCCTGGCCAGGTCCTCTCCGATCAGCAGCGTACGACGATGAGCATAATAGAGACGCCGGGATAAGGCCTTTTGCCCTTCTAGCGAGGTCCCGCGAAACGTTTTGGCTGTCGTGGACAGCATGAACCAGGATTTGTCCCCGCTTGTCCCTCCCCCGCCACCTTCACTTCCGGAAGCGCCAGACTGACCAGGTAACGCTATTTGCAAACTTGTCCTATAATCCTGCTTCTCCTTGTCCACTGCAATTCCAATCACAAATGCAACATCATTAATCTCTTCGCGATCCCAACAGCCTGATAACAGGAGGGTACACAGGAAAAGCAGCACCACGGTGCGATACTTATGCATGAAATGCATGAGCTTACCATCCCTCCTCAGCTTCTGGCGAACCATTGATCTTGGCATTCATACGCTTCTGATCCCGATGCACCGTAGAAGGACGATTGATCATCTTCCACCAAGGTGTACGAATCACAATATCCTTGGTATCCGTTCTGTTATAAGGACTAAGACCTGACAGATACGGTACACCGAAAGAGGTCATTTGCGTCAGATGCACAGAGATCAACACCAATCCAACCACAATCCCATACAACCCAAGCGCTCCGGCAAGAAGCATGATGGGAAACCGCAGCAAGCGAACCGTGATGGCAAAGTTAAAGCGTGGAATGGTAAAAGACGCAATACCAGTCATGGATACAATAATAACCATCGGTGCAGATACAATTCCGGCCTGAACTGCTGCTTGCCCGATCACGAGCGCACCTAGGATACTGACGGCTTGGCCTACCGTTTTCGGCAACCTGACCCCGGCCTCTCGTAAAGCTTCGAATGACAATTCCATAATGAGAGCTTCCACAAGGGCTGGAAACGGAATGGCTTCCCTTGCACCGGCAATACTCAGAATCAGCGTGGTTGGCAGCATATCCTGATGAAAAGTTGTTACAGCGATATATAGTGCTGGCAGAAACAGTGCGATGGCTACAAACAAAAACCGGATCCACCGTATCAAATTACTGATAAAGAACCGTTCATAATAATCCTCGCTGGCCTGCAGCATTTGCCACATGGTAACTGGCCCAATCAACGCAAACGGGCTGCCGTCCACAAGTATGGCAAAACGGCCCTCCAGCAGATTACCAACCAGCGTATCGGGCCGTTCGGTATAATGCATCTGCGGGAACGGGGAATACGGATGATCTTCGATCAATTCCTCAATATATCCCGTTTCTAGAACGCCATCAATTTTAATCTTGTTTAGGCGTTTTTTGACATCCTTGATCAGTTTGGGGTCCGCAATGTCATCCAGATACGTCAGTACAACATTGGTTTTGGTCTCTGTTCCGATGTTCATGCTCAGCATCTTGAGCGAAGGACTTTTTAATTTGAAACGAATCAGTGCCGTGTTTACACGCAATGTCTCCGTAAAACCTTCACGGGGGCCCCGAATAACCGATTCCGTTTGAGGTTCCTCTACTCCCCGGCGGACGCCGCCTTTGACATTAAAGAGCCAGGCTTCCCGGCTTCCATTAAGCAGCAGCAGTGCCGAGGATTCCAGCACACCATCGGCTGCGGCAGCCCAGGTGTCTACCTTTTTCACCTGAGTTAGTGCAATCCGGGTATCATCGATGGGGACGTCAGGTTCATCGGTACGCTGCTCGATCAGTCCCCGAATCAGTGGACGGAGCATATGATCCTGGATATCAGCCGAATTGACAATCCCTTCGATATACACCAGAAGTCCCTGAACTTCAGGGGATATCATGACATTGCGGAACACCACATCCGAACTGTCCGAGAAAATGTCTTCCAGGGCAAGCATATGGCTCTCATGTGTCAATCCGATGGGCTGCTTCAATATGGGCGGAGATGGCAGCCCCAAGGGGATATGTTTTTTTTCGGCTGCGTTTGAGGCAGCTTCTTTTCCTGTTGTCCTGTCGGCCATGTCCGTCCCTCCGCTCTTTTTTATACAAGGTAGCTTGTGCCAAATGAACGGGAATTATGTGGACGATTTACAAAAATCCATGCATCCTTCCGTCTTCAGGAAAACAAAAAAAGATCCCTGCGTTCGCAGAGATCCTTCTTCCCAATTCCAATACGTTGCTGTTATATACTTCCGTTATTTGACGCTTGCGTCCACTTCCTTGATCATTTCCTGAATGGATTCCAGGCCGCCACCGGACAAGTACCAGTAGTTGGGGTCAAGGTACACGATATGTCCTTCTTTGTACGCTGTTGTATTCTTAACCAGATCATTCTCGATGACCTGTTTAGCTGGAGCTGCTTCCCCACTGCCTGCAACCACTGCACTGCGGTCTACCACAAACAAATAATCCGGATTAGTCTCCATCACATATTCAAAGGAAACGCTCTGTCCATGCGTTGACACTTCAATATTGGCATCTGCTGGTTTAAAACCAAATACGTCATGAATGACTCCAAATCGAGAGCCTGCACCATATGCGCTCAGTTTGCCTTCATTTGTCAACACGATCAGTGCGTTTTTGCCTGCAGCCGTTACTTTGTCTTTCAAGGCTTGAGCAGAGGCTTCAATGGTAGTCAACGCTTGTTCTGCTTCAGCTTCCTTGCCGAAAATCTCACCAAGTGTCTTCACGTTTTCCGTCAGGGAATTCATGTAATCCTCGGTGTCTACCGCCATATAAATGGTCGGTGCAATCTTGCTCAATTCTTCATATGAATCGGCCAAACGTCCCGAGATGATAATCAGGTCAGGACTCATGGCATTTACCTTTTCAAAATCGGCTTCTTTCAAGCCACCAACGTTGGTGTACTTTGCATCATTATACTTTTCCAGATATGGAGGAACGCCTTCTTGGGGAACACCGGCAACTTCTACGCCCAACTGATCCAGGGTATCCAGCACGCCATAGTCAAACACCACCACGTTTTGCGGATTTTTCTTCACTTTGGTTTCGCCAAGTTGATGTTTAATAACAATCTCCTTATTGGACTGTGCTGCCCCCGCATTGGCCTCTGAACCTGTTCCTGTACTTGCACCCGCATTCTCCGCTGTTTTATTACCCCCGCATGCTGCCAGCACCACAGACAATACAACGAGCAGCGTAAACAACCAACCCTTTTTCATAAATAGACACCTCTCACTCTCTATATTGGTTTAATTTCCTTACGAAAAGTACACACAAATCTTGCGTCCATCGATCACCTGCACTGGTATATGCATGTCATATACCTGCTGTAATACTTCCGTATCAATGATGTCCTCCGTTTTACCTTCCTGAACGACACGGCCCTCTTTGAGCGCAACAATATAATCGGAGTAGCAGGATGCAAAATTGATGTCATGAATGACAATGACTATCGTTTTGCCAAGCTCATCCACCATTTTGCGCAGCACCTTCATAATCTGCACGGAATGTTTCATGTCCAGGTTGTTCAGCGGTTCATCCAGCAGGATATATTCGGTGTTCTGCGCAATAACCATGGCGATGTACGCCCGCTGCCGCTGTCCACCGCTGAGCTCATCCAAATACCGTTTGCGGTACGGACCAAGATCCATATAATCAATGGCTTCCTGTACCCACTGGCGGTCTTCTGGCGTAAGCCGTCCTTGTGAGTAAGGGAAACGCCCGAACGCCACCAGATCCTCCACTGTCAGCCTGATATTGATATGATTGGATTGTTTGAGCACAGATATTTTCTTGGATAACTCCTTGCTCTTCCAGCCTTCAATTTCCTTGCCTTCAATCAGGACCTGACCAGTGTCTTTGCCAATGAGCCTGGTAATCATGGATAACAGTGTACTCTTACCGGCGCCGTTCGGTCCGATAAAGGACGTGATCTTCCCTTTGGCAATATTCAGTGATACGTCATCCACTACCCGGACGCCGCCGTATTGTTTTGAAACATTTCTGACTTCTACCACGACTTACTCTCCTTTAGCAGCAAATAGATGAAATACACACCGCCTACAAAGTTGATAATGACACTTACGGTTGTAGAGAAGGTGAATACCCGTTCCACGATCAGCTGTCCGCCTACCAAGGCAACGACGGCGATGATGACCGAGCCCCAGATCAGCACGGTATGCCGGTGCGTCCGGAACACCTGATGAGCCAGATTCACCACCAGCAATCCTAGGAACATAATCGGACCTACAAGTGCAGTAGAGATGGACACCAGCACCATGACAACGAGCAGCAGCCGTTTGACGATATAGTGGTAATCCACACCGAGGTTCACCGCATGATCCTTCCCAAGTGCCAGAACATCAAGATACTTGGTGAATTTCCGCGCATACAGCAGGATCAGAAGGATGGAAGCCATCGAAATGATCAACAGATCCGTATTTACATTGTTAAAACTGGCAAACATTTTGCCTTGCAGAATGAGAAATTCATTGGGATCAATCAGGACCTCCATGAAGGAGGACAGGCTCTGAAAGAGCGTTCCTAGAATCAGACCCACAAGCAGCAGCAGATAAATATTGCGCCCTCGTTCCCGCTTGAACATGAATTGATGCAGCAGCAGGGCAAAGAGGGTCATTAGCAGGACAGACACTGCAAAATTAAGATTTTTATTTACAAAGCTGATATGACTGCTTCCAAACACAAACACCGCAAACGTCTGAAACAACATATACAGGGAGTCGAGTCCCATGATGCCAGGTGTTAGGATGCGATTGTTGGTTATCGTTTGGAAGATGGCCGTTGAGTATGCAATACATGCTCCCGTGA
This sequence comes from Paenibacillus sp. FSL K6-2862, assembly GCF_038005125.1. Classification (NCBI taxonomy): domain Bacteria; kingdom Bacillati; phylum Bacillota; class Bacilli; order Caryophanales; family Paenibacillaceae; genus Paenibacillus; species Paenibacillus sp. FSL K6-2862. The sequence continues at coordinate 6,172,719 of NZ_JBBOSN010000001.1, forward strand.
GCACGATGGCCAGAATCTTCTTTCCCCGGCGCGGCAGGATATAATCCCAATTGCCCCCGGACTGAATAACCAGAAACACACCAATCAGAATGAGCGCCGCTGCGATCAAGATGCCAAACTTTAGAGTATTCGCTGAATATTTCATTCTCATGACCCATTTGCCTTTCTTCGAAGCAATAAATACAGAAACAGCACACTGCCTACGACTCCCACTGTCAAACTGATGGACAGCTGATACGGATAAATAATTAATTGACCCAGAATGTCACAGACCAGAACGAATATCGCCCCCAATACTGCCGTATGAGGCAGTGTGTCACGCAAGTTATCTCCCTTATAGAGCGTAACAATGTTAGGCACGACCAGACCCAAAAACGGAATGGTTCCTACGGTGATAATGACCACAGCCGAGACCATGGCTACCAAAATCAATCCGAGGTTCACCACTCTCCGATACGCCAGGCCTAGGTTGGTAGCGAAGTCTTCTCCCATCCCCGCCAGTGTGAACCGGTTGGCGAAGAGATAGACGATAATCAGCAGCGGAATACTGATATAGATCAATTCATATCGGCCCTTCATGATGGTGGAAAAGTCACCCTGCAGCCAAGAGGATATGTTTTGGATCAAATCGTTTTTGTAGGCAAAAAAGGTCGTCACCGAACTAACGATGTTACCGAACATCAAGCCCAGAAGAGCGATGTAGATCGTGTCCTTGAATTTGACCTTCTCGAGAATTCGCATAAAGATCAGCGTACCTGCCAGGGCAAAGGCGAAGGCGACCAGCATTTTTTGCAGAGAGGACGCTCCAGGGAACCACATCAGGGTCACCAGAATTCCAAGCCTTGCGGAATCCATGGTACCTGCTGTTGTAGGCGAAACAAAGCGGTTGCGTGTCAGCTGCTGCATAATCAGACCAATAACACTCATACTGATGCCCGCGACCAGAATGCTGATCAGACGGGGAAACCGGCTGACTTGCAGTACCTGCAGCTGCACTGGGGTCAAGTGGAATATATCCAGGGGCGAAATGTCCGAATTGCCGATAAATATGTAAACGATAGACAGAACAACCAGTGCGATCAACATATAACCTAACTTCATCTCTCTACTAAACCCCTCACCGATAGCCTTATGACAACGTAATGACTCTATTCTTCCATATGATATTGATATTCATTATCAATTAATATGGATTATATCTATATTAATTTCCAGATGTCAACCTTCTTTGTCTTCGCGATTTCTGGGATTTCCTAAAACAACCTGAAAGGCATCACATCCCATATGAAATAGACAAAAAGAAATAGGCCTTCCGGTTTGGAAGACCCATCTAAGTATGATCATTAATCAGCAAAGTAATCTTCAGGCACATATCGAATCTCTGAATTCGCAAAAATTGTAAGGGTACCACGATCCTTATCGTATGCAACCCGGTCTCCATGGACGTAGTACCAGTGCTTCAGGAGGGGTTGATCCTTGCGCTGTACGAATCGAAAGACGTTCAGCTCCTGCCTGAGCTCAATGATCTGTTCCACGGTTTGATCATCCAAACCTGTAACTGTGAATACGAAGCCTTTGCCCTCTTTTTGGAACCGATAGGACAGGGAATCTGTTTTGCTATTCGCCAGACCTCGCCCGGTTACCCCATGTTTAACCATAAACCATTCCTGCTGTGCCATAGACGTATATCCTCCCTTAGTGCTCGTGTCTATTAAATGCTGCGTTCCACTCAAGTTAAGGCAAATCAATGAGCATGAAGATCGCATCCTCACTTGCCTGAAATTCCGTGACCTGAGTCTGTTCTACCCTCGCTGTATCGCCTGCAGTTAAATCGTGCTCACCATTCAGTCCAATCTTACCCTCAATCACAAAAATATACTGGCGGCGCCCCTCATCCTGGTTATATGTTAATGCCTCACCTTTAGCCAAACGGCTTAGATATATCGTCATATCCTGATGAATGGATGCAACCCGCGGTCCGCCTTCAGGAGATACTACAGGCAGGAGCGCTCCCGTTAGTGCAGCAGGATCAAATGATGTCGTCTCATACGAAGGCTGCAGCCCCCTAGTCGTAGGCATGAACCAGAGCTGAAGCAAACGTACCTCTTCCGTATCGGACGCATTGTGCTCTGTGTGAATCATGCCGCTGCCCGCGGACATTCGCTGAATCCCCCCAAACGAGGTTACAGCTACATTGCCAAGATTGTCTTCATGACGAAGCTTGCCGTTCAGCACGATAGACACGATCTCCATGTCACTGTGCGGATGTGCACCAAAACCACGCCCAGGTGCAATCACATCATCATTTGCTACCCGCATCGGCCCAAACGCTGTGTTCTCCGCATCCTGATATTCTCCAAAGGAAAAGCTATGACTGCCGCGCAACCAGCCCCGGTCGAAGCTGGCACGGGCTTCAGATGGAATGATATTAATCATAAAGCACATCCTCCGTAATGTTCTTATTTTTTCTTAGTAGCATACTTATTCTCATTGTACCAAAAGTTTAGGCTTGGCGTCCAAAATAAAAAACCTTCTCCTGCCAGAGCAGTTCACAAGTATAATTACCCGCAAACCAATCCAGCAGAAAAAGGCTTCGATGCAGGCTTAGCCTGCTTTTTATGAAATACATGCTCACAAACGGTGAGTCTTATGAGCTTGCATTCTGAACCTTACTTTGTCTGGCTATAAACTGATCCACCGCGAGGAAGCGGCTGCCTGTGAATAGCAAGGTCAGGGAACCTGCCAGCGTCAGATAATCAAATTCAGTACCACCAATAAATGGCTGATCTACTTTGGCCGTAAACAGAACCCCTGCCATCAAGATAATAAACAACGCAGCAAACACACGTGTTCCCAATCCCAGAATCATCGCGGCCCCGCCGGCCAGCTCAATAATGGCTACAACAGATGCGAGGAACCCAGGGATACCCATGCTCTCAAAAAAACCTACTGCACCACTGATTCCACCTTCAAACTTGCTCCACCCATGCAATACAAAGATGAGACCGATCATGATTCTTAAGAAGAACAAACCAATCTCTACACTCCTACTATTCATGTACATCTTCCTCCTTGACATTCAAATTATCCGATCGACCACACAAACAAAACAGACATCAACAGAAACACTGTCGCCGACATTATTATGGCGAACCATGGGAGAGCCAGCTCAACATCTTGTTCCGGATCAAGCAAACGAGAGATGCGCACATTCACCGACGTATCGGCAAACGAGGATTGCACAGCCATCTCCCGTACCCGCCATGGTTCCGGACAAGCGCGGATCAGTTTGAGCAAGGCACTGCCAATTCCCGCTGCATTTCCCGTACGTTCAATCGCTTCATTATCGGCTAAAATTTCGCGGACGATATGATATTGTTTCGAAGTATGCTTCAAAACAGGAATATACGGCATCATCATGGCAAACACCGACAGCAGCGTGGTCTTCAACGGATCACGGTGCCATAGATGATGGACTTCATGATACACAACAGCTGCTTCTTCTTCAGCATCGAGCATGCCGAGCAACCCCGTCGAGAGAACAATGTAAGGCCTCCATAAACCAATCGTAAAAGCAATCGGTGACTGCTTGTCCACGACGATGAACCCCGGTTGTTTGAGATGGCGGTACTTGACCTCAAGGGCTCTGGACATCGCTTGGTTCTCGATCGCATGGAGCTTGCGTACGGCTGCTCGCGTCTTCATCATTCGATGCATGAACAGCCAGCCTGTTCCTCCAAAAGTTAGCACGACAAGCAGCATCAAAAAGTGGCCTACCGACAACCAGCCTATCCGGCTCATCCAGTGATTGCACAGCCAGAGCAGATTAAAGGGAATGTCCCAGCCAAACAGTTTGTACATGGCGTACATAAACATTTGAATGAACACAAGTAGCGGAATGCCAAACCCGACAGTAAACAACAGTTTCGAGCGGGCCTTCCACATATCAGTCGCTATCCTTTTTCCATTGTTTGATCTTCTGCTCCAGACGTTCAATCAACCCCGCATCGGCTTCATCCAGTGCATCCAGCATGTGGCTCACTGCAAGTGCACCGAATTCGTCTACCAGTTCATGCGACAGCTCCTTCGATTGGTCGTTCATAAACTCCTCCTTGCTCTGTACAGGGTGATACAGTGACGTCCGGCCTTTCTGTGTTTTGCGAAGCAGCCCCTTGTCCACGAGCCGGTTCATAACCGTCATGACGGTATTGAAATTAACATCTTTATCTTGTTCAAGTGCTGTTTGCACCTCACGGATGCTGCTGCCTGGACGCGCCCATAAGATATCCATAATCTTCGCTTCCAGCGGGCCAAAAAAACGATTCAGCCCACGCTCACCCACTTTAAAATTGTGTATTTTCATGTTCAGACACCCCTCACACTACCCATTGTAGTGCCATCAAACGAGAAGTCAACCTCTATGTCAGCTATTTATTGTAAATGATTTGTAAATTTGTTTTCCATTTCAGAATATCACTGGGAGCGTATATGAGAAACCAGGTCGGCTGCAAAGACAGCAAAAAGACTGGACAGTCCTGCATTTCCTGCAGTCATGCCCAGCCTTATCAGTATTAATTTTATTTCACGTTATGAAAATATATTAATAATGTCTTTTATTTACGGTCTGCCGGGTGGCATGTATGCCGAGATATCTACACCAAGTCCACGAGCCAGACGTCCACCAAGCTGTCCGTCAGCCTGGAAGAAGTGACATAATGCACGCATCTGCGTCTGGGCCGGAACACCTTTCAGGTCATTAATCAGATTATCAAGCAGATTTTTCTGTTCTTCCGCCGTAAAGGAACGGAACAATTCGCCAGCCTGCGTGTAATCATCGGTTTTCTCAATTTTCTCCCGTGTGACATGACCGTGCAGCGGCACCTGAGTATCCCGGTATGCCGGATCTTCCTGTGGACTGCTGGAGGAGCTGTTCGGCTCATAATTCACAGGGGAGGGATCCTGATTCACATTCATGAGTCCATCGCGCTGATGGTTGCGAACCGGTGCATACGGGCAGTTCACCGGAATCTGCAGATAGTTTGGTCCAAGCCGGTGACGCTGGGTATCCGGATAGGAGAACAGGCGTCCTTGCAGCAGTTTATCCTCAGATGGCTCAATCCCAGGCACCAATGCACTTGGCGAGAAAGCCGCCTGTTCTACTTCAGCGAAGAAGTTTTGCGGATTGCGATTCAGGGTCATGGTTCCTACCGTTTGAAACGGAATGATATCTTCCGGCCAGGTTTTGGTCGGATCAAGCGGATCAAATGAGAAATCATCCATCTGCTCCGGCTTCAGAAGCTGTACCTGCAGCTTCCACTGCGGATACTGGCCGTTTTTGATATGGTCATACAGATCCCGGGTAGCGTGGTTGAAGTCCTGTCCTTGCACTTCAGACGCTTCCTGAAGAGAGAAGCCGCGCACACCCTGCGCAGATTCCCACTTATACTTCACGTAGTGGATCTCGCCTTGAGCATTAATCCATTTGAACGCGTGCACACCGAATCCATCCATCTCACGGTAACTCGCAGGCGTACCCAGATCAGAGAACAACCACGTCATCATATGTGTGGATTCAGGTGAAAGGGTCATGAAATCCCAGTACCGTGCAGGGTCTTGAATATTCGTATCTGGCGCAGGCTTCAGGGAATGCACCATATCCGGGAATTTCATCGCATCACGGATGAAGAATACAGGCAGATGGTTACCGACAATATCATAGTTGCCCTCCCGTGTGTATAGCTTGACGGCAAACCCCCGTGGATCACGCGCAGTCTCTGGCGAACCCGTTCCGTGAATTACCGTGGAGAAACGGACCAGTACTGGTGTTTCCGTTCCAGGCTCCTGCAGGAAATCCGCTTTGGTGAACTCTTTCATGCTATTCTCCAGGGTAAATACCCCATGAGCACCTGCACCTCTAGCATGCACTACCCGTTCCGGAATACGTTCACGGTCAAAATGGGCAATCTTCTCGATCAAATGATAATCTTCAAGTAGAGTGGGTCCTCTTCTGCCTGCTGTGCGGGAATTCTGGTTATCACCCACGGGTGCTCCCTGGTTAGTTGTCATACGTTCTGTCATTTCTGCATCCTCCTCATGATGGCCTCATGCCTGCGTATCTATTATTTAAATCATATTCGTCATTACTTTAAATATACATTTAGACTTGATCTAACTGTTAAAATGATTCTAACATGTCCCATATAGCGTCTGCATGAGCTTCACATGAGGTTATCATGAGCATCCTGATCGTTTCATGAATGAAGGATGAATATCTGCTTATGTCATAAATAACTGGAAATAAAAAAAAGCGGACTAATCCGCCAGGCGGTAGCCCACTCCTCTTACTGTAACAATATATTGCGGGGAAGCTGCGTTATCTCCAAGCTTTTTGCGCAAGCTTTTGATATGAACATCGACTACATTGCTTCCACCCGTAAAGTCAGTCTCCCAAATATCGCTGAGCATCTCCTCCCGCGAAATGACAGCTCCTTTGGCATCAATCAGCTTCAGCAGCAAATCGTATTCGGTCTTCGTCAAGTGAATCCGCTCATTGTCCCGCTGAACACTCATCCGCTCACGATCCAGCCACAAGTCTTTGAAGCTGATCCGTTGTCCTTCCTCGGGCAAGAAGCCGCGCTTGGGCGTAACCGGACTATTGCCAATCATGCGCTGCACCCGGTACAGTGCTTCCTGCGGACGGGCTGGCCACACCAGCAACTCTTCCTGAAGCATGGGTCCGCTTGCGCTTCCTATCATATTCTCGCCCACCAGATAGAGGCAAGGTGCCATACGCTCTGCCTCCCGGTTCAAACGGCTGCTGATGCCAGCGAACGCATCAATCGTTCCAGCCACAGACAGATCATAGATCAACAGATCAAATACCAGCCGTTCATGAAGATCCGGTTCCCAGCGATGAAACACCAATACATCGAAGCAGCTGTCCGTCAATGCTTTGACCAGTTCATGAACCTGGCCTGGCATCGGACTTATCAGAATGACACGCCGTGTAACAGGACAAGCCTCCACAAAGGGAGCTGGATCAGCAAGAGCTGGCTTGACCCGCAGCGGCAAACGTCGATCAGACATCCTGATTTTTACTTGATCCGTTTGTTTTTGCATTCCCCGCAGACACCTCCAAAGACCACATGAGCGTGATCAATTGCATATCCGGTTTCCTCGGCCACCTGCTGCATCCACGCCGAAGGGACCTCTGTCATAACCTCATCCACTTTGCCACAGACTTCACACATAATATGCTGGTGGTCATCCATGCGGGCGTCATATCGGCTGGCAGTCTCACCAAGCTTAAGCTCCCGGATCAATTCCTTGTCCGTTAAATAACGCAGCGAATTATATACGGTGCCATAAGCGAGATTATAGCCTTGTTCGACCAGACGGTTCATCACGTCTGCAGCAGTCGGATGGTCTTCCGAGTGGCGTACTACATCATATACGGCCTGTCTTTGTATCGTCAGATTTAGAGTTCTCACGGCAATTCTCCTTTATTAATCCATTCCAGAATATATACAATGACACAGCAATCCATCGATCGCTATGATTCCCAAAAACGTTGAAACAAATTTTGATTTAGATTAAGTATAAATCTTAATGTATAATGAAGTCAATACGAGTTCATTACCAGAAAACTTATATTAATAATAGACCTTTTCCAGCAATCGAATTGCACATTTGCTATAATATGGTTCGCTACTGTGCTCTTTTTCAGATAAAATATAGTAATGTGCGTTAAAGGAGGGCTGTTCATTGTTAAGCACGTTCTTTATAAATATTTGTGTTATGATCACATTCATGTACATATCCGGAATTATTGCCAAATACTATAACATTCGCGTCCCGTTCCCCTCATTACGTGTGCAGATGATCGGCGGCTTCCTGTTTGGTATCTATGGTACTGTGCTAATGAACTATTCCTTCCCTCTTAATGAAGATACCATTGTGGATCTGCGCCATCTTGCGATTGTTACAGCCGCAGTGTATCTGGGAGGTCTGGCATCGGTCATCTCTGGACTTGTCATCTCCATCCTGCGCATTGCCATCTTTGGTATGTCGTCTCCAGCGATTGATGCCGGTTTCGTCATGACACTAATCGGTTTATCCGGTGTATATTTTGCCTATGCTTCCTGGTCGAGATTAACCAAAATCATAACGATGAACCTGCTGGGCATAACACTGATTTTTGTGATTCTGGTGTTGAATTCCAGCAGCATGAATTCATTAATGAAAGTATATCCGTTACAAATGACGATTTCTTTTGTCGGTGGGATCTTTATTTATTTTATCGCCGAATTTATTAATAAATCGAATGAGATGTTATTCCTTCTGGAACGCAGAGCATCCACAGACCACCTCACTAATCTCAGCAATCGCCGTCAGTTTGAGAAATCCCTGGAACTGCAGCTGGAGCGTGCCCGGGAAAACAGACAGAAGCTTTCCCTGCTCGTCATTGACATCGACCGCTTCAAAAAAGTGAATGATACGTACGGTCACAGCGCTGGAGACGCTGTTCTGAAACAGCTGGGGCAATTACTAATTGAACATTCGCGATCAGCTGACATGGTCTCACGTAACGGTGGCGAGGAATTTGCAATCCTGCTGCTGGACTGCGGCAATCATCAAGCCCTGGCCATTGCAGAATCCATTCGCCAGTCTGTTGAAAAGTATCTGTTCGCTCTGCCGGATGGCACAACCATTCGCCTGACCATTTCGATTGGGGTGGCCGTCTTTCCGGACCATTGCGACGAGCAGGATGACGCTGACTTCTTCGAGCAGGCAGACCGTGCATTATATGAAGCCAAAAATACCGGGAGAAATCGGGTCTGCGCCATTCCGAAGCGATCCAAGGTGCTTATTGGCAATCGCTTGCTCTAGCTTAAAACCCAAAAAGGATGTCCCGCAGTTAAGCCTTATCTGGCTGCGGAGCATCCTTTTTTACGATTTAGTTTACATAACTACGCCTTGAAAGACGGTTAACCACTAAGACAGGATCTGCTCGATCTCTTCAATAATGGCTGAATCCAGCTTCACACCTGAAGCAGCAGCATTCTCCTTCACCTGCTCCGGACGGCTTGCCCCTACAAGTGCACTGGACACATTGTTTTGACGCAAAATCCATGCAAGTGCCAGCTGCCCAACCTTCAGATCCAGCTTGTCCGCTACTTCAATCAGCTGACGCACTTTTCCGATTTTGTCTGCATTGATCTTGCCTTCATCCCAGCCGAGCTTCGCCGCACGGGAATTCTCCGGAAGGTCTGAAGCCGAGGTGTACTTGCCGGTTAACAGGCCTTGTGCAAGTGGAGAATAGACAACTTGTCCGATTCCCTTGCGCTCACCAAGTGGAATAATCTCCTTCTCAATATAGCGGTCAAACATGTTATAAACCGGCTGGTTGACCACGATATGATCGAGCAGCAGACGGTCAGCGGTACCGAGCGCTGCCTCCATCTGAGCAGCAGTCCATTGGCTCACGCCTACGTACAGCACTTTTCCTTGACGAACCAGGTCATCCAGTGCCCGCAGCGTTTCTTCGATCGGTGTTTCCGTATGATAACGATGGCAATAGTAGATGTCCACATATTCCACGCCTAAGCGTTTCAAACTGGCATCACATTGCTCCTTAATATGTTTGCGGGATAAGCCCTGATCATTCGGACCGTCGCCCATTTTGCCGAACACTTTGGTTGCAAGAACATAGGAATCACGGGAATATGCTTTCAAAGTCTGCCCAAGCAGCTCTTCCGCCGCGCCGCGTTCGTATACGTTTGCTGTATCAAAAAAGTTGATGCCTTCATCGAATGCGGTTTCAATCGACTTCACCGCATTTTCACGCTCCACATATCCTCCGTACGTCAGCCAGCTGCCCAAGCTGATCTCGCTTACTTTCAGTCCGCTTCCACCCAATCTGCGGTATTCCATTGAATGCACATCCTCCTCTAGATTAATTAGTATGATTCTTACTTTTCTATTGTAACGTAACCAGCGTGGATGAAAAGGGATTTAACAAAAGAAAACGGATAAATAAACAGATCGGATTTGAGGCGCGCTCTTTTCGTATACAATAAAAAAAGCGTACCTGATTAGGTACGCTGCTTATATTTTATTATGCCCGGTGCAATGTCGCGCTCAGTGCGTTCAGCAAGTCCAACTGTCTAACCGGCTTGGTTAAGACAGCATTAACGTTCCCCGTCTCCTGTGGATCCATATGCATTCCGTAGGGGACCAGGATGATGATGGGCAGTTGTTTTGCCATTCCCTTTAATTCATGAATAAACTCCATGGCCTTGTCTGGCTCTAACCCCATGTCAATAACCGTAATTTCAGGCTCAAGTCCATCTTCAATCCAGTGTTTTGCCTGGCTCGTGTCTGATGTCATATTTACATCCATCTGCCACCTGCGCATGAGGGAAGATACCCCCTGCAGAATATCAGGAGCTTTGACCAGCAGTACCGTTTTACCTTTCAACCGATCTTGAATGCCTGTAAGCTGCGGAAGTTCCCAGTGCTTCATCAGGGGCAGCCTGATCTGAAATTCCGTCTCCTCTTCACCCAGGCTGCTCACCTCTATACAGCCATGCATGAGAATGGCGAGATTTTGGCTGACGGCCAAACTGAGGTTGGTACCCACAAGCTTTTGAATGCTGATATTTCCGTCCAGTGTATTAAACGCCTGCAGTTTTTTGTCCGATGTCAGCATCCGACCTGTATATTTGATATGAAGCAGCAGCGTACCCACCTCATCCACATTCTGACTATCGACGGCTGCCGTAACGAGCACGGAACCTGTACGCGTGGAATCAATGGCATATTTCAGCACATTTGCGAGCAGCTGACCGATCTTGACCTCGTCTCCCACGAAGACCTGAGAGACATTCAGTTCAAGGTTCAGTCCCAGCTCGATTCCTTTCTCCATCGCCAGCCCGGCATGAAGATACACGGTACTCTCAATAGTAGAAACCAGATCAAAGGGATCATCATGAACTACCGTTCTACCTGTTTCATTAATATTAAAGTTCATTATATTATTCAGCAAAGACAGGAGGATGTGGCCACTGGTCTCAATCATGTCCACATATTCCACATGCTCTTCGGGCATATCCGGTGTACGCATCAGATCGGTTAAACCAAGAATGCCATTGAGCGGGTTGCGAATCTCATGACTCATTAGCGCAATCATCTGGGACTTCGTCATCGCTTCCGATTCAGCACGTTCCTTCTCCATCTGCAGCTGTTGTTTCAGCTGCTCCGTATCGTTCAGCTTTTGTTTCTGTATGAGCAAATTGTTCTCCAAGTCAACGACATATCCAAGAAATACTGCCATGGCGTTCAACGTCTTCATATCTGTCTCACGGATAACATAGTCCGGGTTGTCCATTAAACAAATCGTCCCAAAGGTTTCACCCGAACGCCGCATAATGGGTATGCCCACAAAAAAACGGTTACCGAGCGCCTTGGTTACATCCATTGAGCAAGTCAGCGGATGTGCTGCAGTATCCGTTATGGTCAGGTTTTCTTTTGTATTTCGCAGTACCAGACTGCAGTAGGAAGAATCAAATGGAAGTTCACTGCCATTGATAACCAGTTCCTCGTTTCGGTTAAAAGCTTCCAAAATGACATTGGTCGTTCCGTCATTGGTGGCAACAAAGATCGTATTGACCTCCAATATACCGCTTAACACGTCCACGATGTGGGACGCTGCTTCCTGTACATTTTCATAGAAGCCTCTTGTTATCCCTGCCGTTCCCATGATCCACCCCTCAAATCTTAGCTGTATTTCTACATCTTTATCTCAAAATGAATCTATCCTGTATATGAGGGTCAAATTTCTCAAGTTAACTGTCACAACATGTACATATGTGTTTACCACCATAGAAGCCCAAGAGAATCATAGTGCACGAAAACCACTCTTATCCCTAGTGCAGCATAAATAGGAATTATACTCTTCCAGGTTCACTTTGAAAACCATTATCCACTCTCCCTGATGCAGTTCCTGCCGGTAGAAGGTTACGGTGTGAGAATGATCACACCCAAAAATCCACATATAGTTTATAAATGGATAATGCAAATCTACATATAGTGTTTAGATGAAATAACCGATATTATAAATCAATATTTGGGAGGAATCTCACATGAACCTGCTTGAGTATGCCACTCCACCGGCATCCGATCTATTATCCGACCTGGGAAGACGAATAATTGGCGCAGAAGACGCAGACACACTGAGGGAGAACGCTAACCTCAATGGTGATTCGTTCAGCGGCAAGATGAGCAGACTCGGCTCGGAGACAGCCAAGTGGCATGCTCTTCGTCATGTGCTGCCGGAAGAGCTTGCTGCATCTGTGGAGAATGGAGATCTCTACGTTCATGATCTGGATCAGTATGCGCTTGGAACAACCAATTGCATCTTTATCCCGTTTGATCGACTGCTGGCCTCCGGCTTCAATACGGGTAACGGCTCCGTGCGTACCCCTCAGACCATCATGTCGGCAATGGCGCTTGTCGCCATCATATTTCAATCACAGCAAAACAGTCAGTACGGCGGGGTATCCGCCAACAAAATCGACTGGGATCTGGCTCCTTATGTACAACGCTCCTTCCGCAAACATTATCGCAAAGGACAGCGTTTGCTTGGAGAGCACACACAGATTGACGACGAGCATCTGCACCTGGACAGTTCACTGGCACGGGAAGCATGCCCGCGTGCTTTCGCTTTTGCCTGCGAGGAAACAGAACTGGAGACCGGACAGGCTGCCGAATCCCTGATTCACAATCTGAATACCATGAGCAGCCGGGCAGGTGGACAGATTCCTTTTACCTCGCTGAACTATGGACTATGTACCTCAGCCGAAGGCAGGCTTGTATCCCGTTCCCTGCTGGAAGCAACCATCCGCGGCCTTGGTGGCGGGGAAACCCCCGTGTTTCCACAGCATATCTTCCAGTGCAAACAGGGAATTAACCAGGCACAAGGGGAACCCAACTACGACTTGTTCCGACTAGCCGTGACTTGCTCTTCCCGGCGCATGTATCCGAACTTTGTCAACGTGGATGCCTCATTCAACCTGCCTTATTATCGTCCTGAAGATCCGGATACCATCATCGCCACCATGGGATGCCGTACACGTACGCTGGCAGACCGCTTCGGACGCAATCGGCAGAGTGGCAAAGGCAACCTTTCGTTCAACACCATCAATCTGGTCAAACTTGGCATTCGCTATGGCATCTGTCAGGGTGCACGGGCCGTCGCCGACCGTACGGGGTTCTATAAAGCTCTTGAAAAGGTCATGGAACGTGCTGCTTCCGGACTGCTGCACCGCTATCGTATCCAAACGGCACAGCCTGCCAAGGCATCTGATTTCATGATGCGGGAAGGTGTGTGGGAAGGCGGTGAGCAGCTCGCACCAGATGAACCGGTAGCCGAACTATTGAAGCATGGCACCTTGTCTATTGGTTTTATCGGGCTTGCCGAATGCATGACCGCACTGTATGGCCGGCACCATGGACAGGACCCCCATATCCACCGTGAGGCGTTGAACATTATCCGCACCATGCGTGAATTCTGTGATCGCATGAGTGAACTGCATAACCTGAATGTTACGCTCTTTGCCACGCCTGCCGAAGGGTTATCCGGCAAGTTCACCAAGATTGACCGCGAGCGATATGGCCTCATTGCTGGGGTCAATGACCGGGAATATTACACAAATTCATTTCACATTCCGGTCTATTACACCCTGCCAGCCTACCGCAAAATTGAACTGGAGGCTCCCTTCCATACGCTATGTAATGCCGGGGCCATTTCCTATGTTGAACTGGATGGAAATGTACGGGCCAATACCAGCGCCTTCCAGCGTATTGTTCAATATGCACTCGCACAGGATATTGGATATTTCTCCATTAATCACCCGATTGACCGCTGTCCGGCATGCGGATATGAAGGTGTCATCGGTGATGTATGTCCTGGGTGTGAGGCACATGAGGACCACGTGCACTTCCAGCGATTGCGCCGGGTCACCGGTTATCTTACGGGCGACTACAAGGTACGCTTCAATTCCGCGAAACAGGCAGAAGTGCGGGATCGGGTGAAGCACAAGTGAATCTGTACGGTTATATTCCCGAGTCTGTAAATGAAGGACCTGGTCTGCGAGCTGTCATCTTTATCAGCGGGTGCCATCATGCCTGCCCAGGATGCTTCAGTCCGGATTCATGGAGCTTCCGGGCAGGAGAACATTTCACCGCAGAGCGGCAGCAGCAGATTATGCATGAGGTAACTGCCCATCCCCTGCTGGATGGGGTTACATTATGCGGGGGTGATCCCTTTTTCTCAGCAGAGGAATGCATCCCTTGGGTTCGCCGTTTCCGCGATGCATGCCCTGACCGGACCGTGTGGGCCTATACGGGATTCACCTATGAAGAGCTTGTCGCTGATCCCATACGGGCTGAACTGGCTTGGCTGTGTGATGTCATTGTAGATGGCCCCTACGTGGCTGCCGAACGGGATATATCCTTACCTTTTCGGGGCAGCCGCAATCAGCGCTTGGTGGATGTGCAGGCGACGTTAAGAGATCAACAAATTGTTACAATTAGCCTTGATTCGTTGTAGCCCCATCTCAATCGATATTCTCATTGAAAATACGCAGAGAATGAATTGCGTGTATTTTCCGATGAGAATTTTTTTGTTTTTCACTACTCACTTCTTTATTGCATGTCGATATACTATATAGGTGGTTACTAAAATAAACTTTGGTACTTTTCTATATTAAACATTTTAGGAGGCATTTACCCAATTATGGATATTATTCAAGCACTCATTACATGCATGCCGTTTTTCCGTGATACCATACGCCAGGATGTAACCCTTTCCATTATCGATCGGGAGAAGTTCCTGTACTTTTCTGCAGGAGAGTCCTTAAAACAATTGGAATTCAAAGCGGGAGATCCTTTGCTTGAACCCAATCGTAATTTTGCCGATCTGAAAGGCACTACGGAGAAGCAGTTCGATCATTACCCCAAGGAATTATTCGGTGTTCCATTTGATGTATCGTACCTGCCGATCAAAAACGAACAGGGTGAGGTCATCGCCATATTCAATCTGCTCTACAGCATGGACGACCAGGCTCAGTTACAACAGCTCATGGAAGCAACGGAGCATCTGACCAATCAGCTTATTGATAGCGTGCAGCATGTAGCTGCACATTCCCAGGAGCTGAGCGCCACGACCGAGGAAATTCGGAATAACTCCAAACAAGCTGTACAGAAATCAGGAAACGTAACTCAGGTTGCGAGCTTCATCCGGGAAATCTCCGAACAAACCAACCTGCTCGGTTTAAATGCTGCCATTGAAGCTGCCCGTGTAGGTGATGCAGGAGCAGGTTTCGGCGTCGTTGCGAAAGAAATCCGTAAACTGTCGGTAGATACCAAGCAAGCCACCACCCAAATTGAAGAATCCCTCCTCGCTGTCCGGCAATCCATTCAAATGATGGAAAATGAGCTTGGAGAGATTACCGCCAGCTCGCAGGAACAGGCGGAACTCGTCAACAATTTCATGAGTACCATTGAACAGCTGAATGAAACCAGCCAGCAACTGAAACAATTCGTGAACAAACTGATTACGTTTGACGGCAGATAATTTACATACGATGTTCAAGTCGAAAAGCCCCCGAATCTGATTCGGAGGCTTTTTTATTCAATTATTCAATAGGCTGTACGCTCATTCTATTTGTTTTTAGCGAATCTCAAAATGGCTTATGCGTACACCCGCAGACAATACAAGATAGATGTCTCGCTGACCTGCTGCGCCTTGAAGATCGGCTTTCACCGTAGACCATTGCTGTGCACCACTTTGTGCAATATCGATACGTCCTGCCAGCGTTCCATCCGCTGCATCCAGACGAACTTCCAGCACCGCACCTGGCTGTTCTGACGATACACGCGCTTCAATGGCTGCTGCATGAGCGCCCAGATCGGCGTCTTTGAAAGCAATCCATCCTTGTTCACCCGTCACGCGGACAGAAGTTCCACCTTCTTTGCTCTCATCCAGATCCACACCAAAGTAAGCATCATAATTCTCAGCACGGGTCGCGACGCTCAAATTACGGGCAGGGATCGTTTCACCATCAACCGTCAGATCAGCTACAAGCTGAATATCGGATGACGACTTGCCGACCATGATCGAATACGTTCCTGCTTCAACCACATAACGATCACGGGTGACATCCCAGATGGCCAGTTCCTGTACTGGCAAGTTGAAACTCACTTTTACGGTTGCGCCAGCTTCAACATGGAGACGACGGAATCCTTTTAACGTTTTGAGTGGACGTTTCACCCGGGATTTGCCGGCGCGTACATACAACTGTACCACTTCATCACTGGCAATGGTTCCGGTGTTGGTTACGTCGACGGTTACTTTGACCGTTCCTTCTGTTCCCGCTTGGTCAGGATTCAACTCCAGGTTGCTGTATTTGAACGCAGCATACGTTAATCCATGTCCGAATGGATACAGTACATTGCCTTCAAAATACTGATACGTACGTCCGGATTGGATGATGTCATAGTCCTTGATATCCGTTAACTGATCTGCGGATTGCACCCACGTCATGTTCAAACGGCCTGCTGGTGCGTAATCTCCGTAGAGCACATCGGCCACAGCATTACCCAGTTCCTGTCCTGCATGGGAAGTGTACAATACAGCCGGGATGTTCTCTTGAACCCAATTGGATGTGAATGGGTAACTGCCCACAATAACCACAATGGTGTTCGGATTGGCCGCATATACAGCTTCAACCAGACGTTGTTGGGATTCAGCCAGATCCAGGCTTGGACGGTCAATCTCTTCTTTCCCGTTCACAAGCGGATTGTTCCCGACAAATACAATGGCCGTTTCTGCTTCTTTCGCAGCTGCTACCGCTTCATCCAACCCGTTCACAACGATATCCTTCTTAAACGTCTCAGTCACACCAAAAGACTTCAGCTCTTCTGACACGGCAAATGCGTCGTTTCCGCCATTTGGCGCGGTTACCGTTTTGCCATTCCATGTTGTCAGACCAACACCGCCATCTTCCTGCGGAAGCAAGTGGAATACTTCCTTCACGAACCAGCCGTACACTTCATCTGCTGAAGCCGTTACCGATTCTTCGTCTGTAGTCAGATATTTGCCATTGCTTTCTGCCTGCAAAGTAAGACTTCCGAACCCCCAATCCGTCAGCGTGAACGTCTCCGCTTCTCCCGAGGCAATGAGAGGTGATTTCTCGCCTTCGCCCAGTCCGATTGCTTTTCCATTCGCTACGGAAGTTAATGTAATCCGGTCATTTCCATCCTTGAACGCAACCTTATCGCTGCCTACCTTGCCGCTGATCGCCTCAAGCGGAGATACACTGTAAGGCATGGTGCCAGCATACCAGTCACGGTAAACGGTGCCGCCCAGCTGACCAATGACAGCCACTTTGCCTGATTTTGTTTTATCCAACGGCAGGGTACCTTTAGCGTTTTTGAGCAGTACAACCTGTTCTCTTGCTGCTCTTAGCGACAGGGCCTTCGCCTTCTCTGTCATCATCGCTTCTTCGCCAATAGATGCATACGGATTGCCTTCAGCTGGATCGAATTCACCCAGACGGAAACGTACACGGAATGTATTGAACAATGCCTGGTCGATATCTTCCATTGTTAGCGTTCCTTGTTCCAACCCCTCGCGCAGTGCTTGCTTGGACAGATCCGCATCATCGGTAATACTGTCGATTCCCGCTTTTACAGACTCCACCGTGCCCGGTGTATGAGAATCATAGTACTTATGATCGTTCTTGATCCCCATCACATCACCTGCATCGCTGACGATGAAACCATCCATGCCCCACTCGCCTTTGACAATTTCGTTCACAAAAGGATGAAGCAGTGCCGGCGTACCGTTAATGGAGTTATACGCGGTCATCATCGACTGCGCTCCGCCTTCCTTGAAGGGCTTCTCGAATGCTTTCAGATAATATTCACGCATATTGCGCGGATCAATGCTCGATGAGCCGCTTCCGCGATCCACTTCATTATTGTTGGCAAGGAAATGCTTGAGCGTTGCAACAGCCTTGTAATATTTCGGATGGTCTCCCTGAATCCCCTTAACCAGTGCGGTGGTAAGTTCGGCAGTCAGTTCCGGATCTTCGCCATAAGCCTCTTCATTGCGACCCCAACGCGGGTCACGTTCCATATCAACTGTAGGTGCCCACAGGGTGAGACCATTTACAGCTGGATTGCGTTTGTAGAACACGCGCGCCTCGTCCCCAATGACAGAACCGATTTCTTTCATAAGTTCCGCATCCCATGTGCAAGCCAGTCCAACAGGCTGCGGGAAGGAAGTAGCTTCGCCAAGCCATGCCAGGCCATGAGCGGCTTCTGTTCCGTGTTTATAAGCAGCAATACCCAGGCGTTCTACCGCTGGCTGGTATTGCAGCATGGATTCAATCTTTTCATCTTCCGTCAGACGGGATACCAGGTCCTTAACCCTTGCGTCCAGTTCGAGCGTTGTATCCTGAAATGGATATTTGGTTTGATTAGTCATGGGTTGAAATCTCCTTTATACTTCAGATCGTTTATTGGCTAATGATAGCGAATACATGAAATGTAATGAACACTGTGCACTTCAATAAATATTTGACTCGTTTTATATAAGTAAAAACATTGTTAAATCAGCATTTTCACATCTGTATATATTACCTTATTACATTTACTAAAACGGTTTCGATAATCCTATCATAATGCATGTCTGGCAAAAAAAACAGGGGTCCTCTCCAGGAAAATGTGAACAATGATTTGTAAAGTCTCTGCCACCTCGTTTTATTCGGACATAGTGTGGCAATCATGGATAGGAGTACATCCCCTTCGTGCTTGCCTGGGATACGAACCATTTAATTATAACCTGAAGAAAGATCAAGGAGGACAACCGAATGAGCAACAATCAACAGCCCCCGGCGGGCCTGCCCCCCATACCGGAATCGATCTGGAGGGCTACTCATAAATTTGATGCCTATCCGAAGCTTACTGAAGACATCACTGCAGATGTAGCCATTATTGGTGCAGGGATTGCAGGCATCACAACAGCCTATTTGCTTGCCCAAACCGGGATGCGTGTTGTGATGCTGGAAGCCGGGAAAGTACTCGATGGTACAACCGGACATACCACAGCCAAGGTTTCTGCGCAGCATGGGGTCATTTTCGATGAACTGCTTCACCACTTCGGACAGGAGCAGGCACGCATGTATTATGAAGGCAATGCTAATGCTGCCAATTGGATGCGCAATCTGGTGAAAGAAAAACAGATCGATTGCCAGTGGGCAGAGGAGGATGCCTATGTCTATATACAATCCGAAGATAACCTGAAAAAGCTGGAGATCGAGCTCACCGCTTACGGCAAGCTGAACATTCCAGGTCAGTGGGTCGATCCGCTTCCGATTCAAGTTCCAACGAGAGCAGGCATTAAGATGCCGGGTCAAGCCCGCTTTGACCCTCTCGCCTATTTACACCATTTGCTTGATTCTGCCGTTAAGCAGGGAGTACAGATCTATGAGCATACGACCGTCACCGACGTGGAAGAAGATGCATCACTTCATGTACGGACTTATGGTAATGGTCCATCCGTGACAGCAGAACATGTTGTTGTAGCCTCCCACTTTCCCGTGTATGACCCCGGCTTTTATTTCACAAGGTTGCACGCCGAGCGTTCTTATGCCGTTGCCGTAGAACCTCAAAAGCCCTATGCTGGCGGCATGTATATCTCGGATGATGAGCCAGCCCGTTCCCTTCGCAAGGTGATCCATGAAGGAAAGGAACTCATCCTTTTCGGCGGGGAAAACCATAAAACCGGACAAGGAATCTGCACCTATGGTCATTATGAACGCCTCGAGCGGTTCGCAGAGGAAACGTACGGCATCCGCAGCATTCCGTTCCGCTGGTCCGCCCAGGATCTGATATCCATTGATAAGGTTCCCTATATTGGACCGATTACCGGAAGGCATGAACGAGTTTATGTTGCTACCGGATTCGCCAAGTGGGGCATGACCACCGGAACGATGGCCGGACATATCCTGGCAGATCGTATCACCGGTCGTGACAATCCCCATGCCGCTGTCTTCGATCCAGCCAGATTCAAGACAGATCCAGGTGTGAAAAACTTTATCATCGAAAACGCAAATGTAGCGAAAGAGCTGATCTCTGGAAAAGTAGGCATCGTTCACAAGGACGTCAGCGAGATCGGCAATGACGAAGGTGCCGTTGTTCGTCATAACGGCAAACGTGCCGGTGCTTACAAGGACACCAGCGGCAAACTGTTTTTGGTCGATACAACCTGCACGCATCTGGGTTGCGAAGTGGAATGGAATGAAGGGGAACGCTCGTGGGATTGCCCTTGCCACGGTTCCCGCTTCGATTTTGCCGGCAAAGTCATTGAAGGACCGGCTGTCAAAGATCTTAAAGTGCTTGAAGCCACAGAATAAACAGAGTAGATTCAGTTTCCAGACCCGGGTAGGATTCCGTCTTCGGACGGAGGCATCCTACCCGGGTTTTACGTATGCTGTTCTTATGGGAAGTCAATCGAAGTTTACACCAACATCGGGTGTCTGTTCTTGAGCACAACCATGACACGGAACTATTTTTAAATCACTACCTTGCAATATACAGTACTGAATGGTATTATGATTTCACAACTACTGATCAATACACACTAGTGATTGAAGAAGGATTAAGGAGGAACCTGTGTGAACGTGAATATCCAGTTCAAAAAGGGAGTACTGGAGCTATGCGTCCTGGTGCTGATTAACCGCCAGGATCGGTATGGCTACGAACTGGCTCAGGCGGTTTCCAAACATATTGAAGTTGCCGAGGGTGCACTGTACCCATTACTTCGCAGACTTGTTCAAGACGGGTACTGCACCACCTATTTGCAGGAATCAAGCGAGGGTCCGCCCCGTAAATATTACAAGCTGTCGGACACAGGTCGTGACTACATGCAGGCACTGACTACGGAATGGAATGAATTTGTGCGCAACGTCGCAAATCTGATTGAGGAAGGAACCGATAATGAATAGACAACAATTTATGCAGGCCATGGAAATCCATCTGCGGCCGATGGAGCCTCAGGAACGGGCGGAGCTGCTCGCTGACTATGATCAGCACTTCGAGCTTGGGCTTCAGGAAGGAAGAACTGAAGAGGAGATCGCCCGCGAGTTAGGCCATCCGGAAGAGATTGCACGGGAAGCACTCGGTGCCCGCTATGACGTGAACACGCCGGGTTCCGATCCCTTCTACGCTCCGACTTATGGTGAAATGCGGCCGCCGAAGAACAGCAACCGGGCAGCTCGCAACTTTTTTACAGGTATTGGCCTGATTTTTCTGAACTTGATTCTGGGCATTCCTCTGGGGTTAACCCTCTGGTCGCTATGGCTCGCCATTGCCAGTATGTCCTTGCTGGTATTGGCCCCGGTCGCAGCTGCGGTGGACTTCCTGTTCCTCAGTCAATTTGATAAGGCAGAGCTGTTCGTGGCTATTGGAGCATTTGGTGTTGGGATTCTGTTCTTTTTGGCCGCAAAGCGAGTATTCAATGCCTTCAAGGCCGTCACGCTACAATACATTAGATGGAATAGTAAAACAATGAAAGGAGACGTTTCCGCATGAGTACAAAAAAGTGGTTGGCTCTGGCTGTCATCTGTATCGGAATAGGTTTGCTCGGAACGTCCATATATGGAGTTCAGTTCGGAGATGATCGGGAAGCTTACTCCAAACGGTGGGATTTCAAAAATGATGAGTTGCAAAATGTAATTATGGATGCCAATTTTAGCGCAGATATCGAATTCGTGGTCAGCCCGGATTCCAATGGTTATATTGAGGTAGACGGTAAATGGGACCCGGTCGTCATCCAAAGTTTCGAACAGGCCACGTTATCTGGCGGCACGTTCAAGCTGGCGCAGACACAACGTGAGCGAATACAGTTTTTCACCCTGTATTGGAGTGATCGGGATTCCAAAATCACCGTAGCCCTGCCTGAAGGTCACCAATTAAATGAGGTTAAACTCGATTCATCCTCAAGCGACTGGAAGTTGGCCGGTTTACATGCCAATCTGCTTGAGCTCAACAATACCTCGGGATCCATTCGTCTGGAAGATATATCGGCCCCGCGTATTGATCTGGACCTCACTTCAGGGGACATCAAGGTATCAACTATCGATGGTGACATGACTGTAACTCAAACCTCCGGAAGCTTCACCGCAGATCAATTAGAAGGTAATGTGAACAGTGAAATAACATCAGGAGATGTAGAAATCACACAGTTAAATGGAGCAGCGAATATCCGCTTCACTTCTGGAAGTGTTCATATCGAACAGACCCATTCTGCAGCGGTAGATGTGTCGGGACAATCAGGCGATGTTTTCATTCAAGCTGCACCCGATTTTGAAGGAATCTACGACGCTCGTGCCACTTCCGGAGATGTAAATGTACCGGAATCTACGATGAACAGCAAGGAAGTCATCAAGGCCCGTACCACCTCTGGCAGCATCCGTATCACCAAGTAGTGATGAAGCAAATATCAGAACTGTGGGTAATATAGTATAATCAACTGCCATTCCAACATATAAGGAGGAATTACCCACATGGAACTTAAAAATAAAACGGCTGTCATTACAGGAGCCGGTAAAGGTATTGGCCGCGCCATTGCCGAAGCACTTGCCAAGGAAGGTGTGCATCTCGGCTTGATTGCACGTACGGCTTCCGATCTGGAGGCCCTTCAGCTAACGTTAAGCGAGGCATATGGCATTAAAGTCACAAGTGCTGTAGCTGACATTTCTGATCGTACACAGGCAGAAGCAGCAGTAGCAGCAATAGAAATGGAGCTTGGTGCGGTTGACATCCTCATTAATAATGCAGGTATTGCCAGCTTCGGCACCTTGCTCGACATGGAGCCTGAAGAATGGGAGCGTATCCTGCATGTCAACGTTATGGGTACATACTACGTAACACGTGCCGTCCTGCCGAGCATGATAAAGGAAAGCAGCGGCAGTATTATCAACATTGCTTCTACAGCAGGTGAACGTGGTTTTGCTACAGGTTCAGCATACTGTGCATCCAAGTTCGCACTGCTAGGGATGACCGAATCCCTGATGCAGGAAGTACGCAAATCCAACATTCGTGTAACGGCGTTAACCCCAAGTACAGTCAATACAGAGCTTGCTACCAATGCCGGATTGAAAATCGGAGACGAGGATCGCATGATGCAAGCGGAAGATGTAGCCGAGCTTGCCCTGGCAACACTTAAGCTCTCCGATCGTGTATTTGTCAAAGCTGCTGGAATCTGGACAACCAATCCGCAGTAACAGCATAAATAAATCTGGCCGCCCGGAAACCTCCTGGCGGTCTATTCATTTTGCCTATGAGGAGCTGCCACGCCCCTATTTGTCCCACAAACGGTCCAGATCCAGCTCTTTGGACACTGCGATTAACACGACTGCTGGCTCATCTCCAACATTCGTAACCTCATGAGGAACAATGGCATTCCAGCTAAACGAATCCCCCACTTCCAATATCTCAACGTCTTCACACTGTGCTGCACGAATCCTGCCCTGGAGGACCAGGTGACTCTCTTCCCCAGCATGCTTGTTAACCCCTGTGGAAACACCCGGCGGCAGTTCTACAATCGACATGCGCATGGCCCCTTTTGCCGTCAGATGCTGTACCTTGATTGAACCGCTCCCCGCAGTCGTTTCCTCCCGCTCATCCTTGCGCACCACATTCATCCGCTGTTCTGGTGTAAGCAGTAGGTAAGGCAGGGGAACCTCCAGATAATCCGCGATACTTTCAAGTGTAGCAATGGAAGGGGATGTCTTGTTATTTTCGACGTTGCTTATGAAGCCCTTTGACAACCCCGTTCCCTCGCACATTTGCATGATCGTAATCTGTTTCTGCTTCCGAATCGTACGAATGGCCAAACCGATATCCATAATGCTTCTCCTACCCTTCTCTTCCTAAATCCTCAGTCTGTCACACGGGGAGACTCATAATAAATGATCCGATTGCCAAACGGATCTGTCACGGTCATTTCCCTTAATCCCCAAGGCGTATCCGTAATCCCCGGCCTGGACTGTTTGTATTTTTTCTGATTAAGCCTGCCACAGAGTGCACCCAGATCATTCGTTTCTATTCGCAGCGCAGCTCCCGGAGTACAGTCGCCGTGATGCTCGGACAGGTGAAGAACAATGGAATCAAGCGATATCTGCATATATAAGGGCATCCCCTCTTCAAATCGATGCTCCCAATCTACGACAAACTCCAAGTAGTCGACGTAAAACTCTTTGGCCTTATCCTCATCAAATATTCTCAAAATAGGCACGATCCCTTGCAGCATCCTGATCACATCCTCGGAATTATTATGAAAATCACAATCAGCAACGTTATTTTAGTATTTAATTAGATATTCTAATACGTAACATATTTTCATAATACAAAAAAAATATTGACCCTACAATGGATCCATGATAAATTTTGTTCATCAATAAGAATATTTATTTCATATTAGTGAACTATTATCTTATCACTTTCTTCAGGCGGTGATTCCAATGAATACCTCATTTACTTATGAAGTTCGATTGCCTTCGGATTACCATACAGATCAGCAATATCCCGTTATTTTCGCCCTCCATGGCATGGGTTCGGACGAGCAGGATATGCTTCGTCTAATGGAACCCCTGCAATCTGATTTTATTATCATAGCTGTTCGGGGGCCCCTTGTTCAGG
Organism: Paenibacillus sp. FSL K6-2862; assembly: GCF_038005125.1. Taxonomy (NCBI): domain Bacteria; kingdom Bacillati; phylum Bacillota; class Bacilli; order Caryophanales; family Paenibacillaceae; genus Paenibacillus; species Paenibacillus sp. FSL K6-2862. The sequence goes on from NZ_JBBOSN010000001.1 coordinate 6,197,490, forward strand.
GCAGCGGTTATGCCTATTTTCAAATTAAAAGCATTGGTAATCCTGTTCGTGAGCTGTTTGACGCTTCGGTTCAAGGCTTGCATCAGCTGATCGGAGATTTGTCCTCTGAATATGCCATTGACCCGGCTCGGCGTTATATTGCAGGATTCAGTCAGGGTGCTATTATGGCGATGACGCTCTCCTTGATCATGGACGATGCTATCAAAGGAATCGTAGCCATGAGCGGATACATTCCGCAATTTGTAAAAGACGAATACCCAATAGAGCCTGGAACAGCGTTATCCGTATTTATCTCCCATGGAGACCAGGATCACATGTTTCCCCTGCAGTTGGGGGAAGACAATGCGAATTATTTCCGTGAACATGCTCGAAGTGTAACTTACGTTCCTTATCATGGCGGACATCACGTCACCGCAGAGCTTCACGATCAATTCCAATTATGGCTTCGCAGCGATGCTGAACTGGCTGCCGTCAATACGAAAGGACTGAATGCACAATGATGCCATCCTTCTTTATCGCACATGGTGCGCCTTCACTTGCACTGGAGGAGAATGTTTATACCGAATTCCTGCAAAAACTCGGACAGGAACTGCCGAAACCGCGAGCCATCGTTTTATTCTCCGCCCATTGGGAGTCTGCAACTCAACTTGTATCCTCTACGGCTCAATATGAGACAATCTATGACTTTGGTGGTTTCCAGCCGGAACTGTATCAGATCAAATATCCGGCTCAAGGGCACGCAGAGACAACGGCAGATGTTCTTCGTCTGCTCAAGAAAGCTGGCATTCCCGCTGAGGCTGATTCCGTGCGCGGGCTGGATCACGGTGCCTGGGTTGTTCTTCGCTTGCTCTACCCGGATGCGGATATCCCGGTCATTGCGCTTTCCGTGAATCGCTACTTGACGAATGAGCAGCAGTATCAGATCGGTCAAGCCCTTGCTGCACTTCGCGAACAGGATATCCTTGTGATTGGCAGCGGCGGCACAGTCCACAATTTGCGCCAGCTGAACTGGGAAAGTAACGGCGTGGACTCCTGGGCCATGGAGTTTGACCAATGGCTGGAGGACAAGCTTGTCCAGTGGGATACGGAAGCCCTCTTCGCTTATGACAAGGTCGCACCATCCGCTTGTGCTGCAGTCCCTACACCAGAGCATTTTGTTCCCCTGCTGCTGGCTATGGGAGCTGGCGATCAGACCAAGAAGGCATCCCTGTTATTCAAAGCATATCAATACGGCAATCTAAGCTTGTCCTGCTGGAAGTTTGAATAAAAATTTTAAGCAGGAGTATTCATCGCTGAACGCAAGGAATACATCAATCGGCACTCCCTGGGAGTGCCTTTTTTCATGCCTATTGTATGAATTGAATATCTACGATTCCTCCTTATTCAAGATCTTAAAATTTGTCCATATTATAATATGGCCTTTTTTGCATAATGCTGGGATATGTAAAGCAGGTTATAATAACATTTAGTGGTAATGCACAAGATGTAACTAAGAATCTTAAATTTTACACCTATCAAATCTTCTGGGAGGAACAATCAACGTGGCTGATCAAGCAAAGTCAGAGAGCTTTATGTCTCTCGTCAAAAAGGGGAATACGTCCTCGGCTGTAGCTATGGCAGGTAATGCCGTACTTGCATTGTGCAAAGGAGGAGCCTTTCTATTCAGTGGCAGTGGGGCCATGTTTGCCTCAGCCATGCACTCGCTCGCCGATGCCATCAATCAGGGGTTCGTCTTTGTCGGAAGTGTGTTATCCGAGAAAAAACCGACACGCCGCTTCCCGACCGGTTTTGGACGGGTCATCAACATCTTCTGTATGATTGCCGTCATCGTGGTTACGATTATGGCTTATGAAACGATCCATGAAGGCATTCATCTGCTGCAGCACCCTGCGGGTCATTCAGGCGGACTCTGGATCAACATCGGCGTACTCATCTTGAACATTGTGATTGATGGTGCCATTCTGATTAAAGCGATGAAGGAAATTCTCGTGGAAGCACGTGCGCCCAAGGCTTCCGGTTTCTCCCTTGTTCCGGCAGCGATCAAAAACGTAGGACGCGCTGCACCGCCGACACGCCTTGTGTTCTACGAAGATGTGGTGGCTGTACTCGGAGCTACACTTGCCCTCGTCTCTGTCGTTGTTATTGCATTGACCAATTTCGCATTGCTGGATGGCATTGTGACTACCCTAATCGGCTGTCTGATGATTGCTGTAGCCTTCCGCGTCGGATATGACAATATGATTGGACTCATTGGTGTAGCTGCACCACAGGATATCGAGGACAAGGTGTCCCAAACGATCTTGGCAGACTCCCATGTGGCCGATATCCAGATGATGCGTATTATCCAGGAAGGCCGTTATTATCATGTTGAAGGACTGATTGAGCTGACCAAAGGCCTGTCCTTGGCCGATGCCGATGATATCAAGTTCCGTATTCAGGAGAAATTGATGACCAATCCGGATATTGCCGATGCAGCCATTTCCATTATCGAAGATGATGGTGTGAACAGCTGGGGCAAGAAACATTCGGACGTTGTAAAATAACGCCTTTTTATTGTATATCCAAAGTGAGCAAGCCCACTCTTCGGAGTGGGCTTGCTGCATGTTCAACGAATAATCTTCAACCATTGTCTTTGGATAAGACTTTAATTGGAATAGTAGAATTCGTGCCTATCGCCGGGATTGGTACCTTATCATCTCTTTCCCTGTTTGGCTCCCATTTCCTCGATTTTCCCCAGCCATTTCATCCGGAATGCTTCGGTAGACCCCTTGATCGGACTAATCTCCGTAACCCGTACCGGGGATACACCAGAGAATTTCAATATATTTGAACTCATGACCCGGTGCCCGGCTTGCCTGTAGATCAATCGGTAATACCAGCGGGGTGTATCCATCGTCACGATGAGCTGTGCGGACTTTCCCTTTAACAATTTGTCCCACAGGGGCGAGCCTTCCCGATATCTCATGGCAAACCCCGGCAGGAATACCCGGTCGAAAAACCCTTTCAGAACAGCTGGCATCGCCCCCCACCACAACGGATACACAAACACCAAATGATCGGCTTGACGGATCAATTCCTGGGCTTTGACCAGATCCTCCTCAAGTTCGGTCCGCTTACGATAACCGTATTTAAGGTTCGGATTAAATTCCATTTGGCTCAAATCAAGCAAATTCACGTCACTGCCGGATTTCCGGGCGCCTTGGATATAAGCATCCGATAACGCTCTACAATAGCTCTCGGGATCCGGGTGGCCGTTAATCACCAGAATATTAGATTTCATACTTAGGTTCCTCCTGTATAATAAATGAAAGCCGAAGAAGCTGGCGTATCCCCATCATAAAGTGACTTTACATCTAAACAAATGATCGAGGGCGCCGAAAATGTTGCTAATTCGCGCAAATGGAGGTACATGAACAACCACAATATCGGAGTATCCATATCCTTGCTTTATCCAATTATGAAAACTCTTGTTCACAAAGGGTTTGAACCCGAAGCATTTTTCAAATATGCCGATTTCGATTCGGCTGTCCTGGAACATGCCGACGCCCGAATTCCGGTTGAGGAACTGGAACGAATAATGCAGCAAGCTTCTGCATATTCAAACGATTTGTATTTTGGCCTCAATCAGGGTCTGCTGCTCGACTTCGCAGATCTGGGCCTTCCCGGTTACATGATGATGCATTCCCAGACCATTGGTGATGCCCTCGCCGCATATCAGCGATATAACATCATTCTGTACAGCGGCTTCAATCTCGATTGGGAGATTCAGGGACAGGATGTGGTCCTTCGTCTGTTTTTGCAATCGCCGCAGCAGATGTCCCGTCATTGTGTGGAAGACATGGCCGTATCTGTTATGTATCTGATCCGCAAGCTGGCGAATCGTCCGGCAGAGGTAAAAGAGGTCCGTTTTAGCCATGAAGCTCCGGATAATTCAGGAAATCTCAGCCCATATGTTGACATGTTCGGCGTGGTTCCCCAATTCGGGGATCCCCATAATCTGCTGCGTCTGCACAAAGACATTCTCCGTCAGCCTGTGCTCTATTCGGATGCCAAAATGCTGCAGGTATTTGAAACGATGGCCGAGAAAAGCAAGGATCTGCTGCAGCCTTCTCATACGTTCTCTGGCAAGGTCAGCCGCTGGCTGATCAACAGCCTTCCGGCCTCCTTCCCCACATTACAACACACCGCAGAACATCTCGGCGTGAGCATTCGCACACTTCAAAGCAGGTTGCGTGAAGAAGGTACGACGTACCATGAAATCTCCGTTCAGGTACGGAAGGAGCTTGCCCTGAATTATTTGCAGGAAGGACAGTATTCTGTCGGTGAAATTGCCTATGCCCTTCATTTTTCAGAGCAAAGTGCGTTTCAGAATGCTTTCAAAAAATGGACTGGACAGACGCCGGGACAATATCGAGCGGGTCTGACCTGAATCCTTTATAGGCACCTGTGCAGGAAACACACGGGTTAAGGCCTGATGATGAAAGTCACCCTGTGGTTCCTACCTAGACTTAAGTCTAGGTTCTTTTTAACGCCAAAGACCGAGGATGGAGAATTCCAGTTCATGGTATGCTGTGTGTAACGAGAAAAAGAATTACATATCTGTTCGGAACGACGCTAATGAAACGATGAAAAGGAGAGATATCATGGCTAAACGTACGATCCTGGCGCCTGTACTCATTTTGCTGGGCGTGTATCTGATTCTGAACCAGGGAGGTTCACTCGGTCCGGGTACGATCTTTGCCAACTTCTGGCCTACCCTGTTCGTCATCCCGCTCGGCCTGTTCTTTCACTGGCTGTACTTCTCCATGATTGGCAGAGGGGTGGGCTTGCTTGTACCGGGCGGTATTTTGCTGACTGCCGGCGTAGTTAGCCAGATCGCCATGCTCTTTGGTAACTGGGGCACGATGTGGCCTGGCTTTATCCTTGCGGTTGCTGTAGGTTTGTTTGAATTGTACTGGTTTGGCGGACGAAACAAGTGGCTGCTCATTCCCATCAACATCCTGACGGTGATCTCGCTGCTCTTCTTCACGGTGATGTCCATCGGTTCGATGCTGAGCAGCATGTCCTTCATTCAGCCATTTGTGGCCATTGTGCTTATTATGGGCGGGGCTTGGTTAATCGTGGGCCGCAAAAGAAACATGTAGGGATATAAGTTTATTACACTAGGCCACTCCGATGACAGAACAACTTCCGATCGCTGTTATTCCCGGATTTCCTTGATTCCCCCTTCGACAGGGAGAAATCCGGGAATAGCTTATGCTTCCGAAGTAGCTTTCTATCAGAAAGCTTTTAGGCGAGCGCTTCGCTTCTACAGTTTGTTCCGTCCTCTCCGTTCCGTGTAATCCGAAAGTTCATCTTATATACCAATAGCAAGTACATTTTGCTCTAAAGGTAAGGGTAAGAGAAAACCCCGATCATCCTGGAATGGATGATCGGGGTTTTGACTTTATAAAGCACATTCAAGTATGCAGATCATGCGGCATCTGTTATGCCGATCAGTGTTATTTGCTGTGCATTTTAAACTCAAGGAACAGGTCGTTATAATGCGAAAGCATTTTTTTACCCAGATTATCGTACACTTCCAACTTGCTTGTCAGTGAATCATCCGGATAGAACCGCTCATCACTGGAGATATCCTCTGGCAGCAGTTTGAGCGCCTCAGCGTTTGGTGTGGAATATCCGACATATTCGGCATTACGTGCGGCATGATCAGGGTCCAGCATAAAGTTGATAAACTGGTGTGCTCCTTCAATATTGCTTGCCGTCTTCGGAATGACCATGTTATCGAACCAGAGGTTCGATCCTTCCTCAGGCACCACGTAATCGAGCTTGTCATTCTCATCCATAATCTCCGAAGCGTCTCCAGACCAGACGAGTCCAACCGCCGCTTCCTCATTGGCCAGCAGCATTTTGATCTCATCACCGACGATGGCTCTGACGTTAGGCGTTAGGGTAGACAGTTTCGCCAGCGCCTCCTGAAGATGGTCTTCATTGGTGTCATTCAGGGAATAATGCAGACTGTTTAGTCCCATCCCGATGACTTCACGGGCACCATCCAGCAGCAGAATTTGATTTTTTAGACGCGGGTCCCACAGGTCATCCCAGCTCTCAAACGTCAATCCGTCAACCAGCTCAGGATTGTAGACAATTCCCACTGTTCCCCAGAAGTATGGAATCGAATACTGATTGCCTTCGTCAAAGGACAAGTTCAGGAAATCAGGATCTATATTGTCCAGATTGGTTAATTTGCTGTGATCAAGTGGAACGAGCAGGTTCTCTTCTTTCATTTTGCTAATCGCATATTCGGAAGGAATCGCTACGTCAAAGGTTGTTCCTCCCTGCTCAATTTTGGTGAGCATCGCTTCATTGGAGTCAAACGTCTGGTAGATGACCTTGATGCCAGTCTCTTCCTCAAACTCCGCCAGCAGATCCGGGTCGATATAATCGCCCCAGTTGTAGATGGTCAGCGTATTGCCGCCCGAGTATCCCTGACTCTTGTTGAGATAGGAGGCCAGGATCATGAGGGCAAAGGCTGCCACAAATACAATCGCAAATGTCCGTACCAATTGCTTCATGGACGCAGCCCCCTTCCGGCAGGTGTCCGTGCAGCACGGCGGTTAATGAAGTAATAGCCAATAACCAGCAGCACCGTTAGCAGGAAGAGCAGTGTCGACAGTGCGTTAATGGACAACGACACACCCTGTCTCGCCCGGGAATAGATCTCTACGGATAGCGTCGAGTACCCGTTCCCCGTTACAAAGAATGTTACCGCGAAGTCATCCAGGGAGTACGTCAGCGCCATGAAGAATCCGGCAAAAATCCCCGGTTTAACGTATGGCAGTACTACACGTGTGAGGATCTGCCATGAGCCTGCGCCCAGATCGCGTGCCGCATCCATCAGCGTTGGGCTCATCTCCTGCAGTTTTGGCAGCACCATGATGACAACAATCGGCACGCTGAACGCAATATGGGACAGCAGGACCGATGTGAAGCCCAGCTTGATCCCGATCATGGTGAACAAAATCAGGAAGGATGCACCGATGATGACATCAGGGCTTACGATCAATACGTTATTGAGAGATAACAGCGTATTCTTGGTCCGTTTACGCCGCACATGATAGATCGCGAGCGCTCCGGCCACGCCAAGGATCGTCGAGATGGCCGATGACAGCAGCGCGATAATAAATGTATTGAGTACAATAATCAGCAGCCGGGTATCGGCAAATACCTCCCTGTACCATTCCAGTGTGAATCCTTCGAAATTACGCATGTGACCGCCGCTGTTGAAGGAATAGAAGATCAGGTACGCAATCGGTGCATACAGGATCGCAAAGACGACAGCCAGATAGACGTTAGACAGCTTTCCGTTTCTTCCCATTACGCACCTCCTTCTTACCTGATCCGGTCAGAAACATAATGATCGCCATCGCAATAATCAAAAAGACGGCAATCGTCGACCCCATCCCCCAGTCCTGGGTGACGAGGAAATGCTGTTCAATGGCTGTTCCCAGCGTAATAACCCGGTTACCCGCAATAAGGCGGGTGATCATGAACAGGGACAACGCAGGGATAAATACAGCCTGACATCCCGATTTGACTCCAGTGAGCGTCAGCGGGAAGATGACCCGGCGAAATGTCAGCCAGGATGAAGCCCCGAGATCCCGGGCCGCATAGATCAGCGAAGGGTTCATCTCTTCCAGCGCGTTGAAGATCGGCAGAATCATGAACGGGATGAAGATGTACACCGAAACGAAGATAAAGCTGAAATCGGTGAACAAGATCTGCTGTGAACCGATGCCAATCACCTCAAGCAAGGAATTGGTCAAGCCGTATGTTCCGAACAGGCCGATGAAGGCATAGGCTTTTAACAACAGATTGATCCAGCTAGGCAAAATGATAAGCAGCAGCCACAGCTGCTTATGCTTCGTCCGGGTCAGCAAGTATGCCGTCGGATACGAAACCAACAGGGCAAACACCGTAATCAGCAGCGCATACCAGAATGAACTCAGTGTCATCTGCATATATACGGGCGTGAAGAAGCGGGCATAGTTGCCAAACGTGAAATTGCCCTCTACATCAAAGAATGAATAATAGACAACCAGCAGTACCGGAGCGACAACGAACAGCACCATCCATAATACATATGGAATCAGATACGCATTGCGTGTACTCGCCTTACTCTGCATGGATGGCCTCTTGATAGGCTTCGAGTCGTTTGTCGAATTCCTCTTCGGTCTCGTTGAAGCGCATGACGTGAATGGCCTCCGGATCAAAATACAGCCCGATACGTTCACCCACGACTGCTTTCTTCGTGGAATGTACCAGCCATTCATTCCCTGCATCGTCATAACTGGAAATCTCGTAATGCACCCCGCGGAACAGCTGGGAGTCGACATTGACCTTCAGCTTGCCCTGATCCTCGGTCGTAATCTCCAGATCTTCCGGCCGGATCACGATCTCAACTGGCTCGTTTGGCTGCAATCCCTGGTCGACACATTCATACTGTGCACCAGCGAATTCCACCACGAAGTCCTGTTTCATCTTGCCGGATACGATGTTCGATTCACCGATAAAGTCGGCCACAAAACGGTTAATCGGTTCATCATAGATGTCATTCGGCGTACCGCTCTGCTGAATTACGCCGCCATTCAGAACGAAAATCTCATCCGACATGGCCAGTGCTTCCTCCTGGTCATGCGTAACGAAAATAAACGTAATGCCCAGGCGCTGCTGCAGCTCACGCAGCTCGTATTGCATTTCGGTCCGGAGCTTCAGATCGAGTGCGGACAACGGCTCGTCCAGCAGCAGGATCTCAGGCTCATTGACAATCGCACGTGCAATGGCGACACGCTGACGTTGTCCACCGGACATTTCGCCAATCTCACGGTTTTCATACCCCGACAGGTTGACGAATTTGAGGGCTTCCAATACTTTGCTGCGTATTTCAGCCGTTTTCATCTTTTTGATCCGCAAACCGAAAGCCACGTTCTCAAATACATTCAAATGTGGAAATAATGCGTAATCCTGAAATACGGTATTCACCTGGCGCTGGTGGGCAGGAACACGGTTGATCAATGCTCCGTTAAAATAAATGCTGCCCTGAGTCGGCTCCGCAAAGCCGGCGATCAGCCGCAATATCGTCGTTTTGCCGCAGCCCGAAGGGCCAAGCAGCGTATAAAATTTACCCCGCTCAATCTCGAAGCTGACTTCCTTCAATACGGCTTCATCCTGATCGTATTGCTGGGTCACCCGGTCGAACCGGATAATTGGTTGTTGATCTGACATGTTTCATCTCGCCCCCTTAAACTTGAGGTACAACTTACCCTGTACACTTTCTATAATCACATCATTATTACAAATCCCATCTATTATATATGATTCAGCTATATCCGCAATGGTTTTGATGTAAACGCAGTATGTCTTTTCTTCTTATTTTCACAAATCCTGCATACATTACGTTTATATGTCGATATCTACGCATCCTATAAGGCGATTGGAGGGTTTTTGAGCTTACCTGAGTTCGTAGGAAAGGAGTCTTCGAACGTGGACATTCGCCGTAACCTGCCTTTGCTGATGATCATTTGTTTTCTTAGTCAGATGGGCGGTTTCATGATCCTCCCCCTGTTTCCTTTATTTATTGAGGAATTCGGCCTGTCCGGCTGGATGATGGGGGTTATTTTTGCACTCTTTTATGTTGGAAAAGTCATTGGAGGGGTTCCGGCTGCAGCACTCTACCGCAAACTGGGAGGTCAACGGGCGTTAATCGTCATGCTGCTCATTCTCGCGGTCTGTATGGGTGGCTTCGCAATCTCTTCTGCTGCACTTCTGTTTGGTTTGCTGCGGCTGCTGCAGGGGCTCGCTTCCACTGGACTCACCGTCATTGTCCGGTCCATCATCGGGGATGGGGGCAATGCGGATAACCGCGGTCTGTACAATGGATATATCAGCAGCAGTGAAGGCGGAGGCATGGTGCTTGGGCCGGTGATTAGCGGCTGGCTTGCGCTGCACTGGCCGTTATCGGTTCCATTTCTGCTCGTTACGCTATGCTGCCTGATCGCCATGGGAACGGCTATGGGGATCAAGAACAGGCCAGAATCTAAACAGATGTTTACAACCGACGAGCGCGAGCAGATGCCAGAACTGGACTCAGGGGCAGACCCAGACATTCGGATAAATCATGCCCATGAGAATAAACGTCTCCCTTCGGCATCTAAGGATACCGCCATCAACGATATTGCAGTGCACGATACGGTTGCTGCTTCTCCAACACCTAGTGCTCCCGACCATATCCATGCAGGATCTCGGACAAGGTTGACCCTACGACAGCAGTTAATCGGTTACGGTACGGTACATTTCCTCGAGATGAGTGCATATGCGGTATTTCTGACGTACTTCGCTCTCTATGCAGCCCACATGATGCATTGGGACCCATTTGCGACCAGCCTGGCTTTTACCGTGGCAGGGATCTCCACGCTCGCTGCTGCACCCGTAGCCGGTTATCTATCCGATCGCATGGGTGACCGACTGCTGCTCTGCATGCTCGGCATGCTGATGATCGGCATTGAAGTGGTTGTTTTTCTAAGCACCTCTTCTTATGCGTGGGTTTACATGGGCATGCTGATTGGCGGGGTTGGCGGTGCCTGTTACATGGATTCCTTTTTCGCTCATATCGGGGACCACATCCCTGATGCAGGCAGAAGCGAGGCCATTGGCAAAATCGTCTCTGCGGCGGAGATCGGCTCCATCATTTCTCCTCTGATTGCTGCGCTGCTTGTAGAGTACGTTTCGCTCTACGCCGTGTTTGTATTCAATCTGGTGCTGATCGTTGCTGCTATTGCCGTGCAGGCAGTGATGCGGAGCCGGTACAGAGCGAAACAGGGGTAACGTACAAAAACCGCTCACATGAGTGGGCGGTCCTTATCCTTTTATTTTCTTCCTATTAAAGAGACGATATGTTGAGCATTTTCTTGAATTTTTCTTTTTAAGTATGGGTCTGTCTTGTCAGGTAATTCTGTTGGTTTGTAAAACTTCGCTTCTAAAACTTCTACGCCATCGGGCTTAGGTTCACCTTCAAATTCCGTACAAACGTATCCAATGACCACATTATGATATTCATGCCCGTTTCTTAACTTCGTATATAATTCTTTACCGGAAAAGACGCCGAATAGCTCCAGTTTCTTTATTTTTATCCCAATCTCTTCTTGAACCTCTCTCATCGCTGCCTCTTCTACAGACTCTCCCAACTCCATGAATCCACCGGGCACTCCCCAAGTATCATCATTATGCCGAACTAACAGAATTTCACCAGCCTTATTCAAAATCAGAATACTCGGTCTCACCAAAATTACAGGAGCATTGCCAACCAAGCCCCTCAATGTCTCAATGTAACCCATGGATTATCCCCTCCTATGCGGATTCATGACTCATTATAGAAGAGTTTTATCTATCCATATAGAGAAAGATTCCCCTTAACCTTTTCCTATTTTGCAGACCTTAAGCTGATGGAAAAAGAAAAAAACCGCTCGCACATCTAGTGTGCAAACGGGCATCTCATGGATGAATCTCCAGCCTGTGGCCGATGGTGATTGACATCTGTATTCTGTTGTTCAACATTCTCTGGTTCAGCACCAGATGATTCTCCATCTAATGTATACGCTGATTCCTGACGGAAAAAGTTCGGCTTCACGATTTCATTGCGATAGGAGCTGTGGAAAATATGCGTCGTTGCCGGTGAAACAGGTGGGATCAGCCAGACCCAATCTCCAGTCAGCTCACGTCCCGCTACTTCCTCCCTCTGCTCAAACAAAGCAAATTGCGATGCCGCCGTATGGTGATCCACCATGCTGACACCTGCTTTCTTGAAGGAATGCAGTACGGCTACATTCAATTCAACAAGCGAACGATCCTTCCATAGCGTCGTTTCGCTGGATGTGTTCAGTCCGAGTGCTGCCGCCACTGCAGGCAGTTTATTGTAGCGGAAGGTGTCTGCCAGATTACGTGCCCCAATTTCCGTCTCCATATACCAGCCGTTAAACGGCGCGGCCGGATAAGAGATGCCTCCAATCTCAAGCCGCATATCCGCAATCATCGGTACACCGTACCAACGCATGCCGAGTTCGGCAATTTCAGATCGCTCGGGGTGTTCAATGTTCACTTCTACAAGGTCCTCATGGGGTACAGCGTACCACTCGGGAGCTTGCCCTTGCGCCTGAATAATGAGCGGTAATACATCGTAATCTCCCCCTGTCCCTTGCCAGCCAAGTGACAGGGCCGCCTTGGTCAGTTCCAGGGATGCAGGATCTCCAATGATCCCTTGTTCCGTCTCGTATCCGGCATAACGGATAAGCTGGTGATTCCAGATCCGCACAGGAGCTCCACTTGGCCCATTTGGCGGAAGAATCGTAATCATGGGGATAATCTTACCCCCATTGGATGCCAGTCGGATGTGATTCATTACGGCCTCCGCAGCAGTTCCGGCTGTGTCTGCATGACGCGCATCCACAATCCGCAGCTTGTCCCAGAACAATCGTCCGATACAGCGGTTGCTGTTCCGCCATGCCATTTTGCAGCCGTGCTCCAGTTCTTCGGTCGTATGCACATAAGTGCCCGTATCTACAATCTCCTGATGAACAGCAATAAGCCGGGCCTCCGCGTCTTCTCGCGAATGGCCCAGCTCTTCATAACATGTATATATAAACCGTTCAGCTTCTCCCTGTAATGGATCCAGGTCTGTCCGCATCATTCATTCCACCAATCTGTGTCTCTCGAATGCCATTATTATACGGCAAGCACACCGGATTTGTAAGCGAACGGGGACTTTGTTCACGGACTCTACATATCGTTTGTCAGGATGCAGGTTATCTTAGCTTATTTGCCCAGAAATGCGTTTAACATCCAGATTTCTTTGTCCAATGCCGCTGTGAATCCAATCAGCATATCTTCCGTAGCGTTATCCTCTGCTTCTCCTGCTGCATGGATGCCTTGCTTAATCACTTCTACCATGGTGTGCAGATCAGCAACCACCGACTCTACCATACGCTCAGCAGACAACTGTCCATGTGCCTCATCAACTGGAGACAAACGAAGCTGTTCAGACATCGTAGCTACCGGACGTCCACCAATAGCAAGCAAACGTTCTGCGACTTCATCCATGTTCGCTGTAGCCAGGTTATACAGTTCTTCGAATTTGGCGTGAAGTGTGAAGAAATGTGGTCCTTGAACATACCAGTGGAAATGGTGCAGTTTCGTATACAATACAGACCAGCCTGCAATCTGACGGTTCAGGACCTCTTGCAATGCTGCGGTATGGTTGGCAATAGTGTTCATTGATGTTTGAAATGTGCTCATGGATAGGTTCCCCTCTCATATACAATATAATGTGATTTTGATTCAATAAATTCTGATTATTCGTTGCACTCTTTAATTTAGACTTAATCTAAATCTTGTTTTAATTATAACACCACCTATCTACTTTGTGAAGGCTTTAGCCTGCTCTTCCAAATGAAGATTCCATGAAGTTCCACTTCATCTTCCTATAAAAGTGAGATCTTGCTGCTTGTCAGAATACACACCGCATTTATACCTCGGATTCACTTGATGTGCAGCGATTATCCTCACATTGTCCACAATCTAAAAAGCCCTGTTGCCTACCTTAGTATGGCAAACAGGGCTGCAAAACACACAATCTCTCTTTATTGTAGAACAAATTCGGATGTAAGAATGCGAGTTATTTCATTATAATCTTGTGCCACATGATGGGGCTGATGATCGGATTCTGGCAGAGCATTCCGATGGTTGAACCAGATGACATTCCATCCGGCGTTTACCGCACCTACTACATCATTACGCCATGAGTCCCCGACATAATAACTGGAACGAGCAGCCGTGCCCGTCTGTTTATTCACATGTTCAAACAATTGCCGATCCGGCTTGGCATACCCGAGGGTTCCTGAGATGAAGATTCGCTCCTCCGGGACGAGGTCAAACACCTTCAGCGCTTCGAGCTTGCGTCTCTGATGTTCCCCCTCACCATTCGTAATAAGTCCTACAACGTGTCCGTCTGCCATAAGGCTCCTCATCAGATCATAAGCACCATCAAATGGCTGAATCTGAAACTGTCTGCTCAGATACTGCGCTTGCAGTGCTTCAGCCTGTCCTTCAATTAAGGGTACCCCGAACTCCTTCATCGTCAGTTCAAATCTGCGTCTGCGCATCCGTTCTACGGCTTCTGCTTCCGGAACGGCAGAGAGACCCTCCTGATCGGACAACCAGTCGCTGTAGTAGCGGAATCGGTGATAAACCTCGGCATAAGGAACATCAACGGCTAGACCAAGAACCTCCTGCAATGCTCCTCTAAGAGGCTCCAAGTGGTCATACAATGTATCATCTACATCAAAAAATATGGCCTTTTGAGTTTGGTCTTTGGATATCATAATGGTCCTCCTTCTCTATCTTCAATGAAGTGAGTTATAGTTCATTCATAAAATCAATAAAATATTAGAATATTATGGGAACAAACTTTAATAAATGATACAATAACTTTTTAACAAATCTGCAAGGAGGCAGCCAAACTGCATGACATTCTCCACATACCCGAAAGAAAAGAAACAACATAATATTTATAGCTTAGTCCTAAATCTCATTTTTTTCGTGATTACTGCATTTATACTAGTCTACGCCTATTATACTTACGATGCCAAACCCTCTTCCAGCTATCTGTTAATCGTAATCCCGATGACGGGGTGTGCAATAAGGTCAGTGTACCACGCAGTAAAGCTCATAAAAATGAAGAAGCGTAAAAATGAATATTGAACGTGGAAAAGAAAGATCGACGTTATCTCGCCTTAAACCAACAGCAAAAAAGGTAGATATACTGCACTCTTTCTACAGCATACCTACCTATTCATGTTCTTCAATTGAATGAACTATCCATTCACTCTACAACCAGCGGTACAACCTTGCCTGCATTCACATCAATCAAACCGTGATCTGTAATTTTCAGCGCAGGGCTCACTGCAAGGGAATGGGTGCTGATCGACATGATCGGGTTATAGTGAACATAACCAAGAGAGAGCATCGCTGCCCGCAATTCCTTCACTTGATGAGACACAACGGCGAGCGGTTCTTCTGTCAAAATGCCGCCTACAGGCAGTTCCAGATGAGACAGCACTTTGCCATCCTCTACCACACAGAAGCCACCCTGGCTCGAAATGACGGTGTTAGCCGCCAGAATCATATCTTCACGGTTGCGGCCAACGACCAGAAGGTTGTGGTTATCATGTGAATATGTCGTCGCGATGGCTCCCCGTTTAATCGTATCTCCACCGATCAAGCCATGTGCCCGATTGCCGTTCACACCATATCGTTCAAAGGTCGCAATCTGTCCGTATCCACTATCTTCCCACTGAAGTTCGCCACTCGCTGCCTGAACCTCTGCGATATGTTCTTCCACAAAGGTCGAGCCGTCCTTCACCATCATTACACGGCAGTTGAATGAATCTTGTTCCGCCTGATTAGCAGTATCCCTAACTTTGGGATCGCTCAATGAAATCGTGAAGTCCTCTGCTGTCAGCTTGTCCAATTGCACACTGTTATAGAAATGGGGCGGGAACTGCCCTGTCATCCGTTCCTGCTTATACGGTTCGTAGTCGTCATAAGCTTTCCGGCCATTTTTGTACACTTGATCAATCGCCAATGTTTCCAGATTCGATATGAGAACGTAATCTGCCACCTTGCCTGGGGCGATGCTGCCCCGATCCGTCATTTTCATTCGGGATGCTGGTGTAGACGTTGCTGCATAGATGGCATCCTCCGGACGCATGCCCATCTGAATGGCCTTACGCACAATATGATCCAGATGACCTCGTTCGACGAGGGAGTCCGGCATAACGTCATCCGTCACGAAGCAGAAATGCTGAGCCACATCATGCTGAATTAGGTATTCCATAACTTCAGGGGTCATCGATTTCTCCTGGATCTCAATGAACATGCCTGCTGAAATCCGCGCCTGCAGTCCTTCAATGCTCTGATGGGTATGATCCGAGTCCACACCTGCATAGATCAATCGGTGCAGGTCAAGCCCTAGCAATTTCGGTGTATGACCTTCAATCACGAGATCCGGATAATTTCGGCGAATATGCTGGAGAATCTGGTTGGTCTTACATTCCGGATCACGGATGACATCCACGTAGTTCATGATTTCACCCAGACAGATGATCTCTCCGGTTGCGAGAAGTACATCCATATCTTCGATCTCAATAGATCCGCCCGTTGTTTCCATCGGCGTTGCCGGAACGGAGCTCGGGATGGCATAGAACATGTTGACCGTGGTCTCCCGACTCGCAGCCATCATCTCCTGTACACCCTCCAGTCCGAACACATTTGCCATTTCATGCGGTTCCGCTACAATGGACGTTACTCCGCAGCGAATCAGGCCATGGGAAAAGGTAGCCGGCGTCACCATGGTACTCTCAATGTGCAGGTGAATATCGATCAGGCCAGGAATCATGTATCTTCCCCGCGCATCGATCACTTCGTCTGCCTGAATCAGCTCAGGACCGCCGGGTCCGACATACATGAATCTGCCGTTAAGTACGGCAACGTTATTCAATTCAAACCGTTTATAATAACTGTTATACACATTTACATTCACAATCAGTTGATCTGCACGCATGGGGCATAATCTCCTTCTTTTGAGCATGCTGCATATCCAATCATGCAGCATGCTGCCTTTGCTGCTTCTGTTCCTGC
Source organism: Paenibacillus sp. FSL K6-2862 (assembly GCF_038005125.1). Classification (NCBI taxonomy): domain Bacteria; kingdom Bacillati; phylum Bacillota; class Bacilli; order Caryophanales; family Paenibacillaceae; genus Paenibacillus; species Paenibacillus sp. FSL K6-2862. The sequence continues at coordinate 6,214,239 of NZ_JBBOSN010000001.1, forward strand.
TTCCTGCTGCTATTCACGAATATTACTTCTATTCAACGAGGACAAGCTTGTCCTGTGGGAAAATCAGGCTGACACGCTGACCGCTGAGGTACGGTGTCTCCATCTCCTGGTTTGCCGTAAAATCACCGAGTTCGGTCTCAATCACATATTGATAGCTGCGTCCAAGATACGTACTCACCTTCACGATACCTGGCAACGCGTTGGCCAGATCCGCTGACGTATCTCCACTGACGATCAGATCATCCGGGCGAATTGCACCTTTGCGAGCCCCAGGACGTGCTGTTCCAGGATGAGCTGTCGCTGTAAACAAACGACCTCCCGCTTTTAGCGAGATCTGGTCTCCTGCATCACTGCGTTCAGCAAACTCAATAAAGTTATGGAATCCAATAAATTGGGCTACAAATTCCGTTGCCGGATATTTGAAAATGGTCTCCGGGCGATCGAGCTGCTCGACAACGCCCTTGTTCATGATGGCTACCTGATCCGAGATCGAGAAGCATTCTTCCTGGTCATGGGATACATACAGTGTTGTAATACCAAGCTCCTGTTGAATCCGGCGAATCTCCACCCGCATGTTCAGTCGCAGGTTGGCATCCAGGTTACTGAGCGGTTCGTCAAACAGCAGCAGATCCGGTTCGATTACGAGTGCACGTGCAATCGCCACCCGCTGCCGCTGTCCACCGGACAGTTCCTGCGGAAAACGCTTCTCGAAGCCGTTCAGGTTCACCACTTCCAGAATACGCATAACGCGTGCAGAGATATCCTTGTCTTTTACCTTGCGCATCCGCAGGCCGAAGGCCACGTTGTCATAGACAGACAGATGCGGGAATAGCGCATAACTCTGAAATACAAATCCGAAGTTCCGCTTGTTTACCGGAACCTTCGTATAGTCCTTGCCGCCGAACATAAACTTGCCCTGTGTTGCTTCCAGGAATCCGGCGATGAGGCGCAGCGTAGTTGTTTTGCCGCAACCGCTCGGTCCGAGCAGGGAGAGCAGCTTACCTTTTTCCAGCTCCAATTGAAAATCCTTCAGGATCGTCTGGTTATCGTAAGCCACCGATACGCGATCCAATGTCAGCAATGCCATAGCGTTCTGCGCCTCCAATTAACGTTTAGTAAAGTATGAAAATCCGCCCATGATCCGTTCGATCACGAACATTAAAAGTCCAGTCAGTACCATCAGCAGCACGGAAATGGCTGCGATTGTTGGGTCAAAGTAGTTCTCCACATACGTCAGCATCTGAATCGGCAGTGTACTTACCCCTGGTCCGGTCATGAACACGGAGATATCCACGTTGTTGAACGACTCCAGGAAGGCAATCAGCACGGCCGCCAGAATCCCCGAACGAATGTTGGGCAGCACGATCTGGAAGAACGTTCTTACCCGTCCTGCCCCGAGACTCAGTGCAGCTTCTTCCACAGCAAAATCAAAGCTCGAAAGACTGGAAGCAATGACGCGAATGATAAATGGAAGCATGATAATCGTATGACCGATCAGCAGACCCAGATACATCGGCAGATGATAGATTACGATCAGATATTTCATCAATGTAAAACCAAGCACGATTCCCGGAATGAGTACCGGGGACAGGAACAATGCGTTCAGCACAGACTTGCCTTTGAAATCGTAACGACTGAGTGCATAGGCAGCCGGTACTCCGAGCAGCAGTGCCAACAGATTCCCCAGCAGGGAAATGATGATCGACGTCTGGAACGTTCGGAGGAACCCGCCTGTGTTAAAAATATTTTCGTACCAGCGGAAGGAGAAACCCTCCGGTGGAAATTTGAGTACCGTTCCCGGTTCAAACGAAGTGACCGATATGATCAGAAGCGGGCCCAGCAGAAAGATAAAGACCAGCAGACTGAACAGGCCCAGCCCGATATGTTTCTCCCGCATATGTGTCTACCCCTTCGGATTTAAAGTTTTGGCCATTTTGTTCATGACACCGACCACGACAAACGTGATGACAATCATAATTGCGGCAACGACCGAGGCCAGATACCAGTCGTTAAGGGTCATGGCATTTTGATACAGGAACGTGGCAATAACGCGCTGCTTGCCTCCAAGAAGCGCAGGTGTCGTATAAGCTGTGAGGCTTCCGACAAAGACAAGCACGGCTCCGATCACAAGCCCTGGCACAGCCAGCGGGAATACGACCCGGCGGAATGCCGTGATACGTGAGGCTCCCAGACTTTGTGCCGCTTTGAGCAGATCATTATCGATGTTCTCAAGCACACCGACCAGAGAAATGATCATGAGCGGCAGGAACAAGTGAGTCAGACCAATCATCATGGCTGCCGGCGTGTACAGGATATCCAGCGGTTTGTCCACGATGCCCAAGCCAACGAGTGCATTGTTGATCAGACCTTTGCGTCCAAGGATGATCATCCAGCTAAACGAGCGCACAACCGGGCTTGTCAGCAATGGGAAAATGGCCAGTGCCAGCAGGATACCTTTGCGGCGCGGCGCTTTCTGCGAAATATAATAAGCTGTCGGGAATCCGAGCACCACACAGACGAGGGTGGTGACCACGCTGACCTGCAGCGTCGTAAGCAATATTTTCAAAAAGTAAGGGTCTCTGAAAAAATGCATGTATCCTTCAAACGTGAAGGAGTTTTCCTGGAAAAACGTTGATCCGATCGTCAGGACAATCGGAATGATCATAAATGCCGCCAAAAACACGAACCCCGGCAGCAATAGCCAGTAGATTACTGATTTCTTCATCGCGGTACTCCTGACTTATAAAATGGTTTGTATCGAAAGTTTAGATCATTTCAAAAACAAGTACTTACTATCTCTGCTTGGCAACCGTTCCGGTCCGAATCGTTCTTCCGATCGCTGTTATCCCCGGATTTCTTTGATTCTTAATTAAAGGTTAAAATCCGGGGATAAAGGCGAACACTGCGTTTCTTCAGAATCGATTTCGTCCCTCCACTATCAGCGAATCATATTAAGAACTAATTTTAAGACTGAGCCTAACTTTACTCACTGAATAGAGTAGCTACGCATTTAATGCGTTAATAAAAAGTTCAAGGAACGCTTCCGCGTCCACCGTTTCGCAGACAAGCGTGTTAGGCTGCTGGCCCAAACGGTTTTGAAAGTCACATACCATCTGGCCATCGCACAGGCGGCTGGCCGTTTCGACATCCACGTAATATGATTTGCGTCCTACCAGTTCGGGTGCAAGGGCAACGCCCACTGCCAGCGGATCATGCAGTGCGCAAGCCCGGATGCCGTTCATTTGTTCGTAACGGTTGATGTAAATCTCTGTGCTTTGAGCCACGTACGCGCGCAGCGCAGGATCTGTGAGACGTTCAATCGTAGCTTCATTCAGCAGCGTTTGACGCGTGACATCCAGGCCAACCTGCGTAAGCTTCTCAATGCCTGCATGCAGAACAATACGTGCAGCTTCCGGATCAGCGTACGTATTGTACTCTGCGGTCGGTGTAATATTGCCATGTCCACGAACAACGCCACCCATGAAGATCACTTCCTTCAATAAAGAAGGCAATTCTGGACACTTCAGCAAGGCAAGTGCCAGGTTGGTTAAAGGCGCAGTCATAATCAGCGTAAGTTCACCCGGATACAGCTTGGCTTGCTCTATAATATAGTCCGGCGCAAAACCCTCTTCCGCTTGCTTGGACACGGCCGGATCAGGCAGTGCTCCGCCCAATCCATCCTGTCCATGTACCCGATGTTCATAATGTGATTGTCGGGTGAGCGGACTGGCCGCTCCAGCAATCACTGGAATATCAGGCGCATCCGCCAGTTCAAGAATCTTGCATGTATTATCCGTTGCCTGCTGGAGCGATACGTTCCCGCAGACTGTGGTAATGCCGAGAATGTCCAGCTTCCGGCTCTTGACGGCCAGCAAAATGGCCAGCGCATCATCAATACCCGTATCCACATCCAAGATGATACGTTGTAACGCCTCACTCATACGTTCTCCACTCCTTACCATTGATCGTGCTTGCTGCAAAGGTTATTCATTTCGATAAGTCGCTATCTGTCTTTCTGATCTAGCTCTATTTAATGTTTCTTATTGTGCAATTTCACGGTTCCAACGATCCGTCCAAGCTTTCGCTTGTTGGTTCACGAATTCCATATCCAGCTTGTTCAGCTTCTCAACCACGTCAGCGCCATACGTCACGCCTTCTGCTTCTTCTGCAGTCAATTCAACCTTGGTATTTACCGGTGAATCCACTTTGGCTTTGGCGGACTTCGCTTGTACATCCTGGCTCAGCTGCCAGTTGATGAACTCTTCAGCCAGTTCTTTGTTTTTGCTGCCCTTCACGACGTTAATTGTATTCATGACTGCATATGCGCCTTCACTAGGTGCAACAAACTTCGCATTTGGCACAGCTGCTTTCAGATCTTTGAAGTACATTTCCATGATCGGTCCGCCTGCAATCTCTTCTTGCGAGAACATGTTCACGAACTCGGACGTTTGGCTGTAGAATTTAACGACATTGCCGCTCAATTCTTTCAGTTTCGTAAATGCCGCATCTTCATTAAATGTATCGTTTCCAGCTACGCGGGAAGCTGCATCCACGACCATTGGGCCTGCTGTTGCCGTAATATTCGGGATCGTCAGGTTGTTCTCGAATGCCGGATCCCACAGATCACTCCATGAAGTCACTTCTTTGGAAACGAGGTCAGGATTGTAGGCAATTCCGAGCTGTCCAACCGTGTAAGCCGGGCCATAATCTTCGCCAAGTGGTGCTTTGGCAATATCGTAAATATCATTAACATTCGGAATTTTGGAACGATCGATTTTCTCAAACAGACCTTCATCGATACCTTGTTGTGCATAGTAGTCGGAGAGGTAAATGACATCAACATTCGATGTACCTTGACGGATTTTGTTCAGACGCTCAGCGTTGTTGCCGACTTCAAGCACGATGTCCACATTATGTTCTTTTTCGAATGGACCAAATACTTCTTCATTGAAGAAATCTTCGGAGAAGCCCCAAGTGGAGATCACCAGTTTGTTCGCTGCTGTTCCCTCGCTGCCTGATCCACCTGTCGCATCATCCGTGCTGCTGCCGCAACCTGCAAGTAATACCGATGTCATTGCCACTGCTGCCAAACCGCTAACCCACTTTTTCATCATGATCCTGAATTCCTCCTGAAATGTGTGATGTGTATAAAAAAAACAAAAAGAAAAGCATTCTTGTAAGAACAAGAACACTTTTCTTCGTAAACAAAGGAAAGCGACACCCGCTGCCGGTACATCATTGGTTTCTGCTTCAGAATCAATCCGAAGACTAGACGCCATCATATGAAATTGTTGGGGACGATATAATCGAAACGCACGCATGACCCGAATCGAACCAGTCGATCCACGTTATGCCTGTTCCAGAATGATATTCGTAATGGCCCACTGTGTGGACGCATCGTAATCCCTTAGTACAGCTTCAATTGGCAAACCCATGTGCTGCTCGAGCTTCTCCCGGAATTTCTTCTTATATAAGACAGACATGCGGAAGTCCACTTCCAGCTTCAAGCCGGGGGCCTCCCCTTCCAGGGCGTCAGAGCGTGGCGAACGTCGGTGCTTGGCAAAGAAGGTCACAATATTCTGATCCACGGTCACTCTCAGGAGAGTGGTACCGAAGCCGAATAGTTCCTTCGAAATTTCGTTGTAATACTGGCACATCTTTTTCTTACTTTCATTACTGTCCAGCAGTTCCATGAATTCACCTTCATCATTTACTACCGTACATTCGACGTGTTAACACGTTTGATTATACATAAATATGAGGTAGGAGGCAACCCAAAAGATATACTTAACATGCAAATAACACATAAAAGCGAACGATGACCAAAAAAACACCGAAATTCATATGCCAATTCCACTGTAAACGAAAACTCTCTACCTGATGACTTCCTATAATATTGTTGCTTGGAAAATCATTTTTGATACACCGTTCGTTTGATTTGGGAAATTACGGTTATTAATTACGCTGTAAACATAGACAAACTTCGGCACCAACCGTTAAAATGAGACAAAATGTCTATATTACTTCATATATGAAATTGGAGGCCCCTGTTATGAAATGCCCGGTATGCAATCATGAAAATGGAAATGCACATTACTGCGAGAGGTGTGGTACAGATCTGACTCAATCCCCATCTTCTTCTACCACTCCCCGTGACCACGAATCAGCAGCTGCTGCCCAATCGGAATATACACGTTGGTCCAGTACGCAAGCAGCACCTTCTTCATCCGTTCCATCCCGTACACCTTCTGCTCCAACACCTCATGACCAGACATATGGCAATTCCGGCCCGAATGACCACTCGACTGCAGGAGACACCAATCAGTGGAACAATGTCATGCAAAATGAGAAGGTGCAGCAAGCCAAAGAAGTCAGCAAACAGTACATATCCTATTTTCTTAGCGTCCTAGCCCGTCCTTACCAAACGATGAAAACTGTCGGCGATCAACACGCGCTGAACGGATTAATTACGATGGCTCTCATTGCAATCCTTTCCTCTACATACTTTTTGCTTACCTTCAGTCGCTTGGATATGGGTGGTTTATTCGTAGCCGGATTCATTCGCCCGCTGCTGTTTACCGCCATAATCCTAATTGTGGCCGTAGTACTAATCTACGCTGTATTGAAAATAGAGAAAGTTACGTTCAGGCCCAAAACGCTGGTAGCACAGTATGGTACCCTACTCGTTCCGTCTGTTGCATCGCTCGTACTCGCGAACTTATTTATCTTTATTTCATATCCGATCGCGATCTTCCTTCTGGTTGTTTCGTATGTCATTGTTTTTGCAGGCATGAATGCGGTGCTGTTCCAACATCCGCTCAATCGTACGAAGTCAGCCATCGACAGCATGTATACAGTCCTTATTGCCAACGTTGTTTTGCTCTACATTTTGTACCGTTTGCTCGCAGGCTCCATTCTTGGAATTCTGGGCATGATGCTTTCACCATTTGGTCGTTTGTAATCCGATTTTCATTTCAAAATTACATCTACGAAAAGACTCCTCTGCTTTGTTCAGAAGAGTCTTTTTTCGTTTCCCGATCCAGGATTGCACTGGCATCTTCGATACACTATAATGTGTAGTGCAAACCTTATGTTTGAATTTACGTACCGAGACAATTCAATGTCCTTTTGATGAGTAGTTCTCGGCGCACTTATACACTACATCATGTAGTGTTATTAAGGACATTTCCATTTTCGAAAAGAAAGAAGAGGATCAATCGATGAATCACGATATGAATCACATGCAAATGAACCAGGCAGGAACATCCTATCTGTGGCTCGTTGTAGGGGCAGTCCTGCTGCTGCTATCCATCGCAGCTTATATTCTAGCTTCGCGTACACAGGGCAAAGTACTCAGTCATATGAAGAAGGATGAACGAGCCACCATCAAAAAGAAAAGCCGCTCCATCCGGCTGGCTGCACACGCATTGCTCGGCGTCTCTGTCATAATCCTTATTCTGTTCTTCACGCAAGGTGCATTCGACAAATATGACGTGGTTGATCTTAACGCTAATGCCAACATTGAAGTAACGGATGACCCTTACTATGGTGCAGAACATACGAAAGACCCTATTGATTACGACATGACTATTCCCACTTCAGGGCCTCATAACCCACATGACATCAAGTTTGGCTTTTACACCGATTTCCCGGGATATCCTTATCTTGTTCACAATCTGGAGCATGGCGATATCATCATCTATTATCGGGAGAACGCCAGTGACGAACTGAAGGAGCACCTGAAATATCTGACCAAGTTCCGTGAGGCCGGGGCCGGTATACTGGCTGTACCAAACAAGGATATTCCAGAGGGCAGTGAAGTCGTCGTGACGGCCTGGACCAAAACGATGAAGCTGAACACCTTCGACGATGCCAAAGTCGGTACATTTATTAACCGGTACATTAACCAGGGACCTGAGAAAATCCCTCCTTCTATTCGCCAAGGTGGCGGAACGATGTAATCGTTGATGCTCCATTACACGTCGAATCCTGGATTCACGGAGAACGCAATGACACGCAGCTATGTTTGTGTGATTAAAAAAAGCCGCACGGCAGCACCCGGGAGAAATCCCGGGCGCTCTGCCTGCGGCTTTTTTTATGATCTTCTAATAGCAGAAGACAACGCTGTGGTTGTCTGGATTAGTAGCGCTGCGGAGCAGCCTTTTTACCCAGATCGGTCATATAAGTAAAGAATGCATCCGGATCCGTATCGTACACCAGCTGCACAGGACGTCCGTCCGCTTGCTCTACCGTACGGCCCTGGCTTGGACCATCCGGAATTACGATGCAGTTCACGGTTTTCTTCTTCACGATATCTTCGCGACCAACGGAAGCTGTTGTCAGCACGTCCCACAGATAATATGTGGAGTTTGTTTCACTGTACACCAGTGGCGGGCATCCTGCGTAACAGTTTCCGAGGAAGTCCACGCCTTCGAAGCGGCGCTCTGCTGCCCAGCGATTACGCACAGCAGGTGTAAGAGGTACTTTGTTTGTGCTCTCCAGCGCAACCAGGTCAATCTGGATGCCGCTTTCCCATACGCGGTAAGCCGCTTCCGGATCCCAGAATACGTTCCATTCGGCTGTGCCGTCATGCTCAGGCTCTTCCACGTTTCCTTTTTCGAACGTACCGCCCATCCACACCAGCTTGTCGATTTTCTCTTCAATGTCTGGTGCTTCGTCAAGTGCACGTGCGAGGTCCGTCAGTGGGCCTGTGAACAAAAGAAGTGTTTTGCCTTCCGTGTTACGTACCTTCTCAATCAGGTGCTGGTGAGCCGGAACAGCTGACAAAGGCGCTTCCATTTTGCCAGATTCGTTCAGTATAGGTAGTGCATCTACATAGAAGGAGTGCAATCTCCACGCTGCAGGAAACGGATTTTTACCTCTGGAGTTGGATTTCGATACTTCGACGGAATATGTACCGAAGCGATCAATAATCTTACGGCTGGCATCCGTCGCTGGCTCCAAATATCCGTCTGCCGGAATAACCGATACACCTGTAACTTTTACATTATCCATCTGCAGAAGCATGAACAGCGATACGAGGTCATCCACGCCGCCGTCATGGTTAAAATACACATTAAGTTGGTTCGTCATTACTTACTTTCATCCTTCCCCTGGTTGTCCCATTGATGTACTTTCATCCGTCAGCCCCTGGACCAACGTTCCCTCTATTATGTCCCAAAACCCTGTTATACGTAAACCATCCCCTCAGAGTTGCCATAAAAATGCGGGCAGTGCTGTTGTTCGCACTGCCCGCATCTTCTAAACCCATGCACTGCTCATCGAGGGTGGAATGGATCCATCCTGGCTGAATTCGGACTTCAAATTACATGGAGGAGGACGTTTGCTTCTCTCTTGCTTCCTCGGCGACAGGCTTGTATTTGCCTGGCCAGAATGCCCATTTGCCCAACAAGGCTGTAATGGCCGGTACCATGAATGGACGAACAAGGAATGTATCGAGCAGCACACCCGCTGCCGTAATAATTCCGAACTGCACCAATACCTGAATAGGCAGTGTTGCCAGCACGGCAAACGTACCTGCAAGAATCAGACCTGCGGAAGTAATAACAGAACCTGTCTCGCCTACACCTTCCTTGATCGCTTGGCGTAAAGGCATCGTTTTGCGTTTCTGCCAGATACTTGAGATCATGAAGATGTTATAGTCCTCACCGAGTGCTACCAGGAATACGAATGAATACAGCGGAATCGCACCCTGAATGGCATCTGCACCCAAGCCATAATGGATGATAAGCCATCCGAGACCCAGGGCCGAGAAATAGGAGAGCACCACTGTTGCAATCAGATACGCCGTCGCTACAACAGAGCGCAGGTATAACAAAAGCAGCAGTGTAATCATGCCGATGACAACAGGGATAATGATGCTCGCATCCCGCTCTCCGGTTACTTCGATGTCGTACTGCTCCGCAGTCTGACCATCAATCCAGACGTGACTGTCCACACTGGTAATTCCTGCGTCAGTTAATGCCTGCTCAGCCGTCGCCCGCAAGTCCGGAATATGCTGCATGGCCTCCATGGAGTATGGATTCAAGTTAAACTCGACATCATAGGCGGTGATGTTGGCATTCTCAGCACCCTGCTGGGCTTCACCTACCTTACTTACATAATCCAATGCTTCGAGACGCTGCTTCAGATCGGTTTCCTTGCCCTCTGAATCTATAATGACCTTGGCTGGAGCCAATTCGCCTTCGGAAAACTGTTCCCCAATGACCGTAAATCCTTCACGTGAAGGTACGTCTTCCGGGAAGGAAGACAGCAGGTCATACGTAAATTTGATCTGGCTGGAGAAGGCAGCCAGTCCACCGAGCAGTACCAGCGTAATGGCCAGTACAGTCCATGGTTTGGTGATGACTGTGCGACCAATCCAGCTTTCCTTGATTTTGCGCGGAGCCGGAGCTGGTTTGCCTTTTCTCTTGGCACGCTCCACTTCCATTTCGTGCGTACGTGGTACGAACGGGTAGAATGATCCTCGCCCGAAGATGGCAAGCAGTGCCGGAACCAGCGTCAAGCTGGCAATAAACATGATGAAAATGGACAAACTGAATGGAACAGCAAAACGGTGATATGCACCGTACTCAGCCAGCAGCAGCACGAGCAGGGCTGCAACGACTGTGAATCCACTCATGGCGATCGCACCTGATGATCCGGTGATGGCCTGGAACAACGCCTTCTTTTTGTCCGGCTCATGATAGAGAATCTGGCGGAATCTGGAGATCATGAACAGGCAGTAGTCCGTACCCGCTCCGAACAATAATACGGTCATGATGGAAATGGACTGTGCATCAACCGTAATCCAGCCCTGATCCGCCATGAAGCCGAGTATCGGACTCGTGACCATGTAGGCGAAACCAACCGCAATAATGGGGATGATCGCCAGTACCGGAGAACGGTAGATTAGCAGCAGGAGTACCAGAACAAGTACCACCGTTGCGATCAACAGGGATACGTCGGCCGATGAAAATAGTCCGCTCGCGTCAATGGATATCCCTACAGGTCCGGTGACCCGTGCAGTTAAAGCACTGGCATCATCTATAGCGACATCAAACGGATTGGAGCCAAAAATGTCCTCCGTTTTCTGCTCGACCGCCTCAATGCCTTCCTTCAATTGTTCAGAGTCTGCTCCTTCATTGAAGAAAAGCGGCATAACCAGCGTACTTCCGTCTTCCGACAGCTGGCCTTGAATCGCCTGTGGCGGCAATTGATACAATGGCACAACCGCTTGCTGCTGCTCTACCGGATCCTGATCCAGCCGCTCGGTCAGCGCCTGAATCTGTTCGATCTGCTGGTCTGTCAGCCCGCCGGCTTGATGCCAAACAATTAATGCAGGGAGGCCTTCTCCACCCGGAAACTCCCGCTGGGCAATCGCAGCTGCCTGTACGGACGGCTTGGAATCACTCAGGTCTTGTGCGTTATTCGTCTCGCGCTCGCCTACGGCTGGCCACACCACGCCGAGTACAACCGCAATAATAATCCATACTAACAGTGTAATCCATTTGGTTCGTTTGCCCGCAACCCAGCGGCCGTAGCCCGATCCTTCTTGCATCGTTTCTTCATCTCCTGTTCTGTTTCTATGAAACCGTATTGTATATGAATTGTAGAAATGAACCACGGGTCATAGTATAATCGAGTTAATTATATATACCGTAAGGTTAATTTTGCAATACTAATTTTTTGAACACTTTATGCCAAGATAATTTTTATGTAAAGAGGTATGCCGCATGACTAAAAAAACTACGCCTTCCCGGTCACCAGGAAGACCAAAAGCAGGTACCGATCAGACATCAGTCCAGTCCAAGATACTAATGACTGCTTCGCAGTTATTTATGGAATATGGTTATGAACCCGTCTCTCTACAGCAGATTGCCACACTATGTCATGTGACCAAGGCGTCCATCTATTATCACTTTTCCAGCAAACCGGAGCTCTTCACTGTCGCCATAACGCGTATGATGGCCATGGGCCAGCAGCAGACGGCACTTCGTTTGGAAGAGCCCGGATCCTTGCAGCAGCGGCTGGAGAATGTTGCTGCAGCCAAAATGCAGCAGTCCCATGTGGACACGGAAACAATGATGCGTGAAGCTGAATCCTATCTCAATGCCGACCAGCTTGCGCAGATCCGTGAAGCCGAGACTCAGATCTTCGATGTTCTCGCCACACATTTTAAGCGGGAGATGGACAGCGGCTATTTGCGCTCTGCGAACCCTATGCTGCTCGCCCAAGCATTCACATCCCTGCTCATGCTCGCGAACAGGGAGGATGTGCGCAGCATGCATGGAAGCATTGAAGACTTGGCTCATGAGCTGGTTTCCTTATTTCTGGAGGGTGCCGTTCAGCGAAAGTGATGTATACTTTAAGGAGGTATCACGAATGTCCCAACCAACATCATCCCCACGTGTTCCCCGTCTGCTCGAGACAGAACGCATCTATCTTCGTCCGTTTGAGACGACGGATGTCAATGACTACTTTCCAGGTCTGTTTGACCCTGAGATGCGAAAACTTACTGGAACACAGAACAGCTTTACCCGTACACAGGTGGAACGCTTTGTCGAGAACGCAGGTCAGGACGATTCCCGGCTCATGCTGCTCATCGCCTTACAGGAAAATGATCAGCTCATCGGCGAGGTTGTCCTCATGGACATGCACGCCAAGAACCGCAGTGCACACCTGCGAATAGGAATCGATCGTGCGGAGCACCAAGGCAAGGGCTATGGCAGCGAGGCGTTGCTGTTGATGCTTGATTACGGCTTTGGCATTTGCAACCTGCATCGAATTGAGCTCGAGGTGTATGCCTTCAATGAGCGAGCCGTTCGTACCTATGAGAAGCTGGGCTTCCAGCGCGAAGGTATCCGAAGAGATGCACTGTACTACAACCATCAATATCATGATGCCATTCTCATGAGTATGTTGGAGCATGAATTCCGTGAGCGGCATGCCCCAGGGCAGATGACAGGCCCTGCGCAGCAGGGGTAATTTATATAAAAAAACCGGAGAAGTGCTTAGTAAACATCTCCGGTCAAAAACGTCAGATGACCCGCCAGCACCGACAGCTCGGCGGGTGTCTTCATGTACAATTCGCCATCCGTATCAACGGGCATGGGAGCATCCGTCTCCAGCAGCAGGGTTGACGCCTTGAAGTAACTGATGCTTTCATTCTGTGGCTGCCACTCTCCCTCCGGTTTGTGCGACAGGATCTCTCGCAGCAGCGGAATGCCCGTCTCATGAATAATGAGGATATCCAGTTCACCGTCCTGCAGCGCATCTGGCGCAAATGGAAGTGAATTCGTTCCAAGAAACCGTCCGTTCGCCGCGTAGATCATGACGGCTTCCCCTTCCATCGTTTTGCCGTCTGCCTCCATCCGGTAATGAAAAGGCTCGGTATTACTAATGGTCTGCAATGTGCTGATGAAATAGCTCAGCTTACCCAGCGTACCCTTCAGGTTGGAGTTAATATTCTGCGATGTATCACTGATTAATCCAATGCCGAAAAAGTTCGTGAATACCCGGTCATTGGCCCGTCCAATGTCGATCGAAACAGCATGACCTTCAAGCAGCTGACGTGCCGCAACCTCCACATCCGGTGACAATCCGAGAGAACGTGCAAAATCATTACAGGTCCCCCCAGGCAAAATCCCGATCAGCGGCGGGTTCTGCAGACTCGCCAGTCCATTCACGCATTCATGCACCGTACCGTCCCCACCCAAAATAAAAACGACATCGAACTGTTCCCCGCGATCCCGGCACAAGGCTTCCCCCTCTCCGGGTTCGTCCGTGCGTACAACAACAAGCTCACCAACAGCAGGTGCTAGTACCCCGGTTGCAGTACCTACAGCATCTGCACGATTTGCTTTTCCGGCATGATTGTGATGAATTAACAACGCTTTGTTAAATGTCATCGCTCTCTTCCTCCATTCTAATGCTTGTTTACCCTTTAGCCGTCAAGGTTGAAGCAGTAGCGATATGATTTGGGTAGAGCCAATACTTCTAACTTACAGCTAAAATGTCAGTGGGAAGCGACCTGTTCAGGTTGCTGAATGGCTCCAGCGAAAACCCATGCTCCAGTTGAATCATCTACCAAAGCAACCATGAATGGACGATTAACCTCCATCTTGACACGATCCGTAGGTGGAGCACTCCCAGCTCTCATCTCCAACAGTGTAGAAGCAGCCGCTACGGTTCCTTGCTCACTCACTTCCATCACAGCTCGGTGGATAATTTGTCCAATATAGGCCTGCCAGTCCGGTCCACGCGGGATCATTTTTGTAAAATCAGCAGCATACGGATCAAAGGCCTTCTCTATCCCAAGCTGCTGCATGGCTTCTTTTAAATGAACTCCATACTCGGATCGAAAACGGGGCAAAGACAAGTCTACCAACCTGAAGTCAGATGTTTCATTCAACTTTTGGGGATGATCCTCCAGCTGCTGCTGGATTTCTTCCAACGTATGACCTTCCCGGGGCAATACAACCAGCATATACATTTGTCCATCCCCATAGGGAAGCCGAATAGCCTGCCAATCCTCATTTTCCGTGTAATGAAACTGCTCCGATTGATGCATCATCGGCACAGACATCGTGCTTCCGTTTGCAAGCCGGAAATCGCTGTCCTTGGTATGCTCAGGTTGAAATTCATTCATCCAATTGCCGTCAAATGCTATGGCATTCACGAGAATCATGAGTGTTTCCGCTGCAGGCGGTTTCTGCATCATTTGAGGGATCATGCCACGAGTATGCTTTTCCACCCAACGATTAATCTCATCCTTGGCCTGTTCGGGTTGTGCATGTAATGACCCCATTTCGGCTTCAAATGTTTGCCGTAGTTTCGCTTTATACTCATTTTCTACCTTGATTCCATTCTTAATCCACACCGCATTGGCAATCTGCATCTCTATTCCAGAGCCAGGATGCATTAATAATTGATGCAGTGCGGCATCCGCAGTATTTAACTGCCTATCATCCCATTCCGACCAACCCATCGCTTCTGCCATTTCCCGCCTTGTTTCTCCCTCACTTCCAAGGTATGCCATACCCATAGCTACTGCGATACTGTAAGGAGAGATCAGCAGATTCTTCGCTCTCGATTCCTCCTGCGCTCCAAGCTCTCTGATCAGCTGCAGCCCCAATCTGTTCATCGCCTCAATTTGTTTCGGCTCGATTTTCTTCAGAAGTGCATTCTGTTCTTCAGCGGATAATTCCTGATTGGTACTGGATTCCACCTTGTCCTTCCCCTCCTGTGCTGAACAGCTTGTAATGAACAGCCAACATACACAACATAATAACAGGTGTACATATAACCGTGTATGCATCGTAATCCCCTCACATCCGTAATAAATAGAAATCGTACATGGCCAATGAGTATTTTCCTTTTTTTACTAAACGCATGGTAGAGGGAAAAGGTTACTTCACGCTCAATATTCAGCCCCACGGGGGAAACGCCATTCAAAAGGAGTTAAATCGGTTATATCTTTACCATATACGAATGGAGGGATTTCCTATGATTCCGGCAACGTTGGAACAATTGGAGCAAGTCCGCAAGGAATGCCGCACGATGGTCCGCAAGAGAGCAACCGCTTCTGCTGGTACTACACTTGTCCCTTTACCTGGTACAGACGTACTGGCTGATGTGGGGATGCTTATGCAGCTATTGCCTGCCATTAACAATAAATTCGGATTGTCGCAAAAACAGCTCGACGGCATGGATCCTGAAACCAAATCCATGATTTACGGATTCGTCATGTCCATCGGAAGCAAAGTCATCGGCCGCATGGTAACGAAGGAACTTGTCGTTCAGGTACTGAAACGGGTCGGAGTACGCGTAGCCACTAAATCCGTTGCCAAGTTCGTTCCACTTGCAGGCCAAGGTCTAGCCGCAGCTCTCAGCTTCACAGCCATGCGTTATGTGGGTAACAAACATGTCGATGACTGTTATGAGGTCGTGAAACGCATGCTTGAACAGCGTGAGCAAATTCCGGGCGAACCCGCCCCGTCAGCTCTTCAAGAAGCGAACACGGACGCAAAGTCCGAAGAGAAGGCCGATTCCCGTGATGACGCAGATCGTACAGCTGTGGTGGAATCCAAAGACAAGTAATTCATTTCAACTTTGCGGCAAAATGGATGCTGCCCAACAAATAAGCCGGGCTCCCAACAAGGGAGTCCGGCTTATTTTCATATCATTATATGCATCGTTTCAATTAGATCGCCTGGGGCTGCTGCTCAGCAAACTGGCTGTTGTACAGATCCGCATAGAATCCTTGCTGTGCCATCAATTCCTCATGATTGCCCTGTTCAATCACATTACCGTGATCCATGACAAGGATGAGATCCGCCCCACGAATGGTAGACAAGCGGTGAGCAATGACGAAGCTGGTACGATCCTTCATCAGGTCATTCATTGCTTTCTGAATAAATACCTCAGTCCGGGTATCCACGCTGCTTGTTGCTTCATCCAGAATAAGAATGGACGGATTCGCCAAGATGGCTCTTGCAATTGTCAACAGCTGTTTCTGTCCCTGAGAGATGTTGGATGCTTCTTCGTTCAGCACGGTATCATAGCCATCCGGCAGCGTACGGATAAAGTGATCGGCATGGGCTGCATCTGCCGCCTTAACCACTTCTGCTTCGGTTGCACCCTCACGTCCATACGCGATGTTGTCCCGAATGGTTCCGTTAAACAGCCATGTATCCTGAAGCACCATTCCGAACAGACTGCGCAGCTTGCCGCGTTCCATGTCCCGGATATCAATACCATCAATCGTGATTTTTCCATCCTGAATTTCGTAGAAACGCATCAACAGGTTGATCAGTGTCGTCTTACCGGCGCCGGTTGGTCCTACGATGGCTACGGTTTGACCCGGCTTAACATCAATGTTCATATTTTTGATAAGCAGTTCATCCGGTTTATATCCAAAATTAACGCCTTGGAACGCAACCGCTCCTTTGGGTTGCTGTATTTGCAGAGGCTGTTTTGACTCAGGAACCTCTTCCTCTTCATCCAGCAGTTCGAACACCCGCTCCGCCGAAGCGATAGTGGACTGAATGATATTGGAGATGTTGGCAATCTGGTTAATCGGTTGTGTGAATTGACGAGAGTACTGCGTGAACGCCAGAATATCCCCGATCGAGATGGCGCCACGTGTAACAAAGATCCCGCCGACCACGCAGATCAAAACATAACCCAGGTTACCGACAAAGCTCATGAGCGGCATGATGATCCCTGAGATAAACTGAGCCTTCCAGCCCGATTCATACAGCTCTTCATTCACTTTCTCGAATTGCTGCACCGACTGTTCTTCGCGTCCAAATGCTTTTACGACCTTGTGTCCGGTGTACATCTCCTCGACATGTCCGTTCAGCTCACCCAGTGATTTCTGCTGTCCCGCGAAATGCTTTTGTGAACGGGATGCCACCAGCATCACAACGATTACACTGAGTGGCAGCGTCAAAATGGTGATCAGTGTCATCCATGGACTAATCGTCAGCATCATGATAATTACGCCGACAATGGTTACGACAGAAGTAATAAACTGGGCCAAACTCTGCTGAAGCGTATTACTGATGTTGTCCACATCATTGGTCGCCCGGCTGAGCGTCTCCCCGTGAGTGCGGGAGTCAAAGTATTTCAGTGGCAGCCGGCCCACTTTGGCGCTGATCTGCTCACGCATGTCATAAACCACTCGCTGAGCAACGCCAGCCATCAGGTATTGCTGAATATACATAAATGCTGCACTGAACAGGTACAATCCCAGGAGCAGATACAACACTTTCATTAATGCAGGAAAATCAATACCCGCGCCCTGTATCCCCTGTAGAATGGCGATGGCGCCTTGGCTCAGTATATCGGTTCCTTCAGCCATAACCTTCGGACTGATAATACTGAACACGGTACTGAGAATCGCTGCGACAAGCACACCAAGCAGACGATAACGGTGTGGCTGGAGATACTGAATCAGCCGCCGCAGTGTACCTTTGAAGTCCTTCGGCTTCTCGCCCGGAGGACGCATGCCCATACCGCCACCAGGGTGACCTGGTCCGCCGGAACGTGGTGCTCTGCTTTTATGTTCGGTACGTTCACTCATGCGATCTCCTCCTCTGTCAGCTGGGATGATACGATCTCGCGGTACACTTCATTGTTCGCGAGCAGTTCCTTATGGGTACCGGAACCAACAATGCGTCCTTCATCCATAACCAGAATGCGATCTGCATCCATAACTGTACTTACTCGCTGTGCAACAATCAGTACCGCCGCTTCGGTCGTTTCAGATTTCAGCGCAGCACGAAGTTTGGCATCTGTTTTGAAATCCAAAGCGGAGAAGCTGTCGTCGAAAATATACACTTCCGGGCGACGAACCAGTGCGCGTGCAATGGACAAACGCTGTTTCTGTCCACCAGAAACGTTATTACCACCTTGAGCAATAAGACTGTCATACCCGTCTTTCATCTCGGAAATGAAGTTCTCGGCCTGAGCAGTCCGGGCTGCTTGAACGATCTCCTCCATCGAGGCATCTTCTTTCCCGTGTCGGATATTCTCCGCAATCGTTCCCGTGAAGAGGACTGCCTTTTGTGGCACAAAGCCAATTTTCGCTCGTAAATCTTCCTGACTAATCTCACGTACATCCGTACCGTTAACCCGCACACTGCCTTCTGTTACATCATAGAAACGGGGAATAAGGCTGAGCAGCGTGGATTTCCCTGATCCTGTACCGCCAATAATGGCTGTGGTCTCTCCGGGACGGGCCGTAAACGAAATACCCGACAATGCCGCATTCTCTGCTCCCGGATATCGGAAGGTAACATTGTCGAATTCAATGGTGCCCTGCAGGGATTTCATGCCACGAGGCTGCTCTGGATCACTAAGATCAGGCTGCATATCCAGTACTTCGTTAATCCGTTCTGCGGATGCAGAAGCTCTTGGAATCATGACAAAAATAATGGAAACCATAATCAGTGAGAACATGATCTGCATCGCATACTGGATAAACGCAATCAGGGAACCAATATTCATGTTTCCACTGTCTATTCGCTGTCCTCCGAAGTATAGAATGGCGATCATGGAGAAGTTCATGACAAGCATCATGACAGGCATCAATGTTGCCATAAGAACGTTAACTTTAATAGAAGCATCTCTCAGATCCGTATTTGCTCCGTTAAAACGAACGCGTTCATGTTCTCCGCGGTTGAAAGAACGAACAACACGAATACCTGTCAATTGCTCACGCAGAACCAAGTTCAGTCGGTCCAGCTTCTTTTGGATTTGTTTAAATAGCGGCAGACCCTTGGCCCCAATCAGTGCAATAGCACCAGCCAGTACAGGCAGCACGACCAGGAAGATCGTAGACAACTTGGCGTCCTGGGATACAGCCATGAAGATACCACCGATACACATCATCGGAGCCATGATCATCATGCGCAGCATCATCGTTAATACGTTCTGAACCTGTGTAATGTCATTCGTTGTACGAGTAATCAGTGATGCGGTACCGAGCTTATCAAATTCCTGCAGCGAGAAATTCTCCACATGGCGGAAAACCCGGCTGCGCAGCTGCTTGGCGAATCCGCCTGCTGTACGGGAAGACAAGTAACTGGCCAATACGGAACACGCTGTGCCCCCAATGGCAATGACCAGCATCCAGCCGCCAATTTGCCAGATGTACGGAACATCACCTTTGACGATACCATCATTGACGATATCCGCCATCAAGGTTGGCAGGTACAGCTCGGCGAGCGATTGCAGCAATACCAGACCCAAAATGAAGATAATGGGGATTTGATAAGGCTTGAGCATGCGAAACAATTTCATCATGGCGTGTCATCTCCTTCTGTTGAATGCCCCTTTTGCTGGGAAGCGAGCGAGTCAAAAAAGCTATATACTTTCGTCAGCAGCTCGGCTAACTGGGTACTGTCTTCCTCTCCCAGATGCTCAACCAATCTGTTGAATATCTGCATGCGCTCTTCATGAGCAGCCCGAATAATATCACGGCCTGCTTCCGTAATCGTAATACGCACGGCACGGCGGTCATCGGGGTCCATGGTTCGCTTGACCAGCCCCTCGTCCTCAAGTCCACGAATGACTGGGGTAATCGTCGGTGATTTTACTCGCAGCAGCGCACTGATCTCCGATACTTTCAGTCCTGGATGATCTTCATTCAATTCGCTGTTGAAATCAGGGGGATTATCTCGCCAATCCAGACGCTCTCCCGGATGTGAACCGTGGAGCAAACAGGCCAATACCATAATTTCATTATGGTTGCGCCCGTGGGGTTTATGCTGTCTCCATTTGCCTTTATTAAACTGCATGATGGAATACAGCAGCTTCTGGGCCACTGGATCCAGACCTGTCATATAGGGTTCCTCCTTTTTACATTCTCATTGAATTCTCAATTAACATAGGATCACTATTAAATAGTACATCAATTAATTAGGTATCCTAATTATATTTTCGTCAGCGGTGGAAGTCAAATAGGTAAATGACACCACAAAAAAACCGCGGCAGATCGCCACGGTTTCGAAAAATTCTATGTTTATTAGGACTGCGAAGCAGATACTTTTTTGAGGGAAGCCGAGAATGGGAAATACTCCTTGGCATTGTTGTAGGCAATGCCCTGAACCATCTGTCCGAGCAATTCCATATCATGCGGTGCCTCTCCTTGCTCCACCCATTCCCCGATCAGATTGCAGACCAGACGGCGGAAATATTCGTGTCTTGTATAGGAGAGGAAGCTGCGAGAGTCCGTCAGCATCCCCACAAAACGGCTCAGCAAACCGACGTTGGCCAGTGCTCTCATCTGAGCGAGCATGCCATCCTTGGTATCGTTGAACCACCATGCTGCGCCAAGCTGAATTTTGCCAGGTATACCGCCACCCTGGAAGCTGCCGACAATGGCAGCCAGCACTTCATTATCACGCGGATTCAATGAATATAGAATGGTTTTGGGCAGTGCCTTCTCCTGCTCCAGTGCGTCCAGCAGACCGATCATCGCAGAAGAGAGCGGTGTATCATTCACCGCATCATATCCGGTATCCGGTCCAAGCTGAGCGAACATCCGGCTGTTATTGTTACGGGCTGCATTCATATGGAACTGCATCACCCAGCCCCGCTCCGCATATAGCTTGCCCAGGAATGTCAGTGTAACGGTCTTATACTTATTCTCTTCCTCACGGCTTACTTGATGACCTGCGAGTGCTTTGGCAAAAATGGCTGCCGCTTCTTCTCGTGTTGCCCTGCCATATGGCACATAGTCCAGTGCATGGTCGGAAACTCTGCCACCTACGGAATGGAAAAACTCCACCCGGGATTCCAGCGCAGAGAGGAATGAATCATAATCCGAGATTGCTGTACCCGAAGCCTGAGACAGCTTGCTCACCCATTCGATGAAGGTATCCCGATTCAGTTCAAGCCCTTTATCCGGACGGAAAGAAGGCAGCACAGCTGTATCAAAGCCTTCGATTTCCTGAATCTTCAAATGGTATTCCAGTGAATCACAAGGATCATCGGTCGTGCACACAACCGTGACATTGGATTTCGTAATCAGGTCACGTGCGCCAAATCCTTCACTGTTCAGCTTGGCATTTACCTTTTCCCAGATTCCTGGAGCACTGCTCTCATTCAACACTTCATATACCCCGAAGTACCGCTGCAGCTCCAGGTGGGACCATGCATATAACGGGTTGCCGATCATCATGGGTACCGTTTTGGCATAAGCCAGGAAGCGATCGTAATCGGTCACGCCCTCACCACCTGTGATGTACTGCTCTTCGATACCGTTTGCCCGCATTAGCCGCCACTTGTAGTGATCCCCGTACAACCAGGCTTCCGTAATATTGCCAAACGTCTTGTTCTCGTAGATCTCCTGTGGACTGAGATGGCAGTGATAGTCAATAATCGGCATGTCCTTGGCGTAATCCTCATATAACTTGACGGCCGTCTCATTGTGCAGCAAAAATTGTTCATCCAAAAAAGACTTCATTCGCTTCGCACGCTCCCTTTGGGTGAGTTTACGTTCATATGGGTACACTTCCCATCTTTACGCTACACTGTTTCCTATCAAAGTTCAATAAAAAATGATAGCGTATTCAAAAAAGGTTGATTTAGGCATATGCCCCCGAACAAGATATACTGGTTTTAATGAACGATATGCTGATCTGAAGATCATACAAGGAGATGAAATCGTTGAAAATTACATTTCTGGGCACAGGGGACATGTTCAGCGTAGAGCAGCATCACAACAGCATGCTCGCCGAATTTGGTGGCACGCACCTGGTCATTGATTTTCCGGAATCGAATGCCAAAGCGCTCAAAGAGGTCGGGTTCCCCATGACTGATATCCATAATGTATTTATCACACATTTGCATGAAGACCACATTAACGGTGTACAGATGCTAGGATACTATTCGCAAATTGTGGGTGACCGCAAACCGCGCCTGTTTATCCACGAACAGCTGGTCGAGCCGCTATGGAGCATCTTATCTCCAGGCATGCGCTACACCACCGATGGCGAGCGTACAATGAGCGATTATTATGATATCGTTTCACTGCCGGATGGTGGCACATTCGAACTGGGCGGTGTGACGTTTGAGACATTCCGTACACAGCACGTTCCGGGCATGGTCAGCAATGGTATTGTTGCGAAGCCCTACTTCTACTACAGTGCAGATAGCACGCTGGATCAGGAACGGGTAGAACAGGCTGCCGCAGATGTGCAGCTGATTTTCCATGAATGCCATATGCATGATTTGGTGATCAAATCCCATACCTCGCTGAAGGACCTGGAACAGCTTCCTGCGGAAGTACGGCAAAAGACCGTCTTAATGCATTATCATGACGAATATGCAGATGCAAGTACCCGGGAACGGTTCAACCACGAGCATGACCTGCGCATGGTCGGTACACTGGAATCGTTTGAGCTGGATGAGAAATAAGGTAAGTATAGGATGCTTCGAGTAGTTTCAGGAGCTGAAGCACCGTTCTACTAGAAGATGAGGTGGCCTTCGTTCACGTTCCCAAATGGAGCCGAATAGAGGCTGCCTTCATTAGCACAATAATAAAAGCTGGACCCAGCAGAAAAACCACCTGCAGGCATTCCGTCGCCATTTCAGGTGGTTTAGTTGTCTTTATTTATATCCCGATCTTACTCATTCACACTCTCGTCATCAGGCAAAGCCCATACGGATAAACCTCCGCCACACACATGGAACGTAGCCCAACCGTCCTTCTCAATGGTGATACTATCCTCGCAGCTGTGCGTCAGATCGGTCCATACTTCACCTGCACGATGTTCGCCGACAAACATTCGTTTCTCGCCATCATCCCCGTTCGAGACCACCACCGCGCAACCGGAGCCCTCGATTTCTTCCACGCCGCGGCGTACCCATCCAATGGTATTGGGATGGTCGAAATAATCCTCCTGCTCGCCATAAGCTTTGTTATAACGTGCAGATAGCAGGATATCCAGAATCTCCTTTTTACCCTCAACAGGCTCGGGGCCACCAATACCATAATAATCTCCGTAAAAGACGACCGGATACCCATCACGACGCAACAGGGTCAATGCATACGCGCTGGGTTTAAACCAGTCCCCAATCCACGATTCCAGTGCTTCATGCGGCTGGGAATCATGATTATCGACAAACGTTACAGCATGCGTTGGGTGTGTCTGAACGAGCGTATCATCGAAGATTTTGGACAGGTCGAAGTCTCTGCCTGCCAGTGATGCCTCATGCAGCTTGTAGTGAAGGGACACATCGAACAGATCGATCTGATAATCCACCGTATCCAGGAATTGACGGCAGGCATCAAGATTGGAATTCCAGAACTCCCCTACGATGTAGAAGTCCTGCCCCCGCTTGCGAATCATCTCTGCTGCAAATTCCTTGATGAATTCATGGTTAATATGCTTGATCGCATCCAGGCGGAAACCACTGCATTGCAACGTGTCGATCAGCCATTTTCCCCATTGGAGCATCTCCTTGCGGACGTCCGGGTGATTGTAGTCGATATTGGCAAACATCAGGTAATCATAGTTGCCGAACTCGTCATCGACATTCTGATTCCATTTCTTGTTCTCTCCTGCGATGCGGAATATGCCGCTCCGTTCTGTCTTGGCATCAAAGTCCGTACCGTTAAAGTGCTCGGATGTCCACTTGAAGGACGAGTATTGGTCGCCACGACCCGGAAACGTAAATTTGGTCCAGCCTTCGATCTCGAACGGTTTAGATATATCCTTCGTCCGGTCGTTAGGGTCAACTTCGATGACTTTGAACACTTCCTTCTCGTCGGCACCTGCCTTGTGGTTCATCACCAGGTCGACATAGACGGCAACACCGTTTTTCTGACACTCGGCAATGGCATCCACCAATTCCTGTTTGGTACCGTACTTCGTCCGCACACTGCCCTTCTGGTCGAACTCCCCGAGATCGTACAGATCATAGACACCATATCCGGTATCCTCCGGGGTAATAGCTTTGGTCACAGGGGGCACCCATACCGAATCAATGCCTTTGGCTTTCAGCTCCGGAGCCATTTGGGCCAGTCGTTTCCAATGCTTACCGTCTGCAGCCAAATGCCATTCAAAAAACTGCATCATCGTATGATTTCTTTTCATCAAAAACCGACCTCCTTGATTGCTTTCGAAGCGGACGTTGGAACGGATATGTATTCGCCCTTGTTCGTTCGTTTGCTATCCAAGTAATACCCTTTTTGGCCTATGCTTCAATCACCTGCAGAGAAGTTTCCGGTTGAAGGCGAGATGCGCTTGTAGTCCAGCCACTCCTCGGGCAGAAGGGAACGATACGGCTCCTGGGTGAACCGATCATCCACCAATACGAGTACGCCCGTATCCTCTTCTGTCCGAATCAGCCTGCCGCCTGCCTGCAGCACCTTGTTCATCCCCGGAAAAACATAAGCATAATTGAAGCCATTGCGTCCTGAGCGGTCAAAATAGTCACGAAGCACGTTGTTTTCCAGTCCAATCTGCGGAAGCCCTGCACCAACCACAACAACCCCATTGAGACGATCTCCCGGCAGATCCACCCCTTCTGAAAATACGCCGCCCATCACGGCAAATACGAGCCTGGTTCGTACCGGATGCGGCTGGAATGCATTCAGGAATGCCTCCCTTTCCAACTCATTCATGCCTTGTTCCTGCATGACCGTATCGGCCTCACCAGGAAGCTGCATGTAGGTCTCGTAGACTTCACGCATATACGGATATGAAGGGAAAAAGACAAGCAGGTTGCTCCGCGGCCACTCGGATACGAGCTGATGCAGCATGTTAGCAATCGGCTGCCTGGAACGCTGTCGGTCCTTGTAGCGAATGGACAAGGGAAGCAGCCTTACATCCAATTGTTCCCGCTGAAAGGGTGAAGGGATACGCAACGTGTAGTCCTCTTCCTCCGCACCAAGCATGTCCCGGTAATAACCCAGTGGTGACAAGGTTGCCGAGAAATGAATGATGGAACGGAACCCCTTCGCTGTCTGACGGAGCAGCACGGATGGATCAAGACAGAACAGCTTCACTCTCACTTCGCTTCGCACACATTCAGCATACGTGACGAATCGTTCATCATACAGCTTGGCGATACGCAGAAAGTTCTGGGCTGTGAAGTAGGCATCCAGCAGCAGTTGATCCGTCTCGGGATTTCCCGAACCGCCTTCCACAAGATTCTGCTCCGCTACCATGACAAAGGGCTCCAGCAATTCAATCAGTTCCTCCGGTGCCTCCTGCTGCAGCAGCTTGCCCTCTTCTCCTCCATTTTTGCGCAGGGTGATCAGGTACTTATCGATAGCTCCCGCATGGTCTGTAATGGCCTTCGCAGCAGCGACACTGCTGCCCAGCGTCTTAAACTCCCTTTTGACATCCAGAAAAACAGCCTTCTCCAGCTCAGCGGAGAACATCATGCGGCCGCGATCGACCAGATTATGCGCCTCATCGACCAGCAGAACCGTCTTGCGTTTCTGCTCCTCCAGCATGCGTTTGAGGGAAATACGCGGGTCGAAAATGTAGTTATAGTCACAGATGACTGCATCGGCCGCATATGCCGCATCCAGTGAAAATTCGAACGGACACACCCGGTGCTTGCGAGCATACTGTTCAATGACTGGGCGTGTCATCAATGTTTCATGCTCCAGCATATCCAGCACTGCCCCATTAATGCGATCATAATACCCTTCACACATGCCGCACTGTCCGGTATCACAAGCTTCCTCTTCCTTGAAGCAGATCTTGTCCTTGGCAGTCAAACTGATCACGTGCATGTTCAGCCCTTCCGCCTGCATTCTGGCAAAAGCCTCTTCTGCGGCAACACGAGTCGTCGTTCTTGCCGTAAGGTAGAACAATCGACTGGCTTCGCCTTCACCAATTGCCTTCACTGCAGGAAATAAGACGGACATTGTTTTCCCAATTCCGGTCGGTGCCTTGGCCATCAGTCCCTTGCCTTCACGGATAGTCTGATATACTGCGCCTGCCAGCTTGCGCTGCCCTTCCCGATATTTGCGAAAGGGAAACGGCAGTTCTTTAACAGTGACATCCCGCTTCTCTTCATATGCAGCAATCATCTCGGCATAAGGAGCATATCCGGCAATGACCTCAGCAGCAAATTGCTCAAGCTCCTCACGTTCGAGCATCCGCCGATATCTTCTCTCCTGACTATTCACGGTCTGCACATAGGTAAGCTGTACTTGCATTCTTGGCTCATCATGCTGAACGGCATACATATATGCATACATGATGGCCTGCGCCCAGTGGACCGGAAGTCCGTCGCCCAGATCATCCAGGTTGCCGGCTGTATATTTGATCTCATCCACAGTCAGCTGACCCTCCAGACGAATCAGACCGTCACATCGCCCTTCCACTACATAGATCAGGTCCCCGTGCTGGATTTCAGCTTCAAGCACAACTTCTTTCAGATCTTCTTCCGTATAGTCCTTTTGCACCCGCTGGTGAATTCGGGTTCCCTCCTGCATGGATGCATTGGAGCGGAATCCAGGACGAATACTGCCGCTGCGATATACATATTCAACCAAAGGCCTGACTGATATTCGAATGGTATTTGTCATACGATCACCCGTTCTGTTTTAGTCTTTCTACTTTATCATGAAAAGACCTGGCCAAACCAGCCATTCGGCAGATTGGACTCGTCCCTCCCCATATGCTATGTTGAAGAGGAACGTACATTTAAGGAGGCAGATTCCATGTATATTTATTTGGTTCCTTCCCCGATTCCGGACGTGCTCGCTGCATATCCGCACCTGACCTTGCGGAGCGAAGAACAGGTTCGTCTTGCCATCGAAACGTCTGAACGTCTGCTTCATATTGAGTCAGATGACAGCATAGCCGCATATGAGGCATTTGATGCCGCAGGCTCCT
Organism: Paenibacillus sp. FSL K6-2862; assembly: GCF_038005125.1. Taxonomy (NCBI): domain Bacteria; kingdom Bacillati; phylum Bacillota; class Bacilli; order Caryophanales; family Paenibacillaceae; genus Paenibacillus; species Paenibacillus sp. FSL K6-2862. The sequence continues at coordinate 6,241,613 of NZ_JBBOSN010000001.1, forward strand.
GGACAGGTGGCAGCTTTGCGGTTTTGAATAATATCCCGGTGACGGAAGACGGCCGTGGTGACTTCGAGGATCGGTTCAAAAACCGTGCACGCAAAGTGGAGGACGAGCCAGGTTTTGTCGGTATCCGTGTGCTCCGTCCCCTGAAAGATGATACGTATGTTGTACTTACCCTGTGGGAGTCAGAGGATCACTTCAAAAGCTGGCAGCAGTCTCAGGCCTATAATCATGCCCACCGCAATCGCAGTACAAGTGAGGGGCTGACCGCACAGAAACCAGCCATGTTCCCAAGAGCCTCTTATGTCACGACATATACGATAGAATAATGGGTAGCCTGACAGACTCAAGCGCCCCATTACTTTTTCAGCAGATCACAAGGCCTCTCCCCGAATGGGAGGGGCTTTTTCTATTTCATACTTTTGACACGACATACCATGAGGTAGCATAATACTTGTTAAATGAAACTTCGGAAGGGAAGGCGGTTATGTTGTCACGCAGTTCACTCACCCGGTTTCTAAGCGGACCGTTTATATTGTTTACCGTGATCATGATTATCAAAAGCTCCCTGGCCTGGATCGTCATTTTCGATGATATCCCGGTCTGGAAACCTTTGCTCACTGAGCTGCCGCTGATCTGGATCTGCTTCTGTCTGATTGAGTGGTTTGCAGCCAAAAGACGGATGTGGGCCTATCTTGCACTGAACCTGGTGCTGTCAGGTATTTTTTTCGCTGCCATTATGTATTACAAATATTATGGGGTCATCGTCAATTATCATGCGCTCGCGCAGGTGAATCAGGTGACGTCGGTGAAGAGCAGCATGTTCTCCCTGCTGGACCCGTATTACTTGTTTATTTTTGCGGATATTCTGATTATTGGCGGCATCCTGATCCGGCGCCGGATCAAGCTCGGCGTTACCGAACGTCCGGGAAAGATACCTCTGGATCGGAGAAGCAGACGCAGAGTCGCCTCCGTTATTCTGATGATTTCCCTGATAATCTGCATGCTGAACATATACCCGAACCGGGCAAGCATGAGCGAAATCACGCAAGCGGAACAAATGGGAATCCTCGGTTACGAGGCTTATACCATTCTGGCGGATCGGCCTGACAAGCCCGTTCCCCTTGATGAAATTGATCAGGATCGAATCGATCAGATCAAACAAACGACAAATCTGGAGGCAATCGTGGATTCGGGGGCAGCTAAAGGCCGAAATGTGATTATCCTCCAGCTGGAATCATTTCAGAATTTCCTGATTGGTCTGAAGGTGGATGGCCTGGAAGTCACGCCACATCTTAACCAGCTTGCACAGGAAAGCCTGTATTTCCCGAACTTCTATCAGCAGGTAGGTCAGGGGAATACATCGGATGCCGAGTTTGTTGTAAACACATCATTCTATACACCGCCAAACGGAGCGGCATCGACGGTCTATGCCGATAAAGCCCTGCCAAGTCTCCCTAAACTATTGTCGTCAAACGGGTATCAGACGGCTACATTCCATTCAAACGATGTTCGTTTCTGGAATCGGGATCAGCTCTACCAGGCGCTTGGTTTTGACCAATATTATGATATCGATTATTTTGGCACAGCGGACTCCATTGCTTTCTCGGCATCGGATGAGGTGCTGTATTCCAAAACGCTCGATAAATTGGAAGAATTGCAGGCAGAGGGCTCGCCCTTCTATGCACAGATCATCTCCATGTCTGCACATCACCCGTACCATTTGCCAGAGAGAAAGGTTAGCCTGACGCTGCCGGAGCGGTACACGGACACCCTGCCTGGCGATTATCTGGTATCCCAGCATTATGCTGATCAGGCGGTGGGACAATTCATCGATGGTTTGAAACAACGCGGACTATGGGAAAACAGCCTGCTGGTGGTATACGGAGACCACCTTGGCCTGCCCATCTACTCGCTGGACCGGGATGATAAAGAGTTAATGAAGGAAATCTATGGCCGGGAGTATACATCTGCGGACATGATTAACATTCCGCTCATCATGACGGCTCCCGGTGTCACGCCTGCAGAGCAGCTGGATCAGATCGGCGGACAGGTGGACATTCTGCCGACGATAGCCGGACTCACGGGAGCATCTCTCCAGGATCAACTGCACTTCGGGCAAGATCTGCTGCGGGAGTCAGGCAATCTGCTGCCGGAACGCTATTATCTGCCTACCGGTTCCGTGCTTAATGATGCCTCATTATTCATTCCGGAGACCGGTTATGGTGACGGAACCCATTACTCGCTTGCCGATGCCGGAAGGCAGGACATCAGGCAGGTGGAGAACCGTTCGGAACCAAAAAAGGAGTCATCGGAAGAGGCAGCTGTTCCGGCAACTGCCACAACGGATGACGACACAGTGTCCTCCTCGGGTTACATTACCAAGGACGAGTATGAGCGTGCTTTGGATCTTATGCATTTGTCCAACAGTTATTTGATTCAATTGCCTGATCGAAATACAAAAAAGTAGCTGGAAGCAATCATCAATCTATTAAAAGAGCCCATGATACAGGAATGGAATCCTGCTTCATGGGCTTTATGCATTTCCAGCCGTTCGCAGGCTGTGTCATGCTGTATATTCAATTCGTAATTACAAAGGCAGCAGCGGCACCGAGGTGCGAGCTTTCAGCTGATCCACCAATCGCAAGCCATTCCTGCGGTTTATTCGGCAGGACAGCATAATAGCGATTCAGGAAATCGGCCACCAGGCTGGCTGGCAGCTCCCCTTGCTCCTCATTGCCCGGCATGAAGCAGAGGTCAAGTCCACCCACCGCTTCTCCGTCTCCTTGCCAGGAAGGATGAACGTACGGGAAATCCAGTCGTTGATATCCCAGATGGGACAACACTTCGCGCCGTACATACGGATCCATGGGCTTAATGCCGCCAAATTCATGATCCTGGCTAAGATACGGGTTATAGATCTCGGCGAACATGCCGAACAGTTCCTTGCCGTTTGCCGCGGCAAGCTGCTGCAGGTCACGCTTCCGGTGGTTGGCAAGGAAACTGCCGATGCCCAAACCTTCGCGGCCGATGATCGTAAAATCTGTCATGGCCACATTCCAGTCTTCGTAGTAGCGGTATTCAGTCGCTCCCACAACGTTCCCTTCATGCACAGCCACAAATACGCGAATGCCGGGGTCTTCCAGCGGTTCCTGCCACAGCGGAAAGTCCAGCACTTCCTCAGGCGGGAAAATCTCCTGCATCAGCTTGTGCATTTGGGCAAACAAAGGATCATTAATTGAAGTAATTCGTGTAAATTCCATGGATTCATCTACCTCCAATGTTAAATGTGCTTTATGTCTTGAATGGATTGCGCCATTCCATAAGGGCTGCATAGTTGCAGGACTCCTCATCATCCAGATACTCCGTCGCCACGCCCACCGGCATACGCCCGCAGCGCAGCAGGAATGAGATTACCGGATCATGTTTCTCGCCGGATACCACCTGCTCCAGGTACGATTCAGCCGTCATTTCATCTGCCACCAGGTGGTACCCGGGCATTCTGCCGGCACCAAGCAGCCGATCGAGCCCCTGTGCAATGACCAGATGATACATGGCCTGCATCATGAGCTGTGCCAGCCCCCACTTGCGAAATTTCGGACGTACACAGAGATCAACAATGTAGAGCGTGTTGCCAGCTGGCTGATGATTGCGGATATACCCGTCATCGGTCACTTCAGCCCACGTGTGGCTTACCGGATGTGAAGGGTCCCATTGCATGCGCAGCGAGGTCATCGATCCCGCCAGCTCACCATCTACCTCAATGCAGATGGCCCCATCCGGGTAATTGGCTACATGACTGGCAAGCTGCTCATGGTTCCAGAGCAGCTCTTCCGGATAAGGCGGAGGAAAGCTCTCGGCCTGGATGCGAATCAGTTCATCGAAGTCAGCCTCCTGATACGTACGAACGACAGCTTTTACGGGCTTACCGTGCTTATCCGGACCGGTAATCAACATTTCTTTTTGATACATGCTGATAATCTCCTCCTCCCAACAGACAATACGGGTAGTTCAAGCCTCGAACTACTCCCAGTCGGTATATAGATCGGTGCGGCGGTCACGCCAAGTCGTTACAGATCCACGCTCACGTACTTCATAGAGCAAATCCAGATCCAGATCTGCTGTTACGATCATATCATCGTTAATCTCACCTTCGGCCAGAATACCGCGCGGCGGGAACGGGACATCATTCGGCGTAATGATGGCAGCCTGTCCGTAGTTGGCACGCATGAAGTCCACTGTCGGCAGATTGCCTACTGTTCCGGTCAGTACAACATAAACCTGATTCTCCACTGCGCGCGCATGACTTGTATAGCGCACCCGGTAGAATCCGTGCCGATCATCCGTGCAGGAAGGACAGAAGATGACGTCAGCTCCTTTGGCTTTTGCCATACGCACAATTTCCGGGAACTCAATATCGTAACAGGTTAGCATCGCAATTCTGCCTTTATCCGTGTCGAAAACTTCAAGGCCATCACCCGGTGCCATATTCCATTCCTGTACTTCGGTCGGTGTAATATGGATCTTGGCCTGGCGTGCAATACGACCATCCGGATAGAACATGTGGGCGGTATTATACAATTTCCCTTCACGCCGGATGACATGGGTTCCCCCGATCAGATGCATGTTGTACTTCGCTGCCAGGGATGTAAACAGCTGTTCATACTGCTCCGTAAAATCTGGCAAGTCCTCAATAGTCAGCGCGTTGCCCTTACCGTCACCAATGGACATGAGCTGAGTTGTAAAAAATTCAGGGAACAGCACAAATTCAGTTCCGAATTCGTCGGCTGTCCGTATGTAATGCTCGGCTTGAGCAGCAAACTGCTCAAAGGAGCTGATGGTTTGCAATTGGTACTGTACAGCGGATACCCGCAATTTCATGTTTCTCCACCTCCATCATTATTCTGCTCTCATTGTATCAACGATATGAAGTAATTTCTATTTCCTTTCTTCGCTCAACATCGCCTTGGTGAAACCGATCCATTCCCTTGTGGCAAAAGAAAGATAACGGTCCTTGCGCCAGATCATGCCGAGCTGCCAAGGGATCACAGGTTCCACAACAGGCATAATGCGTACACGCATATGATCCACTTCACGGCAGATGGTCTCGGGGAGTAATGCCACACCCAGATTGGCCGCAACCATTGCACTGAGCAAATCCCACTGGGAGCTCTCATAGACAACCCTCGGCTGGAATCCTACATGCTGACAGGCAGCAATAATCCGATCATGCAGGGCGAAATCCTCCCTGAACAGCACAAAGGCATCATGCTCCAGTTCAAGCAGGGCAACCGATTCTTTGCCTGCCAGCGGATGCGAAGGGTGAACGAGCAGATTCAGCTTTTCTTCCACGAACACAAAATGATCGAGCAGCTCATCCACCGTCGGCAGCACAGCCACACCAATGTCCAGTGCACCACTGATGACGTCGGCCTCTACCTTTTTCGCACCATCCTCAAACAGTTGAATGCTCACTTGCGGATAGGCCTTATGAAATTCACCGATGATCATGGGAAAAAAGCTCGAGCCTACCATAGGCGGCAGTCCGATGCGCAGATGTCCCTTCTTCAGGTTCATCAGATCATCGAGTTCCGACGACAAGCTGCGAAACGATTTTTCAATTTCCAGTGCCTGCCGAAAAAAAACATGCCCTGCATCGGTCAATTCGACTCTCTTGCCGTACCGATCCAGCAGCGTAACCCCCAGCTCATCTTCAAGACTTTTCACGGTTTTGCTGATGGTTGGCTGCGTGATAAACAGCACCTCGGCTGCCTTGGTAAAGCTCTGCTGACGGGCAACTTCCAGAAAATATTGCAAATGGCGGATATCCATCGTCTGATTCCAGCCTCTCATAGATAAATGGAATAGAAAACATTCTTAATATGCATTTTACTCATGAAAGAATGCGATGTAAAATTTGTAACAAGAAAGTATGTTTCCATTCATTTTCATAAACAATCAAATCAATTACGTTGATGATATAAGGAGGAATTGAAGTGAAAAAATGGGGACTTGGTATATTGCAGGTTGCTCTCCTCATGGTCTTTTCACTGCTCATGGACCTGTTGGCCCGTGCTCTCCATTTGCCTGTGCCGGGTTCGATAATCGGTATGGTTGTACTGTTTATTTTGCTTCAGACTCGGGTCGTGAAGCTGCGCTGGATTGAAGTCGGAGCCGCATGGCTGCTCGGAGAACTGCTGCTGTTCTTCATTCCTTCAGCCGTTGGCATCATGAACTACATGCCCATGCTTGAACATGACGGACTGCAGATTCTGTTCATCGTCCTGCTGAGTACATTTCTGGTTATGGCCTGCACCGGCCTGGTTGCTACACGAATCGCCAAACGAAAGGAGCGTCACACCGGATGATTGGATTTCTCTGCTTGTTGTTAACTGTAGGTATTTACTTGATTGCCAAACGCATGTATCGCCAATTGCCCAAGGTTTATCTGTCTCCACTGCTAATCACGCCCCTGCTTGTCGTTGGCGTTCTGCTTGCGACCGGGACAGATTATGCAGATTACAGCAGCGGCGGCAAATGGCTTAGTCTTCTGCTGCAACCGGCTACGGTAGCTTTTGCTGTACCGCTCTATACCTTTTTCCATGTGCTTAAAAAGCATATATCCGAGATTGTCTTCAGTGTCATGACCGGATCAGTGGTGGCCGTACTCTCTTCAGCCCTGCTCGCCAAATGGCTTCAGCTGGACTCCGGGCTGATTCACAGCCTGATTCCACGTTCCATTACAACTCCGATTGCCATGAATGTCTCGGCTACCATTGGGGGTATCCCCGCTGTTACTGCGGTTTTTGTCATCATGACCGGTTTGCTTGGTGCGATTATGGGTCCTTCTATCGTTAAAATGCTCCGTATTGATGGAGAGATTGCCCGCGGAACCCTGCTCGGAACGGGTGCCCACGGCACAGGGACTTCCAAGGCTTTTGAGCTCAGTTCCCTGACAGGAACCATCTCCAGTATCTCCATGGTACTCGCTGCATTGTTCACTCTAGCGGTGGCACCTATTCTTTCTAAACTTATTTTCCCATAATAGATAGAATTGTCCCTATTATTTGAAATATTATTGTTGTATTAAAGCCCTTTCTTCCTTACAATAAGGACATGTTTTATAAGCGAATATTGCGGGGGAGATGCGATGAAAAGAACCGGAATGAAGAGATCTCTGGACCGCCTTGGACGAATTGTCCTTCCCAAAGAAATGCGGGATACGATGGAAATCCATATCGGCGATCCGCTTGAGTTTTTCATTGAAGGGAAAGAGTTGATTTTGAGAAAGTACAAATCAACGTTGTGTGTGTTTTGCGGTGATATGGATACGGATATGTATTTCAAAGAGCAATTCATCTGCCGGACGTGTGCTGTTCAATTAAAACACCCGGATGACACTCCCGAATGGTTCGTTCCTCAGAACAAACAGGCTCCTGCAGCCGTGGAGCGTCCTGCTTCCGATTCCGCCAAAGTCTCGTCTCCAACATGGGATGAGGGAACTGTACCTGCCAGCACTGAGTATCCTGACCTGCGGCCCAAGACGGCTCGCATGCTGCAACAGATGAAAGAAATTGTTGAACAGAATCCTGGTTTGGCTCAGCAGCAGATTGCGGAAAAGCTTGGTATTAGCCAAGGACGCGTCTCCCAATTAAAGAAATTGCTATAATATGATTTCATTTTATTATTTATAATCAGGAGATCTTCCGATGAGGAAGTCCTACTGCAAGAGAACCCTGTGTATGTGTGGGTTCTTCTTTTTTTCCTCTAAAGAAAAATGAATTACATGAAGGCATCGTAAAAGAGGGCAACTGTTTTGGCAGCCGCCCTCTTTGATTATTCAATCTATACGTGCTCTATCTAGGTTACGCCTGAATGACTTCCAGGACCTCTTCTTCCTCCAGCTTGCGCATACCGATCGCCAGAACGACAATATTGGCAACGAGCAAGATTGCCGGAAGCGCAACTGCCCCGTATTGTCCGTAGATCAGATGACTTCCGAGTGCACCAATCAGAATAAATGTCAGCACACCTGCTGCTACCATGCGGGTACGCGGGATCAATAAACCTACTGCACTAAGCAGTTCTACCGCGCCGAGCAGATACATCGTCCACTTGGGATACGAGAAGCTCTCGAACGTCTGCACCATCATCTCAGCACCCATTACCTTGTTAAGCCCCGTCATCACAAATACACCTGCAAGCACCACCAGAAAAATATATCCAATAACTCTCATTATGTATGTTCCTCCTGTAACTGATCTAAAGGTTAGATGAAAAGAAAAGCTGGAGCATCTTGTCTGCTGCACATGCCGAATTCAATTCAAATCTGCAAGATGCTAAATCTATGTCAAAGCCGTCTTACGACGACTCGGTTTTCAAGCCAACATGTGAACGAATAATTGGTCCGTATCTATCTATTAGGTATTATTAGATACTGACTTACTTTTATGAAGTGAGTATATAATAATAAGATTATTTATTCAAGTAATTTTTTGATAAATAGTGTATAATACATACAAAAGGGTTGTTGCATGGATTTTTGCCGTAACCTTTATGAATGAATGCTTCTTATTTTTCGTCAGAGTGGCGGTAAGCCAGGCACTTTTTTTATATACAAGACAGTTAGACCATTCCAACATTGTTATGCGAATTGAGGTGAACACGTTGAAGCTGAGAAAAGCAAAATCACCAAGTCCCTGTTTGATCACACAAGCTATGGACATCATTGGTAAGAAGTGGGTTCTGCTGATCATGTATCAGCTGCTCTCCGGACCTAAGCGCTTCACAGAGCTGGAAGCGGAAATGGCCATTAGCGGCCGTCTGTTATCCGAGCGTTTGAAGGAAATGGAGATGGAAGGCATCGTAACCCGTCATATGTATCCTGAAATTCCGCCACGGGTTGAATACGAGCTGACTCCCAAAGGCAAGGCTATTGAGCCGGTGATCAACCAAATTTATGGCTGGTCCTCCGACTGGCTGAAACGATAGCAATGCAGATCCCTTTAATCTAAAACACCAAAAGCCTGAATAGGTGCTGATCTTCTCCAGATCAGCTTCCCATTCAGGCTTTTTTCTTGAATTACCATATAACTATTGAAATAAATTAATGTGAAAGGTTTCTAATAGGCTTCAGCTGCACCGGCAGACCGGAATCGGCAGATGCCAGCGCTGCTGTTGTAATCTCCTGAGTACGGCAGGCATCCGCGTAATCAGACAGAATCCGCGTACGGTCACCCGTCCGAAGAGCATGAATGAATGCCTCGTTCTCCCGTTCATACGGGTTATGTCCTGCCGGAATCTCCTGACCTGCCATTGCGTGAGCAGCAGCACTCGGCAGCAGCAGACGGTCCGGTGTCCAGTCCCATACCCCCGCTTCCGTGTAGAACTGAAGTCCGGCACCACCTTCTCCATCCGGCAGCAGACATGTATTGGCAATGCTCGCAATGGCACCGCTCTCCAGCTTAAGCGTAACATTCGCCACATCTGCCACGGTAACATGATCGTGCTTCTCATGCATCACACGCTGGGCTGCTGCAGCATACACCTCAGTAACTTCGCCTGCACAGTACCGGAGCAGATCTACAATATGTGTTGTCTGCTCGACAAACTGTCCTCCGGATCCTTCCTGACGGCGCCACCAGGCTACGCCTGGCATACCACCCATCCAGCGTCCAAGTGCCATGCCGATCGTCTGATCCTTCATTGCCCCCCGAAGCACCTGGGCTGCTTCCTGATAGCGGAAGTGATAACCTACCGAAGTAAGCAAACCTGTATCCTTCACCTGATCTAAAATCTTGCGCGGAATATCCATTCCTGTACTTAGTGGTTTCTCTACAAGGAAAGGGATGCCGCGACGAATCAGTTCCAATTCGATTGAACCATGCGACATTGGCGGAACGCAGATGTAAACTGCATCCAGCTTCTCCCCGTCCAGCATATGTTCAAGCTCGCTGTAGCCAGCTGCATCATACACGGAAGCCATGGCCTCAGCTTTCTCCAAGGTGGTCCCGAGCACACTTGCCACACGGACGCCTTCCATTCGTGCCAAAATATCTGCATGTACTTTGCTGAACCAGCCTGTTCCAATGATGCCGATCTGTAACGTCATGGATGTAATCCCCTCTCTTTGTTACGCGCTTACATGTTCCATTCGACCCCATCATACAAAATCCTGCATTATATTTTGCCAGATGCCCCCAATATCAGCTGGTCCAGCTCTTGTTCATACCCTGTTCTCTGCTCATCCGTCCAGTACAGCCGATCATTCATGTATTGGATAACTGCCGACTTATACTGACGCACCTCGTCAATTCGGAAAAATAAATCGCCTGTTCGTCGCACCAAGAAGTCTGCCGGGGTTACGGCCATTTCTTCCTCAATTGCATAATTCAGCATGAGCAGCAGTTCCTGCGGCATGCCATGCAGTTCGGCCGCCTTGGCCCGTGGATCAGGCAACCGGTCATACAGGGCATCCACATTGGATCCATAGGTACGAGCCAGCCGCTCTGCAGCTTGCCGATTGAGTCCGAGCGCTACCCCATCCTTAATCTTGCGCTCTATATAGACGGAATACCCTGCTGAGCCACCAACGTCCCCACCGGAAATCGGCATCTTCTTCGTTATGCAGGGCCCAATCGATTTCCCTGTTTCCTGTTTCAGCTCCCGGGCAGCCAGATCCACGACCATTTCAGCCATTTTGCGATACCCGGTCAGCTTGCCCCCCGCAATGGTGATCAATCCGGAGGGGGAGACCCATACTTCATCCTTGCGCGAGATTTCGGAAGGACTCTTGCCTTCCTCATGGATTAATGGACGTATGCCAGCCCAGCCTGATTCCACATCTTCGGCATCAATCTGAATATCTGGAAACATGCCATTTACCGCATCGATTACATAATTCCGATCTGCTTCAGAGATCAGAGGATGCGCCGGGTCATCTCGGAAAACAGTATCGGTGGTACCCACATATGTTTTGCCATCACGCGGAACTGCGAAAACCATTCGCCCATCAGGGGTATCAAAATATACAGCTTGCCGAAGAGGAAACCTGGACCCGTCGAATACCAAATGAATGCCTTTAGTCATTTGCAGTGTCTTGCCCTGACGTGAACCATCTACCTTGCGGAGCTCATCCACCCATGGACCCGAAGCATTGATTACCTTGCTTGCCCTTAATTGAACACGCTCGCCTGTGATCTGGTCCGTGGCCTGGATGCCAATGATCTTTCCGTTTTCCTTCACAAATCCGTCTGCTTTTACATAATTCACAGCTTGGGCTCCACGCTTTACCGCTTCTTTCATCACTTCAATGGTAAGCCGTGCATCATCCGTCCGGTATTCCACATATAACCCACCACCCAGCAGTCCATCTCGGCGCAGCAAAGGTTCGCTGTCTGAGACAGCTCCAGCATTAAGCATCGTACGGCGCTCGCTGCGCTTCACACCCGCGAGCCGGTCATACACCATCAAACCAATGGATGTGCTGAAGCGCCCAAACGTACCTCCCGTATAGATGGGTAGGAGCATCGGCTCCGGTGTCGTCACATGAGGTCCATTTTCATAGACAATTGCCCGTTCGCGTCCTACCTCAGCCACCATTTTCATTTCGAATTGCTTCAGATATCGTAAACCTCCGTGGACCAGTTTGGTTGAACGACTAGACGTGCCCGCTGCAAAATCCTGCATTTCAACCAGCGCAGTCTTCAGTCCGCGGGACACAGCATCAAGGGCAATGCCTGCCCCAGTGATCCCCCCGCCTATAACCAATATGTCAAAATGTGCATTCGCCATGGATTGTAGATACTCGCCGCGCATCGCTGCCGAGAAAGGTAAAGTCATCGGTATGCCTCCCATTCATTGCCTTTATTTTTGCTAACCCATCCTCAAAAAAGAACAAAAAAAAGACCACGTCATTCGCTGCAGCAATTGCTGAGCGGTACGTGGTCTCTCCCGATCTCCAGACATCATTTTTTAACTTGTGCCTTAATCCTATCACACATTTTGAGTGGCGTGAAGGCCTGAAATGACACATTATTCAAAAAAAATTCAAAAAGTTGTTCTGCCCAAGGACGTAATTTCAAACTGATCCACTAACCTCTTTATTTTCCTAATCATGGATATATGCATTTCGTTCTCCAGGAAAATATCCCCTGTAAGTTATGCATCTTTTTCCACCAATAATTATCATGTATTGAATTTGTTTAATGAAAAAGTACAAATAGCTAAATCTTCATATTCCTACTTATTTGAAGGCCATCGCAGCCTTCACTGCTCGCTGCCAACCGGCGTACAGATCATTTCTGGTATCCTCTTCCATCAGCGGATTGAATACACGCTCCGTGTTCTCATGATCCTTCAGTTCATCGGCACTTTCCCAGTACCCGACAGCAAGACCTGCCAAATAAGCAGCCCCTAGAGCCGTTGTCTCGTTCACCGTTGGGCGCTCAACCGGTATGCCCAGAATGTCGCTCTGGAATTGCATCAGAAAGTCATTGGCCGCTGCGCCGCCATCGACGCGTAACGAATTGACAGCAATCCCCGAATCGGATTCCATAGCCGCCAGGACATCCTTGGTTTGATACGCCAGCGCTTCAAGCGTCGCTCGAATAAAATGTTCCTTCGTGGTGCCGCGTGTCAGACCGAATACGGCACCCTTCACCTCGCTGTCCCAATACGGACTACCTAGCCCCACGAAGGCCGGTACCATATACACACCGTCTGTGGAAGGTACCCGTGCAGCATAATCCTCACTATCCTTGGAGGAACGCAGCATCCGTAATCCGTCACGAAGCCACTGAATGGCGGAACCCGCCACAAAAATGCTGCCTTCAAGTGCATACTCTACCTTGCCATTAACACCCCAGGCAATCGTTGTGATCAATCCATGGTCCGACTTTACCGGATCTTTCCCGGTATTCATGAGCATGAAGCACCCGGTACCATATGTGTTTTTCATACTGCCCTTGTGATAACATCCCTGACCAAATAAAGCTGCCTGCTGATCCCCCGCTGCGCCAGCAATGGGAACCCGGTGGCCGAAGAAATGATAATCCATCGTGTGCGCATACACTTCAGAGGAACCTCGTACTTCCGGCAGCATCGCTTTTGGAATATCGAGAATACGGAGCAGTTCGTCATCCCATTGCAGATCATAGATGTTGTACATCAATGTACGGGAAGCATTGGATACGTCCGTTACATGGGTACCTCCGCTGAGCTTCCAGATCAGCCAGCTGTCGATCGTGCCAAATAGCAGTTCTCCCTGCTCCGCGCGTTCACGCGCTCCTGGCACATGGTCCAGAACCCACTTGACTTTCGTACCGGAAAAATAGGGATCAATAAGCAGTCCCGTTTTCTCACGAAAAAGGTTAGCCAGTCCCTTCGTCTTCAGCTCATCACAGATATCAGCAGTTTGTCTCGACTGCCAGACTACGGCATTATAGATGGGGCGGCCAGTCTCCTTGTCCCACACCACAACCGTCTCGCGCTGGTTCGTAATCCCGATGCCGGCAATCTGGGCAGGCTTAATTCCGCTCTCTGCCAAGCATGAAGCCATAACCGCAAGAATGGAGCTCCAGATTTCATTCGCATTCTGCTCGACCCAGCCTGGTTTGGGGAAATACTGCGGAAACTCCTGCTGGGCAATATGTACAATCTCCCCATTGTGGTTAAACAGAATAGCCCGTGAACTCGTGGTTCCCTGATCAAGGGCCATAATATACTTTTCCATATCGACAACCTCCTGTAAGCATATTGCATTATTCGATATCACAGGTGCCTGATTGACAGATGCAATAATGTTGAAACTATGCTATTGTTTCGGTTCTGTAAGCGATTCCCCAAAATGTCGGATCAGGTCAAAATTGGACGTCGTCACCGCTGTTGCCCCGGCCTGCAGCGCGAGCTCAACCTCTTGGGCAGACCGGATCAGCCCTCCGGCAATAATGGGAATCCCAGTCCGTTCCGCTACCTCGGTAATAATATGCGGAATAACGCCAGGAAGCACTTCAATATAATCCGGCTGTGTCTTCGTCAGCAGTTGATAACTTTTCTCCAACGCATTTGTATCTAGCAAAAACACTCGCTGAATTGCGGTGATCCCCTTTTGTTTCGCCTTTTGAATTACTGTCGCCCGTGTAGAGATCAAACCCGCCGGTCGAATATGCTGACACAAATATTCTGCCGCGTACTCATCGTTCTTCAGCCCTTGGACCAGATCGGCATGCAGCAGGATTTTTTTGCTTCGCCGCCTTGCCTCATCCAGCAAACTCTCCAGCTGAGCAATGTGGGTATCCAGCAAAACCCCATAGGTGTAAGGGCCATCAATAATCGCTTCGAACTGCTTCATGCTCTTGGCAGCGGGTAACATGCTCTGTCCCTCAAATGGCACCATCGTTCCTCCTGCATCATTCAGATTGCCTATATTGTATAATCCGTATGGTAGATCGGCAAGCAGAGCCCGGCACCAGGAAGCATCCCCATAGTGTTCATTACTCTGTCGTAAACACCAAAAGGCCGTTGTCGTGCACCCCTAAGGAGTGAACAACAACAGCCACTTTTTGTCGATTTCACAGCAAGATACCTTCACTGGAATCAACGCTGATTTAACACAAAAGGTGAAATTTAAGCTTGCGCATGCGGAAGCAGCACATCTGCACCGGCCCAGCCATCGTTCTCAGCCAGGTGACCTGAACGACTCACTTTCGTTTGCAGGTATTTCTCATTGAACGCCGAACGATCGCCCCACAGCGGAACACGTCCACCCACATTCAGTCCCGCTTCCTGCAGTGCAGCCAGCTTCCGCGGATTGTTGGTAATCAACGTAACAGGTGCAGAACGCAGTGCACGCAATACAGCAATGGCATCGTCATAGTTACGAGCATCGTCCGTAAAGCCAAGCTGCAGGTTCGCATCTACGGTATCCAGACCTTCCTCTTGCAGGATGTACGCCATCGCTTTGCTGAACAGACCAATCCCGCGACCTTCATGGTTCGCCAGGTAGAACAAGGCACCCGCTCCATGGGCTGCGATCATTTTCATGGATTGCTCCAGTTGGAAGCCACAATCACAGCGCTTGCTGCCAAAAATATCGCCTGTATGACAGATGCTGTGCATCCGGATCAGCGCTTCCTGGGCTTCGGCAAAATCGCCGTACACGAGCACACTCGACTGCTGACGTTCTGCCAGCTCGGCAGTAGCCAGCGATTCAATCAGCTCGCCGCTCTCCATGACCTTATCCGATTTCAGCCAGCTATACCACTGGAATGTATGCGTCTCTCCATCCAGATTGACCGGGAGCTTAATCGGTCCAACCAGATATATAAATTCTTTTCCACTCGGAAAAGTCTGGATTTTGGGGGCAAGTAGTTGAATAATATGTGAATTGATCATAATGTTTCGTTCCTCCTGTTAAGCCATTTGATATACAGATTGATTCGTATCCAGATCGAAAAAAGATCACTGGACGTTTATAGTACGTATCTATATTATTGTCATCATCATTAGTTACTTTATGTAAGCAAGTTTAAAATAAAAATTATATTGTGTCAAGTAACTTTTGTTTTTAAAGTAACTAATAAAATCAGGATACGAAACCGACACAAATTTGTGTTTCATTTTCGGAATATTGGGTATGAGTTTATAAACTGCTCATAGAATGATGTTGTAGTCCAAAGTACTTCATGCCTCGAACTTAACGATGAGGGGGTTGTGCACATGATCCGCCGGAAAAGAACCTGCTGGACAGCCATCATGATGGTCTGCGTCCTGCTTATAAGCGGATGCTCCATCTGGCCAGGACAAGACGATTCTGCGAACAACAAAAAGGTAACGCTTACACTTTGGTACTGGAACCGTTCCATTGATGATAAGCTGATTGCCAAGGCCAAGGAACAGTTCCCCAATATTGAACTGACTGCCCAGAAGATCGGCGGTGACTTCAAGGCGAAGCTCAAGACAACGCTGGCCGCCAAATCAGGCGAGCCCGATATTGTTGCCCTAAACGACTGGATCATGGAACTCTTCCCCAGTGAAGACCGTTTTTATAATCTGTATGATCTCGGCGCTGGGGACGTCGAAGACCAGTACCTTGAATGGAAATGGAAGCAGGGCGTCACGCCCAGCGGACAGATGATCGGTTTCCCGATGGATACGGGACCGACAGCTCTCTTTTACCGAGCAGACCTCTTCAAGGAGGCTGGACTGCCATCTGAACCCGAGGATGTAAGCCGACAGCTGAATAGCTGGGAAGCATACGCCGCAGCAGGCGAACAGATCAAAGAGAAACTTGGGGGCAAGGTATTTCTGACCGATAACATTGGAAGCGTTTACAACCAAGTGTTGTCCCAAGGAGCTGAGCGCTACTTCCGCCCGGATGGTTCGTTTATCGGCATGGATTCTCCTCTGGTACGCACAAGCTGGGATACGGCCATTGATTTCAAGCAAAAGGGATTGCTGGCGAATGCAGACGGCTGGACTCCAGGCTGGAATGCAGCGATGAATAATGGGGAAATTGCATCCTTCGTGGGTGCGGTCTGGATGAAGCAGGTGCTGCAGGAAGCTGCGCCAGATACATCGGGTAAGTGGCGGGTGGCCCGTGCTCCTGGCGGAGATGGCAATAACGGCGGTTCTTTCCTGTCCATTCTGAAGTCCAGTGAGCATCCTCAGGAAGCCTTCGAGCTGGTGCGCTGGCTGCAGAGTCCGGAAAATCAGCTGGAGCAATATCAGACGTTGAACCTCTTCCCTTCTGCTCCGGGTGTGTTCGACTCTCCCGCAATGAAAGAAGAGGAGCCCTTCTTCGGCGGACAGGCGACAGGGCCTGTATTTGCCGAATCGGCACAGCATGTTCCAGACGCTTTTTTTGGTGAACGTTACCCATCGGTACACAACATTATTACGCGGCGCCTGAATGATGTCGCGAAGCAAAATGCAGATCCCCAGCAGGTCTGGACCGATACCGTACACCGCGTTGAGCGGGAACTCCAGCGTTGACCTGAAGAACGTGTGTGTTCGATATCCGCATAAGGAGGAATTCATATGGCTGTAACCGAACCCCATCTCACTCCCGAACCCGGAGCTGTGCGTCCGGACCTGGATCGGAAGAAATCTCTCCTGTCCCAAATTTGGGAACATCGTGCCCTATATGCAGCGATCTCGCCGTTTTATATTCTCTTTGCCGTGTTTGGCCTGTTTCCCATCGGCTTCTCATTGTACCTGGCCTTCCATAAGTGGGACGGCATTGGCGTAATGACCTATAACGGGCTGAACAATTTTAAATACATGCTGACGGATGCCGAGTTCTGGCAGGCAGTGGGCAATACGTTCATGATCTGGATATACTCGACCATTCCCATGCTGTTCTTCGCCCTGATTGTTGCCTTTTTGCTGCATGCGCCGTTCGTGAAGTTCCGTACACTGTTTCGGGTCGGTTACTTCCTGCCGAACGTCACATCCATCGTGGCCGTGGCGATCATCTTTGGTGCACTGTTTGCCAACAACTATGGCTTTCTCAACTATCTCCTGCAGTCGGTCGGGCTTCCGGTCGTGGAATGGCTTAATGCGCCTTGGGGTATTAAAGTGGCGATCTCCTCCATGGTCGTCTGGCGCTGGACAGGGTACAATGCGGTCATTTATCTGGCCGGACTTCAGAGTATACCCCAGACCTTGTATGAAGCAGCCAAAATTGACGGCGCATCCGGTATACAGTCCTTCTTCCGAATTACAATTCCGATGCTGCGCCCTGTGATTCTGTTCACGGTGATTACATCAACGATTGGCGGCATGCAGCTGTTCACCGAACCTCAGATTCTCGTGGGCAACGACGGCGGTGCAGGCGCAGCCGGGATGACCATTGTTCTGTACCTTTACCGTGAATCGTTCATCAACAATTACTTCGGATATGGTGCAGCGGTGGGTTGGGGCATGTTCCTTATTATCGCCCTGTTCTCCATCGTGAACTGGAAGCTTGTTCAAGGCAAGTCATCCTGATGTGACAAGGGGGGAGCGCTCATGACATCCAAATACCTCAAATCGCTCGTATTGTATACCGGTCTTATCGGGGGCATGCTCATTTCCATGTTCCCGTTCTATTGGCTGATTGTAATGTCCACACGGACAACGTCCGACATCTATGCATTTCCGCCCCAGCTCTGGTTCGGTGGCGAACTATGGAATAATATCAGCCGGGTGCTGGAGCAGATCGACTTCTGGGGTGCATTTGTCAATACACTGTTTGTATCCGGCATGGTGACCGTGCTCGTGCTGTTCTTTGACTCATTAGCGGGTTTTGCGTTTGCGAAGTTTGAATTTCCAGGCAAAAAGTGGCTCTTCGTCCTGCTGCTGGCCACCATGATGGTGCCTTCCCAGCTGTCGCTCGTGCCTTCCTTCGTGCTCATGGCCACGTTCGGTTGGGTCGGTTCCTTCAAGGCCCTGATTATCCCGGGCATGGTGAATGCCTTCGGCATCTTCTGGATCCGGCAGTATGCCACGGAGTCCATCCCGAATGACCTGCTCGATGCAGGCCGGATCGACGGCTGTAATTTTTTCCGTCTCTATTGGAATGTGGCGCTGCCCATCCTGCGACCTGCGTTTGCGTTTCTCGGCGCATTTACCTTTATCGGAGTATGGAACGACTACCTGTGGCCGCTCATTGTGCTGACAGATGAACGGAAATACACGCTGCAGATTGCTCTCTCACAACTAAACGGACTGTACAACACGGATTACGCGATGGTTATCGCCGGTACTCTGCTGGCTGTTATTCCGCTCATTATCATGTTCTTGTTCATCAGCCGCCAGTTCATTTCGGACATTGCCGCAGGAGCAGTGAAAGATTAAGACACGGCATTTTGATCCATCCCTCAAGTCTGATATTCTTATCTAAAGATAAATACCAGATGCTCCAGAGAAAGGGATGACAAAATGGCTTCTTCACCCTATATGATTGGCGTAGATATCGGCACCACATCCACCAAGGCCGTATTGTTCGAACAAAACGGCACCATCGTGGCTCAGGGCGGTGCCGATTATCCGCTATATACCCCTACTCCTGCGATTGCTGAGCAGGATGCGGACGATATTTTTCAAGCTGTTGTAGAATCCGTTAAACAGGCGACATCCAAGGCGGGTGTCAAACCGGATGAGATTCTGTTTGTATCGTTCAGCTCGGCGATGCACAGCATCCTGCCTGTTGACGGGCAGGGTAAACCGCTGATGCGTGCCATGACGTGGGCAGACAATCGCAGCGCCGAATGGACCGAAGCACTCAAAACTGAGATGAACGGTCATGAAATCTATCTGAGAACAGGAACACCCATTCATCCGATGTCACCGCTGACCAAGATCATGTGGCTGACCCGGGAACAGCCGGAACTGTTCAAGCAAACTCACAAATTCATTTCCATGAAAGAATACGTGTTCCTCAAGCTGTTCAATGAGTACGTGATTGACCACTCCATGGCGTCTGCCACCGGAATGATGAATCTGGAGAAGCTGGACTGGGATGAGGAAGCTCTGCATGTAGCAGGAATTACACCAGATCATTTATCCCAGCTTGTGCCGACCACGCATGTGCTCAAGCAAGGTCTGAACCCGGATTATGCCGAGAAAATGGGCATTGCAGACACGACGCCATTTGTCATCGGGGCAAGTGACGGTGTGCTCTCCAATCTTGGCGTAAATGCAATTGATCCTGGCGTGGTAGCAGTAACCATCGGCACCAGCGGAGCCATTCGTACGGTCGTGGACAAACCGGTTACCGATCCGAAAGGACGCTTTTTCTGTTACGCGCTCACCGAGGATGCGTGGGTGATCGGTGGGCCCGTGAATAATGGCGGGGTCATTTTCCGCTGGATTCGGGACGAGTTTGCAGCATCTGAGGTAGAAACAGCGAAGCGGCTGGGGATCGACCCTTATGAAGTGCTCACGCGTGTCGCGGAAAATGTACCACCGGGATCGGAAGGTCTGCTCTTCCATCCGTATATGACAGGTGAGCGTGCTCCGCTCTGGAATCCGAATGCCCGCGGCTCGTTCTTCGGTCTGACACTTCATCATAAGAAGGAGCACATGATCCGTGCGGCCCTGGAAGGTGTGTTGTTCAATCTGTATACGGTCATGCTGGCTATTGAGGAGAAGATCGGCCGTCCTACCAAAATTCAGGCAACGGGCGGCTTCGCCCGCTCCGAATTATGGCGGCAGATGATGGCCGATATTTTCGACCAGGATGTGATTATTCCCGAAAGCATTGAGAGCTCCTGCCTTGGCGCAGCCGTGCTTGGCTTATATGCACTAGGCCGAATTGATTCCCTGAGTGCGGTATCCGGCATGATCGGATCCACACATCGCCATCAGCCTGACCCGGATCATGTCCGCATCTACCGGGAATTGCTGCCGATCTTTATTCGGATCTCCCGCAAATTTGAGGAAGAGTATGCGGATATCGCTGCTTTTCAAAATAAAACGATGCATCAGAAATAGTTCCAGAAAAAACAGGTGTCCATTTAAGGGCACCTGTTTTTTTACCTACTTATGAATACATTACTCATTTATATTTACTGAATGCATCCTTGTCGCCCTGCACATTTTCCAGATACATAATCTGTCCCTCATCATTCACGCGGGCGATATCAATCCCTGTTTTGGCATATACCGTGCCATCAGCAGCTTGCCCACATACGGCCCAGTTCGTCTGATAGCTGCCATCCGGCTGAAGCACCCACCCGTCCCACATATGTTTGACGTCCATGTTGTACTCGTAGAATGCTTTCATAAAACCTTCAAATCCCCTTCTGCTGGTTCCGTTCAGCACAATCTCAGCATCCGGTGTGAACAGGGACAGTAAATCCTCCATCGCACGTGCATCCGTACGGGAAGCGTCAAATAAACGAAAATAGTTGTTTAACAAGGTAATCATGGTGTTCCTCCTGATGGTCATAAACCGATATGAATTACAGTTCGAATAATTTCGAACTATTGAACAGAAATGTATCACACGACCAGTCTCCTTACAACCCTCAGTTCGAAAAAAATCAAACATTGAAAGAGACGTTTCAATATGCTACCGTCATAGATATGAAAACACCTACGATACCCATGACTTCGGAAATGGAGTTTACCACGGTCTGCAATGCACTTGGTGATCCAGTGCGCATGAAGATTGCACACTGCCTGGCCAGCTCCGGCGAGAAAAACTGTTCCGCCTTCGAAGTAGACCATATTTCCAAATCAACATTGTCCCATCACATCAAAATCCTTCGTGAAGCAGGCCTGATCCAGCCACGTATTGAAGGCAAACAGCATTTTTACTCTTTGCGAAAGGATGATCTAAACAGTCGTTTCCCCGGTCTTGTAGAATTAATATTGAATACGACAGGAGGTTAATTGCATTGTTGGATAAAAAAGCGGCAAAAATACTGCTGAGCACATTCTGGGGAGGTGGCGGCTGGAAGACAGAACGTGCACCATTCTCCGGAGATGATTTTGAATATGCCAAGAGCAAGCATGTCATGTTCGATCCGCAGACCACCACCCACGACGAGATTGTCCGGCGTCTGCATGAAATTCATCAGGACATCACCTTGAAGGACAGGGTCGTTTCGGCTTTTCTGCACAGCCTGTCTACCAAAAAAGTATATTTGCGCAGTGTGCTCTCCAGTTGGGCACTAACCTCACGTTTACCTCTGCATACCTATGCGGAACGGCCCGCGCTTCATGCCAATACTAGTGCATGTGGGGATTGCAATTACCTGCGGTTACAGTCGGACAAGCAGTATGTGAACGTGGATCTGAACGTCCTGAATTTTGAGCGGATCAAATGGGGCGGGGTCCGTCATGGATGGCTGCTCTACTGTTTAATGGATCTGGAGCTGCTGCTTCTTGATAACGATTCAAGCTACGAGGTAACCTCGGAAGACAAGGCCATCCTTGAACAGCTTCTCGCAGCCTGCCAGACTGGTGATCCCAAGGATAGTGCCCGCTCGCTTGAAAAGCTGTGGAAAGGTCTTCTCCCTTCGAGCAAACAGGAACGGGATGCCCTGATTGAGATCTGGGCTGCTGCCGGACTGCTGGTTCCTGGTGATACGCCGAGAAGAGGCAAGGGTGGTTCCGGCGATTTTATCTTTGCAGCTACTTGGCAAGGAGATGACGGCTATCATGTGGAAACAGCTAACCACTTCTTTGGATCTTATTTGCGATAAATATTCTGAACTTTGGCTTTCTGCCAACATGTGCGATCTTGCAGGTTACAATAATGACATCGACAGATTTCCGCTTTAGCTCGTATAATAGGGGAAAAATGGTAGATGGGAGTGAATCAAGCAATTTTATGGTATACATAATGGCCTTTTTGCTGTCTTTTGTTGTCGTGCTTCTGCTCATTCCTCCGCTTAGCCGACTGGCCCACCGCCTTGATTTTGTGGACAAGCCACGGGAGGACGTAGAGCGCAAGCTGCACAGGCAGCCCATTCCACTGACGGCGAGTTACGCGATATTCACCGGATTCTTCCTGACATACATTGCTTTTACGAAGCAGTTATCCATGGAGACAGCCGCACTGGTTGCAGGCGGTATGCTCCTATTAACGATTGGCACCATTGATGACTGGTACAAAACAAAAGGCAAAGACTTTCCCGCCCTGCCCAAAATGATCATTCAGATCTCTGCAGCCGTGCTCGTATTTGCTTCCGGCATTGCATTCACCGGGTTTGTGAACCCGCTGACCTCGGAATACATCATGCTTCCGTTCTGGCTGCAGTTCATTCTGACAATCCTGTGGATCTTCGGCGTAACCACGGTCATTAACTTCTCGGATGGCATGGATGGTCTTGCTGGCGGATTGTCAGCGATCTCGGCAGTCACGCTGTTTGTCGTTGCCCTGGCCAAAGGCCAGAGCGATTCGGCACTCATGTCCATCGTGCTTGTTGGTGTTACGCTTGGGTACCTGAAATACAACAAACCTCCGGCTAAGGTATTTATGGGTGATGCCGGAGCGACATTTCTTGGTTTTATTCTGGCTGTCATTGCCCTTGACGGGGCATTCAAGCAAGCCACCATGCTGTCCCTATTCATCCCGATTCTGGCCCTTGGTGTACCGATCTTCGACAATATCTTTGTCGTTATCAAACGTTTCATTCAAGGCAAAGCCATCTATCAGGCCGATGCAAGCCAGGCTCATTACCGCCTCCTGCGTGCAGGGCTGAACCATAAGCAGGTGGTTGGCGTTTTGTATCTCATCAGTACCTGCCTCTGTCTCTCTTCCATCATTCTCATGTTGGTCGAAATGTAGGGACGGACAATATTGCTTTATACAGGTAAAAAAAAAGAAGAGCCCGTGAATCCACGGGCTCTTCTTTTTGCTGATATGACCCTTACATCAGCTCTGTAACTTGGAGTAAGTCTCTCTTTTCATCCGATCAACGTGATCTCAGCCCTCAATTCTCGAAACCAACCACACTTACCTGGAAGCTGCCGGCGGCAAGGGAACCCCTGGCTTTTGCCAGTCTGTCCATCCTGGTCGGTCAAGTTCCACGAGGCGACGATAGCGCTCTTCCCGAGCCAGCAGCTGTTCGTGAGAACCCTGCATGGCAATCTGTCCATTTTCCATAAAAATGACCTCGTCCATCTGTTCAGCACCAATGAGATGATGGGTAACCCAGATCATCGTTTTGCCCTGCATGCTGTCCAGAATGGTGCGCATCAGTGCGCGTTCCGTCACAGGATCAAGTCCCACTGTAGGTTCGTCGAAGATGACGACAGGTGTCTCCCGCAGCAGCACCCTGGCCAGGGCGATCCGCTGTCGTTCGCCACCCGAAAAACGCATACCCGTCTCCAGCATCGGGGTATTGTACTCCTGCGGCAGAGATTCGATAAGGCCGGACAAACCGACTTGTTCAGCCACGCGTCTGATCTCCTCATCCGTTGCGTGTGGACGGCCAATTCTCAGATTGTTCGCGACCGTCGTATCGAAAAGGTGCGGATTTTGATTTAGCACCGCAATGACATCAGGTACATTCTCCCCCAGCGTCTGAATAGGCTGATCATTGATCAGAACTTCCCCGGCTGAAGGGAGCAGAGCGCCTTGAATCAGTTTGAGCAGTGTGGATTTGCCTCCACCACTGCGCCCGAGAATCGCTAACCGTTTGCCTTGGGGCAGATGGAGAGATACACCCTGTACCGCATGGGCATCTTCGGAAGCATAGCGGTAACTTACATGATCAATTTGAATATCCGCCCTCAGCTTCGGAGGGATACGCAGACGAATACGTTGATCTCGTGAACGATTCGTCATCTCCGCTGATTCAGAAGGGGCTTCAGCCAACTGCTTCGTTTCATCTATGCCTGACTTAACACCATGAGTATGTCCCTTACCCTCCAGATGCTGCAATCGATCCAGCGATTGACGGTACTCGGGGATACGCTCCACCGCATCGGACACAGGCAGTAAGGCTTCCGTAAGTGGAAACAGAACCAATACAAATGCCGCGATCATAACGGCGGGCAGCTGTCCTGCCGCAGCCTCGTTTCCTGCCCACAATGTCACGGACACCACCATCAGTCCGATGATACATTGTGCAATCAGGTCACGCCAGCGCGTCCATCTTCGCAGGCTGCGCCGAACGGAATCTGCCCGTTCCTCCCCCTCTTCCTGAAGACAAACGAACTCCGCTGCCCGGCCACTTGCCAGCCAGTCTCCAAGGCCAAGTACACCGTCAGTAAGCCGCGTATATAGATGGCTGTTCTCCTTTTTCAACCGCACTTTCTGTTTCCATGTAATCTTTAGCGTAATGGCTGGAAGCAACCCAATAAGGAATAACAAGTACAGACCCATCCACAATGCAAAACCCAGATCCACGGTTCCAAAAGAGATAACTGCCGCACCGTACAGGATCAATGCTGTGATGGCTGGGAAAACCGTACGCAGATAAATATCCTGCAGCCGTTCGACATCCTCTGCAAGTGCACCAAGCACATCCCCCGTTTGCATTCGTGAACGCAGGAACAGGGCTTGGGGCTCCAAAATTCGGTACAGCTTCACCCGTTGATCGGCAAGCACACGCAGTACGGCATCATGACCAGCCAGACGCTCAATATATCGAAACACCGCACGGAAAATCCCGAACGCACGAACACCCACAATCGGTACATATACCATCAGAATGTTTTCAGGGCGGAGCGCAGACTTGGAGATCAGGAACCCTGAAGTAAAGAGCAGCAGCACGGCACAACATGCAGCACATGTCCCCAGTGCAACAACTCCGGCAAATCTCCAGCGGTACTGTACCACGTAAGGAGAAATCCAGCTGCTCTTCACACTCCCGTTTCGGGCCGTTTCTATCTGCTCATGTTCAGCTTCCATGTTATACCGCCTCCATCTGGGCCCGAATCATCTGGTAATATACGCCTTGTCTTGCAAGTAACTCTTCATGTGTTCCCGTCTCGGCAACCGTCCCGCTGTCCATCACGATGATGCGGTCCATATGCGGCATCCAGTGCAGGCGATGCGTAGCCAAAAATATGAGTTTGTTCTCAAAACACGGAAGCATCGTCTGTTTCAGCTCGTACTCGGTCTCTACATCCAGATGTGCGGTTGGCTCGTCCAGCAGCAGTACCGGCCGTGCACTTAGCAAGGCTCTCGCCAAAGCTACCCGTTGCTCCTGCCCACCACTGAGCTGTCTACCGCCGGCTCCAATTCGCTCATGCAGTCCGTTTGGCAGAGAAGAGACCAGCTGGTTCAAGCCTGCTGCATTAGCAGCCACTGCAACCTCCGCATCCGATGCTTCCGGCATATAAAAGCGGACGTTATCAGCAAGGGTTCCACTGAATATATAGGGATGCTGCGGAATGGCAGCCGTTTGCATTCTCCAGGATTCCATCATCTCCGGGGACACGGGCTGACCGTTCACCAACACTCGTCCTGATGTGGGCAGTTGAAAACCAGCCAGCACGTCAATCAATGTGGATTTCCCTGCACCGCTTGCACCGATAATACCAACCTTGATCATACCGGAAATCTGAAAGGTGACATCCTCCAGCGAGGTGGCTCCGTCCTCTTCATGACGCACTTGGATGTCGGTAAGCGCCAGTCGGCTGCCCTTGTTCCAGAGCAGATTCGATGAAGCTGCAGACACTTGTCTGGCAGTGCGATCATCATCCAACACAACGCGTATGGTCGAGGCATGTTTACATTCGGAAGAAGACTGCTGTACAGATCTCACTCCGTCCGTCCCTGCCTGTGTCTGAAGAAAAGTAGTGGTGTACACTTCTCGCTGTCTCTGCTCGACTGCCTTCCCCCGCTCAATCATCTGTACAATTGCTTCGCCGGCTTCCTTGCCATCCAATGTGGCATGATAATCCGCACCCACCATACGCACAGGCAGGAAATACTCCGGTGCCAGAATAAGTACCGTCAGTGCCGGTCCGAGCAGCATCTGTCCTTCCGTTAGCCGCAAGCCAAGGCCAACCGCGACCGAGGCAACCGAGAGCATGGTGAAGAAGTCCAGCGCGAAGGAAGACAAAAAGGCCATCCGCAGTGTAGACATCGTTGCTTTTCGGTAGCGCTGGCTGACTCGAATAATCGTATCTGTATGTTTGCCGCTCTGGCCCAGCGTTTTCAACGTTTCGAGTCCGCGAAGCGTATCCACAAAGTGATTGGCCAGTGCCTTGTATGACTTGAATTGTCCATCAATCTTACGCTGTGCAGCCAGACCTACCAGAATCATGAACACAATTAGTATGGGAAGGGTCACCGTCAAAATAACACCGGACATGATATCCAGCTTGAATACATACAAGAGAATAACAATTGGGGTAAATCCCATGCCCAGCATGCGGGGGATAAATAGCTCCAGATACGTCTTGTACTGAGCTGTTCCTTCGCGTGCCAACGTGACCAGATGCCCTGTCCCTTCCGTTTTGGCAAAACGCGGGCCAAGCCTGAACCACTGCTCCACCATTTGCCTGCGCAGGTCTGTTCCCGTTTTCTCTGCATATCGCATGGCCACCAGCTGCAGCCAGAAGGAAATGGCGTACCGGGCAGCAAAAGCAGCCAGAAACAGCAGCAGCACAGGGTACTGCTCTGCGATGGATGACCCTTCGAACAATGCCGTTATGGCCTCGGCAAGCCATTTTGCCTGCATAATGATCGTCATCGCCTGCAGCAGTACCAGCGCTGAAGCCAGCGCCAGTACAGGCCGGATCCCCGGCAGCTTCAGCAATCCCCGTCCCATGTCAGTACTCCAGGTGATGCTGCTCGTTCAGACGTTTACGGAAAATGTAATAACTCCAGATCTGATATCCGAGGACAAAAGGCAGCAGTGTGCAGGCTACAATCGTCATCACTTTCAGTGAATACGCACCGGAAGCCGCATTATACACGGTCAGATCGAACGCTGAGCCCAAGGAACTGACCATGACTCTTGGAAACAGGCCAATGAATACAGAGGCAAACGCGATGGCAATAACGGCTCCAGTCATGCCAAAAGCCCAGCCCTCACGCTTATGCCGCACGAAGTAAGCAGCGAGACCCAATGAAACGGCACCAAGGACCACCATGATCCAGAGCGCCCAGCCGCGAACCGCGAACACATCTGTCATGAAGTAGGTCATCACCGCATACACCGCAAGAATGGCGGCCAGCGGCAGCATTAATTTATTTGCCATATTCAATGCCCGTTCCCTGAGATCGCCAACGGTCCGCAAGGAAGCGAACAGCAGACCATGAACGAGACATAACAAGGTTACACTTAGACCGCCAACAACAGTATACGGGTTGACGATGTCCAGGAATCCCGCACGCATCTGCATCTCTGCATCAATGGGCAAACCCTTCATGAGCGTTGCAAAGACAACTCCGAACAGAAATGGCAGGAGGCTGCTTGAGACGACAATGATGATATCCCATGTTTTGCGCCAGCGCTGCTGCTTCATCTTGCTCCGGAATTCAAAAGCGACTCCACGGCCGATCAATGCGAGTAATACAACGACAAGCGGCAGGTAAAAACCGCTGAACAAGGTGGCATACCAATGCGGAAAAGCAGCGAACATGGCGCCGCCTGCCGTGATTAGCCAGACCTCGTTTCCATCCCAGAACGGACCGATGGAGTTGATCAGGGTACGACGTTCACGATCTGATTTGGCAATCAGGCCTGTGGACATTCCCACACCAAAATCGAAGCCTTCCAAAAAGAAAAAACCGACAAACAATACAGCGATCAACAGGAACCAAAGCTCACTTAGTGACAACGGAATACCCCCCATCCATGCCGAACGGATCGGCCGATTCATCGTGTTCCTCCGGCTTATCTACTGCGTGCGGACCTGCCTTGATCTCACGAACGAACAGATAGACCATGACAATGCCCAGAACCGTATAAGCCGCCGTAAATGCAATGGTAGAGAACAGAATCTGGCCTGCGCTCACGTTAGGCGATACACTGGCTTCGGTCGTCATATATCCGAATACCGTCCAAGGCTGCCGCCCCACCTCCGTCATAATCCAGCCCGACGTATTGGCGATGAAAGGCAGGGATATGGCAAAAACCATCAGGCGCATAAACCATGTTCCAGCTACCTCCAGCTTCTTGCGCATCGCCAGAAATGTACCGTACAGGGCGAGTACAATCATTAAACCACCCGCAGCAATCATGATACGGAAGCTCCAGAACGTCGTCCGTACTGGCGGGATGTAGTTCCCTGGCCCATATGTCTGCTGATACTCGGCATTGAGTTCCTTCATGCCTTGAACACTGCCAGAGAATTTGCTGTAGGATAGATAACTGAGCAATCCAGGAATCTTGATCTCACCGGAGTTCTCCTGTTTGTCCGGATCTATTGATGCGATGACCGTCCAAGGCGCGGGATCCTCCGTTGTTGTCCAAGTTCCTTCACTGGCTGCCATCTTCATCGGCTGCGTCTCCACCAGATATTGCGCCTGGAAGTGCCCGGAGAACGCCACACCGAATGAGGAAACAAGACCAATGATGATGGCAATATTGAACGATTTGCGGAAAATCTCCACATCCTGCTTTTTCATTAATTTGTATGCACTGATGCCAGTTACCACGAAGGCCCCTGTCATTAATGCGCCAAAGATCGTATGCGGGAATTCAACCAGCAGCTGACCATTGGTAAGCAGCGCGAGGAAATCATTCATCTCGGCACGGCCGTTGTTAATCTCGAAACCAACTGGATGCTGCATGAATGAATTGGCTGCCAGAATCCACAATGCGGACAGGAATGTGCCGACAAATACAAGCCAGATGCAGGCCAGATGCACCTTTTTGGATAACCGGTCCCACCCGAAAATCCAGAGCCCGATAAATGTAGACTCCATAAAAAACGCCAGTAAGGCTTCAACCGCCAGTGGCGCCCCGAACACATCCCCGACAAAGCGTGAATACTCGGACCAGTTCATGCCGAACTGGAACTCTTGCAGAATACCTGTCACGACCCCGACGGCAAAGTTAATCAGGAACAGCTTGCCCCAGAACTTGGCCATCGTTTTGTAGATCTCCTTGCCCTTGACTACGTACAACGTCTCCATAATGGCAACCAGCAGTACAAGACCGATGGACAGCGGTACAAAAAAGAAATGGAAGATCGTTGTGAGTGCATATTGGATACGCGATAGCATAATCGGATCCATACCGTTACCCCTTCTTTCTGTTTACATCGCAGTGATTTGCATTTGGCATGGAAGCTGCACCTTCGCTGTCTGTCTGTCCGCCAAATACGTGATGAACGTATTGTGCCAGATTGCCTATTTTGTACATGTGACAATTATCACAATCTACATCGGAATTGCGAAAAAAATGTGACGATGGTCACACATTGGATAAAATTCAGCCTAATATGCGGCTTATCTGCTTCGTCTATTCAGGGAAGTTGCTCATGTTTGGCACAACATGCCCATATGCTAGAGTCAGACATATCATGCGAAGTGCCTTAAGGGCTGTACATATGATGTGGAGAGATGGAACACCTCCGGAAGCGGGGGCGGAACGTTAGAATGCAGTCAAAGTGAGGTGATGACCTATGGATAAGCCTGAATCGATACCGGAGATCAACGGGAAAACAGCGTCAAATGAGGATGGCAGCAAATGTCCTCCCAATCGGTACATTCTTTTTCCCCGCAAAGGGGGATGGTCCACTTTTCCTTATCCGGACATTGCTGCCCTACTCTCGGCCGAGGGAGAGGTCTTACATGTAAGCAGTCAGGAACGTTCTGAAGAGATGCCCCCGGCCATTTCAGTAATCACCCTGCCAGAAGCAGAGATTCTGCTGCAGCAGAACCGCACCGCTGCCGTCATTGCACACCCTTACTGGCTTACAGCAGTTCAATCGATGCATCCGAAGATCAGCATTGTGCTGCTTCCCGAGCCTGCAGGCGATGAAGCAAGCTCTCCGCTGTGGGAGGGTTGCATATCCAGACTGGTTGGTACTGCCGATCTGATCGGCACGTCTTCGGAAACACGGTACATGAAGCTTGCCTTTCAGGGCGTCCGCGCGGTCTGGCTGGGCGGTGAAGACAAGGCTCCGGCTGGCTCCATACACAAGGATGATCTCGAAATTCCGCTAAGAGATTATGAGCTGCTTTTTCTTCATGCCCTCAGACAAACCGTTTCCGAAGCACCGGACATCATCACTCCGCTCCAGTGCAGCATGCGTGCAGACTATTACCGCCAGCTCCGTTCCAAAACGGGGCCGCATGAGACGATCTCCTTTTTGCTGGCAGCCTACGAATATTTGCTGGACGACTCCCGTGCAGCAGCGTCCCTGAAGGAGGCCTTTACACATGCGATCATGAACGGACGAAGTGATTGTGTGCAATCACACTATCGGTTTCTATCAGCCATTCATGCCAAAGCAGGAGAAGTTGAATCTGCGCTGCAAGTCTACGGAATCAGTGCAGGCAGCGAACAGGAACGGCATCACTATGAACAGCTGTGCCGCTGGCTGGAGGCAGGAGAGAATCAGCTTGTGCAGGCAGAGCTGCTGCGGTTAAACGATGATTACGGAGCTGCGCTGGGGATATTGGATGCGCTTGGAGGAGAAACCGCCCGGCATTGGAAGTTCCGGATATATCAGGAGACCGAATGTGTGGAGGATGCTCTGGCTCTGGTCCATGCGGCAGATATTCAGGATCGTTCCAGCCGCAGGGATTATCAGGAGTTATCTGGGACTGCCATGGCCTTGCGGGGAGATCGTCACGGGGCAGTGCGACAGTTTCTCGAAGCTGCAATGGAGAATGAAGAGGCTCTCGCACGGATTGTGGAGATGGAACTGCTGGATCACGCTGTACAGCAGCTGCTTGGGGAGGTGCCGTGATGCTGGACCCGAAGAAGCGCACGCAGCATAATCGGGGGCTGGGCATGCAGTCTGACATTCGGACTGAAGTTCCCCCCTCCTCTTCCGAAACATTGGCAGACCATCAGATGGACTCGAAGAGCAATGAGGTGGAAAGCGAGCATTCACGCCCCACATCTTCTTCCATCCGCCGTATCCGCAAAAGTCAGGGAAACAAACTGACTGCCATGCTGCAGGTCCGTAACGAACGCGGACGATACCTCGAGGAAGTCCTCCGTGATCTGAGTGAATTCGTGGATGAGATCGTTATCGTGGATGATGCGAGTACCGATGGAACACCAGACATATGCAGGTCCTATCCAAAAGTGATTCGGCTCGAGATCCTGGAGAAGCCTCTATTTGCAGAGGAATGGCGGCTCCGCAATGCGTTATGGCAAGCGGCTGTAAGTACTTCACCGGACTGGCTGCTGTCCGTCGATGCGGATGAACTGTACAGTACGGAGGCCAAGGAAGCGATACGCGATCTGATCAACCAGGACCATGCAGACTGGGTGGCATTCCGATTCTACGATATGTGGGGCGGACGGACCCACTACCGGGATGACGAACTTTGGGGTCTGCACAGACGGCATACGGCATCACTTGTCCGCTATCTGCCGGAGTATCCCTACTTTTACCCACAGCAGAACCATCATGTTCCCCGTCTCCCCTTGTCCAGTTCAGTATTGCCAGGCATTCGCACAGAATTAAAAGTACAGCATCTGGGATGGGCGGGCAGCCTCGAAGACCGGGTTCGCAAGTATCTGCGTTACAAACGCATTGATCCCAGCGGCGAGTGGGGCAGTCTGGAACATTACGAATCCATCCTGGACCCGGAACCTCGGCTGGTTCCCTGGAAGGAGGAGCAGTGAGATGGGAGTGGTCAGCATTTTGACACACAGCTTCACGGATGGATACAACCGGGAGTTCGGACGGGTATTCGGAGGGGGGCTTGAACGTTATATTCTGGATCTGTGCAGTGTGATCCGCGAGCTGGGGCATAATCCCGAAGTGCATCAGTTGTCTTATTATGAAGCCTTTCAGACACGTACGGAGCAGATTGATGTATTCGGGTACGCCTACGATATGGATGATGTGCCTGAAGCCTTTGCCCGGATGGCAGCTGCAGCTCGCGGCCCTGTCATCTATGCCAGCTGTCTCTGGCAGCCCATCAGCTACAAGCCCGGCAGTCTGGGCATCTGCCACGGCATTAACTGGGATCGCCCCGGATTGCCGCTGGAGACCAAGCAGCAGGTGGCTGAGCACATCCAATTGGCACTGGATGGACTGGTCCGCATCGTATCGGTAGACTCCCATTTTCAGACCTTTTGCCGGGCAGCATGCACGTTTGATGATCCCCAACAGGTTGTCCTTATTCCCAATGCTGTGGATACCTCCTACTTCACTCCCGCTCCCCCCAGACCGAGGTTCGGACAGGAACAGGAAGCGGAATGGCTGTCTGCATGGAAGGAGGACCTCGCCAGCCAGGAAGAAGCCGGGGTCGCCATCTCCGGATTGAGTGCAAAGGAAGCTATTTTGCTTGATAACGCTGACAATTCCGATCAGGCAAACGAGATCGCTGATTCTGCTTACAGCATCCCCAGTACTGCTCTGTCATCAAAGATTGTCCGTCCTCTGCGAATTCTGTATCCGCGCCGGATCAGTATGGAACGGGGCATCATCCCCATGATGCTGGCGGCAGATCGGCTGCTGGGCGCCTATCCGGATCTGGAGATTGAATTTGCAGGAGAACTGGTTGAAGGCAGCACGGTGGGCAGGGTGTTTCGGTATTGGCACCGCACTCATCCGCACCAGGATCGCATCTTGCAGCGTACGTACGACTTCAGGGATATCCGCGAGGCCTACCATCAGGCTGATATTGCCGTGATTCCCACGGTGTTCTCGGAGGGAACCTCCTATGCCTGCCTGGAAGCCATGAGCTGCGGCATTCCGGTCGTTGCCTCCAACGTGGGCGGGTTAAACGATCTCATACAGGACGGTTTCAATGGGCTGCTTGTGCCCCCTGGCGATGAAGCACTAACCGCCGCTCTGGTTCGCTTGCTGGAGGACAGAGCTGAGCGGGAGCGCCTCGGCATATACGCTAGGGAAACAGCTGTCGCCTACGATCTATCCGGATGGCGGCGCAAGTGGCGTTCGGTATTGGAAACGTTCTTGGCAGATGCAGGATTGAGAGAGGGGATACGGGGATGATGGACACACCTAATCAGAATGAGGCATTAGTATCCAGATATGTTCGGCAAAGCGATCCCAAAACAGATACGCTGGTATTTCCACTGCATCCGGCATGGTGGAGCAGACCTTACGAATATGAATGGGCCCGCCAGTTCGCCCAACAAAACGACGTGGTACTGGATGCAGCCTGCGGCATTTCCCATCCGTTCAAGTTTTGGCTGGCCGAACACTGCCGGGAAGCTCACGCCTGTGATTGGGATGAACGCATCTTGTCGGAGGAAGCAATCCGTCAGGATATTGCCTCCGATTTCGGCGAAGAAGCTGCGCGCCATTTACCGGAGCACTACTTGACCAGGCTGCATCGCGCTCAGGCAAACCTGGCGCAGCTGCCTTATGCCTCCGGCATGTTTGACCGAATATTCTGCATTTCGGTTCTGGAGCATCTGGATACAGGCACGATGCTGCGTGCCTTTCGCGAATTCGCCCGGGTTATGAAGCCGGATGGACAATTAATTGCAACCTTTGATGTGCCGGAGATGCGGCCCGATTTACTCGAGACCATCATGGCCGTTACCGGTCTCACCATTGATGGAAAGCTCGTGGTGGAAGAGCCTGATGATGCCATCTGGTCCGACATGTATGGGACGCCAATTCGCTGCTTCCGGGCGATCATTCGGAAAGGGTAGCCATTTTCGGTAGCAAGATGAAGCTGTCAAACGCTAGCAATTGGGTTGGCTGTTATGTGGGTGAAAGCCGGGTATGTCAGAGATGGACGAATAGCATCTTACAGCGGGATGCAAAGCCTTCGGTTGCTGATGCGCCGGGAGATGTCAGGCGCAGCAGCATGTGCAGCCCCGGCGAAGATACATTCGCCGGGCGGCCAGAGGCGGCAGGCTGAAGCGCGATATGCCGGGCCCTCCTGGCCCATTCCTGCGCGGCGGACTGCCGCCCGGCGAGCAGCGCGAGCGTGCCTGCCAGCAGTGCCTCTGTGGCACCAGCTGCGGCGGGCATTTCGTCCATGAAGGGCTGCTGCATGGCCGGCGGCAAGCCGAATAGCTCCAGCAGCCCTTCACGGACGCTTGCGGGCGCGCGCAGCAGACCGCAGCGTGCCGCAGGCGGAAGCGCCGCGAGCAGCGCCGGGGCTGCACCTTGCGGCAGAGCCTGCAGCAGGCGCAGCCATGCGGCCCAGGCGTTCACGCGCGCGAGCGCCTGCGCAGCGGCGTGCACGGCCTGCAGCGGCGCAGCTGCTTCGGCGCGTGACGCAGGGGCTGCGCTGCGCGGAGCAGCATTGCACGGCGCTGCATTGCCCGCCGCCGAGCCGCACAGCAGCGCATCGGCAGCATGTGCCGTTGCAGGGAGCGCGCATGCTGTGCGGCCCTGCAGCGGCTGGTGGGCGCCTGCGCATGCAAATGCGCGCCCATCGCTGCGCTTGTGGCCGAGCGCCCACAGCGCCAGCGACGCCTCGGGCCCGAGCTGCGCATGCGCTGCCCAAGGCTGCAGCGATGCCCGCGCTGCTGCATCTTCGCCCAGCTGGGCCAGCACCAGCCCGGCGGCGAGCGGCTGCTGCCGCAGCACAGCCGCCAGCGGTGCGGCATGGCGCAGCAGCCATTCCGGCCGGTGCGCATCCAGCGCGGCCGGAACAAGTGCCTGCCATGCAGCAGGCGGCAGCAGTGCACGCGATGCGGCATCTGCAATGGCGTTTGGCCGCTCGGTGGCTGCGGCCAACAGCAGCAGTCGCTGCCACGCAGCCATGCTTCCGGGCTGCGCTGCCAGTGCAGCAATATAGGCTGCCTCAGCCTCTTCCCAGCGGCCCAAACGCTCATGCGCGATGCCTTCCAGCGTTAGGCTTCGGTACGTTCCGGCACCTGAAACGGAAGTGTACTGTCCGGTTGTTTTCGCTGCGGATCGAGCCTTCTTCAACCAGGCCAGCGCTGCTTCTTCTCTGCCGAGGTCCAATTCCAGCACCGCGCCAAGTTCCAGCACATCCGCGAAGTCAGCATATACAGTAGTCCACGCCTGTACCACAGCCAGCGCCCGTTCCGGTCGCCCACTTTCCCTTAAGGCATATGCTGTTTTGAGTACCAGATCCGAATGATAACCGCAGGATGGCCCAAGCCGGGCAAGCAGCGGTTCCAGCAGTCGCAGTGCCTCATTGTACATCCCTTGCTGAAACCACTCCGCAGCCAGCGCATACAGCAGCTCCGGCTGCTCATCGGCCCCATCGTTCAGAGCGGAACGAATCAGACGCATATTCCGCTCTGTTTTATTTTTGCGTACAATTACTTTTTCCAGATAGCCATAATGCAGGACTTCCAGCTCCGAATACACCAAGCCTTCAGGAGCAAAAGCCAGGATGGATGATGCGACCTCTTCGTGGATTCTACCCTTGAATGTAATCCGGCGATCGTTCCTGAATAAGCGGCACACCGCATCCGTCACCCGTTCTTCACCAGACCGCCCCAAGAGACTCGTCACCTTGATCCAGTATCCCCAGACATGATCAGGGCTCACGGGTAGTATGTGCGTAAGCTCTGTCTTCATTTGCTCCGTCTGCCCCCATACTTCATCTGCATCCAATACCAGAATCCAGGGCTGGGTTGCAGCGGTAAGAGACTGATTGCGAGCAGCAGCAAAATCCCCGTTCCATTCTGCACGAATGATCTTGGCACCATAGAGGGCGGCAATTCGAAGCGTATCATCTGCTGAACCGGTATCGACAATGATTATCTCATCCACGATTCCCCTGACAGATTCCAAGCAGCGCCTAAGACCATCCTCCTCGTCCTTCACAATCATGCACAGGCTGATTCCAGGCTCCAAGCTCATCCCTCCATACTGACAATGATTCAGATCTCAAAACCATCCGGTCCCGGCAATTCCAGCCGAAGCTGTTGAATCACTGGCCAGCAGCGGTGACGTTCACCATTCGGTTCTCCGGCCAACTCCTGTAAATGATAATCTGCGGCACCTACGAGACTCTTCGCCAGCCAGCCCGCTCCTGCAGCGGTATTGAAACCTCCGACAAAAGGTTCCTGCACATATTTCGAATTCCGGTTCAGCGCTTGCCCTTGATGGAGCTCTTCCGACGAGCGGACATCCGCTGCCAAAAATCGTTGGCAGATCTGAACGAGCCCAAGCAGCTCGGCCCATTTACCGGAGTGTACGCATCCCTCCATCAGCAGAGCCAAGGCCTGCCAGCCCTCGTAAGCTGTTGCTTCAGTCTTTGATTCAGCATCACCAGGCTTTCCATTGACTTCGGCATTGGCATTAGTACTGGCAGTGGTATGCAAGACGGCCTTCTCTTGTCCTGCAGATTGTTCTGGCCCCGATTGCACACCGTGATTCAGCCATATCGTTAACGGATCCGATGCTGCTGTCTCTCGCCCTTCCAGCCAGTTCACACGCTCCAGCCAACTGGCTGCTTGGAGCGCGTAATCACCTTTTTTACGCCGAACGGTATCCAGCTTGAGCCTAGCCTTGTTCCATCTCCCCTGTCCGATATGAAGCAGCGCCTCAGCAAATGACAGCCGTTCTCTCATTTCCTTCGAAGGTTGCGAAGCTGCGCCTGGCAGCATCTCCAGCGCTGCATCATAACAACGGGTCTGCTCCAGAATGCCAATGATCTTGTGAGTGGCCTCTTCGGAAGACAGGGCGAAACGATGGGTAATCAGTGCGGGTATAACCGATTGCTGCCCCGATACCCGCATGATCCGGAATATTCGGTAGAGAGGTGGCAGCAAACTGGATTTGGCACGTACGGCTTCCACGTAAGCATCGACTGCACCCTCAAGGTCTGCCCGCCCTTCCAGCAGCCGCCCGAGGGCGTACCAGGTCTGATAGGTGCCCATTCCTTCTTCCGTATGGTACACAGGAGGCGGCGGTCCCAACTGAATGGCTTCACGCAATGAATGCTCTGCCTGCTCCGTGTGACCCAATGCTTCCTGACACACTCCGCGGTTATGCAGCAGATCCGTATAATCCGGGAATAACACAAGTGCTTCCTCAATGTGGCCCAATGCTTCCTGCCAGCGATTCAAGTGTTGAAGGCATCGTAACTCATACTTGAATAACAAGTGGGCATAACTGGTCACCAGAGGATCGATGCCTGCCTTAGCCACACGAAAGGTCTGAAGTGCCCGCTCCGCTTGCCCCACACGCAAGTACTCGACGCCGAGATTATAATAATGGAACGATTGCTCCGGCTCTTCCTCCACCGCCTGTTCCAATAATTTCAGATTCCGATTCACCTTGCCCTTGCGCTCCACAACCGCAGTCTGATAACCATAATGATGGATCATCATGTCTGTCACATGAAAAGCAGCATCCGGATTCTTCCGGCAAATGGCCCCTGCAATCTGTTCATGAATCCGCCCTTCGAACCGATGCTCAGGAGCATTACGGAACAACCGCAATACCGGATTCACTGTAGCTCCCTGCTGACCCGTACCTGTATAGTTATGAATGTTCAAAAACAATCCGTCGCATGGGCTGGCTGCCGTCCAGCTCCGAAGCTGCTCCTGCGCTGCTGCATCCAGTGCCTCGTCCGCATCCAGGAACAGAATCCATTCCCCTGTCGCCTGCTCCAGACCTGCATTACGTGCAGCCGCAAAATCATCACACCACACATATGGCACTATCCTAGCCCCGTATTGCCGCGCAATATCGTTGCTCCGATCCGAAGAGCCGGTGTCCACGACGATAATTTCATCTACAGCTCCCTGGACACTCTCCAGACATTGCGCGAGCCACTCCTCCTCATCCTTAACGATCATGCATAGCGAAATGCGGTTGCTCGGCAAGCTGGTTCCTCCTCTCTCTGGCATGCCAATCTGTACGCCAAGGAATGCCTTGGGCTGTCCTTAACCTTTGAAGAAGGGCATCCTGCTCCGCTATAAGGCCCGGGTTAGAAGGAGAGCGAATCAGCTCCATTTGAATAACGCCCAGAGCCAAATACAAATAACTTATGGCAGCTCCGGCTCGTGCCTGATGCGATCCTGTATCTCGCTCCAGCGCCTGCTGAAATAGAGACACAGCCTGATCGTAATGCCCTTTGGCAAACAACGCTTCCCCGAGGTAAAAGGTACCCTCAGCATCCAGCTTCCCTTCCGTCATGCAGCCAATTAGGAGATCAGCGGCCGCCCGGGTATATCCTTCGCGATAAAGAATGCCTGCAAGCCATCTGCTGAACTCTATACATCGGTCCTTATCCGTGCATCCATCCATCCACTTCTCAAACCACTGCTGGGCCACTCTCAATTGTCCTGTTTGGACAGATCGCTGCACGATGTCCCGGACCAAGTTAAGCGCAGGCGATTGCAGTACTTCAGGCAACCTTTCCCCACTCTGTCTCATGGGGCTCCACGCCTGCACCTGTTGTCCTCTGAACCACCCGTCCACCGTCCCCCAGACTTCGCGATCTTCCTGCTCAGATGACTCCAGAAAAGCAGGAGAAAGGCCTGATCCACTGGCCCAACAAGCAACTGCCCATTCCAGTCGCTGCTCGGGCAGGAGAGGTTCGACACTCACATCACGTTCACCCCACAGCTGTTCTGCAAGTTGTACGGCTTCCAGGCGCCGGCCCGCACATAACATCCAGTGCAGCTGAACTGCAGGGTCAATCTGAACCTTCCGGGCCAGATCCTGGAGCAGGGACAAAGCCTGCCCATAAGCTCCGCAGGATGCAAGCGCGTGAATAATCTTCCTGATCTCATCTGCACCTTCTCCTGTATGGTCCTGCTCCCGCAAATTCAACCGTTTCTTCCAGCGAAGCAGTAATGCCTCAGCAATGACCTCATCGGATTCTCCAGATTGCTGCAATACATCTGCGAGCCCCTGCAGTGCAGGGGGATATGCAGACATGTAGTCCAAGGCCAGACCATACAGATGGGCCGATTCCTGCAGGAACCCTCTCTTCTGTGCCAGACGTGCCATGGCGGTATAGGGTCTGTATGTGTCTGTACCTTGTTCATGTACATATTCGGACTGACTGCGAACATCTTCGGATGTATCCACTGCTCTTGCATAGAATTGATAGGCTCGTTCTTCGAGACCTTGTTGTTCAAGAAAGTCACCGTATAGAAAGTGAAGGTCAGCGTAGTCCGGGTAATGCTGCGTTTCCACTGCCAGAAGCGCGCGGCCTTTATCATAACGTTCCAGGGCTCCAAGAACTTTCACATAATCGCGCACAAGTGTAGACCGGTACGGTGCACCAAGCTCCGTTAGGCGCAGTGAATGGGCAAACGAATCCGCTGCCTTCCCCATCTCTCCCAGCTGGCAATACGTCACTCCCAAGTTGTAGAGATGAAAAGGCTGATCCGGGTGCTCCTTTAATTCCTGCTGCAAAA
Organism: Paenibacillus sp. FSL K6-2862; assembly: GCF_038005125.1. Taxonomy (NCBI): domain Bacteria; kingdom Bacillati; phylum Bacillota; class Bacilli; order Caryophanales; family Paenibacillaceae; genus Paenibacillus; species Paenibacillus sp. FSL K6-2862. The sequence continues at coordinate 6,281,482 of NZ_JBBOSN010000001.1, forward strand.
GTTTAAAATTCCGCAAAGGTTTGCGCCCCTGAGCGATTTGGGAAGCAAGATACCCATCATGCCCAAGCCGCAGCGGAGCCACGGGGTCGGATTCCTGCCTGGTGTTCTCCGTATCATCACACACCAGCTGCTCATGAATTCGACCTTCATAGCGGTATCCGTAACCCGATCGAAACAGGCGTACTGGCTGAAAGATAACTTGATCTTCCGTCTTTTCATCGATCCGATTCTCTATTGTCACTTTTAACTTCGATACGCTCTTATGGACTGTGGGCAGATAATTCATTAACTCTTCCAAACCATCTATGGCATATTCATCCGCGTCTACACACAGAATCCACTCGGTACCTGCCAGCGGCAGGCTAATATTGCGTGCCCGTGCAAAGTGATCTTCCCACTGGGCATGAAGTACGGTTGCCCCGAATTGTCTCGCGATCGCTGGCGTGCGGTCACCCGAGCCTGTATCTGTAATAAACCATTCCATACCGGGTTGATAGAAACTATTCAGACAGCGGGGCAAATGTTGTTCCTCATTTTGAACAATCATGTGAATTCCAAGCAGCCTGTTCTGCATATGCTGTCACCTCCAACGCAAAAAAGTACATGAAGTCCATTAAATGGGACTCCATGTACCTATATGATTGAGAACCTGGTTATGTGCCTTGTCCATTGAAGAACACATCGATTGTACTTGGTGCACCGATGAGACTGGAACGATAGGAAAGGCGTGTATATTTGAGAAAACGCTGGGGAACCAGTACATCCACGGAGCCTGCCAGAATTCCCGTTACTGTCGTCACATCCGTGTACCAGTTCGAGCCGTTGGCGCTGATTTCTACCTGGGCATCCACACGATTGATCCCTGGCCCCCTGTTGTATACAAAGAAGGAATATGTGCCAAATACACTGGTTGTCACCGCTGGTAGAGGCGTAAACGTATTGGCAGTGGGAGTATTGATCAGCTGCGATTCCTGGAAGCTCTTTTGGGAAATCGACGTTACGCTGCTAAGTGTTCCGGCTGTGATGGTCGCGCCGAGTACACTGGTGATCGTTCCGTTCAGTAGATTCGACAACGTTCCCGCGGTAATTGTGGCACCAAGCACGTTCGTGATTGTACCGTTAAGCAGGTTCGTTAATGTTCCGGCCGTGACCGTTGCACCAAGTACACTGGTGATGGTTCCGTTCAGCAAGTTTGTCAGCGTGCCCGCCGTGATGGTCGCGCCGAGCACACTTGTGAGGGTACCATTCAGCAGATTCGTCAACGTTCCGGCTGTAAGCGTCGCTCCCAGAATGCCTGTGATTGTACCTGCAGTAATCGTCGCACCCAGTACACTGGTGATTGTTCCTGCTGTAATTGTGGCACCAAGCACATTCGTGATTGTACCGTTAAGCAGGTTCGTCAAGGTGCCTGCGGTTACCGTGGCTCCGAGTACGCTGGTGATTGTTCCTGCTGTGATTGTGGCGCCGAGTACACTCGTAATCGTACCATTCAGCAAGTTCGTCAAAGTCCCCGCTGTGACCGTGGCCCCAAGCACGCTTGTAATGGTTCCGGCTGTGATGGTTGCTCCAAGTAAACTTGTAATCGTACCATTTAACAAGTTCGTCAGTGTGCCTGCCGTGATGGTCGCTCCGAGCACACTCGTGAGGGTACCATTCAGCAGGTTCGTCAACGTTCCCGCTGTCACCGTAGCTCCAAGCACGCTCGTAATGGTTCCGGCTGTAATGGTTGCTCCGAGCACACTGGTGATCGTACCATTCAGCAAGTTCGTCAAGGTCCCCGCTGTCACCGTAGCTCCAAGCACACTTGTAATCGTACCTGCTGTAATGGTGGCCCCGAGTACACTCGTAAGGGTACCATTCAGAAGGTTGGTGATTGTGCCTGCATTAATGGTGACCGTCGTCAAACCCGAGATGTTACTGATCGTTCCGTCCAAAATGATCCCGACAACATTACCACTCGTATCCGTTCTGACGGGCTGGGCCGTACCGGTAGCATCCTGACCAAAGATCAGGGTCCGCAGATTGTCCGGATTCGTGTTAAACGTTGTGAAGTTAGGCATAAACCCCGTCCTCCTCCCTGGAAATCAGTCATGTTATTTCACCTTAGGGCATGCGCTGTGCCTGAAAGTAAACATCCAGCCTGGTGGGTTGATCCGGTTCCACCGATTGAATCGCAAGCCGCGTATATCGAAGGAACCGCTGCGGAACCAAAGCTTTGGTTTGGCCCTCCGCAATCACCTCCTGGCTGTCCACCGCATAATCCACTGCATTGGGACTAATCTGGATCTGTACCAGAGCCGGATTCTTGCCCCGGTTCACAATGCCATATGTGTACAAGCTGAGCGATGATGTATCCTGAGCAGGAAGAGCACTGGTGGAACTGCTGGTTTCGGCCCCGACATAGGTATGCTCTGTAAAACAGTGAGTAGCACCAGGGAGTATCGTGCGTGAGGGACGACCCTGCTTGACCCGGGGACGATTAATCCGGGAACAAGGAGGTTTCAGCAGTTTAGCGCGGCAGGATCGGCGGGGTCGGCGGCGGCTCACATATTTAGTTGGTCTCAATCTCTTCTTGCTTCGCTTCGCTGTTCGGCTCATCTCGATTCCCCTTAAAAAATGTGCTTCCGCATCGTATGCCCGGACTTAAAATACGGGCACGGCATCTGCCGCGATTTTCAATTTTGCCGTTCTTGCCCCAAACGCTTCCTCGATGTTGTACATACACTGTAAGTACAAGGACGAGAGTATCATTTGCATACCAAAGTCAGTTCAGTTCTATCAAATCGGAGGTGGGTAAGATAACGAACTATAACGTGTTCAACCAATCTAACGGTCCCCTGTTTACCCAGCTTACCAATACATTTTCCGCCCCCGGAATAGAGGCTTCGGCAGAGAGCGGTGCAGCCTCGGCCGGCAGCTTCTTCGCTTTAACCACCAATAATGCCGCGATTCCTTCCAACCAAAACCTACTTCTGCAAATTCTCAATGCTGCTGGCAGCGGCAGAACCTTGCGAATATCGAGCATATCAGGTGGAACAACCGCTGCGGCTACGCTTGTCGTATATTCCGGGGGTACTGTTACGGTGGGAAGTACACCCGTCCCAGTGAATACATTGCTTGGCAGTACGAATACCAGTGTAGTCACGACGAGGCAAAATACAGGGACGCTGGGCGGTGCGTTTACAAGCCTGCTAAGTCTTCCGCTAACCGCCGGCATGTTTCGGATGAACTTCAACGGTTCCATTATCGTGCCACCGGGACAGACGTTATCCGTTAGCGTGGGTGTTGGGAATCAGACGGCAGCCATTAATTTGTTCTGGTGGGAATTCTGACAGATAACCATGAAGGAAAGGGTGGTGAATACCTTGCCGAATAATAATGTGTTCAACCGGCTAACTCAGCCTGTGTATACATCCAACACCAATACCTATACATCTCCAGGCATTGTTGCCCCACCGGAAAATAATGCAGGAATCTCTGGGAGCTTGTTCAATTCTGGCACAACCAACTCCACCACCCTTGGATTATTGGGCGGAAGCGTAATTGCGACGGTCCAGTTAAGCAACCCTTCGGGAAGTGGGAGAACGCTGTACTTATCAAAGCTCTCCGGTGGAATTACGGTTGCACTCAACCTCCTGTCCTCCTTCAGCGGCTCCATGGTCCTGAGTGCCAATGGAACACTGACCTCGCCAAGTACGCTGCCATCCGTGAACAGCAATCTGTCCAGTACCAACACCAGTGTTGCAATTGTACGATTTTCCACCGCTGCACCTACCGGAGCAACTACGCTAATGACGATGCCTTTACAGGCAGGGCCCTTTTCATCCAGCGTATTTGGGAGCTATGTTGTCCCCCCAGGTCAGGCCATTAATCTGACGGTCAGTGGTTCTCTTTCCGTTGGAGGCTTGCTGGCGTCCACAGCCTACTTTGTTTGGTGGGAGGTCTAATGGCCACCTCTACCTTTCCAAATGATCAAAGCCGCCTCCGGCGAACCGGAAGCGGCTTTAGCGTATTTCTTTTCACACCAGATATAGATGTTATACGTGTTCCTTCAGGACATTGCCATGTGATTCCCGGATTCCCCACAATACACGCTGCAATACGATGCCTGCCACTCCAATAGCGAGCGTAGCAATGCCGATGAATTGAAAGGTAAGGTCGGGCCCCATAATATGAATCAGCGCACCACCTGCCAGCGGAGCAACGACAAGCACAACACTGGACATCGAATTTTGGATGCCGAAGACACGTCCTACATAAGCAGGAGGGGTTTCCTTTTGCAGCAAATAATTCAAAGTGACCATAGAGAGGCCGTTTCCGAGACCAATGCACAGCCCCCAAACGATAATCCATACATCCGGGGTAAGGGGAACTACCCAGCCTAGTGCAGCAATACCTGCGCCAATAAGGACAAAACCTCCACCGAGCCCCCATCCATAACTGACTCGCGGCAGCCGATTCAGCAGCAGAATCATGATAACAGCACCTGCACCTGCCGATGAGCCCAGCCACCCGATCAAAGTTTCATTCCCCGGCTTGATGCTTCGGAAAAGGGTTACGAACTGATAATCAATCATCAGAATGGCCATTAGGCCCAAACAGCCAAACAACAGCGTGCATAGAATGGCCCGGCTGTTTCGTATAAAGCTCCAGCCTTTCGTCCATTGCGTCAGCACCGATTCCGTCTCTGCTTGGTCCTGCTGATCTTGTGTCTCATTACCTATAGAGTGTTCCGGCTTCTCCGTTAACCGTCGCAATGGCCATAATACCAACCCGGATATTAGACGGGTGCAGGCATTGATCACAATACAAATCTGGGGTGAAAATACCGCCAGGATGACGGCACCCAGAAGCGGTCCGGCCACCTTGGAGCACTGTCCGACAAAGCCGTTCAGAGACGATGCCTGAAACAGATGCTCCTCGGCCACCACTTGACGCGTCAGCGCCTGCTGGGCCGGAATGTGGAATACGCCCATCATGGCTCGCAGGGCCAGAAGCGGAAGCAGCCATGCCGCGCTTGGGGCGAACAAAATGGCAACCGTAAGCACAACGGTGATTACATCACAGAGCAGCATGATCTTTACTTTGTGCAGACGATCTGCAAGTGTACCCGCGACCGAACCCAGCAGGATACCCGGGACAGCCATACAGACGGGAATCAGTGCGATGATCAGTGGATCGGCACCCCATCGATAGGCCACCAATATCTGAATGGCAAGGGCATCGAACCAATCCCCGAAGGTAGCGAGCGCATACGCGATAAACATGCGCATGAAGCGGAAGTTGGTCCACAAACTTTCGGGTGGCATTTGGGACGAAGGTGATGAGCGATGAGATTCATTTGAAACAGTATTCATTATGGGGGTTTCCTCCTACTCCTCTGATTACAGCCTTGTTGTCAGGCTTACATGTCCCTTGGCTGTAATCATACGAGAGTTATATCAGAGGAAGATCAGACGCTGGAGAAAATGGGGATAAATACGCGCGGACTTCATTCGTAATACGCTGCCCATACATAGGGACACCGTATTCTTTGGCAATTTCAGCATAGACTTGACGGTATTTATGAACCAGACGTCCCTCAATGCGGTGGTGTGCCATGAATAATAAGATCTGATTCGCTGAATTAATGTATAGTGGTGCGTTCAATGTCATTTTGAGAACATCCAGCCCGTCATCCATTCTAGGCTCTGCTTCTCGAGCTCTCCCCTGCCTCAGCAGCCACAGCCCCTCCATGACCTGAAATCGTCCAATCTCACGCAAATATGGCGCGTCCTTCAGACTTGAACGTAACATGCTCATCTGTTCTTCTACTCTTTCACCACTGCCGCCCCACAACTCTACATACAACTCCGACAGGGATACGGGCAGCTTGAAATTGATCAGATGATCTGTCTCAATGACGTGATACGTCTCTACTAATTGTGCTTTGGCACGCCGATATTGGCCAACCTCTGCATAGACCTCGACAATATTCAAGATACGGAGCTCCCGAAGCTGATCCGCAGACAGCGCGGGTGAATTCAACGCCCGCTCATACAGATGCAAACTCTCCGCTGGTTCGATTAACGCATGTACAAAAATCAGCAGCCAGTATAAACGCTCCTCAAAAGGGAATTCCTCGGTGGTCATTAGCCATTCCAGATCCCCCTGGATAAAATGGATATACAGCTGATAGAACGAATCAATCTGGATACCCAGAGCATCCTGCTGATCAAACAAGGTTAACATCGATTTCCCCTGTCCAAACAAATGATATTTGCGGAACAATCCATGAATCACTTCCCGCATCTCCAGATCGTGTGCGGAGGGGTTCGCGGGCAGCACTGCCATATTCGTCCGTATGGTTAGTCTGTAACCGTAGCCCCGCACCGTATCCAGCGAAACTTCTTCCCAATGCTTCAGTTTCTTACGCAGCCGGTACACATGGTCATCCACAGTGCGTTCAACCGGATACTCCAGCGGCCATACGCTATCCAGCAGCTGGCTGCGGGTAAATGCCTTTTCCTTGTTTTCATATAGAAAATGAAAAAGCGCGAATTCCTTCGCGAGCAGCTGGATGGAATCCGTGCGCCGGGTTACGGTATATGTACCTTCATCAAATTGCAATGACATGCCTGTTCCCCCTGTATATGCTTGCTTATCTCTTGTTTGGGTTCATTCATAATGTGATTAAACTAAACCTGGTATTCGTTCATGTAGAAAACAACATACCACAAAAAACCTCTTGCGGGTACGCAAAAGGTTTTCTGTATAATACGCCCAGCGTATGGACTGGCTTAGCCAAGTACCACGCGGTCGTCTGCCATCTTTTTGCCGCTGATGCGCTCGAATTCGCCCAGCAGCTCAGGTACGGTCAATGTGCGCTTGCGCTCTTCACTGACGTCCAGAATGATTCTGCCCTTATCCATCATGATCAGACGGTTACCCAGACGAATCGCTTGCTCCATATTGTGAGTTACCATCAGGGTCGTTAATTTCATCTCACGGACCAGCGTTTCGGTCAGCTCGGTAATCAATTCGGCACGTGAAGGGTCAAGTGCCGCCGTATGTTCATCAAGCAGCAGAATCTGCGGCTGGGTAAAGGTTGCCATCAGAAGGCTGAGTGCCTGGCGCTCCCCGCCCGAGAGAAGACCCACTTTGGCATTGGGACGCTTATCGAGTCCAATCCCCAGCTTCTGCAGCTGGGCGTTGAAGATCTCCCGTCTTGCCCGGGTAACCCCGAAGCCAAGGCCACGTCCTTTACCGCGTTTATACGCCATTGTCATGTTTTCTTCAATGGACATATGCGGGGCCGTTCCTGCCATCGGATCCTGGAACACCCGGCCGATCCAGCTGCTGCGCTTATGCTCAGGCAGGTTTTTGATGGACCGGTCATTGATCAGCACATCACCCATATCCGGCTTCATTACACCAGATATGATATTCATCAACGTAGATTTTCCCGCACCATTACTGCCGATGACCGTTACAAAATCCCCCGGATTCATCGTCAAATTCACGCCAACCAGTGCTGTCTTCTCGTCTGTCGTTCCCGGATTGAATAGCTTCGTCACATGTGAAATCTCCAGCATGATCACATGCCTCCCTTCGCTTGTTGACCCGTGGATCGCATGAGCTCTTCCGTTCGTTTGCGAGCAAGGCTCTTCTGCTTCATGGAGCGCTGCATGGTTGGGAAGACAAGAGCAATAATGACGATTACCGCGGTAATCAGCTTCAGATCAGAGGTATCGAACCATTCGACCTGAAGAGCAAGCGCAACGACAATCCGGTAAATAATCGAACCGACCACAGCAGCGAGCGTTGCCCAGAATACCGTTCTTGCACCCAGAATGGCTTCTCCGATAATAACAGAGGCCAATCCGATCACGATCATACCAATCCCCATCGTAATGTCTGCGAAGCCTGATTGCTGGGCAATAAATGCCCCGGACAAGGCAACCAGTCCGTTGGACAAACTGACACCGACGATAGTCGTTACATCGGTATTTGCACCGAAGCTGCGGATCATGCGTTTATTGTCGCCTGTGGCGCGCAATGCAAGTCCAATATCGGTTTTCATAAACAGGTCCAGCATGATTTTAAATACCAGTACAACAATGATGATCAGCACCATGACATGCTCGCCCGAGAATGGATTATCCATTCCCATAATGGATTTGTTCGGCGCACCAAGAATGCGCATATTAATGGAATAGAGAGCGATCATCATGAGAATCCCGGATAACAATCCATTGATTTTGCCTTTGGTATGCAGCAGACCGGTACAGGCTCCAGCTATCATTCCTCCAGCCATTGCCGCCAAACAGGCGAGCCAAGGAGAAAAGTCATTGGAGATCATAACCGCCGCGATTGCGCCTCCTGTTGTAAAACTTCCGTCTACGGTAAGATCGGGAAAATCGAGAATCCGGAACGTAATATATACACCAAGGGCCATGAGGGCATATAACAGACCGAGCTCGATTGCCCCTTCGATTGAATTCCAACTTATACTCACGCTACTTCCTCCCTGTCTATCGAAAAGAATGAGGCGAACCCACTGCACGTCCGCCTCGCTTCCGTACTGCCGGTTGTCATCCGGTCAGATTATTGAATAATGTTGTTATCCTGATCTTGTACTTCAGCCTTCATCTCGTCCGTAACCGTGATGCCTTGAGCTTCAGCTGCTTTAAGATTCAGGATCAGATCGAGCTTGTCCGGAACCGTTACTTTCATATCGCCAGGCTTCGTGCCATTCTTCAGGATATCCGCAGCCATTTCGCCCACTTGATATCCATGGTCATAGTATTTGAAACCTACGGTAGCAAAAGCACCTTTTTCAACCGTGTCCCGGTCACTGGAGAAGAACGGAATTTTGTTGCTGTTTGCTGTCTGGATGATTGTATCCACTGCACTGACAACCGAGTTGTCGAGTGTGATATAGAAGGCATCCACTTTGCCTACCAGAGAGTCTGTTGCCTGTTTAACTTCAGATGTATTCGTAACTGGAGCTTTGACCAGCTTGATTCCGTGTGTTGCCAGTGCTTTTTCGGCATTGTCTGCCATGACAACGGCATTCGGCTCGCCCTCGTTAATGACCAAACCTACCGTTTTTACGTCCGTCATGTATTTCGCGATAAAATCAGCCAACTGCACAATTGCTTCCGGATTCGTATCCGATGCACCAGTGACATTGCCGCCTGGCTTGTCCAAGTCACTAACCAGTTTGGCACCCAGCGGGTCCGTTACTGCTGCGAAGAGCAATGGCTTTTCTTTGACCTGCTGAGCCAGTGCCAGTGCAGATGGGGTAGCAATCCCGAGCACCAGGTCATTCTTCGAATCCCCTGCGATTTTTTGGGCAATGGACAGGTTGTTGGTTGAATCCCCTTGTGCATTGTTGTAGTCAATGGTCAGGTTTTTGTTTTCTTCGATTCCCACTTCCTTCAGTGCCGCAATGAATCCTTCACGTGTTGCATCCAGGGATGGATGTTCCACAATTTGCGAGATGGCAATGCGGTAGGATTTTTCTGCAGTACCTTCACTTGCTGGAGTACCGGATCCTTCGGATTCCGTACCCGTACCCGTGCTGCTGTTATTTCCGCAACCTGCGGCTACAATCATTGAGGCAACCATCATCAGTGACATCCAGAATTTCTTTTTCATGTGAGAACCCCTCTCCATCTTCTAAATGTGTTGCCCATCTCTCATCCTAGTGACACGATAGGGCGGGACAAAGCGAACGCTTCAACGCATTGTTGCTTTTATCGACAAAAGCAGACAAACATAGACATTCCTCATGCGACTGAAGTCCATGACTCGTATTGGTCATTTTGTGTTTCTCTAATATTAAGGTGCGACTTCTTTCCCGTCAATGGTTGTACCGCTTCCAATTTGGTTTATTCCTTAAGCGTGATAGAAAACATTACACAAAATAAAAAAGAGACTGTTTCGAATAATCGAAACAATCTCCTTACGTTCATCCATTTCCCGCGGCTTCGCGAATCTGGTATGTGCATTTTTTGCCGCCCTCAGCGTAACATTCCGTGCGCTCAACATCTGCCTGCAGCAAGGAACGGAAAAGATCCAATTCACAGCGGCAAGCCTGACGATATACGCTCGCTACCTGTACAATCGGGCAGTTCAGCTCTGTCAGCACATAAGAACCGTCTTCTTCTCTCGACGCGTCAGCCATGTAGCCATTAGCATTCTGTATGCGTGCCAATTCCTCCACACGCCCGGCCAGATCCTGGCCCTCCATCTGTGGCAATTTGCTCCGAAGCAGCTTGTCGCGCCGGCTCTCGAATAACGTGTCTACAATGCCTTCACCGGCAGACTCCGTCAGTTCTTCCAGCAATTCAAGCGTAAGCGATGGATAGGATTTTGGGAAAAAACCATCTCCGCGTGCGGTCAAGTGGTACACCGACGATGGGCGTCCGGCTGTGGCCCGAGCCTCCCGAACTTCAATTAGTCCATCCTGCTCCAGTGCCGTCAGATGACGACGAATCGCCATGCCGGTCAGTCCCAGTTCGGCTGTCATTTCTCTTGCGGTCATCGTGCCCTGCCGCTTCAGCATGAACAAAATCCGTTCACGCGTCGTCATTTCGTCTTCACGCTTCACGTGCAGCACCTGCTCTCCTGCTTATGCGTGTACTGGTGCTGCCTCCCGGCAAGCATCCGAGCAAAAGCGGTTATGCGTCTCTTCGCAATCCTCACAGCACACATGCTGCAGGTTGCAGGTTGGACAATTTATATATCGGTCATGTGTCGTTCCACAGTGATAACAGCTGGCAATAACGATATCCTCATCTGTCTGGTTAATCGGCACGGAGATACGTTCGTCAAATACGTAGCACTTACCATCAAACAGTCGACCTTGTACCTCAGGGTCCTTACCGTAGGTTACGATGCCACCTTCCAGTTGAGCCACGTCCTGGAATCCCTCTTTGATCATGAAACCGGTCAGCTTCTCGCAGCGAATGCCGCCAGTACAGTAGGTAATGATCTTTTTGTCCTTCATGTCGCCCAGGTTCTCCCGGATCCACTCCGGAAACTCGCGGAACGACTCAACGTCCGGACGAATGGCTCCGCGGAAATGACCAATTTCGTATTCGTAGTCATTGCGGCCATCGATGACGATGACGTCATCACGTTGCAAATGCTCGTGGAATTCCTTCGGCGAGAGGCGTTTGCCGCTAGTCACGTTCGGGTCCAGGTCCTCGTCTACGCGGAAGGTTACCAGCTCCGCTTTGTGACGAACGAATATTTTTTTGAACGCATGCTCTTCCACGTCATCAATCTTGAATACCATATCGCTGAACAGCGGATTGGCATGCATATCCTTCATGTATTGCTCCGTCTGCTCCGGCGTGCCGGATACCGTACCATTAATACCTTCCGATGCAATTAGAATACGGCCTTTTACACCCAGGTCCTTGCAGTATTGCAGATGTTCTTGAGTAAATGTCTCGGGGTCTTCAATCTTCACGAACTTATAATATAAAAGCACGCGGTACGCGCTGTTACACATGTGTATCACCTGTTCCTATTCCATGTTGATATTGGCCGGATCATCCGACAAGCCTACAACGTTGCAACCTTGCTCATTAAAAAAGAAAATAAACAGCCGCCCGAAACATCGTCTCGAACTGCTGCCCAACATACGACTTTTATTCCTGCACTCTAGTTTATCGGAATCGGAAGGGCTTAGTCAATATAAATGTATAGAAAGGGATGAAAGTTATGGAACATTTCAACCATAATTGAGGTGTCTCTGGAAGATATCAAAATTTATTTTAAATTTGAATTAAAATCATATTCATTTTTGCCTTCGTATCCAGTACACTATGCTCATCATTATATGGCTTACCACTGTAAATCACGAAAGAACAGTGGATGGGGATAAGCATTACGTGAATATATCTATGAGGAAAATGGGGATGAGATTGTGAGTTTAACTTTATTGAAGAAAGTAAGTATCATCTGGTTGGTATTCCTGATTGGACTGAGTGGTCTGTGGAGTAACTCCGGTATTCTCGAACGGGCACAGGCAGCGGGAGCAGAGCCTTACCTTGGGGAGATCAGATTATTTCCCTACAGTGCAATACCTCGGGGCTGGATGCCAGCTAGAGGGCAATCAATGTCGATCACCCAAAATACGGCTCTTTACTCTCTCCTCGGAAATAATTTTGGGGGGGATGGAAAAACAACCTTCTCATTGCCCAATCTATCCGGGGCTGCACCTGATGGCATGGGCTATTACATAGCGTTAAACGGAAATTTCCCTTCGCGTGATGAAAGTATTTATGGTGCGGGACCATCTGTTCTTGGAGAAGTTCGTCTGTTTCCGTATCGGTTCACCCCTCCAGGTTGGTTAGCCTTGAATGGCCAAGAAGTATCCACATCCACTTACAGCGATTTATATCAGATGATCGGCACGACTTATGGCGGAGATGGGAGTACCACATTTAAACTTCCTAACATGCCCAAAATGAACGATATCATTTACTATGGGATTTCTACGGATCCAACCCAGCGTGCTGAGAATGGAACAGGTGACGAATATATAGGTGAGATCATACCTATGCTGGTTAGTCTCCCGACAAACCATTGGATACCGGCAAACGGACTAACACTGCCCATCAACCAAAATCAGCCCTTATTTAGTCTACTCGGCACCAGGTTCGGGGGTGATGGTCAAGTTAATTTTAACGTACCTAATCTCAACAGCAGCCAGTCTGCTTTCGTTTATTATGTTGCCAACACAGGCGTTTTCCCGACTTTAGACGGCGGGGAACTCCCGGAAGCCATTGAAGACAACTATGTTACTAACCAAAGCACCGCTTTGGTTGTTTCTGCCCCAGGCGTACTTTCCAACGATAGAGCCGCTTCTGCCGCTATATTGAAAAGTGGGCCGTTGTACGGAACACTCGTTATGAATGCCAACGGCTCGTTTATGTATACTCCGGTGACTGATTATGTAGGAACTGACAGTTTCACTTATAGTGCTTATAACGAATGGGGTGAAAGTATACCTGTGGCAGTTACCCTGACGATTGAGCAAACTACAGCCCCTATCGTTAGCGGCGTAACCGACGGCAAAATGTACAATCAAGCGGTCACACCTAGATTTAATAATGGAACCGCACTGCTAAATGGCGCTCCATTTACAAACGGCACTACAGTCACGGTAGATGGAGATTATACCCTGGCCGTTACCAATAGCATTGGTACAACAACGATTCACTTTACGGTGGATACTCACCCTCCTATTGTTACAGGCGTTACCCAAAACGGAGTCTATACCATTGGTCCAGTCATCACTTTTAATGAAGGTACAGCGACGTTGAATGGTTTCCCATTTAACAATGGAGATAACGTTCAGGCCGAAGGAGATCATGTACTGATTGTCACGGATCGTGCAGGCAAAACAACAACTATTCAATTCAGCTTTCATACGCCGCGGACCATTCATTTTGACAGTAATGGCGGTTCCGAGGTCCCTGAACAGAACGTGAATTACGGAGACAAAACGAACGAACCTGCTGATCCAACCAAAGCTGGACACAGTTTTGTTGGATGGTTCACCGATTCTGGTTTAAGTCAGGCTTTTGACTTTGACAATACACCTGTAACTACCGATCTTACCTTGTATGCAAAATGGACGATCAACTCCTACACCGTCAACTTTGAATCTAATGGCGGTACTGCGGTCGATGATCAGTCCGTTCCATATAGCGAGTTGGCGACGGCTCCTACTGATCCAACCAAAGCTGGACACACTTTCGCTGGGTGGTTCACCGATTCAGGTTTGAGTCAGGCTTTTGACTTTGACAACACACCTGTAACTGGCGATCTCACCCTTTATGCAAAATGGTCGATTAACTCCTACACCGTCAACTTCGACTCTAACGGCGGTACAGTGGTTGATGATCAATCGATTCAATACGGTGAGTTGGCGACCGCTCCTGATGCCCCAACCAAAGATGGGCATACTTTCGCTGGATGGTTCGCGGATTCAGGTTTGAATCAGGCTTTTGATTTTGACAATACAACTGTAACAAGTGATCTTACCCTTTATGCAAAATGGTCGATCAACTCCTACACCGTCAACTTCGACTCTAACGGCGGTACAGTGGTCGATAATCAATCGATTCAATACGGTGAATTGGCGGCGGCTCCTACTGATCCAACCAAAGTGGGATACGCTTTCGCTGGGTGGTTCACCGATTCAGGTCTAAGTCAGGCTTTTGATTTTGACAATACACCTGTAACTGGCGATCTTACTCTGTATGCAAAATGGTCGATTAACTCCTACACCGTCAACTTCAACTCTAATGGCGGTACGACGGTCGATGACCAGTCCGTTCCATATAGTGAGTTGGCATCGGCTCCTGATGCTCCAGCCAAAGATGGGCATACTTTCGCTGGGTGGTTCACGGATTCAGGTTTGAGTCAGGCTTTTGATTTCAACAACACAGTCGTAACCAAAGATATCACCCTGTATGCGAAATGGTCGATCAACTCCTACACCGTTAACTTCGACTCTAACGGCGGTACGGCGGTCGACGATCAATCGATTCAATATAATGAATTGGTAGCGGCTCCTGATGACCCAACCAAAGATGGGCACACTTTTGCTGGATGGTTCACCGATTCAAGTTTGAGTCAGGCTTTTGACTTTGACAACACACCTGTAACCGGCGATATCACCCTGTATGCGAAATGGACTGCTGACAAGTACACCATCTCCTTCGATACTCTTGGTGGATCTACCGTAGATGATGTATTGATTGAGCACGGGAATAAGCTTACAGCTCCGGTTTCACCAAGCCGTTCAGGCTACACGTTTAGTGGATGGTACGTCGATCCTGAGTTGAAGACACCGTTTGACTTTGATCAAACGGAGATGATCGCCGATCTTACCTTATATGCGAAATGGAACGTAATTCCTTCTCCACCATCAGGCGGCAATGGTAATAACGGCGGTGGTTCCGGTAGCCAGAACAGTAACGGATCGAGCAGTAACTCCTCGTCACCCAACTCGGCGAACTCATCAACAAATGGCCGTTTAACACTGGCAGCGGGGCAGGCAGGGCAAGTAAGTTTGGGAAATGGCATCACATTAACTATTCCTGCCGGGGCGATGAATCAGGAGCTGAAGATCACCATCGATCAGGTTAAAGATTCATCCGATCTGCTGACCAATCAAGCCCAGCTGCTCAGCCCGGTATATGAACTACTCAAAAATGTGACTAAGAATTTCGACAAACCCGTAACCTTGAAGATGGCCTTCGACGGATCAAGCTTGCGAAGCAATCAGCGAGCTGAACTATTTTATTTTGATGAACAAGAAAAGATATGGTTTTCTGCTGGAGAATCCTCTATGGATGGCGATCTGATCCAAGTCGACGTAAATCATTTCACCAAATTTGCTGTATTCGCGGTTGATCAGCCTAACGCTCCAGTAGAAGTCGCATTACACGATATAAAAGGTCACTGGGCGGAAGAGCTCATTCAGCAAGCTGTCCGTGATGGCATCGTGAAGGGATATGTGGATGGATCGTTTAAACCAAACGCATCCGTTACACGTGCCGAGTTCACAGTAATGCTGATGAATGCACTGCAAGCCGATTATGCAGAAGCACCTTTATCATTTACGGACCGCTCAAACATAGGCGCCTGGGCAGAGTCTGCCGTAGCGCGTGCCGTACAGGCAGGATTCATTCAAGGGGACTCGGGCGGTGCCTTCCGTCCAAATGATGCCGTAACCCGTGCAGAAATGGCCGTCATGGTGGCGAATGCCCTGCAATTGAAGACAGAATCCGGAACCAGCTCAACCTTTGCAGATAACGAACAGATTCCTGTATGGGCGAGAGCAGCTGTTGCTGGAATGCAACAGTCCGGGCTGTTGAATGGTAAGGGATTGAACACCTTTGCGCCAAGAGACAACACGACGCGTGCCGAAGCAGTGAAGCTGCTCATGAGTATGCCAAATTAAAGTTCCATAAATAAAGCCTGTGTTCTGGCAGCACCCTCTCTAAACTGTATAAAACAGTTGGAGAGGAGCTACCTTAGAACACAGGCTCTTTGTGTTTAGTTACTCCGAAATCGTAATAACAGAAGTGACAAAGTGATACGATTCATTCTGTAAAACCGCTTGAGACAGCAGAATCTTGTTGCCTTCCGGGCTCCATGCTAGTGGATCGGAGATGTCGTCCATATCGGCCGAGATCTGGAACTGCTCTGCTGATTCCGTGTTGGAGACGAACAGCCCTTTCTCATCATCGCTCTCCGAGTTAATCGTGTACGCAATCTTGGAATCATCCCCGGACCAACTGGTCCCGAAGATCTGAGTGCCTCTGGCAAGCGTCGCCTTCTCGTTGCCTTCCAGATCGGTAAGCACCAGCGCCCGTTTCGTATCCGCTGTTTTTTTCACAATGGCCAGCCTGGTTCCATCATTGGACGGAATAACCCACTCCACGCTCTTCAGGACCTGTTTTACATCACCTGTAGTTGTATCATAGGCATTCAGTTGTCCGTCTTCACCGGTAATATAGTAGATCATACTTCCCGAGACTCTGACGCTGCGCACGTTAAAATTGCCGGTCTCCACCAACACCTTGGTTGTTCCATCAATACTGGCTGAGACGAGGTCTCCCTTCATATTCGGAAAGACAACATGCTCATTATCCAGCCATGCGCCTTCCTGAACGAAACCATCTTCCTCACCCGCATTCACCGACTCCCCGTTGTGCAAATTCAGAAAGAAACCTTTGCCTGTCGATTCCTCCGGCTCCCGGTAGAACAGGTACTGCCCATCCGGTGAGACAATCGGCGAGCTTAGACTGACTTCGCTCTCCTTGAGCGGTGTATCGGTTCCTTTCGCCAGATCGTACATATATAAGTTATGCGGATATCTCTCCTGGCCTTCAACCGTGACGGGTTTCATTGACGTGTTCTCTTTGTCCGATACGATCCAGTCATCACTTAGCCAGGCCACGCCGCGCATATTGGGCAATTTGTCAATTTTCTCGAGTTTAAAGCTCTGATACACCGATGTATTCGTATTGTCTTTTACCGTGATATCCGTGCCCGTTTTTCCGCTTGGTGTACTGCCTCCCGGCGCCGTAGTCCCCCCGCAAGCTGCTGCGGACAACAGAGCTAACGCACCCAATGTACCCAATGCCGCCTGCTTCCAATTCATCATGGTCCCCCCCTGCTTTCTCTGCTATAGACCAAGCATACACATGTCATACTTCCAAAGTTATTCAGACTTGTTTCCAACTTGTAAACTTGAATCGGCGAGCGGGAGAACAAGCTGGAACGTTGTTCCTTCCTCATTCTTCATTTCACCCGGCAGCAGGGTGATCGTCCCGCCCTGTTTCTCTACAAATTGCTTCACGAGTGACAGACCGAGTCCGGTTCCGCCTGTTTTTCTCGCCCGGTCCTTGTTGACGGTATAAAAAGGTTCAAAGATCTTCTCTCTTGCCTCTTCCGGAATCGGCAGACCCGAGTTGTAGATGCGAATCATCGCTTCACGCGTCTGTGGCCGCTGCTCGCTCTGTACCCGAATGATGCCGCCAGGCACGTTATACTTGATCGCATTATCGAGCAGATTGATGAAGATATGCATGAGGCTCTCCCGATCACTGCGGATAACGGCAGGCTGAATGTCCAGCTCCATACGAAGCGCAAACTTCTCAGCTTTGCCTCGCATTCGTCCGCAGGCGTCCTCCAGCAGCGCACCCACCTCTACATCCTCCGCCTGGTTCTCAAAATCATATTTCTCCAATGCCGATAAATGCAGCACCTTCTCGACCATCTCGTATAACCGTTCCGTTTCCTTGCCAATGTTGCTGGATGCATCCTCCAGCAGCTGAGGGTCATCCCGATACATATCAAGCAGTTCCACATAGGCCATAATCGAGGTTAGCGGCGTTTTGAATTCATGGCTGATGTTGCCGATGTATTGTTTCTGCTGCTGCTCCAGTGCCTGCAGCTTCTCAATGGCCAGCTGGAGCTTCTGCTGCTCTGCATGCATGCCTGTAATGTTTTGCTGAATGGACGTGCTCATGTAATAAATGCCTTGCCCCAGTTCGCCCAGTTCATCTTTGCGTTTAACAGGAGATTCGCTGATATACTCGCCTTCCCGAATGGAATCCGCTGATTTCTTCAGCTTGGTTATCGCAACCGCGAACCGATTATAGAATAGGTACCCGAGAATAAAGCTCAATACAACGACGGCAATTCCCGCCCATAGGAACAACTGTAAAATGCGTGCGTAGAATTCATGGTAACTCTGGACAGAGTACTGCATCCATATCGCACCCATCTGACCATCCGGACCATCCAGCGGTGCCGCATAGAGCAGCGTGTCCCCCTGTTCACGATAGGCGATTTTATTTTGCAGAGCATAGTTCAGCGTCTCCTGGATCTCCAGACTCTCATCCGGTGTAATGGACGAGCCTACCTGTGTCCCATTCATGTCATAGAGCGCAATGGGCAGACCTGTCGAGTTCGCCAGTTCCTGGGCCAGCCTGCGGCCATTTTGCTTCAGAAAGGCATCCGTCTCCAGCCGTATGGCTTCCGTATAGTAGGCCTGACGCACATTCAGATTGACGAGACGCGTCTGCTGTGACAGAATGCCCTCGATCTGTGACTGCTGGTTGCGTTCAATTCCTCGCAGAACGAGTGAACTGAGCACCCCAACGGTCAGGATGAGCAATGCCGCCAGAAACACGCTGAATTTCAGCTTGATGCTGACCCTCATGCCGAACCGCCCGGTTCAGGAGCTGACGCTTTATAGCCAATGCCGTACACCGTCTGCAGCTTTTGCTGATCCGTATCGCCGATTTTTTTGCGCAAACGCTGAATATGAATATCCACTGTGCGTGTGCCTCCTGCGTATTCCATGCCCCACACCCGATCCAGCAGATCATCACGGGTGTACACCCGCTCCGGATTAGACATCAGGATCGTGAGCAGGTCGAACTCCTTGGGCGTCAGATCCAGCTTTTCTTCCTTCACCGTCACCGTCCGGTGAGCCACATGAATGCGCAAGTCCCCATTAACGATGGCCTGATTCTTCTGCTCGTCTGGCGGTGGGCTGCTCTTCTCCACCCGGCGCATGAGCGCCTTCACCCGGGCGAGCAGCTCGCGAATCTCAAAAGGCTTGGTCATGTAATCATCGGCGCCCATTTCCAGTCCAACGATTTTGTCCACGATGTCATTTTTCACGGTCAGCAAAATAATGCCGATATCCTCGCGGTCCTCCAGTCTGCGGCATACGCCGTATCCATCGAGCCTTGGCATCATGACATCCAGAATCATGACCTGCGGATGGAATGATGCCACCTTGACCAGTGCCTCCTCGCCATCATTTGCTGTCTCCACTTCATATCCTTCACGCCGGAGCGCATAAGCAATGGCACTGACGATGCTTGATTCGTCATCTACCACAAGCACTTTTTTAGTCATCGGATTCATCCTTTTTATTGATGTCATAAGTTCTATATTCCTGGATCTATGTTAACAAGGTCTGGCCGGATAATCCATGGAGGACGATATGATTTATACAACAAGCCGTATTCTCTAAGCTTGGACTTCGCTCCACTTTTTTTATACCCGTACAAGGCAAAAAGACCTCACCTGGAATGGATCGGCCTTCGTCTTTTACCACTTTTGAGCTTACGAACGATCAAGCTATTCTTCAAACGACAAATTCATCGGCTCGTCCGACATCTCAACTTCCGTCTCCATATGGGTCAAGGGCGTATTCAGGTCTACTTCCTCGAAGCGGAAGCTGTCCACCCAGACCTTGCCTTTACCGTTCAGGATCACGCCAAACGAGATTACTGCGCTCTCTGCGGGAACATCCAGCACAATGCTGTATTGATTCCAGGGCTGTGTTCCCGTAATCGGCCTGTCATGCATATTATCAAACTGCAGCACGTCCTGGACATGATTATCCACTCGCATCCATAGTCCGCAGAATGCGTCCACACGATCGGTTTTGACAAAGCCGGACAGCTTCATCCGTTTCCCCACATACTTGTCTGCAAGGAATTGCTGCATCATCGTGGCAAACTCATTCGGCTCCATTGGTGTAACGGCCTTCAAATACCCCGATGCCTTCCCTTGATGTACTTCGGAAGGATCAATGCCCATCTCATAATTTTGCGGGTGGCTTCCGGTTAACATCCAGCCTTTGATTGCCGTTGCAGAATTCATCTTTAACTCTCCTCCTCTGGTTTTTTGATCGAATATTCTCAGATCGAACAATTTGCGAAAACGTCCAGGCGGCATGCCATACATTTTGCGAAAGGCCCGGGTGAATGCTTCCTGACTTTCGAAGCCGCAGGCGAGAGAAATATCCAAAATGCCTGCATCCGTGGAGCGCAGTGCGGTAGAAGCCAAGCTCATCCGGCGATGACGAATGTAATCGATAACGGTCATGCCCACCTCATCCCGGAATACCCGGTGATAGTGATACGGCGATAACAAAGCCTCCGACGCCACCTCTTCCAGTCCGATCTCCTCATGCAGATGTGTCTCAATATAGAACAAGCTGTCCTGAATCATCTCCTGATAACGGCTCAAGTGGAGATTAACCCCCTTCCATATCCTTACTATACGTGTTCGACAAGCAGCCGTTTTGATCATTTTTGCGGAAAATATAAAAAAAGAAGAGCCGGATCAGGGACAACGATGTCCTTGACCAGCTCTTTCTTGAAAGCTGTATATCCAATAGTGGCAAACGAATCAGACTGCTGGAACCGGCTCTGCACCAACCTCGTCCTCATCATGTTCCACCAGTTCATGTTTCTCCCACGCCCGGCTCTTCCAGCGGAAGTACATAATGACCGCACGTGTCCATTCGTCTGCCGCAATGGCAAGCCACACACCTGCCAGACCCAGATCAAGCTGGAACACCAGCAGATATCCGAGAGGCAGACTCATGCATACCATTGAAATCAGCCCCATATATACCGGGAACTTGGCATCCCCTGCCGCACGCAGGGAACCGATAATGACAATGTTGCAGGTACGTCCGGTTTCAAGCAAAAGACTAAGCAGGAGTACCTGAGCGCCCAGCTTGATAATCTCCGGGTTTTCCGTAAAGATGCTCATTAATGGTACGCGGAAGATAATAATGATCACATCAATAATAACGGTGGCCAGAAGGGCCCATTTTACACTGTCGAATACCCGTTTGTATGCCTCATCTTTGCGGCGTGCCCCCACAAGACGACCAACAATGATGGATGTACCCATGCCGATCGCCATGCTGAACAGATAAATATAGCTGGAGATATTGCCGGCATATTGCTTGGTTGCCATGGCTTCCGCACCAAGATAGGTCACGTACAACGTAAATATGAGTTGGCAGGAATGATACACCATGGATTCCATCGCAGACGGAATGCCGATGCGCAGAATTTTGCCGATAAAATTTTTGGACAATTTAATGTAATAACCGAACTCTACCCGAACCTCACTCACACGGTACAACAGCCAGAAGAAGATCAGCAGGCAGATGAAACGGCTTCCCACCGTCGAGATCGCTGCCCCTTCCACGCCCAGCTTGGGCAGGCCAAAATGTCCAAAGATCAGGGCATAGTTACCAATCACGTGGATGACGTTCATAAACACGGATACGTACATCGTTTCCTTGGTATACCCGTGTGTACGAATGGTTGCAGCCAGCGCATTGATAAGAGCCTGCAGGAAAATCCCGCCCCCGACAATGCTTATATACGAACGAGCGTAATCATAGATTTCGCCTTGAATATTCAGAAGTGTCAATAAATGTCCACCAAACACCAGAAAAATAACACTCAGGATCAGCCCAACCATAAGGTTCAGCGTAATCGCATTCCCTGTAACCTGTGCTGCTTCACTCAGTTTTTTGGAACCTATATATTGGGCTACTACAATCGCAGCACCATGTCCGATAACTTCCAGTACAAGAATGGCAATCGAAATAATCTGGTTGGCTGCACCCACCCCGGAGACTGCATTATCCGATACCGAACTAAGCATGAGCGTATCTACGCTCCCCATCAACATAAACAAGAAGAGTTCCAGGAAAATCGGCCAGGTCAGCCGAATCAGCTTCAGATCCTTGGCATCTGAACGGAGGGACTCTTTGGTCGAGGATATTGCTGTCATTTTCTCACCTTTCTAACGTGGGCTTGATTTCATAGGGTATGTTAGCACAGGTAATTTGAAAATGCAGTAGTTTTGTGAAAATAATTGAAAGTTTTTTGAAATACCAGAAATAGGGATTTTTTTGTTTCATAAAACCTGTCATGCAGTCACCGCCACATTGCTCTGTAGACATCGCCGAGACATAGCAAAACCCTTCTATTAAACGCAGACGATGCGTCTAATAGAAGGGCATTACCGGACAATTACCGGACCATTATCCTTTGACCGAACCGGCCGCGATCCCTTCAACAATCCGTTCACTCAGCACCAGAAATGCAATCAGGATCGGCAGGATGCTGATCATCAGCGTAGCACCAATGGCACCCCAATCGGTGGTATACTGCCCAATAAAGTTCTGTACACCAACCGTCAGCGTTTTATACGCATCCGAGCTAATGAAGGTATTGACGAAAATAAATTCGTTCCAGTCATAGATCATGTTAATGATGGCTGTTGTCGCAATTACGGAAGCGGTCATCGGCAGTACAATGCGGAAGAAGATCCGGTTCACCGAGCATCCGTCCATCACCGCCGCCTCCTCGACCTCTCTCGGAAGTGAATAATAGAATCCAAGCAGGATCATAATCGTGATCGGCATATTAAATGCAATGTAAGACAGAATGACCGATAACGGATGGTCTGTGAGATTCAGCTTCAGGAACAAGCTGAACAGTGGGATCAGCGTGGAGTGCACCGGGATCATCAGACCCACCATGAACAGCCCCAGCACCAACGAACGTCCCTTCCAGCGCATCCGTGTGATGGCAAACGTGACGAGACTGGCAAACAGAACCGTGAACACCACAGAAACCACCGTAATCCATACACTGTTGAAAAAGTATAAGCTGATATTACCTTCCGTCCATACCTTGACATAGTTCTCCCAACGCGGCGTAGCCGGGAGGGCAAAAGGAGCCATGTCAAATACTTCCTGATTATTTTTGAGCGAGAATAACAGCAGCCAGATCAAGGGCAATATCTGAAGCACAGCCACCAGAGACAAGAGCACATACAGCAGCACATATCCAAACCTTCTTAACCATGCTGATCCTTGACCCGTCTCCGGATGTACGGGCAGCCGAACAGCCGTATCCGTCTTCACCAGGATAGACCTCCTTTCATTTTACGTTCACGTCAGGAATACTCGATCGTATCTTTGGAAGCCGTCGCCTTGCGGAGCAACCATGTGACCACCAGACAGATCAAGAGCAGGAAAAAACCTACAGCACTGCCGTAACCAAAGTCGAAACTGCGGAAAGCCTGACGATACATATAGGAGGCCATAACTTCACTGGAGCCATTTGGACCCCCATCGGTCATCACATAGATGAGGTCAAAATACTTAAGTGAGCCCACCACGGCGAGCACCACGGTTACCTTGATGACTTCCGTGATGAGTGGCAGCTTGATCCGAAAGGCAATCTGCCACGGATTCGCACCATCAATTCGGGCAGCCTCGACCAGAGATTCCGGGATGTTTTTCAGCGCCGCATAATAGATCAGAATATAGAAGCCCGCATACTGCCACAGAATCGGCACGAATAGTGCATACAGCACGAGCGATGGCTCCGCCAGCCAGGCCGGCGGATTGCTGAATCCGATCGCTTCCAGGAAGGTGTTCAGCACACCGTTACTGGGATGATAAATTTTCAGCCATAACTGAGCAATTGCAACCGAAGACAGCAGCATCGGGATCAGATATATTTTTCGAAATACATTCGCGCCCTTGATCTTGCCTGACAGCACAAGTGCAATCATCAGATAACCAATCAGGCTCAGCGCAGAGAACAGGGCGAGCAAAAACGTATGATTGGCGCTCTGCCAGAACGTACTGTCCTGAATCAATCTGGCGTAGTTATCCAAACCAATAAACGTCATTGCCCCAATCCCATCCCATTGCATCAAACCGTAATATCCGGTGAGCACAATCGGGATATAGACCAGAACCAGCAGCAGAAGCAGCGCAGGCAGCACATACAGCGCAGCAACCAGACGGTTCGACATGACTTTGTCCAAGACGTGATCCTCCCTTCAAACGTTCTAACCTTCAAATGGTGTAGGTGAGGTGTACATCAGTTGCCTTTATCAATTGCAGCCTGATGATTCTTCACAAAGTCCTCCGGGGTGACCGCTTTGCCAAACAATGCCTGAATCATGTCCAGATGCACCTGAGCAGCAGCCGGTTTCATCTGCACATCTGCAAAGAGTGTCAGGCTGCTTGCCTGATTCAACTCGTTCAGCAGATCGATATAGAGCTGTGGCAGCTGTACTGCCGCCGTATCGACTTTGGTTGCAGGAATGACCCCTGCTTCGGTCACGGAGCTTTCACCCCATTTTTCCACAAAGTACTGCACAAACTTCTGCGCTTCTTCCTTCACTTTGGAGTTCTGGGCCACAAACAGGCCTACGCCCGGTCCACCTACCCAGCTGTTGATGTCTCCTTTGCCGCCGTCAATCGTCGGAAATTTGAAAAATCCAACCTTATCCTTGAATTCCTGCGGAATATCCGGGTTCGTAGTAAAGTTCGGCAGTTCCCACGTTCCCATCAGGTACATGGCAGCCTTCTCATTCATGAATTCGGATTTGCCTTCGTCATTGGATAACCCGTTAAAGCCCTTGTTGAATGCGTTCATATCGACAAGCTTCTGCACTTCTGCCGCGGCCTGTGTCAGCGCAGGATCTTCAAACTTGCCTGATCCACTAATCGCTTTCTCCAGCGCATCCCCGCCTAAACGGTTCGCCAGATACATATACCAGAGTGAACCGGTCCAGCGGTCTTTATTCCCGAGTGCAATCGGCACTTCGCCGTTCTCGGTCAGCGTCTTCAGCACATTCAGGAATTCATCGTATGTGGCTGGCGGCTGCAAATTATATTTGGCAAAGATCGCTTTGTTGTAATAAATGGGGGATATATTCAGCTCAATCGGGAGCGCATAGGTTTTGCTGTCTACCGCGTAAGCCTCTGTTGTTCCAGCGATGAACTTCTCACCAAGGGATCCATTCAGCAGTTCATCGAGCGGCGCAAACAGATTGCCCTTAACATAAGGCTCCAGGAAGCCTGCGGCCCAGGTTACCCCGACATCGGGCAGTTCATTGGATGCGGACAAAATCTTCAGTTTATTCTTGTATTGTTCATTCTCCAGCACTTCCTGCTTGATCGTCACATTTGGATGATCCGTCTGATACTGCTGGATAATATCATTGACCAGCTTGTTCTGCTGTGCAGAACTGCCGGCCGGCCAGAGATGCATAAATTTCAGCGTGACCTTTCCGTCTGTGGTACCGCCCTCTCCACTGCCATTACTGCCGGATTCGCTGCCTCCACCGGAACCCGCGCTGCTGCACCCCGACAATATGACAGCGAGAACCAGCGTCCATGACAGAAGCATTGCCAGCGTTTTTTTGCTCATAATTCCAGCCCCCAATAGTGGTTTTTCGGTTAATGTAACCGCTTTATTGAAATTGTAGCACGGGCATAACCACGCTATAAGGTCAGGACGATTTGGTAAAACTCCACTATTTTAAGGTGAACTTGTTAACTCTTTTCATTTACGGCATGACGGTATTTGCTTGGACTGAGCCCCTCCAGGCTTTTGAAGACTTTGATAAAATATTTATCGGTCTGGTAGCCAACGCTCTCCGCGATCTCCGAGATGGGCATCGTTGTCTGCACCAGCAATTCCTTGGCCCGCTGTACCCGTTTACGCATAAGATACTCACTGAAATTCAGCCCGACCTGCTCCTTGAACAGCACGCTGAAATAACTGGAGTTCAGATGCAGCGAATCGGCAAGCTCACGCATGGTCATCGGTTCACCCAGATGTGCCTCAATGTATGCCAAAGCTTCGCCAATCGGGGTATTGCCCTGCTGTTCTCTTCGCTCCTTGACCTCGAACAGCTTCGGATCAACCATCTCCTGTATCGTTTGGATGCGCCGCTGCTGTTCATGGACGTGCAGTGCCTTCTGTACCGTTTGCAGCAGCTGCTCTTTGTCAATCGGCTTGAGCAGATAATCGACCACACCGAGCTTGATCGCCTGGTGGACATAATCAAAGTCCGCATACCCCGACATAATCAGGACAGCCGGCTTGCTGGGAAAATGCTGAATGGCCTCCACCAGCGACAAGCCCGAGAACTCCGGCATACGAACATCGGTGATCAGCAGATCTGCAGGCTGGCTGGCGAGCCAGTCCCTGGCTTCAACACCGCTTGCGGCCGTCTGAATCCGGTTTCGCCCAGTAGACCAGGCCTCAAGTGTTTTGCGTATGCCTTCTCTTGTACGCGGCTCGTCATCCACAATCAGAATGGTTTTCTCATGAATCATGTGCAGCCCCCATTTCCCTCGGAATTTCAAAACATATGATGGTGCCTCTCCCTATTTCGCTCTCCACCACAAGTTTGGCTGCATCGCCCAGTTGGCTGCCAAAGTAGACTTTCAGCCGGCGATGCACATTGATCAGCCCCACTCCCGTTCCCTTCGTGGATGCAGCAGGCCCGCCGTCCAAAGCTTGAACAATGGATAGCAGACGTTCCTCATCCATGCCCGGCCCATTATCTTGGACCTTGACGCGTACACGACCTTCTACCGAGGAAGGTTCAACACGAATCTCCACCTTTCCCGGTTTTAACGTATTTTCAATCCCGTGCAGTATCGCGTTTTCCACCAATGGCTGGATCAGCAGCTTGGGGATAGGCACGCTGCGCAGTTCCTCGCTCAGCCTGATCTCCCACTGCATTCTCTCGCCCAGCCGCATCTGCATAATGTTTAAATACCGCTCCGCATGCTCCAGTTCGTCCGTGATCGTAACCCATTCATCCTGATGAGGACCCGGGATGATGTAGCGAAATAACCGGGACATGGCAATAACTCTAAGTGCCAGCTCCTCTTCTCCTTTTTCCTCCAAAGACCAATAGAATGCCTCCAGAGTATTAAACAGAAAATGCGGATTAATCTGGGATTGCAGCGCCTTCAGCTCGGCCCGGGACTGCATGACTTCCTTCTCATGCACCACACGTGTCAATTCGTTCTGCCTGTACACCATCTGGTTATACACATCATTCAGCTCATTGATCTCCATGGTGGAACTGACCATCAGATTCGGTCTCATCGCTCCGGGCTGTGCCCCGCGCATGGCCCGCATCAGCCGAATCAACGGACGTGTGATCATGGTGGACAGGAAAAAGGACATCACAAGAAACAGCCCCACACCAATAATTCCCGAAACGAGCAGCGCTGTTCTGAGGATCGATACCCCTTCGGTTGTTTCTCCTAGCGGTGTCAGCACAGCAAGTGTCCATCCCGTCAGCTCGGACTTATGGCGGACAACGATATAGGATTCCTCTCCATTCTGAACGACGGATCCACTGTCCAAAATGGCCTTGGGATCAAGGTTAATCTGCAGATTGGAAGTCACCACTTCACCATCGCCGTCCAGCAGCAGGATGGAATCCTGCAAACCCTCAGCCTCATTCGAGTCATTCAGTTGAAAAAAACTGCGCTGCATCCGCACCACAACATAGCCACCATGTTCAAAAGAATGCTCCAGCAGGTTGATTCGACGAATGGCGAGAAGTACACCCGGGTCTTCAGGGTCAGAGCCCGCCCACACCAATCTGCCTTTGCCTTCATCCGCTTGGGTAATCCAGCTGCGCTCCACTCGGAGATCCAGGGATCGGTCATCCATCGGGAATATACGGTTGTATCCGGTTGTGTAGATCTCCATACTTTGCGCCCCGTTAATAAAAGATTGATAGCTGCCTGCAATCTGAAGCAGTGCCTGACGTTGATTAAAGGTGGCCGGTTTACCATGCTTCTCGTCACTGAGCAGACGCTGCACATACGAATCATCCGCGACCTGGGCCGTCAGGGAGTTCACCTGTGCAATGAGCGCATCCAACCGACCACTGGCCTGCACTGCGGTCTGATGGATATGTTTCTCGGCATTGCTCTTCAGCAATGCAGCCACCCGGTCATAGGCTGTTACACCTGCGAGCAGCAGAACAATGAGCATCACCATGACGAAACCGACGAAGATCTGATTGCGGAGCGAGTTATAACGCCCTGTTTTCCTCTGCAATTCCGTCCATTCTCCTTTCTGCATGTAAAAAAAACCACCATCCTACTCCCTTGCTCTTGAGATTGAGTACACCGATGCTGGTTTCATTCACTTATTTAATTAAAGCGCTTGCAAAACACGACACTCGCCTTCTTTGTTTAACGATTAAACTAACGAATAAAAAATAGCACAGTTTCCCGGGTTAATCAATCCGTTCGAAACGTTCAGGATGCGTCCTTGGAATAAAAAAAGAGAGGAGGACTCTTAGGTCCGCCCCTCTATATTCACATCCCTTTATTTTACAGAACCTTGGGTTACCCCGTTAATGATCCACTTCTGAGCAAACAGATAGATGATAATCATCGGCAGCAAGGCCAGCAGGTAGGATGCAAACGCCAGGTTGAAGTCGGTATTGAACTGACCCTGGAAGACGTATTGCACCAGCGGCAGTGTGTACTGTGCCGGATCACTGATAATGATGAGTGGCAGCAGGAAGTCATTGTAGGTGGACAGACAAGTCAGAATACCAACTGTAGCACTGATTGGTGCCATGAGCGGGAAAATGATTTTCCAGAATGTGCCCCAGGTTGTTGCTCCATCCACAAAAGCTGCCTCCTCAAGTGCCACCGGAATGGACCGGATATATCCAACATACACGAAGACGTTAAAGGCGAGTCCATACACCGTATGTAATAAGGTCAAGCCAAGCAGGTTCGTCATCTCCAGTGAAGATGTCAGTTTGACAATCGGCAGCATGATGATCGGAAACGGAATGAACATCGCACTGACGAAGTAATAGTACAGCCCTTTGAAAAACTTGCGTTTCTCCATATTGCGTGCGATAGCGTAAGCCACCATGGAGTTACTAAGGAGCGTCAAAATGACGGTAGATGCAGTAACGACAGCACTGTTACGGAACGATTGGAAGAAGTTCGTCATGTCGATGGCACTTGCGAAGTTCTCCCAGTGCAATTGGGTCGGGAAGGCAAATACCGACTGAGCCATTTGCTCCGGATTTTTCAACGCAATCGTCACCGTCATATAGAGCGGAAATAGTATGAATAATGTGCCCAGAATAACGAGCAGCATCACCAGCCAGTTGGTACGTGTACGGCTTCTCATTACAGATCCATCTCCCTTCTTTGCAGGAACCGGATTTGCAGAATCGAAATCACCGCAATAACGATGAAGTAAATAACCGAGTTCGCAGATTGATATGCATATTCGCCGCCTTCAAATCCACCTGTGTAGATCAGGTGAGAAATGGACTGTGTTGCTCGGCCGGGTCCACCGTTGGTCAAGGCAACGATCTGATCGAAGACCATCAGGGAATTTTTCATGGCCAGTACCATATTGATCGTGAAAAATGGGGCAATGAGCGGGAAGGTAATACTCCAGAATTCTCGCCATTTGCCTGCACCGTCGAGGTTGGATGCCTCGTACAGCGTTGTTGGTATCGTTTGCAGTCCGGCCAGATACAGAATCGTATTAAGTGCTACCGATTGCCATACGGCCACGATAACGATCCCGATCCATGCCAGGCTTTCGCTACCCAGAATGTTTGTCGATAGGGCATTAATCCCCAGGTTCTGTCCCCAGATTGGAAACACGTTGGAGAACAGGTAGTTAAATATGTAACCCACGATTAATACACTCAGGATGTTCGGAAGGAAGTAAATGCCGCGGAAAAAGTTGCGGAACTTGATCTTGGCATTCAGCCCAAGTGCGATGAGCAGGCTTAGAATATTGGTCAGAATGGTTACCACGATGGCAAACTTGAACGTAAACCAGTAAGCATTGCCCACATTGTCGTCCTGAAACAGGTTGAAATAGTTTTTGAAACCAACGAAATCATAGCTTTTCCCAAATCCGTTGTAGTTCGTAAAGGAATAATATATCCCCTGGAGAGCCGGCAGCGTCATAAACACGAAGAACAATACCACCGCCGGAACCGTCATCCAGTAATAGGGTGCCATACGTTTGTTCATACTCCATCCTCCTTTGGACAAGGCTTAACGCCGGTTCGCTACCTTGTCCCATTCTTTGTCGAGTGTATCCAGATAGTTGTCGATGTCTTTGTTCTGCAAAAAGGACTGTACGATGGAATTCAGCTGCACCGCAGCCGGAATGTAGTGATCGGCAAAATCAATAACCTTGCCCTGCTCGATATAAGGCGTCAGCTCCTGTACCGCAGGGTCGTCCTGCTCCACACCTTCGACTGCGGCAAATAACGTTTGCTCTTCAATGTATTTTCCGATGTTTTCGGGTTCCAGCAGGAATGCGATAAACGTCTCAGCCTGTTCCCGGTTTGGCGTATCCGCCGCGATCGTAAACAGGGAGTCGATACCGTTCACCAGCTTGATCTCGCTTGGATCATTTCCAGTCGGGAACGGGAAGAAGCCGATATCCACATTCGGGTTGGCTTTGCGAATCTCGGAGATCGCCCAGGTTCCCTGGATATACATGAATGCTTCACCGTTGGCAAAAGCACGGTTACCGTCGGAATAGGCCTTACCGAAGTTGTCGCCATGTCCGTAATTCATCAGTTCAAGCTGCTTTTCCGCCACCTCGAGGTATTTCTCCTTGAAGGTCACCTTGTTCTCGCGACGCTCGAGATAGAAATCAATACCGACCAGGTTGGGTCCAAGCGCATTGAACGGGAGATTGGTCTGCCAGTCATCCTTATAGGTGAAGTAAAACGGAATCTTGCCTGCATCCTTGATCTTTTGGGCGGTAGCAATCAGCTCGTCCCATGTCTTGGGAACGTCCAGGCCCATTTCCTTAAACAACGTTTTGTTGTACATGATGCCGTTTGCATTAGTTGCGTAAGGAATACCGGTCACTTCCTCCATACCCGTGACATCCTTCAGCATTTGTATGTAATTCGGATCAATCGTCTTGGTCAGGGAGCTATCCGTCAGATCGGCGAAAATTTCACTTTGGGCCAAAATCGAATATGTATCGGTTGCACCCATGGCCATAATGTCAGGCACATCGTTCTTCACGACGCGGGTCTTCAACACGGTCTCCGCATCTGGCGGATTCACCTGAGTGACCTGTATATCGGAATGCTCCGCATTGAAAGTTTTGATCAGTTCGTCAAAAGTTGCTTTGGCTTCGGGTTTGTTCTGGAAAAATTCGACCTGCACTTTGCCGTTTGCGCTCTCCCCACTTGTACAAGAGGATAGGAGCACAGCCATTATTCCACACAGCAGCATTGTCCCGAGTGCCTTGGTAAGCGATGTTCTCATGTTGTACCTCCCTCAGCGTTATATACGTAAAACTTTACCCATTAAACTGGTGAAATAACCATATGGTTAATCCTTTCACCTTATCCACCTTACAGAATGGCGTTATTCAACCCTTTTCTATTTCTAAAACGGTTTCGGTTAAAATGAATCATGGATGTATTTTCCAGATTATATGGCTGTATAACAAAAAGAAGGGCATCGGTAACTATCCAATGTCCTTCTTTTTTCCATTTTGTGTGATTGCAGCACTTGATTATTATCGTATTACCAACGTTCAATTTTGGGCAAGGCATTGCGCGATCGCTTGGCCCGGTAGCTCTTCCATGCACGGATTAACATTCCGATCACCAAGAGTATCACCCCAATGTTAATCGCTACATCAGCCAGGTTGAGGATCCCTCGGCCAGATGGAAATACTAGAAAATCCGTTACTTTTGCAAATACAAAACGGTCGATTGCATTTCCCAAGGCTCCACCGACCATGAAGCCTGCTCCTGCCTGCATCCAGAAACCACGAATTTCACCTTTTCTCCGATAATACAGAATGCCGGCAATAAACAGAATGGCGACAACGCCAAACAGACGCGCATTTCCCTGGAACATGCTTCCCGCCATCCCGCTATTCTCATAATGCTGCAGCTGCATGCCGGAGTCACCGAGTCTCATCATGTCGCCGACTTCCATATACATTCTCACGGCCAGCTTGGTACCCTGATCCACCAGCGTAACCAGCAGTGCTATAAAATAAAACAGCATATTATCTCTCCTCCAACCCAACTCATTTTGCCCTATCCTATGTAAACCTGTGGAATGTCCAAAGTTTCGTTCCCTTCACTTTACCACAGCCAAAGTCATGTCTCCAAATGGGCTCCTTTGAAAGGCAGATTTAGAGCCAAACGATAACCCAGCCTGCATCCGGAAGGGACCACCCTACCCTACGTCGAATGTAGACATAAACTACACATGTAAAGGGGCTGCCTTAGATTGAACCTGACGATGACAGAGAGATTAAAGGAAATGCAGCAGGAAGAAAAGGACTTGGTATTTCGTACATTTGACTCTGAACTGGCCCTACAGCTTGGGCTCCAACTGATCGAGGAGGCAAAAAGCCGTTCACAGGCCGTAACCATCGACATTACCCTCCGTGGGCACCGCCTTTTCCTGCATGCCATGGAAGGCACTCATCCGGACAATGAAGATTGGATCCGGCGTAAAAACAACGTGGTAAACCACTTCTCCTCCAGTTCATGGCATACCGCTCTTCGTCTGCGCAGCGAGAATAAAGCGCTTCAGCAGGATTTTAGCCTGCCTTCCTCTGACTTTGTACTGGCTGGTGGTGCCTTTCCATTGATTGTGGAAGGTCAGGGACAGATCGGAACAATTACGGTATCGGGTCTGCCTGATGAAGAGGACCACGACCTGGTCACCACCGGAATCCGTTCATTTTTGCTGCAGCAAGGCTAACGAAATGTATCAAGAAAAGCCCACCAGGTCCTTACGGACCCAGGTGGGCTTGCCGTGTTTAGATCATTCCTTGGTTCATTGAATAGCTGACAAAACATCCAGCAGCATGGATTTAAACTTCGGCCGACCGATGGCTTCACATACGCGCACGTTAGGTTCTTTGCCGAAACGTCCGTTGATGTCCACTACGCTGTATCCACGCGTGAGTTCTCCTGCGGCTTCCACATCCACGTAATATTGACCGGACTTCGTCATCAGCGATTCGTCTGCTGCTACCGCCATCAGCAGTGTATCCGGGTGTGTGGTGCCATTCAGCTTATGTACTGACTTGTTGAACTGCATAACCACTTTGTTGATCGCTGTGAAGAAATCGGCTCCGGATGTTCCGAGCGCTGCAATTTCTGCATGGTCATCATCATCCATAACGGAATATTGGGTACACATCTCCCAGCCGACCATCGTGGTTGGAATACCAGCATGCAGTACAATTTTGGCAGCTTCAGGGTCAACGTAGAAGTTGTATTCCGCCGCTGGCGTAATATTGCCCAGTGCATTATTCGTACCGCCCATGATGTAGAGATGAGCAATCTCTGGAATAATTGTCGGGTCCTTTTGAATCGCCATCGCAATGTTGGTCAGGGGTGCAATCGCCAGAAGAGAGATCTCTCCCGGATTGGCATGCACTTTCTCAATGATAAAATCAACCGCGTGGCCGCTTTCGGGACGCTGATCTGCCTTGGGGAAATGCGCGCCGCCCATGCCGTCGTCGCCATGCACATCTTCCACTGTGCGGTGCTGCACCTGCCCGTAGGCCATCAGCGGACGTTCGCACCCTTTGTATACAGGCACCTTGCCGCCATGTCCAGCCACCTGCACGGTGTACAGGGCATTTTCAACCTCTTGGTCAAACTGGACGTTACCGCCCGTAATGGTGATGCCTTCCACTTGGAAGTGGTGCAGAGCCGTCAGGATCGCAATTGTATCGTCTCCTGCTGTATCTGTATCAATGATGACTTTTCTCATGATGCCGCGCTCCTTCTTCCGTTTAATATTCATTTAGAACGAACATATAAGAAATACACACTTGCACTCCAAGTACAGAACAATCTTACGATCGCTGTTATCCTCAGATTTTTTTATACCTTCTGAAAAGGTGAAAATCCGATGATAAAGGCGAACGCTTCGCTTCTCCAGATTTTTTCTGTCCTCTTCATACCTGTGTAATTATTATATTCCCTCTAAATTATCATGTATCGCTAGGGTACATTTTACATCAAAAACGTACCGATGACGATGGAAACGCCGATGATGATGGAACGCAGCAGCTGTGCTACCGCCAGATTGCCTCTTGCGATTTCATCGCATACACGCATTTTCGGCGTCAGGAAATCAAATATAATATAGACCAGACACAAAATTATGATCCCTAATGCAGACCAGAGCAGCATATCAAGCCATGAGTGCGTGGAGAAAGACACCATACCAACAATGATGCACAGTCCCAGCAGCTTGCTGCCCATGTACATGCCCGCCGCTTCGTTGCCTTTGGCAATTTCCTCACTATCGTTATAGCGGGTCAGTTTGCTAAAAGCAAAATACCCACATACCAATACCACCAGCAGAATGCCGATACCCACCGCCACATTCAGCAGGTTCAATCCCAAGTTATCCATTCCTACTCCTCCTCATCATCCAGTACGTTTATTGACCGCAGCCGCACAATAATAGGCCATATCTCCGGTTACTTTCTCCCCTATCCGGGGCAGTACACCGGCGAAACGCCCCCCTATGACAAACACGCCTGTCAGCAGATAGCCGCTATATTCCCCGTCTTCTGTCACGATGCTTGCCTGTTCCATCGGAACCAGCTGCTGATAAATCTTCGGTTGGTTGTTATAATACGCAGCGATTTCTTCATCTTCGTCCTGTCCTGCTTCTGGTGCGTTACTCTCCGTTCCTTCACCCAGCAGCAGTGTGCCTCGGCCCTCACGGCCCCAATAGCTTTTCTCGACATAAGGAGTGGACTCCAGTTCAAAAGGTCCTGCTTCGAAATAAGTGGGCAACAGATACCGCGAAATGGACTCAAGCTCCGCATCCGTAAACAACCGAAAACCGCAGTACTCCGGTGTCTGTTCATTGCGCTCATACAGTGACCAGATCGCAGCCATGAAGCCTTTGCTCTGCATCAGGACATGCTGTACGGGGTTCATCAGCCCAAGCCGGCCTTCCTGTACCAGTGCAAGCAGTGCTGCACCGATGTCCACACCTGTTGTCTCATCCCGATCATCAACGAGATACTCCAGCGGATACAGACGATACAGCAGCTGAATCTCGTGTCCATCATGATACAGTGCCTCTCCGGGAACAATCTCAAGTTCCTCCAGAGGAGCATAACGCACCTCATATCCAGCCTCTTGGCAGCGTCTCATCAGATATTCCGTATTGGTCCGATCCTCCACATGCTCACCAAATGAAGTAAATGTCACTGGTCCTCGCAGCCCTTGCTCGGCATAAGACTCTAGCCACCTGCGGAAGCATTCCCGGATGCAGGCATCCATGTCTGCTGATGGTGCCCTGAAGTCATCACGTTCGGCCATGCCCACCATCATGCGCTCCAGCACTGCAGCTTCAGGTATGCCCGTAGGCGTGTCGGTATTGTTTTCGATACACTTGAACCCCGCCTCACCGATGATCCAGTCCTGACGCGTAATACCACCCGTCACTGTCTCCATCCTTGCTGTCGCAACGAGCCCTGGATGAATACCCAGCTGCTGCTCCAGAAAGCTATCCGGCATGTATTGCTGGATAAACCGCATGACTTTGCAGTATATTCCATCAACCTGTGCAGCGGCATGCTGCAATTCCTTCATTTCTTGAGGCGTATACAGGGTTAGTGAGGGTACACAATATTGCTTGCCATACATCCGGTGATATGGAACATGCTGCCCTGCTTCGCCCGCAAACACCTCTTCGTGTCCATATGGCAATGAGTGGATATGCCTCATATCCATTAGCCCCCCGAACTGCGGAAGAAGCTGCCAAATCCGCTCGATTTGGACTTCGAGCTACTATAGGAGCTGTTCTTACTACTACTGCTGCTGCCACCGTATGAACCGCCATAATAATAATGCCCACTGCTGGAATCATACTCACATCCGGTGTCATAATCCGGGTCGCACTCGTCATTGCTGCCGCAGCCCGACAATACCGCGGGTACAGCCAGCATCAGGGAAAAGGCAACCAGCTTTGCCTTTGACCCGGGTTTCGATGAATGGTACCGCTCTTCTTCTGTCATTACAGGTCTACCTCCTTCATAAAAAACAACACTTTCCGGCGATCCGCATCCAGCACCGAATACACGAATTCATACGTCGTTCCGTTACGAACCATATAATGGTCCAGCAGCCGCTCGGCGAGTTCCATCGTGTACGAGGACGAGTCTGCGAGTTCCAACTCCTGAAATGCCTTTCCATTCCACAGCATGTACTCTGCGCTGTACATCGAGGAGACTTTGCACATGGCCAGTGCAGCGTCCGCAATCGCTGTACCGTAATCTGCTGGCATCTGGCTGTCGTACGCAGTCACATAGATGGAATGATCCCGCAGATCCTCACACTCGTTGGACAGGTGGGCCCACAGTTTGTTTTTCATCAGGGTTGCATCCACCAGTTTGCGCATAAACAGTTCATCCCGGGTAACAGATACGTACTCCAGCTGCCCGGTCTCAGCCTGCCGATCGTCCGACCAGCTTCGATAAGTCAATGCGTAATAGATAACGATAACCTCCCTTTTGTGTAGCTCTAAGTTGAGCCGCTTCAAAATCATACAAACGTATTTAACGCATGAGAAGGGAAAAAGTTACACTATTCCCTATGACATGTAAATAAGGACATTCCCAATGCACCTTTTGAAGCCAATTGCAGTGTAGGATGACTGTATTCACCATTCAGAAAACAAAAAGGCCGGAGACCATTCTCCGACCTTTCATGTTCGTCCTTGCCTTGACGCACGATCATAATTCAGCCCATTGGGCCAATAACTCATTATATTCACCCGACAGCTGCTCACGCTCATTCCACAGCTGTTCCAGCTCAGCAGAGCTAGCCTGCAATTCAAGCTGGTGGTCGAGCTTCTGAATCTGTGCCTCCAGACGAGCCAGCTTCTGTTCGAACTGCTCGGCAGACTGTCGTTTCCCCGCTCCGTTCTCTCCTTGGCGAGAATTACGTTGTTCCTTAGATCCTGCACGCTCACGAGGAAGAGCCGGAATCGGAACGGCATGCTGGGCCGCTTCACCTACTCGGATTTGTAGTTCAAGCTTTTTCTCCCGATAGGCTTCATAATCCCCGAGATAGGTGGTCATCTCACCATTCTCCAGCTCCCAGACACGTGAAGCCATACGGTTCACGAAGTAGCGATCATGAGAGATGGCAAGCACCGTGCCTTCAAAGTCAACCAAGGACTCTTCCAGTGCTTCTCTTGAAGCAATGTCCAGGTGGTTGGTTGGTTCATCCAGCAGCAGTACGTTCGGCTTGCGATGCACCAGCAGGGATAACCGTAGACGGGTCCATTCCCCGCCAGATAACTGCCCAACCGAGCGGAATACATCTGCCCCATAGAACAGATACCTTGCCAGAATGCCACGTGCTTCGCCTTCTTCCACACCTGCCTCCAGGCGGAAATGTTCAAGCACGCTCAGCTTCGGATTGGAAGGCTCCTCCTGCTGTGCCAGATAGCCAACATCCACCCTTGCTCCCCATTCAAGCTGACCGGAAGTAGCCTGCTCTTCTCCCAGCAGCAGCTTGAACAATGTGGTCTTGCCTGAGCCATTACGGCCAATCAGGGCAACCTTGTCTCCGAACTCCAGCAGCGCTGAAACGCCGCGCAGGATCGGTCGTTCTCCGTAAGCCTTCTCCACCTGTTCAATTACCGCCACGCGGCTGCCCGTGCGGTCTGTAGGCCGCACATCGAAATCTGCATTGCGCCGCTCCAGCACAGGCCGCTTCACCTGCTCCATCCGCTCCAGTGCCTTCCGCATCGAAGCGGCCCGCCGGAAGAACTTCTCGTTCCCGCCAATGCGTCCCCATTCCTCCAACTGACGGATCGTTTCCTTCATTTTCTTCATGACCTTCTGCTGTTCCTTGAACTCCTCAAATTGCTGCAGCAGCCGTTGTTCCTTCACCTTCATGTATTCCGTATAACCACCTGCTGACGTTTGCGCTTCGCCATCTTCCAGCTCCAGTGTTCGGGTCACCACCCGGTCCAGAAAATAACGGTCATGGGAGATCAGCATGATCGTGCCTGTGTACTCCCGAAGATAGCCTTCCAGCCATTCCACCCGCTCCAGATCAAGGTGATTGGTCGGCTCATCCAGCAGCAGCAGATCAGGGCGGACGATCAGCTGTGAAGCAAGTACGACGCGGGTCTGCTCTCCTCCGGAGAGGGAACCGAACCTCCAGCCATAGTGTGCTTTGACAATATCCAGTCCGTCCGCCACCTGATCAATCCGTGCGTCCATCTCATATCCTCCCTCACGTTCAAACTGTTCCTGCAGTGCGGCATATCGTTTCAACAAGCGTTCCAATTGGTCTGGATCTGCTGCATAGTCCGGGTCAGACATCTGCTGCTCCATTTCCTTCATGCGGCTGCGGCACTCCATAAGCGATTTGAATCCCAGAGCCAGCACATCCAGTACCGTATAATCATCCAGTCCTTCTGGTACCTGGGCTACATAGCCGATCCGTGTATCTTTTTTGATCATCAATTGCCCTTCGTCCGGCTGATTCAGCCGGGCCATCAGGCGCATCAGTGTCGTTTTGCCGCTTCCGTTGCGGCCGATAAGGGCGACTTTGTCCCCCTCCATAATTTCAAAAGTAATGCCGTCCAGCACCAGATGTGCTCCGTGGTATTGAGTCAGTTGCTGCGCGCTAATGATCATCATAATAAGGTTCCTCCTATGGTATGGAAGATCCTGACCGCAACACAAAAAGAGCCGCAGAGGTTAGCTCCGCGGCCCTTCAGAATTCAAGCTTAATCGCTTATCGTCCGAATGAGGTCAAGGCAGGCATCTTCTCGCAATGGTTAACTTCCGTATATTCAAAATTGGACAGACTTCTCCCGTTGTCGCGAAAAGTGTGAACAATGCCAGCCATAGCAATCGGCAGCTGGCTAATACGGTTGTTAAGCATCTCGTGATTCACCTGTCTTCACCTCCCTTGTCATAATTAATGCCAATATATCACAGACGATTGCATCTCTGCAACCATGTCATGCGCCTATCATTTTCGTCCTTTTTGCAGACGTCACCTCAAATGGCTGCAGTTATTACCTAAGATATGTCATCTTAATATCTACCAGGGTATCCAAATTTATTTCAATACTCATGTCTCCATGTTCATTGATAGCAATCAGCGTTTTCCCTTTAACACTTAATTTTTTTATGGGATTGGTCTCATCCAAAAAAATACCCCAGACCAAACTGTCGTTTGCGTCTGTGCAGGCAATGAAGCCTTCATTCCCCATTTGGCCATCCCCGCCATAGATTTTCCCACCCTGATAGTCCATACTTGTCCAAGCATCAACTTCAGTCCAATAATCATCGTTATATTTATCAATGCTCTCGATGGTTGTATCACACAGGGGAGTACAGGAGATTGTGCGCTCATTGTTGTTAGGGTTGTAATATTTGCTGATATTTAAGATGATGATGTCTCCATTTGCAAAAGCAATGCAATTCATTCCGGGCAGCTCGCGTTGTTCGGCGGACCAGTGTTTTATGATTAGGCTGTTCATCTTGTTATCCTTTCAGTTAGTGCATCAAGTCCGTGGCTCCTTCCCCCAAAAACCCGATCATTTCCTTCCCCGACGCTGCAGCACCAGAGCAGTAATGGCAACCGTGATCAACGTCAATAAGCCCGATGTACCCAGAGCTGCACCAAGCAGTGCATACCCGATACCGTTCCATTCACCAATTTCGATGCTGATCATA
The DNA here is from genome assembly GCF_038005125.1 of Paenibacillus sp. FSL K6-2862. Lineage (NCBI taxonomy): Bacteria > Bacillati > Bacillota > Bacilli > Caryophanales > Paenibacillaceae > Paenibacillus > Paenibacillus sp. FSL K6-2862. Next base: position 6,321,426 of record NZ_JBBOSN010000001.1, read on the forward strand.
ATTACAATAGCCCCTCCGAGCAAAGTCACACAAGGCAGGATGGACTGAACCCATGTCATTCGGCGGCCCTGGATCCGGTACACAAGCCATTCCATTAACAGCTGTACTGCCCACATGCCAAGCGTCCAAAGAATAACGATATCCACAAAATCCTCTCCTCACAGTTGGAGTTTGCTACTCATCAGCTTATTTCAACCAATCTGCAAAAAACGTCCGGTACCCTTCCTTCATAATTGTGCGCGAAAAGGCTCCAAACGCATACTCACGGTTATCCTCCGATACATTGCGCGGTGCAGCAGCTGCCATATTCACCAGCTCAAACCAGTTATCCTCATTGCCTGCAAAGGCATGTGTAGAACGAATATGGCCGTAGCACGCATGCTCAGGCTTCACGATCATTTTGCCCATAGCCATCGCTTCCGTCAGGGGCATCGCAAACGTATCAAACGCAGAGCAGCTCCAATATACCTTGGCAGAGTTCATCAGAGTAAAGACCTCATCCTGGGTCAATGCAAACTGAAGTTTCACATTATCCGGAATGTCATACTTCTTCATGCTCTCCTCATAACGCCGTCCGCCAAATACCATGTACACTTCCTTGTCCGGGTTCTGCCGGGCATATTCCAGCACCAGATCCGGGCGACGATTCGCTTCATCCCGGCCGATCCAGAGCACGCGGTTGTGCACGACCTGACTTGGGTCATAATGGCGGTGTGCCAGTTCCTCATTGAAGCCGATCGGAATGACGCTCACGTCATGTACGCCGAAGTTGCGTCCGAGTTCCGTTTTCAAAAACTCTGTCTGCACAATGGCTTTATCCACCATGCTATAGAATGGCTTCATCATCTCATACCCCGTCAATGCCGGGTCAGGGAAGCTGTGCGGAAACAGTACACTTTTGGGCAAAAACATTTTCAAAAACGTAAACCCGGATACCGTGTAGATGACATGCTCTATATTTTGGCTATAAATCTGGTCAAGCACGATATCGTAGTTTACCAGATCTCCCTTCTCGTGTTCATAACCGGGCAGCCAGTCATACCCGCTCACATGGCGCTCCGGCGATATAAACACAATATCTACCCCAAGCTCCAGACCGATCTGCTTCAGCCGATCAGCGAATACGCGTGGTCCCTGCGCCTCGGTGAATTGAATTTTGCGCATAACGAGTCCTACTTTACGCATGTTCTGCCCCCTCATGTCTATTCAGTAAATAGCTGGTTCATGCACTGTTCCAGCGTGGTTGCCGTCTCATTCCATTGATTGCGCAGCTGCTCCTCCGGCCATACGCAGTCTGCCTTCTGCAGATCCGAATCAATCAAGCGCAGCATCCAGAGCGAGAATACAACGGCATACGCGGCATACCATCTTCGAAAAGAAATTCCCTCGGCCTGCCGCCCGCGCTGCTCCAGCTCGTTCAGATACGTCTGAATGATCCGCTCCCGAAGCTGTGGTGTAACTTGTCTCGGAAACAGCGGATGAGACAGATCCACCAGATGATATACATCCCAGAGGGGCGTATTCAGATGGGCATGTTCCCAATCGATAATGACAAGTCTGCCATTCACATCGGCCATATTACCGGGATGCAGATCCCCGTGACACAGGACAAGCGGAAGTTCTTTGTCAGCTGTTTGAATAAGCGCCCTGATCTCGTCCCAAGCAGGTGCAGAGAGCGTCATTCCCAGCTTGGACAGCAATTCATCCGTTGATTCCTGGGCATCCCAGAGTTCCTGCAGCATGTTCCCAATGGACGGCTTCTGGCCTACACGCGGCAGCTCGTCCCATTGGGGTGCCCAGAGCGTGTGCCATTCCGCCATATGTACAGCTGCGGACAGCATTGTATCTTCCTGCAAATCATGCACAAGCGGCCCCAGGTCCTCGTAGATCAGCCAGCTCTGTTCCGGAGCAATGGCTTCGTCCGAGGAATCTATTAGCCTCGGGTAGATGGAAGGCAGTAAGGACAGTACATGCATGGATACCCACCGTTCACGCCCATGCTGTCCCAGATTCGTGAGTGGTTTGAAAATGTAACTCTCTCCGCTGTGGACCGTAAATCGCTCCACATACCTGGCGTTCATCCCCTTATAGAGCCGTTCCCGGCTGGTTATAACCTGTTCATTCAGGGTCCCTTCAGCCGTGACCCAGCCATGTGCATGTTTGTTCATGATTGACACCTTCCATTCGTCTTTCCGTACCTGCTCATTGATATGTTCTATCCATCATACGTTGCTGCGCACATGCCCGCAAGCGTGAAACGAAGTACTCTCGCCCTAAGGAAAACAAAAAAAGACGCACATGAGGATAATCCAAGATTATCGACATGTACGCCTTTTTCTTCGTCATTGCTCGCTCTGCTTCATCATCAATGTCGCAGTTCGTAACTTCCCTATAGCTAGTGGGGCTAAACTTCGACCGACAACCTTTCATAGAAGCGACGAATAACACGCTCTGCCGGTTTACCATACACGCCGTAACCATCATCGGTCAGGGCATTCTTTTCCTGATACAGGTTCGCACTCCAGTCCCATAGACCGAATCCTCGCACCCATTCCCGCTGGCTGGCATGCCTAAACATGGCCTCGTAGAAACGCTCCTGTTCCTCTGCACTGACCACACCTTCCAGGCCCCAGTCATTCGGCACTTGGGCTGATCCACTGCGGCTGGGACAGCCTGCTTCGGCGAAGAAAAAGGGTTTCTTGTAAGGCGCAATCTCCTGTTCAATACGGTCCAGCTGCGCTTCCCAGTCTCCGATGGGATAATATCCGCTCGATGAGATCACATCCACTGCATCCCACCATGCCACATGACCTTCTTGATACTTGTCCGTATTGTATGACACAAGTCCGGTGTACACCTCACGTACAGCCGCAATCACCTCGCGCCATTCCGCGCTTCGACGCTCGGACTGTACCATCTCGCAGCCAACAATAAACATCTCGCATTTCTCCTGCTCCGCAATGGCTGCATAGTGCTTCTGATAAGCGGTATAACTGCGGAACCAGTCCGTCCACTTCGGCTCACACGGCACATCGATATCAAAAAAGTTAATGTGTGCACGCCACGTGCCATCGGTGCAATTAACGGTTGGTTTCAAAATCACGCGCAGCCCAAGGGTGCGAGCGTAACGAATCATGTCCAGCAATTCGTCATCCTCGACCATATGCTCTCCCCGATACTTCACTTCTACCGCTTGCGGGTGATCCTGGAGTGCCGCCAGCGCAAAGATGACATGCGAACTGCCCGTTCGTTCAGCCATTAGGCGTAGAGACTCTTTGGCTTCCGGTTTACGGAATTCCCCTCTGCCGCTCATCCAGCCAAATGTAAACCCCTTAATGTACTCCATATGCATTGCCTTGTAGAACCCCTTTCAATCTATAGAAATGTTCAATTACAGCTTGCCTTCCTCACGGTCTCCGGCGATGACTTCGTCCGTCTCGATGACGTAATTTACGATCTCTTCCACGGTGGTATACGCCACGCCAACATACGTATCTGCAGCTCCATAATAGATGGCGATTCGTCCTGTCTCCGCATCATGCAGTGTGGCGCATGGGAAGATGACATTGTCCACAAAGCCTTGCTCCTCATACCACTTCTCAGGCGTCAGCACGAAATTGGAGGAACGATATTTTACTTTTGATGGCTCCTCCAGATCCAGAATGACTGCACCCATGCTGTATACAAAACCGTTGCACGTTCCAGTGACGCCGTGGTAGAACATCAGCCAGCCTTCAGATGTTTCAATCGGAGCTGGACCGCCGCCAATCTTGACCGATTGCCACCAGCCCTGACCGCCTTTGCTCATGACATGGCGATGCTTGCCCCAGTACACAAAATCCGGACTTTCACTCAGGAAAATGTCGCCGAATGGCGTGTGGCCGCTGTCACTCGGTCTGGACAACATGACATAGTTATCATTGATTTTGCGTGGAAACAACACGCCATTGCGGTTGAACGGCAGCATCGGGTTTTCGAGGCGCACGAACGTTTTGAAATCATCCGTTTTGGCCAAGCCCAGCGCTGCACCGTAGAAATCTGTACACCAAATGATATAATACGTGTCTTCTACCTTCACCAGACGCGGATCGTACGCATAGTTCGGCATGAAGGGATCACCATTCTCATCCACAAAAGAAATGCGTTTCTCTTCAATGGTCCATGAAAGACCATCTTCACTCGAACCCATATGCAGGTGCGGACGGCCATTAATCGTTTCGGCGCGGAACACACCAATGAACTTCCCTTCATAAGGAACAACGGCACTGTTGAAAATGCGGGCAACTCCCTTGACCGGGTTACGCGGAACGACCGGATTGGCTGAATGTCTCCAGACCGGCCCTTCTGTTCCCTCCGGTTTATCCTCCCAAGGCATATTGGGCAAAGCATCTCCAACAATGTGTACATTTTTTGCATCAACTACTGTCATCGTTTCATTTCTCCCTTCGGTGATAAAGGCGAACACTACGTTTCTCCAGGTTTTTTCTGCCCTCTCCGTTCCTGTGAATTTTCATATTAATTTCATATAGCCTACGTTTTTTATTTCACAGAGCCTTGGGCGAAGCCGTTGTAGATGTACTTCTGTAACAGCAGGAAGATGATCATCGTTGGAATGATGGCGATCATGATGCCTGCGCTGATAACCTCCCACTGGGAACCAAATGGCCCCTTGAATTTGAACAAGGCAGTAGATATGACCTGCAAATCGGTCTTTGGCATGTATAGAAACGGTGTGTAGAAATCGTTATAGATGTTGACCCCTTTTACGATGATGACCGTAACAATGGCCGGTTTCAGCAAGGGCAAAATAATTTTCCAGTAGATCGTGAAGTAGGAGGCCCCATCCAGCATGGCGGATTCATCGAGTGCATTGGAGATGGAACCCAGGAACTGGAGGAAAATATACACGGCAATGATATCTGTCCCCAGGTACATCACAATGGCTGCCCAGCGGGTGTTGAACAGGTCCAGGGCGTTAATAATCTGGAATGTGGCGACCTGTGTCGTAACACTCGGGATGAGGGTAGCGAGCAGGAACGCGGCAACCATGATTTTTTTTCCTTTAAACTTGAAACGATCCAGCACGTAAGCGATCATGGAGCCCGTTAAAGTCGCACCCACGATGGAAATGATCAGGATAATAATCGTATTCTTGAAACCGACCAGCATGTTGCCGTCCACAAAAGCCTTGGTATAGTTTGCAAAGTTCAGCCAGTTGGCTGGTGGGGCAAGCGGACTGCTCGTGGCATATTCGGCGTTGGTCTTAAGCGATGCAAACAGCACCACAACGATGGGTACAAGCGCAATGAACGCTGCAAGAAGGAGTGAAGCATATTTGAATAGGCTCGCAAGGGTGTATTTGAGTTGATGCACGTTCATTCCTCCCCTTTCATGGTCACACGCTGAACGAGCGTAACGAGAATGACGATGAACAGCAGCACAACGGCCATTGCCGATGCCAAGCCCAGTTTGCCGTACTTAAATGCCAAGTGGACAGTCTGGATGACAAAGGTCTCACTTCCGTTGGAGCCGTCGGTCATAATATATGGAATATCGAACGCACTGATTGCGCCGCTAATCGCCAATATCAGGTTAAGCTGCAGGATACGTGTAATACTCGGCAGGATGATATGGCGGAACTGCTGCCAGCGATTGGCCCCGTCAATATCCGAAGCTTCATAGACATCCTTTTGAATGGAAGAGATCGCACCGAGGAAGATGATGAAGTTAAAACCCATGTATCTCCATACGGATGCGCCTGCGAGTGATACGTTAATAATGTTCGGATTCCCCAGCCAGAGCTGGGTATACTGCCCAAGTCCAACCGCCTGCATGAGCGTATCGAGGGTACCGTCCGGTTTGAAGAAAAAGAGGAAGATAAATCCGATAGCTACGCCATTCAGCAGATAGGGAAAGAACAATATCCCTTTGAAAAAGTTTTTGCCTCGAATTTTGAAACTCAGGATTGTTGCAAAGTAAAGGGCCAGGCCCATTTGTATGAACGTGGCAGCAAAATAGTAGAGACTGACAATAAACACTTTGAAATATTCAGGGTCACTGAATATCCGCGTGTAGTTCTCAAAACCAACATAGTCGAATCTTTTGCTGTATCCGTTCCAGTCGGTGAAGCTGTATTTGAACATGTTGATAACAGGTAAATAAGCAAACGTGAACAGCAGTGCCAACGGAATAATTGAGAAGGCACAGATGATAAATATGCGCTGCGCTGAATAACCCCAATTCGAAATCTTTAAGTATTTCATGCTCTCCACACCTCCAAGCGGTTCTGCCGCTTTTATATCGAAAGACTCCCGCCCAATTACGCTGATAAAACCACTACTGAAGATGGCATTTCACATCCGTTAATCAGATGCAAAATGCCTTGATGAAAAAGGGAAACCCTTCTTCCTTCAGTCCGTGTGCGATGCCTCGCTGTATGTCAACGGTGGTCAGACGTACGTATTGCAGTGACAACGATGCATCTGCTGTATACCGCTTACTTCGTGAGTTCTGCCCGCGCTTTCACCCATTTGTCATTCAGGTCCTTCATGATATCGTCATACGATTCGCTGCGGTTACCGATGGCTGCTTCGATAATGCGTTTCTTGAAGTCCGGCTGCCAGAGGCCGATCTCGCCTTCATTGTCGATTTTATCAACCAAGCCTTCCTGTCCTTCTTTGGCAGGGGTTAATGTGGAGAATGTAACGTCCTTGTATTGATCCAAGATGGGTGGCAGCTCCGCATTTTTGTCTGCGCTCATGCCTCCGCCCTGCTCAACCGCATAGTTTGATTCCGCGAGGAACCAGTCAATCCATGCTTTCGCGGCAGGTTTGTTCTCGCTGTTCACGTTCATGCCGATGTTATAGTCTGCGGCGAGCGGTACGACTACATCACTTGCATTTGTAGGGAATGGCAAGAATCCGATATTATCCGGTGTATCCGTCAAGCCCTGAATTTGCGTAATCGCCCATGATCCCAGCGCCATCGTTGCAATTTTGCCATTTGCAAGGTCAGCCTTGGAGCTTTCCCAATCGGTTGTGGTTGGATCCTTCTCGATCAGGCCATTCTTGGCTGCATCATAGAGCACTTTATACAATTCATAATGCGGCTTGCCGGCCACAAAGTTCTCATCCGTGTTCGGCTGATCAATGTTAACGTAGTCCACACTGCCTGCAACTGTCGCCAGATCGGATTCCCACTGCGTCAAAGCCCAACCGGACGCATAGTTGGTGTACAGAGGAATCGCATCCGTGTTGTCTTTCACAAGTTGGAGTGCTGCCTGGAACTGCTCAGGCGTCTTGGGCACTTCTGTAATGCCGGCATCCTTGAATACCTGCTTGTTATAGATAATTCCAGAGAACGTGATAACTGTTGGGATACCATATACCTGGCCATCGACCATGCGTTCTTCAATCCCTGTGTACTTGTCTTTCAACTCGTCATACGTGCCCAGCGGTTCAAAAAAGTCCGGGATATCGGCAATAGGTACGCTGGTCGGAATCATCAGCACGTCACCGTAGTCTTTGGTACTCATCCGGATTTTCACTTGGCCCTCGTAATCCGCCAGTGACTGGAAGTTAACTTTGACATCCGGATACTCCTTGTTAAATGCTGCTGCGTAATCCTTGAACACGGTATCAACGATATCCGTACGCTGCGTCAAAACGGTAATTTCACCCTTGATATCCGCAGGATCTGTGCTGATTTCCTCCCCTGCCTGTGAAGATTCACCTCCGGAAGAACAAGCTGCGAGTAGTGAAGTAATGAGCAGCATGGTAAGCAGAAGCATCCAGCCTTTGTTTTTCTTCAATTGATTCGACCCCTTTGCTAAGTTAATTTAAGTTATCGTTAAGGTTACAAAATGGATTTTATTATGGTAACGCTTACCTGTCAATTAAATTATTTATTACTTAACAAAAGTTTTTCTTAAACGATTCGTTGACAACGTCTATATCCGAATCTAATATTATTAAATAAAGTTACCGATAACTTAACTAAACTTGATCCTGTAATTCGAAGGGGCGCTTACTTATGACGAACAGCAGTGACATCCGGACTGAAATAAAAGAACACTGGGAAGGACATATTTTGCCATTCTGGTCTGCCCTCAAGGACCATAACCACGGCGGATTCTATGGTTGGGTTGCCAATGATCTTCAGGTCGACCCTCTCGCTCCCAAAGGCGGAATCGCCACGGCACGACAGCTGTGGTCTTTTGCAGCAGCTTATCGGGTGACCGGAAATGAAATCTGGCGCGATCACGCAGAACACGCCTACCGTTTTCTTGCGGACCATGTCCTTGATCCGGAATTCGGCGGCATGTATTGGATGGTGGATGCCCAAGGAGCACCACTCGATACAAGTAAACATGTGTATACGCAATCCTTCGGGGTGTATTCATTGAGCGAGTACTACCGTGCAACTGGGGATGCCTCTGCTTTGGAACTTGCAAAAATGCTTTTTGCTCTGATTGAGGATAAGGGCCTGAATGCAGAATTACCTGCGTATAAGGAACAATTCGACCGCTTCTGGAATGAACAACCGAATGAAATGCTGAGCGAGAATGGCGTGATTGCGGATTACACGATGAATACACATATCCATGTGCTGGAGGCCTACACCACCCTCTACCGAGTATGGCCGGATCAGCAGGTAAGAGCGGCACTAGAACGCCTGCTCGGCATCTTGTATGAACGGGTGTACGACAAGAACACGAAGTTTCTCGGGGTATTTTTCAACAAGGCTTGGGAATCCATTATCGATCTGCAATCCTTCGGGCATGACATTGAAGCCAGCTGGCTAATTGACGACACGTTGAGAGTGCTGGGGCTGGATCAACACCCGGAGTATTCCGCGATGGTGACGGATATTGCCTATAACATCTCCAATGTGGCCGTACAGGCCGACGGCTCTCTTATGAATGAACAAGAAGGAACTCATGTGGATGAGAAACGGATATGGTGGGTGCAGGCAGAGGCGATGGTCGGCTTCTATAACGCCTATCAGCGTACTGGCGACAATTTGTTTCTGGAGAGAGTGAACCGCTTGTGGGCATATACGAAGGAACATATTATTGATCGCCGTGCTGGCGGGGAATGGTACTGGTCGGTAGACGGGGACGGCATTCCGGATCAGAGTGAAATTGCAGGACCATGGAAATGCCCGTATCACAATAGCAGGTTTTGTATTGAACTAATCGAGAGGATGGGATAACGATGATACACCCAAAGTACAAGGAGTTACTGGAGCAACAGGAGCAGCTGCTTACACGCCAAAATGAGATTGATCCTACATTCTACAACGGTGTATATGATCGGTATCGTTATCCGGTGATTACTCGCCATCACGTGCCGCTCCACTGGAGATTCGATCTGGATGAAACGACCAACCCCCATTTCATGGAGCGCCTGGGTATTAACGCTACGCTTAATCCGGGGGCCATCTACTTCAATGGCAAATACGTGATGGTCATCCGAACCGAGGGATTGGACCGCAAATCGATCTTTGCTCTGGCTGAGAGCGACAACGGCATCGACGGATTCCGCTTCACGGGCAAGCCATTAGTGTGGGAAGACATCGATGCAGAAGAGACCAACCAATATGATATGCGATTGGTGCAGCATGAAGATGGCTGGATCTACGGCATTTATTGCTCTGAGCGCAAAGACCCCGAAGCTCCGGCATTTGATACGTCCAGCGCGGTGGCACAGGCAGGTCTTGTGCGCACACGAGATCTGGTTAGCTGGGAGCGCCTGCCCAACATTACGACAAGCTCACCACAACAGCGGAATGTGGTTCTGCACCCGGAGTTTGTAGATGGCAAATATGCATTTTACACCCGTCCTCAGGACGGATTCATCTCCACTGGCAGCGGCGGTGGAATCGCCTTCGGTCTGTGTGATGATATTCTGAATCCGGTTATTGACAAAGAAACCATTATCGACGAGCGCAAATATCATACGGTATACGAAGTGAAAAACGGCCAGGGACCTGCCCCGCTCAAGACAGATCGCGGCTGGATTCACATTGCGCACGGGGTACGCAACACGGCGGCGGGTCTGCGTTATGTACTGTACACATTCGCCACGGATCTGAATGATCCGGCACGAATCATTGCCAAGCCGGGCGGGCATTTCATTGCACCTTATGACGACGAGCGCGTAGGCGATGTATCCAATGTTATTTTTTGCAACGGTGCGGTGGTCAATGAACAGGGTAAGGTCTTCATTTATTACGCATCCAGCGATACCCGTTGTCATGTCGCCACAACGACGCTGGATAAACTGGTCGATTACACCTTCAACACCCCGGCCGATCCGTATCGTTCCCTGGATTGTGCCAGCCAGCGTGGTGATCTGATCGAACGGAATTTGGAACTTTTGCAAAAACAATCGTTTTAATATGAAGACCAACCTTCAACCATAAAACGCAAGATGCTGAAAAATTAGCGCAGATCCTGCCAGAATTTCTTTATTCCATGTGGGTAACGATGTATACTAATATGGATGGTTATTATGTTTAAGTAAGCGCTAATCATAATGACAGCACATTGTATGTAAACCGGCTTGAAGGAGGCGACCAAAGCTGAAGAACAATATCACCATGCGGGATATCGCCGACAAGCTCGGAGTTAGCAGTGTGACGGTCTCGAAAGCATTGAATGATAAAGATGGCGTCAGTGGCGAATTGAAGGAAAAAATTAAAGTGCTTGCCGTTCAGATGGGCTATCGGTATAATGCCGCAGCCCGCTCGATGAAGGAAGGCTTAACTCATAATATAGGCGTTATTATCCCGGAGCGTTTTACGGGTCCTACCCAATCGTTCTACGTACGTGTATTCCAGCGCATCACCAAGCATTTGGAGGACCAAGGATACTATGGTATTCTGCACATTCTGAATGGTCAGGACGAAGAGGATCTAACACTGCCCAAACTATACAGCGACAGCAAAGTGGATGGGTTCATTGTGCTTGGGCAGATCAGCAAAGAGTATATCGAACTGGTGCAATCGATGGACGTTCCCAAAATGTTTCTTGATTTCTACGACGAGCACGCGGATATCGATTCTGTCGTTACCGATAACTTTTACGCTGCTTACGAGCTGACCAACGTTCTGGTCCAGCAGGGACACCGACGTATTGCTTATGTCGGGAATCTATACTCTACAAGCAGTATTCAGGATCGATTCCTTGGATATTACAAATCATTGCTGGAGCATCGGTTGCCGATGAATCAGGATCTTGTGCTTAACGACAGGGATGAGCGGGGTACGTTCATTGAGATCGATCTGCCCGAGCAGCTGCCGACGGCTTTTGTATGCAACTGCGATCAGGTCGCTCATTTAGTCGTTCAGAAACTGACCTCCTTGGGGATACAGGTGCCCGCACAATGCTCCGTGGTTGGTTTCGATAACGATATCTATGCCACCCTCTCCGACCCCCAACTAACTACGGTTGAAGTCGATGTGGAACAGATGGCGCGCACGGCGGTTCAATCCATGCTCAAAAAGATTGATAACCCAAGTCGCAGCTTCGGACGTGTACATGTGAAGGGCAATATCATTTATCGTGATTCTGTGAGTGCTGCACCTGCCTCCCAGCATGATGAATTGGTTTAACTAAGGACTTCTGTTGCTTAAAAAGAGTGCTCCCGGCCATGGCGGCTGCAGGAGCACTCTTTGTATATAAAAAATGCGGTGGAGCGGGTTGGCATCCCTACCACCGCTCAGTCACTCATCTCATTACCTGTTCCATCAGGTTATTTAGTAGCTCGTCTTCAGCCAGTTGTCTTTGGACCAGGTTAATTGGCCTGCACCCGCTCCACTTGATCCTGTCAGTCGGGCATTCAGCGTCGCCGGATCATCCGTGGTATAACTGTAAGGAAGGGACGAAAATCCGTTCCAGGAGAAGCTCTTCACTGCAGCCGGTACCGGGCTGAGCGGACTGCCTGAAGTATCACTGCTGCCGCGGAATGAGCTTCCATCCAGCGAATACATCGTATCCGTCACCCGAATCTTGCCTGTATACGCGGCATCGGCCGGGTCCGTCTGATTATTGCGAACCGGGAACTGTACGTCTTGAATCACCGATTTCTCCACCAGCACCGCCCCGCTCTCTGTGGAGATGGCCCCGTTGCTGATGATATCAAAATGATAGCCTTTGGACGAGATCGCAGCAGCCATTGCCGACGTGATTCTGGATTTGGCCGCACGCGCTCCTGTCGCATCCATCACGATATTGTAGGCATGAGCGTTCCCTCCACGCAGGCGTGGCATGCGATCCTGAATGTCCTTGTACAGATTATGGTGCAGAGTCATGGACAGGTTGGCATTCGCTGATTCGAAGCTCGTTGAGCCGACCAAATGTCCTTTTTTCTGAGGGGACGAAATGGCAATGATATCGGCTTTGCTGAGTCCAACCGCGCTGCTGCGCAGGTAGTTGTACATCGGATAGGATGCTTTGTTCGCTTCCAGCTCATTGATCTGCTGGGTAACCCAGCTGTTCGCGCTGCCGTCATCCCCTTTGAACAGAGACCAGGAAATGGTCACACCGCTGGTTCCCTTTTTCGAATCCACAAGCCCGTCGTAGGCTTTATTGAATGTGCAGTGGTCAATCCATACATTACTGTTCTCTTCAAGGGTGATATAATCCCAGTCGTTTTTGTCATAATCGCCCTTGGTTGCTTCATCCCATTCCCATAACTCGTCAAATTCAAGGTTACGAATGATAACATTCGAACTGCGTTTGACGCTGATGGCTGCATGTTTGATCTTAGCCCCGTTAGCGGAGAAAATGGTCAGGCCATTGAAGCTATCGATCGTCAGCTTGCTTACGCCCGTCTGCTTCAGTACGGGATGAGTCAGTGCATCATTATGCTTCGCAAAAGGGGATGTCTGGGCAGTGCTCGGAATTTCGTTCCACCCCAGATTCAGGTCGTTCATGATCTCGACGACTTTGACACCGGAGTTCTTTTTCAACGCTGCAGCCAAATCCGCTGCATTATAGACCTTTTTATACTTGGACGTATCCGATTCGCTGATGGAACCCCCGCCCGTGTTCCCTTGGGAGAAACCTGTAAGATTGTAATCTGCGTTTCCTGCTGCCTGTACACTTATTGGGCCAGACAGTAGGGTCAGCCCCAATGTAAGAGCCAGTGCGGCGCTGCACCATGTTCGAATCCTGCTTTTCATCAAACCATTCCTCCCTGAATTATAATGAGCATGTCCGTCCATTCCTGCCAGTGCATGTCATGAAGGACATGTCCACAATGTACATCCTGGAAGCGATTACAACAATAATCCCTATTTTAGGTTCGTGATAACCGTTGTCGGTGCTGCATGGATGCTGCATGGAGTGTACTCTAGGCAACCACCAATCGTACGCAATTAACTTCTAAGGAAGTTCTTCAGGGATAAGGAAAAGCAATGAAACCGAAACTGCTCACAAAAAAACAGGCCTGCAGCGCGGCATGCCTGTCTTATCCTATTTTTTGATGGAGCGTGTCCAAAATCCGCCATGGAACTGCTTCGGTTCTACAGTGATCACAAATGCCTTCGGGTCCAGTTCCAGAATGGTCTGGTACAGCAATTTCTGATTTTTCCGTTTCGCCAGAATCTCCATGACCAAACGATCTCCGTCACGTCCACTGCCTACCCAGGCCGTAACCCCATAACCTCTATCTCGCAGTGCATTAGCTACATTCCCGCCCATCTGATTACAGATCACTTTAACCGTAACATAACCGAGCGCAATCTTTTCTTCAATCCAGGCTCCGAGCAATACACCCAGGCCATAGCCTACGGCATAAACGATCAATGCAGACGGTTGGGTCAGGTACTTCAAGACCAAATTCAGCCCCAGTACATAAATGACGATCTCACCCATGCTGATGAGGGCTGCGATATATTTCTGTCCTTTGAGTGTCAGAATCATCCGAAGCGTATACGCCGACACGTACACGATTTGGATCAAAAAGATAAACAACAATATTTTAAGCAACGACAATCCCTCTTTCCTGGCATGCACAACGGCTGGGCCCACGATCCTGGCTGCGGTCCGTTTCCTGTACGTTTTTCCATATCTCCATCATTGGACATTATGCGAGCTTTTTAAACGGTTGAAAGCAAATCTCGGGGTTTTCCTGTCGAATGCCACGCTGGAATTGCCATTATAGAACCGTTTGTCCCGATTATCAACCCGACAGAAGACCCAGGGGCGAAACCTGGTTTTTGTGAATAGAATGAAGAGCAGTGAACGGAGAGCAAACGCTCAGACGACAAGAGGGGTACAAGGTGACATAAGGGGGAAGGGCCATGCTGCTATGGCAGGAAATGGAGCGCGAAGGCCTCGAAGAACTCGTGTTTTGTCATGATCCGCACAGTGGACTGCGGGCTGTCATTGCCATCCACAGCACCGTCCTTGGACCGGCACTGGGAGGCTGCCGCTGCTGGTCGTATGCTTCGGAGGAAGACGCTGTTCGTGATGCAATCAAGCTGGCCAAAGGCATGACTTACAAAAATGCCGTTTCCAACCTGCCGTATGGCGGCGGAAAAGCCGTGGTCTGGGAGGTACCAGCGGCAGAGCAAGTATCGGGCGTGGAGCCGTCTGGCAATAACAGCTTGAACCCAAGTCTATCTCAACGTGCGCATATCTTCCGCTCACTGGGACGCTTCCTGGAACGGCTGAATGGCCGCTATGTTACAGGCCTTGATCTGGGAACTACGGCAGCGGACATGGACCAGATCCGATTGGAAACCACCCATGTGACGGATACGACTGGGTCACTGGGGGCTCAAAATGACTTCACCGCCGAAATGACTGCCTACGGGGTGTATACAGGCATTGTGACCTCGCTGCAGCATCAGGGGGTCACTTCTCTTCAGGGCATTCCCATTGCCGTCCAAGGACTGGGCAAGGTCGGGCATGCCCTGTGCCGCCACCTGCATGCAGCCGGGGCACGGCTCATTGTGGCAGACGTTGTACCGGAACGTGTACAACGTGCCCTTATGCAGTTCAGCGGCACTACCCCGGCCGATCCGGCCCATATTCACGCCGCTGACTGCAAGGTGTTCGCCCCCTGTGCACTGGGGGGCGTGTTGACCCCGGCAACGGTGGAGGAGCTGCGCTGCTCCATCGTTGCCGGGGCGGCGAACAACCAGCTCAGCGAGCGGGAGCCGGTTGTTCGCCGCATGCAGGCGCGGGGCATTCTGTACGCGCCTGACTATGTGCTTAACGCAGGCGGCATCATCAGCACCGCCTACGAGCTGGAGGGTGAAGGGCCGGACGAGATCCGCCAGCGGGTGGCGGAAATCGCGGATACACTCACCCAGGTCTACCAACTAGCTGCTGCATCAAGCATCTCCACTGCTGATGCAGCAGACCTGATGGCTGAGGCCCGACTTGCTCAGCCATGAATTCCCCTTCCTCTTTCTTTACCGAATGATCTTCAAAGGCAAAAGGCCAACCTGGTTCAGATGAACGGGTTGGCCTTCGTTCTTACGGTGTACTACGTGCATTTTGTTCCTTGCCTGTTCCTTGTCTGCTCCCCACTCACGTCAAACCTGAACATGCACCCGCTTAACCCGGTATAACATGGTCCAGAGCAGCACATTGGCCACAATCAGAAGTCCTCCGAAGATCCAGATGCCTCCTGGCAGCGTACGAAAGAAAACATGGATCCCCCACAGCAGGGCAATCACCGGAAATGCCGCGAATACGAACCACCCATCACTTTGCTGGGCAATACTAAAGGACAGGGAGAACGGCGGCTTGCGCAATAACAGTTTGCTTGTTAACGGGATCAGCGCCGTACCCACCAGCAGGATCACCGCCAGATCAGGCAGAATGCGCAGCCCGAATGTCCAGGCGAACACAATGGCATTCAGCAGAAAAACAGGCAAGAACATATTGCACATAAATGCCTTCAGTGCACCCTTATAGAGCACATTTTCATTCGCAATCGGTGCAGCCCGGAAGGTCCAGAAAGCCTTGTATTGGCCCGAATATTTCAGCATGATAATCACCGAAACCACAAGAATCAGCATGATGTACAACGTATAAAAGAACGAGCCCTCTCTAAGCTCCGCCCATGTCGAGGACTGCAGCTGGGTGAACCAGAATACATAAGGCAGGACAAAGGATAATCCAATGGATGGATATACCTTCAGCTTGAATTCCCGCTCATTCCGCATCATGCTCGCTGACAGCCGGAAGCACGCCTGCTCCTCTCCGGAACGGCAGAACGCTCTGGCAACCGTGCGATCCCATGACCCTTTTCTTCGCCCCGAGGTCGATCCGGAATGGGCCATTTTCTCCAAATACAGTTCAAAGGAAGGCATCAGCTTCACATAGATAACCAAACTGATCATTGGAACAACAACAGCC
The DNA here is from genome assembly GCF_038005125.1 of Paenibacillus sp. FSL K6-2862. Taxonomy (NCBI): domain Bacteria; kingdom Bacillati; phylum Bacillota; class Bacilli; order Caryophanales; family Paenibacillaceae; genus Paenibacillus; species Paenibacillus sp. FSL K6-2862. The sequence goes on from NZ_JBBOSN010000001.1 coordinate 6,337,807, forward strand.
AGCGCGCTGAAGGTATACAGCCATGCATTCCCACCACCACTGAACAGCCATTCATATACAGCTGCATACCACACGGGAGGAAGTAAGAGCTGCCACCAGGCTGGCGTGAAGACCATGTCAAAATCAATGATACTGAATGACCGTGCAACGAGCTGATATCCAACAGCGATGCCAACGGATAACAAAATCTGTACCATGTTAATCATGTCTTTCAGCTTCTCTCCATCCAGAAACTTCATCATGAACAGGTAAACAAGAGAGGTGGTGACCAGAATGAACATATTGATCAGAATGAGTTCCGCAATGAATAACAGGAAGAATCCGATACCATGTGTGATTAAGCCTGCAACCAGTGGTACGGCTGTCAGGGAACCTGTCAGCAGCAGCAAATACACTCCGGCATGAATAGCCCGGGCCATGCTAACCGTACGGGCATTCACCGGCTTGGTCATAATGATATTCCGATCCCGGATATCCAGCAGCACGGACGAAAAGTCCGAGATCATGGATGTCATGATGATAAACATCAGCACAGCGGTGACCAGACCCATCTGGAGCATATAATGACCCGTATCCCAGACGACGAATGGCACCAGAAGCAAACCCATCAATCCGTACAACCAGAGGGACCGAAGATACAGGTTCCCTTCCTTCTGCTCTTTATTACCGCTGCGCGATGACAATACAGTCGGTACCCTGCGCTGATCCATCCTAAATTTCACTTTCAATATAAGCCGCAGTACATCATAATCCGCACCCGTCTTGGTAATGATATGGCGAAAATGATCCAGAATCTTCAGCGTACGGAATTCGGTGGATTCCGCCATATCAATACACCTCCTGTACAATCGACACAAAGCGTTCAGCTATCGCCTTATGCTCATTAAAGCCTGTCAACTGGTTAAACACCTCTTCAAGCGTGCCTTCCATGGACTGCTGCTGCAGCTGCCTGAATGTCCCGTCTGCCATCACTCTTCCTTCCGCAATGAGAATGATCCGGCTGCTGATCTTCTCGACCACATCCATGATGTGTGAGGAATAGAAGATGGTTGTCCCTTTGGCCGACAGCTGTGACAATATCTCCTTGACCACCATCACGCTGTTGGCATCGAGTCCACTGAGCGGTTCATCCAAAAACAACAGATCCGGATCATGCAGCAATGCTGAGATGAGCAGCACCTTCTGGCGCATCCCCTTCGAGAACGAGGCAATGCGGGAATGATAGGATTTTTCGAGTCCAAAGCAATCCATCAGCTGCTTTGCCTTGTAATCGGCATCCTCATAAGACAAGCCATACAGTTCCCCAATGAAGGTCAGGTATTCTGCTGGCGTCAGTTGTTCATACAGCTCTGCAACTTCGGGGACATAACCGATTCTCCGTTTATATTCCGTATCCCCATCTGCGATATCCTTGCCAAAGATGCAAACCTTGCCCACATATCCTTCAACCAATCCCAGCAGGATTTTGACCGTGGTGCTTTTGCCGGCTCCATTGGGACCGATGTACCCGATCATCTCTCCCCGCTTCACCTCAAGATCAATTCCGTTCAGGACATAACGTCCGTTATAACGCATCCGCAAGCCTTCAATGGAAAGTACTTGTTCTTCGTTCACTTCGTTATCCAGCTCCTGTCTCTATCTATTTCTATAATTCTACTAGTTTACCACAGTTTAGGATGCTGTGATCCGGAATGAACATCATAACTAACAACAGACCTTTAAGATAATGATGAAAAGACAGCAAAAAGGACGCTTCATATGAAGCGTCCTTTACCACGAGCATGCAGCTTTCAAGAGGTATTCTCTCAAGATGTAAGAGCATGCTATCTTGTATTTATTTTAATGGGTCTCTTAACGTTCTTTCATTAATCCTCGTCGTCAAAATCCTGGTCAAAGGACAGCACTTTACCTGTATTGGCATCCACATCAACATCCGCTTCACCATCTGCGGTTCTGATCTCGATCTCATAGACATAACGTCCGTCATCATGGTCAAGCTCAATTTCGGTTACTTTTCCACCTGTCACCTGTTTCAGGGCAATCGCAGAGGCTTGTGCTTCGGTCAGTTTAACCTGTTTTGCAGCAGACTGGTTGGAAGTACTTGTGGCAGAGCCATTGTAATTATAATCATCATCGTCGTCATAGTCTTCATCATCCACAACCGCCAGGATCTTGCCTGTGTAGGCATCCAGACGTACCACAACGTCATTGCTTCCTTTGCGGTCGATTTCGACTTCGTAGAACGTTTGGCCGTTTCTGCGCTCCAGATCGATGTCGTCCACTTTACCCTCAGCTGCTTTTAATGCCGCTGCTTTGGCCTGCGCTCCTGTCAGCAATTTTCCAGTACTGCTCTGATCCTGTGTGACCGACTGCGAAGTCGATGATGGCGTGGTTTGTACCGACTGTCCGTTTACACTGCTGCTCGCCGCTACCGCCGATCCTCCAAGAAGTACCGCTGCCGAAATGCTGCCAATCCATAGTTTGTGTTTGTTCATCATCATGTTTCATCTCCTCGTTGTTATTCTCGTTCTCGTCTACAGTTATAGAATAACCTGTGCGCATGAGAGATCAGAGAGAGTCAGATTAGAATTTGATGAGAAAATGAGACGAACATTCACAGCATTATTGCATCTCTATTGTTGAGTCTTTACTTAATCTTCTTCTTCATCCCAGGTCACGGACCGGATCGCTCCAGATATAGCGTTCACCTGCACGATAGCTTCCCTGCCGTCCTCCAGATCAATCTCGACCAGGTAATAGGGATTCCCACTATTCGTCCCACGGAGCTCCGTGTCATCCACTTCCCCGGGAACTCTGGCAAGTGCCTTTTGCTCAGCTTCCTTCTCACTAAGAAACTGAGGAGCATCATTTTCTTTTCCCGGTTCCGAAGCTGGCGCATCCAACGTCTGGGAAGATTGCTTCTCCCCGTTATAAGGATCAACTGTCCACTGCTCACGACGATTATCCTTCATTTTCAATACTGCCAGATAAACCGGACTCCCCTGCTGTTCCACCAGTTCCAGTGATACCAGCTGCTCATCGGTTTGCTTCCGTAACTCCGTCTTGATCTGCTCACGGCTGAGCAGTGTTTTTTCTTCAGCCTGAGGATTGGATTCCAGCCGCTTAATGGCATTGACTGTAGCGGTTACCGCATCCAGCTGTACATCATATAGCCCTGTATCGGAACGAAGCTGCATGATATACGTACCGTCCTTCAACGTGGAATTCACAATTTCTCCAGGGTATTGTTCCAATACGGCCTGAGCCGCTGCATCCGCACTCAGCATCACACGGCTGGATTGCCATGGCTGCCACCAGCCTACGATTGCGACAAGCAGCACAGCCACAATCCCTGCTCCCCACCATATCGGTCGCTTTAACCTTCCGCTCGTCTTCTGCTGTTCCCGTTTCATTTCCGGTGGTACTTGTGACTTTTCCAATCTGCCTCCCCCTTTCACACGTGCATCTGCTCCCGTGACACTCTTGGCATCAGTATACAAGAGAAGAATGAGAATTTCATGAGAACAGGGTCGTCTGAACGGATACTGGCAAAATAATCGAAGCCTCGGTGCCTACACCTTCTGCACTCTTCAGTTCAACACGTGCCCCTATAGCCCCTGCGATGTCCTTCGCGAGAGACAATCCCAAGCCCGATCCACTTGCTCCGCCGCTGCGAGTTCTTGCCGGGTCCACACGGTAGAAACGGTCAAATACTTTGGTTAGCTCTTCCTCCCGCATTCCAATCCCCGTATCAATGATGCATATCCGGCATTCCTGTCCTTTGGCTTCCAGTCTGACTTCAATGGCATCTTCGCTGTACTTGCGGGCATTGTCCAGCAGAATAAACAACATCTGCTTCAGCTTACTTTCATCACTGATCACCCAGATACTGCCTGGATCATCACAGTAAACTTCCCGGTGATAGGCTTCACGGAAGGCTCGAGTGGATTCCTGAGCCAAACGTGTGATATCAAGCTTTTCCAGCTGTATGTTCCATTGCTCTGGCTGCTTGGCCAGCAAGAGCAGCTGTTCGGTCATCTCCCGCATGCGAATGGATTCGGACAGTATGGCTTCAACAGCCTCATCGAACACCTCAGGTCGTTCCTTGCCCCGTCGCTGCAGCAGACTTGCATAACTCTCAATAATGGTCAGCGGTGTTTTAAGTTCATGTGAGGCATCCGAAACGAAACGCTCCTGCCGCTCGAAGTTGGATTCCAGCAGTTCCATCATGCGGTTGAACGTCTGCCCCATGGTACTCAGTTCATCCTTTGATTGGGCGGCCAGTGGAAGCCGCTTAAACTGGCCGCTTGACTGGATATCACTCATGGTACGGGTCATCTGCTGGATCGGCCTTGTCATCCGGTTCGCCAAAATTCGGCTGGAGATTATTGCAGGGATCAATGCGATGATCGTTACAACGACCAGAACCGTACGCAGCACGGACAGGCCATTCTCGGTATCTGCAACACTTTCAGTGACTTGTACATTCACCACTTCACCATCAGGCCAGATTACGGGCACAGACACCCACACATATTCCAGCTGTCCAACCCGGGTATACTCCGATTTCTTTTGGCTCTCGTACTTATACGGCAGCTTGCTCAACTTCTCGTTCAGTTGGGGCTCTGTCGCTGTCGTTACCGGATCGGAACTGGTACCATCTTCATTGACAATGCGGAGCATTCCTTCCACCGGCGCATAAGCACGCAGCAGATCGTCCGGTGGAATGGATTCGGCAGAATCACGCACTCCTGTTACGATCGAGCCGGCCTCAGCTTCGACACGCTTGATCTCATTAGATATTGAAATCCGTTCAAATACGATGTACACGGACAGGTTTACAGCAATGAGCAGTACCGCAAACAATACGGAGGAGTATCCATAGATTTTGCTCCGCAGACTCATGATTGCTCCTTCAGAACGTATCCAACACCACGAACGGTATGTATTAAGGGTGGGGTGAATCCGTTATCTACCTTTTTGCGCACATAACGGATATACACATCCACCACATTGGTATCTCCATAATAATCGTAACCCCAAACGGCCTGCACAATCTGATCACGACTCAATACCTGACGCTGATTCTGCAGCAGATACACGAGAAGATCGAACTCACGTGGAGTAAGCTCGATAGGTATTCCATCCCGGGATACCTCCCTTGTACCCTCATTCAACTTCAATCCAGCGGCAGTAAGCCAGCCTGTTTCTTCTTCAGTCATATGGCTTGTTGTGTCTTGATTGGCATGTCGTATTACCCCGGATGAAGAAGCGGCTGCGGCACTCAGCCGGAGCGCTGCCCGTACTCTGGCAAGCAATTCTTCAATTCGGAAAGGTTTAGTAATGTAATCATTGGCACCGAGATCAAGTCCCGACACCTTGTCCTCGACTGAATCCTTCGCTGTCAGCATCAGGATGGGCACCATGGCATCTCTGGCACGAATTCGCCGCAACACCTCAATTCCACTCAGGCCTGGCAGCATAATATCCAACAGAATCAGATCCCACTGGCCGCCATGATACATGTCCAATCCTTCCGTACCGCTCCCTGCCTTACCCACCTGATATCCCTCATACTGTAATTCAAGTTCAAGCAGGCGTGCGATTTTGGGTTCATCTTCAATCACCAGTATGGCTTCATTCATACCAAGTTCCCCCTCGTTCCATTCTCCCGATATCTTACAATAGAACTCTACAGTTTGCCCAATGCATCCTCCACGAAGTCATCCCCGGCAATCAGGTCAAATGCCATTCGATATGTCTTCTCTTCCTGCAGGGATGCCGCGATAACACGAGCCACATCCTCACGCGGTATACTCCCTGGTTTCAAGTCTGTTCCTACGGCGATTTTTCCTGTTCCTGGTTCATTTTTCAAGCCACCAGGACGAATAATCGTATAATTCAGCTCGCTCGCAAACAGCGCGCGATCGGCATAATGCTTCGCCACATAGTACGGTTTAATGGCATCCGACCATTTCTCCCGCTGATCTGCACCAAAAGCACTGACCAGAATGTATCTGGAAATGCCCTGCTGCAGTGCGGCCTCCATTGTTTTTACAGCTCCGTCGAGATCAATAAGAAGTGTCTTGTCTGCACCTGTAGAACCACCGGACCCTGCCGTGAATACGACAGCATCATGATCCTTCATCGCTTCAGCCAGATCATTCACGCTGCCCTCCAGATCACCCATGACTACATTTGCACCCAGCTGTTTCAAAGCATCTGCCTGTTCCGGTTTGCGAATTATTGCCGTTACCTGATGCTTGCCTTCCTGGGCGAGCTGTTCCACAAGCATCTTGCCAATTTGTCCGTTTGCTCCAATAACCAATACATTCATATGTCATGCTCCTCTCGGTTAAACGGGTAACCCCGTGTAGTTTTATCCTTCTCTGGACTTGTCTTTAATTTAAACGAAAGCCGGCGCTTCTAAGCGCCGGCTGCTGTGATCCCATCCGTTTAGCGCATTGTCAGCGCATAAATACTGTTTCCATATACATCTTAATATACCATACACCCTGTACTGTCTATACCTGACCCATCTCATCCAGTTCTACAGCCCTTTCAACCTCACTTGCTCCCCTTAGCGTTTAACCCTGGCTAAAGCAACGCAAAAAGGGTGCCCCGAGGGGCACCCTTATATGGATGGCTACTAAATTAGTAAGCCAGTGCGAACAATCCGTGGATGTGAGACAGGTAACGAATGTTACTTGCTTCTTTCATCATGGTTGCTGGCAGACCTTTCAGACGAGTCTGGTTGCCACCGATCATGCCGACAGCATCCTTACGACCCAGACTTCCCAGTGTACCGGAGAATACTGGTGTGAAGGATTCCATTGCGCCACCTTTGAACATTACGCTCAGGTTGTGACCAATGGTTTCACCCATTTGCCAAGCCAGTTGTGCAGTTGGAGGATAAGGGCGAGCGCCTTCGCTAGGGAAGACCACTGCGCTGTCACCAGCAACGAACACATCTTTGTGGGATGTGGATTGCAGAACTTCCGTAACTTTAGCACGGCCGCGATCCACTTCAATTCCACTGTTAGCAACAACCGCATTACCTTGTACGCCACCTGTCCATACGAGTGTGTTCGTAGGGATGGAGCTGCCGTCTTTCAGCAATACTTCGTTTTCTTTCATCTCTGTGATCGCTACGCCCACGATGAAGTTAACGCCACGTTTCTCGAGACTCGATTTTGCACGGTCAACCAATTCTGGCGGGAATCCTGCAAGAATGGATGGACCTGCTTCAACGGTATACAGGGAGATATCGTTGAAATCGATACCTTTTTCTTGGCATACGCCTGGCAGCAGGTCAGCGAATTCGCCGACAAGCTCGATACCAGTCAAACCGCCGCCACCAATAACAAACGTTGCGTCTGCTTTGTTGCCGGATTGTTTGTAAGCATCCAGACGTGCTTCAACGTGTGCACGAATGCGGTTAGCATCGCTAACGGATTTCAGCGTGAAGCTGTACTCCTGCAATCCCGGAATTCCGAAGAATGCCGTTTCGCTGCCCAGGGCAACGACGAGTGCATCATAAGAGTAAGTAGAGCCGCTGGTCATCAGAACTTTTTTCTCGTCCGGCTTGATTGTATCCACCGTATCGATTTTCAAGTTCACGTTTTTACCACGCAGCAATTTTTCAAGCGGAAGAGCAACTGCCTTTTCAGCAATGCTTCCTGCTGCAAGACGGTGCAGTTCCGTAATAATTTGGTGCGTAGGGTAACGGTTCACGACTGTAATTGTCGCTTCTTCCGGTGTCAGGTATTGACGCGCAGTCAGCGCAGTCAAAAGACCACCGTAACCTCCGCCCAAGATCAAAATTTGCTTCGACATATCCATCCTCCGTTCTTCTAATCTTAACGTTGCTGTTGTTGACGCTCGTTCAGAATGCTCAGGAATGATTGAGCAAAACGCAGCGTTTGTTGTACGTTTGGATCTTTAAGCATTTTGAGCATAGCGAACAGACCAACCGAAGTTTGCTCTGCTTGCGCACGATCACTTGCTTCGATTGCAGCGGAAGCTACACCTTTGGCTTTGTCTACAACTGGTTTAGCGAATTCACCCATTGCGCTCATTGTGTCGCTGATCAGAACTTTGTCTGTAGCTACGCTTTGTGCAAAGTCATAAGCTTTGGTCATGGCAGTAACCATTTCAGCCAATTTAGGCAGGTTTTCAACCAGAACGGTCAGAGACTCCTGTACCTCAGGCTTCATCAGTTGATCGAGCACGTCCAAGGACTGGCGCTCGGAAACGTTGGCACCTTCTGTAACTGGCACCTCTTGTTGAGTAGGCGATTGTGACATAAGAGAAAGTCCTCCTTTACTTTGGGATAGAAGTCCGCGACTTTCATGATGCCTGTCAAGCAGAGCCGAACCACGAATACAAGGGATACATTGAAATGTACCAAATTTCACACAATAGAAAGAGCGAAGCCCAAGGGCCGCTCTCGGATCATGTATTGTATTGGGTCTATTGCGGACAACATGTGTTGACGCAAAACGACAAGCAGGCCGAAACCGAACTCTATACCCTTATATTACACCTCTTACACATGAACATGAAAAAGAAATTTTTTACACTTGTGAAGATATTGTGAACATTGTAACAAATCCGATTTTTTTGTCAAGCTTCGCGGTCGGAATGTAACCGCTTATCCTTTTGATCCAGATCTGCATTCCTACCACATGTGGTATTAAGACAAGATCACATACGTCCATATGTGCGAAAAAGTACATATAGAGGTTTTTTTCAGTCTTATTTTTAGGAAGTGTTTTCCAAAATCATGAATTCCATGCAACGAATTTGGTCACTATCGTTATTATGCAGCTTGTCTTGCTGGCTTATTCCCTATTCGCTCAATTCTTCCCGATGAGAATCTTGACCTTATTTCAGGCCCTTACGACAGCTTCTTCTGACAGACAAAGTTTAAAATTACAGGAACCCGGTTAATAAGGACTACACCAGAAATGAAGGAGATGTTCGATATGAGTAATTCAACTAGCGATAAAATCAAAGCAGGCGTGAATAAAGCAAAAGGCGAAGTGAAGGATCAGATCGGTAACGCAACAAACAACAGATCCCTTCAGGCTGAGGGTAAAAAGGACAAGGCGAAAGGCGCGGTTCAAGATAAAATTGCCGATGTAAAAGATCGCCACTAGGATCCGGTCTCATATGCTTCGCACGATCAAGTCGTGCACTATATACGTGATGATGTGGGCCCGTAGACATGCAGTTTGAACATGCCTGCACCTACGGGACAGAAAAAAGCCAAGGAAGGTGTTATTCCAATCACCCTTCCCTGGCTTTTTTTGATTGCAGTAAGTTGTATCAAATTGCTGGAGCCACATATCTAGCCATATCCACGATAAACTCATGACTTCCTCTCGATGTTTGATACTGTCTGCTGAATTGTCGCACCCAATCCGGATGCTCCTGATACCAGCGGTATGTCTTCTCCAGCCCCTGTTCCAATGTAATCTGCGGTTTCCATCCCAGCTCTTCTCTTAATTTGCCCGAATAAACGACTAAACTCGAACCTCTGGACTGGGTCGGTTCCTGATCCCGAATCTCCACATCACCTGTGGAGCGCTGCAGAGATTGCAGCAGCTCGCCAATCTCCTGCATTGTTGTGCCTTGTCCTGTCGAGATGTTATACGTATGCCGATCTTGTCCATGCAGCATAATCTGTTCAATGGCTTTTAGTGCATCATCGATATACAGAAAATCACGTACAGCAGATCCTTGAATATCCAGCCGCAAACCATCCATCATCCGGCCAAAATTGCGGGGAATGATTCGGTCAGGCAGCTGCCATGGCCCATACAGGTTGGTTAGGCGGAAGATTTTGACGGGGAGGTTGTAACATTGGGCATAGGAATGAGCCAGCGTCTCACAGGCTACTTTGGATGCCGAATAGGGTGATACGGGAGCATATACGTCTGATTCGGAGTACACTCTGCCAAACTCGCCTCCATAGACCTCTACCGAGGAGGCCAGTACAACCGGAATACGATGATTGGCTGCATACTGCAAAATGGCCTGCGTGCTTAGTGTGTTGTTACGAAACACTTCTCCTGGGTGATGGTAGGAATAATCCACATGCGGCATGGCTGCCAGGTGAATAATATAATCGGTTCCCTGGGGCAAGCTGAAGCGGTCTGAAGCGAGGTCACAACAAATGAAGGTCATCTCATGCAGCGGGGAGCTGTGAACAAGTCTCTGACAATAGTCATCCCGGTCGATCAGAGTAATACGGTGGCCTTTTTGCGCCAAATAATGAGAAAGATTGAATCCCACAAATCCGGAAGCCCCTGTAATGACAATGTTCACCAAACCATTCCTCCTTGGATTTTACTCAGGCAGGCTCTTGAGGCGAGCGTATGTATTGAGTATAACCTCAAAATGATACGTTTTGTATCATTTTCCATTCATTTTTTATTTTTCTTTTTTCCGTAGAGCAGACCGCTAATGAGGGTAATAAACAGTGAGGTGATGATAATGAATGAATCCAGAGATAATCTAGAGACCTTTTACTTCAAAGACGATGGCGTGATTCCCAACAACCCAAACTTGCCAGTACTGTTGTATAAGGGCGTATGGTCAAAAGACCCGTCCCGAGCAGAGTCGCTGCTCAACAGCAATAACTGGGGAAACAGCTGGATTAATGGTGTGTTTGACTATCATCATTTTCATAGCAATGCCCATGAAGCACTAGCAGTGGTTAGCGGTTTCGTTCAACTGATTCTAGGCGGGGATAAGGGACAAAGAGTTTATCTGCAAACGGGAGATATTGTTGTGCTTCCTGCAGGAACAGGACATAAGCGTCTGGAAGCCAGCTCTGATTTTCGTATAGCAGGTGCTTACCCTGGCGGCACAAGCTACAATACCCGTACAGGTGATCCGCGAGAACGTCCTGAAGTGCTCCGGGAGATTGGCAATGTGCCCATCCCTGAAACGGATCCAGTCTACGGGAACGAGGGACCATTGTTGGAATTATGGAATAAAGGCAAATAAGAGGGTGCCTGCATATGAGTGAACCAAAAAGAAAAACAGACTGTTAACGAGAAAAATCCATGTCCTCGACAACAGTCTGTTTAGCTTATGCACGTAACCGGATGCCGTAGAACCGTATTGCATGCGGCTTGCCTTCCATTTCAAGCAACCCTTGCAGCACCAGCTGGCGTATTCGGTACTCAATAAATCCATCCCCAACAAATTGATCATATGTGCCGAGCACTTCACCCACAATGCGGGCAGATTTTATATACTTCGCAGGCTCCCAATAAGCAGTAAGCTCTTTAACCTTCTCCATGATGTATTCATCCATGGCATCTTCGGAGAAGCTCTGGAGCGTGCCATCTTTTATTAATCTCAAGAGACCTGGCTTGACCGAAAGTTCTAACCATTCCTGCTCCAGTTGATGGCGCTCTTCTATAGACAGCGGCCCCTTTTCGGAGCAAGCTTGCCACATCTTAAGCAACTTCTCTGGACCAATCTCACCAGTATTCAAGATCGTGTATTCGACATCCTGTCTGTTAAATAGCTGCTGATACAAACCACTGGTCTCTATCACATAAATAGGTGATTTCCGGTTACGCAGTAAATGGATAGCGTATAGAAGCCCTGTTCTCTCATGTGCAGTATTCGCATACCAGATGGTTATTCGGGTCTGTTCATCAATGGAACAGATCCTATCATTCAATTCATACAGTGAATCCAGACCATGTTCGGCATACTCTTGACGATCATTCAGGCTTAATCGCTCCATTAACCATAGATGCCTGCGATGCAAGTCAGCATTGCTCGTCAAATCCCCTAACGGACCAACGGCATAATAGTCGCTCATGGATATGAAACGCCTACCCTCACGCCCAGGGACGTTGGCCATCGCAATCTTCAGGCTGCCCAGCGAGGAATCTCCAATCGTGATATGAATTTCAGCGGGTCCATCCAATCCGCTAAGCTCCTGCTGTTCCTTTGCCTGAAATCCATCGGCTTGTCCATATCCTTCAACAAGGTTAAGACGTTGTTTGCAAAATCCATAACCTCTCCTTGTTCCTTCTGCCACTGGACCACCTGTTCGGATTTTATATAGAGCAGGCGCATGAATGAGCGCAGCTCATGTTCATTCATGCGATTGATGTGCCGACTAAATGCAAAAACATCATTCACGATGTGAAGCCCCCTCGGATTGTTTTATATAAAACTGCACAATTTGGGCTGTTATACGACAGGCTTTTCATTTTCAGGAATAAATGGAGTTCCCCGAAGGTTGATTGGATTCGTCCAGTTTCTCCTGTGCCGATGAACGGGTGAAGTGTCTCTCCAGCTTCCGACTGGCCCACAAGGATACAGCGATAAACAGCAATACACCAATCCACCTTACAGGATGATCCAGGAACTGTGCCACATTGGAGCCAATATAGGTCACGCAGAATATCATAATGCCCTTACCAAACCCTACGGCGAGCAGGAAAGACATAAGTCTCATTCGGGCAATACCTGCCGCCACATTAATGATGACAAACGGTCCGACCGGAAAGATGCTCAGCAAAAATACATAACTGAAGGCATTCCGCCGAATCCACACCATGCTCCGCTGAACACGCGGTTTGCTGGACCATCGTTCCACGAAGGCAGATTTCCCAATCTCCCGGACCAGCAAGAAGGTCAGGGTACAACCCAGCACCATCCCAATCCACGAGTACAAAAATCCCGCCCATAGGCCGTACACCGCCCCATTAACCCCCACGATCAGCAGGGTCGGCAGCGGTGGCACAAAGGACTTCATAAAGGTAAGCAGTATACCCGGAAGCGGCCCCAGGGAACGAAACTGCTCCAGCCAATAACGAATATTCTCTTCCGTAATATAGGACATGATGTCCAGAGGTACCGCGGTCATGTGCATCCTTCCAATCTATTCAGTCTCCATCCGTTTACACCGCAATTCCTGTGCTCGAATGATCTGGGTACGGTTGATCTTCTTCTCACAGTATAACGTACGAATCCACTTCAAACCGTTGTTAATTTGAAGAAATATTCACAGATGAGACCAACATAACAAAAAGCACACCCTGACCTGTACAACAAGTCTTGGTGTGCTTTTCTATATTGGTATCCCTCTCCCTAAAAGGAGAAGAAATAAACATAATTCTATTCCAGCTGCGCTTCCTGCAGCTGCAGTTCGTTCAGTTCCTCCTGATGAGCAGCATTCCATTCAGGTATACCGGACCGCATGAACTCGTCAGCATCCATCGCAGCTTTGGACTGGTTGCACAGATTGCAGGCACATACACAGTTTAACGGAGTTGTATGACCGCCTTTGGCCCGAGGCAGAAGATGATCGATCGTATCACCATATGATCCACAGAAGTAGCAGGTATACTGATCCCGGGTCATGATGTACCGTTTGAAATCCTTGTTGCTGAATAATCGGCGAATCGTGTACCGATTGACAACAACTGCCGCTTTTTCCTTGACCAGCGTGACCGCAAGCTCCATGTCAATCTCCTGATGCCAGCGGCGGCCTTTATCCGTCTTGCCACGCATGCGGACCATGCCCTGCCTGTTCGTACGGAGCGATGACGGATCTTCCGGATCAATGGCTGCCGGAACCGCCGGAGTCTGACGGCGCGGCCGGCCATCTGCGCCCGCGCTTCGGCTGCGGGCATGATGGGAATGGGAACGTTGCCCGGAAGTCGTTGTCCGGGCGCCGTCTTCACTCGCGGGCTTATGCGCACGTTCTTTGCGCATTGGCCGCGCCCTGCTCCCTTGCGGACCCTGTGGCCGCATGGGGGAAGACTCGGCTGTCCCGGCCACAGCAGCAGCTGCCTGGCCCGGGTCCAGCCCTGGAGCGGCAGGGTGTGCACCTGCCGCGAAAGGCCCATCGACCGTAGCGGCAGCGCCACGGTCGCTCGCTGGCACATCGGACTTGACCGCGATGCGGTCCGGTCCAGTGCCAGCGCCAGGCGGCGCCGAGCGTTTGCGGCGCCGCTTGCGCTTGCGCCCCGCTGCGACCTGCTGACCCGCAGCTGCTGTTCCTGCTGCCGGATCCTGCGGATCTTCCGGCAGCGAAGCCTCGCTGGCCGCCACAGCTGGCTGCGCAGCGGCCTGTTCAGCACGCACATTGGATATCGTGCGTCCACCAACCTTCGGATCACGATCTGTCTGGCCTGCGGCGCCTGATTCCGTGATCCGTTCAGACTGTTCAAGGCCTGGCTGTGCCTGCTGCCCTTTGGACTTTCGTCTCCGTCTTCTTTTCTTCCGATCACCTGATGGCTCCGAGGAAGCGGAAGATAGAGGTTCAGCTTGGCTGTGCTTTTTCTCAGAACCTTCATCCGATGTCTCCTGAATCACCCGTTGACTGGCTGCAGCACTCGATTCATTTGTAATCTTCTCCGTTCTTTGCATTCGCATGTGCAAGCTCTGACCCTGCTGCACCGGGATGTCGCTAACGTCAGCCTGTCCACTGCGCTGACGACAATGACGACAGGCCCCTCGTCTGGCACCGGGCCCTGCCCTCTTTCCGGTTCTGCGCCGAAATTCAGACAACGGACGCTGTTGCCCGCAATACATGCATACCTTGGTCTGTTGCGCTTCATGTTCCGTCATTTCCTGCCGGAAAGGGGCTGAGCCCGTCTCCATGTTGTCACCTCGGTTCCGTATGAATCCGGTTTCTTTCTATTGTATCACATCTGCTCGCGGACGCACTCATACCCCTGTGTCTGTGCCGGATAGCCATCTGTGCTGTACTCTGTTGTCTGTCCATTGCATTCATGAAGAATGTGCTCTACATATTCCAATATATCTTGCATCGGTTTCCCGCATTGTTCACATGTTTTCATTCATCTCACCTTAATCCTGTTCTGTAAGTCTCTGCATTTTTGATTTGTGTTCCGCCTTCTCATTACCCCTGGCAGCTCCAAAAGAAACATTCGTTCCCACATGATGCTCATTGATCGCATGAAAAAAACCGTTCCCCGCTCAACCCTAAGGTCGACCAAGAAACGGCTTATTATTCCTATAATGGCAATTAAATATTAACGAACATCGAGCTGGCCCGAATTGGACTGCGGGATGACCCGTGGTTTTGGTTTCGGCAGATTGCCGAAGATGACCCAGGCAAACGGAATGAACCTCGCAGTCAGCCCCACTACAATCCATGAAGCGAACAGCGCTACAGCAAAGCCTCCGGCATACCATAGGTGAACCAGCCAGGAGACCCCGGTTTGCGGCGGGAACTCCCGATACAACAGCAGGAAAAATGGATGGATCAGATAAATACCGAAGGACAGTGCACCAAGTCGATTAAGCGGCTTGGCAATCAATGCAGGCCCCTTGCGATACAACAGGTATGCAATCTGAATCAGTACGAGCGCACAAGCAAAGGTATGCAAATTCCAGAAAAACTCATACCACAGTGTGTTATACGTGGCAATCTTCATACGAAGCAGGTAATAAATATATACATGTCCGAGTCCGGCAGCAATCCAGACTGCCCACAGCAGAATCCAGGATGCTACGCGGCCTTTGGTCGCATTTTCACGGCTGATGACAAACCATTGCTTGATCTTTGGAAAATAGACCCCAATGAACGCTCCCAGCATGAAGTAGGAGAAGTATGAGAAGGCCCAGCTTCCCTTGTTCGGCACCTGGAAGCCGTATTTGTTACTTACGATAAATGCCCACTGGATCAGCAGCCCAATCGGTACAGACCACTTAACCACCGCAGGATACTTCTTCAACAGCCACAATACAAGCGGGAATAACAGATAGAATTGCATGTTGATGAATACAAAGTACAG
This sequence comes from Paenibacillus sp. FSL K6-2862, assembly GCF_038005125.1. Taxonomy (NCBI): domain Bacteria; kingdom Bacillati; phylum Bacillota; class Bacilli; order Caryophanales; family Paenibacillaceae; genus Paenibacillus; species Paenibacillus sp. FSL K6-2862. The sequence continues at coordinate 6,353,613 of NZ_JBBOSN010000001.1, forward strand.
ATGCGTATACGCTTTACCCGTGAACAGTTTGGTAATGAAGCTGATGGCAGATTCACCAAACGGACGGCCTTGATAATGGGTGAAATGCAGAATAACAAAATAAAACAGGGAAAACAGGAAATACGGCAGCAAAATGTAAACGAATCTCTTTTTATAAAAATTGCTGACCAGTTTCTTGTCCAAGGGACGGGAATAATAGTTATAGAACAACACGAAGCTGCTCATGAAAATAAAAGTAGGCGTACCATATTTCATGAAGATATTAATAAAGTTATACAGCCAGTAGTAACCCGAACCCGTCATGTCCACCGTCGCATAAGACGTGGAATGCACACACAGCACGCCGATAATCGCCATGGCACGTACCAGGTTCAACTCCGGTATTCGCTCTCTTTTCAATGTCTCACTCATGTTTAGCGTTTCTCCTTAATGTGTTCGTCAATATGTCAGATATGACTTAGTACGATAAGCTCTCTATCTATTAAAAGGCATAATGCTTAAGATGGGTAGTCCATTTTCTTAACAATTCCTAAACTTTCAGTGGATTTCACACTATTTTCATGTCTATAAATGTAAAAAAGACCGCTATAATGCGGTCTTCGAGCGATGCTGCCTCAGCAGGATTTATTTCTGGTTCACTGGGATGAAAATGGTAAACTCGGGCTCCCTGTCTGTGTGAGCACACATCCTGAGGCACCCAATCAGGCCGGGATTGATCCATCCTGTCTCCTTCTAATCCTTCTGACGACTCGCCAGGATTTGTTTATAGACCTCTATAGCCGCCTGTCTGGATGCCTTCAGATCCACAATCGCACCCTCGCGTGGTTGATGGATATGCTTGCTGTGCAGATCCTTCAGTTCAGGCAGCCATTTCCGGATATAATCTCCCTGCGGATCATACTTCTCCGACTGTGTTACCGGATTGTTAACCCGGAAATACGGAGCAGCATTCTCACCCAGTGATGCGCACCATAACCAGTTCCCCCGATTCTGAATGTTGTCATAATCCATCAGCTTGCGTCTGAAGTAGGCCTCACCCAGGGGAAATGGGCACTGCAGGTTTTTGGTCAGAAACATCGCCGTCAGAATACGCAGTCGATTGGGCATGCGTCCCGTCTCATTCAGCTCGGTCATCGCAGCATCAATAATCGGTATTCCCGTCTCTGCCTTGCACCAGCGTTCGAAGTGATGATCACTTAACGGTGACAGATCGTATACCTTTTCATATGTAAAATAGTGACTCTCATATACTGCACGATACAGATAAAAGTCACGGAAGCACAGCTGTCTAATCCATTCATCCGGCTGTTCTGCCCGGTAAGCGGCATCGTACATCCTGCGGATCGAGATGGCCCCCACCGCCACATAGGAACTCAGATGGCTTGGTTCGTATGTTTCATATTCATCCCGGTGCTCCCCATACTCCGCGATACGCTCCTTCAGGAACGCATCGAGCAGCCCATAAGGCTCTTCTGCCGGCTCGACATCCATAAGTGCTGCGGGAACCCTGAATGAATCAGGAAACTCAATGGACAGCTTACTAATCTTAAGATCAGCTACCGTTAGTACCGAAGGAGGATTTGGGAATTCATTCATAAATTCCACCCAGCGCCGGTGGAAAGCAGCAAATACTTTATAAGGCTCCGATTTGCCTGTAAAGTCAGCGAACCGCGGAAGATCGATCAGCAGATGATCCGTCAGCTGTGTGAACTTGGCCTGGTATTGGTCCACAACCTTACGTATGCTGCGATCCCTTTCGATCGCGTAAGGTGTCATATCCCGGTGAACTACCACTTCATCGATAATTTCTTCTGTGTGTCCCAATATGTAATCCACAACTTCTGATGGCTTGCCATGTGCCACATGCAGCAGCTTGCCTGCCTCCCGGTACTGTCTCGCAAGCCCGGCTGCATGCCTCAGAAAGTTAATGCCGCTGTGTTCCTTATCGCGTCCCTGACGAAGCAAAAAGGGGTCGTAGATAAACAGGTGCAAACTCTCATCTTCCTGGTTCTGCAAATAATCAAAAGCGTGCAGATCCTCCGTACGCAAATCCTTGCGATGTATGAATAATTTCACTACAACCCTCCCGCCTGGCCTGTGCCTACTTCGCCGTTAGCTCCTGAAAGAGGCGGCTCGTTTCCGGTTCCGGCTGATGCCCCAAATCCTCCAAAAGTGTCTTGGCAAATGATGAATATACTTGGAGTATGGCTGATCCATCACCCATGGATGCATACACCCTCATCATTAATCGGCAAATCTCTTCAGCATAAGGCTCTCTTTCCTGTAAATCGAGTAACTGCTCGGTGGCATCCTTGCCGCGTCCATGCTTCATGTTCCAGTCAGCCAGGTCCATGACTAATCTTATATATTTTCGTCTCAGCTCACGGGCCTTTGATTGTGCCCAAGGGTAGTCATGCTCTTCAAGATAGTCCCCGCGATATAACAACATGATCTCCCGCAGCTCTTCCACATTAGTAGAAGTAACTTCTGCATATCCCGCTCCTAGTTCAAATTGCTCCACGTCACTCACCAGATTGCCCGGCAGCAAACGGTAACGATTCATGTTGTATTCCAATTTGCCTGTCATACTCCATTCCTTGAACAGTTTTCGGATCTGATATACGGATGTATGCAGATGAGTTAGCCCTTTTTCCAAGGTGACATCGGCCCATAATTTATCAAGCAGAATCTCTTTGCTTACCCATTCTCCACGATGGTGAAACAGAAAAGCGAATAACTCCTGGGATTTGGTCGTCCTCCATTTATGCTTGGTTGCCCCCGGTTTCAGGCTTCTGTAGATATCCAAATGTTTGAAGGTGAGCAGTCCCGGTAACTGGATGTCATCCTCGGCAGCATTGGAAACGGGTTCCTTTACTTCAGCGGTTGCTGCCATTTCGGGCATAGCAGACTTCCAAGCAGCAATCCGGTCAATGGTTTTGCCCAATCTTGCCGAGCTTACCGGCTTCAGAACATAATCCAATGCATGCAGTTCAAATGCTTCGACTGCATGATCGGCGTACGCTGTTACAAATATAATTCGAATGTTGTTATCCAGCTGCTGTATATACTCAGCCGCTTCCAGTCCGTTCATTTCTGGCATGCCAATATCCAGAAACACCACATCGACACGCTCTTTTGCCAGAAAATCCAGTCCATCACGAGCTGTTGAAAAACATTGCACGGGTGTAATCCGTCCGTCCGACAATAACAGGCGCTCCAGGTGGAGCTGCGCCGGCTTCTCGTCATCGATTACAATGGCTCTCACTGTTCTTCCAGCCTCCTGCCCTTACTTATTCTTCTTCGTTCTATATCAAAGGAATTACTGAATAAAATTCATCAACTTATTAGTCTGTTAACCATTATGATCGGTCACGGCACAATTTTGGGATAATTAACCTCTGGGCAGAGGAATACGGAAACGAATTTTCGTCCCTTTGCCCACATGGCTTTGAATATTCAATCCCTCGCCATATAAGGACACTAAACGCCGGTTGATATTTTGCAGGCCCACGCCTCCCGGTCCTTCCGTCCTTCCCGAATGAACCTGGGCCAAACGCTCCGCAGGGATGCCCACCCCATTATCTTCAACCTGGACGATGATACGATCGTCTTCTCTGACAATTTTCAGAGTCACGGTTCCACCCGCGGCCCGCTCCATCACACCATGACGAATGGCATTTTCAACGAGTGGCTGAATGCTGAGCGGCGGCACATAGATCCGAACGTCCGGTTCCACTTCATAGTTGACCACCAGCCGTTCTTCAAACCGGGCCTGTTCCAGATGTACATAGGACTCCACCAGCTCAAGTTCCTTGGTCAGCGGTACCAGCTGATCCCGGTTCTGAAAGTCGAAGCTCCCACGCAGATAGTGACTCAGCTCAATCAATAGATCTGTCGCTTTGTCCGGGTTAACGGCACAAGTAGCAATAATGACATTAAGCGCGTTATATAAAAAGTGGGGTTTGATCTGCGCCTGCAAAAAAGCCATCTCTGTGCGAATGGCGCCTTGAACGGAGGCCCGCATTTCAATCAGGGTTCGCACCCTAGCACGAAGCTCCCCCGCATCGACCGGCTTGCTTAGGAAATCATTGGCACCAGCCTGGAAACCCAACCTGATATCCTCAGGCAATCCACGCGCAGTCAGCATCAGGATAGGCAGTTCGGACAGGGAATTACGCTCACGCAGTTTGCGGCATAATTCAATTCCGGACATCTGCGGCATCATCCAGTCGGTAATCACCAAGTCGATTCCCGGGTATTGTTCTCGCATTTTCAAGGCGGCAGCACCACTATCAGCAGAAATGACCCGGTATCGCTCTGTTGATAACAGATTGTACAATACCTGCAGATTTACCGGATCGTCATCTACAATCAGAATCGTATGCTCTGCTGCAGGGCCTTCTTCTGATTCATCGAGTTCTGTAGGAAACCCTCCAGATGAATTAGCACGCTCGGCAGGCACGTAGCTCGCTGCAGTCGGTCTGGAAACCGTATGAAGCAGCGGCGTTTTGGCAATTGGCAGGGTGAAGTGAAAAATAGACCCCCGACCCGGTTCTGACTGGGCCCAAATCATGCCTCCGCCCAGCTCTACAAGTTTACGTGAAATACTGAGACCCAGCCCTGTCCCGCCGCTAATTCGTTCACTTGTACCATTCTCCTGCTCATAGGACTGGAATATATCCTCCAGCTTCTCTGGCGCAATGCCAACCCCGGTATCGGCCACTGACATTCGGATCTGATCCCTCTGCACAATCGCATATAGCCGTATCTCGCCTTGCTGCGTGTACTTGTATGCATTGCCAATCAGATTATACAGAATCTGCCGTAACCGATCCTCATCTGCTTCGACCAATGGCAGGGATGGAGGCCAGTCCTGTATTAACACAATAGGCTTATCCCCGAAGGTAAATCCCGAAACTTCAACCACTGCGCGGGCAACTGACTCCAGATCCACCGCCTCCCGCTTCAGCTCGATCTCACTATTCTTGAGCTTGGCGAAATCCAGAATGTCATTGACCAGCAGTGAAAGCCTCTTACCGGTAGACGTGATCATGGACAGGTTTCTGGCCTGCTTCGGCGTCACAGCCCCTGCTGCTCCTTCCAGCATGGACTGGGCAATATTAATGATGCCATGCAGCGGGGTCCTCAGTTCATGCGACGTATTGGCCATGAATTCATCCTTCAGGTTATCGATCACAAGCAAGCGTTCGGATAATGCCTCAACTTCACGAAAGGACTGCGCGAAGCGGATTGCCGTAAGAATCATCTGAGCAAAAACAAATAACAATAGCTCATACAGGGCGAGAAAGGCCGTATCCTGCGTCGTGAATGCGCCGATGGTATACAGAATAACGACCATGAGGATGCTCATCATGCTGATCAGCACATAATGGCTGTCATTGGGCCTCTTTTTCAACCAATAAAACATCGCTCGAAGAGTGTATACAATGACGCTAAGCGATACCATCAGCATTAGAGGCTCCAGTTGCGAGAATAGAACCGGAGACAAGGTCAGGCCAATAGTGCATTGTAGGATCACCAGCGTAATTCCCAGACGCACGTACCATTTGTGAATTGCACCCGGAACAAGCGCATCCATATAGCGAAGCAAATAGTAGTAGGCCAGTGCTGAACTTATTAATTGAAGCCTTAAAATTTCCGTATTCGGTAGAAACGGTACAAAGGTGCCCAGCAGTTTCTCCCCATGCGTCAGTGCATACATGGCACCGGAGAGACTGAATAAGCCCAGGTAGCGAAGTTCCTTCTCACTCCGGCGCAGCCTGAACAGCAGCAGGAAAAACGCTGCAGGGAGGATAAATCCGAAAAGGGTCATCAGATCCTTGAGCCAGTCCCACTGCTGGCTGTAAAGAATGCTATGTTCATCTCCAAATAACAGTGAAGCTACGATTCCTCCGGAAGAGTATGTATAGTTGGAAACTTGAATGATGATATCTGCACGGTCTCCCTCAATCGAGGTAAACCCGGTGAACGGCAAATTGTACTGGAGGTCCGTTTCCCTTGTTTCGCCAGGCAGTCCCTTGCCTCCGATCTCTTTTCCATCTATAAAAATACGGTGTGCCATACGAATATTCTGTGTACGAATGCCATAGTCATTCTTCTCGAAGCTGGGCCTGAGTTTGACACGAAGGTGATATGTTCCATAGCCATGGGCTTCACCCATCGTCTTATTCCACCTGGCCGGGACTTGAATAGCTGTAGGTGGCCCAATTGGCTTGCGTCCGGACACATCCGCCTCAAAATCAACCGGGGTTAATAATTGGTTCGGGTAGAAGTCCCAGACTCCGTCCAATGTGGCTGCACCCTTTTTGGTGAAATCCCATGTGGTCAAATCGATTAGGCCTTGTTTAACGACCGGATTCCCGCGCTCAGATACAATACTCTGCACAATCCACCCTACGGGAAAGACAACAATACAAATGAAACTAATCGTCAGCATAATCCAGTGCTTTTTCATCAACGAAATCCTTCTGACACGTGACGATAGGCGTCACTTTTTGTCGTTTTATCTTCATGATCCATGTTACACGTTTCTGCTGCCCACGGAAATAGAAGGAAACTAAAAAGAATCACATTTTTTAAGGCGGTTCACCATCTCGTGCGAACTCTCCATGAAAAGCTCACAAAATAAAAAAAGGACTGCCAGCTGTTCAATCAGAAAATGACCCTGATCGCAACTGACAATCCTCTCTTATTGGCTTACAACCTGTGCCAGTTTCTGCACGATGCCTGACCAGCCCTGCTCCATTCGCTCACGTACGATAGCATGAGCCTGTCCAAATTCAGTTAGTTTATCGGCATCCCAACCGCTGTGAATCAACGTAAATGCCGTACCTTCCGGCTGTTCCTGTAGTTCGAAGGTAAGTGCCCAATCCTTGCCCCATTGAAAGGATAGCTTATGAAGCGGCTGAACTTCCGTAACCCGGCATGGTGATTTGCCAAAAGGTCCAGCCTCCAGCACGAATTCATGTCCTTCCACCGGCTCCAGATTGCTTGGCATAAACCAGGCTTCCATGCCTTCTGCCGTTGAGACGGTCTCCCATACCTTTTCCAGCGGTGCATGAAGTACCAATTGCTGCCGAATGTCCGGCAGTGCGCTCGATGATGATGTCATAACCATCGCCTCCTTGAATAGATACTACTCATTGTTTGGGATATGAAGATGGGTGTCAAATGAATTCATTTAACAACTGAATCTAGCATTGGATCTCCTCTTAAACGAACCTCATCTTGAAACTCATATATTAAAGATGTGTAGCTCCCGTCTTAGTCTGCTCTGAACGATGGAATCCCAACCGTGACCGCTTGACTATCAAAATGCAAAATCAGGCCGCAGCTAAGGTTCACCCTTGCCGCGGCCTGTCGTACGAGCTGATATATGTTTTAGATAAAATTAATAACCGCGAGAATACTGCTCCGCAATCGCTGCTTTATCCTTGCTGACTCCAAGCTCCAGAGCCGCATGGTTAGCCCAGTACGGATCGCGCAGCATGCCTCTGCCCACTGCAACCAGATCGGCATCGCCGTTGCCAATAACGGCTTGAGCGAGAGCTGCATCATCCAGCAGCCCTACTGCAATCACCGGAACGTTCAGTTCTTCGCGGAAACGACGGGCAAATGGAACTTGATAACCTGGGTAGTTACCCGGCTTCCGTTGTCCTGCAGGTCCTTCTCCTCCAGAGCTGATGTGGAATATGTCCACACCTGCTGCCTGATAGGCACGAGCCATTTCCAAGGTGTGCTCGATATCGTAGCCGCCATCAGCGTATTCAATTGCAGATATGCGCATAATGAGCGGCATGTCTTCCGGCATTTCCTTTTTCACAGCATGAATAATCTCAACGCCGAATCGAGCCAAATCCTGTCCATATACATCTTCACGATGATTCATCAGCTTGGAATGGAACTGGTGAATGAGATATCCATGTGCTCCGTGCAGCTCAATGGCATCCACTCCAGCCTGAACTGCGCGGCGAACACCGTCCGCAAATTTCTGCACCATAGCTTCTACTTCTTCGGTAGTCAGTGCACGAGGCTCCCTAAAGTCTTCACCCGGGAAAGTGACCACGGATGGAGCTACCGGCTGTTCTGCATCCTCCGCTTTTCGCCCAGCATGCGCAATTTGAATCGCCACTTTCGAGCCATGGGCATGCATGCCATCCACCAGCTTGGCAAAAGCTGGAATATGCTCGTCCGACCAAATGCCCAGGTCGTTATCAGTAATGCGGCCATCTGGTTCAACATCTGTCATTTCGATGACAATCAGACCTGTACCCCCAACCGCACGACTTACATAGTGAACCTGATGCCAATCATTCGGGATGCCATCCTTGGCTGTTACCGAGTACTGGCACATTGGCGCCATAACTACACGGTTATTCAGTTGAAGCCCCTTGAACTGGTAGGGGGAAAATAATTTCTCTGACATATGGATACATCTCCTATTCAATATATTAGTATATGTTGAGGCAATCGCTTGTTTTTCAACATGAAAAACAGTTACCCAATCTTGTGCAGTCTTTCTCGCCAATCCGTGGACCATTCTTTATTATGAAGCAGCCTCCTCTGAATGCAAGTACGTACATTTTTGTGCCATAGTACCCTTTTTTATACCTAGAGCTACCTCGCCAGCACTTACAGCCCCTACACGAAGTAGCTCCAAAACATGATATGATACCTTCATACACAGGAGATAATGTACCCAACCTATAATATAAGTTGTATCTAACCCTTAGACGAAAACGGAGAGGGCAGAAACAACCTGTAGAAGCGAAGCTAAAAGCTTTCTGAAAGAAAGCTGCGTCGGAAGCATACACTTCGCCTTTATAACCGGATTTTCACCTTTATATGTAATCAAAAAATCTGGGGATAACAGCGATCAGAGGGTTGTTCTGACCTCGTAGTGATTCGTTCCAAGAATAGTGATAACTTATATATCAACCCAAACAGAAGGAGCGATGATGGTGAAAGATATTTTAATCGAGCGACTGACAACTTATGCTCAAATGGATACACAATCGGATGAAAACAGTGAAACCTGCCCCTCCACGCCGGGCCAACTCGCCTTGGGCGAATACCTTGTAGGGGAATGCAAAGCCATTGGTTTACAGGACGTAACGATGGACGAGAATGGCTATGTCATGGCTACTATGCCATCTAACACGGACAAGGAGGTACCCGTAATCGGCTTCCTGGCTCACTTGGATACAGCGACAGACTTCACTGGCAAAAATGTAAAGCCACAGGTCATCGACCAGTATGATGGTCAGGATATCGTATTGAACCAGGAGCTGGATGTGGTACTGTCTACCACTGATTTCCCCGAACTGCGTGAATATAAGGGCCACACCCTCATGACAACAGATGGGACAACCTTGCTTGGTGCGGACAACAAGGCAGGTATTGCCGAAATCATGACGGCAATGGCCTATCTGATCGATCACCCGGAGATCAAACACGGAAAGATCAGGGTTGCCTTCACTCCCGACGAAGAGATTGGACGCGGACCGCATAAGTTCGACGTGCCTGCTTTTGGAGCCAAGTATGCCTACACGGTAGATGGCGGACCACTGGGAGAGCTTGAATACGAGAGCTTCAATGCGGCTGCAGCCAAAATTACAGTCAAAGGTACGAATGTTCACCCTGGAACCGCGAAAAACAAAATGGTCAATTCGGCCAAAATCGCCATGGAGTTCAACCGCCGTCTGCCTGCGGAAGAAGCTCCCGAATTCACGGAGGGGTATGAAGGGTTCTACCATCTTATATCCATTGAAGGCGATGTTGAGCAAACGCAGCTCAGCTATATCATTCGTGATTTTGACCGGGCGAAGTTTGAAGAACGCAAAGCCTATGTATTGAAGGTTGCGGAAGAACTCCAAGGCAAGTATGGAGAGAAGAGCATCACCGTTCAGCTGAATGATCAATATTACAATATGCGTGAGAAGATCGAACCTGTGCGCCAAATTGTTGATATTGCGCATGAAGCCATGACTCGTCTGGACATTGAACCCGTTATTCGCCCCATCCGCGGAGGAACTGACGGTTCCCAGCTCTCGTATATGGGCATGCCTACACCAAACATCTTCACAGGCGGCGAAAACTACCACGGCAAATTCGAGTATGTTTCGGTTGATAACATGGTGAAAGCCACTCAGGTTATCGTGGAGATTGCTCAATTATTTGAAGAGCGCGGCGATATTTAATCATTGCCACTGTCCATTGATTACACTGTTCAGATAGTAAAGAGCACCCATTGCTTGAGGCATAGGTGCTCTTTGCGTTACATTTGAGACTTTTACGTCCATGGAGCCGATCTCATTCATACATGTTCCCTCCGGCAATCTCGCGCAATTGCTCCAGATGGCAGATAACAATCTTGCGCTGTTCCTTACGGATAATCTGCCGATCACAGAGGTCATGGATTACCCGGTTCAGATGTCGGTAGCTCGTCCCCAGCATATCCGCCAGCTCTGTCAGCTTGGACGTTTGAATCTCTTCCGTCACCTGCTCGCCCTGTTCCATCGTTGATAACAGATAGCTGGCAAACCTGCTCTCCACCGGGTACAACAGATTCAGGCTTGATAAATTGGAGAACGTATACAGTTTATGGGTCACATGACTAAGCATGAAATGCAGGAATTTCGGATTATCCGCATACGTGTTTTGAAGGTAACGGTAGCTAACGCCCAGCAGCAGACTTTTGTTGACAGATTCAACCGTATTCTTGGCTTCCTTCCCATTCACCAATTCCAGATCCCCTACAAGCGCTGGCGGCGTGCTAAAACGAAGCAGCAGTGACTTGCCGTTTGGCAGTGTCGTATAAATCTTGAGTTTGCCTTCAACAAGAAAATAAAACCGTTCCGGCCGTTCCCCCTTCGCACATATAATCTCACCCTTGGAAGCTTCCAACAGTCTTAATTCCGCAAGTGCAGGCTTATCCAGCACCTGATCCAGGCCATGTTCACGTGCCAGCTGACGCATTCGACCAAAATCCATGATTTCTCTCATTCCCGGTAACCCCCACCCAAGTATTTAACGTATAGAAATGGACATATGTCCCAATTTCGGACATCAGACAGCTCAATTATTCTGATATAAAAATAGTTACAACTAACACTTATATCCAATAAATCATTTTACATGGGAAAATTCTCAGATTTCGTCCGTAATTCGTCATCATTTTATATAAAAATGGAGTTAATGATAGCGCACTCTTATCCGATGATAATTAAAGCATTATGTACGTTTTTTGAATTCAATCGCAAATTAGGAATAATGAAAGGATGGTTCGACCCATGAATGTTGTAGATGCACTTCTGAAAGTTATGCCTTATATTAGCCTGATCCTTAGAGAACCAGCCGGATTGACTGTGTATGATCATGAGAAAGTATTGTACGCTGTCCCCACTGAGAGATTTAATCTCGGGTTCAAAGAAGGAGAACCACTGTTGGATGATTATAAAAACTTCACGGCTCTAACCAATGGACGTGAAGCTTCACTCACCCACCTGCCTGCGGAAGTCTACGGGATTGAACTAGATATTCTGAATATCCCCATATTTGATGACAGTAATGAAGTTGTCGCCATTTTCTGCATATCTTACGATCAATCCAATCAGAATCAGCTAGAAGCCATTATACAAGAAAATCAATCCATTAATAGCAACCTGGTGGAGATGGTTCAGCATGTGGCTGCTCATGCCGAGGAATTGCAGGCTACCAGTGAACAAATTCTGGAGAATACACGCCTTGCAGTGCAAAACTCCTCTCAGATCAATAAGGTTGCCGGATTCATCCGGGAAGTTTCGGAACAAACCAACCTGCTCGGTCTGAATGCCGCTATTGAAGCAGCACGTGTAGGCGAGGCCGGTGCAGGATTTGGCGTTGTTGCTTCCGAAGTACGCAAGCTCTCTGTGGACGCCAAACAGGCCACAACTGATATTGATGCAAGTCTGAAAGACGTTCAACAGGTCATTAAACAAATGGAAGTAGAAGTTTCGCAGATTGCTGCCTCTTCACAGGAACAAGCTACCCTTGTATCGTCCTTCACCGATGTCATTGAGAAACTGAATGAAACGGGCGATCGGATGAAAATGCTGGCAGATCAACTGATCAGTTACTCTGTTCATACAAAGTAAAGTTGTATCCTGAGCGATCAATATGTATCTGAAACTATACCAAATAATGAAACAGGACCCCGCGCGCCCTATTGGCATCGTCGGTGTCCTGTTTTTTTGTTCTTTTATCCTACCCGGCTCATATCAACCGAGCTTCGCTAATCCTATTTTGCAATCTTCATCTCTTGGGTTCCTGTTACGCCCGCTTCAGACTCCCAGCACTCCACCTCACCCGGAATACGAATAAGGTCACGGGTAAAGACTGGGTCAAGCCCCTCAGCCTTCTGTCTTTTGTAATCCTTCAGCGCTTCAAACGTGACCTTGGACAACATGAGGATCGCAATCAGATTGACGACGACCATCAGCCCCATAAAGAGATCAGCCAGATCCCAGACCAGCTGGACTTTGGCTATTGCACCAAACAGCACCATGGCGATGACGCCAATCCGGTACACCCACAGCCACATTTTATTGGACTTGATAAACTCAATATTGGTCTCCCCATAATAATAATTCCCGATGAGTGTACTGAAGGCAAACAGGAATACCATAACAGCCAAAAAGCCTGATGCCCAAGATCCGATATGCACACTTAATGCCGCCTGGGTCAATTCAATACCCCCCAGATTGGAGCCCTCGTAGACTCCGGACAGCAATATAATCATGGCCGTACTTGTACAAATGACAAGTGTATCGGTCAGGACGCCAAAAGCCTGAATAAGTCCCTGCTTGACCGGATGTGTCGTATCCGCCGTAGCTGCGGCATTAGGCGCACTGCCCATCCCAGCCTCGTTGGAGAACAATCCACGCTTGACGCCGTTCATCAGCGCAGCACCCAATGTACCGCCGGCGACCTGTTCAATGCCGAAGGCATTTTTTACAATTAGAGCAATCATGGCTGGAAGCTGGGTGATATTCGCCAGCACAACAAATGCAGCAACCCCGATATACAGCACAGCAAGGACCACTACAATGTATTCGGAAGCCTTGGCGATCCGTTTCACGCCGCCCAGAATGATTCCGGCAAAGATCACCGCCATTACAATACCTACCGTCAACCGATCGAGGCCGAACGAACTCTGGAATGCCACAGTGATCGTGTTGGACTGCACAGCGTTAAAGACAAGGCCGAATGAGAGTGTGATGAGAATGGCAAACAATACACCCATCCACCGTTTGCCTAGCCCACGTTCCATATAATAAGCCGGTCCTCCGCGGAATCCTCCGTTATCCTTCACTTTATAGATCTGTGCGAGTGTACTCTCTACGAAACTGGAGGCTGAGCCGATAATTGCAATGATCCACATCCAGAACACAGCACCCGGTCCCCCAAGGGCAATAGCCAGCGCAATTCCCGTAATATTACCGGTACCTACACGGGCAGCCATGCTAATACAGAATGCCTGAAAAGGCGAGATTTTATCCGCTTCCTTGCTCTTGGGCTCAACCAGCACCTTGACCATGTCTCCGATCATGCGGAACTGCATGAAACGGGTCTTGGTCGTGAAGTAAATCCCGCATACTACCAGCAATAGGATCAACAGCTTGGACCATAAAAAATCGTTGAAAACAACGACAATATCTTGTATCGTTTGCTCCATTAGCAATACTCCTTTTATTCAACTATTGTTAAACAGCATTCCATTTGCATGTCTGAGCGTAAAATTCCCATACTATTGCATATAGAATCTCATGGCATACTTCTGAATGATGATCTTTCGTTCCGTTTGGCATTTGTACCATTCCACACAATTCATAGCCAGCTCATTCAGATGTTACTTATACTACAGTCCTATCTACGAAAAACGACACTTTCCTACAACAAACATTGGATTTTTTTTATAAAAAGGACGTTTATAGCGAAACTCTGTTACGTTATCTGACATATTGGTTTATTACTGCATGGCTGGTTCTATGCAGAAAGGAAACGACGAAGTATGATAGGAATTAAATTGAACCACGACTCAGAACAGTTCATCTGTCTGCAACATACATTGGCCCAATTACATCCGCTGAGGAGAGGAGGATACCGAAAATATGCGTTATTTTATCGTGGATGATGATCCTGGCGTTCGTTCCATGCTGATGGATATTATTGAAGATGAAGGATTGGGCGAGATTGCCGGAGAAGCAGAGGACGGAGCTCACATCCATGCCGAGCTGCTGGAATTACAGAAGGTAGACGTGCTGCTGATTGATCTGCTCATGCCCCATCGGGACGGAATCCAAACCGTACGCGCACTGGAAGGAAGATTCGAGGGTAAGATCGTGATGATCTCCCAGATTGAATCCAAAAACATGATCGGTGAAGCCTACTCGCTAGGCATCGAATACTACATTACGAAGCCGATCAATCGGCTGGAGATTCTATCCGTTCTCCGTCTGGTCGAGGAACGTCTGCGGATGCAGCAGTCCATTCAAGATATTCAGCGGACATTGCAAGGATTGACCGGTATTCAATCTGCCGGACGCCATACCGCACCTGTCCCTAATAAAACCATTTCCACAGCAGGACATTTCCTTCTCTCGGAAATGGGCATGATTGGTGAAGCAGGCAGCAAGGATCTGCTGGACATGCTCGAATATCTGGAACAGATTGAAGCTGAAGATCATACCATCTCGCCTTATACATTCCCGTCACTCAAGGATATTTTCCAGAATATCGCGATACGCAAACTGGGAACGCATGCCTCTGCCACCGAGATAACCAAAGAGGTGAAGGCCTCAGAGCAGCGTGTTCGCCGGGCGATATTTCAGACGTTAAGTCATGTGGTATCCCTGGGATTAACGGATTATACACATCCCAAATTCGAGAACTATGCATCTAAATTCTTCGATTTCACAGAAATCCGCAAGAAAATGCTGGAGCTGCAGAACAATGTGGAGCCATCCTTGTCCCAGACGCGAATTAACACCAAAAAATTCGTTCAGGTACTGTATATGGAAGCCAAACGACTTTTACATTGAAACGCTTCCAAAACACATGCGGACATGAATTAACAGGAATCATGCAGCTTCGAGAAGAAAGCTGTCCTTCCGGTTATGTTCATGCCCGCATTGTCGTATGTACTCATCTATGGTTGTCCTACTATTATATGAATCCCTCAAGCTCTTGTCTGGCTTCGATTCATTCGATTGTATTCATTAATCAATTCATCCAATGCCATGGACTGCCTGATGACATCCGGATGCCCAAGCCCACCCTCGTGATGCTCTACCAACATATGAAGGTTATGTCTGGCTTTTTCGATTTGATTTTTTAAATCCAAACTCATAACCATGCCTTTGACCTCCTTATTTCTGTGTTATATTTTAGTTTTTACTGTCAATCTATAGTTGGATTAACATATGGCATAGTCGGCATGGATGTTTTGTATCCTTCCCCAGTTTTTGAAAGTCATGAATGACTATGTTTGCCCGGATGTTGTAAAAGTGGCTCTGCCAAGCCATTTCTGCAGTGAAATGAATGTTTTTGCATCCATATTTTCTTCCTCTATCCTACTTCTTGTATGAATGTGTCTTTATTGTGTATTTTGGAAAATGAACAACAAAAACACCCCTTTGGCAGGCAAACTGACCAAAAGAGGCCAACCTGCATGCTATAGAGGGGTGTTTGAACGTTCAGGATACCGGAATCGTGCGGTGAACAAATTCCTTTTCATAACCGGGCCATTCAGGTACAATAGGGCGATGTGTGTGTCCGGACCCGGCGGATACGAAAGTTACTAGAGGATTGTATTCTTGTTTACATCCTGATTTGATATCATTGGAGGCTCATCAACACCATGCAAACCGATTCACGGACTCAAGTTAAAATCATAAACGCCGATCCCAGCGCAATGGGATTATTTGGGCTGGCTATTGTGACCCTGGTCGCTTCCTCCCAGAAACTCGGCATTACTGACGGACTCAGCTATGCTATCCCATGGGCGATCTTCCTGGGGGCATTTGCCCAGTTGTTCGCCTGTATCCAAGATTCCAAACGCAATAATACATTTGGCACGACTGCTTTTGGCGCATACGCATTTTTCTGGTTTGCGATGGGTGCCAACTGGCTGATCAAAATGGGCGTGTTTGGCTCCACCCTGGCAGAACAGGCTGACGGTAAGCAGCTCGGATTTGCTTTTGCCGGATACCTCGTATTCACCCTGTTCATGACGCTGGGTGCTGTGGAAGCCAATAAAGTACTGCTCATCATTTTCATTCTGATTGACTTCCTGTTCCTTGGCCTGACGTTTGATGCTTTCGGCGTAGCTCCTCACGTGTTCCATACCATCGCAGCATATGCTGAAATGGGTATCGGTATCGTGTCGCTCTACGGCACAGGAGCTTCTGTACTGAACGCTCATTTCGGATATACTTTCCTGCCTGTAGGCGGACCGTCCGGCATCTTCAAAGCCAAGGTTTAATATACAGCAGCACCAAACCGCCCGCGCGCCGGTCCGCGCCTGGCGGTTTTTTTGGCAATCATGACATCATTGGAATATGAACTTGGTGGGCACCTATACTAGGAATAACATGAATAGACGATAGACCTGGCACATGCTTCAGAGACGCAGCAGCCAGAGGGTCAGGAGGAAGAAACATGAGAGAGATACCTAAAGCTACGGAGTCCGAACAAGCGGAGAAAAAATATGTGCGTGAGACGCGCTGCTTCAAGACCGCACGAGTATTCCCGACCGATGTGAACAACCATAACACTTTATTCGGCGGCAAGTTGATGTCCTACATTGATGATATTGCATCCATTGCCGCTTCCAAACTATGCCGGGTCAATACAGTAACCGCTTCAACCGACTCAGTCGACTTTCTGTACCCCATTAACCCAACCGATTCCGTTACACTGGAATCCTTTGCCACCTGGACGGGACGCAGCTCCATGGAGATATTTGTGAAGGTAATCCGTGAGGACTTGAAGACAGGGGAGAAAAAGATTGCGGCAACGGCATTTCTGACCTTTGTGGCGTTGGATGAAAATAATCGAAAACTTATTGTCCCCCGCCTCATTCCGGAAACGGAAGAAGAGAAGAAACTATATGAGACCGCTCCGGATCGGGCCGCCATGCGGAAGCAGCGGCGGGAAGAGAGCAAGAAATTTGCTGACTTCCTTACCGTCACCTATCCTTGGGAATAGTTACAACATCATCTGGAGGTAGCCGGATACGTGGACACCGTTCTGCTATCCGGTAGTTCCCCGCCCATGGAGACCGTCCATTGCTGATACTTCCGATACGCTGCACCGCTATCCAGTAAACCTTGGCAGGTATAGATGCCCTCTTCAATCGAATTGACGCGGCCTGTTACATACAGACGGAAGCCACCATTCAACAATACCTGATTCACAAAAGCGATATGCCCCTCTCCGCTGAGCACCGATTGTGCCACTTCAAGCTGTTTCGCGGCCGTCCATGCCATCTCGGGTACAGGAATATCCAGCTCATAAGCGGCAGGGTCCACCAGCTCCAGTCTTGTATCTCCATTTTCCACAGTATACACACGTGTAGGCCGATCAATATACAGATCTTCCGAACCTTCCATTCCCTGTACCACGTAAGCACGACGGTATCCAAAGCGAGTAAGCAGCTTCGCGATCCGATCCAGAAATGTATTATGAAATACGCCAAAAACAAGATACGGCGAATGGTTAAAATCAATCAGCTTCTCCGCTGTGTTAAACACGGTACGAAAGCCAAGTTCTTCTCGAAGCGGTCTTAGCTGCCGAAGCGGAGCGCACCAGTCTTCGGAGGATACGTACATGACATCCGTTCTCTGCGCCGCCTCCCTGGCTTCTTCCCGATCCATTTTCCTTGTATCAATACCCGCTTCCCTGAGCAGCATCGACAGGGTTACCCCCCACTTGGGCGGCAGAGGTTCGCTTCCGTGCAATGTCACCGGAAGCCCGGCTGCTGCCAGTACAAAAGCAACCGGAAAGGTAGCCATGAACGATTTGGTCCGTCCATCATACGGACCTGCACAGTCAAGTCCATCCTGGAATACGGACAGGCGATCTGCACTGTTCCGGCATGCGTGGACAAAGGCCTCCAGTTCCTCGACATTCTCCATCTTCATCCGCTCCGCCATTAGAAAAGCGGCTGTCTGAGCAGGTGATACCTCCTGTCTCAGAATGTGCTCGGCAACAGCCAGTGCTTCGGCATAATTCAGATCACGTGAACCACGTTTCCCACGTCCAACCTCCCTGAGAATCTCAGACATATCCATGATGCATCCTCCTTTCAATTACGACTGGAGCAGTTGATGCGCCTTAACGATTGCCGTAGCAACATCCACCATCCGTTTACGTTCATCCATGGCTCTCTTGCGTAACAGGTCATAAGCTTCCGACTCGGAGATCTGCTTCAGATCACATAAGATAGCCTTCGCCATATCAATCCACTTTCGATCCTCCAGCCGGGATTGCAGCTGTTTCCGTTCCTGCTCCCACTGCTTGCGTTCCATATAACGCTTGGCTGCAAAGTGCAGCGTCCAGTGAATTTCAGGCCCAATCATGGATGGGGTCAGTATTCCATCCAATGACGTTTCTACCTCGCAGGATTCTACTGAGGAAGAGGCTGTATCCGGTGCACACCACCATATCAATGGGGTGTTCGCCTTCCCCTTTCCCAGGCAGCGTACCCAATATTCCACATCGGCCAGCGACAGATGCAGGATGGATGCCTCTGCTTCAGCTGCCAGCTTCAGGGCCTCCGTCTCACTGTCTGTCACCTGCACATGGTACCCGTTTGCCCCCAGCAATCTCTCAGGAGTTAGAGGGATTGCATCGGATGAGGCCGCTATCGTTGGTTCTACACGGATGACCAATAATGATCGCATGATGGATCAATCCCTCCCTAATGCATAGGCAGAATGGTTAGCTTAAACACCTAAAATGGTTCACCAAGATAATATGTTATATAACCTAACAATATCTTAAGTTGAAAATATACATGTTTGAAACTGATTAGGCATGTCGGTAACCTATTGGGTTAATTTCCATTATCATAAAAATGGTTCTTTTCTAACTCCGTCTCTTGTTATTGCCGAGGGTTGTATGCCTCTTCTTCCCTGTAACCGCTGCGGCTGTTAGCTTGCACGTTGCGATACACGCTGTTCGTTCCTCGTTCAGATCTTGTTTCCATTACACACATGTAAACATAATTAACTTCAAATTTCAAATACTTTTTTGTGTTAACTATATTGACATGGAAGGAAGGATCTTTTATAGTTAGGCCATAACAACTCCATATTTAAACGATCACAGTTACAACGGCGTAGCTGGTTGAAACGGCAATGAAGCCTGTTTTGCAATCTCGGATCCATGGCATGCGTATGCATATGCGCAGTCCTCCGAGGCATGACAGGCTTTTTCTATTTTTCCTGAACGAAAAGCGAGGCAGTTCGCAGAATGGAACCAAGGGGGCTAATCACAATGAGTACAACGAAAAAACTGGTGCTGGTCGGCAATGGTATGGCAGGTATTCGTACAATTGAACATATTCTTAAACTCGCTCCGCATGCTTATGAAATTACGGTTTTTGGTGCTGAGCCGCACCCCAACTACAATCGCATCATGCTCTCCTCTGTACTTGCAGGCGGCACGAGCATTGAAGATATCGTAATCAACGAATGGAGCTGGTACGAGGATAACGGCATTCGGGTGTACCCAGGCGATCCCGTGATTCGGATTGATGCCGAGCGCAAGGAAGTGGTGTCCCAAGCTGGTGTCCGTGCTTCATATGACGAGCTGATTCTGGCAACCGGATCGCAGGCGTTCATTCTTCCAATACCCGGAGCAGATAAGGAAGGTGTCATCGGTTTCCGTGATATCAAGGACTGTGAGACGATGATGGCAGCCTCTCAAAAGTATCGCAAAGCGGCCGTAATCGGTGGTGGACTGCTTGGGCTGGAGGCCGCACGCGGGCTGCTGAATCTGGGAATGGATGTCACCGTTATTCATATTAACGGACATCTGATGGACCGGAATCTGGATCTGCCTGCAGGCCTGATGCTTCAACGAGAGCTTGAGGAACAGGGCATGAAATTTCTTTTGAAAAAACATACGGAAGAAATTACGGGTAAACATCGGGTAAAATCACTGCGCTTCACAGATCAGACGGTGCTCGAGACCGATCTGGTTGTTATGGCTGTCGGCATTCGCCCGCAGGTTGAACTGGCCCGTCAGGCAGGCCTGAACGTGAACCGCGGCGTCATCGTGGATGATTACATGAACACCAGTATTCCTGGCATTTCGGCAGTCGGTGAATGTGCAGAGCACCGCGGCATCGCATATGGATTGGTAGCCCCGCTGTATGAACAGGGCATGGTTCTGGCCAAACGCCTGGCGGGTGCAGCAACCGAAGGGTATGAAGGGTCTGTGACGTCTACCAAGCTGAAGGTATCCGGCGTGGATGTATTCTCTGCAGGGCAATTCAAGGATGCGGCTGATACTCGCAGCATTCGTATACAGGATGACGTAGACGGGGTTTACAAAAAGATGGTTATGAAGGACGGACAGCTTATCGGAGCTGTACTGTTCGGAGATACCACAGATGGCGCTTCCCTCTTCTCCCTCATTAAAAGCGGAGAGAATATCAGTGGACGTGAAAAGGAAATTTTACTCGGGGTATCTGCCGGCGGCGGTTCAGGGTCCGGCCCATCTGTTGCTGAGCGGATGGCTGCTATGCCAGACGATGAAATTGTCTGCGGTTGTAACGGTGTCACCAAAGCTGCCATCGGGGACGCAGTACTCAATAAGGGATGCAATACGTTTGGTGCCATCAAGTCCTGTACCAAAGCTTCCGCTTCCTGTGGGGGATGTAAGCCCATTGTTGAATCGCTGCTCGTCCATTATGCAGGGGATGCTGTCGGGGAACAGGTGAAAGAGGGCATCTGCGGCTGTACCTCATACGACCGTGACGAGATCGTTGCCCAGATCAAAGAGATGGGGCTGAAAACCGTCAAGGAAGTCATGAATGTACTTGGCTGGAATGAACCGGAAGGATGCTCCAAATGTCGTCCATCCCTTAACTATTACCTTGGCATGATCTGGCCGGCTGAGTATGAGGATGAGCGGGTATCCAAATTCACGAACGAACGCTACCACGCCAATATTCAAAAAGACGGAACCTATTCGGTCATCCCCCGAATTTATGGTGGCGTCACTTCCCCGGCAGAACTGATCAAGATCGCGACCGTTGCCGAGAAATATGATGTGCCGATGGTGAAATTCACAGGTGGACAGCGCCTTGACCTGCTTGGTGTACAAAAGGAAAACTTGCCGAAGATCTGGGAAGAGCTCGATATGCCTTCCGGATTTGGCTACGGGAAGGCGCTCCGCACGGTGAAAACATGTGTCGGCAACACCTTCTGTCGCTTCGGAACTCAGGATTCCATTGAGATGGGCATTCGTCTGGAGAAGAAACTCGACAAAATGGTTGCTCCAGCCAAAGTAAAGCTTGCAGTCTCTGGATGCCCGCGGAACTGTGCGGAAGCCACCATTAAGGATCTGGGGGTTGTCGCGATTGACGGTGCATGGGAACTGCACGTTGGTGGCAACGGCGGGGTCAAGGTGCGCGCAGCAGAATTGCTGTGCACCGTGAAAACCGATGCCGAAGTCGAAGAGTGGACTTATGCTTATCTTCAATATTATAGAGAAAACGCACGCTGGAATGAGAGAACGGCAGCCTGGATTGAACGTGTCGGTCTGGACCATGTGAAGAAGGCACTTGAGGACCGTGATGAGCGCCTGGCTCTGGTCGAACGGCTTGAACTGACACTGGGCCGCACCGTTGATCCGTGGAAGGAAATTATTGAAGACGAAAAATTGCGTAAAAACTTCACCCCACTCGCTGGCACCCAGCCGGCAGCCCACTAGAAGAGGAGGATCAGCGATGAATCGATTGCGAATTGGACATCTGGCGGATATTGATGAAAAGGGAGCTCGAACGTTTACGGTCTTGGATACCGAGATTGCCGTCTTCAAATTGAGTGATGGAACGCTGCATGCCGTAGAGAATCGCTGCCCTCACAAGGGCGGCAGACTGTCAGAAGGCATGGTATGTGGAACGGCTGTCCACTGCCCGCTGCATGATTGGAAAATCGACCTTCGCAGTGGCAAGGTACATGAGCCGGACGATGGATGTCTGAACACATATAAAACCGAGGTCGATGATCACAGCGGTGAGATCTACATTACCATTGCAGGTTAGTCTTTAACCAGAAGATATGCCTGACATCATCATGAATCAGGGAGGCGTGCACGATGGATTTTGTTAAACCGGCAGAAGTACTGCAATCGATGGTGGACGCAGGCGAGAATAAAGCCAGGATGAACCGGGTGCAGATGTTAATCCGTGGCTTTCTGGCCGGAGCAATTCTCGCTTTTGCAACAACGCTGGCATATACCGCTGTATCTCAAACTTCCGTTGGTTTGGCAGGTGCACTGATCTTCCCTGCAGGGTTCGTGATCATTATTCTGCTCGGACTTGAGCTGGTGACAGGCAGCTTCGCCATGATTCCCCTCGCGTTTATGAAACGCAGAGTCACACTGATGGATATGCTGCGTAATTACTTCTGGGTAATTGCAGGCCATATACTGGGATGCCTGTTCTACGCTCTGTTATATGAACTCACGCTAACGAAGATGGGAACTGATATGAGCAGTCCCCTCATTCAAACGCTGATTCAGACCAGCGAAGCCAAGACGCTCGGATATCAGCATCTGGGCGGCGCAGGTATTGTTTTGGTCATCATTAAGGCTATTCTATGTAACTGGATGGTGACACTAGGTGCGGTCATGGCGATGACATCCACCTCCACACTCGGTAAAATCGTAGCCATGTGGCTGCCGATTACGATATTTTTTGCTCAAGGATTCGAACACGCTGTTGTAAATATGTTTGTCATCCCGGCGGGCATAATGCTGGGTGCTGATGTCAGTATTGCCGACTGGTGGCTGTGGAATCAAATTCCGGTGCTGCTTGGTAATTTCATTGGTGGTGCCATATTTACCGGGTTAGGGCTGTACGCTGCACATCGCTGGGGAAACCCGATCCCGATGGCATCCAAACTCGCAACCATCCATGGCGGTCGTTCAGGATTAGCAAATGCAGAGTCTGCGTCCAAACTGGGGACACGATCATGAGCCGGGGCCTGGTAAGTATCGTTGGCGCTGGACCTGGAG
Organism: Paenibacillus sp. FSL K6-2862; assembly: GCF_038005125.1. Lineage (NCBI taxonomy): Bacteria > Bacillati > Bacillota > Bacilli > Caryophanales > Paenibacillaceae > Paenibacillus > Paenibacillus sp. FSL K6-2862. The sequence goes on from NZ_JBBOSN010000001.1 coordinate 6,376,926, forward strand.
ATCCGGAACTCATTACGGTGAAAGCTCTGAGACGCATTCAAGCGGCAGATGTACTGCTGTATGACCGACTGGTGAATGATGACTTGCTTGCCGAAGCTCCTGAAGCAGCTCTCCGGATCTATTGTGGGAAGGCCCCTGGGCTGCATTCCATGAGTCAGGAGATGATTGGTCGGTTACTGGTTACTCACGCTGCGGAAGGCAAACAGGTGGTTCGGCTCAAAGGCGGTGACCCATTCATCTTCGGTCGCGGCGGTGAAGAAGCACTCGTGCTGGCTGAAGCCGGAATCCCTTTTGAGATCATTCCTGGCATCACTTCTGCTGTGGGTACGTCCGCTTCATCCCTGATTCCGCTAACCCATCGGGGAGTGGCTTCGACCTTCGCATGTGTCACAGGAACAGGAAGTGATGGCCGTGTATCTTCCGTTCGCTGGGATCTGCTCGCCCATAGTGTTGACACGCTGATAATCTACATGGGTATTAGCCAATTGCCACTCATTCAACGTGAATTGCTGCAATCCGGCAAAAGCAGTAGTACACCAGCAGCCTTGATTGAACGCGGAACCACCGCGAACGAACGAATCATTACTGGCACACTGGGCCAGCTTCAAGCTCTTTCCCTTTCGGAAAAGGTGACCAATCCCGCGCTAATCATTATTGGCGAAGCCGTTCTCGTACGCGAACAATTAATTCAGCTCCAGCAAGCAGCGGACACCTCTATGACGGGATAGCTGCCCGCTTTCATTCTCTTAATCCAACAGCATACGTTCGTGAATGGTCCGACCCTTCTGTCCTGGTTCTATCAGCAGACGGGTCGGTTTGATGTTTATTAATGCCGTCAACTGCTCCCCCATATAATGCGCAGAATATTTGAATCCTATCTCTGCCCAGTGCATGATGACACCCACCGTCGCAGAGATCAGGTAGCTCAGCATAATATCGTAATTGATTGTGTACTCACTATCTTCAGTTACCAGCACGAAATCCTCGGTCAAGTAAGTCCGGAACATATTGCACAGTCTTAAGGCCATATCGCCATGCATGGTGATCAAGGCACGGAAGATATCCTGGTGAGCTTCGATATATTCAAATACAGGCATAGTAGACGGAAGTAATCCGGTCATATCCACTTCCTTTAATTCAGCATACGGTTGCGCGTAGGCTTGGCCCACTCCCTGCATGAAATCCTCCAATATGAAATCAAGCAGTTCCGGCTTGCCAGGAAAATGCAAATAAAAAGTGCCCCGATTGTAATCTGCACGCTCTGTGATATCACGAATGGTGACGGCGTCGGCTCCCTTTTCCAATATTAATGAAACCGTCGCAGCGATAATTGCATCCTGCGTTCTTCGTGCTCTCCGGTCCTGGGGATGTTCGATAATCAACATTTTCGCCTCCTTTGTCCATTATTGTAACCTAAATGAACACCGCTTACATCTGTGTCCGATACCAGACATATACGCTGTCAATGATTATTGTCACACCGTTATGTATATCTTAACATTGAGACAGGAAAGATAGACGACAGGTTAAAACTTTTTTTAAAGAAAAACCTGCCAATAATAAATAAGGAGCGAATATATCATGAGTACTTATACACATACAGCAGTAATTACAGGAGCTGCCGGAGGCATTGGTAAAGAATTGGCACGCAGACTGGCTGAACGTAAAATCAATCTGGTTCTGGTGGATCTCAACGAAGAAGCCATTCAAAAAACAATCACTGAACTGAACCTCGACAAAGAGCATGTGATTGCGGTTAAAGCAAACGTATCCCAAGAAGCAGACGTGAAAAATTATGTTCAAAAAGCACTCGATGCTTTTGGCAGAATCGACTACTTCGCCAATAACGCAGGTATCGAAGGTCCTACTGGCCTGATCGAAGATCTCAGCGTGGAAGCACTGGATACAGTATATAACGTTAACGTTCGTGGCGTATTCCTTGGTCTGCAAAATGTCATTCCAGTAATGAAAAAACAAAAATCCGGTGCGATCCTGAATACATCTTCCCTTGCAGGTCTGATGGGTGCTCCAGCCGTATCTCCATATATTATGTCCAAACATGCCGTAGTTGGTCTCACTCGTACCGCAGCAAATGAACTTGCTCCTTACAATATCCGGGTAAACGCGGTATTACCAGGAACGATTAACACTCGCATGATGCGTCAAATCGAAGCAAACTCCGGTGACGTGGAAAACTATCAAGATGCTACTGTAGCCAGCATCCCAATGGGACGTTATGGCGAACCGGAAGAAGTTGCAGCCGTAATGAACTTCCTCTTGTCTGAAGAAGCTTCTTATGTAACAGCATCCCTCTACACTGTTGATGGCGGCATGATGGGTCAATAATAAGCTGTACCAATGTTTTACCAAAACGATCGGGTTATCCATTAAGACCCCTTCACAGGAATATAAAAGAAGACCTCAACATCCACCGTTACGTGGAGGTTGGGGTCTTTTTGGGGTACATTGTTTACGATGTGGATAGTACCTAAAATAATTCAATGATCTTAATCCACGTATCCCGCGTGGCCTTTTTCCATGAGGTAGTCCATTTCGGCATCCAGAATGCCTTCTACTGTCAATTCATCGAGCTTCACATCTTTGCGGCTCAGGATATAGTCAGCCAGATCATCGCCGTCAATGTCCACTTCGCCCTTGGCATTTTCATGCGCTTTGTTGATGTAGGCTTGCTCATGCTTCAGCACAAGCGAAATATTCGCCTGGCTCGCTTTGGTTTTGTCCGCAATATATTGCATCATTTCCTGCTCGTTAATCGAATTCGCTTCCGTCACGTTCAGTTCAGCTCCTTGGTTCATTCATACTGTTGCCATTGTAGCATAGGTTAACCCATAACAGACATGCCTTATTCAGAACTAAGTTAGACGAACGTAGAACGTTGCTCCCTCTCCTACTACACTACGAGCATAGATCTGACCTTTGTGCTGGTCCACGATGGATTTAGCAATCGCCAGACCGAGACCATGTCCACCATGCTTACGTGCTCTGGATGCATCCGTACGATAGAACCGATCGAAGATACGTTCCAAATGCTCCGGTGCAATACCTTCCCCTGTATTGGAGACGGCTAGTACCACCTCATGATTATGTTTCTTCAGTGAAACATTGACCGCGCCTTTGGCTTTGGAATACTTCACGGCGTTATCCAGCAGAATCAGAATGACCTGCTTGATCTGTTCACTATTGCCATGGACCATGAGCTCCGGCTCAATACTGTAGTCGAGAGATACATTTTTCTCAAAAATAACAGCTTCCATCGTCAAAATAATGGTCTCTACCGCATCGCTCATATCAAACTTGGAGTGGATCATCGTGGAACGTGAATCGTCGATCTCGGTCAGATATAACAGATCACTCGTTAACCGGGACATGCGCTCTGTCTCCGACTTGATATAATGCAGCCATTTGGACTGGTTATCAATTGTATCCTCCCGATTCGCAAGCAGCACGTCGGTGTTGGTATTAATGATGGCGAGAGGTGTCTTCAGCTCATGAGAGGCGTCCGCGATGAACTGTTTCTGTTTATCGAACGCTTCCTTGACCGGTGTAATGGAACGATTGGCAAAGTAACGGCTCAGGAAGTAAATGACGATTAACATAAACAGGCCTACAATGGTGAAGGTATAGATGAGATTCGTAAGAATGCCTTGCTGGGCAGTTACATCAATGAACACAATCATATGTCCATCGCTGCTCGGATCAATGACATACGCCCAGTTCGTTCCATTTAACGCAAATTGTCCAGTCTTACGCTCTGAATGATCAGCCTTGTCCACCTTCTCCAGTGCCTCTGCGTAAAATGATTCTTCCATGCTGAATCTGGATTGTGAATCCGTAATATTCCACTCATTATCCGTCTTCACCATGAACGAGACCGAACGCCCTGGCGGCGAATTGGGATCTCCACCCGGTCCGTTCTGCTGCAAGTCCGTTGGCGGATTACCTGTGATTGCATCGTCCCCACGCGGCATCTTGGATGAATTATATGGGTTGTGATAGAAATCGGATACCTTAAATAACTCCATATTGGTTTCCCGCTGCACATTCTGGTACGTAATGATATAGATCGTCGCAAAAGCAACCAGCATCATGATGGAGATCGATACCAGATTGACGACCAAAAACCGGTTTCGAAGTCTCTTAAACATTAGGTAGTCACCTCAAGTACATAACCTACACCCCGGATGGTATTGATGCGCACCTTGGAGTTCAGGAAGGTCAACTTCTTGCGCAAAAACGAGATGTATACCTCCACATTGTTATACTCCACTTCAGAATCGAACCCCCACAGCTTCTCGATGATCTGCTCCTTGGACGTGATGGCCTGTTTGCGTGTGATTAACAGTTCCAGCAGTTCGTTCTCTTTCAGATTGAGCTTGATTTCCTTGCCTTGTACGGTCAGCCTTAGCTGCGTCGTATTCAGTTCAATGTCACCAAACTTCAATCCATCCTCTGGAACGACTTCACCTTTTCTTCTAAGGGCTGCCCGAATCCGGGCCAGCAGTTCCTCCGTCGCAAACGGCTTTGCAATATAGTCATCCGCCCCATAATCGAGTCCGGTTACTTTATCCGATAGCTCACCCTTGGCAGTCAGCAGGATGACTGGGGTGTGGTTTCCCTCACTTCGCAGCTTCCTCAGCACGCTGATTCCATCCATCTCCGGCATCATGATGTCGAGCAGCAGCAGATCGTATATACCACTTAACGCATAATCGAGTCCTGATCTGCCATCATGGACCATGTCCACGGAGTAATTGTTTTTCTTCAATATCTGGGATACGGCCTCTGCCAAATGGACCTCATCTTCCGCAATTAATATTCTCATGATCTATTCATTCCTCTGCCTTGAATTGTTCGTCGTCACTTTCTTTTATTATATCAATCATTCTACCTGCGGAACCTTGAATCAATCTTAATTCAATTATTTTGCGAGAACTATTATAGGAAGGTAAAAAAAGATCAACGGAATGTAAAATCATTTAAGATTCATTCAAGGTTGGCGCTCTAAGATACAGACATGGAAGCGATACACGATGAAACAAAACATACAACCATGGATGAAAGGAATGAATCTTAAATGGCGATTGAAGTATTCAACCGATATGAGAGCAAGTATCTTCTGACCGATGAACAATATGAACGCTTCTACCGTGATCTGCTGAAGTACATGGAACTGGACGCGTACAACAAGAAACACGAGTTCTACTCCATCAGCAACCTGTACTTCGATACTCCGCAGGATTCCCTGATCCGCGCAAGCCTCTCCAAGCCCAAATACAAAGAGAAGCTGAGACTGCGGGCTTACGGGGTTCCTGAAGAAAATGCCAAGGTGTATCTGGAGATCAAAAAGAAAGTGTTTGGCCTGGTAAACAAAAGAAGAACGGCTCTGATGCTGGATGAGGCTTACGAATTCGTTCGTACAGGACAGGCGCCTGAGCTAGCAGACTACATGAACAAGCAGGTTGTCGATGAGATCGAATACTTCCTTCGCTTATACGATCTGGAACCGAAAGTGTATCTGGCCTATGAACGCAAAGCATTGTTCGATAAAAACAGCCGCGATCTCCGCATCACCTTTGACACCAATATCCGAAGCCGCAGATACGATCTGAAGCTGGAGCAGGGTGACTACGGAGAACCACTGGTGGAGGACGGTCGCTGGCTGATGGAAGTCAAGGCGGAGAAAACCGTTCCGTTCTGGCTATCCCAGCTATTGTCCGAGCACGGCTTGTACCGCGAGGGCTTCTCCAAATATGGCAACGAATTCAGGCGACTCGCAAGAACGACGAATCTGAACTACCAAGGTGAGCGTATACTTGTTCCCGGTACAGACTTCGATCCTGCCATGAAACCAAACCAAACGATCATAGAAAGAGAGAGTGTAGTATATGCTTGATTCCATTTTCAGTTCTGCTCTAACCGACACAACGCTGACATTCAGCAGCGCCGTAATCACGATTGGCCTAGCCATCCTTATGGGTGCAATTATCAGTCTCACATACATGAAAACCAATGCAAACACATATTCACAGAGCTTCACATTAACCATGGTTGTCCTGCCCGTCATTGTTGCGATCATCATCCTGCTAATCGGCAGCAACGTGGCCCGCGCCTTCAGCTTGGCCGGCGCCTTCTCGATCATCCGTTTCCGAAGTGCTCCTGGTGATCCCAAAGATATTTCGTACGTCCTGTTCACCATGGCTTCGGGTCTTGCCTGCGGCGTCGGTGCATTCGGATACGCAGTATTGTTCACCATCATCTTGTGTGTACTGATGTTTGTTCTGAGCCATTTCAAATTCGGAGCCAGAAAGAATCAGCAAAAATTGCTTAAGGTTACCATTCCTGAAAACCTGAGCTATGAAGAAGCTTTTGATGAAGTATTCAAAAAATTCAATGTCGAGTATCAGTTGAACAAAGTGAGAACAACCGAACTTGGCAGCTTGTACGAACTGGTCTATCTGGTTCACCTTGGCCAACACGTCAATCAGAAGGAATTCCTTGATGCCGTTCGCACACGTAACGGGAACCTGGATATCTCCCTCAACATGGCACCTACGCCAGAATATTAATTCGAGACATTTTATAATCGAAAGGAACGATACATGATGAATAAAAAATGGATTACAGGCAGCAAGTTATGGTCCGTAGCGATGATTACCGCAATGCTTGCAGCATGCAGTGCTCCGGCAGCAACCAACTCAACCGCCAACGCCGCAACGTCAACAACAGGCACAACCAAAACGGTTTCCGTTAGTGAGCAGACCTCCGTCAAATATGCGGATCTGGTCTCCCTGGATGCAGACGATACCAATGTAAGCTGGAGTGAAACCGACTCTACAACCATTAAACTGAGCGGGAAGACAGCAACCGTTACCGGCTCCGGAGCCAAAGCGGCGAACGGCTCGGTAACCATCTCCGAGGCAGGTACGTATGTGCTTAGCGGGGAACTGACAGACGGGCAGATTGTAGTTAATGTAACCGATAAAGGAACCGTTCACCTCGTGCTGAATGGGGCAACCATTCACGATAACGACAGTGCGGCCATCTATATTAAGGAAGCTGGCAAAGCTGTGATTACCCTGCAAGAAGGAACGGAAAATGCCGTTTCGGATGGTACAACCTACGTATACGCTGATGATGCAACGGATGAGCCTGATGCAGCCATCTTCAGTAAAGCAGATCTGACATTTAACGGCACAGGTAAACTCAACGTAACAGGTAACTACAACGAAGGGATCACAAGTAAAGATGATCTCATCATTGTAAGTGGTACTATTAACGTCAAAGCAGCAGATGACGGCATCAAAGGTAAGGATATGCTTGCTGTCCAAGAAGGTACCATTACAGTTGATGCTGAAGGCGACGGTATGAAATCGACCAACGATACTGATGCCGAAAAAGGTTTTGTAGCCATTGCCGGTGGTACATTCGATATCCAAAGTGGTAACGATGGTATTCAGGCTGAGACTGCGCTCGTTGCTGATGGCGGAACCTTTAACATCGTAACTGGCGGCGGCAGCGCCAATGCACCAGCCAAAGCAGAAGAGGGACCATTCGGCGGCGGTGGCGGTGGCTGGGGTGGTGGAACACCTCCAACAGACATGGGTACTCCACCAGATGGTGAACCGCCTGCTGATATGCCAGCAGCGGATGGAACGAATGCAGCAGGTACAGCACCGGCAAGTTCTGCTGATAAGGCATCGACTACTGCTTCAGATGCAGATGCTGCGACGACAACTACAACAGAAACAGAATCAACAAGTGCCAAAGCACTTAAAGCAGGGACAGATCTTACCGTTAACGGCGGTACGTACACCATTGATTCCATGGATGATTCCCTGCACAGCAACAGCAATGTAACGATTAATGACGGCAAGATCTCACTAGAATCCGGCGATGACGGCATTCATGCCGATCTGGCGCTGACCATTAACGGTGGAACAATTGTCATTGCGAAGAGCTATGAAGGGCTTGAAGGAGCATCCATTACACTGAATGATGGTGATGTTGATGTAACTTCTTCAGATGATGGCGTCAATGCTTCGGGTGACATCACTGCAGCAACTGCGGATGCTGAGGCAACGACAGGAGAAGACAGCACTCAAGCAGCAGACACAACTGCCACTTCCAATATCTCTGTAACAGAGACGACTGGAACAACATCAACAACTACAGATACGGATCAAGCAGATCAAAGCACAGACGCTAGTGGCAATACTCGCCCACAAGGTGGCGCTCCAGGCGGTATGCCGGGTGAATCCGCTGGAAACAGTGAGCTTCACATTAACGGTGGATCCCTTACTGTCAATGCAGGTGGCGATGGACTTGATTCCAATGGTTCCATCTACATGACCGGCGGAATCGTGATTGTGAACGGACCAACCGATAATGGCAACGGACCTCTGGATTATGACGGTACATTCGAGATGAGCGGTGGCTATCTGGTCGCAGCCGGCAGTTCCGGCATGGCACAAGGTACATCGGATTCCTCCACTCAAAACACCATTGTGATGACATTCCCTGAAACGCAAAAAGCAGGAACCCTGGTTCACGTACAAGATAGCGATGGCAACAACATCCTGACCTTTGCTCCGGCAAAAGATTATCAATCCGTTGTCATCAGCTCTCCAGACCTGAAAGAAGACGGCTCTTATGAGATCTACTCCGGCGGAACATCGTCTGGTACAGCCACAGATGGCCTATACACAGACGGTACGTACAGTGGCGGCACCAAAGTGGTTGCATTTCAATCCACTAGCAACGTTACCTGGGTGAATGAATCTGGTGTAACTACTGCAAATACCGGCATGGGTGGTCCTGGTGGAGGCCGTGGCCAAGGTGGTTTCGGAGGCGGACGAAACAGAACAGAGTCCGGTACATCGACAGACAGCACAAGTACCAACGCGACAGACTCCGAAAACTCCGCAAAATAAGTAATGACGCACGGAACGGAGCGGTATAAAATAAATCGCCTGTTCAGAATAACAATAGAAGGCGCCGAACTCACTGTAGAAGTGGGTTCGGCGCCTTCTTTCGTTATCTTTTGGTGACAGGATCACACTGCTTTCCGTTGGGGAAAGGTATAACCATTGTTCTCTTCAAAATGTGTAAACATAAACCTTCGTACGCAAAGCATCCTTGCACGTGATTGTTCGGAGAGGAACTTTGCCCGGAAGTGCGAAACATACACTGATAACCCGTGCCCCCGGTGGAAGCTCCCGGCTAAACTTGTCCACGAGCCGGGTCATGGCACCAGGAAATAGGTAACAGACCACACCGTCTGCGTGTTCATAGGAGCTCTTGTAGATATCGCCGCGTATGAACCGCAGCCGTCCCTTCATTGAATTCCGCTCGCCCTTGGCTTTCCTGAATCCAATCATCATGCTGGACATGACTTGAGAGAACCAGAAGGGAATGACCGAATTCTCAATGCCCGTAACACGCTTGCCCGGACAATGACGGATGATGTCCACGCCCAGCGTCCCCCAGCCGGAACCTGTCTCAATGATATCCCCATAACCCGGAATGCGATTAACTTCCTGAATGACCACCTGCCGGACCATTCTGGATGTGGGCATGGGCGAGATTCCATTTTTCCAGCTGACCAGCACAATCGATATTACGGCGATTAGCGTCACCACGGCAATCAGCCATGGAATGAATTGAATGATCAACATGGCCTCATCCCTTTGTTCATACAGACTGGTTACATCATGCCGCCCATAACACCAGGCACATGTGACTTCATGTATACACCCTTTTTGTAAACGGATTTGATCGTAAAATGGACACCCAACTTGCGATTGGTCCGATAGATCAGCGAGTTGATCTCATCGATTCCTACCGAATCGCTCTCCAGCATGCTTCGTTCAGGCCATACCTGGCTAATGATCTGCTCTCTCGTCACAAAATGATCCAATTGACTGTATAGCAGCTTGAACAGCTGGAACTCCTTCTTCGACAGCGGAATTTCCACCTCGCCAATCTGTACAGTCTGCAGATGATCATGCACCCGGACTCCCTCACCCAGCAGATCGGATATACGGTATTCGCGTGTTTCTTCGAGATCACCCTCCGTCCGAAGCTGGATCAAACCATTGACCATGGTCAGAATGTCTCCTTCGGCAAACGGGTATTTCTCATAGGGAACGAGCCGCTGTCCGTTCAATTCGGTGCCATTTTTGCTATCCAGATCCTCCACCCACAGCTGACGCTGTGCATCATAATGAATGCGGCAGTGCCGCTTCGATATCAACTGATTATACACGGACAAGTCCGATTCACCGCCGCCCGTATAACGTCCCACCGTGATGGAGCGTCCCTGGCTTACGTAAGCAAATGAACCGTCGCTCTCCTGCCCAGGTGTACGAATGACGATTTTTGCCGTCTCCCGCATGTTCATCTCCCACCTTCGATTTTCACTCTAGCTCTATACGTTTCATGAATAATGATAACTTCATCAGATTTGTTCCATTGTTTGCATCCCTGGCTATTTATATAGTGTATACAGGCAATGATGTATTCGTTTCTCTACTATACCAGACGTTGTGCTTTTTTTCTCATAACGGTCTTACATCCAGCCTAATCAACAAGAGAGGGTTATCATCATGAACAAAAAGAACATTTTCATATACGTACTACTCGCCTTTGCTCTGTCCATCACACTTACTGTGCTATCACGCCAAACGGACGAACGGAGCGAATTATTGAACGGCACACCCGCATCTGAAACATCATGGCTACATCTGAACACACAGCCGTGAGCTTACTCTATTATAACGCGATCCATGTCATAAACGTTTCACCAATGTCATAATCACCGCTTGGACAGAACATAACTCCCTGCCCGCATAATTGCATAAGTTCACATGAAGAAGCCCCTTACACGCTGACATCACAGCGGGAAGAGGCCTGTTTGCTTTGCTTAGAAATGTACCATTGAAAATGTGATCTGACGATTGTTCATATTTTAAAAAGCACTTAACTTACTCAGACCGATCCGATTCTTCCACCTGTGGGGTCTTCTTGGCCTGAACTTCCTCCATCCGACTGGATACCTTCTGATACAGATACGAAATGCCCAGCAATAACACACCGAAGCTAAAGTAGGCGATGATTTTGCTGCCCGTTGTCAGCAAACCGACATCGTAGAACACCATTTTCCCTGTGGAGAACAAGGTCAGACCGAGTCCGAGACGACGAATCATGACGTACCTTCTACGGAATCCGTACGCAATATAGAGAATCGCAAGCAGCAGATACATCAAGCTGAACATCAGACCGATGTCTCCCCATTGGAACTGCACCGTCAGGAAGACCGTGATGACACCCAGCAGGTAGATTCCCGCAATGACCGGGTACCACTCCACACTCTTGAACTGTCCGCGTATGCCCGCAATCAGCAAGTCTCTTCCAGCGAAAAACACGCCAATATTAAAGATAATCAGAACCAGCAATCCCACAATCTCCGCAGCCGTATGCTGCTCCGCTCCCGGATCGAGTGCTGGCATGGACAACGTCACTGCAAGTGCAATACAGCAGCCTGCTGCATGCAGAAAGGTTGTGTAGTACTTCACCATCTGGTCATGAAATAACTTAGCTCGGCTTAAGCCATACGCCAGTGCGATGGTTAATGCAGCAAACATCAGCCATTTGTAGAACAAGTAGAGCAGGAAGGTCCCATCAACCGCTCGGGTATAGAGTTCATTAGACTCGTACAGAACATATATCCATAGGTTGCCGAGGGTAACGTACTTGAATATATTCAGCGCGCCAAGCTCCAGCACACTATGATGAATTTTGGTTTTGGACCATATCCCTTTCCCGCTGCCAACCATGGCATAATACGATGTAATCAAAAGCGCACCCAGGGTAATGCAGGAGTATTTCAGCATAAAATAGGATTGCTCTCCCACCATGTACAGCACCAGCACATCATAATATACGAAAGTGAACACGCACAGGAGCACAACGCCCCAGCCCGCACGTTCTACCGACCTGAACTGTTTCAGATGACCTAGGATAACAAGCAAAATCCCCTCAATTAGCCACCCCATGGACAGCCACTTCGCCCCAAACTGGAACGGAATCATCAGAATGGCAAAGGTTAAGGATGTGATATAGAACAGTAGTATGGTTTGTTTCTCCTGAACCATATTGCGCTGTACCCACCCGGCGAGTCCGACATACACCAGGGAGAATACAAGCGCCAGCAATCCCTGCGCATCCTCCCAGCCTTCTGCGTCAAAGAGTACATACAGCATCAGACAGCTGATGCTCGTATTCATGGCCAGCAGAGCGAAATCCCACCAGGTCAGCTTGACCCGATGTTTGAATGGATACGCGAGTGTAATTCCCAGATATAATGCAAACGTAGCAACCGAATACACCATGCCCACAATGTTGTTCGGCGATAGCCACAAGAGGATTAACATGGACGGTGTATTAAACAGAAAACTGATATAATGCACGATCGGCCAACGTTTGCCGAAGGATATAAGTACAATAATGCCATTAAGAAGCAGCAAATAGACCATGGCAACATACACGGAGTTCCCGCTGAGACCAAAATAGGCCATGTACGAGAACAGGGGCAGATAACCGCCCACCAGACCAAGCGAGCAGATCGTCCTCGACTGATATCTTAGCGATAGCAGGACGGACACCGCCGATACAAGGACAGAAAGTCCAAGACCCGTATATAGACCGATAATATGGAGCAGAAAATAACTGTAGAAAATAGAGCCAAACAGTACCGAGATTCCGCCTCCAAGCAATCCCATCGCAAACGTCTGACGTTTCCGCCGAAACAGCCACTCCCCTCCGGCAAGCATCAGCATGCCGAGCAGGAAGAACGCACCGCCCTTCATCTCATCATTGAACCACGTGGAATACGAATACTGGAACGCTGCACCAACGCCAAGAATAATAAGCAGGATGGCAACCTTGTTGATCCAGCTTAGCCCGATCTTCATCTCCATCCGGTTCTGACGAATCCGGCGCTGAATGGTTTCTTCACTCAATCCTTCCTCCGCCATATGCTCATAGCCAAGCTGCATCTGCTGACGAACTGCTTCTTCCCGTTCCTGCAGCGTTTGTCTATGCCGTTCGATGCGTTCCTTCACCTCTGCAGCTAGATAAGCAATTCTCTCCTTGAACTCCATTGCATCTTCCTGAAGCTCCCCCGAAGCCTTATTGAATAGTGCGTTCATGTTTATTTTGGTACGATGTTCGTGAGCTTCCAACCGGTCATTATGTACCCCTGTTTTCCCGCGGAAGTATGTCTCCATTTTCTCCTGAGATACACGAATAAGATTCAGCTTCTCATCCAGCATCTGTTCGGACAACGCCATCCGAAGCCGGGCATTCTCCTCCTCCATCTTGCGTGCACGTGCCTCGATCTGACGCAGCTTCAACTCGTGTGCATCCACCTGCTCACGAAGCTGTTCATTCTGCACAATCAGGTCATCGGACTGATAGTCCTGAAGCAGCGTGTTGTAGTCTTTCACCAGCTGCCTCTGCTGTTCTTGAACCTGGCGAAGTCGGTCCTTGAAGTCCTTCATAGGGCTCCTCCATTGGTTGATGTTGATGTGTTTACCTATATTTTACTATACATATGCCATGAAATGATCCTATAGATTGTGATGGGTTGCAATAAATGCACAGCAAAAACCCCGGGAAGCAAGCTCGCTTCTCGGGGTTACACCATTTAAAATAAGACTACTTGATATACGCCTTATGCGGCATCTTTCTCTTCCCCATCTGCGGATTCCGGTTCGATGATTTCGGTGGCATCCGGGTCCAGCCAGTTGCTGAGCATGGTCCGTACATGCTGCAGATCATCCTCCGATAGATCATAATACCAAGTTCCACTGCGGGTTGCGCCTTCACCCTTCAGCATATAGTTGCTGATTGTTGGCGCGCTGTCTTTCATATATAACGACTCGGCAAAGTTCACGATGAAATCCGAGCTCATGTTGGTTGTAAAGTTCGATCCGGCAATCTTGATGACGTCCGGGATCTTGGTCAGATTTTTGACCTCCAATGCACGATTCATGAACGCGCTCAGGAAAATTCGGTGGCGCATCGTCCGGTTAAAATCGGAGTCCTCCCGGTATCTGACATAGCCAAGCGCTTCTTCGCCGCTATAGATGGGTTTGTTTGCTTCCACAAACAGCTTCTCATGACTCTTGAGCTTGTTCTCGATATTTTTCTTGATCGGCAGTTCAACGCCGCCAACCGCATCGACAATATCTTTGAGTCCGTTAAAATTAATCGCGGCATAGAAGTCCACCTTGTTCCCCAGCAGATTCTCCACCGTATCCATAGCCATCTTGGCTTCGCCATGGGCATAGGCTGAATTAATCTTCGATTTCACATCCCGCCCGACAATCTCGGTATAGGAGTCTCGCGGAATGGACAGCAGCAGCACTTTATTGTCTTCCGGACGCACGACGGAATAGATGATCGTATCCGAACGGCTGGGTTCATTATCCCGTTGATCAATCCCCAGCAGCAGTAGTGAGAATGGGTCAGTGTGTTGTACCACAGGGACTTCCGCATTCTGATCTCCAACCGGCTTGAAGGAATCATCCAGTGCTTCCTTCACCGTACCTGAGGCAAATAGGTTAAATGCCAGCAGGACAAGTTGTTTTTGGTAGACATATCCGAGTCCTCCCAGCACGATCAGCACGCTTAGGGTAATGATTAGAGGTTTCTTCCATCTCTTCTTCGGTTTCTTCGGCTTCCGGCGGGTTAAATGTGCAGCACTGTTTTCCATCATATCTCCTTTAATAACGGGTTCTTAGAATCATTTAACTATATTAATAACACGTTTTCAATAGATTACGTTATAATCTGCTATACAAGAACTGACACAGAAGGAGCGATGATGAATGGAATATCGACGTTTGGGCAACAGCGGCTTGCGTGTATCCGCACTTGGGCTCGGCACGAATGCTTTTGGTAAACGTGCAGATGACGCGGCTTCAACCCGCATTATTCATGCAGCACTGGATCAGGGAATCAACTTTATCGATACCGCCAACATCTACGCCGGAACCGAATCGGAACGGATTATTGGACAGGCCCTCCAGGGTCGTAGGGAAAACGCTGTGCTTGCAACCAAGGCCGGACTTCCCCGGCATGATGGTCCGCATGGGCGGGGTTCCTCCCGCTATCATTTGCAGCAAGAACTGGAACAGAGCCTCCGGCGTCTGCAGACGGACTACGTGGATCTGTATCAGATCCACACGTTTGATCCGCACACTCCGCTGGAGGAAACCTTGCGAACGCTGGACGATATGGTGTCCTCCGGTAAAGTTCGCTATATCGGGGCCTCGAACTATGCGGCCTGGGAACTCATGAAGGCTCTCGGCATCAGTGAAATGAAAGGTCATGTGCGCTATATTTCCACTCAAACCAGCTACTCCCTGGCAGACCGCACACCAGAGCTGGAACTTGTCCCAATGTGTCTTGATCAAGGCGTCGGAATCATCCCCTACTTCCCACTTGCGGGCGGCATTTTGACTGGCAAATATAACGGACAAGCGGGTATTCCTTCGGGCTCCCGAGCGGATACAGATCCATCCTTCAATCGGTTCCTGCTCGATCACAATGTCAGATTAGGAGAGCAGGTAAGCGAGAAAGCAGCAGAATACGGCTGCTCTCCAAGTGTTCTGTCGCTTGCCTGGTTGCTGGCTCGTCCAGCTGTTTCTACCGTTATCGTTGGTGCCACGCGTACCGAGCAGCTGGAGCACAACCTGGACAGCTTGAATCTGAAACTTACACCGGACATGATTACGGAGCTTGATCAACTTAGTGAATCGTTCCGTCATGGTGAGCCGTTCGCCTCGTACCGGCTCGAATAGAAGCTATTAAAAAAACCTCCCGGCTCATGGTCTGGGAGGTTTTCAATATCTGTATGTAGAGAAGGCCAGGTGCCAACTCATCTTACTTTGCTTCGATGGGTATATCATCTATGAGTTCAATAAATTGTAGGATGCCCTAGAGCAACTATTCCGATTTATTTTTGATAAGCTCCCGCATAATGTCCATATACTCTTCCTTATGATCGCTTACCAGGTCAAAGAATTGTCTGTCAGCCTCTTCAACAAGCTGAATTCCCCGATTGGCCAGTTCCGTGCCTTCCGGCGTTGTAGCAATAATGTTCGCACGGGTGTCGGTCTGATGGCGACTGCGAAGGATCAACCCCCGCTTTTCAAGCGCTCGAAGAACCTGCGAGGTTACATTCACATCCACGTTGGCAAAATGCGCAAGCTGAACCTGCGTTACGCCTTTCCCTTCCGTATCTCTCTCATTCAGCCATAAGCAGCCATGCAGAAGTACAAATTGCGGCGGGGTTAATCCCAAGGGATCAAGCACCCTCCGCACTTCCTTCTGCCACATCGTTGTAACCTGCCACAGCAGGTGTCCTGGACTTTCATGTGCGTTTTTATACTGTGAACTCATCTCATTTATTCCTCCATCACTTGATGCCTTGGGACTTGTTGTATGCCGTGCATTGTAGAGATAATCGGATGGCTGACTGATCGTCAGCGGGAAGGGATGAACTGCTTCACCCATTGTCCGAATCCCTGCGGATTGCGGCTCTGGATCAGGACTGTGCCCTCACCTCTGAATCGGCATACCAGTCCTTCACCACTGGTCACACTGGATAACCAGCCCTGCGATGCTTTTTCGATATGATACTCCATATATTGAGGCCAGGCAACCAGGTGTGCGTTATCCACAATGACTTCTTCTCCAGCTGCCAGATGAACGGCGTGAATTGCACCATAAGAGGACAGGAATACCGTGCCTCTTCCGCTGATCTCAATAATGAAGAAACCCTCTCCCGAGAAGAGGCCTTTCTTCAGGTTTTGCATTTTACTATTTACCTGGATGCCTTCTGTCCCCGCCAAAAAGCCATCCTTCTGCACATAAAGCGAATAGGAGCCATCCAGTTCAACAGCCTCCACACCGCCCATGGTGGAAGGTGACAGCAAAATTTCTGCAGGCCCTCCGGCAGCGGTTAACTCTTGAAAGAAGAACTTCTCCCCGCTGATCATTCTTCCAATTCCGGCAAACATGCCACCCTCCGCAGATCCCTTTAGCTGAACCGTTGGCGTCATGGATACCATGGCGCCGCTCTCAGCCTTGAATCGCTCGCCACGCTGCAAACGAACCTTGAGCATGGCAAAAGCACCCTCATGCAAAATCTCGTAATTCATTGCTTGATCAGCTCCTTGTTCTCATCCGAATCAAAATGGTTCAGTCCATTGTCCTCGAGCATTGCTGATTTGTCACCGTACTCCTTCACGATGTGCTGCTCTCCCCAATTGCATAGTGCATTCAGAATCGGCTCCAGACTCCAGCCATATTCACTGAGCTCATACTCTACCTTGGGCGGGACCTGATTATAGACAATCCGGTTCACGATTCCGTCATCCTCCAGCTCCCGGAGCTGCTGGGTTAACATCTTTTGGGTAATGGCGGGCATAATACGCTTAAGATCACTGGTGCGTTTTTTGCCATGCGTGAGATGACAGAGAATGACACACTTCCACTTGCCGCCGATCACCTCAAGCGTAGCCTCGACCGAGATATTGTATTTTTTTCTGTTCATTATATGCTTCCTCCCCTAATCATCTGATGAACTTACCAAGATTAGCTATATAGGCACCAAAAAGTACGTATGGTACTAAAAAGTACGTACTATTCATTTTATACCGAATAATTCATAATAGCATTTGCCGGTACGTAAATCTACATTCGGGGAGTTGAACAAGAAACATGGTACAAGATTCAAAACGCAGCACCTGGGCCCTACTCGCACTGGCCATTAGTGCATTTGCCATCGGCACCACTGAGTTTATCAGTGTTGGACTGCTGCCACTCATTGCGGGTGACCTGGGCATTTCCGTAACTACAGCGGGACTGACCGTTACTTTATATGCACTCGGTGTAACCTTCGGGGCGCCCATCCTGACCTCATTAACTTCAACCGTGTCACGCAAGACACTGTTGATGGCCATCATGGTTGTTTTCATTGCAGGCAATACGATGGCCGCGCTATCCAGTGGCATCACTATGCTGCTTATAGCCCGGATTATTTCAGCCCTGTCACATGGGGTGTTTATGTCCATCGGTTCCACTATTGCAGCTGATCTCGTGCCAGCAAACCGCCGGGCCAGTGCCATTGCCATCATGTTCTCGGGCCTGACCATCGCTACTGTGACCGGGGTGCCTCTGGGTACACTGATCGGTCAACACTTAGGCTGGCGTGCTGCTTTTATTCTCATTGTTATTGTCGGCATCATTGCCTTTATTGGTAATATGGTACTTGTTCCTTCCACCCTGCAGCGCGGAACACGCACAGCATTCCGTGACCAATTGAAGCTTGTAACGGGAGGAAGGCTGCTGCTGGCGTTTGCGATCACAGCGGTCGGGTATGGAGGGACTTTCGTCGTTTTCACGTACCTGTCTCCGCTTCTGCATGATATCAGCGGATATTCCGAGAAAACTGTGGCTGCCATTCTATTGTTATACGGGATCGCCATTGCGATCGGCAATATCATTGGGGGCAAAGCGGCCAACCGCAATCCGCTGAAGGCATTATTTTATATGTTTATCGTTCAGACCATCATTCTGGGCATACTGTACTTTACCGTACCGTTCAAGCTGGCAGCACTGCTCACCATTCTCGGCATGGGTCTGCTTGCCTTCATGAATGTACCCGGACTTCAGATGTATGTCGTCACGCTTGCAGAACGCTATGCACCACAAGCTAAAGATGTAGCTTCTGCCTTCAACATCGCTGCCTTTAATGCGGGTATTGCCATAGGCGCATACCTGGGCGGGGTCATTACCGACTCCATTGGGCTCGTGCATACGACTTGGGTTGGAGCAATTATGGTTCTTGCCGCCGTTCTCCTGACAGGATGGGCCAGAGTCCTTGAACGCAGATCATCAGTTGCATAAGCATTCGATATGAGAACGGGCTACACCGAATAATTTCAATTCTCAGACGGATCACGTTCAGCGACTCAGGAAGCCTTTATTTAAAGGAACCGGTTTCGCATGGTATAGTATTATAGTACGTTGGACCCTATTTAATCTACCCTCATTTAATTTTGGGGGATCAGATTGAACGTTTTGAGAATTACTTTTTTTGAAATTACGAACACACTTAGGAGGACATCACATGACAGCACAACACTTACAATCTACAGTAGCTTTGCATAACGGCGTTCAAATGCCTTGGTTTGGACTAGGGGTATTTAAGGTAGAAGAAGGCGCAGAATTGATCGAAGCGGTCAAAAAAGCAATCCAGCATGGCTACCGCAGCATTGATACTGCCGCAATATATGGTAACGAATCCGGTGTTGGACAGGCGATTGCCGAAGCATTGAAAGAAAACAACCTGAAGCGCGAAGAACTGTTCGTCACATCCAAAGCCTGGACTGCAGACCTTGGATATGAAGAGACTCTTGCAGCCTTCGATACAACTTTGAACAAGCTCGGTCTGGAATATCTGGATCTGTACCTGATTCACTGGCCAAAAGCAGGCAAATACAAAGGTGCATGGAAAGCGATGGAAGAGCTTTATGCTGCAGGACGTATCAAAGCGATTGGTGTAAGCAACTTCCAGATCCATCACCTTGAAGACCTGATGCAGGATGCCAAAGTGAAACCAATGGTTAACCAAGTCGAGTATCATCCTCGCCTTACTCAGGTTGAACTGAAAGCCTTCTGTGAGAAACATGGTATTCAGCTTGAAGCCTGGTCCCCGCTGATGCAGGGTCAACTGCTGGACAACCCGGTGCTTACCGAGATTGCTTCTGCCAAAGGCAAATCCGTGGCACAAGTCATCCTGCGCTGGGATCTGCAAAACGGTGTCATCACCATTCCGAAGTCCACTAAGGAAAATCGGATCATTGAGAACTCTTCCATCTTCGACTTTGAATTGTCCAATGATGAGATGGATCGAATCAGCGCCCTCAACGAAGATGTTCGTGTTGGACCAGACCCGGACAACTTTGATTTCTAATTTAAATGAAGCAAAAAGCCTCCATTCCCTCGCCCTATGCGAGGTATGGGGGCTTTTGTGTATTGCGGTTTGCAATCCTTCTCAAGGAAAAACCTTATCACATAGAGGACGCTCCGAGTTTATCAGGAGTGTCTCTTTTACAGGTATATTACGTTTGAAGCTGCCACAATGCAGCCACATTGGAAGGTTCCCACCCCGTTAAGGAGGTATGGGATTGCAGGCATTTATACGTTTTTCCATTATACGTAACCAGCTGCCCTACGACATAAGCCGTATTAGCCTGCCAAGCGGAAACGCCGGGATTCGTCGTACCCACTTCGGTTTTCACCGTCAAGGCACTGCTCGCAGCAGACACGTTGCCTGCCGCATCCTTCGCTTTTACTGTAAAAGTATAAGAGGTATCTGCCGCCAGGCCTGTAACAGTTGCCGATGTTCCACTAACGGTTGTCACCAAAACGGTTCCGTTGTAT
This sequence comes from Paenibacillus sp. FSL K6-2862, assembly GCF_038005125.1. Taxonomy (NCBI): domain Bacteria; kingdom Bacillati; phylum Bacillota; class Bacilli; order Caryophanales; family Paenibacillaceae; genus Paenibacillus; species Paenibacillus sp. FSL K6-2862. The sequence goes on from NZ_JBBOSN010000001.1 coordinate 6,397,464, forward strand.
ACCTCATATCCGGTTACACCAACGTTGTCCGTGGAGGCTGCCCAGCTAAGGGTGACCGTGGATGATGTTTTTGCAGTTGATGTGAGGTTCGTCGGCACGGTTGGTGCTTGGGTATCTCCCCCCGGCTGAACCGTAGTGCTTACCGTAACGCTATTACTAGCTGCGGATAGATTACCTGCGGCATCCTTTGCTTTTACCGTGAAGGTATAGGAAGTACCTGGTGCAAGCCCGCTAATTGTTGCAGTTGTTCCAGTAACGGAAGTCACAAGAGTAGTGCCATTGTAAACGTTATAACCGGTAACGCCAGCGTTATCCGTCGAAGCATTCCAGGCCAAGGTTACGGAATTTGCGGTTACTCCTGTCGAACGGGCATTACCCGGTACACTCGGTGCCGTCGTATCCGCAGGAGGCACTGTGCCTCCGGTTGACAGATCCGATTTCAACTTGTTTTGGAGTGTCTTGTTGCGGTCCCCACTGAGCTCCCAGAACATTGCTCCGCCAAGCCCTTTGCTCTTGATATATGCGGTTTTGTGTCCGATGGAATCCGCATCGTCATAGCTGATGAAGCGCTTGTTGGAGGCGTTATACAGAAACGGCACTTTGGCTGTATCGTTCCAATAGCGTGTGTATCCATTTTTATTAATGTAGTTCGCTTCCAGATCATAAAAGTCAAAGGAACCTGCCTCCCAAGTTCCTATAGAAGAACCACCCGAACACGTTTGATACTGGCCGTTATTCGCCTGTGCGCATCCATCCCAGCCCCGACCGTAAAATGGAACACCCAGCACCAGCTTGGCAGCCGGTACTCCTGCATTCAGATGCCCTTGTGCTCCGGCAGCCACATTAAATGTATTACTATCCGGTACTCCTGCACTTGCAGCGGCAGGATCCGCATTCAGTGGTGCATTGTGTGCACTGATTTTCTGCCAGGCTCCGTTAAAATCGTAGGTCATGATGTTAATCCAGTCTACGATGGAAGCGATGTTCGCAAGCTCCGTATTGGCAGCATAGGTTGGAGATGCTCCGCTTGCAATCGTAAGCAGATACTCTTTGCCGTCAGCGGCTTCCGCTGCATCCAGCTTCTCGCGGATTTTGCTTAGGAGAAGGGTATAATTTTGCTTATCTTCTGGACGTTTGCTGTTACCATCCAGCCCGCCTGATACCGGGTATTCCCAGTCGAGATCCACCCCGTCAAAGTTGTATTTCCGCAGGAAATCGACGGCAGAGTTTGCAAAGACCTCACGGGTAGCTGATGTTGCGGCTACATCAGAGAAACGGTTGGACCACGTCCATCCTCCAATGGAGATGATTGTTTTCAGATTCGGATTGACCTGCTTCAGCTTGTTGAGCTGATTGATATTCCCTGCATAGGGCTGATCCCATGTGTCCCCTGCAAATTGTTTGCCTGTGTCGATCCAGGGGTCTCCCAAAACAATCGTTCCATTCGGTACGTTGATTGTCTGGCTCTTCTCATTCTGGCAGCTCCAAGTCACCGGATTGGGGCCCGAAGGATCTGGATTTCCATGAATGCCGTTCCAGCAAATATCGGCAAAGGCATAGTTGATATGTGTCACCTTGGTGGGATCAATATCCGTTACATTGTAGTTTCGTCCGTATGCCGCCCAGGCAGGATAGTAACCGACAATTTTATAGGCATCTGCTGCTTCGGCCGTTCGGGATTGAAGTATAAATGAAGGGATGATGACAGATAAGAGCAGGACCAGACCGAGGAGAACCTTACCGACTTTTTTGAAATCCATGGGTTTGGCTTTATATGACATTAGTACACAACCTCCTTCGTCGTTTGCGTGCTGAGCCCGTTCAAATACGAACGATGTGCGTTTGAAAATTGATGGTTCGTATATGCATCCCAGTTAATGGACCAGGTCATAATGCCCTTAAGGCCCGGATATCCCGCGGGTTGGCGCAAGGTATAAGAACCACCGTATGATACACCCTTGATCAAGTAATTCAATGCCTTCTGCAGCTCGGCAGGTGATGTATAGCCCCCACCGGCTGCCTGCTGGGATGCCGGTACACCGATCGCAATCTGATCCGGACGCAATGGACTGAAGAATGAACCCGAGCTTCCACCTACCTGAAAGCCCTGAAGCAGCATCTCGGCCATGGCTACGTGGAAATCTGCTGTCCCCTGAGCGTAGGAGCGTCCGTCCAACCCGACCATGGAGCCACTATTGTAGTGCTGCACGTGGAGCAGCGTCAGGTCGTTACGCAAGGCATGAATTACCGGCAGATATGCCCCCCAGGGACCGCCATAGGACAGATAACCACCTTGGACATAAGCCGTCTCCGGTGCTGCTGTAAGTATGAACTCACTGCCAAAATGTGACTTGACCGCCTTGACACCCTGGATGAGATTAACGATCTTGGGTGTCGTCGGATTACGAAAATCGGTATCCCCTGCATTCAGGGAGAGGGAGCTTCCTTCTAGGTCGATATCAAGACCATTGAAACCGTAAGTCGAAATAATGGATTTAAGCGACTCCTCGAACTGCTGCCTCTTGCCTGCATCGGTAAGCTCAATCGTTCCATTGGCTCCTCCCATGGACAGCAGTACTTTTTTTCCCTGACTCTGAAGATAGGCAATATCCGATTTGAATTCGGCCGTCGTTGCGTTATACGGAGTAAAAGCGAGCGTGCCGCTGCCGTGCGAAACCGGTTCGGCAAATGAGACATTAATGATGTCGTAAGCTGTGGACACATTGCGAAGTCTAATATTGGTAGAGCCATTGTCGAAGTTGTGCCAGTAGCCGATCAGCCATTTGTTACCGATTGGCCCTGGATTCGGAGTTCCAGTGGAAGTCGTAACACTAAGGGGATTGCTTGCAGCAGACACATTGCCTGCAGCATCTTTTGCTTTTACTGTAAAAACATAAGCAGTGCCGCTGGTTAGCCCACTTATTGTCGTTGTTACAGCTGAGGTGCTCTTCACGAGAGCCCCATTTTGGTACACGTCATATCCGGTCACTCCCACATTATCCGTGGATGCATTCCAGGTAAGCTGGACTGAGGTTCCCGTGATCGAAGATGAGGTTAAGCCTGCAGGAATGGAGGGTGGGGTTGTATCCGGAACAGGTGTCTCTCCTCCCTCCCCGGGACCATCCCCAACATACGTCCACAGTGCAGGAACTAGAGGAGGCTCCCAGCCGTTCAAAGCCGTATGGGACTGAATGCATTCATAATTTTTGTTTTGATATGTTACGAGGTCTCCTTTCTTGTATGCGGTGCCGGCCTGCCACTGGGCAGCGGCGTCTGCTCTTGGTGCAAACCACGAAATGATCAGAAGAAATGCCAAAGCGACTATGATAACCGGGCGGACTCGAACAGCTTGATTCAAGCAAAATCCCTCCTGTACTCAGCTTGTGTTCACCTTGCAAAAGCTTCTCCGTACACTGGCATGTGATCTGCAACGATAGGGCTTAATTCGTGATCCAGATTTACGTTTGTAACTTCCTCCTCTCTTCGACATCGGATCTTCCCTCAATTTACGTTTGAAATTAATGACATCCAGATTTTACAGGGAATTTACAGATCCTCAATTGTATTTAATCAGTAAACTGCAAATGAGATAAGGGATAAATTATTCTTTTGGAGGGCGAAAATTGAATATGCTGCAAAAAAAAGGCTGTCTGCCAAGCCCCTAACGGACTTGAAAGACAGCCTTTTATAAGCTCCTGCAACAGGTAGTAAAACGTTACCTCCTGAGGAACTAGCTATTATTAAGCTTCACAAAGGGTGCCCAATCATCCTCTCCGGATAGCACCCTAGATAATGAATATTCCCCTGCCTGCTGCTCATTCAAAATGGTTGCCCACGGCTTCTCGATATGCAGCTTCTCAACATAGACACCTGGTCTAATACGAACAACAAACTTACCGCTATTCTGGTCCGGTATGGCGTCAATCGCAGCCTGAATCGTAGTAAAATCACCGCTCCCGTCCTCAGCAACTAGGTAACCATTCATATGCAGATCCATTTCCTGTACGTATTCCAATTCTACATCTGGTTCCGATACTCCATCGGTGTTACACCCTTTATTCGCTGAAACACTCTATAGAACTGACTGACATTGGAGAATCCCAGCCGAAAGCTAATTGTGGTCACTGAATCTGTCGTAAGACGCAACCGTCTGGTGGCTTCCTCCACACGCAAATGCAGCACATACTGATACGGTGTTGAACCTGTCAATGCTTTGAAGGAGCGCATAAAATGATATCTGCTCTGATGCGCTATTGCCGCCATGGAATCAATGTCCATCGAACTTGTATAGTCACTGTGTATATACTCCAGCACGCGCCGGAGATGGGGGTCAATGAACGCGCCTCCGTTGCTGGTTGTTCGCTCAAACCAATTCTGAAGTTGCTCGCAAACCAGATTCGACCCAGCACCCCCAGTGGCATCAATTCCTGCAGTTGCTACCGTCAGGCTACCTCTATTCTGTTGTCCACCAGACAGCACTTGTGAAAGATATGCCTCTACGGCTAGTTCGATTTCCTGTATTTGCAACGATTCAGGCGCGTCATCCAGCAAAAGGGCGCTCCAACCTCGGAAAAGTCTGCTGATTTCAGAAGGGTCGAAGATTTGTGTGGGCCGAAATTCGGTCTGCGCCCTTCTTCGATCTAAATCCCCCAAGCCACCTCCTGGTGGATTACGGAACTTGATAACGATAACTGCCGAATCTGAACCAATCTCGAAAAAGTGCTCCATCTGGGGATGGGCAATTATGCCCTGTCCTGCTTGCAGAGGATAAGCCTGCTGTTCCTGCACCAGATGACACTCGCCTCTTACTGGCAACGTAACCTGATACCAGTCATCATGCACATGGGGTTCATTGGAGAAACCACCTGAAGCCTTCCACAATTCCAATCCATTCAACGTCATGTTTAATTCCATCGTTTCCTCACCTGCAGACATTATAGCAAATCGTGCTCACTTTCCAAGCACTTTTCGCAAAGACAATAGCTGCCTGGATCTTTTATCATGGTAAAAAAATAATTCGAGGTGATCTCCCGTGGCTCAAGCCGCTGTAAGCAAAATGCAAATCAATCACTCCGCCAACTGGGCGCTTGCCGGAGTCAGCTTCGCCCATTTGCTGAATGATGCGATGCAGACCGTTGTTCCGTCTGCCTTCCCGCTGTTCCAGCAAACCATGCAGCTCAGTTTCGCTCAAATGGGCTGGATTGCCTTCACATTGAACATTACCGCATCCGTTCTACAACCGCTGATCGGTTATATGTCTGATCGCAAGCCGATGCCGATCCTGCTTCCCGGAGGCATGTTATTCTCCCTGATTGGTGTTCTCGGCTTCGCCTTGTCTTCCGAGTTATGGATGCTGCTTGTTTCCGCAGCATTGATTGGCATAGGCTCGTCCATTCTCCATCCCGAGTCCTCACGTGTCGCCCATCTGGCAGCTGGTCGCGGACGCGGAATGGCACAGTCCATCTTCCAGGTCGGTGGCAACACGGGTCAAGCCCTCGCGCCATTGCTCGTTGCCTTTATTCTGCTGCCACACGGGCAGCTTAGTTTCTTATGGTTGATGGGTTTTGCCCTGATCGGGATTGTTATCCAGTCTTCCGTCAGCCGTTGGTACAGAGACAAGCTGGGAGAAAAACAAACCCTTCAGCAGCAGCCTGTACAGTCCAATCGCATCGGGCAGCTTACTTCCCAGCCTGCAAGTAGGGGATTTATCGCTTTTACAATGGGGATCCTCATCCTGCTGCTGTTTTCCAAATTCGTATATATTGCCGGCATGAGCGGGTACTATGCCTTTTATTACGCGGATGCGTACAACCTGCCTCTTTCGCAGGCACAGATCTGTCTGTTCATTCTACAATTTGCGGGAATGATCGGAACCTTGCTCGGCGGCCCGCTGGCTGATCGTTACGGACGTAAACCGATGATCTGGTTCTCCATCGCGGGTACCGCACCATTTTCATTACTGCTGCCATATGCCGGACCTGCTCTATCCATGGTATTATGCGGCATCATTGGACTAATTCTCATGTCAGGCTTCAGCGTCATTATTGTGTATGCGCAGGAACTACTGCCACGTCATATCGGAACGGTGTCCGGATTGTTCTTCGGCTTGTCGTTCGGCATGGCGGGACTTGGGTCTGTTGTGCTCGGTTCGCTGATTGATGTGACCAGCATTTCATTCGTCATCAAGCTATGTTCCTTCTTACCCCTACTCGGGGTGTGTGCTGTATTCCTGCGCCGAGATCGGCCAAGAACGGCCTAATACATTGAAACGTCAGTCATTTTGTGACTACAATAAGGTCAGGATAATCGAGACAGAGGTTAAACAGAAGGAAGGAATACGACATGATTATTGATGTACAGCACGTGACTTGGAAAAGGGGACCGATCACCCTGTTGAATGATGTCAGCTGGCGGGTTAATGATGGAGAACACTGGGCACTGCTCGGCCTCAACGGCTCTGGCAAGACCACGCTGCTTAACATGATCACGGGTTATCTCTGGCCTACCGAAGGCACGATTTCGGTGCTTGGACATCCCTATGGAGAGGTCGACCTGCGTGAACTGCGTAAAACCATCGGCTGGGTTAGCTCCTCGCTCCAGGAAAAATTACATGGAACGGACCGAACCCAATATGTCGTCATTAGCGGCAAGCATGCCACAATTGGCCTCTATGACAAGCTATCCGATGAGGATCTGGATCAGGCCCGGGAACTGATGACCACTCTTGGCTGTCAGCACTTGTGGGATCGAGAATATCGAACCTGTTCACAGGGCGAGAAGCAGAAGCTTCTTATTGCCAGAGCCCTGATGGCGAATCCGCGCATTCTTATTTTGGACGAGCCCTGCAATGGGCTTGATCTATTCTCCCGTGAGCGGCTGCTGGAGAGTATCGGCGAATTATCGCAGAGACCAGACTCTCCTTCCCTGATCTACGTGACCCACCATACCGAAGAGATTCTGCCCATATTTAGTCATAGTCTCCTGCTTCGGCGAGGTGAGGTTGTGAGCAGCGGGTTAACCTCTGAGGTGATGAACACCGAAGTGTTGAGTAACTTTTTTGAAGGGCCTGTAGATGTAGATCAGCATGGAGATCGTGTCTATGTGAGAGCAGCCGTTAATAAATAGCTCCTCTGCACACAGCCTGAGTTCCTAAACAGCCAAAAAACTTATCCACATGTGGATAGGTTTTTTGGCTGCTTCAGGTTATTCCATCTATCCACAGCATGCTGTGTGTTATTTGCTTGCAGAGAGAGGAACAAAAACAGCGGAATTCGCTGTCTGCGCAGATAGGTTTCCTCATTCAAGAAATATTGGCGCTGCCATAAAAATCGGATCCATGTTCGCTCACTACGCAGCCCTCCATTCGTATTCTCCGAAAGATTATACCTATTGTGCACGTGTTCTTCCATAAAAAAAGGACTGCCTCTGAACAGGTCAGAAACAGCCTTTGTTTTAACATGAATGAACTCAGCCGAATCGCTGCGTTTTATACCATTTGGTTTCTCTGCGGAACAGCTTGTCCCCAATGAGAGAGACAAATGCCTTAACAGAGATAACCAGAAACAACTGGGCATATGTGAAGTAGGAAAGGCAAGCCACAATGAAGTTTTGGGTATTGCTCTGTCCAATATCCGCGGAGAGCGCCAGATTAATTTGCAGTACATAAATGTAATACATAAGTGCCCAAGCGATAACCAGATATACGTATACGTCTCCGGAGAACTGGAATGGAGAAATAACGTTGGGATTAAACAGTGCGATAACTTGGTATACAAGGTTAGAAACAAAGATAATATCCGAAACAATAATGGCAATCATAAACCAGAAATAACTCGCAGCATAGTACAGGACATGGAGTTTAATTCTCCAGCTTGTACGGTCGAACAGATGCTTAATATTATCAATAACGACCTGATAGTTTCCCTTGGACCAGCGCTGGCGCTGTTTCATATACACTTTCAGTTGCTCTGGCTCCTGCTGATAGGCTTCCGCTTGCGGCGCTAATGCAATAAGCTGACCACGGGTAAGAATATCAAATGAAACTGCCGTATCTTCTGTAATGGCGTCGGGATCCCATCCGCCAATTTCGCGAATCAGATTGGCCTTAATGATATAGTTGGTGCCTGGAATCGTCCCGAGTTTGAATAACTCCCATAGCCCGGTGTGGTGAACGCGCTGAACGGTTACAAGCTCCAGATTAATACAGCGGGAGAGAAAATTCTGCCCCCGGTTACGAGCCTTATTACGTCCAAATACAGCACCATGCTTCTCTGGATTCTCCAGCGCTTTCTGTGTCAGAAACATTAATGCATTTCGTTCCGGTGCCGCATCTGCATCATAAATGCAGATCCATTCGCCCCAGGCAAGTTCTAGACCATCATTCAGGGCCCCGGATTTCCCTCCTGTTCCTTTCCGCTCCAGAATCGTGAAATCCCGGTCTGCATAGCTGCTCTTAGCTTTAAGCGTCTTCAGCCGTTCAGCTGTATCATCCGTGCAATTATCTGCGATGACGATGACCTGAACTTTATGTTCGGGATAGTTCAGACGCAGAATATGCTCAACCGTGGAAACGATAACTACACCTTCATTATGCGCAGGCACCATAACCGTTACCGTTGGATAGTCATCCATGTTCTCCGGGATTTGAATTCCCTTTTTCTCTTGTTTATTGATGAATCGAATAGCCCCGGCCATAATGACAATAGATTCAGTGACCGATATCCAGATACTAAGAATGGACATCAGCAGCAGGAAATCAGCCATTCAACTTCCTCCGATCATATTTCCTGTTAATCTTCCCTCGAAAACGCAGCGTTGCAACGGTTAAAATAAGTATCGTAATCATGAAAAAGCTGCTGACGATAATGCAGAGCGGAACAAACCATGTTAAATAATTCACCGGACTATGCCTCCTCCTGCATCTAGATGTATTCTCCAATGAGATCTGTCTCTGTATTCCGTTCTAGTGCAGCAATTACAGCATCGATATCCTCGTATTTACTGAACTGTTCCTTCTGAAAAACAAGGGCACCGGAGCGAATAACCGTCTGCAGCTCGTTTCCCTTTTTATCGATAAATTGCAGATCCATCATGGCCTTTTTGATCCTTGCTGTAAGCACAGGCAAATATTCCACATTGGTCATCGGACAGAGAATGACGAACCGTCCCCGGTCTACAAAAAATTTATAATCTTCGAACCGAATTTGCTTCTGAATGGTGTTCGACAGCTCAAGCAGAAACTGTGCATACCGGACGGATCCGAGTGATTCAAGGACCAGTGGCAGAAATTCAATCTTGAACATGGCCATGCTGAATCCATACTGCTCCGAGTATCTTCTTGCCAGGTTACTCTGCTTGATAACCGTATCTGCAAGGGCCTCCTTATTGCCGAGGGTGGTATCCAGATCCAGCTCCGGATTGCGATCCTGCAGTTCCTGCAGTCGCTCCATCACACGTGCGTTTCGAACCAGACTGGCTTTAATGAAGGCAGCAACTGCCACATTGGCCGGAATCAGCAGCCACCATGAGAACGTCAGTACATCCACGTTCGCGTAGGTCACAAGCCATACAAAATAAGAAACCAGGTATACAAACCCGGCAACAACAGACACTCCGACAGGTATCACAAAACCAAGGACCAGCGCGCCAAGCGACACAATGCTGAATATGACATCAAGCGTGGTAAAACTCTGATTCATGTAGATTTTGAGATAAATGACGAGCTGCTGAATAACAGCTAATCCAATCAGACTGGCATATCCCCATGCGATACGCTGGATAGGTGCTTTGTTTCTCATAGTTTCCTTCTCTCCGATGGTTTAAGTTATGTCTTCTAGTAATCCGCCAATTTATGACATCATTAGACAATGGTATCCTATCATATCTATACCCAAATAAGAATACAAATCTATTACTTTTTAAGGAACTTCTGTAATTCAGTCTCTCCAAGCAAAGGGAACAGATTATCAAACATATGGGTGTTCCCATCAAACACATATCCTCCCGGATAAGCCCCATCCTGACCACGCATCGTGATCATATGGTTATACAGCTGTTTGGCCCATTTTGGATCACCAGTGCGCACGGCAAGCAAGATGGCGAGTCCATATACGGAAGGCGATTCATAGTTTACCGCAGGTGCACGATTGTTACGAACATACTGTCCGGGCAGCTGATGACGGACTTTAAATTCCTTTTTCAAAAAAGAAATCAACTTATCCGGTTCCCGGCTGGTCTGGGCCAGGTGGTTCGCTACGATGAGCTGATCGATCAGGTTTACCTTGTCATCATAAGTATACTCCTCGGTTACAACGTTGAATGTTTTGGGATAGAATACTCCGTCATCGGGCATGTTTCGAAGCAAATTCTCATACTTGGCGTATGTCCCAGGCTGCAGCATCTCGTGTTTCTCCATCTGCTCGAGAGCCGGTAAGTCCACATATACCAAGCTCAACGTATCCGGGGAATACCCTCCTGCAAAGTCATGAAAATCAACAAAGTATCCTTCATTCTGTACGGATTGGCTCAAGGTACGAGAGATCTCGGCAGCCGTGGTCAACTTCGCATCTCTGCCCTGTTCCCATTGATCCGCAGCCTTTAATAATGCGTCTATAATTCGAAAATCATCACCCAGTGCATTCGTCGTTACGTGGGACTTGCCTTCCTTGTCCAGTTTCCAGGCAATATACTTTTGAGGCATTAGAAAATAAGTCGTGAGCAGTTCATAGCTCTGTTCAAACAATGACTGATCGTTCTTGGCCACCGCATATTGCATCCACAAACCCAGTGATTCCGACAACGCCTCCCTGCCGGCAACAATGTCTGCCTGCTCTGAAGCAGCATCCTGCAAATAGGAAGCCAGCGTGCCATTCGGATTGGTCATATGGTTCTGGACAAATGCCACCGTCGGGGACACCTCGTTCATCACAAACCTCTCCTTCATGTACAGAAACGACAAGGCTATAATACTGACTGCAATAACGGATAGTGCCACCAGCCACGTCAGTCTTCTACGCTTGATGCTCTTCATGATTGCCTCCTGTGCGATGAATCCTGTGGAATGTTGATTCTTTTCCTTGAAATAAGCTCGGCTATGGTCTGGGATGCAGGAATCAAGGATAGGGGCTCTGCTCATTCGGACTCGTTCATGTAGGCCCGGCGGCCGCCTTTTTTGACAAACTTCCAATCGACTTCAATATTATGACGCATCCGCCGCAGAAGGTTGACCGCCAGCTCAATCTCTTCCTCTGTCAGTCCTTCCAGCGTAACCTGGTCGGAGTGCACTCCCTCTTTTTGAATAAAAGCCCAGGCATCCAGTCCGGCCTCTGTTGGATATAATTGCTTGTTCTTTTTATTACCCAATGCCGACTTCTTGACGATAAACCCGTCTGCCTCCAACTTGCTGATCGCTCTGGCTGCCGTGGTGCGGTCCACTTTGATCATCTCAGCCAGCTGGTTAGGAATGATGCCAGGGTTCTCGCATATGCGATACAGATACAAATACTGTCCACGAGAGAGGTTCAAATGTTGAAATTCAACATTACTGATGGAATCCAAACAACGTGCGATCATGCCGATCTCGCGCAGCACTTCTTTTTTCTCAGTCATTGTACGCACACCCTCTTATTATTTTGTTGCATACGCAACATAATTAGTGATATAACTAAAATTAACTCATCTTAAAAGTGAACGATGGAATTTTGCTCTTTTGAGGATCGCATTTTGCTTTTGTATCAGTTTACCATGTCAGAATGACATTACTATCGGTTAAAGGAGAAACATTCATGAATACCACTATTGTAGAAGTTGATAATCAGGAACTGCTCGATGCCTGCTTCGCCATTCGTACCGCTATCTTTGTAGAAGAGCAAGGGGTTTCTGCAGAAGAGGAATTCGACGCCTATGATGCACTCGGTACTGAAGCCCGTCATATTCTCCTCTACGTAGACGGCGTACCTGCCGCTTCCTCCAGATTGCGTATTGTGGAGAATGTCGCGAAGCTGGAACGGATCTGTGTGATGATGGATTACCGCAAACATGGCCTCGGCCGGGTGCTGATCGATAAACTCGAGCAAATGGCACTGGATCAAGGGCTGAAAAGGGCCAAACTGCATGCTCAGGTTCAAGCTTCCGGGTTCTACGAACGTCTTGGATATGCCGCAGCCTCCGATGTGTTCATGGAAGATGGCATTCCCCATCTGTTAATGACCAAACAGCTCCAATAGATATTAAAAAACGCCTCTGTACTCACTTTTCCAGTGAGATACGGAGGCGTTTTGCCTACGTGCACTATAACGATGCCGCACCAATCATCTCATGGGAAGTTACCCCATAGCCAGACGGTCTGGCTGTGATTCAGCCGCATTATTTTTCATCTGTTTACTGCGCAGTTGACCGCAGGCAGCATCGATGTCGGTACCGTGTTCCATACGTACCGTGGAGTTGATGTTATTTTTCTTAAGTGTGTCATAGAAGCCCAGAATTGATTCTTCGGTACTCCGCTGATATTGACTATGCTCATCAACCGGATTGTATGGAATCAGATTGACGCTGACCATGCTCTTACGACTGGACAACAGTTCAGCCAGCTCGGCTGCATGCTCCCGTTGATCGTTAACATCCCGAAGCAAAATATACTCAAACATGATGCGTTTGTTCGTGGTAGCCAAATAATAATCAACTGCATCCATCAGCTGTTCAATCGGGAAGGCCCGGTTGATCTTCATGATGTGTGTACGCAGTTCGTTATTCGGTGCATGCAAGGAGATTGCCAGATTAACCTGCAGACTGCTGTCTGCAAATTCTTTGATCTTGTCAGGCAGTCCACTTGTGGATACAGTGATACGTTTGGCAGCAAGGGCCAGCCCCTTACGATCCTTGATCACTTCAATGAAGTTGCTCATATTCTCGAAATTATCAAACGGTTCGCCAATGCCCATCACGACAACGTTGGTTACCCGCTCGCCTTGACCCGCTGCATCCAGGTGCCGCTGTACATGCATGATCTGTTCCACAATTTCTCCTGCGGACAGGTCACGGCTTTTCTTAATCAATCCGCTCGCGCAGAAGCTGCAGCCAATATTACAACCCACTTGGGTCGTAACACAGACGGTAAGACCGTATTTTTGACGCATCAATACCGTCTCAATCAGGTTGCCGTCCTGCATCCGCAGCAGAAACTTCACCGTACCGTCTGCAGACTCCTGCTTCACGTGTTCACTCATCGAGTTCATCGTGAAGTGTTCAGAGAGAACATCCAGACATTCCTGACGCACATCGTTCATCTCGGGAAAATCATGTACGCGCTCTTGATATAACCATTCCCAGATCCGGGAAGCACGGGATTTCTTCTGCCCATGCTCCGGCAGCCAGGAACGAAGTTGCTCTAATGTTAATCCATAAATGGATGATTTGTTCATTGTATAGTCCTCTTTTCGCAAAAAGCATATGGCTGATCGGTCCTACCAAAAAACCTCTACTCTGTATTGTCCCAAAATTATCGAGGGAACACAAGGGCTTTTGCATTTCTTCCAAGAGGTTTTAGCTATGGCAAATCTGCACAATGCACATCGTTTCCTCTTACCCGGTCTTCACGGTTAGAAGTGAATGATACCAGATGTGTGCAGCAGCACGAGAACGACGAGAATAGGTGCCACATAACGCAGCATGAACAACCAAATCCGGAACCAGCCTGCATTCAGGCCTGAAGCCTCTGCAGCCTTTTTCCAGAAGTAACCCGCAAAGATCGTCACAAGCAATCCGCCGATTGGCAGCAAAATGTTGGACGCTACAAAATCCATCCAGTCGAATACACTCTTCGAACCAATGGTCCATTCAGGCAGCAAGCCTAGAGACAATACAGAAGGCAAGCCAACGATGAAAACAGCCAGTGAGATCACCCATACGGCACGGTTTCTGCTCCAGGACAACCGTTCCATGAAGTATTTCACCGGAACTTCAAGCAAGGATACGGCTGATGTCAGTGCAGCGATTGCCAGCAGGATGAAGAACAGTCCACCAAACAGAAATCCGAGCGGCATAGCCGAGAACGCAGCTGGAAGAGCCACGAAAATGAGTGAAGGCCCTTGGTCCGGTGCAATTCCAAACGAAAATGTCGTTGGGAAGATGATTAGACCGGCAATAAATGCATAGATCAGGTCACCCGCGCCGACAGCGACAGTTGCCGCACCCAGCGATTGATTTTTATCTACGTAGGAACCATAAGTCACCAGGATACCCATCCCGAGCGACAGGGAGAAAAAGGCATGTCCAAGTGCAACCAGCGCTGATTCAGTCGTAAGCTGCGAGAAATCGGGATTCAGGAAAAAGGAAACTCCCGCACCCGCTCCAGGCAGAGTCACTGCCCGAATCATCAGGATAATGAGCAGAACCAGCATGGCTGGGATCAGGACCTTATTGAATTTCTCGATCCCGTTGGAAACCCCTTTGGCTACTATCCAGCCCGTAATCAATACTGCAAGCAGTTGCCACATGATCGGTAGATATCCGCCTACAAAGGAACCAAACTGCCCGGCATAATCCGGATTGTCGAACAACCTACCGCTAAACGTGGTCACAGCATAGTGCAGCGTCCACCCTGCGATAATAACGTAGAAGGAAAGAATGATAAACGGTGTCAGTACTTGCAATAAACCTGCAGCAAGCCAGCCCTTATGTCCACCAGCCTTGATAAATGCCGTAGCGGCGCTGCCTCTGCCACTGCGTCCGATAGCAAGCTCTGCAAGCAGAACAGGCAGACCAATAAGCAATAGACAGACGATGAAGAGCAGGAAAAACGCAGCTCCCCCATTTTCCCCTGTAATATAAGGGAATTTCCACATGTTGCCCAGACCAACCGAACTACCGATGGCGGCTAGGATAAACCCGGCGCGTGAGAAGCGCTCACCTTTGCCAGTATTGTCTTGCTCCAGGTTTGACTTACTAAAATTCATCGTATCTACTCCATCACTTTAAAGTTTTCCCGTAATTATATAACACTCCTCGTGTCAGGTCATTCGAAAATCGAAATTTATCGAAATGTTATTTATTTACATTCGAGCGAAAGGTTATTTTTATTAATATTCCCCTACATTTCAGTATGGGTTAAATTCAGACACTCCAACCCCTTGCATTATATTACACATAATCAAGACTTCCGATAACCTTCCAAATGACTGTTTTTGGTTACAAAAAAGGATTACGCACGCCACCCCATGGCAGCAACGTAATCCTTATTGAATCTGTAGTTAATTCGATCTGATCTCAAGCAACTCATATTTGATGACACCCATCGGTGCATTGACATGAATGACGCTGCCTACTTCTTTGCCCATAATCTCCTTGCCGAGTGGGCTTTCGTAGGAAATTTTGTTATTCGCTACATCGGCCTCAGCTGGGCCAACCAGTTGATATTCAATCTTTTCAGCAAATTCAATATCATTCAGCATCACGATTGAGCCAATGCTCACCTTGTTGGAGTCGATATTATCCGAACTAATCACTCTTGCTTTGGTCAGCATCTTCTCCAGAATCAAAATGCGGGTTTCCATAAATGCCTGATCATCTTTGGCTGAATGATACTCACTATTTTCCTTCAGGTCACCGTAACTGATCGCAAGCTTCAGACGCTCAGCCAACTCTTTACGCTTCACCGTCTTCAATTCCCTCAGTTCGTCCTCCAGCTTTTCCAAGCCTTCCTGTGTCAAAATTACTTCATCATTAGCCATTTTTCCATCTCCTAATCCTGCTTTCTATCTATATTCTAACCTATATCCACTCCAAACGGTTAACATACCCCCGAAAAAAGAATTTCATCCCTCCACGATATAGATGCTGTCTCAATTGTACCGGTACAATCCGTGTAAACGTGAGTATCCCTTTTCACTTGTCACTTTTACAATAAAATCATGGCCTTTTCGCTTCCTTGTAAGAATGGCCGACTAATCGATTTGAGGTGATTCCGCTTGAACACATTGACAGATTCAGAACTGAAGTCCTATCTGAAACGAATCCACATTGATGATATTAAACCGCCAACATTGGAATTTTTGTCAGAACTTCATCGTGCACATGTACAATTCCTTTCATGGCAAACAATAGATATCTTTACAGGACGCCCAGAAGCAATCGATCTTGCCAATTCAGTCCGACTTGTCCTACAAGGACGCAGCGGGTACTGCTTCCATCTCAATGGCGCATTCAGTGTCCTGCTTCGTTCGCTCGGCTATGAAGTACAGTGGCATCGTGCCGGAGTCCAGCCCCATGGTGAGCAGCCGCGTGTAAATTCGTTCCATCTTGGGCTGTCAGTCCTCCTACCTGAAGCTGGTCCTGAGACCGAACGCTGGATCGTCGATGTTGGCCTGGGTGGCATGCCCTTCGATCCTCTGCCGCTTCGTTATGAGGTTTATGGAGAGGCTCCTTTCACCTACAACCTAACCTCATCCAGCGTTGCTTCTGAGGGATGGCGGCTTGAATACGAACCTCATGGACCCAGTGAGGGCGTAGACTACGCTCCGGAGGTGCTCCTTACCCTGGATGAGTTTATCCCCAAACATCATTTCTACAGTCAATCGGTGGAATCGCCATGGCATCATGTTTTCCTGCTTCGCCAGAGGGATGCTGTGGCCAGCAACGAGCTGCGTGGATGCATGCTGCGAACCCATACTGCTGAAGGCATTCATAAAACCGAAATACAGAGCTATACCGATTGGAGAGAGTTGTTGGACGGAGTCTTTCATGAACCGTTGATACGCTACAGTGAACTGGAGTGCGTGGCGATGTGGGAACGCATTCGAGCCGGGCATGAGGAGTGGAAGAGAAAGCAACAGGTGTAAAAGTGGGCGAAAACGCAGTGGAGAACTAAGGAATATAAAGGGGATTTCGCTGAACATGCCGAATATTTCGTCAGGTGATAAATCATGATAAACATTCAAGTTCTGCGCATTCCAGCAGAAATCCCCAATGAAGTTTGGCATTGGCTCCTCGCGCTCGTCTCGGCTGAGCGGCGACAGCAAGCGGCACGATTTGTCCATCAGGCCGATGCGTATCGTTCGGTGCTTGGGGAGGCGCTGGCTCGTGTGACGTTGGGCAAGTGGACTGGTTCGAGACCGGGCGATCTTGTCTTTATCCGCAATACATACGGTAAGCCTTCACTTATCAGCCACCCTGACCTGCCCTTCAATGTATCCCATTCCGGTGATTGGGTTGCAGTAATTTCAGGAGGTGAAGCTCCACTCGGTGTGGACGTAGAGAAAATATCCCCCATCGACATGACGATTGCCGAACGTTTCTTCACTCCGTTGGAGAGCCAAAACCTGGCAGCCGAGTCTGCGGAACAGCAGCTGGAAACCTTCTATCAGCTGTGGACGCTGAAAGAAAGTTATATCAAGGCCATCGGTATGGGGTTATCCATGCCGCTTGACTCCTTCTCCATGCTGCGTGGCATGGACGGACTCTGGTATTGTCCCGAAGCACCGACGTATCAATTCCTCAGCCAGCGTCTGGATGAGGGGCATATGCTGGCAGCCACCGGTTCTGTGGCAATGGAACTGCCAACCCAGCCTGATGTAATTACTATTGAGGAGTTATATTCATTACTACTGTGAAGGAGGGAATTTTCATTCCTTCCTTCTTTTTTTATTTTCACCTTTAAGCACATAATTTTTCAAAAAAATGATTACATTCTGTCCAATTAATGGTACTATAGAACCACTTGGACGAGAAATAGGAAAAACAGATCAGGCTTTTATAACTAGATTATACCTTACATACTTTTGTCGATCCCCGATTCTCTCTCCGATTCATTATTTTAGAAGGAAGTGGACAAATGCATATCTTTTTGCAAAACAGTGCCGGTGTAACCAAAAACGTCAAAGTTGGTTTCAGTTGGACAACATTCTTTTTCGGATTTCTCCCTGCTCTGTTCCGGGGTGATTTGAAATGGGCTGTTATTATGTTTTTAATCGCAGCAGCTATCGGAGCCTTCACTTTTGGTATCGGGGCTTGGGTTAGCGGAATCGTATTCTCGTTCGTCTACAACAAGATTTATATCAAAGAATTGCTCGAAAAAGGCTACCGCCCTGCAAATGCTGAATCTCAAGCCGTTCTTGAGAGAACTCAAATTGTTGCCCCAGCAGCATAATCTATCCTTTAAAAGAAACTTAGCAATACCGTTTTTCTAGATTCAACTTGTAGATAGTAAATAGTAAATATATAGAAACACCAAAATCCCTGGCAAATTAGCCAGGGATTTTTGATATTTATTTATAGTGATAATGGCCTTGGGATACAGCCTGAGTCTCATCCGCCAGCCTCTTGAACCACCCCGGGCATCCCCGTTTCATCACAGAGGCTTAGCGGCTTTAGGTCCGTCCACTGCTCCGCGATGTAATCAAGACACACCCGGCGTTTCGCCTTGCCCAGCATTTGGGTCCATCCTGCAGGAACTGGAATGGATGCAGGCCAGAGCGAATACTGCCCTTCCTCATTGATTAATACCAGATAATTGCTGTCTTCCTGTTCAAAAGGGTTGCTCATCGGCTTATCCTCCTATTTAAGATGAACTTGGCGCTGATTCAGCTTCTCCAGCTTGGCCGTCAGCGTCTGGCATATTTCAGCCAGTGGTCCAGGCTGGCAGAGATCCTTATGGCGGCAGGCAATATCATGCCTTTCCATTTGGCCTCCAATATAGGCATTCCACATTTCAGGTTCAATGGGGTCAAACCAGTCCGGAATGACGGTAGAACGAAAGAATATCAGATCCCCTTCGAATCGGGAAGGCGTGTACGCCCCCAGAATGCGCACGGAATTTTCATACGTTTTCCGCAGTTTCATGATCGTCTCCTCATCCAGACTGGCCAGCGCACTTCCTTCACTGCGAAGAATACGCATGGCTGCAGCCATATCCAGCGGACCTTCCCCAATACTGTCTGGATCATATCCACCAAGGGCAAGCAAGGCGGTCAGCGCCTCTTCCTCATCCGGTTCCCCGCGAATCGGAAGATAATGACTCGGATAAGCGTCCAGCATGGCAAGAAACTCTACCTCTTCCCCTTCCGACTGTAGCTGTACAGCCATGGCCTGAGCTACATTGCCTCCAAGAGACCAGCCCAGCAATCGGTAAGGTCCCTCAGGCTGTACGGAGCGAATATGACGGATATAATCTGCCGTCATCTCCTCCAGCGTAGCCGGAAGATCCTCGTACTGGGCAATGCCGCGGGCCTGTAAACCGTAAATGGGGTATTCCATACCCAGATGTTTCATCAACCCGGCATAACACCAGCTTAATCCTCCGGCAGGATGAACACAGAATAGCGGGAGGTGAGCTCCGTGAGTCCGGAGAGGCAGCAGCACTTGCAGCGAACCTGTTCCCGTATCCGAATCCATTTCAAGCCGTTCGGCCAGTCCGGCAACTGTTGCCGTTTCAAACAAAATGCCAATCCCCGGTTCTTTGCCCATGGCCTCCCGGATTCGGCTCATCAAACGAACAGCGAGCAGGGAATGTCCACCAAGTTCAAAGAACCCATCATCGATACTGACACTTCGCAATCCCAGCACTTCGGCAAACAGATCACACAAAATCTGCTCTTGCGGATTACGTGGTGCCCGGCCACCGGAAGTCAGCTGCATTTCCGGTACAGGCAAAGCTTTGCGGTCCAGCTTGCCGTTGGCAGTGAGCGGTATAGCCTCCATGGTGACCACCGCTGATGGCACCATGTAATCAGGCAGACTCGCTGATGCATGACGACGAAGCATAGCCGATTCTGGTTCGGGCCCCATCTTCGAGTTTGGCACGATATACGCCACGAGGCGTTTATCTCCCGGCTGGTCTTCGCGGACGATGACCGCAGCTTGTGCAACCTCGGGATGTCTGGCCAGCACCGCTTCGATCTCGCCAAGCTCGATGCGGAAACCGCGAATTTTCACCTGCTGATCCGCCCGGCCCAAATAATCAAGTGACCCATCATGAAGTCTTTTGGCCAAATCTCCCGTCCGGTACATTCGTGTTCCTGCAGGACCGTATGGATCTGCGACGAAACGCTCTGCCGTAAGATCCGGTCTGCCCCAATACCCGCGGGCAAGGCCTGCTCCAGCCACATACATCTCACCTGTCACACCTGCAGGCACAGGCTGGAGATGATCATCCAGCACGTATACGCGCAAATCCGGAATGGCAAAGCCTATCCAGCTGCTTGCTCCTTCTGCTGCACTGCCCGCATGCAGTTCCTGATAGCTGACATGGACGGTGGTCTCCGTAATCCCATACATATTAATCAGTTTTGGTGCATCATCTGGATGGCGACCATACCAATCTTCCAACCGACCGAGTTCCAGTGCCTCTCCTCCAAAGATCACGTAGCGGAGTCCAAGCTTCTGCCCCCACTCCGGATGCTCCCGATCTGCCTGCATCAGCTGGTAGAATGCTGACGGCGTCTGATTCAACACCGTGACCTCCTGCTCGGCAAGCAGCTGCAGGAAGGCACCTGGAGAGCGACTAATCTCATGCGGCACAACGACCAGCCGACCCCCGTGCAGCAATGGTCCCCAGATCTCCCAGACCGAGAAATCAAATGCGTAAGAATGGAATAACGTCCATACATCACTCGCATTAAATTGGTACCAGTGCTGTGTAGCCTCAAATAACCGGATCACATTGGCATGGGGAATAACCACTCCCTTTGGTTTGCCTGTGGAACCCGAGGTATAGATCATATAAGCCGGACTGAGATGAGACACGCGTCCATTGCGTTCACCATCTGCGGGATTTCGTTCATCCTGAGCAGACAGCCGCTGAATGGTTTGAAAATCGTCCAGGTTAAACCATTGTACGGATTCGATCTGAGGCAGCAGTAATGCTACTTCCTCGTTGGTAATCATCACGCCCGGAGCTGCATCTGTCAGCATATGCGTCAATCGGTCCGAAGGATAGTTCGGATCAAGTGGAAGATAGGCCGCCCCTGCTTTTAACACAGCCAGAATACCGACCACCATCTCAGTGGAACGTGGCAGTGCAAGAGCAACCATCTGCTCTGGGCCTACACCTTCTGCAATCAACAATCTTGCCAGCCTGTTGGCTCTTGCATTGAGCTCATGATAGTTAATGACCGTGTCTCCCAAGCTCACAGCCGGTGCATCGGGGGTAGCTGCTGCCTGAATTTCAAAGCGTTCAACAATGGTCATTCCAGGTAATGAAGCTTCATCCGCTGCGGCAAAGCACTGCTGCTCCAAGAGCGCAGTTTCCTTGGGAGTTACCACGTTAAAGCAGCTAATGTGTTCGTCCGTATGTTGGACGGCATCCTCCAGCACCTGGATCAATCGGACCACAAGTTCTGCTGCCGTTGATTCCCGAAAAAGATCCGTACTGTACTCCAGCACCCCTTCAACTCCCGCTGGTGAGCCATTGTGTTCACGTTGTTCCGTGAGCTCCACAGTCAGGTCGAATTTGGACGAGCCCACGCCCTGCATACTCGTTTGGGATCCCATACCTGGCAGATCCAGCTGAACGTCTGGCGTATTTTGCAGGACCAGCATCACCTGAAAGAGTGGATGCTTGGAGCGGGACCTGGACGGATTCAGCACTTCAACCAAACGCTCAAAAGGCAGATCCTGATGTTCGTAAGCAGCCAGATCCACTTCCCGCACACGTGCCAGCAGTTCACGGAACGTCGGATCCCCGGAAGTGTCTGTACGCAGCACAAGGGTATTGATGAACATGCCCACCACTTCGTCCAGTGCATCATCGCTCCTGCCGGCAATCGGGGTCCCAATCGCAATATCGGTACCCGCTCCCATGCGTGTAAGCAGTAGCGATAATACCGCATGGAAAACCATGAAGAGACTGACTTTGTTCTCCCGGGCCACAGCTATGAGCTGTTCATGCAGTTTCTGACTAATGGTAAAAGGGATCGTTCCGCCCCGGTAGCTGGAGACCACCGGACGCGGATAATCGGCTGGAAACGTCACTTGTTCCGGCAAACCTTCCAGTTGACGGCTCCAGAACTCAAGCTGCCTTGCAATCAGGCTGTCCGGTTGGCCTTCGTCTCCAAGCAGTCGATCCTGCCACACCGCGTAATCGGCATATTGAACGCGCAGAGGTTTCCATGAAGGCGCCGCCCCCTGAACACGTGCCCTGTATGCTTGGGACAAGTCCCGCGTCAAAGGCGACAGGGACCAACCATCTCCCGCTATATGATGAAGCAGTAACAACAGAACATGCTCGTCCGGACCGGTAGTAAACAGCTCCGTACGGATACCCGGCTCGCTTGAGAGCTCGAAGCTGTACCGGGAAGCTTCGGTCAGAAGTTCCGCCAGCTCATCCTCTGCAGCGTAGCTCACATGTAAGTTCACATGAACGTCTTCGGCATCCAGAATGGTCTGGCTTGTAGAACCAAGCTCTGGCGGATATAACGTTCTCAACGTCTCATGGCGATCAACAATGTCCTGAACGGCCGCTTGAAGCGCAGGTATATCAAGTTTGCCGGTTAACCGCACCACAAGCGGAATATTGTACGTAGGACTCGGTCCTTCCAGACAATACAGGAACCAGAGCCGCCGCTGAGCAAAGGAGAGAGGAATCTCACCATGACGGGCAGCAGGCTCTATTACTGGTCGGACTGACCCCACCTGATCCAATCTCTTGGCGAGGCCTGCTGCCGTTGGTGATTCGAATACACTGCCAATATTCAGCTCTGCTCCAAACACATCCCGAATCCGGGCTGTTATACGGCCTGCAAGCAGAGAATGACCACCAAGTTCGAAGAAATCATCGTCGATCCCTACATGAGCGACACCCAGAATCTCAGCGAATAAACTGCACAGCATCTCCTCCTGAGGTGTTCTGGCCTCACGTCCGCTGGCATGGGACTGTACGGAAGGGACAGGCAGCTGCTTGCGATCGATTTTTTTATTGGGAGTCAGCGGCATTTCGTCAAGGTTCATGAAGGCAGCTGGCACCATGTAATCCGGCAGTTCATCCGCCACATATGCCCGAAGCAGCGACAGATCCAGGCCTAACGAGTATTCAGAGGTTGCTACCACATATGCGGCCAGACGCAGATTGCCAGGTTGGTCCTCGCGTGCCATAACCGTAACCTGGGCTACACCAGGATATCTGGAAATGACGGATTCAATCTCACCCAATTCGATGCGGAATCCTCTAATTTTGATCTGGTGGTCTGCCCTGCCTAAATAGTCAATCGACCCGTCAGGCAGCCACTTCGCCAAGTCTCCTGTACGATACATACGGCTGCCTGCTTGTCCGAAGGGATTCGCAACAAACCGCTCGGCGGTCAGGTCGGGTCTTCCCAAATAACCTCGTGCCAGCCCATCTCCCGCAATATATAATTCTCCGACAACACCCGGAGGGACTGGATTCAGACTCCCATCCAACACGAATAGCTGCGTATTTCGAACCGGTCCGCCAATAGAGGGTTTACCCGTTGATTCAGCCACCATCGCAGCAGCCGTTGAATAAATTGTGGTCTCCGTCGGTCCATATTGGTTATGAACGTGACATCCCATATCCTGCAAGCAAAGCTTCAGTTCCTCAGAGAGGGCTTCACCGCCGGTAATGACCGTCAGACCGTCAAATGTCCCAGGCTTGCTGGTCACCAGAGACTGCCACAACGTTGGTGTGGCTTGCATAATCGTTGTCCCCTGCCGTCTCATCTGTGCGGCCAGAGCCACCGGATCAAGAATGGTTTCTTTGCGAGCTATATCCAGCCTTGCTCCGGTCGTAAGAGGCAGGAATACCTCAAGAACTGAAATGTCAAAAGCTATTGTAGTGACCGATAACCAGCGATCCTGCGGACCGACCTTCAGTCTCAGCTTCATATCTTCCAGCAGATTGGACAGGCCGAGATGGGTAACGGCAACCCCCTTCGGTTTACCTGTTGATCCGGAGGTATAGATGATATAAGAGGGATTCAGCTGCGAGGCAGCTTTTATAAGATCCTCTGGTTCAGGATTGCTCCCGGACTGACGGCCTATCCTCGCCGCAACCTTCGGTTCATCCAAGTCCAACATGGGGACATCGGACATGTGCTGCAAATGGGACAAATTGTGCTTCACCGTAATCAGACATGCCGGTCTGGCATTCTCTAGCATGTAGGTTAGTCTCTCTTCAGGGTAATCCGGGTCCAGCGGTAGGTAAGCTGCTCCCGTCTTATGAACAGCCAGAATGGCAACCACGACCTCCAGAGATCGAGGCATAGCAATAGCTACGATCTGCTCCGGTCCCACCTTATAATGCTGGATCAGCTCGTGAGCCAGACGGTTTGAACGCTCGTTAAGCTCGGCATATGTCAGTGATTCGGCTTCAAACGTTGCCGCCATGGCAGACGGGGTGCGCCGAACCTGCTGTTCGAACATGGCTGCCGAGTTTCGCTCAGGAGCCTTGTGCTGTGTCTGATTCCACCCGTTCAGGACCCGGTCACGTTCTTTAGGTAACAGCACTTCCATTTGACCTACGTACTGCTCTTCGATTCCTTCCTGCATCATTGAATTCAGCAGCTGCATATAACGGAGCTGATGACTCAGCAAATCCGATTCGCTGTACACAGAAGGATTGGCGTCAAAATCAATTCGAAGTCCATGACCGTGCCCTTGGTCCACGACATGAATGGACAGGTCATCGACCGGACCTGTAGACAAGTTATGGATCATCCCGCGCTGACCCGCAAAATTCAGCTCATGGTGGAATGGCATGACATTGATCATCGGCCCGAATAGTCGGCGATTCTCCCCCAGCAGCTTCAGATCACGCCGCAGATCCTGGTGCCGGTAACGTTGATGCTTGCGAACAGCCCGGATCTCCCGCACAATCTGTTCGGCCAGGGCAGATATACGCATATCAGACTCCACTTTCAAACGCAGCGGGAGCACGTTCATAACCATGCCTGGCACACGCAAGGCTGTCGATCCCAGCCTGCACATGACAGGCAAAGCCAGTATCACATCTCGCGTGCCGGTGATCCGGTGCACATAAATGGCTGCTGCTGCAATAAACAGATCAGGCCAGGTCACCCCGTACCGGGCCGCCGTATCCTGAAGGCGATCCCGATCGGACTGTGCAAGTTCAAACCTCTGCCGCAGGAAATGATCCGCTGTCCGTGAAGCCTTTTCGCCCAAACTTACAACGTCCGGTTCATCCGCATAACGCTCCAGCCAAAATGTGCGATCCTGCTCCCTTGCAGCAGACTCATGATAAGCCTCATCCTCCTGAATGACAGAGGACAGCGGTCCGAATGCTCGTGTTTCCATGACACTTTCGCCTAATCCACCCTTAACCCTGGCAGTATACAGACTTGCCACCCTACGGGTAATTAGCGATACGCCGTATCCGTCAATTGCAATATGATGCACGCGCTGGTACCAGTAGCAGCGCCCTTCGCTCACTTGGAACAGGGCTTCTGTAAATACCGGTCCAGTTGCAAGATTGACGGGGCTGGCGAGATCCTGATGCATCCAGGCCATAGCCGCCGCATGGGGATCCTGTTCGCCGCGAACATCCAGTATATGAAACGTCCAATGATCGCCCTCCTGGTTGAGGGTTTGGTAAGGTCCGTGTTCATTTTCACCATAAACCATGTTTAAGGTTTCGGCCTCCGCGACGGTTTGACGAACACTCTGTTCAAACTGTTGTACATCAACATGCCCGTGAATAACCACGTATTCACCTGTGTTGTACATGGGGTTGTCCGGATTCAGCTGATGAGCAAACCAGATCCCGGACTGCGCAGCCGACATGGGCCACGTTCCATTCCGACGCTGCGACAAGTTCACCGCCCCGCTCAAAAGTAATCTCCGTTCGGCATGACCCGATGAGGCTGTGCACTTAACAGCACCGCCCACGAGGCTAGCGTTGGCTGCTCGGCCAGATCGACAAAGGTTACCTCTGCTCCTTCCACCCGAAAACGCTCCGCCAGGTTCATAATGCGTATGGAATCGAGCCCCCAGATCTCAATGAGGTCATCATGCTCCCCGATCCGGGATGGTTGCTCCTGAAGCAGTTCGGCGACCTGTACTCGCAGCACGTCCAGTCTCGCCTGAGCACTGCTGCCAGTACTCGTCTCAGCAGACTCCATCGCTGCAGCAGTGTGTGATTTTGCCTCCGGGAAGTTTGCCCCGACCGAATCGCTTCCTTTAGCAGAGACATCGAGTGATTCGAGCAATCGCCCGGTGGTTAGCGTTACTGCGCAGCGCTCCGACGCATAGGTAAGTGCCATACGGTGCTTCTCGGCTGAAAAGTCAGCCACCGCGTCGGCAACCAGGAAGGCCTGAATATCCTTCATAAATGCCTCACAGGAGGTCATCAGACAACCAATATGAGCATAGATGCCGCATACGATCAGCTGATCCCGCCCCTGCTCCTGCATCAATTCAAGCAGTTCCGTCTTCTGGAAGGCGCTGTATCGCCATTTGGTCATAAACGTATCCTGAGGAGCAGGTGTCAGTGGTTCAATGATTTGCTTTTGCGTAGGTCCCCCATTAATGCCCGCTCCCCAGAAGTCCAGCTGCAGTCCGCGCTGTTCCGGTGTCTGTCCACCTGGCTGGGCAGAATACACCACAGGTATGCCCAGTTCATGACACTTTGCACGAAGTTGTCCAATATGATCAATCAGCTCCACTACAGGTGATTCCCCGGCCGTAAAAGCATCCATGAAATATTGCTGCATATCGTGAATGAGTAGTACTGCACGCTTCGCATCCGGCGTCCACGCTACCTTATTGACCGGAAGCTCCGACTCTGCAGGCATTGTATATGACTTAATCACTGGAAGTCCCATCCCTATCCCTCTTTTCAGCGTTATTTATTTCAAACCGTTTCAGCGTAGCCCTGCATCATGATCGTTATATGGGCTGCTTCATCGTCAGCATCTCGCGAAGTGCCTTCTTGCTAACCTTGCCGACGCCCGTCTTCGGAAAAGATTGGACAAACTCAACTCGATCCGGGATTTTGTAGCTCGCCAGGCCGCGACTGCGCAGATAGGACTTGATTTCGGCAGCAGCAGGAGGCTCGCCGCTGGGTACGATAAACGCACAGGAGCGCTCGCCTAAATATTCATCCGGCATGGACACCAGTGCTGCATCATGAACCCCCGGATGAGCCAGCAGATGGTTTTCCACTTCCTCGGCAGCCACCTTGTCTCCGCCACGGTTGATCTGATCCTTCGCCCGGCCCTCCACAATGAGGTAACCCTCGGGTGTTAAGCTCGCAATATCTCCAGTACGATAGAACCCATCTGTGGTGAAGGATCTTGCGTTGTGCTCTTCGGCCTTGAAATAACCACGAATGGTATAGGGGCCACGGGTCAGGAGATGCCCGGATTGCCCCAACTCCACTTCAATATCCTCGTCATCCACAATTCTTACCTCGTCGTAGGGGGACATCGGTTTGCCCTGTGTGTTAATAATGATGTGATCGGGATCATCCAAACGGGTGTAGTTCACCAGCCCCTCGGCCATGCCAAAAACTTGCTGTAGTGTGCAGCCCAGGACAGGTCTGACGCGTCCAGCCACCTCCGCACTGAATTTGGCTCCACCAACCTGGAGAACCTTCAGTGATGTCAGCTTGGTTCCTCTCGCAGCGGCCGCGTTCAGCCAGATCAGGGCGAGCGGCGGCACCAGCGCCGTGATGGTCACCTGATGCTCCTTCATGAGCGGGAAAGCTTCATCCGGGCTTGACCCTCGTGACAGCACAACTGTACCTCCTGCATAGAGCGTGCCTAGTATTCCTGGTGAACTTAGAGGGTAATTATGTGCTACAGGCAGAACAGCCAGGTATACACTTTCCGGGCTGAGTCCGCAGACCTCGACGCTTCTCCGCAGACTGTAGATATAGTCATCATGGGTGCGCGGGATCATCTTGGACAGTCCAGTGCTTCCACCAGACAACTGAAGAAAGGCTACATCCGAAGAGACAGGTTGATCATCCTGCAGCTGAACGGGATCAATATATAAATCCTCAAGCTTAGTAAATGCACCGGCCTCTCCCGCCACGATGATATGTCTAAGGCTCGGCACCTCTGCCTGAACTTCTGCTGCAAGTTTGCGATAATCAAATCCTCCATCCTGATCCGGGATCAGATAAGCAACAGCCTCAGAGAAGCGGGCGAAGTACTCGATTTCACTTTTCCGATGCAAAGGAAGTGCAAACACCGGTAGTGCTCCCAGACGGAACAGGGCAAAGATCACTTCAACAAAAGCGGGCATGTTCGGCAGCTGCACTATAACGCGGTCATATTTCCGTATTCCCTCGGCATACAACCCTGCCGCCAATCGGTCGACTCGTATGTCCAACTCTGCATAGGTTAGTTGCTCTCCACCGCTAATAATGGCAGTACGATTGCCATAACCATCCGCACGCTGCCGGAGCATTTCTCCAAATGTAATGCCCTCCCAGCAACCTTCCTGACGATAAAACTCTGCAAACTCTTCAGGCCAAGCCTGATATCCTGGCAGCATCTTTTTATTCCTCCTTCAAACGGGATACGGTGGAGTCCAGACCCATAGCTAGCAGCATTGTTCTGAATTTGGCGGAGGTCTCTGCCAGTTCCGCTTCCGGTGTGGAGCCCGCTACAATGCCTGCCCCAGCGAATAATCGAAGTTCATTGCCCTCCACTTCCGCACAGCGGATGGTTACAGCCCATTCCCCGTCGCCCTCGCTGTCGCACCAGCCAACCATGCCGGTGAACAGTCCGCGATCAAACGGTTCCTGTGATCCAATGGCCTCTCTGGCCGTTAATACAGGCGTTCCGCAGATAGCCGGGGTCGGATGGAGAGCAAAGGCCACCTCCAGTGACGAAATATCTCTATTCAGCAATTCTCCATGGATCTCGGTAGACAGGTGCCACATCGTGCTTGTCTGGATCAAGGAGGGCTCTGCCGGAACGATCAGTTGTTTGCAAAGAGGTCGGAGTGCGGCAGCAACAGCATCAATGACGACAGCATGCTCATGCCGATCTTTGGCTGAAGCCAGCAGCGCTTCTGCGCGGCGGCGATCCTCAGCAGGGTCATCACTACGGGCAGCGGAGCCAGCCAGCGGATTCGCCCGTATGATGGTGCCTTTTCGAGTAACCAACAGCTCCGGACTTGCGCCAATAAACGTACGTGTTCCTTGGTGATTGACTTCATCATCGTCGCTTTTTAACGTTGTTATAGTACTTTCTGTTTCGGAAACTTTCCTCATGGGAACCGCAAACGTATACCCGTGTGCATTATCCCTGAACAAATTACGCAGAAGCTGATGTATATCCACGAGATCATTTGAGACCACACGTAGTGTGCGGGATAATACAACTTTGTCGAGTTCTCCCTGCTCCATCTGCCTCAGTACATGATTGACACTTCGTTGATACGTCTCCGCCCCAGGCACTTCCTCAATCTCGCAGCCAGCCGCCGCCGGGCGCCTCTCGTATGATTCGTTTGCAGCATGGCTTGGAGGTTCTGCCCATTGCACCGTTTCCGGGATTATCAGCTCGGCAGAGGACTGACTCGGATCAAAAGGTATCGCTCCCACCACAATTGGATTTCGAAGGCCCGTTTGCTGTGCTTCCTGAATCATGTTGCGAACCTGTTCAATAACAAAATGTACTCCTTCCACGTGTTTGCCATGGGCATGATCGATGTTTTCTGAGGAATCAGATTCCACCTGCTGCTGAACAGCGGAGACAGGAAACCTCAATCGTTCACCCTGAGCGAGCAACGTGTGCTGCGGTGAAGACCAGAAAAAGGATGTCCCCTCCCGATATTGTTCCAGAAGGTGTAAGGCGGAGGTTGCTGCGATTGCACCCGCTTTTGACATATTCATCATCTCCTTATCTTGATTCAGACGCCGAGTGTGGCGCCTCCATCTACACACAAATCATGCATGGTAATATGTCTCGCCTGGTCTGACGCCAAAAAGAGTACGGCTTCCGCGATATCGGAAGGCAATGCCAGCCTGTTCAGAGGAATGCCGAGACGGTACGCCTGCTGCGATCCTGCAATCACGGCCTGCGCGCCATGATCATCCTGCCATAATGCCCGCTGCATGGGCGTGTCCGTTGACCCTGGAGATACAATATTGCAGCGGATATGCTGCTCCGCATATTCAAGTGCAAGACATTTGGTAAACATGGTGGACGCTGCCTTGGAGGCTGCATAAGCCGACATGTGCATTCGGGGTACGCCCGAGGCGTTCGAACCCACAGTAACCACCGTTCCCGATTGGCGCTTCGCCATATTTCGCACAACTGCACGTGACATATAAAATACACCGTGGGTATTCACATCGAACGTTCTTGTCCATTCCTCGTCACTCAGGGATGCCACTGTACCTGTATGCAGCACACCAGCCGCATTGATCAAAATGCCAATCGGTCCAAGTGTTGCCTCGATTCGCTGTACGGTATCGTCCACCGATTGGCGATTCGCAATGTCAGCAGGATAAACAGCCGCCTGATGGCCTTGATGATTAAGATCCACAGCCAGCTGTTCCAGCTGCTCTTCCCGAATATCTACTGCCGCTACAACTGCACCCTGTTCAGCCAGAGCTCTGGCAACCGCTTCGCCGATTCCCTGTGCTGCACCGGTGACCAGAGCTACTTTTCCATGAATTCCTGTATAACTCACGCTGTGTACCTCCCCTGACTTACTGCCTGTTGAACGTTGATTCATTGTTGAACTCGATTGGATCATCCATGTTATCTCAGCCAATCGAAAAGCGGCCAATCCCGTACCTGACTCAAGCAAACATCTTATTCTTTCGCCCCTACGCTTCAGGACTGCAGGCCAAACGTATCGTACGACTGATCAGAAACGGCAGCACCGAGACATGATTCTCTTCCTCGAACTCGGTGTATTGGATATCGAGCCCCGGATGTTTCAGTGCAGTTAGACGTTCCGTTAAAGCCGATGCCTTGTCATTGTTGCGGGCAGGATGATTCTTCTCCTGTTCGCCCATGCCAATCCAGACCTTAACGTTGATCGGATGCTGCTCCAGACCTGCGATGAACTCCTGTTCCTCGGCCAGCATCACCTTCTGGTTCCAATGAAGCGAAGGGCTTCCGGCAATGTAGTAACGGAAAGCGTCCGGCTTGGTAAAAAGAGTGTGCAGAACGAACAACCCGCCAAGAGAATGGCCAAAAATGGCCTGTCTGTTCCGATCTATGTTGAACTGCTGCTCCATGTCGGGCTTCAGTTCCTCTTCTATGAATTGCAGAAAAGCATCCGCTCCCCCCTGCTCAGGCAGAATTGTTCCATCCGACTTGTGGGTATATTCCGTCGTGGCCTGTGGAGTAAAATCGTAATACCGATGAGGCGAGAACGCAGCGGCAGTCGGGTACCCGATTCCAACGATGATGGCCGGGAGTGCCCCGGTCTTCTCTGGTCTGCGTCCCTGTATGCGAGCCGCTTCCACCATCGTGCCGAAGACAGAGTTAGCGTCGAGCAGGTAGATCACAGGATATCCAGACGGCGGGGCGGCCTCTGCGGGTTGATATACCATGATCTGATAAGCATGATTCCCCGCTCTCGATTTCATCGTCCACTGTTCTGAACGGGGAATGGGAACAGCACTGCGTGCCATCTGCTCAAGGGCACCTGAGACTGATTGATTGGGCTGAAACGTCATTACGGATAGATCCTCCTCGTTGTTCAACTCGCATGGCTATGTGTATATAGATCATATTGTTTTATATGATATTGATTCTCATTACCAATTATAAAAGAGTGATTTCAGCTGTCCCATGGACGATATCCAGAATTCATTTTGATTATCTCCATATTTACATATTTTTCTTGATTTATTTATCCCTTTAAAAAAACAACAGCTCCTCCCCGTGACACCTCGAACACAGAAATAATATCCGGTTCCGGGCCCTCCGAGAAGGAGCTGATTCATCGCTATTATGGGGTCAATGCCTTCAATGTATCGTCAATGACATGACCATAGGCAATCAGTCCGCCGCCCAGCCATGGTGCCGGCTCGACAGCATATACATTTCCCGCTTTAACAGCAGGCATGCTCTGCCACACTTTGGTATCCGTCATCTCTTTCATGCTGCCTGGCCCCTGTTCAACGGTGAAAATATAATCCGCGTCAATCTCGGGCAGCACTTCGGTGGAGACAATCGCGCTGTTCTCCGTTTCGACAAGTTTGGGCTTGCCGAGTCCCAACTGTTCGTATACGACATAGCCGCTGAAATAGTTTCCGCCCATCATGCTGATTCCGCGGGGAGCAAAGCGGATAATGGCCGCTTTCTTGCCGTCCGCTACCTTGGCGATCTCTGCTTTCGCAGCGTCTACCTTGGCGTGGTATGTCTCGATGGCTTGCTCTGCCTCAGCTGTTTTGCCAAGCAGATCGCCAATGA
This sequence comes from Paenibacillus sp. FSL K6-2862, assembly GCF_038005125.1. Taxonomy (NCBI): domain Bacteria; kingdom Bacillati; phylum Bacillota; class Bacilli; order Caryophanales; family Paenibacillaceae; genus Paenibacillus; species Paenibacillus sp. FSL K6-2862. Next base: position 6,429,812 of record NZ_JBBOSN010000001.1, read on the forward strand.
CCTCCAGTGACTTCTCCACATCACCCGATGCATTGTTAAATACATAGGTTGGTGCAATCTTCGAATAACTCTCATATACACCGTTCTCAGCATAATTCGACGTGTGCAGGATAATAAAATCCGGGTTGTAAGCCATCAACGCTTCAGGCGAAGGCAGCCCACTTGAGAAATCGAGTGTAGGTACATCACTTAGCTGATCCTGTAAGTAAACATGCCCTTGGGTGCCGCTGGCCCATTGAGCAACGGGCTTGACGCCGAGTGTAAGCAGGGAATCCTCGAGATAAGGTGCAAATACACGCTCCACTTTGGCAGGAACCACCACATCATGTCCCATTTCGTCTTTTACAGTCCGTTCGCCAGCCGCACTTTCTGCTGCCTCTTCTTCTTGTACGGCCGTTTCTGATGAGGCTGTTGTGGAGGCCTCGGCTGTCTTCTGCTCCTGTTGCGCTGCTCCTTCATGTTCTGATGTGGAGCCACAGGCTGCCATTAATCCAACCATTAATACGAGCGCAATCAAGGCTGACAGCCGATGATTAATCCACCTACTTGGAGCGAAACGTTGCCCGTTCTCTTTTTGCTGCTGATGCATGATAGTTCCCCCTTGATAAACATTCTCATTTAGATAGATGGATTATATGTCATGTCGCTCGTGAATCACCATGGACGTTATCCAGATATATATTTGGACAATATCCCGTGAAAATGAGCAAAGCCTCATCCAGCATCCGCATAACGCCTACTGCAGAGTAATCGAACCAAGGATCGCCAGTGATCAGGTGCGTCTGATACTGACGCACAGCGTTCAGCTGTCTCCATACTGGCGAGTGCTGCAGACTGAGCCAGTAAGCCCGCGATACGGCCTCGGGACATACCATGATCAGGATCCGGTCCGGATTCATTACATTTAATTGTTCCAGCGTCAGCGGTGTATTGGTGCTGGCATCGGGAAAAGTCTCCAGCTGCAATGCACCATAGAGCACCTCCTCAATCCCCGGATTGCTATAGAGATAAAGGCGCTGTCCATATACCCGGATCACAACCACCTTCTCGCATCCCACTTCCTTCTGCACGGATTGCTGCGCTTTCTCTACCCGCTTGTTATATAGATCAATCCACTGTTCTGCCTGTTCCTCCCGTTCCAGGAACGCAGCTATCATGCGCAGCTGTTCACGCCAATCAGTCTGATGCTTGGGTACAAAACAGCAAGGCGCAATCTCGGCAAGTCCAGCTTGGTCTTCTTCACTGAGTTGATCGGTACCAATGATGGCGTCCGGCCGTATGTGCACAAGCCGCTCCATGTTCGCTTCGAATCTCCAGCTGGTATAAGGATCTGTAAGTTTAAGATGGGACTGGATTTCCGTGCGATGCGCGTTATAATAATACGCTGTCCATTTCGGATCGATGGGCGCAGCAATGGGCATGACATTGAGGGCCAGCAGCTGTCCGATGACGCTGGAGGAGCAGGTGGCAATGCGCTTTCTGGCGTTCTTGGCATAATCGGAAGGAGAAACGCCGACTTCCTTTTTGAATTTGCGGCTGAAATAATATTCATCGCTGTATCCGACTCTGAGCGCAATATCACGCAGTTTATATCCGGATTCCTTCAGATAACGCTTGGCCCGGTTAATGCGGAGATCTGTCAGATACTCCATCGCGCTGAGACCGTAGGTTTTTTTGAATAGATCAACAAAATACTTCGGACTGATATTTGCTCTCTGAGCAAGATCGGCAATAGACAATGCTTCATTGTAATGCTCGTCCATATAGGTTTTTACTCCAGCAAGGTCCGTCTTGGGGCTGCGACTCATAACGGGGGCTCGCACAGCACGGTGCAATTCATTCTCCAGTAACATGAGGCCACTCCTCTCGATCTGTTTGATCATCTTAATATGAAGCGTACAGCGTACGTTGAGGTCAGTTTGACTGATTCACCATTTATCGACAATGATAATCATTATCAATTAAAGTATCATATTCTTTTCCTCTCAGTCAATCCATATATGGAAATATGTGCACCCGTTTCAGTTCGAATGATCATCGTCATCCATATGTATAAAAAAAGCCAACGACGTGACGATGCACGCGTTAGCTCTTGGATTTGATCCGTTATCTCAATTGTTTTTATTCGTTCCTAATCCCTGCTCCGCAGCTTGCTGAGCAGACGTAAAATCTCAATATACAGCCATACCAGGGTAACCATAAGCCCAAATGCGCCGTACCACTCCATATATTTTGGAGCACCTTGTTCAGCGCCACTCTCAATAAAGTCAAAATCAAGCACCAGATTCAGTGCCGCCACGATAACGATTACGACAGAAATCCCAATTCCAATCAGACTATTGTCATGCAGATAGGGAACGGTAATACCGAACAATCCCAGCACGAAACTGAGCAGATACATGATCATAATGCCACCGGTTGCCGCTACCACTCCCAGCTTGAAGTTCTCCGTAGCTTTGATCAGTCTCGACTTGTAAGCTACCAGCAGGGCGATGAACACTGCCATGGTCAGCAGAGCAGCCTGCAAGGTGATTCCATTGTACAATGACTCGTAGGTTGCGGAGAGTGCACCGAGGAACATGCCTTCCGCGATGGCATAGACGGGAACCAGATAGGGTGCTGCCACAGGTTTGAACGAGATAATCAATGCCAGAATAAATCCGACGATGGCACCTCCGATGGCCAGAGGAAGGACTTCCTGACCGTTGAAAAACATCATCCATGTTGCAAATGCACTGCCGAGCAGGATGACCAGCGTAATGAATGATTTGTTCACTGTGCCGTTAATCGTCATGTAACGCTGGTACCGGTCATCTCCATAACCACCGGTATTTTCAAATGTACTGTCCTTGAGTGTAGGGTTACCACTGCGTCCGATCAAAACAATCACCTCTTCTATGTATTGGGTCAATCTTTAAAACCAATCTTTACGTTCTTCATGTTCTACTACATTTCCAGTGATCTGCTATTCATATCTTTCTATGTTCAAGTACAGACTTGGATGCAATCGGTCGATCACATCCTTATCCATCGTTACAACCCTGTAGGACATATGTCCCAGGGGTAAAACCTTTTTTTAGCTTGATACAGGCAAATGCTAGTTGTTGCTGTAGTTACTAGGCAGAAGACTTAGTTGTAGAACACTTTGTCTACATTGTATTTCGCACGCATCGTATTAATGATATAGGTCTCATAAATTTCACGGTCTACGGCATCTTCCACCAGACAAACTTCAATGGTCGCCACTTCTTCCCGGTGGTTCTTCATTGGAGAAACGGTATCCTCAAAATGCTTCTTGATCCGCGGTCTCAATTTTCGTGCTTTCCCGACAAATAACAGCTCACCATCGGCATTGTAAAACATGAAGATTCCACCCTTTTCACGCGTGATCAGGTGAAAATCGGTGAAACCGTAGATGTGGCTAAGCTGCGGGTTTTTCTGCTTGGTGATGGTTACATCCGGTGTTGGTACGGTAATCTGAATCATTGGGTTCACTTCCTCATTATCTATAGGCTTACATCCTATCATACATTATTACAGGAAACCATTTCATTCTATAAGATGCACAATTCACGCTATTTTCAACTATTACGACAATAATTTCAAAAAAAAGGTTAACTTCCCTGATTCAAAGTGGTACTATAGGGGTATGAGGAAGAAATTGGGCACTAAGACATATGTCTTTATATCTACTTCAGTCTATTGTACCCTATGAATCATGATCTTTTTCATACTGTATTCTGTAATGTGCGCACCACAACAAGAGGACAGTTAGCACGTATTGCAAGTCTGTAGCTTTTAGGATTCATCATCAATACGACCCTTGCAGCAAGCAAAAGTAGAAAGAGATTAATTGTAGATTGTAACGTAGAAAGAGAAGTAGATGTAGAAGTACGAAGTGGATTTGAATTAGAAAGCCTGCAATTCCAGTCAGCAAGGAACAACTAGATCCACGTAGAAGAACCGATAGCTATCGATCCTAGCAAAGAGAAGAATGGTCATGCCATGCAATCTTAGTAAGTCATAACTTCATAACAGCAGATCTATATAGAACTGGATCAAGCTACACCCACAGCCCGGCACGAAGCCAGGGCTTTTTTACGTTGTCCTCCTTAAACCATTTATAACAACCTCCGTATACTTAACCCAAACCTCATTGATTCTTGAGTTCGCAGTATATTTAAAAGAAAAAAGAGACGCCGACCAAGCGGCACCTCTTAAACTGTCCCAGAAAAATCCATCTATGAGACGATAGCGGAGAGCCCCAGATTCCCTTACAAATGGGCTTTCTCCCTCCCCCGACTCAAATAAATCATTAAAAACATAAACGCAGCAGCAAAAGAAGCCGTAATGATCCAGATCGGAATCCGTGGATCGAGCGCATACGCCCAGCCTCCCACGATACCGGCCGGGGAAGTAAGCAGCAGGATCACGACGGAAAGCATCGAGAATACCTTCGCTCTTTTTTCGTCGTCGATCGCATTCTGGACGGCCGCTTCGAGGTACGGCGAGCTGATCATCAATCCGACGGCGGCAAGCACGGTACTCAAACCAATCCAGACCAGATTCGACGTTGGCCACAGCACCAGCATTACGTTCGAAAGCATGGACAGCGCAAAGCCCGCCATCATGGAGCGCGTTTCGCCTTCGGCCGGAATCTTCGGCATGATAAGCCACAGCGCGAGCAGCATAATAATAGAAGAAACGGCGGGAACGAGCGAGATCAGTCCGCTATCCACTTTCAGATAGTCAGCCAGATACAACGAAAGATAGGTCGTTTTAAGCGTCATTTGGAAGTTGAACAGGATATAAACAACGAAGATCAGCATCAGGCTGCGGCTGGCGAACAGGTCTCGGATCGCGCCGCTGTAATCGATCAAACTCTTTTTGAGCCCGAGTTCCTTCGTCTCTTTCATTTTCCGATAGCCCATTTCCGTTTCCTTCGTGGTCAGGTGCCGCCCGATGAATTGGAAGGTCATCAGCACCGAACACAGCACATACATGATCCGTGTGCCGTCCACCAGTCCATAATAATCGACCAGCAGACCGCCGAGCGGAGCGAACAAACCGCCGACGACGCCGATGATTTGAAGCAGCGTGAAAACGTAAGTCCGATCCTTTTTCGGGGTATCCTCGACAATCAAGCAATAAAAGGCAACATGCGGAACCCGCTGAAGCCCGTTGATGAATGTCGCAATGACGAAGAACCAGACGTTTTGCGAAAAGGCAAAGATCAGCATCGCTACGCTCCAACTAAGCACGTCGAAGATGAGGATGGCGCGCTTGCGTCCCATTCGGTCGGTCAGATATCCGCTCATGAATGATGACAGCACCTGCACGATTAGCCCGAGCGTGGTAATCCAGCCAATATTGGTCTCGGTAACGCCCAGCTCATACATGTACAGCGTAGCGTAAGTCGCCATCATGCTGTACGGAATCAGGAAAAACGGTTCGAAAGCGAGGCAGCCTCGGCTGTTGCCGCGAAGTCTCGGGAAAAGCATTCTTGCCATGCGGGATATCCTCCGGTGTCGTCATAGTAAATTTAAAGCGTTTTCGGTCATACTAAAATATAGGTTACTATAGAAAAAGCAAGAAAAATAGAGGCATTGAAAAAGAAATTAACGGGATGATAAGCGGCCGGGAAACACTCCTTCCGTCGAAGCCTTACTTTGCGACTCGTCACGAAAAACGTCTCGCCGGATCGGTGACGTCCTCATTCGGCGGAAATAGGTCATCGGAAAGCTCATACGCTTTGATGCTTTTTTACATGTGCATGGATATATAACCACCTCGTGACGGAATCAGAGGTATCGTGGTTCTTTCTGTGAGGTTTATAATATGGCAAGATAGCAAACAGAGGGAGTGATGGGATGTATTCCGATCTGCAACTGACGGAGGACCGCCCTGTATATATACAAGTCAAAGATTATATGAAGCGATTGATGCTCAAAGGCGGACTGCAGGCAAAGCAAAAGCTGCCTTCCACACGTGAACTCAGTACACTGATGAAGGTTAGCCGCAGCACCGTCCTGCTTGCTTATGCCGAGCTTGAAGAAGAAGGTCTGATCTATGCGGTGAAAGGCAAAGGGAACTACGTCAGCCCCATGATTGAAACGCCTGAGCCAACCAATGGCTGGCAGTTGGATTGGAAGAGCCGCGTAAGCGACTATGCGATCCAGGCGGAACAATACGACCTGATGAAACACGGTTCCGGTGCAGAACGTGGCGAGATCTCGTTTACCAGTATTGCGCCTGATGAAAAGCTGTTTGATCTGCATAATGTGAAACGGGCATTCCTTGATCGCATGTCTCTCGAAGGCGAAGTGCTGCTGAACTACGGATATGCACAAGGCTACCGTCCTTTGATGAACTATCTGCTCCGGTACATGGAGAACAAGGGCGTTGACCTGACCGGCAAGGATATTCTTATTACCAACGGATTCACGGAAGGCTTCGATCTGGTGCTTGGTGCCTTGCGCAGACAAAGCGGCAGAGCTCTATGCGAGAACCCTACCCATCATACGGCAATCAAAAATCTGAAGCTTCATGAGTTCAACCTCACAGGCGTGGACATGGAGCCGGACGGACTCAATCTGCAGCAGTTGGAACATGAACTGTTCACAAGTTCGTATGATCTGGCCTATTTGGTACCTTCTTATCACAATCCAACCGGAACGGTGACTTCTCCTGCCAAACGTGCAGAGATTATCCGGTTAATGAATCAATACGAAGTGCCTATTATTGAGGACGGGTTCAATGAGGAACTGCGTTATTCCGGTTCCCACATCTCCCCTCTCATCGCTAGTGCGGGCAAGGGCAATGGACTGGTTTATCTGGGCAGCTTCTCCAAAGTACTCTTTCCCGGGCTGCGGGTAGGCTGGGTCATTGCAGATGCAGCACTGATTGATTATTTGGAAAGCATGAAACGGGCCCGCAGCATTCACACCTCAACACTGGACCAATCCCTGCTCTACCAATACTTGAGCAACGGTAATTTTGAGAAGTATCTGAAGCGGGCCCGCACGGAATATAAGCGGAAATATGAACTGGTCGTGCGCTGCTTGCGCAAGCATCTGCCCATGTGCCAGATCTCCGGCGAGGGTGGTTTGCATTTGTTTGTGCAATTTCCTCCGGGATACCGAACCCGGGAATTGCTGGCTGCCTGCAAGGTGAAGGGTGTGACCTTCACGCCAGGCGATACTTTTTATCTGGAACCAGGTCAGGGGTTAAATACGATGCGCTTGGGCTTCTCCAGGGTCAGCGATGAGAATATTCGCAAAGGTATCCGTATCATTGGTGAGACCGCGGCTCAGATGAGCTGAAGCAGCTGAATAACAACATGGGAGGATTACACATGAAGGTTGGCGTGATTATGGGCGGTACATCTTCCGAGCGGGATATTTCCCTGCTCACCGGACAGGAGATGATTGCCCATCTGGACAGAGATAAATATGAGGTCATTCCGATTGAGCTAAGCAGCAAACGGGATCTGATCGACAAACCAGCGGGTATTGATGTGGCCTTACTCGCGCTGCATGGCAAATACGGCGAAGACGGTACAGTTCAAGGGACCCTGGAGTCGCTTGGCATTCCATACACCGGTTGCGGCGTCTTGTCCAGCAGTGTATGTATGGATAAGGATATGTCCAAACAGCTCATGCACCATGCGGGCATACCTACTGGAACGTGGGTGCAGGTGAACCATCTGGAAGAACTGTCATCTACGGCGGTGCAGCAGTTGATGTATCCCGTCGTTGTGAAGCCCAACTCAGGCGGCTCCAGCATTGGCACCCAGGTTGTTCAAGAGCCTTCATCTCTTCAAGCTGCGGTTGAAGCCGCACTTAAATGGGATGACACGGTCATGATTGAACAATATATCGCAGGGGATGAAATTACCTGTGCCATTGTAGATGGCAGGATGCTCCCGATCATCTCCATTCGTTCAAGCGCCGAGTTCTTCGATTACAGTTCCAAATATAATGACGGTGGTGCCGAAGAACAGGTGATTCAGCTCCCTGCCGACATCCACAAGCGCGTGGAAGATGCCGCACTTGCCTGTTACCGTGTGCTGAAATGCAGCGTCTATGCCCGCGTAGATATGATCATCCGTGATGGCATGCCTTATGTGCTCGAAGTCAACACGCTTCCAGGTCTTACCCGTAACAGTCTGCTGCCCAAAAGTGCAGCTGCTGCAGGCATTTCCTTTACGGAGCTGCTGGATACCATCATTGAACTCTCACTGAAGGAACGAAATAAGGAGGCACAGCTATCATGAGCCAGGATGTAACAGTACGCAGCAGTTCAACGGAAGATCTGCAGGATATGGTCATTCTCATGGACCAACTGGGCTATCCCACGACGTATGCTGAAATGCAGGAGCGTTATGCCCACATTGCGGCTGATGCAAATTTTAATACGTTCGTCGCCGAGGTTCGTGGACGTGTGGTCGGATTGATTGGCATGCAAACCTCTTACCTGTATGAGAAAAACGGTCAGCACTGCCGCATCCTGGCACTCATCGTGCATGACCAGTTCAGAGGCACCGGGATAGGCCGTCAGCTGATTCTGGCAGCAGAGCAATGGGCCGCCAGCCAAGGCATAGACTCGCTCTCCTTGAACAGCGGTAACCGTCCCGACCGTGAAGCAGCTCATGAGTTCTATCGGCAGATGGGCTTTACCGCAGGGAGCACTGGATTCAGCAAAAAGCCGCAGGCTCTTCAGCATGCCTAATATTCGATCATACTAATAAAAGCGCCTGTCCCCAACAACTTGCTGGGAACAGGCGCTTTCTGATGACGGAGATTGCACTTCATATTGGGCTGACTGTGCACCCGACATAAGCGATCTGGTTTGGCACGGCATGAATGCCGCCTACAAAGGAAGTGTTAACAATGTAGCCTTCTCCCTTTTTTTCATCACAGGTAGTAATGCTTCAATCCGTAAAATACACCTGATATCGATAACCTTGGCAATGATTCACCTTTCTTCTTTCAGGGAATCGTAGGCTGCAAACAGGTCTTCTATGGCAACTCCATTGATTTTCATCCCTTCGACTTGACACTGTTCCAGCCGAACCCCTGTAAGATCGCAATGGAGGAAGCGGCTGCCCCCAAGATCGCAGTGCGCCCAGTTCATGGGCACTTTATTCACCCCAAGATGGGTATCACGAAATTGCACACCATCCATAGCCACAAATTCAACGCTACTATTGGTTAATCTCAGATCGGCAAGTAGCACTTCAGTCATATTGAGATTGGTAAATTTGCTGCGAGTCATATTACAGTCTGTTATTCTGCTATCAGCCAGATTGCTGGAACTGAATCTCGTCCCTTCCAGGTTTGCCTGATAGAATTCAGCATTCAGCTCATCTGTACCAACCTGCGGAGATCCAGCCAGATAGGGCTGAGTACTCGTCTTGGATAATCTTTTCTCGTATCCGTACTCATCAGTCGATGCATACGTACGGACATAACCAGCTTTTTCGTAAAAGTGATGATTACCAGGCTGCCTCCCCGAGGTCTCCAGCTTCCATACTTCAATCTGGGGATACTCGGCTTCAATGAGCTCTAGGACCTGAGATCCTAAGCCAAGTCCCTGGCTAACCGGGTCGATGAATATTTTGTCCAGTCTTGCATGTTTATGTCCAAGCACATTAATGCTAACTCCTCCAATGGGGCATCCGTTCAATTCCACAACATAATAATCCCACTCACGAAGGACGTAATTGTGGAGACGGATTGAAGAATAATTAGGCGGACACAGGTTGCTGTCCAAATCTCCCTCTCCCTTGGACCAAATCCTCATCGCATGCTCGAACGCACGCTTACAGATTTCAGCGAGTACAGTATCATCCTCTTGTCTCGCACGGCGGAGCCGAATCACGAATTGATTTTTCATTAAATTTGCCTGCTCAGTTTGTTCCTTATTTTTGAACCGTTCAAAATAATCATAGTCTGCTCCGTCAGTAAGTCTCCTGCGGGTAACATAACGAAATCCTGTACGCTCAAGCACCTTGCGAGATGGCACGTTGAACGGCTTCACAATGCCAACAATTCGATTCAGCTGGGTATGCTCGAACAAATACGTCGTCAGGGCGTGCACGGCTTCCGTAATGTACCCTCTATTCCGGTAACCCTTGGAGAGGGCGTAGGCCATTTCACGGTCACTGCTGTCCAGCATGTCATTCGGGAAAACGCCACACCAGCCGATAATACGCTGATCCTCGTTATGCTCAACAGCCAACATAATACGTACATCTGCCGGGTTAAATCGCTCGTAGCTGCCCACGACAAACTGCAGGAAATCACGCAATTGTTCCTCGTTCATCTTCCAATCAGGAAGGATATCTGTAATCTCAGGTTGCTGGGTAAACATACGTAATACGGCCTGGTCTTCCAGCGAGAATGGACGCAGGGTAATGTTCTGGCATTGGATGATAAGTTGACTTTTCATATATAACACCTCTGGGGATTTATTGGGGATGACACGACAAAAAGGAGTACCTCCAATAGAGGCACTCCCCGATTCGTTTCATCATTTCAGAAACGCCGAAGCTCCTCGTAATGGGTAAAAAAGGACACACGTATCCCGTAAACGTTCTAACGGATTTTTACGCGTTGTACTCTTCTCAACCATTACAAGGAATCTGGCATACTCTGAAATCCCCTCTCGCACATACAAATGTCGTACAGATGTTATAACTTATGGCCGATCGATAAAGATCCAGCCGGTTTCTTTTTCCTTATCCACGGTTGCGCCAAGAGACTCTGCCATGAAGCGCAGTGGAACGTAAGTCTTACCGTTTTTGCCCACATAGGCGGATTCAACCATGGTTACTTCCTTGCCTGCAACCGTTGCATTCTTGGAACCCACAGTCAGGACAATTTCATTGCCCGTAATGTCGTCAGTAACAACGATGGTATCCGATCCCTTGGTCCATTTCACTTCAGCATCCAATTCCTCGGACAGGTAACGAAGAGGAACGAATGTTGTGTTTTTCACTGTAATGGCACCGTAGACCTCATCTTCCGGATACAGCATAATGCTCTTCCGAGTGATGCCGGCTTCGTCTTTCAGCAGCTGGTACACGACGGAATTCGAATCAAAGTTGCGAAGCATCTGTCCAGGAGTGATGTCTTGCTTCATCAGATCGATTACGCCACCTGTTGTATCAACCGCATCCACGGTTACCGCCCCACCGATATTCCACTGCTCGCTGTCTGCGTATAGAGTCACGGATTGCAAAGGCAGATCCTCGGAGGCAGGCAGTGCCACTTTCAACTCAGCATTTTGCTTACGGATGTTCAGCGCACTGTCGAGATAGAAATCGAGTTTAAACGTTGTATCTGTGCCAAATACCGTCTTCAGCTCAGGTACCTCATTCAACAATTCGTTCAGCCCTTGATCATAGTTAACCAGAAGCTCGTCGAGTCCTGCCTTGATCATCGGGTACATGGTGGCAACAGCTGCCTCTTTGGATTCTGGCATCAAGGAGGTCATGGCTCCTGCGTCCACTTCTTCCACCTGATTCATTGCTGTCAGCAGTGGATAGAACACCTCATATAGATCGCCGATCAGATCCTTGAGTCCTTGCTCATCCTGGGCAACACTTGTCAGGAACGGTTTAACCATGGCAAGAATCTCTTCTCCAGTGATCTCCATATGGAGCTTGGAGAGGCTGAGGGACTCACCGTTCACCGATTCCTGTACAGGCGTAACAGAGATATTTTTCGGATTGGACAGATGCTTCAGGACAAAGGAAAGCAATTTGGGAGAGAGCTCCTCGATCTGCTTTTCCAGAGCCTTGGTGTCCATCATCGGAAGTGTTTGCGCGCCTTCCAGAGCCTCAAGTGATATGTACAGCGGCTTCTGCGCACCGTCCAGGTCGATCACCATTTGGGTTTCATCCATGGAAAGGTGGAAAGGAAGTTTGGTTCCTTGGAAACTCACCGAGCCTTGGATTGATGCCGTTTGGGCATCCTTCACTTTGGCATTCTCAATGTCCAGGGATACGGAATTAATAAGTTCAATCATTTCGTTGTCTTTCTCGGTAGCGAATTCTTTAGCCGGCTCTATGTTAATGTGCATGGATTGTTTAGATTCACCGGATTTTACGTTTGTACTGTTGGCCATGGCTTTACCAATATCCACACCACCAACAGCCTGACATCCCGTAAGCGCCACCATCATCAAAACGAGTGGTACGGCGATCCACTTGGCTAACCTTCGATTTTTGATACGATCTCCTCCTTAGGAAAAATGTGGTTCATTCCTATTATGAGGCCATCAGGTAAATGTTGTAAACCACTGGATCGTAAAAACGCCAAAAAAGGCCGGAAATGTGTCCGACCTTTGGATAAGAATTTATTGTAGACGACCTCGTACATTACTCTTTGGTTTCCTCGTCAACCTCTTCAGTCGGTTCATTGTCCTCTGTCGTTACAGGGGTTTCAAATGGATCCGGCTCGTCGTCTTGAATGGCTTTGTTCTCTTCATTCTGGTCCTGTGTCATACCGCAATCCCTCTCTTCTACCGGATTTTCGTGATGATCATCAAGGCAATCGCCTTATTTTTATCAATAACCCGAACCGAAGCAGCTTAAACATGAAGGAGCGTCACCTTTATGAGCCGTTTCAGAAAATATAAAAGACAATTCCATTCCCGGCGGCTGCTGTTGCCTGATATAGAGCCTGAACGTCATTCATTGTTTGAACGATCTCTGTGAACGTCTCATCTGCATCCCAGCCTTCCATGACCGGATAGACGCCTTCCGTAATCATTTGGTCCAGGTCAAAACGTACCTTCAGTTCATCGGGGTCCAGCTGCTCCAGAGCCATATAGGCTTCCAGCACCTGTTCGTTCGAGAGCAGAAACAGATCCATGTCCGAATAATTCCCCAAATATTGTTCCCCTGACATCGGCACCACATATCCGAGAGGCGGCTCTCCGTCCACCAGGTTACCAGTTAAGGTGAACTGAAGCATCTGCCACGTTTTATCAATATCCAGATCAACGGAACAGTCATGCACACTGATCTCGCCTGATTTGATCGATTCAATCAACTCGTCTGTCACCACAAGATATCTGCCAGACATTCCCATATCATGATCCCTCCTATGGTTTTACTCCTCTGTCCCCCATTAACCGTGTATGTTCCAAAAGAATCGGGGTAAAAAGAGGTAGAAGTTATATCACTATTACAGAATTCCATGTTCAAGCATGGCAATACCATACATGTTATCTCAAGGAGGGACCACACCGATGAAAAAATTCGATTACACCTTGAATTACGAAGAGCTCGATTTGCGCAAACATCCAGAGCTATATACCGTCGGACGGGGGGAGCAGGGCGTGCTGATGGTGGAACCCTACAAGAGCGAGATTCTGCCCTATTGGCGTTTTAAAACACCCGAGATCGCGACCGAATCATCGGAGAAGATCTACGAGCTTTTTTTGGAATATAAGAAAAAGGATGATTTCGTTGGCATGGATATGGCGCGCAAGTTTCTGCAGATGGGATATACACGGGCCCGGAGATATACAAACCATAAAGGTGGACGCAAATATTCGAAAGAGGACGGTTCAATTCTTCCCTATCAGAATGACAAAGTGAAAGCGGAAGCTGCAGCCATCTTCAAGGCACAGTGGGAGATTGCCAAGACTGATCCCGATTATATTGAAATGAAGAAGCAGCATCGCGATAAGTACGAATCGGAGAACGAATAGGCACTTGGGTAAAAAATACATGGCTCATCCCGATACTCCTTTTGATATAATGCTTTACGTCAATCTATAGGACGAAAACATAATGAGATCACTCAAGCTAAAGGAGCCTCCATGAAATTACCTAGTCGCCCTATCTCCATCACACTGACATGCATCGCGATGTATCTGTTCATCCTGCTGCCATTACCTGCGTCTGCAGCCCAATCCGAGCTTGAGAGACAGCATGAAATGACCGCCTTCGGTCCACTGCAAACAGTTGTGGATCAGATGCAGCCCGGATGGAACCTCGGCAACTCATTGGATACGGTAGGCCCCGATGAAACCTACTGGGGTAATCCACGCGTTACTCCGGAATTAATGGGAAACATTGCCGCTCAAGGATTCAAAAGTATACGAATCCCCGTTACTTGGGACCAGCATATTGGTGCCGTCCCGGATTACCGGATAGATCCTGCTTACATGGCACGGGTCCAGGAAGTGATCAAATGGGCACTGGATGCCAATCTGTACGTCGTGTTGGATCTCCATCATGATTCTTATCTCTGGATCAGTCAGCTGGAAACCGATCATGACCAGGCACTCGCTCGTTACACAGCAGTGTGGACCCAAATTGCGAATCAATTCAAGGATGCTCCACTGAGGCTGATGTTCGAAAGTGTGAATGAACCGCGCTTCAATCGTGGAATCACTCAGGCGGGTGATATGGGAGCAGGAAGCAATATCGATGAGCCAAGGCAGCTTGCCCTTTTGCATGAATTAAACACGGCGTTTGTGAAGCTGATTCGCAGCACAGGCGACAATAACGAAGAGCGTCCACTTTTGCTGCCTACACTTGAGGGTTCACCGACACAGGCAAGGCTGAACAGTTTGAGGCATAACATCATTGAACTGAAAGACAAAAACCTGATTGCCACCGTGCATTACTATGGTTACTGGCCATTTAGCGTTAATATCGCAGGACACACCACGTTTGATACCGATACCAAGAATGATGCGGCCAACACGTTTAACAATATGTACAGGACACTCGTCACGCAGGGAATTCCGGTCATTCTTGGCGAGTACGGACTTCTGGGATTCGATAAACATACGGATGTTATTGAACAGGGCGAGAAGCTAAAATATTTCGAATTCATCGGGCATGAGCTGAAGGACAAAAAGATCGCGTCCATATTGTGGGACAATGGCCAGCATCTGAACCGGGAGACGTATGTGTGGTCCGATCCGGCTCTATTCGAGATGATTCAGGCAAGCTGGACAGGCCGTTCTGCTATTGGAGATCGTGATCTGCTGTACCTGAGACAAGGCTACCCCATTCAGGATACGGAGCTGACAGTCAAGTTAAATGGAACCAAACTCGTATCGCTCTATGCGGGTGAGCAGCTGTTGAAACAAAACGCAGACTATTCATTCAGCGGGAGTAGGTTGGTTATCCAAGCAGATGCATTATCCCGTATGGTTAGCAAGGGCGACCAGCTCGGCAAACAGGCCATCATCACGGCGAAGTTCAATCAAGGCGCAGACTGGACATGGAAGCTCGTCGTATCGGCCAAGCCCGAGCTGGAGAATGCATTCGGTACTACAGAGGCTTTCTCCATCCCAACGCTCTTTCATGGCGATCAACTCGCTACCATGGAGGCCGTCTATTCCTCTGGAGAGTTTACTGCTCCGCAGAACTGGACTCCTTACAAAGAATTCCTGACTACATTTGCACCTTCTTATGAAACAAATCAACTGATTCTGCAGCCGGAATGGCTCAATGAACTGCAAATTGGGCAGATTGATCTGGCCTTCCATTTCTGGAGCGGTGAGGTCATTCACTATACGCTGTTCAAAAACGGGAACCAGATAACAGGGAAGGCACTTCATTGATGAACCGTACAGCCAGGCGTAGAATGGACAGCATGGTATGTCTGCGAGCGGGAAGTTCGCAAGGCTGTGAAGAAGGTGATGACATGTTATGGGTAATTGGGGTCCTCGGTATCGTTCTACATACGCTGTGCACGACAGGAGCCGGTGTAGGAATGGTGATAGGCTTCGTTTTTTTCCTGGTTGGTTTCGGGGAGATGAAGAACAAGTCACGTAACCTCAGCAGTCTACTGCTGAGCAAGGATACGCTGATGATCGTGGGAACGATGGGTGTTGTGCTTGTTTATTTTCTTCTCTCCTGCTGGAATCTGAAAATGATTGGTGATGCAACCTTTCCTGGTCTGCTGGGTTCCGCAATCAGGGAAATCTCCGTGAGACAGCTGCTTACTGCAGCAGTCTTGTACGCGTTCTGGACAATGATCAGCTTATACTGGCTGCTTCCGAAAGTATTCAGCTTTGATAAATTAGACCTGAAAATTCAGCTGATTGCACTCGGTGCAGCAGGAGCCAGCATTCTGTATGGCATTATTAAAATGGTTATGACATAAACGCTGACAGCAAGGATGTTTGCTGCCAGCGTTTTTCCTATCGATTCAGGCCCGTGCCCTTTGTGCTTATCCATTCTGAGGACGCGGAGTCAGCATTCCTCCAACCACTCGCAGGATCTGTCTGCGTGGTAAAACACGGGCCAATTGAGCCGTCCAGTAATTCGATGCACCCGGCACAGCGTAAGGCTTACCCGATTTCAATGCCTTCATCGCCACTTCTACCACATGCTCAGGCGTATCCCGTTTTCCAACAGAGGCTTCTTCGGCGTTTACAACATCAAAGAAGGACGTCTCTGTCGCACCGGGACATATGGCCAAAAAGCGAACTCCACGCTGTCTATTCTCTTCGTATAATGCTTCTGTGAAGGAAAGAACGAATGATTTGGTTGCCCCGTATACAGCCATAAACGGATCAGGCTGAAAGGCTGCCGTGGAAGAGACATTGATCACCGTTCCATTGCGCGTTTGCAGCATTGCCGGCAGGAATAGATGGGTCATGTTTGTTACAGCCAGTACATTAAGCAAGATCTCCTCCTGCTGGCGCAAGCCATCCACCTGTTCAAACCACCCATGTGTTGCAAAGCCTGCATTATTTATTAAGGTATCCACACGTATGCCCCGATTTTTACATTCATCATAGATCTGCTGTGGTGCATTCACTTCAGAGAGATCTGCTACGATGACCTCTGCTCTCACTTTATATGTTCGTTCTATGCGTTCTGCCAGCTGCTTCAGTTTTGCTTCCGATCTGGCCACAAGCACGACATGATGTCCCTTTGAAGCCATTTCCAATGCAAAAGCCTGTCCGATACCCGAGGAGGCTCCAGTGACTAGAGCCCATTGATTTTGAATATTTCTCATTTTTATCCGTCCTTTTGTTCATCTGTTTTTTATTAGAAACATTGTTTCCTAATGAAAACATAGTATCCTCATTTTTTTATCCTGTCAATTCACATTTGGGAAATTGACGATATCAGGCACAAACAGTAGAATACTCATAAGAAACGCAGTTTCCGTTAGAAAACAAATATAACGCTACGAGGATGAACATAAATGAAAGATCACTCATCAAAATCTAAGGAGTCGATTCATACGGTAACGACTTTTCAGGAAGCAAGACTCCAGCATTCCGAAAATCTGCGACAAAATATTGTGCATGCTGCTGCTGCACTATTACAGGAACACGGGCCTGAAGCGGTTACGGTACGACGTGTGGCAGAACGGATGGAGTGCTCCACCAAGATCATCTATAACCTTTTTGGCAAGAAAGAAGGGTTGGCTAAATATCTCTATTTGGAGGGTTGCATACTCCTGTCTCAGTCTTTTGAGGCCGTGCCGCAGCAAACTTCATACCAACAGCATTTTCGCGCGCTTGCCTATGCCTACTGGGATTTTGGCATGACGCAATCCAGCTTCTATCAGCTGATGTTTGGTGGATCATTTGCCGAGTTCAAACCGGATGCAGAGAGTCTGGAGGGAACCGCAACCGCGATGAAACAGCTCATTAATTTGGTAGAAGCAGCAAGTAAGCAGGAGATGCTTCAGGAAAAGGATTCCCTGCTTGCCGTTCAAATGATCTGGGCCCCCCTGCATGGTGTCATTCATCTGTACCTGGGAGGCCACTTGGAGAGTGAAGCTGCCGCCAAAAATCTCTATGATCATACGCTGTCCATGATTGTTCAATCTCTCTTTGGAACAAACACCAAAAAATAATTATTGTCCATAACACAAAAAAGGAGTGAGGCCCAGCTTGATATGCTGAGTCTCAACTCCTTTTTTATATTAAAACAATTGATATTCTAATTTCTCTAATCGGGCGAACGGGCAGAATTAACGCGCTTCACCATTCTCTGCTTCCCAACGTGCAATTTCATTGCGAACGATTGGAGCAACCTCTTTACCAAGCAATTCAATGGCTCTCATCACCTCATTATGCGGCATTGTGCCGAGAGGGGTGTGCAGCATGAAACGAGTGATGCCGACTTCCTTGCGCAGGTAAATAATCTTTTGAGCCACCGTCTCTACGTCACCAACGTACAGTGCACCTTCAAGGCTGCGTGCAGCATCAAATGTTGCACGGCTGTAGTGTCCCCAGCCACGTTCACGGCCCAGTATGTTCATGACAGCCTGTGCTGGCGGGAAGAATTTCTCAACCGCCTCATCCGTCGTATCCGCGATAAAACCGTGAGAGTGTGATGCCACTGTCAGTTTGGAAGCATCATGCCCTGCATGGGCTGCAGCCTTTTTGTACAACTCTACCAGTGGAGCAAATTGAACCGGACGACCACCGATAATCGCGAGTACCAGCGGCAGACCGAGCAGACCTGCGCGGACAACCGATTCCTGATTACCGCCACTTCCGATCCATACCGGCAGCTTCTCCTGTACCGGGCGCGGATAGATGCCCAGGTTGTTGAAGGAAGGACGATGCTTGCCTTCCCAGGTTACCTTTTCCGAATCACGAAGCTTAAGCAGCAGATCCAGTTTCTCATCGAATAACTCGTCGTAGTCGTTCAGATCATAGCCGAAAAGAGGGAAGGACTCGATAAACGAACCCCGGCCCGCCATAATCTCCGCACGTCCATTCGAGATGCCGTCCAGCGTTGCAAAATCCTGAAATACCCGTA
This sequence comes from Paenibacillus sp. FSL K6-2862, assembly GCF_038005125.1. Lineage (NCBI taxonomy): Bacteria > Bacillati > Bacillota > Bacilli > Caryophanales > Paenibacillaceae > Paenibacillus > Paenibacillus sp. FSL K6-2862. The sequence continues at coordinate 6,448,581 of NZ_JBBOSN010000001.1, forward strand.
CCGGATCATCCGAAGACAGTACAGTCACGGCACTGGTCAGCCTGATGCGCTTGGTCTGTGACGCTGCTGCTGCCAAAATTACTGCCGGGGATGATGCTGCATAGTCAGCACGATGATGCTCCCCTACGCCGTATACATCCAGACCGACCTCGTCAGCCAGGACAATCTCTTCTACTACATCACGAATACGCTGTGCGTGACTTATAAGTTCTCCGGTTTTCACATCTGGATTTGTCTCGACAAAGGTACTAATTCCGATTTCCATGTTCTGTTCCTCCCTGTTTATGAAGCGATCCGTCGCTCATCTAACCTATTGTAAGTAGATCACCTTTTGTTATGTATCTTAATATTGAACTATTTTGAAGAAAAACACAAGAGCCCTCTTTCTCCAGAGGGCATGATTTTGACATATTATTCTCTATTTCTGTGACATTCATGATTATTTCTTGGTCCCGATGTACAGCAGGTGAGAGGAAATCCCCAGAATTGTAGGATCTTCTGCCTTCTCAATCATGAATTGGATTAACTCCTCATGCTCCCCGCGCTCTTTCCAATACTGCTGCTGTTCTGCTGTGAGCATGGCCCCCAGGCTGGATGATCCAATCAAATTCACCGTTTCGAATCCGTGCTGCTCCATGAATGGTTGAATATCCTGAATGTTAAAATAATAAGCCCCTGTGAATCGGCCCTGATCCTGATGGTCGAATGTCCCCTTTTCCATAAAAGCACGAATGGCACCCATATGATCATTCGGTTTCCAGTGCTGGGGAGACTGCAGCGAGTTAATGGCCATTCGCATTCGGCTCTGCATCGCGATGTACACCATGCCGCCTCGCTTTGTTACCCGGTGTAGTTCCCTTACAGCCGCCACCCGGTCCTGTTCAGTCTGGAGATGATACAACGGCCCCAGCATCAGCGATGCATCGTATGTATCGTCAGCCAGCCCCTCCAGACGGGTTGCATCCAGTACATGGAATCCCTCGAACTGCTTCGTCAGATCATACGCCTTAGCCTTCTGCCTAGCGATATCCACGGAAGCAGGTGTCAAGTCTGACAAGGTTACTCGGTAGCCATCCCTCGCAAGCTCCATTGCGTATTTCCCTGGCCCTGCGCCATTATCCAGAACAAGTCCAGCTGCAGGGAGATGGGCCCTAATGTAATGCATGTTAATGATGAACTCCAGCGGCTCACGCTCCAATCTTCCCCACTCGTCAAACCCGGAATAATAGTCAATAATGCGTTCTCTTGTCATTCACCCGACACCTGCCTTTTTTCATTTAGGGTCAAAAAATGCAAAAAACCTGCCACCTCAACTAAGAGGCGACAGGTATGACCTTCGCGGTACCACTCTTCTTCATCCATGAACCATGCCAAAGACAGATCTCTCTGTATCTACTGGACCACAGAAACTCAGGAACCTGATGACGGGGGTTAGCCGTCAGGATCTGATCTCAGTCCGTCTGAATGACTGCTGCTCAATCCTGCCGCTTACAGGCGAGTTGGGGATAGGTTGGACTGCCTTGCACCATACGGCAGTTCTCTGAGCCAGCCTTAGTCCTTAGTACTCCTGATCATTGCGTTTACCTGTTAAATTTCAGAAAGTATATATCAACCATATATTCCCTGTCAATTCTTCTCAGATGCTTCGTTCATGAAATACACTATGTAACCTTCTAGATCTTTTTCACAAATTCAGACTTCAGCTTCATCGCACCCAAACTATCGATTTTGCAGTCGATATCATGGTCACCGTCAATCAAACGGATATTTTTGACTTTGGTTCCTTGTTTGACAACCAGTGAGCTTCCTTTCACCTTCAGATCCTTAATGACTGTCACGGTGTCTCCATCATTCAGAACATTGCCGTTCGAGTCACGTACGACTTTAGTTTCTTCTGCACGCTCGGTTTCGGATTCCAACGTCCACTCATGTGCACATTCCGGGCATACCAGCAGATTACCGTCCTCGTATGTGTATTCGGAATTGCATTTGGGGCAGTTAGGTAAATTGGACATATTGTTTAAACTCTCCATTCCTTTTTTGGGCTTCTCGCAAGTATACGGGATTCCTCATGTTCCTTCCAGCGAATGGATCACGTTAAATCCATGTTATCCCCCATTCTGCGTTCGGTTAATGGAATTTAAACGAAATTTAAGGTTCACCTCTCCTTACTTTAAAGCGGATCCTATACGATATACCTATCCGGGAGAGTTTCCCGCGATATATCCAAATTTAGATTCTGATTCGTGTTAATTGCATATTCGCTTCCGGGTTCAGCCCGTCCATGAAATATATTTTTTCAAAAGGAGTTTCTTGTCATGTCAATGTCCATGTCTTCTTATGTTTTCCCTGTACAAACAGCTTTCTTTATTTTCGTGATCATCGCCATGTTTTTACTTGTTCCGTGGCTCATTTATGGTTATCGCAAAGACGGATTTTTCAGCTGGTCACGCTTTGCCATTAGTTTTTCGTTCATCTTTTATATACTCGCTGCGTATTGTCTCGTCATCCTGCCCTTTCCATCGACCCGCAATACGTGTGCCCAGCAGGCAGCCGATACGGTATATTACAATCTCGTTCCCTTCACTTTTGTCAAAGATATTATGAAAGAAACACCGATTGTATGGTCCCAGCCGTCCACCTATATGGGGATGATTCAAGGCAGGGCCTTTCTGCAAATTCTGTTCAACGTACTGCTGCTTATGCCTCTCGGCGTCTATATCCGGTACTTTTTTCAAAAGAAATCCTACTGGAAATATGCCCTGCTTGGTGGATTTGGACTTTCCCTGTTTTTTGAGATTACGCAAATCACCGGATTTTACGGTTATTACAACTGCCCTTATCGACTGTTCGATGTCGATGACCTGCTGTCGAATACGTCAGGAGCTGTACTTGGATTCTTCGCAGCTCCGATCCTGCTTGCTCTATTCCCGTCACGTGCCAGCATTCAGGCGAAAAGTGAGCAAATTGTGGAACAGAACAGAGTGTTCCCTATTCCTCAGCTGCTTGCACTAATCATCGACGGCGTGGTAGTGGTATTCTTATCGAATCTGCTCTCAATCTTTAGTCTATCCAGCGCCAATGTCATTAACAGTGCAGCCATTACAACCATCGCGATGCTCATTGTATTGTTTATCATTCCGAGTGTTCGGGATGGCAAAACGCCAGGCTCCGCCCTTATGCGCTTCCGGTATGTTCATAGGCAGACAGGGGAACCATCCATGCCGTCGCTGTTTAAACGCTGGCTTGCGCTTTATATGCCATGGCTCATTTTTACCATGATCCGACTTATCAACGATTATGCCTTTGTCAATAATGACTCGGTGCTTGAACCGTATAAAGTGTGGATTTCGATTGGGATGATCGGTCTCTATATGCTCATGTTCGGAGCACTCTTCATTCACGTCATATTGGTACTCTTCACTAGAGGTAGCCGTTCATTCTATTGTGATCATGTATCCAATATCAGAGCTTCCCGTAAGTGAATTGGGCAGTACATCGGACACTTTGGTCAGCAGCAGTGTATTGAATGGACAAAAGAAGGCGTCTTCCATCAAGCATGACGGAAGACGCCTTTGATCTGTATATGATGAAACTGTAATTCGCTCGTTTAAACGCCCAGCAGTTCCCGCTTGGATGACTCTGGGTCATGCGCAAGTTCAATTTCATGATTGAAGATCAACGTCGCGCGATTCTCCTCATAAGGAGGCCAGTTTACACCAGCCGTTTCCGGACGGCCATTCTTGGCAAAGGAAATCCAGGCATCCTGCACCTTGCCCGCCAGTTCTGCAGCGGCTGCATCCGGTTCGGCGTTCATGGATTTCAGCGCATGCAGTGTGTTAAAAGCAAAGAAGATATCAATGCTGTGGATCGACTTTCTCAGCAGCGGGTGTTCTGGCATGACCCAATCGAACCGGTACATCCACACCGGGGCATATTTCTGTTGAGCAGTCGCGTATTGAAGCGCCGAGCGCCAGAAGAACAGATCGGTCATCACCTGAGCCTGTCCGTCTGCCGTTTTGGGATAGCTGTCTGCAATCGCAGCACGATTCTCCAGATCCGGTGTCATGAAATCGACGGCCTGTACCATATCGATCTCTTCCGAATAAGGGACATGCGGCTGAATGAACAGCGCACCTTCATGCAGGGTGGTTCCAATCAATACTGGGATGCCTTGGGCAGCTCCCGCACGTATAGCCTCAAGTGGAGATTGTGGAAGCGTTACACCGTCCAGCACGGGCTGGAACAACAAAGCCATGGCAGCACCGCTATGTTTTTTAACCGTTTCGCCAGCAGCAAGGATCTGCTCTACCGGGATATCTTTCAGCTTATGCAGATCATCCTGGGTTACGCCCAGAACCTTCAATACACCGTTCCGGATCTCGGCAGCCTGCTCTGCAGGCATGAACTGTGATGCTCCGCTCTGCATAATAGCACGGTGGAACAAGCCCTTGGCCGCCGGCATGGCCATCAATGCAGCAATGCTCATACTGCCGGCCGATTCGCCGAATACAGTAACATTGCTCGCATCACCGCCAAAGGCTGCGATATTGTCCTGCACCCACTGCAGGGCAGCAACCTGATCCAGCAAGCCCACGTTGGTCGCATATCCTTCCCCAAGCGGAGCCATATGCATGAATCCAAGCGGGCCAAGACGATAGTTAATCGTCACAACGATGACATCGCCCCGCAGCACCAGATGGGTTCCATCATACAGGGGCTGGCTTCCCGCACCCGAAGTGAATGAACCTCCATGAATCCATACCATAACCGGGAGAGGATGTTGGCTTTCTTTTTCCGGTGCCCAGATGTTCAGATACAGACTGTCCTCCGACTCGGCAGGAGGCTCTCCGAATATCCCTTCCGCTTGTTGATGTCTTGGCTGTATATTTTCAGGTCCGAACTGCTTCGCTTCCCTGACTCCACCCCACGATTCAGGCGGAATCGGGGCTTGAAAGCGCAATTCGCCCACTGGCGGTTTGGCATAAGGGATGCCTTTCCATACACTCGCTCCATGCAGATGTTCTCCCTCAACTGTACCGTACCGTGTGTTAACTTGAAGTTCTCTCATGCGGCGTATACATCCTCTCTACTATCAAATGTTATACATACTATTGAGTATAGAGCCCCGCCAGACCAATTTACAAGTTTACCCAAAAAAGGCCGGGGTCGAGACGTTTCACGTGGAACTTTTATGTACACAACGAAAACTCCGCCAAGGCTTTGGGCGAAGTCTTCTATGCTCTGCTAACCTACAAGTCGACCTGTACTTTCACCGGATATAGGATCGTGTACTCTGCACCCTCAATCCATGTTCCCGTTAAATAGTCACGTCCTCTGACAACAACCTGATCGGTATACACATCCACCTGTAAACCCTGACTGCCCTCGAGATGCTCATCCTCATCCGTCCACAAGTACGCTACGGAAGCTGCATTAAACATCGTTGGCAAATGACCACCACCTTCGTACATGGTGCGCGGTGCCTCCAGCTGCCAATGAGTATGCCCCGAGAACAAAATTGCCTGAGGATAGCGACTCAAAATGGCCTTCACTTCAGCATCCTGGTTCACGCCAAACCATCCCTGATCTTTCATCGAACCCGCTACTGTATCCATCAGCGGCTGGTGCAAAAAGACAAAGATCGGCCGATCAGGCGATGCCTGTTCGGATAATGCTGCCTCCAGCCAATTCAGCTGTTCTGCAGACATATCGCAGTCCTTCGGATGGGGCTGCTCCGACCCCAAAAAGATATAATGATAACCTTCAATCCAATGGTCATGATAGGAACCCTTCATACCTGTGATGGCCTTGAACTCATTTAATCGTTTCTCCCAGATCCCTTCCGTCGTTATTAGGGCATCTGAAATTTCATTCTCCTCTTCCCTCATCTGATCTACATGGCCCAACACTTCACTGACCTCATGAGATGTCATTGTAGTTAGATTAATCGGGGGATCCTGCCAGAGGATGGATCCTATATCATGATTACCTAAGGTATAACGTATCTTGGGTAGTACATTCCGGTACATGTCCAGAATCCGTTCCAGTTCCTTGTATTCTTCCGGCAGACCGCGATCCGTCACATCACCCACATGCATGATTCCGCTGCTGTCCTTGTTATTCGATGTAATATCGGCTAGTGCCTTCTCCAGATGACGGTTGTAGATATGATCAGCTTGATCTCTCACATGAGTGTCCGTGATGACCTGGAAGCTGACTACCGGTTGCTCACGTGGTTGTTCATTTCCCATTAGGAATCACTCCATTTCAGTCCAATAATGCCAATCAGGATAAAGCCCATCCAGACGACGGACATCGCCTTCAGGCGTTCTCCCAGAAAGTAGTGTCCTACAACTCCAATCAGCGTAATGCCTACCCCCGACCAGATTGCATAGGCAACCCCTAGAGGCATATACTTCACTGCAAAATTCAGCAAGGTAAAGCTTGCTCCATAACAGACAAACATCAGAATGGAAGGCCACAGGCGGGTAAACCCATCCGAAACTCGCATCAGAATCGTACCGCTCAGTTCCAGTCCAATGGCCAGCGCGAGCAATATCCATCCTGTATAGGCATGGCTCGTCATCCAGTCACACCAACTTCGAGCAGTTCATGAAATGACCGTACCGTCAGGTCGGAGAGTCGAATCTGTTCAGGATCACCTACGGCAATCTTCCATGCTGCCCTTGCAGAGCGTGCCATTTCCATATCCCCGTCCGTATCCCCAATCACAACAGATTTGCTAACCGAGACACCCATGCGCTCACAGGCCAGCAATAACATGTCAGGAAACGGCTTGCCCCGTCCAACCTGATCGGTTCCCACAACTACGGAGAAAAAGGACTCGATACCCATCCACTGCAGATGACGCAGAGCACTCTCCGTCTCATCTGCAGTAACTACACCCATCTTCAAACCTTTGTCTCGGCATTGCTCCAAAAATGCACGCACTCCCGGAAGGGGCTGGACGGGACGTGCCTTATTCATGGCATATTCCGCCTGCAACAGACACTCCCTTACGATGATTTTGGCTTCTGCCCAGCTCAACCCTGCACGGTACCCATGCCACGTCAGTACGGCATAAACTTCCTCCATCGTTCCCATGGCAAGGGGCCCCCGTACATCATATCCATTCATCCGGCCTTGCTCGTCATGGCGTGTCCCCCAAATATGGGGGATCTCATCCTCAGCGAACGGAAGGCCACGTACGGCGAGCTCTTCCCTGAAGCTCTCCATTACACAATCTGTCCAGAACCCCCACATCACCGTAAAATCCAGCAGGGTTCCATCCTTGTCAAACAGAATGGCCTCAATCGGGGTAGACAGGTTTCCCAAGTTTAATTCAGACATCTTGTTTAAGCTCCTTATTTCACCCGATCCAGTTCCTTTTGAGCCTTCTCTTTGGCTTCCTTAAGGGCCTGTTCCGCAGGCATATTGTTAATCTGCACCTGGTCTGCCGCATCCTTCAACGCTTCGTTGATCTTGCCACCCGTCGGATCCTGGAATGGAGCAGAAGCATGTGCTGCTTGCTGCAGCGGAACCTTGATCTGTGGATTCTCTTCACTGAACGCTTTGAAATCCGGATCTTCCTGCGCAGACTGACGAACGGCGATGTAACCTGTGTTCATGGACCAAGCCGCTGTATTGGCCGTCTCCGAGAAATACGTCAGCCATTGATATGCCGCTTGCTGCTGTTCAGGACTTGCTGCAGCCGGGATTCCGGCCATGATGGCACTTGCTACCGGTTTGCCTTGTCCTACACCTTCCCAGCCCGGTTGCTCCATGGCTGCCACGATACTGAAGTCCAGGTCACCCTGATCACCGCTGGAGCCGGTGTAGCCTGCTGCTTTATTTTTCATGACATCATCAATTGTCTTGTACCAGTACTCCCAGCCTTGTCCGCCAAAGTGAATGCCCATGATCTTGTCATCGTGAATCCATTTGCGGAACAACTCCCATGTCTCTACCCACTCCGGCGAATCGATCATCACGGTCTTGCCGTCATCACTCAGAATTTGTCCGCCTTTGCCCAATACGGCATCCACCATGTTCTCATTGCCCCACATCGGTTCCCAGCCGTAGAAGGTTGTTTTGCCGTTCTCCTGCTTGGTCATCTTCGCGGCAGCTTCCGCCAGCGCTTCCCATGTCGTCAGACTTGCGGGGTCGATTCCATTCTCCTTCAGGGTATCCATCCGGTAATACATGACTTGGGTGGTTCCGTACATCGGTAAAAAGTACTGCTTGCCGTCTACTTTTCCTTGATCCAGGAAGGTTTGGACGTAGTCCTCTTTATCGAATTCCTGATCGGCAGCAATCATCTCGTCCATGGATGCATAATATCCTTTGCGAGCCCAGTCCATATTGGCACTGAGTACGGCTGCGGGTACCTTTTTGGAAGCAATCGCTGCCTGCAGCTTTTGTTCCGTCTCCGTATAGTCCGCTTGTACAATACCTTTCACGACAACCTCGTTCTGCGAGGCATTGAAGGCGTCAATCGTTTTCTTCATGTTATCTCCCAGGTTACCTCCCAGGCCGTACCAGAACTCAATCTCAACCGGACCGCTGGATGACGAGTCCGCCCCGCTTGCCGCTGCATCTGATCCTGTACCTGACCCGCTGTCCGCTGTAGAACCACAAGCCGTAATGAGGGCAAAGCTCGCCGCCAGTACCAGTGACATGCCGCCTTTCCACCTGAGCTTCCATTTTTTCCTCCACGCAGTACTCGCCAGACTCCAATTCATTTTGATTCCTCCTATATAAATATGTTGTAAAAATCAGTTTTTGTTTACGCCAGCCGTCATGTTTACACTTTGCATAATCGTTTTCTGAGTAAACAGGAAGAGAATGAGCAGTGGTGCAATAGTGAACGCACTGGCCGCCATAATTTGCGGCCACGCGAGTCCATAAGCCCCGCCTTCCACAAAGAAGCTGCGCAGACCTGCAGATACCAACTGCAGATTCGGGTCTTTCGTTATCAGCATTGGCCAGAAGTAGTTGTTGTACTGGTCGATGAACGTAATCAATACCATTACGGCAAATGTCGAGCGAACCAGTGGAGCTATAATGGTCCACAAAATGCGGAAGTGCGATGCACCGTCGAGCTGCCCAGCTTCCACAAGCTCATGAGACACCTGCATGAATGCCTGACGAATCAGGAAAATGGAAAACACGCTGACACAGTTGGATACGATCAAGCCTGTATAGGAATCCAGCAGTCTGAGTTCGCTGAGAACCAGATAACTGGGCAGATAAACTGCTGTGCTCGGAATCATATACCCGACCAGAATAAGTCCGGTGAGTATGCCCTTCATTCGAAAACGCATGTGAGTCAGAGCGTAAGCCATCATGCTGGAGTTGATGATCTGGAATAGGCAGATTGCAGCCGCCACACCTGTACTATTGAGCATGTAACGGGCAAATGGAGCCGACTGCCATGCATCCACATAATTGTTCCAGCGGAACGTCTCGGGCCAGAAGGTCGGCGGAAATTGCCAGATCTCATCATTGGTCTTGAAGCCGCTGATCACCATCCAGTAAAAAGGGAAGGCCATCGCCAGGCTGATTAACGCCAGCAGAACATATCGGATGGCAGTACCCAGTACTTTTCCCACACGGGGAGCCTTTTCTTTTTGGGTATTTTCACGACTTGAACCTTTACTTGTTTGTTTACTTATCGCGGTCATGTCCATTAGTAGTGCACCAGGCGTCTGCTGAGCAGGAACGATACACCCGACAGCAGTACGCAGATCAGAATAATGACAACAGCAATGGCCGATGCCTCGCCTACATTGAAGGATTCAAATGCAGACTGATAATACATATAGAGCAGTGTTCTTGTTGATCCGGCAGGTCCCCCCTGCGTCATTACATTAATCTGATCATAGGCCTGCAAGGACTGGATCGTCAGAATGATCGACAGGAAGAACGTGGTTGGCGAGATCAACGGCAATGTAATGCTTCGAAACTTGTCCCAGCTGCCTGCACCATCAATGGATGCGGCCTCGAGCAGATCGGATGGCAGGTTACGCAGCGCAACCAGGTAGAATACCATGGACCAGCCAATGGATTTCCACAGCGTTACAATGAGCACAGCTACAAGTGCCCAGTCCGCATCCCTAAGCCAGCCGATGGGAGATACGCCGACCCAGCCCAGCATCAGATTGGCAAGTCCCACCTCGGGTTCAAATATCCATGACCATGCAATGGATACGGCTACCGTTGGTGTAACCCATGGAGAAAACAGCAGCGTCCGAAACAGACCGGATGATTTGATTCGGCTGTTCATGAGCATCGCCAGTGCCAGTCCGCCAACGATGGTAGGGATCACACTCCCTAATCCGAACAGCAGAGTCACCTTCAGTGATTTGTAAAACTCGGAGTTGGTCAGCAGATAACTGTAGTTCTCCAAACCAACGAATAACTTGTCCGGACTCATAAAATCCCAATCCGTAAAACTTAGATAAACGATGTATCCCAGAGGCCCCAGCCAGAATACCAACAGCGGGACCAGAGCGGGAAGGGTGAACAGAATTGCCTCTGTTTCCCTCCATAATTTCACACGCAATTCACACACTCCTCGTCGTTCAATTTTTATTTAACACTAGGGATAAACTCGATTAAAAATGCTCCATATTCTCTTCTGTACAAAAATGATTGTATAATACATTTGAAAAATCAATTTCCGGGTTATGTTAAAATCACAGGAAGTCATGTAAAATATGAAGACGTAAAAGGAAATCCCATCCATGTACTAGAGGTGAGATTGTGGGAAAAAAAATGGCCGGGGAACAGGAGCCCAAAGTGGTGTCCTATCGGCAGGAACTCAGGGAGAAAGTCATAGACGCCATTGCCCATACCATGGATTTATACGGAGTTAATCATTCCTTTGGCAAGCTGTATGGCATTATGTATTTCGAGGATCGGCCCATGACATTGGAAGAAATGAAGACGTCGATGAACATGAGCAAAAGCAATATGAGCTATGCGGTACGTTCTCTTACCGAGTCACAGATGGTTTACAAACTGGAGGAGAAGCGAGAGCGGCAGGATCTTTACTTGGCAGAAACAGACTTTTTCCGTACATTTCAAAACTTCTTTGGCGCCAAACTCCAACGGGAGATTGACGTTATGCAGGAGAGTCTTCAGGAGGTCATCCCGGAGTTATCCGAGATTATCCTCGCCAGAACAACCCTGCCAGAGGAGCGGGAAGAAGCTTTGCGGGATTTGCATAAACTTCAGCATGCGGAGCAGTATTATCAGTGGCTGCAGGGATTTGTAAACCAGCTGCGGGATGGTGGGTTTTATGGCAATGCTCCAGTTGAACATAATTAAAGCCGTGTAAATGGAGTGGCTAAAGAGCAGACAGTAGGAGAAATATGGTTCGTGGCAGTAAGGTTATGTGGAATTTTTGCATCTAATAAGATATGATTCGTTCTTTAGAATACAAATAAGGTCACTCGATGGGTGGCCTTATTTATTATTGATTTTACGACTGATTATTGCTGTGCTGCAGCTTCGATATCTGCGTATGCCCAGTGAGACGCGGGTACGTCAGAGAACGATTGTGAACCTGTACTCGCTGCTGGTGTACGCTTGAACAATACATTTAATACTTTTACTGCTTCAGCCCGGGTCAATTGGTTATCCGGTTTGAACGTACCATCTGTGTATCCAGTCATCAGACCAGCAGATTGTACATACGCGATCGCTTCTGCAGCCCAGGAATCTGTGGACACATCCGTAAAGGATGCGCTGGCTTCCGTTGCTGCGGATACACTTCCTGATTGCTGCTGCATCCAGCGGTATGCAATCGTCGCCATCTGCGCACGTGTGATCGAACCCTCTGGTACAAATTGAGTTACGCTCATGCCATTCATGATCCCTGCGGATTGAGCTTGTGCAATTTCGCTGTTTGCCCAGTGCGTTGCCGCTACGTCGGCAAAATTACCGGAAATTGTAGATTTAGATTCATCCGTCAGGTTACGCGCCAGCATGGCTGCCATTTGTGCACGAGTCACGAATGCATCTGGACGGAACTCGTCACCAAAACCTTTGATATACGGTTTATTTGGTGTTTCTGCCGCTTTCAGTCCATCGACCACAACCAGTGTGAACGTACTGAATTTGCTCACAGTAAATTCGATGCCTTCACTGCCATCGTTCAGCTGAACCAACTTGCCTTGAAGCAATTCTTTGGTACCGTCACTGTGTTCAATATAGATGGCCAGGTTGTCCAAGGCCTTCTGACGTGCTGCTGCATCTGTCGGCAGACTATCACGCAGTGGCAATGTCAGTGTTACTTCACGGCTCTGCATATTCGTTTCGATTTCGACTGGACGAGCCAGTACGGTTACATTTGCATCAGGCGTAATTTGCTGAATCAATTGCTCTTGCTTCGCGCGTTCTTCCACTTGCTTGCGCTCGGATTCCTGCTTCATTGGCACAATGCGGAAGTACAAGTCTTGGTCGAAACCAGCGGTCGAAGCCGTAGGAATCGAAATGATCGCATTCTCTGTCGAGATCTCCAGCTTAAGTCCACCGTCATTCAGCTGTTTTACTGCTGCTTTTGGCAGTTCAACGCGAGTCTCGGATACGGAATCTTTGGCATCCGGAATGACGATGCGTGCTGTATCCATGCCAAGTTGTTTCGCTTTTTCTACCGATTCTTTGGCAGTCGCTTCAGACATCGTTACGAGGTCCTTCACCTTACCATTTGTTTCTGTTGTACGTGTAATCGTTGTTTTCACCAAATTGGTCCCGTTGGTACCATTCACATCCACCGTAAGTGTTTCTTTGTTGGTTGCAGGCGTTGATGTTACAGGTGTAGATGAAGATCCCCCACCGCTTCCGCCACTGCTTGGCGGAGTGACAACCGGGGTCTTAGGTTCAAAAAACTCATCAAATGCCGATTGAACCTCGGCATAGCTTCCATAACCGTTAGCCGGTTTTTTCTCCAGCATCCATTGTGCGAGTTTTTCGATCTTAGACTCATCACTCGATGCATCTGCTAATTTCGAGAAATTCAATGGGAAATCATCCAGTTTCTCATGATCCGATTGTTTGTTGTACTCCTCCACCTCTTGTTGAATCATCAGAAGTGTAAACAGGGTTTGGCTCATCTCTTCTGCTGTGTTTACATTAAGAGACGGAGAAATGGTCAAGATCATAACCATGCCGAGCACAGCCTTATCCACTGACAGACCCTCTTCTTTGAAGATGAGGCGAGCCATATAAGCGATCAATTTTTGATCTACAACAGATCCCTCTACGTACTTTTTGCTAAGCTCACGGAATTCCTCATAATCTTCGAAGTCTTCAATCGAGATATATTCATTGACTTGAGAAAGCTTCATATAGAAATGATCCAGATGATTTTGCATCTCGGCCTGACTCGTTGCCTTATAAGCAAGCACAGCTTCATATGCCAGCTCAACGATATATCTTACTTGTCCTTCATTTTCATAATCATATTTATCCGGAAGCAAATCAATCAAAGCTTGAGCTACAGCTAACTGCTCTTCAGGAGTAAGATCATTGAATCCCGCAGGAAGAATTACAAGCTCAGGGCTGTTGCGGATAATAGATAGAACCTCATCTAGATTTTCTGCATCTACTGCATCGTTTAATTGCTCCATGGGTGATAATGGGCCAAAGAAAGCATTAAACGTTTGTTGGATAGCTTGGTAGCTTGCGTAACCCTCTACTGGACGATTATCAACCATCCACTGGGCGAGTTCTTGATAGGTGTTGTGCTCCAATTGGTCAACCTTATTTAGATTAAGTGGAAACTCTTCCAAATGTCCAAGGTAAGGATCATTGTTAAATTGCGCCGACTCCTTCTGTAGTAATCGAAGGTTAACCAATGCACTGTGCATTTCAAGCTGGTTACTCAAGTTATTGATCGGGATATAAGTTGATAATTCAGCAGATAACTGATCTTTATATTGATATAAAGGTGTTGAACTGCGAATAAGTTCAAAGGTAATATTGTACACCAAAATCTGCTTATCTACTGCCGACAGATTGTTATACTTTTTCCCAACACTATAAATGGTAGAGATGCTGGAATCCATATTTCCACTGAATACGTCAGGCAGACCTCTCAGCATGTCAAAATACGTTGTAACCCTCTGTTCCACGCTCAGCAAATCACGCGTTTCAAGGAGGTTCCGAGGGTAAACAACCAGGTCAATCACATATTGCACTTGATCTTTATTTATATATCCTTTGCTGCCGTTCATAAACGTCAGAAACTCAGCCATGGATTCTTTCTCATCCTCGGTCCAGTTGCCAAAATCCTGAGGAAGAATTACTCCAACTTGAGGATCTTGAACTGCAGTAAGCACACCGGCTACATCTTCATTACTTTTTGCCAAGTTTATTGCCTCAAGTGGATCTGCTCCTCTATTCTCGGTGAAGGTCAATGTCACGTAAGGACCTACTGGAGTACTTTCAGTTGCTTTCACACGTACCCATACCGTTTGCACACCGTCAAATTGAGGTTGATTAGCAGAACTGTGAACAAACCAATCCACGCCAGCATTCGTGCTATATTCCATTGTATCGTCCGCACCTAAGATCACATTGGCCTCATCATCCGCTGTCACTGCTGGCGCAGCCACTGCGAAGAATGCGTCAAAGGCGGCTTGTACTTCTGCTGTGGTATTGTACCCTTCAACACCGGGTCTTTTATAAATCATCCAATCTGCCAGTTCCGCCCGTCTCTGCTCATTACTCTGGATGGTAGACATCTTCTCCATGTTGATTGGAAAAGGGTGAACTGTAGCATTTGGATCCATACCAATCATCCAAGTCATTTGATAGTGTGCATAGAGACTATTCAGTGCAGCATCCATGTCTGATCCAGTGATGGGTCTGTTAATTGGAAGATAATCCGACATCAGCACGTTCAGTAATTGAATCTGACCCTTATAATTAATGGGTGTTTGGTGTTGACCTAAAGCAGGTCCAAACATCACAATATTTGTGAATATTTCCTTATCAGCACCTCTTAGCATGCTGTAGGCAGCACTCGCCTCAACCATTGGTTGTGCTTGTTCAGAAGGTAGGAAGTCTCTGGCCCGACTAAAATAAAAATTATATATATTATCCAAATAAAATTGTGCGGTACTTAAATCCGTCGCTTTAGGCAATTCTACTAGAAAGTATAAGAGGAAGAAAATGTCGTTAACCTGACTTTGATTCACATAATCTGTCCCAATTGGCAGCAAAAGAATCAATCCTCGTGCCAGTTCCCTCTTTTGTTCTTCATCCAGCCCATCATAGAGCGTTGTTTTATCGGTATTATCGATTAGACTGCTGTTCTCTATGAGACTTTGAACTTGTGAAATGGTTTGCTCAATATCCTGATCTGATTTTCTGATTCCATTTAATTGCTCCAGTGGTGTAGATGCTGCATTCGCTACCCCACCCACACTAACAACCTGCAAAAACAGAACTGCAACTAATATACAACTTACTAACTTTCTATAAAGCATAAACCTGCATCCTCCCCTTCTATTCCATTCAAATGGTCCGCAATTAGGTCTATTGTAGTACACAACTCTGAACGGATTCTGAACAATCGATCTAAAAAATGGAAAAAGATCCTTCCTGAAGATAAAAAACAGGCTGAATCTCTACATTTTTCGTCATAATTCATCATTTTTTAATTCACATATAATCTCGAAGACCTAATACCCTCTATGTCGAGCCTATCAAATCAACGTCTAGTGAACATCTACAAAATTCTAGTCCAAGAACCTTAACGAATCAGAGCGGGAACTGGGACAGGATTATATCATCACTCGCGCAATCAAGTTGAATATGTCATTTGTGTAAGCCTTATCAGTCCTTTATAATTTCGTTCATATGAACAATGTAGATAGATATGCCAACATTCGAAATAACGGATGACCTATATTTAAGCAAAATGAATAGAAAGGGGGAAATAGCGTTGCTGCAGCTCACCGAGAGACAGGCACAGGAAATCGTCGACAAAATGATGCAGGACATCCCGTATAACATCAACATCATGAATGAACAGGGCATTATTATTGGAAGCGGCCAGAAGGAGCGAGTCGGAACTGTTCATCAGGGGGCTGTTCGGGCACTGACAACAGGAAGCCGAATTGAGGTCTGGCAGGACGGGAAATTAGAGAAAATGGGCACCAATGAACCGATTACGATCAACAACCAGCATGTGGGTGTCATCGGAATCTCCGGCCATCCGGATGAGGTCCGCCCGTTCTGTAACATTGTACGGACAACGGTAGCGCTCCTCATTGAACAACGTAACCAATTGGAAAGTCTGGCTCATGAAACATCGCGCAAGAAGGCCTTTCTGGAACGCCTATTGAATCATTACGGCTCCTATTCCTTGAAGATCAGGAAAGAAGCATTGCAATACAAACTGGATCTGCAGCTGCCAACCGTCCTCCTCTACATCAAGGCCAGTGGAAGTACTCCTGAATTCAATGAAAGTATAGGCAAAGTATTGCTGCAATTCCCCTCGTTCTCCATGGAGGACGAAGGTGACGCACAGATTATCATGATTCAAAGCGAAACAGATCTTGATTCACTCCTTGAGCGATTACGTCAAGAACAGCCTCACTGCTTTATTTCAGTCAGCCGAAAAGAACCCAACGTCGCCGTTTGTTATGAGCAGGCAAAATCCGTCATGAATATTTTGATGGCACTTCAGCCGGCTACTCCTCACCTCTATTATGATGATGTGCACTTTCTGGTAAGCTTCAGCAAGGCTCGCCTGACGTCTCAAGCCAACATCATTAGCAGGCTGGAAGATCATGCAGATCTGCTGGAAACCTTGCGCAGCTTCATCCACCATAACGGCAGCATGACCATGACGGCTACCGATCTGAACATTCATCGCAATACGCTGCAGTATCGCCTCAAACGCATAGAGAGCATTACGGGCAGAGACCCTCACAACTGGTTCGAACTGATCGAACTTACCCATGGCCTGCTCTCACTCCATCAGTAACACCAGCCATCCATAACAAAGAGAGACGGGCATGCAGCATCTGCACGCTGGCAGATCCGCAACCCGTCTCCGTTATACTCTCATTTATCATTTCATCCCGATTGATAATCAAGATCACAAACCCAACTTCAGCACTCTTGCAATATTCTCCATGGTCCGCTCCACATTCTCCGGCCCTTCACGAAGCAGCTTACCCAGATCGGCTGCCCCCGGTACAATACCGAATACAGCATCAATACCTTCCGTGTACAGCGTATCAATGCCTTCACCAACGTACCC
Organism: Paenibacillus sp. FSL K6-2862; assembly: GCF_038005125.1. Taxonomy (NCBI): domain Bacteria; kingdom Bacillati; phylum Bacillota; class Bacilli; order Caryophanales; family Paenibacillaceae; genus Paenibacillus; species Paenibacillus sp. FSL K6-2862. The sequence continues at coordinate 6,465,865 of NZ_JBBOSN010000001.1, forward strand.
TGCAATGGCGATGACTGGTTTGCCCGCTTTTTTGGCAGCCTGTGCAACGCCATACGGGGTCTTGCCGAATTTTGTTTGAAAATCGATGCCGCCCTCACCTGTAAACACCACATCTGCATCAATCAGCTTGCCCTGCAAACCTGTGTATTCGATGACAATCTCAATACCTTTACGCAGAACGGCCTGGGTAAAAATCAGCAATCCTGCACCCAGTCCACCCGCTGCTCCTGCGCCTGGAACATCCCGAATATCCTTGCCCAGCTGCTGTTTCACCACCTCCGCATAATGAGAGAGATTGGCATCCAGCAGCTGTACCATTTCCGGTGCAGCCCCCTTCTGCGGCCCGAACACCCTTGAAGCACCATGCTCTCCGCATAATGGATTGGTCACATCACAGGCTACAATGAGCTCTACTTCCTGCAAACGCGGGTCCAAACCCGACACATCGATATGGGTCAACTCGTTCAGAGCCCCACCGCCACGAGCAAGTGGCTGCCCTTGGGCATCCAGAAACTTCGCGCCGAGCGCCTCAGCCATGCCTGTGCCGCCATCGTTGGTGGCACTGCCACCAATTCCGATAATGATTTTGCGAATGCCAAGATCCAGACATGCCCGAATCAATTCGCCTGTTCCATAAGTGGTCGTGCGGAGCGGGTCCCTGCTGTCCGGGGTTACCAGATGAATGCCGCTGGCTGATGCCATCTCAATGGCTGCCGTGGTGCCGTCGCCCAGAATGCCATACTGCGCCATGACCGGTTGACCAAGCGGCCCGCTCACCTCTTTCCGGTGAATGACACCGTTCGAAGCATCCACCAATGATTGCACGGTCCCCTCCCCGCCGTCTGCCATCGGCACATGGATGTAACTGGCGGTCGGATAGATTTTACGCAATCCTTTTTCCATCGCAATACAGACTTCCTTCGCCGTCATGCTCTCCTTGAACGAATCCGGTGCCAGTACAAATGTCTTCTTTCCCATTCTTCTCACCCCATCCTTGTTATTAGAGGATAAATCCGTATAGTAATGTGGCTACAGTCGCCATCGTCCCACCTACAATAGCTTCATAAGGAATGACACCCATCCGCTGCCGGATCGTCATTTTCATGCTGTCAGCCGAAACGTGGAAGTAATTGCCCTGAGGCAGAGAATCAATGACGGTCGCCCCGGTGTGCACCATAACCGCTGCTGCGAGCGGAGCCGTTCCCATGTTCAGAATCGCGTCGCCGAACGAGCCTGTTGCCAGAATGACACCGGTTGATGTAGAGGCAGTGGCTGCTGCCATCAGAATACCCGCAATCGGCGCCAGGAAAGTACCTGAGATGCCGGATGCTTCAATTAAACTAACCACCTGACCTGACAGGTCGGATGCAGAGATCAGACCCGCAATCCCGCCCGCGCCGATCAGAATAAGCACGGTCGCTGTCATTTTATTCAATCCGGAAGTTGTGTACTTCACAATGTTTCTACCTTGTCCCATCGCCAGCATGCCGATGATGCCGGCAAGCGGCAGAATATACATCGCATCCACTTTGAACGTGGATAGTACTTCTACCCCTGTTATGGAACCAATCGGGTTAATCATTAACAAAATGATGGCTACCAGAGGTGCAACAATCGCCTTTTTCAGTGGCGGGTACTGTGAGGTATCCACTTCACCTTGTTCCGCTTCCTGATCAGTAACCATTACGCCTTTATTTTTGAGCATCGAAGCGACGATAACGGTTACAATTAATCCGCAGATGGCTGGAATCACCCCTGCCAGCATGACATTGCTGAGATCCAGATCGAATCCACGTGCCGCTGCAATCGTATTGGGATTCGGAGAGATAATGTTGCCCGCCTTACCACCGCCAGATAGCGCAAGAATCAGGGCCAATTTGGAAATGCCCATTTTGTTACCCACAGACAGTGCGATTGGTGCCACTATAAGTACGGCAACGGGGATGAATACCCCAACAGCTGTAATAATCATCGTGGCCAGTGCCAATGCCAGAATTGCCTTGCTTCCACCAAATTTTCGCACAATCGCCTGAGCTATTGTCTCTGCAGCTCCAGACTCCATCATGACACCTGCCAGAACCCCTGCCGCAAGAACGCGGAGCACGGTGCCCATGACGCTTTGCGTACCATTCACCAATATATTTACGGTCTCTTCCAGGTTTGCTCCACCAATTAAAGCGCCTACAATTGCCCCCAGAAATAAAGAATAGACCGGGTTCAGCTTCCTTAAGATCAATATGATGGCAATAGCAAGCCCTGCCAGTGCGCCAATCCAACTAATAGTTAAAGCCTCCATTGTGATTGCCCCCTTGCTCTCGTTGAACACGCTTTCATTATAGAGGCTGGCGCATCAAATAAATATTGATGAAAGGACGAAATTCATTGTGCATATGCACAACAAGATAAAAGTAAAAAATGCTCCGGTTCATCCCCCAAACGGCGAAGTCATTGAGTTTATTGAAGAAGTGGACTTTGATCATTCGGCGAGATCCTCCCTGTAACAAGAACAGCCTGCTGCTCAATGATCCGAGACAGCAGGCTGTTCTGCATTTAGGTGACTGGCTTATAGTCGCTTAACTTTCCTTCGTACACCAGCTTCAGGCGATCGCTTTGTCGAAAATCATCAGGGGTCACCAGTGCAGGCAGCTTATTCCACAGCTTAATTCCCGAACGTTGAAGGATTTCCGCCACGAACTGGGAGCAAAAGTAAGAGTTGCTGAATTCCACTGGCTCCTTCAGGGTAATGCCGATGACCCCCAGCAGATTATACATGTACTTCTGACGGCTGCGGATGAAGATCTGCAGCACGCGTTTCATTTTTTCCACCTCGCGATCCGTAACCTGAAGCTCATAAATAACACATGTCGTATTTGGATATTTGCTATATGTACCCGTCTGAATATCCTCCTTCACAAAACCGCCATTCAGCGGATTGTTCGGGTGCTTGCGGCCGAAGCTGTACAGCTCGGATAATTCCCGGTTGAAAGAGATCGAGGCATGATTGTATGGTGCTCTGGTGTAACTCTGAATAACCTTGGTAAACAGTGTCCCTGTATTCGTAAGCAGGATGTAGATTGAACGGTCGGCTGTCATAACGAAATTTCCCCTTATCAAGTTGGCACTATTCCTTCATAATAACATAGGTACCCAATTATGGGATCTTACTTCTGGAATAAGCAGGTGATTGGTTCGTGAGCAGCTCGCTCTTCACATTAACGCTCATTTTTGCAGCATTACTCGTCATACATATCGTGTACAAAATCATTGCCAAGCTTCAGCCGGATAAGGACTATTCGGGCATCGGCAACAAAATCAAGACCTGGTGGGGCATGCTCGTCATTTTCTGTCTCGCTACGCTCTTCAATCCGATTGTTTCCCTCATCTCGTTGATGGTACTCGCGTTCTTCGCGCTCAAAGAGTATTTCTCCATGATCCGCAGCACCCGAAAGGCTGACCGCCGGCTGTTCCTATGGGCTTATCTCGCTATACCAGTGCAGTTCTATTGGATCTATATTGGATGGTATGGGATGTTTATCGTCTTTATTCCGCTGTATGTCTTCCTCGTGCTGCCTCTGCCCCGCTTGATTAATAAGGGAACAGTCGGCTTCCTGCGAAGTGTAAGTTCTACGCAGTGGGGATTGATGCTAATGGTATTTGGACTCAGCCATCTGGCCTACTTTCCGTTCGCAACACCGGAGTATGGGTCGAAGCTGGTCCTCTTCCTTGTAGTGTTAACACAGCTTAACGATGTGGTCCACTATCTGGTCTCCCTCTATCTGGGGAAACGAAAAGTGGTACCCACAGCCAATCCATTTTTGACATGGGAAGGATTCGCCTGTGCATTCGTCATCACAACGGCAGCCTCCTATTTCATTCACCCTTATCTGACTCCGTTCGATTGGCAATTCGGGATCTTTATCGGTGTATTGATCAGCCTTGCCGGTTTCTTCGGAAGTCTGACGGTGTCTGTACTCAAGCGCGACTTGTTAATCGGGGACGACAACAAATTCGATGCACTCAAAAAAAGCTATCTAAGTCGGGTCGACAGCCTGACCTACACTTCTCCGGTCATGTTTCATGTCGTTCGTTATTTCTTCGATTTCATGTAGAGCAGACCACGCTTAACGCAAGATGCATTTTTAGATATCGTGCCAAACGAAAAAACTGCACCTCCAATCGTTAGATGGTGTCCAACAATTGGGGTGCAGTTCAATATCGGCTGCATTCTTTATTTCTTCAACTGAACTTCCTGCTCGGCCAGTATTTCCTTACCCGCTTCATTCTTGTAGACAAGTGTGATTTTACCCCGTTCACCCTTCATCTCATCCGAATACATAAAGCCGGAGAACTGTCCGTTCCCGCTAATATAGAAGCCTTCTTTACCGTCACCACCATGCTGAATGGCCTCTGCAGGTGAGTTAATAATGGTAATCTGGTTGGATGTCCAACGCAGCTCAGAGAGGGTGTAGCCCTCTGGCACCTGGCTCACAGAGAAGTCAAAGCTTTTGTTATTTTCTGTCGGCTTGTCCGATTGGTCAATTTGAATGGTGATCTGTTCGTCATTTGCTGATGAATCGGATTGGGCAGTCAGCTTCCCTTCATCGCCATCCGCCGTATTCGCCGGGTCCTCATTGCCCTGTTTGGCATCCGAGTTCGGAATGGAGCCTTTTCCCGCTTCCTCGATAGGCTGCTTGGATTGCGGATAAGCGTGTTCCTGAACCGATTCATTGTTATTTTTCGCGCCACAGGCGCTGATCAGCAGCAGGATGCAAAGCACTGATGCCCAAAGAGCAAATGTATTCGTGTTCTTTTTCATCATTGGAACTCCTTCCATCTTGGTCTAATCCATGTAAACGACACATGCCTTATTAATCACTACACCATATCGTCCCTCATGAAGCTCCATAATATGTAAACCCACCGAATTTGATCATTACAGCCACACTTCGATGAGTTCTTAACTATTGACGTGTTACCTTGGTTAGACAAAGGCATTACCGAATTTAGGGGGGGAACATATTGAATCGCTTGGTTTACATCATACTTGTCATCATTGCCACTTCGCTTATGGGTTCTTCTTTTGCTGTTGGCAAAATCGGGCTCGCTTATATCTCTCCACTTCTTCTCGTAGGTATCCGTTTTACACTGGCTGGGGGACTCATGGCACTATGGGTGTGGAACAAAAATCTTCCCTCCACCTTACTGGACTGGACCCGATTATTCGTTATTGGTATGTTCCAGACGACCGGGGTTATGGCCTGCATCTTTCTTAGTATGCGTACCATTCCTTCTGGAGAGACCTCTATTCTTACGTTTACCAATCCGTTATTGGTTGTTATTCTGGGAGGTCTGTTTCTCCATCTGAAGTACCGGTTTTATCAGTGGATAGGTGTCGTTATTGGTATTATAGGAGTGTTTGTTACGTTGGGATTTCACTTGCAGTTATCAGAAGGAACGTGGCTGGGCATAGGCTCCGCCTTGTCTTGGGCCATTGCTACTTTACTCGTAAAAAAGTGGGGGACCCGCTTTAGCACCTGGGTATTGACCGCTTACCAGATGTTATTCGGCGGCCTGCTCCTATTACTGCTCAGTTTAACGCTGGAGACACCACATCTGGAGCTTAACGCCATTTCCATTCGCGCTGTTCTATACCTGGCATTGCTTGGCTCCATTGTTCAGTTTGCTACATGGTACTACCTGCTGAGCAAAGGTGATCCTGGCAAAACAAGTGCCTTTCTTTTTCTAGCCCCGTTCTTTGGCATACTATCCGGCTGGCTGCTTCTTGGGGAGGTTATTCAGAGCTACGTTTATATTGGCGGGTTATTTATATTCCTGGGGATCTTTTTGGTAAACTGGACTGGAGGAAAGAAACACATTGCATTGAAATAAAAATATTCATGCCTGATTTTCGGCGATGCCCTGCGCATCGTTTTTTTATAATAACAAAGACAGATGTGACTTCCGAAAGGACTGCATCTTGCTAGCTGGAACAAAAACCGTAAGGACGTGCGTTTAATGATCTCTGCTGAACTGAAAGAACAATATTATCAGGCTCTGGTTGCCAAAGATTCGGAATACGAAGGTTTATTCTATGTTGGTGTCAAAACGACAGGTGTATTCTGCCGCCCTACCTGCCCTGCACGGAAGCCCAAATATGAAAACTGTGAATTTTACGAGACCGCACAGCAGGCACTGCTCGCTTCATTTCGCCCCTGTCAGCGCTGCCGTCCATTATCCCACCCCAACCAGGTATCCGATGTAGTCCGAATACTGGTCGAGGCCGTGGAGAACAATCCAGAAAAGCGCTGGAAAGGCCAGGATTTCAAGGATTTGTCCATCGATGAGTCCACGGCACGCCGCCAGTTCAAAAAGCGGTTCGGCATGACCTTTGTGGAGTATGCTCGCGCACGTCGTATGGGACTAGCTTTGAAGAATATCCGCTCAGGCCGTACCATTATCGATGCCCAGCTCTCGACCGGTTATGAATCCAGCAGCGGCTTCCGGGATGCTTTCTCCCGAATTATGGGCGCTGCTCCTACTCAAGTGGATGATGGTCAGGTATTGAAGGCTTCCTGGATCGATACACGTCTCGGACCCATGATGGCTGTGGCAGATGATACAGCCCTGTATTTGCTTGAATTTGTGGATCGCAGAGGTCTGGAGCGGGAAGTGGAGCGCCTTCGGAAACGAACCAGGTCCGCCATTGTGCCTGGTGTAACTGAACCTATTCGCTCCATAGAGAAGGAACTGGCGGCGTATTTTGACGGGACTTTAACGGCATTTCATACACCGTTGTTCTGTTTAGGAACACCATTTCAAAAGAGTGTCTGGGAGCAGCTTATCGCGATTCCGCCAGGCGAAACAAGGTCATATCAGGATATCGCTGTTGCACTGGGTAAACCATCCGCATGCCGTGCAGTCGCACAGGCCAATGGAGCGAATCAACTGGCCATTGTAATCCCGTGCCACAGGGTCATTAATACAAGTGGTGATCTGGGTGGGTACGGCGGTGGCCTCACTCGCAAGAACTGGCTATTAACCCATGAGAAGACTGCTTATGAACAAATTCGTTGAGACATAGTCAGTGAAGTAATCCATTAATAACGATATAACGGAGGAGAATCATCCTATGCATACCCTGAAGGAACAAGCAGAGCTATTTCACCAGCTGCACATCAAAGGTAATCCACTCGTGCTAATCAATGTGTGGGATGCCGGAAGTACAAAAGCCATTGAATCGATTGGAGCCACAGCCATAGCCACCGGAAGCTGGTCTGTTGCCGCGGCTCATGGTGAGCAGGACGGAGAGATCATGCCGTTTGAATGGGTGCTTTCCAATCTGGCTCGCATCACAACCAGCACTAAACTGCCTGTTACCATCGATATTGAGGGAGGGCATGGCAGGTATGCGTCAGAAGTGAAGGAGAATATCATCCGAATAATTGAACATGGTGCTGTCGGCATTAACATCGAAGATCAACTTCCTGGTGGAACAGGTCTCTATGCCATTGAGGAACTCGTCCTGCGCTTGAGAGCCGCTCGGGAAGCCGCTGAACGGATGGACATTCCCCTATTCATCAACGCTCGTACGGATATATTTCTGCAAACGGCCCCAGCGCAGCATACCTCATCCCACCTGGAAGAAGCCCTAGTACGATCCCACGCTTATGCAGAGGCAGGAGCCAGCGGGCTATTCGTTCCAGGTCTACAGGACCCACAACTCATTCAGGAATTATGTGAACGCTCCCCGATTCCAGTAAACGTAATGGTGACATCTAATGAACCAACACCAGCACAGCTCGCAAGGCTCGGGGTAGCCCGAGTAAGCTATGGACCTTATCCCTATCAGAGTGCCATGGAACACTTGAAGGATCTCGGACGAAGCATTCTACTCGAAACAAGCTAAGAAGATTACAGGTGCAGGCAGTTATATACAGAAAAACACGAGGCAGTGATGCACTCGTGTTTGTTTACGTTTGATTCCAGAGATCCACACAGCCTTCTAACGTATACCGGTAACTCTGCTACTCTCTTCTGCCCTTCATCGTAAGCGGCGCATTCTTCATCATGGGATAGGTGCATAGAATCAACCCCCAGCTCAAAGCCCCCAAGACCGTGGCAAACACCAGGATGTTGATACTCGTGAACCATTTTACTAGAACACTCAGGTCGGACAAAACGAAAGCCAGTGTAAGAATCAGGCCCAAGCCGAAGAACAGGATCAGGAAATTGCGCATCCCCAGCCGTATCCAGCAAACCGTCAAAAAGATAGATAACCCGAGGACAAGAAATCCGATCATCAAGTCAATCCAGAGATAGGACAGGAATTGATAATCACTTGAGTGCAGCCTACCCAACTGATAAAAGGTTACACCAAGCCATCCCGCTTCATGAAGCAGATGCATAATTAGATAGATCACATTCAGAATGGTAATGGTACCAACCACCATCCATGCAGAGATGAGATAGAAGGATTTCAGAAACTGAATCCGGGTGCTCCCCAGTCCAATTGCAACGGGGTACAGCGTAATGAGGCCTGCCACGGCAAATGCACAGATTCCCCCGTACATGGGCCCGAACAGCTGAGTGGTAAAAGCAACATCAAATATGAAACCCACTGCCAGATATACTGCCGTAAGCATAAGTGTAATGAGTGAGAAGAGCATCAGATACCAACGCATATCATCCAGAATCAGTCGATTTGTGCCTTTTACTGCATTCATCCCTTAAGCACCTCCTGTTTCCGCGTCAGGTTTACTAAATAGTCCTGCAGGGTAGCTTTTTCAATGGAAAGACCATGTGCCTGCGCTATATCTCTCCACTCCTTGGAGTAAGCAGCATCGATCATCACTTTTTTTGTTGACCCGAGCTGTGCAGACTCAATGATGTTTTCGCTTTGGGTAACCCGATCAACATCACGAATTAACCCTGTTAGGAGAATTCCCTTTTCGCGCATCTCTTCCATCTGTTCATGACACAGTACGCCGCCTTGATGGAGCACGATGAGTGACTCACATAACGGCTGAATCTCTTCAATATGATGGGTAGAAACCAGAATCAAACGGGGATGCTCTTCATAACTTTCAAGCAAGACATTATAGAAAAATTTGCGCTTCTCTGCATCCAGCCCGTTGGTCGGCTCATCCAGAATGGTAACACTCGCATGGCTTGCGAGGCCAAGAACCATCTGTGCAGCTGTTTTCATTCCTTTGGAAAATTTGACGATCTTCCTTTTGGACGGTAACTCAAACAGATCAATTAACCGCTCCGCCAAATCCTGATTCCACTCTGGATGGAAATACTGACCGAATCGTACCAGGTCACTTATCGTCCAATTCCTGCCCAGTGGGTGATTCTCCTGAACGTAGCAGAGATGCTTCTGAGCAGCCAGATTATTATAGGGGTCCTCCCCCATGACTTGAATGCTGCCCTGATCAGGACGGTTATGTCCAGCAAGCAAACTCATAAGTGTTGTCTTCCCGGCTCCGTTTCTCCCCCAGATCGCACTAATGACAGGCTCACTTTCATGCAATGTGACATGGTCCAAAACAGGTGTCTGATGATAACCGTAGCTTACCTGATCTACACGAATCATGACTCACTCTCCTTGTCTCTCTTGCCTTTAATCAGATCAATAATCATGTCTTCATTCATATGAATCCGTCTGGCTTCCTCGAGCAGTGGCATAATGTATTCTTCGTAAAAATGCTGCTTTCGCTCGACCAGCAGTGCATCTCTTGCTCCTTTGGCGACAAACATCCCAACACCTCGCTGTTTATAAATGATTCCTCTGTCCACAAGCTCCTGCAGCCCTTTGCGCGCTGTTGCCGGATTGATATTGTAGAACCGCGAGAGCTCATTCGTCGATGGAACCTGCTCTTCCGCTTGTAATCTGCCTTCCACAATATCATCCATAATCATCATGGCAATTTGATGAAATATGGGCTGTGATTCATCCAAAGTCGATTTCATGCCAATCCAACTTTCGTTATTTAGGTTAATTGGTTAGTTACTCATGTAACTAACTATAGTACACAGATATCCAAAAGTAAATAGCCGACTATCCCGTATTTTGATTTTTTGAATCAACAGGATCAAGTTAGTTCATCCATTTAAGATGGAGCCACCCCTCCTTTGTCATGGCAAAGGCAAACAAAAAAACGCCTCTGAATGAAAATTCAGAAGCGTTCCCATTTTCTAATCGGGTTAAGTGCCAAATCCATGATCAGCGGTTCTCATAATTGCAGGGTTTGGAGCATCCGTACTTAAGTCAGGCTCACTTGCAGGAGTTAGTATGCTTACCACAATGCTACATGTAGCTATCAGCAAAGCCAACTTTCTCTTCATTGAGTTTCTGCACCTCACTAATGATCATTTTGTACTGCTGCTTGGCTGTATCGGTCGCATAATCCCTATACTGTTCAAACAATCCGATACCCCTTAGCATACCCCTGCCGCTGCTAATTTCAATAGAAAATCTTAAACTATCAAGCACAAATCCCAAGCCTTTATGATATTCATCTTTCTTTAGATAATACGCTCCGAGATCAGCTAAAAGACGTAAATAACGATCATCTGTAACCTGCTTGCTAACCTTTCCAATTCGATTACTCTGTTCCTGATACGTAAAATAGGATTGATACTGTTCAAGAACATAATCGATATTTTCACCATAACGATTAGCGGCGGTGACTATATCGCAAAGCGCAGGAAAGATTTCATTTTCCTTGGTAGATATATATTCTAAATAGGAAGGCAGTACCTCAAACTGCCCAGCCATCAATTGATAGATATAACGATTTGCTTCAGCCCATTCCTGGAACTGAGTCATAACCAGAATTTCATCCTGATCGGGGTCTTTAACCCAGCTGTTATCCGCATATAATGAAACATATTTTAAAGCACTGTCGTAATCCTTAAGATGATAACATGCGCTTCCAGCAGCCAAATCAGAATAAAGGATATAGAAAACTATAGGCCTTTTGGTTTCTTCCTGTTTTCTTCTGCCATTCAATTCATAATGAATAGTTGCCTTCACCTTTAGCTTCTCAGACAGCTCCTGCACTTTGCTCCATCGGTGTAACGCTCCAAAAGCATTGATCAGTTCATTAAGAGCATCCAACTGATATCGTTCATCCAGGCGATCGACATAATACTCGAATTTGGCTGCGATGATCAGGTTTCTCTGCTGGTCATTGGTCAAACCCAACTTGAACAGCCGATACTGACATAGAGCGAGACGCTCCGAATGCTGCATTTTCTCACTCTCGGCGATCGTTTCATATAAGAGAATGGCTGGTTTAAATCTACCTTCGTGGTAGAATTCCTCTGCCAGATCAAATAAAAGGGGAATATACGATAGATTATCCATCATCAATTGGATAACCTCTTCAATACAATTTAGCTTGTCTAACTCCGCACAACGGTGAAGGAAGGGGCCCAGTCTTCGCCAATCGGGGGTAGCATGAACGAAACACTCATCTATATACAATTCATAGAAATGGCCTTCTTCAAGCTTCATGGCTGAAGTGATTCGGTCCAACTGCTGCATCGCAATCGGGCGATTTTTGTTCAAAATATTGCTCAGCGTACCCGAATTAATACCCGATGCTTCCGAAAAAAAACTGATGGACATCTGCTCGCGCTTTAGATAATTCTCTAAATGATCGCGAATCGTGGTTGTCGGCTCCAAACGAACACCACCCTCCCAAATTAAAGCCATATACAGGATTAACGGTTTGCAAAAGTAATTATATGTAATCCAAAAGAAAGGGTCAACATAATAATTTCAACTAATTTGTATTAATTACAATTTAATCCTTTTGGTAAAATAAACCCCGTTCCCCTATTTTATACCGGGAATGAACTCGCATCAAATCAGGAAAAAACAAAAAACACGAGCCGAATAAACGCTCGTGTTTTCGTATAAGAGAGAGTAGACTCCACGACTCTGTTTGTGAATCAGATTTAAGGCAGGATGTTGCCGGCAGCACGATAGATTTCGTACCACTCCTGGCGTGTAAGATGAACATCTCCGGCTTTCACACAGTCCTTCAGGCGTTCAATATTCGTTGTGCCAGTTACAGGCTGCATTTGAGCTGGGTGACGCAGCAACCACGCAATCGCGATGGTGGTGTTGCTCACATCATATTTGGCTGCAATCTCGTCGATCTTGGCATTCAGTTCCGGGAACTTGTCGCTGCCCAGGAATACACCTTCGAAGAAGCCATATTGGAACGGAGACCATGGCTGAATCGTGATATCGTGCAAACGGCAATAATCCAGAATACTGCCATCACGGTTCACAGCTGCATCGTTCTCCATGTTCACGTTGATCCCGCTGGAGATCATTGTTGTGTTGGTAATACTCAGCTGCAGCTGGTTGGCTACCAGCGGCTGTTTCACGTATTTTTTCAACAGTTCAATCTGGTTCGGATTCTGGTTGGATACGCCGAAATGACGCACTTTGCCTTCACGTTCCAGTTGATCAAAGGCTTCAGCCACTTCTTCTGGCTCAACCAATGCATCCGGACGGTGCAGCAGCAGAACATCAAGATACTCGGTTTTCAGACGCTGCAGAATGCCATCCACTGAATTCAGGATATGCTCTTTGGAGAAATCAAACATGCCCTTGCGGATACCGCATTTGGATTGCAAAATCATATTTTCACGAATCTGGGGATTCATCTGTATCGCCTCTGCAAAAATCTCTTCACATGCCCCGTTTCCATAAATATCAGCATGGTCGAAGAAGTTCGCACCGACTTCCATGGCGGAATGAACAAATTGTTCTGCCTCTTTGTTGCTGAGTGAATTGATTCGCATGCAGCCTACGGCCACAACTGGTACTTCAAGTGAGCTGCTGCCAAGTTTTATTGTTCTCAAGGTGATTTCCCTCCATATTCGGATATTGGTATATACTTGTCTTCCAGCTTTGATTGTGACACAGATCTGCAATCGGTTTCAATGGATTTTTAGACATCTTATATGGAAAAATGGTCGTTTTTGTCTCCATTTCTCGGCAGGCTTACATTTCTTGAGGCACGATCACTTCAATATGTTGAGGCAGGACGCTGATCTGGATAGGCAGTGCAGGCCCTTCCTCCCCGTCCACATTGGTGCGAACCGATTCCGTGCAGCTTACCCGGATCTCTTTTGCCGTAAAATAATCCACATCCTTATGGTCCTTCAGATGCCCAAACAATAAGGAGGTTCCCAGTGTCAGGCTGTTGAACACACTGATATTGCGGATTACAAAACAATGAATCAGTCCATCGTCCACGACTGCATCCGGAGACAGCTTCTCAAATCCGCCAACCGAATTGGTTAGCGCAGCAAGAAACAATGGGGATTCACCCTCCCACGTCAGCCCATCGTATTCAATCTTCAAAGGATAGGCGTGCGAGGATACGAGGTCCTTCAATCCCTCCTTCAAATAAGCCAGGGAGCCCAGCTTCGACTTGTCTTCTGATGAGACAGAAGATAACGCCTCAGCCAAAGAACCGGCTGCCACCACATTAGCGAATAGACGATCATTAATTCTCCCCAGATCCACCTTGCGTATCTGTTCTGAACCAAGCTGCTTAATGGCTTCATCCGGATCGAGAGACAGATGGAGCGCACGGGCAAAATCATTCACTGTACCTAGTGGCACAATACCCAGCCTGGGACGATGCTTCTGATCCATCATGCCATTAATGGTCTCATGCAGTGTGCCGTCTCCCCCAATGGATATGACCAGATCACAGCCACCTTGGCAGGCGTCCAGACAGTAACTGGTTGCATCACCTACCCCAGCTGTCTCATTAATCATTACTTGATATTGCTGCGATTCCAAAATTGCCTGAACTTGGGCCACGTACTGCTGCGCCTCTTCTTTTCCCGATGACGGATTGCTAATGATCATGGCTTGACGCATAAACGCCTCTCCCCTCCACCTGCACATATTTACTTCTTCTATACCCCTTCTCAGGGGAGAATGAATAACGCTCGCAGTCCAAAAGATTTTTTTGGTAAAGTTCACCTGAAGGAGTACAGATCAAGGCTTGTTTCATATAGAATAGAAGTAGAGTTGTTACCTGTCCCCTGAAATTGATGTTCCTTTTCTCGGCTGACGGGTTAATAACTAGAGAAATGTTGAGGATTCATTCCTGTTGACCTGACCTTTACAATGCGTGGATTACATAAAAGCTAGAAGAACTTTTGAATATCGGAGGGAATGCGTGCAATGAAAAGAATGGCACTACTATGTCTAATATTCATTCTAAGTATCAGTGCGTCGGGGCAAGCCATGGCCTACGCAACGATCGACTCAGGCAAAGGCATCATTGAAGATCCTGCACTGGAAAACGGACTTAAACTGATCTTGAACAAACCAGTAGATTCACCCTTAACTTCCTCCGACCTGGAACAGCTTACCGTTGTTGATCTGAGTAATGCAGGTATACAGAGCCTGTCGGGGCTCGAATATGCAACCAACCTGACACATCTCCGCCTATACGGCAATGAGATTGAGGATCTGACCCCGCTGAAGCATCTGGACCAGCTCCGGGAAATCGACGTAAGCAACAATTATATTACCTCCATTGAGGCACTCGCTGACCTGAAGGAACTGGGACGGCTGTACATCAGCAACAACTCGATCTCTTCCATAGAAGTGGTTCGTGGCTTCACCCGATTACATACGTTTTATGCCAGTGGCAATCAGATTTACAGCCTCTCCGCTTTGTCTGAACTAGAGCATCTAAAATTGCTGGAGATTTCCAACAACAAGATTACAGATCTGACTCCACTGGCTAATCAATCCGGGCTGCAGCAGCTGAACGCAGCAAATAATCAGCTTCAATCGCTGGCTCCGCTGGACGAGTTGGATAATACATTATTGAGGTTAAACGTGGCAGGCAATGAGATCTCCGACCTGACACCTCTGCAGCATATGACGCGTCTTCAGGCGCTAGACATCTCGAATAACCAAATTCAACACCTAAACGCACTTGAAGGATTGCTGCGATTAACCGAGCTTAATGCCGAATCCAATCAGGTCTACGATCTGGAGCCATTACGACAGCTCACCAAGCTGGAGGTGCTGAAGCTTGCGAACAATCGTGTATGGGATCTGACGCCGATTGCCGATTTTAATTTTACACAGGCTGTTCCCGTGAATACGGTACAGGACATCGGAGCCTCCACCTCTGTATCTCCTAACGTACTGACCCCGACGACGGAAGGGGAATCCGCCGGATTGACTGTGCAAAATAACTACCTGGATGTATCGAGTGGCAGCAGTACCATGAGTCTTCTTAACCAGATGAATGTCCGGGAACAGAAACGCACACCGCAAGGCCGTTTCCAGCGTCTGATCGAAGGATCGACCACAGCCTATGTGGGTGATCGCACATATGCCCTGGAAGCTGCACCTTTTATCCATGAAGGGCGTACGTATGTGCCACTGCGCTTTGTGTCCGAACAACTGAATGCCCAGGTGGGTTGGGATCGCAACAAACAGGAGGCCGTAATCAGGCAAGGTGATAAAACCATTCGCTGGACTGCTGGCAACAAACAGGTAGTTGTAGATGGTTCGCTCCTGATGAATGATGCTCCCTTGTTGATCGAGAACGGCACGGCTTTTGTACCTGTTCGCTTTGTTTCGGAGCAGCTTAATACGACCGTCGGATATATCGGAAGAAGCAAAACGATTCTGATTTTTGAGAATAAACAGATGGACAACAGTATTGAATCTTAAAGGTGTTACGATAAATAAGCCTACCGCAGGTTCTTGTATGAACGACATGCGATAGGCTTATTCTTTTCTTGCTATGTCTCTTGCAGAACAAGGGATAGGGCGGCGATCTCCTCTGAATGAAGGCCTCTAGCTGTGTGCTAGCTCCTTGATCTCCTGAATAAAAGAGTCCACCTGGATGCCATTCGTTTGTTCCGTAAATTCACGCAGCTCCTCGGATTCCCCTTCATATGCAGATAGCACATAATCCCCATCCACAATATAGTACGTTCCGTACCGGGTAAACGAATAACCTCCGACCTGCTCCCCTGCTGTCCCTTTCTTGACCACGGTGACGATTCTCATGCCTGGCTTGAGTTCCGGTTCCATACCTGCAAAGTCAGCATTATAAAAGAGAAATGTGTCCTCATTCACGTCCTCACCTGTTACAACCTGATGTACTTTCACCTTGTACGTAATGAACTCAGGCTTATAAGGAGCAATACCGGCAGCCCAATCCTTCATTGCAGAATCCCCTTCAGGTGTACCCGGTTCGGCCCTCAAGTCGACGCTAAAATTCGGGAGTTCGCTCACTACCTCTGCAACAATGACGGCTTCCCCGAAATTCATCATTTCTCTGAAACTCACTTCCCTCATATTGATCGTCGGTGGGACGCCAGTGGAAATTGGATATTCTTCTCTAAGTTCCTCTATCCGGTTCTGGGACAGTCTGTTCCCTGCATCTTCATGAGATTTGGAAAAAGGGTTAGAGCAACTCGTTAAAGTAATCAGTAATAAAACACTTATTAACCAATGCGTGGCACGAACCCGTTTCACAACCCCATCCCCTCCCTCATCCGGCGTACTCAGGTTCATACAGTCTGGTTTAATCCTGCGGCACATCCCAGTTAGCCATCATCCCCCTCGCCATCTCCATGGTCGACTCTTCCCCTGTGATTAGAGCAAACTTAGCAACCAGTACCGGGTAAGCAGCCCACTGCTCCCGAATATGCTCAAACATCCGGGGCCATGTTCTTCCCCCTGCCTTTTCGTACCTCTTTAACAGATCGCGCAATCCAGCATCCTGGAAAAGCCCATACAAGATCACAAAATCCTTCCCTGGATCGGCGATCTCCGCTTCCGTCCAGTCGATAAGCCCGGTTACCTGCTGTGTAGGATCGACGATAATATGCGGTGGATGCAGATCACCATGATTGAATGTGACGTGCTCAGGCCAGAAATGGTCTGTAGACACCCAATTCTCCCACCGCTCGGCGAGTTGCTCCGGCACCGTGAAGCTCTGCTTAATCTGCTCCATATTGGCGGCAAACTCCTGGCGCACTTCCCTAGGCGTCTTGCTCCGCACTCCGCCTTGTACCGCTGCATTCGCATCAATGCCATGCAGTTGTACGAGTGCAGCGGCCAGCGAATCGAAAAATACATCCGACAGGTCTTCCTGCGGAAAGCGCCATGCATATCCTCCCCCAGCAGGATCGACCACAGCAATCGGTTCACCGTCCAGCAAGGGGTAAGCAATCAGCTCCGGTGTACAAATTTTCCAATCCGGCACCTTAACAGACAGGTGCTTCTTCACAACCCCCAGCACTTGACGCTCATTTTCAGCACGCTCCCATACGTCTCCACGTCTCGGCTGTCGCAGAACCCACTTTTGCCCACTCTCATCCGTAGCAAAGGCCACCCTGAAGTCCATCCCGGACTCATTGATTTCCATCGAATCTTTGCGGATTCGAAGCCCATTCTGTTCAGCAAGCAGCCATATATCCTGCTGAAGTTTTACCTGTTCATTCGAAATTGGTCCTGTCATACCCATTCCTCCTCTTTTCCTCAGAAAAATAAAAAACACAGACATTCACGCCTGTGCCTTGATCTCGGATTAAGGGATATACCTAAATATGTGCAGTCCAATAGTGGTACATCAAAGAACCACTCCTACGCAAGAGTGTCCACTATCGATTACGGCATACGTGTAAATAGGCAAACCTCTCCCGATTATCTGCACACAGGCAGCAAGCAGCAACGCGCAAACAAACGTTTCGCTACTATCTCAATCGGAAAAAATGTGCCACACGTATCCCTCCGTTCAGTAAGTTACCCCTATGCTAACATATTCCAATTCCTGGTTCCAGCATGAGTTTCCTGATTTGCCCATTCACCCAGATCAATTCCTTCGCTGGCCTTCCTGCATATAGAGTATAATGAACAGGTATACGATATAGGTATGGTGTAATGCTTATAGTAAGCATCCTGCACGTCTCTGGTATGAGTACTTAAAACTAATGCAAAAGAGGTTAACAATGAGCAAGCAACAATTCAAAGATTATAAACTTGGCGAAGAGATCGTCCGGGCACTGGATAGCCTGGGTTATGAAACGCCAACAGAGGTTCAGACTGAAGTAGTTCCGGTCGCTTTGGAAAATAAAGACCTCGTGGTCAAATCACAGACTGGCAGTGGTAAAACAGCTGCGTATGGTATTCCGATCTGTGAGCTGGTGGAATGGAATGAAAATAAACCGCAGGCTTTGATTCTCACACCAACCCGTGAACTGGCCTTGCAGGTCAATGAAGACATCACCAACATTGGACGCTATAAGCGGATTAAAGCCACGGCACTCTATGGACAATCTCCTTTTTATATTCAAAAAGCAGAGCTAAAACAAAGAACACATGTCGCCGTAGGTACGCCGGGACGTGTGCTGGACCATATCGAACGCGGCACGCTGCCGCTCGAACGGATTGCCTATCTCGTCATTGACGAGGCGGATGAAATGCTGAACATGGGCTTTATTGAAACGGTACAAGCTATCATTCAGGCCCTGCCTCGCGAGCGCGTAACGATGTTATTCTCCGCTACATTCCCTGAGGATGTTGCCCGTCTCTCACGCAAGTATATGGATAATCCGGTAGAGATCGAGATCAAAGCAAGTGGTCTCACAACAGCTACAATAGAACACGAGGTTGTTCGGGTTTCCGAAGTCAACAAGACGGCTGTGCTGGAGGATCTGTTCATCGTGGAAAATCCGGACAGCTGCATTGTCTTCTGTCGTACGCAGGAGAACGTGGATAAATTGTTCCGGGTGATGGCTGACCTGGACTACCCAGCAGACCGAATCCACGGAGGCATGGAGCAGGACGAGCGGATTGAAGTCATGAATGCATTCAGAAGAGGCCAATTCCGTTATTTGGTTGCAACCGATGTTGCAGCACGCGGGATTGATATCACGAATATCACTCATGTCATCAACTATGATATTCCGCTTGAAAAAGAGAGCTATGTGCACCGCACAGGCCGTACCGGACGTGCTGGTAAGACAGGTAAGGCCATCACGCTGGTTACGCCGAAGGATGGCAGACGCCTGGCCGAGATTGAATCCTATATCGGATTCGAGATCCCGGTCGTTCCGGCCCCATCTGAAGAAGCTGTCGATCGCCGCAGGGAAGAATTCGAGAAACGTCTGAAGATTGTACCTGAACGCAAAAAAGACAAGCGTGAGCAGCTGAACCAGCAGATCATGAAGCTGAACTTCAACGGCGGCAAGAAGAAAAAGCTGCGTGCCGTGGACTTTGTAGGTACCATCGCCAAACTGGAGGGCGTCACCGCAGATGATATCGGGATTATTACCATTCTCGATAATGTGACCGATGTGGAGATTCTGAACGGCAAAGGCCCGCTTGTACTGGAAATGATGCAAAACACAACGGTCAAGGGGAAACAGCTGAAGGTCCGCAAAGGGAAGCATGTGTAAGCAGAAGATACGAATTTAATATATCTGAGAAGAGGGAGTGTCTTGAGGCACTCCCTCTTTGATTTATGCAGGTTTTCAGCAAGTGGATGAACACGTCTTATAAAAAACGCCCTGCTCTCGCCGCTTTATATCGAAAAGCACTCCTTTGTTCATCAATGGATGAATTGTTCACTTGAAACGAATGGAAGTCCAGCTAGAATATATGTGAAAGCGCTACACTTTGCTCATAACCTTGGGGAGGTGCATGTAATGAGAAGCAGGAAGCATGCATGGATTCTGGTTCTGACCCTGACACTGACGATGTTTGGCTTCCATCCAGAACGAACGGACGCGGCAAATGTAACCATTAGCAATGGCTCCGATTGGCTGGATACCTCAGGTAACCCCATTCATGCAAACAGCGGCAATATTCTGAAAGTGGGGAGCACGTATTATTGGTATGGTGAGCATGCGGTAGGTGGCAAGTTTGACAGTGTTAACGTCTATACTTCAACCGATCTGAAAAACTGGACATTCAGCAATGCCATCCTCACCAAGGATTCCGCAACGGAGCTTGCCTCCAGCAAGATTGAGCGCCCCAAAGTGATCTACAATCCCGCTACGCAGCAGTATGTGCTCTGGGCACATTATGAGAACGGAACGGATTACAATCTGGGACGTGTCGCCGTAGCGACCAGTAATACACCGAATGGCAAATTTACCTATGAGGGCAGCTTTCGGCCACTGGACTATGAGTCCCGTGATATGACGGTGTTTGTAGACACCGATGGTACGGGCTATCTCATCAGTGCCTCACGCAAGAATGGCGGCGCGAACGATACGATGGCCATTTTCAAAATGAATGCAAGTTATACAGGTGTTGAATCCTTTGTTGGCTGGTTATTTGAGAACAGCTACCGAGAGGCTCCTGCCGTTGTGAAAAAGGGAAACCGCTATTACCTCTTCACCTCCCAGGCCGCTGGCTGGTATCCGAATCAGGGGGCTTATGCGACAGCCACATCTATGACTGGACCATGGTCTGCACTGACCCCTTATGGCAATCCTTCTGCCTTTGGATCACAGATTCATGATATTGCCACGATTACGGGCAGCAGCACCACGTCCTATATTTATATGGGAGACCGCTGGAATCCAATGAATCTGGGCGAGCATAAACATATCTGGCTCCCTCTGACCCTGAACGATACCAACGGAACGGCATCACTGGAGTGGTATAAGGATTGGAGTATCGATGCTGCGACAGGTACAGTAGCGCCGTCCTCTCTCGTCAACCACGCTCAAGGCAAAACAGCTACGGCCATATCGACAGCCTCCGGTTCGTCCGCTGCCCATGTGAATGACGGCAACTACCAGACTTCGTGGGCGGCCTCTTCCAATACATGGCCTGCATGGTGGCAGGTTGACTTCGGAGCGCCGAAGACCATTACCGAGATCGATATCTCCTGGTTTATGTATAAAGGATCGGAGGGGTATTACAAATACAAGATTGAGATCAGCAACGATGGCGTCAACTATTCCACACTGGATCGGACCAATAACCTGACCTATGGGTTTACCACAGATGCAGTGCACTTTACGGCCCGCTATGTACGTATCAACATGGTGAATGCCGTGCTGTGGAACAACCCTGGTAATTGGTACACTCCAACGCTGCACGAGGTCAAAATGCTGGGTCCTGCTGCCCCGGAAGCGACAGGCTACAGCCAGTTCAGCTCACATAACTATCCGGACCGTTATATCCGGCATTCCAATTTCACAGCTCGTATTGATGCGAATGTCTCGCCTGTACTGGACTCCCAATTCCGCGTTGTTCCTGGTCTCGCCAGCTCTACAGGCATTTCGCTGGAGTCAGTCAACTACCCGGGGTATTTCCTGAAGCGTAACAGCAGCAACAAAATTGTGCTTGAAGCCTATGCAGACACAGCCGCTTATAAGGGAGATGCAACATTCCTGAGCAGCCCCGGCTGGGCAGACAGCTCCAAAATATCACTTCAATCGTACAGCCAACCCGGGTATTACATCCGGCACTATGACTACGTACTTCAGCTGGATACCATTAATGCATCCAGCAGCTCTACCGTGAGAAGTGATGCCACGTTTGGGCGAACCAACTTCTAGTTTGACGTTGTGAAGTCTGATCTCATCTGTAGGATCCCACTATCCAAAAGGCTGCATCTTAGAATTTGATCTAAGAGTGCAGCCTTTTGTTATCTTGATCGTTTCGTATCATGCTACTCTTTTACTTCATAAGCGATATCTTGCAATTCTTTGATATTATAGGTGTCGTCCTGAATACGCCATTCGCCTTGGTCCTGTAAAAAGGTGATATCACCCGATAACGGAATGTTTTTCAACTGTTGGCCTTCTCGATCTGCAAAGACCAGATTCAGTGTGTATTCTACGAGGATCCAATCGTTCTTGCTCTCTTTGATCTCGACGAGTATATTTTCCGGATGGAGTAGAGCCTTCTCCTTGTCTGCCACCATAAGAGGTAACGTTGCATACCGATTAGCCATGTAGGACTCATAGTTCTTCTCCGTCAAAAATGGTTTCATCGTCTCCCCTTTGGCCAATAGACCCTCTACGGTTAGAGTATCTTCATAATCTGCGTAATCAACAGTTAATTCTGTTTTCTTATATTCCAGGGACATATCCAGAGCCTTCTGTTCATCCTGAGCCGTAGCCTTCTCGCTCGTTGGTATATTCTGCTGGCTGGTTGGGGGTGTGCTCTCCTGAACAGGATTAGTCGTATTGGATTCAGTACATCCCATAATAATTCCTGAAAGTAATAACGTACTCATAACGCAGACTAATTTACGCATTCCACCAAATCCTTTCGCATCTTCATTACTTTCAATTATCGCCTTTATTTGGTTAAAATGTCCAGTAATTAGACAGATTCGCATGAATTACATTATCGATCTCATAAGGCTGGTTCTTCATAATCGATTATGTTATAGTCGACGTGAATTGATTGGGAGGCGATAATATGATGAACAAAATCATTACAACTGGACCCATTTCGAAGGATAGCGCCTGCTTGGTCCAATAACTGCGTGGTTCCTTCACCTATGAAGGTGTGAATGCAATGTCAACATATCAAGTCGTTCCGATGATATATGATTCTAAGGAACAGATTGGTTCCATTATTATACTTGAACAGCAATGTAAACAACTCGATTCCATTCATCTGAAAGCAGACCTTGATCATATCAGCAGAAAAGATGGAGACCATGCACTCCTATGTTACCTTAACGACCAACTGGTCGGACTCCTTAGTTGGTACCCCTCAGACGGGGTAACCGGAAACATCAATGCCATTGTACATCCACACCATCGCCGCAAAGGTGTGTTTCACAGCTTACTAGGGCGAGCAGTTGAAGACATGAAACCGCAAGGAATTACCCAGCTCAGCTATCGTGTACCTCAGAGCTTGCCTCCCGGGCTTCTTACCGCTCAGTCACTTGGTGCTGTTCATGATCGTTCGGAGTACTCCATGCAGCTTATGAACATGTCCCTCCCAGCTAATGAACAGGTTGAGCTAACCTTGTCAGTGGCTAAACCGCAAGATTTTGAGTTTATGGTCAGCTGCTCAGCGCAGGCTTTTGGAGATTCAGAAGGTTGGACCCGCAATTATTTCACGCAAACGAACGAACCCAGTCGGGTAACCTACATTGCCTGGAGGGATGAACTACCTGTTGGACTGGTTCGGATCAATTCCATTAATGAGACAACAGCATTTATTCATAACTTCTGTATCCTGCCTGCATATCAAGGCCAGAAGCTGGGCCGCCAAGTTCTTACCCTGCTCGTTGAGCTGCTTCTGAAGCAGAAAAATACGGATATTCGCTTGTCCGTTGTTACTGAAAACGAGCGTGCTCTGAGTTTATACCGCAGTGTTGGCTTTGAGGTGAATTCCGAGTATCAATATTTCATCGGCAGCTTATAAAGGGTAGGTGCTGAGGACTGTTTTCCCCATAAGGAAAGCGGTCTTTTTTATGTCCCTTTTCATCAACGGTTTGAAAATCTGAAGATCAACTTATAACCATCCGTCGTTTGTCCGTATAATTCTTCGTACTTTCCCTTGGTGTAATTGGACAGTGTTTTACGCCAGAACTGCTGCCCTGTCCTATTCTTCTCTGATGGATTCGTGAATAATTCCCAGTCCCCTTTAAACTTGTCGAAGACATTCGATGCAGCATATTCTGCAATTCCTCTACCTCTGTAAGGCTGCATCAAAAAGAACTCGTGTACAAAAAAATCAACATCTTTTGAGCAATAGGGCGAAGTTGCCACCAGGACAAAACCCGCTGGAACCTCATCTGCCATGATCAGAAACGGATAGAGGGAGCCCGGTTTTTCCCACCATATGTTTTGGACATCGTATTGATCCTGTAATGTCCGATAATCATTGCTGTTCTCAAAGATGCCATGTTGATTCGGAGTATGGTCTGCCTCTAACCCATAATGCCCGGAAAGGTCATGCAGATATAGAGGATACATATTTTTGATAATATACGCTTGGTCTTCAGTCGTTAAAATCACTTCAATGTTCATACGTAAACAACCTCCGTATTCAATCTACAAATCCCGTTGTACAGGGTGATAATTTCATTGTATGTTCTTTCACTATATATGAAGGTGTAACGAACATTTAATAACGGATCTTTACACAAAAAAACCACATTAGATTTCTCTAATGCGGCTCTTCATCTTTATTTCTTGGAATACACAATTTTCTTGATACTATCGATGGACAGGAAAAAACGTTCGGTCAGCTCATGCACGGTTAAACCTGCAGCGAACAGGCGCCGGATCTGCTCATTACGCTCTCTCACAACAGCCCTGCTGCCCGATTTTTCGCCCCACCTTTTATGAGCTTCCTTGGGTTTTGGAATGTAAACTAGCCCACCTGGGATGTGCCTCTGGATCTCTTTTAATAATTCTTCCGGCAAGATCGCATCTGCATTGATATAATTCATGCTGCTCCGCTCCTTAAAATTAGTCTTTAAGGCAGCAGAGTCCTACGACGTACACTTCTGAGTTCTATGTGGCGGAAAGGAAAGTCATGGCTCTATGCAAACAACCGCCGTTGTTCATCGCATGGACTCTGCATAGAGCGGATCGTGAAACTTCTTATGAATTGAATCATGGTAGCCCCCCATTCGGCACCCATATGTTAGGCGCTGTTTGATTCCTGCACGTTAATCCATTCGATCGACGCACGGCGATATCCTCCTGATCAGCATCATTCCATCGCCTCCACATTAAGAATACTGGCTCCAACTCTTCTCCAGCATCTCCCGAACAGCCTGCTGCAATGGTTCTGGCGAGACCACTTTAACTTCAGGACCGTAGGCAAGCAGCTTCCGTGCAGTGAATGGGAATTCCTCCAGGGGAACCAGCCCTCGCCATTCATGGCCTTGAATCGACTGGAACAGCACATCCGAATGTGCGAGCCTTGTACCAAACTCGGTGAACTGCAGCACCACTTCCACGCCTTCCCTGTTGTCGTCGGATTTAAACCACGCTTGCAAACTGGGAATGGACTCATCTATGGAATCAAGCACGCTCAATTGCTGCATGCGGTCCACGCGATATAACAACACGTGCTCCTTATGACGTGCAGGCATATACCAAAATCCATTTTCATAGTAGATGCCAATGGGATAGGCCTGTGTTTCTTTTCTTCCTTTTCGGGAATGATACGTAAATTCAATTTCTCTTTTATCTACAGCAGCATGAAGGATTTCCGTCGTCAACATCTCTGCGTGCTCACCCGGATGCTGTACAAATGTCACATGCTCTCTCATGCGTACAATCAGGTCCTGCACATCCTGCGGCAAACTGGAGAAATACTGTTCGGCCAAATGCTCGCGCATGGATCCGTACGGAAAATCCGGGACCTGCTGCAAATATTCGATCATCAGAAACAGACCGAGCGCCTCGTTCTGTGTCAGCTGCAGGGGCGGCAGAATTCGATTAGGCAAAACCCTGTAACCCCCATTCACGCCGACCTCCGTGTACAATGGAAACCCCATCTCCTGCAGCGCATCCAAGTCACGCTGAATGGTACGGACGGATACACCGAATCGTTCCGCCAGTTCACGAGCTGTAAACTTTTTTCTTGAATCCATCAGTCTCATTATGGCTAGTTTTCGACCATTCATGATTCCACCACCTAACTACGTCAACATTTGTCATAGTTAGAGTGTATCATATGAAACAGAAGGGAGCGATCTATAATGTCCAATAAAGTAGTGCTGTATATTGCGATGAGTCTGGATGGTTATATTGCAAGAAAGGACGGTTCGGTAGATTGGCTGTTTGACGTGGAAGGGGACGGTGGAGATAACGGGTATGCTGCATTTTATCAAACGATTGGAACGGTGGTCATGGGCCGGACCACGTACGAAGATGTGCTTAAGCTATCCGAAGATTTCCCTTATGCAGACCGACCCACATATGTACTCTCCCGTTCGGAGCAGCCACCCGCCCCACATGTGCAGTTTACAACCGAGCAAGTGGAGAGCCTGATTCCCCATTTACAGCAGGCATCCGATGCCGATGTATGGATCGTTGGCGGCGGCCAGGTGGTTCAGGCTGTTATGGAAAAACGGCTGCTTCATGAAATTGAAGTGGCCATCATTCCGAAAATTCTCGGAGAAGGTATCCCCTTATTTCCCGAGGGAATTGTACCGAGTAATCTGAAGATGATGGGAACACAGACACTCGGTCAGATCATATCCATCCGTTATCAGGTTCAGATTTAACCCAACCAATACGAGAAAAAGACCACGCTTCCCCAAAGAAGTGTGGTCTTTGTTTTATTCAGGCCAGCCCTTAGTACGGCATTCCTCTTTAAGCCAGAATTCCTTGCAGGTATTCCGTTAACGTCTCTGCTGCCCGCCGGTGGGATAACTCACCCGGATGAGTCCGAGCCCCAATCGTCTCTTTCGTTGTATCCGGGAGCTGCAGGACTGATACCCCCCTGTCGCCTGTCCGCTTCGTATAACGATCTACTGCACGATAGATGGCTGGCATCATGGGAAAACCAAGCATGCCATAGGCCCAGACAAGCTGAGCCTTCGGATTATTCTTACGGAGTTTGCCCAGGAACTGGTCTACCGCATTCTCAAAAGCGCTCAAGTCCTCTTCATGATAGCTCCCGTCTTCGTTTAAACGCTGCTTATGTACATTTCCAGTTACGGGATCTCTCCATTCTGGTGTCTGGAAGGCACCTCCATCGTTGCTTCCCAGGTTGATCACAACCACGTCCGGCTGCCAGGACTCAAAATCATACGGGTCCCCGGCTCCGAGTGCCTGGTTATTCTCACCTGTGAGCAGACCACAGACTTGTTCATAATAATCAGGAATGTTATTGTTCGGATTGTTATCCCAGCTGGTGAGTACACCCCAACCACTCTGGGAAACTACCCTGTAGTCCGCGTTCATTGCTTCTGCTGTCATGTACGTATAGTTATGTATCGCGCTGAACCACATTGGAATCCAGTCTTCTTCCGCTCTGGCCCCTATTGCGCCTTCTCCTGATGTGATGCTATCCCCAATAAACTCAATTTTGAACGGCTTCTCTTCCACAGGCAGGAATGCACCATCCGACTTCAGGGCATAGAACTGCAATAAGCAGCCCGGGTCTGCGCTCATGGCTTGCACATCCTTGACGATGCGTACGTTCTTCACTGTACCTTCGCTCATGCCCCGGAAGATACAGATCCAATACCGTCCTGCTGTAACCATCTGCCTGCTAACAGGAACTCCATTGATCAGGATACTGATCCACGGTTCATGGATATCGTAGTCCGACTCCACTTCCACCCAGAGCTCAGATCCTGTGACCCGAAGTTCAATTGCACTGCCTGTCCAAAATAACGTCAGCGGTGCCCGCTGCTCTGTTGTCCTGCCATGTACCTTCAGATTTTGTACCTCAGACAGAACATGCACCTGTAACTTGTCACTCTCTTTCACCCGGTATTCCTCCTCTACGAATAATAACTAATCCAAGCCATGCAGGATATGAAGCGCTTCCTCTTTTGTTTTTACGAAGAATACATGCTTGCCATTATTGCACTCATAAATGAAATCCTTCAGACTTTTGCTGCTGTAGGCGTCAAAATCACCAATGATGGCAAGCTTCACCTGGTAGTTAACATACTTTTGCAAAATCTCACCAGCCAGCTTCGTCTTCAGATCGAAGAATTCTTCCGTAATGTTGGATTTGTCGATGATCAGCTTGTATGCCTCGTTCAGATAATTTATCGATGCCATCAGATCCAGTGCATCTTGGACTTCGCTGATGACGATGTCGTCACTCTCAATAATAGCCACCTTGGAGTTACCCTGTTGATCGATCATAATATCCATTTCACGTGCTCCTTCCATATCTCATTTCCCTATACTATCTCGCAAATCCTTCGTAAAAAGCAATGTGTTTTTCACAATCGGAATGGAAATTTTCAGTCTTCCGACATTCTGGGTTTGCTTCTTATTTGTAATCATTCGCTGGAATTCCTCTGCTATAATGGATTTATTTCCTATAGAAATTATATCTCGTGATTTGCCTAAGAAAGAGGGATGTACCATGGACATGAAGTGGCTCGATTGGGCTAAACAGATTCAGGCTATTGCTCAGACCGGTTTAACTTATGGCAAAGATGTATACGATATCGAACGCTACGAGGAATTGAGAAAGATTAGTGTGGATATCCTGGCTAACTATACTTCTGTAAACAAGGAGAAGATATCACTCACTTTCGCAAGTGATTCCGGATATGCAACGCCCAAAGTCGATATTCGAGGTGTTGTGTTCAAAGACAACAAAATTCTTTTGGTGCAGGAAAAAATCGATGGAGCCTGGGCATTGCCAGGGGGCTGGAGCGACATCGGTCTCTCTCCATCGGAAGTAGCCGTGAAGGAAATCAAGGAAGAATCCGGCTTCGATGTAGTGCCCCTGCGCCTATTGGCCGTATTGGATAAGAAATTCCATAGCCACCCACCCGAACCTTATCATGTATACAAAATGTTTATTCAATGCGAGATTACAGGTGGTACAGCTGAATCCGGTGTGGAAACCAGTGCAGTCCAGTTCTTCGACAGGCATGATCTGCCTGAGCTTTCGCTTGAAAGAAATACAGCAGAGCAGGTGAAGACCATGTTTGAATTTCTGGATCATCCCACCAAAGAAGTCATTTTGGATTAAAGTCGAACACGCCAGATAGCGACTCTCCCTTAAGTAGGGTACAGTCGCTATCTTTCTGTTTATCACAGATTTTGATCTGGACGGATCGTGTTCTCGAGTTCCGCACCTTTAATCAGGTTCCTTTTGGGAATCAACACATCAAAGGCAGTTCCTTGCCCGCCTTGCTCTGCATACTCCACCGTGATATGTCCCTCCATGGACTGGACAATATCTCGAACATGGGACAGACCAATTCCTGTTGCGGCAATACCTGCCTGATTGAATTTTGTCGTATAGCCAGGCTCGAAAATAATATTTCGCTTGGCTTCAGGTATTCCTTTGCCAGAATCGATTACTGCAAAATGTACATCCTCATCCTGTTCATATACCTGTATCCGAATAGTCCCTTCGAGCTCGATCACTTCCACAGCATTGGCGATCAGATTGTTCATCACCGTTAAGAGTGGAATGTAAAAAGGCGACTCACAATCATACTGCTGCTCCATTTGAATTTGTATTCTTTTATCCAGCATCTCAGCGTATTTAAGATTGCCCTTCACGGCAAAATTCAGCACCTCCGACAGGCTCATGTTGACTGCCTTCTCACTGTCATATAGTTTCAGCAGTCCGGCCAGGATGCGCTGCGAGTCTTTCTTCACCTCATGGATCTGCTGAGCAATCCCCAGTGTCCGCTGACTGTATTGATTCATTTCTTGTTCCCTTAGATCCCGATATAGGTCGTAGCTATCCGCCGTTATGTCTTCGATTGTCTTCATGGCCTTTTTCAGATAAAAGACCTCGCCGTAGAGACCGGAGTTTACATTGAGCATTTGCTCCATCCGCTTCTCCTGCTCGGCATGCATGAGCCTCATCTGTCTTACCGCGATACTGTTATACAAACCGCTGATGAAATAACTTCGCAGCCCACCCACAACGAGCAGATACAGCCATTCTCTCATATCGAAGATGCTGGTCCCATTCAATACACCGCGAATGAAAAGCTCAATGAGATTGGAGGAAAAATCCACACATGTAATTAAGCCACCCAGGAGCAGTGGTTGGATCTCGTGGAACCTGCTCTTGAACTTGCTAAGACCATAAGAGAAGGCAATGTAATAGATGCCCGCTCCGATGTTGTCATGCAAACTTTCCAGGACCGACATCGAGTTCACATCGTACAGTAAATCTACGGATTGAACGATAAAGCTCACGATGCCCGTCAGAATCCCCGTCTTCACATAAGACAGATGCGGCATGATCATAAGCAGGAACAATAGGATACTTACGCCCAAGCCAATTCGAAAATAGTCTTCCTGAAAAGGATTGATCTTAAATTGCGCACCAATGGCTGTAGCCAGGGCAACCGCCGTCATTTGTACATTCTCATTTTTAAGCCAATTACGCATATTTTTCTCCTACATGCCCGATTAGCGCTTGCGAATACCGTCCGGGCTTCTAATGCTGTATATAGTAACATACGCATTCATCTTTAGAAAATTAACGATGCAGCATAGCAGCATCCGAGAGTTTTTTACTACATTTCCAAAGCCCGTGAACCTGCCTAACAGCCGAAATATTACTTTCAAGTGCGTATATGACTTCAAGGTGCGTACTTCACACCTTTCTTTTGCTGGCTCACAATAATGTACAGGAAAAGAAAGGAGCATGCCCATTGAAACCCGATCAACCTATTACACGCCACACTGCTCTCGTTATTGGTGCGGGCGGAGTCATTGGAAGTAACCTTATTGATTATCTGACGACACTTCCGGAATGGAATGTCATTGGGGTATCACGCCGCGGAGGGCAAAACTCTCCGAGACTTCGTTATATATCGGTGGATTTATTGAATAAAGCCGATACTCAGGCCAAGCTGAGTCCATTGACGACGGTCACTCACATTTTTTATGCTGCTTATCAGGATCGTCCTACATGGTCCGAATTGGTACAACCCAACCTGGCAATGCTCGTCAATGTGGTTAATGCCGTTGAGCCCATCGCCCCCAACCTCCAACATATTAGTCTAATGCAAGGTTATAAGGTATACG
Source organism: Paenibacillus sp. FSL K6-2862 (assembly GCF_038005125.1). Classification (NCBI taxonomy): domain Bacteria; kingdom Bacillati; phylum Bacillota; class Bacilli; order Caryophanales; family Paenibacillaceae; genus Paenibacillus; species Paenibacillus sp. FSL K6-2862. The sequence continues at coordinate 6,496,591 of NZ_JBBOSN010000001.1, forward strand.
GTGCTCATCTGGGCCCGTTTAAAACACCTGCACGGGAAACGGATGCACACCATATGCCACCTGAATTCAATGTGGATCAGCAGCAGTTTCTTGAGAAAAGGCAGCCCGAAAGCGGCTGGACCTGGTCGGCCCTGCGTCCGTCTGTTGTATGTGGTTTTGCACTCGGCAATCCAATGAATCTCGCCATGGTTATTGGAGTATATGCGTCCATCTCCAAGGAACTTGGGCTGCCACTTCGTTTCCCCGGTAAGCCTGGTGCTTACCACTCCCTGCTCGAAATGACCGATGCTGCCCTGCTGGCTCGCGCTACCGTTTGGGCGGCAACCGACCCCCGCTGCGCCAATCAGGCGTTTAATATTACCAATGGCGATTTGTTTCGCTGGAATGAACTTTGGCCCAAAATTGCTGCCTTTTTTGAACTGGAAACGGCACCTCCACTGCCGCTCTCGCTCGCCACGGTGATGGCAGACAAAGAAAGTCTGTGGAAATCCATGATTGAGAAATATGGCTTGATGGAAACCTCCTATGATGACGTCTCTTCCTGGGCCTTCGGCGACTTTGTATTCTCATGGGATTATGATTTCTTCGCAGATGGTTCCAAAGCCCGCCGCTTTGGCTTTCATGATTTTGTTGAAACCGAATCTATGTTTATGGATATATTCGCGAATTTGCGTGAGCGCAGGATCATTCCGTAACGGAATATTAAATGCAAAACAAGCGGATTCCCAAACCTCGGGAATCCGCTTGTTTTGTACTCCCCGGTTAACTATCCGAGGTGGGAGGCTTAAACAGAATTTTCGCTCGATTACCGTATACTTTCTCAACATGGATATCTCCCCATCTGCACATCGAATGGAGAATCTCCTTGAGACTCCACCCATATTCCGTTAGCTCATATTCAACCTTCGGTGGAATTTGATGATGGGAAATACGGGATATGATTCCCGCCTCCATAAGTTCACCAAGCTGCTGGGTCAATACTTTCTGGGCAATGGCAGGCATGAGCTTCATCAATTCGCCATTACGTTTTTTGCCAAACGTAAGATGGAACAGAATAACGGGCTTCCATTTGCCGCCGATCACTTCAAGTAAAGCTTCGACCGCAGTATTATATACTTTGATCGGTTCCTGCATATATCTCCTGCCTCCCTCTACAGCCATTTTCCCTTCTAGTCTACAATACAATTCACGTTGCAATTTAATTATAGACCATGGCACATCGTTATCAGCCAATAAAAAAAGCAGCCCTCGGGGCCGCTGGACATTCTTCATTTCAAGCTCTGCAGAATGTTTTTCATTTTGTTGTAATGCCCGCTTACCCGGTCAACCATGTAGTTATACATGAGCTGGTTCTCCGACAGGTTCGCCATCTCGGCATCAATGTCCACATTATTGCCGTTGTTGTTCATCGTTGTTTCGTTGTTCTCCACAATCCGGTATGGAACGACGGAAGAATTGAGATCTTTGGCAGGCAGATGCTTCGGATGTGTCCGGTGCATATCCAGCTCCCTGGTTGTACCATTTTCAACGATACGTCTCAGTGCTTCTTCAAACTCCACCGATTTCTTTTTGTAATTGGGTGTGTCTGCATTGGCAATATTGTCAGTGGTGACCTTGTGCTGCACGTTCAGCACTTGCAAAAGAGATTCATTGCGTCTTGACGTGTTGGTTTCAATCACGGCTCAGTCTCCTTCAGAGCATAATGGTGCAGTCCCACTTATCATAAGAAAAAAAGTTGCCCTCTGTCAACATTCACTCAATTCTTACATATAAAACTCAACACAACATTAGCGATTCAGCTTCTCAAAAATCTCCGCTAACTTCTCCCGGTCCTGTGCAGTTAACTTTTCAAATAAAGCTCTGCGCAGCTTTTGTCCCTCCATGGATGCTCTGCCAAGAACTTCGGAGCCATCCTCGGTGATATCCAGGTAACTATTGCGGCGATCGGATTCATCAACGACCCTGACAGCCAGTTTCTTTCCGACGAGCTTGTCCGATAAATAACTGAGAGTCGGCGGGGTAAGCCCCAGTACTTTCGCAATATCCGAAGGTCGACTTTTTCCGTTTTGCTTCAAATGGGAAAGCACAAGCACATGAGATACGCCCAGGTCCTCATTAAATGATTTGTTCCACTGTATAATCAACTTGTTGGTGAAGGTATCCATATTGTGTATGATTTCAAAAATTGTTTTCTCTTCCATAACTGCCTCCTCATAAAAAAGACAGCCCCTAATGAAAATTAAGAGCTGTCATTATTCTACACACTATTGTGCGGAGTATCCACCATCAATAACCAGCTCGGAGCCGGTAATATAGGAGGAATCATCGGAAGCCAGGAACAGTGCCGCTTTGGCAATATCCATAGCTTGACCCAGACGCTGCAGAGGCGTTGCCTGAATCAGCCGACCGAGCAGTTCTTTGGACGTGCTCAAGGATTGAGTCATAGGTGTTTCGATAATCCCTGGGAAAAGAGCATTGACACGAATGCCCTGACGTCCGAATGTCGTAGCCGCTGCTTTGGACAACGCACGTACCGCGCCCTTCGACGCCGAGTAGTGATTGAAGCCCTGCCCAATCATTGCAGTATACGAAGAAATATTAACGATGGAACCTTTCTGCTGAGCGGCCATATATGGAGTCACATGCTTCATGCCCGCAAACGGGCCAAATCCGTTAATGGAAAGCATCTTCTCCCAGTCCTGTGCATTGATCTCCTCAAATGGTTTTTCGGATGAGATACCTGCATTGTTGACCAAGATGTCTATTTTGCCAAATCGCTCGTTGACGACCTTCGCCAGTGCCTCCCAGTTCTCATCTGATGCCACGTTTAATTTCATTCCATATACATTCTGCTTCTGGCTAGCTGTCTCCAGCGCCGCCTCATTAATATCCGCTGCAATCACGATGGCACCTTCCTGCGCAAAAAGATCCACCATACACTCGCCAATGCCTGAAGCCCCGCCTGTAATAATAGCTACTTTACCTTCCAATTTTCCCATGTCAGTTGCTCCTCACTTTGTTTGAATGTTTTTTTATTGAAATAAAGCCAGCAATGAAGGCTTATACGCTTTGCATATATTGCTCGAAATCAGGAACCGTTGGATTAGCGATATAATGCCCGCCTTCCACCTGAATCGTCTGGCCGGTAATAAATTTGGACTCATCGGAAGCCAGGAATAGGACGGTATGTCCAATATCATCCGGTTCTCCGTGATAGGGCAGTGCATTATATTTTGCAAACATATTCAACACGTCCGGTGGCATGTTATCCTCCGCTGCCGGTGTCAAAATCAGACCGGGTGCAACAGCATTACAACGAATGTTGTGCTTCCCGTATTGGGCTGCAATGTACTTGGTAAGATTGACAACACCTGCTTTGGAAGCTCCATAAGCCACACGAACGGCATCACCTGTAAAACCTGCCATCGATGCTGTATTGATGATGGAACCCCCGCCAGCACGGATCATATGAGGAATGGCAAATCTGCTGCCCAGCAATACACTCTTGAGGTTAACATTCATCAGTCGATCCCATTCATCCAGGTCTACATGAACGACGTCCAAGTCCTTCTTGAGGTTGGTCAAGCCCACATTATTAAACAAGCATGTGAGTTTACCATACCGCTGTACCGTAAATTCAACCGCTTCCTTAATCGTAGTTTCTTTTGCAGCATCGACAAATATGCCTACGGCATCGCCTCCTCGGAGTTGAATGTTTTTGGCAGCTTTTATAGCCCCATCGACATTAAAATCGGCAACGACGACTTTAGCACCTTCCGCAGCCATCAAGTTGGCAGCAGATAAGCCTATGCCAGAAGCTCCTCCGGTAACAAGCACGACCTTGTCTTTCATTCTGTCCATATTCACCACGCTCCTTATATTTAAGAAACCTGTAATGGTTCTAAGATGATTATTATTTAGATATATAACTATTAGATGTCTAAATAATAGCACCAGTCTACCCGATATGCAATGGCATGGATACATTTAACTTATTTTGGTCATCGCGAGAATTAAAACACCCTGTCCAACGCTCTCATTTGGAATGAAAGAGTCAGACAGGGTATTGGGTAGACTAACTTAAATTGAATCAGAAAGGTCAGGACGGCGATTGTCCTCATTGACCAGACTACGGACAAAGGTATCAAAGTCGGGAGCAATCCATGTGATCTTATAGTTGTTTCCCTTATCCACATGAACAACCTCAGGCTCACCGGCATTATCCGATGCACGGTAATCCAGCATAATGATCTCAGCGTCCGATGGGCACTTACATAGAACCACACCAATCTCCGGATAGCCACCTTGCTCAATGATCCATCTGCTGCCTTCTTCACCGCACAGGGAATGCTTCTTCTCCTGGCCGATGCCCAGCATTCCGGAAATCTCAATGAGTCTCTTCTCTGCGGCCCCTGCCTCGCTGACAGGAATATACCTGTAACGAGGGATCCCACCATTATGTATTTTCATCATGTCCACATAGGCTCTAGGCAATTTGAAAACGAGCCGCTCCTCTACCGACTCAACCAGGTCGTCCGTAGGTGAAGGCAGAACCCAGTTCTGCAAAGCCTCGGCATTGTCATCCCAGAAATCCGTGGAATTTGGATCACTAACACTGAGCTGCTCCCTGGAGATTGCCGGGACGGAGTGAGCCGTCTCCTGAGCTGTCTCCTGAGCTGTCTCCTGAGTTATCTCCTCAGCAGGCTCCTCGGCTGTTTTACTGCGAATCCATTCGAGAAACTCCTGTGTATCTTCATCTCCCGGATCCAGTCGGTCTGCTGTTTCAAAAGCCTCACGTGCATTCTCATATTGCTCCAGGTAATAGTATGCCAGACCAATGCGATAATGCCACAAGGGGTCGTCCTGACCCTCTTCGGCAACCGTCAGAAATTGTTCAACTGCCTCTTCGTAACGCTCCAGGTTGTTCAGCGCTCTACCCAAATGACCGATCAGCTCATAGTCGCGCTCTTCCACATCAATGGCTGTAATCGCATCCACAATCTCTTCGAATTCATCCTGTTCATGCCACTCTTCCAGCTGCCCCAATAACTCTTCTCTCATCCTTCGTACCCCCTGTTCATTCGCTCGATATCCCTTGCTGAAAATTATACCATTTATCAGATTGCCTTCTCCAGCGATGCCATTCCTGACTAGTATTCAAGTTGGCCTCATGCCATATTCAGCACGAGCGAATAGGTTGTGAAGATCCATGAGTTTGCCAGGTCGGCTGCTGCATCTCTACTAACCCGCACAGAGGGTTTCAGCTCCTGCACATCATCCGTTGAAGATCCTACTGAAAAGCGCAGCAGCTTCGTGTGTTTCTTGATATACTTTCCCACTTCCTCGTAGAATGCATGCGTTAACGGGAGATGTTCACGAATATCTTCATAGACGTAATACTTCCCTTTTTCATCTTCAAGATGCAATTGAAATCCTTTGGGCAGTGAGAGCATAATGCTCGGTAATTCGTCCTCCGCCCACGCTCCGCGATAAGGAAAGCTGATTCCTTCGTTTTTTATAAAAAAACCAGAGGTCTTATCATCCAGCTTCATCGTTATGGAGTATACAAAATGGGGGTGGTAATGGAGCTTTTCCTGTCCTGTAAAGTACTGATAATAAGCAGTATAAGCCTCATGCACCTGATTTAGATCATGGGTAGTTCTCGCAGCATTCGAAAGACTAAACTGAGCTTCCTTTTGTTCAAAAAGCTCTAAAATTCCTTTGAATTCCTCTGGTGTTACCAGAAACTTAAGCTTATAAAATCCACTGTTTTTCAAGCGATCCATGGTTACCACCCCCATGTATGATGTCATACTAATGAATGAATGTAATTCTTCCAATGTTTATGAAACAGGTTGGTTACCCTTTCCACGTATCTGGCCTATTTTCCTGCTTCATCTTAGGAATACTAAACGTTGCTTTAGCTCTTACGGATCGGAATCCATATCTCGCTTCTGTACTGTGGCAAGGTGACATCCTTGTGCTCATTCCACAGCATTTCCGGTCCTTCGCTAAGTTCATAATCGGACGAAGGAAACCACTCGGCGTAGATTCGTCCCCACACATCCTGAAGCGCACTCGGAAAGGGGCCAATTGCAGTAAACACAGCCCATGTCGATGCGGGTACTTCCAGGCATGCAAGACCCTCGGGGGCCACTTGGGTGGTGGCTGCACCGATATAATGATCCAGTTCGCCCTTCTCCTCCATCCGCTCTTCGCTAAAATGAGCAGAAGCACTGATGATCCCCAGCGGCTGAACATTCGACACCCTTTTGATAATCTCGATCAATTCCGGGGTGAGCTGCTGATACATCGCAGCAATGTCGGGGTTTACCCCGTTGAACACGATCGGCACCCTTTTGCTGATTCCCACAATCCGAAAGGCTTCTTTCTCTTCAATACGATAGTTCATTTCACTTCCTCCTTGAATGGTCAATTGAAATGTCATCCGGGGGAAGGCCTTCAGCGAAGGACCATGATTCCTCGCTTCCGAGGGTGTAACCCCATGCATGCTCTGAAATGCCCTGGCGAAGGAGTCCGGTGAGGTATATCCATATTTGAGCGCAACATCGATGACTTTGCTGTCATGACTGCTGAGCTCCATTGCTGCCAGCGTCAAGCGCCGGCGACGGATGTACTCGGATAAGGTAATACCGCTAAGAAAGGAAAACATTCGTGTAAAATGGTATTCCGAGCAGCACGCAATTCGCGCGACCTCTTTCATATTCAATGTCTCCGTCAGATTCTCCTCAATATAGGCCAATCCCTCATTCAGCCGTGCCAGTGTATTCATCATCATTCCCTCCCCCATTGATCCAAGCATAACAAAGCCTTTCTTTCGGCATCCGACATTCCCTGCACCATTCTGCAGGCAGCAATTTATTGATCCGCAGACGACCAGCATAGACGGCGAATTCTCCATTTTATATCAAGGCCGTTCCTCTTACTTGTCATGTACATATTTTATAGAAAGATAGTTTTGAACCTCACAGATAAGGAGCGCGATCGAATGGGAGCCAGCCCGGGAATAGTCAAGACCAAACAAGGCATGTCTATCATTGCTTGCACCAAACGCCAGCACTATATCGATAATCTATTTAAGAATTACAGCCGACAGAAGCACTCCAAGAAAGAGATGATCGTTATCGTCAACAACGATAATATCCCTCTTGCTCCTTATCAAAGCTTAGCCAAAAAGCTTCGGAACGTATACGTTTTTCGTCTGCCGGAACGTACCTCTCTCGGTGCTTGTCTCAATTACGCAATCAATAAAACAAAATACAGCTATATTGCCAAGTTTGATGACGACGACTACTATGCTTCCTACTATTTGACGGAAAGCCTGCAAACCTTCAAAAGAACGGATGCCGATGTCATTGGCAAGCGGGCACATTATCTATATTTAAAAGGATCCAGGAATCTGCTCCTTCGTTTTCCTCAGGATGAACATCGCCCTGTAACCCTCCTCCCTGGTGCTACGCTTGTCTTTAAACGACATGTATTCACCCATGTCCAGTTTCCGAATCGAAGCGTCGGTGAAGATGATCTGTTTTGCATAAGAAGTAAACGGAAGGGTTACAAAGTATACTCGGGAGGCAGGCATAATTTTGTCGCGATCCGCAGGAAAAACTCCTCCGGCCACACGTGGATCATCAGTGATCACGAACTCCTCTCGCAAAGCAAGAAGATCCGAACAGCAAAGCATTATAAGCAATATGTACAGAAAAAACCGAAGGGCAAATTCTGATGGCAGCTGATCTACGCGCTTAATTTAAATTTCCCTTCCAAATAGTTAAATGATTTGAAGCATAAGTGAGTAATCAGCTTATTGTTTCATAACTCTATACCGAGTCTACATTCACAAAAAAAGAAGAGCAGCGGAGCTGCCCTTCTTTTTGCACAAATCACATTCGTTATACTCAAGCCAGGTACTCCGCCATAATCTGCTCGATGTCATACGGGGTAACCCCTTGCTCCACCGAATAGATCGTATCTGCCTGATTCAGCGTATCTACCAGTTCGCCCCGGGCCTTTGCATGAAGCATAAACAGATCGTACAGATCGGGCTTGCGCAACCCTGTCATGGCTTTGCCCATCAAGACCATTCCCTTTTCATTGCCCTCTACATTGTTGTAATAGTGTGGGTGGCTGGTTAGGGCAAGATCGGTCCAGATCACCGTGCGATCCACCAGATCAAGTATGACAGGAATCGTAATCTGTGTATCGGCTGTAATATCAATTTTGTTAGCCACCGTAGACGGTTCAAAAATCTCGCCCGACCCTGGCTTCTTGCGCATCATCCACCCCGCGAAGCATTCCGGAAGATCGCAATACGGATGACTCGTGAACGACAGCAACGAAGCGACAACATATCGGCCGCCATAATTAACGATTGACGGAATATGCAGGTCAATGAACTCGCATGCACCCTGCGGAGCCGATACGATATCTCCGCTGTGAACAGCCTTGTACTTCGTGGAACGCAGATTCGTATAGGAGATGTGCTCAACATAATTCCAGTTCTCGTCATACATCACCGCAGACAGGTCGATATCGACACGTCCTGTGTCCTGCCCGTTGACCATGCCTTCCTTCCACCAGTTGAAGAAACGAATTGTATCTCCTTCGCCCATGGGTACCCGGCTCCCTCTCACGAGGGTACGCAGTGCCTTGCTCGCGGAACGTTGGGAAAACGGCACAAGATAGTCATGGAGCTGTTCATCGATATACGTCTTACCCAGTGGGGGAAGAGCTGCGAACCGTTCAACCAGTGCCTTCTCGCACAATTGCACAACTTCCCGGCACGTCGCCTCATCCAGCTCTGGCAGCTGATTCGGAACGCCAAATGCCTTTGCCACGTTGCCTTTTGGGAAAAAGACACGAAGATCCTGTGGTTCATTACGCTGGGCAAAATGTTGTCTCACCTGCAGCAGCACCGGCGTCGATACCTGTGCAGTTACCTCACTAAATGCCAACAATACATAGGCCTCATCCTCGGTGATTCGCAGCAGATGATCCAGCCTTCTGGCAAACTCACCCGGACGCTGTGACAGCAGATCGATCAGGCTCCAGGTGTTGTGATACTGGAACGCCAGCTCCACGCTTCTATTAAAGGTGGCAAACGGCTTGTTGTTGCGCAGAATATCAAAAGCTTCTTCGCAGCGAGGATACCGAAGTTTATATTCGGAAGGATGCAGAATCTCCCCCAGACGAACCCAGCGATCCTTATACCGGAGCATATCCTCAGTGATCTGTCCGCATTGCTCCAGTAAACCCAGCAATAGACGTCTCTCACGACGTTTGAACTTGCGGAAGCGTGAAGGCGCAGCCAGACTGACATCACCGTTCGACCAGGCAGCAGCCAGACGCAGGACGTCTGTGGCTGTTTTGAAGTACGGGCCAATTCGTTCCAACCTTGCCTTTTCATGTTTCAACAGCGAAGCCACTACGAAGCCCACATTCTCCTTGAATGGAATTTCAGCAGGCAGTATCGCATCTACTTCATCCGATTCCGCATGTTCCAGTACTGTATCGATGTCATTTTTGTCCGTCTCCGAAATGGAGCCCTTTGCTTCAATCAGCTGGCGGATGAGTGTTCTGAACCCTCCCTCACTTCCCAAGTGGATCACTTTCAGATCTGTCTTGGCAGAGAAAGGCTGTCTATCAACAAGTTCACGATCAGGATATACCAGGGTTAGGTAGTGAAGGATAGCATTGAGATACAGCTCCGCTTCATCTTCCTGCATGACCTGCATGGGAAATCCAGGATACATCGGTTTGTACTTCACATGTGCCCCGACCATCAATCTTAGATCCACTACCAACTGAACAACGAATGCTTCAAACTGTTCCTTGGATAATCCTCGTACGGATCGCATCAGTTCATCCGAGAACGTGTATCCCAGCGTTTCAATATTTTTAAGGGCAGTAGCCAGGTAAGACTTGGGCAGTTGTTCCTCCCCTTGATGTTCAATAATCAGTTTGTTTGCTCGCCTTAAATAAATGGTGTTATGGTTCATGATAAAAGAGTCCAGGAGAGCTATATCCCTATATAACGTGAAAGGTTAGCTTGAGAAGGAAGGAATATAATAGCCTGGACGCCTCCTCTCTTGATTAGAAATCCTTCAGGAGAGCTGCGACCCTATTCATCCAATTGAGTTAGAAGGAAGGATCGCAATAGCCTGAGGGCCAGAGGTCCGAAGTTCGTGACCCGAACCTTTGGTAGACCCATCATCTCAGATTCCACGATCTCCCAACAGGGTGAAAGTATTACGACTGCATCAATCATTTCCCAATATCACCCCTAATCAATACAGCTAGCTTGATGGAAGGACGAATAGGAACAACCCAATTGGCGTCGAATACCACTATGTAAGACTTAGTATAGAACTACGCATGAATCGAGGTTAGGATAGATGGAACTTCAATCGATATATAACGAGTATCTGAACATCAAATTCAAACGCGCATTACCGCCTGTACGGACGAGTCCGTTCGAATACGGCTTGTATGAAGATGACCGTGCTGATCTGTTTCTGACAGATCACCTGGATGAGACCTTTACAAATTGGATGTACGATTTACAACCGAGAGATCCCCATTATGTTTCTGAGCCAGACTGGAAGCCTGTTCTCCGAGAGCTTTTTCAGCAGATGGATATATATGATGAGCAGGTCCTGTATTATCTTCTGTTCACCCTCAACACTGCGCTGTCCATTAACTCGCACAACGCTTACAGCACCATGAATGATTTCATGAAAAACTACAGCTTCTTGCAGCTGTCTCACTTGAGCGAGATCACCCGTTTAAATGAGGAACAGAAGCACCAGCTAAGAGACTTTTTCTTCTTTTTCTACCTCTACGCGCATCCGGTTAACGAGGAAACGCTCTACGCGTGTTCATTTGAAGGCCAGAACTTGGTGCATACCAAAACTGATATTTCATTGGAGCGTTATTTCACAGCATTTCATGATCACTATAGTACAAATATGAATCAGTACAGCGAGCAGATCGCCATTGCTCCACACGACATCCAAGCCTGCAAACACCTTACATTGGAGATTTTGCGGTGTATTGAAGGGAAATCTGCCAAGCTGAGCATGCCTGAGGAGGAAGGATTAGAAGCAATGCTGCGGCTCATCAATGACGTGGATCAGATGCTGCAAATGCATGACGAAAATAAAAGCGCGTTGTTTGAGATCATAAAGGATTTTCTGACTGAAGCTCGTTCCACTCCCTATCGGGAACACTGTTTCACGACGCTGCTCCAGAACTATACCTCGTATATCCTGTTTTTCAGGTTTGATGAGATTCATACATTAGTGGATTATTTCGAAGACACCCCTGTGTGGTGCAGAACGATCATCAATAAAATCTTCATGGACACAGTTTTCATTGATCGGGTAATGAAACAGAACCGCATCGATATAACCGCGTACCCGAATCTAACTCAGTTCTTTGAGGACGAAGCGAAACGGATCTATCTGTAGCTCCGTTCCGAGTGCCGTGCACTAATCCGAAATAGTACGTCAAAAAGCCTTCGCCGACGTTAATGTCAGCAAAGGCTTTTTATACTTTATTCTTATCCATTGTCATAATTAAAGTAAATATGATGCAATGGCGTTCTATCTCCTTTGCTTTTTACACCGAAGCAACCTTCTTCTCATCCGTCAGCCCAAGTGCCTTGGCTGTCGTCGTGTGAACCTTGCGAAGAAGATCCGGATTCTCCACCAGGGACTCGCCGTATGAAGGAATCATTTCCTTAATCTTCGGCTCCCATGAATCCATATGCTGCGGGAAGCATCGCTGCAGAATCTCCAGCATGACTTGCACCGCAGTGGAAGCCCCTGGTGATGCGCCGAGTAATGCGGCTATTGAGCCGTCGGCAGCAGTAACGACCTCTGTACCGAATTGAAGTGTACCTTTGCCGCCTTGCACCGTATCCTTAATGACCTGCACGCGCTGACCTGCCAGAACCATATCCCAATCTTCGCTTTTGGCACCTGGAACAAAATCACGCAGTTCCTCCATGCGCTGCTCTTTGGACAACATAAGCTGTTGAATCAGGTATTTGGTCAGTGAGATTTCTTTGACCCCTGCAGCAAGCATGGTTAGAAGGTTATGTGTTTTAACTGACGTGATGAGGTCGGCATTCGAACCCGTCTTCAGGAATTTGGGTGAAAAGCCGGCAAACGGGCCAAATAGCAACGACTTCTGGTTATCAATAAATCGGGTATCCAAATGCGGAACCGACATCGGCGGAGCGCCCACCGAGGCTTTACCATATACTTTAGCGTGATGCTGCTCCACAACCTCCGGATTTTTACACACCATGAAGAGTCCGCTAACTGGGAATCCGCCAATATGTTTGCCTTCCGGAATGCCGGATTTCTGCAGCAAATGCAGGCTTCCGCCACCCGCACCAATAAAGACAAACTTGGCTGTATGGCGCTCTACTGCACCATTCGTCAAATTCTTCACTGTTAATTCCCAAGCGCCATCTTGCTTGCGTTTGATATTTTTCACACTATGTTGGTAGTGGATGCCCACGTTTTGATTCTTCAAGTGATCTAGCAGCATACGCGTTAAAGCACCAAAGTTAACATCCGTACCGGAGTCGATTTTGGTGGCTGCGATCGGTTCTTTCCCCTTGCGGCCTTTCATCATAAGCGGAATCCATTTCCGCAATTTTGCCGGGTCGTCCGAAAATTCCATACCTTCAAATAGAGGATGGTTTGATAAGGCTTCGAAACGTCTTTTCAAAAACAGGACATTGCTCTCTCCATGCACATAACTCAAATGGGGAAGCGGCATAATGAAGTCCCGCGGATTACGAATCAGATTGCTATTAACGAGATAGGACCAAAATTGTCTGGAGACTTGAAAATGCTCATTCACCTTAATGGCTTTGCTGATATCTACGGTTCCGTCCGGTCGTTCAACGGTATAGTTCAATTCGCAAAGTGCAGAGTGGCCGGTTCCGGCATTATTCCATTCGTTGGAGCTTTCCTCTCCTGCACTGGCGAGCTTTTCATAAACCTTAATATTCCAATCTGGTGCCAATTCCTTCAGCAAGGTTCCCAATGTTGCACTCATAATTCCGGCACCAATCAAGATAACATCTGTACTCGTTTGTCCCTGGCTCATGTCTACCGTCCTTATATCCTATATTTGCCAAAAGGATGTAAGCGTTATCGATTTGGCATTTGCAGCGAGCCCGTTCTTGAACTGGCCCAAACCTCTTCTGAACGAAATAAAACCTTGGTCATAGTGTATCAATATTACGGTTAGATTGAAATATGCAATTTTAAGTTACTTGGTTTACCTGTTAGTATACTTCAGTTTCAACCTCACCGCTAACCCGCTTATAGGGGTGAAAGATTTATTTTTTCAAGATAATAGAAAACATGGCAAGCCATAACGCCATTCTGGGTCAGGTTTCTAGTTCGTATTTCTCCTCATGAGGAAAAAAGAATTCGAATCTGCCGGCTCTCGGCAAGGAAAAAGCCTATTCCAGAAGGTGAATTCCTGGAATAAGCTTTGTTTTACTTTGTCCTCTTAGACCTAAACGTCCGAATAGCATGTTACTCGCCAGCATGTACATGGTATCTTCCCCGGGGTACGACCAAGGGGGAGCCTGACAACGGATCTTCCACCACAGTACAGTCCAGGCCGAATATGTCTTTCACCATGGTGCTTGTAATGACGTCAGAAGGAGCGCCCTCTGCGACAAGCTTCCCTTCCACCAGCGCAATGATATGATCCGCATAACGGGCTGACAGATTGATGTCGTGCAGCACCATGACAATGGTTGTTCCATGCTTCCGGTTAAGGTCGGTGAGCAGATCGAGAATCTCGACCTGATAGGTAATATCCAAAAAGGTTGTTGGTTCATCTAAAAAGAGAATATCCGTCTCCTGCGCCAGAGCCATCGCAATCCAGACCCGCTGTCGTTGACCGCCTGAAAGCTCGTCGATGTTATGGTTGGCAAACTCGGTAATGTCCATAATCTCCATGGCTTCAGCAACCGCTGCGTAATCCTTCTTGGTCCATCCGCTCAGCAAGGACTGGTGCGGAAATCGCCCTCTTCCCACTAAATCGGCAACAGAGATACCTTCCGGGACAATAGGGGATTGGGGTAACAGTCCCACCACCCTGGCCAGCTGCTTGGGTGGAATTTTGCTGATCGGTTTCCCATCCAGCGTAATTTTTCCCGATATCGGCTTGATCAGCCGGGCCAATGTTTTTAGAAGCGTAGACTTCCCACAACCGTTAGCTCCAATGATGACACTGATTTGATTGCTGGGAATCGCAAGGTCTACGCCATGAATAACGGTTTTATTGTCATAGCCAGCCACTAAGTCTTCCGCTTGGAACACATGCGTCGGTTTCATTATAATTCTCCCTTTCGATTCATTCGGATGAGCAGGTAGATCAGATAAGGTGCTCCGAGAATGCCGGTGATGATGCCGACAGGATATCTGACCTCGAACGCAAATTGCCCGATGAGATCTGCAGCCAAGACTAGATTAACCCCAACAAGCCCCGCCGGAATGGCGTTTGAAAAGCCTGATCCAGCTAGTCTCTTCGCGATAGGTCCCGAAAGGAAAGAAACAAAAGCGATCGGACCGGTAGTGGCTGCCGCGAGAGCGATCATACCTACAGAACACAAGATGAGTACCACTCTTGTCTTATCCGTAGCAACGCCAAGTGATGTAGCCGATTGTTCTCCAAGCTCCAGTAAACCAAGATGTTTGCCTAGCACAATAATAAACGGCGACAGGATCAGAACTGCTATGATTAAAGGCGGAAGCTCGTCCATCTTGGAGCCGTTGAGACTGCCGCTGAGCCAGCGAAGCGCAGTTGGAATGTCCTGCTGCGAACTGACCAGCAAAAGATAGGATATGACCGCATCCAGCATGGCCTGTATACCTATTCCGACAAGAATCAATCTTCTGATCGAGAAGGTTCTTCCCTTGGATAATACATAGATCAATACTACCGTCGCTAGACCCGCAATGACTGAAGCAATAGAAACAACGGCTCCGTTTGCATGAATGACCGTGATACAAAACACAGCTGCCGCACTTGAACCGGAGGTTATACCGATGACATTCGGATTCGCCAAGGGGTTGCGCAGCATGGTCTGAAAGATATAGCCCGCCATACCGAAGGCGAATCCTGCAAACAATCCTGCAAGCATCCTTGGTAAACGTATGGTATGGATTGCAAACGTTGCCCCCTTGATCTGCTCACCGGAAAGGACCCTGATGACATCTCCAAGCGGGTATATGGTATTTCCCAGCAAAAGCATGGCACAGCATAGAGCGAGCGCGAGTATGGCAAGTAATGCAGTAACAACGACCCACCGACGTCGTCTTTGACGTCTGCCCGATATAATCAATTCCATCGTATTATTTCTCATAATGAACGCACTTTCGATTTGATCGCTAGAATGATGAGAATTGGAGCTCCAATGAAGGCTGTAACCACACCGACCTCAAGCTCTCCCGGACTGCCGATGAGCCTGCCAAGTACGTCGGATATCGTCAAGATAATCGCACCTGAGATCGCCGACATCGGAATAACAAAACGCAAATCAGAGCCGAGTATAAGCCGAATCACATGCGTCGCCAAAAGTCCGATAAAACCAATGGGACCGGCGAGTGCCGTTGTTGCACCACACAATAGAACTGCCGCAAGTGCTGCGATCAGCCTGAGCACTCCGGTTCGAACACCCAGCCCAGTTGCCACGTCATCACCCAGTGCCAATGCATTCAGTGCTGGAGCCGTAATAAAAGCAATGATGATACCCATGGCCAGAAACGGCACAAACGTACCGATATCGCTCCAGTTGCCTGAACCGACGCTGCCGACTTGCCAGAACCTGAATTGATCCATAACGTAAGCGCGTGGAATCATGATGGCAGTCACCAGAGAGGAAAGGGCTGCCGTTATGGCCGCTCCCGCTAGCACCAGTTTGATGGGTGTAGCGCCGCCCCGACCCATGGAACCGACAGCAAATACAAATACAGCGGTAAGCGCAGCACCGACCAAGGCCAGCCAGATATATTGGCCTGCCGTGTTTATGCCCAGAAAGGCAATGCCGAAAACAACAAATAGAGTCGCCCCCGTATTGACACCCAGAATACTCGGGTCTGCGAGCGGGTTGCGCGTTACCGATTGCATCAATGCTCCGGAAACGCCCAGTGCAGCTCCGCAAAATAAACTGAACACGGTCCGGGATATTCGTTTGCGGACGATATTTGCCCCGTAGGAGTCCACATTGGAGTGAAACAAACCGTCCATCAGTTCATTCCATCTCACAAGCCGGGAACCCAGTGTGAGTGATGCCAGCACGCAAACGCCGAGCAAGACGATGCAAAGGAACAGCACCGTCTTGAAATGTTTAGGCATATGAAGTTTTAAAGAATGGTTTGGAGAAGTCGAAGAACTATTCATTGATCTTGTCGATCGCTGCCCCGATTAATTTCAGGTAATCATCAATGGTATACGCGATCGAAAGCGGGTTAGGTGTTCCGGCAGCCACCAGAGGTGTGTCGCTATCGATGAAGGCAACAGAGCCTCTCTCGATCGCAGGGATTTTACCCAGCAAGGAATCGGCTTGAATGGCCTTTAACAATTCATCATTGCCGTATCCGATCAGCAGATCGGCATCGTTAAGAGCCTCTGCATTCTCAGCACTTAGTTCCAATGAGTAGCTTTTCGGATCCTTAATGAGTTCGGTGATACTTTCGGGATTACTCAATCCCAGTTCTTCCAAGAAAGAAACGCGAGAGTCGACTGGGGTATAAATATGCAGTTTGGACGTGTCTTGTGCAGAGAAGTTCACCCACACTACTTTTTTGCCAGCAATCTGAGGATAAGCACTCAGTTTCTCTTTAATCATGTCTTCGGTATCTTTGATCAGCTGCTCACCTTCCGCTTCCATGCCCATGCCTTTAGCGTTAAGGCTTACTTGTTCACGCCACGTCGTTGCCCATGGAGCTGTTGGATAAGCCACAACTGGAGCAATCTCACTTAATGTATCGTAGTCTTCTTGTGTAATACCGGAGTACGCGGCGAGAATCACATCAGGGTTAGCATCCGAAATGGCTTCAAAATCAAGACCATCTGTATCCTGGAACACGTTCGGATCTGTTACACCAAGCTCGTCCAGCTTCTCTTTGGTCCAAGGAAGCAGCCCGCTATCATCCTGAACACCGAAGTTTGCCGCTGAGAATCCAACAGGAACAACGTTAAGAGCAAGGGCAATATCATGGTTGGCCCATTGAACGGTAACCACTCGTTCAGGCTTGCTTTCAATCACTGTCTCACCAAGAGCGTGCTTGATGGTAATTGGATATTGTGTACTTTCATCTGGAGTAACCGCTGTTTCTGTCGTTGATTCATCCGTGTTTGCCGAACTGTTCGCTGCTGGAGTTGAACCTGTCGTCGAATCAGATTGCTGTGTAGAGCAGCCCACCAGTGCCAAGATCATAATCATCGAGATGATTAGTGCTTTTAATGAAATGTTTTGTTTCCCCTTCATGTGTAGACCCTTCCTTTTCCCCATTAAATTATTTGGATATCATGATGACTATCCTGTCTTGCTGTTACTGTAACTACGGCCATAAATTACTTCGAGAACGTTTTCAATCGGCCTAGGCAATTGAATGAAGCTGATGTCCCGAATTGTTGTGGCATGCATCTGCTCACCTGAAACTCAGTCTCTATGTATATCGTTGCCCAAACAACCTATAGCAAAATTAGAGAATGATATTTTCGTATATTTATGCATTTATACTTAATGTGACAGTGATAATGATTATCGATATCACAAATCTACCTTTGTTTTAGTAGATTGTCAACAAAAAATATGGATGCATACTATCGGGAATCATGAAATAAAGGGGGGACACAAATTATTAATAGGTATCTTACGTTAATAATTAAAACGGCAAAAGTATTAACTGTTCGGACTCACAGACAAACAAAAATAACATCAAAAAGCCACATTCAATATTCATTGAAAGTGGCTTTTTAATTTGGGTATGTCTAAGTCCCTCTGTATTGGGATTTACTCAGAAAATTGAAATGAGTTCCTTCGTATACGGATGACGTTCCTCTGCGAATAGCGCATCTGCACCAAATCGATCGACGATTTGTCCTTCTCGCATGACGATGATACGCTGACTCATACGGTGTACGGCAGCCAGATCATGCGAGATGAACAAGTATGAAAGTCCCAGTGATATCCGTAAGTCGGTTAGCAATTGCAGAACAGCGCCCTGTGATATCACATCCAGGCTGGCTGTCGGTTCGTCAAGAACGATAACGTCCGGTTCAATGCCAATGGCACGTGCAATCGTTACGCGCTGACGCTGCCCCCCGCTTAGCTCATGTGGATAACGCCCCGCTAGTTCACTTGGAAGCTCAACAGCTTCAAGCAGCTGCTTCACGTAGGCGTCCTTCGATGTATAGGCGAAGTGTGACAGCTTAAGGTCTCGCCCGAACTGTTCATACGGATCGATCAGTGAATCAGCGATCTTCAGCTTAGGATTCAGCGCCGCAGCCGGATTCTGAAATACAATCTGGATCTTCCTGCGATGCGGACGCAGGCGTCGGCCGCTAAGCCGTGCAATGTCCTCTTGACCCAGCATAATCGAGCCGGAATCAGCATCTTCTATCCGCAGCAGACAGCGAGCGAGCGTACTCTTGCCACAGCCGCTCTCACCAACCAGGCCGAGGCACTCTCCTCGATTTAAGGTGAAGGAGACGCCGTTTACAGCTGGACGCTCAGCGCCAGCATAGGTCCGGCTGAGATGTTCCACGCCCAGCACGCGTTGGGCGGACAACTCGGATTGACCCTTGTCCTGTTGGACGGGTGCCTCAACCGGGAATGATTCCTTGGGGTAATCCATTTCAGTTGTCTTCATTGCGTTTCCGCCTCCTTTAGACCCGATTTCAACGAGCGGCTCAGGACAGGAGCTGCTTCAATCAGTTGACGTGTATACTCATGCTGAGGATGGTCAAGAATACGGTGTTTCCCGCCCGATTCGACGATCCGTCCTTCCTTCATAACAGCTAGCCGATTGGCGTAGCGGCGCACATGACGCCAGTCATGTGTAATGAAAAGAATGGCGCAACCAGTCTCAGCCTGCTTACGCGCCAGCAGCTCCAGTACGCGGTGTCCCGAGACGCTGTCGAGTGCCGTAGTTGCCTCGTCGGCAATCAGCAGCCTTGGCGATAGCATGAGCGATGTCGCGATGGAAGCACGCTGAAGCTGACCACCGCTCAACTGGAACGGATAGCGCCGAAGCAGCTCTGCGCCAAGTCCAACGGACTCCAACGCCTCGATGGATCGTTTGTGCCGGACAGCAGAAGACTTTTCTCCATGGATTTTCTGGTATTCATCGAAATGTCCGCCAATACTTCGAAACGGCGTAAACGCCCCTTGATAATCCTGAAAAATATATGAGATGCGGCTTCCCCGCAGGGCGCGCATCTCCTTCGGTTTACGTTCGAGCAGGTTGCTGCCTTCAAACATGATTTGCCCCGCTGCGTGCAGATTGGACGGAAGCAGTTGACCAACCGACTGTGAGAGAAGACTTTTGCCACTGCCGCTCTGCCCGACCAGCGCCATGAATTCGCCTTCCCGAACGGCGAGAGAGACGCTGTCGACAATGGTACGCTCACGGCTGAAGATGCTCAGTTCCTCAATGGAAAGAATCACGGCTGCACCTCCTTTTTCACGTCAAAGCGGTCTCTCAGATAGTCGCCGAGCATATTCGCAAGCAGTACCACCACTACGATCGCTAGACCCGGATAGATCATAAGCTCTGGCCGTGACTGGAAGTATGGTCTGGAGTCATTCAGCATCGCACCCCATTCAGGAGTTGGTGGCTGAGCCCCAAGTCCGATGTAGGATAGCGAGGAAATGAGCAGGATGATCTTCCCCAGATCGAGACTTGCCAGTACGAGCACATGCCCGGCAATATGCGGAAGCAGGTGCTTGGTCATAATGCGTGCATCTGAGAGTCCGTTGGTCCGTGCGATACGAATGTAGTCCTTTTGCGACTCGGACAGGACGGTACTGCGGACAAGGCGTGCATAGCTGACCCACTTGACGATCACAATCGCCAGCACCAAATTACCGATACCCGCCCCAAGCAGCCCACTCAGCACGATAGCAACAATCGTGTCAGGAAAGGCAAGGAAGCCATCAGCGATCCGCATAAAGAGCTTATCAATCCAACCACGCTTGTACCCCGCAATCAGGCCAAACGGAATTCCAATAAGCAGTGCAGCTCCAAGCGCCAGCAGGCTATAACCGAGCGTCTGGCCGCCTCCAAGCAGCAATCTTGTCAGTACGTCTCGACCCAGATGGTCGGTACCAAATGGATGGAGAGCACTTGCACCCTGCAGCCTTCCGCGAAGGTCGGTTAGTGTAGGGTCATGCTTAAGATAAACAAAGGCATATATGGAAGCCCCGATGATCAGCAGCACAAATAGCAAGGCGATAATCGCCTGTATACTGTGTTTTTTCGATTTTTTAGCGGCCAGTGGGCGCAGAAGCATCGTTTTCATCGGTGGGCCTCCCTTTCCTTGAGTTTCATTTCCGGATTCAAATATCGATAGGATAGATCAACTGCTGTATTCACGAAAAATACAACGACCGCCATGATCAGAATATAACCCTGAATCAATGGATAATCGCGCTGGCGGATGGCATCAACGACGAGCTTGCCAATGCCGGGATACGCAAATAACACCTCAATGACGACAACCCCACCAATGAGGCTGCCTAGGCTGACACCAAACACAGTGATGACTGGTGGCAGACTGTGACGGAAGGCATGCAAGAAGAAGATGCGCCCTTCAGATAACCCCCTCGCCCGAGCAGACCGAACGAACTCCTGACTCAGTGAATCCAGCAGGCTGGAACGCAGAAGACGCACATAAACGCTGGAGATGGCAAGTCCCAGCGTCAGAGATGGCAAAATAAGTGATGCGAATCCGTCCCGCCCCATGGTCGGCAGACTGCCGAAGCGCACGCCGAACAGGTCGATCAAAATCAGTCCGAGCCAGAAGCTTGGCACCGCCGCGCCGACAATGGACAACAATCGGCTGCCCCGGTCGATCCAGCTGCCACGATGCAATGCTGACAGTGATCCTAGTGGGATGGCCACAGCTAGCATGACCAGCAGAGCGCCGATCGTAAGTTCCGCTGTAGCCGGAAGCGCCCGCATGAGCGTCTGCATAACCGGCTGTCCTGTCGAGTACGATACGCCGAAATCCAGGCGGATGAAGTCAAGCAGCCAATTGCCAAATTGAACAGGCAGGGAATCATTGAAGCCCATTTCTTCACGCATAGCCTCAACCTGTTCCTGACTGACAGATAGTTCGTCCACGTTTAGAATCGTGAGCACTGGATCCCCCGGAGCCAGACGGATGAAGAGGAAGCTCACGAACATAATGAATAGTAGAAAAATAAAAACTTCAAGAAACTTGCGAAGCAAAATGCGAAACATTACATCACATCCAGCTTATTGGTGATCATGTAATACTCACTGCGTGTGGTAACCCAGTTCTTGATCTTCTTACCGTTATAGGCAACGATCGTACCCGGATGCAGGACAAATGAATTCAGCACGTTGTCGTGCACATAATTGGCGGCCTTTTCCGCAAGCTCTGCGCGCTTCTCTGGATCGACTGTTAGATTCAGCTCATCAATGATCGCCGTCAGCTCCAGATCCTCTGATCCACTGAAGTTGAGTGCACCCTTTGGATGATACGTTGCATTCAGATAGTAACCCGCGTCACCTCGCGGTGCGGTCAGATTACTATAGGTTGCGATATCCCAATCACGATTGGACGCCATATAATCCTCCGGCGTGTCGATCTGACGAATTTGCACATCGATGCCAATCTTCTTGGCGTCAGACTGGAAAACTTGGGCAATGAGCGGCAGGTCTGCGCGAGCCGAGTATGTAAGCAGCGTCAGTTGCAGTGGTTTGCCATCTTTGGTCATAACGCCGTTTTGCAGCGTGTAGCCGGCTTCCTTCAGGTAATTAACCGCAGCTTCTTCACCTGATTGTGATCCTGCCTCGTCATAGGTAGGTGCGAACGGCAGAGACGGCAGGAACGGCCCGATAGCCGACTCACCGTAGCCAAGAAGGATAGTATCAACGATCCCCTGGCGGTCAATTAATGCATCCAGTGCACGGCGCACGTTCAGGTCCTTGATGCTATCACGCTGCATGTTCATCGTCATCTGGTGAACGCGGAACGTGGAGGTGGACTCCACAGTCATGCCATCGATTGCTTTAAGGGATTCCAAACTTTCTACTTCCGGACGGTATACGACATCGACTTGTCCAGATTGAAGTGCGAGTGTACGAGCATTGGCATCCTCGTTAAAAGAGAACGTTACTGAGTCGAGAGGTGAAGCTCCATCCCAATATTCATCGTAGCGATCCAGTTCAAGCTTGCTGCCCGGGGTAAATGAAGTCAGCTTGAACGGCCCGGTGCCGATCGGCTTGTTTACGATGTCCGGCTCGCTCACGTCAATAATGGCCGTATTCGGGTTAACCAGTTCGGATGCAAATTCCGGGAAAGGCTGTGTTGTTGTAATCTCAAGTTTGTCTCCCTCGGCTTCAATTGTATCGATCTTAAGTGCATTCTGAATGGCGGCACTTTCGGTCAATGCACGCTCAAGCGATGCCTTAACGGATTCACCGGTCATCGGCTTGCCGTTCTGGAATGTTACATCATTTCGCAGATCAATCGTCCAATGCTGTCCGTCTTTGCTTTCCCAGCTCTCAGCAAGCCATGGTGCAACGGTCAGATTCTCTTCATCGAGACGAACCAGCGTTTCCGTGATGCCCGCACGTAGCGGAACATAGCTGGAGTCGACATGTGGGTCAAGCGAGTTTGTGGAAAAGTTATATAGGAAGTGAACGTTTTTGTCAGTGGAAGGCTGCGCAGCGGGACTCGTTTCGGACGATCCACAGGCGCTCAGCAGTCCGGCGCTCAGAACCAGGGAGGTCAGCACCAGCAGCGGCGTCTTTTTATTCAAGGTAATGCCCCTCTCTATCAATTGTTGTCTTAATCGTAATTATTATTATTTAAACAATGAGTATTATCTTATCGTAATGATTACGTTTTGACAAGAGATATATTATGTTGAAACGCAAAAGAAACCCGACTCTCGGATGAGAGCGGGTTTCTAGTAGATTGCTTATAGTGTTTCATCTTAAATTCGTTTAAGTATAATATCTGTCTAAAGCAGACAGAATACCCTATGCTCTATCGTTGTAAATCTAGGCACTTAAATTAACCCAGTAATTGGGATCTAAAGAAAAAGACTGATATGATCCATGATGATCAGAGCAGTCCATGCGAGTAATTATCCATTATCCCTCGTATCTACACGCTCTAAAGCAATATTGCTGATATCCTGTATAGGAATGTCTAAATCTCTCCAATACGTTAGTGGATAGGCAGAACTACCTACTAGCAACTCACCTTGTCTTATTGTGAAGCTACCGCCCCTTTCCAAGAACTTTATTATCGGCTCGTAGAGATCAACATACTTTATTGCGCTACTTACTCCCCGATCTGCTAATTCGGAAATTTCTAAATAGCAGTAACAAATTGCCTTCATGTACGGATTTTGAATAAAATCAACTTTAGGACAAGCTTTATACACTTCTTCGTTTACTGATTCCCCGAGAGCTTTAGCGAAACTGAATATGGGATATCGATCTATAGAAACACCCATCTCGTTTAAAAATTGATTGGTTCGTCTAAAATACTCTCTTAGTAAAACATGAGATGACTCTCGTGATTCACTCCCCATATCCTCGAATGGAATGGACGATAAACGTTCAACAGCTTTATTCAATAATGGTCCCATATAATCCCCCGTTTATTTAAACATTTTATTAAAGAAGTATTCTTCGTAGCCCGGAAACGCAGTATTAGGTTGTTTCGGAGCATTCTCATGAGCACCCGGTGGAAAGCCATCATATGTGCCCTTTTCGTGATTCCAAGATTCTAATGTCCTATACTTTTGTCCCTGAGACATAAATTTCCGTTCAGCCAGTTCATGTTCAGCCAATTGTTTGAACCATGCTTTTTGCTCGATGGTTAACTCACCCTTTTGTGCAGTTTTCCATGCATAAGCGATTTCGTCATCAGCAATGAAACGTTCCATTTTATATTCTGTACCTCCAGGCTGAGGTACTTGATGTTTACCAAAAAATAGATGCTTTTTCATTGTTCTAATCTCATCAGTACTCAATCCTGTGTTGGCTGCAACATCTTCTACATCTTTCATTTTCAATTGTCTTATTGATTCGTACTCTGCTTCTGCTGCCTTGTCGTAATCCCTCATTCCTGATCCTGTGAAACCCTGACTGTTCTTTGTTCCTTCTATGCTATCTCCATGGTTGTTTCCAGAATTATCTCTAACAGCCCCAATATTATTCTTAACCTTCGCCACAGCTGGGTTCGATGATGGCAACCGGAATGGACTTTTGCTACCCGGCATACTCCCTTTAACCATCGAAACGGCCATAAAAATCTGACTAAGCTTAAGCGACGTAACCATTGTTTGAGCATATTTATCTGAAACAGGCTCGCCTGTAAACGGATGTATCCCATTCTCAAATGCCTTGATCTGGAGCGCGAAGATATCCTCCCCTGGCGGGTCCATGTTCATAGGGCCTTGCATGCCTTTTACATCCAAATTCCCTTTATCCTTCTCATAAGCCTGGAGAGCCGCCTGATCCGTAACGCCTTTCTCATTCACAGGAAGCCATACTCCAAATGCTGAGTTATACGCCATCCGATAACCCTTATCTTCCGGGTTTCCATTACCGGTCAATCTTGTCGTCATCGCCATCGCACCAACAGCTCCAGTTGCACCTGCCAAACTTACCCGCTCCGCATCTGCTTCTTGAAAACGGGTAGCGATATCCTTCAGATCCTTGGACGTGTTGACCATACTCTCTAGTGCTTTCTCCAGTATAGGCTTGGATCGCTCAAACTCATAGTAAAAACGTTCCTGCGTTGCACCCATCCACATCGCTTGGATGAACATAATCTGCCTGGTCAGATCACTCCGGATGCCCTCCAATTGTTGTCTGGCCTGATCTACCTGATTGGATACGTGATGTAGTTGCTCAGGGGTAACTTTTATTGTACTCATATGTATCTCCGCTCATTGAAATAGGATTAACCTATGTTAGCAGAAGTTCCAAACGCAATACATCCGGCTAAAATCCTGATTTTACCTAATTAATAGCATTAAAGCCTGTTCTCATCAGTCCTATGGTCCTATATGCATATACCCAAGTTAAAGGTAAAAAAAACAAATGACACCAATTTGGCTTGGTGCCATTTGTAAGACATATTATATAAGTTTTGTTATTCTCACCTCATCAAGAAACGCCCCGCTCTAGCTCCGCAAACTCAACCCGATTCCGCCCATTCTGCTTCGCCTGATATAGTGCCTTGTCTACAGCGGCAAACAGTTGAGTCAGATATCCTTCCGGATTATCCGGTGCATCATCACATTCAAAATCCTCAATCGATAGAATCCCAATGCTGATCGTAATGGACACCTGCCCAACCTCATGATCTACCGCCATAAGGTTGGACTCCACGGACAGCCTCACGCGTTCCGCAATTTTTTGAGCTAACTGGCGTTCCGTGTGCGGAAGGTAGATCATGAACTCTTCCCCGCCATAGCGCGTTAGAATATCGGTCTCCCGGATGGACTGTTTCACAGCCTGAGCTGTACGGTACAGCACTTCATCCCCGATGACATGTCCATAGCGATCATTGATTGCCTTGAAGAAGTCAATATCCAGGAGAAGAAGTGAAAACGGTGTCTTATAGTGAACATTCGTAATGACCTCATGCGTCAGCTGCTGGGTCAGATAACGACGATTGTAGCAGTGAGTCAGACTATCCGTAAGCGCCAGCTCCTCCAGTTTGAGATTAGCCTCGGATAACTCCTGCCGAATGCGATCCAGGGCATAATTGCGTTCCTGAAGCATCTCATTCTGCCGATTCATTTCTTTTACATAGTAGCGCTCTTGCGACACATCCTGAAACGTTAGGAGATGACCAAGAGGCATCTGATAATGATCAATGATTGGAGAGGTTTGGAGGATAAAGTGACGCTCCATGTCGCGCTCCTCCACAATAACCTCAATCTGAGACAGCGTATTTTCCCTTTGCCGATACTGATCCAGAAACAGCCCGCTGTCGCCCTCTACACGAACCGATCCCAGAAATGCCTCCATATCAAAACAATCCCCAACATGCAGATCCATGAAGGACCTGGATGCCTTGTTTGCTTCAATAATGGTCTCATTCTCATCCAAAACCAGGATACCATAGGGAATCGTATTAATCACATCCTCATGGGCGATGGAAACCAGATCGAAGACGTTGTACCGCTTGATGACATAGACAAAAAATAAATCCGACAGAAAAATCCCCAGCGACGTCAGTCCGGGAATGATGAACGGTATCCATGCTCGCAAAACCACATTCAGAAGGGCATCAATTGCTGCAAAAACAGCTAAGACGAATATGCCCCACAGCGTAATTTTCACCTGTTTTTTAATCGTTGGTGATTTATCGGAGGCGCGAAGTGCCCCGAACAAAATAAAGAGGGAAGCTACAAAGTAGCTCACCAATACAATCATGACAACCCAGAACCATGGGCCATAGGCCCGTTCGACATAACCACCCTCCAGCGGGGTTACAAACCAATGAGCCGGGTTGATAACCACACCTATGGCTGCAATAACAGCTGGTACGAACAGCAGTATAACTTTTTTTGTCCCTAATCGATCCGAATAACCGGTAATGAAGATGGTCAACAGCAGCCAACCACTTCCAAGCAGTGAAACGGCGACGAAAGACAGGGTCACATAAAATAATTGCCAGCCCGGGTTATCCGACAACACGATCGCAAACTGACAGAAGGGCCAGAGCATCATCAACCCATGAAATAGAAAGTAAACCTTATGTAAGTTCGTGATTCTAGCGGTAGCAAAAATATAAACGTATACACCAAACAACAGGACGAATAAAAAGAGATCATACCATACCAATGGGCTCACAAATCTTCTCCTTCTTGGTTGCGACTACTACGATATCATTGAGCTAGGCTGTTTTCGTAAACCTAAGTGATACTACATTAGAACTATACTTTCTAGTGCTATACAAAAAATTATGGTTAAATTAACCATATCTTATCACACACCCCTATGGGAGAGTAGCCTATACACTGGAAATACAGCCAAGCACTGTTTTATTTATGCATCTATTTTGCTGATTTGTAAGTGTTTTGAACGTTTAACTATTGAAAAAAAGAACCCTCTCCCGCCCGTTGCCGAGCGGTCCTCTGGTATGTCTACTCCTACTCCTTCGCCAGCGGCAGGTTATCCGAGAATAGATCCGGATTCGCCCTCAGCATCTCTGTGATAACTGCCTCCACCATGGCCGCATCACATACTCGTACAATAGCACC
Organism: Paenibacillus sp. FSL K6-2862; assembly: GCF_038005125.1. Classification (NCBI taxonomy): domain Bacteria; kingdom Bacillati; phylum Bacillota; class Bacilli; order Caryophanales; family Paenibacillaceae; genus Paenibacillus; species Paenibacillus sp. FSL K6-2862. The sequence continues at coordinate 6,524,147 of NZ_JBBOSN010000001.1, forward strand.
CCCAAGCCTTCCTATGCGCATCGCGCCTTTGCGCTGTAACACCTCATCCACTTTCCAGAAATGCTCCGACCACGACAACCCGCAATGCCTGCGGGAGGGTACTGAAATCTCTGTTCCATCTGGCAATACAGTGTAGAGCTGCTCATGCTCATCTGTTAAACGCCCCGGAATGTCCACCCATTCCTCTACGCCATGGATGAACGTGTTTCGTTTCAGGTCCACGCCAACAAGGAGAATGGTCGCTTTCCGATCCAGCAGCTTGCCCCAAGCCGAGCCCCTTGCGCAAGGTGTGTCATATAGGTGATCGTCCTTCGTGAATGCCACTGCATCCTTACCGATTGCTGCAACCGAGTGAGTCGGGTGCCAAGAACGTACTACGCCTGGCCGTTTTCGAAATAGCTCAGGTAGAATCCCGACGCAGCATGGTGATGATTCCACGTGGAACATTGGATTACTTGCATTAATGGTGGACCAGGTATGGGTTGGCAGCACCAGCAGTCCATCCTTCATATAGTCTGTAAAGACATCCAGTACGGTATCCGCCCCACCTTCGACCTCACCCATACTTTTCATGGAAGAGTGAACAAGCAGCGTACTTCGTCCGTCAATACCAAGCTGGTGGAGCTGCTCAAACAAGCTTTGTTGTGTATGCATAATGAATCGATAACCTCCTTTGGGCTATTATAGCAAAATGAAAGAAACTCTATGGTGCGCAAGGGTACGCACTTCATTAGACTGCATTACAGTTTGTGACTGTGACTGCTCAGCCAACCGCATTACAGCATGACAAAGGGCCGAGGGAATCCCTCGGCCGCCAGGCAATCATGGATATGAGTCCAATCACGATAAAAATATCTAATGTTTATTTAATAACGACATACTCCAGGTTAACCAGCTTCGCATACGTTACGATCTGATCTGTTGTCAGGTTCAAGGAAACCACGGTGTGGTGACCGCCGCCATTTTCAATCCAAGCTTTGACCCCATCCTGGAAGTTTGGCTTCACGTTCCATAATACACGTGCCACTGGCAGATTCGGTGCTGGTACAGTTGGCTCAAAAGCAGACACTTCATTGATCAGCAGTTTGTAATGTGTGCCGAAGTCAGCCATGGATACAACAACACCTTCGCCTGCTTTGCCATCGAATACCAGACGTGCTGGATCTTCGCGATCGCCAATACCCAGTGGAGACACAATGATTCTCGGTTTGGTGCTGGCGAGTGTAGGATCTACTTCAAGCATGTGAGATTGAAGGATAGCTTCCTGTCCAGCAGCCATTTCATAGGTGTAATCTTCCATGAAGCCCGTATTCTCGTTGTGGCTCATAACTTTCAGCAAACGATCAAGTGCAGCTGTTTTCCAGTCACCTTCACCAGCAAATCCATATCCTTGGGCCATCAGGCGCTGTACAGCCAAACCTGGAAGCTGCTTCATGCCATGCAGATCTTCGAAGTTGGTGGTGAATGCAGTGTATCCGCCCTCGTCGAGGAAGCGTTTGATTGCAATTTCATAACTGGCTTGCACACGTACACTGGCTTCCCAAGCTTCCTTGCTGTTTGTACCATAATCGAATTCATACAGCTCTGCGTATTGGCCGATCAGGTCATCGATTTCCTGCTCTGTCACTGCATTCACAACCTGTACAAGGTCACCGATGCCGAAGTAGTCGACCGTCCAACCGAATTGGATTTGTGCCTCCACTTTATCCCCTTCAGTTACACCTACGTTGCGCATGTTGTCGCCAAAACGGGCCACTTTGATGTTGAAGCTTTCGTTATAGGCAACCGCCACGTCCATCCAATCGGCAACCTGCTGCTGCACTTCCGGGCGCTCCCAGTATCCAACGACAATTTTGTTTTGTTTTCTCAGACGCGCATTGATGAAACCATACTCACGATCACCGTGTGCTGCCTGGTTCAGGTTCATGAAGTCCATATCGATGGTGGCCCAAGGAATGCTCTCATTATATTGCGTAGCCAGATGAAGCAGCGGTTTCTGCAGCAATTTTGTACCACGAATCCACATTTTCGCTGGAGAGAAGGTATGCATCCAAGTAATAACACCGGCTACTTCATCGCGGTAGTTGACTTCCTTCATGATGCTCGTGATTTTATCCGCGCTTACCGCCAGATCCTGCAATACGAGTGGGTATGGCAGAACGCCGCTTGCATTCAGGGCATCCGTAATCTTCTGTGCATTGGCTTTGACCTCGCCCAGTGCTTCTTCACCATAGAGATGCTGCGAACCAACGACAAACCAAAATTCTTTTGCTGCTGTTGCTGACATGTAATCATCCTCATTTCATTTTTATAGTTGAACAAATGGGTTGCACTTACCACTCCGATTGCAGTACCATCTTCCGATCGCTGGTTATCCCCGGATTTTTTTATTCCCTTTTTTAAGGGAAAATCCTGTGATAAACGCGAGGTATATCCTTCCGAAGTAGCTTTCTTGCAGAAAGCTTTTAGCTTCGCTTCTTCAGATTGGTTCTGCACTCTCCGTTATCGTGTAAAAGTTTGATACAACTTCTTTGGTAGTAGTAACAAACAACTTATTCGCTTGAATTATGATCAACCGATCGCTACATAACCACATTACTTCTGTCCGTAATACGCGTCTTTCCCGTGTTTCCGCAGATAGTGTTTATCCAAAATGCCTTGCGGCAGTTCTTTGGCGAAGTTGTTTAGTTGCCGCGCATACAGGTTCATTTTGCATACTTCCTCCAGCACAACACTGTTCACCACAGCCGCCTTGGCATCTTTCCCCCAGGTAAACGGTGCATGACCATGAAGCAGCACGGCCGGAACTGCCATAACATCAATCCCGCGCTCTTCAAACGTTTCAATAATGACGCGTCCTGTCTCCGCTTCGTACCCACGATCAACCTCGTTCTGGTTCAGGAAACGCGCACAAGGTACCGCACCATAGAACGTATCTGCATGCGTTGTTCCCATAACAGGTACATCCAGTCCAGCTTGGGCCCAGATGGTCGCCCATGTGGAGTGCGTATGCACAATCCCGCCAATTTCGGAGTAATGCTTATATAAAACAGCATGGGTTGCTGTATCCGAGGATGGTCTCATCTCGCCCTCGACCACGTTGCCATCCAGATCGACAACGACCATGTCGCTTGGCTTCATGGCATCGTAGCTGACGCCGCTCGGTTTGATTACGAACAATCCGCTATCCCGATCAATGGCGCTGACGTTGCCCCAAGTGAACTTCACAAGTCCATGCTTCGGCAGCTCCAGGTTCGCCTCATAAACCTCTTGTTTCAGTTGCTCTAACATCTTAGTCCCTCCCGTTCTCTACCAGATGATCAACAGCCGCCTGCTCAATGGCCAGACCCTTCCGGTAGCGTTCGATAAATGATTCAAACCCTTTAACATCCGATGGGTCCGGTGCTACTTCCTCTCCAGCGACATCGCTGAATACCTTCTGCTCCAGGAACACATCCAGACTCTCCTGCTCACCCTTATTGATCATGTACGAAGCGAGAAGCGCCATACCCCATGCCCCGCCTTCCCCCGCCGTGGACATAACGGATACAGGCACATTCATCGCGGCTGCAACGATCCGCTGTCCAACGACTGGCGTTTTGAACAATCCACCATGAGCCAAGATGCTGTCGATAGCTACGTGTTCTTTTTCCGTCAAAATATCCATCCCGATCTTCAGTGCACCAAAGGCTGTGAACAGATGGGTACGCATGAAGTTGGCCAGATTAAACCGGCTTTCAGGTGAACGAACGAACAACGGACGGCCCTTGTCGATCCCCGTAATATTTTCGCCGGAATAGTATCCGTAGCTCAGCAGGCCGCCACCATCCGGGTCTGCTTCAAGTGCCTTGTTAAACAAGACGCTGAAGAGCTTGCCGCTATCGACCTCGTATCCCATGGCCTCAGAAAATTCACGGAACAATCCGATCCATGCATTGATGTCGCTGGAACAGTTATTAGCATGTACCATACCCACCGGGCTGCCGTCCGGCGTTGTGACCATATCGATCTCTGGGTACACTTTGGACAGTTCATTTTCCAGGACGATCATGGCAAAGACAGATGTGCCGACAGAGATATTGCCCGTACGTTTTCTTACGCTGTTCGTCGCGACCATGCCTGTTCCGGCATCACCTTCCGGTGGACATAGCGGAATGCCTGCTTGCAAGTCTCCTGCAGGGTCAAGCAGCTTGGCTCCGGCGTCCGTTAACGTACCTGCATCCTCGCCCGCGAGATATACCTTGGGAAGAAGCTCTTCCAATGTCCAAGGATAACCTTGGCCTGCGATCAGTTCATCGAACTGCTTGATCATGGTTGGATGATAATTATGTGTGGACTCATCGATTGGGAAAATGCCTGAAGCATCACCAATTCCAATCGCTTTATTGCCGGTTAACAACCAGTGGATGTATCCAGCCAGTGTGGTCAGGTTATCGATACGAGGCAGATGCTCCTCCTCATTCAATATGGCCTGGTACAAGTGTGCGATGCTCCAGCGTTCCGGGATGTTGAACTGAAGGAGATTTGTTAACTCCTTCGCTGCCACTCCGGTCGTCGCATTACGCCACGTCCGGAACGGTACCAGCAGTTCACCCGTACGATCCAGTGCAACATATCCGTGCATCATGGCGGAGAACCCAATGGAGCCGATGGTTTGCAGCGTGATGCCGTACTTCTGTTCCACATCCTGCTTCATCTCGCGATACGCGGTTTGCATGCCTGCAATAATATCCTCTTGGTTGTACGTCCAATATCCGTCTTTCAAGAGATTCTCCCACTCATAACTTCCCGATGCGATGGTGTCGAAACGTTCGTTAATCAATACGGCCTTGATCCGCGTCGATCCGAATTCGATGCCGAGTGAAGTGGCTCCCTTCGCAATCGCCTCTCTCGTCTCCTCATGACTCATAACCATGGTTGTCCCCTCTCTAGATCGCCGTTTTACATCCCAAGGCTGGTAATTACGTTAAAGAGCCAAAGCTGCAACGGCATAAGATGAATTTATGAATTCGTATAAAATGTCTACTACTGTTGCGATCACTTCTGGTGAATGAACAGCAGCAAACCTTATTTAAGAAGGCGCTTTCCTTTTCTGACAGCCTTAGTATAATTTTTGTACGTACATCTGTCAATAATATATAATATTTATACTTACAAAGATCATAAAATTAGTGTTTAGCATGTCTTTTCCTGCTTGCTTAAGGATATGCTGTAGTGTACAGTTTCATGTAATTAAACCAGAATTGTACGGTTTATTTCGAGAAATATGCCGTTTTATTTTCATTAGACTAGAATCATGTTAAAATATGTACGTACAACTATTTGAACCATAACGTTTCTATAGATGAGTAATGATGAAAGAAGTGGATTGCGTGAAGCCAAAATATCAAGTCATTATTGATGATATAAAGAGCCATATCCTTTCGGGGACATATAACGTGGGCGAACAGATCCCGACAGAGTCTGCTCTGCAGGAGAGCTACAATGTGAGCCGCCAGACGGTACGGAAGGCCATTTTGGAGCTGTCGAACGAAGGTTTTTTGAGAAGCGAGAAGGGATCTGGCACCTATGTCAGCAACCAATACCGCTCCAGATCCGGCGGAACAACGATGAAGAAAACGATTGGTGTCATCACGACGTACATCTCTGATTACATCTTCCCCTCGATCATTCGCGGCATTGAAAGCCGACTGAATGAGGATAATTATTCACTGCTCTTAGCCAGCACCAATAATGATGTCGCCCAAGAGAAAAAAGCGCTGGAGATGATGCTCTCCTACGGGGTCGATGGCCTGATTGTGGAGCCGACCAAGAGCAATCTGTACAATCCCAACATTGCGTACTACCTGTCATTTAAGGAGCAGGATGTACCGTTTACGATGATCAATGCCTTTTACGAAGAGCTGGAGGTTCCCTTCTTCTGTCTGGATGACGTACAGTCCAGCTATCTGGCCACCCGGGAATTGATCGCCAATGGGCATACCCAAATTGGGCTTATTGCGAAAATGGATGATTTGCAAGGAAAGTACCGGATGAAGGGGTATATCAAAGCATTGGGCGAAGCCAAGTTACGGTTCCATCCCGAGCAGGTGCTTTCGTTCGATACAGCCTCGAAACCGGATTTGTCCGCTAATCTGGAAACGTTTCTGAACGATAACAGAGAAGCTCTGACCGCCATCGTATGTTACAACGATGAGGTGGGGCTGGAAGTGGTGCATGCCTGCCGAAGACTGGACATATCCATTCCGGATGAGTTATCCATTATTGGACAGGACAACTCCTATATTGCCAAGAACGCCAACATTAAACTCACCACACTAACCCATCCCCAAGAGCAAATGGGCCGTGACGCTGCCGATTGGGTCATTAAGAAACTGCAAGGCAAGAAGGATCTTCCCACCGACACCTATTACCAGCCTGTCCTGGTTGAGGGTGAGACGGTGAAGGAGATCGAGGTGGAGTAAGGGACGATTTGGTGTAAACCCTATCGTTCACTCATAGATATTCTTCCCTCAACCACTGGATATAGGTGGCACTCAAGGATTTTCCAAATGCACAAAAAGGCCGTCGAATTCATCGACAGCCTTTTTTGCTTATAAGTTCTCGCTTTATTACTACTATATCTTGTTTAAATTCTTAATTATCAAAGAACTGCTCTTTATCGTTTCCGGTAATAGTTATATCGGTATTAGAACTGTTGGATACAAGTTTAAATTGACTCTCATTTACTTGCTCAGCTGTGACAGAAACTGATTTAGACTGCAATTGATTATTTAGATAGGTTACCAGATTACTCATGTCGGTAAATTTTTGACTTAAAACAATCGTCACCTGATTCACACCATCACTAACAATAAATGTACGGTTCTGAGTTCCATCTGTTCCAGTCCAATGATTATTTTGAAAGAAAAATGACCAGTCGTTCCCACCTAGTGTAATAGAAGCATCGGATCCAGTCTTAAATGTAGATATAAAGAATGTGTCTTCAAATCCGGATCCATAAACTGTCCGATCCCCTAAATTAATTCCATGTGCATTGCAGTAGTCCTGAATGAAACTATCGATTGCCGATCCAACTACCTGTCCAGTGGAGAAACCACTTAATGGAATATCCCAGGTGAGGTCAACAGGTATTGTAATATTCCCATCACTGATCGTGAAGTGTTTAGGGTTAGTTTTGAAATTTGTTGAGGTAATTTTGTTACTTTCTTCCCTAGCTGAAGTCGCATAGACATTGGTAAAATCGAAATTTGCAATTTCTTTACTGAGGATAGACTTAGGTTCAGCAACCTCAGCTTGAACAGTAATTACAAACTCCTTATTAGTCGACTTAGATCCTGAGATAATGGTGGCTACGAGCACAATGTTCGTATCAGCTGTTAAACCGGCACGGATAATGTCACCATTTAAAACATCAATAATAGATGACTGCGTTGGATCTTTTAATGACCAAGTAACATTAGCTCCATCCTGATCGTTTGGCAATAAGACTGAAACATCAACACCGTTATACGTCACTCGCAAATTCTCTACAGCTAGTGCAATTACTTGCCAATCAACAATTGCTGCTTCCGCTTCCGTCAATCGCGTGATATCTCCTACCAACGTCTTTTGAGTCGTAGTTAACGCTTCATAAGCCGAGCGTGCTTCAACCACGACCGTTTTATTGGCTAGTGTTATCTCACTTTTTTCAGGTAAATCTGCAATTTTAGCTTTCACCCGGTTGGCGGCTTCCAGATCTGCTGCCGCTTGAGCTTCCAGTCCAGCAATTGCTGCTTCCGCTTCTGTCAATCGTGTGATATCCCCTACCAGTGCTTTTTGAGTTGCAGTGAGTGACTCATACTTTGTGCGCACTTCTTCCACCGCTGCTTTGTCAGCAAGCTCTACGTCCTCTTTTACAGGCAAGCCTTCAATAGCTTCTTTCACTAGGTTGGCGGCTTCCAGATCCGCTGCGGCTTGAGCTTCCAGTTCAGCAATTGCTGCTTCCGCTTCTGTCAATCGCGTGATATCTCCTACCAGTGCTTTTTGAGTTGCAGTGAGTGCCTCATACTTTGTGCGCACTTCTTCCACCGCTGCTTTGTCAGCAAGCTCTACGTCCTCTTTTACAGGCAAGCCTTCAATTGTTTCTTTCACTAGGTTGGCGGCTTCCAGATCCGCTGCGGCTTGAGCTTCCAGTTCCACAATCACTGCTTCCGCTTCTGTCAATCGCGTGATATCTCCTACCAGTGCTTTTTGAGTTGCAGTGAGTGCCTCATACTTTGTGCGCACTTCTTCCACCGCTGCTTTGTCAGCAAGCTCTACGTCCTCTTTTACAGGCAAGCCTTCAATTGTTTCTTTCACTAGGTTGGCGGCTTCCAGATCCGCTGCGGCTTGAGCTTCCAGTTCCACAATCACTGCTTCCGCTTCTGTCAATCGCGTGATATCTCCTACCAGTGCTTTTTGAGTTGCAGTGAGTGCCTCATACTTTGTGCGCACTTCTTCCACCGCTGCTTTGTCAGCAAGCTCTACGTCCTCTTTTACAGGCAAGCCTTCAATTGTTTCTTTCACTAGGTTGGCGGCTTCCAGATCCGCTGCGGCTTGAGCTTCCAGTTCAGCAATCGCTGCTTCCGCTTCTGTCAATCGCGTGATATCTCCTACCAGTGCTTTTTGAGTTGCAGTGAGTGACTCATACTTTGTGCGCACTTCTTCCACCGCTGCTTTGTCAGCAAGCTCTACGTCCTCTTTTACAGGCAAGCCTTCAATTGCTTCTTTCACTAGGTTGGCGGCTTCCAGATCCGCTGCGGCTTGAGCTTCCAATTCCACAATCGCTGCTTCCGCTTCTATCAATCGCGTGATATCTCCTACCAGCGCTTTTTGAGTCGCAGTGAGTGCCTCATACTTTGTGCGCACTTCTTCCACCGCTGCTTTGTCAGCAAGCTCTACGTCCTCTTTTACAGGCAAGCCTTCAATTGCTTCTTTCACTAGGTTGGCGGCTTCCAGATCCGCTGCGGCTTGAGCTTCCAATTCCACAATCGCTGCTTCCGCTTCTATCAATCGCGTGATATCTCCTACCAGCGCTTTTTGAGTCGCAGTGAGTGCCTCATACTTTGTGCGCACTTCTTCCACCGCTGCTTTGTCGGTCAGCATCACATCACCTTTAGCTGGCAAGGCTGCGATTGCCGCTTTTACCAGATTGGCGATTTCCAAATCTCCATTACTTGAGGAATCCCCTCCTGTACCTGTCGAAGGTGTACCACCACCAGTAGAAGGTGTTGGACTCGGTATTGGGACTGGTATTGGAGTTGGTGTTTGCGGTATTGGAGTAGGCGGGGGTGTCACAGACGGCTTTTGTTCATCAATCTTAGTCTTTTCGTTTAGAAACTTATATGCGACCAGAGCTACTTCCTGACGACTTGCTTGATTAGAAGGTTTAAACGTACCATCCGGATTCCCCTTCATTAGTTCCAATTCGACAGCAGCACCAACTGCATCTTTAGCCCAGTCAGAAATTGAATTAACATCCGAAAACGCTAGGTTTTGACCCTTTCCTGCACTATTAACTCCTAGTGCATTCACAAAGATGACAGCCATTTGCTCACGGGTAAGATTTTGATTGATACCAAAAACTCCATTACCCATACCTTTAATTAGACCAGCTTTGACAGCGGCCTCTACAGCAGAGAATGCATAGTTGTTTTGAGGAACATCTTTAAAAGAAGGTGATTGTGGAGGGTTGTCGGTATCCAGATTCAATGCTCTTACCAGTACGATTGCGAAGTCCTGTCGCTTTATATTACTCATTGGATTAAATTTTCCATCACCAGTGCCATAAATAATCCCTTTTTGGACAAGTTCATTAATCTCTTCCTTGGCGTAGCTGCTTGAAATATCGCTCAAAGTTACCGAAGCGGAGGCATGTGGTACCATGGTGCTAAGGATAGCGACTGTAGATAGGATTGATAAGGACTTTGCTTTAAAATTCTTTTTCATCTGTTCCCCTTAAATGATTTAGTTTTTAAATAATTAATCCTTTTTCTGCTGATGTATACATCTCTCAATTTACTTTATGTATTAGTTACAATCCTCCTCAGTACTGCCAGCACTATCATCCACAAATACATCTGACATATACTCCTATCAAGTACACTACCTAAGCTTGTCTGATTCACAATTGGTCACGCCGCAGACAACTATAATGCCGATTTCACATTCAAGAATCACATTTCATCCTTGATTTGTGTTTTTATTCTACTCACTCGAGATATGTTAGTCAATCAAGAAAAATCTATAAAATTACTATGATCTCAAGAAGACCTAGAGAGGAAAAAAGGGGCGCAATACGATGTTAATAAAAGCAGGTGCTGTCCCCTCTGTTACAAGACATCGCCTACATCCACCAAACCTTTTTACGCCAGATTTGTCATTAATTTTTCCCATTATCGAGAACCTGCTATTTAGCGAAAATACGCTTCTACACTTTCAGTTGTCATTTACAGCTAAGAAGCGAACAGTAACCGTGGTTCCATGTCCTTTCAAACTATGATAATGAATTTCTCCGCCATATTTTTTGACAATATTAAAGCAAATCATTAATCCGAGCCCTGTCCCATTACTTTTTAACGAATAAAAAGGAGTGCCTAGTGACTTCACCTCATCTTCTGACATTCCGCTTCCTTGATCGATAATTCTTATCTCCATATAATGACGACTTCTCCTTGCCGTGACAGAGACAGACATGCCAGCCTCCGATGCTTCCACTGCATTTTTGATTAAATTCATTAGCAGCTGCTTGAACTCAATCGTATTAATGAGAATCGTACATTCTTCCTCAACATCTATATCAATATGATTATCCGATAGCATGGCATATGAACTTAGCAGACTTGTAACACTATGAAGGACATCCTTCACATTGACTCTCTCCGGTTTCAGATCTCCGTTGGGCTTGGAGAGGGTTAGGAATTGAGAAGTGATGTGTTCAACCGTATTCAGTTCATCGATCATTAATTTAAACTTGTTCTTGTCCCAAACGTCAAAAGCGGGATCTTGCTGATATAACTGCAAAAAACCTCGAACAACAGTAACCGGATTCCTAATTTCATGCGCCACAGCAGCGGTCAAATTAGCGATCATCTTCAAACGCTCTGCTTGTTGTACCTGCTCATAATAGAGTTGCTGCTTTTTCATCCGACTAAAGGATAAATGAAATATGAGAAACAGCATCACTTGGCTGGCTATGATATTGATTAAATTGCCTACAAGATCGTAATGTAAGTATGTATACACCTGTCCCTGGTCAATTAGAGTAATGTAAACGAAAGTCATCAGGATCAGTATTCCATTTAAAACCATGGAGAAGTAAAACAATTTCATATCAAAAAACAAAATGGCAAGGGAAGGAATGAGGCATATCAGAATATAGGTGGTCCAGGTATCCGGGTACAAAAAGAAAAGAGTATAGAAATAAACGAAGCCCATCATAATGATGATCTTTCTGAAAACATAGGTCTCATACTTCGGATAGATCAGCAAACACACCGATATAATTGCTACACACGTAAAATGAATACCATATCCTATCGTAATGCCCTTTAACTCGGACGTCGATAGGATAAGTCCCCACACCATAAGCACAATGATCGTTAACATGGAGATATAATATGTTCTTCGGTTTACCTGACTGTATAATTCTTTCATGAACCCACCATTTCAATTCAAATTTAATATCTTCGAATATCTTCAACACGATATAACCTTGTGCGCGGGTAAACCTAAAGGCACCCGCCTGGATGCCCTAATCTACATCTCATTGTATCTTATTTGACTAACGACTTAATATAAAATTCTGTTGTTTTACGTAAAATGCAAAATAGCCGTACGGTCTACGAACCCGTACAGCTATACTCAGTGTATTCTACTTCGTAATGCTGATAGATTAGTTTATTATGATGTTGATGTTGATTTTGAGTATAAATACAGATCACTCGCTGCTTCTTCTGCGCCTTTATCTTGACTAAGGATTCCTTCATACGTGAAACCAAGCTTTTGCAAGAGCTTTATGGAATTCAGGTTTTCAGGTTCTACCTTTGCTTCGATTCGTTTCAGCTTCCATGATGAAAAAGCATACTCGACCAAACTCGAAACCGCCTCTGAAGCATAACCTTTTCCCCAGTACGATTTGGCTAGGTCATAACCAATTTCCGCTGTTCCATTTGCAAAGTTGAAGGCATTATACCCACATGATCCTATAACTTCGCTCGATTCTTTGTGTATGATGGAGAAACGAATGGCCTTATTGTCCTGTGATAGATCATCCAGAAGCTGAATCATTTCTATTGCTTGATTTTCAGCCGTGAAACAACGAACATTCATAAATCGAGTAACCTCCGGATCAGACCAGATTTTAAATAAACCCGGTGAATCTGATACCTGCATTTTCCTCAGTTGCAAACGCTCTGTCTGTAATTCTGTAATCAATACTTTCACCTCCATTGTTTTTGGATAGGGTAGGTTCAAGATATTGAGTTCTGCGCATAGTTCAGTCCCTTCCATGGTGAATTCATTCTATTATATCAAATGTATAAAAAATCCATATACCCACCATTCTACCATGCAAATTGGACAAAATAGAAACGATCGGAGTCCCACGCCGAACCTCGTTGAATACGTGAGTTGAACGAGCATTATCATAAATATAGACAAATGGCCGCTTATGCTAACCGTTACTTTACCTTAGAATGGCTGTAAACGAATGAAAAAAGGCTGTGATTCCGATTGTAATGAAAAGAGATAAATGGACTCAGTACCGCATCCTCCGTAAGGGCCCTTCTCTTGCCAAACGTCTGCCTAAAACGCGTCTGTTTCAAAAGAACAATTTTACGAAGATGCTGAACCAATATCAGAGCGTCGTTGTGAAGCCTCGCGACGGGCGTTATGGAAGAGATATCCTGTTCATACATCGAAACGGTGCGAAATCTATACGTATTCAACATGAGGACCATGTGACTGCCATGAAAGACACGAATCAGTTACTTCAATTGTTCCATAACAAAAACAAAGTTCATGGATATATCGTCCAAAGACGTTTGCAGCTTGCCCAGGTTCAAGATCGACCCTTCGATATCCGCATTATGGTTCAACGCCAGAAAAATCCTTCATCCCCCTGGAACGTGACAGGCTCATACGCAAAAGTTGCAGAGCAAGGATACTATGTCACGAATGTGACCAGCCGCACCATCCCCGTGCTAAAAGCATTAAAATTAGCTCATATTGGAGGCCGAAGCTTACTTGTTAAGGCGGAACGAATTGCCCTACTGGCTGCCAAACGGCTGGGAGAGCATTATCCCAAGCTAAGACAGGTGGGGTTCGATATAGGCATCGACAGGAAGCGTCGGATTTGGATCATTGAAGGCAATTATAAACCAGACCTGCGCCCTTTCCGGCATGTACAAGATTCCTCGATGTATCGCAGAATATTATGGTATAAGGAGCATTGAAGCAAAAAGAAAGGTGACCCACCTTGTAGCTTTGGCAGGTCGCCTCTTTATATTTTGGTGCTATCCCCGAATCATAATCGGTTTCCTTCATTTCTTACGGCGTTTAGTAGCACTTATTACGCGTGTCACTTGGAATCTATTTACCCCGACTTGTATAATAGCGAACTGGCTGTATGAAGTACCCGAAGAAGTATACGGTTCGGCTTCAACATTTCCACTCGGCGTTCTAACCGTTGCCGTTATTCTAGTCAACAGGCAGGCCCCTCGGCCAGATGCTCTCCAAGTCTCATCACGCTGAACACTATAATTGTCGTCAGCACAAAAGATGGATGCATACTCTACTCTCCCAACTGCATTATACGGAGTGGAGTTAAATATCTGAACAAGGTCATAGCCAGCTCCAGGTCTTCTATTTCCCATTCTCAAAACCTCCTTTTATTATTGATAGTTTTATTAAATGCAATAGGATTGCTTTTAGTGAGGTATAGAAGTGGACAAGAAACAAAAAGTACGTTTGTCCGATTATCGTTCTATTGAATAAGAGGTGAAAAGCTACTATAAGGTATAAGTAGACTCAACGTTTTGCGACAAAAAAACGCGTCCTCCTAAGGGAGAACGCGATATGAAGCAGAATCATTTCCTGTTTTAATTCTTGTATAATTTCCTGTATCGTTTCTTGTAACAGCATCACCTCAACGCTTTCGCGCGACCACGGCCAGCCTTCCATTTTCAGTCGAGTACTCGCACGTAGACAGCACAACAAGCTTATCGCCATACTGGGCTGTTACACCTGTATCATAGAGAGCAAGCTTCTTCATATTCTGTACATAGGAATCGAACTCGGCGGGCGTATTGATATCCCCAATCTGATAGTATTTAAAAACGTCATCCGATTTACGATAGACCTCTGACAGAATAACGGCAACAATCTCATACTCTTCTCTCTCGTAAAGTGTGCTGAATTGGAACGTGGCATGCTCCTTATAAAAGCTCTCGTTCTTATATTTCATCAAGTCTTTGAACATCCAGCCGCTTTTCATGTGGTGTCCATGAATCAGCAAAATGTTCGAAGTGTCAGCCTGACTATCCTTATCCAAAAAAGGAAGCCCGCCTGCATTTTCCCTTTTATCATAATCATGATTGAGATAATACTCCGCATCCTTTGGATTCTGCATGACCGGATACTCAATCCGGGTACCTTCCATTTTCAGCCAGCCCACAATGTCCGAGTTCCTCTGGTAAAGATTCCGGAATTCGGGAAGCATGGCCTGCTTATTCGCCTTATTGGACAAAAAGGAGGGGATTGCATCCCCTCCTTTTTGGTTTGATCCTTCCTCCCAAACCTCTGTCAGCTCTTCAATTTTCTGTTGCTCCGTAAAATCACGCAAAAAAATTCTTGTCATACTGACGAGAGAAAACACCAACAAAAGGGAGGAAACGGCGATAAGCATTTTTTTTGTTTTGCTCATTGCTTTCTTACCGCCTTTCCAATCTACTACATGTGCGTCTTCTTCTTATTACCGAGTAGACAGAGTCCGATTGTCACCAAAGACATCAGCGCCAGAACCATATACCACATTGGCGAAACACTGTTGTCTCCGGTTTTTGGAGCCTCGTCCAGCTCGTCACCAACATTGCTGCTTTCGTTGCTGCTGTTGTCGGTTCCGATGTTGCCGTTATCGGTTTCGTTGCTACCGTTATCGGTTTCACTGCCACCGTTGTCGGTCTCGTTGCTACCGTTGTCGGTCTCGCTGCTACCGTTGTCGGTCTCGCTGCTACCGTTGTCGGTCTCGTTGCTACCGTTGTCGGTTTCACTGCCACCGTTGTCGGTCTCGTTGCTACCGTTGTCGGTTTCACTGCCACCGTTGTCGGTCTCGCTGCCACCGTTGTCGGTCTCGCTGCTACCGTTGTCGGTCTCGCTGTTACCGTTGTCGGTTTCACCGCTACCATTATTGTTGTTTTCGTTACTGCCATTGTCTGTACCGCTGTTACCGCTGTTGCCCGTTCCACTGTCCCCATTCCCAGCGTTACCACCAGTGCCGCCACCGGAACGGATCGGTTTCATTGGGACATCGTATTTTACAATGTCAAAATCAACAGAAATGGTGCCGCTTCTGTGCGTTTCATATCCATCCTTGGTTACGATCAGGTAATAATCTGCTTCAGGGAACACCATATACGCGTAGAAGCCGTTGGCATCACTCAACTGCTCTGGGCTCGCGTTGTCATGAGGCGGAAAATTAGGAACCGGAGGAAGTGTAACTTTCGTACCCGGAATGCGGCCGTTATCTCGATTACGCTGCGTATCGGCATAGTAGAGTGTAACTTTGGCTCCTTCAATTTTCTTACCTGTGCTCGCATCTCCTGTCGTTTCGTCATAAACCGTACCGTAAGGATCGACCAATGCCTCGGATATATTCAGCTCCCCGTTCGCTTTCACGTTCAGCTGTGTCACTTTAAAGAGCAGTTCCTCCCCCGTCTCAGCCTTATAGCGAACTTCCATAGTATACTTCTGCTCGCTCAGCCCCTCCACAGAGAAGGTACCGTTCGAAGCCATAGGAAACGCCTTGGGATGACCGTTCTCCTCAACATACTTGCCGTCCATATCCTTCAAATAAATGTACATCTGACTGGTTAATGACTCACTGAATAGCTCTGTTGTTCCATCCAGCTGCTTAAACAGAATGATCCCTACAGCTGTAATGTCAGCCGGAATGGTCTCGTCCGTCACGCTGCCGTCTACATTCGCTTTTTGCGTGAACTCGACAGGAACATCTTTTCCGCCTACCTGATACCACTTGGTATAAGTGATTGTGTAGTCCGTATCCGCTGTGGCCGGGATCGCATATTCACCCTTGTCATTCGTTTCCGTTTGAATCTCCTTGCCGGTCTTCAGGTCCGTTATCGTAATAGGTGCATTTGGAATAACTTCTCCTGTGTTATTGTTACGCAGAACGCCTTCCAGATATGGGCGAGTATTGATAAAATGCGCTTCGGCCAGTTTTTTCTCTGGAATAGTGCCTGTGTGGTCGAAACTTTCAGGATTCGTTACATAACCATCTTCCGTGTAATTTTCCTGAGTCACCTTATACTCGAGATACGTTGGAAGTCCTTGCACAATAAGTGTCTGACCGTCTGTAAGCTCAAAGGTCTCCCCCGTTCTTGATTGTGCCGCTGCTTCCATCTGATTTTTCATAGGTGTAAGCTTCGTTCTCGCCCTCTCCTGTGAAGTTAAGGGTGTACTTGAACAGTTTCTTTTTGTCATCGTCATTGCCTTTAACTGTATTACTGATGAGCAGGCCGCCCTTCAGCGCCCGAATGTTGGTGAACGGAGCTAGTTCATCTTGGCCATCCATGATTCCGGTATGTTCCCGTTCCTCAGGATTGGTCGTGTAGTCATCGGCTGTGTATTCCTTCTGGGTAACTGTGTACTTCAGACCCTTTGGAAGATCGGAAATATCCAGTGTCTCTCCATGCTTAAGCTTGAAGATATCCAGGGACTTGATCGTACCTGTACTGCCGTCCGACTTCACGTAGGAGTAGCTTCCATCCTTACCCGTACCCTCAAAAATGACTGTGTACTCGAAGTCCTTCGTCTTGTCGCCACCGTTCCCCATGACGGTATTGCTGACTGTCAGCTTGTTAACGGTTCGTTCATTGACGAAGTCTGCCTTGTGATCACCTTTGTTCACAATTGTACCAGTCAGCTCTCTCGTTTCCGGGTTAGTCGTGTATCCGTCAACGGTTGTATAATCGGCCTCGGTTACAGTGTATACCAGACCTGCAGGCAATGCCGAGAGCGTTACAGATTCTCCATGCTTCAGGATAATCTTGTCACCGTTCTTGATCGTGCCAATCGTACTATCAGGCTTCTTATAGGTATACTCTCCGTCCTTACCTTCACCCTCGAAAGTTACGGTATATTCAAAATCCTTGGCAGGATCGCTGCCGTTCCCTTCCACCTTATTGGTGATGGTCAGCTTTCCTTGCGCTGGTGTAGGAACAACCAGCGGATTATCCGAGGTTACTTTCACGCCATCTACCCAGATGGGCTTTCCAGGCGTATTGCCTACATATACCTGATAAATTTTTGTAGTCGGCAACCACGTTGTTGTGTCGATATACGTTTCCTTCAGCTCATAGTATCCTGGATCCGGGAATAACAGATTCAGTTTTCCGCTGCTATCGGTTGTTCCTTTGGCAACTTGGGTTCCGCCGTCTTTTTTATACAGTGTAAACTCTACACCTTGTAGCGGATTGTTGTCGGGATCCACCTTTCTCAGAGGCAGAAGCGCATTGGAGCTTGAACTTCCAGCAACGTCTGAGTTGTCCAGCGTACTTTCACTTCTGGCACTGACTGTTTTCAGCTTATCATCACCCACCAGCTTTACTTCGTTGCCCATTTTATCGCCAGCTTTTGCTTTGGAAGGGTCAACCTCTGTTTGGTAGACAAACTGGTAGAACTGATTAGGGTCATCCATATTAAATGTTAGCACCGTTGTGCCGTCGGCACCTGGGACAGCTTCTACCTGAACTTCACTATTCGGGTCGCTAAGATCCAGTGCTTCTCCCTCTCGTTCCAGAGCTCCGCTGGCAGACAGCTTAGCCTGATACACAGCCATACTAGGTGCTGTTAGCACAAGCTGTCCATTTTCTTCATAGCGCAGATCCATACCTGCACCTATGGTATCCTGCAAATATACACCCTGTGCCATATTGAATGGAGGGGTATAGTTTACTGTCCATTCGAGTACACCTGGAACTGGCTTTGTTACTGACTTGCCCAGGGTCTGAACCGGTACAATCACTTTGCGCTGTTCAGTGAGAACCTTCTCCACACCACCCCATGTCATATGGAGGTCGGCTTGGTTATACATTACCTGCTTATCGATGCCGCTGGTGGTATACTCGTCCAAATACTTCTGCAGAGCGGTATTGGAAGGTCTTGCTTTTACCAGAATGACATATGGACTCTCCAACTTGGAGAAAGTGAACGTCCCCTCGTTTCCTTGATGTGAGAAACTGACGACATGAGCACTTGTTCCTGGTTCGATACGTGTTCTGGCATCATTGCGGACACCATATTCTGTACCTGATCCATTGTCGGAAAATCCTTTCCACAGCTCAAACTCCTCATCTTCAGAAAACGGAACGAACTCCCATCCCTCGGGCAGTGTGTCCACCAGCTTGATGTTGCTAATGACCCGATTGCCGCCAGCCTTAGCCATTTCTTCTGTGTTATATCCTGGCATGTTGACCCCTAAACGGAATGTGACCGTCTTGGTTGTCCTGTCATAGCCGGAAATGGTCCATGCTTCATTGTTATCGTTTCGAATATAGCTGCCAATGTTATTCGGGCTTACATTTTCAAGTGTGCCATCTGTCTTCAATGGCTTCGATGCAAAGAGCATATCTTTGTTCAGCATGCGCAGATGAAGATTAGCAGCATTTTCTGCCATTTTCACGGTATCTCCATCAAACAGCAGTGCCCGATTCCGAATCATTTTTCCGGATTCAATATTCTGTCTGAAGAGGATATCCGGGTTAGTCTCCAGTGAACGGAAGCTGAAGGATGCAGCCATATCCGTATATCCGGTTACCTTAATCAAATCTGCCACCACTTTACCGTCTATGGTTAGAGGAATGACCTTTGTCGTAAGTCCGGCTGCAGTCGTTTTTAAGGATCCCTCATGATACTGCTTCCACAGCTGGTACGAGTTAACGTTGGCTTTGATTTTGGCAATGGTTTCTGTGCTCACTTCGCCAGTTATATCCACTGCATTGTCCAGAACGTTCAAATCACCGCCATGTACCAGCACATCGTATACTACTGCATCTGGCAGGTTATACTGTGGCGCCAGATTGACCGTCCAGGTAACGCCACCCAGGCTATAATCCTCGGTTGAAACGTTGCCTGTTTTGGTAAACGTATGTGCACCGATGTTGACTATTGCCTCATCTGTCACTGCATTCGGTCTTGTACCAGCTATGACATCGTTGTTCTGTATGCCGCTCGGTGTATCCAGATTCCAGTTGGCACGTGGGTCAATTCTGAAGCTGGAACCGCTTGTGACCTTGCTCTTAATCACTAGTTCTACTTTGCCGTTGATCTCCCCAAAGGAATACATGCTGTTTGCATCCGGTGTGATGGGTTGTGCCCCAGATGCTGTATTATCCACCCACGTCTGCCATTCAGCTGATATAAAGTCCAGCCCGGCAGGCAATACATTTGTAATCGTAAAGTCCTTTAACCCTTTTTTGTTATATTGGTTAACCGTGACCTTCCATGTAATAGTTTCACTCGCATGGTCATAGGAAGCACTGGCTTGAATCCAGTCAGGGGCAAAAGAAATCTCCTGACTTGCCTGCACCAGCATGGTGCTGTCCTGTCTCAGTTCTACTTTGCCATGCATATCCCGGTGGCTGCGACCAAGATTACTTGGTGCATTGCGATACTCGTAATAATAAGCTTCCTTGGGTATCCATGTTTTAAATTCAACCTTTGGATCCAGACCTGTTCCCTCCGGAAATAGGTAAGTTAGCGATCCGTCGGCCCCAATGACTGGAGTTACATCCTGGCCATTGACTTTAAACGAACCTTCCATATAGATACCGGGCACGTTACCAAAGCCCGTATTATATGCGGCGGGATTCGTATAAAATATCTTCCCGTCCAACGGTAATTGGACTGTTTTATCAAACTGATCAAATGCGGATACCGTTGACTCCCAGGTAATTGCACCCTCTACCAATTGGGCTGGTTGAATTCCCCGGTAACTATACTGGTCCCATCTAACCATTCCAGGCGAGCCTAAAGTGATGCTGTACGCTGCCGTCACATCCGGGTTAACTAACTCATACGCTCCCCCGAAAATCGTGATAGGCTTCGTATCACCGTAATTCATGCCTGTGATATCCGAATTGGCAGTGGTTTCGAAGCCGAAGGTAACCCCTCGTCCTACACCGTTAAAAAACCAATCATCACCATCAAACACAATTTTGATGCTATCCGGGGTGAAATACGCAGTACCGAGCTGCTTCACACCCATATCGGTTGTTGCCATTAACGGCTTAGTAGCTGTCGGCAGTACTACTTCGTTGAAGTAGGTATCCCGTCTTAACTCGATGGAATCACCCTGCTGAATGTACTTGGTTGTATCATTCTCATCCGGTGTATTTGCATAATCCCCTTTAACCGGAACCTTGAGGCCCTCTGATTTAAGGGTAAATGCCTGCCGGCCCTGGATCGTACCACCGGGGCTAACAACCGTTCCCTGCGTTACCTGCAGTGGGAAGGTTACATTTGCATCCATGAATACCACCGTTTTGTCGGTCGGAGCTGCCGTCACCGCTAAGGAAGCGTTCGGCAGATCGTACACTGCCTCGGTTACTGAAGACGGTTCGTCAGTACCTGGTGACTCATCTGTGCTCGGCGAATCGGTTTCGCTAATAACCGCGGCCCCAGAATCGCTTGGTTCGCTATCCGCATAGGCCGTGACAGAAAATGCCACCGTCTGCAATACAAGCATCATTGCCAAGAAGCAAGAGAGTATTGCTTTTCCCATGTTGCGCTGTCGTTTCAAGATCCCTTTCTCCTCCATTCGCTAAATTGCCAAAATCCATCAACAACGGAGGATCCAGCCTGATCACATTTATCCTAATGAATCTCTTCTATATGTATGATTCTAGTAGACCTTGCCTCAATGAGATCTTGCGGAGATTCCTCCTCTTCACCCTCATAGATCGATGGTTCGTGAAGATGCACTTTGGTCCGAGTTTCCACTCTTTCTTGTTTAGTTTAAAAAACGAGTCTCTACAAAATCTCAACAAGTACAACTTGAACAAGAACATCTGCATATTTGAGGATCTACTTGAATAGAAAGGTGATTCATTTAAGTTGAATTTAGGGGATTTATGGCTTGAGGGAGTGCATTTCTGAAGTGATCTTACCTCTTGGACTACCTAACGGTTCATATAAGCAAAATAAAAAACACATCCTCATTGGGGTTATAGTACTCTCCTGGATAAACCCTTTCGAAGATTCGAGGTTTATCATTAGAGAAGAGCTATTTTCCAAAAAGGATGTGTCTTCCTGTCTTAAAATATGGTTTGATTACGTTCTATATTATGAAGCTTTTGCTGCAACTGCTTTTTGAATGAGAGCTTTGGCATCGTTATTGGAGAGACCTTGTTTCGGCTCGAGTGAATTGTTCTCTGCCGCTTCAAGAATACCTTGCTCAATCAATTGTGCCAAGGATTTAACTGCATAGTTAGATACGGATTTACCATCTTTGAAACCAGCAATAATCGCTGCAGCATCTTTATCCGAAGCTGGATTTTTCAACAACTTAGCAAGAATAGTCGCTGCTTCTTCACGAGTGATATTACGGTCAGGGTTGAAGTTGCCACCAAAGCCTTGAATGAATCCAGCGTGAGCAGCTTCAGCAATGGCATCTGCATATGCCGCGTCAGCAGCCACATCCTTGAATGCAGGTGCTGTAGCAACTTCGTTTAGTTTCAACATGTCTACTAGCGCACTTACAAATTCAGCACGGGAAATGAACTCTGTTGTTACCGGTGTTTCTGGCTGCTCTGCAGGTGCAGCAATGTTCGTAATGCGTCCTTCTGTTTTAGCCTGAATTGTGCCGCCTTTATATGCATCTACAATGTATTGATAGAATACATCCAGATCGATAGGGCCGGCCAGGGATGATTTAGCATCCACCAGTACTTTATAGTTATCTCCACCTGCTGCCATAAAGTTGTTCACTACAGCTGTATATGTTTTGGCAGGATCAATAGCCGTACCATCTTCAAGGCTAAGACTAGTCACACGTTCTGCAACTGGCTTATTGAAATCTGCAGTGTATTTCAAACCGGAGATTTGTAGTGTTTTGGTGTTTGGCGTACCATCCGCATTGGTTCCCCATTGTTGTTCCAACAAGGTTTGAATTTGCTCACCTGTCAGCTCCAGTTTTACTAGCGTATTGCCAAACGGTTGGATTTTAGCAAGATCAGCAAATGTCACATCGCCTTCTGGCAGATCTGCACGAATACCACCTGGGTTCATAAATGCAAAGTCAGCTTCGCTTGCGTTATCCCCGAAATCCGCTTGACGCATTGCATCTGCAATGAGATTTCCTAGAGGTGCTTCGTTATTGTAGGCATCTGTGCGAGTAACAGAACCATCTGTTGTACCTACTGGCTTGGTTAGCTCAGGATGCTTGTCCAATGATTTCTTTATAATTGCCAAAGATTCAGGGTCTTCTTTTACACCCTCTTGGAAAGTTGTTGTCACTGTTGCAGATTTTTTAGTTACATCCCCAGTCGTAGGGTCAATCAACAACTTAATATCTTCAAATGCCGTACCATAAGAGTAAGCTTGAACAATCAATTTTCCATTCACTTCACCGTTAGCCAAAGCGTGATTGTCACCTGCAACGATTACGTCAACAGGAGAGTCTGCTGGCAGAGCTTTTGCCAAATCAGCGGCTTCTCCAGTAGTTACACCTTCTTTGGTTGTTGCTGGATCATGAGCCAGAACGATGATCGTTTCAACACCTTGATCTTGCAATTCTTTTGAATATTTATTAACCGCTTCCACTTCTTCCTCAGCACTTAGGAAACGCACGCCTGCTGTACCCGATGGTGAAACTTTAGCCGGTGTAGATTTCGTCACCAATCCGATAAATCCGATTTTGACGCCGCCCACTTCTTTGATCACATATGGCTTAATTAATGTTTTGCCCGTGGCAGTCTCGATGACATTTGCATTTACATAATCAAATTTTGCTCCAGCATGAGTCACTTTGCCTTCTTTAGGATCTAATCCACCAAAGATCTGTGCTTTCAATGCAGCAATGCCTTGGTCGAATTCATGGTTGCCAAGAGAACCTACATCGAAGCCCATCATGTTCATCCATTCCATCGTAGGCTCATCCCGATCCAAAGAAGAAACTGGCGCCGATGCACCAACAGAGTCTCCATTATGGAAGAGGAGGGAGTGTTCATATTTGGCTTGAGCTTCTTTCAGATATGTAGCTAGAATTGGAGCTGTTCCTGCCTTTTTATCCCCAACCATTGATGTGGTATCGAGCTGACCATGCAGGTCATTAATTCCGATTAAGTGTACTTCTACATCCGTGCCTGCAGCAGAGACAGATCCTACCGCGCCGAATAGTTGAGAAAGTAATAGTGCAGTCGTTGCCACACGAATGGTGCTTTTCCCCAAAACTTTTTTCCATGACATGAGTTAAAAAACCCCTCTCCAATTTCTGATCCTGAGATATTTTAACATAAATCTAGTCATAAAAATCGCGAATTATATCAAATGGATGTAAAAATTTTGAAAGATTGATAGAGAAGGAAGCTGGCCTATTTTATTGGAAGATGACAAACTTCAAGTTCTTTTCTTTTAAATGTTCCAGAATAGCGGGCAGTGCTTCTAGTGTGTTCTTGTTCTCGTGCAGCACATATACGCCCCCAGCAGCTTCCACCTGGTGAAAGTATCGAATAATGTCCTCCGGTTTCTTCGCATTCCAGTCCTCTGGATCCCGATTCCATAGGAGAGTCTTCATATTCATCTTCTTGACTTCGGAGACAAGTTCGTTGTTAATTGCACCGTATGGTGGTCGGAACAACGTAACCGTATTATGCGTCAGTGATTCTATAACGCTGTTTGTTTTCGACAAGCTCTCGCTCTGATCCTGAGGTGTAGAATTCGGAAGCAAACTGTGATCCCAGGAATGATTTCCGATCGCCATTCCATGTTCACCCGCATAGATAACAGCATCTCGATTGCGTTCCACCTTCTGCCCTACGAATAGGAAAGTTGCCGCTACCTTCTGTTCTGTCAGAATGTCCACAAACTGCTTCGTAAGCGCGGAAGGTCCATCATCAAAGGTTAAAGCCACATATCCCTTGGGTAAACCAAAGAAGGACTCCTTTTCATCAATATCGATGACTTCAATGGAGGCTTGGTTGGTACTATACCGATCCGATACTTTAGATACGACCAATTGCTCCGTTCTCGCAGCTGCATCGGTGATTTTGGACGTGTATGTATTGCTTATAGATACAGGATCCACCGCTGATTTTGGAGCATCTGTCTTTTCCTCTGCCTGCGCCACTCCGACGGGACTGCTAAATGTATCTGCAGAGTTGTCATTCCCTTTCGAAGTGATAGATAGAACAATCAGCAAGCCGGCAGTGAACAGAAACAGAACGAGTATTTTAGGCATGTGTACAGCGAATTGCCGCAGGAGGTGCGTCCGCTGCGGAGCGGGTTCCTCTACGCTGTCTTCCTGCCCTCGATCTTCCATCACTACGGGTGGAAGGTTCCTGATCCGCTTTATTTCATCTATGTATGCTTCACTGCACGCAAAATACTGCATATCCCGGGAAACATCTGTGGATCTGATTATGGAACTATACAAGGTATTTCGGTAAGGATCCCACTTGGCATAAGGAGAGAGTCTGATTCTGTCTCCGTTGATTGGCTGTAACACTTCAAGTCCAAGATATGTAAACTCATCAATAACCAATTCGTATGTAGCTTGCCTATCCTCTTGGGTCACGACGACCGTGAGTTGATATACACCATCCGAGGTCTTCCCAAGCGATAACAGCTCTATTACCTGCGTAATGTATGACTCCATACCACTCGTCCTCTCTTCCGATCAGACATGACTTAATCGTTTGGAGATTCTTCTGTTTTTCCAGCGTTCGATGCAAACGGAGATGTCAGTCTGTTCGTAAAGTCATTTACCACATTAAGCAGATGTGTTTTCTCCTGGCGAAGAGTATCGAATTTCTGCTTCATTTGAGTGAGCTCGGATTCAGATCGAACATTCTTCTCCTCAAGCTCGCTGATTCTCTTATTCTTATCGGTAATCATCTCATTGTGTTTCTGAAGCAGGCCGGCATAATTCTGGCGTTCGAGTTCAATGACCCCTTTTAGCTCCTCATTCTGACCAGACATATTGGATTGGAGCTCCCGATAGTCTTCCAGCATCTGATCAACCTTCAGGTTCTTATCGGCCAATTTCCGCTCCAGCTCCAAAATACTCTTCTCCCGTTCCTCAATGACCTTGCCCAAGTTCTTTAGATCTCTATTCAAGCGATCATTTTGTCCATTCGCATGGTTTAGTCGATCCTGTACATCGTTATGGCTCATTTCGACATGCTGTTTTTCCTTAATCATCTGCTCTACGGCGAATAATAGATCAAGTGAGCTTTTGTCCATATGGGCCTTATTGTTTAAAACAGAATCTGAAGACTCTTCCTTCGCTTCGGAAGTAGTTGAATCTAACGATACTTCCTTTTGTGGTTCTTCCAAGTCCCTCCTCACGTGAAGGTCCTCTCTCGATAGCTGTTCAAGTCTACTCTTCTTCTTTTGGAACGGTGAAAACATATATTAAATCACCTTTTCTAAGAAAATGTTGATATATGTCGATTCATGACATATAACTGCATATTAATTATCGGAAATTCTCTTGTATTTCTTAATATGTTCAATAATATTTACAAGTTCTGAGCGCAGAAAAAAGAGACGTGGACATCCTTCATCGTCTCTGATCTTTTATCCTAGATTACTTTTTTTCTTCTTGTGCGGTGGCTTCTCCGCCTATGAAACAGAGGATCTCAATATCATCAGTGTCTATCTTTTCTATGAAGTCTCCATTCGTATAATTCAAGGTTAACATTGCGGTCATCTCCATTCTCCTTTTATCAATATAGTAAAGTACCTCCATTGGAGCTCTCGTCGAGAAAGACTCTAGAGACTATTTTCACACGATCCTTCTCGCAGTAAGATGCTTATTTTCATATATTGACAATTATATGTGTTAGACTACAAAAAGAAGAATTGCCGATCTATAATAAAGAACGCTACACAACTGGGTGCAGGCGGTTATTACGATAAACGTAGGTTAGAAAGGAAACACCATGAATAGTTCCTTGAAGCAACTAATGAAATCATTATTAGCACCCGCGTTTCCCGGTGCAATTATAAGCATTCTGATATTTTATCTTGATTACTTTCAATTCGAACTTGTTGAAAAATTTCTACTTTTTGCCGCTTTCGTCATTGTTCCTCTTGTGATTTTACTCTTGAACCCTGACGCAAGGAATAAACATCAACGAAGGATTTATGCTGCTATTAAATGGCTTCAATTTCCCGCTGCGCTTCTTACCTTGGCCTCGGTAATGAGCAGTAAGATGTGGGGATTAGAAAGCACCGCAATACCAGGGATTCTCTCCCTTGGGTGGCTACTGTTTACACTACTGCTTGGCATCTATGGCTTGATCACTATTGTGATTTCTAAAGGAAGAGCAGCGGAAGTAGCGATTGGAGCGGGGCTCGTTTATTTTTTTATCGGGGGCATATGGCTTACCTTATATCAATATCAGTTGGACTTCTTCCAGGCTAATCCGGCAACGCACGCGTTAAGCTCGGTCCATTTTCATTTTTCATCTGCAATCGTTCCGATTTTTATTGGCGCACTGGGACGGATCATGACGAAAAAAAGCTGGTATCCCTGGGTTGTTGCCATCGATATCATCGGACCCATATTGATTGCTTTCGGTATGATTTTCTCCAAGCCGATTGAGTACATTGGTGTCACTTTGTTCGCATGTAATATTGTGGTTTATACCGCTTATCTCTTTGCTTACTTGAGGAAAAATGCTTTGGATATTAAGGCAGCCTTCTTCTTAGGCCTTTCTTGCCTAGCCTTTTACACGGTTGTTGTCATTTCCATCTTCTATCCGTTACTGAAAAATATGTATTCCTTAACCATACTCGACTTCATTCCCATTTACGGATCTCTGCATGCGTTTGGTTTTGTCTTATGTGGACTAATTGGTTGGGTGTGTATGGTGAACATCATTAAGGAAAAGGCTAGCCAATCGGCTTCATAGGAGTAGTTTAGTCAGGTTCGTGCTATAATAGTGATCACATAAATAACATTCATCATCCTGCAGAGATGGCGATGATTAAGGAGATTGAATTTTGACGAACAACCATGATATTGGAGCAGTGAACGAACTACCGGAGAACTTTGAAGAGCTCAAACGAGCGGCTAACCGGTCGTCAAGCTGGAGAGACAGACTGAATGCGGTGAACGAATTGGGAAACTGGGATACAGCCCCTACCATTAAGTTGCTCCAGCATGTTTTGAAAAATGATCAAGTGTTCCAGGTGCGTGAAGCCGCATATTTTAAGCTGAAGCAGTTGGATGAAGATGTACAAATGCCTGCCAAAAACAAAGGTGAGCTGTTCAAAGGTCTTAACAAAATTTTGCTACGGATTAAAAAAAGCCTTCCTGAAGGGCACACATTCGAGCAATTTAAGGAAAAACTGCAAAAGACACGTCTGGATATCTATGATACTTACGAGGGCGAAAAAGATGCTGAGTTCGACTCCTGGCTCCATGGAATTTGGGAGACACTAGGTAGAAAATAGCCGCCGTTCACCGTATAATAGCTGAGACCAAGCCACTCCAAAAAAATGGAGTGGCTTCTTTATTTCTTCAGGGTCACCTCCATCAGATAAGGGTTATTTTTCTCTCTAAAAAGTTGCTACTGTCAAACTTATCTGACAAAAAAACGCCTTGTCTACTGACTCTTAAAGATCAGTAAACAAAGCGCAAGGTTAGAGCCTACATTCAATCTCACATGTACATTCGCTGTACGATGTTAACGCCCACATCCGCATCACCATGAACGACATTGATTACACCAGCCGGGAACTCACTCGCATTATTCTCTCCAACCTTCGCTGCAGCCAGTGGCGCAAACGGACTCGATTTAAGCACAATCGTGTTCCTATCTTCAATAGGCTGTAAATACAGGCTACTGCGAGTTTTCCGCAAAAAACTTGCCCCTACTTATGGTACGGTTCATTCCGATTGATCTTCACCGCGCGATAAATCTGCTCCACCAGCACCAGCCGCATCAACTGGTGCGGCAGGGTCATGCGCCCGAAGCTCAGTCGCTGCTTCGCGCGGCGCAGTACCTCATCGGAGAGCCCGTGGCTTCCTCCGATGACAAACACGACATGGCTCGTCCCATACGTGCCGAGCTTGTCGATCTCTGCAGCCAGCTCCTCTGAACTCCAGAGCTGGCCGTCCAATGCGAGCGCAACGACATGCGCCTCGCTCTTCACATGCGCGAGGATGCGTTCACCCTCGCGCTCCTTCACCGCCCGCACCTCAGCTTCGCTCAGGGTGTCGGGCGCTTTCTCGTCTGCGACCTCGATCATCTGAAACTTGATGTACGGGGCAAGACGCTTGGCATATTCCTGAATGCCAAGCGTCAGATATTTTTCCTTCAATTTGCCTACGCCAATAATTTGAATGAACATAAAACCATTTCCTCCTCATGATCCAATCCCGTATGTATCTATTTATGAATAGTGCTTCGCCACACCTATGATCTCACTTATCAAACGCAGATCCTCTTGCGAACCTCACGCACCTTATACAGCCTCAATTACACATTAATGCGCGGCTAGCGAACCTCACACACCTTAATACGAGAAAATAAGGCTCTTTACAGTTCATTTCCGGCAAATAATGTGTCTACGGTTCGTTAACCCACATATCGGCCCAAATCAACCCATTTAAAACGTCTTAGGTTCCTTACATTACACTTCAAAAAATGACTCTCCCTACCCCACTTCACCCACAGACAGCAGACAGCACATACCGCCATCTCCCCATTCTCCCACAAACACAAAAAGAGCGCTCCGACACGCTCTCCCTGCTTCTTGCCTTTGATGTTCATACCGGATGGCAGGCGAGCGAGGGCGTCCATAAGGGACGGCTCTGCTGCGGATGCCTACACAGTACGCTAGACGACGAGAAACTCAGCCTTTTGTTCGCACTCGGCGCACTTCGCAGGCGGGTCCCAATCGGCAAATTCCGTCTCCTTCAGATCAACAATATCCGGAGCGTCCTCATACTCATCGACAAACATGTCAATGGCAATGTCCACGTGTTCTTTGCATACAACGTACATCCGTTCAAGCATCCTTTCTGTAACCAGCTATGCTCCCGATTCACAACCGCTTATCCATATAGGATAGCCACTTCTCTGTTCTATCACACCTGGGGTGGAAAAGAAACCCCTATCCCTCATTTATCGTGTTTAACCCCCAATAATCTTCCCCATCCAGCAAAAATCAAACCAAAAAAGCGCTCCTTTTTCGACACTATTCCGTGTCCCTAGAGAACGCTCCAATGATTTCATAAAACAATACTTATCTATGCTTCAATGCATTCAATCTCCAGTCCAACCTCTTAATTCAATCCCGACTGTGCCTTGGTCAGCAGCTTGCCACCCTGGAACGCCAGAATTGCATTGGCCCCCGTATCACCAGCACCCTTATAACTGTAGACAACCGTATTCTCCGCTTCACTCAGGGCTTCGCCTTCCCCGCCAATAATCTCCTTCACTTCATCATACGTCATGCCCACTTCAAGCTTCTCATATTGAGCAAAGGTAATCCGTATGCCATCCCCCTTGCCGGCAGATCCGTTATTACCTGAGGTAGCAGAACCATTCCCACCCACTTCATTTGCTGCTGTTACCGTGCTGTTCAGCTCTTCCAGCTTCTTCTCCAGCGCAGCAATTTTCTCATCCTGCTTTATACTCTTCTCACCTTGTGAGGCAAGCTGCTTCTCCAGACTTGCAATTCGTCCCTCCAAACCACTGTTATCCGCAGATCCAGAGGAAGATACCTCAGATCCACATGCAGAGAGTACGGATAATGATAGTAGTAAAGCCGCTCCTCCGAGCGATGGTTTCATCAAATGTTTCATCGAATAAGCTCCTCTTCTTGCCAATTGATCTTTCAACCCAACCACGACAAATGCATGTTACTCGCACAATCGTGCACCTTGGCACATTTTAAAATAGTCTATCATAGCCTACCCCTTCTGTAACTGAGACTTTGGCTCTGGTTCAATCCGCTTATTCGGAAAAGAAAATAAAAAAGTCCCCGATTCGTGTCAGAAGGTTCAACCATCCCAAAAAAATGATGTGTTGCCTCTTTCACGAGCAGGGGACTTCTCGCCCAAATTCAACTCCGATTACCTTTACTCCGGTTTATCGGTCAACTTCACAGAAACCTTCTCGGCATTGCCGTCCCGATAAAAGGTGACTTCAATGGTATCGCCAATCTTCTTCTTATCGTACAGATACTTCCGAAGATCCAGCGTAGAGGTAATTTTTTGCCCATCAAATTCCGTAATGACATCATTGAGCTTCAAACCCGCTTCGGATGCCGGACCGGACGCTTCAAGCACGACAACACCGCTGTCGACGTGAGATGGCAGCTTCAGATCCTTGCGCTGCTCATCATCCAGTGGTGCATATGGATTGCTGAGATCAACGGTGTACACGCCCAGGTATGGACGGGACACTTTGCCGCTCAGCAGCAGTGAATCGACGGTTTTCATCACTTCGTT
Source organism: Paenibacillus sp. FSL K6-2862 (assembly GCF_038005125.1). Taxonomy (NCBI): domain Bacteria; kingdom Bacillati; phylum Bacillota; class Bacilli; order Caryophanales; family Paenibacillaceae; genus Paenibacillus; species Paenibacillus sp. FSL K6-2862. Next base: position 6,555,093 of record NZ_JBBOSN010000001.1, read on the forward strand.
CATTGGAATTGCAAATCCCAGACCCTCAACGCCTGTATCCGAGATTTTCATTGTATTGATGCCGACCACTTTGCCGTTCAGATCAACGAGTGCGCCACCGCTGTTCCCTTCGTTGATGGCTGCATCGGTCTGGATTACGTTCTGCTCCCAGTCGTATACACCATCCTGGTTAATGGACACGGGCAGGATCCGATCCGTATAACTGACAATACCGGATGTCAGCGTACCGCCCAAGCCAAGCGGATTTCCGATGGCGAGTACCGTCTGACCACGCTGAAGCTTGCTGGAATCGCCAATCTCCGCTATGGGCCCAATGCCTTTGTCATCCTCAACAGACATGACTGCGATGTCGCTTACGCGGTCCTTGCCGACCAGTTTCGCCTTGTGTGTCTCGCCCTCGACAGTCACGATCTCCAGATCACTTGCCCCTTCGACGACATGATGATTGGTCATGATATAGGCCTTGCCATCTTCCTTCTTGAAAATGACACCTGATCCAAGCGCCGAATCTTCCATGGATAGACTGCTACCCGTCTTATGGTTCACGATGCTCACGACCGAAGGACGCACCTTGGCTGCTGCCTGGATAATCCGGTCATATGGATCAGCCGCCTGCGCGGCCTGCAGGTTACCTCCGTTCCCGCCATTGCCTGTAGCGTTGGCCAGAGGAACAGATGCGGGCTGCATGATGAAGCTAAACAGCGTAACGGTCACGATGGAACTGATTACCGAACTAATGACTGCCACCTTCACGGTGGAGCTGATGCCCGAGCGAGATCGGCGCGGATTTTGCCAGCGATCCCGTCCACCGGGGCGGATAATCTGAAGTTTGCCTTTCTGTACAGGCTCGGCGCGTCTTGATACTTTGGTTGAATAAAAATCGTCTCCGAACAATCCCATCGTGATCCTCTCCCCTTCGTTGTCACGCATCCAGATCCTGACTGCCGCCTGATCATTATGGCATGGCCAACGATGGTGTTCTCACATAGCCCACTCCGCCGACAGATGAACCTTTCGATCGCTTCTCCAAGTTCATTCTGTCGTCTCCGTTACGTGAAGACCCCAAACGGTTTTCCATGCTTTCTAGCATTTTTTCAAGGTTGTTTTGCATATCGCTGCATCTCCGCTATCCCGAAATGAAGCGTCTATGTACAGCAGAACGGACACTCCCATCCTGTCTATGACTCTACCAGCAACGTTCTCGCATTCTACGACATGCCAACTTCCCGAACAAACAAGCCTCTCTTTCAAGGCTCCATATATACTAAACACGTCAAATTCAAAAAAGTTGCATAATTACGAAGATTGACGCAAATTTCTGCTAAAGCAGGTTTACCAATAACGGACCTATAATAAAACGTCCATATTAACTATCACCACAAAACCCGGTTCGCTAAGCGTACTTTTTCCAATTTCTCAAGAACTTTTTCGGCTCAGGAAGCCACAGACTTCAGCATACACGCCTCAGAACACAAATTATAGCGGCAAAAAGAGGAATGTTTTCCATCCAGCCTGACTACAATAATAGTAAAAGACCAATTCGAAGGTTCATAGAAGGAGGATTCACTTATGGAACGCACGCGTACTCTCACAGCTATGGATGAGGTTCATATGGCGGCCAAGCTGGCCGATCTCAAGGAAGAACATTATCGTAATACCCTAGCGTTAAGCACGATCATCGAGCTGCTGATCGATAAAGGCATTCTGACCCGTGAGGAAGTCGAGCGCAAAGCCGCCGAACTCGACAGCTTTATGGCTCACCCACCCTATCCCATGGCGTAGGACGGTCGTAATACGTATCACAGAGTTTGAACTCATGATCCCGATAGAAGCATCCACGGCTCTCCATCGCGTCGCGCACTGACATTTTCGCCAAGTCCATCATATTATGATCCCGGCTAAGATGTGCCAGATACGTGCGCTTGATGCGTCCGTTCATCAGTTCACTAAGCGCTGCCCCTGCTGCTTCGTTCGACAAATGCCCTATGTCGCTCAAAATCCGGCGCTTGGTGTTCCACGGATAACGCCCCATACGCAGCAATTCGACATCATGATTCGCCTCCAGCACCAGCACGTCAGAATCGGAGATCGCATCGCGAACCTTGTCGCTCATATAGCCAAGATCTGTTGCAACAGACAGCTTCTCACTGCCATCATCGAACGTATACCCTACTGGCTCAGCCGCATCATGCGAGATCCCGAAAGATTCCACGCGCAGTGACCCAAAATCATGCTTTTCACCCGTCTCAAACACTCTCCGGTTTTCCTCTGGAATGGCCCCAACCGACTTCTCCAGTGCCGCCCAAGTATTCGTATTTGCATAGATTGGTAAATTATATTTCCGAGACATCGCGCCTAGTCCTTTAATGTGATCGGAATGTTCATGTGTAACCAGAATCCCGTCCAGCTCTGTTCCTAAAATCTCCCGTTCCAGAAACAAGGCTTCCAGACGCTTCGCACTAAGGCCCGCATCAATCATGAGGGACGTGCCCCCATGCTGTATAACTGTGGCGTTCCCTGTCGAACCGCTGGATAACACGGTAAAATATATCCCCATAACGCATTACTCCCCTGGTTTGTCTGTCTTGGGACTGAATACATCCCCACTGATGCCCTGCACGTACAACACTTCGCCACTTTCCAGCACGAACCGCCATGCCGGCATCGCTACCTGTATATCGGAATTAAACAACTGGCCGTAATAGCCCAGCTGAATGTCTTTGACAATTGCATCGTTTGGCAAAAAGTTCTCGATCAGCGTTCCCAGCGCCTTGGGCGCCGGAAGCACCTGCTGATCGCTCTCCTCCGCGGTTGTAATCCGCACCGGAGTCTGACGGTAACCCGTAATTTTCTGATCGCTGTAGAACAGCTCCAGACTGACATTGAAGAGGGGCCATTTCCCATCGACTAGCGGATGAAGCACAAACGCCCCATCCTCCGTCATCAGCTGATCCAGCCGGTACGTGCCAATCTGCGGAATTTCGTCCGCCAGCATGTCTGCCAGCTCTCTTTGCGAGAAGATCAACTTACTGTCCACCGGCTTGTCCAGATCGATTTGAATCCCCGTCTTGTCCTCTTCTATAAACTCATAGGACAGCTTGGGCAGCTTCGGCGTTTCATTCGGGATTGGTGCCAGCACCTGTATGCCCTTCTCTTCCATCGCCTGCTGTGTATTATCAGCCAGCGAGGTGAAGTCCAGATTGGCTCCGGCCGTCTCCCGCGCATCCATCCAGATCTGGTAACCCAGCACCAGATTGAGCAGCAGGAAGGCATAGATTAACACATTTTTTGCCCGTCCCCAATCCAAACCATTCACCTCCGTTATTTGATATAAGACAACTAATCTCACACTGGACCACTACGCGGTCAGAACAACCTTCCGATCGCTGTTACCCCCGGATTTCATGAATTCCTCTTCTCAAGGGGAAATCCGGTGGTAGCGTATGCTTCCGAAGTAGCTTTCTTTCAGAAAGCTTTTAGCGAACGCTCCGCTTCTACAGGTTTATTTTGCTCTTTTTGTTATCGTGTGACCTTACACCTCGCTCCAAATCGAATGGCTCCGGCACCCTACAACAACCTATCAAGAAACAGTGGTTTCCTCTCCGTTGCTGAAGCGGATCACCCATACAGGGATCAGCTTCAGTCCACCTTCAATCGTGGACGGACGATACGCCGGATACACATCTACCACTTGGCGGCTCTCTCCAGCCACCTTCTCGATAAGTGCTTTCAGCTTGTCTCCGCCTGACAATTTCACCGATTTCTTCGTCTCGGCACCCTCGTTCAGATATTCCAGCGAGCGTTCATAGCTGGATACGGTCTCCTGCTGCATCTCCATACTGATGGTGCCAAAGCGGAACTGCACCGAATCCATAATCGGGAAACTGCCGTAATACTGTTGGAACTCCAGCTGTGTTTTGTTATCCACGGTATCCAGCATCATGCGTGAGCGGCCTTTCCAGCCGCCATGCTGGTTCACAAAATCCACCGCAGACAGCGCGTCCTTCGCCGCATCAATCTGCCCTGCAGGCGGTGCAGCCGGGTCCGTATAGCTAATCCAGCGCTGATCCTGCTTCACTTGCAGACTTCGTTTGCTGTCTGTATAGATCTCCGACCCATCCTTTTCCCGAATATTTCGGGTCATGCTGGGATCGAAGAACAGGCTGCGCTGCATCTGCTCCACCGTGAACTGCCCGGTTGGCACATCAGCCTCCACCACATCCAGTGGCTCTGCCGGAATATAATATCCGCCATCCGTCAGTGTGTATGGCGTCCAGTTGGTACCAAAGTCGACGTGCTGCTGTACGTCCTGGACCGTCAGGTCCGCCTGTGCAGCTTCATAGACTACATCACCCTTGGCACTGAAGAACAGGGCATGGGCTTTGGTTTCATTTTTCGCGGTATAGATTGCTATCCGGTTAATGGTTTCCCCCTGAAACAACGAATCCGTACCCAGCCGCATCACTCGCTGCAGCAGGGCAACCGGAATGCCTTCCTTGAACGACAGCTCAATGCCGGGGTTATCCTTGCGAATCTGATCCCAGTTCACAGACTGTACCGTCCGCCGCTGAAAATCATCAAATGTCCGTCCTTGCAGACGTGAATAGATCAGCTGGTAGAAGGTATTGCCTGGGTAAAACACGGTATGTTTGTCCTCTCCCAGGTGAATCATCATCTGATCGGGGAAGATCAGTTCCTCAATATCTCGCTCCTGACCCATATTCTCAGTCTTCACATAGTTCGTCTCAGACGTCACAATCGAATCCCCGCCTCCGGGCAAACGATAGATCAGAAAATAACTCTGCACCAGACTGGCAGCAACGAGAGAAGCGAGCACCAGGGATTTAATCCGTTCCTTCAAGGTGCTCACCTCCTTTTTCACGCATAGGCAGTGTGAACGTTACGGTGGTGCCGACATCCACTTCAGACTCCAAAAAAATGGTGCCGTCATGTGCCCTAACAATTTCCCGGGCAATGGATAGTCCGAGTCCTGTACCGCCCATACTGCGGGAACGAGCTTTGTCCACACGGTAGAACCGTTCAAAGATACGATCGAGGTCCCGCTGCGGAATACCCATCCCCGTATCTGACACGGAAATGGCAAGGGTATGCTCATCATTGCGTCTGGCTGCAATCGTAATCGTGCCGCCCTCCAGCGTATACTTCAGCGCATTGGATACGACATTATCCAGGACTTGATCAATCTGGTCCCGATCAAGGGGTACCTCAGGAATGCCATTCTCGACCGACAATACGGGCTGAATATCCTTCTGATGCATCTGGAATGAGAAACGATCCGTTACCTCCTCCAGCATATCCATAATATCCGTCGGCTGTTTGCGCAGCAGTGCTTCCTTGGAGTCGAGCCTGGAGAGATGCAGCAGATCCGTCACCAGCCGTATCATCCGCTCCGTCTCATTCTGAATAACGCCAACGAATCGTCCCGCCAGCTGCGGGTCTTCAAGCGCACCATCGTCCAGCGCTTCTGCGTAACTCTTGATCGTCGTCAGCGGTGTACGCAGCTCATGGGACACGTTGGCAACGAACTCGCGCCGGGATGCCTCCAGCTCTTCCTGCTCGGTAACATCCTGAAGCACGGCAATCGTTCCGGTAATGCCCAACTCGCGCCGATGAACCGGCGTAAATGTCATCCGAATCACCACGGGTTCCTCCTGCCCGGCAGGTGCAATCTGCAGCAGTGTCGAGCCTGTAAAGCCACTTGCTAGTGCTTCTGCATCTTCGGGATCAATGCCGAGCAATACGGCAAAATGCCTGCCTTCGATATCCGCAGGGCGCATGCCCAGGATGCTGCTGGCCCGGCGGTTGACCAGAATGACTTTGCCATACTCATCGGTTGCGACCACACCATCACTCATATTCGTTAAGATGGACGTCAGCTTCTCTTTCTCCTCTTCGTTCTGGGAGAGTGCGTCCCGCAGGCGACTGGTCATGTAGTTGAACGCCCGGCTGAGCTGCCCAATCTCATCTGTACCAAATACAGGTGTCTGCTGATCAAAGTTCCCTTCGGCAACCGCTGTTGCCCTGCGGGTAACTTCCTTGATGGGCTGCGTAATGGTATGCGACAGAATGACGCCGAGCACCGCGGTCAGTACCAAGGCAATCAGTATGCCGGAAATAAAAATTTTGTTAATTCCCTCCATGGTGGAGTACAGCTCGTTCATGGAGGCGGCGATGTAGACCGCGCCGATGATCTTGCCGCCGGACATGACCGGCTTGGCCACGACCTTTTTACGGACATTGTCTTCGTCCACAATGTATTCCTCGTTATCCCGGATGCCTTGCAGTGCCCGGCTGACAACGGTCTGGGTATTTTTGCGACCCACGTAATCGGAATGTGAACTCAAGGAAGTTGTCAGCACTTTACCACTGGCATCCAGCACCTGAATCTCGGCACCGTTAATGTTGAACAGATTGTTCACCAGTACACGCAGGTTTTCCGTTTTGTCCTCGCCAGGCTCTGCTTCTCCGCCAGCCATGGTCTCGCCCACAAGAACCGACAGCATCTCCGCCCGTGCCTGCAGATCCTCGGTAAAGTTGCTCGTTAGAGAGTTCTTCATCGCACTCACGAAATAAACACCGATCAATTGCATCGCAATCAAAATCAGCAGTACATAGATAATAATCAGTTTCGCCTGAATCGTTCGGAAGAACGAAAATCGCGAGAAACGCCCCATTATATCCCCACGCTTTTGGGACTACGCACGAGATAACCCAGCCCGCGGCGAGTCAGAATCGTTTCCGGTTTGCTCGGATTCTCCTCAATCTTCTCTCGTAGACGACGAATCGTAACATCCACGGTACGTACATCCCCAAAATATTCATATCCCCATACTGCCTGCAGCAGATGTTCCCGTGTCATAACCTTGCCGGAATTCTTCGCCATATAATAGAGAAGCTCATATTCACGGTGCGTCAGATCAAGCGGTTCACCGCTTTTATAGGCTGTATACATGTCCATATCAAAGGCAAGATCAAACAAACGCATGACCTGCTTTTCGTCGTCCTCCGGAGCCTCGGCTACCATCGCAGGCTTCTGTCGTCTGCGCATCTGTGCCTTCACCCGGGCGAGCAGCTCTCTCGTACTGAAAGGCTTCGTTACATAATCGTCCGCACCCAGCTCCAGGCCGAGCACTTTATCAATCTCGCCGTCCTTTGCCGTGAGCATAATAATCGGCAGCTCCAGATGGGCGCGTACCTCGCGGCACACATCCATGCCATCCTTGCCAGGAAGCATCAAGTCCAGCAGCATCAGATCCGGTTTCTCGGATAACGCCAGTTCAACTGCACGAATGCCATCAAAAGCGCAGATGACCTCGTACCCCTCTTTTTCCAAATTAAACTTCAGAATGTCCGCAATGGGCTGTTCATCGTCCACCACCAAAATCTTCCCCTGCATCGGCTGTATTCACCCCTATATCCTGCTTGATCCGCTCTAGCGGTCTTTATCTCTTTTGGATCTTATCTTCTATGACAAACGTAATTCTAAGGTTTGATCTATAAAGGTATCTTTACTGTATAGTTTAACATACCTGAAGGACAGTCACATCCTGATCCAACGATCCAAATGCTACAAATTGAAAATATTTTACAGCATGAAAAAACAAGGCCGGCATTTAAGCCAACCTTGCTTCTGATTTCTTTCCCCTAGTTAAGATACGTCATCGGATTTTCTGGCGTTCCGTTCTTGATAATCTCGAAATGCAAATGCGTTCCGGTCGAACGACCCGTGTTGCCCATAATGCCGATGCTCTCCCCTTTTTCAATCACTTGTCCAACCTTTACGCCAATGCTGTCCAGGTGGCCATACAGTGTTTCATATCCGTTACGATGGTTAATGATAATGACATTGCCATACCCGCTCTTCTGTCCTGCAAAAGTAACCACGCCCTCATCGGCGGATTTCACATCCCGGTTACCTACCAGATCGACACCTTTATGTTGACGACCCCAGCGTTGTCCGAAGCTGCTGCTCATCGTTGCGTTTGATACAGGCCAAGCGAATTCACCTGTACCCTCACCGACCACTTTCGTTCCGCTCAGCACCACCTCAGTAACCGCTGCCTTGATGACTTCCTGGCCCAGCCATTCTTCCTTGATGACTTCACCATTTTCCTTGGTTACACGGTATTGCATGCTTTTTAGTCCGCTTTGTCCAGGACGTACCACTTTGGTTGTGCCTGCTTTTAGCTCATCACTTTTTCGCACTTCAACTTGTGGTTTGATCTCAATTTGCTCCACGACCTGCTCAACCGACTTCACCGTAACTGCCGGTTTAGGCACCGTCAGCGTAAGCTCATCCCCGATCTGCAGTGACGTTTCCTTGATGCCCGGATTGTTCTTGCGAATTTCGCTTTGCGTAATCTCATATTTCGCTGCGATGGAAGAGATCGTATCTCCTTCACGCACCACGTAGGTTACAGGCGCATCTTTACCAACGGTTAATGCTTTAACCGCCTCGGACACATCCCATATTTTGTTCGGATCTGCCTTCACTGACTCTGTCGCCACATCTTCCTTGATGTCTACGGACTTCAGCGTTGTACTTGGCCCTTCCGCTTTGCTTGACGAGTTAGCCGATACCGACTTCGTCTTGAGCGAACTGCGCACAGCCGATGCCGATATGTATTTGCTCTGCACTTGTTCCAGAATGGCATCTGCTGTTGCCTGATCCTTCACAATGCCGATTACTTCGCCATCCACTTTGAGTTCCACACCTTTGGCATAGGCTGTCAGCATATCATCCAGCTTGTCCAGCGTTTCTTCGCTGTTCACTTCAGGTTTATACGCTTTTACCGTTTCGGTCGTGATGCCATCGGTGTTCAGCACCATTTCCGCGTCAGGATATTTATTTTGGTATTCCTCGGTTTTGTCTGCAAAAAGTTTCTGTAATTGCGCTTCATCCGTGATGCTGCCAATCTCATTCCCTTTTACCATGACCTTGTAGTATGGAACGGTGTTTGCAGCAACGTACTGCTTGCCTGCGAATCCAACCGATGCAGCGATGAACACTCCGCATGCTGCTGTAATGATCCATTTACGCGAGGCCAGGACGCGCTTTTTATTTACACTGAAGTTGGACATGCTCATGTTGTTTTTGTCTTCGGCCGTCCGGTGTTCTCCGGATTGTTCGTGTACCCGGTTTTTGCCCGGTTGGCGTATGCCTCTGAAACCTTTCATGATTCTCTCCTTTTCAGCACTTCTCAGTTCGCATTTCTGTCAAGACACACCCATCGTGTCTGTCTCAAGTCTGTCGATATTTGGTTCTGGGTGTCCGCAAATCAGGACTTTAGCTGCGCTCATAAAAGTGTCAAAATTTTAACCTTTTATCACACCCGTATACTTTAACACAGGTTTTACACTCATTTCAACTCTAGGCGTCACAGCCTAAAGCCGCGCCCCGCTTGGTTTTCCTGTATTATCCATAACATGGCAGGCGCATATTCTTACCCATTATGCCTCATGTTCAGGTATACTATGTAGTTTCAGTCTAGTTTTAGGACTAGGTTCTAAGACCCACACCAATGCGTAATTGTTTTCATAAAAACACAATCAAAAAATCCCTCGCCAGATGATCTCAGACAAGGGATGGTTGTATGATTTGAATATGCTATACACACATCATGCGTATTTGTAAACTATTACTTATTCAGCCTGAAGCACTTCCATAAGATTATCGTATTCCTCACTCGTCAGATATTTCGATATCACCTGTTCAATATTACGTAATTCCTGTTCGGTCAGGCCATCTTCCATTGCGCCCGAGATTTGCTGCATTTCATTTTGAGGAAGCTTTGCCATCAGCAGACTGAAGATCTTCTCTTTTTCCTCCAGAGGCAGCTTGTCCTTTGTTCCGGTAATATCATCTGGTGATACCACAATAGCATCATTACCTGAACCAGCAGAATGACCAGAGGTTCCAGCCGTACCATTGCCAGCCGCTGTCCCGTTTCCACTTCCCGCAGCACCTTCTGTAGCCTTATTGGGGTCTGTGTCTATGCTGCTGCCTGGGTCAACGTTGCTGCTCTCGCCTCCACCGGTTGAAGCCGTCTGGTCGGTTTGATCTGAGTCATTCCCTGTATTTCCTGAACCATTGTCAGCGCTTGTCACAGATTGGTCTTTTTCATTCCCCATGACCGATATAGCATCCTCTGGAACTTGTTCCTCTTCAGCACCAGTCGGCTGATCCGTTGTTCCTGCCCCCGGTTTGTTCTCCTCGCTCGCCTTACCACCAAGTGCACCCTGGAACATGGATGTTAACCCCAGCGGTTGACCTTCCCACTCAATATTAAAACTCGCCAGCAGCGATTTCACATACGATTGTACAATTAATCCGGTTGTCAGTAGGGTCAATGAACTAACCAGCATGACGGTAAGTACGATCTTGGCAAACCATTGAAGCAACTTCATCCCTGTTCTCCTCCTCCGATTATCCAACCTGTCTGTGGCAGTAAGCACATCAGGTCTGTAATTTCTACTGTTATTCAGTATTGACGGAAATCTCGGGATTATATCAGGAGATATGCGAAAAACCCCAGTCATCGCCTATGAGGCGATAACTGGGGGTCTATGATTCAACATAAATTATACGTAGATTGGAAGAACTTGATTCGTTTGCTCACGGTTACGACCTACGGAGAAGATCGCGATTGGAATACCTGTCAGCTCAGAAACACGTTTCACATAGTTCTGTGTGTTCACAGGCAGATCTTCAAGTTTTTTCGCTCCGGTGATATCCTCGCTCCAGCCTGGAAGCTCTTCGTATACCGCTTCACATTCAGCCAGCATTTTCAGACTAGCTGGGTAGTGTGTGATGATCTCTCCACGATATTTGTATCCTGTGCAGATTTTCACCGTTTCAAGACCTGTCATCACATCCAAAGAGTTCAGGGACAGTCCTGTAATGCCGCTGACACGACGAGCGTGACGCACGACAACACTGTCGAACCAGCCCACACGACGTGGACGTCCAGTTACGGTACCATACTCATGTCCAGTCTCACGGATCTGATCACCAACTGCATCGTGCAGCTCTGTAGGGAATGGGCCATCTCCCACACGTGTGGTGTAGGCTTTAGCTACTCCGATGACCTGTTGAATGCGAGCAGGACCAACGCCGGAACCGATACATACACCGCCTGCAGAAGGGTTGGATGAAGTTACATAAGGATACGTTCCTTGGTCAAGGTCCAACATCACACCTTGTGCACCTTCAAACAATACTTTTTTGTTCTCATCAATGGAATCGTTGAGTACGACGGATGTATCACGCACGTATGGACGCAGGATTTCTGCATATCCCAGATAATCTTTCAGAATTTCTTCTACATCTACTGGCTCACCGCCATAGACTTGCTCGATCACACGGTTCTTCTCTTTTACCAGATGACGCAATTTCAGTTCGAACTCTTCCGCATCAAGCAGGTCAACCATCCGAATACCGATACGAGCTGATTTATCCATGTAAGCTGGACCAATCCCTTTACCGGTTGTACCAATCTTGTTAGGACCTTTGCTCTCTTCTTCCAGTGCATCCAGAACCATGTGGTATGGAAGGATGATATGTGCGCGTTCACTGATGAACAGGTTTTTGGTTGTAAAATCATTATCATGAATATAGTTAATTTCTTCAATAAGTGCCTTCGGGTTGATAACCATGCCGTTACCAATGACACAAGCTTTATCCGTGTAGAAAATGCCCGATGGAATCATCGTCAGTTTATATTTTTTGTTGTCGATCAGAATCGTGTGTCCTGCGTTGTTACCACCTTGGTAACGAGCGACCACGTCTGCGCTTTCAGCCAAATAATCCGTAATCTTACCTTTACCTTCGTCTCCCCATTGCGTTCCCACTACAACTACCGTTGACATCGTACATACCTCCGTGGGTGCCTTGCGCACCTTTGTATTGGTCTGTCCGTCCTCTATCTCGGCAGGAATTCGAAGTGAAAATACCAGCGGAGAAGCGTGCTAACGGACAGTGAAAATCCCCCTCGTGTTACATATCAAGGAAGGTTTTCGCTGCTTTAACGCAGCAATTCTAGTGTACCAGTCCCCTATTTCAAAGTCAAATGAAATGGCGAACAATTGGTAATCGCACTACTTTAATGTTCGGAATTAACCCCATATTTTCACGCAAAAAACCGGGGCAGCCTGTCAAAACTAGCTTGACGGCTAACCCCGGTTTAATTGCACGATAGAATTAAGGCCCTACATATCGTAATTTGAATCTATTTATAAGTCCATATTAACTAGTAGTTGATGAGCACAGGATCTTCTCTATTAACTAGCAAAAAATAAAGTAACTATCATCTACATGGCAAAGGCATCATTATGTGCCCGCTCATAGTTAACGAACTTATTGAAGTTTTTGAGGAACACCAGCTCAACCGTACCTACCGGACCATTACGCTGCTTGGCGATAATAATCTCGATAATATTTTTCTTCTCGGTCTCCTGGTTATAATAGTCATCCCGGTACAGGAACGCTACGATATCCGCATCTTGCTCAATCGAACCCGATTCCCGCAAGTCACTCATCATCGGACGTTTATCCTGACGCTGCTCTACACCCCGGCTCAGCTGGGATAAGGCAATAACCGGAACCTCAAGTTCCCGGCCAATCTGCTTCAGTGTACGCGAAATCTCTGATACTTCCTGCTGACGGTTCTCGCCCGCTTTACCGCGGCCGCTGATCAGCTGGAGGTAGTCGATCAGAATCATGCCAAGACCTTTTTCTTTTTTGAGTCGACGACATTTGGCACGAATATCGGCTACGGTAATCCCTGGCGTATCATCGATATAGATATCTGCTTCGTTTAATGCAGCGATCCCCATCGTCAGCTTCTGCCAGTCCTCGTCCCCTTTGAATTCACCAGTACGAAGAACCCCTGCGTCTAGATTGGCTTCCGCACAGATCATACGCTGTACCAGCTGTGCGGCTGACATCTCCAGACTGAAGATGGCCACCGTCTCTTGTGCCCGAATGCCAACATTCTGAGCGATATTCAAGGCAAAGGCTGTCTTACCTACCGAAGGACGCGCAGCTACAATAATCAAGTCACTACGCTGGAATCCGGCAGTCATCTTGTCGAGATCGATAAATCCAGACGGAATTCCCGTTGTGGTTCCCCGGTTCTGATGCAGCGTCTCGACTTTGTCGAACACTTCCATCAGTACATCCTGAATAGCGATAAAACCGCTGCTGGAACGACGGTTGGAAATCTCCAAAATGCGCCGCTCTGCTTCACCGAGCATTGCAGCAACGTCTTCACCGCCCGTATAGCCTTCGCTAACAATCTGCGTAGCTGTACGGATCAAGCGCCGCAGCATCGATTTCTCTTCGATAATCTGTGCGTAGTAATCCACGTTGGCAGCCGTAGGCACACCATGAGCCAGCTTCGCTAGATAGCTAACGCCGCCAATGTCCTCCAGCTCGCCTTTATCCTTCAGACGCGAAGTCAGCGTGACAAGGTCAATCGGTTGATTTTCCTCTCCAAGCTGAATCATCGCTTCAAATATCAATTGATGGGGCTTATCATAGAAATCCTCGGTTTGCACCCGTTCCATCGCTGTAATCAGGGCTTCGCCCTGCAACAGGATTGCACCCAGCACAGCCTGTTCGGCTTCCAGGTTCTGTGGGGGAATCCGGTCGAATAACATTTCGCCGCCCATCTTACTCCTCCGTTACCTGTACCTTCAAGGTAGCCTTCACTTCAGGGTGAACCTTGACGGTTACTTGCGTTACGCCGAGTGTGCGAATAGGCTCGTCCAGCTCAATTTTGCGTTTATCGACTTTCAGACCTTTTGCAGCCAGAGCTTCAGCGATCTGTTTGCTTGTAATTGCACCGAACAATCGGCCGCCTTCGCCGGATTTTGCTTTCAGCTCAGTGACTTCTGCTTCCAGCTTTTTGCCGAGTACTTCCGCTTCAGCTTTCTCTTCCTGCTTGCGTCTTTCCTCCGCTGCATTCTGGTTATCCAGCGTTTTCATGTTACCGTCTGTAGCCAAGCGTGCCATTCCCCGTGGCAGAAGGAAATTCTGTGCGTATCCCTCGGATACTTCCTTCACTTGTCCTTTTTTCCCTTGACCTTTTACATCTTTTATAAAAATGACTTTCATTCGAACAGCCCCTCTTCCTTTTCGATTTCAGCCAGTACGTTCATCAGCCGTTTTTCTGCCTCTCCAAGCGTTCCTTCCAATTGCACGGCAGCATTCGTCAAATGTCCGCCACCGCCAAGCCTTTCCATGACGACCTGAACATTCATGCGGCCCAGTGACCTTGCACTGATGCCGATCAGTCCATCCGGACGCTCACTAATAACAAATGAAGCGACCACATCCGTCATATTCAGCAATGTGTCTGCCACCTGGGCAATCATCATCTGTGAAATCTTGCTGCCGGGATCCGTGACCGCCAGCGCAATATTCCCGTATACCATTTTAGCATGCTTTATGATTTCTGCCTTAGCAATATATTCTGACAAATCCTCTTTCATGAGACGCTGGATCATAATGGTGTCTGCACCACTGCGGCGCAGGAAACCTGCGGCTTCGAATGTCCTCGAGCCAGTATGCAGTGCAAAATGCTTCGTATCCAGCGTAATCCCGGCTAGCAGAGCCGTTGCCTCAAGCGGAGTGAATTGTACCTTGTCATGAATATATTGCAGGAGCTCAGTCACCAGCTCCGCAGCCGAAGAAGCATATGGCTCCAGATAGATTAATACCGCATCGTTAATAAATTCCTCTCCGCGGCGGTGGTGATCTACCACCACGACGCGATTGGCCGATTGCACAAGCTTCGGTTCCATCGTCATCGATGCCTTATGGGTATCCACCACTACGAGCAACGTATGCTCCGTCATCATTTGTGTCGCTTGCTCAGGTGAGATGAAGGCTTTGGACAATTTCTCATCCTTATTCACCTGCTCCATTAATCGTTCGATGGATGGGTTGATTCCATCCAGGACAATTCTTGCTTCTACATTGTATAAACTTGCTGCCTTCCACACGCCAATTGAAGCTCCGATTGCATCCATGTCGGGCATCTTGTGACCCATGATCAGCACTCGATCGCTCTCCTGCATCAAATCACGCAAAGCATGGGCAATTACCCGTGCTCTGACCCGTGTACGTTTCTCCACAGCATTGGATTTTCCGCCGTAGAAGGACAAGCGTTGTCCGGACTTCACAGCAGCCTGATCCCCGCCGCGTCCAAGCGCCATATCCAAACTGGACTGTGCCAGTTCACCCATCTCACTGATCGTATCCGAACCAAATGCAAGTCCAATACTGAGTGTCATCGGAACTTTAAGATCTGCCGTCATCTCTCGCACTTCATCCAGAATGACGAAACGGCTCTGTTCGAGCTCCTGCAGCGACTTATGGTTCAGCATCATCAGATAGCGGTCAGAAGAGAGACGGCGTAAGTAAACTTCATATCTCTTCGCCCAGGATGTAATCTCGCTTGTTACCCGCGCGATAAGCGCAGTTCGCTGCTGATCGTCCATCCCTTGTGAAGCCTCATCCAGATTATCCAATACCAGAATACCCAGTGCAATGCGTTCATTCTCATATTTATCGCGCAGTATGGCAAGCTCCGTGATCTCGTAAACATATACATACCGCTCCTGCGGGTTATGAATAACGCCATAGAACCGGTCATCCAACTGGAACTCATCATGAAGTTCCTTGGCCGGTTCTTTGGTTCCATCCTTTTTTTCTTTCGGCTGAGGCAGCTTCGGGAAAAGGTTAAGCAGTGGATTGCCCACCATCGTCTTTTCCTGAAACATCTCCCCAACAAAGCGGTTGTGCCACTCTACCGTACGATCCTCGCTGTACAGCACGATCCCGAATGGGAGCATGCTGATTGCTTCGCCCTCCATTCGTTTGATGCGAATGGACAGGCCGTTAATGTAGTCGTTAAGCTCGCGGCGGAACGCCATCTCCGCCTTAATCATGACGATTCCCAGCGCTGAAGCCAGTATCAGACTAATCAAACCAAGCGCCCAGTTATAGATGGTCACGAACATAACAAGCAGAAGCAGCAGTATGAACGCCCATACGGTATAGTAGCCGTGCCAGCGTTTCTTCAGAAATTTAGGCATGACTCATCACCCTAACGTTTTGGTCTCGATATTGCCTCGCGAAGCGGGAACGCCAGATCGATAATCCCGATAATCCGAAGCGGCCCAATGAAGAAGACCGCAACCGCCAGCAAATACGGTATAACCGGGTTCCACTTCTTCGCATGTGCCAGGAAGAAGAAGAAACCGATGGCTTGAATCATGAAGCCCAGATTAATCAAAGGCGACAAGTTCATCGCAATCATCGTCCAGTATGTCCCATCGCTCTGTCTGGAGATGACCTCGAAGAGCAGTGCCAGGAAATAATACCAGATCAGAGCACGAGGCATACGCCATTCGCGCGCTGGTGGCAGCTTCGATACGGATACACCCATCACATTCAAAATAGGACGAGCAATCACGTGTGTGATGAGCGACATCACCATGGATGTCACAACCAAAGCGAACGGAATCATAAGTTGTGTCTGCCTTGCGACATCCTGAGTCATTTCAGGTGTCCACGCAAAGCCATTTACCATTTGATTAGACGTATTCGTCAGTGGCTCAATTGTAAGTCTCACTACATCATCAATATAACTCGACAGATCGAATTGGAAGATAACACTTCCAATCAGCAAGAGCAGCAGGTATTCTGCCAGCATGGCTCCGGTTCCCGACAATAATGCGAACAAGGCCGATTTCCTTTTCTTATAGGCATTACCCATAATGATCGCAGGCAGGGTGAACAGCAGCAGCAGTAATAGATAGATCGGATGAAACAGGACTAATATGACCGCTACCGGAACAAGGTGCCATATAAATGATTTCACAGATAAGGAAGCATACAAAATAACTCCAGGAACCATCATGAAAAATATGGCGAGAACCGATAAAGGAGTTAACAGCGAAAGCAGCAAGAGCAGGTATACTGCGCTCCAGACGGCTGACTTCAAGCTAAATTTCAACAAATTCACCTCTTACGCATATGATCTTCTAGCGCGGATATATCCTGGTACCAGTCTTCAAGCTGGTGACCTTCCGATTTGTGCTTTCTCAACTTCTCAATTAACAATGCATCCAGATCCTTGAAAGGAATACCGAGCCTTCGGCCCAATATGTAACTACTCATCATCAGACTGGCGAGACTGTCCCCGATGCGGGAGGTACTGCCTTCCCATAACGCTTTAAACAATCGGGATACCTGGTCAAGTACTTCGGTTTTCAGCCATTCAATCACTTTAGCGCGTTTGGCTACATCCAGTTCTTTAGGCATATTGGCGAAAGTCACTCTCCCCGAAAAAGCTTTATTCTCCATTATAGCATAAAAAGGGGGTCCACAAAATCATCCCCCATGGCAGGAAAATGCCCGCGCTTCTTATGCTTCCTAATGCTTAACATGATACTGAGAGGCTCTGATTATCCGCGTTCAATGAAGCTTAATTTCATTTATTATTTCTTACTTGGCTTTCATGGACTCTTTGGAGACAATGCCTTCACAGTATTCAATAATCTGACTGCGCCGTACAATACCAATAAAACGTTCCATATCATCGACTACAGGCACAAAGTTCTGTACCTTGGCGAGATTGATCAGGTCTTCCATATTGGCATCAATGGATACCGGCTTAATATCGAGGCGAAGAGGTACATCTTTGAGCAGAAATTTTGAAGCGTTTTCAAACGAAATCTTTCCCTCAGCGTTTTTCATATACCACAACAGATCACCTTCGGTGACCGTGCCTATATATTTGCCTTCCTTATTCAAAATGGGTACCGCCGTAAATCGATGATACTCCATTCGTTCCAACGTTTGCCGCAGAGTAGAATCCGACGTTACACAGGTAACCTCTTGCTTAGGCAGCAAAAAAAATGCGATGTTCATACCCTTACGTATCCTCCTTGTATTTCTACTTCAAGTTACGCCTCAACTTATATTATACGGATCAAAACGCAAGATGTTCCAAAAGGTTAAAATCGCCCTCCAATGAAAAAAATCAGCAGCCCGCTCATTAACGTACTGCTGATTGTTGTCATACACATGGTCTGTATGGAATTCATTAGTCGATCGCTTGCCGGTCTGGAACCATGACTTCACCGGCTGGGGTCGATTCATCCATCCAGTTGTTAATCAGCTCTTTGGCATATTGGACATCCTTCTCATCCGCCTGACCATAATAGATACCGTCTTTACGCATCCCTTCGCCGAGAATGGTGAAGCTCGAGATTTGCGGTTTATCCTGGGTCATGACCTGTTTGGCCAGATCAGTAATAAATGATGGCTGCATGTCTGTCTGGAAGTTCTCTCCCATAATCTGAATCAATTCCGGAATTTTCGTAATCTGATTCAGACTCAGCATTTCGTTTGCCATGGCGTTCAGGAAAATCTGCTGCCGCTTGGTACGATTAAAATCACTATCCTCGCGGTATCTTACATAATAAAGGGCTTCCTGACCATCATAGATCGGTTTGCCGCCTTCAATCGTGAATTGTACGTGATTCGGATCCTTGTTCACGATATCCTCTTCTATCGGCAGCTTCACTCCACCAAGCGCATCCACGACCTTTTTGATTCCGTCAAAATTGATCGTTGCATAGTAGCCTACATCCGCATCCAGAAACTTCTCCACCGTATTAATGGACATATTCTCCCCTCCGAAAGCGTAGGCATGCGCAAGTTTGTCGTAATCATCTATGCCATCCTTGTTGGCATCACGTCCAACAATCTGCACATAAGTATCACGGGGGATGGATACGAGCAATACACGTGATTCTTTCGGTCTGACCACGGCATAAATGACCGTATCCGAGCGACCACGCGTTTTCTCGTAAGCACGTTTGTCAGAACCAAGCAGCAGCACCGAAAACGGCTCTTTGCGATAGACGGTTGGGTCAGGCGTTTTATTGCCCTCTTGCGGAACATACGATTTGGACAACTGGCCCTCTACAGAGCCCGCCAG
This sequence comes from Paenibacillus sp. FSL K6-2862, assembly GCF_038005125.1. NCBI lineage: Bacteria > Bacillati > Bacillota > Bacilli > Caryophanales > Paenibacillaceae > Paenibacillus > Paenibacillus sp. FSL K6-2862. The sequence goes on from NZ_JBBOSN010000001.1 coordinate 6,574,130, forward strand.
GAACAGGTCAAATGCAGCTACAGCGAGCTGCTGGCGAAACAAATACCCGCCAATCAACAAAACAACGAGCGACACGAGAGTTATATATATGCCTTTTCTTCTTTTCTTCTTCTTTTCTTTAGTTCTGCTTTTCATTCATCGATTCCTTCTTCACTGTCAAAATGAAATTCGATACTACATATCATTAAACGTCTGAAACTGCTTATGACACGGTGCTCTCTGAACTTTTCTCTATCTCGGGCAGGAACAACGCTCACGCTCGTTCTATTTTAAACATTGCTACAGGACGAAAAGTTACAATACGGTTAAATTGAAAAGAACAGCACTTCCTTTTTGGCTCGTTCAAAGGTAAGGCTGTTCTCTTCAAATTATACGTAGATCTATTCTATAAGGTCAATTGGTGGATACTGTATCCACACGTTTGTTTTTCTCTCTTGTACGCAAACGTCCAGTAATCAGGGCAGCTGCCAAGGTCAGTACACTGAAGATAACGGCAGACCAGAACAGCCCGTTGTAGCCTTGACCAGTCGTTTGATGAACGGCTTGGATCAGCACATCCCGAATACCTGGGTCAGGAATTTGGGACAATCCTTCCGTCAGACTCGCCACATCGCCTCCCGATGCTCCGCCTGCTCCTGAGGCATACTGTTGAAGCAATTCTGGAGGAACCTGGATTCCCTGATCAGCGAGCCCTGTCTGAATATTGGAGCCCAAGTTGGAGAACGAACGTGCGAGAAATCCTGCAAAGATGGTAGGCGCAATGGCCATCGCCATCTGGCGGAACAAGGAACTGGTTGCAACGGCAATGCCCTTGTTGTTCTCACCAGCCTGTTCCGTGACGAGCACGTTTACCGGCGCCCCCAGCATCATGCCGAAACCGATCCCCACAAGCACACTCGCAATGACGAACTGCCAGATATGCTCTACCCATAGCGGGAACAGCAGGAATCCAATCGCAGACAGCAAACCGGCAACGGATAAGGTCCAGATCGGTCCTTTGCGGTCAACCAGGTAACCACCACCACCTGCACCAATACCTGATGCCAAGGCAAGCGGGGTAAACCAATAACCTGAAGCTGTACTGGATACACCCAGATATTGCTCCACGAAGCCTGGAATGAAGATCACGGATGCCAGAATGGCTCCCGAGAAAAAGGCAATCAGCAGCGTCCAACGAAAGGACGCAATGCCCAGAAGTTGAGTCGATACGACAGGTTCACGTTGCGAGCCTTCCAGCCTTTTTTCCAAAAAGTAAAAGAGCACCAGAATGACCACACCTGCCAGGAAAAATCCATAGAACATCGGCGAGCCGAGGCTCTGCAGCATATCTACGCCGTCCAGATTACTGAAGCTGTACATCAAACTCAATACCCCGAGTGTGAGAACGGCAATACCACTCCAGTCCACAGCAGCGCGATTCAACTCCTGTTCTTCATGGATGAATCGAATGCCCGCGATAAATAAGAGAATGGCGATCGGTACATTAATGAGGAATAACCAGTGCCAATTTCCCGTAATATCCAAAATAAAAGCACCAATATTCGGCCCCAGAATCGCAGCAACACCATTCATGCCTCCAAGCAAGCCTAAGGCTGTACCCTGACGTTCAGCAGGAAACTTACTCAGCACATACGAACTGGCAATAATAAAGATCCCGCCACCACCCAGTGCCTGGATGACACGCGCAATCAGGAAGAAGGTAAATGATGGACTCATTGCGACAAGCAATGATCCTATTCCGAACAGTGCGACTTCAATCAAAAACAGCTTTTTGCGGCCATAACGGTCCGACAGCTTCCCTGCAATCGGTACACTCACCGCAAGACCAAGCGTATAGAGGGTAATTGTCCATGCTCCCCACGTTGGAGATACGCCAAACGAAGCATTTAGCGTTGTCAGCGATGACGTGATAATACCATTATCGAGTGCAGCCATGAATACCCCTATCGCAAATAAAATGAGCGGCCATTTCATTTGTTTTTGCATCTCTTCTTACCTCCCCGATCAGATCACAATGACCCAGCCTATGCCGGGATGCTACATATATATTAAACAAAATAAAACAATAATGACTCACTGGTCATTTTAAAACAAAGGGATTTCATATGTCAATTCATTAATATGAATTTACTCTGGTAATTAGCATGCTTTTAAGAAAAAAGCTGCCCCCAGATTATGTTTGAATCTAATCTGAGGGACAGCTCGCTGACTTATGAAGATAACCTATGGCTTCTTAATTTAGTAAACAGAATAACTTGAATGTACACTATTACTGCATCAAGTGACGATGGAGGAATTTCTCAATGGCCCGATACAGATCAAGCTGATTCTCAACATTAGCGAAGCCATGACCTTCATTCGCTTTTAACATGTAAGGTACATCCACACCACGTTCACGCAGTGCTTCCACGATCTGATCAGACTCTGCCTGTTTAACCCGCGGATCATTCGCACCCTGTACGACAAATAGCGGCGCCTTCATCTGATCGATATGGAACAATGGTGAGGCTGCAGTCAGCAGCTCCTTGTCCTTCACCGGATCACCCATGCGCTCATAGAACATGTTCCGCTCAGACTCCCAATAGGGTGGAAGGGAATCCAGCAGGGTGAACAGATTGGAAGGTCCCACATAGCTGATGCCGGCTGCATACACGTCCGGTGTGAATGCCAGTCCAGCTAGCGCTGCGTAACCTCCATAAGATCCTCCGTAAATGGCTACACGTTCTGGATCAACTGTCCCTTCTTTCACCAGCCAGTTTACGCCATCCGTAAGATCGTTCTGCATCGCTTTGCCCCACTCTTTGTTTCCTGCATCCAGGAACGCTTTGCCATAGCCAGTAGAGCCACGGAAGTTCACCTGCAGTACAGCATACCCGCGGCTGGCAAGGAACTGGACTTCCGGACTGAAGCCCCATGAGTCACGAGCCCATGGACCGCCGTGCGGGACAACAACGAGTGGTAGCCCGGAAGCTTCCGCCCCGTTAGGTAGTGTCAGATAGCCATGAATGGTTAAACCATCACGTGACGTATAGGTCACAGGTTTCATGTCTGACATTTTGCTCTCATCAATCCATGGTGCAGCATCAGCCAGTTTATCCAGCTTGCCTGTCTTCGAGTCGTAGAAATAATAGGTGCCCATCGACTTGTCACTATAAGCGGCGAACAGGACCTGACCTTCTTCGCTCATGTTGGAAATGCTAACTTCCTTGCCGGGTACTTTGGCTTGAAGATCCTGCATTAATTTTTTGAACTCGTCATCGAAGAATTCATAGTTTACCTTGTCTGTCTCATAAACTGCTGCAAGAATTGTTCCCTTCTCTTTGGAAGGCACAAAGCTGCTTACATCCACGTCTTTGTTTTCATAAATGGTTTTGGTTACCTTCTTGGTGCTCGAGCTAAATTCCACGATAGCTGTTTTATCCCGATCCAGGTTAGACGCAACATAGATATTTTTGTTGTCATAGGTGAACATCAGAGGAACAAACGTCTCTCCCAGCTCTGTGGTTAGCAATGGCTCAAACGGTTTATCCTCCGAATCGCGATACATTAACGAGGATACGTTGCCATCACTGGATACGGCTACACGAATCTTACCTTCGTGGTCTGTTAACCAGCCCGAGATATTACCTGGATTCTCGGCAGCAAGCACAGCTTCGCCTGTCTTAATGTTGATGCGGTATACATCAAAGATTCGAGGATCACGTTTGTTCATGCCCACCAGAATTTCATCTGGAATGCTCTCCAGCGGATCAACCAACATGGCTCTTGTATTGGGGTATGGGGTAAGATCCTTGCTGTTCTTCCCATCCATATCCGTAACATAAATATGATAATTCTCGTCTCCGGCTTCATCCTTCACATAGAGCAACTTATCGTCGGTAGCCCATACAAAGGCAGCAATACTGCGATCGGTTTCACTCGTAATCCGGATCGGCTTGCCTGTACTGCCATTTTCCTTAACTACAACGTTCATACGGTTATTCCACGGTTCGAGATAGGCCATATGCTTGCCGTCCGGCGACATCTGGAATCCAGCCTGAGCAGGTTGCTTGAAGAAATCCTCTAATGGTGTAAGGCCCTCGGCTGCTACATCAAGCCCTAGTGCCAGATACAATGCTTCGGCAAATTCACCATGAGTCACTGTACCCTTGGCATTAAATGCACTGCCTTCAATGATAAAATGCTGCTTGAGGCGGATCGCATCCTCTGCATGTACTGCGGGAATCTGTTTCATATCACTGTATACGACCTGTATTCCGTTATCTTTCAATTCAAATGCCCGGGTAAATAATGAGGCCATCTGTGCCCGTGTGAGTGGTGCATCCGGTGCATAGCCTTTGGCTTGTCCCTGAATGAGACCACTTTGCTTCAATGCATAGATTGCCGGTGCAGCTTCGTCTTGAGCCAGAACATCAGCGAAGCCTGTAAGAGATGCAGGTGTATCGAGCTTAAGTACACGTTGTAGAATGATTGCTGCTTGAGCACGCGTTATTGGTGTCTGTGTTTGTTGCATTCCATCTGTTGTACCATCTATGTATCCCAGTTGCTGAAGCGTCTGTGCTGCCTTCGAAGTTATGGCTTCAGCAACGGCTGCTGTAGGCTTGCTTGCTTCGGCTGCCAGAACTGCAGGCTGAATCAGAGCAATGGACATGGCCATGGTTAGCGTTACAGCATATACCTTTTTGCTAATTGCGTTCAATATTAAGTCCCCCTTATAAGTGAATTACAGAATAATTTGGAATTATTCGTAAATCATTTTACCATGATAATCCATAAGTTTACAGTTAGGGGAATACGGCAACATTTAATTCTTTGAGCCAGAGAAACCATAATTGAGTAGTTTGCGCGTTTCGTTAAAACGGCTTTCGCGGCTTTCTGTACCAAATACGACCGAGATCAGTCTTTTGCCATCGCGCTCTGCTGTTCCTACAAAGTGGTAGCCTGTAAGTGGATCATAGCCAGTTTTCAATCCGTCATTGCCGTCGTAAGTGTAAGGTCCTCCAATGGACGATAGCATCCAGTTCGTGTTACTCATATAAATCCCTTTTTGATGCATGGAGACCTGCGTTTGGCTGGAGACCTTGAGTACTTCGGGGTAATTTTCAATCAGATATTGTGCAAGTTTGCATGCATCCGTAGCTGTCATAACGGTCTGTCCCTGAATTACATCAGGACGGTTAGGACCCAGCTGCTTCTCACTTAGTCCTGTTGAATTCCTGAAGACAGTATCCGTCGACATGCCAATCTCTGAGGATTTCTCGTTCATCTTCTGTACAAACGACTGCTCTGTGCCACCAATATGCTCTGCAAGCGCGACAGCTGCATCATTAGCGGAATACACCGCCATCGTCTGGAAAAGCTCCTGTACTGTAAATTTCTCACCTTGCTTAAGTGCAAGCTGAGTGCCCCCCACCGAACTGGCGTACAGGCTAACATTAACCGCATCATCCCAGCGTGCCTCGCCATTCATAACAGCTTCCATCACGAGCAGCTCTGTCATCAACTTGCTGATACCCGCAGGGGCCATTTCCATTGAACCGTTATAATCCATCAGGATCTTGCCTGTACTCAAATCCATCAGTACCGCAGATTCTGCCTTGATTCCCGGTTTCCCTATAAGTATGTCCGGTTTAACACCCACATATATAATGACCAGCAGAGCCAGCAGCATTCCTGCCCGTTTCCACCATCTTTTCATCAGTGAATCACCTCTTATAGATATAGACGAATGAAAGAGGCATTTGGTCTGCACTTTTTTGCAAAAAAGTTAAATTTTTTTTATTTTTTTGTCATCAAAAAAACATGGACTCTATTCACCCCATGCCAGAGTGATAGAATCCATGTTTTAATTGACACTTTTTATCGTACCCAGAGGAATTCATTTACCCGATCGAGCAACCGACTTCGTCAAAGGACCCCAATCCTTATGGCTGCTCATAGATTCAAAAGTAACCTTTCCTTGAGAACATGGCACTTATAGTTAGAATAAGAAAAGTATAATTACTCAGCCACTACTGGTTTGTCTGCGTTAACAGCCAGATCGTTCAGGTAGATCCCCGTTCCATCACCAATAGCGTAGTTCATCACACGTTTGTTGACCGGTGCTACTACAGCACGGTACAGCGTCGGGAATACTGGAACTTCATCAACCATGTACTGCTGCCATTCATTGTAGATTTCTTTGCGTTTGTCTACGTCGAAGGCTTCAGCAGAGACACCTTTTGCAAGCAACTCATCATTTTTCTCACTTGAGAATCTGGAGAAGTTATACAGTGCATCGCGACCATACAAGCCTGCTGGGTCTACGTCAATACCTACACCCCATGCTGCTTGGTACACATCGATGTTTGGATCATCTTTACCTGTGTTACCTACACGGTCATAGAAGCTGTTAAATTCAACCATTTCGAGGTTCACTTTCAGGCCGATTGCTGCCCAAGATTGAACATAATAACGTGCCAGTGGTTCAGCAGTGTCGCCACCTGTCATAGATACGAAATTGATCTCCAGTGGCGATCCATCTGGATTGGTGCGGAATTCTCCGTCCAATTTGTAGCCAGCTTCATCAAGCAAAGCTTTGGCTGCTTCAGGATCATATGCTACACCTGGATTGTTGGAATCATGGAATTCAGGGTGAGACGGCGGAATCAATGTTGTTGCGTTCCAACGCAGACCGTTGTAGAAACGTTTGCCGACTTGGTCGTTGTCTACAGCCATCCACATTGCTTTACGCAAGTTTTTGTCAGCCATTTTTGCATCAGGATTCGTTACAACTTTTCCGTTTTCTTCATCCCATGTACCCAGTTTGAAACCGATGTACGTATAAGCACGGTCGATTGCACCCAGGAATTCCACATTGGACATATCTGCATTGTCTTTATATTGATCTGTAGGGAATGCATCCACGAGGTCTACCCCGCCAGATTTCAATTCTTGAACAACCGTTGTTGGGTTGATAACTTTCAAAGTCACTTTATCCAGTTTTGGAGCTCCACGCCAGTAGTCTTCATTTTTCACAAATGTTACAGACTCACCTGGAGTGATGGTTTCCACTTTAAATGGACCAAAACCGATTGGAGTTTCACGCACTTCTTTGGAAGAAGACATTTTTGCTACATCCATATCACCGAAGATATGTTTAGCCAGCGGATATGTCCATACGCCACCTGTCAGCAAGGACGGTGTAGATTCTTTGTATGTGATGCTGATTTGTTTGTCGCTCAGCACTTTGATACCCGAGATCGTTTTTGCTTTTCCAGCATGGTATTCATCCATACCTACTACACTTGTGAAGTTGGAATCGTAACGAGGACCATCATAAGCCTTGTTACCGATAACTTCATAAGCAAATTGCAAATCTTCTGCTGTTACCGGCTTACCATCATGCCAGTTTACATTATCACGAATGGTGAGTGTGAACGTTTTTCCATCTTCGGATGTTTCATACGTTGCTGCACCATCATTGGTATATACATAGTCTTTATCCCAAGTCAGCAAACCTTCATCGAACCAACCCAGAACCATCGCATCCGGATTACCGGAGTAGAAGTTAAAGTTCAATGTTCCTTCAAACGCTGTGTCGGACACGAGTCCGTACGTGATGGATCCACCCTCAATGGCAGTTCCTTCGTTGGTTTTAACATTGTTAAAATCCTCAATGGAGTACACGCCCTCTTCATTAGCAGGCTTCTCCTCTGTCTTCGTCTCCCCTGTGTTCGAAGAAGGCGTTGGTGTTGCTGCCTCTTTCTCCGAGCACGCCGCAAGCGCCAGTACGAAGACCAACATCATCGTGAAAAATAGTCCCCGTGAAAAAAATCTCTTTTTCATGAACCTTTCCTCCCTTTTTAACCTCTTCTTTGTCTTGCATCAGTCGCACGCTTAAGGGCTTGACCGACATTATTTATACTCAACATCAATACCAGAATAAGTACTGACGCAGGTAGCCATATCCACCATCTGGATTCCAGGGTTTGCGGATTACGTGCATAACTTACGAGTGTTCCAAGACTCGGCGTGCTTTCAGGGAATCCAAATCCCAAGAAAGACAACCCGGATTCAAGGCCAATATTGGCGGCGAGGTTCAATGTCATCGTTACGATGATGATGGAGCTCAGATTAGGTAGAACCTGTGAAAGCATAATTTTCAAATGGGAAGAACCCAACGTTTTTGATGCCTTTACATATTCTAGTTCGCGCTCTTGTAATGCCTTAGACCGAATCAATCTGGCAATTCCCATCCATAGGAAAGCAGTCATGATTAGCGAGAACGAAGTAATATTATATTTGGGTACTGCTGTAACAAACGCGATAACGATCATCATGAACGGAAGAACCATGAAGAAATCCACTATACGCATGAATATATTATCAATAAATCCTCCAAAGTAACCGGACAATAAACCAATCACAATTCCCAAGAAACCTGTCATTACCGTAACAAGGATGGCAATGGATAACGAGTTCCGAGTACCTATGACTAATTGTCCGAATACATCTCGACCCCCGTAATCTGTTCCTAACCAATATTGGGCGGAAGGCGGCTCATATAAGGCAAATAGATCTACTTTAACAATTTCGTCCTGATCCAGAACCAAAGCAGTTCCGTAGACCAGTAGTAAAACTAATCCTAAAAATATGAGTGAAATTAGCGCCACTTTATCCCGGACTAGTTCCCTCCATAAGATACTCAAGCTAGAGGGGCTTTTATCTATCTTCTGTGAAGTTATAACGACATCATTGGCCTTGCTCATCTTATTCACCCCGAAATCTTCAAGTTCTTACTTGATCCGTATACGTGGATCTACCAATCCAAGAATAATGTCAGATAACAGCGAGCCCAGAATTGTGGCGATACCAAATATCAGGACAAGCGCGGTAACAACACTGAAATCCCGAAGAGAGATTGAGTTAAGAAACAGCTGACCCATGCCCGGATAACTGAATATACTCTCAATGATAATGGTACCTCCGATAAGTCCAGTGATCTCATAACCAAAGAATGCGGCAATCGGAAGTAGAGAGTTTCTTAGAATATGCCTGTTGTAAACTCGTGATTCCGAGGCGCCCTTGGCCCTCGCAGTGAGAACAAATTCCTTGTGCTTGATATCGATAATTTCACTACGCAAGTATTGAACAGTTGATACTGTAGCAATCAACGCCATGGATAAGGCCGGTAATAACAGATGATAGAACTTGCTTGCAACGTAACTAAATGTTCCTGGTGTAAGTCCAGGTGCTACGCTACCTCCAGTTGGGAATAGCCCAAAGTGGAACCCAAAAATCCATAACATAACGAGTGCAAAAATAAATAAAGGTGCTGCAAAACCTAAATAGGTGTAACCCGTAATTAAACGGTCAGACCATGTATCATTGTAACGACCACTGATAATACCGAGTGGAATTGCGATCAAGTATGTGAACACAAGCGTTGCAAAAGCCAGCCAGAATGTATTTGAGATTCGTTGACCAATCAAGTCCATAACTGGCATTTTAAATCGGAAAGATTGCCCGAAGTCGCCTAGTGCTGCATTTCTGATCCAGTCCCAATACTGTACATACCATGGATTGTTGAGTCCAAGTCGTTCTCTTTGTTCATCCAGAGCCTTAGGATCTATGCTTGGGTCAAGCAAGCCTGTTAGTGCATCGCCTGGCATCGCCTTGGCCATCAAGAATACCAAAAGACTAAGCAAAAAGATCTGAGGGATCATAATCATGATTCTTCGTAGTATTATATTCCACATATGGCCTTCAACCTTTCTGAGGTAGAGCTACTCGGTGAGTATTGGAAATGGATTTGAGCGAGTAAGCAAGCCCTTCCTCATCAAAGAAGTTTCGGTATGAATTCTCATACTCGGATTTAACCTGCTGACGGAAAGCATTCATCTCGTCACGTTTGGTTGGATCCATATCCGGAATAGCTGCTATGAGACGCTTGGTATAGATATGCTGTGGATTCTCAAAAATATCATCAGTCGTTCCTTGCTCTACGTAACGACCTTTATACATAATCCCAATCTGATCACACATATGTCTTATAATTCCGAGGTCATGACTGATGAACAGATAGGTCAGATTTAACTCTTTTTGAATCTCCTGCATGAAATTAAGCACTTGTGCCTGTACGGATACATCCAGAGCGGATACGGGCTCATCTGCAATGATTAGTTTCGGCTTCAGTGCAATTGCCCGGGCAATTCCGATCCGCTGCCGCTGTCCTCCGGAAAATTCATGAGGATACTTATAGATGGACTCCGGACTTAGACCTACTCTTTCTAGCAAATCCCTGACTTGTCTCTTCTCTTCCGTAGCTGTAAGTCGCTCATAGTTTCGAAGAGGTTCAGCAATAATATCGATAACCCTCTTCTTGGGATTCAGTGAAGAATAGGGATCTTGAAAGATCATTTGCACGTCTCGCTGGAGCTGTCTGTCCTTACGGCGCTCTTTGGTAAGGTCCTTGCCGTTAAATAAAATTCTTCCGGCTGTTACATGGTTGAGTCCAATGACAGCTCTCCCTGTCGTCGTTTTGCCTGAGCCTGACTCACCAACGAGTCCGTAAGTCTGTCCCTGCTCAATGGAGAAGCTTACATCATCAACTGCCTTGATACTTCCAATTTCACGTTTGATCAATCCACCGCGAATTGGAAAGTGTATTTTGAGTCCTTCAACTTCGAGTAATGCCATTATGTTATTCCTCCTCAGCTTGATCAGGGAAATGAAAGTGCTGGTAACAGGTGCAGCGTACAAAGTGACCTGGAGCAATTTCATGCATCTGCGGGTTCTCTTCATGGGCCGAATCACTGATCCACGGGATTCGGGCCTTGAATCGACACCCTTTGCGAGGAAGATTTTTTAATGAAGGTACAATACCTTGAATGACATGCAGCTTCGATTTTTCTTCGGTAATCGTAGGAATAGAGTTCAATAGAGATCTTGTGTATGGATGTTTCGCATTGTTCATTAGCGTGTAGATATCTGCAATCTCAACGATTTCACCTGCGTACATAACTGCAACGCGATCCGCCATCTCAGCAACCACCCCAAGATCATGTGTAATCAGGATGATGCCAGCATTGATCTCGTTCTTCAAATCCCGGATAAGTTCAAGAATCTGAAGTTGAATCGTAACGTCAAGTGCTGTTGTAGGCTCATCGGCAATGAGCAGTTCCGGTTTATTTGCAATGGCAATTGCAATAACAACACGCTGCCTCATACCGCCAGATAGTTCGTGGGGATACTGCTTGTATATCTGTTCGGGACGTGGAATCCCTACTTGGTTAAGCAGATCAATAACCTTGTCTTTCTTTTCCTTAGAAGACATTTTAGGTTGATGTAGTGTCAGAATCTCATCGATCTGGTCACCAATAATCATCAGAGGATTTAATGCGGAAAGTGGGTCCTGAAAGATCATTCCCATCTCTTTACCGCGGAGTTTGTTTAATTTGTTAGGAGAGATATTTGCAATATCCTGTCCTTTATATAGAATCTGGCCATCAATTTTGGCTTTGTTGTGAAGACCCATAATTGAAAATGCGAACGCACTTTTGCCTGATCCTGATTCTCCAACAATCGCTAATACTTCGTTTTTCTTAACCGTAAGGTTAACGTGATCAACTGCTGCATAATAGTCATCTTCAATTCTGAATGATGTAGTTAGATTTCTGACTTCCAATAGCTCTGTGTTCAAATCAATCACCCTAACCCCATAATTTCTGCAGACTGTATTCACATATATTTAAGAATGCATCCACTGTATATTTCCATGTTCTTGAAGAAGACGAACAAAAGTTTATACAAATTACTAATTCATTAGGAGAAACGAGTTTCGATATTGCTGTTTAGACCATTGGTCAATTAATGTTGATAAATCCTAGCGGAATTATATTGAAAAATAATTAATGTAATCATACGTGTAAATTTAGGTGACGTCAATAAGTATTTTGCGATTTTTGGTATAAATGTTTTTTATATCATAGTTTTGGGTATTAGTTATATTTTTAAGGTGCTTTATCAAGGGGATTTCGATATTATTTCGACTTTTTTTGCGAGAGGTTCTGAAGTAGGAGAGTGAGAATGCCAAATATATAACATGTACCTTACGTGTATTACGTACTAACATGTCAAATCGATTTAATTTTAAATATATATGTTAGGTTTGTGGTAAATATTCAATTCAGTTTGCCTGTTCTATGTCAGCTGTCTTTTTAGCAAATTTATGCCTATGCGATTATTTTTATGCTATTCATTAAGTCTGTGTTAAAATTCTAGTTATTCTAGTATAGTTTTATTTATTTGCTGCTGTAAAGGACTAATTGTAATCTTTTATCATTTTTTTTACAAAAGAATGAAAAAAGCCCTGCAAAATGCAAGGATTTTCCGATATTTATACATTATATTGTATTTTAATTATACTCTTTATGGTGATTCCGGCGGGCGTTTGCCACGCTTCAACTCATTGATGCTTAAGCCAAAATCCATCTGCAGATGAGGATAATCCGGAAAGTTAGCCCAGTCGCCTCCCCATGTAAATCCTAACTCCTTGGCCATATCCACAACTTCCATCCAGTCTGCTTGTCCATTGCCGTTATCATCACGCTCCATATCCCATACTACATCACCATCTGGCGTCCGAAGTGCAAAATCAATAGCCAGTCCATAATTATGATATGACTCCCCGCCCCTGGCATTCGTAACTATATTCCCAGTGGTGGCGCGGCCTTGATTAAACAGCTCATCCTGCTCTTCTATACTTCGATAACCATGGGTGATAACGATATCTATACCACGCCGAGCTGCTTTGCGTACCAGTAACTGCTCACTCTCTGCCACGACGGGATGGAGACCTGTGATGGGTGCAGCTTCTCTCGTATAATCTGGCCAAATTTCGTAAGTATCCTCTTTCTGTTGCAGCCACACGTATAAAACGGAAATTAGCAGCGTCGCTATTAGCCAAAAACGCAAACTTTTCTTTTGCTTTCGCTGCTCTTTTTTCTTGATTTTCTTCATATGCACTCCTGATGTTTTGATCTGTTATAAATGAAACACGGGGTTAACTCATCACTTACTCAAAAGATAATCTATTCTATTATAAATGATTTGCATTCCAATTACTTCTCCACGATCATTTCAATCAGGTTCTCGTTCGTTTCAAAACACAAAAAAGCAGCCGGCTTATAGCCGGCTGCTTCGTATGCAAGCTGAGTAAGACTACTCAGTTGTGTATGGCAGCAATGCGATTTGACGGGAGCGTTTGATCGCGATCGTCAGCATGCGTTGATATTTAGCGCTAGTACCTGTTACACGGCGTGGCAAAATTTTTCCACGTTCGCTGATAAATTTACGAAGCAAGTCCGTATCTTTATAATCGATGTGAGTAATTTTGTTAGCTGTGAAGAAGCACACTTTACGACGTTTGTTACGGCCGCCACGGCGAGCCGGTCTTTTATCGTTGTCTCCGCCTTCTCTTTGCTTGAAGCTCATGCTTTTCAGTCCTTTCCTATCGTTAAGCCAAATCACTCTAAGAGTGTCGGTTCACGTTAAAATGGCAAATCATCATCCGATATATCAATCGGTTTTCCGTCATCGGAAAAAGGATCCTGATTGTTGCTACGCGAATTATTGTTATTGTTCGCGCGCCCGCCGCCTCCATAAGAAGGCTCTTCACGCATCGGTTGCCCACCGCCGCCACCGTTATTATCACGGTTACCTGACTCCAAGAAACGGACATTATCGGCAATGACTTCGGTCACGTATACACGTTTACCTTCGTTATTCTCGTAGTTCCGTACTTGAATGCGTCCTTCGACTGCAGCTAGGCGTCCTTTGCGCAAATAGTTTGCACAAGTTTCAGCAAGCTGTCTCCAGGTTACGACCGGAATGAAATCCGCTTCCCGCTCTCCCCCTTGGCTTGTAAACGGTCTGTCCACCGCCAAAGTAAATTGCGTAACTGCTACTCCTGCTGGAGTGTAACGCAACTCAGGATCCCGGGTTAACCGGCCGATCAGAATGACACGGTTCAACAATGTAATCCCCTCCTTCAGAGCGTATTGGTGCGTTAATCACGAGTTGTCTTAGGCAGACTTAACATCGTTCGTAATGAGATAACGAATTACTTCGTCAGAAATCTTCATGAGACGCTCAAGCTCAGTAACTACTGCTGGTTCAGCAGTGAAGTGTACCAGAACATAAACACCATCACGGAATTTCTTGATCTCATACGCAAGACGGCGTTTACCCATAACGTCGTGAGCTGTAACTTCACCACCGCCGTTGGAGATGATGCCTTGGAATTTATCGACTGTAGCTTGAACAACTTCTTGCTCAACGTCAGGACGAATAATGTACATCACTTCATATTTGCGCATAATTTTCACCTCCTTATGGACTCTGGCCCTCAATCCAGGTTGAGAGCAAGGAACGAGCACAAACTCGAACTATATTAATATAACAAAAATAAGACATCAATGCAAGCAAACGTTCCCTGTTTGTATTGGCACATGTTCATTCGAGTTCTGGAGACACTATGGATGCAGTAATAAGAAAAATATCTGAGGAGGTCTTACCATGGGCGAACAAACCGAATTTGAAAAAGGTGACAAAGCACCGAATGATGGAGAGTACACGGAAGTCGGAGAAAAAAGCTTCCATACCGAAATACAAAACCCTAAACGGATAACCCTCAAAAAGGGGGAATCCTTTCCTGAAACGAGCAACCAAAACCGGAAGTGGAAGAGATTAACGAAAGCCCGTGTTCATTAAAGAAAATTATTGTTTAATAACACATGTATATAAAACGTAATAATGCACATAATACAATCAGGCGGTACACGAGAGAGGTGTGGTTCCGTTGGACAACGCAGCCGATCGTGTAATGTTGGAGATTCGTCACGTAATCTAAGAAGCAAGTGGTAGTGTGTAAGGCCCTTCGTCTGAGCACGAGTATTGCATCAGCAGTACGCCAGGTTTCTGATCTTACGACCGATTGTTTCCTAACTAACCGATGTATCGCCTACAAGGAGCCCTTCGGGGCTCCTTTGTTTTATGTCGTAGACTTTTTTAGTTGTTTAAAATAAATAAAAACCTTCCATTCAAGGAAGGTCCGATCACTTTATAATACTCAATATAATCCAGTTCATATGCACAAATGCTGTAAGTGGCGGAAAGGGTGGGATTCGAACCCACGCACGCTGTGACACGCCTAGCTGATTTCGAGTCAGCCCCCTTGGGCCTCTTGGGTACCTTTCCGCAGCAATACTGATTATAGCATGATCACATGCAGAACGCAATACCTGTGCTGCGCATGCATGAAAACGTTATTACAGTATGCATTTTATCACAGACTCGCATTTAGGATTCTGCAGCATCCTCTGCCGAGCGAAGAACTTTTTTCATATTTTTCTCAAACTTTGCTCTCGGAATGAGTACACTGTGTTTACAGCCTACACATTTGATTCGAATATCCATCCCCATCCGAATAATCTCCATTTCATTACTTCCGCAGGGATGCTGTTTCTTCATCTGTACAATGTCTCCAAGCTGGAAACTCTTACGCTCCACCAGTACCATCCCCTTCATCCTTCTCCTGTCCGGCTGCCTGTTCCAATGCTGCGAGCTTACCCATCTCATGATACTCCATCGTTTTCTTTACATCACTCTGAATTTGACGCTCTACAGAACCTCTGGAGTTTGGCATACACTCTGCAACGATCCGAACGACATACTCTGAAGTGGTCATCGATTGAATGCCGAGCACATCCGGAACTTTTACAATATTGAGATCCCGGTCTTCAATTCCAACCAGAGCCTGTTTGACCAAGTGAACAGATTCATCCAAGGTTTGATCACCCTTCATCGGGATATCCA
The DNA here is from genome assembly GCF_038005125.1 of Paenibacillus sp. FSL K6-2862. Lineage (NCBI taxonomy): Bacteria > Bacillati > Bacillota > Bacilli > Caryophanales > Paenibacillaceae > Paenibacillus > Paenibacillus sp. FSL K6-2862. The sequence goes on from NZ_JBBOSN010000001.1 coordinate 6,589,988, forward strand.
CCACAGCAAGCGCATTGGACATGGAGAAGTTTGTCACACTGGCAATCGTACCATTCGGAATAATATGAACTTCACCTTGCCAGCTAACCAGCTTGGTTGTTCTCAAGCCGATTACTTCAACGGTTCCTTTGTAGGTACCTGTCTGAATAACATCCCCTACAGCGAACTGGTCCTCCAATATAATGAAGAAACCCGTAATAACATCCTTCACTAAACCCTGTGCACCAAAACCGATGGCAAGTCCAAGCACACCTGCACTGGCCAGTAGAGGTCCAACTTGTATGTTGATCTCTGATAACAGTAACAGAATCATAATGAAATTACATGTTATGGAGGTCGCATTTTTCAGCAATTCACCTACCGTGACAAACCTGCGCGGGTTTACACGGACTTTGCCTTCCTGCTTCCGTTCCAGGCTGCGATCAATAATGCGGTACACAATCTTGATTACAATACGCGTGATAATAAAAATAATAACAATGCGAATGGAGCTGAACAGAATGTTTAGCCACATATCCGCATTAGTAACGGAATTCCACAACTTATCAGTCCAACTGACAGCACTTTTTACGGTTTCTTCTAAGGTATTATTATCATCCCCCGTACCCGGATTAGCAGGAGCTGTAGCAAAAAATTTAAAAGGCAGCATCAATTCCGACCTCCTCTACATGGGTATGTTATCATAGCTGTCTTCGGTTTTGAAATAGAGGCCCCGGATCTCTACAAACTCGTTCCGAATAATCTGCTGCACTCTTGCCAGATCTTCTTTTGGAAACTGTATACAGAGGGCACAGCCTGCCGTAATCTCTTTCGGGGTAGGAAATAAATCAATTTCAATCTCGGCAAATTCTAGCAGCATTTCCGCCCGCAAAGCCTGCTGGGTAGAATCAAAGGCAATCAGCATCCAATCATCCATCCACTCGTCCATATCCGGCTCCTTTCCGATTTCCAAGCATCATCCATGGGTTGTTCTCTCTCGGTGTAACCTTTAGGAAAAAGCTTGTCCTTACGAAGTATAAAACCTTCTATCCTTCCATATACTGTTACTACCATTCTCAAGGGGAAAGGATAGATCCTATGAATCCCAATTCGCGTTCTTATTCATCCCAAGATATGACCAGTTTGAAGATACCACATACCGATCCAGGCATACACTCCGCCATTATACATCGTTTAATGTTTCATCTCTATAAGGCCCATTCCCTGCAAAATGTCGTCATTGTCTGCATCGGCACAGATCGCTCCACAGGAGACTGTCTTGGTCCTCTGGTAGGCTCTTCGCTTGCCAAGTGGGACAGCCCCCTATTTCACCTCTATGGTACATTGGACGAACCTGTGCATGCAATGAACCTACAGGACACCCTGAATACCATTCAAAATACACACCATAATCCCTATGTAATAGGAATAGATGCCTGCCTCGGGCAATCCTCCAGTGTAGGCTGTATTCAGGTGGTCAATGGGCCGCTCAAGCCTGGTGCGGGTGTAAATAAAGAATTACCGCCGGTCGGCGATATCCATCTTACAGGTATCGTTAACGTCGGCGGCTTTATGGAATACTTTGTTTTGCAAAACACACGGCTTAGTCTTGTCATGCGCATGTCTGAAATTATAGCGAGCAGTCTTTACTCAGCCATTCGCGAATGGCATACACGCTCTACTCTGCTTGCTGTGCCAGAGTAATAGCTTCCTTCTCTTCAGGGGATAGTGTATAAGATGACTCTCCCCCTTTAAGAGGTTTGGCATACACATAAGAACCATCACGATTATAGATCCCTGTGAGGATCATCCCATCGTTATTATCGTTAATCATGGCCATGGAGAAACTCAGATCACTGCCTCTTTCTCCATAGGCATTATAACGCTTCACACCCACTTTACCCTGGATACGGGTCAGTTTTTGCATGACTGCCTGGATCTGACTAGTCTGCAATTTATGCTCGTCCTCAATGCTGTCCATCTGAATTTTCAGATTGATCAACAACGATTCCAGGTCCTCTACTCCACTGCCAGCCATCATCGCTTCGTATTTCCGTTTGAACTTGCGTAACTTTGCACCTTGGGCAATACTTACAATCAGTAAGATCACCAATAATAATGCCATTCCGCCAATAATCCATAGCAGCTGTTCCAGAATCAGCTCGTTTAATTCAGCCATGTAGTGCAACTACCCCTCTGTTTGTTTGTTCATTAACCTGTCCGTTCATTTTTGCCAACGAGCGATCGTACATTCGTTAGACCTTCCCCTAATAAATAAACCCTTTATCTATAGTAACTAATCAACTATTTTCCAATTTTTAATAGATATCTCTCTATTCTGCTGCCCCTTTATGCCGATCGTCGTAGTTACCGCGGTATTGTCAGTTCGTTTACTGCATGAATTAGAGCATCTATCTCTTGGCTAGTTGTTGAATATCCTACACTGGCTCTGACCGCTCCGCTCAAGGTGGTTCCGGCAGATTCATGAGCAAGAGGTGTACAGTGAAAACCGGAACGCACAGCAATACCATAACGCCGGTCCAGTTGAAAAGCTAGCTGAGCAGAATCATATCCCTCTACTGTAAAGGATACCAACCCGGTACGTGGTTGTCCAAGCTCTGGCCCAAGCATCCGAATTCCTGCTACAGATGATAACCCTTGCATCATATGTTGAGTCAGTTCCCACTCATGCTTATAGATTGCTTCAGGAGTCAATTCCATCACTTGTCTCACGCCGGCTGCCAGCCCTGCCATACCTACGGTATTCGGAGTTCCTGCCTCATATCGGTCTGGACGAACAAGCGGCTGCTGAATGGCTTCAGACTGACTGCCTGTTCCCCCATGAAGAAGCGGTTCGAGATCAAGTTCCGGAGCGATATAGAGGCCTCCCGTTCCCTGTGGACCGAGCAGACCCTTATGTCCTGGAAAGGCCAGCATATCGATACCGAGCTGCTGTACATCCACTGGCATAATACCAGCACTCTGAGCGGCATCTACGAGAAATGTTGCCCCATATTTACGGCTAATCAGCGATATTTCGCCAATAGGTAAAATGCTCCCAAGCAAGTTGGAACTATGTGTACATACAACCAATCTAGTGTTTGGACGAAACAAACGTTCGAGTTGAACCAGATCAATATCACCTGCAGCATTCACAGGTACATAATCCACTTCTACATTTCGGATCCGTCGCATGTATTCCAGAGGCCGCCTGACCGAGTTATGCTCCGCCATTGTAGCAATGACATGATCACCTTCTCGCAAGCAGCCTTGGATTGCAAGATTCAACGCTTCTGTCGTATTGGAACCGAGTGCAATATCATTGGCATTACTGATGCCAAAAAGACTGGATAGTACCTTCCTCGTGTCAAAGAGCACACGGCTTGCTTGAACAGCCATTCGATGGCTGCCTCTGCCAGGGTTAGCTCCGGCGACATCAAGCGCATGCAGCATGGCTTCACCAACAGCAGGCGGCTTAGGCCATGATGTCGCAGCATGATCCAGATAAATGACTTCCTTCACCTCACAACCACCCTCCGTCCTGTTCGTTGAGCGATCCACCATAAAATCAATCGTAAACGCCTGGGCTGAATAAGAAAACAACACCTTTACAGAAAAAATAATGACATATCGTTTCTCCATCGTACAGAGGCGATATGTCATCAGATGAAAAAGCCCCGCGTGTTGTAAGTTAATCTACAGGATTGTCTATTGCAGCAGTTCCAACAATCGCTCCAGATCCTGTTTGCTGTAGTAGTTGAGCTCGATTTTGCCTTTATCTTTGTTGTGCTTTATCTTCACTGTTGTTTTGAAACGCTCACGCAAGGATTCCTCCACCGTATCAATGAATGGATCCTTTTTCTTGAGTTTGGATTTGGCCTTGGCTTCACCCGTCTTGGAACGATCCAGCTGCTGTACCGCTTCTTCCAGTTCACGTACACTCCATTGTTGGTCAATGGTTTGTTTGGCCAGCTGTTTCACCATATCCTGATCCTTCACACCGACTATGGCGCGTGCATGACCCATGGACAATGTTCCACGTGAAACATGGTCTTTCACTTCATCCGGCAACGAAAGCAAACGCAAGAAGTTCGCAATGTGAGAACGGGATTTCCCCACTTTGACAGACAACTCTTCCTGTGTCAGTGAGAACTGATCCATCAGGCCTTGATAGGCTACAGCCACTTCCATCGCGTTGAGATTTTCCCGTTGCAAATTCTCAATCAGAGCGATCTCCATGACCTGCTGATCACTAAAATTACGAACGACTGCAGGCACTGTGGCATTACCGCAATATTGAGAAGCTCTAAACCGCCGTTCTCCGGCAATAATCTCATAACCTCTCAGTACAGTACGTACGATAATTGGCTGTATCACACCGTGTTGACGTATGGACTCTGCCAGTTCATGAATCGCATCCTCATCAAATACCTTACGTGGCTGATAAGGGTTTGCCCGCAACTGGGCAATTGGAATTTCTACAACCTTGTCATCGTCATTTATTGAAAGCGATGGAATGAGGGCATCCAGACCTTTTCCGAGCCGCTTACTCATACGATATCACTTCCTTTGCGAGCTCTAAATACACTTCTGCTCCTCGTGAACGGGGATCATACGTAATAATGGACTGCCCATGCGAAGGTGCTTCACTAAGGCGCACATTACGCGGAATAATCGTTTGATACACCTTTTGTTGAAAATACTTCTTCACTTCTTCAATCACCTGGATCCCCAGGTTCGTACGGGCATCAAACATGGTGAGCAGCACTCCCTCTATTTGCAGAGAGGTATTCAAATGTTTCTGCACGAGGCGAACCGTGTTAAGCAGTTGGCTCAGCCCTTCAAGTGCGTAGTACTCACACTGGATCGGAATGATCACCGAGTCGGAAGCGGTTAACGAGTTGATCGTTAACATGCCAAGAGATGGTGGGCAATCGATCAGTATGTAATCATAGTTTTTTTTCACCATGGCGAGTGATTTTTTCAAACGAACTTCACGTGATATGGTGGATACCAACTCAATCTCGGCTCCGGCAAGTTGGATCGTTGCAGGGATAATATGAAGCCCTTCAATTTGGGTTTCCACAATGGCTTCCTGAGGATGTACTTCATTAATGATGACATCATATATACAATTGGCCACATCTGCTTTGTTGATTCCGACTCCACTAGTCGTATTTCCCTGAGGGTCAATATCGACAAGCAGTACCCTTTTCCCGAGTGAAGCCAGTCCTGCACCCAAGTTAACAGATGTCGTCGTTTTCCCCACACCGCCCTTTTGATTTGCTACGGCCATAATCTTAGACAATTACTTCACCTCAAATAAAATAGGAGTCTTTTCTTGTAGGTTGTGAGATACAGTTAACTAAAAGCAGGTGGCTATCGTCCACACTAACAACAACTACCGTTCCGTTCTTCAAGCACGTTCTTCAATACAGACTTCAACCAGCTCTATAGACAGAAAAAGCGGCCCCATTGCCGCCTTAAGCTTCAACTATTTGCGTTTAGGAATATGAATGACGATCTCATAATGATCTTCGTGATCTGCTTCTTTTGTTTTGATATCCATACCGGAACCAGATACCATATCAATGGATTGGCGAATCGTATTTAGCGCGAGTCTGACATCTTTGGTAAATGAGATGCGTTTGGACTTTTTGATTTTGGAAGCTTCCTTGTAAAAGGCAACCCTTGCTTCGGTTTGTTTTACGTTCAGCTCTTTTTCAATAATCTCGCCGAGCAATTTCATTTGCAGTTCTTCCGAGTCCAGTGAAAGCAAAGCCCTTGCATGACGTTCGGATATTTTCCGTTCCATCAGTGCAGTCTTAATCCCTTCCGGCAGTTGTAACAAACGAATTTTATTGGCAATGGTTGATTGGCTTTTGCCTAATCGCTGTGCAAGACTCTCTTGCGTCAATTGGTGAAGATCAATCAACTTTTGATAAGCAACCGCTTCTTCAATAGCCGTGAGCCCTTCACGCTGTAGGTTCTCAATCAAGGCAATGGAAGCAGCCTGAGAGTCATTAAATTCGCGCACTATGGCTGGAATATGATCTAGTCCCAGTTTTCGAACTGCACGCCAACGACGTTCCCCGGCAATAATCTCATATGATCCATTCCGCACACGGACAACAATGGGTTGAATGACTCCATGGGTTTTGATTGTCTGCAACAACTCATCAATTTTATCATCGTCAAAAATCGTACGAGGTTGATAAGGGCTGCTTACTATTTCACCTACCGGAATTTGTTTCACTTCATCTCCGTTATTGCGCTCCGCCAAACCAAACAACTTCGAAAATTGTTCTTTCATTCCGTATATTACCACCTAGTTTCGTAATAGCTCCCGCAGCAGTGCAGGTGCTTCCTATTCTATATACGACCCCTCATATGTTGTCGTTCTTCGAATAAGTTTTTCTTTCTACATCACGTTCTGATGAAATGTCTATACTTTTTGCCAAATCTATTTATATATAATCTATGATCTCTGATACACAGGATCGGCTACTTCTATTCTATCATCTTTTCTATCATAATCCTATTCTAACCTATTCTTTAAACCCTCCTAATTTTCCTGCTTTTCCTCCGAGCTTCTTGTTGGTTTTACCCTCGATTTCTCCTTTTTTTTATCTGCTTAATTTTGAAATGATACCCGCTTTGTAATATGTATCTGAAATGAAAAAAAGGATGTTTCACGTGAAACATCCTCTTCGATATTTTTCTAGTCTGACTTACTAATTGGCACGACTAATTACTTTATAATCCGCCCATAAAGTAAGCAAAGTTTATGGGTTTACCCAGCATTGATTTACTGTACCAATGGTGTCTTGAGTGGAGTACCCGGTTTACGAGGATATTTGTGAGGCGTTTTATCAAACTTTTGTATCAAGATGATATGACGCGCCGACTCTTCAACTGGCAGCTGGAATGGATGAACTGCTTTTACTCGTCCTCTCAGCTGGTTGAAGCTAAATTCTGCTTCCTTCATTTCTTCACGAGGATCTCCGCCTTTCATTGCGGCAAACATCCCACCTTTGCGAACAAAAGGCAAGCAGAATTCATTCAGCACTGCCAGCTTAGCTACTGCGCGCGCAGTAACCAGATCGTAGCTGTCCCGATATCCTTCTTTGCGCCCCAGCTCCTCTGCCCGGCCATGAATTAATTCAACCTCGGTTAGACCGAGTGTATCCACGACATGCTGCAGAAAGCCAATGCGTTTGTTGAGCGAATCAATAATGGTCAGCTTCATATGCGGGAAGCATATCTTGAGCGGAATACCGGGAAAGCCTGCTCCAGATCCAATATCCGCAAGCTTTTCCACTTTGGTCATATCCGTATAGAAGGCCAGAGATACCGAGTCATAAAAATGCTTCGTATACACCTGTTCCCGTTCCGTTATCCCTGTCAGGTTCATCTTTTCATTCCAGGAAACCAGCTGCTGAAAATACAGTTCGAACTGCTCCAGCTGAAGTTCATCAAGATCCAAACCATGCTCTTTCAGTCGAAGCTGCAATTGCTGTTGAATATCGTCCATTATTGTCCCCTTGCTGCGGTTACACGGTTATAATGCTCCAAGTAGACGAGCAGAATGGAAATGTCCGCAGGAGTTACCCCAGCAATCCGGGAAGCCTGCCCAATTGAAATGGGACGGATCTTGGATAGTTTTTGCTTCGCTTCCATAGCCAGACCATGAACATCATTGTACTCAATCGTGTCCGGAATTTTCTTTTTCTCCATCTTTTGCAAACGTTCCACGTGGATCAATTGTTTCTCAATATAACCTGCATATTTAATTTGAATCTCTACTTGTTCCTTCATATCTGCTGTCAGTTCCACCTCAGAAGGTGAGACCTGTTCAACCCATTCATACGTAAGTTCCGGACGACGCAATAGGGTAAGCAGTGTGCTTCCATCCTGAATTGGAGTCGAGCCAAACTCTTCAAGCTTCGGATTCACATCCACAGGACGTGCCTTTGCCGCTTTTAGTCGTTCAACTTCTGCATCTACTTTAGCCTTCTTGTCGAGGAATTTAGCATAACGCTCTTCTGAAACCAGACCAATATCATGACCAATTTCAGTCAAACGCAGATCTGCGTTATCATGGCGAAGCAGCAAACGATACTCGGCACGTGATGTGAGCAAACGATAAGGCTCATTTGTTCCCTTCGTCACCAGATCATCAATCAACACGCCAATATAGCCTTGGGAACGATCCAAAATAACAGGCTCTTTGCCTTGCACTTTGCGTGCTGCGTTAATCCCAGCCATGATCCCCTGTCCTGCCGCTTCTTCATAACCGGAAGTACCATTGATTTGTCCGGCCGTGAACAGACCTGGCAGACGTTTTGTTTCAAGTGAGGGCCAGAGCTGTGTAGGTACCATCGCATCATATTCAATGGCATATCCATTACGCATCATTTCCACTTTTTCCATTCCGGGAATTGAGCGAAGGACAGCAAGTTGAACATCTTCCGGCAGACTGGTGGATAGTCCTTGTACATAATACTCAGATGTATTTTTGCCTTCTGGCTCCAGGAAGATCTGATGTTTCGGCTTATCGCTGAAACGAACAATTTTGTCTTCAATGGATGGGCAGTAACGCGGTCCCGTACCTTCAATGACACCCGAGAACATTGGTGCACGATGCAGGTTATCATTAATGATCTGATGGGTTTCAACTGAAGTGTAGGTCAACCAACATGGCAGCTGTTCATTTTCAGAAGACTCTGTCTCATACGAAAAGAACTTCGGCTCATCATCGCCAGGCTGAATTTCCGTTTTGCTGAAATCAATTGTATCCTTATGCACACGAGGTGGCGTACCTGTTTTGAAACGAACCAGATCGAATCCAAGTTCCCGCAAATGCTCGGACAATTTGAGTGAAGGCTGTTGGTTGTTCGGTCCACTTTCGTACATCAATTCACCCATAATGACTTTACCGCGCAGATAAGTGCCTGTAGTCAAAACAACAGCTTGGGCACGATACTCTGTACCCGTCTGAGTCACGACCCCCACACATTTCCCGTCTTCGACGATCAAGCGATCCACCATGCCTTGACGCATAGTGAGGTTGCGCTCATTCTCCATCGTTTCTTTCATTTTATGCTGATAAGAGAACTTGTCTGCCTGAGCACGCAGAGCGTGAACCGCAGGACCTTTCCCAGTGTTGAGCATTCTCATCTGAATAAACGTCTTATCGATATTCCGTCCCATCTCACCGCCAAGCGCATCAATTTCGCGCACAACATGTCCTTTAGCCGGTCCCCCAATGGATGGGTTACAAGGCATAAATGCCACCATATCCAGATTTATTGTAATCATCAGTGTTTTGGAACCCATACGGGCTGCAGCCAATGCCGATTCCACACCCGCATGTCCCGCACCAACGACAATTACATCATAGCTGCCGCCATCAAAAGCCATTCTTGTTTACCTCCTTATGCCGCAGCATGTTTGAACCTCATGCCCACGGTCTATTGTAAAAAAATTGAATGCTCTCCCTATTCGGTCAGGGGACATTCCGATCTATATCAAGCCATCAAGTCTGTGATTCCTTCAGACGTCATTGCCATGTTGACCATTCACAAGAAATGGACTTCATTATCATACTACTTTTCACAGGAAGTATGTTTGTTCATTTTACTTTCCTAGACAGAACTGGGAGAAAATCTGGTCAATCAATGCATCATGTGCTGTATCGCCCACAATCTCACCAAGGTGCTCCCACGCCAGACGTACATCAATCTGAATCATGTCAATTGGAATAAGCTGTTCAGCGGCCTCATATGCGTCAATCAGGGACTGTTTTGCCTTTTTGAGCAAAGCAATATGACGCACATTGCTGACATACGTCAAGTCAGCCGATTCCAGCTTGCCGCTGAAGAACAAGGTGGAAATGGCATCTTCCAGACGATCAACACCCAGATCATCCTTCACTGACATCGGAACAAGGCGCTCTTCCGGAATGTAGCGAAGCAAAATGTCGCGGTCTGCCTGCGGAGCTAAGTCCATTTTATTCATAATGATAATTGATTGTCTACCGCGGATTTGTTCCAGTAATTCGATCTCATCCTCATGCAATGGTTCTGCCGCATTGATCACCATCAACAACAGATCTGCCTCTGCTACTGCGGAGCGGGACCGTTCTACCCCGATTCTCTCGACAACGTCCATCGTTTCCCGAATGCCGGCTGTATCCAGTAGCTTGAGCGGTATGTTGTTAATCGTTACAAATTCCTCAATGACGTCACGTGTTGTTCCCGGAATATCCGTTACAATAGCCCGATTATCCTGAGCGAGTGCATTCAGCAAAGAGGATTTTCCTACGTTTGGCCGCCCTACAATCGCGGTCGTAATTCCTTCACGTAGTATCTTGCCCTGTTCTGCCGTTACCAGCAATTTATCAATTTCAGTCATGACCAGACTGGATTTTTCTTTAATAAAATCAGCAGTTAAGGACTCCACATCATGCTCGGGATAGTCAATATTCACTTCGATATGAGCCAGCGTTTCCACCAGCGTATGTCTCAGATCACGCAGTTTGGACGAGAGCTTTCCCTCAACTTGTTTGAGTGCTACCGAGAATGCTCTATCCGACTTGGAACGAATGAGATCCATAACGCCTTCCGCCTGTGACAGATCTATCCGCCCATTCAGGAAAGCACGCTTCGTGAATTCACCCGGCTCTGCAAGGCGAATATTGAGCTGAAGTAGGAGATCCAGAACCCGCTTCACTGAGACTACTCCACCATGAGCACTAATCTCAACCACATCTTCTGTCGTAAACGAACGAGGTGCCCGCATTACCGTAACCAGTACTTCTTCAATCTTCTCCCCACTGCCAGGTTCTATGATATGACCGTAGTGAACTGTATGAGATGCTGCTTGGGTCAAAGGGGTTTTACTACGGAAAATTTTCTCCGTCTCCGATACTGCATCCGGACCGCTGACCCGGATAACTGCTATGCCCGCTTCCCCAACAGCCGTGGATATCGCTGTGATCGTATCACTGATCATCGTTATCTCTCCCTGCTCTATTTTAAAATGGTTTTCCTTACGGACCACATGTGAATTTCACTTTATAAGTTCTCACCAATATACTTATCTACGAAAAAAGCAATGGCTTCTGCACCGGGCAGGAAGCCATTGCGTCTTCAATTTCGTGTTATTTCGTCATGATGACCACACGCCGATTGGGCTCTTCGCCCTTACTGTACGTCTTAATCTGCGGGTGGTTTTGCAGTTTCGCATGAATGACTTTGCGTTCGAGTGGAGGCATCGGCTCCAGAACAACTTCCTTGCCAGAACGGATCGCTTGTCCAGCCAGACGTTCAGCCAGATCCTCAAGCGTCTTCCGGCGGCGTTGGCGGAAATTCTCCGCATCCAGTACAATTCGAACGAAACTTTCCGAATAACGGTTAGCTACAATGTTCGTTAGATATTGAAGTGCATCGAGAGTCTGTCCACGTCTGCCAATAATCATGCCAAGATCTTCCCCGGCAATATTGAAGATATGTCCATCCCGCTGCTTTTTGATATCCACTTCAACATCCAGTCCCATACCTGCTGCTACTTCTTTTAAGAAAGCAGCCGCTTCCTCATAGGGATTTTTAGCTGCGACATCCTCAAGTTTAGCTTCAACCTGAGGTACATGTGCGGCCGGTTCGACCCGCTGTGGTACAGCTTCGGGCACAGGCAGAAGTTTCACTTCAACTTTCGCCGCCTTTACCCCGATCAAACCCAGGAATCCTTTTGACGGCTGCTCTAACACTTGTATCTCGACCTTGTCCCGGCTCACGCCAAGCTCAGCCAATCCTTGGTTTACAGCATCTTCAACGGTTTTTCCTGACGCAATGACTTTGGTCATTTCGATTTTTTGGCCCCTTTCGACCCTTTTCCAGAGACGGTTGCCTTGCCACCGTTTTTGCGTTTAGCTCCATTTTTGGAGGAACTATTCTGCTTCACGTTGACTTCAGCCACGACTTTATCATTATTCCGGTAAAGGAAATAGTTTTGCACGATCGTGTAGATGTTACTGTAGAACCAGTACAGCGGAAGTGCTGACGGGAACTGGTAGGACATCACGAAGATCAAGATAGGGTAAACCCACAGCATGAACTGCATTGGTCCAACCTGTTGTGCAGGATTCATACGCATCATCATCCATGTTTGTACAAATGTTGTGATGGCAGCCAGCACAGGCAGTATAAACAGGTGATCCGGTTCCCCGAGCTGGAGCCACAAGAAATCATGGGTTCTCAGACTGGAGTTTCCGTAAATTGAGTTATAAAGTGCGATGTAAATCGGCATCTGAATGATAAGCGGTAGACAACCCGCCATCGGATTAACTTTGTTCTCCTGAAACAACTTCATCGTTTCTTGCTGAACTTTCTCAGGTGTATCTTTATACTTGGCTTGAATCTCCTTCAACTGCGGCTGAATTGCCTGCATGGCTTTGGAGCTGCGGACCTGCTTCATTGTTAGTGGCAAAATCAACGTCCGCACAATCAGCACCATGACTAGGACAGCTAGTCCATATTCACCGTTAAACCAGTTGGCGAATGTATCGAGCGCCAGTGAGAACCAGTACACAACATTGCTTTGCCAGAATGAGCCACTATTCTTCAGATCTTCCGTAGTAACCCCGGCTCCTTGTGGAGTACATCCGGCGAGTACAGTGACCATTGCAATGACTGCAATGAGGAGAATCCACTTCCCCTTTGATGTCTTCAATCGCGACACTTCATAACCCCTCTCTTAACCATTCCATTCCACCGTAAATCATACCATAATTAGGAGGACAAATAAACCGAAGCTTACCGTTTGTTAGGCTTAAGAAGAGCCGCTTTGCGCATGACGTGCAGCAGACTTTTCTCCATTTCCTGATAGGTCATGTCCAGCGCACCTTTTCTCACGATAAAGATCAGGTCCATCTGTGTGACAATCTCATTTTCATGGTGCCTTATAATTTCCTTAATCATGCGTCTCATCCGGTTTCGTACGACAGCGTTTCCGATTTTCTTGCTGCATGATACACCTACCCGGAATTGCTCCGTATCTTTACGGCGGCAGCCATACACCACAAATTGATGATTGGCAAAAGATTTCCCATACCGGTATACGCGGCTAAAGTCCGCCCGGTTTCGCAAACGCAGTCTTTTATACACGGCGCTTCTCCTTGCTGTTCTCCACCATCCATATTGACGGAGGCCTCATTACTGATTTAGTATAGGCTTTCTTGAATAACGGTAAACTGTTCTAACGACAACTTCATTATATATAAGGAAACTTTTTTAAAAATTTCGTGACGGATTAGATCCTTTTTCAATAAAGAAATAGACACTTTCGCCCTTTTCGCAGCCAATTCAGACCCGATATATATCAGCATCCAGTCTGAAATGACTCATTTAAGAAAAAAAAGACCACCTCGGTGGTCTTCTCATGCATTAAGCACTCAGGACTTTACGGCCTTTCAGGCGACGTGCAGCCAAAACTTTACGGCCGTTGCTCGTGCTCATTCTTTTCCGGAAACCATGAACTTTTTTACGTTTGCTTACGTTCGGTTTGAATGTAGGTCTCAATGTATTGCACCTCCTTACAAGGAAATACTTATGTGATGAATCATTTTCATCTTCACAGAAAACACCTTTATACATTTAACCACGTACACCTGGAAAAGTCAACTCTAACCCACTTCGCTTCTCCCTCTTTTTATAACCCTTTCCAGCCTGCCCCTCAGAGCTCGTAACACTTATGCAGATTTTGATTTGAACAAAATAATTTTTGAAGCGAAAAAAGTTATCCCCAACAAGCCTCGATCTGTCACTTTATCCATCACTCCAACGGTTATCCACACCCCGATTTGGACCTCTCGCTCGTCTCTTACTCTCCACTTCATTAACCAGAAGTTATTCACATGTGGATAACGAATTCAATTTGTTTTTATTCGTATCGCAGCTTTCCTTTATACATCATTTTCCTTCTACTGAAGGCGACGAATTCTCTAATTATTTTCTCAACTTATGTAGCACATTTATTGAATATTGGACCTTGGTTAAAATTTAATGTATCCGCTTTAATTTGAAGGTTTACAAGCTTTCAAGAAAGGTGTAGGATAAAAATCACATCTTGTATACAAGTATACCTAAGTATTCATGAAGAGAATATTGCATTACTTAACACTCTTTTTGATTTACAAAAGTACTGAACTTCGGCTCTTTGAAAACGGTATTAGGAAAGTAAGTTAAGGACTTCCACTTCTTAATCAGGCAGCATGCAAACTGTAAAAAGTTTATGCTATGATCAGTGTACAGGTCCACCTGAGATGGATTACCGAGTACTGGACCTAGAGAACTGATTACTTGAATAGGAGCGTTAGCCATTATGTTGTTTCCTTCTTCCTGGCTGCAGGGAGCTTCCCGCGGGGAAGCCATCGCCTGCGAATTAAGGCTGCGCATCATCAGTGGAACCCTGCGTCCTGGAGAGATTTTGTCTGAAAATCGAATTGCCGCTGATTTTGACAGCAGTCGTTCACCTGTCCGCGAAGCCCTAAGAACACTGTCGAATGAAGGACTGATTCGGCTTGAACGGATGGGTGTCGTTGTTCTTGGACTGAAAATCAGGGATGTTGAAGAGCTGTACGACGTCCGTTTTTTAATTGAAAGCTTTGTCCAGCAGCGACTAGCAGGGTCTGTTCCCGAGCAGTTGATTACTTCGCTTCGTAATATACTGGACAAAATGGAGCTGGCAGGTCGACATCAGGATGCCGTCGAGTTTGCTTTTCAGGATCTGACTTTCCATGAGACCATTATTGAGTCAGCTGAGCATTCCCGTATTTCACATTTATGGAGAAGCATTCGTTATGTGGTCATGACAGTTATGCTGCTAACAACCCGCAGGGTGTTTGATCAGGGCGATCCAAAAGTAAGCGCTGTAATTCAAAAACACCGATTGCTGATTGAAGCACTAGAGTCAGGTGACAAAGCATCCATTCAGGCCGGCGTGCGTACCTACTTTCAAGATTCCGGCAAAACCCTGCATGAGAGCTTCGACTCCTGATAATGTCAGAAAGTTTCTGTTTTCGACTTTGGTTTAATTAATGACCACTGTCTGCAATCACATCCAATTGGATGGATTGTCATCTAAGTTGTCGACAAGTATACAAAATGCGATTTAGTTTCAATTTTTGGGCATATTAAAGGGAGACAAACTTCCCTGACGGAAAATTCACTTGTAAGCGTTTATATTCAATACAAAGGAGCATACATCATGAGCACTCTTTTTGGACTATCCCATAATGCAACATTGTTGGTGTGGACATTGATTGCGATCGTATTTCTGATCGTGTTGATCTCCAAATATAAATGGAATCCCTTCGTTACCCTTTTAATATCCGCTTTAATGCTTGGTCTTCTTGCCGGTATGAAACCCGCCGATGTGATCTCTTCCATTACAGGTGGACTCGGCGGTACGCTTGGAACCATAGCCATTGTCATCGGGCTTGGCACGATGCTGGGTAAGATGATGGCTGAATCCGGCGGTGCCGAGCGCATTGCAACTACATTGGTCGATCGCTTTGGTGTTAAACGTGTGCACTGGGCCATGATGATCGTTGGATTTATCGTAGGTATCCCTGTCTTCTTCGAAGTTGGCGTGATTCTGCTGATTCCGATCATTTTCACCGTTGCACGTAAAACCAATATGTCTCTTCTGCAGATCGGGATTCCAATTTTGGCCGGTCTGTCGACTGTACATGGTCTGGTTCCACCACATCCGGCTCCTATGATCGCTATTGATGCATTCAACGCGGATTTGGGGAAAACCATTTTGTACTCCCTTATTGTTGGTATTCCGACAGCGATTATCGCAGGTCCTTTGTTCGGTAAGTTTATCGGCAAAAGAATACACACGGAACCGCCAGCGGAGCTGGCAGAGCAGTTCGCAACGAAGAAAAACGCCAATCTTCCAGGGTTCGGCATTACCCTGTTTACGATTTTGCTGCCAGTCATCCTTATGCTAATTGGCTCCATCGCCAATATCGTAGATCCCAATGCCACAAGTGCCTTTACGGTCTTTTGTGAGTTTATCGGGCATGAGATTATTGCCCTGTTGATATCCGTTGTGTTTGCCCTCTTTTCGCTCGGTTTCGCACGGGGATTTACCAAACACGACATTTCCCGTTTCACCAGTGAATGTCTGGCGCCTACGGCGACCATCATCCTCATTATTGGTGGGGGCGGCGCGTTTAAACAGGTCTTGATTAATAGCGGTGTCGGCAATGCGATTGCAGAAGTTGCCACTCACGCCAATATCAACGTCATCTTGTTTGCTTGGCTGGTTGCTGCTCTGATCCGGGTAGCTACAGGCTCGGCAACGGTTGCTATGACAACGGCTGCCGGTATCGTTGCTCCGGTTCTTGCATTGACTCCGGGAGCAAATATTGAGCTGGTTGTACTTGCTACTGGTGCTGGATCACTTGTATTGTCCCATGTGAATGACGCGGGCTTCTGGATGATTAAGGAGTTCTTTAATATGAGCGTCTCCCAGACACTGAAAACGTGGACCGTTATGGAAACACTACTATCCGTTGTCGGACTGATCTTTATTTTGCTGCTGAGTACCGTGATCTAAGAAAAGACTGCATCTATTAGAAGCTAAATTTTACTGTATCAAGGGAAAGAAGGATTACACCAAATGAAAAAATATATGATTGGCATGGATATCGGGACCACCAGCACCAAATCCGTATTATTTACGGAGCAAGGTGAGGTTGTGAGCACTTCCACTCAGGAATATCCTCTATATACACCTGCTCCTGATGTAGCTGAGCAGGATCCCGAGGAAATTGTACAAGCAGCTATTCGCTCCGTACGTGGAGTCATGGATCAGAGTGGCGTGAGTGCAGGACAAATCATGTTTTTGTCCTGCAGCTCTGCCATGCACAGTCTGATTGCCATGGATCAGGATCATAAGCCGCTGACTCGCTGCATCACGTGGGCAGATAACCGCAGTGCAGCCTGGTCAGCCCATTTACAGGAGAGTGGGCAAGGTCATCAGATCTATTTGCGCACGGGCACACCGATCCATCCCATGTCTCCCCTAACCAAACTCATGTGGCTGCGCCATGATGAACCAGACCTTTTTCAGCGCACAGCCAAGTTCATCTCGATTAAAGAATATCTGTTCTTCCGTTTGTTCGGACAATATATTGTGGATCATTCCATCGCCTCCTGCACTGGTCTTCTCAACCTGGAACAACTGGATTGGGATACGGAAGCGCTGGAGGTTGCAGGAATCACACCTAGCCATCTCTCGAAGCTTGTTCCTACGACATATACTATAGAGGGAATGGACACCGAATGTGCAGAGAAAATGGGGCTCTCCCCCTCTACTCCTTTTGTGATTGGCGCAAGTGACGGAGTGCTATCCAATCTCGGCGTAAATGCCATCGAGCCTGGAGTCGTGGCAGCAACCATTGGTACCAGTGGTGCCATTCGTACGGTCGTTAATCGCCCTGTTACCGATCCCAAAGGACGGACCTTCTGTTATGCCCTCACGGAGGACCTCTGGGTCGTGGGTGGGCCTGTGAATAACGGTGGCATGCTATTTCGCTGGGTACGTGACGAATTTGCAGCATCAGAAGTGGAAACAGCAAAAAGGCTAGGCATCAATTCATATGACGTCCTCACCAAAATTGCTGAGCGAGTCAGCCCAGGCTCTGAAGGATTACTGTTCCATCCTTATTTGTCAGGAGAGCGTGCCCCATTATGGAATCCGGATGCTCGTGGTTCTTTCTTTGGTTTAACCCTCCATCATCAGAAAGAGCATATGATTCGTGCTGTACTGGAAGGGGTCATTTTCAACCTGTATACGGTCTTGCTGGCCATGGAAGAACAGATCGGGCAACCGACCTCCATTCAGGCTACCGGCGGATTTGCACGTTCCCCTCTCTGGCGTCAGATGATGTCCGATATTTTCAATCAGGAGGTCGTCGTCCCCGAGAGCTTCGAAAGCTCCTGTCTGGGTGCCGTCGTCCTCGGTCTGTATGCTACAGGGCGAATCAAGTCACTTCATGCAGTCTCTTCTATGGTGGGGACAACACACAGACATACCCCTGTTAGAGAAAACGCAGCAATTTACCGGGAACTGCTCCCGATTTTCATTCGCATCTCGCGCAAACTTGAAGAGGAATATGCGGATATTGCAGCATTCCAACGTAAATTGCCCTTAAGAACCAAGTAACGCTTCCCTCATTGAATCACCAAAAAAAGAGGTTGTTCACTTAGACCACGCGCTGGCCTTAAGGAACAACCTCTTTTTTATCCATTTATTTGATTCAATCTATTGCTCCCCATCCGGCATTTACGCCAAATTTTATGACTACCTTCCCCTATCCAGCCAGCGCTTTAACTGACCTCTTTTTAGTGTTAATCAGCTTGTCTGCTTCTATTATCATTGCAGCGAACCTCTGCTTATTGCATACAACCCCAAATGAGGTTAAAGAGGTTAATTCAACAGATCCCCAAAACCACCATTCTGAATTCGTGGTTATCCACAGATGTGTTATTCACAGCTCAGGAGTCATTTTACACACAATTTAGCGATTTTCGACGAACAACCTGTGTATAAAACATTTTGGACTTTTGGGTCATCCTGTCGAAAATTAAACAATTTATAAACAATATATTGTGTTGTGATTAAAAATTATACACAAGTTATTGAATTTGTGGATAAAATCTCGCGATACGTTGAAATGCGGGGCTTCTTTTGCTATGATTGTATTACTTTTGGATGTGAATATGTGATCTGACCCATAATATTATCAACAGCCTGTGGATAAAGTTGTGAACAATTTTCCGTTGTTCATTCTTTTTTTGTTTTCGACCTGCGGGGGTTTGGGGATAAATTCTACAATATATCTCGTATTTCGACACTGCATCATGGCTTAAGCCACACTTGGAACATGTAAAAGGAGTGACAGTCT
>NZ_JBBOSN010000002.1:0-478666 GCF_038005125.1 Paenibacillus sp. FSL K6-2862
TGCAGTTGCATCATCTGTGAGCAAAACAGCTTGAAGCGGAACTTCAATTTCCACATTTTTAGGAACATACAGGAATACTCCACCGTTCCAGAGAGCCGCATGCAGAGCGGCAAGGGAATGCTCATCTGCCTTCACAGCTGTGTTCAGGTAAGGTTTTACCAGATCGCCATGCTCGCGAACCGCAGTAGCCAGATCCGTGAAAATAACGCCTTTGGCTGCCAAATCAGCAGATACCTTGGAGTATACTGTGCCGGAATTGCGCTGGATAACCAGACTGCCTTCAGCTTGATCCTGAACGAGATCTTTAATCGAAGCAGGTACTTCTTCCAGAGAAGAAATAGCCTCACTTGCTTTATATGTGCCATATTCGCTGACATTCCAGCGTTCTATTTTTTGTTTTTCCAGTTTCGGAAGCGCAAGACCACTTGCAAGCTTAAGGGCTTCAAGCCGCTGCTCGGTCAACCAGCCGGGTTCGTTGTTACTTTCCGACAAGGCGCGAAGCGCTTCAGATTCAACCGGAAGAATTGTTTGTGTAGTCATCGATTATCCTCCTCCGTTTTGTCTTTACGCTTCTTGGCCTACAGTTTCATCCGTGATTCCCAGCTCTTCCTTAACCCAGTCATATCCCTCTGCTTCCAGACGGTGAGCCAGTTCAGGTCCGCCGGATTTCACGATACGACCTTGCATCATAACGTGCACATAATCAGGTGTAATGTAGTTCAACAAACGCTGATAATGAGTGATGATGAGGAATCCACGATCTTCGCTCTTCATTGCATTTACACCATTTGCTACAATTTTCAGAGCGTCGATATCCAGACCGGAGTCAATCTCATCAAGAACTACGATTTTTGGATCAAGCAGCATCATTTGCAGAATTTCGTTACGTTTTTTCTCACCACCGGAGAAACCTTCGTTCAGGTAACGGTGTGCAAACTCTGGATTCATGTCGAGTTCTTTCATTTTGCCTTCCATTTGACGAATGAACTTGATCAGGGAGATCTCATTACCTTCGCCGCGACGTGCGTTAATAGCACTGCGCAGGAAGTCGGAGTTTGTTACGCCTGCGATTTCGCTCGGATATTGCATAGCCAGGAATAGACCTGCACGCGCGCGCTCATCTACTGCCATGTCCAATACATCTTCACCATCAAGGGTTACTGTACCGTCAGTTACTTCATACTTAGGGTGACCCATCAGAGCCGATGCCAATGTGGACTTACCTGTTCCGTTCGGACCCATGATTGCGTGGATTTCTCCACCTTTCATTTCCAGATTGAATCCTTTTAAAATTTCTTTGCCCTCGATTACTGCTTTTAAATCTTTAATTTCCAGTTTTGTTGTCATCTCATTCAATCCCCTCTGTGTGTTCCTTGCACCACTCATGTTTTCAACAGACTTGAATACTATTTATCAACATCCCACTGGTCTTTAGAATACTTGTACAACTTCCTGGATATCTTCGATTTCATCTAAAATAGCACGTTCGATACCAGCTTTTAACGTAATCGTTGAACTCGGGCAACCACTACAAGCACCTAGAAATTTCAATTTAGCAATGCCATCTTCAACTTCTATCAATTCTGCATCACCACCATCACGTTGTAAGTATGGACGCAACTTCTCTAATACCTCTGATACCTCATTGAACAACGCCATGTTATCCTTCATTTAAGCCTCTCCTTCATTATCATTTTGTTTATTTTCTACTATTGGAATGTATGTTAGACCAACTGTGTTGAGCTTATTCGACAGTAGTTCTCTGTATCATTCTTTGCTCCAAGTCCTTAGCCATATCCTTATAGAACCTCTCAATAAAAGATAGCTCATCACTTGAGTAACGATCAAAAAATTGAAAGTATCTTTGTTCTTCCAGGTTATGGAGTCGCTCGTGTAACACATACAATTCTTGACTTTTATCTGTTAATCGAAAGTAGATTTCTTTCAGATTGTCGTTAAGACGTATCCGTTCAATAAATCCCTTTTCTAAGAGTTTAGAACTTATCTTGGTTATGCTCGCCTTAGACAATTGCATGATCTCTGCAATCGCGGTGTTATTAATGGGTTCGTTTTTTCCAATACAATCAATGACATGAATTGCTGTTATGTTCGCGGGATATTCAGAAATCCCCTGTTCTCTTAGCATTTGCAATAAAGCTTTAAACTCTGTACTTTCGTACTGCTCCCTTAAATGTGAAACTTTCCAAAACAGGTCGTAAATATGTTGCAACTCAGAGGTTTGTTTCATAAATACGAAAAGCTCCTTTCACTTATTGTTAACCGGTTAACAATATTATCATACCATTACTGAATATGATTATCAATATCAATTAATTCATTCTTTACACCAATAATAAAACCAAGTAAATGTACTACTTAGAGTACACAAAGTTTTACTCTACATTTGAAAGTCCTTTTTAACCGTTTCTCTTTCCTTAAAAAGATGAATATGATCGTACTTAGTGTTGCGCTGTACAGGAATTTTGCCAGCTTCACGTATTAGGCGCAAAATAAAATTGATGTTTACTTGGTAAGTCGTACCTGCTGCTGAAACGACATTTTCTTCCATCATGGTACTTCCTAAATCATTACATCCATAGTGAAGTGATTTTTTTCCTATCTCAGTTCCCATCGTCACCCACGAAGATTGGAAATTTGGAATATTATCGAGAAAAATACGTGAAATAGCAACATTTTTCAAATATTCACTAGGTTCAACCTTCTTGACTTTTAAATTTGTGTTTTCGGGTTGGAACGTCCATGAAATAAACGCTAGAAAACAATTTGTTTCATCCTGAGCATCACGTACGCGTAATAAATGCAGAGCTCGTTCTTCAAAGGTTTCTCCAAAACCAATTACCATTGTTGCAGTTGAATGTAAACCAACTTTCTTCGCTGTCTTCATAGTCTCTATCCATTCTACCCATGATCCTTTTAAGCGGCTGATCTTTTTTCGGGTACGATCATCTAGTATCTCTGCTCCAGCTCCTGGAAGAGAATCTAACCCTGCTTCTTTAAGCTTCCGTAATACCTCCTCTAAACTCAGACCCGATAATTCAACCATTTTCTGAATTTCTACGGAAGAAAACGAGTGCATTGTAATCTGAGGAAATCGTTGTTTTATATTTTTTAGTAAATTTATATAGTAGGAAAAAGGCAAGTTAGGGTTTGTCCCCCCTTGCATCAATATTTCTGTTCCTCCAACATCAATCGTCTCCTGAATCTTTCGCATGATAACTTCATCTTCCAATACATACCCTCCGCTTTTTCCCGGTGCACGGTAAAATGCACAAAACCGACAAAATGTATCACAAATGTTTGTGTAATTAATATTACGACCAATTACAAAAGTGGTGATTGGATCAGGGTGCCACCTTTTCATAATTGTATTTGCAACTTCACCCATTTTCTCGATTTCATCACTTCTATATAACGCTATTGCATCTTCTACAGTCAGACGTTCTTTATTCAGTGCTTTCTCCAAGATTTTATCTATACTCAATTGTCGCACCTCCATTATTATTTTTTATTTCAATCCATTCAATTTATGCTGTTTGGGAGAATGGATAAAAACTAGTGCTAAAACTGCACCTACAAATGCAACGATTCCACTCCAGAAAAATGCATGTTGATATCCCTCGTTTAAAACTGTTACAGAATTATCCCCAGTATTTAAGGCTGCTGCTATGGAAACCAAGATTGCTAAACCAACTGCTGACCCTACTTGATACGTCGTATTATATAAACCCGAGGCAAGCCCTGATTCTTCTGCTTTAGCCTCCGATATGGCTGCAGTAGTTGCTGGAAGATAAGCAAGACCGTTGCCAAGAGCTGCCAAGATTAAAGGTAAGAACACATCCCCCCAATAATCTCCGTCAACTTTATTTCCTGTTAACAACAACCCAGATACACCAAGTATTAAAAAGCCGATAAACATCGTAACCTTCAACCCTAATTTTGCCATTACCTTTTCAGCGATAGCAATCATAAAAATTGCCAGAAATATCGGGGCAGGGAATATACCCATCGCCGCAACAAAAGGTTCAAATTGAAGAACCTCCTGTAGATAAAGAATAAGGAAATAAAGGAGTGGAAACCATGATGCTGCTAACATTAAGAGTGAGATGTTTCCCGCCGCTAAGTTTGGCGTTTTAAAAATACTTAATGGAACTAGCGCTTCTTTTTTAAAAATTTGAATAAGAATAAAAATGATAAGGAAAGCAGTTCCTATTGATAGAGTTAAAATAGTTAAGAAATTATTCCATCCTTTTTGTTCTGCGGTTACAATACCGTACACAATAAGCATTAATGATGCCGTAACAGAAAATGCACCTGCATAATCGATGCGGATAATATTTTCATTTTTACTCTTCTGTTTGTTTATGAATTTTGGAGTCAATATCAAGACAATAATACTAATTGGCACATAGACCAATAACGTCCATCTCCAGCTTAATAATTGGGTAAGGACACCTCCGAGAACGATACCTATGGAACCGCCAGCTGCTCCAGATAGCCCCCAAAGTGCAAGTGCTTTACCCATCTCCTTTTTATTTGCACTAAATAAAATCATAATTATAGAAAGCGCCGAAGGTGCAATCAACGCAGAACCAGCACCTTGGATGGCCCGTGCAACGTTAAGTGATATTTCGTTCCATGCCAACCCCGCGAATAAAGACGCTAACGCTAGGATTAAAACTCCTAAAATAAAGATGCGCCGCTGACCAAACAAATCGGCTAGTCTTCCTCCCAAAAGCAGAAGTCCTCCAAACATAATCAGAAATGCGTTCATTACCCATTGTAAACTTGTCTCGGTATAGCCTAGTGAATCTTTGATAGTAGGTAAGGCCACCTGAATAATAGCGCTATCCATCATAACCAGGAAATTTGCGAAACCTAATAAAGCAAGAGCTTTCCAACGCTTAGGATCAGATTTTTCGATTGAATGGATTGACATAGTCTTCTTTCTCCTCTCCGTTAGAATTACAATATTAATCAACGACTTTGCTTACTAACCTAAGACTTTATCTCTCATCAGACTGGTTTGAAGCTATTTCTTTATTATGATTAATTGAGTCTCCCTTCTTTCCCAATGAAATATTGTTAACTGGTTAACTATTTATTTACGCAATTAGAGTATTCCTTTTTTTATAATTTGTCAATTAATCTTCATAGATTTGCTCTTAGTGAAGTGTTGTACAAGCGTTCTCATTGTAAAGACGAAGCTAAACAGAACATTCTTTCGTTGTGAACAGAATTAGTACGTATAGTAGTATAATTAATGAGAAACCCCGGAGCTAAACACAGCCAACATAAGGTTCTCGGCTGACTCTCCCAAATGACAATACTTTCTGCTAACAGGATTAGACCATCATAATGTAGTTGTTAATTCGTGAATATAGAAAAAAGCCGGTCATCAAAACCGACTTGTTAATTAATTTACTAATATCAAATTTTATTTAAAGAATTGTGGAAGGTAATCACGATGAGCTTCCAACATTTCATCTAATACAGCTTTTGCTGTATCGCCACTGGTTACCAAAGGATTTAAAATAAATGCCTGCAATGCGGTGGCATAATCCCCTGTAATAGCAGCCTCGACTGTGAGTTCTTCCATAGCCTTCATTATCTGAAGAAGCCCTCTTTGGGCTGGTGGAAATTTCCCAAACTGAACTGGCTCCGCTCCATGTGACGTGATAATACTGGTTACTTCGATAGCACTATCGTAAGGCAGGTCACTGATTGCTCCTCGATTTCGGGTATTGACCACCATTTTTGTCCCTTTATTGTTATAAATTGAGTTGATAATTTCACAGGCAGCGTCACTGTAATAAGCCCCTCCACGCTTCTCAAGTTCTTGAGGCTTGTAATTGAGATTTGGATCTTTATATAATTCAAATAAGCTCTCTTCCAGACGCTTAACAACCTCACCTCGTGTTCCTTCTTTTTGTGCTTCTTCTTGCTCCTCTCTTAACATGCTATCTGTCATGTAATAGTAACGGTGATAAGGGCAAGGAAGCATTTTCAATTGAGCAATTTGTTCTTGCAAGAAACGCATTTCTTTTATGTTCTCAACCAGTTTCTCCGGCTTAGCGTCTGGTCCGTATAGTTTATCTATAAGCACCTCAGTAAGGTCATCCCCAGTTTGTCCATAAACCCTATGCCAGTGGAGATGATTGATACCCGCAAATTTGAAAAATAGGGCTTCTTCGTCCATCTCAAGCACAGCTGCCTCGTTCTTAACTGCTATAATAGGAACATTGCATAATCCAATCACTTTTTCCCATTCCCCATAACGTAGTACAGCTTCCGTAACCATGCCTGCCGGGTTAGTAAAATTGATGAGCCAAGCCTGCGGGCAAAGTTCTTTCATATCTTCTACAATTTCAAGTACAACCGGAATGGTACGAAATGCCTTTAACATGCCACCCGCCCCGTTTGTCTCCTGCCCGATCATGTCATAGCGAAGAGGTATTGTCTCATCTTTAATACGTGCGTCTAGCTGCCCTACCCGGAATTGGGTTGTGACGAAATCTGCGTCAATTAGCGCCTCTCTTCGGTCTAATGTCAGACGGACTTCACAATCTATTCCAGCAGCCCTGATCATCCGCTTTGCCATAGCACCTACAATTTCAAGTTTCTCTTTGCCCACCTCTATATCTACTAGCCAAAGTTCGCTAACCGGAAGCTCATGATGTCTTTTAATAAACCCTTCAATTAATTCCGGTGTATAACTAGAACCACCGCCAATGGTTACTATCTTTACTCCTTTTTTCAATGTGAACGCCTCCCAGAAAGATTTCTTTGCTACACTTCTACCTTAAATTATGTAATGGATTACAGGTCAAGCTTCTTTTATAAATGAAAATTTGACTCTGAGTGTGCTATGCTAATTTAAGAGGTGAAAATCATGGCCAACATACAGGAAATAGCAAGACTCGCAGGTGTATCCACAGCTACGGTCTCGCGTGTTCTTAATCAACATCCTTATGTAAATGAAACCAAGCGCAAAAAAGTTCTTGAGATCATTGAAAATCTTGACTATGTACCTAATTCCAATGCGAAATCACTCAAAAAAGGGATGACTCGTATTATTGGTGTAATGACAGGAATTCACACAAATTTGTCTACATCATTTATTCAAGCTTTTAACATTAGTGCACAAAAACATGGTTTTCATGTAATGATGTTTTTCACAAACGGAGACTGCCAACAAGAACTTATCGCACTTGAAATGCTGCGAAGTAAGCAGCTCGACGCCTTAGTCTGTCTTTTTCGGACCAACGAATGGAAAGTGATTGAATCTTATGCTAAATACGGCCCTATTGTAACTTGGCAGCGACTTGTTAGCGACTCCATACCTTCAGTTTTTATGGATCAATATCAAGGCTATATGCTAGGCCTCGAGTATCTTTTTTCCAAAGGTTATCGCAAGATTGCCAATGTCTATTCATCAAAAGGTTTAAATACGCCTGAGCGCATAAGAGCCTACAAAGATTTTGTTGCCAAGCATCATTTAGAAGCAAATGAATTTCCAGATTTTCATGATAAGCTAACGATCTATGATGGTGAGGAGATTGCAAGATGGTGGATGAATCAAACAATAAGACCGGATGCCATCGCCTGTTCAAATGATTCTGTGGCAGCTGGTCTTCTCACTGAGCTGCGGCGAGCAGGTTACTCCAGTCCAACTGACATTGGCATTTTGGGATTTGACAACACCGAATTTGCCCACTTACTAGATCTTACGACAGTTCATTATCCAGCTAATAAACAAGCAGAAAATGCCCTCTTTATCATATTGGAAATGTTAGGTCAATCATCACCTAAATCTCATTCTTTAGCATTTGAATTAATTGAGAGACGTTCAACATAAACATTGATTTCCTTATTAGTTTCTCTTTCGGGAACAAGTATAAGAGGGCCTTACAAAAAACGACTGGGTGGCGGAGATCATAATCTTCTGTGGGAGCTAATAAAAGGAAAAAATTATAAATGAGGACGATTCATGTCCTGAATAAGGCCTTGTTCTAGTGCATAGCGAGTCAGTTGTACCCGATTCTGCAACTGTAACTTCTGTAATATATTTTTCATGTGATTCTTAACCGTGTATTCCGAAATCTCATATTGACTAGCAATCTCTTTATTTGTCCAACCGGACGCTACGCCGTACAGAATGTCCAACTCTCTTGTTGTCAGTTTAACTTCTGTTTGCTTATATTCTTTTACATTGACTTCTTTAAGGATTTGGTATGCTACATCACGAGATAGTGGTGCCTCTTCATTAATAATGGAATGTAAGTACTCCAGCCAAGTGGAAGGCTCCAAGTTCTTAAGCAAGTAACCTTGAGCGCCACGCTTAATAGCCTCCAGTAAATGTAGCATGTCGTCTGAAACTGTGATCATAACAATTTTGACATAAGGAAATATCTGCTTGATCCTACTTGTAGCCTCAAGTCCGTTCATGACCGGCATCTGAATATCCATTAAGATTAAGTCAGGTAACCACTTATCCATGAAATCAATAGCTTCTTGCCCGTTGGTGACGACCCCAATGACTTCGAAGCTTACATCCATACTTAATATTACTTCAATGGCTTCCCGAGCATGTTCATGATCATCTACAATAAGTACTCTAGTTTTGGTTACATTCATTTATAGACCTCCTTACAAATTTCGATAATTGTATGTTCTTCTTGTTGACTAATGTTCAACATCCATCCCATTTCTTTACAACGTTCCTTCATGATTTGAAGTCCAAACTTGTTCTTCTTTACAAATGGATCGCCCGTAAACCCTTTACCGTTATCTTTAATAACAACCTTCCAAGTATGGGTGCCTGTTCCGACGGCGAATATAGATCCTGCTGTTGCAGCAGCATGTTTATCCATATTCATAAGCGTCTCGCGTACACAGGCAAGCAGTTCTATCTTTTCTTTATCATCCAGCTGCTGATCATTCAACTCCCATTTAATTTCCATAGGAGTACGTATGTCTCGAGCCATAAAGTGAATTTGGTTTATCAAGGAAGAATCGTTCGTTTTCACCATAGAGATCTCCTCTTGCTCCAACCTTAAATTAGTAATCGCCTGTCTTACATAGCGGTTCACTTCATGTATCGTTTTTCGCAGAGAAAGCACGTTTTGCAGATGCTGTTCTGATGTATTGTCGCTATTTAGTTTTTCTGCTTTAACCGACAAGAGGAAAAGAGATTGCGCAATACCATCATGCAATTCTCGAGCCAAATTCTCTCGCGCTTCAAGAGTGACTTTAGCAGAACGCTCATGTTGCAATTCCTTCTGTATTCTTTCTAACATGCGAAACAATTTGGTCAATAACGTAATACTGACGAGATATACGAGGACGGGTGTAAGCCAATTTCCCAAGTTCATAGAGATATAGGGCAATAAAAACTGGTGCCTTACGTATTCCCACAAAGCAACTGTGATTGTTGGAATAAGCAAAATCATCCATTTTATTTGTTTATATGTCATATTCTATTCCTCACCATTCTCATTAAACTGAATTGCTCTTTAATTAAGGATTGCGAAACACGTAACCGTTTTACATGCGCATCCACCGTACGATGATTGTGTATCTCTGCCTGAGAATTATTCCATACTTTTGCAAGCAGCTCTTTTCTTGAAAATGCCTTCCCTTGATGTTTAGCCAGAAAATGAAATAAATCATATTCCTTCGGTGTTAGATGGATTTCTTTTTGCTTGACGTATACTTTATGAGTTGCAAATCGAATCAATATGTCAGAGATCAGTAGTTCACTACCAGGCCGCGCTTTGAAGTCAAAAGGAGCACTTTCTGTTACTCTGCGTAGTATGCTTTGAATACGAAGCACAAACTCTCTTGGGCTGAAAGGTTTTGTAACATAATCGTCTGCCCCTGCCTGAAATCCTTCAATAAGTCCTTTTTCTCCAGACTCCTCAGATAATATGATGACTGGGATCACATATTTGTTCTTCACACGCTTACATATTTCAATACCGTTGATGTCGGGCAGTATTCGATTTAGAATTAATACATCATATTTATGGTTTTTTTCTAATTTCCAAAGAACTTGCATTCCAGAGGTAGCTTCTTCAACAGTAAAATTTTCTTTTTCTAAAAATTCTTTAAATAGTATACGGATGCGGTCTTCACCATCCAGCAACAGTATTCGTTTCTGAAGTACACTATGCATTAGGATACCTCCACCTTACATTTAAGAAAATCAAATGATATGATTTATTCTCGAAAGCATAACTCTTATGATAAAAATAAAAAATGGCTCTGTAGGGCTATCCATAAAAGCAAAGTCTTTCAAATGTAAACAAATGATGAACACACTAAGTACCTCGCCAGCCTAATAGAATGCAACTAAAAGACCGCCATGTGAATGGCGGTCAATGGATTATGTGGTATTTGATAACTCCCTGTTACAATGCATTCAGCCACTTAGTTATAGACAACTCATCACTGAGTTCTCCCCATAGTATTCGATTGAAGTCGCCTTCCCGATCGATAATCATGGTTGCAGGAAGACCAGTCACATTATACATATTTGAAAGCTTGCCAGTGGCATCAACAACGATATCAAAGTCGAAATGATGCTCTTCTAGAAATTCCCGGATAGTTCCCTTAGATTCTCCTACATTGATGAAAATGGCTTGGACATCCTTGGCATACGTATGCGATATGTCGTTTAATAATGGCATTTCCCTCACGCACGGTGTACACCATGATGCCCAGAAATTAAGAAGAACGACTTTCCCCCTATACTGGTTGAGCGATACGGGATTACCTGTTAAATCTGTGGCATTAAACTCCGGTGCCAACCTTCCCTCTTCAATCTTCGTTCCCCGCTTTTGCTGAGGATCTGCTGATTGATGAAGGATGACTCCAATGCTTACCACGATCGCGGTGATAGCAATGAGTGCGGTAAGCCACTGCCGTAAGGTCAACTTCTGGAATGACATGTAAACGAAAACCTCACTTTATTCCCAAACTATAATGAAATGCATGGTACAAACTTCCGAATTGCTCCCTGAACTTTGCAGTCGGTCCAGTTCCTACATTCACTCCTTCATTCATGAACACAACTTCGTCAGCAATTTCCTCTGCAATTTCCAACTGATGCGTCGAAAATATGATCATTTGCCCATCACGTTTGAACTCTTTTAGAAGTTGAACGAGTTCACGCATCCAAAATGGATCAAGTCCATTGGTTGGTTCGTCCAGAACAAGTAAAGCAGGCTTGGCCAGCAGGGATTGTGCAAGAAGCAATCGTTGCCGCATGCCTTTAGAGAAGGTCGTGACGCGTTGTTTTCTATTGGTATCGAGCCCCACCGTGGCAAGAACGTCATCCACTCTACTAGATGATACTCTTTTCAGATCGGCCCAGAATTGTAGGGTTTCTTGTGCGGATAATCCCTGATTGAATTGGAAATCGTCCGGCATATAACCGATCTGTTCTGCAAATGTTCTTCGGTGGGTCCAGGTGCGAAGATCATTAACCACGATGTCTCCCGAAGTGGGACGCATAATGCCAACGATCATGCGAAGAACGGTACTTTTACCAGCACCGTTTCCTCCACATAAAGCGACAGTTTGCCCCGAGTGAATCTGAAAGGAGATGTCTTTAACAAGTTGTTTCCCCTTTATGGTTTTGGATACATCTGTCACTAGCGCAAACCCTGCTCTACAGTTCTCATCCACGATAACGCCTCCTTTCCCATATCCAGTGAATTACCAACAGGAATACGGTGATCCAAACGATGATAAGCGCCATTAAAATCCAAGTACCGACGGGCTGCTGAATCCATTGCACCCAGCGATAGTACTCTGGCCCAAGAACAGATCCGCCCCCGAGTTTAATAATGACGAATAACCGAACAATTTCTGCCGGATTCAACAATGTGAATATGGACACCATCGGCTGAATCCATGTGTAGGGAACAAAACTCAAGCCTGCAATTAGTAGAGTTGGCCAAGCAATGACTGAAAAAAACCAAACCGAAACTGAAATTGTGAGCGCTTGCCAGCGGTTTTTGCATACGGATCCTATGAATAAGGCAATGGTCAAGAACATGAACACAAGACCACATGAAAATAGAATAAACAGTCCATATGTCAACAAGCTAAACGAATTACCCATAAATCCACTAATAAGGCCCATCAGCCCGTACCCAAACGAGACAATCACAATCAAGACACACGATAATCCTAAGTATTTCCCGAGTATAAACGAGGATGTAGCCAGCGGGTATGTAGATAATAACTGCCAACTCCCATCCTCTTTCTCGGATGTCAGTGAGAATGAACCAATGAATAATGTCATTAGCGGCAATAGATATAAGATTAAATTGACCAGCGAACTTGTCGTTCCAGAATAGCCTTCAACCACATTGAGTGAATTAATGACTAGAAGACTTAAGCTAAATACGCAAAACAAAATCAGGAACGAATAAGACCACGGATTGCGAAATCCCAACTTCACTTCACGATTGGCTACATCGATCACATGGGGGATCATGTCATTTCACCAACTTCTGTATTAATGATGGCCTGTATGTCCCTGTATATTCTCAGACCCATGCGACTCTGCAGCGTCCTGTTCATGTTTATGACTGTGCCCCTCTTCCCCCATCATATCCATCCCCTCGGTATTCTGCTTCCAATCATGGGATTTCAGATCTGCGGCAGTCATAATTTCACCTACGCCCTGTTCCTGAATGAAGTTTTCGGCAGACTCTTTGTCTTTGAAGCTGACAAGTCCATAGGCCATTGGCGTCCGAATAGAGGCATCGTACACAAAAGTGGCTTTATTGAATTCGATCCATTCTTTGTCGTTATAGTCACGAACAAAATCCATACCGATCTGCTCGGTCCCATTTTTCTCTTTCCACTCGTTCATACATCCAATATCATCGAATTTGAAGGTTTGTCCATCTTTCGTAGTCAATTGTGTAGCATACGCATCATCCTTAACTTGCATGTTACAGATGACGCAAACATCAACGTCCTCATTAATAGGTATCGCTGTATATTTTGGTCCACACCCTTGCAATAGAAAGATCGACCAAAGCGTAATTAAGGCCATTTTCCAGTGTTTCATTTTTGTTTTCCTCCTAAATGGATCATACTGCAGGCAGATACAAGCATCAGCAAAGCACCCAACCACGGCACGATTCGATGGCTTGTTGACTTTCTTTCCATCATATTTGAATCTGAATCCAGCTTCATTAGAGGTGAGATGTCTGTTGTCCAGTCAGCTCGTCCTTCAGTATGCAACTCACTTAAAAACATCATGCCTGGTGATTTAAAAAAGAGCTGAAATGGTGCCCTTCGTCTAACCAGGTCTTGATAAAAAGGGTTTATAGTGTAAGCCATTTCACTTGCCCCATCCCGGTTCAGATCAAGGCCTTGAAAGGAATCCCAATAATTATTCTTGATGATGTTATATTGACTTTCAACTGCTTGTGCTTCAATTACGTTGGACACAAAATGGTTAGAATGTATCTCGTTTCGTTCTGCAGCGAGCAATTGCACGCCAATATAGTTCCGAACTACATCATTTAGGATAATTTCATTCTGAGACGATTCTTGAATATACAAACCCACACGGTTTCCTTCTAATGCATTATTTATAATTATTGAATCTTGGACATCATACATCGATATTCCTTGCGAGTGTACATTGTTATTTTGCATACGGAAGGAATTGTTCGAAACAGTAGCTTCTCGAACACCCATAATCATGGCACCGGTAATGTTAAGCTCACCTATGTTGTTAATAACCTTAGTACGGAGTAAATACATACAGTGAATAGCATATCGCGAACGCGTTATCGTATTATTTATAACTTCGGTATCCCAACTATTCTCCAAATAAATACCGTCTCGCATGCCACTGATCAGATTGTTTGTTATGCTTATATTTTGTGATGCATATAAATCAATTCCATTTCCTTTCTGAGCAATGGAAATCGTTTCGGTTCCTATCCAAACTACTTTATTATTTTGAATGATGACATCTAAAGCTTTTCTTAATATTATGCCGTAACCTTTAGTTTGAATGTTAAGATCGGTTATAGTAACTTTACTCCCTGAAACTTGAATTGCACCAAGTTCGTCCACAGACTTCTGCTCTACATTGAACCCCTTTAAGAAAACATTATCTGCATTGACTGAGATAGCGGGGGCTACCTCCTTATTGATTAACTTTGTCTCTAAATTTCCTTTGATAGTTATGCTTTTGTTAATCGTAACGGGACCTCGATATGTACCAGGTGGAAGAATAATAACTTCACCTTCCTGTGCCTGGTCAATTAAAGGCTGCAAGAGAACCAGAGAATTGTTTGGTTCAGAATAAGCATTATTATTAATAAAAAATAGGCTTAGAATACCGATACCGCAGAGACAAGTAATTAATTTCCATACAAACCGATCAAGTTCAGATTTATGAGTGTATTCATTCAAAATTCCAATACTATCCCCTCCTTTTCACAGATAGATTTTAATTTGATATGAAGCGTGACGATAGAAATTGTGATCCCACCTGATACTAGTGTACAAACATTCTAAAAAATTCTATATAGCTCAACCTGGCTAGAGGAGGAAGGGAGTTTGTCAAATTTGTGATGTGTTTCAATGAATTGCATCCTTTTTATAAGTTCCAGCTAAGCTTAACTACATTTATGAAATGTGATAAAATTCTTTTGAAATTCAATGATCATATGGTAGTTTAAACCGACATCTCCGTGGACCGAATGACAGGCGTCCTTAATGTTTAGGGAGAGCGTTTTTGTTCACTTACGATTAAATAGATAGTAAGGTGTATAAAAAAGGCAGTCGATCACGTCGATCAACTGCTTCTTTATACAATCATCATTCTCTTTAGATCAGCCCATTTAGAGTTTAGAGATTTTTATGTAGAGATCCTACTCACCTTATTCTCTTTAAAAGAGGAGAAGGTGAGTAGGATTACAGTGGCATGTGTTGATTCACTTTTTGTCTTCTAATAATTTTTGAACCAGTAGCAATTGCAATTAACCTGATCTATTATAGTCAGAAAATAAATAGTATTGCATATGCAGTTAAACAGAAAATGACTAGACAGAAACCTACCAGAATATATTGCTATATGGAGGGAAAATTAATTGCACTATATAAAGTACGATTGTATTTCAATCTATCTATTTGGTCGCAACCAGAATATTAATGGAACAAGCAGTAGCGCGAGAATACCACTTGTGTAAGATAAAACTGCGTAACTTGAGTTAGCAACAACCAATCCTGACAAAACGCCAGCTGATGCTCCTGCCAAAGCGATAAGTACGTCTACTGAACCCTGCATTTTTGCACGATTAGAGGCAGTTGTCGAATCAATTATTAATGCCGTTCCGCTTATTAATCCTAAGTTCCATCCTAATCCCAACAGTGAAAGCGCAATGACTAACATGACCATTGAGTCCTCCGGAGCAAGAGCAGCAACAACACCAGCTAATAGAAGTGTAATATTTGAAGCTATCGCCATAAAAATCCGTCCTAACTTATCCACTAATAATCCTGTGAACAGCGAAGGCAGATACATGGCGCCAATATGAAAGCCGATGACCAAACCGACTTCTCCTAGTCCATGGCCGTGATGCTTCATGTGTACGGGAGTCATGGTCATAATTGCCACCATTACAATTTGAGTTACAACCATAACTAGTGCTCCAAGTGTTATCCCCCTTTTCCCAGAAAGACCTACGTTACCCATTGTTGATTGAATATTTAATTTTTCTCTATGTTTTGCGATGGCATGGGCAACCAATAAAGGATCCGGACGTAAAAACAATAAAAGGACAATCCCAGCCGCTATGTATGCAGCTGCAGCCAGTAAAAACGGACCTGCCAAACTCGGAATGCCTATGATTAGAGCTACATTACCCATCACACCTACCAAGTTGGGTCCCGCAACAGCTCCAATGGTAGTAAAAACCATAGCCATACTTGCTGCAGTGGCTCTTTGCTTAGGGGTAGCTAAATCTGTGGCTGCATAACGCGCCTGCAAATTTGTTGCAGTACCTGCGCCATAAACTAAGAGTGCTATTAACAGTAACGTAATGCTATCTACTACAGAAGCTGCAATAATTCCTAGCGCGCCTATTCCTCCAATGATAAATCCGAATCCGAGTCCTATTCTTCTTCCTAGATTTTGTGAATATCTACCAATTAGGAGAGCGGCAAGGGCAGAACCGAGTGTAAATAATGCGGTAGGTACTCCACTGTACTTATCAGATCCCATCATATCCTGCGCAATTAATCCCCCTACTGTAATCCCAGCAGCAAGACCTGCTCCACCAAAGATCTGTGAGATGATCACTATACTGATTGTACGTCGATATAAATCTCTTTGTTTCTCAGGAGAATCAACATATGATTGTATATTCTCTTGCTTCTTCGAAGCAGCACTTAATAAAGACATGTTATTTTTCATCCTTCCAGTAAATGTGAACGCCTTTAACTATTTATCGGTCGGATCAAAAGCCGGTCCTTTATTAGCTAACTTTATTCTCCTATTCCTGACAAACATTTCAGACCGTCTTAACTTTTGAGAATTGATTCCATTCATGAACACTTTTATTCAAATAACTCGCCTGAAAACCGTTTGCCTTTAGCAGTTCAGTTGCTTGTATAGCTGACAGACAGTATTCCCCTCTGCAGTAGGCTACTATCATCGTGTTAACTGGCAATAGATTCAACTGTTCTGCCAGTTCCTCAATTGGAATGGAAATTGCACCCTGGATATGTCCTGAATCAAATTCATCAGATGGACGTACATCTAATAGAGTAACCTCCCTGCGTTCGATGCGTCCTGCCAATTCCTCCATTGTTACAGCTTCAATTCCCTTAAATTGTCCCGTAAACTGTTGTTTAATATGTTGAATTTCAATCAATTTTTTTTCAGACAACCCATATAATGAATCTAGAAATTCAAGTACCGCAGGATCAGAAAGTTGATAGACAACAAAATTCCCTCGCTTTTCATATTGAACTAACTTAGACTGATACAAAATTTGCAAATGTTGCGACACATTAGCAACTGACATCGATGTGATTTTAGCAAGATATTCTACGGATTTAGGTCCCTGTGTCAACACATCTAAAATCTCCAACCTCTTTGGACTTGACATGCTTTTTCCTATTCGAGCAAATTCATTGAACAGTTCTAGTCTGTAACGATGTTTTTCCATTTCCCACCCCAACTAGTCAATAGATTTATTGAATGCTTTAATGGTAAAGGTACCTTGGTATCTTGTCAATCATTTTGCTCAAGTGACTATCTGTTTTTACGAATACCACGCGATCCAAAACTCTAAGTATGCAACAATTCAATATAAGAGCAATTAACTTTATATATTTCCAGTTGTTATTCATCATTGAAATCCAGATTGACTGAATCTATTGCTTTAAACTTTGCTATAGAAAGAAAACTAACCTTGATTCACCTGAAATTCTAGTACTTTATGACAAAAAAAAAACTTGTCTCATGACAGGTTTTTTTAATAATATCTAGAGTTACCATTTCTCTTTTAGCTGGGTTAATACCGTAAATGGTAGCCACGCTCTAGGAAAGTTAGAGAAGCACAGTAAACCACGTAGACCTAACAGACAATACACCCAAGTTTCTTTCGATTAGTCTATGCTGACGCCATATATCGGAAAATGGTGAATCGAAATATCCATAGGTTTTTCATGTAAAGCAAGATATTTACCCTTCTCAAATCCCTTTAATCAATTGTTTTTAAGCTCCGTACTTTTTCCGGGGTTACATCATTTCCAAGTCGATCCATCACCTTTAATCCGAGAAATGTATTAAGGACTTGACCTCGTATTTGATTTAAATAATCTTCTCGGAGCAATTGCTGTTCGATTTTTTCTTCAACTGATAATCCTTTTTCACGCTGCTTTCTTGCTAACTCATTAATTCGCTGTAAAGAATTAATCATTAAATCCCGCCGTTCAGTTTAATATTGTCGTGTTATCTATTATTTTCAGTATTAAACGTCTCGTATATGACTTATCACTATACAGTGCTTTTTGTTGAAGCGGCTTTTGTATACTTCATACCAAGCTAGTAGCAGAATTTCAGCCATTTTGGATTTTGTATAAATACTAATAAGGATAGCTAAGCAATTAATCTTGCTCCTCTTAATATTTTGACCAAAACACTATATAGTCATATATCCAAATAATAATTCTATCCATGCATGAGTTCATTACTTTTAAGTAATAGGTTCTTTGCAAAGCCCACAAGTCGAACTGCCTCTTTTGTCCGGAGGAAACTAACTTCCAAAGCATCTTCACCTAGACGAAAACGATCCAATGCGTCTGCATCTTTGAAAATCTGATATAGCAAATCGACCCCTTCATTTGAACCGAAAGACATGTTAATCTCAGACAAACCAAGCGAATCATCTTGATCGTGGTAATAACTGACGTTATAAACTCGCTTATCAAAAGACAAGTTGTGCTTCAAACAAAATTCTTTGTAATACTCTGCTGCACGTCTACCATGTCCTTTATCAATTCCATCATCAAGACGCCGGGAATCATGAAAAACAGACACCATTTGTAGCACGCTCAGTTCTTCCTCACTGAGACCTTTTTGATATCCAATGAAGAGCGCTAGCAACATCACTCTTGCACAATGGGATTTCGTATGCCATTCGCTATCTGGGAGCCAAAAA
The DNA here is from genome assembly GCF_038005125.1 of Paenibacillus sp. FSL K6-2862. Lineage (NCBI taxonomy): Bacteria > Bacillati > Bacillota > Bacilli > Caryophanales > Paenibacillaceae > Paenibacillus > Paenibacillus sp. FSL K6-2862. The sequence continues at coordinate 18,732 of NZ_JBBOSN010000002.1, forward strand.
ACTATTTTTTCGTTCATAAATGTATATCCTTGTTCGTACAACTCTTGAATTGGTTGATACATAGAATCACTCAGAATACTCGGCAGGTTTATCATACAGATTCTCCTTCCTGCATTAACTCAAATGATCATTTCATTAAGACTAGTTGCTGTAAAATATCCGATATATCTCCGTCAATTCCAATAGATTTAGAAGAAATTGTATCAGGTATAAAGAGCTCGGTACCTTTATTAAAAGTAATATACGTTGCCTTTTCATGTAAAATTGTTAAATTCATTAATGGAGCTTTAATCAATTTATTTCTAGCACCTACGCCTAATTCCAGTAAGACCAGTTCATCTCCTTGAACATTATCAATAAAATTCTGATATCCCTGATAGCTTTCTTGCCAGGATTGACCTCTTAAGAAATTTCGATCGACTTCGACATGGACTTGCATTGGTCCACTACACACAGGACAGCAAGGAATAAGATCAAGTGGGACTTTTCCGTCTTCTTGGTGTTGGTTCATTTTGCTCAGTATTTCGTCGCCCGGATAAATTTGGTCATGGCAACTATTAGAGCATTGTAAGTTTGAGCAATTACCTTCAATTTCGAAAAGACGTTCTTTTGCAAATCCTGCTTGTCTAAAATGATCGTCTATGTTGGAAGTAATCACGAAGTAGTTTTTAACTTTAATCAGTTCATATAAATTTTTCATAACGGAACTAACTTGCTTATTGTATAAAAAGTAATTATACAAGCGACTGAAAAATGCCCACTTTTCTGGCTCGCTAGGAAATGGGTAAAAACATCCCTCTATAATGCTATGAAATCCATACTTTACACTTAAATCTCCAAAGTTTGTTTGAAAGTCTTTGTTATTTGCAAATATATGAACACCTTCTGAAATTGAAAGGCCATTACTAGCTCCAATGATAATTCCTTTAGCATCCTGTATCTTATTTATGATCTTTTGATATTTCTCATTCATATAATTCCACATCCTTATCCTTATTGAACTCGAATATAAAATAAAATATTCCGCATTCACAACTGTGGATCCAGCATAATGTTATACCGCATCTTGTTTTCTTTTTCGTTGTTCGTTCAATACATCCTGTAACACAGGAGCTATATTCTCATGCACTGCAAGACCCTTATCCTTCAGTTGATGCGGCAACAAAGCGTCCTTTGGATTAATAGTGATGTAATATGCATCTGACCAACTATAGGTCATGTTCCAGAAAGGCTCTTTAATAAACATGGGTGTCATTTGACCTACACCTAATTCCAAGAAAAGAACTTTCTTTTCGTGATTTTCCAGAAGAAACTCACGATATTTTCGATGTTCATCTCTAAATTTACTTCCTTCCAAAAATACAAAAGAGCGTACCCATAATTCCATTTTGCCACCACACACTGGACACTTTGGAACCAGGTTAGATGGGATCTTTGTACCTACTATATGGTTACATAAATCTTTTGCCTGTTCTGCATAAGGATAAATATCATCATGACAAGGACTCCCACACTGTAAATAAGTCCAGTTACCTTGTATTGCGCTGACTTTCTCTTCAGGGAACATTTGAAGGAATTGAGTGTCTTGATTTGTAGTGAGGATATAGTAATTCTTATCGTGTATAATTTCATACAGATCCTTATACGGCTGACCTATCGGAACATCAGCTACAAAGTTAATTAAAGTTGCAAGATATGCCCATCGTTCTTCTTCAGTACGGAATTTGTAATAAAAACCTCCAAAAATACTGTCAATTCCATATTCCTCAGCAAATGCACTAAAATACTTTTGGAAATTTGCATCATTTAGGTACCAGTTATACCCCGCGGCAGCTGACATCCCAGCAGCACCACCAACTATTATTGCATCAGCCTCTTCAATTTTTTGTAGTATATTGTCTATATTATCTAGATATTGTTCTGTTAACATATTGATCTGTCCTCCTAATTAATTGTCATTGTATTGAGAATCATTCACTGTTTATAACTCCCCTAGAGATGCATAACTTTTGTATCCTTAGGTGCCAATGTATTATATAGCCGGTATAAATAAACCGACAAGTATGCACTTTTTAGACATATACTATCCTGTAGGATAGTGTTAGCCTTTGAATATCCAATTTGTGTACAAAAAACTTGTTCAGCATAGTTCTGTTCTAAACGATCGCCTACTTCAATCATATCCTCGTAAGTACGATATTCATTGGTAGAATCACCCTAAACATTCAACGCTGAATTGCGTGAGTAGATCGCGATCGCCTCGTTTCCAAATCCGTCTGTATCGGAATTCCTTAGGATGCACCGTAATATTTAGGTCGATATCAATAGTAACCACAAGTTTCATAAGAGCTTGGTCAGTCGCTGTTAATTTAGCTTTTAAAAAAAGAATTCATCTGGATATTACATGGTTAACTTTTCATCATTTTGTTATGTATTCTTTTCAAATGAATGCAAACGTACTATATTCACAGGAGAATTGAAAATTAATTACTATCTAATTGCATCTTTTGGACTCTACTTTACTTGAGTCAGACTGTATTATATAGTTAGTATATAAATATAAAGAAGTATGGATATTAAAGTTTATACTATCTAGGAGGATAGTGTGGTTATGAAAACATCTAAAGTAAATATCGCTGACAACGAAGAGACTTTTTTTGGCTACACGCTTTCTATCATCAATGGTAAATGGAAATTGCTTGTTATTTATTATTTATCAAAAAATGGCTCAGTACGTTATAATGAACTTCAACGAATGATAGGTAAAATTAGTTTTAGAACTCTTAGTTCAACTTTAAAGGAAATGGAGATAGATGGCTTAGTTCATCGTGAGGAATATCCGCAAATCCCCCCGAAGGTTGAATATAGCTTAACAATTAAAGGTCAAACTCTATGGCCACTTATTCAAGAGATGTGCCAATGGGGGGAACTTAATAATGAAAAGTAAGTACAAATTCCTACTCGAAAAAAGGTATAAATCCTCATACTGAGGATTTATACCTTTTTTATCTATTCAACCCAAACTAATTATAAGCATTTCTTCTCATGTAGCATTCACAGGATTCTGCTGTTTAATCTTCTGTATAGAGAGATGTACAGTATAGTTTCCATACTCAAGAATCTTATCCAGAAAAAGATTTAACTTTTCCTGAGATTCCACTATAATTTTCATATGGTAACAACCTTCTCCTGATACGCGATGAACCTCTATTACCTCATTGCGCTCATTCATTAAACGTATAAAAGATTCATGATTTGCTGTTTTCATATAAATGATGATAAAAGCCGTATAGGTAAGACCTAATTTCATCTCATTCACAACTAGCGAATACTCTCTAATCACACCACTTTCTTCAAGTTTCTTTATACGATTTCCTACAGCTTGTCCCGTCATATGAATTTGTTCACCAATGTCTTTCCATTGAAACCGTGAATTCTTAGATAATAACCGAAGAATCTGAATATCAGTGTTGTCTAGTTCCATATTAATTCCTTTCACCATGAAATTTTTTATGATATAAGTGTTTCGTCAACTGATCGATAAAAATCAATATACGATTTATGATAATAGTGTAACAAAAAAACTTAAACGAGGTGGAGAATAATGAGCACAGCTCTGATTATTGTAGATATTCAAAACGACTATTTCCCAAATGGAAAGATGGAATTAAGCAAACCTGAAGAAGCAGCTTCTAATGCTGCAAAAGTGCTTGACTGGTTCAGAAAAAACAACAATGATAACATCTTCCATGTCCAACATATCGCAAGTGATCCAGCGTTAGGTTTCTTTCTTCCGGATACGGAGGGCGCAGAGATTCATAAAGCTGTGCTACCATTGGAAAATGAAATTATCATAAAAAAACACTTCCCTAACAGCTTTCTACAAACTGAGTTACAAAGTAAACTCAAAGAGAAAGAAGTAACCAAAGTAGTGGTTGTAGGCATGATGACACATATGTGTATTGATGCAACTGTTAGAGCTGCAGTGGACCTAGGGTATGATACAACACTTATTGAAGATGCTTGTGCAACAAGAGAAATGTCTTATCACAATGCAGTTGTACCAGCTGAACAAGTTCATTATGCGTTTGTTGCAGCACTTGAAAGCATGTATTGTAAAGTAACATCAACAGCAAATTTCCTAAATCATTCAAATTAAAAAGACTCTAAGTTACTCGTTCTATAAAGTAGGCGTATAAGTAGAATAATAACGATCACTCTCCATTCTCAATAAACTGATGGAGAGTGATCGTTATTTATTTAAAGCAAAATCATCATCGGAAACCAATAGGTTAAAAAACCTCTGTTGAATGCATAATTTCTATAACATATTTACTCCCTTTCCATTCTGCTACATCAACATAAATTTTATTCCTAGTACAAACCATTAATTTAGTCAGATAAAAAATATTACGAACGCTCTTCAAAGTAATCCGTTTACAAAATTGATAAGGTGCCCGTTTCCGGGCACCTTCAATTGAGTGCTATCTGTAGTTATTTAAAACCAAACACAACTTCTTATATTATGCAAAACAAACATAGATTATTTCGTCTAACACAGAAATTATATGCACTAGCTATTCTAAATTCTCTCCGTTTGATTCAATGACACTTTTATACCAATAGAATGAGTCTTTTCTAACTCTTTTGAATGTACCCTCCCCTTGGTCATCTACATCTACGTAAACCAATCCATATCTTTTCTTCATTTCACCTGTACTAGCCGATATAATATCGATTGGTGACCACATTGTGTACCCCATTACAGGGACCCCATCAAGTTCAATTGCCTTACTCATTTCCTTTAGATGTTCTTTTAAATACTCAATGCGGTATGGATCGTGAATACTTCCGTCTGTTTCAACGATATCAGCCGCACCTATTCCGTTTTCAACAACCATTAAAGGTATCTGATAGCGATCATAAAGAAGATTTAATGAATAGCGAAGTCCCATTGGGTTAATTGCCCAGCCCCAAGCTGTAATAGGAAGGTACGGATTGGAATAGCCGGTTTTCACACCGTTGAGTCCGACAAATTTATCAGGCGTATTTTTCCCAACTACATGCGTAAAGTAATAGCTATATGATAAAAAGTCTACCTTTCCTTTCAGCAAGTCGTCCTGATCCCCGTCTTGTATAGGGAGTACAATTCCTTTACGTTCAAATTCCTTTAATTTATATGCGGGATAATAACCTCTACATTGTACATCACAGTAGAACAACATAGACTGCATAAAGTCAGCATTTGCCTGAACGTCTTCTGGATCACAGCTATTGGGGTATGCAAAATGTCCTGCATACATCATTCCAACTTTATTCTCCGAATCAATTTCATGTGCCATTTGTACAGCTTTGGCGCTGGCTAAAAACTGATGATAAGCCGCAGTCATCCTGATTTGCTCATCATCCGTTTGAATACCACCAGCCATCCAAGGTTTAGTAGACATGACATTAATTTCATTGAATGTAATCCAGTATTTTACTTTTCCTTTATATCGATTGAATATCGTTCTGCAGTAATGCAAATAAAAGTCTACAACTTTTCTATTTTCCCATGATCCATATGCTAATAGCCCTAAGGGTGTTTCGAAGTGTGAGATCGTGACTAGAGGTTCAATACCATAAGATCTGCAGGTATCAAATACTTCTTCATAATACTGCAACCCTGCTTCATTTGGTTGGTCTTCATCTCCGTTCGGAAAAATCCGTGTCCAGTTGATCGACAAACGGTAACATCTAAATCCCATTTCCGCAAATAAAGCTATATCTTCTTTAAATTTATTATAATGATCAATAGCCACATGGCTTGGATAATATACATTCTTATTTATATTCTCCGTTATTATTCTAGGGACATCTAAATTGCCTGCAGTCATGACATCAGCTGTACTTAGACCTTTACCATTGTTCTGATATGCGCCTTCGCATTGATTAGCTGCAGTCGCTCCTCCCCACAAAAAATCCTCAGGAAATTTATTACTCATTACGTTTCCCTCCATTTATTAGCTTCTTGTCGCCGTTACGAACATTAGTGTGCCTTGATGATCTTTGCGTGCTGAATCTGCGAATTTGACAGCGTCTTTATCTTGATTAGTCACCACCGCCACAGTTACAGGGTCATAACCCGCTTCAATAATTTTCGGAAGATCGAACTTGACGAGTAAATCTCCTGCCTTCACCTCATCACCAATCTTAACTTGTGCTTCAAAATGTTGCCCACGAAGTTTGACAGTATCGATACCGATGTGAAATAGTAATTCAACTCCATTTTTGGTCTCCATAGCTATGGCATGTTGCGTTCGAAACACCATTTTAATTGTGCCATCTGCTGGTGCATACAACTCTCCTGAGGAAGGCACTACAGCAATACCCTCGCCCATCGATTTGGTAGAAAAAACTTCATCTTTCACCTCAGCAAGTGGGATGACCTTTCCCGGTACTGGTTGATTTATACCGACTTCTCCACTTATATTTTTTTCTGAGGCTTCAGTCATAACGTCCTTAGCTTTGCTTTGTTCAGCAACTGCTTTTTCTTCTTTCCATAAAAACATTGTAATAATAAAGGAAGAGATATATGAGATAACAAGTCCTACTATAGCGTAAATAAGATTTTTAACATTAGTTGGATCTATAAACATTGAAAAACTCGCAAGGCTTGGACTAACCCAAGTATTACTTGATACTCCTAACAAACCTAGGCTCAAGCCACCAATAAGACATGAGATGATAACGCTTGTTAGAATGCGCTTTCTCTGTAAGGTAACCCCGTATAAAGCTGGTTCCGAAATACCAAACAGTGCTGATATTCCTGAAGAGATGGCTACGGATTTAAGACGTGTATCTTTTGTACGGACCGCTACAGCAAAACAAGCAGCACTCTGAGACATGTTATGTGCAAGAAAGGCTGGTAAAAGTAAGGTCTCTCTTCCTGTAGCAGCTAGTGCAGATATTCCATATGGAGTCAAAGCTTTATGCATACCTGTTGCAATCATGAATGGAAGTAGTGCTGCCAAAATTCCCACTGCTATCCAACCAACTGTATGAAATATAAATAAAATCCCAGCTGTCAGTAACTTACCTAAAAGAAATCCGAAGGGTCCTAGTAATAACAATGTGACTGGAACTGTAAACAACATAGACATCATGGGAACAAAAAACACTCGAATTGGTTTTGGAGATAATTTAAAGAAAGTCTTCTCCATAAAAGCATAAAACAGTACGCCCAGCATGGATGGGAACACCTGTGAAGCATAGTTAACGGTAGTTAACGGTAAATACATAAAACTTCCACCATTTCCTATGAGTGTTATCATATCTGGGAATAACAGTACACTCATTGCTGCTGCTGCAACCAGATAGTTAACCTTTAGTTTAGTTGCTGTAGTAATGGCAACCAATATAGGCAAGAAGTAAAATACAGATCCACTGATATATGTCAAAATAAGATAAGTTGGTCCAGTCTCATCAATTAAATTTACTACTGAAAGTAGGAGCAAGATAGATTTTAGAATTCCTGCCCCAGCCATTGCCGGTACTAATGGTTGAAATACACTAACAAAAAAATCTAAAATTATTGCCCCAATTTTCTTTCTCTCTCGCGGTGCCCCATCTGGGGTTGATTTTGACTCTTCGTCTTCTGAATCCCCAAATTTCCCAAGTTTTATTAACTCATCATATACTTCCATTACACTATGACCAATAACAACCTGAAATTGGGCTTTGTTAACTACATCTAGAACACCACTCACTTTTTTGAGTTCTTCAGTATCAGCCTTGCGGTTATCAGCAAGGGTGAATCGTAACCTGGTGGCACAGTGTCCTAGATGAACTACATTATTCTTCCCGCCAACAAAATGGAGAATTTCTTTCGCTGTTTTGTTGTAATCCATTACTATGTCCCCTTTTAGACTAATATAATACGCTTACATTTTGGCCCAAATATAAGCTAACAAAAAAGGCAGAATCCTAAAACGACACGATCTTCCTACTGAGATCATAACGCTTTATGGATCCTGCCTGCATTACCAGTGACATGTCCGGGTTTTATTTTGTTAGTTTAATAATAAAATAACTAATACAAAAAAGCAACAGGTTATATTTCCCATATGTAAACCTATTATTATATTCATATAAACAGTTACAGTTCTTTGGTGAATAAGTGAGATGAAGTGGATTTATTCCTCTCAACACTTATATATTTTTCCTTCTGATATTTATGAACGAACTCACTTCCCTCTCCAAAATAATAATTTGGTATACTATGGTATATATAATTAATATAAATAGGAAGTGGACGGGAAATGTTTGATCCGATTGCGTTTTCACTAGGCCCGGTGGATGTCCATTGGTATGGCATCATCATCGGTTTAGGTGCTATTTTGGGCCTTCTACTGGCAATTTCTGAAGGAAAGAAATTTGGTATTCCTAAAGATCTCTTTATGGATTTGGTTCTAATAGGAATTCCATCAGCTATAGTTGGAGCTAGAATCTATTATGTGGCTTTTGAATGGGACAACTATAAAAACAACTTAGTTGATATATTTAAGATTTGGAATGGTGGTATTGCAATCTACGGTGCATTAATAGGCGCAATAATCGCTGCAATATTTTATACAAGGCGTAAAGGATATAGTTTTTGGAGGATTGCTGATATATGTGCTCCTGGTTTAATTACAGGCCAAATGATTGGTCGATGGGGAAACTTCGTTAATCAAGAAGCACACGGTGGTCCTGTTTCGGAGAATTTCTTAGAAAACACCCTGCACCTTCCTCATTTTATTATTAATCGTATGTACATTGATGGACAGTTTTACCATCCAACATTCTTATATGAATCGGTTTGGAGTTTAATTGGACTTTTACTGTTATTTATTCTTCGTCGGAGACCTTTTTTAAGGTCAGGAGAATTGTTTATGAGCTACTTTATATGGTATTCACTTGGTCGATTTTATGTGGAAGGAGTTCGTACTGATAGTTTATCTTTTGCTGGGCCTCAGTGGATGTCAGACTTATTGAAAACGATGTGGAGTCCAGTGGAATTTTTAGGCTGGGGAATGATGCAGGCAGGAGAAAATATTCGTACTTCTCAGTTACTAGCAAACATAATTATCATAGTAGCCATTGTATTTATAATAGTTCGACGGGTCCGGGGAGAAGTGGTTAGGTATTCTGATCCCGTAGAAGTAAGGAAAATATAGTACAGGTTTCGCATGTTAATCAAGATAAACCGCTCTAAATATTACAGTGGTATATAAAATTATAATTATTATGTATTAAAAGAGAAGGCCGTTGGGAAAAACCCCAACAGCCTGTAGTTAAAAAATCAACCAATCTGATTATAATTTATTAGTCTATGCAGATGCACAGCAAGGTATGCTAATTCTTCATTCGGGACTTTTTTCCCGTAAACCTGTTCGATATATTCTCGAATTTTAAATGCTCCTGACATTGCTTCAGGATGCAAACTGGCAATGTGTTCAAATAGAACATGGCTTTCATCATTTAACATTTGATTAGAATAAAATCGTTCCACAAAGAATTTGATATGGGTTATGAACCGACTGTAATGGACATTATCATCATCCATTTCAATATTAAATGTATACTTGGCAAGATTAACAATACTTCCGATCATTTTGGCAAATTTCATACCATTTGATGAATCTTTATGCTCTCCTTGAGCATTAATTAAGTGAAATGCAATATTAGCTGCCTCTTCAACAGGCAGATCCACCTGTAGAGTTTTGTTCATCAGTTGAAGCGCAAATACTCCAATTTTATATTCTTCAGGATAATAAGTTTTAATCTCCCAGTACACACGGTTAGTAATATTAATGTTTTTCTTATGCCTCTCAACCGCAAAACTTAAATGATCCATCAGCATAAAATAAACACTCGCATTTAGTTTGACGGAAAGCTCTTTCTCAGCATACGATACAATCTTTTGAGTCAGTTCTACAAACTCTGGAGCAAGCGTATCAAGTAAACCTAAAAACTCTTTAACTTTGATATTTTCAACAGGTATAAAAATTTGATCAGCCTTATGCTCCTCAATTTTATTCCCTACTTTCCCCCCATACCCAATGCCTTTCCCCAGAAGTATATATTCATTTTTTTGCGGATCCTCTGCTAGAACCACATTTGAATTCAATACTTTTTTTATCTTCTTCATTATCTCACCTTCTCTAGTAAACTAAACATATTATTATATAAGCTATTCGCTAATCCATCTGATATAAATGGAGACAAAACAGACAGGTATCCTTAAAAACTAAACATACTTAAAGTATCATTTAGTTCTTATGGATCCTGCCTGCATTACCAGTGACATGTCCGTTTATTATTCTAAATTATTATTTGTATTATAACTGCTCGATAAATAAAATGCAATCGATTTCATTTTACGAAAAGAACAGATATTAGGGATAAAGAAACTATATCTAGTAACATAAGATGCCTCCTGCAACAACATATTAAAGCTCTTCGTCGTGCCCGGTTTGAATCACCCAATTAAATTCTCGGCTTTAGCTTTTTCTTGAAAAATAAACATTATGAAATGCGATACTTTGTGTTTATGTTTTTGGCTAATCTCAATATAATAACCACTTGAGTACTTAAGGTACATTTTTTGTGCTTTAGGAAAAGTTGTTTTGTTTTATTGATTTTCTAGTTGAACATTTAAACCATCAACTTTGCAATAGAGGATTGAACTTTTATCAATTTAGCTCTCATTACATAAAGACTCGCTATCCCATCGTAGTACTTTACTACTCTTCAAGATAACCTAAATAAAATAAACCCCTTCATTGCGAAGGGGTTTTTGAAAAAATAAACTTACCAATCAAGACCATAATTTTCTACATATTCACTGATTAAGTCTTCCTCAGGAATTATGGATACATAACCTTCAATCTCAATTTTAACGTTAGATTTTTTCAGCAAGTTTCCGACCTCACATTTTTTGTCTGCATCGACAAAAGCCTTGCGAACTAACTCAATTTGTTCATCTGTTGCTTCATTAGATAAATATACTTTTGGGTAATGTGTGATACTCATACCCTCTCGCGTTAAATCTGTTGATTCCGAATCCATGGTAAAACCGGCAATCGGGACTTTAATCGTCTCCAACATATACACAAGAGTCATTAAATAACATGCAGCTGCAGAGGAGACTAATAATGCTTTTGGATCCGCGCCAGTACCGCTGCCCCCAAGAGCTTCTGGGATAGCAATATTAGTTTTTAGGTGATTGGCTTTAAGTCTTCCGTCTCCCTTTGAACCGTTGTACCAAATAGCATTCAATTTCATATTCCATCTCTCCAATTTTTGTATTTTATATTGTTAGTTACGTAATGCTTCTTCAATGTTAGCTTTGAGATCTTGCTTTGACTGTAGACCAACTAACTTTTTCACAGGATTTCCATTTTTATAAAGAATAAGGGTCGGTATTCCCGAAATACCTAACTCCCTTGCTAAAACTAATTCTTCATCCACATTAACTTTGGCAATAACAGCTTTCCCCTTCATTTCGTTGCCAAGCTCCTCAACAATGGGTAGCTGCATCTTACATGGTCCGCACCAAGGGGCCCAAAAATCAACTAAAGTCACGCCAGCTTGTGTATGTTCTTTGAATGAGTTTTTATTAAGTGAAATAGCTGACAAAATCAATCCCTCCAATAACTCGATAATTTTTAATTATTCAGTTGTACAGTTAACTGATCAACTGGTTATTTAGACTATAATCTTTTTTATCTGTTTCGTCAACTTAACTTCACCAAGTCAGCAAAAATAGATACTTATCTAGGCATTCACTTGCTTTTATCTGTACATTAGATTAAGCTGAAAAATAACCAGAAAACTAGTTAATTAAGAAAGTTGGAAGTTGAAAATGAACTCTACAAATTTGTTTTTTAAGATTGATACATCTTCTTCCCTCCCCATAAATGTACAGATCAAAGAGCAAATAAAATGGTTAATTGGGAAGGACCTTCTAAAGCCAAATGCACCTCTTCCATCGACCAATCAATTGGCCGATGAATTGGCTATAAACAGAAACACAATTCAATGGGTATACTCACAGTTAAAAGAGGAAGGTCTTTTGGTCATGCAAAAGGGACGTGGAACCCAAGTTGCCGAAGAAGAAAACATTTTAAAATTTAAACAACAAAATCCATATTACTCTTTTGTAGAACAGACAATAAATCAGGCTTATGAATCCGGTTATAATGTTCAGGATGTTCTTTTATCCGGATTTGCCTATGTCCAGTTATTTGGGCAACCATTAGAGAAGAAGTTAAAATATCTTTTTATCGAGTGCAAGACCATTTCTTGTGTATTCTATCTTGATGAGATAAGAAGAGTTTCTCCTGCCGATATTCAAACTATTGATATCTCATCCACAGAGGAAAACCTTAGACAAGCTATCCTCGATGCTGATGTAGTCATCACTGTAAATGATTTAGCACCACAAATTAACCAATTTGTTGAAGCATCTAATAAATCAGTCATCACTGTGGGCTCTTCATGCGACGTGCAGTTGTTGTTAAATATGCTTATTCAGTAATAGATTACAAAAAAGCCTCGCATTTACACCAAATGCAAGGCTTTTTTCAGACAAAATGCCAATTAAAACAAAACAATTCCGAATGCTGCAGAGAGTAATATGACGGCAAAAGGGTGCATCTTATATTTAGTGACTGCAGCGAGGCTGCCAGCACAGACAATGAGCATCCCAAAAGTTGACCAGCTGATTAAAGGTTCCTGGCTCCCTCCAATTCCAAAGTGAATCGCTGCATATACAATAAGCCCTGTAATAATTGGACGTAACCCGTAAAATGAGGAACGGATCCAATAATTGTTCTGCAAGCGAAGAAAAAAGGCAGTTCCGATGATGACAAGAAAAAGAGAAGGTAAAATAATCCCAATTGTAGATATAATTCCGCCTATAACCCCCATCTGAGAATAGCCAATTAGGGTTGCCATATTCGTGGCAATTGAACCCGGAGACATCCCAGCTAGAGCAACGAGTTCTTGAAACCGTTCTGGTGTTATCCACCCTTTTTCAGTTACTTCACGTTGAATAGATGCTATAACTGTGTATCCCCCACCGAAAGAAATAGCTCCAGTTTTAAAGAATAAGAAAAACAATTCCCACAACATGTGATCAGCACCTTTAGATGTAGTATTCAGGATAGTTTAAATCAGGTTGGTTGTTTCTTTCTTCCTTTTCTGTTTTATCTGAATAACCTAGAACTCGTTTAATTGAAATAATAGTCATACCTATAATTGGGCCTCCAATAATCAAATATAATGATTGAATCGATGTAAAAAGTAGCAGGAATACACAGAGACCCGCCATCACCATTGTGGATGCATCCATTATAGATGTTCTCCCTACCTTAAGAGCCGCTACTATGATAAGTGCTACTACAGCGGCATGAACACCCTTTAGAGCTGCTTCTACCTTAGGGACATCTTGAAACATTATACCTAGGCTATTAAGAATAAAGACAATGGCAAAGGTCGGTAACGTTATCGCTATAACGGCTATAACCGCACCGATTATCCCGGCTAGTCTATATCCCACGTATGCAGCTGAATTCACTGCTACTCCTCCAGGTATTGATCCTGCAACAGATACCATATTCTCTACCTCGTTCTGCTTCATCCATGCTTTTTTGTCTACAACCTCTCGCTCAATAGCTGTAATCAATGCATAACCTCCACCAAATGTTGATGGCCCTAATTTAAAAAAAACAACAAAAAGTTCTAATAGCATATAAGTGTATTTTTTTTGTTTCACATTCATATATGGCATCCCCATTCAAAAATCAGTGTACATATAAATTACTGATATTGTACCACATTAATTCCATTTTGGATTAAAGTTTAAGTATACCGGCAGATTTCGGCTATATTTTTAAATGATTTGATTATTATCTTATGAAAGGCAAGACCACTTGATTAGATAAAACCATTTTGGTATAAACTTTGTTATTCCAATAACATCAACTGGATAATAAATTCTACATAAGCTATACTCAAGATATCCCGACTTATTCACTTGGAAATGGAGTAGAAAATCGATGTTAAATCATTCCCATTTTTCAGTTAAAAAGCAGATTTATGATCGAATTGCTTATCTTGGTGTGGTTTCTAAAGCAGACTTAATAAAACATTTCTCAATTGCTAGTAGCAGTATGACTCGTTTACTTGAGGACATGCTAGAGCAAAAATTAATACTTATTTCCGGGCATGGTACGTCCACGGGGGGACGTAAGCCTATTCTCTTTCAAACAAATCCTCACTATCGTTACTTATTAGGCTTGGAAATCTCTCGTATTAGTTCCTCACTTGGCTTGTTTGACATGCATCTCAACCAATTATCTGTTGTTAAATGGGAAATGGATCGTCAACTCTCGCCAGAACGTCTTGTTGAATTCGTACTAACCGAAACAAAAAAAATGCTACATAGGCACCAAATTTCTCATAAACAAATTCTTGGGTTGGGAATCGGTGCAGTTGGACCCCTAGATACAAAAAAAGGTATCATATTACACCCAGAGTACTTTCCATCCTACTCATGGAGTAATGTTCCAATATGCGCAATGCTTGAAAAGGAACTTAACATACCAACAAAACTAGATAATGGTGCGAATACAGCCTTACTTGCAGAGCATTGGGCACTTCGAAAAGAAACTTGTGAACATATGTTGTATGTCCATGCCGGTGTGAATATACGATCATCAATCATGTCTGGAGGTCAAATCTTACGTGGTGTTGCTGATACTGAAGGAGCGATCGGACAAATGATCATTCAACTAGGGGGAAGAAAACTAAAAGATAAGGGAAATTACGGTTCCTTAGAAGCCTATGTATCAGTGCCTTCACTCGTAGAGCGTGTACAATCACAACTCAAGATAGGCCGAGATAGCACACTTTCGGGTTTCCCACCTGAAAGTATCAACTTTACTTCTCTTGTTATAGCTTTAAAACAGAACGATACATTGGTACGAGAAGTTTTTCTTGAGACAGCATCCTATCTGGGAGTTGGACTTGCCAATTTAATTAATACTGTCCATCCTGAATATGTCATTATCAGTGGAGCAATTGTTAATGCTGATTCTGTAGTATATGATACGGCGATACAAGTCGCTCGTAAAAATATATATCATTATCCTAGTTGTTACGACCCTATATTTACTCCAGGTGTTCTTCGAGAAGAGGGAGTCCTTACAGGAGCTGCACTTCAGATTCTTCAGGCTTGGGAAGAGTAAGAGAGTTACTAGAAAAATAAAAACTCTGTTTAAACCGACTAAACGGTTGAAAACAGAGTTTTTTTACTGACAGTAATTAGACTTATAGTTCTGTTGTTTTTCCGACGTGTCACTAACAGACATTGAAAGATAACAACCTTTAATGGCGTACAAACTTCGAAACCCTCTACGTGCTAAAATTCTAGCCGCTTTCCTACTTTGAATCCAACTACGAGAAAATATAATTACTTCATCACTTGGTGTAATGTGTTTACCCCATAGAAGTGGTAATCTACCAATAGATACATTTATTGAGCCTGGTATATGCCCAGCCTCATATTCACTTGCATCTCTGACATCTAGGATTTTTGCATATACCCAGCGTTCCTTCAGTGGCTCCCACTCTTCAACAGGAATGTAAGTAAGTGACCTCAGGGGCCATAATTGAATCAATAACCATGAACCAAGAAGTCCAACTAAAATATAGAATAGTATAATCATGCTATTCCTCTCTTCTTCGTGATCGCAATTCCCCAAATGGATCTTATCGTCATTTTAAAAAATTTATGAGACTATCTTCATAGATTGCTTTAGCTATCTTACCGAATATTAGAATTAACAATTGGCATTGTCATAAATCTAGATATTTCATCAAATTGATAGCTCACCGTAAAAAAATCAAGTGAGTCTTATTACATTACAGATTCTTTTGAACGTGCTATATACTGATTTCCAAGGGAAGTCTTTTAGTATTCATGATCATTATACCCCCTCACCCTATATGAAATCAATAAAAAAAGGCCCACTGGCCTGTTGTTGAATTAAATTACGGTTCATCTTTATTTTACTTCATTAACTTGTTAACTGTGATTAGTAATTCCTCTATAACTTCATACTCTTCTGCTTGAATTCGTTCAACCACACAACTTCTCATATGGCCCTCAAGAAGAAGTTTTCCAACCCCATTTAGTGCAGACTGAATCGATGCTATTTGGTTAAGGACATCATCACAATAGGTATCCTTCTCAATCATACCCTTTACACCTCGGATTTGTCCTTCAATTCTATTTAGGCGAGATATTAAGTTACTTTTTAATTTGTCGGAGTGATGACTTTTACGAATGGCATTGGAATTGCCTTGATTATTATGACTTACCGTTGATTCTATTTGCTCCATAGAGACCACCTCACATTACCAAATTACAATACTCCCCTATAGTATGTCAATATAGAATATTACTTATCACAAACAGAAAGAAATAATTTACCTGGGGAACCAAAGTATTAACGTATGAAATTGTCTTCAAAGAGATAGAGGTACTAGATAGATTGGATCATCAAGTTAGTTTTAAAACCTACCACTTAATTTGTTGAATGCCTGAATACAAGGAATTGATATCACTACCTCTTCAATACTCTTTAATAAATGTCGATATACTATAGAGGGGTATAGTACTTTTGTATTTTTAAGGAGTGAAAAACATGATTAACACACGAAGAAACGTGGCGGGGAGAATGAAGTTAACTATTCGTATGAAATTGCTGACAGGATTTTTAATTGTGTTAGCACTTCTTTCCTCAGTAAGCACCTATGCTTTAGTTCAGATTTATGGCATGTCAGAAACTGCCGAAGAAATTGATCAGAAGTGGATGCCGAGTGTCAGGCTTCTGGGCATCATGAATGGTGATGTCTCAAAAGTAGATCGTCTGGTTCTTGCCATCATCGTGGAGACAGAGAAAAATGAAATTACAAGAATGAATAAGTCTTTGGTTCAACTTCAAACTAAAATTGATGATGAGCGTAATCAATTATTTTCTCTAATTCATGATAATGACAAAGCATTGGTGCTCTATGATACATTTAGCAAGAACTATGAGGCCTATTTGAAGAAAATACCGTCAGTTATCGATGTAGGATTAACTGATAACTTTGTGGAAGCTAGCAATCTACATGCAGAAGCTTATCCATTGTGGTCTACAGCTAATGATTCAATTTCACAACTGATTACTTTGGTCGATGCATTATCTGGGCAAGCTACAAATAAATCACTGGTCGATGCTAATGATGCTTTCCTTATTATTTTATTGATCACATTGGCATCTTTCCTGATCGCTTTAATTATTGCCTTCTTTATTGCAAATATTATATCGAAACCAATTCAGAAAATGAATGCTTCAGCAATGCTCATTGCCGACGGTGATTTATCTGGCGAAATGATTATACTACAAAACAAAGACGAGCTCGGGACGCTTTCTGCTTCCTTTAATACGATGACGGAAAACCTTCGTTCAATGGTTCAGTCTGTTTCTACAACTTCCGAACAGGTCGCTGCCTCATCAGAAGAGCTACTCGCGAGCGCCGAGCAAAATACGAAAGCTTCCGAGCAAGTTACTGAAGCAGTTGAGCAATTAGTTAGTTGTACTTCTGATCAAGTGAATATGGTATCACATTCATCCCAAGCAATGAGTGAGATGACCACCGGATCAGAACAAATCGGGCAGTTTGCGAAGAATATATCCCTATCTGCTGAGAATGCTGCAATTCAATCTACTAAAGGTAACACAATCATTCAGCATGCTTTGAAGCAAATGGGAACGGTTCACTCTTCTATATCTGCTTTGACAGAGCTAGTAACTGGGTTAGGAAAACATTCTGCTGAAATAGGGAGCATTACGGAACTAATTAACAATATTGCTCGTCAAACCAATCTGCTAGCTTTAAATGCAGCAATTGAGGCTGCACGTGCAGGTGAGCATGGCCAAGGTTTCGCCGTAGTCGCCGGTGAGGTACGTAAACTGGCAGAAGAAACCTCAAAATCAGCTAGCAAAATAACAAATCTTGTTCAACTCATTCAAAATGATACTGATCATGCAATACAAGCGGTAAAAATGAATAGCCACGAAACAGAAGCGGGAATTAAGATAGTTACTTCAGCGGGACAAGCGTTTGAACAGATTTTAAATGCCGTGGACAAGGTCGCTATTGAAGTTCAAGAAGCTTCAGTAGGAGCAGATCAAATGTCTACTAGCACGGATAAAGTAGCCAAGTATGTAGAAAGGATCTCCAATATCGCGGAGGAAGTAACTGGTGAGGTACACAATGTATCTACCGCTACAAAGGAACAGCTCTCTTCAATGGAAGAGATTGCTT
This sequence comes from Paenibacillus sp. FSL K6-2862, assembly GCF_038005125.1. Lineage (NCBI taxonomy): Bacteria > Bacillati > Bacillota > Bacilli > Caryophanales > Paenibacillaceae > Paenibacillus > Paenibacillus sp. FSL K6-2862. The sequence goes on from NZ_JBBOSN010000002.1 coordinate 37,137, forward strand.
CATCAGTCGCCTCTCTATCCAAAATGGCAGAAGAACTCCAGGAACAGATTAACAAATTTAAAGTGTGATGTAACTTGGAGAAAAGAAATCATAATTCATTAAAATAAATAGCCTTTAGCATGTTACCAGTAAATAAACCACTGCTGAAATTAGCAGTGGTTTTTCACATGCCTTTTTTACCGTTCAATGTTAAATAAAGAAAAATTACCAGGTACCTTATAGTGTTATAATTAGATCTTTGATGTAACACCTTTACGTTGTGGTCAATGGTCAGTATCAGATACTAATAGATATAAATGGATTAAACCAAAATCGTAATACCTCCTTGTTTTTCACTCTGAACAAATATCTTTGACAATAGAATTTTTTAATACTTGTACATTCTGAACTAAATATATAGATTTAGAAATAATGCAACTATTATTCTAATAATAAGGATACTTGAGGAACAAATCCTTTATTGATGAGATCATCAATTCCTTTACCAAGTGAGATATCCCACATAGCGAGACTTAATTTCATATTCGTATTGGCGGAAAAATACTCTGCACAAAGTTCTAATGCTCGCTGCACTTCTGGTGTTTTCACGCTATCTGCATCAAATGCAATGACAACATGCTTACACCCTAGCTTCTTCAGCGGTTCCAAGATGAGTGGATAAGAACCAACGCCGGGAAGGCCAAATACTGGCTTTAGAAGGCCATCAGCGGCCTTATCTGCCTTCAAGGCACCTTCTGTCACCCAAACTTCGCTGCAGTCGATTAACGATGCAGGATCGTTATCAGACTTCCAGTAACTCAAACAAGGCGAAGGTAGAGCCAAGTGATATGGAATTGGTCCTCCTATAGAAGCCCCATTGGTTTTTGATCCACTACTCCACCACCAGTAACGCTGTGCTTGCTTCAACTCCACACTGAATATGAGTTGATCATCCTGCATGCAAACTTTTTTATCTTTTACAGTTAACTGGACCTCAATCTCTTTTCCTCCCACGGTTAATTCACAGAGCGCTCGGCGGTTACCTATATGGTCTTTTTCAATCTCCTTTTTGATGGTGCCTTTCACTGCTCCTTTCAAATCCAACTCTAATGGAGGGGAGTCTACTCGAATTTGCCAGCCCGTAATTTCATTTTGGATAGAACGAAACGGGACCATTAATCCACTGGAACCGGACATTGTCCAATACGAGCCATATTTGCCTTCTTGAACAAAGAATCCTGGTACTCCAAGCAGATCAGAATCTGAATTTAGTCGTTTGCCTACTTCTTTAGCAATCGTCCAACGCTCACTTTCTGGCATGGTTCGATACTCTCGAACACAAATCGTATCATCTGACATCTTCCGTTCTTCTCTCAAATGATTCTCATGTGCTACCGAAATACACAGTTCGTTGGTCAATGCTCGGTATACGCGATTCAAATGTGCATTGTTTTTTTTATCAACGGCATTGACTTGCTCAATTTCAATTTTTTCATGGCTTGGAATGGAGCCAAGAACCAATTCGTGACGAAATTGCCTTCCCATATTGGATTCAAAGTATTGGTCCGATGGAACTCTCATGCAATGCACAATTGTTTGTTCCTTGTTGATCGCACACCATCCCTTGTGACCACAAATCGGGCATATAGACATGACCTCATACCATCCATCCATGTTTCTAAGTCTGCGAAGTTTCATCCTATACCTCCAAATTAGTTATGTACTCTCCTAGATAAGAAGTGAAAAACAAAAAAGACACATTCCATTGTTAGAATGTGTCTCCTTGGCATATCCGATGATAGAAGTACAGTCCTGTCGTGGGACCTTGTTATCATCCGAATAAGATTTTTGAAAAATGCAGTCAAGCATAACCCCGTCTTCGCAAACTATATATGTGCGAAGAAAATTAACCGATTATTCGTATATTCACTACATTATATCATTGCTAAAAAATCGGGTAAAGAACTATCATTCTCTTCATCCAAAACTAGTCTAGTCTGTTTGGTATGAAGCGATCTAATGATTCAATATAAAAAGAAGCGACATATTAACTATCGTCGCTTCTTTTGTTTGGTTCTTATGGTTGCTTAGTTACTTGAATGTAATCGAAATCAGGGACCAACGCACCAGCGATATCCGACATCTGTTGCTGATCTTCTTGATTCACTTTCACATACTTCACTTGAATATCGCTACCTTGATCTACTGCTTGTTTAAACTTCTAAGCATATGGGTCATTAAGGTCGATATAGGTCTGATTTTTACTATTCCAGTTAAGAGATAACAGATAACCACGCAGGGCATATTCTACTCCATCCACCTTTAATGTTAAGCCAGCAGCTGTAGTGGAGGAATTGTTTAATTGGAAACCATTCGCAAAAGAGAGAAGAACTTTTCCACTTGATTGGGAATAGCTTGCCGTTGGTGTTCCTGAATCCGGAAGTTGCGAAATAGATTCAAATATGATCTCCGATGAACATGAGTCATTAGCCCAATCCACTACCCAATTCGAATTAAATTTTATCTTTGCAACTCCCTGTGGAAGCGGCGTATCAAATTTGAGCGTATAAGATATATACGATGTGCTATAACTGTATCTTATCGTGTTTGGCTGGTAATCCACATTGGCAATTTGCATCGCAAAGCGCGCCCTAGAAGCATCATCCGTGTTGAAACTAGGATTTACATATGGATCCCAACCCGGTTCGATCTTCGCCAAAACGGTGCGTCGATCTGAACTCAGCGTAACCTCAGTAAACTTTGGACTTAGAGATAATATTTCAGCATTAGAATAGCTTTGAGCTTTATTTTTAGTATCACTGATATCCTGAATCGCCGTACCGTTATAGCTAACCTTTAACGTAGCCAAATCGTTTTCTGTAATGCCGTTAACCATTAGCTTAACGTATAAAGGTTGCGACCCTGATGTTTTACCCGTGTTAAACATGCTTACGGACTGTACTTGACCTGCACTTAAGTTAAAATCTGTGCAGAAGGCATACTACTAAGATCAAGTTTCTCGTTGTAATAGATATAAATGGAATCTAGGGCATCGTTAAATTTCTTGTTTAGTAATGCTAGACAGAACTTTTAATAGCAAACTAGAATATTAATGAAACTTGGCTACGTGGTAGAATTCAATCTATTAATTCATAATAATAAACCCAAATATCACGGTCGTTACTGCTCCTCCATAACAAGTATAAGCTAAAGAACGCCAGAGGGGACCTCTGGATCCAGCTCTAAATCCTAGTACCGCAAAAGCTAAAGTGAAACCCCAAAAAACTAAAGGTGCAAATCGTGAATGTGATATGGATACTCCCAGTACAGATCCGAGTACCAAAGATAACGGAAGAGCCCATAATAATTTTCTCTTTAACATTTAGTTAACCCCCGATAAGTTATTATAATGCAGATTGGATGATTCTTAATTATAATAAGCACAGTAGTTTATTCAAAGGATTGAGGGTCTCCAGGTTTTTCATCGCCTATATACATAAGTCACTTCAATGATTATCAGTAAATAACGGTACAATATGTTTTTCAATCAATTCTATTCTATTCTTCGCACTTGGCATAAAACGAGAGGCGATAGCAACCACCATATTCTGCTTTGTAGATACAAAAATTACGTTTCCACCATCGCCCAAAGCTGCATAACAACCATCCTCCTTATTGCCAACAATCCACCATAGATATCCGTATGGCAACTCTCCCCATCGACTGTTTTCTTGGGTACTGTCTTTAATCCATTGAGAGGATAGAAGTTTCTTGCCGTTCCAATTTCTTGCGCTTAAGTATAGCTGACCGATTTTTGCCATATCCCGTGGTGTTAAGGTAAGTCCCCAACCAGCAGTATTCGTGCCTTTGGGATCAACCACCCAACCTTGAACGTACCTATCCTTAAGAAGCGCAAAATACTCTTCTTTGCAATTTACATTCGTATTGTGAGGTGCTTTTATTCCAAGTGGCTTAAACAGATTCTCTATGGCAAAATCAAGCACCGGTTGGCCTGTTGCATTTGTGAGTATTCCTGATAAAATCTGAATGCCTATGGTGGAATATTTAAACACTCCAATAGCGTTTTTACCGCCTAAGAAGTCCAGTGCAGCTTTTGTCCAATCCTCGCTTGTATAAACCTTTGTGTATGGCTCCGACTTGTACTTGTATGGTGCTGTCATTGTGAGAATGTGTTTTATTGTGACATGCTGTATCGTTTTTTCACCGCGCTTGATCTTGTAATTAGAAAAAAATTCCAAATACTTTTTGGTCTATGCTTTCGATATAACCTTTATCTATGGCAATACCAATCAGTGTAGAAACAACACTCTTTGTCACGGATGCACAATATGAATAGTATCTTCAGCGGTGTGGCCGTCGAAATAACCTTCATATACCTTTTCTCCGGACTGCATTACGACTATACCAGCGATATTATCATAGCCTGCTTTGATAATACTTTCGAAATCTGTAATTCCTACATTCATAATTTTTCTCCTCTCAAATAATACATCCATGTATAAGAAGAACATATTATGAACTAAAATTTATTGCGATAGTCGCATCATCAATATTAAGAAGAAATTCACTAATTCTATAAATCTAGGACCGGATGAACGAAATTCTTGACTCTTCGTGCATTATTTATTTCAGCAACGTTCAGTTAAGCCACAAAGAAAAGAGGACCAGAACTAGATGGCCCTCTATAATAAGGTAAGAATATATCGTTCTCCAATAATAAGAATTCCACACAGTCTACTAATCTGAAGAACCCAAGAAGCAAACTCCTTTCCAAAAAAACTAGATGACTACACTAAGTTAATGGCATCGTTACAACAACTTGAGTTACACACCCCTACTGGAAAGGATCAGATATTTTTTCCCATTGGCCTGTAAATACGTCAACTTTGATCATAAATTTAAGATTGGATCGTATAACCTCTCCCAATACGTATCCATCACCTAGAAAGCCAGTAATCCAATCTTTGCTTGCTGGCTTCAAGCCAGCGGCCTCAAGTATAGGCTTTCCCAGTCTGTAGAGTTCGGCCATATACTTTGTACCGTTGCTAATCTGAAAAAGGTCGGGTGCATCTACGTTAGCAAGACTTTTAAGCGGACTACCCGAAGTCGTATCATGTACCGTGCCTGTCATCGGGTTTATACTTATCATCATGGACTCGCCGTCACTCGAATGATTGGGATAACTAGTGACATATTGATTATCTTTACGTTCAACAATCCAGTCTCCTTCGGGTAACCAGTGATCCAGCATAGATTTCACATCCTCTTCGCTGAACTGAGGCTGCAGAAATCCGCTATAAAATAAAGTGAAGTTTTCAATTGTGAGATCACTATTATAATCGACTACAACCTTCACTGGAAATTCGCTCATCGAAGCCTGACCAGCTAGATTTGCTCTCAAACGTCCATTCTGAATCTCATAAGATACGATAGATCCGAAACTAACCCGCTCTCCCCATGATCCGATATCGTAGTCATACATTTTACTGAGATGCTTACCGTCCAATTCCGTATCTATATAAGTCTTACCCGTTTGGTGCTTTATGGATGAGTTTAGTTTGTTGTTTAACCTTTGCACTGGATCCTCGACATTCAGTTCCTCAAGAGAGTTTGGATCCAAGATGTGGACCTCATTGATAGCAACCCCGATACCCGTTCCAGCATTCATATGGATAACAATTTCTTTGGTACCATTTGCATTCACATCAATTTCATCAATAATAGGAGGACGTGAAGTATCCATCACGGTATTCCATAGAAACGATTTCTTTAATTTCCCTCGCATGTCTACGGTAATATTTCTTAGCAATTTGTCTTCTTTTATTGATGAGATAGATATAACAATCCCATTTTTCTCGTTGAGTATTAAGCTCTTACTATCTTTGTTCTGTTTTTTGTTTGCATTCTGACTAATCCCTGACTCTTCTCTGTTAGGAGCGTCATTCGGTTTAGCGTTAGACAATATACAACCGCTACATAGCAATGTAAAAGCGACTCCTAGTATTGTTGCTTTTACTATATTTTGTTTTATGATCATCAACTCCTCGTATAGATGCTGTAGGCACTATCTTCAATATTATCTATAGTACAGAACGCAATAGGAAACATAATGGTTGTTGAGTTTTTCTTAGTAGATCAAATAAGAAACGATCTATACATATGTAATAGGGCTTAAGAAGTCCTCTATTAGGACAACAAGCTAAGTCGGGTATTTAAAGTTTCTGTTCTGATATTAAATTGAGGTTCATATCTTCTAGGTGATGGAGTTGTTTTAAAACATGTTAAAACCTTTTCTAAACACCATCAATTAAGACCATAATTTAATATCTTTCTTTAACAGTATAGGTCAAAACCTTTAGTTAATACCTTTTTAGGACTCTCCAAAAACCCCTTAAAACCCTTGTTACATAAGGATTCTTGCATAAACATAATTTTGCTAAAAGATAAGAAATCCATTGTTACACTCGACTCAAACTTAAACCCACGACCGAGTATGATCTATCAACGACTGCTTAAACTGTATCCCTAGGCTAGTAAACGCTATACCCCTTTGGCTATACCATATAAACATAAAGTATCTATTTATCCATACTAAAAAACACGTTATCCACAGACATTTTAGGGAGTTAATCTTAAATCAGATGAAATTTTAGGGATGGACTAATATACAAATTAAAATTTCTACATGGGTTTTCAACCTGCTTTCATTTTATGGCATAGCAAATAGCAGTCACTCTACTGTCTGTAGTAGTCACTGCATCAAAAGTTAGATGAGTAGAATAAAAAGCAATTCAAAGAAGCCTAACTTATCTTTAAAATTAGACAGCTTTACTCTTTTGATTCAAAATATATTTTTCAATTTCAAGTTTAATCTCTAGAATAGGCGCTGGTAATGTTTTTATTTGATAATGACGTTCAACAAACCATTCTGGATTTTGTCTAAAACGAATGAGCCAGCAGTGATGTATGCGACGAAGCTTATCCCAAATCTGGCGCTGTTGTTCCTCAGCTGCCTCTATCAGTTCTTGATTGATCTCCAAGAGCACATCATTAGCAAACAGCTGGGTTTCTGCCATTTGTTTCTTCTGGTGTACCACTTCAAGATCCATTGATAACTGTACCGCATAATTTAGCTCGGCTGATTCCATTACTGATCGGAAATAAGCACTGATTTCATCTAATTCATTTTTCTCATCTGTAACGATATACTCTGAATCCTCTCGGTAAATCATATTCAAGAAGGCTTGAGAGCGCATTTTATTGAGTTGAATGTTAAACAGAGCGGTATCAAAGATTTCAGTAGCATATTCATAGCCAAATTTCGCATAGTAGTCTTCCATCACTTTGGCGATCTGCCACACGGCTTTACGTGACAAAAATTCACAACAAAAACGATGCTTTTTCAGCTGTTTAAAAACCCACAGCTCTGCACCCTCGGAGTAAATTTCCCCCATATCAATCCATTTTTGATGAACGTGGAGTACTTGAAAGTTTTCGGTATGTATTTTAATGTTCAGATACTTGGAAGCTTTGATAAGAACGTTTCTCGCTTCCTTAGGCGTACGAATATTAAGAAGGCCGGTTGGACCATAAAGATCATTAAGATAACCCCAGCGAAAGTTACCTGGGATGTAGATCAATTCTTTACCGACGTAATGAAGAACAAAACGTTGGACATTACGATCCTCTGCGAGGAATTCATCGCAAGTGAAGAAAGCGAAGTTTTTCGCATAAAGGTTTTCTTTTGAAGCCTCCGCTTGATCTTGAACAAAGACATATTGATTAAAGAACAAAGTTCCAGCAGCATTGTAATGAACAATGCCCTCAAACTCTAATTTTTGGAGTAGAATTCGAATGCGATATGTGGAGGTGCCCATACGCTTGGCAAGTGCAGTTAAGGAAAGTGGAACTTCCCCGCCATATGCACAAACGGTACCGAGCAGCAATTTCAGTTTGAATAACAAACGAGTATCATTATGGAGAGTGCGTGCGTCAAATAAATCAGGATGATGTTTCATGTCTGCCGCTCCTTAAATCCAACCCAAAAATGGCATAGGAAATAAAGGGTTTTGGCTTTTTTTTCTGAAAAAGACATGCTATAATTGAGCCATATCAGTTAAAGAAGCAAGACCAAAACCCGATCTCTCGAATTCTACTAAATGCCAGGTCGCCAAACTTAGCCATTTAGTAGAACCTGTGGTTGGGTTCTTTTTTTGTTTTTATTTCGACAGTAAATATCGAGTTTTCTTTATGTATTACACGGATCTTCTAAGCTTTAAGCCATTATAGCATTGAAAAATTTAATGGTAAATAGAGGTAGGTTGAGCGGAGATTTGGGGGATTTATGAAATATGCTACGAAATATAAGGCCCTACAATAGAGCGGAGATTTGGAGAATAAATTCTAATCCCCTGTTCTGACCGTGTTTTTTCTGGATGATAGGATGGAGAAATTTTTTTGCTCTATTTACAGCGGAAATTTGGGGGAATTAATTTGAATTTCTAATATAGATGATCACATTTATATGCATAATGATAATACTAAGCGGAGATTTGGGGAATTATTAGTGGTTTTTCACTCTGACAACTCATTTTCTTCCCCAAAACTATTAAAAATAAACATAGATTTATGAGATTCTCATAAGTTGAGCGGAGATTTAGTTAAGAAATTTTAATCCAGCGGAGATATGGGGAATTCTCTCGATTATAGCGGAGATTTAGAGCACTTTTTGTTCTATTCAAAAAATTCCCCCAAGGTTTGAGCGGAGATTTGGGGGAGAAATTGATAATTAGTTCTGGAGAAGACTATAAATCAACTTTACTATTCAGTCTTGCCCATATAACGAATAGTTTAAGCAGTTTTAGCAATTTTGAAATATCAATTGTTATATTTACCTGCCCGTTGGTGTAACGAGTTATACTCTGACTTGTCGTTAATCCTTAATAAAGTACTCCCTTACTAATACTATCAGGCCAATAATAAACAATATAACACCCACACTGAAAGGGAAACCTAAAGATAAACTTTGTACTACTTCATCTCCATACTGTTTTGTACCGAAGATGGCATACCATAACCTTGATCCACTCCAAGCAGTGATACTTGGGACATATAAAGCAGCTGCCAGTATAATTCCTAAAGATATCAATGATCCCGTTAACATTAATATTCCGCCTATGATTACCTTCTTCATTAAAAGTCCTCCATTCGTATGACTAAAATAGTTTTCTGTCGCTATATTATATAACAATAGAAGTTGAACTAAACTGCCTATTAAAAGAAAGAAGCTGAACTTTTGATCAGCTTCTTTCTTAGTTTTATGGAACCAACTTCCCCGTTAATGTAACAAAATACTTGTGGACTACAATGAGCCTTGCCCATATTCATTCCAATATAGTTTTATATGCTTTTGTAGCGCAAAATCAAGATTAATATTATCATATTTCACTTCAACTTCAGCAGACATTATTGCCGTTCCCAAAGGCCCGCTAAGTCCTCTTGAACCTCCACTCATGCCAAGCTCAGGTAGCAATTCAGCTTGAGAGTACCAGCGTTCTGCATAATCCTTGGTACCTCCTGCATTTCTAACGATATATAGTCGGTGCAGAATGTTCATATCATCCCGATAGCCATAGTAAAAATAACCTTTGTCCTTAAGAGCATCCGTAATATTTATTTCTTCATTGTTGACACTTGCAATGAGCTGGTCCGAGAACTCTTTGACTACCCAATCGCCATCGTTTTCGCTACCCATGACGTCTGTATGGTTATCCGAAATTCTATAGTGTAGTGTGGTTCCATTAGCAAAGATAACTGTCTGTCCTCCTCCTTTGGAAAACTCCGCATAATCCGTAGCGGTCGTATTTTCATATGCATGCCCTTGTTCGCTTGATAATTGCTCATCATCTTTTTTAATAGAACAAGCAACAAGGGTTAGCACTAATATTAAAGGTATCGTTATTTGTAACACTTTTTTTATCATGGCTCGTTACTCTAGCTCCTTTTCTTTTGATTGCCTAATTGATTCACTTAGTCATCGGTACTGTATATCTTTTATGTGCCGGTTAGTTCACCGTAGAACAACCGACCAGTTACTCGGCTGTCTCCTGGAACTCCCACTATGCGCTCAAAGTGAATCTGCTACAAAACTCAAGGTAACACAATAAGAAACAGGTTTCACTTGATTAGAGGTGATACGCAAATTTGATTTTAAATACCGGATTGCTTTAAGAGTAAAGTCATAAAAAAATAGAGTTAGCACACTAACTCTATTGAGTAAAATATTAGAAAGGTAAAGTCAGTTGCTCTGGATCATTCATAAAATGATTGATTTGTTGATTCCCTAGCAAGTCCTCAGCCTCGTAAGGTTTGACTGGAAGAAAAGTAATGTGGAAAACATCTTTTTTGCGCACGTAAGACTCCACGGTGACTCCATGATTAACAAAGTCATTTAAGCACTCTTCAATAAAAGTTAGATTAATATCTTTTCTTTTACTACGAAATTGTATCTTATGAATGAAATATGTGTAATCGAATTCAGCAGTATATCCTGATTGTCGCAAGTAGCATAAGAATCTCTCTTTCTGCAAAGGGAAAATTAAATGCTCCGACATCCGATTCTCGAAATGAATTAACTTATCACTATATGCTCGAACGACCTGGCCCATCATGTAGTTTTGGTGAATATCCTCCGCAATCGTGATCTCTGCCATCTCGCCATCACCAAATTCTGTAATATGAAGCCGGTCAAAAATCCCAAATACCAAGGTTTCATTTTCCGTAAGTACGTTGAATTTAACATTAGCAAGTTTAGTCAAACGACTCTTTACCGAAAGGTAATTACTTTTGTTATCTGAACCGTGCGTCCTTCTTACTAAATCCCCGATCGTTACATATATTTTTCGTTCTTCAAAAAATAGTTTGCGATCTCGCATCGAAAGCACAGCCCTAAACAGTTTGGAATCTGTTTCATCAATGGCACGCAGAATTTGATCTTCATTGATGATTTCTTGATTCACGAGTGTCAGCAAGGAATAATTTTCATCCGGCTGATATTCACTAATATAGTGTAATTTGTTATCAATAACTACACTTTTTTTGGTTAATTTCATTCGTGACCATCCAGGATTTACAGCGGCATGATCCGTATAGACCAAAGGTTGATCAATAATGATTTTGTTAATGTTCCCGTCGAAGTTTTTGATAAGAATATCTGCGATGGTTACAATTGTATCTGATTTTATGGCTTTCTTAATCTGTAAAGGAGTCTTATCTTTGATATATAGGAAGTCGATAAGTCTGGATGTTTTATCATTTGCCCAGGAAGTTACCTCTTCAACACGCTTTGCATTTAACTCCTCTAGTGTATCCACTTCATAAATCTTTTTGAACTGATCCATGCCATACATTTCAATAAGCTCTTTCGCAAGGTCGAGTTCTTTTACAACTTCCACACGCTTGTTTTTTACTTTAGATATATTAGAAAGCTCTTGAAGAGACTTGAGCCAACGTTTCTTGGTTTTTTGTAATTCTTTAAAGGTATTTCTTCTTACTTCATGGATGTTGGCAGGTGTAAGCTCAGAAGAAATGATATCATGTAGGAAATCTCTAATGTTTCCTTCATTTAGTTTATTGTAGAGTTCTTCACATCTCAGGCCTAACTCATCCACAACTTGATTGATAAAATATTGGGGTACATGTTCCTCCATCAAAGCGTTTCACCTCCAGCACTATCATAACATATTGGTGATAAAATAACTCTCTAAAGAAGTTTTGTGAACGTTTCTATCATCAACGTGCGATTTTCTCTTCTTGTTTTTATGCATGAAGAAAAATGAAAAAAAAGTCAGTTTATCGTCTGTATTCGACAATAACTAGTCCTGATCTTGATTTTTCTCGAGGCAAATAGGGAGAAAGTCTCTTTAACTCATATGACAAATCCTCCAAAATATATGATGATATTACTTATAACAAGGAGGATACATATGAAAAGAAAATGGAAAGTGAGCATGATGCTTTTAGCAGGACTACTTCTTCCTACTACAGTTTGGGCAGCAGGAAAACAAATTACTGCTCAGTTGTCTCCGCAAATCATGATGCTCCTAGAGGGACGAGTTATTGGGACGCCTTCTGATGCACCAATTTCGTATAACGGAAAAACCTATGTACCACTTCGGATGGTCGGCGAGTCATTCGGGTATGACGTAAAATGGGATGGTTCAAACAATACCATCTCAATTACCGCTCCAGAAGAAGACTACCCTCTTATTAAAAATGATGCCGTTGAAATCCTGACCACAGAAGGAAACTATGACTATATAACCTCTATGGATAGCAAGTCCTTTCTTGGTGGCATCAACTTGGATTTCACTTATACACTGACCAAAGACGTTTCACGGCCACCGGTCATTGTGATGGAAACACTCACTAAAGACCATACAGTGCTAACAAGCGAAACGAAACTGCTAAAGACTAAAGCAGGCACTTATAAGGATTTTGTGATAGGAGATAAAAATCGTCTCCCTTATAGCGTGAAAATGAAGCGTGAGGATGTAATCAAACAAATGACCGAGGACTACTACTATCGTATTAAGATACAATAATAATGATCAAGAATACATATTGGTTACTCTGAGGTCTATGGCTTCCTAAAACTTTTCTGTTGGCAGGAACAAAGTTACAACAACCTAAAGCAGCCCGAACTATCTGGGCTGCTGTTATCTAATTCTACTTAAAACCCATTTTATGAATATCATCACTACGAATTTAACTCGACTTTATGGAATAGAGAGATCCGTTTTTACAAGGACACGGGTCTATTTTCACCGAAAATAATAGCAATTTGATACCAATTAATTAACTAATATATTATAATACTATTATTATGATTCCACAGAATCTAATGAAGTGAAGCTCTAACTTCTCTTCAATGTTGCCTTTCTAGGCAATAACAAAGGAGATTTTTTATGTATGAGAAAAACCTAAAGGGCTCCCCTCATAAGCTGTTATATTACCGTTACCGCCCCACGGGCGCTGAAGAATCCAAAATCAGGGTGGTGAATGATGAAGAACAAGCTTATATCAAGAAGGAACTCGAGAAGATCTACATACCCGAAGAAGAGATAAAAAAGTTTTCTTTAGACAAGCATGGTCAACCAATTCCACACGTGGATGGTCATATGACCATCATAAGCAATTACATATGGGATTATTGGGGACATTTCTTCAGTGCTGAAGGCGTGGCCTTATATGGACATCTCAAGCGATTCTGTTACGGCGACAAAGATTATTGCTGGCCAGATTTGAAATTGATTTCCCAGAAGATGAACAAGAGTCGAAATACTGTAAAAAAGATACTTGGAGTCTTAGAAAGGTATGGTTTTGTCGTCGTCTTCAACGTCCAAAATGCTGACAAGAACAACTTAGAGGAAAGTCCACTGTATAAAGTACGTAAGAAGGTCCCTTTCCTACCCATTGAGTTATATGAAAAGCTACCAACAGAACTAAGACTGGATCACGATCGATACATGCAGAGGCTTGTTGAGAATTTAGATGAGGTCATACATCTGGATCCTTCAGTCGATTTTACAGAGGTTTATGATAATGTAATCCGCAAAGGAACCATAGTACGAAAAGAAAAAACCATTCAGAGGCTACAGAAAGATACTCAAGCGAAAATCAAATCACTTGAAATGGAAATAACGGATCAGGATCGAAGTGTATGGAATGAAGTTCTTATCATTTTGCAAGCAAAAATGACTAAACCCTCTTTTGATACCTGGTTTAAACATTCATTTTGTATTAAACGTGATCGCACTGTTACTGTCTATTCCCCTACTCATTTTGCTTCGGAATGGCTGAGTAATCGAATGAACACCTTGATTCTTGATGGCTTGCTGCAGGTCGATCCGAATGTAGTACAAATTCAATATGATTATTTACATGAATAGAGCTGAGATAATAAGCGACATGCCTGCAGAGGAATTTTGCAGGCTTTTTTGTATTCTTTTCTTCTTGAGAGGTTTTTCGACCTGGATGGAGAAACGTGCATAGCAATACTATGTATACGAGTACTTCCTCTTTATCAAACAAGAGTAACCTTGAATAACCGGTATAGTATCCGTAAGTCAATTAAAGCTGCTTTTATATCTGTGTCACTCTGTGTCTCTAATTTTGAGAGGCAGCCTATAAAATTATGAAAAGCTACTTCTCAAAGAATAAACAGCTGTCTTTCAAATTTTGAGAGGTGGCACTTCTCATATGTTGATAAGCGGTAATTAAGCAAAAATATTGCCTCTCAAATGTTGAGAGGCTGGGTCTCAAATAAAGATAGCCGGTGAGGTCTCTCAAAAATTGAAGAATCCCTCTATACAATTTGAGACACTATATCTCAAAACTAGAGATACCCCCTCTCAACGTTTGAAGGACCTTCTCTCAAAACCTGAGAACAAATAATAACTATCTTTAATCCTTAGAAATAAGATTTACTAAGAAGTGAAATGGAAGAATAGATTTCATCACAAAAAAAGCGCAGCTGGGTAGCTGCGCTTTTTACTATTTTTTTGAGTTATTAAATTCATTCAGAAGTACATCTAACTCTTGCGAAATTTTCAGTGCTTCTTCAGACTGCAAACCATAGCGTATGCTTGCTCTGTGCAGTTCTGCTCGCTTCAGTTCTATTTTCACTTGAATAGCGGTATCCTTATCCACAATTGAACCCCCCCATTGAATATGCTGTATCGGTTGTTCCGATCCATCGTTATCTATTCCAATGTTGGTCATCATGAAGAATGCCTGAACGATGTAGTGTCTGCCACCAGTTACGGAAAGCATCATTGATGTTTTGACGTTCTTCGAGTGTTGGATAAGGTCCACCGAATCTTGTACCGGAAACCAGATAGGAATTGGTCAACCCCTTCTCATTCAGTTCATCTTCAATCCAAGATTCAAAGGCTCTGGCAAAAAGTTCATGTTCTCTTCGCCAGTAAGGACCGCGTTCTCTAGCATCAAGCAAAAAGTTACTTTCATCTGTAGGAATACCGAATGTAGTTGGAACCTCCATGCCTCCACGTTTCAACATATTACAATACATTAAGCCGATATCATTCCACATACGAGGTTTTATCCGATAGTTACTCTGTTTAAGGGCCATCATCGTAGCGTCGATATTGTAATTGTGCTGTTTCAGAAGTTCAGCCACTCTAGCTCGGTATCCGTGTTGCTCCCTGGGGAGAGGATATGGAACAACAACTTGTTTCAATCCTTCTCCCTCTTTGATTTCATTCATGAGCTCTTGAAAGGCTCTCCCGACATCATGAGGTAAGTGGGAACCCGGCACATTACCGGAGAGCGAAACCTGTCTTCCATTGGTATACCGATGGGACACGGAGTATAAATTGAAATCCAGTGCATGTGCCCATTCATGGCAAAGCGATCCACCGCCTCTGATTTTGGTAATGTTCATGATGTTGTTGCCCGGCTCGTAATGAGCTGAGGCAGCCCCAGAACCTCGTGCACCGAATGCAAGTCCTAATAATCCATAGAGTGAGGCGGCTTTTATAGGTAAGTCCAGGATCGTTACAAGATCTGTAAGTGCATGGCCACAACACAAGACGTGATATCTTCCAGCGACATCTTGCACCCACTGGCCAAATTGAATTCCACGGAATCCGAATAGCTCTACCAAATCTTCTGGGCGTCTAACACCAGATTCTTGGTCCGATTGCCGGACAACTTCTTCGGGCACAAGTCTTTCCCATTTTACTTTCGTCTCTCTACGCTGTTTCCTATTCTCTCCCCCTGTTTTTAGCCAATTCCAGTCCCTCCCCTGATCGGTATGAAACGCCTTTTGAATGAGAGATATGTATGCAGGACGCGTACTCCGGGTACCAAGGATCCATGTTTTAAACCGATCACCTAAAGCTAACCAGTACCGATAATTATCTAGTTCAGGTTTCTCTTGAATTTGGTGTGCGTAGGTTGCAAGCTTAGCGTGGTACACAGCTTCGGTTATCTGTTTGATGGCTTCCGTAAGTCTTTCCTTATCTCTGGCATCCGATAGAAGGGCTCTTAATGTCTCGACCGCCTTAATGAAGTCTGTACGTTGCCGAGGTGTATCCTCTGGACGCTGGCAGACTTTCGCCCAAATGAGTTTAATGGCGTAAGCAGCCTCGGAACAAAACCCGTCTGATTTGAGATCTTTTACATCCCAATCTTTTAACAATTCATTTTTACTTATTTTTTGGTATGCAATGGTTGGATCTTCTTCGATCGTTGTCCAATCTATACTGGACTGTTGATTCAAATGTTTTTTGGCACCTTTCAATTCTTCTCCAACGTCATGTACATAGATCTTCCTTGAAGTCTTCTTGGCTCCCTTAGGTGTAGAGCCAATAAACCGTTCAGCACCCTCGGGAGTGCCGATACCTTGAGATGTAGAATAGTCGAATAGTGAATACTGAGTCATTAAAATTACCTCCACGTCCTCCCGCACCTGGCGGGAGTATTTTTCTCCGCCAGTGACTGGGCAACATGGTTTTCTCGAGATTACATGATCTCATCCTCCTAGTTTTGAACGCAAAAAAGGAGACTAAACATACGTATCCCGTATGTGTTAAGTCTCCTGAAATGGTCCATGTTAAGCTAATTTCAATTAGCAGCTCCGTCTTTGTCACATGAAGTGACAAAGAAAATGAATGTTCTTCGTAATATGTTCAGTATACCGTAGAGAAGGATGATTGTAAAATTATTGAATCTTTTGTGCTGCCGATAGTGGTAATACATTAAGCATGTATTTTGATACGTTCCTTTACCGTGAACACAATGACTAAACATCGATTCTTCTTGATGCATATGTCACTTCAATAGTCGTATTGGTCAACAATCGCATCCCTTTTAAACCAAAGAATAATATGAATATTTGATCTATTACATTTCTTTACCAAGGACCACATTAAAAGATGCCGTTAGAGGTTTTTGTCCAGAATCATTTGGTATCACTGTAATTTCCACAATTAGATTTATAGAGTCAGGCAGATTAACTTGATCAATATTCTCAAAACCGACAAAGTAATAATGCTGTTCGTTTAATTCTATTAAGCCTCCATCGGTCGAGCCAGAAGTTGAAATTAAATTTCCGTCACTATAAAGCTTCTTTCAGACTGAATCCATTCATTTCATATCCGATCTTTATTTGTCCTTCCGTGTATTCAGCATTTCTTCAATTAATAGTACCCCTATCAACCATTTTTGTTTGAATTTCAATATTTCCTTCGGGCATCTCTGGTTTTTTTAATAAATAACCCGATCTAAAATACCATATAACACCCATTACAACTGCAACAAGTATAACAATAGCAATAATATACTTCTTTTCTTTTTTATCCATAATTCTTGCTCCTTACATCATGCCAAATAAAGATGAGGCCATAGAATAATTCATGAGCCTCATATTAGCATATTAAAGATGGAATGAGACATTTACTTGTTCCTTAGCTAAGGATGGTAGTGAGATAAATGAAGAGAGCAAAGCTCCTGCGAAAAATGTCTTAGTATTTTTTGATCCTATCATTTTATCCTCCATTCTTTCTTAGCTTTGTTACTACTTCATTTTCTTTCTGAAGAAATCGAACTTAATCACATAATCGAAAAGTGACGTAATTACAACAGCTCCTATTGGAATCAATAAATAAACCCATAACGGATTGTTTGGAGCTTCACCAGGAGGGCCATCAGTTAAAAAAACATAAAGAACAACACAATATATTATGGCCACTATAATACCAGTTATGTTTCTATTTTTCATCAATGTTAACACCTCTTGTTCTCATAAATTCAGAGTGTTATATGATAAATATAGAAACATTATAACACACATTTGTAATAATTTGCCTTAATTATTTAATAGTCAATAATATCTTTTCTAAATAACGGATTCTGTCGACCCAGGCCTCCACTCTACATGTCATCAACCACTGCACGGCTTTTGCAGAGTTAAAAAAGCCGATCCATTAAGGAACGACTTTAAATGTGTTATGTATGATGTTGTTGTTACGTCCTAAAAGCATGCACCCGAACGGTCTCCGCAAAAACTCTACGCTCTTTGCTATAAAAGCATAGCTACTTGTAACAATAGAGGACGAACAAGACCATTTTACTGATGTACCCAACGTTGTCCAAGCATTCTCCCTCTACACGCATAAAGTATTTATAAAGCGAGGTGATAAACATGTCTGTTCTATTCCTTGATTCACGTTTGTCCCTTCATAACATTTATAACTCTGGCACCCGAATAGTAATAGCAACCGCTGCTTTCGTAGGGGATATCGGTCTTCAAACAATTGCCGCTGTAGGAACTCCCAATCAAGAAAGCGTACGTGTTCAACTTTGGGGAACAATTGGTGTTTCTGCATCTACTCCAACTATAGTCAATATATATGTTGTCCGCGGAAATACCGGTACCATTCGTTTTGGTACTGTTGTATTTAATTCAAGAATTGACTTATCGGCTGGTACTACACTATTAAGTTTTACTGCAGGTGATTCCCCTTCAGCAAATGTTGTTGCAAATGGTCAGATTCGGTACACGATGCATGTATCAAGTACATTAGAAAAACCGGTAACCCTTGTTGGTCCTGTATCCTTCAATGGTTCAGCTCTTGCAAGGGGTTCATAAAAATGAAATAGGAATAAGGCGAGAAGAGGAACGCCTTGGTCTAATGCTGAAGTGTGCAGCCGTGCGTTTCATTCGGGCCTTTTTCTATGCTCCTATTGTTTCACGTAAAAAGTGCAATGTGGGGTCCGACATGCTCTCATTACAAAGCCAGTACGGATTTATTTTGGGTTCAAAATTTAATGTTTAATTAATACTTTATTAAACAAAACGAGCCCCATAATCTTTTAGGCTCGTTCGACTAGTCAGTCTCTATTCAAAAGTCACATTTTCACTTTTTTTATTCCAGTTGATTTTAAATTCAATTGGATCTTTTGTTTTCTCAGCATCAGTTACCACTCCAGAAATATTGAATGGTGTTTCATGTGACGTATAAGCTTTACCCTCTTGGTTAATATTCGTGCCGCTTACACTATATACGAGATCATCTATTTGTGTCTCATCCCCAATATATGCAAGGCTAAATGACCCTGATGATCTCTCAAACTTAATAACCCAGTGCTCACTTTCAGCCTGCTGTACACCCCCCGTCCCGCAAGCCCCTAATAAAACCAAAAGAAAAGTCAGACAAATAATTAACGACACTTTGCTCCTCATAATAAATCCCTCCCAGTTGTTTATAACCTAAAATGTGTATTTTAATTCAATTATTGAGACTCGAGTTAAGTAAATACCGACGTAATAAAACCCGAATTTTAGGAAGTATAAAACAAAAAAACAGAAAGAAGTTATTTAGTTCCATTTTAGCAACAATAATGTTATTAGGCTCCTTTTCCGTTGCTTACGCTATACCAACCGAAGAACAGTTTCCAAAGGGTTTAACAATTCCAGAAAGAATTGTACTAGCGCTGCAAGTTGTCTACAATTATAGGAAGTTGTTTTAGAGGAATGCTTAAGCTTCTTCCGGATAATCTAAATTCAATAAATCGGATTCTCGTCATTACATCGTATTCACCGAGAATTCCATCCAGCAGTATATAAATTGCGGATTTCATTTCGTCACTATACTGTGGAATAAATAGAGTTATATCCAACATGGTACCTTTTGGAATGGTCTCATAATCAAATGTTACATTGTCAGCTTTAAGAAGATAATTTCCAAAATTCACTTGTATGTCGGTTTCCATCCTAGGTCGGAAAGCCGTTACTTTCCACCCTTCCAGTGGAGGTGCGCTATCTACTAGCCCCTGAACCACGGGTATCATTTCTGTTATGCCTTCTCCACTAAGAACAAATTCTCTTATTCCCATATGTAATGAACTGAATTCAAAAGTCAATTCACCATGTACTCGCATTAGCTGTTCATGTAACTCGTCAAATAATTGTTCTTGTTCAGAAGTTACTAAGTTATGATACTTCTCATTATTTCTACTAAACCAGTCCCAAAAATGTTGTTCGATAGTGTTTTTTTTGAATAGTCTTTTTAGCATTGATTGCTCCTCGATCTCTTTGATTTGGTTGTACATGTGTATTTAGTAGCGTGTATTTGCTTCTATCATGGATCTTTAACGTGTTCAACAAGGTAGGTGATCAACCTGACAAGCTACCGCATGTCCTTATTTAATATATCTAAATCACTTGGTTTGTTTACAGTTGCTTTCCCGACAACATTATTTCTTTTATCTAAAAGCACAACCTCATTATGGGTTGACCATTCCAATTTTCCGAGAAAACGCAAATAAGCCCATTCATTGGGACGATCTCTAAAGGCCTCTACTCGAAGGATTTCTTCGTTATTTTTGTTTGCGACAATTAAAATTCCTTTTATACCCTTTACTTCATGCACTATATACAGACTGGCTTTATATTTTCGATTAGAGCTGACTAAAGGCTTTTTCCAGTACCATTCATTAATCAAGTTTTGGTTTTTTGCTATTTCCAATGCTCTTTCAAAAGGAACGGAATCCCAACCCTTTGCAAGTATGATAGAATAAATGCCTCTTCTCATTAAGTCCAGAGTGGCCTCTTTTTTCTCTTCATCATTTTTGGAGAAAAATGTATCTACATGGAATTGAACTTGTACTCTACAAACACCTGAAAAGTCTTTCACTCCAGGATCGGTTATGACATCAACTACTTCGATCAGCACTTTCCATGAATCAGAGGTCTTATATTGCTCAAATGACCGCTCAACTAATGAAGCGACACAACGGATTTCATCTCTGAATTGAATTCTTTTTTGTTTCCAATTTGCTTCGTAATCCTCTGGTGTTCCACTATTTATATACGGAATGTCCAAATCGAACTCTTTTAAAATGGACATTTTTCACCCCCATACTTCAATATAATATACCGTTTTCAGACAGTTTGGTTCCCTGCCTATTTAAAACAATATGACCGTTAGCTCTTTCGCTTACTTGAGTATCTAGGAACCCTTCCTAATGAATTATGTATTATTTGTAAAACCTCTAATCTGCAGTACAGACACCTTAACCTAACATACAATAGTCCCTTTAGATACGAGCAATTTTTTCCTTCCGTTAGCTGAACAAATGTGTGTAAATTTCGAAGAATAGATCTCACTTTATTAGACCAGTCCAAAAAATGCCTGAATACATATCTTCTAAAAACAAAATCCCACCGCAAAGAATCTTTGGCGGTGGGTCTTGAATGCCCGTATGCCGTTTAGAAGTTGGCAATGTTTACAAAACGGCTGTGATTGTGATCTCACCGTTCTTGAACAGCTCTAAAAATGGTTTCCCGTCTATTCTACTCTCATGTACCATTTGCTCATATTGCTCAAATACACGACCTTGAGTTCTATTTTCGCATACGAGGATAAATCCACTTTTACTTGAAAGGAAAGTATAAGGTTTATTCTTGAAGACAAATTCTATTTCTCTATGTTCCTCCATAAACTCAATGATTTGTTCGTAAGTTTCATTCATATGATCACCTTGTATCCTCTGCTATTCAACTATCTATCTCGATGCCATCCCGGTTAGTATGGACATCATCAAAATTCGGTTGTTTCTGTTCTGAAGAAATGGAACTTCTCTTTGAAAAGCTTAAAATACTGTATCGTCTCTTCTAGGTCCTCTTTATCCCTATAGATGTCCATTACTTTTCCTAACTCAATTGCAAAATCGACGTACTTATTTGCTTTTGCTGTGATCAGGTTTCCTTCTATGGTCACTCCTGCTGGGTTAGTAAGTAGTTGCTTTTTTTGTTCAGCAGATAACCTCTCCATATCTAGAAGCTGACTAGCTGAACAAATCGTGGCTATATATGCATTTCTTTGATCTAGCCTGTTAATTAAAGTGTTAAGGGCCGAGTGAGACTGGATGTCCTGAATATCTCCACCTGGGATTAGTAGAAGCTGAATGTCATCAGCTCTTAATTCAGGGATACTTACGGAAGGTATCAGTTTAAATCCTTCATATGAAGTTACGGGATCCGTAGATAACCCAACAGTAACCATGTCTCCTTTCGTTTTTAGTAAATACGTTGCAAGCATAATCTCAAAACTAACAAATCCATCATAGATGAGGACATGCAACTTCATAATACACTCCTATCGATTTGAATTAATTAAACCTTGAATGTTGAGTTCAGTCGAGCAAAAGGCAAGAACGGGATTGCGATCAGCAATCCCGTTAACAAGTTCTCAATGTTTTACACTTAGCTGTGTAAGAACATATCTATACTCCTTACCTGTCTTTACTTTCTTCACCGTAGCATCGACACGGCTTACAATCATGTCATTAGAATCTTCCGGATCATATAAATGTCCATTCACTCTGTATTGGTTGCTTCCCATATCGTAAAGTTCATCTACCTGAACATATAAGACTCTTTCTCCATCAGCACCATCAAAGACGTACCCTTTTCCATTGTATTTCAGATTGAGTACGGAGCGATGATTTTTAAATGTGATATTGAAATACTTTAATATGGAGGTTTCCACAGATGATCTAGATATATAGAGCTTTCCATTCATCGAACTTATTCTGGAGTTAAAGTTGTTGATGTAGTTATGCCATACCCCGAAGCGAATGAGATCGGAACTACTTACTTTCTTCGCATCAAATTTGTAAAGTTGTAGTTCAGTGAAGTTGCTAAGAAACACCCCTAACTTCTTGGACTCCGTCGATGAAAGATCTACCTTCTTGTTTAGCTTAAATGTTCCCTTAGGGAAAGAGTAATCCGACGTTTCTTTTCCGGACCAAGTCACTGTCACGCTTTCCTTTTTCACGCTTATCGTCATTTTTCCATTGTTATATTCGTCCTTATATGTAAAGCTCGCGGTTCCTTGTGAATTGAACGTAGCCTTTCCGGTGATGAAACTGCTCCGGTATCTCCCCTTCGCATTCAAAAAACTGTTTCTGCTGTCGTTGGTGGGTAGATAGTAATCGTTGGATACCTCTATTTCGACTTGATTTCCTTTGTCCTTCATCCTCAACAACATTTGATTCATCCCGTAAGAGCCAATATCATACTGGTCGCTCCATGTACCTGTATAACGGCTAGCAGCATAGGATGCTTGGCTCATAGCAAGATTTGCAATGAAAAAGATGAGGACTAAACTAAGCATAATAGATTTCTTTAACATGGTAACTCTCCTTTAAATTCTACATTATCCAACGGATCCATCTATTTTAAAGCTTGTTTTCATTAACCGTTTCCACTCTTCTAAAACCTCTTTCTCCTTCCCATAGATGTCTTCGTGGGCAACAATTTCGATTACACCCACCTGATCTTCTTTAAAAAATACGATATAAGATAATATGGCCCCTTGATCTTTCTCAACAATCGTATAAAGCTTGTTTACTACGCCTGGTTGATCTTCTTTAATATTGCCAGACATTAAATTTGCTCGGTGCAAATACTCTTCATACGATTCTTCAAGGACAAGTCCTTCTTGATTTGAATAGGACGATAGCATGTAATCAGAATAAGAAGAGATTTGCAAAAGATTACTTTGATAAAAGATGGTTGAGATGGTTCCATCTTCGTTTTGGATAACGAGTGGATCTCCCCAAGACAAATCATAGTTCACTGTATATCCAATGGTTTGATCGTAATAACTTCCGTAGTGATCCGAAATTTTAGTGGTGTAATTGTCTTCATACCAGCGCTGACCGTTTCCGCCAACGTAAATGACATAGCGTTTATTGGGTTGATCCCATTTACTGACGAGATCAAATCCGTTGGTTAATGTACGAATAGGGATCCAAACCACACCGTCATAGACGAAAGGTTCTTTCTCTACATATTTCATAACCCCATTTAGAAAGATCTTTTTACTTCCAACATACGTGGTCAGTACCTTGTTATCCAAGGATATCGTAATTTTTTGATCATCGTTTTTGTACCTGACGGATCCCCCAAGCTCCCTCACCATATTTCTAGCTGGAACATAAATCGTACCGTTCTCTAAAACGGGCGAAAGCCCCCACATCGCGTCAAGTACGGTTAGCTGACCATTAACCAATATCTGTTGGTTTCCCGCCTGAATAATAATTTGTTTACCTAGGTTTGATTTGTTTTCTAAGGCGTCCATAGGTAGTGCGATCTGAGCGCAGAGTAAGCTAAAAACCAAACACGATAAAACTAGCTTCTTTTTAATATGCAATAGAATCCCCCTTCAAAATTTATATTACTTTGGCATATTTTTCATAAGCCTATTTGATTATAGGTAAGATGGACATGATAATCAATTGTTTTAAACTAGAGCAATACTGTAATTAATGATTCAATATCTAGAAACTAATTTGTTTTTTTAAAATTACTTATGTTAATATTATCCTAAAATGGAGGGGGTATTTACACGTTGAAGAAATTATCTTGGATGCTAGCATTAACATTGATATCAGCTACTTTAGTGACAGGATGTAGTGAATCAGCTACTCCAAATGAGTCTGAGGCACAGACTCCTGTTGAAAATTCCGATATACAAATGCCTAATGAAAGCCCAACTTCTCAAGCAACAGAAGAAGCCATTAAAGCAGCTGAAGTTTACAAGTTGAAAGAATATACAATTAGCGAGGTTCCGGAATCACCTTTGAATATTGATACTGTTACCGAGCGAAATCAAGAGTTGGAATCTTTTTTTGCAGAAAACTTCACAGAAAAACCTGTTAATGCAACTAATGTTGTAATGCCTTTACGCGCAGCTGAAACTCACCAAGCTTCATTGAAGCCAGAAAACATAAAATTTACAGTTTATCAGGAAATTGAGGATTATGTAGATCTTGATTACACACTGGATCTTAAAATAGAAAAGCAAAGCGGGGATAGTGAGAGTGTTCCATTAGAAGGAAGACTATCTTTAGTAAACAAAAATGATAAGTGGCTTATTCAAGCTGACACTTTTGATACTGAAGCTTACGAGATACTTATGCCACAAAATAAAAAGTAATGAACAATTAGTATAGTAAATTTAAAGGTCCATATTAGCAATGCTTGGGCCTATTTGATTTTTATTTCTTAAGAAGGCATAGTAATGATTTATTCATCCGAATCATTAAGTACTCCAATCGCTCTCTTCTTTTAAGCTACTGTTATATAAACGCCTTCACCAAATACGTCGATCCAGTATTGATGACGTGGGAGTAAAGGTACCAGTTTTCTTATGATGATAAATGCATGCTTCGAACCAGTGAAATTCACTCAAAGTTAGCTTGTGATCTACATATTGGGTTATAACCATCTCACTTGTTCCCGTATCACACATTGTTCGAACCGGTTTAGGCGGCAAGGCTTTTTGCCCGCTTGTGTTATCTTTCCTTTCAACAAAGTCATTGAATTTTACACGAAACAGAAATTTCATCGACTTGCGAATGAAGGCAGCAACGTTTGCTACCGAAATTTGTGAATTTATTTCTGTTGGGATGCCTACCCGTTTCTTTGTCCAGCCGGTAAAAAGCTAATCTCTACACCCGACCCGTTATTCTCTAGACGATATATCACCACACCATTTCTTTGCAGACAAAATTATCAAATTCTTATTCAGAATTCAGACAGCTTTGAGTAAAGTTATGGAGAGCCCATGTTAACAGTCTCTTTAAGCCAAAATGAGTTGACAGTTACCCTTTCTGCAGTTTAATTACGTATACTTTCACAAAAGTTCTATTAACCATTTTCGTTTGTCTGTTCAGAGATAATCCACGTGCCATCGGTTTTCTCAAATACAAATAAGGCTAGCCCTAACTCTTGTTTTGTATCATATTTTATGGTAGTTTCATCACTTCCAATGTTCTCCGACATGAAGTTGATTGATTCTAGTTGGATACTTTCGACTTTCTACAGAAGTTAAAGGTTTATATGATTTAAACGTCTTCTGCATACCTCTTAGTTCTCCTATCGTATGTAGTTTTTTTACTAATGACGTAAATGAGTATAACAGTTATTCTCTGTTGCTATATAGACTTTAAGCAATCAAAGATAGGTTCCATTTCTGTAAGTTCAGATGGGACATTTTAAACCGGATTCAACTTTTTTTAATGATTGTTTTTACTCGATGGTTGTTAAATTACTTTGTCATTTACCTATATATGTGAGAGAGAAAATAGCGGCCGCTAAATTCTAATCTTAAACTACTTAATATGGGGGAATTAGAATGACAGTAGCTCAACATATTTCATACAGTCACAATGGTGAGACCGTCCACACGATTAAAGCAGATTTGGCAGCAATTTCTGTGGTTGACGTTGGTGCAAAGTCCGTTAAAGATCAAGCATATTTCGGTGTAAATGGGACCTTTTTCTCGGGTGCAACTTTAGTCGGAATTGCTATGCAAAATGGTAGCGCAGTTCGATCAGGAGGTACACGCACCGGTCAGGCTTGTGGCACGCTAACGAAGCGAGGTACTATGTTTTGTTACAACGGTGGATCTTCAATCACGACTGGTGTAGTGGATTATGCCAGCGAAGCAAGTTTAAGTAATGTAAAATGGGCCATTGGTGGGTATAGTTTGTTTCCGAATGTCTCCTATGCCAACTCTGATGCGTTCTACACAGCAATTCATGGTAAAGATGCTGCAGGTGACTGCAATAAGACCAAAGCAGGAAGCCAAAATGCATTTCGCTTTGGTCCAACGACAAAGAACCAAAGGACTGCAATCGGTTGGGACGGATCAAAAATTTGGCTGGCTGTCTTTGCCAATGAAAATGCTTGGGGAGTTAGACAGTTTATGATCAATCGTGGTTGTAATCTAGCCATCATGTTGGATGGTGGTGGATCTTCTCAAATGAAATACGCTAATGTTCGAAACGGAAACCCTGTTCCAGCCAACTTTGATCCTCGAGGCGAAAATAGACCGATTTATACAATGGTCAGAGTCGCTGCAACGGATTGGGTTTAAAACAACTAAAAAGCGATGTTGCTCAAGCACATCGCTTTTTTTTCATGTGTACATAAATCTAAATCAAATATCATATTAACTCAGTAGTGTATTAATCAATATCATAGATTTTCCACTCTCCGTTAATTTTGTGAAAGACGTACATTGTTGAACCTGGAGAATCACCTTCTGTTGTTACTGTAGCACTGATGGTTCCTTGAGTCTCGGTAACCCCATCAATACTGTCAATTTTCAAATCTGCAATCTTTTTAGAATTCATCTGATTTATAGGTGTGTTTGGTTCGTCGCTAATAAGAGCCATATATGCTGTTTCATCACCTTCATTTCTGTACTTTGTAGATAGATTTAATAATTTGACTAATTCTTGTTCCTCGCCTTCATATTTCGATTCATCAACAAATATCTGTTGATCCTCTTTGGCTTGATCTTCTTCTGTTTGATTGGACTCTTGCCCTGTAGATGGAGCTGGATCTGGCGCCTTGGCCTCATCAGATCCACAAGCTGATATAAGTAACACACTTAAAACGATACTACTCGCTAATAATGCCCTTTTTATATTCATTACTACATCCTCCTAACCTAAGTAACATTCATTACAATAGACGCAAATAAATCCAATAAGTTACATTTATTCCGTGAAGGCCTTGAAAGTGAAATGCTTCTTGTCTGACCTTTTACCCCAGTGCAGCTCTATTTAGTGTGTAAGGCTTGTATACATAATCAAACAGCAGAGTATATTCTGATTAGTTAATACGATAGGAAACCGTTATTTAGATTCAACTCAATATTATGTCTCATTAGACTAAAGATTACGTAGACTATTAAAGATAAGCATCATTTTATGAGATTTTTATGCTCTAAGTGTACTATCTGTTGGTCAACTATCGCTATTGTGGAATAACACGAACATTAGCTTGTTAGATACACATCTTATTCATGTTTGTTTTAGTCTTTCCATATAGATATGCATAAAAGCCAAAACCTACAGTAACCCTCTTGAATCAAAGGGCACTTGTAGGTTTTGTTTTTAGCTAGTCTGTTTATTATGAAAAGCAATTGACAGGACCAACAATCCATTAAAGCATAAATATATCCATATAAAGGCCAGTAAATGAAATTCAACACCAAACGTCGTCAACAGAATAATAAAGAGTACTGCCAATAGTTGAAATAGTAGGAATCCGGCAATTCTATTTTTTATCTTTAAAAGGCTAAAGTAAGAAACCAGACTCAAGATTATATTCATAGGAGTAATAACCAAGAACATAAACAAAAAGTGGAATGAATCTCCAAGGTCAACGAGCTCAACGCGATTGGTTTGGGAAAAAATGAAAGCAGTAACTAATGCTAAAATGGGAGATAAGATCACAACATTCAGCAATAATACCTTTTTTAGATTGTTCATATTCACTCCTAATTAAATATATTTAACCATATTTTAGCAGGATAGCATAGAAAATCAACCATAATAATCGTAACCAAAAACACGGATCATGTTTCCTATATAACGGACATGGTCTTTTTGAGAAGAGTAGAGCTTAACAGCCCCGTTCTCGACTACTCGCATGGTTGAAGAGCCTGAACCATCAAGTACAATGGAATTAACAGGATCAAATCCCATCGCTTCAATGTGGGTTTTCAAGGTACCAATATTCACAGTTTTATTTTGGGTCACGATCATGTAACCATATCGATATGAATTATCCCAAACAAAAGCGGTTCTCCAGGTTGCAAATGTCCCATCAAGCCCCCAATCATTGTAATCATTTCCGCCAATAACCGCTGTAGCCGTAGGATAATTAGCAAGAACCTCATCTAGGTTTTTTGCATACATATGTGTTCCACGTATTAGATTGCTGGAATCACGATACGCCACAAACGTTTTTCTACTCAGTTGGTTGGTAGCAGTACCGTTATAACGGTAAGAGTTACTATCCCCTTTCCACCAACTAATTGCTCGCAGACCAGCTGGGGGACTTTTGTAATCATCAGTACTATGAAAAAAACCACCATTGACCCCAATATGCGGTTTCGTTTTCATCTGTGCATTAATAATCTCTGGTTTTACTCTACTCAGATCTGTTCGTAAAACCGCATACTCATAGTCAGCTCCGAATTGATTAAACTTTCTGATTTGGAATGTATAAGGGACTGTTGACATAAATAATTCCTCCTTCAATTTTTTCGGGTTACTTTCTACCCTCACTAGTAAGGTGAATTAAAAGGCTGTTTAACAACCATCCCGTCATTTATTTTTAGAAAAATAAAAAAGCTCCTTATCATTAAAAGGAGCTTTTTCGGTGTAACGTAACTATGTATAAATTTAAAGCCGTACATTCTCGATGCACAGCTTTATTGTTCTTCATTTCTCATTGTAGTTGACTACCTCTTCTGTTGGTTCGATTATCAATTCTAATAATCCTAACTTTAAACTCTGCATAACATCCTCCCTAGGCATTTTGATGTATTTGGCTAGCTGTATCATGTCTTCTTCAAAAAAATCAACGATCTTCAAGAAAGCATCTTGATCTCCCTCTCTGGCAAGTTCAACCAATGCTATGAAGTCAGCTTCACTGATAACATCTTTAAAGTCTTCTTTTTCCATTTATTCACCGCCTGTTGTGTAATATTTAATTCATCTGCCACTTTTTTTTCAGATTTCCCCTCCAAGTAAATAGAATGAATGACCTTTTTGCCAACTTCATTTGGAATGAGTTGGAATATTTCCTGAACATGAAAATTTGAAACACATTGGTTTTCAAAAGATTCAATAGAGTTAAGGTCAAATACCATACTGTACTCTCTGTTAGACGTAACTTTACATCGGTATTGCAACCTCCAAGCCAACTTTTTTAATTCAGCTCTGTACCTTTCTTGTATAGTTTTCATTAGAATCACCTCTACATATAAAGGTAAATTACGGAATTATTTAACAACCAAACAGGAACATTTGTTCTTATTTATTTTACTATAAAGTACCATAATCATCCAGTTAAAAGTTGTAAGTTTGTATGTTATTTTTCCTTTATTATTGGAAGGGAGGGTAACTATGGATATGGAGAGTATTATACAATTAGTTCCTAATTTCGGTTTCCCCGTAGTGATTACATTCATGTTATTAAAGTATTTAATGGACAATATCAAGGAAAAATTTGAACGATTAGATCAAACTTTAAAGGAGTTAATTGAATTAATTAAAGAGAAGAAATTACCTTGATCAAACGGTTTACTTTTATTGTTTCTCGTGGTGTTACGTCTTTAGTGAACATGACGATAAGCTAGCTGTTATCGTTGTGTTCGCTTTGGAAATCAGAAAGACGCCCTGAGTAATCAGGTGCGTCCTTTTTTGTGGGATTGCTTCCTTAACTATAAAATCGATCATTTGGGCGAACCGGCAATACCTTGAAACAACTTTGCCTTAGCCTGATGGCGTTTCTGCTGATGTTGCCGACTGTTACCGAAATTCTGACCCATGTTCCAGACGGCAACCCCATAGTCACTGAACTGAGTTCACCTATTTTTCTTGGCTCTCCAGGCCACTCTCTAGCCTTTCTTACCGTAGGTTAGACAGCCCAAACCATCCATTTGCGCAGGCAAGTAGGCTCAATACATACGACAACTCATCAACTAAGATATCTGCCTAAAGATGCAGGAAAGAAGGAAGAAAAATTAAGGCTTTGATAACGATGATGGAAGATCAATAGGAGAGTACACCCTCTCTACCCTCGCGAGTTCATGAGATTTTGGCTATCACTCGATAGGTTGAGTCATACTCAAAGCCAATATGCCGCATTGCTATGCTTCGGCAAATTACAATTAGTCATAATAAGGAGGAGCAATACATGTCATTAACTCAAGATTTAGCAATAGCAAATCAGGAATTTATGGCGATTAAACCTTTGGAGATTCAAGCGGGAGATGTTCCGGCAAATCCAGGAGATGCAGAATTCCAGCGTAAGCTACTGGTCAGCAAGAGGGACAAAAAGCTAAGGATTTCACACTCTAAAATGCTTTGGACAAACGGTTAACCTTTATGATGAACTGTCCAAAGGAACTGTTATCTTGACATTCTAACGAGTTGGATGGTGTCCGATCTCTAACAGTCAGCTTAAAAGCTATCAGAAAATACTTCCGGAAATTGAAGCACTGGGGGCCAATTGATCGCAGTGAGCCCGCAAAGTCCGGATAACATGCTGCTTTATCAAAAGGAGAAAGAAGAACTGTCTTCCAGGTTCTTAGTGATACAAATGGCCTCGTAGCTCCATTCAAGAATACTTTTTACGACGTTCCAAACTATATTCAGAACATTATGAAACAAGCAGGCATGGAGTTAATTATCCGTTCCTTATGTTAGGTTTTTCAAAAGTTTTTAAACATGTGATATTCGTATTGCTTGATCCACATAAGTTTGGACTTCATGATTCATTCCTAAGGAATTCACAATTCTTTTAATCCCGTCATTTCCTGATAAATATTGATGAATAGCTTCTATCTTCAAGTCTAAATAAATTTTGACAAAAAAACTGCACCTCCAATTGCTAGTTGGTGTCTAACAATTGGGGTGCAGTTCAGTTTCCATCAGCTGCTTTCTTTTTATAGGCTATCGTTACCTGTTAAATGAATTATTTGAAGATTCTAATTAATCTTGTCTTAAACACAGATACAATACATCATTATGACCTCTTACGTGCTTTTGTAATGTTTTTTTCATATAGAATACCAAAGATCATGAGTGGTAATAGTGCTGTCAGTCCCAATATGACATTAGTTTGAAAGATAGATTGGTGTATGAAATAAAATAAAACACTAAATACGATTGATTGCAACCAACAGATAGAATAGTATCAAACTAAAGGTACTAAATTTATTCTTTAACCGATCTCTTATCCACACGATTAGCGATGTGATTATTATGGATAGGCAGAAAACCGGTAAGATAATCATAAATATATAGAACAGTCCAGTTGAAAATGTATTATCCATCCCGCCGTCAGTTTGCGGTTCAGTAAAAATCAGAATGGTGTACAAGACAGCGCCTATTAATGCAGTAAATACATTGGAAATCATAAATCTTCCTAGTTGTTGTAATCCTGGGTTAGTACTATTCAAATGATGCACCTACCTTATATTATTTGACTTCATTATATATGTTTCTTTGTGGGTATGTATACTTTTACTGGAAAAAACCTCTACATTTTGTAGAGGTTTTTTCACATGTAATTAAGGAATGTGACTTACTCTATAGCGTCATTCCCCTGCATAGATAAGTCTTAATTACATTCTCATATATATAGGTAATTTAAATTTTATTTAACAACCTTTTGCTGTCGAAAATTTTGAATAATACTATGATGCATACCTCTTCTAGGAAACAAGAAGTATTCAAATAGCTGACTGCGTTACAATAATGTTCTTTGACTACATGTAAAAAAAGAAGTGGACCCATCCTTCAAATGGATGTGTCCACTTCTTCTCATCTTCTAGTTCAGCTAAGTAAAATTTATGTTTTTCTACGTGCTCTTTTGGTAGGAGTTCTATATATACAAATGAATTTGCTATATTTTCTCGACCATCATGTATTACCCTTTCAATTAATGCAACTTAGGTACAGCTCCTTGCTCAAAATATGTTTATCGTTTTGATATCATAATCTCACTTACAGTTTCTGTTTCATCATTCGAGTCTGTGCTGAATTCAAGTGAAATATTACCAAGCGTGTAGTGAATCATAGTGTCACCTAAATAAATTGAGCTTTCATACCGCTCAGCTTTCCCTAAAATTTGTTCTACGTCCTTAAATGTTTTCATTGGAAATGCCTTGGAGCTCAAGTATACATTTCTTAGACGGTCTAGGTTATTACTTTCATCGAAATTAAATGATGCATGGTCAATCCCTGTTAAGATCCAAAACAGCCCACCGGTTTCATAATATGACTCTTTTGTAGTCGTATTTAGAATCCGAGTAACTTCTGCTTTGGTTTGTTCGAGTTGAACTCCTTTAAATCCTGGTATCGTTCCTTTGCTCAATGTCGTAACCGTTGTCTTGGTAAGATTGAACATGGGCATGTCGGATGCAACATTAATTTTCTTGAAAGGCACTTTTACTTCGATAAAGCCGGCTGCATATGGCCCCACTTCATAGGGGTTGAATAAGATGACAACACCGTCCTTGTAAAAATAAAAACTTGTTGTTTTAGTTAAAGGAAATCCTTGAAATACATCAGGGTAAGCCTTCTTATTTAATTTAATACCAGCTTCAATTCCATCAAAAAGGTTATATTTTTGTTGATTGGTCTGAGCGACATCATTTAAATAAAGTTGTTTCCCCGTTTTCAGATCAAAGTTGTATGATGTTGATACTTCATTACCATGAGCCCCTCCATCATAATGAGAGTCCTCAAATACGACTGATAACTGTTGATTGGATACATATTTGGTTTTGGCGGTTGTACTATGGTAATAGTATTTTTGGTTCTTTTTCAATTTTGCATTTTCCTTCGCTGCTGTTACAGCATGAAGTTTTAGGGTTTTATTGATTTTTTCTGATACTTTTTTATCCCCACCAATGATCTGAACATATTGTTGGCCTTTGTATGTGTATATTTTGGTTTTTATTGAGATGGAACTAGCTGCTTCGATATTAGGACTTGGTGACAATAAAACAAATAAAAGTACTAGAACAAAACCCGAAATTATCTTACTTTTCATGCTTTCAAACTCCTCGAATTTTTGATTTTAACTGAAGTGGGAAAATTCTTTAATATTTATACATGTACTTGATTTAAATCTCGATGTTTAAAGTGTTTTTACCTGAATCAAATGCCATGGATGCACCCAAGCCTTTTATAGACTGTACGGGAATGTATGTAACACCGTTTATAACTTTTGGAGCAATGCTTAATGTGTTACTAGTTCCATTATAAAAAGCCTTTTTACTTCCTAACGTTAAAGTCACTTTGTGTTTATCTTTGGTAATGCCGATTGTTCCACTCTCAGGAAAATATACAAAAGAGGCTTTAAGTGCTTCACTAATATCACGTAAAGGAACCAAATTATTCCCCTCATATTGTAAAGGTTTATTTGTAAAATCTACTTTCTTTTCATTGATATATACCTTTAGGTTTGAATGCGTATATTGAGGCTTAGTTTCTTTAGGTTTCGTTGTTTTTGTAGTTGGTGAATTGCTAGAGTTACTTGATGAAGAACTACTAGAAGATTTAGTAGAACTGGACGAAGAGCTTCCTCCATTGTGATAGTGGTATTCCCCGTATTCCAGTCCCCATTTTGCACAATTGGTCCAGCAAGTATGACCACCATTTGCATCCGTTCTTCCTGGATGAGCCAGTACAGTGGATGCATTTAAAAGAAGAGACACAGAGACCAAAGTAGTGATAATTGTTTTCTTATTCACTATAAACATCCTCCTAAGGAACTATTTCCCTCATAGTATCATACCAAATGAACTATTGGAACAGTAAAACAGTGGTTATATAGACAAAATAACAGAGCAGATGGCTTATCATCTACTCTGTTATTTCATATAGTATTTATCCAATATGTCAGCCCTTTTGGGAGACCAGTAAAGTAAACATATCGTTTTAGTTAATAGAGAGTCTCTCATAAGCTCCATGATGAATCCCATACAACTAACTTCGAGACAGGATACGGCCAATCACCGTATAAGACCGTAGCTTTTTACGACGTGCAGCCTGGAATTGTAATCTCATCATTTGAATGTTGTTCATGTTCATTGTATATCGCCCAAACCGAGGAGGCATCTGCCTCAAGTACTCGGCAGAAGGGCTCCCTCCTCAGATTTAATATTTTTTAGGCGATGGAACGTGGTGAAATGTGATTAGTTCGTCAAAACCTTCACCAGGGTATCTTCCTGAATCATTACAGAAGTCTCACGTCCAATTTGCGGGTTCAGGACATACAGAGTCTGAGTACTTCTGTTTAAGCGACAACTCTTCCTTTAACTAATTCCGATCCTTTCATTCCCGAAAAAGTGGTTACAACTTGTCCGATGTATTTGCTCATCTAAATCCCTCCTATTAAGTGGTCTGTTGTAGGTAAATCTTCAGAATCATCAGATCCATTGCCTGTTGATCGCTGAGAAAAGGCATCCTGGTTTGTAAAGCCAGCAGATTGCTGCAAACCTGTACGGGATGGATGTATCCATAAGCCTGTTCCCCTTTGGACCATCTATTCATGCATTGAATAATATTGTCTCCGATATCCGAAGGTAAGCTGTTCACATATGTAAGAATATTTTCTTGTTGAACCTCAGACATGGCCATTATGACCCCTCCTCTATGTAGATTTCTCTTTAATCTACGAGTTTAAAGCTAATCTAACGGATAACAGCATTAACGGCTCCTATCGAAGCTCCCACCTGCCACTTGAATGCAATCATTTGAATTCGAATCTGATTCACGCTCCAATTCGCAGGTCATGGTTGATTATGGTTCCGATCGGGAGAATCCCACGGAAAGACTGGCCAACGTAGATGGCCTCCTTTACTGCTGGCGCCCTGAATGTGTATGAGCCGATGGTGCGAGGGACTTTCTTATTCTTGAATAACATGATCAATTGGTTTTCCAATTGAGTGCTTGTGTTCTCCGGAACCTCTTTACGTTTACCGACGATTACGAGCAACTCATTACGAATAACGACATCAAAATCGAAACAAAGCTCCGTGTCCTCTTCCTCAAACTGGACGATGGCTAGACCACCGACGAGATTCTCTACGCTCAGTTTAATATCGATTCTTTTAATGATCACATTGATTCCTCCCGTTTTTAGGCAATGAAAAAAGGACACTGCACCAGGCAGTATCCTTTAATCTCCAGATTCAATTGATGTTCTACAAAGCAGCGTTTCGTGGCAAGAAGTCCTGAAGAGAAAAGTTTTTCGCAATATCCTTCAGGGATACGGTAACGTTACCGACGATGTTATGCGTAGTCAGCATTCTAGCATAACCAGCCATCAGGGCACTATCGGCAAGAGGCACCTCTTCTTCACAATCACATTTTGTTATAGGTACATCCGTAACAATTAAAGTCCCACCGTTAAATGGGCGCTCGCTTGTTGTTGTCATATGTATAATCTCCTTTTTACACCGGTCACATTGAGAGCTCATTTGTGCATCCCTCCAATGACCTTATTTTATCATGAGACTTCATTTTCTCCAAAGGTTTTACCGCGAGTATAGATGTTCTAAGGCTCTAGTATGTACTTCGTGTATCTCGGATTGTTGTTCACAGGATAAACGGTTTTTACGATGAAACGTTTATCTGTCTTCATCAGCATAATGATGACAATCCAATCTCCGGATGTAGCCGGTCCCATCACAGTTCGCTCAGGTTCAGGATTTCTGCCTTTTTCCCCTGAATCAAACCCTTCAACGATTTTTCCGTGGGCAATGGCCCATACAATATCAAGCTCGTCAAAGATCCGGTTAGGATAATCCGGATTGTTTAAACGGTCGTGGATATAGTGTGGAGAAATCGTAGTGATGTACCCATCGATTTTATTAACGCCTTTAAGAATTCGTTCCATTTCATCCAACCAGAATTTCTGCATGTGGTCCAAAGCTGTAGCCCCCTAAGTAGTATTTTTAAACGCAAAAAAGCCCTGGATGTTAAAAAAGGCATGACTAGAATAGTCACACTCTCATTTACTCCAAGGCAATTTTCTATGAGTTGTCTGGTAGACAACATGCTCCATCTACAGCCGATGCTTCAGCCGAGAAAATGAATCGTTAATCGTAATATTCACAGTATAAAGGAATCGAAAACAATGGACAATAGGGAATCAGGACTAGTCTTGCAAGGGAAGTTCTTGAAGAAATTCTGCTTTACTCTCTGCAACGAGGCTGGTTCGTCCAAATTCGAATCGTGTTAGAAACACATTGATTGAGATCCCTACCCTGTAGGAAGATAAAGTAGCCTTTTTCGGAAAATACGGTTCAATATACGGTTCTAAACGATTAATTTAATAACTTTTCCCCCTCCAGGAATATATTTAAGCGTCCGTATTAAATATATATGCGAATTAGTATATAATAAAGTTCGAATTAGTCTATTATTAGTGTTTTGGAGGATTAGAATATGTCCATCGTAGAAGATATGCGCAAAAAGATGAATGATCTTGAAGGAACTATTGAGGATTATAAAAAAATCAGTGAAAATCTCCCCTCAGAAATTAATTATATTGTACAGAGCTTATTAAATCATCAGTTGAATGATTTACGTTTTAGGCTCGAACGGTTTACCTTCTTAAAGACAGAAAAGCAATGTACAGAGTGCAATAATTGGATTAAAGAGTCCGAGGAGCCGGTCCAATTAAACTATCAATATAACAGAACCCGACCTATTCATATGACCCTGTGTACAAATTGTATGTCTGCAATGGACAAGGTCATGGTTACCAATGAAGCGGAGCCGAAGTGGGGATTGCGTCCAGGAACCATTAAACAAGATCGCCATCTAGGAAAATTAAAAGTGTTTGAAGAGATGGGTTTGATAAAAAGCACGGGAAGGTACATCAAAATTCATGAAATTGTTATGCGTGCGTACTATGAGCCCAAATTATTAGAGCGTAGTCGAAAGAGTAAAAAACGTGCCAACAAAGATGTTCAAGATACGCGTTCTGTGCAAGGATTACAGGAAGAAAAAAGCTAACTACAAAACCAAATTAAGAAATCATCGCGGTGAATTTTCATGTATCTCTAACCTACGTCCTCTAATTTTGATCTATCAAACTCAAATCTATTTCCCCTTATAATAAAGACGTCTGCCTCGCTCACAATGAAAAAATTAGATTAAGAAAAAAGGAAGCACTTTTTATATACGTGCTTCCTTCGAGGTACTAGTTTCTTATTTGTCTACTTGCCCCTAGTTTCTCCTAGTATTATGAACTCTGAGTTGATATTTCCGTTCATTTATTTGATATTTTTACACATTTATTCATTTTTCTTTGGAGTTCCTAGGATCCTTTGGTTCGTTACCACTAATATGACGACAAGTTTTTAAATTCCCCTGCTCTTCCCGCTCAACCACACTAATCCAGAACACAGAACTTTTTATCAAACACTACGGTAAGCCTCAAACTTACTTCCTCTTTATAAACTGAAGTGATGGATATTTCGAGGGTAAGAGCATTAAGTTTGCATGCCCAATTTGTTTAGCAGATAAATAAGTAATAAGATAATTGATTTGCATAACGGGTTAAACAAACAAGCATATAAGGCGATTCATTAATACATTACAAAAGAGGTCCTAGTAATTTTGGATCAACTGGAACCCTATACAATCAACTGGATCGGAGTGATTACCCCAATGGCTGTATTGTCAACCGGCCCCATCGCTAACAATCCTGTAAGTGGTATAAGACCCACTCAATTTGTCACAATCAAAATTGATAACCGAAATGTTGCAAGCTCCTCGACCATACTAATTGAAGGGTTTTATTTAAACGGTACCAGAACCCTATACGTACAAGAATTAGTGCTAATAGAACCAAATGTGGTTTTAACCAGAGACTTTACTGCAAATTACAACGCTTTTGAATTCGTTTTTACCACAGGTGGAGTAGCAGAAGGAGAAACCCAAGTTTCCTTATGGGGTAAAAGTTCTTCTGGGACAGTTGTAGCTGCTCATCGAATTGTATCAGATGAGCTTTTAGGTACTGAAATAGGGCCTCAAGGACCTCAGGGAGTAACCGGTGCTACTGGAGCACAGGGACCTCAAGGACTCCAAGGTGCAACGGGTACCACTGGAGCACAGGGACCACAAGGACTTCTAGGAGAAACTGGTGCCACAGGAGCGCAGGGACCACAAGGACTCCAAGGAGAAACTGGTGCCACAGGAGCACAGGGACCACAAGGACTCCAAGGTGCAACTGGTGCCACATGAACGCAGGGGCCACAAGGACTCCAAGGAGAAACTGGTGCCACAGGAACGCAGGGGCCACAAGGACTCCAAGGAGAAACTGGTGCCACGGGAGCCCAGGGACCTCAGGGTGTAACTGGCGCAACGGGTCCTGCTATTCCAACCGCCGTTAACCGGATTTATGTTGCCAATCGTCTTAGTAGTGATGTCTCCGTCATCGACGGATTTACCAGTACGGTTATTGCTACTGTTCCAGTAGGACCACAACTGCAAGGTGTTGGTGTAAACCCAATTACGAATCGAATTTACGTAACGAGTCAGACCAGTAATACCGTTTTTATTATTGACGGGGCTACGAACACAGTAATTGCCTCAATCCTGGTAGGAGGAAGTCCATTCGGTGTGGATATAAATACAGTCACCAATCGAATTTATAATGTTAATGCAAGTAGTAATAACATCTCCGTCATTGACGGATTTACTAACAGTATCATCGCTACAGTTTCAGTAGGAGTTACCCCTCAGTACCTTACTGTGAATCCAATCACAAACCGAATTTACGTATCAAATACAAACAGTGACAATGTCTCAGTCATTAACGGGATCACCAATACAGTCGTGGCTACTGTACCCGTAGGAGTTCAACCATTTTATGTAGCGGTAAACCCTTTAACAAATGCGATTTACGTAGCAAACCGCGGCAGCAATAACGTCTCGGTCATTAACGGAATTACAAATACAGTTGTAGCTACTGTGCCAGTAGGGTCTATTCCAGAAGGCATAGATGTGAATCCTAATACGAACCAAATTTACGTGACAAACTTGGTTAGCAGTAACGTTACGGTCATTAACGGAATCACAAATACGGTGGTCGCTACTGTGCCAGTAGGTTCACCACCAAGAGGCATCGCTGTGAATCCTTTAACAAACGCAGTTTACGTAACAGGGTCAAGCAATAACGTTTCAGTCATTAACGGAATTACCAACACAGTTGTCTCTACTGTACCCGTAGGAACTGATCCTGTTGCTATAGGAGTGAATCCTTAAGTGAACTCCCCCCATCCCAAAGATGTGGGGGGCTTCTTGGTCAATAGAGCAAATGCCCCAAGTTTACCCAAGCTTACGGGCGAGTTCCTCACCCCATGTATGTCATTTAGTTGGCGAGTTGCAGTAGATTGAGGGCCTCATTCTGATTCCGATCATGTACTGTCTGACAGGATGGGCACTTCCATTCGCGCAAAGCCAGACTTTTTACCTGCACATTTTTGTAACCACAGCATGAACATAGCTGACTGCTGGCATAGTTCTTCGGTGCAATAATCAGCGTTCACCCATACCAAGCGGCTTTGTATTCGAGCATCGAGCGAAACATGCTCCACGAGACTTCAGATATGGCTTTCGCCAGCTTCTAATTTTTCATCATATTCTTCACACGCAGGTCCTCCATGACGATCACTTGGTTACTGCGAATCATCCAGGTCGACACGTTGTGGAAAAAGTCCTTTTGCTGGTTTGCTATTTTCTTGTGAAGTCGAGCAACTTTTATGCGTGCTTTGTCCCGATTTCGGCTACCTTTCTGTTTCCTGGACGGTTCTCCTTGTAGCCAAGCTAAACGTTTTTCCGAACGACGAAGGTGTTTAGGATGGGTAATCACGTCACCCGTCGATGGAATGGCAAAGTCTTTGAGTCCCAGATCGACCCCGATTTTGTTTTCGCTTCGTGGCAGGGGGACAATCTCGGTTTTAACTAACTAGGAAGCAAAGTATCTCCCTAACGCTGTTTTGGAAATGGTGCAGGATTTGATTTTTCTGTGGAAGCAACGATGCATCTTCACTTTAATTCGGGTCTTTACTTCTCTGAGTAAGATGTTACTCTTGTACCGCTTCATCGATAATTTCGCGAATATTTTTATAAGAGTTATTTAGTTCAACGAGATCCTGACTAGTAATTGTTTTAGGAAGCACTTCATTAAATCGAGCATATATATCTCTTATCTTTTGGAACTCCTCGGATTTATCCTCTTTTAATGGAAATAGCGACACTTGGTAAGCATAAAAATAATCATCGATTCTCGTTCTCGTCTTATTTAAGTTGACGATGTCCTGCTCACCAAACTCTCCATTGCTAATCCCTTGTCCTAACTCATCTTTCAGCTCCTTCATATTTTGAATATACGAGGAATACATATGATCCTTCATCTGCTCATTTAAAGACACTACTTGTCGGTAGTTATTTGTAGATATTATAGTGTAGAGAATTGCTATAACAAAAACAGCAATACCTATAGCAACAATGATTTTTTTCATTATTTATTAATAACCTCCAAATGATTTTATAGGCGTTGAATTATATCATTAGAATAAAAATGACGCTAATTCCTTTTTACTCCATGAGGTCGTTAGTCAGTTTGAGAGCATAAAACTCGACTTGAAGTAAAACGTAAGTGGCAAAACTTAATCTTTTTCTGGATTCATTATCAAACTGATCACCTTCTGATGTTGTAGATAATTTCAAATACACTACAACCTAAATTTCCTGTTATTCAACTAACTTGTCGATAGTTGAATATAGGCAGCAGAGTATTATGATCTGCGGCCTCCCTCTAGTTTTGGTGAATTTTTTTTCCACGTTAGCTTAATACCAAGGAGCAGTCAGGAAATTGCTGCACTTCTGCAAAAACGATTGTACCGATTCAAGAGGGTTCTCCCACAAGCCATTCTACTAGCGGCTGTTATTATGACATCTTCATGACGTAGTATTAAACTATCCTGCCCGTTAATTGAACAAAAGCAGCCGATCAGAGGGATCAGCTGCTTTATTAGATGTATCAGCTATTGTTCCCCATTAGCTTAATGATTAATTATTTGATTCATCTTTTTTAGGAGTACCGCGGTGCAAACGGATATAGAAATCGTCGTCGAATTAATCATCCCTCGGGGCCGTCGATGTAACTTGATGCGCACCGCCTTCATTTACGGCAGCTTTGAGTATCAATCGTCTACGATCGCAATCGTCTCGTTTTGATTATTTATGGTGTAGGACTGTACCGGATTCTTACGCGAACCTCTTACCATCCAAATAGAAAAGGCTTAGCAATAATATGCTAGGCCTAAGTTTTATATTTAAATTTCCTGAGGGAATAATGTCTTGCTAGGGTTAACCTTTTTGAGAAGCCTTTTCCTTCTTATTTTGAAGGTACTCCTTCACCAGACGGTCACGTTCTTGTTTGTCGAGGTCGTTTTGAGGAGGAACGACAAATGCACCGTTTCCAATGTTTCCGGCCTCTTCAAAAGCCTCAATGTATTTATCTATCTTGTTCATGATGTGCACCTACCTCATTCAAAGTATTTGCTTACCAGTACATGAGCCTGTGGAGTTTCAATTGCCATAAGATGGCCCCCGATAACTACAGCGCCTAACGTTTCCTGATAATGTTTAAGAAGTTTGGTTTTCGCTGTGAACGCAACGACACCATCAAATCCTTGATCGAAACTGTATTTACAGGCGATAGCAAACAAGTGAGCCCCCACCCCTATAAACTGTTTTTCATTACCAATATTCCATGGGGCACTCTCTACCAAGGAAATGCTGACATATCCTTCAGATTTTTCGAAGGAGATCAGCCCCTGGATTTCAGGAGATCCTTGTACCATTAGTTTTATGACGTGCTTATTCTTATCAGAAAACTCTAAGCTCCAGTTAAAATTTGCCCAACCTTGCTTTATCGTAAGATTTTTTAAGTCTTATTTGGTTAAGGCTTCAAATACGGTATCATATTCTCTATGTATTTTTTTGGTACTATGATACCAGCACCCTTTATTTCTTGTTCTTTTAGCAAAGTATATATGCATTTTTCATTGCTAATGAAGACTTCATGGCTGAAGTCATCGGCAATATTGCAATATGGACAATTAATCAAACGGGCACCTCCAGATTAAAAAGTGTTGTTCATTCTTTATTCTTCACTCCACAGGGTTCCCTGTTTTACTTTACTCTGCCCGTTACTTGAACGAAGGCAGCCGAGCTATTTTGCCACCAATTTTAAATAAAAAAGGAATTAGTGCCAATAAAATAATTCCTACTATAAATGTTGATATGATTAATTCTTTCCAAACAATTAAATTATCTGATAACATTCGATAAATAATGAATGAATTTATTGGAAGGTTAAGTACTAAACCAGTTAGAAGTCCAGGTGCATACTTTTTCAAAAATACGTTCGCAATAAGGTGTGGAAAAATAGCATTAATAATCATAGAACCTAAAAATCCTATAAAAATCCACTTCGCAAAATCTGATTCTGGCATAACTAAAAAACAAAATGCAGATAAATAAGCCAGAATAGTTATAAGAATAACAGCAAAATGAAACTCACTTGAAGTTACCGGCTTTTGAAACCTTGAGGATTGCTGTGACCATTTAGGCAACCAAATTGCCTCTTCGATATTATGAAGTGTAATAGCAAAACAAAATAATACTACGAGATAATAGTCCATATACCTTTTCCCCACCCTTAAAGTAATTCGCATCGTTAATTAAATAAGAATTATACCTCAAAGAAGAATATAATCTTTTGATCCCTCTGTCCGGCTGTAGCTCATTCAATGTAAAAAGTGAATAACCTCCATATTGATCAGATCAGCCTGCTCATGATTAATCGCATGGCCTGCATCAGGGATGATTTTGTAGTTCATCTGGTTGTCTTTAAGTCTCCTTATGGCTTTCGGATAGTTCGACAATCTATCGTATTGACCGATCAGGAACAGCACCTTGTTTCTCAACTCAGCTATCTCCTCATCCGTATGTATTTTAATTTTGTGTTGCATCATCGATCTGTTATTAAAGTACTTCAGCAGATAGTACCAATGTTTCATTAGGAGCTCGTTGTTATGAAAT
This sequence comes from Paenibacillus sp. FSL K6-2862, assembly GCF_038005125.1. Taxonomy (NCBI): domain Bacteria; kingdom Bacillati; phylum Bacillota; class Bacilli; order Caryophanales; family Paenibacillaceae; genus Paenibacillus; species Paenibacillus sp. FSL K6-2862. Next base: position 80,901 of record NZ_JBBOSN010000002.1, read on the forward strand.
GTAGAACGATGAGGCCCGCTCAATTTATTCAGTAGTTTTGTACAATTTTTTTCAGATGGAAATAGAGCCTCTGGCAAAAAGGCTGTCATCATTTTTAGCATCACTTCAAATGAATTGCTTGGGATTCTACCTGCTAGGCAGACTGCCTTATTCACCTTATCAAGTCTTTTCAATGTGTAGTAATAAGCTAAATATGCACCATATGAAACCCCGCAAATGTTGAAGTTTTGTATGTCCAAAGCTGTTACAATATCATTAATCCAGGTTATTTGATTGAATGATCTCCAATATTCATTATTCGGTTCGCTTTTCCCAGATCCACCTATAGCATCTACTGCGATGACATAAAACTCCTTAGACAAGTCCTTCATATTATAAATCTACATCATGGCCGAGTTATCTGCAGTTCCATGAAAAAGCATCAGCGGAGGATTTGAACGGTCACCGGCAATAATGATATGTGTTAATCCATACGTCGTTTCGATATTTCTTTCTTCGAAATCCGTTTCCCACGCGTGTAACAGCTTATTATATGAATCATGGATTAGCATCTTTCCAGACGAGTTCTTATATCGCTCCATCGTTTTGCCCCTTTCATGAAGAGAGATGTATACTCACTCTTAAGAACACTCGTTTAAATCATTCTCGTTAAATGAATTGGCTTTTGACGAATTCATCATCACTTTGAAAATGTGGGGTTCTGCCCGTTAGTTGAACAAAAGCAGCCGATCATCTTGAACAGCTGCTATCTTTGTATTATTGAGCTTTCATCTTGACAATAGAGCGCTTCGTTTAGAACGATCTCTCTTGAGATTTGGGGTTCCATGGAGTAGCAAAGGATTTAATCTTGAGCTTCTTCGAATAACTCTCTGAGCATCCTATTCTTATTATTCACAAACTCTTTCATAATCATAAAATGGTCGGTTTCTTCCAATACTTGGACCTCAATGCCATCCGGCTTTAGATTGTAAATAATCGAATCTGGATATGCCATAAGGATTGGGGAGTGGGTCGCAATAATAAATTGAGAGTTTTGCAAAACAAGTTCATGGATTCGTGTCAGCATCGCCATTTGGCGAAGAGGAGACAATGCAGCCTCAGGCTCATCCAGTATATATAGTCCATTTTCTCCGAACCGATGAATGAAAGTGGAAAAGAACGACTCTCCGTGCGATTGCTCATGCAAGGACTTGCCACCGTACGATTCTATAATCGGGCGAGCGGATGAAGGTTGATTGTCCAATTCGTCGATCGTCGTGGCTAGATTATAATAACTTTCTGCCCGGAAGAAGAAACCATCTCTCGGACGTCGCGGACCTCTAATCAATTGTATATACTCATATAAGCTCGAGTGAGTAGCCTGAGTTGAGAAGGAAAAGTTGATCGTCCCACCTTCTGGGTTAAATCCCCATGCGACAGCAATGGACTCCATCAGTGTTGATTTGCCCATCCCATTTTCACCTACGATGTAGGTTACCTTAGGGTGGAAATCAAGAGTATTTAAGTTTCGAATGACCGCCAAATCAAAGGGGTAACGAGTATAAGTGGGTACTTGTTGCCTCTTGAGTTGAATTTGTCGTAAATAGGGATGCTGTACATTCAATATCGTTCACTCCCTTATATGCCTTTAATCGTTCTCCTTACCTTTGTTGGCAAACACTGACTCATGTCTCATCCTTGAGCTTACTCCATCAAATCAATCCATGTATTGAAACTAACCTGCCCGTTAGATTAAATAACGAGCAATTTTCATTCTTTACTAGACCTTGCAGTCAATAAGGATACAATAACGTATGCAAATATTTGAATTACAAATACAATGGCCACAAATTCAATTACAATGTCGTTCCTTGCAATGAAATCATTCACTATATCCATAACAATTTCCCAAGGCTTGGACAATACATCCCATGAATTCCATCGGTTAAATCTCCCAATGTATACGCCCAAACTACTCAACAGTAAAATAACGCCTACAACCATCATGTTAATGTACTTACTGAACAATTTGTTTAATACATCATGTATTTGAATGATCGAGCACGTCGAGAGAAGTAAGCCTAGTATGGCTACGGCGAATGTTAAGGTGAGGCTATACCAAAAATCAATATTGATCCAGAATTGGGCTTCTCCTTGATTATCGAAATATCTGAATGAATGTAGGATTTCAGTGAAAAGGTAGGCCGAATTGGGCAGGAAAAAAAGCCAACCCGCACTCATCGGCACTATCCAGATCAAGCTTAATTTCGTTACTTTCTTATTGAATGTATATCTAATGCATGATGAAATGATATATGGTACCCAAGCCAGGAATATATCCCAGGTTAAAAATTGATACATATTCGTATCTGATTTGAGACGTAAATACATCGCAACGCCTAAACAACATAATGTAACCATAAGCAAGGTTAGAATAAATCGAAAATCTTGAACAGGATGTTTGTTATCATTCATTTCGTTGCTTTCCATTCCCTTTCCATGGGGATTTACATTTCCCTGTCGTATTCTCCATTATATCCAAGGTTCGTACTAAAGCGGTGTGTCTTATCAGGATGAGCTACTGTTGAGAAACACTTTAAAAGAATCTTTCTATAAGCGTCCATTCTCAATATATATTAAGTTCACACCAATTTCCCTTAGCCTCTGTAGGTAATCCGTAATGCTAACCAGTTCAAACACGTCATATAGTCCGCTTCCAGCAAGGCATCCAGACAGGAATGTAAACGAACAGTCATTAACATTTGAATATCCAGAATTATAATATGTACTTGTTCAATTAACCTGCCCGTTAGCTTAAAGAAAAAGGAGCAGCAACCAATCGTCCAGTTGCCCTTACTGTTTTTGAATTAAAATTCCCGTTAGCTTAATGAGACTTCGTCATTCCCATCAAACATATTTCTAATGCATGGGTAAGATTATTTTTCTTTCTATTCTAGGAATCGCTTTTCACAAAGTAATTGCCGTAATGAAGAATCTGTTTGGTATCAGCGGTGACATCTTCTAAGTACAGTTTCCTTTTCGGAGATAGAGGAGTCCTTCTTGTCTACCTTGATAAAAGTTCCATAAGGATTAACTATAGTGTCGACTTTTTCTTGACCTCTCTTGATGTCCTCTTCTGATAATTCTACTGGAGGATGAAAGTAAGGATTGTTTGGATTATTAACATCAGTGATCTCCATTTCCTTTTCAGTATTTAATTCTTTATGAGGAGCAGGACTCGGCAGGGCATATGTTTTACCTTCATCATCATCGTTGTTACTAGCATAAATACTTAGAGTAGCCCCTGCTAAAACACTCACAGTAATAATCCCAGCAAGTACAAACGGTACTGTTTTTTTTACCTTCATAGATCGAGATTCACTCCTTTTCGATGTTAAATTCTCTAACTATAGAGTTGACAGTACTGATCATCCTTTCTTTAGATCTACTTAATATAACAAGAGTAGATACTGGAAAGTTAGATATAGCTTGGAGTTTTTTAATATCTTCAAAGGCCTACGCCAGAGTTTCTGCTACGATCCATAAAGCTAAATCTGTATGATCCCATTTAACCACCATTCCACGTATTTAGTGACTGAAGGTGCCACCCACATTCGGCTATCATTTTCATGATTCCATACAAACACGTCATCTCTGCAAACTCCATCTTGGGCTACTGGAAACGCGAACAAATCACCAATACCACCCTCTGCAAAGAAGACTAGGTTTTCAAATGGCATATAATACTCTTCTAAAAAACCATCTCTATAATGTCTGTTTTCATTAATAATGCGGTCCAATGGCCAAATTAGTCCAAGATCATAGCTCCCCTTTACCCCATTGGTCTCTAACATGATTTCTCTCAGTTCCTGGGGGAGGGTCGCATTGAGCAAGCTCTCTACCTTGTCAATTTCATCTTTTGTTGTGGGTGTGTTGAACGTGCACTCCGCTGACATTCCCTGAAAGTAATTTTTCCACATAATGGTTCACCTCCAAATATGTTAGTTTGCATCTACTTAACTTTTTGATTCTGTTATATCGTTTTCCATAAAATCGAAATAACCCGATGTCCCAATCGAAACGGTAGTAAAGTAGAAATACCTCTTCTCAATCTCCTGGTTCTCTTCGCTCATTTGCAAAAACAACATATCTTTCATAAGATCATCATTCATAATGCCTTCTCGACAGAAACTCATCTCAAGTTCTTGAATCACAAAAGAAAATCCCGTTCTGGGATCATCATCTCCGAGCATTGGGTACGTTCTTCTAAGCGACTCAATCAAAACCTCTGCCTTGGTTGTAAAGACATCCACACCTTGAAAAAGACAGGGAATGCAGAAATCACTCAAGTAATAGTGAGGATTCATCAATTGAATGAACTTCACTCGGTCATTAGCATCGAATTCGAAATTTTCGCGCATAAACAGTATCTCGATATAGCTAGGATTATTGGAGTTACCATCATCATCTCTCCAATGGTCCAGATTACGAAAAGTTCTTTCCACTTCTTCTTTGCTCATCCCCAAACGAAAAGGGCCGATACCAACTTGCGGTATTATATTGATTACGTCCACCTGTAAACTCCTTTCCATGCCTTAGTATAAAGAGTCCTTAAACCAAAGAGCTTGACCATTAGTTGAACAAGCAAAGCACTGGTTCCACACCTTTGCGTTTTTCTGGATTTTGAATATCCTGCCTATGAGTTGAAATAAAGGCAGCCGATCACATTGATCAGCTGCTTTCTGAGCTATAGTTTCCTGTTAGTTCAAACGGAACAAGAGTACAAGCTCCCTATAGTCCTAACTATAGAACAGATACTCAATACGTTGCTTGCGGAGCAAACTGACCTTTATTCTTTAGAGCATAGTCAAAAAATCGAAGTACAAGTTCATTTTGAGTTTCAATCACATAGTATTTATCAATATTTACCTTTCTGCCTCCCTGCAAGAGGTTTGCCAATACAGGTGAGAATAAAGGTAGATCAGTTAAACTTAAATGTTTTGCACCTTTGAAATGAACGTTGTATGCGTCTTTAAAATTTTCATTCGAAAAACTATTCGCAATATACGAAGAACTGCTCTCGAGCTGTATCCACACATCATCTGAATAAACGTTAAGAAGCGGAGTGGTGAAAGCTTCGGATTTTGCAGTTAATTCATTCGGTTCTTTATTGAACTCAAGCTCGCTAAAGAACGGGGCATCGAGATTTACTACCGCATCAATATCATCGCGCTTCCTGCTGAGTGCTACGCTTGCCGCGCCTCCCATAGAATGACCGAACACTCCTATTTTCTTTGTATCGATGCGATTATATACCAAGTCTTTTTTTTGCTCGGCTTGTTCCAGGATCGTATTCATGACAAAATTCATATCATCCGTTCGCAGTTTCATCCATTTTTGAGTAAGCTCGAAATACTCACCAAGCGAATAAACCCCTTTATTTGCATTGTTGACTTCTTGCATGTACTCGGGATTAATTGTTGTAACCTTCCCATCCTCATTAACGGTATAAAAAGAATGGTAGGGATGATCTATTGAAACGACGACATAACCGTGGCTTGCAAGTTCAGTAAAGGTAGAAGTATTGCTTGCTTTAATCCCGAATGCTCCATGGGAGAACATAAGCAAAGGATAGGTTCCGTGTGCCTGTTCGGGAAACCAAAATTCCACGTTAACAAGCCGATGTTCTTTCTGATCCGTAAATTCTTCGATACGATTCTGGTCCACGTAACTGTAAGTTGCGGTCGCCACTTCATAAGGACCTGTAACTTGCGGTAGTCTAAACTGTGGAAAAAGTAAAACAGGAACAAGGGTAACGACTATGGTCAGTGCTAAGGATAGGAATTTCAATATCGTAGAAAAAGCTTTATAACTCGGAGTACGTGTTTGTTCACGCAGGAGCACAACCATTCCCTTGAACGCTAATAAAAAGAGCAGGCCTGCAAACAGCACCCAAGTGTATTCCCATATGACAACTTTCCCCAAGCTCAGCATGATGAATCCTATAAACATTGCGATCCTGGACCAACTCTTTAACTTGTGCCTGCTTTGCTTAGTTACAATGGAATAAACGGCTAAAGCCAGCTCGACGACCAATGTAACAACAAGTATTAAAATCTCCATAAGACTGTTCTGCTCCTCCTCCAACTTTTTATGAGTTCATCATAATAAATGGAAGAGGAGGTGTATATGCACAAACGATAAGCTGTAGCTGAGAGCCAATAAGTTGTAAAAAAACAACGCAATTATGTGTACTTACGCTGTGAATACAACTTTATTTGGGAGCAGTTTGTGTCTCTATACCTCTTTTTTGAATGTTCTCAGTCTTTCGTTGATCTTTTGAGCTTCCTTCTTGTCATTCATATATGTCAGTAGGCGAACGATTCCGTATACGGCGGCTATTTCCACAGCCAATAAGAGTATGCTAAAGGTGCCGTTTACAAGATTTAATAGGACAGCCACAGAAATTAATAGGGTTTCTAGAATAAAGAAATGCAAAAACACTCGGAAGCGCATTTTACTCTCGCTAATCGCATGCGGCGTATATAAAATGATTCCGGTCAAAGCACCTAAAAATGAGAAAGCCATAATTATAAAAATCATTTTTAATTCGAACCCTGCATCAGGAGCATAGATTTGCCGCAAAGTAGTGATGATTATCATGATGGAGGCGAATATAAGTAAGAAATCTCTAAGTATTTCTTTAATAAGCCCGGAATACTTCATATATGCCTCCTTCTATAATCCAAGTATGTGTTTAAGCATTGGTACATACTGCCGTGAAATGACTACCTTCTCCCCGTTATCCAATAATGCTTGGAAACGGCCGCTGATCGTTGGATGAATACTGGAAATCTTAGCTATATTTAGAATGGTGGATTTAGAAGAGCGAAAGCAATATTTCTCTTTACAAAGTTCCTCTAGTTCATAAAGTTTTTGTTTAACTTCATAAACGCTGTTCTTGCAATACGCAAACACTTTTCCATCAACAGCTTCAAAGTAGTAAATATCACTCATTTTGATACGGCTGATATTCCCCTCCTGATAACCCAGTATAATGAATGTTTCGGTTTTTATTTTATTTACGAGCTCATGTATTTCATCGTCTACCTGGTGACATCTGATGCGGATCTCCTCTTCTTCTGTCCGGTTTATTACTTCGATGGAAATTTTGATAAAATCACCCTCAAAAAATCGAATTAAAACTTGTTAACGTTTATGTGTGCATTATACAACGAAATCACTTTTGACCGCTTTGTGTTCTTCTATTACTATGTGTCACACAGTGATTGATATTCGAGTCTTGCCCGTTAGTTGAATAGCAAATCTCCCTCTAAGAAGTGTATTAACTTATTTCTTAGTACTATTTGAGCCTAGATATTTTTTTCCTGCAGTTGTAAGCCTTTTGTTGTAAAAGTGACTTTGAAAAATATAAGAAATATAATAAATAGACTAATTGGTTTTTCGTATTAAACGAATTGGTATATTTATTATATTTGGAGAGAGATATGATGTCCGGTGTAGGAGAAATACGCAATAAGAAGAGTTTTTAATGTACACTTCGGGCTTCTTCTGTTCTTAAATATACTTGTAGGTTTATTCTTCTCGAGTGCTTGGCGGCTTTTGAGTCGTAAATTTGTCCCAAGAATTTATTTGAGATCATCAATACTGGTGATGGTTCCACAGATGGAACAAAAGAGGCTGGGGTTCAACGTGACATGGCACCGAGAGCTTGAACAAGTGCTGAGTTCCTAAAGAGCTACTGACGTAGCCCTTTTGACAAGAGATGGAAGCGGGAAAGGTATCTACATATGACATATAGCTTAATAACAGGGCGATAGGTTGTGCATTGTAACATCCCGAACCGTAACGTCCTTAGTCTCTGTGCACAGCAAAGTTAAAGCGCGTTAAGGCACATGTTTCCCGCTAGTTTAACGACTTGTTAGTCCTTTTTGGAGTTGGAAATTCTAAATTCAAAATTTTAAATAGATCCAAAACTGTAATTATAGCCACTGCGAAACCACTGTTCAATCCAATTTTCTTTGAAATTCTTCGTACATTCATTAATAAATCCTTGAATGATCATGGTTAAAGATGCTCTGCACTTCAGAGGATAGATGTTTCTGAAGTCCCATTTTATGTATCATCCATCGTAAACCTGCCAGGACTCTCTTTTCGTATTCCCCTGACATCTCCTCATGTGAAGCTATAAATTCAAGCATAGTTTATTTCGATTTTGATCTATTCCAACTTTAACTGTGAACATGAAAATAACCCTTCTATTTCGAATAAAAAATGGATTTCACTCTCTTATCAAACGAAATAAATATGACATAAACGGAGCTAATAAGTGAAAACCAAAAGACTACATCTCAAAGTGATTTAGCGACTCATAAGGTTGTTCATCAACAGATGCCTATAAGATTGTACGTAAAAAGTCAATATTCTTGCTTAAATTAATAGACGAGAAATTAGTGAGTCAGTCTCATGATGATAACCTAATATGCGTAGATCCTTAGCAATTTCGTCAATTAACTCCTTATCACCAGAGAAAGTGTATTGAAGATGCCGAACGAGGGCTAATAATTCTATAGTTTCATTTGATGCTCGTGGCATGAATTGTTTGATACCTATTGAATCAAGAGTATTTACACTTACCTGAAATGACCTTTCAAAGCGAAGATTTTTGATATAAGAAAAAGGCTGTTCTATAGGTAGAATATTGAACTTATTCTTCACTTCATTTAATACTTTTCCTTTTTCAAATTTCCACCGATCATAATCAAACCATTCAGAATTTCTATCCATTGTCTGCTCTTCCTTCAGGTGATCTAAATATTGATCCTCGCTCTGGAATTCGTTCCATGCTAACGATTCATTGTAAAAGTGTAGTGCAAAAAAATCATTGATATTATTTGCAATTATTCGAACGCGTTCGGTATCCATAGGAGACACTCTAATGACTACAGCTTCCTCTAAATCTTTAACCCCTCCAAAATCGGTTAGGAGTGCGAAGTGTATTCCATCCCCACCCGTTCTAGCAAATGGAATGCTGTCTACTGGAGTACAAAAGTAACCATCTTGACTGTAGTCTAACCCGAGAAAAAGACCTGATGGTTCTTCGAGATATTCAACCTCATGTGCAAATGATCTTTCCCATTCCATAAGTTGTTGCAGCAATTTAGGCTTCTTATACTCGGAGTTCATATTAATACCTCACTATCTAAATAATAATAAAATACATCCACAACTGACCTATATTTTTCCTTATACGCGACAGTAGAATTTAACTTGTTCTTGAACAATCGTTTCCCGTTAGTTGATTAATGATCTAACCCTGCACCAAATAAGTCTTTAGAGGTAAATCCATATTGTTGTATGATTTAGAAATTTTCGAACGAAAAATATCCTGTGTTCTAATAGTGAGTATATATCCATTTATTGTGTTAGCAATCATTTCAATTTCAGATGAATTGTATGAAGTCATATCCATTTTCGAAATGATCACTTGCTTACCCAGCACTTTGGATAAAGAAAAGATAATTTGCTTCTTTACATCGTCATTTAAACCTTCAAATAGGAGTACAAGGTTTCCAAGGTCATCTTTGCTACCTCTCATCAAACTGGGGGATTGTATCCCAATATGTCCTGGAGACGAAGATTTGACAGCATAAATCTCAATGATGTCATCCATTTCAAATTTAAAGTTTATGCCTTCTTCTGCTTGAACAAATAGGGAGCCCTCATTTAATTCTTTAGAAACACCACGGAAAAATTCATCTTGATTATTAACTTTAAATACTACTGAACATTGTTCTTTAACTGTCATATCAATAAATTGTCTCATATTCATACTATTATGCAATGTGTTCCCCTCCCTTTTAGAGATAAAGTATTCTATATGAGGTGTTTAATTCCTTGTCATTAAACTAACCTGTCCATTTGTTGAATAGCAAAATACCGCTTCCTATTAAGCGGCTTTTATAGGATATAGTTGAGCCTATATATATATCGTTTACCTAAAGTTATAAGCCTTTTGTTGTCAAAGTGACTTAGATAAACATAAGAAATGCAATAAATATACTAATTGGTTTATAATATTAAACGATTTAGTTTATTTGTTGCATTTGGAGAATGGAATGATGTCCGTGTCAGGAGATATGCTCAGAAAAGAGAACTTTTAATCTAAGAGTATCGGTTTCCTCGACAACCTTAAGGAGTCATAGTCCGTGTGCTCAGCACAGTTCAAGGCGCTTTCTGGCACACATGTTTAAAGCAAATATGTAAATTGATTTTCAGCTAACAGTGCATAGCTAGATGATAATTAAGTTTAGGTTTAAAAGCATATCTATATATACCACTTGAATTAACCTAATTACTTCTCCATGAGCTGTATGCTGCAGCAATTAATTTTTCTATTTTTTAAGAAAAACGTAGACCTCGTGGCCTACGTTTTTTTAATAAATGAAATCTAAAAACACAGGGGTTCTCAACAAGCCGGACTTTGTCCAATTCCTCATCTTGACCTTTGCCTGTATCTTTGGCTGTAAATAAACATGATTCTTGTCTTCTTCCACTACGAGTTGCTTACAAACTCCACGGAATGCCTGTTTATGCTTCGAGGTCGGTCCATGTTCAATCACACCTGCAGGCCTCAATTTCCCAGATACATCAGGAGCTGCAACAAGCCATCCGAACTCAGTCTTTTTGTATCCAGTAATGAATACATCAGCATATGACCAGTTGATGACCTTTTGCCATCCCCTGGACCGCCTGCTGATGTACTGACTGGCCTTATGCTTACCAACTACCCCCTCCATCCCCCTAGCTTCTATCTGGGTGTACAGATCCTCTCCAGCGCCTTCGATATGCGGTACAATCCCAAAACTTGAGGATGGCAATAGGAGACGGTGTAGGATAGCCTTTCGATCCAGGAGTGGCAAGTTACGTAGGTCCTTACTTTTGTACTGCAGGATATCGAATATAGCGAATGTGACTGGTAGTGTCCTGGCGAGCTGTTGGATCTTTGAAGGTTGCCGCGTACTAAAGCGGCTCATTACAGCCTCAAAGTCGTTTAAGCCCGTCTTTTGATCCGTGCAAGCAACCTCACCGTCTAGGATAATATCAGAGTCAAACGGTAAAACCAGTTCTGGGTACTGGCGGGTACAGTCATTGTGATGACGCGTATATAACCGGACAGTTCCGGATTGTTGTGAGTATATTAACCGGTGGCCATCTACCTTTGGTTCAAAGATGAAATCCGAGTGGCTGAACGGTACCGGTGCTGTTTCAAGTAACATAGGACTGATAAACATAAAAACACCTCTACCCCATTATAGCTTTTTACTTTAAGGGATTGAGGCGGTAAGTTATGGATCATTATTGGTTTGATGGATGGACTCATATTCGTTTCGAGACAAAGCTTTAACTCTTCATATGGAAATATAACTAAATCATAAATAAATTATAATTCAATTACTAGTACAGCTACTCAAAGTTCATCAATTAAGAAATTAGGGTTTAAATCAAACGTCTGTGAGCTCATCAGTATTTCCCCTTGATATACTGGACATTAGATACGAGTAAAGCATCTTTATCAGAGGAATTAACCGTGACGCTAATCGCTTCCGGAATGTCCTTCATATAGATTCGGGGAGGATTTAAATCCCCATATCCTAGGTTTACAACCCGATTGTAGTTTTCCAAATTGACAATAGTATTACCGTTATCCGGATCTCTAAAGGGTGTGTCCGAGTTCCCTAGCGTAGCGGGGGTTCCATAGTACTGCCTTACCCCAAAGGTGATCGTAATCGAGTCTACGAGACCAGAGCTAGGCCCACTCCCAAATGGATTACTTACATAAGCTTCCCCAGTGACTGGATTAACTCCTCCGTTCATGTCTAAAGCAATCAGGTTCTGACTGATCATAATAGATTTCAATTTATTTGCGTATTGACTGTCTGTAGCATAGCCGGCACGCTGCAGTTCATTTGCAAAATCGAATGGATTCTCCATCTGTAGCGCTTTTTTATATCGGCTATTCTTCAAGAGGAAACTTGAATGATCGGCAAATGACTCCGCCGGACTACTGTATGCTCTAAACTTTGCTTGAATCTGTACACTGACTCCACCAATTTCCTCATGCGTAGTAGCCATACAGGTAGCCCCTTTCCAGCTACTATTCGTTTTTATGCCAAACATATTATTGCATATGGCCCTTTTCCCGTATCCCGATTCCAAGGCTGCTTGAGCAAGCGTAATACTAGCTGGCACACCACTACGCCGTTCTTCTTCCTGAGCAGCAGCGGCGTAAGAAATGAAGAAGGGGTTGGTCATCCCTCCAATCTCAGCAGGTAATTGAACTGGAGGAGATTCTTCGGGTTCTATGGTACTCCCATCAGGGGCAAGAATCTCGACAACGTTGGTGCCACCGGATACGAGTTCACGAATGTATGTGGTTGCTTGATCGCTAAACTCTGGTGCTGCAGTCGTCATATACACATTACTGATGTACATCATCTGATTAGACATAAAATCCGAACCGCCTGTGTTCGCGTTTGTCCACTTGATTTTCTTAGCGATATTAAAGGCTTCAATACTCGCCGTTTCCATTACTTTGGACATTAACATCACGTAAGGTTTTGGATCAATCGCCTCTTCCCCTTGCGGCATCATCTCAAAATGAAGGTGAGGGCCGGTGGATCTTCCGGTGTTACCTGATAATCCAATAATGTCGCCTGCTCGAACAGATTGTCCTGTGGTGACTAATGCATTACTGAGGTGAAGGTAGCGACTACTCATTCCAATTTCAGGTTGGGTACTTTCCACGGTGACATAGATGCCAGCATTCTGTGTGGAATCTGGATCCGTGCTCCGGGGGTAACTCACCTTAGTCACAATTCCATCGAAGGAGTTGGTTACAGGAGTACCAACCGGGATCCCGATATCGATTCCTTTATGGAATGACTCCACCACTCCAGTTACCGGGTGGATCCGCTTCCCAAAATCACTGGTAATGGATTGTTCCAAGTTTCGTACGTATATGGTTGGTGGGAGAATGCCCTCAAAAATTTGAGTTTCCTCAGCAACCTCTTGAGCGGATGAAATGGCTGCCGCTAGCGTATAAAAGACTAAAAAGAATGCGAGAACACCGAGAATAATCCCCCAAAATACGGGGGATTTAAGCAAGGTTTTACCGATGAGCTCCTTTGCTTTCTTATTGACTCTGTTTTTGACTTGCTGCTTTATTTGCTCTTTAAGCATTTCGCCTGCGCCAGACGAGGGGTTAGTACCAGGTGTCAGGATAATCACGTCCCTTAAACATCAAATTAGCTCTCGTCTCCGGTTGGCTTAGACTTCAAAGATTGTGTGCGGGCTGCTTGAGCTTTTCTTCGAATTTGTTGTGAAAGTTGTTCTACTTCTGCATTAACTGGGGCCGTTTTCGCCTTTTTCATTGTTTTTAAATGCTTCAGTTCACCTTGGAGTCCGTCTGTTACTTCGGTAGAGATCTTTCCTTTAAGCTGGACGGCCACGCGCTGGTTGGTTTCAGCGTCGACATTGATTTGCACATCTTCTGGCCGCATGCCTGCTTTAAGCCTACCTACGGAGTCATCCATCTTCGCTTTCAATTCCTGGTTATTGAACTGGATTGACTTCGGGGCAAACTGTGTCTCTACTGAACGTTTTACATTCAGTAATACGGCGGCCTTCTGTTCCATCCTCTGTGGTGTCGTCTGTATCTGACTATTTGGCATAGGTGGCAATGACTTCAAAATGGTCTTTGGATTGGCTGGAGCAGTCACACGTATTTGTGGTCCAGGAGCAACAATGCCTTCTTGAGGCACGTTGACTTTCCGGAATGCTTCATTCGCTTGTAATAACTGCATTTTGTAGGCTTTGAACTCTTCCATGCCTTCGAATTTCGAAGCAATAGAAACCCTCCCAGACCGGACTAGCATCGTATCGTTGATCCTTTGATTCGTGCTTAAGCCAGATTCTTTGAATCTAGCATTCATTTCTTTCACAAAATTGGTATGTTGGACTGGTTGATCCGTCATATTAGAGGTATCTACCGCTTGTTTGTATTCCACTTTGTACCGATCAAACAGTTGGATCATACAGAAATCATCGACGGCCGTTTGCAATTTGCGATTTCGATTGAGCGATTTCACCTTTTGCATCTGATCCACGGCACGTTGCGGACGCTGAACCATAAATGTGGATGCCTTGCGAATGGCATTCTCATTACCATATACGGTGGCTGCCACCTCTTGATCGTTCATATCTTCTCGAACTCCTTGCGACAAGATGGCTTGTTTGACATCCCCACCATCGTCTTTAATCTCCTTCAGCCGTGTTTTCTCCTCTTTCCATTCCTTGTCCATCCCGCGGAACGGGTTCGTGGTACCATGTCGAAGGTTCTCATTGACTTTGTTCACGTATGGCGTGTATTGAACCGGTTCACCATTTTCTTCAGCAACATCCTCTGCAGCTTGTCTTTCACGTTGGTACCGCAGCATCATACTGGCAGAGGTTGCATCATTAAGGTTGTTGTCTGCCCGGGTAATGGCACTTGGGTTAAAGGATCGGGGCACTCCCTCATGTTCCCTACGCTTAAACATGCCTGTTACTTTGTTTGTGGCCCCGTTATAGATCGAACGGGTAATGTTCCGTTGCACACTATCCAGTACCGTCGATTTTGCTTTTGGCATCTGAGGATTAACCCCAGCTGCTCTACTAAACACACCGTTAATTTCAGAACGGTATTTAAATACCATAAAGATGGCGATGGCCTCCATAAACATGCCAGCGAACCAGCCCTTGTTGCTTTTCACTGCAACAATTTCGTATACCAAATGGCCAAACACTAATGAGAAATGTAAGAAGATCATGGTCATCGCCGTCATCATGAGTGCACCCATCAGTTTAACGAACTGAGTTCGAAGGACGGATATACCTGCCTCTCTACCAGGAAGTAACGAGGCTAGTAGAGTGATCGACATAATGGCGGCATGAATCAGCGTTTTAAGGCGCATAAATATGGTGGATATGGCCCAAAACGAGAAAAGACCTAATATAACGATGGAAAATAGCAAGTTAAACAGAACGATAATAGCTTGCGAAGCCGAACGTTCCTGTTCCACTTTGGGATACTTGGTTACGGCTTCTTTTAGTGCTTCCTCACGTTCATCAGAAAATGCTGGAGTCGTGAGCACTTTATCCAGAAGCTGAGGGTCCTTCTCCCCGATTTTGCTGTCATCAAACTGAAGCATGGTGTATGGACGTAATACGAGTTCCTCCCAAACCTGTTCGGAAATGATAGTAACCCCATCCTGAGCATTCGTTTTTAGTCCCGTGGTTTTGGCAAGAGATACATAAATGGAATCTCCTATAGAAGTCACCAGGCTATTCGAGAATTTCAGAAACGTTGCTGCTTGAGAAAAGAATGCGATGGAAACTAATAGCGCTAAGACAAAGCTGACCGCTTGGGAGAAGCCATCAATGACTCGGCCTCGTGCCATCAGATAAAGTATGTATCCTACCGTGATCATAACGAGCATCCCACCCATGGTGTCCCAGAAGCTTCCCGAAGCAATCATGCCATTCTTTATACCTGTGATGTTTTGAATCATGTCCCCAATTGCATCAATGAGTTCGTCCATAAAGCTAAAGGTGAAAGCTTCTCGGATGACGTAGTTTGTGAATTTAGCAATCATCACGTTGGCTAAGAACACCATGGATAACATGGCATCAAATGCCCGGACAATTCCATCCTGTGCTTTCGCACCGACTTGCCAGAAATGACGGTCTTTCGCAACGGTTTGGAAAGAGTAGTGAGATACACCGTACTTGTTATAATTGGCTTCGGATTGACTATCTTGTGGAATCATTTCATCCAACGAATCTGCCATGACCACATCACTGTTTAGCAAGCTGGTGAACAGGATGATGATCGCCATTCCCAATGAGAGCCATTTCGGGTGATGAAGACACGTAAAGCTACGTTTTATCTTTTTGTTCATCCGGAGTGGCTACCCCCTCCCCACCGTACTCTTCATCATAATAATGTTGGAAACGCTGCAGCACATGGGCGTTTTCTTCCTGGGCTGGTTCTTCCTCTTTGGCATGAGGACGGGTATCGAAGCAGTCAAACAAGTGCTGGAATACAACATCAATGTGAACAAGACCAATACGCCCATACAGGTCCTGCATTAAACACTGGCCATTTTCAAGGTTTCGTATCATATCGATGTTCTGCTGAGTAGCTTCTAAGCCGAAGTAGGCAAGCGTATTTTTGATTTTGTCGCTGTCTTGGTCACGAAAGGCAAACTTAACGCCGATATTCCCCGCTAGATCGCCAGCCACATCTGTTGCATTTTGCGTGATGAACACCGCACCACCATTGAGGCTTCGGCCGGTACGGACAATGGTATCCGCTAATGCTTTACCCGCTTCGGTTCCGAGCAAGGCCCACGCTTCATCCATTAAGACAAATTTGAAGATGGAGGTATCGTGATATATGAACTTATGGGTGAATCGGGCAATTGCAAACATCAATGCCACACTCATTTTTTCTGCTAAAGAGTAGTTCTCTTGGGCTTTTTCTGGAGAGGGCAACTTGAGGTTTTGAATTTGAATAATGTTAATGGAGTAGTCCATTTTGATGGTGGATTCTCCTCCGGTCCCAAACAGCAATTTCGCAAAAGAAAGGGTCTCGAAGCTCTCCAATATTTCAGCTAGAATGGTAGCCTGTGGTTTGGTAGCCCCCATTCCGTAAAGGACAGATATGGTTTTTGCGAGATATGGATCAGGCTCTTTGGCTACGATGTTTACAGCTTGGGAGATATAGCTATACTCCACGGAGTTCGTCTTCGTAGAGGATAGATATGCCAGGATCTCAACCGCTGCCTCTTTTGCCGCTTCAATATCGTTAAGCATGACGAATGGATCAAGTTTCCCCATATCTTCTTTTTCTGTGGATAGGGTGGCCACTTGGATTTGACCGGCAAGCTCCGGTAGATCTTCAGGCCAGTTCGATCTCTCCCCTTTCGGGTCAAAAATGAGCGTTTTGCCTCCCAGAATGGCATTTTGATATCCGAGTAGGTTGGCAGTGACCGATTTACCGCCACCTAACGTACCCGTAACGGTCATACTAGGACTTCGGTTTTCTTGACTGGCGTTAGCTGGGTCCAAATATACGGGGTGTTCCAATGAACCGGTTGTACCGATATATAGTCCTTTACCATCACCCAGTTCCTGTGTAGCTCCCACCATGCCTGCAGCTAAGAATTCAGGGGGGATCCGATGGATATAGTCGGTAACGTATTTAGGAGAACCCGGTATGAAGTCGTTAAACAACAGCCATTGATCACCACTGGGTGTTTCAACCTGTATATTTCCGAAATCACGGTAATGGTCCGTCAATATGGAGACGTTACTCTTTAACATTTCCAGGTCCGTATGATAGAGCCCATAGGTAACTTGGGTGATGAAGGTAGGATTCTTCCGTTTTTTGTATTCATCTTCCAGATACATCGCATTCTCTTGTTTTTCTTGAAGATCTACTGGAACGGTTGCTCGTGCTTCATGGATGTTCTTCACCTGGTTGTCGATGTCCATTCGCTTACGGCTCAATTTCTTAAGCGCGTCTCTTGCTTCCAGTATGTCTACCTTGATACTCATCGACACGGGGAATGGGAGGGTTGCTGCACTATAGAGCCATTCGCTCCCTGGCATATCCATGTTTTCCGGTAAATCTGACAGTGAAAGGTACGCATGGTGAATGGACTGTTCTACTCCCTCATGGAGTTGGGTCATTGTTATACGCCGTGGATGAGAGGTGTCAATGTCTGCCTCAGTAAGGGTGAGTACTTGTCTCGAGTCGTATAAGAAGGATCGTTTCCCCTGCTTCATACCCTTTGTCTTTTTTGGAGACCAGGAATCCTTTTCGGTTGAGCGCATTGGAGGTTCGGCAATTCCCCACCAGAAATTCCGACGGATAAGCCATTCTGTTGTTGCTTCTGTACCTCGCTTGATCTTTAATCGGCGAGATAGTCGTTCGAAAATCTGTCGTTCCTTGGATTGATAACTTACGTATTCATGTTCAAAAATCTCAGGATCGTTTAAGCCTGCAAAGTTCTCAATGGCTCTTATTGGATTTAATACAAACTTTTTAAGTTCAATGGCGAGGGTACCCATTTCTTCGGCTAAATCTCTATTATCGCTGCTAGGAAGGTAGACAACCAGGTATGCTTTGTAGTCGGCGTTGTTTGCTCCATCCACGGCATTGTAATTTCCAAAAAGATAATCTTCCATCATATCAATGATTCCAAGCGCTCGACTTTTTAGTGGACCGGAGACTCGTTTATTCCTAAGGTTTTCATGGTGCTTATGAATATCATGGGTTTTGGGTAGCCAAAGGAGTTGAAATCGGTCTGTGAGCATGTTTAGTGAAGCTGTTTGCGTTAAGAGTCGATCTAGTTTTTGTTGGTCACTGAGATGATCGTAGATATAGGAGTTCAACTCGTAGACGGCCCAGACTTCTTTGTTATGGTTAAAAATGAGGTTTCCCTCGAAGTATGCGATTGGGAACTCGACATTGATTTTATTTGGTTTTTTCTGCACTTTTCCAAGCGTAGACAATGGGTAGCCCCTCCTTATTTAAAGAGAGCGTGGTTACTCGCTCTCTCTTCTAGTTTTGCGGTATGTAATTCTGGTTTTGTATATATACCGGTGATTATGCTCAACTTTACGGTACCTATGTAAATGTTTGGGGCGCATCCAATAGAAAATCATGCCCAATAGCCATTTATGGGGAGCTTTACCGTCGAGCTTTTGTTTAGCGATAATCCAAGCGGACACTCCTGGTAGAAAGGCATAGGTGTAGACTGCGGGTATGAAAAATAGAATGTTACCAACAATAGCCCAAAAGATTAAACATGCAAAAAAGATTCCCACGATTCGAAGATTGGCTGGCAGGGGAAGTTTTTTTCCTTCAATCGCATAAATGACCCAATCCAATGTCCATATTTTTGAATAGTTTGATACAGTGATCCTAGGATTTTCTTTTGTATTGCTCATCGCTTAACCAAAGATGGTAGTCCAGAGGGATTTGGCGAATCCTTTCATGGCTTCCCAGTCAGAGATCACTGCAACTAACAACACCAAACCAAAGAAACTTAATGCTTTCATCCAGTCACGAGTAACTAGGAATATAACAGCGCCAATAATAATGACACCTGGTATAAGAGCACCAATGTTTCGGACAATCCAAGAGTTTGCCTCCACACCTGGATCTTTAGCGGCAAATGCAGGTAAAGCAATCAATAGTCCAGTACAGACCATAAGCGAGATCCGAATTATTAAAGATTTATTTAGAAAATGGTTTGAGCCCATAAAGTAATTTACTCCTCTCGGTTATTCTGTTGTAGTAATGGATGCATCATTATCTTCCGGTGTGGTGATCTCTACTTTTGATTCCTCATCGTTAGATGGTAGTTGATTGTTCATGCCCTTAGATTCTATTGACTCTTGTTTAGGGTTACCGATGGACAAAACATAAAGCCGATCTCCTTTGTTCACGACATTAAGAATCCAACGGTTCGTAAAAACTTCGCCTATGTCGTTTTGAACCAGAACGGAAGTCTCCATACGTATATGCTCAGGACGACCCTCACTACTTGGCATATTAAAAAGTGATACATATTCGACTCTGTCCAATGTGAATTCATTTTGACTCAGGCTTGAAGGCGCGTTACCATTGTCTTCGTAGAAATACTTCAGCTGATTAACATTTCCAGCAAAATAAGCTTGAAGAACGTTTGTTGCTAATTCGGTCGATTGATTAATCAGATCAACATTCGTATTTAAGCCCCCTGCTGTTATGGAGTCGGACTCCCCTTTTAATTGGTTCCCAATGAAACGAGGGTGAGACTGGATCACATATCCGGAGGAGGATACGGTTACTGGAACAACCATGTATGTTTTTTTGACTACACTACCTTTTTTAACTTTGGATGGCTCAGCACCCTGTAGTGAATCCAAATCCACTTCACGTCTAACGTTCAAAGTAACTTCATACAATGAATTACTGATCTGTTCCGTGTCATAAATCTCAACGGAAAGTACACTAGATGAGCCTTTAATTTCATAGCCCTTCAAGCCAGCATCCTGATCGATTCCACTAATAAAGTGTTGGAGGCGTAGAGCGCGATCATTAACATTGTTAACTGACCATGTGAAATATTCAGTTGCAAAATCACTGGCAAAACCCTTCAGGCTATCCTCGACAATGGTATGGTTTGTTCCTATATTGGTGACCTCTTGGATAATTTGAGTTCCCTTAGCATAGGACACTGCACCTTTGATGATGAGGAATATAATGAACGTCCAGAATAGGTAACGGATGATTCGCTTACCTGCAATTCTTTTTGGAGATTTGGGCTTCAACCCTTTTTCAAACTTACGTTGTTTCTTAATTATCTCTTCATTTCCTTGTTCTCCATCTTGTTTCGATGGTCTTTTTGATAGGAATCCCAGAGGAACACCCCACTTTGCTAGTGTTTATTTTTCTTTCTGCTCCCCTCTCCACCAAGTACTGAGAAAATAATGACGGAAACACCTAGAAGAATAAGTGCATACTTGGTATCAAACTCCATAAACCAGTTCCCTGTGTTCTTCACTTTCTCCCAAAAACCAGGTGCTCTTTCAACAACGATATTGGTAGCTTGGTCTATGATGTTCTCAACCTTCTCATGCGATTCATCACGGTCTTTAACTTTATTATCTGTTACAGGTGTAGAGTTGTTCTCCGTTGACGCGTGAACGGTAGGTTCTGCAGTTTGTTGAGGAACCTCCTGTTGCTCTCTGTTCTGAGTTGGCGTACGGATAAACAAAAATAGAGCTGTTAATAGGATGAGTAAGCTGATACTTATCAAAACGACCTTGGTGTTTTTTTTCACTGTGGATACACCTCCTCTCGTTGGGGAAAATCTAAGTAGTATACTAACATAATAGCTAACTAATTAGTATATTAATATATAATATGTTTCTTTTGAGTTCTCTACGAAAATAAGCCTGAGTTAATGAAACTAATTCATAAATGTGTGTTTTATGCATTAGGTTATCTTTAGAATGATGTCTTCTATTACCTTCCCCGTAAGTACTTTGTTATTGGCTCGGAAAATTTCAGCTGCAGCCTTCTCAATATTATCTAAGCGCGTTTTATAGATTGCCTCGGGAATAATGAATGCTATTATCCCTTGCTGAATAATTTCATTTGATGTAAGCCGAAATACGTTACGGTACCTTTCTAGTTTCTTTTCTATGGATACTTGTTCTGTTTGAAAAGGTGAACGTTGAATAGGTTCGGTCGAGCGATCCAACTCCACAAAGAATACTTGCTGGCCTATCCGAAGTATTGCATCAGGCCGTACATAAATGGTTTCGTCATCGCTATAAACCGTCATTGACGGATGCCAATCCCATTCATAATACTGACGAAGTTCTTGATTCGTGTTTAACAAGTTATATCTTAAATCTAAGTATACTTTGCCAAGTTCCCAGAAATGTTCCTTCTTAGCTCGTTCCATGTCTAAGTCATTTTTAGATAAACGATTTTCATCAAGTATCCCTCTTTTCACTTCCACCACTCGAAGACCTCTACTACTCAGGAAGTACCATGTAATCTCTGCTCTCGTATGGGTTCTTTTTTTTGCTGGCAAACTCGACGCGTTAGGATCGAACGAGGAGTATTCAATTAAACCTCTATCTTTTAATCTCTTTACGGTTCTCCTAAGTCGATCTAATGCTCGAATGCGGTTTTTTTCTTCTAGCTCTCTCCTCTTCTCAGGAAGTGCTTCTTCGTATTCTGGATAATGATACGCTGGTGTGTCGATGAAGTAATACTCCATTAGGGCTCTTTGAGGCATGCACCTACACATATATAAGTCAGTGAGCATATTCCAATCTTTGTCGGTAAGTAAATCGATGACTTCACCCAATGAGAACTCGGATGCAGGTTTTCTTTTCTTTTTTGGTTCCATTATGCTCTCCTTTCTTATGCCATGAGTGGCATGGGTTGATTGGAGAGTATTATACGGTGTTGGTCGCGTTTTGTTCAAGTGAATAACTCTTTGATATTCAATTGTTAGCTGCATTATGAAGTGGTTTTCATCGTTGGATGAAAATGTAGATGAAATGGATTAGATAATGGATTACTAATTTATCGATTATTTGGTTGCTCAGAGTGTTACTAAATTGAATTCTAAAAGGGTTACTAAATGTACATATCAAATGTTGTTTTTATCTGAATAAATACAAATTAATTCGGATAAATAGGGCATTATCCGGATATATCCGGATATCCTTATTTATTCGATAGGTAGATACACGTATATATCCGTATTTATTCGCATTAAAACGAGTCAATATGGTTATATCGAGGTATACATGTATTTATAAATAATTTGCATTTAATTATAAATGAAACATAAAACAAATATAAATGATTAAAAATACAATCACTATTATATTAAATTAGTGGTTGACTGTAATTATGAAAAAAGATAGACTCTTTATGTGGTATGTTATGGTAACGTACAAATTTAGGAGGTAAACAAATGACTTTAAAATTACATATGAATATTGGAAATGATATTGGTAACAGTGAGATAGATATGTACATCAACGGTCAATTGATCAGACAACCGAATGTTTATTCCCTGATTGGTCAAATGCCTTGGAAAGATGACGATGTTGAGGTTCAGAAAAACCTGAAGAATATTTATGATAATCTGGTGGTTTCTATCATTTCGTCTGCTGTACCAACAGGAATGTACACAGTTGGGACACATGCCCTCAAAACAAAAGGTGAAAATGTAACAAATTTATATGTTAAAGGAAATGAATCGAAGTCAGATCAACTGGTTCCTTACATAAATACGTTGGCTTTAGTTGCTGCTAGAGCGGTTCAAGAAGCTCACCTTGCTGGAGAAAGCCTTGATGAGATTAAAGTAGTTGCTGATATGGGTACAGCGTTACCGGTTAAACAATGTTCGCCCGAAAACGTGGCAACATATCGGAAAAAGTTTATGAGTGAAACTCATACAGTTACTGTGCACTTGGGGCTCACAAAGAAAGTTAATGTTTCGATTGATTTTGATTATGTCCATGTGCTTCAGGAAGGTACCCCAGTGACTTTTGCTTTACAAATGGACAGTGAGGGTAACTGGAGAACGAACTCTTATGAACCAAGTTCTGATGAGACGAATGATCTGTATACGGAATTTGCTGAGTTATATGATTTAGAGGATGTCGATGGAAGCTACTTCGACGGAAAAAACATCTTGCATGTGGATATGGGAGATGGTACTACTGATACCCCATTCACTCGGGGAGATGCAGTTGATAATGATTTTTGTGATGGTGTGAACAATGGGATTGGACATGCACTTAGGGATGCCATTCCAGATTTAGTATCTTTAGCACCGCATGCATTCAACTCTGTTACTAGACAACAATACAGTGAAATTTTGAAAAGTCAGTATGCTCCAAGGAAGCACAAGTTTTTGAACGAAGCAATCCAGGCTTTCAACCCACACTGTGAGAACCAAACAACTCAAATTGTTCATCATGTAAATGACCAAGTTTTTAAAATTGGACCAAACGAAATTGATGTTGTGGTTGTTTACGGTGGTGGTAGTATCCTTACAAGATCAATTATCTTTGATAAATTGAAAGAGATGTGCGACAAGACTCGTATAGAGTTGTTTTATGTACCAGCTAAATATGCTGTGACTCTTAATGCTGAAGGATTAGACTATTTTGTTCGTAGCGAAATCTACGCACATTTGAAAAAAAATTACATGTCTTCTGCAGAGTACAGTGCCGTTACAGGAAAAAATAATGCGGCTCAGAAGAAGAAAAAGGATGCAACACCAACCGTATAAGAATAATCACTAGACTTGTTTCATGAAAGGAGGATTGAAAATGGCTAGAGCAAAGTCTCCAGAACGCGGAAAGCCGGCTGTGATGAAACTCCGTGATGACGAGGAAGAAGCAATCATTGAGTGGATCTCAGCTCAATCCAACTACTCTGATTCACTTCGTTATCTGATACAAAAAGAAATTGCAATGAACGGCATCCAAAATCTTCAACTTCAGATACCTACAGTTCGCAGTATTGAAACACTAAGAAGTTCAATGAATATTCGAGAAGCGAACCTGCAGACTGAAAATATTAATTCTAACATTCTCGTGAAACGTCCAGTATCTTTAACTCACCAGGAAGTTGCGAGTTCTGAACATGTGACAGTTGTCCCACAAGAACAGCATACGATGTCTTCCCCTATCCAGAATGAGAAAGTGGAAAATGGTGTTTTGAATAATAGTATAGAGCATGAAAGCGAAGTGTTTATCCCGCCGGTAGTTGATACTGAACCAGAGATGAAAGATGTTCCAGTTGTTGAATCTGTACCCACTCCTTCAACAGTGATTGCAGATACTCCTAAGTCTGAGAATAAATCGTCGTCATTATTAGGGACAGGAACAACTACCAAACGGCCAGCTAAGAAGAGTTTTGATCCATCGGTTATAAGCAGTTACCAGTAATACATTCTTTATTCTGGAGTTCACTTGATATTTATCAGGTGAACTTTTTTATTCAGCCCAGTGTACTATTAATGCTTTTATATCTTCTGTAACACTTACATTTGATTGGAGTATGGTCTAGGTGGCTTACATTTAATGCTGTAGACCATCCCCTTCAAAACTCTCTCCGCTTTGAAGGTTCTTTTCGTGGCGTATTAATGGAAATACCAGTTCCTGCTGCGCTAATTCTAAAACTTGTTAGTGACATTTCGGATGATTAGGAATCCCAAAGGTTTGATCGTTTCTGTTTCAATCTTTATAGACGGACATGTTCTATCTAAAGGTAATACTTGTTTCTACTATGATTTTGCTTATTGCTCAATGTAGACAGGAAAACAAAACATTAAATTTTTTGAGACCTGCACATCATTAGTTAAGTATCATCGTTACTCTACTTCGCTTATACATTCAACGACCCAGTGTTGATCTCCTCATCGTTGTTGTTTTCAGTATCGTTTTGTTGATTTGATCCTTTTTTATAGCCAGAATACTTTATTCCTTGCTCTTTCTTCCACATATAAGGGTCTGTATGTTTTGTTCTGTTAAGTAAAGCGCACAACAAAAAGGGTCAAACATAGGCCATCCCCTACTCCATCTACTTCTTCAATACCATTTTGGATCTGCCCTAGCTACAGCGTTGATTATGACCAGGACGATATCGTGAACTCGAATTGTTCGTGCTGAGGAGCTGCACCCAAATAAGACTGACTGCCTCAGTATAACAAGCACCGAACAGTACGATCCGCATATATTGCTTGGCTGATAGCCCTTAATCGTTGTGGGATTGTGCCATCCGGGTAAGAACGGTAGTTCAGCCGGGTATTCATGAATTAGTTTTCCATAGTCTAGATCGCCTTATAGATTATTTTAGTTGCTGACAACTTGACTTAAACAAGTTGATTTCAAATTCGGAATATCGATATATCAGCCGTTGACTGCAACTTCCCCTAAAGCAATTGAAAGCAACTATCTTATCTCGATGTAGCAATGATGGTTTCTTTTACCCGCAATAGTTTCATCAAAGAAGTGTACGCTTCCCCTCACTTCCCTGTTATTTGAATACATACTTTAGTGAACTTGTTAACGCTTTGGTTATACGCCCGTTCTTAGCTTTTGAGGCCCCCTATTTCTATTAAAAGATGATCTGATGAATGTGATGAGACAGGAAGTCGGCAAATAAAACAATTAAGTTGTTGTAGCCTCTCTTTTAAATGAGATTGATTGATAAGAGCCCTCTCTCTTCCGTATATGTACATCAAGCTAATTAGTGAATTATGCCCTGCTATTTTCCTGCCAAAACTGCAAATCTAATCATATGCTTATTTGTTAAATTGTATATACCAATCTTTCATCATAATTGTTATGTATGGTTATACAGGATTTAAGAATAAATCGTAAATGAAAGTGGATTGAATAATTTCATTGGTATGATTGAATTATAATTGAATTTAACTAAAGGAGCACTATGGAGGTGTATTTATCCGAATAACTCGACTTATCCGCTCTTATCCACTTGATTCGCTATCCGGATATATCCGTATAAATACGAATAGATACGTCTATATACGTAGATATCCGTATAAACGCTGAATTAAGGGGATTATCCTTCTTTATTCGGTAGTGAATTTATACGTATTTATACGTATAAGACCGGATAAATCCAGATAAATTCGTATAAATACGGATATAACCGAATAAGAAAATTGGTGTATAAAGCTGTATAAGCTGTTCTTATTCAGTTATAATAGAGTTATATACTGAGAACGAAGCGGGTGTTGAGAGAATGAGTGAATATATATCGAGAGAAGAGATTGAAGAAGCTCAGCAAGAGGAAATGAGAGATCTTTTGCTGGATGCCTTTTCTGGGCATTCAGTTATCTTTGAGATTTACAGTAGAAGAGGTTGGCTAGAACGCTTATTTACACCAAAGATTCTTTCTATGGACAATGAGGCACTATATACTACCCAACAAGTAGCGGACATTTGCGAGACACAAGCCTACGTGATAAAGAATAAAAGACGAGAATTACTAGATTATTTAAACCCAACAATTTTAGGGGAAGGGAGTACAAAAATCTATAAGCACAATTATATATCTGTATTTAAAATGAAAATGATTGTTGGGTTAACTGGAGAGGGATCGGAGTATACCATTCCACAACTGAAGGAGATTATTTCGGGTGGAGTTACTAGAAGTAATCCATCAACTGGAGCAAATGAAAGCTCAAATGAATTGTTACTCAAAGTATTGCAAAAACTCGAGAACTTCGAAAAGTTTGAAAGATTAATAGAATCGGATGAGTTTTTCCAGGATATTGAGAAGCGGGTGAAGCAAACTTCACAGCAATTGCTTATAGAAGACTCGAAAATCGAAGCTGAAGCAAAACAAAGTGCAATTGATCTATATGAAAAAATATTATCAAGCAGTACCACAATTTCAGATAAAGAGTTATTTCTGGTTGAACTTAGTTCCTTAGAATCGAAGTATCCGCAGCACGCATACACAATTAGATTATATAAAACCTCCGCAGAAGATAAGATTTTGCGATATAAACAAGATGAAAAAGAATTGAACATTTTAAACTTAAAACAAGAAGTGAATGAACTTTTTGAAGAGTATGACAGGACCAAGGATGAGGCAGAACGGGATGCCGTAAGGGACAAAATTAAGAAATTAGCAAATGAAAATCCCGACCTTAGTTTTGAAATTAGGTTGTGGCTTTCGACTGCCGGCCAGAAGAAGAAAAGCTTTTTCAAAAGGTTATTCTCATAATGTCTGAAGCAAGCCCCATATAGGAGGCTTGCTTTTTTAATTGACACGAAGTCTTATGACATATAGTAATATATATAGTAATATACTAATTAATAAAGGAGGGTTAATTTGTTTATGAAGTATTTAGGCATGGTTCTTGGTGGAACTATATCAGTAATAGGTCATATCTTTGCGTTTATCTTAAAGAATATTTATATTTCTATTCGTAGATATGCTATGGACCCAGCAAACAAATACTCATTGTGGAATACTCAAGCAGTCACCATCTTGTGCATTCTATTGCTATGTTTTTTTTGGCTAGTAGGGAGATACCAGGATATATGGTTCGGCACCAGTGAACCGATATTCTTAAGAGCCATCCCACTTTTGCTAGCAGCTTTTATGGGACATATTATTTATTCATCACCAATATTTTTCAAGAATCTGTATTCAAAACCGATTATTCAGACCTTTCTGAATACACTAAGTTCCTTGGCACTCGGACAAATTGTTTTATGGTTTAAATTATCGACCGGGACTGTTTTGATAGTTATGTGCGTAGTTGTAGTCACTGTGGTCTTTTCTATAATACATGTCTTAAAAGGGAATACGAGTAATACAATATTTTCAAAACTACACGCTGCGGTAGAAAAGTCTAATAATGAGAGAAGAAATCCAAAATCGAAAATGACTTTGCGGGGAAAAATAGATCCCACTAAACCAGATTATGTCTTCTCCAGACATGATCATGTAAGTGATGAATCTTTAACAACATTAAATGAAGCTAAAGAAGTTGACTTAGTACATATGTTTGATATTGCAGATTCTATTGATATTTCAAAAAAAGGATCACTGGCGCATCTCAGGTACAATTCTGAAGAGTGTAAGATAGTACTTTTCCATACTCAACCTACGAAAAATCGTCAAAGTCAACTTGTCGCTATATCGAGAAGTGATAGAGCACAGCATGGACAGACTTTAGGAGGTACTGGAGCTGGTAAGACACTTTTTGCAACAAATAAAGTCACGCAGGATCTTCTAAACGACTACATAGGAAGCACTATAATTGAACCCAAAGGATCTTTTATAAGGCGATTGGCTAATTTTTTGGACAGGGTAGGTAGACCCTACCATCGATTAGATCCGGAGTACGAGGACACAGCATGCCTAAATCCCATGTATAGCCCCGAAGGTCAAGATTTTGATGATATGATAGAAGCTAATGTTGCTGCGTTTCATAGTTATCTTGGACCAGATTCTGAAAGATACTTTAAAAGCAGGTCAACTCAATTACTTCGAGTTAGTATTAAGGCATTAAAGCTTGCTTATGGTAATGAGTGTGGATTAAATGAATTGGATAGACTCATTCAACCATTAAATGATGATTATCGAGCAGAAGTCTTGTCACGTCTTAAAGGTTGTGACAGTCAGATTACTTTGTTAAAACAATACACTCGTAGTATGGCCGGTAGCCCGCGAATGCAGGAACATGCTATGCAGACCTACTCTAATCTTCATGATTACTTATCAGAGCTGACATCAAATAAACATGTTCAACGAATTTTTTGTGGCCCTTCAACATTTAATATTGATGATGTATTGGCAAATGGAGAAATAGTTTTGGTCAATGGTGCCTATGGGAAGCTCTCAACCTTAACGTATACCGTAGGAAGGTTATTTATCAATCTATTTCGATCTAGTATATTTAGACGGTCATTAATAGAGACTCCAAGAGCACATCAGCTAACAGTGGATGAACTTGAAATGTTTGCGGATGAAGAATTTAGTACGTTTATGGAGATGGCCCGTGAATTTGAGGTCTTTGTTGACGTTATTCATCAAGGTAATGAACAATTAACGGATGAAAGTAAACGTCTTGCCGCAATGGTAAAACAAAATGCTGTGCAAAAATACATTATGGCTGGTTTGGAGAATGAGGATGTTAAATACATTGCCGAGATGATTGGTGAAGATTATGTTATTGGCCAAAGTAGCGGGACAGATGAAATGGCGACAAGCGGATTTAAAACACAAATTAAAGAAGAAAAAAGATACATTGTTGAACCGAGAACGA
The DNA here is from genome assembly GCF_038005125.1 of Paenibacillus sp. FSL K6-2862. NCBI lineage: Bacteria > Bacillati > Bacillota > Bacilli > Caryophanales > Paenibacillaceae > Paenibacillus > Paenibacillus sp. FSL K6-2862. The sequence goes on from NZ_JBBOSN010000002.1 coordinate 110,354, forward strand.
TTGCTTCATTAAAAGGTTATAATGTGGAAACTGGTGCGCCTGCAGAAGTACTCTACAGAGGTGTACATAACAATGAAAGATTAGAACCTGTGATTGGACTAGTATATCCACTTCCAAGAGAACTATTTGCTCCCGTAGTCGAAGGCTCCTTTAGAAATATAATAGAAACAGATGATGTCCAGTATGAAGCTGATATTGAATTAAATAGTGAGAATCTCTTGAATCAGACACACCAAGTTCATGCAGATGAGAAATCTAAAAGAGTGGAAAGAATGAAAGAAAAAGCATTGGGACAGAGAAGTTTTGTAGAGGTGCAACATGAATCATCCAAAGAGGAGTTAGACAGTAAAGAAAATCATGAGGGATCCCAAGTTCTTATGGTAAGAAGTTCGATTTGGGATGATTCTGAGAACAGTAACCACATCAAAGTAAAAGCAGCGCAACTCGTAAGCAATGAAGAGCCGGCACCATCTGAAGAGAGTATAAGTCCCATCAAATTTGTGCCGGCATCAATAGATCCAACTGCTCTCAAATTAGCTGAAAGAATAAAACAAGCTAGTATGGAGAAGCGGAGTATAAAAGGGGGATAGTAAGCCTTAGAATGGCTTACTATCTTATCTTTCTTCATTTAATGTTGTTATAATATCGTTAAACTCTTCATAACAAAGTTTGCCTAATGACGTCAAACTATACACTTTTTGACGACCACTTGTGCTGTAAGAAACTAATCCTAGCGATTCAGCCCAAATTAATGCTGCGTTCAATTCTCCTCTACGAACACGAGCATTTAGTGAGAGATCGTCCTTATTATAATCTGCTTTTTCGAGAGTTTGTAAAATTAATTTTGTTCCATTTGGTAATTGACTGATCATATTTTGAAGATATGTTTTTAAAGGGGTGTTAAAATCATAGGCGCTCATTGAAACAGTCCTTTCAAGGTATTGTATTATATATATTAGCACATTATTTAATCAAGCAATATATATATTATAATCCGTCTGTACTAGTATGGCCTAGTGTTAGTAAATTATGTATAGGTAGAATTGGAACATAGATTTCAATGAATTTAGTCATTGGTAGACACGAAGTCAAATTCTCAATTTATTGAGCAGTGAATTAGCTAACTATAGAAAAAATATATTACTGGTTAGGTGTCACTGCCCCTTACACCATTAAATTTATGCAAAAGTATAAAGAGTTCATCGAAAGATTGTCGCGATGTACTGCATTGTATTTACAATGTATTTAGCTATGCCATTAGAATTCACAAATTTATTGATCAGGCAGAATATTTCGAATAAGGCGTTTAGAATTCTTCGTAGGAATAGAAACAAAGGAAGAGTTTTTTATAACAGCATCTTCTATAATTGATGCAAGTTTTGATGCACGAATCCAACTAATGGATAGTGATTTGCCTTCAAGCTTATGATGGAAGTATATCAAGCCGTTTTTTTTATCAAAAAATTTGATCTTATTCAAATTCGCATAGACCCCGCTTCGAATTCTTAAGAACTCCTCGTTTTCCAATTGCTCTTCAAATTCAATAAAGTCATGAAGTGCTAGTTTCTCCGAAAGAAACGTTTTATCTTCTAGGTGATAAATCATGGTGTTATTACAATCCACCTCAAGATACAATACCCTCTCTAAGTAAAGCTCAACAAATTCAATATCAAAATCACTTGGCAAATGTCCTGCGATCTCCATTAACTCATTAAATGGTACTGAGTATGCAGCGGCGAATTTTTGTAGTGTTTTTGGCCTCGGTACAATCGCATTTCCACTGACACGATTATCTCCCAATTCTACATCTCGTATATATCCGTGGCTTAACTTTGTTCGTTTAGCTGCCTCGCGTAGGGAGTACCCACAAGCCAGACGTAAGTATTCTAAATACTTTCCAATGGAGTGCTTCATGGCCTTTCTCCTTCACTATCTAAGTATGTAGTTTGCCACATTATGATCATTATAATATATTTCTCCCATTAATAAACAAGATAGGAACATACGTTAAGTACTGAGAATGATGATCAAGAGAGAGGTAGAATAAATTATAATTATATACAAAATTAATAATAAATTATTTCATATATAATTATGATTCATTTAATATACTGTTTGAAAGAGAGTATAAAAACACTTAAGAAGAGTAAAATAATTTATTCTTCTATTTTTTAATTTAGTCTGGTATATTTCTTATATACTAATTAGAATACTATATAGCTAATGTACAAGAAATGAGAACTCGATTGAAACATGATGGACTTATGGAAGAATTAGAATTTGTCATAAGTCACCCAAATTGTGACATCCGTAATTTAGAAACGTTCTATAACAATTGTCTTTTCTCTTATGAGACAGTTCCTTTATTTTCAATAGTGACTCACATCCGGTTCAAAAGGCCCGACTTATTAAATAAATGGACAAAAGAAAAAGAAAACGATTTTATACATAAGTTTAGTCAGGAACTGGATTCAATTAACAAAGAAAAAACGTCAGCAAAACAAGAAATTAATAATTAATGTTGATCTTACAAATGAGAAACCAATAAACGGCTACTACAAAGTTGCATGGGAGCCCGGTATGGATTATGAATTAATTAATGCAATGTTCCGAAAGAAACAAGTGAATGTATTATGTGTCAGGTATGGGAAAGTGAATTTAACTGGTTTAGTCCAGATCGATGAGCATAAATACCATTTATACCTAAAAGTAAAGGGGTAATAGGAATGACTTTCACAGAACTGGATCCAATGAAAAAATATGAAACGTCTCTTCGTAGAAAACATATACATCAGGGCGTGGTGACATCCATTGAAACGCATACTCCTTTCGGTATAAGCATGCAGTGTGCAATTATCGACTTGGGGGAAGACATCAAAGGAATGATTCATGAGGATCATTTCGATAAACAGCAGTTCAGATCTTTGGTAGGATTTATTGATCACACCGTGGATTTTATGGTGCTTGATTCCAAAAAGCTTGGAGCTGATACTGACGATATTCAAGTGTTTGACCGAGAGAAAGGTATCGTGCTCCTATCGAGAGTACAAGCTTTAGAGGAACTGCAAGAAGAATTCTGGGACACTGCCGAAGAAGATCATATCTGCACCGGCACAGTATCAGGTTTTGAGGAGGAGCGGATATATCTTTTGGTAAAAGGTGTGGTATGTATCCTACCCATTTCAGATTATGAATATGATTGGACTCCATCAGGTAAAAATTTGCTTCCATTGGGTACGCAAGTGACTGTGAAAGTCAAAAAAATCGATAGAGAAAAGAAGCGAGTCACGGTGACAAGAAAAGAACTGCTAGAAGATCCTTGGAACAGGGTGAGAGAACGATTTAAACAAGGTGACTTTCACCGAGGAATTATTACGAGTGTTGTGGAGAATACCGGCATATTCATTAAATTATGTCCAGGCGTCGAGTCATTGGCTTGGTTTCCGAATAGAGTGCCTTCCCATGGTGAACTAGTTGGTAAAACCGTTTCTGTGAAAATAGGAAAAGTTGATCTGGAAGCAAGAAAAATTAAGTCCAAAATCGTACATTTTCCGCATGAAATCGTGGGTTAGGAGGCATCTAGATGGAGCATATGGTATCTCCGTTAATCAACCCAGAAGAAGCGAAGGTGCCTACATATCCACTCCTTGATGATCCATACAGTTATGTGACTGAGATTGATGCACTAACTAAACATCAATACTTTTACATTGAACGAAAGATTGAACAAGGGTGGATTACAAGTAGGGATATAGATATAGTTCGTTTTGTTTTTGTACACCGTTGGGTGACCTTATCACAAATAGATCGAATCTTTTTTCCCGAAGCGGAAAGAGAGAATACAGCAAGAACCCGTATGAAAAAAATACTTAAATATGGTTTGCTCCGAAAAATAAAATGGACGAGTTACTCAACAGGAAAAGAAACTAGACCAGCCCTTTATGAAGTTGGTGCCAGCGGTGCAGATATACTAAAATTTCGATTCGCGACGTTTTTAGGACAAAGAGATCCGAGACATCCCAAACCAACAACAATGTTATTTCGAATGAAATATGTTGCCGTTAATGAGTTATACCTACAGATGAGAGAAGAATTCAATTTGGTTCATTTCGAATTCCATCCTATCTTGAAAATCAACGACGAGCAGCAGGTTCCCACTGCCCGTTTTTCATTAAGAAGCCCATCTGGTAAAGAAATAGACTTTGTTCTCATCTGTCATAGAGAAGATGAAAATTGGCTGAAAACGATTCGCTATCAAGCAATGTTTTATGCGGCGTATAAGAATGTAAACCGCTCTTTAACTTTGTTGATTCATGTATCGACTGATGAAAAAGTAAAAAAGGCAAACCATGTGCTTTGTCAAGAAGGCTTGGAAGGAGTTTGGTTTATTACGGACGATGATCTTTTTGACAAGAATAAACACATAACCCAAAGTTTTAGCTTTATAGATGCTGAGGACAAACGAATTTACTATGATCTGGGAAGACGTTAAGGTGGTGAATTAAATGAATCGGATACTTATTTGCTCATCGGAACGAGATGAATGTGAATTTCTGAAAGAAGAATTGGAGGATTTCGGGAAAGTCGTGAAAATTGTTGAGTCGTTAGATTTTTTTATTTCTCAGTGGGAATCCACCAGTTCAATTAACACGATTGTTTTTACAGAGTATATTGTAAAGAATACAAGTTCTTTTGAAAAACTAATCAAACAAGTCGAAGCTTCAAATCCAGAAGTACAAATTGTATTTTTACATTTTAGAGAGATAGACGAATTCATGAGGTCTCTTTCTGATTTAGGGATAATTTGCATCTCATATATAGATCTAACGCCTGGATTAATTCTCACGAAACTTCAAACAGAAGCAAAAAAAGATACGGATTCAAAGATTTCACTAATCACAACAGAAGAACCTCAGTGTGCTGTTAATGACAGTTCTGAGGAGGCAATCTTACATACAAGGAATGAACCAGAACCAAGTAATATATATATGGAGCATGTTGTAAGTGTTGAAGAAAGACCAGAAATTCGAGACGTTTATCAGGAAAAAGATTCTGTTAAAGCTTCAGAGAAACTCCTGAGGTCTATAATCGATAAGGTTAAAGAATTGAAAAAAGTTTTGGAGGTTAAAAATAATAAATCAAAGTTTAAGATTGACGATTTAAATTACGATTCACTTCTTCAAAAACGTAAAAAGGTCAGAGATCGTTTAATAGGCACGATCATTATAGCCATTACTGGAGTGGAAAAGGGAGTAGGATGTACTCATACTTCTCTGTTAATCGCGAATTATCTCGCAAAACAGAAATTCTCTGTGGCTTTGATTGAAGCAAATGAATCGAACGAATATAAGGAAATAGAAGCTTCATATGAAGGCGTGGACTCAGAGCTCTTGAGTACTACTAGTTTCTATATTGATGGAGTACATTTTTTTAAAAATCAGAACAACATTGATGTGATCCCACTTTTATCCGGTGAATATGCTTATATTGTGCTCGACCTAGGGAACTATGTTGTAACGGAGTCATACACTGAATTCCTTAGAGCAAATGTTCAAATCGTAGTGGGTTCAAGTAGGGATTGGAAGCATCATAAGATAGATGAGTTTATAGATAGTCAAATTTATTTAAACCAATCGAATTGGAGAATATGCCTTGCTTTAGCTGATAAGCAAGATGTAAAGGATCTGAGAAAGAAATGGAATCGAAGGCAACTATATACTATTCCATATTTTCCAGATCCGTTTGACTCATCGGATATAATTGAAGATTCGCTGGAGAGTATGCTGAAAATCAATCAGCAGCATAGACTCTCTTTGCTTAGGAGAAAAATGCTGAATGCATTTCAGTAAATGGAGGTGATGTGTTCATACGAACAAGGCTGAAGAAGTGCACCATTATCTATAAGTATTGGAATTTGTGAAAGGTTTGATGGTTGGAGAATCGAACGAAACTTAAGCTACATGGTAAAAGCAATGGTTAGGCTAAATTACAAGGGGCTAATCAAGTTGTGCAATTGAAAGAAGAATTATCTTAACGCTAATATTTATATACTAATATAATAGTATACTAATATATATTGAAGTATGGAGGATAGACAATGTCAAAAATACGATTCAGGCAGAAGAGAGTACTCATTGCTGGGGCGGTTGGCGGCCTTATAGTTCTTCTGATTTGTGTTCTAGTTGGATTATTGTACGTTAACCATTTAACGGTAAAAATGAACGGCCAACGGCAAGCTGTAGAGCTTGAACTAGAACAGACCCAGCAGGTCTTGAAAGAGGAAATGGTCGAGGTTGAAGTAGTGACCCGAGACATCCAATCAGGTGAGCCAATTCGGACGAATGATTTAGAAATACGTAAGATTCCAAAAAGCGTAATTGCAGATGATGAAGTTCTAAGCAAAGAGCTCATTAATGGCAAAATTGCGAAAGTGGACCTTCCACAAAAGTCACCAGTCACGGCTTCAGTAATCTATGAAGATGAAGTGACTACACAGGATATCCGGAACCAAGAGTTCGGTCTGATTGAGCTTCCGATCAAGCTGAAGCAAAACGATTATGTCGATGTTCGTATTAAACTTCCGTCTGGACAAGATTACATCGTGCTTAGCAAGAAACGGGTTGAAGACCTACAGAACGGAACCGTTTGGTATCAGATGTCCGAAAAAGAAATCCTAAATATGTCTTCAGCCATCGTAGACGCGTACATTAATGACGCCAGCATCTATGCCTTGACGTATGTCGAACCTGGTATACAGGAGAAAGCATACACAACCTATCCGGCCAATAAGTCAGTATTGGATCTGATCGATTCCGATCCAAATATTGTTCAGAAAGCCACAACTGAGCTTGAACGCCGGAATCGCGTGAAACTGGAAGAAGCTCTTAATGCAATGACTCCACAGCAGCGGCAGGACTACAAAAGCAACCGTAACACGCAACAGACGGCTGAAGAGCAAACTGCTGCAGAGCAAACAACATATCAGCAGCAATCCAATGATCTGATGAATGAAACGAATACATCACAATCTCAAAATCCGGAAACGATTTTTAACGATCAAAATAGTGTAGGTGGGACACCATGAAGCAGATCTTATTCTTTGGGGCTTATGAAAAGTCGGATATCCTTTTTTATGTAGCCAAACTCCTATCCGTAGAACATAGCGTGTTAATCCTGGATGTCACGGTCCATGCGGACTACGAATACTCTTATCCGAAAGTCGAGGGACAAGACGGGGTACGGCAGCACGATCGCTTTGACGTGATGGAGAATGCCACGCTGGAGACGTATCAGGAGCTACAAAAAGAGAGTAAATATGATTTGGTCCTGGTTGATATCAGTCGTAAGGATGAGCTGCAGCGGTGGCCAGATGCCGATCAATATTATTTGGTAACTTCTCATGACAATGCAGTAATGCAACGAAATGAGTTCCTGATGAATACATTTTTTCAAGACAAGAGCCAATCGGATCTGATCCCGGTTCACAAGTTGATTCAGGAATCGGCTGTTTTCCCGGAAGAAGTCATTCAGGAGACGTTTACTAAACACCCAATTGACTGGAAGGAGTCCTTTATCTTCTACCCAGACGAAAGGGACTTGGAAAGCAAATATATGAATCAGCATTTATCTATGTTGCATACAAAGAAGCTCTCAGGCGACCTTAAATCAGCCTTACAGCGCGTTGTAGCCCAAATCTTAGGAATGACACCTAAAGAGGCAAAAGGGCTGTGGAAGCAAACAGAAAGGGGGAAATAACGCATGGCAATCATATCATTTTGGGGGATTCAGCATGGTTTGGGCGTAACCAGCAGCACAGCTGCTACGGCTGCACTCATCGGAATGGAATACCAGGTACGCTCTTTAGTTTCACAACCACAGTGGTCAGATAATACGCTTCAGCGCATTTTCCAAAAAACGATTCAACATCAAAACCCACAGGGATTTCAAACCAGTGGAGGGTTGGATGCTCTTGAAAGAGCGGTTCGGTCAGGGAGGTTCGAACGTGAGTCTGTGAAAAACAATTCGCTGATTCTAGTTCCAGACCGGCTCGATATTTTGAAAGGTACAACAAAGGCAAATCGTGGGCAGTTTGACGATGCAAGTGAAGTGATCAACCTCATCTATCAGAAGGCAACCGAATATTACGATCTGGTTCTGCTCGACTTACATAGTGGTCGAAACAGCCCGGTAGTCCTGGAGGCATTAAATCAATCGAATCTTATTGTCGTGTGCTTATCTCAAAATATCAACGTGCTGGAACGATTCTTCTTGCAGCGAGAGCAGCAGCCTGAAGCTTTTCAGAACAAGTCCTTCGTGATTCTGCTCAGTCAGTATGATGAGGATTCAAAATTCAAAGTTAAAAATATCTGCAACAAGTACCGGTACAAAGGGCCCGTATTCACCATGCCGTATAACACCAGCTTTAAAGATCACAGTAATGACGGCGAAATCCAGTCATTTTTCCGGAGAAACCAGCAGCTGACCAAGTTTCATCCGAATCGATTTTTTATAGAGGAATCTCGCAAACTAGCGTTGCACATCTTGAACGAATCGGGGATCAACACCCAGGTTAAGCAAATCTCAGGAAAAGGAGCATGAGTAGATGGACTCATCAATCATTTTCAATATTCTGTTCATTGCTCTTATCATATCTGGATTAATCGGGTTGCTCCTTTACTTTCTGTGGAAGAAGCCAAAACGCCCCAAGGCCGATTCGGTCCAGGCACAAGCAGAAAAATACTCCATTCCGATTCTGGTTGAGTATACCAAAGTCATGATTAACGAATTCGTTAACACCAACTTAATGGATATGGGCTTGTCCGGAGAGGAGTATGAGCGCCGGCAAGCCGTGGTCAATGAGCTTAGAAACGCAATGCGGAACGCTGTCTCCGGAGAAATTCGAGACAAGCTTTATCTGAAGGAGCACATTGAAGCCATTTTGGAACATGATTATGGGCTCGATGAGAAAAATATCGACTGGGTAATTCCATTTTCTCAGCCTGACCGGTTAACTTCTCAGGATCGTTTCGACATCCTTATGAGTCATTTCAAAAAAAAGTATGGCTATAAGGCCCTGTCCTTCATGATCGAGAAGTATAACCTGGCTAAGCCTAATCATGTGATCGAGGGCGGGAAATCGGAGTCCTACGTGATTACCGAAGAGGAGATCCAAGCGATTTATCGTAAAGAGATCCGCGGACTCGACTTTAGGGATAAACTCGATGTCATCGTTCAACGAGTGTACCAGTTGTACAAAGGTTTCGGGGTTGCGGATGAGATTCGAGATATGAACATTGATGGTTTATCTGGTGGGGTCTCAGGGGCACCAAGCAAGATGACGACCGTGGAACATGTCGCTGAGTTGGTGGGACAAATGCGCAGCAGCAAGCGTGGAAATAACTCACTTTGGATTTTCTATAAAGGTAAGACGATCCATCTCTCATTTTTGGAATTTGAAACAGACCTTGAGCTCAAACGTGTAGCCCAAAATATTTACAAGCACAATAGCCCGGGACCGTTAACCGAAACATCCGGTTTTGTGGTAAACGATATGGCAGACGGATCCCGGGTCGTGGTTGTCCGGCCACCATTCGCAGAAAGTTGGGCTTTCTGGGTTCGGAAGTTCGATATTCCGAATCTATCGATCGAAAATCTAATTCCGGATACTCATGGTCAAGCTGAATTAGCGAGGGATATGATCAAAAATCTGATGAAAGGTGCCCAGACTACTGCATACACCGGGAAAACGGGTGCTGGTAAAACCTCTCTCATGATGACGAGTATTGGCTTCATGTATGCCTTTCTCAATTTGAGAACCGTGGAATTGATTTTTGAGCTTAACTTACGGCAGCTGTACCCTGAACGCAATTCGATGGCGTTTCGAGAGCTTCCAACCATACCTGGTCAAGAAGCCCTTAACTTGAATAAGAAGACGGATACGGATGTCAGTATCTTGGGTGAGGTAGCCAGCCAGTCAGTGGCTACCTGGATGATCCAGATGACACAGGTAGGTAGTTTGTTCACGATCTTCTCGCATCACGCGGTGACCACAAGGCAACTGATCAAATGGTTTCGGGATGCACTTCTGGCCATGCAAATCATGCAAGATGAACGCTTGGCTGAAGAGCAAGTCGCAGAAGCCATCAAGTGGGATATCCATGTGACTCGAGACCAAAAAGGGAATCGTTACATTGAACGTATCACCGAAATCACGTTGGTCCAATACGATGATTCTTTCTTCGAGAACACGAATGATTATGAACAACTGATGAAAGAGAGTATCCGCAGAAAACATGGACCACTTTGGAAAGAGAGGAACATTCTGGAGTACAGGGACGGGGGCTATGTAGCAGTTAACCCGATCTCTCCAGAGCGAATTCATGAAATGAGAGGAAACATGTTGGCGGAAGACCAGATCGCCTTTGATGCATTCATTAGTAAACATTGGGGAGGGAACTAATACATGAAAATTCTGTTTATCATTCTCCTCTCCATCTCGGCTATTTCAGCTATTCCGTTGATCTTCTATTTCGTGAAGTCCAAAAGGGATCAGAAGAAATCCGTTGATATGTTTCACGCAAGCCGTGTTCAAAAACGGACAAATGCCAAAATGATGGTGTTTTATCAAAAATCGTATGATCGGTTTTCCAATATCCCTATTCTTCGGAACCAACTTGCCAGCATCCGCAGAAGGTTATCGCTGATCAATACGTATGATGAATTCACGATTCGAAAAGAAACCATGCGAATTACGTTTTGGATACTCGGCTCCATCTTTGTCGGTATTACGGTCATTGCCATTGTGAGCTGGAATCTGATAGCGATCATGATTGCGATTGCTGTAGCCATTGTCGCTAACGGCATGCTGATCACGGTATTTGTAAACAAAGTGGAGGATCGATTACTCAAGCAGTTTGCGGACTTCTTGGAAGAGAATCGTCATGAATATCAAGAGTCACGTCGGGTGGACGATGCCATGTATGATGCAGCTCAGATTGCGCCTCATACGATCAAGCTGCAGGCCGAAAAGATTCATGAAGTCATTTCTTCGGAGGATCCACAACGCAAACTGAGTGAATATTATGCGGTTGCACCAAATCGGTACTTGAAAATCTTTGCCGGCGTGGCCCATATGGTCATGGAGTATGGTGACAAGCCTCTGGCCAAAGGATCCATGTACCTGGCGACCATTACTAAATTCGTACAGCAAATCAGATATGATCTGCTTCGCAGAAGGCTCCTGAATTACAAACTGCAAGGATTGACCATGATCGCACTATCACCGATTTTGTTATCTTTTCCGGTCCGAAAGTGGTCCGAAACTTATTTTCCGATAACCGCAGATTTTTACAGCAGTCGGATCGGATATATTATCTTAATTCTCATTTTCGCTTCATCCATTATCAGTTACATGTTCATCCGAAAAGTCGGCGAGCTGGATGAGGACAAAATGAAAGGTTCTTCTCCCGAAAAACAATGGGAAAAGAAAGTCTATTCCTGGCCATGGGCGAAGGCGGTTGTTGATCGGGTTGTGCCTGAGCGACACACCAGAGCCCATTACAAACTAACCAGGCTCCTTAAAGAATCAAACTCGCCACTAACAAAAGAGTGGTTTTATATACAACGACTGACGGTGGGTTTGGCCAGTTTTATCACCGTTGTCATCCTGTGCGTTTTCTTACACTACAATGCTATTCATCAAATTAAGACGAACCCAACGGCTGGACAACAAAACGTGATGGGGACGTTATCAGGCGATGAACTATTAAAAGCAAATCAACGAACAGCAGTTGACAACGAGATAATGAACTATTTCAAGGAGGTGGACGTAAATTTCAGGGAACTGAAGAATCATTCCAGGGAGGACCTGGTTCAGATGATTCAGTCCAAGACCGGTATTAACATGAACGCAGCTGAGCTTAAACAGGCAACGGATCGAATTCTTACGAAAATGGAATCGATGGAAAGCGAGTATTTCAAATGGTGGGAGTTATTGATAGCTATTGGAGTCGCAATGATCACCTATTACATACCACTATGGATTCTCTTATTTAAGCGGCGCATGCGGGCAATGGAGATGCAAAATGAGGTGGATCAATTCCACACGTTAATTTCAATTCTCATGCAGTTCGATCGGATGTCGGTGGATACCGTCCTAGAATGGATGGAACGTTTTAGCGTCATTTTCAAGACACCTTTACGCAGAGCTGTACTGAACTATGAAAGTGGTGCTGAGCAAGCATTACAGGCTTTGCGGGAAGAAGCACCTTTTGAATCATTTGATAGGATCGTCAAGCGCTTAATCCGTGCTAGTGAAAAAGTATCAGTCGCGGAATCATTCGCTGATTTGGAAATGGAGCAAGAATATTATGCGAAGGATAAAGAGGATAAGCTTACCCGATTGATTTCGCAAAAAGCAATCTTGGGCCAAGCCATCGGCTTTGTTCCAACGACAATCCTGATCTTTTTCTACTTAGTTTTCCCCATGCTCTACATGACATTACAGAGCATGTCATCGGTTAATCAAATTTTCTAGAAAAGGGAGAATCACATCCATGCTTGAGAATGTACCAACGTGGCTAAAGGTCACCGGAGGAATCTTTTTAACTGTACTGTTAATCACTTTTGTTGTCGGTTTCGTCATGTTCGCGATGGACAAAAGTCAAGAAGGTAGAGAAGAAGTTACAGGTGTATTCAATAACCTGACTGATGCAAAATACACCATGTATTCAAGAGGGCCTAACTCTGGCAGCGAAGTCATTAATGCCATTCGTCAATATTCATCTAAACCTCAATTCGGAATCAAAGTCATCACTGGTAAAGGTGACACTTCTTTCTACGGAAACACATTCCAAGAGGATGGAACAGTTTCAACGACAAACAAAATTACGGATTATAGTAAAGCGGAAGATCCAACCTCTCCCGCTTACATCAACCTTTCTGGTTATTTTGAACCGAAAATCGTTCGAGATGCAAACACAGTAGTCGTTGGCATCATCTTCACACAACGGAAGTAAGGAACTTCAGGAATTTCCCTTCTCAGTATAAAGAGAAGGGGAATTCAAGAAAGGAACGATACTCTTTGAATGAAAGTGTCAGTGATTATCTCTATTACGCTGCTTGGATCATGCTTTTCTTAATTTCCTTGGGAACTGCTTCAACAGATATCAGCATCCAGCAACAAGCGCAACAGTCCATGCAGGAAGCTGCTACTATCGACCACAGATTATTTACCACGTTCGGTTCGGTCGAAGAAGAGACGTACAGCGGTGCAGAGGTGCTGCAAAGCATCCAGCGCATTCAGGACATTAGGGCGAATATCCAAGTCGAGGGAGTCACTTTCCAGCAAACCCTGGATATTGATAGTGCAGACATTTCTATGATTAATTTACGCAAGACGTACAAGGTTCAGTATGTGCGAGACGCGAAAGGAACAGTGACAACTATTATTTTTATATAAGGAGGAGTGCATGATTGAGTGGCTCCATATTTTCAAAGATCATTGTATCATTTCTAGCCATCATACTCTTGTACATTTATCCGCTCTATCAGGGCATGGAACGACAAGATGATCGATCGCAAATGGTCGTTCAAAGGTCAGTCACGCGGTTTGTAGATGCTGTACGAACTAAAGGCTATGTGACACCGACCATGTATAGGCAATTTAACGAAGAAATAGCTGCTACCGGCAATGTGTTTGATATCGAAATGGTGCATGAACACAAGCTTTACATTCCCGTATATCGGGATGCGGCAAATCCAAGCACGTTTGAAGGCAAATATATCACCGATTTTAGTAATTTCTACACGGACGACATCATCAAGGTCATGTTTCCGGATACAACGGAGCCTGATCAGAGTGAAACCAGACGATATCATTTGGAAGTTGGTGATTTCTTCACAGTAACGATTAAGAACAAGAATCGAACGCCGGCAACGCATATGCAAGATATGTTACTGGCCGGAAGCACAGGTGATAACACCAAAATTTTTGTACCTTACGGCGGGATGGTAATCAATGAAGACGACTAACCTGGCAATCATATTTCTTCTCATTGTCGTACCGTTTTATCTCATATTGGATATGCGAACTTCGGATCAGAAACTCGTTAATCGGCTAGAAGCACAGTATTCTGCAGCATTACATACGGCTGTCCAAGATGCAGCGTTCGCCCTGAATCAAAATGAGTATCAGGAGAATGAAGCTTCCTATCAGTCCAGCAAGTATTTCAACGCGAATAAGGAAGCTACCATCGAGACATTTTGGAAAACCATGAACCTTAATTTTGGTGCAGGAGAGGATCCGGTAGCCCAGGGCGCGCTGGCTGCATACGTTCCGGTTGTAGCCGTTACCGACTATAGCGGATTCCATATCTACGCATTTACGGAGTATACAGATTCCGTAGGGAGCAAGGTCTATAAACACGAATGGAAGCCGGAAAAACCTTATGCCTACAGCGACCAGGCTGGTAACAGCATTAATTTCACCTTGGATAGTTATGTAACCGTGTATGAGGCAAGCACAGGCACCTGGCTGAAGGGTTATCGCAAGGAGCTGGAAGGACTTACGGATATCGCACTACTGAATGATGAAAAGCAGTTTGAAGAAATGCGGCGCAGAACGATTGTAAATGCGGTCCAAAAAGATGTGGCCTATTTCATCAATCAACATAATCAATTTGCTCTTCGACTCGGTAGTTACTATGATTTTAAAATTCCGCTGATTACTAATGAGGAATGGACAAACAGTGTAGATGACATTGGGATTATGGCATTCATTCAAGGCTTGCCGGTGGGGCACCAGTTCTATAACAATTACGCATTTGGTAGTGGCCGGATCGTGAAGAAGAATGTCGTGTATGGAGCGATAGATGTAAGTACTGGTCTGAAATACTATTATCGCAGTAATTATCCACTGAACATGCGAGTTGAGGAGACGTTCGCATCAGAAAAGGACGCTGCAGCTGCAGGATACATGCCTGTAAAAGGACTCAATACCAGATAGCTGCTAGTGGGATCTGTGCCGATTAAACCGAAGGAGCTGATGATTTAATGAAATATGAATCCAATCCAGCCAATCAAACTAGAGAAGGAAAAACAAAAAGCATACTACGTATACAGAATCTTTTAAAAATCAAGACGCAAGATTCGAAAGTCATTAAGTCAGCCTGGGAACTACAGGTGAAAGAAAAAAGATAAAAAATCGGCACAGATCCGAAAAGCAACTAACAAAGGCAATGTTGCCTTCTGGCCCTGCCGGAAGCCTGCGACCTTCTATGTCATGTCACTTGCCGCGACTTGGACCAGCGTATCATGGCCCTTGAAATCATCAAGGATTTGCCGCTGTGCGTTCCTCCTTGACGATTAAGTTCAACTACTCCGGCAGCGTCTTCGTCGCTTGGCGGAGCCTCCAGTTGAACTACGGGCGAAGCCTGTTATGAATGGTTATTCGGCATGATAAACTTGTAAGCGGCAAGCATAACGGTCGCCACTGATCATATCTGATCCCACACACATCTAAGAAAGGACGAAACCCATGGAAGCAGAAATCATTGTTCGTATTACCAAAGAAGGATGGACTGAAACATTGAAAGTAGACGGCAAGGAGTTTAACAAATCCTACATCAAAACGAGTACCGGATCTAAAGGGCAAGAGATTTGTTGGGAAGATGATCCTAAGGTTCCGGAGATGGCCTACCCAGCGTTTGATGAGCTGACAATGGGCTGTCAGGAAGCAATGCACGTTCTGCGATCGTTCGAGGAAGGTTGTTAACTGCAGGTATTGGAATTACCGATAAAAATAGGGACTATTAATTTTTGGGGGAGACATTTCTAATGAAGATGAAAAAAGTATTGTTGACGGTTGTAGCAGGGGCGATGATGTTCACGGCGGTAGGGTTTGGTGGATCTGCAGCACAGGCTGCAACGACACCCAAGCAAGTCGAAGTTTTGCTGAACACGGTGAAAATGAAGTTTCCGGATGCGAAGCCGTTCCAAGATGGCCAAGGTAGCGTCATGGTTCCAATCCGTTTCGTTTCAGAAGCCCTGGGCGCTAAGGTGACGTATTCTAAAACCGGCAAAGTGTCCAAGGTAGGTATTAAGTCCAAGAATCACACGGTAGATATGACGATCGGACAGACAACTGCGATCGTTGACGGTCAAAAGAAAGACTATGGAACACAAATTATCTTGAAACAGAATCGTACATTTGTTCCTTTGCGACTGGTCAGTGAAGGGCTGGGACAGAAAGTAGAATGGGATAAGATCGGTCGTTGGGTTTGGATCGGAAACAAAGAGTTCCGGAGTACAGATGATAAGGAATTTAAGGTGAAACCATTGAGCGATTTCAAAGCCTACGGCAAGTCAAATTATGTTTTTAACAACATTAAAGACGAGAAATTCAATGGAATTAAAGTCATTAAAGAGAGTGACCTTCCATTACGTTTGGCTAATGGTCAAGTGATCTATAGCTTAGAATTGGTTCAACGTACTGCAGGAAACTACATTCAAATTAGAAGTTCTCAAAGAGGAACTACTATCCAATTATTAGTGAAAAATGAATTTTCGAAGGGTCGTAGCCATGTAGAAAATGCATTTGTAAATAATCGTGACCAAACCGGGTTGAACTTCTATCCAGAGATAAGCAGTACCGATAAATTTCAGAACCGAAAGTACATTGATGGATATGATTATACAAAATTTAAATTTAGCCAAGCAGACTATATCTTATTTTCCGCTGCAGAACTGGATGATTACGGTGTTGCGATAGTTAATCCGTTTAAGTAAGGAGAGAATTGCCTTGTCAAAGAAAATATGCACCTCCTTACTCAGTATCATTTTAGTTTTTTCTTCCATACTTACTGTCTTTATGTTCCGCCCCGGGGAAGCGAGTGCAATTGGTGTTACAAGAATGTACAACGATGCTGTAAATGCCCCTAATGTATACTATTTTGTTGGAATGGTTTACTTTGAAGTTTGGAAAAAAGCTGATGGGACCTGGACGGATGGTAAAAAGCCAGGTCAGTCATATAAAGTTGATGGATTCGATTACACTTTCACTTTTAATTCCAATCGTAAAATTAAGGATGTAAAAGTAGAAAACTTTGACTTCGGTTGGACTCATGCAGTTGATACATTTAATGCCTCCCGAACAGGTGAACTGTATAATAATCCTATGGATTATTATAAAAACTCAGCTTCAACTCAGTACACATTAAAAAAAGGGACATGGACAGGTAAGGGTACAAATGAAGCATTTATACCTGTCTATGTGGATCCTGGGAAACTGGAAGCTACTGTTTGGCCAATTGATAGAAAACAAGAAGAAATAGATAAAAATAATCAGGTTTTCCATCCAAATGTAGAAGGTTATCGATATTATTTCCCAACCTTGTTTACGATTGAACTGGAACCCGAAGAAGGAAAGGCCATCATCCAGCACTGGACCACAACTGGTCAAAGGTTGAATGGAGTCGAACATTTCATTGATCGGGAAGAAAAGCTGGAAAAGAACAAAGATTATAACTTTGTCCATACTGATCCTGGGAGCAATTACACGTATGCAGGATATAAGAAAAGTACTGTGTCGCCGCCTTCGGGCGGTAGACCAAGTGGGGGAGACCCAGGAAACTTTAAATACAACGGCTCTTTTCCTATATATTATCTGAATTTTTATTACGAACCGACCGGCGATACAACAATACCAGACAATCCTAGTCCAGGACTAGTTTGTACGAAACCAGAACCTGGTCGTACTTTGGAAGGCAAGTACATGGATCCGGCCGCAACAGGAGTTATTAAGGCTGATGCACGAGGAAGCGAACCTTTCGATGTGTTAAAGGGCATACCTACTTCAGAAAGCCTGTATGGTAACGTCTTTAGCAAAGACTACTTGGTTCAGAACAAATTCGTGGAGATGTCAGGAATATGCACGTACACGGTGGTTGTCGAAGAGAATTGGACGCTGACTTGGTTAGATCCGCGAGAGGTTCCGACAGCAGACGGTGGTACAAGGACTGTTTATGATGTACCGAGATCTAAACCTGATGTAAGACGTCCAACATACCAAGTAGTTCGGCCATACTCTTACTGGGCAATCGATGAACTTAGTGTCTATAACATCAAGAAAGCTACATTGATGCAATATGCCTTTTCGGGTAGTCAAATATCAATTGAACCTTCCGGATACGTGCCACCGGAATTTCAGGCGGAAACGACAGGCAACTTCTATCCAGCTAACAATCCAAGCCCGGTAATTGCACCTTCTCGGAGTAAAGATGGTGGTACGAGTGAACCATCCATGGATGAAGACAATTTGCAAAGCGTAGCTGAAGCAGCTGTTCCAGATGTGCAAGTTGAGAATGACTCGCTGATCTTTAAAGGGCAGACGATCATGAACAAATCGCGTGTGGCCAAAAGTGGACCGCAGCCTGGCAACATCCCGGCACCAGGGGAGATTGGAAAAGATGTATTGTACAGCCCGTACAACTACATTCCGTCCAACAAGGTTAACAAGAAAGATCAGGTAAGCACAGGAACAATCGAGTTTATCATGGCCGCAGGTAGCATAAATACGGAAGAAGAGGAATTGGAGTACGAGATTAACGGCATAAATACGGTGACCGTGCATACACCAGTTGTTAACTATTCGGCTGTGTCTGACGATCAACCACACAATCAGAAGACCAAGCCCAATATGAGCCGGTCAGCGCTGATTTTGGATAGGCCATTCATTGTCCGGATCCCAACATCTGGTCAGCATTTAGATGTGGCACAGTATCCGGGGTATGGCAACAGGGATTACGCGAAATATTTCCGGACCAAGCAGGTAAGATTTCCATTCGACGTATACAATGAGTCGAAAAGTCAATTGATCCCTAAAGACACCTGGATTGATATCCCGGTGTACCAATTAGATACCACGTTCCATCTGCCAGTTTGGGTCGATGAAGGTGACTACCAGGTATATTTCCGGAACATTGCAGAAAATGCGCCAGAAGGATACAGCTACGAGCAGGATGCCAACCTGAATCTCGCAAACCACGCAGCAGTCGATCAAGTGAGTGTTGAAGTTATTGGACGATTGTATGACTTCCATATCACGGACATTGCAGATTACAACTGGGAACGTGTCTTCCGAACATACATCGGTAGCAAGGACTCTTCAGGGATGAGCTACTGGGTTGGCCAAAATGGCATCGATGGAGCTCCGCGAGGAAATAACGAACCCTATACGCTGCCAATCCGAGCAGGCAGTAACCCATTGACAGGAATGAAAAATGTAGCTGTTAAGACAGGATATCATTTTAAATTCAACTTCAAAACCATGGGCAACATGTTTGGAACTAAAGATGGAATTCGGATAACAACGACATTCACATACGTAAGTAAGAATGGTGGTGCACCTATTCCGGTGGATCTGTATTACAAAACCAACGACCAACCATTCATAAAAATCGGATCTCCGGAAGATAAGGTTGAGCGTTATGTCATCTTGAACGAGCGTTTACGTAGCGTGCCGCAAGGAGATATCAAAAATGCAGGATACTGGCGGTACGATCAATACTTAACAGCAGACCAGCAAGCCGGCACCGATCGAGATCTCTATATGCGAAATTACGTTCTTAAGTACACGAAGAAGTCAACGCCTGTTGGAGGATACGCTCAGCTGCTTCTCCCGGAACAGCTCAAAACACTGATCGGACCGAAGGAGATCCCATCGAATGCAACGGTCACTCCTGAACGAGCAAATGCATCCATTCAGCAGTGGTACGGGGAGTATAGCATTCCTTCAGACAGCTATGTGGTGGCACAAGGAACAGACTTGGCCGAATACGGCCGGCTCCATGGTGGACTTACTGACAAGTCTCCAATCTTCTTGAAGGACGGTTATATCGTGGTCAACTTCGATATTGAATCGATTCAGAATGGAAACCTGCAGAATCCGCATCTACAGTACATTAATGCACCGCTCATGAACCAATGGAGATTGGAAGGATATCGGCCGAACATTCTGGATTCGTTCATGAATGTGTTCAATCTTCGTGATGGAGACATCGTGTTCTATAATGCGAACCAATCCAGCCGAGATGATTTTAGCACGCAAGCTCCACACTAAAATACTGGGGGCAGTCAACCTGCCCCACCCCTAGAAGGAGAACGGGATGAGATATTTTGGGAAATATAGCTTACTCTTATTTTTTTTCTCTTTTTCGATTTTCACGCTGCAGACACAGGCAAATGCGGAATCGAATGTGGATTTTCTCCTCTTACCAGTCAAAGAAGTGGAGCAATCTAGTAGGTATTATCGCGAAAAGGTGGACGTATTTATAAGTCTAAATTTACATTTACACTCTCTTCGGGCATCTAATCATCTTACTCTTGGAAGGGTATACAGCCCTTCCAAGAAAACAAACATGATGTTCTATAGTGAGTGAGACTCTATTTGTAGATTATTCTAATTACTAATAATGATCGTTGATTACTCTATAAATAAAATACCAGAGTAGAAAGAAGGTTGAGTAAGGGATATGAACACTTTAGAAGAGATTGAAATTTCGACTAAAGAAACAGTAAAAATGATAACGGAACGATTCTATGAAGGAGAGATAGATCATTTTCAATACATGGAACAGATACATACGTGCTGTTCAATGATCGATGGATTCTGTGATTCATTAAAACGGTCGCGAAAGCAGGATACAGAGTTAATACTGAGTTTCGTTAATCTCCGGGATGATATTACACAACCCGTTATGCAAATGGTATATGATACAATTACATCCTCTGTTCTGAATAAAGATGAAAGTGAATTCGATTATAGCTTGCCGACTAACCACACAGGTAATTAATTTAGCTTATCAACTTATTGTTTGACGAAAAATGTAGATTGTAGTATAAATAGATTAATACGAATAGTTTATTTTCATTGTCACCCAATTAGACAGTGATGGAGTAATTACTAGTGTGAACTGGTACATAATATTTGTGCTATTTAGCCATGGAGACATAGACACCGAATAGGGTGTTTTTTGTGTTTCGATGGTTTTTTTATTTTTTATATCGATTTTCAATAGATACTTATACGTGTTCAACTTCTTAAGCTAACATCTGCGTTAATTACATTCAAGGGGGATATGAAATGAAGAATGAGTTGGAAATGTTAGTTATGTTTGAAGAGGATCGCGCTGAACAGAACGTGACAGCATACATTCCTTTTTTAAAACTGGGCGTTCATGGGGATACAATCGAAGAGGCTCGTATAAACGCTATGGATCTCGTTGAGATTGAGATTGAGAATGGCTGCCTTCAAGGTGTAGGTATTCAGATTGACGCACAGATTGAAACTATTCAAATTTATAACGTCGAACTAGTAGTTATGTTCGAAATTGAAATGGGATCAGCGGAGGTAACTGCCTATATTCCTGCATTAAGACTTGGGGTAAGGGGAAATACTACCGAAGAAGCACGTGTAATGGCAATTGAACTTGTGAAAATCGAATTAACAAAGAAAAAAGTAGATTTGACTGAAGAAAATGTTTTCTTCGATAAGTTAAAAGTATCGAATACAGTAGTATGAATTTTAACTGACATCCAAAAACTAATTTAGTTAGGTTAGCTGATATAACTTTACGTTCTAATACATACAAATTACGGATTCCTGCCTATACAGGGTTTGAAAACTTGTTTTCTATAAATTTTATTTTGTATTATTTATACTGTAGATGATGCCTTAGGGTATTTATAATACTTACCATATAAAAAAGTGGACAGCCAGAAGTTAATCAGATCGGCTATCTTTTCATTAAGCTAACGGGCAGTTTACTTGAAAAAAGAATGTTAGTATATGAATAAGTTTTCATTCTTCTCAGGAGGTTTTGTAGATGCTATATCGTAAACTTGGTAACACGGAAGTAAGCATACCTGCTATAGGCCAAGGAACTTGGAAATATGGTGAAGATAAGCAGAAAGAAGAAGAGGAAGTAGAAGCGTTGCGTTTTGGTATTATGAATGGGCTTACTCTGATTGACACCGCTGAAGAATATGGGAAAGGAGGAGCAGAAAAAATTGTTGGTCAAGCCATCCGTGGTATAAGAAATGATGTTTTTCTTGTGACTAAAGTTTCTGCAAAAAATTGTTCTTACAAAGGCGTCCTTAGAGCGGCAGAGGGAAGTTTAGAACGCTTAAAAACAAGCCACATTGATTTGTATTTACAACATTGGCCTAGTCAACAACATGATGTTTCAGAGACCATGGGGGCTATGGTTGAATTAGTCAAAAAGGGACTAGTCAAATATATTGGGGTGAGTAACTTTAACATTGATTTAATGAAAGAAGCTCAATACCATTTAGGAAGCGTTCCTTTAATTTGTAATCAAGTACCGTACCATTTAAACGATAGGAGCATAGAGAATCAGATTCTACCCTATGCAGAAGAGAATGGGATCACAATTATGGGATATTCACCATTTGGATTTGCTCCTCATATACATACATTTGGTATGAAAGGTTTTCCTGAAGAAGGCTCAATTGAAAGGAATATACTGAACAGTATTGGGCGCAAATACGGTAAAACAGCATACCAAGTTGCATTAAATTGGGCTTTAAGACAGCAAGGATTAGTTACAATCCCTAAAGCTGCGAACAAGGAACACATCGTTGATAATCTAAATGCCTTAGGATGGGAACTAGAAAAAGATGATATTGACCAAATTGAGAGTTACTTCCCATTGTTTAATAAAGGATTACGCTAACGTAGAAACAATAGCTCAATAAAATCAAGGAAGCAGCTGATCGCATTGATCAGCTGCTTTTGTTCAACTAACGGGCAGGTTAGATCTAAACATGGTAGCATAAGGATATATTCGAGGTTAGGTGTGAGGTACCATGAAAGATCAAAGGGAAATGAATTTGGGCATAATTCGGATCTCATATATTCTGGGGATAATTTCATTCTTGACGATGTTTTTATTTACTGTACTTAGCATTGCATTTTCAATATTATCACTAATTTCAAGTTTTATAGCAGTTGTTTATTACAAGAATCGAAGATCAGTTAATGTGCTAATCTTTAATGTTGTAGTGTTTTCTGTAATCATTTTAGTGCTGTATTTTATTATTTCGAACTTTGTTATTTTGGAATAGAAATTTTTAAATGGACTAGACTGAAACAGCAAGTAGCAGTTTGCCGATTGGCAACTGCTTCTTTTTTCTTTAAGTAAACGGCATGGATATATTTTGTAACTAATGGGACGAGTATTCGTAAATTAGTATTATAATAACTGAAAAATAGATGATTACAGGAGGAACTTCATTGATGAAAAGGAAAGATTCAAAAGAAATAACAGCCTTTATAGTGTTAACTGCTGCTACAATTGGAGCTATCATAGGGATAGTTTTTTATGTTAATGACTGGATATAGATTTAAAGATTATATTATTGAACTAACGGGAAACGTTAATTGAATAATCAAGCTAGCAGCTGATCAATGTGATCGGCTGCTTTTCTTTAAGCTAACGGGCAGGTAATGAAATATAGATCATGTATACTTCTCGACATTTCGAAATAAAGGACGCTAGAGTACATAAGGAGCGTTGGTTGTGCAAGCCCACTACTGTAACTAAATTTGTATTCTAAGAAACTAAATAACCAGTCGTTATTTGATAATCGACGACTGGCCGCTTTACTTAAAAGGTGTTTTAGTGAAACTCACTGCCTTGTCCTAAAGCAAGTCGTCCAAGTATCTTCCCGTTTTAATCATACTTAAACATGTCAGTTGCTTGATAATGAGTAGACTGACTGTATACAAAGGTATGTTAGAGCATGTAAAATCATTGACCACACAATCTATGCTCAATTCCACGGAGAATATCTACTTCTCTATATCAACTCCTATCCAATCTCCCGATTTCTATGCTTTAATAAAAAGAACAGTAAAAACAAGAATTGTTGAAAGTGGGATTCGATGAAGCGACTAACTATTGGCCTGTTCGCCCACGTGGATGCAGGTAAAACAACTTTTGCGGAACAGCTGCTGTATCATACGAACAGTATCCGGTCGCGAGGGCGGGTGGATCATCAGGATGCATTTCTGGACAGCCATGACATCGAGCGGGCAAGGGGCATTACCGTGTTTGCAGATCAGGCGGTACTAGAATATAAAGGAGATAGCTACTATTTAATAGACACGCCAGGACACGTCGATTTCTCCCCGGAGATGGAGCGGGCAATTCAGGTCATTGATTATGCCATACTGATTGTAAGCGCAGTTGAAGGTGTGCAGGGCCATACGGAGACAGTCTGGCAGCTGCTGCGCAAGCATCAGGTGCCAACGTTTTTCTTCATCAACAAGACGGATCGGATCGGAGCGGATGCAGGCAGAACCGAGGAGGATATCCGTCAGCAGTTGACAGGTGACGTATGTTGCATTACACAGGGCTTCGCTGACGGCATAATCGACGAATCGCTTCGTGAAACCATGGCAGAGCGGGACGAAGCTTCGCTGGAAGCACTTCTGGAGGGGAAAGATGATTCTGACTTCTGGTTAGGGGCCATGCAGAGGATGACAGCGACGGGCCTTTTCTTTCCTTGTGCTAACGGATCTGCGCTTCAGGACACAGGCATTATTGAATTTCTGGATCAGCTGCATTCGCTAACGACAACCACATATGACGAAGAGGCATTGTTCCAGGGGCGGGTTTATAAAATTCGGCATGATGCAGGTGGAGCAAGACTCACGTTCATTAAGGCACTAGGTGGTCAGTTGAAGGTGAGAGAACAGCTTAGTTATGAGAGTGACGGGGTTCAATATAACGAAAAAGTTACGCGGCTCTTCTTATTTAACGGTCTTAAATCGCAGCCAGTGGAACAAGTTGAAGCTGGCGATTTGTTTGCAGTTGCCGGATTGTCCGCCGCCGAAACCGGACAAGGCCTTGGGTCGATAACAGACAAGTTAGCTTACGATTCGGAGCCGACATTACAATCGAGGGTATTATTCGACAATTCGATACATGTACAGAAGGTGCTCGGTGCTTTCCGCACACTGGAGGCTGAGGAGCCGTCTCTGAACGTCGTTTGGGATGAGAAATTGCAGGAGATTTCTATCCGCGTCATGGGATTGATTCAACTAGAAGTGCTGGAGCAGCTTGTTAGAGAGCGGTTTGACTTTACTATCGCTTTTGGACAACCGGAAATCTTGTATAAGGAAACCATTAAATCGGCTGTGATAGGGTATGGCCACTTCGAACCACTCAGACATTATGCGGAAGTGCATCTGCAGATTGAACCGGGAGAAAGAGGCACTGGCATCACGTTCGATAGCAGATGCCATGCCGATGATCTGAATGTCAGTTATCAGAATCTGATTCGGAATCACCTCTACGAACGGGAGCATCACGGACTGCTGACCGGCATGCCGGTCACCGACGTGAACATCACTTTACTAAGGGGCCGGGCGCATAAAGAACATACCCATGGCGGCGATTTTCGTGAGGCTTCCTTTCGGGCACTACGACAGGGTCTGGAGAAAGCGGACAACGTGCTGCTGGAGCCCTATTACGATTTCAAAATCAAAGTCGCTATCGATGAAATGGGTAGGGTTCTATCCGATATTCAACGTGCTTCAGGTATTTTTAATACGCCGGAGACAGTTGGCACGCAAGTGGTGGTCACGGGCAGAGTGCCCGTGTCAACTTTCTTGAACTACAGTGCAGAATTTGCATCCTTTACGCATGGAAGAGGTAGCATCCGCTGTGTGTTCAGCGGCTACGACCGCTGCCATAATACGGAGGAAGTCATAGAGCACATAGGCTACCGCAAAGGGGCGGACCCACTATATACATCTTCCTCCATCTTTTGCGCCAAGGGGGCGGGTTACTCGGTGCCTTGGGATGAGGCGGAAGCTAAGATGCACCTTGATTTAGGACCTTAAAATGATCTATTAGGAAACAAATCAACAAGAAATTATCAGGAGTATTGAAATAATGGGACGGCCCGATCGATTGGCTCCCCACACCGGGCCGAATGACAAGAGTGTGTTTTCGCGGTTGGATCCGACGTTGCCGAGATCACTAAGGTTATCTCCCGCTTCGAAAACGACGATATAGACGATTATGCACGGAAGAAACGGATTCTCATCTTCGTCTTTCAATTAACCATAAGTTGTAGAAAGTAATTCTCGATCAGATCGAGAAACGCCGTTGTGAGCGCCCTGGCCGCCAAGATACCAAAATCCTGCTGTGATTTGACGACGCTCATTCTTACGTCCCACCTAACAATGAAAATGCCCTCTCGAAAAGGTGGCTTCTTACTACTTGACGAATATGATATATATCTGAAAGATTACTTGAAGTGGTATTGATCTACAGGTCTGTTTCTAATGATCGTAAAATTTAGTGGAGGGTGATTTTTTTATGGCTTCAAATGTACTAGTTGTTCCATATGACCTCAATTAGGTTCAGTTATTTGTAAAGTTACGAGACTTTGTGCTACCGGTTGTGAATGATCTTATTGTCACAATAGAACACGTTGGGAGTACTTCGGTTCCAGGGGTTAGCACCTAAACTAAACCGATAGTTGATATGGTTGTGGTCGTGTCTAATCAAAATGATGTCCATATAGCCATTCAAAGACTTACAAATCTTGGCTATGCTCATGAAGGTGATTTAATGGGCAACAGGCTAGGAGGCTTTTTTTCCTCCAAATAATGTACCCTGGCATCACTTGTATATATGCACTGTAGTAAACGCCGAATATAAACGTCACATACTGTCCGAGATTACTTAATAAGCCATCCCGAGGATGCTTAAAAGTACTGTGAGTTGAAGTTAGGACTTGCACAACGATTTTATAGTGACCGAGCGGGATACACAAACGCTAAGAGTGATTTTGTGAAGGCGATCTTGAAACGAGCTGGGTCGGAAATGAAATAACTTAATTCGAGGATGGTTGGATGGTATTTCTTTCAAACCTTGCCGTTACAGACAGCGCGGAGAACCGATCACAAGTCATTAAGCGAACGAGAGTTTAGTAAAGTCAATATGACAGCGATCACTGTGATTAGCTGTTTTTCTTCAACTAAAGAGCATCATAAAGAAACGGAACGATTAAGTGAAAATCTTACAAACGAGGGTTAATGTGTGGAGGTACGTCAGAAATGATTTGTTGGAGCATGCAGACATTAGAGGTTTGGAAACAAGCACAAGAAAAGGGTTACCTGGAGGGAAACTCTGAACATTTATTGTTTCCAGAACAATACATATGGATGATGGAACAAATGAAAGCTAGACTACCACATTATAAAGGAGAATACCCTATCTGGATTTGGATTAAAAAGCCCGATATGAGATCTACGGGACATTTTGAGGGAGGAACTACATGCGTAAGATTGACGATAGATATCAATGAGAAAGATGTTCTGTTGTCCGATCTTGATAGGTGGAACATAGTACTTAACTCTGGGTTTTGCTCTGATAATGAACATGAAGCAGCTGAGTTTGAAAAAGGGGTGTTAAAAATGACGAAAGAAAAGAGCTGGGAACGGATTTTTGATTTGAAGAGAGTAGTTGATGTTAGTTGGACGGGTAATGGAGAATGGCTACAAGGAACAACGGGACGAATTGACCTAGATAAGGTGATGAGAGTGGAGCAATTTACTACCCGAAAATCGAAATTATTTTAAGATCAAGTTGTTGAATTGATATTAAGGTCATTGTAATCGGATGCATTTAATTAAAAATACTTATACTTCCTTATCTTTTAGGGTGGACTGAGATATCACGGACAATATAGAAGAAGGAGGGCATATAGTTATTGCTCGCTCCTTCTTTTATATTGTTTTACAGATGGCCTAGGTAGCATGAAGGATACCGTCATTTTTTAAAATAAAAATTTTACTTTAAGTAATCACCAAGGGTTTCCAATATGTAATTAACCGTTCTGAATCTATAATCTAAGTGAAGCAATGGAATTAATTGTGTTGCGTTGAATAACAAATAAGGCAGAGTCAGAGCTTAAAGCCATGCAGCTTTCATGCGCGATTGCTCGTTAAAATTGAATCAATGCACGAACTCTGGTTTATAGCTCTATCACTTCAAACGTTTTATAGAATATCATTAGTATCCGTAAGAAAGCAGGCCTAATTATTGCTGTCATCATCAATAAAGGTAGGTAAATTTGTATAACTTTACAACAAGCATATAATCGGACATTTCATGCGTCATGATATCCGCAACAACCAGATTCCACTGGTTATAACCAATATGTTTAAGTGCTTCATAAGCTCTATTTATTGCTGTAACCTCATAATTGTTCAACTCCAGCAATGAATTTATAACCTTCGATTGATAGCATCATCATCCACCTATAAGGATAGACTCTGTGACACGTAAGAGCTCCAATTAAAGAGGATGTTATGAAAATATAAAATTAGGTTTGTTACTGTAGTAATAAACAATAGATTAAAACAGGTACAATGGGCATTCTCTGTAGAGTTGCCTTTTTTTAATGCCAAAATCAGCTACTACTTTATTGATGACTGGGAGCTGGCTATATTTCTGTTTCATTTAGACTGCTGTTAATGGAAGGGGAGAATCTATTTGTAAAGAAACAAATTTAGAAGAGAACCTCTTGACGTTCTTTGACTTTTGAAATTCTAACTTGATAAGTTCCTTAATACATTCAAGGGCTTCAGTTTCAGTATCCCCAACGACGCTCAAACGAAACTCTGGAGCGTATGCACTGACATTATTAGATGAATAGTCCTCCTCAACCAAAATAATAAACTTCATGTTTTTCATATATAGTCCCTCCGTGAATAGTGTATGAATTTCTCTTTCTAGTTAAAATGAACTACTCTTAGTACGATTATACCTTATAGGAAGGGAATGAGATTGGTATGGCTTAAATGGACGATTGTTGAACTTAAATGGAGAAAAATATGTCGAATAACAATGGGGAATAAAGGGATTTGGGAGGAATAATTTTGTGAAAAAGAATTTAACTGCTATTATAGCTGAAGATAACATCAATGACAGAGAAAAAATGGAGAAATATGCTAAAGGGTTAGGAATAACTATCTTGTGCTCTGTTGCTTCAGGCGAATGGCTAATCGACGAGTGTGTCTTTTACAAGCCAGACGTGGTTTTCCTAAAAAATGATCTAAATGGGACACCGGGATTAACGGCTTTCGAAAAACTTATGGATTATGGGATAACAATGCCGTATCTTATTATATTTGCAGATAAGCTAAATGCGGAGTTAATGCTTGCAGGACTTCAATTGGACTGTCTATATTTTCTTAGTAAACCACTAAAGCTTAATCAGATGTCTAAAGCTATACATAAGGTTAGAATAGCAATGGAAAGGGATTTAAGAATTGCTAATGGCTCTCCTGGACGAATTATACACCTAAGATCAAATTATAAGACTTTTTATGTGAATGAGCTCAACTTGATTTACGCTCACAAGCTAAAAGGTGCTCACAGGACAATCGTCTTTATTGACGGTAATGAAAACGAAATTACAACTAGCAGTTCACTTAAAAATATCTTGAGTCAGTGTTCAAATAGTTTGATCATGCCTAATCAATCGAACATTATCAATATGAAATATGTAAAACAAGTATATGCTAGCGAAATGTCGCTTGGGAATTATATCATACAGTTACACAATAACATCGAGATCGATCTACCGCGTCGGAACAGGAGAATGTTTGAAGAAGCGTTTGCGAACTATAATCGTTAACTACCCTCTTGAATTTATAAAGAGGAAGGCGTTGCATTGAATATAACAGTAATTAAACGAGTGAAAAATTTGAAGCAAGCCTACCTATGGTGTAGGCAAAAGTACGTTTAGGCTGAAAAATTGTATCAATCGGCATAAGTGTATTTCTCGAATTTGTTATGGTGGTTAATGAATAGAAGCAAACAGCCTGTCATTAGGTAAAATAATTCTAATTAGAGACTGTAATATGAAGCATAAAACTTAATGATCTTGAGTATAATGGTGCTGTAGAAGTTGCTAGCAAGAGAACTACCCGGTCCTCAGGCCAAAGGGTGGTTCTTTTGCTTTTTATACGTGTTTACTTAAATTCTTAAGATGATTAACATATTATATATTATGTAAACATAAATCTCCCCCTACTTATTCATACTATTCCCATGAGAAAAATAAAAATATTTTTTTGGCCAGGATGGATAAATAAGGAATCCCTTTTCGAATAAATAGTATATGCGCAAATGTTCTCTACTTGAGGAACATATGTGCTATAATAATAGCGCCAAACATGAATTTGACGCACTTTTATTTTTAATAGATTTTAAGGTATGAAGTAGACTCATTATAGACGAACTTCCTTCTTGAAAATAACCGTTTATTTCAATTAATCATATTAAATGGATATACTTGTTTTGAAAAAATGATTAACGAATTTTCTTATCAATAGTAGTATTAATAGAGACCGGAGTGAGCGAATTGCGTAACCGATATGAACTCGAGGATTTGTATAGCCAACAAATCCGGGCTTTTCGAATTTATCTAAAACAATCCGGATATACAGCATCAACTCAGAAAGAGTATATGAGAGAAACCCTGATCTTTTTAAACTCTTTAAATGGATCGTTACCCCAAGATGCAGGGAAATTGCACATCATGGAATTTCTAAGTGACAAGCAGGGTTCTGCTGGTGATAAAACACGTAATAGATCTCTTTCTGCCATTCGAACATTCTATATGGCTCTGATTGATTTTGAATTAGCATCAAAAAATCCGGCTGCTGAAGTGAAAAAGTCTAAAACTGAAAAAAATAAGAAACCGATCTATCTGGAGGAAGAGGATCTATCTGAGAGCCTCAAATATATTGAGGGACGCTATAAAAACAGGAACATTGCGATATTTTTACTTATGGCCTATTGTGGATTGCGAGTAGGGGAAGTTCACAGGTTGAATGTAAAGGATCTGAAAAAAACTAGAGGAACGATTGAAGTGTTTGGGAAAGGTCGAAAGTGGAATGAGATACCTGTACCAGACGTATTACTGAATTATCTACTGGAGGTAGAAAAGGAGAGGATCTCCCCTTACAGACTTCAGGAAGAAGCGTTCTTTGTATCTCAGAAAGGACGCAGACTATCCATTAGACAGATACAGAAAATCGTCAATCTCACATTTGAAGCATTTAAGAAAGGCAATCCGAATGTTAGTGATATGAAACTTTCATGCCACAAATTAAGGCACTCTTTTGCTACCATGTTACTGAAAAATGATGTAGATATACGCGTTGTGAAGGAACTGATGGGGCATTCTTCGATTGAAACAACTATGATTTATACGCACGTTAATGATGAACAAAAGAAAAAAGCTATGGCAACCGTAAATGTTCCCTTGAACGCAATTGGTGAATACAACCCTTATGCTGGCCAGGTATAAATAGGTTGGTGCCTGCATGAAATTTGCTTTGAACGCTTTGATTTTTGGTATAATGGAAGTGTATATAGAATGGAGTTGCTGTTATGGAATTGCTTGATCCCAGAGTAGATTTTGTCTTCAAACGTATCTTTGGCAGTGAAAATAATAAAGATGTATTACTGGCATTTCTGAACCGAGTCCTTACTGAAGCGGGAGATCCACCACTTACAGAGATCATCCTCATGAATCCTTACACGGACAAAGATGACCCGCTCGATAAGCAATCCATCTTTGATGTTTATGCTAAAACCTCAGAGGGAAAACTGATTGATATTGAAATGCAGCTCTTTAATAAGTACGATATTGAGAAGAGAACGTTATTTTATTGGAGTAAACGCTATTCCAGTCAACTTCATGAGGGAGAGAAGTACCAGGAGTTGAAAAAATGCGTCACAATTAATATCCTGAACTATGCCTTTTTAGCCAATGATGATTACCATAGTACTTTTCATCTTAGAGAAGACCGGACAGGTTTAACCCTAATTGATGATATCGAGATTCATTTTCTGGAATTACCTAAGTTAGATGACGTTATTCCATCACAAGGTGGTCTTGAGAACTGGTTGTTGTTTCTGAAGGGTGTGGATACTACACATTGGGAGGTGCTGAAGATGAATGAACCAGGATTAGAGAAGGCTATGGATACCTTGCAATTTTTGAGCCAGGATTCCGAAGCCCGTCGCTTGTATGAAGCGCGTCAGAAATATTTGCATGATGAAGCATCAATGCTCGAAGGAGCTCGAAAAGCGGGTATCACTGAAGTGGCCAAAAATATGTTGGATTTGAATTTGGATATATCTACGATCGCAAAGGCAACTGGGCTCACTGAACAGGAGATCATTCAATTGAAAAGATAAACCCTTTTTGTATAAGTCGCTAAATTAGCGGCTTTTTGTTTTCTGAAGCGGAAAGATACATACATATACTAAGTCTTTTTAGACTACTAGTTAGATGATATTATAATTAGTGTTATAGGGGGTTATGATGCGTAAATATTTTTTTGTTTTGTGTTTAGTTTTTGTGTACGTTTCTTTGGTTATGGGGTGTAGTTTTCTGGGCGTAAATACCTCAGTAAAAGATGCCAAATTATCCGAATACTCTTCAAGTGAGTTGCAGGCATTATTGAAATCGGTAGCAGACCATGTTGATCACAATGTATCAGGGAAAAAACAAAGAATATATTACGAATCTGATATTGGAAAAATTGTTGTGCAGGCAGAACTAATGGACAGTGAAGTCAAAGAGCTTAACAAGCAGTTTGGAGAAGAGCTAATTAGTTTAAAACCTGTAGATGAGGAGTTTATCGGGTTAACGCCGTCACAAGACAATCCTTTTCTCCAGTAAATACATGGTTTAGAAAAATGGTTATTGCGGGATTTCGCTGAGGGGGAACGATAGCCCAACGACTTTTTAAAGAAGACTAGCATGCGCTGTTCGGATCGTAATGTGTGGATAGAAGCTGAAATTTGGTCTGTAGGCTCATGGGACATTAATGATGCAAATACGGATGTTATTGTAGTGTTTCTGGATCTCTCAAAATGGGGTGCTAGCTTTTTCACTTACCAAAATATACAAACGTTAAAGCAGAAAAATATACAAACTGGTGAGTGCATGAACGGTGCATATTTCTGGTCTAGCGACATGGTGTTAATTGACTTCATAAGCCGGGGAAGAATTGAAGAATTTGTGGACCATTTGATAGAACGATTTTCAATCGATCTTTAATCGGTACCCTGATGTAGATCTGGGAGAAGAGAATAACTATCCTGTGGGATTTTTTAAAGAATCATTGAACTAGCGAGAAACGATAGCGTAATAGAACTAAGAAAGCAGCTGATACCTCTGATCGGCTGATTTTATTCAACTAACGGGCGGGTTAGCTAAATGCCATATTGTAAATACAGATGTAACTTTTGTTGACTGTTAGGCGTTGTTAATAACGAGAAACATTTTATAGGTTTTACAATAACTAATTAAGGGATACGAGAGGGATTAAACTGTGAATATAAAGGGTCTTTTTTTTGCTTTTTTATCATTAACTTTAATAATAGCGACCGTAACTGCCTGTGATTCATCAAGTCCAGCTCAAGAGAATACGTCTAATCCAAAGTCTGGTGAACTACCAA
Source organism: Paenibacillus sp. FSL K6-2862 (assembly GCF_038005125.1). Classification (NCBI taxonomy): domain Bacteria; kingdom Bacillati; phylum Bacillota; class Bacilli; order Caryophanales; family Paenibacillaceae; genus Paenibacillus; species Paenibacillus sp. FSL K6-2862. Next base: position 143,938 of record NZ_JBBOSN010000002.1, read on the forward strand.
GCAAGTCGGCAAGTACAACCCTTACTAATTCTTTAAGCGAAGAAGAGAATAAACCCACCCACTACATTGCTTCTGGAGGAGCCACTGTACAGCAACCTTTTTCAGTAGATCCGGAATTTGTACATATAAGACTTTTAATGAAGAACAATAGTAGCCATGAAGTCAATGTTAGTTTAACGCACTTAGATACCAATAATCTGTATTTCGCTAGAACAATTGCTGCCGGGGAATCCCTTGATTGGATCAATTTTAATGAAGGTTTCGAACAAGGCATGCTTAATGGAGGTTATGTACTCCAATGGAGTGGTGGTGGTTATAGTGTTGATGGAGAAGTATGGGGATCAGCTGGTTCAGAACCGGAATTTGCTCATCTATTTTATTGACCTAACGGGAAACGATTAGATCAACAAACCTGACAGTTCAGAACTTTATTTTCACGTTCTGGACTGTCATTTTCATTTTCATATTCATGGGATGAAAGATTTGAAATCGCTAGACAATCTTCTCCCTAAGCTCCAATGAAATGATATGATGTTTTGAAGAATTCCCCTCATCTATAGTCACACGAAAATTAAAAATTTTTGTCCAGGCTGTAACGAAATTCGGCCTCCGTAGTCATATAGTCGTAAGGACGTGAGAATGTGACCACCGATTTTGAGCAAATGTACGCTGAATACTTCCAGCCCGTATACACCTTTGTGTTATCGCTCAGCCAAGATGCCGCCGTCGCCGAGGAGATTACGCAGGATACCTTCTTCAAAGCAATGAAGAAAATCGATTCATTCCGAGGTGAGTGCAAAATGAGCGTCTGGCTCTGCCAAATCGCCAAAAACAGTTACTTTTCCTATTTGGACAAGCAGAAGAGGCAGGCGCCTACAAACGATTTAGACTATTCAATGCATTTCGGCGAAACGTTCGAAGCAACGCTTGCGGATAAGGAACAGGCGTTCCGAATCCATCAGGCTTTGCACCGGCTCGGCGAACCATACAAGGAAGTGTTCACCTTACGGGTGTTTGGGGAGTTACCGTTCTCTCAAATCAGTCTGCTGTTCGGGAAAACCGAGAGCTGGGCAAGAGTGACCTTCCATCGCGCCAAACAGCAATTAATCGGCAAGCTTGAGGAGGAACAAACATGAGCACCGCCAAATGCGAAATCATTAAGGATTTATTGCCGCTCTACGTGGACGAGGTGTGCAGCAAGGCAAGCCGACAATTCATAGAGGAGCATCTCGCGGCATGCGATAGCTGCCGGCGGGCGCTGGCGAACATCGAAGTCGTGCTGCCGTTGCCCCCGTCGATGCTGGAGGCGAACCGTCTCGAAGGGGCGGCTCTGCAGTCTCTATCCGCGTTCTGGAGCCGTGCGAAGCTGAGAGCGTTTCTGAAAGGGGCTGTTATTGCTGTTTCCTTCTGCGCTGTCCTGCTGCTTGGGTACATTGGTTTGTTCCAATGGAACATCAGACCTGTCCCTTCCGACGTTATCCAAATCTCAGACGTGTCCAGGCTGTCGGACGGCCGGATCGTCTACCACGTGAAGATTACGGACGGGTATGATCTGAACCGAACCAAGTTCGAAACAGACGAATCCGGAAGATTTTACGTCAACCCGGTACGTCCCATTTTGAAGAAGAAACCGATTACCGAAGTGGGACTGTTCAATATGTACTACACGTTCGGCGAAGTGGAAAACAATGCTTACCAAGCGAACCAAGGTAACGGCAAAGCCATCGAGGCGCTGTACTTCGGAAGCGAAAAGGACCCCGTACTCGTGTGGAAAAAAGGAATGGAACTGCCGCCTGCGAGCGCGGAAGTCGAAGCTCATTTCGCACAGGACACCTATTGAACTAACGGGAAACTTTAGTTGAAGAAAAACAAAATTGGTCCACACATCTTAGACATATCTAAGATGTGTGGACCTTTTAATTTCAACTGTTTAACTTACCTAACCTAAATATAACACTGATTATATCCATATATGCACGATGCTGATATGTACGGTATGGTAGGTGAGTAAGACTAAATAAGAGCAATTTCTGTTGGGCCTGACGCCTTGCATCTCCCGCGTTCGAAAGGGTCGTAGCTGGTGTCTGTGAGAGCCTGGCGACCGCTGGGGCATCACCGGTAGCCGAAAGTACCGGCAACAACGTGGCGCCGGCTCGCGTGGGAGAACGTTGGTCTGTGCGCGCTTGGAGTCATGGCCGTCGTAATGGCGCTTATATAGGAAACAAAAAAAGCCCTGGGCATTGGTAGGTAGCGTCCTGGGGCTTTTACTATTCATGTTTGAGGCGATCCCCCGGAGAGAGGACCGCCGCCGGTTACAGCGCTCACGTAAGCGAAACGGAGGACGGTAATGTCCATGCGCTGACCGGCGTTAAGAATCATACCACGTATGCCCGGCCATGTAAACAAGTAAGGTTACGTTTAACTCTTTGTCTTATCCGATACATTGTTGTGGTTGCAGCTTTTGTTTCGTCTTTTTTCGCTCGTTAGCAGTGGCTGCAGATTGAACGATTCCCATTAGCAGATTGATAACCAACATGCCCACGATGGCTTGGCCATGGGTTTAGCAAAGAACGATAAAAATATTATTTTTCACAAAATACGATAGTTTTCTCGCCGGATATATACCTTTAGACCTATAAATTTGTATTCCATATTACCTAATTATGTTATAATTCAAACGGTAGAAATTTACTAAGGAGGACAAAGTGGGAAGAATCATTCTATATGTTGTACTTGCAGTACTCGTCATTGCGGTCATTATTAAGTTTTTCTATCTTCTTGTAGCTGCTGTTTTAGGATACTGGGCATATAAGCAATATAGGAAAAATAAAGAGACGGGTAGAAGACAAACGTTCACCTATGTCATCAGCGCATTTGCAGGTTTATTTCTCATTTTCTTTTTAGTTTCTTTTTCGTCTGAGCCTGCTAATTCACCAGAGCAGGTAGCTGTGGTTGAAACTAAAGAAGAATTGAAGACTCAAACTGTGACAACAAGTGAAGCTGCTGAAGTTGTTGCTACATCGAAGAAATCAGAATCCGCTGATACAACTACTAAAGAAACCCAAGAGCAAAACAATAGGCTTCCGGCTACTTTGGTTGAAGTAACGGATGGAGACACCTTGAAAGTCAAGGTAAATGGTAAAGAGGAGAAGGTTCGTTTACTTCTTATTGATACACCAGAAACCGTCCATCCTGAGAAGGAGGAACAACCGTTTGGTAAAGATGCATCTAACTTTGTTAAGAAGCAGGTGGCAAAAGGGAATATCTCACTTGAATTAGATGTTTCTGAACGAGATAAGTACGGAAGATTGCTAGCCTATGTATGGATTGGCGATAAAATGTTGAATGAGCAGTTACTTGAATATGGATTAGCTCGTATTGCTTACATATACCCACCGAATACGAAATATGTAGATCAATTTGAAGAAATCCAGAAGCACGCACGTAAAGAAGCAAAAGGAATATGGAGTATTGAGAATTATGTGCAGGACAATGGTTTTGTTGAACCTAAACCAGAAACTACAGAACCAGTCGTTGTTACTAAAACCCCGCGTGTGGAAGAGAAAGTTGAAGTTAAAGTAAAGGAAGAACCAGTGGTAGCAAACGTGTATTACAAAAACTGTGATGCAGTTAGAGCTGCTGGTGCAGATCCGATTTATAAAGGGGAACCCGGATACAGTCGTAAACTAGATCGAGATGGTGATGGTATCGGCTGTGAAAGGTAAAGGGAGTTCTCTCTGATTGAATGCTTTTTTCTACATTGGAGAGGTGTAGAGGATATCTTTGTTGGACTACTTACAAGTAATTTAAATTTTTGAAGGGTCGTGTAGTTTTGAAAGGGATGTTTAAGAAGAAAAGTTTAGCTTTACCTATAATGATTGGCCTGATGACAGTTGTTTTGTCAGCCTGCGGTAAGCCCATAACTGAAGAGCTGTATTCGGAGACTGTCTCACAAGATGTGAAAGAGAGCACTCAACTTACACAGGAGGAGAAAGATTATTACAGCAAAGCGGTTGAGTATGCAAACAGTGAAAGTACAGATCTATCCGCTAAAACAGTAAGTCAAATCATCTCTGGTGAAAAAGAAAGACAGCTGAAAATTGAGGAAGAAGAGAAGAAAAGGCAGGAAGAGATTAAACGAAAACAGGAAGAAGCAGAGAAGGAAAAACAAGCACAGTTAAAGCTTTTGGATGAGTCAATAAAAGTTGGTTTGATTAAGAAAAACGTAACGTATAAAGACACGGATAAATGGATTTTCAGCGACATTATCAATATGACACTTGACCTGAGCAATAACTCTGACATGGCTGTAAAGGGGTTTCAAGGGATCATTACGTTCAAAGACATGTTTGGTAATGAGATAAAATCACTTAACGTAAAGTACGATAATGTAATCAAAGCTGGGGATTCAACTTCCTATGATGGTAGCGTTGAAGTGAATCAATTTATGGACGAAGATATTGAGCTTAGGGATACCCCGCTGGAAAAGATCACAGTAGAATTCAAAATGGATCAAATCATTTTTGATGACGGTACTACTGTAAAACGCAGTGAGGTTGAGTAATAATCTCACTAGACTATGTGCCCTTGGTAAAAGTGGTTTAATGAGAAAGAGAACTCATCACTTTGTACCAGGGGTTCTTCGTAAACTTGATCCCTTGATTTTTTATTCCAAACCAAAGCATATTGCTTTGGTTTTTTGTTTGAATTTTGCTTAAGTTCTTACGCTGTAAGTGCGTAAATTTGGTAAATGTAGCAGGCGGTCACCTCTAACTCGGATAAACTGAGAAATTGTTCTGTTTGTAAAATAATGTTTACTTAATATAAAATTTATCATTTGATGAAACATTATGGCATTATGATGCGTTTAAATTATAGGAACAACTCCTAAGACTCTGAATGAAAGGAGGTTGTACATTGAAGCATATACCCCTCATGCTTATGATTTGCCTTGTCCTGTTTGGTTGTTCCGATTCCTCAATGGATAACGATGCTGCAAATACACCCGATCAAATTCAAAAAGAAGGTGATCAGATTATAGCAAGTAAACAAACTGGGGAGTTTGAAATTAGATTAATCATCGAGAAATCAAACAATGATACTTTCACTTTTCAACCAGGATTGAAGTATATAGGTAAAGAACTCGAAAATGAGATTCTGCATTCCAAGAAAATTCTTGATGTAGATTTGCAAATTGAGGGGGAGAGTATTCTTCCTCCTAGGACTACCACAGCTGAAGGATTGACCACGAAATTAGTGAAAGACCAATGGTATTCTGAAAATTATGAAATTACACTCAATTCAAACCAACTTAAGCAAATATCGAGTTCAAATGTAAATGTCGTCCTTAACGCCGTATTTGAATCGGCTCAATCGAGTTTTGATGATGAGAAAAGAATGATAATCAGTGCAGAAGAAGTCCTGTGGCAGGGACAGCTTATAAATACAAATTATTAAGAGAAATCAATGAGACTATCACGTATGACTCAAAATACTTAATTTATGAGCCAAAGCATATTAGCATTGGTTTTTTTGTTTTATTCTCTCTGAGGCAATATCAACACCTCAATTAAACCCCCAAGCAATTAATTGACCGAAGGGTCCTGGAAGAGTAGACGTTGCCAAGCAAAAATCCTTCGGGGTCTTTTTTTGCCCACTCGTAGAGAAATAGTATGGATGATAGTATCGGTTTGAATTCTGCGTAGGGACCAAGTTGGGCCCGTTGGTCAAGGGGTTAAGACACCTCCCTTTCACGGAGGTAACAGGGGTTCGAATCCCCTACGGGTCATAGATATGGAGGCTTACTTCGTAAAGCTTTAATGCAGCTACTTTATGTATCTCGAGCATCTCATGCAATGCATTTTTTTTGATTTCATTCCGATTGTTCTCCCATGTATCTATCCATATTTAAGGCTTTAAGATGATTTCAATACAATCGTCTGTTTTTGTATCAAACACTTTATAGACCGCTTCGCATTCGCTGAGCGGAATGATGTGCGTAACAATGTCGCCAGAGTCCACTTTGCCAGACGTAACATACTCGTATATATACGGCATGTAGTGAATAACCGGAGCTTGTCCGGAACGGGATATTCAAGTTTCGCTGCATGATGTCACCGAGCGGGAAACGTTATCTCAAACCATCGTTACCCCAGTGACTTGGATCGTGCCGCCTTGTAGTTTCAAATCGCTGGCTAAAAATTCTAGATCCCTCATCTTGACGTCCATTCCTACATCATTCACAACATCGGCGTCGCCTTTGGTCAATTCCTTGAGATTATTGCCAATGTTCTTATCTTGCTCGAAGTTTACGATTTCGACTTTGTTCGTTCTCTTCGAATGCTGCACCCCGTAGGGGAATTCTTTAGAAAGTGTTTAGCAAGGCTATTGACAATTTTGTGTTCGCAAAGAATTGATGAGATGTGACATTGTTCAAAAATAAAAGAAATAGTAGGTTCGGAATCCTGACATACATGATGTCAGAATTCCAATGATATGCTATCAAACAGATGGTCCGATAAATCGTGAAAGGGGAGGAGTAAAAGATGAAACTGGATCGTATGCTGGGGATTACGATGGAACTTCTAGCAAAAAGAAGAGTGACGGCAACAGAATTAGCAGCAAGATTCGAGGTTTCCATTCGCACGATTTATCGTGATGTGGATCTGATCAATCAAGCGGGCATACCCGTTGCTTCGTTTACGGGTACTGACGGTGGTTTTGAACTAATGAACGGTTTCTTCTTAACGAAACAGCACTTCTCTGTTGATGATTTTTCGGTCATCTATAATCTTCTTAAGGGCATGAAAGGAGCTATGGGGGGCCAATCCGTCTTATTAATGCAGAAGCTTTCTAGTCTGCAGCCTGCTCTGTTGAATGGGGAATATCACGATAAGATCGTATTTGATATGAGTACATCGGAACGTGAGAAGGAGATTGTTCAACCGCTTCTTCATGCGATCAATCAGAACCGAGTCATTGCATTTTCTTATACAAGTGCAACAGGCACCTTATCTCAAAGAAAGGTGGAGCCAATCAAGTTGTATTGGGAGCGCGGGGCATGGTATTTGGATGGGTATTGCCTATCGCATCAAGCGAAACGCTTCTTCCGGCTGTCTAGGATCAACAAGCTTGAAGTGCTAGACGACCATTTTCAACTTAGAGTCTTATCCTCTATTCCCGCTGAAGAAGAGGCTCAAGGCATACATGCCCATCTTCGTTTTGATTTAACTGCCCAGCCTCGAGTGTTCGAGCAATTTCAGGGGGAGTGTACACATCATGGGGATTGTATTGATGTACACACGGTGTTTTACTCACAAGAATATGCGATATCCATTATTCTAAGCTACAGTTCAAAGGTGACTATCATTTCGCCTGACGAGTTGAAGCAAGATTTAATGGAAAAAATCAACGAAATCCAAAAGCTCTATACGCAACGCAAATAGGAGGAATTAGCAAATGACAATATTAGTAACAGGTGCCACAGGAACGGTAGGAAGACATGTTGTGGCTCAACTTGTGCAAAAAGGGGAACAGGTGAGAGCAGTGTCGCGTAATCCGGCAAAAGCGAATTTACCGGAGGGTGTTAAGGTCGTGGCGGGAGATCTTAATGAACCAGATACGCTGCAAACCGCATTGGAAGGCGTTAGAGGGCTGTTCTTGATCATCTCCAGTGATGAGGTTAATGCGACGCTTCGAACTCAGCCCAAAGTGATCGAATTGGCAAAGCAATCCGGTGTACAACGGGTCACCGTATTGGTCAGTTATGAAGAGGGGCCTGTAGAGGAAGCACTTAAAAATAGTGGAATGGAATGGACACTCGTAAAGCCAGGAGAATTCATGGCCAATATACTAGTGGACTGGCGGGATTCGATTCGTTCGGAGGGGGTTGTTCGGGAGGCTTTCGGGGATGCGCCGAGTGCGAGAGTTCACGAGGGTGATATTGCTGCCGTCGCCGTTGCAGCACTCACAGAGAATGGTCATCACGGACAAAGCTATATTCTTACTGGTCCCGAGTCTCTTTCGCGCAGAGAAGCGATCCAGATAATTAGTGAAGGAATCGGCAAGGATGTTCAATTGGATGAACTGACGGAGGAGCAAGCGAGACAAAACTGGAGAAATCAGGGCTATGAAGAAGGAGATATCGACTTTTTTGTTCTTATGGGCAAAAATCCACCCGAGATCGGACATACGGTCGTCTCCACTGTGGAACAAGTTACAGGACGGCCTGCCAGAACACTCGCGGAATGGGTGTTTGAACATAAAAATGAGTTTTTATGAACAAAAATTGAATACAAGGTGCCTTGGTTCTTACCAGGGCATTCTTTTATCAAGAGGATAAGGGGATGTCAGAAATGTCCTATGCGATTGAAATCAATGGCCTCCGAAAAGCGTTTAACGATCAAGAGGTGGTCAAAGGTATTGATTTGAAAGTCAAAAAAGGAGAACTGTTTGCCCTGCTTGGTCCTAACGGCGCCGGAAAAACAACTACGATAGATATGTTGTCGACACTTCTTAAGCCAGATGGGGGAACTGCGCTTGTAGCTGGTTATGATGTGGTGAAGCACGCCAAAGAAGTGAGAAAGAAAATAAGTCTTACTGGTCAGTTCGCTGCCCTTGATGAAGGGTTATCTGGGCTTCAAAATTTAATTCTTATTGCTAGGCTTTATGGCTTTTCTCCGAAAGAAGCACGTTCTATAGCGGAACAACTGATTCAATCGTTCGCCCTAACGGATGCCAAGGATCGTATGGTTCAGAACTATTCCGGAGGCATGCGCAGACGCTTAGATATTGCTGCCAGCATTGTTACCCAGCCGGAAATTATCTTTCTGGATGAACCGACAACCGGTTTAGACCCTCAAAGTCGCATAGGGGTGTGGGAAGTAGTTCGAACGTTATTGAAGCAGGGAACGACAGTGTTGTTGACGACCCAATACCTAGAAGAAGCCGATCAGTTAGCAGACAGAATCGCTGTCATCGATAACGGGAGCATTGTTTCTGAAGGGACACCTAATCAATTGAAGGCATCCATTGGGGGCAGAACGTTAGCGATTCGATTGGCAGAACGGACAGAAGAAGCAACCATCATCCGCTTGTTAGCAGATCATCATCATTTGACTGGATTTCAAGGCAAAGACCCGCTTGAATATAATATACCCGTGCAAGAAGCCATCCTCGCGAGCCAAGTCATACATACACTCGCGAGCAATAAAGTTCCAATAGACTCCTTTTCGCTAAGTGAACCAAGCTTGGATGAAGTATTCTTGGCTCTAACTGCCTCTAAACAGAAGAAGGAGATCGTCCAATGAATAGTAGTCCTAACCTAAATGAATCAATGTTGTTACGAAGGTCCGCACCACGCAGTCCAAATTCCTTAACATCAACTACAATCTTCATGTGGAGAACATGGCAAAATACGAAAAACAATCTCTTTGGATTTGCTATGGATGCCATTTTAACTCCTATCATGATGCTACTTCTTTTTAATTTTTTGTTCGGCGGTGCCATTGCGGGTTCCACTGAGGCATACATCCAATTTCTGCTGCCGGGTATTCTCGTTCTTACAGTTGTTCCTATGACCGTCTATAGTGGAACAACCTTATGCCAGGACATCTCGAAAGGGGTGTACAACCGTTTTCGAACGATGCCTTTTTGGCAACCGGGCTCTGTTCTCGGGCCATTAATATCAGATGGACTAAGATATACGATAGCCTTGCTAGTAGCTTGTGGAACAGGGTTGCTACTCGGCTTCCGTCCGGAGGACGGGATCAAGGGCACGCTTTTAGCAATCTTGTTTATCATTTTTTTCTCATTTAGCGTGAGTTGGATTTTTTCAATGATTGGGACCTTAGCCAAACGCCCTGAGACAGTATCAGGATCAAGCATGATGTTAGTTTATCCTCTCCTGTTTGCGAGCAATATTCTGGTAGATTCATCAACGATGCCCAAATGGATTGGATTCATCGTGGATATCAATCCAATAAGCATTGCGGTTACGACGGTTCGAGGGCTCATGAATGGTACGGCAAGCACAACGGACATTGCTGCAGGGCTGGGTGTTTGCCTGCTGTTGATCGTCATGTTTGCTCCAATAACGTTGTATTTATATTTGAATAAAAATAATCGCTAGGAGGTACAAGAGCAATGGCTAAACAACCATTCGGAGCATCGGTGTAGTCGAACGACGAGCGCGAATGGCACTTCGCCACCGTTTAGCGCCTGCTTTTGGTCGGCGGATGTTCTTGAAGAGGCGAAGAGCATGGTGTGTCTCCACGGGACGTACCAGACGACCTTGGAAGATATGGATCGTACTCTCTACGTGGATTGCTCCCTCATTAAGCACTTAGCGATGCGACGAACCCTGTTCGTTTTCCCTCGAGAACTGCTTCGCTTCGCCCAGTTTAGGGCGAGCATGCACGTTGCTAATGCCGGGCGACGCCGCTTGTTCCGTGAGGTAAAACAGGCCGGCCTCCATCAGCATGGCGAAAGCTGGCTCCGTAAAATAGGCGAGCAGACGCTTTAGCTGCTCGCGGACGGGTGCGAGGGAAATCCTTCCGAATTGCGAGAGAAGATACCCCTGAAGCAGGAGCCATCGTTTGCGCATCAAACGATGGCTCCTGGCTGGGTGAAGACATCAAAACAACTTGTAACGAAGTCGATGATGAAGCACGACTGGTAGAAATGTGACTGCGGATGAAAAGTATGATTTTTCTTGCCAGAAAGTCTATTTGGGGAATTGAACCTTGGGCGATTACAGGAAGTTGATTCAACTCACGGGTAATAATAATTGAACCAAAACAGGGAGCATACCACCTCGGCCTTGCTCTCTTGTTCGTCGAAGTAATGAGCGGTTTAGTTGATAGAGAGGGTTGATCATAGCCTACGGTAGAAAGATAATAATTGTACAATTTGTATGGGAGACAGAAAAAATAGCGAAGCCTATGTCGATCGGCTCACTTTCCCAATATTTAACTCATAATGATAAGCGTAGGATATGTTAATATCATCTATAGAATAACAATTGGAAGGAAAATTCAATGAAAACTAAAAAGATAATTTTTAACATCTCACTAATACTTTGGTTAATATCGACTGTTTACTTTCTATACAGATACTCGATTGGAATGGGGTACTGGAAAAACCCTCTACTGGTCTCTGTTTTATTCTACATAGTCGCTATCATTATTAATAAAGGATTTAACAAGATAATTACTGTTATTTCCTTAATTTATATTGGTTTTGGAGTTTGGTTCATTATAGACTTATTGTTTTCTATAGGTAATGTTCTGTCGGTAGATTAGAGAAATGATCTTCAATGACTTTATGTAGATAAGAGGCTTTCATTAAAGTAGTTAAACGAAAATCAAACATCATGGAGCAGATTGCAATTCGCAGTCGCTCCTTTTTTGTAAGCTCACAGAAGAACTGACATGATATATTAATAATAAAATTTATACGCCGTATAATTTTACGATTATATTTCGTCTTAAATATCGAAAAGAAGTTTTAGGAGGGAAGTAATGAGTATGAATGACGATTTAGTATTAATTAGTAAGCAAATTCAACAGAATAATGATGCCTTTAACAAGGTAATTCAACCTTATCGAAGTACGCTCTGGAATTATTGTTTGAAACTAACGGGTTCACCTTGGGATGCTGAGGATCTACTACAGGAAACATTGTTGAAATCCTTCTCCTCTCTTAGCAGGGTAGAACAAGCGTTAAATCCCAAAAGTTATATATTTCGAATTGCAACTAATACCTGGATGGATAGCTTTAGAAAGAAAAAATTGGAGACAGAGGACCTTGAACTGGAGAACTCATATGCAGAGAAGTCTGTGACTTATAGCGACATATACGAAGCAGTAGAGACAATGGTACAAGTACTTCCGCCTAAACAAATCGCTGCCCTTCTATTAGTTGATATTTATAACTTTACTGCAAAAGAGGTAGCTGAAATTATAGCTTCTACCGAGGGAGCTGTATATTCTTTGCTGCAAAGAGCTAGAAACAACATGAAGAAATTGCATAGCCAACATACTAAGCAAGAGTTGAAGTATATTCCATTGTCTGAGGAGAAGGAGCAGATAATAAAAATATATATGGACTCTTTTGTTAACGGAGACTTTCAAACTATTGGAACATTGTTAGCGGAATATGCAACAAATGAGGTAGTTGGCAAGGGGTTGGATATTGGAAAAGATCAAATTCGTAAAAACTCAATGGGGGACTGGGCAAGCGATGGCTCGAAACTGAAATTATTCTCCAGCATTATTGAACTTTGGGGAAGGCCAGCCATCCTTTTTACTAAAGAAACGGAGAATGGTTCTGTCTTGTGGGATATAACTACAGTTGAAATTAAGGATAACCGCATTGTTAAACATAAAAGTTATTATTTCTGTAAAGATCTTCTTTCAGAGGCAGCCAACAAGCTCCAAATTAAATTGGATGAAGAGAAAGATATGTACGGATACTACTGGTAGATAGGTTTAACACTATTAATGAGAAACTTCACTAAATCCTAAACGATTAAAAGAATGGAAACGATAACTCAGTTGAACTTAGAAAGCAGCTGACCAATGTGGTCGACTGCTTTGTTCAATTAAGTATCAGTATGACCAGCCATGAGGACCACCTAGCTTAGGCTTGTTCAAATGCTTTAATGATTTGGTCCATTACTTTTTTGCTATTCCCCTTTTCAACTTCTTGGACAAAATCAATCACCAGAATAGTAACTAGTTCTTCTAGAGTCATCGAAAACTTTGGTGAAATCTTGATAAGATCATACAAAAATATTTCTCCACGTTCCAGGTATTTACGATGAAACTCAACGGTAATTTGCTTGGTTTTCATTTTTGAAGGAACTTTTTTTTCTACCAGTGCCCAGTGGTTGGGATTAATCTCTTCAAATGTCGTCACTATCTTTTGTTCCTTCTCAGCTAATTCAATCTTTTTATTTAAGATCTTCTGGCCAAGAGTTGAAAATTTGGCTGTGCTTCTCACTTGAATGAGGAACTGATGATAAAGGAGTGCAATTAGATCTTCAAGTGTTAAGTATACTGTGTGGTCCGTTAGTTCCATAACATCATCAAGGAAAGAGTTGGCTCGTAATACCTCATAGTGTGGTAGCTTGATGTGTAGTTCATTACGAGCATATTTTTCGAATTTCGCTAACAGATATGAGTAGAGGCCTTTTTTGTTTTCAGTTAGATCCTGTAACCCTTTGGACAATAAATCCATTTTACTTAGCGGTTTCATTTTATGATTTGTCCTCCAAACATTCTTTTCTATTATATTTATTATCATTTTCAAGAAATATGTTTGATATAGCTTGAAAGTGGAAAGAATGTGGATACAGCATAAACAAAGGAGAAACCGATCGATGAAAAAACAAGAAGACTTGAAAAGTACTGCTTTAAAGTTTGCACTTTTAGCTAAGAAATCTTCAAAGCAATTAGGATTGCGTAAGCCTCAGAAATCTGTGAAATAATCAAAGCTTTTCTTGTGGGGAAAGCTGGCTATATGAACTATTTTAATAATAGAGCCTCTGCCTTGAGTACTAAGGCAGAGGCTCGATCGATTTTTTGATTTAAACGATATTAGTAAACTTGTTGTGAAATAGAAAACGGGGACTACCGAGCATGAGCTGCGAACACCCATTACATAGCAGCAGATGATTCAGTTAGATTGTTTTTCTTTGTAAGGGGCTTTTTCCTCAAAGTTCGATGATACAAATATGGTTTTCCGTGATATTCCCATGCATATTTTTGGTCTTCCTTTTTATGTATAGTGACCTTAATTTCTAAATTAGCAACATTCCTTTGAAACTGAGAAGCCATTCGTTTACACCATTTCAGTCCACTTTCTTCCGTTGGACTAAAATGGACGCGTAACGTAAAACCATTAACAGTTAATTCAAATTTGTATAAATTCATTTTTTATAAATCCTTTCTAGACAGTAAATTATCCGAAACTCAATAATTTATTTATTCTATCACAGGAACATATGTTCCGGAAAGGTGGAGTTTATGTAAGTTATCTTTAAAATTCAGAGAGAAGTCCGGAATTAAAAAGAAATTTTATACTACAGAGGCAAAATGTTTGTTGATATAGAACAAGAGTAGCAGGGATAATTGCATTGGCGGGGGTTTAACTACGATTAGTAAAAGTAACAGATAGGTAATCTGGATACTTAAGAAAACGACGTATGCCTAGCTCTATCAAGGAGCAAGGCAATACGTCGTTATTCTTGGGGAGTGTGCAAGCCTTAATAGGCTATTTTAGAACGTATTTGGTGATGGTTTCACCCATGTGAATATAGAATGTATTTGCATCGTGAAAACGAACGTCAGCTTGATGAAAAAGAGCGTCATCGAGTACAAGAGTGTTTTTTATTTTTAGTGTACGCGAATCTAGAATGTAGTAGGTTGCTTCCTTTGGCTCTGGTTTTTTTGAATCATACCAAGCTTGAGATTTGTCTGTGGCTCCAAAGACGATACTCTGATCATTGAGTTGTTGTAACAGTCCTTGTGCAGGTAAGTCATCAAACGTCTTGGTCGCAATCAATTGATTGTTAGTATTGTACAGACTAAGCTTATTTTTCTCTTGAATGAGATAGTTATTGCCTAAGGATACATATAGAGAATCGTACATGTTATGCGCGTATGTTGTGCCGTACACGGCATCCTGTGCTGGTTTAGGCAATGGTCTGGTCCATTTTTCTTCCCCGTTAGGTTTGTACCCGTGTAAAGTTTCCACTTCCGTCTTCGCATTGTAAATAGGAACAATAACCGTTCCGCCACTTAGCACTTCAAAGTCAGCATGCACAATATTGACGTGATCTTGCGGTTGGACAGCAGAAATAACCTTTTTACCAGTAGAAATGGAGTAGATATCAATAGTCGTCGTGTTTCTCGGTGCATTAGAATTGATCAATCCGACGTAGTTGCCCTGAATATGACGCATGTGGCCAGGAAACTCCCTTTGGATAAGCTGCTTTCCTTCGTGATTGTAAAGTGTGATTACGCTAGTGTCTTTTGTGAACGTAATTACGGCTATACGTCCATCTTCCAGTATGTTGAATTGGAAAAACTCTTTGAATGTTTTTACCCAACGTTGCTTGTTATTTGAATCTAGGGCGATTAACTTGTATACCTTTTTGTTACCGGACTTTGCTTCATCATAATAGTAGACATTACCGCTCTGATCTAGATCAAAAGAATTATAGCGCATAGGCGAGTCATGAATCCATTTCTGTTTTCCTGTTTTATCATCTATTGCGAGTATGGAATTTACAGCTTTAGATTTGCCGCTAGAACGATCTGATTTATACAAAAATGTATATGCTGTTTCTAGATTAGTCAGTTCTGATACGATAGGAAATACGACTCTCCCCGTATAATGGTTGTTCTTAGTATGTATTTGCGTTGTCGTTTCGGTCGGTACATTATATGTCCATTCCGGCTTTGGAAGTTGCTTATAATCCGCAGCAGATACGGTAGAGTTGGTTGAGACTATGGGAAGCGTAAGGAAAGCTGTTAGAGCCGCAATTAATAATTGACGTTTGGTAATCCTTTTCATGGTATGAGTTCCTCCTATTCAAGTTGTACTGGCTGAGTTTCTACTAAAAATTGGACAATCTTCTCGGATTTATAGCTCATTGCCACATCGATGGGAGAGCTACCTTTTGAATCCGTGATGTGCACATCTACTCCGCGATCTAATAAGTACTCTAAAATATCTATGGGATCTTCGTCTGGAGAACCACCGGTCTGAATGGTCCCATCAATGAATAAGTCTACGGCTTGGTGTAAAGCGGCCCATCCCCCAGAACATTGATAGTTAATATCAGCTTCGTTTGCGAAACATTGTTCATAATTTCTTTGTTCTCATGTTCGACAGCACAAATTAAAAGTGTCCATCCAGACTGTTCAAAGTAATGGGGATCCCACCAGTTTAAAAATACAGTGTAACAAAGGCCGTGTCTCCCGCGGCTATAGCTCTATAACTGTTGTTTTCAACTTGTTTTATGTAGCCTCCTAACAACTTGACTCTAAGTTCAGAGTGTTTTAGATAAATTACAGGACAAACAGAAAAATACAGCTAAAATACTAAAACGCTACAAATATTTTTACATTCCTCCTTACTTTTGGTAAAATCAACCTTTCAATTATAACACACGATTCTCCATTCTATATCAATTTTTCCTTTATGAGAGCAGGAGAATGAGGCGGAACACTTACTATCTGTTCTGGGTGCTTTCTTAGGTAATTTAAGTAGGCATAAGGCAGGAAGGAGATTTTGTGAGTATGAAATGTACGTTGCGAATCATTATGAAGAGGAGGACTATGCAAAATGGAAATCAGTTTTGGGAACGGTGCTATTCTTCTCCCACCTTTACACATTACGATTATCGGGATCATTATTATATTCTTGTTAGTAAAGTGGAGCAAACAATTAGAAACAAGACGTTTTACCGTTTTCTTTTACTTTTGGATCAGTACGTCCATTACACCAATCTATTCCCATGGTACACCAGAAGGTGTCTTTCAGCTAAAGCTCCCCATTGGATTTTTATTGATTTTATTATACCTGTCGAGCAGAGGAAGATACCATCCATCTAAAATGAAAGCAAGTCTTTTAGGGCTTTCCATAGCGCTATACCAGCTAATTCTTCAATATGTCGGATAAATGCTGATATCTAATAAAGGTTAAGTTTACCTCATATAGGTGATTCTACTATTAATCAAGAAGACTATACTTTTTGAGGTGTGGAGACATCAGAGAGAATTGAATCCGATAACAATAAGAAACTAGCCTAGAAATTAGCTACAATGCAGTAATCTCGTTACTTCAAAACTATTGGAATATCCGAACTGAATAAAGATAGGGGATATGAGGGGAATGTCTATTTATCTGGAGTTCGTAGGATTTTTGGTTATTGGATTCATTGTTACTGAAAATGGCTTGAGATATATTTATGAGAGTTTTGATATCCCTTTTATGGGGAACGTATGTTAACTGGTTTGGGGTCTCATACTTTTTGTTTTTTATTTACACACTCATTTGTTCGTTGTTTATAAAAAAATATGCTAATTTCTTCAGGAAACGTATGAAATCTATAGTCTTTTGGGTTTTGCTAATTGGCTCTACTTATGCCATTTTTATTCCCTTTGTTAAAGGGGAGAATCCATTTTGATTAATGTTACGAAACGGAACGAAGCACAAAAAGTTGCGATATGACGCCATTGCACTACTATACTTTTCTTTAAAAGGAGGGGGCCGATGGATTGGCTGTTGAGAATGAATCGAGCATTAGATTACATTGAAAGTAACTTAACCGGAGAAATTGAATTAAAGGAAGTAGCACGAAGTGCTTGCTGTTCTTCACATCAATTTCAGAGAATGTTCTCATTCATTACCAATGTAACACTTGCGGAATATATTAGACGAAGACGACTAACTTTGGATTGTGGTACAGGTTATAGAACATTGGTAGTAGTGTAGGAAACAAAATGAGGATGAAGAACTTACAAGTTCCCAGTAAGCTTTTTTCTCCAGACGGGTTTCGTGCCTTTAATGTTTATTGGTGTAACTTCTCACTAGAGACTACAAGCTCTTCTATTTACCTTTTTCCAAGCGATGATAAAAGTGAGGTTAATGTGGTGATTTATTTAATATTGTTTCTCGTATGTGCAGTGGTGTGCTTGCCTTTAAATTCGTCAATAGTAAGACGTTACGGTACTTCTCGTTTATACCGTTTGATCCGCATGGCACCAAGAGAGGGGAAGAAACGCAAAGAATTCCTAAAAGAGATATTTATCGCTAATGGTATTGCCCTTTTAGGACTCCTATTCCTTCTTTTATCACTAGTAAGTTTCTGGGAATCCCTCAAGACGATAGGTCCATAAGTGCACTATATGATCCGGATTATTCCAACTACATTCGCAACAAGCTAGAGGTTTACTTGAATAACCGCGAATGAGGTTTGCTCAAGAAAGGCAACTTGTTGGGATCAAGATAAGATTAGATGAATAAAAGCAGCTGATCATGATCGGCTGCTTTTATTCTACTGACAGACAAGTTATTTCACCAAGCACGATAAGTTACGGTTCTTTTTTTATCTTCAATTAACGATCAGGAGAGCGTAGTTTCGAGTCATATATTATATTGATTTTTTTCATTTTTACCGTGTTACCTTACCTTCACTCACGGCGAAATTTGCTTTGCAGGAATATAGATGTCCATTCCCCCGTAATGATCTTGAGCTAAGCTGTCGTCATTCCTGTCAAAACTATTGGATTGTTCATGTTCAAAAGAGTGATGTCCGCTACGATAACCCTCCGAATAGGTCCACTAACAGCTCGAAGGATAACCTTAAAACGTACTGTTACAGACAGCACGTTGTTCCGTATCACAACCCATTCAACTAATAGGAAACTATAGCCAATAGTACCAAGAAAGTAGCTGATCAAATTCGTTTGCTCTTTTTCAATGAGTCAGGAAAACAGAATTCGACAATTTAACCTCTTTTTCGATTGTATTCGCTACTGATGTTCAGAATTTGTTCAGCGCACCTTGTTATACTTAAGCGTATTTATTTCATTTCACTCACAAGGAGGTCATAACGTTACAAATGTAACAGAAAACGTTACTGAACCTCTCATTCATACCATCAGATCCGTATGACACCAAGAGAGGGGGAAGTGTCGCAAGAAGTACCCTGAAAAAGGTATTTATCGAGAATGTCATAGCCTGTATAGGACTTCTATTCCTTGTTTTATTTCTATTACGTTGCTGGATCCTTTTAAGACGAAGAGTTTCATAACTGCTCAATATTATTCCAAAAATCCAATTTCATACGTATTATCAACTAATTAACATCTCATGGAGGCCTTCTGCTTGAAACTGCACAAAAAAGCGTCATTATTTCTTTCTGTACTTCTGTTATCGCCTATGGTATTGCCACCGACTAGTAACCACAATTTTTATGGAGCAGGCAATATTGCCTTTGCTGCTGAACCACAGGCTAATTCAATCTATATTGTAGGACCATTTGAATTTTCGCCTAATCATGAATTACAACTGACTGCGAACGGTATGATGAACAATGGCACCATTACAGATATCAGTTCAACAGCTACTTGGAATTCTGATAACGAAGCTGTTGCAACTGTATCTTCCGTAGGAATCGTGACAGGAGTCACGGAGGGTACAGCCAATATTACTGCATCACGTGATGGGAAAGTTTCAAGTACGTTCCCTGTCACGGTAACTTGGGCAACATACCAAAAGTTACAAGAAACTAAGGATTCATTAGAACTACTATTTACCGGTGGTCAAACTAAGGATAAAGTCACCTCAAGAATTAATTTACCTACTCAAATGGAGAATGTATTTTTGTCATGGTCTTCATCTGACACAACGATTATTGCCAACGACGGTAACGTCAAACGTCCTCCATATGTGGGTGGAGATAAGCAGGTTACGCTCACGGCTACACTTAAAGCTGGGAGCGAAGTTCCAGTAACGAAGGATTTTATGCTTAACGTTGTCAAAGCAGAGCCTACACCAGAGGATAAGCTTCGTGAAGCTTTAGATGAGTTGCAGATCAGTTATAAGAATGGGGACACGGCCGACGGGGTTAGAAGTCCAGAGGTAGGCTTGCCTACTGGAGGAAAATATGGATCATCCATATCCTGGGTATCGAGCGACCCTTCCATCATTAGTTCCAGTGGTAGAGTGTACCGGACGCTAGATGATATAGATCATGAAGTTAAATTAACTGCAAGAGTGTATGTGGATGGTGTGTTTGAAACTCGTGATTTCTTCGTTAACGTCAGATATATAAATAGAGATAAAATCATTACTTCGTTTGCCCTAGATGACCATGTTGGAGTTATAGATGAAGATAAAAAGACAATCACGTTCGATATACCTCGGGGTGCGTCTGACCAATCCATGATTGTTACGTATACTGCAAAAGCACTGCAGGTTCTCGATAATGCTATTATGATGACTAGTGGCGTATACAAAATATATCCGTTCTTCATTAAAAATTATAGTGTCACTGCTACAGATGAAATGCTGAACCCTGTACACTACACGTTGATTTTTGCAGGCGAATCTACAACACCAGAACCAACACCAGGACCGGTGCCGACACCGACGCCAACACCAGCGCCGACACCGACGCCAACACCAGCGCCAACACCGACGCCAACACCAGCGCCGACACCAGCGCCAACACCAGTGCCGACACCAGCACCAGAACCAACGCCGGCACCTACACCACAACCAACTGTTGGTGGTTTTGGGAAGGATATATTTAAACCTGGAACTAGTGCTACTCAAATGCTAGAATCAAAAATTAACGATACTTTAAATAATAGAGGTAACGTTTTTAAACCGGTTGATGTAAAAAACCATTGGGCTGAACAAACCATTGATATTTTCACTAAGTTGAACATTATCAAAGGTTATGAAGACAAGACAATCAGACCTAATCAAGACATGTCTCGTGGAGAGTTCGTAGGGATACTATCCCGAATTTTTGATGTTACTGGGACAAAGCAAGTTGATCTAAAAGATATTAAAGGTCATTGGGCAGAAGACGCCATTGTGCAGTTTACACAAGCAGGTATTATTAGTGGAAACGGCAATGGATCATTCAAACCAAACAAAGCAATTACACGTGAAGAGATGGCCATGATTCTATCCAAGATCGTTGATTTCCAAGGGGTAACCCAAAACAAGATCGATAATTCCAATCCAATTCAAATGATAGCACAAGCGGGTGTTATTCAAGGTAATGGGAATGGCGACCTCAATGCTAAAGGCACTTCCTCAAGAGCGGAAGCATTGCAACTTATTCTTAACACCTTAAAGCTAAACTCCAAAATTAAAACGATGCTTGAACTTTTATAATAGAAATGAAGTAGAAAAAGCGCCTCGATTCGTAGGCGTTTTTTTGTAATCTTACATTAACAAATAGGATAGCGTAGCGTCTAAAGAGTCGTATATCTTAATAAACTAACGCTAACAGGAATAATTAGGTTTTCCGTAGAACTCTTTGTAGCATAAAGCCGTCAACAAAGACCTTTTAGGTCTTCATTTTCTCTATGAAGATGTCACCTAGAAGTAGGATCTTGTTAACATTGGTCAGGTATCATACATGCATGAGAGGATCGAAGTTTTACTAGTTGGCTCGTTGTTGTACTTAAATTTCTAGACAAAAAGGAGCATTCCTAAACAAGAAGATATTCAGCGGTTCTTTTACACTGTAGGAGAAAGGAGGTGCGAAATTTGGAGATACTTAAGTTGCTTCGCCAATCCATTGATTATGTGGAACAACATCTGCACTTGCCCATTGAGATTGATGACATTGCTAGGTCAGCAATGAGTTCAAAATACCATTTTCAGCGAATGTTTCATGCAGTAACCGGTGTTACCGTGACCCAGTACGTGAGGAATAGGCGGCTAACGCTTGCGGCACAGGAGTTAGCTGGAACAGATTGTAAAGTCATTGATGTCGCGCTTAAGTACGGTTACGACAGTCCTGCAGCATTTACAAAAGCTTTTCAACGGATGAACACCTCTTGCGGCTAAGAAATCGAATGTGAAACTTAAAGCATTTCCTCGTATCTCCTTTCAAATTCAAGTTAAAGGAGATACCGAGATGAATTATCGAATCGTGGAGGAAATCGGATCAACGGTAATTGGAAAAAGCGTTACTATCCATAAGGATGCTTACAAGGAGATCCCTGAATTTGTAGAGGGAATTTGGAGGAATGGTGTTCATGATCAGATAAACGAGTTGGTGGGGAGGCCAGCAGGGTCATTGCTCTACGGTTATTATTTCAACTTTGACGAAGATGGATCAAAACAATATTTAATGGGAGCAGAACTGCCGACTAGAAAACAGATTCCAGATGAATTTTCCATCCTTCATGTCCCATACCAAACTTATGCGGTATTCGATAGTCGTGAGACGATTCCAGACGATACAGATATAGGATTGGAGATTCTAAATACCTGGCAACGCATTTACTCAGAATGGTTCCCTTCAGTAAGTTTTGAACAAGTAGAAGGGCCGTGCATAGAGAAATATTATTGGGTTGATGATACTCATCAAGAATCAATTTGTGAAGTATGGATTCCGGTTAAAAAAAATAGTGCAGTTTAAACGCAGTTCTTGGTCACCCCGAGGTGGCCTTTTTATAATACATGTAGTCATTAGGAAGTTGCTAAATACTTGATAGATCATCCTACTATACTAGGATTAAATGATATTTTATCTGAAAATGCTATAAACTATTTTGCATAGAAGTGATTGACGGATGCAACCGATTCATCGACATGAAACCTTCCCTACTTTATGTATTTATTTACAAAATGTTGGAACTTAGATAGGATGTATTCGTATGAATAGGATATTCATATAATAGTTTCCGTAAAAAGGGAAAGGAGTTGAAGAAATGAAAAGAGTTTTAGCTATTTTGTTGTATCCCTTTGCAATGGTGTTAGGATTGGTCAGCGGAGCTTCTTTTGGGGGCGATACCGGCAATGGAGTTCGATTGATCAGAGATGTTGTTACGGATCGCAACTATGACGGACAAGCGCTTTATGATCAACTTGAACACAGAAATACATAGTCATATTCTTAATTAGATAGGCCTTGATTGAAAGTAATTGTCGTAAAACATAGTCTAGTAAAGGCATTTACTGCAAGAGTGATCTATCTCCAACCAGTTTTGTACCTTACCAGGTTTGAAACTGGTTTTCTATTTTTCAATAGTTGGCAACTCCAACAAATCTCTATACTCTACATCTTTATCAAGTAGAATAATGTGCAAACTGGTGGGGTTTTGGATTATTTGCAGAAAGCACAAAGTTATATGGAGCCACATACTAAAGGATCTCTCAGGAAATAGAGGCTTTGCATTTAGGGAAATCGCCCCGTTTACGTGATGATGCTGCGTCTATTGTGGGGATCTCCAGAAGAATAGTTTGAGACGTTCGATTATTTGGTACAAAATTGTGGACTATGTTACTACAGTATTGTTAAATGAAATGGTCTACGTCACTCGGTTATGAAAAGACTGTGCAGTTTAGTAAATCGAATCTATGGTATACTAGGCTGAAGTGAATGGAGAATATAGTAGAACTCTTTGAAAGATTGGCAAAAGAAAGAGAAGAGGGATTAAAGGTAAACCCTAGATACGATATCGATAAGCTTGCAGATGACAACGGTGAAATACGTATCTATTTCAATTCAAAGGTAGAGTACGAAATGTACCTGGATGGTAAAGGTGTCATTGGTTCAACGGAGCGTTTCCTCGATACAGATGTATTTTGTAACGTACATAAAGATAGAATTGAAAAATTGACTGATGGGAGGACACTAGCACATATTGCAGCTTTATCAAGTAATGACGATGTATGAGCTTGATAATAAGGAGTGTTTCCATAAGTTCATATTGGAATTATCGTGTAGTCAAATATCGAGTTGGAGATGATGAAGTATTCGAAGTATTTGAAGTGTATTACGATCATGATATTCCAAACAGCTCTATTCCGAAAAATTCATTGAATAAGATTCGCTTGACGATTTGCACCGACGATAAAGAAAATCGCGACAGCTCTTTCAAAACCGGTTTTGGTTTAGGACGAAGAAAGTATTAAGCGAGGACGGCAATTAAGTAAAGTCAGGCTTGAATTTAAAATGATTAAGGGGGGAACTGTCATGATAAAAAGACATTGGGGAAAATACTTACTTCTACTTGCCATCATATTACCGATCTCCATGATTGCTATCTTTACGCTCCCTCATGATAAACGCTATATTGCGGTAGCTATATTTCCAATACTATTCTGGGTTTTGTATTATTCGTGGATTGCATTAGATAAACGGAAAAAAGATACCTAAAGAAAGAATCTTAATTTGAGAGGGGTGAGGGATAGTGAAGATCCATAATCGTGTGGCCGTATTTAAAGCTGTTTCAGGAAGCATAAATGGAAACTTGAATGATGAAGCATCAGATAGAGATGTCAAATTCTTTGTATTACCGAATTTCGATGATTTGTATACCGGATGGCTATATAAGAACTTTCAGATTTCAGAGACAAAAGATATCGAAATTCATGATGTCAGAAAGTTAGAAAAAGTACTTACCCATTCAAGCTTATTCTCGACGAAGAGAGTACCGATATAAATCATAGGGAAGCACTTCGGGGGCATTGTAAGGTTATATCCTTAGTTTCTTGAAAAAAGGTAAATTAGCAGGGAGGAGAAAAAAATCAGAATGTAAGTTCTGAATATAAGTTCGATGTTAAGGAAGATGGAGTAATGATTACTCTATGCTCTTCGCAACTTATTGCATTTCAAGCTTTCTTAACTAATAAAGAAATTGATCAACTAATTCAATCTGTTCAAAAGTATCGGTCAGGTGGATGAACCACTCGAAGATATAAAAGAGGAGATATTGAAGGGAGATTACACTGTTGGAGAAAAAATATCATCCACTTGATGAAAAGTCCACGAAGAAGCTCACTGATATATTCAAAGAACTATTTGGAGATAGTGACCCTTTTTCGGAGTTCAAGCGGGAGCATGCACCCATCCCTTTGAAGAAAAAGGGAGATACTTATTATGAAGTTCAATGGCATACATCGGACCTCGAGAAGGACGGACATAAGGTACTTCATGTGGCTCATAACCGGTTCGCAGAGAGTGTAATGATTTACCGCGTCATGTATGGTGATGGAATGGATGATGAGAACATTCATTTAAGAGTAAAAGTTATTTCATTAAAAGGGGTAAAGGCCCCGGACTCCAATGTCCATTTACACATTGACTTTAAAAATAAACAACATTTGCGCATTGCGGACATCAAAATAGAAGGTGATCGTGTAAACCGCGGCTACGGCTCGATCCTGATGGAAGGGCTAATGAAGCTCGTTCAAGAGATGCAGATCAGGGTCATTACTGGATGGATTTCATCGGTTGATTGGGATCACATTGACAGGTCGGAGCATTTTTATAAAAAGCATGGTTTCGACTGCAAACTCGATCATGAAAATAAGCACGGAACAATCAGATGGAAAAATGAGGCACTTGGGTATCAAGAGGAAAAATAAAGTGCAAGAAGGAGTATGTTTTTCGCTTTATTAACCCAATCCGACAATCACTTCATGCTCAGGGAAACAGAGTAAATCGGCTGCAACAAAGCATCTTAAGACAGCCGTGCAAAGTAATATCTTCGATCACGTAAAACCGGAGTATGGTTTCGGGTTTTCATAAGCTCGAGCAATGCATCCCGCATGCTCGGCGGCTTCTTACTTTTCCTTAACGTTATTACCTCAATATATATAAGAAAAACACCGAGGCGATCGATTCCCGGCAGTTTTATATAAAAAATTCGAATGATCCCGAGTTATCGTGCTATGCTGTCAGATTTCTATGATGATGGACTTAGTTGATATTGCGCAGCAATCTTCAGTTAATAACTATTTGATATAGTAGGTAGTGGGGGCATAGGGACGTATAAAATTTTTATCTGAAGAATAGGTATATTTCTATATTATACCAGTATACTCTCATTGGACAAAAGCAGTATTTAATTGGTAAATACTTACGAGCAGGTGAAGAAATGAAAATTCAGGACATTATTCGTATTGCAATAACGAATCGGTATCAACTTGATATTTTTTATGATGACAAGACGAAAAAAACCAATCGTACTTTTGAACCCATGTATTTTTTTACATGGGACACTCATTATTATTTGGTTGGATATTGCTGTTTAAGGGACTCGAAACGAACTCTCAAGTTATCAAGAATACTTGAGTGCCGAATACTACGCAAAAAGACTGAACATCCAATTATTGATCCAATCGATGCACTAACTTCCGATTATTTTTTACCTGATGATGTAATTATAGATATTTATCCGATTGAAACTAGGGAGAGATTGAAAAATAACAATATTAGACTTAAAGAAGAAATGGTTAAAGAATTCCCTAAAACTATTCGATTAAGTAAAATGACACGAGAAGGAATCATAAGAAGTCCACTCGAAGAGAAAGTTATTTCAAAACTACAGGACGACCCAAGTGTAGAGTTACTTACTGTGGAGCCAATAAAGATCGAGTACTTCTTTGATGGTGAACATCGGATTTACATACCAGACTTAATGGTTCGATACGTAGATGGGCATATTGATTTAGTTGAAGTAAAAGTGTCAGGGGATATTTCAGAACCTAAAAACCAAGCAAAATTCTTAGCAGCAGAATCTTTTTGCAAAGAAAAAGGATATGACTTCATCGTTCTCGGGGTTTCAGGAAAAAATAATAGACGCCATCATAGGTCCGATTGGCAAGACGAATTTTTCTCAGAAATTGAACAATTACCAACAACACCTATGTCTTTACCTCAATCCAAGCCCAGTAAGAGGAAAAGTGAGCTTTGGGAAGAATGGCTTGCAAAGTACCTACCATTAACTATCACTCCTAGCGAAAACAATTTTTATTCAAAAGAGTTAACAGAATCTTTAGTAGAGGCTGCTTCAAAAAGGCTAGCTCCAAACGGGAAATACTTTAAACATAAATTACTTGCTTGTGAAGCTTGGGAAATGGACACTAATCTTATCCAAATTTCACAAGGTCTTAAGGAAGCGTATTTAGTTATTAGTGATGAAGATGAGTTAACCAGAAAATTCAATATCCCAGATATTGAAGTAGTAGAGGTTCTTCCAAGATTTGGACTTAATAGTGACTATTATTTTTATCCTCATGCAGATCAAACAGTTCAAGAAGATGTTTGGCTGGATGTTTTTGCGGAAACAACTTTTAATGCGGAAATGGAAATAATCAAAGAAATGATAGAAGATAATTTTGTATTTGTGAAACACTTAGAAGGACATGGTAGAGGATACGATGATAATGAAATATGGGTAGGATTGTTTACTAATGGTTCTCATTATGGTGTCTATTGGGGAAGACCGGAGGATGAAGATAAAGCTGGGTTTCCATTGATTAATAAATACGAAAAGTTTGATACAGTACTTTGGTTTAATCATTTAGAGCATGCGCAAAAAGCGTATGAGGAAATTTCAGATGCAGCACTTTATGCGAATGATGATGCCCTCATGACCAGATAAGTGTGGTTATATTTCATTAATGTCTACTGCAAATGATGCTTTAAAGGGCAGTATAGAACCCGTAAGTTAAGTTCTATGCTGCCGTTTGGTGGAAATCAAATACTCGATCCTAAGATCGCCTGATTTTCCGAGACATAAACGCATTCGCACTGACCCACACTAAATGACTTCTTCGAAGTCATTAATAATTGATTCAAGACCTGAAAGAATTTCGTTCAGGGTTGGTATAACAGGCACGTTCAAAGTAGTAAATAAAATACTTACCCAAGTCTTAGTCAGGGTAAAGTCAGGGACAGGTTTATTAAGTGGAGGGTGAAAAACGTCCGTCTCAACATTAATCTGGACTAAATCTGAGACAGCATTATTTAATTTTTCCTTTAATAACGATGCAAACTCTGATTCACTTTTGGCGTCTCGTACATTACTATTCTTAACGTCGATAAGAAAATGTTCATGATGTATCTGCTTTTCCTGTGGTGTTAAATCGATGTGCTTATTTAAATTAACTAGTGCATGTAGATTTTTAATCCATACTACATCTGTCTGGAATGGCTGATATTTTTCAAATAATGAGACAATATCAGGTCTATCATTCCGCAATCCGATAAAAACTTCACTGTCTATATTTCGGTTAAAATCTTCAAGGCTTGGTTTGTTCGGGAAATAACAACTTTTTTTCTTTTTATTTAATCTGTTGGGATCGATGTGGCGTGCACAGAAGGTATCAAATATGTAGTTCGCACAATAATCCAATGGTGACCTTGTATTCTCAAGAAAGTTTTTTATTTTGACCAACAACCTCTGGGGAACATTTCTCTCATTCAAGGATTGAGCATAAAGCTCTTCAATTTCTTGTAATTGTGTTTTTGCTTCTGCAAGTACCAATTTAGCATTTGTTAAAGGCATAGTTCTCCCCCCTTTTTGTATAAGAAATATTATACATTATATAGGTGAACTAATGCACAATAAGAAATTGTCTGGGCATTATTTGAGAGGCTAGGTTGGATGTTACGGTGAATTGTTAATAAATCATTCCACTAGTCCTTGAGCACCCACCATTCTACTAATATCTAGTTGACCCCTATAATAGTTTGTAAGGTAGTAGGAACACACTTTGATATCCTTTCCCCGAACCTTTGACCCACTGATTTATAGAAAATAAATATATTTTGGTGGCATCTGACTAATCCCTTGTTAGAAAGATCTCTAGAAAACGCTACTGAACAATTTACCGTTAGGGGTTCAAATTCCCCTCGAATGAAGGTACCATAACTCTTAAGTTCTGGACTTCCATTTTCTGCTCGATTTTCTGACGGTGTTATGCAGGTTCATCGAGGGTCAAAACTTAGGATCATAATTAGGTACGGAGATATTCGTTGTATGTACAGTGGGTCAGT
Source organism: Paenibacillus sp. FSL K6-2862 (assembly GCF_038005125.1). Classification (NCBI taxonomy): domain Bacteria; kingdom Bacillati; phylum Bacillota; class Bacilli; order Caryophanales; family Paenibacillaceae; genus Paenibacillus; species Paenibacillus sp. FSL K6-2862. Next base: position 172,493 of record NZ_JBBOSN010000002.1, read on the forward strand.
CAAACAAGGGTTCGATTTTTGCAGTCAGTTTGAGAGACCAAATATAAATATAGGGATAAAGGGGGCGGGGCTTCTCATGCACTCTATTCACTTATCCATCTCAAACGTCCTGCGCTAATCCGCCGCGTATGGAGTTCAGTCGCTGAAACTATACGGAGCGGCACCTATGACGAGTTGGTCAAGATTGACACGGTCAAAAAGCTGACACTGGGGAGAATGGTATCAATCATCAATTCCCGGCTAATTCACTCGGAACAGGGTGCAAAGCTCCGAGCAGTCGACATCATGAATCTCGACCTCAACTACACATACGTTGCGTAGTTTAATCCCTTAAAGGCAGTAACATATTACAAACATGAGAGGAGTATAAATATGTTCTTGCGTCATATTTGCGAGGTTTGTGGTAGGGAAAAAGTTCTAACTCCAGAACAGGATCTCGATTAAGGATGAAACCAACCACTTAAAATGGGTCAGTTCAAGACCATATCTCCGAGAACCTGCGGGAGTTGTGGAATTGACCGCACTTTATGGTGGGCAATGACAGTTTTAGTGAAAAGCAGCTTCCAACGCTTAATCGTATTCTGCAGGAACCGGAGAGTATTATGGTAACTGATTGATCTTGAAAGTATCGAGAATGGGGATCGGTTAATATGTAACAATGAAGGTGCTGACAAAATCAGCACCTTTCTTATCTTTGTCCAACCACACCTCCTAATTTACGTCATTTTGGATGTAGATGTAAAATACGAGTGTAACCAAAGCGTTAATCGTTTCAGATATACGGGAGGTAGTGAAGTATGCCAAGAGGAAGGAAAGTAAGACGTATTGATTATGGTAGAGAAGAAATGAGGAAAATAAGTGGAGATATTTCAAAACCGACATTCGATAGCTATATAAAGAAGTTTTACGATCTATATGGTTTTAAAGATACTGATTTCAGAGTAGGTAAATCAGAGAATGCGGACTACTACTTCCCTGCTGATTTTGCAGAGCTTCTTGCTTTGCTTTTAAGAAACAGCAGTAACCACCCTTTCAGTAGAGCGAATCATGTCAAAGGGAATGTGACAGCATCACAAATCCAGGAGTACTATCAACAGATATGCGACAGTATCGAAAATGAGTTACCTTCAGTATTCCGAGATTTGATCTACACCATACCTTCGCATCTTCAGTCAGTCATGCTTAGAGACTTAACTTCAGTTTTGGTGGAACGCCTGACGTTGTTTATTGTGAATATCACCAAATTGGATCATCAAGGTATGGGTGATGCTGTTAGTTGGCTATGTAGAGAATTAGATAGAGCGAATTTCAATTTATTCAGGGGTAACTATTTTAATAAATTAGCTCACGAATCTAATGAAGCCTACAGCAATGATCATCATAAAGAGCTTATAGAGAAACTATACGGACCTAAGAATGAGAAGGTCGATGACATAGATAGACGAATGGCAGCGACAAACAATAGTATCGACTATACAGTTTCTTTGCTAATAAAACGTATTTTGCAAGATTCAGATGACCTGTATGAAGGAGAGGGATCGGAATTTCTAGACCTTGGAAATAAACCATTGCTCCACCTATTAGGGTTAGAGGTAGTTCCAGTAGATAAAAGCAACTTGGATGGTCAGGAAAGTCTTTTAACAGAGCGAACTCTTTTTTATCACAAGTTGTCCAAAGAGGTAAACCAAGGAAGAGTCGAAATTGCTGAGTCAGTATTAGAGGGGTATAAAGAAAAACTACTGACAAGAAAATCAATTGTTGAACAGATTAAGGATAAAAGTTTTCGTGAGCCAGGCAATATGAGCGTTGAGAAGAAGAAGGAAATACTAGAAAGTCAGATAAAATTAATGCAAGCTGAATTAGCCAAATTAGAGGAAGAAGTCAGAGAACCACAGGATGACTCCGTAGACAGTTTCGTGGCTGAGATGCAAAGAGAGTATGTGGCGTACTATGAGAAGGCAAATCAAGATTCAAAAGAGTTGAAACCGATAGTGGATCACTTTGTAGGGCAAGTCCTTATAAACTTCATGAACACCAGTGGAATAAAGTAAAGGGAATTTTTATTTGCTTTACTTTATGCGCACTGCCCTATTCATCGTAATACAATTGGGACATCCCCAGTAAAGGAAGGTGCATCAAATGAGTTTAGAGTTGCCGATTAGTCATAAAGACCAATTCAGGTGTGGAAGTTGTGGCGCTAAAATCAGCCATACTTTCACTATCCAAGATCTCGAGTACGAGAGCAGCGATGAAAGAGGTATGGGCGATGAGACTCAGTACAGCTTTACGGAAGAGGTACCTTGCCCCCATTGTTGTCACCCAAATGAAGTCACCTGGGAAGTATGGGAATATCCCGAAGGAGCGGTAAATCTCGTTCAGTTAACCTAATTACGAGCAAATGGAGATGGTGTTCATAATTGGCACCATCTTTATCATTCATATTGCTCCTAAGCAAATGCAACTCATTTTCTCTGAGAGGGGTTATACGATTTGCTTTTATTTTTCGTTTGTGAAGTCTGTGGTCAAAAAGAAACTCTAACTCCCGACCAAGCGTTTTCCAAGGGCTGGGACTATCCACCAAAGATCGGTTCTTACGGTGTAGTATCTCCCCGCACCTGCGGCTCCTGCCCGATAACCGGAAGTTTATGGTGGGCAATGACTATGGAGGGTAAGCAGATCGCTGATCTCTCGGATCGGCAGCTCGAAACGCTCCATCGTATCTTGAACGAGCCACATTCTATTGCAGCACCTAATTGACCGAAGGAGATGACAGTCCATGTTTAAAGATGTGCAACTCGCTAACTCGTTACAATCCGCAAAGTATGTAATTCAAAATGCGAGAGGGTTCGATACCTTTGTCTTTAGGATGGGGTTCAAAGAAGAGACCTCTCTCTCGGATGCTAAGAAGGATCAGATTCTGTCCTACTTAGAGGAACACGTAAGCAGGAATGATCCTCTCTACATTAAAGCCAAGGCATATATCGACCAAAGCGAGATGTCGAGCGACTACTTTCATAACCATCCAAGGAAGTTTCGAGGCGCTTATTATCCTGTCGTAATGCAGTTCATCGCAGGTCTTATGGCTAACTCCATGATTTTATGAATTACCCTCTGATATCCGGTAATCTTAGTAAACAAGTTTCCTGTAGATTATTGCTTAAAAACAGGCTATGGTAGGTTTGAAAGAAGATGTGTGAGAAAGGGTAAGGAATCGTGATATAAGGATTTCAAAGGGTGCTTGGTCAGCCTATGTGTTGATCCTTGCAACGAACTGATTAGAAAAAATTGCATTTAACTTTATGCTACCCAGTAATTTACCCGCTCACCCAACCTTGGAACCTGATTTTCTCGCCCTCGTATTGACTTGTGAACCCCTCCCGAGCTACGGTATCATCATTATTCAAACTGCTAAGCGAGGTGAGGTGAAATGTCGCAAAACTACTGCAGCAGGACATAAAGAGTCAACTGTAGAATAATTTAGAAAACTGGGGTATCGATGGTAATACACCGATCCAATCGCTCCTTGAGAAGCGATGGAGCGACTTGCTTATCCTATGCTAATTTTTGTTGGTCAAATTAGAATATACTTCAAGGAGGGAAAGCATGAACATCATCGACCTACAGATAGATCCGAGTTATTTGGAAAAAGCCATGGTAGAATTGAACTTATCTGATTTTCCTTCAACCGAAATTATCGGTAAAATGTTTGATGCTATGGGTGGGACATTAGGGCATACGCAGAAGATGCAGTCCATGATCAATTGGATTGATCTTCTCGAAAAGAAATATCGGGAGGCCATAACGAGTATCATTTATGGACTAGCGCACCAGTATAAGCAACAAGAAGATAGGGCGTACTCGCCAAACCAACCGTTTTTTAATCCTCCAACATCATACTTTACGGAGAATGCGGTCTCTCGAGCATTCTCTTTGGTCGAGAAGCTCGCACAATTACTCAACGTGTTTGAGGACCTGGGGATTAAGGAACAAGGGTCTTCGAGGGAAGCTGTTTCTTTTGGAAAGATTCAAGCCTTGTCTAAAACAACTGATCTAGCGGCCTTGGAAAGAAGTCTTAAAACCCTTAGTCCAGAACGTCATGCACACACTCACGGTATGACGCCTGAGATGACTCGCCATAATATTTCCTCGGTATCCGCAGGAAGTATTAATGGCGAACGTCCAATGGAAGTGATAGTGCACTCTATCGATGAATCGAAATTACCAGTAACACCGTATCAGCAGTTATTACGTTGTAAAAATGTAATGGAGAACTTCACTGTCGTTATTTCGAAGGTATTCGAAGTGATAGATAATGATTTGGATATTTAGAATTAACGGGCGCAAGTTCTAAGCATTGAACTGGTATCTTCGTAACACGAGAGGAATTGGTCATAAGTGTAGCCGCTTGTTGCCTTCCGGGGTATCGAGCGGTTTTTCTGTTTCCAGATATATGACAAAGAAGGAATGCCTCGATCTCTAGGCTTTCTTTCCTTCTCAAGAGTACTGTAAAAGACATTACGATTATATTGGACAAAATCGGCACCTTTCTGCATGCCGTAGGATCATTCCCCATGCCTGAAAGTACAAATCCGATTTTTCTCCTACTTCAAGAATCTCCAGACGAAACGGGTTATAGAATTAATTTTCAACTGTAGAATATGCCGCCCTGATAGAAAAGCTGTCTAAATCACCGCTCCTTCTTTCATGGATAGATCGACTATTCATATTGTCAAAACTTATCTGCAAATGTTTGCAACAATCTGGCTAATTGCCGCTATAGTTAGCGTGCAAGTCAACGATTCTCATTTTTTATATTGGGCTGTCGATGACATAAGTAGGTAACAAAGAAGTGGAGAGCCAAGATTGGCATGTAAAAATCAAAGCAACCCGCAGCGAAGGTATTCGCGGGGCTGCTTTTTCTATTCTGGTTACAAGTTATAATCAATGCCTTCGCCAGCACCTGTGCGGGCGTTAATGTATACTTGAGAAACGCCTTCGATCCCAGTGATGGGAAATGCATATATGAGCTTGTCGTTGTGGATTTTCAGTTTTGGCTTACCCGAGACGTTTACGTTTGGACCGAGCTTCTCGGAGGCTTGCTCTGCTGTCAGCTTCGGGTGAAGGGGGAAGGTTTTATTGTAATTAGAAAAATAATTAAACGCATTAAAGCTCTTCAATGCACCGGTACGGCGATCAAATTTCCATACGACTTTCATCTGCGGAATAGGAACTTGCTCACGAACCGGAATATACGTGAGATAAATGGATGTTTCTTTTATCTCTTTTGCTACTAATGTCAGACGTTCGTCAGACCAGCGAGCCATCCAGATGTCTGCAACCGCGATAGCCTGCTTTAAGTCCATAGATTGCTCTTCAGCTTCTTTTTCGGAGATCGAGCCCTTGTGTGTTACTTGGAGTACGTGTCCGCTTTTACTTAGCGTTGCAACATAGGAGCTGTTCGATTTTCCTTCGGTGTCCGATAACTTGAAATCCATGACTTCTCCGAACTCGGCACTGCTCCCGCCTGAGATGTGGATGATTTGCTTACCAGCTCCTTTATTCCAAGCCTCGCCCATGAAAATTTCTGCTTTGGCCGCAAGCTCCGTAGCCGTATACTTGGTTTCACCGGCGAAAACGGTTCCTGGCTTCGGAGGTATGTAAGGATTCAGGTTGTACAGGAACTCGTTAAAGGCTTTATTACCATACGTGGAGACCGAGTCAAGTTCAGACAAAGCTTTTTCCATTTCAGTTAATATCTGTTGTATATCTGATGTAGAGGAAATAGCAGCTTTCTTTTTCATCTGATCAAGATACGGTAGGGCGGTCTTTGAGAATATTCTCAAACGCTCAATTTGTTCTAATTGGTCTGGGTTAAGCGAGTTATCTTTCTCATTGGCAGGATAGGCCAAGTAGCGGCTGCCGTCTGAGATAAACGTCTCATATGACCAAGTTTGAAAGTTCATTGTAACGGATCCGATCCTTACATATTCCAAGATGAGATTAGCATTTTCTATCGCAGATTGAAGTGCTGCTTGGCGATCTGCAATCGTAGAGGCCGCAAGGGACTCCGCAAGCGCATAGTCGAAATCGCGCAGGTAGAACGATTGCATATGCGACCAGTACTGCGTATTGCGCTGTTGTTGCTGCTCCCATTGTTGATTCTTCTGATGCTCCGTATAACTGAAATACGTGCCCGCTAATGTTGTCACACAAAGCAAGCCAATGATGAATTTGGTGCGAACGTTCATGTCAATTAAAACTCCCGTCTATGTCTTCATAATGTTTATCCACTTTAACAAAGACGAGAACTTAGTTTAATGAGTAAATATTACCAATCCGAAGTCCATTGCACCAACTCTGCATGCATGAGGCTGATGAAAAGTACATAAGAGGTGGGAATAGTAACATTAAGTTAATAAATTTCTATTTTTAAATGATCTCTTCAGGAACGCCTACAGTGATGACTTCAAGTGTCTCATAGTTAATGAGGAGGAACACTTCTGTATCCTTATCTTCTACTAAATGTCCGTATAGCCCAACGTCCGTCCCGAGATCGGGAGGATTTAACTTGTGGCGAGTAAATTCAACATTGAGACCGTATTTTTCTTTAAAGTGTGTTATCCCTGCTTCTATAGCCTTGCTGAACACTTGATTATTTTCGCGTGAATCAGACAAGAAGCTACAGCCTCCTAAGATTAGGACAAAACAAACAAAAATGAATGCATTAAAAGACTTACTTTTACGTATCATGTCCACCCCTTAGATCTATCTTGATATGGGTATATTACTATATTTTGTGTTTATGCGTACATAGAGGAGACGGATGCGACCCCTTACACGTCTGCAATGATTCACCGGCGGTATGACCTAACATCTTCTGCGTCACGAACAATTCGCTTTAAACGTTCGATTAGAACAATAAAGGTCTCTGCGGACCCAATACATTTATGGGGATCGGAGTCTTTTAGAATCAACATGTGAAGGGTTTTAATTCATAGGGCTTGTGGATGTGAAGAAACTTCCTCCTCGCATTGTTATCATTCATTTTGTGCAGAAGCTTCATAAAGATTGTACCTGAAGACGAGTAGACTCATCTCGTGACGCGACGGGGCAATCGCAAACCAACACTCCTAACATTTTACAAAAAAGATAATTTATTTTGGTATAATAGAGACTTGCTTGTTCATTACCATGTTCAAAGGAGAGTAATAATGAAGTTACAATGGAAAGTTGCCTTTTATGTCGCCGTGTTCCTGCTTGTCATATTTATGAGCTTAAATGGGTATTCGAAAATCCTGACTATAGGGGTTGGTATGGGTGTAGCTCTTATTGCGTTTATCATCCACTATTTTTATCCGTTAGCCCTTGAAAAGCGTTTGGATCGTGTGGAGTCCTTTTTACTTATTCAGAAAAGTACGCCTGAACTTTATATGAATTATGTGCTTGCGAATAGATTCGAGGATGAATCAAGAATGGTTATGGAGCAGATTATGAGTAAGCATAGGAGTGAAAAGGCACAAGCAGTGTACAAAGCAGCTTATGGGGTTTATCGCAAGGATATGAATGATGTTCGGAAAGCCGTGCCGCATATCCGCTTTTCGGATTACCGTACCTATTACGAAACCATATTGTTGTCGGAAGATGAGAAAAGTACTGAGGCAAGAGAACGTCTGAAGTCAATCAAAAAGCGTTGGATGAGATCTGCGTTACTCGCCGAAATAGAAATCAAAGCAGGATACCGTGAAAAGGCCATCCAGCATGCTAGGAAAGCAATTGATGCTTCAAGAGGTGTCCATCGTTATGTCTTACATAAAGAATACGAGAGAATATTGCCGGAAGCTGTTGAGTCTATATGATAAACGCAAAACGTTTAGCCAGCACTATTATGTGCTTCGATGATTTAACCATGCAAAATAGAAATTACTTTCTGGAGGGCCTTATAATGACCAAAGAAAAAGTAATACAACAGCTTGAACAAGTGGGTCTAAAAGAATACAGCAATGCTATCGCTAACTGGATTTTCCCGACGGCTCAATTATTCCTGGATCCTATGTCTGATTCCGATATTTCATTGGGAAAAAGTAAGGTAGGCGGTAATCCAGATCTTCCAGAAGACCTAGCATGGCCAAAATGGAAAGACTATGATATGACTTTTATCTCGCAAATTAATTTGTCAGATTGCCCACAACACATGTCTCTTCCTACGAGTGGACTCCTATCCTTTTTCTACGCTGTAAAACCTATGTATGAAGATATGGAATTTCATCATGATCCTACCACATGCCGAGTGTTCTACTTCGACTCTGACCGTCTCGAAAAATTAGTACGAAGAGACACGCCCGATGGTTTAACTGACCTCGAAAAAATGAAGCCGAACCAAATTGTATTTGAGCCCAATTTCTCAGTACCAGCCTCTGAGTCAGCTTATCTGGAGAGCTTGGGGCTCGGTTGGAACGGGAACATCGAGGATTTTGAGAAGTATTGGAGATTATTTTTACCGAATTGGAGTACTAAAGGATACATTAACCGACTTATGGGCCATCCGGATCAAATTCAGGGAGACATGCAAGTTAGCTGTGAGTTAACTTATGGACCACATAAGTGGATTGAAAGCAATAACCCAGAGATTCGAAATCAGGTTACACATTCTGCACTTAAGTGGCGTTTACTTCTCCAAATTGATTCGGAAGAAGAAAAGACGGGGATGATGTGGGGAGATGTTGGTAGAATTTATTTTTGGATCCATGAAGATGATCTTGCGAATTTATGTTTCGAACGAGTAATTTGTGTGATGCAATGTACGTAAGGATATTAAAGCTCAATATTATAATGGGGTAGTCGTGTAACTCGATCGGTGTTTTTTATGCGGCAAACATGGGGAGGAGAAGCATATGAATGAACGAATTCTACTGTTCTTGAATAAAACATATCCTATTCATTTTTATGCAGTAGAAACCATTACTAATGAAATGTACCGTTGCCAATCAAACAAGGGGAATTTCTTTCTTCGAATAACGAACTATAAGACATTTCAAGAACAATTGGAAGAAGTGACGTGGACCCATTTTTTATTTACCCAAGGTGTAGGGGTACCAGAGGTCATATCATCTAACAACGATCTACTAATTGAAAAGATAACAATAGATGAAGAGAAGTTGGCCGTTTTATTTCAGTCTGCATCGGGAATTCACCTGCCACGCTCAAAATGGGACCAAACTGCATTTAGACTTCTTGGACAACAAATGGGGAAAATGCACCGAGTGAGTAAAGGATATTTAATGTCTGAAAAGGCAGTACATATAAATCATTGGTACGAAAGTGATGAATATGATTTTCTTAAGTATATTCCAGCAGAAGAGAAGTCCATACAGGAGATTGCACATGACGTGGTAAAGCGTGTAAAGGAACTACCACAGGGTCATTCAACTTATGGTTTGATACATGGAGACCTTTGGCTAGAAAATATCCTAATAGACAATGAATCTAAACTAACTATGATTGATTTTCAAGATTGTGAGAAGCATTTTTATGCATACGATTTAGCCGTTCCAATCTATTCAGCACTTGAGTTCTCGTACTCTGGGGGAGGGAACATACGAGATTATGAACAATCCATTACCAAAGCGCTAATCGAAGGATATAAGGAAGAGAATGATCTCTCTTCTGAAGTGCTCATGCAATTACCACTATTTCTAAAACTTAAAGAATTATTTGAATATAACTTAATGCATATGTATTGGAATTTTGAAGAGCTCAGCGAGGAACAAGTTCGAATCTTGAATTTATATAGAATTAGGATTGAAAACATGCATGCTTGAGCTAACGGTGGATAATTCTCAAAAAACTGTATTTGAACAATTTCAGAGACAGTTGGCTGTTGTAGCAGCTACTCCTTTCTTATTAAACCTATTAGGCAGTACATTTCTATAATCAAAAATGGGGTGCTCCGAACTTGCTACACGCAATACAACGGCAACACACTTACTAAAAAAATGCATAACAGTTAACGAAGAGGAAAGAAGGTAAAACCATGTTTCCCGATCGCATCACCGGTCCCCGGAAGATATGCAGACAGGCAATACCGAACGGCTCCTTTTGACCGGAATTCATATTCACGGGAATATGGAAATCTTGGTAGCACAAATTGACAGCAACATGGGTATCGATATCACATTTGAGGGTACGGCTACCGATTTAGAATTCGTAGAACAGTTCCCGGAGTACAGGGCTTGATTCTAACCGGCTTGATCAGAAAACCAATCAAAGGAATTTTAATGAGAAAAAAATTTCCTATTATAGATGAAATATAACTTATAGGAGTGGAAAAATGACTAGAAAGCTTTTAAAGAACACACCGATATGGTATCTAATTACCTGTATAGTGGTATTCATTCTTCTCGTTATCAACTTCTTTAAACTGGATACTGGTATTAATGCGGTTGCACTTATCATCCTTAGTATCGCCAATGCAATTAGAAATTGGAAGAACCAGCGTTCTCTAGCAATGCTATTTTTAATTTCAGCAGCTTTATGTTTATTTGTATTACTGCAATATTTGTATAGGTTCTATTCTTGACCGTCATTATTCGGCGGTCGTTTTCATTTCCAAAAAGTGAGCAAAAATTTCAAGATATCTGGCCTGCTGGTATGACGACTGCTAAGCCGGAACAAATGAGTGGACCTAAACGGAGAGAAATGTTTTGTTCGCCAGCTGACTATCATCGACATGCGTCGTTGCTACAATAATTAAGGAAATTGAATTAGGTTGAGAAGTACCATTTTACAGACTAAAAATCTAAAGGAGGGGATCGTGATCAAAAGAAAGATTCCAATTTGGTCCTGGTGTATCTGGATAGTGGTATTGATTATGATTGGAATCAGCCTGTTTAAAGTAGATTCTAATATAAGTTTGATTGGATTAGTCATCCTTAATGTCGCTAATGCTATTAGGATCTGGAAGGATCAACGTAATCTAGCGATATTATTTTTATTTGTTGCTGTGCTGGCCTTGGCCTCATTAATAATGAATTCACTTTAATAGTCTACCTTATGACCGTCATTATCGGCGGTAGTTACTGTTATGAATAGCACAAATATTACAAGGGGTGATCTTATAAACTGGACAGTATTTGTAGGCTTAGGTTTATATTTTTACATTGTTATATTAGTGAGTTTCCGGTTGATAAAAAAAGAGACAACAAAACACCATATATCGAACATATCATTACTAATAGTCTCTATTATTTGCATAAACGCGATAGATTCTGTAAATATAATTAGACCGATAATTATGCTGGTTACGTTTGTGATTTTAGTTATATATGTATCTATTTTAATTTTAAAAATTATTAAGAAGAGGTCGGATTAATAAATCGGTCTCTTTTGTTATCTGAAAAAGAATCTTTCTAATCAGTCATAAATGTTTTGTTTCTTCTTTGGCTCGTCAGATCCGCGAAAAGTTACTGTTGTGGTTGGATGGAATTTTAAGTACCAAATGGGACACGATGCCCTCACCTCGATTCTCAAAACCTGCTCAGTGAGAGGGTTTTTAATTATAATAAAAATTATAAACCAAATGTAGACATCAGATTTTTATAATAAATTTATGAGATGCTTTGTAGACATAATGTCTACAATTAATTTTACTATAGAAGCAAGGTCACTTAGGTATATGGTTAAAAAGAATGAAGCCTTCATTTCGGTTTTAGGATCTGAGGAAACGTAACGGAAGTCACACACAAGATGCTTAAATCTATCGCAATCCTATTCGCAGTAGCTAAAGCATCCCTTATTCTTACGCAACATTAGGTGATTCACAAGAAGATTTAATTAATACCTGAATATTATTGCTCCTTAACGCCCGCCTTCTCGGCCTACTTTATTCAGCTTCACCCAGCATCGAGGGGGCAAAACAAAAGTCATATTATCGTGAAATTGCCGCACAGGATTTGATGATATTACCGTATTGAAATCGGATTCGGAAAGCCGCTTGAAGTTTTTCTAAACGAAGCTTTGGTTTTATATACGGATAACACTGTTAAAAAGTAAATTTCTTGTAATAATTTCGCTTCCCTCTTACAATAAACAAAATAGCATTTGAAGTTTATATATTTGGGGAGGGATTTTTGATGAAACGAACCGGAATGAAGAGATCTTTAGACCGCCTTGGACGTATTGTTCTTCCAAAAGAGATGCGAGATACCATGGGTATTCATATCGGTGATCCGCTTGAGTTTTTCACAGAAGGAAAAGAGTTGATTTTAAGAAAGTATAAGTCAACGTTATGTGTGTTCTGCGGAGATCTGAATACAGAGACGTATTTTAAAGAGCAGTTCATTTGCCGAACCTGTGCAAAAGATTTAAAAAATCAAGATGACATTCCTCAAGAGTTCGTTCCTCCAATCATCGAAACTCCCGCATCCTCGGAGCGTACGATTATTCCTGCCTCTAAACAAGATACTTCTAACGAGACTATTAAGAGAGCCAGTAGTGAATATCCGCAGGTAAGGCAAAAAACGGCCATTAAACTTCAACAGTTGAAAGAACTTATGGAACAGCAGCCGGATCTGGCTCAGCAGCAAATTGCAGTTCAATTGGGAATTAGTCAAGGTCGGATCTCTCAATTAAAGAAACTTCTATAATATACGTAAGAAAGGCAGGCCATGTGAAGCAATCATGATTACGAAGGATCAGCGCAATCAGGTGCAGCAGTTCTATGCGGAGGGCTCATTTACCCAACTGACGAAACTATTTGATTCCTATACGGCGGTAGAATGGCTGGATTTTGCCGATCAAGCAGGTAGGGTCATTCATATGGAAGTACTTTCTCTATACATAGAAGCGTCTTTGCATATCGGTAACATCCACAGAGTAGAGTGTGACCTGATTCCCTGTTTGAAGAGGATATTCACGACACAGACGGAATCTAGTGAAAATGAAAGCTTCGTTCGGCAGTTGCTTGATATCACCGAAGGAATGGTTTTGGTATTTCAAGAACCCTGTGATAGTTATGCAGTTATAGGGAAAATTGGCTCGTGGCTAGACAGAGGACAACTTGTAACGGAATTACGCTTTAAAGCACTCTACACAGTGGCTCTTGCTAATCTACGTGAAGGCAACCTGCTTGATGCGCAAGCTAAATTACATGAGTGGCCAACTTATGGTAGCTCATACTGGGATACAAAGCTGAAGGAGATGGAGACATCCTTAGGTGAGTGTAGTTTGCTCTACACAGATGCGGTGCAGTCTCCTTCCCGGAAACGTGCGGCTTTATTGGAATTAACTCGAATGGACTCCTGGATAGGAGATCTAGCAATTAGCCCAGATGGATCCATGGGAGCGATCATGGGTTACTCAGGACAGTTGAAATTGATCCGAATACAGGATGGCACGGAACTAAAGGTATTGACTGATTATAAATCGCTCTTTTCCGAAGAAAAGGCGATGGAGGTCCGGTTAGTATTCAGTCCAGATGGGAGTTCCATTGCTGTAGGGATGGCTGTGGGGCTTGTGGCTGTTGTGGATCTGCAGCGCCTGGAGTTCGTCAGAGAGTTTAAATATCCGGGCCTGGATTGGGAGGAGTTGGTCCGTAATGCTTATTACGAAGAATACACTCATGTTTTGTTTAGTACTTCGGGCAAGTATCTTCTGATCATACCTACAGCAAAACAATATGATCCTCAGGGTGATAACGGATATTCCATACCAGCTGAATACGGAACCTTCTATATTCTGGATTTTGTTACTGGTGAAGTAATCCTTAAACATACCTATGTGGATCGAAAGATTATCGCTAGCGTCATCAGTCCGGATGAACGATTTCTCGCTATCGGCATGGAAGGCAAGGAAATGGAAATCTGGGATCTAGTAAAAAACCAGCCGGTGACTTCGCGTAATGATTTTGTGTGGCTTGCACGGGCTGACCGTGTGGGATCGACTCAAACCATGGCCTTCACAGCTAACAGTGAATGGTTGTTGTATGCAGCACAGAATAGTGAGGTACATGCTGTCCATGTGGAGAGCCACCATCCGGACAGGTTATGTCATTTGGAAAAGCCGCATACTTGCTGTGCAGTTGCAATCGACTCGAAAGATCGAGTCCTCATTGCGGTGCTTGATTCTAAGGAGTCTCTTATGTATCAATGGAAGATCACTGACGGTCGGGCTAAGGCCATATTTGATACACAATATTTAAACGATGTCCATCAGATCATGATTGATGAAGAGAGGGATCGTTTATGGCTGATCGATCGCACTGTAGCAGAGTTGTATCACTATTCAAGTGGTAAGAGAGTTCAGTCATGGAATCCGCACAGCTGGTCATATTCCTATGGTGTAGTCTATAACCGGTATGCGATACATAACCCAAATGGTCAAATACTTATTGGGTACGAAGATCAGGTAAGAATTGGGTTTCTAGAACAGCGACAAGAATGGAATGAATGACTTGGAGTAAACTACATATTTTCGACCTTTAAAGAGTGGCATTTTAATATTGCTCGATTTGTTAGTGATCATCATAAATTTTCCATGAGAGTCGCTAAATTAGCGGCTTTTTTTGTATTAATTCTAAATCAACAAATACACAAGATGTGTATACGTCGAAAAGGATTTAAAACGAATACATTCAACAACACGACATGAAATGTTTCCTGTCTGAGATTTTGACGCAAATTTATAAGAAGAATTAATAAGATGCAATGTACTGTATTTGCTTTAATTAACTATGAAATCTTAGCCAAGGACAAAAATGTCTTAGAAGGTCGATGCCTCTTAGTTTTAGGTGGAGTCTAACACTGTTAGTATCTGAGACTCTTAGAAGACTTTATATACTAACAGTACTATTTTTACAATATACATAGTTGTTATTCTGGGCATAATATCTATAGTACGAGAAATAAGTAATAAAAATCGGAGTTAGGCATCTAATAGAATGGTGGGGTTGATATTTTATGAAGAATCTTGAAGGGTAAGATTCATTTGAACTTGAGGACTTACCCCTTCTTTAGCTTAGTGACCCTTGATATCTTTAAACTATAGAGTTGAGTTAGAGCTAGACAATTGAGATAAAACAGTACTTTCTGAGAGTGTCAATAAGTTTGTTAGAGAAACGCTATCTCCAACTGAAACCTCAGCGTATATAGTCGCTGCAGATAAGAGAGAAGCGCAAATGTAATGCTTAGTGCTAGTATTGTAGTAGCAATCCTTGTTCTCATTTTAATCCGCCAACTTTAGCTAAGTATGACTACAGTATGTATATGTAAGTTTGTTAAACGCCTTTCTAACGAGAGCGGAGGCAAACCAAGAAATATATAGGATAGAATTTATATTTACATAAGGATAAATGTGAGAAAATTAATGAGCTGTAGGCGATGATTGTAACTTTTTTTCTATCGATTGTTGAAATTGAATAAATTGTCGATATAACAGTATGGGACATTTTCCCTATAACATACATAAAGGAGTTGCAAAGAATTGAAAAGATTTAAAGGTGTGCTTTTCCTGATTCTTACAGTAGCCATTGGATTCATGTTGACTGCTAATGAGACTCATGCTGCATCAAAGAAGGTGTCTTTAAAGCTTTCGAGCGGAGCTATATATTATGGGGAAGTAAAGAATGGCAAGCCTCATGGAAAAGGGACAGCTCGATGGGGCAAGAACAAAACCTATTCAGGAGATTGGGTAAATGGTAAACGATCAGGATCAGGTAAGTATGTATTGAAAGATGATGTAACTTATGGAGACGTAGTGGAAATCATTACTTATACTGGGTCATGGAAGAATGATAAACAAAACGGACAAGGTACTTTGACTCGTAAAATTGATGAATCGGAGACCATCACGGGAAGATCTTCTATAGAGAAAGGAACTTTTGCTAATAACCAGTTCAAAAAGGGGACTAGCTTAAGTGTTATTTATGATTATTATATGTTTTCGTATGAAGACGACACAAAGTATGTTCATTTAATAACCTTTGAAGAGAATCTAAATAAAGTACTGAGTGGTAAAACTGGGAAGGACCTAATCACATCTGTTTCGTATTATAAGAAGAAATCAAATGGCTTGTATGAAGGGTATAGTTATGGTTATGAACCTGAATCATCAGGCGCAAACTACTCAACCGGAACATATAGAAAGTTAGTTGAGCCTGAGTACAGCTATTATACTCTGTATGATGGAGTATATAATACGGCATCTGAAGGGGACTATTACACTCAAGAAAAATATACTAGTGGAAAGGTGTCAAAATCAGATTCAATCTATGACCCTGATAAATTTTATAATACGTTAAATAATAATCTGGCTAAGCGCCTACCGGATATAAAACCATTTCTAAAAACATTTGCTACAGTGAAAAAGGAGATTAAGTAGTTTGATAAATTACGAGATCTGAGTTTATAGGAAATTGAAAATAATTCATCATATTTTCATATTGAAAAGAAGGGAGAGAATGGAACGAATATCCGCAAATGTGTCGGAATTCTGCGTTTCTTCTTCTCGCTTTTGTATTTCTATTGAAAAATAATAACTTGCCGATATAATACTGTGGGGGATATTTTTCCTGTAACATACATAAAGGAGATGTAGTGATTTGAAAGGATTACGGAAATTATTTTGCTTAGCTTTAACTATGGCCATTGGATTTACGATGGTAAATGAGGCACACGCAGCAACCAAAAAAGTTTCTATGAAACTTTCAAGCGGAGCAACATACTACGGAGAAGTCAAAAATGGCAAGCCTCATGGAAAAGGGACTGCCCGTTGGGGCAAGGAGAAAACTTATTCCGGGGATTGGGTTACTGGTAAAAGAAGTGGTCAAGGAAAGTATGTATATTACACGCACTCCAAAGAAGATTTAAGTGAGGATATGATATATGAGCAAGCTACTTCCTTAACTTATACAGGATCATGGGAAAATGATAAGTATCATGGCGAGGGTAAAGAGTTTTATCAATCTATTATTAAAGAGTCATTATATGAAAATGGGTCGTATAGAGAGACGTTCAGTGATCCAATTAACAGAATAACAGAAGGATACTTTTCAAATGGAAAGTTCAAATCAGGATATTCGGCTACGACCAGTAGGGAATTCAATAATTTAAGTTTTGTTAGTGATAAAGTCGAAATTCAGTTAAACGACTTTGGACATGGATCAAAGATAAAAGAGTTGGGAACCTATTCGATACCTGATGTTGAATACAAGATTAAGAAGAATAATGTAATTAATGTTGTGGGAATCAGCCAAAGTTACACATACAAAGGCACGACTCAAGGTGATAAATTTACAGGAGTTAAGTATGTTAAGGATAAATTTAATTGGGATACGAGAATGGACGATTTTAGTGAAATAAGAGTAGTTAAAGATTTAGAAACCAGTTCAAAGAATATTGACTACAATAATTTTGAGAAAAAAAGCCGAGAAATGCTAAAATCTATTCTAAAATCAATAGATCCTCATATCCCTCGATTGGAGAAAATTTCGAAGGAATTACTACAACTTCGTGCTATTATTTAAAGGTTAATTTAACAAGGAAAAGACAGGAATGGTTATAGGAAATCTTCCTTTACAGAGGAGACTATGGAAGCTCTTGAAGAAGAAATAGAAGAATATAATACTTTTTTAAAAGAGAAAACAATCAATGTTAGACCATTTGAATAAGAAAGAACCCATTGAAGTAGGCATGAAGTTGAGACATCCTAGGTGGGATATTGGTGAAGTAATTTCGGTTAAAGGTGGGGCTTTGGAAAAAGAAAAAAATTTAGAATTTCCCAGACCAGCCGGAAGAAAACGCGAGTTGCTCCATTAGAAAGAGTCGAATAACTTGTTGTAAAGGAAGCGCCAAACTTGGCGCTTTTTCTTTGCTCTTATATGACAGAATATGAGCAGTTCTGAGCGTTTGCATGTGTCAGTCCGTTGACTAACAGAGAACAGCAACTGAATGAGACTGAGTATGCATAGGATGAAGTCCAAAACGTGGAAGCCAGATTAACTTAATTTGAAGAAGTAGACGACAATCCTTAGAATCTGAACCATAAGGAACATGTGATTATCAATGCACTCATAGTGATTATTTATTAGCTCCTATGTGCGAGGGCTATCTCGTCGCTGCTCAACGACCAAATTTGCTTCAACAGTGCATTGCTCCTAAATTGTGGTAGCCATTCAAGTAGTGCAATGGTATGATTATTGGGTTATTTAGGACTAATAGTCTATGAGAGAGGTGCCGAAAAAGATGTACTGTACAAACTGTGGGAAGAAATTAAACCCTAAAAACATGTTTTGTAGCGAATGTGGACAAAAGAAAAACCTATCTGAACCTGCAGATCCTCAACAGCAAAGTGGAATTGAATTATCCAATGCTCAAAAGGAATTGGTCCCAACCAGTGATAAGAAAGGATTAAGACTTAAGGTATCAAAGAGATTATTATTATCCATTGCAACAGTACTTCTTATTGGAGGAGCAGCAGGGCTATGGTATTGGAACTCGGTAAACGGGCCTTTCAATATACAGGTGACTGTTAACTCAAATGGAGGGTCAAATACAAAAATGGATCAAGGTGTCTCTGTATCTCCTGAACCAATAAGTACAGCAAATGAGTCATCTAACCCTGCAATAAAACCTGCATATATCCAAGTGAATCAAGTGGATTCCTCTAATTATGACGATGGAGAGGTCGATATTTACTTTTCTCTATTTTCCGATGCTGAATTTCTGGATCCAATAGATTCTGCAAGCTTGACCCAAGACATGTTCAAAGTTAATGGCTCACCTGTTAACTATGTTTCACAAGTGAATGAAGTTGATACCGTAAGTGTTGATCTTGTGTTAGACAAAAGCGGTAGTATGATGGATCCGCCAAATGGTCTGATGAATCAATCAAAAATGGAATTAGTTCGAAATGCAGCGATAGAGTTTCTTGAGAATGTCCCCTATGATGCGAAAGGGAAATTTGGATTGTTAACCTTCTCTAGCTTTGCACCTGAGGTTGCAGACATTGCATTTAACTCAGATCGACAACACATTGCCTCTTATTTAAGCACCTTGGAGTCCGACAATGGAAGAACGGCATTATACGATTCATTAACTAAAGCGCTGTACGATACAAATGTGCAAATTGGACCTAAATACATTATCGCTTTTACGGATGGAATAGACTCAGAAGATTCAGACTATGGATCGTCTGCACAATCTGTGATAGACCTATCAAAACAACTGGGTATACCCATCTATACGATTGGCTTTGGAGATGCTTCAACAGAGTTGCAATGGATTTCTGAGGAAACAGGTGGAAACTACTTTTCAATTCATGAAGAGGATGACTTGCAACTAGAGTTACAAACTATATATGAGAATGTTTTTCAAAAATACGTCAAGCAATACAAATTAACATATCGTCCAGAGCAAAATGTCAGTCCCGGAGAGGAATTCCCAATTGCGCTCAAAATGGAATCCGACGATTATTCAGCTCAAACATCATCACTGGAATTTACCCGTAAGATTGAAACTACTTCTATCCAAGCTATGAACGGACTGTTTGAATACCAAGTCAATTATGCTAATGCAGTAAATAATCTTGATTTCAGTCTTGTCAGCAACAATGTGAATAGGGATTCAGACTTCTATAATAATCTGAAAATTCGAATAGAAAAAGACTACGTTAGTTCAAATAAGCAGGGGAATCCCAAGATAATAGATCCGTTAGAAAATTATCGTACTGAATCTATCGTGCAACAAGCAGATGGAAGTTACAAAATTGAATTTTTCAAACTGTTTCCTTTAGAGCTGAATCAGGAAAAGGTATTCGAAGCAGACTTAAACACGTACACTTTAAAGGAAGATCCATATTCCGGAAAATGGCAGGTCAGCAATTTTGGGAGAAGTGAATGTTCAATTTACAAAAGTGAATCTGATCCAGGATCTTCATGCAAAAATGTAAATGGAACAACCAAATTGTACAGTCAAAATCCATGGGCAAGATATTAAATATGAAGTACTCATACAAAAATAGAGAATTTTCAGGGTGATTTGTTGATATGAAATTAGTAGCACTAGGTTTTCTGTTGAGTTTTATTATACTTACAACCGCCTGTAGCTCAGACGATTACAAGCCAGTTAGTGTAACTCCTGAGGTAGTGAAGAGTAAAGAAACGATCTCTTCTGAAGTGACAGGTACGGAGATATCCAGTAATCAGGTTCCGTTAGGCAATGAGAAATTTGCAGAGGAGATGGACAAAGTTAAAAGACCTCTCATTTGCATTGAAGCAGGTCATCAAGAAAAAGCAAATTTGAACATGGAGCCAACTGCACCTGGCAGCAAAGCAATGAAGGAAAAAGTAAGAGGCGGAACACAAGGGGTTCAAACAAAAAAGCCAGAGTATCAATTAAACTTAGAAGTTGCAAGTAAACTGGAAAATGCTCTCGCAGAAGATTTTGATGTCGTAATGGTGCGTGAAACTAACGATGTCGATATTTCAAACAGCGAACGAGCAATGATATGCAATGATGCACAAGCAGATGTGATGATTCGCTTACATGCGGACGGAAATGAGAATAGTCAAGTAAAAGGAATGACTTTTTTCTATCCATCCATTGAAAACAAGTACACAACGTCTATTGCAGAGAAAAGCAAAGATATTTTAGAGGCTGTTGCCGAAAACACTATTAGTGAAACTGGTGCAAAGTCACGTGGTATTATCCCCCGGGGTGACTTAACTGGGTTCAACTGGTTAAAAGTACCGTCGATTCTTATTGAAATGGGATTTATGACAAATAAAGAAGAAGACGTTTTACTTAGTAACCCTGATTATCAAGAGAAAATTGTCACCGGCATAAAAAAAGGATTAACTGCTTACTACTTTCAGAACTAATTATCTACATTAAATACTTGCCTTCAAATTAATAAAAAAGGATGGTAGCTATGTCTAATAATTTTCAAAATATAATAGGAGAAGGCTTATCCAAGCTTCAAGGAGGTATTGAGCAAGGAAAGCAGAAACTACAAACTGCTCAAGAAATAAATGAATTGAACAAGCATGCTAATGATCTTAATCAGAAAAAAAGTAAAATTTTATTGGATCTTGGCCAGTTGGCTTATTACAAGATAAGAACCGGTCAGATTTCCGATATAGAGATGACCGAATTAACAAAAGATGTACTTCAATTAGATCAACAAATATATGGTTCTCTTAGACAACTTTCTCAGTTGAATAACTCAAAACAACAGGGTACTACATGCGAAAAATGTGGGAATTTGACTGATGGAATTGATAAATATTGTGGAAGCTGTGGTTCGAAAGTAGAAGTTCAACAAGTCATCGTTAACCAAGGTGATTTGGAATGTCTGAGTTGTGGTGAACTTGCTCCCCTAAATGCAAATCATTGTCCTTGCTGCGGCATGAGAATGAGTAACTAAACAACCGAGAAAGAGGAAGTGAGAGGATGTATTGCAAGCATTGTGGTACTAAAACAGTGGACGGTGCATTATACTGTCAAAATGATGGAAGCCCCTTAACACCATTATATGAAGGGTTCCGATTAAAAAAAGATTCAAGTACTCTGTTCTGTAGTCATTGTAGTTGTGAGAATAGTAAGGAAAGCTTATATTGCATATCTTGCGGAGCTGCTATGGAGAAATTAACGGAGAAGTCTAATCGGATTCAAAACTTAGGGCCTGTGGAAGCTGCGTCGAATAAAGAAATTAGACCCGCTCTATATACAAAACAAAAGACAGACAGCCAATTTAAACTAAGTACTTCATTGATATTTGCCTTGGTTCCACTATTTGTT
The DNA here is from genome assembly GCF_038005125.1 of Paenibacillus sp. FSL K6-2862. NCBI lineage: Bacteria > Bacillati > Bacillota > Bacilli > Caryophanales > Paenibacillaceae > Paenibacillus > Paenibacillus sp. FSL K6-2862. The sequence goes on from NZ_JBBOSN010000002.1 coordinate 194,281, forward strand.
TCCTTTATTCTGTCTTGGTCTATCAGTGCTGGATTAAATAATAAGATTAAGAGTTTGATTTGGGCAGAAACCAACTTTGACTTCACTGACTTTTCAGCCAGAATTGTTGACAAGATTAATCTTATTTCATCTACAGATGTATTCATGCTTTCGCACTTGGTTAGCTTAAAATTAAATGCAGATACTTCTTTCTTTGGGGTGAATGTAGGGACTAGTGGTGGGGTGCTTCTACTCATGACTATACCAATGATCACCTTAATCAGCGCTGGATACTGGTTTGGACGGAAAACACCTACCAAATCTGCTAATGAACGACTAGCTTCTTCTGTCCCTATAGCTATCATCTACTCTATTGTATTTGCATGTATTTCTCTTTTCTCGGGCCAGACAACGGATGAGCCTGGATTGAGGGGGTCAATCTCAATAGAAACAACCTATAGTTTTGGTAATGCATTCCTACATAGTCTTATAATCAGCTTTGTTTTCACTTCCGTAGGCTCTTTACTAAGTTTGCCTAGAGCATTAAAAGGGCCTGGTTCTAACCGAATGTACGGAATCTCTATCAAAAGAGCGCTTACAACAACTATTTCAGGCATGATTATTTGTATAGCTATTGTTTGTGGATATCTATTCTCAGAGAAAGAATTCGCTAGTGAAGACTGGTCTGGTTCGACTAAACTTGCTATTGCAACTCAAATTGGTGGTTATACTTGGAACTTATCAAACTTAAATAGTATCCACGCAAACTTAGCTATCCAAGAATATGATACAGATAATTATGGTCGCTTAAGTTATTCCTTTATTACTGGGATAAAGGCCATAAGTCTGTTTGGGTACTCGTCGTCAGGTGCAGCTTCTTCTGGAGAGCAATGGATAGATAATAAATATAATATTGATTCCACCTGGATAATACTCTTTGTAGCAGTAGCTTTAATTCTGCACGCTTGGTCAGGAAATGTACTAAGAAGAGCAAGTAGTGCGAACATCTTATACGAATTGATTGCTTACGGGGTAGCGTTTGGCATTGCAAATGTTATGCTTGGCTACATTTTGAAAATATCTTTTGAGACTGATTTAATGGAAATTATGAGTATTAGTCTAAAATTTCCAATCTTACAAACATTTATTGTGAGTGCGCTTATTGCTCTTGTTGGTGCATCTATAGGATGGATCTTATCAAATAAATTCACTAAAACAAGCAATAAAGTATCTATCTGATAAGTACTCTTAGTGAAATAGAAGAAGTATGTAATCAGATAACAACAATATTCAAATTAAAGTCGCTACTATAGCGACTTTTTTTGTAAGCTTTTAATGAGTGTTATGAGTCGTGACCTGACTAAAAAGGCAGCAGCACACTTCAAACCAGGCTGCACTACACAAGGCCTCTGTTGTAGTAGACACCTAACGAACTATCTAGACCATATACATGCAGGATCAGAAGATCTTTTATCGAAATATAGTGGTTAGTAGCTGAGTACTCAATAGCCCTAGTGCCAATTTATTCATTTTTTTGGAGGATAACTATGAAATTTGAACGTGTTACAGATGCAGTTTGGACCGCAGTGGCCATTATGACGTATAACCAATACTATCGCATTATGGGTAACTGTTTACTCCATAGTACAGATTTTTATTTTAATCAGACAGATATCATAAAAGAGGCACAATTTATCTGTAACAAAGATGTTCAAAACGCACGGGTATCGCAATGGTACACGGCTGACCATCCTCAGCGTACATATAACTTTTTACGTGCTAAAGGATCACTCAGAAGGTTAACTTTTGGAAATGAGTATGACGGAGATAAGGAAATCCCCGATACCTTAGATCGCGAAGTTGAAGTAAGTACTGTTAAAGGAATGAAAACGATCTCCGAACTAATTGAGTTTGTTCATACTACCTATGCGGAGCTAATAAAGGGAAAGGACCATACAATGAAAACTAATATTCAAATCACAGAAATTCTGGACTTTCTTTGGTACCATGGAAAAGCATCCTACCAAGCACCAGAAAAATCAGAGAACGAAGAACAAAAAAACAAAATGCTTAAACTTCGGGATCTGGGAAAAAGAACTGGTATTGAATTTGCAACGATAGGAGAATATTTCACTTCAGTGGGTTATGTTTTTAATAAATCTTCTGCCAGTAAGTGGCTAGATGGTAGTGGGAACGGTATTCGTGATTATTTTTGGATAGAACTTAAGCTACCCGAAAAGGATATGTTCCCTACAAGTATTTCTATTTTTGCTGAGAAGAAAAATGATGAAGTCAATTATAGAATTTCACTAGAAATCAAGGACAGTAAAAGCGAAGTAGAAGACTACAACCGACATTTTAAATTCCTAAATAATCTCCAGCCAGAGGAAACTGATTTTGAGTATTTCTTAACCCCAAAAGGTGGTCTTGATCTAGAAGTGGTTTCAAAAGATAACATTCAATCTGCGATTGATAAGGTTAAAAACCGAGAATTCCATAAGTTACAAATCGGTAAGCGAATTACATATGAACAAGCTCGGGAGATGGATAGTGATCAATTTTTTAATTATATCTCTGACGTTGTAGGGGCACTGGATCCTTACTATCGAATCGCTGTAGAACAGGACAGTAAAGAAGAGCAAGTGAATTATTCCAATCCAGAACATACATCTGAAAATGGAGAGAATGCCATGAAAGATAAAAACGTTATTCTATACGGACCTCCAGGAACAGGTAAGACATATAATACGGTGAAATATGCTCTGGCCATCGTTGAGGGCAAAAGTTTGGAGCAGATAGAAGAAGAGGTAAATGAGAGTGGATACCAAGCTCTTTTCGCGAGGTATAAAAAGTTTAAAGAGCAAGGCCAAATTGCTTTTACAACCTTTCATCAATCCTACGGCTATGAGGAGTTCATTGAAGGGATTAAGCCTGTTATTAATGATGAACGAGAAAATACGATTGAATACACGTTAGAGTCTGGGGTGTTTAAGTCTTTTTGTGATACAGCCTCACAACTTAAGGTGGTTACAAATGATAATACGGAGTTACTCACTGGAAATCCAACCTTGTGGAAAATTTCATTAGAAGGCGCAGGAGAAAACCGTACCAAAAAAGAGTGTTTTAAAGATAACTGTATTCGAATCGGATGGGATCATCTCCCTGAGAATATAGATTACCAAACGGAATGTGATTCAACTACCGTTCGTGAAATGCTTATAGACTTTCAAGACACCATGAATGTAGGAGATATCGTTCTTTCGTTATTTAATAAATCCACGATTGACGGGATTGGAATTGTTACAGGAGATTATGTGTATGACGATGATCTACCTGAGTATAAGAGAAAGCGCCCTGTACGATGGCTTGCAACTAATATCAGGGAAAACATATATGCACTAAACGGAAACACCAACTTAACGACTCGAACGTTATATAAGTTAAGCCGAATGGCTTCTTCAGATCTTATTGAAATCATTAAGAGAAATCAGGGCGCTCAGAACGAATACGTTAACGTCGAGCAAGAACTTAAAAATTATGTTTTTATTATTGATGAAATTAACAGGGGAAATATATCTAAAATATTCGGTGAGCTTATTACACTCATTGAACCATCTAAACGACTTGGTAAAAGTGAGGAATTAACGGCTCTTCTACCTTACTCTAAGAAGAAATTTGGTGTACCGGAGAACGTTTATATTCTTGGAACGATGAACACTGCTGACAGATCTATTGCACTGTTGGATACAGCTCTTCGGAGACGCTTTCACTTTATCGAAATGATGCCACAAAGTGAAGTTCTTCAAGAAGTTTGGGTTCAAGGTATCGAAGTAAGGGAATTGCTCGAGACCATGAATAACCGAATTGAAGTTCTCTATGACAGGGAACATATGATAGGGCATGCCTACTTTATTGAGCTACTGCAAGAACCAACCATGGATCGGTTAGCACGGATATTTAAGAATTCGATTATTCCGTTACTGCAAGAATACTTTTATGAGGATTACACGAAAATACAGCTTGTACTAGGGGACCATTACAAAGAGAACGAATTAAGGTTCATTCAAACCGTACAACTTGACCCAAGACTTTTTGGTACGAATTTGGATGTTGATCTGGATGAAAAAGAAGTTTACCAGGTCAATGAGGATGCATTTTATCATATTGATTCTTACAAGCAAGTCTATGACTTTTAAATCATGGTGAGGACATTGAAAAATTACGTTGTCATAAAAGAATATGATTCCCTGGTCAGAGGAGAACATGCTTCACTTCCTGCTAACTATGTCTCACTTCCAGAGAAAACTTTTGACGAGCTCGAAAATTTTGTCATCACTCATAAGAGTGAATCAGGAGTTGAGGCTCTTGAACTTCTTTCGATTTCAAGCAAAAGAGGAATTGGGAAAGTTATTAGTGCCAAGAATTATGTAGGCTTGATTCAAATGAAAGATGGCACACAGATTGAGATACTTCCCAAGATATACACTCGGGAGAATGACCATTCGGTAACTGAGACGAGAAAGATATTTCTTAAAATGCTTAAGTCGTTAAAAGATTCACCATTTAAATCTTTTAATCATTCAAGTCTGGGTACGACCCCCAATAACTTGTTTGAGATTTTTATTCGAATGTTTATTGACGAGACACGTGAGTTGATTAAGAAGGGGTTACGCTCGAATTATATCGGAGTTGAGGAAAACGAGAAGTTTTTTAAGGGGAAGTTGTTGATCAACGAACAAATCAAAAGAAATATAGTTCACAAGGAACTTTTTTTTGTGAGCTATGATTTGTTTCATTTGAATCGGCCTGAGAACAAACTTATAAAAGCTACTCTTATAAAGCTGCTTAAGACCTCTACGAATTCAAAAAACTTAAAAGATATAGAGAAGTTGTTAGTTGCTTTTGAAATGGTGGACGTCTCTGTTCATTACGAAAAGGATTTCATGAGCATTAAGACGGATAGAAGTACAAAAGGTTACGAGTTCGTACTACTATGGTCAAAAATCTTTCTAATGAATAAGAGTTTCACAACATTTGCAGGCGCGAATGTCGCATACGCTCTTTTATTTCCTATGGAAAAGATATTTGAAGCTTATATGGGAAATGTCATCAGAAAACACTTTGGAGCGAGTAACAAAGTTATTCTTCAAGATAGATCCTTTTATCTATTTGATGAACCTAGAAAATTTAATTTGCAACCCGATATAGTTCTTAAGAGTAAGGAGTCTACCATCATTATGGACACTAAATGGAAGTTGTTAAGTCCATCGTATACTAACCATGCCATTACACAGGCTGATATGTATCAAATGTATGTATATTCCAAGAAGTACAATGCTCGAAAAACCTGTATGCTATATCCTTTACACGAAGGTTTAACTGCAAATGATACTTCAGGTTTATCCTATTTAAGCGATGATGGAGTTGAAGTTGAGATCATTTTTGTTGATCTTCAACAGATGGCCAGATCCATTGAGCGTATTGCACACTTTGTTTGATTTCTAAATAAAAGCCTCTGTTTAGCGGCTTTGTTACGTAATGGTAAAAGTCTTTGCTTTGGCATTAAAATAGGGTGTTTTCGATAACAGGCGGTTGCGGTTAGAGAGATTTTAATATTTAATAGCGCTTCACTTTATACAAGATGAAGCTTTTATTCAACAATAAGTTGGATTGTTTAAACCAAACTGGATGGTGATATAGGGATGAGAGTGATCATTGGAGCTGGGCAGTCAAGGTATGATGGTTGGCTGAGTACTCAAGAAGATGATTTGGATTTTCTTACTTTAGAAAGTTGGAATCAATTAACTAAACCAGATAGTATCGATGCACTTTTGGCTGAACATGTATGGGAGCATTTGACCTATAATGAAGGAGCTGTGGCTGCGAAACATTGTTATCAGTATTTAAAACCTGGTGGGTACATTCGTTGTGCAGTTCCCGATAAAAATTTTCGTAACGATTGGTATCAACAAATGGTTCAAGTTGGAGGTCCTGGACCTGCGGATCAGCCTGCAGCATCACATAAAGTAGTTTATGATGCAAAAACCTTTGTATCCGTATTTGAAGGAGCGGGATTTGAAGTAACTCTACTGGAATACTGCAAAGAGAATGGAGATTTTCAATATACATACTGGAATGAAATGGACGGTATGATAGGAAGATCACTTCGGTTTGACACAAGAAATTCCACAAATAAATTAGGGATGTTATCTATTATAATTGATGCCAAAAAGCCGTTGCTTATAAGAAATAATAGTTAAATCGGTCGTTAATTATAATGAGGATACCTTAAAGTTATACCGTTTTCGGATTGATGAACGAATAGGATGTAGCTTATAAAAACAATCCTTTTTTAAGGAGATGAAGGAGATGGGACTCGATTGAAGTCCCATCCTTATTTTAAAACATTGACGTTATTTTTCCAGTATCTTTGTTAACGTAGTACCAGCCGTAAGTCATTGTATGTCCTTCTCCTGTTTTTTTGTCTACGATAGCTATGTCATAGGCATGAACTACATAGTTGTTACCTTCAATGTAATCCACCTCAACAATTTGAGGGTAAGTTGTAAATCCATATTTCTCCTTAACCATCTTGACTGCCTGGCTTTCTGTAATATTTAATTTTGGAACCTTTCCGATATAAAGATCATACCCACGTAATGTGACGTTTTCACCAATAGCCTTGCCAATACTCCGAACGGGTACATATGTGGTGTTATTGTAGGTAATTGCATTTGCAGTTGATTTTTCTGTTCCATCTACATATAGACTAATCTTCTGAATTACCGCCTTAATTGGTGTTCCCGTTGCTGCAAATGCTGTTGCGCCTGTAATGGTTGAACCAATCAGGATACCCATAACTAAGCCTTTTAATTTGTCCTTCATCTTTAATATACTCCCCCTCAGTATGTAGTTCGCTTCTCATGGTAGATTATACCTTATGGTAATTAAATTCAATTGAAATAATCTAATATTTTATTTCGGAACATTTGTTCTGGACATATAGAGTCCATGTTAAAATGTTACTGTATTATCATCAAATAAAACCAAAGGGATCTTATGATGAACAAAAAACGTACTATCAATATTAAATCAATACTTGAACAACTTGGCTTATCCTCTAAGATCTTAGAACAATTGAATATTAAAAATTCAAAATAATGGTGATATCATGTTTTAAAACTGTCTCTAAAGGTAATTTATGGAGGGAAAAACTAGGAAATTAGGCGTATAATGAACAAAGGACTAAATGCCTAAATATAGATGGAATACGCACAATAACTGAAAAATGAATTAGCGAACTTAGGAGGGAATATGGAATTAGATGAAGATGAGAAAAAAGACAAAGGTGAAAAACAGGCTATACGTATATTAAAACTAAATCAACATTTATTAGATAACACATATATCAAAAAACAAGAAGTTGCTGAGATATTCAATGTTAGTGAAAAAGCGATACAAAGAGACTTAGAGATATTGAGGGATTTTTTATCTGAAACACATGGTGAACAGACAAGGATTGCGTATAAAAGTAGAAAAGGTTACTCGCTAATAAGTCAAAAAAACAATCAGTTAACGCGTGAAGAAGCCATGCTTCTAACCAAAATTCTATTAGAAAGTCGAGCTTTTCCGAAAGCAGAAATGGAGCAATTAATTGAAAAGGTGATAAGTCAATGTAAAATTGATGAACAAAAGCCAATTTTAGATGCTATACGCAATGAAATTTTCCTTTATCAACCGTTGACCCACAACAAACCGCTTTCTAAGTTGCTCGGAGAAATAAATAATGCAATAACACAAAAAAGGTTGTTAACGATCGATTACATGCGAATTGGATCCGTTGAGCCAGTGACCAGAACATTGGAACCTTTAGGAATTCTTTTTTCTGAGTTCTACTTTTATCTAATCGCTAATATTAGTGGGAGAAATAAAGAGTATCCAGCTATATATCGACTGGATCGTATAGAAAAACATAGAGTTGAAAATAAACACTTCCGCATAGAGGAACGTGCACGCTTTCAAGAAGGAGAGTTTCGTAAACAAGTTCAGTTTATGCAAATGGGTAGGTTGATGCATGTAAGATTCCGGTTTTGGGGTTCCTCTATTGAAGCTGTTAAAGATCGTTTTCCTAATGCTCTCATTAAGGAACAATCCGAGGGTTCTTACCTTGTTGAGGCAAAAGTGTTCGGTAAGGGCGTTAAAATGTGGTTAATGAGCCAAGCTGAATATGTCGAGGTACTCGCTCCAGATGATCTGAGACAGGACATGGAAGCCTCAATAAGAGCAATGTGCAACATTTACGGATTACATACGAAATAAACTCTTTAATGTAATCGTTATAAATTATTTACGGAGATGGTCAGTTGACTACACACATGACAGAAAAATATTTAGACATGCATCCTGTGTCACAATCTGAGACATCAATCAAACAAGCTTACACCCAGGTTCTAGCACACTCGCTTCAAAAACTAGGCTGCCAAGACGAAGTTTGTTCTTATCTTTACAAGGCATACTGCGATGCTTTCTTACTTGAAGCCGCCGAAGTGAAGACACTTCGTGATTCTCCCGAACAGTTGGACCAAATTGTGAATAGCGGTTACCATGATCTACTTTTGTTAGATTTGTTGTTTTTGATTCAGCACTTCACTAGTTCAATGGTTCACAGTTCGTATTTTGTTACACTGGCAAAGAAAATGGGCTTTAACAACCGTCAGTACAATTCCATCCGGAAAATTGCAGCACTCCCAAGCTCAAATTTGCATCCCAGTGTAGCGGTAGTTGCCACGATGAGTGCCGGGAAATCAACTCTTTTAAATGCAATCATCGGTAAAAGCGTGTTCCCATCGGCGAATCGTGCGTGTACTGCAAAAATAGTAACCTTACAAAATGAACCTCATTTAAATTGGATCATTGGTAATAGTGAAAAGAACCGCAAGACGCTAAGTTCGTGGGAATTCATTTCAAACCAAGTTCAGCAGTGGAATGAAGATCCCTCAGTAGCCTCAATTACAATCCAAGGTAAACTGAATCATAATTCGTCCTTAGTGGAGAAACCGTTCCGACTCGTTGATACGCCTGGGGTTAATTATGCACGGGATGTCACACATGGATTGATTACTGAGAGCTTTGTAAGTGAAGGACAATTCCAAGCCGTCATTGTTGTTCTTAATTCATCGCTCTTAGCAACGAATGATGAAGCAACACTGTTGAAACAAGTTATTAGTAACACTAATGACAAGCCGGTCTTATTTGTTCTTAATAAGGCGGATCAACTTGATCCCGAGTCAGGTGAGACAACCGCTACTCATATCAAATTGGCCGTCGCTTTTCTTAAAGAGCATGGAGTAGAGAGACCTATCGTTATTCCTGCTTCAGCCCGAGCTGCTTTACTAATTAAAGCAGCATTGCTAGGTACCAAGTTATCAAGAAAAGAAGAAAGGGACCTTGCCTTTTATATGGATTGGTTCGGCCTGCAAGAGAATGATCTAACGAAGCATGCTATTGGAATATCATCCAGGCGTCCAAAGAATAGCCCAATAGCAAACCATATGATGTCAAATTCCAAACTTAACTCCGCACTTGAACGTACGGGAATTCTTCTTATCGAACACTGGATTGTTCAGCATACTAAACGAAAAAAGGTGAAGATTACTTGATCTCTATACAACTAAAATATAACCCTTACACCATTGAAACAGATATCACTATAGACGGTGAGCCACTACCCAACATAAGTCAGTTATACAAATACAAAAGAGAGCGACTTCAGGTATGGTTGCACGAGCTTATCGATAAATTAACTGAAGAATTAAATGAAAACCGTCTTGATATCACATTTTATGGCACGCTCTTGGATTTTGAAGATATTTCTGAGCTATGCGAACGTTATAACAACGCTAAACAAGCGGAAATTCATCTAACTCACCAGCCTGCAAGGGAAACATTGGACAAGATCAGTGAGCTACGTGAGCTTGCAGAAGATATGTTAAATGGCCCCTTCGAGGAGTTCAAAACGGAAACTATTCGTCGGAACTTTGAAAAAGCACTGAGTTCAGATTTTGAAATCGCGGTCATTGCTACGATGAGCTCCGGCAAATCGACTTTAATCAATGCTTTGTTAGGGCAAGAACTCATGCCATCTAAACACGCTGCGTGTACTGCAACGATCGCAAGTATTCGTAACAATCATGAATTACAACAATTCACAGGCAGCTGCTACGACTTGGAAGGAAAAGAGCTTACCCCTGTCCGGGAAATTGATTTAAATACCATGCGGGAATATAACGATAACCCCGAAGTTGCAGAGATTAAGATCGAAGGAAAAATCCCTCATATCTCCGACAAAAATATGAATCTAGTGCTGCTGGATACGCCTGGGCCAAACAATTCCCGGACAAGAGCTCACGAAGATCATACCAATCGTGTGATAAAAAACGAAGAAACGAAGCCAATGGTCCTTTACGTTCTAAACTCAACTGCACTTAGTACAACGGACGACAGCCACCTGTTATCAACAGTTGCGGAGCAAATGCGATCAGGAGGAAAGCAATCAAAGGACCGATTTATTTTTGCGGTAAACAAAATTGACGAGTTTGATCCAGAGATCGAAAATGTCCCAGAAACGTTAAATCAGGTTCGTGACTATCTTCAGGAAAAAGGGATCGAGAATCCAAATATCTATCCTGTTTCTGCAGAGATGGGAAAACTGATTCGTATGTATCAAGCAGATGCCCCACTTAGTCGTAAGCAGCAAATGACGTTACGAGATCACGAACACTTTATAGAAGAGTCCCAGCTACATCTTGTTAAGTATGCACCACTTAGTCATTCTGCGAAGGTACGACTGCAAGATCGGATAAATATAGCTAGACAAGATGAGGACTCATTGGCAGAAGCATTGATACATTCCGGTATCCCTTCCATAGAGGAAGCTATCAACATGTATTTGGACAAATATGCTGTCACTCAGAAAATTGCTACAGCTGTAAATTCCTTTAAGGATGTTGTTGAAGGTAAGAAAATGGAACAACAGCTCCAGTCTTCGATGGCTGCCAATGAAGAGTTGCGTCAGAGCATTTATGAACAAATGGTTCAAATTGAAGAAGCATTAAACAATGGTCAAAAAGCAACATTGCTCAAAGAACGTCTTGAACAGAAAAAATATGATCACCGTAAAGTGATTCGTCCTATTGAAGGTAAGATTGAGACTAAAATAGATGATTTTTGTAGCGTCTTTATTAATGAGGAGCGGGTCGAGGAAGATCGTGCTAGGAAAATTGTTGAGAAATTCAGCGGACAGATCGCTTCTTTGCAGAGTGATATCAAAACTGATATTGAGCAGGTTATTCTATCGACGATTCGGAATGATACGAACGCATTGTTGGCTGAATACCGTTATTATGTAGAAGGACTTATTGAAGAAAGTGGAAATGCACTGGTGAGTAATGAACTGCAAATATTCACTGCTATCATTCCAAATGCAGAAGATATTGTCAACAAATTCAAATACATTACGGAAGTTGAAGATACAACATCCGGTGGAGTTTTCAGAAAGATATTTCGCTTTTTGAAGTTAGCTAAACCAAAATATAAGACAGTACACTATGTGAATATCGACGATATAGCTAATCAGGTTGTCTACCCAGCCAAAATGGAACTTTTTAAAGCCATAAAGCATGCACATCAGTACCTTAAAGAAGAGGAAGGAAAGTTAAAACAATTCTTCTACGAAGAAATGGATCGATTAGAGTCCGTTCTTGAGATTAAAGTAGCAGAGATTAGAAAATTAGCCGAAAGTGGAGAAAACATAGATCAGAAACTAGAAGAAGACCAAGAAAAGAAAATGTGGCTAGCACAATTTGTTGGACGTTTAGATCAATTACTAGAGTTATAGAAGAGGAGAGATTCAGTTGCACATATATCAAGGTCCATTAGCAGATGCAGTAAGAGAGGGTCATGTTGAAAAGGCAAGAGTTGCTTTAAGCACTTATCTATCCAAGAATCCAAGTAATTCTGGTAACGAAGTGATGGACGCGGTTAACTATGCAGAAATGACTTTAACCAATCTATGGGAAGAACATGATGGGGAAAATTTGATAGGTGATCGTGCGTCATGGACTACCGATTACCTCGGGTTACTCAAAAGCGACCTACGTAGTAATTTTTCGAGGGAACGTTTTGAATTTATTATTGAAGTAGGTAAGGTCGTTCGTCCCCAAAGAGGGGCAGCAACTACAGAAACGAGGTTGCAGCCATCCGTTGCTCCTGTATCGTCTCATTTACATTCACAGATACCTACAGAACCTATAGGGGGAAAGTCCAACAAAATATGGCTGATAGCAGCGGGAATAGGGGGACTAGCAATATTAGCATTGCTCATAGCAAAAGGAGCAAAATGAGTCAGCTTAAGAACAATCTAAAAGAAGTGAAACAGTTAATTAAACCTAAACCAAAACAGTATGCCTCGATTTCAAATTATGATAGAAATAAAACGAACTCTAATAGCAGTGCCGCAGCTTACCGAGAACAACGTAACAAAAACTCTAACCAAGACCTTTAACAATCGGGAGCGTGATCATAATGAGTAATCCTACTGAGATGACTGAGCTAGATGGACGCGATTTTGAAGATTTGGAGCGTTCTATTAAGCTCTCAGAAGATTTCGTATATAAAAAATACTTGGATAAACTTAGCGACGCCAAAGTTGTACCTGTGCCTGATCGGATTAAAGAGATAGCAACTAGAAACCACATTCGTCTTCTAAAAATGAACAAGCTAACGTTCGATAGGTATGAAAATGTTATAGATAAATTATCTAGCGTTTATAACGCACTAGGGAGTACAGCAGATTCATTAATTATGATTATGGATTCTGATGGTAAAAAAACGGATCTTTACCTAGGTACACGAACTATGGGGAACATACAAGTGGCCAAAGGAGCTCTAGAGAAAAGTTTTCAAAGTCATTTTCCAGGGAGCGAAATTGCAAACTTGAATAATCATGCGATTGAGGGCTTGATCCAGAACCTGTTCACTTCCGGAGTAACCGGAAGTGAACGTGTCATCTCCGCTGTATCGGGAATCCCATCTTTAAGAGAACGAGAAAATGAACGTTTCGTTCAAGGGATGGAAAAATTCATGGAATCCATGAAGAGTGAAATTTTTTCGGCTATCCTTATCGCTGATTCAGTTTCTCAATCTCAAATCGAACACATCAAGAACGGTTATGAGACGTTATATGCTCAACTAATGCCTTTTGCTGCATGCGATCTTAACTTTGCAGCAAATGAAAGTCTGGCCGTAACAGATACAGTTACACATGGCTTTTCCGAAGCTGTGAGCCAAAGTGTAACACAGACACAAAGCCATACTCAAAGTACGAGTGAAACTGAAAGTCGATCATCTTCCACATCCAAGAGCTCCAACTTCGGTGCATCAATTGTCCTACTAACAGGAGGAGTCTCTAGAGGAAGAAGCAAATCGGAAAGTAGTTCGAAATCATCTAGTTCTTCGAGTAGTACTGGTGAGTCCAACACCAATGGACGAGCTGAAACCCACTCGAGGCAAGAAGGTTCATCGAACATGTTACAAACGGGAAATTCTCGTTCGCTACAAATATCGTTTGAAAACAAAAAGGTAACGCAGCTTTTAAAATCAATCGATGCCCAGTTAGAACGTTTGCAGTCATCTGAAGATTTTGGACTGTGGAATTGCTCTGCTTATTTTATCTCACCTGATGTTCAGACTTCACAAGTTGCAGCTAGCACGTTTAAAGCTATTATGCGTGGTGATAACTCAGCGATAGAAACATCTTATATCCACATGTGGGATAATGAACACCCTGAACAACTGAATACAGTGAGTCAGTACCTTCAAAAGCTTAGCCATCCTCTATTTGATCTTAGCGAAAACAGCAATCTGGACGTGCCACATGTTTCAGCGGGCTCGCTGATCAGTGGTAGAGAACTGGCTATACAAATGGGTTTGCCTCGCAAATCATTGAATGGGTTAACCGTTGTAGAGACTGCCGGATTCGGGCGCAGTGTAATGACATATGATGGCCGATCCAATGAGAGGATCAATGTCGGTGACATTTTCCACATGGGACGTAGAGAAAATGAGAACGTACAGCTGGATTTGAACAGCCTGACCATGCATACGTTTGTAACGGGATCCACAGGATCCGGAAAATCAAATACGGTTTACAGCATTTTGGATGAATTATATAAGAAGAATATTCCTTTCCTTGTTATCGAACCAGCAAAAGGGGAGTACAAGAGTGTCTTTGGTGGAAGACGGCGAGTTAAGGTGTTTGGCACGAATCCGAGCTATACCGAACTTCTTCGTATTAATCCCTTCCGTTTTCCAGAAGGCATCCATGTCCTTGAACATATTGATCGTTTAGTAGAAATCTTTAATGCTTGCTGGCCAATGTATGCAGCAATGCCAGCGATATTAAAGGATGCTATTGAACGGTCCTATGAATACGCTGGATGGGATCTTGATATATCTGAATCATATGAAGAAGTGAAACGCTATCCTACTTTTAAGGATCTGCTACGAATACTCCCGATAGTTATCTCTGAATCTGGGTTTTCAGAAGAACTTAAAAGTAACTATATAGGCGCGCTTGTAACACGTATAAAATCTCTTACAAACGGTCTTATCGGTAGACTGATTGGTGAGGACGAGATAGACAACCGTGTACTGTTCGATGAAAACTGCATTATTGACCTCAGTCGGATCGGTTCAATGGAAACGAAGTCCTTATTAATGGGTATTTTGTTTATCCGACTGCAAGAGCATCGACTCGTGAGTGCAAAAGGTGCTAACGCAACGCTTCAACATGTAACTGTGCTTGAGGAAGCTCACCATCTGCTTCGTAGGACTTCTTTTGAACAAAGTGCAGAAGGCAGTAACCTCCAGGGGAAAGCGGTTGAAATGCTTGCTAATGCGATATCAGAGATGCGGACCTACGGAGAAGGGTTCATCATTGCTGATCAATCACCTTCACTTCTAGACGTCTCTGTTATACGGAACACGAATACAAAGATAATTCTACGTCTCCCGGAAGGTAATGACAGATTTGATATCGGACGAGCAGCCAGTTTGAACGAAAATCAAATGCTGGAACTCCCTAAATTAAAAACGGGGGTCGCTGTGATATACCAAAACAACTGGTTAGAGCCGGTACTTTGCCAGATCAATGCTTTTAAAGATTTTTCACCGTTGGAATATAAGCCCAACTTGAACACGGAAGAATCGCCAACGGGAAACATATCTATCCTACTCCAGTGGATGCTTTCAGAACGAGTACCACAATCTCAACGGAAAGCGTTTGAGAAAAGTGATCTAGAAGAACTTAAAAAGCTTGTACATGGATCGGAAAGAATTCGAGAAGAAGATCGACAATATATTTTAAAACAGATCGATGCAGAGATAGTTAATGACTCCGTAGAATTATGGAATCAAGACAGTTTTCCAAAGTTGTCTCGTTTAGTTAATAACTTACTGAACGGCAAAAAATTCATTCGTTATGCTGCCGGCAGTGAACGTCTAACAGAATGGGAGCAACGCTTTACTTCTGCATTACGCAAAACAGGATCTTCAGTGGGGATTGAGTACGAACAAGCAATTATCCAGTGTATACTGCATGACATGGCAAAGGCGAATAAAGAATTTGAAGCATTATATTTTCACTGGGTAGAGGAACAAGTAGAGAGGGCGTATATCGGATGATTGAAATTGCAAAGGCTGTTCAAGAAACTTCCTCATCTGAGGTCGGAAAGGCAACATTAGATGTACCAGAGTTCGCTAGAGAATTAAATAATGAAAAAGTAGTCAATTTCGAACAAGCTGACCGCCCTATTTACAAACAAATCCAAGAAGTCCAATCTGAACCAGAAGACGTTCGGGAGAAAACTCAAATCGATATTAACCGCGAACAGGGTGACCAGCGAGAAGCAGCTGTTTTAGAAGAACTAACTCATCAGTATCCAGTTGAAGAAGGCTATGAAGTTACTGCAGAACAATATTTGAGAGACAGTGACGGACGGATTGTGAAGGATTTAGAGACTGGAGAAGCTCGTAGAGTAGATTTTGTTGTTCTAAAAGATGGGGAAGTCGTACAATCTATTGAAGTAACCTCAGAAACAGCGCCGAAAGACGCCCAATTAGCGAAAGAAGATCGAATTCGCGAACAAGGCGGGGAATGGATTAGACATCCTGAGACGCATGAATTGTATCGATATAATGATGAAGTGAAAACAGAAGTGTGGAGGCGAGCATAATGGGGAAAATAGTTGTTTATGATAAAGCTTCGTGGCATTTGGAAAGTGATTCACCGACTGGTTTAGAACACCTTCAAGCGATCATGGACTGGCTCAATCAGCAAAAATTACTCTCTGAAGAAGGACTAGAAATTTTTGAACTGGGGGTCGACCAAGAATTCTCGCTAACTTCTGAGATGGTAACTGAGGAAGGTAAAGATTTATTAGACTCGTATTATACTAACTGGACGAAAGCAATAACTCCATCAGAGATCTCATTAGAAATACTTAATCGCGGGTTGAGCTCAATTAGAAAATAATCAAAGAGTCTGTATTAACGAGCTATTACTGTTTCAGAATACGCTCAACCTGATTGCAATGAGCATTAGGTTGAGCATATTTTACACTCTAAAGCAAAGCAATGATACCATCACTTTAGTATATGGTATCATTGCTTTGCTGGTAGCTCGTGAAGATTGCCCCATCTAGTCATACTGGATCAACCATAATGATTTAAAGTTAGTTAAATTGCACTAGCGAGTACTCTTATATCAATATTCCGCTGCTCAATGATCCGCCACGGGGGAATTACGTACTTTCACCGTTATAATTTATTTATACTTCATATATTTAGTTTTGGTATGAAAATACCAAAACTAAATATTGATTGACTCTATAAGATCCAGCGTGCTATATTTTATGCATATCAGTACGCGGTTTTGTAAGGGGGGAATATAAAAATGCGTAACAACAAGCGGATGGACCAAATTTGGAATCGTTATAATGCATTGAGGGGATTTACCGCTCAGTCAGAGTTGCCTGGTGCATTGTTTCTTTTGAAAAAAACAAAAGAGGCGTTATCAAATTCAAAAAGGATTACTGAGCAGAAAGCTTATGAGATGATGGTCTCAATATCTAATAGTTACGATATAGAAAATCCATACCCAAATACAAAGGCGTTTTTTGGTGCTCTTATGGCTATGGATGATGAAGATATTGATTGGGAAATGTCTCTTGCATCAGCAGATCATAAAGAGATGTTTTACATACCGAAAGTGCTAGTTGACGAATTTGAAAAATACTTCAATCCAAACATTAAGACGGTATTAATTCCTGAAGCTGAAAAATTTGTACCTCACCTTACGGGGTTAGTTACCCAACATGATGATTGCGATTTTTTTATAACTACCATGAATAGTGTGAGTAAAGTTATTCTCGATGAAATGTTTAAAGGTCATATGAATGTGATTGTCGAACAGACTAGCATTTATGATTATGAGTTTTCCGCGAAAAAGTTTGATTTAATTCTGGCGGTACCGGTTTTTGGGGCAAGAGAACGCGGAGAAGATAATGGAGAATTCATTTGTAGGGAATATGAAATGATCGCTGTAGAGAACTTGCTCTTACATTTGAATAGTTCGGGTGTATTAGTTATTGTTCTTCCAGCTAGGATAACATTTGCTGCGGGCTCGATTAAAGACTTAAGAGATTTTATACAAAGCATGTATAAACTAGAAGAAATAGCTGAGCTACCAACTGGGATATTTCCATCTACCGCTATTAAGACCTTTATGTTTACAATCACAACTGGCAGAACAGAAGATGTAATAATTAAAAGGTATGATGCTACTACAAGCAACATCAAAAAGAATGGAATCAACGAACTGGTTCTCATTGATGATACGTTTGTTATGTTGGAAGAGTTGGTAGAAATGGGTTATTGGAATGTCGGTCATATCTTTGCAATGGTGGATGAGGATTGGCAACGTTATCAGAACTCAAACATTAAGAAAGAGGAATTGGGAAATATTTCCGAAGTTTTCCGCGGAAAAGCGATCAACAAAAAAAATGCTAATGGTAGCATTGGAGTCGTAAATATATCGAATCTAAATGATTATGACATTGATTACGAGGGTCTTGATCATATTGAAGAGGAAGAACGTAAAGTAGCGAATTACTTACTTAAAGACGGGGATTTATTGTTGCCAGCACGGGGAACAGTGATTAGAATAGCCGTTTTTCAAGAACAGAAGTACCCTTGCATCGCGTCATCAAACATTATTGTTATAAGACCAAATGAACAATTGCTTTTAGGTACGTATTTAAAAGTTTTCTTAGATAGTCCGATGGGGAGCAAAGTCTTAGCAGGAAAGCAGCAAGGAACCATCGTCATCAATACAAGCTATAAAGACTTGAAAACGTTAGAAATACCGTTGCTTAGGCTTGAAGAACAAAAAATGATTGCAGAAGAATATGAACAGGAACGTTCCAGGTATGTAGAAAGCATTCGTCTTGCAGAAAATAGATGGAATGAAGTAATGGATCGTCTTCAAAATACTATTATAAAGGTGAAACTATAAAATGTTTAACTTTGATGACTGCGGTAAGGTGGATGAGTTAAAGTTAGAGTTCATAAAGATAATTGTATGCTGATACTAGTATTCTAAAAAGTGTAAGCACGGCACCAGAGGAGATAACTACATGATCGGAGCTATAATTGGCGATATTGTCGGTTCTAGATTTGAATCGGATAATCATCGTTCGAAAGAGTTTGATTTTTTGATATATAAGTGTTTTTTTACTGATAACTCGGTGATGTCACTAGCTATATGTGAAGCACTTATGAACTGTAAACATGATTATAAAGAATTGAGTGATCAAGCGGTTAAATCTATGCAAGGTATTGGAAGGTCCTATCCGAATTGCGGGTACGGAGGGAGCTTCTTTAAATGGATGTACAGTGATTCTCCTAAACCATACAATAGTTTTGGTAACGGAGCAGCAATGAGAGTTAGCGCCTGTGGGTTTGTAGCCAATTCCATAGAAGAAACTAAATTGCTTGCGCACATGGTAACAGCCGTAACACATAACCACCCGGAGGGGATAAAGGGCGCTGAGGCTATTGCGGTTGCAGTCTTTCTTGCTCGTAGTGGAAAAAACATCCTGGAAATTCGCGATTACATTGATAAGCACTACTATCCCATGGATTTCTCGCTTGATGGAATCAGGGAAACGTATCAATCTAACGAGACTTGCCAAGAAACAGTTCCGCAAGCACTTGTTGCATTCTTCGAGTCTTCAAATTTTGAAGACGCAATCCGAAATGCTGTCTCTATTGGTGGAGATAGTGATACGTTAGCTGCAATTACTGGAAGTGTGGCAGAAGCCTATTACGGAGTGCCGACACATTTCAGAAAGCATGCAATGACTTTTCTTGATGAGCCGCTTCTAAAGATACTACTTGAATTCGAAAACGTTTATCCCGGAAAGGTCGAAAAGATACAATCTTCATGGAGTGTCAGCATTAAAGAAAAGTCTGCCAGAGCTAAGATAAAAACTGGAGGTAGAGAAGAAATGATCCGATCTGCAATGAATGTTGCTGATGAAGTACTTAAACATAGTACTTCAGAGCTTGAAGAAACAACAAGTCAAAAACTCTTTTCTCATCTTTTTGAAGCCTGCAATATATTACGTGGTCCAATAAATCAGGATGAGTATAAAAGCTATGTAACGCCAATTCTCTTTTTTAAACGATTATCAGATGTGTATGACGAAGAAACGCAAGCTGCGTTAGAAGAATCTGGCGGTGATGAGGAATTTGCTAGTTTTCCAGAAAACCATCGTTTCATTATTCCTGATGGGTGCCATTGGCAGGACGTTCGCGAAGTTAGTGAGAACGTCGGTGTAGCAATAGTCAAAGCAATGAATGGAATAGAACGTGCCAACCCTGATACGCTTAATGGCGTATTTAGCAGCTTTGACGATGCAAACTGGACAGATAAAACAAAGCTTTCGGATGAACGATTGAAAGATCTTGTTGAACATATGTCAAAAATCAAGGTCGGAAATGGTAACTATTCTGCTGATGTTATGGGCGATAGCTATGAGTTCTTAATTAAGAAATTCGCGGACTTGTCAAAGAAGAATGCAGGCGAATTTTATACCCCGCGCTCAATTGTAAAGCTTCTGGTTATGCTCCTGGCACCACAAATTGGTGAATCTGTATATGATCCTGCAGCTGGAACTGGTGGTATGCTCATTGAAGCTATCAGTTTTATGAAGGGTGATAAACTTACTTATGGCCGTATCTACGGTCAAGAAAAGAACCTTGCAACTTCGGCCATTGCTAGAATGAATCTTTTTCTTCATGGTGCAAAAGAATTTAAAGTTACTCAAGGAGATACGCTGCGGTCACCAAATTACTTACAAGACGGTAAGATGAAGACCTTCGATTGTGTCATTGCGAATCCTCCATTTTCTTTAAAGAACTGGGGGGCACAGCAGTTTAGTTCTGACATCTACGGTCGCAATATATGGGGATGCCCTACGGATTCTAATGGTGACTTCGCTTGGTTACAGCACATGGTTAAATCCATGAATCCAAATACCGGGCGATGTGCAGTTGTGCTTTCTCAAGGTGTACTGTTCCGTGGTGGTAAAGAAGGCGAGATTCGAAAACTGCTCGTCGAATCTGACATATTGGAATGTGTTATTACATTAGTTGGCGGTGTTTTTTATTCAACAGGTGTTTCGGCTTGTATCCTCCTTCTGAATAATAACAAACCAAATAAAGGTCGAATATGCATGATTGATGCTTCAAACCTTTATACTCCTCAGCGTGCACAGAACATTATGACTGATGATGACATCCAGAATGTGTTTAATTACTACACTAACTACGAGGATGTAATCGAACACGTGAAGATCGTCAATATAGATGATATTCGAGGTAAGGACTATACACTGGCAGTCAACAATTATGTTGAAAAGAAAAAAAAAGAGACTGTGTCGCCAGTTGAGGTTCGCAAAAAGTACTATGATGCTTTTGATGAGATGGTTAAATCCGAAGATAAAATGATGAAACTTCTCCTGAAAGGAGGCTATGTCAATGAGTAAGCGTATCACAGTTGAAGAATTACAGTCCTACCTTTGGAATTCTGCTGTTCTATTAAGGACAAATATCGATGCTGGAGCTTATAAGCAGTATATATTCCCACTGTTGTTTTTCAAGCGTATCAGTGATGTCTATGACGAGGAATGCGAACAAATTCTTGAAGAATACGGTGGAGATGAAGAAGCTCTAGAGTGGGAAGAAAATCACCGTTTCATCGTGCCGGGAGGCGCTCACTGGCGTGATGTTCGAGCAGTTTCAGAGAATGTTGGTGTTGCAATTGTAAATGCTTTCCGAAAAATCGAAAATGCAAACTCTGACAAACTGCAAGGCGTCTTTGGCGATGGTGCCTGGACAAATAAAAATCGTCTCCCTGATCGGTTATTGAAAGAATTAATCGAACATTTCAGCACAAAAACACTCTCTATTAAGAACTGTCCAGAGGACGAACTCGGGCAGGGATATGAGTATCTGATAAAAAAGTTTGCTGATGACAGCGGCCACACCGCACAGGAATTTTATACGAACCGTACGGTGGTACACTTGATGACGGAAATGCTAAAACCCGAGTCCGGCGAAACGATATATGATCCCACATGTGGCAGTGCAGGGATGTTGATTTCATCGATTGCATACTTGAAGGAGCAGAAAAAAGAATGGCGTAATGTTTCGGTCTTTGGTCAAGAGATTAACGCACTTACATCCGCAATTGGCAAAATGAATCTTTTTCTTCATGGTGTGAAAGACTTTGAAATCGTCAATGGTGATACATTAAAGGCACCGGCTTTTATTAATAAAGGTCGGCTGACACAATTTGATTTAATCCTAGCCAATCCTCCCTACTCTATTACACAGTGGGATCGCGAAGCATTTGCTAGCGATAAATACGGTCGGAATTTTCTTGGGGTACCGCCACAAGGGCGTGCTGATTATGCTTTCTTACAGCATATTATTAAGAGTCTTAATGAGAAAACCGGTCGCTGTGCAATTCTGTTCCCGCACGGAGTGCTATTTAGAAATGAAGAGCGCGCGATGCGTGAAAACCTTGTTCGCAATGACATGCTTGAATGCATTATAGGACTAGGACCAAATCTATTCTATAACTCTACAATGGAAGCTTGTATCGTCATTTGTCGTATGAATAAGAGGACGGAACGGCGTGGTAAAATTCTTTTTATCAATGCAATCAAGGAATTTGACCGTAAAAGTGCACAGAGCTTCTTGGAGGAGAGGCACATCTTGAAAATAACTAAAGCTTACGAAGGGTATGAAACAGACGGAGATTTCGCACGAGTTGTTACAATTCAAGACATAGAAGATAATAGCTTCTCGCTAAGTATTCCGCTGTATGTTAAGCATCCTGGTCAAGCGAACGATGTGGATGAAAGATTGCTACAGGAGCGATATGAAGATTGGAGAACAGCCTCTGAAATTATGAAACTTCGTTACATGAAATTAAACAATATGCTTATAAATGAGGTCGAAGGTGATGAGTAAAGTCAAATTTGGTGATGTAGTTAAGGACATTAAGAACACTGTTGACCGAAATAATAACCCTTACGAGTTCTATGTCGCAGGTAATCACATGGATACAGAGGATTTAAAGATACACCGAAAAGGGAAATTTGCTACTGACGATGTGGGGCCAGCATTTATTAGAGAATTTAAAGAAGGACAGGTATTATACGGTTCTAGGAGAACGTATCTCAAGAAGGTCGCTGTAACTGATTTTGATGGTGTCACAGCCAATACGACTTTTGTACTAGAAACCAGAGATAAATCAAAGTTTCTTCAAGAATTATTGCCCTTTGTAATGCTCTCAGATAGCTTTACTCAATGGTCTATTATGAAGTCAAAAGGATCAACAAATCCATATGTGCTATTTTCAGACCTTGCTGAGTTCGAATTTGAACTACCTGATTTCGAAAAACAACGTGAGTTGGCGAAGTTACTGTGGTCAATAGACGCTACAAAAAAAGCATATCAGACAATGTTAAAGAAGACGGATGAGTTGGTGAAATCTCAATTTAACGAGGAAGTAGAGCGGTGTTACAATGAAGGACGTCAAAAGCCTTTGAACGACTTGATTCAGCTAGACCGCCCGATAACGTATGGGATTTTAAAACCTGGAACAGGCTTTGCTGGTGGTGTGCCAGTCGTGAAAGTCAAAGACTTCCCAAAAGGCTACATTAACGAAATGGACTTATTGCTAACCTCGCCTGAGATAGATGCGAATTACAAGCGTTCTAAGCTGATCTCGGGAGATTTGCTAATCTCCATCAGAGGGACGGTAGGACGATTGGCTGAAGTCCCCGAAACACTTGAAGGTGCAAACATTACTCAAGATACGGCGAGGCTCTCAATAAAACCTGAGTATAACAGGGTTTTTATACGAGGGGTTTTAGAAACGCCAATATTGCAACAAATAGTGCAGGAGTTGATTAGAGGGGTTGCCGTAAAAGGCATTAACATTGGAGATGTCCGAAAACTCCCTATCCCCTGTCCAACGATTGCAACACAAGATCGCCTTGCTGAGATATACAAACAGGCTGATAAATCAAAATTAGAACTAGAACATGCTCTTGCAAAACTGGATGCAATCTGCAAAAGAATTATCTTGGAAAACCTTGGATAGACTGATTTGTTTGCATTTTCTTAATTTTGTTGAAGATAGGGGTGACACTTGATGTTTAACGAAGATAATACAATTGAACAAATGGTAATAACAACGCTTAACAGCAATGGGTGGAGGTATGTATCTTCCGAAGAATTGCCACGTAGTTACTCTGATGTCCTGGTTGAATCTATGGTTAAGGAGGCACTCATACGACTTAATCCAGAAATTGCTGAAGAACCAGCTCGCGCTGATGAAGTTATCTATAAACTGCGTACGTTAATATTGACTGTTCAGCCGCACAATCTAGTAACTCAGAATGAACAATTCAAGAAGATGATTTTTGAAGAGAATTCCTACCCATTCGGCAAGGATGGACGCATGATTCCTATTCGATTTTTTGGAACGATGACCAAAGAAGACTTAGCACTGAACGAATATGTTGTTACAAACCAATGGGTATATTCACAAAAAGAAAATGGTAAAAGGCTAGATATTGTTCTTCTGATTAATGGATTTCCAGTTGCGATTGGTGAACTGAAAACTCCTGTCCGTAATTCTATAACCTGGTTAGATGCTGCTGGAGACATAGCGGCTTATGAAAAGAGTATACCAGGCATGTTTGTAGCAAACATATTTAATTTTGCTACAGAAGGCAAATGTTATAGATATGGTTCGGTTTGCATGCCAATTGGAATGTGGGGTCCATGGCATACTCCGAACCATAAAAATGAAGGAAGTCTTGCGGATGTAAAGATCAGTGTTGAAGATATGATTACTCCTGAAAAGGTCATGGACATTTTTCAGTTCTTTACAGTATTTGCGACAGATAAAAAATATCGTAAATATAAAGTCATATGTCGTTATCAACAATTTGAGGGTGCGAATCTTATCGTGGAAAGGGTAAAGACAGGTTACCCCAAACAAGGCCTCATATGGCATTTCCAGGGTTCTGGTAAATCATTGCTAATGGTTTTTGCAGCACAGAAACTTAGAATGATCCCTGAATTAAACAATCCAACAGTAGTTATTGTTGACGACCGAATTGACCTAGAAACACAGATAACTGCAACATTCAACGCATCGGATATCCCAAATCTTGTCGGTCTTGGCTCAAAGGATGAATTAGAATCCTTCTTTTTAGGGGACCAAAGAAAGATTGCAATTACAACCATCTTTAGGTTTGGAGATGTAATAAATGAACTTAATCCTAGAGACAATATTATTCTTATGGTTGATGAAGCTCATAGGACTCAGGAAGGTGATCTTGGTAGTAAGATGCGTCTTGCTCTTCCGAATGCGTTTTTCTTTGGTCTTACAGGTACACCAATTAATCGTATTGACAAAAATACGTTTAATACATTCGGTGCAATTGAGGACAAGAGTGGATATATGAGCAAATATTCCTTTTCGGACTCAATCCGTGACAATGCAACACTACCTTTGAATTTTGAACCGGTACCAGTTGATTTGCATGTTGATAGAGAGAAGCTTGATGCTGAGTTTGAAGTATTAACAGCGAATTTATCAAAAGAAGATAGGGCAGAGTTATCACGAAGAGTCAATATGAAAGCTATTATGTATGACCGCAAGCGTATTCGAAAGGTATGCGAACATATAGCTAAACACTACCAAGATAAAATTGAACCGAATGGATACAAGGGTCAAGTTGTGTGCTATGACAGACAGTGCTGTCTTATGTATAAAGAAGAACTTGATAAATTGTTAGGCCCTGATGCAACTACAATCGTTATGGACACCAACAATGACAAGGAAGATAAATATAAAGCGTATAGACGTGATAGAGACGCAGAAGGAAAGATATTAGATAAATTTAGAGAACCTAATGATCCACTGAAACTTGTTATAGTAACGTCAAAGCTTCTTACTGGTTTTGATGCACCTATATTACAAGCTATGTACCTGGATAAGCCAATGAAAGATCATAACTTGCTGCAAGCCATTTGTCGAACTAATAGAACCTACAATGAAGGTAAGACACACGGTTTGATAGTTGACTACATAGGTATTTTTGATAATGTAGCTTCAGCTTTGGACTTTGATGAATCGAGCATGAAAAAAGTCATTTCAAATATTGAAGAGGTCAAAAAACAGATTCCTGCACTAATGCGTAAGTGCTTGAGTTATTTCATGGGTGTAGACCGTACGATTGATGGTTGGGAAGGTTTGATTGCTGCACAAGAATGTTTGCCTAACAATAAAATTAAAGACGAATTCGGGGCCGATTACAAAGTGCTCAATAGAGCATGGGATGCACTATCTCCAGATCCGTTTCTGAATACAATGAAATACGATTTCCAATGGTTAACAAGAGTATTCGAATCGGTAAAACCTACTGATGGAAGAGGAGGATTGATTTGGGCTTCCCTCGGGGCAAAGACAATGGAAATGGTCCATGAGAATCTGCTAGTGGGAGAAGTACATGATGATATGGAAATTCTTACAATGGATGCAGATTTAATCGACGAATTCATTGAAAGACAAAAAGATCCTAGAAAGACAACGATTAAAGTTGAAATTGATTTAGTCGCGAAAATCCGAAAAAACAATAAGGATATCAAATTCGTTAAGTTAGGAGAAAAACTTGAAAATCTCCGTGAAAAACACGAACAAGGGTTGGTAACCAGTATTGAGTTTCTCAAACTATTATTAGAACTAGCGCGTGAAGCTGCGGAAGCTGAAAAAGAGGTAGTGCCTGAGGAAGAAGTAGACAAAGGTAAGGCAGCATTGACAGAGTTATTCAATGGAGTGAGGAATTCAAAGACACCAATTATTGTTGAACGAATTGTTAACGATATAGATGATATCGTTAAGATTATCCGTTTCGATGGTTGGCAAGGGACAACTGCAGGAAAACAGGAAGTAAAAAAAGCTCTTAGGAGTGTAGTTTGGGTCAAATACAAAATTAAGGACAAAGAAGTCTTTGATAAAGCCTATCAGTACATTGAGCAATATTACTAAGTGGAGATATCTACCTACAACCCGAGGTAGTATGTAGTATATTGTGGTTTGCAGAGACGTGTACAGGAATCCCTGATCGTTGCGAACGAACGGTTCCGTCACGTCTTTGTTCTTATCGTAGGCGTTGTCAAAAATGCATAACATCAGTTCGTTTTCGTTAAGTTTAGACTGGGGTATATTTACAGCACAAATCCTAAATGGTCGAAAGATATAAGAAATCCTCTCTGTTAAAATCCTAAAGCTGAATGCACAGTTCACGTAAGAAGAGTATGGATGACATTAAGGTGCGTTATAGACAAAACCTTTTCAGATGGAGGTATAGGATTCAATAGATTACATTACATATAGTTGCTGCAAGTATCCTTAGTAAACTCATAACAGCTGTTAGTCTGTTACGGGTTTTAGGGAAAGCCATCAATCGACCTCTCATACAGACCTTAAGAGACGAAAACCAGATCATTTTATAAATGGCTCAAAGGATATCTATTGTATCTTGTTTGAATGTCATAATCCGATACAGACAAAATTAAAATCTAATGCAGACTAAAAAAATTAAGCAATTGGTGTATCGACTTGCAGTTGGCCTAGACACGTTTAACAACAAGCAGTGAACGCTGGCCACGTGTGGTAAAACCTAAACTATAAAATAGATTCACCAACAAGGGGGAACGTACATTCTCCAGACAACCTCGTATCTTAAAGAGTTAATATTCTATCTTTATGGTCTAATGTGGAACAATTTGTTTCTTTAATGAATGGATATTTAAGGCGTTTGTTATACAACGTCATTCTTAGGAATGGTATAAAAAATGAGAAAGGATTGTAGTAATTTGTTGTATAATAAGGTATCTGAGATGCTGATTTCCCCAATTAAGGTAGGTGATAAAACGAAGCATGGACACATTAGAAGTTATTTATGAAGAAGCATTGTTCTATGACAACCGAGGATACCAGGATAAAGCAAAGGAATACTACGATGCCTTATATCAACAAGAAAAGATTTCAATAGAAATGATAGAGCGTATGACTGCCTTTTATGCTTCTATTCAAAATTATTCAATCTCCTATGAATTAGCAAATTTAGGAATTGAGAGGAAGGGATCACTTCAATATTTTCTGCCTTTTTATTTATTTTCATTTCAGCAAGAAGGTAAGATAGATGATTTAGACAAGTTGCTTTTACAAGAAGGTATGGAACACTTTATTTCAGAGAAACATCGCATAGCACAGTTCTATTATTTAGCAGGTGAGCAATATAAGGCATATGCTTTATCAGTAAAGCTCTCCAATAAGATTGACCGCCTTTTTTTTGAGAATCCTAGTGAGGTAAACTTATATATTCACCATTACCTATTGATGGTGAAAATGGAGGTTGGTAATCAAAATCTTAATCAGGCACGATTTCACTTGCGTAAGTTGATGTATCTTGAACTTTCGAAAATGCAAGAGTGGGATTCTATTGCATATTGGACTATTGTGCTTGATGAAGTGGGGGAATGGGTGAAACGATCTGATTTTATAGATTGTTTAGCTCATATTTCAGACAATCTCAAATTAATTGTCACTTTTTATTACGATTTAATGCAGAGTAAATTAAGTAGATCCGTTGTGGACGAGTTAAATAGTCAAGTATTTGATGATGATTTTTTAGATCATAAACGAAGAATGTGCTTAAGGTTAATCCATCGCCTACAAAAGAAGGATGGTTGGCTGATTGGGATCAAGGATGACTACAACGCTTATCCTCATGACTTGCTTACAGGGATCCTGTATAGTACATATCTTGAACAGACGGACCGAGGACATTGGCAACAACATGTTGAATCGTTATTCAAATATCATTCTGACAAGGCTGAGGCGATTTCTGCTTATTGGAAAATGTCAAAGACGAAGAAGGCAGTAAAATCTTCTGCATCACCTGATACCCAAATCACTTTTTTAGGTGGTGGGGAAAAAATAGGCGGGATGTCCATTCTGGTTACTATAAAAGGACATTCGATTTTATTAGATGCAGGGATGCATTTAAAAGAAGAATATTATCATCCAGATTATACGCCTATGCTCGAACAGGGGATTACCTTTGATGACTTAGATGCTCTATTAATTACACACGCTCATCTGGATCATACTGGGGCTGTTCCTTATGTATATAAGCAGAATAAGCAACTAAAGATGTATGCTACGGAAGCAACTAGACGATTAATGAAAGTACTATTACTAGATTCGGTAGGACATAACAAAGATCTCCAAGGATTTGATGAAGAGGATGTTCGGATTGCATTGATCGAAATGAATACAGTTCAAGAAGAAGAAACGTTCATTATTCCCTCAAAAGATTCAGCCTGGAAAGTTACGTATTATCATTCGGGTCATATTTTAGGAGCCTGTGCGATTCATCTTGAAATCGATGGTGTGACAGTATTATTTACAGGTGATTATTCGATAGATGATCAAAAAACTGTAGAAGGTTTGAAACTACCCAAAGATATACAAGTGGATATATTAATCACTGAATCCACGTATGGATTTCTGCCGACTAATGCCAGTATTGATCGAGCTAAACAAGAGAAACTGTTTATCGATTCACTCTCGCAAACCCTTAATAATGGTGGGAACTTGTTGATTCCCGCTTTCGCTGTGGGCCGTAGTCAAGAGATACTCATGATTATACGGGAAGCCTTTAATGATAATGAGTTTTTGCCGTTTGACATCTATATTGATGGGCGAGTGGTAGAGGTATGTCAAATCTACGAAGATATGTATGAGCTGCAGGAGAAAAAAAGTACATTATTAGGTAAAGAAGTTATTGTAGGTAAACATGTGTATTCAGCACATGGAAGTAGCAGCACTACTTTTGATGATTTTTATGAAGATTACCTTGCTAAGGGTGGAAATTGTATCATAGCAAGTTCAGGTATGCTTACAGATCAAAGTGCATCATCTTTATATGCAGAGAAGATGATAGATCAACCACATCATGCAATTTCTTTTACTGGGTATATGGATGAGGAATCACCGGGTCATAATATCTTAGAGATGGATCGTCGTTCAGATGATGCTAGCATTAGTATTAATGGAAAAAGAAAAAAGGTAAAAGCAAAAGTTGATACATTCCGACTATCAGCCCATGCCAGTCGTGAACAAATCTTGAAGTTGATCATGGATATACAACCTAAGCAGGTGTTTCTTGTACATGGTGAACATCAAAAGTCATATACAAGTAATCAAACTGTGGTAAGTGGGCATGTGATTTACCCTACTTTGCTAGATTTACTAGCTCATTTATCAAGTGATATGAAGATAATCCCTGCTTTTAATGGATCATCTTATACACTTTAATACTAGGAGGAATTATGAATAATAAGGAGAAACTTATTGACTTTTGTTTGAAACAATATGGAAGTTCTCAAAATCAGTTTTTAGATCAATTTAAAGCTAACTTTTCAGAGGAAGATATTGAAACTCTTAGAGAAGTTGGATTAGATGAGCCAGCAAAACGAAATAATTTATATTGGAAATTACAAGTATTATGTGAGAAAAGTCTTCTCGAGCACTCAGATGTAGTTGATGATGAATATTTAGCGTCATTAATTCAATTAGAATGGAACGGACAAGAACAAACTCTTCCATTATCCGTAGAGATTTGTCGTCAGCTTATTCAACAATTGGACATGAAGTTTTCTAATAAACGAAAAGCATTTGAAGCGATATGTCGTGGCGACATTGTCGGAAGCAAAATTTTTCAGTCAAACTCCAAAATGTTTTCAGAGCTATTGATTCGGTATTTTATTTGCTGCCTACCATTTAAGCATGAGCGTGAAGTTGTAGAAACAGTAGATGAAGTTACAAAGTGGTTTTTTAAGGGGGAACAATGGGAGACCTCAAAAAAACACTTGAGATCCATGGGTTTTCCTTCATCTAAAAATACAACAGGTCGAATGAAGGCCTACCGTAGAGTTGTCGGCTTAAGTGGTCTTTGTTTTGCGGATGGGTTAAAAGAAATAATTTCTGAGGGACAAGAGAATAAGACTTTATCTCCCGCTTTAGAAGAACACATTTATTACCTTAATCAGAAAGATGATGCAATCAGCGTATCCGTTTTAAATGCGGAGGAGGAATTGGGAGATCCAACCTTTTCACATGACTCTACAGCGATCCGTCAAAATCGCTTGGAGATTATGTCTGATCCAAACGTTCAAGTGAAAGTAGAGATGGGGAGAGAAACAAAAAATCCAGCGATGTCTCATATGAAAGAAGCCATAGAACATCTTGTGGAATCTTTTCATAAACTTGAAATTAATGAAATTGATAAGGTGGAATCTTTTGATCCTTTAGTCGAGAAGGAACAAGAATCTAAATTGAAGATTGCAGAGGAAGAAATTGAACGTTTAACTCAAGCCTTAGAACTTGAAAGAATACGTGCGAAGCAAGCTGAGGAAAAAACACTGGTTCATTTGCTTAATTCGATTGGAGGAAGTAAAAGTAAGTATTTGTTATCTGATCTATTCGAAGAAAGCAAAGGGATAACACCCTCCAATCCAAATGTGAGTAAAGGTCGATTAATTAACTTATTTTCAAATTTTAATTTAGCGATTGGACTTGAGGAATACAGTTATAATCGAGAAGTTAATGAATTATTTGAAGTTAGTCGGACTGATTTAGTAAAACATTTCGAGACAACTGCTCCGATACAATCGGAAAATAACCAAATTACCGTTAAAATCGTGAAGTATGGGTGGATGTTGAATAACATCGTTGTCATTCCACCATTGGTCATGGAAGTAATTTCTGAAATAGGAGAGGAATAATATGTCACGATATATTGGTATTGATCTAGGAACAACGAATTCAACTATTAGCGTAGCTCATTTAACAACAAGAAATGATATTGAAACGAAGACTCTGGAGGTTCTACAGACGGATGACCGAGGAACTTCCCTTATTTCGGACCAAATTCTGCCTTCTGTCTTGTATATAGATGCATCAGACACCCCTTATGTTGGTCGATATGCAAAACATATGAATGGATTTTTCCCCAACTCCGTGTTCAAGGAAGCCAAACGAATCATAGGTACAGACAAAGGATGGACGATTAATGGAAAAAAATTAAGGCCAGAAGAGGTTTCCTCAGCAGTATTGTCTACTTTGCGGGCATCTGCAGGAGATTACTATGGTGATAAAAACATAAATAGTGTTGTGATTACAATACCAGCAAACTTTGATTTCCAACAACAAAAAGCTACCAAGACAGCTGCAATCTTAAGCGGTTTCGATGAAGATAAAATTCATATGATACCGGAACCAACAGCTGCATTAATCGACTTCTTGAATGATGAAGAAAAACTTGATCCTTCGGAAAGACGCATCAAGTTTGACACAGGTAAAAAGAATCTCATGGTTTTTGACCTTGGAGGGGGGACGTGCGATGTTTCCATTCTTCAAGTCTCAAATAATTCAAATGGAAAACTAGATATACAAGAAGTATCCATTTCTCAATATACCGAATTAGGCGGAGTAGATTTTGATAATGAGATTGTAAAAGAACTCTTTAAAATTTTTGCTAAGCAGACTAATTTGAATGCGAAGCAAATACAAACAAAATATGGAAAAGAAGTGGTTACTCAGTTACTTGCAAATCTGTTGGATATCGCAGAAAAAGCAAAAATGAAGTTTTCTACAACGATTGAATCTCGCTTACGTACTGAAGGAGAAGATTACTTTGATGTCAAAGGGAAATTCGACAACATTTCCTTTGACGGGGCAGTAACATCCGAGTTACCTGAGGAACTGGCTGCAACTTTTAAAATCACAAAAAAAGAATACGACATGATGATTAATAAGTTGTTGTATGCCAATGAAACGAATGCAAAGAACATCGAATCACCAATTAAAACTGCGCTGGATAGCAGTATTATTGGAAAACTAAGTATTGACGATATTGATGCTGTATTTCTGGTGGGTGGAATGACCTTATATCCAACGATTCAAGAACGAATTTATGAAATATTTAATCGCCGTATCAAACCAATACGCTCTGTGAATCCGATGGCGTCCGTTAGCCGTGGTGCTGCCGTTTATCATTACCGCATCAATGAAATCAGCTTGAAAAGCAACAAAAATTATGTTGCAGATTCGCCAAAACAAGATCGTGGAATTATTGTTAACACTGTTCCGAGCAATATTTATGTGGATGTTATAGGTTCAGATCCAGTAACTCTACTAGAAAAAGGTACGAAACTTCCATTTGAGCGGATTATACAAGATTCTTTTATTGTAAACGGACAAGACAATCATAAAGAAGTTACAGGAATGAAGTTAGAGTTGTTCTCTGCTCCCTATGCAAAATCATTACATGTTAGGAAATTGAAATCAGCAAAAATTGATTTTAGAAGACCTGTACAAGCGGGTTCGAAATTGGTTCTCAAAATCTATTGTAATGAGGAACGTGAAGTTTCTGTAAAAGCATGGCTTGAAAATGATGAAACCGAAGTGATTGATGTAAATATTGGTTCTCATGAGTTTACGAAAGAGGAAATTCAAGAACTGCAAGAACGTCATAAAGCATTGAATAAAATTAAATAATGGAGTGTGAATTATGGCTATATTGGATCGTATGAGTGGCGATACCTTGGAAAAGTTAAAACAGCTCAAGTTAGATAACCCAAACCAAACGCAAGATGAAAAACAAGTCATGAATGAAGAGGAAGAACAAGCATTAAGAGAGGAAATTTTAAGACAGATTGATGAGGAGCAAGAGAATGATGAAATTAATTTAGACCTATTTTCCACTTCTGTTTCTCTAGACGGAAGTGAGAGCATAGTTGAAGTTGATTATTATGGAAGAATTGGTTATGTAGATATTTCATTTGAATCATTAGATGAAGATATAACTGAATTGGAATATCAAGAAATTATACAAGCTATAGAAACGGTGTCCTATAAAAATGATGAGAATGTATGGAGACAATCAATTAAGACGATTGAACGTTTTGGAGATCGTGCAATAGTTATTCTATTTAGAGAATGTAGAAAGTTTGATCTCTCTGATGAAAAAAGAATATCTATGATAATTCAACTACTGAATCGATTAACGAACCGCAGTTTGAAGGGGCGACGAACCATCAAAGCGATCTTGGAAAACGCTAATATTCAACAACATGTAAAATTCGCCTTGCTTGCAGCGGGTTCCATTCGTGATAAAGAAGCTGTTGATGGAATTATTCACCGGTTAGAAGATCCTGAATATTTTAAGTATGCCTTAGATGCTTTATTTAAACTTGCTCCGAAAGATAAGATTGAAAAAATCATGAAGACAATAAGTGAAATTGATCTAAGACGAACGGATTTGATTGAGTATGCGATCATTCAGGCTCATCAGTTTGTTCAGTTTGGACCTCAATCTGTGAGAACCATTTTTGATTTATATCTTAAAAATGATAAGAAACAACTACAACCGATTTACTCAAGAGCCTTACAAGCGTTTAAAGAAGATGCAATCCCTATGTTGAGAGAAGTGTTATATGAAACGAAAGACGATAAAATCCTTGTTTCTATTTGTAAAACGTTAGGTTCTTTGCGTATGACACACTCTACCAACATTCTATTAGATGCATTAGAAAAATTTCCGGAAAATCAACGGGCAGTGATTAAGGGGTTAGGGTTTACTAGAGACCAAGCAGTATCGCCTTATATCATCGAAGTATTAAAAGAATCCAATAGTATTCACATTAAGCAAGAATGCTTACTTACCCTTGCTTTTGTAGGTCATCGGAGCGAACAAGTAAAGGCCCAAGTGCGCCATTACTTAAAGGACCGTTCTTCTTCTTTATATTTAGATGCTTTAAATTGTCTTGTCATTCTTGGGGACATAGATTCGATGCATGAATATATTAATTTGCTAGTTAAAGGAACGGAAAGTGAGCAATATGCTATTCAAAAGCATATGGGTAAGTTGCAAGCATTTCAACAAATCAAACTTGGAGAGGCTCTCTTGAGACATACTGATGAAGAATCAGTGCTCATTGTAATGGGACTTCAAAAGTCAAACGTGTTAGATCAACGTTTAGGTCTTATCTTAGAAAAACGTTTAGAAACTGCCAGTCTTCCTTCATTACGTATCGAAATATATAAGTTGATCGGTAAACATGTGAATAAGAAAAAAGAATTATTACCACAAAAATTTTTGTATGATGCGAAATATAAAGAAACGAATCCGAGAGTAGTAAGAGAATTGGAACAGATCATAAGTTCGATGAAAAAAACATCGGGTCATCTATCTGTTTTAAGGGGGTAATCAGAGATGACAACAAGAAAGAGACCATTAAAACGGTATGCCTATATAACACTAGACAATATAGGTGAGTTAGGTAATGATTATCTAGATTTCATACTACTCGAACAGTTTTCTGACAAAGAATTGCAAGTCATAATTGCTACTAATCCGACTTTACTGAAAGCATTGAAACTAACCAAGACCAAAGTTCTTAAGGGACAAGTAAATATAGCGGATTTGCGTGTGGAACTATCTAACAATATGAAATATCACTATGAGTTCTTTAATAAGATAGTTACGACATTTATGAATAATTCTGAAGGGGAAATTAAAAATTTATTGACCCAATCGGATGCACCAGAAGCGACTGTATTTGCAAGTTTCCCTAAAATGTGTGAAAAAGAGGAGATAGACCTAAGTCTTGCAATTAACACCTTACGTTTTTACAAAAACGGTCAATATAAAGAGTATATTCATCCGATATATCAGTTTGTTTCCCGTCATGGTCATGAAGAGAAGGAAGTGGACGAAGTAGCAGCTGCAAATGAAAACATATCACTTACTAGAGAAGAACACAGCACAGTAGAAACAGAAATCCAATCATTAACAAGTGGAGATAAAGATGATGATTTTGAGGATGTCATTCCTATCGTTAATTCGCTTGAGAACTTACTTCATGACTTAAAACAGAAAGTGAATCAAGCGAATTCCTCATATAAGCGAATGGATGTATCTTATTATGAAAATTTAGAGGAATTATCTAATTTTGATGACTTAGTGATAAAGAAAGACAAAGAAATAGAAGAATACAAGAAGCAAATGAAAAATTGGAATAAACAAACAATAGGGTATACTACAGAAATTAGTCAGCTCAAAAAAACTAATGTAATATTGCAAGAGAAAATCGATAATCAATTAAAAGAACATGGCAAAACGTCTCAATCCTTGGGGGAATTACGCAAAGAAAAAGAAGCGCTACAAGCAGACAATGATACATTAAAGCGTAAATTGGTAACCTATGAGAAGAATCAAGAGAAGCAGCAAAATTTGATTACTGCCCAGCTCCAGAAAGAATTCAATCAAAAACACATAGCCAATCAGCTCGTTCAAGATCAACTCAGTCATCAGGTTGAAGTGTTGTCTAGACAATTTGAGGAAAGCTCTCTGGCGAATCAGGCTCTTCAAAAAGAAGTGGTTGAATTAGAGCTGGTACTTAAAAAAATTAGAATAGAAAATGAATTGATAATTTCTGAGCGCGATGATCTATCCCAAAAGCTTAATGAAAAAGAAGGTTTGAAGAGCTCATCAGTATTGGAAGGCGAGAATGATGATGTCAAACATGTTGAAGTCGATGACTTGTTTGAATTTGTAAATTTCAATAACCAACCAAGTTAAGACAAGAGCAATAAATTTCGAACGCCATACTCTTTACTGCCCCTCACTCAAGGGTTTGCTATTCTTCCACTAGAACTAAAAAAGAAGTGGCGGAATAGCAAACCCTATTTTTATTTTTATATAATTGGAATAGTAATTACAACCCAAGCATCGAGATTTAGAAAGTATATCTTCTGATTAAAATTAGTGATACCTCGGATAAGAACTACGACGAGACAAGCGTTTGAGTAACCTGTTCCGAATTTGAGACGTACAAGTATTCTCTTATGTGAATAGATAGAACAGTAGTATCGGTCACTATATCTTTATTACAAACTAATTATAAATCAAGTTAACTTCGTGAAAAAAGCATAAAAAACGTGATTTAATTATACGTGTTTGCACGTATTCAAGCCCCTCTACCTGCTCCTTTGCCCCGTTCACACCCACCTACCTGCTACTTCCCACTCACAAACCATAACTTTCACTCTCGATCGATACTCCACCCAGTTCATCCATCCCCATGAAGCAAATATATCCTTTATTTAGTTTCTATCCCTTTAATTTATTTCCACATATCTAGTCACGGATAA
This sequence comes from Paenibacillus sp. FSL K6-2862, assembly GCF_038005125.1. Classification (NCBI taxonomy): domain Bacteria; kingdom Bacillati; phylum Bacillota; class Bacilli; order Caryophanales; family Paenibacillaceae; genus Paenibacillus; species Paenibacillus sp. FSL K6-2862. Next base: position 231,257 of record NZ_JBBOSN010000002.1, read on the forward strand.
CTCAAACCATATAAATTACACGCACTAAGTTACATTATTTACCAAACTATTCCCTTACCATTGTGACCGGTTTTCGCGAGCCGGTCACGCCCCCATTCAATCAAAACTGCTACTTGATCCGTATATAGAAGTAGAATTGCACGCCTGTTATAAATCCGTACCTAGCCAAAGAATAAACACGGATCTAGTAACTAATGATGCGTCTAAGTCACTAAATGCGGTTTTCTAGATCCAGACAACGTATGGGGTTGAAAAGGTGAGGGGAGGTAAGAAAGAAGAGGGGCATGATGCAGAGCACGGAAGATATAAGCGTGTAAACACGTAAGTTGGGGTCACGTCGTTTGTGGTATAATAAGGGTAGAGATTGGTGGCTGTTTGCGGGGCTGGTGGGCTTGTTTTGGGTTTAACATCCCCTCCCCTATCGAAGTTGCTTATTTTTAGCAGTAATAAATATACCTAATGGCACGAAAAAAATGACTTCAATCACTCTGGAGGTAATTACTTATGCGAGAAGCTGTTCCTAAAGTAGATAAGCTGTCTTCCCTTGGTTATGTTGTTAAGGTTCAACATGTTATCGATTTTTTAGTGCTCGCTGAACTGCAGTCTGGCCGACGGTTTGGCAAAGAACTGGATCAGGTGATCACCAAGACGTTAAAGGGTGTCGGCGTGAATGACTCTTATCTTTCTCAAAGGCTTAAAAAGCTTGCTGAAAAAGGTCACGCTCATAGTTACTGGGATAGTGATAACCGTTATTACCGCTATTATGAGATTACGGAATCCGGGATTGAATACTTTAAACAATTGCAGCGAGACTTACCAGAGCGCGTCGCCCTAGCACAGCGGGTATATAAGGCTTTCGACTCTACGTTGAAAAAATTCGAGTAAAAGGTATCGGCTGTATCTAAACAATAGTAGTTAGTATTACCTGACCAAAAACAACGAAATCAAATAAGTCTGCCTTGTTGAGGCAGACTTATTTGTGTGATTCGTTATTTATAGGGAAAATTAGATTACCAATAAATTAAAAGTTACAATTAAATGCATCAATTTGTTTTGCATCTATTCCAAAATAAGATGGGAGAGGTGATCCTGGTGGCCAAACGTATCCTGCAACGGATGTTGGTCCAATAAAGGTAGGAAAGAACCACATTTGATTCCCATTACTCAGCCAAACATATGTCCACTTGTAGATACAACCAAACATACTCGGTGCATCAATGGCATACGCTTGCGGTGGCTTTTGAGGAATGTATGATGGAGGCTGTGTCGTTGGTGCAGCTCCTTGGCCGGCTGATTGCTGAGGCATTTGTCCTGGATTAGAGCCAGGGTACATTGGGGTCACAGGCGTTGGATAATAACCGGGAAACTGACCAGGAGGAACCATCGGTGGCTGACCAGTAGGGAACAATCCTGGAATAGGAAGCTGTCTGTGCATCGTTTGAAAAGCTAAACTATTCAAATAGCAGTTATAACAATAAGGATAATAATGCATATTAATACCTCTCTTCAGATGTTTTAGTCGAAAATCAACATTGTACTGAATCAATACCTTTATTGGTCGTTCAGCAATTTATCTCCTTATCCAACGATTCCCTTCAACAGTTACTCCCAATTCTTAGTTAGATTATGGTCAGCAGCCCAAATGTGTGAATGCCGAATCATAAATGTGGTCGATTATGTATTCTACACGTTTCATTGCAATTTAATATCAATACTCTACGGATCCATTGTGAGACCTAACATATGATATTATTATCGAAGTAATAACATACGTTCCAGGAAATACTAGACTGGTTCAAGTAAATCATTATTTACCTGGTGAGAATGATCCACTTAATCCTATATTGAAATTGTACGAGGAAAGGAAAGATGCTAATGGAACGGGATTATAAGGATATTGTAGCTGAACTGAAGAAGACCTTTCCTAAAGATACGGTGAAATTCCGAAGTGATAACCATAGACCGTATATTCCTAATCAGGTGTATACGGACCGGGTGGAGTCTGCTACAGAGAGTCGTTGGAACCTGGAGATTAAAGAGCTTGAGATTAATGTTCCTCATCGATACGTGAAATCAATCGTACAAGTGCAGATTGATGCTCATTTCCGAGATGGATATGGATTTGCAGTCATTCCAGGGGATCCTTCCAAAGATCCGAGTAATATCAACACAGCCGTAGATAAAGCGGTGAATGAGGCCTTTCTGACCGCCTTAGATAGTTATCAGATGGGGTGGAGGGACCTTGCACCATATAAGATGAATGACTGGGCGGGAAACCCGGCTCTAAATCATTTATTAGAGCAGGCTAGTCCTGGCGAACAAGCGGTAGTGTCTCAGCCTCATATGAGGACTCACCGGCAGTGTTTGGTCTGCGGAAGAGCCCTAACCGAGGATGAATGGGATCTGCTGGGACAGGTGCCTAACTTGAACCGTGATAAGATGACATATTGCTTTGATCATTTACCCAATCACCTGAAACGTAAGATCGATAAAGCAACACTTCAACAATTTGAAAAGAAAAGTACAGACGAATAAGACTGCAGGCGAATCTATCGTGAACGGAATAACGTGAAGTACGTATAGGAGGGTATGACTTTTGCTGAAGAAGTTCCGCTTCTGGCTTTTCTCTCTCAGTTTGTTGATATGTGTTTATAATGCAACTGGATTTGACGATAAAAACTTACTATTATTTCTCACTAGTCCACATCTCTTGTTGTTAGTAGATTACTCCCGTTATATTCGAGCCATCGGCAACGAGGAGATTCAGATGTTGATTTGGTATGTGATTAATGTCATTGGTTGGTTTTTGCTCGGCTGGCTTATCGATGGTTTCATCGCCAGACTAAAACGAAAATGATCCTACGCCAGTAGGTATATAATTAAATTTATAGGCGTATCCGTACTATAGAGAATTCTCTATATGATCTTGGCTAAAACATTCTTATTTAGCCAGAAAACAATAGCAGATACGATCACCTTTAGATAGGAGGGGGATTATGACAAACCAGATCAACCTTTATGTAGATGATCTCAGAGACTGTCCAGAAGGTTTCGTTGTGGCTCGTAGCTATGATGAAGCCATACATATTCTTCAAACAAGTGAGGTTAACATTCTCACGCTAGATCACGACTTAGGTGAGGATGTAAATGGAAATGAGTTGCGTAACGGGTATGACCTAGTGAAGTACTTTTGTGAACATGGTTTGAAGGCTAAGAAGATCTACATGCATACCGATAACCCGGTTGGACGTAAAAATATGTATGAAACTTTACTAGCTGCTCAACGAAGAGGGTTTATCAACAAAGATATAGAAATTTATCATTATCCGATTACATTGAATAAGTACTCCGGATAACTTCAGGACAAGTGATAATCTATTTCGTACGAATCATACTGGGTGGACAGAAGAAATTAAAACTTCAATTAACTTGACCTTTTATCCACTCCAACAATGAGGAGATAATAAATGATTGATATTGAGAAACTATACAAGAAATACCTGACCCTAGAGATTCCAAATCCTTTCACATTAGAACAAATTCATAACAGGCTAACTGAAGCCTATTATGCTGAACAAGTAGATCTCGATGTCTTTTCAAGTTTAAGGTTTGATCCTGAAGCAGGCTTTGATCAAGCTCTTGCTGCGTATGTTTTCAAAGATGAGAGAGGCATCCAAAAAATTTTAAAGCTTAACAACAACGAGGAGATACATGAACCTTACGAATTTGCTTGGATCATTAATTCAACGCTGCAAGGTTTTTCTCACATGTTGGTTCTTGAAATCGATGTGCTTCGAGGAAAAATAGAGGAAGAGGAAATGTATTTAGGAAATCTTCCGTTCGAAGAGTACTTAATTACACTCTATTTGACGGGACACATTCAATTTGAAGATGACTTGTGCATTGACAAGTTGATGGCTCGTTTCCGGGAGGGTTACCGCCTACGTTACTTCGGTATGCAAAATGGTGATGAAAAGTATTTATATAAATAACTTTAGTTCTTGTTATTAGAAGCTCTTTCTTAAGAAAGGGCTTTTTTATGTTTGTATAAACTTGAACGTTGAGAGTAAAAAGAACAAGACTATTCGCTTCTAATTCTCAACGTGTACATATAGGAATTCACAAGGTTTATTTGTTACGACTTATGACTATTGCGTTAGGACACACGACCAGTTGATATTAGAAGACCTTAATTGGACTAAACACAGTGGACCTGCAGAAAGTAACCCACCGGAAAACTCGATAGATTAATTTATCTCTAGGAATATCTTCGTATGAATTGGGATATAAATAGAATTAACAATATATCAAATTGAGGGAGTGTTCTTAATGGAGACACGTAAAGATAGTTGGGACATTGAAGCAGATCTACTTTTATCTCAAACTGTACTAAAACATATTGAAACGGGAAGCACCCAGTTAAAAGCTTTCGAAGAAGCTAGCGAAAAGTTAAATAGATCGAAGGCAGCGTGTGGATTCCGTTGGAATAGCGCCTTGCGTAAACAGTACGAAAAAGATATTAAGGAAGCAAAAAGAACCCGAAGCCAAAATAAAACTGATGGCAATATCGTATCCATTACTAACACGCATACGGATCCTGCAGTTACATCTCAAAAGAAAGTTGCAAAGGGCAAAGAGAAGGTATCCGTAGAAGAGAATATCGTTCGTTCCATTGAAGCACCAACTCAATTGAATCACGATTTTTTAATTACCTTTAATGAGGTTATGGATCAACTGGGTAACAATATAACCGTGTTAAAGCAGATGACTATCGAATTGGCCGAACGTCTTGAAGAGGCAAATGATCAGAATAAGAAGTTAAAAAGTGACTATGCCAGTCTACAAAACGAAATCATTAATGCTGTTGACATGAATGTTCTAATTAGACTGGCCGATAAGGTATCTAATAAGAATATAGGACAAATCACGGGTTGATGCCTTAAACTTTGGTTGTAATTAGAGAGAAGCCCGATACAAGATAACTTGTATCGGGCTTTTTTCAATATGTTCAATACCTTTGATACAAACCAAAACTGCAAGGTTAACCGTCTGTCTTAATCTTATTAATATGTTCCGCTCGTTTACTTGCATCTGTTATATTTGCAAATCGAAGAGATTCATATATTTGTTGAACCTCCACATTATTCCGAAGGGCTTTTTGAGTTGTCATTTTAACTCGAACAATCTTACGGCTTATGAACTCAGAAAGTTCAGTATCGTAAACGATCAGTTCATTTGATTCTATTTTACGGAGCTCTGGATCAATGCTAAAACGGCAACGCATTGTAAAAGAAACCATTGAAATGTACAAGAGGTCTGAGTATTCAACTAAAACATGTTCTAGAGCTTTGATATGACCATAGTTTTGCTTCAGTGGGTTATACATATTAAATCTATTGTTCACACGCCAATACTTATCTTTGCGTGAACCTTTGATTTCACCGTTGTAGTTCTTGGTTTCAATAACGAATAGACCAAAAGGGGAAATAACAACATGATCTATCTGAGAGTACCCTGTTCTAGATTTGGGGTTATTGATCATAATATCGCTTATGTATTTTATATCCTTGGGCAATTGGTCCAGCTGAATGTTTATTTTATGCTCCCCTAGATCACCAATTCTAGAGGGATCAATTCTAGATTTATTAGCAGCAGTTTGCGCAGTAGAACTGCTCTTAGATATTGAATTCGTTTTAGTGGTCTTATCATTTTGAAGCATAAACCAGCTTTTTATTGTTTTAAACATGGAAGCAACTCCTCCACTTTTTTTATTATATCGGTTGTTTGGTTTCAACATCTTAGAATTGATTTCAATTCTAAGACAAGACCCAGTACTATCCATTAGCGAGCCAGAAAGTTTCTTCTCAAATTTTTTTCGATTAATTCTCGAAACTATTTTAATTAAAATTTTTGAAAGAATACCTTCTCTGCCTAAGAAATGAACAAGGAGATTAAAGCACATAATATTACATAAAGAAGATTTAGATACAAATAAAAAAACCTACAGAGAGCTATGAGCCATATTTAGAGAGGATCACATACGTCTCCCAATTTGTCGAAATTTCAGAAGGATAATGTTGCACATAAGTCGAAATGATTATTAGGTGTGTAATGCTAAAGACCTAATAAAGAAAGATTTTGAGGCACGCGACCTCTAGATCAGTGTCAGGAGAGATAGTCATGGGGATAGCAACAACAAAGACTTTTGAGGAATGGTTAAGTGCAGATGCCAAAGAATTCATTGAGGATATTAAACATCATAAAGCCCTTTACGAGAGTAACGAGGAAAATGAATATATTGCGAGTCTTGGTACACTGATCCAGCGCTTAAAAAACGAACTGTTCGGTGAAACGATCGTATTTGAAGTGGACTCATATGGAACAACCAAAAATAACATGCTCGCTGTAGATGCGTTCGTAATGGAGCCTACCGCCGAGGGAGGATATAAGCGTTGTTCGAATCCGTTGGAGCCAGAAAAAAAGTGGAAGATGTCCTCCGTTATTTCACCAAAACAGTTTCAAGAGCCCCTCGTAAAAGGAGCTTTGTTTGAAGCATGTTATGAAATCCAGTTGCACCAAAAGCATCTTGATGAATTGCTAAAAATTAAACTTTCAACATATAGAAATGTACAAGAATCATTTCTTGATCATTTAAGCCGCTTGGGAAACACGTTGCTAGCACATGCTACAGAAGAGATTTTTGGTACTGATGTGGAAAAAACGATCTCAACAAAATTTTATGATCGTCAAGATATTCTAGAACAGGAGTACATATCTAAATACACCCAACTAGAGGGTCAGATCCAACAACTTCAAGAAAAAGAGGAAACCTACAATCAGAGACTGAAAGAATTAAGCGAAAAGCAGATCCAGTGGATGCGACTATTGGATAGAATCGATCGTCATATGCAGCTTGAAAACGATAATGAAGAGGAACAAGAACACCAGTTGTATCCATGGGAACCGGAAAAAGTGGTCGAGATGCTGCAATCGTTACTGTATCATAATTCTGAAGATGATCTCGTTTACGATGAGGTAACCATCGAGATGTTTTTGCGAGCATTACAGACAAACACCCTGGTCATTTTGAGTGGTCCTTCGGGAACAGGAAAGTCTAGTCTTGTTATGGAAACGGCAAATGCCATCAAAAATGCGAAAGCTAAAATTATTCCGATCCAGTCGGGGTGGACAGATACGCAAGACCTGATTGGGTATTTTAACCCAATCGACAAATCGTTTGTCGCTACCCCTTTTATGGAGGCATTGGCCGATGCCGCGAGGGAGGAGGAGCAGGACCATCTTCACTTAATTTGTCTAGATGAGATGAATCTTGCTCACGTTGAGCATTATTTTTCAGAGTTTCTCAGTATCCGAGAACAAAAGAAGCAATATATCCAGCTCTATAACAAGCGCTTTTATCTGCAGGCTAAAGAAATTATTGAGCATGGGAATGATAGTCTGAACCGTGATCAGTTGTTTGCTGCCCAAGAACTAATCGAACGTTTCCCTTACCGGTTTGAGATTCCTAAAAATGTCCGTTTTGTCGGAACAATCAATATGGATCACACTGTTAAGTCACTCAGCCCAAAGGTAATTGATCGAAGCTTTGTTATTGAGGTTGATCATATTGATGCTAAAGAAAAAGTGAAAATCGAGAAAAAACTGAATGAAAATATAAAGTCTGGATACATCGACGTCAGTTTAGAGCAGTTCGATTCTTTCTATCACATCAAACATGCGTTTGAAAAAGAAGCACAAGTTTTAGTGGATATCTCACACCAGCTAGAGTCAATCACCAATGCGTCGTTAAACAGCCGCGGGAAGAAACAGATTGGGCTGTACTTAGATCACGTACCAAAACAAAAGCTAACCAAGTCACTCCTTGAGAAATATTATGATCAGTTGATCATGACGAAAATTCTGCCGAGAATTGAAGTTTCTAAACGGGACGATCAATCGATGAGTATCTTGTCAAACTTCCACCAGTCACTGTTGAATTATCCGCGTTCTGCGAAAAAGTTGGGTAAAATGCTTGAAAATGAACGAATCGTCCGTTTTTGGTGATTACATATGAAATTGTATAAAGTAGCAATTCAAGAAAATAAGCGATTGTTGCCAACTGGCGAGATTCAGTATGATGAGGCTACCGTCCAAATTTACGAGCAATTGGATCGTGAACAGAAGACGTATGTAATGAAAGAATATAGTCGGGAACAAAAAAGTTTGCTGCGAATCGGAGTTAAGATCGCTGAGGCTGATTATGTCATAGCTAAAGACGCGTGGGGGAATGAATTCAATCTGTTCAAATCTATCCATGAGAAAGATCTATGGTACGACGTGCGCAAAGGATGGATGGAAAACGGCTATGAGACAACAAAAGAAGCAATTTTTGGTTCAAATGCCTGCGGAGAGTGGAAGATACTCGCGTACCGGAAAGATAGAAGTCTTCTCGCTTCGGAAGAGGTCAGAGTTATTCCGAGCCTATTGTCAGCGGAGCAATACCGAATTATGCAACTGGGGATAAAGAAACTATTTGAAGAGCTAGTTTACCAGCCGGGCCAGAATGACGATCGTAATATTATCCGCGAACTCCAGGTCCCTTTGTTTCCAATCGAGAATCTGCAGATCTTAATGAGTGAGTGGGCACGGTGGTTAGAACAAATAGAAGAAAGCCCTTCCGAAATTCTATATTCGACGCGTGACAAGAGGGCTGTTCGTCAGTTGAAAAGGTGGGATGCGAAAGCTATCCTTGAACAAGCGCTGTTTCCGTTTCGGGATAAAATTTCTGCCAGAGTGTCAATGAAGGATGTTCATGTTCCCGAGCACCGCATGATTAAGTGGATGCTTGAACGTGTAAATGACCGAATTGAGCAGGAAAAAACAACAGAAGCCTCCATGTTGCACCAACTGAAGGAGATTAGACACGGGATTGTGGGATTGAAATCTAGCCACGAGAAGGATAACAAAGTTCTTGAAACCCTGGAAAAACGTAAGCAGCAAATTAAGAAGGATATAGATCTGTTGGAAGATAGATATGTAATTTGGACACAGTTCGAAGCAGTCATTAATCATTATTTAACAAACGAGTTATTTAATGTCGGAGAATTGGAGCCTGAATGGACACATCTATTTGCAAGCCATCCACAATACCGTGCTGTATATGAAGTTTATGAAAGGATTGGAATGTTGGCACCAATATTGACTTCAAAAGAACTTGAGTTTGAAAAATCGCTCACCAATTCACCTCATCTGTATGAAGTATGGGTGCTCCTTCAATTGATCCGTGAGTTGAATAGAGTGAAATTCGTCTGCAAGGATGTGGCTGAATCACTCATTTCTCATTTTGAAAAGAAACGTACATTGAGCGGCTGGCGCGATATGTTTACTTACGAGGATAAAGTCGTCTGGCTATATTATGAGTGTGATCTACCGCATGAAAGCGGCAAGCTGGTAAAGCCTGATTATCTTTTGCTTTTCAAGACTCAAGAGTCAGACTTATGGCATGCGCACACATTGGATGCAAAGTATAAGCCTTACGTGGATATGGGTAAAAAAGTACTTGAGCATGATCTAGAGCGTTCTGGTCGGAGATATTTAGGAATTTCTAAAAACAAAATCGTCATGAAAAGCGCATCAGTTGTTCATATGGATAAACGGACTAACAATTGGAATGTGGACACAAGAAAGCTTTATTCGCTATGCCATTTTCATGCCATTCCCGGTAATTTGGAGGGCCTTCAAATCTATATGAAAAGATTTTTCCACTATTTTGAGAACTTGAAACATCTATGCCCCAGCTGTGGGGAAATTGCAACATGTAGGGATCAAAATTTCAAACAAACATATATTTGCGATTTTTGTAATGAAGTATGGGTGAATAATACTTGTCGAGACTTAAACAGGCAACACGTTAAGACAAAAGTTAGACTGTTAAAATACGCTTCTGGCAATTATTACTTACAGGTCGGGGATGATTGGAATGTCTACTGCCCAATATGTTCAAGCGATGTAAACGGCCACATTGTTAAAACAGATCTCTTTGGAGAAAAGATTACTCATTAAGCGTGATCTCCATTTAAACGCTTCTTATCTATTCTAACCCCCTATTAGAGGGTCTGTTTCTAAATTAGAAATCAAAAAAAGAGCGATGAGTTACCGCACTAAAACTTGCCCTTTCTTCAGCTGAAGACGGGGCGTTTTTTTTCATTTTCAAGTCTTCATTTTGAGATGATTGATTGGTTTAATCCAATTAATGGAACGGGAAGGAAGCTGGGTGTTTATAACTGGTAAAAGCGTTGTTTGTTTGAAAATTCTAAGTCGAAATGGGACAATAGCTCAAATAGGCCGTGAATATCTCAACTTTATCAAACAATCGTAACTCTGTCTCAATTATTTGTGGGGCCTAGAAGTATTGAGAGAAGAAACAGATATGTATTTAAGAGATGAGGAATCTAGTCATCCTTATTTACAAATACAAAGCCGGAACGTAGTGCACCAGTTCATATTTACAATGGTCGCCTGTATCCATCTGTACTCATGTCCATATCGTAATCGGAGATTCCTTTGTGGGCAGCATGAAACAGGATCTTCAGAACTCGGTGTCGAAGAAACACACAAGCTTAAAACCTAAGGGAGAATTACACGATTGGACCGCTTGGTCTGGACTCATCGGAAGGACGTACAGAACGTTACAAATGGTTCAGCAACAACATCATCGGAGGATTTGAAGACTACGGTGCACAAAGGAGTGGAATCTTTTTGATAATCGATGGTCCAATCTGACGCAACTAGTGCACATGCTAAATTTCACGACGTTTAGAACATATGCATGCTTCAATGAGTCAAACATGTAAAAAGATAGACGGTATTCCTTGATTTTAATAATCAGGAAACCGTCTATTTTTTAGAAAAGGTAAGTAGCAAGCTTACTTAAAACATGCCTGACTGGGTCGAAGCCCAAGCAACTACCTCAGAGATGAATAAGATGTGGCACCTATATAAAAATGTGCTCATGGTTAGGAGACAAAAATGATAATATATCGCATCTTGTTTCTGGAGACACATCCCATGTGGATTTATGGATTGCCCAAAGGATTCGAGAAATTAGGACATAAGGTGAAAATTTGTGCTACAGATCAACATGCTGCCCGAACCATACGTCGTTTTAAACCTGATCTGATCTTTATAATGGGTTGGACACCTTCCAATAGTACACCTGAGAAACAGCAACTTATTGCCCAATTGGTCCAAAAGTCTAAGGCTCCTCTCATATATTGGTCAACAGAAGATCCGGGTTACACAGACGTATTCTCACTACCTCTCATCCGTAGAACGCGTCCCGCTTTTGTATTTTCCATTCATCGTCCAACCGTCCAACGATTCAAAAAACAAGCCATTCCTGCTGCTCATTTGGATTTTGGATGTGATCCGGATACACATCGTAGATTGAAATGGACGAAAAAATATAGAGGGAACGCGGCTCTAGTAGCGAACGGATACTCAAAATTGTATCGAGAGAAGCCCAAACATTACCGGTTCAAATCTGTACGGCGGCTCGTCAATCCGTTTTTGGCAAAAGGGTTAAAGGTGGATATCTACGGACGGGATTGGAGCAAGATGAAGAAGTTCTTCAAAACGAGTGTTCCCGTTAAACAGATTCATGGATATCTACCGTATAAGGAAGCAGTAAAAGTATACAATTCTGTTGATTTCGTGATTGGTCCGCAGAATGCGGAAGACCGTCTCACCCAAAGAACATATGAAATTCTGGCTTCCGGAGGATTGCTTATAACAGATGACACGCCAGAGGTGCGCAGATGGTTCCGTCCAGGCAAGGACCTGCTCGTTTCTTCATCTGAACGTGAGACGAGGAATCTGATTGCAAAATACTTGCGTTCTCCCCAGAAACGGGAGCAGATCAAGGGCAATGCAGTAAAGGCAGCAGCTCAATATTCCTACAAGAAGAGAGCAGCTTACATTCTCGGGATCTTGACGAGAAAAGGTATTATTTAGTACGCATACGCAGTATTTCAGACACGGTGACGAACACATATCCCTGACGCCGAAGCTTGCGAATGATGGAAGGCAATGCACGAGCAGTCTGACGAGCCGAATCGCTTGCGTGTAGAAGCAGAATATCACCGGGTTTTACTCCGGTAGTTGAATTACGAATAATGGTACGTACTCCCGGATTTGTCCAATCCATAGAATCTTTGCTCCAGTGAATGGTTGAATATCCAAGGGAGCTGAGTAATTGAATTACACGCTCGTTCATATCGCCGTTGGGTGTACGGATGAGCTTACATTTAACCCCCGTGGCTTTTCGGATGGTGTTTTCTGCAGCTTTGACTTCCCGGGTGATCCAACGGTTACTATGTTCAGTGTAATTTTCATGAAGACGTCCATGCGAGCCAATTTCATAGCCTTGATTTTTAATTTTGCGTGCTAACAGCGGGCGTTCCAATACCCAGGTACTGGACAGAAAAAAGGTTGCTTTTTTTACTCGACTGGCTGATAGAGCATCGAGGACAGGGGTCGGCACTTTACCCCCCCAGCCGATATCAAAAGTCAAAGCTATACATTTTTTGTGCGTACTCACGCGGTATACCGCTTCGAATCGTGGATTCATCGTATACCCCCTTCTCAAACATATATATGTCAATCGGCTTGAATTGATTATGCACTTGTCATTGTTATTACAGGACGGTGATATCGAAATGAGATTTTTATTTTTAGAAAGAGGCACGTTGTGGACATATGGACTACCTGACGGGTTACGAGATCTTGGACACCAAGTTCGAGCATCGGGACCGGTCCGAGAGCAATCACTCCGTCAACAATTACGCTCTTATAAGCCCGATATGTTGGTGTCCGTCGGATGGGGACCTGATCACACCCGAAAGCAACAACGGTTAGTGAGAAAGCTGGCAACAGAGTATCGTATACCACTCATTTATTGGTCAACGGAAGATCCGAATTTCACCGATGTGTTCACGCTCCCTCTTCTTAAACGTATGAAGCCTGACTATACATTCACCATTTCCGAGAAAACGGCTAATCGATTTAGACGGTTGGGTTATCCTGCAGCCTATCTCGATTACGCCTATCATCCCCGGGTGCATTATCGAACCCGTGTGAAAAAAAAATATAAGACAGATATTGCGTTAGTAGCCAATGCCTACCCTGATGTTCTCAAGAAATATCCAAAACTTTATCGGAATCAATCCCTACGTATTCTTGTGCGTCCATTGCTGAAGAACGGTTATCGCATTCATTTTTACGGACGCAACTGGTCGCGGATGAAGTCCATACTAGGATTCTCTATTCCTCCAGAGTGGATCAAAGGGCACATTTCCTATAAAAATGCCAATCAGGTATTCAGTTCAGCGAAAATCATGATTGGGTTACAAAACTACACCGACATGCTAACCCAGCGAACGTATGAAACCTTGGGCTCATCCGGCTTTTTCCTGACTTGTGATACACCTGCGGTCAGGGGCACTTTAAAGCCGGGAAGAGATGTCGCTGTAAGTTCAACTCCAGAGGAGACGTTGAGAAAAGTTCGGTATTATTTGAAACATGAGAGTGAAAGAGAAAAAATCAGACGGAATGGACGGTCAGCGATTGCCCGTCATAATTATACTGCTCGTGCCAGGTTCATGTTGTCGACTCTGAGCAAGAAGGGAGTAATAAGGTGAAGATCACCACCTGTCCAACAAATAGAAGACACGGTAAAGTTGCATATCTTACATTTGATGATGGTCCATCCAAGTACACGAATCAAATATTAGACATTTTGAAGAAGCACAACATCAAAGCCACGTTTTTTGTAGTGGGTAACTCAAGCCCTTATGGATTGAGAATGTACAGAAAAATGAAGAGATTAGGTCACGGCATAGGAAATCATACGTACTCACATCATTTTGAACGCATCTACCGCAGCTCATCAGATTTTTTTAATGATTTTTACAGAATGGAACGATTTATTCAACGTGTTATTGGGGTACGGACACGCTTGTTTCGTTTTCCGGGTGGTTCGAATACCCAACGTGGGTACAACATTGGTGGACGCAGAACTATGGAATCCATTAAAAAGAAACTTAGTGCTAGAGGCTACCGATACTGTGATTGGACAATTGATTCTCAAGATTCATTATTTCCTTGGCCTACTCCCAGAGAAATTACTGCCAAAGTGCTGCGTGAGAGTAAATATCAGCAATGTTGCATCATTTTGTGCCACGATTTTTCTGATCGCAGTTTGTTGGCATTACCCGCAATTATTCTCGGACTAAAGAAGCAAGGGTATCGATTCGAAAAGCTATCTACACGTTCTTATAACTATCAAATAAAGGAGGGATAGTTATGAAAGTATTGTTCCTTGAAAACCATCCCATGTGGATTCACGGTCTACCCAATGGATTTCGGGATGCGGGTCATACAGTTAAAATCTCCGGTTCTCTTACCAGAAACAAGCTCTCACAATTGCTTAAGGATTTTAAGCCTGATTTAGTCATAAGCATGGGCTGGACACCTGAGCATGCTGTTTATAAACAGAAATGGATGAGACGTTTTATTGGGGATACCCATATTCCTCACGTGTACTGGGCAACAGAGGACCCCACTCATCATGAATCATTCTCTCTTCCCTATGTTCGTGCAGTCAAACCCGATTTTGTCTTTACCATCTGCCGATCCATGGTAAAAACATATAAACGTATGGGAATACAAGCAGCGCATATGGACTTTGGATATCATCGTAAAGTGCATCGCAGAGGAAGAGTCGTTCCTCATTTGAAAAGTAACATTGCAGTGGTAGCCAATGGTTATTCCAGGATTCTCAAGCTGTATCCAAAGCATTATCGCATTAAATCAATACATCATTTAATTCGTCCTTTGATAAAGGACGGTACTAGAATCGATTTTTGGGGACGTCAGTGGGAAGAGATGAAGCCTGTTTTGGGTGCAAGTATTCCGCGTAGTTGGATACACGGTTATTTGGATTATCCCGATGCACGTAAGGTATACAGTTCGGCCAAGATTGTCATCGGACCACAGAATCAACTTACTCAGGTGACTCAGCGAACTTATGAAATTTTGGGTTCAGGAGGGTTCCTCATCACCAGCGATACACCTGAGGTTCGTCGTCTGTTCACACCTGGCCGTGATCTTGTGGTTTCCACTTCTGCTGAGCAGACACGAAAACTTGTCCGGTACTATCTCAAGCACCCTAAGGCAAGAGAAGCAATACGCAGACAAGGTCAACGTACCGTTCGGAAACATAATTATAAGTCACGTGCCCAATACATGATCCGGCAATTGAAGAAACATAAAATCCTTTAAATTTGTTCACTTGGAAAGAGAGGATGCCTACGTGACGAAGACGATACAGGTTCTAAGCCGGATTCCAACAAATCAAAAGATAGTTGCTTTAACCTTTGATATTGCTAACGGTCACGATGTACCCCAGCGAATGTTGCCCCTTTTGCGGAAGCTTGGGGTGAACAAGGCGACTTTTTTTATAACAGGAATCTGGGCCAAGGAACATCCCCGTATCGCTAAACGTCTTAGGCAAAGGGGATACGAGATCGCATCGCATGGATATCGGCATCAGGACTACAGGAAACATAATAATACATGGATAGAGAATGAAGTGAAATTGGCCCAGAAGGCGATAATGCGATCGACAGGGGTATGGCCCCGTCTGTTCCGTACGCCTGGCGGTGATATGAATCAACGCGTCATCCATAAACTTCATTCGATGAATCAGACCATTGTACACTGGGACGTAGACTCGCTGGATTGGAAGCTAACCCGGA
Source organism: Paenibacillus sp. FSL K6-2862 (assembly GCF_038005125.1). NCBI lineage: Bacteria > Bacillati > Bacillota > Bacilli > Caryophanales > Paenibacillaceae > Paenibacillus > Paenibacillus sp. FSL K6-2862. The sequence goes on from NZ_JBBOSN010000002.1 coordinate 247,072, forward strand.
TCAATACTATTGTGAATCGGGTTGTTCCCTATACTCGTCCAGGTTCCATCATTTTGTTGCATGCGAATGATCCTTGGGATCAAAGTCTGAAGGCTGTATCCATCATCGTTGGCAAACTAAGACGTAAAGGATACCGATTTGCATCGGTGTCTGAACTGTTGCGTCAATGGCAAACTTTGTGAAATTCAGGAGCAGATTTCAATGAAGATAACCCGAAAGGAAAAGCATGCAAGGCAATTTCAATCGGAACACGTGACTGTTATTGCCTGCACAAACCGTCCGGAGCATTTTGACCGATTGCTTGCGAACTTCAAACGGCAGAAATATCCAGCCAAAGAAATGATCATTATACTGAACAACGACTCAATGGAGTTAAAACAATACATGGAAAAATGCAAAAAAAAAGGTGACATCCGGCTGTATCAAATCCCCGAAAAAAAATCATTGGGTCATTGTCTCAACTATGCGGTGACCCGGGCGAAACATAAAGTGATAGCCAGATTTGATGACGACGATTATTACTCGCCCTATTATCTGAACACCATGATGCATGCGCTGAACCAATCCAAAGCAGACATTGTGGGGAAAAGAGCTTGTCTTGTATACCTTGAATCCAGTTCTAAACTATTATTGCGTCATCCTAAGGATCAGAATTGTCATGTGGATCAAGTAGCCGGAGCAACATTGATGTGCCGAAAAAAGGTGTTTAGTAAAGTTCGGTTCCAACCGGTGTCGCTTGGAGAGAGTGTGGGGTTCCTGATCCGCTGCAGGCGGAAAGGTTACAAGATATACGCCACGGATTGTTTCCATTATGTGATCAGACGTCGTGCCAACAAATCAAGTCATACATGGAAAATCAGTGACCGCAAGTTACTTGCCCAGAGTATTGAGTTTAAGGAAAGTGGTGCGAATTATAGAAACTACGCCTTAGGTCAATATTATGCAAACACATGACGTCCGATTCGCAATTTGAGCCGGAGTCTCTTCACCCAAATCGAGGTGGATTTATCGGGATTAAAGAAAAAAAGAGATCCAGCTGTGGGATCGTTTCCCTTCAGTGCTTCCCTTGCAGCTCGGTAGGCCCGTCGATTGGGTTTTAGCCAGAACTGCCCATTGCTGACTACCGTAAATGCAAGAGGTTCGGTAATGACTTTCACAAGGGTGTTAGGGAATTGAGGGGATTTTAACCGGTTCAACACGACAGCACCTACAGCTACCATACCTCGGTACGGCTCTCCTCTGGTTTCACTGTAAATCGTTCTAGCTAATAGATTTAGCGAAGTATTTCCTGATGTTAGTTCTTTCAAACGAGGTATAGTCAGATGATGCAACTTTATTTCTGCACTTATTTTGAAATCATTCTGAAATGCAATCAAATTTGCATGTAATGATTTCTTCTTGTATCCCAACAACAGCAATCGTTCTTTAAGCGACATCACATTCCCTCCCCAAGATTTCAGACATGTACGTATAGTAATATTGGAATCTCGTATGATTAATCTATGAAATTGAGAAAGAGTGTGAACCTCTATATACCCAGTCTTAGTCAAAAGGAGGGAAGAACATGCGCAAGCCTATTGTTGCGATTACAGGCAGTTCGGGCAAAACCTCGACGAAAGAGATGATCGCTTCCATTTTGCAAACACGCTGGAAAACATTTAAGTCCATAGAAAACGGGAACGATACCTGGTTTACTTCTCAATATAAAAAGCAAATTAAATCTTTCCATAAAGCTGTTGTTCTAGAGTATGGGATGAGAAAGAAGGGCGATATCAAGCGCCATTGCGAGCTGATTCAACCGAAAATTGGAGTAATAACTAATGTGGGTCGCGCTCATATCGGCCATTTTAAAAATGGATTGGTTGGGATTGCCGCGGCTAAATCGGAGCTTATTGCTGGAATGAACAGCAAGGGAGTATTATTTCTCAACAAAGATGACCCTCATTCGAAACGGCTGAACCTCACACCATTCCAAGGCAAAATTAAAACAGTAAGTATACGAAATAAGGCGGATTATAGTGCGCAACACATTCGATATGGCTCTACAGGTATGACCTTTAATGTTCGGTTGGACAATGAAGTGCATACTTTCCATATTCCCTGTTTTGGAAGATGTAATGTATATAATGCTTTGTTTGCCATAGGCGTTTCACATTATCTTGGTTGTACGTTAGCAGATATAAGAAGTGGTTTCCGTAAAATGGAAAAGCCATATGGTCGACTGAGCGTTACAAAGAATCACCGTAAAATGGTCGTAATCAATGATAGTTTTAATACAAAGCCCGAGCTTGATTCTGCGCTTGATGTTTTAAATCATGTTGGCTTAGCCAGAGGAAGAAAGATCGCGGTTCTGGGGGATATACAGGATCTGGGTAAACATGCTAAGACGATTCATTTGGCTCAAGGCCGCAAGTTGGGGAAAAAGAAGTTAGACTTATTATATACGTATGGTTACCACTCCAAATATCTAGGTATCGGAGCACGGCAATCTGGGATGTCTTCCTACCAGGTGAAGCATTTTACCAAAATTGCTGAATTAAAAAAAACGCTGGCCATGCAAAGAAAAACCGGAGATACATTTTTGCTGAAAGGTTCAACTAATGGTCATCCCGTCAAATTGATGCATCTAGCTGAGTGGCTTATCTCTTGTCAGAGAGTCTCGAATCGATCCCCAAAAAAGAGCGACGACCATTAGGTTCGTCGCTTTTGTTTTATTCCGCCTCTACTTATATCAACTTTAAAATTATGTTACACTGACCAGGGAATTCAAGATGATTACATTTTTGTAGACAAGGCTAACGATAAAAACTTTGATCGAACAAAATATGAGTTATTGAAGCGATTCATGCGTGAAGGAGATACGCTCTTTGTAAAATCAATTAATCGTTTTGGTCGTAATAAACAAGAGATATTGAAAGAGTGGCAATGGCTGATCGATGTAAAAATTTATGTTGTGGTTATAGACATCCCAATTCTCGATACGCGGAAGTACCAGGAGTTGGAGGGGATTGGGGAGCTTATTATGGATCTTGTACTTCAGATACTTAGTTGACTTGCTGAAGAGGAACGTAATGAACGATGGGGATGTCGTAATTGCTTGCACGAATTGGGGCCTTTGCTGATAAATGTTGTGTTATGTGCTCACAGCAAGTAGAGACTTTCCGCTATATTAATAAGCGTGCCATACGGATGAGAAGGCTGTCCGTTGCGCTCGCAATCCTTAACTTTCTTTCCCCTACGTGGGAATCTGGAAAAGTAGATAGCGGTGTAAAAGAAGAGGAGGGAAGTTAATTTGAACATTAAAGATTTTCTAGTCATAAAAAAAGCCACTGAGAATTTGGGAGAAGGAGAATTAAAGCCCTATCTTCATTTTATTCTGGCCAAAATCAAGTTGTTGAAGGATAACGAAGGAGCGAGTGCGACGGTAGCCCAAGAACTTATTGAGTCGTATGACGAGTTGATGGGGCTTCAGGAGAAAGCAACCTTTTGGTCTCCTGTACCGACCTGTACTCATGTCCATATAGTAATCGGAGATTCCTTTGCGGGCAGCATGAAACAGGCTCTTAGAGAGCTCGGTGTCGAAGAAACGCACAAGCTTATATCGCTAGGGGAGAATTACGCGATTGGACCGCTTGGTCTGGACTCATCGGAAGGACGTAAGGAACGTAGCAACTGGTTCAGTAACAACATCATTGGAGGATTTGAAGAATACGATGGATTCGAAAATGAGTATAATCAACTTTTAGGCAAAATTGATCTCATTCCGGAAGGTGCTGAAATCATTATCTGGACGAGTAGCAACGCATGCGAGCAGGTAGGGATGCGACATGCGGTTCACTTGCTTCGTGGTAAACCTAATGCTATTTCAGTTTGCGATGCTTGTGCAATCTGTGAAGAACTATATAACCGGCCTGATGCTTTCATTACCTATAGGCACTCAGGAGAGATTACTACTCAAAAACTTCGGGAAGCAGTTACCCGTTTGAATAATAAGAGAACATTGGACTCTGCCGAAATTCAACAGTTGGAACAAGAATGGAAGGATATCACGAAACAGTCAGGAAGCTTACGTATCTGGAGTGACAAGGCTGTGCTTGAAGTTCCAGCAGCATATTACGATCAATACATACTTGAAAAGCTGGACGATCTTAAGCCACCCACCGGTGATGACGGCTTCTTAAAATCAGCCCGCCTAATTGGAGAGGCGCTGGGTTACTGTGAACAATATATCGGAGATTCTTATTTTGAATACCGGCTAAGAGAGCTCATTTATAATGGAGTACTTGAAATAAAAGGTGTACCTGCAGGAATGCGATACTACAGTATAAGACGCAAACGTAACAAATAGGTCCATTGTGCTCGGTATGTACTTTAACTTCGCTGATGGACTTCCGAGTAGATGAGTATTAAAAAGAGGATTGAGATATACTCAACCCTCTTTTTATATTGTATTATTTACACGTTCTGCAAATTAAATCTCCTATTCCACATTGATTTCGATAGATAATTTACAAGACCCTCATCCTTTTTGCTAATAATGTGATAATATATCTAGAAAAGGGTTACAGAAAAAAATTGGGGGTTCTGATGATGGTAGAAACAGACATCAACGTTTTAGACTACAAGTCTGCCTTTAATGCATTAGAGCAATCACTTGCGATGATTTGTTTTAATTCGGATGGTAAGGTTATATGGGTAAATGAAAAATTTGCCACGACAATGGAGTATCAAGCTACTCAAATGGTTGGTATATCACATAGACAACTATGTACTCCTGAATTTGCAAATAGTAGAGATTATGATTCACTTTGGGAACATTTACGTGAAGGCAAGATTTTTCAAGAGAAAATCCAACGGGTTACAAAACATGGCCGAATTCTATGGCTAGAAGCAACCTATACGCCGATCACTAACGAGGTGGGATCGGTCGAGAAAATCATAAAAGTGGCAACGGATATTACTGATCGTGTTGAAAGAAATGGAGCTAAATTAACAAAAGATCTTCAAAGTACAGCGAATAACCTGATGTATCGTGCTAATGAAGGAATTGCTCGTGCTAGTGAAATAACTCAAGCGATGAAAGACAATGTACGAATGTCAGATGAACATGTTCAAATTCTTGCTTCCTTCGAAAACGAAGTGACGAATATTCATGATATTGTGATAAACATACATAGCTTAGCTAAGACGACAAACATGTTAGCACTCAATGCTGCAATTGAAGCAGCGCATGCTGGTGAACATGGTCTTGGGTTTAATGTCGTTGCGCAAGAAGTAGGAAAACTGTCTAAACAAGTCCATCATGCCACTAACCAAGTGAACACGATAGTGGAAGGAATAACTGAACAGGTGGTAAATATCTCTGCCAAAACCAAACGATCTAAACAGGCGATATGTCATACTCAATCACTTGTCGAGGGAGCCTTGCAAGAGTTTACTTCCATTAATGATTCAGCAAATCAACTACATGAACAGACGAAAGAGTTGGTGAATCTAATTTAATAATGAGTTTATGATTGATATTTAGGTTTGTAGCACACTAGCACTACGTACAATCACAATTAACTTCATAATTTTCGAGCTAACGGAAACGTTAGAGCAATAAGCATATCAGCAGCCGGCCAAAAAGAGCGGCTGCTTTTGTTTTGATTAACAGAAAGTTTATCCCATTCATCATCTCAAACGTGAATTAAGTACTTTGTTTTACCCGCTGCAGAGAATTGCAAAAAAATCAAATAATTTACTGAACCTTTTTCAGCATGGGAGCGAATTAAGAGTTGTAACACGTTCAGGAGGGGCCCCTATGAATGATAAAGAGTTAATTCCATGGCTTAAAAAGGCAACGTATGGCGATGAGTCTGCCTTTCAGCTCGTCTATCAGGCGACTCATCAAGAGGTCTATCGGACGGTTGCTTTTCTCGTCGTTAACAAACAAGACATTGAGGATATTGTGAATGAAGTGTACATGCGTATGTGGCGGTCGTTTCACACGTATGATCCGAACCGGCCATTCCGGTTTTGGCTACATGGGATCATTGTTCGACTTGTCCAGGATTGGAAGAGAAAGACTTGGCGGCGAATTCGACTATTTGAACGAAACCGCCAGCTGAACTGTCAACAACAATTCGACTGGACAGACAAAGCTGTCCTGCAATCTGAAACTCAGTATGAACTGCTTAGCCTTATTCGCCAGTTGTCATACAAACTACGTGTGGTCGTCATCTTACGCTATTTTCACGACTACACTCTGGAAGAAATCGCAGACATGCTGCAGATCCCGGTTGGTACAGTGAAATCCAGGCAACATCTAGCATTGAAACAACTTCGGAAGCGATGCGAAAGGACAGGAGGAGATGTATATGTCCTTTGAAAAGGAATTACGCGAAGAGCTTCGCCAGGCGGCAGATTCAATGAATTGCCCACCTCATTTGTATAGACGTGTTAGCGAGTCTTATCAACACTATTTGAATGAAAAGAGAGGTAGATCCCCGATGAAAAAACGTATTCTAGCAGGCATTGTAGCCGTAGCAATTTTAATTCCGACTGCCGCAGTTGCTGCTTCCTATCTGGCTGATGATATTTTCGGCTCATCTGCAGTCATTGAGCAGCATGGCGGTACACAAGAAGATTATCAAGAGATTGAGGAGATGCTTCAAGTAGCAAAAAGTAAACTCACGGAGGAAGAGTTTCCTGAATATATGGAGCTGACCAAACAGGTAGCGCAATTAAAGCTGAAAATTACCGACGAAAACGGAGTCAAACATGAGGAGAATTTGACCAAAGAGGAGCAACAGCAGTTGGAACAGCTTGGGTCTCAACTGGCCCCGTACTTTGAAAAGATTAACGGGAATGCTAAACCATAAGAAAAACAGGGACCCATCCTAAAGGATTGGGTCCCTTTGTCATTATAACAATAGATCTAAACTAATTAGTGATTAGTTGTACACAAATGAAAGTAAGATGATGTGGTTCTGGATTAAATTACGGCAAGTTACTAGCCTTATGTCGTGGATGTAATCCTCCTCTAGAATGATGGGAAATAAAGGATATATCATTATAATATACATTTGAAAACAACAATTACTAAAGAAATGAGGTTACACTATGAAAAAACGAAAAAGTTTAAGAGTTCCAAGGGAACTCAAGGTAATTACGGCAAGTTTTTTAGTCGTTTCCCTACTATTGTCTCCAACAGCGTCTGGACACTCGGCCGTTGAGAGTAAAAACAATTCCAAATTAGAACAATCCAAAAACTTTGAGGGGCTCTTAACTTCGAAAGAAGTTGAGCATTTCGCAGACAAGTTTTTTGCTCGGCCAGAAGTAAAACAGAAACTTGTAGGCGCTGCCTTCGTTGTCGTTTCGGATAACAAGGTGTTGTTAAACAAAGGATACGGATTCTCTGACTTGGAAAAGAGAGATTTGGTAGACCCTGAGAAGACCGTTTTTCGCTTGGCTTCCATCTCAAAAGTAATGACTGCTACCGCAGTAATGCAGCTTGTCGAGCAGGGAAAGATTGATCTGGATAAGAACATAGAAGACTATCTTGATGGATTACCCGTTCCTAATCAAACGGATAACCCGTTGACCTTGAGGCATTTATTGACTCACACCAGTGGATTTGATTTTACAGATTACATTTCTCCTGCCAGTATAAAGGATGAACAGTCATTGGAACAATTCGTTAAAGAAAACATGCCGACTGTTGTTCGTACGCCAGGTGAAAGCTACAGATACGATAATTTTGCTTTTAATCTACAGGGATACATTCTTCAGAACATTGTAGGTATCCCGTTTGAGGAATATATGCAGGAGCATGTGTTTAAACCGCTTCACATGAATAACAGTGATTTCCGTATGACTGAACAAGTCAAAAAGAATCTGGCTACAGGTTACGGAAGAGATGGTCAGCCTAAACTGCAGTACCCGAACGACCCCGTTATTGTTCCAGACGGAGGGATGTTTGGTACAAGTAGCGATATAGCCCAATTTATGCTGGCCCACTTAAATGAAGGTAGGCTAGGCGACTCTGTGATACTCTCCAAATCGACGATTGAAGAAATGCACCGAACGCAGGTGGCCATTCAGGAACAGGTGCCAACAATGGCATTAGGTTTCGAGAAGTTTTACCGCCATGCCTATCATGGCCAAGTGGTTATCGGAAAAGCTGGAGACTTACCAGGGTATCACTCCTGGATGTGGCTAATACCAGACAAGAAGATCGGCGGTTTTGTCATAACTAACAGTGATGCGAGTCAAGAAATAGGAGAGGAATTGTTTACCGCATTTATGGATCAATATTTTCCCCAACAAAAGCAAGACATCGATGAGTGGCCACTCCGTGCAAACGAGCTAGGTGCATATACTGGAACATATCGTTATCTAAGACAACCTTATATGTTTTTTGACATCAAGAATGAGTTGGGCAAACTTTCGATTTCGGGTCCAAATGGAACTCATACCTTAAAGCCGATCGGAGAATTATTATTCGTTGATGAAGCAGGTAACCAAGCAGCCTTTAAGAAGGATAAAGACGGAAACATTACCTACTTAGATTACCTGTTACCTGACTCTTGGTTCGGTAAAATACCTGATTTGCCCCAATATACTGACGTAGCTAATAACGCATACGCAGGGGCTATCTATAACTCCACTAAATTATTTATAAAAAACGATAATGACTCATATGATACCCATTTTTTTCCCGAGAAGGCTGTTACAAGAGGCGAGTTTGCATCTCAATTGATTCAGTTTGCGAATCTAAAGCCTTCTGAAAAGTCGCCGATCTTTAAAGATACGGAAGGACACAGATATCGCCATTCCATTCAGACACTTTCTGAAATCGGAGTATTGGTAGGTACTCCAGATAGAATGTTTTATCCGGATCGAATCATTACCCGCCAAGAAGCAGCGACGATCTTATGGAGACTTTCTATGAGTGTTAACATACCTCTGATTTCAGCGCAAATCGCGGACCATCCAGCCCCATGGGCAGAAGAAGCCGTGAAATTTGTCGTCGGAGCAAGGATTTACGGACCTGATGTAACCACTGACGACAAAGGAGTTATAAACTACCGCTCTCATGATGCCCTACTACATAAAGAAATGGCTGTCATTTGGGATCGATTTATTAAAGTTCTGACTTCAGGAACATAAATGTATATTCAGAAGAATACAACAGGTTCAAATGAAATACGAATACGAAACGGAATAGTGCACAAATAGTTGCGATATGAGTCCATAGCACAATTACACTTCTGATAAGAGGAGGGATCCGATGGATTGGCTGATGAGAATGAATCGAGCTTTAGATTACATCGAAATGAATTTAATCGGAGAAATTGAACTGAAGGAAGTGGCACGATGTGCCTGCTGTTCTTCACATCAATTTCAGAGAATGTTCTCATTCATTACCAATGTACCGCTTGCTGAATATATCAGACGAAGACGACTTACATTAGCGGCAATTGAATTGCAAAACAGCGATATGAAAGTGGTTGATGTTGCCATAAAGTATGGTTATGAATCACCGGTTTCATTCGCAAGGGCTTTTCAAGCGTTACATGGCATTAATCCTGGAATGGCCCGTCAAGAAGGGAGTGCTCTCAAAGCCTATCCTCGGCTTTCCTTCCTTATTTCAATTAAAGGAGAAAAGGCAATGAATTATCGTATCGAAACCAAAGAATCCTTCCACGTATTCGGAATCGAAAGGGTATTTTCAGTAAACGGAGGCGAGACACCCGGCGAATTTTGGAAGCAAAGCCATGCAAATGGCGAGGTCAAAAGGCTTTCAGAACATGCAGGCCATCTACCAACCTCTATAAATCAGGATTATCATAAAGTTCATGCTGTATGTAGCTACAAAAAAACAGAAGAGGATACTTTTCCATACATGTTGTGTGCATTTCAAAGTGACTCGAGTAAAGCCGATGGGTATACAAGAATAACCATACCCGCTCACACATGGGCTATTTTTTCATCTGATCCTTTCAACTGGGATCAATTTGATGAAACCATTGATTCCTTATATAAAAGGTTTTTCTCTGAATGGCTTCCTACCGCAGGTTATGAACAAGTCGATGGTATGGAATTTGAAATCACTGGAGGTAAGGAAGAGCTTTATTTCGTTGAGTTGTGGTTTGCAGTTAGGAAAATCTCCTCATGATCTGAGTTGGAATTGGTCTTCTTTGTTCATTATTCTCTTACTGACAGGACGTTTATAAAAAATCATTGTTTAATGCAAAGTCGCTAAAATAGCGACTTTTTTTGTTAGATCCCATTTATTGAAGACAGGATAAGAAAATTCAACATTCTAGGTGTCCTTTGTTTTGGTAATCACAATCGTTAAATCCAGTCTAGAGCCAATAGAAGCAAGTATGGACTTATGTAGAGGTTCCCAGCCTTGAAGAGTAAGTGTATCTCTGCTCAAGAACAATGGTAAACAAAGGGGTTACCAGTATGATAACTAAGTTAATAATACTTCAAGGAGCTGAGGTTGTTTATGAAAGGTAGATCGGGTCGACCATATTTAATGGTGGCCAGATAAGTGCAAATTGAAAGGGAAACAGACAAAATATCGAACAGTTATGACTTTCATCCCAATACCAATATTTAACATATAATGACGTACGCCAGATATGTTAACATCATTTATAGAATAAACAATCAGAAGGGTAAATTTGATGAAAACTAAAAAGGCTATTTTTAACATCTCACTAGTACTCTGGCTAATATCGACTGTTTACTTTCTATACAAATATTCCATGGGTATGGGGTACTGGAAAAATCCTCTACTCGTTTCAATTTCACTCTACATATTCGCTGTTGTTATTAATAAGGGTTTTAACAAGATAATTACTTCTATTTCCGTGATTTATATTGGTTTTGGAGTATGGTTCATAATAGACTTTTTATTATCAATGGGTAACGTTCTGTCGGTAGATTAGAGAAATGTTATGGAATCACTTTATGTAGATGTAGATAAGAATTAGTCCCTGTACGAGAAAAGAAACTATCGTTAAGGCCCGCGAAACGTAAATTTATACATTATGGAGCACATTGCAATTCGCAGTTAGTCCTTTTTGTTAAGCTAACGGGAATCAACAACTAAAAAGTTACAAGAAGCAGCTGATCAAATTGGTCGGCTGCTTTTTATTCAACTAACGGGCAGGTTAGTTGAATTTACGGTCAGTATAATATGAGATTAGTTTTCTGATTACACGTTTGAAATTCGAACAGAGATCTCAATTAAATACTCCTCATAACCTTTAACTGAAAGTTCATCTAGCAAAACATCTTCATAAAAAAATCCCTTTATTTCTATTTTCCTATCATTAACATATTTAATTATTCGATCATAAGTGTCACTTACGCTCGTGTACCCTTCTGTATGATACGCGGTTAAATATATTCCTTTTTCTCGCTTGAAATTTGAATGATTGGATTGTTCACTGACCCTTGTATAGAGATAATCATAATTGAACGTTTCATTTGCTAAAACTCTTTTTGTATGTCTCATCCAGCCTACCGTGTGAGAGGCATCAATGCTATAAAACTTCAAGTGTTTTTCGTGTCTTATCATAGAATCGTAAATGCTTTTATCATTTGTATAAGTATTGGCCTCAGTTATTACCAAAAACTCCTCGATTTTTTCCTCCATATTAATTTCACTCGGATTAACCTCAGTTGCTGCTTTCGTAATTCGTCTTTTCTCTGATAGTATACTTTTCATTTTTTGAAGACGTTTAATTTTTGCATTCAGCACTGCCTCTTCTTTATCAAGTAGGACAATGAGCTCACGAGGAGATCTTTTATTTAAATATTCTTTTATCTCTTTTAACGGCATTTCTAGTTCTTTAAGTATTGAAATCACTTTATAAACATCCATTTGATTAATTGAATAATATCTATACCCATTTTCAGCTTTAACTTCAGGAGAAAGAATTCCAAGTCGATCATAGTGAAATAAAGTATCCTTGCTTATACCCATCAATTTCGCAAATTGTCCTGAAGTTAATTGAGTTTGAAAATTATGCTCCATAAATTCTCTCCTTGACTATAGTGTTACACCACACTTTATTATAACCAAGTAAACTTCAAATAGCAGTAGAACATGAGTAGTATCTAATCGTATTTTAGTGGATATTACGAAGAAGGTTACTTGGCAATTAAAAAATGCTTAAATAATTTCATTTCGGGAGGATATAAGCAATGAAAGTGCTAGTTACAGGGGCAACAGGAACAGTAGGCGGACATATTGTAGAACAACTTATTTCAAAAGGCGTTGAGGTAAGGGGCTTGTCTCGTAACCTCAAAAACACAAGTTTTCCACCTGAAGCTCAAATTGTTGTAGGAGACTTAAATAATCCCGATACCCTGCAAGTGCATCTCCAAACTGTCGATCGTCTATTTTTAATTACACAGAGCGAACAAACAGAGACTAGATTTTTGGCAAATCAAAGAATTATTCGAATGGCAAAAGAGGCAAACGTTAAAAAGATTGTAGCGTTGATGGATTATGAAGGAAACCCAATCGAGAGCATCATTCAAGAGAGCGGAATGGACTGGACAATCTTAAGGCCGGCAGAATTTATGAAGAACGCACTGTATTTTTGGGCAGAAACCATTCAAAAAGAAGGGATTGTAAGAACGGGATTCCCTGATGCAATGAGCGTAAGAATTCACGAAGCAGACATTGCCGCTGTTGCAGTTGAAGCACTCACCGAAGAAGGTCATCATGAAAAGATATATACTTTAACTGGCCCACAATCGCTAACTAACAAGAGTATGATTACACAGATTTCTGAAATTATTGGCAAGCCGATTGAACTTGTAGAACTGACTGAGGAACAAGTAAGACAAAATTCCAAAAATCAAGGTTATGATGATGAATTCATAGAATACTTTCTGATAGGAATGGCAAAGAATCCACCTGAAAACGCATATACCGTTTTGCCGACAGTAGAACAAGTAACAGGAAAACCTGCAAGAACATTCGTCCAATGGGTTACTGAAAATAAACACTACTTTAATTAAATTTTAAGCTGTAGTTTTGAATGGAAGGTAGTTTAGTTTCTAAGATATCCTTGGCATAAATATGGTATTACACGTTCAACTAACCGAAACGTCAGTTCAAAAAAAGTAAGGAGCAGTTGGCCGATTGGCAGCTGCTCCTTTTTCTTTAAGCTAACGGGAAACGTTAGCTGTATAACAACAAGAAAGCAGCTGATCCATATGATCGTCTGCTTTTATTCAACTAAAAGAGGAGGTTAGTGTAGCAATGGATTATTTATCCAAATAACGTTAGAATGGTTATATGCCACTATTAGAGGAGGAAATCCATGCTTGATGTTAACCATATTAAAGAGCTTATTCCCCATAGATATCCCTTACTCTTGGTCGATCGAATCTTAGAAATTGTTGAGGGGAAGAAAGTGGTTGGAATCAAAAATGTGACTTTTAACGAACCTTATTTCCTTGGTCACTTTTCCGCTCATCCTGTCATGCCGGGAGTCTTAATTGTAGAAGCACTGGCACAGGTGGGTGGCATCGCTATGTCCAATGTAGAAAGCAATAAACATAAGATAGGGTTACTGACTGGTATTGATCACTGTCGGTTCAAAAAGCAAGTAACACCAGGGGATCAACTCCATCTTGAATTCGAAGTGACCCGAATCAAGGGACAGATTGTCAAAGGAGCAGGCATTGCAATGGTAAACAATGAATTGGTTTGTGAAGCAGAAATAATGTTTGCATTTAGTTAGGAAACTGAAAGAGAATGAGGAGACATTTTGTATGGGACAAGGATACGTCTTATTGAATAAAAGCAAAGGAGAAATAATAAGCTTTGCCCATCTCCCAGCAAGTAAAGCAAGGGAATTGACCGGAAATCCCGTAACAGCAGCCATGACGACCTGGTACCTTTTGTGTAATATAGGCGATCAAATTAGTTTTATTGAAGAAGAAAATGTGGTGAACGACTATCTCGATGTAACTGATCAGCTTATTGACGATTTGATTAAAAGACAGCTTATTACAGATGACGGGATAGAGGTATTTGATCCGAATGAACCTGAGGTATTCATTCGGCGGCTGAGAAACACGTGGATGGATTATTAAACTAACGGGAATCGATAGTCCAACAAAGACGCAGCATCAATACAATTGGCTGCTTATGTTCAACTTAGGACAGCTTAGTTGAAGGAGAAGTATTTTTTAACTAGAGTTTACAAAGAAGGAGGTAACGGGAGGGATATGATACAAAATGATGATCAGTTCGAGAGTTTATTAGCATAGAGGAATTCAGGTGAAGTTACATATGGTATAAAATTAAAAAGTAATATTGAGAAAGGAAGTATATTGGAGGCACTCCTGAAGCAAATGGGCCATAATGCAGATAAGATTGAGGGAAACTGGAGAATGGTTGATAAAGAATATGCTAAAAAAGTTTTAATATATATTCTTTCGAAAAACATGACTCATGATATTGATTTGAAGACGAAACCGATGGCAAATGAATTAAGTGAATATTTCCTAAATCAATTTCATAAAGAAGCTTCTTTCTATACAAACGCAAATTTCGATTCAGCTTATGGTTACTTTAAGCTCTACTCTTGGACAACGATAAATAACTCACATTGGCATACGTTTGATACGGGAATAGTTGCAATGGACAATATACATATAGGAATCCTGTGGGCAACAGATCCATTATAACTTGAGTTAATACTGGTTAATGATGAGCCGTATCTAGATCCATGTTCAATAACGGGACACGACGACGCTACTTCTTAACTAATGTAGACGCAATGTCGAAAAAGTAGAGGGCCGAGGATGAGGTGATTGTAACGAAAAAGTTATTTAGAGTTTCAATCATTTTTTTGATGATGACAATAATAGCTTATGGTTCATACCAATATCAAAAACCTATTCTCACAGAACAGCAAGCCATATCCAATGCAAAAATCTATCTTGATACAGTGAACCTTGAGATGCATTTGTCATATGACACAAAAAAAGATACAGAAAATAGTTGGTTAAATAAAGATACGTTTTGGAACAAAATCGCTGGTAATAGAACTTGGTATGTCCATATAGATGGGGTGCTGGTTACTCTTGACGCCAATGATGGTCAATTATTAGAAATGATATTCCCCATGGACGGTGTTATTACCAAAGAAGACCATCCTGCCTGGTTTTAACTATTAAGTCTGCGAACTAACGCGCCAGGAGTGATTAAGATTTTAGCCCAAAATTGGAATAATCATAATGGTAGTTAGTGAGAGACTCAATAAATCAAGAAAATAAGAAGGAGGACTCGGAAACGTCCTCCTACTCATCAGTGTAGCTCCAGTTAGTTTATAGCGTTCCAGGGAATTTTTTTAACTTCTTAAGTTTTACTGTCTTATCATTCGAACAACATGGCATATTTACGATTCCAAAGGAAAGCTCATGTTAATCATTGTACCTTGATTGATACTGGACTCCACCGTAATTGAGCCATTGTGCGCGGCCACCACTGCGTAAGCGATGCTCATGCCGAGCCCAACTCCATCCACTCCCGCGTCGGTATTGGTTCCTCTGTAATAACGATTGAAGAGGCGGGATTGTGTCTCAGTATCCATACCTACACCATTATCACGGACCGTAATGACGGCAAGGTTCCCTTCGCGCATAATGCTCAGTGTGATTTCTGTTCCTGGCGGATTATGCTTCACAGCGTTGGAAATCAGGTTGTCGAGCAATCGTTGAAACCACTTTGGATTCGCAAGAATTCGAAGAGAAGTTGGACTTTCTTCGAAATCAAAAATTACGTTTTGTATCGTCACATCATTAACATAGCGAAGAACGGCACGGCGGACGAATTCATTGAGTTCCAGCGGCTCCAGCTTCTCGCCAGGTGTATGATTTTTCAGTTCGAACGTAAGTGAAAAGTCCTGTAATAGTTCCAACATATATGTACTCTTTTCGCGGATTGTGCCTCCGACCTTTCTCAGTTCATCCTCACTCCAGCTGAACTGTCCACTCTCTAAAAGATGACCGTAACCCTGCACGGTTGTGAGTGGTGTACGCAGATCGTGGGAAATGCCGGTCATCCATTCTTCACGAGATTGTTCGAGGCGCAGGCGCTCATTACGGGCAAGAGCTAATTTATCTGCCATATCGGAGAAACCCGCAATCACCTCATGATACAACTTATATCGGGCACGAAAGCGGCCTTTTTTGTCGTAAATTTTCATACGTTCTTTCTCGATAAAGACCTGTTCATACTCGCCCCGACCCATTCGCTCGAACCCCCTCATGAACAGAAGTAGGGGACCACCGTACCGGTAGCCGTGCCAAATGGCAAGACCAAGAGACAACAGAAAGATGGATAAGCCGATGATAATCATAACAATCAGCATCGTACGTAAAATCGGCTGATTTGTTGATTCGGCATCCTCTCGGGGTCGTTCAATCAGCCATGTATATTGGGAAGAAGGATCGTAATGATAGGAAACCTGAATCTTCGATTTAGCTGGTTGCTGGCTCACTTCAATCAGAGCGAGTGCCCCGTATGCCTCGTGGTCTGAAGGAAGTCCGAAACTCTGTACAATACGGCCGTTCTCGTTCAGAACAACAAGTGAAACACCGATTGATTTCGCTTTATTATCTAATGTGCTAGCGGCAGATCTAGGTACCCGTCCATTTTCAGAATACAGTTTGTACCACTCTTCAAGCCTTGTACCGTCCACATCTTTCCACCCAAGCAGATAGAGATTTCGGTCACCCAGAATCTCTTCGTATAGTGTTGAGACCTGGTATTCATTCAGCTTTCTTGTATCACTAATACGTAGCAGATCAGTAGCAGAATACTGATTCGGCACGTCCTCAGGAACATTTAGACTATACACTTCCCGGCCGCTTTCGTTGATGATCTGGAGCCAATACCCCTTTTGCTCCAGTTGGCCCGGCCAGAAAGAAGGAATCTCCACGCTTTCGTCTTCGATTATGGTCTCAATCGACAACGAATCCAGCACTTCTGATGGTATATCAGTCTTCAGCTGTTCGTTACCAATGTAATACATAATGGTAAATATAGAAATCAATACAATGGCTAGCACCAACAGCCAAATGGTGAAGAACTGAACCGTAAAATGTAATCCCAATCGCCTCGCAATGCGGCTACGTTTCCTTATTGCCTGCTTTTTCATGCGTTTTCGCCCTTTACAAGCTTGTACCCAAGACCCCGAATGGTCAGCAGATAACGTGGCGAGCTCGGATCTGGCTCAATGCGTTCACGTATTTTGCGGACATGGACCATAACCGTATTATCGTCACCGAGTCCGTCAAAACCCCAGACGGATTCGTATAGTTGAGCTTTGGAGAAAACGATGTTTGGATTGCGGCACAGGAACAGCAGCAGTTGGTATGCTTGAGCAGGGCAGGGCATGTTTCGATCGCCAACAAGCAGCTCACCAGCCCGTTCATCAAGAACGAAACCTCCAAAATCATACCGCTGACGAGGATCCACGTTGGGCGTGACTACGGATTGGACGGTTGTTTCGGCAATCCCTCGTCTCAATCGCGCTTTAATTCGGGCAGCGATTTCCAGGGGATTAAACGGCTTGGTAACATAATCGTCCCCGCCTACAGCAAAACCCGTCAATCTATCCAGATCTGACGCTCGAGCCGTCAAATAGATCAGATGTGCGTCGGATTGTGCCCGAATCTCGGTCCAAGCTCAAACCCAGTGCGGTCAGGAAGCATGACGTCGAGCAGGATAATGTCAGCGCCATATTCCAGTAGAAGCCGCATTCCTTCTTCCGCATTGTCTGCTGTATAGATATACTCGAAGCCTTCCTTGCGCAGTACGAACTCAATCATCTGCACAATGGCTTTTTCGTCGTCCACAATTAGAATTTTTGCAGAGTTCATTGGGAATTTCCTCCTTGTCTTCATATTGCATTAGTCATTGTACCAGAGAAACCTTAACGATGCTTAAAGGAAGTAGCTTGTTTTCATTACTGCGTTAAGGAAACGTTAAGAAAGGCTTTAGCGCTCATTTAGGATGGACCGCTATGCTATAAACAGAGGTGATTGAATTGAGTATACATAAAAAGCGCGTTCAATTAATCGATGGACTGCGTGGATTCAGCTTGGTGGGGATTGTACTAGCGAATATATTGATTTTCCAATACGGTCTGTTCGGCGAGAGCGAACCGTACCTATTTGGAATTAAGGGGGCTGACCTGGCTGTTCATTCATTCCTGCATATCACGGTGGTGGGTAGCTTCATGCCAATCTTCGCATTTATGTTCGGATTTGGGATGATTAAGCTAGCGGATAGCTTGAAAACACGGGAACTACGGCCGAAGTGCCATCTGGCCCGCCGGTTTCTGCTCCTATTCATTATCGGGTTGTTGCATTCGACTTTTCTGTGGGAAGGGGACATCTTGACCTTTTATGGCATAACTGGTTTCTTCCTGTTACTGTTCCTAAACCGGAAGCCCAAAACACTATTGATATGGGCAATCATATTACTTACTGGTGCGGGGCTACTTGGTCTCCCGGCAGCAGACCCGTCAGACCTGCTGTCTGCCACGTCTCCAGAGATGATCAACTACATTGTGCAAAGCCAGGACGTATATGGCAATGGCAGCTATACGGAGATCAAGGATTTTCGCAACAATGCCGATCCGTTTGGTGAATTGGATACGAACTTTATCTTGCTTGCCATCGTGTTAGCCCCGCTGATCACGTTGCCGATGTTTCTGCTCGGTATGCGTTCCGCCAGAATCGGAACGTTTGACGATCCTCAAGCAATGAGACGTACATATTATCGCCGCACTGCGTTCCTGATTCCGGTGGGAATGTTACTTAAAGCATACGGCGTATTAGCCCCGGAAATGGGTGCAGAAAGTTGGGCCGGAACCGGTATTGGATCAACACTCGGAGGTATGGTGCTTGCCCTGGGCTACATTTACGCATTTGCACTCCTCTATGCGGGAAGCCGGCGTGCTAATTTACTGGCAAGATTTGAGGCGGTTGGCCGTCTTTCGCTGACGAATTACCTAATGCAAAGTGTAATGTGTACGTCAATTTTCTACGGATACGGCCTCGGTCTGTTTGGCCATGCCGGTGTGTTCATCGGTGCGCTTATTGCAATTGCTGTATATTGCATTCAGTTATGGCTTAGTCCAATTTATTTGAAAAGGTTTCGGTTTGGACCCGTTGAATACATACTGCGTATCTGGACTTACTTGTCCTGGAGAGGACAACAGAAAAAACGAAATTCTCGGACTTCGATGGTAAGTAAGACAAGCTCAGTCTAGCCTAGTTCTTGTTCGCCGGACGATAGAGAAGAGAGGCTATACTGCGCGAATTATCATTATGAGTAAGGGTATCTAGTATGGCTCATACGATCGTTTCATCGTCGATAAGCTCTGTGATTTACAATTTCAAAAAAGTAAAAAGGAGCCTCCCATCTAGGAGAGCTCCTTTTCTTACGTTTACACATCAATTGAAGCATGTGCCTTTTTACATTGATCCACAGATCAATAGTTCTAATTTTGTATTACACTAATACGACGGTCTTACATATTGCATATTGGAGCACGTCCTCCGCGTGGTTATCAACACGTATCCATGTTAATCTGTTTAGAAAGCATTAGGATGTAAAGTATATAAATGAGGTGAAGTAACTTGAATATACTCTTTTGATATATTTGGAATCTTTTTATATATATTGGTTTTTGGTCCGTTGCATTTTGGGAAAGGCGGGCAAAAGGTAAAAAAATGACCTTAATCACGTAAAATAATACCGCTGTTTGTAAGCGCCATCTTGTTATGCTTAGAAGCAGGAAAATACTTAAGAGTCGAAAGGAAGAGACAGATGGGTGCTGATAAGGAGTACGCAAAAATTGCCCAGGATGTAATTAAAGGGCTTGGTGGGAAAGAAAATATCATTTCAATGGCACATTGTGCCACGCGTCTCAGACTGATCGTCAAAGATCGGGACATCATTGATGATGAGTTTATTGAAAACGTAGACAAGGCTAAAGGTGTATTCTTCACTTCAGGGCAATATCAAATCATATTTGGAACCGGTACCGTTAACAGGGTGTACGAAGCCATGATTGGCCAGGATGTTTCATCAACTTCCAAAGCGGATCTGAAAGAAAAAGCCTCTGAACAAGATGATAATTTCTTCAAACGCATGATTCGGATTTTCGGAGATGTTTTTGTACCGATTATCCCAGCGTTGGTAGCAACGGGATTGTTCATGGGTGTCCGTGGCTTAATCACCCAGCCAGCTATCCTCGAATGGTTTGGACTTACGCCAGAGAGCATTTCGGACAATTTCTTAATGTTCACGCAAATTTTGACAGACACTGCTTTTGCTTTCTTGCCTGTACTGGTTTGCTGGTCGACGTTCCGGGTATTCGGGGGATCACCGTTACTCGGAATTTTGCTTGGTTTGATGCTTGTTCACCCTTCTCTACCAACTTCCTGGGATGTCGCCCAAGGGGTTCAGGATCCACTAATGTTCCTTGGATTTATTAAAGTAGCTGGTTATCAGGGATCCGTGCTACCAGCGTTTATCATCGGAATAGTCGGAGCACTATTGGAGAAGAGAATTCGTAAAATCGTTCCTGAAGCGCTGGATTTGATCTTAACTCCGTTCTTAACTTTACTCGTTTCTCTATTGCTGGGCTTGTTCGTAATTGGTCCTGTGTTCCATGAAGTTGAAGTGTTGATTTTGTCAGCAGTTACGTGGATTCTGCAGCTACCGTTTGGAATCGGTGGATTTATCTACGGCGGTATAAATCAATTTATCGTAGTAACCGGTTTGCATCATGCTTTGAACCTAATTGAGATTCAAATGTTGAGTGACAGTGGCTGGAATATGGTCAATGCGATTAGTTCCGGGTCAATTGCCGCACAAGCTGGAGCGGCACTAGCTGTCGGTCTGAAAGCTAAAAGCAACAAGATTAAGTCCGTTGCCTATCCTTCTTCCCTGTCCGCACTACTGGGGATTACGGAACCTGCTATTTTCGGTGTGAATATACGTTACGGCAAGCCATTCTTAATGGGATTAATCGGTGGTGCATTCGCCGGATTCTTTGCACGGATCCTTGATGTTCAGGCAACAGGCATGTCGATCACCGTTATTCCGGGAATGCTGTTGTACTTGAACTCACAGATTATTCCGTACATTGCAACTTGCGTTATTGGATTCGGAGTCGCATTCGCCCTTACTTGGATGTTTGGTTTTAAAGAGGCAGCTAAACTTAAATAAAGAAACAGGTGGAGAGAACCATGCATAACAAACTGCTAGAAAAGTTGAACCGTCTTACCATTGAAGAAAAAATTGGCCAACTTGTTCAACTAACGGGTGATTTCTTTGAAGGAGATCTAGAAACCGTTGTAACAGGACCACTAAAAAAATTGGGACTACATCCTAATTATAATGTGTACAATACAGGTTCCATTCTCAACGTGACAGATGCAGATAAAATTATCCGGCTGCAAACAGATTATTTAGAAAAATCCAATCATAAAATTCCGCTGTTGTTTATGGCAGATATCATCTACGGATTCCGCACCATCTTTCCGATTCCGCTTGCTCAAACATGCAGCTGGAACTTTGAGGCGATTGAGCAAGCAGCTTCAATCTCAGCTCGAGAGTGCTATGACGAAGGTATTCACGTAACCTTTTCTCCTATGGTGGATGTTGTCAGAGATCCCCGCTGGGGACGGGTGATGGAATCACCGGGTGAGGATACGTTACTAGCCAAAAAATATGCTGAAAGCATGGTCTACGGAATTCAGGGACAAGAAGCTGAAAGCATTCCTTCCGATAAAATTGCTGCTTGTGTTAAGCATTTTGCTGCGTACGGTGCACCTATAGCCGGAAGAGAATATAACGCCGTAGACATGTCCGAACATATGCTGCGCGAATATTATCTACCAGGATATCAAGCTGCAATTGATGCAGGAGCCAAGCTTGTCATGACTGCGTTTAATACACTAAATGGTATTCCCGCCACAGGAAACGAATGGCTGAACCGTGATCTACTCAGAGAGGAAATGAAATTTGATGGGGTCTTGATCTCCGATTACGCGGCGGTCGAAGAGTTAATCATGCACGGTTACGCGGAAAACGCAACTGAAGCCGCCAAACTAGCTCTGGCGGCAGGGGTTGATATCGATATGAAGACAGCCGTATATGCCAACCAGCTGGAGAACGTAATCTCAGGTAACGAACATTTAGAGCAGCTTCTAAACGACGCTGTCTACCGTGTGTTGAAGCTGAAAAGTGATCTTGGACTGTTTGAGGACCCGTTCCGTGGATTGAAGACTCGTCAGGAGCAAGCAACCCGTATTCTTTCAGATGCACATAAAAAGGCTGCACAATCGTTGGCAGAAGAATCCATCGTTTTGTTGAAAAACGAAAAGAATCTGCTGCCATTATCAGAACAGACTAAAATCGCTTTAATAGGGCCTTACTCAGAAGAAAACTCTACCTTGGGTATGTGGGCAATCAAGGGAGACGAAGCCGATACCGTTAATTTAAAAACGGGACTGTTAAAACATATGGATGCAGAACAACTGTCTGTATGCCGGGGCTCATACCTCATACCTGACCATGCACGAGAAGCCCTTGGTAAGTATGTAGACAAACTACCTGTTGAAGCAGGTAGTGAGGAAGCTTTACTGCAGGAAGCAATCCAAAACGCTAAGGAAGCAGATGTTGTTATTCTCGCTTTGGGAGAAAGTATTTATCAGAGCGGGGAGGGCGGTTCACGCACGAACCCGACATTACCCGAGCCTCAGCTGAAGCTACTCCGTGAATTAAAGCAGTTGGGTAAACGGCTTGTGGTCATCGTGTACAGCGGACGTCCATTGATTTTGACTGAAGTTACCGAACAATCCGATGCTCTCATTCAAGCTTGGTATCCAGGAACGATGGGCGGGGATGCATTGGCGAATATCCTATACGGGGTAGTCAATCCATCCGGGAAGCTCGCAATGACCTTCCCTCGCAGTGTCGGACAAATTCCGGTTTACTACAATGAGCTCAATACAGGACGTCCAGATTTACCGGAGAACGGCTCTTACCGTTTTGCAACGAGGTATATCGATGAAGTAAACAAACCGCTCTATCCATTTGGGTATGGAAAATCCTATTCTACATTTGACTGTAGCTTGGTTTCCGTCAGCCGAGAAGAAATGGGCACTGAGGAGTCTGTCGATATTGAGGTGTCTGTGTCCAATACAGGAAAGTTCGACGGAAAAGAGACGATACAACTGTACATGCGCGATCGATTTGCTAGTGTAACGAGACCGGTGAAAATGCTGACCGACTTCCGGCAAATTTTCTTACAGAGCGGTGAAACGGGAACGGTCCAGTTCTCCATTCGTGAAGAGATGCTCAGATTTGTTGGAAGCCATATGAAGTATCAAAGTGAGCCAGGAGATTTTGATGTGTACATCGGTACAAGTTCACAAGATACTCCGCTGACCTTCAGCTTTT
The DNA here is from genome assembly GCF_038005125.1 of Paenibacillus sp. FSL K6-2862. Classification (NCBI taxonomy): domain Bacteria; kingdom Bacillati; phylum Bacillota; class Bacilli; order Caryophanales; family Paenibacillaceae; genus Paenibacillus; species Paenibacillus sp. FSL K6-2862. The sequence continues at coordinate 270,587 of NZ_JBBOSN010000002.1, forward strand.
CTTTCCACCGTGAAGAGCAATTATGATCATGACCAAAAGTGAAACTTATACGCTGAAATATCATATTACGCCGCCACATGGCTTGCTAAATGATCCAAACGGGCTTGTTTATTTCCAAGGGCACTATCATGTTTTTTATCAATGGAATCCTTATGGCACAGAACACAAAAACAAAAGCTGGGGACATGTGGTGTCTACGGACCTAGTAAACTGGAGCAGAAAAAATGTGGCATTAGTACCTTCGGAACCGTATGACAAAGACGGCATTTATTCTGGCGGAAGTATTGTTCATGACGGAAAACTATACTTGTTCTATACAGGTAATGTGATCCGGGACGATGGAAGTAGAGCGAGTTATCAATGTATTGCGGTTTCTGAAGATGGGGAGGAGTTCCGAAAGCTAGGTCCATTGTTTGAGCACCCTGCTGGCTATACGAGACATGTTCGAGATCCAAAAGTTTGGCAAGATAGTCATGGGACATGGTGGCTCATCGTAGGCGCGCAGCGGGAAGATCTTACAGGAGATGCGCTTATCTATACATCCGGAGATCTGATCCACTGGTCGAGTCAGGGATCCTTCTTTGAACAGGAACGAGCTTTCGGATATATGTGGGAATGTCCAGATGTGATGCAGTTTCCGGAACAAGATGTTTTTGTTTTCTCTCCTCAAGGGTTGGAGGCGGAAGGGGACAAGTATAGAAACCCCAATCAATCTGGTTATATTGTCGGCCTTATATCAGAGACAGGGAAGTTTCTCGGTAATCTGTCTGAATTTAAAGAACTTGATCATGGATTTGATTTTTATGCTCCTCAGTCGTTTAAGACGAATAATCGAATCATCATGTTTGGTTGGATGAGCGCGATGACTGGAGAAATAGAGCAAGCTGTTCCAACGATAAAGGAAGGATGGGTTCATACATTAACGATTCCAAGAGAGCTGACTCTGGAGGATGGCGTGCTATACCAGAAGCCCATGCACGAGTTGCAACTGTTGAGACAACATGAAGAACATGGCGAAATTCGCAACAGCGGTCAATGGAACCTACCTTCTCTTGCAGCAGAAGTGCTCATGCAGTTTACCAAGCTACAAGAAAGCTTCCGGATTGTGATCAGAAATGATGTTCAAATCGAATTCGATCACGAACATAATCATCTAACGGTATGGCGAACGAACTGGTTGACGAACGAGAAAGAGCACCGGAGAACTGTGCTCCGTCATCCACTCGCAGAATTGCACATGTTCATCGAAAGCTCCAGTATAGAGATCTTTGTGAATCAAGGGGAAGAAGTATTCTCTTTACGCTACTTCTTGGAGGATATCCAAGAGCGGAGTGTTCGGCTTGAATCGGCGGGTATTGAAGGAGCCTTTAGCATATATTCATTGCAAAAAAGTATAGATTAGGAGGGAATTCACATGTTTCAATGGGGGAAAAACAAAAAGACACTGAATTCGCTGGATATTATAGCTCCAATTCCCGGCGAAGTTATAGCGTTAAGCCAAGTTCCTGATCCCGCTTTTGCGGGAGGCCACATGGGCGAAGGGGTGGCAATTAACCCCGATGAGGGAAGTGTCTACGCTCCCTTTGACGGTAAAATTGCTCATATCATGGACAAGAGCAAGCATGCTGTCATCATCGAGCACAAAAGCGGTATTCAGGTTCTCATCCACGTGGGTATTGAAACTGTTTCGCTCAAAGGAAATGGATTTACACTTCATGTAAAGAATGGCACAAAGGTGAGCAAGGGTCAGCTGCTCCTCGAATTCGATATTGCCTCGATTCAAGCAGCAGGCCTTTCCGTAATCAGTCCAGTCATTGTTCCAGATGGGCTGGATCCTGTGGACCGAGTAGAAATACATGACCTTCAACAGCCAAAAGGCTCTGATGATCCGGTCATGACAGTGCATTTGAAATGATAATGAGACACGCCCTGTACTTTGACGAATTTCTGTAAGGGTACACGTACTCTAGAGAAGGCAGTGATCCCTCCGTGGATGATCTGCCTTCTTTTTTTAGTATCTTAATTCGAAAATCACTTGTTTGCGTGATTTACTGTCGGTATAGTATAGGTAAAAGAAGCGGGTTATCGACTTAATAAAACACGTGAGTTAATGGTTTATGGCCTTGTTAACGGAGTGACATCATGAAAAAAATGTATGAACATATTGAAATAGATCGCAAAAAGTTAATTAACCTTTTTATTTTCCAAGCTAATGATACGGAAAGAGTTATTCCGATGCATTTTCACAGCAATATGGAACTCATTTATTGTATTAGCGGAAGCTTGCGGGTATGGCATGACGGGAAGGTAATCACACTGATGGACCAAGATTTGCTGTTTATCAATACTAATATTCCTCACTCGACTCAAAGCCTGACAGAGAATCGTGTTCTTGTACTACACTTTACGGAATCCTTTTTTGCTAATGAACAGGTCGTCATCCAGTTGAACACATCGGAGGAACGTATGGATGAGGAGATCCTGTCTAATCTCAGAAACTTACTGATGGAAATATACAATCTGCACGTATCTACAGGTACCTACGACTATATTCTTGCACAGAGCAGGGTCATCGAATTGAAATATAGACTGGTGCACCATTTTGGCCAAGTTGCTCAGAGCCCATCTGCGACTAACAGTGCGAGACAGCAAAGAATTCAGACCATTTTGGATTATATAAAAGAGCACTATACGGAAAATATCAGTTTGGCTGAAACAGCCCGAGTATGCGGTTATTCTGAAGCTTATCTGTCCCGGATGTTTCATGAGTACACAGGACAAACATTTACAGAGTACAAGCAGATCCTTTGCCTGGAAATGGCAATCGAATTGCTGGATTCAACGAATAAATCGCTTACGGAGATTTCGTATGAAACTGGGTTCCCTAACGTGAAGTCCTTTAGAAAAGCATTTAAGGAAGTAATGGGGAAAACACCTTATGAGTACAAAAAATCAAGTGAAGTACAAATGTGAGGGACTGCGAGGATGTAAATATCCTTTTCAGTCTTTTTTTGTTCATTATTAAAAATGAACTTAGTTGAGATAGTAGATGCACTCTAATTCTGTAATCAAATTAAAATGAGGAATATCTTTGCGATCCTAATCTGAATTACAATCCCATTCAATGATGGGCATGATGAATCAAGTTAATGCTCCTAATTGAGCAGGATAGTGAAGTAGCATAGGAGAATGTTTATGTAAAGCAGATACAAAATCATCTTTCTGGAGGGACTTAAAGATGAGCCAAGAGTGGGAGTTCATCAGCTAATTAAGTACGTCTACAAGATATGGAGAGGTGGGAAATGTGAAAATTCCAAAGTATGAAAATGACAGAGAGCGATTTGTAAAAGAATTAATTCATTTGATGGTGTCCATAAAGGGAGGAACTATTGAATTACGTGATTATATCAATATGGACAAATGGCTTAGTTCTGATTACACTTTATCGAACCCTGGAAGTGTTAAGAAGGCGATTACATGGACTGAAATGATCGAACCTTTCCATGTAATGAAGTATCCGGTAACACAGCAGTTGTATCATTCAGTCATGCATGAAGAAGTAAAGATGAGTGTAGATCACTTGCCTATGACGGAAGTTTCATGGATAGATTCAATTATTTTTTGTAATAAATTATCTAGAATGCTTGGTAGGACTGAATGCTATACAATCACGAATGAAAGTGAGAAGACAACATATAACAAAACAGCGAATGGCTTTCGATTACTAACTGACGCTGAGTGGCAATATACGTGCAAAGCAGGAACCATGGGATATCGTTATGCAAAAATTGATCAAATTGCATGGTATCAAAAGAACTCTAATGGATCAGTTCATGAAGTAGGACAACTACTACCTAATCCATGGGGGATATTCGATATGATCGGAAACGTTTGGGAATGGTGCTGGGACCTATATGATCCGGAGCGATATGGGAATTATAGAGTTTTCCGAGGAGGGAGCTGGGCAGAAATGAAGAACAACTGTGGTTCTACGAGTAGACGGAAAAGCATGCCCGATTTCAAAATAGATGATCTTGGTTTTAGAATAGCACTTACAAAACTTTGAGAACTTAATTGACTAAAATTGCTGTGAAGTCCATCTATTTATTTTATACGTTCTAAATAGTTTATATGAAATTTATACATTAGAACCATATGCTAATAGACAGGGTAGTGAAATTAAGTCGCTAATATATATTAGACATGACAAACCGAGTACATGTACAAGTGATAGAAAAAAGAGAAGACATATTAGAATCGGTGCAAAAGGTTGGGCAAATAATATAGAATGCTCATGTTGTTGTATTCGTGCTTATTGAAGGAGCGTACGTCACAAGTTCGTCGTCCCCGAGGCAAGAACAAGAACTTCTACCGTCTTGCGGTATGCATCTATCATTATCGTCCGTGAATTTTTCAACATTAGTTCACACCATAATCTTTTCTGAATGTAACAAGTGATTTAAAATATTTTAAACCAATGGTTGTTTAAGTAGGAGGTATACATATGGCTAGTCTTCATCTAATCGAGATCAAAATTGAGCAAAATGGTCAACAACAGGTCTTTACCCCAGTTATTCTTCAAGATGAGATTGATATGATTCTCATCGACTGTGGTTATCCTGATTTTATACATCTCCTTGACAAAGAGGTAAGCCAGCACAACCTTACTCTCAGTTCAATAACTAAACTGATTGTTACGCATCACGATATGGACCACATTGGTTCGCTTGCTGCTCTGAAGCGCACATATCCACACATCAAGATTGTTGCCCACGAGCTCGAAGTGCCGTACATTGAAGGAAATAAAAAGTCATTGCGACTTGAACAGGCAGAATCAACGTTTAGTGCATTACCGGAGGAAGAAAAGCCCTTTGCAGAACAATTTATTGACTTCTTACAGTCATTTGAGCCAATTGCCGTTGATCAGTCAGTATCTCATAAGGAATGGCTACCTTGGTGTGGTGGGATAGAGGTTATCCATACACCTGGTCATATGCCAGGTCATATTTCATTGTATATTTCCGCAAGCAAAACATTAATCGCAGCAGATGCTGTGGTTATTGAGAATAGCGAGCTCGCGATAGCCAATCCCCAATACACACTGGATCTTGAAGAAGCAGTCCGTTCCATACAGCGAGTGTCCGAATATGACATTGAACAGCTGATTTGCTATCATGGTGGGTTGTTTCATGGTGATGCAAAGCAAGCGCTCTGTCAACTAATCCATAAGTATACTTCATAATCTGAACCCCGTTAGGTTACTGAAAAATACTAATTCATTAATAATAAGACTGAAAGTCTACCAGACCTTTAACTTTTCTTTGTTAACTAACAGGCAGGATAGCCCAATAACGTTGAAATTTCATTCATATCGAATCTCAACTAAATAAAAAAGGTAGGTACATTATTTGAATAGTACTAACCCAGGATTACAACAACTAGGACGATTTATCTTGGTATTTACCGCAGCAATAGGAGCTATCTTGTACACCATCCTGATTATCGCTGAACCGTAAACTGAGGGTGGGATTGACAGTATTTTGACAACCGGATTGTTCTATGTATGTATGATTAGCTTACCGTTTTTTGGTCTATCGTGAGCGAGAAGGTCGCGCACGACGCCGAAACGTGTGATTCCGCATACCGGTGAATCGTGCTCGTCACATCGCCGAGCCGATTGCCGGGCTGCGCCTGAACGATCCCGAGGTCAAGACATTCCTTCGTGACTCGCATCAACTTCTCTGCCGTTGGTGAGATCTGACCGACCGCATAGTCCCAGGTAGAATCACCAAGCCAACCATCGAGCTCAGCGACTGTGTCGATCGTTAGGATATCACCCTCCTCAAGTGGCTTGTTGCTAGGTTAAGGTCTATATAGTGATTAAACAAACAGAGATCTGGCCTAAATCAGGCAGATCTCTGTTTTTATTTTAATGGCATTTCTCGATAAGTCTGTGTGTACTTTATGTAATCAGGCTTCACTCGCTCAAAACGGCTGGCTTTCGAAGTGAAAATGATAATTACGAAATCCTTTGGAGTATCCAAGAATGTGTATAGTTCTCCAATTTTCAGCTTGGTAACTTCCGAATAGTTTTCCAGCTGAAACCCTTTAAAACCATTGATCTCTACAGAGGCAGGAGCAGGAAGAGGTTTTAAGCTGTAAGGCTCTATACTGCTCTTAACCATAGAAGAATAAAATTTAGTTAATGTTGTTCCAAAAGATTTGGGATAGCGAGCAATCATTACAGATTCGTTATCGAAGGTATTGAGAAAACCGGAAAATTTGAATTCCTGCTCTTTCGAATATTGTGGATCAACTGTCCAACTGGATGGGAGACTGATTTGGGAAGCAGATTCATTCAGTGAATGATCTATCAGTTCCAATGTAGATTCAACTGTAAGAGTATCTGTTGGTTCATCATGATATATACGAACATGCTTTGCAGTTTCTTCAAAGAGAATCCGATCCTCTTCCGTCAGCCCACCATTCGATTCTAATGAAATAGTGTAAAAGTGGTGTTTGCTTTCGAAGTAAGCAGTGATGTATCCGATTTGACTTGAATCGTAATCCATTTCTGTTTCTTTTACATAAGAAGTGTATCCATCAATGGTTACTTCACTTGTCCGGAGCAATCGTTCCTTTTTCTTAGGTGAATCGGTACTAGTATTTTTAATTTCTTGTTGTATTCCAATATAATCTGTAAGGTTTATTTTTGAAGCTAGATCACTGCGTTTATATCGACTCATATTTAAGGTTTTACTCCCATCTGATGAAACTGCATGAACGAGTGAGATTGAATTAGGTTCATCCCCTGTTTTCCATTCACTAGGAAGCGTGACTTGAACTTCCTTTTGTTTGGAGTAGATGGTTTGACGATTCGGATTGGTTTCTTGCATTGGAATTTCAAGCTCTTTGTTTTCAATAAATGAGTTCTCCACATTGGTGTTGCTGGTGGTACAACCTGCAATTGCCACAATGATGCCAGTGACTAAGGTAACTTGTATGATTTTATTGGTGGATATCAAACTACAACGCTCCTCAGACAACGTATGTATTTTCACAATAATTGTTTGGTATTTTAGCTTATATGCTAGTTCAGGTAAATTAATCAGACATTTAAGGGTTCTCGTGATAACTTTTGATATGATTTCGGTAAGCCTCTTTGGTTTGTTCAAAAGTGCTGGCGGGAGCAATAAATTCAATAATTGTAAAGTTTTCAGGGTAATCGAAAACGGAAACCAGAAAACCTAGATTGCTTTTCCCAACTGTGGCCACAAATTCGTACTGAATCACGTTTCTACCGTCTATTTCTTCCTCATTTGAATTCAATTGCTTAACATCTTTGAAATTTTTCGATATATATTCGATATGGGCATCTGCCATAAAATCAAGAGGGGGAGATGAGTCACCGAAATCTGATTTTCTATATCTGGTTAGTGTTACAAGTTCATTACCTGTCGGATCTGCCGCTTTAATGTTTGTTTCTTTATTTTGTTTGAATTTTGTAATCCAACTGGAGGGAATCTGTAATTCAACTTCTTTATCAATATCTTTTACCACTTGGGTCGATGAATGAGAAGCGATACGATCTGATTTCAATTGATTATCGACGACATGGAGGGAAGAGGCTAATTGTTGGAACAGAACCCGATCCTCTTCGGTTAACTCATGTTGGATGATTAAAAGGGCACGATAATAATGATCTTCTTTTTTGAATGAAGCACTTATGTAATTGGTAGCCATACCATCGTAATTCATTGATCCTTCGCTCATATAGGATTCTTCTGAGTCTATGGTAGTTGTCGTATTTGAATCTTTAGCGTCTAGCATAACCTCATTACCAAAAGAGATGCCGTTTGGGGCAACTAACGCATACTCTTTCAAAGTGATCTCAGAAACCATATCAACTTGGCTGTTGCGTTGTACGACAAAATTATAATCCCCTTGCTTATTTACGACGCTCAAGAGAGCAGGGATTTTGTCACTGGAAAAAGTCGTCCAATCTGCCGGTACAGTGACACTAACTTTACGGTCATCAGAAAACAAATGGATATCATCCGCCTGCTCACTCGTTATATTGTTTGTTTCCGATACATTTGTGGCTGGAGGAGCATCACATCCTCCCAAAAGAGCCAGCAGCATTACGGTCACAGGTGCGATGTAACGAATTCCTTTTTCTAAAGAAGTTTTGTTTGAATTCAATAGTTTCAATTGTTTCTCTCCCAATATGGATAGTATAATACCAACAACACAAAGGATTATTTTACCATTATAGTATTATTATTAATATACAACTTTAGCATTAAATATCAGCAATACATGTGCAAATCTTCGATTCGCAAACATGAATTTACAAATCGGTTATAATAAAACATTTATTCTGATCACAGAATTTTTTAACGTTCAAGGGATGTAAAGAATATTAATGAACAAAACAAACTAGTCCTTGGCCCGAGTCTCCAATAAAATTTTCATAAAGTTGAGAAATGAGAAAATGCTGATGGGAAACATAGTGAATCATTTCAATAAAAACCTTTTAAGAGGAGATTGGATTAAATGAATATTAAAGATATTAAGAAATTACCTGATAGATTAACTACAGAAGTATTATTATCTTTATTTAGAAATGTGCTATTAGATTTTAAAAGTAAGCGTATGGATAAAGAGGAATTTTTGTTGATCCTCACCGAATTGACAGATCGACAATTGATGACTTATGAGTTGATAGAGGACAAAACAAGAAACGATGTAGATTTCACACTGAGCAGGTTATGGAATACGAAGTCTTATGAAGATGTAGACATTATACTCTCTATAGTTGTTAATCTTGGTTTAAAGGATTGTTATATAAGAATTAAGAGTCTGTAAAAGAAGATGATATTGACGACATAGCAATTCTGAATGAAATTCTAGAGACAATTATTGAGGTTGGAGATAATATTTCGAATCCTTACACTAATTTAGAACGATTTAAATTGCCCAAAAGCGAATTGTAATCCATACATAAAGACAGCTTAAGGGTACGACCTTTATCTTAAAGGGAAACGGCATTTTAGTTTCATTCTCGAATAATTCATTAATTTTTCTATAAAATAATCCGATTTTTAATATAGAAAGGAGTTGAATATCATTTTTCGGATTGTTTTACTTATTGGTGCTGCTATATTGGGTATTTGCGGTGGATTAGTGTTTTTTAATTTTTTCATTACTCTTCTGTTAACTACTGGAGAGGGATTCATTGTTTTTGAGGGACCGCCAAAGCTACATACCATCATGTATCTTTTATTAACACTTCTACCGTTTATAGTCGCTTTGTATGTTCTAAATAGGAGGGAACAATACGTAGCAATGTATACAATCTTTTTTTCTTTTATCTCCGCGTTCTTTATAAGGTTTATTTGGGTTACTGTATAACTTTATTCGATATTTTAAAACATATTATAAAAACGATAAAATCAAACCCGAAAACATTCCGAGTTACAAAACTAAGCTGGACTACACGTTTTTGCGGGCTCGCTGGTATGATCCGAGTGTTGGACGCTTTATCAGCGAGATTCGTTCGAGGGAGAATTTACAAATCCACTAAGTCTGAACCATTATACGTATGTGGAGAATAATCCGCTAAAATACGTAAACTTCACAGGTGAATCTAAACGTCCGACCAAAAATACGATGGAAGGGTTAGGACAAGGTAGTGGCAGTGCGAGGCAGGAAGAAGCTCCTCTAGCGGAAACATGGTGGCGGCCGAGGTGAAAACTCGAGAGGAGTCTGGTCAAAGCTTCCTTCTTCAGAATGTCCTTTCATTTAAAGGAGAACATAGATTCTCAGGTGCCGGGATCTTTCACGCGAAGACAAAACGTCTTATTGGACTTTAAGCCAAACAGATCTTGAAGAACTATCCTGGCTTCAGAAAAAGCCAAGAGGGGGTGTATTAAAAACAGATAGAAAGCAATTGGGAAGAACTATTACGTATGAGATTAAACATACCAATACCAAAGGTAAAATTATCCCTACCATCCGAGGAGACGATATCTCGTTTCATGTCAAAGTGGATTCAAAAGGCTGGTTGATGGAAGATTGGACCGTACCCGAAGTAAAAGGTACTGAGGAGTACCTTTCTGAATTAGAGGACGAATTTAAAAAAATCGCAGAACAGCAGGTGAAACAGTTTCTAGATAAAATACAACATAAATACAAAGTTGATGTTGGCGATTTTGGCGAACAACTGCGTATTAAACACCCAAAAGTATGGAGAAAATTCAAACCTGATTGGGATAAGAGATTTAGTGAAGTCCCGATAACTTATGATGTTAAGATCAAACTCGAGATACGTTTGTCGTAGCACAAAATAACTCCGAGAGTTTCTATGGTTCAATCAGCCAACCTATATAATTGAAATCCACCACAACGCATAAAGGTATCTTTGCAATTGGGTAACATGAAATCATTCATCGCGTATAGCTGAAGAGAATTCTATTGCAGCCATTTATTCCTCGTAACGAGATAATTATAATCCACCCTATAGCCCTAGTTAACTTTTGAGAGCTCTAATTACTACAGTATTATAATTGAATTATAATTAGAAAATTAAATGAAATTCTATCCATTCCTTATAGACAGCTTTTAATTGTAACTCAAAAGGCTACTCGAACTACTTCCCTCAACAAAATTGTGAAATAACCAAAGCAGATAAGCCAAATTATCTATGCAGAGATGGGTAGGATAATATAAATATCGGCATAAAAGCTCGAATTAGATTCAAATAAACGTGAAAGAGAAGAATAAGACTAATGGGTCAGCATCTTTCCTTATTGTTATACTGATAGGCCATGTCAGTTGGAATATAAGGCTTTCACCAATTAAAATGGCAACCCTCCTACTGGATAATTTCATAATACAAACATAAACGAAGACAAATTTTTCTAAAATACTATATAGTTTTTTTACTAATTCAGCCATGCTAGCGGGGGATTAATTGAAAAGTATAAAGGAGTTTTTGCGCGAGCTGCCCATTGTGGCTTTTAGATCAATCATAATTTACAATCCAGATGCCACTTTATTGCTTCCAACGGAGGAACGATCGGGGAAGTAAATGAAGGGGTAACGGACTGTTTAGGGTTTCAAAAAGAAGAAATCCACTAAATCATAAACACTGATAGTAGAGTTCGAAATAACTTCTAATAAATGGAACTTTTTGGCGTATAAAAACGTATTAACTTAGGAAAGGAGAGGACAAAATGACCATGATTATATTGGGTGCCTTACTCATTGCTCTCACATTGTACGATTACAAAAAACCAAATTCTCCATTGTCACGTTTATTAAAACGTCTTCCAGGTTTCAAAAGCGATATAGAGAATACACAATCTAACACTGCTATCGCTATAAGTACAGGTGTTGTATTTATGATGATTGGTGTCATTGCAAAGTTGTTGCCTTTTGTGTAATCAAATAATGACGTTGTGAAATTTTACCTTTATAATGATAACAATGGATAACTTATAGACTTAAATTCATCGGAGTGAGTGCATGATTTATATTACGGGAGATATTCATGGAACAACGAGCGTTAATAAACGGCTAAATAGAAGAAACTTTCCAGAACAAAAACACCTGACCAAAGAAGATTACGTCATCATTGCTGGAGACTTTGGATTGATATGGGATGGTAGTAATGAGGATCGATATTGGCTTAAGTGGCTGGACAAAACCAAGTCGTTCACCACTCTATTTGTAGATGGAAATCATGAGAACTTCGATTTGATTGAACAGTACCCCGTTGAGATTTGGAATGGTGGAAAGATACATAGGATAAACAATAGCGTTATCCATTTGATGCGAGGACAAGTATATAACATTGATGGCCAATCGTTTTTTACATTTGGTGGCGCAGCTTCTCATGATAAGGAATACCGAAAAGAAGGGAAGTCCTGGTGGCGTCGTGAAATGCCTTCACCAGAGGAATACATAGAAGGTTTGAGCAATCTAGAGAAGGCTGATTGGAAAGTAGATTACATGATCACCCATACCTGTTCGACCAAAGCATTAGAGTATATTAAAGCTCAACGTAACATCCACATGGAGGCGGATGAAATGCATTCATACTTCGAGGAAATGGAGCAGAAATTAGATTACAAAAAGTGGTACTTTGGGCATTTTCATCATGACTTTGAATTGCCGAATAAACAGCGATTGTTGTATACAGATATGATAAGGATCAACTAAATGAACAAAATTAGATGAAATAGATCGAGAAATCGCTCTATATAGGAAATAGTACAAACAGCGCATGTAATTTAAGGAGGAAACAATGAAATATTCCCCAATGACAGATATCGTGAAAAAGTTCAGTAATAATCAGAGGTTTTCGTATCATGTTGTGGTAAACATATATACTCGCCAGGATAATCACGATGATTATATCAATAGAAATGTTCGTATTGGTTCAAATGAAATATTAAGTAAGGATGAACTCACAGAAAGAGCAGTTCATGTCGTCTCAGGCCTTATTGACTCACAAGCGGAATTTAAGGATTGTGAACAAGTACAAATTGTAGGAGTTACTTTGGCTGGGGCCTATGACCGTGACTTAAATGACAACTAAGATCTAATGAAATTACATAATCCTGTTTTTATTAAAATTTTGTATTCACTATCATAACAATTGTTTGTACAGGGTTTAAAGGAGGAAGCGTTACTATGGATAGGCATTTTATGGTGTCTTTCTCTGTAGGGGTGGGATCACTTGTAATGCTCGTTCTTAATCTTATTTTTTATGGAGACAGTGTTGCCACTTTGCTATTAGGAGCATCTATAGCTTTTAACTTTGCAACGATGATAAAGTACTACCCCAAAGATTTCAAGATAGCCATGAAGAAGGTTTTTTGGAGAGAATAGTCGATAGTAAGACTGCTTTCAAAATCTTTATTCTCCAATAGTACTAGTTGGACGATATAGTGGAAAAAAGTTACGTTTATTACATAGTTGTTATTTAGATTGATTTGTACCCACCAAATTAAACTGAAAGGGGTGTATCTTAATCAAAAAGATTTGGCGAGATCATCCAAAATGGTTTTTAGTTATCTGGTTTTTGGTAATGGTTGCTCTTGTTATCAATCTCTTTAAAATGAATATGGGTGTTTCCATGCTTTCGATTTCAATTTTGAATATCGCCCAAGCGATACGGAGTTGGCGCAATGAGCGTCTCTTAGCAATAGCTTTCTTAATATTGGCTGTACTATGTATTTCACTATCAATCAATTTTTTCTTTTCTTAGTCAATCTTCATGGATCATTATCATTAGTAAGATGAAAAGTGTCCAAGTTGGAAGTATTTACTTCAGAGATAAAGAGCCTGTTCAATGGATTAAGAACTGTTAAGCGGCGTTAGTGTAGTCTTGACACACCAAGCATGGAACCATTGCTGTAGATATTAATAAACATGTAAATATTTCCAAAACAAAAAGGATTAACGGGGTTCGATACATAAGAGAAGCGGTAAGAATTGTTTACTTTATCCAATAATCCATGGCCAACTCTGATTAATTAATTTTAGAATAAAGGTGAATGATGTGCAAAATGACTATGTTTGGGGGATTTTCGTTGTTGATGAAACAATTAAGTTCCCTAATTTCTTTCCCATAGGTATCTACACTGCTCGTGATGTAGCTGTGAATGAAATCAATGCTTTACCAAGAGATCACAATTATCAATTGCTTCAACTGCCACTTAATCATAACTTCGGATATATCCATGAAAAGAGCGGTACATTAGTTGGCATGGATGCGATTTTTCATGAACATTTTCATTTTAAAGATGAAAGTTAATATGCATACACTGCATTCATTTTTTTGTTATACGCATTTAAATGGGGTTGTTAATTTGGATAAGGAGAGAGTGTAACTAGTGAAGATAGGTAACAAAGGATTAGCAATTGTAGCAGTTATTGCGTTTATTATATATTTTTCTTTAATGATTTTTAGAAGAACTCAGATAGGATGATAAAATGCAGTCTGTAAAAAGAATATGGGGAACACGGTGATAAAAGTCCTTCTACATTCTGAAGGATCTCTTCACAGTTGATATAGGTTCAGTAACCTGATTGGTTAACGTCCGCACACTTTAGCCGTTCCTCGCCACATGTCGACGGAATTTTTCCCACTACTTTCCTCGTCTTCTTTCTCTCAGCGAAAATATAATAGGGGGAAATTGCAACACCATTACATATAAAAAGAGGGATATAAGCATGGATTCAAAACGTTTCAAGTTTATCATCGCCGCGCTAACGCTTTGTAACACAGGTGCTTGCTCCAGATCGCTCGGCAGCAGCAAGCAAAACCATCGAACAACTACCAGAGCCGGAATGGAGCTATACGCTACCAGAAGGTTATACTTTTTGGAACACGCTCGATAGCTTGCAAAACAAGGAACGGATGTTTATTCAACTGAGCAAGAAAGTGAAGCTTTCGGCCTCCCAGACCAAAAACAGCGATAAGGTTTACGCGTCGATCGATCGCAACAATGGTTCTACGAGTTGGGTGTACGATTTCTCTGACATTGCCAACGACAAATCTTTTACTCCCTCGAAGTTTTATTCTGCTAGTAATGGCTATAGTTATTTTTACAAAATGAAAGGCGCTATCGCCTATGATTTCTCCGTTGTCGATCCGAAGGGGAAATTGAAATGGACAAAACATATAACCGATTCGTATACGCCGTTGGTGTTCGACAGCGGTAACATTGTCATTCGTTCCTACGTCCCCCACAAACCAACTTCCATTACCTTCACCGAATACAACCAGGGCGGGAAACAGATACGAAAGCTAAACTTAACCAACAAATGGACTTCAGGAATATTAGAGGTACTTCCAAACGGCTATGTGACGCATGAATTGCCTGAGCAAGGCAGCATAAGTGTTTACCGGAGCCTGAGTGCACTGAAAACACCGTTAGTCACCTATACAGCTCCCAAATCGATGAAAAATCCATATTTCGAGGTGAAGTCATTCAAAGGTGGATCCTTTATCGTTTATTTAAGCAGTAAAAATGGTAAGCTGGTCATTAGCTACGATAATAAAGGCAAGAAGAAGTGGGTGCGTACTCTAAATGTGAATGATCAGATTGATATTACGGGCAACAACTATTTGGTTCGGAACGACAACGTATATAGGCTGTATAGCAAGGACAATCAGCTCCTCGGTAAGCAGCAGATTGGCGAGATTGGCGATAAGAACTGGATTTACCATATGACGCCTTCAGGCGAGATTACCGTAGAGAAGCAGTATCAGTGGCAGGAGCGTCCACCTATAATTGATGAGAACCTGTTTGAGGGAGATTGGGCCAGGGAAGATTTCTACGTGCTTGACCCGGGAAATTTGCAGATCAAATACCATCTCTCTACGCTGTGGCTCGATCAAAAGGCCGGGCACATGTATATTTATGCCGGAAACGGTGAGCTTTATCTCACGAACGAGTTCTTCGATAACACCTTGACCAAATATATACTGAAATAGCTCAGCGAGATAAATTCCCTGAATCGTTCTTCCAAACATGCGTAATTCCTCCAGTACATCGCCAAGTGACGTATAGCACTGGCGGTGGCTCTTGAATTATAAAATCAGTTTTTTTTTTCATTCACTTTCAACTCCCAACAATGAAGCCCATACATAAGCAAAGCCGCTGCTCTCATTCGGAGTATGCGGCTTATTATGTATGAACAGAATGAATGAGCCTAAGGACATCCAGAAATTTTATGGTAATACTAGATCGGCCTGATTTGGGAAGGGCTGAACTGGAGTGAATACTTTTGTTTTTAAGATCGTATAAAGCTTATTTTATGATCCCTCTCCAAGGTTTCTAATGGAATTAAGTTTATCGTAGAATAATAAGACTTGATCAAAAGCATGAATCCCACACCCCTTTAAACAACGATAAGTTCTTGTATTTCTTTCCTCCATAAGCAGTGATTCGATTGTTTAGTTTAAAATATAAATAGGGAGTAGAGCATATGGTCGATAATAATACCTGGAGCGCGGAGTATTCTCCTGTTGATATGCGTGTAGTAAGGTTAGTAGTAAAAAAATGGTGTATACAGTTTCCTTCGGAGTACATTAATTTTATTCAAAAATATCACGGTGCAGAGCCTGTACAACGGACGTTGAATGTCAATAAAAAGAAAGTTATGTTTTCTTCCTTCTTAACTTTCATCGCATTTGATGATTTTGATATATTGGATGTATATAATGAGCAAAAGAACTGTCTTCCTCTTAATCATTTTCCTCTTGCCATAGATGAGGAGGGTAACCTGTTTTGCTTTAATTTCAGCAACTTGCCTCATCCTAGTATTATTTATGTAGAAACAATACGTTCTGCCGATCCTCAGGGTATTTATATCGCATCAGACTTTACAGAGTTCATCCAACAATTTAATTAGTTGATCTAACTTCAGTATGGCTAATTCTATACTTGATTCCTGTGCTAAATGAATACAGAAATTATTATAAATGGAGTAGATCAGCGAAACACTACCTTCACATTGAGTTACGTGATTTGCTGGACTCTAAAACTAGTGAGGATACGAGAGACCAAAAGATCGAATTGACTATATGTGAAACTAGAGATGAACTCTCCAAGGCTACTAGGGATACCTACACTAGTGTCTTCCTTGCAGATAAATAAATCATTATAAAATAGAATGTCTTAAACTCGGAATTCTCGGCTGCACATCCTGTGCAGAAACTCGTTATGCCAAGAGTTACTTCAGGGCAAGGGGCTGACAGGAAGCCAACCCAGAATGGAAACAATTCGTACCAATTCATACTAGATATAAATAGAACATTTTAAATGTTATAATGATTAAGTCTTATTCGAAAGGCGATACTGGGAGGGAAAACAAAGTGACTCACGTACCTGAAAAGTGGTCCAGCCTTGAAGAAATTGCCGAACATTTGGGCGTTAGCAAGGACAGCATCCGGAATTGGATTAAGAAAGACGCCATTCCGTACCGACGAATTGGTAAACAGTTCAAGTTCAAGGTTTCAGTAGTTGACGCTTGGGTAGACAGCGGCAAGAGCGCTGAGATTGAGTAAGCTGCCGACGAAAACAAGTCAAAGATTTAAAACCAAAAGATCCCTTCAATGAAGAGATCTTTTTTGTTTAATCGGTAACCAGAATACTGTCCTTATGATGCACTTCCCTTAGTTTATTTGATTATTAACCCTTTGTTATACGAATCGGGCTGCAACTTAGTTCGCAGATTAGATAAGTCTCCATCTAAATTCTTCAGGTTTGGGAGGAATGCTGCAGCTGCAGAACATAGAATTGGCAAAAGTCCCAATGACAAGAATAGAAAAGGCAAACCATACACTTCTGCAATCGCTGCACCTGCAAAAGCACCGATAGGCTGTAAACCACCACCAATGAGGAATCGGATGGAGTTGACTCTGCCTTGTATGGAGCTAGGCACAAGTGTACCGTGCAAGGATGAACTAAGAGAACCAAAGAAAGGTCCGGCTGCTCCAGCAGCACATAAGGCGAAAAGCGCAAAAGGGTAGCTCGGAAATAGACCCAGTAAGGCATTAAACAGACCGGTAGCAGCCAGGCTGCACAACATGAAAGTTCGTCGTTTTTTTATCTCACCTATCCATGAAATGACTGCTAGTCCGGCGAGTGTGCCAAATGCAGAAGCCGTGGTCAGTGTGCCCATCGCCGCGGCATCTCGATGTAATACCTCACGGACAAAAGGAATCATCATGGTCCAGATAGCGACAGAGGACATATTACTAATGGATACCATACCCATAATCAAAAGCATCGCTGGAAACTTCCGATAAAAAGAAAAACCCTGTCGAATATCTTTAATATAAACTTGGAGTGAGAAGGACTCTTCTGGTGATACAGGCTTCTGCATTGCTGGCAGATAGAGCAGTGTAATGATTGCCGCAGTGTAACACACGGCGTTGATTCCAAGCGTCGGTAACGCTCCAGTGGCAGAGGTCAGAGCCCCAGCTAAAGCTGGCCCTAAAAGCGCAGCAGCATTACGGCTGCCATCTATTACAGCAAATGCACGCATCAGTTTTTGTTCATTTGCTACCTCAGGTACAACAGCCATCGCTGTCGGCAAAAACAAAGCAGAACATGCACCGCTGAGTACTGCAGCTATAAATAGATGCCACAGTTGTAGCTGACCTGCGAGCCCCAGACTCAGTGGCAACAAGAGAGCAAGTAATCGCACAGCAGCAAGCATAGCCATAAACCGGCCCCGATGCAGCCGGTCAGATAGTGGGGAACCAAGCAACCTAAGACTAACTTCAGGAATGGTATAACACAGCGCCATCGCCCCCATGGCTAGCTTTGAAGCTGTTATTTCATAGACGAGCCATTCCATAGCTAGGAGGCCGAATACATCACCGAAAGAACTAAGGGAAACCGTAGCTAGTAAACCGTAATAACTTCGCTTAAACATGAGAGTTCCTCCGTATGTATGAGTTAAAGCGATACTCCTCTGTTTCAGTCTTCGATATACGTAGCAATCTCACCTGAAAGTTTATTCAGAGCCTCACGACGCAGGCTGTAAGAAGTACTTTTATGATCCACATGCACGATCACTAAACCAGCTGCCCGTAAGGCAATGAGGTGGTAATGTATCGTGCTTTTGGACAGGTTAACCTCACGGACAATCTCGGTAAAGGTTAAATGTCTATCTGCCAGCAAGCGAAGGATATAGAGCCTAGTTTCATCCGATAATGCTCTTGTTAGGCGCATCAAGCCATGCGCTGGGCGACCCGGGGCAGGCGGAAGAATGTCGCAAGAGTAGTGAGTAAAAATCACTTCGTCAAAAATGACGGAGGTGACAAAGGGCCGAGCGTGATACTGAGGGATGAGTATCACTTTTTTCAGATGTGAATTGGGATATAAACGCATGCCCTCTGTAACCTGCTCATAGATCTCTTGGTTATTGGTTCCGTTTAAATGTGAGCGTCTGGTTTCCGCTTCCTGTGCAAGACCCTTTAATATTGATGGATCAATGTGCTGGAAGTACGCGGAATCCCATTCCCTCAGCGCTTCGGCTGTCCGATTGCGAAGCTCCGGAAGGTTAGAGGGTACAGATAACTTCAAACCTGCAGCAATATCATATAACTGGCCAGTGGACAGATCTTCAAGCCAATTCAAGAATCCGGCCACCGATCGCTCTCCCGGGCAAGTCCAGATATACGGAGCAAGGTTGAAACCGTCAGTAGCCTTCATGGTGTCACGCATCTGCAGAATCTTAGCCGGTGCAAAGCGATCCTGCACTTCACGAACCCATAGCTTTCCAGCTTCTAGTGCGTTGTGATTTTGCTTATTCATGAAAGCAGTCAAGCTACTCACACATTCATAGATTGGAGCAAAATCAACTTCTATGCTGTATTCCATAATAATTCAACTCCATTTTGTTCTATATTTATAGAACTTAATTTTGTTTTATTATATACGAACATTTTTGGTCTTACAACATAAATCTTCCACATGTATTACCGACCTACATGTTTATGAGAAAAATGTTCTCCTTCTAAGTATTAGATCTGGAAAGCCACACGTCCCAGTTATTATTGTGGCTTTTGTTAGATCAATGAAAATATATTCTAAATTATTTAATTATGTTGTTAAGATACGGATAGGGAAACTTTACAGTTAAATGTAACTTATTGGATTTATTTGCGTCTATTGTAATGAAGATTAATTTAGTAGGAGGAGTAAGGGATGTATGTAAAAAAGTTTTTGCTGGCAAGTACGCTTATCTTAAGTGTTGCTTTAATAGCGGGTTGTGGATCTGACGAAGCCAAGGCACCCGATTCAGATCTCTCCACGGATCAAGAGACTAATAAAACAGAAGCAAATGAACAAGTCAAAGAAAACCAACAAGTGTATATTGATGAGAGTGGTCATGAGGGTGACGAATTAGAATTAATTAAGATTGTAAATTTATCAACGAAATATAGAAATGAAGGCAACGAAGAAGAGTACTTGAAACTGTTTAACCCCAATAATATGAAAACATTAACTCCGATGAAAATTGAAAGCATCCAGCTTGAATCGGTAAACTTTAGGTCTGAGAATGTTGGGACAGTTAGAACAACTATAAAATACGATACAAAGGAAGAACCTGGCGAAGCGCTATTCATATTCGAAAAAACGGATAACAAGTGGATTATTTCCGGTACAGATTAAAGTAAACTAAAATGCAGTACCCAATAAGGGTACTGCATTTTGTATAAACAAATCTTAAACCCAATCGGTTGCTTCTACAGCGACCATTGTATACACAGGACGTTGCTTATTACCTGGGTCGTAGGAGACCGGTGAAGGATTACCGTTGCGAACTACGGAATATTTCATTTGAGAAGAGTCGCCACCATCCAGCATAATAGCTAGATTACATCCACGGTTGATCATGAATTGACGTACTTCATAAGCATTTTCTGACTCGAACACTGCCAACCAGATTTTAGAGCCGTCCCATCCAATTGCAGTCCGCGGGCGCTTAATACTAGGACTGAACCGGTAAGCGTTTTGAGTGTTTGCTTTAGCTGGGGTGCAAGAGTCTGCATCGCCAGTTCCATTGATGGCAGTATAAAAGGCAGAAGCACTGGCATAAGACACATTAGGGAACAGACTGTATCCACCGATTGCCCATTTAATATTGCTCAAGCTAGTTTCCGTATAAGCATTAACTACCCCTGTTGAAATAGCATTCCCACCATTGTAACAATACATCGTTCCTCGTTTTGTCGCAGTACCACATGGTCCTTGATTGAGATGTCCATTGGTGTGAACTCTTGAACCGTTTTGCATGGCAATACCGGTTAATTGTCCATTCGAAAGATTGAAGAAGGTACCGTTGACTCCAAATTTGGGTTGGTTGACCACAGCGGTAGCTCCGATATTACGAAGTACAATGGCACCCAAATCTGCTTTGATAGCGTGAACTAATTTTCCGTTGTGTGCATACTGAATATGTTGAGCGACTGTCATAGAAAAACCTCCATAATAGGTATATTGTAAGTTCGAATTTAGCGGCCGCTTATTCGCTCTTCATATATAAAGGTGATTTGGACAGAAATTTACAACCAATCTTTGAATTTAAATAGGCGCGGTTTCTAAAGGTGGGTTTTCAGTTAGAGGGTTGAATTGAGATACATATAATCTGAAGTAGCTTTTAGATCTAATGAATCTTCCAAATATACTGCTAAAACAAAATATCATTCTTTAAGAAAGCATTTGTGAGTCACTTTTGATTGGGAAGAGGGAGTTACTTCTTGATCACAAACCTCAAAGGTATACCTGAACCGAGATTACTTTACAAAATGCTAAGTGATCTCTCTCTAATATTTAGATACCTTTTATGTATAATTTATGTTATTTTGTATTTGTTGGATATATAATACATATTATATAGGAGGTGATTTTATGGCAGGATGTCCAACGGGATGGACCTACAGTAGTCAATGTAACGATCAATATTCATGTAACCTTAATCAAGTATGTAGTACTATACCAGTTGTGGAATATACTTGGTACAGACATGAATATCACAGATGTAGAAACAATAGTACTGGAGCAACTGACTGCTTTTGGGCAGATAGTCACTATTCTCAATGTTGCTAACGTAAAAAAACTAGTAGGGTATTCACATCCTACTAGTTTTTTTTATATGGAAATACGATTAAATCACTGTTGGCTATAATTGTGACTTTTTAGATTCCATTAATTAATCCATATTTTTGGGATGAAGAAGATTTCCATCATTGGAATTGCTACTAAGCCAGCTAGTAATAAGATCTTGAGCATACTCTAGATCTTCAGGATCAATATCATAATACCACGTAGTACCTCTCATTTTGCCATTACCTTGTAACATGTAATTTTCAATTTCAGGTGCTGAATCCTTCAAATAAACCGTTTCTGCTAAATTCAGAATAAATTCAGAATCCATATTCGTAGTGAAATTAGAACCAGCAATATCAATTAATTCTGGAATCTTAGAAATATTTTTCATTTCTAAAGCTTTATCCATCAAGGAACTAATAAAAATTCGTTGGCGTTCGGTACGCTTAAAATCAGAATCTTCACGATATCGGACATAACTTAATGCGTCTGCACCATAATAGATGGGCTTATTGGGCTCTACTCTTAATTTTTCATGAATTGGGTTTTTATTTTCAATCACTTCAGTTATCGGAAGTTTCACTCCACCTATTGCATCAACAATATCTTTCAGTCCGTTAAAATTTACTGCAGCGTAGTAATTCACTTTGTTTTTCAAAAGATTTTCGACCGTATCAATACTCATTTTTGCTCCACCATGAGCATATGCAGAGTTTATCTTTGATGTAACGTCCCTCCCTATGATATCGGTATAGGAATCCCTTGGAATAGAGAGCAATAATATTTTATCATCTTTAGGTCGAATTACAGAATAAATAATGGTATCTGATCTACTAGGTTCTCCTTCACGTTGGTCGATACCAAGAAGTAATAAGGAGAAGGGTTCACTTAACTCTATTTTTGGGCTCTGAGATTCATATCCGACTGGTTTATATGATTTGTTTAATGTCGTCTTAACATCTTTTTTCAACACTGCATTAAATGCAAAAACAGATAGTTCTTTTCTAAACAGATAACCTATACCACAAAGAAGAATAAGTGTTGAAAGTGATATTATAGCCACTTTTTTTTTGTTAAACTTTTTACGTTTGCTTTGTTTTCTTGATACCATGAAAAGTGCCACTCCTTTTAAATGATAAATAAAAATGGAAAACGGGTTCCAAGAGGGCAAAAATGATGTCCTCTTAGAAATCCCCGCTAAGTAAGGTAGAAATGGTTACATATAATCAGCAAATAATGTCTTCATAAATGAATTTAAATCGTCAAACTCCGTCGAACTGATGACTTGATTGTTGTTATCTCTCTTATAACAATATGGTGTACTAGGAACTCTATATTTTTGAACGAGCTCCTTTTTAGAAATCGCATGAATAATAAATCTAGAATCATAGTAAGTATCAAGCTCCTTGACTTCCTCTTCCGAAGCTACGATGTAAAGAGCCAAATTGTGATGCCCATTCAGCTTCTCAATACTAGCCTGTTGGATGGCTGTGATGACCTCTATACAATCTTGGCAAGTTAATGATAGGAAAATCGCAATGCTATTCTCGGTATAGTCCTGGTTAGGGAAAACATCCCCGGGTTGGAATGGTTCAATTGATATTTCGCTACCGTGTTGAGCATCCTTAAATAGTTGTTTGAACAAGCCCATTGTTTTCTTCCTCCATTTTTTGACTCTGATATAAACTAAAATATTTACCTCTTAAATTCATAAGCTGATGATGTGTCCCATGTTCTACTATTCTCCCATTATCCATAACAATTATTCGGTCAAAAAGTTTGCATAAATTTAATCGATGTGTGATAAAAATCAGATTTTTATTTCTTTCTTCCCGAATGAACGTATGAATAAATTTGAATTCTGATTCTGGGTCCAATGCGGATGTAGCTTCATCCAAAATCAAATATTCGCAATCTTTATATAATGCTCGAGCTAATGCTACTTTTTGCCACTGACCACCAGAAAGTTGTTTTGACCCCTCGTATTCATATCCTAGTACAGTATTTAAATCAATATCAGGAATAAGATTAGAATAAGTTTTTTGTATAGCGGTGATCTTTCCGATATTTGGTTTATCAGAGAGAGATATATTCTCTCCTAATGTAAAAGGGTATTTCATAAAATCTTGAGTCACCATAGAAAACTTAGAGAAATATGACGTTGAATTCAAAGATCTTATATCTTTCCCATCCAGAAATACTTTTTGCTCTTCGATATCATGTAATCCAGCAATTATTTTTGATAGTGTTGATTTTCCAGATCCATTACTGCCCACAATTGCGAGTTTCTCTCCAGTTTTAATTTTTAGATTGATTCCTTCCAGAGTATTAACGTTTTGGTTAGGATATTGAAAGTTAAGGTTCCTGATGTGGAGGTCTTTTGAGTTATTAAAGATATTATTCTCCTTCTCTATACTCATATTAGAATAATTTCCAAAAAAATCAACTAATTTCTTAGTTGTTATACTATATTGTCTAATTTGTCTGTAATAACTTGCAATTCCATAAAAGGAAGCTTCAATCATCGTAATTGCTGCTAAAAGGGAAATATAATCACCAAATGATATGGTCTTGTTTATTAATGTGAAGATTAAAATCGACTGATTTAAAAGCAATCCTAAGTTAGACTGTATTCCCAGCAAAAGTTTTTTAATGGACTCATGTTTTTTATATTTTAGAGTTTGAATATTTTCTTCTCGATAGGATTTATCCCAATGACTCAGTATAAAAGGCTTAGCAGCAAATATGAGTATCTCTTTAATAGCCAACGGAGTTAAGAGAAGACCTTGAAGTATTGAACGTTTTCTTGAGACTTCTGTTGTTTGCTCGACAAATTGGTATTCTTTTACCGCCAATTTAGATTCATTAAGCAGTTTAGGTAAATTGAGAAGCAACACAACAAACGGAAGAAACCAAATCTTTTGAAATAAAACGACAAAATAAAACGTTATGGAGAATAACAGACTTATGAACTGTAAAAAGGACAGCGTTAAACCGGAAATAGAGTCAAAACCATATTTAGCAATATTAAGTTCATTTTGATATTTCGGTGTTTCAATTTTAGTGATCGTTTGTGGATTAATTTTGTTTAGAAAAATAGTGTCCAGATTAAAGCTCATTTGGATACGTACTTTGTCCTGCATGTACGTATTTATAACTTTCACTAAATTTGTTCCAATGTATACAGAAAAAAGAAGACCCATCCACAATGTAACTTGATGTGTGCTGATTTGATCACTTACTAATGTGTCAGTTAAGTGTTTTGTAGCTTGTATCTGACTCGTAGATAATATCGCAGTGAACAATCCTAATATGAGAATTGTTAAATATAATCGCCAAGAATTACGATGAATTTCTTTGTTAAGTATATTGAACTTCATAATGTTACCTCGATAATTGTTTTCGCAAAGGTTCTATTAAATCCTGGAATGAATTCATATCCTGAACAGAATGCGTCGTTATGATCTTCATATTGCTATCTACTGCGAAACCCACTGGTAAAAACCTCATTTTCAAATATTTATTCATGATATGAGGGGGTACCAAGTAAAATTGGACCCGGTGTTTAAAATGATTAATCAAAACTTCAATACCTGCTGGATCAGAGTCTAGAAGAACTACAATATTCAGTTCCTGATTACCTTTTGTATATTCTTCAATAATTTCTAATGTTTTTTCACATAAATCACAATGAGTACTGGCCAAAAAAAGGATTAAATGATCTTCCATAAGGTCATGTAAATTTGTGTGTTCCGAAAGTGGCATGTCCGGCAAAGAATCATCAATTTTGAGAATATCTAAATCATATTTTTTTAAAAATTCAGGCTTTTCCATCTTACATCGCTCCTATGTTTTTAATATTAACTATAAAGAGAATGTAATTATATTTACATAAATAAACTCTAAATATTTCAATAAAATGTACAATATTGTCATAAATATAGACTTTTTGAGGAATTATGTGGTAATTATTATATACTGATGGATTTTACATATGAAAGCTATGTCGCGATCTGAAGGGCACTTATTTACTCTCCAACATAGTAGAAGGAAAGCTGATAAATAGGATAAAGATGAGAGATATTTAATCCTGAATTTGGGCTTGGGGTTTGTAACAATTAGTCAACTAATTGATAAGCATTAGCCCTACAGATTTTTATCTATTCTTAAACATGTTCAGCTGGAGTACTTTAATTCCTTCAAGCTACATGAAACAACGAAGTTCCGTGTAAATCTATCCTCTAAGAGGATTTGTCGCTTCAGAACAAATCCGTCTAATACAACCAAAGGAGGAATCTCTTTGTCAACACTGATATGGAAAGACTATTCGGTTATGTATACACCAGAAATCAACACAGCACTTTTGGAATCCGGAGAATTCATTATTGTTTCAGATATTCATTCGTTTCTTAGTGTTGATCAGAGTTACATCAGATGCATCGTTCTAGATTCTCCCAGTTTTACAACAACTGATTTTTTATATGTTAGAACAAAAGTAAAACTCGGGATAAACATAATTGTTGTTGATCATGAGTGGGACAAGGAACTACATAATCTATTCAGAAAACAGTGCTATCAATTGAAAAAAAGGAACGCTGTTTTTAATGAATTTACTTCTACTACGTTCTGCTGTGAGGAGATGATAAAAATAAATACCATAAACAGATCAATTACTATCAAAGGAAACACCGAAATTGAAATGACTAAAAAAGAATTCAACCTTTTTTATCTACTTTTTCAGAATAAAGGGCAGCCTGTTAATACAGAAGAAATTATTAAAAGAGTTTGGGCGGGAATGACTTCCGAGGCGAATGTATATATGACTATTCAAAAAATTAGGAATAAGGTCGAGATCAACCCTAAATCCCCCAAATTACTAATCACTAAAAGAGGAGGAGGGTACATGTTCAAAATACCAAAAACAAATTTAGGATAAATTTATAGATTTATACAATTGAATCTTATACATTTAGGATGTCAACAACAGATTAAATGAGAGGAGGTTATCTCATGGCATGTCCTACTGGTTGGACTCGTGTTGGAACATGTACTGACTACTCTTGTAGTACATCTTCATGTGACAATCCTGCTTATGCTGGATTTGTAATCCAATACAAGCATACTTATGATCGTTGCTCTCAAAGCGGAACAACGAAATGCTACTACGTTACTAGTACTTTTGAAGATTGCGAGTGCAGATAATAAAAAATCAAAAAAGAACGCCTGCAAAATACCGCAGGTGTTCTTTAATTACAATTGGAATGAAAAAAGTAAACGATGGATTACTTACAACCGAGAAATGGAGCTTATATGAAAATTCTATTATGGACGGATAATCTAAGTTTCCTAACATATGTACATTCCCTATTCAATGAAGCTTCTATTATTACTATATGTAATAAACATGAGTTAAAAAAAATAAATTTAGATGAAATTGAGAAAATAATTGTTCATTGGTCGGTCGTCAGGAAAGAACATGAACTACAATATCTGATTAACCTATATTTAAAGACTATGGCGGATATTTATCTATACTATGATTCGACTAATTGTACAGAGAAGTCATTTAGTATTCTAGGAAAACTAGGAGTACTTGTGCAAAAAAATGTGTTATCGACTAACGGAGATAGTTATGACACGAAACTGCACCTAGATTTTGAGCGAAAAGCTGTATTAAAAAATGATGAATGTATTTACTTAAGTTCTAGAGAGTATCAGGTTCTTCAATTTCTCATTAATCAATGTAACAGCGTTGTTTATACAACGGAACTCTTAAAATCGGTATGGAATGGTTTCGGTTCTGAAGCTAATGTTTATATGACCATACAAAAAATAAGAAAAAAAATTGAAGAGAATCCTAAAAAACCAGAATATTTATTAACAAGAAGTGGTGGGGGCTACATCTTAAAGATATGAAAAGAAAATGAGACGTGGGAAGGGAAAGTCATGAATTCACCATATAAAAAAATAGAGTATAGACCTTCAGTACTTCAAGCCGGAGAACGACTCCCGAATATTTTTATTCGTGAGAACGGGACCTATCTATATGACTACATTAAAGATGAATATCTAATGATCATACTATTAAGTGTATCCTGCAGATCTTGTGAGAGCGCATTAGAGTCACTCCTTGAATTTAGTAATGAAAATAAAGACCCTAATGTTCTTATTTTAATTGACGCTCCAGAAAAAGATGTTCACCATTTACGAAGCATTTTTAAAGGTTTTCATGTCTATCCGTTTAACTCAGAAGAAATGAAAACTCATCTTCGGACTGGTACGATCCCTTGGTTATACAGCATTGACAAAGAAGGCAGTATCATAAAAAGCTACGTTTGTGGGTCAGATTATTATAATTTAGCTATTCCTCCATACGCTGATTACTCATAATACGTTAATTCTCTTTGTTAACAACGATTATGTACAATTCCCTAGCAAGTCTTCAATAACTTGAAGGCAGGCTAGCTATATATACTTATTGCCATGCTATAAGTTATGACTGATTTGATGTTCCAGTCGAAATGTATAGATGTGTTCACCTTTAATCTGTTTACGGGAGGTCCCATTATGGGAGTAACATCTACTGTTATAGACTACTTCTTTTCTTTTATTTTTCTCATCTCTTTTTATTTCAAAGCAAGAAATATGTTTAACTTTTCTTACGAAATAAGGAGTTATAATGTTGTTCCGCCTTCTATGGCTAAGTTGAGTGCTGCTGCTGTAGTCACGTTAGAATTTCTATTAGCCATATTTTATGCATTCCATGTTCTACATGTGTATAAAGAGGGTATTACAATTGGTTTATTCTTGTTTTTTACAATCGTAACTTACAGAAAAAAACGCGAAAAAGGAGAAGAATCATGTAACTGTTTTGGAAAAGTGCGTTTTTTAAATAAGAACCCTATTGTACGGAACATATCTTTTATCGTTCTCTCAATAATTCAACTATGGTTATCAAATCCGCAAAGAGACACTAGCCAATCTATATATTTGTTATTGGCATTCAGTATTTGTATTGTAATTTTTGATATTTGGGATAATCTAAACAAATTAAAGAAACTGAGGCCAGTCATATGAATATCCTGATAATCGTTATTGTTCTTATGATATTAATACTGTCTTTAGCCTTGATAAATTCCAAATTAAAAGTCGTTGAAAAAACACTATTGCTAAAATGCCTTTCTCAGCTTGGCTTAAGTAAGAATACTTCCTATAGTTTCATTTTTTTAAATTACAAAGCTCAAGACTTTCAAAGTATCGAAGAAAAGTTGATACAAGGAACTTTTCAAAACACCATCGTTATATTTATTGGACCCCCGTGGCTTTATAAAATGAAACAAAAAAGGTTAAATCACATTACTTTAATTAATGCTTCTGAAGTTATCGCGGATCCTTCAATTTATAAAACGAATGTCGCATACATTCTAAATGGTAAACAATTGAAAGTCATTGAAAATGCAAACACTTACGTCTAAAAGTTTTAGATCTTATTTATTTTCTAAATCTATATTTAAATTACAATAGAAATATCCCGAAAACATTACTTTAAATTACAATAATGTATCGTAATTCAATTAATGATGGGATAGTGATTATCTTATTCTAAAGGAGGAAATTAAATGGCTGGATGTCCAAGTGGTTGGACTTACGTAGGGAAATGTAATCAAAACAGGACTTGTGAGGACGGGTGTGATATTTGGGGAATCGGTTACGTACATAATTATGACCGATGCAAGAATTCATCCGGAACCACTAATTGTTTTTATGTTAGTTCCGATTATGAAGGCTGTGACTGTAAACATCCTTAAGTTAGTTAACAACCTCATTGCGACGATTGTTATCTAAGTTGGGAGGGAATTCTTTCCATCAACTGCTTTAATTAAATTTCGCTTTTTACTAGTCAAGTTCTTTTCCTAAATAAAGAAAAGAACTTGTCTTTCCATCTAGGTTACCGTATATGGAACTCGTCTTGATAAATCATTAGTTTTCAAAATTTAGCTTATATCAGAAAGGATAAAAAAATGAAAAGAAAAAAAATAGCTGTTGCTCTTACTGTTCTAAGTTCTGTCATTGTTTTTTCAAGTTTTGCATCCGCAGATACATTTAAAAAGTCACGTAATGAGGCAAGATATTCTGCATGGTATGATTCTTCTGTGAGTACATATGGATATACCAGTTCTATTGATGCGGGTAGACAGAGTTGGAACGGTATATCATCCAAGGTTAATATAGGTAAAACCACCGATAAAACCGCTAACAGCACTGATGAAGTTTATGTTGGCACCTCTAAAACTGCAGATCTTCTTGGACAGGCAATGCCATATACAGTTTCTTGGCCCAAAAATTTTCTAACTCCACCTGATTTATATGATTGGGATTATTCAGTGGTATCGTTTTATCATAATAATATATCGACTCGCAATATGAATACACCTAATCTTCGTAAACATATTGCTGCACACGAATTTGGCCACGCGTTAGGTTTGGCTCATACAACAGGTAGTAATGCATCTAAATCTATTATGAAAGACTATAGCAATGAGTCGGAGACTATGTTTGAACCACAGACTTATGATAAGAGTGAATTAAAACGAAAGTATGGTAATTAATTCAATTAAAATTGGGAGGTTTTATAGGTGTTAACATTAAATAAAAAAAGATGGATTACAGCTATAGCTATAGTACTAGGATTGCTTACAGCTTATTATTTTTTTGTATTTAATAGCTACAAGGCCGGGATCATTGATGTCAGTGCAAGTTATGTTTCATATGACAATGCAAATAGTCTAGTAGATTCTGCTGAATTGGTTATCGTTGCTAGTCCTATTGCTGATTTTGATGATCGAGAGCATGATATTACCACCTACTTATCAGGTGCCGTTGAAGACTTCTCAACCAAGACAGAGTTAAAAGTGCAAAATGTACTTAAGGGAGACCTTAATGAAGAATTTTTATCTGTCATTGAACCAATATCATATGTTCAAAATTTAGATGGAAAGCAAAAGATCACTCGTGAAGGTTATGTGGAGATGCAAAAGGATCATGAGTACCTTATTGCTTTAAAGAAAAATAGTTTCGGTGAATATAGTGTTATCAATATGACCAATGGTGTATTTGATTTGAATACTCCTGAAACGAACTCCAGTTCTTTCACAAGTCATAATGCAGCATCTGATTCGTTTTCGATTGAAGAGGGACACGAGCATAACTTAAAACATGAGGAAATGAGAAGCGATCTACTTAATATGTTTAACTTGTAATCATAAGCATGTAATTAGTTAAATTTGAAGGATGTCATCTCATTTAATTTTCAAAGTTATTACTGAAATCCGCTATAGAACAAAGTATAACAACTGGCATTCGTGTAGGATAAGTTGTTATATTTTGTTTTTTTCTATAAAAACATCTTCAATTCATTCCCTTCAACTATGTGATATTTCGAGAGGAGAATTCGATAAGTATGGATAATGTCCTTGAATGTATACAAAAATACTTTAACCAAATCAACAACTTTGAATTTCCACCAAGCTGGAATTCTCATCAAAACGAATTAAAAAAGATAATAGGAGTATCAGAATTTTTTGATGAAAATTTTAATAGAAGCTTAATTTTTGGTGCAGGAAACCTGTATGATCTTCCAATTCACGATATTTTAGAAAACTATAAGACAACCGATTTATTGGATATTGATGTCTCGACTATAGAAAAAGCACTAAAGAAAATTAATGAGGACCCTAGTAGGAGAATTAATATTATCACGAAAGATATCGTCAACTATCCAGAGGAAATTTCGCAATTAGAATCGCCAGCATTCGTTGAGAATGTTAAAGAAGTCAAAGAACTACTAGATCGGCTTTTAACTGCAGACTTGTGTTCCGTTAGAGACTTTCAATTCAGCTATTCATTAGTAATCTCCTCGACAGTTTCAAGTCAGTTAATACTTCCTATTTCTAGTATTATAGATCATTCTATAAACGATGAACTGATTGTTCTAACCAAAAAGCTAGGCGATACACTTGCTGAGAAGCATGTTACGCAAGTATGGGACTTACTCGAGAAAGGAGGCATAGGAATAATTACTTCAGAGCAATATGCATGGGGTTCGATAAATAATAGCCCATTGCCACTTACTAAAGCGATAAATGCCCCAACACAAATGCTAGATGCAGGTATTCAAAATCAAATCGAATTAATTCAAGGTGGGTTAGTCATTAATGGACGGGTGACACCTAAAATTATCTCAGATTACATACCTCATAATAATATTCTTAATGAATCCCAATGGATTTGGCAATTTGATAATGAATTATTTTATTTAGTAAAATCATGGGTATTCATAAAAGAATAACGCGTATTAAATGAATTAATAAAGATAAAAACTATTACTATCAACCTCAAACGAGACTTCGAAATCTTAACTTGAGAATACTCCAGTGTACTTAAATAGCATGGGGAGAGGGGAATATCTCCTTAACCATGTTCTTTGGGTTGAGCCACCAATGACTAAAGAATGATTTGGAAAGAATTATAAGATAATACTATGCAAGACGAGGCGCTTGGAGAATTGGAAGATGTCATACTTCCCCTTCTTGAGAAATTAAATTGATGACCTAAATCATTTCTAGGACAAGTATTCTGAAGATATAAAATCGACTTGGGAGGTTTTAATGGCTAAGTATTTAATATTAGATGATGAGAATGAGATGATAGTGGGAACATGCGAAGGTATCATTGGACTCTCAGGAGAATGCCAAATAAGTGATGAACATTTGTCTCTGTACAAATTAAAATTAGAAGGATTCATAATAGATCCATCATTTAAAGCGCAATGTATTAAAACTAGATGTAGTATCACCAACATCCATTTAGGTATTTTAGATGGAGAAAGAGATGTAATGGGTTACTACTATTTCTCCATGAATATCCCCTTATACTTCCATAAAAGCGGGAAAATTAATCAGCAAAGTGAGCTAGAACTCACCGGCACATTTTTGACAAAAGCCTCTAAAGAAGCCTTAGCAATCTGGGAGATGTGGAGAGAGGTGCGTCCGGCAGCCAGGAACCTTTGGTCAACTCTCACAGAAATACAAAAAGAAGGATGGTTAGAAGTCACACGTCTATCATTTAAATTGAATCAAGAAGATAAAAGATATGAGGTCTACTCTTTTGATGCTACTTACGTAGTGGATGTAACTTCGTTCTTTTGTGCTTTAGGAGAAGCGATCAACGGTCCCGGGGGATACTTCGGTTTCGATTTATTGAGTTTGGAGGATTGTCTTTATGGGGGCTTCGGACCAATACCACCATTTACAATCAATTTGAAAAATGTAACTGATTTCTTTAGAAAGGATACGTCTTTTCTTAGACACTTAAATGAAGTAATCGCAAATAGCAAGATAAGATTAGTGATTGACTAATGTAAAGACCTTGAGAGTTTTGCCCCTCAAGGTCTTTCTTTTATCATCAGTTATCGTTCTCTATATGTGAGCAAGATCTCATTATACATGAATATAAAATATTAACCCAGCACATAAAGAACATTCGTTCGGATTACAATATGTACAAACTTACGTTCTTAAAAGTACAGAAGTGATTTCAGTGTGGACTAAGCAGCGAACCATTATGCCTCATTGATAGATGAACTTTCATTCTTAAGTCGAAAAGGAAAAATGCCCCAATACAAACATAGACCTCTCGCCATCGCAGGCGATCCAGCAAGACGTTCTGGATTTATTCTTGCCGCTGGTCCATTAGCCAAAGCGAAGAGTGTATCTACTCAGGACCACTCTGGCAGTCGCTTCAGAAGTGCCCAGAACTAATCCTTGTCACCTTACTTAACGCTTTTCACATTGGATTCAGGATCCGGAACAATTGATTAAACAAATGCAACGGAGATAATAATTTCGGCTGCTTTCAGTTTAAAATGCTAAGGATTTAAGTATTGCATCTAGCTGATCATTTATGTGCGACACACTTAACTTTACTCGGTTTTCAAATTGAGCTTGGGTCAGTATGCCTTTACCATTGTACTGGTCGCGAATCGTCTTTACTATATCTGCTTTCTCTTTGGCAATGTCCTTCAATTGCATGTTAGTGCCTTGCTTGATTTCCTTGATGTTTAAGCTACAAGTCTTCTTAGCGGATGCAAGTTGTTTCTTGAATTCATTAAGTTGAGCTTTGGCTCCCGCTAGGGTTTGTTTAGATGCCTTGTTCTTTACTAACGTGCTGTACTTAGTCGAAGATGATTTAACTACCTGGGTTAGAGTTGCCACATCAGGGCACAAATTAGTGTTAGTGATTTTCACTTTGGTCAGTTCTTTTTTGATAGCGGCTACTTGGGACTTGTAATCCTCAAAGTAAATTTGATCGACATCTGCTGCTGACATACTTGCTGCAAAAGCTTGGGCAGGCAAGGCGATTACAAAAAGAAGAATTAGTACTAAAGACCTTTTCATGATCATTCCCTCGTTTCAAATATAGTGCTTTAATCATAAGGTTAATTATTCCAAATTTCAATGGTTTTGAACATGAATTAATAAAGACATAGTTGATGAATATATGCCTCAATTCCCAAGTAATCATTGGATTTTGATCGTATCTGAGCTGATACTGCAGAGCTTTACAGAATTTTAGCAATGATATTCAGGACGTGCCCGAAAGTTGTGAGACAATCGATCTGGGGGCCGTTTGCACTAGAGAGAGTTACCTGAATCGTCTTACGTGATGGGTGGCATCATCGGAATAAGCAGAACAATCCAATGGAGTTGTGGTTAATGAGGTGGAGACATTGAATGTCCTTGTCAAATGCAAAAAAGAGAGGATTTTTCTGAATGCTATTAATTCTTTAGCTGATAAACCAGAATCTTTTTCAACGTCAGAAATGTAATTGGGTGTGTTTAGGTGGTCTGGAGGTAGATAAACACAAAATATACGCTTCAAACTTTAAGATGAAATCTGTCCTATGTTGACTACTTGGACAGGCACCCAGAAGAAAATTGCATTAGAGATGTACAAATTGAAACAAAGGCTAAAGGAACATCATTTAAAATCATAGATGAAAAAAGGTCTGAGCTGAGTTTAACGGTAGATTAATCGGTAAAGTGAGAGTAGATGTAACCTTAATGCTTACTGAACATATGATCGTTAATATTACTGAATTGCGCATTTGATGAACTGGAGGGCTGCTCTAGTCATTATCTCTCTAAATGAATTGGAAGAGTCAGCCGATTTTTTACAGAATGTTTTACTTTTAGTGGACAGTACAAGCGCTTATATGAGTTCGAAAAGTGTTTAACCCTATAAAGGACAGATTCATGATGAGTTCAGCTTGAAAATCTAGAGATTACTTCAATTGATAAAAAATCAGACATCAAATTGATAATTAATACTTGAAAATGGTATCTATATATTTAATTATCAGATATTGTATGTTATGATTCTTAGGAAAAAAGTACCAATGTTAACGTTTGGATAGTGAACAATAAACATGTTTGTTAGTTCTTTGGTATTGCTTTTCCGTATAATAAGTAATATAAAAAGTGCGGCGTTGAACCAACTGCAATAATAGAGGAGGTTAAAAATTTATTATAAAAACGAATTAGATTTTATGAAAAAACAACTAATGTATTAGAAAGTATTTTGGTCTCACTAGATGTAATTCAAAAGATTCTAAGTGCTTAATGTACATACAATTTTGAGCGTGGAATGCTTGACCAAAGCAAGATTAAGAGGAAGGTAACATTTAATCACAACTGTTAGCAATAATCTATGATAAAGAGGTTTAATATTCGTCTACTGCTAAGAGTCGATAAACAGATTACGTGCATTTCATTAATATCATTTATAGAGTTTGCTGTAGCCTTGAAATTGAAAACACACATTAAGTATAAAGAAATCAAACTCATTTTGTGGGGGAAATCGCTCTTCATTTTCTTTATGTTGTATTAGAAGTGTATGTCAGCGAATGGACAAACTTGGTAGTTAGATACCGAAATTTGAAAACTTATAGTTTGGAAGTAAATAATTAAATCTAATCATGAAACTTAGAAAGGTTGTATTAATAATGATCTATTTGTTTAGGAAACTAGTTAGCAAGACCTTTATGGGATTACTCTGCTTGGGAATTGCAAGTTTATTCCTTTTTTCTTCTAATCCTATATCTGCCACAGAAGGAACATATACTCGATTAACTGCAGGAACTCAAGAAATTACTATTGGACTCAATACCGAATATAGCACTTATCTTTCAGCACTCGGGGATTTTGGAGTCGACAAGTCAATTAATTCTCTTGCCAGTTGTACAATTAAAGACAGTAGTGTAGCTGTTGTAGTCAACGACTGCCAAGTTTATTCCGTTTCACTTGGAAGCACTTCACTACATATAGAATATCAAGGGCTGACTCTAAACATCCCAGTGAATGTCATAGAAAAGTATAGAATTATAACAGATACACCAAATGTAGAGCAGTCCAATCTAGATGTTTATGCAGGCTTAGATCTATCGAGTATCTCAAAACAAAGAGAAGAAGTGCTGAAGGAACTCAATCAATACCGTTCCTTTGCAAAGTTGCAGCCTCTTACTATCAATGAAAATCTGAATAAAGGTGCACAAGCTCATGCAAATTATCTAAAAGCAACAGGAACAACCGGCCATATTGAGAATCCGGCACATCCTTTGTTCTCAGGTACTTTTCCTTCTATGAGAGTACAGTCTTTTGGTTATCCCAACATCAATGTAAGTGAGGTAGTCAGTCCGATGAAATCTGATCCGATTGAATCTCTGAATAGTTTAATTGCAGCTCCGTTACACCGAATTATTTTACTAGGTCCAGGATCTGACGAAACGGGTATAGGATTGAGCACAAATCATTTGGTTATTACACCAGGAACAAAGAGGACAGGTGAGAAACTAATCGATCGTAGTGTCGTTTTGTTTCCAGCTGAAGGTCAGCAAAATGTTCCTTTATCATGGGTAGCCATAGAATCCCCCAATCCTCTGGATTACTATCAAAAAGAAGGCGAGCAAGTTGGTTATCCAATTTCCATTAGTACGAGTTATTCAAATAAAATGAAATACAACTCAGCAACACTTACAGATTCCAAAGGTCAATCAGTTGACTTTTACCTTGTAGATAGTGAGCATGGTGGAGTAGAAGAGGCTATACTGCTTATTCCTAAACAGCCATTGAAACCAAATGAAAAATATACTGTCCAGATTGATTTCGGCCAAACCAAGCAGTCTAGCGAAGTTTATGGTATACCTCCTCACGAGGTCACTAAAACGTGGAGTTTTACTACTCGTAATGAAACAGCGCACAGCTTGACATTAAATAAATCGAACTTATCTCTTAATGAGGGTCAATCGATCAATCTACCTAAGGTCTTCTTAACAACAGAACAAGGAACTATTAGGGACGTAAGTTCAGAATCTCAATATAAGTCTGATTCAAGTCATGTTATCATTCAAAACGGTAATTTGGTAGGTGACTCTGCCGGAACTGCAAAAGTTGTAGTTAGTTATGAGGGTAAAATAGTAAGCTTCACCGTTGATGTATTACCAACAGTTAAAAATACATTTAGCGACATGACGTCACATTGGGCTAATGATGCTGTGAATTGGGGTAAAAAGCTCGAGATTATGGGTGGCTATGCAGACAATACCTTCAAACCCAATAGGCTAGTTAGTGAAGAGGAATTTCTGAAGATGTTATTTAAGCTGTATGAGAAAGAAATTCCCATGGAAATTCGCAATCGTGCTATAACTAAAACAAAATGGTCCATAGGGTCATGGAGTGATCCATACTATAACTATGCTCTTTCATATAATCTTGATTTAGATAAAAGCGCATTAAAGAAAGCAGTTCGTCAAAAGCCATTAACAAGATATGAAGTTGCATCACTTATTGCAGGTCTGAATGGTAAGAATTATAGCAATGCTCAGGATGCCGTACGTTTTCTCTTAGATATGGGGTACTCGACAGGGAAAACAGCTTCAACCATAAATGGGTATCAAGGTAATGACTCTTTGACTCGAGCGGAAGCAGTCCAGTTTCTTCGCAATTTGGTCCAAGAAGGTATGAATAGTATTCAAGGTAGACCAGAAAAAGTTAGCCCATTTATTAAGCAAGACCGTTTTATCAAAGCCAAATACAATGAAGATACAACACTTAACGTTAGCGGCAGATTTCAAGAATACGCTAATCAGACAACAAAAGTTACTATAGGTGCTCTCTTACCAAAATCAAAAGTAATCCAAGAATATTTGGTGACGTTTGATCATGAAGGTTACTTTACAATCCCAACTTCAAAGGTAATTGATCAAGATGGCTTACCAATTGATGAGTTAATTATTGATTTGCCGATTCGAGAGGATTTGAGCTACCAAACCAAAGTAAACTATGTATCTACATTTTATAATGTATATCGATAGTTTTTTCAAAATCAATCTTTTAGTAATGCTAAATATATGTCTATATAGAAGAAGCATGGGCGTCATTAGAGAGTAGGGTGTCCTTTCAGCATGAAGCTGCTGCATGATATTTAGAATGATGATGTTCGTTGGAACTAATAATTAGGGGAATATCCTATCCTTACATGCGTTTTAAATGCTTTTTGGATTAACACTGTTCGGTTTGAGTAGAGGATGGAAATTGTCTATCCTCTTTTTTATTGATTGTAAGAAGAAATATTTATTGTTTTTTGGCTTTGTTCTAAGTTTTGTAGTTATGTTATGGCTTAATAAATGGACACAGAACTCTGGAAATAGGTGTTTTAGGAGGGGAACTTATGCAGGCGTGAAACAGAAGTTAAGTGCGCTCACTTTTGAGATAAAACGAATAAAAATACTGCAATACAAATGCATGCTTAGCAATTTATGCGATTAAATCACATTCTTCTCAGATTAAGGTGTTAGTATCCCGATATATTAATTAATAAGTTTTTCATTAAGAAAGGGCGGAAAATGCTTGAAAGAAATTTGGTTTGTGACAAGCAGTGCAGATAAATTTAATGAACTTAACGAGATTGTTCAGAGCTACCCTAGTAAAGAAAAGCCAGTTTTTAGATTTCATTCAGTTGAAACTAGCGAAATTCAAACAGAGGATATGGAAAAATTAATTAAGTTTAAAGCGTTAGAGGCTTTTAAAAAGATCAAGCGTCCTTTATTGGTAGAACATACAAGCTTACATTTAAGAGACTGGGGAGATTTGCCTGGAGGCTTGACACAAATTATCTGGAGTAAATTAGATGAAGAAAAATTTATCAAACTAGTAGGTACTGATCGAAAAATAACCGCTCGGACTTATCTTGGCTACATCGATGGAAAGAAGATACATACCTATGTGGGAGAGATAAAAGGAAATCTAGCAAAAGAAGCACGTGGAGATAATGGTTTTGGCTGGGATAGGGTGTTCATTCCGAAGAAACGCAGAGAAACTCTTGCCGAACTGTCTTCTGAGGAAAAAAATAATATTTCTATGCGAAAAAAAGCTGTAAAGAGATTCATGAGGGACTTGCAGTCTAAAGGAGAGATTTGAGTATGAGTGACGGTTTTATCTATAAGCTTGCACGAAGTATCCAAAAGGGAGATACGATTTTATTCGCAGGAGCGGGAGTGTCTCGTAATCTTTCACTTCCGTCTTATGGAGAATTAATTGATCAATTAGGTATGGAGCTAGGCTTTGATCCAGAAATTTTTTGGAATCTAGGCAATGATGATTACTTGTCTTTAGCAGAATATTATGTTCTAGAAAAGGGCTCATTGGCTCCGCTTCTAGAAAAATTCCAAAGTAAATGGATAGTCAGTACGGATATGATTAAATCCTCTGAGGTTCATAAACTGTTGGTACAGCTGAATTTCCCAATCATTTATACGACGAATTATGATAACGGATTAGAAATGGCCTTTGAAGAATACGCCCCTAATATTCATTATCACAAAATTGCGGATGTACAGGATATCGCGAATAGCAGCGGATGTGACACACAAATCATTAAGTTTCATGGCGATATGGAAACTAAAGATGAATCGAGCATCGTTCTTACCGAATCAAGTTTCTTTGAGCGGTTAGATTTCGAATCTCCTTTGGATATTAAGTTTCGTTCAGACATACTAGGGAAATCTATACTTTTCCTCGGCTACAGTCTGAGCGACATTAATCTCCGGGTGCTACTTTATAAGCTGAACCAAATTTGGAAAACTTTCAATTCCTCTAGTGTTCGTCCTCCTGTATATATGTTTTTGACATGCCCTAATCCAATTCAGGAGCGTATTTTGCATGCTCGAGGCATCACTCCGATTATATCGAGTGAACCGGACCCGCGAAAGGGTACTGTTGCATTCTTAAAGACTCTTGTTGAACGGACTGGGAAGCTGAATTCGCCGTGCTGAACATAAATAAATTGAATATGGAAGGGGAAATAAAAATGAGTTCACAAGCAAATACATCAGAGAACCAAGACAAAGTAATTATCGGAGCTAGAGCACTCGGTGATCAGATCTATAAGATTATGCCGACTTACGATCTTTTACTAGAGCAATTGAACGAAATTAGCTTATCTGCTGTCAAGCAGTTAGATAGTCAGATATTTTTTTCATCGGAAAAAATTGGGGGAAATTGCAGCAAGCAACAAGAGCAAATGTCTCGGGACAAGAACATTGTTCCATTCAATGTCGCTAATATAGCGGCTTTTTTGTTTTAAGGAACCAAGTTCTTGTCCCAAGCTAAGGACAAGAACTTGGTTCCTTTGCCGAAAAGGACAAGAACATTGTGTCATTTCGGATTAGATTGTTATCTAAATCTTATCATGACAGAACTAATGTGACGAGCTAAACTCAGTTCCATTGCTGAAAAAAATGGGAACATGGTATCAATATCGATTAGAATATTTTATTTGTTTAATTAAGCTAACGGGCAGGATAACGTGGGTGGTGAAAAAGAAGGAGGAACGTTGTAGCCATGTGAATATCTGCCTACGATGCAACAGATAATTATAATATCACGATGATGGCATCAGATCCCTTGTTGAATTAAGGTAATTGCCCCCTGTTGACACAAAGATATCACCGTGATATATTTAGCGGGCTAACTATTGCTGCTTGACTGGCTGAGGAGATGTATTAATGACAGATACAGTGGACTGTGATATTCGTCAGTCGTTAGATAGAGTTTCTTCCCAAATGCGTCGAGATTATAGCGAATCATTGAGGGAACTTAACCTTTATGTAGGTCAAGATAATTTGCTTTCTCGTTTGTGGTTAGGCGATGGGGTAACACAAATGCAACTCTGTGAACATTTAAAATGCGAACCACCTACGGTAACCAATATGGTTAAATCATTGGAGCAAAACGGATTTATTTATCGTAAACGTGATGAACATGATGCAAGGGTTATGCGGATTTTTCTAACAGACAAAGGCAGAGAATTAGAGAAACCGGTTGAATCCAAATGGAGAGAGCAGCAAGAAAAATTACTGCAGTCAATTTCACCGGAAGATCGCTTAATTTTAAGGGAACTTATGAAGCGAATGGAGAGAAACCTGTTCTAAGTTTTCTCTATGTTATATTTAGCATGCTAAATAATTATTTAGTAACCTAAATATTAAGAGATTTATTCAGAAACTGAAAGAAAAAGTAAAAGCAGCAGGACGTTCACCTACTAATTTACTTATAGCACGAACTATACATCCAATTTTAGGGAGAACAGATTTGATGCCATTAGAAAATTCAATGAATTAGAAAGTTTATGCCCCGTTACTATAGATTGCCTAAGTCTCAATTTTTCGGCTCAGCTGGACAAGTAGCAGAGATGATTGAAGAGTGGTATAACCTAGGAGCAATGGATCTAATGTTGTTCAGACAAGAACATCTTGAAGGCCTCCATGACTTTATTGAATATGTTGTTCCTATCCTACAAGAAAAGGGGATTTTCCGTAAAGAATATGAATCAATTACTTTACGTGGCAATTTGGGTTTAACTTATCGAGATAATAGATATTCTATCTGATTAAGGAGAGCCTGGAACTGAAGTGGAATAAATTATACTTTGATTGAACAGAGGAGTGGTGTTACCAATGAAAATTGAGGATATTATCCTTACTTGTATAAAGGAACACCAAGGAATAAGCGCAAAGAAGATTGTTTCATGTTTGGATTCAAAAACAAACAATTTAAAAGTAACAGAAGAAACGAATTCGCAAGCTTCTATTTTTAAACAATTAAGGACTTTGAAGAAAAAAGGGAACCTTCATAATAGAGGTGATCGCTGGTACTTAATGAATGGCAATATAGGATAATTGCCATTTCGAAGGGAGGTAGCAAATTGGTTCAAGTGGAAATTAATAGGAGTATTTCTGAGGGTAAAATCATGTCTTACCGTTCTGAGGGTCATGCGAATTATGACGTACATGGCAAGGACATTGTTTGTGCTGGTGTATCGGCTGTAACAATTGGAACGGTTAACTCAATAGAAGCATTGTTGAAAATTGTGCCAGAACACACAATATATGAAGGCTTTTTGAAAGTAGACATACCTGAACGAATTGAGCCAAAAACTTTTGAGCAGGTACAGCTTTTGTTGGAATCAATGGTCGTAATGTTAAAATCTATCCAAGAATCTTACGGTGAATTTTTAACTATTAAAGAAACTATAAAATAATTTTATTGATTTTACAGGAGGAAGACATGTTGTTTTTCAATTCTCTAACATATCGTTATTTAACGATATGTTAGAGAATTAATATGATTGCGATATTTGAAGGGAGATTATTATGAAAAAAAAACACATGACTATCGGAGTTGCTATGTCAGATTTCTATGGATATCATCCAAATACATGGCGTTCTGAGGAAACAGACCCATTAGCTTACATTAATATTGATGAACAAATTAAATATGCAAAAATTGCTGAAAATGGTGGGCTTGACTATATTTTTATGCCGGACAGAGTTTTTTTACATCTTGGTTTTACCGGTATTGTTAATTTTCCGATC
This sequence comes from Paenibacillus sp. FSL K6-2862, assembly GCF_038005125.1. Lineage (NCBI taxonomy): Bacteria > Bacillati > Bacillota > Bacilli > Caryophanales > Paenibacillaceae > Paenibacillus > Paenibacillus sp. FSL K6-2862. The sequence goes on from NZ_JBBOSN010000002.1 coordinate 313,220, forward strand.
GATCCTATTGTCCAATTATCGGCAATTGCCGCTCACACAAAACATATCGGATTGATTCCAACATTATCTACTTCCTTTAATGAACCTTACACGATAGCTCGACAGCTTCGTGCATTAGATCTAATCAGCAAAGGGAGAGTGGGATGGCAAGTCGTTCCTAGTTTTGAACCTGATGCATTTGCCAATTATGGCCAAAGTGTACCTAATAGTAAAGATAAATATGAACGTCTTCATGAGGTGGTTCAGATTACACAAGCATTATGGGGAAGTTGGAAGAAAGAAGCAGGTGAGCCTAATCAGGAGACTGGCGTGTTCTTAAAATATGAGTATATCCAGCCAATTAATTTACAAGGGAAATATGTAGGGGCTCGTGGTCCTTTGCAGGCACCTCCTTCACCACAAGGGCAACCGATTTTGGTAATGCCAGCAGCTAGTAATTCAGGAATTCAGCCAGCTGGTATGTATGCCGATGCAATCATTGGAATGCCAAATACGATTGAAGAGTCTGTTCGTTTACGAGAAATTTTTCGTTCAGCAGCGCAAGATGCGGGGAGAAATGCGGATGAAATTAAATTTATGTCCTTTTTCACATTTGGACTAGGAAAGACGCGCCGGGAGGCACTAGACCGGAGACGCGCAATGGAAAATCCAGAAGATTTGCCAGAACGATTGAGACATCTCTCAATGCTCTTAGGTGTCCCACTTTCTGAATCAGCTGTAGACGAACCATTAAAGTCTATTCAACTCCGCGCGCTACAACAGAATCCCCACGTTAATAAATCAACTCAAGCGATTCGACTCGCTAAAGAGGGTTATTCACCGCTAGATATTATTGCTCACGGTGTTCTAGATAATACGCCTGGTGTGGTGGGGACTGCTGAAGATGTAGCAGATTATTTACAAGAATGGTTTGAAGCAGGCGCAGCCGATAGTTTTGTTATAGTTGCCGATCGACTTAGTGACGCTTTATCCGACTTTGTAAATCAAGTTATTCCTGTTTTACAAGAACGTGGCTTGCGTCCAGAAAACTACATGGGTAACACACTCCGAGAAAATATGAATCTAGATTATCAGCTAGGCGTTGACCCACGTATTTTAAATGAATCAGATCAGATCAAATGATTAGGAAATATAAGATTAAAGATTGTAGATAGTTATAGAACGTTTGACTCGTTATTGTCTATTTATTTTTGAGTCATATTAGCAAGGAGATACCATATAAAAATAAATTAGGGGGATTTATTTATGTCTGAAAAAAAACAAATGTTGCTTGGTTTAGGATTTACAGGGGCATACGGTGCAAATGCTAAAGCTTGGAGAAGTGAGGGTGTCAATGTGACTACTTATCCAGATATTAATGCAGATATTCGCTATGCTCAACTTGCTGAAAAAGGTAAATTTCAATTTATATTTGTAGGTGATTTCCCTGGAGCAATACCCAATGATAACAGGGAGGTGCCATCGATGACGCTTGAACCTATCATTACTGCCACTGCAATATTACAACAAACAAAACACATTGGTGTGGCGTCAACTGTACATACTCAGTGGAATAATCCTTTTACTTTAGCACGTCAATTTAAAGGGATAGATTTAATGAGTGGTGGACGTATTGCTTGGAATGCTGTTACGGGATCAAGTCCAAAGGTAGCAGAAAACTTTGGTGTAAAACTAATGGATAGTAGATCACGTTATGAACGTCATTATGAGTTCGTAGAAACTGTACAGCACTTATGGGCAACATGGGGAGTAGATGCTCTAAAAGCTGATAAAGAAACCGGTGTATTTGCGGATTATAGCCAAGTAAAACCTGTTTATATATCTGGTAAACATATACAGGCAAATGGAGCCTTGCCAATTCCACCTTCACCACAAGGACAACCGGTCATCTTTCACTCTGGTGGATCTCCAAATAGTATTGCGTTTGCAGGACGCTATGCGAGTGCAATGATTGGTGAAGTGTGGACGATAGAACAAGGTATTGCTACAAGGAATGCACTACGCCAGGCTGCGATAGACGCGGGTCGAAATCCAGATGAGATTAAATTTATCGCAGGACTCATGCCGGTTGTTGCTAATTCTAAACGTGAAGCAATAGATCGTCACGCAAGTTTTATGGATGAAAATATAGTACAACAACGTGCATTTCATATCGGAATGATATTAGGAATCAGCTTCACTCCTGAAGATTTAGAACGCCCGATCGCACCAGAACTTTTAGACAAGGTAAAAATCGAACGTTACTCTGATCCTCGTGCTGAGAATGTTTTAAAGGTGGCGCGTGAAGGTTGGACATTACGCGATATCATTTATCATTCTGTGATTGATTACCATCCTGCAACATTAGGTGATGCAAAAGAAACTGCGGATCACCTAACTGAATGGTTTGAAAGTGGCGCAGCAGATGGCTTTTGGATACTACCAGATGCTTATGAAACCGACTTAAAACGTTTTGTAGAAGAAGTGGTCCCTATCTTACAGGAACGTGGTGTATTCCATGAAGATTATGATGGAGAGACATTAAGAGAAAATCTTGGTGTGCCCTATCAATATGGTGTAGATAAACGATTATCTTAATAGAAGTAATATAGAGCACAGGCTGATAATGGCCTGTGCTTCTTTATGAGCGTAAAAAACCAGGTCTTAAGAAAGCACGTAAATCAAATATTGTCGAGGGACAAGAACATATTCCCATTGAAGTCGCTAATTTAGTGTCTTTTTTATTTTATCGGTACAAGTTCTTGTCCCAAGCCAAGGACAAGAACTTGTACCGATTGCCGGAATTGACAAGAACTTAGTCCGATTACCGATTAGATGAATATCTAAATATTGAGCAAATAAGCATTAAACCGCTTTATGTACCATAATAAATGAAAATGCTCACCTTTAATTTCAAAATGTAAAAAGAATTTGACACAAAAGCTCAGGTGTTTTACCATTGGAAATGTAAAAAGTTTTTTACATTTTACGAAAGGTGATAACTTATTGAAGAATAAAATTAGGGATATTAGAAAAAAGTTGAAGTTATCTCAAGAGGACCTTGCTATAAGATGTGGCGTTACAAGGCAAACCATTAATGCTATTGAGAATGACAAATACGACCCCACATTAGCCTTGGCCTTTAAATTATCCATGCACCTAAATATTACAGTTGACCAATTATTTATTTTCGGGGAGGACCAAAAATGAAATTACAAAGAGCTGATGAAATGGAGAAATTCCAAAATGATAAATCTGCTAAAAATACTTACATATTCTTCACTTTAGCGTTGTTGGTTTGGTCATTAATAAACTTATTCTCAAAAGGTAAGACGGGCTGGGAGTTTACCATTTTGCTGATAGGGAATGCAATATTCTTTTGGTCAAGAGTCTTCTACAAAAGAAAAATGAGATAAGTTGGCTGATCATCAATTGAACTAATGTCGAGGGACAAGAACATGTTCCTATTGCCAGGTTAGTTTAAGATTAGTCACAGAGAATTGAACCCTTAAAAGAGAGAAACTCTTATAGAGCTCCTTACAGTGGATGAGAAAGGTACTTGTTTGGGGAAGTAGTAAAAGTCTCATCCACCTTATCGAAGGACCTGGAAAGGGTTTGATCGTCTATTCATAAGCAGCTTCCGTGCCCCATGATTGATAACAATTCGGATGCCGCTTTTGGGTTCTGATCAAGCCATATATGGACTAGTCTGCCGGATGTTAATGAAATGACAATTGAAGAATAATGCCGAATATATCTTCTTGAGACAAGTTAACCGTATAAAGGAAAAGAGATACTTGTGTCAAGAGATTGTGAATATATTCCTGTTGTGATCGTGTACTACTTTTTCATAATTTAAATTACTAATGGCATATATTTATCTAAATATTCACTTAATTTATCCATGAATTGAGTCATTTTCTCTGGTTGCCATCCTAGGTTGTGCCCTGATTTCTCAAATTCGATAAAATCATATAAAACATTATTTTTTTGCAATGCTTCTAGTAAATGTTCTGCTTCTGCAAATGGTACAATACGATCAACTTTCCCGTGTGCAAATAATATGGGTACGGAGTCCTTATTAACTAATAGTGCTGGCGAAACAGGAGTTATCTTATTTTTAATGTCATCTTCATCTTTTAACTTGTCTTTAGATACTCCTACACCAACAAAGTTATTAAAAAAATCAATTGCTGCTTCTGAACCTTCTTTGGATTCAAACTCTGTAGTAACGCCAAATCCTCTTGGATCTGCTAAAGTGGGTCCTGCAGCTTGAAAAGTAAACACTACTGGTACGGGGGATTCTTTTGCATCTCTAAAAGCATAAATCATGGATAACATTGAACCTGCTGATCCACCACCAATTGTCATTTTGTTTATATGATAACCAAGTCCTTCTGCTTTTTCTACTGCTGCTTTTACTCCTCTCTTAATTTCCGTGGACATATTATAAACTGTTGAATTAGGATCATCCTTACTATTTACAGTATAATTAATTCCTGCAGCTACATATCCTTTAGAAGTTGCCCACTTAAGTATTGGAGCATCCCCTTCTTTATCTCCACCTGTAAATCCTCCACCATGAATATAAACAACTAATCCATAAGCATTTTTGGAGCTATCAGCAGGTAAATATAGATCAAACTTTTGTGATGCTCCATCTCCATAGTTATAATCTTTTTGAATAGTACCAACTGTATCGTCCCACTTGATTTTTGAAACCCCACCATCTCCAGTTGTAAATTTTGTAATTACCGGGGCAAAAATTATAGCAGATGTTATAAAAACAGTCACATAAACTAATCCCCAAATTAATTTTCCTTTCTTCATTAGAAAAACTTCCCTCCTACAATTAGATTAATTACTGAACTATAAATAAACCATCCTGTGAAAGCACCAAGTACTATCAAAATCAGTAATATTATTATTCTCTTTTTCATTATTCTCACATTACTCCTTTTCTTTAAATTACATTTGATAGACGTAATAGAACTAGGCGGCAAGTGTGTTTCTCTTGCCGCCTGGATATACACGGAATGATACGTTAAAATTTTTAAAATAAAGTGCAGAGTATTCGACTCTTCGAGGATAAATTAAATAGACGAACAATAGCATTTATAAATCAGTTATTTGAATCTATAGGCATGTATTTTGTAAGGTATTCTTCGATTTTTTCATGATAGATCACAGCCTGTTTATTGTCGTTTTGCAAACCATGACCGGAATGAGGGAACACGATAAATTCATGTGGAATATTGTATTGCTCTAATTTACTCACCAAACGCTCTGCTGACTTAAATGGTGCAATTTTATCATGTGCTCCATAAGCCATCACAACCGGAGGAGAATTTTCGCCGACCCACATATCAGCTGAAATGGGCTTGACGGCGTCATAATAAGTGTGGTTTTCGATCATATCAACCGTAATTTTTTGCCCTGACATGACACTAAACAAATTGGCTGCGTTATCTTCATTTTGATCCAATCCGTAATTTGTCCAGTCTTTGTGATAGAAGCTTGCCGGTCCGACTCCTTCAAAGATGAGATTTACGGGCACAGGAGATGTATCTGCATCCCGAAGTCCATAAATTAAGGCAAGAGTTCCTCCGGCAGAACCGCCGGACACTGCCATTTTATCAATGTGATATCCGAGTTTCATTGCTTCCGCCACAACATCCGGAATTGCTTCTTTGATCTCCATTGACTGCGAATATACACTTGAATCAGGATTCTCGTCTGTGAAAAGCGTATAATTGATCCCGGCAGCGACATAGCCTTTAGAGCTCAACCATTTCAGCATTCCTTCATCATATTGTTTATCTCCGCTAGTAAAACCACCGGGATGAAGATAAACAACAAGACCATAGTTCTCTTTGGCGGTGTCTGCCGGTACGTACAGGTCAAATTTATTTGCTTCCTTATCACCATAGGAAATATCCGTATATATCGTTCCTACCGAGTCGTTCCACTCCACTTTCGTGGCACCATGTAAAGGATCGTAACTAGTCTTAATAAAAACGGAGAGAGCAGCTGAAACAATAAAGGCACCGATACACAACAAAACGAATTTCCAAGTGCCTTTCTTTTTGTTTATTTTTTGGATCATAGAATGTTACCTCCAAACATTGTTCCTCCAAGCAAAAGATTCAGCGCAAATCGAAACATCAATCTTCCGAAAACTGCAGCTATAATAATCACCAGCACTAATATGATTATTCTTTTTGTTGTGAAAAACTTTTGTTTTTCAATGATTTGGTCTGACATAATTATTCCTCCTACCTTGACATTCAGAATTAACAAATGTATTATCCGATGGAACAAATGTATCACCGGCGTATCGGATAATCAATAGATATGAAATAATGGCACAAAAACAGGGGGAATGTACCATCATGGGAAATGAAGAACGTAACACTTATGTAAAAATCCAAATAACCAATGCGTTAATTGAACTGCTTAAAGAGAGAGAGCTTTCGAACATTTCAATTAGTGACATTACAACCACAGCTCAAGTAAGTCGAAATTCTTTTTACAGAAACTATTCCGAACAGGAAGACATTCTCTTAGATCATATTCATTCTATACTTCAAGGATGGCGGCTTGATTACGAAAATGATGGACACCAGACAAACGAGGAAATGTACGGTAGTCTTTTTGCACACCTGAAAGAAAACAGTGATCTCTATCTTCTTCTAAAGAAAAGAGGGCTATTTCATTTATTTCTCGATGTATTTCTTAGTATTTTTGGTTCAAAACCAGATCAGGATAATCTATCCGCATACATTGTTTCATTTATAGCTTATGGTACCTACGGTTGGATTGAAGAGTGGATAGGAAGAGGGATGCAGGAGTCGGCAGAGAGTATGACAGCACTGCTATCCTCTCAGGGGAAACGTTAGTTTAATAATTTAAGATCAGCGTGATTAACTGGGGTCAACAACTAGCGAACGTTAAAATGGATTGTTGCAGAAAATGCAAACGATCCTTTCTTTTATATCTTCAGCACGGCAGCGGAAGACTGATGAACCTCATCAAGCTAACGGATGTGATTATAGAGTTTAAAATGTTAAATATAAAAAAAGCATTGCCACGCGTATGGGACTGACCCCTGTTTGCGAGACAGGGATCAAAACACCTTTTAAGCTCTAAGCAACCAGTTGCCGGAAATGAACCGGTGATTGGTTATTTAGTTTTGTTTGAATGCGAATTGAGTTATAGTAAGTTATGTAATCTCGAACCACCTGTACGACGATTGCCGTCGTTGTACTGGTTAACGACTCGAGATAGAACGTTTCAGACTTTAGCGTGGAATGAAACGATTCAATGGGGGCATTATCAGCGGGCGTAACCTTGCGGGACATGCTCATGGTAATGCCTTTTCCTTTTACAGCTGCTTGATATGCCTGAGAGGTATAAACGCTACCCTGATCGCTATGGAGCAATGTACCTGGTAAATGGGGTAACTGGTTCAAGGTGTCCAGCACCAATGCAGTGTCTTGCTTATCAGCTATACTGTAAGCCACGATTTCGCCGTTAAACAAGTCTAAAATACTCGACAGGTATAACATTCTTCCACCGAACGGCAGATACGTTATGTCTGTTACAAGTTTTTGCATGGGTGCATGGGCGTTGAAATGACGCTTCAACACGTGTTCTGCGATGTAGGCTGGTTGCCCCGTAGGTTTGCGTTTCTTCATTTTGACACGGCACTGCAGCCTCTCCTCCTGCATAATCCGCTGCACCCGTTTGTGATTTATCTGATGCTCTTTTCGAAGTAATGCCGTGATCTTTCGGTAGCCATAGCGAAATTTATGCTGGTTGCAGAGTTCTCGGATTTTCTCCACGACGATGTGATCTTTGTAATGACTTCCATAAGCAGATTTCCAGCGATAGTAGGTGGCACGAGGAAGTTCAATCCATGCACAAGCATGGCTCACACTGACTTCCCCACGAATAGATTCCATCCATTCCACGATGATTTTGGGAGACACCTCCTTTCCAACGCTTTGTACTTTTTTAGCACATCAATTTGTTGTTTTAAAAAACGATTCTCCGCCTTAACTTTCTCTAGTTCTGAAGCATATTCAGGTCCTTTACCGTAGCTGTATTGTTTACCCACGGGCTGCTCCAATCGGTTCAATTGACCATTACGATGCCATCTCATCCAGGTTTCCACTTGTGTCTTATTTCGTATATTCAATTGCTCCATGACTTCTTTCACAGGAACACCAGCCAATCTCATTTCAATGGCATTCATCTTTACTTCTACTGGATAGCTTACTCTTGTTGCCAACGCAAAAACACCTCCAAGGTTGTCTCCATATCTTACGACATGGCCGCATTCTCTTGAAGGTGTTTTAATTTGTCTCACTCTATGGGGTCAGTCCCGTCCCTATATGGCAATGCTTTTTTTATAGAAATAGGGTTGGGAGTCGATACAGGAGCCGGGGAGAGCTCCTGGTTGTTTTCTGATCATTTATTTTATGGATCTATTCAAGTTTTTCCTGTACATATATTTTCTATACATAATGAAAAGCACTACATGTATCTAACTTTTGAACTGTTCTAAACCATTGAACTAACGGGCAGATTTGCTTAATGACATCAGCATCGTATATGTATTACTCGAAATAATGTTTCTTGCACTTTGAAGGGGAGTTAGAGCTGTGTATAACGACACAAATGTACAGACATAAACGACATAAATGTCGGGACATCCTTCTCCTTAATAATAAAGCCACCCCATATTGGTCATAACCCTGTCAAGTAAACAGTTCTAAAAAGACAAAATTTAAGCTGCGGCCGTTTCCCGGTATTCTACCGGGGAACGGTCGTTTAGTTTTTTCTGAAATCGGTTTTGGTTGTAAAACAGTATGTATTCACTCACTTGCTGCTCAACCTCTGCTTTGTTTGCCTCCTTATTCAAGTATATTTTCTCGGTCTTTAAATGAGAGAAAAAAGACTCGGGTACAAGCATTATCTAAGCAATTTCCACGCCTGGAATGACTGCCTAGCATGCCGAGCTGGTTCAGTTTACGGTTAAAGGGCTTCGAAGTATATTGAAATCCTTGATCCGAGTGTAGGATTACAAAACTCAGATCCACGTGCTGACGGAGTCTATCCAGCGTTTCATGAACCAAAGCAAGGTCATTTCGTTCAGAAAGATGCCACGCTACAATCTCGTTATTGTATAAATCCTGAATAACAGAGAGATACACAAAGTGTTCTCCAGCACGAATATAGGTAATGTCCGTAACCAGCTTCGTTCGTGGTGTATCCGCCCGAAACTGACGCTCCAGCCGATTCGGGTTCACCACAGAGGCTTGTTTTCCAAAGAATCGACGCTTTTTTCGAATGACAGAACAGATGCCTAATTGTTTCATTAATCGGTACACCTTTTTGTGGTTGACTCGAAGGCCTTCCCTTCGTAAAGCTACGGTCATTCGAAGATAGCCAAAGTAAGGATGCACGCGATGGATAGCAAGCAAATGGGATTCTAGTTCATGTTCCTTGTGTCTACGCTCTTTTGCTACTGTTATGCTTTTTCTCCACTTGTAATAACCCGAGCGGGAAACCGCAGCTAACTTCAAGAGCCAAGCCAGACCATGGCGTGCTCTCAGGTCCTCAATGATTTGAAATCTGGCTGCTTTACTCGTCGCTCCTTGTGTAGATTTGGATTCTGCTTTTTTAAGTATTCAATTTCCGCCCGCAAATACGCCATCTCTTCTTCCATACTGGAAAACTTGGTTCTAGGGCGTCCCCGTTTGGGTGTAACAGGTTCTAGACTCATTCCCTGTTTCACTTTGGCTGCCCACACTTGTACCTGAGATTTATTTTGAATATCTAAACGTGTCGCTACTTCACGTATACTCATATGTTCTTCGTTGACCAGCCGAACTGCCTCCAATTTCAAATCCAAAGAGTACCGCCGGAATGTTTGACCTTTTTTAGCCATGAAAAAATCCCCTTCGTTTACATGATTAAGTTAATCTTAACAGATGTCTTTTTTCTCATGTCTACTAAAAGGGGATAATACCAATTTAGCGGCTTTTTTATTTTATCGGTACAAGTTCGTGTCCCTAGTCAAGGACAAGAACTTGTACCGATGCCGAAATTGACAAGAACATGTTCCGATTATCGATTAGATAAATACCTAACTGAAGTCTACAGCTATTTCATTAAGCTGACGAGCAGGTTAGTTCAATAAAGATTTAAAAATGCCCAGAACTTCTACTTTATACAAACGGGCTTGCTTCTGGAACACTACTTTTACTTGGTTAATCTATTCCCATATAAACTAGTCTAAATTGTATGCGAATAAAAAGTAGTTCACCAGCCGGCTGCTTACCTGTCTATAAGACAAAAATTATGTTGTTAGTTTGTTAAACAATCTTTTCTCCGATTCTTATTTTAAATTGGACTCTCCCCATTCAGACATATTTTGGAGGATTGGTAAAAACTTCTGGCCAAGATCTGTTAAGGTATATTCTACTCTTGGTGGAACCTCTATATAAATTTCACGATGTAATAGTCCATCACTTTCTAATTCTCTGAGTTGCTCATAATGGCGTGTAAAACCTCATTAGTATGAAATTTAATAGTATGTTCTAAAAAAAATCGTACTTGTTAGAAAAAAGATACTCTAATAAGCTTGCAATAGCAAGTCTGGCGGGGAAAATTACATTTAATTTCAGCTGAAGAAGGCTGCAGGAGGATTCAATAATGAAAAATAGAATATGTGAAATATTAAACATAGAAAAACCGATTATACAGGGCCCAATGGCTTGGCTTACTAATGCCGACTTTGTTGCAGCGGTAAGTAATGCTGGTGGATTAGGATTTCTGTCAGCAACTGCCGGTCAGATTGTTGATAAAACCCTTACCCGTTCACCAGAAATACATGCAGAAAGATTAAGAACTGAAATACAAAAAACAAAATCATTAACGAATAAGCCATTTGGAACAGTTGTGATCGCAGGTAGTGATTTAAATTACACATGGCGGATTATAGACACAGTTATTGAAGAGAAAGTCCCTGTTGTTCTTGTGAACGGTTTACCGGGTCTGCCGTATGAAAAAATCTTTAAACCATTAAAAGAAAACAATATTAAAATTGTATATAGACCTAATACTCCTACTATTGAAGATGCAAAAGCTGCAGAAAAACTTGGAATAAATGTTTATGTAGCGACTGGATTTGATGAAGGTGGTACGGTTCCAGAACGAGTTATTGGAACATTTTCGATTGTTCCCATGATTGTAGATGCTATTAATACCCCTGTAATGGCAGCTGGTGGTATTGGAGACGTTAGAGGCGTGCGTGCCGCATTTGCTTTAGGTGCTGAAGGTGTGTTTGCTGGTAGTGCCTTTATTCCAACAAAAGAAAATCCTGCAGCAGAAAATGTGAAACAAATGATTGTAGATGCTACAGCAGAAGATTTACTAATGTTCCGTACTTTACCAACATACTATCGTTCTTTACCTACTAAATTAGTGAATAAACTCGTCGAAATAGATAAACAAGGTGCTAGTCGTGAAGAAATAGCAAAATTGATGGTTGATGGACTGCGTATCGGTATGCTAGAAGGCAATACAGACGAGGGCTATATTTCTATAGGTACTGGGATTACGCCAATCAAAGAAATCAGAACTGTAAAAGAAGTGATCGATACGTTGATGCAAGACTTTAACTAAATTTTAGACAATGTGTTAGTTAATAGGTTAAATACCAATGATGTATTGGTATCTCTCAAGTTAGACGATCTTAAGTCCATAGCTAACTACCTAAATGAGGTGTAGCCATTGAAAATCGAGGATATAATCCTTACTTGTATAAAAGAAAAACCAGGGATAAGCGCGAAGAAAATTATTTCATGTTTGAATTCACTCATGGAAGAATAACATTCCTCATTCCCTTACTTTAGGAAACTGCGAACTTTAAGGAGAAAAGGAAATGATCACAATAGAGGCGAACGCTGGTACGTAATGAATCGCAATAGGTAGAAGAAAAAACTGGCCTTTTACAGCGGAAGCAGTAAATCTCACAAGTAGGAACGAATCTGGGCAACAAGGCGAAAGAGTATCCAGAGAAATAAGTATTTACTTAATATTTTCTACACTATTATTTAATAGGCTAAATATCAGTTGTCTTTTCTACCCTGTTCAAGCAAGACAACTAAAGAGAGAATGTCAGTTATTGGCTAGCGCAATTGGAATAGCGGTTGCAATTATGCAACAAATTTTGTCTAAAATAAACCTGTTGAATAGAAAGAAGGCTTAACTATGAATAATAAAAAAGTATTCAAATCTGATTTTCAAAATGTCGATAACACAGATGCAAGTACACAAAAAACACAAAAGAAACAAATGGTTCTGGGTCTAGCCTTAGGGAACAACTTTGGTACTCATCAGGGCGCATGGCGTATGCCGCACGCGGATCCTAATGATTACACGAACATCGATGCCGCTGTAAAACAGATCCAGACAGCTGAACGCGGTGGACTACAGTTCATCTTCTTGGCTGACTATTTCTTCATGAAGGAGGACTTGAGCGTAACACCACCAGAAAAAAGTTTAGATGTACTCATTACTCTTGCTGCATTATCACAGGCTACAGAACGCATCGGATTAATCGGCACAGCTTCTACTTCTTTCACTGAACCTTATTTACTGGCACGACAACTCAAGGCACTTGACGTCATCAGCCGTGGCCGTCTTGGATGGAATGCTGTCCCCAGCTTCGACGCTGAATCATTCGCGAATTTCGGAAAGACTCTACCGTCACGTGAGAAAAAGTACGAGCGTCTCCATGAAGTGGTACAAATCGTTCAAGCACTTTGGGGTAGCTGGGAATATGAGGCAGGTCAGCCTGACCAAGCTGGCATGTTTGCTGATCCGACTCATGTCCGACCAGTCAACCTTCAAGGTCAACACGTCGGAACACGTGGCCCACTTCCAATCCCACCGTCTGAGCAAGGCCAGCCTGTCGTCGTTATGCCTGCTGGCAGTAGCTACGGCCTACAAGCAGCTGCTATGTATGCCAATGTCATTATTGGAAGACCATCAAGCATCGAGGAAAGTAGAACATTACGTAACTCTGTACGAAATGCCGCAGAACAAGCAGGTCGTAACCCTGATGAAGTTAAGCTGATCACATTTGCTGGGTTTACTATCGGGGATACAAAACGCGAAGCTCTTGATAAACGTGCTGCACTCGATGATAAGATTGACATCCACGGTCAGCTAAGACTCTTGAGTGCTTACCTTGGTCTGAATGAGGAACTCACTCGGCCTAACGAACCACTTACAGAAGCACAGCTTGCTGCAGTTCATACACATCCATTTGATACTACATCTCAACATATAGTTGAGCTAGCCAAAGCAGGATGGTCCCCTCGCGATATTCTTGCTCATGCCGTGTTAGATTCATGCCCAACGGTAGTTGGCACTGGCGAGCAGGCCGCTGACTTTCTGCAAGAGTGGTATGAAGCAGATGCAACAGATGGATTCCTGCTTATTCTCGATGATTTTAACACTGGAATAGATGACTTTGTAAATCACGTTATGCCGGTCTTACAAGAACGTGGCATCTTCCATAATGACTATGAAGGGAGAACCTTCCGTGATCACTTCGGACTACCATTACAATATGGACTCGATCCACGTATCATAACTAAATAGGTGGAAGAAGACATCTGTGATGTATAATCAGACTCTATGAAATAATTAAAATCACCCCTCAATATAATTTGAGAGGTGATTTTGATTATTTCAAGTTTCCGAAGTGAAAGTGATTTTTTAATCAGTATTTATTGAATGAGAAATTCTTATGGAAGTAGTCGGAAAAATTAATTAACTCAAAAAGCACTTACAATTCTAAAAAATTCATGCCCAACAGTGTTGAATATGAAATATATAATGGTATTGAAAAACTCCCGCATTTTAATCGTGAATTAGATAATGATAAACCATCAGCAGAGGTGCAAGTATATAGAGAATTGCTTTCAAGAGCAGATGGAGTCAAGTCATTATCTATACACCCGAATATATTAAGGGTGTACTGGTGTTTTAAACAATGCTTTAGAATGGTTGGTATCGTCTGCTGAGCTTTACACAAAACCAGTAGAGGTTATTACAGGTTCATGTGATGGGGAAATGCTCATCAAGCATTACAACTCAATTTAAGTATGTTAAATGCGAATCTATTCGATGGTGGAGCATTATTAATTTCAGGAGCAAATAATAAATTGAACGAAGACGGGGAATTCGTAAAAAATGAGGTTAATTCCTCACTAAAGTTATTAATATCCAAATTGCTTGAAAAAATCAATAAGGAAATTTCGTCTACCATTCCTCACTATTGTGTAGAAGTTCTTGCATTTTGTTTATTTGCAGCAGCTTTGTTTGAGTTAAATCGAGTCATTAGAAAAAAAGTTAGAAGTGTATTCAAGAAAGGTAAAGATCAGGTTCCTCTTGTTAAGGAGATTTTAGGCACAATAAAAATTTATGGAGTATTAATATTACCGATGATTATGGCAGCTGCATTTTTGGAGACTTACATAGCTGATATTATATTTAACCTATTTTAGTAACAGATTCGACAATCGAGAGCGTTTGTAGAGATTGAGAAGGACAGTAAAAGCTGTTCTTCTTATACCGCGGGTATCGAAGGTTAATTGGTCTGCCACCATTACAGGATATTAAAGTTTTGCGAAAATTACCTGATACCACTAAATTTGAGGAGTTCTAAGGGAACAAAATAGGGAATTCCATCTAATGTTTTATAAATTTAAAGCGTTACTCCAATAAAACAAAAGAAGCAGTTGACCAGAATGCTCGGCTACTTTTGTTCAACTAACGGGCAGGTTAGTTGAAGTAAAGGCACCAAACTCTTGTGCCTGTTTGGGTCAAGAGTTTGGTGCCTTTACTGATTAGATTGCGTTTCATGTTCAAATTTAAAAGATTAATTCGGATGCAATAAGCTCCAAAACAATCGTCTCTCTTTCAATAGAAAGTCCCATGGAAGCCTCTTTGTTTTTTATTACCTGTCGATTATGCATAATGGCCTGATGAATATCGATCCAGACAGCAGACATACCATTGTTCATTTCGTAATCTTCAAGTCGTGCCTCTCCAAGCTGTTCATGTATGCTGCAGACATAGTAGTAAGATAACATATGAATCAGATCGTATTCGGGATTGTAATGGGGACGATACTCTTCGATATAGCCAAAATCGCTTGTAACTTCTACCTGGATAGCACCGGTTTCTTCGGCTATTTCTCTTATTAGCCCACTAAGCAGGTCCTCATTAGCTTCCACACCGCCTCCGGGAAAACTGTAGTCATTATATCTACGGGTATAGAGCAGAAGAATCTCAGAACCACGCATAATAATACCACGTGCTGCTTTTCGTTCATAAATTCGGCCGTCTAGGCCAGGCGTATCTGGATGGATTAACTTTTGGATCATTCTCATTATTGTTGACTTCCTTTACTGTATGGTTGCAGAGATCTCTGTGATCCATCCCATCGTTTATTTCACAATCATGAATGGACAATGGGCTCTTTTGACAACTTTATGACTTAAGCTTCCAAGTACGAATTCCTGTAAGGTGTTCAGTCCCCGGCTACCGATAATAAGCAGATCAACACTATTCTTGTTCGCATAATCTACAATCCTGGGGCCAGGATCACCATTTATAAAAGTAACTCGATATTTTACATTTTTCTCTGTAAGTTCTTGCTGAACAGGAATAAGTTTCTGTTTACGTTTCAGTTCAATCTCCTCATGATTCTGAGAATGGAGAACTTCGTCTTTGACTTTGGATAAGTCTACAACAAACAGAATTTCAACCTCGGCATCCGGGATTAATGATGCAATATAAGCCGCTTCCTTCGCTGCACGAATGGCATTATTAGAGCCATCTGCAGCAAGGAAGATATGTTGATACATGTTCATCTCTCCAATCAGTGTGATTTTAACTGTGCGTTTGGATCCTGATACACCGCTAACTTATTTATGAGTTTTTCGCTTGACGTATTCAGTCCCTTAATCGTAACTCGGTTATGATTCTCCCGATATTTGATGACCACTTTATCAACAGCGCCTACACCCGAATCATCCCAGATGTGTGCGTTTGAAAAATCAATGATAATATCCGAGTCAGCAATGTTGAAGTCAAAAGCCTCAACAAAACCTTCTACCGATACAAAGAATAATTGACCCGTCACATCGAACCTCACGTTTCTCTCCGTGGAAAGTTGCTTCACACTCACTTTAGAAATTTTTGCGGCAAAGAATACGGCACTGAGAATGACGCCTACAATGACACCCATAGCAAGGTTATCGGTTGCTACAACGACAAAAACGGTAACCAGCATAACGAGTGCATCACTTTTAGGTGCCTTACGGAGATAAGAGTAGGAGTGCCAGTCAAATGTTCCAATGGCGACCATAATCATAATCCCGGCAAGTACAGGCATAGGTATCTGAACAACGACACCCCCAAGTACAAGAATAAGGAACATGAGGAATACACCAGCTACGAGGGTGGATAATCTCCCCCGCCCTCCAGATTTAACATTGATCACAGACTGTCCAATCATGGCGCAACCTGCCATTCCGCCGAAGAAACCCGTAATAATGTTGGCAACACCTTGTCCGCGAGCTTCTTTGTTTTTGTTACTATCCGTACCGGTCATATCGTCCACGATAGAAGACGTCAGCAGAGACTCAACCAATCCGACAATGGCCAGTGAAATGGAGTAAGGGAATATAATTTGCAATGTTTCCAGATTAAAAGGAATATCAGGAATGAAGAATGAGGGAAGAGATTGCGTGATAATCCCTAGCTCTCCAACCGTTCCTAAATCCAGGTTACCCCAAATTGCAGCTGCGGTTAAAACCACAATGGCAATAAGAGGTGCTGGAATGGCTTTGAAGAATCGGGGTAAAACATATACTATAATTAAAGTAACTGCAACGAAGATGTAGGTCAGCGTGGATATGCCCACAAAATGGGGAACTTGTGCCATGAATATCAGAATAGCGAGAGCATTCACAAAGCCGATCATGACAGCCCTCGGGATAAATTTCATGAGTTTACCGATTTTTAATACGCCAAAAAGCAATTGGATAACGCCAGTGAGAATGGTGGCAGCCAGTAAATACTGAACGCCATGTTCTTTGACCAAAGGAACCATTAGTAAGGCCATGGCACCGGTAGCAGCAGAAATCATCCCGGGCCGGCCACCAATAAATGAGATGATGACAGCAATACAAAACGATGCATACAGACCCACCATGGGATCAACACCAGCAATAATAGAAAATGCAATGGCTTCGGGGATGAGTGCCAATGCCACTACAATCCCGGCTAATATGTCCCCTCGAATATTAGAGAACCAATCTGTCTTAATCCGTTCAATCACGTGTACTTCCACTCCTTATCTTTTTTTATGACTCTTACTCGACTAAAAGTCATAGAAGTACATTGATCTTATCACGAACAGTTCCAAAATGGAACCTTTTTGGTTCTTTGTTTATGTTATAGTTTATTAATGTCATTCGCAGTTAGGAGTTTTAACATGATTATTGGTTACATGAGACCATCTCAGGATGACCCGAAATGTCAAAATCAACACGAAATATTAAAGCGTAAAACCTGTGATCGAATATTTAAGGAAGAACATTCATCTGCAAAGCAAAGAACGCAACTAAATGCCATGATGAACGAGCTCCAGGCAGGAGATGCCGTCATTGTTACTCGGTTATTCTCCTTAGCTGACTCTACAAAACATCTTGTCGATCTGCTGAAGGAATTTCATAAGCGAGAGGCCCATCTGTATTCTCTGAATGAAAATTTGAATACTCTGGACAGTTCTGGTCGATTTTTTCTGGAGCATGTGGAGGCTTTACTTGATTTCCAAGGAGATTTAAGCAGTGAAAGCACGAAAAAAGGAATGGATGAAGCGAAGGAAAAGGGGACTAAGTTAGGTCGCCCTCGTAAATTGGATGGGAACGTAATGAAGGCGATACAAATGTATGAAAGTAAAGAGTACAGTCTTGCTGAGATTCGTGAAGAAACTGGCATCAGTAAAACAACGCTGTATCGTTATTTAGGTTCGTAAGTTAGACTAAATTATATGTAGATGAACAAAAGCAGCTGATATACAGATCGGTTGCTTTTGTTCATCTAACGGTACACTCAATTTAGCGGGCAGAACAGCGAACAGTTACGTTTTTCATTTTATTACCATGAATTAACTTACAATGATAAACATGAGATGTGTTAATATCGCTCTATAGAACAAAATTGGAAGGAACTATTCAATGAAAACTAAAATAATCATTTTTAATATCTCACTAATACTTTGGCTAATATCGACTGTTTACTTTCTATACAGATATTCCTTCGGAATGGGGTACTGGAAAAACCCTCTACTAGTTTCTGTTTTATTTTACTTATTCGCTATTATTATTAATAAGGGTTTTAACAAGATAATTACTTTTATTACTGTGATTTATATTGGTTTTGGAGTATGGTTCATAATAGACTTATTATTATCTATGGGTAACGTTCTGTCGGTAGAATAGAGAAAGGATCTGGTATCACTTTATGTTAGTCTCTTTTTGAGAAGCCTCATTAAAGTTACTTGAATCGTAAATTCAAACATAAAGGAGCAACTAGCAATTGGCAGTTGCTCCTTTTCTAACGGGCAGGTTAGTCTAATCAAGATTTAGAAATGCCCATAACCCATAACTTCTACGCAAAAGGGCTAATAAGTAAATATTGTTTCTGTAACACTTCTTTTTACTTGCTTAATCTGTTCCCATTTAAACTGTTATTGAGTCATGAAATGAAAAACAGCCGATCACCAGCCGGCTGTTTGAACAATCTTTTCTTCTCATAATAAAAGATTAACTCTTATTTTAAATTGAAATCTCCCCATTCAGACATACTACGAAGGATTGGTGAAAACTGCTGGCCAAGATTTGTTAAAGAATATTCTACTCTTGGTGGAACCTCTTTATAAATTTCACGATGTAAGAGACCATCACTTTCTAATTCTCTGAGTTGCCTCGTTAGCATCGATTGTGTAATATCCGGAAAAACTCGTTTTATCTCCCCAAATCTTCTTGTTTCTTCAGAAATATAGCATAATAGCGATAATTTCCATTTGCCAGCAACCATTTTTTGTACTCTATTTAGTCCACAGTCAGGCGAATAGTAATTCCTGTAGTTCATTATTTTCTCCTCCAAAATTTATATTATGCTCTTAAAGAGTGTGAAAAAGTACATTAGTATTGTTTTTGATAGTATGTTCTATAAAAGATCGTACTTGTTTAAAACACTATATTTCAATAAGATAACAAATGCAAGTCCAGTAAAAATTATTTATAGATAATGGAGGAATAAAGATTGCAATCTTCAGAGATAAAAAAATACAATACGGGTGCCATTATGACATCCCTGCTTATCTGCGGTTTTTTCGGCTTCCTTAGCGAAACTGCTCTCAATGTTGCGCTGACTAATTTAATGGAGTTATTCCAAATTTCAGCCCCTACTGCACAGTGGTTAACAACTGGGTACTTATTGACTCTAGGTATTTTAATGCCACTAAGTGGCCTTCTGATGCAGAAGTTTACTACAAGACAGTTATTCACAGGTTCGCTCATCAGCTTAATCGTCGCTACATTGATCGCGGCTCTGGCGTTTAATTTTGAAATGTTACTGTTCGGGCGAGTTTTACAGGCAGCAGGTATGAGTATGTTGATCCCACTCTTATTCAATACAGTTCTGGTCATATATCCGCATGAAAAGCGGGGAGCGGCAATGGGATTAGTCGGACTTGTTACCATGTTTGCGCCAGCACTCGGACCGACCTTTGGCGGTCTAGTAATCGGATATTTATCTTGGCCTTACATCTTTTGGTTATCACTACCCTTTTTGGTTATAGGGTTGTTGGTAGGTTTGAAGTATTTGGAAAACCTTACGGATGTCACAAATCCTCGGATTGATCTACTGTCTGTGATATTGTCAACGATTGGATTTGGAGGAGTTGTCTTTGGCTTTAGTAGGGCGGGCGAAGGTGTTGAAGGTTGGAGCAGTGTGGCCGTCATCACATCGATTACTGTTGGGCTTGTTGCTATGTTATTGTTTGTCGTACGGCAGAACTCAATGAATGATCCGATTATGAATTTGCGAGTTTTTAAGTATCCGATGTATGTCGTTGGACTAATTTTAGTAGTGTTATGCCCAATGATTTTTATGGCGAGCATGGTTATATTGCCGATGTTTCTGCAGACGGGTGCAGGATTGTCTGCGTTCACTGCGGGGCTCATGCTTTTACCGGGCAGTGCGCTCATGGGTCTCCTCTCCCCGACTATGGGGCGATTGTTCGATAAATATGGACCCAAATGGCTCGTTATTCCTGGATTCCTGATCGTTACAGCCATGTTATGGTTCTTTACTACCCTATCTCCTGCTTCTTCAGTGGGCTTTATCGTAGCTTTGCATATAGGGCTGATGATTGGGATATGCATGATATGGATGCCAGTTCAAACGAACGGACTAAATCAATTACCGCCAGAATTATATTCGCACGGGACAGCAATATTAAACACACTACAGCAGGTTACAGGTGCGATTGGAATAGCTGTTGCAGTCAGTATCCTTTCGGGGGGGATGGAGAAGTACTTGAGCAACTCCTCCGCACCGACCAAACAGGCCGAAGTGGCAAACGCGATGACGGCGGGTTCACATAACGTGTTCTTGTACATGATTTTAATAGGGATGATTGGCTTTGTTATAGCGATCTTCGTTCGCCGTGTCGTAAACAACCGCGAAGAGGTGCATTCACCACATTGATTTTTTGTCAACGAGTCCCTTACCGATATATGTGGAGAATGTTCACATTAAATGGAAGGGGAAATTGAGTGTCAGTTGGAATTTTATGATCTGGTATCATCCTGACACACTCATTGTGAAGAACTTCCTTAAACAAAAGGGCCGCTGCTGCGGCTCTTTTTCTGTGTGACAAACAGCAAATCTCTAAGGAACTTAACCTTTATGTAGGCAAAGATATTTTACTTTATGGTTAGTGGTTAAGCGATGGGTTAATACAAATGAACCTATGTGAATATATAAAATGCGAACCACGGTAACAAATATGGTTAAATGGCTAGACGTAAATGGATTTATATACCTTAAACGTGATGAACATGACGCAAGGTTAATGCGATTTTTTTACAGACAAAGGCAAAGCTATATCATGTAACCAAGGTAATACAGAGCCATTGGGTACTTTGTCTACTAACTAGTGGAAGTTGCTTGGAAGGAATGGGATTAGATTATTTTAGTTCCTTGGAGCCTATTAAGAATAATAAGAGCCAATTAGCTGACAGATTAGGTATAAGAGATTCTGGTTTACGGAGCATCATAATAATCCCATCCAAATGAGTAAGTCTCCCGATTTGTTAAGTCTGCACGTGATTGCACATACCCAGAATATACGGTGACGGTTCAGGCGAAATTATGTTGCCAAACCATAGCCCTCTGAAAGTGGTGGGAAACTTTACATTGCTTGAAGCGCTATATTCGGGCAGCGTTGACCTTGGAATAGGAAGAGCATCGGGGACAGATGGATTTAACTGCATTAGCCTTACAACGTACACAAGAGTCCTATGAATTCCCTTAATACCTAAACCAGGTTCTTTCGTTTTTGCGAAATTTTTCAGCCAACCACCGTTATAGTAAGATGAAATATCAGGGAATGAATCCCTGATACTGGATTTATACATGATGGGTTCGAGCCGACACAGTGTGCTTCGCTATAGAAAAGGGTTTGGATTGGTGTTTGCAGGCCACTTAGCCCCCCTTGATAGTACCTCTTAAAAGTGTATAAAATCTCATTAGTATTGTTTTTAGTAGTATGTTCTATAAATAGTAGTACTTGATAAAAGTAAAATACTTTAATAAGATTCTCAATAGCAACTCTTGTAAGAAAAATCATTACAAAATTACAGTAACAAGTAAAATTACTACATTCAAATTCAGTTGAGAGGATTCAATGATGAATAATAGAATATGTGAAATATTAAATATAGAAAAACCCATTATACAGGGCCCGATGTCTTGGGTTACTAATGCCGAATTTGTTGCAGCGGTAAGCAATGCTGGTGGATTAGGATTTCTAGGTCCAAATGCCGGTCACGTTGATATCACTCGTTCACCCGAAATTAGTGCGGAAAGAATGAGAACTGAAATACAAAAAACAAAATCATTAACGAATAAGCCATTTGGAGTATCTGTGGTCGTAAATCGTGATTTAGCTTTCACGTGGCCAATTTTAGAGGCAGTTATTGACGAGAAAGTTCCTGTTGTTCATGTAGGCGGTATGCTGGATGAAAGAATCTTTAAACCATTAAAAGAAAACAATATTAAAATTGTTTATAGACCTCTTACTCCTACTATTGAAGATGCAAAAGCTTCAGAAAAATTTGGAATAGATGTTTATGTAGCAACAGGATTTGATGAAGGGGGTACGGTTCCGGAACGAGTTATTGGAACATTTTCGATTGTTCCCATGATTGTAGATGCTATAGATACTCCTGTACTGGCAGCGGGTGGTATTGGGGATGTCAGAGGCGTGCGTGCCGCATTCGCTTTAGGCGCTGAAGGTGTGTTTGCTGGTAGTGTCTTTATTCCAACAAAAGAAAATCCAGCAGCAGAAAACGTGAAACAAATGATTGTAGATGCTACAGCAGAAGATTTACTAATGTTCCGTACTTTACCAGCTTATTATCGCTCTTTACCTACTAAATTAGCGAATAAACTCGTCGAAATGGATAAACAAGGTGCCAGTCGTGAAGAAACAGCAAAATTGATGCGTGGATCAATTGGAATGCGTATCGGCATGCTAGAAGGAAATACAAACGATGGTTATATTTCTGTAGGCACTGGAATCACTCCAATCAAAGAAATAAGAACTGTAAAAGAAGTGGTTGATAATTTAATGCAAGACTTTAATTAAAACATACCACAAAGGGGTATTCTGTTACCGGAGAACTCCACACAGTTTGCTCAAAAAAAAGAGCGTGCGGATTCTATTGCGGTTTTTAATAACTTGCTAAAGAAGGGGAAATATCTCCCCACCCCACCTTTGTCTGATTTTGATTGTAGAGTTGTCAATGCTCTGGAACCGTAGTTATTGTAAGAGGAACCCAATCCTCAACACAAGTCAATTCAAATGGAATAGGAGAATGAATATGAAATTCGGAATTATAGGTGCAGGACCAATTGGATCTAATATTGCTAAAAAATTGGTTGAGAACGGACATGATGTCAGGATTGCAGATGCCCGTGGGATTGAACGCTTGGAAGGCAAAAAACTTGCAGGAACACCTGTGACCGTAGAAGATGTAGTAAAAAATATTGATGTTCTTATAACATCTATCCCTATCGATGCACTGCCAAGCATTCGCAACATTGTAGATAAAGTTGAAGAGGACGTTGTTGTTGTCGACACTTCAAATTATTATCCTCAAAGGAATGGTAAAATTGAGGAGGTTGAAAAAGGAATGGTTGAAAGTGTTTGGGTATCCAATCATCTAGGTAGACCTATCATTAAAGCTTTCAACAATTTCTTAGCCTATACTTTAGAACATCGTGGAGCATCCGAAGGGACTCATGGACGCATTGCCATAGCGATTGCTGGTGATAACCTATGCCATAAAAAAATAATCATGGGTGTCGCAAATGAACTAGGCTTCGATGCCGTTGATGGTGGTTCTTTAAGCGATTCGTGGAGACAACAGCCAGGAACCCCTGCGTACTGTACTGAACTAACAAAAGAGGAGCTAACCGAAGCATTAACGAAGGCGAAAAAAGAAAAAGCCCCGTTATTAAGAGATCAGGCCATAGAGAAGCTTTCAGCGTCTATCGGTGGATACACACATGAAGATGTGATTAATGTAAATAGGGAAATATTTAAATCTTAAGTTTTGACGTTAAGCTAACGGGCAGGTTGGTTAACGAAGTTTTAAAAGTGCCTATAACTTCTACTACTTAAAACGGGCTGATAAGTGATTTTTGCTTCTGAAACACTACTCTTTACTTGTTTAATCTGTTTTCATTTGAACTGTTCTTTAAGTGCATGTAAGAACAAACAGCCGGTCACCAGCCGGCTGTTTATTAAACAATCTTTTTTCTCATAATAAAAGATCAATTCTTATTCTAAATTGCAATCTCCCCATTCAGACATACTTTGAAGGATTGGCAAAAACCGCTGACCAAGATTTGTTAAAGTATATTCCACTCTGGGCGGAACCTCTTTATAAACTTCGCGATGTAATAGTCCATCATTCTCTAATTCTCTGAGTTGCTTTGTTAGCATCGATTGCGTAATATCTGGAAAAGCTCGTTTAATGTCCCCAAATCTTCTTGTTTCTTCGGAAATATACCATAATAGCGATAATTTCCACTTCCCACCAACTATTCTTTGTACTTTGTTTATTCCACAATCAAACGAATACTTCTTGCTGTGGTTCATATGTTTTCCTCCAAAAATATTATATTTTGCTCTTAAAAATGTTTGAAAAACCTTATTAGTATCATTTTTAGTAGTATGTACTAAAAAAAATCGTACTTGTATTAAATAAGGTACTCTAATAAGATTTCAATAGCAAGTCTAGTCTAGCATAGTGAAATTACTACGTTCAATTAGCGGAGAGGATTCATTTTGTAACAAGAACTGAAGCAAACTAATTGAGAAGAGAAAGATATGTTATCATGGGCCTCAATTAGGAAAAGCTGTAGAAGTTGTGAAAAAATAGCTCAGCTATCGCACTAATAATCTCTAACTGAAAGGATGAAGCATCATGAAAATAGGAATTCTTGGAACAGGCTTTATGGGCAGGCTTCTGGCTCGTAAGCTCGCCGCAGCAGGTCACCACGTGAAGGTGGCAAACTCACGGGGGCCCGAAAGCATTGCAGCCGATGTACTGGAAACCGGTGCGTACGCAGCAACAGCGGAAGATGCGCTGAATGGTGTGGATGTTGCGATCCTAACCGTGCCTCATACAGGCTTTGAAAAAATCAGGCACCTCGTGGCGGCATTGCCCGAGCAGATGGTGGTAATCGACATCTCTAACTATCACCCTGGCCGGGACGGCGTGATCCCTGAGCTTGAAGCAGGGAAAGTCGAGAGCGAGTGGGCTCGCGACTATTTCGGACGTCCGATTACCAAGGCATGGAACTCAATTGGAATGGCATCCTTCGAGACACAAGGACGGTCCAAGGGGGAGGCGGGCCGCATCGCGGTTCCCGTCGCCGGTGACAGGAAGCGTGACCGCGAAGTCGCCATCGCATTGGTAGATGATACTGGGTTTGATGGTTTCGACGCGGGCATGCTTGCAGATTCTTGGCGGCAGCAGCCCGGCTCGCCAGCCTACATTACCGATCTGACCTATGACGAGATGGGGCCGGCGCTCGCATCGGCAGAGCGCGACCGTCTTCCGCGACGCCGTGATATAGCCGCTCAAGTGTTTGAGGAGCGGGTCGGCGAACGGTCATCTCCTGACGTCGAAACGGTCGTGAGGATCGCCCGAGCATTGTTCATGTGAATGACAGGCACCGTATCTTATGCGCTGTGACGGCATGGTTAGGCCTATCTGCTGTGGTGTACTGGACCGAGAAAATGAGTTGAGAATGGAGTCGATTGAAAAATGAAAACGAAAATGAAAGCTTGGCGCGCAGAAAGATTTGGCAAACCCAGCGATGTCCTGAAGCTGGTAGATATTGACGTTCCTGTACCAGGACCGGGTGAGGCGCTGCTTAGGGTATTGGCAACCAACATAGGTCTGCCTGACCGCATGATGCTTGAAGGTCGATATTTCCTAACGCCGACCCCGCCGGTAACGCCCGGTCAAGAGGTAGTCGGTATTGTCGAGGTAGCGGGACCGGGCTATCCGTTTCCTGTCGGCACACGAGTAATCGGCGGTGCCAACTCTGGCGGATTGGCGGAATATTGTCTATCGTCAGGCGACGGAGCGGTGCCTGCAGCCGATGACATGTCCGACGAGCAGGCCGCAGCTTTTCTGGGAACGTTTCACGTTGCTTATGTCGGCTTAGTCAATCGCGCTCGCGCAAAGACGGGCGAGACGGTATTGGTGCTCGGTGGAACGGGTGGAACGGGTTCCACCGCGATCCAGCTCGCCAAGGCTCTGGGTCTGAACGTAATTGCTACCGTGCGTGACGCAAAGAAGGCCACGTTCTGCCGTGAGCAAGGTGCGGACCATGTCATCGATCTGGGGACGGGGTCGATGAGCGAGCAGGTGCTCACTCTGACCGGAGGCAAGGGTGCCGACATCGTATATGACACGGTCGGATCACCCTTAGTCGATCAGGCACTCGATGCGATTGCCATCGGCGGACGGTATGTTCTGATCGGTTTCGCTGGTGGCTCAGATTTTCCGAAGATTGAGCCGTTCAAGATCCAGATAAAAGGCTTCTCTGTCACCGGCGCCTTGCACAGTGTACGTACTCCCGACGAGCGCGATGAGGCAATTACTGTACTTGGGCGACTGTTCTCCGAGGGGAAGATCGCTATGCCGATCGACCAGGTTGTATCCTTCACTGACGTGCCAGAGGCACTTGAACGTCTTGGTGGGGGTGTCATCGGTAAGCTTATCGCCCGCGTAAGCCACGACACCTCTGGCACATAGAGAAAACGGAACTGCTGTGACATTAGGTAGAATCGGAGACATACCCTGTTTGAAGCGTAGCCTACATGGTTGAAAAAGGTTCGAAAAGCAAAACTTAAAGGAATAAAACTCATGCAACCGGCGTCTTCGGTGGCAACAGATACCAAAATGCCAAAGAGCTGGTACGCACCGCTGATCCCTTTCTCCTCATGAGTCAAAGCCCTTCGCTTTACGTAGTCCTTTGACTCATAAGGAGAAATATTAATGGCAGATACAGTGGATTGTGATACTCGTCAGGTGTTAGATAGAATTTCCTCTCAAATGCGTCGAGATTATAGCGAATATCAAGTGAAATTAACTTTTATGTAAACCAAGATAATTTACGTTCTCGTTTGTGGTTAGATAAAGGAGTAACGCAGATGCAGCTGTGTAAAGATTTAAATAGCGAGCCAGCTACGATAACAAATATCTTTGGAGTAAACAGTTTTATATACCGCAAAAGTGGTGATCAAGATGCAAGAGCTATTCAAATCTTTCTAACAGATAAAGCAAAGCATTAGAGAACCCCGTTAGATTCAAATGGAACCAGCAACAAGAATTGCTGGACCAATTTCACCTGAAGACCGTTTGTTTTAAGGCGGCTGAATCCAATGAAGAATAACTTATTGTAAGTTTACTCACTCTTAAATTTTTATTTAGCGTACTAACCAGCTTCAGGTATTAGTACACTAAATAAAAATTTTATAGACATACCATAACCACTTTCGATAAGGGGTATATTTCTTTTTTTAGATAAAGGAAAAAGCTTGTATCCTTAGAATCCAATGTTCTCCATGAGTCTATGTTAGCACTCATGGCTGTAGCGGAGAAACAAAGATATCGAGCTTGTTACTACACTATCAACGACATACATTTATACATTTATATAACTTACCGCGTCAGTTCACAGCATTTATGCTAAAAGTCATGGATGTGGAATATGAGAGTTACTTACAAATATGGAGTACAGAAATACTAAAAACACAAGCAGAGGAGTTTCAAATGAATAATACACTTGAATTGCTTCACAATCACACATCCATTCGATCTTTTACAGATCAACCACTAACAGAGGAACAACGAGAGGCAATCTTTAAGGCAGCTAGTCAAACTTCGTCTTTTAGCCTTCTACAGGCTGTTTCCATTATTAGAATTACAGATCGAGATCTTCGAAAAAAGGTGATGCAACTTTCTGCCAACCAACCTTATATTGAAGAAGCGGCAGAGTTTTGGATTTTTTGTGCAGATTTTAACCGAAATCATCAAATCGCTCCGGATGTTGACCTTGAGCATATTGAATTTCTTTTAATTGGTTCATTCGATGCTGCGCTAATGGCTCAAAATGCTTTAACTGCTGCTGAATCAATGGGACTCGGTGGTGTATATATTGGTGCAATAAGACTTAATATTACAGAATTAACTGAGGCATTAAATTTACCAGAGTATGTAATTCCTTTAGTAGGGTTATGTTTAGGCCATCCTAATGGAAAGAAACCTGGACTAAAACCACGTTTGCCTCAATCGATGGTAATGTTTGATAATCAGTACCGACCATTAGATGAAGAAAAATTAGCAGTTTATGACCAGCAAATGCGTGAGTATTATCAAGACCGTCCTGTTAGCGCGCCATTCACAGTGAAGAGAGTAAGGGGATGGAAAGATCATATTGAAGAACATCTTGAAAGAAGTAAACAGCCCTTCATGCTTGAGTATTTAAATAAACAAGGATATGCAAAAAAGTAATTCGTTAAATTGAATTACAAGTAGATATAGAAATGGAAGTGCGGTCTGCGGTACAATAAGCTTTCCATCATGGTATCGCTAGTAACTAAAAGGAAACGTTAATTAAAAACAGCAAAAGAGCAGTTGCCCATTGGCAGCTGCTCTTTTGCTTAAACTAACGGGCAGGTTAGTTTAATAAAGATTTAGAAATGCCCATAACTTCTACTACTTACAAACGAGCTAATAAGTAAATATTGTTCTGGAACACTCTTTTAAACTTTTCTTTAAGGATGAAATGAAAAACAGCCAGCCGGCTGTTTGAACAATCTTTTCATTTCATATAAAAGATTGACTCATATTATAGATTGGAATCTCCCCATTCAGACATACTTTTAAGGATTGGCAAAAACCGCTGACCAAGATTTGTTAAGGTATATTCCACTCTGGGTGGAACCTCTTTATAAACTTCGCGATGTATTAGTCCATCATTTTCTAATTCTCTGAGTTGCTTCGTTAGCATCGATTGTGTAATATCCGGTAAAGCTCGTTTAATGTCCCCAAATCTTCTTGTTTCTTCGGAAATATACCATAATAGCGATAATTTCCACTTCCCACCAACTATTCTTTGTACTTTGTTTATTCCACAATCATACGAATACTTCTTGCTGTGGTTCATATGTTTTCCTCCAAAAATATTATATTTTGCTCCTAAAAGTGTGTGAAAAACCTCATTAGTATCATTTTTAGTAGTATGTTCTAAAAAAAAACGTACTTGTTCTAAATAAGCTACTCTAATAAGATTTCAATAGCAAGTCTAGTCTAGCAAGAGAAATTACTACGTTCAATTAGCGGAGAGAATTTATTGCTTGTGTTCTTAGACTCCAATGTTCTCTAGTGCATGTAATTAAATTACTCAAACCGGGAATAAGTATTATTTAGAACATTGATTATTTAGGAGGAATGAAAATGAAATTTGGAATTATAGGTGCAGGACAAATCGGGTCAACTATTTCAAATAAATTAGTTAAGAATGGACATGAAGTCAAAATTGCAGATGCTCGGGGGATTGAACGTTTGGAAGGAAAAGAACTTACAGGAACACCTGTGAGTGTAGAAGATGTAATTGAAAATATTGATGTTCTCATCATTTCAATACCTTTACCTGCATTGCCTAGCATTCGTAATGTTATAGAAAAAGTTGGAGACGAAGTGATCGTTGTAGACACTTCAAATTATGCTCCTTTTATTAGAGACAATAAAATCGAAGAAATAGAGGACGGAATGGTTGAAAGTGTTTGGGTTTCAAATCAGTTAGGTAGACCAATAATTAAGGCATTTAACAACTTATTAACCGAAACTTTAGAAAAGAAAGGAAAAACAGAAGGCAGTCAAGGTCGTATAGCTATGGCAATTGCTGGGGATAGTCAATCGCAGAAGCAAACAATCAAGAAGATCGTAAATGAAATGGGATTTGATACAGTAGATAGTGGTTCTTTAATTGATTCGTGGAGACACCAGCCAGGAACTCCTGCATATTGCACAGAACTAACAAAAGAGGAACTAACCAATGCATTAAAATATGCAAACAAAGAAAAAGCCCCATTCCTACGGAATAAGGTATTAGAGAAGTTATCAGCTCTTGCAGGATATTCAGATAAAGATGTTGTTAATATAAGTAGAGAAATTTATAATTCATAAGTTATATGAACCGCTCTTGAACTAATGTGATGGATGTTCAACTAACGGGGAAGAGGTTCACTGAGTAAGAGCAATCAATGTAGTGACGTTGACAACTGAAAATATACTTAGATATTTAGTTTGCTAAGTGTTCTTTGGCTAGAGGAGTTTTAACTATGAGAGTTAGTGTTGATTTTGATATTTGTATGTCCTTGGATAAATTCCTCCCAAATACGTCAGGATTATAGTGAGAGTCTTAAGAATCTGCCAGCTAACGGAAGCTGGGATGCAAGACCTTCGCTTCACGCTCGAAGCGCTGGCCAATCCCTTGATTGAATGATCTTCAATTGAAAATTGAAAGGAGCAAACAACAATGATGAAAATAGGTATTCTTGGAGCAGGTACTATCGGCACCACGCTTGCCCGCAAGCTCGCTGCTGCTGGTCACGACGTGAAAGTGGCAAATTCACGCGGCCCCGAAACAATTGCAACCGAGGTGTTGGAAACTGGCGCGAGAGCCGCTACGGCGGAGGATGCGGTAAGCAATGTGGACGTGGTGATCCTTTCCATGCCTCATACCGGCTTCGAGAAGGTGAGACACCTGGTGGCTGCTTTGCCCGATCAGACGCTGGTAATCGACACCTCCAACTATTTCCCGCAACGTGCCCTGAACCCGGCGATTGAGGCGGGTCAGGTTGAGAGTGAGTGGGTCCAGGATTACTTCGGACGACCAGTCGTTAAGGCATGGAATGCAATCGGAGCGGCTCCCTTCGCCGAGAATGGGCAGGTCAAGGGGCACCCAAACCGGGTTGCTATTCCTATTGCAGGCGATCGTGCCAGTGACCGTAAAGTCGCAATTGCTTTGATGGATGACACCGGCTTCGATGGTTATGACGCGGGAATGCTTGCGGAGTCCTGGCGTCAGCAACCCGGCTCACCTGTCTATTGCACTAACCTAAGTTATGACGAGATCGGTCCTGCGCTGGCTGCAGCTGAGCGGGAACGGCTTCCCAAGCGTCGCGACTTGTCAGTCGCCATCTTTGCGGAGCGGTTCGGTCCAGGAAAAAATGCCGACGCGGAGACGATCATCAGGATCAGCCGCGCCCTGCAAATGTAAAGGCTGGTTCCCTGCATCATGCAATTAGGATTCTTGGAGGAACGGGATTTTATGGGTGGTTTCTTGCTCGTAAGCTCGCCGCAGCAGGCTTTTGTTTAAGGAAACAAGTTTTTTCCGAGTTTACGACAAGAACATTGTATAGATAGGGAGACAATTTGATGGATTTTGCAATCGTCATCCCGGTCCTTCTGTTAACTGAGATTTGACACCCTCATTCAATTTTTTGATTTTACAGGGAGACATGTTGTTTTCACTTCAGTGACAGGGCGAAGTATAAAATGGCTACTAAGCAATACTACAACTATGTCTGTTTTACTAAGATGATATTCTAGTCAGAAAGAAGGCTTATCAATGAATAATAGAAAAAAATTAAAACTGGGTGCTCTTATTGAAGGGGTTGGCTTCAACTATATGGGGATGCCCTCGACACAGACGCAGGTACGCCGGAAATGAAAAACAAGCACATGATTCTGGGCGTGGGCCTAGGGAACAACTTTGGTAATCACCCCGCCACATGGCGGATGCCGCACGTGGACCCCGGGTCCTACACGAACATCGATGTCACGGTGGAGCAGGCAAAGGCTGCGGAACGAGGTGGACTGCATTTCGTCTTCGTGGCCGACCGTCTCTTCATGATTGGAGACCTGGCCACGTCACCGCCCCTGATGAACATGGACCCGATCATCACCCTCTCGGCGTTGGCCCAGGCGACCGAACGAATCGGACTGATCGGCACGGCGTCCACCTCCTTCACCGAGCCATATCTGCTGGCCCGTCAGCTCAAGGCTCTCGACGTCATCAGCCACGGCCGGGCCGGGTGGAACGCCGTACCGAGCTACGAACCCGACGCCTTCGCGAACTTCGGCAAGGTTCTACCGCCCCGGGAGAACAAGTACGAGCGTCTCCACGAAGTGATGCAGGTCGTCCACGCGCTCTGGGGAAGCTGGGGGTACGAGGCGGGCCAGCCTGACCAAGCCGGCATGTTCGCCGACCCGTCCTATATCCGACCGGTCAACCTGCAAGGTAGGCACGTCGGAGCACGTGGCCCCCTTCCTGTCCCACCGTCCGAGCAGGGCCAGCCGGTCATCATCATGCCCGCCAGCAGCGGCTACGGCCTGCAAGCGGCCGGAATGTACGCAAACGTCGTCATCGGAATGCCGTTCAGCATCGAGGAAAGCCGAGTCCAGCGCCACACCGTGCGACAGGCCGCAGCACAGGCAGGCAGGGATCCCGAGGAAATCAAGTTCATCGCATTCGCCGGCTTCACCATCGGTGACACCGAACGCCAAGCTCTAAACGCACGTCGTGCGCTCGATGACCGGATAGACATCCGCGGGCCGATGTCACGCCTAAGCGCCTACCTCGGCCTGCAACAGGAACTTACTCTGCCCGACGAGCCCCTCACCACGGCGCAGCTCGCCTCCGTCCGGGAGCATCCGCAGGATGATCGGTCCGCACGCGCAGTCGAGTTGGCCAAAGCAGGCTGGTCGCCCCGCGACATCCTCGCCCACGCCGTGTTCGATCCCATCCCTTCCGTGGTCGGCACCGCCGAGCAGGCCGCCGACCACCTCCAGGAATGGTTCGAAGCCGGAGCAGCGGACGGCTTCTTGGTCAACTTCGACGACTTCCACACCGGAATCGACGATTTCGTTGATCGCGTTGTGCCAATCCTGCGCGAACGTGGCATCTTCAATGATGGATACGAGGGTAAGACCCTCCGCGATCACCTGGGACTGCCACCGCAGTACGGACTCGACCCACGCATTGCAACCGGCTCGACAGGAGAAATCCGTTAACTGACAAGGAGACCATCCTCGGTATGGCGCTCATCGACGGGTATGGGGTGTTGAAAAACGCCTAGCGCGGTAGATTCGCCTTCCGGGGAAGCATTGCAGCCGATGTTCTTGACACCGGTGCGTGCGCGGCAACAGCGACGGTAAGAACCCTGAGCTTAAGGCAGGGGAAGTCGAGAGCGAGTGGGTTCGCGACTATTTCTGACGCCCAATTACCAAAGCATGGAACTCAATTGGAATGGCATCCTTCGAGACACAAGGACGGTCCAAGGGGGAGGCGGGCCGCATCGCGGTTCCCGTCGCCGGTGACAGGAAGCGTGACCGCGAAGTCGCCATCGCATTGGTAGATGATACTGGGTTTGATGGTTTCGACGCGGGCATGCTTGCAGATTATGCGCTGTGACGGCACGGTTAAGCCTATCGGCTGCGGTGCACTGGACCGAGAAAATGTGTTGAGAATGGAGTCGATTGAAAATGAAAACGAAAATGAAAGCTTGGCGCGCAGAAACATTTGGCAAACCCAGCGATGTCCTGAAGCTGGTAGATATCGCCGTTCCTGTACCAGGACCGGGTGAGGCGCTGCTTAGGGTATTGGCAACCAACATAGGTCTGCCTGACCGCATGATGCTTGAAGGTCGATATTTCCTAACGCCGACCCCGCCGGTAACGCCCGGTCAAGAGGTAGTCGGTATTGTCGAGGTAGCGGGACCGGGCTATCCGTTTCCTGTCGGCACACGAGTAATCGGCGGTGCCAACTCTGGCGGATTGGCGGAATATTGTCTATCGTCAGGCGACGGAGCGGTGCCTGCAGCCGATGACATGTCCGACGGGCAGGCCGCAGCTTTTCTGGGAACGTTTCACGTTGCTTATGTCGGCTTAGTCAATCGCGCTCGCGCAAAGACGGGCGAGACGGTATTGGTGCTCGGTGGAACGGGTGGAACGGGTTCCACCGCGATCCAGCTCGCCAAGGCTCTGGGTCTGAACGTAATTGCTACCGTGCGTGACGCAAAGAAGGCCGCGTTCTGCCGTGAGCAAGGTGCGGACCATGTCATCGATCTGGGGACGGGGTCGATGAGCGAGCAGGTGCTCACTCTGACCGGAGGCAAGGGTGCCGACATCGTATATGACACGGTCGGATCA
Source organism: Paenibacillus sp. FSL K6-2862 (assembly GCF_038005125.1). Lineage (NCBI taxonomy): Bacteria > Bacillati > Bacillota > Bacilli > Caryophanales > Paenibacillaceae > Paenibacillus > Paenibacillus sp. FSL K6-2862. The sequence continues at coordinate 347,392 of NZ_JBBOSN010000002.1, forward strand.
CCCTTAGTCGATCAGGCACTCGATGCGATTGCCATCGGCGGACGGTATGTTCTGATCGGTTTCGCTGGTGGCTCAGATTTTCCGAAGGTTGAGCCGTTCAAGATCCTGATAAAAGGCATCTCGGTCACCGGCGCCTTGCACAGTGTGCGTACTCCCGACGAGCGCGATGAGGCAATTACTGTACTTGGGCGACTGTTCTCCGAGGGAATGATCGCTATGCCGATCGATCGGGTCGTATCCTTTACTGACGTGCCAGAGGCGCTTGAACATCTTGGTGGCGGGGTCAACGGTAAGCTGATTGCCCGCGTAAGCCACCACACCTCTAGCACATAGAGAAAACGGAACTGATGGAAAGAAACCCGGACTAAAACCACGTTTGCCTCAATCGATGGTAATGTTTAATAATCAGTACCAACCATTAAATGAAGAAAAATTAGCAGTTTATGACCAACAAATGCGTGAGTTTTATCAAGACCGTCCAGTTAGCGCCATTCACAGTGAAGAGAGTAAAGGGATGGAAAGATCATATTGAAGATCATCTTGAAAGAAGTAAACAGCCCTTCATGCTTGAGTATTTAAATAAACAAGGATATGCAAAAAAATAAATCGTTAAATTGAATCATAAGGTGATATAGAAGTGGAAGTGCGGTACAATAAGCTTGCCATCCCTGGTATCGTTAATAAACTAAAAGGAAACGTTAGTTCAAACAGCAAAGTAGCAGTTTGCCGATTGGCAGCTGCTCTTTTTTCTTTAAGCAACGGGCAGATTAGCTTAACAAAAGCAATCATGAAGTAACATTGACAACTAAAAACGACCGCGATATATTTAGTCCGCTAAATATTTTGTGGGTTAGAGGAGGTTCATAGATGAAGGTTAGTGTTGAGTGTGATATTCGTATGTCCTTGGATAAAGTTTCTTCCCAAACGCGTCGGAATCATAGTGAGAGTCTTAGAGAACTTAATCTATATGTAGGCCAAGATAACTTACTTGCACGATTGTGGTTGGGTGATGGAATAACACAAATAAAGCTATGTGAACATTTAAAATGCGAACCGCCTACGGTAACAAATATGGTTAAAACGCTAGAGCAGAATGGTTTCATATACCGTAAACGTGATACAGAGGACGCTAGGGTTATGAGAATTTATCTAACGGACAAAGGTAAAGAATTAGAAGAACCTGTTAAATCTAAATGGAAACAGCAGCAAGAAAAATTATTACAGTCCATTTCAGCTGAAGAACGTTTAATACTAAGGGATTTGCTAGAGCGTATGAAGAAAAACTTATACTAAGCTTTTCTCAAATAAATATTTAGTATACTAAAGTTTAGTGGCCTAATTATATTTACGGATGCCTCGAAGATACTCTGGCCCAATATTGCAGTAGTAAGTTAGCCAAACTGAAAAATATTTAGCAAGCAAGGTATATTCACTTATTGACCAAGGTTTTTAAAAGTCGCGAGCAGGAGGATTCAATTATGAATAATAGAATATGCGAATTATTAAATATAGAAAAACAAGAGGGTATCTCCGCATTGCACAGCAGTTATGGACACCCTTTGCAGGTCAGTTGCGCAATTGGAACAGCGACTACAATACCATACAACAAACGTTGCCTAAAATAAACCTGTTAAATAGAAAGAAGGCTTAACTATGAATAATAAAAAAGAATTCATGTCTGGTTTTCAAGATTTCGATAACACAGATGCAAGTACACAAAAAATACAAAAAAAACAAATGGTTCTTGGTGTAGGCTTAGGGAACAACTTTGGTATCCATCAAGGCGCATGGCGTATGCCGCACGCCGATCCTAATGATTACACGAACATCAATGCCGCTGTAAAACAGGTACAGGCAGCTGAACGCGGTGGACTTCAGTTCATCTTCTTGTCTGACTTTTTCTTTATAAAGGAGGATTTGAGGGAAACACCCCCAATAATTAGTTTAGATGTACTGATTACTCTTGCTGCAGTATCACAGGCTACTGAGCGCATCGGATTAATCGGCACAGTATCTACTTCTTTCACTGAACCTTACTTGCTGGCACGACAACTCAAGGCACTCGATGTCATCAGCCGTGGCCGTATTGGATGGAATGCTGTCCCGAGCTACGACGCTGAATCATTCGCGAACTTCGGCAAGCCTCTACCGCCCCGTGAGAAAAAGTACGAGCGTCTCCATGAAGTGGTACAAATCGTCCAAGCACTTTGGGGTAGCTGGGAATATGAGGCGGGTCAGCCTGACCAAACTGGCATGTTCGCTGATCCTACTCATGTTCGACCAGTCAACCTTAAAGGTCAACACGTCGGAACACGTGGTCCGCTTCCAATCCCGCCGTCTGATCAAGGTCAGCCTGTCGTTGTTATGCCTGCTGGCAGTAGCTACGGCCTACAAGCAGCTGCTATGTATGCCAATGTCATTATTGGAAGACCATCAAGTATCGAAGAGAGTAGAGCTTTACGTAACACTGTACGAAATGCCGCAGAAAAAGCAGGTCGTAACCCTGATGAAGTTAAGCTAATCACATTCGCTGGTTTTACTATCGGTGATACAAAACGCGAAGCACTTGATAAACGTGCTGCACTCGATGATAAGATAGACATCCGCGGTCAGCTAAGACTCCTGAGTGCTTACCTTGGTCTGAATGAGGAACTCACTCAGCCTGACGAACCACTTACAGAAGCACAGCTTGCTGCAGTTCATGCACACCCATTAGATGCTACATCTCAACATGTAGTAGAGCTAGCTAAAGCAGGATGGTCTCCACGCGATATTCTTGCTCATGCCGTGTTAGAGCCATACCCAACGGTAGTTGGCACTGGCGAGCAGGCAGCTGACCTTCTACAAGAGTGGTATGAAGCAGATGCAACAGACGGCTTCCTACTTATTATCGATGATTTTAACACTGGAATAGATGACTTTGTAGATCACGTCGTACCAGTCTTGCAAGAACGTGGCATCTTCCATAAAGACTATGAAGGAAGAACCTTCCGTGATCACTTCGGACTACCATCACAATATGGACTCGATCCACGTATCATAACTAAATAGGTGGAAGAAGACAACTGTGAAGTATAATCAGACTCTAAGAAATAATCAAAAAAACGAATCGATGTTTAATTATAATGAAAGTAGATATTCAATTCACTTCATCGTTGAATACATTCAAGAAGTAGTTTGTCGGAGGGCAGCTACTTCTTTTTTATTAAACTAACGGGCAGGTTAGTTGAATAAATTGAGGAGAGTAGGTAGGTTGATGTGTCGGATATACAAAAATTATTTGCACAGCAGTTTTTTTATCAATCCAAAATCATCATTTAAAACAACTACCTGAGTTTTCATTCAAGTAGGCGCCCGTATTAAAAAAATGATAAGTGAATAACTGCTGATGATTATGAAACGCATTATATATACAACTACACACCGCTAAATTATTTAGATAACGAGACAGCTGGCTACATTCGGCTGCTTTTCATTGAGATAATGGGAATCATCTATGACGGTAAAAAAACTCGGACTGTAGACTGAGCTATTAATCAGACTCAAGGTTGTTTTTAGGCACTCCATTCTCCTAGTAACATAAAGATACAACTTAATGGAAGGGAATGATTATTATGCTCAACAAGAGGATTCCGCCTGAGGTAAAATTTTAACGATCCTTTTGGTTGGAATTGGAACAGTTACCTTAATGATTGATCCAATCATTTGGCTGTTTGAAGGAAATTCTCTTGATAAAGTCTATACTGAAATGACGATATATTCCGGCTTATTTGGGATAAGTCGAATCGTTCATTTGGTATCAGCACTTACAGCATTGGTTTTGATGTATCTTCTATCTGCCAACAAATATTTTCGAGCAACTGACACTTTATAATTATTAGAATTTAAACTAACGGGAAACATTACCTTAATTACGATAGGAAGACAGCAGGTCATCATGAGTGGTTGTCTTTTTTAGTGAGAATGCTCATATTCTTCACTCATAACATCTGAACAATCTCATGTGAAAACATGAGATTGTGTACTAACATAGGCACAAGTTTTTTCTTATACTGAATGCACCGCATAAGTAAGATTGGCAAAGGGGGCTATTATGAGAAAAGAATATTCAAAGAAAGATGAGTTTGTTACAGGCCTAATTCTGCTCGGGTTATCCTTATCCCTAACAGGCTGTCTTATTTATTGGTACTTCGGCAACCCTGAAGAATTCATTGAAAGAAGATTAGGTATTAACCCGGAATCTTTTAATAATCCTTATGTATGGATACTCGCTCTAATTATAGCTGCCGGGTATATTGTATATACAGCCAAGGTTATCCCTTTTGTCCGGGCACATTTAACAACATTTTCGTGGTTAAAAGTAATTGGCATTTGGGCTGCATTAGTATCTAGTACAGTGGAAGAAATTTTATTTAGACATGTGTTAATGGATTGGTTCAACGAATTAGAACTCTCGATTGTTATTCAAGTGCTTGCTTCGGGGATCATTTTTGGTATTGCGCATGGTGCATGGATAATGCTTAGAGGAGAGTTTAGAATTGCTTTGCCGGTAATTTTGTCTACGGCTGTACTTGGTTGTTTATTAGCTGTTCTCTACGTTATTGCTGATCGAAATGTACTTGCTCCCATAATAGCTCATATACTAATAAACGTTATGATTGAGCCTTGGCTAATGCTATCAGCAGTTACAGGTAAGTGGGATAGTGAGGAAGCAACAAGTCGATCGATTTAGACCTTGAATATAAAAACGCGTTCATTACTAGCAGCTGGCTAATTGTGTAAGTCGCCTTTGTTAAACTAACGGGAAACGTTAGCTTAATAATACAAAGATAGGAGCTGATCAATGTGATCGGCTGCTTTTGTTAACTAACGGGCAAATTAGTTTAAGGACAAGGGAATAACATACCTCAAATAGAATACTTTATTTCTAAAAGGGAAGGGAACACATTGAGTAATATGATTGATGAATAAGAGACAATTTATAGAGATGACAGTTAAAGAACGTTCTGTAGTAGTTGTCGAGGGACAAGAACATGTACCGATTACCGTATTGGACAAGAAAATGTTCCTATTGCCGATTAGGCGGCATTCATATGTAAATAATAACAATGGAAACAATTTATGATATTATGATTATTAAATCAGGCGGGTGATTATGGATATTAATGTCGAGGGACAAGAACATAGTCCCATTGAAGTCGCTAATTTAGCGGCTTTTTTATTTTATCGGTACAAGTTCTTGTCCCAAGCCAAGGACAAGAACTTGTACCGATTGCCGGAATGGACAAGAACATAGTCCGTTTACCGATTAGATGGATATCTAAATATTAAGCAGATACACTTAGAACATCTTAAGTACCATAATAAATGAAAATATCCCCATGTTATGGAACAACATCTGCACTTGCCGATTGAGATTGAGGACAGTACTAGGTCAGTAATGAGTTCAAAATATCATTTTCAGCGCATGTTCATGCAGTGACCGCAACTCAGTACAGAGGAATAGGCGTCTTATGCTTGCGGCGCAGGAGTTAGCGGGAACGGATTAACAATGAATAAAATGGGGTAAATCATCTGTTTTGGTATTAATTTCGTTTTACTTGTAATTAGTTAATATGTTAAGTTCTTAATCACGTCTTTTTTAAAGATTCTGGATAAAAAGGAGTGAATACATATTCTATCTCAACACTTTAAATGGCGTTAATTTTTTTCTAGGAGGATTTTTGTTGAAGAAGAAGGGGTTTCTTGGCGCTTTAATATTTTTAACTTTTATGATTAGTTTTGCGGTGATAATAGGGACGGGATTCAGTGATGAAACTGGAACGAAAGTTCAAAGTAATGGCGAAATTACCATGAATGCAACTGAGGAGTACGTAGATGCTCTCCCTGATGATCTCAAAAACGATCTAAACCAACAATTGAATAGAGAGACAATTGATAATCAGAGAACATTTCTGAGAACAACGGTCACTAATAATAATGATATTAACCTTCAGCTCACAATGACACCAGAAGGCGAATTCTTCTCTGTCAAAGGATCTGGCAGTATCACTTTATTAGGAGAAACAAGTAAGTTAACTTTAAATGAGTCTATAATTTCTAAGGCTAAACTGGGATCAGGAGAAACTTTTGTATATGGACCTTTAGATGCTAAGATGACACTTGGAACTGGGGAAACAAAAGATATTATTATAGGGATAGGAGCTATTGTTGAAACTGGTCAGAGGTACTTTAGTTTGACAATGGGCAATCTGGGAGACAAAGAACTAACTTATCTAACATTTGGAGATACGAGCTTCCTAAATGAAGAGATACAAAAAATACAACTTGAGAACGCAGGTGGTTAAGTATGAATAATTGTAGAAAGTTGATTTTTTTGGGACTCAGTGTAGCTCTTGTCAGTGCTTTATTTCTTCCTTTTAGTAATATTTCTCATGCTGCTTCTTCTTCTGACGGAGAATATTGGTATAAGGGTGAATCATATGCAAATTTACTCCACTGGGATAATAGCAATGTGAATTCTAACGATACTTCATTGAGCACAGCAGTAGTTACTGCAAAGGCTAATTACAATCCTAAAATTGATCGTGGCAAGGAAAGTATAACAGCCTGGTCACGTCTAGATACAATAAATAGACTTTATCCAAGTCCATTATACTATCCAGCACAAGTAAATGAAATTGAAGTGAAATTTCGGGTTATGGATTTATCAACCGATTTTGATATCTACAGTACAGTACCAAAGCATAACATAACAGAATACACAGTAAACCCTTACCTCTCTGGAGGCGTGGGTATGATGTTTACTATTTTGAATTATGCTATCCCTGGATCTGACATTATTGCAGCTCCATTTGATATGGTTATGAATAATATTAAAGTTCAAAAAGGTACAGACACTTCAGGAGGAACAGGAACTATACAATCTGTTAAGTTTAAGTTGCCTGATTCGAATAAGTCTTCGCTACCAAATAGCATTAGCTATAAAGAAGCAGACTATAAAACTAAGGGAGTTGGGAAAGAAAAGGGTGTGACAGCTTCTTTCTCATATGATATGTTTAGCAGCAGTAAGAAAGTTATTGTGACCCCTCAAACAAAAATAAAATACTCCATACATCCTATTCCTTTTGGCGGTTCATACTTTCCAACAATTTATGCTTCAAGTAATACAGCTTACTTTAATCACACTATAAATTAAATATATTTGATTGGACTGTAGAAATGAGAAAAAACTCCTATAAACTCGTTCTGATTGCATCCATTTTTCTGAATGTATTGCTCGTTATTCTCTCGTATAACAATCATTTAAACAAACAACGTGATTATGCATCTGGAGATCCTTCAGCCTATAGAACCTTTATACATGGATTGACTTATTTTAGTGAATCGATAGGTACTTTAAAAGCTGAAAATTCTAAATCTGAAAATACGAATATTCTTATTAATGCAAAAGAGCGGTTAAACCTTGCAATGAATTCTTATATTAAATTTGAGAATTCTATGGCTTCAACGAATCTCGAATCCTCAATCCTTGATGACAAAGTGGCGATGGTTAATGAATCCATGTTTAAGGTACTTTCTTCCTATGTACGAGGAGAATATGATTTACAACAAATCAATCAATTCAAAAAGCAGGTGGATGAATTGCTGAATAACCTGCCTAAATCTTATGATACAAAGATGAAAGAAGATTTTATAAAAACCATTAATAATCTTTCTTATTAAGTCAGAACACGAGAGCTTAAGTAAAGACCGTTTTTCAAGATATTCTTGGGAAACGGTCTTTACAGCTTTTTTAAGAGCAAATTTTAATAATACAAACTCATGTCCTTAGCCGATGATGATCAAGAAGGTGGGGCATAATTTAAGGAACAATGTTTTTGTTTGTCAAAATTGTCGAGGGACAAGAACTTGTACCGATTGCCGGAATGGACAAGAACGTAGTCCGATTCCCGATTAGATGTATATCTAAACATTGAGCGCATGCACTTAAACCCTCATTAAATAACATAATACATGAAAGTGTCCACATTCTTATGGGACAACTGACACGATGTAAAGGTAAACAGGGGTAATTAGGTATTAAAAAAAGCGTAATATCATACTGAAAATAGCTGTTGAGGACAAGAACATAGTCCTATTGCAAGGCGTATATCTAATCGTTATTTTTAATTCATTAAGCTAACGGGCAGGTTAGTCTAATAACTTTATTTTAAACCAATGGTATCTCGTTCCAGAATGTAAGAGAAGTGTACGAATCCATTCATGAACAATCGACGCTGCATAGAAGATACAGTCTGTGGTCTTATATTTGGATCAACCTTCGAGGATTGAGTGTTATGTGAAACAGGTTCATATCCTAAATTTTGATTTAATAGGTCTCCACGCTTGATCGGATGTTTTTGTCCGAATAGATTACAAATTTTCCACAAAGAACTTTCTTAATTTAGAGAAAGGTATTTTCTCCATCTGATCATATAGAGTACAATGTCCAGCTTCTTTCACAATATACAGTTCCTTAGGTTCTTTAGCTTGTTCATACGCCCTAACACTCTCTGGTTTTGTCTCTGCCTTATCGCCTGCAATTATTAGTAATGGTCTAGGCGAAATTTCATCGATATATTGCAGCATTTTTGTTGTCATAAAAGATAATGGCATTGTAGCATTCCATGCACCATTTGAAAGAATTGAATTTTCATGGAATCCTCGTTCTGTGCGATAGAAATTATATACGTCTTTGGCTTCATCGGATTCATTCTCCGGATATCCATCAGGGAATCTATCAGGGCCTAAAGCATTAGTTTGAGTTTCAGCATCAATCCAACGTTGTTGCGCTTGAAAATTTAAAATAGCAGTTCTTTGATCTGTTGGTAATTCTGCCATTCCTGAAGATAATTCATACATGGAAACAGTAGCCACAGCTTTAACTCGCTTATCAACCGAAGCTGCATTCAATGCAAATCCACCCCAGCCACAAATCCCGATCATGCCAATACGTTCACGGTCGATATTAGGCCGAATTCCTATTGCATCAACAGCTGCCATAAAATCTTCAGTGTTGATATCCGGTGCTGCAGTGTTACGTGGCGTTCCGCCGCTTTCCCCCGTGTATGATCCATCAAAAGCAAGTGCAGCAAACCCAAGGGAGGCCATTTCATTTGCATAGCGGCCAGATGCTTGTTCTTTGACAGCACCGAATGGTCCACCGATTACAAGTCCAGGGAGTGCACTGTTATCTGCATCTTTAGGTAAATACAAATCTCCAGCTAATTGTATGCCAAAGCGGTTCATAAAACGGATCTCTGTTCTTGTAACTTTTTCATGAAGTCCGAAAGTAAATTTCCTCATTTTTATTTCCTCCTATAATAACTTCCTATTTTTTATTTTTCTTTAGATGGTGATAGTAAAGTAGCATAGTTTTCGATCTTATAGTTGGCAAGTTCAAGGGCTTGATCCAATTCTTTGGATTTTTCAATTAATTGAGCTCTTTGCTCTTCCAAAATTTTTTTTCTTTTTTCTAACGTACAGTCACCTTCTAAAGAAAGTGCCGTATATTCTTGAATGCGTTCGATAGGTACTCCTATTTCTCTCAGACATTTCACATAACGAATCCAATCAATATCTTGTTGTGTATATTCGCGGTATCCGGAATCATTTCGCTGTATAGACGATAAGATCTTCATACTTTCCCAATATCGAATGGTTTCTGGTGGTAACTTGAAGTACTCGGACACTTCTTTGATCTTAATGTGTAGCCCTCCTTCTCTTGTGGAATAATTTCATGTTACAACATTGAAGTAACTTTAAGGCAACACCTTTTTGCAACCTGTTTTTTTCGTTCCAGTTTATTATTTCATTTAAATAGTCTTACCGTAGTCTGTACAATATTAATGTTCCCACAGTGCGCTTTCTGTATGAGAAAAGGGCTTGGTAAACTGTAAATTATGCGATTTCTCTCTGCTGTTTAAACGAACGAGGAATGTTACTGGGTTCAATATGGTTTGGAGAAGCTAGCAGAGAGTAAAGAGAAGGGCAAATTCGACGTAGGATAGCCTATTGAACTAACGGGAGATGATAGCATAAAAAAACTAAAGGAGGGCAGCGGATCAAATGATCGGCTGCTTTTTTTTCAACTAACGGGCAGATTTCGTTAGGTATAGGAATCTTGTATACTTGATAGGGAAATTGTCTTTGGAAGGAGTTTTCAGGTGGACTCAATCATCATAACGCCGAATGTCGGCATCGGTCCTTTTCGACTGGGAATGTGCAAGGAAGAGGTGGAGCAGATTTTTCGGAATCTGGACCATTGGAGAGCTAATGATGGTATACCTGGTAATCCTAGCTATATCGAGATGCTGTTTATACGTGAACATCTCGAATACGATGCCAATGAGCGGGTGAGGTTCATTCAGCTAATAAATCCGCATTACTCGGGCCACTTCTGCATTCCTTGCCTGTTTCAAGGCGTGGACGTCTTCAAGACCAAAGCAGAAGATTTGATCCACACGTTTAAAAAAAGTATCCAATGGTCGGAGATGTTGATCCGAGGACGGGTTTTTCCTTTGCCATTCAAGAACTTGAGCTGTGTTTCTGGAGAGAAGGCATTATGAATGATGAAATCATGAAAGACCCGGAATTTCTAGAGATGAGCGAGGAGAATCAGGAGCTCGAGAAGCGGTATTTCTATTTTACGACCGTCTCGATTGGAGCGGGTGGATATTTCGACTTCATGGGTGACTCCCCCAGTTAATAAGCAATCTTACTCTTGGGACCAGTGAAAACGTGGGCTAGGTTCGAAGAGCATAAACATAATTCGTTAGACTTACGGGAAACATGGAGTAGTTTGCCGGTTGTGGAGCCCTGCTCCATGTTCTTTAAGCTAACGGGCAGGTTAGTTGAATGAGTGATAGTATAAAGGATACCCAGATACTAGGAGGATTCACATGTTGTCTTTTCCAGCTGAAACTAGTCGTAAAGAAAAATTAGATTTTATAAATGAGATAAAGAACAAGTTATTAGAAAAATACGATAAGGACATCGAGGCTATTGGTATTTATGGTTCAGTTGCTCAAGCAAAAGAGGGGCCTTATTCAGATATAGAATTGCACATCATTAGTAGAGATGGAGCGAATATACCTAACCGTGAATTAATTTATCATCCCTATAAACTAGAGATTTCTACAAAACAGAAATCCGAATGGTTTCATCAGGCTAGCGTGGTGGAGGACGGATGGGCGATTAGAACAGGGAGCTTAGTACATATTACCTCCCTATACGATCCAAATGGCATATTTTATAAGGCTAGGAGATTGCACTCTCAGTACCTGATGAAAAGTTTAGAGAAGTAATTGCAGAATTTATGATTTGGGAGCCATATGAAACGATGGGCAAGATCCGAAATGCCAAGGTTTCGAATAACCTCTCTTATCTTCCCCGTGCTGTGTTTGATTTCACATGGCAAATTGCTAAATTGATTGGATTGTTGAACAAACAATATTATACTAGTAGATCCGTAACCCTGGAAGAATCTATAGAACAGCCTATCAAGCCAGAAGGATATGTTGAATTAGCATCAAAAGTAATATGTGGTGAGCTGGCTGACAAGGATGAACTGTATCTATTTTGTGAGAACTTATGGTTTGGTTTAAATAAATTGCTTGAGGACTTAAGAATAGAATATCGTAGTGATATTCTAGAATTGTGAAAGTCTAATACAAAAGAATTACTTAAAGCGTAGAAATACCGCGAGTTGACAGAGTATTGAATGCTCCCCCACTTAGCTAACGCTTGAAGTGGGGATTCTTGCGAACAGAAAAGGTTCCTCTTCTTTTTTTGCAAGCGATCCCTTCGTTCCCGCAGCTCTAGCGTTCGGTTAGGTGGCGGTTAAACCGCTGCTTGTGCAATAATATTATGAGCGGCGTTTTCATCACGGTCATGAGCGTACCGCAAGCGATATACGTCCATTGCCGAACCGCAAGATTCTTTACTTCAGGGTGGATCCTGCCACACACGCACGTTGTGCAAAAAGTCCTTTCGCTGATTTGCTGTGGCAGGTAAGAAATCCTTTTATTTCATTATTGGAATTAATGTAGGTCTTTCAAAAGACGTTTCAGTAGGCTGAACGATTGATAGTAAAGAATTAAATTCGGTTATGTCGCTCCCCGCCTGTTATTTGGGATGCTCTTAACCTTTTCTTCTTCTGTAGTAGCATAAATGCCAGTAGTAGAAGTGGAATAAGGATTTGAAACAAAGGGGAGACCCACCTAACTGTAACGTTTAGACCTAGCCATATGTACTCTGTGTACCTAGGCGACAGAAAGGAAAGGAAGTAAATCGTTATGCCTGTAGGTAAGATTAATAATTTGTACTTAATCTTTGTAATCCGGCTTAAACCTGTTACAGCCCCAATAAAGAAAGCTGCCATCTTGATACCCAAACCTAAAAAAAGGACTAGTGCAAATAGGGCATCCATCCTTTCTAGAACTCCTGCAAATTGAATAAGTTGGACCGTTTCGAGTAATGGAGTTGAAGCATTGGTAGCTATGGATGGTCCAAGAACAAAAATGTTGATTTGATTTATTAAAGTTAAAATTATTGAGACTACACCATATGCACTTAAAAGAGCTTTATTAAACTTGGAATCATGCTCAGAGAGTTTAAAAAAAACTAAGAACAAGACCGTCTGTCCAAACGGGAAGGAGACGATATCCGGAAAGGCTGCACTCCATACAGGAGGCAGGCCTTTTTCGAGAATGGGTTGCATATTTTCAACGTGTAATAGGCCTGCTGCGGTGATTAAAACGATCAACACAGTGTAACTTAGAATAAAAATGGGGAAGAGGATGGTACAGGTTTTCATAAGCACTTCAGGACCATATCTAACCGTGTTTCCAACGACTAAGATGGCCACAAGCATAATAACGGCGATAGGCGTCCTATTTAGTAATGTGAGAACCGTCACTTCTCCCATGTCGCGTAAATTGCGGGAAGTTTCGTACATGAAATAGATAGCAAAAAAGAAGCTGAGTACACTGCCAGGTATTTTGCCTATATAATACTGTAAGAGCTCGTATAGGTCCCTGCCCTTGTCCAAATGATGTATCCAAAGGTACATTAAGAGAAGGAAAAAACCTATAGCTGCCCCAATGAGCATAGCCATCCATGCATCCTGTTTAGCACTTCCTCCCAATAGAAATAACGTGGTACTCCCTACTTCGAACAAGGAGAAAGTGATAACCAGATCAGATAATTTCGGTGTCAATTTGCTCAAGACGGATCACCTCACTATATGTCTTTCGTTTAGTCTAAATTGCGAAACGAATTTTGTAACATTCCCGGGCGCTTAATGATTACTTTAACGTGGATATTGAGTTCCATTTTTTTGAATTCATTTTTCCAATCATCTTTTATCTCCTGCCAATGTTTCGGGTATTTCTGATGAACTGTATCGGCAAATCCCCCTAAATCGGTTCCAAGACGTTGCATGATTTTCCAACTGGCAGTTATCTCTTCTTTAATATCCTTCCCAGCTTGATCTTCAATCTGTTTGACCATGGTATCTTTTGATAAGTTTAGTTTCGACTCGGATTCGCTGATATTTGCTTTAGCTTTAACATGAATGTTCATCACATAGTGATCACCACTTTTAACTAGATGTTGCTTGGTTTTTGAGGTTAAGATGGTAAGAGCGATGGGTTCTTCACGTTTTTGCTCTGATGTAGATATTGAAATGACAGTTCCTTTTACTTTATTTATAATCCAGCTAAGGCCTCGACTCTCATGTTGATTCATACGTCCGACCATTCGATCATTTTGAATAATAGCGAGCCCCGAGAGTCTTAATTTGTTAGCTTGCGAAACCTCTTTATACGTGTCCATGGTTTCTAACGTCTTTTCTTTCTCGGTGTTTCCTTTTCCAGAGACCGTTATAATCGGGATACCTATGGCCTTGGCATCCGACTTCATTGTACGGGCATAGTCGAATATTGTAGCAGGTGGGAATATAGAAGAATTATCTGCTTCTTTACGAAGAATTTGATCTATACTCGTACCAGGTATTTTCTCGGGAGGAATCAGTTTACGAAGAATACTGCCAGCTTTTTGATCCGACACGATTAACCAGACGGTTTCGCGGGACTCTGCTGTACGTAAATAGGTATCGATTAGTTGATTGATTCCCTGATCCATAGCCTCTTTTCCAATCACAACAACATTGTTATGTGCAAAATAGAGTCTTCGGGGATTTTCTAAATTGCTTAAATTGGCCGCTTCAGATATAGTTCTACCGACTGAAGAGAATACATTTACTGCAGGTTGAGAAGACCCGGATCCACCCCCAGTATTGGAAGTGATTGAAGACGGTACAATGACTTGATACGTGGCTACCCAATCATTACCTGTACGATCAAACCCTGTTGCAGATGTAATACCAATTTCATTGAGCTCGGTTCGATTCCAGCATCCCGAGAGAAGCAATGTAAAACAACCCAACATACATATTTTCTTGATTATCATTGGTCTTCATCCCCTTGATCACGTGTTAATTGAGGATTAGGTTTTTGATTAGATCCTTGTCTTACAGGGTTCATTTGACTAATCAAGGCAGGCCTTGTTCGCATGCTCCACCAAGGAAAACGTAATACAAAATCCTTCATATTTTGAAGTTTGAACGGCGCTGCTGGAAGAAGGTAGGGAACCCCAAATGTTTGTAGGGAAACTAAGTGAACTAAGATGGGAACCAGCCCAGCTAAAATTCCAAATAGACCAAGAGACCCTGCCAGTAACATTAAGCTAAAACGCAACAAGCGTACTGCAGCAGCCATGTTGATGGCTGGCATCACGAAGTTTGATATAGCTGTAAAGGAAACGACAATGACCATAGCTGCAGATACAAGTCCTGCTTGAACAGCTGCCTGTCCTAGTACTAACGCTCCAACAATAGAAATGGCTGGACCGATGGCCCGAGGCATACGCACCCCGGCTTCTCGAATCACTTCGAATGTCAACTCCATTAAAAATGCCTCAATGAGGGCAGGGAGAGGTGTATTTTCCCTCTGGGCAGCTAGACTAATTAACAAAGTAGTTGGCAACATCTCCTGCTGGAACGTAGTGACTGCAATAAAAATGGAGGGTAACAGTAGAGCAACTAAAAAAGAGGAGAAGCGAATTATCCGTAAAAATGAGGCGATATCATACCTTTGGTAATAATCCTCACTTGAGATAAAGAACCTAAAAAAAGTTACAGGAGCTAGTAGAACAAAGGGAGTCCCATCAACGATTATCGCAACTAATCCTTCTAATAATCCTCCAGCAACTGCATCCGGACGCTCGGTGTTCATAAGTGTTGGGAATGGTGTATACACACCATCTTGAATAAATTCTTCAATATATCCACTTTCGAGAATGCTATCTGTTTCAATGGATAGTAATCTTTTTTTCACTTCACGGACCACTTCTGGTTCAGCGATCCCTTGAATAAATGCGACAGACACCTTTGTTTTTGTATATTCTCCGATCGTTTGGGGGTCAAAACGCAAATCTGGAGTACGTAAAATTCTTCGTAGTAAAGCCATGTTTGTGGATATGTCTTCTGTAAAACCTTCTTTGGGTCCGCGTAGAACAGTCTGGGATGTAGGTTCCTCAACAGATCTTCGTGCCCCACCTCCAATAGAAACAGTAAACACTGTGTTTCCTTCACCGACTAAGATGACTGCTTGGCCTTCAAGAACAGATACCAGAAGTTGATTTTTATCAATTGCCTTTAAACTTCCCATAGGAAGGTGGTTCTTAATCCATGTGATCGGTTCGTCTTCAGAGCTAATGGCACTATTCGCTAATACATCTAACATCGCAGTGAGTAACTGTTGATCTATAAGGCCATCGATGTAAATGATGGTCACATCGATATTGGTATACTCTTTAAAACCAGCAAGGGAACGGATGATCACGTCAGGGCTTTCGCCTAGCTTTTGTTGTATCCAATCGAGTGTATTCAATTCCTGAAAATCTTGTTGATCTTGGGGACATCCTTCACTGGAATGGCTACTCAGGTATCTCCTGTTTCCATTAGATGATTTAAAGTTTTTTAATTTTTGAAAGAAGCTCATAAAAAACCTACTTTACAATTTTTTTTAATATTTGTTATTTCAGTAACTTTTATTCAGTTACCACGCTGTACAAAGGTTTTAAAGCTTCGAATAATGAGCAAACAACCCAAACCATATAATTTGGGTGTAGTTAAACCGTAGGTATGTTAGATTCTAGACTCTTCAGTGACTTGGGTGAGTAATGGGGAGTCCCAACCCTTTCTTGACAGTATAATTGAATATTTTTAGGACCTCCTTGCATACTACATCAAGTAATCCAAACCACATTTAGGAGGCTACTCACCTTGAATCAATTTTCGCAGTCCCAACACATTACCCAACTGGCTCAGCAGCTCACGCAGCAAACTCAACAGGCTTCCATACAGTATCAGCAGCTTCTGAGGCAGGAACAAAGCAATGCACAACAGCTAGAACAACTCGCTCAACGCGAGCAGCAAGCGGTTAATCTTATTCAAACAGCTCTTCAAGGGCACCAAACAGCTATCCAACAATTGCAGCAAATTGCTAATATTGCCCAACAATTAGCTAACACAACTCAACATACACCTTTTGTGGAGCAACCACAGAACAATCCTGTAATTGGTTCCCCAGTACAGACTTTCGGGCAATTTTCAAACCAGCATCGTTAACAATAACTATACAAAAAAGGTACCTAAATCAATGGTTCCTTTTTTTGTAAACAGTCACTACCTCTAAAAAAGAAATAATCTTAAGTGTTTAGATCGTGATCAGGGAGCGGTTTGACGAGTTGGAGAAATTCTTTTACGAGCTGCTACGCAAGGGTCATGAGACGGGAGAAATCACGCCTGAGAGAGATATTAAGACTTTATCGAAATCTGCTCTCAAAGCTGAATCATAGTATAAATATCATGGCGAAGGTGCAAGGGGACCGCAGCAAGATGCAGCAGGTTACATAACCGGGGTTTGTCTTCATTGTGAGGTGCAGATACCACAGTCTCATGCCGAGGGACAAGAACAAAGTCAGAGTGCCGATTAGACATATATCTAATTATTAACTTAGCCGTTAATTTAGCATGAACAAACCACAAAGACAAATATTCTATTTGGGGAAAAGATTGAAAAACTCCCCAGTCCCAGGCTCTCATGGACAAGAACATGTTCCCACTTAGATAAAAATCTAAGTGGAGCAAAGAACCAGAAGCAGTTACCTCAGGCAGGCAATACTGCTCCTTCTAATATAGGATATCCTTTCAAACACCGTGCTTTATTAAACTCCAAATGCGTTCAAACCGCTCTTGGTAGTCTGGTGAATTCCAGGATTCTTTAAAAGAGGGAAGACTAAATACTGCAAAAGCAGATAGGATTGCCTCTGCCCGCTCATAGTGAGGGTCGTTATAACCCATAAACCCATCAATAATTAGATATGAATCCCAGAGGACATCTCGTAATACCCGTGGATTACTATCCACATATTGTGTATTCAAAGAGAACATTTTGGGATTCTCATTATAAGCGCGTTTTTTGGCATTCACAAATGCCCAAAGCCAGTCGTGGAGCACTTCCTGAGGTGAAGCCAAATAAACCATATTTATATTGATTTGTTCTGAAATCATCCGATTGAACCAGTTTTTAGCTACAGCTGCCCAGAGTTCTTGTTTATTTTTAAAATGCTTATAGAGTGCTGCATGAGTAATATTCAATTCATCCGCTATTTGTGAGAGCGTCACTTCGGATTTCTCCGTGCGCTCAATTAATGCCTCGGCTGTTTCAATAATAAGCTGCTGCGTGATTTTAGCCATTTGTTATGGCAGGTGAATATAGGGCTTTTTGAAGCGACCAATTACTGCTGTACCCCAGTCTCACACCGTTTTGCCGAACCCTTCTTTCGTTAGTTAGTCTTTACCAACCGGTAATCATACCTTTAATTTATTTTAGCATATAAAATATGTAGTAACAAACGTTGACTTTTGTAACTAATAATATTATGCTTGCTGTATAAGTTACAAAATTAAATAAATGTTACTTGGTGATGCGTATAGGAGGATATTTTTATGAAAGCAGCACAGATTACCCAATATTCAAAACAGCTTAAAGTTGAAGTGCGCGATATCCCAGTCCCGGAAATAACGGATCACGAAGTTTTGGTTAAGGTGAAAGCTGCGGCGGTCAACCACTTGGAACTGCTTATCGCTACTGGAAGCGTGAAGTTAATCCAGGACTATGCGTTCCCACTGACACTCGGTAATGAGCTCTCAGGTATTGTAGAGAAGATTGGCAAGAACGTCACTGGTTTCAAAGTTGGTGATGCGATTTATACACGGCTCCCGCTGCAAAAAATCGGTGCGTTTGCCGAATACGCTGCGATTCATGCGGATGCCATCGCTCATTTACCGGGTAATCTGGATTTTGTAACCGGTGCAGCTGCACCTTTAACGGGATTGACAGCCTATCAAAGTTTGCATGAAGAGCTGGCTGCAAAAGCTGGAGAAAGCTTGTTCATTCCCGGAGGCTCTGGTTCATTTGGCCAAATGGCTATTCCTATCGCTAAAAGCATGGGGCTTAAGGTTATTGTTAGTGGAAGTCCAACAGCGCGCGAACGTACAATGGCCGCTGGAGCGAGTCAATACATTGACTACAAGACTGAGAACTATTGGGAACGACTTCGAGATCTTGATTATGTGATCGATACCTTGGGACCCGGTGAATTTGATCATGAACTCTCTGTCATTAAACCAGGCGGTCATCTACTTTCGTTAAGGACAGGCCCTAATAAACGTTTTGCTCAAGCTATGGGCTTACCGTGGTGGAAACAAAAGCTATTCAGTATTGCCGGAGCCAATTATGATCACAAAGCAAAGAAAAAGAAAATCGAATATCATTTCGTCTTTGTACGCAGCGATGGAGAGCAATTACGGAAAATTACAAAGATTATTGAAAAGAACGGAATTGTTCCAGCGGTGGACCCCACAGAGTTTCGCATTGAAGATATCAACGAAGCTCTAACCCTTGTTGCAACAGGTCATCCTAAAGGTAAAGTTCTTATCCGATTTTAAAGAAAGTGGGTGATGATCATAAAAGGCTTCTTGAATAAGATAATTTCTCTGCCATTAGAGAAGCTTGTAAACGTTGGTATTAAAGGGACGGAGAAAAATAAACTGCTAGTAAATACGGAATTTTCGAAAATCATGCGCTTTCCCATGAAGTCTGCTTCGGATTTCGACTTGGGGGGGGGAATGCTCCTTAAATGAAAGTAATAATCATAAATAAGAAGCACACGCTGTTGCATCATTTTCTATGTATATTCTAGTATGATCATTCTTAAATGAGATATCTAATCTTCATTAAAATAGTCTTCATACAATGGTGCTTTATTCAACCATTATTAGAATGATCGTTCTCGAAAATGTAGCCTTTGGGCCTTGATTTTATAATTAATAATTACAATCCAAAACAAAAAAAAGGAGCTAATACAATGAATATTTCTAAACAAGTCGCATTTGTTACTGGAGCAAACAGAGGGCTTGGCCGCCAGCTTACACTTGAACTTCTATCTAGAGGGGCAAAGGTTTACGCTGGGGCAAGAAATCCAGAGACTATCGATATCCCAGGCGTTACACCTATAAAGCTTGATGTAACCAATCCTCAAGAGGTAGCAGCAACTGCCAGCCTTGCTAAGGACGTTACCCTTCTCATCAACAATGCAGGATCATCTACAGGTGCTTCTCTCCTAGAAGGCGATTTGGCAAAAATCCAGCTGGAAATAGACACGCATTTCTTCGGTACGTTATCCATGGTTCGCGCTTTTGCCCCGGTCATCGAAAACAACGGTGGAGGTACGGTTCTGAATATTCTTTCCGTATTATCTTGGTTCAGCGGCGGAAATGCGGGTGCTTATACTGCTGCGAAGGCGGCAGCCTGGGCATTGACGAACGATCTTCGTTTGAATTTGTACCCTCGTCAGATTAGAGTTGCAGGCTTACATGTAGGATTTATGGAAACAGACATGACTGCTGGTCTTGATGCTCCCAAATCGAACCCTTCAGATGTAGCGAGAATGGCTATTGATGGTATCGAAAGCGGTAGCTTTGAGATTCTTGCTGATGATAACAGTCGAATGATTCAAGCTGGACTTTCAGGTGGCGTTGCTACTCTATACCCGCATCTTTCTTAATTACAATTACGGTTTGGACTAAAATTAAAGAGGAGTGTACAAAATGAACAAATTGTGGAGTAAAACCAAAGTTGGTAACCTGGAATTGCCGCATCGTTTAGCTATGGCACCGATGACACGTAGCAGAGCAGAAGAAGACGGTACCCCGGGTGAATTAACCTCCCTGTATTATGCACAAAGAGCATCGATGGGGCTTCTAATCACGGAAGGTGCGCAACCATCCGATGATGGTCAAGGATACCTGTGGTCGCCGGGAATCTATACGGAAAATCATATTGCAGGATGGAAAAAAGTTACAGATGCCGTTCATGCAGCAGGCGGGTTTATGTTCATCCAGTTAATGCATGCTGGGCGTATATCTCATCCCGATAATACACCTCATCATCGTCAGCCTGTCGCGCCGTCAGCGATTGCTCCAGGTGTTCAGATGTTTACCGCTACAGGCATGCAGGACATCCCTGTTCCGCGCGAGTTAAGCCAAGAGGAAATTCAGACAACCATTGCCGATTTCCGGAAGGCAGCAGCAGCAGCTATTGAAGCCGGTGCAGATGGCGTTGAAATTCACGGAGCTAATGGGTATCTCATTAATCAATTCATTGGTGAAAATTCGAATACACGGACGGATGAATATGGGGGATCGATCGAAAACCGGGCCCGTTTCGCAATTGAAGTAACGAAAGCCGTTGTAGAAGAGATTGGCGCAGAAAGAACAGGCTTCCGCATTTCACCGGGAACACCCCTTGGAGGAATTCAAGATGGTGAGCAAGGACCTGAGCTGTATCTCTACCTGGTGCAAGAATTAGCGAAGCTGGATTTGGCTTACCTTCATGTGATGCATCTTGGAAATGAAAAGCTACTCCAGGGCGTCCGCTCCATTTGGACCAATCCACTATTAGTCAACCGGGCAGGACGTGCTCTGGAAGATCTGAGTATCGATCTTGACAACGACATAGCTGACATCATTCCAGTTGGTGCATGGTCATTAGCTAACCCGGATTTAGTAGAACGCCTTAAAACAGAGGCACCATTAAATGAGGCAGATCCTAAAACCTTCTTCGCGACGGGAAGCAAAGGTTACACGGATTATCCTACCTTAAAAGAATTAGAAGCACAAAAGAGCTAAGAAGTAGGTAAAGGACTAATTAACTCGTCGTTAAGCTAACGGGGAACGATATTTCAATAAAACTAAGAAAGCAGCTGATCGCATTGATCAGCTGCTTTAATTTAACTAACGGCAGCTAGTATATAATTAGTAAATCCATAGTTATCTGAAGGATTAAGATGAAGGAAGAAAGAAAATCTATTTTGAATAAGGAACGGTGGGAATTACAAGAAATAAACATATGAGCTTAGAAGCCTGAAAAGGCTTATGATGACTGTGATCCGGAATATCAAATCTTTAAAATCCTTTATCCTTCTATAGTATGTTTAATCATTGGCTGGAATACCCGCGACTATCGTGTTTGTTGGCTTTCATTACTATTGAACCAGCAGCAACAATCAATATCTTTCCTAGTGAAACACTCGATCATTATCGTTACCGAGGTATTTCGGTCATTTGGGAACAACAAAACATTATGACCTGCTGTGTGACCGATATTAAGTGGGATCATGCAATCATCACCAATATAAACCTTCGCCAACTCACGGGCAGATTACATCAATATCTGATATACTGAAACATTAAATTATTTAGAGGGGTTTTTACAATGAAAAAGTATACGATGAAAGAAATATTACAGCAGTGTGGTACTACAGAAGATACCCTACGTTATTATGAAAAGATCGGCTTACTTTCTAATGTTGAACGTAAGCAAAATAAGCACCGAATTTACAGGGAGCATGATAAGGAGACTATTTTATTTATCAAATGTCTCAAAAATACAGGTATGTCTCTAGATGAAATACGGCCTTTAATAACTTTGCAGGTAGATGGTGTTATGGACAATATGCTGGTGGATCAGTTGCGTAGTTATCAAGATAAGATCAAGCAACAACAATCTGAATTACAACAAGTGTGGGAATTTATCGAACATAAGCTTACGCATGGTATTCCATTTGGAACACCTCAAATAATGGATAGTGAAACAGAAAAAAAGAGTTGACCTGGTGTTAACACCAGCTTGTATGATGGTCCTTGTCTAATAAATTTAACACTAATTATTAGAGTGAAAATCATACGACAAGGGAGCTGGAAAAATGGATAAACGATTTACTATAGGCAGGACAGGAATTGAAGTGTCTCGAATCGGACTAGGTGCAGGTGTGGTCGGAAATACAATGATGTATCCAAAAGTAACGGAAGATATGGGTAGAGAACTTGTTCAAGCAGCTATAGAGGAAGGGATCGATTTTATCGATACTGCCTTTTTATATGGCTTTGGGCGCTCGGAAGAGCTGATTGGTGAAGCAATTCGAAATAGTGGAAGACGGGATAAGGTGAAATTATCTACGAAAGCGGCCGCAAATTTCAAGCTTACGGATCAAGGAGCGATGCAAGTCGATAACAGCCCGAGTGCATTACGAGAATCGGTGGAACATAGCTTAACAAGGCTGCAAACGGACTATATTGATGTATTTTTTGTTCATTACCCTTATTCCGACACGCCTCTTGAAGAAGCCGCTGGAGCCCTTGCAGATCTGAAACAAGAGGGGAAAATAAAGTCGATTGGGGCTTCGAACTTATCTTACGAACAACTGCAGCAGTTTAACATGGACGGGTATATGGATGTTTTTCAAACGGAATACTCCTTGCTTGCCCGTCAGGCGGAGACAGACCTAATTCCGTACTGTCTGGAGCATCAAATTTCTGTTATTCCCACATTTCCACTAGCTTCAGGTTTATTGGCTGGTCAATATAAGAAAGAGGACACCTTCACCGATCTATCACGTATGAACAACCCTATGTTTCAAGGTGAGGACTACATCACCAACTTGGAACGGGTGGAACGTATGAAGGATTACGCAGCGAAGAAAGATATGACGCTTCCTCAAATGGCATTAGCTTGGCTATTAAATCGTCCAGGAGTAGACTTGATTATTCCTGGAGCTACACGTCCAGATCAGTTACGAACAAATATGCGAACAACTGAAGTTGTGCTTACGGATGCGGATATGGAGCATTTGGATATTTTAAGCTCCACATCAAACCCCGGCAGTGAATAAGTAAAGTGGAACGTTGATTCAAAACAACATGGAGCAGATTTGCCAATTGGCAGCTGCTCCTTTTTCATTAAGATAACGAGCAGGATTAACCGACTTAATATTTCATTGAGTTAAAAGCGATATTCCGAACCATGATCATCTCTCAATACCCGACACTATAGAAATAATAGGTAGATAACAAAAATGCTGCTAAAGAAGATCGCATGAGTTTCCGCCCTTTTTGCATTCAGTCTAATAATCTAGATCATTTGCGATGTTTAACAACTCCATAACATCTTTTAGTTATCCTCAAATTTGGAGTGTGATCAAATGGCAAAAATATTAATTGTAGATGATGAAAAGGCGATAAATGATTTGATTGCCGTGAATCTAAAAATGGTAGGTCATGAATACATTCAACTATATCGAGGAGATGACATAGAGGGCGTTCTAGGTGGGAACACGATCGATTTGGTTATTCTGGATGTGATGCTCCCTGGTAAAAACGGGTTTGAAATCATAGAGGACCTCCTAAAGCAGAATATACCCGTCATCTTTTTGACCGCAAGAAATACATTAACAGACAGGGTGTATGGGCTTGATATCGGCGCAGAGGATTACATCGTAAAACCATTTGAAGCAGTTGAATTAATTGCTCGAATTCATGTTGTATTACGAAGGCATCAGAGGAGTGCAAGTGAATTTGTATTAGGTGATACTTGTGTGGATCTAAATCAACATATCGTTAGGGTCAATGGTACAACTGTAGACCTAACCCATAGAGAATTTCAATTATTGGAGTTTTTGATCCAAAATAAAAATATAGCATTGTCGCGCGAAAAAATAATAGAGCTCACTTGGGGATATGACTTCTATGGCGATACAAGGACGGTAGATGTACACTTCCAAAAATTAAGAAAAAAGCTTCATTGGGAAAATCGAATAAAAACCGTTTACAAATTCGGTTATCGTCTTGAGGTGTAGGATGAAATTTTGGCAGAAAACGTATTTGAGTGTCCTCTTCGTATTTTTGATTGTTTTTGATATCGGAGCCTACGCCATTCTACAAAAAAGCTATGCTTTAAACGAAACGATGGATATTTCACGAGGTGTTAATGAATACACCACCATTGAAAAGTCTCTAAGTTATCTTCTTCAGGTTTATTCAAAAACAAGTGATCGTCCAGACTATCCAAACCTCATAGCTGACTTCGCAGGGAATTATCACAAGGAAAATATCTATATCGAAGTTTATCGTGGCAATTCTTTAATCTTCTCAAACGGGTATCAATTTGAGGGTGAGCGAAAGGAACTAAATGGAAATCAGGATACTACGGTATATCGGAAGCTTAATGATAAGTTGTGGCTGTTTATAGGGGGACATATGGATTTTGAAGGGTTTCAACTCGTTATGTCCAGAAACTCAGATTACTTGCAAGATTATCATGAGGCTATGTTAGACTATTTGATCGTATTAAGCATAATCATTTCGATCATTTTATCGACTTTACTTATCCTATTGCTATTGCAGCTGACCTCACCTATTAGAGGCTTAATCAAAGGGGTCAAAGCGATTACTGCAGGAGCTTACTCCAACAGGGTAAGGGAAAAAGGAAATGATGAAGTAGCAGACCTGGCTCGTAACTTCAATGTAATGGTCGATGCAGTGTCCACCAATATTGAGACGATAAAGAGAGCAAGCCGTGAAAAGGAAAATTTTATTAATAATTTGACCCATGAGATTAAGACACCGATAACAGCTATAAAAGGCTACAGTGATTTTCTAAACCGTGCAAATTGTACGGCTGAAGATCGCCAAATGGCTTTATCCTATATTTACGAGCATGTAGCCCGGCTAGATCTTCTATCAAGTAAATTAATGGAGCTACTGTACTTGAAAAACGAAGGAATCACTCCTCAGCGAGTTGATATCAGACAACTGTTTGCCTACGTTCAAAGGATGATGCAGCCACAGTTAAAGGCTAAGCAAATTACATTAGTAGACGAATACGGTGCTTATTTCCTACTAGGAGATGAAGTACTATTACAAACCTTACTGATGAATTTAGTTGAAAATAGCATTAAAGCCTCTCGACCTGGAGGACGCATCAGCTTAAAAAGTTACTTTCGTGATCAGGACACGGTCATCGAAGTAAAGGATGATGGGAAAGGCATTCCCGTTAAAGACATCGACAAAATTACAGAAGCATTTTACATGGTTGATAAATCTCGTGCAAAGGAATCGGGAGGTATCGGGCTTGGGTTGGCTATTTGCAATCAAATTGCTGATCTTCATCAGGCTCATCTTCAGATCTCATCTATAGAGAATGAATTTACTAAGATTTCAATCATTTTTACAACTCCACAATAACAAGGAAATTGGTTGATGATAAGGTCGGTGCATAATGGACTTGTAACAACAACCAATATATGGAGGTATAATCAAATGAAGAAAAAAGTGTACGGTACTGTTTTGTCTATCGGAGCGGCAGCAGTATTGATTGCAAGTAACGGAATCATATCGGCAAATGCGTTCAAGAATGACGAGATACCAAATGTGAAGGTTATTGGGAAACATGAACAACCCGCTACTACTAGTACAGAACTTTCGCTCTCAAACATACAAATCTCAAATATGGAAGATTCCAAAGAGATGGCTGCTCTGAGAACAAAGCAAGATGTGAATAAGGAGAAAGCCGTTGAGCTCGCTAAAACAGCACTTGAAAACAAATTTGATGTTTCCTTAAATGGAACATACGCAACACCTATCTTTGCAACTAGAGAAGATATAGAAGGAACGTATTACTTTGTTTCTTTTGTGCCAATGTATGCTTTACATGAAGATGGTCATCCGGAGCCCGAATTTGATGTCTATATCGCATCTCTAGACTCTAAAACAGGAAAAATGGTGTCGTTAGAGAAAAATCCGAAAGCACCAGAAGGGATTAATGGTTAGTGTCTGGTTTGGATAGTAAGAGGGATACCTTTATACGGAATGAAAAGCGGCTGACTAGTATTACGTCTGCTGCTTTTCATTCAAAATGTAGAGAAGAGGCGAATCAGTTGTTCGAAATAAGTCTAGAGGAAAAAATAAGGTGTATCTAATTGACCTGGTGTTAGGTCCAGGTTGTATACTAACAATCATCCGGTTATGGCACCGGTGTGAGAGCCGTGAGAAGGAGGTAACATTTGAAGCTGTCGCATACACAAATGAGTTCAATAGAGAGGGGAAGTGAGTCTGAAACAGATATCCATTTCATCACTATGGTCTATTAGCGGAGGAGATAAGAAATGATGGTTTGAGAGTTGGTTTTATGGATAAAATCAAACGTGGTATAATCTCCCTTCATTAATTAATCAATAAATATCGATTGGAGGTATTAATGAGATGCTTCAAGTTAGTTTGGTCATCATCGTCGTATTGCTAGTCGTTTATATTATCTACCTACAGACTAAAGTAAGAAACTTAAAGGTAGAGTTGTCTAAATTTTTGGTAACTAACGTTGATTTTAAGCTTGATCAAGAGATTTACGAGATGCTACGTGATGGGAAAACCATGGTAGAGATCGTTAAGTTGGTGAGACAGCGTACCAATCTTGATCTTCTCCAAGCCAAGTTATACGTAGACCGAGTTCTCCAAAACAACGGATCTTAGGTTAGAAAGAATACTGTAGTGACTTCTGCTTTGACAGGAGCTGAAAGTACTAGAAGTGACAGAAATGTCTGAAGAAAGGACGAAATCATGTTGAAAATGAATAAGATGAGAAATAAACTGGTTGCCATAGCCATGGTGGGCGCATTGGCTTTACCTTTAGCAAACTTTGTGTCCGAAGACTACACAGCAGCTGCGGCTTCTGTTTCCAAATATAAGGTGAGCGCACAGCCCTTCAGTATCGGAGGGAAGAAATCCAGTATAGGCACCATAAATAAAAACGGATCTGTCTATATAGCCCTTCGCAACCTGAATACAGCCTTGGGGTTGACGACTAATTTCAATAAGGCTTCTCAAATCGTAAACGTTTCAGGGAATGGGCGTACATTAGAAATTAATCTAACGAATAATGCCATCACTTTGAATGGGCAACCAATTAGTGGACCTCCTGTCATTCTTCAGAATAATACGACGTATTTGCCACTTCGTTTCCTGCTTGAGCGGATGGGCTATGTGATTTCATATCAGAATAGTACGAAGCAGATCAGTATTCAAGGTATAAAAGAGAACGAATTGCAAATTCAAGCGGCAGAGATTGGTGCGGACGGAGATGGAAAATCATTACTTGTTTATTATCCAGTTATCAAGGGCTATGCCAATGAGAAAGTGCAAAACAAGATAAATGCCTTTTTGAAGCAGGAGAGTAACTTGCACATTGCGGAAGGTTCAAAGCAAATGGAGAAGGCCGTAAAGGAAAATAATCAAATCCTAGCCACGAATCCAAAGGCAGAAGTTCGTCTCCCTAGCTTCGACGGTAGATTTACGATTACGTATAACGAAAACGGTAAGCTGAGCTTATTTGTTGATTATTATCTTTATATGGGCGGAGCTCATGGCATTACAACGCGGGTCCCTTACAGCTTTGATCTGGCGACCGGCGACCTGATTTCGTTGAAGGATGCAGCAGGAAATGCGAAGTATATCTCCATTATTAACAGCCAAATAAAAGAACAAATTAAAAGCCGCAACTTGGAACTGAACGCTCCGTTCAACTTGGTCGGGGCAAATCAGGAATACTACTTGAACCATGATGGGATCGTTATCTATTTCAAACAAAACGAATATACATCTTCTGCAGAAGGAATACCGGAATTTATGATTTCTTACTCTGCATTTAAATAGGCTATCTGGGGAACGCAATCTAGAAATAGATTGCGTTTTCTTTTACTGATTACGCTGGGGAACTATAATAAGCAAACTTTACCATAAAAGTGTCGGAGAAAGTCCTGATGCTTTTAGATAACTGCGGTACGGAGAGATTGGTATTGGCTGTTGTAGCGAGGACTTAACGCTTAAAAAGTAAAAAAAATAACGCCCAAACCATTGTGAATATGTGGAGGCTGGGGCGTTATTTATTATGTCTCTGCGTGTATAATGGTCGAATTTGTTATAGGGAGGCTTAGTTCGTCATCCGATACTACTAACAGTTGAATTCGATTTCCCGAAGGATCCGTAGTAGAAACAGCTCCATTTTCGAGTTTAACGGAAAAACCTATGGCATCCAATTGTGCAGCTGCTTGATTTATGGCTTCTATATTCGGATACATGAGTGTAAATGATTTAAGTCCAACACAATTTTCGGATGGAGAAGGAGCACCTACGCCATTCCATGTGTTTAAGGCGATATGGTGATGATACCTTCCAGTAGAAATGAATAGAGCATGACTTCGCATCACAACTTCGAAGCCCAGTCCCTTAATATAAAACTCCTCACTCATTCGTAGATCGGATACATGCAAGTGAACATGTCCCATAACCGTGCCTTCGGGTAATCCGTTCCAAAGCGGCTGAACTCGACGGGAGAGTAGATCTTGAAAGTCTAGATGATCAACCCCCATTTCTACTTCTCCATTTCTCCACACCCATTCTGAAGGTTTTCGGTCTGCATAAATCTCGATACCATTCCCGTCTGGATCAGACAGATACAATGCTTCGCTCACTACATGATCTGACGCACCAATCCGCAAATCAATTTCAGCGAAATGCAGTACAATTCGAGCTAAATCGGCTCGTGAAGGTAAGAGAAGCGCATAGTGATAGAGCCCGGTAGTTTTACCGGTTGAAGGTACCACGTCATCGGGAACTTCAATTGACAAAAGGGTATTCTTTCCGTCCGCTGTTAGTAAAGCTTTTTTGTCCGTTTGGGCCAATATCTTGAATCCAATCACCTCTTGATAAAATTTTAAAGACCGTTTTAAGTTTTGTACCTTTAGGTCTACTTGGCCAACATAAGTCAAAGGTTTGCTGTGAAAGTTCATATTTTCTTTCCCTTCTGTAACTTTTTCTTGAAGCATTGCATATTGAAGCATTGAATCTCCCGACGTTTAAGTAATCCGCTATATGGAAGCCTTAGTTCACATCCTATAACGTGGTGTAAACACCAAGTCAAGCAGAAATTAAAAAATTTAGAGAACTTTCTAGCTTGGCGAAAACGTAAATCCCGATGCAATTATACCTAGACGAAAATAAATAACATTTGAGATGAGAGAGAGATTGAATTTCAAAGAATTAAACTGACGAGAAATGATAGTTTAACAAGAAGTTGTCAGAATTCCCCCACTTCTAAAGTGGCGGGATGAATGACAACGAGTTTGCTTCTGTTGTTCACTTTCTTCAGTCCGTGATGTGGAAGGAATATGTTATATAATCGTCGAATCTACCTTAAAAACGAATCTTATCCGGGGTGAGAATAACATATGAACAAAATAGGCCAGCTTATACAGTTCGCCCACCAAGACTTTAGCGAAATTCTCTCGGAACAACAAGGAATGACTTTTAAATTCAAACTAACACAAGGTCGATTTATACATACGTTCTGTGCAGGGCAGCTACTTTATAAAATTGGCTTGTCTCCTGAAATGATTATTGGAAAGGAACTAAAAGATTTTCTTCCCTCCGAAATAGCTGAGTATAAAGAAACTTTCTATAATGAAGCATGGCAGGGAACAGAGGGGATCTCCTACGAAGGGGAAAAAGCAGGGATATTTTACCTTGCATCATTACGACCCATCAGACAATCGGGTATGGTGATTGAGGTCATTGCTTCTTGTGTAGATATCACAGAACGAAAGAAAGCTGAGGAAGAACTAAGAGCAACCAAAGAGTTGATGGAATCTTTATTTGGGAACTCTGTTGATGGCATATTTATCGCAGATATGGAGGGTAAAGTCATCCGAGCCAATCAATCTTTTAAGGAAATATTTGGTTGGGGAGAAGAGGAGCTTGTTGGGAAGGAGGTTTTTTCTTTCCCCATAGTTAAGAAGTCAGAATTTATAGAATTCAGGAAACGTTTACAAAACGGAACCGAAGTAATCAGTTTCGAAACTGCTACCTCCACGAAGGATGGAGAAATGGTATCTATCCATTTAACATTGTCCCCTCTAAAGGATGCTCAAGGTAATGTTATTGCTCTTAACGGGATCACGAAAGATATTTCTGAACGTAAAAGGTCAGAAGAATTCCTTCGAAAAGCAGATAAATTAAATGTGGTCGGCCAATTAGCGGCCGGTTTTGCACACGAGGTTCGTAATCCTCTAACCACTTTACGTGGGTTCTTACAATTAATGCAATTAAGGAAAAACTGGGATTCAGATTATGGCGAAATTATGGTTGCCGAAATCGACCGTATCAATAGCATAATTAGTGAGTTTTTAACCCTAGCAAAGCCACACTCGATGAGCTTTAAAAAATACGATGTGGGGATCATCCTGCAGAATGTCATCACTCTATTAGAAGCCCAGGCCACTTTAAATAATATCCAATTTCATATGCAAGTGGAGAGCTGTCTTCCATTAGTGAATTGTTCTGAAATTGAAATCAAGCAAGTATTTATTAATATTATTAAAAATGCAATTGAATCTATGCCCCGAGGCGGAATAATAACCATCTCCTCTTTTGTTCAAGCGAACAATATCTACATTCGTTTTAAAGATCAAGGTGTCGGTATTCCTGAGACATTAATTCACCGTTTAGGTGAACCCTTTTTTACGACAAAGGAAAAAGGGACAGGTCTAGGTTTAATGATGTGTTATAAAATAATAGATGATCACATGGGGAAACTAGCTGTTAAGAGTATCGTTGGAGAAGGAACTACGTTTGAAATCAAGATCCCTTTTTATTAGCTGAATGAAAGATAAATGTATAGGTTTGCCTTGGAGAGACCTCCAAGGCTTTTTGTATGTCATGAAAGTAATATTAGATAATCCCCGATGGAAAATAATCCATGAAAGCGGACAAAAACGTTTATGGACGTGCTGGTATAAAATCAATATTATTGATAATGAAATCAATATTAATTGGAAAGGGGAGATTATTTTTCATGGCGAAGGAGCAACTTGCATTGCCGACAGAATTGGAAGTCATTGCATCTTCGCAATTTAAGCAAGCCAAGCGGCGCGTGATCCGACAATTGACGGAAGCGCTTTTGTATGAGGGCATTGTCATTTTCCAGGAGCAACAATGGGATGGAAGGCGTGCCGCTGAATATAGGATCATTGGTCAAAACGATCAGGGAAACCTGGTAAGTTATGTCTTCGAAGGAGAAAGAAAGCTAAGTTTTAGAAGAATCCGACTGGCCGGAACAAACATCTACCGGATTGATGGAGAGATAAGGAGCGAGGTAGAGGACATTGCACTTTTCATGCGAGAAACGATGGCCATCCTAACGGAGCCACCCTGCGATCTGGAACCGTTTGTGTATGAGATTGAGCAAACGCTGCTTAAAGAAGCCTGGTCTCTCTATGATCGTTATTTGAATAGAAAAGTGTATATGCGTCCTGGGGGAACCACCTATGCAGATCTGGAGGGAGAAGTACTAGAAGGACATCCCTACCACCCTTGCTTTAAATCTAGAATCGGATTCATGTCAGGTTAACGTGGAGACATATTTCTCATGAATTCCAGTTTATAGTAATATAGAGTTATATTTATGAAAAAATGTTTTAGCGTTAAGATTGGAAGAATTTAAATAGTACATATGGAGGTAACTAAGTTTGAATACTCACTACTACTTCAGTTGGTTTAACCATTTTTTTCCAGAGAAGCTGGTCCAATGTTTGCATGAGGATATTAAAGACAGAAAATCACTGGTACTGATTAGCGCTAATCCGTCTATTGATCAAGATGAGCAAGTTAACGTGGATGATACTTCTGAATGGACATGGTTGAATCAGGCTAAAATTGTTTTCGATGAATATCATTTCATTGATTACCGCATGCAGAAGGAAGATGCACAGCAATTCATTCAAAACGCTTCAGTCATTTTTCTATGCGGCGGCTACCCGGTTTTGCAGAAAGACTTTTTAATGGATTATGAATTATCGGATGTGATTAAGAACAGCAATGCCGTTATACTGGGTGCTAGCGCTGGCTCTTTAAACATGGCTGCCCAATGGTTAAGCTTGAACGATACTGGCAATGAAGTTGAAACAACTACAATTTATGATGGTATTGGCATTGATCAATTCGCCTATGAATCTCACTCTCAACGTGACTACGCTACGTTTGTTCAAGGTTACATGTTCCTTTTGTCTGAAAAGATTGATGTATATGCGGCAGAACAGGAAAGCGCTATACGTGTAAAGGACGGCAAAATAGAAATATTGGGCCCTGTATATTTAATTTCCCACTCAAAGATTCAGAAATTGGTTGAGACGCTCTAATTAGGGTGATCAGCTACTTTGTTCAACTAACGGGCAGGTTAGTTTAAGGTCATGCGAGGTGAGCCGTATCATTAGTAGGGCAAATTTTTTTATAGCTTATGTAACAAGAGAACTTCCTCGAAGAAGTCAATCAACCGATCGTGTCTTCACCGCGAACCCCTCACTTTGCTTATGAATAGTTTATCGGATATCCCGTCGATCTGTTCTGTCTCGAGCCGACTGTTCTATTCGCTTGCGATTATAATACAGCATATGGGAGGAGGAAAACGATGATCAACGTGAATTATTTGCTGATTTGTTTGTTTTTTCGGCACGACTTTCCTGGCGTTCCGAGAAATGGCGTCGATGCGTCTGTGCCGCCTTTCTTCTCTGCGGGGCTCCGGTTTTTTGTTGGATCTCACGAGCATGCGGCAAGATTTGTTCACCCGCCTTCGTCAGCTTTACACCGTTGCGAAAAAATATTCCATTAGCAACACACACATATTTACGTTCGACCCAAAGCTAGGGTTTGACCTCTATACACGGGATTTTGCACCGACGGAGTCGGATATCGCCATCCGAGTTGGAAGATTCGCGCATGTAACGTTTGAAGCTAATCTGCGACTACCTAAAAGTTGGAGGGATTCCTTTGATTGAACTGACCAAATACATCATGGAAGATATGAACAAGCAGCTTGACCGAATCGAGAAGAGCTTGAATCAGCTAAGTGATGAACTCATTTGGACAAGAATGAAGGATTCCATGAACAGCATCGGGAATCTCATCTTGCATTTGGCAGGCAACGAATATCAGAATTTTGTGAGCGCTATCGGAAACAAGCCGTTCATCCGGGAGCGTACTCGCGAATTTATGATGGACGAGGGAACATCAAAAGAAGAGCTGATTACTCTAATACGGAAAACCCGTTCTGAATCGGAAGAAGTGTTATCTGCTTTATCGAACGATGATTTATTTCGGGAGGTCATCATTCGCTATGACCGCGATGATTGGAACCGAATGCACCGAGTGGATGCCCCTGCCGATAAAACCTATGATACAAGAGTAATCGGCCGTCTGCTTATACAGGTGTCGGCACACTATGGATATCATGCGGGGCAGATCGTGGTGCTTGCCAAGTTGCTGCAAGATACGAATGAACATGTTACGGGTCAATACCATTGAGGAAGGTAGATTGTTGTGATCAAACTTGAACGCTTCGGACATATCGACTTTAAGCAACTAATCGATTGGATTGATTCGCCGAAATTTATGCTTCAATGGGGAGGAAGAACGTTTAGCTACCCTTTAACAGAACAACAATTAGAGAATTATATCATTAACGATACACTAATTTATAGGGTGGTACTTGAAGAAAATGAAGAGGTTATTGGGCATATCAATTTAACGATTGATCGAATAAACAACTCGGGGAGATTAGGTAAGGTCTTAGTTGGGGAAAGAAACCTGAAAGGACAAGGCATTGGGCAACTCATGGTACAGAAGATTTTATATATCGCTTTCGAACAATTGAAATTACACAGAGTCAGCCTCGGAGTATTTGATTTTAATCTTCCCGCGATTTCTTGTTACGAGAAGGCTGGGTTTGT
The DNA here is from genome assembly GCF_038005125.1 of Paenibacillus sp. FSL K6-2862. Classification (NCBI taxonomy): domain Bacteria; kingdom Bacillati; phylum Bacillota; class Bacilli; order Caryophanales; family Paenibacillaceae; genus Paenibacillus; species Paenibacillus sp. FSL K6-2862. The sequence continues at coordinate 381,733 of NZ_JBBOSN010000002.1, forward strand.
AAAAGAAGGACTACTTCGAGAAGCACGAAAAGTTGACAACGAATTTTGGAACTTATGGGAAATGAGCATTTTAGAAAAAGAATGGTTGTATAAAAGGAATTAATTTATAGTGTAGTATGGGCACCTCTCAAGGTGCCTTTCATTTTCGCCGTTACTTATGATATGGTAAACCTTATCACAAGTAGAGGGAATTTTTAGGCTGAGGTTCTTTCTCGGGTCGTCAAGTTTTGGAGCAGGTAAAAAAAAGCCCTGACAAACCCTTAATGTGACAATAAATAAACGATCATTTATTATTGATTCATGAGAAATAGAGATGATAACAAAGTCGAAGCAATATTTGACGCGACCATACAGCTAATTAATGAGATCGGTTTCTCTGAAACGTCGATATCAAAAATTGCCAAAAGAGCGAGTGTATCGGCAGCCACGATTTATATTTACCATGAGAACAAAGAGGATCCGCTCTACAAGACCTACCTAAAGATTAAAGGGAAGATGAGCGAGAAAATGTTTCAGGAAGTGGATCATACCCGAACATTTACGAACGATTTGAGGCTATCATCCGCAACTATGTTGATTTTATTCAATCCTTCAAAGAATTTTTTTTGTTTCTGGAGCAAATAATGAATTCGCCTTTGCCCCAGAAATGGTGCTTAGATGATACGGCAAGTCAGTTTCAACCGATCTACGAGATGTTTGAAGCCGGCATCCGGCAGGGAATCTTGAAAAAGGAGGATATTAACATGCTAGTTGTTTACTCCATCTTGCCAATAGCCGAATTGATGAAAGCACATTTGAAGAGCGGGACCATATTGTAATAGTCAACAATTAGATTCTGCCATCAAGATGAGTTGGGACGCTATAAAGGCATAGTAAAGTATTTTAAGCGATGCTACGCATCGCTATTCTTTCCATTAATAATAAATGATTGTTCACTTATTACTTATTATAAAAAAGAGAGGGAAACAACAATGAATGTTACCATCTTTGGAGCTAGCGGGGGCACGGGCTTACAGCTAATTGACCAAGTGATCAACAAGGGACATACCGTAATAGCCTTTTGTACGTGCCGCAGATCGAATCCCGTTTACCCGGCAGGGATTATTAACAGTAGTAGAAGGCAATGTATTTAATGAAGAAGATGTAGGATCAGCTGTTGAGGGACAAGACGCGGTGTTTGTAGCTTTAGGAGCCACAGAAGGAAGTCCTTCAGATCTATGCTTACGTGGGATTCATTCCATTGTAAACTCGATGAGAAGGCATAAAGTAAAAAGACTGGTCGTTCTTACCGGCTTTGGTACCAGCAGAGAAAGCAGGAATCAGCTCAGATTTGGGATGAGAATGATTGTAAAACTGGTTTCTTTAATAACGTTCCGAGAGTTTTACGATAAGGAAAGGCAGGACGATACTGTGCGGAAAAGTGGATTGGACTGGACTATCGTTCAGCCTTCAAGGCTCACCAATGAGCCGGGCAAATGAAGTTATAAGCACGGTGCTTTTACTCCTTCCATGCTAGCTACAATTTCTCGTGGAGACGTGGCTAGATTCATGATCAATTCAGTCGAACATGCTCGTTATATCAAACAATCTACGTTTATTCATGACTGACGGATACAACTTTGCATGTAATAATGACCCAATTACATTTTAAAGGAGGAATAAATCATGAGACCAAACTGGACGCCTGACGATCTCCTAAACTTAAACGGAAAAACCGCTATCGTGACGGGAGGCAATGACGGGGAGGCTATTATACGGCATTAGAGCTAGCGAAGCACGGTGCTAAAGTGATCATTGGAAGCCGTGATCCGAGGAACGGAGAAGAAGCAATCATAAAGATGAAACAAACGTCACCGAATATAGATGTAACAGTGGAGCCATTAAACTTGGCTGATCTGAAGTCAGTTCGAAGCTTTGCCGTCACGATCCACGGGGAAGTGAAAGGAATAGACGGCCTTATAAACAACGCTGGGGTAATGGCAGTTCCCACTCGTGAACTGACGGCCGATATTGAGTATACACAGCAGAACAGCTGTTAAAGATGTATTTTCAATATTAGGTGACGCCTTCGATGGAAAAATTGTTTTGCATTGGTTTTCTGGTACCTTAAATGAATTGGATATTGCAGTAAACAGAGGCTACTACTTTTCAGTTAATCCCTTTCATGTTTAATAGCAAGAATGGAAAAGAGTTAATTAAAAACATGCCATTGGATAAAATATTACTGGAAAGTGATGCTCCCTTCACTCAGAATACCAAGAAATCCTACAGCCTTGAATTCATATCAAGTGTTGAAACAGGACTCTCAAATATAAAAGGATTCAAAGAAAACTCTGTTAATTTAATTCTGAAGAACAACTTTAAATCCTTGCTACAAGTCTAAAATGTTCTACACAAAAGAGTGAGATACCGTTAAATATGTAATAAGAAGTTCCTTTATTTGTAAAGTGGAATATGGAAGACCAAAGACATTGATGCCTAATTAGAGCTTTAGTACAATCAACAGATTTAAACAATGATGTTTTAGCCGTTCCATAAAAAATATGGAAGAGTTAAAAATACAAAAAGAGGCTATTAAAAGAGTATCTAAAGAAACGTTAAGATTAAATTCTTCTTAGAAAGCTGCCATTGGGCAGCTTATTTGTTTTTATTGCACATACTGAATAATTTTGAATAGAATCGTTAATACCACTCACTATTCTTGCGTTTAAGGAGTGAGAACTGTGAGTATTAAGAATATCACCAGTTTTGTTCAATCTTCTCTCTATGAAGAGATGTACTGCTCTAGGGCTAAAGCAAATATCATAAGACAACTGATCAGTGAATATCAGGCTGCACTTGGACTACAACGGATTGAGTGGACTGAACAAAATGTAGTCGGCAAGTTTGTTGCAACTAAACAGTACGACTTAAAAAACCTGCAGTTGTATGAACTGCTAGATAGCCATGGTGTGCTACCTAAAGCTGTCCGAATTAAATGGAGTAGATTAAATGAGTCGGAACAATTCTCACTTCAGGAATGTCGTTTAGCTAGCAAGCCATACTTAAGAATTACACCAAAAGGGACCGATCTATGGCAAAGGGAAGAGGATATCAGTAGCTATAATAATGCCTTGGCGAATTATGACATATTCGGACTATTAGATCAATGGAAGCACCAAAAGTGGATCTATTCTAGATTGTTTGATCGATGGAGTGCTTTACGTAATTCTGCTCTAAAGGAGATGCTTGATACTAAACAATTCACGATATCCCTGTCTGCAGGCAAGTTAAGTGTGGTTAGCCCTGATCCGTGCGTCGATACTAACGCTGCATTTCAAAGTGGAGGAACAGAACTACTACAGCGGTGTGGAAAGATTGATTTGGAGCAAGTGAAGTTATTCGCAGCGAAAGGCTACTTTTCAATGACTCAGATCCAAGAACACCTAAAGGTACTGAATGTGAGAACAAAGTATATTCTTCTAACATTAACAAGTGAACGTAATATGATGGTGGGAATGATTCAACAATCTAACCGTTATTCATGGATGAATCTACGGAGCCAAAAGGGATGGGAAGCTTAAATCTAATATACAATAAAAAGCCGACGTCCAAAGACACCGGCTTTTTGGTTTAGTTATCGAAAAGTTCAGATAAGAGCAGGTTAACCTTTTTGAGATCAGAAGACTTCATTGACCAGAGCTTCTCATTAATCTCGTTTAAAAGCTTTTCCTTGTCATTATTTCCAGCTCTAACATACTTACTGTAATAAAAAAGTTCGTGAACATTAACTTGGAGCGCATCTGCAATCTTTTGAAGGTTTAACAAGGTTATGTTTTTCTCGGCACGCTCAACTCCCCCAATATAGGAGAAGTGGAAGCCGGCCATTTCGCCTAATTCTTCCTGCGAATATCCTTGTTTTTTCCGTAATTCACGGACACGTTGTCCCACTAATCTTAATACAGGTTCGTTCATTGCTACACCTCTAATTTAGTCTAAACAATGCGAAACCCTCGATACATTAATGTATATAGATTATTTTAAAAAAATGATAAGTTTATATATCAATTTAAATGGACATAAATAATAGAGGAGGTGGAGAGGATGAATGAAAAACTCAAAGCAGGTGTTGAAATTGCTACGGTAACGGCAGAAGGAATTTTGTTTGACGGAAGAATGTATACCAATCGAGAAGTGATCAAAAAGAAGTGGTTTGACGCAGCTAGAGATCAAGGGGAGTGGAAAATTCCTATCGTTCATATCAAAGACTATCATGAAGCTATCCTAATCATTTCGTTAAAATATCAGGAGGTAAGTGTCGCTACATGGGTGAGCATAGAAATGAGAAACGTTAAGGATGTGGGTGATTACCACGAACGTTTGACCCAACTAAAGCAGCTTAAGAAGAACATCAGGAAACATATTAACTAAATATAAAAAAGCCTTGCATTGAAGCTAACAAGGCTCGATTTATTATTCATTCATGTAGACTTGACAAAATAAAGTACTTCTCCAGAGATTCAATATTCCTCTCGGCTAGCTGTTGTTTCAAATTGCTGATGCTATTTGTTCCTGCATACTGAAATCCAAAAGAATGTGTAAGCTGGCGAACAGTAACTTCTGAAGCTCCAAATTTTGAAGCGTATTTTTTAACCATAACTTGAATAGTACGCTTTGAAATTCGTTGACCATGTAATTCGCCGTTAGGTTTTGCTAAAAATAAGGCTGGCTCATCAGGATTAGGAGCATATGTGCCAATTCTAACTTTCATGTACTCATACAAATAAGTTTTGGCACTTTCTCCAAACATGATTCGATGTTTCTTTCTTACTTGTGACTGTTGCCTGGTCACCACAACGTAGCCATCTTGGATGCAAATATCATCGAGATCCAGATTGACAATATCACTTACTAAGATTCCAGATTCCAATAGCAAGGTGATGATACTAACATCCCGGTTTCGATTTTGGTTATGAAACCATTGTGCTTGAGGATTATTTAGTTTTGACACGTCTTGTTGAACAAACTTAACGAAATCAGGGATTTCGTTGACACGTAGAATTTTGTCCTGCAATTGATGTGCGACTTCACTATGGTTTTTAGGTCTTTTCATGGTAAAACCAGCAAAAACATTACGTCTTAAAATAGGGTAGCCGTCGTTATCAAATTCTTGATGAAGAAACCCAAACATGGATCGTAAAGATAGAATTTTCCGTGACATAGAGGCATGTTTTAATTTCCTGGAATACGTTAAGTGATTCATATATTGTTTTACATGATCTGCATCTAAATCATTAAATAAAGCTAAAGACAGCTTACTTACTTCAACATGTGGCCATAGTTTTGGTGATGCCCAGCTAAAGAATATACCATAATCTCTTACGTACTCTAAAGCAGAAGAGGGAGAAAGGTTATTGTCTAACTTATTTTTTATAAAAACTTGTACCGGATGAGGCATCTCATCCAATCTGATTAAGACTTGTTCTAAATCTTTGCGTTCTTGTACTTTCATATTACCACGCACCCTTTGGTCCTTTTTCTGGTTGTTTTCCCACTGTGCTTATGTTTTATACATTCACGAGGTAATTTCTTAGGTTGGGTTATCATTTTGAAATTGTATTTTTAAACAGTGTTTCAAGAGGCAAATCCAACGCTTCTAGAAGTAAATAGAGATTATAAGCACTAATTACACGCCCACCTCTTTCAATATTAGCAAGTGAAGATCGAGCAAGGTGAAATTCCTCACACAGCTCCGCTTGTGATTGATTCTTCAGCTTTCGAAGATCACGTAAACAACCTCCAAGCCATTTATAGAACTCTTTTTCAGACATTTTAGACTCCTCCCTATCATTCTATTACTATTTAGTATGTTCATAGAGAGACAACATTTATACATAGATGTGTATAAGAATTTAAATTTTTGTTCATACATTAGAACAAGTAAGAAGGGATGATCATGATGGACAGAGACGGATTCATAAAATATCAGCCAATTAAGATCCCGAGAGGAACAAAATATGGAAATAATTATTGGGTTCCAAGGGGAAATAAGGTAGGAAAACGAACTCTTGAACTCTATAGTGATTTAGAATTCGAGCATTGGCTTACTGTAGAAACAAATCCTGAAGTAATTGGATACTGTGAGCAGCCTTTAGAGATATCATATCTCCGAAATGGGAGGCTGCGTAAATCGATCTTTGATATGTGGATTCTATATCGAGATCATTCTGAATCGTTTGTCGAAGTGAAATATGAAAAGGAATTAACTTCAACAGAGCCGAGGTATGATCGAACTAAACGTCAGATTGAGGCTCAACGAGAGTGGTGTAGAAAAAACAATATAGCTTATGAAGTTCGTACAGAAAAAACAATCAGAAAGGGGAGACACTCCATTGAAAATAGGATCGCAATTACGACCGCAGTACTAAACAGTAGTAAGCCAGTATGTACTTTAGATGTACTACATAGCATTTCTTTGCACAAGAAAACAATCTCAAATATTTTTTGTGAATTACCTCAGTATCCAGAAGATCAGGTGAACCTAGCACTTAAATGGTTGTATTATGAAGGGCAGGTTTGTGCGAACATTGAAGATCAAATCTTTGGAAAGAGTTTGGAGGTTTATAGGTATGAGTAGAGAACGAGTGTATGAACAAAGCGGCTTAGCAATGGAACAAACGAATTTAGAATATTGGCCTACAGTTGATGAAAGCAGTTTAGATGAATCAGAACGTTTTATATACATTAACCGTAAAAAGGCTGTGACAATGTATTTTCAAAGAGTCAGCTTAGAAGAAATCAAACAGGAAACCGGAATAGTGCGTCAAAACGTTAGGAGATTCACTAAACGTTGTATGCAATATGATCAAACAGGTATTGTTTGGGGATTTAGAGCATTGATTCCTCAAAAGAATGTAAAAGAATATCAATTGGATTTATTCACTAAGAAGCAGAACAACGTGCGAAGGACAGGAGAGTTCAATCGTTTCCTGGACAGATATCCTGATATTAGAGAGCTTGTAGAGGACCTTTTTCGCGGAAGAAAGGGACGCTCTATAGAACCAGTCATGAAAGTAAAGTACATTCATAAACGTTTCGTTGATGAATGCCGTAAGAAAGGAATTACACAAGCTGAATATCCCTTTAATACAGAATGGATGGGATACAAAGCCGTACAGCGATATGTAAAACGGATTTCATATGAATATTTTTCTAGATCTGCCGAACGATCTGGGGACGATGCATTACAAAAAGCGAGACACGTTGGAGAAGGGCAACAAAATCAACTTTCAAACTTGTTCCCCTTCCAGAAAGTCCAATTTGACGCCCATAGAATTGATGGTTACTTTGTAGTCGAAATCCCCACTCCTGATGGCGATATTGTAACTAAGGTATTAGAACGCTTCTGGGTCCTAACAATTATTGATGTAGCCACTAGAAATATTTTGGGATACCATATTAGTTTAAATCATGAATATAGTGCAAGTGACTTCATGCAATGCGTACGTAACGCAGTAATGCCACAAAAAAAGATAGAACTCACAATTCCAGGATTGTCCTATCATCCAGTAGGAGGTTTTCCATCAGAGAAGTTTCCGGAAATCGAATGGGCTGTTTGGGATGTTATTTGCTTAGATAATGCTAAAGCTCATTATGCTCGAATGGTAAAAAATCGCCTGGAAAACTTAGTCGGTTGTTTCATGAATTTTGGACCTGTAGCTCTCCCCATGAGAAGAGGGATTATCGAACGTTTTTTTCAGACTTTAGAGGAAAATGGGTTTCATCGTTTACCTAATACTACAGGAAGTGGACCAAAGGATCCAAGAAGAAAAAATCCGGAAGAACAAGCTACTCAACTGAATATCACTTATGATCATTTAAAACAAATTATTGATGTATTAATCTCAAACTACAATGGGACACCTCACGGTGGAATCTACCATCAAACTCCATTAGAACTCCTCGAGAAAAGAATGAAAACCTCGGGGCTAACGCCACGAATTTTAGAGGAAGATAAAAGATCGGAGCTACTCTTTATGCAAACGCTACAAAAACGAACAGTACGTGGATCATTAAAATCAGGTAAGAAACCGTATATTGAATACGAAGGAGTTCCTTATCGAAGTGACAGACTTGCAAATTCAGCTTACTTGATAAATACGGAGCTTACTCTTCATGTGAACGTTGATGATCTTCGGACACTGAAAGCATTTCTACCCGATGGAAGCGAACTTGGATATTTGACAGCAAGTGGACGATGGTCTTTAACTCCACACTCTCTACAAACAAGAAAAGCTATCAACGCCTTAGTAAAGAAAAAATTGATACATCTAACAACTTGGGATGACCCTATCTTTGTTTATACAAACTATATTATGAATCAAAAAAAATCAAAAAAAATGGTTAATAAACAGATCAAGATCATGGAGGAGAGTACGTATAAGCCTGACAACTCACCCAGTGAACAAAAAAAAGCATTGGAAGAAGCTAGTTTACATCATGAAATGCTCGATAAAGTACGCGAAGAGCAAATTTATAAAGAACAACGAAGTGAATTGGAAAATTACGATCGCCTGGCAAAACAATTTAAAACCAAAATGTATTAACAAAGGAGAAGAGCTGCATGAATAAACAATTTGTACCTATTGGGACACACCCTATTGAAGTGGGTCACTATAAACTCCCAACTAAAGAAGTCCTTCGATTAATGGAAAACATAAAAAAAATTGTTATGAACCGATTACCTGGGATGATTGTATATGGGCGCCCACGTTTAGGAAAAACAACAGCACTGAAGTTTGCATTAGAGAATTTACCGAATTATCTGCAGTCCCCAATCCCCATTTTTATAGCCAACAGTAACTCATACAGGTTCCCTAGTGAGGAAAAGTTTTACTCTGACCTTCTGTATGATTTTGAATTTCCGTTTATTGCACGTAGAAAACCTGGTGAGATGAGAAATCAAATTGTTAATTTGCTAAAGGAGAAAGCAGAAACTTCTGGCACAAGAAGAGTCATCGTAATTATGGATGAAGGACAAAATTTAACTGAAGCTCATTATCAATGGTTAATAGACATTTATAATCAACTAGATCGTTCAAGGATCAGTATGTCAGTAATCTGTGTTGGCCAAGAAGAGTTATTGACTAGAAGGACTTTTTTTCTTGGTCAAAGGAAATCACAAATTATCGGACGGTTTATGACACATGAACACCGTTTTTTTGGTATCACATCACTAGGAGATATTAAAAGTGTACTTCGCTGCTACGATTCAGCTGAAATTTCGGAGTACCCCGAAAACAGCAACTGTAGCTTTACGCAATACTTTTTTCCGGAAGGTTATGATAAAGGAAAGCGTCTCGAAAAAGATGCTGATATTATTTACAGACAATTCACTGACCTCCGTAAACAACATGGTGTAACATCAAAGCTTGAAATTCCAATGGAGTACTTTACCTACGCCGTAGAAAACGCTCTAAAAATATACGGGACACACGGGGAAAAACTTGAATGGATTACTTCACAGCAATGGTTGGAGGCCATTAAAATTACTGGTTATATTGAATCTGAGATCTATATGACACTGGCACATAAGGAAGTTAAGGAATGAACATCGTCTGGAGGAAAAGTTGGATCCATGAATACGAATCACCTTGGTCAGTATTTGAAAAATTAGCTTTAGTTAACCTAATAAATCGAAACGAGATTTTACATGTTTACGGAAACCAGCAAGTCAAAAAAATCAAACAACACATTGGTGATACTCATCGTGATCTTTTGCGATTAAAAGGATTTGAACTTGAGAAACTTCATGAAACACTGGATTATAATTTAAAAGAACATAGTGATAACATCATAATGCAGTTGATTGCACCTTTTTACGATTTTTATGGCGTTTGGGATCCTTGGTTTCACGATGATTTACAGTGGTGTTCGAAGTGCATGGAGGGGGGGTTCCATTCTTGGTTACATCAGTTTAAACTCTTCGATACATGTGCATTTCATGAAAATAAGCTTATTGATACCTGTCCAAATTGTATGCAGACAATACCTTTCTTATTGTCTAACAAACAGCTGGAAAGTGCTTTTCAATGTAAGTGTGGACATATACTTGCTACTCTTGGTTTTTCAAATTGGAACGATTGGAAGGAGTCCCCTCAAATAAATCAGTCTATTCTTAGCTGGCTTGAATTTAACATGAATTCAGTAAACGAGCAGCAAACGAAATGGATTGTTCATGAACAACATTGTAATTTAAAATTGTTACTTCAAAATGAGCCTGAAGAAATTAAGTATTTTGATCGAATAGAACCTATTCAACAAGATTATCTTTATTCAAACATGTTTCGAAAAGAACAGCAAAAAATTTGCTCAAATGCCTTTCAAATTGTAGAAGAAAGATTATTACAAGAATTCCTTGGGAACCATCAGGACTGCATCACTCAATTAATAGACTTAAGAAAAGAGGATGACATGTCTGATTTCCCAGCAATTTGCCCCTATGCATATGCTTATGTTTTTTGGAGAAAATCAATATTGATGGAGGAGCGTTTTTATGGATTTAATCCTTTCAAAAATGAATTGATTTCTACTAAAGCTCCTTTATTAATTGAAGAGTATTTAGAGCACTTTACAACACAACTAATAAATTATCAAATAAAGATGCACAATATTATTGATAAAAGAATTATATTCTGGGTTCTTGAGAAATTAGTCACCCAATTCAGTGAAAATTTCTTCGGTGCGTGGTTTGATATAGCAGGAAAGGGATGTGAAGAGATCAGTGTTCCTTCTTGGAAAGAAGTCATTAATATGAGAGATCGAGCGTTTCCGAAAATTGCTCTCAAATGTAGAACTGATGAGCCAGGAACTTACGTTGAGTACCATCATGTTGAAAATACTGAGACGACACTGCTTAACAAATACGAATGCATATATCAAAATGAAAATATTCGACTCAACATTAAAGAAATGAGTTCTTATACACCACAAGCAGTTGCGCTAATGCTCAGAGGCAGCACACCTGATGAGGATAAAAAGATACTCCAAAAATCAATTGAAGCATATGTGAAGAAATTAAATTTTTAAAACCGTTAAATCTTGTGGTATGATGATTTAACGGTTTTTTTGTTGTAAGAGAGGGCAATATAACAACAAAGGAACAATGTTCTTGTCCTTTAAGGAACAATGTTTCTGTCCTCAGACAGCAAAGAAAGAAAGAAATGGAAATGATGATGCTGAACGTCCGTACATTTACACAAAGTTAGGATTTTGTACATATGTCTATAAACTGCGTCAAACTTGATTAGGTTCAATCCCGTATTTATGTTTATGGCACTCGTCAAAGAGATCGTCGTAAAATTGGAGACCTTTTTCGTTTGGCTCAAGTTCATCCCCTTTCGGGAAGATTCTGGACCAAGCTATAGACGTACGAAAAACTTTGAAACCCATTTCGGCAAGGAGTTTAATATCTTCTTTATATCGGTGATAGAAGTCAATCGCAAATAACTTCATATTATCCTCTGTTGGTTCAATCGTCGGAGGTGTCTGAATGCCGTTTGGCATGATATCCTGAATGGAAAGTCCCTTTCCATCTTCTTGATATGCACCTTCTATTTGGTTTGCAGAGACGGAACCTCCCCACAAAAAACCATTAGGAAATTGAAATGTTTGACTCATTTAGTAAGCCTACCTTTCTATAAAACCTTCAGCGGATCTGGATATAAAACGAATCTCGCTTTATCGGTTTTTTATCGTGTATTTGTTTACACAACTTATGTTACATAGATTTTTTCATAAAATACATGTTATTTCGTTTTTAGTACTAGGTATCACAGATTCACATTTGTAACATAAAAGTAACGCAGTGTTTCTATAGATTATTGCGTGCAAGCTCAAGGGTAACTGTAATTCAATTTCGCCATCATAATAAGTAACAACATAAAAAAGCCGCCAAAACTGGTATTATCCCTTTTTAGTAGACATGAGAAAAAAGACATCTGTTAAGATGAACTTAATCATGTAAAACGAAGGGGATTTTTTCATGGCTAAAAAAGGACAAACATTCCGGCGGTACTCTTTGTATTTGAAATTGGAGGCAGTCCGGCTGGTCAACGAAGAACATATGAGTATACGTGAAGTAGCGACACGTTTAGATATTCAAAATAAATCTCAGGTACAAGTGTGGGCAGCAAAAGCAAAACAAGGAATGAGTCTGGAACCTGTTACGTCCAAACGGGGACGCCCTAGAACCAAGTTTTCCAGTATGGAAGAAGAGATGGCGTACTTGCGGGCGGAGATTGAATACTTAAAAAAGCAGTATCCAAATCTACACAAGGAGTGACGAGTAAAGCGGCCAGATTTCAAATCATTGAGGACCTACGAGCACGCCATGGTCTGGCTTGGCTCTTGAAGTTAGCTGCGGTTTCCCGCTCGGGTTATTACAAGTGGAGAAAAAGCTTAGCAGCGGCAAACGAGCGTAGACACAAGGAACATGAACTAGAATCCCATTTGCCTGCCATCCATCGCGTGCATCCCTACTTTGGTTATCTTCGAATGACCGTAGCTTTACGCCGGGAAGGCCTCCGAGTCAACCACAAAAAGGTGTACCGATTAATGAAACAATTAGGCATCTGTTCGGTCATTCGAAAAAAACGTCGATTCTTTGGAAAACAAGCCTCTGTGGTGAACCCGAATCGGCTGGAGCGCCAATTTCGTGCGGATACGCCACGAACGAAGCTGGTTACCGACATTACCTACATTCGTGCTGGAGAACACTTTGTGTATCTTTCTGTTATTTAGGATTTATACAATAACGAAATTGTTGCATGGCATCTTTCTGAACGAAATGACCTTGCTTTGGTTCATGAAACGCTGGATAGACTCCGTCAGCACGTGGATCTGAGTGGCGTAATCCTACACTCGGATCAAGGATTTCAATATACGTCGAAGCCTTTTAACCGAAAACTGAACCAGCTCGGCATGCTAGGTAGTCATTCCAGGCGTGGAAATTGCTTAGATAATGCTTGTATTGAGTCTTTTTTCTCTCATTTAAAGACCGAGAAAATATACTTGAATAAGGCGGCAAACAAAGCAGAGGTTGAGCAGCAAGTGAGTGATTACATACTGTTTTACAACCAAAACCGGTTTCAGAAAAAACTAAACGACCGTTCCCCGGTAGAATATCGGGAAACGGCCGCAGCTTAAATCTTGTCTTTTTTGTACTGTCTACTTGACAGGGTTATGACCATAATAGCGACTTTTAATGGAACAATGTTTTTGTCCCGCGCATGAGATCGACGCTTGCATAACTCGTTATTCCAGAACTATCACTCATACTCTTGCGAAGACCATCAAGTGTATAGGTGAATTGTATCGTTTCTGATCCATCCTGACGGATTTCAACCGATTCAACGTATCATAATCGTATTTCAGTACAACACCTGTCAATGTTGTTTTGAAGTTTGTTGATATTTGATTGGACCTAGCTCTTTGAAGTTACATGTAGATTGCAGTACCATCCACGTCCAGCATCGCTTCACCAATAACTTCAGACAGGGATGGATGCGGATGGATAAGCTGTCCAACCTCCCATGGAGTCGCATCCAGCAATATGGCCAGCGCAGCTTCGCTGATCATATCCGTTACATGCGTACCAATGAGATGAATTCCTAGAATATCATTTGTGGCCTCATCTGCAATGATCTTCGCAAAACCGTCTCGGTTACCGTAAACAAGCGATTTGCCAATGGCTTGAAAAGGAAATTTGCCTGTCTTGACCGAGAAACCGAGCTCCCTTGCCTGCTGTTCTGTGTAACCCACACTCGCCGCCGCTGGTCTTGAGTAGATGGCACGCGAAATATGGTGGTCAGGTGAGACATGCATGGACACATTGGCAATGTGATTGACGGCACGAATGCCTTCATGGCTTGCCGCATGAGCAAGCTGTAGTCCTCCTATGCAATCACCGATTGCATAAATATGCGGTTCACCGGTCTGCAGATTTCCATTCACTTGAATGAAACCATTCTTTGTCTTGATATCCGTATTCTCTATACCGATTCCTTCCACATTGGCAGTACGCCCCACTGAAACGAATATTTGAGAAGCAGCAAGCGTCTCTGTACCCGTCTTGGTATTTACTTCAATTGTAGCTTGTCCATCCTGTATCCCATATGTAGATGGCTCGACGGCTGCACCAGTAATAACTTTCACTCCGCGCTTGGTCAGAAGACGCTGCATCTCAGCAGCGATGTCCCGATCCTCCTGAGGCAGGATTTGATCCGCAGCCTCGACCACTGTTACCTTCACATCAAAATCATTCAGCATAGAAGCCCATTCAATCCCTATAACGCCTCCACCTACAATGATTATCGATTCCGGAAGCTCTTCGAGATTCAGCGCCTCGTCACTGCTAAGGATATACCGGCCGTCCGGCTCGAGTCCCGGTAAAATTCTTGGACTCGAGCCTGTCGCAATAATAAGATGGCTTGGAACCACATTCTCCATCTCTCCATTGTCCAGCTCCACGGCAACAGCACCGCTCTTTGGAGAGAAGATGGATGGGCCGACGACTCTACCTTTCCCCCGCAGCACGGTTATTTTATTTTTGCGCATGAGATACTGAACTCCTTGGTGAAGCTGTTCCACCACAGCCTCCTTGCGTTCCTGCACTTTCGGAAAAACAAGAGTCGCTTCTGCCGTCTCAATACCGTAGCTTGCGCTATCTTTGATCTCTGCATAAACTTCAGCACTCCGCAAGAGTGATTTACTCGGAATGCAGCCCTTATGAAGGCATGTTCCACCTAACTTGTCCTTCTCGATAAGGACCACCTCTTTACCGAGCTGTGCAGCGCGTATCGCGGCTACATATCCGCCCGTTCCCCCACCTAATATAGCGACATCGCAATGAATTGCCATGATTATTAAATCCTCCAATCCTAACGTAAACTAAGTATTATTGTACTCTTCTACTTATTGAATAACAAAAAATCCGCTTCCGATAGACAGTAAATAGAAAAAAAGGAACAATATAGAATATACATGCGTATGAAATGGGATATCTTCTTATGCGTCTAATTCTTTCCCGGTTTATCGCCATTATCATTCTTGTCATTCCTGGTCTTGGGGCCAATGAAAGGCTTCCGATGATGAAAAACCCATTTGCACATTTCTTCAAGAATCGGCATAAGAGTTTTCCCCTTGGAGTTAGAGAATATTCGTCTTTTAGTGTTGTATGTGAGTACTCCACCCGTTTAATAATTCAACTTTCCTCCAACTCTTTCAATTTGAGAACTGAGCACCTTATAAGTGATTCCTAAAATACTCCCACCGACATTGCTACTCTCTATTGGACCCGGTGTTGGAGAGAGGGCAGGTACTACAATCAAGGATACACTTACTAATATTCGTGAGGTTGGTGAGTTTGTCATTAATATGGTATCTGAATTTTTGGGAGAAGCAACGCATCGTTCATCAGCCAATCTCGAACCACATAGGAATGAGTTCGAGAATGCGGGTGCCACACCTAAAGCCTGCAAAAAAGTTGATGTCTGCCTGCAGTGCTTGAAGCACCAATCGCGTTTGAACTAAAGCTAGATCGAATTATTCCTGTCGGTGAAGATCATCTGATTCTTGGAATAGTAGAACACGTACCGTTGGATCCTGCGATATATGTAGGAGATTTTAGAATAGACATTAAAAAATGGAATCCTTTAGCGAGCATATCTGGTGACTTTTCTGGGCTTACACCTACATTTTCAATCGACTCAGAGAATAGTAAAATCAAAGATCTGATATCGACATGAACTTAAAATAAATAACATATTCTTTGGATGATTTCGATGAAAGTAAGTAACATTCCCTTTTTTATAAAAGTAGATAATGAGTTTCTACTGTTTTTGCTCAAAAATAGTTAGATTTGAATCGAATTTAAACGGCTCCCTTTCAGCTCACCGTTAAGATATCCTGCCCGTTGCTTAAAGAACAAGCTGTAAACTTCAATTAGATATTTATCTAATCGGTAATAGGAACATGTTCTTGTCTCTCGACACCTCTTAAATCACACCACCATAAGCAAGCAGACACATTGAGACGACTTGATTAAAAAAGAACGGTAAAAAAAGCAGCAGTCTAGATCCTAATCAAGTTCTAGTCTGCCGCTCTGCTATTTGAAACGATTAAAGTTTTAAATCAAGAATTAACTATTTCTCTATTTAGATTAACAATTTCTTAGTGTGAACATTCGTAATTAGCCACGAACAACTTCTCCATCATTTTATCACGTAGGAACGCCGCCTTTAATTATTTACATATTTTTTAATGCTTCAGTTAGTTCGCTTTTTGTTAGTTCTGTGCAGTATGCAAGAGTTCCCGGCTGTTGTCTCCACGAATCAAGCATCTCATTTGTAACTCAGTAAAGATGGAAGGTAAAATCCATCTTACTCTTATTGGGAACTCGGATTCTGCAACTTAACCGGTACGTTGAAATCATCGACGTTAATGTGTCTAAAACCACCTGTGGATTGATCAACTACCTTAATATATAATTCTTCACCGATGTATTCCGAAGCATCCCAGATTTTCCTTTGATACTCTTCATAAGAAGTGATATCCACCTGGGATTCTTTGCGATGGTTGAAATAAATCGTGTCCCAAAAAAACTTGGTATCCGTTACATGGACATCTTGGAAAGCATCTCCCTCCGTGATCCAGCCCGTTAAAGCATCCAGGAGAAGCTGTAACTGCTTAAATGTCCTGGATTCCAGTTGTTCAGACACGCTCACTTCCAAAACCCCGTGATACATTCTATGGTTCAGATGAACCCCTAACAACGCTTATTGAGTTATACGTTCCAATCGTTACAGCTGATACTCTAGCACAAACAATATCCTTGCAAATTCCCCGTAACGTATTTGATTCATATTCTGTATGGAAAATGCTTCTTTCCTGTAAAATCGGAACAACTATATCTACGAAATCTTTTAAACCTGATGGATATTCCTGTTGTTTCAATAACATATCCATCGAACCTGCTTCATACCATTCCTGAACTTGATCGGCTATTTTCTCGGCTGAACCAAAAATAACGGCGCACTAATTAAATCTGCTGCGGATCGTCCTTCTAAAGCAACCCGTGCGTAGCGAATGTTCGCCTCAATATTCGCGTAGTTGCCCGGGTCGAGTTGCGGGGCGCACCAGGCGTAATTCAGCACTCCATACCGAGGATGATCTTCTTGTCTGTCAACGGGTTGCTCCTGTCGAGCCGGTTGCGATGCGGGGGTCGAGTCCGTACTGCGCCGGCAGTCCCAAATGATTGCGGAGGGTCTTTCCCTCGTAACCGTCGTGAAAGAGTCCGCGTTCGCGCAAAATGGGAACGACGTGATCGACGAAGTTACCGAGTTCGGTGTGAAAATCGTCGAAATTGAGCATAAAACCGTCCGCCGCCTCGGCTTGGAACCACTCTTGAAGGTGGTCGGCGACCTGCTCGGCGGTGCCGACCACGGACGGATAAGGATCGAAAACGGCGTGAGCGAGGATGTCACGGGGCGACCATCCCGCTCTCGCCAACTCAACTGCGCGTACGGATCGTGCGTCTTGAGGGTGCGCCCGGACAGAGACGAGCTGCGCCGCGGTGAGAGGCTTATCAGGCAAGATCATTTCATGGCCCAGGCCGAGATAGGCGCTCAGGCGCGATAGCTGCCCGTGGATGCCTATTTGGTCATCGAGCACGCGACGTGCGTTCAGGGCTTCGCGTTCAGTGTCGCCGACGGTGAAGCCGGCGAACACAATGAATCTGATTTCATCGGGGTTCCGGCCAGCCTCTGCTGCGGCCTGTAGCACGATGTTGCGTTGGGCCCGGCCCTCCGCAATGCTGGACGGCATTGCGATGACGACGTCGGCGTACATGGCGGCCGCTTGCAAGCCGTAGCCGCTACTGGCCGGCATGATGATGACCGGTTGACCCTGCTCGGACGGCGGAACGGGAAGGGGGCCGCGTGCTCCGACGTGATTGCCTTGCAGGTTAACCGGACGGACGTGGGCTGGGTCAGCGAACATGCCGGCTTGATCGGGCTGGCCCGCCTCGTATTCCCAGCTTCCCCAGAGCGCTTGGACAATCTGTATCACTTCGTGGAGACGATCGTACTTATTCTCCCGGGGCGGTGGTAATTTGCCAAAGTTCGCGAAAGCATCAGGTTCGAAACTTGGCACCGCGTTCCAGGCGACCCGGCCGCGGCTGATGACGTCGAGTGCCTTGAGCTGGCGGGCCATCAGGTACGGCTCGGTGAAGGAAGTGGAGGCCGTGGCGGCCAGTCCGATCCGTTCGGTCGCCTGGGACACCGCCGCCAGGGTTACGATCGGGTCCATATTGAATAGGGGGTTTGATACGGCCAGGTCCCCGTGCAGGAACAGGCGGTCAGCGATAAAGACGAACTGCAGTCCCCCTCGTTCCGCTGTCCGTGCATGTTCCACCGCGACATCGATGTTCGTATAGGACCCCGGGTCCACGTGCGGCATCCGCCATGCGGCGGGGTGCGCACCAAAGTTGTTCGTTAGGGCTACTCCCAGGATCATGTGCTTGTTTTTCATTTCCGGCGTACCTGCGCCTGTTTCTGATTTTTTTCCATTATTCATGGATAAACCTTCTTTCTAGCTAGAATTATGAAGAGCATGCTGCAGTTTCAGTAAAACAGTCATTCTATATAATGAAATGAATAAGGTTCCTATCGCATATTGCCATTCAATACGTACCAGCGATCACCTCTGTTATAAAGGTTCCCCTTTTTTCTCAGAGTCCTTAATTGCTTAAAAATAGAAGCTTGCCAATTCATTTCTTCCGTCACGGTCAAATCTTTCGTTTTGGAGCGCAAACATGAAACTACCCTTTTTGCACTCATTCCCGGTTGTTCTTTTATACAAGCGAGGATAATGTCCTCCACTTCCATGGTCACATCGCTCCTCCGTTTAATCCAAGTATCATTGAGTCACTTTTGTTTCTCACTCAGATCGAATATCTGTTTTGAGGATAAGGTAAACCTAAATTTCCGCGCAGCGTATTGGATTCGTATTCTTTGCGGAAAATCCCTTTGTCCTGCAAAATCGGAACTACTAAATCGATAAAGTCATCGAATCCGGAAGGATGCTCCTGAGCAATCAGCAGCAGGTCCAATGCTCCCGCCTTATACCATTGCTCAATTTGATCGGCTACTTTTTCGGCAGATCCAAAAAAATTCGGTTTTGGAATGCGATAGATTGGCATTAGCCACTGCAATTCCCGAAACTTCTCTTCCGCTTCTTTTTCTGTTCTTCCCACGATCGGACTTTGTGCAATTGTGATCAGGAAGTCATCAAACGAACGGCCTTCCATTTCCACATGTCTTTTAAGCTCCTGACTCCAGGCTTTGGCATCTTCGATATGATCCGCTCGAAGAAAAGCCCCATCGGCATGCTTTGAGACAAGTTTTATAAAATCCGACGAACTTCCGGCTTCTAAAATGACCGGTCTTCCTTGCTGAGAACGGCTGATATTTAACGGCCCATCGACGGAAAAATACTTACCTCTGTAGTTTAACGGATGCATTTTTTCAGGATTTAAAAAGATGCCTTTTTGTTTGTCCCGTATAAAAGCATCATCCTCGTAGGAATCCCAAAGCCCTTTGACAACCTCTAAAAATTCTTTTTTCATCGGATACAAGTCCGCTTTCGAAAGATGGGTACGGCTATAATTCGCCAAGCCTCCCGGATTTGAAGTGATGGCATTCCATCCCGCTCGGCCACTGCTGATTTTATCCAAAGAAGCCAACTGGCGGGCAACCGTGAACGGATCCGCGTAGGAAGTGGCAATGGTGGCAATTAGTCCGATTGAATGAGTCACCATGCTTAAGGCGGACAGAATGCTGATCCCTTCGAACATACTGAGGTAATGCGGGATCATCCCCGGTCCAATATGGCTGACGTCTGCTAAAAAGATGGTGTCAAATTTCCCTTCTTCCAGTCTTTTTGCTTTTTGTACATAATACTCAATACTCTCACTCGCGTTAGCTGGCATTTTAGGATGACGCCACCCCATGTAGTTAAAGCCTACCCCATCTATATTTCCGCCAATTTTAAGTTGTTTTCTCTCTTTCATTCATTTACCCTTCTTTCATTCTAGTCAGGTTAGCTATTTAGAAATAAGATCAAATTCTTTCTTTCGCCAGTAACTGATATCCCTTTAGCCGGTTTGCTTGGTCAGGATAAAATCCGCGATCATAATTTCATCTACCAAAGCCTCATTTGGGATTAGCCATAATTTTTACAGTAACATTGCTGCACTTCCAACGTCGGGCTGCATCTTCCTGTGGATTATAAACATACTTACCGGCTTCTTGCAGTAATCTATAGTTAGCAGAACAATTATGATCGCTCACTCGTTCAATATATTTACATATTGCAAATAAACAATATGTTGTTGTGAAAATCAGGTGAATGATACTGAAAGATTGTTAATTCAGTATCATTCACCTTTTCGGAGATACAGACCAACTTGATTAATTGCTTCTTCGTTTCTCTTATAATATGTCCATTTACCAATACGGGTGGCATTAATTAAACCCACTCGATGTAGTATTGAGAGATATTGAGACGTAGTTGATTGATCCATATTCATTTTAGCAGTTACTTGACTCACACATACCCCTACTTCACCAATATCAATCCCTTCTTGGGGTGAAAAATGAGCTTCTGGGTTTTTTAACCATTCTAGTATTTGAATACGCGACTCATTAGCTAGTGCCTTAAAAATATCTACTTGATTGATCATGGACACTATTATACATTGTATATTTGCAATATGTCAAAATACTACTTAGTTATAAGTACGTTTTAACTAAATCCACGTAGTGTATTTAATTTTCTGTTTTCGGCTTTCGCGGCGGGTTCTTCATCGTCCTATCGTAAAGGTAAGTATACTCATAATACTTCCAGTTGTTCTTCTGCTTATCTCTTTTGGATATGGTCACTGTTTTCCAGGTTTGGCACCTCTTTTTTAAACTTCGAAGTGTAAATCTTGCACCAGCATAGGCCGCTTCCCTTACTTAAGCAATATGAGTCCTGAGCAAGAACCCGTGATTTTTAGCGATATCAAGTCCGAAGGTTCAAGGCCGTTCCTGTTCCCGACCCAGGAGAGCTACACGCAAGCAGAATCTATATTTAATTAAACAAGTAAATTTTCAGCTTATATCCTTTATTATAACGATCCTGACATTAGGTTTGTTGCGCTAACCTGCCCGTTAGCTTAATGAAATAGCTGTAGAATTTAGTTAGATATTTATCTAATCGGTAATCGGAACATGTTCTTGTCAATTTCGGCAATCGGTACAAGTTCTTGTCCTTGCCTCGGGACACGAACTTGAACCGATAAAATAAAAAAGCCGCTAAGATGGTCATAACCCTGTCAAGTAGACAGTACTAAAAAAGACAATATTTAAGCTGCGGCCCTTTCCCGGTATTCTACCGGGGAACGGTCGTTTAGTTTTTTCTGAAATCGGTTTTGGTTGTAAAACAATATGTATTCGCTTACTTGCTGTTCAACCTCCGCTTTGTTTGCTGCCTTATTCAAATAAATTTTCTCCGTCTTCAAATGAGAGAAAAAAGATTCAATACAGGCATTATCTAAGCAATTTCCACGCCTGGAATGACTACCTAGCATGCCGAGCTGGTTCAGTTTTCGGTTAAAAGGCTTCGACGTATATTGAAATCCTTGATCCGAGTGTAGGATTACGCCACTCAGATCCACGTGCTGACGGAGTCTATCCAGCGTTTCATGAACCAAAGCAAGGTCATTTCGTTCAGAAAGATGCCATGCAACAATTTCGTTATTGTATAAATCCTAAATAACAGAAAGATACACAAAGTGTTCTCCAGCACGAATGTAGGTAATGTCGGTAACCAGCTTCGTTCGTGGCGTATCCGCACGAAATTGGCGCTCCAGCCGATTCGGGTTCACCACAGAGGCTTGTTTTCCAAAGAATCGACGTTTTTTTCGAATGACCGAACAGATGCCTAATTGTTTCATTAATCGGTACACCTTTTTGTGGTTGACTCGGAGGCCTTCCCGGCGTAAAGCTACGGTCATTCGAAGATAACCAAAGTAGGGATGCACGCGATGGATGGCAGGCAAATGGGATTCTAGTTCATGTTCCTTGTGTCTACGCTCGTTTGCCGCTGCTAAGCTTTTTCTCCACTTGTAATAACCCGAGCGGGAAACCGCAGCTAACTTCAAGAGCCAAGCCAGACCATGGCGTGCTCGTAGGTCCTCAATGATTTGAAATCTGGCCGCTTTACTCGTCACTCCTTGTGTAGATTTGGATACTGCTTTTTTAAGTATTCAATCTCCGCCCGCAAGTACGCCATCTCTTCTTCCATACTGGAAAACTTGGTTCTAGGGCGTCCCCGTTTGGACGTAACAGGTTCCAGACTCATTCCTTGTTTTGCTTTTGCTGCCCACACTTGTACCTGAGATTTATTTTGAATATCTAAACGTGTCGCTACTTCACGTATACTCATATGTTCTTCGTTGACCAGCCGGACTGCCTCCAATTTCAAATCCAAAGAGTACCGCCGGAATGTTTGTCCTTTTTTAGCCATGAAAAAATCCCCTTCGTTTTACATGATTAAGTTCATCTTAACAGATGTCTTTTTTCTCATGTCTACTAAATGGGGATAATACCAAATCAGCGGCTTCTAATGTTACTATGTTTTTGTCACCCGACAACGGGCATAAAACGGTCAGGTTAATTGAACGTTATCAGCTGTTTCTAAAAGCCTCCTCAAGCATATTTAAATAACCACTCTCAATAGTCTTCTTATCTTTTAGCTTTAACAACAAATGAAAAAAACCTGTTTTATAATCGGAGTAGTGGGAGATGTTCGCTTTTTCCATCATTGTTGCAAATCGTTTTTCAAACTGTGGCGCATCACGCATCATATACTTGAAATTCATGACCCAGAGCTTCATCAAATGAATCCATTGGTCATTTTCAAACTGTGTTTTGTCATAGACCAAATTCTTATCATTGTTCAGGATACCGACATCATAGAATGTGAAAGGATTGTCTCCTCCTATAAAGGTGGATACTAAAAATTTTTCAGGCATCAGACTGTTTGCAAAATCATACCACGCCGGTTGGAACCTCGCTTTTACACTTTCGGTCACTTCGAACAATGCGATATTTGGAGTAACATCTTTAATTGTTAGCAATAAGTCTACATCCGAGTAAGCATCTGAGGTTTGTTCAACACGACTTCCAACAACATCTATTCGGGTAATAAAATCCAACCCATTTAAATGTTCTATCAACTGTTGGGTCAAACCTTCACTAGTCGACGTTCCCACTATATCCCCTCCGCTAAACTCCTGATTATCTTGTCTGCGTTACTTAATAATGCTAATATAATATACCAATCTGTGCTGGGGGTAGGGTTTAGTGATTGTATGCGATCAGATGAGGAGACCATATGCAGTTAGCTTTCGCATAAGAGTTCCACAAGATTAAACTCCCTTGAAAAAAACGTAAAAAGCGAATAAGAAAGAACTTCAATGCCGTACAGTTTGCAGATGAGCTTGAATCTCTCGTGTGTTGACACCTTTGGCGTATAGGGAACCGGCTCGAACTCACCCATCCGATCGCGTGGAACCGATATTTCCTGCTCTCCGTATTCGCTGACTACTGTCTTCCCCCAATTTTCGCAGTGCTACCTTCCTCGAACTCTAACTTCTTTGCCTCCTACGCTGACGTATGTGATGTAGTACGAAATAACGTACACTTAGGAGTTTTAAGAAGAATTAGATCTTTACTTCCATGTTTGATTATACCATGCTTAGTCACATCACTCGCTGGGGAATCTTTAGTTGCGATAACTCTCGTGCTCAGGTAGACTCCTTCTGCATCTGAGCTAAATGCTGCATTAACCGTTCGCTTATCTACAATACCTCCTGTTGCCTTATAATTCATACCAATATCCTTTATGACCTGCTGTCAGTCTCGCAAGCGCCTCCATGTAAAAATAATCGCCCCAGATCATATAGTCATCCGGCGAAGCGTTGCCACGGACGCTATAGGCCCCCCTTTCCAGTAGCCCTTCAGCATCTGGCTTGCCGATTGTCGCGTATTTCTCGATCAATCCTTCCAACTGACGACGAATACCTTCCTCGAGAACGCAACGGTCCGGATGTCCGTTTGAAAGTCCTTTCAACAACTCGTGAATTCCGCAAATTGTTATGGAAGAAGCGGAGCTGTCCCGTTTCGTGTCTGATGTAAACGGAACGCTGAAATCCCAATACACAACCCCGTCCTCCGGCAATCGCTCCAAAAAATGCTTCGCCATACGAATTGAGGTCTCTTGGTATCGCTTATCCCTGGTAAAATGATAGAGTAGTGCAAAGCCATAAATGCCCCATGCCTGCCCCCTCGACCATGTCGATCCATCGGAGTAACCCTGCTCTGTGCCGCCGCACAGCGGTTCTCCACTTTCTTGGTCGAAATAAAATGTATGATAGGAAGAGTCGTCTCCCCGTACGAGAAAACGTCTGCTTTTTTCGGCTTGATGTACGGCGATTTCTGCGTATCGTACATCCCCTGTATGTTTTGTTGCCCAGAATAAGAGAGGTAGGTTCATTAAGCAATCAATTATGATCCGGCCTCCGTTTTCCTCATGGCCTTCCGGTCCCCACGCTTGAATGAGCATAGATCTCGGTCTCCATCTTTTCATCAACACGTCCGCAGCGGATAAAGCAAGCGACTTTGCCGATTCATCCCCCTCAATGATCCATTGCGCTTTGGCGGAAAGGGAATATAGGAAGCCAATATCATGATGATCCAGCACCGTTTGGGATTCGAGCCGTTCACGGAAGCTTTCTACTGTCCGAACAGCCGCTTCGCGAAAGCTGGTATCCCTCGTTAACTCATAGCTGAGCCACAGCATACCCGACCAAAAGCCGTTCGTCCAATCCGTATTGTCATTTAATTGGTAGACTTCGTTTTCGCTGACATGCGGAAACTTTCCGTTAAACCTTGCGATATTCTTCCTCGTTTTGTCTATGGCATCTTTCAGCGCAGCCTCTAACTTCTTTTCATTAATCATATAAGTTGTTCCTCCATGTCCTGCCTATTCTCGCCTACGACGTTTAGCACAGCCTCTTTACCAGCATCAATACTCCCTAGCTCCCCAGATCCGGTATATTGAACAAAGCAACGCACCGATCCTTCGAAGTCTTCCTCAACTCAATCAGCACTATCTCGTACTGTCTTCTCCGGGGCAGAAGGCATGGTACTTACGGCGCGCTCAGAACATCATGTTTGGGAGGTAGCCGTTACACTCGCCCCTTGGCAACCCTCTCTCCATTCCAGCCCAAAGTTGTGCGCGAAGACTTCACCTGCCAATTCCACCAGGCAGCCCAAATCCTCCTTATGATAAACGGCCATTTGTAGCCGAGCATCCGGCAGAGTGCCGGATGTCGCGGACGGTTGATAGCAGAACGCATTCACAAATAGGACTTCCCCTGCGCACTGTGTACGCTGAATCAGCGTCTGTCTGCATTCACTAGGGGGATTGTCGGGCGTTTTAGCAGTAAGAAGCACGGCCGGATGTGAGCACCAGCTTGCCTGCTTTAATGTACCGCCGTTCCCTTTGATCATCCAGTCGAAATATTCGATATTTCCCTGAGAACTGCTTCTCGCATCATGAAACAAATGGCCTCCAAGCTCACACAATTCGCCCTGATATTCCCGCCAATTCCCGCTTGCGGGAAGCTCTCCACTAACGTGATACACCAGATCAATACTTCTCTCTGCCTGTACTTTAACTTTGACCACATCAAGCATCCAATTCTCGCCCAACGCGTTTATTCGGCGAATTTCCGCATGAGCGTAGGTGGTATCATCCCAGGGACACATTTCCGCCGGCAAGTCAATGAGATTCCGCATCCTATAATCTCCGGTATGCCAATCAACTGCGCTTTCTGTCCAGCATCCCCAGCTCTCAAGATGAAACTTTACCCTTCTCCCATCCGCAGGTGGCTGATCCTTACCGTTCAGACCAATTGTATTATGAGAATACGTATGTTTGAACCAGTCGTAATGAGCCGGTACCGAATACGCTATCGTACCTGGATCAATCACAAGCGGCTTGTGGCCGCAACCAAAGGATATACCGAGGCGATCCATATGATCATGCTCTCCTCCGAACGGACTATGTTTGACAAGCAGATACCATCCCTTCGAATTAACTAACTTTGTCAATCCGTCCGTCCCCGAAGAAAAAGATTTTGTTATCTGATTGCGAATAGCCTTTTCGCTGCCCTCATCGGATGTATGCCCCGCCTTTTGATTTCCGGCTGTATTCGAACTTTCGCTACTCTGCAATGGAAGTCCGCACCATAATGCATCGATCGAGCTTCGCTCTGCCGGAACGAATGTCTCTCCATCCCCTAGGTTCCCCGGCCACGACGCTAGCCCGTAAGCAAGTTGAAGCAACTCCCGAAATTGTTTGTCTCCATACCAATTTAGAGCGATTTCGTAATATCTGGCACAGGTTTGAATGCTTACCACAGAGCTGGTATCGTTAATAGAAGGAAACGTACCGTCCGGCAAAATAAATTGAAGCGGAAAGTCGAACATTCGCCTCAATTTCGGATGGTATCGAATGTCCCAAGGCGTTCCTTCAGCCGCAAGCGCAAACTGCAGGATCGGATATAAACCATAGAAGTGATATGCGAATGCTCCTTCGTACCAGAAACCTTCCGGTAGCGTGCCCCGCTCCAGCTGATCTAACAAGCCGTAGTCACCTTCAAGACCGGCGTACAAGATCTTTTCGTCTCGCAGGATAAGCCCGATCAACGAAATAGCCGACGTGATAAGTACCGCGTGGTTATGCAGCTGATTTTCTTTATGGTCGATGAGAAAGCGGGCAGCTGGACGGAATAAACCTTCTTCTATATAACGCCGATCAGAAGCGGTCATGGTCTCCTCCAGCATTCGGAAGCCCAGACATAGATCAATTAGCCAGTGGGCTTCATCTAACGTTTGCTCAAACAGTTTTCCCGGCCCATTGTAGGGAATATTGCCATGAATCCGGTACCCTGGATAATATTTTGCATAAGCAGTCAACGCATCAGTGGCAAATAGAGAATACCGTCGCTCAGCCAGGCCTGCACCCAGCAATCCGCACAGCATGATTCCTTCGCCCATTCGCTGGTTTGCAAGCGAAACCCAGGCTCCGTCATAGGGTTCGCCCGTGTAGGTGCCGCCACATGAGGGGCAGCGATGCAGGTTCGGACTGTCCCAATCAAACTGCAGCCTGGCTCCGTCATGTGCACAGTAGTAATAATGTCCCCAATTGCCTATCTCGTTGCCGTTGATCGCATATTTCCCTTGCACAAGCGGCTCTACCCGAAGCTGTAGCGTCTCCGTCGCCGAATGAAATTCGGAATTCGCCATATTGCTTTTCAGTAACGATACGCGCTCTTCATTCACCGGTTGACCTCTTAAGCCCCTTGCTTTTCCGATTGGCTCTAGCTTCTAGGTCATCGGCTCCAAGCAGATCCTCGCGAACCGGCGTGAACGTATCCAACAGTCCGCCCGATTCCAACGCGCGAACACCATGCACGGCTCCCCTTGGAATATACAAAGCTTCTCCTGCGTTCAGCAACTGTTGCTCGCCATCAATATGAAATTCAAACTTGCCATCCAGACAATACGTCATCTGCTCATGCGGATGACTGTGAGCATACCCCTCCGCTCCTGCTTCGAATCGCACTTCCATCATCATCAATCCCTCTCCAGCCTGCAGAATCTTCCGCATTACGCCCTGCTCGGCCCGTTGCCATACACCTATTAGGCTCACAAAAATTCCTCCTACACCATTCTTGATATTTGCTTAGATAAGTTCCGCGCAAAACCGAACCGAGCTTCCCGTTCAATTCAACTCATATTGAATCCGTTACGTAAGAGACTCCTTTCGTCTATCCGTCAAGGACAAGAATCGTATTGCTTGGGCTCCCTCGATATCGACACTTTCTCTTTAGAAAACCGGATCCGACTTGGCATTGCCGGCTGGATGTGGTTGTGCGGCCGCTTCCCGGCCATAGTAGGCCGGATAGATCATCAGGCGACAGCGCTCATCGTCCCAGAGGGATTCTTCATTGATCTGAATCCCCTCATTACGACTTCTCCGAAGATTGTTCCTCCCCATTTTCGTTTGCAACAAGCAGAGCCTTTACCCCTTGCTTGGCAGGCCTGTGTATACGAAAGTCAATATCCCTAGATGCTCCTGCCCCCACTATTGCAATATCTACACTGAGTGTAAGCGAATCTTGTCCCTTTTGTTAACTGGTTAAGCCCCGAACAGTCGTTTTTCCTCCCCTTGATGATTGTTTATCCGCCTCTCCTAGCGCACGATCTATGCTACCTTTATGATGCAATCAAACTTAATTTGGAAAGGATGATGAATGATGAAACGAACGTTAAGGTTGTGCCGGGGGCTCGTCGCCTTATCACTGACGCTGTTATGCATGCTCTCGATTGTCTCCGCCGCCAATGCCGCCAGCATCAGCACAATTGCGAGCAACACCACCTACCACGCGCTGCGATCATTCGGTTCAGCCATTTATGACAGCGCTACGAACCGAACCTTTGTGACGTACAGTGGTCCCGAAATGGATGTTTATGCAAGGGCTTACAATCACAGCAGCAACAGTTGGGAGATGGCGGTCAAAATTTACGACTGGAACGACTCGTCAACCTATGCTTATCACGACTACCCAACGATGGTGCTGCTGCCTGACGGTAAGCTCGGTATCTTTATCGTCGACCATACAACAGCCGCTTATCTGATCAAATCACCAAATACCCATTCGCTCGTAGGTACGTGGACCCGCACAAAAATCAGCGATGACAAGAACGCCTACCCCATGCCAATTGTCTCCGGCAGCACCGTCTACCTGTTCTACTCCAAAAATGACGATGTCTCCTACCCGTACCGCACCTATCGTTATATTAAATCGACCAATAGCGGAGCCACCTGGTCCTCCCCGGTGACTGTCATCGACAGCGGCAAAACAGCGGACAGGTTTAATGAGGTATATGCGTTTGGTGTTGTGGAAAAGGAGGGGAAAATCTATATAACGTGGAGAATGTCGGGAGGGACCGGCGGACATAATCATGCGTCCCGTAATTTATATCTCGCTTACCTTAATACGGCGGACGGCGTTATGTATAACGCTGGCGGCACCAGTATGGGCAATGTGGTGGATTCGCCGGATCTGTCATCTTGTCTGGTAGTCAACGCTGCGCCGGACACCACCAGCACCAATCCTCACGCTCGTCATCCGATATCTAACCCGGTTCCCGCTTTGACCTCGGACAATAAAGTCGTTGTCGGCTTTGGCCAATATATGAATGGGAACCGCACGATCAGGCTTGCTTCCTACAATGCTGGCGCATGGACCGTACAAACCGCGGACAGCTCCGCCTCCAGCTTTATGGATTTGGCCAAAAGTGGCACGGGAACCAACGAGTTCGAAATCATGTATCTGGCCCAAGGCGGCAATTCAGTTATCAGCAAGCGAACAACCAACCTAGGTTCGAGCTGGACGACCCTATCCAACCTAAGTGTGCCGTATGCAAGCAATGCCGATACGACAATATATGTCAACTATGTCGAGAATCTAAGTACGATTCATGCCATTGGGGCAACCATCAACAACGCGGAACGGCAGACGGACTACACTGGAAAATGGAATGTGTTCGCGATTCGGCAGTAGCAATGATGTTAACCGCCCGGAGGCTTCTCCGGGCGTGTTATAATGACCGTTCAATTATTCTTGTATCCTCATGCTTCTCCCCTACCGCTTGCACCTTAAGCGGCAGCATTAGTTCTATGCGCGTACAGACTTCCGGCTCGCTCTTAATTCGCACATCGGCTTCCTCGCCATAATGAAGACGTAGACGCCGATATACATTCCCAAGGGCGTACCCTTTAAGCGACGAACCATCATCGACTGCATGCATCTGCATGTGTGTCTGGACAATTTCAGACGACATCCCGGCTCCATTATCCTCGACGCTTAAAATCAAATGCCGATCATCCTTTCGGACCGCGATTCGAATGCGACCGCCCTCGTTCTGATCCTTGAAACCGTGCATAATGGCATTCTCCGCGAGCGGCTGCAGTATAATTTTAAGAATGGACTGTTGAAGATCGATCCCGTCCTGCACGTCAATCTCATAATTGAACAGATCTTCATAGCATTGCTGCTGTAATTTCAAATATTGCTCGACGTGCACCAGCTCATTCTGTAGCGTTATCATGTCCCTGCCCTTATTAAGCCCCAATTGAAACAGATTCGATAAAGCAAGCACCATTTCTTCAACAGCTTGTAAATGGCCCAGTTGGCACTTCCAATAGATTGTATTGAGCGTATTGTAGAGAAAATGCGGATCGATCTGCGCCTGCAACGCTTTCATTTCCGCTTTGCGCTTCTCCTGCTCCGCTCCCTGAGCTTCCTTGAACAGTCGCTCGATCTCCTTAAGCATGCGATTGAAGCGATAACCGATCATGGCAATATCGTCCCGGTTTTCTCCCTCGAATCGGGCGTCCAGTCCGACCATCTCGACCTTTTTCATTACACTCTTCAAACGATTCAAAGGTTTCAGAACCATGCGAGTTAGCACTTTAGAAAAGACCGACGACACAAGCAGACAACCCAGTACTATCCAGAGCGTGGTCCATTTAATATTGTTCATCTGCTGCAGTAGTTCGGATTTGGGTATAACACTGAACAAGCTCCAATCCGCAACACCCGAAAGCCTCTTGAAATTAATAAGATAGTCACGCCCCCCCAGATCCGCTTCGAATGTACCGTTGTTCAATGCCAGCGCTTCACGATATTCATCGTTTGCTTGCAATGTGGTGAATATTTCTGAATCTGTGCGCAGCACGGCATCACCGGTACTGTTTACGAGAAAGAAGCGCTCCCGGTTGCCGCTGACATCGGCATGGATCAAATCCTGCATTTCCGTTTCCAATACATTTGCTATAATAAAGACTTGCCCCTTATAGGCCGTGTTGCCTGCAGGCCCTTCCATTAAAAACGATATCACCCGGTCCTTGCTGGTGAAATACGCGTCGTCATGACCTTCAACCCATATCTGCCGGTTGCTCTCTTGCATCCGATGGTGAATCTCAGAATTATAGAATGGGATGTCGAAGGCACGAGCAAAAAATAACTGATAATAGTCGCCATCCGGCGTTACAAGCAGAATCGTACGGATAAGAGACTCATACAGCTTGGCCTGAACAAACGATGATTGAAGCTTCGACAGATGTGTATAATACGTTTGTGTTTCGCTGTATACCGGATCTAGCCCTACCAACTTACGGTAGGGATCGCTAACCACCATGGAATAGACCGCCAACTGAATCCGATTGAGCTTCTCATCCAACATCTGCGAAGTTTTAGCGAGCGTTTCCCTGCCGGTCCGGTTGGCATTCTCTTCCACCACGCCAGCTGCGATCCGGTAAGACAACATTCCCGTAACTGTAACAGCCACGATGGCAATGCAAATAAATGCTAGCCAGATGCGATACCGAAAAGATAACTTCTCCCACAGTTTCATAAGCCACTTCCTGTTCAACATCGAAATCTA
The DNA here is from genome assembly GCF_038005125.1 of Paenibacillus sp. FSL K6-2862. Lineage (NCBI taxonomy): Bacteria > Bacillati > Bacillota > Bacilli > Caryophanales > Paenibacillaceae > Paenibacillus > Paenibacillus sp. FSL K6-2862. Next base: position 413,397 of record NZ_JBBOSN010000002.1, read on the forward strand.
GCCTTTATTCTAGCATAACTGCAAATTCTGCTACTAGCTCCGACAGGAACCAACGATCACGACTAGCGCACAACCGTTCCTGCAAGCATCCGTACGACCATCTAGTTAGGTGAACTTTAATCGGTAAACTGACCCATTGTTCGTTTCGAATTCAATAATGCCGGATGAAAACTTGCGGAAAGCAATTTCGTGTCCTTCCTTCGTTTCGACCAACATGGCTCCCGGAGCACAAACCCTGCATATGTTGCCAAGCCTAGAACAGATCTGGGCTTCTACGATTGCTCCCCTTTGCCATCGGACGCTGACATCAAAGCCTCCTCTAGCACGGAGCCCCCGATAGGAGCCGGTGTCCCATTGTAGTGGAATAGAAGGCAATAAATGGATTACCCCTTCATGGCTTTGCAGCAGCATCTCAGCAATTCCAGCAGTGCCACCGAAATTTCCGTCAATTTGAAAAGGTGGATGATTGTCAAATAAATTAGGCAATGTCGAAGAACGGAGCAGTTGGACTACATTGTCGTATGCAAGCTGGCCGTCTTTCAATCGGCTCCACATATTGATAATCCATGCGCGACTCCAGCCTGTATGCCCCCCACCGTTTGCCAGACGTCTCTCCAATGTAATTCTTGCCGCTTTTGCCAACTCCGGTGTCTCATTCAATGTAATCTGATTCCCGGGATGCAGCGCGAACAAATGTGAAATGTGCCGATGCCCTGGTTCCGTCTCTTCATAATCATGAATCCATTCCTGCAGTTGACCGTATTTTCCGATCTTCGGCTTAGGCAGACGAGCCCGGACTCTTAGCACCTGACTGCGGAAATCTGAATCAACCCCGAGAATTTCACCTGCTTGTACCACTCTTTCGAATAACGCCGACAAAATCTGATTGTCCATGGACGGGCCGTAACACAATGTCCCCTTTTCTCCGGTTGGAGCAATATACGTATTTTCCGGTGAAACAGAAGGACAAGTTACCAAATCTCCTTCTGGACTTTCTATCAGAAAATCAAGGAAAAATTCGACAGCTTCCTTCATAATAGGGTAACTTCGGGTCAAATGCTCCAGGTCGCCGCCGAACTCGTAATGGTCCCATAAATGAAGACATAACCAGGCAGCTCCCATCGGCCATTGGGTAGCGTGCAAGGAAATGTCCTGCGGCGCCGTATCCGCCCAGATATCGGTATTGTGATGCGTAACAAAACCGCGACAACCGTACATTTTCTGTGCTGTAACTCTGCCTGGTTCTCGGAGCCGTTCAATCAAGTCAAATAAAGGAAGATGGCATTCAGGCAGATTACATGTTTCCGCCAACCAATAATTCATTTCCGTATTGATGTTGATTGTATATTTGCTGTCCCAGCGCGGAGTCATCTCTTCATTCCATATACCTTGTAAATTGGCAGGAAGGGAGCCCGGACGACTACATGCAAGCAGCAGATAACGACCGAAATGAAAATAGAGCGTTATAAGTCCAAGATCTTGCTTACCTTGCTTAACCCTTTCCAGACGTGCGTCTGTCGGGATATTATGAATTTCTGATTGTGTCGAGTCCTGAATGTCTAAATCGACCCTGTCGAAAAGTGCTGTATAGTCGCTAATATGACGTTCTCTTAAGATATCGAAAGTAAGACTACCTGCCGCTTGAATCGTACTGCTATTCATGGCCAACGGATTTTCGTAACGATAGGTTGTCCCCGCCGCCAACAACAGTGTAACACTATCCGCCCGATCCACCACAAGGAATTCGCCAATCGTTCTCATTTGTCCGCCAGACGGTATAGCCGTGAGTTTGACTGCGAAATCGGATCCCCCTTTTCCTCCGCAATTTCCTGTAATAGCAATAGAATCCCCGTCCATATCGAAGCTTTCTTCCAGATAACGCTGTCTGCCTCGCATCAGCCGAGCCGAAAACGAAACGCTGCCAGGCTTACTCGCGGTTAGTCGAATGGCCATAATCTGATCAGGAAAGCTAGCCCAATATTCTCGTGTATAAACTACTCCCTCAGCTTCGTAATGTACGGTAGCCACTGCATGATCCAGATCAAGCTCCCTGCGGTAACCGGAGATGTCCCTATGGCCAAAATCCAGGTACAAATCACCGAGCGGAGCATAGTGGCGTTGAGTATCGGGCGTCCCGGACAGCGCCATGGCGGTCAGTTTATGTGCTTCCCCAAGCTTTCCTTCCATTATGAGATTTCTGATCTGTGCTATATATTTCGACGCATCGGGATTATTGCGATCCCGTGGCCCTCCGTACCAGACAGAATCTTCATTCAGTTGTATGCGTTCTCTGTCGGAATCGCCGAAAACCATACCACCCAATCGGCCGTTCCCAATCGGAATCGCTTCATTCCAATTAGCTGCAGGCTTGTCAAACCAAATTTTCTTCATCGCGTGCGCCTCCCCATTCGTTAGTTGTGGAATCTCCGCCTTTGTTCTTTCCCGACAAATATGTTACCCTTTTAGAGCCCCTGCCGACATTTGCATGAATGATTTATTAGCTACCACATACATAAGGAGAAGCGGAAGCATAGACAGCACAGCACCCGTCAGCATAAGATGGCTTTGTACAGCGCCGCCGTAGCCATAACGAAGGTTGGCCAGACCAACCGTAAGCGGCATCAGTTTAGGTTGGCTCATGGTGAAGACCAACGGAAGAATATATTCATTCCACGCCCCACGAAAAGCGAAAAGTGCTGATACGCCAAGAGCTGGCCCTAGCAGAGGCAATATGATGCGGGCATAGATATACGAGAATCCGGCTCCGTCAATCATGGCTGCCTCGTCCAGTTCGCGATGGATACCTTTTACGAATCCGAGCAATATAAAGAAAATAAAGCCATGTCCTGCAACCATTAAAATAATTACACCCCATAACGACTTATGCAGGCCCAATTGAACCATGATGTCAAATTGAGGCCTGAGAACGATGATTCCGAGCGAAATAAACATCATAAACGAATGCAGCAGCAAAAAGAGGCGCTTTCCAGGAAATTCACGGCGATCGACTGCATATGCTGCCATGGAAGCCACAATTAGTGTGCCGATCGTTGAAGTTATACTTAGAAAGAAACTGTTCCAGGTATACATAGAGAAATTAGCTTCTTTCCACGTCTTCACATAATTCTCGATTTGCCAGGCATTCGGCCAAAGTCCTGATCCACTCGTCAACTCAGCGTTGGTCATAAATGAGCCTAGCAACGCCATAATGACCGGAAATAGGGTCGCTACAACCATTAACAACAGGAACACCCACAGCCCGACTGAGGCGGCGATACGACCCGGCGATCGTTTCCGCCACCGGGTTCTTTCAACCGGGCTCGGTTTTTTTAACGTTTGCATGTTATCGTCTCCTTCGATATACCAGGTTAGAACACACGGTTCAACTTGCGGGTCAAATAAAAGTACAATCCGGTTATCAGACCGACAATCACTGCCGTGAAGAAGCCGACCGCGCTGCCGTAGCCGATATCCTGCGGAACCGCTTCACCTGTGGATACTGGGAACAGCAGTTTGTACAAATACAGATACATCACTTCGGTCGTGCCTGCCGGACCTCCGCCTGTTAACACCATAATGCTCTCATAGCCTTTCAGGGCGGCAATAATTGCCAGCATGATAATAATCTGCAGCATCGGCCCTAGCATCGGTACCGTAATATACCAGAAACGCTGGATGCTGTTGGCTCCATCAATCATCGCACTTTCCTGCACATCATTCGGTATCCCTTGAAGACCGGCCAGGAATAGAAGCATGTTGTTGCCGATGGCTCCCCACGCCGCAATAATAATCGCAGTCAGCATCGCGTATCGAGTGCCAAGCCATTCGACCGGATCCGAAATGATGCCGATGTTCATCAACAGTTGATTCAACATACCATTGTAAGAATTGAATATAATATAGAACACGACAGACATTACAGCTGCACTCATAATCGTTGGCAGAAAGTAAATGCCTCTCAGGAATTGTCGTCCTTTCAGCTTGCCGTTAAGAATAACGGCCAGAATCAAAGCAATCGGTATGGTCAATGCCACCTTGCCACCCGCATAAACAAAGGTATTCCATACCGATTTCCATAACAACTCGTCCTTAATTAATCTTGAGAAATTGTCCAGTCCAGTAAATGTCGCCGTCCCGTAACCTCTGTAATCATAGAACATGTAACGCAATGCCCATATGATCGGGTACACCCCAAAAATAACCTTTAATGCAAAACTTGGCAGAATGAATGCATACGACTCTGCAAGCTCTCTCCCTTTTCTCATGTCGTCCCTCCCTGCAATTGTCCGGATTTCGAAAGGTAAGAGATCTGCCGGCTGATATAAACCGTGTCGACAGACCCGCTTACTTTTCCGCTATCAGTTGATGTGTGTTAGTATTATTTGAACAAACTGCCTTGCAGCTTGGCAGGGTCGAAATCCGGTATGGCTTCAGGCATCTTTTTACCTGTCGCTTTCTCTTTCTCGAGCGCAGCATTGTAACGTTCATTCAGACTTTTCACTATGCCATCGAGATCGCCTCCGACCAGAATATACTTGACAAACTCCTCCTGATACGATTTACCTTCAGGTTTGATGCCTTGCGGATGGATCGGCCAGCGACCATCATACTTTCCAGGCAGAAAATTATCGATGCCTTCGATATCCGGTTTCTCGGCAAAAGCGGCAACCGACGGTACGGTAGACAATCCCAGACCCTGTTCCTGATAACCTTTAAGCACCTCGTCCGAATAGAGAAAACTCATAAACTCCCACGCAGCTTCCTTGTTCTTGGATTGGCTGCTCATTGCCAGCCAGCGCGATGCGCCAGTACCGAGGTTGTTGACACCACTGTACGTTCCGTCAATGGATGGGGGTAACGCCGCATCCCACTTGATTTTTGCAGGAAACTGATTCTTGTAAACTCCCGGTTCAACGGAATAAGACAAGTACATGCCGATATTCCCCTCGGCGAATTGCGCGCGCAGCGGGTCGATATCCAGGGATTCAGAGCCAGGGAGCGTACTGCCGTCATCCTTCATTTGCTTGAAGGCTTCAATAATCGGTTTGTAACCTGTGAAATCATATTGGCCTGTCTTGAAATCAAAACCAGTTCCATGCGTGCCGTTGATTTCTGCGATAGCCGCCGAAGAGCGATCCAGTGCGCTTGTCGGACTCTTATAATTCAGCGCGAATCCATAAATACCGTCTTTTTTCCCGACTTCGGTTATTTTTTGGGCAGTCTCCACCATCTCGTCCAATGTTTTCGGCGGTTCGGCAATTCCAGCCTTTTCGAATATATCGACGTTATAAATCAAACGAATGGTCGACCCGTTGGCCGGTAGTGTATAAATTTGTCCATCTAGCATGTTAGCGCCTTCAAAAAATGCGTTCTCCCCGAACCGCTCCTTAAATTCTGGTGTAAGAAATTGATCCAACGGTTCTACATAACCCTTATTGTGAAGATCGACCAGATCTCCCAGCGCCATCACATCGGGGGCCTGTTCGCTCACAAACGCCAAGTCCAGTGATTGTGCATAGTTTTCAGCCATGATCGTCATTTCGACTTCAATATTTTTGGTGTTCGTCTCGTTAAACTTGTCGATCATGCTTTTAATATAGTCCGCGTCATGTCGTCCTCCCGTCCAATATTGCAACTTGGTTGTTTCGGTTGCCTGACTTTGATTGTTTCCGCCTGCATCGTTGTCGCGCTCGTTCGCACCGGATGAGCATGCGGCCAGCCCAGCTATCAGCATGGACAAGCCTAACACAGCGATGAGCACTTTCTTCATATTTTTCATCAATGTTTCCTCCCGTAGATCTGATATGGTTGATGATTCACGAACGAAATCTTCTATTTCGTTACATACTGATCATAACCGACGTTAGTCTCATTGACAGGACGGTAAAACCATTGGCAAGGGGATAAAATGCGATTGCAATTTTCAGCCCCGCCCTTATGAAAAACACATGCTCGTTTTATTACGGAACCGTTACTTCCCCCTCAGCTCAAGGGCGCGGAGTAGCACAACAACTGCTTCGGCTCGCGACGTATGGTCAGCCGGAGCCAAACGCGCGCCGTTCCGACCTCGTATCACTCCCGAAGATACAGCAGCCGATACGGCGTTTGCTCCCCATTCGGGCACCTGGTCTCCGTCCACAAATTCAGTTAGGCGTTCTTGGTCCGGCAAGCCTAACGAGATAGCACGTGACAACAGGACGAGCATCTCGGCCCGAGTAATCCATCGTTCGGGGCCAAATGTTCCATCTTCATATCCATTCAGCACGCCTGCATTAGCAAGGTTTGCAACGGAGTCTTTTGCCCAATCGGCTATGGATGCCTGATCGACAAAAACGGTATCACTGCCTGAAGCCTGCCGATCCAGACCTAGCGCACGCGCCAGCATAACGATAAACTGGGCTCTCGTTACCTTTTTATTAGGCCGGAAGGTGCCATCTTCGTATCCTTTAACCAGATTGCTTTGAGCCGCAGTGAGTATTGCATCAGCCGCCCAATGCCCATTAATATCTCTCCATGTTTGCGCCGAAGGATTCGGCGTCGGTGTTGGTTTCGGTATAGGATTTGGATTTGGTTTTTCCGAAGCGATCCGCACTTTCAATGTATGGCTTGCTCCCGACGTTCCGGCGGTCGCCACCTTAATAATTAATTTCGGTGATGTCTGCTCAATAGTTACTGTTCCGTTTGCTTGCAGCACCTCATCGGTATCTACATCCAGCTCCAGGCGGATTTCTGCCTGCTTCTGCGTCGGATCTGATACAGCAAGCGATATGAGGCCGTCGACGTTCCGCATTAATACTGATGCAGGCTGGTGAACTGTTATTTTCCCAATAGTATCTGCTTCCCAAAAATTCGCAGCGGTCAGCCCTAGCTTCATATCGGACACAGCCTGAACCTCCGTGTTGTTGGCCAAGACTTGTATATCGGGTGCTGACGCATATTCTGCTGTGTCATTCGCCGATTTTCCTGGCAACAGAACATAAGCATAACCGGCACTTTTCGGCTGCCGGCCATGATCGATCGCTAGACTGAGATATTGGCGGGTTTCCTGATTTGTCGAGCCGGTTCGCGGATTGATGTCATAATAACTGCCGGTACGCGCTTCGCGCAGACCTTCCAGATCTACTGATTCCGGGAAGTAGTATCCGACGTCCGCCCCAGCAACGTTTCCTTCCAGATGAGCCCAGTCGACTTCGCCCAGCTTAGCTGACCAGCCAACCTCTCCCGGATGCTGTACGCCGTCTACGACCAGTTTGTTATCGCCGGCGGAGTTCAACTTACGGTTCTCCACAATCGTTTCCACCTTGTTATCATTCAAGCCCGTAATCCCTGCTCCCAACGCCACAACTTCATCATCGAATGAAAACCATGACTTTTTTCCGCTCAACGCGCTGCCGGTCACCTGTTCCAGCGAAAAATCCATTCCAGCTGCCCCATACAATCCATCGATGGACGAACCACCGACCCAATCCTTTGTATTGCGATATGATTTCCATTCGACCGGCGCCATGTCCTTGCCCGATCCGTCAGTCGTTGTGCCCGGTAACCGATAGGCGTCGACTGTCGGCCAATAATAATCCCAATATTGCGAGTAATCTTTGTTGTATAGATAAGTCATGCCAGTCCCCGTATACCAGCCACGTGGATTTTCGGTGTTACCGAACTCAAATGCAGAGATTCGATCTGAAAACATGCTAAGACCAAATCCGAAGGCTTCCCTTAAATGCACAACCCGGTCCATACCGGAGAACACTTGATGTCGAATGAGCTTGCCGCGAGGCGAAATGGCTTCATCTCGCAACAGATCCTGAAGCAAACGCAACTCATACAGCGACAGCCCTTCCCGGTAACCAATGCCGATGTCGATTTGAATCCATTCCTTGACCATGCTACGCATTTGCATTGCCTTATCAGGAGGAGCTGCATCAGCCAGGCGAAGTATGGTCATAATTACATTTTTGGCGCTGCCATTTCCGGCTGCGACTTGCCTGCCTCGTACCATATCCATCATAATACCGTCATAAATAAACGGCTCAAACGATTGGGTCACCCAATCATATACATTCATGGCAAGGGGATCAGTTATTGGCCATGGAGTGCCTTCCAGAAGATAGATCAAATCAGCCGCTCGACTAAGCCATGAAACTCCATAGTTTCCGTTATACGCAACATCTGTATGCTGGACAATCGATCCGTCGCGATAGACGCCTTCGCCGCTATCCACATAAGCGAATTCGGCCCCGATGTGTTCTATACCCTGCTCGATTTTCTCGCCTGACTGACCCACTATTCCGCGCAGAGTCACAGCGAACGCTTTATCTAGCAAATTGGCCCCTTTCTCTCTGAAGGTTGGATTCGATATCAGAGACACACGTCTCGTTGGGTCCGGAATATAGGCGTCGATTGCCCTGATGCTGTTGTTCCGAATATCTGCGGGAAGATCGTCGTACATCAAAATAAGCAAATCTCCCAGTGTCTGCGGAATTGCGATTTCAGATACGAACCAGTTGCCGCCCAATAAAGAATTCTCATTATAGCGATTCTTATACATCCAATCGATGCCGTCAACGATGTCGTCTCTCAAGGATTCACTGCCGTACAGTTCGGAACCTTTGATTGAATAGGCGAGTGCAAGATCTTTCAGTCGACTATACGAATACAGGGAATGGTACGGATCAGTCGAGCTGGCGCGATCGCTCCATAGATACGTTCGACTATCCTCCCGGCTCAGCGTATCCCGATATCCCTTAACCGTGGTTACCAGCGTCTCTAATGCTTCCTTTACTACCGCATCGTTAAAATCGACGTCGTCACCGCCTGTCAATCTATCTCGCCATTTCTGGCGCGCTTCTGCGAAAGCCTGCATGGTGCCGGGGGCCTCTACACGAATGTGGGATTCCGCTGTATATTCATCTCCCGACGTCGAAACGCGGATTATCGCCGTGCCAATTCCTACGCCTTTGACTAGACCATCAGCAACAGAAACCACACTTTCGTCGCTTGTTGTCCACTCCACCGTCCGATCCGTTACTGTATCCGGCAATATAATAGGTTGGAGTTGTACGGAATCCCCTTCTTCCAGGGAGATGTACTGACGATCAATCGACAGATCAGTTATTCCGCTCCAAGAGACCAGCCGGATATCATCGATCCACGCCGTTCCGGTGCCCGTCTCGAAGAACGGCTCAATAACCACCTGCGCTGAGTTCGCTGGCGGATTAAGATAGATCTCTCGATAGGACCAATCGGCCGTTGCCATCACCTTGTTCGTCCGTGGGCCGTTCACGAGCTTGATGTTGTTCTCATCCACATAAGTTGTCCGGATGAATACCCCGTTCGTCGAAACAACATTGTCTGTCTTGATCCAGCCACTCAGCTTATAGGGCTGACCGGCTGTGACAGGTACCCGAATGGTGAGTGCTACTCGTCCCTCCGTGCCTGATGCAATTTAACCGATTGACCGCCATCCTTGTAGACGTCATTGACCACAGATGCCTGCGGTTTACCTGCTGCATACCACTCTGCCCAACCGGCCGGCTCTAGATTGTCCGTCCATTTGTTGCGGGTGGTAGTCGTCGTTTCCTCGAAACTGCCATTAGGCACCAGATTCTCAACAGTCTGCAACGATGATGCGACAGCGGCATGGACCTTCGCCTCTGGCGATATAGCCCATACCCCTGAGAACATCGTTACAATTAGCAACCAACTGATAATTCTGTACATTATATCCCTCACCTCATGCATGATTTGGACTGGCTGGCGCCGAATCTTAAACAAGATATATAATGAAACCGCTTTCAATATAGAGCGGAAAAACAATTTCAAAAGACAAACATCCAACTTTTCTCACTGCTGCCATAGCCCAAATGAATGCCGTAATGTGAGCCGATGAAATCGTTTATATGGTCATGACCGCAAAAAGCACCAATGACATCGCCTTGTTCCAGCATCGCGGCGAAGAAGCCGGACTGAATGAAGGGAGCGCATACCTTTTCATTCTTCTCACCGTAGCAAACCGAATGATTCCATATCCAATCGTATTCTGGAAGTGGAATATGAAAAAATGCAAGCGCCGGTAACGGCAGCCCCTGATTGCTTTTGCGCCATGCATCCGATTGCTCCCGGTACCAGGCAATTTGATCCGAGCGAATCCAGTCATATCCTCCCACGGCGGGATGCTCCGAATAAGCTCCTGAATCCAACGCATAGAGTAGCGCGGCTACGCGGTTACTTGCAGAGCCGAATATCGGTTGCACGTAGTTCCCGGTTCCATGAATATGTGGAAGACCTGATCGAGCAAGGCTATACGTATGCGCTGCAACCTCCTTCATCAATTGTTCTCTCGAGATGCCATATTCCGTATCGTGATTGCCGAACACAAGCCCCCAAGGAACACTTCGTTTCTCTACCGCGCTTACAGCCTCGCGCAACGAACGGCGGGGATCGCGGCAATAAGCGGTTCCGTCCTGATGGATCGTGTCGCCTGTAAACATGACAAAATCGGGTTTCTCGATATCCATGACCCGCTCCATAAGAGCCCTCGATTGTGAGTCAAGTTCGTCCCCGTTCTGCCAGTGAATATCCGAAAATTGTACCAAGGTAAACGTTCCATTCGAACGAAAGTACAGCTTTGGCTCGTATTTCAACCGCGACGTCCCCTTCTTTTTGAAATGATATCAACGCTTACGCGAATAGATATTTGACAAAGTCAGCAATTCGAAGAATAGATGCAAAATGCCGAGGACGTAAAATGGCCCGCAGGTACGCTGATTTTTCATTAATTTACTTGGAGAACAGATTCTATCCGCTGCAAGCGCAAGCCCTGAGAGCAATACCAGAAATTCAAAAATGCCACACCAGATGTATCTTCTTTCAATTGGCGCATTAACTCGTCGGCCTTCAGCTGACCGAGAAAGCGGCTCTCCCGGCGCCTCCGCTTTGGCCTAGTGGCTTACATAGGTCTGGCGGAACTCCGAAGGAGTCATGCCTACCTGCTTTTTGAACACCTCGGTGAAATATCTTCGCTCCCCATAACCAAGGGCTTCGGCTATTTCTTGTACTTGCATGTCAGCAAGAAGCATCTGTTTGGCTCGCTCCATCCGTTCCTGCGTCACGAAATGATGGAACGTCGTGCCTGTCATCTTCTTAAACAAGTTGGCGAAATAACTGCGACTCAAATGCACATGCCGGGCGCAGGAGCTTACGCTTAAATCCGCATGGAGATGATTCCGAATATACTGAATCGCCTTTTCAACGATGAGTGCGGAGTCCAAATTGTATTTGCGCTCGATGCAGTCACATCCAATTTCGCATATGCTCGCCAGTTCTTCCCGGATCTCTGCTAGAGATATCGATGCGGTTAACCAATGTTCGCGCACTCTCGTGAGCAAGGGAGCCAATTCATCCTCGTCGACCTTCTCCCGGAACACACGCAGCATCCGGTACGCTAACTCATGAAGGACACCAGTCAGTAGCCGTGGGTCGGGCTGACGCTCGGCTCTTGTCAGTTCCCCCAAAAGATCGTCCAGCAGTTTCAACGCCATTGATCGATTGCCGGAGCGCAGAGAATGTAGCATTTCCTGCTCCAAATCCGGCGAGTAGCGTGGCAGCATCGGATCTGTTCGCTCGATGTCAGCATAAACGACAACACTGTTGCCTTCAGTGTAAAAGTGATAGGAAAGCGCCGACATTGCCTGTTCAAAGGAATCGGGCAAATCGCTGATTCGTTCCACTACGCCGCCAACACCGACCGATACCGTATTACGAGTATATTGTTCAATATTAAGGCGGCAGCTCTCTGCCATCTCGGTGCCTATCCTTTCTTCCGTTTCATTATAGACAACTGCAAATCTTGATTCGCTCTCACGGAATACTAACCCTTTCGTATATGCTCGCACCGTCTCTTCCACGATGTTTTGCAACGAAAATAGGAGCAACTCCATCTCCTGCACAACTAGCATGCCTCTGCGTTCGGAGAACCGATCTATATGAAGCACCATAATCGCAAGCTTTTCTGGGGCTAAATCGATTTGTAGAAACTTCCAACGATCGCGGGCCCTATCTTCAGCCATTCGATGGCGAATGAACAGGTTAAGATATTGCTGAAGTAATGTTGGCATGCTTTCATCCAGCTTGCGCTGCAATTGCTCCCGCTCAAGCCACTTTGCCTGCTGCTGTACAACGGCCTGTTTCGCCTTGAGAATCGCCTGTTCAATCTGGGTGTGGGAGAAGGGTTTGGCTATAAAATCAAAAGCGCCGAGACGCACGGCTTGCTGTGCATACTCAAAGTCGGTATATCCTGTAAACAGCAGCACCTTACTGTGCGGGCAAATCTCTTTGACTCTTCTGGTCAGTTCCAACCCGTCCAACTTGGGCATGCGTATATCCGTCAAGATGATATCGGGACGGCAGCGTTCGATGAGCTCCAGACCCTTCTCGCCGTTTAAAGCGGTGCCGCATACTGTTATACCATGCGCCTTCCAATCGATCCGGGTTGCGACTCCATCCACAACACTTTTAATGTCATCAATGATGCAGAGTGATATGTCTGTCATTGAACTCGCCTCTTTATTTATGATTTGTGCATGTTCGTTCTATTTATTTTATATTATCAGTTATTCCATCCAAAGATAGAACAGAAATCCGCTTCTGCAAGGGGGTGAAAACAACTGCAAGCCGTCACTCCTCGGGTTATGTTCGAATGCACCAAAATTACAATAAGCGCATCGACGCTGTGCTATTGCCTCCTAATCACATGGTCGTTCAGCTTGCACTACAATAAATCAAGGGTGGGACTATGTTCTTGTCTCCTTTTCGAATAGTTCCGGAAACCTGCATCTGTTCACCATAATGCATGTTGCCACAGCACAGTACTGGTGAGGAACATATGTGCGTTAAGTCTTGTGAATTTGGAAATTATGTGGAAGTTTATCCTCCAGGATTTTTATATTTCAACTATACTTTTCTCACTGTTTACTGTTCATTACGGATGGTGACTTCAATTTTGCTTGTAATATGGAACTTACGGATATGCAGTTCAAGGCCATTGCGGCAAACAAATATCCTCCCCATACGATGTCTCCAGTTCCTGAATGGGGGATAAGTAGACCACCTATAGCCGTACCGATTGTAACCCCGAGATTGGAAAAGGAAACATACAGACTGTTTGCAAATTCTGGCACCTCTGGAATTCCCGTTGTTAGCGAGAGCTGGCCGACGATAAGTCCACTTGTGTGTACGCTTGAGTTTTACTTTTCAACCTTTCTTTCCTTATTTCGTCTTTGGCTCCAGCGACAAAAGGATTTATCGTCAGAAGAGTTTTTCAAGTTAGTGGACAACCTCTATTCAAAGGGGGTTACGTCCTATTCTAAAGAATGAGTCTGCCATTCAAACCTAATCTGTGTGTAGTAAATAAAAAACTTACCCTTCCTTGTGGTACGGTTCAGCGCTTAAACTATCCTGCCCGTTAGTTTAATGAATTGGATATTTCGCCTTTTTAATACCTAGCAACCGTGTTTAACCTCTCATCTTGTCAGTTGTCACATAACATTGTGAACATTTTCATGTATTATGGTACTTAATAAAGCTTTAAGTGGATGTGATCAATGTTTAGATGTACATCTAATCGGTAATCGGACTATGTTCTTGTCCATTCCGGCAATCGGTACAAGTTCTTGTCCTTGGCTTGGGACAAGAACTTGTACCGATAAGATAAAAAAGCCGCTAAAATAGCGACTTCAATGGGACCATTATCTTGTCCTTCGACATTTACTATGGCAGGTTGATAGTATCAGTGAAGATTAAAGGTACATATGAATTAATATGGGTTTAGAGCATGACGGATTGTCAAACCAAGTGCGACAAACCGTTATAAAAAAACTATTTCTATGTAGATAAGAATTTATAAAATGGCTCTGTTGACCGCCCTTAATTTCCAGGCTACAAGTTCCTTGAATTTTTCTTTTAAATTTGTATTGTTATCGATATTCAATATCCTGGAAACCTCTTCGGAGCTTATTAATACCTTTTTTCCGTAGGCTGTTACTTCCCATTCATAATCTGCCCCTGTCTCTTTACGTACCGAGAACAACCCCTTGCAAACCATATTCGCCTCGTCGCTAATGGCCTGTATTGCTTGCGAGAAACCCTCAAACCTCTCCGTATCCTTATATTGCTGCATAGACCTCATTCACATAACCCCCTGTATTGTATGTGTGCTTTAACATTTTACCACTAAATGGTTAGAATTGGAACGGGTGTAAAATGTCGTAAATAGATGGCAAATAACCTCATAAATTAGCACTACTTATCGATAAAATAATATCCAACCACGAAGAAAACCCCATTGAATTACTAGTCATCGTACCTATTCGTCGACGTTATGTTCTACTTCATAGATAAGCTCAGAAGCAATTTAATTCGTTTGTTTGGCGGATAATCCCTGTATCGTGTTGTATACACTATCAAGGAAACAAAACCCGTTATTACAAAAAAACCTCCGTTTAATCTCAAATGAAGAAACTAACGGTGGTTTAAAAATTTTTCTTTACAGAACGTATTCTTCATCATTTTCTTGCAACATTCTTGATCTCTAAAGCTGGTGTTATTTTGTTTCGCGTGCTTCATACATTCATTGTAGCAGCTTCTCCCCTCCCATTTTATATGCAGCAATAATATTTATTTGTCTATTCCATCAAATCTGTTACTGCACCTCTTGAAGCAGAGGAAACTAATTTAGCATATTTGCCGAGTACGCCGGAACTTACTTTCAGTGGAGGTTGTATCCACTCTTGCGCTCGAGCAGCCAACTCTTCTTCTGGCACTTGAACCTTTATTTCCTGAATATCGCTGTCAATGGTGATAATGTCCCCATTTTTCAACAAAGAGATCGGTCCACCTTCTTGGGCCTCAGGTGATACATGGCCGACTACAAATCCATGCGAGCCACCCGAGAACCTACCATCAGTTATGAGAGCCACTTTCCCCCCGAGCCCTTTTCCTACAATTAGGGCTGTAACGGAAAGCATTTCAGGCATGCCTGGTCCACCCTTGGGACCACAATAACGTATGACCAATACATCCCCTTGCTGAATTTCATCATTCATAATCGCTTCCGTCGCGTCTTCTTCGCTATCGTACACCTTTGTCGGACCGGAAAACTGCTGTATCTTCATGCCTGACATTTTGGCAACAGCGCCTTCAGGAGCGAGGTTTCCTCGAAGCACCACCAGTGGTCCATCTGGCTTAAGAGGATTATCTAGTGGACGTATAATCTCTTGATTATTCTGAAGTGGAGCAGCTTCAGCTAAATTTTCCGCCAAAGTTTTACCAGTTACGGTGAGGCAATCACCATGAAGTAATCCCTCAGAGAGCAATAGCTTCATTACCCCTGAAACACCACCAATATCATTCAAATCCTGCATGACATATTGGCCACTTGGCTTCAAATCCGCCAAATGAGGAACACGCAAGCGAATACGCTCAAAATCATCCAAGGTTAAATCTACTTCTACCGAGTGCGCAATAGCTAGCAGATGGAGAAATGCGTTGGTTGACCCCCCTAGAGCCATGACAACAGTGATCGCATTCTCAAATGCTTTCTTCGTCATAATGTCTCTTGGGTAGATTTCCTGTTCAAGAAGTGATATGACCTGTTTACCGGCTGCTGCACATTCCAATGCTTTATCCGTTGAAATGGCTGATGTAGAAGAAGAACCAGGTAAACACATTCCCATTGCTTCTGCAGCTGCGGCCATCGTATTAGCAGTATACATCCCCCCGCAAGATCCTGGGCCTGGGCAAACACTGCATTCTACCTTATGCAGCTGTTCATCTGTCATTTTTCCATCTTGATATTGACCAACTGCTTCAAAAGCTGAAACGATATCCACTTTTTTACCGTCGAGATTACCAGGTTGAATGGTTCCTCCATATACATAAACGGAAGGAATGTTCATCCGTCCAATAGCCATCAAACATGCAGGCGTATTCTTGTCACAGCCACCGATTGCAACAATGCCGTCAAAACGCTCGGCTCCGGTCACAATTTCAATCGAGTCAGCTATAGCTTCCCTACTTGGTAGCGAGAACAACATCCCTCCATGCCCCATCGAGATCCCATCAGAAACTGTAATCGTATTAAAAATTAATGGAGCACCGCCATGATTACGTGCTCCCGTCTTGGCTTGAATTGCTAAATCATTGATGTGCATATTGCACGGTGTAACCTCACTCCAAGTACTCGCTATTCCAATCATTGGCTTTTTAAAATCATCATCCTGGAAACCAACTGCACGTAGCATTGCTCTGTTCGGTACCCGGTTAACACCTTCACTGATTACCTTGCTTCGAATACGAAGATCTTTTTTATTTCCCATGTCCCTTTACCCCTCACTTCAAAGTATTTCGTTCAGCTCCTGCATCGGACGAATAAAATTTTGTTTCATTAGCACCTGAGCATCGTCGCTATTCTTGCTTTCAAAAGCTTTAATGATCAAATCATGTTCTTCGACTGAAGCAAGTGTAGCTGTAATAGGTTGTTTTAAAAACACATATTTAAATCGCCTAATATGAATCTGAAGAGATGTATTAAATGTGGTCACATAAGGATTATCTGAAAGCTCTACAATATAATTATGAAATAGCTCATCCACCTCCATGGCCTGATAAACTTGGCCATTCTTAATGGAACTTGCAAATTCCAAATTTATGGATCTTAGTTTCTCGATCTGTTCTGGAACAATAATTTTGGCGGTAATTTCAGCAGCCAAGGCCTGAAGAGCAGCCATGGTTGAATACATCTTAAAAATATCGTTTTTCTCAATAGTCGTTACTTTTGTTTCTTTTCCTGGATGCATAGACACGAGGCCTTGAACTTCGAGTAACTGAAATGCCTCCCGAATCGGTGTCCGGCTGACTCCAAGCGATTCAGCCATTTCCGCATCAATAAGCTTTTCACCTGGTTGCAGTGTTCCATCAATAATCCACCGCTGAATCTGAGAAAACGCTCTTTCTTTTGCGGACATACGGACTGGTAAGGCAAAATCTTTAGGAATTGGCATTGTTTTTCATCCTCATCACAATTATTCTTATATGCAATATATCGCATACAAAATAGAGAAGCAAATATTTTTTCATTTTTTTACTCGCTCAATTAAGTTTATCCAAATAACTACCTGTTTTTATTGCGAGTTTGAGATAAAAAGAAAGACTATAATTTATGAGTCTTTCTTTGAGAAATGTTACATAGTGAAGGCTTATGTACTTTTACTTAAGTATACATCTGGCAATTGGAAGATTGTTCTTGTCCTTGGCTTGGGACAAGAACTTGTACCGATAAAATAAAAAAGCAGCTAAAATAGCGACTTCAAGGAGACCATGTTCTTGCCGCTCAACAGTAATCGTCGCCGCTAACTATAACTGGGCTCGTACCTCTGTCAATAGCCGGGCTCGGATTGGAAGTTCCACCGCCGCGGATTACTTCAATTGCATACTTATGTGTCTGGACTCAGTCATCGAGTGATTGTACGTTTACTACTGTCTTCTCTTCATTTACAGCCGTTACGGTAATTCCAAAACACCGGTATCATTATTGTAAGTAACATCGCTTACATTAGCGATACTCTTATCAGCAGAAATCGCCAGCAGCTTTTTGAAGAATGCGTTGTTTGGTGTGACGGAATCTCCTTTACTCTAGTTGTATTGTCGACCGCGATATCCATCTGAATACGCCCGGAGAACGTCTTGTTTTTAACATTGTTCGAGAGAGCGGTCAAATATATCAGCGGCGAATTATAGTTCAGCGATTCGCTTCTCCAAAATTAGATAACAAAAGCCCCAGCTGTAGCTTGGGCTTTTGCAATTTTATGTGAGAGTCAAACTTTATTACAATATCTAGGTTTGTTTATTCTGATTTGCATTACCGTTCGGAATTGATCTAACGCTTCCTAATACTTCAGGAGCTGCTTATACAGCATTCATGATTAGTGTCATTTCTTGCTCGTTAACAGGCTGATCCGTATAACTACGGTTAGATCAATGATTCATTAAAGCTTCGTATAGTTCATTTATCTAGTACCTTCAACAGCACTTTGTAAAAAATGTTCTATTTCTTCGCGTGATTTACGAAGCTTATTAACATATCGAGTAAGCTCTCTGCCATCGACATAGGCTACAAAACTTGGAATACCCATAATATTTTGTTCTTCACTTACAGCATCTACTTGATCTACATCAACTTCGATAAGATTCAGATCATTCGCAAATTTTTCTTCAACTTCAGGCATGAATGGATCAATAAATTTGCAGTCCGGGCACCAATCTGCTTTAAAGACAGCAACAGTGATTTTTGGGGAACGGATAGCTGTATTAAATTCTAACTTCGAGGTAATTTTTTTCATTTATATAGTCTCCTTTTATAATGAATGGTTTATCATTCCTTTTGATGTTGTTCAATATAGTTACTTGTAAAATCTTCTCCAGCATCAATTCATACTAAACCCTCGGTACCTACCTACAGGTACACTTGCTTTAACAAGCAGTTGACCAATGTGCCTTTTTCTTCTGCTTGTAAGAATAGTGCTTCGACTAAAGCAATATCTTCCTAAAGGCATCTGAGGATAAAACAACATGCGGACGATGTGTAATGCTCAGTTAGTTTCCTTGTGCTGTGTTTCCTTCTGTATTCATAAAGAATCCAGCAACGGGTACTTTCTTGCGATCTAACAGAAAAGCTAGAGTTAGAGCGTAACAAGCAATGTCGATGGACATCACAAGTTGTTGTGGGTTAGCACCTTCTCCGCTTCCTCCTTAAGGAATAGGGACTTTAATTATTTTCTAAAGAGTCGATAAACTTTTCACTATCCATGGCTGCCATAGCTCCAAATCCTGCGGCAGTAATAGCTTGACGATACCGAGTATCCTGTACATCTCCACAAGCAAACACACCTGGAATATTTGTCATAGATGTACCGGGAACTGTGACAATGTAGCCATTCTCATCCGTCTCAATTTGACCATTTAAAAATTCTGTATTCGGATGATGACCAATAGCTACAAATACACCGTGTGCATCTAAAATTTCTTCTTCCTCTGAGACATTGTCCTTGACTTTCAATCCGGTCACTCCGCTTTCCCCAGCCACTACTTCAAGTGGGGTTTTACTTAAAGCCCACGCAATTTTAGGGTTTGAACGAGCGCGATCTTGCATAATTTTGGAGGCTCGTAGTTCTTCGCGACGATGCACCAAAGTCACTTTGGAAGCGAATCGTGTTAGAAAGCTTGCCTCTTCCAAGGCAGTATCACCCCCACCAACTACGATGAGTTCTTGATTTCTAAAGAAGAACCCATCACAAGTGGCACAAGTGCTCACTCCACGACCTACATTTTCTGATTCACCTGGTATTCCTAAATATTTCGCACTGGCACCGGTTGAAATAATCAAAGTTTCAGTAATAATTTCACCTTTGCCCTCCACGTCTAGTTTAAACGGTCGGTTATTCAAATCTACGCCCTTTACCCAACCGTTAACAAACGTAGCCCCGAAGCGCTCAGCTTGTTTACGCATATTATCCATTAACTCTGGTCCCATAATTCCTTCTGGAAACCCAGGATAATTCTCAATTTCGGTTGTGGTTGTAAGCTGCCCTCCTGGTTCGAGTCCTTCAATGACGAGTGGATCCATATTTGCACGAGCCAAGTATATTGCTGCAGTTAATCCCGCTGGCCCTGTTCCGACAATTACAGATTTGTACATTTGCTATCCCTCCAAATTTGAGTGTGTATGACAATTTCAAAAACGAATTATTTTTAGTATTCAATTGATTGATTGAATTGTAGCATTGTAAGATCTATTCGTCAACTGTTCCGCATCAATTGACTGCAGGCAAGATATCCATTCATTGAAATGAATGTTTGAAGTTAATGTTTTACTTAGATGCATTTTAGCCTTATAACTTGACTTCACTCTGGTTGTTCATGTTAAAATTTTAATAATCAATTGAATTTCAAAAGGGTTTATCGTTTGACTTGAATTGGGGAAGTCCCGTTGAACATTAAATTAGAATAGAGGTTGACGATAATGGAAGAATTATTGAATTCAGCGAAACTTTTTAAGGAAGACCTATATAAACAACTGGCTAGAATAGGAAAATGTCTATCCAGCGACAAGCGTCTGGAGATTTTAAACCTGTTGTCCAATGGCTCTAAAACAGTAGAAAAAATAGCTGCATCTACAGATATGAATATTGCGAATGTATCCAGGCACCTTCAAATTCTACTCGATGCCAAGCTGGTTAAATTCACGAAAAAGGGAACTTTTGTGATCTACTCTTTAGCTGATCCGGAGATCATCAATTTTCTGTCTTCTTTATGGCGAATTAGTGAGAAACAGATTCCTGACATCAGCAGAATGAAAGATGACTTTATTAACAACCTTGACGACATTCAAACACTTACCATGGACGAGGTCAGGGAGAGAATTAAAAATGATTCAATTATTCTGGTGGATTTGCGTCCTAACGAAGAATATGAAATGGATCATATCGCGGGAGCAGTCTCGATGCCGATGGAAGAGTTAGAAGTATTCATAAGAGAAATTCCAAAAAACACAGAGATTATCGCATATTGTAGGGGCCCACTGTGTGTCTACTCTGCATTAGCAGCACAGAAATTACAATCTGAAGGCTTTAAAGCTTATCGTATGGAAGAAGGCTTGAATGAGTGGCAGGAACATTTCCATTTGCATTAGGCTGATTTCGGAGCACAAGAAGTACAATAATTTTCAAAACTAAAAAAGACTTCAAGGCCCATTTACTAGGCTTTGAAGTCTTTTTTAACTTAAAGAAAATCTAATTATTCAATTTACTATTGAACCGCATATACATGAAGGGTTTCTTCCCGGTAAAACTGCAGCAAGTATTCTTTATGAGCCTCGAGTAATTCATCCATCAAAGCCTTAGCGGAATCACCACTTTGGACAAGTGAATTGGACGTAAATGCTTGGAGGGACGCTGCATAGCTTCCTGTAACCGCAGCTTCAATCGTTAATTCCTCCATGAACTCCATTAGCTGTGATGATCCTCGTTGTACGGGAGGAAAAGAACCGAAATGAATTGACTCAGCACCTCATACCTATTTGAGTAGCTAAACCATCAACAGATTTGGGTCCGTTTGACAAGATATCCTCTCAAATCTTTTGTCACTCGTTAAACATTTCACAATTCGAGCAAATTGTTGATATAAACGTTCTTAATATCCGATTTCGAATATGTAACTTTAAACACTCCTTTCTTCGGTTTCGACTTATCGTCTATCAATTCTTATATTAAAAAGAACGACAGTTCAGATGAATCCTGATCCGTCGTTCTCTTCACATAGGTTTAAAAACAATATAAAACTACTTACTTATTTTGAATTGAGCAATCCTTGAATTTTTTCTTCAAGAGCTTGTTTTTGATTCACACCAATCATGGTCTCAGCTAATTTGCCATCTTTAAATAAGAGAAGCGTTGGAATACTTCTAACTCCGAATTGCTGTGCCAATTCGAGTTCCTCATCAATATTGACTTTGGCAATGGTCGCTTGCCCAGCCAAATCATCAGCTAGATCATTTACGATTGGAAGTTGCACTTGACAAGGCGGACACCACGGTGCCCAAAAATCGACTAAAGTCACTCCCGTTTTAACGTTCGATTCAAAATTTTGTTTTGTTAATGATATTGCTCCCATAATATTATCCCCCTCATTTAATTATAAAATATTCAATTGATTAATTGAATTATATATTTGAAGTTGAATTGTGTCAACCCTCTCGAAGAGGTATAAAAGGAATCTCTCAACTCTGGACAAGGAAAATCGTTAACCTAAATGCAAAAAAAGCCGCTACATTAGCGACTTTACATTTGAAATTCCGCAGTATGGCGTGCAAGCGCTCTTGGATATCTAACGCGACTTGAGGGTCGGTTAAGGCGATGCCGCAGTGGTTCTTTTGAACCTGCTAAAGCATCCAACTGAATTGCTGGGTAACACATAGCTAAGCCTATAAGTATCCCAATGAATGGTTGAACTTTAAATTTAATCGCAGAGGTATAGCCCAAGAATACGGGAAGAAACATAAACAATGCATCCCCCATGGCATTGATGACCATATACGTTCCACTATCCGTTGCATACAAATCTAAAGTGCTAAATAAAGTGTTAAAGCCTTTTAGCATGCCTGCTGCACACAATATGCCAAGAATCGGTTGAAACAAACCAGATATAACATCAATGAATGCATCCAAAGGTTTTTTCTTTTTGAAATCCTTAGTTTCAGAATCATTCTGATTTTGAGTAAGATTGGTCATTGATGTAACTTCGGAATACACTTCAGAAACATGATTCCCAATCACAACTTGATACTGTCCACCCGAACGGACAACAGTCACCACACCATCCATTTTTTTCATGACTTCATCATTGGGTTACTAGAATGTCTTATACAAATCTAACCTGCAATTAGTTTAGAAGAGGGAGTGTTCATGTTGGTCGGTTGCCTCCTTCGTTTAGCTATCGTTTCCCCTTAGCTTTAACGTCCACTAAAAACAATCACAAATTTCTAGTCTTCATTTGTAGCTCTCTATTGACACTTTATATAATAAATTTAAGATTCAAACTTTAGATGAACCGATGTCCATAAAATTTACGCAAGTTAAAAGATTCAGATCGAATTCAATGTGAATTCAGCCACGTTTTCCGTCTTTTTTGTAGGAGAGCTTGATAGATCTTTAAATTTCTCTCACAAAAATTAGATAAAGTCTAATCAAGCACGTTAATTAGACCTAATAATAAGTAAATCAACGACCCTCTTATCCAAGAAATCTGGTTTAAGGGTCGTTGTATTGGTTCCATGCATATTGTATAGGCTTACATAGAAAAAGCATCAAATCCTTTAGATAAGCTAAAGTAGGCGGCCTATATTCACTTTTTGGAACCTTTTAACATAGTGTCAAAACGAGTTCTCTCAACTCAATTTTCAAATTTACGGAGAGCTTCATAATGAGACGGAGATCCAACTTCTACGAATTATTAAGTTGCTTTACATTCCTCAATGTATTTCTTTTATCACCTGGCGTGTACAACTCATATATAATTTATTGATTCTGCCGAATTAATTCAGCTAGTTTTTCGGCGGCTACCTGCTCCTTAGGTCCTTGAGCAGTAATGGTAAGTGTCGTACCGGTTATTACTTCAAGCGCCATCACCCCGAGAATACTTTTGGCATCTGAAATGATATTTTTAGTCGGCCAAATGACACGGATTTCCTCTTCAATGAAAGCAGCTGCCGTTTCAGTGAATTGTTTAGCAAACAGTAATGGGAACCCACTTTGCTGTACCGTTACTTCGATTGAAGTCATAACCTTCTCCTCTCAGTTGTTTAGACGGCTTCTTAGTTTGTCCGAACAGCTTCCAGCTCCTTAATCATTTGCGGGTAACTCTTATCGAGCTTGTAAAACCACAAGATGATAATTTGCAAAATAGCCATAATAGCTGGTAGATAGATAAAGAGGAACTGGATCGCCGTGTGGGCCGTGCTGCTGATTGTATCCTGACCGCCGACGTAGCCTCCAAGAGCAAGACCCCATCCTATGAAGGCAGCACCAAGACCGCTCCCTGCTTTTGTCCCTAAGCTCCCCGCACTATAGACCAATCCTTCCGTCCTCATGCCGGTTTTCCATTCACCGTAATCAACGGTATCAGCTAGCATGGCAAAGATAGAAGCGTGGATCGGCATTGTTCCAATAGACCTGATAATGATGCCCGTCAACACAACCGAAAGGTTATCTGGATTTATTGCAATGATTAGTGATCCTACAATTGTAATAATACTGCCCACCATAGCAGTATTTCGCTTCCCATATCTTTTGATGAAAGGCGCGATTATGAACAATCCGCCGAGTATCGGAACCAGGGTTGCCATGCCTATTAATCCTACAAGTCCGCTGTCTTTCAGGATATATTGGGTAAAATATACGTTCATTCCGGTGATAATGCCGAATCCTATAAAGAAAGTTACAACAAAACCAAGCATCAATCCCCAATACTTATTGCGAAACAAGCCACGAACTGCTCGCTTGAAAGGTATTTCCTTTTGTACAACCGATGGTTTGACCCGTTCCTTGGTAGTAGCAAAGGTAGTCAAAAATGATGCGACAGCAAGTATCGCAAACAGAACGAATGTAAAAATCCAGCCTGATTTACCTCCTCCGAACAGATTTATAAGTGGCATAGTCAGAAAGGTAACAAGTATTGCACCCGAATACGCCATTACCATCCGGTAAATATTAAGCAGAGAGCGCTCATAAGAGTCTTGGGTCAGCAATGAATTTAAAACTCCATAAGGTACATTGATGGCAGAATATACAATATTCATAATTAAATAAGTGATATAAGCATATATTAAAGCTCCGGTCGCCCCAATATTAGGGACTGAAAATAAAAGCACCCCCGCTACACCAAAAGGAATCGCCCCCCATAGCAACCAAGGTCGGGCTTTGCCGTACCGTGACTTTGTCTTGTCGACAAGTGCTCCGACTCCAAGGTCGACAATCCCGTCAAACACACGAGCGATTAGAAGAAGCGTTCCTATTGCTCCTGCAGACAATCCGATTACATCCGTGTAGTAGAAACTTAAAAAGGTCCCTGCCGCTGTCCAGATCAGATTACTTGCTAAGTCTCCTACGCCGTACCCTATTCTTTCCTTGAATCCAATCTTTGCAAGATTATGATTTTCAGCGATTGCTTTACCGTCCGGCCCACTGAAATTCCCCGAGAGATCTACTGAGTCTTTTGTACTCATCTCATTTTAAGCTCCTTTCAAAGGTAGTTCTCTCCTTCAAACGCGAGTTAGCACTGCGCTGACCCTTCACGAAAAGTTTAAGGCAGCGAAGTGCCAATCACGCATGATTATAAGGACTAACTATTTATAATTTCGCCCATTCCATTCCGCAGAAAGCATCAACAGGGGATGCGCCTAGGAACGGTTGTTTACCGATCAGCGCGTTTACGATTTCCTCCTGCACCGTCTCCGTCGCGTTATAGGCATTAATAAGTGTTGATACAGAAGGCATCTCGTACAGGATATACGGGTTTCCGAGTGAGATGACAATTGTCGGAATACGGGTCGGGTACCAATCCATAAGTCCTCCCATCTCTTGCAGACCAAGCCGAATAGTGGATTCAAGGAATCCCGGCGACTTCTTGATCAAGTGAATTACGACATCTACATCGTTATCTGTTTCTTTAAGCTCATATTCCCGAATAACCTCGAACCCTTCTCGCACAAGTTTTTCTTCAAATTCTGCACCGTTGAAACCTTCGGTACTAAAAAAGGAGTTCTCTTCTGATGCAACTTGAAGTAAGATTTTCTTCTGAACAGCAGGGGAGAGTGGGAGGATCTGTTGCGTATCCTTCACGAGTGTGACTGATTTTTTCGCAAGTTCAATTGCCAGTTGCTGGTACTCAGCGCTCCCAACGACGGACAGGTTATTGTCGCCAGTTGTGATACCCGGTTGATGAAGTCCCAATGAAGCTTTCAACGCCAGAATGCGAGTTACTGCTTCATTCAATCGCTCTTCTGATATGACGCCATTTCTTACTCCCTGAATCATCGCCTCAAAATCATATTCTGTTTCTCGAGTAAACAAGAACATATCGACACCGGATGCTATGCATTGAGGTACGATTTCACTACGTTTTCCCCAGATCTGCATGCCATGCATCACTGTTGCATCAGAAACGATCAGACCGTTAAAGCCAAGCTCCTCGCGAAGCAGCTTCACATTCAGTTCATAAGACAACGAACCTGGTGTGTATTTGGTTCTTAAATCCGTAACACCAAGCTCCTCATAGTATGCCGGTAGTGCAATGTGAGCGCTCATGACAGTCTTGACCCCATTTTCAAACGACTGTTTGTACACCTCGCCGAATGTAGACCTCCACTCTTCCATGCTCATGGAATTTACAGTCAAAGCTTTATGCTGACACCGATCATCCATACCGTCTCCCGGCCAATGTTTCACACAAGCGGCCATGTTACCGCTATGTTGAATGCCTTGAATAACAGGAATCGCATTTCGTAGAACAACGTCCGGGGAATCGCCGAAAGCACGGGTATTTACGATTGGATTTTGAAAGTTATAATTTATATCTACAACAGGCCCGAAAGCCCAGTTAAAGCCCATCGCCGATCCTTCGGCATCAATGGCTTCGCCGAACGCACGAGAAAGCTGAGGGTCATTCGCGGCTGCTATCTGCATATTAGTTCCCAAATTGGTGCCATCCACCGTGCCGCCTTTTCCACCGATTTCCAAGTCACCCGAGATAAGTAGTGGAACTTCACTTTCACTCTGAAAACGTTGGATTAGACCATGCTGGCTTTCCTTCGTATCTTCCGGTTCAAATCCAAATACACAAAAACCTCCCGGCTTTATGCGTTGAACCATCTCCGAATCCAATTGATATTCTTTCCCGTAAGGAAGTACAAACAGTTGCCCTACCTTTTCTTCCATAGATAATTTCGCAAGTGTTTGTTCGACCCAATGAACTTGCTGTTGATTCAAATTAAAAGGCCTACTGCTTAATATATTCATTATGTCTATTCCTCCTAAGATTTGAAAACGTTTACGATGACTATTATAAAGCTGTGGTCCTTTACGATCTTCCCTTCATTTGTTGAAAACAATGTTACTTTTTGACCTAACGAGGGATTAAAATGTTAGCTTGACTAAAATCCAGACAAAAAAAGGACCTTGAAAGGTTGCTCCTTTTCAAGATCCATTATTAGTGGGCCTAATTTCGAACATTTGAACTTCGTGAGGGTTCAATATACTACCCAGCTTTAAAATATCTGAAACCCTTTCTCTTTTTATAGTTAATTGAGGTTGACTACACATGTTTAAGTACTGAACATCCTGTGGTGTCAGTATTGATGGGTGTCCCATCTCGAGCCATAAATCATACGCGCTCCCGTGTTCCCGGTTAATTGTAGTTTTTCTGATCTCATAAATCCCCGCTGTCAAACCTTCGATGCTGAACGTAAGCTGCAGTTGCCCGGAGTCAGTAAAAACGTGATATCGATTAAGCGAATGAATGTCCAGTGTATCGTTCATTTGATACAGATTGTCATAATGGCAATAATGATACAGTATCAATTGTAATGAGCCATCAAGGGTCTTCGTGATGCAATATCCTTCCCCTCGCTCTAACAACCTATTCCCAAGCCTGGCCAACAATTCGTACGCGTAAAAACTGGACTTCTTGATCCCATTAATCGTTACAAGTCCAAGTCCGCCGTGAAACGTCTCATCTGGAGGAGGTAACTCCTCCAACAGATCGGTGATAGTCCAGTACCCCATGCTATCTGTATCGTCCAATGTTTCCACGATGTTTTTTACAATGTAAGCTGATTTAAAACAGGTGTCGTTTGTCAATTCTCGATGATGAACGGTGGAGTTCCACTCCGTCACATATAGCTCTAGTCCCTGTGCACCCATGTCTTTAAGCAGTGTTTTTATTTTCAATATTGTTCTCGTCATATAATTTTCGTCAGCAAATTGAATATCAGAGAACGGCGATTGTGACTCTGTCCAAGCATTGAAGGTCACCGGATATATGTGTAATGAGATAAAGTCCGGTCTGCAATTGTGCTCACTGCAAAATGTCCAATATCGTTTCATCCAGTCGCCCGAAGTTAGGGAATCACTCAAAATGGCAGGTCCCCCAAACTGCAAATCCGAACAAATACTTTTTACCGCATCAAAGCTTGTTTTGTAAAAGTGGACGTAAGACTCAAAAGAATCTGACCAGAAAATTTTCAAATCAGGTTCGTTCCAAAATTCGAATTTCCAGTCCTTAACCTCCTCGAGGCCGTATCGGTCAATCAAATGTTGGACAAACGCTTTTATCATTAAGACCCAATGCTCCATATTTTGAGGCATGCTAACATAGCTCGTTTTATAGAAGAAAGTTTTCATTTTATCGGCCATTTCCCCAGGTATAAATCCGAGTTGGATAAACGGTCGCAAACCGATCGAGAGTAGAAAATCAAATACCTGGTCGACATAGGTGAAATTGAAAATCGGATTTCCTTCCGTATCTCTCCGATACACCATCATCTCATCATCAAATATGCCATGAAATCGGATATAACGGAAACCAACGGTCTCCTGCACCATTTTCAAATGCTGTTGAACAGGGCCATACAGTGCCTCCTTCGCTTTCCCTATCGTACATAACGTTTTCCACGTATGATTGAGTGACTTTCCCGGGCTTGTCAGACGAATGTTGTAGTGCTTCACTACGACGCTTTGCCAGGTGGCCGTGAGACTCTTTCCATCACTCTGGTCAGGTAAATATTTAAATAGGCTAAGTAATGCATTTTCACGATCATAAGCTATATAAGACTTCTTGACTTGTCGTGGGTCAGGGGTCGTTCCTACTTGCTTACGGTATTCGGCTGGCGTCGTTTGATAAACATCTTTAAATGCTTTATGAAACGATTTCAAATTTGGAAAACCGTTATCTAATGCAATCTTAATGATGGGATAGTCAGTTGTTAGCATATCTTTCATCGCATACTCCAACCGGATGCGTGTTAGATATGCTCGGAACGTAATCCCCATACTTGTCTGAAAAAATCTAGATAGATACGAAACTGAAAAGTTTTCACGCTCCGCAAGCTCGTTTAACGATAACGGCTGGTTGTAATTGGCCTGGATATATTCGTTTAACTTAAGCAACCGTTCCATATTCTTCTTGCTAGTTCGAACATATTTCGTCTGTCCGCTTCTGAAGTTCCTGAGCAACAAATATATCAATTCAAGGAGAAGTGACCGAATTTTGACTTCATAACTGTAGCCCGCCTTGTTATAGACCCACATAATGGACGCAAGCAGTGCACGGATTTCATCAAACTTACTTTGCTCTGCTGGTCCGCTCCGGAACGAACAACAGTTAAACGTTATCTGCTCCTGATCCACTCCCTGCTCCTTAAGAAAGGAAGAGGGAATTTGCAGTGCCAATAGCAGGTTGTCTTTATCGGATTGGATCGTATGGATTTCATTACTATTGATAAGGATAAGATCATCCTTGTTTAGATCAAAAGATTCGTTCTGCACATATACATCCGCATTGCCCTTCAAGACGAATAAAATTTCAATGCTGTCATGCCAGTGGGTGGGGACGTATCGGACACTGTGGAAAAATATGTTTAAGGGAAGTTTTTCATCTGTTCGGATCAGTTCATATGTATAGTCCATTTTATACCACCTAGCTTTTTAATCGGAGAAATGACGAGCCAATTATTATTTTCTTGTTATACTTCATCTTGTTAAATCACACCCTTCTCGCACAAACTTTATGCTGTCGCTCAACTGTAACCGATTTCTCCTCCAAGGCGCAATCCTTATTAACTACGAGCCCCTTCCATAATTATCTTCGTGTTCGTAATCGATTCCGACATCCAATCATCAATAGTTATAATTACCTTATGTATTAATTGTTATTAGTCAAGGTAGTTTTTCTTTTTCCCATGAACCTCTAGGGTATAAGGTTAGTAATAAAACATATTTCAATAATGCGTGAGGAAGCTTAGCTAACCCTTTTAGTAAATTTTTTGCCTAATCATTATAACATATACTTGTGAGAAGCTACTGGAAGGCCCGGACAGGAGTAGTTACCAATACTGATGCAAAAGTCCGTTGCTGGTGCGTACACTTTTATTTCGCTGGTCTTTTATAATGGTTACTGACGTCTGCATAGTAACAAAAGACCCTGATTGCTTATCCGAGGGTCCTCATCATTATGGGCCTAAAACTAGGGCTCACCGATTATATTATTTCTCCTGTAAGGCTCCAGGTTCGCTTTCTTTAACGCCACTTTGCCTTCACTCTTGACCGACTCGTAAGCTGCCAAGGCAATGGAAGTAGCCAGCAAACCATCTTCCCCGGTAACGGACACACCTCTTTCAGTTACAAGCGCGTCCACGAAATCCTTCAGCATATAATAATTCATACGCTCGCCCCAGTAGCTCCATCTTGCTTTATCCTCTAGATCGCTGTAAACCTCATTCGTCTGTGCAAAAGCATCCAAGTGTATAACGCCTTCCGTACCGATGATATCCAATTTCACATCTCCCCAGAACGGATACTTCCGGTTTCTCGACCAGCTTGTATCAATTAATGCAATCAGTCCCTGGTCGAATTCAATATGCACCATGCCCGAGTCTTCCACTTCCAGATCTTGAAACAGGTGCCCTAGTTCGGCGTATACCGCTATCGGTTCAATCTTAAACAGCCACCGAAGCAAATCAGCAATATGGACTGTATGATCCAAAATTGCTCCACCCCCGGATAAAGAAGACTCCAAAAACCATCCCTCTGGTACTGTCCCTCGATTGTATCCTTTAACGGCAACCACTTGCCCTATGTCTCCTCGTTCCAGCGCCCTCTTTGTCTCCAATACGGCAGGCAAATATCTACAGGGAAATGCAGTCATCAGTTGAACCCCATATTGGGAACAGATTTCGACCATAATCTTCATTTCATCCATACCTACACCAAGTGGTTTTTCACATAAAATATGCTTGCCCGCGCGGGCACTCTCCATCACCATGCTTGCATGATTCACATTCTCTGAACATATAATCACGGCATCAATCTCTGGAATCTTTAGCATGTTGCGATAATCATCGTAATAAGAGATATACCCATGTTCAATAAGGCTCTGGATCCGCTCTCTATTTTCATCAGCGATGGCAACTACCTCCGCGTTGTCAATCGCTGCAAGCTCCCGAAAGTAGCTGAAAGCATGAGAATGAGCGAAGCTAATCATGCCAATACGCAGTCTTTTCATCCGAAGAATCCCCCCTTCCCCTCCTCAAAACCCAACATTTTCACAGGCAACCCGCTGTGAGCAGATTCGAGTGCTGCCCGCGCAATCTTGGAAGCCATACAAGCATCCTGGAATGTGACCTTGGGCTTTGATCCGTGCCGAATACAATGGAAGAAATGAGACATTTCACGATACGTTGACTGAATGCGATTCTCCCTTCTAACTCTCCGTATGTAAAAGAACTACTACCATCCGGAAACCGAATTGCGACTACACTCTTAAAACGTGCTATACAAAATGCTGGATTGGTCACATGTTTTAGTTTCGCAAGTAATTTAACACTTCGATCATCATCCGTACCCGGAGCCCACCGTGCAGTACGAACGCCTGGATTTCCGTCTAAAACATTTACACTTCCGCAACGATTATTCTATTGGATTTCATCGGAACTGCGTTGGCTTTCAGAAGTGCGTTTTCCTCAAAGGTATTACCAACCTCATCAACTTCGTCCACTTCACCTGCAAATAGCACCCTTATTGGGATCGGTAATATGAGTAATCCTTTCTTTATCCACTGGGCTTTCTCTGAATTCCAAGTGGCAAAAACAATCTCCATCATCTGCTCCTCCTATTCAGCTACGCTCATGGTTCTTATGCTATAATTGTACTTGGAAAAAGGGATATAAAAAGAGTATACTCTTCGATTTAAAACTTCCCCTTTTATTTGGAGGTGAATATTCTGCAGTTATCAGAACATTTCTTCAATCTAAAGAAATTATTTGGTAAGCTGGAATCGCAGATTTAAACAGAAGACGACTTTACAAGAACTTGGCACCATCTGGAACTGTACGCCACGCAATGTGAAGTGGATCATACGGCGTTTGTGTACGGCCGGGTGGATTGCTTGGTTGCCAGGACGTGGACGAGGTAATCGTTCTACACTAACGATATTAATTTCCGAAGCGGAGGTCGTGCTTACACTCGCCAAGGAAGCAACGAGTAAAGGAAGGTTTCATGATGGAGTACGGTTACTTGAAGAGCATGACGTGGATGTTATGACACGTGGTCGGTTTGTACATTGGCTTGAGGGACAGTATGGTTACCGAGTCGATAATAATGAGAATTCTCAACTAGATACACTACGCTTGCCTTTTTACCGAAGTATGCCTAATTTAGATCCTTTATTTACCCTGCGGCGCACGGAGTGGCATATAGCTCGCCAACTCTTTGACACTCTCGTTACTAAAAGTGATGAGGACGACGAAATCATTCCTTATGTGGCTTATTATTGGGAAACGGATAACACGGAAACCACTTAGACTTTTTACATACGAAAAGGGGTACTCTTTCACGATAATACCGAATTGCATGCTAAGGATGTTGTCTATACTCTTAAGCGTTTAACGTCGACAGTTGGACGAACGGAATGGACTGAGATTCCATTGGATAGTACCTCCAATTGTTAGATGGTGTCCAACAATTGGGGTGCAGTTCACTTTTATTTTTATTGAGCTAACGTTTTTTGTTAACTTAATGAAATGTTTTTCTTTTAATTTAAATTACTCCTGTGTTCTTCAAACTACAAATGGAATCAATGACATTGGTGTGATCAGCTAATATGGTCTTTTTTACCTTAGCCACTATCCCTTCGCTAACTTGCCCGCTAGCCGAATAAAAGCAACCGATCATGTTGACCGGCTGTCCTGGTAACTATTTATAATTAAGTCTAACTTGCGAACTTAAATATCGGTACAATGTTGTTTTACTTATACCTGTTTCTTCATGTATCTCAGCAAGACTGTACTCTTTGCTCTCATACATTTGTATCGCCCTCATGACATTTCCATCTAATTTACGTGGACGTTCGTCCCCTTTTCCTTTGCTACATCCTCGAAAGAATAATAGCGACTCTGAGTGGAATCATACTCTTGATCTACGATATCTGCTTCGCAAAATTGACGCGCTATGCAAAACATGTGCGTATATATGGTATTTTTCCTCGATACTATGGATTATTCATTATTGTTTACGTATTCAACTCAGCTTCCATTTTCTTTACGTTATACTTAGATACCACTCGTCTTGCAGTTACATATCTATCCTTATAATACCGCTCACTAAGTTTACTTATGGTGACTCCTTTACTCGTTGAAGAATGTGCAAAAGCATTATCTCCAAGATAAATTCCTGCATGTGATATTCCTTTCCCACTCGTGTTAAAGAATACCAGATCTCCAGTTCGAAGTTCATCAACTTTAACTTCGACGCCTTGCTTAGCTTGAGATTGCGAAGTACGTGCCAGTTCAACTCCATACTGACTCATTATATAAAGAATAAATCCTGAACAATCAAATCCCGAAGTTGTTGTCCCGCCCAAAAGGTAAGGTGTTCCCATTACTTCATTTACTTGATTCTCTATGCGCACTTCAGCGAAACTTGTTTCCGAAAATACCGAAAGTAAGAGTGCAGCACCCAGAGCAACTGTCATCACTTTCTTCAATATGTGATCGCTCCTTAACAGTAATTTATCTTGTACTAGCTGTAATCTATGAATAACTATTTCAATTTAAGCATCTTTAATTGTAACTCTGCCTTTAACGCTTACTGAAAGACCAGCTTTAATTAACAATTGACCAATATGGCACTGCTCTTCTGCCTGTAGAATTAAAGTATCTGTTTTATCAATATCCTCCTGTGAAGCATCCGG
The DNA here is from genome assembly GCF_038005125.1 of Paenibacillus sp. FSL K6-2862. Taxonomy (NCBI): domain Bacteria; kingdom Bacillati; phylum Bacillota; class Bacilli; order Caryophanales; family Paenibacillaceae; genus Paenibacillus; species Paenibacillus sp. FSL K6-2862. Next base: position 446,967 of record NZ_JBBOSN010000002.1, read on the forward strand.
TTGCAATACGATTTGAGGAAGATGAATGATGCTTAAATTGTTGACACCATTGGGAGTACTACTATCGGTTTCGACATTAAGTTCAACAACGGGGATCCCACTTCGATCAAGCAGGTACGCTAACGTTGTCGTGAAACATGCTACAGCTGCCGCAATCAGCAGTTGTTTCGGCTCAGCTCCTTCCCCACTTCCACCTTTAGAAGTAGGGATTGCAATTCGTACATTCAAATTCTTGCTTTGAATATTTCCATTACCTTTTGCATTCTGGTTCCAGACCGTGTACATTTTGTTAGACTGTTCTGACATAACTTCACTCCTCATAGTAATGTTAGGCAAGTACATTGATATGATATGAATCTATTATTTTTTGACCGTAAAAATCATATAATCTGATTTTTAAGATTTTATAAAGTTGAAAAAATTATAGCTGACCGGATACATGAGTGTCTCTTTGAAACTATCCAATTGTACTTACCATTCTGTTATTCTTTTTAGACTTGTCCTGTATAAGAATTTCATATCTTATTCAATTTGGGAAACATATCTTTCCATAATTTCGTAACTAAAAGCTCCCATAAATTTCTCCTGAATCACGCCTTCCGAATCCAACAAGTAGGTCGTAGGATAAGCAATAACTTGATAGGTTTGCAAAACTTCTCCGTCTTCATCCAATACGATCGGAAACGTAAGATGTTCATCATCAACAAAAGTTTGAATATCATCCTTATTTTTCTCGGTTTGAGTCATATTAACGCCTAAAATGACCACATTTTCTGATTGATTATCGTCGAAAAACTTTTGCATATGAGGCATTTCAACACGACATGGTGGACACCAGGTCGCCCAGAAATTGAGCAGCACTCTTTTTCCCTTAAAATCAGACAGTTTAACCTGATTCCCTTGTAAATCCTTAACCGTAAAATCAGGTGCCAACTGTCCTTTCTGAATACCTGTTTCGAAGTTTTCCAAAACTGGCTCCGTCATTTGTGTAGTATCGCCAGGCAACTTTTTAAAATAATCATAAGCACTGTAGACAATGAGCCCCACCAAAACAAGTAAAGCAATAATGCTCTTTTTCATCCGGTTCCACTCCTTACACTAGAAGAAGTTAACATCCCAAAATGTATATTGGGCCAACCAAGCACTGATTTTCTGCAACTGTCCAGTAAACAACAAAAGACCCAGTCCGATGAGAATCCAGCCATTCAGTTTCGAAAGAAGGGGAATCCATCTATTCAATTTTTTCATCATTCTAAGTGAGTAAGTTAACAACCAAGAAATCAGCAAAAACGGCAATCCCATTCCTAACGAATACACGGTAAGTAAACCAACTCCATTCCACAGCGTTTCAGAAGAACCCGCTAGAAGTAAAATAGACGATAGTGCTAAACCGATACAAGGACTCCAACCAGCACCAAAAGCAACACCAGTTAGTAGCGAACGAAGTGTACCGTAACCCTTTCTCGATTCAATGCCCCAATTTTTACTAGAAGATAACAATTTAATATTTAAAATCCCGACCATCTGTAAGCCAAAAACAATGATTAATATTCCGCTTATTCTTTGGATTAACTCACGTTCTTCGGCAAAAAAACGGCCAATAAAGCTTGCCGATGCCCCCATCGTAACAAAGACGAAACTAAAGCCAAGAATGAAAAACAGAGATAGAATCATGAGCTTCCCACGGTGTACAATTAACTTCCCATCTTGAACGGATGATCCCGTCAAGTGAGTAATGTAAGCAGGGATAAGCGGAAAAACACACGGCGACAGAAAAGATAGTATTCCCGCAGCTAAAGCTGCAATAATCGATATATTATCCATCCTCATCTCCTCTTTGCTTCATTTCTTTCAACCAACTCCATCCGGCAAAAACCATAGCGACAACAAGAAAAAACAATTGATGTTTGCTGAAAGATAAAAGCCAGATGGATCGATCAGGATCCCAAAACTCGAGTATGACTTGTCCTATAGAAAACCAGACAGCAAAAGTTGACCCTTTTGGAGAGCTCGCACTTTTCGTAGAATACAAATGAAAGCTGAGAAGAACTGCAGTAAATACGGCGCTCGCCCCGTGTAACCAAGCAGTTCTTCCTACGATGATAAAGTACAAAGTTTGATAAATCATCCAACCTGCCAATAGATATAAAACCAAAATATTATCCCATGATATTGAACAAGTCCTGAACTTTGCAGCTTTCATATAGATATAGACAGCTGCAACCATGCTTGCTATCCACTCTCCACGTTCCCCACCATCAAAGTAAAGGAGAGTAGCTGGACTCTGAATGACTTCAATTGGATGGAAGATCAGAAAACTCATCTTCCAAATTATGATCCATAACCAAAATGCATTGGAAACAGCAGTTAAAACTATTCGGTCTGTTGCCAATTCTCGGAGGCGAAAACGTAGTACTAGCCAGCCAGCCGCTCCAAAACTTAAATACATAATTAATGAACCATTTAAGATAAAAGATCCAATTTGTATACTGTGCAACGGATTTCATCACCCCTTTATAGCAGACAATAACTTAGCATTTTAAAGAAATGATTAAGAACGAAAAAATACATAAACCAATAGATAAAATTCTCATGCTGTTATGGAGAAGGAAATCTGAGGTGAGAATGATTAATATAGAATAATAACACTAAAATCGATGTGAAAGAGAAGCTTAGGAAACCAAGCCATTTGAAGTATGGCTTCCAAAACCTCTGATGTATTGTTACGCACTTTAAGAAATGTGAATTAAGAGAATCAAATCGATGAGAATGTTAGGTGTACTACTAAACTAAAGGAGGTAGTTATCTAGGAGAAAGTGGGGTATAAAAAAATGTTAAAAATAAGATTCTAAGGACTACAGTAGTTTAATACTAACCTTCTTTCAGGGATTTACTTAGATAGATCTATCACAGCTTTGTTTTCTAGTAAGATATCTACAGACAGGCGGCCTTTGGAGATATTAAATGAAGTGCCTCTAGAATACACAAATGTATACAAAAACGAAACCAACTAAACTTCTTCGTTTAGTCGCCGTTTATCCAATTTTATAAATTTAAGCTAAGATCAACTCGAATTTTCGCCCATAATCATAACTTACGGATGCTTGTTTACGGGAAATTTGACCCAAAAATGATGCATCTCCCCGTCAGAATCAAGCCCCACTTGTCCGTCGAAGCCTTCTACAATCTCCTTTACAATAGAGAGACCCAATCCGGTCCCATATAGGTGTTGTTCCCGATGCCTTGATGAATCCACACGGTAGAAACGTTCAAATACCAATTCCCGGACATCCTCCGGGATAAGTTCACCCTGATTGGAAACTGTAATCCAATAAACGGACTGTTCACACTTTCCATTGACCTTGATCTCCTTACCAGTGTTATAGATGAACGCATTTTGAAGTAAATTGTTCAAAACTTGCTTGATTCCGTCCTCTTCACCGACAATATACCCGTCCTGTACTGAGGCATTTAATAGGATTCCAGTTTTTTCACTTTCAAGTTGAAAAGATTGAATCGATTGGTGTATCAAATCATGAACGTTGACATGTTCCAGAACCAAATTATTATTTTTTTTCCCTTCCCAGATCGTCAATTCATGCATCTGTTCCACCATCCGAGTGAGATATTGAGACTCTTCAAGCAATGATTGAAATAGCTCCCGTTTGCCTTCCAATACACCACAAGAAAGTGCTTCCAAATAGCCGTTTAGATTACTCAAAGGCGTTCGCAGTTCATGAGATAAATTACTAAGTAGACGTTTTCGTTTTTTTTCGTTTTGTTGCAATGTTTTGGCAAGTTCATTAAAGTTTCGGGTGAGCCGGCCGATTTCATCATCAGATACAGGCGGAACGAAATCAGGATACTGCCCTTCCATCAGCCTTTGTGTAGACTTTGTGAGCTGCTTTAAAGGTGATATTACATTTCGAATAAAGATATAATGAATGATGGCAGCCAATAGTGTTGCCATCGTGATTGCTTTCCATAAATAAGCATTCATTGTTTCGTTAAAGGAGACGCTACTACCCTCTCCTACCAAATCATTTTGAGCAACAACTAAACAAGCGAAATCCTTAACAGATATGCCTACAAGCCATATGACAACCCCAATGACCAGTCCGTTGACTATAATAAGCTTGGAGGTCAATCCTTCTCGCCAAAACATCCACCGTTTAATTTGCATTAAATCTGTACCCCATCCCTCTAATCGTTTCAATAAAGCGTGTAGCATCCTTTAGAACATCAATTTTCTCCCGGAGTTTACTGATATGCACGTCGACAGTTCGATCAATGACAGTACGTTCTTCATTAGGATACAGTTCCTGCAATATTTGTTCTCTTGTCAAAATTTGATTGGGATGTTGCATAAGAAAATATAAGAGCTTAAATTCATGGAGCGTTAAAGAAACAAGTTCACCATTAAATTTAACTTCCCCTCGGAGCGGTTTTATCGTCAAACCTTTATAACTGATCTTGTTACAACGATTGACCGCCCTGCGCAAAACGGTCTCTACCCTAGCCACTACTTCTCGCGGGCTAAACGGCTTAGTGACATAATCATCCGCTCCCAGACGCAATCCCCGAATACGCTCTTCCTCCGATACTTTTGCCGTGAGCATCATGATTGGTGTATCACTATTCATGTCGGAACGAATCCACTGACAGAGCTCTTCCCCGCTTTTATAGGGAAGCATGAGATCCATAATAACAAAACAGGGATCGAGTCTTTCAAAGACATCCATGCCTTCTAGTCCGTCTCCTGCTAGCATGATTTCGTATCCTTCTTTTTCAAGGTATATTTGAAGCAGATGTCGTATTTTGGGATCATCCTCAACAATCAGAATTGTTTTGCCTTTCATTGTAAAACGTCCTCCTGTTTAGTAACCATTTGATTGAGAATAGCAGTAATTTGTTAAGATACGTTAAAGAAGTTGATTTAAATTGGATAAGGCCTGAAAAAGAAGCCATCCAACTGTAGTTACATATAATCGTACGAAATTTTACTACTTTCGTCTATGAGTTCTTCCTTCCCTTTATCTGTAAGTACATTCATCACATCAATACTCGGAAGTATACTATCTTTGACTTACTTATCTCCAATCACACCTAAAGCTATTTCGATAATTCACACATTAGCTACAAGCATCGTAATGAGGCTTAGTTCTATATGTTCTCACTCAGGTTATAATCTCGATTCTTGTTCAGCCATGAGTGTAACTTAAAACGGAATTGTTCCATTAAGAGCCTTAACGATATCTGCATGATGCCTGCCGAGTCCCTTTATGTAAGTCGCTCGTACCGCTTTACTAACTAAGACTAAATTTTAATTTTAGAATGCTATAGGCTAGTACATTATATTCTAAGAAACCTGAAAACTGAGGCTGTCTAAGCAAAATTTAGCGTAGTAAGTCTCTAAATTAAAGGGCATGAGCTCAATACAATATTGGCCTCATGCCCTACAAGGTGCGTTTAAACTATGTGTCTCACTTTAAGGGGTTCATTCATTTGGGGAGCTACTGATTTAGTATTCAACGAACGTCTCCCGTTAGCTTAACAATTATGATTCAATCTTAATTCAATAATAAATGAGCTCCTTGGTCAATTTGCACTGCTCTCTTTCTTGTTTGAATAACAGAACGAATGTATTTAACGAACGTAGAACCTGCGCGGTAGTATCTCTCAGTATCTTAAGCTCCAGTATCCCCTCATCAAACCCCTTAGTTTTAAACTTTAGTTGGCCTCACCATCTAGCAAATCCGTTATACGATTAAGTATATTATGCTAATGGAAGATCTTTAGAGTTCCCCATTTCAATAAATTTGCTTTTAATCACATTTAAACCATCATTAATAATTTGAGCATGGTCAAATGCTATATCCATTTTAAAGACTTCGTTGATGGAAAATAACTGAGCATCACTGGCATCATCGTTTGCTCGCCGTTTGGTTAGTTTGTTTTCTGGAACAAGAGCGAGGTGCGCGTTGGAGATAATCCAGCCTCTCGGATCCCGTCCAGGTTGATCATAAACTCCGAAATGTTCCAGGTGACTGATCTCAACACTGGTCTCCTCAGTCAATTCACGTTTTGCACACTCAAATGCTGTTTCGTCAGGATTAACAAATCCACCAGGTAAAGCCCATTTTCCTGCTTCTATGTTAGGTCGTCCTTCACTATCAGTTACGCTACGTTGAATTAATAATATTTTTATATCCAACATATGCGTCTTGATTTTTTCATTACTAGGAATCGTAAAAATAGCGATGTCTGAGGTATAACCGTCTGGTGTTCTATATTTTTTCACATTGTACAGTTTTAAAGCTTTTTCATTCGACACAAGATCGCTCCTTTTTTAAAAATTCTCGGCCCCCAAACGAATTGAGATGTAAAGCCAGATCACTCAATACATGTGCAATATTTGCGTCAAATGTGATTGCTTTATCCCTTAATTCAATTGAAGTTGGGCTCTCGCCAATATTGATACGGATCAAGAAAGCTTGAGGCCATTTAAACGTCATTTTAGAAAATGGATACTTAATAATATTTGGAGTCATGGGTCCAACACCCAACTCGATAAACACAATCTTTTTGTTCCAATTTTCATTCAAAAAGGCTTTATATTTATTAAGCATATTTCCCCAGAAGCTTCCTTCCAAAAAGTCATAGGAACGGATCCAAGGCTCCATCTCACCCCCACATTCAGGGCACTTTGGAATAAGTTCGATAGGAACTCTGGTATCCTCAATTAGAGAAGCCATATTCCGAACTACCTCTTCAGCAGGATAGACTTGATCATGGCATGGCATGCTACATTGGAGCCAGTGTGCATCACCTTGAGGAAAATACATCTTTTCATCCGAAAAGAGTTTCGAAAACTGCATATTCTGGTTCGTACTAATAATAAAATAGTTCTTGTCTTTAATGATCTGATGAAGATCTCGATAAGTCTGCCCGGGCGGCGTATCGAACATAAGTGTAGCGTGTTTAGATAGATAAGCCCATCGTTCTTCGCTAGTGGGATACTTATAATAAAGTGCATCGAAATTATTCCGAATACCATACTTTCTTTCGAAATCACTGAAATGATCAATCCAATATTTGCTCCGTTCATAAAAGTTATGACCATTTGCAGTGGACATTCCCGATGCACCACCAACTACAACTGCCTCAGCTTCTCTTATTTTCGTTAATACTGTGGCTATGTTATCTTGATATTGTTGTGATGACATACTAATTTGGGGGTCCTCCTAATTGTTGCTGTAGTTAAAAAGGTAATCCTTTATGTGGTAGTTTAGAGAACTTTAATTCTAAATAATATTAGACAGACAATTCGTAACTCGAAGCTATGACTGTATTATATAGTCGATATAAAAGCACAAACAAGTATGCACTTTTTCGCCACATACTATCTTATAGGATAGTGTGAATATAAACATAGGTACCGCTGGTAATTAACCATGAAACATGGAGGAGTACACTCTCAATTTTGACTACCAAAGGAAAGTGACGATGTGAGGAAGTACGTGAGGTAATCGAAATCCAAACTCAAGTATCTTTGTTATAACTGCCTAGAATATTCAAATTGAAGATAACCCGTCAATTCTGATAAGTATCTATGGTGGTGAAAGTTGCCAATCAATTAACATTATCAATAAGAGAATCAACGAGGTTTCTATTTCAGGAAGTAATATTAGTGCTAGATTAGTCGAAGAATCTTTATCGGATAAATCAGTAGAACAACACACTGCTTCAGAATTGAATTCGATTCGGTATGTTGAAAGAAAAGAGTCAGATTCTTGTTCCACAAGGATCTAACTCTTTATACTTTATTTCAAGTCGCTGGTTGGGGTAAAAAATCCTAATCTTTATATCCGTATATAAGCAATTTAAATGCTTATATAGCCCAAACCTCAATGGAGATTATCTTTATACACTTTGAACACGAAACTAACATTTTTAGCTAATCTTTTTTACAAGATGCCGTCAATCACTCGGAACAAACCTCCAGTATTCTTCTGGCCGTCGACTCATCTGTAATGAGCATATTAATGTACTTGCCACGTAAGGAAGCGAGAATGCATTCTATTTTGTGCAGACCAAAGGCCATCCCGACAACCGTCTTTGCCTTTTTCAAATGCTCGAGTCCAAGTCCAATGACTTTGCGGTTAATAGAATGTTTGGCGATAGATCCGTCTCGTGCAATAAATACGGAGTTAATATCTGCGACCGCATTCATCGCTTTAAGTTCAGATAACGCTTGTTCATTGAGGTATCCTGAACGTTCCATGGTAGACATCGAAAATGGATTGCCGATGCCAACCAGTGCTAGATCGATTTGTTCTGCCTCTTGCAAAACCGCTGCAACGTTAGCCATGCCCACAATCTGTTCACGCAGTTCTTCGGTCTCTACCACAGCAGGGGCATATAAGCTCTCGCATGAGACTCCCATTTTCTTGGATAGCTCATATGCAATCTGATTGGAGTGCATTTCATTACGATAATTCCCCGTTCCGCCAACAAGCGGAATAATTTTGACGTTTTCCTTTTTCTCTAACGGAAATTCTCTAACCATTTGATACAACGTGTTACCCCAGGAAACGCCTACACGATCCCCGTTTTTGATCAGGCGCTGCACAAATTGGGCAGCCGCTCTTCCAACTGCACTTGACACCAATTCCTTGTTTAAATCTTTGGTTGGAACCACCAGAACTTGCTTTAGTTGAAAAGCTTGCTCAAGCTCTTTTTCCAGATTAGAAATTTCACGATCGTCATCATGAATCACAATTTCAATGATGCCTTCATCCTTAGCCCGCTGCAGCATTTTGGAGATGACCGGCCTGGATACGCCCAGTTTCTCCGCAATCTTTTCTTGAGTCCACGATTCGTAATAATACATCTTACATACCCTGACTAAATTTTTGCGCTCTTCTATATTCACATACAAGTCCGCCTTTTGCTTTATAGTGCGTACACATGACCCAATATAAAATGGCTTCACGCCCGAGTCAAGCGAGGAACATCTTTCCAAATCGTTTTTACACAAGTTTGACATTCGTTTGACATCCGAGTAATAAAGCGTCCTTACAATGAGAACTGTTCAGAACATTTGTAACAACGCAGAACATTTGTAATTGACTGCAGATCAAGACAGACCGAGGTGCAAACGATGAATGTAAAGATTCTGGGTTATTGGGGAGGCTACCCTGCAGCAGGCGGGGCAACAGCCGGATATCTGGTAACCACCGACGAAGGACAAATTTTATTGGATTGTGGCAGCGGCGTAATGAGTAAGCTCCCTTCCGAAACCAGAGTAGAAGCCTTATCCGGCGTGATTCTGTCTCACTTGCATTATGATCACATGGCAGACCTTGGTGTTCTTCAATATGCGGCAGCAGGTGCCATTCGCAACGGTCGTATGAAAGAGAAGCTGAAGCTCTACGCCCCGGATGATCCTGCCGACATGTTGCACGGCTTATACAGCGAACATACCAAAGTGATTCCGATCGACCCTTCCACTAAAGTGCGGCTTGCAGGAGCGGACATCGAATTCGTGCATGTGGAACATACAATTACTTGTTATGCAATCAAGATTTCTTACAAAGGTAAAGTGCTGGTGTACTCGGGTGATACCTCCTATTGTGACGCCTTGATCGAGCTCGCCCGTGACGCAGATATTTTCCTGTGCGAAGCTACGATCTGCGAGGGAAGCGTGCACACCACTGGCAAAGGACACATGAATGCAATGCAAGCAGGCATGATTGCTGGACAAGCCAATGTGAAGCAGCTCGTACTCGTGCATCTACCCGGGGACGGTAATCTGGAGTTCATGCGTGATGAAGCAAGTCGGACCTTCCACGGACCGGTAGACATCCCTGAGCCACTGCGCATGTATACCCTATGATCTATCGTACAGGAAGGAATGGTCGAGTTGCATAGATTGCTTGCTCTTGATTTGGATGGAACCATGTTAAATCCGAATAAAGTCATAACATCAGAAACGCGAAGCTCCATCCAGCAATTAATGGCGGATGAAGTTGCTGTCACCATCGCATCCGGGCGGTTCCCCGCTTCGGTATGGCTACATGCGAAGGAAATCCCATTGAATTTTACCTTGGTGGCACTGAATGGTGCGGTGACCGTTGATGCAATGACCGGACAAATGATTGAAGGATTTCCGCTGGAAACCGCATCCCTGTTATACATGCTGGATGTGATTGAGGAAGAAGGCGCATACGTTCATTTCTATGGCTACAATGTCCTATATGTACGGCAAATCAATGATACGAATCGGAACTGGGCATTGAATAATGTTGTTGTACGACCAGAACTGCCATGGACGGAATATCATTATAAAGATCAAACCGAGCTAATCCGGTTGGTTGAAGTCGGTTCCGATTTCAGAACGTTTGTACACAGCATGTCTGGCATGATCTACAAAGCAGCCGTCATCTGCACAGACCTTGCCGCCCGCGACCGGACATATAAGCGGCTTGAAGCATCGGGGATGTTCCAATGCACAAAGACAGGCAGCTTGCGATTTGATGTAAACGCGGTCGGAATCAGCAAGCGCGATGCACTTGAGCGTCTGTGCCGTGAGCAAGGTATTGATCGACAAGAGGTAGCTGTAGCAGGAGATTATGACAATGATCTGGACATGCTGCAGTGGGCTGGATTGGGTATTGCAATGGGCAATGCTGAGCCCCATGTCAAAGCGATCGCAAACGTCATTACAGGTACGAACGAACAGGATGGCGTCGCTATGGCAATTCGCAATTACCTGCTTAAATAGTCATTTCAATCACATTAGTTGCACTTCATAAATCGACTTAAATATAAGAGGCCACAAGTGGCATATAAAGGAGAGATCTTTCGTGATTCCATTCAAAAAGTCATTACTTCTACCCGTTTTGGCAGGCATGATCGTATTTAGCGGTTGCTCTACACAAGGACAAGGCGCTTCAGAAACGAACAATGTCAACGCCGGTTCAAGCACGGTATCAGGGAAGTTGTCCTTCTATACCTCTCAGCCTGAAGAGGACGCTACGAAGCTAATCTCCGCTTTTAACGATCAATATCCCGACGTGGATGTCAGCGTCTTCCGCTCCGGGACAGAAGAAGTCACCGCTAAAATTCAAGCCGAACGTCAGGCTGGCAAAACACAAGCTGACGTCTTACTGCTCGCCGATGCAGTAACCTTTGAAAACCTGAAGCAAGAAGACCTTCTGCTCTCATATAAATCTCCAGAATTAAGCAAAATCCCTGCCGATCTAGTTGATCCTGACGGCATGTATGCGGGAACCAAGGTCATGGCTACTGTACTCGCGACCAACACGCAAAAAGTGGCCACTCCACCGACGTCGTGGAATGTACTGACAGCAGCGGACAGCAAAGACGCATCGATTATGCCAAGCCCACTCTATTCCGGTGCAGCGGCGTACAACATTGGGATATTCAGCCGCACAGATGGATTTGGTTGGGATTTTCTGCAGCAAACCAAGGATAATGGCATATCCGTTATCAAAGGAAACGGCGCTGTTATGAAAGCTGTAGCCAGCGGCGAAAAATCATACGGTGTTGTTGTGGACTACCTCGTCGCACGTGAAAAGGCCAAAGGCTCCCCGGTTGAGTTAACTTATCCAGAAGAAGGCGTGCCGATCATCACTGAGCCAGTTGGAATCATGAAAGATGCTGCCAATGTACCCGCTGCCGAAGCCTTTGTGGACTTCCTCTTATCGGAAGAAGGACAACAATTGTCAGCAGAGATCGGTTATTCCCCTATCCGGGAAGGTATTGCTCCTCCTGAAGGACTCAAGAGCGTCTCGGAAATGAAAATTTTGTCTGGTGACACGGTTAAACTTGCCGCTGATCGTGAAGCAGACAAGCAACAATTCATTCAAGTATTCGGCGAGTAATGATTGGAGCTGTTAGATATGGAAAAATCGAAGACGAACACGATCTCGTGGCAAGCAGCACGAAAAGGGCGTAAGCCCTTTTCCGCCTGGTTTGGACAGCTTCGCTGGAGTCGCTTAGGTGCTCTGCTTGGCGGAGCTGCTGTACTTATCTTTTTTGTCTACCCCCTCTTGAAATTGATTTTGCTTAGTTTTCAGAGTGAACACGGTTGGACCCTGGCTCATTACGGCGAGATGCTGCAGCAAGAGCGCTTTTGGTCGACTATCCGCAATACCTTTTATATTGTTGCAGGATCTACCCTGTTCGCACTTGTGCTTGGCATTGCACTGGCTTGGGTCGTTGCCTATACGGATATTCGAAATAAATCGGCGTTACATATGGGCATCATGCTTTGCTTCATTTTACCTTCTTATGTACTGACTTTATCCTGGTCTTCTTTTACTGGATCCCAAGGCTGGCTTGCCGGTTTACTTCAATGGATCCACCCAGACCTGGCCCCGTGGAGCATGTACAGCTTAGGCGGCATCATTTTCGTCATGGGCATTCATCATTTCCCACTCGTTTACATGTTCACGCTGGATGTACTTCGCAAGATCCCGCGTGACTTGGAGTGGGCCGCCAGAGCGGGTGGAGCTAGCAGATTTGAAGTGTTTCGTAAAATTACGCTGCCGCTTGCTCTTCCGGGTTTGACCGCTGGGGGATTACTGGTATTTCTGGCCTCGCTCGATAACTTCGGTATTCCGGCGTTTCTAGGCACGCCAGTCAATATTTCGGTGCTCAGCACGCTGATCTATGAGGAAATTATCGGATTCGGACCATCCGCCTTTGCCCGTGGTGCCTCCCTCTCCGTTCTGCTTGGAGCGGTTGCCGTAGTAGGCAGTTTGCTGCAATGGATTCTTTTGCGGAAAAGCCACGCTACGGATACGATGCAACCCGACCTTACACCGAGATACGCGTTGGGACGCATGCGCAAACCGCTGACGTGGGTCATTTGGACAGGTTTGCTGTTAATCACTGTCGTTCCTCTTTCATCGATGATTTCAATGTCTTTGAAAAGAGCTTATGGATTAGGTCTAACCCGTGCCAATATGACGTCGGACAATTATCGGTACATCCTTTTTGAAAACGAGCGTGTATGGCAATCCGTCCAAAACAGCTTGGTGCTGTCCCTGGTTACGATGCTGGTCTGCTTGGTCATCGGCTCAGGATTCGCTTATGTGAGGGTTCGCAAGCCAAGTTCATTCAACAAAATGGCTGAAATTGCTACTGCGGTTCCCTATACGTTGCCAGGCATCGTCTTCGCACTCTCCATCATCTTAGTTTGGATGGAACCGATCCCCGGTTGGAATCCAGGTATCTACGGCTCCATGTCGATCTTGTTTATTGCGTACATTTGCCGGTTCTTGATTTTGCAGATTCGCTCTAGTGTTACGTCGTTCATGCAGCTCGATTCCTCCATGGAAGAGGCTGCTCGGATTTCTGGTGCCAGGTTTTGGCGCAAATGGAGCGCTGTTTTACTGCCATTGCTGTTGCCGAGTATGTTAACCGGAGGCATGCTAGTCTTTTTGACCGCGCTGACCGAACTTACCGTGTCCGCCCTACTGTATTCCTCCGGCTCTCAAACCATTGGCGTAACGATCTTCAGTTTTGAACAGGCAGGGGACACCCTGTATTCTACCGCATTGTCCAGTCTGATCGTTGCACTCATGGCAGTAGGAGGCATCCTTCTGTTGCTCGTTCAGCGCTGGGCCTCACGCAAGGGAGTGAAGAAATCATGAGCATTCACATTAAACAGGTAAGCAAATCCTTCGGCAGCTTTCAAGCGCTGCATACCATTGATTTGACGATTGAGGATGGAGAATTCGTGGCGATCCTTGGACCATCAGGCTGCGGAAAGACGACTCTGCTACGTATCCTGGCAGGATTCGAGCAGCCTACCAGCGGCGAAGTATCGATGGACGGAAGTGTTGTAGCCGGGGCAGGCACACTGCTTCCTCCAGAAAAACGTCGGATTGGCATGATCTTTCAATCTTTCGCACTCTGGCCCCACATGAATGTAGCTGAACATGTGCGCTTCCCGATCCGAACACATAGGTCCACCCCGCCACATATCAAAAAAAATGAGCAATCCCGTATTCAGGAAGTCCTGAACATGTCCGGCTTGTCTCATTTGGCGGAGCGGATGCCCCATGAACTATCTGGGGGTCAAAAACAAAGGGTCGCGATTGCTCGGGCTATCGCACCTGAGCCGTCATTACTTCTAATGGATGAACCGCTTAGTAGCTTGGATGCCATGCTGCGTATGGACATGCGACGGGAAATTCAGCAAGTCCATCGCAATACAAGATCCGCTATCGTTTATGTTACACATGATCAAGGCGAGGCCCTTGCTATGGCTGACCGCATCATCGTCATGAAAGATGGTCGGATTGAGCAAGCAGGTACGCCACAAGATATCTATTTAAGGCCTCAGACCGAGTTTGTAGCGAAATTTGTATCGAAATCCAACTTAGTCTCCGGTCACTGGGAAGCGAACCGATTTAAGCCGAAAGGCAGCGAAAATGTGTCTTGGTCCGGGGTCAACGTTGCCGACTACTTCAAGTTGAACGGCATCTATCCCGTCAGACCTGATCAGTTTCAATTGCAACCAGATCTGCAGCCAGGCATCGGCGGTAAAATCGTGAATGTACAGTTCCAAGGGAAAGAGTTTCATTATGACATTCAAGGTGAGGCAGGTCAGTGGGAGGTCATCTCCCCGCTGTCCTTCTCCATGAACGAACAAGTCAGCCTGAACATATCATCCTTAGGCTGCGAAGGAGCGAGATATGTTGACTTCAACAAGCAAACTCATTCTCTTTGACGTCGATGGCACACTACTGGATCGCCACAACCGGATTCCGCCTTCTGCGAAGGAAGCCATCATGGCCTTAAAAACCGCCGGTCATACGGTTGCCTTGGCCTCGGGGCGTTCTCCTTTTATGCTCGAGCAGGTCAGGCAGGAACTGCAGATCGATACATATGTCTGCTTTAACGGTCAATACGTCGTAGATCAAGGAAACCTGATTCATAGTAATCCGATTCACCCAGACGCTGTGGACCAACTATCCGCGTTTGCAGCTGAACAAGAACATGCTCTAGTATTCCTGGATCATAAACAAATGAGCTGCAGCCAAGATTATCATCCCCATGTAGAGCTCTGTTTGAATTCACTTGGCGTAGCGCACCCAAGCCATCATGCTTCATTTTGTGAAAGCAGAGCAATCTATCAGACCATGCTATTCTGCACTCCTGCGGAAGAAGCACGGTATCGTAATCAGTTCGACAAGTTGCACTTTGTACGGTGGCACCCTCTCTCCATGGATGTTTTGCCTGCTGGCGGCTCCAAAGCCGAAGGCGTAACCCGACTGGCTTCCCGGTTAGGACTCAACCCGAAAGATATTTATGCGTTTGGAGATAACTACAACGATTTAGAGATGTTTCAATTTGCGGGTTGCAGTATTGCCATGGGTAACGCTCCAGAGGAGCTGAAACGTCTTGCCTCCCACGTGACGTTAAATGCAGACCATGATGGTATATGGCATGGTTTGCAGTGGACAGGGCTTATATAAATCGAAAGTTTCAAGTAAGCGAAAAGCCATCCGAGTCAAGTAAACAATAGTTTAGTTTTTAACTAGATTTAGAATCTGGATTAGGGGATATCGTTGTGGTATTAAAGCCAACCACAACGTAAATTAGACAAACTGACCTCGGTAGATTATCGAGGTCAGTTTGTCACTTAGCTATTATAAATGTTACCAAATGTATGCTTTGAGACTGATGGTGTGCGCTTCTCAACCTGTCATTATTGAAGCCAATTTAGTAAAACCCACTCTATTCAACCAATTATTATTAGTTATCTTCCACTACTTTTTCCAAGATCAGTTGTATTACCGAGCAACGGCCTTGATGAAAGACACCTTCGATTCGTTCTACTTCTCCAGTGAAGAAGTGTTTAAGTCTATAATGCTTACTCCAAGCCAATAGTTCATTTGCATTATATAGCCAGCTCTGATCTTTTGGACCACCCGTTCCATACTTAATTTGTTCTTCTTCATAAACTTCCAACAGAAGCTTTCCACCATCCTTAAGTGAACGTAGAATCTTCTCTAGGACATTGTATTGATCTTTTCGTGGAAAATGACCAAACACCATAACAGCTGCATTGTACGTTTCTATAGGCAATTCATCATGTATTAAATCTGCCTGTATAGTCTGTACCTGCACACCTTTTTTGGATGCAAGTGCCTCCGTTTTACGGAGTCCTGCTTGTGAGTAGTCATAGGCCGAAACAATATGCCCCTGTTTGGCAAGGAAAACAGCATTACGCCCCTCTCCTTCTGCGTAAGCAGCTAGTTTGGATTTCTCTTTAATATAATGTGAAGCTTTTTGTATGAATAGGTTTGCTTCCTCGCCATATACATAATCATTGCTGTCATATCTTTCATTCCAATTGGAAACTCCTGCATTGTAGTCCGTAGTATCGCTCATCAATTTAATCCTCCATTTCATGAACAAAATTTCTATATTATATTAGCACTGACATTAGAAATATCAAACGATGGATTATACATGTAATTCGCCTACTAACACTGTCATTATGAGAAACAGCCTGCCAAGAATATAATTGAAAAAGAGTGGATCCTTTGGTCATAAAAGAGATGTGTCCTCCTCCATGACTGTTTTTACCACTGCATTCAATGAAATAAGTGGGAATATAGGTCCTTTGAATTGAATGACTGTACTGTTATTTGCTCTCTTTCTTTCGATGGCAGTGTATAATATGTTGAAACCAAAATTATGGAACATAATAATATCCAGACAAAAATGCCAAAAATAATCACTCATGTCACCCCATATAAAATTGATCAACTCTTTACAACAATAATCCAATGCTCCCTCTTCACTTATGAGTACAATAGTCTGATTAACTAATTAAATTATCGACATAACAAAGACATAAGGTTTATAGTCGGAACCCATGTTAAAAATATAGGAGTAACCTAGAGTCTAGCCCACTCAGTCTCAGGATTCGACATAGCCACTGTATATTGTGATCGAGTACAACACAATCTTAAATTATGTAATGCATTACAGGTCAAGTTTATTTTTGTAGATTCAAACTCATCATATTCTTGTACATGTGATGGCGTAGAATTTCTTATGTTTGCATTGTCTCACTTGTAATTTCATTCACGTACTGAGAACAGTAGAATAATGCTCTTAAGTAAATGAAAAATTTCCAGAGTACACTTCTGATTAGATCGATTTAGTTCTTTCAGAGAATAACTTCATTAAGTAGAAAAGCAGCTTCTTGGTGAGCTGCTTTTCTACTTAAATATTGATATTACTGTTTCATAACAAAATTCGAAGTTCTTATTGAGAAGTGTCTACATAGATCCAGCAACGATTTGAATCTGATCAAGCGAAATTCGATTTACAAATTTACTAAACTTCTCTTTGCCTTTGGCATTATTTTTATAAAAATTAATAATTGCTGTAATAACAGAACTGAGTTGGTCTTCTGCTACTCCAGAGAGCAGCAACTTAGCGAAGGAAGTTTTAAGTCCCTTTGATTCACCACCCACATAAATATCAAACTTATCTCTCATTTTGACAACACCGATATCCTTAATTAACGGTTCACTCGTACCTAGTGCACATCCGGCATATCCAATCTTTAAGGGTGTGGGTGTTTCTATACCAGCTATTGCTTTATTTAAGCTTTTTGCAGTTTCAAGTCCTCCCTCTTCTGATCCTCTACAAAAATTGCATGCAATCAGGCTTTTTGTAACAAAACCCGCCGGATTTACTTCAAGTCCATTTTGCTCGAGTACTTGCTTAATTGCATCTCGGTGTTCAGAGGGGATTTCTGCATATAGCTGTTTAAAGCCTGTCATTTCAACCTTTGCATCCTGCCCAATAATTTCACCTATTATAATAAGCTGGCTAGGAGTAAAAAGACTTCCTCCAAGTTGAATCGCAGGACTGATGGCTATTTTGACTGTTTCACCCATAATATATATTGGCTCCTTTACTAGAAACAAAGAATTCTACTTGATATTAATTACAAAAGGAACAGTTATAACACTCCCCTGATGTTGGAACTGACCCCAAACTTTATATAGACCTGATTTAGGAAAGGAAGTCATAAAAATTGCCTCCGGACCAGTTCCGTTTTCGTTGGTTGGGTGAACATGAAGGTAAGTCTCAGCATCCTTGGATAGGATAACAACATGACCTACAGTACCCATATATGGTTCCAAATTGCTGATTTTCTCCTTAGTTTTGGCATCAGTTAAGTTGAACGTAAGGGTCACTTCCTCCTCTGCGTTCAAACTGCTTAAAGTGAGTTCGACCTCTTTCCCTTCGACAACTTTCATAAGTCTCTTATCAGCTTGGACTGTCTCATGTATATTCACTTCCCCTTCTACCTTCACCCAATGACTGATTGAAGTACTTGATCCAGCCTCTGGAACAAAATCTGCAATGACTTTGTACTCTCCACCAAATGGGAACAGTATATCGACAGTAAAGTTACCTTCACCATCGAAATCAGGATGGATATGATTGAAGTAGGAAAGGTCTTTGCTTACAACGATCAGATGCATTAATTTATCATGACCCATTTTGAAATGCTTTACTAAATTTCCGTTGGAATCGAAAATATGAATATTCAGCAATACATTTTCATTTTCTTTTACTGTTCCTCCAGGAAAAGAAAAAGATGCTGAAAAATTGCTATCCGCAAGGTGATTGGTATGGTGATGATGGCTGTGACCACCTTGGCCTTCTGAATGTGCACTCTCCTTCGGAGATTTATTAGCCCATTTCAAACCTGAAAATACGCTTGTAGAAATAAACATGATTTATCTCCTCCTCTTGTAAATCCCCGCCTGATTTTGGCCATTTCCTTTTATCCTCTTATCTTCACTCTCTGCAATCTAAGAGCATTGAGAACTACCGATACAGAACTCAATGCCATCGCAGCTCCTGCTACCCAAGGAGCCAGCAGTCCAATTGCAGCTATAGGGATACCCAGCGTATTATAACCGAGTGCCCAGAACAAGTTTTGCTTAATATTACTCATCGTCTTGCGGCTCATATAAATTGCATCAGGAATACTAGAGAGATCCCCGCGCATGAGAGTAACATCTGCTGCCTCCATCGCAACATCTGTACCCGTACCGATGGCCATACCGATGTCGGCAGTTGCGAGAGCAGGAGCATCATTGATTCCGTCTCCGACCATAGCCACTTTTTTGCCTTGTTTTTGCAATTTCTTCACTTCTTCTGCTTTTCCTTCAGGGAGAACTTCGGCCCTTACTTGGTCAATCCCCACTTGTGCTGCTATCGCTTTGGCCGTCCGTTCATTATCTCCGGTAATCATAATGACCTGGATCCCCATAGCTTTTAGACGGCTTACAGCAGCTTTTGAAGTTTCTTTTATCGTATCAGCCACAGCTACCATTCCTGCATAATGTTTATCAATCGAAACGAGCATAGCTGTTTTCCCCGCCTCTTCCAAAAGAGACATTGAATCAAAGGCTGGTCTTGCGTCGACCCCATGATTTTCTAAAAGTCTACGAGTCCCTATAAGCAGTTGCTTTCCTTCCACAACAGCTTTAATTCCGAATCCAGGAATAGCTTCAAATGAATCCGTTCCTGGTATTTCAACCTTACGAGCCTGGATGCCGGCGACAATGGCTTCCGCTAGTGGATGCTCCGAATTTCTCTCTGCAGCACCAACGAGTCTAAGAAATTCTAATTCGTTAATTTGGGTCAAAACATCAGTTAATTCTGGCTTTCCCTTCGTTACCGTACCCGTTTTGTCTAGAATAATTGTGTCAACCTTATGTGTTTGCTCTAAATGCTCTCCACCCTTAAACAGTACACCAAGTTCTGCAGCCCGTCCCGATCCTGCCATAATTGAAGTTGGGGTGGCAAGTCCGAGTGCACATGGACATGCAATAACCAGGATGGCAATTGCCTTCTCCAATGCACCAGAGAAATCCCCAGGAGTAATAAAGAAATACCATATCAAAAAGGCAATTACGGAGATGCCCACCACAACAGGTACAAAAATACCGGAAATCACATCCGCTACCCGCTGTATCGGCGCTTTGGATCCCTGCGCTTCCTCCACTACCTTAATAATTTGTGCTAAGGCAGTTTCTTTTCCGACTTTTGTGGCTTTAATTCGAAGCATCCCGTTTTTATTGATCGTCGCTCCGATTACATCATCTCCGACTTTCTTCTCTACAGGAAGACTTTCACCCGTAAGCATTGACTCATCAACTGAGGATACTCCTTCCAGTACTTCACCATCCACTGGTACTTTGTCACCTGGACGGATCAGGACAACGTCCCCTACGATTACTTCGTCAACTGGAATTGAGAGCTCCTTACCTTCGCGAACAACCAAAGCCGCTTTCGCTTGTAGCCCCATTAAAGATTTAATGGCTTCTGAAGTCCTTCCTTTTGCTAGCGCTTCGAAAAGTTTCCCCATAATTACTAAGGTAATAAGGATTGCACTTGTCTCAAAGTAGAGGGACGGTACATTATGCATTCCATCATTCATTCTCGACCAGTCAATTGTCAGATACAGACTATAAAAGTAAGCTGCCGAAGTGCCCAGTGAGACCAAAACATCCATATTGGCACTACCATTACGAAGAGCCTTATATGCCGCTACGTAAAATTGTTTACCAATATAAAATTGTACCGGGGTAGCTAAAATAAGTTGAATCCAAGGATTCATTAGAAAATCTGGCATGTAAATCCACGAGGTAAATGAGAAATGAGCCACCATTGTCCAAATTAAAGGGAATGAGAGAATAGCCGAGATTAACAATTTTCGTTTTTGATTACTAATTTCTTTACTCCGGTAATCAGCTGTTTTTTGTGATTCTTCTTTAAGAACAGCATTGTATCCCAATTTTTTAACCTTGTTTTGCATCTCCTCAATGGATATCTCACTCGGGGAGTATTCAACTCGGGCAGTCTCCATCGCAAAGTTGACCGAAGTACTTGTAACCCCTGGCAGCTTGCTTAACCCCTTTTCAATCTTGTTCGCACATGCTGCACAAGTCATACCTTCAAGGTTAAACTGAGCTACCTCTGAAGCTGTACCATAGCCAAGCTTTTTAATGGTTTCCTCCAGATTTCCACGTTCTATCTTTGTGGGATCATACGTTACGTTGGCTTTTTCTAGAGCAAAGTTTACATTAGCCGAGGTGACTCCATCCATTTTACTAAGCCCTTTTTCAATTCGATTTGCACAAGCTGCACAAGTCATACCCGTGATCTGCAAGCTTGATTGTTTACTTTGAGCCTCTGTCTCTTCCATAACTGCTCACTCCCTCAACATAAAACCATGATTTATAAGATATCGTATCCTTGTTCTTCTACAACCTCTTTAATTCGTTCAAGTGAAACTTGACTTTCTTCAAATTTGACATTAACCGACTCACTTTGAAGATCCACTTTCGCGACTGCACCCATCTCTTTAAGTGCACTTTCAATAGAATTCACACAATGTTGACAGCTCATCCCTTGAACCTTCAATGTGATATTTTTCATCTTTCATCATCCTCCGTTTTTAAAAAGTAATTTGTAAAAATAAGTTTGAGAATCTACATACGAAAAAATCCCTCTATCAATTACTATACCCCTCTATCCTATAATAAAACGTAAAAAGCAGAAGTAAGCAATTTATTTGACTTAAATGACTTCCAACACTTGTATCTTGTATCCTTGTGCCTCAATAGATTCTTTAATCTGTTTCAGTGAAACCTGACTTTCTTCAAATGTTAAATCCACTGATTTTTTCTTAAGATCCACTTTCCCATTTGCTCCGATTTCATGTAAAGCCCCTTCAATTGATCTCACGCAATGCTGACAGCTCATACCTTCGATTTTTAAAATGCTGCTTTTCATAAATAATCTTCCTTCCTCTATGCTGAATTATGATTAGTATTTCTTTTTTCCAGAATTGTTATCCCTCTAACACTATACCCCCCCACCCTATATAAGTCAAATATTTTTTACCCCCACCCCCTATTTTTAAACCGTCTTCAAAATCCCCTAATGTATAAGATAAATAAGCACACAAATTATTCGTATAATGAAATTGAGAAAGGAGGAGTATGTGTGGATAGACCAAAAAAGTCATTGTATGTGCACAAAACTAATTCATTCACACTTATTACCTTTACTACTTACATGCCTATTGAAGTATTGGATAGATTTCTTTTGCTGATTATACAGCTCTGCTTTTGGACACTGACTATATGTTTTCGGGGTATCTTGCGTATGACCATTATTTTGCTGGCAGAAACATTATTCATAAAAAACGACACAAGGATATAATATTTGTGAATGAGCTATAACGCTAATGACAACACTCATGGGATTGAATTTAACCTTTGTCTTTCCCATTAATAAGTAAGAAGGAGCACACTTTAATTAGCGTTAAAGATAACAACGATGGAACATTTATAACGTTCAAAATAAAAAAAGTTAAAAAAGCCGGGAATCAACATTGGAACTGACCCCGAAACGTGAGACAAATCAAAACATCTTCAAGAGAATGACTCCTAAGGAGGACAACTTGGAGGTGTTTTTTCGTTGGCAACAAGAGTTAGTTATCCACTGGAAACAAAGAAAAAGGCTATTGAAATGAAATTAGCGGGCATTCCCGTAAAGGAGATCATGGAGCAGCTCAACATTCGAAATAAGACACAGATTGAAACCTGGATGAGATGGTATCGCAGTGGTGAGTTGAAACGACTCGAACAGCCTGTTGGAAAACAGTACAGCTATGGTAAAGGGCCTGATTTCTCTTCAGAACTTGAGATGGTAAAAGCTGAAAATCGGTTTCTCAGACAGCAATTAGATGTGTTAAAAAAGTACAAGGAGATCGAAAGGAAGTGGAGCCGAAGATTGTAGTCGCCTGGATGGAAGCCATTCGTGGAAATGTTAGTGTGTCACAAGCTTGTCAGTGGCTTGGAATCGCTCGTGCTTCTTACTATCGCTGGAGAGCCGCATTCAAGAGCGCTAAGCAGGATCAAACCACGGAGAGAATTCGTGAGCTCTGTGCCCAACATAAATTCCGTTATGGATACCGGAAAATTACAGCTTTGCTGAGGCTGGAACAGAGAATTAACCACAAACGCGTACAACGTATTATGCAAACTGAACATTTATAGTGTCGTGTCAAAGTAAAGAAACGGAAGCCAACAGGACAACCTGCGTACGTGGCTGAACATCGGTTACAACGTCAATTTCAAGCGGATATGCCCATGCAAAAACTCGTTACTGATATTACGTACCTGCCGTTTGGTGGGCGAACCCTCTACCTCTCGAGCATTTTAGACTTGTTTAACGGGGAGATTGTAGCGTACAGTATAGCGGACAGACAGGACACCGCCTTTGTGTTGGATACGTTAAATCAACTTCCAAGCTTATCGGGTACGGTACTGCATAGCGATCAAGGAAGCGTATATACGTCTCAGGCGTATCAAGACGCTGTAAAATCAAAAGGCATTACCATGAGCATGTCCCGCAAGGGAACGCCCGCTGATAATGCCCCCATACGAATCGTTTCATTCCACACTAAAGTCTGAAACGTTCTACCTCGAAGGTTTAACCTGCACAACGACGGCCATCGTTGAGCAGACCGTTCGAGATTATATTACTTACTATAACTCAATTCGGATTCAAACAAAACTAAAGAACCAGTCGCCGGTTAATTTTCGACGACTGGCAGCTTAACTTATAAGGTGTTTTGATCCCTGTCTCACAAATAGGGTGCAGTCCCATTCTGCTGAATGGATCCTGGCTTCTTTAATTGCTTGGCTAATTAATCACTAATTGTTCCGTCAACAACCAGCTCAAGCTCTCCTGTTTTTGACTCGATAACTAGGCCGTGAACCGGTACAGTAGCAGGCAGAAGAGGATGGTTTTTAATGATGTCGACAGTCTCAATGACACCCTCACGTTCGGAATTAAAACCTCGTAGCCAGTCTTTCAGTTTAATTCCAGAATTTTCAATTGTATTCAGCACATCTCGAGAAATACCGTGTTCCTTCATAGAGTTAATCATCCGTTCAGCATTAAGCGATGCTACGCCGCAGCCCAGATGGCCAATCACCATCACCTCTTCAGCGCCTAGCTCATAAATTGCAACTAGAACGCTTCGCATAACTGACCCGAAAGGATGAGATACGATAGCACCAGCATTTTTAATAATTTTAACATCTCCGTTACGCAGATTCATAGCTTTGGGCAGCAGTTCAATCAACCGCGTATCCATACAGGTCACGATAGCCAATTTCTTTTGGGGAAATTTATCCGTAACATAGGCTTCGTATTTTTTGTCGGCTACAAATTCTTTGTTGAAGGCAAGGATGGACTGAACGTTACTCATTTTGATTTTCCTCCGATTCTTCTATCATTAATGTGCAGACTGGAAGGACTACTTTAAACTGAATGCATAATCAGAATTCTATTAGTCAGTCTTCATTGACTCTTTTGGTTCAAAGTTGCTCATCATATAAGTCTTATATCCTCCTGTCAGGTTACGGACTTTAAAGCCATGCTGTTGAAGGATCCGGGCTGATGTATAACCGCGGAGCCCCACTTGGCAATATACCCAAATCTCTTTCTGGGGATCTAGTTCGGTTAAACGCATTCTCAACTCATCCACTGGAATATTAATTGAACCAAGGATATGTCCATCTTGATGTTCATGCTCTGATCTGACATCTATAAGCATGGTGGTCTCTTCATTCCGATGCCGTAAGTTATCCGCAACGAACACATCTGTTTTTCCAGTCAATACATTTTCAGCGACATAGCCGAGCATATTCACCGGGTCCTTGGCAGAAGAGAATGGTGGTGCGTATGCGAGATCAAGCTCGGTTAAATCAGTAACAGAACCTCCAAAATGAAGCAAAGTTGCTATTTCGTCTATTCGTTTGTCGACCCCTGTATGGCCAACGGCGGAAGCCCCTAATATTTTGCCCTGTGGATCAAACAGTAGCTTCATCGTAATCGGAGTTGCACCTGGATAATAGGTTGCATGAGCATTAGGATGAGCATAAACGACATGATATGCTGTCCCAATCTCTTTCAGTTTTTTTTCGTTCAATCCAGTTTGGGCACCTGTCAAATTAAATACCTTTATAATAGATGTGCCCTGAGAAGATCTGTAAGTTGTATTCAGACCTGAAATGCGGTCAGCCACTATTCTTCCTTGCTTGTTGGCTGGTCCAGCCAAAGGAATGGCTGAAGCTTTTCCACTGCTATTGGCATGAATCTCAACAGCGTCGCCTACTGCATATATTCCTTCGAAATTGGTTTCAAGGGCTTCGTTCACCTGGATATGTCCTCGCTCACCTAGCTTAATTCCACTGCCTACCAAGAAACCGGTTTCCGGTGCAACGCCTACTGCCATGATTACAATATCACTAATTAGCGTCTTCCCACTTTCTAGTAAGATTCTAACCTGGGATCCGTGCTCTTCAAACGATAGGACTTTATCATTGAAGATAAGACTCACATCGTTCTCTTCCATTTCTTTAGTCATCATACCAGCCATTTCCGGATCAAAGGAATTCATTAACTGTGGCCCAGCTTGAACAAGAGTAACTCCCAGACCAGCAATTCTGAGATTCTCTGCCATTTCGACTCCAATATACCCTCCGCCAACCACTACGGCAGTGCGGGTATTTGGGGAGATTACCTGTTCTTTAATTCGATCCGTATCAGGAATGTTGCGTACGGAATAAATGTTCGGATGATCAATTCCTGGTAGAGCAGGGCGTATGGGTTTAGCTCCCGGTGAAAGGACAAGCGCGTCATAGCTTTCTTCATATGTTCCTCTTTCTTGGCTTTGAATGATTACCTTTTTGACAGACGGATCAATGGAAACTACTTCGCTTTGAGTTCTAATATCCAGATTGAAGCGTTGAGTCATTGCTTCGGGTGTTTGTACAATTAGCTTGGAGCGATCTTGAATTGTATCTCCTATATAGTAAGGCAGCCCGCAATTAGCAAATGAAATATACTCGTCTCGTTCAAACATTACTATATGCGCATCTTCATCCAGACGTCGCAAACGTGCGGCAGCAGATGCCCCGCCTGCCACACCACCAACGATAATAACTTTTTTGCTCATTTTTCTTCCTCCTAATAATATGTTAACAACCCTCTGCGTCTTTTATCGTTTATACCTTTTCAAAAGCATATGAGCATCTAAGATACCTAAATTCACTTGCCTCTACAGATGCTAAAGTAGAGGTATGACGCAAGTCCAATCGTTGAGATTTAGGCTGAAAAAGTCGATTAGTTAATGCATCTCTGCAGTGAAAACCCTAAATTCTAGACGCTTCTTCACTTATGTTTGCTAATCATGTTCTTGAGAGCTTTTTTTGATTGTACTCCGGTTAAAGATTCTATAGGTTTTCCATCTTTGAACAAGATCAGTGTCGGAATGCTCATTACTCTAAATGCCTGACTGATTATTGGATTCTCATCCACATTTAGTTTAGTAATTGTAGCTTCGTCACCCATTTCCAGATCCAGTTCATCCAGTACCGGAGCGAGCATTCTACATGGTCCGCACCATGGAGCCCAAAAGTCTACTAAAGTCAATCCATTTTGAATATCATTCTCGAAAGTTTTGTCAGTTGTGTGTGAAACTCCCATCATGGTCCCTCCTAGTGAATTAAATTCTGTCAAACTGATCGTAGATTCGATCCAACTTTTCTTTCAAATCTCCAAAACGCACAAATCTGTCTTCTCGCAAAAATTCCTTACGCTCAATTATTAAAAGCATAATAGGTGCTGCTAAGATTAAAAACTTCTCTGCGACTGCCTCTACCTTGCTAGCATCTATGTGCCCAAAAGAAATGAGAGGGTAGTCAGCAAGGAGTTCCTCCAGCTTGGGTAGCAGAGCATGGCAGGTGCTACAATCGGGACTAGAAACGTACAGAAAACTCAATGCGTGATTTTCTAGAAACGTGTCGATTTCCTCGACTGTAGTCAGTTGAAATATGTCCTTCATCAAACTCCCACTTTCTTAGGTAGAAACCAATTTCCATTTCTCTAAATCACTCTCTTATATTGCAGGCACATCGCCATCAATTTTGATGTGTACGCCAGCCTTCTTGAATGTTCATAATGATTATCTACTTTGTATAGTTAACTAGTTAAATAATCATTTATGTATACAATTTATTCTTTGTGTAAGCTTTTGTCAAGAGTCTTGCAAGTTTAACAAGGTTTTGCATTTGCTCTAACTTAGGAGCAATCTAGCTTTTCGATACTTCTTACGTCGTAAATAATCTAATTAATAGACAACTAGGGAAGTATCGTTTAGAAATGTACTACTCAGGACATACAACTTACAAACGATTTACCTGTTCCTCTTATTCGTCCACCAAGGGTCAAATTAAACAGCTAGTAATGGTATACATCAGCTTCTTTCCATCAATCAGCTGTCATCCAGCTAGAGATAGATGGGAACACCGCTCAAAAGTATTTACGGAAGGAATCCTGCTCATGCAAAATAGGCGCGTAACACAATTCATTGAAGAAGAAATCTCTTATAAGTCAAATTGACGACGACCTCCTGTGCGGGCCATATCCAATTGTTCGGCTCGTATTGCAACAAATTAAATTAAATACAACTGACGAAGCAGTATAACAATCATCTTGATCGGTTCAACTCTTAATATATCGCTTCTGCTTAACATAATCAGAAAACTATCAGGCTCTCATGTATATCAGTATTACAAAAAAGCCGGTTTTAACCGGCTTTATATAAATTTTATATCGAAAAGCCCTACGACTTCCGCAATGTCTTCCGGCATTTAACTTCGTGTCGGCGCTTTCTTAGCGAAATATCCAACTGGACTAGATTATTAACTACTCACCCAATACTGCCTTCCATTTCGAACTTGATCAATCTGTTCATTTCTACCGCATATTCCATCGGCAATTCCTTAGTGAACGGTTCAATAAAGCCCATAACAATCATTTGCGTAGCTTCAGCTTCGGTCAGACCACGGCTCATCAGATAGAAGAGTTGGTCCTCGGATACTTTGGATACCGTAGCCTCATGCTCGAGTACAATGTTATTATTCAAGATTTCATTGTAAGGAATCGTATCGGATGTGGAGTCGTTATCCAAAATGAGTGTGTCACATTTGACATTAGCTTTGGCACCTTCCGCCTGACGACCAAAGGAAGCCAGACCACGGTAGGTTACTTTACCACCATGCTTACTGATGGACTTGGATACAATCGTTGAAGTCGTGTCTGGAGCCAAGTGGATCATTTTCGCACCTGCATCCTGATGCTGATTTTTACCAGCTACAGCGATGGAAAGTACGGAACCTTTTGCTCCACGGCCTTTCAATACAACAGCTGGATATTTCATTGTCAGTTTGGATCCGATGTTACCATCAACCCATTCCATTGTTGCATTCTCTTCAGCAACTGCACGTTTGGTTACCAGGTTGTAGATGTTGGGTGCCCAGTTTTGAATCGTAGTGTAACGAACACGGGCATTTTTCTTACAGATGATCTCAACCACGGCACTGTGGAGTGAGTTCGTGCTGTAAATTGGAGCTGTACAGCCCTCAACATAGTGAACGAAGCTGTCTTCGTCAGCAATGATAAGCGTACGCTCGAATTGTCCCATATTCTCGGAGTTAATCCGGAAATAGGCTTGCAGAGGCACTTCACATTTAACGCCCTTAGGCACGTAGATGAAGCTTCCTCCAGACCATACGGCACTGTTCAGTGCTGAAAATTTGTTGTCCGCTGGCGGAATTACTGTAGCGAAGTATTCACGAAGGATTTCCGGGTGCTCTCTAAGAGCCGTATCGGTATCCATGAAGATTACGCCTTGGTCTTCTAGTTCTTTTTGCATGTTGTGGTATACAACCTCAGATTCGTACTGAGCGGATACACCTGCAAGGAACTTTTGTTCTGCTTCAGGAATACCCAGTTTATCAAAGGTTTCCTTGATTTCGGAAGGAACCTCTTCCCATGTTTTACCTTGTTTTTCAGAAGGACGAACATAGTACTGGATATCGTTGAAATCCAGCTCATCGAGATCTCCGCCCCATTTTGGCATTGGCATTTTCTCGAACTGTTTCAGAGCTTTCAAGCGGAACTCGAGCATCCACTCCGGTTCGTTTTTAATCCGGGAAATTTCGGTAACGACTTCTGCAGTCAGACCTTTACCGGTTTGAAAGATGGATTTGTGCTCATCGCGAAAACCATATTTATACTCTTCCATTTCTGGTGCTTTTTTAGCCATCTTGCTCTACCTCCCTATCGTTATTGTACATTGTCCTCTTCGTCAATCCCTTTGCGTAATGCATTCCAGGCCAGAGTGGCACATTTGATGCGTGCAGGGAACTTGTTCACACCGGATAGGGCTTCGAGATCTTCATAATCGTCGAAATCGACTTCTTCCCCTTTCATCAGTGAGGAAAAACGGTCAGCCAGATCGAGTGCCTGTTCCATCGATTTGCCTTTGACAGCATCGGTCATCATGGACGCCGACGACATGCTGATGGAACAGCCTTCTCCCGTATACTTGGCTTCCTGGACGATTCCGTCTTTCAGTAAAGCTGCAATGAAATCCGGTCGCCGCACGTAGGATTGTTCAAATTCACCGTGGCAGCGTCATTATCAAATGTTCCGCGATTACGCGGGTTTTTGTAGTGGTCCATTATGACACGCCGGTACAGATCATCAAGTTGCATCGCCAAAATACTCCTTTGTCTGAATTAAGGCGCTGACAAGCCGGTCCACATCTTGTTCATTATTATATAGATAGAAGCTGGCACGAGCTGTTGAGCTGACTTGCAGCCAGCGCATAAGCGGCTGGCAGCAGTGGTGTCCGGCACGAATGGCTACACCACTCGCATCCAATACAGTTGCCACATCATGTGGATGTACGTCCCCCAGGTTGAAGGTGACCACACCAACATGACGCTTCGCTGGACCATAGATGGTCAGCCCGTCAATCTCTGCCATACGTTCTGTTGCATAAGCTGCCAATACACTTTCATGATGGGCAATCTCATCCATGCTAATCTGCTCCAGAAAATCGATGGCTGCACCCAGACCTACCGCACCTGCGATAATAGGGGTTCCGCCTTCGAATTTCCAAGGAAGCTCTTTCCAATTGGATTCATAGAGACCAACCTCATCAATCATTTCACCGCCGAACTCAACCGGTTCCATGGACTCCAGCAGCGCCTTTTTGCCGTAAAGTGCACCGATTCCGGTTGGTCCGCACATTTTGTGACCAGACAATGCATAGAAATCACAGTCGAGATCCTGTACGTCCACCTTCATATGCGGAGTGCTCTGTGCGCCATCTACAACAATGACAGCGCCATTGCGGTGTGCAATTTCAGCAATTTGTTTTACCGGATGAATGACACCCATGACATTGGATACATATGCGATTGCTACAATTTTTGTTTTGTTCGTAATCGTCTTCTCCACATCTGCCAAATCGATATTGCCATCGGGCTGAAGCGGAATGTATTTCAATGTTGCACCTGTCTCCTTGGCTACCTGCTGCCAAGGAATTAGGTTGCTGTGATGTTCCATCGGTGTGATAACGATCTCGTCGCCTTCTTTGCAGACAGACCGGCCGTAGGACGAAGCCACCAAATTGAGGGCTGTTGTTGTCCCACGGGTGAAAATGATCTCCTGTGTACGACGTGCGTTGATAAACTTGGCAACCTTCTCGCGTGCACCTTCATAGGCATCCGTTGCCCGGCTTCCAAGTGTATGCACACCGCGATGCACATTGGAGTTCTCAAATTCATAATAATGCTTAATCGCATTGATAACGGCCAGCGGCTTCTGGGATGTCGCTGCGTTATCTAAATATACGAGTGGGTGTCCGTTAATTTCCTGGTGGAGGATCGGGAACTGCTCGCGGATGGATGGGTTCATTGTCCCAGTTTCCGTTCAATAAGGGACTGCAATTGGGTACGCAGTGCCTCCAGAGGAATATCCGCCACCACCGGAGCCAGGAAGCCGTAAATAATCAGACGTTCAGCATCCGTACGGTTAATCCCGCGAGACATCAAGTAATGGATCTGTTCAGCATTGACTTGACCTACGGAAGCCGCGTGACCTGCTGTAACATCGTCCTCGTCGATCAGAAGAATTGGGTTGGCATCTCCGCGTGCTTTCGGGCTCAGCATCAGTACTTTCTCTGTTTGCTGACCGTCCGCTTTGGTTGCACCTTTCTCAATTTTCGTGATTCCGTTGATGATGGCAGAAGCTTCTTCACGCATAACTGCGCGAGTAATCATCTGGCTCGGCGTGTTTTTGCCGAAGTGACGAGCTTCTGTAGTGTAGTTGATTTTTTGGGATCCGGAACCAACAGCGATGACTTTCGAATCCGAGCTGGAGCCATTGCCTTTCAGCACGGACATCGTATTGCTGGCTGTATCGCCGTTGTTCATTTCACCAACGATCCACTCGATTGTTCCATCGTTCTCAACCACTGCACGGCGGAAGGAAACATCAGTAACATTCGTAGATAGCTGATGAACAGACGCGAAACGTACTTTTGCACCGGATTTTACGAAGACTTCCACGACACCGTTATGGAAAACAGGTGCGGACAGTTCGCCGGAAACATAGTTGTCAACGTAAGTTACAGAGCTGTTCGCTTCAGCAACAACGAGGACATGAGGTGCAAATGT